>NZ_JALJWV010000001.1:4260000-6377592 GCF_024169655.1 Pseudomonas marginalis | reverse complement strand
CCCTTAATTTTGCTTATTTAACCATTAGTTAGG
Organism: Pseudomonas marginalis; assembly: GCF_024169655.1. Lineage (GTDB taxonomy): Bacteria > Pseudomonadota > Gammaproteobacteria > Pseudomonadales > Pseudomonadaceae > Aquipseudomonas > Aquipseudomonas paraveronii. Next base: position 6,377,559 of record NZ_JALJWV010000001.1, on the reverse strand, counting down.
ATTGGCTAAAAAATCACCAACTTTCTTCTATATAGAGCCCTTCACCGCTCTCTATATAGAAGAGAGGACTCAGATAACCCCAGCCTCTTTTAAAGCGGCCACATTCGCCGGCAGCAACCCCAGTACTTCCTGCAACACCCTGACCGTATGCTCACCCAATAGAGGAGGCGCACTGCGGTACTCCACGGGGGTCTTGGATAACCGGATGGGACTGGCAACCTGAGGCACCATCCCCGCCAGCGCATGAGGTAACTCAATCGCCAGCCCGCGCGCCTTGACCTGGGCATCCGCGAACACCTGTGCCAGATCATTGATCGGCCCACACGGCACGCCGACTCGCTCCAACTGCGATACCCACTCGGCCGTCGTCTTGAACACCGTCGCCTGGCGGATCAAGGGAATCAGTTCCGCACGATTGGCCACCCGCACCTTATTGGTCGCGAAACGCGGGTCATCCGCCCATTGCGGCTGACCCGCCACCTCCGCGAACTTACGGAACTGCCCATCATTCCCCACCGTCAGGATGAAATCGCCATCGGCCGTAGGGAAATCCTGATAAGGCACGATATTCGGATGCGCATTACCCAAGCGCTTTGGCGGCACGCCTGTCGTCAGGTAGTTCATCGCCTGGTTGGCCAGGCAAGCCACCTGCACATCCAGCAGCGCCATATCAATATGTTGCCCGCCGCCGTCACGCTCGCGATGAGCCAGCGCCGCCAGGATCGCCACCGTTGAATAGAGCCCCGTGAGGATGTCAGTCAACGCCACCCCCACTTTCACCGGCCCCGCGCCCTCATCACCTTCCGGTCGCCCCGTCAGGCTCATGAGTCCGCCCAACCCCTGGATCATGAAGTCGTAGCCCGCACGAGCCGCATAAGGTCCCGTCTGGCCAAACCCGGTGATAGAGCAATAGATCAACGCCGGGTTGGCCTCCTTGAGCGACGCATAGTCCAACCCATACGCCGCCAGGCCGCCCACCTTGAAATTCTCGATCAGGATGTCGGACTTCGCCGCCAGGTCACGCACCAGCTTCTGCCCCTCCGGCTGCGTGAAGTCGATGGTCACCGACTCTTTGTTGCGGTTGGCGGACAGGTAATACGCCGCCTCACTGGTGTTCTCGCCATAAGCGTCCTTGAGGAAGGGTGGCCCCCAGGCACGCGTGTCGTCACCATTACCCGGCCGCTCGACCTTGATCACTTCAGCCCCAAGATCCGCGAGAATCTGCCCGGCCCAGGGGCCCGCCAGTACTCGCGACAAATCCAGTACCCGCAGATGCGAAAGCGCGCCCATGCCCGTGCTCCTATTAATAGAACGCCTGAAGACCGGTTTGCGCACGCCCCAGAATCAAGGCGTGTACATCGTGGGTACCTTCATAGGTGTTCACCACCTCCAGGTTTACCAGGTGACGCGCCACCCCGAACTCATCGGAGATACCGTTGCCGCCCAGCATATCCCGCGCCATGCGTGCGATATCCAGCGACTTGCCGCAGGAATTGCGCTTCATGATCGAAGTAATTTCCACCGCCGCAGTGCCTTCATCCTTCATCCGCCCCAGGCGCAGGCAGCCTTGCAGGGCCAGAGTGATCTCGGTCTGCATGTCCGCGAGCTTCTTCTGGATGAGTTGGGTCGCCGCCAATGGCCGACCGAACTGATGACGATCAAGGGTGTATTGGCGAGCGGTGTGCCAGCAGAACTCGGCAGCACCCAGCGCACCCCAGGAGATCCCGTACCGAGCGGAGTTAAGGCAGGTGAAGGGGCCTTTCAAGCCACGCACATCCGGGAAGATGTTCTCGTCGGGCACGAACACGTTGTCCATGACGATCTCGCCGGTAATGGAAGCCCGCAGGCCGACCTTGCCGTGAATCGCCGGAGCGCTCAGGCCTTTCCAGCCTTTCTCCAGGACAAAGCCGCGGATATCACCGGCATCATCCTTGCCCCACACCACGAACACATCGGCGATCGGGCTGTTGGTGATCCACATCTTGGCGCCGGTCAGGCTGTAGCCGCCATCCACCTTGCGCGCCCGGGTAATCATCGCGCCTGGGTCGGACCCGTGGTCAGGCTCGGTCAGACCGAAGCAACCGATCCACTCACCCGACGCCAGTTTCGGCAGGTATTTCTGTTTTTGCGCTTCGGTGCCGAACTCATTGATCGGTACCATGACCAGTGACGACTGCACACTCATCATCGAGCGATAGCCGGAGTCGACTCGCTCGACCTCACGCGCAATCAACCCATAGCAGACATAATTCAGGCCACTGCCGCCGTACTGCTCGGGAATCATCGCGCCCAACAAGCCGGTCTCACCCATCTCGCGGAAGATCGCAGGGTCGGTCTTTTCATGGCGGAAGGCTTCGAGCACCCTTGGCGCCAACTTGTCCTGGGCGAATTGCTCAGCACTGTCGCGCACCATGCGCTCTTCTTCGGTGAGCTGTTGATCCAGCAGCAGCGGATCGATCCAGTTGAAGCTTGCCTTGCCAGCCATGAATAAGTCCTCGCAAAGAAAATCAGAAGTCGTGGATGCAGACTAGGCCCGGCAAGCGCAGAGGGCAAACGAGGTTTTTGCATAGGCTTGTGCTAATTTCTCACTCCGTAATAGCCGAGAAGGGCGCAAATGCGCCTTATATGTGAGGACAAGGTACATGCGCAGAAAAATCCCCAGCACCACCGCCCTTATCAGCTTTGAAGCTGCGGCCCGCCACGAGAGCTTTACCAAGGCTGCGCAGGAGCTTTCCATCACTCAAGGCGCCATTTGCCGACAGATCGCCAGCCTTGAGGAGTTTTTAAGTGTCGAGCTGTTTCGCCGCTCGCGGCGCGGGGTCAAGCTGACGGAAGCGGGCCTGTCGTATAGCCGTCGCGTCGCCACGCAATTGGACGCGGTGGAACGCGACACCTTGTCGGTCATGGGCCAGCAGGGCGCGAACGTCATCGAGCTGGCGGTGGTGCCGACCTTTGGCACCCAATGGCTGATCCCTCGCCTCAAGGACTTTCAGCGCCAGCACCCGGAAGTCACGGTCAACCTCACCAACCGCACGCGCCCCTTCCTGTTTGCCGACACCGAATTCGACGCCGCGATCTATTTCGGCGATGCCGACTGGTCCGGTACCGAGTCCCACCGGCTGATGGGAGAAAACCCCGTCCCCGTGTGCAGCCCGCGCTTACTCGGCAGCCGCACACACTTCAGCCCCCAGGAAATCGCCGAACTGCCATTGCTGCAGCAAACCACGCGGCCCTATGCCTGGCGCCAGTGGTTCAACGCGCAACAACTGAACATACCTCGCGACATGACAGGCCCCCGTTACGAGCTATTCTCGATGTTGTCCCAGGCGGCCATGCATGACATGGGCATTGCGCTGATTCCACCGTTCCTCATCCAGCGCGAACTGAACGAGCACCAACTGGTAATCGCAAGCCCCGAAGCGCTGAGCAACTCGAAGGCGTATTACTTGATGATTCCTGACAGAAAAGTCGAATCCGCATCCCTGCACGCCTTCAGGGATTGGCTGATCGACCAGTCGCAGCGCTACAGCCCAGGAATCTAAGGACCAAACGCCACTTATGGACTATGTAGTCAGATAACATCAAATACTACAGATATCCGTAAATGTCGCATTTAAGAAAACTGTACCTGCTCGACGAAAATATGGCTCAAAGCCATAACCCTCATGGCTTGTAGCGACTATTACCGGCCAATGCCCGACTATTCACAACGGCGATTGCGAAACCACGAAAATCCAGAGTAGTCAGGTTAAGTATCTGTATTTAAATGGGTTATTTAAAAGCATTGCGGCAATCAGTCACAGGGTGACTTGTAGTTAATTTTTCGTCACCCGTCATAATCCCTTGAAGGCCGTAAAGTTCGCCTGCAAAATGCCGCGCCCCGCTGTCATTTCAGCGGGATCGTGCTGATCGGCCGCCCCAGATGTGCCACTCACGGTGCGCTGGCCTTTTTACAATAAGATCAAAAGCAAAAAGATCATGCAGGAGATTTGACGTGCACATTGGTGTTCCTCTCGAAACCCAGACCGGTGAAACGCGGGTGGCTGCCACCCCGGAAACCATCAAGAAGCTGATCGGCCAGGGCCATAAGGTCACTGTACAAAGCGGGGCGGGCATCAAAGCCAGCATCGTCGACAGTGCCTATGAAACGGCAGGTGCAACCATAGGCAGCGCCAGCGATGCATTCGGCGCCGAGCTGATCCTAAAAGTGGTGGCTCCCAGCGACAGCGAACTGACGCTGATCAAAAGCGGCACCGTGTTGGTGGGCATGCTCAATCCGTTCAGCAACGAAACCATCGCCAAGCTGGCCGAGCGGGGCATCACTGCCTTCGCGCTCGAAGCCGCGCCGCGTACTTCGCGGGCCCAGAGCCTCGACGTGCTGTCGTCCCAGGCCAACATCGCCGGTTACAAGGCCGTGTTGCTGGCCGCCCATCACTACCCACGCTTCATGCCGATGCTGATGACTGCCGCCGGTACGGTAAAAGCCGCGCGCGTGCTGATCCTCGGCGCTGGTGTTGCGGGCCTGCAGGCCATCGCCACGGCGAAACGCCTGGGGGCTGTGATCGAAGCGTCTGACGTGCGCCCGGCCGTGAAGGAGCAGATCGAATCCCTCGGCGCCAAGTTCGTCGACGTGCCCTACGAAACCGACGAAGAGCGTGAATGCGCCGTCGGCGTCGGCGGTTATGCGCGCCCGATGCCAACCAGTTGGATGCAACGCCAGGCTCTGGCCGTCCACGAACGCGCCAAGCAGGCCGACATCGTCATCACCACCGCCCTGATCCCGGGCCGCAAGGCCCCGACCCTGCTCAGCGCCGACACGGTTGCACAGATGAAGCCCGGCTCGGTGGTGATCGACCTCGCCGCCGCTCAAGGTGGCAACTGCCCGCTGACTGTCGCCGATCAGGTGGTAGTGGAAAACGGCGTGATCATTTGCGGCCCGACCAACCTGGCAGGTGCCGTCGCCGCTGACGCATCGGCCCTGTATGCGCGCAACCTGCTGGACTTCCTGAAGCTGGTCTTCAACAAGGAAGGGCAGTTTGAAATCAACCTCGAAGACGACATCGTCGCCGCGTGCCTGATGTGCCGCGACGGCCAAGTCATCCGCAAAAACGCCTAAGCAGGGATTCAGACGATGGAAGAGCTTATCTCCCCCGGTATCTACAACCTGATCATCTTTGTGCTGGCGATTTATGTCGGTTACCACGTGGTCTGGAACGTTACCCCCGCACTGCACACACCACTGATGGCCGTGACCAACGCGATCTCGGCGATCGTGATCGTCGGCGCAATGCTGGCCGCCGCACTGACCGTGACTCCGCTGGGCAAGACCATGGGCACCCTGGCCGTGGCGCTGGCAGCGGTCAACGTGTTCGGCGGTTTCCTGGTGACCCGTCGGATGCTTGAGATGTTCAAGAAGAAAGCCCCGAAAGCAAAAGAAGAGGCGCCGAAGTAATGAGCATGAATCTCGTGACGACGCTCTACCTGATTGCGTCGATCTGTTTCATCCAGGCCCTCAAAGGCCTGTCGCACCCAACCACTTCGCGACGCGGCAACCTGTTCGGCATGCTCGGCATGGCGCTGGCGGTACTGACCACCGTGGGCCTCATCTATAAGCTGGGCGCTGAGCTTGCCACCGCCGGCATTGGCTACGTGATCGTTGGCCTGCTGATCGGCGGCACCGCCGGTTCGATCATGGCCAAGCGCGTGGAAATGACCAAGATGCCGGAACTGGTCGCCTTCATGCACAGCATGATCGGCCTGGCAGCGGTGTTTATCGCCATTGCCGCCGTGGTCGAGCCGCAATCGTTGGGCATCGTCAAAAACTTGGGCGACTCGATCCCCGCAGGTAATCGCCTGGAGCTGTTCCTCGGCGCCGCTATCGGCGCCATCACCTTCTCCGGTTCGGTGATCGCCTTCGGCAAGCTGTCGGGCAAGTACAAGTTCCGTCTGTTCCAAGGCGCACCGGTACAGTTCGCCGGCCAGCACAAACTGAACCTGGTGCTCGGCCTGACCACGCTGGGGCTTGGCCTGACCTTCATGTTCACCGGCAACCTCAGCGCCTTCGCGCTGATGCTGGCGCTGGCGTTTGTGCTGGGCGTGCTGATCATCATCCCGATCGGCGGCGCCGATATGCCGGTGGTGGTGTCGATGCTCAACAGCTACTCCGGCTGGGCAGCGGCAGGGATCGGCTTCTCGCTGAACAACTCGATGCTGATCATCGCCGGCTCCCTGGTGGGCTCAAGCGGCGCGATTCTGTCGTACATCATGTGTAAGGCGATGAACCGCTCCTTCTTTAATGTGCTGCTCGGCGGTTTCGGCAATGCGCCGGATACCGGAGCTGCGGCCGGTTCGAAAGAAGCGCGCCCGGTGAAGTCCGGCTCGGCCGACGACGCCACGTTCCTGCTGACCAACGCCGATACCGTGATCATCGTGCCGGGCTATGGCCTGGCGGTGGCACGCGCACAGCACGCACTCAAGGAGTTGACCGAAAAGCTGACCCACCGCGGCGTGACCGTCAAGTACGCGATCCACCCGGTGGCCGGCCGTATGCCCGGACACATGAACGTGCTGCTGGCCGAGGCCGAAGTACCTTACGACCAGGTGTTCGAGATGGAAGACATCAACTCCGAATTCGGCCAGGCTGACGTAGTACTGGTGCTCGGCGCGAACGACGTGGTCAACCCGGCCGCCAAGAACGACCCGCACTCGCCGATTGCCGGCATGCCGATCCTCGAAGCGTTCAAGGCCAAGACCATCATCGTCAACAAGCGCTCGATGGCCAGCGGCTATGCCGGCCTGGACAACGAGCTGTTCTACCTGGACAAAACCATGATGGTCTTCGGCGACGCCAAGAAAGTTATCGAAGACATGGTCAAGGCTGTCGAATAACACTGCGCCAGCGCAATACCCGAAACCCTGGCCTCCAGTAGGCTAGGGTTTTTTATTGCAGCATGAAAACCGACCAAAGGCCCTAAATCGCTGCCCGGCATTCGACCATGGTAGCGGGCCGAAATTTTTTGAAATCACTAAACTGCACACCTTGCCTCCGTATCTCGAGATAACAATCCATGTACCGTGATCGTATCCGCTTGCCTTCGCTGTTGAACAAGGTCATGAGCGCGGCTGATGCCGCCGCACTGATTGAGGACGGCATGACCGTCGGCATGAGCGGCTTCACCCGTGCCGGTGAAGCCAAGGCCGTGCCTCAAGCCCTGGCCGAACGTGCCAAGACGTCGCCGCTGAAAATCACCCTGATGACCGGCGCAAGCCTGGGCAACGACCTCGACAAGCAACTGACCGAAGCCGGCGTGCTGTCGCGACGCATGCCGTTCCAGGTCGACAGCACCCTGCGCAAGGCGATCAACGCCGGCGAAGTGATGTTCATCGACCAGCATTTGTCGGAAACCGTCGAGCAACTGCGCAACAACCAGCTCAAGCTGCCTGACATTGCCGTGATCGAAGCCGTCGCGATCACCGAACAAGGCCATATCGTGCCGACCACTTCCGTGGGCAACTCGGCCAGTTTCGCGATTTTCGCCAAGCAAGTGATCGTCGAGATCAACATGGCGCACAACCCGAACCTGGAAGGTCTGCACGACATCTACATCCCGACCTATCGGCCGACGCGCACGCCGATCCCGCTGGTAAAAGTCGACGACCGCATTGGCAGCACCGCGATCCCGATTCCGCCGGAGAAGATCGTCGCCATCGTGATCACCAACAAGCCCGACTCACCTTCCACGGTGACGCCGCCGGACGCCGAAACCCAAGGCATCGCCAGCCACCTGATCAACTTCCTCAAGCAGGAAGTGGACGCCGGCCGTATGACCAACAAGCTCGGCCCGCTGCAGGCCGGGATCGGCAACATCGCCAACGCCGTGATGTGTGGCTTGATCGATTCGCCGTTCGAAGACCTGACCATGTATTCGGAAGTGCTGCAGGACTCGACGTTCGACCTGATTGACGCCGGCAAGCTGAGTTTCGCCTCCGGCAGTTCGATCACCCTGTCGGAGCGTCGCAACAGCAACGTGTTCGGCAACCTGGAGCACTACAAGGACAAACTGGTGCTGCGCCCGCAGGAAATCTCCAACCACCCGGAAGTGGTTCGCCGCCTGGGCATCATCGCGATCAACACCGCGCTGGAGTTCGACATCTACGGCAACGTCAACTCCACGCACGTGTGCGGGACACGGATGATGAACGGGATTGGCGGCTCGGGCGACTTCGCTCGTAACGCGCACCTGGCGATCTTCGTAACCAAATCGATTGCCAAGGCCGGGGCGATTTCCAGCGTGGTGCCAATGGTCAGCCACGTCGACCACACCGAGCATGACGTCGACATCCTGGTGACCGAAGTGGGCCTCGCCGACCTGCGTGGCCTGGCGCCACGGGAGCGCGCACGGGTGATCATCGACAACTGTGTGCACCCAGCCTACCGCGACGCGCTGAACAAGTACTTCGACGCCGCTTGTGCGATTGGTGGCCACACCCCGCACATCCTGCGCGAAGCCCTGAGCTGGCACATTAACCTGGAAGAAACCGGGCACATGCTCAAGGATTGATCGATACACAGCCGAGCTGATGCACACACAGTTTCATCAGCTCGGTTGCACCACCCCCTCTCCTTGGAAAAACTGTACTGCTGTACTGGTCTTTTCCTACCGAAATATCCCACACGCCCCTTCAAAAATGCCTATTTTGCACCCAATCAGTGCAGACAGGTACAGTTGCCCCATTTCCGTACAGTACAGCCGCCATAAACAGTTAACTGGCCCCTCACAATACAGGTGAACTGTATCTAGAGAGTCTTGCGCGGGAGGAGGATCATTGGCATCAGTTAAACCACTACCTAATCCCGCCACAAGCGGAAGGATGTCATCATGGAACGTACACTCAGTTCCGATCTGTTCTTCGAAGAGAAAGCTGTAAACACCCAGGCTTCCATGCCTCTGCGCGTTATCGCCAACCTGATGTTGTGGCAGCGCCGCATCTCCAGCCGCCATCAACTGGCTCGTCTGGACTCGCGTCTGCTGGCTGACGCCGGTATCAGCGAAGCACAACGCTACGAAGAGCTGAGCAAGCCGTTCTGGCGCTAATAGGCGCTCGCTGGCCCTGACCTGACGGGTCCACAGCCAGCAACCTGATTCGTTAAGCAAAGCCCGCCCCGGGTAACCGGAGGTGGGCTTTGTTGTTTCTGGGCTTGGGTGTTTTTGCCCCCGAACAGATAGCTTGCAGATCAACCAGTACAGTTTAATAAATATAACAATTAAGCAGTACAATTAAACATCGGTGTATCTGTATCGGTCGAAACGATCCGCTCAACATGGTCTTCCAAAAACACCATGAAAGGCGCTCCCCATGAACCCACCGACCCCGCGCACCTCGTTGTTACGTCGCACTGCCGCTACGCTCGCCAGATGGCGGCAACAGGCCCGCGAGCGCCACCAACTGGCCCAACTCGACCTGCGAGAGCTGTCCGACGCGGGTATCAGCCCCGGCGAGCGCCTGGTCGAGCTGTCCAAGCCATTCTGGCGTGACTAGACAGTCAAGGCGCTTTTCGAATGGACAGGCCGCGGCTTAATATCCGCTCACCACGTAGCGAACCGTGTAGAACGGGCGTCTGATGCCCAATGGCATCCACATCCGTTTCACAGGGGCCGCTTTGCGCGACCTTATTTGTTCATCTACAGGAGTCACCCCATGTCCCGTTTTCGCCTGCTGAGTGCCGCCACCCTGTTGGCCTTCGCCGCCAACGCCCACGCGTCCAGCTTCATCGTCACCACCGACTCCATCGTCGGCGCGCTGAAAGCCACCTCCGATGCGAGCTCCGATGCCACGTCCTCCCTGCGTGACAACAAGGTCGTGCGTGCCGCTCGTGACGACGCCGCCAGCTTTGTCGCCAGTGCCGGTGCCATTCGCGGCGTCAAACTGGAAAGCGCCCTCGCGCAGATCCGCCAGCAAGCGCCACAACTGAACGTCGCAACAGACGCGCAACTGGCCCAAGCCATTCTGGCCATCTGATAACAGGGCGGGACAAGGCAGCGCCAGCCGCTCCCGGATGCCTCGGCGCTGGCTCTCGCCCGGGCATTGCGCTAGCCTTGGCGCTCGCTTTCAGTTGTCGAGTCCCATGGCTCTTTCATACCGCCTGTTAATCGTTCCTGTGATGTTTTCCGCCTGCTGGTCAGCATTGGCTTCGGCCTTTGATCTGTCCACCCAGAGCACGGTCGTGAGCGCGTATGCCACCAGCAAAGTGACCTCCGCGCCGTTCGACAGAAAGTGGGTACTGGCCGCCCAGGATGATGCCGCCGCATTCATTGCCACTGACGGCCGATGGCGGGGGGCTCGACTGGAATCAGCGCTGGATCGTCTGCGCCGCAGCCAACCAAAACTAAACGCCAGTGACCTTGAACTGGCGCAAGCAATTCTCGTCCAATAACCATCTTTGTATTTCGGAGTCATTCCATGCGTAGCCCGCTGATCGCCGCCGCTCTCGGCCTGCTGTTGTTGACCGATGTCGCCCACGCGCAGACCTTGAAGGCCACCAGTAACATCATCGTGCGCGCCTCCGGGCGCACCATTGATTTCACCTCGGACACCACCACCTCGATCCGCGACTCCAAGATCGTGCGCGAAGCCCACGATGACGCCGCCAGCTTCGTCGCCACCAACGGCGAGATCCGTGGCGCGCAGCTCGAAGCCGCCTTCGACACCCTGCGCACCCGCGTGCCGGAAGCCCGTGATGCCAGCGACCAGACCCTCGCCGAAGCCATTCTCGCGCTGTGAGGCGTCTCAACGCCTGGCTCCTGGCCGGGGCTCTGCTGCTGTGTGCCGGCGTAGCCCAGGCCAGCCTGCAACTGCGGCTCATAACCGAAGGGTTGAGCCCAGCCGAACAGCAGGCCAGCCAGGCGTTGATCGATGAAGCGTTGCGCTCACTGCCGCCGCGCTTTATCGAGCAGTTGGACCGGCGCATCGATGTCGGCTGGACCGACAAGATGCCCGCAAACGCCTACGGCCAGGCCTCGCTGGTGTCCGAACTGGACCTGAACCGCAACCTGCTCGCCAGCCTGACCGACGGCAGCGCCGCCACCCGCAAGACCAACCGCCCCCACGGCACCGTGCGCCGGGAAATGCTCGCCACCGTGCTGCATGAACTGACCCACATCTACGACCGTGCGCGCCTGTGGCCCAGCGACGAGCGCACGCTGATCCGCCGTTGCAGCCGCCAGAACAGCATCACCGGCCTGATCGGCCTGCCCGATCAATGCCGTGGCCAGAACGACCGCCGCTTCACCTTCAGCGACGACCCACGCCTGCTGGACCTCGCCGGCTGGCCGCAATACGTCGGCCGCCGCGGTGAACGCGAGCAGCACAACCGCCAGATCGCGCGCAGCCCGGACCTCTACGAAACCAGCAGCCCGCTGGAGTTCGTCGCGGTCAACATGGAGTATTTCCTCCTCGACCCGAGCTACGCCTGCCGCCGCCCCGCGCTGTTCCGCTATTACAAGGAACACTTTGGCTGGGCGCCGCCCGAGCAAGACACCTGCGCCAAGACCTACGCCTTCCTCAACGCCGGCAACGATTTCGCCAAGACGCCCCTGGGCCATGTCGACCCGGAACGGGTCTACGAAATCGACTACCTGCTCGCCGAAGCCAACCAGAACCTGGTCAGTCGCTGGGGCCACAGCATGTTGCGCCTGGTGATCTGCGCACCCGGTCGCCCTCGCGGCCCGGACTGTCGGTTGGATCTGGACCAGCATCTGGTGTTGTCCTACCGCGCCTTTGTCGGTGACGTACAGCTGTCGAGCTGGGATGGCCTGGTGGGCAAGTACCCGTCACGACTGTTCGTGTTACCGCTGGCCCAGGTCATCGACGAGTACACCAAGACCGAGTTGCGCGGCCTCGCCTCGGTGCCGCTGAAACTGTCGCGCCGAGAGATCGAGGACACCGTCGAGCACGCGGCTGAAATGCACTGGAGCTACGACGGCAACTACTTCTTCCTGTCCAACAACTGCGCGGTCGAAGGCCTGAAACTGTTGCGCAGCGGCAGCGCCAACCCGCAACTGACCGGCCTGGACAACATCACGCCCAACGGGCTGCTGGAGGTCCTGCAGGCGCGCGGCCTGGCCGACACCAGCGTATTGAACGACAAGCGCGAGGCGCTGCGCCTGGGCTATCACTTCGACTCGTTCCGCGAGCGCTATCAAGCGATGTTCGACGTGCTGCGCAAGCACCTGCCGATCAAGCAGACCCAGGTCGAAGACTGGCTGTCCCTGAGTGCGCAAGAGCGCCGCCAATGGTTCGACCAGGCCGACCTGCGCACCAGCGCCGCGCTACTGCTGCTGGAACAGGCGAGCTTTCGCAAACAATTGATGCTGGCCCAGGACGAAGTCAAACAGCGCTACCTCGGCGCCCGCGAGCTGAAAAACGGCGGCATGGAGAAAGCCAACGCCACCTTGCAACAAATCCTCGCCAACAGCGGCTTCCTCAGTCGCCCGGCGGAACTGCTCGGCAGCAGCGGCTACGGCCTGCCGCAACCCTCGGAATCAAAGCGCCTCGAATCGGAAAGCGCCGAGCGCCAGAAACAGCTGCAATCCCTGACCGGCGAACTGGACAAAGAGGTGAGGGCGCTGCTGGACCCGTCACGCTCAGCCGAAATCGCCGCCTGCGAGGCCAACCTCAAGCAGGTCGGCGAACATCTGCGCAAACTGCACAAAGCCGCCGGCGGCCTCGAATTGCCCTGAATGTGGGAGGGGGCTGACGCCCTCCCACATGTTGATCTGCGCAAGCCTGGAGACCGTGTGTCATTTCCACCTCACCTGTTTGATCAACGAAAGCTGGCTGAAAGCTAACGCGTCTAGGATCGCGCCCACTGCCGGCAACAGACCGGCTATTAACAACAACAATGGTGATTCCCGATGTCCGCCCGCTCCCGCCTGTTCGCCCCCACTCCACCCGTAAACCTCGTGCCTCTCGTTCTGCGCTGACCCCACCCGGTTCGCCATTCCTTAGCCGCGCTACGCCTGGAGTATTCCTATGCTGACTTTCCTTGGCTTTGCCATGGTCATCACGTTCATGTTCCTGATCATGACCAAGCGCCTGTCCGCGCTGATCGCCCTGATCATCGTGCCGATCCTGTTCGCGCTGTTCGGCGGTTTTGCGCCGAAGATCGGCCCGATGATGCTCGAAGGCATCACCAAGCTCGCGCCGACCGGCGTGATGCTGATGTTCGCCATCCTCTACTTTGCCCTGATGATCGACTCCGGCCTGTTCGACCCGGCCGTGCGCAAGATCCTCAAGATGGTCAAGGGCGACCCGCTGAAAGTCTCGGTCGGCACCGCCGTGCTGGCCCTGGTGGTGTCCCTCGACGGTGACGGCGCCACCACTTACATGATCTGCGTGGCCGCCATGCTGCCGCTGTACCAGCGCATCGGCATGAGCCCGCGGATCATGGCCGGCCTGATCATCCTCGCCGGTGGCGTGATGAACATGACGCCCTGGGGTGGCCCGACCGCCCGCGCCGCGAGTGCGCTGCATGTGGACCCGTCAGACATCTTCGTGCCGATGATCCCGGCCATGGCCGCCGGCGTGGTCGCGATCCTGGTGATCGCCTATATGTACGGCAAGCGCGAACGTGCGCGCCTGGGTGAACTGCACCTGCAGGGCGACGAGATCGACCACAGCGAAATCAGCGTGTCGCAATACCCGGACGCCCGCCGTCCGAAGCTGATCTGGTTCAACGGCGCGCTGACCCTGGCGCTGATGTGTACGCTGATCGCCGGCCTGTTGCCGCTGCCGGTGCTGTTCATGGTGGCGTTCAGTATCGCGATGATCGTCAACTACCCGTGCCTGCAACAGCAGAAAGACCGCGTCGCCGCCCATGCCGGCAGCGTACTGGCCGTGGTGGGGCTGATCTTCGCTGCGGGGATTTTCACCGGCATCCTGTCGGGCACCGGCATGGTCGACGCCATGTCCAAGAGCCTGCTGGCGGTCATTCCCGACGCCCTGGGCCCTTACCTGGCAGTAATCACCGCGCTGGTGAGCATGCCGTTTACCTTCTTCATGTCCAACGATGCGTTCTACTATGGCGTACTGCCGGTATTGGCCGAAGCCGCCAGCCACTACGGCATCACCGCCGTGGAAATGGCCCGTGCGTCCATCGTCGGCCAACCCGTACACTTGCTCAGCCCGCTGGTGCCGTCGACTTACCTGCTGGTGGCCCTGGCCGGTATCGAGTTCGGCGATCACCAGCGCTTCACCCTGAAGTGGGCAGTGCTGGTTTGCCTGTGCATAATGTTCGCCGCGTTGCTGATGGGGATTTTTCCGCTGTTCAGCACTCTATAATCCTGCCGACTCGCCGCGCGGCGCTGCAGCTGGCGCGGTTTAACACTTGCTTAAAGGAATACACATGGAATGGCTGACCAATCCGGAAATCTGGATTGCCTTCTTCACCCTGACGGCCCTTGAGATCGTCCTGGGCATCGATAACATCATCATGATTTCGATCCTGGTCAGCCGCATGCCCAAGCATATGCAGGCGCGCACCCGGTTCTTCGGCCTGGCCCTGGCCATGGTCACGCGTATCCTGTTGCTGCTGTCCATCGCTTGGGTCATGCGCCTGACCGACGATCTGTTCGTGGTCTTCGGCCAGGGCATTTCCGGGCGCGACCTGATCCTGTTCTTCGGTGGCCTGTTCCTGCTGTGGAAAAGCTCCCAGGAGATGTTCCACGCCCTGGAAGGTGAAGACGAAACCCACGAAGAACCCAAAGGCACCGGTGGCAAGTTCATCTACACCATCATCCAGATCGCGATCATCGACATCGTGTTCTCCCTGGACTCGGTGATCACCGCCGTCGGCATGGTGTCCCACGTACCGGTGATGATCGCGGCGATCGTGGTCGCGGTGATGGTGATGATGCTGGCAGCAGGCACCATCAGCGACTTCATCGACAAGCACCCGTCGCTGAAGATGCTGGCGCTGTCGTTCCTGGTGGTGGTGGGTACCGTGCTGATCGCCGAATCCTTCGACGTGCATGTACCTAAAGGCTACGTCTACTTCGCCATGGCGTTCTCGCTGGCGGTGGAAGTGGTGAACATCAAGATGCGCACCGCCATCGCGAAAAAGAAGAAACAGCAGGACCCTGTGAAACTGCGCAAGGACATTCCGGGTCAATAACCTTGATCCGCTGCTGAAATGGGGCGTTCGCGCCCCATTTTTTCATCTGCAAAAAATTGATCTCATGACAGTTTTGTTTCAATCCCGACTTTAGCTATGCGATGCTGGCGCAGAGCCCATTCGCCAACTACAGCTTAAGTACAAGACGTAGAACGGCACGCGGCAATTCTCATTGGCTCCTGTTGGAGCCCACCCACACGGGGGGCCGAGCATGCTGACCTTGCTCAATCTGCTTTCCGCCGTGACCCTGCTGATCTGGGGCACGCATATCGTCCGCACCGGCATCCTGCGGGTCTACGGTTCCAACCTGCGCCACGTCATCGGGCAAAACATGTCCAAGCGCTGGCTGGCGTTTGTCGCCGGTATCCTGGTGACGGCCATGGTGCAGAGCAGCAACGCCACCGCCATGCTGGTGACATCGTTTGTCGGCCAGGGCTTGATGGGGCTGATGCCCGCCCTGGCGACCATGCTCGGCGCCGACGTCGGTACGGCGCTGATGGCCCGGGTGCTCACCCTGGACCTGTCCTGGCTGTCGCCGCTGTTGATCTTTCTCGGGGTGATCTTCTTCCTCTCGCGCAAGCAGACACGGGCCGGGCAATTGGGTCGGGTCGGGATCGGCCTCGGGCTGATCATCCTCGCCCTGCAGTTGATCGTCGAAGCCGCCGGGCCGATTACCCACGCGCAGGGCGTGAAGGTGCTGTTCGCCTCGCTGACCGGCGACATCCTGCTCGATGCGCTGGTCGGCGCGTTGTTCGCGATGATTTCCTACTCCAGCCTCGCCGCCGTACTGCTGACCGCCACCCTGGCCGGCGCCGGCGTGATCGGCTTGCACGTGGCCATCGGCCTGGTGATCGGCGCCAACATCGGCAGCGGCGTGCTGGCCTTCCTCAGCACCAACATGCAGAACGCCGCCGGACGCCAGGTGGCCCTGGGCAGCCTGTTGTACAAATTGATCGGCCTGCTGCTGATCATCCCGGTGCTTGACCCGCTCGTGTTATGGATGGACAGCCTGGATTACAGCGCCCAAGGCATGGTCATTAGCTTCCACCTGCTCTACAACGTCAGTCGTTGCCTGATCCTGCTGCCGAGCATCGGCCCGATGGCCCGGGTCTGCGCGTGGTTGCTGCCCGAACGGGAAGAGGCCAACGGCAAGGCCACGCCGCGCCACCTGGACCTCGCCGCCCTGGCCACGCCAAGCCTGGCGCTGGCCAACGCAGTGCGGGAAACCCTGCGCCTGGGCGACCTGATCGACAACATGCTCACCGCGATGCTCGAAGTGCTGCGCGGCAAACAGACCGCCATCACCCAGGAAATGCGCAGCCTCAGCGACGACGTCGAGGCGCTCTACAGCGCGATCAAACTCTACCTGGCGCAAATGCCTCGCGAAGACCTCAGCGAACAGGACAACCGCCGCTGGGCCGAGATCATCGAGCTGTCGATCAACCTGAAACTGGCTGGCGACCTGATCGAACGCATGCTGCGCAAAGTCCAGCAGCAGAAAACCTCCCAGCGGCGCCAGTTCTCCGAAGTGGGCCTGGAAGAACTCACCGGCCTGCACAGCCAACTGATCGCCAACCTGCGCTTGGGCCTGTCGGTGTTCCTCAGTGCCGACCCGGAAAGCGCGCGCCAGTTGCTGCGCGAGAAACGCCGCTTCCGCGCCCAGGAGCGCCGCCTGGCACACGCCCACGTCAGCCGCCTGCAACGCAAGATCGTGCAGAGCCTGGAGACCAGCTCCCTGCATTTGGAACTGATTGCCGACATGAAACGCTTGAACTCGTTGTTTTGCAGCAGTGCTTATGCAGTGTTGGAAACGTCCGACATCGGCGCGCTCTCCGCCGAAGATATTGCCGACATCACACATTCGCCCTGAACGTAAGACGGCCAGTGAAGTCAGTTAACACTGACCTCACTCGCCAGGAAGCCAGTTATGCGTCGCCTGTTATTCGCCTGCCTGCTCATGGGCTCTGTACACGCCCTTGCCTTTGACCGCCTGCAAGTCGAAGGCTACACCTTGCCCAACGGCCTGCAATTACTGCTCAAGCCGGGCACCGAACGCGGGCATGTTGCCATTCGCCTGGTGGTCGGTGTGGGCCTGGATGACTTCCGTTGCGAAGACAAGGAACTGCCGCACCTGCTCGAACACTTGTTGTTCAGCGGTATCGACGGCGGCGGCGAAGGCGACCTCGAAGAACGCATGCAAGCCCTGGGCGGCGAATGGAACGCCTACACCAGCAATGCCGACACCACCTTCGTGATCGAGGCGCCCGCGCAAAACCAGCGCAAGGTCTTGGACCTGCTACGGGCGATCCTCACCCGCACCGAACTGACCGACGCCCATATCAACGCGGCCAAGCAGGTAGTCGAGCGCGAAGACGGCGGCCATTACTCGCACCTGCAACGCCTGCTGGACCGCCAGGACCTGGGCCACACCGCCAGCAACCAATTGGCGGTCGAACTGGGCCTCAAGTGCGCCGAACGCGCCGAGGTCAACCAGTTGACCCGCGACCAACTGGAGCAACTGCGTAAAAACTGGTACGCCCCCAACAACATGACGCTGATCATCGTCGGCGACCTCGACAAGCTGCTGCCGGCCTACCTGGAACGCACCTATGGCCAACTCGTCCCGGTCGAGCCGACCGAGCATTTGGCCCTGCCGGAAATCCAGCACGCCGCTGCCAGCCGTCGCGACCTGATCCATGGCTGGGTCGGCAACGGCGCCAAACTGCACTGGCTGTTCCCCGAGCCGGTGCTCGACGAGCAGCATGACGAAACCTACGACCTGCTCAAGGACTACCTCGACTGGGCGCTGTATCGCCAACTGCGCCTCAAGCACGGCTTGTCCTACGGCCCGTGGAGCGAACGCGAAGTGCTCGGCGGCGTCGGTTTCCTCAGCCTGAATGCCGACCTCGAACGGGAAACCCTCCCCGAAGCCGAACAGGTGTTGCAAGACCTCAAGGCCCAACTGCTCAAGGACGGCCTCGACCCGGCGGCATTCGCCCGCCTCCAACACGCCACCATCGCGCGCCAGGCCTGGGCCGTGCAGGGCAACAGCGCGCTGGCCGACTATTACTGGAGCGCCTCGGGCGACTACGACAACGGCCACTTCAGCGACCCGGTCAAACGCATCAAGGCCGTGACTCTGGCGCAAACCAACCAGGCCATGCGCGAGCTATTCAAGCAGCCGGGCTACTGGCGCATCGAAAAACCGCTGCTGAGCTACGACCTGCTGAACGGGATCGGCGCCGGAGTGCTCGGGCTGATCACGATTGTATTGATCGGCGTGCGCAGTTATCGCAAACGAAACGCGTAATGAGGCACCGCACCCAGGGCTAAGGCGTTATTCTGTCGGAGATTTTTCTTACAAAGACTGTGACCGCCGAATGCCGAACCTGAACCACTACATCCAGCGCATCCTCGAACTGATGAAACGCTACCCAGGGGTGATCGCACTCGGCGGCTTCATCTCGGGGGTGAGCAGCTTCATCCTGGTGGACCGCCAGCAGGGCATGGCCAGTTGGATCGCGGTCATCATGCTGGTGAGCTGGTTGTGGCTGATGCTGGAAAACAGCTTTACCCAGCTGTTCACCAAAGTCTTCAAGCGCGAAATCCCCGAACCGCTGCTGCGTTACGCCACCCAGATGATCCACCAGGAAAGTCTGTTTTTTGTGCTGCCGTTCTTTTTCATCACCACCGCCTGGAACAGCGGCCAATCGATCTTCACCGGGCTGCTCGGCGCGGCGGCGCTGGTGTCGATCACCGACCCGCTGTATTACAAGTGGCTGGCGCCCAAACGCTCGCTGTTCCTCGCCTTGCACACCTTCACCCTGTTCGCCGCGCTGCTCACCGCGCTGCCGATCATCCTGCACCTGACCACTGCCGAGAGTTACAAGCTGGCCCTTGGCGTGGCCATGGCCTTGTCGATCCCGAGCCTGGCCGTGAGCCTGCCGCTGCGCAGTCTCAAAGGCTGGGCGATGCTGCTCGGGGTCACTGCCGCCATTGGCTGCGCCGGATGGTTCCTACGCAGTTGGGTGCCACCGGCCACCTTGTGGATGACTGAAGTGGCGATCAGCACCCAGTTGCAAGACCGCACGCCAGGCGACGATCTCAAAGAAGTCAGCGCCGCCCAACTGCGCGGCGGCGGGCTGTACGCCTATACCGCCATCAACGCCCCGCGCGGGCTGGAGGAGCGGATCTACCATGTGTGGAAATTCAACGGCAAGGAGGTCGACCGCATAGCCCTGGATATCCACGGCGGGCGCAAAGAAGGCTACCGCGCCTGGACCCACAAGCAGAACTTCCCGGCCGACGCCGTGGGGCGCTGGCAAGTCCGGGTGCTGACCGAAGACGGGCAGGTGATCGGTGTGCTGCGTTTCAAAGTGACTGACACAGCACAAACGGACAACCCAAAGTAGGCTGTATCGTGCTATTACGTAGGCATTGTGGATAGCCAGACAAGCTCGGAGCTTATGACCACTCGTACCTCGGCCGGCACAGCCCACCTCGATACGTCCACCGCCCCCCCGTTACTCAGGATTACGGGGGACTGGACGCTTGCCCACTACACAAACCTGAAGAAACTGTCGGACAAGCTCGACGGCGGATACGACGCCGGTGCCCGCGTCGACCTCAATGGCCTCGGCGCCCTCGACACAGCCGGCGCCTCACTGCTGGTGGAGCTGCTGGGTCCGGAGCGTATCGAGCAATCCGCCGAGCAAACCGACTGCAGCCTGTCCGCCGCCGACCGCGCACTGCTCAAGACCGTCTACCGCTCCCTGAACGATTTCTGCGTACCGGAAAAAGCCCCGGAAGAGGCCACCGGCATCCAGGTGCTGGCGCGCATCGGCGCCGCGGTGGATGCGGTGTGGCTGGACAGCAAAAAGCTGCTGGGCTTTATCGGCCTGATCCTTGAAACCTTTGCCCGCAGCATTTTCCGGCCCAAACGCTGGCGCGTGACGCCGATGGTTGCGCATATCGAACAGACCGGCCTCGACGCCGCGCCCATCGTCGCCTTGCTGACGTTTCTGGTGGGCGCCGTGGTGGCGTTCCTCGGCGCCACGGTGCTCAAGAGCTTTGGCGCGACGATTTTCACCGTGGACCTGGTGGCGTTCTCCTTCCTACGGGAATTCGGCGTCTTGCTGACCGCGATCCTGATCGCCGGCCGCACCGCCAGTGCCTTTACCGCGCAAATCGGCTCGATGAAGGCCAACGAAGAAATCGACGCCATCCGCACCCTGGGCCTGGACCCGATGGAGCTGCTGGTCTTGCCCCGCGTGCTGGCCCTGCTGGTGTCGCTGCCGATGCTGACGTTCCTGGCGATGCTCTCGGGGATTGTCGGCGGCGGGGTGGTGTGTGCGCTGACCCTGGATATTTCGCCGGCGATGTTCCTCTCGCTGCTGCAGTCGGACATTGGTGTGAAGCATTTCCTGGTGGGCATGGTGAAAGCGCCGTTCTTCGCCTTCCTGATCGCCGCCATTGGTTGCCTGGAAGGCTTCAAGGTCAGCGGCAGCGCCGAGTCGGTCGGCGCCCATACCACCTCCAGCGTGGTGCAATCGATCTTTGTGGTGATCGTGCTCGATGCGGTCGCCGCGTTGTTCTTCATGGAGATGGGCTGGTGAGTCGCCTACACCGAGCGCCCAGCGAGGCGGTGATCGAAGTCCGTGGGCTGTGCAATCGCTTTGGCAGCCAGAGCGTGCACGAAAACCTCGACCTGGATCTGTACAAGGGCGAAATCCTCGCCGTGGTTGGCGGCTCCGGCAGCGGTAAGTCGGTGCTGTTGCGCAGCATCGTCGGCCTGCGTCGGCCCAGCGCAGGCGAGGTGCGGGTATTCGGCAAGGACTTGTCGAACCTGCCGGAGCAGGCGCGCTCGCTGGTGGAACGGCGCTTTGGCGTGCTGTTCCAGAAGGGCGCGCTGTTTTCCTCGCTGACGGTGACCGAGAACGTCGCGCTGCCGCTGATCGAACACGCCGGCCTGAGCCGCGCCGACGCCGAGCACCTGGCCGCAGTCAAATTGGCTTTGGCCGGGTTGCCGCTGTCGGCGGCCGACAAATACCCGGCGTCGCTGTCCGGCGGCATGATCAAGCGCGCGGCCCTGGCCCGTGCCCTGGCGCTGGACCCGGACATTCTGTTCCTCGACGAACCCACCGCCGGGCTCGACCCGATCGGCGCCGCGCAATTCGACCAACTGATCCTGACCCTGCGCGATGCGCTGGGCCTGAGCGTGTTCCTGGTCACCCACGACCTGGACACGCTGTACACCATCACCGACCGCGTCGCGGTGCTGGCGCAGAAGAAAGTGCTGGTGGCCGATGCCATCGATGTCGTCTCGGAAACCGACGACGCCTGGATTCACGAATATTTCCACGGCCCCCGGGGCCGCGCGGCATTGGATGCCGCTCAACCGCTCAACGAGGTAT
Organism: Pseudomonas marginalis; assembly: GCF_024169655.1. GTDB lineage: Bacteria > Pseudomonadota > Gammaproteobacteria > Pseudomonadales > Pseudomonadaceae > Aquipseudomonas > Aquipseudomonas paraveronii. The sequence continues at coordinate 6,355,974 of NZ_JALJWV010000001.1, read as the reverse complement.
GACATGGAAACCCGAGCCCATCATGTGATGATCGGTCTGTTCAGCGTGATTGTGGTGGTCGGCGCGATGCTGTTTGGCCTGTGGCTGGCCAAGTCCAGCGTCGACACCGCGTTCCAGGACTACGAAGTGATTTTCAACGAAGCGGTCAGCGGCCTGTCCCAGGGCAGCTCGGTGCAGTACAGCGGGATCAAGGTGGGCGATGTCATCAGCCTGCGCCTGGACCCCAAAGACCCGCGCCGCGTGCTCGCGCGCATCCGCCTTTCCGGGCAGACGCCGATCAAGGAAGACACCCAGGCCAAGCTGGCCCTGACCGGCATCACCGGCACCTCGATCATCCAGCTCAGCGGCGGCACACCGCAAAGCCCGACACTCAAAGGCAAGGGCGGCGACCTGCCGGAGATCATCGCCTCGCCATCACCTATTGCGCGGTTGCTGAACAACAGTAACGACCTGATGACCAGCATCAACCTGCTGCTGCACAACGCCAACGACATGTTCTCCGCGCAGAATGTCGAGCGCATCAGCAACACCCTGGACCATCTGGAACAAACCACCGGCGCGATTGCCGACCAGCGCGGCGATATCAAAGTGGTGATGCAGCAACTGATGCAGGTCAGCAAGCAGGCCGGTGCCGCCCTCGAGCAGACCACCGCGCTGATGCGCAATGCCAACGGCCTGCTCAACGATCAAGGCAGGCAGGTCTTCGGCAGCGCCGAGCAGGCGATGAAATCCCTTGAGCAAAGCACTGCGACCATCAACACCTTGCTGACCGATAACAAGAACGCGGTGAACAGCGGCATGCAGGGCCTCAACGAACTGGCGCCGGCCGTGCGCGAACTGCGCGAAACCCTCGGTTCGCTGCGCGCCATCTCCCGCCGCCTGGAAGCCAACCCCAGCGGTTACCTGCTGGGCAGCGACAAGAACAAGGAGTTCACGCCATGAAGCGTGCTTACCAACTGATCGCCCCCGTGGCGCTGGTGCTGATCGGCGCGTGCTCGATCCTGCCCAGTCCCAACCCGTCAGACGTCTACCGCCTGGCCTCGGCCCCGGCGGCCGCCCAAGCGGCGCCGGTAGCCTGGTCGCTGCGCGTGACCAAGCCGCAGACCAGCGAGTTCCTCGACAGCTCGCGCATTGCCGTGGTGCCCCGGGGTGATCTGATCAGCAGCTACGCCAACTCACGCTGGAGCGACTCGGCACCGGTGCTGCTACGCAACCGCTTCATGGACGGCTTCCAGCGCGATGGCCGGGTGACGTTGCTGAGCAGCGACGAGACCAACCTGCAGGCCGACTACGAGCTGGGCGGGCAATTGCAGGCGTTCCAGAGCGAATACCGCGACAGCGCGGTGGAAGTGGTGATTCGCCTGGATGCGCGGCTGGTGCGTGGGAGTGATCAGCGGATCATTGCGAGCCGACGGTTTGAAGTGCGCCAGCCGGTCAGCGACAACAAAGTGCCAGCGGTGGTGGCCGGGTTTGGGCTGGCGGGGGATCAGTTGAACAAGCAGGTGGTGGATTGGGTGGTGGTGCAAGGCAACACTGCGCCGAAACGCTGAGGGCCTCATCGGGAGCAAGCTCCCTCCCACATTTAACCGCGTTTTGTCAGGATGAATACGGTCAAATGTGGGAGGGGCGGTGCGACGATTCGACTTGCCCCCGATAGCCATCCAAGCCTTAACCAAAGAACCAGTAGCACACCGCAATCGCCGCCACCACACCGGCAAACTCCGCCAGCAACGCACAACCCACCGCATGCCTTGCCCGCTGGATGCCCACCGAGCCGAAATACACCGCCAATACATAGAAGGTGGTCTCGGTACTGCCCTGAACCGTCGCCGCCACCAACGCCGGGAAGCTGTCGACGCCCTGGGTCTGCATGGTCTCGATCAACATCGCCCGCGCGGCACTGCCGGAGAACGGCTTGACCATCGCCGTCGGCAACGCGTCGACGAAGCGCGTGTCCATGCCGGTCCAGGCGACCACATGACGAATGCCTTCCAGGCCAAAGTCCAGCGCACCGGATGCGCGCAACACGCCCACCGCGCAGAGCATCGCCACCAGATACGGCAGCAGGTTCTTGGCGACGTCGAAGCCCTCTTTGGCCCCTTCGACAAACGCCTCGTACACCTTCACCTTGCGCAACGCGCCGACCAGCAGGAACAGCATGATCAGGCCAAACAGCGTCAGGTTGCCAAGGATCGACGACAACCCGGCCAGCGCCGTGGCGGACAAGGTCGCCAGCACCGCCATGAAGCCGCCCAGCACCAATGCGCCCGGGATCAAATAGGCCAGCACCACCGGGTCCCACAGCCGCAGGCGCTGCATCACCGCCACCGAGAGCAGGCCCGTCAGGGTCGATGCGCTGGTGGCCAGTAGGATCGGCAAAAACACCAGCGTCGGGTCGGCTGCGCCTTGCTGGGCGCGGTACATGAAGATGGTCACCGGCAACAGCGTCAGCGAGGACGCGTTGAGCACCAGGAACAGAATCTGCGCGTTACTCGCGGTATTGGGGATCGGGTTGAGTTCCTGCAACGCTTTCATGGCTTTCAGGCCGATGGGCGTGGCAGCGTTGTCCAGGCCCAGGCCGTTGGCAGCGAAGTTGAGGGTGATCAAGCCGATGGCCGGGTGGCCGGCCGGCACTTCCGGCATCAGCCGACGAAACAGTGGGCCGAGGGCCTTGGCCAGCCAGTCGACGATCCCGGCTTTTTCGGCGATGCGCAAAAAGCCCAGCCATAACGTCAGCGTGCCGAACAACAGCACCATGACCTCCACCGACAATTTGGCCATGGCGAAAATGCTTTCCACCATCGCCGCAAAAATCCCGGCGTTACCGCCGACCAGCCATTGCGCCAGTGCTGACACCATTGCCACGACAAAGAAGCCAAGCCACAGGCCATTGAGCATCAGTTGAATCCCCCGAAAGATGGGGCGAATGATAGCGGGGCTGACAGAAACGACAAACCCCGGATTTCCCGGGGTTTGTGCGCATCAGGCAGACCTCAGCCGCGGCTGGCCTCGCCGACCGGCAACACTTGCTTGGTGCGCCAGTGCGGCAGGGAGTTCCAGTAGCGCTCGCCCTTGGCATCGTCGTACATGCCTTCCCAACGGGAGATGACCAACACAGCCAGGGCGTTGCCGATCACGTTGAGGGCGGTACGCGCCATGTCCATGATGCGGTCGACACCGGCAATGAACGCCAGGCCTTCCAATGGAATGCCCACGCTGCCCAGGGTGGCCAGCAACACCACGAAGGACACACCCGGGACACCGGCGATGCCTTTGGAGGTGACCATCAGGGTCAGCACCAGCATCAGTTGCTGGCCGACCGACAGGTCGATGCCATACAACTGCGCGATAAAGATCGCCGCGATGCTCTGGTACAGAGTCGAACCATCGAGGTTGAACGAATAACCGGTCGGCACCACGAAGCTGCAGATGGCCTTCGGCGCGCCGTAGGCTTCCATCTTCTCGATCACCCGCGGCAGCACGGTTTCGGAACTGGCGGTGGAGTAGGCCAGCACCAGCTCATCCTTGAAGATGCGCATCAGCTTGATCACCGAGAAGCCAAACAGGCGTGCGATCAGGCCCAGGATCACAAAGGCAAAGAACAGGATGGCGACGTAAACCAGAATCACCAGCTTGGCCAATGGCAGCAGAGAGGCGAAGCCGAAGTTGGCGACGGTCACCGCGATCAGCGCGAACACACCGATAGGCGCGTACTTCATGATCATGTGGGTGACTTTGAACATGCTCTCGGACACGCCCTGGAACATCGTCACCAACGGCTCGCGCAGCTCAGGCTTGAGGCTCGACAGGCCCAGGCCGAACAGCACGGAGAAGAAGATGATCGGCAGCATCTCGCCACGCGCGACGGCGGCAAAGATGTTCGACGGGATCAGGTTGAGGATGGTCTGGACGAACGCATGTTCATGCTGCACCTCCGCCGCAGTCGCCTGGTACTTGGAGATATCCACCGTACCCAGGGAACTCATGTCGATGCCCGTGCCAGGGTGGAACAGGTTGGCCAGCAACAGGCCGACCACGATGGCGATGGTGGTGACGACCTCGAAGTAAAGAATGGTTTTGACGCCGATTCGACCGAGCTTTTTCGCATCGCCTACACCGGCAATGCCGACGATCAGCGAGGAAATCACAATCGGGATCACGATCATCTTGATCAGGCGGATAAAGATATCGCCCGCCGGCTGCAGCACGTTGCTGATCCACCAGGCCTTTTCAGCACTGAAATGGTTGAGCACGGCGCCGATTGCGATCCCCAGCACCAAACCGATGAGGATCTGCCAGGCGAGGCTTAGCTTTGCCTTCTTCATGTCATTACCCTTACTTCAAGTGAACTTAAGGCAAATGCGCCAGCTGCAACGCTCGGAAGCGAAAAAGTGTGTGCATCTGCCTCCGTAGAAAGTCACCGCCGCATGGCCGAAATGGCTTACTGGCAGGCGAAAAAAGGCGCAACTATTCCCATGCAAGGGGGCGACGTCTAATGCCGTAAACGCCTACCCTATGCCGAATCGGCATGGCTTTTTTTCATAATAACTGACCGAACGGTCAGTTCAAATGCGACATTTTGCCCGGCGAATATGCCGTGAACCGGTCAAATCAGGCTCGCTTAGAGATTCAGGACACGCTGAAGGCATTCGCAAAAATGCCTGTGTATTCAGGGGGCTGTTGTCTGAAATGTCCTATAGCGCGAACGAAATTTTCTCGATAGATGGTCGCCACGACATACCCAGTAATGGTTAGGCGCGGGCAAAAAGCAGATTCTCGGCTATGGGCAGTATGAGAGGCGGGGGATGAACGTCATAAGCCCGCCGCAAGTCCAGCAAGCTCGAGAGCGTGTGAACTTGCGTCGCAGCTTTTCACCTGACCCGGCCCTTGCGCAGGCACTCCCTGTACCCGTAGGTCACGCCGATCTCGACGGATCAGAGCAACCCGGCCCCCTGGTCATGCATCACCCTTGGCGAGCGATGCAAACAGAAAGAAGCGCACGGGCTTCTTTCTATGGACGCCGGCCCCGCAGACGACAGATGCGTCAGACGGAACCTAGTACCAATTCGGATCTTTCTTCAGTTGCTCCATCAGCAGCTTTTGCATGCCTGCATCCGGCTTACCGATAAACCGGTAATCGGCGTGACGCGTTGGAGACTTGTCCGCCGGCAGGCCGGCCGGGACTTCCACCAACATGGCGTAGGCATCTTCCTTGTCATAACTGAAGGCGACGATCAGGCGCTTGTTCAGGCAGGTGTCTGCGGTTTCGCAGAGAGGCCCGACCAAGTACTTGTCGCCATCTTCTTCAACGGCATTCATTTGCTCGGCCGTGCCGGACAGGTTCATGACCCATTCCGGCAGGCGCTCTTCTTTCTTCACCACGCCTTGCCACGTTTCACGGTACTGCGGGTCTGCGCTGAGCAATTCGTTGGCCCGGGTCTGACCGTCGTTAGCGGCCATCACCAAACCGCTGCCGCCCAGAAGCAGGACGGCAGCCATAGCGTTGAGAGACAAAGTGGTCATATTCAGCCTCGGCCGCGACGACCAAAGAAGAACGAAACGATGAACATCACCAGGAAGACCACAAACAGGATCTTGGCGATCCCCGTGGCGGTGCCCGCGATACCACCGAAGCCCAGGACTGCAGCCACAATGGCGATGATCAGAAATGTGATTGCCCAACTCAACATGGTGATTCTCCTTACGCTTTTTTAGGGGTGACGGCGGTACTGCCGTGCAATCGCTCAACTCAAGCGATCTTTTGTTGCCTAGAACACCCAACGTTCCTGGGATGGCAGTTCACCCAGGGCAGACGCCTGGTCAACCATCCGCAGTTGGGGAACGGTTACATCGGCAGAGACGCTGCCAACGGAACGGCTATCAATGGAACGAAAGTGGGTCTGGGCCATAGCCGGACGTTCGAAATGCGGGGTCTGCTGCTGCCAATGCTGCAACTGCTGGCCGCCAATCAACGTGACCATCAGGGCCAGGCTGGCGAACAGGCCTTGTTGCAAGCGCACTGGCGATACACACAGTTGAGCGAGGCTTTGGCGAGTCATGCTGCTTTCTCCCGCATTTTGATTATTCGTTAGGAGAGCTATTGCAGAGGGCATGCCAGCTTTTTTACAAAATAAAACTCAATAAAATCAATCAGTTAAATATATCTGATCAACGCAAAGCCCAGCATCCTGCACGATGACCACCTAGGCGCCGTGCGAAATGCACGATCACCAGTGGTCGGATCGGCGGATAGAAAGCCAATAGCGCACTGCCGAAGTGGCAAGAAGGCATGAAAACGCCAGCAGGCGCGGGCCTTGTAGGGATGCACGTAGATAGCTGCACGACGTTGCGTTTTATCAATCAGAATGAACCATGCAACTTGCCCGATTATTCCGGGACTAAACACCATCATTCATATTCAGGAGCGCGGGACAAATGGAATCAGCCAAGGAACTTCAAGGCCGCGTTCTTTTAGTGGACGACGAATCCGCGATCCTTCGTACCTTCCGTTATTGCCTGGAAGATGAGGGCTACACCGTAGCCACCGCCAACAGCGCCGCCCAGGCCGATACCCTGATGCAACGCCAGGTGTTCGACCTGTGCTTCCTCGACCTGCGCCTGGGCGAGGACAACGGCCTGGATGTGTTGGCGCAGATGCGTATCCAGGCGCCGTGGATGCGCGTGGTGATTGTGACCGCGCATTCCGCCGTCGACACCGCCGTGGATGCGATCCAAGCCGGCGCGGCTGATTATCTGGTCAAACCGTGCAGCCCCGACCAGCTGCGCCTGGCTACCGCCAAACAGCTGGAAGTGCGCCAGCTCTCCGCGCGCCTGGAAGCACTGGAAGGCGAAGTGCGCCAACCGAAAGACGGCCTCGACTCCCACAGCCCGGCGATGATGGCGGTGCTGGAAACTGCGCGCCAAGTGGCCGGGACTGACGCCAACATCCTCATCCTCGGCGAATCCGGCACCGGTAAAGGCGAGTTGGCCCGCGCCATTCACGGCTGGAGCAAGCGCGCGAAAAAATCCTGCATCACCATCAACTGCCCGTCGCTGACGGCGGAGTTGATGGAAAGCGAACTGTTCGGCCATAGCCGCGGTGCCTTCACCGGTGCCAGCGAAAGCACCTTGGGCCGGGTTAACCAGGCGGACGGCGGCACGCTGTTTCTCGACGAGATCGGCGACTTTCCCCTCACTCTGCAGCCCAAGTTGCTGCGTTTTATCCAGGACAAGGAATACGAGCGCGTAGGCGACCCGGTCACCCGGCGCGCCGATGTACGCATCCTTGCAGCCACCAACCTGAATCTCGAAGACATGGTGCGCGACGGCCGCTTCCGCGAAGACTTGCTGTACCGCCTCAACGTGATCACCTTGCACCTGCCGCCGCTGCGCGAACGCAGCGAAGACATCCTGGCCCTGGCCGACCGCTTCCTCGCCCGCTTCGTCAAGGAATACGCCCGACCGGCGCGGGGCTTCAGCGATGAAGCGCGCGAAGCGCTGCTCAACTACCGCTGGCCGGGCAATATCCGCGAGCTGCGCAACGTAGTGGAACGCGCGAGCATTATCTGCCCGCAGGAAAAGGTCGAAATCAGCCACCTCGGAATGGCCGAACAGCCGACCCACAATGCACCCCGTATCGGGGCGGCGTTGAGCCTGGACGAACTGGAGAAAGCGCATATCGGCGCCGTACTGGCCACCAGCGACACCCTGGATCAGGCTGCCCGCACCCTGGGCATCGACGCGTCGACCCTGTACCGCAAACGCAAACAGTACAACCTGTGAGCTGTACCTTATGAAGTTAGCGATGACACTGCGCACTCGGTTATTCCTGAGTATCTCCGCGCTGATCACCGTCGCCCTGCTGGGGTTGATCCTGGGGCTGGTCAGCGTGATGCAGATGGCCAAGACCCAGGAGTCATCGATTCGCAGTAACTTCATCACCCTCGACCTGGGACTCAAGCTGCGCCAGAGCCTGGGCGACCAGTTGATGATGATGCTCGAACAACGCCCCAATCCCGAGGCACTGCAAGCATCGGAACAGCGTTACTTCGAGCTGCTCGACCAAGGCATTGCCCACGAGCAGCGCGACGGGCATAGCAGCGGTTTCAGTCAGGCCCGGGTCGACTACCAGCGCTTGCTGGCGGCTTTTGACGAATCTCAACAAGCGTCCCCACCGCCCGGCAGCAAAGAGAAAATCACCGAAACATTCAATGTCCTGCGCAACGGCCTGATCGCCGAGCACAAGCAGGCCCTGGAAAACATCAGCGCCAGCGAGCATAAATCCCGCGAGCGCGCCTTGTTGATCGCCGGGCTGCTGGGGCTGGTAGGCCTCGCGGTGCTGATCATCGGTTTTATTACCGCCCATGGCATCGCCCGACGGTTTGGCGGGCCGATCGAAGCGCTGGCCAAGGCCGCCGACAAGATCGGGCAAGGTGATTTCGAAGTGACCCTGCCCATTTCTTCAGCGGCGGAAATGAACCAACTGACCCGACGCTTCGGCATCATGGCCGAAGCCTTGCGCCAGCATCAGGCAACCAATGTCGATGAGCTGCTGGCGGGCCAGCAGCGCCTGCAAGCGGTGCTCGACAGTATCGACGACGGCCTGTTGATGATTGACCGGCAAGGCCGCCTGGAGCACCTCAACCCCGTCGCACAGCGCCAGTTGGGCTGGGACGAGGAACGTCTCGGCCAGGGCCTGGGCGATGCGCTGGGTCGCCCGGAAATGGACGATCAACTGCAACTGGTGCTGCGCGGCGGCAACCTGGAGCGGGCGCCGGACGACCTGGAGGTGGAAGTCGAGGGCGAACTGCGCCTGTTGACCTACAGCCTGACGCCGGTAAGCCACACCCAGGGGCATATCCTCGGCGCAGTGATGGTGCTACATGACGTCACCGAGCAGCGTGCCTTTGAGCGGGTACGCAGCGAGTTCGTGTTGCGCGCCTCCCACGAATTGCGCACGCCGGTGACCGGCATGCACATGGCCTTCGGCTTGTTCCGCGAACGCGCGAAGTTTCCTGCGGAATCCCGTGAAGCGGACCTGCTGGATACGGTCAATGAAGAAATGCAGCGCCTGATGCAGTTGATCAACGACCTGCTCAACTTTTCGCGCTACCAGAACGGCATGCAAAAACTCACCCTCGGCCCGTGCGATGTCACCGACCTGCTGGAGCATGCGCGTGCGCGCTTCGCCGAGCCGGCGAACGCGCAACACATCGAGCTACTGGTAGAGCCTCAGCCCGACCTGCCCCGACTGTATGCCGATCAGGTGCAACTGGAACGCGTGCTCGACAACCTGCTGGGCAACGCCCTGCGCCACACCGCCGAAGGCGGGCAGATCCGCCTGCAGGCGCGGCGTCATGGCGAGCGGGTGATTATCAGCGTCGAGGACAACGGCGAAGGTATCGCCTATGGCCAGCAGGGACGCATCTTCGAACCCTTCGTGCAGGTGGGCCGCAAGAAAGGCGGCGCCGGCCTGGGGCTGGCGCTGTGCAAGGAGATCGTGCAACTGCATGGCGGCCGCATGGGCGTGTATTCACGGCCGGGGCAGGGCACGCAGTTCTATATGGCGTTACCGCTGTAGCGATTAACGCCGGTCGAGGGCGCGCAGGATCGCGGCACTCTCGGCATCCGGCGTGCCATCGAACAGCGCAGGGCGGAAGTGCATCTGGAACGCCGCGATCACATGGCGCGTGGCGACGTCCAGTTCACCGGTCTGCGGCGTCTGGTAGCCCAGGTGCGCCAACGCTTCCTGGAACCAGGTGATGCTCGGCAGATCCGTGGCGTACTGCGCCTGGTAGCGCGCCACAGCCTGCGCGTCGGGCCAGACGCCCAAGCCCTTCTCGGCCAGGCGCTTCCACGGAAACAACGGCCCCGGGTCCAGCTTGCGCAGCGGCGCGATGTCGCTGTGACCAATGATGTTTTTGGGGTCAATGCCATTGCGCGTGCTGATGTCCTTGAGCAACACCTCCAGCGATTGCACCTGAGCTTCGGAGTACGGGTACCACACACGGCCCGTCGGCGTGTCGCGAAACCCTGGGTTGACGATCTCGATCCCGATGGAGCTGGAGTTCAGCCAGGTGCGCCCCATCCACTCGCTTTCCCCCGCATGCCAGGCGCGCTGGCTTTCATCCACCAGCTTGTAGATAGTGCCCGAAGCGTCGTCGCCGATCAGGTAATGGCTGCTGACCTGACCATGGGTCAGCAGCGCCAGGGAGCGCTCAAGGTTGGTTGAGGTGTAATGGACAACCACGAACTGCACGCGGTTGTCGTGGTTGGCCGAGGGGTGGCTGGTATCCAGGCGCGGGCCGCTGGCGCAGCCGGTGAGCAGGAGGAACATAAAGGCGAAGTACACGGATTTCATGGCGGATTACGTTACGCTGAAGACGATAATGCAACAGTGTAACGTACCGCTTGTGGCCCGAACGTCAAATTACAAAATGGAACATCTTTTAGGCCGCTTGCACCCGGTTACGTCCCGCCGCCTTGGCCCGGTACAACGCCTCGTCGGCGCGCTTGAGCACCAGGTCACTGCGCTCGCCGGGCTGGAACTGTGCCACGCCCATCGACACCGTGATCGTCACCGGCTCGCCCTTGAAATGGAACGGGCAGACTTCAATCGCCGTTCGCAACGCCTCGCCAGCGGCCAGGGCGTTCGCCAGGGATGAGTCGGGCATCAGCAACACAAACTCTTCGCCGCCGAAGCGCGCAATGAAGTCGCCGGGGCGCAGGCGCTTGCGCAGCACGGTGGCGATGATTTTCAGCACCTTGTCGCCGGCCAGATGCCCGTAGCCGTCGTTGATACGCTTGAAGTGATCCAGGTCCAGCATTGCCAGCGACAGGCTATTGCCGCGCTGATGCCAGAGGTTGACCTCATGGTCCAGGCGCTCGCTCCAGGCCGCACGGTTGGGCAAGTCGGTGAGCGGATCGATCAGGGCTTTCTGGCGCTGCACTTCCAGGTGATCGCGATACCCCTGGGCCTCCTGTTCCATATTGGCGACGCGCTCCGCGAGCCCTTTCAAACGCTCCGCCACTTCCTGCTCGCGCTGGTCACGCTGCTGCTGGTGCTGGTCCATGGTGCCAAGCAGGCCTTCAAGGTGGCTTTCCAGGACCTGCTTGAGGCTGTCCAGGTCGGCGGCGTCCTGCACACTGCTTTGCAGGCCGTCGACCTGTTCACGGATTTGCGTGTCCAGCTCCCGGGCGGCCGAGCGACTGTCGGCATAGCCTTCGCTGGCCATCTGCAGATGGCCCTGGAACGCTTCGAGGCGTTCGTTGAGCTGCTTGAGGTAAGCCTCGAACTCATGCTGGCCGCTGTCGGTGATCGCCAGCATCAGCGTGGCCAGATCGTCGAGGATCGGCAGCAGTTCGTACCAGTTCAAACCATGGGCCAGGCGTTCGCGCATGGCTTCGGCCTGGGGCCGGTGTCGCTCGGGCAGGGACAGGTCTTCCAGCAGGCCAAGTAAGGTGTCTTCAATGTGTTTGGCCACGGAGCTGTAGGACGGCTCCGGCGAATCGGGCAGGGCGTAGACCGAGTCCGCTTGCAACTCGTCCGGGTCCGGCACTTCCTGCACGGGCGGCAGTGACAGGCTGCCGATGACGGTTTGCGGCGGCGCATCGACCTGGACCGGCGGTGTTTCGATAAACGCAGCGAGTGCGCTTTCGGGGGCCGGCTCTTGCGCCTCGACCGAAGGCGCCTCGGGCTCCGCCACTTCGACCGGCTGGGCGATCGGCGCAGTTCGTGGCGCGGCTTCGACGGCAACGGAGGGGGTCACGATCTCGACCGCCTTGGCCGGCGCTACGGGTTCCGGCTGGGGCGAAGCCGAGCCTTGCGGCAACGGCGCGAACGCCCGCAGGGCCTGGGCTAATTCGTCAGGCTGCGCCGGCTCTTCGGCGACGGGCTCGGGCTCGGGCGCCGGCCTGGAGGCGGCGGGCGGCGGTAAAGATGGCGGAGCAGACGGCGGCGCGGGCTCGCCGGCCGGAGCTTCATTCGCGACATCCTTGGCGCCAAACAGGCGTTGCAGCAGGCCGGGGCCGGGGCGCGGGGTTTCGCCGTCCGGCTCCAGGTTATTCAACGCCTGCCCTTGCAGGCTGCTCAGCTCACTGAGCAACAGTGGGATCTCGCGCGCCTGACCTACGCGGCTATCCAACTGCTTGGCGAAGGTTTTCAACGGGCGGGCCACCTCGCGGGGCAGCGGCAGTTTCTGCAACTGCGCAACCAGGGCCGCGAGCGCGGTGCTCATCTGGTCAATCCGGGTTTCGCGACGCTGCTCCGAATCCAGTACGGCTTTTTCCAGGCGCGGCAGCAACGCAGCGAGGGCGGCATCCATGTCGTCGGTGCGCACGGCGTCGCGCATTTCCTTCATGCATTGATCAACCGCGCGGTCGGTGCCTTCAGCGGCCAACGTACTGCGCACCAACCCTCGGCGCAGCAGGTCGAGGCGGGCAGCCCAGCGGCGTTCGAGCGTGTCTTGTTGCTCGATGATTTTGAGGTATTTCTCTTTCCAGCGCTGGGCTTCGTCGCTCATGCAAGGGGTCCGCGAGGGCCGGGGCTCAACGCGGGCAATGCATCAGCCGTGAGCGAACCCGGCAGACGAATCTCCACCGCGACCGGCAGGTGATCGGAGATGGGCTGCGCCAACACCTGCACGCTTTCAAGCGTGAGGGTCGGGCTAAGCAGGATATGGTCAAGACAGCGTTGCGGGCGCCAACTGGGGAACGTGGCTTCGACTTGCGGCGCCAGTAAGCCAAGGTCACGCAACGGGGAATTCTGCAGCAGGTCGGTGGCATGGGTGTTCATGTCACCCATCAGCACCTGGTGCTTGTAGCCGCCAATCAACTCACGCACGTAGGCCAACTGCAGGTTGCGGGTACGCCCCCCGAGTGCCAGGTGCATCATCACCACCACCAGGGCTTCCGGGCCTTCGCCGAAACGCACGAGGATCGCGCCACGGCCCTTGGGGCCAGGCAATGGGTGATCTTCGATAGCCGATGGCTTCAGGCGGCTAAGCACGCCATTGCTGTGCTGCGCCAGGCGCCCGAGGTTGCGATTGAGTTGCTGATACCAATAGGGAAACGCGCCCAACTGGGCCAGGTGTTCCACCTGGTTGATGTAGCCCGAGCGAATGCTGCCGCCGTCAGCTTCCTGCAGGGCGACCAGGTCGAAGTCGCCCAACAGGTCGCCGATCTTCTGCAGGTTGCCGGCCCGCCCGTTGTGGGGCAGCAAGTGCTGCCAGCCACGGGTGAGGTAGTGCCGGTACTTCTCGGTACTGATGCCCACCTGGATATTGAAGCTGAGCAGGCGCAGGCGGCTGTCCGCCGGCAGGCCTGTGGATTCCAGGTGAGCTTCGTTGACCTGTGGGTCATGCAGGCCGACAACGCGTTCGGTACCCCAGCGACGCATGGCAGGCCCCTTACTTGGCCGCGCGTTCTTTGGCGATCAACTGGTCGGCCACATTGAGGGTCGCTTCAGGACCACCGGTGGTGCCCAGGTCGAAACGGTACTTGCCGTTGACGATCAGGGTCGGTACGCCTTGCACGCCATAAGCCACGGCGAGCTTCTTGGCTGCTTCGATCTGGCCCTTGATGGCGAAGGAATTGAAGGTAGCCAGAAACTTTTCCTTGTCGACACCTTGGGTCGCGACGAAGTCAGCCATGTCCTCAGGCTTGGTCAGGCGCTTGCCTTGTTTCTGGATCGCCTCGAAGACCGCGTTGTGGACCTTGTGCTCGACACCCATGGCTTCCAGGGTCAGGAACAGTTGGCCATGGGCATCCCAAGGGCCGCCGAACATGGCAGGGATGCGTTTGAAGTTCACGTCCTTGGGCAGTTTTTCAGCCCATGGGTTGATGGTTGGCTCAAAGGCGTAGCAATGCGGGCAGCCGTACCAGAACAGCTCCACCACTTCGATCTTGCCCGGCACTGACACCGGCACTGGGTTGGCCAATTCCACGTAGGTTTTACCGGCTACAAGCGGCACGTCGGCGGCTTGTGCGGTCATGCCGAAGAGGCTGGCAGTGACGAGAGCGGCGCTGAGGATCAGATTACGCATGCTTTACTCCTGGACAAATAAGGTCGCCTCACGCGACCTTTGTTGTGACAGGTCTGCGCGGGCATGAGTTCGTTAGTGTAACGGCACCGGCCACAAAAAAGGGCGGCCTAAGCCACCCTTTTTATGCTTGCATCAACGGATTAATCGAGCGTTAACGCAGCCTTCGATCAGTGCAGACCCTGAATGTATTGGGAAACCGCTTGGATGTCCTTGTTGCTCAGCTTGGCGGCAATGCTTTGCATGATTTTGCTATCGCCGTCGTTGGTGCGATTACCTTCACGGAAGTCCGTCAGCTGCTTGGCGACGTACTGCGCATGCTGGCCACCCACATGCGGGAAGCCCGCGGCGGCGAGGCCGGCGCCGTTAGGCGAGTGGCAACCGATGCAGGAAGGCATGCCTTTTTCCAGGTTGCCGCCGCGGAACAACTCTTCACCACGGGCCACTTGCTTCGGATCGGCAGCTCCCACACTGCCTTTCTGGCTGGAAAAATAGGCCGCGATATCGGCCAGGTCCTGATCGCTGAGGTTGGTCAGCAAGCCGGTCATTTCCAGGACCGTGCGCTTACCGTCCTTGATGTCGTGCATCTGCTTGGTCAGGTAACGCTCACCCTGGCCGGCCAGTTTAGGGAAGTTCGGTGCCGGGCTATTACCATCCGGTCCATGGCAAGCACCACACACGGCGGCTTTCGCCTGGCCCGCAGTAGCGTCGCCTGCAGCATGGGCAACACCAGTGATGCCCAAGGTCAACAGCAGACTCACGATCAGTTTGTTCATCAGCTAATCCAACTACGGCTAAGGGTTTAAAGAGTTATCTAACCGGGCTTACTCACCATCCACTCAATGATGGCCTGGTAATCCTCGGTACTGCAGTCCATGCACAAACCACGCGGCGGCATTGCCTTGAAACCCTGGGTCACGTGTTGCACCAGCGTGTCCATGCCTTGCGCCAGTCTGGGCGCCCAGGCTGCCTGGTCACCCCGCTTCGGGGCGTTCGGCATTTGGCCAGCATGGCAAGCCACGCAAACTCGGTTGTACACCACTTCCGGTTCCTGTGTAGCCTGAGCGCCGTAAAGCGGCATCAGGACACCGATAGCAAGCAACCATCTGGTCATACATCGACCTTTTCAGGGTTTGGGAGCGTTTTGCGTTCTAATGCGCAATAAAGGTCTATCGCTCCCGTGAACTTCATCCTTCGCTGGGACAAAGCACACACAAAATCTGCGGCATTATATACTGGCGCTACTGAAACGGAAACGACACCGCTTGCCGCACCCTTTTTCGGCACCGCCCACATCGGAAATCTCATGCAACTCAAGAACCCCATCCTCGGCCTGTGCCAACAGTCCACCTTCATGCTCAGCGCCGCCAAAGTGGACCAATGCCCCGATGACGAGGGCTTTGAAGTCGCCTTTGCCGGCCGTTCCAACGCGGGCAAATCCAGCGCGCTGAACACCTTGACCCACGCCAGCCTGGCGCGCACCTCGAAAACCCCGGGTCGCACGCAGTTGCTCAACTTCTTCAAGCTAGACGATGATCGGCGTCTGGTCGACCTTCCAGGCTATGGTTATGCAAAAGTACCTATCCCGCTGAAGCTGCACTGGCAGCGTCACCTCGAGGCTTACCTGGGTGGCCGGGAGAGTTTGAAGGGGTTGATCCTGATGATGGACATCCGTCATCCAATGACCGACTTCGACCTGCTGATGCTCGACTGGGCGGTCGCCAGCGGCATGCCGATGCATATCCTGCTGACCAAGGCCGACAAACTGACCTATGGCGCCGCCAAGAACACGCTGCTGAAAGTGCAGGCGGAAATCCGTAAAGGTTGGGGTGACACCATCACCATCCAGCTGTTCTCGGCGCCAAAGCGCATGGGCCTGGAAGACGCCTACACCGTACTGGCCGGCTGGATGGAATTGGCCGACAAGGGCGCGGAAATCGCCGAGTAACTTTTGCGCAGGCAAAAAAAACCCCGGACTTCGTAGGGGAGGGGAAGTTCGGGGTTCAAGTTCCGGACCGCTAGGGCGGGGTCCAGATATCTGCCAACACTTAACACAACATAGGAGCATTGAAGGGCTTCACCACCCATTCAGTAAATCTGAGTGGCATTTCATGGGTTAAGTTCCGGCAGGTACAAAAACTATTTGCAATAACCGACGGCGCTTTCGGCTCTAAAGCGTTCTGCCACCACGCTCGGGGGGTGGCAGAACCACGTCATCAGTGCGCTTCGTCCCAGTTATCACCCACGCCCACTTCCACCAGCAACGGCACGTCCAGCGTCGCCGCGTGGCTCATGTGCTGGCGAATCTCGTCGCGCACTTGGTCGACCAGATCCTCGCGAACCTCCAGCACCAGTTCATCGTGTACCTGCAGGATGACTTTGGCGTCCAGGCCCGACGCGGTCAGCCAATTATCCACCGCGACCATGGCTTTCTTGATGATATCCGCCGCCGTGCCTTGCATCGGCGCGTTGATTGCCGTGCGCTCGGCACCTTTGCGCAGCGCCGGGTTCTTCGCATTGATATCCGGCAGGTACAGGCGCCGACCGAAGATCGTCTCGACATAACCCTGCTCGGCCGCCTGGGCGCGGGTGCGCTCCATATAGGCCAGCACGCCCGGATAACGGGCGAAGTAGCGGTCGATATAGGCCTGGGACTGTTTACGATCGACACCGATCTGCTTGGCCAGGCCAAACGCGCTCATGCCGTAGATCAGGCCGAAGTTGATCGCCTTGGCGCTGCGACGCTGGTCGGTAGTGACCGCGCCCAGTTCCACGCCAAACACCTCGGCGGCGGTGGCCTTGTGCACGTCCAGGTCATTGCGGAAGGCATGCAGCAAGCCTTCGTCCTTGGCCAGGTGCGCCATGATGCGCAGTTCAATCTGCGAGTAGTCCGCCGCCAACAGCTTGTAGCCTTTAGGCGCGACGAACGCCTGACGAATCCTCCGACCTTCAGCAGTGCGGATCGGAATGTTCTGCAGGTTCGGATCACTCGACGACAAGCGCCCCGTGGCCGCCACCGCCTGGTGATACGACGTATGGATGCGCCCGGTGCGCGGGTTGATCTGCTCAGGCAAGCGGTCGGTGTAGGTGCTTTTCAGCTTGCTCATGGAGCGGTACTGCATCAGCACCTTGGGCAGCGGGAAATCCTGCTCGGCCAGTTCGGCGAGCACCGCTTCGGCGGTCGACGCCTGGCCCTTGGCGGTCTTGCTCAGGATCGGGTGGCCGAGTTTTTCGTACAGGATCGCGCCCAATTGCTTGGGCGAGCCGAGGTTGAATTCCTCACCGGCGATGGCAAATGCCTCACGCTCCAGTTCGACCATCTTCTCGCCCAGCTCAACACTTTGCACGCCGAGCAACTTGGCATCCACCAGTGCGCCCTGGCGCTCGATACGCGCCAGCACCGGCACCAGTGGCATCTCGATATCGGTCAGCACGCTGACCAGGCTGGGGATCGCCGTGAGTTTTTCGAACAAGGTCTGATGCAGGCGCAGGGTGACGTCGGCATCTTCAGCCGCGTAAGGCCCGGCCTGTTCGAGGGAGATCTGGTCAAAGGTCAGCTGTTTAGCGCCTTTACCGGCAATATCCTGAAAGCTCACGGTGGTGTGACCCAGGTATTTCTGCGCCAGGCTGTCCATGTCATGCCGCGTGGCCGTGGAGTCGAGGACGTAGGATTCGAGCATGGTGTCGTAGGCAATGCCCTGCACCGTGATGCCACAATTCTGATCACCGCCGATGGCACAGTTGGCCAGGATATTCATGTCGAACTTGGCGTGCTGGCCGACCTTGAGCTTGCTCGGGTCTTCGAGGATCGGCTTGAGCGCGCGCAGGACCGTGTCGCGGTCCAATTGCTCCGGCACACCCATGTAGGAATGGGTCAGCGGGATGTAGGCCGCTTCATAGGGCTGAACCGCGAACGACAACCCAACCAATTGCGCCTGCTGCGCATCGATGCCGGTGGTCTCGGTGTCGAAGGCGAACAGCTTGGCGTCGCCGAGCTTCTTCATCCACACCTCGAAACGCGCCTGATCGAGAATGGTTTCGTACTTGAGCTCGGTATTCACGACCGGCGCATTATCGATGACCGGAGCAGCCACCTCCAGCCCGGTGCGCTTGGCGTCGCGCTGCACTTCGTCAAACCAGCTTTTGAACTCCAGGAGGGTATACAGCTCCAGGAGTTTTTCACGATCCGGCTCGATCAGGTGCAGATCGTCCAGGCCAACATCGAGCGGTACGTCGATCTTGATCGTCGCCAACTGATAGGAGAGAAACGCCATCTCCTTATGCTCTTGCAACTTGGCCGGCAGCGTCTTGGCCCCACGGATAGGCAGGGTCGGCACAATATCCAACTGCTCATAAAGCTCTTTCAGGCCGCCATTGACGCCCACCAGCAAGCCGGAAGCGGTCTTCGGACCAATGCCCGGAACGCCTGGGATGTTGTCGGACGAATCGCCCATCAACGCCAGATAGTCGATGATCTGCTCCGGAGCGACGCCAAATTTCTCCTTTACGCCCTCCACGTCCATGGCGCTACCGGTCATGGTGTTGACCAAGGTAATGTGCCCGTCGACCAACTGTGCCATGTCCTTGTCACCGGTAGAGATCACTACCGGGCGGTCTGCGGCCGCGCTGCTGCGGGCCAGGGTGCCGATCACGTCATCGGCCTCGACGCCTTCGACGCACAACAGCGGGAAGCCCAGGGCGATCACGCTCTGGTGCAGGGGCTCGATCTGCAGGCGCATGTCGTCGGGCATGCTTGGGCGGTTGGCCTTGTATTCGGCGTACATTTCGTCGCGAAAGGTCCCACCCTTGGCATCGAACACGACCGCGAACGGGCTGTCCGGGTACTGCTTGCGCAGGCTTTTGAGCATGTTCAACACGCCCTTGACCGCACCGGTCGGCAGGCCTTTGGAGGTGGTCAGCGGTGGCAGCGCGTGGAAGGCGCGGTACAGATAAGAAGAACCGTCCACCAGGACGAGGGGCGCTTGGCTCATGAGCAGGATCAACCTTTTCGGCGGGTCAGGCGCTAGAATAGCCGGACCACAGACAACAAAGGGACAAGGTTATCATGCGCTCATTCAATCGCCTGCTGTTGACCGGCTTGTTTGCATTCGCTCCGATGGTTGCCATGGCGGCCGACAGTGCGCCTTCGGGTGATCCGGAAGTTACCATTCGCACAGAGGGCGACAAAACCATTCAGGAGTACCGTCAAAACGGTTTCCTGTACGCAATCAAGGTGACCAAGAAAGGCTTCCCACCGTATTTCCTGGTGCGCGCGGACGGAACCGATGCGAATTTCATCCGCTCTGACCAACCGGATATGCTGATCCCGTCATGGAAGATCTTCGAATGGAAATGATTTCTTAACTTCAATTGGCGCCGCACACCGCGGCGCCCGTACTGGCAGTTTTAACCATGTCTGTGTTCACCCCCCTGGCTCGGCCCGAGCTGGAAACCTTTCTTGCCCCTTATGGGCTCGGCCGCCTGCTTGATTTCCAGGGGATCGCCGCGGGAAGCGAAAACACCAATTTCTTCGTCAGCCTGGAACAGGGCGAGTTCGTCCTGACCCTGGTTGAGCGCGGCCCGGTGCAGGAAATGCCGTTCTTCATCGAACTGCTCGACGTGCTCCACGACGCCGATTTGCCGGTGCCTTACGCGCTGCGCACCACCGACGGCGTGGCCCTGCGCGAATTGGCCGGCAAACCGGCGCTGCTGCAACCGCGCCTGGCCGGCAAGCACATCAAGGACGCCAACGCCCAGCACTGTGCGCAAGTCGGCGAGTTGCTTGGCCATCTGCACCTGGCGACCCAGGGCGACAAGGTGCTGGAGCGCAAGACCGATCGCGGGCTGGACTGGATGCTCAGCGAAGGCGCGCAGTTGATTTCGCACCTGGACGCAGCGCAGCAACGCCTGCTGCAGGACGCGCTGGATGAGATCGAGGCCCACAAGGCGCAGATCCTCGCCCTGCCGCGCGCGAATATTCACGCGGACCTGTTTCGCGACAACGCGATGTTCGAAGGCACGCACCTGACGGGCTTGATCGACTTTTACAACGCCTGCTCAGGCCCGATGCTGTACGACGTAGCGATCGCCCTGAATGACTGGTGCTCGGATGCCGACGGCGTGCTCGACGGCCAGCGCGCCCGTGCGCTACTGGGTGCTTACGCAGGGTTGCGACCGTTCACCGCGAAGGAAGCCGAGTTGTGGCCGACGATGTTGCGCGTGGCATGCGTGCGGTTCTGGTTGTCACGCCTGATCGCGGCGGAGTCGTTTGCCGGACAGGATGTGTTGATTCATGACCCTGCGGAGTTCGAGCATCGGCTGGCGCAGCGCCAGCAGGTCGCGATCCAACTGCCGTTCGCGCTCTAAAATGTGGGAGGGAGCTTGCTCCCGCCCCTGGTCTTTCAGAGCGACTCCAGGCACCCCGCCAAGTCATTGCCCAGCTTGTCCAGCACCTGCTCGTAACCCTGGGCCGTCGCCGGGGTGTAGCCACCCAGCGCATCCAGCTCCGCCAATTTCACCGGCAAACCGGCGACCAGCGTTTCTGCCAGGCGCGGACGCAGCGGCGGTTCACTGAACACACACGTCTTGCCGACTTCCTGCAAGCGCGTGCGCATCGCCGCCACATGCTGGGCGCCGGGCTGCACTTCGGCGGCCACGCTGAACACACCGGCGTGCTTGAGGCCGTAGGCGTCTTCGAAGTAATCAAAAGCTTCGTGAAACACAAAGTAGGGTTTGTCCTGGATGCCAGCCATCCGCGCTTTCAGGCGTGCGTCCAATGCATCCAGTCGGCCCAGGAACGCCTTCACGTTGTGCTGGTAACGCTCGGCATTGGCCGGGTCTGCGGCGCTGAGGTCGGCGCCCATGCGTGTGGCAATCACCCGAGCGTTGAGCGTCGACAACCACAAATGCGCATCCAGACTGCCCGGGCGATGATCGTGGTCATGTTCGTCGGCATCGTCGGCATGGGAATGGCTATCTTCGGCGAAACGGCGGAGTTTCATGCCCGGAAGATCCTGCACGGCCACCGTCGGCAGGCTGCGCCCCTTGAGGACGCGCGGCAGGAAGCCTTCCATGTCCGGTCCGATCCAATACAACAGATCCACCGACTGCACACGCCGCACGTCGGATGGGCGCAACGCATAGTTATGCGGCGACGCACCCGGCGGCAACAACACCTCGGGAACCGCCACCCCGTCCTGCACAGCGGCGGCAATCAACTGCAGCGGCTTGATGCTGGTCAGCACCTTGACCTGCGCCTGAGCGGCACCCGCGATGAACAAACTGGCGACAAATACGACAAAAACGGGAAAAAGTCGGGACACGATGACCACTCAATGGCGTAGGAACGGGTAACATAATAACGTCTCTATCAAATATCTGCCGCCGCTCATGCCTATAACACCGCTCGCCAGCCGTCCCCACGACCACTCTCACTGCGTGCATACCGCGCTGTCGGAGGCCGACACCCTGTGCACACGGCAGGGGCTGCGCCTGACCGCCCTGCGCCGGCGCGTGCTGGAACTGGTCTGGCAGAGCCACAAACCGCTGGGCGCCTACGACATTCTCGGCGTGCTCAGCGAACAGGACGGTCGCCGCGCCGCACCGCCTACCGTGTACCGCGCGCTGGATTTCCTGCTGGACAACGGCCTGGTCCACCGCATCGCTTCGCTCAATGCCTTCGTCGGCTGCAACCACCCGGAACACGCGCACCAAGGCCAGTTCCTGATCTGCCGCACGTGCCACGCCGCCATTGAGCTTGAGCAAAAAAGCATCAGCGACGCCATCATCCAGAGCGCCGCCGACGTCGGCTTCAAGGTTGAAGGGCAAACCGTCGAAGTCGTCGGGCTCTGCGCCGGTTGCCAGGGGGCTTGATGAGCAACGCGTTAATCCGCCTGGAGCAGGTCGGGGTCACGTTCGCCGGGCAAAACGTGCTGGATAACATCCAGTTGAGCGTCGAACCGGGGCAGATCGTCACCCTGATCGGCCCCAATGGCGCTGGCAAGACCACCCTGGTGCGCGCCGTGCTCGGCTTGCTCAAGCCCGACACCGGCAGTGTGTGGCGCAAGCCCAAACTGCGTGTCGGCTATATGCCGCAAAAACTCTTCGTGGACCCGACACTGCCCTTGTCTGTGCTGCGCTTCCTGCGCCTGGTGCCAGGTGTGGACCGCGCCCGCGCGCAAGCCGCGCTCAAGGAAGTCGGTGCCGAACAGGTCATCGACAGCCCGGTGCAAAGCATCTCCGGCGGTGAAATGCAGCGCGTATTGCTGGCCCGCGCCCTGTTGCGCGAACCGGAATTGCTGGTGCTCGACGAACCGGTGCAGGGGGTCGACGTCGCCGGCCAGGCCGAGCTGTACAGCTTGATCACCCGACTGCGGGACCGCCTTGGCTGCGGCGTGCTGATGGTCTCCCACGACCTGCACCTGGTGATGAGCACCACCGATCAGGTGGTGTGCCTCAACCGCCACGTGTGCTGCTCCGGCCACCCGGAGCAAGTCAGCGGCGACCCGGCGTTCGTCGAGCTGTTCGGCAAGAACGCGCAGAGCCTGGCGATTTATCACCACCATCACGACCACGCCCACGACCTGCATGGCGCCGTGGTCGACGATCCCGCTACGCCCCACACTCACGTTCATGGAGATAGCTGCAAGCATGGCTGATTTTCTGCTCTACGCCCTGCTGGCAGGCTTGGCTCTGGCGCTGGTGGCGGGCCCGCTGGGCTCGTTCGTGGTCTGGCGGCGCATGGCCTATTTCGGCGACACCTTGTCCCACGCCGCACTGCTGGGCGTGGCCCTGGGCTTCCTGCTGGATGTAAGCCCGGCCATCGCCGTGACGGTCGGCTGCCTGCTGCTGGCGGTGCTGCTGGTGACCCTGCAACAGCGCCAGCCGCTGGCCTCCGACACGCTACTGGGCATCCTGGCGCCCAGCACCCTGTCCCTGGGCTTGGTGGTGCTGAGCTTTATGCATGAAGTACGCATCGACCTGATGGCTTACCTGTTCGGCGACCTGCTGGCGATCAGCCCCACGGACCTTGCGTGGATTCTCGGCGGCAGCGCCGCCGTGCTGGTGCTGCTGGTGACGCTGTGGCGCCCGCTGCTGGCGATCACCGTGCATGAAGAACTGGCCACGGTGGAAGGCTTGCCCGTGCCCGCGCTGCGCATGACCTTGATGTTGTTGATCGCCGTGGTGATCGCTGTCGCGATGAAGATTGTCGGCGTATTGTTGATCACGTCACTGCTGATCATTCCCGCAGCCGCTGCCCAGCGCCACGCCCGTTCGCCGGAGCAGATGGCGATCGGCGCCAGTGTGCTGGGGATGCTGGCCGTGTGTGGGGGCCTGGCGTTGTCCTGGTTCAAGGACACGCCGGCAGGGCCGTCGATTGTGGTCACGGCGGCCGCCCTGTTTCTGCTGAGTTTTGTCCTGCCTCGTCGAGGGGTGTAGACTTGCTCGCTTTTTGCGCAAATAGAGAGTCGCAGGAATGAAGCCGTTCACCTCCCGTTATCTGCTCCTTGCCGCATTTTCCCTGCTGCTGGGCGCCTGTCAAAGTACCCCGCCCGCCGCCCCCGAGGCCCAGGACGCACGCGCTGTCGCCATCGCACAGTTGGAGCAAAACCTGGCCAGCAGCGAGCTGGCCACCGCCGAAGACCAACTGACCGCGCTGCAAGCCCAGTCGCCCAACGATCCGGCGCTCGAGGCTTACCAACGCCAACTGGCCGAAGCCTACCTGCAACGCAGTCAAATCGTGTTGCAAAAAGGTGATGTCAACGCCGCCGCTACCGCCCTCAGCCGCGCCCGTGCATTGATGCCCAAGGCTCCGGCGCTGACCGGTGGCGTCAACAGCGCCATCACCCATGCGCGCAAAGCCGAGCTGGACAAAGCCGAGGCCGCCCTCAAGGCCGCCGAAACCAAACCCGTCGCCAAGGTCATCGACCCGGCTGCGCAAAGCACCACCGTGGCGCTGAACCTCACCGACATCGAAGAACTGCGCCATCAGCTGGATGCCATCGCCACCGACGTGGTGAATTACCAGTGCGATGTGACCATCCAGGCACCGCGCACCCAGGATTACCCGTGGCTGGCAACCTTGCTGAGCAAACGGGTCAAGCGCATTGATGCGGGGTACGACCTGAAGATTCACCGGCAGATTCTGAAGACTATTCCGGCGCAGGTTGTGCTGATTCCGCGCAAGGCGGAATAAAGCCATCGGGGGCAAGCCCCCTCCCACACGGTGAATGCATTCACAGTGTGGGAGGGGGCTTGCCCCCGATGGCGATCTAACCAACAGCAGATGACTTAAGCCGGAACCGCCTTGGCCTTCAGCTCACGCTCCCAGACCCGATGCTGGGCAATCGCTTTAAAGAACGCCTTGAACGCCTTGGCATCCGCCCCCACGATCAACCCCGCATCCGCCTCGAGCTTGAGCAGGTCGAGCAAGGGCTGCGCGTCACTGGCCACGGCAATCGCCTTCAAGTGTTTGTAGGCCTCCAGCAGGTAGTGCAACGCCACGCCATCCCCACTCAACGCCTTGATCGACGCCTTACCGCCGGGTACGAACACCGCATCGAACGCAATCGACGGCAGGCCCTCCATCGAGGCATCCACCGGCAGACTCTTGCCATCGAGCGTGGTGACCGGCGCCGAGGTCGGCCCCAGTAACTTGGCGTGTGCGCCCTCGGCCTCCAGCGCCTTCTTCAACGCGGCAATCGCCACGCCATCCACACCGTTCGCCGCCAGAATCGCCACTTTGCGCGTCTTGATATCGCCGGACAGTAAATTCGCCTGGCTCAGCGCAGGAGAGCGCTCCGGTTGGGTTTTGCGCTCTGGCACCGTGCCTTCGGTCGGCACCGGCAGCCCGAGGTTTTGCGCCACGCGCTTGGCCAGTTCCAGGTCAATGTTGGCGAGAATCTCGTTAACCTGACGCACACGGATGTACTCACGCTCCACCTTGCCCAGTTCAAAGCTGTAGGCCGCGATGATGTGTTCTTGCTCGTGCTTGCTCATGCTGCGGAAAAACAGGCGCGCCTGGGAAAAGTGATCGCCGAACGACTCACTGCGCTGGCGAATCTTGTGCGCGTCGACGCGCTCCGGATAGGACTCAAACCCGCCATCCTGCGCCGCTGGCGGGGTTTCCTTCGGCCAGCCGCCATCAATCGAGTTCGGCTCGTAAGACGCGCGCCCTTTATCGAGGGTGCTGCGGTGCATGGCATCGCGCTGGTTGTTATGCAAAGGCGTCACCGGCTGGTTGATCGGCAACTGATGAAAGTTCGGGCCACCCAGTCGGCTGATCTGTGTGTCGGTGTAGGAAAACAACCGGCCTTGCAGCAACGGGTCATTGGAGAAGTCGATCCCCGGCACGATATGCCCCGGGCAGAACGCGACCTGCTCGACTTCAGCGAAGAAGTTATCCGGGTTGCGGTTCAGCACCATCTTGCCCAATGGGGTAATCGGCACCACCTCCTCGGGAATCAGTTTGGTGGGGTCGAGGATGTCAAAGTCGAACGCGTGCTCCTTCGCCTCAGGAATCACCTGCACACCCAATTCCCATTCGGGGTAATCGCCACCTTCAATTGACTCCCACAGGTCGCGGCGGTGGTAGTCGGCATCTTTACCTGCGAGCTTTTGCGCTTCGTCCCACACCAGCGAGCAGGTGCCGACCGTAGGGCGCCAGTGGAATTTGACGAAGTTGGACTGCCCCTCTGCATTCACCAGGCGAAAGGTATGTACGCCGAAGCCCTGCATGCTGCGCAGGCTTTTCGGAATGGCCCGGTCAGACATGGCCCAGATCACCGTGTGCGCCGATTCCGGCTGCAGTGAGACAAAATC
The DNA here is from genome assembly GCF_024169655.1 of Pseudomonas marginalis. GTDB lineage: Bacteria > Pseudomonadota > Gammaproteobacteria > Pseudomonadales > Pseudomonadaceae > Aquipseudomonas > Aquipseudomonas paraveronii. The sequence goes on along the minus strand of NZ_JALJWV010000001.1, from coordinate 6,330,115 downwards.
CCAGAACGTATCGTGGGCCGAGCCACCAGTAGGAGTTTCGTTGTGCGGCTCGGGCTTTACCGCATGCACAAAGTCGGGAAACTTGATCGCGTCCTGAATGAAAAATACCGGCACGTTGTTGCCCACCAGGTCGAAGTTGCCTTCGTCAGTGAAGAACTTAACCGCAAAACCGCGCACGTCACGCACTGTATCGCCCGAACCACGCGGGCCTTGCACGGTGGAAAAACGCGCGAACACCGGCGTTTTATGCTCGGGGTTACGCAGGAAACCGGCCTTGGTCAGTGCCGAATGGTTCTCATAGGTCTGGAAATAGCCGTGAGCGCCCGTACCACGCGCATGCACGATGCGCTCCGGGATACGTTCATGATCAAAGTGCGTGATTTTTTCACGCATGATGAAGTCTTCCAGCAGCGAGGGGCCACGGGCACCGACTCTCAAGGTGTTCTGGTTGTCGGAAATCTTCACGCCTTGGTTGGTACGCAGGGCCTGCCCAGTCGCATCGGAACGGAACGCTTCCAGGGCCTGCAGCTTGGCGTTGGTGTTGCCACGGTCCAGGGTATCGGTGCCGGCAAGTTCGCTCTTCGGCGGGGTGGCTGGCTTCTTGGTACTCATCAGACAAAACTCCTTATTCAAAGTGGCCAGAGCGGTCCCCGGCTCGTTTGAGCAAACCCCAGGCACGGCACCTGGGAAATCGAGTTGCTTAAGTAGTGACTGACACGAATTTGCACCGTTCCTTTTTTATGACCTTTGATCGCGTTATTGCCAAATCGCTGGTTGAAAGCGAAATAAATGCTAAGAAACGCTATACGGACAGGCTAAAATGCGCGCCCGGCTAACCGCTGATCCCTTTTCCATGCGCCCCACAAGGTTCGCTACGTGATCGAGTTTCATAACGTCCATAAAACCTACCGCGTCGCCGGTAAGGAAATCCCCGCGCTGCACCCCACCAGCCTGCGCGTCGAAAACGGCCAGGTGTTTGGGCTGATTGGCCACTCCGGCGCGGGGAAAAGTACCCTTCTGCGCCTGATCAATCGCCTCGAGCAACCCAGCGGCGGCCAGATCAACGTCGATGGCGAAGAAGTCACGGCCCTGGATGCCAACGGCCTGCGCCGTTTCCGCCAGCAGGTCGGGATGATTTTCCAGCACTTCAACCTGCTGGCCTCCAAGACCGTCGCCGACAACGTGGCGCTGCCACTGACCCTGGCCGGCGAGTTGTCGCGCAAGGCCATCGACCAGCGCGTCGCCGAACTGCTGGCGCGTGTCGGTCTGTCGGACCACGCCAAAAAGTACCCGGCGCAATTGTCCGGCGGCCAGAAGCAGCGCGTCGGCATTGCCCGCGCCCTGGCGACCAAGCCGAAAATCCTGCTGTGCGACGAAGCCACCAGCGCCCTCGACCCGCAGACCACCGCCTCGGTGCTGCAACTGCTGGCCGAGATCAACCGCGAGTTGAAACTCACCATCGTGCTGATCACCCACGAAATGGACGTGATCCGCCGCGTATGCGACCAGGTGGCCGTGATGGATGCCGGCATGATCGTCGAGCAAGGCTCGGTGGCCGATGTGTTCCTGCACCCCAAGCACCCGACCACCAAGCGCTTTGTCCAGGAAGCCGATCAGGTCGACGAAAGCGAGCAGCGCGATGACTTCGCCCACGTACCGGGCCGCATCGTGCGCCTGACGTTCCAGGGCGAAGCGACCTACGCGCCGTTACTGGGCACCGTCGCCCGTGAAACGGGGGTGGACTACAGCATCCTCGCCGGGCGTATCGACCGCATCAAAGACACCCCCTACGGGCAACTGACCCTCGCCGTCACCGGCGGCGACATGGAAGCAGCCTTTGCCCGCTTCACCGCCGCCGACGTCCACATGGAGGTGCTGCGCTAATGGAAGTGCTGTTGAGTTTCTTCGCCAATATCGACTGGTCCGAAATCTGGCTCGCCACCGGCGATACCATGACCATGCTGTTCGGTTCGCTGTTTTTCACCGTGCTGCTCGGCTTGCCATTGGGCGTGCTGCTGTTTCTGTGCAGCCCGCGCCAGTTGTTCGAGCAAAAAGGCCTGTACGCGTTGCTGTCGCTGATTGTGAACATCCTGCGCTCGCTGCCGTTCATCATCCTGTTGATCGTGATGATCCCGTTCACCGTGCTGATCACCGGCACCTCGCTGGGTGTGGCCGGGGCGATTCCGCCGCTGGTCGTAGGGGCAACACCGTTCTTTGCGCGCCTGGTGGAAACCGCGCTGCGTGAAGTAGACCGCGGCATCATCGAAGCCACCCAGTCCATGGGCGCCAGCACGCGCCAGATCATCACCCATGCGTTATTGCCTGAGGCCCGCCCCGGCATTTTCGCGGCGATTACGGTGACGGCTATTACACTGGTGTCCTACACGGCCATGGCCGGTGTTGTCGGTGCCGGTGGCCTGGGCGACCTGGCGATCCGTTTCGGCTACCAGCGCTTCCAGACCGATGTGATGGTGGTCACCGTGGTGATGCTGTTGATCCTGGTGCAAATTCTGCAAACCGTCGGCGACAAGCTGGTGGTGCATTTTTCTCGAAAATAACGGCTATTGCCGGCCACACGCCGATAGATACCCGAACAAGGAGCTTGTTGAATGAAAAAACTACTGGTTGCTTTCGCCGCCGTTGCCGCGTTTTCCGCCCACGCCGCCGAGACCCTTACCGTCGCCGCGTCGCCGGTACCCCACGCGGAAATTCTGGAGTTCGTTAAACCTGCGCTCGCCAAAGAAGGCGTGGACTTGCAGGTCAAAGTCTTCACCGACTACGTGCAGCCCAACGTCCAAGTGGCTGAAAAGCGCCTGGACGCCAACTTCTTCCAGCACCAGCCGTACCTGGATGAGTTCAACAAAGCCAAGGGCACGCACCTGGTGAGCGTCGGCGCGGTCCACCTGGAACCCCTGGGCGCTTACTCCAGCAAACACAAGACCCTGGCCGACCTGCCTGAAGGTGCCAACGTCGTGATCCCGAACGACGCCACCAACGGCGGCCGTGCGCTGTTGCTGCTGGCCAAGCACGACCTGATCACCCTGAAGGACCCGACCAACATCCTGTCGACCATCAAGGACATCACCGCCAACCCGAAAAAACTCAAGTTCCGCGAACTGGAAGCCGCCACCTTGCCGCGCGTGCTGACCCAGGTGGACCTGGCGCTGATCAACACCAACTACGCACTGGAAGCCAAGCTGGACCCGTCCAAGGACGCCCTGGTCATCGAAGGCAGCGACTCGCCTTACGTGAACATCCTGGTGACCCGCGAAGACAACAAAGACTCGGACGCCGTGAAGAAGCTGGTCGCAGCCCTGCACACGCCTGAAGTGAAGAAGTTCATCGAAGAGAAGTACAAAGGCGCGATCAAGCCGGCGTTCTGATCCGACTCGCTCCCCAACACACCGCACATCAAAAAATGTGGGAGAGGGCTTGCCCCCTCCCACCTGTGTTTTGTGTTGCCTGTTACTTACGCTGCAACAGCCCCGGCAACTGCACCACCAGCTTCTGGTTGTTCAACGGCGCACGGATAAACCCACGCTGCGTCCCATCCGGGCCGATCAGCGCAAGGTTGCCGCTGTGGTCGACCGTGTAGTTCGGCTTGGTCGTGTCCGCCGGAATGAACGGGATGCTCACCGCGTTCGACACCTTCTGCACATCGTCCACATTCGCGCCGGTCAGGCCTTGGAATTGCGGGTCGAAATAGCCCAGGTATTGCTTGAGCTGAGTCGGCGTGTCGCGGTTCGGGTCGACGCTGACCAGGATCACCTGCAACTTATCCACAGCCTCTTTGGGCAACTCGCTCTTGATCTGGCGCAGTTGGGCAAGGGTGGTGGGGCAGATGTCCGGGCAGAAGGTGTAGCCGAAGAACAGCAGGCTCCACTTACCCTTCAACTCGTTGACCAGCACCGGCTGGCCGTCCTGGTTGGTCATGGTCACTGGCGGCAATTGGCGGCTTTGCGGCAGCAGGATGATACCGGCATCGATCAAGGCGGTCGGGTCGCCCTGGCCCTTGCCCGAGAGCACTTTGTTGACGGTCAGGCCCATGATCAACGCGACAATGGCCACCAGAATGAAGACAGTTTTTTGAGTTCGAGTCATAGGTTCAACAGTAAGTAGTGGTCTACGAGCAGGGCGATAAACAGCAGGAACAAGTACCAGATAGAGTACTTGAAGGTGTTGATCGCCGCGTGCGGCTGAGCGCCACGGTACAGCACCCAGGCCCATTGCAGAAAGCGTGCGCCCAACACCAGCGCAGATCCGAGGTACAGCAGGCCGCTCATATGGATGACGTAAGGCATCAGGCTCACCGCCAGCAGGACGCAGGTGTAGAGCAGGATATGCACCTTGGTGTAGTGCTCGCCATGGGTGACCGGCAGCATCGGAATATCGGCCTTGGCGTATTCCTCCTTGCGGTGAATGGCCAGGGCCCAGAAGTGCGGCGGGGTCCAGGCGAAGATGATCAGCACCAGCAACAGCGGCTCGGCGCTGATATGTCCGGTAACCGCAACCCAGCCCAACAGCGGCGGTGCCGCGCCGGCCAGGCCACCGATGACGATGTTCTGCGGCGTCGCACGCTTGAGAAAGCCGGTGTAAATCACCGCATAACCGAGTAACGAGGCCAGCGTCAGCCACGCCGCCAGCGGGTTGGTGAACGCCAGCAGCAGCGCCAACCCGGCAACAGCCAGAAACAATGCAAAGGCCAGCGCAGCCACGGGCGACACCCGCCCCTGGGCGATCGGGCGCTTTTGTGTGCGTGCCATCAGCGTATCGATGCGCCGATCCACGACGTGGTTGACCACCGCCGCGCCACCGGCACACAGGGCGATCCCCAGGTTGCCGAAGATCAGCACCGCCCACGGCACCCCGGCGCGGGTGGCGAGGAACATGCCCACCAGCGAGGTGATGAGCATCAGCACCACCACTTTCGGCTTGGTCAGCTCCAGGTAATCACGCCAGATCGCCTGGCCGTGACGCGCGCCGATCAAGGTCGCCATGGCATCTCTCCTTTAAGGGTGATGAGGCCCGATACGTGTTTACGCGGGCTGAAGCGCCAGCCGAACGGCAACTGGCGGCGCACCCGGACCAGGCTGGTGCGGGCGTGATAATTGACCAGTACCAGGGTCAGCAACAAGGCTGCGCCACCGGCGTTGTGACCGACCGCAACGGGTAATGGCAGATGGAAATACACGTTGCTCAGGCCCAGGCAGATTTGTGCCGCCAGGGCGATCAGCAGCAGCCCCGCGAGCCGGGTCATGCCCACGGCGCGCAGTTGCCAGGCCAGGCCCAGCAACACCAGGGTGACCAGCAGCGCGCCGACGCGGTGGGTCAGGTGGATGGCCGTGCGCGCATCGCTGTCGAGCTGGCCGCCGAGGTAATTGGGACCTATGTGCTGGGTCAGGTGGAAGCCATTGGCAAAGTCCGCCGCCGGCCACCACTGGCCATGACAGGTAGGCAAATCGATACAGGCCACCGCTGCGTAGTTGGAACTCACCCAACCACCCAGCGCAATCTGCCCGATCACCAGCACCAACCCCGCCGTCGCCCAATATTGCAGGCGCTTGGGCACGATCAACGCAGGCAGTACGCCGGACAGGCGCAGCGTCAGCAGAAACAACAGGCTCAAGGTCGCAAAGCCGCCCAACAGATGCCCGGTCACCACTTGCGGCCAGAGCTTGAGCGTCACCGTCCACATGCCGAACGCCGCCTGGGCCAACACCACCGCCAACAGGAACAGCGGCAACTTTACCGGCTGGCCGGGGTCGCGCCGATGCCGCCAGGAGCGCGCCGCCAGCAGCACGATCAGCAGGCCCAGGGTGCCGGCAAAGTAACGATGGACCATCTCGCTCCAGCCTTTGTCGGCCTCCACCGGCGTGTCCGGAAAATGCAGCTCGGCATGGGCCAGTTGGGCTTCGCTTTGCGGCACGCTGATAAAGCCGTAGCACCCCGGCCAGTCCGGGCAACCCAGGCCGGCGTGGGTCAGGCGCGTGTAGGCGCCGAGCAACACGACGATCAGCGCCAGCAAGGTGGCAAACAGCGCGAGGCGAAATCCAGGTTTGGCCATGACGATGCCCTTATCCGATGTTCGACAGTTTCAGCAGTTGGCGCAGGTCGTTGAGCAAGTCCTTGCCCTTGACCGTCGTGTCGTAGCGCAGCACCAGGTTGCCGTGGGGGTCGACGATCCACAGTTGCGCCTCGCCCGGTGCGGCGGCGGCTTTGCCGAAGGTCGTCAGGTCCAGCGGGTAGCGTTGCAATTGCGGGTATTCGGCCTTGAGCTTGGCGTCGTAATCGGCGCCGACCGGCAGCGCACTGGCCAGGGCATGACTGGCGCGGGAGGCATCGCGCCCGAGGCCGATCTGCAGTTGCCGCGCCAGGTACACCAATTGCTGGCACTCGGCGGCGCAGGCGCGGGGCGCAGTGACCAGCAACTGCCAGCGCTGTTCGTCGGCCTGCACGCCGATGTCGGCACGGGTCTGGCCGTTACCGATCAGTTCACCGTGGTAACTGCGACTGTCCGGCACCCAGAACTGCAGCTTGTACATAAACGTGGCGAGCACCATCGGGCCGATCACCATCAGCAGGATCAGGATCAGTTGCCAGCGACCCTTGCGCCGGTCGGGCGTTGCTGGCGCATCAGACATGTTGAGTGGATTCATGGCCGCTCCCATGGTGCTTCTCCTTTGCGTTGTGCCATCCGAGGTAGAGGTAAAGGCTCAGCAGCGCCAGCGCCATGGCGAACCATTGCACCGCATAGGCCAGGTGTTTTTCCGGGCCCATGGCAACGATGGGCCAGGTGGTTTCATACGTACCGGGGCCGGCTTCGGCGCGCAGCTCGTAGGCAAAACCGCTGCGGCCCAACTCGGCCCACAACGCGGCGGGATGCAGCGCGGTGAGCAGGCGCGGCCATTGCGCGGTCGCCAGGTCGGCATGCAACTGGAAGGTTTCGCCGGGCGCGATGTACACCCAGGCGTCAAGATTTACCGGCTGCTCCGGCGTGCTGAAGACGGGCGGCGCGCGCCGATCCGGCCAGGGCAACCAGCCGCGATTGAGCAACAGCCACAGGCCGCTGGCCTGGTCGTGGAACGGTTGCAGCAGCTCGACCCCAGCCTTGCCATTACGCATGCGGTTGTCGAGCAACACGCTGTGCTCGCCGTCGAATTGGCCGCGCAGATGCACGCGACGGAAGGCCGGGTCAGCCATGTCGCCGAGTTGCGCACTGCCCACCGGCTCAGCGGCACGGCGCTCGGCATAGCTGTCCACCATCAACTGTTTTTCATGGCCGCGTGACAGTTGCCAGAAGCCCAAGCCCACCATCAGCGGCAGCAACACGAGCACCACCAACGTCGGCGCGATACCGGGGCGAAAGCGCTGGATAGCACTGGCTATACTGAATTTCATCGCCCCTCCCTCTGTAAGCCCTGGAGCCAGACCATGCTCAAAGCCGCCATTGCCCTGATGCTGATCGCGACCGTCGCAAGCCTGTTCAGCGGCTTGTTCTTTTTGGTCAAGGACGAGGGCCACTCCAACCGCCTCGTCACGGCCTTGACCGTGCGTGTCGTACTGGCCGTGATCACCGTGGCGTTGATCGCCTGGGGCTTTTTCAGCGGCCAGTTGGTGTCGCATGCGCCTTGGTAGCGCGCCTCACAGCACATACACGAAGAAAAACAGGCCGATCCAGACCACATCCACAAAGTGCCAATACCAACTGGCGGCTTCGAAACCGAATTGATGCTCGGCATTGAAGTGCCCGCGCAGGATGCGCATCAGCATCACGAACAGAATGATGGTGCCGATGGTTACGTGAGCCCCGTGAAAACCCGTGAGCATGAAGAAGGTCGCGCCGTACACGCCGGAGCCCAGGGTCAGGCCCAGCTCTTTGTAAGCGTGGATGTATTCCTCGGCCTGGAACCCGAGAAAGCCCAGGCCCAGCAGCACCGTGAGCGCCAGCCAGATTTTCAGCGCGCCACGATGGCCTTTGCGCAGCGCATGGTGGGCGATGGTGATGGTCACGCTGGAACTCACCAGCAGGATGGTGTTGACCAGCGGCAGGCCCCACGGGCTGATAGTGCCTTCGGGCGCGGGAAACAGCTTGGGATCAGGGTTGTTGAGCAGCGGCCAGGCAAACTCGAAACTCGGCCACAGCATATGCGCGATGCCTTTGGAGCCTTCGCCCGCCAACCACGGCGCCGACATATGCCGCACATAAAACAGCGCGCCGAAGAACGCGATAAAGAACATCACTTCGGAAAAGATGAACCAAGTCATGCCCCAGCGAAACGAGCGGTCCATCTGCGCGCTGTACAACCCGGCGCGGCTTTCCTTGATCACCGCACCGAACCAACCGAACAGCATGTAGGCCAGCAGCAAGCCGCCGACGAAAAAGATCCACGGCCCGTGGGATTCCGGGCGCGCAGCCTTCAGGTCGTTGAACCACACGGCCAGGCCATACACGGTGACCAGCAGGCCAACCGTGGCAATTATCGGCCATTTGCTTTGCGCTGGTACGTAGTACGTATCATGAGTCGACATGTATTCGCTCTCCTGATTGAGCGGGCAAACAGTAGCTAGCCGCCGCTATGGACAGCCACGGGCGGTTGGCGCGCGGTGATATCAAACAGCGTGTACGCCAGGGTCAAATGCTTCACATCCTTGGGCATGTCGCGATCGACAATGAAGCGCACCGGCATTTCGATGCGCTCACCGGGTTGCAGCACTTGCTGGGTGAAGCAAAAGCACTCGGTCTTGTGGAAGTACATCGCCGCTTCGGCCGGGGAAATGCTCGGGATCGCCTGAGCGGTCATCGGCTTGTCGCTGGGGTTGTAGGCCACGAAGAGCATTTCGTTGACCGCGCCGGGGTTGACCACGATCTCATCGGCCTTGGAATGGAACTCCCAGACCATGTCGATGGCATTGGTGGACAGGAACTGCACCCGCACCTGGCGCGAAGGATCGACGATCTGCTCGCCTTCATATTGCCCGGCCGTCTTGCCGTTGATGCCGAACGCCTTGCACATCACGTCGTAGATCGGCACGAGGGCAAAGCCGAAGGCGAACATCGCCAACACCAGGATCAGCAGGCGGGTGACCAGGCGCTTGAGTGGCACGGAGTCAGCCATGGCGATCACCCGACGGTGTGGGAGGAGGCTCGGCCTTACAGCCAAAGAAGGTGTCGACTGACACACCGCTATCGGGAGCAAGCGCCCTCCCACAGGAGATTTGTGCAAACCGGTTCATTTGACCTCCGGCGGCGTGGTGAAGGTGTGATACGGCGCGGGCGAGGGCACGCTCCACTCCAGGCCTTCGGCGCCGTCCCACGGCTTGGCCGGCGCCAGCGGGCCGCCACGGATGCACTTGATCACGATAAACAGGAAGAAGATCTGCGTGGCGCCGAACATGAAGGCACCGATGGACGAGACCATGTTGAAGTCAGCGAACTGCAGGTTGTAATCCGGCACCCGGCGCGGCATGCCGGCCAGCCCGACGAAGTGCATCGGAAAGAACGCCATGTTCATGCCCACGAAAGACAGCCAGAAGTGCAGCTTGCCCAGGGTTTCGTCGTACATGTGGCCGGTCCATTTCGGCAGCCAGTAGTAGGCCGAGGCGAAGATGCCGAAGATCGCGCCGGGCACCAGTACGTAATGGAAGTGCGCCACCACGAAGTAGGTGTCGTGGTACTGGAAGTCCGCCGGCGCGATGGCCAGCATCAAGCCGGAGAAACCGCCGATGGTGAACAGGATCACGAACGCCACCGCAAACAGCATCGGCGTCTCGAACGTCAGCGAGCCTTGCCACATGGTGCTGACCCAGTTGAACACCTTCACCCCCGTCGGGACGGCGATCAGCAGGGTGGCGTACATGAAGAACAACTCGCCCACCAGCGGAATGCCGACCACGAACATGTGGTGCGCCCACACGATAAATGACAGGAACGCGATGCTCGCCGTGGCGTAGACCATCGAGGTGTAGCCAAACAGCGGTTTGCGCGAAAAGGTCGGGATGATCGAGCTGACGGCGCCGAAGGCCGGCAGGATCATGATGTACACCTCGGGATGGCCGAAGAACCAGAACACATGCTGGAACAACACCGGATCACCACCGCCGGCCGCACTGAAGAAGCTGGTGCCGAAGTGGATGTCCATCAACATCATGGTCACACAACCGGCCAGCACCGGCATCACCGCGATCAGCAGGAAGGCGGTGATCAGCCAGGTCCACACGAACAGCGGCATTTTCATCAGGGTCATGCCCGGTGCGCGCAGGTTGAGGATGGTGGCGACCACGTTGATCGCGCCCATGATCGAACTGATGCCCATCAGGTGGATGGCGAAGATGAAGAAGGTCACGCTTTCCGGGGCGTAGGTCGTGGAGAGCGGGGCGTAGAAGGTCCAGCCGAAATTCGGTCCGCCGCCCGGAGTGAACAGGGTCGAGACCAGCAGCAGGAACGCCGCCGGCAGCAGCCAGAAGCTGAAGTTGTTCATACGCGGCAGGGCCATGTCCGGCGCGCCGATCATCAGCGGGATCATCCAGTTGGCCAGACCGACGAACGCCGGCATCACCGCGCCGAACACCATGATCAAGCCGTGCATGGTGGTCATCTGGTTGAAGAACGCCGGCTCGACGATCTGCAGCCCGGGCTGGAACAGCTCGGCGCGGATCACCATGGCGAACGAGCCGCCGAGCAGGAACATGGTGAAGGCAAACCACAGGTACATCGTGCCGATGTCTTTGTGGTTGGTGGTCAGCACCCAGCGCATCAAACCCTTGGCGGGGCCGTGGGCATGGTCACTGGCGTGGCCATGGTCATCGATCACAGCGCTCATGGCCGTTCTCCTGCAAACGAGTGGGCGGGGCGGTTCAGGGCATTCGCAATGAAGTGAGTCATTTGCTTTGCGCCTGTTTCAGAGCCAGCACGTCTTTGGGCGTGACCATGTCGCCTTTGTTGTTGCCCCAGGCGTTGCGCTCGTAGGTCACCACCGCGGCGATATCCACTTCCGAGAGTTGCTTGCCGAAGGCGGCCATGGCGGTGCCGGGCTTGCCGAAGTAGACGCGGTGCAGGTGGTCTTCCTTGCTTCCGGTGGCGATCGGCGAGCCTTTGAGTGCCGGGAACATCGGCGGCAGGCCCTGGCCTTCGGCCTGGTGACAGGCCACGCAGGCGCTGTGGTAGACCTTGTCGCCACGGGCCACCAGCTCTTCGCGCGTCCACTCTTTGGAGGTCAGCTCCTTGAGCTTGGCGGCCTCGGCCTTGCGCTCGCCGAGCCAGGTGTCGTAGTCGGCCTTGGACTTGACCTCGACCACGATGGGCATGAAGCCGTGGTCCTTGCCGCACAGTTCGGCGCACTGGCCCCGGTAGATGCCGGGCTTCTCGACACGGGTCCAGGCCTCGTTGATGAAACCGGGGATGGCATCGCGCTTGACCGCAAAGGCCGGCACCCACCAGGAGTGGATCACGTCCGCAGCGGTCACCAGAAAACGCACCTTGGCGCCCACCGGCAACACCAGCGGCTGATCGACTTCCAGCAGGTAATGTTCGCCCTTGGTGGCCTGGTTATGGATTTGCTCGGCGGGCGTGGCCAGGTTGCTGAAGAACTCCACATCCTGGCCGAGGTATTTGTAATGCCACTTCCACTGATAGCCGGTGATCTGGATATCGATATCCGATTCCGTGCTGTCGTAGATGTTGATCAGGGTCTTGGTCGCCGGGATGGCCATGGCCACCAGGATCAGCAAGGGCACTACGGTCCAGAGGATTTCCACGGTGGTGCTTTCGTGGAACTTGGCTGCCACCTGGCCCGTAGACCGGCGGTGAAGGATCATCGACCAGAACATCGCGCCAAATACGACAATGCCGATCACTACACAGATCCAGAAAATGGTCATGTGCAGGTCGAACACAGCGTGACTGACTTCTGTCGCCCCTGGCGCCATATTCGTTGTCCAGGCGGCGTGCGCCTGACCGAATACTGACCACAACAGGAGGCCCATCCAAACATGTGGATGTCGCGTCATTGCGGGTTCCCCTTATCGTTCTTGTTATCCCGCCGGTGTGCACCTGCGTCGAAGGGAGCGGCTTCCATACTGCTTACAACCGCTTAGCCTCACCTGCTTATGCAGTCTGGCGTCATCAGCTAATCGCGTACAAAACCGAGTATAGACAGCACCTGCAACCCCGCAATGTGTTGGGCCAAATGAGCTAAAACAGACGGACGGAGCCCATAAAATCGGGGACGGTATTGTTTATCCGACGAACGATGGCAATTCGATATAACCGCGGTGCATAACCATGAAATAATTATGACAAATGCGTCTTAGACGCTTGTATAAACGAACTACCTTGTCCTTTCCCTTTTCCTACGCCTGCTTCACTGGAGCTTTCATGAACACCGCCGCATTGCGCGAGCAGATTTCCCGTGCCCATCAACACGAAGCCAGCACTGGCCAACTGGCCCAGCAACTCGAGAAACAATTACCGCACCTGCACCCGGCCATCAGCCTGGCGGAGGGGGATCGCAACATCGTCATGACACGCTTTGTCACTGCCTACGTCGACCTCGTCCCGGACCTGCTGGACGCCGCCAACGACGTAGCCCGCGAGGCCGGCATCGAAAGCCAGGTCAAGCCGGTACTGAAGATTGCCGAGCAGTTTTTCCTGCAACCGCCAGCGATTCTGGCGGGGCATATTGGCCTCGACGGCCTGCTGGACGAGGCCTACCTGGCCCATCGTCTGGTTGAAGAGGTCAATGACCTGTATATCAAGCATTTCGGCCAACCGTTGATTCCGGCGGATACGACCGTGGCCAACCTGATTGCCCATCAACTGATCGGCGAGACATTTGCCAACCAGTTGGACGAAGCCGTCCACCATGCGGTGGATGAAATGCTCAACGAAGACAGCTTTGCGCTGGAATCGGTCGAGGCGTATCGCGAGCAGCTCAAAAGCGTGGCAACGGAAGCGGCGTGGAAGCGCTGGCCGTGCCTGTCACGCAAGCTGGGCGTTGAGTTGGAGCTGGATCAGTCGGCCTGAATCTTCGGCCTGACGCGAAACAAATGTGGGAGGGGGCTTGCCCCCGATGGCGGTGTGTCAGCTAGCGGATTAGGCACTGATTCACCGCCATCGGGGGCAAGCCCCCTCCCACATTTTTGATCCGGTTCCGTCAGTTGGTAAGCGGCGCCGAACCGATCCCCGTCGTCGTCCGCACCCGTCCCTCCAGCCGACGCTTCAACCCCCGCGCCTCGATCACCAGCTTCGCGCCCTTAGCCGCATTGGCCCGACCCCACTCCTCCAGCAACTCCAGACAAGAGTGGTCGATGTAACTCAAGTTACTCAGCGGTACATGCACGGTGGTTCCCGCAGGCACCGTCGACAGCACCTGGGTTAACGCCGGCACCTTCAGAAAGGTCGCTGCACCGCTCAAACGCAGTTCCATTTCGCCGATCTGGGGCAAATCGACCAGACTGATTTTCAGGCGCGAAGCCTTGAACGCCAGTTTCAGCAACGTCAGCCCGAAGCCCACCAGCACGCCGGTCAGCAGGTCGGTAAAGACGATAGCCAGCGCCGTGGCCGCGTAGGTAAACATCGGCATCCGCCCGTAGCGGCCCAACGCCCGGAACGCCTTGACGTCCACCAGCTTGATCCCGGTGTACACCAGCACGCCCGCCAAACTCGCCACCGGAATGCTCTGCAGCACGCTCGACAGCAGCAGCACGAACCCCAGCAGCCACACGCCGTGGAACATCGCCGACAAGCGCGTGGTGGCCCCGGCTTGCACGTTGGCCGAGCTGCGCACGATCACGCCGGTCATCGGCAAGGCGCCGACCAGGCCGCAGAGCATGTTGCCCACGCCTTGCGCAGACAATTCCTTATCGAAATCGGAACGCTGACCACTGTGCATACGGTCGACCGCTGCGGCGGAAAGCAGGGTTTCGGCACTGGCGATAAACGCCACGGCAAACGCGGCGATCAACAATTGAGGGTCGGCCAGGTTCAGCAGGTCGCTGGGACGCAGCCAATCGATGGCGTCGGCGAGGTTTTCCGGAACCTCCACGCGCTTGACCTGCAACGCGAGCACCAGGCTGGTTACCGTTGCCAGGCCCACCCCCAACAAGGCGCCCGGCACGAACCGCAGCGGTTGCGGGCGGAACTTATCCCACAGGTACATCACGAGCATGGTCGACAAACCCAGCAAACCGGCCTGCCAACCAAGGCCGCCGCCCAGCGTAGGAATCGCCTCTGCCAGCGCGGCCGGGAAGTTCGCCAGGTTATCCAGCCCTGATGGCTTGGGCGCCCCGTCGAGCATCACATGCACCTGCGACAGCACAATCAGCACACCGATCCCCGCCAGCATGCCGTAGACCACCGCGGGCGCCGTGACACGGAACCAGCAACCCAGACGCAAACGTCCGGCCACCAGTTGCAGGAAGCCGGCCAGCAGCAGGATCGGCCCGAGCATCAGCATGCCGTGCTGGCGCACCAGCTCAAACACCAATACCGCCAAACCCGCCGCCGGCCCGCTGACTTGCAGTGGCGAACCTGCCATCCAGCCCACCACCAGGCCACCGATAATCCCGGTGATCAGGCCCTTGGACGGCGGCATGCCGGACGCGATCGCGATCCCCATGCACAACGGCAGGGCGACCAGAAACACCACCACGGAAGCCAGCAGCTCCCGAGGCAATACAGCTTTTAATTGAGCAGCACGCATGATGACTCTCCCGAGGCATTCGCCGGGCACGGTAAAGCCTGGCTGCGTCCATGGCAGCCACCGCGTTACCCGGCAGGGAAGTGTGTTAGAAGCGCGCTTTAGGCGTCGCGGAGGGGATCGGCTCGGTGCCGTTCAGCGGTCGAAACGCCGCCTTTTCCGCATCGTAGGCGCGGATTTCACTGGTCTCGATGTCGTAGATCCAGCCATGGATATACAAATGACCATTGGCCATGCGCGAGGCCACGGAAGGGTGGGTGCGCAAATGCTGCAACTGGGCGATGACGTTTTCTTCGGTCAGCATCTTCATGCTCTCGCCTTCATTGGCGCAATCGCAGTTATCGTGAACCATGGTCTTGGCGACTTCGGCATGACGCAGCCAGGCTTTGACCGTCGGCATCTTCTCCAGGCTCGCCGGGTTGAGCACCGCACGCATCGCGCCGCAGTCGGAGTGCCCGCACACGATGATGTGCTGCACGCCCAGGGCAAGGACCGCGTACTCGATGGCGGTGGAAACGCCGCCGTTCATCTGCCCGTAGGGTGGCACCACGTTGCCGACGTTACGGGTCACGAACAGGTCGCCGGGCGAGCTCTGGGTAATCAGCTCGGGCACGATGCGCGAGTCGGCGCAGGTAATGAACATCGCTCGCGGGTTCTGGGCCGTGGCGAGTTTCTTGAAGAGCTCTTCTTGCTGAGGGAAGACGTCGTGATGGAAATGCAAAAAGCCGTCAACGATGTGCTTTAGCGCTGCATCGGCGGACTCCGCCACTTGAGCGGCTGAAGCCGACGCAGCCAACGGCTGTTTATCCTTGTCACTCATGATGCATCCTCTTGATTAATGCAGGGGAGGGTTCAGGTCAATTCGACGCCGGGCCGATGGGATAGTTTTGGAACGCCACAAAGCCGGGTTCCGACTCGTCAGTCACTCGCTGAACAAGGTAGCCGTCGAAACTTAACTCAAACTGAATCAACCGCTCTAGATCGCGGGTTTCAGTGATATCAAAACGCGACCATCGCCACAATCACAGTGCGTGTTTGCCCTGTAGTCTACAACAACGCCATCTGCCTGCCCGGTGGGCAGAACGCCGTGCAATCCAGGTTGAAACCTTCCCGACGGTCGAGCCCCAGGCGCTTGATCGCCTTGCTGAAACGCTGCGCCAGCAGATCGGCAAACGGCCCTTCTCCGCGCATGCGCACGCCGAAGCGGCTGTCATACACCTCCCCGCCGCGCACCTGGCGCACCAGGCTCATCACATGGGCGGCGCGCTGCGGGTAATGCGCGGCCAGCCACTCCTCGAACAGCGGCGCCACCTCCAGCGGCAGGCGCAGCATCATGTACGCCGCACTTTGCGCACCGGCCGCATGGGCTTCGGTGAGCAGGCTCTCCAGTTCGCTGTCGTTGATCATCGGGATCATCGGCGAGCACAGCACCCCCACCGGGATGCCGGCCTCGCGCATCACCCGGATCGCCCGCAACCGCGCCTTGGGCGCAGCAGTGCGTGGCTCCAGGATGCGCTTTAGCTCGTCGTCGAGGCTGGTGAGGCTGATCATCACCGCCACCAGCCGCTGGCGCGCCAGTTCGGTGAGCAGGTCGAGATCGCGCAGGATCAGCGAGCCCTTGGTGATGATGGTCACCGGGTGCCGATAGCGCAGCAGCACTTCGAGGGTTTGCCGGGTGATCGTGTACTCGCGCTCGATCGGCTGGTACGGATCGGTGTTGGACCCCAGGTTGATCGGCGCACACACGTAGCCGGGCTTGGACAGCTGCTGCTCCAGCACGTCGGCGGCGTTGGTCTTGGCGATCAGTTTGGTTTCGAAATCCAGCCCCGGCGACAGGTCCCAATAGGCATGGCTGGGCCGCGCATAGCAGTAGATACAGCCATGCTCACACCCGCGATAAGGATTGATCGAGCGATCGAACGGCAAGTCCGGCGAGTTGTTGCGCGTGATGATGGTCTTGGCCGTTTCGATACGCACTTCGGTGCCCTGGGTCGGCGGCACTTCCTGATACCAGCCGTCGTCCTCGACCACGCTGACAGTGGGCGCGAAACGATTGTGCAGGTTGGTCGCCGTGCCCCGGCCACGGGGCGGTAGAGAAGAACTCATGGACAGGCCTCAATACTGTGTTTACATACAGTATTCGAACCCGACGTTTCCCGCCAGCGCCGTTGGGCGGGAAGTTGCGAGGTAATCGACTTACATCTGAAAACACGGTGTATTACATATCAACTTTCAGGACATAAATCGCCACATTTTAGTCATGGATTAAATTTTCATCCTGCAACTATGATCTTGCCCCAACTTAGCAAAACCCAAAAGGAACTTAATATGTCTCAGGACGAACTACGTTTGACGTGTGAAGACTTTGAAAAAGATAACAGCCCGGAAATCTTACTCGAACGTTTAACCAACGGGGATCTTTCTTACGCCATGTACGCCTCTTCATCCAAGAAAGACGGCCACTACGACACGACATCGTCTCCAACGGATCTGGACAATGACGGCGACTTCGACGATGAGGACAAGTCGATTTTCCTGACCATGGCCAACGCCTTTGCAAAGACCTGCCAGCGTAAAGAGAATTAAACTAATCGCTCAAACAAACTAGAACCGCCCAATTTATATAAACCGCTTATATAAGTTGGGCCAGCAAGACTTTATCTTGCTCAGTTTCTATCAGCCGACTTTTTACGTAAACCCGCAACTTGAGCGGCACTTGTTGCCCCCCCTTTATTACTCCAACTGCCCCGGATGAAACTGACGACATCCGCCACTTCATGGTCCGACAGGCAAGCGCCCACAGGGTGAAGGTCGCCACGTCTAAACCCTCTCGCCACGGATGGAAACTGCCGGTTTGGCGGCAGCAGGTTGGACCCAACCCACCCAAGGAGATAGAACGCAGCGGCAATCAATAGCAAGCCAAGCATCGAGAGAATCGATTCAGTGCAAAACCTGCGGCGTCGAGAAGGATTCACGATTCTTTGACGGACCGCTCACACCCCCTTGACCCCGCTTAGTCGACGCTTGGCCTCACCCGCCAACCCTCTATCGGTTACGTCGCGCATGTTCAAGCATCAATGGCTACCGGCCCTCGGCCTCGCGTTCCTGGCACTGTTCACCAGCGCACACACCTGGGCGGACGACACCGCATCCCTTCGCTCTCCCGAATGGGCGCAGCCGGTTGGCAATCAATACAACCTGCACCAGATGACGCCCACGCTCTACCGCAGCGCGCTGCCAGACAGCAACGCGGTACCTCTGCTGGAAAAACTCAAGATCGGCACCGTAATCAACTTTCTGCCGGAGTCCGATAGCGATTGGCTGAAAACTCCTGATATCCGACAGGTCCAGTTGGTTTATCGCACCAACCATGTCGATGACGCTGACGTGCTCGCCGCGCTGAGGGCGATTCGCGAGGCCGAAGCCAACGGTGCGGTGCTGATGCACTGCAAACACGGCACAGACCGCACTGGCCTGATGGCGGCGATGTATCGCGTGGTGGTTCAGGGTTGGAGCAAGGAAGAGGCGTTGAACGAAATGACCTTGGGCAGCTTCGGCAGCAGCAAGGGCCTCAAGGACGGTGTTCGCTACATGATGAAGGCCGATATCGACAAGTTGCGCACAGCCTTGGCGAATGGCGATTGCAGCACCAGCGAGTTTGCTCTGTGCTCAGTGAAAAGTTGGTTCAACACGGCCGGTACCACCAGCCCTGTTGAACCCACCAAAGACCCCAGAGCGCTGACTACGCCCTGACAGGATCTCAGTCTTTCTTCAGCTTCGGGTTAGGAAAGAACTGCACCGACTGCACCTTCGGGTCCGGCGCTTTGAGCGCCGAGGTATTGACCCGCGTACCCAGCTCCTTGGGCACCGACAAGCCCTGATCATTCAGCGTGTCGGTATAGCCGCAGGCCACGCACTCGCGATGCGGCACGTTGTCCTCGGTCCACATCTTCAATTTATCCGGCTCGCTGCACGCCGGGCAAACGGCCCCGGCAATAAACTGCTTTTTGGTAATCACTGGCACGTCACTCATGCTGCTGCGTCCTCACTCAGGCCGCTGTGGCGCAAGAGTGCGTCAATCGACGGCGCACGCCCGCGGAAATCGACAAACAACACCATCGGCGCCTGGGAACCGCCACGGGCCAGGATCGCCTCGCGGAAAGCACGTCCGGTTTCGGCATTGAGCACGCCGTCTTCTTCGAACTTGGAGAAGGCATCGGCCGACAGCACTTCAGCCCACTTGTAGCTGTAATAACCCGCGGCATAACCACCGGCGAAGATATGCGCGAAGCTGTTGGGGAAGCGGTTGTAGGCCGGCGGACGCATCACCGACACCTCGTCGCGCACGCCTTCGAGTACCTGCGCCACGCTGCGGCCGTCGCCGTGGGTGGCGTGCAGTTCAAAGTCGAACAGCGAAAACTCCAACTGGCGCACCATCATCAGGCCGGACTGGAAGTTTTTCGCGGCGAGCATTTTTTCCAGCAGGTCCTGGGGCAGCGGCTCGCCGGTTTCGTAGTGGCCGGAGATCAGCGCCAGGCCTTCCGGCTCCCAGCACCAGTTCTCCATGAACTGGCTCGGCAACTCCACCGCATCCCAGGCCACGCCGTTGATGCCGGACACGCCGGCATGCTCGACACGGGTCAGCAGGTGATGCAGGCCGTGGCCGAATTCGTGGAACAGCGTCGTCACTTCGTCGTGGGTCAGCAGGGCAGGCTTGCCACTGTCGGCCGGGGTGAAGTTGCACACCAGGTTGGCCACCGGGCTTTGCAGCACGCCGTCGAAGGTGCGGCGACGGTCGCGAGCGCCGTCCATCCAGGCGCCGCCACGCTTGTTGGCGCGGGCATACAGGTCGAAGAAGAAGCGGCCGACGTGCTGGCCGTTTTCCTTGATTTCGAACAGGCGCACGTCCGGGTGCCAGGTGTCGAAGCCTTTCTGCTCGGCGATCTCGATGCCGTACAGGCGCTGCACGATGGCAAACAGGCCGCCGAGCACCTTGTCGATCGGGAAGTAGGCGCGCAGCGCTTCCTGGGACACGCTGTAGCGCTGTTCACGCAGTTTTTCACCGTAGAAACCGCTGTCCCAGCTTTGCAGGTCGGCGCAGCCCTGTTCGGCGGCGTAGGCCTTGAGCTGTTGCAGGTCCTGGGCGGCAAACGGCTTGCTGCGCTTGGCCAGATCACGCAGGAAGCTCAGCACCTGGTCGCTGGAGTCGGCCATTTTGGTGGCCAGGCTCAATTCGGAGAAGGACGCATAGCCCAGCAGCCGGGCCAGTTCCTGACGCAGGTCGAGGATCTGTTCCATGATCGGACCGTTATCGTTCTGACCGGCATTCGGGCCTTGGTCCGACGCACGGGTGCAATAGGCGGCGTAGATTTCTTCGCGCAGGGCGCGGTCCTGGGCGTAGGTCATCACCGCGTAGTAGCTGGGGAATTCCAGGCTGATCAACCAACCGTCGAGGCCTTTGGCCTGGGCGGCGGCGGCCATTTGCGCCTTGGCCGAGTCGGTCAGGCCGGCGAGGCTGGCTTCATCGGTAACGTGTTTGGTCCAGGCCTGGGTGGCGTCCAACAGTTGGTTGGAGAATTTGCTGCCCAGCTCGGAGAGTTTGCTTTGCACTTCGGCGTAGCGTTTTTGCTGCTCGGGCGGCAGATCGATACCCGACAGGCGGAAATCGCGCAGCGAGTGTTCCAGGATGGTTTTTTGCGCCACGTCGAAACCGGCGGCTTCCGGGCTGTTGGCCAAAGCCTCGAACGCCTGGAACAGTTCGCGGTTCTGGCCCATCTCGGTGGAGTAGGCGCTCAACGCCGGCAGGCAGCTTTCATACGCTTCACGCAATTCGGCGCTGTTGCACACGGCGTTGAGGTGGCTGACCGGGCTCCAGGCGGCGCCCAGACGATCATTCAGTTCATCCATGGCGAGGACCAGACCGGCCCATGTCGGATTTTTCCCCTGGCTTTGCAGGATGCCTTCGATGGCAAGCCGGTTGTCGGCGAGGATCTGTTCGATGGCCGGCTGTACGTGCTCGGCACGGATCGCCGAGAACGGCGGCAGGTCGTAGGGCTGCAGAAGAGGGTTGTTCGCGCTCACGGTTGGCACCTTGGCTGAAGAAACATGTAAGAACAAAGATGGGGCCATCTTAATTACAATCAACGTCCACCGCAGCTATCAGCAGAAGAGAGAGAGGCTATCGTGACCCTTCGCACCTATCAGAACCACACGCCAACCCTGGGCGCCGGGGCTTTTGTCGATATTTCGGCGGTGGTGATCGGCGATGTAGAAATCGGCGACGACAGCTCGGTTTGGCCGCTGACCGTGATCCGCGGCGACATGCACCGCATCCGCATCGGCGCGCGCACCAGCGTGCAAGACGGCTGCGTGCTGCACATTACCCACGCCGGGCCGTTCAATCCTGATGGTTTCCCACTGCTGATCGGCGACGACGTGACCATCGCCCACAAAGTCATGCTGCACGGCTGCACCGTGGGCAATCGCATCCTGATCGGCATGGGCAGCATCGTGATGGACGGCGCCGTGGTCGAAGACGACGTGATCATCGGCGCCGGCAGCCTGGTGCCGCCGGGCAAGAAACTTGAAAGCGGCTTCTTGTACGTCGGCAGCCCGGTTAAACAGATCCGCGAACTGACTGACAAGGAACGCGCGTTTTTCACCTACAGCGCAGCGAACTACGTGAAGCTCAAAGACCTGCACCTGGCCGAGGGATTCGATCAATGACCCTGCACTATCCAACCGTACTGTTCGACCTGGACGGCACACTGACCGACCCACGCGAGGGCATCACCCGCTCGATCCAGTACGCCCTGGGCAAACTCGGTATCGACGAGCCCGACATCACCCAACTCGAACACTTCATCGGCCCGCCGTTGCTGCAAGCCTTTATGCAGTTCTACGGCTTCGACGAAACCAAGGCCTGGGAAGCGGTGAATTTCTACCGTGAACGCTTCAAGGTCACCGGTTTGTATGAAAACCGCGTGTTCGACGGGGTGATGCCGCTGCTCGAAGCCCTCAACAGTCAGGGTCGCCAGTTGTACGTAGCCACCTCCAAGCCGTGGGAATTTGCCCGCGAGATCGCCCGCCATTTCGATTTTGCCAAGCACTTCAAGGTGATCTACGGCAGCGAACTGGACGGCACGCGCACCAACAAGGTCGAGCTGATTGCCCACTTGATGCGCGAAGAACGCCTGGACCCGGCCACTACCTTGATGATCGGCGACCGCAAGCACGACTTGATCGGGGCGCGCAGCAATGGGCTGGATTCGGCGGCGGTCGGGTATGGGTTCGGCAGTTTCGAAGAGCTGAGTGCCGAAGCGCCGACCTGGCATTTCGAGACGTTGAACGAGTTGCATCAGGCGTTTTTGCGGCGGCCTTGAGGGCGCTATCGGGAGCAAGCTCCCTCCCACATTTGGCCTGCGTACACGGGTCAAAATGTGGGAGGGAGCTTGCTCCTGATGAGGCTCTAACGGCCAGCACCTTCCAACTGCCTCAACGCCGCCTTACGCTGTGCCACCGGCAATTGGCCCATCCGCTCCACTGCCGCATAGAACTTCAGCCAATTCCCACCTTCCTGCCGGAACAACGCCGCAAACGCCGGCACCCACTGGTCATACAGCCCGAACGGTAGAAGCCGCGCATTGTTCATCGGCTGGTTCACCCAGGCGTCATAACGTTTGTCGCCGCCCCACTGACTGTCCCGCACCTGTCGGTATTCGCTGCGCAGGCGCTCGAATTCGGCCGCCTTGGCCCGCCGCATCGCATCGGCCGCCAAGGGCTGGGCGTAGAGCGTTTCCAGACGTTTGCGGGTATCGAGGACCAACCGGGTAAATTGGTCACGCTGCTGCAGCGCCGCGCTGCCGATCGGCGCCAGGCCCCGGGCGACGCGCCATTGGCGCGTGCCTTCCTGCTCGACGAAGGTGGCAAAGGATTCATTGAACTCGGTGTCGTCCTTCACGTAGAAGCGCTGGTGCGCCAGCTCGTGAAAAATCAACGTGGCCAGGCGCTCATCACCCCAGCTCAGCATCGAACTCATGATCGGGTCATTGAACCAACCCAAGGTGGAATAGGCCTCGACGCCGCCAATCGACACATCCAGGCCTTGCTGCTTGAGCAACGCGGCCTCACCCCGCGCCGCACCCTGGCTGTAATAACCGCGATAGGCGACGCAGCCGGCGATGGGGAAGCAGTGATTTTGCGCCGCCAGGGAAAACTCCTGCGTGGCAAAAACATTCCAGACCACATATGGCCGGCCAATATCGGCGTACAGCCGGTAACTCTGGTTGTCAGGCAAGTGCAGTTGCTCGCTGGCGAACGTGCGCGCCTTTTGCGCTTGCACCAAGTGATCACGTAACGGCTGCGGTCGCGCGGGGTCGGCAATCACCTTGGCCACCGGCTCCCGGGCCTGCAGCAACTGCCACTGGCCGCTGGCCAATTGGCCGTAATAACTGACGCTGGAACACCCGCTGAGCAGCACCCACCACAACCCTGGAAGAAAACGCCTGACCATGCCGCGACTGCTCCTGGGTAATTGGCTCGCCAGCCTATCGTGACTGCCCGGCGTTTTTCCATGGCGTAGCGCGTTTATACTCAAAGCCCTCCTTGTGTTGAGTGCCCGCCATGCGCCAGCTAGTGCTTCCCATCGCCGCCCTGTTGCTCAGCGCCTGTGCTTCGCCGCCCATCCCGCCGGTGGACCCGCAACAGGCCTGGGTCGATTTCGCCACCCCGACACCGGGGGCCAAGCTGGTGATGGCCCAACGGCTGGATGGGAAGAACCTCAACGACGGACGCTTCTTCCAGGTCCCGCCGGGCAGTCACGAGTTGATGGTGCGCTTTGATTTCGAAGTGCCGACCGGCGGCAGCTTTGGCGGGTTGTCGCAGACCCAGGACCGGACCTGCTTCATGACCTTGCAGTACGACCACTTCGAGGCAGGTCAGCGTTATCGCCTGGAGGGGCGCTCGTTGGCCTACACACCGAATATCCGGCTGTACAACGCCGCGCGTCAGTTATTGGCGCAAGAGCGCAGCGTGAACTGCATCTGATCAGTCGTTGTTCTTCTGGTAGATGATTGCCTTGGTACCGTTCTCACACGTGCCTACGACCATGGCGACATCGTGCTTGTCGGCTTCTTCCTTGCTGACGATTTCCAGGGTGTAGGACGGAACCGAGTTAGCCTGGATTTTGATCTCGATCTCTTTCCTGAGCTCTTCGCAGTCTTTGGTCGCGGCCGCCGCCGATGTGGCCACTACACCGCAGATGATCGCCAAAGCAAAACGTTTCATGTGTGAAGCTCCCTGAATGCATGCGCACGGGTGTGCGCCTAAGGCTGCATAGGCTATAGGACCACATCAGGGAAACACGAGTTCTGATTTAACGCACAACTAAATGTGGGAGGGGGCCTGCTCCCACATTCTTAATGTCTGCGTCAGTTGACGAGCGTGGCGTCCAGGCTGATTTTCGCGTTCAGCACCTTCGACACCGGGCACCCTTCCTTGGCCTTTTTGCTCAGTTCTTCGAACTGCGCCTGGCTCGCACCGGGAATCTTGGCCTTGAGCACCAGGTGTACCGCGGTGATCGCAAAACCACCGTCGACCTGATCCAGGGTCACTTCGGCCTGGGTGTCGATGCTGTCAGCCTCGAGCCCGGCGTCGCCGAGAATCATGGAAAACGCCATGGAGAAACAGCCAGCGTGGGCCGCACCGATCAACTCTTCAGGGTTGGTGCCCTTGCCGCCCTCGAAACGGGCCTTGAAGCCGTAGGGCGCTTCGCGCAGCACGCCGGTTTCCGTGGAGATGGAACCCACGCCTGTCTTCAGATCACCTTCCCAATGCGCGGATGCTTTTTTTACGATACTCATAGCAGTCTCCTCAAACGATGGTTTTGCGTCAGTAAGGGTTCTGAGGATAGATGCTTTGCCAAAGTTCACTTGTAAGAGAAACCTAGCAGCAAAGTAGGAAATTTCTCACGACCTATTGAATCTCGGGTATATGCCCTCATTGCATAGAACATGCACATGAAGCGGCAGGTTTTGGTTCGTCTAAGAAGCCTGCGCCCTTATTGGAGAAGCAGGCTTATGAAATCGCTGTCCGACGTGAAGTTCTCGACCCTCGACCTGGTGCCCGTGCGGGCCAACGGCAGTCCCGCACAGTCGCTGCGCAATTCCCTGGACCTGGCCCAGCATGTGGAAAAGTTTGGCTACAACCGCTTCTGGGTAGCTGAACACCACAATATGGATGGCATCGCCAGCTCGGCCACCTCGGTATTGCTCGGTTACCTGGCCGGCGGCACCTCGACCATCCGCGTCGGTTCCGGCGGCGTGATGCTGCCCAACCATGCGCCGTTGGTGATCGCCGAACAATTCGGCACCCTGGAAAGCCTGTACCCCGGTCGGATCGACCTCGGCCTGGGGCGTGCGCCCGGTTCCGACCAGATGACCGCCCGCGCCCTACGCCGTGAGCGCTCCGGCAGCGCGGACGACTTCCCCGACGACGTGGCCGAACTGATGGCCTACCTCGGCCCGCGCACGCCCGACCAACGGGTGATCGCGGTTCCCGGCACCGGCACCAACGTCCCGGTGTGGCTGCTCGGTTCCAGCCTGTTCAGCGCACAACTGGCCGGTGAGCGCGGCTTGCCCTACGCCTTTGCCTCCCATTTCGCACCGCGCTTGATGCATGAGGCGATTCGCGTGTACCGCAATCACTTCAAGCCTTCGGCCGTTCTGGACAAGCCCTACGTAATGCTCGGCATTCCGTTGGTCGCGGCGGATACCGATGAACAGGCCGATTACCTGGCCACTTCCGTCTACCAACGCATCCTGGCGCTGATGCGCGGGCAGAGCCTGGTGCAGCGTCCGCCGGTGAACAGCATGGACGGCCTGTGGCTGCCCCATGAAAAAGACGCGGTAGGCAGCTTCCTCGGCCTGGCGATGGTCGGCAGCCCGGCGAAGATCCGCGCCAAACTGGAGGTGCTGATCGAACAGACCGGCGCCGATGAGCTGATCTTTACCTGCGATCTGTACGAACACGCCGACCGGATTCATTCCTACGAACTGCTCGCGCAGTTGATGAAGGGCTAAACCTCGCAGGCGAAAAAAAACCGACGCACCTGCGTCGGTTTTTTATGTCTGCAACGTGGGATTAACCGCGCTTGTAGACGATTTCCTTGGTGCCGCCTTCGCAACTGCCAACCACTTTACCGTCCGCCGCAGCACCTTTAGCCACGACTTCCAGCGAATAACCCGAAGCGCCCTTGGCGTCGATTTTCGCGGCAATTTCGCTTTTCAGCTCTTCACACGGCTTGCCCGCCGCCAGCACGGTGCCCGCCATGCTCAATAAACCTACCGCTAACAGGAACTTCTTCATCCGTCACTTTCCTTGCGCTGATCGAAACGAGCGTGCCGACACTGGTCGCATCGGCCCCCATTGGTTGTAGCGCAGGTTATGGCAATCGGCCAGCCGGCAAGTTCAACCGCTCCGATCAACTACTGGCAATTCGGAACCCCACCTTCAACGTAACCTGGAAGTGCGCGGCCTTGCCGTCCTTGATATGGCCTCGGGTTTCGATCACCTCGAACCACTCCAAGTGCTTGAGGCTCTTGCTGGCTTCGGCCAAGGCGTTGTTGATCGCCTCTTCGATACTGGTGGCGGACGAGCCCACCAATTCGACTTTTTTGTAGGTGTGATGATCAGACATGGCGTTTCTCCTGAGGGTCGTCAATAAAGCCTAGCAGTGAAAGTTCATACTGCTTCTGGCGACCATTCCTATTCGAAAGTTCAGATTTACTGCACTTTCTGAAACGGCCGTAGTCGGTATCTACACACGCCACTCAATCATTTCAGGAGAGTCCACATGGCCAACACTTCTTTACGCAAAGCGTCGCTGGAAAGCATGGAAGCCGAGATTTCGAGCTTGCTCAAGTCCCTTGAGGACCTCAAGGACGATGCTTCCGATGAGTCGCGCAAGACCCTGAAGGCCCTGAAAAGCAATGCCGAGAACGCACTCAAGCATTCCCGTCACCTGATCAGCGACGCCTACGAAGAAAGCAAAGTCAAAATCCGCGAAACCGGTGTGGCGACCCGGGACTACGCACAAGAGCACCCATGGACCACAGCCGGCGTTGCCGTTGGCGCACTGGGCCTGCTGGCGGCTTACCTGCTGTGCAAACGCGGTAACTGATTTGCCGGCTATACCGGCTGGCGCAACAACTCAGCCTTGAGCCATTGCGCCAGTTGCCGAGCGCGCCCATCCGCGGCGCGCTTGGGTAGCCACAACGCCAGGTGCGCCGGGGTTTGCGTGAAACCCCACGGCGCCACCAGGCGACCGGCGCGCACATCCTCCGCCACCAGCGGCTCCGGCGCGATCGCCACGCCCAGCCCTGCAACCGCCGCTTCCAGCAAGTAGTACAAATGCTCAAAACCCTGGCCGTGTTTCAACGCACCGGGCTCGATCCCGTGTTGCTGCGCCCAACTGGGCCAGGCCTGCGGGCGTGACGTGGTGTGCAACAGCGCTTCGCCACACAGCGCCGCAGCCGGGGCGTCGCGCAGGCGCTCGTAACCGGCGAAACGCGGGCTCATGACCGGGCCGATACGCTCGCTGGCCAGCTCGTACACCTGCATATCCGCTGGCCACGGGGGTTCGGCGAACAACAGCAGCGCGTCCAGACCGGGGCGGCGGGGGTCCAGGTCACCTTCGCCCGCCGACAGGTGCAAGCGCAGATCGGGCAGGTCGGCATTCAAGCGGCCCAGGCGCGGAATAAACCAGCGTGCCAGCAAACTGCCCGAACAGCCGAGGACGAACGGTGCATCGGCGCTGCTTTGGGTGATTTCTGCGCACGCATCCCTTAACCGCTCGAACGCCTCGGCACTCGCATCGCGCAGACGCACGCCGGCATCTGTGAGTTTGAGGCCGCGTCCTTCCTTGACGAACAGGCTGACACCCAAATGTTCTTCCAGCACTTTAAGCTGGCGGCTCACAGCGCCATGGGTGACGTGCAACTGCTCAGCAGCCTGGCTCACGCTGTTGAGGCGGGCCGTGGCTTCGAATGCGCGTAGGGCGTTAAGGGGCGGAAGGTCTCGGCTCATCTGTGAGTTTTCCTGACAGGTTACGGCGATCTTATCGGTTTTCAGCACCGGACGTCAGGGGTAGAGTGGCCGTCATTGCTTCCCACCCGAATTCTTTTCCTGGAGCGTCCCATGACTCAGTCCCAGACCGATCTACGCAACGGCCCTGACGCCAACGGCCTGTTCGGCGCATTCGGCGGCCGCTACGTCGCTGAAACCCTGATGCCGTTGATCCTCGAGCTGGCCCGCGAATACGAAGCGGCCAAGATTGATCCTGCGTTCAACGAAGAATTGGCCTACTTCCAGCGCGACTACGTCGGTCGACCAAGCCCGCTGTATTTCGCTGAGCGGCTGACGGAGTTCTGCGGCGGCGCCAAGATTTACCTCAAGCGCGAAGAGCTGAACCACACCGGCGCGCACAAGATCAACAACTGCATCGGCCAGATCCTGCTGGCGCGGCGCATGGGCAAGAAACGCATCATCGCCGAGACCGGCGCCGGCATGCACGGTGTGGCCACCGCCACCGTGGCCGCGCGTTTCGGCCTGCAATGCGTGATCTACATGGGCACCACGGACATCGAGCGCCAACAGGCCAACGTGTTCCGCATGAAGCTGCTGGGCGCTGAAGTGATCCCGGTGGTTGCCGGCACCGGCACCCTCAAAGACGCGATGAACGAAGCCCTGCGCGACTGGGTGACCAACGTCGACGACACCTTCTACCTGATCGGCACCGTGGCCGGCCCGCACCCTTATCCTGCGATGGTGCGCGACTTCCAGTCCGTGATCGGCAAGGAAACCCGCACCCAACTGCAAGCCCAGGAAGGCCGCCTGCCGGACAGCCTGGTGGCGTGCATCGGCGGCGGTTCCAACGCCATGGGCCTGTTCCATCCGTTCCTGGATGACAGCAGCGTCGAGATCATCGGCGTCGAAGCCGCGGGCTTTGGCATCGAAACCGGCAAACACGCCGCCAGCCTCAACGGTGGCGTACCGGGCGTACTGCACGGCAACCGCACCTTCCTGCTGCAGGACGACGATGGCCAGATCATCGACGCCCATTCGATTTCCGCCGGCCTCGACTACCCCGGCATCGGTCCTGAACACGCCTGGTTGCACGATATCGGCCGCGTCCAGTACACCTCGGTGACCGACCACGAAGCACTCGACGCCTTTCACAAATGCTGCCGCCTGGAAGGGATTATTCCTGCACTGGAAAGCGCCCACGCCCTGGCCGAAGTGTTCAAACGCGCACCGACCCTGCCGAAGGATCACCTGATGGTGGTCAACCTGTCCGGTCGTGGCGACAAAGACATGCAGACCGTGATGCACCACATGGAACAGTCCCAGCAGGAGAAACACTAAATGAGCCGCCTGCAAACCCGCTTTGCGCAACTCAAGGAACAAAACCGCGCCGCCCTGGTGACCTTCGTTACCGCCGGCGACCCCGGTTATGACACCTCGCTGGCCATCCTCAAGGGCTTGCCCGCTGCCGGTGCCGACGTGATCGAGCTGGGCATGCCCTTCACCGACCCGATGGCCGACGGCCCGGCCATTCAACTGGCCAACATCCGCGCGCTGACCGCCAAGCAGAACCTGGCGAAAACCCTGCAGATGGTGCGCGAGTTCCGCAAGGACAACAGCGACACCCCGCTGGTGCTGATGGGTTACTTCAACCCGATCCACAAATACGGCGTGCCGCAATTTATTGCCGATGCCAAGCAAGCCGGCGTCGACGGCCTGATCGTGGTCGACCTGCCGCCCGAACATAACGGCGAGCTGTGCGACCCGGCCCAGGCAGCCGGTATCGACTTTATCCGCCTGACCACGCCGACCACCGACGACGTGCGCCTGCCAACCGTGCTCAACGGCAGCTCGGGCTTTGTGTACTACGTGTCGGTGGCCGGTGTGACCGGTGCCGGTGCCGCCACCCTGGAACACGTCGAAGAAGCCGTGGCCCGCCTGCGTCGCCATACCGACCTGCCGATCAGCATCGGTTTTGGTATCCGCACGCCGGAGCAAGCGGCCGCCATCGCGCGCTTGGCCGATGGTGTGGTGGTGGGTTCGGCGCTGATCGATCAAATCGCCAACGCCAGCAATGACCAGCAAGCCATCGACGGCGTGCTGAGCCTGTGTGCAGCGCTGTCGGCAGGTGTCCGTAACGCACGTAAGTAAGCGCCTCGTATACGGTAGGTAAAGTTCCTGATACAGAGGAATCAACCCGCAACACCGTGGCCTAAACAGCAAGACCAAGGGATTTCGAACCGCGTTCGAAATCCCTTTTTTGTATGCGTGCCCCGAGGAATTCCCGATGAAAATGCCCAAGTCCGTGATTGCTGGTTGTGGCGCGCTGGTGCTTGCCGCCAGCGCCCTGGTGCAAGCCGCGCCGCCTGACCAACGCGGCGACGACCGTGACGACCGTGGCGGCCCACCAGGCCAGCACGAACAACGTGGCGACGACCATCGCGGCCCGCAGGACGACCGTCGCGGCGGCCCACCCCGGGACTTCGGTCCGGTGCGCCAGATCATCCGCGACAATCACGGCCAATTCGGTCGTGGCGCGCCACCGCCGCCGGATATGCGCCTGGTCCGTGGCCGGCCGATGCCCCACGGCTACTATGGCGAACGCCTCGATAGCCGCGCCCTGGCGCGCCTGCCGTACTACGAGGGCTATGAATGGCGCCGTTCAGGCCCGGACGTGGTGTTGATCGCAGTGGGCACGGGCATCGTCTATGAAATTCTGGAAGGCGTCTTGAACTGACGCCGCGGTTCCTCGATTTCTTCCGCTAGGCTTAAGGGGCGAACCGTTCGTTCCCCCTTAACGCACTTCATGCCTATTGCCGTCTAACCACCTCAGCAAGCCCCGGTATTTCTTGCGCTCCCGGTCGTTAAGTTAGCCGCATCAGAAGTCATTCTTGGCTCCTTGGAGTACATCATGGCATTTGATCTCATCACTGCATCGGACCGCCGTCACGCCACCTTGCAAAAAGGCTTCAACCTGCGCTGGCCCTTGGGCAACGTGCAGGGCCAATCCTCGCCCAACGGCGCCAACCTGATTTACCTCTGTTACAGCCCCCAGGACATCATCGACGCCGCGGCGCAGGCCCTGGCCGTCGCCAATGGCCGGATTGCCGTGCGTAGCGGCGGCCACTGTTATGAAGGTTTCGTCGCCAACAAGATGCCCAACGACCCCAATGAGGTGTTGGCGATTCTGGATATCGGGCAAATGAAGCAACTGGACTACGACGCCGACGGCCAATTGCACTCCCAGTTGGTGCCGACTTTGCCCTATCGCTACCGCTTTCGCCTGGAAGCCGGCGGGCAGAACTGGGACGCCTACGTCGCCCTGTACAAGTTGGCCAACAAGACCCTGCCCGGTGGTTCGTGTTATTCGGTGGGCCTGGGCGGGCACATCTGCGGTGGCGGCTACGGCTTGCTCTCGCGCAAACACGGCCTGGTGTGCGACTGGCTGTCCGGTGTCGATATTCTGGTGCCCAACGCCCAAGGCAACGGCCTGACAGCGCTGCATGTCTGCCGGGAGAGCACCGACCCGGACGAACTGAACCTGTTTGCCGCGTGCTGCGGTGCCGGCGGCGGGCAGTTCGGGATCATCACCAGTTATTACTTCAAGGACCTGCCGGACGCCCCCAAGGAGGTGCTTTGGCTGGTACTGGAATGGGACTGGGCGATGCTGACCAAACCGGCGCTCGACCGATTGCTGGAGGCCTATCAAGCCTGGTTCGCCCAACATCAGGCCGACCCGGACACCTGGGGCCTGGCGACCAAGCTGGAAATGCGCCACCAGCACACCGGCAACGTCACGCTGGGCATTCATTACGTGGACAAAGACGGCGAGTTGAACGATCAGGCGCCCTTCAACGATTTTGTCACGACGATGCTGGACGCCATCGGCATTGCCGCCAGCGAATCGGTGACGCCGTTTCACGTGATCCACCTGCCGCCAAGCAACCCCGCCGGGCGCGTCATCAACTCCTTGACCACGGCGCGTGCCGCCGTGCGCCGCCTGGACTGGCTGCCGTGCCAGCAAACCCTCAACGGCTCCGGCGACAACCAGCGTGGGCGCTATAAGTCGGCCTATCAGAAAGGCATTTTCACGCCGCAGGTGTTATCCGCGATCTGGACCACGCTGACCTGGCCCGACCCGGCGAACGTGTTGACCCAAAGCCTCATACAGATCCAGTCGTTCGGCGGGCGCATCAACCAGCCAGATCCGGCGGTGCGGCGCGAATCATCCGCGGCCCAGCGCGGCTCTTTCCTCAAGTGGCAACCGCAATGTTATTGGCGCGATGCCAGCGCCGCCGCCGACCAGGCGCATGCCGATTGGATTCAGGGGTTGTTTTTCAACGCCTTCGCCAACGATCAAGGCGTGCCGCTCAACGCGCAGTTCGAGGGCTGCTACATCAATTACCCCGACCTCGACATGACGCACCTCGGCGGCAACCCGGCGAACGCCAAGAACCCCCAGTGGTACGCCATTTTCTTCCCCGACCTGATCATCGAAAGCCGCCTGCGGCGTACCAAGCAGCGCTGGGACCCGCTGAATATCTTCCGTAACGAAATGTCGGTGCCGTAAGCCGCAAAAAAATGGGCGACCCCAAGGTCGCCCATTTTTTTACAACTCGATCCGTTCGACCTTGCCCACCAACAATATGTAGGAAAGCGCCCCGAGCAACGCCAGCACTGCGATATAGGTGATCGCCGGTGCGAACGAATCGCCGCTGGCCAGGAAGCCAATCACGATCGGCGTGGCAATCGCCGCCAGGTTGCCGATGAAGTTGAACACGCCGCCGGTCAAGCCGAGCAAGCGAGCGGGTGCCAAGGTCGACACCAGCGACCAGGTGATCGACGCCAGGCCATTGCCGAAGAACGCCACCGCCAGGAACGCAATCACCCAGGCCGTCGAATCCACGTAGTTGGCGCCAATGATCGCGGTGGAAATCAACAGCCCGCCAATGATCGGCAACTTGCGCGCAAAGCCCACCGACGCGCCACGGCGAATCAGCCAGTCGGAAAAAATCCCGGAGCACAGCACGCCGACAAACGCCGCGAGGAAGGGCAGGGAAGCGAGCAGGCCGGATTTGATGAAGTCCATCCCGCGATATTTCACCAGATAGGTCGGGAACCACGTCAGGAAGAACCACAGCGTGGAGTTCAGGCAGAACTGGCCCAGGTAGATGCCCCAGAGTTTGCGCTTGCTCAGCACAATGCCCAGGTCGACCCAACTGAACGGTGCCTTGGTGGTTTGTGCCTGCATGTCCACCAGCCCGCCGCCTGCACGGATCAGTTCGATTTCAGCGGCGTTGGCGCCTTTGAAGTCCTTCGGCTCGCGGTACACCGCGTACCAGATCAGCGCCCAGAGAATGCCGACGCCGCCGGTGGTGACAAACACCATGTGCCAGCCGTAGTGGTGCTGTAACCAGGCCAGCACCGGGGTGAGAAACGCCAGCCCGACGAACTGCCCGGAGGTGTAGAAGCCAATCGCCGTGGCGCGCTCACGCTCGGGGAACCACGTGGTAACCACACGGCTGTTGATCGGATAGGCCGGGGCTTCCAGGGCGCCCACCGCCATGCGCAGGACAAACAGCGCGATAAAGCTGGCCGCGAAGCCCAGCATCACGGTGGCGATGGACCACAGCAGCAGGGCCGCGGTGTAGAGGATGCGCGGCGGCACCCGGTCCACCAGCCAGCCGCCGGGGATTTGCATGGCGGCGTAGGTCCAGCCGAACGCCGAGAAAATCAGCCCGACATGCACCGGGTCGATGCCCAGGTCACTGGTCAGGGCCGGGGCCGCGATCGACAGGTTGCTGCGGTCGAGGTAGTTGATCACCACGGTGATAAACAGCAGCACCATGATGAAGTAGCGCTTTCTGCTAGGCGTGACTAAAGAAGCCTGCCCGGTGAGGGATTCAGGGTGCATGGGGTTGTCTCTTGTTATGTTTATTGAGGACGGACTTACTGACCAAACCAGCTCAAATGTGGGAGGGGGCTTGCCCCCGATAGCGGTGAACCAGCCGCCGAAGATGTCGACTGACACTCAGCTATCGGGGGCAAGCCCCCTCCCACATTTTTTGCCACATTTTTTCAGGCAGACATCACCACTCGGCAAAACTGCCGTCGGCGTGGCGCCAGATCGGGTTGCGCCAGCGATGGCCGATGGCCGCGCGTTCGATCACGTATTCCTCGTTGATCTCGATGCCCAGGCCCGGCCCGTTGGGGATCTTCACGAAGCCCTGGTCATAGTCGAACACGCCCGGGTCGCGCACGTAGTCGAGCAGGTCGTTGCTCTCGTTGTAGTGAATGCCCAGGCTTTGCTCCTGGATAAACGCGTTGTAGCAGACCGCGTCCAGCTGCAGGCAGGCGGCCAGCGCGATCGGGCCCAGCGGGCAGTGCAGCGCCAGGGCCACGTCGTAGGCTTCGGCCATGTTGGCGATCTTGCGGGTTTCGGTGATGCCGCCAGCGTGGGAAGCGTCCGGCTGGATGATGTCGACGTAACCTTCGCTGAGCACGCGCTTGAAGTCCCAGCGCGAGAACAGGCGCTCGCCCAGGGCAATCGGCGTGCTGGTCAGCGGTGCGAGTTCTTTCAAGGCTTCGTAGTTTTCGCTGAGCACCGGCTCTTCGATAAACATCAGCTTGTATGGGTCCAGCTCTTTCATCAGCACCTTGGCCATAGGCTTGTGTACGCGGCCATGGAAGTCGACGCCAATGCCCACGTTAGGGCCGACGGCATCGCGCACGGCGGCGACGTTGGCCAGGGCCAGGTCGACTTTTTCGAAGCTGTCGACGAACTGCAATTCTTCCGTGCCGTTCATTTTCACCGCAGTGAAACCACGGGCCACGGCCTCTTTGGCGGCGCGGGCGGTGTCGGCGGGGCGGTCGCCGCCGATCCACGAATACACGCGAATCTTGTCACGCACCTGGCCGCCCAGCAGGTCGCTGACCGACACGCCCAGGGCTTTGCCCTTGATGTCCCACAGCGCCTGGTCGATGCCGGCCAGCGCGCTCATGTGCACGGCGCCGCCGCGATAGAAACCGCCGCGATAGAGCACGGTCCAGATGTCTTCGATATTGCGTGGGTCTTTGCCGATCAGGTAGTCGGACAGTTCCTCAACCGCAGCCGCCACCGTGTGGGCGCGGCCTTCGACCACGGGTTCGCCCCAGCCGGTGACGCCCTGGTCGGTTTCCACTTTGAGGAAGCACCAGCGCGGTGGGACGATGAAGGTCGTCAGTTTGGTGATTTTCATCTTCTTATCTCTCTTGTCGATGCAGCGCCCAAGGCGCAAGGCTTGCGATCCGTTCAGGGGATCAGTTCAGGGCGTTCCAGGCCGCGACATACGCCTGGGCATTGCTCGCCACCTGGGCCACGGACATGCCCGGCTTGAACAACCCGGACCCCAGGCCGAAACCCCTGGCGCCGGCGTCGAAATACACCTGCATGTTGGCCGGACTCACGCCGCCGACCGGCAGCAACAACGTGCCCGCCGGCAACACCGCCAGCCACGCCTTGATCACCGCCGGGCCCATTTGCTCGGCGGGGAACAGCTTCAATACGTCGGCGCCTTCGGCCAGCGCGGCGAACGCCTCGGTCGGGGTGGCAACCCCCGGCGACAGGTACAGGCCGGCAGCTTTCGCGGCACGCAAGACCTTGGCATCGCTGTGGGGCATCACGATCACCTGGCCACCGGCGGCTTTGACCTGCTCGACCTGCGCCGGCGTCAACACCGTGCCGGCGCCGATCAGGCAATCGGCGGGCAGGCTGTCACGCAGGGTGCGGATGCTGGTGTAAGGGTCCGGCGAATTGAGCGGGACTTCGATCACGCGAAAACCGGCGCGGTAGAGCTCCTGGCCAATCGCCTCGGCTTCGTCCGGGCGCACACCGCGCAGGATCGCGATCAAACCGTTGTGCGTGAGTGCTTGCTTGAGCATGTCAGGCCTCCATTGCAGGTTGAATGAGCCCGGCGGCCTGGGCCAACTGCCAGAGGCCGCGTTCGCTGGCCTCTTGCGCCAGGCTGACGTGGGCGAAGCCGCAGAGGTCGAGGGCACGTTGGTAACGGGCACAGAGCGGCGCGGCGCCGACCAGGATGATCGGCTGGTGTTTGGCGGCGGCAGGCAAGCCGGCGAGTTCATGGCCGATCAGCAGGCCGGAGAGGTAGTCGGGCTGCTGGTCGGGGGCGAGTTTGCCGGTCAAGCCCAGGGTGCGTGCGCTGAACAGCGTCGACAGCACGCCGCGTTCGCCGTCTACCGACAGCGCCACCTGCACGCCAAGGTCGAAGGCTGCCGCCTGGAAGTGTTCGGCGGGTTGTTGGGTGCGCCCGAGCAGGCTGTGCTTGCTCAACACCGCGAACAGCTCACCGGTCATGAAGGTGTCGAAATGGGTGATACGGCCGTCGACCACCTCGACCCATTTGGAATGGCTGCCGGGCAGGCCGATCAAGACCTCGGCCGCGAGGCCTTGCAGCACGCCGAGCACCTGGGTTTCTTCGCCGCGCATCACGTTGGGCAAACCGACCTGCTCGATCACGCCGGGCACGATATGCACATCGACGCCGCGCACACTGCGCACGCGGTGCAACGCTTGGCCGAGGCTGGCGACGTCGACCGGGGTGTTGCGGTAGGCCGCTTCGCTCCAGCCCTGAGCGCTGCCGACCATGCCGCAGGCGATCACCGGCAAGCCCGGTTGCGCGTCGAGCCAATCGCCACAGGCTGCGTCGAACGCCAACTCGAAGCCATCGCTGCAACGAACGCCGGCAATCTCCCGGGGTTGGCTGGGCAGGTGCATGATCCCCGACGCCAGCGCACGCTGTTCCAGCACCACGCCTGCGGGGCCGAGTTTATAAGCACGAAGGGAACTGGTTCCCCAATCGAGCGCGATCAATTGCGCCGGCATCGCTTCACCTGAAATGAGTGGGTGCTGAAAAAAGCAGATGGGCGAATATAAACCTATGCTCGGCGATATCTCAATATATAAATATCAATCCCATATATTGGAATGAATCGAGATGAATCCTACAACCATTCCGCCTTTTACTGCGGGAACGGCCAGGCTTTATCTGATAAGAGAGGTTAAAAAACCGACAGATTCAGTTCGCGCATCGCACCCATCCAGATCGCGTACTCGGTGTGGTCCTTCAGGTCATCGCCAGTGTCGGGGTGCAGAAACACCACCAGGCCCTTGCGATGCAACGCCAACCAGGGCAGCACCACACCAATGTATTCGGGGTCGAATGCCAGCTGGCAGCTCCAGTCCGGGTGCGGGCCAACGGGGCGCTCATGCACGCGGCCCATGCGCAGCGGAAAGAGTGCCGCCGCGTCTTCGCACAAGGTGCGTGCCTGGTCGATGGTGTGGGCATTGAAGTAGATGTGGGCGGATAGCCCTTGATACGTTGCATGACAAGATCCGGAACCGCTGTGCGACAAATCCTAGACGGCAATCGACGGCAGGGCCAGCCCGGTCAGCGACTGTGCACTGCGCGCCTGCTCCGTCATCAGCCAGTCGACAAACCGCTCGACCAACTGCCCCCGGCGTTTGCGCTGCGGCTGCACCACGTAGTAGCCCAAGCGTGAGATCACCGTGTCGCTGATCGGTCGGCACAGCCACTTCTGTTCCAGCAGGTTGTCCACCAGGTGGCGCCAGCCGATGGCCACGCCCTGGCCAGCAATCGCGGCCTGGATCAGCAGGGTGTAGTTATCGAAGCGCAGTTGGCCGGGGGTCGGCGCGCTGGTAATGCCCAGTTCGCGGAACACGCCGCTCCAGTCGAACCACTGGCTGTTGTGTTCCTGGCGCAGATGCAGCAACGGGCAGTCGGGCAAGGTCTGCACGGTCAACGGCGTGGCCTGGTCCTTGAGCCACTGCGGGCTGCACACCGGGAACACTTCTTCATTGAACAGCCACAGGCTGTCGCCCTGCTTGAAACGGCCGTCACCAAACAGCACCGCCACGTCGATATCGCTGCGCAAGGTGGCGTGATTACGTTCGCTGGTCACCAGGCTGACGTCGACCTGGGGGTTGGCCGCACGGAAGCGATGCAGGCGCGGCATCAGCCAATAGGCGGCGAAGGCGAAGTCGGTGGCCACTTGCAGCACTTCGTGCTGGTCCTGCTGGGTGATCGCGCTCAGGCCTTGGTTGATGGTCTGCAAGCCGCCCTGGACATGTTCGAACAGCAAGGCGCCGGCATCGGTCAGCTCGATGCCACGGTAGATGCGATCAAACAGGCGGATCGCCAATTGCTCTTCGAGGCGCTTGATCTGCTGGCTGATGGCCGGCTGGGTGGTGCCCAACTCCATCGCCGCCGCAGTAAAGCTGCGGTGGCGCGCCGCCGCTTCGAAGGCGCGGAGCAAATCGAGGGATACATCGCCGAGGGCTTCATACATAAGCTGTGCTTATCCTAGACATTGCCTTTCATGGGCTTTACCCCATTTTCCATGGGCTGCATGCTCATTCGCATAAACACCGCCTATGGAATGCCGAAGACTCATGAAGCGCAAGAACATTCTTTTCATCATGGCCGATCAAATGGCCGCGCCGATGCTTCCGTTCTACGGACCTTCCCCGATCAAGTTGCCAAACCTGAGCCGTCTCGCCAAACAAGGCGTGGTGTTCGACGCCGCCTACTGCAACAGCCCGCTGTGCGCACCGTCGCGCTTTACCCTGGTCAGCGGCCAGTTGCCGAGCAAGATCGGCGCCTACGACAACGCGGCGGATTTCCCCGCCGATGTGCCGACGTATGCCCACTACCTGCGTCGCCTCGGCTACCGCACCGCGCTGTCGGGCAAGATGCACTTCTGCGGGCCGGACCAATTGCACGGTTACGAAGAGCGCCTGACCAGCGACATCTACCCCGCCGACTATGGCTGGGCGGTGAACTGGGATGAACCGGACGTGCGCCCCACCTGGTACCACAACATGTCCTCGGTGCTGCAAGCCGGGCCGTGCGTGCGCACCAACCAGCTGGATTTCGACGAAGAGGTGGTGTTCAAGGCCCAGCAGTACCTGTTCGACCATATTCGCGAGGACGGCGACCAGCCGTTCTGCCTGACCGTGTCGATGACCCACCCCCACGACCCGTACACCATTCCCAAACCGTTCTGGGATCTGTACGACGACAGCGATATCCCGTTGCCCACAACCCCGGCCCAGGGCGACCTCGACCCGCACTCCCAGCGCCTGCTCAAGGTCTACGACCTGTGGGACAAGCCGCTGCCGCTGGAGAAGATCCGCGATGCGCGCCGCGCCTACTTCGGCGCGTGCAGTTACATCGACAGCAATGTCGGCAAGCTGCTGCAGACCCTGGAAGACACCGGCCTGGCCGATGACACCATCATCATCTTCTCCGGCGACCACGGCGACATGCTCGGCGAGCGCGGCCTCTGGTACAAAATGCACTGGTTCGAAATGGCCGCCCGCGTGCCGCTGCTGGTCAGCGCGCCCGGGCAGTTCGCGGCGCGCCGTGTGACCCAGGCGGTCTCCACCGCCGACCTGTTGCCAACCCTGGTGGAACTGGCCGGCGGCGCACTCGAACCGCACTTGCCCCTGGACGGCCGCTCGCTGGTCCCGCACTTGCACGGCCAGGGCGGGCACGACGAAGTGTTCGGCGAATACATGGCCGAAGGCACTGTCAGCCCGCTGATGATGATTCGCCGTGGCGCCTACAAATTCATCTACAGCGAAGACGATCCCTGCCTACTGTTCGATGTACACAATGACCCACGGGAACAGGAAGAACTCAGCCAGTCGCCGCAACACCGGGCGCTGTTTGCAGCCTTTCTGACTGAGGCACGGGCCAAATGGGACATCCCGGCGATCCACCAACAAGTGCTCGCCAGCCAACGCCGTCGGCGCCTGGTGTTTGAGGCACTGACCCAAGGCAAGCTGAAGAGCTGGGATCACCAGCCACTGGTGGACGCCAGTCAGCAATACATGCGCAACCATATCGACCTCGACGACCTGGAGCGCAAGGCACGTTATCCACAACCCTGCCAACACCCATAAAACAGAGGGAAGGCCATGCAAAAGTTGACTGTGGTGCTGGGCGTAGCGGGCATGGTGGCGTTGAGCAGCGCCGCCGTGTACGCGGACGCCCGTTGTGAGACGGTGAAGATGGCCGATCCAGGCTGGAGCGATATCGCCGCCACCAATGCCGTCGCCGGTTTTCTGCTGACGGGCATGGGCTACAAGGCCAAGGTCGACACCCTGGCGGTGCCGATCACCTTCGGCGGGCTCAAGGACGGCCAGGTGGATGTGTTCCTGGGTAACTGGATGCCGGCGCAGCAAGGTTTCTACGACAAGTTCGTGGCCAACGGCGATGTGGTGCAGTTGGCGAAAAACCTCGACGGCACCGAATTCACCCTCGCCGTGCCGGACTATGTGTGGGACGCCGGGGTGCATGACTTTACTGATCTGAGTAAATTCGCCGACCAGTTCGACAAGAAGATCTACGGCATCGGCTCCGGCGCGCCGGCGAATATTTCGTTGCAGGAAATCATCAAGAAGAACGATTTCGACCTGGGCCAATGGAAGCTGATCGAGTCCAGCGAACAGGCGATGCTTGCCGAAGTCTCACGGGCAGTGAAGAAACAGCGCTTCATCACCTTCCTCGGCTGGACCCCGCACCCGATGAACGTGCAGTTGAAAATGCATTACCTCAAGGGCGGCGAGAAGTACTTCGGCGACACCGGCAGCGTGTATACCTTGACGCGCAAGGGTTATGCACAGGCCTGTCCGAACGTAGGAAAACTGCTGACCAACCTGAGTTTCACCCAGGCGATGGAGAACAGCATCATGGCTGAGGTGGCCAACAATAAGGTCAGCAATGCGGACGCGGCGAAGGCGTGGATCAAGGCCAACCCGGCAGTGCTGGACAAGTGGCTCGACGGCGTAAAAACCGTGGACGGCCAGGATGCGTTGGCGGCCGTAAAAGCCAAGCTCTAAAGCCCACCACTATCCAAATGTGGGAGGGGGCTTGCCCCCGATAGCGGCGGATCAGTCACTACATCATTGACTGTCAGTCCGCGATCGGGGGCAAGCCCCCTCCCACAAAAGCCGGCGTGTACTGATACCCTGAGCCAAACCTTTCTATCCGAGTTTGCGATGCACCGGCCCAACCGCCACACACTCTTTCCCTTCCTCAGTTGGCTGCCGCGCCAAACCCGCGCCAGCGTCGGTCGGGATGCAATCGTCGGCCTCAGCGGCGCGGTTCTGGCCTTACCGCAGTCGATTGCCTACGCGCTCATCGCCGGTCTCCCACCGGAATACGGCCTGTACGCCGCGATCATCCCGGTGCTGATCGCGTGTCTTTGGGGTTCGTCCTGGCACCTGATCTGCGGCCCCACAGCGGCGATTTCCATCGTGCTCTACGCCAGCATCAGCCCGCTGGCCGTGCCGGGCTCACAGGACTACATCACCTTGATCCTGCTGCTGACCTTCCTCGCCGGGGTGTTCCAGTGGTTGCTCGGCCTGCTGCGCTTCGGCGCGTTGGTGAACTTTATCTCCCATTCGGTCGTGCTGGGGTTCACCCTCGGCGCCGCCGTGGTGATTGCCCTCGGCCAACTGCCCAACCTGCTGGGCCTGGATTTACCGAGCCAGGCCACAGCGATCAACAGCTTGCTGGAACTGATCCACCATGGCGCCGAGTGGGACCACGCCTCACTCCTGCTCGGGCTGGGCACCTTGCTGGTGGGCGCACTGCTCAAATACCTGCTGCCGCGCTGGCCGACGCTGTTGATCACGCTCGCGCTGGGCAGCCTGGCCGCCTGGCTGTGGCCGGCGATGTTCGGGCATGTGGCACTGGTCAGCGCATTTATCGGCAAGCTGCCGCCATTCAGCCCGTTGCCGCTGGACCTGGACATGGTCTTGCGCCTACTGCCCAGCGCCGTGGCGGTGGGCATGCTCGGGTTGGTGACCAGCCTGTCGATTGCCCGCTCGCTGGCGGCGCGCTCGCAGCAATTGCTCGACGCCAACCAGGAAGTTCGAGCGCAGGGTTTATCCAACATCGTCGGCGGATTTTTCTCCGGCTACCTGTCGGCCGGTTCCTTTACGCGCTCCGGCCTCAGCTATGAAGCGGGCGCCTGTTCACCGTTGGCGGGGGTATTTTCCGCCCTGTGGGTGGCGTTGTTCGCACTGTTTGGCGCGGCGCTGATCGCCCACATACCGATCCCGAGCATGGCCGCGAGCATCCTGCTGATCAGTTGGGGCCTGGTGGACCATCGGGGCATTCGCGCATTGTTCCGGGTCAGTCGCGCCGAGTTTGTGGTGATGAGCCTGACCTGCATCGCCACCTTGCTGCTGGAGCTGCAAACCGCGATTTACGCCGGGGTGCTGGCCTCGCTGTTTTTCTACCTCAAGCGCACCTCGCAGCCGCGGGTTCAGCAATGGCGCGACGGCGAGGAAGAGGTGCTGCGGGTCGGTGGCTCGATCTTTTTTGGCGCCAGCCATTACCTGCAAGTGCGCCTGCAAAGCCTGCAGTGTGAGCGGGTGGTGATCGAGGCGCAGCAGATCAACTTTATCGACTATTCCGGGGTGGAGATGCTGCACCAGGAAGCGCGGCGATTAAGGGCAATGGGCCGTAGCCTGACATTGCGCCGGGCCAGGCCGCAGGTCGTCGATGAATTGAAAAAGCTGGAAGGCGCCGACAACTGCCCCATCCATTTCGAAGACTGAATACGATCAAAACTGTGGGAGGGCTTGCCCCCTCCCACCTTTCGAGTTGCGTCAAGCCAATTGCCGCCGCAGTTCGGCCAACACCGGCGCCGAATCCGGGCGCACGCCACGCCACAGGAAGAACGCTTCCGCCGCCTGCTCCACCAGCATGCCCAGGCCATCCATTGCCACCGCCGCACCGTGTTCCGTGGCCCAGCGGCAGAACGCGGTCGGTTCCTTGGCGTACATCATGTCGTAGCAAAACGTCTTGCCCGGCGCGATCAGGCTGCCCGCAATCGGCGGTACATCGCCCGACAGGCTGGCGGAGGTGGCATTGATGATGACGTCCACCGGCTCACACAGCCAGTCGAAACCACTGGCAGACACCGGGCCCAAATCGTCGAACAACTCGGCGAGCATTTCGGCCTTTTCCACGGTGCGGTTGGCGATGATCAGCGACGCCGGCCGCTCGGCCAGCAACGGCTCCAACGCCCCGCGCACCGCGCCACCGGCGCCGAGCAACAGGATGCGTTGACC
This sequence comes from Pseudomonas marginalis, assembly GCF_024169655.1. GTDB lineage: Bacteria > Pseudomonadota > Gammaproteobacteria > Pseudomonadales > Pseudomonadaceae > Aquipseudomonas > Aquipseudomonas paraveronii. The sequence goes on along the minus strand of NZ_JALJWV010000001.1, from coordinate 6,287,173 downwards.
TTGCAGGCTGAGCCCGGCATTCACCGTCAGGTCGCGCACCAGGCCGGCGCCGTCGGTGTTATCACCCAGCAGGCGGCCATCGGCCAGCTTGCTCAGGGTGTTCACCGCCCCGGCGCGCTCGGCGCGTGCGGTGAGGGTGTCGGCCAGGCGATAGGCGTCTTCCTTGAACGGTACCGTGACGTTGGCGCCACTGCCTTGCTGAAAAAACTCACGGGCAAACCCGATGAAGTCCTCCAGCGGCGCCAGCAGAGCGCTGTAGTCCAGTTGCTCGCCGGTCTGTTCGGCAAACATGCGGTGAATCAACGGCGACTTGCTGTGGCCGATGGGGTTGCCGAACACGACATAGCGGTCCATCAGACAGCCGCCTTGGGCGCAGCCACGCCGAGCCAGTCGCGGTCTTGCAGGAAGTAGTCGGTGAGGCGCGCTTCTTCGCTGCCGGCCTCGGCTTTCCAGTCGTAGCTCCAGCGCACCTGGGGCGGCAGCGACATCAGGATCGACTCGGTACGCCCGCCCGATTGCAGGCCGAACAAGGTGCCACGGTCGTAGACCAGGTTGAACTCAACGTAACGACCACGGCGGAATTCCTGGAACTCGCGCTGCTGTTCGGTATAGGCCTGCGCCTTACGGCGCTGCACGATCGGCAGGTAGGCGTCGATGTACGCATCGCCGATGGCACGGATGAAGGCGAAGCAGGTGTCGAAGTCCCATTCGTTCAAGTCATCGAAGAACAGCCCGCCGATACCGCGCGGTTCGTTGCGATGCTTGATGTGGAAGTAGGTGTCGCACCAGGCCTTGTAGCGCGCATAAACGTCGGCACCGAACGGCGCGCAGGCCTGCTCGGCCACGCGGTGCCAGTGGATGCAGTCGTCTTCGTTGGCGTAGTAGGGCGTGAGGTCGAAGCCACCGCCGAACCACCACACCGGCTCTTCACCTTCCTTTTCAGCGATGAAAAAGCGCACGTTGGCGTGGGAAGTCGGTACATGCGGGTTGTGCGGGTGAATCACCAGCGACACCCCCAGGGCTTCAAACCCGCGCCCGGCCAATTCAGGGCGATGTGCGCTGGCGGACGGTGGCAGGCCGCTGCCAAACACGTGGGAAAAGTTGACGCCGCCTTTTTCGATCACCGCCCCGTTTTCGATCACACGGGTGCGACCGCCGCCGCCGGCAGGCCGGGTCCAGGCGTCTTCGATAAAGCGAGTGTCCGTCTCGAAGGTTTCCAGGGCGCTGCAAATACGGTCTTGCAGATCAAGCAGATAGGCTTTAACAGCCTCGGTGCGGGTAGTCATGGCATCACCTTGAATCGGGCAAAGCTACGCGAGGCCATTGGGCGTCGGCGGCAAATGGGCGCACAGGATACCACCGCACTCAGGTCCGTCGCAGTTGACGAAGATCAAGCTAAGGAGTCCGATAGGGGGCTACCCGAATTCGAACCCAGGAGAAGTGCAGATGGCCAAACGTATCCAGTTCAGCGCCCATGGCGGCCCCGAGGTGCTTGAGTATGTGGACTACACGCCAGCAGAGCCTGGCCCACAGCAGGTCCGGGTGCGCAACGCGGCCATTGGCCTGAACTTCATCGATACCTACTTCCGCAGCGGCTTGTACGCGCCGCCGGCCTTGCCATCGGGCCTGGGCGCGGAAGGCGCGGGTGTGGTCGACGCCGTGGGCAGCGAGGTCACGCAATTCAAGGTCGGCGACCGCGTGGCCTACGGCAGTGGCCCGTTGGGTGCCTACAGCGAACTGCACGTATTGCCTGCCGCGAACCTGGTTCACCTGCCGGACGACATCAGCTTCGAACAAGCCGCCGGCGCGATGCTCAAGGGCCTGACCACGCAATACCTGCTGCGCCAGACCTACGAGCTGAAGGGCGGCGAAACCATTTTGTTCCACGCCGCAGCCGGTGGCGTGGGCTCCCTGGCCTGCCAGTGGGCCAAGGCCCTGGGCGTGAAGCTGATCGGCACGGTCAGCTCGCCGGAAAAAGCCGCGGTGGCCAAATCCCTCGGCGCCTGGGCAACCATCGACTACAGCAAGGAAAACGTCGCACAGCGCGTGCTGGAATTGACCGACGGCAAGAAATGCCCGGTGGTGTACGACGGCGTCGGCAAGGACACCTGGCTGACCTCGCTGGACTGCGCGGCGCCACGCGGCTTGGTGGTGAGTTTCGGCAACGCCTCGGGCGCGGTGGACGGGGTGAACCTGGGGATTCTGGCGGCCAAGGGCTCGCTGTATGTCACCCGGCCGACCCTGGCGACCTACGCCAGCAACCCCAAGGACTTGCAGGCCATGGCCGATGATCTGTTCTCGATGATCAAGAGCGGCAAGGTGCGCATCGATATCAATCAGCGCTTCTCGCTGAAGGACGCGGCCAAGGCACAGACCGAGTTGTCGGGGCGGCGCACGACGGGGTCGACCATTCTGTTGCCGTAAGGCTTTGGATTTCTGGCGTGGTTAAGGGCGCCATCGCGGGCAAGCCCACTCCCACATTCGACCGAGTTGTCTGTGGGAGGGGGCTTGCCCGCGATGGCCACGACCCGGTCTCACGACGGCCGCAACACCTCACCCGTCACCAGGTCGCGAATCAGGCTTGGGTTCTTGCGCCCACCGAGGGCGCCACCCAACACCAGATCGACCTGGCCACGGAAGTACTGCTCGACGCGAATCCGCGTGCGGGCGGCCGGGCGGCCCTGGGGGTTGGCCGAGGTGGAAATCAACGGCCCGACCAATGAGCACAAGTCGCGCACCAGCGGATGGTCGCTGACCCGCAGCGCCACGGTGTCATGCACCCCTGTGACCCATTCCGGCAACAGGTTCTGATGAGGCACCAGCCAGGTATTCGGCCCCGGCCAGGTGCTGGCCATGCGGTCGATCCAGTCTTGCGGGAAGTCTTCGAAGAGAAAATCGAACTGGCGGATATTATCCGCGACCAGGATCAGGCCCTTATCCACCGAGCGGTTCTTGATCGCCAGCAGCCGGTCCACCGCCGCTTCGTTCCACGGGTCACAGCCCAGGCCCCAGACCGCCTCGGTTGGATAGGCAATCACCGCGCCTGCGCGAATTTCTCGTGCGGCTTCCAGCACACGCCACCTGTTGACCATTACTCACTCTCCGGACTAAAGCTCTGCGCAGTTTACCGATCTTCGTTACAAAACCTAGCAGCGCGCGAGCCAGCGCCCGCTTTCGCAGACCACCTGGCCTTCCAGCTCCAACTCGGTGAGTGTCGCCAGCACCTGGGACAACGGCCGCCCGCTGGCAATCGCCAAGGCTTCGCTGGTGTGCGGCGCAGCGTGCAGCAGTGCGACCAGCGGATGGGTCACCGGCAGAGGCACCGGACGCGACAGCGCCTGCCACCCGCGCAAGCCTTCAAGAATGTGCTCGATGGTTTCCACCAACACCGCGCCATCGCGAATGAGCTGATGACACCCCTTGGCCCCTGGATGATGGATCGAGCCCGGAATCGCATACACCTCGCGCCCTTGCTCGGCCGCAAGCCGCGCGGTGATCAGCGAACCGCTGGCCATGCCGGCTTCCACCACCAACACGCCGAGCGACAGACCACTGATGATGCGGTTGCGCCGAGGGAAATTGCCGGCCTGGGGCGCGGCGTCCAGCGGAAACTCGGAAACCACCGCGCTGCCCTGGGCAATCATCGCTGCCGCGAGGCGTCGGTGGCGCTGTGGATAAAACTTTTCCAGGCCGGTGCCGAGTACGCCGATTGTCTGCCCGCCGACCTCCAAAGCCGCTTGATGCGCCGCGCCGTCAATGCCCAGGGCCAGGCCGCTGGTGATGACAAAACCGGCGCTCGCCAGGCTGCGGGAGAAGGCGGCGGCGGTGTCCATGCCGGGGCGCGATGCGCGGCGGCTACCAACCATCGCCAACTGGGGTTTTTCCAGGATCGAAGGGTCGCCGGCAACGAATAACAACGGCGGTGCATCATCGATCTGGGCCAGCAGTGCGGGGTACTCAGGCTGGTCCCACATCAATAAATGCTGGCCCGGACGCGCCAGCCAGGCCAGCGCGGCACCCGCACCCTCGCGGACTTCATGGCTGCGCCGGGCCTCGGCACTGATGGCGGGCAACCCCAGCGAGCGCCAGGCGCTGGCCGGCGCACTGAGGGCCTTCGAGGCGCAGCCGAACGCGTCGATCAACAGGCGAAAACGCTTCGGACCCAGATCGGGCAGCCTGTGCAAACGTAGCCGGGCTTCCAGTTCTGCCGGGGAAATTTCACTGTTGTTTATCGGATACATCTGATCATCCTTGACCGGAACAAGCTGTGGATAACTCTGTTGGTAACTTATTTAGCAACCTATTTATTGCGTTTGACGGGCAGTCTCGAAACGGTCCATCACCGCCAGTGGCCGCGAGGCACTGAGGACCAGGCCGTAACTGAGCTTTTCATAGGTGCGAAACACCAGCAGCGTGCCGCCGCGCTCATCGGCCAGTTTCACCGGGGCGCCGCTGAGGACGTCGCGTACCGTGGCGCCGGTCTTGATCACGTTCAGCCGTTGGCCTTCGACCAGGCCGTCGCGGCGGCCTTTATTCAGGGTCACGGCATCCAGCACGCCGATCTGCGTAACACCCTTGGGTACGTCGATGATCTGCCCTTCAATAAACGGCACCGCCTGCTGGCCCTCCAGGCTGGCCAGCGCAACGGGCGGCTCGGAATGGAGTAAACGGTCGCCGGGGCGCACTTCCTGGGTGACGCGTTGCACGGCAAGGGTGGTCAGATCGCCGGCCATCACCCAGCGCGCGGTGCCGATGTCGTCGGCGTTGATCCCCAGTAACTCCTGGGTTTGGGGGTCGGTGTAGACCTTGCCTCGGCGGAAGATCCCGTAACTCGGTTGGGCCGGGTCCAGGACGCCGCGGGCATGCACGCGCTCGCCATTGGCCCCCAGCACACGCCCGGCTTCTGCCGCGACAACGTAGGGCGCGTTATCGAGATCGAGGGGAGAATCGAGGATGCGATTGTGTAACAAAAATTGCTGGATGGCCTGTTGCGTCGGTTGATCCAGGCGCAGGCCAGGCGATGGAAGCAGGGCCAGGGCGAACGGCGCCCAGAGCAGCAAGACGAGTAGCGATTTCCTCATGGGGTCAATCTCCTTTATTATGTACGTTCGCGTGAAACGCCATAGCCTTCGCGGCTTCCGAGCGTTCCACACCGGCCGTGCGGGTCCATCCCTACGCCGATTTGCCTTTACCTCACATGTGCAGCAATTACGCTTATGGCTATTTTGAACATCCTCGAATTCCCCGACTCGCGCCTGCGCACGATCGCCAAACCGGTGGCCGTAGTGGACGACAAGGTTCGTCAGTTGGTCGATGACATGTTTGAAACAATGTATGAAGCCCCGGGCATCGGCCTCGCCGCGACCCAGGTCAACGTGCATCAGCGTGTCGTGGTGATGGACCTGTCCGAAGATCGCAGCGAGCCACGGGTGTTCATCAACCCCGAGTTCGAAGCGCTGACCGACGAAATGGGCGAATACCAGGAAGGTTGCCTGTCGGTGCCGGAGTTCTACGAGAACGTCGAACGCCCGGTGCGCGTGAAAATCAAAGCCCTGGACCGCGACGGCAAGCCTTTCGAGCAGGTTGCCGAAGGCCTGCTGGCGGTGTGTATCCAGCACGAATGCGACCACCTCAACGGCAAGCTGTTTGTCGATTACCTGTCCACGCTCAAACGTGACCGGATCAAGAAGAAGCTGGAAAAAAAGCACCGCCAGCAAGCTTGATGCCCTTCTTCCAAAGGCTTGCTGCGGCAAGCCTTTTTCTTTTGTGACTGTTGTTAACCGAGAACGCCCATGACCGAGCCACTGCGCATTGTTTTTGCCGGCACACCCGAATTCGCCGCTGAACACCTCAAGGCGCTGCTTGCCAGCCCTTATGACATCGTCGCGGTGTACACCCAGCCGGATCGCCCGGCCGGTCGCGGGCAAAAACTGATGCCGAGCCCGGTCAAGCAACTGGCGCTGGAGCACAACATTCCCGTGCTGCAACCGCCGACCCTGCGCAACGCCGAGGCCCAGGCCGAGTTGGCCGCGCTGAAACCGGACCTGCTGGTGGTGGTGGCCTACGGTTTGATCCTGCCCCAAGTGGTTCTCGATATCCCACGCCTGGGTTGCATCAACAGCCATGCTTCGCTGCTGCCACGCTGGCGCGGTGCGGCGCCGATCCAGCGCGCCGTGGAAGCGGGCGACAGCGAAAGCGGCGTGACCGTGATGCGCATGGAAGCGGGCCTGGATACCGGCCCGATGCTGCTGAAAGTCAGCACCCCGATCACCGCCGAAGACACCGGCGGCAGCCTGCACGATCGCCTGGCCGAGATGGGCCCGCCGGCCGTGATCCAGGCCATCGCCGGGCTCGCTGCCGGCACCCTGGAAGGCGAGGTGCAGGACGATAGCCTGGCGACTTACGCGCACAAGCTGAACAAGGACGAGGCGCGCCTCGACTGGAGCCGCCCGGCCGTGGAACTGGAGCGCCTGGTGCGCGCGTTCAACCCGTGGCCGATCTGCCACAGCACCCTCAATGGTGAGGCCTTGAAAGTACTCGCCGCCACCCTGGCCGACGGCAAGGGCGCCCCCGGTGAAATCATCGGCGCCAGCAAGGACGGCCTGCTGGTCGCCTGCGGTGAACAGGCGTTGTGTCTGACCCGTCTGCAATTGCCCGGCGGCAAGGCGCTTAATTTCAGCGACTTGTTCAACAGTCGTCGTGAGAAATTTGCCGTGGGCACGATGCTCGGGGTGGCAGCCCAATGAACCCGCGTCTGGCCGCCGCCAAGGCCCTGGCCGCCGTACTCAACGGCAAGGCTTCGCTGAACAGTTCGCTGCCGACCCAGTTGGATAAGGTCGAAGACCGCGATCGCGGTTTCACCCAGGACCTGGCCTTCGGCACCGCGCGCTGGCAGCCGCGGCTGTCGGCGCTGGCGGCCAAGCTGCTGCAAAAACCGTTCAAGGCGGCCGATGCCGATGTGGAAGCGCTGCTGCTGGTGGGCCTTTATCAATTGCTCTACACCCGCGTGCCGGCCCACGCCGCCATCGGTGAAACCGTCGGTTGCGCCGAGAAGCTGAAAAAGCCCTGGGCCAAAGCCCTGCTCAACGCCGTACTGCGCCGTGCCCAACGCGAAAGCGAAGCGCTGCTGGCCGAACTCGAACATGACCCGGTGGTGCGTACCGCGCACCCGCGCTGGCTGCAAAAATCCCTGAAAGCCTTCTGGCCCGAGCAATGGGAAGCCATCTGCGCAGCGAACAATGCGCACCCGCCGATGATCCTACGGGTCAACCGTCGCCATCACCGCCGTGATGCCTACCTGCAATTGCTGACCGATGCAGGCATCGCGGCCACGCCGTGCGTGTACAGCCCCGACGGCATTGTGCTCGACGCCGCCACCGATGTGCGCAGCCTGCCGGGCTTCGCCGAAGGCTGGATCAGCGTGCAGGACGAAGCTGCGCAACTGGCGGCCGACCTGCTCGACCTGGCCCCGGGCCAGCGCGTGCTGGACGCCTGCTGCGCACCCGGCGGTAAGACTTGTCACATCCTCGAAGTCGAAAAAGACCTGGCCGGTGTCGTCGCCGTCGACTTGGAAGCCAAGCGCCTGGTGCGCGTGCGGGAAAATCTCGCACGCCTGGGCCTGAGCGCCGAGCTGATTGCCGCCGACGGCCGCGACACCGCCACCTGGTGGGACGGCAAGCCGTTCCAGCGCATCCTGCTCGATGCGCCGTGTTCCGCCACCGGCGTGATCCGTCGCCACCCGGACATCAAGCTGACCCGCCAACCCGACGACATCGCCGCCCTCGCCGTGCTGCAAGGCGAACTGCTCGACGCGTTGTGGCCGACCCTGGAAGTCGGCGGCATCCTGCTTTACGCCACCTGTTCCACCTTGCCCACCGAGAACACCGAGGTCATCGCAGCCTTCCTCGCCCGCACCAGCGGCGCACGGGAGCTGGACCTCGCTACGGCAGCCGGCATCAAGCAGCCCCACGGTCGCCAATTGCTTGCGCAAGAAGGCGGGCACGATGGCTTCTACTACGCCAAGCTGATCAAGATCGCCGCCGCACGCGGCTGAACGGTTTAAAGGGAGTGACCGGATGAAAATCATCATCCTTGGGGCAGGGCAGGTCGGTGGCACGCTGGCCGAACATTTGGCCGGCGAAGCCAACGACATCACCGTGGTCGACACCGATGCCGAGCGCCTGCGCAACCTGGGCGACCGCCTGGATATTCGTACCGTACAGGGCCGTGCGTCGTTTCCTACGGTGCTGCGTCAGGCGGGTGCCGACGATGCCGACATGCTGGTGGCTGTGACCAACAGCGACGAGACCAATATGGTCGCGTGCCAGGTCGCCCACACGCTGTTCCACACCCCGACCAAGATCGCCCGGGTGCGTGAAGCCGCCTACCTGACCCGCGCCGGCCTGTTCGACAACGATGCGATCCCGGTGGACGTCCTGATCAGCCCGGAGCAGGTGGTCACCCATTACATCAAGCGCCTGATCGAAATTCCCGGCGCCTTGCAGGTGATCGACTTCGCCGACGGCAAAGCGCAACTGGTCGCCGTGAAGGCCTATTACGGCGGCCCATTGGTCGGCCAGCAACTGCGCCAGCTACGTGAGCACATGCCGAATGTGGAAACCCGCGTAGCGGCGATTTTCCGACGTGACCGGCCGATCCTGCCCCAGGGCGACACGGTGATCGAGGCCGACGACGAAGTCTTCTTCATCGCCGCCAAAGCGAATATTCGTGCCGTGATGAGCGAAATGCGCCGTCTCGACGAGACGTATAAACGCATCGTCATCGCCGGTGGCGGGCAGATCGGTGAACGCTTGGCCGAGGCGATCGAGAGCCGCTACCAGGTGAAGATCATCGAGATGAGCCCGGCGCGCTGCCGGTATTTGTCCGACACCCTCGACAGCACCGTGGTCCTGCAAGGCAGCGCCTCGGACCGCGACCTGCTGATGGAAGAAAACATCGCCGATGCCGATATCTTCCTGGCCCTGACCAACGATGACGAGGCCAACATCATGTCGTCGCTGCTGGCCAAGCGGCTGGGGGCGAAGAAGGTGATGACCATCATCAATAACCCGGCGTATGTCGATCTGGTCCAGGGCGGCGATATCGACATCGCCATCAGCCCGCAGTTGGCCACCATCGGCACCTTGCTCACCCACGTGCGCCGTGGCGATATCGTCAGCGTACACTCGCTGCGCAGGGGCGCGGCGGAAGCCATCGAGGCGATCGCCCATGGCGATTCGAAGTCGAGCAAGGTCATCGGCAAGGCCATCCGCGACATCGGCTTGCCGCCGGGCACCACCATCGGCGCGATCATTCGCGATGAAGAAGTGATCATTGCCCACGACGACACGGTAATTGCCACCGGTGACCATGTGATCCTGTTCCTGGTGGATAAAAAATATATCCGCGATGTGGAGAAGCTGTTCCACGTGGGGCTGAGCTTTTTCTGATTAAACGGAGTACGCCGACATGCTCGAATCCCTGGAGAAGATGCTGGCCAAGGGTGTGGATAACGCACTGCTGCGCTTTGGGTTGGGCAAGGGTTATCTGGACCTGAAGGACAACGCCAAGGCGGCCGAGCATCTGCACAAGTGTGTCGAGTTTGATCCGAAGTATTCGGCGGCGTGGAAGTTGTTGGGTAAGGCGCACGTCGGATTGGGCGATCGTCCTGCTGCGCGACAGGCCTGGGAGAAGGGGATTGCGGCTGCTCAGGCCCATGGCGACAAGCAGGCCGAAAAAGAAATGACGGTATTCCTGAAAAAACTCGACCGCCAGGCCTGAGCGGAACTCAAATGTGGGAGGGGGCTTGCCCCCGATAGCGGTGGTTCAGTCAAATATGCATTGGCTGACACACCGCTATCGGGGGCAAGCCCCCTCCCACATTTTGTTTTGTGTTGCCCTTGGGTCAGTACCACCGCGCCTCACCCGGCGGGCGTTTCTTGAAGCGCTTCATGCTCCACATGTACTGGCTCGGGTAGGCGCCGACATAACGCTCCACCACTTTGCTCATCGCCGCGCAGGAGGTGGCGGTGTCGGTGCTGTACATGTCTTCCGGCGCTGCTTCCAGGATCACTTTGTAGCCTGAACCGTCCGGCAGGCGCAGGGCATGCAGGAACACGCCGACCGCCTTGTGGCCTGCGAGCATGTTCGGCACGAACTTGCTGGTCAGCGCCTGGGTGGCGAAGAACGGCACGAAGATCCCCGCCGATTCCGCCGGCTCCGGGTCGGCCGGAATGCCCACCTGGCCGCCTTTGCGCACTTCCTTGATCACGCTGAGGATGCCTTCCTTGGTCGACGCGGCCACGCGGTTACCCAGTTGCACGCGTTGCTTGCGCAGCAGGTCATCCACCGCCTTGAGCTTCGGCGGGCGGTAGAAAATGATCGGTTTGCACTGGCTGCAATAGAAGTGGTTCAACACCTCCCAGTTGCCCAGGTGGCTGGTGATACCGACCACGCCTTTGCCCGAGGCCAGGGCTTCGTGGAGGACTTCCAGGCCTTCGACTTCGCGCACCAGGTCAATGGAGCGTTGGGCCGGCCAGATCCAGGCGCAGGCGCTTTCGGTCAGGGACTTGCCGATGTCCATCAGGCTGCGGCCCACCAGGCGTTCGCGCTCGGCCGGGTCCATCTCCGGGAAGCATTTGGACAGGTTGATCCGCACCGTGTCGCGGGAGCGGTTGGGGGTTTTCCACATGATCCAGCCAATCGCCGAACCTACGGCTTGCACGGCGCGCCAGGGCAGCAGGGCAAATAACCGGAGAGCGCCTACCAGCAAGGCGCCTTTAAACTTTTCCACAGGTCACTCCTGATCGTGTGTGGTGCGCAAAGCGCGCATTCTAACCGGCGTTGGCCAAGTCCGCGTAACGGTCGCAGTCCTGGGTGTGGTCCATGACCATGCCCGAGGCCTGCATGAACGCGTAGCAAATGGTCGGCCCGACAAAGGTGAAACCGGCTTTTTTCAGGGCGCGGCTCATGGCCTCGGCCTCGGGCGTAATCGCCGGGACTTCGCTGCGGTCCTTGAAGTGATTGACCTTGGGCACGCCGCCGACAAACGACCACAGCAACCCCACCGGGTCCTCCAGCGCGAGCCAGGCCGCGGCATTGCGGCGGGTGGCGTTGAGCTTCAGACGATTGCGCACGATGCCCGGATCAAGCATCAACGCTTCGATCTCGGCATCGCTCAGCCGCGCCAGGCGCTGCGCATCAAAACCGAACAAGACCTTTCGATAATGCTCGCGTTTGCGTAAAACGGTGATCCAGGACAGGCCCGCCTGGAACCCTTCGAGCAAAAGTAACTCGAACAAACCCTGCGCATCGCGCAGCGGCGTTCCCCACTCCTGATCGTGATAAGCCATGTACAGCGGATCTTCAGAACACCAAAAGCAGCGTGGCATAAGGCTCCAGGGGATGGTGGCGCGGCCGAATCGGGTATACTCCCGCTCTTTAAATCGCAGCCCAAGTAACAGGTGAATTTCGTGAGCCAGCCTACGCCAGCCGTGCGTACCTTCCAAGACTTGATCCTCGCCCTCCAGCAGTACTGGGCCGAGCAAGGTTGTGTGGTACTTCAGCCCTACGATATGGAAGTAGGCGCCGGCACTTTCCACACCGCAACATTCCTGCGGGCCATCGGCCCGGAAACCTGGAACGCCGCTTATGTGCAGCCCAGTCGACGCCCGACTGACGGCCGCTACGGCGAAAACCCGAACCGTCTGCAGCATTACTACCAGTTCCAGGTGGTACTGAAGCCGAACCCGGACAACTTCCAGGAGCTGTACCTGGGCTCGCTGAAACATGTCGGCCTGGACCCGCTGGTCCACGACATCCGTTTCGTCGAAGACAACTGGGAATCGCCGACCCTCGGCGCGTGGGGCCTGGGCTGGGAAGTCTGGCTCAACGGCATGGAAGTCACGCAGTTCACCTACTTCCAGCAAGCGGGCGGCATCGAGTGCTACCCGGTGACCGGCGAGATCACCTACGGTCTCGAGCGCCTGGCCATGTACCTGCAAGGCGTGGACTCGGTCTACGACCTGGTGTGGGCAGACGGCCCGTTCGGCAAAGTGACCTACGGCGATGTGTTCCACCAGAACGAAGTGGAGCAGTCGACCTATAACTTCGAACACGCCAACGTCGAGAAGCTGTTCGAACTGTTCGACTTCTATGAAAGCGAAGCCAAGCGCCTGATCGAACTCGACCAGCCGCTGCCGTTGCCGAGCTATGAAATGGTGTTGAAGGCGTCCCATACCTTCAACCTGCTGGATGCCCGCCGCGCCATCTCGGTGACTGCGCGCCAGCAATATATTCTGCGTGTACGCACCCTGGCGCGTTCCGTCGCCCAAGCCTACCTGCTGGCACGTGCCAAGCTGGGCTTCCCGATGGCAACCCCGGACCTGCGTGATGAAGTGTTGGCTAAGCTGGAGGCTGCACAATGAGTGCTCAAGATTTTCTGGTTGAACTGGGCACCGAAGAGCTGCCACCCAAGGCGCTGAACACCCTGGCCGATGCGTTCCTGGCCGGTATCGAAAAAGGCCTGCAAAGCGCCGGCCTGAAGTTTGAGGCGAAGCAGGTCTACGCCGCGCCGCGTCGCCTGGCGGTGTTGCTGACCGCGCTGGAAACCCAGCAGCCGGACCGCAGCATCAACCTCGACGGCCCGCCACGCCAGGCTGCCTTCGACGCCGAAGGCAACCCGACCCAAGCGGCACTGGGCTTTGCCAAGAAGTGTGGCGTCGAGCTGAGCGAGATCGACCAGAGCGGCCCGAAACTGCGTTTCAGCCAGGTCATCAAAGGCAAGCCGACGGCCAGCCTGTTGCCGACCATTGTCGAAGACTCCCTGAACGACCTGCCTATCCCCAAGCGCATGCGCTGGGGGGCGCGCAAGGAAGAGTTCGTGCGTCCAACCCAGTGGCTGGTGATGCTGCTCGGTGACCAGGTCATCGATTGCACCATCCTTGCGCAGAAAGCCGGCCGCGATTCCCGTGGTCACCGCTTCCACCACCCGCAAAGCGTGCGTATCACTGCGCCGGCCAACTACCTCAACGACCTGCGCGCCGCCTATGTGCTGGCGGATGCCAACGAGCGTCGCGAGCTGATCAGCAAGCGCACCGAAGAGCTGGCCCGCCTGCAGGAAGGCACCGCCATCGTGCCGCCAAGCCTGTTGGACGAAGTGACCGCCCTGGTGGAATGGCCGGTGCCGCTGGTGTGCTCGTTCGAAGAGCGTTTCCTCGATGTGCCGCAAGAAGCCCTGATCATCACGATGCAGGACAACCAGAAGTACTTCTGCCTGTTGGACGTGGACGGCAAATTGCTGCCGCGCTTCATCACCGTGGCCAACATCGAAAGCAAGGACCCGCAGCAGATCATCGCCGGTAACGAGAAAGTCGTGCGCCCGCGCCTGACCGACGCCGAGTTCTTCTTCAAGCAAGACAAGAAGCAGAAGCTCGAAGACTTCAACCTGCGCCTACAAAACGTGGTGTTCCAGGAAAAACTCGGCAGCGTCTACGACAAGGCCGTGCGCGTTTCCAAACTGGCCGCCTACATTGCCCCGCGTATCGGTGGTGATACCGCCTGGGCCGCGCGTGCCGGCCTGCTGTCCAAGTGCGACCTGGCCACCGAAATGGTTGGCGAGTTCCCGGAAATGCAAGGCGTTGCCGGTTACTACTACGCCCTCAACGACGGCGAGCCGGACGATGTCGCCCTGGCCCTGAACGAGCAGTACATGCCGCGCGGTGCCGGCGCCGAGTTACCGACCACCCTGACCGGTGCGGCCGTGGCCATTGCCGATAAGCTGGACACCCTCGTCGGTATCTTCGGCATCGGCATGCTGCCCACCGGTAGCAAAGACCCGTATGCCCTGCGCCGTGCGGCCCTGGGCGTGCTGCGTATCCTGATCGACAAGAAGCTCGACCTCGACCTGACCCAGGCCGTGGTGTTCGCGGTCGGCCAGTTCGGTGGCAAGGTCAAGCAAACCGGCTTGGCCGAGCAAGTGCTGGAGTTCGTGTTCGACCGCCTGCGTGCGCGTTACGAAGACGAAGGCGTGGACGTTTCGGTGTATCTGTCGGTACGTGCCCTGCAACCGGGTTCGGCGCTGGACTTCGACCAGCGTGTGCAAGCCGTGCAGGCCTTCCGCAAACTGCCGGAAGCCGATGCCCTGGCCGCCGTGAACAAGCGTGTGTCGAACCTGCTGAGCAAGGCCGAAGGCCTGGGTAACGCCGATGTCGACCCTGGCCTGTTCGCCGATGCCAAGGAGTTCTCGCTGAACTCGGCCATCGCCAAGGCAGAAAATGCGGTGAAGCCGTTGATCGCCGAGCGTAACTACGCCGAAGCACTGGCGCGCCTGGCCACGTTGCGCGAGCCGGTGGATGCGTTCTTCGAAGCGGTGATGATCAATGCCGAAGATGCCGGCGTGCGGAAAAACCGCTACGCCATGCTGGCGCGTCTGCGCGGTCTGTTCATCAACATCGCAGACATTTCCGTACTGGGCTGATCATGTTGAAACTGCTGATTCTCGATCGGGACGGGGTGATCAATTATGACTCCGACGCTTACATCAAGTCGGTGGAGGAATGGATTCCACTGCCCGGCGCGATCGAGGCCATCGCGCAGTTGAGCAAAGCCGGCTGGACGGTGGCCGTCGCCACCAACCAGTCCGGCATCGCCCGCGGTTACTACGACATCGCTACCCTGGACGCCATGCACGCGCGCTTGCGCACGTTGGTGGCGGAGCAGGGCGGTGAAGTGGGGCTGGTGGTGTACTGCCCCCACGGGCCGGATGAGGGCTGCGAATGCCGCAAGCCCAAGCCCGGCATGTTGAAAACTATTTCAGAACATTACAACGTGCCCCTGGCTGGGCTATGGTTCGTCGGGGACAGCCTCGGTGACCTGGAGGCGGCCAAAGCCGTCGACTCTCAGCCAGTTTTGGTAAAGACCGGGAAAGGCGAAAAGACCCAGGCGAAAAACCTGCCGGTAGGCACCTTGATTTTTGACGATCTGGCGGCGGTTGCCGCAGAACTTATCAACAACTAGCCACCCTCGACTTCCTGACCAAGGATTGTTCGGGAGTGCGCCATTAACAGGCGGGCTGTGTCCCGCAACGGTAAATGCCGCCATGTCGATTTTGCAGGCCATCAGAACCTTCTTCTTTTACCTGCTGTTGGGCACCAGTTCGTTTCTCTGGTGCACCCTGAGCTTTTTTATCGCGCCTTTCCTGCCGTTCAAGGCGCGCTATCGCTTCATCAACGTCTATTGGTGCCGCTGCGCGTTGTGGCTGACCAAGGTGTTCCTGAACATTCGCTTCGAGGTCAAGGGCGCGGAAAACGTCCCGGATCAGCCCTGTGTGATTCTGTCGAACCACCAGAGCACGTGGGAGACGTTCTTCCTCTCGGCGTACTTCTCGCCCCTGAGCCAAGTGCTCAAGCGTGAGCTGCTGTACGTGCCGTTCTTCGGCTGGGCGATGGCGATGCTGCGCCCGATCGCCATCGACCGTGACAACCCCAAGGCGGCGCTCAAGCATGTGGCCAAAAAGGGCGACGAACTACTCAAGGACGGCGTTTGGGTACTGATCTTCCCGGAAGGTACGCGTGTGCCCTACGGCACCGTCGGCAAGTTCTCACGCGGCGGCACGGCGTTGGCCGTCAACGCCAACCTGCCTGTTTTACCAATTGCACACAACGCCGGCAGGTTCTGGCCAAAAACCGGTTGGTTAAAACGTGCAGGCACCATCACCGTGGTGATTGGGGAACCGATGTACGCCGAAGGTGAAGGGCCGCGTGCAATTGCCGCGCTGAATGACCGCGCTGCAGCCTGGAATGAAGCCCAGCAACGTGCCATGGGTTCGCTGCCACCGGAGCCGGTGATGGTGGACACGCCGGTAGTCTGAGAATCTGTGGATAACCTGTGTACTGTTTGTTCGAAAAATGCCATTTTTTCTTCATAACAAGCTGATTTACTTAGATATTTCCAGAACTCATAAAAATACCAAAACCGTGCATAAGTATTTTTTTGCATAAAGAAACCGGTCCTTGAGACCGGTTTTTTATACACAGCGCAAAAGCCCGTTTTGTCAGTCTTCCAGCAGAGGCAGTTGCAAGGTGAATGTGGTGCCTTTGCTCACCACGCTTTCGCAGCAGATACGGCCACCATGACGCTCCACGACGGCCTTGACCATGGTCAGGCCCAGCCCAAGGCCTTCGCTGCCTTGAGCGGAATCGAAGCGGCGATACTGGCTGAACAGTTCCGGCAAGTCCTCTGCCGCAATGCCTGCGCCCTGGTCGCTGATGCGACATTCCAACCAACCTTGCGCGCTGCTGTGGCTCAACCTCACGGTGGTGCCGGACGGCGAGTATTTGATCGCGTTCTCCAGCACGTTGAACAATGCGCGGGTGAGCAGGGATTGATCGGCCGACACCATGCCTTCATCCGCCTCATCCAGGTCGTTGACCAACTGGATGCCCTTGAGCTGGGCGATCACCGCCACTTGGTCAAACGCATCCATCACCAGCATGGCAAACAGGGTTGGCTGGAAGTGGTAGCCGTCAGCCTCGGCTTTTGCCAGCTGTACGAACGATTCGGTGAGGCTCAAGGCGCGTCGAACCTGCTGCTCGATCTGGGCAAACACCGGGGACTCAGCGTTATGCACGTCCAGCAACGCGAGGATCGCCGAGTGCGGCGCACGCAGGTCGTGGGACAGGAAGCGCAGCATGGTTTCGCGGTGTTGCTGGGCTTCGCGTTCCTTGCTCAAGTCGGTCAGGCTAAGCAACCAGCCGAGGGCGATATCACCTTCGGCGGGCAGCAGGGGCGCGATTTCCATGCGCAGGCTGCGTTGGTGGATGTCACGGAACTCGACGATTTCCAGGGCTGACAGGGCCGGGCGCACGCCGTTATGCAGCGGCGGATAGCCCAGGTCGGCGAGTTGTTCGAGCAGGTTTTCGTTGACCAGATCATTACCGAATACGTCGCGGGCAATACGGTTGGCCAACAGAATGTTGCCCCTGGGGTCGGTGATCAGGGTCGCCACCGGTAGGCATTCAAGGCCATCGGCCATGAAGCGTCGGGTGTCACGGGTCCGGCTAACGGCCTGCTCCAGCGCAAAGATGCGCCCTTGCAACACATCGCCTTTGTTCGCGGGCGCACGGCGGCGCTCGGGCAGCACCTTGGGTTCGTTGTCCAGTCGCGCCAGTTCCCAGCCAAAGTACGCGAGGATCACGCTCAAGCGGCGCCAGTTCCAGATCAGATAGCTGAGCAATAAGCCGATCAGGCACGCGGCGGGCGACCACCAGTGACCAAGGCGTAACAGCGCCCACGCGCCGAGCAATGCGCCGGCCATGCACCCCAAGGTCATCCACAGGGCGTAGCGCGGACGGTACAACAACAGGCCCAGCAGCAACGCCACCCAGGCGGTTGCAATCAGTGCCGCGAGCCAGCCGGGGAGATCGACAATGCTGCGCTCCTGCAGCAAGCCGTTGAGCACATTGGCCTGGATCTCCACGCCCGCAGTGGTATCCGGAGTGGAGGAGAGCGGCGTCACAAAACGGTCACCCAACCCATAGGCGCTCGCGCCCACCAGGATCAGGCGGTCACGCAGCAACTCGGCCGGCACTTCGCCGTGTAATACGCTGACATAGGACACACTGGGAAACGCATGTTGCTCAGACGTGAACGGGACACGAACCCTAAATTCCCGATGCCAGCGCTGAGTGTTGGGTTGCTCGCTGCGCCCAGGCATTTGCGCGGTTTGCCCGCTCAACCTATACGCCTGCCACGCCAACTGCGGGAGGGTGCTCCCAGGCGGGCCTTCGCGCAGATACAGGCTACGGACAGCACCGTCGCTGTCTGCTTCGACATTGATATGGCCCAGCCCCTTGGCACACTTGAGCAGCGGTAACAGCTGCTCGCCTGCCGGGCTTAAGCTCGCGGTGCCATCGCGTTCCAGGGGCAGCAGAACGTTGCCGGCGTTGCACACTGCGTTCGCCAGTCGCTGGTCATCGGCGGAGTTACCTGCGTCATTGAAGATCACATCGAACAAGATCGCCGTCGGCTGGGCCGCGCTCAGACGGTTGATCAAGTCCGCATGCAGGCTGCGGGGCCAGGGCCATTGACCCAGCTTCTTCAGGCTTTGGTCATCGATAGTCACCAGCAAAATACGCGGATCAACCGGCAGGGGAGTCAGACGGCGAAGGCTGTCATACAACGGGCTGTTAAAGGCAAGGCTCGAGCTTAAAGACAGATACGCGGTGAAGGGCAGCAACACCAGGCCAATCCACAACCACTCGCGGACCAGACCGTGGAACAAGAGTTGCGCTTGCGTGGGCTGGCGCTTTTCGGCCTTGCGCCACAGCTTCACAGCGCGACCGCCGGGAACCCGCACCGCTGCTGAAAATGGATAGTTGAAGATGTCATAGACCCGGTTTCTCCGTCCAGGTGGTGCGCGGTGTGGTGCTGAACCCAGTGAAGCTCATTTTGATCGCCCCAGGGGTTTTCCTGAATGCGTTGGTTGAAACATACCGTACATCGGGACGCAGTATCAGCTGCGCGCACGGCTATGCAATGCCAGTAGCACTGATCCTTTTCCTTACGCACGGGAGTCGGTATCTTTCCCCTTGAGCCACACGGTTTTTCAAAGCATTAACGGCCCGTTGATATGAGCGTACCGAGAGATCCCAAGGCTCGTTGAATCTGACCACAATTCTTCAGATTCAATGACCGGCATTCGCGCAGCAAGGACGCCCGCTCTTCGACCGGCCGATAGCTGAAATATTTCAAGTTGAAAGGACCTACCCATGCGTGTCGCAATACTGGATGACGAACCCGCTGAATTGCAGCGGGTGGAACAGACACTGCGACAGATCCCCAGCAACTTGGAACAGCCCTGGTCTGTGCATTGCTTCGAACGCGGTGATGATCTGCTGCGCCAACTGCGTCGGGAAACCTTCGACCTGCTGATCCTCGACTGGCAACTGCCCGATATCAGCGGTCTCGCCCTGCTGCGCTGGACCCGTGAACACATGGAGTCGCCCCCGGCGGTGATCATGCTCACCAGCCGTGATGCCGAGAGCGATATCGTCACCGCCCTGAACAGCGGCGCCGACGATTACGTCAGTAAACCCTTTCGCCCGAATGAACTCAAAGCCCGGGTCAGCGCCGTTCTACGTCGCCACGGCCTGCAAAAGTCGGCGACCCCTGAAGTGCAAAACTTCAACGACCTGACCTTTGACGATGCCGAATTGACCGTCACCCGCGCGGGCAAACCGATCAACCTGACCGAACGCGAATACCGCCTGGCCAGTTGCCTGTTCGCAAACCTGGCTCGCCCATTGTCTCGCGAGTATCTGTATGAACGATTCTGGACCCATGAAGAAATGGTCTCGTCCCGTCCGCTGGACACACATATCTATCGGCTGCGGAACAAGCTGGGGTTGACCGCGGATCGAGGTTGGCAGTTGTTGACGATCTATGGATACGGCTACCGGTTGGAGAGTGTGGCGGCCGCCTCATCGGGTTAAAAATGCCGATGTTCCACGTGGAGCATTTTGCGTTACGGCACAGGGCCCTGGTGGTTATCTAAGTAAGGTCGCATCAACGCCTCAAACCACTCATGGAAGACATCCAGTCGCTGCGAACGCTGCCGGCGGTGCGGGTAGAGCAGGGATACCGGCATCGAAGATGCACGGTAGGTCGACATGACCTCCACCAACTGCCTTGAGTCCAGCAGGTGCTGGACGTCGAAACGCGGGATCTGGATCAGCCCCAGCCCTGCAAGGCAGCAAGCGATGTAGCTCTCGGCATTGTTTACGATCACCCGACTCGGCACGTCGAACCGCTGCACACTGCCGTCGCCGGACAGATATTCCCAGGGCAGTTCCCTGCCCGACTTCGGCGATGCATAGCCGATGGTCCAATGTCCGTCGAGTAGCTGCGCAGGCTGCTGAGGCTCTCCATGCTCAAGCAGGTAAGCCGGGCTCGCACAATTGATCAAGGCAATCTGACCCAGCGGCCGCACCACAAGACTGCTGTCATGCAGCGCACCAACGCGCACCGCGCAGTCCACACCTTCTTGCACCAGATCGATGGCCCGGTCGGTCGAACCCAAGATCAGTTGAAGCTGGGGGTGACGACGCAACAGGCCGGGCAGCGCTGGCGCGATGACGCGGCGGGCGATGCGGCTGGGCACATCGACGATCAGCCGGCCGGAGACTTGCCGCTGGCTGGCCTGGAACAACTGGTCGATATCTTCGACGTCGGTCAACACCGAGCGCACGCGACCGAGCAATTGCTCCCCATCGGGTGTCAGGCGTACCTGTCGTGTCGTGCGATGCAGTAAGCGCACGCCCAGTTGGGTCTCCAACTGCTGGACGGCCGCAGACACCGACGCTCGTGGCATCTCCAGCGCGTTGGCGGCCTTGATGAAACTGCCCATCGCGGCCACTTGGGCGAATACGCGGTACTGGTCGAATCTGTCCATGTATCTGCCCTGCCGATGGTCCCGACGTCAGCCTGCTCTGCGTCGATTGTACGGCGCCCCAGCAGCGGAAGGCGATGAGGATCACGCTGCGGATAATGGACTTACTTGGTGGTGTAGCCGCCATTGATGAGAATGGTCTGGCCCGTGATCCACCAGCCGTCGCTGACCAGATGGCGAATGAAAGGCACCACGTCCTCGATGTCGGTCAGACCCGTTGTACTGAACGGCGAGAGCGCCGCGGCGGTCTTGTGATAGGCCACCGCGTCGGCGCCTTCGGCCGGGTAGAAGAACGGCGTGTCCATCGGGCCAGGACCGACCGCCGTCACCGAGATGCCGCGGGTGCCCAATTCCTTGGAGGCCGCGCGGGTGTAGTGTTCGACCGGCGCCTTGGTGCCAGCATAGGCGGCATAGAACGGTGTGAAGGCCCCCAGCAGCGACGTGACTATCGTGCAGATCTTGCCATGGTCGTTGAGGTGCTTACCTGCTTCCTTTAGGAAGAAGAAAGCGGTCTTGGAGTTGACCGCGCTCATCTCGTCGTATTCGGCCTCACTCACCTCGGCCATCGGCTTCTTGAGCACCTTGCCAACGGTGTTGATGGCGATATCGGGCTTGCCGACGGCGGCGATGGCATCGGCGAACAGCTTCTCGACAGCGCCCGCCGTCGTCAGATCCCCCTGAAGCGCGACAGCCTGCGCGCCGCTGGCTTGGACGGCGGCAACCGTGGCGTCGGCATCAGCCTTGGACGCGGCGCTGTTGTAATGGATCGCGACAGCCTTGGCGCCCTGTGCGGCCATATCACGGGCGATGAGACCGCCAAGGTTCTTCGCGCCACCCGCGATGAGAACGACTTTGCCTTTAATGGAATGGTCTGCCATGGGGGAAGCTCCTTCACGAATCGATGGAGAATCGAGATTAGGCTGCTTCAACCAGGCGATAAACCGTCGGTGACTGGATGAATCATCCAAAAAAACACCCCAATCCAGCGGATTGGGGTGGGTCGGTCACGCAATAGGGGGCCAGATTGGACGCGAAAAGAAGCCCGCAATTTGGCGGGCTCTCTTCACGATGGTCAGCTAGCCGGTGAGGATTAGCCGAACCATCTATGTGTGCAAAGTGGCAATTCAACGGAGGACCTGGAAATACAGGCAAAAAAAGGCCAACCCGCAGGGGTTGGCCTTTTTTGTAGCGCGGCGAAAGCAGCATAGTGTGAAATTCAGCTGCTTTTGTGAGTTCCTACACCTGATCAGAAATCCAGGTTAGACACCGCCAAGGCGTTGGTCTCGATGAAGTCACGGCGAGGCTCGACCGCATCACCCATCAGGGTGTTGAAGATCTGGTCTGCGCCGATGGCGTCTTCGATGGTCACGCGCAGCATACGGCGCTGAGCGGGGTCCATGGTGGTTTCCCACAGTTGATCCGGGTTCATCTCGCCCAGACCTTTGTAGCGCTGGATAGTGTGACGCTTGGTGCTTTCGGCCATCAGCCAGTCAAGGGCTTCCTTGAATTCCCTGACCTGCTTCTTGCGTTCGCCACGTTGAATATAAGCGCCGTCGTCCAGCAGGGTGCTCAGTTGTGCGCCCAGGGTGACCACGGTTTTGTAGTCGTTGCTGCCGAAGAAGTCGCGGTTGAAGGTGACGTAGTTGGACAGGCCGTGGGAGATCAATTCGACCTCAGGCAGCCACACATTACGTTCACGGTCTTCACGCAGGCTGGCTTTGTAGACCAGGCCGGATTTCTCGACGGTGCGTAGGCGCAATTCGTACTGGGCCAGCCAATCCCGCATTGCTGCGTGATCGCCCAACTGTTCCAGGCTCACGGCCGGCAGGTAGATGAAGTGCTCGGTCAGTTCCTGCGGGTACAGGCGCGACAGACGCTTGAGGGTCTTCATGACCATGCGGAAGTCGTTGACCAGGCGCTCCAGCGCCGCTCCGGAAATGCCCGGCGCTTCATCGTTCAGGTGCAGGCTGGCATCTTCCAGGGCCGACTGCGTCATGTACTCTTCCATGGCGTCGTCGTCTTTGATGTATTGCTCTTGCTTGCCCTTTTTGACTTTGTACAACGGCGGCTGAGCGATGTAGATGTAGCCGCGCTCGATCAGCTCCGGCAACTGACGGAAGAAGAAGGTCAGCAACAGGGTACGGATGTGCGAACCGTCGACGTCAGCATCGGTCATGATGATGATGTTGTGATAACGCAGCTTGTCGATGTTGTACTCATCGCGGCCAATACCGCAGCCCAACGCCGTGATCAAGGTGCCGACTTCCTGGGAAGAAATCATCTTGTCGAAGCGCGCTTTCTCAACGTTGAGGATCTTACCCTTCAACGGCAGGATGGCCTGGGTGCGACGGTTACGACCCTGCTTGGCGGAACCGCCAGCAGAGTCACCTTCCACCAGGTACAGCTCGGAGAGGGCAGGGTCCTTCTCCTGGCAGTCAGCCAGTTTGCCCGGCAGGCCGGCGATGTCCAGCGCGCCTTTGCGGCGGGTCATCTCACGGGCTTTACGCGCCGCTTCACGGGCACGTGCTGCGTCGATCATCTTGCCGACAACCAGCTTGGCTTCGTTCGGGTTTTCCAACAGGAAATCGGAGAAGTACTTGCCCATCTCCTGTTCCACGGCGGTCTTCACTTCGGAAGACACCAGCTTGTCTTTGGTCTGGGAGCTGAACTTGGGGTCCGGTACTTTCACCGAAATAATCGCAGTCAGACCTTCACGGGCATCGTCACCGGTGGTGGCGACTTTATGCTTCTTGGCCAGGCCTTCGGCTTCGATGTAGGTGTTCAGGTTACGCGTCAGTGCAGAACGGAAACCCACCAGGTGAGTACCGCCGTCGCGCTGTGGAATGTTGTTGGTGAAGCACAACAGGTTCTCGTTGAAGCTGTCGTTCCACTGCAGGGCGATTTCCACGCCGATGCCGTCTTCACGCTGAACATTGAAGTGAAACACCTGGTTGACCGCAGTCTTGTTGGTGTTCAGGTATTCAACGAACGCACGCAGGCCGCCTTCGTATTTGAACAGCTCTTCCTTGCCGCTGCGCTCATCCTTGAGGACGATGCCAACACCGGAGTTGAGGAAGGACAGTTCACGAATCCGCTTGGCCAGGATGTCCCAGCTAAAGTGGATGTTCTTGAAGGTTTCAGCCGATGGCTTGAAGTGGATCTGCGTACCGGTAGATTCACTCTCGCCAACGATCCTCATCGGTTCTTGTGGAACACCATGGATGTAGGTCTGTTCCCAGATTTTGCCGCTACGGCGCACTGTTAGAATCAGCTCTTTGGACAGTGCGTTCACCACCGACACACCAACACCGTGCAGACCGCCAGAGACTTTATAGGAGTTGTCGTCGAACTTACCGCCGGCGTGGAGCACGGTCATGATGACCTCTGCCGCCGAAACGCCTTCTTCTTTATGCACGTCTACCGGAATGCCACGACCGTTGTCGCGCACGGTGATGGACTCATCCGGGTGAATGATAATGCTGATGTCGTCGCAGTGACCGGCCAGAGCTTCGTCGATGGAGTTGTCGACCACCTCGAACACCATGTGGTGCAGACCGCTACCATCATCGGTGTCGCCAATGTACATACCGGGACGTTTGCGTACGGCATCCAAACCTTTCAGCACTTTAATGCTGGTCGAGTCGTACGTGTTTTCTTCGCTCATGCCTTCACTCCCGATGGTCGTGGGTCTGGGTGATACGGCCTTGTTCCACGTGGAACAAAGCGACTGGCGTTTCCGTCTGCCAGCCTTCCCTCAATAATTCGTGGTCTACACAGGTGATAAACACCTGGCAGCGTAAGTCTTCCAACAAGCGGCATAACGCGCGGCGGTGTTGCTCGTCGAGTTCTGACGGCAAATCATCCACCAGATAAATACATTGACCGCGCCGGGCTTGGCTAACCAAGTGCCCTTGAGCGATACGCAATGCACACACCACCAACTTCTGCTGGCCGCGGGACAAGATATCCGCGGCATTATGTGCGCCTAACCTAAGACGCAAATCAGCGCGCTGGGGGCCGGCCTGGGTGTGGCCGATTTGCTGATCCCGTTGCAAGGACGTGGCGAGCACTGCACTCAGTTCACGCTCTTTGTCCCAACCGCGGTAGTAGCTCAGCGTTAGCCCTTCGAGGTCCAACAACTCACTCAAGGTCTGCTCAAAGACTGGTTTCAAGGCTTTGATATAGGCGCGGCGGTATTCATCTATTTCGTCGCTGGCCAGGCACAGTTCCCGGTCCCAGGCTGCTTGTGAAGCGGCGTCAAGTGTACCATGCCGCAGCCATGAGTTCCGCTGCCGCAAGGCCTTCTGCAGGCGCTGCCAAGTGGCCATGAAGCGCGGTTCCACGTGGAACACTCCCCAATCGAGGAACTGCCGACGGATTTTCGGCGCGCCTTCCAGCAAACGGAAACTGTCAGGGTTGATCAACTGCAGCGGCAGAATTTCCGCCAACTGCGCCGCACTGCGAGCATTTTGCCCGTCGATGCGAATCTGAAACTCGCCCCCGCGATCACGGGATATCCCCAGGCTGCTATGGCCACCTTCAGCCAACTCGACCTGGCCAAACACCGTACACGCCAGTTGTTCGTACTGAATCACCGGCAACAGGCGGGCACTGCGGAAAGACCGGGCAAGCCCCAGCAGATGGATGGCTTCCAGCACGCTGGTTTTGCCACTGCCGTTGGCGCCATGGAGGATATTGATGCGGGGGGAGGGGGAGAAGGTCACCGGGTGCAGATTGCGCACCGCGGTGACCGAGACGCGACTGAGGGACATCTAGCTTCTGCTGAGCATGATTACAGACGCATCGGCATAACAACGTAAGCCGAGTCATCGTTGTCGGATTCTTGCACCAGCGCACTGCTGTTGGAGTCAGACAGAATCAGGCGAACCTGTTCGGTGGTCATCACACCCAGCACGTCGAGCAAGTAGCTCACGTTAAAGCCGATTTCCAGCGAACCGCCGTTGTAGTCGACGCCCACTTCTTCTTCCGCTTCTTCCTGCTCCGGGTTGTTGGCCTGGATCTTCAGTTGGCCGTTGGCCAGTTGCAGGCGAATACCCCGGTACTTTTCGTTCGACAGAATCGCAGTACGGCTGAACGCTTCACGCAGGGCCTGGCGATCACCGACCACCAGCTTGTCGCCACCTTTAGGCAGTACGCGCTCGTAATCCGGGAACTTGCCGTCAACCAGCTTGGAGGTGAAGGTGAACTCGCCGGTGGTGGCGCGGATGTGGTGCTGGCCCAGGACGATGCTGACGTTGCCATCCGGCTCGGTGAGCAGGCGCGCCAGTTCGAGGATACCTTTGCGCGGCACGATCACCTGGT
The DNA here is from genome assembly GCF_024169655.1 of Pseudomonas marginalis. Taxonomy (GTDB): domain Bacteria; phylum Pseudomonadota; class Gammaproteobacteria; order Pseudomonadales; family Pseudomonadaceae; genus Aquipseudomonas; species Aquipseudomonas paraveronii. Next base: position 6,261,405 of record NZ_JALJWV010000001.1, on the reverse strand, counting down.
GACGGTCCGGCTGACCGATATCGGCCTTCATCGAACACATAGCCAGGCGGTGACCGTCGGTGGCCACGGCGCGAATAATGCCTTCCGATACTTCCAGCAACATACCGTTAAGGTAATAACGCACGTCCTGCTGGGCCATGGCGAAGCTGGTGCGCTCGATCAAACGGCGCAGTTTGCTTTGCTCCAGGCTGCAGGTCAGCGAACCCGGGCCTTCTTCCACAGTTGGGAAATCATTGGCCGGCAAGGTCGACAAGGTGAAGCGGCTGCGACCGGCCTTGACCACCAGCTTCTGCTCATCGACCTTGATGTCGATCAGCGCGTCGTTGGGCAAGCTCTTGCAGATATCCATCAGCTTGCGCGCAGGCACAGTGATCTCGCCAGGTTCAGCGGGCTCTTCCAACTGAACACGACCCACCAGTTCGACTTCCAGGTCGGTACCGGTCAGGGACAATTGCTGGCCTTCGACAACCAGTAATACGTTGGAAAGTACCGGCAAGGTCTGTCGGCGCTCGACGACGCCTGCGACCAGTTGCAGGGGTTTCAACAGGGCTTCGCGTTGAATGGTGAAGTGCATGGTCTAGTCCCTTGCCTTAATAAGCTGCGCTGGTGTCATCAAGTAGTCAGTGTACGCAGCAGGTTCTTGTAGTCCTCGCGAATATCCGCGTCGGATTCCTTAAGTTCGTTGATCTTGCGGCATGCGTGCAAGACCGTGGTGTGGTCGCGACCACCGAAGACATCGCCGATTTCCGGCAGGCTGTGGTTGGTCAACTCTTTGGAGAGTGCCATGGCCACCTGACGCGGACGAGCCACCGAACGCGAACGGCGCTTGGACAGCAGGTCGGAAATCTTGATCTTGTAGTACTCGGCCACGGTGCGCTGGATGTTATCCACACTCACCAGTTTGTCCTGCAGTGCCAGCAGGTCTTTCAGGGATTCGCGAATCAGCTCGATGGTGATGTCGCGGCCCATGAAGTGCGAGTGCGCGATGACCCGCTTGAGTGCGCCTTCCAGCTCACGCACGTTGGAGCGAATGCGTTGGGCGATGAAGAACGCGGCGTCGTGTGGCAGATCGACTTTCGCCTGATCGGCCTTTTTCATCAAGATCGCTACGCGGGTTTCCAGTTCCGGCGGCTCGACAGCCACGGTCAGGCCCCAGCCAAAGCGCGACTTCAAGCGTTCTTCCAGGCCTTCGATTTCCTTCGGGTAGCGGTCGCTGGTCAAGATGACCTGCTGGCCGCCTTCGAGCAAGGCGTTGAAGGTGTGGAAAAACTCTTCCTGGGAACGTTCCTTGCGCGCGAAAAACTGAATGTCATCGATCAGCAAAGCATCCACGGAACGGTAGAACCGCTTGAATTCGTTGATAGCGTTGAGCTGCAGGGCCTTGACCATGTCAGCCACGAAGCGCTCCGAGTGCAGGTACACGACCTTGGCATTCGGGTTCTTCTTTAATAGATGGTTACCCACCGCGTGCATCAAGTGCGTCTTACCCAAGCCAACGCCACCATAAAGGAACAGCGGGTTGTAACCATGCTTGGGGTTGTCCGCCACTTGCCAGGCGGCCGCGCGGGCCAACTGGTTGGATTTACCCTCGACGAAGTTTTCAAAGGTAAAGGTACGGTTGAGGTAGCTGGTGTGCTTGAGCGCGCCTTCAACCTGCACGGTGCGCTGTTCGGCGCGAACCGGTGCTTGCTGGGAACTGGCACCCGCCATCGGATCGAAGCTGTCGCGGGACGGCTCTTCGTTGGCCGGCGCGTTTTTCTGAGCCGACGATTTCGAAGCTGTCGGCGCAGGCGCTGGCGTGTTGTTGACCGGTGCGGTCGCCGCCTGGGATTGCGACGCAGCCGCCGCCAATGGCGCATTCGGAGCAGCGCGAGGGGCGGAGCTACGTTTGCTGCCTATTAATAGAGAGAGCACGGGCGCGAGACCGTTGCCATGTTCATCGAGCAATTCGAGAACGCGGCTCAGGTATTTCTCGTTGACCCAGTCGAGAACAAAACGATTAGGTGCGTAGACACGCAACTCGTCGCCTTCGGCTTCGACCTGTAGCGGACGGATCCAGGTGTTGAATTGCTGGGCAGGCAGCTCATCGCGCAAAAGCTCCACGCACTGCTGCCAAAGTTCCACTGACACGGATATCCCCTAAGTTGAAAGCCGGTGAGGCAAAAACAGCCGCCATTGTAGCGGTCAGCCGTCCACTTATCCACATGTAGGTTGCGCACAGGCCAGCCAAAATCAACGCCTTAACGTGAATAAAGGCGACCAATGGTCTGTGCATAAGCTCTGTGGATAAGCGCCCCTGAGCTCGTTGTACAAGTGGGGTCGAAAGTCTGTGGGTAACTGGCCTGTGGATAACAACCCATTCCACCCACAGCTTATCCGACAGCGCAGCACAGGCAGAGCACCGTTTCTCCCCCGTGTTGTCATTCTCTGTACATCACGTAGAATATGGCCTTGAGGTAGTTATCCACAGAAGATTGCCTGCCTAGCTTTTATAAGCTTTACAGAAAAGCTTTAAATAACTTCCTTCTTTATTTTTATATCTATGCCATTGCCTCTGGACGGCGGTCGGACAGAAAAGCGCTGATGCCCTGCAAAGAACTAATTCAAGGAAAAGCTGGTTGGAAATTGACCTAGAGGCTTGCTTTCTCTAGAATCGCCGGTCTCTTAAAACGGGGGCCATTCCGGCCCGTTGTGGACGAACCAGGTAACAACGCCATGAAACGTACTTTCCAACCAAGCACCATCAAACGCGCCCGTACTCACGGCTTCCGTGCTCGCATGGCTACCAAGAACGGCCGTGCAGTCCTGTCGCGTCGCCGCGCCAAAGGTCGTGCGCGTCTGGCAGTTTGATAATCCGGTACTGGTGGTGAGTCAGGACTTCAGTCGGGAAAAGCGTCTGCTAACCCCCCGGCACTTCAAGGCAGTCTTTGACTCCCCCACCGGCAAGGTTCCGGGGAAAAATCTCCTGCTCCTTGCGCGTAACAACGATCTGGATCACCCCCGTCTCGGGCTGGTGATCGGCAAGAAGAGCGTAAAGCTCTCCGTTGAGCGCAATCGCCTCAAGCGTCTGATGCGCGAATCGTTTCGCCTCCACCAGGACACTCTGGTTGGTTGGGATATTGTTATCGTCGCGCGCAAAGGCTTGGGGGACGTAGAAAACCCCGAATTGATTCAGCATTTCGGCAAGCTCTGGAAACGTTTGGCGCGTACCCACACGCCAGCACCAGTAGTCAGCACCGAAACTGTAGGGGTAGACAGCACCGATGCGTAAACTGGCCCTCGTTCCGATCCAGTTTTACCGCTATGCCATTAGTCCTCTGATGGCCAACCACTGTCGTTTCTACCCCAGTTGTTCCTGCTACGCGTTAGAGGCCATAGAAAATCATGGTCTTCTGCGCGGTGGCTGGCTGACCTTTCGTCGTTTAGGTCGCTGTCATCCGTGGAATCCCGGTGGTTATGACCCGGTTCCACCTATCCCTACCTCCCGTTCTTCTTCGATGGCCGAGTAATCATGGATATTAAACGCACGATCCTGATCGTCGCCCTGGCAATCGTGTCCTACGTCATGGTTCTTAAGTGGAACCAGGACTACGGCCAAGCTGCCCTGCCGACTCAGAATGTTGCTGCCAATCAGGCTGCGCCGGCTATTCCGGACACCCCGCTGGGTAACAATGCGTCCGCGAGTGCCGATGTTCCCAGCGCGAATGGCGAGACAAGCGCCCCTGTAGAAACGCCAGTTGTCACCAATAAAGACCTCATCCATGTGAAAACGGATGTGCTCGACCTGGCTATCGATCCACAAGGTGGTGATATCGCGCAGCTGAAACTGCCGCTGTATCCACGTCGCCAAGACCATCCGGATGTTCCGTTCCAGCTGTTCGATAACGGTGGCGAACGCGTTTATCTGGCCCAAAGCGGCCTGACCGGCACCAACGGTCCTGATGCACGTGCTACCGGTCGTCCGGTTTATTCGACCGAACAGAAGACTTATCAACTGGCAGACGGCCAGAACCAGTTGAACGTCGACCTGAAATTCAGCCTCGACGGCGTCAATTACATCAAACGCTTCAGTTTCACCCGTGGTTTGTACGACTTGAAGGTCACTTACCTGATCGACAACGAAAGCAACAAACCGTGGAGCGGCAACCTGTTTGCCCAGCTCAAGCGTGATGGCAGCTCGGATCCTTCTTCCAGCACCGCCACCGGCACCGCGACTTACCTGGGCGCCGCCCTGTGGACAAGTAACGAGCCGTACAAAAAAGTGTCGATGAAAGATATCGACAAGGGCGCGCTGAAAGAAACCGTCCAAGGTGGTTGGGTTGCCTGGTTGCAACACTACTTTGTGACCGCCTGGATTCCGAACAGGGGTGAAGCCAATCTGGTTCAAACCCGCAAGGACAGCCAGGGCAACTACATCATTGGCTTTACTGGCCCGGCGTTGACCGTCGCGCCAGGTGCCAAGGCTGAAACCAGCGCGACCCTGTACGCCGGCCCGAAAAGCCAGGCTGTGCTCAAAGAGTTATCCCCAGGTCTGGAACTGACTGTGGATTACGGCATCCTGTGGTTCATTGCCCAGCCGATCTTCTGGCTGCTGCAACATATCCACAGCATCGTCGGCAACTGGGGCTTCTCGATCATCTTCCTGACGATGCTGATCAAGGGGATCTTCTTCCCACTGTCGGCCGCCAGCTACAAATCGATGGCGCGCATGCGTGCCGTGGCCCCGAAACTGGCCGCACTGAAAGAACAACATGGCGATGACCGGCAGAAAATGTCGCAGGCCATGATGGAGCTGTACAAGAAAGAGAAGATCAACCCGCTGGGTGGATGCTTGCCGATTCTGGTACAGATGCCGGTGTTCCTGTCGCTGTACTGGGTACTCCTGGAAAGCGTGGAAATGCGCCAGGCGCCGTTCATGCTGTGGATAACTGACCTGTCGATCAAAGACCCGTTCTTTATCCTGCCGATCATCATGGGCGCGACCATGTTCATCCAGCAGCGCCTGAACCCGACGCCGCCGGACCCGATGCAGGCCAAGGTGATGAAAATGATGCCAATCATCTTCACCTTCTTCTTCCTGTGGTTCCCGGCTGGTCTGGTGCTGTACTGGGTGGTCAACAACGTGTTGTCGATCTCTCAACAGTGGTACATCACGCGTAAGATCGAAGCGGCTACCAAAAAAGCCGAGGCGTAACTTACTCTGTGGATAACCACTCAAGACGCCCCCTAGTGGGGCGTTTTGCTTTCCGTCACTTTTGTTCTGGAACCTGCTGATGAGCGCTCCTCGTGAAACCATCGCTGCTGTCGCGACCGCACAGGGTCGCGGCGGAGTCGGTATCGTTCGAATTTCCGGGCCGCTCGCCGGCATCGCCGCCAAGGCCATCAGCGGTCGTGAATTGAAGCCGCGCTATGCCCATTACGGCGCGTTTCTGGATGCCGACAACCAGGTGCTGGACGAAGGCCTGGCCCTCTATTTCCCGGGCCCAAATTCCTTTACCGGTGAAGATGTCCTTGAACTGCAGGGCCACGGCGGCCCCGTCGTACTGGATATGTTGCTGCAGCGCTGCCTGCAACTGGGCTGTCGCCTGGCCCGGCCGGGAGAATTCAGCGAGCGTGCATTCCTCAACGACAAACTCGACCTGGCCCAGGCCGAAGCCATTGCCGATTTGATCGAGGCCAGTTCTGCACAGGCGGCGCGCAATGCCTTGCGCTCGCTGCAGGGGGCATTTTCCCTGCGTGTGCATAACCTGACCGAGCAACTGATCAGCCTGCGCATCTATGTGGAGGCGGCGATTGATTTTCCGGAAGAAGAAATCGACTTCCTTGCCGATGGCCATGTGTTGGCGATGCTGGATAAAGTCCGCGACGAGTTATCCACAGTGCTGCGCGAAGCCGGGCAGGGCGCGTTGTTGCGTGACGGCATGACCGTGGTGATTGCCGGGCGCCCCAACGCCGGCAAATCCAGCCTGCTCAATGCCCTGGCGGGCCGTGAGGCGGCGATCGTTACCGAGATTGCCGGCACCACCCGGGATATCCTGCGCGAACATATCCACATCGACGGCATGCCGCTGCACGTCGTCGACACCGCCGGCCTGCGTGACACCGACGACCAAGTGGAAAAGATCGGCGTGGAGCGTGCCCTCAAGGCCATCGGCGAAGCCGACCGCGTGCTGCTGGTGGTAGACGCCACCGCGCCCGAGGCGGTGGACCCGTTCGCCCTGTGGCCGGAATTCCTCGAGCAACGGCCCGACCCGGCCAAAGTCACCTTGATCCGCAACAAGGCCGATCTCACCGGCGAAGCCATTGCCATGGAAACCAGCGCGGATGGCCACGTTACTATCAGCCTGAGCGCCAAGTCGGCCGGGGATGGTCTGGAGTTGCTGCGTGAACACCTCAAAGCCTGCATGGGCTATGAGCAGACCTCGGAAAGTAGTTTCAGTGCCCGTCGCAGGCACCTGGAGGCGCTGCGCCATGCCAGTACGGCGCTGGAGCACGGTCGGGCACAGCTGACCTTGGCGGGCGCCGGTGAGCTGCTGGCTGAGGATTTACGCCAGGCGCAGCAACTGTTGGGCGAGATCACCGGTGCGTTCAGCTCGGATGATCTGCTGGGACGGATCTTTTCCAGCTTCTGTATCGGTAAATAATCCTTCGTTGTCCACAGACAGGCCATTCGTGCCTGTCTGTTTCCGTTATTTCAACCGCTTCCCTCCCATGACCAAGCCATTGGCGGCTTTGCCGTGGGCGCAATTTGCGTTGGTGCGTCTATTTCTGTGGATTAAGCCCTGTGAATAACCGCCCTTGTGCTCGGTTGATAACAGGCCTTGAAACCTGAGCAAAAACCCCTCTGTGGATAACCACCTGTTTAATCCACAGGCTTAGAGCACTTATCCACGCCGCTCATGGGCACATGACCACAGACTTTTGAATCGCTGTACACAACGTAAATTAAGGGCTGTAGAGATCTATCCACAGAAAGTAGGCTCAGTAAAAATAAACATAAAAACAAAGATTTAATATATTTCTCTCTTTTAATTTCTATTGTCTGTGATTCATCCACAGCTGGTTAAATTTTGTGCAAAGGGTTCTTTAGGAAGGGCTAAGTCCCTATACTTGCCGCCAAAGCTCTAAAACCAGCTCAACCAATCAATTCCTAATTACCTACATAAGCAGGCACGAGGTGCGTGGTGGATTTCCCTTCCCGTTTTGAAGTGATCGTCATCGGCGGCGGTCATGCCGGTACCGAGGCAGCACTGGCCTCAGCACGCATGGGCGTAAAAACCCTGTTGCTGACGCACAACGTGGAAACCCTTGGTGCCATGAGTTGCAACCCTGCCATTGGCGGCATCGGCAAAAGCCATCTGGTCAAGGAAATCGACGCCCTTGGCGGCGTCATGGCAATGGCCACCGACAAAGGTGGTATCCAATTTCGTGTGCTGAACAGCCGCAAAGGCCCCGCCGTGCGTGCTACTCGGGCACAAGCCGACCGCATCCTGTACAAGGCGGCGGTACGTGAAACCCTGGAAAACCAGGCGAACCTGTGGATATTTCAACAAGCCGCCGATGACCTGATCGTCGAACAGGACCAGGTACGCGGTGTTGTCACCCAGATGGGCCTGCGTTTCTTCGCAGAATCCGTGGTGTTGACCACCGGTACCTTCCTCGGCGGACTTATCCACATCGGCATGCAGAACTATTCCGGTGGCCGAGCCGGCGATCCGCCGTCGATTGCCCTGGCACAACGCCTGCGCGAACTGCCGCTGCGGGTCGGTCGCCTGAAAACCGGCACGCCGCCGCGAATCGATGGCCGTTCCGTAGATTTCTCGGTGATGACCGAGCAGGCCGGCGATACCCCGATTCCAGTGATGTCGTTCATGGGCTCGAAAGAACAGCACCCGAAACAGGTGAGCTGCTGGATTACCCACACCAACGCCCGTACCCACGAAATCATCGCGGCGAACCTCGACCGTTCGCCGATGTATTCCGGGGTGATCGAAGGTATCGGGCCACGTTATTGCCCGTCGATCGAAGACAAGATCCACCGCTTTGCCGACAAGGAAAGCCACCAGGTCTTCATCGAGCCCGAAGGCTTGACCACTCACGAGCTGTACCCGAACGGGATTTCCACGTCCCTGCCGTTCGACGTGCAAATCCAGATCGTGCAATCGATTCGCGGCATGGAAAACGCGCACATCGTGCGTCCCGGCTACGCCATCGAGTACGACTACTTCGACCCGCGTGACCTGAAATACAGCCTGGAAACCAAGGTGATCGGCGGTCTATTCTTCGCCGGGCAAATCAACGGCACCACCGGTTACGAAGAAGCCGGCGCCCAAGGTTTGCTGGCCGGGACCAACGCCGCGTTGCGCGCACAGGGCAAAGACAGCTGGTGCCCGCGTCGCGATGAAGCGTACATCGGCGTGTTGGTTGACGACCTGATCACCCTGGGCACCCAGGAACCATACCGAATGTTCACATCGCGGGCGGAATACCGTCTGATCCTGCGTGAAGACAACGCCGACCTGCGCCTGACCGAAAAAGGCCGCGAGTTGGGCTTGGTGGATGACGCGCGTTGGGCGGCTTTCTGCAAAAAACGCGAAAGCATCGACCTGGAAGAGCAACGCCTGAAAAGCACCTGGGTTCGCCCGGGCACCGAGCAAGGCGACGCGATCGCCGAAAAATTCGGCACGCCGCTGACCCACGAGTACAACCTGCTGAACCTGCTGTCCCGTCCGGAAATCGATTACGCCGGCCTGGTTGAAGTGACCGGCGGCGGTGCAGACGATCCACAGGTCGCCGAACAGGTCGAAATCAAAACCAAGTACGCCGGTTACATTGATCGCCAGCAGGATGAGATCGCTCGTCTGCGCGCCAGTGAAGACATCAAGCTGCCTGTGGATATCGATTACACCGGGATTTCCGGGCTGTCGAAAGAAATCCAAAGCAAGCTGGGGATAACTCGGCCGGAAACCTTGGGCCAGGCTTCACGTATTCCCGGCGTCACCCCGGCAGCCATTTCGCTGTTGATGATTCATTTGAAAAAACGCGGCGCGGGCCGTCAGTTGGAGCAAAGCGCTTGAGTTCGTTGGTCACCTCGCAACACGCCGAAGAGTTATCCACAGGAGCGCGCCAGTTGGGCGTCGACCTGAGCGCCGCCCAGCATGAGTTGCTGCTGGGCTACCTGGCCCTGTTGATCAAATGGAACAAGGCTTACAACCTCACGGCAGTGCGCGATCCCGACGAAATGGTCTCGCGCCACCTGCTCGACAGCCTGAGCGTGATGCCGTTCATCGAAAACGGCCGCTGGCTCGACGTCGGCAGCGGCGGCGGCATGCCCGGCATTCCCCTGGCCATCCTGTTTCCCGAGTCGCAAGTGACGTGCCTGGACAGTAACGGCAAGAAGACCCGCTTCCTGACTCAGGTCAAACTCGAGCTGAAGCTGGACAACCTGCAAGTTATCCACAGTCGCGTTGAAGCCTTCACGCCGCCGCAGCCTTTCAACGGAATTGTTTCCCGGGCTTTCAGCAGCATGGAGAACTTCAGCAACTGGACCCGCCACTTAGGCGACCGTGACACCCGTTGGCTGGCAATGAAGGGCGTTCATCCAAGCGACGAGCTGCTAGCATTGCCGGCAGACTTCCACCTCGATAGCGAACACGCCTTGGCCGTACCCGGTTGCCAAGGCCAACGCCATCTGCTGATACTGCGCCGCACGGCATGATTGGGAACACAAGCAAGAATGGCTAAGGTATTCGCGATAGCGAACCAGAAAGGTGGCGTGGGTAAAACCACCACCTGCATCAACCTCGCAGCATCCCTGGTCGCGACCAAGCGCCGGGTGCTGTTGATTGATCTCGATCCACAGGGCAACGCCACCATGGGTAGCGGTGTGGATAAACACGGCCTGGAAAACTCGGTCTACGACTTGCTGATTGGCGAGTGCGACCTGGCCCAGGCCATGCACTATTCCGAACACGGCGGTTATCAACTGCTGCCGGCCAACCGCGATTTGACGGCGGCGGAAGTGGTTCTGCTGGAAATGCAGATGAAAGAAAGCCGTCTGCGCAGCGCCTTGGCGCCGATTCGCGAGAATTACGATTACATCTTGATCGACTGCCCGCCGTCGTTGTCGATGCTGACGCTCAATGCACTGGTAGCCGCCGATGGCGTGATCATTCCGATGCAGTGCGAGTATTTCGCCCTCGAAGGCTTGAGCGACCTTGTGGATAACATCAAGCGCATTGCCGAACTGCTCAACCCGAACCTGAAAGTCGAAGGGCTGCTGCGGACCATGTATGACCCGCGCCTGAGCCTGATGAACGATGTGTCGGCGCAGCTCAAGGAACACTTCGGCGATCAGCTTTACGACACCGTGATCCCACGCAACATCCGCCTGGCCGAAGCGCCAAGCTATGGCATGCCCGCGCTGGCTTACGACAAGTCCTCTCGTGGTGCCATTGCCTACTTGGCATTGGCCGGCGAGATGGTTCGTCGTCAACGCCGCAACTCCCGTACCACTGCAGCCCAGCCAACTTAAGGAAACCCCATGGCCGTCAAGAAACGAGGTCTCGGACGTGGACTGGATGCACTGCTGAGTGGTCCGACTGTCACGACCCTTGAAGAACAAGCGGTACAGGCCGACGAGCGCGAGCTGCAGCATCTGCCGCTGGACCTGATCCAGCGCGGCAAATACCAGCCCCGCCGGGACATGGACCCCCAGGCGCTGGAAGAACTGGCCAATTCGATCAAGGCCCAGGGTGTGATGCAGCCGATCGTGGTACGCCCGATTGGCGGCGGCCGCTTTGAAATCATCGCCGGCGAACGTCGCTGGCGCGCGAGCCAACAGGCTGGCAAGGAAACCATCCCGGCGATGGTGCGCGATGTGTCGGATGAAACCGCCATCGCCATGGCGTTGATCGAGAACATTCAGCGCGAAGACCTCAATCCGATCGAAGAAGCGATCGCCTTGCAGCGTTTGCAGCAGGAATTCCAGCTGACCCAGCAACAAGTGGCCGATGCGGTGGGTAAATCCCGCGTGACCGTGTCTAACCTGCTGCGCCTGATCGCACTGCCGGAAGTCATCAAGACGATGCTTTCCCATGGCGACCTGGAAATGGGGCATGCGCGTGCTTTGCTCGGTTTACCGGAAAATCAACAGGTTGAAGGGGCGCGACACGTTGTCGCACGAGGCCTCACCGTTCGTCAGACCGAGGCCCTGGTTCGGCAGTGGCTCAGTGGCAAACCTGCACCGGTCGAAACGGCCAAACCTGATCCGGATATTGCCCGTCTCGAACAGCGCCTGGCCGAGCGCCTGGGCTCTGCGGTGCAGATTCGGCATGGTAAGAAAGGCAAAGGCCAATTGGTCATCGGCTATAACTCGCTCGATGAGCTTCAGGGCGTGCTTGCCCACATCCGCTGAAACATTTGCTTATGTAGCGCGTGATCGGAAATCACTACCTACCAGTTGAATAGGGGCAGAACCGCCCCTATACTCTGCGCGCATTTTGTCGGCACAAATTATGCCAAGTTATTGATTTCCGGCAGCCGACCATTGAGGAGCAAGAGTGGTGGAAACCCGCACGCCAAACACGTCGTCGTTCCATCGCTTGGCGGTTTTCCCGGTGTTAATGGCGCAATTTGTCATTTTGCTGATCGCCGCACTGGCGCTTTGGTATTGGCATGGCGTCGTAGCCGGGTACTCTGGACTCTGCGGAGGCCTGATAGCCTTGCTGCCCAATATGTATTTTGCTCATAGGGCCTTTCGGTTTTCCGGCGCCCGAGCAGCCCAGGCTATCGTCCGGTCCTTTTATGCCGGCGAGGCGGGGAAATTGATTTTGACGGCAGTGCTGTTTGCGCTGACCTTTGCAGGTGTGAAGCCATTGGCGCCGCTGGCTGTATTCGGCGTCTTCGTGTTGACCCAACTGGTCAACTGGTTCGCTCCCCTGCTAATGAAAACAAGACTTTCGAAACCTTAGGGCGTTTGAGGCAACCATGGCAGAAACAACCGCTTCGGGCTATATCCAGCACCACTTGCAGAACCTGACCTTCGGTCAGCTTCCCAACGGCGGCTGGGGCTTCGCCCACACCGCAGCAGAAGCCAAAGAAATGGGCTTCTGGGCTTTCCACCTGGATACTCTGGGCTGGTCGGTCGCATTGGGTCTGATCTTCGTCCTGATTTTCCGCATGGCGGCAAAGAAGGCGACTTCCGGTCAACCAGGTGCCCTGCAGAACTTCGTTGAAGTATTGGTCGAATTCGTCGATGGCAGCGTGAAAGACAGCTTCCATGGCCGTAGCCCGGTGATTGCACCGCTGGCACTGACCATCTTCGTCTGGGTGTTCCTGATGAACGCCGTCGACCTGATTCCGGTCGACTGGATTCCTCAGTTGGCCATCCTGATCACTGGCGATCACCACATTCCATTCCGTGCGGTGTCCACCACTGACCCTAACGCCACCCTGGGCATGGCCCTGTCGGTGTTCGCGTTGATCATTTTCTACAGCATCAAGGTCAAGGGCATCGGCGGCTTCATCGGCGAACTGACCCTGCACCCGTTCGGCAGCAAGAACATCTTCGTTCAAGCCCTGCTGATCCCGGTGAACTTCCTGCTGGAATTCGTGACCCTGGTTGCCAAGCCGATCTCCCTGGCCTTGCGACTGTTCGGCAACATGTATGCCGGCGAGCTGGTGTTCATTCTGATCGCTGTGATGTTCGGCAGCGGTCTGCTCTGGCTTAGCGGCCTGGGCATTGTTCTGCAGTGGGCGTGGGCTGTGTTCCACATCCTGATCATCACCCTGCAGGCGTTTATCTTCATGATGCTGACCATCGTCTACCTGTCGATGGCGCACGAAGAGAACCATTAAGACCAGTCTCGACTAGTCTGATGTCCTTCCCGGTAAAACGGGAAGGTGGCCTGAAAGGGCTATGAAACGATTTGTTTTACCGCTTTAAAATCTAAAAAACCTAAACCATACGACGTAAAAGTCGGGAGGAAAGATGGAAACTGTAGTTGGTCTAACCGCTATCGCTGTTGCACTGTTGATCGGCCTGGGCGCCCTGGGTACTGCCATTGGTTTCGGCCTGCTTGGCGGCAAATTCCTGGAAGGCGCAGCGCGTCAGCCAGAAATGGTCCCAATGCTGCAAGTTAAAATGTTCATCGTCGCCGGCCTGCTCGACGCCGTGACCATGATCGGCGTTGGTATCGCTCTGTTCTTCACCTTCGCGAACCCCTTCGTTGGTCAACTCGCTGGCTAATCACTCGAATTTTCGAGTTGATTGGGGTGATGGACAACGAATGAGCGAGGTGTTGGCGTGAACATTAATGCAACCCTGATTGGCCAATCCGTTGCGTTCTTCATTTTTGTAGTGTTTTGCATGAAGTTCGTGTGGCCTCCGGTCATCGCGGCTTTGCACGAACGTCAGAAGAAGATCGCGGATGGTTTGGACGCTGCCAGCCGTGCAGCTCGCGACCTGGAGTTGGCCCAAGAGAAAGTGGGTCATCAACTGCGCGATGCTAAAGCACAGGCAGCTGAAATCATTGAGCAAGCCAAGAAGCGCGGCAACCAGATCGTCGAAGAGGCTGTTGAAAAAGCCCGCGTCGAAGCTGACCGTGTGAAGGCTTCGGCTCATGCCGAGATCGAACAGGAACTGAACGGCGTCAAAGACGCGCTGCGTGCCCAATTGGGTGCTCTGGCGGTCGGCGGTGCCGAGAAGATCCTCGGTGCCACAATCGATCAAAACGCGCACGCGGAGCTGGTTAATAAACTGGCTGCTGAAATTTAAGCGAGGGCGATCATGGCAGAACTGACCACGTTGGCCCGACCTTACGCTAAGGCAGCCTTCGAGCACGCCCAGGCCCACCAGCAGCTGGCCTCTTGGTCAGCCATGCTCGGCCTGGCTGCAGCAGTGTCACAAGACGACACCATGCAGCGCGTGCTCAAGGCCCCGCGCCTGACGAGCGCAGACAAGGCCGCCACGTTTATTGACGTGTGCGGCGACAAGTTCGATGTGAAAGTGCAGAACTTCATCCACGTCGTTGCCGAAAACGACCGTCTCCCGCTTCTGCCGGAGATTGCCGCTCTGTTCGACCTGTACAAGGCCGAGCAAGAGAAGTCGGTAGACGTTGAAGTGACCAGTGCTTTTGCATTGAACCAAGAACAGCAAGACAAACTCGCCAAGGTTCTCAGTGCACGACTCGACCGGGAAGTGCGCCTGCAAGTTGCGGAAGACAAATCCCTCATTGGGGGCATTGTCATTCGCGCCGGCGACCTGGTTATCGATGGCTCGGTTCGCGGCAAACTCGCGAGCCTTGCCGAAGCATTGAAATCTTGAGTTTGAAGGGGCAGCAGAGCAATGCAGCAACTCAATCCTTCCGAAATAAGTGAAATTATCAAGGGCCGCATCGACAAGCTCGATGTGACCTCCCAAGCCCGTAACGAAGGCACTGTCGTCAGCGTATCTGACGGCATCGTGCGGATTCACGGTCTGGCCGACGTCATGTACGGCGAGATGATCGAGTTTCCGGGCGGCGTCTACGGTATGGCCCTCAACCTGGAGCAAGACTCCGTAGGTGCCGTTGTATTGGGCGCGTACACCAGTCTGGCTGAAGGCATGAGCGCCAAGTGCACCGGCCGCATCCTGGAGGTTCCGGTTGGTAAGGAACTGCTGGGTCGCGTAGTCGACGCACTGGGTAACCCAGTTGACGGCAAAGGTCCGCTGAACAACACCGAGACCGATGCGGTCGAGAAAGTTGCTCCAGGCGTGATCTGGCGTAAGTCGGTAGACCAGCCTGTACAGACTGGCTACAAGGCTGTCGATGCCATGATCCCAGTCGGCCGTGGCCAGCGTGAGCTGATCATCGGTGACCGTCAGATCGGTAAAACCGCTCTGGCGATCGACGCGATCATCAACCAGAAGAACAGCGGCATTTACTGCGTCTACGTAGCGATCGGTCAGAAACAATCGACCATCGCCAACGTGGTTCGCAAACTGGAAGAAAACGGCGCCCTGGCCAACACGATCATCGTGGCTGCCAGTGCTTCGGAATCTCCTGCGCTGCAATTCCTGGCACCGTACTCCGGTTGCACCATGGGCGAATTCTTCCGCGACCGCGGTGAAGACGCGCTGATCGTTTATGACGATCTGTCCAAGCAAGCAGTGGCTTACCGCCAGATTTCCCTGCTGCTGCGCCGTCCACCAGGCCGTGAAGCCTACCCAGGCGACGTGTTCTATCTCCACTCCCGTCTGCTGGAACGCGCATCCCGCGTTTCGGAAGAATACGTAGAGAAGTTCACCAACGGCGCAGTGACCGGCAAAACCGGTTCCCTGACCGCACTGCCGATCATCGAAACCCAGGCTGGCGACGTTTCCGCGTTCGTTCCGACCAACGTGATTTCCATCACCGACGGTCAGATCTTCCTGGAATCGGCCATGTTCAACTCGGGCATCCGCCCTGCAGTGAACGCCGGTGTTTCGGTATCCCGTGTGGGTGGTGCCGCTCAGACCAAGATCATCAAGAAGCTCTCCGGTGGTATCCGTACCGCTCTGGCTCAGTACCGTGAACTGGCGGCATTCGCCCAGTTCGCTTCTGACCTGGACGAAGCGACCCGTAAGCAACTTGAGCATGGTCAGCGCGTTACCGAGCTGATGAAGCAGAAGCAATACGCCCCAATGTCGATCGCTGACATGGCGTTGTCGCTGTATGCCGCTGAGCGTGGGTTCCTGACCGACGTTGAAATCGCCAAGGTCGGCAGCTTTGAACAAGCGCTGATTGCTTACTTCAACCGCGATCACGCCGAATTGATGGCGAAGATCAACGTGAAGGGTGACTTCAATGACGATATCGACGCTGGCATGAAAGCCGGTATCGAGAAGTTCAAGGCCACCCAAACCTGGTAAGCCGCAGCGGGAGCCGCAAGGCTCCCGCTTGCTAACCTGATAGGTGTTACATGGCAGGCGCAAAAGAGATTCGCAGTAAGATTGCGAGCATCAAAAGCACGCAAAAAATTACCAGCGCCATGGAAAAAGTGGCGGTCAGCAAAATGCGCAAGGCACAAATGCGCATGTCGGCTAGCCGTCCTTATGCGGAGCGTATCCGCCAGGTAATTGGGCATCTGGCCAACGCCAACCCGGAATACCGCCACCCGTTCATGATCGACCGCGAAGTTAAGCGTGTGGGTTATGTGGTTGTGAGCAGTGACCGTGGTTTGTGCGGTGGTTTGAATACCAACCTGTTCAAGGCCCTGGTCAAGGACATGGCGGTAAACCGCGAAAACGGCGTCGAGATCGATCTGTGTGTAGTTGGTAGCAAGGGTGCGGCCTTTTTCCGCAGCTTCGGCGGTAACGTCGTTGCAGCTATCAGCCACCTGGGTGAAGAGCCGTCGATCAATGATTTGATCGGCAGTGTGAAGGTGATGCTGGATGCGTACCTGGAAGGTCGGATTGATCGACTGTCCGTGGTATCCAACAAGTTCATCAACACCATGACCCAGCAGCCAACCGTGGAGCAATTGATTCCACTGGTGGCGACTCCGGATCAGGAACTCAAGCACCACTGGGACTACCTCTACGAACCAGACGCCAAAGAGCTGCTTGACGGCTTGATGGTGCGCTACGTGGAGTCGCAGGTGTACCAGGCGGTGGTCGAGAACAACGCAGCTGAACAAGCGGCGCGGATGATCGCGATGAAAAACGCTACCGATAACGCCGGTGATCTGATCAGCGATTTGCAGCTGATCTACAACAAGGCGCGTCAGGCTGCGATCACCCAAGAGATCTCGGAAATCGTCGGCGGCGCTGCCGCGGTTTAACGGTTCAAATATTCAGAGGATCCAGCTATGAGTAGCGGACGTATCGTTCAAATCATCGGCGCCGTTATCGACGTGGAATTTCCACGCGACAGCGTACCGAGCATCTACAACGCTTTGAAAGTACAAAGCGATGCAGGCACCACTCTGGAAGTTCAGCAGCAGCTGGGCGACGGCGTGGTTCGTACCATTGCAATGGGTTCCACCGAGGGCTTGAAGCGCGGTCTGGGTGTTCTGGACACTGGCGCTGCCATCTCCGTACCGGTCGGTAAAGCGACCCTGGGCCGGATCATGGACGTTCTGGGTAACCCGATTGACGAAGCTGGCCCGATCGACACCGAAGAGCGCTGGGGCATTCACCGTCCAGCACCTTCGTTCGCGGAACAAGCTGGCGGCAACGACCTGCTGGAAACCGGCATCAAGGTTATCGACCTGGTTTGCCCGTTCGCCAAGGGCGGTAAAGTCGGTCTGTTCGGTGGTGCCGGTGTAGGCAAGACCGTAAACATGATGGAACTGATCCGTAACATCGCCATCGAGCACAGCGGTTATTCCGTGTTCGCCGGTGTGGGTGAGCGTACTCGTGAGGGTAACGACTTCTACCACGAGATGAAGGACTCCAACGTTCTGGACAAAGTGGCACTGGTTTACGGTCAGATGAACGAGCCGCCGGGAAACCGTCTGCGCGTAGCTCTGACTGGCCTGACCATGGCCGAGAAGTTCCGTGACGAAGGTAACGACGTTCTGCTGTTCGTCGACAACATCTATCGTTACACCCTGGCCGGTACTGAAGTATCCGCACTGCTGGGCCGTATGCCTTCGGCAGTAGGTTACCAGCCGACCCTGGCTGAAGAGATGGGCGTTCTGCAAGAACGTATCACTTCGACCAAGGAAGGTTCGATCACTTCGATCCAAGCGGTATACGTACCTGCGGATGACTTGACCGACCCGTCGCCAGCGACCACCTTCGCCCACTTGGACGCCACCGTCGTTCTGTCCCGTGACATCGCTTCCCTGGGTATCTACCCAGCGGTCGATCCACTCGACTCGACTTCGCGCCAACTGGACC
The DNA here is from genome assembly GCF_024169655.1 of Pseudomonas marginalis. Classification (GTDB taxonomy): domain Bacteria; phylum Pseudomonadota; class Gammaproteobacteria; order Pseudomonadales; family Pseudomonadaceae; genus Aquipseudomonas; species Aquipseudomonas paraveronii. Next base: position 6,243,539 of record NZ_JALJWV010000001.1, on the reverse strand, counting down.
CGAACGTGATCGGCCAGGAGCACTACGACACCGCTCGCGGCGTTCAGTACGTGCTGCAGCGTTACAAAGAACTGAAGGACATCATTGCGATCCTGGGTATGGACGAGCTGTCGGAAACCGACAAGCAGTTGGTATCCCGCGCTCGTAAGATCCAGCGCTTCTTGTCGCAGCCGTTCTTCGTGGCTGAAGTCTTCACCGGTGCCTCGGGTAAATACGTTTCCCTGAAAGACACCATTGCTGGCTTCAAAGGCATCCTCAACGGTGACTACGACCACCTGCCAGAACAAGCGTTCTACATGGTCGGCGGCATCGAAGAAGCGATCGAGAAAGCCAAGAAACTGTAATCCCGGCGCCCGGCAACGGGCGCTCATCAGGTTGAGGCAATCAGATGGCTATGACAGTCCATTGCGATATCGTCAGCGCGGAAGGGCAAATCTTCTCCGGTCTGGTAGAAATGGTGATTGCACACGGCGAACTCGGTGACCTGGGTATTGCCATGGGCCACGCGCCGTTGATCACCAGTTTGAAGCCAGGTCCGATCACTCTGACCAAGCAAGGCGGGGACCGGGAGGTGTTTTACATCTCCGGTGGTTACCTCGAGGTTCAGCCGAACATGGTCAAGGTACTTGCCGACACCGTGCAACGTGCTGCTGACCTGGATGAAGCCTCCGCTCAGGCAGCCGTCAAGGCCGCCGAGAAGGCCCTGAACGAAAAAGGCGCAGATTTCGACTACGGTTCTGCTGCCGCTCGTCTGGCCGAGGCCGCAGCTCAGCTGCGTACCGTCCAGCAGATCCGCAAGAAGTTTGGCGGCTAAGCCGTTAAGCCTCATGCGTGATTGATTAAAAAGGGTAGCCTCGGCTACCCTTTTTCTTTTTTTGCAAAACACTTCTCTGGTCTGAAGCCGGACCGCCCAGGATTGGTAGCCATTCATGTCTCTAGAAATCGTCATTCTCGCCGCAGGCCAGGGCACCCGCATGCGCTCGGCCTTGCCCAAGGTGCTGCATCCGGTGGCCGGTAACTCTATGCTTGGCCATGTTATCCACAGCGCCCGGCAACTGGCCCCGCAACGCATCCACGTCGTCATCGGCCACGGTGCCGATGTGGTGCGTGAGCGCTTGGCCGCGGAAGACCTGAATTTCGTATTGCAAGACAAGCAACTGGGCACCGGCCACGCAACCGCCCAAGCCGTGCCGTTCATCAAAGCCGACACGGTGCTGATCCTCTACGGCGACGTGCCCCTGATCGAAGTGGAAACCCTGCAACGCCTGCTCAAGCACGTCGTGCCTGGCCAGATGGGCCTGCTCACCGTCGAACTCGATGACCCTACCGGCTACGGCCGCATCGTGCGCGACGCCGACGGCAAGGTCGCGGCCATCGTCGAGCACAAAGATGCCAGCGACGCCCTGCGCGCCATCACCGAAGGCAACACCGGGATTCTTGCGGTACCGGCCAATCGCCTGGCGGACTGGATGAGCCGTCTGTCCAACAACAACGCCCAGGGCGAGTACTACCTGACCGACGTGATCGAAATGGCCGTCAACGATGGCTTGCTGGTCGCCACCGAACAGCCCCACGACCCGATGGAAGTGCAGGGCGCCAACGACCGCAAGCAATTGGCCGAACTGGAGCGCCACTACCAACTGCGCGAAGGCCGCCGCCTGATGGCCCAGGGCGTGACCCTGCGCGACCCGGCGCGCTTTGATGTACGTGGTGAAGTCACCGTGGGCCGCGACGTGCTGATCGACATCAACGTGATTCTTGAAGGTCGCGTGATCATTGAAGACGATGTGGTGATTGGCCCGAACTGCGTGATCAAGGACAGCACCTTGCGCAAGGGTGTGGTGATCAAGGCTAACAGCCATCTCGACGGTGCGGTGATGGGTGAGGGCAGCGATGCCGGTCCGTTTGCACGGTTGCGTCCGGGCAGCGTGTTGGAAGCCAAAGCCCATGTGGGTAACTTTGTCGAATTGAAAAACGCCCATCTGGGCGAAGGCGCCAAGGCCGGCCACCTGACGTACCTGGGCGATGCGGTGATTGGCGCGCGGACCAACGTCGGCGCCGGCACCATCACCTGCAACTACGATGGCGCCAACAAATACCAGACCACTATTGGTGAAGACGTATTCATCGGCTCCAACAATTCGCTGATTGCCCCAGTGACTATTGGCGATGGCTCGAACACCGCTGCCGGCTCAACCATCAATCAGGATGTGGATAAGTCCCAACTAGCCGTAGCCCGCGCCCGCCAGCGCAACATCGACGGTTGGAAACGCCCGGTCAAAATCAAAAAGAGCTGAGTTATCCACAGTCTCACTGACAGCAAAACTCCAATGTGGGAGGGGGCTTGCCCCCGATGGCGACGGTCCAGTCAAAGCACTTAATGACTGACACACTGCTATCGGGGGCAAGCCCCCTCCCATATTCGGTGTGCGTTGTTTGAAAAAATGCTGCTTGACGAACTTTCGCCTATAGGTTTCTATTGCCTTCGTTATCTTTCGAAACGAAACTTATAATCACCATGTCGAAACGAAATACACCCCAAAGACGCCACAACATCCTGACCTTGCTCAATGAACGGGGCGAAGTCAGCGTGGACGAATTGGCCAAGCGTTTCGAAACCTCGGAAGTCACCATCCGCAAGGACCTGGCCGCCCTCGAAAGCAACGGCCTGTTGTTACGCCGTTACGGTGGCGCGATCACCATGCCCCAGGAACTCGTCGGCGACCCCGCCCAGCCCATCTCGGCCTACAAGCGCGCCATCGCGCGTGCCGCCGTGATGCGCCTGCGCGAGCACGCCCGCATCATCATCGACAGCGGCAGCACCACCGCCGCCATGATCCCCGAACTGGGCCACCAGCCCGGCCTGGTGGTGATGACCAACTCCCTGCACGTGGCCCGCGCCTTGAGCGAGCTGGAACACGAGCCGGTGCTGCTGATGACCGGTGGCACCTGGGACCCGCATTCGGACTCGTTCCAGGGCCAGGTTGCCGAGCAGGTGCTGCGTTCCTACGACTTTGATCAACTGTTCATCGGCGCCGACGGCATCGATCTGCAGCGCGGCACCACCACGTTCAACGAACTGCTGGGCCTGAGCCGCGTGATGGCCGAGGTCGCCCGTGAAGTGGTGGTGATGGTCGAATCCGACAAGATCGGCCGCAAGATTCCCAACCTGGAACTGCCCTGGAGCAGCGTCCATACCCTGATCACCGATGATCGCCTGCCGCATGAGGCCCGCGACCAGATCCAAGCCCGCGGCATTACGCTGATATGCGCGGCAATCATCTAGGAGAAACACCATGTGTGGCATTGTTGGCGCAGTCGCTGAACGTAACATCACCCCTATCCTGATCGAAGGCCTCAAACGCCTGGAATACCGCGGCTATGACAGCGCCGGTGTGGCGGTCTTCACCAACGCCGGCAAGCTCGAGCGCCTGCGTCGTCCGGGTAAGGTCAGCGAGTTGGACCAAGCCCTGGCCGGCGAACCGCTGGTCGGCCGCCTGGGCATCGCCCACACCCGTTGGGCCACCCACGGTGCGCCGTGCGAACGTAACGCCCACCCGCACTTCTCCGGCGACGTGGCCGTGGTACACAACGGCATCATCGAAAACCACGAAGTGCTGCGTGAACAGTTGAAGGGCCTGGGTTACGTGTTCACCTCGGACACCGACACCGAAGTCATCGCCCACCTGCTCAACCACAAGCTCAAGGACTACAGCGACCTGACCACCGCCCTCAAGGCCACGGTCAAGGAACTGCACGGCGCCTACGGCCTGGCCGTGATCTGCGCGAGCCAACCCGACCGCGTCGTTGCCGCACGCAGTGGCAGCCCGTTGGTGATCGGCCTGGGCCTGGGGGAAAACTTCCTCGCCTCCGACCAACTGGCCCTGCGCCAGGTCACCGACCGCTTCATGTACCTGGAAGAAGGCGATATTGCCGACATCCGCCGTGACAGCGTGGCGATCTGGGACGTAAACGGCAATTCCGTCGAGCGCGAAGCCGTGCAATACCGCGACGGCGCCGAAGCGGCCGACAAGGGCGCGTTCCGCCACTTCATGCTCAAGGAAATCCACGAGCAACCGGCCGTGGTGCAACGCACCCTGGAAGGTCGCCTTGGCGACAAGCAAGTACTGGTCAACGCCTTCGGTCCGCAAGCCGCTGAGCTGTTCGCCAAGGTGCGCAACGTCCAGATCGTGGCCTGCGGCACCAGCTACCACGCCGGGATGGTTGCGCGTTACTGGCTGGAAGAACTGGCCGGTATTCCGTGCCAGGTCGAAGTCGCCAGCGAGTTCCGTTACCGCAAGGTGGTGGTGCAGCCCGACAGCCTATTCGTGACCATCTCCCAGTCCGGTGAAACTGCCGACACCCTGGCCGCCCTGCGCAACGCCAAAGAGCTCGGCTTCCTCGCCAGCCTGGCGATCTGCAACGTCAGCATCAGCTCCCTGGTGCGTGAGTCCGACCTGACCCTGCTGACCCAGGCCGGTCGCGAAATCGGTGTCGCCTCTACCAAAGCCTTCACCACCCAACTGGTCGGCCTGCTGCTGCTGACCCTGTCCCTGGGCCAAGTGCGCGGCACCCTGGCCCCCGGCGTCGAAGCCACCCTGGTGGAAGAACTGCGCCGCCTGCCGACCCGCCTCGGCGAAGCGCTGGCGATGGACAGCACCGTAGAAAAAGTCGCCGAGCTGTTCGCCGACAAGAACCACACCCTGTTCCTCGGCCGTGGTGCGCAATACCCGGTGGCGATGGAAGGCGCCCTCAAGCTCAAGGAAATTTCGTACATCCACGCCGAAGCCTACCCGGCCGGCGAGCTGAAACACGGCCCATTGGCCCTGGTGGATGACGACATGCCAGTGGTCACCGTCGCGCCGAACAACGAACTGCTGGAGAAGCTCAAGTCCAACCTGCAGGAAGTGCGCGCCCGTGGCGGCCAATTGATCGTCTTCGCCGACGAGAAAGCCGGCATGGTCAACGGCGAAGGCACCTACGTCATCAACATGCCGCACATCCACGACACCCTGTCGCCGATCCTCTACACCCTCCCGCTGCAATTGCTGTCGTACTACGTCGCCGTGCTCAAGGGCACCGACGTTGACCAGCCGCGCAACCTGGCGAAGTCGGTGACGGTGGAGTAATACGGCAAGCGCCTGGAGGCCCGCTTGGTTTTAGAGAATTAAAGCTGTCGCAGGAGCCGGTGAGACCTCACATAACGGCTCTTGCTAAGCGTTCCATCACCCATAAGCTCCCACGTTTGTTGGCGCTGCCCCTGGATTGACCCAGCTGCCGACGCAAGACTGCACCATCTCCAAACCTGCAAAATCCAGCACAGACAATGATTCACGAGGAGTCAGGCTGGGGCAGTGAAATCTCGGCAACTGGGTCACCTCGGCATCGGCGCCGACACACATGGACCTCTTCACGAGTTTTCGCGATTCTTGCGGTCGCACGCCCGTTGTCTTCCCGTACACAGAAGATCGGTGATTTGGCTCTGAAACGTTTTCGACCGAGAGTCGGTGAAAACGTCAGAGAGAGGAGCACAGCCTACTAATTCAACAGCATTTGCTTGGCAAATACTCGTCACGGCTAGGGTCTTTCAGACCGCAGCGTTGTTCGGTTGCTTTGGCGAAACGACGAAGCATTTCGATCGCCCCGTAACGTGCTTCTTTCGACAAATCGCAGGCCAGGTTGCGAGCTTCACTCACCAAATCCGAGCGAATACTCTCATAGAGGGTCGCGCCTTCTGGCGTCACGGTGATCGCCAAGGCGCGGCCGTCAGTTGCGTCGGGTACACGGCGAACGAGCCCTTGTTTGGCAAGTGAATCAACCAGCCGGCTGGCGTTGCTCTTATCGAGAAAAAGCTCGCTGGCCAGCGATTGAACGCGAACAGGCCCAGCCTTTATCACATGCTCAAGCGCGTAGCATTGAGTGACGGATAGACCTTCGCAGCAGCTGCGATCTCTGTCACGAAACTGGTACACGCGAACCAAATGACTCAGCGCTTCATAGAGCTGTTCGGCATCCTGGTCGATCTGATCGTTCTTTGGCATAGCACTCGGCTCGCAATTCCGGGAAAACGCTAATAACACCTTAGCAGTCGTAGCGACACATATTTTTGGGCATAACGGCCAGAAAAATTGTTCCAAAATATTGGTTGCGAGGCGCAACGTATTTTGCGATTGTGAATTAGAGACAAGGTTCACGGACCTTTCAGAGGCGGTTCCGGTAATGCTTGGAGGTACATGGATGTTGGTAGAAGCGCTTAGGACGAAAACAGGCTCCCGGTTACGGAACCTATGGAGCAGCGTTTCCATTCCTCTCCCTGTCGCGATGCTACTGGGTGCAATACTGATCCCCCTTCTTGCCGGCACAAGCAGCGGTGACGTATTCCAATCGCTGAGCAAAGGATTCGGAAACAATCTCGGCTATTTCGCCATCGTGATCCTGAGCGCGTTTTTCATTGCTGGCTGGATCTCGACGCAGGGAAGCGCTTCCTTCGGAAAATTCGGTATCTCTCTGTCACCCCTGCTGGGTGCTGGGATGGTATGCCCCGATACAGCTTATGCCTCTCTTGCTCCCATTGCGGGGCAACACAGGAAGTACATTGCGATCGGCTGCTACTCGGGGTTCAAGCTTCTGATGCCCGCTGGCCCGCTGATCATTGGGATCGGGTTGGGGGCCAATACTCATGATCCGAAATTTCTGTATTTAGGGCTGCTGCTTACAGTCGTTACCTGGGTGGCCGGGACGATCTGGACTTACTGGACGACACGCTCAGACTTTTCATCCCCAAGCGATTTTACTGACTCAGCCGCGCCTCAGGACTCCATTATCAGAGTCATTCTCCCTCTGGCTGTATTTTTCGTGCTCCTGATCACCGGCTACGTCATTCCCAAAAACCAGCACTCCGTAATCGAGTTCTTCACTACTCCCGCAGGGGCGCTGATCGCCACATCGCTGTTGATCGCAGTTAGCTGCAAACCTGGTGAGGTTCAAGATCTGCTGTCCAAAGCGATGCGTAGAACCAGCTCGCTATTGTTTACGATCGGCTGTGCGTCTGCGTTGGGCCAAGCCCTCGGTCTGGTGCTTCCCAAGGACCTGATTCAGCAGGCATTCAGCGCATCGGGTAGCACCACACACATTTTGGTTGGGGTATTCCTACTGGCAGCGGTATTCAAAACTCTGAATGGTTCTTCGCTTGCGACCTTTGCTGCCATCCCTCCTGTTCTTTCTCCGATCCTGGCGTCCAGCGGAGTGGATTTGATGAGCGTCACGTTCGCCGTGTGCCTGGGATCCTTCGTCGCCATTCTCCCTAACGACAGCTATTACTGGCTGGTCAAATCGGACGCTTTCCCCGAATACAGTACCGGCAGGTATATGCGCTTGGTGACTGCCGGTTCAGTTCTACAAGCATTGATAGGTCTGGCAGTTCTTCTGCTGATCTCGCTTTAACTTCGAACTCCTACAAAACCATCAGTGACTCCAGTCACCGAATCGTCGTGCCTGAGCTCAAGGAGAAAGAGAATGAAGTACCTGGTCGCAAGTACATTCGAAGGGGGGTATCAACCGCTCAACGCGATATCTGCTACAACAGCTCTACTCGATGCAGATATCGACGCGCAGCTGATCGATATCTACGTTGAGGGGCTTTCCCTAGAGAGATTCAGCGATGCAGATTTGGTCTTCATCTGCGTACCGCTTTTTGACTCTCTGACTGCGGGAACGCAGTTGGCCAAGCAGCTTAAAGAGGCGAAGCCCTCCCAGAAAATTTGCTTCTTCGGTCAATACGCGACCATCAATGCAAAAAGCCTGGCCTCCAAATACGGTGACTATGCGATCGCCGGCGAGTGGGAAAAACCCATTGTCAGCTTGGCTAAACACCTGAGTGGCGAACAGGAACAAGATCTGCGCGGAGTGATCGATCGGACTCGCGGCCTTTCCAGTGAGATTGTGGTGCCTCAGTTGATCCGTGACGGGTTCCGCCTGCCGCGCAGGGACTTGGCACCGCCTCTACACAAATACCCGCAACCTCAGCTGGAGAAGCTGCTCGGCGAAAAGAAAGTTGTGGGTGGAGTCGAAGGGTCACGCGGATGTCACCACAAGTGTTCCTACTGTTCCGTGTATGCAGCCTACGACGGCAAGGTGCTTTTGGTCTCCGACGATCGTGTAGAGCGCGACGTGGCGAACCTCGTCGCACAGGGAATGACTCACCTCACCTTCACGGATGCCGATTTTTTTAATGCCAAGAAGCACGGTTTGAAAATCATCCGGACTCTGCATTCGCAATTCCCCGACCTCACGTACGACTTCACCACTCGCGTGGATCATATTCTGGAGAACAAAGACGCCATCAAGGAAATGGGGCAGCTCGGGCTTGCTTTCATCACCACCGCGTTGGAGTTCCCCAAGCAGGAAGTTCTCGATCAGGTCTTCAAGGAAATGAACGTGCCCATGATCGAGGAGGCGTTGGCGTTCCTGAAGGAGGCCGGCGTCAAGGTTAATCCGACCTTCATCACGTTCAACCCTTGGGTGAGCCTTGAGGACATGGCCGAGCTGCACGATTTCATTGCTCGCAACGAGTTGGAGAACATCGTCGACCCCATCCAGTTTGAGACTCGGCTGCATCTCTATAAAGGCACACCGTTGCTTAACAACGACACGGTGAAGGAGTTGCAGTTGGAGGAGCACGAATTTCACTTCGACTGGCAGCATTCGGACTCTCGCCTGGACAAGCTCTTCATGGACTCGGTCACACCGCCGGAAGAGGGTGTGTTCAAACGCTGCTGCCTGAAATGCTAAGGAGATAAAAGATGTCGTCACTTACTTTGTTGCAGGCAGCTCTCAGGCTGGCCAACCAAACTGATGGTCTCCAGGTGCCGGGCTATATTGCATGGCGTGCGCATAACGAGTCATTAAACCGAACGCTGAAGGATCGCAAGAACACGCTTTTCATTTGCTCTGCGAACCGAAATGAAGAACTCGCCACCCAGTTAGGGCAGGGTCAGGGCAAAGTGTTCAGCCCGAACATGCATGATGCCGACGCGACCTTGTTCGCGAACATTTATTGGGAAGGCTTCAACGCTGAGCCCGAGTTTGGCCGAATCGCGCAATCGCTCTATGAGCGACTGCAACGTCATGGCCGACTGTTATTCCCGGCGATTCTGTCTGATGAGGAAGCCGTTTCTCTCCGTACCTTTACTGTGGAAGGTTTGGAGTGCAAGCACTCGCTAACTGAGTCTGCTATTGCCGAGCAGCTCTGCGAGGCGGGCTTCCATGGAATCACCTATGAGCTCGCTTCCGAGGTGCCTGTCTCCATTCAGGACGGCATTGAGTTCCGACTGTTCACCGTGAGCGCGTACAAGGGTAAGGCCGGCGTGTGCCTCGACCAGGGGCATGCCGTTATCTACAAAGGCCCCTGGAAACATACCGTCGACGACGACGGCCATACCTACCAGCGCGGCGTCCGTACAGCGGTGTGCGAAAAGACCTTCAATCTGCTGATGTCCGCGCCTTACCAAGGCCAATTCATCCCAGTGCGTTGCTATGTCGAGCCAGCCTTGGACAAGAGCGGCTTCTTCGACTGCAACACGCCTTCAGTTCGAGATCCCAAGGTCACCAAAGGGCTTGTGCCCATCGCAGGCTCTGCCGAGGAATCGTGCTGCGCTGATGGTACTTCGTGCTGCTAATCCGGAGATGTGAGTAATGACTTCTGCAATTGAAAACACAATCATCGCCGACTACAACGAGGCGTTGAGCAACGGCAACGTTGTCCTTGAATCGCAACTCACTGAGAGCTGCTGCAGCGACGCTTATGGTGCCCAGTACCTGAAAAACATTCCGAAGCGAATCATCGAGGCCAACTTCGGGTGCGGTAACCCGACCAAGTATGTGCGTGAGGGTGATGTCGTCCTGGACTTGGGGTCAGGGGCTGGTCTGAATTGTTATGTAGCTGCCCAAATCGCCGGCAGTAAGGGTGCAGTCTTTGGTATCGACATCAATCCAAGCATGTTGCAGATCGCTCGTGAAGAAGCGAATGCCTTTCAGAAAGCGACGGATGGCGCACCATTGCGCTTCTACAAGGCATCCGCGAGCAACCTGAAAGTCGATCAGGAGCTCGCCGAAGAGCGTCTGCGTTCGGAACCTTGTGCTGATTGGGCATCGTGGAAAAACTTCGAACAGTTCATCAGCGATAGCTCCGAGTCCAAGCCTCTTATCGACAGCCAGTCTGTCGATCTGGTGATCTCTAACTGCGTGATCAATCTGGTTGGCGAGACCGAAAAGCAGAATGTTTTCGCCGAAATTTTTCGGGTACTGAAACCAGGCGGACGCTTTGCAATTTCTGACAACGTTTCAGATATCGCCATTCCTGATGAGTTGAAACGAGACACTAAGCTGTGGTCGGCCTGCTACTCCGGCGTGCTTCAAGAACAGGACTTCTACAAGCAGCTTCAAGAAGTCGGTCTGACGGGAATAAAGATTGAGGCGAGGAACGACGCCTCAACCAAGCGAATAGGCTCTGTCCGGTTCTACTCCGTCACTGTTACTGGTACCAAGCCTGAAGTTCAGAGCGGGAAGACTGTGACGGTGATCTACCGAGGGCCTGGGCTTGAACTCACCGGTGATAGCGGCAGGGTTTACAAGCGCGGTGTGCCTACGGAGCTGGCCGCAGGAGATGCCTACCTTTCCGCAGACGATGCGCTGTATGTCGTGGAAGGGAGTCAGCCCGTCAAGCCCAAGTCCTGCTGCTCGTAACAGCGTCTGCGGCTACGAGCCAGCTCAGTAGCCGCTACCCCTCAAATCTCTCCTCATAGGCCTATCCAATGAGTACTTCACGGAAGATCTTGGCTGAGTTTCTCGGTACAGCAGTTCTGCTGTGCACCGTAGTTGGTTCTGGAGTCATGGGTCAGCGCCTGGCGAACGGTAACGATGCGCTAGCGCTTCTTGCCAATGCGCTGGCAACTGGCGCGAGCTTGTATGTACTGATCGTGTGCTTCTCCACTTTTTCCGGTGCGCACTTCAACCCGGTGGTCTCTGTAGTCGATTATTTGCGCGGAGGACTGAGCAGTAAGCAACTGGGCCCCTACGTGGCGGCTCAAACAACGGGTGCAATCTTCGGGGTATTCGCTGCGCATTTCATGTTCGAGCTGCCTGTGATCGAGTTCTCCCATCACATTCGCACAGGGCCGTCGCAGTGGTTCAGTGAGTACCTGGCAACGTCGGGATTGGTGCTGACAATTCTGCTGTGCGATAAATATCACAAAGCAAAAGTGCCTCAGGTGGTTGCCGCGTATGTTGTCGCAGCCTACTGGTTCACGTCCTCTACGAGCTTTGCGAATCCGGCGGTGACGATTGCTCGCGGATTCACCGATACATTCTCGGGGATACGGATATCAGACGTACCGCCATTCATCATTGCGCAGTTTTTCGGTGGGCTGACGGCGCTGTTCCTGGCGAAGGTTCTCGGTGGTAAAGAGGTCGTAGTGGATATCCCGCAGCCTGGTCTCCACGAGCAGAAGCTACCAATTCAGTGAACGGTGCTCTCTACGGTTCGTGGATGTGGTGAGCCCGTCTGAGGCAAAGTTCACGGTTCTATCGCGACATTCTGAAGGGCTGGGCCTAGGTGGTTCAGCCCTTCAAACGCGGTTCTTTAAGGGGCAGCAAGGAAAGACATGAATTATAAAGTGAGGGTTGCTACACCCGCTGATGCCTCTGACATCCAGGCTATCTATGCGCCGATGGTTTTGGACACGGTCATTTCGTTTGAGCTGACGCCACCGACTGTCGATGAGATGGCAGCACGAATAGCCGCAACACTGCCAACGTATCCCTATCTGGTAGCAGAGATGGACGGCAAGGTCGTTGGATACGCTTATGCCAGCCAGCATCGAGCCAGGGAAGCCTATCGTTGGTCGGTGGATGTCACCGTGTATGTCGACCCGTCAGTGCACCGAAAAGGGGTTGGTCGTGCCCTTTATCAGCAGCTTCTACCAGTCCTAGAGAAACAGGGGTTTCATGCAGCCTATGCCGGCATCGCCTTACCCAATGCGGGAAGCATAGGTATTCATGAAGCGCTAGGCTTCACCCACATCGGCACCTACCCTGAGGTTGGGTACAAATACGGCCAATGGCATAGCGTGGGTTACTGGCGCAAACCACTTGGTACGGTGACGCCGCCAACAGAAATCATTCCCTTCAGCGACTTAAAGGGAGAGTAGAAACGCAGGTTCAACTCTCTGCCTCAGCGCCTTCCTCGTCGATGACTCTTGGTCCGGCGGCTGACCAGCCGTCGGTGCTGACAAAACTACGTGAAAGCCGCGTCGTTACTGGCTGAGACAGTTTTAATTCTCTATCGTATCCGTCCGGATTGGCATTTTAGGTGGTTGCGACAGTTTTGCGATTCCTCTCAACGAGTCTGCAGGCCGCAAAAACCGTGATGCTCCCGCGACAGTTTTAATTCTCTAAATTCACCGCTGGGTCTCCAGACTCGACCCAGCCCCACGAACGGACGCGACATCGATGGACACTCCCTTCTCCCCAATCCACGCCCGTTTGAACAATCGCCACTTTACGGTCGCGAACAACGCCCACGGGCTATCCGGTGCCGGCACGGTGTTTCATTACCTTGTCGAAAGCGATGCCATTTCCGGCACTTACCAAGGCGGTCGAATCCGCATGGGCACGCAGGTCGGGCGCGTGACAGGCGCCGATACCATCGAGTTGCTGTATCAATGCCTGACGCTTGAGGGCGAGCTGCTGGCCGGCTGGTCGCATGGCACGGTAGGCGTGGATCAGGCCGGGCGTACCACTTTGAGCTTCGTGTGGGGATGGTTGTCGGGCGCGACGGGCGGTGGGGAGTCGAGCTACGTGGAGACTAGTGCTTAGCGGTTAAGCGCGTTCGCCCGATCACGGCACAAACTCCACCCTCAGCCCCCGGCTCGCACTGCGCCCCTGATCATCACTGACCCGCAACCGATATTCCCCCGACTTGCCCGGTCGCCAATTCAGCGTGGATTGCGGCGGGCCTTGGCCGATCAGGGTCTGGTCGGCAAACCAGTACAACGTCGTCGCGTCGCTGGCCGCGTTGGCATTCAGCGCAATGCTCTCCTGCGGCTGGGACAGGCGCAGTTGGTAGCTCACCTGGGTCAGCGGCGAGCGGATCTGCGGGGCTTCGCTCTGGTCGCTGATGCGGTTGGGCTGGCAGTTTTTCATCACGCTGGGCGGCGTGCGTCGAGCCAGGCCGGCGGCGCGGTACAGGCGTTGTACGTCGCTGGGCCAGAACTCGAAGACTTCTTCGCGGGTGTACTGCGGGTCGAACGGCGGGCAGGCGGCTTTGCCGGTGCGGGTGTCGATCAGCACCGGGCGGTGCAGGTTGGACACGCGAATCGGTGAGACGCCGGGGATGTACCAGGTCTTGCGGGTTTGCGGGCACCAGCGGTTGGGCAACTCGCCGGAGGCTGCGCAGACGTCGATGCGGATCAGCCCGGGCGGCGGCTTGTCGGGTTTGATCTGCACGTTGGGCAAGGCCAGGGGCAGGGCGTCGGCGATGCGGAAGAACAGCGGCGCGGCGGTTTTGGCGCCGATGAACGCGGGGTTTGGTCGCCCGTCGAAGTTACCTACCCACACCACCAGCACGTAGGGGCCGACCAGGCCGGCGCTCCATGCATCGTGAAAGCCCCAGGAGGTGCCGGTTTTCCAGGCGGTGCGCCAATGTCGGCCGGGCAGGCCATCCGGGCGCGGGTTGCGGCGCAGCATGTCGCGCACCATGAAGGCGGCTTGAGGCGTCAGCAGCGCTGGGCCACTGGCCTGGGGCTGTTCCTGCACATAGCGTAAGGGCCGCAGGTGCCCGTCGCCGGCCAGCATCAGATACAGCCGCGCCAGCTCTTCGGGCGTCATCTCGCCGCCGCCGAGGGCCAGGGCCAGGCCGTAATGGCTTTCACCGCGCAGGCCCTTGATGCCGGCGCGTTGCAACAAGCCGTATAACGAAGGCGCCTTCACCTGGCTGGCGAGCCACACGGCGGGGATATTGCGGCTACGGATCAACGCATCGCGCGCCGTCAGTGGCCCGACAAAACTGCCGTCGAAATTCTCCGGTTGGAAGTAGCCGAAGTTACTGGGTAAATCCTTGAGGATGCTCATGGGGTGGATCACCCCCTGGTCCAGCGCCAATCCGTAGAGGAACGGTTTGAGCGTCGACCCCGGCGAACGCCGCGCCAGCACGCCATTGACCTGGCCATGGATGCCTGTGGATAAGTAATCCGCCGAGCCCACCAGTGCTTTGACGCTCTGGTCGCGGCTGTCGATCAGGATCGCCGTGGCGTTTTCCACCCCGGTACCGCGCCGTTCGGCGATAAAGCCGCTGATCAGGCGTTCGAGCAATTGTTGCAAGGGCAGGTTGAGGGTGCTGTTCAACTCGTTACCCGCTTGGGACGCGAGCAACTGTTCGCTCAAGTGCGGCGCCAGAAACGCGATCTGCTGGCGGTTGCGCGCCTCAAGGGGCAAATCCAGCAGGCTGTCGTTGCGCGGGTCCTGTGGATAAGTAGCGCGCCAGTCGTTCATCAAGCGCAGCCGTGCGTTTTGCAGCGATGGCCCGAAGCGTGCGCGCCGCCCGGGCTGCTGGGGGATCACCGCGAGTGCCAGCGCTTCGGACAACGACAACTGCGCCGCCGACTTGCCGAAGTAGATGCGACTCGCCGCCTCGGCGCCTTCGATATTGCCGCCCATGGGCGCCAGGTTCAGGTAGGCCTCAAGGATGTCGTGCTTGCTGTAGCGCGCTTCCAGCCACAAGGCCAAGGCCATCTGTTGCAGCTTGCCCGGCACTTGGCGGGTGTTGAGGTCCCACAGGCGCCGCGCCAGTTGCATGCTCAGCGTCGAGCCGCCCTGGCGCTGGCCGCCGCTGTAAGTGGCCATGGCCGCCCGCAGCAACGCCGGGGGATTGATCCCCGGGTGCCAGTAGAAATTACGGTCTTCCTTGAGCAGCAAGGCCTCGATCAATGACGGAGAAAACCGCTCCAGCGGTAGCCATAAGCGATATTGCCCGTCATCCGCCAAGGTCATGCGCAACAGCGAGCCATCGTCGGCCAGCACCACCCTCGACGATGTCACCGCCTGTTCCAGCGGGGCATGCGGCCACAGCCGCAGCCCCGCCAGCAGTACCGCCGCTGCCAGCAGCGGCGTCAGGCGTTTAAGGCTTGGTAATTTCAAGCTGGCCTACTTTGCCGCGCCCTTGCAGGGTGGTTTCGTACATGCCTTCGGCGTAAGCCGGTGGCGTATTGAAGGTGCCTGCGTTGGTGGCGCGCACGCGGTACACGAAAGTGCCTACGTCACGCAGTGCGGTGCCGTACAACACCACCCGATCATCGCGCACGTCCACGTAGTCCGGCTGCCAGTTGCTCAGCTCGGTTTCGCCGATCGGCGCTTGCCAGGCGTCAGACGGTTCGCTGTCTTCTACGTATTCAGCTTCCTCGCCTTCACTGTCCTCGGTGCTGGCGGCTTCCGGCTCCGGCGGCAAGTTATACACAGGCTCGACGCCACCGGGCAGCAGGTCGACCACCGCCACTTGCTGCACTTGATCGCGGTCGGTCGCTCTCAGGCGCAGGCGCACCAGGAACTCATCGCCCACCGCGACTTTGCTCACCGGCTCGCCGTTGAGGTCGAGGTACTCGTGGATGATTTCCAGGCCATTGTTGATCGGCTTGAGCTTGGCGCCTTTATCAAAGCCGGCTTCGCTGAGCATGTAGAACGCTGCCGGGCCGTCGGATTTTTCCAGCAGCAACTTTTGCGTGGCGCCAGGCACGGCGGCGCGCGGCGGCTGGCCGGCCATCTCCAGCAGTTGTTGCTGCTTGTCGCCCAGCCACGCGCTGGCTTTGAGGGTCATGTCGCTTTGCGCACGCTGGCCATAGTTGTCCAGGGCGCGCAGTAACAGCGCCGCCGACAGTGAATTGTAACGTTGCTCGTTAAGGCGCTTGCCGAGTTTATCCAGCAGCGCTGTCGGCACATCGTCCAGCAACTCGGGGAAGTGCCGCGCCAGCAGGTGCAGGTGTTCGGCGTCATGCACCAACGGGTCGTAATACAGACCGTCGCTGTTCCACTTATCCACAAGCGAACGCCATGGAATCTTACGGAACAGCGTGTCGGCCTGGCGATCCTGCTTGAGCAGCTTGTAGCTGGCGGCCAGGTAGGCGGCGCCCAGGTCATTCTGCCAAGTGTCCTTGAAGTAGCTCTCGTAGCGCTCACGGATATCGCTCAAGGCGCCGCTCACCAGAATTCCCTGACGGCTCAGCAGGTAACTGGCGTAGGCGCGGTTGCGCAATTCCGACAGGCCTTCGCTCGGGCCGTTGGCCAGGTCCGTCAGATAAGTATTGGCCCGTACCAGCAGATCTTCCGGCACCGGCAGCCCGCGTTCCTTGGCTTCGATCAGGAAGTCGGTGGCGTACAGGCTGGCATACGGGGCCACGTCCGGGTTGGCTGCCCACAAGCCGAAACCGCCGGCCTGGTTCTGGCGCTGGCGCAACATCCGCACCGCGCTGGCGAAGGCTTGTTCGGCCTCGGGCGCGTTGCCACCCCAGATCAACGCCGGCATGGCCTTGGACACCAACTGCTCGGTGCAGGCGTAGCCGTAGTCATCCAGGTAATGCTTGAGGCCGTTGGCCCACACCAGCGGCGACGCCGCCACACCCAATTGCACATCGCGCAGTTGGCTGAACAGTTCGCGGGTGGGCTTGAGCTCTTTGCTGGCGCTGTCGAAACGGCCCAGGCTCAAGGCCACGCGATGTTCGCTCAGGGGGCGGATCGAGGTGGTTTCTGCCACCTGAATGCGCTTGCCGTTCGGCAACACGGCGATAAAGCGCAGATCCGCCGAGCCGAGGGTATCGCCGACCTTGATCTTGAACTCAGCGGTGCCTTCCTTGCGCGGTTGCAGCGACAAGGTGCTGCCTTTGTCGCCCTGCACGTTGAGGCCGTCGCTGGTCTGCACTTCAAACTTCACATCCGCCGCCGCATCGAGGTTGCTGAACACCCCGGCGCTCACGTTGAACACATCCCCCGGCGCCACGAAAGCCGGTACGTTTGGCGTGATCACGAGCGGTCCGCGCACCTCGGTTGTGGCCTCGCTGACGCCCACGCTGTCGGCATCCACCGCCACCGCGAACAGGTGCAGCTTGCCGTTAAAACTGTCGGGCACCTGGTAATGCAGCACGGTGTCGCCGGCCGGCAAGTCCACCAGCCCGGACCACCAGGCCACGGGCGGCTGATGTTTACGCTTGAACGGGTTGAGGTGATTGGCCAGCGCGCCTTCGGTATCGCCACCGGGCGCGGCCCCACTGAGCAGGCGGCTGAATTCCGGCAGGATCAGGTCAAGAATCTGACTGGTGCCGACTTCCAGCGCACGCTTCTGGAAGAAAAAGCCCAACGGGTCCGGCGTCTGGTAGCGCGCCACTTGCAGGATGCCTTCGTCCACCGCATACACCACCGCACGGCCCGGGCGGTCTGCGTTGACCTTGATATCCAGGGTCTGCCCCGGTTCGATCTGCGCCGGGCCGTCAACCTTCAATGGCATGCGCCGCGCATCCAGGTTGATGCTGAACGGCACCACGCCATAGGACAGCGGGCTCATGTAAACCTCGGACGAACCGATGTCGCGCACGAACTGCACGTTGACGTAGGCATTGCCCTCAAGCCCTGCGGGCACGCGGATATGTTGCACGCTGTTGGTGCTGTCGGCCTTGAACCACTGCTGGGTGTAGACCTTGTCACGCTCGATGGTGATCAGGCCCGCCCCGGTGTACGGCGCGCGGACACTGATGGCAATCTCATCCCCCGTTGCGTAACTGCGTTTATCCAGGCGCAGTTGCAGCTCGGCGTTGCGCTCCAGGGAGCGCGAGGTGTTGCCACGCCCGGCCACGCTGTAGTCGATCTGGTTCAGCAGCTTGCCGTTGGCGTCTTTGAGTTGCAGGGTGAAATCGCCGGGGGTGGCGGTGTTCAGGGGTTGCTTGGCGCCGTCCTTGGTCATCACCAGCGGCGAGGCCGGCTGGCTGATGTTTTTGATCCGCGATTCATATTTGTAGGTGCCGTTGGACTGTTTCACCAGCACCGAGACGTAGCGGTGCTCGACCACTTCGCTGGTCAGGCCGTCCACCGCCAGCGGCGTGAGATCCGGCGCGACGGCCAACCATTGCACCTGGCGTGGGGCGTCCTTGGCGACATACGACAGCGAGTCCTGACTTTTCACACCCACCAGGTAGGGCGCAGACGACACCAGCAACGCACTTTGCGCTGCCACATTGCGCCCGCCTTCGGCCTCGAACACCTGGGTCATCACCTGCAGGCGGTAAGTGCTGTTGGCGAAGCGCTGCAGGTTGAGGTCGAGCACGGCTTGGCCGTTGTCATCGACGGTGGTCTCGGCGAGGTCTTCGGTGCTGGCCTCTTCCAGCGTGTCGTTGAGGCGGAAGCGGTAATCGGGGTAACGCTCAAATGCCGCGAGCGTCGGGCTCAGGGACATCTTCGCCGTCACGCGCCGGCCGGACGCCGGGGCGCCGAACAGGTGCATTGCGGTGACCTTGGCCAGCACCTGGTCCGGTGCAATCCAGCCCAGCACCGGCGTGTCGTGCAGGCTCAGGCTGACCTTCATGCGGTCCGGCTCGAAGTCGCGGACCTTGAAGCTGACACTGCCCAGGTCGGTGCGGGTCTGTTTTTCGCCGAGCAGTTGCAAGGTCGCGGTGTAATCCCCGGCGGGGGCCACTTCGCTGCTGGGGAAATCAAAGGTTTCAAAACCGCTGGCGGACAGCTTCAGCGGCTGGCGAATCACTTCCAGGCCGCGCGGGTCGGTGATTTGCAGCTCCACCGGCAGGCCTTGCAGGGCGCCTTTCCAGTTGCCGCTGCGCACGATCATGCCCAGGTGCGCGGTTTCGCCGGGCCGGTACAGGCCACGGTCGGTGAACAGGTAGGCGCTGAGGCGATCGATCGCACCGTCTTCTTGCAAACCACCTACATCAAAGCGCGACAAATCCAGCTGCTGGGACTGACGGGCAATCGGCAGGAAAGACTGGTCATTGCCGCGACTGACCACATACATCAGCGGCGTTTTCTCACGGCGCAGTTCATCGAGTTTGGCGAAATGCGCGTGGCCTTCGGCGTCGGTGTGGCCGCTGGCGACCGGCAAACCGTTACGGCCGATGATGTCGACTTGCGCGTCGGCCACCGGCGAACCATTGCCGATGGACTGCACATACACGTCATGGCTGCCGTCGCTGGAGCGCTTGGCGATGATCCCGAGGTCCGTCACCACGATAAAGCGCAGGTCGCTGGTGCTGCTGCGGGAGTAGTCGAATGTGCGCTCGGCCGGGTCATCCTGTGGGCTGAGCTTGAGTACGAAAATACCGCGCCGGCCGCCGTTGGCGCTCAGGTAGCGGCTGAGATCGACGTTGTCGTAGACGGTTTTCGCCGGGTCGTTGGACGACAGCGGAATATCCAGTGACTGACGCTCGACCATGCGGTCGAAGTACTCATTGCCGAAGTTCGGCCGCGCAAAGCTGCCGCTGCTCTGGTCCACCAAATGTTGCAACTGGTTGGGCAGCAGGCGAGCGATTTCCACATGGGCGCCGGGCACGCCACGGGCCATGAAGCCCAGGCGTTTTTCGCCGGTGAGGCTGAGCAAGGCGCCGTCAGACAGGAACTGCAGCGTGCGCGGATAGGCCGGCATGCTGATCAGCGACGCCGTAGGGTTTTTCGCCAGGTAGCCGCCGATGGCTTCCAGGTTCGCGGGCACGCGCACATACAGCGCACGACCGGCCGGGGCCTTGAACTTGAACGCGTGCAGGGTGTTGAGCGGTTCGACGCTGGGCACGTGGGTCAGGTTGATCTTGGTGCTACGGGCCAGCAGCGCGTCGTCGATGTCGTTGCTGTTATAGGGGCGTGTGTCGTCCTCAGCTTTTTCCGGCAACAGCCACGCCTGGACCTTACCGGCGATGGTGTCATCGGCCACGGCACTGGAGCTGCTGAACATCAACACCGGCTCGGGTTCGCCGCGTTCGTTGTCGACAAAGCTCACTTCGGCAGCGGTAAACGTCAGGCGGTAGCGGCCGGGCACGGTGACTTCGGCCACCAATGGCGCGTTGCTGGCGTTGCCACCGTCACGGGCTTTGATGCCTTCGTCGAGCTTGGCGCTGACGGGCGTGCTTTCCAGCGGGGTGGCCAGGGCGGCGGAGCGTACATAGGCGTTGAGCTGGGTCTCGTCGAAGGTGATTTCCGGGCGATTGGGTAACTGGGCGTCGCGGTAGGCGAGGCCTTTGCCGAGAATGATCGAAACCCGCTTGCGCAGGCTTTCTTCGTCGACCGGGTGGGAAAAGCGGAAAGTCGCCACCAGTTGTTTCAGCGTCGGGTTGGACGGGTCCTGATACAACTCGTTCTGCGAAAGGCTGGCGCGAAACGGCTGGGTGGAGAACTGGCCGCTGTACTCGCTGAGCAACACGCCGTCGGCGAGCAGGTTTTTCTTCGCCAAATCGAAGGTGTAATGGGCGTCGATGGGCCAGTCTTTTTCCGGTGTGAACAGCAACGTGTGGTCATCGGACCAGCGCCAGGCACCGGCCACAGCGGGTTTAAGGGTAATGCCGGCGGTGACCGGCTTGCCTATCGCCGCCAAGGGGGCGACGGACTCGGCAAAACGCACCTGCAGGTTATCCACAACGGCGGGTTGCTGGGTGTAGTCAGTCAGGTTGGGTTTGTGCAGCGAATAACCCACGGTGTGCGGCTGCGGCAGGTTGGAGTACCAATGCCAGCCATAGAACCCGGCGGCGGCCAGCAGCACCAGGCCCAACACCCCGGCACCGGCCTGGCGCGGGTAAGCGCGGGCCTTGCTCGCCAGGTTCAGCCCGCCACGGCCGATGGCACGCAGCCAGAACGGCGGCCGCCATTGGCCGAACAGGGCACCCACCACAGTCATTAACGCACCGAACAAGCGGCGACAGATCGTTTTTAACGCGTCAAACATGGTGAGCATCCCTGGCTAAGTGCGACGTATCTTACACGCGTCTTTAAGACAAACGATGAGGTCGATACGTCGCATCGTGGGGGGATGTTTATGGGGGGCTGGGATTCACATGTTGATCTTCGTCAGGCTTGAGGGCGCTGTTTGTCAGGTCCACCAATAGCGCACCAGATGAAAGAAGATCGGCGCCGCAAAGCACACCGAATCCAGCCGATCGAGCATCCCGCCGTGCCCTTCGATCATATGCCCCCAGTCCTTCACGCCACGGTCGCGTTTGATCGCCGACATCACAATGCCGCCGGCAAACCCCAGCAGGTTGATCAGCAGCGCAATCAGGAACGACTGCCACGGGTTGAACGGCGTGGTCCACCACAGCGCCGCGCCGATCAGCGAGGAGAGCAGGATGCCGCCGACAAAGCCTTCGACGGTTTTCGACGGCGACAGGTTGGGCGCGATCTTGTGTTTGCCGAACAGCTTGCCGCACACGTACTGCAACACGTCCGACAGTTGCACCACGATCACCAGGTAGGCGATCAGCAGCAGGTTGCGGCCTTCATAGCCGGGGATGTCGAGGGTGAGCAGGGCGGGCACGAAGGACACGCAGAACACTGCGATCATCAAGCCCCATTGCACCTTCGAGGCGCGCTCCAGGAAGTGTGTGCTGTCGCCGCCGAGGGAGGCGAGGATCGGCAGCAGCAGGAACACGTACACCGGGATGAAGATCGAGAACAGCCCGTACCAGTCGGCGTAGATCAGCAGGTATTGCAGCGGCAGCGCCAGGTAGAACGCGGCCACCAGGGCCGGGTAGTCGCTGCGCCGGGTGGGGGTGAGGGTGAGGAATTCGCGCAGGGCGTAGAACGAGACGGCGTAGAACAGCAGGATCACTGCGCCGGTGCCGAGCCAGAAGGCGATGCCGATCACCACCACCATCACCCACCAGGCGTTGATGCGGGCATTGAGGTTGTCGATCACCGCATTCGGCGTGCCACGGGTGCGCAGCTTGAGGATCAGGCCGATCAGCGAGGCGAGTACCAGGATCGCGCCGATCCCGCCGAACAGCATCAGGGTTTGGCTATCCATGTCAGAAATGCTCCGGGGCGAGGGCGAGCAGGGCGTCGCGGGTGCGGGCAAGGAAGGCCGCTTTGTCTTCGCCGTCTTCCAATTGCAGTGGGGCGCCGAAGCTGGTGGTACACAGCAAAGGCAGCGGCAGGACGCGGCCCTTGGGCATGACCCGGTTGAGGTTGGCAATCCACACCGGGATCAATTCGGCCTGTGGGTAACTTTTTGCCAGGTGATACAGGCCGCTTTTAAACGGCAGCAAGCCGTCTTCCAGATTGCGTGTGCCTTCGGGAAAGATGATCAGCGAGTCGCCGCCTTCCAGCGCGGCGAGCATGGGCTGCAAGGGGTTATCCACAGGGTCTTTGCGTTCACGGTCGATCAACACGCCGTTGAATACGCGGCGGATGATGTAGCGGCGCAGCGCACTTTTATTCCAGTAGTCACTGCCGGCCACCGGGCGCGTGAATTTGCGCAGGTTCTGCGGCAGCGATGCCCACAGCAACACAAAGTCGCCGTGGCTGCTGTGGTTGGCGAAATAGATGCGTTGCACCGGCAACGGCGCGCATCCCAGCCACAGGCTGCGGGCGCCGGTGACGGTGCGGGCCATCGAGGTAATCAGGGTGGCAACCACGGGTTCGAACATGGGGATTCCTTATCCGGTGAAAGGTAGCCAAGGGCTGGCGAGGATCACGCCCAGGGTCAGCAGCACTTGCGCGCCGAGCAGCCAGGCTTGCTTGCGCAGCAGTTTGAGGGCGCCGCGACGGCGTTCGGGCCAGGGCCGGCCGGCGCGTTTGGGCGACTGCAGGCCGAGGGTTTGCAGGGCCTGGTCGAGGTCCGGGGTGCGTTCGGTGTCGCGGGCGAGCAGGGTGAACAGGTCGGCGTCGAAGGCCACGCGCAGTGCCCAGTACTTCTGCAGCAGGCCGAGGATAATCATCCACAGGCTGAGCAGTAGGCAGATCGGCGCGACACTGGCCATCAACAGTTGCGCCAGGCCGAATAACACGCCCAGCAGCGTCAGGCCTGTGGATAACTGATCCAGTGAGCGGCCACGGCGCAGCAGGCTGGCGACGACCTGAAGTTCCATATCAGCAGGCATGGGGCAAGGCCTCCAAGGCATGGCGATGAGCGGGATGCAGGACCACCTGGGTCCGTGCTGTACGAATAATAGCCAGTGCTTGATCCACCGTGGCGGCGCGCCCGCTGTGCAGCAGCCAGGCGGCGACGGCGGTAGCGCTGCGCGAATAGCCGAGGGCGCAGCACACCAGCACGGCGCCGCTGGCGCGCAGGCGTTCGATGGCTTGCGCCGCTTGCAGGCATTCGGCGGGGGTCGGCGCGATCAGGTCGAGTACGGGGACGCATTGATAGGCGCGGCCCTGTGGATTAATCGGCAATTCCGCGCACAAATCGACGATGGCCGTGAATGAACCTTGCTCTCGCGCGGTAGGCAGCCGCCCGAGCCAGACGTTATCCACAATCAGGTCGGGTTGTGGATGCGTGCGTGTCCACCACCGCGAATTGAGCCACGCCGCCGCCAGATACGGTGCATACAGCCAGCGCGCGGCGGGGGTCAGTTGACCGTCGGCACGTTTCTGGAAACCTGGCGCGCCGAGGACGACGTAATTCGCCTTGATCAGCCCCAGGGACAGCGCCGGCCACAGCAGCCACAGCCACCCGCCGCCGAGGGTAAACGCGAGGATGATCAGCGCCAGCGCGCCCAGGCCATAGCGCAACCCCAGCCGCCAGCGCGTGGAATCGCGGGTCAGCCGCGCATTCAACAGCGGGCTCGGGTGTTCCAGCGGCCACAGCCACACGCACAGCCAACCCGCCAGGGCGCCTGTGGGTAAGTCAATAAAGTGGTGTTGATAAGTGGTCAGCACCGAAACCCCGATCAGCGCGAACCAGCCGTGTACCAGC
This sequence comes from Pseudomonas marginalis, assembly GCF_024169655.1. Taxonomy (GTDB): domain Bacteria; phylum Pseudomonadota; class Gammaproteobacteria; order Pseudomonadales; family Pseudomonadaceae; genus Aquipseudomonas; species Aquipseudomonas paraveronii. The sequence continues at coordinate 6,219,595 of NZ_JALJWV010000001.1, read as the reverse complement.
CAGCGCCAGGCGCCCTGGGTGTGGCGTTGGTACATGATCCACAGGATCACCAGCAGCGCGATATGCAGCGACGGCGCCTGGTTGAACGGTTTGTCGAAACCGGCCAGCACGGCAAACAGCCAGCCGAACACGCCATCCAGCTCCGGCCGTTCGAAGGTGAAGCGCAGCGGCCAGATCAGGAAGCAACTCACGGCGATGAGCTGCGCACTCAGCAGGCGCAGCGCATGTTGCTTCAGTTCATGGCGGCTGTTGGGCAACAGCAGGGAGAAACCGTAGAGCAGGTCGATGGTCCAGTAGGGCACGATGGTCCAGGCCCAGAACGGCATGTGGGTTTCCCAATCGAACACCAGCGTGCCGACGTCGCTGCGCTGGCTGGTGACCCATGTGGCAAAGCCATAGGTGCTGAAAAACAGCGGCGCTAACAGCAACAGCCACAGGAACGCGGGCTTTAACAGGCCGGGCTCGCGCATGTTCAGATCTTCTGCGCCAGGGACACGGTAAAGATGCCCCACTCATCCACCCGCTGGGTGATCTTGCGGAAACCGGCGGCTTGCACCAGTTGATCCATTTCTGCCTGGCTGCGCCGGCGCATCACCCAGGCCTGGCCCTGGCGATGGCTGGTCAACGCGCGGGCGATCAGTTCCAACTGCGGGTGCCACGGCTGGCCGGTGTAGACCAGATAACCGCCGGGCTCCACGGCTTCGGCCAAGCCCGCCAGCGAACCGCCGACCATGGCGTTGTCGGCAAACAATTCATACAGCCCGGAGACCACCGCCAACGTCGGCTTGGGCGCCAGCGCCGCCAGGTCCGCGCGGTCGAACGCGTCGCCTTTGACGAATTGCGCGATATCCCCCAGGCCTTTCTCGCGAATCAGTGCGCCACCGTCGCGCACGTTGATGTCGCTGTAGTCGCGCAGCAGGATCGATTCCGGCAGCGGCGAAACGCCCTGCAAGGCTTCGAGAATGTAGCGACCGTGGCCGGCGGCGATATCGACGATGCGCACTTCGCGGTCCGCTGTGCGCAACTGGGTCATGGCCAGGCGCAGCAGCTCTTCGACGTTCAGCTTGCGCTGGCGAATGCCGCGCCAGCCGATGGAGTTGAGGTAGTTGGTGTCGATCATCCGGCCCAGCCGGCCTTTGCCGGTGGGCGTGTTGCGGTACACGTAGTCCAGGGTGCTGCCGGAGTCGAAACCGGTGTCGAAGCCCAGCTTCACGCCGTCTGACAGCGTTTTGCCCAGGCCCATGCTGGCGCGGGTCATACGCCAATACAGGTCGCGCAAGGAATTGCGCGGCAGCGGCGCAGCGAGGGATTCGGATTCGGCGCAGGTGGCGCCCAGCTTGTCGGCATCGAGCAGTGAGGCGCGGTCCAGCGGGTGCGTGAAGTTTTGCAGGATAAAACGTCGGGCGCTGCTCACGGCCACGGCGCGGTCGCGCTCGCCGAGGGTGTCGTGGAAGAAGCCGGGGAGGATATGCAGTTCTTTTTTCAGGCTGCCGAGGCGGTCGAAAAACTGTTGTTGGGGTTTGCGATGCACCACGAAGTCGGAGCCAGAGATCAGCAGTTGGGTCGGCACCTGGATCGCCTGGGCATCGGCGACAACCCGGTCGGCCGCTTCGTACAGGCCGAGCAGCACATTCACCGAAATCGCCTTGGTGATCAGCGGGTCGCTGTCGTAGGACGCAACGCGTTCCGGGTCGTGGCTGAGGAACTTGGCCTTGACGTAACTGTTGACGAAAAAGTTGCCGCGAAACTTGCGCATCAGCGCCAGGCCCGGCCGGGCGAAGGGCACGTACAGTTTGACTTTGAATGCCGGGGAGGCGAGCACGAGCGCGCGGATTTTCGGCGCGTAGTCGTGGACCCAGGTGGCTGCGATCACTGCGCCGACGCTTTGGGCGATGACTGCAGTATTTTCGGCCTCGACGCCGTAAGTGGCGCCGATGTGGTCGCAGAAAGTCTGCACGTCGCGGGCGCTGGTGGCGAAGCTGGGGCTGTCGCCGCGCTCGCCGGGAGATTGGCCGTGGCCACGGGCGTCCCAGGCGAAGAAGTCGAAATGCGGCAGGTTCAGTTCATCGACCAGGTGGGCGATGCGCCCCGAATGCTCATGGCCGCGATGGAACAGCAGGATCGCCTTGCGCGGCTCGCCGTCCGCTGGGGCGGTAGCCGGCCAGTGCCGGTAGAAAAGCTCGACGCTATCATGGGTACTGAAGGTGTGTTCTTGCTGTTCGCGCATCGCAAAATCCTTATGCAGAAGGGGAAATGTGTTGTTCTTCTTTGAGGCCCTGACGCACCCGGTTGACCAGGGTGTAGGCGAGCAGGGCGGCGACCAGCCACATCACCGTGTCGACCCAACCGGCGCCGAGCCAGCCCAACGCCACACCGGTGGCCAGCACGCCGAGGACGAATGCCCGATCACTTTTGCCCATCGGCCCGTCGTAGCGCCGTGACGCGCCGACCATCGGCCCGAGCACCCCGGCGTATTCGCTGAACACCGCCAGCAAGGTCACCAGCAGCACCGGCGCCAGGCTGACGCCGGGGATCAGCGCAAAGGGCAGGATCAGCGCGCTGTCGGCGATCACATCGCACAGTTCATTAAGGTAGGCGCCCAGGCGCGACTGCTGGCCGAATTCCCGGGCGAGCATGCCGTCGATGGCGTTCAGGGCCATGCGCACGATCATCCACAGCGGGATCAGCGCAAACACCCAGAGGTGTTGGGCAAAGCCGGCGATCAGCAGGCCGACCAGCAGGGAGATGACCCCGGCCAGCACGGTGATCTGGTTGGCGGTGGTGCCGTTGTCATAGAGGCGCTGCACGAGGGGGCGCAGCAGGTTTTGAAACCGCGGTTTGAGCTGATAGATCGAAATCATGGGGGTGACGCTTCCTTGTCCGTGAACCCGCGAAAAACTGCTCGGGAGTGTGCCGATTAATCGTAGCCTGCACCAGTGATGGCGCGTGTTTATGGGGGTTTAGTCACGCTCCGGAGCGCGATGAAGAACAAATGTGGGAGGGGGCTTGCCCCCGATGGCGGCGGACCGGCCAACCCATGCATCAACTGACCCAGAGCGATCGGGGGCAAGCCCCCTCCCACAGTGGATCTGTGTTGCATGTAAAGACGGCGTTCAGCGAACAAAAATTTCACGCATTGTGTTATATCGTAACGAATTATGTACAAGCGGGCATGAGTGGATGCAAGTGGATCTAGAAGCTGACGGCGCTTCGGTTGAAGGCCTGCCGCGTTTTCAGCAAGGGCTGTTCCAGGCCCGTCGATTGAGGCAAGCCGGTATCAGCCTGACTGCCGTGGCCATCAGCGGCTGGGTGTTGGCGCTGTTTGTTGCGCTGTTTGCACCGGTGTCGATCTGGCCGGTGGTGTTGATCAACTGCGCGTCCGCGCTGCTGGTGCTGGTGGCCGGGTTGCAGTCGGCGTGGTGGGTTGCCGATTGGCGTGCCCAGGCGCTGGAAGCGTCGGCACCTGAGTTACTCGTAGCAGAGGACGAACCCGCCGGCTGGCAGGCGCGCCTGGTGGGGCGTTTTGGCAGAGGGTTGCTGGCCCAGATCGGCGCGCCGGTGTTGTGGCTCGGCGGTTGGTCGTTGTTCGCGCTGGTCAGCATCATCGAGTTCTGGAACCTGGGCTTGCCGGCGGCAGCGGTCGGCCAATCCGCCAGTATCGGCGCCGCGCTGGCCTTGGCATTGGCCTTTGGCCTGCTGGTGTTCGAGCGGCGCCTGGCCCAGGAAACCGCCGCGCAATGGCCGGAAGCCGCGCAGTTGGCGCAACTGAGCCGGGTGGCGATTGCGTGCCTGCTGATCAGCGCGATTTGCCTGCTGTTTGCCAGTGCCGGGTCGGTGTGGCCGCTGCGCCTGGCGACGCTGGTCGGGCTGTTGCCGGCGCTGGTCGCGCTGGAGTTTCTGTTACGGGCCGTGCTGTCACTGTTCAGCCCGCGCCAACCGCGCCTCGAACCGCGCCTGATGGCGCAGAGTTTTATCGCCGGTCTGCTGCGCTGGCCGCCGCAACCGCTGCAGGCCTTGCAGCACGAATTGCATAACCGCTTCGGTATCGACCTGCGCCAGATCTGGGCGTTTACCTACATGCGCCGGGCGTTTCTGCCGGTGCTGCTGGTGGTGCTGGCCGTCGGCTGGGCGCTGACGGGGGTGCATGAAGTGCCCCTGCAAGGCCGTGGGATCTATGAGCGCTTTGGCAAACCGGTGCAAGTCTTCGGCCCTGGCCTGCATGCCGGGTTGCCGTGGCCGTTGGGCCGCGTGCTGAACGTGGAGAACGGCGTGGTGCATGAGCTGGCGACCAGCGTCGGCGAAGCCGCCAGCCCGGAACTCGCGGCCGCCGAAGGCCCGGCGCCGCTGATCGCCAACCGCCTGTGGGACGCCAGCCATGTGAATGACAAATCCCAGGTGATCGCCAGCAGCCGTGGCGACAAGCAGAGCTTCCAGATCGTCAATATGGATGTGCGCTTCGTCTACCGTATCGGCCTGACCGACCAGGCTGCGCTTGCCGCCACTTATAACAGTGCGGATGTGCCGACCCTGATCCGCAGCACCGCCAGCCGTATCCTCGTGCATGACTTTGCCTCGCGCACCCTCGACGAATTGCTCGGCGAACAACGCACCGGCCTGGCCGACAAAATCGGCCGCGCCGTGCAAGCGGACCTGCAAAAACTCGACAGCGGCGTGGAAATTCTCGCCACGGTGGTCGAAGCCATCCACCCACCGTCCGGTGCCGCCAACGCCTATCACGGCGTGCAAGCGGCGCAGATCGGCGCCCAGGCGCTGATCTCCCGCGAACGCGGCGCCGCCAGCGAACAAACCAACCAGGCCCTGCTGCAAGCCAGCACCGTCCGCGACCAGGCCCAGGCTACCGCGCGCGAGGTCAATGCCGGCGCCCAGGCGGCGGACCTGCGTTTTGCCGCCGAACAAAAGGCCTACGCCAGCGCGGGCAAAGCCTTCGTGCTGGAGCAGTACCTCGGCCAGCTGACCCAGGGCCTGGCCCACGCCAAGCTGTTGATTCTGGATCATCGCCTGGGCGCCGACAGTGCGCCGACGATCGATCTGCGTTCTTTTTCCTTGCCGGCCGATCCCTCGGTGCCGCGCAAAGCCGTTCAATAAGGAGTCTGTCTGTTGAGCGCTCATTCTCACGATCATGGTCACCACCACCACGGCCACCATCACCACCACCATGGCGATGAACAACCCGCCGGCCCATTCCCTTGGCGGCGCATGGCCTGGGCCGTGCTGCTGGTGCTGTTTGCGGTCGCGGCCGCGAGCCTGGTGCAGGTGCGGTCCGGCGAAGCCACGGTGATTACCCGTTTCGGCAACCCGTCGCGGGTGCTGCTGGAGCCGGGCCTGGGCTGGCGCTGGCCGGCGCCGTTCGAAGCGGCGATCCCGGTGGACCTGCGCCTGCGCACCACCTCCAGCGGTTTGCAGGACGTCGGCACCCGCGATGGCCTGCGCATCATCGTGCAGGCTTACGTGGCGTGGCAGGTGCAGGGCGATGCCGACAATGTGCAGCGCTTCATGCGTGCGGTGCAGAACCAGCCGGATGAAGCGGCGCGGCAGATTCGGACCTTTGTCGGTTCGGCGCTGGAAACCACGGCGGCCAGCTTCGACCTGTCCAGCCTGATCAATACCGATGCCAGCCAAGTGCGCATCGCCGATTTCGAAGCGCAGTTGCGCCAGCAGATCGATCAACAATTGCTCACCACCTATGGCGTGCGCGTGGCGCAGGTGGGCATCGAGCGCCTGACCTTGCCGTCGGTGACGCTCACCGCCACCGTCGACCGCATGCGCGCCGAGCGTGAAACCATCGCCACCGAACGCACCGCCGTGGGCAAGCGTGAAGCGGCGCAGATTCGCTCTGCCGCCGAGCGCGATGCGCGGATCGTGCAGGCCGATGCCACGGTGAAAGCCGCCGACATCGAAGCGCAATCGCGGGTCGAAGCGGCGCAGATTTATGGGCGCGCCTACGCGGGCAATCCCCAGCTGTACAACCTGCTGCGTTCGCTCGATACCCTGGGCACCGTGGTCACCCCGGGCACCAGGATCATCCTGCGTACCGATGCTGCGCCGTTCCGCGCATTGGTGGATGGGCCGAAGGATGTCCAGCCATGACCGAGCGTGACAGCCCGGACAGCCCGTGGATCCAGGCCGGGCGCCTGACGTTCATGGCGCTGTACGCGGTGACGGTGTTGGCCGCCCTGGCCTGGGCGTTTTCCAATGTGCGCCAGATCGACCCGCAGAATCGCGCCGTGGTGTTGCACTTCGGCGCGCTTGATCGGATTCAGAATGCCGGGCTGTTGCTGGCGTGGCCGCAGCCGTTCGAGCAGGTCGTGCTGTTGCCGGCGGCGGACCGGGTGATCGAGCGGCGGGTCGACAACCTGCTGCGTTCCGATGCCGCGGTGCAGGCCGACCGCGTGGCCAGTTTGGCCACGCCGTTGAGCGATGCCCTGGCCGGCTCCGGCTACCTGCTGACCGGCGACGCCGGCGTGGTGCAGCTGGATGTGCGGGTGTTCTACAAGGTCACCGAGCCGTATGCGTTTGTGTTGCAGGGCGAGCACGTGCTGCCGGCGCTGGATCGTCTGGTGACGCGCAGCGCCGTGGCCCTGACGGCGGCGCGGGATCTGGACACGATTCTGGTGGCGCGCCCCGAATTGATCGGCAGCGACAACGGCGCCGCCGAGCGTCGTGAACGGCTGCGCGGCGACTTGGTGCAAGGCATCAACAAGCGCCTGGCACAGTTGACTGCCAGCGGCTTGGGAGTGGGCATCGAAGTCACCCGCGTCGATGTGCAATCGAGCCTGCCGAGCCCGGCGGTGAATGCCTTCAATGCGGTGCTCACCGCCAGTCAGCAAGCCGACAAAGCCGTGGCGAATGCGCGGACCGACGCGGAAAAACTCACGCAAACCGCGAATCAACAGGCTGACCGCCTGGTGCAAGTCGCCCACGCCCAGGCCAGCGAACGCCTGGCCAACGCCCAGGCGCAAACCGCCACCGTCGCCAGCCTGGCCCAGGTCAAAGACCCCGGCTTGCTGTTGCGCCTGTACCGCGAACGCTTGCCGAAGATTCTCGGCCAGGCCGGTTCCGTGACCACGGTCGATCCCAAAGACGACTCCCGCTTGATCATTCAGGGAGCCGAACAATGAGCGCGCCCATGCTGACATCCGCCGAGCAGCGCAGCGCCGCCCGGCAATTGACCCTGGCCATGCTCGCCCTCGGTTTGCTCGTGCTGGGCCTGGTGTGGCGCTGGCTGGCGCCGGACCAGAGCGGCGTCAGCCAGTTGCTGCTCGGCGTGGCCTCGCTGCTGGTGGCCGTGCCGGTGATGCGCTCGGCCTGGTACAGCCTGCGTTTTCCCAGCCTGCATGGCATCACCGACCAGCTTATCGCCCTGGCGATGCTCGGCGCATGGGCCACGGGCGATCTGCTGACCGCCGCGTTGCTGCCGATCATCATGATCTTCGGCCATGTGTTGGAAGAGCGCAGCGTGATCGGCTCCCAGGAAGCGATCCATGCCCTCGGCAAACTGACCCGCAGCCACGCACGCCTGGTGCAGGCGGACGGCAGCATCAGCGAAGTCGACAACGGCACGCTGAACACCGGCGACGTTGTCGAAGTGCGCGCCGGCGACCGCGTGCCCGCCGATGGCGTGGTGCTGTCGGGCCAGGCCAGCCTCGACACGGCGCCGATCACCGGCGAGTCGGTGCCGCTGGAAGCCAGTGTCGGCGTGCAAGTGTTTGGTGGTGCGATCAACCTCGACGGGTTGTTGCGCCTGGAGGTGACGCGCACCGGCAACGAGTCGACCCTGGGCAAGGTCATCGCCCTGATGCAGAACGCCGAGCGTTCCAAGCCGCCGATCACGCGGCTGCTGGAGCGCTACGCCGGCAGCTATATGGTGTTGGTGCTGTTGCTGGCGGCGGTGACGTGGTTTGTTACCAATGACGCCCAGGCGATGCTCGCGGTGTTGGTGGCGGCGTGCCCATGCGCGCTGGTGCTGTCGGCCCCGGCCACGGCGATTGCCGGGATTGCCGTGGCGGCGCGGCATGGGATTCTGATCCGCAGCTCGGCGTTCCTCGAAGAGTTGGCGGACCTGACCTCGCTGGTGGTCGACAAGACCGGCACCCTGACCTTTGGCACCCTGCGTTTGCAGTCCATCGAAACCACCGCGCCGGACCGCCAAGGGTTGTTGAACCTGGCGGCCAGCCTCGGGTCGGCCAGCAGCCACCCGGTCAGCCGCGCGTTGGCGGGGTTGGCGAGCCAGGAACAGCTGTTGGTGCTCACCGACATCCGCGAACGCCAAGGCCTCGGCGTGGTGGCCCGGACCGCGCAGGGCGAAGCGGCGCTGGGCCGGCCGGAGCTGTTCGAGCAGTTGGGCATCGTCACCACCCGCGTCCCCGACCATGATGGCCCGATTGCCGGGCTGGCCTTGAACGGTGCGTTCCTCGCCTGGCTGTTGCTCGCCGACAGCGTCAAACCCGAAGCGCGCCAGGCCCTGCAAGAGCTGCGCGACCTGGGCCTGGGTCGCCAACTGCTGTTGACCGGCGACCGTCAAAGCGTGGCCGACAGCCTGGCCCTCGACGTCGGCATCAGCGATGTCGAAGCTCAGGCGTTGCCGGAAGACAAACTCAACCGCGTATTGGGCGAGATCCGCAGCGGTTTCCGGCCGATGGTGGTGGGCGACGGCATCAACGACTCCCTGGCGCTCAAAGCGGGCGTGGTCGGTGTGGCCATGGGCGCGGGCGGTGCGGACATCGCGCTGGCCTCGGCGGATGTGGTGTTGATTGGCAGCGACTTGCGCCGCCTGGGCACGTGTGTGCGCTTGAGTCGCCAGTGTCGGCACACGTTGCAGGTCAACGTGATCATCGGCCTGGGCTGGACGCTGGCCATCGTGGTGTTCGCCGCGTTTGGCTGGTTGGGCGCCGCCGGCGCGATGATCGCGGCGGTGTTGCACAACCTCAGCACCTTGCTGGTGCTGGGCAATGCCGGGCGTTTGCTGCGGTTTCAGGAGCCGCTGTCGAAGCTGGAGAAATAACTGTCAGGTTTTTTTCGAGGGTGCTGTAACGGCAAGGGGTCACCTCACTCTAGGGGTATGTCGGGACTGAGCATGTTGCTCAGCCGACCTAACCACGATTTATGAGGATGACCCCATGACCATCAAAAACGCCATTTCCGGTGCTGCCCTGGCGCTCGCTGCTGCCACCCTGTTTGCCGGTGTCACCACCCAGGTACAGGCCGCCGACGCTGCGGTGCATTGCTACGGCGTCACTTCCTGCAAAGGCATGAATGACTGCAAGACCGCTGAAAACGCCTGCAAGGGTCAAGCGGTTTGCAAGGGTCATGGTTTCAAGGCCATGACCAAGGCGGCGTGCGACGCGGCCGGCGGCAAAGTCGGCGAATAATCGGCGACCGAGTGCAACCGCAGCGGTTGCCACCTGCCGCTGCGGACACTTTTGCCCAGGAGTGTCTGATGTCTATGTCCCTTCCGAGCCTGGGTTACGGCCTGGGTCTACGCAGTGAGTACTATCAGCAGATCCTTGAACAATCGCCGGCCGTGGATTGGTTCGAAGTGATCTCCGAGAATTACCTGGTGCAGGGCGGTAAAGCCTTGTACTACCTGGACGCGATCGCCGAGCGCTACCCGCTGGTGATGCACGGTGTGTCCCTGTCCATCGGCGGGCCCCATGCCCTCGATATCGATTACCTCAAGCAGCTCCAGCAACTCGCCGCGCGCATCCAGCCGGCGTGGATCTCCGATCATCTGTGCTGGAGCCGTGGCAGCGCGCATCAATTGCATGACCTGTTGCCCCTGCCTTACACCGAAGAAAGCCTGTATCACGTGGCCAGTCGTGTGCTGCAGGTGCAGGATGTGTTGCAGCGCCCGCTGGTGCTGGAGAACGTCTCCAGCTATGTGCGCGCCAAGGCGGATGAATTCACCGAGTGGGAATTCCTCAACGCGCTGACCCGATTGACGGGGTGCCAGTTGCTGCTGGACGTCAATAATGTGTACGTCAGCTCGCGCAATCACGGTTTCGATGCCTGGACGTTCATTCACAACCTGCCGCCGCAGAGCATCCGCCAACTGCATCTGGCCGGGCATATGGACTACGGCGATTACGTGGTCGATACCCATGACCATCCGGTGTGTGATCCGGTGTGGGCGCTGTATCAACAGACCCTGGAGCACCTGGGCCCGGTCTCGACGTTGCTGGAGCGCGATGACCATTTCCCACCGTTCGAAGAGCTGCTCAGCGAGTTGGACAAGGCTCGCACGCTGGGTGCGACCGCCTTGGCCAGGAGAACGCTATGCGCCTGACGGATTGGCAACAGGCCTTCGAAGAGCACTTATTGGCCGAAACCCCCGTGGCCGGCACCGGCTTTGCCGCCACGTTGCTGGGTGGTCCTACGCTGGATGTGGAAACGGGCCTGGCGATTTATCACAACGCCTACCTGTCGCGGTTGCAGGACGTGTTACGGCAGGACTTCGGCGCCCTCTGGTATTGGCTCGGGGATGACGAGTTCGCCGCGCTGACCGAGGCCTACGTGCGTCGCTACCCGTCCGCCCACTACAGCCTGCGCTGGCTGGGCCAGCGGTTCGCGGCGTTTATCCAGGAGCACCTGGTGGCTGAGCAAAGCGCGCCGCTGTCTGAGCTGGCGCGGCTGGAGTGGGCTTTCACCCTGGCGTTCGACGCGCCGCCGGGTACACCGCTGACCGTGGACGATATGGCGCGACTGTCGCCGCACGACTGGCCGGGTTTGCAGGTCACCCTGGCGCCGACCGTTCAGCAGATTCTCTGCCGCTTCAACACCGTAGAGACCTGGCGCGCCGGCAAGGCCCAGTCGGACTTGCGCGCCAGCCAGCCTCTGGATGCGCCGCAGATCTGCCTGGTGTGGCGCCATCAGCAGGTGTGCCGCTACCGCAGCCTGGAACCCGCAGAAACCTGCGCTTTGGCGGGTATGGTGACCACCGGCTGGTGTTTTTCAGAACTGTGCGCGCAGTTGGCAGTCAGCTATGGAGAGGGTGCGCCCCTGCAAGCGGTCTCATGGCTGAAACAGTGGATTCAGGACGGTTTGCTCGAACGCCGATTTCCATAGGCGCAGGTTATGAAATCGATAGCTTTCTACGCTGTCGTAGGATGGTCTACCCTCTTTCCAGACGTCTGAAACAAGGGGGGACTACTCATGCTCGCGCAACTTCCACCGGCCTTACAGAATCTTCAGCTACCGCTGCGTCTTCGACTCTGGGACGGCCATGAATTCAACCTGGGCCCCGAGCCCAGTGTGACCATCGTGGTGAAGGACCCCACGGTTGTGTCCACGCTTTTCCATCCCACGCTCGATTCATTGGGCGAAGCCTTTGTCGAGGGCAAGCTGGAGCTGGAAGGCTCCATCGCCGAGGTGATCCGGGTGTGTGACGAGTTGAGTCATGCCCTGATCGATGACGATGTGCACAATCATCCGGTGCGCTCGATCCACGACAAGGCCACTGACGCGGCGGCGATTTCCTACCATTACGACCTGTCCAACGAGTTCTACCAGTTGTGGCTCGACCAGGACATGGCGTATTCCTGCGGTTACTTCGAAACCGGCAGCGAATCCATCGACCAGGCCCAACAAGACAAATTCCGCCACCTGTGCCGCAAGTTGCGCTTGCAGCCGGGGGAGTATTTGCTCGATGTCGGCTGTGGTTGGGGCGGGCTGGCGCGGTATGCGGCGCGGGAGTTTGGGGTAAAAGTGTTCGGCATCACCCTGAGCAAGGAGCAACTGGCCCTGGCCAAAGAGCGCGTGAAAGCCGAGGGCCTGGAGGATCAGGTGGACCTGCAACTGCTCGATTACCGTGACCTGCCCCAGAACGGCCGTTTCGACAAAGTGGTGAGCGTGGGCATGTTCGAACACGTCGGCCACGCCAACCTGGCGCAATACTGCAAGACCCTGTTTGGCGCGGTGCGCGAAGGTGGCTTGGTGATGAACCATGGCATCACCGCCAAGCACATTGACGGTCGCCCCGTGGGCCGTGGCGCCGGGGAGTTTATCGAGCGCTACGTATTCCCCAACGGCGAACTGCCGCACCTGGCGATGATGACCGCCGAGCTCAGCGAAGCCGGGCTCGAAGTGGTCGACGTGGAAAGCCTGCGCATGCACTACGCACGCACCCTCGACCATTGGAGCGAACGCCTGGAAGACAACCTGGAAGCGGCGGCGAAGCTGGTGCCGGAACAGGCATTGCGCATCTGGCGGTTGTACCTGGCCGGTTGCGCCTACGCGTTTGCGCGGGGTTGGATCAACCTGCACCAGATCCTGGCAGTAAAACCCTTCGCCGATGGCAGCCATGAACTGCCGTGGACGCGGGAAGATATCTACCGCTGAAGCATTTTCCCGCAGCCCTGCAGGTGTAAATGTGGGAGGGGGCTTGCCCCCGATTGCGGTGTGTCAGCTAGCGGATTAGGCACTGATTCACCGCTATCGGGGGCAAGCCCCCTCCCACATTTTTACCGCAGTGTCTGTTAGAGAATCGGTGAGATAAGCCGCGCAATCCGCATGCCTAATTGTTGCAGGCGGCGGGTTTCGCGGCTTTCTTCCTGGCTGACTTCATGGGCCTGGGCGAAGTCATCGAGCAGCATGTGCTCCACTTGCTGGGCGAAGGCTTCATCGACGGTCAGCAACATTACCTCGAAATTCAGCCGGAACGAACGGTTGTCCATATTCGCACTGCCGATGGCGCTGATTTCGCTGTCGACCAACACCACTTTCTGGTGCAGAAACCCCGGCGTATAGCGGAACACCCGCACCCCGGCGCGCACCGCTTCGATCGCGTAAAGGCTGGAGGCGGCATACACAATGCGGTGGTCGGGCCGCGACGGCAGCAGCAGGCGCACGTCGACCCCGCGCAGCACCGCCAGGCGCAGGGCGGCAAACACCGCTTCATCCGGGATGAAATACGGGCTGGTGATCCACACGCGCTCGGTCGCGGCGTGGATGGCTTCGACAAAAAACAGCGAGCAGGTTTCATAAGGGTCGGCCGGGCCGCTGGCGAGCAATTGGCAGAGCACCCCGTTTTCGGGGTAGGTGTCCGGCAGGATCAGCGGCGGCAGTTCCCGCGCGGCCCAGAACCAGTCTTCGGCAAACGATTCCTGCAGGCACGCCACCACCGGGCCGCTGACCTGCACATGGGTATCGCGCCACGGCGCCAGTGGTGGTTTTTTGCCCAGGTATTCGTCGCCGACGTTATGCCCGCCGACAAACCCGGTGATGCCATCCACCACCACGATCTTGCGGTGGTTGCGGAAGTTGACCTGGAAGCGATTGAGCCAACCGCTGCGGGTGGCGAACGCCTTGACCTGCACCCCGGCGTCGCGCAGCGATTGCACATAGCGAGAGGGCAGGGCGTGGCTGCCGATGCGGTCGTAGAGCACGTAGACGGCGACGCCTTGGGCGACTTTTTCCTTCAGCAAGGCATGCAACTGCCTGCCGAGTTCATCGTCATGAATGATGAAGAACTGGAACAGCACGGCGGTTTTGGCGCGGCGAATCGCGTCGAAGATCGCACTGAAGGTGGCGTCACCATTGATCAGCAAGCGCACTTCATTGTTTGCCAGACACGGCATGCGCCCCAGCTTGGGCATCGCCCGCAGCGAGGCGTAGGCGCTGGAGTTGCGTGCGGCCAGGGCTTCCTCGACCCACGGGCGCCAGTTCAGTTCGTTGATTGCGGTGTGCATTTCCTGGTTGGCCTGGCGCCGCGCCTGGATGTACGCATCGAAGGTGCTGCGGCCGAAGATCAGGTAAGGAATCAGCGTCAGGTAGGGCACGAACATCAGCGATAAGGCCCAGGCAATCGAGCCTTGGGCGGTCCTGACCGTCAGCACCGCGTGGATCGCTGCAAGCGTCCCGAGAAAATGCAGCGTGGCGATAAAGTAGGCGAGCAGGTGCGGGCCAAAAAAATCCATGGACGATGTCACTCCAGGCAATCCAGTGCTTAACAGACCATGTTCGGTCAGGAATGTCGCTATTTTCTTTGTCGTGCAACACTGGCGCTTTTGTGGCGTCTAACGCCCACAATTGCCCAGGAGTTACCCGATGAATGCTCGTCTGCTAGGTTTGGCCATGGTTATTGGTTTGTCGCTGCCCGTGGCGGCACAGGCGCAGATGCTGGCGCCGGGCTTGTGGGAATTGACTACGAGCAACATGAAAGTGGATAACCAGGACCTGCCGGACTTGTCGCTGATCCTCGGTCAGCTCAAGCAACAGATGACCCCGGAACAGCGCGCTATGCTGGAAAAACAGGGCATCGCCATGGCCGGCAAAGGCGTCCAGGTGTGCCTCACCCCCGCCCAGGTCGCCTCCGACTCGATCCCGCTGACCGACCCGCAGTCGGGTTGCAAACAGCAAGTGACCGACAAGAGCGGCAACCAGTGGAAATTTCGTTTCAGTTGCCCGAAAGCCCAGGGTACCGGCGTGGCCACCTTCCAGAGTCAGAAAGAGTTCACCACCACGGTCAACGGCACCTTCAACGCCACCGGCATTCAGCAGAAGGGCAGCCTGGACAGCCACGCCCAGTGGCTGGGGGATAACTGCGGCAGTGTCAAACCGCGCGCTTAACCCTGAAAGTGCAGGGGTAGCCCCTGGCAACTGTCGACCACCTGGCCGTTGTGCCAGGCTAACTGGCCCGACACCAGGGTGGTGCTGACGCTGTGGCGAAAGCGGCGCTCGGCGAACGGTGTCCAGCCGCAGCGCGCCAGGATCGGCTGGCGGCTGACCGGCTTGCCCTCGGGTTCGGGTTTGATCAGCACCAGGTCGGCCCAATAGCCTTCGCGCAGGTAGCCACGGTCGGGGATCGCGAACAGGTCGGCGACGCGATGACTGGTTTTCGCCACCAGGGTGGTCAGCGGCAGCAGCCCATCGGCCACCAACTCCAGTAACGCCGGCAACGCATGTTGCACCAGGGGCAAACCCGACGGTGCCTCACCATACGCCAACTGCTTTTGCGCCCAGGTATGCGGCGCATGGTCGGTGCCGATCACATCCAGCCGCTCACCGAGCAGGGCCAGGCGCAGAGCGTCGCGGTCGGCGCGGGTCTTGATCGCCGGGTTGCATTTGATCTGGTGGCCCAGGCGGTGATAGTCGCGGTCGTCGAACAGCAGGTGATGCACGCAGACCTCGGCAGTAATGCGTTTCTGCGCCAGCGGTTTATCTTCGAACAACGCCAACTCGCGGGCGCTGCTCAGGTGCAGCACATGCAGGCGCGTGCCGTGACGCTTGGCCAGTTCCACCGCCAGTGAAGACGAGCGATAACAGGCTTCGGCATCCCGGATCAGCGGGTGGGCGACGGCGGGGATGTTGTCGCCAAACCGCTCGCGCAAGCGCTGTTCGTTGGCCTGGATACTCGGCGTGTGTTCGCAGTGGGCCAGCAGGATCGTCGGCACCTCGGCGAACAGGCGCTCCAGAATCCGTGGATCGTCCACCAGCAGGTTGCCGGTGGACGCGCCCATGAACACTTTGACCCCGGCCACCTGCCGAGGGTCGAGCGCGGCGACGGTGTCGAGGTTGTCATTGCTGACGCCGAAGTGAAAGCCGTAGTTGGCCACCGAGTGCTGGACGGCGCGGCGTTTTTTGTCGGCCAGCGCTTCCAGGGTGAGGGTGGCCGGCCGGGTGTTGGGCATGTCCATGAAACTGGTGATGCCGCCGGCCACCGCTGCGCGGGATTCGCTGTAGAAACTGCCTTTGTCCGGCGCGCCGGGGTCGCGAAAGTGAACCTGGTCATCGATCATACCCGGCAGCAGCCATTGACCGTGGGCGTCGATTTCTACGGACGCCGTGTGCCCCGCGATGCTGCTGGCGATCTTCTCGATACGGCCATGGGCGACCAGCACGTCGGCGTCGAATACCTGGCCTTCATTGACCAGTCGGGCGTTGCGGATCAACAGGCGGCTCATGGTTCAGAACTCGTTTTGCAGGGCTTTGTAACCCTGCACCAGATCGACGTTGGTACGCGCTACGTCCTCGGAAAACTCCGATGCGCTGACGCTTACCGGCGGGAATTGCGACAGGTCGGTGTTGGGTCCGATGCGGGTGGTGGAGGGCACGTAGAACGCGGCGGGCAAGTCGCGGCCGTCGACCACGGAGTTGTGGCGCACCACGCAGCCGTCGCCGACGGCGCAGTTGAACAACACGCTGTTGAAGCCGATGAACACGCGGTCGCCGACGCTGCACGGGCCGTGGACGATGGAGCGGTGGGCGATGGAGGTGAATTCGCCGATGGTCACCGCCGCGCCGGATTTGGAGTGAATCACCACGCCGTCCTGGATATTGGAGTTGGCGCCGATGGTGATCGGGTCCATGTCGCCGCTGGCGTCGACTTCGTCCGCGCGGATCACGGCGTAGGGGCCGACGAACACGTTCTCACCGATGATGACCTTGCCGCAGATGATTGCGGTTTTGTCGACGTAGGCCGATTCGGCAATCACCGGCAGATCGCCGGATGGGTTCTTGCGGATCATGGTTTGCCCAACGCCGCGCACAGGGTGTTGAGGTTGTATTCGAACAGCCCGATAAAGGTGCTGGCCGGGCCTTCTGCGGCGAGGGCGTCGGAGTACAGCGTGCCGCCGATCTGTGCGCCGCTTTCGCTGGCGATCTGTTTGAGCAGGCGCGAGTCCTTGATGTTTTCAATGAACACGGCTTTGACCTTGTCCTTGCGGATCTGAGTGATCAGCGCGGCGACTTCAGCGGCTGAAGGCTCACGCTCGGTGGACAAACCCTGGGGCGCCAGAAACTGGATGCCATAGGCCTGGCCCAGGTAGCCGAAGGCGTCGTGGGAGGTGACGATACGGCGGTTGCCCGCTGGCAACGCGCCGAACTTGGCCTTGGCCTCGGCGAGCAGGCGGTAGATGTCTTTCAGGTACGCCTGGCTGTTGCGCAGGTAGTCGGCCTGGTTGGCCGGGTCGGCGGCCACCAGCGCCTTGGTGATGTTGTTCACATAGATTTCGGCATTGGCCAGGTTATGCCAGGCGTGCGGGTCCGGGATGGTTTCGCCGTCTTCCTCCATGGTGTGGGAGATCACGCCTTTGCTGGCGGTGACCACGGTGGCGCGGGTTTCGGTGCTGGCCACCAGGCGGTCCAGCCACGGCTCGAAGCCGAGGCCATTTTTGATGATCAGCTTGGCCTTGAGCAGCGCCTTGGCGTCGTCCGGGCTCGGCTCGTAGGTATGTGCGTCGGCGTCGGGGCCGACCATGTTGCTGATCTGGATGTGCTCACCGCCGATCTGGTGAGTGATGTCATCGAGAATACTGAAGCTGGTCACCACCTGGAGTTTGTCGGCGGCCTGGGCCATGGACAACGGCAGTAGCAGACTGAACAGCACGAATAGAGCGCGCATCGGGAAACACCTCATTGGGATGACAGCAAGGGCGGGCGGCGCAGCAAGCCATGCACCGGACCGAAAACCACGGACAGCAGGTACCCACCACCAGCCACCAGCACAATCGCCGGGCCGCTGGGCAGTGAGTAGTAGAACGACAGCAACAAGCCAAGCCACACCGACAGGCAGCCCAGCACTGCCGATACCGCGATCAACACCGGCAAGCGCCGGCTCCAGAACCGCGACGCGATGGCCGGCAGCATCATCAAACCCACCACCATCAGCGCGCCGATGGCTTGGAAACCAATCACCAGGTTCAGCACCACCAGGGTCAAAAACAGCCCGTGGGCCAGCGGGCCGAGGCGGCTGACGGTTTGCAGGAACAGTGGGTCGAGGGTGTCCAGCAGCAGCGGTTTGTAGATCAGCGCCATGGCGACCAGGCTGAAGCCAGAGACCCAGAGCATGCCGGTCAAGGTGGTGTCGTCGACGGCCAGCGCGGAGCCGAACAGCAGGTGCAGCAGGTCCAGGCGCTTGCCGGCAAGGCCGAGGATCAGCACGCCGGCGGCGAGGGATATGGGGTAAATGGCGGCCAGGCTGGCGTCTTCGCGCAGGCCGGTGCGACGGGTGATCCACGCTGCCAGCCCGGCCATGCTCAGGCCGGCGCCGAGGCCGCCGAGGGTCAGCGCGGGCAGGCTCAGGCCGGCGAGCCAGAACCCCAGAGCGGCGCCGGGCAGGATGCCGTGGGCGACGGCGTCACCGATCAGGCTCATGCGCCGCAGGATCAGAAACACCCCCAGCGGTGCGGTGCTGCAGGCGAGTACCAGGCCGCCGATCAGGGCGCGGCGCATGAACACGAAGTCGAGAAACGGCATCCACAGGTGCGCGGTGAAGTGCATCAGGCCACCTGCATGTGCGGTTGCGGTCGGATCAGTTCTTTGCTCGGCCCGAACAGGCAGCCCGTGCTTTTGATCTGCACCACTTGCTGGGTGTGTTGACGCACGGAGGCCAAGTCATGACAGACCACGACCAGCGTGCGACCTGCGGCGTGCCAGGCGTGGATGTGTTTCCAGCACAAAGCCTGGCCGTCTTCGTCGAGCGCCGCGTGGGGTTCGTCGAGCAACAGCACCGGCGCGTCGGCCAGGCTCATGCGGGCGAGCAGGGCGCGTTGCAGTTCGCCGCCGGACAACGCCATCAACGGGCGCTGTTCCAAGCCTCCCAGGCACCAGTCTTCCAGCACCGCCTGCAAACGCTGGCTGCGTTGCGGCGTGCTGAGCTGCGTGCCCCAGAAGCCGGCGGCGACCAGTTCTTGCAGGCTGATCGGGAACTGACGGTCGAGGTGCTGTTGCTGCGGCAGGAACGACAGGCCGCCACGGCGTGGAATGTCCACGGTGACTTTCCCCGCCAGGGGGTTTTGCAGGCCGGCGATGACTTTGAGCAGGCTGCTTTTGCCCGTGCCGTTGGCGCCGATCACACCGGTAAGGCTGCCCGTTTCCAGGCGCAAGTCCAGCGCCGGGGTCAGTGGTTGGCCAGGGGCGCCCCAGCGTAAAGCCGTGCAGGTGATCATGCCGAGTACCTCGTCCAGCAGCTTTCAGCCACGGCATCGTGCGCGTGCAGGCTTTCGGCGTGGATCACTTTGAGGTGGAAGGCCTGGACGGCGTCCGAGCGTTTCAAGGCGAGGTTTAAGCGGCGGGCGGCGTCTTCGCAGAACATCAGGTTCTGCCCGTTGGCCAGGGCGAAGGCTTGTTCGTCCGCACGTTTCACCGCGGTTTGCACGGCGGTGCCGAGGGCGGCCTCCGCGGTGTTGATCAAATCGGTCAATGCCAGGTGCTCGCCACGCAACTGGACGCGCAGTTGCGCGCTGCTGCGCTGACTGTGGGGCGTGGCGACAATGCCATTGGCGCTGCCGAGCCAGGTCAGCACGTCGGTATGCTGCAACGGCGTGTTGCCGAAGTCTTCGAGAAATTGCTGCTGAATCAACTGCCTGGCGAGGGCCGCCGAGCACGGGCAGGTTGAGGAATAAGTAACGTCAATTTTTAGTTCCACGTGGAACATCTGGTTTTCCACACGTGCTTCGATGCTCACCGGGTAGCCTTTCCAGCCGGCCAGTGGGCTGACCAATGCCGGGCGTTTGAGCAGCAGATCGGTGTGGATACGCAGGTAGGCGTTATTAGATAAACCTTCATGACTGTCGAGAAACCGCTGCAGTACCTTACGCAGAAGTGCCGGCGTCAGTGGCTGCCGGTCGAGCATCTCCAGCGCCAGGTACAGGCGTGACATATGAATGCCACGAGCCGTGCCGTCGTCCAGGCTGACGCCGGCGTCAGCAGTGGCGGCCAGGCGTTGGCCGTCGAGCAAAATGGGCAGGGCGATGCCGCACATGCCCACCCAGTCGAGCGGCAAGGCTTGGCGTGAAGCCTGCGCGGCGATATCCGGCAGAGTCAGCGCATTCATGAGCAGGTCCATCGTTGGCGATAAAAAAGACATGTTATATTATAACGATTGAGTCGACGATGAATTTTCTGCTCGGGTCTTTTTTTGGTCATGTCGAGTAAGGACGCTCCTCTATCTGCGGTATTTGTCATGCACAGACGTCAGCTCCTTAACCTGCTCCTGGTCAGCCCGCTGTTCACCTTGCCCTTCACCGCGTCGGCCACGCAGATTCGCAACGCCCGCCTGTGGCGCTCGGACGACAAGCTGCGGCTGGTGTTCGACCTCAGTGGCCCGGTGAACTACAAGACTTTTTCCCTGACCGCGCCGGAACGCCTGATCATCGACCTGAGCGGCGCCGGACTCAGTGGCGACTTCTCTCAGTTGGTCTTGAAGAACAGCGGGATCACCTCGATTCGCTCCGGGCACTTCGGCAAGGCGGATACGCGCATCGTGCTGGACCTCGCCACGCCGATGCAGCTCACCAGCTTTTTGTTGCCGCCCCAGGATGGGCAAGGGCACCGCCTGGTGCTTGATCTCACCAGCGCCACCCAGGTGCCTCACCCGATAGCGGCCGCACCCAAACCGCCGGTCGACAGGGCGCACCCCAAGCGCGACATCATTGTGGTGGTCGACCCCGGCCACGGCGGCAAAGACCCCGGCGCTATTGGTTCCAAGGGCCAGCGCGAGAAAGACGTGGTGCTGTCCATTGCCCAATTGCTGGCCAAACGCTTGAAGCGCGAGAAAGGGTTCGATGTGAAGCTGGTGCGCAACGATGACTTCTTCGTGCCGCTGCGCAAGCGCGTGGAGATCGCCCACAAACACAACGCCGACATGTTTATCTCGGTGCATGCGGATGCGGCACCACGGATCACCGCGTCGGGGGCTTCGGTGTATGCCTTGTCCGAAGGCGGTGCGACCTCGGCCACGGCGCGTTTCATGGCGCAACGGGAAAACGGCGCCGATCTGCTGGGCGCCACCAGTTTGCTGAACCTCAAGGACAAGGACCCGATGCTGGCCGGGGTGATTCTCGACATGTCGATGAACGCCACCATCGCCTCCAGCCTGCAACTCGGTAGCTCGATCCTCGGCAGCCTGGAAGGCATCACCTCGTTGCATCAGAAGCGCGTGGAGCAGGCCGGATTCGCGGTGCTCAAGTCACCGGACGTGCCGTCGATCCTGGTGGAAACCGGGTTTATCTCCAATGCGCGGGACAGTGCGCGGCTGGTCACGGCGCGGCATCAACAGGCGGTGGCGGAGGGTTTGTTCGTCGGCCTGCAGCGCTATTTCCAGAAGAACCCGCCAGTGGACAGCTACATGGCTTGGGTCCAGGAACAGAAAAACAACCAGGCCTAACAGCCAGTCACGCGGCTGCAGGTGAACGTGGCGCTGGCGCCACCGGAGCTGGAAAAGCGGTTGATCGTGGTCCAGCCCACGCGCCGCGTGTAGCCGACCCACGCCTCGCCGTCCGAGGCCAAGCCGGTGAAGAACGTCAGTTGCCCGTAGCGGCTGTTGGTCTGAGCCCAGTGGCGCTGGCCGATCACTTCGAAACCGCGCAAATACGTGGTGCTGCCGACCGTCGCCACGCTGTAGGCGTTGCCCAGCGGGTCGACGCAAGCCAGCAGGGTGGCGCTGCGCGTGCAGTTCGCCGACAGGCTCGGTACTTGGGCGCAGGCTTCGGCCGTGATGAGCAACAGCAGGCTGCACAGTAGATATTTCATAGGGTTCTCGATGTAGACAGGCGCCAGCATTGCCCCGTTGGTCATGATGAGCAAGCGGGGGATTGGCTTATTTGTGTTGTTATAATATAACATTAAGTACAGCCCGGCTTGAACGGGCGGCCTGATGAGAATGACCTGATGCCCAATCGTCTCCCCGTTACCGTGTTGTCCGGCTTTCTCGGCGCCGGTAAAAGTACGCTGCTCAACTATGTCCTGCGCAACCGCGACAACCTGCGGGTGGCGGTGATCGTCAACGACATGAGCGAAATCAATATCGACGGCGGCGAGGTGCAGCGCGACGTCACCCTCAACCGCGCCGAAGAAAAGCTGGTGGAGATGAGCAACGGCTGCATCTGCTGCACCTTGCGCGAAGACCTGCTCGAAGAGGTCGGAAAACTCGCCAGGGACGGTCGCTTCGATTACCTGTTGATCGAATCCACCGGCATCTCCGAACCGTTGCCCGTGGCCGAAACCTTCACCTTTCGCGATGAAAACGAGCAGAGCCTGGCCGATATCGCGCGCCTGGACACCATGGTCACCGTGGTCGATGGCATGAACTTCCTGCTCGACTACCAGGCCGCCGAAAGCCTCGCGTCACGGGGCGAAACCCTCGGCGAAGAGGACGAACGCTTGATCACCGACCTTTTGATCGAGCAGATCGAATTTGCCGACGTCATCTTGATCAGCAAGATCGACCTGATCGGCCGCCACGAGCGCGAGGAACTGATGGCCATCCTCGAACGCCTGAACGCCCAGGCGGAAATCATCCCGATGGTCATGGGCGAAGTGCCGCTGCACAAAATCCTCAACACCGGCCGCTTCGACTTCGACCGCGCCGCCCAGGCCCCTGGCTGGCTGCAGGAACTGCGCGGCGAGCATGTGCCGGAAACCGAAGAGTACGGCATCGCCTCTACGGCTTACCGCGTGCGCCGACCGTTCCATCCGCAGCGTTTTTTCGAGTTTATCGACCGCCCTTGGGTGAACGGCAAACTCCTGCGTTCCAAGGGTTTTTTCTGGCTGGCCAGTAAGCATCAGGACGCCGGCAGTTGGTCCCAGGCCGGGGGCTTGATGCGCCATGGCTTTGCCGGACGTTGGTGGCGCTTTGTGCCGAAAAGTCAGTGGCCGCAGGACGAAGAAAGCGTCGCGGCGATCATGGGCCATTGGCAACCGAGCACTGGCGACTGCCGCCAGGAACTGGTGTTCATCGGGCAGAACATCGACTTCGCGCAGATGCGTGCCGAGTTGGACGCCTGCCTGCTCACCGATGCAGAAATGGCCCAGGGCGTCGACGCCTGGCGCTTGCTGGCCGATCCTTTTGGCCCTTGGTATGAAGAGGCTGTCGCCTGATGCTGGCACCGCTCATCCCCCTGCGCCCGCTGATCCGCCAGACTTGCGGCGACACCCCGCTGGCGCTGTCCGAGATCCTTGAAGACGGCGTCAACCTGGCGCTGTGGCAGCGCCAATTGCCGTTGCACATCGCCGAGTTCGGCGCCTTGCTGGTGGCGCTCAACGCGCCGTTGGCCGAGTCGCTGGTCATCGAGTTGGACGGCGATGATGCGGTGCCGAACGTGCAGGGTTTAGCGGCAAGTTGCTGTGATCTTGAAGGTTATGAAGGGTTTATCGCCGATGTGTCGTGGCTGGTCAGCGCGTTTGCCTGTCTGCTCGGCGCCCGGCGTATCGGCGTGCGTTTGCGCTTGCTGGACAAAGCCATGTGCCCGCGCTTTCACGTCGATCATGTGCCGGTGCGGCTGATCACCACGTATGCCGGCATCGGCAGCCAATGGTTGCGCGAAGGCGTGATGGACCGCCGTCAGTTGGGCCAGGCGGATGCCGAGCCCAGCGAGCGTATCGAGCAGATTCACTGCGGCGAAGTGGCGTTGCTCAAGGGCACGAAGTGGCATGGCAACGAAGCTCACGGGCTGATTCACCGTTCGCCGTCGCTTAAAACCGATGAACGACGGTTAATTCTGACGCTGGATTGGCTGGCATAACCGCGTAGGATCAAACGCTCTACACGGCCTGAATGATGCCCTCTATGCTGCAGAACATTCCCACCCATGTGATTGCTGGCCCCTTGGGCGCCGGCAAGACCAGCCTGATCAAACACCTGCTTGCCCAACGCCCGGCCAACGAGCGCTGGGCGGTGTTGATCAACGAATTCGGGCAGATCGGCCTGGATGCGGCCTTGCTGACCCAGGCCGACGACGGCATTGCCCTGGGCGAAGTGGCGGGTGGCTGCTTGTGTTGTGTGAATGGTGCGCCGTTCCAGGTCGGACTTGGCCGCTTGCTGCGTAAGGCCAAGCCGGACCGTCTGTTTATCGAACCCTCGGGGCTCGGGCACCCGGCGCAAGTGCTCAAGCAATTGCGCGAGGCGCCATGGCAGGAGGTGCTGGCGGTTCAGCCTTGCGTGCTGGTGCTGGATGCGCAAGCCCTGGCGGCGGGCAAACCCTTGCCTGACGCACAGCGCGAAGCACTTACCAGCGCCGGCCTGTTGGTCCTGAACAAGGATGAGGCGCTGGACGCCGCACAGCGCAAGGCGATTGAACGGCAGTTACCCGAGGTTCCGTTTTACTGGACGCGTCAGGCGCAATTGCCGTTGCAACGCTTGCCAGGCCTGAATGCGCGGGCTGTAGCGACTGTGGATAACTTCGTCGAGCCCAAGGGCTTGGCGCAAATGCCCGCTGTATGGAGCGACCCCACGCTACCGATCTGCTTGAGTCAGGCCCAGGAGGGCGGCTGGAGCATTGGTTGGCGCTGGCATCCGAGCCAGTCATTCGATCGCCGGCGCCTGGCACAATGGCTGACGAGCCTTGATTGGCGCCGCGCCAAACTGGTTATCCACAGCAGCGATGGCTGGATCTCCGGCAACGCTGTGGATAACCGCCCACTCGTCTGGCAACCCAGCGAATGGCGGCGTGATTCGCGTATCGAATTGATTTTCAGCGCGCCACAGGACGTGGCCGCGCTACAGCAAGCGCTGGCAGCCTGCCGTCATTGACGGTGCTTGGCGTGGTCCTGGCGCCACTGGCTGAGTTCGATCACGTCGGCGCTGGGCAGCGGCGTCTTGATCTCGAACGGGTAGGGCGCCAGTTCGATCTGTGCGCTGTGGGCGCCGAACTGGGTGATGGTCCCGGGGTGGCGGGTTTCGCCGGTCACGGTGAATTCGAAATTGTAGATGCGCGCCAGGCGTCGCCGGCCTTTGGCATCCTTCACAAAACCGATGCGTTTCAGGGCCACGGCACCGTCGAGCAACTCGATATCGAGCTTGGCGCAATGCTGCTTGACCCGCTCCAGCGCACGCTCGCGCAGGCCGTGGTTGTGCCATACCCAGGCGGCGCCGGTCGCCAGCAGCATCAACACGAAGATGTTTCCCAGGGTCAGCATGCATAAAACTCCAACAAAGTGAGAGCAGCTTAACTGTGTCGTCGGTCTGTCGTACAGGCTGCGTTTGGTCGCATACTGCGCGACCAGAATTTCAATGGTTTTACGGAAATCTCCCGCATGAAACGCACACCTCATCTGCTTGCGATCCAGTCTCATGTGGTCTTTGGCCACGCCGGAAACAGCGCCGCCGTGTTCCCCATGCAGCGGGTCGGGGTGAACGTGTGGCCGCTCAACACGGTGCAATTTTCCAACCACACCCAGTATGGCCAGTGGGCGGGTGAAGTGTTAGCGCCGCAGCAGATTCCAGCGCTGGTGGAAGGTATTGCAGCCATCGGTGAATTGGGCAATTGCGACGCCATACTCTCCGGCTACCTGGGCAGCGCGGCCCAAGGTCGGGCGATCCTCACCGGCGTGGCGCGGATCAAGGCGATCAATCCCAAGGCCCTGTACCTGTGCGACCCGGTGATGGGCCATCCGGAAAAAGGCTGCATCGTGCCGCAGGAAGTCAGTGATTTTCTGCTCGACGAAGCCGCCGCCATGGCCGACTTCCTGTGCCCCAACCAGTTGGAGCTGGACAGCTTCGCCGGACGCAAGCCGCAATCGCTGTTCGACTGCCTGGGCATGGCCAAAGCCTTGCTGGCACGCGGGCCAAAGGCCGTGCTGGTCAAGCACCTGGATTACCCGGGTAAGTTGCCGGATGGCTTTGAAATGCTGCTGGTGACGGCCGACGGCTGCTGGCACCTGCGTCGGCCGCTGCTGGCGTTTCCCCGGCAGCCGGTGGGTGTGGGCGACCTGACGTCGGGGTTGTTCCTGGCGCGGGTGTTGTTGGGCGACAGCCTGCTGGCGGCTTTCGAGTTCACCGCAGCGGCGGTGCATGAAGTGCTGTTGGAAACCCAGGCCTGCGCCAGCTATGAACTGGAGCTGGTACGTGCCCAGGATCGTATTGCCCATCCCCGTGTGCGCTTCGAAGCCACGCCGATCGACCTGTAATTACACAAAACCCAATGTGGGAGGGAGCAAGCCCCCTCCCACATTTTGCTTGGGTTTACAGTCCGGGACTTACAGCGCGTCGGCTTTGATTTCCTGGTAGCGCTTTTCCAGCTCCTGGCGAATCTGCCGGCGTTGCTGCGCCTGCGCAAACCGGCGGCGGTCTTCGCTGTTGTGCGGTTGCAGTTGCGGCACGGCGGCGGGTTTGCGCTGGTCGTCCACGGCCACCATGGTGAAGAAGCAGCTGTTGGTATGGCGCACGGAGCGCTCGCGGATGTTCTCGGTCACCACCTTGATGCCCACCTCCATCGAGGTGTG
Source organism: Pseudomonas marginalis (assembly GCF_024169655.1). GTDB lineage: Bacteria > Pseudomonadota > Gammaproteobacteria > Pseudomonadales > Pseudomonadaceae > Aquipseudomonas > Aquipseudomonas paraveronii. The sequence goes on along the minus strand of NZ_JALJWV010000001.1, from coordinate 6,193,420 downwards.
GCCGGTGTAGTTGACCGATGCGAGGAAGGTCACCAGCTCGCCGACGTGGATCGGTTCGCGAAAAATCACCTGGTCCACCGACAAGGTCACCACATAACGCCCGGCATAACGGCTCGCGCAGGCGTAGGCCACTTCGTCGAGGTACTTGAGCAGGGTGCCGCCGTGGACATTGCCGGAGAAGTTGGCCATATCAGGGGTCATCAATACCGTCATCGACAGTTGGGCGTTTCCGGGTTCCATAGCTCACTCACGGGTTAGGCATTGGTTGGGGTGGCACCTCTGCGGGTGCTGGGGTCTTTGCAGCGCCATCCCTTACGGGACGCCGGTGGGCGGCTTGCCGTCACGCCTGCAGCGATCTGTTTCCATATATTGCACCGGCTTTGCGGCGGAAGTGGTGGTGTTAACCTTCAAAAGTCCTTCTCGGGGCATTTCTTACGATAAAGGCAGACTTTTCCTTCCGCTCTTTGCGAAGTTTCAAAGGCGCAGGGAACGTGGGAAAAGCGCCAGTACCCTCAAGGAGCCCCTCGCCATGCACGCCATCAGCTTTATTCAGGATCTGGCCGTGATCATGCTGGTGGCCGGGGTCGTGACTATCCTGTTTCATCGCCTCAAGCAGCCGGTGGTGCTCGGTTACATCGTCGCCGGCTTCATCATCGGCCCCCACACCCCGCCGTTCGGCCTGATCCACGATGAAGACACGATCAAGACCCTCGCCGAGCTGGGGGTGATCTTCCTGATGTTCTGCCTGGGCCTGGAGTTCAGCCTGCGCAAGCTGTTCAAGGTGGGCGCCACGGCGTTTATCGCGGCCTTCCTGGAAATCGTCCTGATGATCTGGATCGGCTACGAGATCGGCCGCTGGTTCGACTGGAACACCATGGACGCGCTGTTCCTCGGCGCGATCCTGGCGATCTCCTCGACCACCATCATCGTCAAGGCGCTCAACGACCTGAAGATGAAAGACCAGCGCTTCGCCCAACTGATTTTCGGCGTGCTGATCGTCGAGGACATCCTCGGCATCGGCATCATTGCCTTGTTGTCGAGCATCGCCGTCAGTGGCACGGTCAGCTCCGGCGAGGTGTTCTCCACGGTCGGCAAGCTCTCGCTGTTCATGATCGTCGCGCTGGTCATCGGGATTTTGCTGGTGCCGCGCTTGCTGGCCTACGTGGCCAAGTTCGACAGTAATGAAATGCTGCTGATCACCGTGCTGGGCCTGTGTTTCGGCTTTTGCCTGCTGGTGGTCAAGCTGGAATACAGCATGGTGCTGGGGGCGTTCCTGATCGGCGCGATCATGGCCGAATCGCGCCAGTTGATGAAGATCGAGCGCCTGATCGAGCCGGTTCGCGACATGTTCAGCGCAATCTTCTTTGTCGCCATTGGCTTGATGATCGACCCGCAGATCCTGTTGCAATATGCCTGGCCGATTGCGGTGATCAGCGTGGCGGTGGTGCTGGGCAAGATGTTGTCCTGCGGCCTGGGCGCATTTATCGCCGGCAATGACGGCCGCACGTCATTGCGCGTTGGGATGGGACTGTCACAGATTGGTGAGTTTTCCTTCATCATCGCCGCGCTGGGGATGACCTTACAGGTGACCAGTGACTTCCTCTATCCGGTCGCAGTGGCGGTGTCGGTGATCACCACGTTGCTCACCCCGTACCTGATTCGCGGCGCCGACCCGTTGTCGTTGAAGATTGCCGCCGTGATGCCTAAGCGCATGAGCCGGGTGTTCGGCATGTATGGCGAATGGCTGCGCAGTATTCAGCCCCAAGGCGAAGGGGCGCTGCTGGCGTCGATGATCCGCAAAATCGTGCTGCAAGTGGGGGTGAACCTGGCGTTGGTGGTGGCGATCTTCTTTACCGGCAGTTACTTCGCGTTGCGTATCGGTGGGTATCTGGAGGGCTGGATCAGCGATCCGAGCTGGCAGAAGGCGTTGATCTGGGGCGCGGCGTTGCTGCTGTCGCTGCCGTTCCTGATTGCGGCGTACCGCAAGCTCAAGGCGCTGTCGATGCTGCTGGCGGAGATGAGCGTCAAGCCGGAAATGGCCGGGCGGCATACCCAGCGCGTGCGTCGGGTGATCGCCGAGGTGATTCCGATTTTGTCGCTGCTGGTGATTTTCCTGCTATTGGCCGCCTTGTCGGCCAGCATTCTGCCGACCAACAAGTTGCTGGTGCTGATCGCCGTGGTCGCGGCGGCGGTGGCGGCGGTGCTCTGGCGGTGGTTCATCCGCGTGCATACGCGGATGCAGGTCGCTTTGCTGGAGACTCTGGATAACCACAAGGATACGCCGGAACACTGAGGAGGCTGGGCCGCCCCGCGCGCGAGCCGCAGGTGTCAGCTTTCCAGCCAGACGTCCCGCGCCCAGTGCCACACCGACTCCCAGGTTTCTTCGGTGACGAGTTCTTCTTCGCAGCACCACAGCACCACGGTGCCATCTTCTTCCACGCAGTAGTAGTCGTCGCCGTCCTGGCAGATCGGGATCAGTTCGCGTGGCACGCCAATGTCCCAGGCCATGGCGGCAACTTCCGGCAAGTAGGTGTGGGAGCCGGGATCGGTGATGGTCACCGGTTCCAGGCTGCCATAGACCACATCGCTGACGGTCAGCAGGAACTCCTTGAAGACGAACGGAATATTGATGAACAGCTCTTCTTCAATTTCCACCAACTGGTCTTCATCAGGCAGTTCCAGAGGAACCGGAACCGGTTCGTTGGCTTCACGCAATTGTTCGATAACTTCTTCCACGGCCGGGATCCTCTTGCTAGATGGCGCGGTTTATAGGGGCGTTTTATACAGTAGCTCGCTATAAGTGCAACCGTGAAATAGAAAACCCCGGAACATGTCCGGGGTTTTGCTTACGGCTTGCTCAAGCGCGGGTATCAGCTGTTCTGGCGGATACCGGCGACCAGCCAAGGCTGGTTCTCGCCTTGCGGACGTTCCATGTTCCAGCTTTCGCTGAACGCTTCGCCCTGGTCGAAACGCGAGGTTTTCGACACGCCGCTGAACGTCAGGGTGGCGATGGTCTTGTCGGCGCGATCATCCACACCTTCCAGCTGTACGCGCAGGTCGTCGATGTAGGTCGACTGGAACGCATCGCCCAGGTCGGCACGTTCGCGCTTGAGGAACTCCAGCAGTTGCGGGGTCACGAACTCGGCGATCTTGTCCATTTCGTTGGCGTCCCAGTGCTGCTGCAGGGACTGGAAGTGGCTGCGGGCCGCTTCGACGAAACGTTCTTCGTTGAACCAGGCCGGTGCATTGATCACCGGACGTGCGGCGGCAGGTGCTGCCGAACCACCGAAGATCGAACCTGCGGCTGGCTTCTGCTCGAACACTTCACGCTGCATCGGCGCGCCGGCTGGAGCCATGTGCTCCTGCTGCTTGCGACGACGGGCAGCGATAAAACGGAAGATCAGGAAGGCGATGACCGCCATGATCAGGATGTCGAAGATCTGCATGCCCTGGAAGCCGCCGCCCATGAACATGGACGCGAGCAAGCCACCGGCGGCGATACCGGCCAGCGGGCCTAACCAGCGCGAAGCACCGCCGGCCTTGGCAGCAGCGCCAGCAGCACCGGCTGCGCCTGCAGTGGCGGCAGCACCGCCGACACCGGCGGATGGGGCCATTTGGCTGGTCTGGTGAGTCGGTGCCGAGCCCATGCTTTTGCCGCCACCGAAGCGCTTGGCGTTGGCGTCGAGGCTCATCGTCAGGCCGATGCACAACGCCATGGCGATGCTAAGAAAACGTTTCATAAAGGGAATTCCCATTTGTGGATTGCACGCGCGCCATGTTGCACAGGTGTCGTGACAGTGGCTAGCGACATAATGTTTCGGGCTTTTGCGTAAGACAGAATCCGAAGGGTCTGTAGGACTAGTTACAGATATTGGCCCGCACGCATCAAAAACAAGGGTGGACGCGAAACCTTCATGCTGAACCGTCCTTTTGTAGGAGCGAGCTTGCTCGCGAAGATCGCCAACGATAACGCGGGCATCCTGGATGAGACGCGTTGTCTGAGGGTTTTTCGCGAGCAAGCTCGCTCCTACAGGGGGAAGGGGTCAGCGTGTCAGACCGCTTCGAGTTTCGCGTAACCCATCATCAGCCACTTGCTGCCCTCGGCGAAGTTCACCTGCACCCGTGCCTGGGCGCCGGCGCCTTCGAAGTTGAGGATCACCCCTTCGCCGAAGATCGCGTGTTTGACCAACTGGCCAAGGCTGAACGGGGTTTCCGGGATCTCGGAACCGGCAAACAGGCTGCTGGAATTCTGCTGCTGGCCGCCGCCGAACGGGCGGCTGACGCTGTTGGACAGGCGCACTTCCTGGATCAGACCCTTCGGCACTTCACGCACGAATCGCGACACCTTGTTGTAGGTCTCACTCCCGTACAGGCGGCGGGTCTCGGCGTAGGTCATCACCAGGTTCTGCATCGCCCGGGTAATGCCCACATAGGCCAGGCGGCGTTCTTCCTCAAGGCGACCGGGTTCTTCCAGGCTCATCTTGTGGGGGAACAGGCCTTCTTCCATGCCCACCAGGAACACGTAAGGAAACTCCAGGCCCTTGGCGCTGTGCAAGGTCATCAGTTGGATGCTGTCTTCATGCTCATCGGCCTGGGTATCGCCGGCTTCCAGCGACGCATGGCCGAGGAACGCGGCGAGCGGGGTCAGCTCTTCATCGGCCTCGGTGTTTTCAAACGCGCGGGCGGCGCTGACCAGTTCCTCAAGGTTTTCCACCCGGGCCTGGCCTTTTTCGCCTTTTTCCGCTTCGTGATAGGCAATCAGCCCGGACTGCTCGATCACGGTCTGGGTCATCAAATGCAGGGGCATGTCCGCGCACTTGGCCGTCAGGTTCTCGATCAGCTCGACAAACACCCCCAACGCCCCGGCGGCACGGCCGGTCAGGCCTTTATTGGCGATCAGCAAGCGCATGGCTTCCCACATCGACACATCGGCATGGCGCGCATGGTCGCGAATCGCTTCAACGGTTTTTTCGCCGATGCCACGGGCCGGGATATTGATCACCCGCTCCAACGCCGCATCGTTGCCACGGCCTTCCAGCAAACGCAGGTAGGCCATGGCGTTCTTGATTTCGGCGCGCTCGAAGAAGCGCTGGCCGCCGTAAATGCGGTACGGGATGCGCTCGCGCAGCAAGGCTTCTTCCAGCACCCGCGATTGGGCGTTGGAACGGTACAGAATCGCGATGTCGCTGCGCGCCAGGCCGGTTTTCAACGCGCTTTCGATGGTTTCCACCACGTAGCGCGCTTCGTCGTGCTCGTTGAACGCCGCGTACAGGTTGATCGCTTCGCCTTCGCCGCCGTCGGTCCACAGCTCTTTGCCCAGGCGCCCGGTGTTGTTGGCGATCAAGGCGTTGGCGGCCTTGAGGATACCGGCGGTGGAGCGGTAGTTCTGCTCCAGGCGGATGGTGATCGCGTCCGGGAAGTCTTCGGAATACTGGTAGATGTTCTCGATTTTCGCGCCGCGCCAGCCGTAGATCGACTGGTCGTCGTCGCCCACCACCATCAGGCTGTCGCCGCCCTTGGCCAACAGGCGCAACCAAGCGTACTGCACGGCGTTGGTGTCCTGGAACTCGTCCACCAGGATATGCCGGAAGCGTTTCTGGTAATGGGCCAGCAAGCCGGGGTTATCGCGCCACAGGTCGAGGGCGCGCAGCAGCAGCTCGGAGAAGTCGATCACGCCGGCGCGCGCGCAGGCGGCCTCGTAGGCTTCATAAATGCTGCGCATGGTGGCCAGGAACAAATCGCCGCTGGCCTGGATATGTTGTGGGCGCAGGCCTTCGTCTTTCTGGCCGTTGATGAACCACTGGGCCTGGCGCGCCGGCCAACGCTGTTCGTCGAGGCCCAGCTCGCGGATCACGCGCTTGACCAGGCGTTGCTGGTCATCGCTGTCGAGGATCTGGAAGGTCTGGGCCAGGCCCGCTTCCTGCCAATGCGCCCGCAACAGGCGGTGCGCCAGGCCGTGGAAAGTGCCCACCCACATGCCGGCCGGGCTGATGCCCATCAACTGCTCGATGCGGTGGCGCATCTCGGCAGCGGCCTTGTTGGTGAAGGTCACCGACAGGATCGAATGCGGGGACGCGTTCTCGACCTGGATCAACCAGGCGATACGGTGCACCAGCACGCGGGTTTTACCGGAGCCAGCACCGGCCAGGACCAACTGACGGCCAACGGGGGCTGCTACGGCCTGGCGTTGGGCATCGTTGAGGGAGTTCAGCAAAAGGGAGAGATCATCGCGCATCGGCGCATTCTATGGCCCGCGGGGGAGTGGGGCAAATCCCATTGCCGGGTGGCCGACGGAAAACCTGCGGCGTGTTCCGGGGTGGGCGAGCATTCTGGCGGCGCTGATGACCGGTCGGTCATAGGCCACAGGCCACGCAGTGTCTCGCTCAAGCTGTCTGGCCCAAAGGTTTGCGCGGCACGCCCCGGTGGTTTTTATGACGCGGAGCAGTTTGGCCCGAGCGCTTGCTTGTGTATGCTCCGTCGACGTTTCGGGCTCACCATTATAAGAACACTGCCTATGACCCTTAGCACCGACCTGTTTGGCCTCACGGCGGCGCCCGCGCAGGTTATCCGTAACCATTACGCCACCGAGATGGCGGTGGAACGCACGCGCCTGCTCTACCAGGGTTCGCTGCTGCCGACCTTGTTGATGCTGGTCAACGGCCTGGTCTGCGCCTGGCTGATCTGGAACCCTAAACACTACCTGCTCGACAGCATCTGGCTGGTCTGGCTGCTGGCGCTGGTCGCGCTGCGCGTGATCCAGGTGGCCGCCTTCGATTCGGCCATGCCCAGTCGCCAGGCCCAGCCGATCTGGCGGCGCATGTTCATGCTCGGCTCGGCTGCCAGCGGCCTGACCCTGGCCATCGCCGCCATCGCCCTGGTGCCGGCGGACAGCTTTACGCAGCAGGCCTGGGTGTTCGGCCTGATCGGCGCGGCGACGTTGTCCGCCAGCGTCGCCTACGCGGTGAGCCTGTCGGCGTTCCTGTCATTTGCGCTGCCGTGCCTGGTGCCGGCCATTGTCTATCTCTTCTGGAACGGCGCCGCGCAGCAACAGGGCTGGGGTGTGCTCGGCCTGATCCTGCTGGGCTCCTTGAGTGTGGTGGCGTGGCAGGTCAACCGCCTGATCCAGCACGGGCTGTTGCGGCGCTTTCAAAACCAGGCGCTGATCGAGCATTTGCAACAGGCGCAGCAGCGCAGTGAACAGTTGAATCAGGACCTGGTGCGCGAAGTCGAGCAGCGCCGCCAGGTCGAGCAGGAACTGCGTGAAGCGCAAATCGGCCTGCAGGACCGCGTGGCACAACGCAGCCAGGAGCTGGACGCCGCCAGCCTGGCCCTGAACAAAAGCGAAGCGCGCCTGGCGATGGCGCTGCAAGCCAGCGAACTGGGCCTGTGGGACTGGAACCTGCAAACCGACGAAGTCCACCATACCCAGCTCAAGGAACTGTTCGGCCTGGAGCCCGAGTACGTCACGGCGATGCTCAGCCACCTCAAGCCGCGCCTGCACCCCGACGACTTGCCGCTGCTCAAGCGTGCCCTGGTGGAGCATCTCAAGGGCCGCAGCGAGGATTATCTGGTGGAATACCGGGTGCGCCATGGCGATGGTCATTGGGTGTGGATCGAAGACCGTGGCCGCGCCGTGGAGCGTTCGCGTAGCGGTCGCGTGACCCGCATGCTCGGCACGCGCCGCGACATCAGCGCGAGCAAAGTGTTGGAAGAACAGCAGCGGCTGGCCTCGACCGTGTTCGAAGCGGCCAGCGAAGGTATTGTGATCCTGGACCCGGACTACGCGCTGCTCGCCGTCAACCAGGCCTTCAGTCGGGTCACCGGCTTTGATATCGACGACATGCTCGGACGCAATGTGGTGGAGCTGCCGTGCAGCCGCGATGCCCGGCGGCACTTCCCGGTCATCCGCCAGGCGCTGCTCAGTCACGGCACCTGGCAGGGCGAGCTGGTGGAAACGCGCAAGAACGGCGAGCTGTACCCGCAGTGGCTGCAACTGAACGTGGTGCGCGATATTCGAGGAAACGTCAGTCATATCGTGGGCTTCTTCGCCGATCTATCGGCGCGGCGTGAATCCGAGGAGCGCATGCGCTACCTCACGCACTATGACGAGTTGACCGGCCTGGCCAACCGCTCGCTGTTTCGTGAACGGCTGCGCGAAGCGCATCAGCGGGTGCGGCAAGGTGGGCGTAGCCTGGCGTTGCTGCATATCAACCTCGACCGTTTCAAGTTGCTCAACGACAGCCTGGGTCATGATGTCGCCGACCAATTGTTGCAAAAAATGGCGCGTCGACTGATCAACGCCTTGCCCGAAGCCGACACCATCGCGCGTTTGTCCGGGGATGAGTTCGCTGTGCTCTTCGATGCCTACGGCAACCTCTCAAGCCTGGCGCGGGTGGCCACGCGCCTGCTCGCCAAGTTGCGCGTGCCGGTGACGGTGGAAGGGCATGAGTTGGTGGTCAGCGCCTCGATGGGCGTCAGCCTGCTCCCGGATAATGCGCGGGAAATTTCGGCGTTGGTCAGCCAGGCGAACATGGCCATGCAACACGCCAAGCACCTGGGCGGGAATAATTTCCAGTTCTACACCGACAGCCTGCAAGCCAGCACCCTGGAGCGTTTGCAGCTGGAAAACCAGTTGCGCAAGGCCCTCGACGAGCATCAGTTGTCGGTGTTCTACCAACCGAAATTGTGTTTGGCCACCGGCAAGCTGAACGCCGCCGAGGCGTTGATTCGTTGGGAGCATCCGCAGTGGGGCATGGTGCCGCCGGGCGACTTCATCGGTCTGGCCGAAGAAACCGGGCTGATCGTGCCGTTGGGCGAATTTGTCCTGCGCCAGGCCTGCTGGCAGGCCTGTGAGTGGCAGCGTCAGGGGCTGGCGCCGATACGCGTGTCGGTGAACCTGTCGGTGCATCAACTGCGTCAAGGCAAGCTGGTCAGTCTGGTCCGCCAGGTGCTGGAAGAAACCGGCCTGGACCCGCAATACCTTGAGCTTGAGCTGACCGAAAGCCAGTTGCTCGACAGTGTCGAGCACATCATCGCCACCTTCCAGCAACTGCGCGACCTGGGGGTGAAGTTGGCCATCGACGATTTCGGTACCGGCTACTCGTCTCTCAGTTACCTCAAGCGCATCCCCGTGGACTACGTGAAGATCGACCAGACCTTTATCCGCGGCCTCGGCCAGGGGCGGGAAGACGCGGCCATTACCCGCGCGATCATCGCCATGGCCCACGGTTTGGCGCTCAAGGTGGTGGCTGAAGGGGTGGAAGATCAGCAGCAGTTGGATTTCCTGCGGGGGGAGCATTGCGACGAGGTGCAGGGCTACTTGATCAGTCGGCCGATGGAGGCCGAAGGGCTGGCAGATTTGTTACGAAAAAATGCAGATTTTTCCTAGAGACGTGCCTTCAGCCTTTGTGGCTACAACTTGGCTGCCCTTAGATTCAAAGGGCAGCAGGGCGATTTAGTGATGCATCGGACGGGCAAAACGGCAATTCTTGTAGTATAACTACAAACTTGCTACATCCCTGGCATTGGCCAACAACAAGAGTCCTGTCCTTTGAACCTGTTGCAACATATCGCCCAGTCGCGCCACCTGTTACGCAAATCGGAACTCAAGGTTGCCGACCACGTGCTGCTTGACCCTGCGGCCGTAATGCACAGTTCCATGGCTGACCTGGCCCACAGCGTGGGCATCAGTGAGCCGACCATCGTGCGCTTCTGCCGCGCTATCGGTTGTTCCGGCTTCCAGGACCTGAAACTCAAACTGGCCCAAAGCCTGGCCGCCGGCGCGAGCTTCGGCCAGTTTGCGATTCACGAAGACGATTCCGTCGCTGACTACAGCCTCAAGATCTTCGACACCACGCTGCACACCCTGATGGAAGTGCGCGAGAAGCTCGACCCGGTGGAGCTGCAAAAGGCCGTGACGGCGATGTCCCAGGCCCAGCGTGTCGAGTTCTACGGGTTTGGTGCGTCGGGTGCGGTTGCGGCCGATGCCCAGCACAAGTTCTTCCGACTGCTGCTGACGGCGGCGGCCTACAGCGACCCGCACATGCAGGCGATGTCGGCCGTGACGTTGAAGCCGAGCGACGTGGCCATCTGTATCTCCCAGTCCGGCCGCTCCAAAGACTTGCTGATCACCGCCAACCTGGTGCGTGAAAGCGGCGCCACGCTGATCACCCTGTGCCCGAGCCAGACGCCGTTGGCGGAACTGTCCACGGTCAACCTGGCGATCGATGTGCACGAAGACACCGAAATCTATACGCCGTTGACCTCGCGCATCGCCCACCTGGTGGTGATTGACGTGCTGGCGATGGGCGTGGCCATGGCGCGCGGGCCGAGCCTGGTCAACCACCTCAAGAGCGTCAAGCGCAGCTTGCGCAGCCTGCGTCTCTCGCCCAAGTCCGTCAAAGCCCTCGACGACTAAGCGCCACACGGCGATCCAAATGTGGGAGGGGCTTGCTCCCGATGACGGAGTGAAGTCGACATCCAATCGACTGATCCACCGCTATCGGGAGCAAGCTCCCTCCCACATTTGCATTGCTTACCTGTCCAGAAGATTCATCGTCCTGTCATCCTTGCGCCGCCAAACCGTCATCCCCCACGCCCATCCTGAACTCCCCGCACTCGCATTGGGAGACTCCAAATGGCCCGGCCCTACGAAGATAGCAACAGCTCCGTCAAGACCCGTCGTCAGCAGGAAGACCAGCGCCGCATGGCGTTCCGTCGCGCAATCGAAGACCGTTGTGATCAACGCCAATTGCTGCAAAGCCTCACGGACTACCCGGAACTGCACTGGCAGGCACCCGCGGCTGCCCAGCGAAGCGCTCAGCCAGCGCGCTGATCTGCACCCGCTCGCTGCGGATAAAGCCCAGGAACGCATGGGCCACCGGTGACAGGCGCTTGGCCTTGGCCTGCACCAGGCACCAACTGCGGTACAGCGGCAGTTCTTCCACCGGCAGCTCCTTGAGCCCGCCGGTGGCCAGTTCCAGGTTCAGGGCGTGGCGCGTCAACAAGGCCACGCCTAGCCCTGCCACCACACACTCACGCTGTGCCTCGGCGGAGGCAACGTCCACCGTCTGGGTGAAGTGCACGCGTTTTTCCTTGAAGTATTCCTCGCACGCCAGCCGCGTGCCGGAGCCCGGTTCGCGCAGCAGCAGCGTGTAAGGCTCCAGGTCTTTCAGGCGCAGCGGTCCTTGCAGGCTCAAGGGGTGGTCGGGCGGCGCCACGGCGACAATCGGATTGTTGAGGAATGGCAGGAATTCGAGGCCCATGTCCTGAGGCACCATGGACATGATCACCAGGTCGTCACGGTTGTCCGACAGTCGGCGGATCACTTGGGCGCGGTTGACCACCGTCAGATGCAATTGCACCTCCGGATGCAGGCGCTTGAACGCGGCGAACAGGTGCGGCACGAAGTACTTGGCGCTGGATTCCACCGCCAGTTTCAACTGACCCTGCAGCGAGCCTTGCATGTCCGACAACTGCATATCGAGGTTTTCCAGGCGCCCGAAAATATCGCGGCTGGCCCGTTGCAGGGCTTCTGCCGCCTCGGTCATGTAGAGCTTCTTGCCGACGTAATCGAACAGTGGCTGGCCGATCAGCTCTTCCAACTGGCGAATCTGTAGGCTAACGGCCGGCTGGGTGAGGGACATTTCCTCAGCCGCACGGCTGTAGGAGCGCAAATCGCACACTTCATTGAAAATCTGCAGTTGACGTAATGTCAGCCTCATCAATGACTTACGCATTTTTTAAAGCCCCCGGTCGCGTCCAATCGACCAACTATAAGTCTTTACTTATGCACAACCCAATAATTATTGATTTTTGTTAATCCCTCAACGGGCTTAGTGTGTGTCTCGCGACTGGCTTGAAACATTTAGTCACGCGCCGACCTGAGTCTAGCGGGTCGAAGAACGCAGCAATCGGCTCAAGGGAATTTCCAAGTGATAAAAAAGATCCTGATCGCCAACCGTGGTGAAATTGCCGTCCGAATCGTGCGTGCGTGCGCCGAGATGGGCATTCGCTCGGTCGCGGTCTATTCCGACGCCGACCGCCACGCGTTGCACGTCAAGCGTGCCGACGAGGCCCACAGCATCGGGACCGAGCCCCTGGCCGGTTACCTGAACCCGCGCAAGCTGGTGAACCTGGCCGTGGAAACCGGTTGCGATGCATTGCACCCTGGTTACGGCTTCCTGTCGGAAAACGCCGAATTGGCGGACATTTGCGCCGAACGTGGGATTAAATTCATCGGTCCATCGGCGGAAGTGATTCGCCGCATGGGTGACAAGACCGAAGCGCGCCGCAGCATGATCAAGGCCGGCGTACCGGTCACTCCCGGTACGGAAGGCAACGTCGCCGACATCGCCGAAGCCCTCGTCGAAGGCGACCGCATCGGTTACCCGGTGATGCTCAAGGCCACCTCCGGTGGCGGCGGTCGCGGCATTCGTCGTTGCAACAGCCGCGAAGAATTGGAGCAAGCCTTCCCGCGTGTGATTTCCGAAGCCACCAAGGCCTTCGGTTCGGCGGAAGTGTTCCTGGAAAAATGCATCGTCAACCCCAAGCACATCGAAGCGCAGATCCTCGGTGACAGCTTTGGCAACGTGGTGCATCTGTTCGAGCGCGATTGCTCGATCCAGCGCCGCAACCAGAAGCTCATCGAAATCGCCCCGAGCCCGCAACTGACCCCTGAACAGCGCGCCTACATCGGCGACCTGTCGGTGCGCGCGGCCAAGGCCGTGGGCTACGAGAACGCCGGTACCGTGGAGTTCCTGCTCGCCGAGGGCGAGGTGTACTTCATGGAGATGAACACCCGGGTGCAGGTGGAACACACCATCACCGAAGAAATCACCGGGATCGACATCGTTCGCGAGCAGATCCGCATCGCCTCGGGCCTGCCGCTGTCGGTGAAGCAGGAAGACATCCAGCACCGTGGTTTTGCGTTGCAGTTCCGGATCAACGCCGAAGACCCGAAGAACAACTTCCTGCCGAGCTTCGGTAAGATCACCCGCTATTACGCGCCCGGCGGCCCCGGCGTGCGCACCGACACGGCGATCTATACCGGCTACACCATCCCGCCGTTCTACGACTCCATGTGCCTGAAACTGGTGGTGTGGGCGTTGACCTGGGAAGAAGCCATGGACCGTGGCTTGCGTGCCCTGGATGACATGCGCCTGCAAGGCGTGAAAACCACCGCCGCCTACTACCAGGAAATCCTGCGCAACCCGGAATTCCGCAGCGGCCAGTTCAACACCAGTTTTGTGGAAAGCCACCCTGAGCTGACCAACTACTCGATCAAGCGCAAACCCGAAGAGCTGGCCCTGGCCATCGCCGCCGCCATCGCCGCCCACGCAGGCCTGTGAGGAATATAACAATGAGCAAGAAGATCTTTGTCACCGACACCATCCTGCGCGACGCTCACCAATCGTTGCTGGCCACCCGCATGCGCACCGAAGACATGCTGCCGATCTGCGACAAGCTCGACCAAGTCGGCTACTGGTCCCTGGAAGTCTGGGGCGGCGCGACCTTCGACGCCTGCGTGCGCTTTCTGAAAGAAGACCCGTGGGAGCGCCTGCGCAAACTGCGCGCCGCGTTGCCTAACACGCGCCTGCAAATGCTGCTGCGCGGCCAGAACCTGCTGGGCTACCGCCACTACAGCGACGACGTGGTCAAAGCCTTCGTCGCCAAGGCCGCCGTCAACGGTATCGACGTGTTCCGCATCTTCGACGCGATGAACGACGTGCGTAACCTGCGTGTGGCCATCGAAGCGGTCAAAGCCGCTGGCAAACATGCCCAGGGCACCATTGCTTACACCACCAGCCCGGTACACACCATCGACGCGTTTGTGGCCCAGGCCAAGCAAATGGAGTCCATGGGTTGCGACTCGGTGGCGATCAAGGACATGGCTGGCCTGCTGACGCCGTATGCCACTGGCGAGTTGGTCAAGGCGCTGAAAGCCGAGCAGAGCCTGCCGGTGTTCATCCACTCGCACGACACGGCGGGTTTGGCCGCGATGTGCCAACTCAAGGCCATCGAAAACGGTGCCGACCACATCGACACCGCTATCTCCAGCTTCGCCTGGGGCACCAGCCACCCAGGTACCGAGTCGATGGTCGCCGCCCTGAAAGGCAGCGAATTCGACACCGGCCTCGACCTGGAACTGTTGCAGGAAATCGGCCTGTACTTCTATGCCGTGCGTAAGAAGTATCACCAGTTTGAAAGCGAATTCACCTCGGTCGACACCCGTGTGCAAGTCAACCAGGTGCCGGGCGGGATGATTTCCAACCTGGCCAACCAGCTCAAAGAGCAGGGCGCACTCAACCGCATGGGCGAAGTGCTGGCTGAAATCCCACGGGTGCGTGAAGACTTGGGCTTCCCGCCGCTGGTCACCCCGACCTCGCAAATCGTCGGCACCCAGGCGTTCTTCAACGTGCTGGCTGGCACGCGCTACAAGACCATCACCAACGAAGTGAAACTCTACCTGCAAGGCGGCTACGGCAAAGCGCCGGGCACGGTGAACGAGCAACTGCGTCGCCAGGCCATCGGCAGCGAAGACGTGATCGACGTGCGCCCGGCCGACCTGCTCAAGCCGGAAATGACCAGGCTGCGCGGTGAAATCGGTGCGTTGGCCAAATCTGAAGAGGACGTGCTGACCTACGCCATGTTCCCGGACATTGGCCGCAAGTTCCTCGAAGAACGCGACGCCGGCACCCTCACCCCTGAAGTGCTGCTGCCGATCCCGGAAGCCGGCGGCGTGGCCCGTGTCGGTGGCGAAGGCGTACCGACCGAGTTCGTCATCGACGTCCACGGCGAAAGCTACCGCGTCGACATCACCGGTGTTGGCGTGAAGGCTGAAGGCAAGCGTCACTTCTACCTGTCCATCGACGGCATGCCCGAAGAAGTGGTGTTCGAACCGCTCAACGAGTTCGTCAGCGGTGGCGGCAGCAAGCGCAAGCAAGCCACCGAGCCAGGCCATGTGAGCACCACGATGCCGGGCAATATCGTCGACGTGCTGGTCAAGCCAGGCGACGTGGTCAAGGCCGGCCAGGCGGTGCTGATTACTGAAGCGATGAAGATGGAAACCGAAGTGCAGGCAGCGATTGCCGGCAAGGTGACCGCCGTTCACGTGGCCAAGGGCGACCGGGTCAACCCTGGCGAAATCCTGATTGAAATCGAAGGCTGATCCAGCCTTCGACACTACCGCTTAATCCTCGGGGGAGCAGGTGCTCCCCTTTTTTTCGCGTGCAATTTGGCCGGCGCGCAGCGTGGGGTCAGAACCGCATTTGCCATTGGCCCATCAGGCCCTGGTTGCGGCTATGGTTGCCTGTTTCGCTGGCGTAGGTCAGGCCCACGGTGTGTTGCGGCGAGAGTGCGAGGTCCAGGCCGGCTCGGACGTTCAGGCTGTCGCGGTCCAGCGACGTGCCCTGGATGGTGAAGTCGTCCATCAGCCCCGGCGTAACGCGAAAGGATTGGCGGACCTGGCTGTCGACGTCGCCGTACAGGTGTTTCCAGTGGGTGCTGAGGTGGGGTGTCAGGGTCATCTGATTATCGAACCGATACAGCGACGCCAGGCGCAGGCCGAAAGTGCTGCTCAGATTCTGCTGGTTTTGCGAGCCGACGTTCAGCGCGGTCAGGCCACCCCGCTCCTTGAAACCATCGCGGTGATAGCGCTGGTAGCCGAGGCCGGCGAAGGGTTCCACGCTCAAATCCGCAGTGCCCAATTGGTAGCCCATTTCGGAGAAGACGGTTTGGCTGTTGGCGTTGTAATTGGCCCTGAGCTGCTCGGTGTAATCGAGCAGCTTGACGCTGCGCTTGTTCTGCCCGTCATGGCTGCTGTAGATCGCTCCCAGGCGCAGGGCCAACGGGCCGTCCTGACGCACGGCATAGCCGCCCAGGTGCCAGCTGTCGAGGTCGGCGGAAAAGCGCTGGGCATCCAGTTTGCTGCTGGATTTGGCCCCCATCACACCGACACGCCAGGCGTGGTCCAGCGCCCAGTCGGCACCCAGCAACAAGCCTTGAGTGCCATGTTTCAGACCGGCGCTGCCGGCTTTTTTGTCGAGCGTGCCGTCGTTGCCCAGGCTTTGCACCCAGAAGTGGCCAGCGTCGTCGGCGGGCAGGCTGCGCAGGACCGACAGCAGTTGGGTGCTCAGTTGCTGTGTGGTGTTCTGGGTCGCGGCCGCGAGGTTGGCGTTCTGGCTGGCGGCCAATTGCTCAAGGGCCGCGCCGATGCCGCCGGGCTGCTTGGTCAGCGCGTCGGCGAACTTCTCCAGTTCTTTGATTTGTTCGGAGGTCAGTTCGCCGGACTCCAGCAATTGAACCAGCGCGGGCTCCAGGGCCTTGGCGAGCTGCAGGCCATTGTGCGTGGTGGCTTGCCCAGTGAGGTAACCGTCGATGGGTTCGGCTTTTTCAGGCGACACGTCGGCCCACTCAGCATCAAGCGCGTCATAGGGTTGGAAATGATACGGCCGGTATTCGATATCGCCCCGCGCCTGAGCGTGTTGAAGGCTGGCGGCGCTGATCGCAAGCGCCATGACAAGTGCAAGTCGTTGGTGTGTAAAGGACATGTGATCCCAACCTCTGATGAATGAGGCCGGAAATTTAGCGAGATAGCGGGGCGATAACTGTCAGGCTCTCGACCCCTGGTTTGCGGGAGTTGTCTCTAGTGCGGTGCGATTAAAAACGCATCGGGCTTTGTCCGCGACAGGATAAATGGCTATCTCATTTGCATTAAAATGCATTTTTAGATTAATTCTGGCGGTACAAATGCATTTTAATGCGTAAATCTGGTCATCTGCTGAGCGGGAAATGCACTATATTGCAGTACGCGTCCCGAACATTGCTTGCCAGGTGCACTTAAATGCAGATGGAAACGACCTACTCTTTGATACTGCAGATTTTCACCGCTGGTCATTGGCGTGACGCTATGCGGTTGGAGTTCTCGGAGCCTGAAAAGGGTTTTGATGGACCTTGCAGGTTTCATTATCGACAGGATTATCTAGTCGATAACCTGGACGCTGTCCGATTGCCTTTTTCCAAATCTGTCAGTGCGCGGTTTCCACTGGAGTGGGATGTTGCGGTTCTCAAGAAAGCGCCTGCTTTTTTGCACGATATTGCACCGGCAGGGGCGGCTAAGCGTTCTTTGATGAGCCGTATCGGCCACGAGAGGCCGGAGGGCGTCAGTACCGATTTGTTTTTACTGGGTCGCAGTACGCCGGCCCCCATTGGCCATATGCGGGTCAAGGAATCCGTGCAGGCACTGGACGGTACCGCACCGATTGGTTTTCCTCGTCGGGAAGTGATCAACCGCGATAACAGCTTTCTGGAATATGCCTATGAACAAGGCGCGGCAATCGGCGGGGCAACGGGCGCGGGCGGTGAGGCTCCGAAACTGTTGATGACGCAGAATGCTGATGGCTTGCTGTACCCGGACGCTACCCTGAACGATGCCGAGGTTACCCAACATTGGTTTATCAAGTTCGCACGTAACCAGGCGACCCAGAATGATCAAGACATCCTGAGAAGTGAATACCACTATTACAGAGCACTTCAGGTCCTGGGAATCGAGACGGTGGGTGCAGAAGGGCTGGCATTGGAAGAGGCCACCAAGCCGAGCCTTTGGATGCACCGCTTCGATCGCAAGATCAGTAACGCCGGTGTCGAACGATTGGCCGTTGAGTCGATTTATTCCTTGGCGGGAGTGACGACGCCTGGCAGTTACATGGATCATCTTGAGGTGATCAGACTGCTGGTGAATCAATGGCGCGCGGTTGGGCAAGAAGAGCAGGTTGCCGATCTGGTTGCGGAGTACCTACGCCGAGACCTGTTGAACAAGGTGTTGGGTAACTCGGATAACCACGGGCGAAATATGTCGATCATCCGAGGTACCGACTCTCTGCGTCTGGCGCCGATTTATGACTTGGCCCCCATGGTGATGGATGCCGAGGGCGTTACCCGAACGACCAAGTGGCCCAAAGCGCTGGAAGTGGCAGGTGATATCAATTGGCGAGGGGTCTGCGATGCACTGGCCGAGATTATTGACCCTGAGCAAAGTTTTGAGCGGCTGCGACAAGACGCCGAACACTTGCGAGCTCTGCCGGACATCTTGGCTGCAGGCGGTTTGCCAGCGGTCACCTTGAACCACCCCAGCGTCCCGTTGGGGAAACTGGACATGCGTCTGAAGCAATGGGGGCTGAAATGACCATTACCCTGGATGCCCGCGCCCTGTTAATCGAACGTGTCGAACAGGGGCTGGCTGACGGTTCCCTTGCAATTGGCGAAGCCGTGCGCCGCCTGCGCACCGAAGTCACTGGCCTGCACCAAAGCCAGTTCGCCAAGATGTGCAAGATTTCCGTGCGTACCCTGGTGCATATCGAACACGGCGAGGGCAATCAAACCCTGAAATCGCTGAACGCCGTGTTCCGCCCCTTTGGTTTACAGATGGGCGTGGTCAAGGTGCGTCGCGAGTGGGATGACTAAGTCCTCACCCCCGTCGCACATACCCCTTGCCGTAATGCCGCTCCATGCGCGCCTGGATCAGTTCCAGGCCGAGGGACATCACCCAGTAAATGATCGCCGCCGTGGTAAGCATTTCGATATAGCGATAGCTGGAGCGGCCGTAGGATTGCGCGAGGAACATCACTTCCCACACGCCCATCACCGAGATCAGGGACGAGTCCTTGAGCATTGAGATGAACTGGTTGGTGGCGGGCGGGACGATGGTGCGCATGGCCTGGGGCAGGGTGACGTGCCAGAAGATCGCACTGTCGCGCATGCCCAGGGCCAGGGCGGCTTCCCGTTGGCCGTGGGGTACGCCGAGGATGCCGGCGCGGAAGATCTCGCTCAGGTAGGCGCCGTAGTTCAGCGACAGCGCGATGATCCCGGCGACGATGGCGCCCGGCACCAGGCCCAGTTGCGGCAGGCCCAGATAGATCAGCAGGATCTGGATCAGCAGCGGCGTACCGCGAAAGAACGAGGCATAGAAACTCGCGACGCCAAAGGCCACCGCGCTTTTCGACAGGCGCCCCAGGGCGGTGATAAAGCCCAGTACCGACGAAGCCGCGATCGAGCACAGGCACAGGAACAAGGTCAGCGCCGCGCCTTGCAGAAACCCGTTGGGCGCCAGGTGCACGCCGACCAGATTGGGCAGCTTGTCGAGGATGATCGAGAACTTCAGGTCAAAGCTCAGGAAGAAACTGGCGAACAGGCAAAACAGCGCGGCCCAGGTCAGGTACAGGCGCGTGCGAAAACCGAAGAGTCGCTGTAGTCGCGACGCGCTTGTCGGCGGCTTGGGCGGAGTGGGGAGTGCGGTCATTGGCTGATGTCGGCACCGATCCATTTTTGCGACAACTTGCTCAAGGTGCCGTCCTGTTTCAGCTGTGCGAAGACTTCACGCACTTTGCTGTCCCACTGCGGGTCGCCTTTTTCGATGGCCACCGAGTTGGGCTCGGCGTACAGCGCTTCGCCGGCCAGCTTGAAGCGCTTGTCCTGGCTCAGGCGCGGTTGGGCGGTGACCAGGTTGGTGAGGATCGCATCCAGGCGCACACCGGCGCCCAGGCCCAGGTCCTGGAAGGCCACGTTGTCGGTGTCGTAGGGGGCAATCTGCACGTTCTCGAACGGGTACTGCAGTTGGGTGTCTTCGGCGCCTTCGATCACCAGGTTTTTGTTCAGGTAGCTCTCGTAGCTGGAGGCGCTGGTGAGGCCGACTTTCTTGCCGCTCAGGTCCTTGGCGCCGTGGATGCGCTCATCCTTGGCATTGACCACGATCACCGCAGGCGAGGCGTAGTACTCCACCGGGAAGTCGAACACTTCAGCGCGGGCCTTGCTTGGGGTCATCGAGCAGATGCAAATGTCGTAACGCCCGCTCCAGCGACCGGCGGCGATCACGTCCCAGGAAGGGGTCTCCAGGCGCAGTTTCACGCCGAGTTTTTGCGCGACGGCCTTGGCCACGTCAACGTCGAAACCGTCGAGCTGGTTCTGCTCGTTGAGGAACGAGAAGGGTGGGTAGCTTTCCATCAGCACGCCGACCAATTCGTGGTTTTGCTCAACCCGGTCCAGGGTTGCACCGCCGAAGGCTTGGGTGGAGGCAGCCAGCATGGTCAGGCCCAGGGCCAGTAGCGGTTTGAGTTTCAAGAGAGGCACCCGAATAAAAAAGAAGTTGTTATGAAGCGAATTTACCGTATTAAATAGTTATAAGAGCGACTCTCATAGTGAGTTATTTTCATAAGCTTATGAGTAAAAAGCATATGGCCGCAGTACGCACAGTAATTCTCGATGGTGGCATGGGCCGCGAACTGCAACGCCGCGGTGCGCCGTTCCGGCAGCCTGAGTGGTCGGCGCTGGCGTTGAGTGAAGCGCCGCAGGCGGTGGAAGCGGTACACGCGGCTTACATCCAGGCCGGTGCCGACGTGATCACCAGCAACAGCTACGCCGTCGTACCGTTTCATATCGGCGAAGCGCGGTTTGCCGCCGAGGGCCAGGCCCTGGCGGCGTTGGCCGGTGAACTGGCGCGGCGTGCGGTGGTGGCATCCGGCCAAGCGGTACGTGTGGCAGGTTCCCTGCCGCCGCTGTTTGGTTCTTATCGGCCCGACCTGTTTGAAGCCGATCGGGTCAGCGAGCTGCTGACGCCCTTGGTGACCGGCCTGGCGCCCTATGTTGACCTGTGGCTGGCGGAAACTCAGAGTTCGATCGTCGAGGCGCGGGCCATCCGTGCGGGTCTGCCGGCGGACGGCAAGCCGTTCTGGCTGTCGTTTACCCTGAAGGACGAAGACACCGACGAGGTGCCGCGCCTGCGTTCCGGCGAGCCGGTGGCCGAGGCGGCCGAAGCGGCTGCGCAGTTGGGGGTGCAGGTGCTGTTGTTCAATTGCAGCCAGCCGGAAGTGATTGGCGCGGCGATTGACGCGGCACGCCAGACCTTCGAGCGCCTGGGGGTGGCGATCCAGATCGGTGCCTACGCCAACGCCTTCCCGCCGCAGCCCAAGGAGGCCACGGCCAACGACGGCCTCGACCCGTTGCGCGACGACCTCGACCCGCCGGGCTACCTGCAATGGGCGGCCGATTGGCAGAAGCGCGGCGCCAGCCATTTGGGCGGTTGCTGCGGGATCGGCCCGGAGCATATTGCGGTGTTGGCCGAGCAGCTTGCCGACTGACACCCGGTACGGATGGCACTGACGACCGAGTGTGGGGCAAGCCCCACACTCTGCTCCTGCGCTGTCTGTGGGATTTAGGCGCGGCACTCCGCCAGGCTTTTCAATTGCCCCGAACCTGCCTGGTTGGCTTCCGACAGCCAGTGCTCAAACCCTGCCCCGATCGGCGGCCATTCCGAGTCCAGGATCGAATACCACGCCGTGTCCCGGTTCTGCCCCTTGACCACCATGTGCTGGCGGAACACCCCTTCAAAACTGAACCCCAGGCGCTCGGCGGCATATTTGGAGCGGGCATTGCCGTTGTTGCACTTCCACTCCAGCCGGCGGTAGCCCAGCTCGAACGCATGCTTGGCCAATAGATAAACGGCTTCGGTGCTTTTCGGCGAGCGCTGCATCGGCGCGCCGAAGGTGACGTGGCCGATTTCGATGCGCCCGTGGGCCGGGACGATGGACATCAGGCTGAGGATGCCCTGCACGTCGCCGTTGGCGCGGTCGATCACGCTGAAGAAATACGGCTCGTTGTGCTGGGCATGGTTGTCGAGCCAGGCATCGAACGCGGCGCGGTCGCTGAACGGGCCATACGGCAAATAGTCCCACAGCTTGGGGTCGGCGCCGGGGCCTTCGAGGGCTTGCCACAGACCGTCGGCGTGGCGTCGCGGGTCGAGTTTTTCCAGGCGAATGAAACGCCCTTCGAGCAGTTGCACCGTGGGCGCCGGGACGCCTTGCCAGTCGGCGAGAGAAGTGGACATGCTGCGCTCCTTAAAGACCTTTGCGAAATTGGATGAAACCAGGGCGTTCGGCAATGCGTTCGTACAGTTGGATCGCGGTGGCATTGGTTTCGTGGGTCAGCCAATGGACCTTGCAGCAGCCGTCGGCTTTGGCCGTGGCGTAGACGAATTCGATCAATTTGCGGCCAACCCCGCTGCCGCGCTGGGCCGGGTCCACCAGCAGGTCTTGCAGGTAGCAGGAGTTTTCAATGCTCCAGTTGGAACGGTGGTAGATGAAGTTGACCATGCCCACGGCTTTGCCGTCTTGCCAGGCGAGCGCGGAATGGGTCGGCTCGCGTGCGTCGATCAGGCGTTGCCAGGTGCTCTGGCTGACGGCGTCCGGCAGCTCGGTGTTGTAGAACTGCAAATACGCTTGCCATAGCGGCAGCCAGGCGGCGTGGTCGGCGGCAGTGACCGGGCGGATGTCGATCGGGCTCATTCTGGGGCTCCTTGAGGAATGAAACGGGCGAGGGTCTGGTCGCGCACGTCGAGGCTGGCGGCCAGCCCTGCGCGCACGCCCTGGATGTCGGCGGCACTGCGGTTCTGGCTGAGTTTGCGTTTGCCGATCAGGCGTTCGATGGGCAAGGCGAAACCGACGATGGCCTTGAGCATGCCTTCAATGTAGTCGGCCGGCGCGTCGCTGACTTTCCAGGGCTGGGCGCGGCGGCCTTCGTGGCGGTCGGTGAGGGCGCTGACCACGCCGAGCAGGCGCTCGGCGTCGGTAAACACGTCGGCCGTGCCGTAGGCGTGCACCGCCAGGTAATTCCAGGTGGGCACCACTTTGCCGTGCTCGGCCTTGGCCGGGTAAAACGCCGGGCTGACATAGGCGTCGGCCCCGGCAAAAATCACCAGCGCTTCGCCGCCGTTCTGCAGGTCGTGCCACTGCGGGTTGGCCTTGGCCAGGTGGCCGTAGAGCGTACCGTTCGGGCCTTCGTCCGGGTTGAGCAGCAGTGGCAGGTGGCTGGCTTGCAGGCCGTGCTCACCCATGGTCACCACCTGCGCCAGGCGTGTGTGCTGGATCAGTTGCTGCAGTTCGGGTAAATCGTCGAGGGCGAAGGCGCGCGGTGTGTACATGAAAGTATTCCTTGGCGAATGCCTGCATCCTAGGCAGGCTAATGGTTCGTTGTAAGAGCCATCTAGGACCCATTTTATAGGTCCAATTCCGGAGCCTGCCTATGTCGCCCCCTGCGCCGCCGCTGTCGTTCAACCCTGCGGGAATCGAGCTGGATCGTCGTCAGGGGCTGACCCGCCAGCTGTACGAAGCCTTGCGCCAACGGGTGCTGGACGGGCGATTGGTCAGCGGCACGCGCTTGCCCGCCACACGCGACCTGGCCGCGGCGTTGTCGATTTCGCGCAACAGCGTGGTACGCGCCTACGATCAGCTGTATGCCGAGGGCTTCACGCAAAGCCGGGTGGGCGACGGGACTTATGTCGCCCAACTGCCCAGCTCAAAAAAACTATCCACAAAACTGTCCACAGGGTTATCAACAGGCTTATCCCCAGCCTTATCCACAATCGACCTTAAAAAGGCCGATATTCCGCGTGAAAAAGTTATCCACAGCGCGGCCCTGGATCGCCTCGAAAACAACCATTTGCCCCTGCCGCCCACCGGTCCACCACGGGCGTTCCGGGTGGGGGTGCCGGCCTTCGATCTGTTCCCCTTTGACGTCTGGGCCAAGCTGAATGCGGCTTTTTGGCGCAAGCCGGACCTCGAACTCCTGTGTTATGGCAACCCGGCCGGGGACGAGCGATTGCGCGGGCTGATCGCCGCTTACCTGCGCAGTTCGCGGGGCATGCAATGCACGGCTGAGCAAATTGTGATCACCAGTGGCGCACAGCAAGCAATTAGCCTTTGTGCACAGTTGCTGGTGAGCCCCGGCGATAGCGTGGCGATTGAAAATCCCGGCTACCGCGCCGCCGGTCATGCGTTCGCCCTGGCCGGTGCGCACCTGCAGGGTGTGGCGGTGGACAGTGAGGGGATCGACTGCAGCGTATTGAACCGCCTCGACAACTGCCGCCTGGCGTATGTCACCCCGTCCCATCAGTACCCCTTGGGCGTGGTCATGAGCCTGGCCCGGCGCCTGGAGTTGCTGGCCTGGGCCGAACGCAGCGGGGGCTGGATCGTCGAGGATGACTACGACGGCGAGTACCGTTACAGCGGCGCGCCGCTGGCCCCGCTGGCGGCCCTGGATCGCAGCGGGCGGGTGCTGTATGTGGGGACGTTCGGCAAAGTCGCGTTCCCGGCGCTGCGTCTGGGTTACCTGGTGTTGCCGCCGACGCTGGTCGACGCGTTCGCCCAGCGCCGCGCCGTGGATGTGCGGCACTCGGAGGTCAGCACCCAGGCGGTGATGGCGGAATTCATGGCGGCGGGGCATTTTCAGCGACACATCCGGCGCATGCGCCGCGCCGCGCTCAGCCGGCGCAACGCACTGTTGGAGGGCTGGCCGGGCGCGCTGCCGGGGGTGGGCAGCCTGCCCAATAGTGCCGCAGGCCTGCACCTCACCGTGCGGGTGGACAGCCTCGCCCGCGAACAACAACTGGTGGCGCAGGCCCGCGCGGTGGGCGTGGAGGTCAATGGCCTGAGCAGCTATTGGCTGGCGCAGGCCGGGCCGCCGGACGATCAGCGCGCCGGCCTGGTGCTGGGCTTTGCCGCAGTGCCCGAGGTGGCGATCCGCCAGGCGCTCGGGCGGTTGCGCGAGGCCTGGACAGGTCAGGCTGAGGGCTGAGGCGGCTTGGCTTTCAGGAACAGCGAGCGGGCCAGGTGCAGGCCGATTTCACTGCGGTACACGGCGATGTCGCTCAAGGGTTCGAACCGGCCGCCCATCAGTCGTTGCTGGCGGTTCTTCAGGTGGGCTGCGGTGTAGGCTTCTTCCGGCCCGGTGAGGGTGGGGTAGTGAAAGTGCGCGTACCACAACGGGCGCTTGGTGTTGGCGTCCACCACCGCATATTCCTGCAGGAAACCCTTGTCGCGCCCCCTCAGTCGGGTGCGGGGGCCGACAGGCGGGTTGACCGTCACGGCGCCCTCGCGCAACAGCAATTCGACGTGCGCCGCCTCCGGTGGTCGGCGTTTGAGCACTTCGATTTTGATCCGTTTGCCTTCCCGGTAAAGCTGGGTGATCGCCTCATCGAGGCGGCGGTTAGTCAACGCGGCTGACGGCGAGGCGCTTTCGGTCTGGTTGCTGGAGGTCAGCGCCTCTTCGATATCCTGGCTGGCCCGTTCGAGTTTTTTGGCGTGCTGGTGGAAGCGCTCTTCGATTTCCACCGGCAGTTGCCGGGTTTCCTTCGCCCAGGCTTCCTTGTTGGTGATAAAGGCGTTCACCCCATCGACCAGCGCCTGACCGGCGCTGATGCTGTTTGCCAGGTTACGCGCCTGGCTGCGGGAAGCGGGCTTGGGCGTCAGTTCGCGTTCGACCCACACCCCCGGCTCCTTCTCATGGAAGGTCGCAATCACTTTGCCGGTCAGGGGTTCCTTCACGTCGACCAGTGTCTTGCCGTCTTCGCCGGGGCTTTCACGCTCTTCGCCGACCACCATCCCCTTGAAGCGCGTCTTGATGTATTTTTTCTTCGTCCTGGGGGCGGCGCGCGACGGGCCAGCAGTAGGCTCCATGGCTCTGCGTTCGCGAAGCTGGGTCGTCAGTTGTTTCTCTGCGTGTCGCGCGAACTCGTCCACCTGTTTGCGCAGGTTTTCCAGGTCGGGCTTGTTGAGGTCATTGGGAAACTCGGCCGGTAGATCCACCAGGTTCTGGTCCACCCTGGAGAATTGGTCCATCAGGCTGTCCAGGGTTTCGATCAACTGCTCCGGCGGCACCGCGTTGCGCGGTTGCAGGGCCTCTCTGAAACTTTGGACCGCCAGCTCCGCCACATCGACGATACGGTGCAGGGCTTCCCTGGCGTCGGCGCGCGTGGCCGATTCGCCGTCGGCCACGCACAGGAAGTGGCCCAGGGTGATCTTGAACGCCTTGAGATCATCAAGGGCATAAGCGGGCAGGTGCGGCTCATGCAACTGGATCAGCCGGACCCCGAGCGCGCCTAGGGCGCGAGCCTCCTTGAAGCGTGCCTGAAGGTAGCCCAAACGTTCCACCATCGCCTGTGTCGCGTCATACATGGTGCGATAGTGAACGGCGGGCAAGGCGTCTTCTTCAACGCCCTCGATATCGAGGTGGCCCTGTATGGCTTCCAGTTGTTCGCGAAACGGAACCTGTTGTTCGCTGATGGCCGAGCGCGCCAGAAACAGCTGATGTTCCAGGTAGCCGGCCATGGCGTTCTGATAGTTGGGCACCGTGTCGAGAATATTCAGGGATTTGAGCTGGGAAATCGGTACGTCGATTTCTTTGAGGCGTGTATCCACCTGTTCGAGAAAGGTGGTTCTGGCCGCGGCTCTGGTGTCGTCCGTTGCGCTGTCGATGGCGCCTTGCAGGGCTTCAATGTCGTGCTGGCGCTGGGCCTGCTCGCTGTCGAAGGTTGCCAGTTGCCGGCGTAAATCGGTGATTTTCGGCGGCCTGAGGGCTTCGCCTTTTTTGCGGCGGCTGCGCAGGCCGCCTGCGCGCAGGCGCAAGCGCGTGTCGACGAACCATTGACCCAGGCGATTGGTGATCAGCGGCGGGCCGCGCCGGCCGGGTTGGCGCGGATCGATGATCAACACGGTGTCGTTTTCGTCGACCATCACTTCAAACCAGCGTGTACCCACCGGCGCATACCAGTGTGCGGTTTTGGCGTAGAGATGCTGATGGGGGCCTTCCACCGTCTGTTGCGCGCCCAATTGATCGGGTTTGGGCAGCGCGAAACTGTCGAGGAATGTCCCCAGGTTCTGTGCGCTGCGGTTCAGGGCGCCACTGATGTGCAGGGTGTGTTCGTGGTCGACGGGCAGTTCTTCTGTGGCGATATCCGGCTTTTGCACGGCTTCTACCGTGGCCTCCGGGGTCGGCAATGCGGGCGGTTCGCCAGGTTTTTCGAGCGGCGATGCAGGCTGGTGCGCCGTGGCGACGTGCGTCGCCAACACCATGCCGAGCGTCAGCAAGATATCCACCAGCGCCGAGAGCCCGGCTGAACGGTCACCGATCTCGTTGGCGTCGACCATCTGTTGCAGGTCATCCATCAGTTGCCAGATCCAGGTCGCGGCGCCCGCAGCGCGGCCCATGAACGGCAGCGCGGTATTGAGCATCAGCCACCCGGCATGCTTGAAACTCTCCCAGCGCGCCTCGGCGTTCGACACCGACTGGCGATCGGCCAGGGTGACCAGCGCGTCGGCGTTGGCCCGGAACAGCGTGGCGAAGTCGTCGTTGCGCAGCACTTCGCGGCCCAGGTCGATGGGCCCGGTCATCACCAGTGCGTTGAGCGGGTCGTTCAGCAGGCTGGTAAATACCCACGGCGAGGGCAGGCTGCCGGGAAACACAAACTGCGCATACGCCGTTCGCACCTTGTCGGGCAGCCAGGCCAGGACCGATTGGCGCAACGGCGTGTCTTGTTTGATCGCGTACAGCAGGTTGGTCGGTGACGGGAACTGCATCAACGCTTGGTTGGACAGTGGACGGTAGAGCAGGCAGGGGCCTTGTTTCGGGTCTTGCGGGCCAATGACGAACATGTTGCCGACGACGTCGACCGCCGAGCCCGGGCGGCGTTTGGGGAGCAGGGACAAGCGGCGGATGACCACCGCCGCGCCGTCGACCACACGCGCTGCGCTGTCTGGATTCATCACCGCGCAGACATAGCGATAGCCCTGTTCGCTGAGGCCGTAGACCCCTCGGACTTTGTACTGTAACGCCAGTAAGGGTAGTTGCAGGCGTAATTGAGCGGTGTAGAGACGTTGCCGGCGCAAGGACTCGGCAGGGTCGTCGAGCAACATGCGTTTGACCAGCGCCGGGTAGTGCTCACCAATGTTCGCCTGGGTAATCAACTGCTCCAGGTAGGCCGCCGTCATCCAGGCGGGTACGGCGCTGGCGTTTTCATAACGGACGGTTTTGTTGCCCAAGGGCAAGGCGATCAGGTTTTCCAGGGCCAGCTCGGCCAGGCTAAAGGTTTGGGTCTGGATGTTTCCCGGCACGATCAGGGTGCCCCACACCTGCACGCTGGTGACGCTGATCCGCACGTTGTCCAGCGTGGTGCGGGCCACGCCGGGGTGGTCCTTGATCATCAGGGTGTGGATCGCATCCAGGGCAAAATCGCCGATGTGCTTGATCCCGTCATCGAAGGCTTTACCCGCATGCTGCAGGTGCAGGGCCGCGAGGTCCATCATGTAGCGCCCGTAGGTGGCCTGATCCGACGGGGATGCGGTGAGTATCCAGTCGGGCAAGGCGCCATGCACCCAGTCGATTCTGTCTTGATCGAGCGGCGCGCGCGGGGCGATTTCGCTGGTCGGCTTGTCGTGCGCCATGGCCGGGATCAGCTCATCGCTATCGAACGCGATTGCGCCGATCGCCTGAATCTGCAAGGAAATAAACGCACAGGCCTGCTGTTCGAAAAAGTCCCCGGCAGGCTGGAACAATCGCCAGTGGAGCTTGGCCGCCTGTGCAGTGGTGACGCGAATGCGCAGGGAATCGCCAAACGCCTTCAGGCTTTTGAAGGAGGCGTACCCGTCGGCGATCGAATAGCTGAGGATGATGTCACGCTCGCCAAGGCGCCCGACCAGCACCGCCAGCGCCGACAGGTTGAGGTGTTTGACCTGTGTGGCGTGCTCCAGGTCGACGTCGATCAGATAGGCCTTGGTCGCGTATTTGTCCTGGGGCAAACGCCGGGCGGAATCCGGCGTGTGGAACACCGCCCTGGCCATATTGCATTCATCCTCGTCCCAGCCTTCCACGCTGTCGACATTCCAGATCGCCCGCAAGGCATTGGCAAAGGTGCGCCAGCGCGGGCCTTTGTGGTGGTCGTTCTCGTTCCAATACGCGAGTTGTTGCTCTTGATAGGCGACGCGCAGCAGCGGTGCCAGCTCATTGATCAGACGGCCGATGGCGTCCACTTTGACCGGCAGATGCACGTTCGGCCCGGCGGCGGATTGATAGATCAGGTAGTGCTCGCCGTCGAGCCACGTCACTGGCACGCCGGATGTTGCACTGCGGCACAAGGCGCCGGTCAGCGACTGGAGTGTCGGGGCACCGGGCAGGATCGCCCCGGCCGTGATCCGCCAGCCTGGCGTCACCAGCGTGGTCAGGTCGGGGTCGATGGCGAGATCCGGGTACAGCTCGCGCACGCTCGAGCGCAGGGTGGCGGCCGCGACTTCGCGCAAGGACGGGCCGGTGGTCAGTTGAGTCAACAGGTCATTGGCGCTGGGGGGAAATGAGGGCAAGGGAGGGCTCCTGACGGGCGAGGCGGGCTGCCGAATGCAGCCCAGCACCTCGACCACGTTAGGGCGCAGGCCCGTCAGGCGGTGGTAGTTAGATAGCGGGGCGGCGCTATGTCCCCGATTTGATCTTGGTCCAGGCCCGTGTCCTGGCGCGCTCGGCGTCGCGGCCCAGGGGTTTGAGGGTATACAGCGTGGCCATCGCCGCCTCGGTGGGGTACAGGTTGGGGTTGTTGCGGATCGCAGGGTCGACCCGTTCCGTCGCGTCTTTGTTCGGGTTGGGGTAACCGACGAAGTCGCTGATCGGCGCGATCACCTGCGGTTGCAGCAGGTAGTTGATGAAGGTGTAGGCGTCCTGCGGGTTTTTCGCGCCTTTGGGCAGGGCGAGCATGTCGAACCAGATCGGTGCGCCTTCCTTGGGCAGGCGCATGTCCACCGTCACGCCGTTCTTGGCTTCCTTGGCGCGGTTGGCGGCCTGGGAGAAGCTGCCGGAGTAACCGACGGCCACGCAGATGTCTCCGTTGGCGATATCGGCCATGTATTTGGAGGAGTGGAAGTAGGTGATGTACGGGCGGATTTTCATCAGCAGCGCTTCGGCTTTTTCGTAGTCCTTGGGGTTGTTGCTGTTGGGGTCCAGGCCCAGGTGTTGCAGGGCCAGCGGCAGGATCTCGGACGGCGAATCGAGCAGCGCGACGCCGCACTGCTTGAGCTTGCTGATGTTCTCTTCCTTGAAGATCAGGTCCCAGCTGTCCACCGGCGCATCGGCGCCGAGCGCGGCCTTGATCTTGTCGGGGTTGAAGCCGATCAGGATGGTGCCGTACATGTAGGGCACGGCGAACGTGTTGCCGGGGTCGTTGGCCTCGAGCAGCTTCATCAGCTTGGGGTCGAGGTGGTTCCAGTTCGGCAGTCGGCTGCGGTCCAGGGGCTGGAATACCCCGGCTTCGATCTGCTTGGCGAGGAACACGTTGGACGGCACCACCACGTCGTACCCGGAATTGCCGGTGAGCAGTTTGGCTTCCAGGGCTTCGTTGGTGTCGAAGATGTCGTACACCAGCTTGACGTTGGGGTTCTGCGCCTTGAAGTCTTCCAGCGCCTTGGGCGTGATGTAGTCGAACCAGTTGTAGACCCGCAGGGTTTTCTCTTCGGCATGGGCCGCGCCGCCGAGAACGGCGGCGCAGAGGACGAGCGATTTGAGCATGTTCATTGGATGGACCCCTCAAAACCTTCGAGAACGTTGACGGCGTTGATGCCGATTTCTGCCACGGCGTAGCCGCCTTCCATCACAAACAGCGTGGGTTTGCCCAGGCGCGCGATGCGTGCGCCCATGGCCAGGTAGTCCGGGCTGTCGAGCTTGAACTGCGAGATGGGGTCGTCCTTGAACGTGTCCACGCCCAGGGACACGACGACGATGTCGGCGGCGTAGCGCTCGATTTCTGTGCAAGCCTCGTCAAGCGCCGCGCTCCAGCGCGCCCAGTCGGCACCGGCCGGCAACGGATAGTTGAAGTTGAAGCCTTCCCCGGCGCCTTCTCCGCGTTCGTCGGCGTAGCCGAGGAAAAACGGGAACTCCGCCTCCGGATGTCCGTGGATCGAGGTAAAGAGCACGTCGTTGCGCGCGTAAAAGATCGATTGAGTGCCGTTGCCGTGGTGGTAGTCCACGTCGAGGATCGCCACCTTCCGCTGGCCCTGGTCGAGAAACGCCTGGGCGGCGATGGCGGCGTTGTTGAGGTAGCAATAACCGCCCATCAAGTCGCCGGCGGCGTGGTGCCCCGGCGGGCGGCACAAGGCGAACGCACTGTGGGCGCCGCGCTGGATCGCTTGTTGCGCGGTCAGCGCGACCTGGGCTGCGCTGTAGGCGGCTTGCCAGGTACCGGCGGTAATCGGTGCGCCGCCATCGAAGCTGTAGTAACCGAGCTGGCCGTGCAGGCTGGTGGGCAACACGCGGCGCAAGGTGCGGGCGGGCCAGGTGTAGGGCAACAGGTCGCCGTCTTCGCCGAATGCGCTCCAGCGTTGCCAGGCACCTTTGAAGAAGTCCAGGTAGTCGCGGCTGTGCACACGTTCAAGCGGCGCCAGGCCAAAGTCCTGCGGCGCAAGGACCTGGCCCAGCCCACGGGCTTTGACCCGTTGCAGTACGTGGTCGGCGCGCGAGGGCATTTCGAAGCAGGGCATCAGCTGCCCGTCCATCAGTTCACAACGGCCGTGGTGCAGGTGGTGATCGTCCGAGTAGATCGTCAGCATGTTGTTGTTCTCCGCAGGCGGTATCGGTGCCTGCAGTCTTGCGGGTGGGGCGCTTTATGAGAACGGCAGGAGCGGCCAAAAGGGGATAAATCGGGCCAAAGTGTGTGTCCGCAATTCGCCCATCAATGGGGCGTCATGCGCGAAATTGGCTCGGCGCCACGCCGCTCCAGCGCACAAAGGCATGCCGGAAACTCGCGGTTTCGCTGAAACCCAGTTGCTCGGCGATGCGGTAGATCGGCAGTTCATCCGCCGCCAGCCATTGCTTGGCGCGCTCGAAGCGCAGTTCGTCGAGCAGTTCCTGATAACTGCACCCCAGCTCGTGCAAGTGTCGGCGCAGGGTGCGCGGCGAGCAGTTCATCTGTGCGGCCAGGCCTTCAATCCCCGGTGCGGCGCCGAGTTGGCTGGCGAGCAACTGGCGGATTCTGCCCAGCCACGCCTGGCGGCCGGTGAACTCCAGGTTCTGTTTGCGGCAGCGCTCGGCCATGGCCTGGTGGGTCACGGCGTCGGCCAGGGGCAGGGGTTGGTCCAGCCAGCGCTTGTCGAAGGCGAAGGCGTTGGTGCCGACATCGAACTGCAGCGGGCAGGCGAAGCACTCGCTGTAGCGCGCCTGATAATCCGGCGCGCTGTATTCGAAGCGTGCGCCAAGCAGCGCCAGGGGCTGGCCGAGCAGGTCGTCGCAGATCACCTTCAGCGAGGCCAGGCACAGTTCGACGTTGAACATTTGCATGGCCGGGCTTTCGCGATAGTCAGCGGCAGTGAACCAGATGCGTTCGCCGTCCGCCTCCAGGCTCAGCGTGAACAGTGTTCCCAGCAGCGCCGGATAGCGCAGCGCCAGGCGCAAAGCGTCACCGAAGGTGGCACTCGTCAGCAGCGCGTAACCGAGCATGCCGTAGGCCGACACATGCATCTGGCGGCCCAGCGCCAGGCCGACATCGCGGCGCAGGGCCACGGCATTGGCGCACACGCGCATTTCCTGATTGGTGGTGATGCGCGTGTCGGCGCGGCTCAAGTCCGCCGCGCAGATGCCGCTGCCCGCGAGCAAGGCCTCGCTGGGCAGCCCTTGGGCCTTGAAGGTGTCGAGCACCAGCGACACCGCGTTGAGGGTGGTGAGATGAGCGTGCAGCATCGACGGCTCCAACGGGTCTGGTGCGCTGAAGGAGCAAATTGTGTGCCGTCGGCCACGTATCAGGTCCGGTTGAAAAATAAGGTTTGGGCCTGGCTCTCGTTGATCTCGCTGCGGTGGAACGCGATGCGTTGTGCGCTGTTCAGGCCGTTGGTGGTATCGGCTGCCGCGCCCAGGCTGTGTTCCTGTGGGGTCTTCAGACGCGCGCGGATAAACGCCCTGGGCGTGGTCCAGTCGGCTGAATAGTGGAAATGCGCGTACCACAGCACCTTATGCGTGCTGCGGTCGGTGATGGTGTATTCGTCCAGGTAATCCGGTGTGGCGGACTTGATGCGCCGTCGGCTGACGGTTTTTTTGATGGTGATTGCGTCGCGGGCCTTGAGCCATTGCACGCCGGAGGGGGTGGGCGGATGCTGCTGGGTCATCCTCTGCACATTGTCTATGGAGAGTTGATAGAGGGTGGCAGTGGCGTCGCTGAGGGCCTTTTTGACGGTACTGGCCAGGGTCACGTCGCCGTGCGCGAGATTCTTCTGGGTCAGGGCTTGCTCGATACTGCGCGTGGCTTGTTCCAGGCGCTGGGCGTGTTGATGGTACAAGTATTCGATGCCGATGGGCGTGCGCTGGGCCTGACTGGCCAGGCCGGTGATCCGTTGTTTGAAGTCCGGTAAACCGTCGAGCAGGTCCTGGCCTGCGTCCACGCTGGTTGGCAGGTCGATGGGCGTGTTCGCCGTCTGTGGACTCTTGGCCCGTTGCACCCAGAAGCCGTCCGGCTTCTCGTGAAACGTGGCGACCACGGTGTTGGAGAGGGGCGAGCGAACATCCACCAGCCCGGTGTCCAGGCCCGTGGCGGACAATTGCGGCTCGCCCACCACCATGCCGTGGTAACGGGTGCGGATGAATTTTTTCTGCGGGCGTGGCGGGGTGGGCGGCCGGCTGGGGGTGGTTCTCAG
This sequence comes from Pseudomonas marginalis, assembly GCF_024169655.1. Classification (GTDB taxonomy): domain Bacteria; phylum Pseudomonadota; class Gammaproteobacteria; order Pseudomonadales; family Pseudomonadaceae; genus Aquipseudomonas; species Aquipseudomonas paraveronii. The sequence continues at coordinate 6,159,941 of NZ_JALJWV010000001.1, read as the reverse complement.
TGTGCTGCGTCGGTCGGCCAATTGCGCAAGGTTGGTATTGGCGCGTTCTGTGTACTCGCCGAGCCGGTCGCGCAGGCGGGTCAGCGGTTCCGCCAGGGAGGCGCTGGAGAATTCGGTGGGGAAGTCCTGCAGGCGCTCGCCCAGCACGCTGAACTGTTCGATCAGGCTGCTCAGGGTCTCGATCTGTTCGTCGATGCGCCTGTCACTGCGCTCGTGCAAGGTGTCGCGCAGGGCCTGGATGGCGATGTCGCAGGCGTCGACAATCTGGTCGATGGCCGCCCATGCCAGCGGTGCGCTGAGGGTGGTGTCTTCGCGCAGGCACAGGTTGCGGGCCAAGGTGACTTGCAACGCCTTGAGGTCGCTGCTGCTGTAGGCGGGCAGCAGGCTTTTGGTGTCCTTTATCAGGCGCAGGCCTTCGCCGGGCAGGTCACGCAGTTGGTTGAAGCGCGTTTCGAAGTACTCCAGGCGCCCAATCATGCCGTGCAGCGTTTCATTCATGTCGCGCGCATCGGGGATGTTGCGCACGCGTGGGTCGGCGGCCTGTTTGGCGATGTGGTCCAGGGTGGTGCGCAATTTGGGGGTAAAGGTTTTCAGTACCTCGTTGAGGCCGGCCCAGCTGAGGCTCAATTGAGCTTTGATATACCCTACGCTGCGGTGCAGGTAGTCAGGCGTTGGCGCAACCACGTTCAACTCTTTCAGGTTTTGCAGGGCTGTTTCGTAGTCTGTACGTTGGGTCTCCAGTTGATTGAGGTAGGTCCTTTGCGCGGCCTGGGCCGAGGTGGAGGGGGCGTCGAGCAGTGCTTGATGAGCGTTTTGCAGGGTTTGCTGGGCGGTCTTTTTCTGTTGCTCGAAGGCGGTGATCGGGGCGCGCAGTTGGTTTGCCTTGCGTTCGGCTGCCGCCCGGGCTTTGCGCTCCAGGCTTCGTGAGCCGCCACCACGCAGGCGCAGCCGGGTGTCGATGAACCATTCGCCCTTGAGATTGCCGATCAGAAAGGGGCCGTTGCGCATGGGTTGCTTGGGGTCGGCGATCTGCACTTCGTCGTTTTCGTCCACCGTCACTTCGAACCAACGTTCACCGACCTGTGCGTACCATTTATTGAGCAGCGGGTAGAGGTGACGATGAGGGCCGATGCGCCCTGAGGCTTTGCCGCGCACCGCCGGTTTTGCGACCTTGAAACTGTCCAGCAGGCTGCCCAGATCGCTGGTATTGCGATTGATCGCGGCCAGGGTGTGCAGCGCGTGCGGGTGATTGTTGGGCAGTTCAACTGCCGAGAGGTTGGCCAACTGGTTGACCGTTACGGGTTTGGCGATCACCTCGGGCTTGGCCGGAGGTTTCGCGACCGGCTCCTCCTTGGCCAAACGCGGGGTTGACGGCGCGTTGCGGCTGGCGATGTGCAGGGTCAACACCATCCCGATGTTGAGCAAAAGTGCCGCCAGGGTCGACCATTCGGCCGGTTTGTCCTTCTGCTGCCGCGCGTCGATCACCGCCTGCACCTGGTCGAGGATCTGCCAGATCCAGGCGGCAGTGTTCACGGTGTGACCCAGGAACGGCAGTGCCGCATTGAATATCAGCCAGCCCGCCTGCTTGAACGAGGCCCAACGGCTTTCGGCGTTCGACGCCGACTGCCGGTCGGCCAGCGTGATCAACGCGTTGGCGTTGGCGTTGAACAGTTCGGCGGGCAGATCGCCGCTGAGTGTTTGCGTGCCCAGGTCCATGGGCCCGCTCATCGTCAAGAGTTTGAACGGGTCGGCCAGCAACGTCACGACCGCCCAGGGGGAAGGCAACTCGCCGGGGAATGCGTAGCGCGCGTAGTCGTCGCGCACGTTGTCCGGCAGCCAGGCGAGGACCGAGTCGCGCAGGTTGCGCGATTGGCGGATCGCATACAACAGGTCGGCCGGTGACGGGAATTGCAGCAATTGCAGTTCCGCCATCGGGCGATACAACAGGCAGGGCCCGGCGTTCGGGTCCTGGGGGCCAATCACAAACATGTTGGCCACCACGTCTTGCGTGGCGGCGCTGCGGTTTTTCGGTACGAAGGCCAGGGGGCGAAGGACAATGGCTTGCCCGTCGACCTGGCGGTCCGTCGCCTCTGCCGCCAGCACGGCCGCGACGTAGCGATAGCCCAGCTCGTCGACCCCGGCGTGTTGGCTCATTTTGTATTGCAATGCCAGCAGCGGCAGTTGGATACGCAAATGGCTGCTGTACAGGGCGCGCCTGCGGGTTGATTCGAGGGGGTTGTCGAGTAATTTGTTTTTGGCCAGGGCCGGGTAGTTTTGACCGACGTCCACCTTGCGGATCAGGCTTTCAATGTAGGCCACGGTCAGCCATTCCGGCAGGTCATCGGCGTTGCGCTGGCGGATGCTTTTGTCGCCGAGGGGCAGGCCGATCAGGTTTTGCAGGGCCAGGTCGGCGAGGCTGAAGGTGGTGGTGTCGACCTTGCCCGGCAGGGTGAAGCTGCCCCAGACAATCGGGCTGCGCACCTGAATCTCGATGCTATCCAGGTGCAGGTTCGCCGCGTCGGTGTGCTCCTTGAGCATTTCGGCGCGCAGTCTGTCGAGTGCGTAGGTCTGGATGTGCGGGATGTCATCGTCGTAGGACTTGCCGGCGTTGAGGCTGTGCAGGGCGCTGAGGTCTTTGAGGTAGCGTGCGTAGAGGCTCAGGTCGGTCGTGGAGGCGGACGTCAGCCAAGCAGGCAGCGCGTCGAGATAGCGTTTGAGGTCCGGTTGCTTTTTACCGACCAGTTCCTGGGTGGCCGGCGGCAGGTTGATTGAGGATTCGCTGGGGTCGATGCGCCGCAGTTGCTGAGCGTCGAGCTGCCCGATGAACGCGAGCTGTTGGGCGATCAGCGTGCAAGCCTGGTGATCGAAAAAATGCCCGGCGGGCTCGAACAGTCGCCATTGGATGCCGCTGGGCGCATGGCGGTCTACGTAGCTGGGCAAGCTCTGGCCCAGTTGCTCCAGCGTGGCGAATTTCTCGTAGCCGTTGAACAGGGAGTACGTGAGGATATGCGTCTCCCCTTCGTGGTTGCCGATCAGCACGGCAATCGACAGCAGGCCCAGGTGGGTGACGGTCGCGCCGTCGACCTGATCGACATCCACCAGGTAGGCCCGGCTGGCGAATGTGTCGCCGGTCTGGCGGCGCGTCAGTTCCGGCGCGGCGTACAGCGTGCGGGCCATGGCGCAGTCCTGCTCGTCCCAGCCGTCGACGCGGGTCACATTCCAGACCGAGCGCAGCGTGCTGGACAGGGCTTGCCAATGGGGGCCGGAGGTGCCGTTGCTGGAGTTCCAGAACGCCACTTGTTGTTCCTGGTAGGCGGTGAGCATTATCGGCGCCAGCAGGTTGATCAAGGTGGCGATCTGCGTGATGCGTACCGGCAGGTGAGCGCTGGGGGGTTGGTTTTTTGGCTGGATAAGGTAATGCACGCCTTCGACATAGAGCGTGGGTTCGCCCGAGATGGCCTGATTGGTGAGGATATCGGTGAGGGTTTGGTACGTGGTGGGGCCAGCGACGATTTCATCGTCGACCACGTCCCATGCCGGCGTGCCGACCAGGGCGATGTCCGGGTCGAGGCCCAGGTCCGGGTAGAGTTCTTGCAATGAGCGGCGTAACAGCGCGCTGGCGGCTTCCCGGAAGGCGGGGCCCACGCAGAGTTGGGTGACCAGCGTGTCGGTGGGGTTGAGATGAAGGGTAGACGTTTGTTGGCTCATGGGGGGTTCCTGCCTTGCCATTTCATGGACGCTGCCGGAAGAACAGCATCGGCATGCTAGAAAGGGGCAAGGCAGGAAGGAGGCTAACTATGTAGTTGGCCGGTATTTTTTACGGGGTTTTTGTGGCGCGACTCAGGCCAGCTCACCGCACAGGTCCAGTTCCACCAGGCGGCGCACTTCGCTGGTCGCGAGGCCGGCGCCGAGCAGGGCCTGCAATTTGCCGAACGCCGCTTCGCGGGTCATGCCGCCACCGGACAACACGCCCACGCCACGCAAACGGCTGCCGGCTTCGTACACATCCAGCTCCACGCCGCCTTCGTGGCATTGGGTGATCGCGACCACGACCACGCCTTGCGCCTGCGCGCGCTGGAGGCTGGCGAGGAACTCGGGGTCATCGCTGGGCCCGGTGCCGCTACCGAAGCATTCCAGGATCAGCGCCTGCAGGCCGCTTCCAATCAGGCCGTCCAACTGGGGCGCGCCGATACCGGGCACCAGCGGCAGCACGCCGACATTGGCCAGGGCCTTGGGTTGACGGTAATCCAGTGCGGCGGGCAGTGCCTCGGCCTTGGCCACACCGCCGTTGCGTTGCAGCGCGGCAAACGGATGGCGCCCGAAACTGCGCACCTTTGCGCAGCGTGTCGGCGCCATCAGCGTACCGTGGAAGTACAACTGCACACCCGGCGCCAGGCCTTGGCCCAGGGCCAGCAGCGCACCGCTGACGTTTTCCCAGGCATCGCTGTCCGGCACGCCAGCCGGGAGCATGGAGCCGGTGAACAGCACCGGCGCCGGCAGGCCCAGCAGTTGGAAGCTCATGGCGGCCGCGCTGTAGGCCAAGGTGTCGGTGCCGTGCAGGATCAGCACCGCGTCGCAACCGGCGTCCACGGCTTCGACCACGGCAGTGCGCAGGCGCTGCCAGTAGGCCGGGGTCATGTTGGCGCTGTCGATCAGCGGCGCCATTTCCCGGAAGCGCCATGCGGGCACTGGCTGGTTGGCGAGTTGTTCGCGCATACGGGCTTCGAAACCGGAGGCGGGGGTCAGGCCGTTGGCGCTGGCTTGCATGCCGATGGTGCCGCCGGTGTAGAGCACCATGACGTTGTTAGCTGCTTGCATCGAAAAATCTCCTGAACGAAAAACGCCGCCAAGCCCAGAGCATGCCCAAGGCCAGGCGGCGTGTCATCTACGCTTAGCGTTGCGCCAGCGCGATCGATTCAGCAGGCGCTTTAGCGGCAGGCTCCGGTTTCACCGGGTTGGCCGGCCAGGCGTTGCGGTCCAGGTCCAGGTCGGGGAACTGGCTGGAGTCGAAGACCGGGGTCCTGATGCCCGCTGCGCGCTGGTTGTCGTAGTCGTTCAGGATGCGCATGGCGATCTTGAACAGGAACGCCAGGGCGAACAGGTTGACGAATGCAAGCATGGTCATGGTGATGTCGGCGAAGGCGAACACGGTGCTCAGGTTCTCGATCGAACCCCAGAAAATCAGCACCAGCACCAGTGCGCGGTAGCCCATCAGCACCTTGCGGTTGTTGCCGACCAAAAAGCGCAGGTTGCTCTCGCCGAGGTAGTAGTTGTACATGATCGAGGTGAACACGAACAACGCCAGGGCCACCGAGATGAACATCCGGCCCCACTCGCCGACCACGGCCGCCAGGGAGTTCTGGGTCAGGGCAATGCCGTCGCCTTCGAAGCCCGGGGTGTAGAAACCGGAGAGCAGGATCAGCAACGCGGTGCAGGTGCAGATCACGAAGGTGTCGAGGAACACGCTGAACGCTTGCACCACACCTTGAGCGATCGGGTGTTCCACCGACGCGACTGCCGCCACGTTAGGCGCACTGCCCAAACCGGCTTCGTTGGCGAACACGCCGCGCTTCACACCCATGATGATCGCGCTGCCCACCAGGCCGCCGAAGGCCTGGTCGAGGCCGAACGCGCTCTTGACGATGGTCGCGAGCATGGCCGGCACGTGGTCGAATTGCAGCACGATCACGTACAGGGTCACGGCGATGTAGACCAGGGTCTTGACCGGCACCAGCAGGTCGGCAATCGAGGCGATCCGCTTGATCCCGCCGATGAACACCAGGCCCAGCAATGCCGCCAGGGCCAGGCCGGTGTAGGTGGTGTCGAGGCCGAAGGCGTTGTTCAGCGAGTGCGTCACGGCATGCGCTTGCAGGCCGTTGAAGGCAAAACCGAAGGTTACCAGCAGCAGGAACGCCATCACCATGCCCAGCCAGCGTTTGTGCAGGCCGTGCTGGATGTAATAGGCCGGGCCGCCACGGAAGGTGCCTTCGGCGTCGGTGCGCTTGTACAGTTGGCCGAGGGAGCACTCGATAAAGCTCGAGGACATGCCCACCAACGCGGTGACCCACATCCAGAACACGGCACCCGGGCCGCCCAGGGTCACGGCAATGCCGACGCCTGCGATGTTACCGGCACCGACGCGGCCGGCCAGGCTGAGCATCAGCGCCTGGAACGAGCTGAGCTGGTCGGAGCTGTTTTTCAGGCTGTCGCGAAACACCGAAAACATGTGGAAAAAGTGACGCAACTGAACGAAACGCGAGCGGATCGTGAAGTAGCCGCCGAGCCCGACAATGAGCACGATCAGTACTTTCCCGGAGAGGAAGTCGTTGATGACTTCGAGCATGGAGTGTTCCTCGCTGATTTTTCTAATGGCAAACGCAGGACGGTTCGACGCTGTCGCTTGGCACCAGGCAGTGCGCGACGGTTCGACCCCATCCTTTTGCGGGTGTTGTTATTCATGCGGTTTCGCGTGTGTCCGGGCCTCGTTACCGACGGCCGTTGGCGCGAAGAGGGGCGGCACTATACCTAGGCGAACGTGATCCGTCTGCCTGGGCTGATTAAAGGTTTCAGCCAAGGGGTGGCGGGCAGGGGCGATGTTGGAATTTTTATGGGCGTCATTTCACAACCTTGAGGCAAAAAAAAGGGCCTGAAGAACGAGCCTTCGGGCCCTCAAAAGGTGAGAGGTGTCTAGTCCCTCAACCTGGTGAGCGGTGCAACAAACGCTTAGGCCTTCAGTGGGACCAAGCGTGGGGCAATCATGTTTTCGGGGCGCAGGATGTCGTCGAGCATGGCGTCGTCGAGCAAGCCTTCTTCGCGCACCAGTTCCAGCACGCCGCGGCCGCTTTCGAGGGCGATACGCGCGATGCGGGTGGCGTTTTCATAGCCGATGTACGGGTTCAGCGCGGTGACCAGGCCGATGGAGTGCTCCACCAGTTCGCGGCAGCGCGCTTCGTTGGCGGTGATGCCGACGATGCAGTGCTCGCGCAGCATGTCCATGGCGCGTTGCAGCAGGCGGATCGAGTCGAAGATCTTGAAGGCGATCAGCGGCTCCATCACGTTCAACTGCAGTTGGCCGCCTTCGGCTGCCATGGTCAGGGCCAGGTCGTTGCCGATGACCTGGAAGGCCACTTGGTTGACAGCTTCCGGGATCACCGGGTTGACCTTGCCGGGCATGATCGAGCTGCCTGGCTGGCGTGCCGGCAGGTTGATCTCGTTGATGCCGGTACGTGGGCCGCTGGACAGCAGGCGCAAGTCGTTGCAGATCTTCGACAGCTTCACCGCAGTACGCTTGAGCATGCCGGAGAACAGCACGAAGGCGCCCATGTCGGAGGTGGCTTCGATCAAGTCCGCCGCCGGCACCAGCGGCTGGCCGCTGATGGTGGCCAGGCGTTGTACGGCCAGGGCCTGGTAGCGCGGGTCGGCGTTGATGCCGGTGCCGATGGCGGTGCCGCCCAGGTTCACTTCGGTCAACAGCTCCGGCGCCAGGGTTTTCAGGCGGGCCAGGTCTTCGTTGAGGGTGGTGGCAAAGGCGCGGAATTCCTGGCCGAGGGTCATCGGCACGGCGTCTTGCAATTGGGTACGGCCCATTTTCAGCACATGGTTGAACTCGACGCCCTTGGCGGCGAACGCCTGGATCAGGCTGTCGAGGCTGGCCAGCAGCGCGTCATGGCCCAGCAGCAGACCCAGGCGGATCGCGGTTGGGTAGGCGTCGTTGGTCGACTGCGCCATGTTCACGTCGTTGTTCGGGTGCAGGTACTGGTATTCGCCCTTGTTGTGGCCCATGGCCTCCAACGCGATGTTGGCGATGACTTCGTTGGCATTCATGTTGGTTGAAGTGCCAGCGCCGCCTTGAATCATGTCCACCACGAACTCTTCGTGGAAGTCGCCGCGGATCAGGCGGGCACAGGCTTCGCTGATGGCTGCGTGCTTGGCTTCGCTGAGCTGACCCAACTCGCGGTTGGCGTCAGCGGCTGCTTGCTTGACCATTGCCAGGCCGACCACCAATTTCGGGTAATGCGAAATCGGAACGCCCGAGAGGCGGAAGTTATTCACCGCTCGCAGGGTCTGGATGCCGTAATACGCTTGGGCAGGTACTTCGAGTACGCCAAGCAGGTCTTTTTCTGTGCGGAATGATGCAGCGGAGGACATGATGGAAATCATCTCGATATGGACCCGGAACTAGCCGGAACGCTGTGAATGCTAGGCTTGTGGAAGTTTTTGGGCCAATGCTGTTAAGCACTGGCCTATGCACAAACGGCATAATAGTCGTGTGACCCGGCTATCATGGCGGGCGTGTGGGCCAAAATGGTGCGCACCCGTGGGAGGAACTGATGAACCTTGAGAGCAAATGGCTGGAAGACTTCAGCGCCCTGGCGGCGACGCGCAGTTTTTCCCAGGCGGCGGAGCGACGCTTTGTCACCCAGCCGGCGTTCAGCCGCCGTATCCGCAGCCTGGAGGCCGCACTGGGCCTGACCCTGGTCAACCGCTCGCGCACGCCGGTGGAATTGACGGCGGCGGGGCAGTTGTTCCTGGTGACTGCGCGCACGGTGGTCGAGCAACTCGGTGAAGTGCTGCGTCATTTGCATCACTTGGAAGGCGGGCAGGGCGAAGTCATGCAAGTGGCGGCGGCGCACTCCCTGGCGCTGGGCTTCTTCCCGCGCTGGATCGCGCAACTGCGCAACGAGGGTTTGAACATTGCGACCCGGCTGGTCGCCACCAACGTCGGCGATGCCGTGCATGCCCTGCGCGAAGGCGGCTGCGATTTGATGCTGGCGTTCTACGACCCGGATGCGGCGATGCAGATGGACCCGGAGATCTTCCCGTCACTGCACCTGGGCAATACCGAAATGCTCCCGGTGTGCGCCGCCGATGCCGAGGGCAAGCCATTGTTCGACCTGGAAGGCGAGGGCAGTGTGCCGCTGCTGGCCTACAGCGCCGGGGCATTTCTGGGGCGTTCGGTGAACCTGCTGTTGCGCCAACGTGCCCTGCGCTTTACCACGGTTTACGAAACCGCGATGGCCGACAGCCTTAAAAGCATGGCCCTGGAAGGCCTGGGCATTGCCTGGGTGCCGCAACTGAGTGTGCGGGCGGAACTGGCCCGCGGTGAGCTGGTGGTGTGCGGCGGGTCGCAATGGCATGTGCCGCTGGAGATTCGCCTGTATCGCTGTGCGTTGGTGCGCAAGGCGAATGTGCGGTTGTTGTGGCGCAAGCTGGAAGGTGGCGCGGCGCAGAATACTTGAGCCCGATAGCCGTGTGTCAGGCACTAATATGTCACTGATGCACCGCTATCGGGAGCAAGCTCCCTCCCACAGGGTTTGGGGGTGTTTTCGCTGACTTTTAAGTCAATAAAACCGCCGGTTTGTGCCGCTAGACAGATGGTCATCCGAGGGGCTGTTTATCTGCGTTATTACGGTATACTGCGCGGCCTTCGGCCGGTCCAACCGGCCTTAATTCGTACACCAAGCCACGCCGGATTTCCCGCGTGGCTTGTTGTTTTTTGACGCGCCTGTGGGCGCCCAGAGAGAAGAGGCACGACGATGAGTGCATTGGTTGGCGTGATCATGGGCTCCAAGTCCGATTGGTCCACCCTTAGCCACACCGCCGATATGCTGGAAAAACTCGGCATTCCGTATGAAGTGAAAGTGGTCTCTGCCCACCGCACCCCGGATTTGCTGTTCCAGTATGCCGATGAAGCAGAATCCCGTGGCATCGAGGTGATCATCGCCGGTGCCGGCGGTGCAGCGCACCTGCCGGGCATGTGTGCGGCCAAGACCCACCTGCCGGTGCTTGGCGTACCGGTGCAGTCGTCGATGCTCTCGGGCGTGGATTCGCTGTTGTCCATCGTGCAGATGCCAGCCGGTATTCCGGTGGCGACCCTGGCGATCGGCAAGGCCGGCGCGATCAACGCCGCGTTGCTGTCCGCCAGCATCCTGGGCGCTAAGCACCCGCAGTTCCACGCGGTGCTGAAAAAATTCCGTGCTGAGCAGACAGACAGCGTGCTGGACAATCCAGACCCACGTATCGCCTGAGGTTGTTGACGATGAAAATCGGTGTAATCGGTGGCGGCCAACTGGGTCGCATGCTGGCCCTGGCGGGAACGCCGCTGGGGATGAACTTCGCTTTCCTGGACCCGGCGCCGGATGCCTGTGCGGCCGCGTTGGGTGAACACCTGCGCGCTGACTACAGCGACCCGGACCACCTGCGCCAACTGGCCGACGAAGTCGACCTGGTGACCTTCGAGTTCGAAAGTGTCCCGGCCGAAACCGTGGCCTTCCTCTCGCAGTTCGTGCCGGTGTACCCGAGCGCCGAAGCCTTGCGCATCGCCCGTGACCGCTGGTTCGAGAAGAGCATGTTCAAGGACCTGGGCATTCCGACCCCGGCCTTCGCCGATATCCAGTCCCAGGCGGACCTGGACGCCGCCGTCGCCAGCATCGGCCTGCCGGCCGTGCTGAAAACCCGCACCCTGGGTTACGACGGCAAGGGCCAGAAAGTCCTGCGCACCGCCGCCGATGTGGTCGGCACTTTCGCCGAGCTGGGCGGCGTGGCCTGCCTGCTGGAAGGCTTCGTGCCGTTCACCGGCGAAGTCTCGCTGATCGCCGTGCGTGCCCGCGATGGCGAGACCCGCTTCTATCCGCTGGTCCACAACACCCACGACAACGGCATCCTCAAGCTGTCCGTGGCCAGCACCGATCACCCGTTGCAGGCCCTGGCCGAAGACTATTCCAGCCGTGTGCTCAAGCAACTGGATTATGTCGGCGTGATGGCGTTCGAGTTCTTTGAAGTCGACGGTGGCCTCAAGGCCAACGAAATCGCCCCGCGCGTGCATAACTCCGGGCACTGGACCACCGAAGGCGCCGAGTGCAGCCAGTTCGAGAACCACCTGCGCGCGGTGGCGGGCTTGCCGCTGGGCTCTACGGCCAAGGTGGGCGAGAGCGCCATGCTCAACTTCATCGGTGTGGTCCCGCCGGTTGAAAAAGTCGTCGCCATCGACGATTGCCACCTGCATCACTACGGCAAGGCCTTCAAGGCCGGGCGCAAGGTCGGCCACGCCAACCTGCGCTGCCAGGACCGTGCGACGCTGCAAGCGCAGATCCTTAAAGTAGAGGCGTTGATCGCCGAGCAATAACCCTGGGGCCGGCGGGAACCAATGGTGGCCGCCGTCTCTCTGATTGCAGGATGACAAAGCCTCGCTAGGCTTTGTCATGACTCACTTTCAATCAGAGGGAAATGCCATGGGTATCATCGGAACCATCTTTATCGGCCTGATCGTCGGCCTGCTGGCGCGCTTCCTCAAGCCCGGTGACGACAACATGGGCTGGATCATGACCATCCTGCTGGGTATCGCCGGCTCCCTTGCCGCCACCTATGGCGGTCAGGCACTGGGTATCTACCAGGCAGGCCAGGGCGCGGGCTTTATCGGCGCATTGGTCGGCGCCATTGTGTTGTTGGTGATCTACGGCCTGATCAAAAAGAAGTAATCGAGCGACAAAGTCCTCTGCGCTGCGCAGGCGCAGAGGGCTAGAATGCCGGCACTGTTTACCTTGTCGAGCTCCTCCATGCGCCGTCTCCTCTTGATGTTTCTCCTGCTCGGCCCAGGCCTGGCTCATGCTGGCGAATTGCCGGAAACCGACTGGCTGGACCTGATGCCGCTGTCGGACCAGAAAGCTCTCGAACAGATGCCGGAAATCGACCACAACTCCCCCGAAGCCCAGGGCACCTTTACCGACAAAGGTGGCTTGAAGCAGAGCAAGGGGTTGCCGGCGGTGATGTATTCCACCAAGACCGTGGCCGCCATGAACGGCAAAAACATCCGCATCGGCGGTTACCCGGTGCCCTTGGAAACCGACGCCAAGGGCCGCAGTACGCTGTTCTTCCTGGTGCCGTACCCCGGCGCATGCATCCACGTGCCGCCACCGCCGCCGAACCAGTTGGTATTGGTGCGTTACCCCAAGGGGTTGAAGCTGGATGATATCTACACGCCGCTGTGGGTCACGGGCACGGTGAAGGTGGAGACGGTCAACAATGACCTGGCCGATGCGGCGTATGCGTTGGATGCGCAGAAGGTGCGGGTGGTGAAGGAGTCGGATCTCTAAACCACACACAAAACCCAATCTGGGAGGATTTACAAAGTGCTACTGGTGATGCTCACGCCCAGCGTGTGGCTTTCGCCCGGCGCCAACACCACCACATCATCCAGCACATTCGCCGTCTCGATGCACAACATGCCCTGCCAGCCGTCGTCGGCCATGTCGTCGAAGGCCTTGGCCCGTTCGGTCCAGGGGTTCCAGATCACGGTCGACCGGGAACCCTCGCTGGTGAGCTGGACGCGGCGCTGCCAGTCTTTATCGACGATGTTCAACTGCTCGGGGGTGTCGAGGTAGATGCGGTCGGTCTCGGCGCTGAAGTGCAGCAGCCCCGCCTGTTGCCGGGTGGCCCAACCGTCGGCGGTATCGATATACGAACACCCGTCCAGGCCTTCGACCTGCACGTTGCGCACGTCGCTTACGGCGAAGTAGGTGTGCAGCGCCTGGCTGAGGGTCACCGTTTCGTGGCCATGGTTATGGCTGGTCAGGCGAATGTGCAGTTGATCGTCCAGGCGCAGGCTCAGCGTCAGGTCGACCTGATGGGGCCAGCCGGGAAAGCCGCCCGCAGGCACGGGGAGCACCAGGTCGACGCGCAGCGCGTCGCCGTCGAGTTCGGTTGTGGCCAATTCCCAGATCGCAGTACGCACGAAACCGTGGGCACCCGCAGGTTGATCGCTCTGGCGCATGGCCTGCACGCTGCGCGGGTTGCGGTCGAACACGCCGAACCACGGCCAGCACACCGGTACGCCGGTGCGGATGCCTTTGCCGGCCTTGAAGACGGCTGCCCTGTTCGGCCAGATCAGCGGCTGTTCGCCTGTGCGTTGGTAACTGAAGATGTGCGCGCCCTGTTGGGCCACCATCAGTTCGGCACCGTTGTGGCGGATGCGCCAGCAGTCCAGCTCGTCGATTTTGACGGTTTCAACGTGGGGCGTCGGCATAACAAAGCACTCTCAATGGCAGGCAATGGGCAATTGACCGTCAAAACCCGGCGAGGTTTAACGCGCCCGCGACGGCACCGAACGGGTACGGCCGCTGCCATCGATGGCGACGAACACGAACACCGCCTCGGTGACCTTGCGCCATTCGCTGGACAGCGGGTCGTCGCTCCACACTTCGACCATCATCTGGATCGAGCTGCGGCCGATTTCCAGGGCCTGGGTATAGAAGGACAATTGCGCGCCCACGGCCACCGGCACCAGGAACGCCATGCGATCAATGGCCACGGTGGCAACACGCCCGCCTGCGACCTTGCTGGCCATGGCCGTACCGGCCAGGTCCATCTGCGAGACCAGCCAGCCGCCGAAGATATCGCCGAAACCGTTGGTTTCACGCGGAAGCGCGGTGATTTGCAGGGCGAGATCGCCTTGCGGGATGGGATCTTCTTGTTCGAGTTCGATCATGCCGAGGGTGCCTCTGAGCCGTGACGCTTCATGGGTGTTTCAAGTGGATAGCCGTCTTGTAGAAAAACATTTCAGCACCAACGCACGACGCGAGCTGTGTTTCTCGTAAGGCGTACTAAAGGGAAACTCTGCCAAACCGGCTGGATGGCACCCAACGGCGTTTTGGCACAGCAGCCCCTCAAGACTGCGGGTCTGGCGCTTGCAAGGGCCGAGTATATCGAGACGCTGGCGTCGCGACGACCTCTGGGCGCTCATTTGGTCGGTAAATAGACGCTGTAACGGAGCTTTTTCCGGCAACTGTTCTTCTGCCCAAGTTGACGGACTCTCTGCGCCGTGGGGATTTCGCCTGTCTGGACGGTTGAGCGTTCGGCGCTGTGCTTTTTCCAGCGATTTGTTATCTTGCCGGACCGCCGCAAGTCCAGGGCGTGCCGTCCTTATTACGCTGATTACTATAAGAGAAGCCTTGCCATGTCCTCCGTGCCTGCAAGCAGTGCGCAACCGTCGCGCCCGCTGACCCGCAACGACTACAAAACCCTGTCGCTGTCTGCCTTGGGCGGGGCGCTGGAATTCTACGACTTCATCATCTTCGTGTTTTTCGCCACCGTGGTCGGAAAACTGTTCTTCCCGGCTGACATGCCCGAGTGGCTGCGCATGATGCAGACCTTCGGCATCTTCGCCGCCGGCTACCTGGCGCGCCCCCTGGGCGGCATCATCATGGCGCACTTCGGCGACCTGCTGGGCCGCAAGAAAATGTTCACCCTGAGCATCTTCATGATGGCCGTGCCGACCCTGATCATGGGCCTGCTGCCGACCTACGCGCAGATCGGCCTGTGGGCGCCGATCCTGTTGCTGCTGATGCGCGTGATCCAGGGCGCGGCGATCGGCGGCGAAGTGCCGGGCGCCTGGGTGTTCGTCTCCGAGCACGTCCCACCGCGGCACATTGGCTACGCTTGCGGCACCCTGACCAGCGGCCTCACCGCCGGCATCCTGTTGGGTTCGCTGGTGGCCACCGCCATCAACACGCTCTACAGCCCGGAACAGGTCTCGGATTACGCCTGGCGCATCCCGTTCCTGCTCGGCGGTGTGTTCGGCCTGCTGTCGGTGTACCTGCGCCGCTGGCTGCATGAAACGCCGATCTTCGCCGAGATGCAGCAACGCAAGACACTCGCCGCCGAACTGCCGCTGCGCGCGGTATTGCGCGACCACCGTGGCGCCATCGTGCTGTCGATGCTGCTGACCTGGCTGCTGTCGGCCGGCGTCGTAGTCGTCATCCTGATGACCCCGACCGTGCTGCAAACCCTCTACCACTTCAGCCCGACCGTTGCGCTGCAGGCCAACAGCCTGGCCATCGTGACCCTGAGCCTGGGCTGCATTGCTGCCGGCGCCCTGGCCGACCGCTTCGGTGCCGGCCGCATACTGGTGGTCGGTTGCGCACTGTTGCTGGCGACCTCCTGGACGCTGTATCACAGCCTGCTGGACCACCCGGACTGGCTGTTCCCGCTGTACGCCCTGACCGGCCTGTTTGTCGGCACCATCGGCGTGGTGCCTTACGTGATGGTCAAAGCCTTCCCGCCGGTGGTGCGCTTCAGCGGGTTGTCGTTCTCCTACAACGTGGCCTACGCCGTATTCGGCGGGCTGACGCCGTTGGCGGTGTCGCTGCTGATGAAGGAAAGCCCGATGGGCCCGGCCTACTACGTTGCCGTCCTGTGTGTGATGGGAATGGGGGTGGGTGGGTATCTGTGGACGCGTGGCAGGTAATCAAGCATCTGAAGATTGTTCCTACGCAGTAGCGTAGGAGCGATCATAGGTTACAGAGTGTTTCCGAATCATCGCTTCAACCGCCTCGCCATCCCCGTCTTTTCGGCACTTGCTGCCTGCAGCCGCTTTTTCTCCCAATACTGGCCTTTCATCTAACTGTCACATTCCGGACATAGAGTGTTCACACGGCCTACCGATACTTGGCCCCGATCCAACTATCCCTATCTGCTAGGAGTAAGGCATGAAACTGAAGCGTTTGATGGCGGCAATGACTTTTGTCGCTGCTGGCGTTGCGACTGCCCACGCGGTGGCCGCTGGTGTTGACCCGGCAATTCCGGCTTACGTGAAGACCACTGGTGTGTCGGGCAACTTGTCCAGCGTCGGTTCCGATACCCTGGCTAACTTGATGACCCTGTGGGCTGAGGGTTACAAAAAGGAATACCCGAACGTCAACATCCAGATTCAAGCTGCTGGTTCTGCCACTGCGCCACCTGCGCTGACTGAAGGCACCTCCAACCTGGGCCCGATGAGCCGCAAGATGAAGGACACCGAACTGGCTGCCTTCGAGCAGAAGTACGGCTACAAGCCAACCGCTATCCCGGTTGCCGTGGATGCCCTGGCGGTGTTCGTGCACAAAGACAACCCGATCAAGCACCTGACCATGGAACAAGTCGACGCGATCTTCTCCTCGACTCGTCTGTGCGGTAGCAAAGCCGACGTGAAAACCTGGGGCGACCTGGGTGTGACCGGCGACCTGGCCAACAAGCCAGTGCAGTTGTTCGGTCGTAACTCGGTATCCGGCACCTACGGCTACTTCAAGGAAGAAGCTCTGTGCAAAGGCGACTACAAGCCTAACGTGAACGAACAACCTGGCTCGGCTTCGGTCGTGCAGTCGATCAGCTCCTCGCTGAACGGCATCGGTTACTCGGGCATCGGCTACAAGACCGCCAGCGTGAAGACTGTGGCCCTGGCCAAGAAAGGCAGCACCGACTTCATCGAAGACAGCGAAGAAAACGCCCTGAACGGCAAATACCCGCTGTCGCGTTTCCTCTACGTTTACGTCAACAAAGCCCCGAACAAGCCGCTGGCTCCGCTGGAAGCTGAGTTCGTGAAACTGGTGCTGTCCAAGCAGGGCCAGGAAGTCGTAGTGAAAGACGGTTACATCCCACTGCCAGCCAAAGTAGCCGCCAAGGCCCTGGCTGACCTGGGTCTGAAAGAAGGCAACTAAGTTGCTGGGCCGGGTAAAGCCGGCCGTTCTGTAGGCGCGGGCTTGCTCGCGAAAGATGATAGAGCACTGCGTTTATTCAGAAGCGGCGCGTTATCGTTAACGCTCTTCGCGAGCAAGCTCGCTCCTACAGAAACTCCGAATTTTTTGGTCCGCTGCCAGCTCTGCTACGCGGCGGATTTTTTGCGTCACTGCACTGTCATCTTTCTGTCATACAGGATCGCTAGGGTGTGCGCATGAATGATCTGGCCAATTCCACCATGACGACGACTTCTCCCCCCAAGCGCATTGATTTCAATACGCCTGAGCTGCAACGCAAGCGCCGCATTCGCGCGCTCAAGGATCGCCTGACCCGTTGGTACGTGCTGATCGGCGGTCTCGCCGTTCTCGGCGCTATCACCCTGATCTTTTTCTTTCTGGGCTACGTGGTCGCGCCTTTGTTCCAAGGCGCCTCGCTGACCAAGGAAGCCGCGCTGACACCGGCGTGGATACAAGATGCGGGCAAGCCGTTGATGATCTCTCTGGAAGAGCAGAATCAGGTCGCCATGCGGGTTTCCGACAAGGGCCAGGCGCTGTTCTTTGAGGTGGACACCGGTACCGAACTCAAGCGCATCGACCTGCCGCTGGCGGCCGGCGTCAGCGTCGTGTCGATTGGTAAAGACCAGCCGGGCAGCCCGCTGGTGATCCTCGGTTTGTCCAATGGCCAGTCCCTGGTGTTCCGCCACACCTACAAGGTGTCCTACCCGGACGGCAAGAAGACCATCAGCCCAGCCATCGAATACCCTTACGGCGAAACCCCGATCGTGCTGGATGACGCCGGTCGCCCGCTGGAACACGTCGCGCTGAACGCCACCGACACATCGCTGGTGGTGGCCGGTTCGGCCGGTTCGCACTTGAACGTGCTGTCCCTGAGCCGTGAAGAAAACATGATGACCGGCGAAGTCACCAGCGAGCAGAAGCGTATCGAGCTGCCGCAGATGACCGAGCCGGTGAAGGCGATCTTCATCGACCCACGCCAGCAGTGGCTGTACGTGATCAACGGCCGTGCCCTGGCCGATGTGTTCAGCCTGCGCGACAAGAGCCTCAACGGTCGCTACAAACTGCTGGAAGATGGCGGCGCGGAAATCACCGCCAGCACCCAACTGGTGGGCGGTATCTCGCTGATCGTCGGTAACTCCAAGGGCGGCCTGGCCCAGTGGTTCATGGCCCGTGACCCGGATGGCGAACAGCGCCTGAAGCAGATCCGCACCTTCGAGATGGGCACTGCGCCCATCGTTGAAATCACCGCCGAAGAACGTCGCAAAGGCTTCACCGCCCTCGACGCTTCCGGCAAATTCGGCGTGTTCCACAGCACCGCCCACCGCACCCTGCTGGTGGACCCGGTGGTCGACGGCCAGGGCGTGTTCGGCCTGTCGCCACGGGCCAACCGCGTGATCGTCGAAGCCGGCGGCAAGCTGCAACCGTTGCTGCTGGATAACCCGCACCCGGAAGTGTCGTGGAGCGCGCTGTGGAGCAAGGTCTGGTACGAAAACTACGACGAGCCTAAATACGTCTGGCAATCGACCGCCGCCAACACCGATTTCGAACCCAAGATGAGCCTGGCGCCGTTGACCTTCGGTACGCTGAAGGCCGCGTTCTACGCCATGTTGCTGGCTGCGCCGCTGGCCGTTGCTGCGGCGATCTACACCGCGTACTTCATGGCCCCGAGCCTGCGCCGCAAGGTCAAACCGGTGATCGAGTTGATGGAAGCGATGCCGACGGTGATCCTCGGCTTCTTCGCCGGCCTGTTCCTCGCGCCGTATGTCGAAGGCCATCTGCCAGGGATTTTCAGCCTGCTGATGCTGGTACCGATTGGTATCCTGGTGGCCGGCTTTGTCTTCAGCCGCCTGCCTGAGTCCATCCGCCTGCGGGTTCCGGATGGCTGGGAAAGCGCGATCCTGATCCCGGTGATCCTGTTTGTGGGCTGGCTCTCGCTGTACATGAGCCCGTACCTGGAAACCTGGTTCTTCGGCGGCGACATGCGCATGTGGATCTCCCACGACCTGGGCATCACCTATGACCAGCGCAACGCTCTGGTCGTCGGCCTGGCGATGGGGTTCGCGGTGATCCCGAACATCTACTCCATCGCCGAAGACGCCGTGTTCAGTGTGCCGCGCGGTCTGACCCTGGGCTCTTTGGCCCTGGGCGCCACGCCATGGCAGACCATGACCCGCGTGGTCATCCTGACTGCCAGCCCGGGGATTTTCTCGGCGCTGATGATCGGCATGGGCCGCGCCGTGGGCGAGACCATGATCGTGCTGATGGCCACCGGTAACACCCCGGTGATGGAGATGAACCTGTTCGAAGGCCTGCGCACCCTGGCGGCCAACGTCGCGGTGGAAATGCCCGAGTCGGAAGTGGGCGGCAGTCACTACCGCGTGCTGTTCCTCTCGGCGCTGGTGCTGCTGTTGTTCACCTTCATCATGAACACCCTCGCCGAGCTGATTCGTCAGCGTCTGCGCAAGAAATACTCGTCGCTTTAAGAAAGGTAGAAGTCTGTGAAACAGAACTCCCTGAATGGATGGTTCAAGAGCGGCGCCCCCGGCGTCTGGATCAGCGGTGGCGCGGTGTCCATCGCGGTCATCATGACCCTTGGTTTGCTGGCTGTGATTGCGGTGCGTGGTTTGGGCCACTTCTGGCCGGCTGACCTGATCCAGGCCAACTACAACGTACCGGGCCAGGAAAACCATATCGTCATCGGCGAAGTGGTGCAGAAAGAAGAAGTGCCGCGCGAGCGCCTGAAAAGCGCTGGCCTGCCCGTGCCCGACGCAGGCCCGGAATTCATGACCCGCGAGCTGATCAAAGTCGGCAACCGCGATCTGAACGGCAACGACTTCACATGGATCGTCGGCGAATGGCTGAAGAACCAGACCAGGCCGGTGGAATTGATGACCATCGAGCGTCGTGAGTGGGGCAACTTCTACGGCACCCTGGTCAACGTCAAGCAGGATGGCAAGGTCATCGCTGAAGGCGAGGCCGCGTGGCCGGAGCTGCAGGCGCGTGTCGACCGCGTGAACAAGCTGGCGGCCCAGCTCAAGACCCTTGAGAAGTCCGATATCGGCGCGATCAACGCCGGTCTCGAACGTATCCGCCTGCACGGTCGCAAACTGGAGCTGGAAGGCAAACTCGACGCCGCCGCCCAGGCCGACATGGATGCCGACCGTGCCGAACTGAATGCCCGTTACCAGGACATCGAAGCGCGCCTGTCCGACCTGCACGCCCAGTTCAACCGCGACGCTCTGACCGCCCGCGACGCGAACGGCAAGGAAGTGGAAATCGGCATCGGCAAAGTGGTCCACGCCTATCAGCCGAACGCCATGGGCACGATGACCAAGATCGGCTTTTACTTCAGCAAGGTCTGGGAATTCCTTAGTGACGACCCGCGGGAAGCCAACACCGAAGGCGGGATCTTCCCGGCTATCTTCGGCACCGTGATGATGACCCTGATCATGGCGATGATCGTGACCCCGTTCGGCGTGCTGGCGGCGGTCTACCTGCGTGAATACGCCAAGCAGAACACCCTGACGCGGATCATCCGCATCGCCGTGAACAACCTGGCGGGTGTACCGGCCATCGTTTACGGCGTGTTCGGCCTGGGCTTCTTCGTGTATGTACTGGGTGGTTCGGTTGACCGCCTGTTCTTCGCCGAAGCCCTGCCGGCTCCGACGTTCGGCACGCCGGGCCTGTTGTGGGCGTCGCTGACCCTGGCGCTGCTGGCGGTGCCCGTGGTGATCGTGGCCACCGAAGAAGGCCTGGCGCGGATTCCTCGCACCGTGCGCGAAGGCTCCCTGGCACTCGGCGCGACCAAGGCGGAAACGCTGTGGAAGATCGTGCTGCCGATGGCCAGCCCGGCGATGATGACCGGCATGATTCTCGCCGTGGCCCGTGCCGCCGGTGAAGTGGCGCCGCTGATGCTGGTGGGGGTGGTCAAGCTGGCCCCGTCGCTGCCGCTGGACGGCAACTACCCGTACCTGCACCTGGACCAGAAGATCATGCACCTGGGCTTCCATATTTATGACGTCGGCTTCCAGAGCCCCAACGTCGAGGCCGCACGGCCGCTGGTGTACGCCACCGCGCTGTTGCTGGTGCTGGTGATCGCCACGCTCAACTTGTCGGCGGTGTGGATTCGTAACCACCTGCGCGAAAAATATAAAGCGTTGGATAGCTAATTGAAGTGACGCGGATTCAATGTGGGAGGGGGCTTGCCCCCGATGGCGGCGTATCAGAAACACCTATGCCGGCTGACACACTGCTATCGGGGGCAAGCCCCCTCCCACACTGGACCGCGCTACACGCAGAATTTGAGTAAACCGCCCAGGCGGTTCAACGAAACGAATTGGTAGCACAGGGAGCATCCCATGCAACAAGAAACCCATTCCCACGGCATCAACATGTCCGCCCTGGGTCGCGACAAACAGAGCCTGAGCCTGGCCCAGGAAACCGTGGCCATCGAAGTGCCGGGCCTGAGCCTGTACTACGGTGAAAAACAGGCGCTGTTCGACGTCAGCATGAACATCCCCAAGCAGCGCGTGACCGCCTTTATCGGCCCGTCGGGCTGCGGCAAGTCCACGCTGCTGCGCACCTTCAACCGCATGAACGACCTGGTCGACGGTTGCCGCGTGGACGGTGCGATCAACCTCTACGGCAGCAACATCTACCGCAAGGGCGAAGACGTGGCCGAGCTGCGTCGCCGGGTGGGCATGGTGTTCCAGAAGCCCAACCCGTTCCCCAAGACCATCTATGAAAACGTGGTCTACGGCCTGCGTATCCAGGGCATCAACAAGAAGCGCATCCTCGACGAAGCGGTCGAGTGGGCGCTCAAAGGCGCGGCGCTGTGGGACGAGGTCAAGGACCGTCTGCATGAATCAGCCCTCGGCCTGTCCGGCGGCCAGCAACAACGTCTGGTGATCGCGCGTACCATCGCCGTGGAGCCGGAAGTGCTGCTGCTCGACGAACCTTGCTCGGCACTCGACCCGATCTCGACGCTGAAAGTCGAAGAGCTGATCTACGAGCTCAAGTCCAAGTTCACCATCGTCATCGTGACCCACAACATGCAACAGGCGGCGCGGGTTTCCGACTACACCGCGTTCATGTACATGGGCAAGCTGGTGGAGTTCGGCGATACCGATACCCTGTTCACCAATCCGGCGAAGAAACAGACCGAAGACTACATCACCGGTCGCTACGGCTAGGATGCTGTGGTTCAGATTGCATTGACGCTGCGGTTCTCCGCACCTTTCCGGACGCTCCAAGGACGCCAACATGATTAGTAAAGAAGGCCTTACCCATCACATCTCCGCGCAGTTCAACGCCGAGCTTGAGGAAGTGCGCAGCCACCTCCTGGCGATGGGCGGGTTGGTGGAGAAGCAAGTCAACGATGCGGTCACCGCGCTGATCGAGGCCGACTCGGGCCTGGCCCAGCAAGTGCGTGAGATCGATGACCAGATCAACCAGATGGAGCGCAATATCGACGAAGAATGCCTGCGCATTCTCGCCCGCCGCCAGCCGGCGGCTTCCGACCTGCGCTTGATCATCAGCATTTCCAAGTCGGTGATCGACTTGGAGCGTATCGGCGATGAGTCCACTAAAATCGCGCGCCGCGCCATCCAACTGTGCGAAGAAGGCGAAGCCCCGCGCGGCTATGTGGAAGTGCGGCATATCGGCGACCAGGTGCGCAACATGGTGCGCGATGCCCTGGACGCGTTTGCCCGCTTCGACGCCGAGTTGGCGTTGTCGGTGGCCCAGTACGACAAGGTCATCGACCGTGAATACAAGACCGCGCTGCGTGAGCTGGCCACCTACATGATGGAAGACCCGCGCTCTATCTCGCGGGTCTTGAGCATTATCTGGGTGCTGCGCTCCCTGGAGCGGATCGGCGACCACGCGCGCAATATTTCGGAGCTGGTGATCTACCTGGTGCGTGGCACCGACGTGCGGCACATGGGGCTCAAGCGCATGAAAGCCGAAGTTGAAGGCTCAACTGATCAAATCCCTAATGTTCCGGGTGAATCTGACGATAAGTAAGGTTGCCCGAGAAATTAACGCCCGGCCTTTGGTCGGGCGTTTTCATTTGTGGCAGCTGATTTTTTTTGCGCGTTGGGTGAAAGAAAACCCAACGTGACTACAGAGTTTTGGCAAAATGCCATTAGTCAGGCGTTCTGCGTGCCGCGTTTTTATAGGATAAAGGGTCGATGAGTAAAGTCAGTGTATTGGTGGTGGATGACGCCTCGTTTATTCGCGACCTGGTGAAGAAGTGCCTGCGCAACTACTTCCCCGGGATCAAGATTGAAGATGCGGTGAACGGCAAAAAGGCCCAGGCCATCCTGATGCGCGAAACCTTCGACCTGGTGCTGTGCGACTGGGAAATGCCCGAGATGTCCGGCCTGGAGCTGTTGACCTGGTGCCGTGAGCAACCGCAGCTCAAAGCCATGCCGTTCGTGATGGTGACCAGCCGTGGCGACAAGGAAAACGTGGTGCAGGCGATCCAGGCCGGGGTTTCCGGCTACGTCAGCAAACCGTTCACCAACGAACAGCTATTGACCAAGGTCAAGCATGCCCTGCATAAGGTCGGGCGCCTCGACGCCCTGGTCGCCAGCGCGCCGACCAAGATGAACTCAGCCTTCGGTAACGACTCCCTGAGCGCCCTGACCGGTGGCAAGCCTGAAGCGGTCAAGGCCGCACCAGTGGCGGCGGCTGCCCCGAGCAGAGGCCTGCTCAACAGCCCGCCCGTACCGGCGGCTGCGGCCGCTGCGCCTGCCAGCGGTCGTGGACAGGGCCAGTTGCGCCTGTCCAGCGGCACCCAGCAATGCGTGATCAAGGGCCTGAGCATCAAGGAAGCGCTGCTGGTGGTCCGTCGCAGTGAGGTCCTGCCCCAAGTGCTGGAAAGCGCGGTGCTCGACCTTGAGCAAGGCGACAACGCCGAAGTCGCGCGCCTCAACGGCTACCTGCACGCCATCGTCGCCTTCGAGCCCAAGCCCGACAGTGACTGGCTGCAACTGACCTTCCGCTTTATCGACCAGGATGCGCAGAAGCTGGACTACATCTCACGGCTGATCGCGCGGGGTACGGCGCAGAAGCATTTTGTGCCGGGCGCTTGATCGTCTGAATAACGGGAATCGACCGACGGTCTGATTCCCGTTGGGTTACTTGATTTATATCTGTTTCGATATAGTCTTTCGATGACGCTTCAGTGTCATCGAGCTTTTGCTATGCCTTGAAACAAACCTCTACCGCCTCTGGCCGAATCGTCTATTACGCTTTTTCTTTCCAGGAAAGGAGAAGCCAATGCCGAGGCACAAGGATGTGGTGTTTCTAGGAAGTTCGCTCAAGGATCTCAGACATCGAACTGGCTCGCGCCAGACTGCAGGAATTAGGTTAAGCCCATGACAAATCAAAAGTTACCTACCGAACGTTTCAACTGTGTATGGGATGCCTTGGAAGACACTCCCGAGCAAGCCGTCAATATGCGCCTGCGTTCAAAACTGCTGTTGGCGTTATGCAAGACCATCCGCAGTTGGGAGCTCTCTCAGAAGGATGCGGCACAAAGGCTGGGTATCAGTCAGCCTCGCCTTAACGATGTGCTTAACGGCAAGATCGATAAGTTTTCTCTTGATGCGTTAGCCAACTTGTCGGGCGCCGCCCGGATGGACGTCGATATCTGTTTTACCGCATTGCCGGCCTGACCTCACCCAGAGTTGTCATCAACCGTTGCTAGCCTGCCGTTCAGTCTCCCCGGCAGGTTCACGCCATGCTCCTTCGCCTATTGCTGTTCTGTGGGCTGGCCACGGTCGCCACGTCGACCCTGGCCATGACCCTCTACAAATCCACCGATGCCAATGGCGAGGTGTTTTTCAGCGACCGGCAAACCCCCGGCGCCCAGGCGTTCGTGATCCAGGAGCGCAGGGCCGAGCGTGTGCAACGGCCGGTGCTCGACCGGCCAAAACCCGGTTACTCGCTGCAAGCCTACCGCTACCCGTTGCCTTGGCGCGGTGGACCCTTTCGCCTGACCCAAGGCCCCAACGGCAACTTCAGCCATACCGACGCCAAAAGCCGCTACGCCATGGACATTGCCATGCCCGAAGGCACGCCGATCATTGCGGCGCGCAGCGGTGTGGTGGTGAAGATCGAAAATAGCCAGGCCGGGCGCGGCAACGATGCGTCGGGGAATTTCGTGCGAGTGCAGCACGATGACGGCACCCAGGGCGTGTACCTGCACCTCAAACAAGGTTCGGTCAGCGTCAGAGTCGGGCAGCGGGTGGCGCTGGGCGGTGCGTTGGCGTTGTCGGGCAATACCGGCAACAGCAGCGGGCCGCACCTGCACTTTGTGGTGCAGCAGAGTACCGAGGCAGGGCTGGTATCGATCCCGTATGAGTTCAACCAGCCCGTGGGGGTATTGCCCAATTTCGCATTGGGCAATTGAGGGTCAGTCCAGCAGCAGGACCTTGGCCAGCACGATTTTTGGCCCTTTCATCTTCTTGATGATGATCCGCAGGCCTTCAACTTCGAGCACTTCTTCCTCTTCCGGTACCCGCTTGAGGGTGTCGTAGACCAGCCCGGCCAGGGTTTCCGCTTCGATGTGGTCGAGGTCGACGCCCAGCAGGCGTTCCACCTTGAACAGCGGCGTATCGCCGCGTACCAGCAGTTTGCCCGGCTGGTAGGCGAGGATGCCGCGTTCGGCCTTGCGGTGTTCGTCCTGGATATCGCCCACCAGCACTTCGAGCACGTCTTCCATGGTCAGGTAGCCGATGATATTGCCGTCGGCCTCTTCCACCAGGGCGAAGTGCGCGCCGCCTTTGCGGAACTGCTCCAGCAACTGCGACAGCGGCATGTGCCGCGACACGCGCTCCAGCGGGCGGGTCAGTTCGGCCAGGTTGAACGACTCGGGGATATGCTCCAGGTTCGCCAGTTCCAGCAGCAGGTCCTTGATGTGCAGCAGGCCGACAAACTCGTTGCGCTGCGCGTCATACACCGGATAACGGCTGAATTTGTGGCGACGGAACAGCGCGAGGATTTCCTTGAGCGGGGCGTTGAAGTCCAGGGTTACCAGGTCTTCCCGCGAGTTGGCCCAGTCCACTACTTCCAACTCGCCCATTTCCACGGCCGAGGCCAATACGCGCATGCCTTGGTCGCTAGGGTCCTGGCCACGGCTGGAGTGCAGGATCAGCTTGAGTTCTTCGCGGCTGTATTGGTGCTCATGGTGCGGGCCGGGTTCGCCTTGCCCGGCGATACGCAGGATGCCGTTGGCGCTGGCGTTGAGCAGGTAGATCGCCGGGTACATGGCCCAGTAGAACAGGTACAGCGGCACCGCCGTCCATAGCGACAGCAATTCCGGCTTGCGAATGGCCCAGGATTTGGGGGCCAGTTCACCTACCACGATGTGCAGGTAGGAAATCAGGAAGAAGGCGGAAAAGAACGACACGCCCTTGATCACTTCCGGCGACTCGACGCCGACGGCGCCCAGCAGCGGCTCGAGGATATGCGCAAAGGCCGGCTCACCGACCCAGCCCAGGCCCAGGGAGGCGAGGGTGATACCCAACTGGCAGGCCGACAGGTAGGCGTCGAGCTGGCTGTGTACGGTGCGCAGGATCTGCCCGCGCCAACCGTTGGTGTGGGCGATGGCCTCGACCCGCGTGGAACGCAATTTGACCATGGCAAACTCCGCCGCAACGAAGAAACCGTTGAGCAGTACCAGGATCAGTGCAAAGAGAATCATGCCGAAATCGGCGAAGAGCGTGGCGAGGGTGATACTTGGGGAAGGGTCCATGATGGGGTTTTGCGGGTTCCGTGTGTTCAATAGGGGTGACAGGAGCGCCTGAAAGGCAGACGCAAGTCGGCCAATGTAGCGTCTGGCGCAGCGCTTGCCTAGTGCTCGCTGCCTGACGGGGCCAGGAATGCTATCTCCGAAACCCTACAAATCCACATGTGGGAGTGTCCGGGTTACTCATCATTCACGACCATCCGTGAACGGGTCACCTGGGTCGGTGGAAAATGGCAGGTAAAGGTGCTGCCGTGGCCGAGCACGCTGCTGATTTCCAGGCGGGCGCGGTGGCGCAGTAGCACATGCTTGACGATCGCCAGGCCGAGCCCGGTGCCGCCGGTGTTGGAGTTGCGGCTGGAGTCGACGCGGTAGAAGCGCTCGGTCAGGCGTGGCAGGTGCTTGGCGTCGATGCCGATGCCGGAGTCCTGCACACTCAGGTGTGCGCCCTGCGCGTCGGCCCACCAGCGGATGCGGATATTGCCTTTGTCCTGGGTGTATTTCACGGCGTTGAACACCAGGTTGGAAAACGCGCTGCGCAATTCGCCTTCGCTGCCCTTGAGCAGTATCGACGGGTCGGCTTCCAGGGTGATCTGTTGCCCGCGCTCGCCAGAGAGGGCCTGTGCGTCGTTCTTGATGGTCTGCAACAGGCTTTGCACCGCCACCGGGTGGCTATCCGAGGGGTAATCGGTCGCCTCCAGCTTGGCCAGCAACAGCAAGTCATTGAGCAGGGTTTGCATGCGCGAGCCTTGCTGCTGCATTTGCTGCAGGGCACGGTTCCAGCGCGGGTTGATCTCGTCGACGTTGTCCAGCAGCGTCTCCAGGTAGCCGCAGATCACCGTCAGGGGGGTGCGCAGCTCGTGGGAGACGTTGGCGACGAAGTCCTTGCGCATCTGTTCCAACTGGTGGATGCGGGTCACGTCGCGTACCAGCATCAAATGTTCGTTGTTGCCGTAACGCGTCAGGTACAGCTGGATGCGCACGCGGTCGTTGGTGGGCGAGGGGATTTCCAGGGCTTCTTCGTAATTTTCCTGCTCGAAGTATTCCTTGAAGCGCGGGTGGCGGACCAGGTTGGTCACCGGCTGGCCGCTGTCCTGGGGCGTCTTGAGGCCCAGCAGGGTCTCGGCGGCGCGGTTCCACCATTCGAGGTTGCCGTCGCTGTCGAGCATGATCACCGCGTCTTTCAGCGCGGCGGTGGATTCCTGTACGCGGTCGATCACCGCTTGCAGGCGCCCGCGCACCCGTTGGTCGCGGCGTTGCAGGTGGTAGATGCTGTCGAACACCTCGCCCCACAGGCCGTAGCCGTCGGGTGGTGCTTCATCGGGTTTGTGCTGGCGCAGCCATTCATGCAGGCGCAGCAATTGCTTGAGGGTCCAGCCCAGGTACAGGCCAATGCCGACGGCCAGGCTCCAGCCGTATTGGCCGCTGACCAGGCCTACCAGCAAGCAGCCGGTGATCAACAGCAGCAGGTGGCGGATCAGCGTGCCATGCCAGTTTTGGTTCACTTGAACATGCGTCCTTGTCAGCTGTTAAGTCAGGCTCTTGCGTTCAGAAACCGGCTGGCTCAGCCCTTGGTGGAAAACCGATAGCCGGTGCCGCGCACGGTTTGTACCAGATTCTCGTAGGCATCGCCCAAGGCTTTGCGCAGGCGACGGATATGCACGTCCACGGTGCGTTCTTCCACGTACACGTTGCCGCCCCACACTTGGTCCAGCAACTGGCCACGCGTGTAGGCGCGCTCCTGATGGGTCATGAAGAACTGCAGCAGGCGGTATTCGGTCGGGCCCATCTCGGCGGGCTTGCCGTCGATGGTCACGCGGTGGCTGATCGGGTCCAGCAACAGGCCGCCGACTTCGATCGGCGCTTCGCCATCGGTAGGGCCGGCACGCCGCAGTACGGCTTTCAGGCGTGCGACCAGTTCCCGTGGGGAAAACGGCTTGGTGATGTAGTCATCGGCGCCGACTTCCAGGCCCTGGATCTTGTTGTCCTCTTCGCCCTTGGCGGTGAGCATGATGATCGGGATATCGCCGGTCAGCTCGTCACGCTTGAGGCGGCGGGCCAGTTCGATGCCGGAGGTGCCGGGCAGCATCCAGTCCAGCAGGATCAGGTCCGGTTTGCGGTCGACAATAATGGCATGGGCCTGCTGCGAGTTTTCGGCCTCAAGGCAGTCATAGCCGGCCATTTCCAACGCGACGGCGATCATCTCGCGAATGGGCGCTTCGTCGTCGACGATCAGAATGCTCCTGCCAACCATGCCTAAAATCCTCATGTCATTTAACTGTCTTGCGCCGCATTAGATAACGGAATTATTGCAGTCGTGTGACAGTAATTTAGCTGCTTGCGCAATTCCCGCCTCCGTGGACTACGCTTTGGGTCCGAATCCTGACAACCACAAAAGGAAGGTTCCGATGACTTACAGTACTTTTTCCTGGAAGGCCTTGCTGGTCACGGCGGCGTTGACGCTGCCGACATTGGCGTTTGCCGCCGACCCTGCGATGACCAAAGACGGGATGCTGGTCGATCAAAAGGGCATGACGCTCTACACCTTCGCCAAGGATGCCGATGGCAAATCCATGTGCAACGATAAGTGCGCCGCCAACTGGCCGCCGTTGATGGCTGAATCCACCGACAAGCCTATGGGCAAGTGGACCGTGATCACCCGTGACGATCAAAAGAGTCAGTGGGCCTACAGCGGCAAGCCGCTCTACACCTTCGTCATGGACAAGAAGGCCGGCGACACGACCGGTGAAGGCAAGATGGACGGGGCCTGGAAAGTCGCCAAGCCGTAGTTCAGCCCCTAGCGATGAGGGGCCTGGCTCCTCATCGCAACCCGTAATCCGCGACAATCCCGACAAAGATCGCCAACCCTGCCCAGTGGTTGTGCAAAAACGCCTTGAAGCACTTCATCCGGTCCCTGTCGCGGGTGTACCAGAATTCCCAGGCAAAACAGCCCGCCGCCGCCAGCAACCCCAAGTGGAACCAGCCGCCCAACTCAAACCGCGCCCCAGCCAGTAACAGGCACGCGAGCGCCAGGCCTTGCAGGGTCAGAATGATCACCCGGTCGGCGTCGCCAAACAGAATGGCGGTGGATTTCACGCCGATCTTCAAGTCGTCGTCGCGGTCCGTCATGGCGTAATAGGTGTCGTAGCCCACCGTCCACAGCACATTGGCGATATACAGCAGCCACGCGGCGGCAGGCAGGCTGCCGGTCTCGGCGGTGAACGCCATCGGCATGCCCCAGGAAAACGCCGCGCCCAGCACCACCTGCGGGTAATAGGTGTAGCGCTTCATGAACGGATAGCTTGCCGCCAGCGCCAGGCCGCCGAGGGACAGCAGGATGGTCGTCGCGTTGGTCAGCAGCACCAGCAGGAAACTGATGCCCATCAGCAGCGCGAAAAATACCAGCGCCTCTTTCGAGCTGATCTTGCCGCTGACCAGCGGGCGTTGCTCGGTGCGCTTCACATGGCCGTCGACCTTGCGGTCGGCCCAGTCATTGATCACGCAGCCACCGGCGCGGGTCAGCACCACGCCGAGCACGAAAATCACGATATTGCTCAAGGACGGCGAGCCCTTGCCGGCGATCCACAGCGCCCACAGCGTCGGCCACAGCAGCAGGTAGATGCCGATGGGTTTGTCCATGCGGGTCAACTGAATGAAATCCCAGGCCCTGGGGTTCAGATGGTTCAAGGATTTGAGCAGGCGTTGATACATCAGCAGTTCTCCGGGTGGTCATGCACCGCATGCCACAGGCTCGGCAGGAAGATTTCGGCGACCAGTACGCTCAGCGTCCCACGATCGAACCGCGAGCGGCGCGCCCACAGCCCGTCGACCCGATCCGCCGCAGGCAACCATGGGCGCGGGTAATGGCAGACCTCGATCGCCCGGCGCGTGAACGCGCGGTCGCAGAACAGCAGTTCGCCCAGGGAGCGGCTCCCCAGCGCGTCCATATGCAGCCCGTCGCCTTGTAACGCACTGCGCGACGCCACGCTGCGGGCAAACACCCACGGCCGGGCATGCCCGCACAAATACACTTCGCGTACCCAACCGATACTGGCCAAGGGCAGGTCCAGCGCCGCGCATTCGTCGTCGCGCAGCGGCTGCCAGCCTTCGCACAGCGGCGTCACGCTGAAACCGTCGTTGGACAGCCGCGTCAGGCGCCGCGTCAGCGAGCCCTCGTCGAACAGCCAGTCAAGGGTCAACGGCGCGGGCAGGGGGCTCAGAAGGCTCTGGGTCAGCCATTGGCAAGCATCGGGAAGGGCGATTGAGTGCGGCACGGTGCGTCAATATTGGCAGCAAAAGAGGCGGCGAGCTTACCATGGCGCCCGGCTCTTTTGCCGGGCTGAACCGCTGCCTTGCGTCGATCGTGCTTGCATCTGCAGGCCCCGATCAGTACAAAACGCGCTGAGCCGCACGGCAACGCGAGATCTATCGACCGTCGGCCAACCTGCCTGGACCCTGAGGAAGCAAGTAAATGAAGAAGTGGCAATGTGTAGTCTGCGGCCTGATCTATAACGAAGCGGAAGGCTGGCCGGATGACGGAATCGCTCCGGGTACCCTGTGGCAGGACGTTCCGGAAGACTGGCTGTGCCCGGACTGCGGCGTGGGCAAAACCGATTTCGAAATGATCGAAATCGCGTAATCGCGAATTTAAGAAACGTATTACAAGGAGAAAGGAATGAACGCACCTGTCGTGATCGTCGGCACAGGACTGGCCGGTTACAACGTGGCCCGCGAGTTTCGCAAGCTCGACAGCGAAACCCCGTTGCTGCTGATCACCGCGGATGATGGGCGCTCCTACTCCAAGCCCATGCTCTCCACCGGCTTTGCCAAGAACAAGGAAGCCGATGGCCTGAGCATGGCTGAACCTGGCGCCATGGCCGAGCAACTCAAGGCCGAAGTGCGCACGCATACCCGTATCACCGGCATCGACCCGGGCCACAAGCGCCTGTGGATCGGTGAAGAAGCGGTGGCCTACCGCGACCTGGTCCTGGCCTGGGGCGCGGAAACCGTGCGAGTGCCGGTCGAAGGCGACGCTGCGCAGCTGATTTTCCCGATCAACGATCTTGAAGACTACGCGCGCTTTCGCGCAGCAGCCGTCGGTAAACGCCGCGTCCTGCTGCTCGGCGCCGGCCTGATCGGCTGCGAATTTGCCAACGACCTGATCCTCGGTGGCTACGAAATCGACCTGGTGGCGCCGTGCGAGCAAGTCATGCCAACCCTGCTGCACCCGGCGGCTGCCGCAGCGGTGCAGGCCGGACTGGAAGGCCTTGGGGCGCGCTTCCACCTGGGCCCGGTGCTCAACCGCCTGCAACGCAGCGCCGACGGCCTGGAAGCGCACCTGTCGGACGGTGAAGTGGTCCGCTGCGACCTGGTGGTCTCGGCCATCGGCCTGCGCCCGCGTGTCGATCTGGCCGCGGCTGCCGGCCTGCAGATCAACCGCGGGATCATGGTCGACCGCCACCTCAAGACTTCCCACGCCAACATCTATGCCCTGGGCGACTGCGCCGAGGTCGATGGCTTGAACCTGCTGTACGTCATGCCGCTGATGAGCTGCGCCCGCGCCCTGGCCCAGACCCTGGCGGGCAACGCCACGGCTGTGAGCTATGGGCCGATGCCGGTCACCGTGAAAACCCCGGTCTGCCCGCTGGTGGTTTCGCCACCGCCACGGGGCACCGAAGGCGTGTGGAGCGTCGAAGGACAGGGCGCCGACATCAAGGCCCTGTGCCGCGACACCGGCGGCCGCCTGCTGGGCTACGCGCTGACCGGCAGCGCCGTGATGGAAAAACTGGCGTTGAACAAAGAACTTCCGCCGTTGCTGGCGTAAATACCAGTCGTTCTGTCGGAATAACCCTGTTTTTCACCCTAGAAAGGTCGCCGCGAGACTGGCGCGGCGTCCGAGGGCATGCCATCCTCACTCCCGTCTGCCGCAGAGTAGAGCCTGCGGCGCCTTGGGCGCTGCTCCACTAGAGAGCAGCACGGACATAACAACAAAAAACCGTCAAAGAGGCTTCACTTATGCGTAAACCAGAACTCGCAGCCGCCATCGCTGAAAAAGCGGACCTCACCAAAGAACAGGCCAATCGCGTCCTCAACGCCGTTCTCGAAGAAATCACCGGCGCCCTGCACCGCAAGGACAGCGTCACCCTGGTTGGCTTCGGCACCTTCCTGCAACGCCACCGCGGCGCCCGCACCGGCAAAAACCCGCAAACCGGTGAGCCGGTAAAAATCAAGGCCAGTAATACCGTTGCGTTCAAGCCGGGCAAGTCACTCAAAGACAGCGTCAACCCGTAATAGCGGTATCGTCTCGAAGGGGGCGGGGTGGTAGAAAAAGTGGGCACGCCGACTGGGTTGGGTGCCCATTTTTTGTGCGCGTGGAACAGCGATTGAAGTGCAAGGCAGAGGCTGACAGCCCATAGGGTTATTAGTTGTAGGAGTGCAGCGTTTCTTATTACGCCTGAAACGCGATTATTGAAACGCTGGAACTTAACTATTACGGAGTGCCACTTATCGGTCGAGGTTGCAGGGACGCACTCATGACTATTTTATAGAGGTGTCTCAATGAAACTTACCAATCAAACTTATCTTCCTCCCATCACTCCATCATCTCAGCCCACCGCGCCAGATAACTCCGCTCCATTGACGTCGGGTAATGGGCAGCAAACGGCTGACCGCTCGAAGATTGTATATGGTTCGAATGCGGGTAACGGAGGAGGTATTGAATATCCCACGACGAGTAATGAGAAGGTGGGGGATTCTAAGTCAAGAAGCGCTAGGGCTGCCAAACCCTCCAGGCGGGGAGGGGGAGGGGGAAGTGGATCGGGAGGAGGATCGAATCCAAGTAGCGGTAGTTCGGGCGCTGGACAGGGAGGTGCAGGAGGATCGAATCCAGGTAGCGGTAATTCGGGCGTTGGACAGGGAGGTGCAGGAGGATCGAATCCAGGTAGCGGTAATTCGGGCGCTGGACAGGGAGGTTCCGGAGGAGGATCGAATCCAAGTCGCAATAATCCGGGCGTTGGACAGGGAGGTTCCAGAACAGGATCGAGTTCAGGTTCTAGGTCACCGATAAAACCCAAAGGCGCGTCACCTAGTATGAGGAATTCTATAAAAAACACGCAAGATATTAACGATCTCCACGATAAAAATGGGTTCAAGCCGCTCTCTTCTGAACTGGCGGCCAGTGCGCGCAGCGCACTTATCAATGGGGGGACAAATTTACTGGTGGGTATCCCCATGAGTGTGACGGAACATATGGCTTCCAAAGCCATCATCAGTAGAATCGAAGGGCAAGCTACAATGCCAGGAGCGGAAAAAAAGGGTGCGGACGGCAAAATCACGACCGTAGATCCGGCCGCGACAGAACAGCAAAAAATAGACGCGCGCCTCGAAGACAGTGAAATAAAAACAGAGTTGATGGCCAACCAGATCCTTTCTATTAACGAAGGGCCTGAGGCTAAAGCGGTTAGTAAAAAGGCTGATGCATCAAAGAACACTGCCGAGCGCTTGACCAATCAAGAAAAAACCTTGGAAAGCATAGAAAAGCAGATAGAAGACCTGAGTAAACGATACGACATTGTTCATAAGCCGTATGAAGCGGAGAAGTCGTCAGATACGCCGACTGACAAGTCTCGGATGGACAATATTGCAAAACACTATACGCACCTGAACAAAACGCTCATGAGACTGATAAATGCTGTGGATGCCGATGTGAAGGCCAAAGCGCAGGCCGATGGGGAGCCTAGTTGGTAATTGCTCGCTTCAGGATTAGAGAGTGGCTGATTTTATAAGCAAGTCTGCCATTGCCGTCAAACTTCACTAGCGTCTCGAAGGCTGGCGGGGTGGTAGAAAAAATGGGCACGCTGACTGGGTTGGCGTGCCCATTTTTTATGGGGCGGGAGCAGGGTATCGCCCTCGGCTTGATCCCGCATGAACCGGGTTTCGCCCAGCGGCCAACCGTCGCGGCCATGCTCGGTTTTTTCGATGCGCCGGCCCAGCGGGTCATAGGTCGTCCGGCAGTTCGACGTGGATCAGGTCGTCCCAAGTACTGCTGGCTCCCAGGAACTCGGTGAATGGGTTTAGGAAACGATGCGAGCGAAGTTCTTGATTGTTGCCAGGCGCTGTCCGAAGATTCGCGATCTATCGAGCCATCATGGAAGGCAAGCACAGTGATTCCTTACAGAACTCAAGAAGTAGATCTAGAAGTCCCCGACACCTGGCAGGACCAGAGCATCACGATCTTTAAGCTGCCGGCAGTCGGTAGTGCTAAAGAAGCTAGCTTCATCGTCACTCGTGATGCTACCCAGGGGGCGTCTGCCTTTGTGGACTACGTCGACAACCAAATGAAGAGTGCGGAGCAGCAGTTGCCGGCGTTCAAACTGGCTCAGCGTTGGGACATGGTGCTCTATGGTCATGCGGCCACATTGGTGGATTACAGCTGGCAACGTGAGGGTCGAGAGATCATGTTGCGACAGGTCTTTATAGAGCGTAAACCCGCCGTTTTGATCACGACATTGACAACCACCCCCGATGATCTTGTTCATCATGAGAAGGCTTGGAAGATTGTCATGAATTCGCTGAAACCGCGGGTTTCCGATTGATCGGGTGATGTGTTCCGCGTCGATACAACACGAGTGGACCAGGAAGGTAGAGGTACGCGATGGATGCGCAGGCGGCAGCACGCTTGGGTGATGAAATAGCCCACGGTTTTGGGGTCATGTCGATGATCGCCGGTGCTGTGGCGGGCGCATTGATTGGAGCGGCAGTCATCGCTGCTACCGTTGCCACAGGTGGGGTGGCGGTGGCGATCATGGCAGGCTCGATCGCTGCGGGCGGTTTGTCGATGTTCCAGATCGTCAAAGGTCTAAATACGCTTTTCAACCTGCCCGAACCTGCCACGGGGAAGTTGTTGAAGGGCAGTTTCAATGTCTATATCAATGGCCTCAATGCGATGCGGGCGGGAGAGGACATCGCTTCGTCCTGTAGCGGTTTTCCGATGAGTCACCCAATGTGGCCGTTTCCGGTATTGATCGCCGAAGGCAGTGCCACGGTATTTATCAACGGCAAGCCGGCGGCCCGCCTTAATAGCAAAATGGTCTGCGGTGCGCATATCAAGAGTGGCAGCCCCAATACGTTTATCGGCGGGCCGACAGTTTCGGTTGCGTTTGTTCTTGATATCGAAGGTTGGATGCACACTGGATTTGAAGCGCTCGGCATCATGGCCATGGGCGGAGCTGCAATTCTCGCGGCGATGGCAGGCTTTGCCGCCTTGGTCGGGTTTGTGGTGATCGGTGGTGCAATGATGGGTGGCATGGCCTTACTCGGGGACCTGGGGGATCGCCTTGGGCCTGGCTATCGGGACTTGTTGCAAGGCGTCGCCGGGATGGCGCTTTTGGGGCTTGGGCCGAAAATGGCGAAAATCGGTATGTCCCCCAAAGTGAGGTACAAACCGGGTTTTACGCAAGACGATATTCTGGCGATTCCCCGATCCAGCCGGCCGAATCCCGCCGATTACCTTGAAGCCTCCTATATCTCTAAGCATCTGAAGGTCTTCCAGGATGAAGGGGCGGCTTTCCTGTTCACCCCGGACGATATCGCCAATCCGATGTATGCGACCTTTAGCCCATCCAAGTACGTTATGGCCAAGTCAGATTTGCATGGCGTGGTTGGCGAATTTAAAAAGACGGGCGATATATCAGTATTGGAGTCGGCTCTGGGCTATGACCCGGGCACTTTTGCCGGCAAGGAGATTTATATGATGAACCTGGATAACCCCAAGGTGATCATGCCCACCGGTAATGAGCGTGGGGTCAATTCATTATGGCGTCCCGGCGGACGGACCTACCCTGGTGGCATGCGAGAAGCGGTAATGGACAATGTGGGCATTCCACACGGTAATGACATTAATATTCTGCTCGCGAACCCTGATGTAGTGAGACTTCAATGAGTGCCAATCTAGACAACGTACTGCTACTGGCCCTGGCGAATGACGAATTAGACAAATTCCTCGTGGGGGAGCCGTTCTACTTCCAAGAAGCCAAAAGCGATAACGATGAGCCGCAGAATATCGTCGCAGCGTTCGATCTGCTGCTGCTGCGTTACTGGCAGCAGACCCACGATCCCCTGTTTCCCGCGCGCTTTGTGGCGGCTTTGCTGAAAATTCTGGCGACTTACCCTGATCGTAATCGGGCTATTTATGCGGCGGCGGTTTGGGTCTGGTACTACCGTTTTTGTCTGAGCAAAAAGCACGCACAACCACAAGGTTTTTATGCCGGGTTGTTCGAAATCGACATGAGTGCCGTTGCACTAGCGCTTCAGGCGCAACTTGAAGCCAACAAGGCAGCGCTTGTCGTTGATACACGTTGGGCGGGTGCTGCCTGGAACAGTCCGCACGGTCTATGGGACCCGTTGATGCGTACCGCTCTGGTTGTAAGGGACAAACTCGGCGGGCCGGATTTTGTGCCCTTTAATATCTGAAGCACTTTCGGCAGGTAAGGAGTGGTGCCCTGCCGAGGTCTTTGAATACCTGCGGGACGATCTTGGCTTGCAGAGAGACCGATCCCTGAGAGCCGCTTGGGTGCGGTGCAGCCGGTCCAATATCTACTACGGACGCCTGACTCGTCGGCGAGAGGGAGCTTCAGAAATGACCATTCAGTTCCGGGACATTGTTGTAAGACCCGAGCATATGTTCACTTTAGGCGTCGAACAAATTTCAGGCCGATTCTATGTATCGATTCCGGTCAGCAATGGCATGGTCGACTACGAGGAATATTATGAAATCGATCGGGTGACTTTTGACCTTTTCAGCCATGACCCAGATGCTGCGCTACCATTTGTGAGCCGTTGCCGTCGGCGTGAACTGGATGGGCTTTTGATTATCCCTCCGGGTACGAATCGTGGCGCGGCGATCTGACGTTTTGATAAGGCATTGACGACCACTCCTGATTTTTGTTCATCATGAGACGCCTTGGAAGATTGTCATGAATTCGCTGAAACTGCGGGTCTCTGATATCTGATCAGGCGACGTGTTCCATATAAATATACTACGACGCTATCAGAGGCAATCGTGACAATTAATTTCGAAGCACTTTTGATCAGAGATGTTTTTATCGATTACGAGTTTGAAGAAGTTACGTATCGCTGGGATCACCTTGGAAAGAAAATATACGTCAAATTTTACGGCGCGCAGGAGCGTGCTAAACCCGTTGCTCCCGACCACCGCTTATATAGCGAGGTGTTGTGCTCAGGCCGAGAAATTACCCGCGAGCAATATGAACAAGGATTGCCACGCCGATGAGCGTTCTCGATTCAGCCATTGCTTTAGCTAACGTCATACCGAGTAGATGGGCTGAGGCATGGAGGTATCTACGAAACCCGAGGCGATTCAGGTGTTGAAGTGCAGCCCCGTCTCCCGATCCAGATACTGCCCCTGAAATCGCAGGTTCTGCTCTTCAATAAAATACGCTTCGCGCGCCTCCTCCAGCGTGTTGCCCCACACCCGATAAGTCGCTCGCCAGACGTTGTGCCCATCAGCTTCGGTCAGTTGCTCCGGCAAGCCGTTGAGGTCGTTGTGGTAGTAGCGGATTTTTTGCAGCGGGCCGATGCCGTCGACTCGCGCCAAGGGTTCGTAGCCTTCGTCTTCGTAGACGTACAGGCTGGTTTGACTGTGTTTATGCTCTTGCAACAACCGCAGGCCATCCCACATGAACAGGGTCTCGCCCAGCGGATAACCATCGCGGTCATGCTCGGTTTTTTTAATGCGCCGGCCCAGTGGGTCATAGGTCATCCTGACCACGCTGCCGTTTTCATTGCGTACTTCAATCAGTCGGCTTTCGGCGTCGTAGGCAAAGCGCTGTACGCCGCGTTTGGCGCTGCGCTTTTCGATCATTCGGCCGAAGCCGTCGTAGCGGTAACGCTTGTCCTGGTAGGTCAGCAGTTTGTTATGCACCACCAGCCCGGCACCGGGTTGGGGGCCGTCGAGCAAGTTGGCGGCGACATCGTAGGCGAAGGTTTCGCGCTGGCCTTGTATGTTGTTCTGGGTGGCGATGATGCGGCCGGTGGCGTCGTAGTGCAGCAGTTCGCGGTGTTCGTCTTCCCGGCGGCCGATCAGGTTGTCGGCGGGGTCGTACTCGAAGTGCTTTTGCGCCGCCGCTGGCATCAACGAGGGCTGGCTGGCGTGGCGGCGCTGGCGTGCGCGCAGGCGGCCGCTGCGGTCGTATTCGCTGCGGGTGCTGAGTTGGCCTTGGGTGCGCAGCACTTCGCGGTGCAGGCGGTCGCGTTCGAAGTCGCTGATGACGTGGCCGTCGAGGTTGATCTGGTGCAGGTGGCCGCTGCCGTAGTACAGGCGATTTAGCCAGCGACCGTCAGGCAACTGGGTCTGGATCAGGTTTCCCAATTCGTCGTGCTGGTGCTACAGCACACCCGCCGAGCTTTTCTCTTCCAGCAATTTCCCCAGCGCGTCATAGATGCAGCATTACCGACTCTGGTCGAGGTCTTGCTGCTGCACCATGCGGTCGGACGCATCCCTGCGTTACTCGATTACCAATCACCTCTCCATGCCTCAGCGAATTCCGATGCTGGATCAAGGCCCACAATTTCCCCTAAGTCATAAAAAGCTTCAAGTATAGACTCGCGCTCTACAGTTTCGATTTCATCTTCGAAATCATTGATGCTGAGCATGCATTTTTTGAAGCAGTTTAAGATATTTGATTTAGATTTATTTTCGGGCAGGTCCAGTAAGCGTTGGATAAGTTTTTTGAGTATTGGACTTATCTTGTCAACAAGACTTTCTTCGCCATCTAGAGTAAGGTGATATCTTTGGTAGTCTTCTAGCTCCTCTTTTCTCATGGTCGTTGACTTCCGATTTTTGCGGATGGAGGAAAGATACCTTTAAATAAAAATTCCTTGGACTTGTCCCAGTTTATTCCGTTGTCAAAATAATTTATTAAGCGATTTCGCAGCTTTTCCGGGTCGCCGATCATGCCTGATAGTTCATATTTGTAAATGGTATCTAGATCATTGGCTAATGTTAGGTTGCTTTTTAGTGTTGTCGCATCAATCGTTTCAAAAGTGTCAGTCAATTCGATAAGATCTGCACCATAATTGCCGCCGATGATAGCTCTCAGCATTCTTCTTTCGGGAGGACGCTCATCCAAGGAAACGTCATCCGATGACAGTTCGCTTACGGCAAGGCCCTTTAAAGCCTTTGTGGATGTGAAAATAAAAAATAGTGTATCGACTGTTCTGAGATCCACGTCACTCCAGGTATTCTGAGCACTTGTCAAATCAAAAAACTGGAGGTAGTAGTCTTTACGCATCTGGACAAGTGTGTACAGGTCATCTTTCAGTTTTAAACTGAGAACCTTGCCTTCTTGCCACGTGATTTTCTTCAGCATCTTCCAGGACCTTTGGATTTAATATTTGTTTTTTGAGGTTTGACACCTCTATGTTTGTCAGCGGCTGCGAGATAAATATCTCGCCTTTTGTTATTGGGGCCAACAGGCCTTTGCTTGTTCGCGACAGGCCCCTCCTTCAACTTATCCTCATATATCCTTTGTTCCAGGCCCCTAGCGATGTCTTTTCCTTTTTGCCCATCTCCTTTGAATACTGCCTCTGGCGCGACGTCAAAAATTTGCTTGTTAGGATAGCGGTAGTCCAACACAGCTTGCGCGGAATGCCCCAGTCCAGGCTTGCTGGCATAACCTACATAAGGCTTGCCGTCTTTCACCCCGACATAGGTGATGTGGGTGGCATTGGCCGGGTTGCCTGCCCAGCCCCATGGATCAAGCCATCCAACCGGATTTGGACCGTACTGGTAAAGGTTGAAACCGCCCATCAACCCAATCGGATCCGGCGTCGTAAACCGCCCCACATCCGGATCATAAAACCGAAACGTGTTGTAGTGCAGCCCAATTTCCCGATCCAGATATTGCCCCTGAAACCGCAGATTCTGCTCTTCAATAAAATACGGCTCACGCACCTCTTCAGTCGTGTTACCCCACACCTGATACCTGGCCTGCCACACTGTTCGCCCATCGGTTTCGGTCAACTGTTCGGGTAGCCCGTTCAGGTCGTTGTGGTAATAGCGCACACTTTGATGCTCGCCCGAGCCGTCGACTCGAGCCAGCGGTACATAAGCGTCCTCTTCATAGATATAGAGGCTGGTCTGGCTATGTCGGTGTTCCTGCAACAGACGCAACCCCTCCCAATCAAAGCGGGTTTCGCCCAACGGATAACCGTTGCTGTCATGTTCGGTTTTAGCGATGCGCCGGCCGAGCGGGTCGTAGGTCATTTTCACGACCGTTTCGCGACCGTCCTTATGGCTACGTACTTCGATCAGGCGATGCTCGGCGTCATAGGCGAAGTACTGCACGCCACGCACGGCACTGCGCTTTTCGATCATGCGACCAAAGCCGTCGTAGCGATAGCGCTTGTCCTGATAGGTCAGCAGCTTGTTATGCACCACCAGCCCCGCGCCGGGATGTGGGCCGTCGAGCAGGTTGGCGGCGGCATCGTAGGCGAAGGTTTCGCGCTGACCTTGCAGGTTGTCCTGGCTGGCAATGATGCGACCGGTGGCGTCGTAGTGCAGCAACTGACGATTGTCGCGTCCGGCGTCGCGGTTCCGCTCCAGGCGCCCGATCAGGTTGTCAGCCGGGTCATAGTCGAAATGCTTTTGCTGGCCCGCCGGCAGCTGCACGGGTTGGCCGCTGGGGCGCCGCACCCGTGAGCGCAGGCGTCCGCTGCGGTCGTATTCGCTGCGGGTGGTGATTTGCCCCTGGGTGCGCAGGACCTCGCGGTGCAGGCGGTCGCGCTCGAAGTCGCTGATCACCCTGCCATCGAGGTTGATCTGGTGCAGGTGGCCGCTGCCGTAGTACAGGCGATTGAGCCAGCGGCCGTCGGGCAGTTGCGTTTGGATCAGGCTGCCGAGTTCGTCGTAGTGATAGTTGAGGCTACCGGCGGCGCTTTGTTCGGTGAGCATTTGGCCCAAAGGGTCGTAGGCAAAAGCCAGGGCCTGCGCATTGCCGTCGTTGCCGTTGAAGGTGACGGCAGTAAGTTGGTCTACCGGGTCGTAGGCGTATTCGGTACGACCGTCACTCGTCTCTTTCACCAGCAGGCGGCCGACGGCATCGCGTTCCAGTCGATGCACTATGGAGGGCTGTGTCGTCAGCCTGTCATCCACGGGCACGTATTCGACGCCAGCCACGTTATCAAGGCCGTCATAGGCATAACGTCGTGCGCTACCGTCAAGGTCCTGCTGTTCGCTGAGCCGGTCGCCCTCGTCCCAGGCAAAACGATAATGCTCGCCGTTTTCGTTGGTCAGAGTTTGCAGGCGGCCATAGGCGTCATAGCGGAATTCGATCTGTCGGCCATGGGCATCGATACGCCGGTGCACCTGGCCGCGCCGCCCGTACTGATACCGCGTGGTGGCGCCTGCGGCATCAATGTAAGCGGTGAGTTGGCCGCTGGTGTCACGCAGGTATTGTTCAGTGCGCCCGTCCGGCAGTTCGGTTTGCAGCAACCGGCCTTGGCTGTCGTGCTGATACTGGACGCGCTCGCCGAGGGCGTCGATGACCACCTGCAAGAAGCCCTGACGGTTGTATTCAAAGGCGGTTGGGTAGCCCGAGCAGTCGGTGTGCTGAGCCAACTGCCCGAACCCGTTCCAGCGCAAGGTTTTGGACTTTCCAGTGGCATCGACGATTTCGACCACTTGGCCGAAAGCGTCATAGCGGTATCGAGTGATGTGGCCCAGCGGGTCGATCTCACTGACGCAGTTACCTCGTTGATCGTATTGATACTGCCAGGCTTGGCCGGCGGCGTCGGTCTCCACGAGTGGTAATGACCAGTGCTCCAGCCACAGTGTCGATTCGATACGGCCCAATGGATCTTCGGTCGTACACAGGTTGCCGGACTCGTCGTAGCTGAACTGCCATTTCCCGCCCTGAGGGTCGGTGGCCCCCAGTAACTGGCGCTCATCATTCCATTCGAAGTGCCAGGTTTGCCCGAGGTTGTCGGTGTACTCGGTAATCTGGAATTGTGGGTTCCAGCGTCGAGTGCTGACTCTTTGCAGGCCATCTGTAATTCGTGTGATCCCGGCGTGAAGGTCATAGTCAAACTGATAGTGGTCACCCTCATCGGTCCAATGCCGGACCACACGCCATTCGCTCTCTTCCACGCAGGCCCATTGGTAATAGCAACGCAGCCCTGTGGGCAATTGGTGCTCGACCATGCGCCGCCCGGCGTCATAGGCAAAGCGCCGCTGCACCTGCGCGCCAGCGTCCCGCACTAGCGCCAGATCGCCATGTTTGTCGTACTCGTAGCTCACCAACTGCTCGCGAGTGTGATCGGGATACACACGCTCAATCTGTGATACGCGCCCGGGCCATAGAGGGCTGTACACCAATTCAACACGCACCAGGTCAAAGGTGTCGCGCAGTTGCACGAGGCGGTTGCTGGCGTTGTAGTCGAGGTAGATCCGGTTGTCGTTGCGATCTCCCAACTGACTCAGGCGCAGGTGCGATGGGTTGCCCGGCTTCGGCTCGAACAGCTGATACAAGCCATCCACCGTTTCAATCAGTAACTGTCCATTGGTGTTGCGCCGCACGCTCAAGCCTTCGCCGGCACTGAATACGGCACCACCCAAGGGAATGACACCCATGTCGATCTGCCGCGCCTGCTCATCGGTGTAGATCAGGCGCTCGCCGCCGTCGGGATGCAGGTCAATTTCGACGAAGACTTCGTAAATCACGCTCCAACTGGCGCCGAA
The DNA here is from genome assembly GCF_024169655.1 of Pseudomonas marginalis. GTDB lineage: Bacteria > Pseudomonadota > Gammaproteobacteria > Pseudomonadales > Pseudomonadaceae > Aquipseudomonas > Aquipseudomonas paraveronii. The sequence continues at coordinate 6,116,926 of NZ_JALJWV010000001.1, read as the reverse complement.
AAGCCCGTCGCTGCGCTCATCACGACTGCTGTAATAACGCTGCCACTCAATCGGCAACAAACCGGGCAGGGCGAAGTCTAGATCGTCTTCGCCATCAAGAATCTTTGCGCCGGTCGCGCTGTGGACCGGGTTGGGGGAGCCCACCACGGCTGAGGTGATCGCATTGGTCACCTGGCTGGTGCCCCACGACACCAGGCCGCCGACCACCATGCACGGCAATTTGCTGAAGAATTTCGACCCGCCACCGCGCAGCATCAACAGTGCGGTCACCGCCAACCCTACGCCTGGAGTCTTACCGCTGCGAATCTCGCGGACCACCACCGGGCCGCCACCAATGCGCACGTTGCTGGAGATCATCCCCGATTCAACAATTGACGCATCGCAGGTACTGCGATCACCACTGCGCGCTGCCGGTTGGCCGTTGATGGTGACCTTGCTGGAGCCCTCGGCAATAAATTGCGGAGGCATCGGTGGATGCTTGGTGCAGATCACGATGTCCAGTGGCTTGGGCACTGCTCCCGGTGCGGGAACGGCGACGGTCGGGCGCCACATCTGTGAGAAGAAGCCCTTGGCCATGTCCAAGTAGCTGGATTCTTCGGGGCTTCCGCCTTCGGTAGGTTGCGGGCTGACCGGACCAATGGCACCGGCGGCACGTGCAGACGGGATACCGTTGGTAAAGGTGTTGTGGGAGCCGGTGGCGATTGTTGCCATTACCACCGGCGGGAATAACGCATTGCCTATCCAGTCACAAACCTTTGTCAGTCCCTTGTCCGCCCCCGTCTTGCTCATGCCTATGCCGACGATGATGCCCACCACTGCACCCAGCACAAAGCAGCCTAGCCCGCCGGTTACGACCGTAATACCGGTGGCGGCCACAATTGCAGCAGTGGCGACGGCCGTAATAGCGATGTTGGCCGCAATTTCCAGCACGCCGCCCAGGATGTCGGCCATCACCGAGGTGTGCAGCAGGCCGTCGCCGAGACGTGCCGCCCAGAGAGCGTCAGACATTTATTAGGGACTTCAAGGCTTGGGATTCAGCTGCAAGGTGCTTTTGATGGTTGCCCAATGGGCGCGTTCCGCATCGCCCAAGGGTTGGGCTTTGACATAACTCAGGGCAAGCATCTGCCGAGTGCCGGGTATCACAAGCGCTAACTGGTATTGATGGATCCGCTCGGTGCCCTTGCTGAACTGGTTGTGCACTTCGATGGCGTCTATATCCTGCGCGGCGCCCACACGAAGTGCCTTGGCCGGTTGGTAGCGCAAGTCCTGTACCTGCTTCTCCAGCTTCGCCAGTTGCTCTTCGAAGTTGCTTTGCAGCGTCTCACCATCACCTAGAAGGCTACGGCTGACAATCAACGACGTACCCAGAGCGGCGAACTTCAGGATATTGATGGAAGCATCTTGAACGTCATCGCTGGGCAGCGTGAATTGCAGTTCATTGAGTTGATAGGTCATGAAACGGAATCTCGTTATTGGTTGGGAGGCGGATTGGGAAACATGGAATTGACGGCGGCATCTATCTCGGCCTTGACCCCTTGGCCCATAGGCGTCGTGCCTGCTTTTCCGCCGATGTTCAGGTGCAGGTTGCCCCCGGTATTGATTTCAGTATTGCCCTCGGAATACACGTTAATCTGCACGCCGGTGAGGTTGATCTGGCCACTGGCATTGAGCTCCAGCACGCTTTTTCCGCAGACCAGGCGCAGGTTTTGTCCCACTTCGATCAAGTAGCTTTGGCTGATTGCGTCGGTCTTGCTGAAGCCGACCATGAGCATGTCGTCGTGCTTGACCGCACGCACGCGGTCGTTGCCAATTGTCACCACTTCGTCATGCCCAATACTCTTGTTCCGGTCATGCCCCACCGAATGGCTCTCATCCACCTCCACCACAATGTCCTGATTCCGCTCGGCATGGATATACAACTGCTCCAACCCCTTCTTGTCCTCCATGCGGATTTCATTGAAGTTGGCCGGCGTGCCGCCCTTGCTCGAACGACTTTTCATGCCGCTCTGGGTCGCGTTCTCCGGCAAATCGTAGGGCACCGTCTGCTCCGCGTTGTACACCCGCCCGGTAATGATCGGCCGGTCGGGGTCGCCTTCCAGAAAGCTCACAATCACCTCCTGGCCGATCCGTGGGATCTGCATCGAGCCCCAGTTCTTGCCGGCCCAGGATTGCGACACGCGTATCCAGCACGAGCTGTTTTCGTTGGATTGGTCGTGGCGGTCCCAGTGGAAATGCACCTTTACGCGGCCGTATTGGTCGGTCCAGATTTCTTCGCCTTTGGGGCCGACCACCAGCGCGGTCTGCGGGCCTTTGACGATGGGCCGGTGAGTGTTGGCCAGCGGGCGGAAGTTTTGTTGGGCATCGATGCAGGTGAGGCTGCTTTCGTACTGCGCAGAGTTTGAGCCGCCGCCGCTTTCCAGGCTTTCCTGATGGATGTTGTAGCGGATGCCGACGATCAGGTATTCGCGGTTCTGGTCCTGGCGACTGAAGCCGGTGAGGCTGAACAGGTGGCCGGAACCGAGGCCGCGGGCGTTGCCGCTGAATTCGATTTGTTCATGCAGGGTTTGCAGCGCTTCGATGCGGGTGCGCGCGTAGTGTTCGCCGTCCGCGCTTTGCACGTAGGCGCCGGGGTAGTCGTACAGCGGATAGTCGCCGGCGGCGTGCGGGCGCGGCATGGCCGAGCGCACGTCGATGCTCGCGCTGGGGCGCTGGAAGTCGTAGTCGTTGAGCTCCAGCGAGCCCGGCTGCACTTGCTGCGCCAGGTGCCAGTTATGCAGGTGGTCGCGTTCGCGTTGCTGCTCGTCCTTGGGGTAATACGGAACCGACGCGTAGCCCGGCACCGTGGCGTGGGCGCCGTAGGCATCGGCCAGCACCAGTACGTGACGGTCCTGTTCATGGCGGAAGAAGTAGTAGATGCCTTCCTGTTCCATCAAACGGCTGACGAAATCGAAGCTGGTCTCGCGGTACTGCACGCAGTATTCCCACTCGCGGTACGGCCGGCTCAGGGCGTCTTCGAAATCGGAAAAACCGAGGTCGCGGAACACCTGCTTGATGATCTGCGGGATGCTCTGGTTCTGGAAAATCCGACAGTCCGACGTGCGGCTCAGCAGCCACAGCCACGGGCGCAGCGTCACCTGGTAGCTGGCGAACTGGCCCTGGTCGATACTCTGGCTGCACTGCGCGACGATCCCGTGGAAATGCCGCTCGCCACCGTCCGCCAGTTGCAGGCCGACGCTCATTGGCTTGCCGAGCAACTGGTTGAGGTCGATGTTGGCGTCCAGGGAGGTCAGTTGCAGCTCATAGGCGAACAGCCTTCCCAACTCTTCGCCGCCGCCCATTTGATTGAGCAACAGCACGTCCGGCCCGAGGGGGCTGGTGATTTTGGCCAGGCGTGAGGTTTGGTTGAATAGCATCGGGCGTCTCGAAAATGACTAAATAACTGAAGAAACCGGCTGCAAATGTGGGAGGGGGCTTGCCCCCGATAGCCGTGTGTCAGTTGATGCATATGGTGACTGACTCACCGCCATCGGGGGCAAGCCCCCTCCCACATTTGATTATGTTTCTTCAGGTCAATCGTTGAACTGATAGTGCAATTCATTATCCCGGCTACTGATCCGCACACCCGCCAGCGCCTTGCCTTCGAGCATGCGCGTGAGGAACTCACGGCTCATGTCCGGCAGCAGGCTGTTGGTGAGGATGGTGTCGATCATGCGCCCGCCGCTTTCGGTCTCGGTGCAGCGCGAGACGATCAAATCGACCACCGCGTCGTCGTAATCGAAGGCGACTTTGTGGGTGTTCTGCACACGCTTCTTGATGCGCTCGAGTTGCAGGCGGGTGATCGCCTTGAGCATCTCGTCGCTCAGCGGGTAATACGGGATGGTCACCAGCCGGCCGAGCAGGGCGGGCGGGAAAATTTCCAGCAGCGGCTGGCGCAAGGCCTTGGCGATGGCTTCCGGCTCGGGAATGTTCGCCGGGTCTTTGCAGACCTGGGAAATCAACTCGGTACCGGCGTTGGTGGTCAGCAGGATCAGGGTGTTCTTGAAGTCGATCACCCGGCCTTCGCCGTCTTCCATCACGCCCTTGTCGAACACCTGGAAGAAGATCTCATGCACGTCCGGGTGGGCTTTTTCCACCTCGTCCAGCAGCACCACGCTGTAAGGCTTGCGCCGTACCGCTTCGGTCAGCACGCCGCCTTCGCCGTAGCCGATGTAGCCCGGTGGCGCGCCCTTGAGGGTCGATACGGTGTGGGCTTCCTGGAACTCGCTCATGTTGATGGTGATGACGTTCTGCTCGCCGCCGTACATGGCTTCGGCCAGGGCCAGGGCGGTTTCGGTCTTGCCCACGCCGGAGGTGCCGGCCAGCATGAACACGCCGATCGGTTTGCTCGGGTTGTCGAGGCCGGCGCGGGAGGTCTGGATGCGCTTGGCGATCATCTGCAAGGCGTGGTCCTGGCCGATGATGCGTTTTTTCAGGTGCTGGTCGAGGTTGAGCACGGTTTCCAGTTCGTTGCGCGCCATGCGGCCGACCGGGATGCCGGTCCAGTCGGCGACCACCGAGGCCACGGCCTGGTAATCCACGGTCGGCAGGATCAGCGGGGTTTCGCCTTGCAGCGCGGTGAGGCGTTGTTGCAGGTCGACCAATTGCGCACGCAACTCATCGTTGCCGCTGTCCACGACACCGGCTTTTTCACGCAACGTGGCGCGGGTGGCGAGCAACTCATCCACCAGGGTTTTCTCTTCGGCCCAGCGGCTTTCCAGGCTGGCCAGGCGTTCGCGCTCGGCGCTCAGCAAGGCTTCGCTGTTGCTCTGGCGCGCACCGATGGCGATGCCGATCGCATGCTCGCGGGCGATGATTTGCAGCTCGGTTTCCAGGGCTTCGATGCGGCGACGGCTGTCGTCGACTTCGGCCGGCACCGCATGCAGGCTGATGGCGACGCGGGCGCAGGCGGTGTCCAGCAGGCTGACGGATTTATCCGGCAACTGGCGCGCCGGGATGTAGCGGTGGGACAGCTTCACCGAGGCTTCCAGCGCTTCGTCGAGGACCTGCACCTGATGGTGTTTCTCCATGGTCGAGGCCACGCCGCGCATCATCAGCAGCGCCTTGTCTTCCGACGGTTCGGCCACCTGTACCACCTGGAAACGGCGGGTCAGGGCCGGGTCTTTCTCGATGTGCTTTTTGTACTCGGCCCAGGTGGTCGCGGCCACGGTACGCAAGGTGCCGCGGGCCAGGGCCGGCTTGAGCAGGTTGGCTGCGTCACCGGTGCCGGCGGCGCCACCGGCACCCACCAGGGTGTGAGCTTCGTCGATAAACAGGATGATCGGTTTAGGCGAGGCCTGGACGTCTTCGATGACCTGGCGCAGGCGCTGTTCGAATTCGCCTTTCATGCTGGCGCCGGCTTGCAGCAGGCCGACGTCGAGGCTGCGCAGTTCCACGTCTTTCAGCGCGGGCGGCACGTCACCGGCGACGATGCGCAGGGCGAAGCCTTCGACCACGGCGGTTTTGCCCACGCCGGCTTCACCGGTGAGGATCGGGTTGTTCTGGCGTCGACGCATGAGGATGTCGACCAACTGACGGATCTCTTCGTCACGGCCGACGATCGGGTCGAGCTTGCCGCTGCGCGCCTGTTCGGTCAGGTCGACAGTGAAACGCTTGAGCGCTTCCTGCTTGCCCATCGCACTCGGCGCCATCGCGCCGCTGGCTTCGCCCGGAACGGCGCCGGCGTTGAAACCGTCGCTTGCGCTCAGGGCATTTTCCGGCGAGTCGCCGACGTACTCGTCAAAGCGTTCGCTCAGGGCTTCGGCCTTGATCTTGTCGAACTCCGACGATAAGCCCAACAGCGCATGGCGCAGGCTCGGCGTCTTCAGAATGCCCAGCACCAGATACCCGGTGCGCACCTGGCTTTCGCCGAACATCAGGCTGCCGTAGACCCAGCCGCGCTCCACGGCTTCTTCCACATGCGAGGACAGGTCGGTGATCGAGGTCGAGCCACGGGGCAGGCGGTCCAGGGCTTCGGTCAAGTCGCGTGCCAGGCGCGCCGGTTCCACGTTGAATTGGCGGATGATGCGGTGCAGGTCCGAGTCCTGCAGTTGCAGCAACTGGTGAAACCAGTGGGCCAGTTCCACATACGGGTTGCCCCGCAGCTTGCAGAACACGGTGGCGGCTTCGATGGCTTTGTAGGCCACGCTGTTGAGTTTGCCGAACAGTGCGGCGCGACTGATTTCACCCATGCTCTGGATTCCTTGAGGTGGTGGCGTGATCGGCGTAATGCCGGGCCAGGATTAGGTCGTTGGCATCAACCGCAGGGCGGCCGAGCCAGGTGTTGAAGCCCAGGCGGAAGCGGCCGTTGAGTTGCAGCGCCGGTACTTCGGGTTGTTGCAGAACCAGGTTCAAGTCCCAGTCCAATTCATGGCCCAGGTACTCGGCCACCCAGGCCACCAGCTCGTTGAACGGCTGGCTGCCGGGCAGCATGCCCATGTAATCATCAAGCTTCAGCGGGCCCAGGCGGATACGGAATTTATGCTGGCGGTCCCACACGTGGCTGCCCAGGCAGAAGTCCACGCCCAGCCGGTTGGCGCTGACGCTGACGCGGCTGCGTTCGGGCAGTTCGAGCCACTGGCCGATGTATTCTTCGATTTCTACCGGCAGGCCGAAGTACTCGCCAAGGATCGCCTTCAAACCATCCGGGTAGCGGGTTTGCGCCGACAGGTGGCCGCTGTAATGCAGCTTTGCCGTGTCCGGGATCAGCCCCTGGTTGAGCAGGCTCGGCATGCCCCGACCGCTCAAGGCGGCGAGGCGCGCTGACCAGTAATCATCGTCCGGGCGGTCGTGGCTGACGGTTGGCCGCGCCTCGGCCCAGGCCCGATAAAACAGGCTCAACAGGCGATGATGGAAGATATCCAGGAACTGCTTGCTGGTGCTGTCGGCGTTGTTGCGCTGGCGCTCGCGCACGTATTCGGTGATGTGCAGCGGCAGCGGGCCGTTGGGACCGCCGAGGCCGAAAAAGAACTGTTCCAGCCGCGCCGGCTTGCCGTCGCCACCGGGGTCGACCGAGGCCAGGGTGGCCGGGGCGAAGGTGCAGTCGGCCTGTTGCCCGAGGCGCAGCGGGTCATCCGCCAGACGCAGGGAATGGCCCAGGCGCGGCAGGTCCGGCGATTCGCACTCGATACGCCGCAGCGCCTGGAAGAAATCGTATTCCCAGGGCTCCCGGTGCATCGCATCCAGGGTACTCACAGGGTCGGACGACGTCCGGGCTTGGCTTTCCATCGCATGATCTCGCCGCGTTCGGTGGTACGGATCACCGTCTCGGTAAAGCTGTTGATCGACACGTAGCGTGCCAGGAAGCGTTCCAGCACCGCACCGAGCAGGAACACCCCGGTGCCGCGAAACGCGTTTTCATCGAATGCCAAGGTAATTTCCAGGCCGCGCCCAAACACAATCGGGCCGGGCATCGGCAGGCGCCGGGTCACCGTTTTGCTGCTGACTTCGCGCAGGCCTTCGATCTGCAATTGCAGGGCGGCGTCGTTGCTGTCGCCATACAGGCGCAACAGTTCGCGCAAGGCGCCCGCGCCCTGGCCCTGTTCGCTGAGGGACAAGTAATTGAGCGACAACTGGCTGATCAGGCGCCAGGCCTTGGCGTCATGGGCATGGCTGGCCCGCGGGCGGCTCGGCCCGGCGACGCAGCGCACGGCCAGCACCGGGGCGCTGTCGGCGAGGGTGAAGTCGGTCTTGCCGTTGCCCACGCTCATGAACAGAGGCAAATCGCGGTTGGTACACAGTGCCGTCACACCGAGTTGGCGCAGGTCGTGGCGGTACGGCGCTTGCTGGCTGTCCACCAGGCTGACGAAGGTTTCGCTGCCCACGTAGGTGGAGCGCGGGCCGTTGCGCCGTTGGTCGCTGGACAACACTCGGGGCTCGCGGCGCACGGTGTAGTACGCCTGGTCGCGGCCATAGCGCGATGGGTCGCGCACCGCATAGAACGGCAGGAACGGCTGCTCCGGCCCGGTACCGTGGCCGGTGATGCCGCTCAGGGAGTGAATCTCGAAGTCCATCGGCCGTGTGCGGTCGGCGATCACATGGTGTTCGTTGACCCGGTCGGACAAGTGGATACGGTCCACGCGTTTCGGGAACAGGTTGATCGCCGGGGTGCAGAACGGCAGGAACTGCGCGGCGCCGACGCTGCCTTCCAGGCTCGGTTCGTGACGGTCGAACAGCACGATCAGTTCCAGTTCCTGGCCGTCGCAACGTTTGACTGCGCGGCGCAGTTCGGCGAACTCGACGAACAGGAAACGGTGGGGCAGGGCGAAGTATTCCTGCAACAGCCGATAGCCCTGGAACGCCCGCGCCACCACGGGCATGGCCGCGTCGGCGTCGTCAAAACCCCGCGAGCGCAGCGCGTCTTGCGGCAGGCGCTCGACCCAATCACCCCCCGGCTTGCGCGCAAAGACCGCGCAGGCGTTGCCCAGCAACTGTTCGTAGAGGCGGAACGGTTGCTCGTCGGCGCCGCTGAGGTACAGCGGCAGGTTGTCCAGTTCGAGGCTGTTGAACGGCAACTCGGCGCCAGTGCGCAGGGTCAGGCGCAAGCCAGCCTTGGCTTTCGGTTCGCTGGCCGCCAGGCGCCCGAGCACGGCGGCGGGGTTGCCGAAGTACTCGGCGTGGCTGACCTGCAACGGCCACAGCGTCACCGGGTGAGCGGTGCGGTACTCGCAGCAGGTCTGGGTTTCACGGCCCAACGCGGCGCGCAAGACGGTGTCGCGCGGCAACGGGAAGCCGCTGGCCAGGGAGCCTTCATCCGGGTCGGTCTGCAGTTGCACCACGGTCATCGACGGGGTCGGCGCCAGGTAGTGCGGGTAGGCGATTTCCAGCAGGTTGTGGGTGAAGGTCGGGTACTCGGCGTCGAGCTTGAGTTGCACGCGGGCCGTGAGGTAGGCAAAGCCTTCGAGCAGACGTTCGACGTAAGGGTCGGCGCAGTCCATGCCGGACAGGCTCAGCCGACCGGCGATCTTCGGGTATTCCTTGGCGAACTCGGCGGCGCTTTCGCGCACGTGGTGCAGTTCCTGGTTGTACAGCTCCAGCAGGCGCGGGTTCATGGGCGTCTCCGCTGGTCGGCGTTGACCACGCGTACATGGCCGGACTCCAGGTCCAGGTCGGTTTGCAGCAGCAGGCGCAACGGCACCGGCTGCGCCCACAGGTCGCCTTCGATCTCGAAACTCAGCGCGTTGTGGTTCATTTCACCGTGGCCGACGCGCGCTTTCACGCGCAAGGTATGGCGCAAAATGCGCGGTTCAAAAGTGGCGATGGCCTGGTAGATCAGGGCTTCCAGGGCCTTGATATCCACACTGGACACGCTATTGCCCGCCAGGGCCGGCAGGCCGTAATTGACCACCGAGGTGCCGGCCGGGGTGTGCAGAGTGGCATCGGCATCGAGCAACGACGTGGTGTTGAGCAGCCACGCCAGGTCACGCAGCACCGAGGCCTTCAATTGGGTCAGGGACAGCACGCGTTTGTCGGCGCTTTCCTTCGGATTGGTCGGGTCGTCGTCGGTCAACCGGTCCAGCAGGGATGGTTGCAGACGGTCGCGGGTGGCGATTTCGGTTACCACGTAAAGGGCGCTACATACATTTTTTGATCCCAGCCTGAGCCGCAAGACGCAAATCTACTGACTTGCGCTGTCTCCAGGCGTCCTTGGATTTGGCGAACCGCCTGCATTTTGGTGAGGCAATCGCGGCTCGGCGCAGGCATGTGCTCGCTATGCCACACCGAAAAAATCGGGATGCCATTAAAGATCTCTACGCGCAGTGCCTGCTGTTTATCCAGGCTGAAGCTGCAAGGCCACTCCATATCCAGTTGCACGCGACCCTGGTCGGACTGGAGTAGCGTGCATTGACCTTTATCATCGATCAACCGGAGTTTCTGCCCGACAAAGATTGCTTGGATCGAAGGATTTTCCGCATGTTCGGCGCATGCGCTCAGACTGATAAAGCTCATGACCAGGCAGAGGGCGAGCAATGGTTTTTTCATTATGTGAGTTCCCAAAACCAGACAGCTCTGGAGCGGAAAAAGAGATCGCCGGTTTGGGTTATTCCTCGGTTCCATAGATCAATATGATCGCCGGTACGGTTATCCAGGGACTCGCCTGATTGCTGGAAACAATCCTTGAAAAAAATAAGCCCGGTTTTGCCCATCAGCGTGCGACGGTCTTCGGCGGTGTTACCCAGAATGGCGGGTCGTCCTAGATGCCTTTTCCACAGCCAATTAGCCAACGACTCGGCACCCCTGGCGTGTCCATGCGCACACTTGGGCTCCGTATAGGTAGATGTGTTGACCTTGATGCTCAGCTCGGCATTGAGCACCAGACTCATACGGATAGCGCATTGATTGGCCCAAGGACCATCGCAAGGGTCTGCTTTTGGATGCGTAACCAAAAGATCGGAATACGCCTTCCACACATTGATAAACGAAGGTTTGGCCATGACTCAGATACCGAAAAAGAAGGGGTCGAATGTGAGCACGCACCAACCCCCCGGCGCATGGCGCCAGGGGGTGTTCATATCAACGCTTGGTGTTGGAACGGATGTTCCAGCCAAACTTGATCGCGCCGCCGTCTTTGGTGCCGTCGGCTTTCTGCGGCTGGTAGTCGACCATCACCTGGGCGAAGTTCAGGGTGACGTTTTCGGTCAGGCGATCATCGGAGCCCGAACCGCCGGTGCTCAGGGACGTGACCAGGACTTCTTCCAGATTGATCACCATGTATTCGACCTGGCTTTCACCGCCGGCCTTGCGCACGGTCAGCTTGACCTTGTCGATGTGCTTGCCGCTGGCGCAGTGCATCATCAGGTTCGGCGAGGATTTGTCGACGTACTTGGTCAGCGACAGGTCCTGGATGTTCACCTTGCCCGCGCCGCCGCCACCGCCTACGTGCATGTTGCCGGACTGGGACATGCCCCAGCTCCAGTTCAGCACGTCGATTTCGTCCTTGTGGGCTTTGTCCATGGACTCGCCCTTGATGTCGCCAATCTTGATGAAAATATCAACAGCCATGTTTTCTCCCTGTGTGGACTCAGCCACTTGATTTGGTTTGTGTGGGAGGGGGCTTGCCCCCGATGCAGGCGACACGGTCTTTCAGTCAGGCCGCGTCGATGCCATCGGGGGCAAGCCCCCTCCCACAGAAGAGCGAGTTCAACCGCTGGTTATGCGCTTTTTGCCGAAGGCAGTTTCGATACCAGGCGCAGCGACACGGTCAGCCCTTCGAGCTGGTAGTGCGGGCGCAGGTAGAACTTGGAGTTGTAGTAACCCGGGTTGCCTTCGACGTCTTCCACGATCACTTCGGCTGCAGCCAATGGGTGCTGGGCCTTGGTGGTTTCGGTGGAGTGCGCCGGGTCGCCGTCGACGTAGTTGAGGATCCAGTCCTGCAACCAGCGTTGCATTTCGTCCTTCTCTTTGAAGGAACCGATCTTGTCGCGCACGATGCACTTCAAGTAGTGCGCGAAACGGCAGGTGGCGAACAGGTACGGCAGGCGCGCCGCCAGGTTGGCGTTGGCGGTGGCGTCCGGGTCGTCGTACTCGGCTGGTTTCTGCAGCGACTGCGCGCCAATGAACGCGGCGAAATCGGTGTTTTTCTTGTGCAGCAACGGCATGAAACCGTTCTTCGCCAGCTCCGCTTCACGGCGGTCGCTGATGGCGATTTCGGTCGGGCACTTCATGTCCACACCACCGTCATCGGTAGGGAACGTGTGGGCCGGCAGGTTTTCCACTTCACCGCCGGATTCCACGCCACGGATGCGCGAGCACCAGCCGTAGTGTTTGAACGAACGGTTGATGTTCACCGCCATCGCGTAGGCGGCGTTGGCCCAGGTGTACTTGGAGCTGTCGGCGCCGTCGGTGTTTTCTTCGAAGGCGAAGGCTTCCACCGGGTCGGTCTTGGCGCCATACGGCAGGCGCGCGAGGAAGCGCGGCATGGTCAGGCCGATGTAGCGCGAGTCTTCCGATTCACGCAGCGAGCGCCAGCCGGCGTATTCCGGGGTGGTGAAGATCTTGGTCAGGTCGCGCGGGTTCGACAGTTCTTGCCACGAGCCCATGCCCATCACGGTCGGCGAAGCGGCCGCGATGAAGGGGGCGTGCATCGCGGCGCAGACTTTGGACAATTCGCCCAACAGCTCGACATCCGGTGGCGACTGGTCGAAGTAGTAGTCGCCGACCAGGCAACCGTAAGGTTCGCCGCCGAACTGGCCGTATTCTTCTTCGTACATTTTCTTGAAGATCGGGCTCTGGTCCCAGGCGGTGCCCTTGAATTTCTTCAGGGTCTTGTGCAGGTCCGGCTTGGAGATGTTGAGCACGCGAATCTTCAGTTGCTCATCGCTCTCGGTGTTGTTGACCAGGTAGTGCAGGCCACGCCAGGCGCTTTCCAACTGCTGGAAGTCCGGGTGGTGGATGACCTGGTTGACCTGCGCGGTGAGCTTGGCGTCGATGGCGGCGATGATCGATTCGATCGACTTGATCGCGTCGTTGGACACCAGGTCCGTCTGCGCCAACGCCTGTTCGGCCAGGGTGCGCACGGCGGTTTCCACGGCTTCGCGGGCACGCTCGGTCTTCGGTTTGAATTCTTGCAGCAACAGCGAGGCGAACTCGCTGGTTTCTTCGGTAGCGCCCAGGTTTTGAGCGCTTTCGCGAACGGTATTCTCGGTCATGATTACTGGTCCCCTGCCGGCTTCGGCGCGCTCGCAAGGGCCTGCAGCAATGCTGGGTCCTTGATCGCTTTCATGATGATTTCTTCAGCGCCGGTCTTGCCGTCCATGTAGGTCAGCAGGTTGGCCAACTGGGTGCGGGCTTCGAGCAGCTTGCTCAGCGCGTCGACCTTGCGGGCCACGGCGGCCGGGCTGAAGTCGTCCATGCTTTCGAAGGTGATGTCCAGGCTCAGGTTGCCTTCGCCTGTCAGCTCGTTGGGTACGTGGAACGCTACGCGCGGCTGCATGGCCTTGAGGCGCGAGTCGAAATTGTCGACGTCCACTTCAAGGAATTTGCGGTCGGCCACGGGCGCGAGCGGCTCGGCGGGTTTACCGGCGAGGTCGGCCATCACACCCATCACGAAGGGCAGCTGGACCTTTTTCTCGGCGCCGTAGAGCTCGACGTCGTACTCGATCTGCACTCGAGGCGCGCGGTTGCGCGCGATGAATTTCTGAGAACTTTGCTTCGCCACGTTGCTGCTCCTGGTCGCTTGAGCGACGGTATTGTTACTGCGCAGTCGGTCGGCTTATTCGCCGTCCGGGCCACGCAGGTTTTCAAATTGGGATATGCCGTCGGGAATCAGATTGCGCACGATGGCCGCGAAGTCGGCATGCACCAGGTGCTTTGCGCGGTTCAACAGCACCGGCAACGGGCTCGAAGGCTCGTAGCGGCTGTAGTACGCAAGGATCTTGTCGAGGCTGCGCAGCACGTCATCGCGGTTGGCGATATCGCCGCTGGGGCGCGGTGCGACGGGGGCGGCGGCGAAGTCGGCCGAGGGGGCATTGTCGTCACTGACGGCCTCGGGTTCGCGGCTGTCGGTCTCGCTGCTTGGGACAAACTGGCTGAGGATCTGCAGCGCCTGCTTGAGCGGTTGCTTCAACAGGCTGAGGTCGACGCCCTGGGCCGAGCCGACCTGGTCGCTGACCTGTTGTTCGATGGCTTCGCAGGCGGTACGCGCGGTGCTCAAGGCGTCGCGGGTGGCTTGCAGTTGCTCGGGGTCGCTGTCGAGAAACGCGGCGTTGAGCTGCTGGGCGCCGAGTTGTTCGTCGGGGAAACTCATCAGGCCGCTGGCGTTCAGCGCGGCGCGCAGGCTCACGGGGCCGAAGGTGCGCGAGCGTGTGAGGATGCTTTCGCGCAGCAGGCGAATCGTCGCGTCGCTGGTCAAGCCGGACAGGGCGTTGATGCGCACGGTGGGATCGTTATCGTCGTCGGCATCCAGGTGCGGATGCAGGTCGGCCCAGTATTCGCGCAGCAGTGCGTTGATCAGCGTGAGCGCGTCGGCCAGCCCGGCCACACCCTGGAGGGCGAGGGCGCTTTGCAGCAGGAAATGGGTGATGCGCAGGTCTTTGCTGCGCTGCAATAAGTCGAGACTTTGTTGCTGGATGCTGCGCCAGTCCGGTGGTTCGGCAGGCAGGACGGAGTCGCCCATGCTGCGCTCGGGCTGACCCTTGGCATCACGCTCCAATTGTAGAAATTGCGCGTCATATTCCATGTCTTCACCACATGGCGAAGTCGCGGAAACGGCAGCGAGCAGCAACGGCACATCCACTGAAATCGATCTCCCTATCGGCCCGTTAGATGGCGGGCAATTCATGCGTTAGTTGCGTGATGAACTTTGCATGTTTTCTTGGTCATATAAGTGCGACGCCACTAATGTGCCATCACTGGTATTCAAGAAGTTGTGCATTTTTGGTGTAGTAGTTATGGCTTGTCAAGGTAAGCTATTCGCCCTCTGTGACAGATGTGCGGTGCTTGGCAAGCTGCGCGACTAATTGGTCAGGTTGCGGACTAAAGCAGGATTTTTCTCACAGGCACCGGTTAAGATCAGCGATCATGCTGGTAAAAGCAGGTTATGACGGTCGTTCGCAGCACCTGACGGGACCCCTCGGGAAAGGTTGCCGCCGGGAATCGACTGCGCGCGAAGTATCAGCAAGGAGGCAAGATGTCGCTGTGTTTGACTATCACTAGTTATCACAAGATTACCCCTGGGCAGTGTGCCGAAAAATCCTTGAGCCAGGGTTCGATGGCGATCGGCCGCAGCTCGGATAATGACTGGGTATTGCCTGATCCTGAGCGTCTGGTTTCCTCGCAACATTGTGTAATTCAATACAAAGATGGTCGTTATTATTTAACCGATAACAGCACAAATGGCGTGGAGTTGGTTAACGCCGGCATCCGTCTGCGTCGGGGCAATAGCGAGCTGTTGCAGGATGGCGAGCTGATCCGCATCGGTGATTACGAAATTCAGGCGCGCATCGATTTCAATGTGCAAGCCGTGGATAGCCAGGCGTTTGCCGGGGATTCCCCGAACAGTTTTGAAGCGCTGATGGGCGCCGTCGTGAGTAAACCGGCCGCCGCGCCGGTGATCGCACCGCAGTTCCAGGGCGCGTCGTCGATGGACACTCTGCCGGATCTGTTCGATTTTCTCAGCCCGACCGCCGTGCCGCCGCCGACCGTGGCCGATCACGTGCCTTGCGAGCAACACGACTTCCGCCCGCCGGCCCCGGTGGCTGTGCCGGTTGTCCCAGCACCTGCCGTGTCGGGCTCGGTCATTCCCGAAGATTGGGACCTGTTTGGCGACACGCCAGCTCCCGTGGTCAGCGCACCGCCACCGCCATCTCCCGCGCCCGTTGTCCCGCCGCCACCCGTGGTTGAGCCCTTGCTCCCCGTGGCCGACAGCCAACAACCCGATCTTTTGCAAGCCTTCCTGCGCGGTGCCGGCCTGGACCAACTGCGCCTGGACAAGGCCCAGGCCGAAGCCCAGATGGAAAGCATCGGCCGCAGCTACCGGCTGATGGTCGACGGCCTGATTGACGTGTTGCGCGCCCGCGCGAGCCTCAAGGGCGAGTTCCGCATGCAGCAAACGATGATCCAGCCAGCGGAAAACAATCCGTTGAAATTCGCCCCGAATGCCGACGAAGCGTTACTGCTGCTGCTTCGTCATGGAAACCAGGCGTTTATGGCGCCGGACATCGCGGTGCGCGACAGTTTCGACGACCTGCGCGCTCACCAGTTGGCAGTAATGGCCGGTGTGGAAGCGGCGATCAAACATCTGCTCAGCCGCTTCGAGCCGGCACAGTTGGAAGAGCGCATGGGCAAGCCCGGCGGGCTGTCGAGCCTGTTCAGCGGCTCGCGCCAGGCCCAGTACTGGCAGCAGTTCACCGAGCTCTACAGCAATATTTCCCGCGAGGCCCAGGAAGATTTCCAGGACCTGTTCGGCCGCGAATTCAGCCGAGCCTACGAAGAGCACAGCGCACGCCAGCGTCGCTGAAGCGTGTCGCAACCATGGATAAAACGGAAAGCTAAGTACGTCATTGAGGACGAAGGATGATTCCCAGGTTTTTACTCGCAGTAGCCACCCTGCTGATGCTGACAGCGTGCGCCAAGGATGCTGTCAAACCCGAAGCAGCAGCCTCGGTCGAAGCGAACACCGCTGCCGTCGAGTTGCACTTTCATGCGATTGCCGGGCTCAACCCCGGCGCCAACGGCCAGGCCGCCCCGGTGCGGGTGCGGATCTTCGAACTGAAAAACGCCGCCACCTTCAGCCGTTCGGATTACTTCGCCCTGGCTGACCGCGCGCAATCCACTCTTGGCCTCGACCTGCTGGACCAAGACGAAGTGATGGTGCAGCCCGGCCAGCAACTGAGCATCCAGCGCGACCTCGACCCGTCCACCCGCCAGATCGGCCTGTTGGTGGGCTATCGCGAGCTGGACCGCGCGCAATGGCGCACGGTGCTCAGCGTGCCGCCGCGCCAATACACCGAATACCAGATCAGCCTCGATGTGCGCGCCGTGCGTGCGGACGTCGTGGTTTCCCCATCCAGCCCAGCCCAATAACAAGCAAACGGAGCCCCCATGTCCTGGAACAATCGCGTGGTCTGGTCGGAAGGCATGTTCATCGGAACGCAGCACTTCCAGCAGCATGACCGTTACCTGGAAAACCTGATCGACGCCCGCAGTCGCCCTTTGTCCGCCGGGGCCTGGGGGTTTTCCGAGTTGCTGATCGATCAGGGCCTGCTGGCCCAGGGCAAGCTGGCGATTGTGTCGGCACGCGGCCTGCTGCCCGATGGCACGCCGTTCAATATTCCCCAGGATGACCTGGCGCCCAGCCCGTTGAATATCGACGACAGCCTGCGCGACGGCCTCGTCTACCTGGCCTTGCCGCTCAAACGCGCAGGGGCCCGCGACACCGTCGACGACGGCGAAGAGCTTGGCGCTGCCCGCTACGTGAGCCAGGTGCGCGAAGTGCGCGACGACAACGCACCGTTCGAGAACCGCGCCCCGGTGGCCGTCGGTTCCCGCGCACTGCGCCTGCTGACCGCGCAGGACGGCATCAGCGATTACGCCGCGATTGGCCTGGTGCGCATCAAGGAAAAACGCGCCGACCGGGCGCTGGTCCTCGACGACACCTACATCCCGCCGGTACTCGACGTGGCCGTGAGCAAACCGCTGACGGCGTTTCGCAGCGAACTGCTCGGCCTGCTGCACCAGCGCGGCGAAGCCCTGGCCGGGCGCGTGGTCGCTTCGGGCGCGGGCGGCGCGTCGGAGATTGCCGACTTCATGCTGTTGCAACTGGTCAACCGTGCCCAGCCGCTGATCCAGCACCTCAGCCAACTGAGCCCGCTGCACCCGGAGCGTTTGTTCAGTGAACTGGTCAGCCTGGCGGGTGAGTTCGCCACCTTCTCCACCGCCGGCCGGCGGCCCCAGGAATACCCGCAGTATCAGCACGACGACCTGGTCCTGAGCTTTGCCCCGGTGATGCAGGCTCTGCGTGAAGCGCTGTCGATGTTGATCGACAGCAAGGCCACGCCGATCCCGATTGTCGAGAAAGCCTACGGCATCCACGTGGCCATGCTCGCCGACAAAACCCTGATCGACAGCGCCAGCTTCATCCTCGTGGTGCGCGCCGATGTGCCCGGCGAAACCCTGCGCGCGCGCTTTGGCCAGCAGAGCAAAGTCGGCTCGGTGGAGCACATTCGCGACCTGGTCAACCTGCAACTGCCTGGCATCGGCCTGCTGCCGTTGCCGGTGGCGCCGCGCCAACTGCCGTACCACGCAGGCTCGACCTATTACGAGCTGGACCGGGGCAGCGAGCACTGGCAGCAGTTGAGCAATTCCGGTGGTTTCGCCTTCCATATCGCCGGGCAGTTCCCGGGCTTGAACCTGGCCTTCTGGGCGATCCGAGGATAATCCGCGATGCACCCCAATGATGATGACCGCACCCAGTTCATGCCGCGCCCGGGTGGCCGGGAGCCTGCTCCTGCGCGTGCCGAACCGGCGCCGCTGTCGATGCCGGCCGCGCCGATCCTGACCGGCAAAAGCCAAGGCCTGAATCCGCTGGAAAGCGCCGCCGGCCCGCTGCTGGCGTTGCTGACACGCCTGCGCAACACCATCGCCCATCCGGCGCCGGCCAGTTTGCGTGCGCAGTTGCTGGCCTACCTGCGCCAGTTCGAAGAGCGCGCCGAAGCTGCTGGCGTGGCACGCAACGAAGTGCTGCTGGCGCGTTACGCCCTGTGTACCGCCCTGGATGAGGCCGTGTTGAGCACGCCGTGGGGCAGCACCAGCGATTGGGGCAAGCAGAGCCTGCTGATTACCGTCCACAACGAAGCCTGGGGCGGTGAAAAGGTCTTTCAGCTACTCGACCATTGCCTGCAAAGCCCACGCGAGCGCTTGTACCTGCTGGAGCTGTTGTACCTGTGCATGTGTCTGGGTTTCGAAGGTCGCTACCGCGTGATGAACGATGGGCGCAGCCAACTGGAAGCCCTGCGTGAACGCACCGCGGCGGCAATTCGCAGCGCGCGTGGCGAGCATGAGCGCGAACTGTCGCCGCACTGGCGCGGCGTGAGCGTGGTACGCGATCGCCTGGCGCAGTTCATGCCGCCGTGGATCGCCGTGGCTATCGGCCTGGCGTTGCTGCTGGCGTTGCTGTTCGGCCTGCGCCTGAAGCTGGCCGCGGACGCCGAGCCGGTGTTCAAGAATATCCATGCCCTGGGCGAGATCCCGGTGCAGGCCATCGACCGCCCCGTGGCGCAGCCGAAAGTGATCGAGCGCCCGCGCCTCGCCGGTTTTCTGGTGGAAGACATCAAGGCCGGTCGCGTCGCGGTGGAAGACAAGGTCGACCGTTCCGTCGTGACGATCCGCGGTGATGAGCTTTTTGCCTCGGCCAGCTCCAGCATCGTCGATGACTACCAGCCGTTGATGCTGCGCATCGCCGACGCGATCCGCAAGGTCAAGGGCCAGGTGCGCGTCACCGGGCACAGCGACAACCGCCCGATTGCCACGCTGCGCTTCCCGTCCAACTGGGCCTTGTCCGAAGCGCGGGCCAAGTCGGTGCTGGAGATCCTTGCGGCCAAGACCGGCCAGGGCGATCGCTTCAGTGCCGAGGGCCGAAGCGACACTGAGCCGGTGGCCACCAACGCCACCGCAGAAGGCCGTGCCCGCAATCGCCGGGTTGAAATCACCGTACTCGCGGAGGGCGTCGAGTGAAGGCGTTTTTCAGTTTCATGATTCGCTGGGTGATCCCGTTGCTGGGCCTGATCGCCCTGAGCCTGATCATCTGGTTTGTCGGGCCGTTGCTCGACGTACTGATGCCCGAAGGGCGGCGCTGGGCGCTGATCATCCTGGTGTTTGCGGTGTGGCTCGCCTACCGCGTGTTCCGCATCCTCCAGGCCCGCCACCAGGCCGCCGAAGTGATGCGCAGCCTGGCCGCGCAAACGCCGGCCGACCCCAACAGCGTCGCCACCGCCGAAGAACTCACCAGCCTGCGCCAGCGCATGGACGAAGCCCTGGCCCTGCTGAAAAAAGCCAAGCTCGGCGGTGACGAGCGGCGCAACCTCTACGAACTGCCGTGGTACGTGATCATCGGCCCGCCGGGTTCGGGCAAGACCACCGCGCTGGTCAATTCCGGGCTGCATTTCCCGCTGGCGGCCCAATTGGGTGCCGGTGCGGTGCGCGGCGTCGGCGGCACGCGCAACTGCGACTGGTGGTTTACCGACCAGGCCGTATTGCTCGACACCGCCGGCCGCTACACCACCCAGGACAGCAACTCCACGGTGGACAAAGCCGCCTGGCTGGGCTTCCTCGACCTGTTGAAAAAGCAGCGTTCGCGCCGCCCGATCGATGGCGCCTTTATCGCCATCAGCCTGTCGGACCTGCTGCTGGGCAGCGATGCCGAACGCGCTGCCCATGCGGCGGCGATCCGTCTGCGTATCCAGGAGCTGTACACCCAACTGGGCGTGCGCTTCCCGATCTACCTGATGCTGACCAAGCTCGACCTGGTGCCGGGCTTCATGGAGTTCTTCGACAACCTGAGCAAAGAAGAGCGCGCCCAGGTGTGGGGCATGACCTTTGCCCTGGACGACGGCAAGCAGGGCGACAGCCCGCTGGCCCACCTGCAAAGCGAATTCGCCGGCCTCGAACAGCGCCTCAACGAACGCCTGGTCGAACGCTTGCAACAGGAGCGCGACCCGGCGCGGCGCGACCTGATCTACGGCTTCCCGCAGCAGTTCGGCGCGTTGAAGGATTGTCTGCAAGGTTTCCTCGAAGGCGTGTTCAAACCCAACGCCTTTGAAGAGCGCGTATTGCTGCGCGGCGTGTACTTCACCAGCGGCACCCAGGAAGGTAGCCCGATCGATCGCTTGATCGGCGCGATGGCCCAGAGCATGAACCTGGACCGTCAGCACCTGGCGCGCCAGAGCGGCAGCGGGCGCAGTTACTTCATCGAAAAACTGTTCAGCGCGGTAGCCTTTGCCGAGCGCGGGCTGGTGGGCGTCAACCCGCAGGTCGAACGGCGGCGCAAATGGATCGCGCGCGGTGTGCTCGCGGCCACCGTGGCGCTGGTGATCGGGGTCAGCAGCCTGTGGTGGGTCAGTTATCGCGCCAACCAGGCATATATCGCCCAGGTCGACCAGAAGGTCGCGCCCCTGGGCCAGGCCGTACAGAACCTCAGCCCGGCACAGCGCGAAGTGCTCGCCGTGCTGCCGTTGCTCAACGCGGTGAAACACCTTGCCGGTGATTCGCCAAGTTGGTCCGAGGGCCTGGGCCTGTATCAAGGCGATATGCTCGAAGCCGAATCCGCCAGCGTCTATCGCAAGCTGTTGATCGCCGTCTTCGCGCCACGCCTGGTGACGCGCATCGAGGAGCAACTGCACGGCGGCGGCAATTCCGACTTCCTCTACGAAGGCCTCAAGGCCTACCTGATGCTCGCCGACACCGAGCATTACGACCCGGACTTCATCAAAGCCTGGATCGCCCTCGACTGGGACCGCAACCTGCCGCGCGATTTGCCGGCTGATCAGCGCCAGGCGCTGGCCGAACACATGCAGGCGTTGTTCGAACGCCACCCGCCGAGCGCACGCCTCGATCCGCGCTTGATCGACGACCTGCGTCGGCAGTTGCAACAACTGCCGGTGGCCCAGCGCGTGTATGACCGGGTCAAACGCCAGAAACTGCCCGACGGCATTCCAGACTTCCGCCTCAACGAAGCCGCCGGCCGCGACGCCGCCTTGGTGTTCAGCCGCAAAAGCGGCAAGCCGTTGGGCGAGCCGCTGAGTGGTTTCTTCACCGCCAAAGGCTATCGCCAGGCGTTCCTGCTGAGCAGCCTGAACCAGACCGGCACCCTGGCCGAAGAGCAATGGGTGCTTGGCCAGGAACAGGCCGACCAGCAGAACGTGGTCAGCCTGGCTGCCGACGTGCGCCGCCTGTACTTCCAGGACTATCAGCGTCAGTGGGATGCGTTGCTCGCCGACATCGACTTTGTGCCGATCACCAGCGTGGCCCAGGCGGCGGACGTACTGCGAGTGATTTCCGGGCCGACTTCGCCGCTGAAAAAGCTGCTGGTGGCGGTGGCCAGGGAAACCGACTTGCAAGCGCAAGAGCGCCAGTTGGCGGCCAAGGGCGTGCCGGTTGAAGGCGGTGTGGACAAGCTCAAGGAGCGCCTGGGCAACCTGCTCGGCCAGGAGCAGCCCAGCGCGAATGCGCCGGCCGCGGCGGACGACCCGGTGACCGCGCACTTTGCCGAGCTCAACAGCATCGTCAGTAAGAACGAAGGCGAGCCGGCAGCCATCGACGGCCTGCTGGCCGACATGAACGCGCTGTATGTGCAAGTCAGCGCCATGGTCGGCGCCAGCGGCGATGCCTTGCTTGGCGAGGCGAAGAACCAGGCGGCGGCTGCAGCCACGCGGGTCAGCCTGAACGCCGAGCGCCAGCCGCCGCTGGTGCAGGGCATGGTCAAGTCGGTGGTCAACTCGACCACCAACAGCATGATGGGCGGCGTGCGTAACCAACTGAACGCGGCCTGGGTCAGCGAAGTGGTGAATGTGTATCGCCAGTCGCTGGCCGGGCGTTATCCGATGTCGCCGGGCAGCACCCGTGACGCCACGCTGGATGATTTTGGCCAGTTCTTCGGCGTGGGCGGGGTGATGGATAACTACTTCCGCAAATACCTGCAGCCCTACGTGGATACGTCCGCACAGACCTGGCGCTGGCAGCCGGGCGCGGCGCAGAAACTCGGGATTGCGCCGGGCGTGCTGCAAACCTTCCAGCGTGCCGCGACGATCCGTGACGCGTTCTTTCGCGCAGGCGGTACTCAGCCGATCGTGCGTTTCGAGCTCAAACCGGTGGCAATGGACGCCAGCATCACCCAGTTCCTGCTTGACCTCGACGGCCAGCAATTGAGCTACGACCACGGCCCGAGCCGCCCGGTGGCGATGCAGTGGCCGAACCCCGGCAGCATTGGTGTGGTGCGTATTTCGATCATGCCGCCGTCGGCCAGCGGCCGTTCTGGCGTGACCCTGGACGGCCCGTGGGCCTGGTTCCGCCTGCTCGAACAATCGGACCTCACGCCCGGCAATGCGCCGGACCGCTTCAGCCTGCGCCTGCGGGTCGACGGTGCGAGCATCGCCTACGAATTGCGCGCCAACAGCGCCTTCAACCCGTTCAAGAGCCGCGTGCTCAGTGGCTTCAGCCTGCCGGAGCGGTTATGACGACGCTGGGCTTCTACGGCAAGCTGGCCAGCCGCGGGGATTTTGTCAGCCGCGCCTTACCCCAGAGTTTTATCGGCCCGTGGGACAGCTGGCTGGCGGCGGGTTTGCTCGCCAGCCAACACAGCCTGGGTGCCGACTGGCTCAACGTGTACCTGGTCAGCCCGCTGTGGCGCTTTGTGCTCGCGCCCGGCGTGTGCGGGCCGAACGCGGCGGCAGGGGTGGTGATGCCGAGCATCGACCGGGTCGGGCGGTATTTCCCGCTGGCCGTGGTCGCGTTGCTCGATCACGACACCAACCCGGCGTCCCTGGTGGGTGGCCCGGACCGCTGGTTTGAAGAGGCCGAAGAGCTGCTGCTCAGCACCCTGGACGCCGGCGCCACCTTCGAACGCTTCAACGACGGCGTCGACAGCCTGGGCTTGCCGGCGACTGAACTGCGCGCGGTGGACCGCCGTTTCGCCGGGCTACAGCGGGTCGCCGCCACCGTGCCTCATGCACGCATGACCGCGCTCGCCGAACAGGCCTGCGACGGCGCCAGCCTGTGGTGGGGTCGTGGTTCGCAGACGATTTCCCCGGGTTTATTGCGGTGTCAGGGCTTGCCTGCCACCCGCGATTTTGCGCAGTTTTTGCTCGGACAAGAAGGTGTGATGTAGATGGGGTCGACGTACAAATCCGCGAGCAAAAGCCATGTGGGCATGGTTCGCCAGGTCAATGAAGACGCGTGCCTGGACCTGCCCGAGAATCGCCTGTGGGTGGTGGCCGACGGCATGGGCGGGCATGCCGCCGGGGATTTCGTCAGCAGCCTGATCGTCGACAGCCTGCGCAGTGTGCCGCTGGGGCGTTCCCTCGAGGAATACTCGGCGGCCTTGCGCAATGACCTGATCCGCGTCAACGCGGCCGTGCGTGAAGAAACCGCCAACCGTGGCGTGACCATGATGGGCAGCACCGTGGTGGTGTTCGCCGCACGCGGCTTGCGCGGCGTGTGCCTGTGGGCCGGCGACAGTCGCCTGTATCGCCTGCGCGACGGCGTGCTCGACCGCATCTCCCGCGACCACAGCTACGTGCAGGACCTGCAAGACAGCGGCCTGCTCAGCGAGGCTGATGCCCGTGTGCATCCGCGCGCCAACATCGTCACCCGTGCCATCGGCGTGGAAGCCCAACTGGAACTGGCGGTGGTCGACCTGCTGATCGCCCCTGGCGACAGCTACCTGCTGTGCAGCGATGGCCTGAACAAGACCGTCGAAGATCATGAGATCCGTGAAGTGCTCAACCATGACGCACCGGATGAAATCGTGCGCAGCCTGGTCCACCTGGGGCTTAACCGAGGCGCACCGGACAACATCACCGCCATCGTCGTGAAGGTATCGGCATGAACATCGTGATCCCGGGCTACGACATCGAAGGCGAGATCGGCGAAGGCGCCATGGCCAGCGTATACCTGGCGACCCAGCGCTCGCTGGAGCGCAAGGTCGCGCTAAAGGTGATGGCTGCAGCGCTGGCGGCGGACCCGAGTTTCTGCGAGCGTTTTTTGCGCGAGGGCAAGACCCTGGCGCGGCTGTCGCACCCGCATACGGTGACCATCCATGACATCGGCAATGTCGGCGAGCTGTATTACATGGCCATGGAATACCTGCCCAACGGCACGCTCAAGGAGCGCATCGCCGCCGGCCTCACGCCGGAGCAAGGCCTCACGCTGATCCGCCAGATCGCGTCGGCCCTGGGTTACGCCCATGCCCGAGGGCTGGTCCACCGTGACGTCAAGCCGGCGAACATTCTGTTCCGCGCCGATGGCACCGCCGTGCTGTCGGACTTCGGCATCGCCAAATCCCTGGACGACCGCACCCAGTTCACCCAGGCCGGTTTCGCCGTGGGCACGCCGAGCTACATGAGCCCGGAACAGGCGCGGGGCCAGGAAATCGATGGCCGTGCGGACCTGTATGCGCTGGGCGTGGTGCTTTACGAGATCCTCGTCGGCAAGTTGCCTTATAACGGCACCGATGCGCTCTCCACGGCCTTGGCCCACCTGACCGAGCCGCTGCCGGAGCTGCCGCTGCATCACGGGCGTTATCAAGAGGTGCTGCGCAAGCTGTTGGCCAAGGACCCGAATGAGCGTTTCCCGGATGCGGCGGCGTTGCTGCTGGCGCTGGATCAACTGCCGACCGAGTCGCCGGACGCCACGCTGGTGCGGCCGTTGCCGATTCCGCTGAGTTTCGATCTGGCCGGCATCACCCCGCAATCCATCGAGATACCGACGGACAAGCCGCAACCGGTGCGTCAGCCGGTGGTGCCGCCAACCCCACACCACACAGTGTCCGAGCAGCGCCGAGGGCCGGTGTTGGCGTTGGCCGCCGTGGCGATCGCCGTCGCGTTGGCGATCGGTGGCGCCAGTTACTGGTGGTTGAGCGGTAGCGATACGCCTGCCAAGCCGCTGGCGGCTGGAGCGCCCAAGGTCGCGCCGCCTGTCGTGGTCGCCGACGTGGACGGTGGTCAACGCCCCTTGCTGATGGCGGGCAAGAAAACCCTGTTCCAGCGCGTGCTCAGCAAGCCCGGCGCGAAACTCTCCAGCGCTGCCGGCAGCGCGCCAGGCAAAGCCCTGCCGGCGTTTTCCGTGCTCTACGTGTATCAGCGCAAGGACGTCGACGGCAGCCCGTGGGTGCGCGTCGGTGCCGCCACCGATGGGCGCAGCGACGGCTGGTTGCCGGCCGCCCAGGTCAGCGACTGGAAGCAAAGCCTGGTGCTCAAGTTCACCGAACGTTCCGGCCGGGCGCCGGTGATGTTCCTGCGTCAATCCGGCGACGTGGAAAAGCTGCTGGCCGATCCCGCCGCCGCCAAAGGCGTGCTGGCCAAGGCGCAGAACAACCGTGACGACAACGGTCAGGTCCTGGCCCTGGAACCGGCCGCCAGCGCCGTGCCGCAGAACCAGTTCTACCTGTTGCCGATCTTCGATTCCAAAGAGAGCTTCGACGAAAACGGCCAGCCGGTGCAGTTGCTCAACGTCGCGTCCATCGACCCCGGCAGCAGCGCGCTTGCCAAGCCTGCGACCCCGGTAATCAACGCCAACGCCGATGCCTTCCGTACCGCCGTGGTCTTGGTGGTCGACACCACCGTGTCGATGCAGCCGTATATCGACCAGATCCGCGATGTGGTCCACGAACTGCAAACCCGCATCGCCGAGCGTGGCGAGTTGGACAGCGTCAGTTTCGGCCTGGTGGGCTTTCGCAGCAGCATCGAGAAAACCCCGGGCCTGGAATACGTGGCCAAGACTCTGATTACCCTCGACCAGGGTCGCGACCCGCAGCGGTTCCTCGACCTGGCGCGTGAGGTCAGGGCGTCCAGCGTGTCCAGTCATTCTTTCAACGAGGACGCGTTTGCCGGAGTGATGCAGGCGGTGGAAGGCATGGACTGGTCTGGCTATGGCGGCCGTCTGATCCTGCTGGTCACCGACGCTGGCGCGCTGCGCAAGAACGACCCGTTCGCCGCCACCCAGATGAACGAAGCCGAAGTGCGCCAGGCGGCGCTGGGCAAGCAGATCAAGATCTACGCCCTGCACCTGCGCACCGATGCTGGCAAGAAAACCCATGGCGGCGCCGAAAGCCAGTACCGCATCCTCACCGCCGACGCCAACCCGCAGATCGGCGACCTGTACACGCCGGTGCCGGGTGGCGATGTACGCAAGCTGGGCGAGCGCGTCGATGAGATCGGCACGGTATTCGCCAACCTGGTGCATCAGGTGCGCAGTAACACGCCGCAGCCGGTGCCGTTGTTGAGTGCCGCGCCGAGCCTGGCGGATAAATCCGCCGCCATCGGCTACGCCATGCACATGGACTTCCTCGGGCGCAAAACTGCAAGCCAGGCGCCGCAGTTGGTCAGCGCCTGGACCGCCGACCGCGACCTGACCAACCCGGCGTTGCCGGCGTTCCAGGTGTGCGTGATGTTGAGCAAATTGCAGCTCAACGACTTGCAGCAGTCGCTGAAACTGATCGTCGACGCCGCCCGCAAAACCCAGACCTCGCCCAAAGACTTCTTCCAGGAAATCGCCAGCGCCTCGGCCTATATGAGCCGCGACCCGCAGGCCCTGCGCAAGGGCGGCAACCTGGCCGATGGCGGCATTCTCGGCGAATACCTGGAAGGCCTGCCGTACCGCAGCAAGTCGCTGAACATGACCCAGGATCTATGGCTGTCGTTGAGCGTGGCCGAGCAGGAAGACTTTATCGACGAGCTGGATTCGAAGATCCGCCTCTATGAAACCTTCCACAATGACCTGGCCAACTGGGTCCGTTTCGGCGCTGCCGAGCCGGGCGATGCGTTGTACCGCGTGCCCTTGTCGACGCTGCCGTAATGCTGAACCTGAACGCGGTCCACAAGAGCCGGGGCGTCGGTAGCCAGCGCTATAGCCTGGTGATTCCGGCGTTGCACCTGCGCGCGGGTGAGCAAGTGGCGATTGTCGGGCCGAGCGGGTGTGGCAAAAGCACCTTGCTCGACCTGCTGGCCCTGGTGCTCGCGCCGGATCAGGTGGACCGGTTTGAATTCAATCAGACCGACATCGGCGGCTTGTGGCGCGCCGATCGGCAGACCGCCTTGGCCGACCTGCGCAGCCGGCACCTCGGTTATGTGCTGCAAACCGGCGGTTTGCTGGGTTTTCTCGATGTGCGCAGCAATATCGCCTTGTCCCGGCAATTGCTGGGGTTAAAGGACGATGGCAGCGTGGCGCGCCTGGCCGAGCAATTGGAGATCAGCGATCAGTTGGCCAAGAAGCCGGCGGCGCTGTCGGTCGGCCAACGCCAGCGCGTGAGCTGCGCCCGCGCCCTGGCCCATGCGCCGCAATTGGTCTTGGCCGATGAGCCGACCGCGTCCCTCGACCCGCTTAACGCCGAACGGGTGATGCAGGCGCTGTTGGCCCGCGCTCGTGAACACCGCGCCGCTTGCGTGATCGCCACCCATGACGAACCCCTGGCCCGCGCCAGCGGCTTGCAGGTGCGCCGCATCGCTTGCCGCCGCGACAGCGACGGCGGCGTCACCGCCACCCTCGGGGAGGTGTGCTGATGCGCCTCGGCTTGGTGGCTTCCCTGGCTTGGCAGGATTACCGCAACGATGCGTGGCTGTCGGCCTGCTCGGTGCTGGCGCTGGTCGCCGTTATCGCGCCGTTGCTGGTGCTATTTGGCCTGAAATTCGGACTGGTCAGCAGTTTGACCGAGCGCCTGGAGACCGACCCCGCCACCCGCGAAATTATTCCGTTGGGCGGTGGTCGATTCAGCCGCGCCTTTGTCGAGCAGTTGGGCCAGCGCGGCGACGTGGCGTTCGCCATCCCGCGCACGCGGCAGATCGCGGCGACCGCGCAGGTGGGCACATTGACCCTGGAAATGCTGCCGACCGCGCCGGGTGATCCGCTGCTCAAAGGTTTGCCGATGCCCCAGGGCCTGGAGCAGATCGTGCTGAGCCACACCGCCGCCGAGAAGCTCGCGGCGCGGCCGGGGGATTGGCTGGAAACCAGTTTTGCGCGTCAAGTCGCGGGGCGCGTCGAAGCCCGGCGTACACGCTTGCAGGTGCTCGCGGTACTGCCGCTGGAGGCTTTCGCCCGCGACGGTCTGTTTGCCCAATTGAGCCTGCTGGAAGCGGTGGAAGACTACCGCGATGGCCGCGCCGTCGCGGCGCTGGGCTGGGACGGCGACGCGGTCGGCGTGGGCGAGCAGCGGGTGTATCCGGCGTTTCGCCTGTATGCGCGCAACCTCACCGATGTGGAGCCGCTGCGGGTGTATTTCGCCGGACAGAATCTGTTGGTGTCGACTCAGGCATTGAGCATCGCCCAGGTGCAGTCGTTGAGCCGCAACCTGTCGATCGTGTTCTGGATCATCGCCGGGTTGGCCTTGGCCGGGGCGTTCGCGGCGATCTTCGCCGGGGCGCTGGCCGCCGTGGCGCGCAAGCGCAGGGAGTTGTCGGTGTTGCGCCTGTTGGGCTTTTCCACCGCCGCGCTGTTGCGCTTTGTGGTGCTGCAGGCGCTCTACAGCGCTGGCTTGGCTGCTGTGTTCAGTGCGGGTCTGTATGGCCTGGCCGAGGCGGGGTTGAATCAATTATTCGTGCAGGTGCCGGGTGAACACGCCAGCCACCTGTTGGTGCGTCATTACGGCCTGGCCCTGCTTGCTGTGCTCGGCGTCAGCGCCGTGGCGGCGGCCTGTGGCGGTTGGCGCGTGGCGCGTATCCAGGCTTCTGAAGGAATCCGAGATGTATAAGTTACTGGGCGCCGCCCTGGCGCTGAGCCTGGCCTCACTGGCCTGGGCCGATGAAGCCAGCGATAAGCTCGACAACCCCAAACCGTTGCCGGGCGACGTCAGCCTGCCGCTGCCGTGCGAAGGCAACCTGCTGTTCCGCTACGTCTATGTGCTGGCCCAAGGCACATTGGACGACCGCGAGATCAGCCTCGGCTACCCGTTTGCCGAAGGCGAGGCGGGCTATCAGCAGTCGTTTATTTCCGGCTATCGCCGCGACTTCATCAACGGCCAGTTCAGCCTCAAGGACCTGCCCAAAGACTGGAATAAAGTCATCGCGCCCTTGATGCCGAAGACCGACGCCAAGACCCCGCTCAAGCCGATGCTGTACTTCATCGGCAAGTACGAAGTGACCGCGCGTCAATACGCCCAGGTGATGTCCCAGGCGCAATCGCTGGCCAGTGGCGAACCGGCGCCCGCGTGCGATGCGCCCAGCGGCATGGCCGGGCGTTTGCCCAAGGTCAAGCTGTCGCGCTTTGAAGCCGAGCGCTTCTCTGCGGTGTACAGCGCCTGGCTGATGAAATACCACCGCGAGTTGCTGCCGGTCAGCGGGCGCGGCGCTTCTGCCGACGACGGCGGCCTCGGTTTTGTGCGCCTGCCCACCGAAGTGGAATGGGAATTCGCCGCGCGCGGGGGGCAGGCCGTGAGTCGCCAGGACCTGGAAGGGCGCCTGTTCCCCCGGCGTATCGAGGGCAGTGAAAGCGACGGCCCGCTGGCGGATTGGGCGGTGTTCAACCAGGTCGCCGGCGGCACCGGCCAGGCCGCACGACTGATGCCCATCGGCACCAAATTGCCCAACCCGATCGGTATGTTCGATGTGATCGGCAACGCGGCGGAAATGGTCCAGGAATCCTTCCAACTGGTGCATGCCGGGCGTCGCCAGGGCGCCTACGGCGGCTTTGTGGTCAAGGGCGGCAATTACCTGGAAGGCGAGGGCACGCTGTTCACTGGCATGCGCCGTGAGTACCCGTTGTTCGCCGCCGACGGCACCGAGCAAAGCAACGAGACCACCGGTTTTCGCGTGGCGATTGGCGCGCTGTCGGCACCGCGTTCGCGCTACAAGGAGCTGTTCGCGCAGTGGCAGAAAGAGGGCCGCCTGGCCTCGCTGACCGATGCCATCGATGACGCCCAGGACCCGACCAAGCGCCTGGACAGCATCATCGCCGCCAGCGTCGACCCACGGCTGCAAGCCGAGCTGGGGCTGGTCAACGAAGAGCTCAAGCGCAACGTCTCGCTGATCGCCCAGCAACGCGAAGAAGCGGCGGGCAACCTGATTCAGTCGGCGGCGTTGGTGGCCGAGACCATCAACAACTACAACATCCGCCTGATCAACCTGCAAAAGAGTCGCCAGCAGGCCGTGGATGCCAAGGACGAGGCCAGCGCGCAGTTGTTTGCCACGGCCATCGCCAACGGGCGCAGTGCGCTCGACGGTGCGGTGGCGATCTATATCGACAACCTGGCCACCGGCACGCGCTACACCGATGCGGTGATCCAGGCGCAGTTTCAACGGATCAAGGAAGAGTTGGATCGCAAGCCAGTGCTCGGCAAAAGCCTGGTGACGCGCGCGACACTGTTCGTTCGCCATGTCGGCGACTACCGCAAGCAACAGCGGGCCGACCCGGCAACGATCTTGAAGGAATTGCTCGCAGCCAGCGGTCAGCGGTCTTGACCGTTGGCTTGCGGGCGAGCTTGGAAGGGACTCAGGCGGCGGTGGGCCGTGCTGGGCAAGTCAAACTTAAAAGAGAACACATCTATGCTTTTTTCCCGTAAGGCGGTTTCCAAGCGTCACCTGCTGCTGATCGCAGCCGGTTTCAGCACCGTGTTGACTGGTTGCGCCACGTCGCCGGCCTCCAAGGTCGCGTCGAGCACCAAGGTCGAGTACTACCCGAACTGCTACGAGCCGGTGCAGCACCTGCGCACGACCGATTCGAACATGACCAAGTCGGTCGTCACCGGCGCGGCCATCGGCGCTGCCGGCGGTGCATTGCTCGGCGCCCTGACCGGCGACTCCGAGAAGCGCGGCCGTAACGCAGCGATTGGTGCTGCGGGCGGCGCCCTGGTCGGCGGCGCGGCGGGTTACTACACCGAGCGTCAGAAGCAGGTCGCCGATGACAACCAGCGCATTGCGTCCTACGCGGCTGATGTGAACAAAAGCGCCTCCGACATCGATCGCAGCACCGCCTACGCCAAGGCCTCCCAGCAGTGCTACCAGAGCGCGTTCACCAAGCTGGTGGCCGACCGTAAAGCCAAGACCGTCAACGACACCGAAGGCCGCAAGCGCCTGGCGGAAATCGTTTCCGGCCTGAAGGAATCCAATGACCTGATCGTTGCGGTCAATGGCAAAGCCAGTGAAGACCTGAACAACTACACCCAGGCTTACGAGAAAGACCTGCAACAGGTTGGCGTGCAGCGCAACGACGTGGTCACCGTGGCGACAGCGGATGCCACTCCGGCGGTCGTACCGGCCAAGAAAGGCAAATCGACCAGCAAAGTCGTGACCAAGCGTCCGCCGCTGCCTGTGGTGCCGAAAGAAGCGGTCGCCACCGAAAAAACCTTCCAGACTGCCCAGACCAAGCAAGCTGAAAGCAAGCAGGTCGCCAGCGCCGGTAAAGCGCAGATCGAAGGCACTTGCCGCGATCCAAACCTGGCCGACTGGGCACCGGTACCTTGCCCGAACGTATAAGCAAGTTGTTGCTATAAGCGTTAAACGCCAACCGATCTCCGGCTAAAGCGCGAGGTCGGTGGCGTTCTTTCGGCAAATTGTTACACTGCTGCGGCCACTCAATAATTACACCGAGGCCGTGTGCATGAAATTTCGTTTTCTCCTCTGGGTACTGGGCCTGATGATGGGCAAAGCCAGTCGCACCAACCCTGCGTTCCAGCAGCAGTTGGGTGACAAAGACCTGGCGTTCCAGTTGCAGACCCTCGACGGCAAGGTTGCCCGTCATTTCATCGTCAAAGACCAGCGCATCACCAGCCGTTCGGGTGTTCACCCCGCGCCGGCCTTCGCCATTGCCTTTAAAGATGCCGCCTACGGCTTC
The DNA here is from genome assembly GCF_024169655.1 of Pseudomonas marginalis. GTDB lineage: Bacteria > Pseudomonadota > Gammaproteobacteria > Pseudomonadales > Pseudomonadaceae > Aquipseudomonas > Aquipseudomonas paraveronii. The sequence goes on along the minus strand of NZ_JALJWV010000001.1, from coordinate 6,084,922 downwards.
GCCACGATGCAGGCGAATAACAAGCAACTGGCGTTCATGACGGGGATTCAGGACAAGTCGATTCAGATCAAGGGCAACCCGGCGCTGGTGATCTGGTTCCAGGGGTTGACCAAGTATTTGAAGCCGAAGAAAAAGAAGTAGATCGAGGTGGATTCATCGGGGGCAAGCCCCCTCCCACACTTGAGCGTGTTCGCAGATCAAAATGTGGGAGGGGGCTTGCCCCCGATAGCGATCTAACAAGCTACCGATTCAGCCCTGGCTGAACTGCGAGGCCAATTCGCGCAACAGCACCTCGGCATCCAGCACCTTGGCCACGACTTCTTCAGCCTTGTCACGGCTCAAGCCCAAACGTTCAAGCAACTCGTCGGGGATGGTTTCATCCGGCCCGGACCCGATGCCTCGGCTGCGCAGCAGGCGCACGGCCAGGCACACCAGATTCGGGTACTCGGCGTATTGGCCGTCGTAGAACGGGTCGTGCTGGAAGCGCAGGGCGGTGGACAGTTCGTCCGGCATGTCCCAGTAGCGCATCAACCAGGCACCGATCTGCTCGCGGCTGATCCCCAACAAGTGTTGCTCCACAAAGCTGTGGCACAGGTGCGGGTTGACCTCCAGGTGTCGGCAGATCAGCGAGAAGTGCGGCGGGAATACGTGGGCCAGCAGCAGATAACCAAAGTTGTGCAGCAGGCCGGCCAGGTAGGTCAGGCCGGCTTCCGGGCGTTGCGCGCGCGGCATCGCGCGGGTCAGGCCTTCGATGACGGCGGCGGTGTAGATCGACTGGTGCCAGTACGGTGTGGCGTGGTGCGGATGGTCCTTGGGCAGACTCAGGGTTTTGCCCAGGGCCAGGCCCAGCGCCAGGTTGATCACCAGGTCGAAGCCCAGCACACGCACGATCGCGTCTTCCACCGAGCGGATTTTGCCCGGCGAGGCGTAATAGGGCGAGGCGGCCCAGCTGACCACTTGGGCGGCCAGCGACGGGTCGGTTTCGACCACGCTGGTGATGTCTTCGATGGTGGCGTTGGGGTCGACGCGCAGTTTGATGATCTTCTGCGCGGTGTCGGCCAGCGGCGGAATCTCGATGGTCGCTTCCAGGCGCTGTTGGATGCGTCGGGCGGTAAACGCCTGCATGGCCTGGGAGATCTCCTCGCGGTCATCATTGGGCCGGTCGAGGTTGGGACGGATGTTGCTCAGCGGCTCGCCGAATTGCGCGGCGCTGGCCTTGGTCAGCATGGTCTTGAAGTCGACGCTGGCGATCTCCAGCAGCAAACCGGCTTCGCCCGAGTGAACCAGCAGGCTCGGCTCATCCAGCAGGCTGCCTTCATACAGGCAAGGTGAACTGGTCAGCGCCGGCAGGCCGGGCAGCAGGCTCAGGTCGTGCTTGCCCAGCATGCGTTCGATACGCTCCGGTGACACCGACGTCAGGCGGCGGCCGGTGAGTTCGGTGAGGCGGTTGAGGTCGAGCAACTGGCTTTGAGGGAACAGCACCATAAGTGCGCCCACCGCATCCTCCAGCAGCACCGCCTGGACCTTTCGCGCAGGGTTCAGGCCCGGATGTTCGGCGACTTCCGTGTAGCTGATGGAGAGCTTCGCGAGCAGCGCCCGAATAACCGCTGGTGCGGTCAGCGGTGCGGTGGTGTGGGCAGCTTCTGACATGGCCTGATCCAATTTCGTACAGTCTTCGGAGTATAACCAGCTTGATACATATGTTGGTCGGATAAGTGAAACAGGCGTCACACTTGGCCGTATTGCTGCCCATGCCGGAGCCATCGGTCCAGCAGCGGGCTGACGTGATCCGGCCAGCGCTCGAGCAAGGCTTGGGCCGCGTCGCGCACCGCCGGCAGCAGGTCGGCGTCGCGCATCAGGTCGGCGACCTTGAATTGCAACAGGCCGGTTTGGCGGGTGCCGAGCATTTCGCCGGGGCCGCGCAGTTCGAGGTCTTTTTCGGCGATGACAAAGCCGTCATTTGTTTCACGCATGATACTTAAGCGTTGACGACCGACCTGTGACAGCGGCGGGTGATACAGCAACACGCAGTGACTGGCCGCGCTGCCCCGGCCGACGCGGCCGCGCAACTGGTGCAGTTGCGCCAGGCCCAGGCGCTCGGGGTTTTCGATGATCATCAGGCTGGCGTTGGGCACGTCCACCCCGACCTCGATCACCGTGGTGGCCACCAGCAATTGCAGGTTACCGGCCTTGAACTCAGCCATCACCGCAGCTTTTTCCGCTGGCTTCATGCGCCCGTGGATCAGCCCGACCTTGAGTTCGCCCAAGGCGCTGGTGAGGTCTTCGTAAGTGGTCTCGGCGGCCTGGCAGGTCAGCTCTTCGGACTCTTCAATCAGTGTGCATACCCAATACGCCTGACGGCCTTCGGCACAGGCGCCGCGTACCCGCTCGATCACTTCCACGCGCCGCGTGTCGGTGACCAGCACGGTATTGACCGGGGTGCGGCCGGGCGGCAGTTCGTCGAGGATCGAGGTGTCGAGGTCGGCGTAGGCGCTCATGGCCAGGGTGCGCGGGATCGGTGTGGCGGTCATGATCAATTGGTGCGGGCTCATGCGTCCGCCCACGCCTTTCTGGCGCAGGGCCAGGCGCTGTTGCACGCCGAAGCGGTGCTGTTCGTCGATGATCACCAGCGCGAGGTTTTTGAACTGCACTTCGTCCTGGAACAGCGCGTGGGTGCCCACCACCATCGGGGCGCCGGCGGCGATCTGTTCCAGCGCCGTTGCGCGGTGCTTGCCTTTGAGTTTGCCCGCCAGCCACGCGACTTCCAGGCCCAGCGGTTCGAGCCAGCGCTTGAAGGTGATGAAGTGCTGCTCGGCGAGAATCTCGGTAGGTGCCATCAGCGCCACCTGGTAACCGGCTTCCAGCGCCTGCAAGGCGGCGAGGGCGGCGACCACGGTCTTGCCCGCGCCGACGTCGCCCTGGATCAGGCGCAGCATCGGTTCCGGTTGGCTGAGGTCGTAGGCGATTTCATTGCCCACGCGTTGCTGGGCACCGGTCGGCGCAAAGCCGAGGTTCGCCAGGTACTGTGCGGGCAGGCGCGTGGCCTTGGGCATCGCCGGTGCGCGCAGGGAACGCATGCTCTCGCGCAGGCGTTGCTGGGACAGTTGGTGGGTCAGCAGTTCTTCGAAGGCCAGGCGATGCTGGGCCCAGTGATGGCCGAGGGCCAGTTCGTCGACATCGGCGTCGGCCGGCGGGTGATGCAGGTAGCGGATCGCATCGTCCAGCGGCGCCAGTTGATAGTCGCGGGCCAGCTCCACGGGCAGCCAGTCGGGCAGGCTTTTCGGGCCGAGCATGCTCAGGGTCTGCTGGCACAGTTGGCGCAGGCGCTGTTGGGTGAGGCCTTCGGTCAGCGGGTAGATCGGCGTCAGGGTGGTGTCGACTGGCGGCGGCTCGTCGCCGGTAATGGCGCGGTATTCCGGGTGGTAGATTTCCAGGCCGGAGGCGCCGGGGCGTGCTTCGCCATAGCAACGCACGCGGGTGCCGCGCTTGAGGCCTTCCTTCTGCGCGTTGCTGAAATGATAGAAGCGCAGGCTCAGGCCACCGGTGCCGTCCTGCAAGCGCACGACTAAACTGCGGCGCTTGCCCATCACCACGTCGGCGCCGCTGACGGTGCCTTCGATTACCGCGTCTTGCCCTGGACGTAAATGGCCGATGGGCACCACGCGGGTGCGGTCCTGGTAGCGCAGGGGCAGGTGGAACAGCACATCCTGAAGGTTCTCCAGGCCGACCTTGGCCAACTTCTCGGCCATGGCTTCGCCGACACCCTTGAGCGCCGTCACCGACACCTGCGACAGCTCAGTCATACTGCGGCTTAGCTCGCAGCAGGCGGCTTGGCCACCGAACACAGGCGGATCGAGTCGGCCAGGATCTCAATGGCTTTGGGTCGTGGGAAGCTGGCGCGCCAGGCGATCGCCACGGTACGGAACGGCACCGGCGGCGTGAGTGGGCGTACTGCGATCACGCCTGGGGCGTAGTGATGGCTGTCCACCGCCGACAGCGGCAGGATCGAGATGCCCAGGCCGGAGGCGACCATGTGGCGAATGGTTTCCAGGGAGCTGGATTCGACGGTGGTGTGTTTGGCGCCGTCGTGGCCCTTGGTCAGGGTCGGGCAGGCTTCCAGCACCTGGTCGCGGAAGCAGTGGCCTTCACCGAGCAGCAGCAGGCTCTTGTCATTGAGCAGGCCGGCGTCGATGGTGTCTTTCTGTGTCCACGGGTGCGAGGCCGGCATCAGTACGTAGAACGGCTCGTCGTAGAGCGGCAGGGTCAGCACGTCGGCCTCGTTGAACGGCAGCGCAATGATGATCGCGTCCAGCTCGCCGTTGCGCAGTTTGTCGCGCAGCACGTGGGTGAAGTTCTCTTCGATATACAGCGGCATCTGCGGCGCGACGCGGTGCAGTTGCGGAATCAGGTGCGGGAACAGGTACGGGCCGACGGTGTAGATGGCCCCGACTTTCAGCGGCGCGGTCAGCTGGTTTTTGCCGGCCTGGGCCAGTTCACGAATGCTTTGGGCTTGCTCCAGAACCTTTTGGGCCTGGGCAACGATGCCTTCACCGACCGGCGTCAGGCGCACGGCGCTTTTGCTGCGCTCGAAAATCAGCACACCGAGTTCGTCTTCAAGTTTTTTCACACCCACCGACAGCGTCGGCTGGCTGACGTGGCAACGCTCGGCCGCGTGGCCGAAGTGTTGTTCTTGGGCGAGGGTCACGATGTAGCGTAATTCTGTAAGAGTCATAGCGGGCGTCCATGAGGTTGCGAGCCAAGCATACCGACTGCAATCGATAGACGCACGTTATCAGAACTTTGATAAGGATTGAGCGGGGAATGTGCGAGATTTTGCTGAAGCGATAAAACCCAATGTGGGAGGGAGCAAGCCCCCTCTCACACAGCCCTGCGCGTGCCTTTAGCGGCGACGCTTCTCGATGTTGTAAACGAACGGCGCGACGATCTCAATGCTGCCGCTTTTTACCATGTCGGCCGGTGGCTTGGGCAATGGCTGGGCATTACGGATCATATCCAGGGTGGCGCGGTCCAGGTTGGCGTTGCCGGAGCGGCCCACCAGCTCGTAGGACAGCACATTGCCCTGTGCATCGACCACGAAGCGCAAGCGATTCATGCCTTCCTTGCCACTGTTCAGAGCGCTTTGCGGGTACTTTTTGTACTTCTGCAGGTGCGCCAGCAGGGCGCCTTCCCAGGAGGCTTTGGCGGCGACCTGTTGCGGCGACGGACCCGGTGCGGGCTGGGCCGATTTTTCCGCTGGCGTGTTGGTCGGCGGCGTGTCGCTCGGTGGCGCTTCGGAAGGTTTCTCCTTGGGCGGTTCGGGCTTCTTCTCCACCGGCTTGGGCGGCTGAGGTTTGGGCTTGGGTTTGACCGGCTTGGGCACCTGGATCGTCGGCTTGGGCGCCTCGGCCAGTTTCGGCAGCGGCAGCTCTTCCACCGGGGCCGGCGGCTGCGGCGGTGTAATGACTTTGGGCGGTGCCGCTGGCGGCGGTGCGGGCATCGGCGCCAGGTCAATGACCATGGCCGCCGGTGGCAGCTGGACCGTGCGCGGCGCTGACCAGTGGAGCGCGATGGCGATCGCGATGGCATGCACGCCCAGCACGACGGCGAGGCTGGTGCCATAACGCGTCAGTTTGTGGCGCGTCGTGATCATTTCTTGGCTGCCGTCTCAAGTCCGACCAGGCCGACCTTGAGGTAGCCGGCTGCCCGCAGGGCATCCATCACGCTCATCAGATCGCCGTAGTCCACGCCCTTATCGGCCTGGAAGAAGATCGTCGTGTCTTTCTTGCCGTGGGTCTTGGCGTCGAGCACCGGCCCCAGGGTTTCGGTTTTGACTTCTTCTTCGCCCAGGAACAGGCGCTGGTCCGCCTTGACGCTGAGGAAAATCGGTTTCTCCGGCCGCGGCGCAGGCTTGGCGCTGGACGCGGGCAGGTCGACCTTGATATCCACGGTGGCCAACGGTGCCGCCACCATGAAGATGATCAGCAGCACCAGCATCACGTCGATAAACGGCGTGACGTTGATTTCGTGGTTCTCGACGAGTTCGTCGTCGCCTTGATTCAAATGCAGGCCCATGGCCGATTACCCCACTTTCACCATGTGCGGTTGCGAGCTGCGCTCGGTAGGCAGGTGATCGAGGTCGCGGCTGACCAGCAGCAAGACTTCTGCCGACGCGTCCGATACCTGGGCCTTGTAGCCGGCAATCGAACGGGCGAAGACGTTGTAGATCACCACCGCAGGAATCGCGGCAACCAGGCCCAGGGCGGTCGCCAGCAGGGCTTCGGCGATGCCGGGAGCGACGACGGCGAGGTTGGTGGTCTGGGTTTTGGCGATGCCGATGAAGCTGTTCATGATGCCCCACACGGTGCCGAACAGGCCGACGAACGGCGCAGTGGAGCCGATGGTCGCCAGCACGCCGGTGCCGCTGCTCATGTTACGACCGCAGGCTGCCACCAGGCGCTCCAGACGGAACGCCACGCGCTCCTTGATACCTTCTTTTTCGCGGGTGTTGGCCGACAGGCGCATTTCTTCCAGCGCGTCGTGTACCAGCGTATTGGCCAGGGTGCCCTTCTTGGTCGCGCTCTCGCTCGCTTCCCTGAGGGTGGTGGCCTTTTTCAGGTGGACGATTTCGCCGCGCAGGCGGCGCTTGGCGCCCAGCAGCTCGAAGCCTTTGGCGATCCAGATGGTCCAAGTGATGATCGAGGCGATGGCCAGGCCGATCATCACGGCTTTCACCACCACGTCGGCGTTTTGGTACATGCCCCACGGCGACAGGTCGTGGGCCATGCCGAGGGTGTTGTTCTCTTCCAGCACTACGCCGGGTTCGTCGGCGGTGGCCGGCGCTGCAGCCTGGGCCGGCGCTGCGGCGGGGGCGGCAGCATTTTGTTCGGCAGCAACTGGAGCAGCCGGTGCGGTGGCATCAGCGAATGCGGCGGTCGGTGCCAGCAGTACGCTGAACAGCAACGCAGCAATCGCGCGCCAGGCGCGAGACGGACTGTGAAGCCTGGTTGGCGAAGCGGGGTTTGTATGACGTGTCATGCTGGCCGGACCTAAGAGAAAAAAATGAGTGATCGTCCTTCCAGACCCTATGAGGTCGAGGACAAATGGGTCGTTATTATTGCAAGTAATTCTTGTTAACAGAAGCAATGCAGTAACTTTATTTGCCCTTTTTCTGGCCGCTGGTCTCTTGTGACGGCTAATCTAGACCTTTCAGTTCGGAGTTTTGTGATGTCTGCGCCTTCTGTTGTGATTGCCGGTTGTGGCGATGTGGGGAGCCGGCTGGCCAGCCAATTACTCGCCTCGGAATGGGAGGTTCATGGCCTGCGGCGCGATATTTCGCGCCTGCCCGACGGCGTGATCGGCATTGCCGGTGACCTGTTCAATAAGGATTGCCCTGACACCTGGCCGATTGGCGGGGTGGATTACCTGGTGTATTGCGCGGCGGCGACGGATCACGACGAAGCCGGTTATCGCGCCGCGTATGTGCAAGGGTTGCAGCATGTGTTGGAGTGGTTGACGGATTACGGCCAGGAGCCCAAGCATCTGCTATTTGTGTCCAGCAGCAGTGTGTATGGGCAGCAGCAGGGCGAATGGGTCGACGAGACGTCTGAGACCCAGGCAAAAGGCTATTCCGGGCAGGTGATGCTGGAGGCCGAGCAAGTGGCGCTGAACAGCGGCATTCCGGCGAGCATCGTGCGGTTGACGGGGATCTATGGGCCGGGCCGTGAGTGGCTGCTGACTCAGGTGCGCCAGGGTTATCGCGTGGCGATCGATCCGCCCTTATATGGCAATCGGATTCACGCCGATGATGCGGCGGGCCTGCTGGCGTTTTTGTTGCGGCATGTGGAGCAGGGCGGTTCGCTGGATCAGATCTATATCGGTGTTGATGACGCGCCGGCGCCGCTGGCCGAGGTGGTGGCCTGGTTGCGCGATTACCTGGGTGTGACGCAGTGGTCCGAGGACGCCAGTGTGCGCCGTGCCGGGAGCAAGCAATGCAGCAACGCCCGGGCGAAGGCGTTGGGCTGGGTGCCGACGTATCCGAGTTATCGTGAAGGCTATGCGGCGATCCTGAAGGGCTGAGCCGCGTTCAGAAAGGGTGGGAGGGAGCAAGCTCCTCCCACATTCAGATCTGTGTGATGGCGGTTATTGTTTTTCCAGTAACCACTGGCGTGGCCCTGGTGTAAACGAGGGCACTTCATCAGCCTGCGCGGTGTTGATCGCCTGGAAGATTTCCAGTTGCTTGCCCTTGCGTGCAAAGATCCACGGATTACCCACGCCGTGCTGTTGCAGCCACATGCTGTCGTAGCCGCCGCTCATGGAGGCGCAATCACCCGCCAGGCACAACGAATATCGATCGGCGCCCGGCAGGCCGGCGACTTGGCCGTTGGCCTGGAACTGCACGATGGCGCCTTCACCATTGCCGCTGGCTATTTTCCAGTCGCCGCCCATATAAGCGGCGTACAGCGCGCGCTCGAAGTTGGCGCCCAATGGCGCGCCTTCCGGTGCGGGTTCCTTGGCGCGGGCAAACAGCTGTTCGGGCTCATTGTCGTTGGCCACTTGCAGCAGTTGCCTGCTTTTGCGCTTGAGTTCAGTGGCGGCGCTGCCGTAAAAGTCGACGCTCCAGGCGCCAGGCTTCTCACTGAGCAACTTGCCTTCCGCTACTTCAAAACCGTTGTAGTAGCGGGCCTGCAAAGCCTTGGTGTTGACGTCCCATTCGAGGTTCGGACCAAAGCTCTGCAGTGCTTCACGCAAAGGGCCGCCCTTGGCTGCCGCGTCGATGGCAACCTGGTTGATCCAGGTGCCGCTCACATCCAGGTCGGCAGGGTTGCTGGCGCAGCCGCCGAGCAACAGGGCGAGCAACGAAGAGGCTACTAGCGCTTTGCGCATCATGAAATCCTTTTAAAACGAAGTCGGCGCAGCCTGTGGAGGCTGCGCCGGGTGTTTTACTCGATGACCAGAATCGCGTCCATCTCAACCTGTGCGCCCTTTGGCAGGGCAGCAACGCCGATGGCGGCGCGGGCTGGGTAAGGCTGTTCGAAGTACTTGCCCATGATCTCGTTGACCTTGGCGAAGTGGCTCAGGTCGGTGAGGAAGATGTTCAGCTTGACGATGTCCTTGAACGAACCACCGGCAGCTTCGGCGACCGACTTGAGGTTTTCGAAGACCTGTACGGTTTGTGCTTCGAAGCCTTCAACCAGTTCCATGGTCTTTGGGTCCAGCGGGATCTGGCCGGACATGTAGACGGTGTTGCCCGCCTTGATCGCCTGGGAGTAGGTGCCGATGGCGGCTGGGGCTTTGTCGCTGGTGATAACAGTCTTGGTCATGAATGACTCCTTGTAAGAGGTGGGCTATGCACGCATGCGGGTGATGCGGATCACACCGGTCAAGGCGCGCAGTTTCTTGATCACGCGGGCCAGGTGTACGCGGTCGTGTACGCTGACCACCAGTTGGACCACGCTGATGCGACCATCGCGCTCGTCCATGCTGATTTTTTCGATATTGCCGTCGGCCGCGTTGACGCTGCTGGCCAGCAGGGCGATCAGGCCGCGTTGGTGCTCCAGCTCTACCCGCAGCTCGACGTTGAATTCACCGGTGACATCCTTGGCCCACGAGAGCTGGATGCATTTTTCCGGGTTGTGGCGGATTTCGCTGATATTGCGGCAGTTGTCCAGGTGGACCACCATGCCTTTGCCCGCCGACAGGTGACCGACAATCGGGTCGCCCGGGATCGGCGTGCAGCACTTGGCGTAGCTGAGCACCAGGCCCTCGGTGCCGCGAATCGCCAGCGGACCTTCCGGGCTTGGCAATTGCTCGCCTTCGCCGAGCAGGCGACGGGCGACCACATAGGCCATGCGGTTGCCCAGGCCGATGTCTTCGAGCAGGTCTTCGATGGTTTCCTGGCGGTACTCGTTGAGCATCGCTTGCACGCGTTCGCCGGGGATCTTCTCCAGGGCGCTGTCGAAACCGTTGAGCACCTTGTTCAACAAGCGTTCGCCCAGGCTGATGGACTCGGAGCGGCGCTGCAGTTTCAAGGCGTGACGAATATGAGTACGCGCCTTGCCGGTGACCACGAAGTTGAGCCATGCCGGGTTCGGCCGGGCGCCCGGTGCGCTGACGATCTCCACGGTGGAGCCGCTTTGCAGCGGTTCCGACAGCGGGGCCAGGCGCCGGTTGATGCGGCAGGCGATGCAACTGTTGCCGACATCGGTGTGTACGGCGTAGGCAAAGTCGACCGCCGTGGAGCCTTTTGGCAGCTCCATGATCCGGCCCTTGGGCGTGAACACGTAGACCTCGTCCGGGAACAGGTCGATCTTCACGCTTTCGATGAATTCCAGGGAGTTGCCCGCACGTTGCTGCATTTCCAGCACGCCTTTGACCCACTGGCGGGCGCGGGCGTGGGTGCCTTTGGACTGCTCGTCGCCGCTGGACTTGTACAGCCAATGGGCGGCGATGCCGTTGTTGGCCATCTCTTCCATTTCCCGAGTGCGGATCTGGATCTCGATCGGCACCCCATGCATACCGAACAGCGTGGTATGCAGCGACTGATAGCCGTTGGCCTTGGGAATGGCAATGTAGTCCTTGAAGCGTCCCGGCAGGGGTTTGTACAAATTATGTACAGCGCCCAGTACGCGGTAGCAGGTGTCGACCTTGTCGACGATGATCCGGAACGCATACACGTCCATGATCTCGTTGAAGGCCCGGCGCTTGCCGCGCATCTTCTTGTAGATGCCGTAGATGTGCTTCTGCCGCCCGCTGACCTCGCCCTCGATCTCGTCGATCGCCAGGCAATGGCTCAGGGACTCTTCGATCTTGTTGACGATTTCCTTGCGGTTGCCCCGGGCGCGCTTGACCGCCTGGTAGATGCGCGCCGAACGCATCGGGTACATGGCCTTGAAACCGAGGTCTTCGAATTCGATACGAATGGCGTGCATGCCCAGCCGGTTGGCGATGGGCGCGTAGATTTCCAGCGTTTCCTTGGCGATGCGCCGGCGTTTTTCGCCGGACAGCACTTCCAGCGTGCGCATGTTGTGCAGCCGGTCGGCGAGCTTGACCAGAATCACCCGGATATCCCGGGCCATGGCCATCGCCATCTTCTGGAAGTTTTCCGCCTGGGCTTCGGCCTTGGTCTCGAAGTTCATCTGGGTCAGTTTGCTGACCCCATCGACCAGTTCGGCCACGGTGTCGCCAAATTGCGCGCAGAGCGCTTCTTTGGCGATGCCGGTGTCTTCGATCACGTCATGCAGCATCGCGGCCATCAGGCTCTGATGGTCCATGTGCATGTCGGCCAGAATATTGGCCACCGCAAGAGGATGGGTGACATACGCCTCGCCGCTGCGGCGGCGTTGGCCGTCGTGGGCTTGTTCGGCGTAGAAATACGCTCGGCGGACCAGGTTGACCTGGTCTGGGCCGAGGTAGGTCGATAAGCGATCGGCGAGGGCGTCTATGCTCGGCAAAGGATGAGCTCCTGCCGCGGGCATTGACACCGTGCCGTGCTACGTCGACCAGGCATAGGCTTAGGCGTCCTCGTTGGACTCGCCTTCGAACGCGGCAAACAGCGGTTCGTCTTCAACGATTTCGGCGTTGGCGATGAACTCGTAGCTCATCAGGCCTTCAGCGATTTCACGCAGGGCGACAACGGTAGGCTTGTCGTTTTCCCACTGGACCAGGGGCTCTTTGCCGCCAGTGGCCAGTTGACGGGCACGCTTGGTAGAGAGCATGACCAGCTCAAAGCGGTTTGCCACGTGGTCTAGGCAGTCTTCAACGGTTACGCGGGCCATGATATTCCTCGGAGCGAATGCAAGATGCGCGCTGCCCGGTTGGGCGAGCGGACTAAACAGTTTAAAAAATCACCAGCGTTTAGGGAAGCGCTGATTTCTCCCAGGCCCTCGCAAAACCGCTGCAAGTGCCAATGTAAGGCCCTCGCAGCTATTTTGGGAAGAGCTAATCAACCGAGCAGTTCGGCCAATAATTTACCAAAACGCTGCTGTTGGCGCTTCTGCTGGAGCTGATTGGCGCGGAAAATCGCCTTCAAATCGTCCAGCGCGTGGGCAAAATCGTCATTGATGATCAGGTAGTCGTAGTCGACGTAGTGGCTCATTTCGCTGACGGCTTCACGCATGCGGCCTTCGATGATCGCGTGGCTGTCCTGGCCTCGGTTGGTCAGGCGTTCGTGCAAGGCTTCGAGCGACGGCGGCAGGATGAAGATCGACCGCGCCTTGGGCATCAGTTGGCGCACTTGTTCGGCGCCCTGCCAGTCGATCTCCAGGATCAGGTCGTGGCCTTCATCCAGGGTTTGTTGCAGGTGGCTTTGCGACGTGCCATAGAGGTTGCCGAACACTTCGGCGCGCTCAAGGAAGGCGCCGTGCTCGATCATCTTGACGAATTCGGTGCGCTCGACGAAGTGATAGTGGACGCCGTTCACCTCGCCCGGACGCATGGCGCGGGTGGTGTGGGACACCGAGATGCGGATCTGTTCTTCAGCCTCGGTCAAGGCCTTGACCAGGCTGCTCTTGCCCGCGCCCGAAGGGGCGGAAATGATGTAAAGGGTGCCGGTGCTGTGGGTCATGGAGGTTGCCTTACTCAATATTCTGTACTTGTTCGCGCATCTGCTCGATCAACACTTTGAGGTTGACCGCCGCCGTGGTGCTGCGCGGATCGAACGCCTTGGAGCCCAGTGTATTGGCTTCGCGGTTGAGTTCTTGCATCAGGAAGTCCAGGCGCCGACCAGCGGCGCCGCCGGACTTGAGCACGCGGCGTACTTCAAGGATGTGGGTACTCAGGCGGTCGAGCTCTTCGGCGACGTCGCTCTTCTGCGCCAGCAGGACCATTTCCTGCTCCAGGCGCACCGGATCGAGGTCGGCCTTCATATCGGCGAAGCGGTCGAGGACCTTCTGGCGCTGGGTCGCGAGCATCTGCGGCACCAGCTCGCGCAGGGTGACCACGTCGGCTTCAATCGAGGTCAAGCGCTCGTTGATCAGCCGGGCCAGTTCGGCGCCTTCGCGCTCGCGGCCGGCCTTGAGTTCCTTCAAGCCCTGGGTGAACAGGGCAAGGGCTTCGGCATTGAGGGCTTGCGGGTCGCTGGCGTCAGCCACCAGCACGCCGGGCCAGGCCAGTACTTCCAGCGGGTTCAGCGCGGCCGGCTGTTTGATCAGGCCGGCGATGGTTTCGGCGGCGGCGACCAGTTGCGCGGCGCGCTCGCGGTCGACCTGCAGCGGTTTGCCGGTGGTTTCCTCGGTAAAGCGCAGGGTGCATTCCAGCTTGCCGCGGGAAATGCCCTGGCGCAGTGCCTCACGTACCGCGCCTTCGAGGTCGCGGAACGATTCCGGCAGGCGCAGGTGCGGCTCCAGGTAGCGGCTGTTGACCGAGCGCAGTTCCCAGCTCAGGGTGCCTTGGGCGCCGGCTTTTTCGACGCGGGCGAAGGCGGTCATGCTGTGCACCATGGAGGTACCTCGCGTTGCAGTCCCGCGATAGCGGGCTGATAGGTAAATTGAAGCCGACAGGCTGCGAAGGCGCAGGAGTGTAGCGCAGTGGGACGATTGGCCCCAAACCCTGGCACTGACAAAGCACCGCCAGTCGACGATTCGTAACCGGATTTTTTAGACGTGCCCCGAATCGGCTCGCGGCTCTATAATGCTCGGCAGTTTTTCGTCCTCCGTACAGGTATCCCCTATGAAACGTCCAAGTGGTCGCGCTGCCGATCAGCTCCGCTCGATCCGCATCACCCGCAACTACACCAAACACGCCGAGGGATCTGTACTGGTCGAGTTTGGCGATACCAAGGTGATCTGCACCGTCAGCGTCGAAAACGGCGTGCCGCGTTTCCTCAAGGGCCAGGGCCAGGGTTGGTTGACCGCCGAATACGGCATGCTGCCGCGTGCCACCGGCGAGCGTAACCAGCGTGAAGCCAGCCGTGGCAAGCAAGGCGGCCGTACCCTGGAAATCCAGCGCCTGATCGGCCGTTCGTTGCGCGCTGCGCTGGACATGTCCAAGCTGGGCGACGTGACCCTGTATGTCGACTGCGACGTGATCCAGGCCGACGGCGGCACGCGTACTGCCTCCATCACCGGTGCCATGGTTGCACTCGTCGACGCGCTGAAAGTGATCAAGAAACGTGGCGGCCTGAAGGGCGGCGACCCGCTCAAGCAGATGATCGCCGCTGTGTCGGTGGGCATGTACCAGGGCGAGCCTGTGCTGGACCTGGACTACCTGGAAGACTCGGCCGCCGAGACCGACCTGAACGTGGTGATGACCAGCACCGGTGGTTTCATCGAAGTGCAGGGTACCGCCGAAGGTGCGCCATTCCAGCCGGCAGAGCTGAATGCCATGCTGGCCCTGGCGCAGAAAGGCATGACCGAGATTTTCGAGCTGCAGAACGCCGCGCTGGCCGACTGAGCCAGCTTCAAGGAGAAGCGCCATGAGTGACAGCCAATTGCCGGTTCCGGCACCGTCCAAGGAAGTGCGCCAGTGGGCGATGTTGTGTCACTTCGCGGCGTTTCTGGGGTTGGTGTTCCCTTTCGGCAGCCTGTTGGGGCCGTTGATCCTGTGGCAGATCAAGAAGGACATGGACCCGCTGATCGATGATCAGGGCAAGGAAGCCCTGAATTTCCAGATCACCGTGGCCATCGCCTGGCTGGTCTGCATGGTGCTCGGGTTTGTGGTGATCGGCTTTCTGTTGATGTTGATCCTGGTGGTCGCGGCATTGGTGCTGACGATCATTGGCGGGATCAAGGCCAACAACGGCACGGCCTACCGCTACCCGTGGACCTGGCGGCTGATCAAGTAACCAGGCGCGCACAAAAAAACCGACAGCGATGTCGGTTTTTTTTGTGCCTGGGCAAAGACCTCAGATGGTCAGTGTCCAGTCGTAGTCCACGATCAGCGGCGCGTGCTGCGAGAAGCGCGGCTGGCGCGGCAGGCGTGCGCTGCGCACAAAGCGGCGCAGACCCGGGGTCAGCAGCTGGTAGTCGAAACGCCAGCCCAGGTTGAGCATCTCAGCCTGTTCGTTGTCGGGCCACCAGCTGTACTGGTCGCCTTCACGGCTGACTTCGCGCAGGGCATCGACATAGCCCATGTTGCCGACAATCTCGTCCATCCAGGCCCGTTCCGGCGCCAGGAAGCCCGGGGATTGCTGGCTGTCGCGCCAGTTCTTGATATCCAGCTTCTGTTGCGCCACGTACAGCGAGCCACAATAAATGTACTCGCGACGTTTGCGTCGCTGTTTATCCAGATAACGGGCGAAGTCGTCCATTAGCTTGAACTTCTGGTTCAAGTCTTCATCGCCGTTCTGCCCCGAAGGGAGCAGCAAGGTCGCGATGCTGACCTTGTCGAAATCGGCTTGCAGGTAGCGCCCGTAGCGGTCGGCTGTCTCGAAGCCGAGGCCGCTGATGACCGCCTTGGGTTGCAACCGCGAGTACAAAGCCACGCCACCTTGGGTGGGCACTTCGGCATCGCAGGCATAAAGGAAGTAGCCATCCAGTTGGAAGGCTGGATCGTCCAGTTCAAAGGCGGAGGCGCGGGTGTCCTGCAGGCAGATGACGTCGGCATTCTGGGCTTGCAGCCAACTGAGCAAACCACGCTCGACTGCAGCCTGAATACCATTAACGTTCACACTGATGATCCGCATAAATGGCCCCAAAAATCGCGTGCGTGTATGATACACGCCGTCTACCTAATTAGCTAAAGCCGTGGTATCTGAGGTTTTTTTCATGCAGGCGTATCAACGCGATTTCATTCGTTTTGCCATCGATCGCGGTGTTTTGCGCTTCGGTGAGTTCACCCTCAAGTCCGGGCGCACCAGCCCGTATTTCTTCAATGCAGGCTTGTTCAACTCGGGTTCGGCCCTGGCTCAGCTGGGGCGTTTCTACGCGGCAGCCATCGTTGAAAGCGGTATTTCCTTCGACGTTCTGTTCGGTCCGGCCTACAAGGGCATCCCCCTGGCCGCCGCGACGGCCGTGGCGTTGGCTGAACACCATGGGCGCGATCTGCCGTGGTGCTTCAACCGCAAGGAAGCCAAGGCCCATGGCGAAGGCGGTAGCCTGGTGGGCGCGCCGCTGACCGGCAACGTGCTGATCATCGACGACGTGATCACTGCAGGCACCGCCATCCGTGAAGTGATGCAGATCATCGCGTCCCAGGAGGGTGCCAAGGCGGCAGGCGTGCTGATCGCCTTGAACCGCCAGGAGCGCGGCAATGGTGAATTGTCGGCGATCCAGGAAGTGGAGCGCGATTTCGGCATCCCGGTGGTGAGCATCGTGTCGTTGAACCAGGTGTTGCAGTTCCTCGAAGACGATCCGCAGCTCAAGCAGCATTTGCCGGCGGTGCGGGCGTACCGCGAGCAATTCGGCGTCCAGTAACCGCCGCACAACAAAAAGCCCCACCCCTGTAGGAGCGAGCTTGCTCGCGAAGAACGCCAACGATGACGCGTTTATTCTGGATGAACGCGGCGCCTTTACGTTTTTCGCGAGCAAGCTCGCTCCTACAGAGGGTGGGGCTTTTTGTGTTTAAGGACGCTTGCGATTACTGATCAGCGTGCCCACACCGGTATCGGTGAAGATTTCCAGCAGGATCGCATTCGGTACGCGGCCATCAAGGATCAGTGAGCTGCCGACGCCGCCCTGTACCGCTTCCAGCGCACAACGGATCTTCGGCAGCATGCCGCCGTAGATGGTGCCATCGGCGATCAACTCGTCCACTTGTTGGGTGGTCAGGCCGGTCAGCACCTTGCCTTGCTTGTCCATCAAGCCCGCAATGTTAGTCAGCAGCATCAGCTTTTCAGCCTTCAGCGCTTCGGCCACTTTGCCGGCCACCAGGTCGGCGTTGATGTTGTAGGACTCACCGTTGGCGCCCACGCCGATCGGTGCGATAACCGGGATGAAATCGCCTTTGACCAGCAGGTTCAGCAAGTCGGTGTTGATACCGATCACTTCGCCCACCTGGCCGATGTCGATGATTTCCGGCTGGGTCATTTCCGGCGTCTGACGGGTCACGGTCAGTTTTTTCGCGCGGATCAGCTCCGCGTCCTTGCCGGTCAGGCCAATCGCGCTGCCGCCGTGGCGGTTGATCAGGTTGACGATGTCTTTGTTCACCTGGCCGCCGAGGACCATCTCCACCACGTCCATGGTCTGCGCGTCAGTGACACGCATGCCATCGATGAAGTGACTTTCGATCGACAAGCGCTTGAGCAGATCGCCGATCTGCGGGCCGCCGCCGTGGACCACCACCGGGTTGATCCCCACGGCTTTCATCAGCACGATATCGCGGGCAAAGCCGGTTTTCAGCTCGTCGCTTTCCATCGCATTGCCGCCGTATTTGATCACCAGCGTCTTGCCGACGTAGCGTCGAATGTAGGGCAGCGCTTCGGACAGGACCTTGGCGGTGTTGGCAGCGGCTTCGCGTTCGAGGGTCATTCAGGGCTCCGGTGCAAAAAAATCAGAACGGTAATTGGAGATCAGGGGCAACACGTTTCAACTGGGCGTGGAACACGTCCTTGATGCGCTGCAACTCAGCCTCGGTATCCGCCTCGAAACGCAGCACCAGCACCGGTGTGGTGTTGGACGCGCGAACCAGGCCCCAGCCTTTGGCGTAATCGACTCGCACACCATCAATGGAGGTCAGGTTGGCGCCTTCGCCCCATTGCGCATCGTGCAATGCGTCAATGATGCTGAATTTGCTCTCTTCGGTCACATGGATATTGATCTCTGGCGTAGAAATATCATTCGGGAAGGTCTGAAACAGCTCCTGCGCCGTGGATTTTTCCTTGCTGAGGATCTCCAGCAGACGAGCGGCGCTGTAAATGCCGTCGTCAAACCCGAACCAACGCTCTTTGAAGAACACGTGGCCGCTCATTTCGCCGGCCAGCAGCGCGCCGGTTTCTTTCATTTTCTTTTTGATCAACGAATGACCGGTCTTCCACATTAGCGGGCGACCGCCGTACTCCTTGATCAGCGGCGTCAGGCGACGGGTGCATTTCACGTCGAAGATGATTTCGGCATTCGGGTTGCGCGCCAGCACATCACGGGCAAACAGCATCAGCAGGCGGTCGGCGAATACGTTTTCGCCGGTGTTGGTCACCACGCCCACGCGGTCGCCGTCGCCGTCGAAGGCCAGGCCTACGTCGGCCCCGGTTTCCTTGACCTTGGCGATCAGGTCCACCAGGTTTTCAGGCTTGCCCGGGTCCGGGTGGTGGTTGGGGAAGTTGCCGTCGACGTCGCAGAACAACGGCACCACTTCGCAGTTCAGGGCTTCGAGCAGTTGCGGGGCGATCACGCCGGCCGCGCCGTTGCCGCAGTCCACCACCACTTTCAGGCGACGTGCGAGTTTGACGTCACCGGTGATTTCGTCGGAGTAGCGCTGAAGAATGTCGACCTTGGTGATGCTGCCTTTGCCGCTGGTCAGGTTGTTGGTTTTCAGGCGTGTGTGCAGGGCCTGGATCTGTTCGTTGGCCAGGGTGTCGCCGGCGATGACGATCTTGAAGCCGTTGTAGTCCGAAGGGTTGTGGCTGCCGGTGAGCATCACCCCGGATTTGCCGGCCAGCACGTTGGCGGCGTAGTACAGCGCCGGGGTCGGCACCAGGCCGACGTCGCTGACATGGCAACCGCTGTCGGCCAGGCCCTGGATCAATTGTTCCACCAACTCGGGGCCGGACAGGCGGCCGTCACGGCCAACCGAAACGTTTGGCTCATCCTGGGCCAGGCTTTGGGCGCCGATGGCGCGGCCAATCCAGTAAGCGGTTTCGGCGGTCAGGGTCTTGGGCACCACACCACGGATGTCATAGGCGCGGAAGATGCTGTCGGGAAAGGTCGGTGCTACTCGGGCGGCGGTACTCATCGCGGGGGAAACTCCATCTGAGAGAGGCAAGGCTGGCCTTAATGCGGCTGACCGGCAGGCTTAAACTGAAGGGTATGACGGCGTTTTCGGTGCAGAGTTCGTGGTGCAAAAAGGCCATCGGAGCATCCGCTCCGCGCTTATGTTCGGGTAGTGCTTTGATTTTACTGAGAAAATATCGTTCGTCAGGTCCGCGCATTCTTCATCCTGAAAGGCCATGCGGTGGCGTCGGGCCGGACCGGGCCGGACAGTGGCGTCCGCCCCGGTTCAGCGTGGTCAGTGACTGCCGGAATGCCCAAAGCCGCCGGCACCGCGCTGGGTTGCGTCGAATTCTTGTACCAGTTCGAAGTGCGCCTGCACCACCGGCACCAGCACCAACTGCGCAATGCGCTCGCCGACGACGATGTTGAAGGCGGTCTGGCCACGGTTCCAGCACGACACCATCAACTCGCCCTGGTAGTCCGAGTCGATCAGGCCGACCAGGTTGCCCAGCACGATGCCGTGCTTATGGCCGAGGCCGGAGCGCGGCAGGATCAGCGCCGCCAGGCCCGGGTCGCCGACGTAGATCGACAGGCCGGTGGGAATCAGTAGGGTCTGGCCCGGCTCAAGGACGGTGTCTTCCTTGAGCATGGCGCGCAGGTCCAGGCCGGCGGAGCCCGGTGTGGCATAGGCCGGCAGTGGGAAGTCGGTGCCGATGCGGGGGTCGAGGATCTTGGCTTGCAAAGCGTGCATGTAAATTAAACCTGGTTCAGCCGTTGGGCGATAAAAGAGATCAGTTGGCGGGCAATCTTGCCCTTGCTGGTCTGGGCGAAAAGGGTGGCGTGCAGGTCGCGGTCGATCACGCTGCAGGCGTTTTCCTCGCTGTTGAAGCCGATGCTCGGGTTGGCGACATCATTGGCAACGATCAGGTCGAGATTTTTGTCTTTCAATTTGCGAGCGGCGTAGTCCAGCAAGTGCTCGGTCTCGGCGGCGAAACCGACGCTGAACGGGCGGTCCGGGCGGCTGGCGATGGTGGCCAGGATGTCCGGGTTGCGCACCATTTGCAGGAGCAGGCCGTCGCCGCTGGTAGGGTCTTTCTTGAGCTTTTGCGGGGCGACGACTTCCGGGCGGTAATCCGCAACCGCTGCCGAAGCGATAAACAGGTCGCAGGGAATGGCCGCCTCACAGGCCGCCAACATGTCCCGGGCGCTGACGACGTCGATTCGCGTGACGCGATCGGGGGTCGGCAAATGCACCGGGCCGGTGATGAGCGTCACGCGCGCGCCTGCCTCAACCGCCGCTTCAGCCAGGGCAAAGCCCATTTTCCCTGAGCTATGGTTGGTGATGTAGCGCACCGGGTCGATGTTTTCCTGGGTCGGGCCGGCGGTGATCAACACGTGCTTGCCGGTCAGGGCCAGGTGCTGGAAGCACTCGGCGGCGCACAGCGCCAGGTCGGTGGCTTCGAGCATGCGGCCCATGCCGACGTCGCCGCAGGCCTGGCTGCCGGAGGCCGGGCCGAACACCTTGAGACCACGGCTTTGCAGGAGTTGCGTGTTGGCTTGGGTGGCCGGGTCGCGCCACATGGCCTGGTTCATGGCCGGGGCGATGGCGACGGTGGCGTCGGTGGCCAGGACCAGGGTGGTCAGCAGGTCATCGGCGATGCCTTGCGCCAGGCGGGCGATCAGGTCGGCGGTGGCCGGGGCGATCAGCACCAGATCGGCCCATTTGGCCAGTTCGATATGGCCCATGGCGGCTTCGGCGGCCGGGTCCAGCAGATCCAGGTGAACCGGGTGGCCGGACAAGGCCTGCATGGTCAGCGGGGTGATGAACTCACTGCCGCCGCGGGTCATGACCACGCGCACTTCGGCGCCCTGGTCGAGAAGCCTGCGAACCAGTTCTGCGCTCTTGTAGGCGGCAATGCCGCCGCCGACGCCGAGAACGATGCGTTTCCGATACAGACGCTGCATTGGTTTGCCTTTCCAGTTCAGTGAAGCCAGTTCAGTGACGCCTGCGACGCCCCCTCCCCAGGTGAAATCGCATGCAAAAAAGAGCGGCTACGATAACACAGCGTCCGCCGGGCAACAGCGGCACACATGCACAGGGAGGTGGGATGAGTATTCGTGATTGGCCGGCAGCAGAGCGGCCACGAGAGAAACTGTTGGAGGGGGGCGCGGCGAGTTTGTCCGACGCCGAACTGTTGGCAATCTTCCTGCGCACCGGGGTAACCGGGCGAAGCGCAGTGGACCTGGCACGCCATCTTCTCGCGCAGTTCGGTGGACTGCGCCCGTTGCTGGAGGCCAGTCAGGTGCTGTTCAACCAGCAGTTGGGGCTGGGGCCGGCAAAGTTTGCCCAACTGCAGGCGGTGCTGGAGATGTCCCGGCGCCACCTGGCCGAACAGTTGCGCGGTGACTCGGTGCTGGAAAGCCCGGTCGCTGTGCGTGACTACCTCAAGGCGCTGTTGCGCCACGAGCCTCACGAGATTTTCGGCTGCCTGTTTCTCGATTCAAAGCATCGGGTACTGGGTTTCGAGGCGTTGTTCCAGGGCACCATCGATGCCACCGTGGTTTACCCCCGGCAAGTGGTCAAGCGCGCCCTGGCGTACAACGCGGCGGCGTTGATCCTGTGCCACAACCATCCTTCGGGGAGCGTGGAGCCGAGTGCGGCTGATCGAAAATTGACCAAGATTCTGCAAAAAGCCTTGGAAGTGGTGGATGTACGGGTGCTGGATCACATCATCGTGGGGGATGGTGATCCATTGTCGATGGCGGAATACGGGTGGATGTAGGAGGGGAGCAGCTGCAAGCCTCAAGTGGGCTTGCAGCTTGCCGCTCAGGGCTTGACGCTGACCTTGGAGAAATCCTGCCGCCCAAACGGGCTCACCTGGTATCCCTCGACATTCTTGCGGGCCAGGGCGAACGCCGTCGGGTGCGCCAGCGGCAGCCACAGAGCCTGTTGCTGGATCTGTGCCTGGGCCTGTTGATACAGCTTGCTGCGCACTCCTTGCTCGCTGGTGGTCTTGCCGGCGCTGATGAGCTTGTCCAGGGCCGGGTCGCAATAGCGCGCAAAGTTGGTGCCGGATTTCAGCGCCGCGCAAGAGAACTGCGGCGTCAGGAAGTTATCCGGGTCGCCGTTGTCACCGGCCCAGCCCATGAACAGCAGGTCGTGTTCGCCGGCCTTGGCGCGGCGAATCAGCTCGCCCCATTCGATCACGCGGATCTCAGCCTGGATGCCGACCTTGGCCAGGTCCGCCTGCAGCAGTTGCGCGCCGAGGTTTGGGTTGGGGTTCAGCAGGCTGCCGGTGGGGCGTGTCCAGATTGTGGTCTTGAAGCCGTCCTTGAGCCCGGCGCGCTCCAGCAGCAGCTTGGCTTTGGCGATGTCCTGTGGATAACCCGGCAAATCCTTGGCGTAGCTCCAGGTGTTGGGCGGGTAGGGGCCGTTGGCGGCTTCGGCGGTGCCTTCGAACACCGCTTTGAGATAGCTGTTCTTGTCGAAGGCCAGGTTGATCGCTTGGCGCACTTCAGGCTTGTCCAGCGGCGGGTGCTGGCTGTTGATCGCGACGAATGCGGTCATGAATGCTGCGGTTTTTTCCACTTTGAGTGCGGGGTCTTTCTCGGCTTCGCCCACATCCAGCGGTTTGGGTGACAGTGCGATCTGGCATTCGTCGCGGTGCAGTTTCTGCAGGCGCACGTTCGCATCCGGGGTGATGGCGAAGATCAAGTTATCCACAGCCGGTTTGCCGGCGAAGTAGTCCGGGTTGGCTTTGTAGCGCACTACGGCATCTTTCTGGAACCGCGTGAAAATGAACGGGCCCGTACCGATAGGCTGGCTGTTGAGCTTCTCCGGGGTGCCGGCCTTGAGCAGCTTGTCGGCGTATTCGGCCGGGTAGATCGAGGCAAAACCCATGCTCAGCGCGGCGAGGAAAGTCGAGTCGGCGTGATCAAGGGTGAAGCGCACGGTCAGCGGGTCAAGGGCGTCGATCTTCTTGATCAGTGTCGGCAATTGCAGGGACTGAGCGTGGGGGAAACCGCTCTGGGCGATCTTGTGCCACGGGTTGGCCGGGTCGAGCATGCGCTCGAAGCTGAAGCGTACATCCTCGGCGGTCAGGGTGCGGCTTGGGGTGAAATAGTCGGTGCGGTGGAATTTTACGTTGGGGTGCAATTGGAAGGTGTAGGTCAGGCCGTCCGGCGACACTTCCCAACTGTCCGCCAGGCTTGGCACCAGTTTGCCGCTGGCCGCGTCATAGTCCACCAGGCTGTTCATCAGCACGTCGGCCGAGGCGTTGGTGGTGGTCAGCGAGTTGTACTGCACCACGTCGAACCCTTCGGGACTGGCCTCGGTACAAACGCTCAGATTGGTCGCCGCCAAGGCCTGCGACGCGATAAATAGAGGGGCTAGCAAAAGCGGTAGGGCAGCGAGGCGCATGTTCGGTTTCCTGTGCAGATCGAAGGCCCATCTGCGAGTGCAGTCTGGAAAAGTCCTACCGTAGTGGTCTGATTGATAAATGACTAGTCCATTTTTGCCTGTGCTTTTGCCTCAAATGCTGTTTTGATGGCGCCTCAGCGCGTTTCGCCGCGTACTTTTTGGTGCCGGCGGGCGTTGTAAATCATTCTGTGCGACGAGCGGTCGGCTATTGCAGCGGCCCCTCCTGGCAACGGTTCGGGCATCTGTCGCCGAGATTTACGCCGGTAAAAACACACGGGCTGTTGTTGCACTTGGGTCTTTCTGGTATAAAGCAGCGCTCTTTTCTAGGGGCCCGGTTCCTTCGCTTGTAGGTGTAGCCGGTAAGACCCTAAAGAAACGCGGCGCCTGGCGCCAAATGACTGAGAGATTAAGCGGCCAACCCATGCCGGGTTGGGCATGTGGTTTTAGAGGGCTGAGGCATGTCGAGAGTCTGTCAAGTTACCGGTAAGGGTCCGGTGACTGGGAATAACATTTCCCACGCAAATAACAAAACCCGTCGTCGTTTCCTGCCGAACCTGCAGCATCACCGCTTCTGGGTTGAAGAAGAGAAACGTTTTGTTCGCCTGCGTGTATCTGCCAAAGGCATGCGCATCATCGACAAGCGTGGCATCACTGTCGTGCTGGCCGAAATCCGTGCCGCTGGCAAGATCTAAGGAGCTCTATCATGCGTGAATTGATTCGAATGATCTCTAGCGCCGGTACTGGTCACTTCTACACTACCGACAAGAACAAGCGTACTACCCCGGACAAGCTCGAAAAGAAAATGTTCGACCCGCGCGTTCGCAAGCACGTGATCTACAAAGAAGGCAAAATCAAGTAATTGATTTTCTTCCTTGTGAAAAAAAGCCCGTATCTCACGATGCGGGCTTTTTTTTGCGTGGGATTTGTTGATCAGGCTTTCTGTTCGAACACCACGTAGATCTTGCGGCAGGGCTCCAGCACTTCCCAGGTGCCGCTGAAGCCGGCCGGGATCACGAAGCGGTCGCCGGCGCGCAAGGTCTTGGCGTTGCCCTCGGCATCGCGCAGTACGGAAACCCCCTGCACAATCTCGCAGTACTCATGCTCGGTGTAGTTGACCTTCCACTGCCCGACCTCACCTTCCCAGACCCCGGCGCTCATCTGGCCGCACGGGCTGTTGTAGTGGTTGTAGATCGTCTGCTCGGGATCGCCCTTGAGGATTTTCTCGGCAGCAGGGCGATAGCGATCGGCGGCGGTCTTGGCTTGGCTGAAATCGATGATGTCCTGGATGCTCATGTGCGTGTCCCGTCTGGCCTGCGGTTGGGGAGCCCAAAGTCTATGTTTATTAAAATGAACATCGCAAGGGCGTTTACCGGCGTTATGTCAAATATATTGATACATCCCCAGCCGCTGGTTTAGGGTGGTAGCTGCCTTTAGCCGAACAAATGGCTGGTGGGGCAAGCATTCTTTGAGGCTGCCTGGGCACATTGCCTGGCCCTTGTATTCAATAAGAGGAGGACACTCGCATGACCACCCTGACCCGTGCCGACTGGGAACAACGCGCCAAGGACCTGAAGATCGAAGGTCGCGCCTATATCAATGGCGAGTACACCGCTGCGGTTTCCGGCGACACGTTTGAATGCATCAGCCCGGTCGATGGCCGCCTGCTGACCAGCGTTGCCAGTTGTGACGTCGCCGACGCCCAGCGCGCCGTGGAAAATGCCCGCGCCACGTTCAATTCCGGTGTCTGGTCGCGCCTGGCGCCGGCCAAGCGCAAGGCCACCATGATCCGTTTCGCTGCGTTGCTCAAGGCCAATGCCGAAGAGCTGGCGCTGCTGGAAACCCTGGACATGGGCAAGCCGATCAGCGATGCCCTGAACATCGACGTACCTGGCGCGGCGAATGCCCTGAGCTGGAGCGGCGAGGCAATCGACAAAATTTACGATGAGGTTGCCGCCACCCCTCACGATCAATTGGGTCTGGTGACCCGTGAGCCGATCGGTGTGGTCGGCGCCATCGTGCCGTGGAACTTCCCGCTGATGATGGCTTGCTGGAAACTCGGGCCGGCGCTGTCCACCGGTAACTCCGTCATCCTCAAACCGTCCGAAAAATCCCCGCTGACCGCCATCCGCATCGCGGCCCTGGCCGTTGAGGCCGGTATTCCAAAAGGCGTATTCAACGTGCTGCCGGGTTATGGCCACACCGTGGGTAACGCGCTGGCGCTGCACATGGATGTCGACACCCTGGTGTTCACCGGCTCCACCAAAATTGCCAAACAACTGTTGATCCGCTCCGGTGAATCGAACATGAAGCGTGTATGGCTGGAGGCCGGCGGCAAGAGCCCGAACATCGTGTTTGCCGATGCCCCGGACCTGCAAGCCGCCGCCGAATCTGCCGCCGGTGCCATTGCCTTCAACCAGGGCGAAGTCTGCACCGCCGGTTCGCGCCTGCTGGTGGAGCGTTCCATCAAGGATAAATTCCTACCGCTGGTGATCGCTGCGCTGAAGGGCTGGAAGCCAGGCAACCCGCTGGACCCGGCCACGAACGTCGGCGCGCTGGTGGACACTCAACAGATGAACACCGTGCTGTCCTACATCGAAGCCGGCCACGCCGACGGCGCCAAATTGGTGGCCGGCGGCAAGCGCATCCTTGAAGAGACCGGCGGCACCTACGTCGAACCGACGATTTTCGACGGCGTAACCAACGCCATGAAGATTGCCCAGGAAGAAATCTTCGGCCCGGTGCTCTCGGTGCTCACCTTCGACAGCG
Source organism: Pseudomonas marginalis (assembly GCF_024169655.1). GTDB lineage: Bacteria > Pseudomonadota > Gammaproteobacteria > Pseudomonadales > Pseudomonadaceae > Aquipseudomonas > Aquipseudomonas paraveronii. Next base: position 6,058,936 of record NZ_JALJWV010000001.1, on the reverse strand, counting down.
CCGAAGAAGCCATCGCCATCGCCAACGACACCCAATACGGCCTGGCCGCAGCGGTGTGGACGGCGGATCTCTCCAAGGCGCACCTCACCGCCAAAGCCTTGCGCGCCGGTAGCGTGTGGGTCAACCAGTACGACGGCGGTGACATGACCGCGCCGTTTGGCGGCTTCAAGCAGTCGGGTAACGGTCGCGACAAGTCGCTGCATGCGTTCGACAAGTACACCGAGCTGAAGGCGACCTGGATCAAGCTCTAAGCAACACCGCAGGTCCCCTGTAGGAGCGAGCTTGCTCGCGAAGAACTCAAAGACACCGCGTTCAACCAGACAGTACGCGTTATCGTTGGCGTTCTTCGCGAGCAAGCTCGCTCCTACAGTTCGTTTACAACCCTGAAAGTAGTTATCCACAGGAGCGTGGAAATGCGTTGGGCGACTTATTTCGCCGTCCTGGCCTCGGTGCTCAGCGTCGGCCTGGCGTTGGGCGTCAGCATGCCGTTGGTATCCCTGCGCCTGGAAGGCTGGGGCTACGGCAGCTTCGCCATCGGCGTGATGGCCGCGATGCCGGCCTTCGGCGTGCTGTTGGGGGCGAAGGTCTCCAGCCGGCTGGCGTCCTGGCTGGGCACCGCCCATCTGATGCGCTTGTGCCTGTGGGCGGGGGCGGTGTCCATCGGCCTGCTGGCGATCCTGCCAAGCTACCCGGTGTGGTTGGTGCTGCGGCTGATGATCGGGGTGATCCTGACCATCGTGTTTATCCTGGGTGAAAGCTGGATCAACCAGTTGGTGGTGGAGCAATGGCGTGGCCGGCTGGTGGCGCTGTATGGCTGCACCTATGCGCTGAGCCAACTGTCGGGGCCGCTGCTGTTGGGCCTGCTGGGCACCGACCATGATTATGGGTTCTGGGTGGGCGTAGGCCTGTTGACGCTGGCGCCGTTGCTGTTGCTGGGGCGTTCCGGGGCGCCGACCGCCGAGTCCTTCAGCGTGACGTTTGCCGAGCTGTGGCGCTTTTGCCGGAGCCTGCCGGTGATTGCCTGGGCGGTGGCGTTGTTCGCTGCGTTCGAGGCGATGATTCTGACGCTGCTGCCGGTGTATTGCCTGCAACAGGGCTTCACGGCCGAGGTCGCCCTGGTGATGGTCAGTACGGTGGTGGTGGGCGACGCGTTGCTGCAGTTGCCCATCGGCGCACTGGCCGACTGCCTGCCGCGCCGCACGCTGTTCTTGAGTTGCGCCCTCGTGTTGCTGGCGTCGAGCCTGGCGATTCCGTTGTTGTTGCACACGCCGTTGATCTGGCTGGTGTGGGTGCTGTTCGGCGCCAGTGCGGGCGGGTTGTTTACGTTGTCGTTGATCCTGATTGGCGAGCGTTACCGCGACGATGCGCTGGTGCGCGCCAATGCCCACGTGGCGCAACTCTGGGGCATCGGTTGCTTGATCGGGCCGTTGGTGGCCGGTGCGGGCAGTCAGTGGGTCAGCGGGCAGGCATTGCCGTGGCTGATGGCGGCAGGGGCACTTGGGTTGGTGGTGCTGTTGTTGCGCCAGGGCGCGTTTGGCGTCGTGCAATCGGCCTGATACTGGTACTGCTAGGGTTTTACAGCATGCGTTCCAGGCCGACAGAGGTGGCGAACCAGGCATTGAAGCGGCGCCACCAACTGCCGGGCTCGCGGGTCAGGGTGTGCAGTTGCCCGTTATCCTCGGTCGTCCACACCACCTGGCCATCCTGTAGTTTTGCTTCGTAGCTCAATGCTGGCGCCATGCCTTGCAGCGCCAGGTTGCGCACATGCTCGGCCAGCTCCGGGCTGTCCACCAGCACGCCGACTTCGGTGTTCCACAGCACCGAGCGCGGGTCGAAGTTGAACGAGCCGATAAACGCTTTCTGCCGATCAAAAATCATCGCCTTGCTGTGCAGGCTGGAGTCCGAGCCAAGGAACGTGCCGCGACGAAACAGGTGTGGCCCGCTGCCTGTGCCGGGCGCACCCGGTTGGCGGCGCAACTCATAGAGTTTCACGCCGTGCTCCAGCAGCGCCTTGCGATAGGGTGCGTAGCCGCCGTGTACGGCCGGAACGTCGGTGGCTTCGAGGGAGTTGGTCAGCAGGCTGACCGAGACGCCCGCGTCCGCGCGCCCGGTCAGGTACACCAGGCCCGGCTGCCCCGGCACGAAATACGCCGAGATCATCACCAGCTCATGGTCGACGCCTTCCAGCTCCGGCGCCAGTTGGGTGGTCAGCAGCAGCCGTGGGTCTGGATCAGCCTTGGCGAGTACCTTGCTCGGGGCGTCCCACAGTGCCTGATTCCAGGCCCAGATCAGCTCGCTGCGCCAGATGTCCAGGCGCGGTTCGGTCTTGTAGATGCGTAGACGGTTGTAGAGCGCGTGGTTCTGTTGGCGCGATTGGGCCAGTGATGCTTCCAGGCGCAGGCGCCCTTTGCTCAAGTCGCCTTTGGACGGCAGGTTAGAGACGAACTCATTGATGGGTTTGCTCAGTGCGCTGTTCCAGTACTGGTCGAAACTGTGGCCCAGTTGCTCGGCCACCGGTCCCACGCTGAGCATGTCGATATCGGTGAAATTCAGGTTCGGTTCGGCGTCGAAATATTCGTCGCCCAGGTTGCGCCCGCCGACGATGGCTGCGCTGTTGTCCGCCAGCCACAGCTTGTTGTGCATGCGGCGATGTTGCCGCGACAGGTTGAGCAGGCGCCCCACGGCCCGTGTCACGCCGGTGCTGCGCCCCAGGTGCAGCGGGTTGAACAGGCGAATCTGAATGTTGGGGTGGGCGGCGAGGGTGGCGATGACCTGATCGAGGCCGTCGCTGGTGGTGTCGTCCAGCAGGATGCGCACGCGCACGCCGCGGTCGGCGGCCTTGAGCAGTTCATCCACGAGCAGGCGCGTGCTGATGCCGTCGTGGACGATGTAGTACTGCAGGTCGAGGCTGGTCTGGGCGTTGCGGATCAGTTCGGCGCGGGCCATGAACGCCTCGCTGCTGTTGGGCAGCAAGCGAAAGCCGGAGCGGCCCTGATGTGGCGCGGCCTGGGCCTGGATCGAGCGCCCGAACGACGACTGCGTCGCCGGCAGGGCGTCGCTGGGGATGCGCGGCACATCGACCGTAGCGCAGCCGCCCAGGGCCAGGGCGCCCGCCAGGAAAAACGCTAAAAGCCGTCGAGTCTTCAAGGGCGCTGCTTCCACATCAGGGCGGTTGTCGACATATGACGGCTATTTCCCGGGAAAGGTCAGTCGGCGGCGTCGGCCAGCATCTTGCTCGCGGCGGCGCCGACCTTGCGCACCGCCTCTTCGATCTGCGGCGTTGGTTTGGCAGCGTAGTTCATGCGCAGGCAGTTCCTGTACTTGCCGGAAGCTGAAAAGATACTGCCCACGGCGATTTGTACGCCTTGTTCCATCAGCGCACGGTTGAGCTTGAGGGTGTCGAAGCCTTCCGGCAGCTCAATCCACAGCATGAAGCTGCCTTGAGGTCGGCTGGCGCGGGTGCCGGCGGGGAAATAACGGCTGACCCAGTCGAGCATCAAGTCGCGATTACGTTGGTATTGCGTGCGCATCCGCCGCAAATGCGGTTCGAAATGGCCGCCTTTGAGAAATTCAGCGATGGCGATCTGCGGCTGCGTCGCGGTGGAGCCGGTGCTGATGTATTTCATGTGCAGCACCCGCTCCAGGTAGCGGCCCGGAGCGACCCAGCCAATCCGCAGGCCCGGTGCCAGGGTTTTCGAGAACGAGCTGCAGAGCAATACGCGACCATCTTCGTCGAAGGATTTGATGGTGCGCGGGCGCGGGTAGCTGTAGGCCAGTTCGCCATACACATCGTCTTCGATGATCGCCACGTCAAAGCGCTGAGCCAGGGTCAGCAGTGCTCGCTTGCGCGCCTCCGGCATGATGTAGCCCAAGGGGTTGTTGCAGTTGGGAGTCAGCTGAATGATTTTGATCGGCCACTGTTCCAGGGCCAGTTCCAGGGCTTCGAGGCTGATGCCGGTGAGCGGGTCCGTAGGGATTTCCAGGGCTTTCATGCCCAGGCCCTTGAGGGTTTGCATGGCGCCGTGGAAGCTCGGCGAGTCTACTGCGACGATATCCCCCGCCTCGCAAATGGCACGGATGCTGGCGGACAGCGCCTCATGGCAGCCGGTGGTGATCACGATGTCTTCGGCGGTCAATTGGCAGCCGGAATCCAATGACAGTCGAGCGATTTGCTCGCGTAATTCCATACAGCCGAGGATGTTGTCGTAATACAACCCTGGCAGATCCTGGCGCCGGCTGACGCGGGCCAGGCTGCGCAGCAGGGGCTTGAGGGTGGGCGACAACACGTCCGGCATGCCGCGGCCCATCTGTATGACATCTTTACGCGGCACTGCGCGAATCAACTCGAGCACCTGGTCCCACTGGGAAATTTCCACCGGGCGCTGGGCCGGGCGGCCGACTTCGGGCAAGGCCGGCAGCTCACGGCTCGCGGGCACAAAGTAACCGGACTTGGGCTTCGGCATCGCCAGGCCGTTGTCTTCCAGCACGCGATACGCTTGCTGCACGGTGCTCAGACTGACCCCGTGCTCCACGCTCAAGGCCCGTACAGAAGGCAGCCTATCGCCGGGGCGGTAGAAGCCCTGCTCGATGCGGGTGCCCAGCAATTCGGCGAGGTTGACGTAAAGGGTCACGGCGATCACTCCCAAAGGACCAGTACAGATCCAGGGAAAATACAGGATTCAGCCGTTCGTGGGCAGCGTCTGTATGGATTTAATAAAATTTGGTTGAATCTGTAATGGTTTTGTCCGCCCGACCATTCTAGTCACTCATGGCAACCAGCAAATGAGGGCAGCAAAATGAACGGCATGAGCGATGTGCGGCTGACGTTACACGGTCAGGAACTGGAAGCAGGGCAGGAGCCGGCGATGTCGACCCTGACGCGCAACCGCTGGAGCCTGTTCTGGTGCCGCCGCCACACGCGCAAGGCGTTGCTGGACCTGACTGCCGAGCAATTGCGGGATATCGGGCTGACCGCCGAGCAGGCGCGCCAGGAAGGCTTGAAGCCGTTCTGGCGCAGTTGAGTCACACCCGTTCTTTCAGCCGGTGCCAGAGCATCCCCAGCGCCAACAGCGGCGAGCGCAAGTGCTTGCCGCCGGGGAAGGTGATGTGCGGCACCTGGGCGAACAGATCGAAACGTCCCTGCTGCTGGCCGCTGATGGCTTCGCCCAGCAGCTTGCCCGCCAGGTGCGTAGCGTTGAGGCCATGACCGGCGTAGGCCTGGGCGTAATACACGTTGGGTTGATCCGCTAATCGGCCGATCTGCGGCAAGCGGTTGGCACCGATGCCGATCATGCCGCCCCATTGGTAGTCGATCTTCACGTCGGCCAGTTGCGGGAATACCTGCAACATCTTTGGTCGCATGTAGGCGCTGATGTCCTGGGGGTCGCGGCCGGAATAATGACAGGCGCCGCCGAACAGCAGGCGACGGTCGGCAGACAGGCGGAAGTAGTCCACCGTCACCCGCTGATCACACACCGCCATATTTTGCGGCAGCAACTGGGCGGCCTGGGCTGCGCTTAGCGGCTCGGTGGCGATGATGTAACTGCCGGCGGGCAGCACTTTGCCGCTCAGTTGGGGGTTCAGGCCATTCAGGTAGGCGTTGCAGGCCAGCACCAGGGTCTTGGCGCGCACATTGCCGCGGGCGGTGTGTACGTTGACCTCGGGGCCGTAGTCGATGCGCGTCACTTCGGAGTGCTCGAACAGTTGCGCGCCCAGTTGCTCTGCGGCGGCGGCTTCGCCGAGGGCCAGGTTCAGCGGGTGCAGGTGGCCCGAACCCATGTCGATCATGCCGCCTACATAGCGGTCGGAGCCGATCACGCTGCCCATTTCGCCGGCTTGCAGCAGGCGTACTTCATGGCGATAGCCCAGGCTGCGCAACTCTTCGGCGTCTTCGGCGAGGCCGAGCAGGTCGCGGGGTTTGTTGGCCAGGTCGCAGTAACCCCAGGTCAGGTCACAGGCGATCTGGAAGCGCTCGACGCGCTCGCGCACGATTTCTACCGCCTCCAGGCCCATCAGTTTCATCTGGCGCACGCCGTCGGTGCCGATCACATTGGCGAACTGCTCCAGGCCGTGGCCGACGCCGCGAATCAATTGGCCGCCGTTGCGCCCGCTGGCGCCCCAGGCAATCTTGCGCGCTTCCAGCAGCACCACGCTGAACCCGCGTTCGGCCAGCTCCAGGGCGGTGTTGAGCCCGGAAAAACCACCGCCGATCACGCACACGTCGGCAACCCTTTCGCCGGCCAACGCCGGGTAGTCGGGTTGCGGCAGGCTGCTGGCGGCGTAGTAGGAAGCGGTGTGCCGGGCACTGGCAGTCATGGGGAATATCCCTGTTTGGAAAACTTGACGCAGGATACAGCGGTCGGACGAAGCTGTCTCACCGTGGGCTTTTGCGGCAGAATCCACGCCTATTCGCCGTTCGGTACGTGTTTCGATGAGTTGCAACAGTCAGAAAATCAGCGCATTGCGCCGACAGATTCCCTCGTTCGAGTGCGTCCCCGGCTGCCACGATTGCTGTGGGCCGGTGACGACTTCACCCGAGGAAATGTCGCGCCTGCCGCGTAAGACCGCTGCCGAGCAGGAAGCTGCCATGGACGAATTGAACTGTGTCCACCTGGGCCCCAATGGCTGCACGGTGTATGACGAGCGCCCGCTGATCTGTAGGCTTTTCGGCACCACAAAGACCTTGCCGTGCCCCAATGGGCGGGGGCCGGTGGAGCTGATTCACCCGCGCGTCGAGAAGCAGATCCATGAATACATGGCGAGTACCCGGCAGGTGCTGGTCTAACCGATGGATGCGGTCAAAATGTGGGAGGGGGCAAGCCCCCTCCCACATTGGCCTGATTGCGGCGGTCAGTCGGGGATCGGCAGATTGAGGCTCTCTTTCACCTCTTCCATCACGATATAGCTCTTGGACTCCCGCACATGGGGCAGTTTGAGCAGGATGTCGCCGAGCAACTTGCGGTACGAGGCCATCTCGGAAATCCGCGCTTTCACCAGGTAGTCGAAGTCCCCCGACACCAGGTGGCACTCCAGCACATGGGGCAATTTCAGCACGGCGCGGCGGAATTCTTCAAAGGTGTCGCCGGATTTGTAATCGAGGCTGATCTCGACAAATACCAGCAAACTCCCCTTCAAATGCTGGGGGTTGAGCCGTGCGTTGTAGCCCATGATGATCCCTTCACGCTCCAGGCGGCGCACGCGCTCGGTGCAGGGGGTGGTCGACAGCCCGACCTTTTCCCCCAGCTCCGTGAACGAAATTCGCCCGTCGGCTTGTAGGATGCGCAGGATGTTGCGGTCGATCTTGTCCAGCTCCCGCTTGGTCTGGGTGTTGGTACGCATAGGGGATACGCCTCTGTTAAAAGGGTTTTTGCCGAGAATTGTCGCCAAATATAAGCATTTATATAGTGAAATGCACTGGTGATTGCTTTTTATACTGCTCACATTATTGCTCGAACAACACACGTCGGCGGTCAAGCCGCGATGAGGATATGAAAATGCGCGTTCTGGTCTTGGGTAGCGGCGTCATTGGTGTGACCAGTGCCTACTATTTGGCGCGAGCCGGTTTTGAGGTGGTCGTGGTCGATCGTCAGCCTGCCGCAGCCATGGAAACCAGTTTCGCCAACGCCGGCCAAGTGTCTCCAGGCTACGCTTCGCCCTGGGCGGCGCCGGGTGTGCCGCTCAAGGCCATCAAGTGGCTGCTGCAACGCCACGCGCCGCTGGCGATCAAGGCCACCGCTGATATCAACCAATACCTGTGGATGGCGCAGATGCTGCGCAACTGCACCGCCAGCCGGTATGCGGTGAATAAGGAGCGCATGGTCCGCCTGTCCGAGTACAGCCGCGACTGCCTCGACGAGCTGCGCGCTGAAACCGGCATTGCCTACGAAGGCCGCAGCCTCGGTACGACCCAACTGTTCCGCACCCAGGCCCAGCTCGATGGGGCGGCCAAAGACATCGCCGTGTTGAAAGAGTCCGGCGTGCCGTTCGAATTGCTCGACCGCGCCGGCATCGCCCGCGTCGAACCGGCCCTGGCCAGCGTCACGGACATCCTCGCCGGTGCCCTGCGCCTGCCGAACGACCAGACCGGCGACTGCCAGATGTTCACCACCCACCTGGTCGAAATGTGCAAGCAGTTGGGCGTGGAGTTCCGTTTCGAACAGGACATCCAGCGCCTCGACTACGCCGGTGATCGCATCAACGGCGTGTTGATCGACGGCAAGCTGGAAACCGCCGACCGCTACGTACTGGCCCTCGGCAGTTACTCGCCGCAGTTGCTCAAGCCGTTGGGGATCAAGGCGCCGGTATACCCGCTCAAGGGCTACTCGCTGACCGTGCCGATCACCAACCCGGCGATGGCGCCGACGTCGACCATTCTCGACGAGACCTACAAGGTCGCTATCACCCGTTTCGACAACCGTATCCGTGTCGGCGGCATGGCTGAAATAGCCGGTTTTGACCTGTCGCTGAACCCGCGTCGGCGTGAAACCCTGGAGATGATCGTCAACGACCTTTATCCTCAGGGCGGCGATCTGAGCGAAGCGATCTTTTGGACCGGGCTGCGCCCAACCACTCCCGACGGTACGCCGATTGTCGGCGCCACCCCGTTCAAGAACCTGTTCCTGAACACCGGCCACGGCACCCTCGGTTGGACCATGGCATGCGGTTCCGGTCGTTTGCTGGCGGATCTGATGGCGAAGAAAACCCCGCAGATCAGCGCCGAAGGCCTCGATATTTCCCGTTATGGCAACCACCAGGAGTCTGAAAAACATGTCAATCCAGCGCCAGCTCACCAATGAGCGCATGAGCCAGATCGTTGCCCACAGCGGGACCGTGTATTTGTCAGGGCAGGTCGGCGACGACCTGAGTGCCGGGGTTGAACAGCAGACCCGTGAAGCGCTGGCTACTATCGAGCGCCTGCTGGACCTGGCCGGTACCGACAAGACCAAGTTGCTGTCGGTGACGATCTATATGAAAGACATTGACGCCGATTTCGCCGGCATGAACTCAGTGTGGGACACGTGGCTGCCTAAAGGCGTTGCCCCGGCCCGCGCCACGGTTGAAGCGAAACTGTGCGAACCGCAAATCCTGGTGGAGCTGTCCGTCGTGGCCGCCCTGCCTTAAGCAACGATCCCTCTCCCGGCACCGATGTTGTTGGTCGGTGCCGGTTTTTTTTCACTCTGCCGCCTAGAAGCCTGCCGCCATGCGTCCAGCCCGTGCCCTGATCGACCTCCAAGCCCTGCGCAACAACTACCAATTGGCCCGTGAAGTCACGGGGGCCAAGGCCCTCGCCGTGGTCAAGGCCGATGCCTACGGCCATGGTGCCGTGCGCGTGGCCCAGGCGCTGGAAGCCGAGGCCGATGGTTTTGCCGTGGCCTGTATCGAGGAAGCCCTGGAACTGCGGGCCGCCGGCATCCGCGCGCCGGTATTGCTGCTGGAAGGGTTTTTCGAAGCCGACGAGCTGCCGCTGATCGTTGAGCATGATTTCTGGTGCGTGGTGCATTCGCTGTGGCAACTGGAGGCCATCGAGCAGGCGGCCTTGCGCAAGCCCCTCACCGTGTGGCTCAAACTGGATTCGGGCATGCACCGCGTCGGCCTGCATCCCAAGGATTACCACGAGGCGTACCAGCGCCTGCTGGCCAGCGGTAAGGTGGCGAAGATCGTGCTGATGAGCCACTTCGCCCGCGCCGATGAGCTCGATTGCGTGCGCAGCAATGAACAAGTAGCGGTGTTCGAGGCGGCGCGCCAGGGTTTGTCGGCTGAGGTCAGCCTGCGCAATTCACCGTCGGTGATGGGCTGGCCGAATGTGCCCAGCGACTGGGTACGCCCCGGCATCATGCTGTACGGCACGACGCCGTTTGGTGAAGACCAGGCCATCGCCGCACGCTTGCAGCCGGTGATGACCCTGGAATCGAAAGTCATCTGCGTGCGCGAATTGCCGGCTGGCGAGCCGGTAGGCTACGGCGCCAAGTTCATTACCCCCAAACCGATGCGGATCGGCGTGGTTGCGATGGGCTATGCCGACGGTTATCCGCGTCACGCCCCCACCGGCACGCCAGTGCTGGTGGCGGGGCAGCGCAGCCAGTTACTGGGCCGCGTGTCCATGGACATGCTGTGCGTCGACCTCACCGACGTGCCCCAGGCCGGCCTCGGTTCCACTGTGGAGTTGTGGGGCAAGAACATCCTCGCCAGTGACATCGCAGTCGCCGCCGAGACCATCCCTTACCAGATCTTCTGCAACCTGCGCCGCGTGCCAAGGCTCTATTCCGGCGCTTGATCGGCCGTTACGAACGGAGCTGGCGAGGATTTAGGCTCAAGTGTTGTAAATACTGAACGCTGTCGCCATGATAACGCTCAATTACAACAAAGCCTGAATCCTAGGAGGCTCCCGCATTGGACGTCGGCGAACGACTGCAATCCATCCGTAAGCTGAAGGGTCTTTCCCAGCGTGAGCTCGCCAAGCGTGCGGGTGTCACCAACAGCACCATTTCGATGATCGAAAAAAACAGTGTCAGCCCTTCCATCAGTTCCTTGCGCAAGGTGCTGGGCGGCATCCCTATGTCGATGGTCGAGTTCTTTTCCGAGGAAATCCTCGAGGAAATACCGACCCAGATCGTCTATAAAGCCAACGAGCTGATCGACATCTCCGACGGCGCCGTCACCATGAAACTGGTGGGCCGCGCGCATCCGAGCCGGGCGATCACGTTTCTCAACGAAATTTACCCGCCTGGCGCCGATACCGGCGGAGAAATGCTCACCCATGAAGGCGAGGAAACCGGGATTTTGGTGGAAGGTCGCCTGGAGTTGGTGGTCGGTCTTGAAACTTTTGTGCTCGAAGCCGGCGATAGCTACTACTTTGAAAGCACCAAACCCCATCGTTTTCGCAATCCGTTCGATGTGCCGGCGCGACTAATCAGCGCAGCCACACCCGCGAACTTTTGACAGAAGAGGCGTCCTGCCAGCATTGCAGAGACACCCGCAGCCATATTCCGCGAAACTGAATCTCCCTTTGCTTAATAGGGTTGTTTCAGCCAAGCGGGCTAACCGTTATACTTTCGCCGCCTGCGAAACCGTGGCCGCAGGCGTGAATAGCCACCATTGAGGGTGAACGCGTGAACCTAATTATGAAAATGCTGGCTGTACCAGCAACCGTACTGGCCCTATGGGCTGTCAGCGCTCAAGCTGCGACCAATGATGACATTGCCAAGCGCCTGGAGCCTGTTGGCCAAGTGTGTGTGCAGGGGCAGGAGTGCAAAGGGATGGAAGTCGCCGCAACTGCGGGCGGCGGCGGCGGTGCAAAAACGCCGGACGAGATCATCACCAAGCACTGCAGTGCGTGCCACGGAACCGGCCTGCTGGGCGCCCCGAAAATCGGCGACACCGCCGCCTGGAAAGACCGCGCCGACCACCAGGGCGGCCTCGACGGCATCCTGGCCAAGGCGATCACGGGTATCAACGCCATGCCGCCAAAAGGCACCTGTGCTGATTGCTCGGATGCTGATCTGAAGGGCGCAATCAAGAAGATGTCCGGGTTGTAATCCAGCGATCTTCGTCAAAAATGCCGCTTACGAGCGGCTTTTTTGTGCCTTCGATTTATGTTTAGAGGCTGTTCTTTGCAGCAAAGACCCGCCACTCTCTGTCCAACCCCTAATCACGAAATGTTCAGGAGGGTCGGATGGTGCAGTTATGTTCAATCGAGCAAGCCGTTGACGACGTACTTGCGCGCTTGCCGGCGCATATCCACATGGGCTTGCCTCTGGGCCTGGGCAAGCCCAATCTGTTCGTTAATGCGCTGTACCGACGTATCGCCAAGCTGCCGGAGCGGGCGCTGACGATCTACACCGCATTGAGCCTGGGTCGCCCGGCGTTGGGCGATGGCTTGCAGAAGCGCTTCCTGGAACCGTTTACCGAACGGGTGTTTGGCGACTATCCCGAGCTGGACTTTCTCGCCGACCTGCATAAAGACAGTCTTCCGAAAAATATCCACATACAGCAATTTTTCCTGCAGCCCGGCAGCCTGCTTCACAGCCAATCAGCGCAGCAGGACTACATCAGCAGTAACTACAGCCATGCCGCGCGCGATATCTACGCCGCTGGCCTGAACCTGGTGGCGCAACTGGTGGCCAGCAGCGCCGAACACCCCGACCGGCTGAGCCTGAGCTGCAACCCCGATATCACCCTCGACCTGCTGCCGATGATCGCCAAGCGCCGCGCCGCCGGGGAAACCGTGCTGATTGTCGGCCAGGTCCACACCGATCTGCCCTACATGCCCGGTGATGCGGAGCTGGGCATGGATGCATTCGACTACCTGCTCGATGAGAAGGACAGCACCACGCTGTTCTCCACGCCGAATATGCCGGTGGGCTTCCAGGACCACTTTATCGGCCTGCATGCCAGCACGCTGGTGCGTGATGGCGGCACCTTGCAGATCGGGATCGGTTCGATGGGCGATGCGCTGACCGCCGCCTTGCTCGCGCGCCAGGCGGATAACGAAGCCTATCGGCTGCTGCTGACCGACCTCGATGTGTACCAGTGGGCGCCGCTGATCAGCCGTGAAGGCGGCGTCGAGCCCTTTGCGCAAGGCCTCTATGGTTGCAGCGAAATGTTCGTCAACGGCCTGCTGGTATTGGCGGATGCCGGGATTGTGCGGCGCAAGGTCTATCCGGATGTAGCGACCCAGGAGCAGGCGAATGCCGGTCTGCTCGATGACGCGGCACAGCCCGAGGGCATTTCGATCCATGGCGGTTTTTTCGTTGGCCCGCGCAGTTTCTACCAGCGTTTGCAGGACATGCCGCTCGCCAAGCGCCAGGCATTCAACATGACGCGCATCAGTTACATCAACGAGCTGTACGGGCAGGAAGAACTCAAGCGTTTGCAGCGTCTGGATGCGCGGTTTATCAACAGCGCGATTGTGGTGACCTTGCTCGGCGCCGGGGTTGCCGACCAACTGGAAGGTGGGCACGTGCTCAGTGGCGTGGGCGGGCAGTATAACTTTGTTGCCCAGGGCCACGCGCTGGAGGGCGCGCGCTCGATCCTGATGCTGCGCAGTTGGCGCGAAGCGGGGGGAGAGGTCAGTTCCAATATCGTTTGGGAGTACGGCCATTGCACCATCCCACGGCACCTGCGGGACATTGTGATCACCGAATACGGAATTGCCGACTTGCGCGGTCAGACCGACGCCAAGGTGATCGAGGCGTTGCTCAACATCACCGACTCCAGGTTCCAGGGCGACTTGATCGAGCAGGCGCAAAAGGCCGGCAAGTTGCCCCAGGATTTCCAGCTGGCCCCGCGCTTTACCGACAATACCCCGGAGCGGCTGCAGAGCCTTCAGGCACGGCATCGCCGATTGTTTCCGGAGTATCCGATGGGCACTGACTTCACGGATGAGGAACGGGATCTGCTGCGGGCGTTGAACTGGCTCAAGAGCAAATTCAAGCTGAGCGAGATTTTCGACTTGGGCAAGGCGGCGCTGGATGCACCGGAGCCGGAGGCGTTTCCCGAGCATCTGAAGCGGATGGGGTTGGATAAGCCTGAAGGTTTGAAGGAGGACGTGTATCAGCGGCTGTTGCTCGCCGGCCTCCAGGCCACCGCGCACTAAATGTGAGAGGGGCGGTGCGACGATTCGACTTGCCCCCGATAGCAGTGGGTCAGCCAGCACATTTGGTGACTGATACACCGCTATCGAGGGCAAGCCCCCTCCCACATTTTTTACCGGGTTCCGTCAGCGATTACTCGATGAAGGTAACGACACCCCCGCTCAGCGACTTCACCCGCGCCAGCGATTCAACCCGATAACCCTGCGCATCCAGTTCGGCACGCCCACCCTGGAACGACTTCTCGATCACAATCCCCACGCCGGCAACGGTGGCGCCGGCCTGTTTGATGATCGAGATCAGCGCCTGGGATGCTTTGCCGTTGGCCAGGAAGTCATCGATGATCAGCACGCGGTCGCTGCTGGTCAGGTGGCGCGGCGAGATCGCCACGGTGCTTTCGACTTTCTTGGTGAAGGAATACACCGTCGCCGACAGCAGGTTTTCGGTCAGGGTCAGGGACTGTTGCTTACGGGCGAAGATTACCGGCACGCCGAGGTTCAGGCCGGTCATGATCGCCGGGGCAATCCCCGAGGCTTCGATGGTGACGATCTTGGTGATGCCCGCATCCTTGAACAGGGTGGCGAATTCGTCGCCGATCAGTTTCATCAGCGCCGGGTCGATCTGATGGTTCAGAAACGCGTCGACCTTGAGTACCTGATCGGAAAGCACGACGCCTTCTTCGCGAATTTTCTTGTGCAGTGCTTCCACGGAACGCTTCCTCTAATGGCGCGCAGTGCGCCGAAAGTAGATTAAAAAATAGTCAATTCTAGCGCTTTAACATCGCGCGTATATCCGCCAGGGCGGTGTTGCCGCGAACGGCCTTGACCTCGGTCGGGGTGTCGTCATTGCCTTCCCAGGCCAGGTCGTCCGGCGGCAGTTCGTCGAGGAACCGGCTGGGGGCACAATCGATGATTTCGCCGTATTGCTTGCGCTTGGCGGCAAAGGTGAAGGCCAGTGTCTGACGCGCACGGGTAATGCCCACGTAGGCCAGGCGCCGTTCTTCCTCGATGGTGTCGGCTTCGATGCTGGAGCGGTGCGGGAGGATTTCCTCTTCCATGCCCATGATGAACACGTAGGGAAATTCCAGGCCCTTGGACGCATGCAAGGTCATCATCTGTACGCCTTCGGCGCCGTCTTCTTCTTCCTGCTGGCGCTCGAGCATGTCGCGTAGCACCAGCTTGCCGATGGCGTCTTCGACGGTCATTTCGCCGTCTTCGTCTTTTTCCAGGGTGTTCTTCAGCGCTTCGATCAGGAACCAGACGTTGCCCATGCGGTAATCCGCGGCCTTGTCGCTGGAACTGTTGGTGCGTAGCCAGTTTTCATAGTCGATGTCCATGACCATGCTGCGCAGGGCGCTGATCGGGTCTTCGCCGGCACACTGCTCGCGCACTTTGTCCATGAAGCGCTTGAAGCGCGACAGGCGATCGGTGAAGCGCGTGTCCAGGTGTTCGCCCAGGCCGATTTCGTCGGTGGCGGCGTACATCGAGATCTTGCGTTCGGTGGCGTAGTTGCCGAGTTTCTCAAGCGTCGTCGAACCGATTTCCCTGCGTGGGACGTTGATCACCCGCAGGAAGGCGTTGTCATCATCCGGGTTCACGATCAGCCGGAAGTAGGCCATCAGGTCTTTCACTTCCTGGCGTCCGAAAAAGCTGTTGCCGCCCGACAGACGATACGGAATCTGGTGGTGCTGCAGCTTCAGCTCGATCAACTTGGCCTGGTAGTTACCGCGATACAGGATCGCAAAGTCGCTGTAGGGTCGGTCGGTGCGCAGGTGCAGGGTCAGCAGTTCGACGGCCACGCGCTCGGCTTCGGCGTCTTCGTTGCGGCAGCGGATCACGCGGATCTCATCGCCGTGGCCCATTTCGCTCCACAGTTGTTTTTCAAACTCGTGGGGGTTGTTCGAGATCAGTACGTTGGCGCAGCGCAGGATACGGCTGGTAGAGCGGTAGTTCTGCTCCAGCATCACCACTTTCAGGGACGGGTAGTCGACCTTGAGCAGCATCAGGTTTTCCGGGCGTGCACCGCGCCAGGCGTAGATCGACTGGTCGTCGTCGCCCACCACGGTGAACTGGTTGCGCTTGCCGATCAGCAACTTCACCAGCAGGTACTGGCTGGCGTTGGTGTCCTGGTATTCGTCCACCAGCAGGTAGCGCACCTTGTTCTGCCACTTTTCGAGGATGTCGGCGTGTTCCTGGAACAGCTTGACCGGCTGCAGGATCAGGTCGTCGAAGTCGACTGCGTTGAACGCCTTGAGCGTGCGCTGGTAGTGGGTGTAGACGATGGCGGCGGTCTGTTCCTTGGGGTTGCGCGCGTTTTCCAGGGCTTCGGGCGGCAGGACCAGGTCGTTTTTCCAGGCGCCGATCATGTTCTTGATCTCGTCGACACCGTCGTCGCCCGCGTATTCCTTCTGCATGATGTCGGTCATCAGGGCTTTGACGTCGGTCTCGTCGAAGATCGAGAAACCCGGCTTGTAGCCCAGCCGCGCATGCTCCTTGCGGATGATGTTCAGCCCCAGGTTGTGGAAGGTACACACGGTGAGGCCACGGCCTTCGCCACCCTTGAGCAGGGTGCCGACACGCTCTTTCATTTCCCGCGCCGCCTTGTTGGTAAAGGTCATGGCGACGATGTACTGGGCGCGGATGCCGCAGTTCTGGATCAGGTGCGCGATCTTGCGGGTGATCACGCTGGTCTTGCCGGAGCCAGCACCGGCGAGCACCAATAGAGGGCCGCCGACGTAGTTCACGGCTTCTTGCTGCCGGGGATTGAGTCGGGACATACAGAGTTCAGGGAGTCATTGTTCAAAAGGGCGGGCATTTTAACAGGCTGGCAAGATTCTGCTGCCTTGGATCGACGGTGTGACGTACCACTCGATCTAAATTTGCCGCTTTTGCTACTTTGCCGCAGGATGTGCGGGTATTTGCGACTATTGTGCGCATTGTTTGTATTTGATAAACATTATCATTGGTGGTTACTAGGCCGCACGTCATAATGCCCGCCGCCAACGAAATCTTGCAGAGTCTAGGGAGCTAGCTTGTCTACGCCTGTCGAACCCTTGCGTTTGCTGCTGCTGGCCGATGCGCCTGAGTGGGCAGCATTGTTGCGCGAGTGCCTGGCGCCGATGGGCGATGGGGCGGTGCTGATCAGTGCGCCCAACTGGGACTCGGTGAGTCGTCTGTTCGAGGACGACCACAGCGCCGTGCTGTTGACCACGCCCAACCTGCAACCCGGCCCGGGGCGGTGCAGCTTGCCGTGCGTGTTGTTGCTGGAACTGGAGCCACTGGTGGCGCCCCTGGGGGTCAGTGACTGGCTGGTCCGTCATGCCATGGACACCGCCACCCTGCGCCGCTGCCTGCGCCATGTGCGCGAGCGCGGCGTGTTGGAAAATACCCTGCAGCGCCTGGCCGAACAAGACCCGCTGACCGGCATCGCCAACCGCCAGGGCTTCCAGACCCTGCTGGCTGCGCGCCTGGCCGACAACGAAGGTCGCGGCCTGGCCCTGGGTCACCTGGACCTCGACAACTTCCGCCACGCCAACGATGCCCTCGGCCACCAGGCCGGCGACCGGTTGATCCTGCAAGTGGTCTCGCGGCTCAAGAGCCAGCTCGAAGCCGGCGACCAGTTGGCACGCCTGGGCAGCGATGAGTTTGCCTTGCTGATCGACACCCGCCGCGCACCCCAGCGTGCCGAATGGATGGCCGAGCGCATCACCGAAGCCATGGCTGAACCGTATTGGGTGGATGGCGAAAGCCTGCTGATCGGTTGCAGCCTGGGCGTCGCGCATGCCCGCGCGCGTGCTGGCGCCGACCCGCTGATGTGGCATGCCCATATCGCCATGCAGCAAGCCAAGAGCACCCAGGGCTGCACCTTTCATATCTTCAACGAACGCATCAACCGCAACGCCCGCAGCCTGGCCGACCTGGAAAGTGAATTGCGCCGAGCGCTGCGGCGCGACGAACTGGAACTGCATTACCAACCCCGCCTCGACCTGGACGACGGCCATATCGTCGGCCTCGAAGCGCTGGTGCGCTGGCGTCATGGCGAGCGCGGCCTGTTGCCGCCCAGCGAATTCGTGCCCCTGGCCGAACAGAGTGGGTTGATTGTTCCGCTGGGTTACTGGGTGATTTCCCGGGCCTTGCGCGACATGCAGGACCTGCGCGAACGCGGCCTGCCGCCGCTGCATATGGCGGTCAACCTGTCATTTCGCCAGTTCCAGGACAGCCAATTGCTTTCGACCCTCAGCCGGCTGATTACCGAGCGCGGGGTGGATGCGCAATGGCTGGAATTCGAGCTGACCGAAACCGCCGTGATGCGCCGCAGTGATCTGGTCAAGCAGACCATGGACGCCCTCGGTCGCCTCGGTGTGCGCTTTTCCCTCGACGACTTCGGCACCGGCTTCTCATCGTTCGTACACCTCAACAGCCTGCCGATTGCCTTGTTGAAAATCGACAAGAGTTTTGTCGGCGGCATGGAAGAGCGCGAAGAAAACCGCAAGCTGGTTCACGCCATGATCAACCTGGCCCACAACCTGAATCTGGAAGTGGTGGCCGAAGGCGTAGAAACCGCAGAGCAGTTGGCGCTGTTGCGTTTGTTTGGTTGCGACCAGGCCCAGGGGTACCTGATCAGCAAACCGCTGCCGTTGCCGGAGCTGGTGGATTACCTGACGTTTGGCAAGGACCAGCAGGCTTTATTGGGCTAGCTCATCCTCTATTTGCCAACCCGCTCCCACATTTCAACCGCGCAAGACTTCTAGTCGGTCTGCGCGGCATGGAATGAGCGTTGAGCGTCTGGCTCGTGCCGAATCATGCGCTTGATCTTCGCCTCGAACGCCCAGGTCAAGCTCACCGCCGCACAGGCCAGGCCCAGCGCCAGGCCCCACCACACGCCGGTCGGTCCCCAGCCCAGGGTGAAGGCCATCATCCAGGCCGCCGGCGCGCCGATCAGCCAATAGCAACCCAGGCCCACCAGAAAGGTGGTCTTGGCGTCCTTGAGCCCACGGATGCAGCCCATCGCGATGGTCTGCACGCCGTCGAACAGTTCGAACCAGGCCGCCACGGCCAGCAGGCTGACGGCGAGCACGATTACCTCGTGGAATGCCGGGTCGTTATGGTCGAGGAATAGCCCGATCAGCGGATCGGAATACAGCCACAGCACCGCGGCAAATCCCAACATCACCGCCGCGCCAAAGCCGATGCCGACACGCCCGGCCATGCGCGCCTGCAGCAGTTGCCCGGCGCCATAGTGCTGGCCGATGCGCATGGTCACCGCGTAGGACATCCCCGCCGGCACCATGAACGCCACGGAGACGATTTGCAGCGCGATCTGGTGCGCCGCCAATTGCGTACTGCCCATGGTGCCCATGCACAGCGCTGCAAAGGCAAACAACCCGACTTCTACCGCGTAGGTGCCGCCAATCGGCAGGCCCAGGCGCCATAACTCGCGCAAGTACTGGGTGTTCAGACGCAACAGGCCTGCGCTCAGCGGGTAGGCCGAGTACGCGCGGTTGCTGCGGATGTACCCCATCAGCGCCAGCGCCATGCCATTGGCGACGATGGCCGTGACCAGGCCGATGCCCATCAAGCCGAGTTTCGGCAGACCGAACATGCCCTCGATCAACGCGTGGTTGAGCAGGTAGTTGACCAGCGTGCCGCCGAGGCTGATCACCATCACCGGTGTGGCCTTGCCGATGGCGCTGGTGAAGCCGCGCAAGGCCATGAAACTCAGGTAACCGGGCAGGGCGAACGGCAGGATGGTCAGGAATTGTCCCGCCGCGTCCACGTTGGTCTCGGTCTGGCCGAACATCAGCAGCACCGGCTTGAGGTTCCACAGCAGCACCGCCGCCGCCAGGGCCATCAGCCAGGCGAGCCACAGCCCGGCCTGGGTCAGGCGGGTGGCGCCGTCGATATCGCCCGCGCCGTGGCGGATGGCGACCAGGGTGCCCACGGCGGCAATCACGCCGATGCAGAAAATCGCCACGAACGAGTAGCTCGCCGCGCCCAGGCCACCGCCGGCCAGGGCCTCGGGGCTCAGGCGGGCCATCATCAGGGTGTCGGTCAGCACCATCAGCATGTGCGCCAACTGTGAGGCAATCAGCGGCCCCGCCAGCCGCAGAATGGCCCAGAGTTCGGTACGTGCCGGATGTTGGATGATCATCACGCTCAAATGCTCGGAAGATTCGGAAAGGGCTGATTCTCGGCGCTCTCAGCCCATTGCACAAAGGGATAAAAGCGATTGCTCGCATGATTAAAACTCATGCTTGATTGATTCTGGTAGGGTTTCGACATTGTGCTGTCGGAGCTTTCCTTATGTCTCGTCGTCTTCCTCCGCTTTATGCCCTGCGGGCCTTTGAAGCCGCTTCCCGGCACAACTCTTTCACCCGCGCGGCGCAAGAGCTGTCCATCACCCAAAGTGCGGTGAGCCGGCATATCCGCACCCTCGAAGAGCATTTCGCCTGCCGCCTGTTCCAGCGCAGCGGCCGCAACCTGCAGCTCACCGAGGCCGCGCGCCTGCTGTTGCCTGGGGTGCGTGAGGGCTTTGCCGCGCTGGAGCGGGCCTGCCATACCCTCAACGCCGAAGATGACATTTTGCGCATGAAGGCCCCCTCGACCCTGACCATGCGCTGGCTGTTGGCGCGGCTCAGTCGTTTCCGGCATTTGCAGCCGGGCAACGAAGTGCAGCTCACCAGCGCGTGGATGAGCGTGGATGAAGTCGACTTCAACCAAGAGCCTTTCGACTGCGCAGTGCTGTTGAGCAACGGGCACTTTCCGGCGGATTGGGACGCCAGTTACCTGTTCCCGGAACTGTTGATTCCAGTCGGTGCGCCCAACTTGTTGAGCGATGGCCCGTGGGACGTCAATCGCCTGGCCAGCGCCGAGTTGCTGCACCCCACGCCCGATCGGCGCGACTGGCGTAACTGGTTGGAGCGCATGGGGCTGTCTGCCCAGGTGTCGCTCAAGGGCGGGCAGGTGTTCGATACCCTGGAATTGGGCATGATCGCGGCCGCGCGGGGTTATGGCGTGTCCATGGGCGATCTGCTGATGGTCGCCGAAGACGTGGCTCAAGGGCGCCTGAGCCTGCCGTGGCCAACCGCCGTGGCCAGCGGGGAAAATTATTACCTGGTGTGGCCGAAAACCCGCCCGGGCGGCGAGCGCCTGCGCCGGCTGGCGGAGTTTCTGCAAGGCGAAGTGCAGGCCATGGTCTTGCCCGTCGTCGAACGTCTCGATTGAAGCGCTTCAGCGCGAGTTTGCAATCGTTTGCGTGATACCCCTGCGATTCGCTCAAGTATTGCTATCGTCCGCCGAAGTAGGGATGTTGGAACTATCGTGCACCAACGAATCTCACTAGAAAATTTGCCGAGCAACGCTATGAGATCAGGATGATCCAGGCCTCGGCCAGGAGCTGTCATGTCTCAACCTCGTGCTCGGATCGCCTCCCAGTTAGGCCTCGCGTTAGCCGTGATTCTGGCTGTCGTTATCAGCGGCAGTACGGTTTTTGCCTTGCGTTCCCTCGACTCCGCCAACCTCGATACCCGGGAAGAACACCTGGCCAGCGAGGCGCGCCTGCTGGCCGACCAACTCAGTACGTTCCACGGCACCTTGCGCGAGAGCACCCAGCGTTTGAGCGGGCTGTTTGAAAAGCGCTTCAGCGCCGGCTTGAGTGTGCAGGCGGATCAGCCGGTCGCCGTGGCCGGTGTGCAAACCCCGAGCCTGTACCTGGGCAAGGTGCTGCTGAACAACAACTTCGATGGCGTCGACGAGTTCAAGCAGATGTCCGGCGGCGTGGCCACGGTGTTCGTGCGCAGCGGCGATGACTTTATCCGTATCAGCACCTCCTTGACCAAGCAGGATGGCAGCCGTGCCATCGGCACGGTGCTGGATCGCCAGGGGCCGGCCTACTCGCGGGTGGTCGGCGGGCAGACGTACATCGGCCGCGCCGTGCTGTTCGATCGCTCCTACATGACCCAGTACAGCCCGGTGCGCGACGCCAGCGGCAAGGTCATCGCGGTGCTGTTCATCGGCTTCGACTACACCGATGCGCAGAACGCCCAGTTCGCCAACCTCAAGCGCTTCCGCATCGGCCAGACCGGTTCGCTGGCGCTGCTCGATGAGCAGAAACACTGGCTGGTGCCGCCGGCCGGGGTGCAGGCGCCGGACCAGGCTGTTGCGGTGATGCTGGACCTGGCCAAGGCTCCCGGCAAGGGCCGCTTCTGGAGCGACAAGCACGAAGATTTCTACAGCGTCTCGGTGCCGTTTGACGGCGGCCCCTGGGCGGTAGTGGCGAGCATGCCGAAAGCCGAGATCCGCGCGGTCACGTGGTCGGTGGGCACTCGCCTGGTGATCGGCAGCCTGCTGGCGATGCTGCTGGCGGTGGGCGCGACGGTGTGGTTGTTGCGCAGCAAACTGGCGCCGTTGAGCGACCTGGTACGCCAGGCCGAAGCCTTGGGCGCCGGTGATTTGAGCGCGCGCTTGAACGTGTCCAGCCATGACGAGATCGGCCAACTGGCGCGCAGCTTCAACCAGATGGGAGAAGCGTTGTCGACCATGGTGTCGCATATCCGCAAGGCCTCCGAGGAAGTCAACGGCCGCGCCCAGGCGTTGTCCGGTTTGTCCGGTGGGGCCTATGAGGGCATGGAGCAGCAGTCTGGCGAGATCACCAGCATGGCCGGCGCGGTGGAAGAATTCAGCGCCACCTCGCTGAACATCGCCGACAACATGGGCAACACCGAACGCCTGGCCCAGGAAAACGCCCAGCAGACGCGCATCGGCCGCAACTCGATGGATCAGGCCTCGTCGTCCCTGGAACACATTGCCACCGCCCTGAACAGCACGGCCACGGTGATCAACACCTTGGGCCAGCGCTCCCAGGAAATCGGCGGGATCGTCGGCGTGATCACCGCGATCGCCGAACAGACCAACCTGCTGGCGCTCAACGCCGCCATCGAAGCCGCCCGCGCTGGCGAGCAAGGCCGTGGGTTTGCCGTGGTCGCCGACGAAGTGCGCAACCTGGCCTCGCGCACCCGCCAGGCCACCGATGAGATTTCCGGGATGATCCAAAGCATCCAGCAGGAAACCGGTAACGCCATCAGCACCATGGAGCAGGGCAATGCGCTGATGCAGGAAGGCTTGTCACGCAACGCCGACGTGGCGTCGGCCCTGGCACGCATCGACGAGCAAAGCCGCTCGGCCGGGCAGCAATTCGCCGCGATCACCACCGCCACCCAGGAGCAGAGCAGCACGGCGACGTTGCTGAGCAGCAACCTGCAGAGCATTGCGCTGGCCAACAGCGAGCAACGCGAAGTGGTGTCGAACCTGGCGATTACCGCCAAGGAGCTGGAGACGCTGGCGGCGAGCTTGCGCCAAGAGGTCGATCGGTTTCGTTGAAGGCGCGCCTGAAGCGGCTAGCGCGCCTTGAGCGCGTTAGCCAGGCGCAGCATGGCGGTTTCGATTTCATGGGCGGTCAAGGACGAATAGCCCAATAGCCATCCCTGTTGCGTGGCGGCACCGGCATACAGCCGGCTGAGGCCGGCCAGTTGCACGCCCGCGTTGGCGGCCTGGCGGATGGTTTTTTCTTCCGACCAACCCTCATGCAGCACGCAAGGGATTTGCAGCCCGCCCTGGGGCCGGCATGCCGTGACGACATCGCCCAGGTGCTTGCCGATGGCGTCGAGCATGATGGCTTGGCGCCCGGCGTAGAGTTTGCGCATCGCACGGACATGGGCGTTGTAATGACCGTCCTCCATAAAGCGCGCCAGCGTCAGTTGCAGGATTTGCGGGGTGTGGCCGTCCATCATGCTGCGCGCATAGGTGAAGGCCTTGACCAGTTCAGGGGGCAGCACCATGTAGCCCATGCGCAGGCCGGGGAACAGGGTCTTGCTGAAGGTGCCGAGGTACAGCGTGCGCTGATACTTGTCCAGGCCCTGCACACAGGCCGTGGGTTTGCCGGCGTAGTGAAACTCGCTGTCGTAGTCATCTTCGATGACCCATTTGCCTTTTTCCGCAGCCCAGTTGATCAACTCAAGACGCCGTTCCAGGGTCAGCGTGGCGCCGGTCGGGTATTGATGCGAGGGCGTGACATACACGCACGTGGCGCCGCTGCGGTCGGCGTGCAGCAGGTCGGTGCGGATGCCCGACTCATCGACATCGATCGGCACGACCTTGGCCTCCGCGGTTTCGAAGGCCTTCCGGGCGCCGTAGTAGCCCGGGTTCTCCAGCAGGATCGGTTTGCCGACGTCCACCAGCAGCTGCGCGCACAGAAACAGCGCCTGGCGCGTACTGCTCAGCACCAGGACCTGGTCGGGCGAGCACTTGGCCCCACGCTCAAGGTTCAAATAGGTGGCGATGGCTTTGCGTAACGACTCGGCCCCTTGCGGGTCGCCGTGCAACAGCACGCTGCTGCGATAGTCCTTCATCACCTGGCGCTGCAGGCGCTCCCAGACCTCGGTCGGGAACGAGCGGGTTTCGGGCAGGCCCGTGGCAAATGCCTTGATCACCTGTTGGTCGGCCACGCCGCCGCTGTCGAGGATCATCCGCCCGCGCTGGCTCAAGCCGGCGCCGGGAGCCGCCTGGCTGGTTTTGACCGCCTGCGCCTTGATGCGGCGGCGCGAGGCACCGCGCAATTCGGTGCCGATGGCCTCGCACACGTAACTGCCGGAACCTTCGCGGCGCACGATAAAACCATCGCGCTGCAACTGCACGTAGGCGTTCTCCACCGTATCGCGCGCGATCCCCAACGACTTGGCCAACACCCGCGTCGCTGGCAGCTTCAGGCCGGGTGCCAGCGCGCCGTCGAGGATCAAGGCACGCAGCGCGCGTTGAATGCGCTGGTGCAGGCCCAACCGCTGGAATTGCGCATCGTTGAGGCGCATTTGCAGGGTTTCCAGCTCGAAGGTTTTCGCCATGCGGTCTGCCTTGCCTTGAAAAATTGGCTGGTATTGGCAGGCCAGTCTATCCGTAGACTTCGACCTGCGCCACGGCCTTCACGCCGGCCAATGGCCCATCACGCGATGGCTCAACCCCTCGCCTGGCAAGGAGCTAAGTATCTATGTCTTCGTCAATATCGCCGTCGTCGCTGCGCCTGCGCGACCTGTTCCACCCCATCGTGGCCGGGCTGATTTCGGTCATCGTCAATTATGGCGGCACGTTCATTCTGGTGTTCCAGGCCGCCAAGGTGGCTGGGCTGAGTCCCGAGCTGACCGCTTCGTGGGTCTGGTCGGTGTCGATCGGTGTGGGGGTGACCGGGCTGTTTCTGAGTTGGGTGAGCCGTGAGCCGATCATCACCGCCTGGTCGACGCCCGCTGCGGCGTTTCTGGTGGTCGCGCTGTCTGCCACGCCTTACGCCGAGGCGGTCGGCGCGTACATCGTTTCAGCCGTGGCGTTTGTGCTGCTGGGGCTGTCCGGCTGTTTCGAAAAAGTCATCCGGCTGATTCCGTCTGGCATCGCGGCGGCCATGCTGGCGGGAATTCTGCTGCAGTTCGGTATCGGCGCGTTTGGTGGCATGAGCCTCGACCCTGTGTTGGTTGGGTTGCTGATCGCCGCTTACGTCGGGCTCAAGCGCTTTACTGCGCGCTACGCCGTCGTCGGCATTCTGCTGCTGGGCTTGGGATTCCTGCTGGCGCAGGGGCGGGTGGACCTGTCGGGCCTGTCCCTGCAACTGGCGACGCCGGTATTCACCCGGCCCGAGTTTTCGCTCAATGCGTTGCTCAGTGTGGCGCTGCCGCTGTTTCTGATCACGCTAACGGGCCAGTACATGCCGGGTATGCTGGTGTTGCGCAATGATGGTTTCAAGACCAGCGCCAACCCGATCCTGACAGTGACCGGGCTGGGTTCGCTGTTGATGGCGCCGTTCGGCTCGCACGCGTTCAACGTCGCGGCGATCACGGCGGCCATCTGCACGGGCAAGGAAGCCTCGGAGGACCCGTCCAAGCGCTGGGTCGCCGGGGTTGCCGCTGGGGTGTTCTACATCCTCGTCGGGGTGTTCGGGGTGACGCTGGCCGCCGTATTCATGGCGTTCCCGCCGGCGTTCATCACCACGCTGGCCGGCTTGGCCCTGCTGGGCACCATCGGCGCCAGCCTGGCCAACGCGATGGCGGACGTCAGGTCGCGTGAAGCCGCGCTGATCACCTTTCTGGCGTGCGCCGCCAACATCACCCTGCTGGGCATCGGTGGCGCGTTTTGGGGGTTGTTGATCGGATTGGCCGCGTATGCGCTGCTCAACGGCCGCTTGCCACGTCGTCGTGCAGCGGTTTCCGAGGCGGTGGCGGTGGCCAAGGAAGCGGCCCAATGATGCGCGCCGAAGCGCAAGCCCTCGCCACCCTGCATGCGCGTCACGGGCGTTACCCGCAGGCCACCAGCGTGGAGGATTTTCGGCGCAATCTGGCGGCCGTACAGCAACGTATCGCCAGTGCCTGTGCGCGGGTCGGCCGCGACCCGGCGAGCGTGCGCCTGTTGCCGGTGAGCAAAACCTTTGACGAGGCGCACCTGCGCCTGGCGTATGCGGCGGGCTGTCGGCTGCTGGGCGAGAACAAGGTGCAGGAAGCCCTGCGCAAATGGCAGGCCATGGGCGATCTGGCCGATCTGCAGTGGTCGGTGATCGGCCACCTGCAAACCAACAAAGCCAAGCAGGTCGCGCGTTTTGCCAGTGAGTTCCAGGCGCTGGACAGCCTGCGAGTGGCCGAGGCGCTGGATCGTCGCCTGCAGATCGAAGGGCGGCAACTGGATGTGTTCGTGCAGGTGAATACCTCCGGGGAAGCCAGCAAATACGGCCTGGAGCCGCACGCCGTCGCGGACTTTCTGCAGGCCCTGCCGGCATTCCCGGCCTTGCGCGTTCGCGGGCTGATGACGCTGGCGCTGTTCTCGGCCGACGTGGCCCGCGTGCGCCCGTGCTTTGTGCGGCTGCGCGAACTGCGCGAGCGCCTGCGCGATCACGCCCCGGCGGGCGTCAGCCTGGAGGAGTTGTCGATGGGCATGTCCGGGGATTTCGAGATCGCCATCGAGGAAGGCGCGACCGTTGTCCGCGTCGGCCAGGCCATCTTCGGCGCCCGCGCCATGCCGGATGACTACTACTGGCCGAGCGCCGATCAACCGTCAACGACCTGACTTTTTCAGCAAGGACCTGTTCATCATGTACGACTCAACATTGACGCTTGAAGCCTTCGACCCGCAGTTGTGTGAGGCGATTCATAACGAGGAGCGCCGTCAGGAAGACCATGTCGAACTGATCGCTTCCGAAAACTACGCCAGCCCGCTGGTCATGAGCCTCCAGAGCACGGTATTGACCAACAAATACGCCGAGGGTTATCCCGGCAAGCGCTACTACAGCGGCTGCGAATACGTCGATGTGGCCGAACGCCTGGCCATCGAACGGGTCAAGGCCCTGTTCGACTGCGATTACGCCAACGTGCAGCCCCATGCGGGCGCCCAGGCAAACGCCGCGGTGTTCCTGGCCTTGATCAACCCCGGCGATACGGTGATGGGCATGAACCTGGCCCAGGGCGGTCACCTGACCCACGGCAATCCCTCTAACTTTTCGGGCCGGCATTACCACATCGTGCCTTATGGGCTTGATCCGCAGACGGGCTTGCTCGACTACGACGAGATGGAGCGCATCGCTGTGGAAACGCGGCCGAAGATGCTGATCGGCGGGTTCTCTGCCTACTCGCGGTACAAAGACTGGGCGCGCATGCGGGCGATTGCCGACAAGGTCGGTGCGATTTTCTGGGTCGACATGGCTCACATCGCCGGGCTGGTCGCGGCTGGCGAATACCCGGACCCGTTGCCGCACGCCCATGTGGTCACCAGCACCACGCACAAAACCTTGCGTGGCCCACGGGGCGGGTTGATTTTGTCCAAGGGCCAGGACGCAGCGTTTTACAAAAAGCTCGATTCGGCGGTATTTCCGGGTGTTCAGGGCGGGCCGTTGATGCATCAGATCGCGGCCAAGGCAGTGGCCTTCAAGGAAGCCTTGAGGCCCGAGTTCAAAACCTACCAGGCCCAGGTCGTGGTCAATGCCCGGGCCATGGCGACCGTATTGCAGCGGCGCGGTTACACGATTGTCTCGGGTGGCACCGATAACCACATGATGCTGATCGACCTGTCCGACCGGCCCTACACCGGCAAAGACGCCGATGCGGCCCTGAGCAACGCCGGCATCACCGCCAACAAGAATTCGGTGCCCAACGATCCGCGCTCACCCTTTGTCACCTCGGGGCTGCGCATCGGCACGCCCGCCGTCACGACCCGCGGTTTCGGCGTGTTCGAGTGCGAGCAACTGGCCGGTTGGCTGTGCGATGTACTCGACGCTCTGGAGCGCGGGGAGAGCGAGAACGTTGCACATCAGGTGCGTGAACAGGTGATTGCGCTGTGCCGGCGGCACCCGGTTTATTGCTGATTTTTTATGTCTAAGCGTTTGCGCAGTCGACTTGGCTGGAGGCCGAGGGCCGGTATTGCAGGGCTTCGGCAATGTGGGGGCGGCCGATAGTGTCGGCGCGTTGCAGATCCGCCAGAGTGCGGGCGACCTTGAGCAGGCGGTGGGCTGCTCGAAGGGACAGGGTCAGGCGCTCGCAGGCGCTTTCCAGCCAGGCTTCGTCCGGCTTGGACAGCGCACAATGCTGGCGCAACCCCGGTAGATCCAGGAACGCATTGGCGCAGCCCTGGCGCTGATGCTGGCGTTCCCGTGCCTGGGCAACCAGCGCCGAGGCGGTGGACGTGTTGTCGCCGGGCTGCGGGGCCGGGTTCAGTGCGGTGATTTCGCGGGCGACGGTCAGGTGCAGGTCGATCCGGTCCAGCAGCGGCCCGGAGAGTTTGTTGCGGTAGCGCTGGATCTGCTCCGGCGTACAGCGACAGCGCGCGCTGGGGTCGCCCATGTAACCGCAAGGGCAGGGGTTCATCGCGGCGACCAGTTGAAAGCGCGCCGGGAAACTCACGCGGTCACGGGCGCGGGAGATCACGATATGCCCCGACTCCAGTGGCTCGCGCAGTACCTCCAGCACCTTGCGATCAAATTCCGGCAACTCATCCAGGAACAGCACCCCGTGGTGGGCCAGGGTGATTTCCCCCGGTTGCGGCTTCGACCCGCCGCCCACCAGCGCCGGGCCGGAGGCCGAATGGTGCGGCTGGCGAAACGGCCGGTGGGGCCAATGGCTCAGTGGTGCCAGGCTGACCACGGATTGAATCGCGGCGACTTCCAGCGCTTCGTGTTCACTCAGTGGCGGCAGCAAACCCGGCAGGCGGCTGGCGAGCAAGGTCTTACCGGTGCCGGGCGGCCCGCTGAACAATAGGTTATGCGCGCCTGCCGCAGCGATCAGCAGCGCGCGTTTGGCGGCGAGTTGGCCCTGGACTTCGCTGAGGTCCGGGTAGGGCTTGTTCAAGTACAGCAAACCGTCAGACTTGAAGGGTTCGATCGGCACGTGCCCATTCAGGTGCGCCACCACCTGCAGCAGGTGGTCCACCGCAATCACCTTCAACCCGGACGCCAGGCAGGCCTCTTCGGCATTCGCCCGAGGCACGATCACGCTGCGCCCGGCCTTGCGCGCCGCCAGCGCTGCCGGCAACACGCCTTTCACCGCGCGTACCTCGCCCGAGAGCGCCAATTCCCCCAGGCACTCCACGTCATCGAGCATCAGCGCCGGCACCTGCACGCTCGCCGCGAGAATCCCGAGGGCAATCGCCAGGTCAAAACGCCCGCCGTCCTTGGGCAGGTCGGCGGGCGCGAGGTTGAGGGTGATGCGACGGGCCGGGTATTGCAGCGCTGAATTGAGGATGGCGCTGCGCACGCGGTCCTTGCTTTCCTTGACGGCGGTTTCCGGCAAACCCACCAGCGTGAGCGATGGCAGACCATTGGCCATGTGTACTTCGACGCTGACGGCAGGGGCTTCGACGCCGATCTGGGCGCGGCTGTGGACGATGGCGAGGGACATGCTCATTCCTTGAAAGGGCGGGCCGCTTCCTGCGGTTTTTCAAGGGTAGACGAGGTGGGGAAGAGCGAAGCGGGGGAGGTTTTACAGGACGTATCCGGAGAGTGACGCAGAACGAGTGTGGCGGCTGGCTTGCCTACGATATAGGCGGTTCGGTGTGTCAGAGGGACCGAGTCGATCCCATCGCAGGCAAGCCAGCTCCTACATTGACCGGGGTTTATTCAGAGGCTGCCGGGGTCAACCGCGCTTCCAGCTCCGCCACCTTCGCCTCCAGGCTTTCCAGGCGTGCTCGGGTGCGGGCCAGCACCACCATTTGGCTGTCGAACTCTTCCCGGCTGACCAGGTCGAGCTTGCTGAAGCCGCTTTGCAGCAAGGCCTTGAACTGGCTTTCGATTTCATTGCGGGGCAGCGGGGTCTCGCCACTGAACAGGCGGGAGGCGTGGCCGCTCAGGGCGTCGAGGAGGTCTTTGGGCGCGAGCATGGGAAATATTCCGGAAAACTGTTGGCGGGCAGTGTATCACGCAGCGTCTATAGTCATTTCCACGACCTCGGGCGCACGCTTTTCGCGCAGGGTGTCGGGCGGTAGCGCACCGTTTTCGTGCGCAATCACCCCGCCAAAAAGCCCCGCAGGTGGGCATAAGTGGGCAAAGGACTGATTTCAATGATTTTTACGGAGCTGGCAAGGTTTCTGCTTAGACGAACATGACCCATGCACTGATGCAGTCGCTGTGACGAATGCAGTGCGCCGACGGATCAGGGGTACAGGTTTCGTCACCAGTGGTTCGCTGGCGTCGTAATGGCAATTGCTCTTGCGACGACGCGTTACAAAGCCAGGCGCTGCGCTTAGACTTGAGACGGGTTTGTTTTCCTGGGGCAAGTCCACCAATTCGGGAGAGAGTTTTCATGAAGCTAGTCACTGCCATCATCAAGCCGTTCAAGTTGGACGATGTACGCGAGTCGTTGTCCGAGATCGGCGTGCAGGGCATTACCGTTACTGAGGTCAAAGGCTTCGGGCGGCAGAAGGGTCACACCGAGCTGTATCGCGGCGCGGAATACGTGGTTGATTTCCTGCCGAAGGTGAAGATTGATGTCGCCATTGACGACAAGGATCTTGATCGGGTTATCGAGGCGATAACCAAGGCCGCCAACACCGGCAAGATCGGTGACGGCAAGATCTTTGTGGTCAATCTGGAACAGGCTATTCGCATCCGTACCGGCGAAACCGATACCGACGCAATCTAAGCCGCCAAACCCAACGCCCCAGGAGAAAACAATATGACTCTGCGTAAATTCGCAGGGCTCGGAGCCCTGTTGTCCATCGTAATGCCAAGCCTGGCCATGGCGGCAGACGAAGTGGCTGCTCCAGTCCTCAATTCCGGTGACACGGCGTGGATGCTCACATCCACCGCGCTCGTGCTGTTCATGACCATTCCCGGCCTGGCGCTGTTCTACGGCGGTATGGTTCGCTCCAAAAATATTCTGTCGGTGATGATGCAGTGCTTCGCCATCACTGGCTTGATTACCATCCTGTGGTTCGTCTACGGCTACAGCATGGCGTTCGACACCACCGGTATGGAAGCGGGTGTCGTCAACTTCAACTCGTTCGTGGGCGGCTTGTCCAAGCTGTTCCTGTCGGGTGTGACCCCAGCCAGCATCACCGGCCCTGCGGCGCTGTTCCCTGAGGCGGTGTTCGTCACCTACCAGATGACCTTCGCCATCATCACCCCGGCGCTGATTGTCGGTGCCTTCGCCGAGCGTATGAAGTTCTCCGCGATGCTGATCTTCATGGGCGTCTGGTTCACCCTGGTCTACGCGCCGATTGCCCACATGGTGTGGGGCGGTCCGGGTTCGTTGCTGGGTGATTGGGGCGTGCTGGACTTTGCCGGCGGTACCGTGGTGCATATCAACGCCGGTGTGGCCGGCCTGGTAGCGTGCCTGGTCCTCGGTAAGCGTAAAGGCTTCCCGACCACGCCAATGGCGCCTCACAACCTGGGTTACACCCTGGTGGGTGCGGCCATGCTGTGGGTCGGCTGGTTCGGCTTCAACGCCGGTTCCGCAGCGGCGGCCAACGGTACTGCCGGTATGGCGATGCTGGTGACCCAGATCGCTACTGCCGCCGCCGCACTGGGCTGGATGTTCGCCGAGTGGGTCACCCACGGCAAGCCAAGTGCCCTGGGCATCGCCTCGGGTGTGGTTGCGGGCCTTGTGGCAATTACGCCAGCAGCCGGCACTGTGGGCCCGATGGGCGCGCTGATCATCGGCCTGGCGGCCGGTGTGGTGTGCTTCTTCTGCGCCACGACCCTGAAACGCAAACTGGGCTATGACGACTCCCTGGACGCCTTCGGTGTGCACGGTATCGGCGGTATCCTCGGCGCAATCCTGACCGGTGTGTTTGCAGCCCCAGCACTGGGCGGCTTCGGCACCGTGACTGACGTGGCAGCTCAAGTCTGGATTCAGTGCAAAGGCGTCGGCTTCACTGTGATCTACACCGCCATCGTGACCTTCATCATCCTCAAGGTGCTGGACATGGTCATGGGTCTGCGGGTTACCGACGAAGAAGAGGCTGTCGGCCTCGACCTGGCGCAACACAACGAGCGCGGCTACAACTTGTAAGTAGGCGAAAAAACATGCCCGGCTTGCCGGGCATTTTTTTGTCTGGCGTTTGTCAGTCATAACGCGTGGTGCCGGTTTTTTGCGCAGCGTATGTGATGGCGCGCACACGGCACTTTTCCGGATGCGAATGTCTTACAGGCATGTAGGCGTATTCGGCACTTTGTTTTTTCCCTGAGCGCGCTAGAATGCGCGCCGATGGGCGGAGAACTGTATGTGGCAACAGACCCTGATTACCCTGCGGGCCAAGCCCCGGGGCTTTCACCTGGTAACCGACGAGTTGCTTGCCGGCTTGCCTGAATTGAAGGCGTGTCGCGTGGGCCTGTTGCATCTGTGGTTGCAGCATACCTCGGCCTCGTTGACCATCAACGAGAATGCCGATCCGGCGGTTCGTCGTGACTTCGAGCGTTTTTTCAACTCGCTGGTGCCGCAAGGCCGAGCCGGGTTCGAACACAACGACGAAGGCCCGGACGATCTGCCGGCGCACTTCAAGGCCAGTCTCCTGGGCTGCCAGCTGAGTTTGCCGGTCAAGGCCGGCCGCTTGGCGATGGGGACCTGGCAAGGTGTTTATCTGGGCGAGCACCGTGATCATGGCGGTGCTCGTAAAGTCCTCGCCACTTTGCACGGTGATGGGGCATAAGCCATTGGTTATCCGGTGGATGTTGATTTTTTTTCCGGCGACCTTCGACAGAGGGTGAAGCTGGGCTATAACTAATCTGCTTTTCGCAAGTCATGAGGTAGAACATGAGCGACGATGATCTGGAAGACGACCTGGAAGTAGGTGAGGACGACGATACCGAAGAGCTGGAGGCGGTAGCGGAAGACGCTCCTGACGAAGGCGATGACGGTGGCGATGATGCGCCTGCCAAAACAGCCAAAGGCAAGGCCAAGGCCGCAGTTTCGGTCGATGAGCTGCCGAGCGTTGAAGCCAAGAACAAAGAGCGCGATGCGCTGGCCCGTGCGATGGAAGAGTTCCTCGCTAAAGGCGGCAAAGTGCAGGAAGTCGAGGCCAACGTGGTGGCAGACCCGCCCAAGAAACCGGATAACAAGTACGGCAGCCGACCTATCTGAGGTCAGCTTCCCGCTTGCTGAAAAAGCCCGCCGTCGCTGCGGGCTTTTTCATGTCTGAAACAATGTCTATGAACCCGCGGTGTTGCCGCTACAGCGTTACTGCCAACTGCGGAGCAGCGGTGGCAGCTCCGTCAGGCTGCGAATCTGCGCATCCGGGCGTTGATCCGCCTCCCAGACCTTACCCGTCGGGTTGAACCACACCGCGCGCAGTCCTGCTTGTTGGGCTCCCGCGATGTCATCCCCGGGATGATCGCCAACATGTACCGCTGCGCTGGCGTCCACGCCACCGCGTTGCAGCGCTTCCTGAAACAACCGCGCATCCGGCTTGGCGATGCCGAGGTCTTCGGCGCGCAGGGCGAAGTGAAAGTAGTCCGCCAGGCCCACACGCTGCACGTCCGCGTTGCCGTTAGTGATCACTCCCAGCAAGAAGTGCTCGCGCAGCGCTTGCAGCATCGGCACGGCTTCGGGGAATACGGTGAGCTGGTGGCGCGCATGAATGAACGCTTCAAAGCACACATCGGCCATTTCCCCGGCTTGCGGCTGCGGGTAGCCCGCTTCTTCGAAGGCGTACATCAATACGCGGTGACGCAGCACGCTGATGCGGTGTTTGAGTTCGGGATGGCGTTCCAGCACCTGCTGGCGAAGGCTGGCGAAATGCTCCAGGGGCAGTTCGCCGACCTTGGCGGCATGGGTGGCCAGCCATTCGCGCATCGACGCTTCGGCGCTGATGATGACGGGTACGTTGTCCCAGAGGGTGTCGTCCAGGTCGAAGGTGATCAGCTTGATACTCATGAGTCGCCGCCCTTGATGCGTTTGGCCCGTGGATGGGCGCTGTCATACACCGTTGCCAGGTGTTGGAAATCCAGGTGGGTGTAGATCTGCGTGGTCTTGATATCGGAGTGGCCGAGCAGTTCCTGCACCGCGCGCAGGTCTTGGGACGACTCCAGCAAATGGCTGGCAAACGAGTGCCGCAGCATGTGCGGATGCAGGTTCTGCCCCAGTTCGCGCTCGCCGGCCGCCTTGACTCGCAGCTGAATCGCCCGCGGGCCAAGGCGCCGGCCCTGCTGGCTGACGAACACGGCGTCGTCCGCCGGGTTGGTCAGGGCGCGCAGGGGCAGCCACAGTTGCAAGGCTTCCCGGGCTTTTCTACCCACCGGCAGCACGCGGGTCTTGCTGCCCTTGCCGAGCACTTGCACCAGGCCGTCGGCCAGGTCGAGTTGATCGAGGTTCAGCCCGGTCAGTTCCGACAGGCGCAGGCCCGAAGAATAGAACAGCTCCAGGATCGCCTGGTCGCGATGGGCCAGGAAATCATCCTCGACGGCGCCATCGAGCAATTGCAGGGCGCGGTCGGTGTCGAGAGTCTTGGGCAGCCGCCGCTCGCCTTTGGGCGGGGCCAGGCCATTGGCCGGGTCGTGGTCGCACAGGCCTTCGCGGTTGAGGTAGTGATACAGGCCGCGCACCGCCGACAGCAGGCGTGCGAGGCTGCGCGAAGATTGGCCCTGCTGGTGCAGGCGCGCGATCAGGCTGCGCAGCCCCTGGATATCCAGGGCTTTCCAACTGGGGATCTGCTGCTTTTCGCAGTAGGCCAGAACCTTGTTCAAGTCCCGCCGGTAGGCTTCCAGGGTGTGGGGCGACACCTGGCGCTCGCTGCGCAGGTGAGCGCAGTAAGCGTCCAGTTGCCGTTCCATGGTTAGCGCACCGCGCGCAGGGCGGTGGTGAAGCGCGGTAGTACGCGGCCCAGCACTTCGGCGATGTAGGTCAGGAACAGCGTGCCCACCGAGCTTTTGTAGTGCGCAGGGTCACGGCTGGCGATGGCCAGTACCCCATGCAGGCCTTGATGGCTGAGGGCGACCACCGCCGTAGAGCCGATCTGCTTGCGCTGCTCGGCGCCAAACAAAAAGTCCAACTCATGTTCGCGCAAGGTGCCGCTGATGGTCTTGCCTTCGGAAAGCAGGCCGCCAATCGCCGTTTGCGCTTCGCCGCCGCTGACCCAGCGGCCTACCGGCATCGGGTTGTCGCTGAACAGGATCAGGCTGACGAAGGGCACCTGGAAGTCCTGGCGCAGGCTGTCTTCCACGGCGATCACCGTTTCTTCCAGGCTGGTGGCGTCCATCAGCGTCAGAATCAGGCGCCGGGTCTTGTCGAACAGGCGGTCGTTATCGCGGGCTACGTCCATCAAGTGCGAGAGCCGATGGCGCATTTCGATGTTGCGCTCGCGCAGGATCTTCATCTGCCGCTCCACCAGCGACACGGTATCGCCGCGCTGGTGGGGGATGCGCAGGGCCGGCAGCAGTTCTTCGTGCTCGACGAAGAAGTCCGGATTAGCCTCAAGGTACGCCGCGACAGCAGCGGCCTCCAGGCTGTCGCTCGGGGATGCTTGTGCGGGTACTTGAGGCTTATCGGTCATTTGCTTGGCTCACTCATAGACGGACCTGTCCTTCGTATACGCGCATGGCCGGCCCGGTCATCATCACCGGGTGGCCGGGGCCTGCCCATTCGATGGACAAGCGTCCGCCGGGCAGGTCGATCAGCAGCGGCGAATCCATCCACCCCTGGCTGATCGCGGCCACGGCAGCGGCGCAAGCACCGGTGCCGCAGGCCTGGGTTTCACCGGCGCCGCGCTCCCATACACGCAATTGCGCGCGGGAGCGGTCGATCACCTGCAGGAAGCCCACATTGACCCGTGCCGGAAAGCGCGGGTGATGTTCGATTTTCGGCCCCAGCTCATGCACCGGCGCGCTATTGATGTCGTCGACGCGCAGCACCGCATGGGGGTTGCCCATGGACACGGCCGCCAGTTCGACAGCCTGGCCGTCGACATCGACGGTGTAGCAGGTGGCCTGCTCGGTGGCCTGGAACGGAATATCCGCCGGCACCAGGCGTGGCGCGCCCATGTTGACGCTGATCTGGCCGTCGCTGCGGACATCCAGCTCGATCACGCCGCTCTTGGTCTCGACGCGAATCTGCCGCTTGGCGGTCAGGCGCTTGTCCAGCACAAAGCGGGCGAAGCAGCGCGCACCGTTGCCGCACTGTTCCACTTCGGAACCGTCGGAGTTGAAGATCCGGTAACGGAAATCCACCTCCGGGTTGCTGGGCGCCTCAACGATCAGCAACTGGTCGAAACCGATGCCGGTATGGCGGTCGCCCCACTGTTTAGCGTGCTTGGGCAGAATGTGCGCATGCTGGCTGACCAGGTCAAGGACCATGAAGTCATTGCCCAGCCCGTGCATCTTGGTAAAACGCAACAGCATGGCTTACTCCGGCAGCAGGCTTTCGCCAGCATACAACTCGGCTACCGTCTCGCGGCGACGCACTTCAAACGCTTGATCACCGTCCACCAGCACCTCGGCGGCACGCCCGCGGGTGTTGTAGTTGGAACTCATGACAAACCCGTAGGCACCGGCCGAATGAATGGCCAGCAGGTCGCCTTCTTCCAGGGCCAACTGACGATCCTTGGCCAGGAAGTCGCCGGTTTCGCAGATCGGGCCGACGACGTCATAGGCACGCGCTGCACTGTCGCGAGGCGTTACGGCGGTGACATTCATCCAGGCCTGGTACAGCGCCGGGCGGATCAGGTCGTTCATCGCCGCATCGACGATGGCGAAATCCTTGTACTCGGTGTGCTTGAGGTACTCGACCTGGGTCAGCAGCACGCCGGCATTGGCGACGATGTAGCGGCCCGGCTCGAACATCAGCGTCAGGCCGCGGCCTTCCAGGCGTTCGCGCACGGCTTTGATGTAGTCGCCGATCAGCGGCGGCTCTTCATCGCGGTACTGCACGCCCACGCCGCCACCGAGGTCGATGTGCTGCAGGTAGATGCCGCACTCGCCGAGGCGGTCGGTCAGCGCCAGCAGGCGGTCGAGGGCATCCAGGAACGGCGGCAGGGTGGTCAGTTGCGAGCCGATATGGCAGTCGACACCCAGCACTTCCAGGTTCGGCAGTTGGGCGGCGCGGATGTACACGTCCTCGGCGTCGGCGATGGCGATGCCGAACTTGTTCTCTTTGAGACCGGTGGAAATGTACGGGTGGGTGCCGGCGTCGACGTCCGGGTTGACGCGCAGGGAGATCGGCGCGCGAACGCCCATCTCGGCGGCGACCACTTGCAGGCGCTCCAGCTCGTCGGTGGATTCGACGTTGAAGCAATGCACGCCGACTTCCAGGGCACGGCGCATGTCTTCGCGGCTCTTGCCGACGCCGGAGAAGACGATTTTGTCAGCCTGGCCGCCAGCGGCCAGAACCCGTTCCAGCTCGCCACGGGAGACGATGTCGAAACCGGCGCCCAGACGCGCCAGGACATTGAGCACGCCCAGGTTGGAGTTGGCCTTGACCGCGTAGCACACCAGGTGCGGCACGCCGTTCAGCGGGTCGGTGAAAGAGCGATATTGGGCTTCGATATGCGCGCGCGAGTACACATAGGTCGGGGTGCCAAAGCGCTCGGCAATTGCGGACAGCGCCACGCCTTCCGCGAACAGCTCGCCGTTCCGGTAGTTAAAAGCGTCCATGGGTTTCCCTTAGTAAGTGTCGTGCTTGTGCGCTTTTTGCGGTTTCTGCGACGATTGCGCCTGTTCATTTGGGTCTTTGCTGTCATCGGGCAGGTACAGCGGGCCTTTTTGACCACAGGCACTAACGAGGCAAGCGACCGCGACGAGCGCAGCAAGGGAAGAGATCAGGCGCTTCATGGCGAAATCCTTGAATATGCATTAATTGCGCCCGAGTATACCGACCACCCGCCAGCTTGCCTATGCGCCGGAATACCCGTCCGGCGGGGGTTTGCCGAGATAGTAGCGAAGCGGCTTACGGTAACTGGGGATATTTCTTACCGTCATCGGTAACGAACTCGGTATCCTTTGCAATCGGCGGAGCGCGACCGTATCGTGCGGCGCTTGAGCAAAACCAGACACTTTTGAGGTTGCCGCAATGAGTTTGACCGAAGCCCGTTTTCACGACCTGGTGGATTCGACCCAGCACGCGCTGGAAGATATTTTCGACGAGAGCGGCCTGGATGTGGACCTGGAAAACTCGGCCGGGGTGCTGACCGTCAAGTTCGAGAACGGCACTCAACTGATCTTCAGTCGCCAGGAACCGTTGCGCCAACTGTGGCTGGCAGCACGTTCCGGCGGTTTTCACTTCGATTACAACGAAGAAGACTGCAATTGGCAGTGCGATACCAGCGATGAGCTGCTCAGCGAAATGCTCGCGCGTATCACTCAGGAACAGGCCGGCGTCGAGTTGGGCTTCGATGAGTTGAACCCCGACGAGAACTGATCGTGAACCAGCCCGCGCCTGTACGTCCGCCCAAGCCGTTGTTCAGTAATGTCAGCGCGGCGGTGCCGTCACCTTGTATCAGCTTATGTCGGCTGGACGAGCAAAAAGTCTGCCTTGGCTGCTTTCGCCATGTGGAAGACATCCGTGAATGGCGCTCCGCCGACGATCATCGGCGGCGAGTGATCGTGGCCCAGGCCGAGCGACGCAAAGTCGCGCCTTGAGCCCTTCTTGTTTATTTGCGGTGCTGTGGTAGTGTCCGGGTACACCTCAACTCATCGAGGTCCGTGAGAACCCCGCCTTTTCCTGGCGGGGTTTTGCTTTTTTGTGCAGAAAAAAGGAGTCTGCCTGAATCATGACCGCACCTTCCATCATTCTTACCCGTCTCGACGTGCAGCGTCTTGAGCAATTGATCGACCGTGTCGGCGAGAACTCGCCGGGCGTAGAAGCCCTGCAGCACGAACTCGACCGCGCCGAAGAAGTGGTTGGCCACGATGAAGTGCCTGCAGATGTCGTGACCATGAACTCCAGCGTGCATTGCCGCGAGCAAGGCAGCGGCAAGGACTATCACCTGACCCTGGTTTACCCCAAGGATGCGAACGCCGACGCAGGCAAGATTTCGATCCTGGCACCGGTGGGCAGCGCGTTGCTCGGCCTGAAAGTGGGCCAGCACATCGACTGGCCTGCGCCCGGCGG
This sequence comes from Pseudomonas marginalis, assembly GCF_024169655.1. GTDB lineage: Bacteria > Pseudomonadota > Gammaproteobacteria > Pseudomonadales > Pseudomonadaceae > Aquipseudomonas > Aquipseudomonas paraveronii. The sequence goes on along the minus strand of NZ_JALJWV010000001.1, from coordinate 6,019,801 downwards.
CAAGACCCTCAAGCTCGAACTGCTCAGTGTAGAAAACCAGCCCAAAGACGGCGGTGCCTTCTCGCTTTAGGTCCGGCTCAGCGCTTCATTGAGCGCCTGTTCCAGCTCGGCCTTGTAACGCAGGTACAAATTGCTCGGGCTTTGCACATCACCGAGCAGACCCGACAGGTCAAGATCAGTGATATAGCAGCGGTAGCGCTCGGTTTCCCGGCGCTGCCCGACGATCTCCTGGGCGACCACTGCAAACAGCTGGTCGCCAAATTCCAGTTCGGAAAATTCCCGCTGATTGCAGTACAGGGTAATCCCCACCTGGCCCGGCGTCGCCTTGCCGATAATCGCCTGCACGTCATAAAACGGCTTGTTGGCCGGGTTTTGCGGCGCCGGCCGAGACTCGATGCTGCGTGCGCGGTTGCTGCCCGATGGCAGCAGTTGGTAATACAGGGTTTGCACCGCACCCAGCGGTTCTTGCGGGTCCACGGGCGACAACGCGTCCCGGCGATAGATGATCGACTGCAGAAAGCGCTGCAACGGCGCCAACAAGCTCTGTTCATCGTGGAACGGCAAGCGTTGTTGCCAGAGCGCATTGAACTCATCCAGCACATACAGCTCGGCGAAGCCTTCGTTGACCCGGTAAAACACCTGCACGCAATCGGCCATGCCCATCGGTAGCAGCAACGCCAGGTCGTGGTCTTCCAGGGCCATCGCGTCCAGGTGCAACGGGCTGTAACTGGCCAGTTCTTCGCTGAGGTAGGCGATCAGTGCGTCCTGGGTCGCCAGTGATACGTGGGTCGCCTGGCCTGGCATCAGCTCCATCACGTGATAGTGCTGCTGCACCTGCAGCAGGTAGCGGTGGTTGCCCTGGCCCAGCAGCAGGTTCTGCGCGGTGTCGAAGATTTCTTCCACGCGCCGGGCAATGAACTGCGCGCGGTTGTGGCAGAAGCAGCGTACCCGCAGGCGTGGCAGGTGGTCCGACGGCAATTGGTTGAGGTAGTCGCGCAGGCAATCGAGCAGGGCATGGGGGCCGTCGTAGCGGCTGACCATCACCTCGTTCCAACTGTTGAGCGTGACCTGGTCGAGGGTCAGCACCAGGTTGTCACGCACGCCGGCGTAACTCAGCGAGTCGGTGCGCTCGGTGGTCATCAGGATGTTCAGGTCGCGGTGGTGCTTGAGCGGGTCGACACCGACGTTGATCAGCAGCAGCACGTCTTCCGGCACCGCCGAGCGCAGCAGGCGATCTTCATCGACGCTGGGCAGGGGCAGGGCGATGGTCTGTTGCAGGCTGCCCAGCAGGTTGAACAGTTCGAATTCGGTCATGTCGCTGACGCCCGGGTGCAGCGCCAGGCGGGTGCTGCTGTCGATCACGCCGTTGCGGTGGCACCAGGTGAGCATTTCCAGCAGGTCGCGGCTGCGCTTGATCGGCGCGAAGTGCTCCGACTCCTGAGCGGTGAGGCTGCCGTTGTACAGCCCCCAATGATGCTGGTCCGGTTCCTTGCGGTTGGGGGATTGCACCAGGGTCAGGGTGTCTTCGGCCAGGTCCGGGGCGATGCCGGGGTTGATGAATTCGACCTTGCCCGCCTTGCGTTCAAATGCCGCGTAGAGACGGCGGCCAAGCACATTGAGGTCGCGCTTGTTGATCAGGCTGACGGTCTGCTCGGTGCGGGCGAACTGGGTCAGGAAGCGATAGCTGTAGTTCAGCTCATTGACCAGGGCGCGGCGCTCGGAGGCCACCTGGCGCACTTTCCACTGGCTGCGGCTGTCGAGCAGGGCCAGTTGACGCTGGTCCCAGCCCCATTCACGGGCCAGGCGCTCCAGCAACAGGTGCTGCCAGCCGAGGGTGCGCTGGCCGGCGCTGAGCTTGCGGTTGACCTTCAAATACAGTGCGCGCCGTACCAGTTCCAGGCGTTCCGGCTCGTTGCGCGCGTTGAGGTATTCCTCGATGCGGCGATAGACCACGACATACGGGTCCAGCTCGTCCAGGTCCATCTTGTTGGCGAACACCGCCCGCTTGAAGCGCAGGCTCAGGCACTGCACGTTCGGGTGCTCGCTGGCGTAGACCTCGGTCAGCAGCAGCTTGAGCAGCGACTTGTAGGGCGATTCGATGCCCTTGAACAATTGCCACAGCCCGGCACCAATGAATTCGCCGGGCGGGATGCGCGCCAGATGACCGAGGTCGAGGGTTTCATCGGCGCGGATAAAGCGTTTGGAAATCAGCGTATGGGTGAACTCGGCGTAGCGGATTTCTTCGTACACCGGCACCAGCCACCAGATCGGCGTGCGGCCGGCGAGCCAGATCGCGGTGCGATAGAACTCATCCAGCAACAAATAGTGCTGGGTTGTGCCGCAGTCGTCGGAGCTCAGTTGCGTGTCGCGCTCGCCCAATACAAAACGGCTCGGCTCGATCAGGAAAAAATGCGCTTCGGCGCCCATGCTCAGGGCCCAGGCTTCGAGCAACTGGCATTTCTTGCGCAGCTCGACCAGTTCGTTGTCGCCCAGGTCGGGGGCGTGACATACCCATACGTCCATGTCGCTTTGATCGGCCTGGGCCAGGGTGCCGAGGCTGCCCATCAGGAACAGGCCATGGATCGGCTGCGGCGGTTTGCCGTGGCGCGGCTTGTAGGAAAACGAACGGGTCAGGCGCTGGGCTTCGCTCAGGGCCTGGGCGTCGGGTTCGAAATTCGACAGCCCGGCCGGGGTGCTGCCTGACACGTAACCGGGCAATAGCGGGTGATTGACGTGAAAAAACAGCGGCAGCAGGGTCAATACGCTTTGCTGGCGTGGCGTCAGCCCTTCGATGGCCCGGGCCATACGCCCTTCGTTAAGTGCCATGAAGCGCGCGCGCAACTGGGCCAGCACCTTGCGGTCGATGCCTTCGTCCAGGTCGGGGCGGATTTCATGGGTGCGGGTCATGTCGAACTCGGCGGCGTGCAAGGCCCGACATGGGCGGCCGTGTAGGAGTTTACAGTCAGAAGCGTAGGAGGTTTAGAGGGGAAGCGCTTTTTGGCGTCAGAATTTTATCCAGCCCACGGCAACGCCCTAGGAATCCGCGGCAGGCGGACCCCATGGGCAGTATCCGGAATCAGGCAGCTTCTTTGGTCGTGGTGGTGGTCAGGATGGTCAGCAGGGATTGGGCTTGTTCTGCGGCGTCCCGGCCAAGGCTGGTCAGGTAACCTCCGTCCGGTTGGTCGATCAGTTTTTTCTCGAACAGGCGTTTGGCGGCGGCGATAGCGGTCGGTGCGGCAGTCTGATGGACTTTCAGACCTTCCTGGGAGCTGCCCAGGTTGAAGAGTGCAAGGATTTCCAGTTCGGCAACCAACTCAGGGGTATACGACATAGGGACTCCAGACTTTCTAAGAATTTGTTAGAGGCTAGCAGGCCCTAAGGTGAACGTACTTTGGCGGGCTGTCCAGTGGGAAACTCGCGGGTGTTGATATGGCGCAGTGTTGTGGCGAGGAAGCAGGCTTCCCGGCCACGCAGGCGGCCGGTTCAGGCGTTTTCAGGCGGCAGTTCGGGCAGCGCGCGCAAGGCTGTTTCATACCAGTCGGTATTGAAGGCGCGGTCTTCGTCGAGCATCTTGTCGATTTCCACGGCCAGCACATGGGCCATCAGATTCAAAATCTCTTCGCGCTCGTAACCCACCAGCGTCAGCTTGTTGAACGTGGCCTTGGCGGCAGGCGGATTGTCGCTTTCGATCTGGTTTTCGATGGCCTGGGTCAGCGTGCTTTCGGTGAACTCTTCTTCGTCGTTGTCGATATCGGTCGGCTCGCTCATGGCAGGCTCCTTAAGGAAAGGGCGCCAGTCTACCTCCATTCAGGCAGGTGATGCTGCTAGCCAGGTTGGTCGGGCGGATCTATAACTCATGCAGCCAACCCCGCACACGGCCTGGAGGCTTTGCGATGCTCAAACTGTACGGATTTTCGGTCAGTAACTACTACAACATGGTCAAGCTGGCGCTCCTGGAGAAAGGTCTGACGTTCGAAGAGGTGCCTTTTTTTGCCGGGCAAACGCCTGCAGCCCTGACGATCAGCCCGCGGGGCAAGGTGCCGGTGCTGGGTGTCAAACAGGGCTTTATCAACGAAACCAGTGTGATCCTCGAATACATCGAGCAAACCCAGGAAGGCCCTGCACTGTTGCCGGCGGAGCCGTTTCAGCGCGCCCAGGTGCTGGCATTGTGCAGGGAAATCGAGCTGTACATCGAGCTACCCGCACGCGCCTGTTTCGCCGAAGCGTTTTTCGGCATGCCGGTGCCGGAGGCGATCAAGGACAAAGCCCGGGCCGAGTTGCTGCTGGGGGTGGGGTCTTTAGCTCGGCACGGCAAGTTCGCGCCCTATGTCGCGGGGGAGAGCTTTACGATTGCCGATCTGTATTTCATGTACAGCCTGAACCTCGCCTGCGGCGTGGGCGAGAAACTGTTTGGCCTGGATTTGCTGGCAGAATTGCCGGCGGCCAAGGCGTTGCTGGAGCGCTTGCACGCCATGCCTAACGCCTTGAAGGTGGCGGCGGACAGGGAAGCGGCGATGCCGGCGTTCATGGCGATGATTGCGGCGAAGAAGTAAGCAATGTGGGAGGGGGCTTGCTCCTCCCACATTGATGCGTTTAGCGGCTGGCGAGCAGGGCCTGGCCGCGCACGACGGCTGCCTTGACCTGCGCCGGCGCAGTGCCGCCGATGTGGTCGCGGGCATTCACCGAGCCTTCCAGGGTCAGCACGGCAAACACGTCCTGCTCGATCTGGTCGCTGAATTTGCGCAGTTCTTCCAGGCTCATTTCCGCCAGGTCCTTGCCGCTTTCCACGCCGTATTTCACGGCATGGCCGACGATTTCGTGGCAGTCACGGAACGGCAGGCCACGGCGTACCAGGTAGTCCGCCAGGTCGGTCGCAGTGGAGAACCCGCGCAGCGCCGCTTCCCGCATGATCGCGTGCTTGGGCTTGATCGCGGGGATCATGTCGGCAAAGGCACGCAGCGAATCGCGCAGGGTATCGGCAGCGTCGAACAGCGGTTCCTTGTCTTCCTGGTTGTCCTTGTTGTAGGCCAGGGGTTGGCCTTTCATCAGGGTCAACAGGCCCATCAGCGCGCCGAATACACGGCCGCTCTTGCCACGTACCAGCTCGGGCACGTCGGGGTTTTTCTTTTGCGGCATGATCGAGCTGCCGGTGCAGAAGCGGTCGGGCAGGTCGATGAACTGGAATTGCGCGCTGGTCCACAGCACCAGTTCTTCGGAGAAACGCGACAGGTGCATCATCGCGATACTCGCGGCGGCGCAGAATTCGATAGCGAAGTCGCGGTCCGACACGCCGTCCAGAGAGTTGCCGCCCACGGCGTCAAAACCCAGCAGTTGTGCGGTGTACTCGCGGTCGATCGGGTACGTGGTGCCGGCCAGTGCGGCGCTGCCCAGCGGCATGCGGTTGGCGCGCTTGCGGCAATCCACCAGGCGCTCGTAATCGCGGCTGAGCATTTCGAACCAGGCCAGCAGGTGGTGGCCGAAGGTCACGGGCTGTGCGGTCTGCAGGTGGGTGAAGCCGGGCATGATGGTGTCCGATTCACGCTCGGCCTGTTCCAGCAAACCTTTTTGCAGGCGGGTGATTTCGGCCAGGATCAGGTCGATTTCATCACGCAACCACAGGCGGATATCGGTGGCCACCTGGTCGTTACGGCTGCGTCCGGTGTGCAGTTTCTTGCCGGTCACACCGATGCGATCGGTGAGGCGCGCCTCGATGTTCATGTGCACGTCTTCCAGATCGACGCGCCAGTCGAACGTACCGGCTTCGATCTCACCACGGATGGTGGTCAGGCCGTCGATGATGCTGTCGCGCTCGGCGTCGGTCAGCACGCCGACCTTGGCCAGCATCGTGGCGTGGGCGATCGAGCCCATGATGTCGTGGCGGTACAGGCGCTGGTCGAAGGTGACGGAGGCGGTGAAGCGGGCGACGAAGGCGTCGACGGGTTCACTGAAGCGGCCGCCCCAGGACTGGTTGGTCTTGTCGGTGCTCATGGATTCGCTCGTGATCTGCTTAAAAGAGGCGTGGAGGTGTGACGCCGATAATAACAGGGTTGCCCGTGGAGGCGGTGCTGCGGGTGGTCGGCATTTTTATTTGTGTAAAGGATGGCTAAGTGCCTTGCCGCCGACCGCGTCCGGGAAGAGACTGGGCAAAGGTGCTTATTGAAACGATATTTGACGAATGAGCAGTGTCGTCTCGGCGAGCGTCTACAGTTGGACTGATAGTGTGTGAATGCACCAAAGTCAGGTGATGCGGTCATAACCCTGACTACCATTAAACAAGGGGGGTATTCGGATTGTGATCAGCAAACCCTACGACGATGCCCAAGGGCGGCAGGTTTTGGGCGCTATTGAACAGGTCCGGATAAATATGAGTGTCGCTCTCGGGGCACTTTTTGCCGCTCGCGCTAGTCTTAGCGTGGATCGCTGTGACGCAAGTCACCGCACCTGTCTACGCTATCCTTGTGCGAGACTCACGCAGGAATCCAGCGCAATATGAATGTCCTGATCGTTGATGACGAACCCCAAGCCCGCGAGCGACTGAGCCGTCTCGTCAGTGAACTCGAGGGTTATACAGTCCTTGAACCGAGCGCCGCCACGGGCGAGGAGGCGTTGACGTTGATCGACAGCCTCAAGCCGGATGTGGTGCTGCTCGATATCCGCATGCCGGGCCTGGATGGCCTGCAAGTCGCCGCCCGCCTGAGTGAGCGCGAATCGCCACCGGCCGTGGTGTTGTGTGCCGCCGAGGAAGAGTTCCCGGCCGAAACCCTGGAAGCCAGCGGTGTCAGCTTCCTGGTCAAGCCAGTGACTGCCGAGGCGTTGCTCAAGGCATTGAAAAAGGCCGAGCGCCCCAATCGCATCCAGCTTGCCGCCCTGACCCAGCCCGCCGCCCAGAGCGGTAACGGGCCGCGCAGCCATATCAGTGCGCGCACCCGTAAAGGTATCGAGCTGATCCCCCTGAGCCAGGTGGTCTATTTCATCGCCGATCACAAGTACGTGACCCTGCGTCACGAGGCTGGCGAAGTGCTGCTCGATGAGCCGCTCAAGGCCCTTGAGGATGAATTCGGCGACCGTTTCGTGCGCATCCACCGCAACGCGCTGGTGGCTCGTGAGCGCATCGAACGCCTGCAGCGCACGCCCTTGGGGCACTTTCAGTTATTCCTGAAAGGGCTTAACGGCGATGCCTTGATCGTCAGCCGGCGCCATGTTGCCGGCGTGCGCAAGATGATGCAGCAGCTTTAGCCCAAGGGCTGTAGCGGTGATCGCGGTGCGCTGCGGCCAGGGAGGCCCCCGCACTTGCTGATTCAAATCAAAGCGAATTTTCCTGAGCTGTTATTATCTGCCGTATCTATTCAGTACGGATTGATCCATGTCCTCTCGCGAAATCCGCATCGCCACCCGTAAAAGTGCCCTGGCCTTGTGGCAGGCCGAATACGTCAAAGCACGCCTCGAGCAGGCCCACCCTGGTCTCCAGGTGTCCCTGGTGCCCATGGTCAGTCGCGGCGACAAGCTGCTGGACTCGCCGCTGTCGAAGATCGGCGGCAAGGGTTTGTTCGTCAAGGAACTGGAAACCGCGCTGCTGGAAAACGAAGCCGACATCGCCGTGCATTCGATGAAAGACGTGCCCATGGACTTCCCCGAAGGCCTGGGCCTGTTTTGCATCTGCGAGCGTGAAGACCCGCGCGACGCCTTCGTGTCCAATACCTACGCGTCCCTGGATGAGCTGCCGTTGGGCAGTATTGTCGGCACTTCCAGCCTGCGGCGTCAGGCCCAGTTGCTGACGCGTCGCCCGGATTTGCAGATCCGCTTCCTGCGCGGCAACGTCAATACCCGCCTGGCCAAGCTGGATGCCGGTGAATACGACGCGATCATTCTCGCGGCGGCCGGTTTGATCCGGCTCGGCTTCGAAGACCGCATCACCTCGGTCATCAGCGTCGAAGACAGCTTGCCCGCCGGCGGGCAGGGCGCAGTGGGCATCGAATGCCGCACCGCCGACAGTGAAATCCACGCCTTGCTCAAGCCGCTCGATCACCACGACACCGACGTCCGTGTCACCGCCGAACGCGCCCTGAACAAACACCTCAACGGTGGCTGCCAGGTGCCGATCGCCTGCTACGCCGTGCTTGAAGGCGAAAACCTGTGGCTGCGTGGCCTGGTGGGTGACCCTGACGGCGGTAACTTGATCACCGCGCAAGTGCGCGGGCCGCAGCGTGATGCGACGGCGCTGGGTATTCAGGTCGCCGAAGCGCTGCTGGACAAGGGCGCCGGTGTCATTCTGCAAAAAGTCTACGGCGAGGCCGGCCCGCAGTGACCGATTGGCGTGTGCTGCTGACGCGGCCTGCCGAGGAGTCTGCGCTGTTGGCGGCATCGTTGTCCGAGGTCGGGATTTTCAGCAGCAGCCTGCCGTTGCTGGAGATCGAAGCCTTGCCGGTCACGCCTGCGCAGCAGGCGGTGTTTGCTGACCTGGGCCGCTATTGCGCGGTCATTGTGGTGAGCAAACCGGCGGCGCGCCTTGGCGTGCAATGCTTGGATCGATGCTGGCCGCAGTTGCCGTGGTTCAGCGTGGGGGCCGCCACCGCGCAGGTCCTCGCCGATCAGGGCCTGGACGTTCATTATCCCCCCAGCGGCGACGACAGCGAGGCCTTGCTTGCCTTGCCCGCCTTGCGCGAGGCTATTGCACCTGCCGATGCACGGGTGTTGATCCTGCGCGGCGAGGGCGGGCGAGAGCTGCTGGCGGAGCGCTTGCGCGAGCAAGGTGCTAGTGTCGACTATCTGGAGTTGTATCGCCGTTTCCTTCCGGCCTACGACCCGGGGGTACTGATGCAGCGCATCCAGTTGGAACGCTTGAACGGCCTGGTGGTCAGCAGTGGGCAGGGTTTATTACACCTGCAAGCCCTGGCCGGCCCGGATTGGCCACAGGTGGTGCGGCTGCCGCTGTTCGTGCCCAGCCCGCGAGTCTATGAGATGGCGCGGGCCGCTGGCGCAGAAAAAGTTGTGGATTGTCGCGGCGCGAGTGCCGCGGCTTTGTTAGTGGCGTTACGGAGCCATTCCGTTCCCACTCTCTGATACGCAAAGGATGGATACGTGAGCGAAACAGCCTTGCCTAAAGATGAAGCTCAGCCCGCGCTCGATGCGCCGGGCCAGACACCGGACACCGCGCCGCGCCGTGGCAATGGCCTGGCAATCGTCGCCTTGCTGCTGGGCGCCGCAGGCGTTGCCGCCGGCGGCTGGGGGATCTGGCAGGTCCGCGCCCTGCAAGCCAGCAGCCAGCAACAGCTGAGCCAGGTACAGACCCTCGACGACCAGTCCCAGACCCTCAAGCAAAGCCAGCAACAGTTGGCGGCACGCCTGGCGCAACTGCCGGGTGCCGACGAGCTGGAAGAGCGCCGCCGCCTGGTGGCGCAGTTGCAGGGCGATCAGCAGCGTCTGGGCCAGCGCCTGGAAACCGTACTGGGAGCCAGCCGCAAGGACTGGCGCCTGGCTGAAGCCGAACACTTGATTCGTCTAGCGAGTTTGCGCTTGTCTGCCCTGCAGGATATCAACAGCGCGCAGTCGCTGGTCCAGGGCGCCGACGAGATTCTTCGCGAGCAGAGCGATCCGGGTTCCTACGCCGCGCGCGAGCAATTGGCCAAGAGCCTTGCCGCGTTGCGCAGTACCGAACAACCGGACCGTACCGGGCTATACCTGCAACTTGCGGCCTTGCGTGATCAAGTCGTGCAACTGGCGGCGATCGCGCCGGAGTACCAGCTTCAGGAACCGGCGCCCCAAGGGCGTCCGACGACCGATACGGAAAACCGCTTGAGCCAATGGTGGGAGCAGCTCTCGCGTTACTTCCGTATCGACTTCAACCCGGATGACAACATTCGCCCGCTGCTCGCCGGCCAAGGCCTGAACCAGGTGCGCCTGGCCCTGAGCCTGGCCCTCGAGCAAGCGCAGTGGGCTGCGCTCAATGGTGAGTCGGCGGTGTACAGCCGTTCGCTGGGTGAGGCGCGCAGCGTGTTGCAGGACAACTTCAACCAGGACAACCCACAGAGCAAAGCGATGCTGGCGCGTATCGCCGAGCTTGAGCCCAAGGCTGTCTCGGTCGTGACCCCGGACCTGGCTGCCAGCCTGGCCGCCGTGCAGGCATACCTTGAACGTCGTCACTCGCCTGCCGACGAAGCCAAGGCTTCGGCTGGCACGCCGGCGAGCCAGGAGTAGAGCCGATGAAGCGTTTCTATGTGATCCTGGTGCTGGCGATTGCGATCGCCCTGGCGCTGGCTGTGGGCATTTCGAAACACACCGGCTACGTGCTGATTACCTATCCCCATCTGCTGCATTACGAGTCGAGTCTGTGGGCCACCCTGGTGGCGGTGTTTGTCATCGGCCTGGCGATCTACCTGATTCGTGTCCTGTTGAGCCTGCTGAGCACCTCGGGCGGCGTGGTCAACCCGTGGTCGCGGCGTAACCGCAGCCGTCGCGTGCAGATCGCGATCGAACAGGGCCAGATGGACCTCGCCGAAGGCCGCTGGGCCAGTGCCGAACGCCACCTGCATCGTGCCGCCGAAGCCGAACGCCAGCCGTTGCTGTATTACCTTGGCGCGGCCCGGGCGGCGAATGAGCAAGGGCGATATGAAGCGTGCGACGGTTTGCTCGAGCGTGCCCTCGAGCGTCAGCCCCAGGCCGAACTGGCGGTTGCCTTGAGCCATGCGCAATTGCAGATGGACCGTGGCGATACCGACGGCGCGCTGATCACCTTGCAGGCCATGCACGAGCGGCATCCCCATAACGCCCAAGTGCTGCGCCAGTTGCAACGCTTGCATCAGCAGCGGGGCGATTGGTCGTCAGTGATTCGTCTGTTGCCTGAGCTGCGTAAGGACAAAGTGTTGCCGGCCGGCGAATTGGCCGAGCTGGAGCGTCGTGCCTGGGGGGAAAACCTGAGCCTGGCCGTCCAGCGTGAAGAGCAGGGCGAAGCGGGTTTGCAGGCGCTTGAGCGCGCCTGGCAACAACTGACGTCCGCCCAACGCCAGGAGCCGCAATTGGTGGTGGCCTACGCCGAGCAACTGCGCCAGTTGGGCGCTGATGCCAAGGCCGAGGAAGTGTTGCGTGGCGCGATCAAGCGGGCCTATGACAGCCATCTGATCCGCCTGTATGGCCTGTTGCGCGGCAGTGACCCGGCCCGCCAGTTGAAGTTTGCCGAGGGCTGGCTCAAGGATCATCCCGGTGATGCCAGCTTGCTGTTGACCCTGGGTCGCCTGTGTCTGCAAAACAGTCTGTGGGGCAAGGCGCGGGACTACCTGGAAAGCAGCCTGCAGGTGCAGCGCAACCCCGAGGCGTGTGCCGAACTGGCACGCCTGCTGGCCCAGTTGGGTGACACCGAGCGCAGCAACCAGTTGTTCCAGGAAGGCTTGGGCCTGCTGGACAACCGTTTGCTCGCCTCACCGTTACCCGTGCCGGCGCAGGGTTGAAGTAGGAAGTGATGCGAGGGTTGGCTCGGATGCGTCCGACAGCCAACCTTTTGGTTCTGTGTAAAGACTCGGTTTAACTGGGTGTGTAATACATTCCTACGTTGCGTCAGGTTATGTCCTCCAAGTTCTGGCGGGATGTCCCTACGTTTTCGCGGAATCGTCTGCTCTAACGCGTATTGAAAGGGGTCAGGCCTTTCCTCTACCGTAACGGCCTATCTCTCGCGGTACGGATAAACAATGTCTTTGGCCCCCTCACGCTCCTTGTTTTTCCTGGCGTTCATGGCCGGTGCGCTGACGTTGGGTGCGTCTTTCTACCTGGAATATGGCGCGCTGCTGCGGCCCTGCTTTCTGTGCCAGGTACAACGGCTATTCCTCGCCACCTTTACGTTGATCAACCTGGTTGCGGCTGTGCATAACCCCAAACGCTACGGCGTCTATGGGTATGGGCTGGCGAGCACAGGCTGTGCCGCGCTTGGCGCAATTACCGCCGTGCGCCAGGTGTTATTGCAGAACACCACGGCGGATCAGGCCAGCGATTGTTGGCCCAGCTTGCAGTACATGCTCGAAAACCTGTCTTTTTCGCAGGCGCTGCGCTCGATCTTCAACGGCACCGTCGACTGCGTGGAAATCACTTGGACCCTGTTCGATTTGAGCCTTCCGGAGTGGAGTCTGTTGTTTTTCGTGGCGATGCTGATCCTGGGCTTCATGCAATTTTCACGGCTGATATTCAGCCAACCGTTGCGCCTGTCGAGACGCTGAAAACCGGTCGCAGGTTGTAGGACGGGATTAAACACTTGTATGAACTTTCTCTCCTGCGTACCTTGAAGCCATAGTCATGCGGGCATAATCTGGCCCGCATGCGTTATTGAAACCGTTGTCAGATACGGCTTTGTCCGGCTGCCGCTTTATCTTTGAAGTATTGCGCGGGCACACAGCGGCAGCGCCCCCTATAGGGAAGAGAGATCATCATGCTGGAAAGTTGTCAGAATGCTCAGGAACGCTGGGGTGGGGTGCACAAGCTGATCGATAGCTGGCTGAAGGCACGCCACGAACTGGTTCGGGCGTTTGATGCTCTCGGCGCGAAGCCCGAAGCATTGACGAAGAATCGCAAGCCGTTGCAGGCATTTTGCGGTGTGTTGGTGGACTACGTGTCTGCCGGTCATTTCGGCATCTACGAGCAACTGACCAAGGAGGCTGAAGCCTTCGACGATCAGCGCGGTCTTGAATTGGCCGATACCCTCTACCCACGCATTGATGTGATCACCGAGAAGCTGCTGGCGTTCAATGACCTGTGTGATGCCGGCAAGTGTGTTGCGGAAAAATTCAAAGAGCTGGGTGGCCTGCTCCATGAGCGTTTCGAGCTTGAGGATTGCCTGATCGAAGTGCTGCACAATGCTCACCGGGATGTGGCTGTCGCTCAGGCCTGACCCTTGGTGTGAGATAAAAAAACGGTGCGCATGACGCACCGTTTTTTATTGGGTCAATGCCGGGTGCCGAGCAATTCGATCTCGAATACCAGGGGTGTGTAAGGCGGGATCAACGCACCGGCACCGTCGGCGCCATAGGCCTGTGCTGACGGAATCACCAGGCGCCATTTCGCGCCCACCGGCATCTGTTGCAGCGCGCTGCTCCAGCCGCTGATCACACTGTCTAGGCGAAACCATTGCGCCTGGGTGCTTTGATCGAACACCGTCCCATCGGGCAATCGCCCCACGTATTTCACCTGAACCTCATCATTGGCCAACGGTTTATTGCCGGTCCCGGGCGTCAACTCCGTGAGCAGAACGCCATCGGCCAATTCGCGCACGCCGCTCGCGGCTTTTTCCTGGGTCAAAAACTGCTGTTCGGCCGTCAGGGCTTTTTCACTTTGCGGCACTTGAGTATCGGCTTCGTCCTGCGCTTCATGCTGCGCCAGGATCTGTTCGATGCGCGCGTTATCCAGCGCCAGCGGTTTACCTTGATAGGCTTGCTTGAGGCCATCGATCAAGGCTTGGAGCTGCAAGTCGGGGACTTCCTGTCGCAGCCGCTCACCGAGGCTGGCGCCCAGGCTGTACGCGAGGTCGTGCGCGTCTGGCGCAGTGGTTTTGGACGGCGAAGGCTCGCTTGCATTGGCCACGGAAATCGCCAAACCAAGCGCAAGAAAAAGGTAACGCGACATGGGTCTTCTCCAGCCGAAAGTGCGACGGATTATGCCAGTGTGAGTGGGTAAAAAGTGGCGTGGTTTTTCGTTATATCGATAAGATTTTTCGCACGGTGCAACGCAAGGCAAACGATACTGTCAACATGCGCTAGCGGCGGTAAGAGCAGAGGGCTAGTATGAGCCGCACCCACGTCAGCCAGGAGGTAAACCATGTCGGCCAAACAGAAGCCTGTAAATACCCCGTTGCACTTACTCCAACAACTCTCGGGCAGCCTGCTCGAACATTTGGAAAGCGCGTGTTCCCAAGCCTTGGCTGATGCAGAAAAACTGCTCGCCAAGTTGGAAAAACAACGCGGTAAAGCGCAAGAAAAACTGCACAAGTCCCGCATCAAACTGCAAGACGCCGCCACTGCCGGCAAGGCCAAGGCTCAAGCCAAAGCCAAAGACGCAGTCAAAGAACTTGAGGACCTGCTGGACGCCCTCAAGGATCGCCAGGCCGAAACCCGCACCTACATTTCCCAACTCAAAAAAGATGCTCAAGAAAGCCTGAAACTGGCCCAGGGCGTTGGTCGTGTGAAGGAAGCTGTATCGAAAGTGCTGGGCGCTCGTGCGCCGGTAAAAGCCGTTGCAGCGAAGACGCCGGCTAAGGCCGCTGCCAAACCAGCTGCCAAAACTGCTGCTGCGAAACCAGCCGCCAAGCCAGTTGCTAAAGCTGCTGCTGCAAAACCAGCTGCCAAGCCGGTTGCTAAAGCCGCTGCCGCAAAACCAGCCGCCAAGCCAGTTGCTAAAGCTGCTGCCGCAAAACCAGCCGCCAAGCCAGTTGCCAAAGCCGCTGCTGCGAAACCAGCCGCCAAGCCAGTTGCTAAAGCCGCTGCTGCAAAACCAGCCGCCAAGCCGGTTGCTAAAGCCGCTGCTGCAAAACCAGCCGCCAAGCCAGTTGCCAAAGCCGCTGCTGCAAAACCAGCCGCCAAGCCAGTTGCCAAAGCCGCTGCTGCAAAACCAGCCGCCAAGCCAGTTGCTAAAGTCGCTGCTGCAAAACCAGCCGCCAAGCCGGTTGCTAAAGCCGCTGCTGCAAAACCAGTCGCTAAGCCAGTTGCCAAAGCCGCTGCTGCAAAACCAGTCGCTAAGCCAGTCGCTAAACCGGCTGCTGCAAAACCGGCACCGGCCAAGCCAGCCACTCCGGCAGCATCGGCTGCTACCCCGGCAGCGTCCGTCGCTCCAACCGCATCGGCCAGCAGCGCCCCTGCACCGGTCGCGCCAAGCAACACCCCAACCAGCGCTTCCTAAGCGCCGGTGACTGCGACGCGCATCTGCTGCAGCGCGTCGTGGTCAAGGTTGGCGGCTCCCTCGGCCGCCAGTCCTTCCAGCCATCGTTGACCCATCACTTCGCCTGTCGGCCATGCTGTTGCCAGCGTTGCCAGGCGTGTCAGCAACTCGCGTTCCGCCTCCAGCTCCAGGGCCTTGACCCGCTCCCGTAACGCCGCCAAGGGCTGATCCTGCTGCGCCACGGCCCGCCATTGCCTACGCACCTGTCGCAACGGTTCAACGACTTGCGATTGCCACGGCTCGGCGATTTGCCTCAGCGCCTGCGTGCGTTCAAGCGTCAGCGCCACGCCGCGCCGTTCCAGCCACGCCCCGCAGAGCAACAGGCACACATCCGCGCCTTGTTCCTGCAAACGCAGGCACGCGGCCTCGACGCCCGGGCGGGCGTAAGTCGAGAGGGCAAAGCTCCACAGGTCAGCGCACATATTCACACCCAAGCCAGCGGCCAACGAAGCTGGTAGACTCCGCCGCCATTATGATCCGACTTCAAAGCCTAACATTACAGCGTGGCCCGCAACGTCTTCTTGAAGACGCCGAGCTGACCCTGCACGCCGGTCACAAAGCCGGCCTGATCGGTGCCAATGGCGCCGGCAAATCCACGTTGTTCGCCCTGTTGCTGGGTGAGCTGACCCCGGACTCCGGGGACTGCTTGCTGCCGGCCGACTGGCGCATCGCCCATATGCGCCAGGAGATCGACACCCTGGACCGCATCGCGATCGACTACGTGCTCGATGGCGACCTGCGTCTGCGCCAGGTGCAACACGACCTGGCCGCGGCCGAGAAAGCCCAGGACGGCGCCGCTCAGGCTCGCCTGCACGCGGAACTGGACAGCGCCGACGGCTACACCGCCGACGCCCGTGCGCGCAAGATGCTCGCCGGCCTTGGCTTTACCAACGAACAGATGGACCGCCCGGTCGCCGACTTCTCCGGCGGCTGGCGCATGCGCCTGAACCTGGCCCAGGCACTGATGTGCCCCTCGGACTTGCTGTTGCTCGACGAACCGACCAACCACTTGGACCTCGATGCGATCCTGTGGCTGGAGGATTTCCTCAAGAACTATCAAGGCACCTTGCTGCTGATTTCCCACGACCGGGATTTCCTCGACGCCGTGGTCGACAACATCGCCCACGTCGAACAGAAGAAAATCACCCTCTACCGTGGCGGCTACAGTGCGTTCGAGCGCGCCCGCGCCGAACGCCTGGCCCAGCAACAGCAGGCGTTCGAGAAGCAGCAGGCGCAGCGCGCGCACATGGAAAGCTACATCGCCCGGTTCAAGGCCCAGGCCACCAAGGCCCGCCAGGCCCAGAGCCGGATCAAGGCGCTGGAACGCATGGAAGAACTGTCGGCGGCTCACGTCGATTCGCCCTTCGATTTCGTGTTCCGCGAATCGGTGAAAATCTCCAGCCCGTTGCTCGATCTGTCCGATGCACGCCTGGGCTATGGCGATAAAACCATCCTCGAGAAGGTCAAACTGCAACTCACGCCGGGCGCGCGTATTGGCCTGCTCGGACCGAACGGCGCGGGCAAGTCGACGCTGATCAAGAACCTGTCGGGCGAGCTGCAACCCCTGGCCGGTCGCCTGACCCGTGGCGAGAACCTGGTGGTGGGCTACTTCGCCCAGCATCAGTTGGACTCCCTGGACGCCAAGGCCAGCCCGTTGCTGCACTTGCAGCGCCTGGCGCCGACCGAGCGCGAGCAGACTCTGCGCGACTTCCTCGGCGGTTTCGACTTCCGTGGTGCGCGCATCGATGAGCCGGTGCTGAACTTCTCCGGCGGCGAAAAAGCCCGCCTGGCCCTGGCGCTGATCGCCTGGGGCCGGCCGAACCTGTTGCTGCTCGACGAACCGACCAACCACCTCGACCTGGAAATGCGCCTGGCGCTGACCATGGCGTTGCAGGAATTCAGTGGTGCGGTACTGGTGGTGTCTCACGATCGCCACTTGCTCAAGAGCACCACCGACAACTTCCTGCTGGTGGCCGATGGCAAAGTCGAAGAGTTCGACGGCGACCTCGAAGACTACGCACGCTGGCTGACGGATTACCGCCTGCGCAACGCGCCGACCAGCAACACGCCGGTCAACCCGGACAAAACCGACAAGAAGGCCCAGCGCCAGGCCGCTGCCGCCCTGCGCCAGCAGTTGGCGCCGCACAAGCGCGACGCTGACAAGCTGGAAGCCGAGTTGGGCAAGGTCCACGAACGTCTGGCCAAGATCGAGACCAGCCTGGGCGACAGTGCCGTGTACGAAGCCGCACGCAAGGATGAGCTGCGCGATCTGCTGGCCGAGCAGGCCAAGCTCAAGGTCCGTGAAGGCCAGTTGGAGGAAAGCTGGATGGAAGCCCTCGAACTGCTCGAAAGCCTGCAAGCGGAGCTGGAGGCGCTGTCCTGATGGAGGCGCTGCAACTGCCGCTGCCGGCGCAATGGGTCGAGCCTGTGTGGATCAGCGTGCAAGTCCTGCTGATCCTGCTGGCGGGCTACCTTACCCAGCGGTTTGTCGCCAAGGGCCTGACCCGACTGGGTGAGCGCTATCCCTTCCCGCCGCAATTGTTGATGCCGCTGCGCGGCGGCTTGCGCTGGCTGATCATGGGCAGTGCGCTGATCTTCGTGCTGGGCCGCCTGGGCGTGTCCGCCACGGTGTTGTGGACCGCGCTGTCGGGGTTCGTCGCGGTGGCGGCGGTGGCGTTCTTCGCCATGTGGTCGGTGTTGTCCAACCTGTTGTGCGCGATCCTGATCTTCACCGTCGGGCCGTTCCGCCTGGGTGACATCGTCGAGTTGGTGGACACCGTCGACAAACCGGGTGTGAAGGGCCGCGTCGTGGCGATCAATCTGCTTTACACCACGCTGATCGAAGTGGAAGAGGCGGGGACCGGCGGCGTGACGGTGCAGGTGCCCAATAGCCTGTTCTTCCAACGCTCGGTGCGACGCTGGCGCGACAGTGCGGTGATGCCGGGCGAGCGCTAGCGTTCACATCTTGTAAAAATCTATAGCCAGCATTCGGTCGGCAGAGTTAGCTTAAGGCACAACCGCAAACTCGCTGCTGAGGTGTGCAATGGCACTCGACACATGGCTGGCCTTTTTCCTCGCCAGTTGGATCATTTCCCTTTCCCCTGGCGCAGGCGCCATCGCCTCGATGTCCAGCGGCCTGCAATACGGTTTCCTGCGCGGTTACTGGAACGCCATCGGCCTGCAAATCGGCCTGGCGATGCAGATTGCCGTGGTGGCGGGCGGGCTGGGGGCCATTCTGGCGGCGTCGTCCACCGCGTTCTATGCGATCAAATGGTTTGGCGTGGCGTACCTGGTGTACCTGGCCGTCAAGCAGTGGCGCGCGCTGCCCATGGACATGACCGATGACGGCGCCGTGCGCCCGATCGGCAAGCCGATGGCGATGATGTTCCGGGGGTTTCTGGTCAACGCCAGCAACCCCAAGGCGCTGGTGTTCATGCTCGCGGTGTTGCCGCAGTTCGTGAACCCGCAGGCCCCGCTGCTGACCCAGTACCTGATCCTCGGCGCGACGATGATCAGCGTCGATATGATCGTGATGGCGGGCTATACCGGCTTGGCGTCGAAAGTCTTGCGCCTGTTGCGCACGCCCAAGCAGCAAAAACGCATGAACCGCACGTTTGCCGGGTTGTTCGTGGGCGCAGCGGGTTTCCTGGCCAGTTTGCATCGCGCAACGGCTTGAACCCGGACCGGGCTGAAGAAACCGAATCGACAATGTGGGAGCGGGCTTGCTCGCGATAGCGGAGTGTCAGTCACCGAGTCAGTCGGCTGACCCACCGCTATCGCGAGCAAGCCCGCTCCCACATTTGTTTTGCGTTGTCTGTGCGCGTTGAGTTCAGCGCAAAATCGTCGGGCCTGGCGCCATTGCCGCCGCTGAATCGGCTCCGTTACTCCAAATACAAATCACTTACACCTTGAGTCAAACCTAATAAAGCTCAACAATGTGTTACTTCGTATTTCTCTTTGAGATTCATTCATGACTGCCCCCTTCCGTTTTTTCGCCTGGCTGCTATTGCCGGCGTTGATGTCGTGCAGCTTCAACCTGTTGGCTGCACCTGCCGAGGGCGCCACGAAAGCCCTGCATTTGCTGGACTACATCGGCGCGGATTACCCGCCGACGGTAGCGGCGGGCAAGGTCATCGATGAGTCGGAATACCGTGAACAGGTGGAGTTTCTGGGGGTGTTGCAGGGCCTGGTGGCTGAGCTACCTTCCAAGCCCGAGCGCGCAGAACTGGTCAAAGGGGTCGATGAACTGGTCGCCGCCGTGACCGCTCGTCAGGACGGCGCCAGTGTGGCCCGCCAGTCCCGGCAGTTGGGCGCCAAGCTGGCGGCGGCATATGAAGTCAGCCAGGCCCCGGCGATTACGCCCGACCCGACACGCGGCGCACCGCTGTATGCGCAGCACTGCTCGGTCTGCCACGGCACGGCCGGAGCCGGTGATGGCCCGGCGGGTGTGGGGATGACGCCGCCGCCGGCGAACCTGCAGAACGCTGAGCGCCTGGACCGCCTGAGCCTTTATGCGATCTACAACGCGCTGGGCCTGGGCGTCGAAGGCACGGACATGCCGTCCTTCGCCGACCAACTCGACGACCGCCAGCGCTGGGACCTGGCCACCTATATCGCCAGCTTCACGGCCGACCCGGCTGCCGCGAAAAGCGCGCAGCCCTTCAACCTCGCCGACCTGGCCCGTCAGACCCCGAATGAAGTGCTGGCCGCCAACGGCCCAGCCGCTGCGGCGACGTTCCGCGCCCAGCGTGCCCAGCCGCCGCAGGTCAAGCGCGGCCCGGCGCAGTTGCTCGACTACACCGCCGCGACCCTCGACAAGAGCCTTGCGGCGTTCCGCAACGGCGATCACGAGCAAGCCTACGACCTGTCGGTAGCGGCGTATCTTGAAGGCTTCGAGCTGGTGGAAAGCTCCCTGGACAACGTCAACGCCAACGTGCGCAAGGACACCGAGAAGGCCCTGATGGCCTACCGGCAGTCGTTGCAGGACGGCTTGCCGCTCGAACAGGTGCAGCAGCGCCTGGACGCGGCCAAGGGCAAGCTCAGCGAATCTGCCAGCTTGTTGGGCAGCGATGGCCTGAGCTGGTCGTTGAGTTTTATCTCAGGCTTGCTGATCCTGCTGCGCGAAGGTCTGGAAGCGATCCTGGTGCTGGCGGCGATCCTCGCCTTCCTGCGTAACACCGGCCAGGAATCGGCGGTGCGCAGCGTGAACACCGGCTGGGGCTTGGCCTTGGTGGCCGGCTTGGCCACCTGGGCGTTGGCCGCCTATGTGATCGATGTGAGTGGCGCCCAGCGCGAATTGCTCGAAGGCTGCACGGCGTTGTTTGCCAGTGTGATGGTGCTGTGGCTCGGCGTGTGGATGCACGACCGCCGCCACGCAGCGGCCTGGCAGGACTACATCAAGAGCAGCCTGGTGGGCGGCGGTGGGCGTTTCGGCTTCGCGCTGCTGGCGTTCTTCTCGGTGTACCGCGAGCTGTTCGAAGTGATCCTGTTCTACGAAACCCTGTGGCTGCAAGCCGGCCCGGCCGGGCACAACGCTGTGCTGGCGGGTGGCGCCACGGCGCTGGTGCTGCTGGTGGGCCTGGCGTGGGTGATCCTGCGCGGTTCGGCGAAGCTGCCATTGGCGCTGTTCTTCGGGATCAACGCGGCGTTGCTGTGTGCGTTGTCGGTGGTGTTCGCCGGGCACGGCGTGAAGGCGTTGCAGGAAGCCGGCATCTTCGGCACGCGGCCGGTGGCATTCTTTGACTTCGACTGGCTGGGTATCCACGCCGATGCCTACTCGTTGAGTGCGCAGGTTGTCGCGATTCTGGCGATTGTGGTGATGTACGGCCGCAGTCGGATCGCCGACAAGCGCCGGTTGGCGGCATAGGCATGCGCGTATGGATCGACGCCGACGCCTGCCCGCGGGCGGCCAAGGACCAGGTGGTGAAGTTCGCCCTCAAGCGTCAGTTCGAGGTGGTGCTGGTGGCCGGGCAGAGCCAGATCAAGCCGAGCTTTGCCTGCGTGAAGCTGATCGTGGTGCCCAGCGGCCCGGACGCAGCGGATGACTACCTGGTGGAGCACGCGGTGCCCGGCGAGTTGGTGATCTGCAGCGATGTACCCTTGGCCGACCGCCTGGTGAAGAACGGCGTGACGGCGCTCGACCCGCGTGGCAAGGAGTTCAGCCCGCAGAACATGAGTGAGCGGTTGGCGGTACGCAACCTGTTCACCGATCTGCGTGAGCAAGGCCAGATGGGCGGTGGTCCACCGCCCCATGGGGAAAAGGACAAGCAAGCGTTTGCCAACTCACTCGACCGCCTCCTTACGCGCTTGATGCGGGCCGATTAGTCGTTCTCATGGGTCAGCTCAAGCACCCGATCCACCAGCTTGTTGATGCCTGATGCGACTTCACTGATGTTCTTGCCAAGCATATAGGCCGGCGTGCTGACCAGCTTGCGCGCCGTGTCTTCGACGATATCCTCCACCGTACATTCCTGGTGGTGGGCGCCCATCTTGTCCAGGGCGGCGGCGGTGTCGGTATCGTTGCCGATGGTGCAGGTCACGCCCGGGCCATAGATCTTCGCGGCCAGGGCCGGCGAGATGCAGATCAGCCCCAGCGGCTTGCCCGCTTCGACAAAGGCTTCGGCCAGCGCCAATACCTGCGGGTTGAGGCTGCAACCGGCACCTTCACTGGCAAAGTTCGACAGGTTCTTCGCCGCGCCAAATCCGCCAGGCACGATCAACGCGTCGAAGTCCTCGGCGTTGGCTTCACCAATGTCCTTCACCTCGCCCCGAGCAATGCGGGCGGACTCCACCAGCACATTGCGCGACTCGGGCATTTCTTCGCCCGTGAGGTGGTTGATCACGTGCAACTGCGCAATGTCGGGGGCAAAGCATTGGACCTGAGCGCCGCGCTGATCCAGGCGCAGCAGCGTGATCACGCTTTCGTGGATTTCTGCGCCGTCGTACACGCCACAGCCGGAAAGGATCACTGCAATCTTTTTGCTCATGGGCATTTCTCCTGATTCATGGCGTTAAATGTCTACTAATTTGTCATCTGTTGCCAATGGGAACTCCCGCCGCAGCACCTAATCTTGATGCAATAAAAACAGACCGGACTAGCCCATGGACTTCGTGCCTTACGCGGTGCCGTTTTTCATCGCCTTGATCGTGGTTGAACTGCTCGCCGACCGTTGGCGCGGGGAGCGTAACTACCGGGTGGCGGATGCCATCAACAGCCTCAGCACCGGCGTGCTGTCCACCACCACCGGGCTGCTGACCAAGGGCGTGGGGCTGCTGACCTACGCGTTCGCCCTCAAGCACCTGGCGCTGCTTGAGCTGTCGGCCCAGAGCGTCTGGACCTGGGTGTTCGCCTTTGTGTTCTACGACTTCTGCTACTACTGGCTGCATCGCTGCGGGCATGAGCGCAATATCCTGTGGGCCGCGCACTCGGTGCATCACCAGAGCGAGGACTACAACCTCACCACCGCCTTGCGCCAGACCAGCACCGGCTTTCTGCTGAGCTGGATCTTCTACCTGCCCCTGGCCGTGCTCGGCGTGCCGCTGCTGGTGTTTATCAGCGTAGCCTCGCTCAACCTGCTGTATCAATTCTGGGTCCACACCCGCCACGTGCCCAAGCTCGGTTGGTTCGAGTGGTTCTTCGTCACACCGTCCAATCATCGGGCTCACCATGCACAGAACGCTCTCTACATGGATCGCAACTACGGCGGGGTGTTCATTATTTGGGACCGACTGTTTGGTTCGTTCCAGGAAGAGGACGCTAACGAGCCGGTGATCTTTGGCGTCACCACCCCCTTGGCCAGTTGGAACCCGCTGTGGGCCAACCTGCAGTTCTATGCGCAGTTGTGGAGTGATGCGCGACGCACGCAAAGCCGCTGGGACAAGCTGCGTATCTGGTTCATGCGCACCGGTTGGCGGCCGGCCGATGTGAAGGCCAACTACCCGTTGGCCAAGCCGGATTTGAGCCAGTTCCGCAAATTCGAGGTGCCGCTGGATACGCGGCAACAGGTGTACGTCGCCCTGCAATTTGCGGTGTATGTGGGGTTTGGCAGTTATCTGATGAATGTCGGGGACGGGCTGCCCACGACGGCACTGGTGCTGGGCTGGAGTGCGATGGCGCTGGGCTTGTTTAGCTTGGGCGTCGCCCTGGAGAACCGCCCGTGGGCGTTGAGGGCGGAGCTGGTGCGCCTGGGGCTGAATGTGCCGCTGGTATGGCTGGCGCCGCTGGCCGGGCTATGGCCGGCCAGCCACCTGGGCTGGCTGGGCCTTTTGAGCTACAGCTTGCTGAGCCTGATGGGCCTCTACTGTTGCAGAGGCCGGCTTACTCGGCTGGCGTCTTAGTCGGCTCGACCGGGCTGGTCTCGCCCGTGTGTGTGGCGGCCAGTTGGGCCTTTGCATCGGCACAGGCTTGACGGGCGATGCGCGCGTTCTTGAACCGCCGCCGCAGCCAGAGAGCCAGGCCCAGCAGTAACAAAGCACCCAGCACCCACAGCTCGTACTTCTTGATGCTGCCCAGCATGCCTTCCAGAACCGCGCCAAAATGGTACGCCGCCGCGGCGAGCGCCGCCGCCCACACCGCCGCGCCAATGCCGTTGAGCACCAGGTAGCGCAAGGGCGGATAGCCGGACAGGCCAATCGCCACGGGCATCACTGTGCGTAATCCGTAGACGAAGCGGAAGCTCAGCACCCAGATATCCGGGTGCTTGCGGATATGTTCCAGGGCCTTGTCGCCCATCAATTGCCAGCGCGGCTTGCGCGCCAACAGTTTGCGGCCGTGTTTGCGCCCCATGTAGTACCAAAGCTGGTCGCCGGCGTAGCTGCCGAAAAAGGCAACGACCACCACCAGGTTGATATCCATATACCCACGGAACGCCAGGAAGCCTGCGAGAACCAGTATGGTTTCGCCTTCGAAGAACGTGCCTAGGAAGAGGGCAAAGTAGCCGAAGTCATGCAGAAATTGTTGAAGCATGGTCTGGGTGCTGGCGAAATGAACGCGCAGCCTACGCCTTCGTGAACATTCATGAAAGTATCGAAATGTGTCTCGAAGTGAACATTTCCTACATAAACGCCGAATGCGACTACAGGTCGCATGGATAAGCACAACTGTCATTCCTTCGTCATAATGGCCGCTTATAACTGCAACACTCGTCCGTAAATGCGGGCTCAGGAGTCTGTCGTGAGCTTTACCCCTGCCAATCGCCTGTTCCCCGCCACCCGTCTGCGCCGCAACCGTCGTGATGATTTTTCTCGCCGTCTGGTCCGTGAAAACGTACTCACCACGAACGATCTGATCCTGCCGGTCTTTGTGCTGGACGGGGAAAATCGTCGGGAAGCCGTGGCGTCGATGCCGGGTGTTGAGCGCTTGAGCATTGATCTGCTGCTTGAAGAGGCGGCGAACTGGGTCGAACTGGGGATTCCGGCGCTGGCGCTGTTCCCGGTGACGCCTGCGGAACTCAAGTCCCTCGATGCTGCCCAAGCCTGGAACCCGCAAGGGATCGCCCAACGCGCCACCCGCGCCTTGCGTGAGCGCTTCCCGGAATTGGGGGTAATCACCGATGTGGCCCTGGACCCGTTCACCACCCACGGGCAGGACGGCATTCTGGATGAAGAAGGCTACGTGCAAAACGACATCACCGTCGACGCGCTGGTCAAACAAGCCCTGTCCCATGCTGCAGCCGGGGCTCAGGTGGTCGCGCCGTCGGACATGATGGACGGCCGCATCCAGGCGATCCGCGAAGCCCTGGAGCTGGCCGGCCACGTCAATGTGCGAATCATGGCTTATTCGGCCAAATACGCCAGCGCCTACTACGGCCCGTTCCGCGATGCGGTGGGCTCGGCGCTGAACCTGGGCAAGGCCAACAAGGCCTCGTACCAGATGGACCCGGCCAACAGCCAGGAAGCCCTGCACGAAGTGGCCGCCGACCTGGCCGAAGGTGCCGATATGGTGATGGTCAAGCCCGGGATGCCCTACCTGGACATCCTTTATCGGGTCAAAGAAGAATTCAAGGTGCCGACCTTTGTCTATCAGGTCAGCGGTGAATACGCGATGCACATGGCCGCGATCCAGAATGGTTGGTTGAGTGAAGGGGTGATCCTCGAATCCCTGACAGCCTTTAAACGTGCCGGCGCTGATGGCATTCTGACCTACTTC
The DNA here is from genome assembly GCF_024169655.1 of Pseudomonas marginalis. GTDB lineage: Bacteria > Pseudomonadota > Gammaproteobacteria > Pseudomonadales > Pseudomonadaceae > Aquipseudomonas > Aquipseudomonas paraveronii. Next base: position 5,994,747 of record NZ_JALJWV010000001.1, on the reverse strand, counting down.
GCCGCCCGCGCTGCCCAATTGCTTAGAGAGCAACAATAGCCCTCACAGGAACACTCGATGAATACCGAAGGACTCTCAGAAGTTGCCGTAAAAGACGCCCACCCGGTGGTTGAACAAGTCGCCGAAACCCCGCCGGAGCTGGAACCGCCTGTGGTGGTCGCCGAAGCGCCTGCTCCGGCGCCCGCGCCCGTCGTGGTGACCAACCTGGATGACAGCAGCCTGTACATCCACCGCGAGCTGTCACAGCTGCAATTCAACATCCGCGTGCTGGAGCAGGCGCTGGATGAGTCCTACCCGTTGCTGGAACGCCTGAAATTCCTGCTGATTTTCTCCAGCAACCTGGACGAGTTCTTCGAGATCCGCGTCGCCGGTCTCAAGAAACAAATCACCTTCGCCCGTGAACAAGCCGGCGCCGATGGCCTGCAACCGCATCAAGCCCTGGCACGCATCAGCGATCTGGTACACGGGCATGTGGATCGCCAATACGCAATCCTCAACGACATCCTGCTGCCAGAACTGGAAAAACATCAGGTCCGCTTTATCCGTCGCCGTCACTGGACCACCAAGATCAAGACCTGGGTGCGTCGCTACTTCCGCGACGAGATCGCGCCGATCATCACGCCGATCGGTCTCGACCCGACTCACCCGTTCCCGTTGCTGGTCAACAAGAGCCTGAACTTCATCGTTGAGCTGGAGGGTATCGACGCCTTCGGTCGCGATTCCGGCCTGGCGATCATCCCGGCACCGCGTCTGCTGCCACGGATCATCAAGGTACCGGAAGAGGTGGGGGGCGCTGGCGATAACTATGTATTCCTGTCGTCGATGATCCACGCGCACGCCGATGACCTGTTCCAGGGCATGAAGGTCAAGGGCTGCTACCAGTTCCGCCTGACCCGTAACGCCGACCTGGCGCTGGACTCCGAAGACGTCGAAGACTTGGCCCGCGCCCTGCGCGGTGAGCTGTTCTCGCGGCGCTACGGCGATGCGGTGCGCCTGGAAGTGGCCGACACCTGCCCGAAACACCTGTCGGACTACCTGCTCAAGCAGTTCAACCTCGGCGAGAGCGAGCTGTACCAGGTCAACGGCCCGGTCAACTTGACGCGTCTGTTCAGCATCACCGGCCTGGACAGCCACCCGGAGCTGCAATACACGCCGTTCACGCCGCAGATCCCGAAACTGCTGCAAAACAGCGAGAACATCTTCAGCGTGGTCAGCAAACAGGACATCCTGTTGCTGCACCCGTTCGAGTCCTTCACCCCGGTGGTCGACCTGCTGCGCCAGGCCGCCAAGGACCCGCATGTATTGGCGGTCCGCCAGACCCTGTACCGCAGCGGCGCCAACTCGGAAATCGTCGATGCGCTGGTGGACGCTGCGCGTAACGGCAAGGAAGTTACTGCGGTGATCGAACTGCGTGCGCGGTTCGACGAAGAGTCCAACCTGCAACTGGCCAGCCGCCTGCAAGCGGCCGGCGCGGTGGTGATCTACGGCGTGGTCGGGTTCAAGACCCACGCCAAGATGATGCTGATCCTGCGCCGCGAAGCCGGTGAGATCGTGCGTTACGCGCACTTGGGCACCGGCAACTACCACGCCGGCAACGCCAAGCTCTACACCGACTACAGCCTGCTGACCTCCGACGACGCCTTGTGTGAAGACGTCGGCAAGTTGTTCAGCCAGTTGATCGGCATGGGTAAGACGTTGCGCATGAAGAAGCTGCTGCATGCGCCGTTCACCCTGAAGAAGGGCATGCTCGACATGATCGCCCGCGAGACCCAGTTCGCCCTCGACGGCAAACCGGCGCACATCATCGCCAAGTTCAACTCGTTGACCGATCCGAAGATCATCCGCGCGCTGTACAAGGCCAGCCAATCCGGCGTGCGCATCGATCTGGTGGTGCGCGGCATGTGCTGCCTGCGGCCGGGCATCGTCGGGGTCTCGCACAACATCCATGTGCGCTCGATCATCGGGCGCTTCCTGGAGCACACGCGGGTGTTCTACTTCCTCAACGGCGGCGAAGAGCAGATGTACCTCTCCAGCGCCGACTGGATGGAGCGCAACCTCGATAAGCGCGTGGAGACGTGCTTCCCGGTGGAAGGCAAGAAGCTGATCATGCGGGTCAAGAAAGAGCTGGAAAGTTATCTCACCGATAACACCCACAGCTGGAGCCTGCAGTCGGACGGCCGCTACGTGCGCAACACGCCGACCGGCAACCAGAACCCGCGCAGCGCCCAGGCGACGCTGCTGGAGAAACTGGGTAGCCCGATTCTCGCGGTGAATTAACCCAGGCTGGCTCTGATCCAATGTGGGAGGGGGCTTGCCCCCGATGGCGGTGGTTCAGTCAAACTCATCCTTGACTGACACACCGCCATCGGGGGCAAGCCCCCTCCCACATTTGTTTTTCGGTGCTGTCTAGATCGAGTTAGTGCACATTCAGGCTGAAGCCCACCCGCGTCAGCCATTCCGCTTCCTGGGCGAAGTCCGCCTGGGTCAGCTGGTTTTCCTCCAGCCAGCCTTCCGGGAACACCACGTCGAGGCTGTCGCCGCTGGCGCGCAGGGTCACCTGGGGCATTTCCTGGGTGCCACGGATGTGGTGGAACAGGATCGCAAAGCGCAGCAGCACGCACAGGCGGATCAGCTTGATGCCTTCGTCACCGAATTCGGCGAACTTGTCCTTGGGGATATTGCGGCGATGGCCGCGTACCAACAGTGCGAGCATCTGCTGGTCTTCCCGGGAGAAACCGGCCAGGTCGGAGTGCTCGATCAGGTAGGCGCCGTGCTTGTGGTAATGGTAGTGGGCGATATCCAGGCCCACTTCATGCACCTTGGCCGCCCAGCCCAGCAGTTCGCGCCATACACCGTCTTCCAGGTCCCAGTCCGCAGCCACCTGGTCGAAGGCATGCAGGGCTTTGCGTTCCACGCGGGCCGCTTGTTCCAGATCGGCGTGATAGCGCTCCATCAACGAGCTGAGGGTGCGCTCACGCACGTCCTCGTGGTGATGACGGCCGAGCAGGTCGTAGAGCACGCCTTCGCGCAGGGCGCCGTCGCAGTGGTCCATGCGTTGCAGTTCGAGGGCGTCGAAGATCGCTTCGAGAATCGCCAGGCCCGCCGGGAAAATTGTGCGGCGGTCAGGCTTGATGCCGTCGAAGTCGATTTTCTCGGCATCGCCCAGTTTGAACAGCTTGCGCTTGAGCCACGCCAGGCCTTCGGCGTTGACCTCGCCGGTGCCATAGCCGCCGGCTTTCAAGGCCAGGCCGATGGCACGGATGGTGCCGGACGAACCGATGGCTTCATCCCAGGTCAGGCGATGCAGCGCGTGCTCGATGCTCATGATCTCCAGCCGCGCCGCCGTATAGGCCTGTGCATAGCGCGCCGGGGTGATCTTGCCGTCCTTGAAATAACGCTGGGTATAACTGACGCAGCCCATCTGCAGGCTTTCGCGCAGCAGCGGCTCAAAGCGCTGGCCGATGATGAACTCGGTACTGCCGCCGCCGATGTCCGCCACCAGGCGCTTGCCAGGGGTGTCGGCCAGGGTGTGGGACACGCCGAGGTAGATCAGGCGCGCTTCTTCGCGTCCGGAGATGACTTCCACCGGGTGCCCGAGGATTTCCTCGGCGCGGCGGATGAATTCGCCACGGTTACGGGCTTCGCGCAACGCGTTGGTGCCGACGATTCGCACAGCGCCCAGGGGCATGCCGTTGATCAATTGGGCAAAACGTTTGAGGCAATCGAGCCCTCGCTGCATGGATTCTTCATTGAGTTGGCGCGCGTCGTCGATTCCGGCAGCCAGTTGGACTTTCTCGCCTAGCCGCTCAAGGATGCGGATTTCGCCGTTCTGGGCCTTGGCCACGACCATGTGAAAGCTGTTGGAGCCCAGGTCGATGGCGGCGATCAGGGACAGATTCTTGGCTTGGGATTGCGGCATGGTTAGGGGGTCTCGGTCGATAACCTGACCATCGTGCCACGATCGACCGCTGGAGCCAACGCGTAGCGCTTCGCTAATTTTCCTATGACTGTCTGTGAGGAACTCTTGTGGGAAATGTAGGGCGGGTTTTTAAATTTGCCCTGAATGAAGTTTTAGTTTCGTAGGATTTTTTAACTAGTTGTCGTTGTAAAACTTTTTGTGATTTTCCCTACAGGGTTGTTGTTTGAAAACCTTTGGTTTTTTTGTTTGGGACTACCTCGTATTCGGGTAAAGGCGACTCTTTGTTTTTACAGCTCCCACACTAATTGATGTGTTATCTGATTCTTTAATGAGGGGCCAAAGCGACAGACTGTCACTCGGCAATATTGCCTGGGTGTTATTTATTTATAGTCGTGCAGGTCCAGAGAAATAAGCCGTTCGGCGCTGGGCTTGCTAAGAAGAAAATAAAGAACGCCTGATAACTTTCAGTGACAGGTCAAATATGAAAAAAATTGTTGGATTGACTCTCGGTCTCGCTTGCCTGGCTGCGGCCATCAGCGCACAGGCATCTACCGTTGCCCAGTTGTCCGTCAGGGGCACGATTACACCCGCTGCCTGCAACCTCAGCCTGACCGGGAGTGGCACTATCGATTACGGCACCATCCGCTCCGGCGAACTGTCCCAGACCGCGTTCAACCCGCGAGAGGAGAAAACCACCTCCCTGTCCGTCAGTTGCGGCACTACCCCTGCCAAGTTCGGGCTGAAACTCACCGATCTGCAGGCTGGCAGCAAGGTGACGGGCATTCTCGGTGCGGGTTTCACTGAAGCACAGAACTATGGCTTGGGTCTGGTCTCGGGCCGGCGAACCGGTGGCTATTCGGTCACTCTCAGGGACCTTCGGTCGTCGAGCACCGCGCTGTTTCCAATCATGCGTGTCGGCACCGGTGCCTGGCAGAACAGTGATGGCAAAGTTACTCAAGCCCCTACCCAGTATTCCTGGCGCAGCAGCACCACGGTTACACCGGCTTCAATCTCTCAGCTGACTGGCACCATCGCGGTGAAGGCAGTGATCAACAAAGGCCAGGACCTGGACCTGAGCCGCGACATTACCCTTGATGGGCGCGCCACCCTTGAACTGAGTTACATCTAAGCGACCCAACAGCAGCCGATCAAGAAACTAACTATTTCTTATCGGCTGTTTTCATGTGAGCGGTCAGTTGCCATTTGCTCAACGTCATGGTCACGGGGAATACCGAGTGCGTAGTCTTTCAATAATAAATAGTGTGCTGTCATGGAGTGTAAGTGCATGTCTCTGTTTTGCCACTGTTGCAGTAGCGGACGGCATGCAGCCGGAAACCACAGTGGTGGTGCTTTATGAGGAAGATGGCGAGGCCACAATAAATATCAGGAATACCGATTCAGGGCCGGCGTTACTTCATTCAGTAGTGGAAAATGTGCCCGAGGATCCGGAACCGTTATTAATTGTCACGCCTCCCATCACCCGCGTGGAGGCGGGCGAAACGCAGCTTGTGCGCTTCATCAGTACCTTGAAGGAACCGCTGAAGACCCAGCGGTTGAAGCGCGTATCTTTCGAGGGGATTCCCCAGGCGCGTGCCGCAGGCGGTGCGACGATCGGTATCACCCTGCGACAGAATTTGCCGCTGATTCTGCATCCCAAAAGCCTGCCGCGGCATCAAGCACCCTGGGAGCTGCTCACCTGGAAGCGGGCCGGGTCGCGTCTAACGGTTCACAACGACAGCGCCTACGTGGTGCGGTTGGCGCCCCAGGTGCAGCTACTTCCGCAGCAGGTCCTGGCGACGTTGCCGCGTACCTACATTTTGCCGGGGGAGGCGTTGACGGCGAAGGTTGACGGAACGTTGGACGGCTTGGCTGAAGTCGAGATCCAGCCCGCCACGGTCTACGGGTTTTCAGTGGACAGCTACCGCGCCCCGATCAGTGCCGAAGGGGATTGAGCGGCTCATGACAAACCTGTCGAGTAACAAATCTACGATTTTTATCCGGCCTCGCCGCCCCACGCTGCTCATTGGGTTTGCGACGCTGTGGAGCTTGCCCGGCCTGGCCCCGGCGCTGGAGTTGGGCGAGGGTTTCGACCTCGCGGCACTGACCACCCACGGCATTGACCCGAAGGTCTCCGACTACTTCCGCAGTGCGGCGCGTTTTCGCGAAGGCGTCCAGGTGGTGGGGCTGCGGGTCAACGGGAACCCGCTCGGGTCAGTCGATGCGCGGTTCGACGCCCAAGGGCAATTGTGTTTCACCCCGGGCTTGCTCGAGAAAGCCGGGTTGGTGCAGCCCCGCGCCGTTGTCCGCGAAGGCGCCTCACCGGACCAGGCCTGCCATGACTTCCTGGGGGCCTTTCCGACGACGATGGTTCGGCTCCGGCCCGGCATCGATGAGGTGGCACTGGTGGTGCCGACCCAGGCATTGCATGAACCCCAGTGGGAGGCCGGGCACTTTGCCCAGGGCGGCGCGGCGGCGATGTTCAACTATGACGTGCTGGGTTTCGACAGCCGTTCGCGCAGTGGGCCCAGCCGGTTCGTGTCGGCCTACACCGAAGCGGGCTTCAACCTGGGCGACTGGATTGTGCGCAGCCGCCAGTTTTATGTGTCTGACAATGGTGAAGCCCGTACCGAACACCTGTATGCCTACGCCCAGCGGGATATCGCCGCGTTGCAATCGACTTTTCAGATGGGCCAGCTCTCCAGCAACAACCCGCTGTTTGGTGGTATCCAGTTGTCCGGCATCCAGTTTTCCCCCGATGGTCAGTCGCGGGCGCCGGCGGGCAGCAACAACGCAGTCGTCGAAGGTCTGGCCCAGAGTCAGTCGCGGATTGAAGTGCGCCAGTCCGGCGTGCTGATCCATAGCACGCTGGTGCCCGAAGGCCCCTTCCGGCTGACGGGGTTGCCTTTGCTCAATGGCACCAGCGACCTCGACGTCAGCGTGATCGATGTGCGCGGCGCCAAGCGCAGTTTCGTGGTGCCGGCGGCATCATTCGCGGGAGCGGCCCCGGCGGCGCCCGGTTATTACTTTTCCCTCGGCAAGGTGCGCGAAAATATCGACGCGCAGGCTCCGTCACCGGTGGTCGCCATGGGCAGTGGCACCTGGGGCCTGGGGCGTGAATCGTCGGCGGGGTTTGGCGTATTGAGTACCGAAGAATACTGGTCGGCAGGCGGCACCCTGAGCAGCGTGTTTTTCCAGCGGGTAGCCGTTGGCGCTCGTCACAATGTGTCCCGAGACAGCCGTAACGCCGTGTCGGGTTCGCGTAGCAGCGTGTCCGCGAGCAGCCCGGTCTACGCCAATATGGACGTGAACTTCAGCGCCACCACCCAGACCCGAGGGTATCGCGAGGTCCTTGAAGCGGGCCGCTCGTTCAAGGCCGACGAGCTGGATTCGCGCTTCAAGAACCAGTACACGGCGGGCATGAGCTGGGCCGACCCAACCCTGGGCGTGTTCTCCCTGGGCTATTCGCGCAGTGCGCAATTTGACCGGCACACGGCCGAACACGTGTTTGCTTCGTGGAACAAGTCGTTCAGCTACGTCGATGTCGCATTGATCGCCGATTCGCAGGTGGGCGGTACACGGCCTCGCCGTGATGCCGCCGCTGCCGGCGACCGGCGCGATAGCGCGGAGGACAATGATCTGTCGGTACGGCTGCAGATCAGCGTGCCGCTGGGCGGTGATCGTCGTGTGAACAGCTACGTCAGTCGGCGTGGCGACCAGTCCCGCGTCGGTACGGCGCTCAGTGAGCGGGTCAATGAGTATGTGAATTACGAGGTGGGCGTCGAACGCGACCTTAGCGCCCGCGAGCAGTCGGTTCACGGCCATGTGGACTTGCTGCCACGCTACACCCGCGTCGGCCTGGGCGTCAGCCGGGATGCGCTGGGCACCGGTTATACGGGGCAGTTGCAAGGCGGCATCGTCGCGCACGAAAACGGCCTGACATTTTCGCCCTATGCCGTGCAGGACACGTTTGGCATCGTTTCGGTGGGGGATATCGGTTCTGCAAAAGTCGAAACCCCGCAGGGTCCGGTGTGGACTGACTTCACCGGGCAGGCGGTGATTGCCGGCTTGCCCGCGTATGCCAATAGCCGCGTCGAAGTGCAGACGCAGTCGTTGCCCAGACGGGTTGACCTGAGGAACGGCACCCAGGTGCTCGCCGCCGGTCGCGGGTCCTTCAATACCGTCGCGTTCGATGTGGTGACAGTGCGCCGCGTGCTACTCACCGCCAGTGATCAGCACGGTCGGCCGTTGCCCCAGGGCGCTTCGGTGTTCGGCAAGGATGACCGCTTCCTGACCAGCGTGGCGGGCGAGGGCATGATTTTCCTGAATGACGTCAATGAGTCGCAAAGCCTGCGGGTTTCGTTGCCGGACTCTTCCACCTGCCTGCTAAGCCTTGACCCCGGAACCAAGCCTGATCATGACAAGTTCTATGAGACCACGACGGCGGTGTGCCATGGCCGGTAAGTGGAAAAGTACGGGCGTCGCCCTGTTCTGCACGGTGTTGATGGCCCAGGGCGTGCGCGCTGAAAACTGCCGGTTGTCCGTGAGCCAGCCGCGCATCGACTATGGGGTCATTCGCCGGGAGGCCCTTGTCGAAAGCACCACCTTGGCCCTTGGCACCCGCACGCTGCATCTGAACGTCGCGTGTGCGCAGCCTTCGGTGATGGCGTTGCGGTTCATCGGTGCGGCGGACGGGCAAGGTTTCCGGTTTGATCGCCAGGGGCGTATGCGTATGCATCTCAGGCATGCTCAGGTGGATGGGCGCGCCGTGGAGTGGGAAGTGGCGCATCTGCCCGGTGAAACCGTCAGCGGGCAGTTGTTACCGGGCCAGGTCCTGGTGGCACGCGCAGCAGGCCAAACAATGCTCGGCCAGCGACTGACCGCCCAGGTCGATGTCGATATCGACCTGCCTTCCGATGCCCTGCAGGTCCGCAGTCAGACGCGGCTGGAGGGGCAGGGCACCTTTGAGCTGGTCAGCCCGGCTGTCCCACTGAGCCGATGAAGTTGGCCAGTTCGGGCGTTCTGGGGTTGGCGAACAGCGCCTGGGGTGGGCCTACTTCATGCACCTTGCCCTGGTGCATGAACACCAGCTTGTCCCCGACTTCGCGGGCGAAACGCATTTCGTGGGTCACCATGATCAGGGTCATGCCGTCCTTGGCCAGTTGGCGCACCACGCTGAGTACTTCATTGACCAGTTCCGGGTCCAGCGCCGAGGTGATCTCGTCGCACAGCAGCACCTTGGGCGACATGGCCAGTGCGCGGGCTATGGCGACGCGTTGCTGCTGGCCGCCGGACAGGCGATCAGGGAAGGCGTCGAACTTCTCGCCCAGGCCGACCCGCTCCAGCATCTGCCGCGCCAATTGGGCGGCCTTGGCCTTGGGCACTTTCTGCACTACCTGCGGCGCGAGCATGACGTTTTCGCCCACCGTCAGGTGCGGGAACAGGTTGAACTGTTGGAACACCATGCCGACTTTTTGTCGCAGGCTGCGCAGGTCGGCGCGGGCGGCGTCGAGGTATTCGCCGTCGACTTCGATCACACCGTCGTTGATCGACTCCAGGCCATTGAGGGTGCGCAGCAAGGTCGACTTGCCCGAGCCGCTGCGGCCGATGATCGCGACGACCTGGCCTTCTTCAACGGTCAAGTCGATGCCCTTGAGCACGTGGTGATCGCCGTAATACTTATGCAGGGCGGAAATTCTAAGCAGAGGCATGCAGTCTCCTTTCCAGGTAGCGCGCACTGAGGGACAAGGGGTAACAGAGCAGGAAGTAACCGAGGGCCACCAGGCCGTAGACCATAAAAGGCTCGAACGTGGCGTTGGCGAGCATGCCGCCGGTCTTGGTCAGTTCGGTGAAGCCGATGATCGAGGTCACGGCAGTGCCTTTGACCACTTGCACCGAGAACCCCACGGTAGGTGCTACGGCAATCCGCAGGGCCTGGGGCAGGATCACGTAGCGCAGCTGTTCAAGCGGATTCAGGGCCAGGCTGGCCGAGGCTTCCCACTGCCCGTGGGCGATGGAGTCGACGCAGCCACGCCAGATCTCGGCGAGGTAGGCGCTGGTAAACAAGGTCAAGGCAATCGCCGCCGCCAGCCAGGGCGAGATATCCACCCCAAGCAGGGCAATGCCGAAAAACACCAGGAACAGCTGCATCAACAGCGGCGTGCCCTGGAACAGTTCGATATAGGTGCGGGCGACATTGCGCGGGAAGGCTTTGCGGCTGATGCGCATCGTCATCACCAGCAGGCCGATCAGGCCACCGCCTACAAACGCCACCAGCGACAGCAAGAGCGTCCATTGCAGGCCGATGAGCAGGTTGCGCACGATGTCCCAGAAGGAAAAATCACTCATCGGCTGTTCCTCATCACAAACCGGCGACCGATCCAGTTGAGCAACTGGCGAATCATCAGCGCCATGCACAGGTACACCAGGGTGGTCAGGGCATAGGTCTCAAAGGCGCGGAAGTTGCGCGACTGGATGAAGTTAGCGGCAAAACTCAGCTCTTCGGTGGCGATCTGCGAACACACCGCCGAGCCGAGCATCACAATGATGATCTGGCTGCTCAGGGCCGGCCACACCTTGCCCAGCGCCGGCAGCAGGACCACATGGCGGAACGCCTCGAAGCGCGTCATCGCCAACGCGGCGGCGGCCTCTAGCTGGCCACGGGGGATCGCCTGGATGCCGGCGCGGATGATTTCGGTGGAATAGGCGCCCAGGTTGATCACCATTGCCAATACCGCCGCTTGCCATTCGGTGATTTTCAGCCCCAGGGAAGGCAGGCCGAAGAAGATGAAAAACAACTGCACCAGAAATGGCGTGTTGCGGATCAACTCGACATACACCCCGAAGAACCAGGCGAACGGCTGGATTTTCCACGCCCGCACCACTGCGCCGACGGTGCCCAGGGCGACCCCCAGGATCGCACCGATCGCCGTCAGTTCAAGGGTGAACAGGGCGCCGCGCAACAGCAGGTCGGTATTGGCCAGCACCGGCACAAAGTCGAATTGATAGGCCATGAATCAGCTCCGTCGCAGGCTTCAGAGATCAGCAGGCAGGGGTTCTTTCAGCCACTGCAGCGCGTTTTTTTCCAGGCTGCCGTCGGCCTTGGCCGCGACCAGGATCTGGTTGACCTTCTCCAGCAGCGCCGGCTCGTTCTTGTTCACGCCCACGTACACCGGCGAATCCTTGAGCTTCACTTTCAGCGCCGGCACGCGTTTCGGGCTGCGCTCGCTGATCGCAACCATCACCACGTTGCCGCTGGCGATCAGGTCGACCTGGCCGGCCAGGTAGGCGGCGATGGTCGAGTTGTTGTCTTCGAAGCGCTTGATCGTGGCTTCCTTGGGCGCAACGGCCGTCAGCTCGATGTCTTCGATGGCGCCACGGGTCACGCTGATGGTCTTGCCCTTGAGGTCGTCGATGCTGCTGATGGCGGCATCAGGCGGGCCGAATACGGCCAGGTAAAAGGGCGCGTAGGCCTTGGAGAAGTCGATGACCTTTTCCCGCTCGGGGTTCTTGCCCAGGCTGGAGATCACCAGGTCGACCTTGCCGGTCGTGAGGAACGGGATGCGGTTGGTGCTGTTGACCGGGGTCAGCTCCAGTTTGACCTTGAGCTGGTCGGCCAGCAGCTTGGCGGTGTCGATGTCCAGGCCGCGTGGTTTCATGTCGGGGCCGACCGAGCCGAACGGCGGGAAGTCCTGGGGCACGGCGACCTTCAAGGTGCCGCGGGCAACGATATCGTCCAGACCGTTGGCCTGGGCGGGAGCCTGGCTCAGCATCAGGCTGGCAAACAGGGCGGTGAGCAGGGCGCTGTAGCGCTTGGTCATGGGAACTCTCCGAGAAGGGCGAAGGGACATTCTGTTTTTGCCCAGTGCACAGCCCATGCCATGACTGCTCGGATTGTCCGCAAGGCCGGGATTTGTTGCGTTGTGGTGGTCTTACTGGTCTGAACAGTGAGCGCGGTTTTCGCACCGTTTTCGAGCGCCGGCAAAACCGCGCGAGCCCCTTTGGGGCGTGGCTTGCCGCCAGGCGCGAATAGCTTTACAACTACGCGCTCAGTTGTCTGAAACCTTGAGTTTTTTATGAATTCCATCGCCCAAGCGGTACCGGAAGCGGCCTTGCAGGCCATCCGCAAACTGATCAAGGAGCAAGGCTTCGGGCCGGGCGACGCACTGCCATCCCAGCGCGACCTGGCGCTGCAGTTGGGCGTGAGCCGGGCGTCATTGCGCGAGGCGTTGTCGTCCCTCAGTGCCTTGGGGGTGGTCAGCGTGCAGCCGGGCAAAGGCGTGTTCGTACAAGAGGCGCAAGACTCGCCGGGGTTTGCGTGGCCCTTCGCGGCCCAGGCGACGCCGCTGGATATCTTCCAGTTGCGCTATGCCCTGGAGGGGTTTGCGTCGGGGTTGGCGGCCGTCACGCTGACCATCGATGAGCTGGACCGCCTGGAAGATAATGTCGAGGCCATGCGCAAGGTGCTCAAGGCCGGCGACTTCGAAGCCGCCGCCCGGCTGGACTTCGAATTCCACCAGCGCCTCCTCCTGGCCAGTGGCAATCAGGCGATGGTCAGCATCCTGAGTGCCAGCGCCGAGGTGTTCCTGGAGAGCCAGAAGCTACCGTTCATCCGGCCGGAACGGGCCATGGAAACCTGGCAGGAGCACCGTAGAATTCTGCGCGCGCTGGCCCGTCGCGCCAGTGCGGCGGCGCAGAAAAGCATGCAGGAGCACGTGCGCAATGCGGCGTTGCGCACGGGGATTGCCTTTGTGACGCCGGTGTCTCCGTGAGCGGGGCGATACCCAAACTCATGCAACACCATAGCAAGACTCAATCAGAGGCGGCTTCCTGAACGGGGGAAGGGCAGCTATGATGGGCCACGTTTTTTTTGCTTACAATCCGGAGACATCCATGAGCAACGATCTTATCAAGCACGTCACTGACGCGACCTTTGAGGCCGAAGTACTCAAGGCAACTGGCCCGGTGCTGGTTGACTACTGGGCTGAATGGTGTGGCCCTTGCAAAATGATCGCTCCGGTTCTGGACGAGATTGCAACCACCTACGCTGGCAAGCTGACCATTGCCAAGTTGAACATCGACGAAAACCAGGGAACCCCGGCCAAGCACGGCGTGCGTGGTATTCCGACGCTGATGCTGTTCAAGGACGGCAACGTGGAAGCGACCAAAGTGGGCGCGCTGTCGAAGTCCCAGTTGGCGGCATTCCTCGACGCGAACATCTAAGCGTCGTCAAAAAAGCCCCGCAATTTGCGGGGCTTTTTCGTGAAACAGGGCTAGACGCTCCGAAATTCAGGTGGTACATTCGGCCCCGCACTGGTTTCTCCACTGCCCCCTGCAAGCCGTCGCCGACGCATTCCTTTTCGATTAGTACGCGATCATGTCGCCTTCTCTGCGGCGCGGCCTCATTAAGCCAAAAGCTTAATTTCCCCCCTCCATAAATGATTACGTCATTCCTATATGAATCTGACTGAACTCAAGCAAAAGCCGATTACCGACCTGCTCCAATTGGCCGAAGAGATGGGCATAGAAAATATGGCCCGTTCGCGCAAGCAGGACGTGATTTTCTCCCTGCTCAAAAAGCACGCGAAAAGCGGCGAGGAAATTTCCGGTGATGGCGTGCTGGAGATTCTCCAGGACGGCTTCGGCTTCCTCCGCTCTGCGGACGCTTCCTATCTCGCCGGCCCAGACGATATCTATGTCTCGCCGAGCCAGATCCGTCGCTTCAACTTGCGCACCGGTGACACCATCGTTGGCAAGATCCGCCCTCCGAAGGAAGGCGAGCGTTATTTCGCCCTGCTCAAGGTCGACACGATCAACTTCGATCGTCCCGAGAACGCGAAAAACAAGATTCTCTTCGAGAACCTGACCCCGCTGTTCCCGACCGTGCGCATGAAGATGGAAGCCGGCAACGGTTCCACCGAAGACTTGACCGGTCGTGTGATCGACCTGTGCGCCCCGATCGGCAAGGGCCAGCGTGGCCTGATCGTCGCACCGCCGAAAGCCGGTAAGACCATCATGCTGCAGAACATTGCAGCGAACATCGCGCGTAACAACCCTGAAGTTCACCTGATCGTGCTGCTGATCGATGAACGTCCGGAAGAAGTGACCGAAATGCAGCGCACCGTGCGCGGCGAAGTGGTTGCCTCGACGTTCGATGAGCCGCCAACCCGCCACGTGCAGGTTGCCGAAATGGTGATCGAGAAGGCCAAGCGCCTGGTCGAACACAAGAAAGACGTGGTGATCCTGCTCGACTCCATCACCCGTCTGGCCCGTGCCTACAACACCGTGATCCCGAGCTCCGGCAAGGTATTGACCGGTGGTGTCGATGCCCACGCCCTGGAGAAACCGAAACGTTTCTTCGGCGCCGCGCGCAATATCGAAGAAGGCGGCTCGCTGACCATCATCGCTACCGCGCTGGTTGAAACCGGCTCGAAGATGGATGAAGTGATCTACGAAGAGTTCAAGGGTACCGGCAACATGGAACTGCCCCTGGACCGTCGTATCGCTGAAAAGCGTGTGTTCCCGGCCATCAACATCAACCGTTCCGGCACCCGCCGTGAAGAGTTGCTGACGGCCGACGACGAACTGCAGCGCATGTGGATCCTGCGCAAGCTGCTGCACCCGATGGACGAAGTCGCCGCCATCGAGTTCCTGATCGACAAGCTGAAAACCACCAAGACCAACGACGAGTTCTTCCTGTCGATGAAGCGTAAGTAATACGACGTTTCAGGTCCAAAAAAATGGCGCCCTTCGGGGCGCCATTTTTTTTACGTCGAAAATAAGTGCGTTTTATGTCATAAGTGTCGGTTAAGTAACAAAAAGTAAACATGCGCTTACTTCAGCTCCCATTCGTATCAGATTGACCACCATTCTTATGACCACTCTTGCTTATCGAAGAGACATTGATGGCCTGCGTGCTATCGCTGTCCTTGCTGTCGTGCTGTTCCATTTTGGGGTTCCGGGCGTCACCGGCGGCTTTGTCGGCGTCGACGTGTTCTTTGTGATTTCAGGCTTCTTGATCACCTCGATTATCTGGCGCGAACGCCAGGCCGGGCGTTTCAGCTTCGTGAACTTCTGGGCGCGCCGTGCGCGGCGTATCTTGCCGGCATTGTTTGTGATGATGGCCGCGACACTGGCAGTGGGCTGGTTTTTGCTGGCGCCCAAGGACTATGAAGCGCTGGGGCGCTCTGCGCACTATCAGGTGACGTTCACCTCCAACCTCTTGTTTGCCCGCCAGCACGGCTATTTCGATATGGCCTCCGACATCAAACCCTTGCTGCACACCTGGTCGCTGGCGGTAGAAGAGCAGTTCTACATCCTCTTTCCATTCCTGCTGACCCTGCTTTCAAGCCGTTTGAAACACTGGCGTCTGGCGTTGTTCGCGGTGTTGCTGGTGTCATTTGGCATGAGTGTCTGGGCGGTTTCCCATCAGCCGCAGAAAGCGTTCTACCTGCTGCACTTGCGTGCCTGGGAATTGCTGGCCGGCGCCGTGCTGGCGGTCATGCCCAGGTATGAGTGGCGCGCTTCAACGCGCCTGGCGCAAGGGGTCAGCCTGGTCTCCCTGGGATTGATCCTGACCGCCATATTCGGTTTTGACCGACATACACCGTTCCCAGGCGCGGCGGCTTTGTTGCCGGTGCTGGGCACGGTCGGGTTGATCTGGGCCAATGGGCAGCAAGTGACCTGGGTCGGGCGGCTGCTGAGTTCGCGGCTGATGGTGGGCGTGGGGCTTATTTCCTATTCCTGGTACCTGTGGCATTGGCCGGTGTTCGTGTACGCCAACTACGCCGCGGTTGATGGCTTGAACGTGGCGCAATTGGGCGGGTTGATACTGCTGAGCCTGGTGCTGGGTTATTTGTCCTGGCGCTTCGTGGAGGCGCCGTTTCGGGAAAAACGTCTGCTGGCCGGGCGCAAGGCGATCCTGGTTGCTGCCGCAGCCGGCATCCTGTGCTTCGGCATCACCGGCCTGGCATTACGTGAAACCAATGGCGTGCCTTGGCGCCTGTCCGAACAGGCATTGCGTTATGCCCAGGCGAAGAAGTGGAGCCCGGAACTGACGGCCTGCCTGGCGGACCAGAAAACCCCGGATGAGCGGCTGTTTTGCCATTTCGGCCCACAAAGCCGCTCGGTGTCCACGCTGGTCTGGGGCGACAGCCACGCCACAGTCTTGATTCCGGCGCTGAAGGACGCGGCCAAACGCCACGATATCAGTCTGGTCCAGGCCAGTTTTGCCGGCTGCATGCCGTTGGACGGTCTCGAGAACATCACCCAGTGCGCGCATTTCAACCAGCGCGTCGAGAAGGCCCTGGCCGAACAGTCGTTCAGCGATGTAGTGCTGGCGGCGCGCTGGAGCCTGTACCTTTATGGGCAAATGTCGGGCGATAAGGAGCTCGCGCTCAAGGACCCGAGTACCGGTGAGTACGCGCGCGCCGTGGCGGAGCAGCGCTTCGCCGAGGGCCTGCGTGAGCGCATCAGAGGGTTGCGCGCCGCCGGGCATCGCGTGTGGCTGGTCAAGGAGGTCCCGCTGCAGAAAATCATCGTGCCTTACCGCCTCAGTCGCCTGGCCATGATGCACCGCCCGGTTGAAGGGGAAGGGCTTCCCGTGGCCGAGCATGAACAGCGCCAGGCCTTCATTACTCAGCTATTCAACGCGTTGGCGGCGGCCGACAGCGGCGTGGTGGTGCTCGACCCCGCGCCCCTGCTGTGTGGCGCCGACGGTCTGTGCCGGGTCGAGCGCGATGGCCGTGCGCTGTATACCGACGATAACCACCTCTCCGACGTCGGCGCGCGGCACATCGAAGCCTTCCTGGAGCCGCTGTTCAGTTCGCTGCAATCACGGGGGCTGACGGCCAATTAAGCTGCCAGCCGCCCTCATAGCAGGTAGGATGTACGCCTATTTTACGGGTGGCATGGTTAATGAAATTCAAGGATCTTCGGGATTTCGTGCAGCAACTTGAGCAGCGCGGAGAGTTGAAACGTATCCAGGTGCCGGTTTCGCCGGTGCTGGAAATGACAGAGATTTGCGACCGTACCCTGCGCAACAAGGGCCCGGCGCTGCTGTTCGAGAACCCGACCGGTTTTGATATCCCGGTGCTCGGCAACCTGTTCGGCACCCCCGACCGCGTGGCCTTTGGCATGGGCGCCGAGTCGGTCAGCGAACTGCGCGAGATCGGCAAGTTGCTGGCCTTCCTCAAAGAGCCCGAGCCACCCAAGGGCTTGAAGGACGCCTGGTCGAAGCTGCCGATCTTCCGCAAGATCATTGCCATGGCGCCCAAGGTGGTCAAGGACGCGGCGTGCCAGGAAGTCGTCATCGAAGGCGATGACGTCGACCTGGGCATGCTCCCGGTGCAGACCTGCTGGCCCGGCGACGTTGGCCCGCTGATCACCTGGGGCCTGACCGTCACCAAAGGCCCGAACAAGGATCGCCAGAACCTCGGTATCTACCGTCAGCAAGTGATCGGCCGCAACAAGGTGATCATGCGTTGGCTGAGCCACCGTGGCGGCGCGCTGGACTTCCGTGAATGGTGCGAAAAGCACCCCGGCCAGCCGTTCCCGGTCTCCGTGGCCCTGGGCGCCGACCCGGCGACCATCCTCGGCGCCGTGACCCCGGTGCCTGACAGCCTGTCCGAATACGCCTTCGCTGGCCTGCTGCGCGGCAACCGCACCGAGCTGGTGAAGTGCCGTGGCAACGACCTGCAAGTGCCGGCCACGGCGGAAATCATCCTCGAAGGCGTGATCCACCCCGGCGAAATGGCCGACGAAGGCCCCTACGGCGACCACACCGGCTACTACAACGAAGTCGACAGCTTCCCGGTGTTCACCGTCGAGCGCATCACTCATCGGATCAAGCCGATCTACCACAGCACCTACACCGGCCGTCCGCCGGATGAGCCAGCGATTCTCGGGGTGGCGCTGAACGAAGTGTTCGTGCCGATCCTGCAGAAGCAGTTCCCGGAAATCACCGACTTTTACCTGCCGCCGGAAGGCTGTTCGTACCGCATGGCCATCGTGACCATGAAGAAGTCGTACCCAGGCCATGCCAAGCGGGTCATGCTCGGCGTGTGGTCGTTTTTGCGACAGTTCATGTACACCAAGTTCGTTATCGTCACCGACGATGACATCAATGCCCGCGACTGGAACGACGTGATCTGGGCCATCACCACGCGCATGGACCCCAAGCGCGACACGGTGATGATCGACAACACGCCGATCGACTACCTCGATTTCGCCTCGCCGGTCTCGGGCCTGGGCTCGAAGATGGGCCTGGATGCCACGCACAAATGGCCGGGTGAGACCACCCGCGAGTGGGGCAGGGTGATCGTCAAGGACGAAGCCGTGACGGCGCGTGTCGATGCGATCTGGAAAGAGTTGGGAATAGATTGATGCGTGTAACCCTGCAACCTTCCGGCGCCGTATTGGCGCTGGACCCTGGCGAGCGAATCCTCGAAGGTGCGCGCCGCCTGGGCTACGAATGCCCGCAAGCCTGCCGCAATGGCGTGTGCCATGTGTGTGCGGCGCTGTTGGTGGAAGGCCGGGTGCAGCAGGCCGGTGAGGTGCGCGACCATGGTGAGTTCTACACCTGCATCGCCGAGCCGCTGGAAGATTGTGTGGTGTTGTGGGATGGCGTGCTGGCGCCGGGAGAGTTGCCGTTGCGCAAGTTGTCGTGCCAAGTGAGTGAGTGTGTGGAAGTCGGTGGCGATGTCTGGCGCGTGCGCTTGCTCGCCCCGGCCGGCAAGGCCGTGCGTTACCACGCCGGGCAATACCTGATGATTGAACGGGAAAACGGCGAGAAGTCGGCGTTTTCCCTGGCCTCGGCGCCTCACTCCGGACGTGAGCTGGAACTGCACGTGCTGGCTCGCGAAGACAGCGCGCGCAACCTGCTCGAACAGTTGCAGCGCAACCGGATGGCCCGCATCGAGCTGCCGTTTGGCGATACCCACCTGGCCGAGTTGCCCGATGGGCCGCTGGTATTGATCGCCGCCGGTACCGGCATGGCGCAGATGCACAGCCTGATCGAGCATTGCCGCGCGTCCGGCTTCAAGCACCCGGTGCACCTGTATTGGGGCGTGCGACGCCCGGAAGATTTCTACGAGATCGAACATTGGGATCAATGGTTGCAACTGCCCAACCTGTTCCTGCACAAAGTGGTCAGCGACCTGTGCGGCTGGGAAGGGCGCTGTGGGCTGTTGCATGAAGCGGTGTGCGAAGACATCCACGACCTCAAAGGCGTGTATGTCTACGCCAGCGGTTCACCGGCGATGATCTACGGCACATTGGATGCGCTGGTGGATGCCGGCATGGATGCACATCAGATGCGTGCCGACGTATTCGCCTACGCCCCACGGCCCTGAAGCCCTACGCTGGCTTCTAATGGGGGCGCTGGCGTCGCGGTCAGAAACGCACGCCGGTCGTGATCATCGCCGCATTGAACCCCAGCAGCACCAGCTCCGCCGCCACTGGCCCGTAATGGGTGCCTACGGACGGAATGATCACCGGCGCCACGCCGAAACGGTTCAACGGGATCTTGTCGCGGTACTTGCCGCGATAGCCCTGAATCGCCCCGCCTGTTAGCTTCAAATAGACCGGATAGTCGGTCATGTCATAGCGTTTTCCCGCATAGACGTAGTAGGACCGCTGGCTGAACGAGTTGCGAAACGTCGCCGCGCCATACACCAGGCCTGACGCCTCATTGCGCTCCAGGCCGAGCAAATCCTGATGGTTGTTATGCTCGGGGTCCGGCGCGAAGTGCCGGGTGTAGACGCTGGTCTGCGCATACCAGAAGCCCTTGTCATTGTCGGTAGGCGGGGCTTCGGCCGCGAGGGCAGTGGTGGCCTGGGCCAGGAACAGCAGGCCAGACAGTCGAATTTTTTTCATGGGGTGACCTCGATTAGTCGGTATGAGGGGCGGCTAGGTGGGTCGTGATGTGCGCGCTAGTTTGAAGGTTACGTGTGCACCCAGGCTGAACCGGGGCTGACAGTAGCGGGATTGGCGCCCTGAATCCTGACGAACGGATGGAACCACGCCCCAGCCCCGGGGCAACTCGGCCGATTAGCACTTTTTCGTCATACGGTTACAGCGGCGGGTTCTATTACGGTAAAGTTACTTACAATTGGTAATAGATTTTCGTAGCTGCACAGGAGACCTCAGCGATCCGCCATGACCGCCATTGAATCCGATCTTTTGCAATTGGCTTACCCTCCGCAGCTCGATCTGGGGCCGCAACTCACTCACGAACAGTTGATGAGCTCAATGCAGGCCACCATGGCCCGGCATAAGGGTGGGCCGGTCTGGCTATTCGCTTACGGTTCGCTGATCTGGCGGCCTGAGTGTTCGTCGACCGAGCGGGTGCGGGCACGAATCCACGGGTATCACCGCGGCTTGTACCTGTGGTCCCACGAGCATCGGGGTACGCCGGAAATACCCGGATTGGTCTTCGGCCTGGATCGCGGTGGTTCGTGCAGCGGCTTTGCCTACCGCCTGCCGGAAGACCAGTTGGAGGCCTCGCTTTACGCCTTGTGGCAGCGCGAAATGCCTTACCCCTCCTATCGGCCGCACTGGCTCAGTTGCCGTCTGGAAGATGGCAGTCGGGTGCAGGCGCTGGGGTTTGTATTGGAGCGGCACCTGCCGAGCTACGCCGGCAATCTGCCCGACATCGTGCTCAGCCACGTGCTGCAAAGCGCTTGCGGGCGTTACGGCACTACGCGCGATTATGTCGAGCAGACCGTCAACGCCCTGCGTAGCCACGCCATGCCAGACAAAAACCTGGAGGCGCGGCTCAAGCGTTGTGCCAAGGATTGCTCAGGCGATTAACGCGCCGAGCTGACACTGTTGGTGTGCCCCATCGGGTTGAGCCAGTACACCAGGGTCGCTACGGTCACCAGCGCCATGAACACGATACCGGTCGGTCGCAGTTGGCGTCTGCAGGACGCTGGATATCAAAATGTGGGAGGGGGCTTGCCCCCGATGGCGCTGGTTCAGTCAACAGATGTATTAACTGATCCACTGTCATCGGGGGCAAGTCGAATCGTCGCACCGCCCCTCCCACATTTGAGCGCATTTCATATTGGTTAGCGGGTTTGCACGACCACCTTGCCCACGGCCTTGCGCTGCCCCAGGTCATTGATCGCCTGGGCGGCCTGCTCAAGTGGATACACCCGCGACACCAGCGGTTTCAACTTGCCCTCGGCATACCAACCAAACAGCTGCTGGAAGTTCGCCGCATTGTCCTGCGGCTGGCGCTGGGCGAACGCGCCCCAGAACACCCCGACCACGGCCGCACCTTTGAGCAGTGCCAGGTTCACCGGCAGCTCTGGAATACGCCCGCTGGCAAAACCCACCACCAGCAGGCGGCCGTTCCAGGCGATCGCGCGGATGGCCTGGTCAAACAGGTCGCCGCCCACCGGGTCGTAGATCACGTCGGCGCCGTTGCCGTCGGTCAGGCGTTTGACCTCATCTTTCAGGCTGGTTTCGCTGTAGTTGATCAGCTCATCGGCGCCGGCGGCCTTGGCCACCGCCAGCTTGTCGGCGCTGCTGGCGGCGGCGATCACGCGGGCGCCCATGGCCTTGCCGATTTCCACGGCGGCCAGGCCCACGCCGCCGGAGGCGCCGAGGACCAGCAGGGTTTCGCCGGGTTGCAGGTTGGCCCTTTGTTTCAGGGCGTGCATCGAGGTGCCATAGGTCATGCTGAACGCGGCTGCGGTGTTGAAGCCCATGCTGGGCGGGATCGGCAGTACGTTATAGCCGGGCACCGCGACCTGCTCGGCAAAACTGCCCCAGCCGGTCAGCGCCATCACGCGGTCACCGACCTTCAGGTGGCTGACTTTTTCCCCCACTTCGCTGACCACCCCCGCCGCTTCGCCACCCGGCGAGAACGGGAACGGCGGCTTGAACTGGTACTTGCCCTCGATGATCAGCGTGTCCGGAAAGTTGACCCCGGCGGCATGCACGTCCAGCAGGATTTCGTTCTTCTTGATCGCCGGGCTGGCGATCTCTTCCAGCACCAGGGTTTCGGCGGGGCCGAAGGCTTTGCACAGCACAGCTTTCATCGGACTATTCCTTTTGGCGTCGTGGCCGATAAGTGTAGGAGGGTGCGCCCGTGGGTCAACAAGCATGCCCGGGCCTGATAAGTCGCCATAAGCTTGTGCTCTGCCCTGCTAGCGTTATGCTACTGGGCAACAGAATGTGAGGAATGAACTGTGAAAGCGTGGATTTTGTTGATGCTCGCCCTGACCTTGCCGATGGCGGCCCAGGCCCAAGAGGCGAAAGAAGGCGAGGCGCCGAAGGTCAGCTATATCAGCCTGGCCCCGCCGCTCGTGGGCAACTATGGCCTGGATGGCACGGCCAAGCTCAAGGTGTACAAGGCCGATATCGCCCTGCGCGTGACCGGCACCGAAGCGGCTGCCGCCGTCAAAGCCAACGATGCGTTGATTCGTAATCAACTGGTGGCGCTGTTCACCCAGCAAACCAACGAGAGCATGAGCACCGTTGAAGGCAAGGAAAAACTGCGCCAGGAAGCCCTGAAGCAGACCCAGCAAGTGATGAACGACGAAACCGGCAAGCCGGTGGTGGAAGACCTGTTGTTCAACAACCTGATCATCCAATAGTCGCGGCGCGACGATCACGAGCAAGCCTGCTCCCACCAGGGAATGCGTTTCACCTGTGGGAGCGGGCTTGCCTGCGGCAGTGTCAAGACGCCAGGCTCTTGCGGAACCGCGCCAGCGCCACCAAAAAGAACAGCAAGCCAATCCCCGCCAGCGCCAGCAAATCCGGCCACACCACACTCACGCCCGCATCGCGGAACAGGATCGCCGCGCTCAGGCTCACAAAGTGCGTCGACGGCGAGCCCTGCATCACCCATTGCAACCACTCGGGCATGCTGTCCAGCGGCGTACTGCCGCCGGAGAGCAACAGCATCGGGATGATCACCGGGATTGCCAGCAAGCCGAACTGCGGCGTCGAGCGGGCGAGGGTGGCGAGGAATATCCCCAGGGCGGTGCTGGCAAACAGGTACAGCGCGGTCACGAATAGAAACAGGCTCAGCGACCCGGCCAGCGGCACGCCGAGCATGCCCTTGACCACCACTTCCAGGGACAGCCAGGTACACAGCACCACCACCAGCATGTTGCTCCAGATTTTCGCCAGCATGATTTCCAGCGCCGTCAGCGGCAGTACCAGCAAATGGTCGAGGGTGCCGTGTTCGCGCTCGCGCAGCAGCGCGGTGCCGGTAAGCACGATGGCGAGGATGGTGATGTTGTTGACGATCTGGATGACCGCGAGGAACCAGCCACCTTCCAGATTGGTATTGAACAGCGCCCGCGTCGTCAGCAGCGCCGGTGCTTTGCTGGCGGAGTCGGCCTGGCCGCTGTAGGTCAGCAGCTCGCGTTGGAAAATCCGCCCGATGTAGCCGGCGCCCATGAACGCCTGGCTCATCGCCGTAGCATCGACGTTCACCTGCACGCCGGGCTCGCGACCGGCCAACAGGTCGGCCTGGAAATTCGCCGGTACGTTGATCACGAACGTGTACTGGCCGCTGTCCATGACCTTATCCAACTGGTCATACGCCAACGGCACGGGTGACTGGAACTCGGGCGGCTGCAACGCCTCGGCCATCTGCCGCGAGAGCGCACTGTGGTCCTCGTCGATAAACGCCACGCTGGCGTTATGCACACCAATCACCGAGCCGGCCGCAGGCATATAGATCGCGACCGTGAAGGCGTAGAACAGAAACAACAGCAGCACGCTGTCGTGGCGCAGGCTGGTCAGTTCCTTGATCCCCAGGCGCAGGATGTGCGCGAACTTATGCATCAAGCCTCCTGCTTCTTCAGCATGATCAGGCTAAGCCCGGTAAACCCAAGGAAAAACCCGAACAGCGCCAGGCATTGCGGCCACAGTTGGCGCAGGTCGAGGGCCTTGGTGAACGTGCCCACCGCGATATCGAGAAAGTGCCCCGCCGGAAACAGTGTGCCCATCACCGCCGCAGCACCTTCCAGGGAGGAACGCGGCACGATCAGCCCGGAGAACTGAATGGTCGGCAGGCTGGTGATGATCATGGTGCCGAGGATCGCCGCGATCTGGGTGCGGGTGAATGCGGAAATCAGCAGGCCCATGCTGGTGGTGGCGAGCACGTACAGCAGGCCGCCGAACGCCAGGGTCAGGGCGCTGCCCTTGAACGGCACGCCGAACAGCCAGCGGTTCATCGCGACCAGCACCGCCAGGTTGATCAGGCTCACGGCCAGGTACGGCGTCTGTTTGCCCAGCAGGAATTCAAGGCGGGTCAGGGGCGTGGCATAGAAGTTGGTGATCGAGCCCAGCTCTTTCTCGCGCACGATACCGAGCGCAGTCAGCATCGCCGGGATAAAGGCCAGGATCAGTGCCATCACGCCTGGGCCGATGGCGTTCACGCTGACCACATCCTGGTTGTAGCGAAAGCGGGTTTCGAGCTTGGCCGCGCTTTGGCTGCTCTGCGGCTGGCTGCTCAGTTCGGACAGTTGCTGCAGGTTGGCCTGGTGGACCGCCTCTACATAGTTACGGCTGGTTTCTGCGCGAAACGGCATGCCGCCGTCGAGCCAGGCGGCCACGCTGGGTTGGCGGCCGGCGTAGAGGTCACGGCCAAAACCGGGCGGGATTTCCAGGGCCAGTTTGATTTCCGAGCGTTGCAGGCGCCGGTGCAGTTCGTTGGCATCCTGGATCGGCGTTTGTTCGGCGAAGTAGCGCGAGCCGCGAAACGCTTCCAGATAGGTGCGGCTTTGTGGGGTCTGGTCCTGGTCGTAGACGGCAAAGGCGAGGTTTTCCACATCCAGGGAAATGCCGTAGCCGAAGATCACCATCATGAACATCGCCCCGAGCAGGGCGAAGGCCATGCGCACCTTGTCGCGCAGCAGTTCCTTGCCTTCACGGCTGGCCACGGCCAACAGGCGCGACAGGCTGAACCCGCGCCTGCTCACGGGCGGTGGGCTGGTTTCGCTGACGGTAGCGGTGGGCGCGTTGGGCGCGGCGGGTTCGGCTTCGCCCTGGGCTTGCTCCAGGCATGTGACGAACGCGGCTTCGAGGGTGTCGCCGTGGAATTGCTGCTGCAGCGCGTCGGGCGTGTCGCAGGCCAGCACCTTGCCCGCGTGCATCAGGGAGATGCGGTCACAACGCTGGGCTTCGTTCATGAAGTGGGTGGACAGAAAGATCGTCACCCCTTGTTCGCGCGACAGTTCGATCAGCAGCCGCCAGAAGTCATCCCGCGCCGCCGGGTCGACCCCCGAGGTCGGTTCATCGAGGATCAGCACTTCGGGACGATGCAGCACCGCCACGGCCAACGACAAGCGCTGACGCAGGCCGAGGGGCAACTCGCCCGATGGCTGCTCGGCCACCTCGCCGAGGTCGAAACGCTGGATCAGCTCATCGATCCGCTTGCCGCTGTCGGCCTTGGGCAAATCGAATAACTGCGCGTGCAGCACCAGGTTCTGCAGCACGCTGAGTTCGCCGTACAGCGAAAAACTTTGCGACATGAAGCCCACGCGCTTGCGGGTGGCTAGGTCCTTGGCGTTCACCGGGTTGCCCAGCAGCGTGGCAGTGCCCTCAGTGGCCGGCATCAGGCCGGTGAGGACTTTCATGGTGGTGGTCTTGCCGCAACCGTTGGAGCCGAGGAAACCGAAAATCTCGCCGCGGCCGATGGCAAAGCTGACTTTATCGACTGCCGTGAAGTCGCCAAAGCGCAGGGTCAGGTCGTGGGCTTCGATGGCGATATCGGCGCTGTTGCTTGCGCGCGGTGGGATGACCAGCGGCTGGTTGTCATGGGCGCTGTCGCCCTGGAAGTGGGTGAAGGCCTCATCCAGCTTGCCGCTTGGGGTTGCTGCGGCGAGCTCACTGCTCAAACCGTCGGCGATCAGTTTGCCACGGTCGAGCATCAGGCAATGTTCAAACTGCTCGGCTTCTTCCATGTAGGCCGTGGCCACCAGCAGCGTCAGTTGTGGGCGCTCGCTGCGCACGGTTTCGACCAGTTCCCAGAAGCGCCGACGTGACAGCGGGTCGACGCCGGTGGTGGGCTCGTCGAGGATCAGCAGGTCCGGTTCATGGATCAGCGCGCAGCACAGGCCGAGTTTCTGCTTCATCCCGCCGGAGAGTTTGCCGGCCGGGCGGTCGGCGAAGCGCTCAAGGTCGGTGGCCAGCAGCAGGCTGTGCATGCGCTGGTCGCAATCGGCTTTGGTCAGGCCGAACAGCGTCGCGAAGAAGCGGATGTTTTCGCTGATGGACAGTTCGGGGTACAGGTTGCCGCCCAGGCCTTGGGGCATGAAGGCGATGCGCGGGTACAGGCTGTTGCGGTGGCGGCGGTCGGCGATGGAGCCGCCGAGCACCTCCAGTTGGCCGTCCTGGAGTTTTTTGACCCCGGCGATCAAGCCCAGCAGGCTCGACTTGCCCGCGCCATCCGGGCCGATCAGCCCGCAGCGCGTGCCCGCAGGCAGGCTGAAGGCGATATCGACCAGCGCCTGTTGCTTGCCGTAGCGGTGCTGGATGCCCGTGGCGTGCAGCGCCAGATCGGTCATTGCAGGTTAGCCGGCCAGTCGATGTCAGCCGTGCGCACGTAGCCGGCGCCGGGCATGCCCGGTTTGGCCTGCGGCACGGCGCTGGGTTGGGTCAGGCGCAGTTTGACGCGAAACACCAATTTCTGGCGTTCATCGCGGGTTTCCACCTCTTTGGGCGTGAACTGCGATTTGGCCGCGACGAAGCTGATTTTGGCCGGCAGCGATTGGCCGGGGAGCGCGTCGAGGAGGATGCGTGCGTCGCTGCCGACGGTCAGGGCGCCGGTCACCGAGGCGGGCAGGTAGAGGTTCATGTATTGATCTTCGGGATCGATCAGCAGCAAGACGCGGCCGCCCGCGCCGAGCACTTCGCCCGGCTCGGCCAGGCGCAGTTGGATAATGCCGTCGATGGGCGCGCGCAGGCTGCTGTCGTCGATTTCGCTGGTGAGCTGTGCCACTTGGGCCTGGGCGGCACCGATGGCGGCCTTGGCCGAATTGACCTGGGCCTGGGCGGCGACCACGGCCGCATTCCCGGTGTTCTGGCGCGACTGTTGTTGGTCGATCAGTTGGCCACTGGCGAAGCCACGCTTGTACAGCTCCTGGGTTCGCTTGAGTTCCTGGTGGGCGAGCAGTTGTTCGCTCTGGCGCAATTGCACATTGGCTTCGGCGGCGGCGAGGTTTTCCCTGGCCCGCAGCACTTCGGCTTCGGCCTGGGCGCGCTGGGCTTCCAGGGTGCGCGTGTCCATGCGCGCCAGCAGTTGGCCCTTGAGGACCTTGTCGCCTTCATCCACCCGCACTTCGTCCAGCCGCCCGGCGATCTTGGCGGCAATCTGCACTTCGGTCGATTCCAGGCGGCCGTTGCCCATGCTCAAGCCTTCGGGCAGGCGGTCCTGGGTGGATTTCCAGTAACCGAAACCGCCGGCGGCGAGCAGTAACACAATCAGGAGGGTGGCAAACAACTGGGAGGTGCGGTGGTTCGTGGACATAGATGCTTCCTGCGGTGTTAGCGTCCTAGTCTGACGGGTTCGGCCCGAGGGCGCTTGATGCGGGTCAAATGAAGCGCAAGCCTAACCCGGTTGCGTTGCAGATGCATGCATTGGGCGCGTGACTGTAAGGTTCTGCCGTTCAGCGCAGCGCGAGTACCGCTGACCATTGCTCGGCGGTCACCGGCATCACCGAGAGACGGCTGCCTTTTTGCACCAGCGGCAGTTCGGCCAGGGCGGTTTGCTGCTTCAGATAGCCCAGGCCGAGTAGCTTGGGAAACGTCTGGACGTGGGCCACGTTGATCGCGCTCCACGGGTTTTTGTCCGGACTGGCCTTGGCGTCGAAATAGTGGCTGGAAGGGTCCAGCGCGGTGGGGTCTGGATACGCCGCCGCGACGATTTTGCCGATGCCGGCAATGCCAGGCTCCGGGCAACTGGAGTGGTAGAAGAAAAACTCATCGCCCACCGCCATCGCGCGCAGAAAGTTGCGCGCCTGATAGTTGCGAACCCCGTCCCATCGCGTTTCGCCGAGGTGTTCCAGGCCGGTGATGGAAAGTTCGTCGGGCTCGGATTTCATCAGCCAGTAGGCCATTGGGCGGCTCCTGAAAAAGGCGTTGGACAGGTTGTCGGGCAATTACATGACAAACCGACGGTCGGTTGGCGTCAAGGTTTGCGTGTTGGTTCACGTTAACGCAGAATGCCGGGATTTTAAGCTTGACGCAGCTGCAACGGACTACTTTGGAACGTTGTTGTCATCGTGTACGAGGTGCCTGAAGGGGGGCAATCGATGCAACGTAAACCGGATTTACTATGGATATTGGTTATTTTGTTTGGTCTGGGCGTCGTGACCACCGGGTATGCGCAGAGCTTGTGGTCGAACAAGACCGATGCGCCCATTGAGCTGACTCAGCAGCAGACTCAACCGTTCAAGCGTTAACCCTTCTTCAGGGCGTCGCGGGTTCCAGCGACGCCTGCGCGATATACCATTTCTTATCGGTGACGGTGCCCGCCAACGGCACATCCCAGCTCGCCTGCACCAGTCGTTCGACTTTCTGACATTCATGGGCCAGGCCCAACAACGTCGGCTTGCGCCAGTGCTGACGGCGTGCCAGGTAAGCCAGGCTGCGGTCATAAAAACCGCCGCCCATGCCCAGGCGCCCCCCCGCGTCATCGAACCCAACCAACGGCAATAGCACCAGATCCAGCGCCCAGACCTTGCGCTGGCGGCGCACATTCGTCCGTGGTTCAAGAATGCGAAAGCGATTGGGCAGCAGCTTCTCCCCAGGCCGCACACGCTGGAACGCCATCTTGGTCCGTGGCCAGGCGCTGAGCACCGGCAGGTAGGTGGCCTTGCCCCGACGCTGGGCCGCACGCAGCAGCAAGCGCGGATCGATTTCACCGTCCGTCGGTAGATACAGGGAAATATGCTTGGCCCGGCGAAACAGCGGGTGCTGTGCCAGTTGCCGATACACGCCTTGGGCGGCTTTGCGTTGCTCGCTCGGCGTGAGGGCGCGGCGGGCGTTGCGCAACATGCGTCGAAGTTGCGGACGAGAAAGCGGCGCAGGTTCGGTCATGGTTTTTCGGCTCATAAAACAATGCCAGTCCTGGGACTGGCATTGAGTTTGGGATTCAGGCTCCCCGACAGAACCGCTGTCGACTAAGCCCTTGAACCCGAAAGTTCAAGGTGGAAGATGCAGTAGGCTTTAAGGCTTTCCGTCTAGCGGACATGCACACCAGCCAAACGTGCAACTTCCAGGGTAGTGCGAATCGGCTCCGGGACATCGCCGACTGGCAAGCACGCCAGGGAGTGGGGCGAGTATACCTTAAACGGGCGCGGCAATCAGCCCTTGGGTGCCTCGGAATCGTTGGACAGTGCCAGGTCCACACGCTCCAGCAGGTCACGCACCTGCTCGCGCGTCGAGCCGCTGGCCTGTACGTCAGGCCGCTCCTGCTTATGCAGCAGATCGTGGGTGATATTCAGCGCGGCCATCACGGCGATGCGGTCGGCGCCGATCACTTTGCCGCTGCTGCGGATTTCACGCATTTTGCCATCCAGGTAACGGGCGGCGCTCACCAGGTTGCTGCGCTCTTCCTGGGGGCAAATGATCGAATATTCTTTGTCGAGAATCTGCACGGTGACGCTATTGCTTGAACTCATGAGTCTTGCTCCAGGGCCTTAAGGCGCGAAATCATCGATTCGACCTTACGCCGGGCGATTTCGTTTTTTTCAATGAGGTGAGCGCGTTCCTCGCGCCAGGTCTTTTCCTGAGCTAATAGGAGTCCGTTTTGCCTCTTTAGTTGCTCGACCCGATCAATTAGCAATTCGAATCTGGCCATCAGCGCTTGCAGGTCGGTGTCTTCCATTGGGTTCCACTGGATTTGTCTGATGAATGGCAACTGCAGGATAAACGATCTGACGCCCTTGATAGTCTTGGTACGTCTGCCGGTGCTAGGATACAGCGCTCCATTCTAGACATTGCGCCGTCTGGCGCCTAGCTCACCATGCCCATTCAGAACTCCCCGTATGATGCTTTTACCAAACTGCTGAGCACCAGCGGTCATCCTTGCTCGCCTGCCGAACTGCACGGCGTGTTGCTGGGCCGCAGTTGCACCGGTGTCGGCTTTGACGCCGACAACTGGCTGGCCGATGTGGCCGAACTGCTGGAAACAGAACCCAACGATAACGTGCGCAACGCGCTGATCGGCCTGCAGGAAATGGTCAAGGGCGAGCTGACCGGTGATGACGTCACCGTGGTCCTGCTGCTGCCGACCGACGATGCACCGCTCACCGAGCGCGCTGCCGCGCTGGGCCAATGGTGCCAGGGCTTCCTCCATGGTTTTGGCGTGAACGCCGGCGGCCTGGAGCTGAGCACCGACGCCAAGGAAGTGCTGCAGGACCTGGCCGCCATCGCCCAGGTGCAAGATGCCCTGGAAGAATCCGAAGACGGTGAAGGCGACTACATGGAAGTCATGGAGTACCTGCGCGTCGCGCCGTTGCTGCTGTTCACCGAGACCCGCAAGCCCGCTGAACCGGTCGCGGCCAAGCCGTCGTTGCACTAAGGCTGTCACTGCACCAAGAAAGGAAACCCATCTGCCCATGATCCATATCCCGAAAGCGGAATACACCCGTCGCCGCAAGGCGCTCATGGCGCAGATGGTGCCTAACAGCATCGCGATTCTACCGGCCGCTGCCGTGGCCATCCGCAACCGCGATGTCGAACATGTCTACCGCCAGGACAGCGATTTCCAGTACCTGAGCGGCTTCCCCGAGCCCCAGGCGGTGATCGTGCTGATGCCCGGTCGCCAGCACGGCGAGTACGTGCTGTTCTGTCGCGAACGCAATGCCGAGCGCGAACTGTGGGACGGCCTGCGCGCCGGCACCGAAGGCGCGGTGCGTGATTTCGGCGCCGACGATGCCTTCCCCATCACCGATATCGACGACATCCTCCCCGGCCTGATCGAAGGCCGCGACCGGGTGTATTCGGCCATGGGCAGCAATGCCGAGTTCGACCGGCACCTGATGGAGTGGATCAACGTCATCCGCTCTAAAGCGCACCTGGGCGCCCAGCCGCCGAACGAATTCGTTGCCCTGGATCATCTGCTCCACGACATGCGCCTGTATAAATCGGCGGCGGAAGTGAAGGTGATGCGCGAAGCTGCGCGAATTTCCTGCGCGGCCCACGTGCGGGCCATGCAGGCCAGCCGCGCTGGCTTGCATGAGTTCAGCCTCGAAGCCGAGCTGGATTACGCGTTCCGCAAAGGCGGCGCGAAGATGCCGGCCTATGGCTCCATCGTCGCCGCCGGGCGCAACAGCTGCATCCTGCATTACCAGCAGAATGACGCGCTGCTCAAGGACGGTGATCTGGTGCTGATCGACGCCGGTTGCGAGATCGACTGCTACGCCAGCGACATCACCCGCACCTGGCCGGTCAACGGCACGTTTTCGCCCGAGCAAAAGGCGATCTATGAAGTCGTGCTGGCCTCCCAGGAAGCCGCCTTCGCCGAGATTGCACCGAACAAGCATTGGAACCAGGCCCATGAGGCCACCGTGCGGGTCATCACCGCCGGGCTGGTGAAACTGGGGTTGCTGCAAGGTGACGTTGACGAACTGATCGCCAGCGAGGCCTACAAGTCTTTCTATATGCACCGCGCCGGCCACTGGCTGGGGATGGATGTGCATGATGTCGGCGAGTACAAAGTCGGCGGTGAATGGCGTGTGCTGGAAGTCGGCATGGCGTTGACCGTAGAGCCGGGGATCTATATTTCGCCGGACAACCAGAACGTGGCAAAGAAATGGCGTGGCATTGGCGTGCGCATCGAGGACGACGTGGTAGTGACCAAACAAGGCTGTGAGATTCTGACCGGCGGCGTGCCCAAGACCGTCGTCGACATCGAAGCATTGATGGCTGCCGCCCGATGAGCCGGGTCAACCTGGCCATTATCGGCGGCGGCCTGGTGGGCGCCAGCCTGGCGTTGGCGTTGCAGGCCGGGGCCAAGGCGCGGGGCTGGAAGATCCTACTGATCGAACCCTTCGCGCCGGGCGACAGCTACCAGCCGAGCTACGACGCGCGCTCCTCGGCGCTGTCCTATGGCGCACGGCAGATTTATCAGCGTTTGGGCCTGTGGCAGGCCATCTCCCGCCGCGCCGAGCCGATCAAGCAGATTCATGTGTCGGACCGTGGGCGCTTTTCCACCGCCCGTTTATCCGCCATGGAAGAGGGCGTGCCGGCCCTCGGCTACGTGGTGGAAAACGCCTGGCTCGGCCAATGCCTGTGGCAAGGCCTGGATAAGGACGTGGTCAGTTGGCGCTGCCCGGCTGAAGTCACGCGCATGGAGCCGCTGCCCGACGGCTATCGCCTGACCCTAAACGACGAAACCGTGCTCGAGTGTGACCTTGCCGTGCTGGCCGACGGCGGTCGCTCCGGCCTGCGTGAGCAATTGGGTATCGCCGTGAAAGCCCGCCCGTACAACCAGAGCGCGCTGATCGCCAATATCACCCCGAGCGAAGCCCACAACGGCGAAGCCTTCGAGCGTTTCACCGACGAAGGCCCGATGGCCCTGCTGCCGCTGCCGGACAACCGCTGCGCGCTGGTCTGGACCCGTGCCGGCATGGACGCGCAGCGCCTGGCCAACCTGGATGAACGCAGTTTCCTCAGTGAATTGCAGGGCGTGTTCGGCTACCGCCTGGGCACCTTGAAGCAAGTCGGCGCGCGGCATCTGTACCCGTTGACCCTGGTGGAAGCCGAAGAACAAGTACGCTCGCACCTGGCGATCCTCGGCAATGCCGCCCACAGCCTGCACCCGATTGCCGGGCAGGGTTTCAACCTGTCCCTGCGCGATGCGAGTGCCCTGGCCGAGGCCTTGCTGGCCGGGCCAGCGGTGCCGGGTGACCTGGCGACCCTGCAGGCGTATCGCGAGCGTCAGCGCATGGATCAGAAGCTGACCGTGGGCTTCTCCGATCAGGTCACGCGCCTGTTCGGCAGCGCTCAGCCGTTGGTCGCGCTGGGGCGCAACATGGGCTTGCTGGGCCTGGATTTGCTACCGCCGGCCAAACGCTGGTTCGCCCGTCAAGCCATGGGCCTGGGCACGCGTCCGGATGCGTAAGTGGCTGATCGCCCGTCTGGGCAAAGCGCGCTTGTTGCGTTGGGTCATGAGTGTGTACCCACCGTATTTGGGCGCTGGGGTCCGCGTGCGGCAGATGAGCGCGGATTTCCGGCATGTCAAAGTGCGCATGGGCCTGGGCTGGTACAACCGTAACTACGTCGGTACGCAATTCGGCGGCAGCCTGTATTCGATGGTCGACCCGTTCTACATGTTGATGCTGATGGAGAACCTGGGCCGCGACTACATCGTCTGGGACAAGTCCGCCAGCATCGACTTCATCTCGCCGGGCAAAGGCCCGGTGTATGCCGAATTTTCCATCGACGACGCCTTGCTGGATGAGATTCGTCGACAGACCGAGGGCGGCGAGAAGTACTTGCCCCACCTCAAGGTCCAGATTCATGACGGCTCCGGCACCCTGGTGGCGCGGGTCGACAAAACCCTTTACGTGCGGCGCAAGCCGCCAGCGAGACAGGCTTAAAGCATGGACATGCGCGCAGATGTGCTGATTGTCGGGGCCGGAATGGTCGGGAGCGCCCTGGCGCTGGCGTTGCAGGGCAGTGGCCTGCAGGTGCTGCTGCTGGATGGCGGCCCGCTGAGCGTCAAGCCGTTCGAGCGTGACGCCGCCTTTGAACCACGGGTGAGCGCCTTGTCGGCCGCCAGCCAGCGCATCCTTGAGCGCCTTGGCGTGTGGGACGGTATCGTCGAACGGCGCGCCAGCCCGTATGGCGAGATGCAGGTGTGGGACGGCAGCGGCACCGGGCAGATCCATTTTTCGGCGGCCAGCGTGCATGCCGAAGTGCTCGGGCATATCGTCGAAAACCGCGTGGTCCAGGATGCCTTGCTCGATCGCCTGCACGACTGCGACCTGGGCCTGCTGGCCAATGCGCGCCTGGAACAGATGCGCCGCTCCGGCGATGACTGGCTGCTGACCCTGGCCGATGGCCGCACGTTGCGTGCGCCGCTGGTGGTCGCCGCCGATGGCGCCAACTCCGCCGTGCGCCGTTTGACCGGCACCGCGACCCGCGAATGGGATTACCTGCATAACGCTATCGTCACCAGCGTGCGCAGCAGCCAACCGCACCAGCGCACAGCCTGGCAACGCTTTACCGACACCGGCCCGCTGGCGTTTTTGCCGCTGGTGCGCGATGGGCAGGAGGACTGGTGTTCGATCGTCTGGTCGACCACGCCGGCTGAGTCCGCACGCCTGATGGCACTGGATGACGAAAACTTCTGCCGCGAGCTGGAACGCGCCTTCGAAGGGCGGCTGGGCACGGTGCTCAGCGCCGACCCGCGCGTGTGCGTGCCATTGCGCCAGCGCCACGCCAAACGTTATGTGGCCGAAGGCCTGGCGTTGATCGGTGACGCGGCCCATGTGATCCACCCGTTGGCGGGGCAGGGCGTGAACCTGGGTTTTCTCGACGCGGCCGTGCTGGCCGAGGTGCTGTTATCGGCGACCGAACGTGGTGAGCGCCTGGCGGATGTGAAAGTGCTGAGCCGTTACGAGCGCCGGCGCATGCCGCATAACCTGGCGCTGATGGCGGCGATGGAAGGTTTCGAGCGCTTGTTCCAGGCCGACCAACTGCCGCTGCGTTGGCTGCGCAATGCCGGCTTG
The DNA here is from genome assembly GCF_024169655.1 of Pseudomonas marginalis. Taxonomy (GTDB): domain Bacteria; phylum Pseudomonadota; class Gammaproteobacteria; order Pseudomonadales; family Pseudomonadaceae; genus Aquipseudomonas; species Aquipseudomonas paraveronii. Next base: position 5,960,127 of record NZ_JALJWV010000001.1, on the reverse strand, counting down.
AAGGTGGTCGACCAGATGCCGGAAGCCAAGGCGATCTTCGTGCGCCAGGCCCTTGGCTTGAGCGGGGATCTACCGGAACTGGCCAAACCCTGATACACCCGGCAGTCCGGGCTTGTCCGCGATGAGGCGATACGTCGCACTGCCGAAGGTGGCCTCGCAACATCTCGTAACGCCTCACTCGAGTGATTGATTGAGATGCTAAATGTGAGTCCTTATCATTTGTACTCTTTTGTCCACGAGAGACCGCACCCATGTCGGCACCCAAGCGCCTCCTGACTGCCCTGGCACTCACCCTCATCGGCAGCACCACCGCGCAGGCGGCCGATGAAGTTGTGGTCTACTCCTCGCGCATCGACGAACTGATCAAGCCGGTGTTCGATGCCTACACCCAGAAAACCGGGGTGCAGGTGAAGTTCATCACCGACAAGGAAGCCCCGCTGATGCAGCGCATCAAGGCCGAGGGCGAGAACGCCACCGCCGACCTGCTGCTCACCGTCGACGCCGGCAACCTCTGGCAGGCCGAGCAGATGGGCATCCTGCAACCGTTCACCTCCAAGCTGATCGACGCCAATATTCCGCTGCAATACCGCTCGTCCACCCACGCCTGGACCGGTTTGAGCCTGCGTGCGCGGACCCTCGCCTACTCCACCGCCCGGGTGAAGCCCGGCGAGCTGACCACCTACGAAGCCCTGGCCGACAAACAATGGGAAGGCCGCCTGTGCCTGCGCACGGCGAAAAAGGTCTACAACCAGTCGCTGACCGCCACCCTGATCGAAACCCATGGCGCGGCCAAGACCGAAGCAATCGTCAAGGGTTGGGTCAATAACCTGTCCACCGATGTGTTCTCCGACGACATCGCCGTGCTCGAAGCGATCAACGCCGGGCAGTGCGACGTGGGCATCGTCAACACTTACTACTACGGCCGCCTGCACAAGCAGAAGCCGGACCTGGCGGTGAAGTTGTTCTGGCCGAACCAGAGCGACCGTGGCGTGCATGTGAACCTGTCCGGCATCGGCCTGACCAAATACGCGCCGCACCCCGAAGCGGCCAAGGCGCTGGTGGAATGGATGACCACACCCGAGGCGCAGAAGATTTTTGCCGACGTGAACCAGGAGTTCCCGGCCAACCCCACGGTGGCGCCGTCGGCTGAAGTGGCCAGTTGGGGCAAGTTCGTGGCAGACACCTTGCCGGTGGAAATCGCGGGCAAGCGTCAGGCCGAGGCGATTCGCTTGATGGATCGGGCCGGCTGGAACTGAATGTGTATGAGGGAGGGGGCAAGCCCCCTCCCACACGGTTTTGTGTCTGTCTGTAGATCATCCATTCCCAGGGAATTTGCTCTTGGCCCACCCCGCCCAACGCCGCTGGTACCTGCCGGTCTTCAGCGTCGCCGCCTTGGTGTTGCTGCCGCTGAGCGTGCTGTTGCTGTCCTGGCAAAGCATCGATGCGCAGATCTGGTCCCATCTGTGGCAAACCCAGATGCCGCGCCTGTTGGGCAATACCTTGACCCTGGTGCTCGGCGTTGGCGTCGGTGTGACCCTGTTGGGTGTAAGCCTGGCGTGGCTGACCAGCCTCTGCGAATTTCCCGGGCGGCGCTGGCTCGATTGGGCGCTGATGTTGCCGTTCGCGATCCCCGCGTATGTGCTGGCGTTTGTATTTGTCGGCCTGCTGGACTTCTCGGGGCCGGTGCAAACCCTGCTGCGTGAAGCATTCGGCAGCGGCTTGCGCCTGCCCCGCGTGCGTTCCACCGGTGGGGTGGTCATCGTGTTGGTGCTGGTGTTCTATCCCTACGTCTACTTGCTGGCGCGCACGGCATTCCTGGCCCAGGGCAAGGGCCTGATGGAGGCGGCGCGCGTGCTCGGGCAATCGCCCTGGCAAGCCTTCTGGCGCGTGGCCCTGCCCATGGCGCGGCCGGCGATTGGCGCCGGGGTGGCCCTGGCACTGATGGAGACCCTGGCGGATTTCGGTGCGGTCTCGGTGTTCAACTTCGATACCTTCACCACCGCGATCTACAAGACCTGGTACGGCTTTTTCAGCCTGTCCAGCGCGGCCCAACTGGCCAGCCTGTTGCTGCTGGTGGTGATGCTGGTGCTCTACGGCGAGCGTCGTGCCCGCGGTGCCAGTCGGCCGAGCAATGAGCGGCCGCGCGCCAAGGCGTTGTATCACCTACGCGGGTGGAAGGCGGTGGCGGCGAGTGGTTGGTGCGCCCTGGTGTTTGCCTGTGCCTTTGTCATTCCGATGCTGCAACTGATCGCCTGGTTCTGGCAGCGCGGCCGCTTCGATCTGGACGAGCGCTATACGGGTCTGATCATCCACACCCTCTACCTGGGCGGTATCGCGGCGCTGGTCACTGTCAGCGTCGCCTTGATCCTGGCCTTCGCCAACCGTCTGGCGCCGACCCGGGCGATTCGCTCTGGCATCAGCCTGGCCAACGTCGGATATGCCTTGCCGGGCTCGGTACTGGCGGTGTCGATCATGTTGGCGTTCAGTTACCTGGACCGTGAGTGGGTGGTGCCGTTGTCGGGCTGGCTCGGCGGCGCGGGCAAGCCCTTGTTGCTGGGCAGTTTGTCGGCCTTGGTGCTGGCGTATCTGGTGCGCTTCCTGGCAGTGGCTTACGGGCCGCTGGAAAACAGCCTGGCGCGCATTCGTCCATCGTTGCCCGAAGCGGCGCGCAGCCTTGGGGTGAGCGGCCCACGACTGTTTTGCAAAGTGTATCTTCCGTTGTTGCTGCCGGGCACCCTGAGCGCCGCGTTGCTGGTGTTCGTCGACGTGCTCAAGGAAATGCCGGCGACCCTGCTGATGCGCCCGTTTGGCTGGGACACCCTGGCGGTGCGGATCTTTGAGATGACCAGTGAAGGGGAGTGGGCACGGGCTTCGTTACCGGCCTTGACCTTGGTGCTGGTCGGCCTGTTGCCGGTGGTTGGACTGATACGACGCTCCGCACGACAAATCGGTTAGGTGCCAGTCCTACGGCTTGAGGCTACAATGCGCGGCATTCGGTACGCTCCGTGTTTCGGACCGGCTCGTTGGATGTGGCGGCAGGCCTTTTAATTCAAGGTGTTCAGCCCATCCCGCAGCCCTGCGTACCTTCGCCAAGCCCGGAAGGAGAAACCCATGGGACAGCGTACGCCTCTGTATGACCTGCATCTCGCCCTCGGCGCGAAAATGGTCGATTTTGGCGGTTGGGATATGCCTCTGCACTACGGCTCGCAAGTGGAAGAACACCATCAGGTGCGACGCGACTGCGGGGTGTTCGATGTATCTCATATGACCGTGATCGATGTCACCGGCCCCCAGGCCAAGGAATGGCTGCAGTACCTGCTGGCCAATGACGTCGACCGTTTGCACGGCTGCGGCCGTGCGTTGTACAGCGCCATGCTCAACGAGCACGGCGGGGTGGTGGACGACATGATCGTCTACCGTACCGAAGCCGGTTATCGGTTGGTGGTCAACGCCGCCACCCGTGACCAGGACATGGCCTGGATGCACGCGCAGTTGGGCACTTATCAGGTGCAACTGCACGAGCGCTCCGAACTGTCCATGCTCGCTATCCAAGGCCCCCACGCCCGGCAGAAAATCGCCGAACTGGTGACCCAGTCGCGCGGCACCCTGATCCACCAGCTCAAGCCCTTCGAAGGCCAGGCCGACGGTGACTGGTTTATCGCCCGCACTGGCTACACCGGCGAAGACGGCCTGGAAATTATCCTGCCGGCCGATCAGGCCCCGGGCTTTTTCAACGACTTGGTAGGTGCGGGTATTTCACCCATCGGCCTCGGCGCCCGCGACACCCTGCGCCTGGAAGCCGGCATGAACCTGTATGGCCAGGATATCCACCAGGACGTTTCGCCCCTGGCGGCCAACATGGCCTGGAGCATTGCCTGGGAACCGGCCGAGCGCCGTTTCATCGGTCGTGCCGCGCTGGAAGCCGAACTGGCGGCCGGGGTGCAGACCAAATTGGTCGGTTTGGTGCTGGAAGAACGTGGGGTTTTACGCGCTCACCAGGTGGTTCGTATCGCCAATGTTGGCGAAGGGGAGATCACCAGTGGTAGTTTCTCTCCTACGCTGAGTAAATCCATTGCTTTGGCGCGTGTACCGACGGCAACCGCCGATCGGGCCGAAGTGGAAATCCGCGGCAAGTGGTATCCGGTTCGAGTGGTCAAACCGACCTTCGTGCGCCATGGTAAAACCTTGATCTAACTATTCCGGCAGGCCAATGGCCGCTGACATTTCTTCTTGAGGACATAGACTATGAGCGATATCCCTGCCGGCCTGCGTTATGCCGAAAGTCACGAATGGGCCCGTTTGGAAGCTGACGGCACCGTCACCGTCGGGATCTCCGACCATGCCCAGGAAGCCTTGGGTGATGTGGTGTTTGTAGAGTTGGCCGAAGTCGGCAAAGTGTTTGCGGCGGGTGAAACGGCGGGTGTCGTGGAGTCGGTTAAAGCGGCTTCTGATATCTACTCGCCAGTTGCTGGCGAAGTGATTGCGGTTAACGAAGAACTGGGTGGCAGCCCTGAGTTGCTGAACACCGACCCTTACGGTGCCTGGATCTTCAAGCTCAAGCCAAGCAGCGTTGACGCCGACCTGGCCAAACTGCTCGATGCCGCCGGCTACAAGGCCTACATCGGCGAGTGATCCCGCTGCAGGAGCCGGTCATCCGGCTCCTGCAACCGCCTTTCAGCGCTGCAGCACGGCCTTCACCGCCGCTACCGAGCGTTCCACATCCGTCTCTGTCATCGCCGTGAACATCGGCAACGACACGATCAAACGCCCAACACGCTCCGCTACCGGGAACATGCCTTCCTTGAACCCGCGTGCCCGATACAGGCTCAACAGGTGGATCGGTGGGTAGTGATAGCCAATGCCGACGCCATGGGCCTGCATCTGCTCCATGAAGGTGGCACGGGCGGGCAGCCCGTCCTGGCGCTCCGGCAGGACCAGTTGGAACAGGTGCCAGTTGCTGTTTTCGAAATCTGCCGGTGGCAGTTGTGCACCGTATTGCTCTTCAAAATCACTGCCGAAGCACTTGAAGTAGTGCCGCGCCAGGTTCTGGCGATGGGCGGTGATCTCCTGGATATGGGCAAATTGCCCCAGGCCGATGGCGGCGGCGATGTCGGTCATGTTGAACTTGCCGCCCAGCACATCCACGTCCAGGCCGTCGAAGCCGGTGCGGGTGACGCCCTGCAAGCGGTACTTCTCTGCCAGGCGTGCTTCGTCGGCGTTGTTCAACACCAGGCAGCCGCCCTCGGAAGAGGTGATGTTCTTGTTCGCCTGGAAGCTGAACGACACGAAGTCGCCGGTGGCACCGATCCGCTCACCGTCCCAGCTCGAACCCAGGGCCTGGGCGGCGTCCTCAACGATACGCAGGTTGTACTTGTTGGCCAGTGCGTAAAGCATCGGCATATCCACGGGCAGGCCGGCCAGGTACACCGGGATGATCGCTTTGGTGCGCGGGGTGATGGCCGCTTCGACCTGGGCCAGGTCGATATTGCGGGTTACCGGGTCGATATCGGCAAACACCGGCGTGGCGCCGACTTCCAGAATCACGTTGGCCGTGGCGACCCAGGAGATCGGCGTGGTGATGACTTCATCGCCCGGCCCGATACCGGCGATGCGCAGGGCAATCTCCATGGTGCAGGTGCCCGAGTTGAAGGTGCGTACCGGTCGCCCGCCAAAGTATTCCGACAACTGCGCTTCGAACGCCTGCACTTTCGGCCCGCTGGTGATCCAGCCCGAACGCAGTACATCACCGACCGCCGAGATGGTGGCTTCATCAATGGTAGGTTTGGAAAATGGCAGAAAAGGCTGTTGGCTCATGACGGCGAAGGCATCCGTTTCGGTAGACGATGAGAGAAGGCATATCAGTACCGGCATGGTTGCACGGCTTGACTGAATATAGCCTGTCATCTGTGAATGAAACGTCACCCAAACGGGGAAAATGCCGCGTTGAGAGCGGCATTTTCTGCTGCGAGTCAGAAGGAAACGCGCGCCTCCAGAAACATATTCTGCTCTTTGAGCTTGCCTTTGAGCTGCTCATCCCGTGCGTTCACGCGGTTGGCGAAGGTGTTGTAGCCCGTTTCCACATCGCCCATGGCGATATAGCGATAGCCGGCGCCGAGGGTGAGTTGTTCGCTGATCTTGGCCTCCAGCCCCATGCCGACGCTGTAGGCGAAATTGTGCTGGCGGTTGCTGGCAAAACGCCGGGTCTCGTTGGTTTGGTAGCCCTCGGCGCTAATCCGCGCCACCCCCACCCCGGTCATGCCGTAAAACGACAGCCAATCATTGATCGGGATGTCCTTGTAGCCATTGAGCATCAAGCGCTGGCTATGGACCTGCAGGTTGTTGACGTTGGCATTGAAGGGCGCCCAGTAGGATTTGAAGGCCGAATTCTTCGGCATGGTGTATTCCCCTTCCAGGCGCCAGCCATCGGCAAAGGCATAACCCGTGGCGAAAGAGGCGACGATGGACTTGCTGCTATCGGGCGCCTCCACCCGTTCGGTGACGCGTGGGCTGGTTAGCAGAGCGCTGGAGAGATTCTGGCGGGCGTGGTTGAGCTTCAACGACCCGTACCAGTTTTCTGCATGGGTGTAGGGGGCAAAGAACGCAGAGAGCAGCAGCGCGTAGGCGAGTTTTTGCATGGAAGGAATTCGCTTGATGGAAAAGGAATCCTTAGCTTGTTGCCTGGCCCTTGAGGGCTCGATAGGACTTCTCCGCCCGCGGCTGGAAAAAATAGACTATCTGCGTAGTGCCCAGGGGTGATGACTGTAGGAAATGACCCCAAAAAATGCCGCTGAGAAGCGGCATTCTTTTTGGGCCGAGTATTACTCGGTGACAGCGTTTTTCGCGAGGATGGCGTTGGCCAATTCCATGTCCGTGGCTTGGAGGCCAGGGTTGTCGGCGCGGACTTTCTGCATGGCGGCTTCCAGGTACGGGCCGCGGATGCCGCCGTCGCTGGCAACAAAGCTGCCTGCGTCGTCTTGGGCGGCAACCACCAGCTTGTGGTCCTTGAAGGTCAGGTACGTCGAGCCGGTCGTGGCGCCCGACGAGATGACATTGCGCCAGAAGCTGTCGGCCATGGCTGAACCGACAGGTAGGGAAAGCACGGCGAGGGTGGCGACAGCATATTTGAGACGCATGGCGGGTGACTCCGGGTGGGTTATCTGTACTCTATGATTGTAGTTAGCCCAATCGAGTTCCATCACTGACTAAACAGTTTCAACCTGCAAAGTCGTTCCATCCTGTGCAATCACGCGTACATGAGCGCCTACGGGGGTGTCCGGTCCGGTCACCATCCACACGCCGTCACCGACTTTTATTTTGCCGCGGCCATCCACAATCGCCTGATGCACGATAAACGTGTGGCCGATCAGCTCCGACCCCCGCTCGTTGAGCCCCGGTTGGTCGCTGGCCTTGGCGCTGCTGCGCTGGCGCTTCCACCAGTACACCGCCGTCAATATCGACAATACCGCGAACAGCAGCAGTTGCCATTCCAGCCCGAGCGGCGGCACCAGGAACTTGATCACGCCCACGGCAGCGGCGGCAATCCCCATCCACAACAGGTAACCACCTGCGCCGAACACCTCCAGAATCAGCAGCACCGTCCCCAGCGCCAGCCAATCCCAAAACGATAAATGCTGCAGGAAATCCCACATGGCGATGGCCTCAGCCTTTCTTGTTGTCGAAAGTCGCTTTGACGATTTCGCCGATACCGCCCACAGCGCCGATCACCTGGCTGGCTTCCAGCGGCATGAGGATCACCTTGCTGTTGTTGGCGGAAGCCAGTTTGCCCAGCGCGTCGATGTATTTCTGTGCGACGAAGTAGTTGATGGCCTGCACGTTACCGGTGGCGATCGCTTCGGACACGACTTGGGTAGCGCGGGCTTCTGCCTCGGCTTGACGCTCGCGGGCTTCGGACTCCAGGAACGCAGCTTGGCGTCCGCCTTCGGCTTCGAGGATCTGCGCCTGCTTTTTGCCTTCGGCGGTCAGGATCGCCGACGCCCGCAGGCCTTCGGCTTCGAGGATCTGTGCACGCTTGATCCGCTCGGCTTTCATCTGGCCCGACATGGCGGCCATCAGGTCCGCAGGTGGGCTGATGTCCTTGATCTCGATCCGGGTGATCTTGATACCCCACGGCGCCGTGGCTTCGTCGACGGTGCGCAGCAGTTTTTCGTTGATGCCGTCACGCTGGCTGAGCATCGCATCCAGTTCCATGGAGCCGAGTACGGTACGGATATTGGTCTGCAACAGGTTGCGGATGGCATGTTCGAGGTTGTTCACCTCATAAGCGGCCTGGGCGGTGTTGACCACCTGGAAGAAGCACACGGCGTCGATCTGCACGGTGGCGTTGTCGGCGGTGATCACTTCCTGGGGCGGGATATCCAGCACGCTTTCCATCACGTTGATCTTGCGACCGATGCGGTCCATGACCGGGATGATGATGTTGAGACCGGGCTTGAGCGTGTTGGTGTAGCGGCCAAAGCGCTCGACCGTCCACTGATAGCCCTGGGGCACGACTTTGAAGCCCATGAAGAGGATGGCGATGGCCAATCCCACGAAAAGAAGCAGTACGGTTCCGATCTGCATAGCGATTCCCTATCTGAAGATGTCAGTAAAACGACGTTCGGCCGATTGTAGCGGGGTTGTCTGCGATAAGAAGGATTTCACCGCCCGACCGCCAACGGATTTGTTTCTGAATCCCCAGGCGTGACCCGTAAGACTTCCACCAGGCTGGTCTGCCCGGCTTCAACCCTGTGCATACCGGCCATTCGCAGGCTGCCCATACCTTGTCGGCGCGCCGCCTGGCGCAAGGCCTGCACGTCGGTACCTGGGGTGATCAGCGACTTGAGCGCGTCGTCCAGCACCATGATTTCGTAGACCCCAGCGCGCCCGCGATAACCGCTGTCACGACACTCCGCGCAGCCGGTCGCTGTGGTGTGCTTGCCGCTCGTCGTGCGTTTGCAGTCGGGACACAAGAGTCGCACCAGGCGCTGCGCCATCACGCCCAATAATGTGGCCTTGATCAAATAATGAGCAATTCCAAGTTCCTGCAAACGGCTGATCGCACTCGGCGCATCGTTGGTGTGCAGGGTCGACAGCACCAGGTGCCCGGTCAACGCGGCCTGGATCGCCATCTCGGCGGTTTCCTGGTCGCGAATCTCGCCGATCATGATGATGTCCGGGTCCTGGCGCAGCAGTGCGCGGATGCCACTGGCGAAGGTCAGGTCGATATTGTGCTGCACCTGCATCTGGTTGAACGCCGGTTCGATCATCTCGATCGGATCTTCCACCGTACACAGGTTGAGCTCACGGCTCGCCAGGCGCTTGAGGGTGGCGTAGAGGGTGCTGGTCTTGCCGGAGCCGGTGGGGCCGGTGACCAGGATGATGCCGTGGGGCTGGCGGGTCAGGCTGTGCCAGCGCTCCTGGTCCTGGGCCGAGAGGCCAAGCTGGTCGAAGTCCCTGAGCAGTACCTGGGGGTCGAAAATCCGCATCACCAGTTTCTCGCCAAACACCGTGGGCAAAGTTGAAAGGCGCAATTCAACCTCCGCGCCCGCCGGGGTTTTGGTCTTGACCCGCCCGTCCTGCGGCTTGCGTTTTTCCGCCACGTTCATCCGGCCCAGGCTTTTCAGGCGGCTGACCACCGCCATCGTGACCTGGGGCGGAAACTGATAGACGTCATGCAGCAGCCCATCGATGCGAAAACGCACGCGGCCCTGGTCGCGACACGGCTCGATGTGGATATCGCTGGCCCGCTGGCCGAACGCGTACTGCAACAGCCAGTCGACGATATTGACGATATGCGCGTCGTTGGCATCCGGCGCCTGGTCGCCGGTGCCGAGGTTGAGCAGGTCGAAATGGCCCGGCGCCGGCGTTGTTTGATCGGCGCCGCTGACCGACTTCGCCAATCGGTAAAACTCCCCTATGCAGCGCTGGATGGCCTGGGGGTTGGCGACCACGCGCTTGATCGAGCGTTTGAGCACCTGCGCCAGCCCGGCTTCCCAGGCGCAGACATAAGGCTCGGCGCTGGCGACCGTGACGCTCTGCGCATCCACGGCCACCGCAAGAATGCCGTGGCGCTGGGCGAACGCGTGGGACATCAGTGGCACCAGCGTCGCCACATCGATCTTCAGCGGGTCGATACGCAGGTAAGGTTGCCCGCTACGCTGCGCCAGCCATTGCGTCAGGGTTTCCAGGCAAGGCCCCTGGGCCGCGATGCACTCCAGGGGATGCTGGTTAGGTGCGGGCGCCAGCGTCGACAAGCGCTGAGCCACATCGAATGTGACCATGCCTTGTTTGACCAGGGCCGGTAACAACGTGTGCAATTCCAATCGCTGATCAACAGGCATCGAGGTTTTCCTGGGGGCGCCGGGTGTATTCCCAGGCTAGTCAGCCTCTGACCCGCTGCCTCCCAGTGTGTATTGCAGGCTTTTACCGGGCGCCTGCGACCACCGCCTGAGGCCGCACGGAATCAGGCGCCCACATCTCCAGCGAGCACACGCTGATCAGGTTTCGAATCTTTTCACCGATCACCTGGGCGCGGTGCCAGCTCACGCCATCGATCACGATATCGAGGGTCAGCAAGTCTTCCTGGCGATTCACAACCACCTGCCGGGGCGTCAGGAACTGCAGCGCGAAATAGTTGAGCACCCGGCACAGCACATCGGGTTCGGCCTCGGCGACGATCTGGTAATGGGCCTGGCAATGGGCGCTATTGACGGCCCACGCATCGACGCGGGTAGCGGGGTAGGTGGTTTCGACGGCGTGCATGCTGACTCTCCAGATTTGACTGAAGAAATTTTTACATTCGCCAGCGGAGATTTCTTATCTAAGATGAGCCTGATTCGTCGAAAAATGCACAAATTAATTCAAGATAACCACAGTAATAGGTATTTCTATGCACAGCGAGCTGGACGTCTACGACCGCCGTATCCTGGCCCTGCTGCAAGAGGACGCCTCGCTCTCCAGCGCGCAGATCGCCGAGCAGGTCGGCCTGTCTCAATCGCCATGCTGGCGGCGAATCCAGCGGCTGAAGGAGGAGGGCGTGATCCGCGGCCAGGTCACGCTGCTGGACCGCAAGAAGATCGGCCTCAATACGCAGATTTTTGCCGAGGTCAAACTCAATGCCCACGGGCGCTCCAACTTCACCGAGTTCACCGAGGCGATCCGTGGGTTTCCCGAAGTCTTGGAGTGTTATGTGCTGATGGGGGCGGTGGATTTTCTGCTGCGCATCGTCACGTCGGATATCGAGGCGTATGAGCGGTTTTTCTTCGAGAAGTTGTCGATGGTGCCGGGGATTCAGGAGGTCAATTCGATCGTGGCGTTGTCGGAGATCAAGTCCACCACTAGCCTGCCAGTATTGGGCTGACAGGGCTGGCCTCATCGGGGGCAAGCCCCCTCCCACATTGGAGTGGGAAGTGGCTTGCTCCCGATGGCGATATTACAGACGCAGCAGGGTCTTCCAGGCACGGTTCTGATACACCGCAATCGCCTGGTGCATGCGCGCATCCAGCGATTCATCGGTGATCGGCTGGTTGGCCAGTTGCACCAGCTTGTTCAATTCACCGTACAGGCGGTCGAGTTCCGGGATGTCTACCACCTGGCGTGCGTGGTGCAGCCAGGCCTGGATGCGTTCGATGCGCGGCAGTTGCTCGGCCAGGTCTTCCGGTTGCTGCTGATAGCGCGGCAGTTGCAGGGCGACGGCATCTTCGGCCAGCAGGCGTGGCAGCCAGTTGGTGATTTGCGCAGCGCCCTGGCGGTTGCCGCGCACGTTGCGGTCGGCGGTCCAGGTGCGGTTCAGCAACCAGCGGGAGGTGTTCAGCGAGAACAGGCCCCAACGCACGTCGGTCAATTCCTCGGCGAATTGCTCCGGCGCGGCTTTGCGAATGTCTTCATCGTCGTCACCGGCCTGGACCAGCGGGCGCCAGTCTTCCAGCAGAGCATCGAGTGCGCTGCGCAGTTCGCTGGTGGATTGACGCGGCGCGGCCTGGCCGAGGCTGCCGAGCAGGGCGCGTAACTCGCCGAGGTTGTCGACCCAGTCCTGCAGCAGGCGCCAGTGGCCATTGAAACGGTATTGCTCGGCCAGGCGCTGGCTGCTGCCGAGCAGGTGCCACATGATCGCGGCGAAGGCATCGTCCAGCGGCATTTCGGCGTGCAATTGCGGCGCTGGCAGGCTCAGGGAATAGCTGCTGGCGTCATACAGGCGGTAGCCGCGTTCGGCCTTGCTGATGTCACATGGCATCAACGCCAGGGTCGCGGCCAGTTCGGCGGCCAGTTCCAGCAGGGCGGCCGGTTCACCTTCGCGCAGTTCCAGTTCCAGCTCGCAGATTTCTTCTTTCTGCTTGCCGACCACCACATGGCCCAGGTCCAGTGCGGCTTCGATCACCACCTTGGTCTTGCCCCGGCCCCAGGCGATTTCGGCGCGTTCGCGCACGAAGTCGGTGGTGAAGATCGGCTTGAGGGTCTTTTTGTCCAGCTCGGCGAGTTCCTCGGGCCAGCATTCGCCGTCGAGTTTTTTCACGTCGAGCTTGGCTTTGGGCAGTTCCCAGTTGTACTCGTTACGCTCCGACAAACCGGCGACGCTTTGGCCGCGGGTCTTGAGGGTCTGGATCACGGTGTCACCGTCCTTGCGTAAACGCAGGGCGACTTTGGCCTGGGCCAGGTCGCGCTCGGGGGTGTCGAAGTACTGGTTCATCAACTCAAGGTGTTCCCAGCCACTTTTGTTGCGTTTTTTCAGTAGCGGGTGCTCACGTAGCGCGGCGAGTGTTTCGCGGCTGACGCGGAGCTTGATTTCGGTTTCTTTCTGCATGGCCGGAAAATCCAGGATCGGGAGCGCAGCCGGGAAAAAGAGTGGCTGCCAAGGTCGTGCAGTGTACAGGACTGAGCCCGGCAACGCGCCGCAACGGTTTATTGTGTCGTGCAGATGCCTCTATAGTGAGATTCATCCGGGAAGTAGGGAGACCGCGCATGCCGTTACCGTCCATGAAAGAGCAATTCGCCGCCTTGATTGCCACGCCGTCGGTCAGTTGCACCCAGGCGTCTCTCGACCAGAGCAACCGTCCGGTGATCGACCTGCTCGCCGGCTGGCTGGGCGACCTGGGCTTCGCCATCGACATCCAGCCTGTCAGCCCCGGCAAGTTCAACCTGCTCGCCAGTTTCGGCACGGGCCCCGGTGGCCTGGTGTTGGCCGGCCATAGCGATACCGTGCCGTATGACGCTGCGCTGTGGAAGACCGATCCTCTCAAGCTGACGGAGGTCGACGGTCGCTGGGTAGGATTGGGCAGCTGCGACATGAAGGGTTTTTTCGCGCTGGCCATCGAAGCGGTATTGCCACTGCTCGACCAGCCGTTCAAGCAGCCGCTGCTGATTCTCGCCACCTGTGATGAAGAAAGCTCCATGTCCGGCGCCCGTGCATTGGCGGCGGCCGGGCGCCCGCTGGGGCGTGCGGCCGTGATTGGTGAGCCGACGGGCCTCAAGCCGATCCGCCTGCATAAAGGCGTGATGATGGAACGCATCGACATTCTCGGTCGCAGCGGCCACTCGTCGGACCCGAGCCTGGGCCACAGCGCGCTGGAAGCCATGCACGACGCCATCGGCGAACTGCGCGGCCTGCGCCTGGCCTGGCAGCGCGAGTACCGCAACCCGCAGTTCAGCGTGCCGCAACCGACCCTGAATTTCGGCTGCATCCACGGCGGCGATAACCCCAACCGCATCTGCGGCCAGTGTTCCCTGGAGTTCGACCTGCGGCCCTTGCCCGGCATGGACCCGCAGGTGCTGCGCGCGGCGATCCGGCAGAAGCTCGAATCGGTGGCCGAGCGCCATAAGGTGAAGATCGACTATGCGCCGCTGTTCGCCGAAGTGCCGCCGTTCGAGCAGGCCGAAGACGCGGAGCTGGTGCGGGTCGCGGAACGATTGACCGGTCATCGCGCCGAAGCAGTAGCGTTCGGCACCGAAGCGCCTTATCTTCAGCGCCTTGGTTGTGAAACCCTGGTGCTTGGCCCTGGCGATATCGCCTGCGCCCACCAGCCGGGCGAATACCTCGAAATGTCACGCTTGACGCCTACAGTGCGTCTATTGCGGGAACTGATCGAGCATTACTGCCTGACACCTGCATAAATTAATCCCTGCCCATGCGTACATAAGGAGAGCGAGCGTGTTGCCAAGCCTGTTCCGACGATAACCATCAGCCTGCTGTGCGTTTTCACGACTCATCCTTTTTTGGCTGCTTTTTATTACAGGCCCAGGTTCCATGCCCGACTACGTCAATTGGCTTCGTCACGCTTCGCCCTACATCAACGCCCACCGCGACTGCACCTTTGTGGTCATGCTGCCCGGCGATGGTGTGGATCATCCGAACTTCGGCAATATCGTCCACGACCTGGTGCTGCTCCACAGCCTGGGTGTGCGACTGGTGCTGGTCCACGGTTCGCGCCCACAGATTGAAGCGCGCCTTGAAGCGCGCGGGCTCAACCCGGTTTACCACGACGGCCTGCGCATCACCGATGCCGCCACGCTGGAGTGTGTGATCGATGCGGTCGGCCATCTGCGCATCGCCATTGAAGCGCGCCTGTCGATGGACATGGCCTCGTCGCCGATGCAGGGCTCGCGCTTGCGCGTGGCCAGCGGCAACCTGGTGACGGCGCGCCCGATCGGCGTGCTCGAAGGCGTGGACTTCCACCACACCGGCGAAGTGCGTCGGGTCGACCGCAAAGGCATCAATCGCCTGCTGGACGAGCGCTCCATCGTGCTGCTGTCGCCTCTGGGTTATTCGCCCACCGGCGAGATCTTCAACCTGGCCTGCGAAGACGTCGCCACCCGCGCCGCCATCGACCTGGCCGCCGACAAACTGCTGCTGTTCGGCGCTGATCCTGGCCTTATCGATGAAAATGGTCGCCTGGTGCGCGAACTGCGTCCGCAACAAGTGCCGGCGCACCTGCAACGCCTGGGCAGCAACTACCAGGCGGAATTGCTCGATGCAGCCGCCGAGGCGTGCCGTGGCGGCGTAGCGCGTAGCCATATCGTCAGCTACGCCGAAGACGGCGCCTTGCTCACCGAACTGTTCACCCGGGACGGTGGCGGTACGCTGGTGGCCCAGGAACAATTCGAGCTGGTGCGCGAGGCGGCGATCGAGGACGTTGGCGGCTTGCTCGACCTGATCAGCCCGCTGGAGGAACAGGGCATTCTGGTGCGCCGTTCGCGGGAAGTGCTGGAGCGTGAGATCGAGCAGTTCAGCGTGGTCGAACGCGAAGGCATGATCATCGCCTGCGCGGCGCTGTATCAGATCGCCGATTCGGATGCGGGGGAGCTGGCGTGCCTGGCGGTCAACCCGGAGTACCGCCACGGCAGACGCGGCGATGAGCTGCTGGAGCGCATCGAGACCCGCGCCAGGGCGCAGGGGTTGAAGACGCTCTTCGTGCTAACCACACGCACGGCGCACTGGTTCCGCGAGCGCGGCTTTGTGCCCAGCAGTGTGGAGCGCCTGCCATCGGCGCGGGCATCGCTGTACAACTATCAGCGTAATTCGAAGATTTTCGAGAAAGCCCTGTAAAACCCCGCCCTCCCAGCCACTGAGCTGACTCCTGTGGGCGCTGGCTTGCCTGCGATGCAGACGTAACGCTATCGCAGCCAAACCAGCCCCCCACTTCGAATATCGCTACGCCCCACGGGCGAAGGGTGCGTCAATGTGCCTGCCACCCCCCTACTAAAGTTTTAGAAATCTTGATCTCAGCCGATATGATCAGGGCGGCAATGGGTAAATTGTATGAAATTGCCGCTGTCAGACGGCACGGTCGGCGGCTCTGACAGCGCCATGAAATATTAGCGATACAAAAACTGTAACAAATTGACGGGAAGATGGGCGTTTGGCCATGGTGGCGTCGCCTTTTTGATCCTGGGTGACGTATGTAACGGTGCGTTCAGCCTAAAAGATCTGAAAAGCGGCCAACAAATACCCTTTAGGAATTAGCTTATGTGGCGGTTCGTCTATTCTGACGTGCCCCGCTTCATGCAAAGGCTTATTCCAAAATAGTATGAAAAAGAATGAAATAATTCTTTTTGGGTGTATGAAAAACTCATTACCCTGCAGGGACCAAATAAACTGCGATTAGACGAAGGTAGTAGACATACAAGGTTACGATTGACTTGGCGGTCACTATCTGGCGCTAATCGCGCATCTGTGGATCTCGGGCGTTAGACCCGAGACCAAAGAAATACAAAAATTAGAAATGAGAGGAGCGGTACATGAAGAAGTCTACCTTGGCATTGGCTGTCGCTTTGGGGGCAATCGCCCAGCAAGCAGGCGCCGCCGGTTTTATCGATGACAGCAAAGTCACCCTGGGTCTGCGTAACTTTTACATCAACACCGACAACCGCGACTCGGCTGCTCGCACCGCATCTGGTGTTCAGAGCAAGAACGAAGAATGGGGCCAAGGCTTTGACCTGCGCTTCATCTCCGGTTTCACCCAAGGCACCGTAGGTTTCGGTCTCGACGCCATCGGCCTGTTGGGTGTTCGGCTGGATTCCGGCGGCGGAACCAACGGCGCCACTTCGTCGTCCTACGGCGGCACTCTGTTCCCGAGCAAGTCCAATGGCGAAGCCGTTGATAACTTCTCGAGCCTGGGCCTGACCGCCAAGGCCAAGATCTCCCAGACCGAACTGAAGCTGGGTACGCTGCAACCTAAACTGCCGGTTATCGTGACCAACGATGGTCGTCTGTTGCCGCAGACCTTCCAGGGTGGCCAGATCACGTCTAACGATATCAAGGACCTGACGTTGGTTGCCGGTCAGATCGAAAAGGCCAAAGGTCGTAACTCCAGTAACGTAGACAACCTGTCCATCGCGGGTGCCAACAGCCGTGGCGCGAACTGGCGTGACAGCAACAAGTTCTACTTCGCTGGTGGTGACTACAAGATCACCAAGGATCTGACTGCCCAGTACTACTACGGCAACCTGGAAGATTTCTACAAGCAGCACTTCCTGGGCCTGACCCACAACTGGGCCATCGGTCCTGGCGTACTGAAATCTGACCTGCGTTACTTCAACAGCTCCGATGACGGTAACAACGGTAACCAGTCCGCTTACTTCTCGTCGGGCAACTACAGCGGCGTCAACTCCGGTCGCGGCAAGGTCGATAACAACCTGTACAGCGGCCTGTTCCTGTATAGCGTTGCCGGTCACACCTTCGGTGGCGGTTACCAAGTCAGCAACGGTAGCAGCGACTTCCCTTGGTTGAACCAAGGCGACGGTTCGTCGGCTTACCTGACCACTGACATGCAGATCGCTAAGTTCGCCCGTGCCGGCGAGCGTACCTGGCAGGCTCGCTACGCTTACGACTTCGCCGCGGTTGGCGTTCCTGGCCTGACCGCTGGTGTTGTGTACCTCAAAGGTACTGACATCGACACCGTCAACGCCTCTCGTGCCGAGTTCACCGGTCAATCCGAGTGGGAACGCGACATCAGCGTTGCCTACGTGATTCCACAAGGTCCGCTCAAGAACCTGGGCGTTGCCTGGAAAAACGCTATGTGGCGCAACGATATCGCTGCCGCGCGCGATCAAGACGAAAACCGTGTAATCGTCAGCTACAGCTACGCGTTCAAGTAACAGCGTAAAACCTTGCCCGGCGCAATGCCGGGCAAGGTGTCTTGCTTTTCAAGTCGGGCTCAACCCCCGCAAGCCCTTCCTGAACCCCTCTTTTTACAGCGTCTCAAGGCCTTCTCGAACCTTGGACGGAATGTTGACTCTCGCCTGTTTCAAGGTCCAGTGAACACATTTTTAATATTCCTATATCGTCTAAATAAATCGATATTTATTCTTTTTAAATAATCTGTAATCCATGCACAGTGGGCTCCATAAGCACTCATCAGGAGCCACACCATGAGCCTAAGACTGGGCGACATCGCCCCCGATTTCGAACAAGACTCCAGCGCCGGCAAGATTCGTTTCCACGAGTGGCTGGGCGATAGCTGGGGTGTGCTGTTTTCCCACCCGGCGGACTTCACGCCGGTGTGCACCACCGAACTGGGCTTCACCGCCAAGCTCAAGGACGAATTCGCCAAGCGCGGCGTCAAGGCCATCGCCCTGTCGGTAGACCCGGTGGACTCGCACCACAAGTGGATCGAAGACATCAACGAAACCCAGAACACGATCGTCAACTTCCCGATCCTGGCCGACGCCGACCGCAAGGTCTCGGACCTCTACGACCTGATCCACCCGAACGCCAGTGACACCCTCACCGTGCGCTCCTTGTTCGTGATCGACCCGCACAAGAAGATCCGCCTGACCATCACCTACCCGGCCAGCACCGGGCGCAACTTCCACGAAATCCTGCGGGTCATCGACTCGTTGCAACTGACCGACAACTACAAAGTCGCCACACCCGCCAACTGGCAGGACGGTGATGAAGTGGTGATCGTGCCGTCGCTCAAGGACGAGGAAGAAATCAAGAAACGCTTTCCCAAAGGGTATCGGGCGGTGAAGCCGTATCTGCGGCTGACACCGCAACCCAATCGCTGAATTACCTGTAGGAGCGAGCTTGCTCGCGAAGCATGCGCGGTTACTGCGGACATCCAGAAAGCCTGCGTCATCGTTGACGGTTTTCGCGAGCAGGCGCGCTCCTACAGATAGACGCTGTGTACTCACATGGCAGGGGTTTTGAGGCCGTTTCGACGGCCTTTTTTTTCGCCTGGCGATTGATTGGTCTTATATTCTTTTAAAGAATAAACAAATGAATAAATAAGATTTATAGATATATAAATCTACTGATAAGGTCTGTTCCATCTTGGCGCCATCGCCACACAGCGAACCGCCGACACTTGCTAAAGGAATTTCCTACATGCTGGTCGTAACACTTGGAGGCAGTCCCAGCCAGCGTTCCCGCTCCGGGGTCTTGCTGGATAAAACCCGTCAGTGGCTGCAACAGCAGGGCGTGGAAGTGGTGAGTTATCAGATACGGGACTTCCCGGCCGAAGACTTGCTGCATGCGCGCTTCGACAGCCCCAAAGTCATCGACTTGTTGCAACAAGTGGCCAATGCCGACGGCCTGGTGATCGCCACGCCGGTGTACAAGGCCTCGTTCTCGGGCGCGCTGAAAACCGTGCTCGACCTGCTGCCCGAACGCGCCCTGGCCCACAAGGTGGTATTGCCCATCGCCACCGGCGGCAGCATCGCCCACATGCTGGCGGTGGACTACGCGTTGAAGCCGGTACTGTCGGCGTTGAAAGCCCAGGAATTGCTCCACGGGATCTTTGCCGAAGACAGCCAGATCGCCTACGGCGAAGGCAGTGCCCAGGCGCAACTGGTGCCGATCCTCGAACAACGCTTGAACGAGGCCCTGGAAACGTTTTACGCCGCCATGGCCCGTCGCCCGAAACCGCTGGACCCGCATGTGTTGAATGAACGTTTGTTGAGTGCTCGCTGGAGCATTTAAGCCTTACCGATTCAAGAAGTACTCACCTTACTCAGCCGCCAACGGCCAAGCAGGTGCAGCCAACCCCCCCATCGCATTTTTGGAGAGAGCGCCATGCGCACTGTCATCTTGCGTCGTGGTCTGGTCGCACTGTTTGCTGCGGCTGTGTCCTTCGGCGCCATTGTTCAAACCCACGCCGCCGAAACCCTACGGATCGGCTATCAGAAATACGGCACCCTGGTGCTGCTCAAGGCCAAGGGCACCCTGGAAAAGCGCCTGGCTGCCGACGGTGTGCAGGTGCAGTGGACCGAGTTCCCGGGCGGCCCGCAATTGCTCGAAGGCCTGAACGTCGGCTCGATCGACTTCGGCGTCACCGGCGAAACCCCGCCGGTATTCGCCCAGGCCGCCGGCGCCGATCTGCTCTACGTGGCCTACGAACCGCCGGCGCCGACCAGTGAAGCGATCCTGGTGCCGAAAGACTCGCCGATCAAATCGGTGGCCGAGCTCAAGGGCAAGAAAGTCGTGCTCAACAAAGGCTCCAACGTTCACTACCTGCTGGTGCGCGCCCTGGAAGATGCCGGCCTGAAATACACCGACGTGCAGACCGTGTTCCTGCCGCCCGCCGATGCGCGTGCCGCGTTCGAGCGTGGCAGCGTAGACGCCTGGGTCATCTGGGACCCGTACCAGGCCGCCGCCGAGAAACAACTGCAAGCCCGCACCCTGCGTGACGGCAGCGGGATTGCCGACAACCATCAGTTCTACCTGGCCACCAAGCCCTACGCGGAAAAACATCCCGAAGTGATCAAGGCGTTGGTGGAAGAAGTGCGCGCGGTGGGCGAGTGGTCCAAGGCCAACCCGCAGGAAGTCACCGAACAAGTCGCGCCGCTGCTCGGCCTGCCGGCGGACATCACCCTGACCTCGGTGAAACGCCAGGGCTACGGCGCGCTGTTCCTGACCCCGGCCGTGGTCGCCGCGCAGCAGAAGATTGCCGACAGCTTCTACCAACTCAAATTGATCCCCAAACCCTTGAGCATCAAGGACGTGATCTGGACGCCACCCGCTGCTGTGGCCAAAGCGCCGTAATCCGACTTCTTCAGGAGACAACTCCATGAGCCTCACTATTTTCTGGTTCCTGCCTACCCACGGCGACGGCCATTACCTTGGCACCGCCGAAGGCGCTCGCGCCGTCGACCACGGTTATCTGCAGCAAGTGGCCCAGGCGGCCGACCGCCTTGGCTTCGGCGGGGTGTTGATCCCCACCGGGCGTTCCTGCGAAGACTCGTGGCTGGTGGCCGCTTCGCTGATCCCGGTGACCCAGCGTCTGAAATTCCTGGTCGCGCTGCGCCCTGGGATCATTTCGCCGACGGTGGCCGCGCGTCAGGCCGCGACCCTCGATCGCCTGTCCGGCGGCCGTGCGCTGTTCAACCTGGTGACCGGCGGCGACCCGGAAGAACTGGCCGGCGACGGTTTGTTCCTCAGTCACGAGGAGCGCTACCAGGCCTCGGTGGAGTTCACCCGCATCTGGCGTCGCGTGCTGGAAGGCGAAACCGTGGATTACGACGGCGAACACATCAGCGTCAAAGGCGCCAAATTGCTTTACCCGCCGATCCAGCAACCGCGTCCGCCGCTGTACTTCGGCGGTTCCTCCGAAGCCGCCCAGGACCTGGCGGCCGAACAGGTGGACATGGTGCTGACCTGGGGCGAGCCACCGGCCGCGGTCGCGGAAAAGATCGAACAGGTGCGGGCCAAGGCCGCGAAACTCGGGCGTACCGTGCGCTTCGGCATTCGTCTGCATGTGATCGTGCGCGAAACCAACGATGAAGCCTGGAAAGCCGCCGACAAGCTGATCTCGCACCTGGACGACGACACCATCGCCCGCGCCCAGGCCTCCCTGGCGCGCTTTGATTCGGTCGGCCAGCAGCGCATGGCGGCCTTGCATGGCGGCAACCGCGACAACCTCGAAGTCAGCCCCAACCTGTGGGCCGGCGTCGGCCTGGTGCGTGGCGGTGCCGGCACCGCGCTGGTGGGCGATGGCCCGACGGTTGCGGCGCGGGTCAAGGAGTACGCGGCGCTGGGCATCGACACGTTTATTTTCTCCGGTTATCCGCACCTGGAAGAGTCGTATCGCGTCGCCGAGTTGCTGTTCCCGCACCTGGATATCGAACGTCCCGAGTTGCCGAAAAGCTCTGGGTACGTCAGCCCGTTCGGCGAAATGGTCGCCAACGATATCCTTCCCAAAGCTGCGTCACAGAGCTGAGGCGGCGCCATGAATCTGGAAAAACTGAGCCACCGCGTGGCGCCTTGGGTGCTGCCGGTGTTGCTGCTGGCGGTGTGGCAGTTGTCGGTGTCGGCGGGGTGGTTGTCGACGCGCATTTTGCCGGCGCCGAGTGCGGTGATTGAGGCCGGGGTCAGCCTGGTGCGCAGCGGCGAAATCTGGACGCACCTGGCTATCAGTGGCTGGCGTGCGGGCCTGGGCTTTGTGATCGGTGGCAGCATCGGTCTGGCCCTGGGCTTTATCACCGGGTTGTCGGCGTGGGGCGAGCGCCTGCTGGACAGCTCGGTGCAGATGATCCGCAACGTGCCGCACCTGGCGCTGATTCCGTTGGTGATCCTGTGGTTCGGCATTGACGAGACCGCGAAGATTTTTCTGGTCGC
This sequence comes from Pseudomonas marginalis, assembly GCF_024169655.1. GTDB lineage: Bacteria > Pseudomonadota > Gammaproteobacteria > Pseudomonadales > Pseudomonadaceae > Aquipseudomonas > Aquipseudomonas paraveronii. Next base: position 5,938,079 of record NZ_JALJWV010000001.1, on the reverse strand, counting down.
CCTTGGCACGCTGTTCCCGATCTACCTCAACACGTATCACGGCATCCGCAACGTCGACCCGGCGCTGGTGGAAATGGCGCGCAGCTACGGCTTGTCCGGCTTCAGTCTGTTCCGCCAGGTGATCCTGCCCGGCGCGCTGCCGTCGATTCTGGTGGGTGTGCGTTTTGCCCTGGGCTTTATGTGGCTGACGTTGATCGTGGCGGAAACCATCTCGGCCAGTTCCGGCATCGGTTACCTGGCGATGAACGCCCGTGAATTTCTGCAAACCGACGTGGTGGTGCTGGCCATCGTTATGTACGCGGTCCTCGGCAAGCTGGCCGACCTGGCGGCGCGTGGCCTGGAGCGTGTGTGGCTGCGCTGGCATCCGGCCTATCAAGTGAATAAAGGAGGTGCGGTATGACCGCTCAACAACCTCCGCGCCTGCTGAAGGGCATTCCGCTGGCGGTGCGCCAGTTGCGCAAGGCCTTTGGGTCGCGGGAAGTGCTCAAGGGCATCGACCTGCACATTCCGGCGGGCCAGTTTGTCGCTGTGGTCGGCCGCAGTGGCTGCGGTAAAAGTACCTTGCTGCGCCTGCTGGCCGGCCTGGACAAAGCCAGTAGCGGTGAGCTGCTGGCCGGCGCCGCGCCGCTGAGCGAGGCGATTGAGGACACGCGATTGATGTTCCAGGAAGCGCGCCTGCTGCCGTGGAAAAAGGTCATCGACAACGTCGGCCTCGGCCTCAAGGGTAACTGGCGCCCCAAGGCGCTGGAGGCGCTGGAAGCGGTCGGCCTGGCCGAGCGTGCCAATGAGTGGCCGGCGGCCTTGTCCGGTGGCCAGAAGCAGCGTGTGGCCCTGGCGCGTGCGCTGATTCACCAGCCGCGTCTGCTGTTGCTCGATGAGCCGTTGGGCGCGCTGGATGCGTTGACCCGCATCGAGATGCAGCAACTGATCGAAAACCTCTGGCAGAAGCACGGTTTCACCGTGTTGCTGGTGACCCATGACGTCAGCGAAGCCGTGGCCATTGCCGACCGGGTGATCCTGATCGAAGACGGCGAAATCGGCCTCGACCTGATCGTCGACCTGCCGCGTCCACGCGCCCGCGGCTCGCATCGCCTGGCCGCGCTCGAAGCACAAGTGCTCAACCGTGTGCTGTCGCTGCCCGGTAGCCCGCCGGAACCCGAACCTGTTTCACCGCTGCCTACGCAATTGCGTTGGGCGCAATAACTCACTTGTCCCCTGAAGGAAAAACGACATGACTATTAAAGCCATCAACGTGCGTAACCAGTTCAAAGGCACCATCAAGGAAATCGTCGAAGGCGACGTGCTCTCGGAAATCGACGTGCAGACCGCGTCCGGCATCGTGACGTCGGTGATCACCACCCGTTCGGTCAAGGAGCTGGAGCTGGTGATCGGCAGCGAGGTGATTGCCTTTGTGAAATCCACCGAGGTGTCGATCGCCAAGTTGTGATCGCTTGAGGCCGCTATCGGGAGCAAGCTCCCTCCCACATTTTGAATGTATTCACAGATCAGAATGTGGGAGGGAGCTTGCTCCCGATGAGGCCTTGCCAGACAACACATCCATCAGACAGTGACGCCGCGCTTGGGCAAATACGCCGGCAAATACAGCCCCACATACGCATCGAACACCCGCATGCCTTCCTCAGCCATACGCGGCGTGATCAGCCCATGCTGATGCACCGAACGCGCATACACGCGATCACTCAATTCCAGCGCCAGCGCGAACACGTCCACATCGGTGGGCAGGGTCGGCACTTCGAAATGCCGGTTGAATACGGCCAGCATCAAGTCACCCAACTCCAGATCGTGCTGGCGGTCGGCCTGATTCACTTCGGTCAACCCGTGCTGGGTCAGGATCAGTTGGCGGGCGGCGGCGTCGTTGCTGTAGATGGTGAGCATGCGTTGTTCGACGATGTAAGACAGGTCGCGCCAATACTTGAGTGAATCATGCTCGATGGGCGCCAGGATTGCGGCGCGGAATGCCGCATGGACGTCCGCGGTCAACGCTTCCAGCAGTGCTGGCACACTGGCGAAGAAGTGATACACCGACGACGGCGGAATCTGTGCGCGCTCGGCCACGCTGTAGATCGACAAACCGGCCACGCCTTCGGACGCCAGCAACGTGCGGGCGGCGTCGAGGATCGCGTCGATCCGGGCCTGGCTGCGGGCGCGGGGTTTGCGAGGGGCGGCGGGGCGGGTAGTCATGGAAGTCTCCTACAAGGCAGCGGGCATTGTATGAGCAGGAACTGGTGTTGTCTGCCAAGCCGCCATCGGGGGCAAGCCCCCTCTCACACTCGAACCGGTTTCTTCAGGAAAACTCGTTCAACTGTGGGAGGGAGCTTGCTCCCGATGGCGGCCAACTCGGTCTACCAAAAGCAACCCATAAAAAAACGCCACAGACCAAAGGCCTGCGACGTTTTTTCAGTGCAACCAGCGCTTACACGGTATGCAGGTACCAGTTGTACTCAAGGTCGGAGATGGAGTGTTCGAACTCTTCCAGCTCACTTTCCTTACAGGCGACGAAGATATCGATATATTTAGGATCGATGTACTTGGCCATCACCTCGCTGTCGTCCAACTCGCGCAGGGCATCGCGCAGGTTGTTCGGCAGGCTTTGTTCGTTCTGCTCGTAGCTGTTGCCTTCCACTGGCGCACCCGGTTCGATCTTGTTGGTCAGACCGTGGTGTACGCCTGCGAGGACCGAAGCCATCAGCAGGTAGGGGTTGGCATCGGCACCGGCTACGCGGTGTTCGATACGCACGGAGTCAGCCGCGCCGGTCGGCACGCGGATGGCGACGGTGCGGTTGTCCAGGCCCCAGCACGGCGAGTTCGGCACGTAGAACTGTGCGCCGAAACGACGGTAGGAGTTGACGTTAGGGCACAGGAACGCCATTTGGGCGGGTAGGGTCTCCAGCACACCGCCGATCGCGTGACGTAATGCGGCGTTCTGCTCGGGATCCTCACTGGCAAAGATATTCTTGCCGTCCTTGTCCAGGATCGAAATGTGTACGTGCAAACCGTTGCCTGCCTGGCCTGGGTAAGGCTTGGCCATGAAGGTGGTGTCCATCTCATGGTCGTAGGCGATGTTCTTGATCAGGCGCTTGAGCAGTACCGCGTAGTCGCAGGCCTTGATCGGGTCGGCCACGTGGTGCAGGTTCACTTCGAACTGCGCCGGGGCACTTTCCTTGACGATGGCGTCAGCCGGGATGCCTTGCTCTTTGGCACCTTCCAGGATGTCCTGGAGGCAGTCGACGTATTCGTCGAGGTCGTCGATCAGGTAGACCTGTGTCGAGTGCGGGCGTTTGCCGGAGATTGGCGAGCGGGGCGGTTGTGGGCGACCGTTCACGTTCTCCTGGTCGATCAGGTAGAACTCAAGCTCGAAGGCAGCGCAGATGGTCAGACCGAGTTCGTCGAATTTGCTCACAACTTGTCGGAGCACTTCGCGCGGATCGGCGAAGAAAGGTTCACCTTCAATTTCGTGCATGGTCATCAGCAGTTGCGCGGTGGGGCGCTTTTGCCAAGGTTCATTGCACAGGGTGTCGGGGATTGGATAACAGATTCGGTCAGCATCACCGATGTCCAGACCCAGGCCGGTGCTTTCCACCGTTGAGCCGTTGATATCCAGGGCAAATAAAGAGGCAGGCAGGTTAATGCCTTTCTCGTAAACCTTGTGGAGGCTGGTGCGTTCGATGCGCTTACCGCGCACCACACCATTCATATCCGCAATTAGAAGGTCTACGTACAGAACCTCAGGATGATCCTTAAGGAACGCGTTCGCTTCGTTAAGCTGAACGGCACGCGGGGGTACCGACATGATGCAACACCTTTGTTGTTAAAAATATCAATCATTGATCTTTTCTGGTTTCAGTCAACCCGAACCGCATGCCGAAGTCAAGCGAGGCCTTTTTTGCCCCAAAAAAGCGCCTGGTGGGCTTTTTTGGGGCTTTTTGGGGCGGTTTTGTCGGTTTGACTGGCTCGGGACTAGCAGGCTTGAGCGGGCCGTGTTGTATTTTTTACGGGGGTGTTGTGTAAAAAAATGAACAAGGCTAAGCTCGATTAAAACCCATAACAGCAATAATACCGGGGTGCTTCATGTCTGGCCTGCCGATAATCGGCATCACCACCTGCTCGAAACAGGTCGGTCTGCATGCTTTTCACCGCTATCTCGAATGTTGCGAACGCGCATTCCCGTTGACTATTCAATCCCCGATAAATCCCCTCGATCCGGTCATTATTCTTGACGGCCAGGATGCTGTTCGCGTTCCCCGTTCATTTTTTTATACCCGCCCTTTCCATGACGCCGGTCCGGCCTTTTTTGCGGTTGCCGCTCATTATCCTGCACGGGAGGCAAGCCTTTTGCTTAAGGAGTGCAACGGCACCCCAAATGGCGGTTAAGCTCCCACTCTGATGAACCAGCGACGCCGATGCGTCAACCAAAGCCTGACCTTTAATGGACGTCAGGAAACCCAGCCCAGAGGCATTTATGAGTAACAACCTCGACCAGCTCACCGATTGGTTGAAAAACCACAAGATCACAGAAGTCGAATGCATGATTGGCGACCTCACCGGCATCACCCGGGGCAAGATCTCGCCGACCAACAAGTTCATCGCCGAGAAAGGCATGCGCCTGCCCGAGAGCGTTCTGTTGCAGACCGTGACCGGCGACTATGTCGAAGACGACATCTATTACGAATTGCTCGACCCGGCCGACATCGACATGATCTGCCGCCCCGACCAGAACGCGGTGTTCCTGGTGCCGTGGGCCATCGAGCCCACCGCCCAGGTGATCCACGACACCTACGACAAGCAAGGCAACCCGATCGAGCTGTCGCCGCGCAACGTGCTCAAGAAAGTCCTCAAGCTCTACGCCGACAAAGGCTGGCAGCCCATCGTGGCGCCGGAGATGGAGTTCTACCTGACCAAACGCTGCGAAGACCCGGACTTCCCGCTGCAACCGCCGATTGGCCGTTCCGGCCGTCCGGAAACCGGCCGGCAGTCCTTCTCTATAGAAGCGGCCAACGAATTCGACCCGCTGTTCGAAGATGTCTACGACTGGTGCGAACTGCAGGAGCTGGACCTCGACACCCTGATCCACGAGGACGGCACGGCGCAGATGGAAATCAACTTCCGTCACGGCGACGCCCTGTCCCTGGCCGATCAGATCCTGGTGTTCAAGCGCACCATGCGTGAAGCCGCGCTCAAGCACGACGTGGCCGCCACCTTCATGGCCAAGCCGATGACCGGCGAGCCCGGCAGCGCGATGCACCTGCACCAGAGCATCATCGACATCGCCACCGGCAAGAACGTCTTCTCCAATGAAGACGGGACCATGAGCCAGCTGTTCCTCAACCACATTGGCGGCCTGCAGAAATTCATCCCTGAATTGCTGCCGCTGTTCGCCCCCAACGTGAACTCGTTCCGCCGCTTCCTGCCGGACACTTCCGCGCCGGTGAACGTGGAGTGGGGCGAAGAAAACCGCACCGTCGGCCTGCGCGTACCGGATGCCGGCCCGCAGAACCGTCGTGTGGAAAACCGCCTGCCGGGCGCTGACGCCAATCCGTACCTGGCAATCGCTGCCAGCCTGTTGTGCGGCTACATCGGCATGGTCGAAGGGCACAACCCAAGCGCGCCGGTCGTCGGCCGTGGTTACGAACGGCGCAACCTGCGCCTGCCGTTGACCATCGAAGACGCCCTGGAGCGCATGGAAAACAGCAAGACCGTCGAGAAATACCTGGGTCACAAATTCATCACTGGCTACGTCGCGGTCAAGCGGGCCGAGCATGAAAACTTCAAGCGCGTGATCAGTTCTTGGGAGCGGGAATTTCTGCTCTTCGCCGTCTGATGCGCCGGGCGCGCCCTTTAAACGGTGCGCCCTTCACCGAAAAGTCTAGGAGATTGGTATGTCCAGCAACAACCCGCAAACCCGTGAATGGCAAGCCTTGAGCAGCGATCACCACCTGGCGCCGTTCAGCGACTTCAAGCAGTTGAAAGAGAAAGGCCCACGGATCATCACTAAAGCCCGCGGCGTTTACCTGTGGGACAGCGAAGGCAACAAGATCCTCGACGGCATGGCCGGCCTGTGGTGCGTGGCGATCGGTTACGGTCGCGATGAACTGGCTGATGCCGCCGCCAAGCAGATGAAAGAACTGCCGTACTACAACCTGTTCTTCCAGACCGCTCACCCGCCGGTGCTGGAACTGGCCAAGGCGATCTCCGACGTCGCACCGGCCGGCATGAACCACGTGTTCTTCACCGGCTCCGGCTCCGAAGGCAACGACACCATGCTGCGCATGGTCCGCCACTACTGGGCGATCAAGGGCCAGCCGAACAAGAAAGTCATCATCAGCCGCAAGAATGGCTACCACGGCTCCACCGTGGCCGGCGCCAGCCTCGGCGGCATGACCTATATGCATGAGCAGGGCGACTTGCCGATCCCGGGTATCGTCCACATCGCCCAGCCTTACTGGTTTGGCGAAGGCGGCGACATGAGCCCCGAAGAGTTCGGTGTGTGGGCCGCCAACCAGCTCGAAGAGAAGATCCTGGAACTGGGCGTGGACAACGTCGGTGCCTTCATTGCCGAGCCGATCCAGGGCGCCGGTGGTGTGATCGTGCCGCCTGATAGCTACTGGCCGCGCATCAAGGAAATCCTCGCCAAGTACGACATTCTGTTCGTCGCCGATGAGGTGATCTGCGGTTTCGGCCGTACCGGCGAGTGGTTCGGCAGCGATTTCTACGACCTCAAGCCCGACATGATGACCATCGCCAAGGGCCTGACCTCGGGTTACATCCCGATGGGTGGCCTGATCGTGCGCGACGAGGTGGTTGCGGTGCTGAATGAAGGCGGCGATTTCAACCACGGCTTCACCTACTCCGGTCACCCGGTGGCAGCAGCGGTGGCCCTGGAAAACATCCGCATCATGCGCGATGAGCAAATTATTAAGCGTGTGCATGACGAAACGGCACCCTATTTGCAGAAACGTCTGAGGGAGCTGGCTGATCATCCATTGGTGGGTGAAGTGCGCGGTGTTGGCATGCTCGGTGCGATTGAACTGGTTCAGGACAAAGCGACGCGCAAGCGTTACGAAGGCCGTGGTGTTGGCATGATTTGCCGAACCTTCTGCTTCGAGAATGGCCTGATCATGCGCGCCGTGGGTGACACCATGATCATTTCGCCGCCGCTGGTAATCAGCAAGACCGAAATTGACGAGCTGGTGACCAAGGCTCGTCATTGCCTGGACCTGACTTTGGCGGCATTGCAGGGCTAAGTGCTAGGCTCAGAACGCAGTGGCTCTTGGGCGCTGCGTTCGGGCAGTTATAAATGTGGGGGTTAGTTGAAAGCCGGCCCCCTAACTTGCCAGACTGTTGTCCTGTTTTGCTGCCCTTCGACGGGCGGCCAAACAGCTGTAGATCGATGAAGTATGTTGCGGTCCAAAAAAGAAAATCGGAGCATCACCAAATGAAGGCATTAGGTTTGAAGAACGCTGGCAAGACCCTCCTCGCGTTGTCCCTGATGGGTGCAATGGCGGGCGCGGCCCAGGCAGACGATAAAGTGCTGCACGTCTACAACTGGTCCGACTATATCGCTCCGGACACCATCGCCAACTTTGAAAAAGAGTCGGGCATCAAAGTGGTGTACGACGTATTCGACAGCAACGAGACCCTTGAAGCCAAGTTGCTGGCAGGCAAGTCCGGTTACGACATCGTTGTACCGTCGAACAACTTCCTCGCCAAGCAGATCAAGGCCGGCGTCTACCAGGAGCTGGACAAATCCAAGCTGTCCAACTACGAAAACCTGAACACGTCGCTGCTCAAGGCCGTGTCGGTCAGCGACCCGGACAACAAGCACGCGTTCCCGTACATGTGGGGTTCGATCGGCATCGGTTACAACCCGGAGAAGGTCAAGGCCGCGCTGGGCATCGACAAGATCGATTCGTGGGACATCCTGCTCAAGCCGGAAAACATCGCCAAGCTCAAGAGCTGCGGCGTGAGCTTCCTCGATTCGCCAACCGAAATGTTGCCGATCGCGCTGCATTACCTGGGCCTGCCGACCGACAGCCAGAAGAAGGCTGACCTCAAGCAAGCCGAAGACCTGTTCCTGAAGATCCGTCCTTCGATCGGCTACTTCCACTCCTCCAAGTACATCTCCGACCTGGCCAACGGCAACATCTGCGTGGCCGTGGGTTACTCGGGTGACATCCAGCAGGCCAAGTCCCGCGCGGCTGAAGCCGGTGGCAAGGTCAAAGTGGCGTATGACATTCCGAAGGAAGGCGCCGGTAGTTTCTATGACATGGTCGCCATCCCTAAAGATGCCGAAAACGTCGAAGCCGCCTACAAGTTCATGAACTACCTGCTCGAGCCGAAAGTCATGGCTGCGATCACCAACAGCGTGCGTTTCCCGAACGGTAACGAGAAAGCCACCGCATTGGTCGACAAAGACATCACCAGCGACCCAGGCATCTACCCGCCAGCGGATGTGCAAGCCAAGCTGTATGCCATTGCCGACTTGCCGGCGACGACGCAGCGTGAAATGACCCGTAGCTGGACCAAAATCAAATCGGGTAAGTAAGCGAGGAAACCTGTAGGAGCGAGCTTGCTCGCGAAAATCGTCAACGATAACGCAGCGCCTCTGGTCGCCCGCGTTGCCTGTGAGTTCTTCGCGAGCAAGCCCGCTCCTACAAAGAGCGGCAACCGTACAGTAATTAAATGACAGAAAGTTTTGCCGGATCGGTTTATCGAGGGTAAGTTGCGCGCCGGTTTTGTTGCCGGGCAACAACTTTTGGCCCAACTATTTAAGAGGACCTCCACTTGCCATTTTCTTTATTTCGCAAAGCCTTGCTGGTAGGTGCAGGTGTCACGCTGGCCATCAGCGTGCAGGCCGCATCGACGGTGCATGTTTATAACTGGTCGGACTACATCGGCCCCGACACCCTGGCCAACTTTGAAAAGGCCTCCGGTATCAAGCCGGTGTATGACGTGTTTGATTCCAACGAAACCCTGGAAGGCAAGTTGCTGGCCGGACGTACCGGTTACGACGTGGTGGTGCCGTCCAATCACTTCCTCGGCAAACAGATCAAGGCCGGGGCGTTCCAGAAGCTCGACAAGTCGTTGCTGACCCACTACGCCAACCTCGACCCGGCGCTGCTCAAGCGTCTGGAAAAGAACGACCCGGGCAACCAATACGCCGTGCCGTACCTGTGGGGCACCAACGGCATCGGTTACAACGTCGATAAAGTCAAAGAAGTGCTGGGCGTCGACAAGATCGATTCCTGGGCCGTGCTGTTCGAGCCGGAAAACATGAAGAAGCTCGCGACGTGCGGCGTGTCCTTCATGGACTCGGCAGATGAAATGCTCCCGGCGGTGCTCAACTACATGGGCCTGAACCCCAACAGCGAGAACCCCGAAGACTACAAGAAGGCCGAAGCGAAACTGCTGAAAGTGCGGCCTTATGTGACCTACTTCCATTCTTCCAAATACATCTCCGACCTGGCCAACGGCAACATCTGCGTGGCGGCCGGGTTCTCCGGCGATGTGTTCCAGGCCAAGGCCCGCGCAAGCGAGGCGGGCAAGGGCGTGAATATCGCCTACGCGATTCCGAAAGAAGGCGGCAACCTGTGGTTTGACGTGCTGGCGATCCCCAAGGACGCGACCAACGTCAAAGAGGCCCACGCCTTCATCAACTATTTACTGCAACCTGAGGTTATCGCTCAGGTCAGTGATTACGTCGGTTATGCCAACCCTAACCCAGGGGCGGACACACTGATGGAACAATCGATACGCACCGACGAAGCGGTTTACCCACCGCAGGCGGTTCTCGACCGGACATTTGTCAACGTCGAGCTACCCCCGAACGTGCAGCGTTTGATGACCCGTAGCTGGACCAAGGTCAAGACGGGCAAGTAAGGCTCAAACTATCCTGGGTTCGCCCGCCTCGGGCGAACTGCACCCTTTTTTTTCGGGAGTTTCGTAAATGGCAGTTGCCTCCGGCGCCTATAAGAAAGCCCTCGAGGGCGACCAGACACCGAAAAAGGTGCTGGTCAAAATCGACCGGGTCACGAAGAAGTTCGACGAGACGATTGCCGTGGACGATGTGTCCCTGGAAATCAAGAAAGGCGAGATCTTCGCCTTGCTCGGCGGTTCGGGTTCGGGCAAATCCACCTTGTTGCGCATGCTCGCAGGTTTTGAGCGTCCAACCGAGGGTCGCATCTACCTCGACGGTGTGGACATCACCGACATGCCGCCCTACGAGCGGCCGATCAACATGATGTTCCAGTCCTACGCCCTGTTCCCGCACATGACCGTGGCGCAGAACATCGCGTTTGGTCTGCAACAGGACAAGATCCCCAAGGCCGAAGTCGACGCCCGCGTGGCCGAGATGCTCAAGCTGGTGCAGATGAGCCAGTACGCCAAGCGCAAGCCGCACCAGTTGTCCGGTGGCCAGCGCCAGCGTGTGGCCCTGGCCCGTTCCCTGGCCAAACGCCCGAAACTGCTGCTGCTCGATGAGCCGATGGGGGCGCTGGACAAAAAACTGCGTTCGCAGATGCAACTGGAACTGGTGGAAATCATCGAGCGCGTCGGCGTGACCTGCGTGATGGTGACCCACGACCAGGAAGAGGCCATGACCATGGCCGAGCGCATCGCGATCATGCACCTGGGCTGGATCGCGCAGATCGGCAGCCCTGTCGACATCTACGAGACGCCGACCAGCCGCCTGGTGTGCGAATTCATCGGCAACGTCAACATCTTCGACACCCAGGTGGTCGACGACGCCGAAGGTCACGCGGTGCTCAAGTGCCCGGACCTGGACCGCGACATCTATGTGGGCTACGGCATCGCCACTGCGGTGGAAGACAAGTCGGTGACCTACGCTATCCGCCCGGAAAAACTGCTGGTCACCACCGAAATGCCGACCTGCGAGCACAACTGGTCCAGCGGCAAGGTCCACGACATCGCCTACCTCGGCGGGCACTCGGTGTTCTACGTGGAGCTGCCGAGCGGCAAACTGGTGCAGTCCTTCGTCGCCAACGCCGAGCGCCGTGGCCAGCGCCCAACCTGGGGTGATCAGGTGTACGTGTGGTGGGAAGACGACAGCGGCGTGGTACTTCGCTCATGAACATGAAAAAATTCAAGCGCCAGCTGCAACGAATAACCCCCGGTGGCCGGCATGTGGTCATCGGGATCCCTTTCCTCTGGCTGTTCCTGTTCTTCATGCTGCCGTTCTTCATCGTCCTGAAGATCAGCTTTGCCGAAGCCGACGTGGCGATCCCGCCTTACACCGAGATCTACACCTTCGTTGAGCAGAAGCTGCAACTGGTGCTGAACCTGGCCAACTACGCGATGCTCGGCGACGACGAGTTGTACATCGCCGCGTACCTGGGTTCGCTGAAGATGGCGTTCTTCAGCACTTTGCTGTGCCTGCTGATCGGTTACCCGATGGCCTACGCCATTGCCTCCGCGCGCAAAGAGATGCAGACGGTGCTGGTGCTGCTGATCATGATGCCGACCTGGACCGCGATCCTGATCCGCGTGTATGCGTGGATGGGCATCCTCAGCAACAACGGCTTGCTCAACAGCTTCCTGATGTCCATGGGGCTGATCAACGAGCCGCTGCAGATCCTTAACACCAACATCGCGGTGTATATCGGTGTGGTCTATTCGTACCTGCCGTTCATGATCCTGCCGCTGTACGCCAACCTGGTGAAGCACGACCAGAGCCTGCTGGAAGCCGCCTCGGACCTGGGTTCGAGCACCTTCAACAGCTTCTGGAAGATCACCGTGCCGCTGTCCAAGAACGGCATCATCGCCGGTTGCATGCTGGTCTTCATTCCGGTGGTCGGCGAGTTCGTGATCCCGGAACTGCTGGGCGGCCCGGAAACCCTGATGATCGGTAAAGTGTTGTGGCAAGAATTCTTCAATAACCGTGACTGGCCGGTGGCTTCTGCTCTGGCGGTGGTGATGCTGGCGATCCTGATCGTGCCGATCATCCTGTTCAACCGCAGCCAAGCCAAAGAGATGGAGGGCAAGATATGAAGCGCGTCAGTTTCTCAAGCTTCATGCTGGTGGCGGGGTTGTTGTTCATCTACCTGCCGATGCTGATCCTGGTGATCTATTCGTTCAACGAATCCAAGCTGGTGACGGTGTGGGGCGGTTGGTCGATCAAGTGGTACGTGGGCCTGTTGGACAACTCCCAATTGATGGGCTCGGTGGCACGCTCGCTGGAAATCGCCTGCTACACGGCCATCGCGGCGGTGGCGCTGGGTACATTGGCGGCGTTCGTGCTGACGCGCATCAGTCAGTTCAAGGGCCGCACGCTGTTCGGCGGCCTGGTGACCGCGCCGCTGGTCATGCCGGAAGTGATCACCGGTCTGTCGTTGTTGCTGCTGTTCGTGGCCATGGCGCAGATGATCGGTTGGCCCCAGGAGCGTGGCATCGTCACCATCTGGATCGCCCACACCACGTTCTGTGCGGCGTATGTGGCGGTGGTGGTGTCGGCGCGTTTGCGTGAGCTGGACCTGTCGATCGAAGAAGCGGCGATGGACTTGGGCGCGCGGCCGTGGAAGGTGTTCTTCCTGATCACCATCCCGATGATCGCGCCGTCGTTGGCGGCGGGTGGGATGATGTCCTTCGCGCTGTCCCTCGATGACCTGGTACTTGCCAGCTTCGTCTCCGGCCCGGGCTCGACCACCTTGCCGATGGAAGTCTTCTCGGCCGTGCGCCTTGGGGTTAAACCCGAGATCAACGCCGTGGCCAGCCTGATTTTGCTGGCGGTGTCGCTGGTGACCTTCCTGGTGTGGTTCTTCAGCCGTCGTGCCGAAGACCTGCGCAAGAAAGCCATCCAGCAAGCGATCGAAGAAGCGGCCGCCGATGGCTGGCAGCAGCCGGACAAGCGTCGGGCGCCTGCGCCGGTCTAACGGCCTGAGAGGTCAAAGTGTGGGAGGGGGCTTGCCCCCGATGGCGGTGGATCAGTCACAGTTTCAGTGACTGACACTCTGCTATCGGGGGCAAGTCGAATCGTCGCACCGCCCCTCCCACATTTGGACCGCATTCCAGGTTGATTACGCAGCCCACGGCGACTGGCGAATCACCTCGACAAAGTTCATCGGCTTGAACCCCGGCTCCTGATCCACCAGCACATCGGTCTTCACGTTGCCAAACGTGGTCTGCGGGCGATGGCGCAAGCCGTCGGCGAAGGCGCAGATGATGCACTCCTTGAACCCTTCACCGCGTGGATGCGCATGCACCACGGCTTCGCGCTGCACGGGGGTAAACGCGGCGTAGTCCATGCCCAGCACGTCCATCTCGACGCCGGCGGTGACCAGCGCCACGGTCGGGCGCAGATGTTGCGGCACACCCGGCGTGGTGTGCAGCGCGATGGACAGCCACACCTGTTCGATATCGTCGTCGCTCAGCCCATACGGCTTGAGGAAGTCCGCCGCCGCGTTGGCGCCGTCGACTTCGAAACGCTGGTCATCGCTGCGGTGGCCTTGCACCAGGCCCAGGTCATGGAACATCGCGCCGACGTAGAGCAGCTCCGGGTTGTAGGCCAGTTGCCTGCGCTCACCGCTCAACGCGCCGAACAGAAACACCCGGCGCGAGTGGTGGTAGAGCAGGTCGGACTCGACGTCGCGGATATAGTCGGTGGCGGCCTTGGCCAGGGCGCTGTCCGGGATCTTGATGCCGGCGATGGTGGTGCTCATGGTCGTTCTCCGCAAGAAAGCGCCGGGGTGGCGCCGAGGAAGCCAGTCTGGTCGCGTGACTGGGGAGGGGCTATCGCAGCGAGGGTGCGATGTCGGCCAATGTGCCGCTACATCGTGCCAAGTGAAAATCGGCTAGGGTGTTGCAGGCAATATCACCCTCCCAGCCTGCGAAAATCCAAAGGAGGGAGGGGTTCTGTGTTTATCCAGTTAGGTAAAGGTGTGCCTGTTCATGAGCAAAACCGTCGCCATCCTGATCTTCCCCGGCGTCCAGTCACTGGACGTGACCGGGCCGATGGATGTGTTCTGCGAGGCGAACCGTTTTCTCGTGCCTGAAGACCACTACCAACTGGAAGTGATCGGTATCGGCCACGGCACGATGGCGGCCTCCAACGGCTTGTCGTTGCAAGCTCATCGGCATTACCGCGAGGCCCTGCAAGCCTATGACCTGCTGCTGGTGGCGGGTGGCCCGCAGCTGCCGTTCGAGGATTTCGGCCCCGACTTCGATGACTGGCTACGCAGTGCCGCCGCCAGGGCGCGGCGCTTCGGCTCGATCTGCAACGGCGCCTTCATACTCGCTCGCGCCGGTTTGCTCGACGCCCGCACGGTCACCACGCACTGGGGCGATGCCGCCGACCTGGCGCGCCTGTGCCCGGCCACTCGGGTCGAGGCCGACCGTCTCTACGTGCAGGACGGCAACCTCTACACCTCGGCCGGGGTCACGGCAGGTATCGACCTGTCGCTGTACTTGCTGGCCCAGGACCACGGGCCGGAAGTGGCGCTGAGCGTGGCCAAGCGCCTGGTGGTGTTCACCCAGCGCTCGGGCGGGCAGTCGCAGTTCAGCCCGTTCCTCACGCCCCATGCCGAAGCCACCTCGGCGGTGGCGCTGGTGCAGGTGTATGTGCTGGCCAACCTGACCGGCGATTTGACCATCGCGGACCTGGCCAAGGCGGCCAATATGAGCGCGCGCAACTTCTCCCGGGTGTTCGCCCGTGAAGCGCGGATCACCCCGGCGGAGTTTGTCGAGCGGGCGCGGGTGGACGCGGCGCGGGTGATGCTCGAAAGCAGCCACGCGCCGCTCAAGACCGTGGCCTATCAATGCGGGTTTCGCGATGCCCAGCACATGCGCAGCGTATTCAACCGCCGGCTGGGGGTGACGCCGCAACAGTTCCGACTCAACTTCGCCGCGCCGGTGTAGGCGCAACACCGCAGATACAAGGTGGGAGGGGGGTTGCTCCCTATAGCTGTGTGTCAGTCGATGCATATATGACTGAACCACCGCTATCGGGGGCAAGCCCCCTCCCACATTTTGACCGCGTTCCAGGCGGTCAGCGGGCTGGCAGCAGCTTCAGCGTGCCGCGCGTATTGGCCGTGACTTCCTCATCGCTGAAATGCGCCTGCTCATAGCCACCCTCGATATACGTCTCCGCCTGGTCCCCATAGTGCTTGTCGAACGGCACACCGCTTTGCCCCACCGGGTTGATGGTCAGCGCGTGGGGCACGTCGGCGAAGTCGATCAGGCGTCGGGTCGACGGGCCGTAGGTCACCGGCCATGGCGCCGGGCCGATATTGGCCGACTGGTTGTTCGGCACTTCGTGGCTGCCCGGCGCGGGGAAGGGGCCGACGTTGAGGATCCGGTCCAGCGGTTTCTGCGAGCCCAGCGGGTGGCCGTGGGTCAGCGTATGGGCCTTGCCCCACTGCCATTGGCCCGGGTCATCGCCGAAGGTGGCCTTGAGGTGCGCGAGGCTGTTGTCCCAGGCGAGCTTGACGGTGTCGGCGCGCTTGCCGTTCCACCAGGGTGAATCTGCGGTTGCGGCCAGGCGTGGTAACGCGGCGTCGATCACCCGCGTGCTGAGCAGAGTCTTGAACATGGCGTCGCCGAGTTTCGGGTGGAAGGCCGCGTCGGCGAGGTTGAACAGGAACTGGTTGAACAGCGTGGCGCTGGTGGAGTCCAGCGGGTAATCGCCTTTCCAGGTCGCCAGTTGTTCCACCAGTTGCAACTGCGCCGGGTCCTTGACCACTTCGCGCAGCACCGGCAACAGCGGCGCCAACAGGCGCGGGGCGAAGGCGGTGGCGGTGCCCAGTTGCAGGGCCTGGCTGTTGTTCACATCCCACTTCACGCTTTTGTCGCTCAATTGCGCATTCAACTGCTGGCCGCGGTCGGCCAGGTTGTAATAGCCGGGGATTTCCATGCCGCTGGGCGACACCGGCTGCGCATTGGCCGATACCACATAGCCACGCGCCGGGTTTTCTTCCTGGGGGTTGGCGCTGAACGGGTAGAAGCCCAGCTTGTCGGCCTGGGCCGTGCTGCCGTCGAGGATAAACCCGGGGTTGACGCCCGCCGGACGGATCGGCAACTGCGCCGCCGCCCACCAGCCGATATCGCCCTTGGCATTCGCCCACACGATGTTCAGGCCCGGTGCCGAGACCTTGGCTGCTGCGGCGCGGGCCTTGGCCAGGGTGTCGGCGCGGTTGAGCTGGTAGAAACCTTCGAGGATCGGGTTCTGGGTGTCGAGGAACGCCCACCACATGGCGATCGGCGTCTTGCCGGCGTTCTCGCCGAGCACGTCATTGATGATCGGGCCATGGGGCGACTGGCGCAGGGTCAAGGTGACCGGTGCCTGGCCTTTGACCGCGATCTGTTGCTCGCTGCTGCTCATGTCGACCCATTGGCCGCGGTACCAGACCTGGTTGGGGTTTTGCGGATTGACCTTCTCGGCGATCAGGTCGAGGTCGTCGTTCTGGAACATCGTCAGGCTCCAGCCGAAATCCAGGTTGTGCCCCAGGAACGCCACCGGCACCAGCGCGTTGTGATAGCCATACAGTTCAAAGCCCGGCGCCGACAGCTGCGCTTCGTACCACACCGACGGCACCGAGAAGCGGATATGCGGGTCACCCGCCAGCAACGGTTTGCCGCTCATGGTGCGGCTGCCGCTGACGGCCCAGGCGTTGCTGCCCTCGAACTGCGGCAAGCCGTTATCGGCCAGGGCCTGTTCGCTCAGGGATGCAATGGCGCCGAGGCGCTGCCAGTCGCTGGCGGCCAGGTTGAGCGCGCCCTTGGGTTGCCAGGCGAGGTCGAACACGTTCAGGTAGTCGCTGCCCAACTGGTCGCGCACATACGTCAGCAATGGCTCGGTACGAAACGCCGCAGCAAAGCTGTAGGCCATATACCCGGCGACGCTGATGGTGTCCTCTGCGGTGAACGGCCGCTTGGGGATGCCCAGCACGTCGAACTCCATCGGGCTGGCGTGGTTGTCCTGATACTGGTTGATTCCGTCCAGATAGGCTTGCAGGGCCTTCCAGTGCGCCGACTCATGGTCCAGCTGCGCGACATAAGTGGCGGACCGTTCGCGAATGCGCAGGGTGCGGAACAGTTTGTCGGTGTCCAGCAGCTTGGGGCCGAGCACTTCGGCCAATTCGCCGCGCGCCAGGCGCCGCATGATTTCCATCTGGAACAACCGGTCCTGGGCATGCACGTAGCCCAAGGCACGGTACAGGTCGGTCTCGTTCTCGGCGCGGATATGCGGCACGCCACGGTCGTCGTAGCGCACCGTGACCGAACCTTGCAGGTTCGCCAGCGTCACGGCGCCCTGGCGGGTGGGTTGCTTGCTGTAGACGTACCAGCCGGCACCGACGGCAACCAGCGCCAGCAGCACCGCGAGAACCTGCAAGACGCGCTTCATGAACATTCCTTACCAAGAGTGGGGCGGCGGGCTACGAACCGGTTGGCCACGAACAATAGCAGCCCACCGCCAGGGTGTGAGTGGCATTCACCGCGCGTCCCGCTTCAAGGGCTTTGAGGATCGGCTCGATAAAACTGTTGCTGGCGTTGCACGTCAGCCCTTCGCTGTACGGCCCGAAATACGCGAGCTTGCCTGTGCGATCCCAGATCGCCACGGCCGGGGTCGCCGGTATTTGATCGGCGCCGGGCAGGCTGCTGAGGATTTTCATCTGGCGCAGGTTGTCGGGCAACTGGCCGTGGCTGCCGGGTTTTTGCAGGGCGTAGAACTCGACGCCCTGGGGCGCGTAGTGCTCGATCAACTCGCCCAGGTGTTGCTGGTTGCCGACGTTGCACGGGCAGGCCGGGTCCCAGAAATGCACGAGGCGGATCGGGCCGGGGCCGGCGAGGTCGTCGGGCAGGCGCAGGGCGTCGCCGGAAAACACCGCCGTGTGTTCGCTGAAGGCGCGCAGGTAGCGGCCCTGGAACCAGTCATACGCGGCCCATAACACGCCGGCGCAGAGGAGCAGCACCAGGCTGGCGAACAAGGTGGTGCGGTAGGGCTGTCGCATTCAGATCAATCCTCGAAGGACGCGTAGCTTGCCATGCTTGCCCCGACAGATGAATATCGCAGCTCGATATTCATCTGCGCAGCGCGTGAAGCCCCCAAGTCTGGAACCTCTTATGCCCGTTACCTTTGACCCCGATCATCTGCGCGATAGCTTGCGGCCCCTGGTGGATGCGCAGCCGCTCAGCGCCGAGGCGCGGGTCTACCAGCGTTTTTATGGGCTGGACCTGAGCGCGCGCAAGGTGCCGGCGGTGAGCCGCCTTGGCCGTTTCGGGGTTGATGGGTTCGAGGTGGTCGCCCAGGTGTGGTGGCCGCCCGTGCCGGTGGCGACGATGTTTATGTTCCACGGGTTCTACGACCATATGGGGCTGTACCGCCACGTGGTCGACTGGGCGCTGGACCAAGGGTTTGTGGTGATCGCCTGCGATCTTCCGGGTCATGGTTTGTCCAGCGGCGCGCGGGCCAGCATCGATGATTTTGCGGTGTACCAGGACGTGGTGCAGGCGCTGTTCGTGCAGGCCGAAGCGCTGCACCTGCCCCGGCCCTGGCACCTGTTCGGGCAAAGCACCGGCGGCGCGGTGGTGGTGGATCACTTGCTCAACCATGGCGTCGACAGCCCGGCCCAGGGTAAGACGTTTCTGCTTTCACCCTTGGTGCGCCCGCGTGGGTGGGGCTGGTCGCAGGTCAGCTATTACCTGCTGCGGCCGTTCGTCAAAGGCATCGCCCGGCGGTTCAGCGAAAACACCAATGACCCGGCCTTCAAGCCGTTCCTCGAAGCCGACCCCTTGCAGCCGCGCCAACTGCCGACCGCCTGGGTGGGGGCTCTGGCGCGCTGGATCAAGCAAATCGAAGCCGCACCGCGCAGCCCGCGGCGGCCGCTGATTGTGCAGGGCGAAGAGGATATGACGGTGGATTGGCAGCACAACCTGAAGATGCTGCGGGGCAAATTCGATCAGCCTGAGGTGTTGATGCTCAAGCGTGGCCGGCATCATCTGGCCAATGAGATCCCGGAGATTCGCCAGGAATACTTCAAGTACCTCACCGACCACCTGAAATAACACAGACCAAATGTGGGAGGGGGCTTGCCCCCGATAGCAGGGTGTCAGTCAGCACATCTGATACTGACCCACCGCCATCGGGGGCAAGCCCCCTCCCACATTTTGTTACTGCGCCAGGCTTGAGGTGCTTTGGCCGACCGCCAAGCCTGCGCGGACCGCGGCCAACGCCGCCTGGTAATACGCCTTCCCCTGCGGCGACTCGGCAAACGTAGCGAATTCTTCCAGCTCCGGGTCGGACAAATCCCGATAGACGTACAGCAGCGTGTTGTTCAGGTCATTGCCGATCTGTTGCATCAGCCGCTCGCGTTGCCCATCCAACATGCCCTGGGCCTGGCCGCCGCCCAACAGGCCGGGGATCATCTGGCTCAAGCTGTCGGCCGCCACGCCGGCGATTGCCAGGCTGACTTCGGCGCCGGCTTCACGGGCAGGCAGGGCCTGGGCCAGGTGGCCGATGATCAGGCTGCGGGTGGCGTCGGCTTCGATGTGCGGCAGGCCTTGGGCATTTTTTGCCAACTGGTCGCGGCGGGTGGCCAGCAGTTCGGCGGCGACGATCTTGCGCCCCAGCGGCGATTGAAAAAACGCCAGGGCTGGCGCTGGGTCCGCCAGGCGCTTGCGCAATTGGGCTTCGGCGCGCCGGTCCATGGCCTGGGCGGCGAAGCGTTTGTTGCTGTTGTCGACCAGCGCCTGGTACACCGCCGGCGGCAGGCTATTGCGGTAGCGTTGCTGGGCGGCACTGAGGGCGTCATTGAAATGCGCACGTTGTTCGGCCCAGCCGGCGACCTTGTACAACTGGTCATGGCCGTCTGCCCAGGCGGGCAAAACGCAGAACATCAGCAAGGAAAAAAACAAACGACGCATATGGACTCCTGTCAGTCGGCCACTATTGTCCGTGTCGGGCGTAGGATTTGTCGAGAAATCCTATCAGTCACCTGACTAAAGTGCGTTCAGATGCTCAACGGCCCTGTTGGATTCACAGGCGTATGGATACTATGCGGGCCATGCAAATACCCCTCGAACACCCATCGCTGCAACGCATTGTCGACGACCTGGCCGAAAAGGGCTGGTCGCAGCAGAACGGCTTCCTGCCCCAGGCTCTGACCCTGGAACTGGCGGCTGAGTGCCGTAAACGTGCGGCTGAAGGTGAGCTGGCGCCGGCGGCGGTCGGGCGCGGGCCGGCCCAGGAGATTCGCGAGGGCATTCGCGGCGACCATATCCAGTGGTTGGAGCAGGGCGACTCCGCCGTCTGTGACCGCTATATGGCGGTATTGGATAGCTTGCGCCTGGCGATAAACCGCAGCTTGTTCCTCGGCCTGGAAGATTTTGAAGGCCACTTCGCGATGTACCCGCCGGGGGCGTTTTACCTCAGGCACCTGGACCGGTTTCGCGACGATGACCGGCGCTCGGTCTCGGCGGTGATCTACCTGAACGACGAGTGGCTGCCGGAACACGGCGGCCAGTTGCGCATGTACCTCAAGGATGGCGTCGAACATGACGTGGTGCCCAGCGGCGGTTGCCTGGTGGTGTTCCTGTCTGGAGAAGTGCCCCACGAAGTCCTGCCCGCCACCCGCGAGCGCCTGTCGCTGACCGGCTGGTTTCGTCGGCGCGGTAACGAGCCGTTTTAAGCATGCAAAAAATTCTCGTCAGCCGCTGCCTGCTCGGGCACAAAGTACGCTACGACGGCGGCGCCAGCGGGCCGTTCGATCAACTGGCGGCGTGGCAGGCCGAAGGCCGTGTGGTTGCGATTTGCCCGGAAGTGTCGGGCGGTTTGCCCACGCCTAGGCCTTCCGCCGAGATTCCAGGCGGGCAGGGTATCGACGTGTGGGAGGGCCGCGCCCAGGTGCTGACCGCAGCGGGCGAGGACTTCAGCGCCGCCTTCCTCGACGGCGCCCGCCAGGCGTTGGCGCTGGTGCAGCGTCACAATATCCGCGTCGCCGTGCTCAAGGCCAATAGCCCGTCCTGCGGCAATGTGCTGACCTATGACGGCAGCTTCAGCGGTGTGAAGGTGAGCGGCGAGGGCGTCACGGCGGCGCTGCTCAAACGCCATGGGGTGTTGGTGTTCAGTGAGCTGGAGTTGCTTGAGGCGGCGCAAGCCCTGGCCCGTCTCCCAAGCCCTCCCACATTTTGATTTACTGTGCTTTGACTTCCGCCGTGTCGCTTTCGAACCACTTCTGCGCCAGCGCCTTCAACCGTCCATCGGCCTTCACCCGTTGCAGCGCCTTGTCCAGGCTCGCCTTGAACGCCGGGTTGCCCTTCTGGAACGGAATGGCCAACTCCGGATTGTCGCGATAAGGTTCACTGAAATCGAACCGATCCTGCAACTCGGCAGTCATAGCGATATGGTTGATGGCCACGTCGTACTTGCCGGTTGCCACGCCGGGTAGCATGTCGCTGTCGTCGGTGGTGATGAACGAGGGGCGCACATCCATCTCTTTGGCCAGTTGTTCACCCAGCTCAACTTCAAAACCGCTGAGTTTCTCGCCGTCCTTGAAGTTGAAGGGCGGGGTGTTGGCCTCGAGGGCGATGCGCAGCTCGCCGCGATCAAACACGTCATCGATCAGTTCGGCGTGAGCCATAGGGCTGATCAGGGGAAGCAGCAGTAACAGGCCAGGCGAAAAGCGCATGGTCACTCCTAAAGAATTCGAATGTGCGAGGCGCGGTTCAGCATCGCTTTGTTATGGTGTTGAGTGCCTTGGACAGCAATTTGTCGCTAAGTTGTCATAACCCTACACATTTCATAGATAAGTGGAGAAACGAATGAAAGCCCTTTTGTCTCGTGCAACGATTGCCAGCGTGCTGCTGGGTGCTTCGATGTTGGTGACTGCCGCAGACGGCATCCCGCGCAGCGCGCCACCTGAAGGTGCGAAAGTGTTTATCGTTTCGCCGAAAGACGGCGCCACCGTCGATAAAACCTTCACCGTCAAATTCGGCATGGAAGGCCTGAAGCTGGCTCCGGCCACCGAACAGGCCCCAGGCACCGGCCACCATCACCTGCTGGTCGACCAGAAAGCGTTGCCGGACGCCAGCGTGCCGATCCCGGCCACTGACACCGTGATCCACTACGGCAAGGCCCAGACCGAAACCGAACTGACCCTCACCCCTGGCAAGCACACCTTGCAACTGGTCGCCGGCGACAAGTTGCACATGCAGTTCAACCCGACTGTAGCCTCGAAAGTGATCACGGTTAACGTCAAGTAAGATTTGTTCAGACAAAAAAATGGGAGACCCCTGTGGGTCTCCCATTTTTCGTAGGGCGTTTGAAGCGTTAGAACAACACGCGGCAACGAATCGTGCCGTTGATGTGCTGCAGCTTCTGTTGCGCCAGGTCCGAGTACTCGGCGTCGACGTCGATTACCACGTAGCCGACCTTCTCGTTGGTCTGCAGGAACTGACCGGAGATGTTGATGCCGTTTTCCGCGAAGACCTTGTTGATCTCCATCATCACACCCGGGATGTTCTGGTGGATGTGCAGCAGGCGGTGCTTGCCAGGGTGAGCCGGCAGGGCCACTTCCGGGAAGTTGACCGAGGACACCGACGTACCGTTGTCGCTGTACTTGACCAGCTTTTCCGAGACTTCCAGGCCAATGTTGGCCTGGGCTTCAGCGGTGGAGCCGCCGATGTGCGGGGTCAGGATCACGTTGTCCAGGCCACGCAGCGGGCTTTCGAAGATGTCGTCGTTGGAGCGTGGCTCCACCGGGAACACGTCGATGGCGGCGCCGATCAGGTGTTTGTCCTTGATCGCGTCAGCCAGGGCGTCCAGCTCGACCACGGTGCCGCGTGCGGCGTTGATCAGGATGCCGCCTTTCTTGATCGAGCGGATTTCCTTCTCGCCGATCATCCACTGGGTTTCAGCGGTTTCCGGCACGTGCAGGGTGACGATGTCGGACATGCCCAGCAGCTCGGTCAGGCTCGACACTTGCGTGGCGTTGCCCAGTGGCAGCTTGGTCAGGGTGTCGTAGAAGAACACCTGCATGCCCAGGCTTTCGGCCAGGACCGACAGTTGAGTGCCGATCGAGCCGTAACCGACGATACCCAGCTTCTTGCCGCGGATTTCGAAGGAGTTGGCCGCGCTCTTGATCCAGCCGCCACGGTGGCAGGAGGCGTTTTTCTCCGGAATGCCGCGCAGCAGCAGGATGGCCTCGGCCAGCACCAACTCCGCGACGGAACGGGTGTTGGAGTACGGTGCGTTGAACACCGCGATGCCGCGCTCGCGCGCTGCATTAAGGTCGACCTGGTTGGTGCCGATGCAGAAACAGCCGACCGCCACGAGTTTCTTGGCGTGATCGAAGACCTCTTCGGTCAACTGAGTGCGGGAGCGAATGCCGATGAAGTGCGCGTCGGCGATCTTTTCCTTGAGCTGGGCGTCTGGCAGAGAGCTGGTGATGTACTCAATGCTGGTATACCCGGCGGCCTTCAGAACCTCGACGGCCGATGGGTGGACGCCTTCCAGAAGAAGGAACTTGATCTTGCTCTTATCGAGAGAAGTCTTGCTCATCTGCGTAAACCTGTATCCCGGAGAAAAATGGCAGGGAATCGGATCGCTTAAGCTGACCCGGACGGCAGGAAAGCCGTCACCGCAGAACGCCCTTGGGCTCTGTCCTGCGGGGGCGGTATGCTAGCATATGCGCCCCGCTAAACACCTATTCCTGCGACGTGAAGCGTTCTCAGGATGACCATGAATTGTTCGAGAGTTCTGTCGATGACCCATCCTGCCCTGATTGATGAGCTAAAGACCCTGGTTGAGCCCGGCAAAGTGCTGACCGACGCCGACTCCCTGGAGGCTTACGGCAAGGATTGGACCAAGCACTTCGCGCCGGCCCCGACTGCCATCGTGTTTCCCAAGACGATTGAGCAAGTGCAGGCGATCGTGCGCTGGGCCAATGAGCGCAAGGTCGCGCTGGTGCCGTCCGGTGGGCGTACCGGCCTGTCGGCCGCCGCCGTTGCGGCCAATGGTGAAGTGGTCGTCTCGTTCGACTATATGAACCAGATCCTGGACGTGAACCTCACCGACCGCACCGCCAAGTGCCAGCCGGGCGTGGTCACCAAGCAATTGCAGAACGCCGCCGAAGAGCACGGTTTGTACTACCCGGTGGACTTCGCTTCGTCCGGTTCTAGCCAGATTGGCGGCAATATCGGCACCAATGCCGGCGGGATCAAGGTAATTCGCTACGGCATGACGCGTAACTGGGTCGCCGGCATGAAGGTCGTCACCGGCAAAGGCGACGTGCTGGAACTGAACCGCGACCTGATCAAGAACGCCACCGGCTACGACATGCGCCAGTTGTTCATCGGCGCCGAAGGCACCCTGGGTTTTGTCGTGGAAGCCACCATGCGCCTGGACCGTGCGCCGAAAAACCTCACCGCCATGGTGCTCGGCACCACCGACTTCGACGCGATCATGCCGGTGCTGCACGCGTTCCAGAGCAAGCTGGACCTGACCGCTTTCGAGTTTTTCTCCGACAAGGCCCTGGCCAAAGTCCTCGGCCGTGGTGACGTGCCGGCGCCGTTCGAGACCGAATGCCCGTTCTACGCACTGCTGGAATTCGAAGCCACCACCGAAGAAGTCGCCAACCACGCCCTGGAAACCTTCGAGCACTGCGTCGAGCAGGGCTGGGTGCTGGACGGTGTGATGAGCCAGAGCGAAACCCAGCTGCACAACCTGTGGAAGCTGCGCGAGTACATCTCCGAGACCATTTCCCACTGGACGCCGTACAAGAACGACATTTCGGTGACGGTATCGAAAGTGCCGGCATTCTTGAAGGAAATTGACGCGATCGTCGGCGAACACTACCCCGACTTCGAAATCGTCTGGTTCGGCCATATCGGCGACGGCAACCTGCACCTGAACATCCTCAAGCCGGAAAACCTGAGCAAGGACGAGTTCTTCGCCAAGTGCTCCACCGTGAACAAGTGGGTGTTCGAAACCGTCGCGAAGTACAACGGCTCGATCTCCGCCGAACACGGCGTGGGCATGACCAAGCGCGATTACCTGACCTATAGCCGCTCGCCGGTTGAAATCGAATACATGAAGGCCGTCAAAGCGGTGTTCGACCCGAACGGGATCATGAACCCCGGCAAGATCTTCGCTGTTTAACCGCCCCTGAAGGAGTCGTTCCATGAGCTACCAGCACAAGTATGTCGACGGCACCAACATCCACTTCCCTGTGGGAAAAGTGGTGTGTATCGGGCGTAACTACGCCGAACATGCCAAGGAACTGGATAACCCGGTACCGACCGAACCGTTGCTGTTCATCAAGCCGGGCAGCTGCGTGGTGGCGCTGGAAGGCGGTTTCAGCATTCCGACCGAACGCGGTTCGGTGCATTACGAAGCGGAAATCGCGGTGCTGATTGGCAAACCCCTGTCGACCAAGCCCAGCCGTGAAGAAGTACTCGACGCCATCTCCGGCTTCGCCCCGGCCCTCGACCTGACCCTGCGCGACAAACAGGCCGAGTTGAAAGCCAAGGGCTTGCCGTGGGAAATCGCCAAGTCCTTCGACGGCGCGGCGGTGATCGCGCCGTTCGTGGTCGGCAGCACCTTCCCGGACCTGACCGATATCGGCATTCGCCTGACCATCAACGGCGAAGTGCGCCAGGATGGCAACAGCGCGGTCATGCTCAACCCGATCATCCCGATGATCCAGTACATGGCCGGCTGCTTCTCGCTGCAAGCCGGCGACGTGATCCTCACCGGCACCCCTGCCGGCGTGGGCCCGCTGAATGTCGGTGACGAGCTGGTGCTGGAATTGTCCGGTGTGAACCGTTTCGAAAGCAGCGTCCGCTAACGTCAGCAGAACCCTGTGGCGAGTGAGCTTGCTCCCGCTGGACAGCGTAGCAGTCCGATTTTCAGGGCTGCTTCGCGGCCCAGCGGGAGCAAGCGCCCTCGCCACAGGTTTCGGTTGTTTGCATTTTTTTCACACTCCATCCGGA
Organism: Pseudomonas marginalis; assembly: GCF_024169655.1. GTDB lineage: Bacteria > Pseudomonadota > Gammaproteobacteria > Pseudomonadales > Pseudomonadaceae > Aquipseudomonas > Aquipseudomonas paraveronii. The sequence continues at coordinate 5,912,123 of NZ_JALJWV010000001.1, read as the reverse complement.
TAATCTTCAGCCTCCAGCGCACGGGCCGGTTATTCCTGCGCTATCACCCAATGCTGACTTCTCGGAAAAACGTGCCCAATGGCCCTCCCCCTGCCTGCCCACACGCCCAAGCCACGCTCTCGTTTTGCTCTGCGCTGGTATTCCTGGTTGTTTCTGGTCGGGGCGATTGTGTATGGCGTTGCCTGGGCCATGCACTGGGACGACCGCGCTGTGTTGTGGGTGGCGGAGCGCTTTGAAAGCCCGGTCGAACGCCAGGAGAGCGTCTGGCTGCCGGACTATCTCGTGGTCATTGATGCCAAGTTGCTGCCCGGCATGGAGAAGGACGAGGCCTCGGACCTGTCCTACAACCCACAGACGAAAACCCTGTTTTCCGTCATGGGCAAAAATGCCTTCCTCGTCGAGTTGAGCCTGCAAGGCGATGTGCTGCGCAAGATGCCCCTTAACGGTTGGAGCAACCCGGAAGGTGTGACGGTGATGGAAAACGGCCTGATGGCCGTGGTCGACGAGCGCCTGCACAGCCTGACCCTCATCAAGATCGATGCCGGCACCACGGCGTTGAACAAGGCCGACTTCCCGAGTTACGACCTGGGCCCGTCCAAAGACCAGAACAAAGCCTTTGAAGCCATCACCTGGGACAAGCGCAATCAGCAGCTCGTGCTCGGCGAAGAACGCCCGGCGGCGCTGTTCACCTGGAAAAGCGACGGCAGCCAGACCCTGGTCGGTGACAAGCAAAAGCTCGCCGATACCAGGCTGGACATGCGCAACCTCTCGGCCCTGGCCATCGACCCGCGTACCGGGCACCTGTTGGCGCTGTCGGCCGACTCCCACCTGCTGCTGGAACTGGATGAAAATGGCGAACAAGTCAGCTTCATGACCTTGCTCGGCGGCTTCAACGGCCTCAAGAACACGATCCCCCGTGCCGAAGGCGTGACCCTGGACGAGAACGGCAACCTGTACATGGTCAGTGAGCCGAACCTGTTCTATCGTTTCGAAAAAACAGCCATAGCAGACCGATAACGTCGGATACGTTGCTATCCGCGGCATACGCCACACACCGGGCGCGTTTAAGTTTAGATTCAGATGGGCGTGATATTTATTCGCCACTTTTGACTTTGAGCCCGCCCGATGCGTCGACTTGCCCGCCCCAAGCCTGCTTTTTTCATACTGGTGCTGATCGCCTTGATCGGCGCGGGCGTTGTCGCGCAACAGTTTCGCCTGTTCGAACGTGCCTGGTTCAACTGGCAGGCGTGGGGCCAGCCTGCCGACGAACGCTCCATTGGCCTGGCGGATTACCGGGTCAGCGTGGAGGGCCGGGTGATCGAAGGGCTGGATGATGACGTTTCCGCGCTGACCTACGACCCGGTGCGTAAAAGCCTGTTTACCGTCACCAACAAAAACGCCGAGCTGGTCGAGCTGTCCCTTGAAGGCAAGATCCTGCGACGGATTCCCCTGGTCGGCTTCGGTGACGCCGAGGCTGTGGAGTTCATCAGCGACAACATCTACGTCATCAGCGATGAACGCCAACAGCGCCTGATCAAGGTGCATGTGGATGACGATACCCAATTCCTCGACGCCGCCGATGCGGAGCAGATGACCCTGGGTGTGCATGTGGGGGGCAACAAGGGGTTTGAAGGCCTTGCCTACGACTCGGTGGGCAAGCGCCTGTTCGTGGCGAAGGAACGCGACCCGATGGTGATCTACGAGGTCCACGGCTTTCCCCATTTCAAACCGGAAAAAACCTACTCGGTCCACGTCATCAACAACCCCAAGCGCGATGCCGGGCTATTCGTGCGCGACCTGTCGAGCCTGCAATACGACGAGCGCAGCGGCCATTTACTGGCGTTGTCGGATGAGTCGTTCCTGGTGTTGGAACTGGATATCGACGGTCGCCCGCTGAGCAGTCTGTCCCTGCTGGGCGGGCGCCATGGCCTGAGCAGGCGTGTGCCTCAGGCCGAGGGAGTTGCCATGGATGACGCGGGCAACTTGTACCTGGTCAGTGAGCCGAACCTGTTCTACGTGTTCAAGAAAGCAGAATCCTGAAAACGCCGCCCCTCCCACATTTGGTTGTGCATCAGGCCTTGAGGGTTTTCACGCCTTCCGGGGTGCCCAGCAGCAACACGTCAGCCGGGCGCGCGGCGAACAGGCCGTTGGTGACCACGCCGACGATGGCGTTGATCCGGGTTTCAAGCTCCACCGGGTTGGTGATCTGCATGTTGTACACGTCGAGGATGATGTTGCCGTTGTCGGTCAGCACACCTTCGCGGTACACCGGGTCGCCGCCCAGTTTCACCAGCTCGCGGGCCACGTGGCTACGGGCCATCGGGATCACTTCCACCGGCAGCGGGAAGGTGCCGAGTACTGGCACCAACTTGCTGGCGTCGGCGATGCAGATAAAGGTCTTGGCCACGGCCGCGACGATCTTCTCGCGGGTCAGGGCGGCGCCACCGCCTTTGATCAGGTTCAGGTGCTCGTCGCTTTCATCGGCGCCGTCGACGTAGAACTCCAGGTCGCTCACGGTATTGAGCTCGTACACCGGAATGCCATGGCCCTTGAGGCGCGCAGCGGTGGCTTCGGAGCTGGCCACGGCGCCGTCGAATGCGCCCTTGTGCTTGGCCAGCGCATCGATGAAGCAGTTGGCGGTGGAGCCGGTGCCGACGCCGACGATGCTCTTGTCATCGAGTTTAGGAAGGATTAAATCGACGGCGGCCTGGGCCACTGCCTGTTTGAGTTGATCCTGGGTCATGCGGGCTCCGGAACGGGCGGGGAGTAGAGAGGGCGCGAGTATAACCCATCAAAACCTTTGGATTCGTGTGGTCGCCCGGCCAAACGCTGAGTTAGACTCGTTGGCCCTGCCCAACCCGCCCAGTGATGCCTGCCGATGCTTGAACAGTACGTCAAAAAGATCCTCACCTCGCGCGTTTACGACGTTGCCGTAGAAACCCCATTGCAGCCCGCCCGCCAGCTCTCCGAGCGGCTGGGCAACAAGGTCTTGCTCAAGCGGGAAGACTTACAGCCGGTGTTCTCGTTCAAGATTCGCGGTGCGTATAACAAGCTGACCCAGTTGACGGCGCAAGAGCGCGCGTGCGGCGTGGTCACCGCTTCGGCGGGCAACCATGCCCAGGGCCTGGCCCTGGCGGCCAAGGTGCTGGGGGTCAAGGCCACTATCGTGATGCCCAAGACCACTCCGGAGATCAAGGTCGAAGGCGTGCGTTCCCGTGGCGGCAAAGTGGTGCTACACGGTGATTCTTTCCCGGAAGCCCTGGCCTATTCGCTGAAACTGGTCGACGAAAAAGGCTACGTCTACATTCACCCCTACGATGATCCGCACACCATTGCCGGGCAGGGCACCGTGGCGATGGAGATCCTGCGCCAGCATCCGGGGCCGCTGGACGCGATTTTCGTGCCGGTCGGCGGCGGCGGGCTGATCGCCGGCATCGCCGCCTATGTGAAGTACTTGCGCCCGGAGATCAAGATCATCGGTGTCGAGCCGGACGACTCCAACTGCCTGCAGGCCGCCATGGCCGCTGGCGAGCGCGTGGTACTACCGACCGTGGGCCTTTTTGCCGATGGCGTGGCGGTCGCGCAGATCGGCCAGTACACCTTCGACATCTGCAAGGACTATGTGGATGAAGTGATTACCGTCAGCACCGATGAAATCTGTGCGGCGATCAAGGACATCTATGACGACACCCGCTCCATCACCGAGCCTGCGGGCGCCTTGGGTGTGGCGGGCATCAAGAAATACGTGGAAACCCGTGGTGTTACCGGGCAAACCCTGGTGGCCATCGACTCGGGCGCCAACGTCAACTTCGACCGTCTGCGCCATGTGGCCGAGCGCGCCGAGCTGGGTGAAGGGCGCGAAGCCATCATCGCCGTGACCATCCCCGAGAAACCGGGCAGCTTCAAGGCGTTCTGCGAGGCTGTGGGCAAGCGTCAGATCACCGAATTCAACTACCGCTACCACTCCGGCCGGGAGGCGCACATTTTCGTTGGCGTGCAGACCCATCCGGAAAACGATCCGCGCAGCGCGTTGATCGCCAGCCTGACCAGCCAGGGTTTCCCGGTGCTCGACCTGACCGAGAACGAACTGGCCAAGTTGCACATCCGCCACATGGTCGGCGGGCACGCGGCGAAGGTCAGCGATGAAGTGGTGTTTCGCTTCGAATTCCCGGAGCGGCCAGGCGCTTTGTTCAACTTTCTTAACAAATTAGGCGGGCGCTGGAACATCTCGATGTTCCACTATCGCAACCACGGCGCAGCCGACGGCCGTGTGGTCGCCGGCCTGCAGGTTCCGGCGGACGAGCGTCACCTGGTGTCGGCAGCCCTTGAAGCCATTGGCTACCCATACTGGGATGAAAGCGATAACCCGGCTTACAAACTGTTCCTCGGTTGAGCGACTACGCTGATTGGGCGACCTTTAAGGAAGACGACACATGGAAACCCTGACCACCCTCAAAGTTATCCACATGGCGGCCACTGTATTGTTGCTGCTCAGTGGCCTCGGCCTGGCGCTGCTGGCCTGGCGCAAACGCAGCGCCGGCCCGGCGATCACCGTGCAGCGCCCGTGGGTGTTCGTGTGGTTGTTGATGGGGATCTGCCTGATCAGCATGCCGTTTACCGGCTGGTGGCTGGTGCATCTGGTCGGCTGGCCGCTGGGGCAAGCCTGGATCCTGGGTTCCAGCCTGCTCTACACCGTTGCGGCGCTGTGCTGGTTCTGGCTGGTGGCGCGGCTCAATCGCCTGCGCAAGGGCGAGGGCGGTAGCCTGAATTTCACCTTGGCATTGGCGGTGGTCAGCCTGGTGGGGTTTGTGGCGATTGCGGGGTTGATGGGGGCCAAGCCGGTTTAAGGCGTTACACCGAGTTGTCTGCATCGGGGGCAAGCCCCCTCCCACATTGGTGGGAGGGGGCTTGCCCCCGATAGGGCCATCAGCCACGCAGCGTAATCACCGGCCAGCCGCGTTTTTCAGCCTCAGCCCGCAGATTCGGATCCGGATCTACCGCGATCGCATGCGTCACCTGCTCCAACAGCGACAAGTCATTCATCGAATCGCTATAGAAGTAGCTGTCTTCCAGGCTATGCCCGGTTTCTTCCAGCCAGCGGTTCAGGCGCGTTACCTTGCCCTCGCGAAAGCACGGTACATCCGTACTGCGCCCGGTGTAGCGGCCGTTTTCCATCTCGCATTCGGTGGCAATCAGGGCGTCCACGCCCAGACGTGCGGCAATTGGCGCGGTGACGAAACGGTTGGTCGCGGTGATGATCACCAGCTTGTCGCCGGCGGCGCGGTGCTTGGCCAGCAGTTCCGCGGCCTGCGGCAGCATGATCGGCTCGATGCAGTCGCGCATATAGTCGTTGTGCCACGCGTCCAGTTGGGCCATCTCGGTGCGGCCGAGGATTTCCAGGCAAAAATTCAGGTAGGCCGCGTTATCCAGCCGGCCGGCCAGGTAGTCTTGGTAGAACTCGTCGTTGCGAGCCTTGTAGGCCACCGGGTCGAGAATCCCGCGTTCACAGAGGTAATCACCCCAGGCGTGATCGCTGTCACCCCCAAGAAGCGTGTTGTCCAAGTCGAATAAAGCCAGGCGCATTACAGTTACCCGCTGAAAAGTCTGTAAAAAGGCGTCCAGAATACGGTCTTTTCACAAGAGTGCACATAAGCTAAGAAGCCTCGTTGCCGCTGGAACAACCTTTGTGGAACAATGCGACGACATGCGTTTGCGAGGTTGTTGCCGTGATCGACCCCGATGGTTTCCGTCCTAATGTCGGGATTATTCTTACGAATGATTCTGGACAGGTCCTATGGGCTCGCCGAATCAACCAAGACGCCTGGCAGTTTCCTCAAGGTGGCATCAACCCTGACGAAACCCCTGAAGACGCCTTGTACCGCGAGTTGAACGAAGAAGTCGGACTTGAGCGCGAAGATGTACAAATTCTGGCCTGTACCCGTGGCTGGTTGCGTTATCGTTTGCCGCAACGCCTGGTGCGTACCCACAGCCAACCGCTGTGTATCGGCCAGAAGCAGAAATGGTTTCTCCTGCGCCTGATCTCCAACGAGCAGCGGGTGCGGATGGATTTGACCGGTAAACCGGAGTTCGATGGCTGGCGCTGGGTCAGTTATTGGTATCCGTTGGGCCAGGTGGTGACATTCAAGCGCGAAGTTTATCGTCGCGCTCTCAAAGAGCTTGCCCCGCGCCTTTTAACGCGCGACTGACGACGGAGTTCGACCCCGAGCCATGCTCAATACGCTGCGCAAGATCGTCCAGGAAGTTAACTCCGCCAAGGATCTCAAGGCGGCGTTGGGGATTATTGTGTTGCGCGTCAAGGAAGCCATGGGCAGCCAGGTCTGCTCGGTTTACCTGCTGGACCCCGAGACCAACCGTTTTGTGCTGATGGCGACCGAGGGCTTGAACAAGCGCTCCATCGGCAAGGTCAGCATGGCGCCCAATGAAGGTCTGGTGGGCTTGGTAGGGACGCGTGAAGAACCCCTGAACCTTGAGCACGCGGCTGATCACCCGCGTTATCGCTACTTTGCCGAAACCGGCGAAGAGCGCTACGCCTCGTTCCTCGGCGCACCGATCATTCACCACCGCCGCGTTGTCGGCGTGTTGGTCATCCAACAGAAAGAGCGGCGCCAGTTCGACGAAGGTGAAGAAGCCTTCCTCGTGACCATGAGCGCGCAGTTGGCCGGGGTTATCGCCCACGCTGAAGCCACCGGCTCGATTCGCGGCCTGGGGCGCCAGGGCAAAGGCATCCAGGAGGCCAAGTTCGTCGGCGTACCGGGTTCGCCGGGTGCTGCCGTCGGTACGGCCGTGGTCATGTTGCCGCCGGCCGACCTCGATGTGGTGCCGGACAAGACGGTCAGCGACATCGACGCCGAAATCAAACTGTTCAAGACTGCCCTGGAAGGCGTGCGCGCCGACATGCGCAACCTGTCGAACAAGCTCGCCACCCAACTGCGCCCCGAAGAGCGAGCGCTGTTCGAGGTGTACCAGATGATGCTGGATGACGCGTCGCTGGGTAACGAAGTCAAGACCGTGATCAAGACCGGCCAGTGGGCCCAGGGCGCGCTGCGCCAGGTGGTTTCCGATCACGTCAACCGTTTCGAATTGATGGACGACGCCTACCTGCGTGAGCGGGCCTCGGATGTGCGCGACCTTGGTCGCCGTCTGCTCGCCTACTTGCAGGAAGACCGCTCCACCAACCTGGTCTACCCCGACAACACCATCCTGATCAGTGAAGAACTGACCGCCACCATGCTCGGCGAAGTGCCGGAAGGCAAACTGGTGGGCCTGATCTCGGTGCTCGGTTCGGGCAACTCCCACGTCGCGATCCTGGCCCGGGCCATGGGTATTCCGACGGTGATGGGCCTGGTGGACCTGCCGTACTCCAAGGTCGACGGCATCGCCATGATCGTCGACGGCAACCGTGGTGAGGTGTTCACCAACCCCAGTGAAATTCTGCGCAAGCAATACGCCGAGGTGGTGGAAGAAGAACGCCAGCTGTCCCAGGGCCTCGACGCCCTGCGCGAACTGCCCTGCGTGACCCTCGACGGGCATCGCGTGCCACTGCTGGTCAACACCGGCCTGCTCGCCGATGTGGCCCGCGCGCAACAACGCGGCGCCGAAGGGGTCGGGCTGTACCGCACCGAAGTGCCGTTCATGATCAACCAGCGTTTTCCGAGTGAGAAGGAGCAACTGGCGATTTATCGCGAGCAACTGTCCGCCTTCCACCCGTTGCCGGTGACAATGCGCAGCCTGGACATTGGCGGCGATAAGTCACTGTCGTATTTCCCGATCAAGGAAGACAACCCCTTCCTCGGCTGGCGTGGCATTCGCGTGACCCTCGACCACCCGGAAATTTTCCTCGTACAAACCCGCGCCATGCTCAAGGCCAGCGAAGGCCTGAACAACCTGCGCATCCTGCTGCCGATGATCTCCGGCACCCATGAGCTGGAAGAAGCCCTGCACCTGATCCACCGCGCCTGGGGCGAAGTGCGCGACGAAGGTGCCGACGTTCCGATGCCGCCGATCGGCGTGATGATCGAAATCCCGGCGGCGGTGTACCAGGCCAAGGAACTGGCGCGGCAGGTGGACTTCCTGTCGGTGGGCTCCAACGACCTGACCCAATACCTGCTGGCCGTGGACCGCAACAACCCACGGGTGGCCGACCTCTACGACTACCTGCACCCGGCGGTGCTGCAAGCGCTGCAACATGTGGTGCGCGACGCCCATGCCGAAGGCAAGCCGGTGAGCATCTGCGGTGAAATGGCCGGCGACCCGGCGGCGGCGGTGCTGCTGATGGCGATGGGCTTTGACAGCTTGTCGATGAACGCCACCAACTTGCCGAAGGTGAAGTGGCTGCTGCGCCAGGTCAACCTGAGCATGGCCAAGGAACTGCTGGCCGAGCTGATGACCATCGACAACCCGCAAGTTATCCACAGCTCGCTGCAACTGGCGCTGAAGAACCTGGGGTTGACGCGGATGATCAATCCGGCCTCTGCCAAAACCCTCTAAAGCCTGGCGCTGATCAAAAATGTGGGAGGGGCGGTGCGACGATTCGACTTGCCCCCGATTACGGAGTGTCAGTCAGCACACGAGCTTGCTCGCGAAAAACCTGAGGGTACTGCGTGCATTCAGGGGGGGCGCGTCATCGTTGGCGTTTTTCGCGAGCAAGCTCGCTCCTACAGGTTGAGTTCGACTTCGCCGAGCCGCCCACCATGCGGCCCAAAACTGCGCTCCACCATCCGCCGCGTCCCATCGGCATTCACAATCAGCGCCGTACTCGCCCGCGTGCCATAACTGGGGCTGGCGATAAATACGCTTGATAGCAAACTCTCGGTCGCCAAGCCCACGCCGGTATCCGGCAACTCGGCAAACGGCGCCGTCTGCGGGTCGCTCAAAATCTCCAGTAACGCCTCCGGCTGCGGGTTCTCCAGCACCGCGCTCAACGCCGTCTTGGCCTTCACCAGCTTCGGCCACGGCGTATCCAGCCCAGCATTGGACAGGCCATACACCCCGGCGGGCAGTTGCGTAGGCATGCTGTCGCGGGCGTTGTAGTGCCACAGCTGCTCCCGCGTGCCCACCAACAGGTTGAACCCGGCATATTCAAGCGAACGGCCGTTGATCTCCGCCAAATACTGCTCAAGCGGCAGCGAACCGCTGAGAAAACGCGCCACCAGTTCCCCGCGCGACTTGCGTGCCGGCGGCTGGTGCGGGTCGCGGATATTGGTCAGGGCGGCAAACCGCCCATCGGCATTCACCCCCAGCCAGGTGCCGCCCGCTTCCTGATCGCGGCCGGCATAGACGGCAGGCGCATCCGGCCACTGGGCCAGCGGCAGGCTGGGGCGGGCGTAGAACTCATCACGGTTGGCCGCGACGATCAGCGGTTGGGCATGGCCCGGCCGCCAGGCGAAAACTATCAAGCACATAAGGCGATCCCCTTTTGTGTGTTTGGCCACTCTACCGACACTGGCGCGGGCGTTCCATCGTATCCAGTTGGGTCGCATGCCTTCCATCCGTTAACATGCCGGACTTGGTTTGGGGGCTCCCATGGAATTTCTGCTGTATTTGCTGCTGGGCGCCTGTGCTGGCGTGCTCGCCGGGCTGTTTGGCGTGGGTGGCGGGATCATTATCGTGCCGGTGCTGGTGTTCAGCTTCACCTTGCAGGGTTTCGACCCGCAGGTGCTGACCCATCTGGCCGTGGGTACGTCCCTGGCGACGATTATCTTTACCTCGATCAATGCCGTGCGTGAGCACCACCGACTAGGCGCGGTGCGCTGGCCGATCTTTGTGTGGATGACCGTGGGCATCCTGATCGGCGCCGGCTTTGGCGCGCTGACCGCCGAGGCGATTTCCGGCCCCCACTTGCAGAAGATCATCGGCGTGTTCGCGCTGATCATCTCTGTGCAACTGGCGCTGGAGGTCAAGCCCAAGGCCAGTCGAACGGTGCCGGGCAAGCTTGGTTTGACCGTGGCCGGCACGGTGATCGGTTGGGCCTCGGCGATTTTCGGGATAGGCGGCGGTTCGCTGACCGTACCGTTTTTGACCTGGCGCAGCGTGCCGATGCAGCAAGCGGTGGCCACCTCGTCGGCCTGCGGGCTGCCGATTGCGCTGGCCAGTGCATTAAGTTTCATGATTCTGGGCTGGCATGACCCGCTGCTGCCCGCTCATAGTCTAGGGTTCGTGTATTTGCCGGCGCTGCTGGGCATTGCCCTGACCAGCATGGTGTTTGCCCGCTTCGGCGCACGCCTGGCGCACCGCTTGTCGCCGCGTTTGCTGAAACGGCTGTTTGCCGCGCTGCTGTTTTGCGTGGGTTTGAATTTCTTGCTGTAACGAAGGCTTAATCGCGCCCGGGCAAGGTCCGGTCGCCATAACGAATGATTTAACGAGGAGTCGCAATGCTGCCTTACCCGCAGATCGACCCGGTGGCCCTGGCCATCGGTCCGCTGAAAATCCACTGGTACGGGTTGATGTACCTGATCGGCATCGGCGGTGCCTGGTTTATGGCGTCCCGGCGCCTGAACCGTTTCGACCCGACCTGGACCAAGGAAAAGCTCTCCGACCTGATTTTCTGGTTGTCGATGGGGGTCATCGTCGGTGGGCGCCTGGGGTATGTGCTGTTTTACGACCTGTCGGCCTACATCGCCAACCCGACGCTGATCTTCGAGGTGTGGAAGGGCGGCATGGCGTTCCACGGTGGCTTTGTCGGCGTAATGATTGCCGCCTGGTGGTTTGGCCGCCGCAACGGCAAGTCATTCTTCCAACTGATGGATTTCGTTGCGCCGTTCGTGCCGATCGGCCTCGGCGCCGGGCGTATCGGTAATTTCATCAACGCCGAACTGTGGGGCAAGCCGACCGACGTGCCGTGGGCGATGGTGTTCCCGCCGTTCAGCGACCCGGCGCAATTGCCGCGCCATCCGTCGCAGCTCTACCAGTTCGCCCTGGAAGGTGTGGCACTGTTCCTCATTCTGTACCTCTTCTCGCGCAAACCGCGGCCGACCATGGCGGTGTCGGGTATGTTCGCGTTGTTCTACGGGATCTTCCGTTTTGTCGTCGAGTTCGTGCGCGTACCGGATGCGCAACTGGGCTACCTGGCGTTCGGTTGGGTGACCATGGGCCAGATCCTCAGCCTGCCGATGATCGTCGCCGGCCTGGGCCTGCTGTGGTGGGCGTACAACCGTCCGCAACCGTTGAAGAACACCGCGCTTTAAATTCGAATGCCGAGGCCTGCAAGGTCTCGGCTGCAACGATACGGGTAATGACATGAAGCAATATCTCGAACTACTGAACGACGTCGTGACCAATGGCCTGACCAAGGGCGATCGCACCGGCACCGGCACCAAGGCCGTGTTTGCCCGTCAGTATCGGCATAACTTGGCCGACGGCTTCCCGCTGCTGACCACCAAGAAGCTTCACTTCAAAAGCATCGCCAACGAATTGATCTGGATGTTGAGCGGCAACACCAACATCAAGTGGCTGAACGAGAACGGCGTGCGCATCTGGGACGAGTGGGCCACCGAAGACGGTGATCTGGGCCCGGTGTACGGCGAGCAGTGGACTGCCTGGCCGACCAAGGACGGCGGTAAGATCAATCAGATCGACTATATGGTCCAGACGCTGAAGACCAACCCCAACAGCCGCCGCATCCTGTTCCACGGCTGGAACGTCGAGTACCTGCCGGACGAGACCAAGAGCCCCCAGGAAAATGCGCGCAACGGCAAGCAGGCCCTGCCGCCGTGCCACCTGCTGTACCAGGCGTTCGTGCATGACGGTCATCTGTCGATGCAGTTGTATATCCGCAGCTCCGACGTGTTCCTCGGCCTGCCATACAACACCGCCGCGCTGGCGTTGCTGACCCATATGCTGGCCCAACAGTGTGACCTGATCCCCCACGAGATCATCGTCACCACCGGCGACACCCACGCCTACAGCAACCACATGGAACAGATCCAGACCCAGTTGGCGCGCACGCCGAAAAAACTGCCGGAATTGCTGATCAAGCGTAAGCCCGCGTCGATCTATGACTACAAGTTCGAAGATTTCGAGATCGTGGGCTACGACGCCGACCCAAGCATCAAGGCCGACGTCGCCATCTAAACTCGGTCTCGGTCCCAATGTGTGGGCTTGTGTGGGAGGGGGCTGAATCAATGGCCATGGCTTCTGCCCACATGCGAAGGCTCAGCCTCGCTGGCGGCAACACTGCCGCTGACCTCCAGCCGCTGCAATATCCCGCACTGATCCAGCTCCGGCCCGCTGCCACAGCGCTGGCGCAGGTCGATCAACTGTTCCTGCAAGGCCAACAGCCCGTCGATCCGCGCTTTGACATGGTGGATATGCTCATCGATCAACGCGTTGACGTTTTCGCATTGGTCCTGCGGGCTGTCGCGCAGGTCGAGCAGGCTGCGGATTTCTTCCAGGGTCATGTCCAGGCTGCGGCAGTTGCGGATAAACACCAGCCGCTCGGTGTGCGCCTGGGTGTACACGCGGTAGTTGGCCTCGGTGCGTGCCGGTGGCGGCAGCAGGCCTTCCTTCTCGTAATAACGGATGGTTTCCACCGGGCAGTCGGTCAATTTGGCCAATTCGCCGATCTTCATTGCAGCAATCTCCAAAAGGGTGCTTGACCCTATAGTGGCTACAGGGTCTTTACTTGGCAACAGGCACCTTTACGGACGCAACCCGATGAGCGACTCCCATCACACCCCGCACACGCATGACCACGATCATGCGCCGAAAAAACTGACGCCGGTGCATGACCACGGCCACGCCGGTGCCTGCTGCTCCGGCACGCCAGCCCCGGCGTTGGTGCAACTGAGCGCCGCGCCCAGCGCCGATTCGCGCCTGAGCACCTTCCGCATCGAAGCCATGGACTGCCCCACCGAGCAGACGCTGATCCAGAACAAACTGGGCAAGCTCGCCGGTGTGCAGCAACTGGAATTCAACCTGATCAACCGCATCCTCGGCGTCACCCATGACCTGCCGAGCACTGCGCCGATCATCGACGCCATCAAGTCCCTGGGCATGCAGGCCGATCCGATCGAAGAGGGCACCCCGGCCGCCGAGCCGCCGGCCAAGAAACACTGGTGGCCGCTTGCGTTGTCCGGCGTCGGCGCCCTGGCGGCTGAAGTGATCCACTTCACCAACGCGGCCCCGACCTGGGTGATTGCCCTGGTGGCGCTGGTTTCGATCCTCAGCGGCGGCCTGACCACTTATAAAAAGGGCTGGATCGCCCTGAAAAACCTCAACCTGAACATCAATGCGCTGATGAGCATCGCCGTGACCGGCGCGATCCTGATTGGCCAATGGCCGGAAGCGGCGATGGTGATGTTCCTGTTCACCGTGGCCGAATTGATCGAAGCCAAGTCCCTCGACCGTGCGCGCAATGCCATCAGCGGCTTGATGCAGATGACCCCGGAACAGGCCACGGTGCAGCAGGCCGACGGAAGTTGGATCGAACGAGAAGTGAAAAGTGTCGAATTGGGCGCCATCGTGCGGGTTCGTCCCGGCGAGCGCATCGGCCTGGACGGCGAAGTCACCGCTGGTCAGTCGACCATCGACCAAGCGCCGATCACCGGTGAAAGCCTGCCGATCGAAAAAACCGTGGGCGATAAAGTCTTCGCCGGCACCATCAACCAGGCCGGCTCCCTGGAATACACAGTCACGGCGGCCGCCAACAATTCCACCCTGGCGCGGATCATTCACGCCGTGGAACAGGCCCAGGGCGCACGCGCGCCGACCCAGCGCTTTGTCGACCGCTTCGCGAAGATCTACACCCCGGCGGTGTTCCTGTTTGCCCTGGGCGTGGCGGTGATCCCGCCGCTGTTCATGGCCGGTGTGTGGTTCGACTGGATCTACCGCGCCCTGGTGCTGCTGGTAGTGGCATGCCCCTGCGCCTTGGTGATTTCCACCCCGGTGACCATCGTCAGCGGCCTGGCGGCGGCGGCGCGCAAAGGCATCCTGATCAAGGGCGGCGTGTACCTGGAGGGCGGTTACAAACTCGACTACCTGGCCCTCGACAAGACCGGCACCATCACCCACGGCAAGCCGGTGCAAACCGATTACCTGGCGCTGTTCCCGAATATCGAAGAGCACGCACCGGCCCTGGCCGCCGCCCTCGCCGGGCGTTCCGACCACCCGGTATCGCTGGCCATCGCCAACGCGGCGGTGGATAAAAACCTGGCGCGCCACGCTGTGGATAATTTCACCGCCCTGACCGGTCGCGGTGTGCGCGGTGATATCAACGGCGCAACCTACCACCTGGGTAACCACCGCTTGGTGGAAGAACTCGGCCTGTGCTCGCCCGAGCTCGAAGACAAACTCTTCGCCCTGGAGAAACAAGGCAAATCCGTGGTGCTGCTGCTCGACAAGTCCGGCCCGCTGGCGCTGTTCGCCGTGGCCGACACGGTCAAGGACAGCAGCCGCGAAGCCATCCAGCAGTTGCACGAGCTGGGCATCAAAACCCTGATGCTCACCGGCGACAACACCCACACCGCCCAGGCGATTGCGGCTCAGGTCGGTATCGACCAGGCCCAGGGCGACCTGTTGCCCACCGACAAACTGCAAGCCATTGAAGCGCTCTACGGCCAAGGCCGGCGCGTGGGCATGGTCGGCGACGGCATCAACGACGCCCCGGCGTTGGCCCGCGCCGAGATCGGTTTTGCCATGGCCGCCGCAGGCACCGACACCGCCATCGAGACCGCCGACGTGGCCTTGATGGACGATGATTTGCGCAAGATTCCGGCTTTCATTCGGTTGTCGCGGCAAACCTCGAGTATCCTCAAGCAGAACATCGCCCTGGCGCTGGTGATCAAGGCGATCTTCCTCGCGGTCACCTTCCTGGGCATGGCCACCATGTGGATGGCGGTGTTCGCCGACATGGGCGTGAGCCTGCTGGTGGTGTTCAATGGCCTGCGCCTGCTGCGCAAATAGATGATGTGAGGGTGGTGTGCTGAGTGCCGAGTTGAAGGCGTTTTTTATGGTCGCCCGCCTGGGCAGCATCACCCAGGCGGCGAAAAAACTCGGCCTGAGCCAGCCCACCGTCACCACGCAGATTCGCAACCTGGAAAGCCAGTACGGCGTCGAGTTGTTCTATCGCGGTGGCCGCCGCTTGACGGTCAGTGACGAAGGCGCGCGCCTGCTGCCGATGGTCAAGACGCTGTTACAGCAGGAAGCGGACATTGAGTTTTTCCTGCGTAACAGTGGTCAGGTCCAGGGCACATTGCGGATTGCCGCGACGGCGCCGTATTACATCCTCGACCTGGTCAAAGCCTTCCGCGAGCGCCTGCCCCAGGTGGAGGTGTCGGTGGAAATCGGCAACTCCCAACAGGTGCTCGAAGCCCTGGATGATTACCGCGTCGACGTCGCGGCGTCCTCGCAGTTGCTGGAAGACCCACGCCTGATTCGCCGTGTGCTGGGCACCGATCCGCTGGTGCTGGCGGTGCATCGCAACCACCCGCTGGCGACGCTCGATCATGTGCCGTTGACCGCGCTTGCCGGGCATACGCTGTTGATGCGTGAAGCCGGCTCCACCACACGACGCCTGACCGAACAGATGCTGCAGGGCGCCGGCGTGAGTTACGGGCCGCTGCTGGAAATCGGCAGCCGCGAGTCGATTCGTGAAGCGGTGCTGCGCAATATCGGCATCAGCATCATTGCGCGTCAGGAAGTGCCCCATGATCCGCAGTTGCGGGTGCTGAGCATCGAGAATGCGCCGCAGATTGCTGAGTACCTCTACTGCCTCAAGGAAAGAAAAGGCGCGCGCCTGCCGGCTGCTTTTCTTGGGTTGGCGCAGGAAATGTCGCCGATCTGAAATCTGGTGGTGACCTTGAGGGCCAATCGGGGGCAAGCCCCCTCCCACACTTGACCGAGTTCCAACATGAGAATGCGGTCAAAATGTGGGAGGGGGCTTGCCCCCGATAGCGCCAGACCTGGCACCCCACTACCCAAATCCACCAATACCACTATCGCCACGTTTTGCCTTTCTGCCACACCAGGGACGCATTGCCTGCCTAGCATGGCCCTCATTCGTTTGATGAGGTGCCTTCATGAACACAGCCCTGACCCAACCCGGCGCGCCAATGAAGGTGCGCGGTATCCAGAAACGTTTCGGCGCCTTTACCGCGCTGGACAACGTGTCCCTGGACGTCGCCGCCGGCGAGCTGGTGTGCCTGCTGGGCCCGTCCGGTTGCGGCAAGACCACGCTGCTGCGTTGCATCGCCGGCCTGGAGCGCCAGGACAGCGGTGAGCTTTACCTGGGCGAACGGGATGTTTCCCTGCTGCCGCCCCAGGCGCGGGACTACGGCATTTTGTTCCAGTCCTACGCGCTGTTCCCCAATCTCACCGTCGAAGCGAATATCGGCTACGGCCTCACCGGCAGCGGTCGCGATGAAGTGCGCAAGCGCGTCGGCCAGATGCTTGAACTGGTCGGCTTGCTCGGCAGCGAAAAGAAATACCCCGGCCAACTCTCCGGCGGCCAGCAACAACGGGTCGCGCTGGCCCGCGCCCTGGCGCCGGCACCCTCGCTGTTGCTGCTCGATGAGCCGATGTCGGCCCTCGACGCCCGCGTCCGTGAGCACCTGTGTACCGAACTGCGCCAACTGCAGCGGCGCCTGGGCATCACCACGCTGATGGTCACCCACAATCAGGACGAAGCCATGTTGATGGCCGACCGCATTGCCGTGATGAACAACGGCAAGGTCGAGCAATACGCCACGCCCCAAGAGATTTACGACCGCCCGGCCACGCCGTTCGTGGCGGAGTTTGTCGGCCAGGGCAACTGGCTGCCGTTCAGCCGCAGCAGCGCGAGCCACGCCCAGGTCGGCGGGATGCACATGCGCCTGGCCGAGGATGCCGGCGCGGCCACCTCCGGGCGCTTGTTCTGCCGCCCGGAAGCGATCAGCGTCAACCCGCCGGTGCATGAAGAGAACCTGTTTGCGGCCAAGGTCCGCGAGATCACCTTTCTCGGCAACCGTTGCCGCATGAGCTTTGAACTGGCGCAACTGCCCGGTCATCCGCTGCTGGCCGAACTGGCCCCGGAAGCCATGCCGCGCCTGGGCGCCCAGGACATCTGGGTCGCGTTGCCGCCGCGCAGCCTGCAGGTGTTTGCCTGAGATGGCGGCGGTCATGACACTGCCGATGGCGCGCCGGGCATCCCGTGCCGAGTTGGGCGACCGCCTTTTTGTGCTGGGCGGCAAATGGCTGTGGCTGTGCTTGCTGGGCGTCGCGGTGTTGCTGCCGCTGCTGGCGATCTTCTGGCGTGGCTTCAGCAGCGAAGCCGGGCAGGGCGGCGGGCTGGTGGCGGCACGGGAACTGGTCAGCAGCGCCAACTTCCACTGGCTGCTCGGTAACAGCCTGAAAGTTTCCCTCAGCGTGGCGACCATCGTCGTACCGCTGGCGTATCTGTTTGCCTACGCACTGCAACGCACGCTGATCCCGGCCAAGGCGATCTGGCGCGGGCTGTCGTTGCTGCCCCTGATGGCGCCGTCGATGCTGCCGGGGATCGCGCTGGTCTATCTGTTCGGCAACCAGGGCCTGTTGCGCGGTTTGCTGTCGGACAACATCTACGGCTTCTGGGGCATTGTCCTCGGCGAAGTGATCTACACCTTCCCACACGCCTTGATGATCCTGTTGTCGGCGCTTTCCCTGGCGGATGCGCGCTTGTTCGATGCGGCCTCAAGCATGGGCGCCAGCCCGGCCCGGGCATTTCGCAGCATCACCTGGCCGGCCACACGCCAGGCGGTGTTCGCCGCGTTCTGCCTGGTGTTCACCCTGACCATCACCGATTTCGGCGTACCCGTGGTGGTCGGCGGCGATTATCAGGTGCTGGCGCTGGAAGCCTACAAGGCCGTGGTCGGCCAGCAACAGTTCGGGCGCGGGGCGTTGATCGGCATGGTGTTGCTGCTACCGGCGCTGTTCAGCTTTGGTGTCGACGCCTGGCTGCGTCGGCGTCAGGGCGATGCCATGGGCGGCCGTGCCCAGGTGTTCCAGCCGGCCCCATCGCGGCGGCGCGATGCCTGTTACCTGGCCATCGTGCTGCTGATCTGCGCGGTGTTGCTACTGGTGTTCGGCATGGCGGTGTACTCGTCGCTGGTGAAATTCTGGCCTTACAACCTGTTGCTGTCGCTCAACCACTACCAGTTCGAAGACACGGCCGGCGGCGGCTGGCTGGCGTACCGCAACAGCCTGACCCTGGCACTGTTTACAGCCTTGATCGGCAGCGTACTGATCTTCACCGGCGCCTACCTGATGGAAAAGACCCAGGGCCAGAAGGGCCTCAACCTGGCGCTGCGCATGCTCAGCTTTGTGCCAATGGCCGTGCCGGGCCTGGTGTTGGGCCTGGGCTACGTCTTCTTCTTCAACCTCCGCGGCAACCCGCTGCATGTGTTCTACGGCACCATGACGTTGTTGGTGGTGTGCACCATTGCGCACTATTTGACCACCGCGCAGATGACCGCCACCACCGCGCTGCGCCAACTGGACGCCGAGTTCGAAGCCGCAGCACTGTCGCTGAAGGCGCCGCTGTACCGCCACTACCTGCGCGTGACCGTGCCGATCTGCCTGCCGGCGCTGCTGGACATCGTGCGCTACCTGTTTGTGTCGGCGATGACCACCGTCTCGGCCGCGATCTTCCTCTACAGCCCCGACACCATCCTCGCCGCCGTCGCCGTGTTGAACATGGACGACGCCGGCAATGTGGGCGGTGCGGCGGCCATGTCCACCTTGATCCTGTTCACTTCGGCCAGCGTCTCGCTGCTGCTGGCGTGGGCCTCACGTGGCGTGTTGCGCCGCTCCCAAGCCTGGCGCCAGACCGCGCCGGGCCAATAACCCTGAAGGAGGTATTCCATGTTCAAGCCCCTGGCGCTGGTCGCTGCCGTACTCACTGCATT
Source organism: Pseudomonas marginalis (assembly GCF_024169655.1). Classification (GTDB taxonomy): domain Bacteria; phylum Pseudomonadota; class Gammaproteobacteria; order Pseudomonadales; family Pseudomonadaceae; genus Aquipseudomonas; species Aquipseudomonas paraveronii. The sequence continues at coordinate 5,893,248 of NZ_JALJWV010000001.1, read as the reverse complement.
CAGCCTGAATGCCTTCGCCAAGACCGAACTGACCGTGTACACGGCCCTCGAAGCCGAGCAATTGAAGACCTACAAAAAAGCCTTCGAACAAGCCAACCCCGATATCGAAATCAAATGGGTACGTGACTCCACCGGCATCATCACCGCCAAGCTGCTCGCGGAAAAAGACCGCCCGCAAGCCGACGTGGTCTGGGGCCTGGCGGCTTCGAGCCTGGCGATCCTCGACCAGCAGGGCATGCTTGAGAGTTACGCGCCCAAGGACCTGGACAAGATCGGCAAACACTACCGCGACGCCGCCAACCCACCGGCCTGGGTCGGCATGGACGTTTGGGCCGCGACGATTTGCTTCAATACCGTCGAAGCCGAGAAGCAGGGGCTGACCAAGCCGGTGAGCTGGCAAGACCTGACCAAGCCTGAGTACAAGGGCAAGATCGTGATGCCTAACCCGGCGTCGTCGGGCACCGGTTTCCTGGATGTGAGTGCCTGGCTGCAGACCTTCGGCGAGAAGCAGGGCTGGCAGTACATGGACGACCTGCACCAGAACATCGGCCAGTACGTTCACTCCGGTTCCAAGCCATGCAAGCTGGCGGCTTCGGGTGAGTTCCCGATCGGTATTTCCTTCGAATACCCGGCCGTGCAGTTGAAGCGCCAGGGCGCGCCGCTGGACATCATCCTGCCGAAAGAAGGCCTGGGCTGGGACATCGAGGCGACCGCCGTGATCAAGGGCAGCGCCCACGCTGACGCGGCGAAGAAACTCGCCGACTTCTCCGCCAGCACCGCCGCGATGGACCTGTACAAGGACAACTTCGCCGTGCTCGCCCAGCCGGGCATCGCCAAGCCGCAGACCGAATTGCCGGCGGACTACGAGCAGCGGCTGATCAAGAACGACTTCACCTGGGCCTCGAAAAACCGCGACAGCATTCTGACTGAATGGCGCAAGCGCTATGACGGCAAGTCGGAGAAGGTGGCGGGTCAGTAAGTACTCCGTTTGGGCTGATGGCCTCATCGGGGGCAAGCCCCCTCCCACACGTTTGGTTTGTGAACACATTCAAATGTGGGAGGGGGCTTGCCCCCGATAGCGGTCTTGAAAACAGGACATCACTAAATGACACACCACAGCGACCTGCTGATCATCGGCGCCGGCATCCTCGGCCTGTCCCACGCCTACGCAGCAGCCAAGCGCGGGCTCAAGGTCAAGGTGTTCGAGCGCAGCGCCACGCCGTTGGGCGCCTCGGTACGCAACTTCGGCCAGGCCCTGGTCACCGGCCAACCGCCAGGCCCGATGCTCGACCTGGCGCGGCAAAGCCGCGATATCTGGGGCGAATGGGCGCGGCTGGCCGGCTTGCAGCTCAAGCGCAACGGCTCGTACCTGTTCGCCCGCAGCGAAGCCGAAGAACATCTACTGGAAGCCTTCTGCGCCGGCCGCGCGTTGGAGCACGGCTACAACGTCGAGTTGCTGCAAGGCGCAGCGTTGAGGGATCTGTACGGCGGCCAGTTCCGTCATCACCGTGCGGCGTTGCACGGCAAGGACGATCAGCAACTGTATTCGCGCGAGGCGATCCCGGCGCTGATCCACTACCTGCGCGAGGAATTGCAGGTGGAGTTTCACTTTTCCACCCTGGTGCGCGACGTCGAGCCCGGCCAGTTGCACAGCACGGCGGGCAGTTTCCGGGGCGCGCAGATCATCGTCTGCTCGGGCCACGACTACCAAACCCTGCTGGCCGAGGCGATTGCCGAACTCAACCCGCATGTCTGCCGCCTGCAAATGCTGCGCGCGCGGCCGGCGGTTAACCTGAACCTGCAACACGCCTTGCTCACCGGCCTCAGTTGCGTGCATTATGGCGCCTTTGCCGACCTGCCGGAAGCGGTGGCGGTGCAGGCGCAGATCCTGCACGAGGCACCGCACCTGCATGAGCACGGGATTCACCTGCTGATCAGCCCGACGCCCCATGGCGAACTGATCATCGGCGACTCCCACGACTACGGCCGCGAGGCGTCGCCGTTCAATGCCGAGCAGGTCGATGACTGGATGCTCGAACTGGCCGAGCAGACCCTGGGTTGCAAGGTCCAGGTGGTCGAGCGCTGGCAGGGCGTCTATGGCGCACGCGGGCCGGCGCCGTTCTCGTGCCTGCGCGTGGCGCCCGGCGTCAGCGCCGCCTTGATGCACACCGGCGTGGGCATGAGCGTCGGCCCGGCGTTGGCCGAGCGCAATATCAGCGCACTCTGGGGTGAGGCATGAAGAACCCGGAACAGGTGATTGCCGAGGTCTTCGGCCTGTACGAGCAGCACGGCACGACGGATTACATCGGCGAGGCGATATCGCAGCTCGAACACATGTCCCAGGCCGCGCAGTGGGCCATGGCCGAAGGCTTCGACGATGAAGTGGTGCTGGCGGCGTTTTTCCACGATATCGGCCATCTCTGCGGCCAGGGCGGGGCGAACATGGGGGGTTATGGCGTGGTCAGCCATGAGCGGCTGGGCGCCGATTACCTGCGCCGCGCCGGCTTCGGCGAGCGCCTGGCCAGGCTGGTGGAATATCACGTCCAGGCCAAGCGCTACCTGACCTTCAGCCAGCCGGACTACTACGCCCGGTTGAGCGAAGCCAGCCGCCGCACGCTGGCTTATCAAGGTGGAGTGATGACGCCTGACGAAGCGCGGGCTTTCGAGCAAGACCCGCTCTACGCGGTCAGCCTGCGTCTGCGTCACTGGGACGAACAGGCCAAGCAACCACATGTGCCGGTGCTCGATCTGCAGGCACTCAAGGCCAAGGCCGCACGGCTACTGGCTGCGTAGATTGGCCTTACGCCAAACGCAGATGCGCCGCCTAGAGCCTGGGTGCTCGGATCACTAAGGTGCTTGCTTCTTCAATCCAAGGAGCAACGCTGATGCGCTACTTAAAAGTGACGGCCCAGGACATGAGCGGCAACGGTCGGGCGGACACGGTCATCCTGCACTTCTATGAGCAGCGGGCTGGCTGTCCCGATGAACTGATCCACGAGATTTTCGCCGTGGACATGAGCGCGGATGGCAAGGTCGACTTGCAATGGGCAGACGATCTGAGCCCGGCCACCCGGCCCGGCATGCTGGAAAAACACCGGGTGGACACCTTCGCCGACAGCTTTTTGAAGTTGAACTGGTTCAATCGGCGCAGCCACTGGCAGCGCACGCTGACGATGTACGTCGATCATTACGGCAAAACAGGCACGCCCAACGCGGTCAAGCTGGACTTCCATGAGCGCACGGCGCCGCAGTGCAAGGGTTCGCTGATCTACAAGGCGGCCGCCTATGACGGCGATGGCGACGGGGTGCTGGAATCGTTTACCAACAGTGACATCGACCGCGACGGTATTGCGGACAAGGCCGATAAAGAGCTGATCCGCACGTTGTGTACGACCTTTCTGGGCTTTGAGTGGTACGCACACTAATAAGCGCGGTCACGCTTCGTCGAGCCGGGCGGCCAAGGCTTCGACCTGTTCCTGACGCTCGGCCTGGCTCAATTTGGCGTGGGGGTTGAGGGACGACCATTGCGGATGGGCGCGGGCCTTGTGCAGGGCATCGGGCAGCTTGCCTTCGCGCCAGGTCTTGTCCTGGGGCGTGTCGACCTTGATGCTGTGCATCGCCGCATGACCGCGCAGGTTCAGGGCTTTGAGCAATTGGCGTTGGCGCAGGGCCAGCAGGCGCAGCACGCTGTCGTCGACGGTCAGCTCGCGCTGGCCCTTGATCTTGCCCAGCAGGCGCCCGCCATAGCTGCGCGCGGTTTGCAGCGCGCCACCGGCAATGGCGCCCGCCAGCGCGGCGGCGCCAAGGGTCAACCCACCCACCAGCAGGTCGACCCCGGCACCGGCGGCCGCGCCGGCGGCAATCCCGCCGCCGACGCGCACGCCGAGTTGCTTGAGGGTTTCCGGGTTGAACAGGTCATCGCCCCAGCGCCCGTCGAGCAATGGCAAGTCGCTGGCGGCGGCGTCCTGCGGGCGGAAGCCGAACAGCTTGAGCAAGGCTTCCACGCAACGCTGCTCGCGCTGGCGCACGGCCTTGCGCAAATCGCCGATGGCTTGCGGTTCCTCTTCAGTGACCACGTTGCGCCGGCACGCGGCGCAGTCGATCAGCAGTTCGGCGATCAGCCGCGCAGCGCTTTGCTGGCGGGCCTGGCGTTGGGCGTGCTGGTCGAGGATCAGCCGTTCCAGTTGGGGCCGGGCATTTTCCAGCAGCAAGGCGAGGCTTTCATATAAGCGGCGTTCGCCGTCTTCCGGCGGCGCGACGCTGTCGAACCGTACCAGGGCATGCAGGCCAAGGCGGGCCAGGGCTTCGCGCCAGTCCGGTTCGCGATGCTCGCTGCTGCTGACGAAGTTGAGCACGGGCAATAACGGCTTGCCGCAACTGGCCAGCACTTGCAGTTCGTCGCGGTATTTGGCCAGCACCGGCTCGCGGGCGTCGATCACATACAGGCCGGCGTCGGAGGCCAGCAGTTGGCGCAGCACCTTGGCTTCCTGTTCGAAACGCTGGCGGGCTTCGCTGCCCTCCAGAACACGCGCCAGGCGTGCCGGGCCGTCGAGGCGTTCGCCGGGGCGATCCAGGCGTTCCAGGTAGTCGAGCAGGGCGATGGCGTCTTCCAGACCGGGGGTGTCGTAGAGTTCCAGCAGGGCTTCGCCCTCGACCGACAAGCGTGCGCCTTCGACATGCCGCGTGGTGCTGGGGCGATGGGAGACTTCGCCGAAACCGACATCGCGGGTCAACGTGCGCAGCAGCGAGGTTTTGCCGACGTTAGTGTGGCCGACCACGGCGAGTTTCAGGGGTTTAGTCATGACCGCTCTCCAGCCAGTTCAACGGCGCGCAATCGGCGAAGGGCAGCTCCAGTTGTTGCAGCGCCGCGTGCCAATCGCCCAGGCGCTCGGCGTCCAGCGCCTGGCCGGGCGGCGCTTGCAGCAGCCACACGCGGGTGGCGCTGGCGCTGCGCGCCAGTTCGGCGATCAGCGCCAGGCTGCCACGGTCGGGTGAGCGGCGCGGGTCGCAGGCGATGGCCAGGCGTGCGGGCGGGAAGCGGGTCAGTTGTTCCAGCAGTTTGTGGCGCGATTCGCGGCTGTCGAGGATGCCGGCGTTCTGCACGTTGCCCGGCAGTTTCGGCGGCCACGGGTGCTGGTCGTCGAGTTCGATGGCGACCAACAGCGCGCCGTCGCTGTGCTGTTCGCTGACGCCGCCGCTGACGGCGTGCAACTGCTCCGGTGCCGCATCGTTGACGCCAAGCCGCTCGCTGCTCGGCATCAGGCGTTCGCGCAGTTGGCTGTAGCCGGGCAGGTTGAGGTCCAGGCGCAGGGCGGCGCGTCCGCGTTTCCAGCGCCACAGGCACAGCAGGGCGAGGATCAACCGCGGCAACAGGCCGTAGATCAGCAGCACGCCCACCAGCCAGGCAGCCCAGGCCTGGCGGGCGCTGTCGATGTTCAGGGCGGAATCGCCGCTGGCGCGGATCATCTCCACCGTGGGGACGTTGAAACCAAACAGGGCGGGCAGGGCGCCGAGGGCTTGGGTCACGGCGACGAAGGTGTCGGCGCCGAGGATGGTGGTTTCCCACACAAAACCGTAGCGCCGGGTGGCGAGCAGTGTCAGCAGGATCGCCAGCGCGCTGAGCAATGCGAGTAACCACAGGCTGTTGACCAGCACCCCGACGGCCCAGCGATTGAGCTTCTGGCGCTGCAATAGCAGCAGCAACGCCGGCGCCAGTTGCGCGGCCTTGGCGTCACGCGCGAGTTTTTCGCTGAGCCACAACCACAGCCGGCCGAGGCTGGCGCTGTGTTCTCCGGCAAACAGCAGGCCCAATGCCCAACTGATCAGCAGGATCAGGTTCAAGCCGAGCAGGCTGCCCAGGGCCCAGAACACATTCACCGGGGTCAAGCCGTTACCCAGCGCAGCAAAGGCCAGGCCTGCGCCACTGATCACCGCGACTATCGCCAGCAGTATCAGGGCCAAACGCGCACCTTGCAGCCAGCGGATGAGGGCGGTTGTCAGCCCATCGCGCTCGGCCAGGTGCAGGGCGCGCTGTTGAATGCGCGTCGGCAGGTCGCCGCCGGCCGTGCGGGCCAGGCGATTGGCTTCCAGGTCTTCCAGCGGGCCGGCGTGTTCTTCGCGCAGGCGCACGGTTTCCGTCAGCCAGAGTTTGTGTAGGGGGTTCAGTGCGGTCACGCGCTGTCCTGTTGTGTCAGTGAGCCTGGAGCATAACCGCTGTGCAGCCGGTTGGGGTACGCTTCGCGTGGCTCTGGTATTCTCGTCGCCATGAAAAAAACTCTCCCTTTAAGCCTGATCGCAGCCCTCGGTGAAAACCGTGTGATCGGCGTCGACAACAGCATGCCCTGGCATTTGCCGGGGGATTTCAAATATTTCAAGGCCACCACGCTCGGCAAGCCGATCATCATGGGGCGCAAGACCTGGGACTCCCTGGGCCGACCGCTGCCGGGGCGCTTGAACATTGTGGTTAGCCGTCAGACCGATCTTGCGCTGGAAGGTGCGGAAGTTTTTCCGTCGCTCGATGCCGCCGTGGCGCGGGCTGAAGCCTGGGCGCTGGAGCAGGGCGTGGACGAGCTGATGCTGATCGGCGGCGCGCAGCTGTATGCACAGGGTCTGGAGCAGGCCGATCGCCTGTACCTGACGCGGGTGGCGCTGAGCCCGGAAGGGGATGCGTGGTTTCCGGCGTTTGATGCGAACCAGTGGAAGTTGGTTTCCAATCTGCAGAACCCGGCCGAAGGTGACAAGCCGGCCTACAACTTTGAAGTCTGGGAAAAAGCCTAAAAGCATCGGGGGCAAGCCCCCTCCCACACTGACCGCGTTCACTCGGTCAAATGTGGGAGGGGGCTTGCCCCCGATAGCGGTCTATCAGGCCTGCGCTAATTCGGCATGCTCATCCGCATTCAGCCGTTCTTTATCCGTCTGCCGCATGATCTGGCTGGTAATCGCCCCCGCCGTCATCGAACCGTTCACGTTCAGCGCAGTACGGCCCATGTCGATCAGCGGCTCCACGGAAATCAGCAGCGCCACCAGTGACACCGGCAAGCCCATCGCCGGCAGCACGATCAGCGCGGCAAACGTCGCACCGCCGCCCACGCCGGCAACGCCCGCCGAACTCAGGGTCACAATCGCCACCAGGGTCGCGATCCACAGCGGGTCCAGCGGGTTGATGCCGACCGTCGGCGCGACCATCACCGCCAGCATTGCCGGGTAGAGACCGGCGCAACCGTTCTGGCCGATGGTCGCGCCGAACGAGGCGGCGAAACCGGCGATGGCGTGCGGGATGCCCAGGCGACGTGTCTGGCTCCGTTGAGAGTGCTGCCAATCGCGTGAGCCTGCGATTGCGAACCGGAAAGCCTAACAGCTTGATATATATTGATTTAATACCGATATGGAATGGTGTCTGTCGTTTTTGGAATAAGTGGTTGGCGCTCTGGCGCATGGCAATGGCGGAATCAGAACGCAAGCGGTCGCGACCGGGCGAAAACTGTCACAGGGATTTGTTAGCGTCGATGTCTTTCACTCAGGGAGACAACGCCTATGAAGCTCGCGCCGAAACTACTCGTATCCGCCGCATTCTGCCTCGGGCTCGCCAGCCAGGCGTTCGCCGCCACCGAGTTGAAACACTGGCCGGCGCCGGCCGCCAAGCAACTGAACGAAATGATCACCGCCAACGCCAACAAGGGTAACTTCGCGGTGTTCGACATGGACAACACCAGCTACCGCTACGACCTCGAAGAATCCCTGCTGCCCTACATGGAAAACAAGGGCCTGATCACCCGCGACAGCCTCGACCCGTCGCTCAAGCTTATGCCCTTCAAAGACACCGCCGAGCATAAGGAAAGCCTGTTCAGTTACTACTATCGCCTCTGCGAAGTGGACGACATGGTCTGCTACCCGTGGGTGGCCCAGGTGTTTGCAGGTTTTACCCTCAAGGAACTCAAGGTCCAGGTCGATGAGCTGATGGCGTCCGGCAAGCCGGTGCCGGTCAGCTATTTCGAAGGCGACGTGGTGAAGAACTCCGAGGTGCAACCGCCGAAGGTCTTCACCGGCCAGGCCGAGCTGTACAACAAGCTGATGGAAAACGGCATCGAGGTGTATGTGATGACCGCCGCGTCGGAAGAGCTGGTGCGTATGGTCGCCGCCGATCCGAAGTACGGCTACAACGTCAAACCGCAGAACGTCATCGGCGTGAGCACCCTGCTCAAGGACCGCAAGACCGGCGAGTTGACCACCGCGCGCAAGCAGATCACGGCCGGTAAATACGACGAAAAAGCCAACCTCGGTTTGGAATTGACCCCCTACCTGTGGACCCCGGCGACCTGGATGGCCGGCAAGCACGCCGCGATCCTGACCTACATCGACGAATGGAAAAAGCCGGTAATCGTCGGCGGCGATACCCCTACCAGCGACGGCTACATGCTGTTCCACGATGTGGACGTGGCCAAGGGCGGCATCCACCTGTGGATCAACCGCAAGGACAAATACATGACCCAACTCAACGGCATGATGGTCAAGCACGCGGCCGCCCAGGCCAAGGAAGGCTTGCCGGTGACGGCGGACAAGAACTGGGTGATCGTCAAGCCGGATGAGATCCAGTAAGACCGAGTCGCTTGCTTATCGGGGGGTCAGCTGTGGATGTATTGACTGACACTCTGCCATCGGGGGCAAGCCCCCTCCCACATTTGATCCTCATGGTTATTGAGGTTTTGTCCCAGGCAAAAAAATGCCCCGCACTTGGCGGGGCATTTTTATGCGTATGGATTAGGCCTTACAGCCCGTCCAGCATCGCCTTGTTACGCACGGCACCCTTGTCGGCACTGGTCGCCAGCAACGCATAAGCCTTCAACGCAGTCGTCACCTTGCGTGGACGCTTCTCCACCGGCTTCCAGCCCTTCTTGTCCTGCTCGACCCGGCGTGCAGCCAGTTCTTCATCGCTGATCAACAGGTTGATCGAACGGTTCGGAATGTCGATCAGTACCTTGTCGCCGTCCTGTACCAGGCCGATCGCGCCGCCGGCAGCGGCTTCAGGCGAAGCGTGGCCGATGGACAGGCCCGAGGTGCCGCCGGAGAAACGGCCGTCGGTCAGCAGGGCGCAGGCTTTGCCCAGGCCCTTGGATTTCAGGTACGAAGTTGGGTAGAGCATCTCCTGCATACCCGGGCCGCCTTTCGGGCCTTCGTAGCGGATGATCACGATGTCGCCTTCTTTGACTTCGTCGGCGAGGATGCCGCGTACCGAGCTGTCCTGGCTTTCGTAGATCTTGGCGCGACCTTCGAACACGTGGATCGACTCATCCACACCGGCGGTTTTCACCACGCAGCCGTCGAGGGCAATGTTGCCGTACAGCACGGCCAGGCCGCCTTCTTTCGAATAGGCGTGCTCGACACTGCGGATGCAGCCGTTTTCACGGTCGGCGTCGAGGGTGTCCCAACGGGTCGACTGGCTGAACGCGGTCTGGGTCGGGATGCCCGCCGGGCCGGCCTTGAAGAAGGTGTGTACGGCTTCGTCGTCAGTCTGGGTGATGTCCCACTTGGCGATGCCTTCGGCGAGGGACTTGCTGTGTACGGTCGGCAGGTCGGTGTGCAGCAGGCCGCCACGGGCCAGGGAACCTAAGATCGAGAAGATCCCGCCGGCGCGGTGGACGTCTTCCATGTGGTACTTCTGGATGTTCGGCGCGACTTTGCACAGTTGCGGCACATGACGGGACAGACGGTCGATGTCGCGCAGGTCGAAATCGATCTCGGCTTCCTGGGCGGCGGCCAGCAAGTGCAGGATGGTGTTGGTGGAACCGCCCATGGCGATGTCCAGGGTCATGGCGTTTTCGAACGCCTTGAAGTTGGCGATGTTGCGCGGCAACACCGACTCATCGTTCTCGCCGTAGTAGCGCTTGCACAGTTCGACAATGGTGCGACCGGCCTGCAGGAACAACTGCTCGCGGTCGCTGTGGGTGGCCAGTGTCGAACCGTTGCCCGGCAAGGCCAGGCCCAGGGCTTCCACCAGGCAGTTCATCGAGTTGGCGGTGAACATGCCGGAGCACGAACCGCAGGTCGGGCAGGCGCTGCGCTCGTATTCCGCAACCTTCTCGTCAGAAGCGCTGGAATCGGCGGCGATGACCATGGCGTCGACCAGGTCCAGGCCGTGGGAGGCGAGTTTGGTCTTGCCGGCTTCCATCGGGCCGCCGGAGACGAAGATCACCGGGACATTCAGGCGCAGGGCGGCCATCAGCATGCCGGGGGTGATCTTGTCGCAGTTCGAGATGCACACGATGGCGTCGGCGCAGTGGGCGTTGACCATGTACTCCACGGAGTCGGCGATGATCTCGCGGCTCGGCAGGGAATACAGCATGCCGTCATGGCCCATGGCGATGCCGTCGTCCACGGCAATGGTGTTGAATTCTTTGGCGACACCGCCAGCGCGTTCGATCTCGCGGGCGACCAGTTGGCCCAGGTCCTTGAGGTGGACGTGGCCGGGGACGAACTGGGTGAACGAGTTGGCAATCGCGATGATCGGCTTCTTGAAGTCGTCATCTTTCATCCCCGTGGCACGCCACAGTGCGCGGGCGCCGGCCATGTTGCGGCCGTGGGTGGATGTTTTCGAGCGGTAATCTGGCATTGGAGCACTCCGGGCGGCTAATCAGATGTCAAAGGGGAGTGAGCTTCTATGGACGTCTGGAACACCCGAAAAATGGCACTGGTGTCCGGAAGTTGCCGCAAACGTTACGGGATCGCCGTGCGCAGTGGCCTTGAGCTCATAAACCCGCCGGGGGATGACTGGCGATGAATAGGCCGATTCTACACCGCTGGCGGCTGGAGGGAATGGCGAAAAGCGCCGTGGCGACGCACGCCCGGATCAACCAATCTGATGTAGGAACGAGCTTGCTCGCGAAAAACGAACAGGCGACTCGGGCCTCCTGATAGTACGGCGTTATCGTTGACGCTTTTCGCGAGCAAGCTTGCTCCTACAGGGGGGACATATTCAGAACCACTGTTTAGAGGCCGGTTGACGTCGCTGCGCCTACCGTTTCTCTTCCACTCACAGAAGAGGACGAAGGAATGTCCACCCAGCAACATGCACATCGGCTGCGCATCGGGCGCTGTTCGGAGTCGGGCCGTATTTACCTGATCACTGCGGTTACCCATCAACGGCAATCGGTCTTTCAGGACTGGCGCATCGGCCGCCTGCTTGTCAGTGAGTTCAGGCAGGCTCAGGACGAGGGTGAGGCGACTTCACTGGCCTGGGTGGTCATGCCTGACCATTTCCATTGGCTGGTCGAGTTGCATAACGGCGACTTGCCAAGGCTGATGCGAATCACCAAGTCGCGAAGTGCCCGTGCCATCAACCAGGCCAGGTGTTCGTTCGGGACCCTATGGCAAAAAGGCTACTTCGACCGCGCGCTGCGTCGGGAGGAAGATTTGAAAGCAATGGCCCGCTATATCGTGGCCAATCCCTTGCGTGCAGGGCTGGTCGAGCATATCGGCCAGTACCCGCTATGGGACGCCATCTGGTTGTAACCTCTTCTCCCTTGTAGGAGCGAGCTTGCTCGCGAAGAACGCATAGACGACGCGGGCTACCTGATAGCGCTGCGTTATCGTTGACGTTTTTCGCGAGCAAGCTCGCTCCTACAAGGGGGGAAGGGTCAGTGTCCGACCCGCGCATTGGTCAGCCAACCCCACAGGCTGAAAATGATAAAGCTCACGGCAATCGTCATCAGCAAATGACTGCCGGTTTGTGCAAGCGCTGCGCTGCTGACGGCGGCGGTGAAGAACATGATGCTATTTCCTGCTGACGCTGCTGTGCCCGCGCTGCTTGAAAACAACAGCATCGCCGCCGAAATTGCGGCGGGACGAACCAGGGTGACCGCCAGTGCGCTGATCAGCATCGGGATGAGCAGGGTCACCGTGGTAATGGCGTCAAAGATGATAATCAGCGCCAGCAGCACACCCGCGACCAGCAACAACCCAAGACCGATATTGATTTGCCGGGACAGCGCGATACGTTTTTGCAGGTACGAGGCTGCCACCCCGCCGAGGAGATAAGCCGTGCCGTACACCATCAGCACCAGCGCGTACTGATATTCGGAAAGCTTCAGCGCGTCCATGAAAATCAGCGGCGTCACGCTGATCAAGGCGAAGTAGCAGGCGAACACCTGCGCGGCGATCCACCAGTAGCGCAGGAAATCGCGATTGCCGGCGACGGCTTTCAGTGTGGCGATGATGGATACTGGCGCGCGATGGGGGCTGGCGGATTTGGACGGCAGGATGCAGAACGCATGGATCAACATGCCCAGCGCCATCGCCGCGAATCCATAGAAGCTGCCTTGCCAGTCGAATGTGGTTTGCAGCCAGGAGCCTATCAGCGGGGATAGCGCGACAAACGAACCGCTCAGGGTCATGTAGTACAGGCGCACCCGGGCCCGGTCCTGTGCGTCGAACAGGTCTTCCACCAGGGCGTGACCCAGGACGAAGAAGCCGCAGCCCATGGCCTGCACCGTGCGAAACAGCAGGAAGGTCAGGTAGTCCGACGCCAGTGCACAGCCTATTGCGCCAAGAATCGACAGCGTGATGCAGCCGAGCAGCACTTCCTTGCGCCCCCATTTGTCCGACAACGGGCCGGCGATCAGTTGGGAGATGGAGAAGACCAGTGTGAACAGGCTGATGGAGAGCGCGACGTCGGCCGTCGGAGTGTCGAATTGGGCGGCCAGGGCGGGGAACGACGGCAGGAGAATATTGATCGGGAAGAAGCTGATCAGGGCAATGCAGGTGATCAGGATGAAGCGGGAAAGTTGTTGGCGTTTTACCTCGCCACTGAGGGCGGGAGAGCAGAAGGGCTCAGACATGAGTGGTCATTTCCGGAGTAAAACCAGAAACCGATACTAGTCTGCGAAAAATGGAATTCAATCAAATCTATTGTGCGAAGCGTCCCGTAATGGTGTACGCCGCCCCTGTAGGAGCGAGCTTGCTCGCGAAGCACGTCAACGATGACGCAGTGCTATCAGGTAGCCCGCGTCGTCTATGCGTTTTTCGCGAGCAAGCTCGCTCCTACAGGGGGACGGTTTTGGTCTTTAGCTATTTGGCAACAACCGGCACGTAATGCTCTTGATGTAGCGCGTCTCGGCAATCGCCGGGTGTACCGGATGATCCGGCCCCTGGCCGCCGCGTTCGAGCATCTGGATGTTGCGGTCCAGGTGACGGGCGCTGGTCAGCAGGATGTTTTGCAGGTCGTCTTCCGGCAGGTGCATCGAGCACGAGGCGCTGACCAGGATGCCGTCCTTGCTGAGCAGGCGCATGGCTTGCTCGTTGAGGCGGCGGTAGGCGCCTTCGCCGTTTTTCATGTCTTTTTTGCGTTTGATGAAGGCCGGTGGGTCGGCGACGATCACGTCGAAGCGTTCTTCGCTGGCTTTCAGTTCTTTCAGGGCTTCGAAGACGTCGCCTTCGATGCAGGTCATTTTCTCGGCGACGCCATTCAGCGCGGCGTTGCGCTCGACGCCGTCGAGGGCGAAGGCCGAGGCGTCGACGCAGAACACTTCAGTGGCGCCGAAGGCCGCCGCTTGCACGCCCCAGCCGCCGATGTAGCTGTACAGGTCGAGGACGCGCTTGCCTTTGGCATACGGGGCCAGGCGTGCGCGGTTCATGCGGTGGTCGTAGAACCAGCCGGTTTTCTGGCCCTGGATCACCGGGGCTTCGAATTTCACGCCGTTTTCTTCCAGCGCGACCCACTCCGGCACCAGGCCGAACACGGTTTCGACGTAGCGGTTGAGGCCTTCGGCGTCACGCGCGGCGGAGTCATTCTTGAACAGAATGCCGCTTGGCTTGAGCACTTGGGTCAGGGCGGCGACCACGTCTTCTTTATGCGCTTCCATGGTCGCCGAGGCGATCTGTACCACTAGGATGTCGCCGAAACGGTCGACCACCAGGCCCGGCAGCAGGTCGGAATCGCCGTAGACCAGGCGGTAGAACGGCTTGTCGAACAGGCGATCACGCAGGGACAGGGCGACGTTCAGGCGGTGTACCAGCAGCGACTTGTCCAAAGGCAACTTGATGTCGCGCGACAGCAGGCGCGCGCAGATCAGGTTGTTCGGGCTCATGGCCACGATGCCCAGGGTCTTGCCGCCGGCCGCTTCCAGGATGGCTTGGTCGCCTGCCTGGAAGCCGTGAAGTGGGGTGGCGGCCACGTCGATTTCGTTGCTGTAGACCCACAGGTGGCCGTTGCGCAAACGACGATCGGCATTGGCTTTGAGACGCAGGCTTGGCAGGGACATGACGTCGCTCCGGAAAAAAGAGCGGGAGTATACCGTGTTACATGAAATTTCGCGGCTTGGCCTGATGGGCTGTAGGGGTCAGCGGGAGCAAGCGTCCTCGCCATAGCAAGCAGTGCCCATTTGATGGGCGTGCCATTGGCTTTTTGAGGTGTCGGTCAGCTTCCCATCGGGGTTAGAATCCCTTTCTCGCCCAGAGTGTGTACTTATGTCCCAAGAGCTTTCCGCCGAACAGATCCAGCAGGCCCTGCAAGGCATCAGCGTGCCGCCCCAGCCGCAAATCATGGTGGATTTGCAGATGGAGCAGTACATGCCCGACCCGGACCTGGAAGTGATCGCGCGCTTGATCTCCCAGGACCCGGGCCTGTCCGGCGCGCTGTTGAAGATCGTCAACTCGTCGTATTACGGCCTGAGTAACAAGATCGCCTCGATCCAGCGCGCGGTGAACCTATTGGGCAGCCGCTCGATCATCAACCTGATCAACGCCCTGTCGATCAAAGGCGAGATGAGCGACGACACCATCGTCACCCTCAACCGTTTCTGGGACACCGCCCAGGATGTGGCCATGACCTGCCTGACCCTGGCCAAGCGCACCGGCGCCCAGGCGGTAGACGAAGCCTATGCCCTGGGGCTGTTCCACGATTGCGGCGTACCGCTGATGCTCAAGCGCTTCCCCAATTACATGGAGGTGCTCGAGGAGGCCTACGCCAATGCCGGCGCCGACTGCCGTGTGGTCGACACCGAAAACAACGCGTTCAACACCAACCATGCGGTGGTCGGCTATTACACCGCCAAGTCCTGGCGCCTGCCGGAGCATGTGACCGACGCCATTGCCAACCACCACAACGCCCTGGCGATTTTCAGCGATGAGTCGTCGCGCAATTCGCAACTCAAGAACCTGCTGGCGATCCTGAAAATGGCCGAGCACATCTGCTCGTCGTACCGGGTGCTGGGCAACCAGGCGGTTGACCATGAGTGGGATGCGATTGGCCATCTGGTGCTGGACTACGTGGGCCTGTCGGATTACGACTTCCAAAGCATGAAGTTGTCGATCCGCGAACTGGGCGCGCACTGACCCTTTTCTCACGAGGTACACATGCCCGAGTTACCAGAAGTCGAAACCACTCGACGCGGGATTGCGCCGCACCTGGAAGGCCAGCGGGTCAGCCGCGTCGTAGTGCGTGAGCGGCGCCTGCGCTGGCCGATCCCGGAAGACCTCGATGTGCGCCTGTCCGGGCAGCGCATCGTGCTGGTGGAGCGGCGGGCCAAATACCTGTTGATCAATGCCGAAGTGGGCACCCTGATCAGTCACCTGGGTATGTCGGGCAACCTGCGCCTGCTGGAAGTCGGCCTGCCGGCGGCGAAGCACGAGCATGTGGACATCGAGTTGGAGTCGGGCCTGGCCCTGCGCTACACCGACCCTCGGCGTTTCGGCGCGATGCTCTGGAGCCTGGACCCGCACAACCACGAATTGCTGATTCGCCTGGGGCCGGAGCCGTTGACCGAGCTGTTCGATGGCGAGCGCCTGTTCAAACTGTCCCGTGGGCGTTCGATGGCGGTGAAGCCGTTCATCATGGACAACGCGGTGGTGGTGGGCGTGGGCAATATCTACGCGACGGAAGCGTTGTTCGCGGCGGGGATCGATCCACGCCGCGAGGCGGGTGGCATTTCACGCGGGCGCTATTTGAAGCTGGCGATCGAGATCAAACGCATTCTGGCGGCCGCCATCGAACGCGGCGGCACCACGTTGCGCGACTTTATCGGCGGCGACGGGCAGCCGGGGTATTTCCAGCAGGAGCTGTTCGTCTACGGCCGTGGGGGCGAGGCGTGCAAGGTCTGCGGGAGCGAGTTGCGCAGTGTGGTGTTGGGGCAGCGGGCGAGTGTGTTTTGCCCGAAGTGTCAGAGCTGACTGTTGTGTGATGGCTGATATCGCCATCGGGGGCAAGCCCCCTCCCACACTTTGATGTGTGAATACATTCAAATGTGGGAGGGGGCTTGCCCCCGATGAGGCCCTGACAGGCGCCACCAGACTTAAGCCTTACCGGTAATCTTCCGGTACTTCACCATCAATTGCTCTTGCGTTTCCGGATGCGCTTCATCCAGTGGAATGCAATCCACCGGGCACACCTGCTGGCACTGCGGTTCGTCGTAGTGACCGACGCACTGGGTGCAGAGGTTGGGGTCGATCACGTAGATCTCTTCGCCTTGGGAAATCGCGGCGTTCGGGCACTCGGGTTCGCAGACGTCGCAGTTGATGCAATCGTCGGTGATGATCAGGGACATGGAAACTCCTGCCAGGGCAGTCAGCCAAGGCATCTGAAAAACTAATGCGCGCAATTGTGCCGCATTGGCGCCCGCAGTGCGAGCGGGCGCCGAGTGAGCGGTCTTACTTCTTGAAGCGCAGGGTCAGCGCCTCGGCCACGGCCGGGTGCACGAACTTGGTGATATCTCCGCCCAAAGCGGCGATTTCACGGACCAACGTCGAGGAAATGAACGAATAACGTTCCGACGGCGTGAGGAACAGGCTTTCCACGTCCGGCGCCAGTTGGCGGTTCATGTTGGCCAGTTGGAATTCGTATTCGAAGTCCGACACCGCGCGCAGGCCACGCAGGAATACATTGGCGTTCTGCTCTTTGGCGAAATGCGCCAGCAGCGTCGAGAAACCCACCACTTCTACGTTGGGCAGGTGCTTGGTGACCTCACGCGCCAGCTCCACGCGCTGTTCCAGGGGAAACAGCGGGTTTTTCTTGGGGCTGGCCGCGACCGCGATGATCACATGGTCGAACAAGCGCGAGGCGCGTTCGACCAGATCGCCATGGCCTTTGGTAATCGGGTCGAAGGTACCTGGGTACAACACTCGGTTCATCGCGTCGTCCTGGCGGAGTCCGTTGGGGAACCGGATGGTATCGCAGCCATCCCGGTCGGCCAAGTCGACTTATACGAATAGACGCGCGAAATACCCGGTTTTTTCATGCTGTTTTCAGACGTTCGGCCAATGCGCTCGCCAGTTGCGCGGTCAATCCGTACACCGACAATTGCGGGTTGGCGCCAATGCTGGTGGGGAACAGCGAGCCGTCATGAATCGACAGATTGCGCAGTTGATGATGGCGGCCGAGGCTGTCGGCCACGGCGTTTTTCGGCTCTTCGCCCATGGCGCAGCCGCCCATCACGTGGGCGCTGCCCAGGCAGGTGCGGTGCAATTCCAGGTTGAGGCCGTCGATCAGGCTGCGCGCTTCGGCCAGGGTCTTCACGTAGCGCGCATCGTGATGCAGCGGCTTGACCGACTTGGCGCCCGCCGCGAACTGGATCTCGGCCATGCTGTGGAACGCGCGGCGCAGGCCGTCCCAGGCGTAAGGCGAAACCTGATAATCGAGCACCGGCGTGCCGTCGCCGCGCAACTCAACGCTGCCGCCCGGGCTGTCGGGGTGGAAGCCGTCGCGCAGCAGGGCGAGCATCGCGTGGGTATGCGGCAATTGGCTCATGTCCAGGGCGTTTTGTGTGCCGTAGCCGCCGAGCAGCGTACTGGCGAGCGCCGGGTGCAGCGGCGGTGCCTCCAGCTTGTACGACATTCTGCCGGTGGTGCCGTCCTGCCATTGGAAGTGATCGGAATAGATCGACTGCGGCGCACCATAGAACGGGTTGATCACCTCGTCGAACAGCGCCGCGGAGAAATTCACCAAATGCAAAAAGGTGCGCTTGCCCAGCCGCGAATGCGGGTCGGGGGCGGCCGAGCGCATCAGCAGCGCCGGGCTGTTGATGCCGCCACCGGCCAGCACATAGTGTTTGGCCTTGACCGTGATGGTGCGCCCGGTGGGGGCGACGCAGCGTTCGTCCATCGCTACGCATTCCAGGCTGCTGATGCGGTCGCCGCTGTATTTCAGGCGTTCGGCGCGGGCCAGGTACAACAACTCGCCGCCTTTCTCCAGGGTGGAGGGGATGGTGGTCACGAGCATCGACTGCTTGGCGTTGACCGGGCAACCCATGCCGCAATAGCCCAGGTTGAAGCAGCCGCGCACGTTGCGCGGGATCACATGCCAGCTGTAGCCAAGCTGTTCGCAGCCTTTGCGGATCACGTCGTTGTTGGCATTGGGCGGCATGGCCCAGGGGGCGATGCCCAGGCGTTGTTCCATTTTTTCGAACCACGGCGCCATGTCCGCGCTGCTGTGGCCCTTGACCGCATACTCGCTGGCCCAGTGGCTGAGGGTGGCGTCCGGGGTGCGGAAGCTGGAGGTCCAGTTGATCAGCGTGGTGCCGCCCACCGCCCGGCCCTGCAGGATGGTGATGGCGCCGTCCTTGCTCATGCGGCCGATGCCTTCTTGATACAGGCTGGCGTAGGCCTCGTCTTCGAGCAGCTTGAAATCGCTGCTGGTCTTGAGCGGGCCTTCTTCGATCAGCAGCACTTTGTAGCCGGCGGCGCTGAGGATTTCGGCGGTGGTGCCGCCGCCGGCGCCGCTGCCGATGATCGCTACGTCGGCTTCCAGCGTCAGGTCGCGGTCGAGGGCGGCGCCGTTGTGGGTTTTCCAGCCACGGGCCAGGCCGTCGCGGAACAGATCGGGTACGGGCATCAGGGTCGTCTCTTGTTTTTATTGGGGGGATGCGAATCAGATCTTCGGTGGTCCGGGGTAGCCGCAATGGGCCCAGGACGCCGGCCGGAAGTACCAGGCCATGATCACCAGTTTGAGCAGCGAGCCCTGGCCCATGCGGAGCAGGTTCAGGTAGCTGTTTTCCCAGCGGTGCAGGAAGTTGCGGATTTGTTCAGCGCTGGCGTTTTCCCAACTGCCCCAGATCCCGGTCAGTGGGCCGCGGGTGATGCCCATGCCCAGCACGTCGAACAGTTGCTGGGTGAGCTTGAACATCTCCGGCGACAGGTGCTGCAGGCTGTAGTCGAGTTTTTTCAGGGTGTCTTCAATCCCGCTGGCGACTTCCTGGGCGCTGGCCACGCCTTCCAGCAACACCGGGATCACCGCGCGCAGAAACGGCAAATCGCTGGCCCGCAGCAACGCAAAGCCGCTGGCCGGGGTGCTGCTGGAGCAGCCGCTGAGGCTGGCGCCCAGCCCGGCGGTGGCCAGGAAGGCGCTGGCGCACAGGCCGATTTTCAGGACGCCGCGCCGCGACAGCGCGGGTGAATCAGTCAGGCTTGGGTTCATTGTTATGGTTATCCCGAGGGTGGCGGTATCAGCGGATAAACAGCTTCTGGATCAACTTCTGGATTGCTTTGCCGTAGGGCGGGTAGATCAACTTCGCGGCGTTCAGGCGTTGCTTGACCAGCACGCCCTTGGCCTTGCTGAACGTGAGGAACCCTTCATGGCCGTGGTAGTGGCCCATGCCCGACGGGCCGATGCCGCCGAAGGGCATGTCGTCCTGAGCCACATGCAGCAACGTGTCGTTCAGGCATACGCCGCCGGAGTGGGTTTCGTGGAGTACGCGGTTCTGTTCGCGCTTGTTGTAGCCGAAGTAGTACAGGGCCAGTGGGCGAGGCCGCTGATTGATGTAGGCAAAGGCTTGATCGATGCCGCGATAAGGCACGATCGGCAGTACCGGGCCGAAGATTTCGTCCTGCATCACCGTCATTTCGTCGCTGACATTCAACAGCAGGCTGTGGGCCATGCGGCGTGCCTGGCCCTGGTCGTACAGAGGGATCAGGGTGGCGCCCTTGTCGGTGGCGTCTTTTACGTAGGCATTGAGTCGGGCCAGTTGCCGCTCGTTGATGATGGCGGTGTAGTCCGGGTTGTCGGCCAGCGTCGGGTAAAACCCGCGAAGCGCTTTGCTGTAGGCCTCGACGAAACCCTCGACGCGATCTTCCGGCACCAGCACGTAGTCCGGCGCCACACAGGTTTGCCCGGCGTTCAAGGCTTTGCCGAAGGCGATGCGTTCGGCGGCGTCCTTGAGGGGTACATCGGCGGAAACAATAGCTGGCGATTTGCCGCCCAGCTCCAGGGTGACCGGGGTCAGATGCTCGGCGGCCGCGCGCATCACATGTTTACCGACGCTGGTGGCGCCGGTGAACAGCAGGTGGTCGAAGCGCAGGCTGGAAAACGCGATACCGACTTCGGCCTCGCCCAGCACCACGCACACCAGGTCTTCGGGGAAAACCTTCGCCAGCAGGGTCTTGAGCAGTTCGCCGGTGGCCGGGGTCGATTCGCTGAGTTTGAGCATCACCCGGTTGCCCGCGGCCAACGCACCCACCAATGGCCCGATGGCCAAGTACAGCGGGTAGTTCCAGGGCACGATTACCCCGACCACGCCCAGCGGTTGGTAGATGACTTTGGCCGAGGCTGGCTGGAAGGCAATGCCTACAGCGC
The DNA here is from genome assembly GCF_024169655.1 of Pseudomonas marginalis. Classification (GTDB taxonomy): domain Bacteria; phylum Pseudomonadota; class Gammaproteobacteria; order Pseudomonadales; family Pseudomonadaceae; genus Aquipseudomonas; species Aquipseudomonas paraveronii. Next base: position 5,872,697 of record NZ_JALJWV010000001.1, on the reverse strand, counting down.
GGCGGGAAGGTTTCATCCAGCCCTTGAGGTGTTTGCTCGCATAGTGAATGCCATGCAGGCTGGGCATCAGTTCGGCGAACAGGGTTTCGTCGGGGCTGCGGTGGCTGAAGTCCTGGCTGATCGCGTTGATCAGCGCCTGGCGTTCGTCGCTGAGCACTTCGCGCAAGGCCTTGAGCCATTGCTGGCGCTGCGCGGCCGGCGGCATCGGGTTGGCGGCATAGGCGCGGCGTTGGGCGTCGAACAGGCTCTGGAGTTGATCCAGTGTCTGGGAATTTTGCAGGTAAGCAACGTTGGCAGACATGGCGCAGTTCCAGATTGTTATTGGTCTGCCTGAGTTTTTAGAGTCATTGCTCTAAATTGTCAAATAACATTGCAGCAACAACTGGATTTATCCCGACAAGGTTAGGCCGTAAGATGGCCGATCACGTGTACAGAAGCTGATCCCCTATGGCACCACGAGTAAAGACCAGCGAGCGCATTGTGCAAACCAGCCTGGAGCTTTTTAACCAGCAGGGCGAGCGCAGTGTCAGCACCAACCATATTGCCGCCCATATGGAAATTTCGCCGGGCAACCTGTACTACCACTTCCCCAACAAGCAGGCGATCATCGCCATGCTGTTTCGCGAATACGAAGCCCTGGTGGACAGTTTCCTGCGCCCGCCCCAAGGTCGCGCCATGGTGGTGGATGACAAGCGCTTCTACCTGCAGGCGGTCCTGGCCGGCATGTGGCGCTACCGTTTCCTGCACCGTGACCTCGAACACCTGCTGGAGAGCGACCCGGAATTGGCCACCGGCTACCGGCGTTTTTCCCAGCGTTGCCTGATTCAGGGTGGTGCTATCTACCAAGGGTTTGTCGATGCCGGCATTCTCAATATGGACCCGGTGCAAACCGAGGCGCTGACCCTCAATGCCTGGATCATCCTCACCTCCTGGGTGCGGTTTTTGTGTACCACCAATGAAAAGTCCACGCATTTGAGCGCCGAAGCGATCAAGCGCGGGGTGTATCAGGTGCTGGTGCTGGAGGCGGGGTTTGTCACGCCGCAGGCAAAAAAAGAGGTGGATGCACTGTTCAAAGAGTTTTATGTGCCGTTGAACCAGGCACTGGAAGAAGTGAAGTAGGGTCTTTCCCGAATCTGTTCACAGGAGTCCGTCATGCCGCTTGCCCAACTGATCAGCCCCCAGCAACTGGCCGAGCGCCAACAACGTGGGGCTCTGGTGCTACTTGACTGCCGCTTTGCCCTGGAAGACCCGGACTACGGGCTGTGCAGCTATGCCGAAGGACATATCGAGGGCGCGCAATATGCCGACCTGGAGCGTCATCTCAGCGGGCCGGTGGCCAAGGGCGTGACCGGGCGTCACCCGTTGCCGCAGGCGCAGGCGTTGGCCGAGCAATTGCGCGCCTGGGGCGTGAATGCCGATACCGATGTGGTGCTCTACGACGACGGCCCCGGTGCCTACGCGGCCCGCGCCTGGTGGTTGCTGGCCTGGCTGGGCAAGCGCGACGGCGTGTTTATCCTGGACGGTGGCTTGAAGGCCTGGCATTCAGCCGGTTTCCCGTTAAGTCTGGATGCGCCGGTGATCGAGCGCGGCACCTTGGTCGGCGCGCCGGACAATCGCCTGCTGCTGGATGCCGAGCAGTTGCAAAAACGCCTGGGCCAGCCGGGCCTGACCCTGATCGACGCCCGCGCCCAGCCGCGCTTTCGCGGCGATGTCGAGCCTATCGATCCGATTGCCGGGCACATTCCCGGTGCGCAATGTGCGGCGTTCACCGAAAACCTCGGCAGCGACGGGCGTTTCCTGCCGGCCGAGCAGCTCAGGCAGCGCTTCGCCGCCCAGTTGCAAGGCCGTTCGCCGGATGAATTGGTGGCGTATTGCGGTTCGGGCGTGACGGCGTGCCATAACCTGTTCGCCCTGAGCCTGGCGGGTTACCCGTTGGGCAAGTTGTATGCGGGATCGTGGAGCGAGTGGATTACCGATCCGGCGCGGGAAATCGCGACCGGCGACTAAGTTGTTCGGCGCGTAAACCCACATGGTTTAACGGGGTTGTGTCAGCAACCATTGCGGAATCCGCCGCTCCAGGTAGTAACCGGGGCGCTTCAGGGAGCCGTCGACAAACCCCACATGCCCACCCTTGGCCAGCAATTCGAACTCAGTGCAATCCGACAATTCACTGGCTTCGGGCAGGCTATGGGTGAACACAAACGGGTCATCGGCCGCGTGGATGATCAGGGTTGGCGTGCGGATATCGCCCAGGTAGTAACGGCTCGACGCGCGGCGGTAATAGTCTTCGGCACTCAGGAAACCATGCAGCGGCGCGGTGACCCGGCCGTCGAAGTCCCAGAACGTGCGCATCTTCTCCAGAGACCCGAGTGACTCCAGGGTTTTAAGCCCTTCAGCACGACCATCCTGTAAAAAACGGCTTTGTTTGACGCGGATATACGCGACCATCTCGCGCATGAAGTGCTTCTGATACACCCGCGAAAAGCCCAGGCCGATGCGATCGGCGCACTGATCCAGGCGAAACGGCACCGACACCGCCGCCGCACCTTGCAGCCCCGAATTCGCGCCGGTTTCGCCCAAATGCTTGAGCAGCACATTGCCGCCGAGGGAATAACCCACCGCATACAGCGGCGCCAACGGCCGCGTGGCGCGCAGATGGGCAATCGCTGCCGCCAAATCTTCGCTGGCGCCCGAGTGGTAGCTGCGCGCCAGCAGGTTTGGCTCGCCTGAGCAACCGCGCCAGTTCAAGGCTGCACTGGCCCAGCCTTGGGCGGCGAGGGCTTTTTGCAGGCCGGCCACGTAAGGCGAATTGGACGAGCCGGTCAGCCCATGCAGCACCAGTACCAGCGGCGCAAGTGCGTCATGGGGGCCATGCCAGTCGAGGTCGAGAAAGTCACCGTCGTCCAGCCATAGGCGTTCGCGTGGGCGCTCAAGGTGCGTCGTGGGGCGCCACAGCGGGCCCCACAGCGTTTGCAGGTGTGGATTGCCGAGGCCGAAGGCGGGTTTGAACAGGTCTGAAGAAGGGGTCATGACACTCTCTGTGGCACGCGAACACACTGTGGCGAGCGAGCAAGCCCGCTCGCCACAGGTTTAGGCCGCTGGCTGTACCGAGCGCTGCCACAGCGCGTAATACACCCGCCCGGATTTCTGTTCCCGGTGCAGGCGCCAGCTCCCGGGCAGGCCCAGGCTGGATGGCGCACTTTCGCTTTCAGTGTAGATCCACGCGTCCGGCGCCAGCCATTGGCGCTCTTCCAGCAACGCGCACACGGTCGGCAGCAGGTTCTGGTTGAACGGCGGGTCGAGGAACACCACGTCGTATTCGCTGGCGGCCTGGGTTTCCAGGTAGCGCAACGCGTCGGCGGTCTGCACCTGGCCGTTGGTGCAGCGCAGGGTGCCCAGGTGTTCCTTGAGGCTGGACACCGCCACATTGCTGGCATCCAGCGCCTGTGCCTGGGCCGCGCCACGGGACAACGCCTCGAGGAACAGCGCGCCGCTGCCGGCAAACGGGTCGAGTACCTTGGCCCCGGCGATGTACGGCGCCAGCCAGTTGAACAGGGTTTCACGCACGCGATCCGGCGTTGGGCGCAGGCCCACGACGTCGGGGAAGCTGAGCTTGCGGCTGCCCCATTCACCGCCAATGATGCGCAGTTGGCCCACACCGTTATGCACGTTGTGGACAGGTTTTTTCGGGCGAGATGAACTGGCCATTAATGCTCCGGAACCCCGAGCGGCTGCTCGGCAGGTTTATCAGTGGGGGGCGGTAGTGGCTTTTGCGCAGTCGTCGGGCCGGCGGTCACGATGACCATCTTGTCGGCGCTCAGGTGTTTGTTCAAAGCCGCTTTGACCTGTTCTACGGTCAGGGCCTGGGATTGTTTCATGAAATCTTCCAGATAGCTCAGCGGCAGGTTGTAGAAACCCATGGCGCCCAGCTGCCCGACGATATCGGCGTTGCTTGCGGTGGACAGCGGGAAGCTGCCGCTCAGCTCGCGCTTGGCGTCATCCAGCTCCTTTTGCGTCGGGCCGGTCTTGAGGTAGTCGGCCAGCACCTCTTCCACCAGGCGCAGGGTGCCGCCGCTCATTTCCGCGCGGGTCTGCAGGTTGATCATGAACGGGCCGCGCACCTGCATCGGTGAGAAGCCGGAGTAGACGCCGTAGGTCAGGCCGCGCTTCTCGCGGACTTCACTCATCAAGCGGGTGCCGAAGCCACCGCCGCCGAGGATCTGGTTGCCCAGGGACAGGGCGGCGTAGTCCGGGTCGGTGCGATCGATGCCCAGTTGGGCGAACAGCAGGTGCGTCTGCTTGGATGGGAACTCGATATGGCTCAAGCCGGCCTTGGGCTCGGTCGGCTGGGCGATCTTCGCCAGGGCCGGGCCTTTGGGCAGTGATGCAGAGACCTTGGCGGTCATGGCTTCGGCCTCGGCGCGGGTCAGGTCGCCCACCACAGCAATCACCGCGTTACCCGCGGCATATGCCTTGGCGTGGAATGCCTGCAACTGTGCCTGGGTGATCTTCGGAACGCTCTCGGCCGTGCCTTCGCTCGGGTGAGCATACGGGTGGTCGCCGTACAGGCGCTTGAACAGCTCCAGGCTCGCCAGTTTGCCGGGGTTCTGCTTCTGGTACTCAAAGCCGGCGAGGATCTGGTTCTTGATGCGCGCCAGGGAGTCGGCGGGGAAGGTCGGTTTGCCGATCACCTGGTCAAACAGCGCCAGGGCGGCGTCGCGCTTGTCGCTGTCGCTCAGACCGCGCAGGGAGACCAGTGCCATGTCGCGGAAAGCGCCATTGCCAAAGTCTGCACCGAGGCCTTCAAAGCCGCTGGCGATCTGGCTCACATTCTTGCCTGGCACGCCTTCGTTGAGCATGGCGTTGGTCATCAGCGCCACGCCCGGGACGTCGCCGTCCTGGCTGCTGCCGGCGGCGAACAGGATGCGCATGTCGAACATCGGCAATTCGTGGGCTTCGACGAACAGCACCTTGGCGCCTTCGGCGGTGTTCCAGGTTTGCACGTCGAGCTTGCGGTTGGTCGGCGCCTTGCCGTCCAGTTCCGCCAGGGATTGCAGCGTGTTGGCCGACTGGGCTTTTTCCAGGGCCGGGCTGGCGACGGATTCGCTGGGGCGCAGGAAGTACACGGCGCTCGCCGCGATCAAGGTGACGGCGATCAGGCCGGGCAGGATCAGGCTGCGTTTGCGATCACTCATGAGCGGTCTCCTCAGGCAGGACATGGGCGACGCTGAGACGTTCGCGGGTGAAGTAAGTACGTGCGGCCTTCTGGATATCGTCCGGGGTCACGCTTTGCAGGTCGGCCAGTTCGGTGTCCATCAGTTTCCAGGACAGGCCGACGGTTTCCAGGGAGCCGATGGCGGTGGCCTGGCTGGTGATGGAATCACGCTGGTAGACCAAGCCGGCGATGACCTGAGCGCGGATACGCTCCAGCTCTTCGGCGGTCGGCGGCTTGGCTTTGAGTTCCTCCAGCAGCCGCCACAGGCCGGCTTCGGCTTGGGCGATGGTCTTTTTCTTCTGCTGGTTCGGCGTGGCGCTCAGGGTGAACAGGCTGTCACCGCGGGTGTAGGCGTCGTAGTGGGTGGAGGCGGCGGATACCAGCTCTTCACCGCGTTCCAACTGTTCCGAAATACGGGCGCTGTAGCCGCCATCGAGCAGGGCCGAGATCAGGCGCAGGGCTTGTACCGAGCGTTTGTCTGGCGCGGTGGCCAGGCCGGGCACGTTGAAGCCCAGGATCACGCTCGGCAGTTGGGTTTGCACATGCATGGTCAGCAAGCGCTCGCCGGGCTCGGCCAGTTCCAGCGGGATCTTGGCCGGCGGCACATCACGCTTGGGGATTGGGCCGAAGTAGCGCTGGGCCAGGTTCTTCACCTCGTCCGGGGTCACGTCGCCCACGACTACCAGGGTGGCGTTGTTCGGCACATACCAGGACTGGTACCAGTGGCGCAGCTCTTCGACCTTCATGCGTTCCAGGTCGGCCATCCAGCCGATGGTCGGCGTGTGGTAGCCGCTGGCCGGGAAGGCCATGGCCTTGAAGCGCTCGAAGGCCTTGGACATCGGGTTGTCGTCGGTGCGCAGGCGGCGTTCTTCCTTGATTACCTCGATCTCGCGGCTGAACTCGTCGGCCGGCAGGCGCAGGCTGGCCATGCGGTCGGCTTCGAGTTCGAAGGCGACACCCAGGCGGTCACGCGCCAGCACCTGGTAATAGGCGGTGTAGTCGTCGCTGGTGAAGGCGTTTTCTTCGGCGCCCAGGTCGCGCAGGATCAGCGAGGCTTCGCCGGGGCCGACCTTGGCGCTGCCCTTGAACATCATGTGTTCCAGGGCGTGGGACAAGCCGGTCTGGCCCGGGGTTTCGTAGCTCGAACCGACTTTGTACCAGACCTGGGAAACCACCACCGGCGCGCGATGATCTTCGCGCACGACCACTTTGAGGCCGTTATCCAGGGTGAATTCATGGGTGGGTTGTGGGTCGGCAGCCAAGGCTGAGAGGGGCAGACAAACTGTGCTGAGCAGCAGGCCTGCGGCGCGGCGGGCTAGAGCATTCATTCGTTTTTAAACCTGTTGGGCTGCCCGCTTGGTCTTAGCGTCGGCGGGCGAGGAGGTGCTAGGATACTGATCCGATTTGGGGACGGCCACTGCGGTCGTCATACCGTTCTGGATTCAGTTGTAGGAATTTTGAGGTTTGCTACGGTTTTCCCCGACAATCTTCAGCTTTTCGCCGATGTTGTCGCTTCAATTCCATATTGAATCGATTTGTTGAGGCGCTTATTTACGCCTTACAAAATGTTGCGCATGAACGAGCGGGCGTTAAAACAGTCTGTTCTGCATCGAATTTTTATTTACCGAGGCGCCCTTGGCGCGTCGCTACCTTGAGATAGCCGTCCTCCATGTTTGGTTCCAACGACGACAAGAAGAGCCCAGCTGCGGCTGGCGAGAAAAAAGGCCTGTTCGGATGGCTGCGCAAAAAGCCGCAGGAAACCGTCGTCGAACAGCCGCAGGTTCAATCTGAGCCGATCCCTGAGCCCGTCGTAGACGCCGCACCGCCGGCGCCGGTGGTGCAAGCCGAGCCCGAGCACAAGCCGTGGCTGGAACTGCCGGTGGCCGAAGAGCCCGTGGCACTGGTCGACGATGTGCAGGCCGAGCATGTGACGCCGCCGATTCCGCTGGTTGAACCGGTGGCGGTCGAGCCGACTCCCGCGCCTGTTGTGGTCGCCGCGCCCACCGTGATCGAGCCGCCTGCCGAGCCCGTTGTTGCCGCCGAACCGAGCAAAACCGGGTTCTTCGCCCGCCTCAAGCAAGGCCTGAGCAAAACCAGCGCGACCATCGGCGAAGGCATGGCCAGCCTGTTCCTGGGCAAAAAGACCATCGATGACGAACTGCTGGAAGACATCGAGACTCGCCTGCTGACCGCCGACGTGGGCGTCGAAGCCACCGCCGTGATCATCCAGAGCCTGACCCAGAAGGTCGCGCGCAAGCAGTTGACCGACGCCGATGCGCTGTACAAATCCCTGCAGGCCGAGCTGGCCGCGATGCTCAAGCCGGTCGAAGCGCCGCTGGTGATCACTCCGAAAAAACCGTTCGTGATCCTGGTAGTCGGCGTCAACGGCGCCGGCAAGACCACGACCATCGGAAAACTGGCCAAGAAGCTGCAACTGGAAGGCAAGAAAGTCATGCTCGCCGCCGGCGACACCTTCCGCGCCGCCGCCGTCGAGCAGCTGCAGGTCTGGGGTGAGCGCAACAAGATCCCGGTCATCGCCCAGCACACCGGCGCCGATTCCGCTTCGGTGATCTTCGATGCCGTGCAAGCCGCCAAGGCCCGTAACATTGATGTGCTGATCGCCGATACCGCCGGTCGCCTGCACACCAAAGACAATCTGATGGAAGAACTGAAGAAAGTGCGCCGCGTGATCGGCAAGCTCGACGGCGAGGCTCCGCACGAAGTCTTGCTGGTGCTCGACGCCGGTACGGGCCAGAACGCCATCAGCCAGGCCAAACAATTCCACCAGACGGTGCAACTGACCGGCCTGGCATTGACTAAGCTCGACGGCACGGCCAAGGGCGGCGTGATCTTCGCCCTGGCCAAGCAGTTCGGGTTGCCGATTCGGTATATCGGCGTCGGTGAAGGTATCGACGACCTGCGCACCTTTGAAGCCGAACCCTTTGTCCAGGCACTGTTTGCCGAGCGGGAGCGTTCATGATTCGATTCGAACAGGTCGGTAAGCGCTACGCCAACGGGCATGTCGGCTTGCATGAGCTGAGCTTTCGAGTGCGTCGCGGCGAATTCTTGTTTGTCACCGGCCATTCGGGTGCCGGCAAAAGTACCCTGTTGCGCCTGCTGCTGGCCATGGAACGCCCGACCACCGGCAAACTGCTGCTGGCCGGCCAGGACCTGGCCACCATCAGCAATTCGCAGATTCCGTTCCTGCGCCGCCAGATCGGCGTGGTGTTCCAGAACCACCAGTTGCTGTTCGATCGCACGGTGTTCAATAACATTGCGTTGCCGTTGCAGATCCTCGGGCTGTCCAAGGCCGAAATCATCAAGCGTGTGGACTCGGCCCTGGAGCGCGTGGCGCTGTCGGACAAGACTGACCTCTATCCCGGCGACCTGTCCACCGGCCAGCAACAGCGCGTCGGCATTGCCCGCGCCATCGTCCACCGCCCGGCCTTGCTGCTGGCGGACGAACCCACCGGTAACCTCGACCCGCGCCTGGCGGCCGAGATCATGGGCGTGTTCGAAGACATCAATCGTCTGGGCACCAGCGTGCTGATCGCCAGTCACGACCTGGCACTGATCGCGCGTATGCGCCATCGCATGCTGACCCTGCAACGCGGTCGCCTGATCGGTGACGGGGAGGCCGGCGTATGAGTGCGACACGCAGCCCCAAGGTTTCCGAGCGCGTGGCGCCGAAACCGGCCGACCCGCAACCGAAAAAGAAAAAACACGACGAAGACGATGGCCCGGACTTCGCCACGCTGCTGCGCGCCTGGGTTGAAAACCACCGTGCCAGCCTGCTCGACAGCCTGCGCCGCCTGGGCAAGCAACCAATCGGCAGCTTTTTCACCTGCATGGTGATGGCCGTGGCCTTGAGCCTGCCGATGGGCTTGTCACTGCTGCTTAATAATGTGGAGCGCCTTGGCGGTTCCTGGCAGCGCGCAGCGCAGATTTCGCTGTACCTGAACCTGGATGCCAGCGCCAAAGATGGCGAGGCCTTGCGCGAAGAGATCAAGAACCTGCCGGGCGTGGCGGATGCCGAGTACATCAGCCGCGATCAGGCCCTTGAGGAATTCCAGCAACAGTCGGGCTTGGGTGAGGCGCTCAAAGAGCTGCCGCAGAACCCACTGCCGGGCGTGGTGCTGGTGACGCCCAATGAAGTCGACAAGCCAGCGCTGGAAGCCCTGCGACAAAAACTCGCAGAGATGCCCAAGGTGCAACAGGCGCAACTTGATCTAGTCTGGGTGGAGCGCCTGGCGGCGATTCTCAAGCTGGGTGACCGCTTTGTGTTCGGCCTGACGGTATTGTTGGTGTCTGCATTACTTTTGGTGATAGGTAATACCATTCGTCTTCATATTGAAAACCGCCGCACCGAGATAGAAGTGATTAAACTGGTCGGCGGCACGGACAGCTATGTGCGTCGGCCTTTTCTGTACATGGGCGCGCTTTATGGCTTCGGTGCGGGGATTTTGTCCTGGGGTTTATTGGCGTTCGGCCTGGACTGGCTGAACGACGCAGTCATCGGGCTGGCCGGCTTGTACGGCAGTGATTTCGCCCTGGCCGGAGTGCCGGTCGCCGATGGTCTGTCGCTCTTGCTTGGCGCGGTCTTGTTGGGGTATATCGGTGCTTGGATTGCGGTCGCACGGCATTTACGTGAGCTGGCACCGAAGTAGTTAATGTCAGATTAATGTGGTTTCGTTTGTATTGACCGTATCAGTGGTTTAGGGAACTTGTCTTACGGTTCCCGGTCAATTTTCGCAGTGCTGAACTGCACGAGTTATGTGAGTCGGAGGTTTTTTCGTATGACCACTTCTTTGCAACCTGTCTATGCCTTGGCCCCGGGTGCGAACCTTGAGGCTTATGTGCATACGGTTAACAGCATTCCATTGCTGACGCCGGAGCAGGAGCGTGAACTGGCCGAGAGTCTCTATTATGAGCAGGATTTGGGGGCGGCTCGGCAGATGGTGCTCGCCCACCTGCGTTTTGTCGTACATATCGCCCGTAGTTATAGCGGCTACGGCCTGGCCCAGGCAGACCTGATCCAGGAAGGCAACGTCGGCCTGATGAAGGCTGTGAAGCGCTTCAACCCGGAAATGGGTGTGCGCCTGGTGTCGTTCGCCGTGCATTGGATCAAGGCGGAAATCCACGAGTTCATCCTGCGCAACTGGCGCATCGTGAAAGTCGCGACCACCAAGGCCCAGCGCAAGCTGTTCTTCAACCTGCGCAGCCAGAAAAAACGCCTGGCGTGGCTGAACAACGAGGAAGTCCACCGCGTGGCCGAAAGCCTCGGTGTGGAACCGCGTGAAGTGCGCGAGATGGAAAGCCGCCTGACCGGCCATGACATGGCCTTCGACCCGGCCGCTGAAGCGGACGACGACAGCGCCTTCCAATCGCCGGCCAACTATCTGGAAGACCACCGGTACGACCCGGCGCGTCAACTCGAAGATGCCGATTGGAGCGACAACTCCAACCACAACCTGCACGAAGCGCTGGAAGTGCTGGACGACCGCAGCCGTGACATCCTCTACCAGCGCTGGCTGGCCGAAGAAAAAGCCACGCTGCACGACTTGGCGCAGAAGTACAACGTGTCGGCCGAGCGGATTCGTCAGCTTGAGAAAAGCGCGATGAACAAGCTGAAGCTGTCGATCGCCGCTTAAAACTGTGGGAGGGGGCTTGCCCCCGATAGCAATGGATCAGTCACCTTGATGTCGACTGACACTCAGCTATCGGGGGCAAGCCCCCTCCCACATTTATTTCTGTGTTGTGTCAGTTGGACCAGGGCGCCTTGCGCGAGTTGTTCAGCTCCATCAAGTAACCATCCCCACCTAGCTGGCCCATCTGCTGGCGAATCCACGCTGCCCGCCGCGCCACATAGGCCGTCGGATGGCTAGCGCTCCACACTCGCGGATTGGGCAGCACCGCCGCCAGGTAGCTGGCCTGCTGCCGAGAAAGTCCCTTGGCACTCACCCCAAAGTGATGCTGCGCCGCCGCTTGCGCACCGAACACCCCTTCATCCCATTCCACGCTGTTGAGGTACACCTCAAGAATCCGCTGCTTGGGCCACAGTACTTCGATCAGCCCGGTAAACCAGGCCTCCAGGCCTTTGCGCAGATAACTGCGGCCGGCCCACAGGAACAGGTTCTTCGACACCTGCTGGCTCAGCGTACTGGCGCCACGGATCGAGCCGCCGCGCTCGTTATGCAGGATCGCCGCCTGGATCGCGCCGAAATCGAAGCCCCAATGCTGGGGAAAGCGCTGGTCTTCACCCGCCATCACCGCCACTTTGAGGTCGTCGGAGATCTCATCCCACGGCACCCAGGTGCGCTGCAGGTCAATCGGCTCGCCGTCAAACCAGGACTCGATCTTGCGCTCCACCATCAGCGCGGTGAACGGCGGCGGTACGACACGAAACAGCAGCACCAGCAGCACGCTGCCGATGGCAAACCATTTCACGGCTTTGAGAAAACGATTGAAGAGGACACGCAGCATAGAGATGGCTTGGCCGAACCCGTTGAGCGGGCCATTATACAGACCCTGCCCAATGAGTCTGACTGGAGTTCCTCATGCTGCGTGGCTTTCTGATGTTGGCTGCCTTTTTCGGCTTCACCGGTGTCGCTCTCGGTGCGTTCGCCGCCCACGGCCTGAAAAACCGCCTGAGCGCCGAGTACCTGGCGATTTTCCATACCGGCGTGACCTACCAATTGGTCCACACCCTGGCGCTGTTCGGCGTGGCGCTGCTCGCCGCGCACCTGCCTGGGCGCCTGGTCACGTGGGCGGGTGTGTCGTTTGTCGTCGGCATCCTGCTGTTCTCCGGCAGCCTGTACGTGCTGACGATGACCGGCATCAGCAAGCTCGGTATCATCACGCCATTTGGCGGCCTGGCCTTCCTGCTGGGCTGGTTCTTGTTGGGGCTGGCCGCCTGGCGTTTGCAACAGGCCGCCTGACGCTTGGAGCTGACCTCCGGCCCCAATCGGGCTAGAATGCTTGCCCCTAAAAACGATGGCGGCCCATGGCATGCACATTCAGTTGAACGGCGAACCCTATGAACTGCCCGACGGCGGCACAGTCGCGGCCCTGCTGACCCGTCTGGACCTGACCGGGCGTCGCGTCGCAGTGGAACTCAACCAGGATATCGTCCCGCGTAGCCAACACGCCGAGACCGCGCTCACCGAGGGTGATCGGGTCGAAGTGGTCCAAGCCATCGGCGGCGGCTAGTCGCCCGTCTGAATTCTGCAGAACCTCATCCCCCTATCGAGGATTTCCCATGAGCATCGTTCGTAGCGACAAGCCCTTCGTCCTGGCCGGTCGTACCTACCAGTCCCGTCTGCTGGTCGGCACCGGCAAGTATCGCGATATGGAAGAAACCCGCCTGGCCATCGAAGCCTCGGGCGCCGAGATCGTGACCGTGGCCGTGCGCCGCACCAACATCGGCCAGAACCCGGGCGAACCGAACCTGCTGGATATCTTGCCGCCGGACCGCTACACCATCCTGCCGAACACCGCTGGTTGCTACGACGCCATCGAAGCCGTGCGCACCTGCCGCCTGGCCCGTGAGCTGCTTGACGGCCACAACCTGGTGAAGCTGGAAGTGCTGGCCGACCAGAAAACCCTGTTCCCCAACGTGATCGAAACCCTCAAGGCCGCCGAAACCCTGGTCAAGGAAGGCTTCGACGTGATGGTCTACACCAGCGATGACCCGATCATCGCTCGCCAACTGGCCGAAATCGGCTGCATTGCCGTGATGCCGCTGGCCGGGCTGATCGGCACTGGCCTTGGGATCTGCAACCCGTACAACCTGCAGATCATCCTCGAAGAAGCCAAGATCCCGGTGCTGGTGGATGCCGGCGTGGGCACTGCCTCCGACGCCACCATCGCCATGGAACTGGGCTGCGAAGCGGTGCTGATGAATTCGGCCATCGCCAATGCCCAACAGCCGATCATGATGGCCGAAGCCATGAAACACGCCATCGTCGCGGGCCGCCTGGCCTACCTCGCCGGGCGCATGCCGAAAAAACTCTACGCCAGCGCCTCCTCGCCGCTGGATGGTCTGATCAAGTAAGAGCCATTGATGACTGAATCAAACGAAACGCCGAACACCGTGGAACAGGGCGACGAGTCCAAGCACCGCCGCATCAAGAGTTTTGTGATGCGCGCCGGTCGCATGACCGAAGGCCAGCAAAAGGGCCTGGAGCAAGGCACGCCGCTGTTCGTCCTGCCCCTGGCCGATGCGCCGGTGGACTATGACCAAGTGTTCGGCCGTTCGGCCTCGCGCTCCCTGGAAATCGGCTTCGGCATGGGCCACTCCCTGCTGGAAATGGCCGCCGCCGCACCGGAACAGGATTTCATCGGTGTGGAAGTCCACCGCCCGGGTGTCGGCGCGCTGCTCAATGGCGTACTGACTCAGGGGTTGACCAACCTGCGGGTGTACGACTGCGACGCGATTGAAGTGCTCAACCGCTGCATCGCCGACAACAGCCTCGACCGCCTGATGCTGTTTTTCCCGGACCCATGGCACAAAAGCCGTCACCACAAGCGCCGCATCGTCCAGGCGTCCTTCGCCGAGTTGGTGCGTAGCAAGCTGAAAGTCGGCGGCATCCTGCACATGGCCACCGACTGGGAACCCTACGCGGAATACATGCTGGAAGTGATGAACGTCGCCCCCGGCTACCGCAACCTGGCCGAAGACGGCAAATGCGTGCCACGCCCGACGGAGCGCCCGATCACCAAGTTCGAACGCCGCGGCGAGCGGTTGGGGCATGGGGTGTGGGATTTGAAGTTCGAGAAAGTCGACTGACAAGTCATTGGCTTGGAATGCGATAAAAATGTGGGAGGGGCGGTGCGACGATTCGACTTGCCCCCGATAGCAGAGTGTCAGTCAACCACTCTATGGCTGACCCACCGCTATCGGGGGCAAGCCCCCTCCCACATTTGTATCTGTGTTGGGTTTGGGATCAGCGGCGGTCGGCGACGACGCCGATCAATACCAGCACCACCACCAATACCGGCGCCAGGCTGTAGTTATTGAACTGGCTCAACCCCCGCACAATCCACGGGGTGGCGTAGATCAGCGCCGCGCCGCTGCCGATCATGCACAGCAGGGCCATCAACGGTACGCGCAAGGCGCCGGCGATGCTGCCCAGGCGGGCTTCGACCCAGCCTTTGATATCGGCGCCGAACAGCACCAACAGGCAGCCGACGAGGGCCAGGGAGATTTCCGACAGGTTGCTGCGGCTCCAGCGGGACACGGTGGCGAGCAGGTCGAGTACCAAATCCATTCGATTTCCTTAAGAGCGATCAGCTCAAAAACTTCTGCAGCAGGTCATTGAGAAAGAGTTGCCCGCGGCCGGTCGCCGCCAGGCGTGACGGTTCGACCTGCATTAAGCCACTTTGTTCTGCTTCGGTGCGGCCTTGCGCGAGGCTCGTCGGGGTCAGCCCGGTGCGTTCGGCGTAGAGCCTGGCGTCGACGCCTTCGGTGAGGCGCAGGGCGTTCATCAGGAACTCGAACGGCAGCTCTTCGTTGGTCAGTTCCTTCGCGCCGGCCAGGAAACTTTTGTCCGGGTTTAGGTAGTCCTTCGGTGCGCGGGTCTTCCAGGTACGGACGATGCGCCCGTCCGGGTGGCTGAGTTTGCCGTGGGCGCCGGCACCGATGCCGATAAAGTCCCCAAAACTCCAGTAATTGAGGTTATGTCGCGCCGCACGCCCCGGTTGCGCATAAGCCGAGACTTCATATTGCGCGTAACCGTGTTCGGCCAGCAGCGCCTGACCGGCTTCCTGGATATCCCACAGGGTGTCGTCTTCCGGCAGCGTCGGCGGTTGGTTCCAGAAGACGGTGTTGGGTTCCAGGGTCAGTTGGTACCACGATAAATGCGTCGGCTTGAGCGCGATGGCCTGGCGCAGGTCGCTCAGGGCGTCGTCCAGGGACTGATCGGGCAAACCGTGCATCAGGTCCAGGTTGAAGTTGTCGAACCCGGCCTGGCGCGCCATACCGGCGGCGCGCACGGCTTCATCGCCATTGTGGATGCGGCCCAGGGCTTCGAGTTTTTCCTGCTGGAAGCTCTGGATGCCGATGGACAGGCGATTGATTCCCAGCTTGCGGTAAGCCACGAATTTCTCTTGCTCGAACGTCCCCGGGTTGGCTTCCAGGGTGATCTCGATGTCGTCGGCAAACGGGATGCGCGCTTGTACACCCTTGAGCAGGCGGCCCAGCGCGGCGGCACTGAACAGGCTCGGCGTGCCGCCACCGAAGAAGATCGAGCTCAGCTCCCGACCATAAACGGCGTGTAGGTCCTGATCGAGGTCGGCCAGCAGCGCGTCGACGTACTCTTCTTCCGGCAACGCCGGGCTGGCGGTGTGGGAGTTGAAGTCGCAATAAGGGCATTTGCGCACGCACCACGGGATGTGGATGTACAGCGCCAGGGGCGGCAATTGGGGCAGGGCCGCACGGGGTGTTTGCGCGCCGCCGTGGATCAGCGGCTGCGCAGAGGTGTTCTCGGTCATTTCAAGCTCAGGCGCTGGCGCAGCAAAGCCATGGCGCGGGCGCGGTGGCTGATCTGGTTTTTGTCGGCCGGGCTCAGTTCGGCGCTGGAGACATTGCGCTCCGGCACCCAAAACAGCGGGTCGTAGCCAAACCCATGCGCGCCGCTGGCCGCATGCAGGATGCGCCCGTGCCACAGGCCTTCGCAGAGGATCGGCAGCGGATCATCGGCATGCCGCACCAGGGCCAGCACACAGACGAACTGCGCGCCGCGCTCGGCATCCGGCACGTCCTTGAGGGCGTCGAGCAGCTTGGCGTTGTTCGCCGCGTCGCCTTTACCGTCGGCATAACGCGCCGAGTAGATGCCGGGGGCGCCGCCGAGGAAGTCCACCGCCAGGCCCGAGTCGTCCGCCAGCGCCGGCAGGCCGGAGAGGCGTGCGGCGTTGCGCGCTTTGAGGATCGCGTTTTCGACGAACGACAGGCCGGTCTCTTCCGGCTCGACCTGGCTGAACTCGCCGATCGAGCGCAGTTGCACGGACTCGCCGAGCATGGCCTGGAGTTCTTTGAGTTTGCCGGCGTTATGGCTGGCCAGCACGAGTTGAGTCAGGTTCATCATTCTGCCGGAAACAGTTCCTGGTTGAATTGGAAACCATGGGCCTTGCCGCCGGTTTCAACATTGATGGTGAAAACTCGTACTTCCTGTTGCGGTACGTTGTAGGGCGCGAGGTAATAGATCGCACCTTTCTCGGTAATCTGTTTGAACGTCAGGATTTCGCTCCTACCGCTCAGGTCCTTGATCGTGCCGGTCACTTGCGCGGCCACGGGCGTCACGCCCTTGACCACGGCCACGTTGATCAATCCCTTGTTCTTGCTGCGTACCACGCCGACAGCCTGGGCCGTTTCGGGTTGCAGGAAGCTGGAAGTGAAGGTGTTGTAGTGCACGGTGATATCGCCAAATTCTTTCTGGCGCTTACTGTCGATGGCATCGGCGGCCATGGCGCTGACGCCCAGGCACGCGGTGAGTAGAAATACAGCCAGGCGTCTCATATTCGTCTTCCTCGAAAATAGTTAGACGGCGATCTTGTGGTCCGTCAGGCCCGGGCTGCTGACCCGGTAAATCCCGATTTCACCCAACAGGTTGGGCCATAGTTTACTCGCCCAGCCGTGGCGGTGCTGTTGATCGACGGCAAGGCGGTTGATCACCTTGGCTTCCCGCTCGCTACACAGGGCTTCGAAGTCTTCGAAGGTGCAAAAGTGGATGTTCGGTGTGTTGTACCACGTGTACGGCAGGAAATCCGAGACCGGCATGCGGCCCTTGGTGGCCAGGTACCAGCGGCAGCGCCAGTGGCCGAAGTTGGGGAAGGTGATGATGCACTGGCGGCCGACGCGCAGCATTTCGTCGAGGATGCGGTCCGGGTAATGCACCGCTTGCAAGGCCTGGGTCATCACCACGACGTCGAAGCTGTTGCTGGCAAAGTTGCCCAGGCCCTTGTCCAGGTCCTGCTCGATCACGTTGATGCCCTTGGCCACGCACTGGGCGATGTTGTCCGGGTCGTTTTCCAGGCCGTAGCCGGTGACTTGCTTGTGGTCGCGCAGCCAGCTCAGCAGTTCGCCATCGCCGCAGCCAAGGTCGAGCACGCGGCTGCCGGCGGGTATCCAGTCTTGGATGATTTCCAGGTCGGCTCTCATGGCGTTCTCACAAAATTATGCGGTTCATGTAGTTACTGAACGCCTGCAGATAACGAGGGATCGGGATCAGGAAGGCGTCATGGCCTTGCGGAGCATCGATTTCCAGGTAGC
Organism: Pseudomonas marginalis; assembly: GCF_024169655.1. Lineage (GTDB taxonomy): Bacteria > Pseudomonadota > Gammaproteobacteria > Pseudomonadales > Pseudomonadaceae > Aquipseudomonas > Aquipseudomonas paraveronii. The sequence goes on along the minus strand of NZ_JALJWV010000001.1, from coordinate 5,855,214 downwards.
AGACGTCTTTCTTCGCCGCCATCAAGGCATCCACCAGTTCCCGCGAGCGGGCTGGCGAGAAGCGCCAGTCGGTGGTGAACGACATCACGCAGAACTTGGCCGACGCGCCCGCGAAGGTTTTCGCCAGGTCGTCGTCGAAGTTGGCCGCCGGGTCGAAGTAGTCCAGGGCCTTGGTCATCAGCAGGTAGGTGTTGGCGTCAAACCGCCCGGAGAACTCTTCGCCCTGATACCGCAGGTAGCTTTCCACCTGGAACTCGACGCTGTGGAAGTCGTAGTTGAGCTTCTCGCTCTTGAGGCCACGGCCGAATTTCTCGCCCATGGAGTCGTCGGACAGGTAGGTGATATGCCCGACCATCCGCGCCAGCATCAAGCCGCGCTTGGGGATCACGCCCGCTTCCTGGAACGAGCCGCCGTGAAAGTCCGGGTCGGTCAGGATCGCCTGGCGCGCCACTTCGTTGAAGGCGATGTTCTGCGCCGACAACTTGGGGGCCGAGGCGATGGCCAGGCAATGGCGCACGCGATCGGGGTAAGTGATGGTCCACTGCAGGGCCTGCATGCCGCCGAGGCTGCCGCCGATCACGGCGGCCCATTGCCGGATGCCCAGCCGGTCGGCCAGACGCGCCTGGCTGTGTACCCAGTCTTCCACGGTCAGCACCGGGAAGTCGGCGCCGAAGGGCTTGCCGGTTTCCGGGTTGAGGCTGCTGGGGCCGGTCGAGCCGTTGCAGCCGCCGAGGTTGTTCAGGCTGACCACAAAGAATTTGTTGGTATCGATGGGTTTGCCGGGGCCGATGCAGCTGTCCCACCAGCCGGGCTTGCGCTCGTCGACGCTGTGGAAGCCGGCGGCATGATGATGGCCGGACAAGGCGTGGCAGATCAGCACGGCGTTGCTCGCCGTGGCGTTCAACTGGCCGTAGGTTTCATAGATCAGGTCGTAGGCTGGCAGCGAACGGCCGCAGGCCAGGGCCAGCGGTTCGCTGAAGTGCGCCACTTGGGGCACGACCAGTCCAACAGAATCGGGGGGGAAGGCAGCTGGCATCGACCCTGCTCTCGTTTAAATGAGGCGTAAGTCTAAAGACCGCTGCCCCTAGCGGCAAGCAAAGGCCGGAGGTTATCCGGCCCTGACACACCAGCGGGGTTGAATCAGATCAGCCCGAACAGCTCTTTGGGCATGAACGCGTAGAACGCAAGGCGCGGGATCACCCAGCTTTGCAGGAGCTGGATCGCGATAAACGCGAAGATCGGCGAGATATCCAGGCCGCCCAGGTTGGGGATCAAGCGGCGGAACGGCGCCAGCACGGGTTCGGTGATCTGGGCGACCAGCTCGGCCCCGGGGCTGCGGCTGCCGGGTGCGACCCACGAGAGGATCACGCTGATGATCATCGACCAGAAGATGATCTTTAAAAACAGCGAGAAAACCCCGATCAACGCCCATGGCAACAGCAGGAGGGTCAAGGCCTGGTAGCCACTGAGCGTCAGGATCACCGCGAACAGCAGGATCTGCAGCAGCAGCGCCAGTACCAGCGAGGACATGTCCAGCCCAAACAGGCTAGGGATCACCCGGCGCAGGGGCTTGAGCAACGGCTGGGTGGCTTTCACCACGAACTGGCACAGCGGGTTGTAGAAGTTCGCCCGCACCAATTGCAGGATAAAGCGCATCAGCACGATCAGCAGGTACAGGCTGCCTAGGGTCTGGATGATGAAAATGGCAGCGTCATTGATTCCGAGCATGTTCGATTCCTATCTAGTCCTGTTGCAGGTTGGGGACGACTATTTGCCCAGTTGCTCGGCCATCTCGGCCGAACGATGTGCCGCGGCACCCAGTGCTGTTTCCACCAGGGCTTCGAAGCCCCCGGCCTGGAACGATTCGATGGCGGCTTGCGTGGTGCCGCCGGGGGAGGTCACGCGGCGGCGCAGCTCGGCGGCATCCACATCGCTGGACACGGCCATCTGCGCGGCGCCCAGGGCGGTTTGCGCGGCCAGTTGCTCGGCGATGTCCTGGGGCAGGCCCAGTTTCACGCCGGCGGCGGTCATGGCTTCGATCAGCAGGAAGAAGTACGCCGGGCCGCTGCCGGACACGGCGGTCACTGCGTCCAGTTGCTGCTCCTGTTCCAGCCACACGGCGAGGCCTACGGCGGACAGCAGCGTCTGAGCCTGGTCGCGCTGTTCGGCGCTGACTTCGGCGGTTGCATACAAACCGCTCACGCCTTTGCGCAGCAGCGCCGGGGTGTTGGGCATGCAGCGCACGATGGGCTGGGCGCCGAGCCAGTTGGTCATGCTGGCGCAGGTGATGCCGGCGGCAATGGACACCACCAGTTGGTGCGGCTGCAGGCTCGGGCGCAGGCTTTCGCACACGGCCTTCATGGCTTGCGGCTTGACCGCCAACACGATCACGTCGACGCCCTGGATGGCCTCGGCGTTGTCGGCGAAGGTGTCGATACCGTGCTCGGCGCTGACGCGGGCGCGGGTTTCGGCGCCGGGGTCACTGGCACGGATCTGTTGGGCTTGCAGGCCCTTGGCCCGCAGGCCGCCGATCAGGCTGGCCGCCATGTTGCCGGCGCCGATAAAGGCAATACGCGTGTTGCTCATGACAGGTCCTTATTCAGTGGGAGGTCAGCCATTTCACGGCTGGCCGTAGTCGCGGGCGCCAAACAGGGCGGTACCGATCCGCACCCAGGTGGCGCCTTGGGCGATGGCCGACTCAAGGTCGTGGCTCATGCCCATGGAAAGTGTGTCGAGCGGCAGGTTCAGGCTGGCCTGCAGGTCGCGGACGGTGGCGAAGGCTGCGTCCTGCGCGGCGCGGTCTTCCGTCGGCTCAGGGATCGCCATCAGGCCACGCAGTTTTACGCGCGGCAGGGCGCTGATCGCTTGGGCCAGGGCCGGCAGGTCGGCGGGCGTGCAGCCGGACTTGCTGGCTTCGCCGCTGACGTTGACCTGGATGCAGATGTTCAACGGCGGCAGGTCGGCCGGGCGTTGTTCGGACAGGCGTTGTGCAATTTTCAGACGGTCCACGGAGTGCACCCAAGCGAAGTTCTCGGCGATCGCGCGAGTCTTGTTCGATTGAATGGGGCCGATGAAGTGCCAACTCAAGGGCAGGTCGGTTAATTCGGCCTGTTTGCCCAAGGCTTCCTGCAGGTAGTTTTCGCCGAAATCACACATCCCGGCGGCATAGGCTTCGCGCACGGCTTGCGCGGGCTTGGTTTTGCTCACGGCCAGCAGGTGGATGCTGTTTGCGTCACGTTGCACGGCGTCGGCTGCGGCGCGGATGCGCTGGCTAACCAGGCCAATGTTGTCTGCTATCGTCGACATTCAGGATGCGCCCGTGGATATGGAGTCCGCGGCATTCTACTGGAAATGGAAAGCCCTATGGATATCACTGAATTACTCACGCAAAGCGTGCACCGAGGCGCCTCCGACCTGCACCTGTCGGCCGGCCTGGCGCCGATGCTGCGGGTGGATGGCGAGGTATGGCCCCTGGATGGGCCGGCGCTGTCAGCCACTCACGTGGCCGATTTGCTCAGCCCTTTGCTCAACCGCTATCAACAAAAGGATTTCGAAACATCTCTTGAAACCGATTTCGCCTTCGAACTGCCCGGCGTGGGGCGATTCCGGGTGAATGTGTTCCAGCAGGCGCGCGGCATGGGCGCGGTGTTTCGCAGCATCCCCGCGCAGGTCCAGAGCCTGGAAAGCCTCGGGTTGGGCGCGGTGTTCCAGCGTATCGCCCAGTTGCCGCGCGGCCTGGTGCTGGTGACCGGGCCCACCGGGTCGGGCAAGTCCACCACCCTGGCGGCGATGGTCGATCACCTCAACCAGCATCGGCGCCAGCACATCCTCACGCTGGAAGACCCCATCGAATTTATCCACCAACCCAACCGGTCTCTGATCAACCAGCGCCAGGTGCATCGCGACACCCAGAGTTTTTCGGCAGCCTTGCGCTCGGCGCTGCGGCAAGACCCGGATGTGATTCTGGTGGGGGAGCTGCGTGACCTGGAAACCATCCGCCTGGCCCTGACGGCGGCTGAGACCGGGCATCTGGTCTTCGGCACCCTGCACACCGCGTCGGCGGCCAAGACCGTGGATCGCCTGGTGGACGTGTTCCCGGCGGGGGAAAAGCCCATGGTCCGCTCGATGCTCTCGGAGTCGCTGCAGGCGGTGGTGTCCCAGGTGCTGGTCAAGAAGATCGGCGGTGGGCGTGTGGCGGCCCATGAAGTCATGCTGAGCACACCGGCCATTCGCAACCTGATCCGCGAAGACAAGGTGGCGCAGATGGTCTCGGCGATGCAGACCGGCGGGGCGTTGGGGATGAAGACGCTGGATATGAGTTTGAAGGCGTTGGTCACGGAGGGCGTGATCAGCCGGGAAGAGGCGCGGGAGAAGGCGAGGGTGCCGACAGACATATGAGGTCTTGTGGGCAATGAAATCAAATGTGGGAGGGGGCAAGCCCCCTCCCACATTGGTACTGTATTCCAGCTTCAGATCAGCGTTGGACGATCCGCAGGTTGTTCTGTTCTTTCGGCAGAACCCGCTTGGCGATCACGTAGTTCTTGTCCCAGAACGGCTTCTTCAGCGTATCGATGCTGACCGACTTGCCACGACGCGGTGCGTGGATAAAGCGGTCGTTGCCCAGGTAGATGGCAACGTGGTTAACCTGGCGGCTCTTCAATTTGAAGAACAGCAGGTCGCCCGGTTTCAAGTCCTTGCGATCAACCTTCTGCCCGTGGCCGGCGGCCATGGCGTTGGAGGTGCGCGGTAAATCCACGGCGGCAACGTTGTTGAACGCATATTTCACCAGGCCGCTGCAGTCAAAACCTTTACTTGGGCTGCTGCCGCCCCAACGATAAGGTGTACCGAGCACATTAACGGCGCGGCTGAGCACGGCGCTTTGCTTGGTGTTGCCTGCCATCAGGCCGGGTGCTGCCTTACCGTGGGCCTTGCTCAGTTGAGTCGGGCGGCTGACGGTGGGCTTTACGGATTTGGCCGTGCTGGGCGTGCTGTGAACTTTAGGGGTGAAACCGTTGACGTTAGGAAGTCGTTGCTCACGATTGGTGGCGTGGGCGGCCAGTGGCATTAATAGGCAAATGGTTAGCCATGTCTTGAAAAATGGTCGCATTAGGCGTGGCTCTTATGGGTTTGCGCGCAACTTTATAACAGCTTTTTGTGTCGTTCTCAGGCCGTTTGTCGACTGAACCTTGGGGTCAAACTCAGGAAATGCGCGACGAATCGCCGCAATTGTCCTACACAAGTCAGGTGGCATAAGGCTTTCAGGGGAGGGAAGATACCATCGGCCATACGTCGGGCGCATGTAAAAAAGTCACAAAGAAAGTGAAAAAATTTATCTATCGCAGCCAAAGAGGTACTCCATGAACACCTATCGACAGGATGTTTCGCAGCAAGACACCCACAGCAAGGTGATCGGTTACCTGCTCTGGATTTTCGGTTTTACCGGAGCGCATCGCTTCTATTACGGCAAGCCCGTCACCGGGACGATCTGGTTTTTCACGTTGGGCTTGTTGGGGATTGGCTGGCTGATCGACTTGTTCCTGATTCCGGCCATGGACCGTGAAGCCGACCTGCGTTTTACCGCCGGCCCGATCGAATACAACGTGGCCTGGATCCTGTTGGCGTTTCTCGGGGTGTTCGGTGTACACCGGATGTACCAGGGCAAATGGATCACTGGCCTGCTCTACCTGCTGACCGGCGGTCTGTTTCTGCTGGGGGTGCTGTATGACTTCTGGACGTTGAATACGCAGATTTCGATCCGTAACGCCGAGCTAAGAGGCGGGCGCTGATCTCTCAAGCTCTATAGAGAACCTAATGTGGGAGGGGGCTTGCCCCCGATAGCAGTGGGTCAGCTACAGATAAGCTGACTGGTCCACCGCCATCGGGGGCAAGCCCCCTCCCACATTTTTTACCGAGCCCGCTTTAGGCCCGGTAGCTGATGCGTCCGTCTACCAGCGTGTAGCGCACGCTCGCCGGCAGGCTATGGCCGATGAACGGGCAGTTCTCGCCCTTGGACAGCCAGTGCTCACCGGCAATCGTCGAGCTGGCTGGATCGAACAGCACCAGATCCGCGGCGGCGCCCACAGTCAACTTGCCCGCCGGTAGGCGCAAGGCTTCGGCAGGGCCGGTGCTCAGGCGTGCCAGCAGCGTCGGCAGGTCCAACAAGCCATCCTCCACCAGCGTCATTGCCAGCGGCAGCAACAGCTCGACGCTGCTGATACCCGGCTCGGTCGCGCCAAACGGTGCCAGTTTGGCATCGCGCTCGTGGGGTTGGTGATGGCTGGAGATCGCCGACACCACGCCGGACTTCACCGCGGCACGCAAGCCGTCGCGGTCGGCACGGGTGCGCAGCGGAGGTTGTACGTGATACAGGCTGGAGAAGTCGATCAGTGCCTCGTCCGTCAGGATCAACTGATACAACGCCACGTCTGCCGTCACCGGCAAACCGCGGGCCTGGGCCTGGGCGATCAGGGCCACACCGCGGGCGCTGGTCAGTTGGCTGAAGTGCGCACGCACGCCGCTTTGTTCCACCAGCAGCAGGTCGCGGGCCAGGGCCACGGTTTCAGCGGTCTCCGGGATGCCCGGCAGGCCGAGGAAGCTGGCCACGGCGCCTTCATGGGCCAGGCCGCCTTCGGCCAGGTCGTGGTCCTGGGAGTGGAAGATCACGGTCAGGTCGAAGGTGGCCGCGTATTCCAGGGCACGGCACAGCGTGCGGGTGCTGCGGAAGCTCTCCAGGCCGTTGCCGAAGGCCACGCAACCGGCATCGCGCAGCGCGATCAGTTCGGCCAGTTGTTCGCCTTCCAGGCCTTTGCTCAGGGCGCCGATGGGGAACACTTTGCAATTGCCGGCTTCGCGGGCGCGGTCGAGGATCAGCTCGGTCACCGCCGAGGTGTCCAGCACCGGCTTGGTGTGCGGTGGGCAGCACAGGCTGGTGACGCCACCGGCGGCGGCGGCGCGGGTTTCGCTGCTGATGTTGCCTTTGCGGCTGTAACCCGGCTCGCGCAGGGCGACGTTCAGATCGACCAGCCCAGGCGCGGCCACCAGGCCCTTGGCGTCGATGGTTTCAGTGGCGTTGAAAGCGCTGGGCGCGGCGCCGATGGCGATGATCTTGCCGGCTTCCAGATGAAGATCGGTGACTTGATCCAGGCCACTGGCCGGATCGATGACGCGGGCGCCGAGAATGCTGAGCTTCACTGGGCCTTCTCCTGCTCGAATTGACGTTGCGCGGTTTGCCCGCTCATGGCCATGGACAGCACTGCCATGCGCACGGCGATGCCGTAGGTCACCTGGTTGAGAATCACCGACTGGTTGCCGTCGGCCACTGCCGACTCAATCTCCACCCCTCGGTTGATCGGCCCCGGGTGCATCACGATGGCATCCGGCTTGGCCCCGGCCAGGCGCGTGGTGGTCAGGCCGAACAGGCGGTAGAACTCGCCTTCGCTCGGCAACAGGCCACCGGACATGCGTTCGCGTTGCAGGCGCAGCATGATGACCACGTCCACATCCTTGAGGCCTTCGGTCATGTCGGTGTAGACCTTCACGCCGTACTGCTCGATGCCGACGGGCAGCAGGGTTTTCGGCGCGATCACGCGGATATCCGGGCAGCCCAGGGTTTTCAGGGCCAGCATGTTCGAGCGCGCGACCCGCGAGTGCAGGATGTCGCCGACGATGGCCACCGAGAGGTTTTCAAAGCTGCCCTTGTGCCGACGGATGGTGAGCATGTCGAGCATGCCCTGGGTCGGGTGGGCGTGACGGCCGTCGCCGCCGTTGATGATCGCTACCTGCGGGCACACGTGCTCGGCGATGAAGTGCGCGGCGCCGGAGTCGCCGTGGCGTACCACGAACATGTCGGCTGCCATCGCTTCGAGGTTGCGCAGGGTGTCGAGCAGGGTTTCGCCCTTGCTCGCCGACGAAGTGGACACGTTCAGCGTGATCACGTCGGCTGACAACCGCTGGGCCGCCAGTTCGAAGGTGGTGCGGGTGCGCGTGGAGTTCTCGAAGAACACGTTGCAGATGGTTTTGCCGCGCAGCAGCGGGACTTTCTTAACCGCGCGACCGCCGACTTCGAGGAACGAGTCGGCGGTGTCGAGGATTTCGGTGAGCAGCTCACGGGGCAAACCGTCGAGGGACAAGAAGTGTTGCAGTTGGCCCTGAGCATTGAGCTGCAGCGGGCGCTTGGCATCTAGAGGCGTCATCGCGGGGACTCTTTACAAGGCGGTTTAAAGGGCAAGGTCTTGCAGTTCGAGTACGAGCGGCGTGGGACCGGACAATTTTACCCGCTGCTGGGCTGAAAGCGACAGGGTGGCGCCGACCACATCCGGGCTGATCGGCAGTTCGCCGGCGTCCAGGTCCAGCAGGCAGACCAGGGTCACGCTGGCGGGGCGGCCGTAGTCGAACAACTCGTTCAGCGCGGCGCGGATGGTGCGGCCGCTCATCAGTACGTCGTCGATCAGCACCAGGTGCTGGCCTTCGATCTCGAACGGCAGGGCCGACGGGCGTACTTGCGGGTGCAGGCCGTTCTGGCTGAAGTCGTCGCGGTAGAAAGACACATCCAGCGTACCCAACGGCGAATCGCTGCCCAACTCTTCCAGCAGCGCCTGGGCCACCCACACGCCGCCGGTGCGGATGCCGATGAAGCGCGGCTCGCTGATGGCACGGTGTTTCAGGTGGGCCTTGAGGCGAATCGCCATCTGGCTGATCAGTTCGGCGGGGTTTGGCAGGCTCATGGTCGCTCCTTCAAGGCCTTGCGCGGCAGGGGTTGCCTGCAAGGTCCGGGCTCAAACGTAAAAAGACGCGGCAAGCCGCGTCAGTCAGGATTCAAATAACGCGGTGTTTTCATCCAGCCAACCCTGCAACAGCAATGCGGCGGCGATGGCGTCTACCGGGTTGTCGCGGTAGCTGCCTTTCTGCCCGCCACGGTCGCGGCGCTCACCCTTGGCCTCGAAGGTCGTCAGGCGCTCATCGTGGGTATAAAAGGGCAGGTTGTAGCGGCCGTTGAGGCGGCGCGCGAACTTTTCGGCGCGCAGGCACATGTCGCTGGGGGTGCCGTCCATGTTCAAGGGCAGGCCGACCACCACCGCGTCGGGCTTCCACTCCTTGATCAGGGCTTCGACCTGATTCCAGTCCGGTATGCCGTTCTGGGCTTTGAGGGTACACAGCTCGCGGGCCTGGCCGGTGATGACCTGGCCGACTGCCACGCCGATCTGTTTGGTGCCGTAGTCAAAGCCGAGGATCAGACGCAAGGCCATCAGGCGTGCCCCGCCTGGCTGGTCAGCAGGCTGAGGTTGACCCGCAGCTTGGCAGCCGCTGCGTCCAGGCGCAGTTCGCAGGCGGTGTTGAACAGAATGTCGGCATCGTAGGGGCAGGTCAGCCAGGCGTTGCTGGCCAGTTCGGCCTCCAACTGCCCGGCTTCCCAACCGGCGTAGCCGAGGGCGATCACGCTCTGCTCGGGGCCGACGCCGTCGGCGATGGCGAACAACACATCCTGGGACGTGGACAGCGACACGCCGTCGAGGTCCACCGTGGCCTGGAATTTCGGCCCGGTTGGGTGCAGTACAAAACCGCGATCGGTCTGCACCGGCCCGCCGATATAGATCGGCACGCCCTGGCAACGGGCCGGCGGGTCGATCTCCGGGCGCAGTTGCTCAAGGATATCGGCCAGGTTCAGCTCCTGCGGGCGGTTCACCACCAACCCCATGGCACCATTGGCCGTGTGCTCGACGATGTAGGTCAAGGTCTGCGCAAAGTTCGGGTCGGCCATATGGGGCATGGCGATCAGGAATTGGTGCTTGAGGTAGGTCGGGCTGACATTTTTCATGTCCGCTAGTGTGGCGTTGGAGGGGCGAACTGACAAGCTGGGAGTGATCCGAATACAGCGCCGTCGGCTTTTCTGTAGGAGCGAGCTTGCTCGCGAAAAACTTGAAAGCGACGCGGTTCTGCCTGGAGCGCTTCGTTATCGTTGAGGTTTTTCGCGAGCAAGCTCGCTCATACAGTGATTGGTGTTGATTGGGGTTATCAGTTGCTGGACAGGCGATCGCCCTTGGCAAACCGCCAGGTGCGGATGATTTCCAGGCGGTCCACGTCATTCAAGTCGCCGGTAAACGGGGCGAAGGGCGCGGCCAGGCGCACGATGCGCTGGGCGGCCTGGTCCAGCAACGGCTGGCCGGACGATTCCAGCACCTGCACTTCATATAACGTGCCGTCGCGGTTGATCGACACCAACAAGCGCAAATTGCCGTAAATCTGTTGGCGGCGGGCTTCGTCCGGGTAGTTGAGGTTGCCGATGCGTTCGACCTTCTTGCGCCACTCGTCCTTATACCAGGCGCCTTTGTCACGCATGGTGGACGCCGCGTTCAGGCGGTAGATGCGCGGGCGCTTGGCGTAGAGCTGTTGCTCATTGGCCAGTTCGGCTTCAAGGCTGGAAATCTGGTCGGAGAGCTGCGAACTGTCGAAGGTCGGCGCCGGCTTGACGGGCTCGGGTTGCGGCTCGGTCTTGGATTTTTCGCGTTGGGTCGGGGCTTTTTGCGGTTTCGGCGCGACGGTGGTCACCACGGGCTTGGGCGCGGTCTGCTTGACTTCGGGCTTGGCGGCCGGCGGCGGGGTGACTTTATTGACCTTGTTGTCCTGGAACGGCGCCACTTCAGTGGTCTTGGGCACGGCTTTCTTGTCCAGCGTGCCGCTGCCTTGCTGATTGTCCTGGGCGAGAAAATCGGCCTTCTCGGGCTTCTTTTCGCTCTTGAACGTGGCGAGGGTAATTTCCAGGGTCTTGGTGATTTGCTTGGGTTCGACCATGGTGAAACCCACGCCGAGAATCAGCACCAGGTGAATCAATGCCGCGAGAAACAGGGTAAAACCGAGCCGATCAGCCGGGCGCACGCCGCTTGGGGAGGGTTCGAAGGGCAGATCGGACGGGAGCGTCATGACAAGAAAACCAACATCGCGCGTTTCACAGGTGGCGCATGATAACGCAATGTTGGTGGCTGTCCGGCTGTTCTATGTCACTTGGCTTGTAGCTTGCGTTCAATCGCGGCCATCAGCATTTCGCCGATGTTCGTGCCAAATGCATTGTCGATCTCGCGAATACAGGTCGGGCTGGTGACGTTGATTTCGGTGAGGTGTTCACCAATTACGTCGAGGCCTACAAACAGCAAACCTTTTTCCCGCAGCGTCGGGCCGACTTGGGAGGCAATCCAGCGGTCCTTGTCCGACAAAGGCCGGGCTTCGCCACGCCCGCCGGCCGCCAGGTTGCCGCGGGTCTCGCCGGCTGCCGGGATGCGTGCCAGGCAATAATCCACCGGTTCGCCGTCGATCATCAGGATGCGCTTGTCGCCGTCCTTGATCGCCGGCAGATAAGCCTGGCCCATGATCTGCTGGGTGCCCAGGGCGGTCAGGGTTTCGAGGATCACCGACAGGTTCGGGTCGCCGGCGCGGTGGCGGAAGATCGAGGTGCCGCCCATGCCGTCCAGCGGCTTGAGGATCACATCGCCGTGCTTGGCGGCGAATTCGCGCAGCACATCGGCGCGGCGGCTGACCACGGTCGGCGGCGTGCAGTGCGGGAACAGCGTGGCGAACAGCTTTTCATTACAGTCGCGCAGGCTCTGCGGCTTGTTGACGATCAGCACGCCGGCGCGCTCGGCCTGCTCGAGCAGGTAGGTGGAGTAGACGAACTCCATGTCGAACGGCGGGTCCTTGCGCATCAGGATCACGTCCAGGTCGCTCAGGGGGCTGTCGATTTCGTCTTGCAGCTCGAACCACTTTTCAGGGTTGGCAAACACCTCGAGCGGACGCATCCGCGCACGCGCCTGGCCGTCGCCCTGGTAAAGATCACGCTGTTCCATATAGAACAGGCTCCAGCCGCGGGCCTGGGCGGCCAGGAGCATGGCCAGCGAGCTGTCCTTTTTATAGGAAATGCTGGCGATAGGGTCCATGACAATGCCGACGCGAACGCTCATGGGGGATTTCCTCTAGCAAATTAGGGCGCATAAAAGTGGCGTCAGAGTGGCGCTGCGGCTGTTGTGGGTCAAGGAAAAACCACCTAGCGGGCCGCTCGATAGATTGCTCCACGAGACTGTGCTAAAAAGACTGCCACGGTGCAGTGGCCCTTGAATTCCAAGGCTTCTGGCGCTCATTCTGGGCAGTATCAGGCAGTACACACCGAAAACCGATTCGCTGTGGCGATGGTAGAGCAGATATGGAACAGCATTCCAACGCCTTGAGAGTGATGGTGATCGACGATTCGAAAACGATCCGCCGCACCGCCGAGACCCTGTTGAAGAACGTGGGGTGCGATGTCATCACGGCCATCGATGGTTTCGATGCCCTGGCCCGGATTGTGGATCATCACCCGCACATTATCTTTGTCGACATCATGATGCCGCGCCTGGATGGCTATCAGACTTGCGCCCTGGTGAAGAACAACCCGGCGTTCAAGTCGATCCCGGTGATCATGCTGTCCTCCAAGGACGGCCTGTTCGACAAGGCCAAGGGGCGCATCGTCGGTGTCGATCAGTTTTTGACCAAGCCTTTCAGCAAGGAAGAACTGCTGAGTGCGATCAAGGCCTACGTGCCCGGTTTCGCCGCAGTAGAACAAGCACACTGACGCAACCTCACAAGGGCGTGCGTCTACCAATGTAGTGGGGAAAACCATGGCACGTGTTCTGATCGTCGACGATTCGCCGACCGAAATGTACAAGCTGAGCGGCATGCTGGAAAAGCACGGGCACCAGGTCCTCAAGGCCGAAAATGGCGCCGACGGCGTGGCACTTGCGTCCCGGGAGAAGCCCGATGCGGTGTTGATGGATATCGTCATGCCGGGCCTCAACGGCTTCCAGGCCACGCGCCAGTTGAGCAAGCACAACGATCCGAGCATCAACTCGATACCGATCATCATCATTACCACCAAGGATCAGGAAACCGACAAGATCTGGGGCGAGCGCCAGGGCGCCAGGGATTACCTGACAAAGCCGGTGGACGAAGAAACCCTGATCGCCACCCTGAACAAGGTGTTGGCCGGCTGACGGCACGCCATCATGACCGAGTCACAGACCGCCTTCGAGCTGCTGCTGGACATCGACCGCCGCTGTCGCCTGCTGGCCGCCGACCTGCCATCCCAGGAAACCCGCCTGCAAGGCTGGAGCGGGATCGGCTTTCGCGTGGGCGAACAGTGGTTTGTCGCGCCCATGGGCGAAGTCGCCGAAGTGCTGCATGAGCCGCGCTGCACTTTAATGCCCGGGGTCAAGACCTGGATCAGAGGAGTCGCTAACCTGCGTGGGCGCCTGCTGCCGGTGATGGATCTCGGCGGTTTCCTCGGCCATGTGCTGCCCAAGACAGGTAAGCAACGGCGGGTATTGGTCGTGGAATACCAAGACATATTTATCGGGCTGTTGGTGGACGAGGTGGTGGGTATGCAGCATTTCGCACAAGACGCATTGTTGCCCAGCGCCCCCGCCTGCGCGTCCTTTATCCGCGGCCAGTTCGACGCTGATCAGCGCTGGCAGGTCTTCAGCCCCTTCGCTCTGGCGCAGGCCCCTGGCTTCATGGATGTTGCCGCATGACCACTGCTACCACGCCCAAACCCCAGGCGGTCTCGCGCAGCCGCTCGCAGATCATCGTGCTGTTTATTGCGCTGATCATATTCATCATGTTGCTGTTCGCCAACTTCGCGTACCTCAACACCCAGTCCACCTACGACAAGCAGTACATCGGCCACGCCGGTGAGTTGCGGGTGCTGTCCCAGCGTATCGCCAAGAACGCCACCGAAGCGGCCGCCGGCAAGGCCGCCGCGTTCAAGTTGCTGGCGGAGGCGCGCAATGACTTTGCCCGGCGCTGGGGTTACCTGAAGAAGGGCGACCCGGACACCGGCCTGCCCGCCGCGCCGAGTGCGGTACGTACAGAGATGCGGGCGGTGCAGACCGATTGGGAAGCGCTGCTGAAAAATACCGACGCGATCCTCGCCAGCGAACAGACCGTGCTGTCGTTGCATCAAGTTGCCGCGACCCTGGCCGAAACCGTGCCGCAACTGCAAATGGAATCGGAAAAGGTCGTGGATATCCTGCTGCAACGCGGCGCCCCGGCCAGCCAGGTGGCCCTGGCCCAGCGTCAGTCGTTGCTGGCCGAGCGTATCCTGGGGGCGGTCAACACCGTACTGGCCGGTGACGAAACTGCCGTGCAGGCTGCCGATGCCTTTGGCCGCGATGCCAACCGCTTCGGCCAGGTGCTCACCGGCATGCTCCAGGGCAACCCCGGGCTGCGCATCACCCAGGTCGAGGACCACGATGCGCGGGCGCGCCTGACAGAAATCGCCGAGCTGTTCGAGTTTGTCTCAGGCTCCGTGGACGAGATCCTCGAAACCTCGCCGCAACTGTTCCAGGTCCGCGCCTCGGCGAACAATATTTTCAACCTCTCGCAAACCCTGCTCGATGAAGCCTCGCTCCTGGCCACCGGCTTTGAAAACCTGGCCAGTGGGCGCAGTTTCGATACGATCGGCGGCTATGTGCTGGGCTTGCTGGCGCTGGCCTCGATCATCCTGATCGGCCTGGTGATGGTCCGCGCCACCAACCAGCAACTGCGGGAAACCGCCGAGAAGAACGAGCGCAACCAGAACGCGATCATGCGCCTGCTGGATGAAATCGAGGACCTCGCCGACGGCGACCTCACCGTCACCGCCTCGGTGACCGAGGACTTCACCGGCACCATCGCCGACTCCATCAACTATTCCGTGGACCAACTGCGCGACCTCGTCGCCACCATCAACCTCACCGCCGGCCAGGTCGCCGGCGCGGTGCAGGACACCCAGGCCACCGCCATGCACCTGGCGCAGGCCTCGGAACACCAGGCCCAGCAGATCGCCGAGGCCTCCACCGCGATCGAACAGATGGCCCAGTCCATCGACCAGGTGTCGGCGAACGCCGCTGAGTCCTCGGCGGTGGCCGAGCGCTCGGTGGAAATCGCCAACAAGGGCAATGAAGTGGTGCACAACACCATCCACGGCATGGACAACATTCGCGAACAGATCCAGGACACCGCCAAGCGCATCAAGCGCCTGGGCGAGTCGTCCCAGGAGATCGGTGACATCGTCAGCCTGATCGATGACATCGCCGACCAAACCAACATCCTCGCGCTCAACGCCGCGATCCAGGCGAGCATGGCCGGGGATGCCGGACGCGGCTTTGCGGTGGTGGCCGATGAAGTGCAACGCCTGGCCGAGCGCTCGTCGGCGGCCACGCGGCAGATTGAAACCCTGGTGCGGGCGATCCAGGCCGACACCAACGAAGCGGTCATCTCCATGGAACAGACCACCACCGAAGTGGTGCGGGGTGCGCGGCTGGCCCAGGACGCCGGGGTGGCGCTGGAAGAGATCGAAGGCGTGTCGAAAACCCTGGCGGCGCTGATCCAGAGTATTTCCAACGCGGCGCAGCAACAGACGTCGTCGGCGGGGCAGATCTCGCTGACCATGAACGTGATCCAGCAAATCACCACCCAGACGTCGTCGGGCTCGACCGCCACCGCCGAGAGCATCGGCAACCTGGCGAAAATGGCCAGCCAGTTGCGCCGCTCGGTGTCGGGGTTCACCTTGCCGGCGCCCAAGCAGGCTGATGATTGAAATGCAATCCAAATGTGGGAGGGAGCTTGCTCCCGATGACGGTGTATCAGTCACCTGATTCATTGACTGACCCACTGCCATCGGGAGCAAGCTCCCTCCCACATGTGATCTCTCTCTTTGTTTCAAGAACACCAGCAACTCATGAATTCTAAGCGGAGCAGTTATGGTTGATCGGCACGACTACGTGGCCCTCGAATGGGTCAAGGGCGACATTGCCGAAACCCTGAAACAGGCCCGTTCGGCGCTGGACGCGTTTGTCGAAACCACTGACAACGAGACCCTCGGCGACTGCCTGGCGTGCATTCACCAGGTGCATGGCGCGTTGCAAATGGTCGAGTTCTACGGTGCCGCGCTGCTCGCCGAAGAAATCGAAGCCCTGGTCCTGGCCCTGCAGGCCGGGCGCGTCAGCCAGCGCGATGAAAGTATCCGCCTGCTGCAACAGGCCCTCGGGCAATTGCCGCTGTACCTGGACCGCATCCACAGTGCCCGCCGCGACTTGCCGCTGGTGGTGTTGCCACTGCTCAACGACCTGCGCAGTGCGCGCGGTGAAAGCCTGTTGTCGGAAACCAGCCTGTTCAGCCCGCAATTGCTGTCGATTGCGCCGTTGCCCGAGGAGACGCTGGCGCAACGCGCGCCGCCCGACCTGAGCGATCAGTTGCGCCAGTGGCATCTGCTGCTGCAACAAGCCCTGGCCGGGTTGCTGCGTGAAGATCACGGCCCGAGCAACCTGGAGGACATGGCGCGGGTGTTCGCCCGCCTCGAAGCGCTGTGCCAGGGCGCGCCGCTGTTGCCGCTGTGGCAAGTCACCTCGGCGCTGGTCGAGGGCATGCTGACCGGCGTGATCGCCAACAGCCCGGCGCTGCGCAGCCTGCTCAAGGCCAGCGACAAACAACTCAAGCGCCTGCTCGCCCAGGGCATTGGCGGCATCAACCAGCCGGCGCCGGATGAACTGCTCAAGAGCCTGCTGTTCTACGTCGCCAAAGTCACCCGGCCAACGCCGCGCATGCAAAGCCTGAAAGAACGCTACGGCCTCGATGAAGCCTTGCCCGACAGCGCCGTGGTCGATGCCGAACGCGCGCGCCTGGCCGGGCCGGACCGCAATGCCATGGGCTCGGTGCTCGGCGCGTTGTGCGAAGAGCTGGTGCGGGTCAAGGAACGCCTCGACCTGTTCGTGCGCAGCGACCGTCAACACACCAGCGACCTCGAAGCGCTGCTGGCGCCGCTGCGGCAAATCGCCGACACCCTCGCGGTGCTGGGCTTTGGGCAGCCGCGCAAAGTCATCATCGACCAGCTTGCCGTGGTGTTGAGCCTGGCCCAGGGCCAGCGCGAACCTAACGATGCGGTGCTGATGGATGTCGCCGGCGCCTTGCTCTACGTCGAAGCGACGTTGGCCGGGATGGTCGGCACGGTCGAGCCGCAAGGCCGTGAAGAAAGCCGCCTGCCCACCACCGACCTGACGCAGATTCATCAGTTGGTGATCCGCGAGTCCTGCCAGTGCCTCAAGCAAGCCAAAGAGTTGGTGATCGACTGCATCGACGCCCAGTGGGAGCGCCAGCGCCTGGAATCCCTGCCGGAACTGTTGAGCCAGGTGCGCGGCGCCCTGGCGATGATTCCACTGCCACGCGCGGCGAGCCTGATGCGCGGTTGCACCGATTACGTCGATGAACAACTGATGATCAACGACGCAGTGCCGTCCGAAGAGCAGTTGGCGCATTTCGCCGACGTGATCAGCGGCCTGGAGTACTACCTGGAACGCATGCTCCAAGACCCCGACGCCGCTGGCGAACGGGTGCTGGAGTTGGCCACCGAGGGCCTGGCCGCGCTGGGTTACCTGCCGGCCGAAAAGCCCTGGCGCCAGGCGCTGGTGGCGCCGGACGGCGCGTTGTCGACGGAGATCGCGCCGAGCCAATCCCAGTTCGACGCGCTGGCCAATCCTGCTTCGCGCTTGAACCCGCCCGCCCTGCAACGCCCCGGCAGCCTGCTGCCGCCGCCAGCCGGTGAAGAGCCGATCGACGACGAACTGCGTGAAGTGTTCCTCGAAGAAACCGCCGAGGTCCTTGAGGTGCTGCACCACCATCTGCCGAGCGGCGTCGATAAAACCGCCCTCGGCGAAATGCGCCGTGCCTTCCACACCCTCAAAGGCAGTGGCCGCATGGTGCGCGCCCTGGTGCTGGCGGAACTGGCCTGGGCCGTGGAGAACCTGCTCAATCGCGTGCTGGAATGCAGCGTGGCCGCCGGCCCCGAGGTGCAACACGTGCTGGATGATGCGGTGGCCCTGCTGCCGGAATTGATCGCCGACTTCGCCGCCGGCGCCCAGCGCCAACGGGATGCGGTCGACGCCCTGGCCGCGCGCGCCCACGCCTTGGCCAGCGGTACCGCCGTGCCGGCGGCCGAACCCCATGACCCGATGCTGCTGGAGATCTTCCGCAACGAAGCCCAGAGCCACCTCGACAGCCTCAACCACTTCCTGCGCCAAGCCGCCGAGCATGTGCCGCTGCAAGTCAGCGATGAGCTGCAACGCGCCTTGCACACCCTCAAAGGCAGCGCCTATATGGCCGGCGTGCTGCCGATCGCCGAACTGGCGCGCCCGCTCGATCACCTGACCCGCGAGTACAAGGCCCACCGCCTGCCGCTGGACCTGGATGAAGTAGAACTGCTGCTGGAGGCCGAGGATCTGTTCCAACGTGGCTTGCGCCAGTTGAACGGCGACCCGCTGGTACCGATCAAAGGTGCCGCCGACCTGATCGACCGCACCCAAAGCCTGCTCGATCATCAGCTTCAAGCCCAGCTCGACGCGCCGAGCACCGGCCTGCGGATCAAGCGTGATCCGCACCTGATCACCAACTTCCTGGCCCAGGGCATGGACATTCTGCTCGACGCCGAAAGCCTGCTGCGCCGCTGGCAACAACACCCTGGCGAACGCCAGGAACTGACCGCGTTGCTGGATGAATTGACCACGCTAGGGCAGGGCGCGCACCTCGCCGACCTGCACACCATCGACGAACTCTGCGAAGCCTTGCTTGACCTGTACGGCGCCGTGGAAGAAAGCAGCCTGGCGGTCAGCGAGCAGTTTTTCCAGGAGGCCGAACAGGCCCACGAAGCGCTGATCAACATGCTCGACGAACTGGCTGCCGGCCAGGAAATCAGCCCGGCCCCGGCGCGCATGCAAGCCTTGCGCGAGCTGCTGGAAGGCGCTCTTGATCCGTCCGCCACCGGCCTGATCAAAAGCGACGGCAGCCGTGCGCTGAGCATCTCCGAACTGGGCGCCGCGACGGCCCGGCTGGACCGGCACGCGGTGGTGGATGATGAGATCGTCGAGATCTTCCTCGAAGAAGCCGTGGATATCCTCGACAGCGCCGGGCAGTCCCTCAAACGCTGGCTGCTGGAACCCGAGGGCGTGGCGCCGTTAACCTCGTTGCAGCGCGACATGCACACCCTCAAGGGCGGCGCACGCATGGCCGAGATCGGGCCTGTTGGCGACCTGGCCTACGAGCTGGAAGGCCTTTACGAAGGCCTGGTGGACCGTCGCTACAGCTATTCCCATGAGCTGTCCCAGGTGCTGATGGCCAGCCATGAGCACTTGGCGTTGCAGTTGGACCAACTGCAACAGCATCAGCCGTTGAGCGACTCTAGCGAATTGATCGCCAGCGTCCGGGGATTGCGCCACAGCAGCCCGCCCGCGGCGCAGGCCGCTGCTGCGCAGACTTTGGGCATCGACCCGGAATTGCTGGATATCTTCCTCGAAGAAGCCGCCGACATTCTCGACAGCTCGGGGGCGGCGTTGCTGCGCTGGCAGGCTGAGCCCAACAACCGCCAGGAAGTCGAAACCCTGCTGCGCGACCTGCACACCCTCAAGGGCGGTGCGCGCATGGTCGAGATCGGCCCGATCGGCGATCTGGCCCATGAGCTGGAGTTTCTCTACGAAGGCTTGTCCTCCGGTTTGCTCGTGGCGTCCCCCGAGTTGTTCGCCTTGCTGCAAGGCTGTCACGACCGCCTGGCGCAAATGATTGACGCGGTGGCGGCGGGCTTGCCGGTGGGCTCGGTGGACAAACTCATCGAGCGCATCAAAAGCCTGGTCCACCCGAGCAAAGAGCCGGTGGTGCCGGTGGCATTAGTGACGGGCAAGGCCGAAACAGCCAGCGACCCGACCGCCGACATGGTGAAAATCTCCGCCGACCTGCTGGACGATCTGGTTAACCTGGCCGGCGAAACCTCGATCTTCCGTGGCCGGATCGAACAGCAGGTCAACGACGCGCAGGTTGCCCTCAACGAGATGGAGACCACCCTCGAGCGCATGCGCGACCAACTGCGTCGGCTCGACACCGAAACCCAGGGCCGCCTCTTCAGCCGTCAGCAGGCCGAAGCCGAGCGCCTGGACTACGAAGAATTCGACCCGCTGGAAATGGACCGCCATTCACAGTTGCAGCAACTGTCCCGCGCACTGTTCGAGTCCGCCTCCGACGTGCTCGACCTCAAGGAAACCCTTGAGCGCCGCAACCAGGATGCGCACGACCTGTTGCAGCAACAGGCGCGCATCAACACCGAATTGCAGGAAGGCCTGATGCGCACGCGCATGGTGCCCTTTGAACGCATGCTGCCGCGCCTCAAGCGCATCGTGCGCCAGGTCGCGCAGGAGTTGGGTAAGGACGTGGAATTCGTGGTCGGCAACGCCGAGGGCGAGATGGACCGCAACGTGCTGGAACGCATGGTCGCGCCGCTGGAACATATGCTGCGCAACGCCGTCGATCACGGCCTGGAATCCCGCGAGGCGCGGCTGTTGGCCGGCAAACCCGAGAAGGGCCGGGTCACCCTGGACCTGACCCACGAAGGCGGCGATATCGTCTTCGATCTGCGCGACGACGGCGCCGGCGTGCCCCTTGAGGCGGTGCGGCGCAAGGCGATCAAGCGCGGCTTGCTCGCTCCGGATCAAGAGATCAGCGACCGCGACGTGTTGCAGTTCATCCTGCAGCCGGGGTTCTCCACGGCGGAAAAGATCACCCAGATTTCCGGGCGTGGCGTGGGCATGGACGTGGTGCATGAAGAAGTGCGCCAGCTCGGCGGCTCGATGTCGATCGATTCGACGTCGGGGGCGGGCGTGCATTTTCGTATTCGCCTGCCGTTCACCGTTTCGGTCAACCGCGCGCTGATGGTGCAGTGCGCGGACGATCAATACGCGATCCCGCTCAACACCATCGAAGGCCTGGTGCGCGTGCTGCCCCATGAGCTGGAAGGGCACTATCAACTGGACCCGCCGCGGTATGAATACGCCGGCCAGCGCTATGAGCTGTTTTACCTCGGCGACCTGCTGCACACCGTCGCCCGCCCGAAACTGCTGGGCCTGTACCAGCCGTTGCCGGTGCTGCTGGTGCAGTACAACGAACGGCACGTGGCGGTGCAGGTGGACAGCATGGCGGGCACCCGGGAGATCGTGGTCAAGGGCCTGGGGCCGCAGTTTGCCGGGGTGAAGGGGCTCTCCGGGGCGACCATTCTCGGCGATGGCCGGGTGGTCTTGATCATCGACCTGCTCGCCCACATCCGCGCCCGGCAACCGGCCTTGCCGGCCCAGGTGGTGGACGTCCCGCTGCTGCTCAACGTCCCGCTGAAAAAGCGCCCGCTGCTGGTGCTGGTGGTGGACGACTCGGTCACCGTGCGCAAAGTCACCAGCCGCCTGCTCGAACGCAACGGCATGAACGTGCTCACCGCCAAGGACGGTATCGACGCCATGGCCGTGCTGGAAGAACACACCCCGGACCTGATGCTGCTGGACATCGAAATGCCGCGCATGGACGGTTTCGAAGTGGCCATCCGGGTGCGCAACGACCCACGGCTGATGCGCCTGCCGATCATCATGATCACCTCCCGCACCGGCCAGAAACACCGCGACCGTGCCATGGCCATCGGCGTCAACGACTACCTCGGCAAGCCGTATCAGGAGTCGGTGCTGCTGGAAAGTATCGCCTATTGGAGCCAGTCCCATGCTTGATCACCGCACCAGCCAACTCACCGGCCTGCTCCTGCCCCTGGCCGACCGCCACTTGGTGCTGCCCAACGTCGCCATCGCTGAACTGATCGACTTCCAGCGCGGCGAACCGGCCAGTGACGCACCGCCCTGGTATCTGCGACAAGTGACCTGGCGGGACCGGCAATTACCGCTGATCAGCTTCGAAGCAGCCTGCGGCGAAGCCAGCGTGACCGGCGAGCGTTCGCGCATCGTCGTGCTGAACGCCCTGGGCGGGCGGCCGTCATTGAAGTTCATTGCGATGGTGATCCAGGGGATTCCACGTTCATACAAGCTCGATAGCCAGTTGAGTTATGTGGATGTGCCACTGTGCGCGTTGGAGCTGGCGGCGGTGCAAGTGGGGGAACATGTGGCGAAGGTGCCGGATTTGATGGGGTTAGAAGCGCTGCTGGTTGAGGCTGGGCTGGCCTGACGATCAATGCAGCACCAGAAAATCAGCAATCAGCATTCCCGCCAGGTACACCATCAAAATCGCCACACCCGCGTCCAATAAACGCCAGACCTTTGCTGAACGAAACAGCCCCGTCAACCGTTGACATCCCAACGCCAAAACCACAAACCACACCAGCGACGCGGTCATCGCTCCGCTGGCAAAGGACGCTTGTTGGCTGACGGGCTTCGCCGCACCAATAGAGCCAATCAGCACCACGGTATCAAGCCAGGCATACGGGTTGGCAAATCCAAGTATCACCGCCGTGCGCAGCAATCCCTGTTGTGAGGTGAGGTTGTTTTGAGTATCTGGCATCGACTGGCTACGCAAGCAAGCCAATAACCGCTGCCAGCCAAACCACAACAGATAGGCCGCTCCCGATAGCAGCAGGAACGCCACCAGACCGGGCTGACTGCCGAGCAACGAACCCAACCCCATGACCCCAAGACCAATGAGAATGATATCGGCGAACACGCATACCGCCACCACCCCCCAGATAGGACCGCGACTGACACCCTGGCGAATCACCAGAGTGTCCTTTGGCCCAGGAGCGGCGAACAGTCCGATGCCCAATAGCAGACCTTCGAGATAAAGGGCGTTGAGGTCAGGAGTCATGAAGTGCTCGGTCGCCTGGGTATCAGGTCAATTGAAGGGGGTGATTACCGAAACCGGTGTGGCGCGCATTGACGGCGGCGTTCAAGTCGATCGGCTGGTGGCGGAAAAAGCCTGTCAGTTGCTGCTCCGCATCAGGGTTGACGAAGTAAATAAGGGAGCTGCGTGGCATTGGTGTTCGAGGCGTCAGAACTGCGTGGTATGCAGCGGGAATCGCATAGTCCGAGAGCTCCGTCAGTAACGATCCGGCCAAGATTGCAATCTCGTTCTCCAACAGGCGTACCGGCTCCAGCGAGCTGCCTCGAACCAGAACGAGGCCGTCACGAGTAGGCTTGATAAACGACAACATATGACCATCTTCGTGAGGGTCCTGAGCAAACTGGCGCTTATCAGACCCGGAATTAGCCCCATAGACGCACAGTTGCAGATAGGACGCTGCACGCAAAGAGGTCAACGAAGTGGCCCCAAACTCCGCGCAAACCCCGTCCATCAGTTCCTGTGCAAGCTCGCTGATCTGTCGTTCAAAAGCATCAACGGCAGCAAAAAAATCACTTCGTGTGAACTCAAAAGCCTTTCGTTTTGATGAATGCGCAGGCCAGTAACAAAATCGCTCACACAGATCTGGCTGATCCTGAATGCTCGAGTACTCGGCGCCAAAGGGGAAAAATCCGTCGGTGTCTTTTGCGAAGGAAAACGAGGCCTTTATGGCTGGCGATATTGCGGAATATCCATCAACGATTTTTTTGTAATCCAGCAGCATCGCTTCTGATATTTGCAGGGTGCCAAAGCCTGTTCGAGCAATGGATTCACAGCACGCTTTGATGTGGGTCATGGATGTATCCAAAGGTAGATGTAAAGGAATGCAACAAACACTAGGTTCGCAAGCATGCGAGAAACTACGACACTGGATATGACCGATTAAAAGGGACCCATCCATGTCCTTCACAACATCGCCAGCAGGTGGCGATTGTGCAGGGTTCAAGACACGTGGCGGCGGACAGGTTGTCTTTTTTGGCGGACAAAGAAATGGCGTTCACCTAAAAGTGGGAACTGAAAACTCCGTATGAATATAAAAACGCGAGATACCCTCCAGTCACTGATTGCGCGGCGCGGCCGAGAGTTGGGCAAGCCCCTGACTACGTTGGCCAAGGAGGCGGGAATCTCCAGGACCTACCTGTACGGTCTGGCGGGCGGTGCGTCTAAGGATCCGTCGGTACGCACGCTGATCAAGCTGGCCAAGGCGTTGCAGGTTTCTCCTCTGTTGCTGTTTCGCTACTTTGCTGACCTGACAGGCGCGCCCGCAAATGCTTGCTCGATGGCGGCGACCAATCGAGCTGTCGGTATAAATGATCCGGAGGACGTTGCGGTGTTCAATGCCGATGTCACGACGCCTGATCAAACTGTCGTGATGCCAGGGGAGGTTTTTCAGAAAACCTGGGAGATTCAGAACCTGGGCACACGACCCTGGCGCGGGCGACGCCTGGTGCGTGTTGACGGGGAATATGTGATTGCCCGCCGCGCTGATGCACTGGGCCAGTTGGAGGTAGTGATGGACGCTCACCTGCGTAGCCTGCACAGTGAACTTCCCATCGCCGATACGCTGCCGGGTCAGCCCGTGCATATCAGTGTGGAGTTTGCAGCACCCAGGGAAACCTGCACGCTGGCTTCAATTTGGAGAATTGAGGATGCGCAGGGAAAACCTTGTTATGGGCCTGCATTCATTTTGCATGTGTTGGTCAACGTCATGGCGCGTTGAGCGCTCGGTCGGATTTTTCCTGCAAGATTTTGCGCCGTGCATGAACTTGCCGCTCGCAGACCGCGCGCCTAGTCTTCCCTCCCTCAACGCGCTCACCTGCCATTTGGTCTTCGACCTGGACGCTTCCCCGCGTGCAATCATGCTCGGAATCCAGCGGGGCAGCTGCTGGTCGACGGAGCGCTGGAGCAAGTCAGCCCTTCTCCAGCATCTTGAAACGTTCCCAAACAGCGACTGATCACTCCCTTTTGGGAACCACTATTTAAAAGACACCACCGAACAAATGTGGGAGGGGGCTTGCCCCCGATGGCGGTGTGTCAGTCTCAGTATCTGTAACTGAGCCACTGCCATCGGGTGTACGGACGGAGACATCCTTTACAAACGAGACCGGGGACATCCTTTACGTTTCTGGGTGCTGGATAGCCGGTTTGCACCGCTGTCTAGCCTACCCAGTGGATAGTTACATAGGTACATGTCCCACACGTTGTCGTCCACTTCTCGCAGTCCAACTGCCTCTCCTACCAGTGACTCACTCAAAAAGATCATCCTGCCCCTCCACTTCATTGACCCGTCTGTTCTGACTTTGCGTACCTCCATATCCGCTCCATATTCGGCAGGAGGTACCCAGCCTGTATAGATCCTTGGCGATTTATCGTACAGATCGTTCGGCACCTTCATGTCTAACGCCTCGTGCGGCCGATCATGATTGAATTCCTGTCGAAATCGTTCAAACGCCATCGGGTCGCCCCGGCTGAATACGCTCTGGGTAGATACCCAGTCGTATCCACCAGACGGCCAGACTCGAGAGCCTGCTGAGACCGGTTGAGGCGAAGGGTGAACCGTTGTCAGTCCGGATGACATCAGGCAGACCGTACTCGCGAAAAGCCCAGTCAAAACCCTCGCGGGCCCCAGCCACACTGGGCTGCGCACGACACAACAATATGAATCTGCTGGCCTGATCCGTGAGCGTCAGCGGGTAACAGCGTCGGCCATCCGCCATTAAAAAGTCGCCTTTGAAGTCAGCGGCCCACGTTTGATTGGGGAGATCTGCCGGGCGAAGTTTGACGGGGCCGGTAGGCGGGCGATTGCGCTTGCGCCGCTCTTGAACCAGTCCCGCTCGTTTGAGCCATTCCCCTGCCGTGCTGGGTGCCGGCCAATGACATTCCGGATAGCGATTGGAAAGGACCTTGACCAGCTTTTTGGGGCCCCAGTCATGGTGTTGATGCTTGAGCTCGATTAGAGCAGCAATATGCGCATCGCACGTTTGAAAAGGGCTTGAGAGTGGACGGCGTGAGGCGTCCTTGAGCCCGTCCAGGCCAGCAGTGGCATACCGTTGCAGCCACTTGTCCAAGGTCGGTCGACTAATGCCGTAGCTCAATGCCAGTTGACGTTTTGAATAGGCGCCGGACAGCCAGTCGCCTATCAATCTGACTTTTTGATCCATCGGGGACTCTCGATTCCATGACATGGCCAGTTACCTCCTGGCCATGATTAATACATGTAAACGATGTCTCCGGTTTCAAACGTAAAGGATGTCTCCGGTCTGTACCGGGGCAAGCCCCCTCCCACACAGGTTAGCGCTCGTCTTCAGAGCTCAATCAATCCGCGCAAAACGCTCAATGACCGGTTGCTCTGGATGCTCAGCCCGACCCCTGACTGCCAACCACTGCCGTCATCGCCGATTGGCAGAGTATGTAGCTGCCAACGCATCTGCCATCTTCCTGCTCGAATATTTAAGTATTTGTTATCAATCAATAAAAAACACATTTCCGCTCTTGGCATGGCGCGTGCTAACTGCCTGGTCATGGCCCGTTCCGATAAGCGACGGCGGCGTCATCTGCCAATGGCAGTGCTGGGTGACGCATGCGCTTGCCGGCGGGATAAAGTTCCAACATTGAGTGCTGACGATATGACTGAACTATTGAGTACCGCACATAAGAACACCACCAGTACTTATCTCCAGTTAGGGGGAGAGGCGGGTATCCATAAACTGGTCGACCGCTTTTACGAACTGATGGAGGTGCTGGTCGAGGCGCGAATAGTGCGTCAGATGCACCCACCGAGTCTCGCCGGCAGCGCCGACAGTCTATTCAAGTTCCTGAGTGGCTGGCTTGGCGGCCCGCCACTGTTCCATCAGGAACGTGGCCACCCTCGTTTGCGCATGCGACATGCGCCTTTTGCAGTCAGTGTTGTCGAGCGCGACGAATGGATGCTGTGCATGCGTCAGGCAATCAACGAGCAGGTGGATGACGCAGCCCTGAATGCGAAGCTGCAGCGCATGTTTTCCGAGATGGCCGACCACATGATTAATACCGATGGGCGCCGCGCAGGTGTTGCGGCGCCGCTTTGAACGTCGGGCCACTCTCCCAACTGGACGCTCCCAAATACCATGATTAAAACTGCCCACGATCTTGTAGTAGATGCTAAAGCCCGTATCGAAGAAGTTGCCATCGAAGACGTTGACCTGGCTATCCAGAATGCGGATGTACTGATTGATGTACGTGAAGCCGACGAGTATGCCGCAGGTCATATATCGGGCGCTGTGCATGCTTCGCGCGGAATGCTGGAATTTAAACTGACCAACGATACCGTGCTCAGTTCGCGAGACCTCAAGGTCGTGCTGTACTGCAAAACAGGTGGTCGCGCTGCGCTCGCGGCTGTATCGCTGCTTGATATGGGCTACCTGCACGTAACATCGATCACCGGAGGGTTCGACGCATGGGTGAGTGCGAAAAAGCCGATTGTGGTTCCGCATTTACCTCGCTTCGAGTAGCACCGTGGGCTGCTTTGGGGGGCATGTTGCTCCCCATTAGGCTTAACCCCGTGTTTGTTGCTGATTCATTACTTCAGCCGTAACGATCCGCCGCCCAGCTTGATTGATGCCCCCCTGAATCACTCCTAAGGTACAGCCCACGACAGCAAACCCGTGGAGCGACCATGACAACAATAATTACCCCCGACTCGCGCTGGACGCGGCGGCGCGATGAAAAGCAGCGGCGGCTCGGGCTGGTCAAGCAGTATGCGGATGGGGCCGTGCTGCCCAGCGACAAAATCGTCGAGGCCCTCGAAGCCCTGATCCTCCCCGGCGACCGCGTGGTGCTGGAAGGCAATAACCAGAAGCAGGCGGATTTCCTCTCGCGCTCCCTGGCCAAGACCGACCCGGCCAAGCTCCACGATTTGCACATGATCATGCCCAGTGTCGGCCGGTCCGAGCACCTGGATCTGTTTGAGAAGGGCATCGCACGCAAGCTCGACTTCTCCTTCGCCGGCACCCAATCCCTGCGCATCAGCCAGTTGCTGGAAGACGGCCTGCTGGAAATCGGCGCGATCCACACCTACATCGAACTCTATGCCCGGCTGGTGGTGGACCTGATCCCGAACGTCGTGCTCTCCGCCGGGTTCATGGCCGACCGCGCCGGTAATATCTACACCGGCGCCAGTACCGAAGACACCCCGGCGTTGATCGAGCCTGCCGCGTTCAGCGACGGCATTGTCATCGTGCAGGTCAATCAGTTGGTGGACGACGTCACTGACTTGCCCCGCGTCGACATCCCGGCCAGTTGGGTGGATTTTGTGGTGGTGGCCGACAAGCCGTTCTACATCGAACCGCTGTTCACCCGCGACCCGCGCCACATCAAGCCGGTGCATGTGCTGATGGCGATGATGGCGATCCGTGGCATCTACGAAAAACACAACGTGCAGTCGCTCAACCACGGCATCGGTTTCAACACTGCCGCCATCGAATTGATCCTGCCCACCTACGGCGAATCCCTGGGCCTGAAGGGCAAGATCTGCCGCAACTGGACCCTCAACCCGCACCCCACGCTGATTCCCGCCATCGAAAGCGGTTGGGTGCAAAGCGTGCATTGTTTCGGCACCGAGCTGGGCATGGAGAATTACATCGCCGCCCGCCCGGATGTGTTCTTCACCGGCCGCGACGGTTCCATGCGCTCCAACCGGATGTTCTGCCAACTCGCCGGCCAATACGCGGTGGACCTGTTTATCGGCGCCACCCTGCAAGTGGACGGCGACGGGCATTCCTCCACGGTCACCCGTGGCCGCCTCGCCGGGTTTGGCGGCGCGCCGAACATGGGCCACGACCCGCGCGGTCGCCGCCATGGCACCCCGGCTTGGCTCGATATGCGTCACGAGGACGCCCCCGAAGCACTCTTGGAGCGCGGCAAAAAGCTCGTGGTGCAAATGGTCGAGACGTTCCAGGAGGGCGGCAAACCGACCTTCGTCAACACCCTCGACGCGGTGGAGGTGGCGCGCAAAAGCGGCATGCCCCTGGCGCCGATCATGATCTACGGCGACGACGTCACCCACTTGCTCACCGAAGAAGGCATCGCCTACCTGTACAAAGCGCGTTCCCTGGAAGAGCGCCAGGCGATGATCGCCGCCGTCGCCGGGGTGACCGCCATCGGCCTGCGCCATAACCCCAAGGACACCGCACGCATGCGCCGTGAAGGCCTGATTGCCTTGCCCGAAGACCTCGGCATCCGCCGCACCGACGCCACCCGCGAGTTGTTGGCCGCCAAGAGCGTGGCCGATCTGGTGGAGTGGTCCGGTGGTTTGTACAACCCGCCCGCCAAGTTCAGGAGCTGGTAAATGCGCGCCCTCAAACTGCACCCACTCAGCCTCGCCGAACGCCTGGCGGACCTGGCCGTCGACGCGCTGATCGACGAAGCCGACCTGTCGCCCAAGCCGGCCCTGGTGGACCGCCGTGGCAACGGCGCCCACCGCGACTTGCACCTGGGCCTGATGCACGCCTCGGCGCTGTCCTTGTGGCCGATGTTCAAGACAATGGCCGAAGCCGCCCTCGACATCGGCGAAGTCGGCTTGCCCCTGCGCGAAGCCCTCGGCCGCATCGGTCGCGACGGTGAGCAGGCGATGCTTGTCACCACCCACGGTGTGAACACCCATCGCGGTGCGATCTGGGCCCTCGGCTTACTCACCGCCGCAGCGGCACTGGAGCCGCAATCCTGCAGCCCGAATGCCGTGACCTTAAACGCGGCAAAACTGGCCCTGCTCAACGATCGCTATGCCCCGCAACCCATGAGCCACGGCGCGCAGGTGGCGCAGCGTTACGGCGCACGCGGTGCGCGTGAAGAAGCCCAACTGGGTTTCCCTTCGGTGCTGCTACGCGGCCTGCCGCAACTGCACAAAAGCCGCCAGCAACAGGCCGGTGAGCAGAACGCACGCCTGGATGCCTTGCTCGCGATCATGACCGACCTGGCCGACACCTGCGTGCTCTACCGCGCCGGCACTGCGGGCCTGCACGCCATGCAACACGGCGCGCAAGCGGTGCTCGACGCCGGCGGCAGCGCCACCCTTGCGGGGCGCCGCCACCTGCACGAACTCGATCAACAGCTATTGGCCCTGAATGCCTCCCCCGGTGGCGCCGCCGACCTGTTGGCCGCCTGCCTGTTTATCGACCGCCTCGACGGAGCGTTTTGATGGAAACTTTATCCTTTGAATTCCCCGCCGGGCAGCCGCCCAAAGGTCGCGCGCTGGTGGGGTGTGTCGGTTCGGGCGACCTCGAAGTGCTGCTGGAGCCGGGCACGCCCGGCATCCTGACCATTCAGGTGCAGACCTCGGTGAATGGCGCCGAACAACGCTGGCAGCACCTGTTCGAGCGGATCTTTCTGGAGCAGACGCCGCCAGCCTTGCACATTGATATCCACGACTTCGGCGCCACCCCCGGCGTGGTGCGTCTGCGCCTGGAGCAGGGCTTCGAGGAGATCGGCCATGACTGACTTGCTCAGCAAACACAGCTTCGTCGAACTGGGCGCACGGCAGCGGGCCAAGGCCTTGTTGGATGCGGGCTCTTACCGTGAACTGATCGACCCGTTTCAGCGAGTCATGTCGCCCTGGCTCGACCTTCAGGGCGTGGTGCCCCAGGCCGATGACGGCGTGGTGATCGGCAAAGGCCGCATCGCCGGCAAGCCGGTGGTGATCGCCGCGATCGAAGGCAACTTCCAGGGCGGCAGTCTCGGTGAAGTCGGCGGCGCAAAAATCGCCGGCGCCCTTGAGCTGGCGGCCGAAGACAACCGCAACGGCATCCCGACCTGCGCCGTGCTGCTGCTGGAAACCGGCGGCGTGCGCCTGCAGGAAGCCAACCTGGGCCTGGCGGCGATTGCTGATATCCACGCCGCGATTGTCGATCTGCGCCAGTATCAGCCGGTGATCGGCGTGGTGGCGGGCAGCGTCGGTTGCTTTGGCGGCATGTCCATCGCCGCCGGGCTGTGCAGCTATCTGCTGGTGACCCGCGAAGCGCGCCTGGGCCTGAACGGTCCGCAGGTGATCGAGCAGGAAGCCGGCCTGGACGAATACGATTCCCGCGACCGGCCCTTTATCTGGAGCCTGACCGGCGGCGAGCAACGCTTCAACAGCGGCTTGGCCGACCGTTACGTGGCAGACGATGTCGAGCAGATTCAGCAGACTGTCAGCGCGTTGTTGCAGCTCGGCTTGCCCGCCCAACAACGCAGCCGCCGCGCCGACTTCTACCTGGCGCGCCTGGCTGAACTGGACGCCGAACCGCAAATCGACCCGGCGACGGTTCGCGATCTGTATCAGGGAGAACGCTCATGAGAGGTTTGCAGTGGTTCAACGCATTGAGTGCCGGCGCCCAACCTGTGGACGGGTTGCCGAACTCGCTGAAAGTCGCCGATGGCGTATTGGGTGAACACCAGGTGCGCTTTATCGCCGTGGTCCCCGACGTGCAAAACCGCTTCCCCCGCGCACGCAACGGCGAAGTCGGCCTGCTCGAAGGCTGGGGCTTGGCCAAAGCCGTGGATGAAGCCATCGCGACGGGCGACAAACGCCCACTGATCGCCATCGTCGATGTGCCGAGCCAAGCCTACGGCCGTCGCGAAGAAGCCCTCGGCATCCATCAAGCCCTGGCGGCTGCCGTCGACAGCTACGCCCGTGCGCGTCTGGCCGGGCACCCGGTGATCGGGTTGTTGGTGGGCAAGGCCATGTCCGGTGCGTTCCTCGCCCACGGTTACCAGGCCAATCGCTTGATCGCCCTGCGCGACCCCGGCGTGATGGTGCACGCCATGGGCAAGGCCTCGGCGGCGCGGGTGACCCTGCGCAGCGTCGAAGAGCTCGAAGCCCTGGCCGCCAGCGTGCCGCCGATGGCCTATGACATCGACAGTTATGCCAGCCTCGGTTTGCTCTGGGAGACCCTGTCGGTCAGCCAGATTGAACAGCCGACGAAGGACGATGTGGCGCGGGTCAGCGATTGCCTGGTCAATGCGATCAAGGATGTCGATGGCCGTGATTTGAGCGGTCGCCTCGGCGCCACCAATCGTGCTGCCTCCAGCCATGTCCGCCAACTGCTGCGGGCGCAATGGTGAACGCTCACGACTTGCTCTGGGGCATGACCCCGGCGCATGCCCCTGCCGATGCGCCGGCCTGGGTGCTGGCGGCGCTCGGTGCCGGGCAGCCGGTGGTGGTTCGCCGCGCCATTGCGCAACCGGGTCATGTGGCGGTCGGCGTGCGTGGGCGCTTGCGCGAGCAGCGTTTCGCCGCCGAAATGCCGCTGGCGCTGGTGCAACGGCGGGTGATGCCGGAAGCGTTGCGCGAGGTGATCTCGCCACGCGATTTACCGGCATTGCGCGCCCTCGCTCAACTGCGGCCAGTGCTGGCGCAGAAGGACTGGGGCGTCAGCGGCAGTGCGGGTTTTGAATTGGCCACGGGCATTGAAGCGCTGCATGACAGCAGCGATCTGGATTTGATCCTGCGTACCCCAGAGCCGCTTGAACGACGCGACGCCGGGGACTTGCTGGCGATCTTGGACACGGCAGCCTGCGTTGTGGACCTGCAACTGCAAACCCCGTTTGGCGCCGTCGCCTTGCGCGAATGGGCGGGCTCATCACGCCGCGTGCTGCTCAAAGCCGCCAGCGGTGCGCATCTGGTGATTGATCCTTGGCAGGCGCTGATATGAGCAGCCTGCTGGTGTTTCCGGGGCAGGGCGCGCAACGCCCCGGCATGCTTGAGCATGTGCCCGCGCCGGTGCTGGACGAAGCCAGCGCGGCCTTGGGTGAAGACGTTCGCCAACTCGATTCGGCGCGGGCCTTGGCCAGTACCCGCGCCGTGCAGTTGTGTCTGTTGATCGCGGGCGTGGCCCATGCGCGCCTGCTGGAGCGCACGCCGGACTATGTGGCGGGCTTGTCCATCGGCGCTTACCCGGCGGCGGTCATTGCCGGAGCCCTGGACTTTGCCGACGCGGTCAGACTGGTCAGCCTGCGTGGCGAACTGATGCAGCAGGCTTATCCACAGGGCTACGGCATGACCGCTTTGATCGGCCCGGACTTATCCACTGTCGAAACCCTGCTGGCCGAAATCCATCGCCCCGAAACCCCGGTGTATCTGGCCAATATCAACGCCGATAACCAGACGGTGATCGCCGGCAGCGATGAAGCGATGCAGCGCGTCGCCCAGCGCGTCAAAGGCAACGGCATCGCCAAGCGTCTGGCCGTCAGCGTGCCGTCCCATTGCGCGCTGCTGCAGCGGCCGGCCCAGACGCTGGCTGAGGCGTTCGTCACGCTCAAGGCACCGCGCATCACCTACCTGAGCAGCACACGGGCGCGGCCGATCCGCGACCCTGCGCAGTTGCGCGACGACCTGGCCTTCAACATGTGCCGCGTCGTCGACTGGCGTGGCACCGTGCAAAGCGCCTATGAGCGCGGCGTGCGCCTGCAAATCGAACTGCCCCCCGGCGCCGTACTCACCGGCCTGTCACGCCGCGTGTTCGAACAAGGCACGGTGATCGCCTGCGAAGGTGCGCGCCTGGACACCTTGCAGGCCCTGCTGGAAGAGGAGGACCGCCGCCACCGATAAAGCACTACCCAAGGCTTTCGAAGCACAACAACAAAAATTCGATCGAGCACTTTGAGGACAACAATAATGATTATTTACGGTGTGGCATTGCTGGCGATCTGCACGCTCGCGGGCGTGATCATGGGTGACATGCTTGGCGTATTGCTCGGCGTTAAATCCAACGTGGGCGGGGTGGGTATCGCGATGATCCTGCTGATCTGCGCGCGGCTGTGGATGCAAAAACGCGGCGGTATGACCAAGGACTGCGAAATGGGCGTCGGCTTCTGGGGCGCCATGTACATCCCTGTGGTAGTGGCGATGGCCGCGCAACAAAACGTGGTCACCGCCCTGCACGGCGGCCCGGTCGCGGTGCTCGCGGCCATCGGTTCGGTGGTGGTGTGTGGATGCACCATCGCGTTGATCAGCCGCACGCACAAGGGCGAACCGTTGCCCGATGAAGAGCCGCTGATCACGCCGACACCTGTCGTGGGAGGCCGCTGATATGTGGGATCTCATCGAAAAAGGCTTGGAACATAACGGCCTGGTCACTGCCTTTGCGTTTGTGGGCGTGGTGATGTGGATTTCCGTGGTGCTGTCCAAGCGTCTGACGTTCGGGCGCGTTCACGGCTCGGCGATTGCCATCGTGATCGGCCTGGTGCTGGCCTGGGTTGGCGGCACCATGACCGGCGGGCAAAAAGGCCTGGCGGATCTATCGCTGTTCTCCGGCATCGGCCTGATGGGCGGCGCGATGCTGCGCGACTTCGCCATCGTCGCCACCGCGTTTGAAGTGCAAGCCACCGAAGCGCGCAAGGCCGGGATGATCGGTGTGATTGCGCTGCTGCTGGGCACGATCCTGCCGTTTATCGTCGGTGCGAGCCTGGCCTGGGTGTTTGGTTATCGCGATGCAATCAGCATGACCACCATTGGCGCTGGCGCCGTGACCTACATCGTCGGCCCGGTGACCGGCGCGGCGATTGGCGCGACCTCGGATGTGATGGCGCTGTCGATCGCCACCGGCCTGATCAAGGCGATTCTGGTGATGGTCGGCACACCGGTCGCGGCGCGTTGGATGGGGTTGGATAACCCGCGTTCGGCGATGGTGTTTGGTGGACTGGCCGGTACGGTGAGTGGCGTGACGGCAGGGCTGGCGGCGACGGATCGGCGCCTGGTGCCGTATGGCGCGCTGACCGCGACGTTCCACACCGGGCTTGGGTGTTTGCTCGGGCCTTCGTTGCTGTA
This sequence comes from Pseudomonas marginalis, assembly GCF_024169655.1. Classification (GTDB taxonomy): domain Bacteria; phylum Pseudomonadota; class Gammaproteobacteria; order Pseudomonadales; family Pseudomonadaceae; genus Aquipseudomonas; species Aquipseudomonas paraveronii. Next base: position 5,820,740 of record NZ_JALJWV010000001.1, on the reverse strand, counting down.
CTTTATTGTGCGTGGGTTGGTCGGCTGACTTTGGGATTTGCGGTGATTGGTCTGGCGCTATCGGGGGCAAGCCCCCTCCCACATTTGGAATGCATTTCAATGTGGGAGGGGGCTTGCCCCCGATAGCGGTCTGTCAGACTGTCACCTGCCGATTGGCATACATCCGACACTCCGCCAACAACGCCAGCAAATTCGGGTCGCGCTCCTTGGCCTTCAAGAACACCACCCCGATATGCTGCTGCAACCGATACCTGGGTTGCAGCGGTATCAGCTTCACGCGGTTCTCATACACCGCCGCAATCCTTCCCGGCAGCAGCGCATAACCCACCCCCGAACTGACCATGCTCAGCAGCGTGAAGATGTCATTGACCTGCATCGCCACCTTCGGCTCGAACCCCGCTTGCTTGAACACGCGGTTGCCGTCCTGATGAGTGGCGAAGCCCTGGGTGAGGGTGATGAACGTGGCGTCGCGCACGTCGGCCAGGTCGATTTGCTGCTCGCGGTCGAAGGGCGAATCGGCAGGCGTGGCGAGGAAGATGTCGTCGGAGAACAGCGCAATCTGCGCACAGTCGGGATCGTTGGCCTGTTCGTCGAGGGAGATGAGGATCGCGTCGACTTCCATGTTTTTGAGCTTGTACAGCAGGTCGAAGTTGGAGCCGAGGATCAGGTCGATGTTGAGTTCGCTGCGGCGGATTTTCAGGCCCATGATCAGTTGCGGCACGGTTTTCACCGTCAGCGAATACAGCGAGCCGAGCTTGAAGCGTTCGGCGGAGAAGCCGGCGGCTTCGCGGGTCAGACGCACGCTGTCGATCACGTCGGCTATCAGCTTTTGCGCGCGTTCTTCGAGCACGTAGGCGCTTTCCAGCGGGGTGAGGTTGCGGCCTTCATGCTTGAACAGCGGGCAGCGCAGGGCGTTTTCCAGGGAATGGATGGCGCGGTGTACGCTGACGTTGCTGGTTTGCAGCTCGGCGGCGGCGCGGGCCAGGTTGCCGGTGCGCATGAACGCCAGGAAGATTTCCAGCTTTTTGAGGGTGAACTCTTCGTCGATCAGCATGGCCGTGGCTCTTGTTCGAATACGGCCGATTGTGCCCGCAAAACCGCGCGGCGTCGCCGGAACGTCATAAGGCCCTTGCACTCTTATGCGCAAGGCGGGACGCTTGTCAGGCAGCGGTTAACGGTTACAGGGGGTCAGTGACAGATGTACCACGGGGAACGATTCAACGCCTGGAGCCATTTGCTCGGCGCAGTCGCGGCGTGTGTGGGCGCCGTGTGGATGTTGGTGGTGGCGAGCCTGGATGGCAGCCCCTGGAAGATCGTCAGCGTGGCGATTTATGGCTTTACGCTGATGGTGCTGTACAGCGCGTCGACGGTGTATCACAGCGTGCAGGGGCGGCGAAAAGCGATTATGCAGAAGGTCGATCACTTTTCGATCTACCTGTTGATCGCCGGCAGTTACACGCCGTTTTGCCTGGTCAGTTTAAGAGGACCGTGGGGCTGGACGCTGTTCGGGATCGTGTGGGGGCTGGCGGTGATCGGCATTCTGCAGGAGATCAAGCCGCGTTCCGAGGCGCGGATTCTGTCGATCGTGATCTACGCGGTGATGGGTTGGATCGTGCTGGTGGCGGTCAAGCCGCTGATTGCCGCGCTGGGCACTGCGGGGTTTATCTGGCTGGCGGCGGGCGGCGTGTTGTACACCGTTGGCATCATCTTTTTTGCCTTGGAGGATCGTTTGCGGCATTCCCATGGGATCTGGCATTTGTTTGTGATCGGCGGCAGTTTGCTGCATTTCGTGGCGATCATGCACTACGTGCTCTAACGCACGACGCGGTCTAAAAAAATGTGGGAGGGGGCTTGCCCCCGATGGCGGTGTGTCAGTTGGCAAATAAGCTGGCTGAACCACCGCCATCGGGGGCAAGCCCCCTCCCACATGGTCCTCGGTGTTCTCACAGGCGTTCCAGCAGCTCCCGTGCACGCTCACCGAAGATCTGCAGCAGGTTGGCCAGCATGTGCGGCGGCGGTTCGTTGGCGCGGGTCAGGGCGTACAGGGTGATCGGCAGCGGCGGCGTGAGCGTGCGGATGCGGGTGGTCGCCGTCGACGCGCCGAGGGCGGTGAAGGGGTCGATGACGGTCAGGCCGGCGCCGGATTCGACCATCGCGCGGGCCAGGGCGTAGGTCTGCACCGAGAGGCTCACCCGTGGCGGCGGGTCGACTTTTTCCAGGTAGCTGTCGAGCTTTGCCGCCAAGGGGTCGGCGCTGGACAGGCCAATCAACGGCGCTCCCGCCAGTTCCGCCAACGGCAGCGGCTTGCGGGTTTGCGCCTCGGTCCAATAGCCCTTGGACGCCAACGCGACCAAGGCTCCGTTGGCCAGCACTTGAGTGGTGAGCCCCGGGTGGCCGGCGAAGTTGAGGGTCAGCGCCAGGTCGATTTCGCGCATCAACAGCTTCTGCACCAACTCGCGGCTATGGTCGCTGGACAGCTCGCAGGCAATGTCCGGGTAAGCGCGTTGCCACTGCAGAATCGCCGGTGGCAGCAACGACAGCGCCAGCGCCGGGATCGCACCGATCCGCACACTTTGCGCAGGCGCACGGCGCAGACTCTTGGCCAGGCGCCTTACGCCTTGCAGGCTTTCGCTGACTTTCTCGACTTCGTGTTCCAACGCCAGGGCTTCCGGCGTGGGCTGCAATTTGCCGCGCACGCGCAGAAACAGCGGGAAGCCCAGTTGCAACTCGGCGTGCTGCAACACTTTGCTCACCGCCGGTTGCGAGACATGCAGCAATTGCGCAGCGGCGCTGATGGAGCCGGTCTGACGGATGGCCTGGAAGATTTCGATATGACGCAAGCGCATGGCGAGTCCATAACCTTTGTTTATAGGTGGCCCATCTTTATTCATTGTCGCTGGCCTGTCACCTGCCCCTACGCTTGAGCCCTCTTATTCAACGGCGAGGAGCGGGAATGGCCAGGCAGGTTTGTATCATCGGTGGTGGGGTCATCGGCCTGACGAGCGCCTACGCGCTGGTGCGCGCCGGGCATGACGTGACGCTGATCGACGCGCGCGACACCCTGGGCTGCGAAACCAGTTTCGCCAACGGTGGGCAGTTGTCGTATCGCTACGTCGCGCCGTTGGCCGATGCCGGGGTGCCGCTGCAAGCGCTTGGCTGGCTGCTGCGCGGTGATTCGCCATTGAAGCTGCGCCCGCGCCTCGACCCGCAGCAATGGCGCTGGATGGCGGCTTTCCTCGGCGCCTGCCGGGGTTCGGTGAACCAGCGCAATGCCGCCCACTTGCTGCGTTTGGCGTCGCTGAGCCAGGCCACCTTGCAGCAATGGCGCGAGGATGACCGCCTGGACGGTTTCGACTGGCGGCGTAACGGCAAGCTGGTGACGTTTCGCAACGCCGAGACCTTCGAGCATGCGCGTCGCAAGGTCACGGACATCCTGCAACAACAGGTGCTCTCGGCTGCCGACTGCGCCCGCCTGGAGCCGGCGCTGGCGAGCGGTGGGTTTGTCGGCGGGATCTACACGCCGAACGAGGAAGTGGCCGATTGTCACGCTTTCTGCCAACGCCTGGCGGCGCGGTTGCAAGCGTCGGGGCGTTGCCGCTTCTTGCTGGGGCGCAAGGTCACCGCGATTCGGCATAGCGCCGGTGCGGTGCAGGCGATCGAGTTGGGTGAGGCGGTGATGCCGGTCGAGCAACTGGTCCTTGCCGCCGGGCATCGCAGCGCTGGGTTGGGGTTGCCGGGGTTATCGCTGCCGCTGTATCCGCTCAAGGGCTACAGCCTGAGCGTGCCGATTGGCGCGCAGCATCGGGCGCCGAATGTGAGCATCACCGACTACGATCGCAAGATTGTGTACGCCCGGATTGGCGAGCAATTGCGGGTGGCGGCGATGGTCGATATCGTCGGCTTCGACGCCGGCCTTGAGCCCAAGCGGCTCGCGTTGATCAAACGCCAGGCGGTCGAGACACTCCCCCTGGCTGGCGACTATGCCCACGCGGTCGAATGGGCCGGTATGCGTCCCGCCACGCCGACCGGGGTGCCGCTGATCGGCGCCAGCGTGTATCGCAACCTGTGGCTGAACCTGGGCCATGGCGCGCTCGGTTTTACCTTGGCCTGCGGCAGCGGCCAACTGCTGGCCGAACTGATCGGCGAGCACGTTCCATCGATAGATATGCAGGGCCTGGCGCCTCGCGCCGCTTGAATCGTCATCACCCGAGAACCAACGGAGAATAACAATGAAAAAAATCCTGTTGACCGCCTGCACCCTGGGGCTTTTGTTCGGCACACCGGTTCAGGCGACAGACGCCGCACTGGACGGCACGTTGAGCAAGATCGCCAGCGCCAGGTCCATTACCTTGGGTTATCGCGATGCATCGGTGCCGTTTTCCTACGTGGGCGACCAGAGCGGCAAGCCCATGGGCTATTCGGTGGACCTGGCCAACAAGATTGTCGAACGCATCCAGCAGAAAACCGGGGGGGCGAACCTCGCGGTGAAGTACACCCTGGTGACCTCCCAAACCCGCATCCCGCTGGTGCAGAACGGCACCGTCGACCTGGAGTGCGGCTCTACCGGGGTGACCGCCGAGCGGCAGAAGCAAGTGGCGTTTTCCTACGGGTTTATCTACGTGAAAGGGCAACTGCTGACGGCAAAAGACAGCGGCATCCAAGGCTTCGCCGACCTCAAGGGCAAAAACGTGGTGACGACCGCCGGCACCACCAACGAGCGCTTTCTCAAAAGTTACAACGCCGAGCACAACGGCAACCTGTCGGTGATCAGCGCCAAGGACCACGGCGAAGCCTTCAAGATGCTTGAGACCGGCCGCGCAGCCGCGTTCTATATGGACGATGCGTTGCTCTACGGTGAGCGCGCCAAGGCCAAGGACCCGCATCGCTGGGTGGTGGTGGGCGAGGAGCAGTCGCGGGAGATCTACAGTTGCATGGTGCGCAAGGACGATCCGCAGTTTCTCGCGGTGGTCAACGACACCTTGGGCGATCTGTACCGCACCGGCGAGATCGATGGGATTTACCGGCGCTGGTTTGAACAGCCGATCCCACCGAAGGGCCTGAACCTGGAGTTTCCGATGAGCGCCGAGTTGAAGGCGATCTTTGCTACGCCAGTGAGCGATCCGGTGGAATAAACCCTCTCCTCGGGTTGGTCAGAAGTCGCCCCACAGTTGTTGGGCGACCGACAGCGCGACAACCGGTGCGGTTTCGGTGCGCAACACGCGCGGGCCGAGGCGGGCGGCATGGAAGCCGGCGCCTTGGGCGGTGTCGATTTCAGGATCGGTCAAGCCGCCCTCGGGGCCGATCAGAAAGGCCAGGCTCGACGGCTTGGCATGGCTGATCATCGGCTCGGCGACCGGGTGCAGCACCAGCTTCAGGTCCGCCTCGGTCTGCTTCAGCCAATCGGCGAGTAACAGCGGCGGGTGAATCACCGGCACCGTCGAACGCCCGCATTGCTCGCAGGCACTGATCGCCACCTGGCGCCAGTGCTGCAGGCGTTTGTCGGCGCGTTCGTCCTTGAGGCGCACTTCGCAGCGTTCGCTGAAAATCGGCGTGATGGCGTTGACGCCCAGTTCGGTGGCTTTCTGGATCGCCCAATCCATCCGCTCGCCCCGGGACAGGCCCTGGCCGAGGTGAATGTGCAGCGGCGATTCGGTCTGCCCGGCGAATTGCTCGGTCAGTTGCACGCTGACGCGTTTTTTTCCGACCTCCAGCAACGTGCCGCGAAATTCCTGGCCGGAACCGTCGAACAGTTGCACGGCATCGCCTTCGCCCATGCGCAGCACGCGGCTGATGTAATGCGCCTGGGCTTCAGGCAATTCATGCTCGCCGAGGCTCAGCGGGGTGTCGGTGAAAAAGCGGGACAGTCTCATTTCTGTTCTCTGGAAAAAATACAACGCTTGAAGGGCAAATCAACCTGGATCGCGAAAGCCTGGGTGGAAGTCTTTGGGCACGGCAACGCTCACCTTGCTGTTGGTGGCGATATCGATCCCTTCGCTGGCCACTTCCGCCAAAAAGTCGATCTGCTCCGGCGTAATCACATACGGCGGCAGGAAATACACCACGCTGCCCAACGGCCGCAGCAGCGCACCGCGCTCCAGGGCGTGTTCGAACACCTTCAGGCCACGGCGTTCCTGCCACGGATAGGCGGTTTTGGTGGCTTTGTCCTGGACCATCTCGATGGCCAGCACCATACCGGTCTGGCGCACTTCCGACACGTGGGGGTGGTCCACCAGGTGTGCGGTGGCCGTGGCCATGCGCTGGGCCAGGGCCTTGTTGTTTTCGATGACGTTGTCTTCTTCGAAAATATCCAGGGTCGCCAGGGCCGCCGCGCACGCCAGCGGGTTGCCGGTGTAGCTGTGGGAATGCAGGAAGGCGCGCAGGGTGTTGTAGTCGTCGTAGAAGGCGCCGTAGACGTCTTCGGTAGTGACCACCGCCGCCAGCGGCAGGTAGCCGCCGGTGAGGGCTTTGGACAGGCACAGGAAGTCCGGGCGGATGCCGGCCTGTTCACAGGCGAACATGCTGCCGGTGCGGCCGAAGCCCACCGCGATTTCGTCATGGATCAGGTGTACGCCGTAGCGGTCGCAGGCTTCGCGCAGCAGCTTGAGGTACACCGGGTGGTACATGCGCATGCCGCCGGCGCCCTGGATCAGCGGTTCGACGATCACGGCGGCGACCGTGTCGTGGTTGTCGGCGAGGGTCTGTTCCATGGCCAGGAACATGTTGCGCGAGTGTTCTTCCCAGCTCATGCCCTCGGGGCGCAGGTAGCAATCCGGGCTCGGTACTTTGATGGTGTCGAGCAGCAGCGCTTTGTAGGTTTCGGTGAACAGCGGCACGTCGCCCACCGACATCGCGGCGATGGTTTCGCCGTGGTAGCTGTTGGTCAGGGTGACGAAGCGTTTTTTGTTCGGCAGGCCACGGTTGAGCCAATAGTGAAAGCTCATCTTCAGCGCGACTTCGATGCATGACGAGCCGTTATCGGCGTAGAAGCACCGGGTCAGGCCTGCGGGCGTCATCGCCACCAGGCGCTCGGACAGTTCGATCACCGGCTGGTGGCTGAAGCCGGCGAGGATCACGTGTTCCAGTTGGTCGACCTGGTCTTTGATGCGCTGGTTGATGCGCGGGTTGGCGTGGCCGAATACGTTGACCCACCAGGAGCTGACGGCGTCGAGGTAGCGCTTGCCTTCGAAGTCTTCCAGCCATACGCCTTCACCCCGCTTGATCGGGATCAGCGGCAGTTGCTGGTGGTCTTTCATCTGGGTGCAGGGATGCCACAGCACCTCGAGGTCGCGTTGCATCCACTGGTTGTTCAAGCCCATCGTCTATCTCCTCGAAGCGGTCCTGCATCTTCGCAGGCGAAACAATCGCGCAAGCCTATGCAATGGAGGCCCGTGTCACAAGCCATTGTGGGGAATTCGCGGTAAACATAGGACGGACTGTCACGTTTCTTGGGAATAGTCTTAATCCCTCGTTAACGTATCGTGCCTAGGCTTATGATCATATTTCTCGATATTTCAAAGCAAAAATTTGCGCTTTAATTCGATAGGTAAATCGTTAGTCTTGGGCACAGTTCTTACGGGATTAAGTACATGCAGCTACGTAACTCACCAGCCCGCTACGGCTGGGTCAGCATGGTGTTGCACTGGGGCGTGGCCCTGGTGGTGTTTGGTCTGTTCGCCCTGGGCTTGTGGATGGTCGGTCTCGACTACTACAGCACGTGGCGCAAAGACGCGCCGGACCTGCACAAAAGCATCGGCATTACGCTGTTCGCGGTGATGCTGGTGCGTATTGTCTGGCGCCTGATCAGCCCGGCGCCGCCGGCGCTGGCCAGCTACAGCCGCTTGACGCGAATCGGTGCTGCCTTTGGCCATGCGTTCCTTTATGTCGGCTTATTTGCCGTGATGATTGCCGGTTACCTGATTTCCACCGCAGACGGTGTGGGTATCCCGGTGTTTGGCCTGTTTGAGATTCCTGCTTTGGTTTCCGGTTTGCCGGACCAGGCAGACACCGCAGGCGTGGTGCATCTGTACCTCGCCTGGGTGCTGGTGGTTTTCGCCGGCCTGCACGGCGTGGCCGCGTTGAAACACCACTTTATCGATCGTGATGCGACCCTCACGCGAATGCTGGGGCGCAAAGCCTGATGTTCAACCTCGACTCACAAGGAATAGAAAGCATGTTGAAAAAGACACTCGCCGCTCTGGCAATCGGTTCTGCTCTGCTGTCCGCAGGTCAGGTGATGGCCGCTGACTATGTTGTCGACAAAGAAGGCCAGCACGCCTTCGTCGATTTCAAGATCAGCCACTTGGGCTACAGCTTCATCACCGGTACGTTCAAGGACCTGGACGGCAAGTTCAGCTTCGATGCCGCCAAGCCTGAAGACAGCAAGATTGAGTTCAACGTCCGTACCGCCAGCGTGTTCACCAACCACGCCGAACGTGACAAGCACATCTCCAGCAAAGACTTCCTGGACGTTGGCAAGTTTGCCGATGCCAAGTTCGTCTCCACCAGTGTTAAAACCACCGGTAAAAATGCTGCGGGCCAAGTCACTGCCGACGTGACCGGCGACCTGACCTTTCACGGCGTGACCAAGCCGATCGTTGTCAAGGCCACCTTCCTGGGTGAAGGCAAAGATCCATGGGGCGGCTACCGTGCCGGTTTTGAAGGCACCACCAGCTTCAATCGCCAGGACTTCGGCAAGCAGATGGACCTGGGCCCAGCGTCCAACAATGTTGAGCTGTACGTGACGTTTGAAGGTGTGAAAGCGAAGTAATTTTCGCCCGCTACACAAAAATGCCCCGGATCTCACGATCCGGGGCATTTTTTTTGGCGCTTTGAAAATCAGCGGTTGCGGGTCAGCAGCGCTGGTTTTTCACCACGAGGACGGCCTGGCAACTGATCCAGCTGCTCGGGTGTCGGGAAGCGGTCGGCTTTCGACTCCTTGTGGATGATTTTCGGTGCCGGGCCGCCGCGCGGGTTTTGCACCGCTGGCTCGGACAACTGTGGCTGGTCGTCACGGGCTGGGCGGCGGTTGTTGCTGCGCGAGTCTTCGCGACGCGCCTGACCATCACGCGGTGCGCCGTTACGCGGGCCGCTGCGCTTGGCCGGTGGCGTACCGGTGGTGCCGCCGCTGCTGTTGCGCGGGCCGTTCTGGCGCGCGCCCTGTGGCTGGCCGCCACGGGGTGCGCCAGTGCCAGCGCCCGGAGCCGGAGCGCCTGGACGACGGCCGCGACCCTGGGCCGGTTTGGCCTGGGGCACGTAGTCGACGCGGTTACCGAAGTTATCCACATCGTCGTCGAGGAACTCGTCCGGCGCGCGGTCGGCGCTGGCGCGTGGGGTCTGGCTTGGCTGGCTCGGCTGACGCTGTTCGCGGGCCGGGGTGCCTTCACGGGGTTTCTGCTCGCGGGCCGGGCGTTCGCCACGGCCGTTGGTTGGCGCTTTTTCCTTGCCGCCCTTGTCCTTGCCCTTGTCGCGACGACCACCGCCACCACCGCCGCCGTTCGGGCCATCGCCCTTCGGACCGCGTGGGTTGCGCGGGTTACGCACGTCCGGACGCTCGCGCACTTCAGGCTTCTCGGCCTCAACGGCGCTGGAATCGAAGCCCATCAGGTTGCCGTCGGCGATTTTCTGCTTGGTCATGCGTTCGATGCTTTTCAGCAGTTTTTCTTCGTCCGGCGCTACCAGGGAAATGGCTTCGCCCGAACGACCGGCGCGGCCGGTACGGCCGATACGGTGTACATAGTCTTCGTCGACGTTGGGCAGCTCGAAGTTGACCACGTGCGGCAGTTGGTCGATATCCAGGCCGCGTGCGGCGATATCGGTGGCCACCATGATGCGTACTTCACCGGCCTTGAAGTCGGCCAGCGCTTTGGTGCGCGCGTTCTGGCTCTTGTTGCCGTGGATGGCGACGGCGGTGAGGCCGTGCTTGTCCAGGTACTCGGCCAGGCGGTTGGCGCCGTGCTTGGTGCGGGTGAACACCAGCACCTGTTCCCAGGCACCGGCGGTGATCAGGTGCGCCAGCAGCGAACGTTTGTGGCTGGCGGCCAGGCGGAACACGCGTTGCTCGATACGCTCGACCGTGGTGTTCGGCGGCGTGACTTCGATGCGTTCCGGGTTGTGCAGCAACTTGCCGGCCAGGGCCGTGATGTCGTTGGAGAACGTTGCCGAGAACAGCAGGTTCTGACGTTTGGCCGGCAGGCGGGCGAGGACCTTTTTCACGTCATGGACAAAGCCCATGTCGAGCATGCGGTCGGCTTCGTCCAGCACGAGGATTTCTACGTGGGACAAATCGACGCTGCCTTGGCCGCACAGGTCGAGCAGACGACCCGGGCAGGCGACGAGGACGTCAACGCCACGGGACATGGCCTGAACCTGTGGGTTCATGCCGACGCCGCCGAAGATGCAGGCGCTGACGAACTTCAGGTCGCGGGCATACAGCTTGAAGCTGTCATGCACTTGGGCGGCGAGTTCGCGGGTTGGGGTCAGGACCAGTACGCGCGGTTGGCGCGGGCCATGACGCTGGGACTTGTCCGGGTGACCGTTGGGGAACAACCGCTCCAGAATCGGGAGGGCGAAGCCGCCGGTTTTACCAGTACCTGTCTGAGCCGCAACCATCAGGTCGCGACCTTGCAACACGGCGGGAATGGCCCGCTGTTGCACCGGAGTAGGCTCGGTATAGCCCGCTGCCTCGATGGCGCGGACTAAAGCCTCGGAGAGACCGAGGGAAGCAAAGGACATGAGTAATCCTGTTCTAGTTAGGGCTTGGCCCAAAGGGATAATCTTGCCGGGCGTGAATGGCGCTTAGGGGAGCGCAATCCCGTCCGGTCCTGCTGCGTCTGGCGGGCACTCCACCGGCTCGCGCGGGCTTGAAAGCTGCGCAGTAGCGGGGTTGGGTGCCTTTTTCAAGACCTCAGCGGCCGGGCGTAAGCCTAGCGGGAAGGCCGCAGTATAACAGAGCAATCACGGCGCGCTGCTTTCCTGCTGCTCAACGGTGCGTTCAGGCAGTGTAATCGGCACAGCTGCGGTTTGAATACCACCATATTTGGCGCTCAAGGCGGTGTACGCCGGCTCGTGCTTGAAACGCTTGAGTTCAGCGGCAAAGCGCTGCACCAGCAGGTCCATGCCTGCGCCACGGCGCACCGCGAGGAACTGCTGCTGGCGGCTGATCACGACGGGCGCCTGGCTGACCTTGCCTTCCAGGCCCAATGCCTTGATCACATGCTGAGCGACCCTGCGGTCAGTCACCAGCAGATCGATGCGGCCAAGCATCAATTTGCCGAAGTTCGCTTCATGAGTCGGCGCCGGCTCGCGATGGAACAGGCTGGATTCGCTGAATTGCGCGCCATACAGGTAGCCCGGCGAGGTGCCGACGGTCAGGTTGCGCAGCTCGTCGAGGGTCAGGACCGGGTGGGGCCGCTCATTGGCGTAGAACAGCACGAACTCCACTTCCGACAGCGGTTCGCTGGGGTACAGCAGCAGGGCATCGCGCTCATGGCTGTGGAAAATATCCAGCGCGCCGTCGGCGTGGCCTTGTTCGAGCATGTTCAGGCAGCGTTTCCATGGCAGGAATTGCCATTCCACATCGACGCCCAGGCGCTGGAACACGATCACCGTGGTTTCATAGTCCAGCCCGCGCATGGTGCCGTTGTCGTCGTACACATAGGGCGCCCACGGCTCGGTGACAATGCGCAGTTTCTCGCCGTAAGCGGCCAGGCTCAGGCAAGTGAAAAGTGTCGCGGTCAACAGCTTGAAAATCACGGGCATGGCCTGAGGTTACGACGCTCCTGGGTTAAAGAGAAGCTCTGGCGCGGTGATTCCCGCATCTTGGAAACCTTATCGTGGTAGTAACTGCCGAGCGCCAGCGGGGCTGCGCCAGGGATGACGACGTTCCTGATTCTGCTGCGCCTTTTTGTCGCCACATTGTGGTGCAGTGTGAAGCATGTAAAACGACAAAGGCCCTCGTAGAGACGAGGGCCTTGGCACCGCCGGACAAGCGTTAGCGTGGCAGCTTCAGGTTGTTCCAGATGGCAAGGCTAGGTTCAGCCTGGTTCAGGGTATAGAAGTGCAACCCTGGCGCGCCACCTTGCAACAATTGTTCGCACATCTCACTGATAACCTGTTCGCCGAACGCCTGGATGCTTTTGACGTCGTCGCCATAGGCTTCCAGTTGTTTGCGCACCCAGCGTGGGATCTCAGCACCGCAGGCGTCGGAGAAGCGCGCCAGCTTGCTGTAGTTGGTGATCGGCATGATGCCCGGCACGATCGGGATGTTCACACCCAAGGCCCGTACACGCTCGACGAAGTAGAAGTAGCTGTCGGCGTTGAAGAAGTATTGGGTGATTGCACTGTCAGCGCCGGCGTTGGCCTTGCGCACGAAGTTCTGCAAATCGTCTTCGAAGTTGCGCGCCTGTGGGTGCATCTCCGGGTAAGCGGCCACTTCGATGTGGAAGTGATCGCCGCTTTCTTCGCGGATGAAGCTCACCAGGTCGTTGGCGTAGCGCAGCTCACCGCTGGCGATGCCCATGCCGGATGGCAAGTCACCGCGCAGGGCGACGATGCGCTTGATCCCGGCGGCCTTGTATTGGGTCAGCAGGGCGCGCAGGTCGGCCTTGCTGTCGCCCACGCACGACAAGTGCGGCGCGGCGGGAATTTTGACTTCGCTTTCCAGCTGCAACACGGTGTTGATCGTGCGGTCACGGGTCGAACCGCCGGCGCCGTAAGTGCAGGAGAAGAAGTCGGGGTGGTAGCTGGCCAACTGCTTGGCAGTCGCCATCAGTTTTTCATGCCCAGCATCGGTCTTGGTCGGGAAGAACTCGAAGCTGTAGCGACGGTCTTGGGACATGGTAATACCCTTGGAAACTCAGAAGCCGACTGTGCAACCCACCTGCCCTGTAGGAGCGAGCTTGCTCGCGAAGAACGTCAACGATAACGCGTCAAACAGGCTGTACGCGGTGCCCTTGGGTTTTTCGCGAGCAAGCTCGCTCCTACAGGTTAGAGCAGGTGGAGCTGGTTACTTAGTAGCGGTAAGCGTGCGGCTTGAACGGACCTTCGACGGTCACGCCGATGTAGTCGGCCTGGGTCTTGGTCAGTTGAGTCACCACGCCGCCGAAGCCGCGGACCATTTCCAGGGCCACTTCTTCGTCGAGTTTCTTCGGCAGCACTTCCACGGTCAGGCGCTCGGCTTTCTGGGCCGGCGACAGGTCGGCGTATTTCTGGCCGAACAGGAAGATCTGCGCCAGTACCTGGTTGGCGAACGAGCCATCCATGATACGGCTTGGGTGGCCAGTGGCGTTACCCAGGTTCACCAGGCGGCCTTCGGCCAGCAGGATCAGGTAGTCGTCGTTCTGTGGGTCGAAATCGCCCGAGCCGGTACGGTGAACCTTGTGGACCTGTGGCTTCACTTCTTCCCATGCCCAGTTCTTGCGCATGAAAGCGGTGTCGATTTCGTTGTCGAAGTGACCGATGTTGCACACCACGGCGCGCTTTTTCAGGGCCTTGAGCATGTTGGCATCGCAGACATTCACGTTACCGGTGGTGGTCACGATCAGGTCGATCTTGCCCAGCAGGGCTTTGTCGATGCTTGCTTCGCTGCCATCGTTGATGCCATCGATGAACGGCGAAACCACTTCGAAACCGTCCATGCAGGCTTGCATGGCGCAGATCGGGTCAACTTCGGAGACCTTGACGATCATGCCTTCCTGACGCAGGGACTGGGACGAACCCTTGCCCACGTCACCGTAGCCGATCACCAGGGCTTGCTTGCCCGACAGCAGGTGGTCGGTACCGCGCTTGATGGCATCGTTCAGGCTGTGACGGCAGCCGTACTTGTTGTCGTTCTTGCTCTTGGTCACCGAGTCGTTGACGTTGATGGCCGGGATTTTCAGCTCGCCCTTGGCCAGCATGTCCAGCAGGCGGTGTACGCCGGTGGTGGTTTCTTCGGTCACGCCGTGGACGCGGTCGAGGATCTGCGGGTACTTCTTGTGCAGCAACTCGGTCAGGTCGCCGCCGTCGTCGAGGATCATGTTGGCATCCCATGGCGCGCCATCTTTCAGGATGGTTTGCTCCAGGCACCACTCGTACTCTGCTTCGGTCTCGCCTTTCCAGGCGAATACCGGGATACCGGCGGCAGCGATGGCGGCGGCGGCCTGGTCTTGCGTCGAGAAGATGTTGCAGGACGACCAGCGCACTTCGGCACCCAGGGCAACCAGGGTTTCGATCAGCACGGCAGTCTGGATGGTCATGTGGATGCAGCCGAGAATCTTCGCACCCTTGAGCGGTTGCTCAGCGGCGTACTTGCTGCGCAGGCCCATCAGGGCAGGCATTTCGGATTCGGCGATAAAGGTTTCGCGACGGCCCCAGGCAGCGAGGGACATGTCGGCGACTTTGTAGTCGTTGAAATCTGCAGGCGTAATTACAGCGCTCATGAAGAGCCTCCATTCGTAGTGTGCGAATGGGCGCCGTTGTGCGTTTAGTATCAGGCCAGGGTAACCAGGCCGGACAACGCCCCATCCGAGCCTGACAGGTTGAACCTGCTGCAGCGCCCCTCGGACAGGTGGCGGGAGAACGGTATCAACCGAAGATGACCGTTTTGAAGCGGGGGCGATTATAGCTGTGTACGCGGCACTTCCCAAGCCTTTCTGTCGGCGGGATGAAGATCTCGCATGGGGTTGATAGGCAATAGCGCATAGAGCTTGAGCCCGGGCTCTGCCATTATGTTGCCCATCATTCGGCAAGACGTTTTGGAGTGACCATGAACTTCCACACCCGCAAATGGGTAAAACCTGAAGACCTCAACCCCAACGGCACCCTGTTCGGTGGCAGCCTGCTGCGCTGGATCGACGAGGAAGCGGCCATTTACGCGATTGTTCAATTGGGCAACCAGCGGGTGGTGACCAAGTACATCTCCGAAATCAACTTCGTCAGCGCCTCGCGCCAGGGCGACATCATCGAGCTGGGCATCACCGCCACCGATTTCGGCCGCACCTCCATCACCCTGACCTGTGAAGTGCGCAACAAGATCACCCGCAAAAGCATCCTGACTGTGGAAAAAATGGTCTTCGTCAACCTCGGCGAAGACGGTTTGCCCGCGCCGCACGGCCGGACCGAGATCAAGTACGTGAAGGACCAGTTCAAGGAAGACAACCTCCCTGCGTAACCGCTCACCGGATTGATTGCTTTACCAAATCATTCCAGGTGGATCTTTCTCAGGCGTTCTCATCACTCAGGACTACATCCTGTATTGAGAGCCTGTGTATGAAAGTGTCCTCCAATCCGGCTGCCCATCAGGTGCAGCCGCCTTCGCTTCAGTCATCGCAATCCTCCCTCAGCCAAGGCGTCAACACACCCTTGGTTGAGGGGGTGGGGCCGCGCAAGTTGAGCCTTTCGCGCCACAGTAACGGCCAGGTGGACGTGGTGTTGTCGCCGCCTCCGCCCAGCCATCTGGTGCTCAGCGGCGGAGGTGCCAAAGGCATTGCCTATCCGGGAATGGTCCAGGCGCTGGAGGACAGCGGGAAGCTGCAAGGTATCCAGGTTATTTCCGGCTCATCCGCTGGCGCGATCTCTGCCACGTTGCTCGCCAGCGGCATGAACGCCGAGGCCTTCGGCACGCTATCGAACCGCATCGACCTGCCGAGCCTGTTGAATAGCGACAACCCGTTGACGGCCTGGCTGCAAGAGGCCAGTTCCCGTCTGGGCAAACTCATCGGGCGCTTGCCAGGCCCGGCGGGCAATATCTCCCAATTGTTGCTGAGCGTGATGCCGCGCCTGCAAACCGAGGCGCAGCCCCTGGAGCAATTGCTGCGCAACGAGTCACGCGAATCGATCCTCGCCCATATCGCCGCCACGCCAAGGGCGACCCGGCCTGACGAAGTCATGAAAATCGCTGATCGGCTCAGCGCCGGCGGGGCGCCGACGTTTCGCGATCTTGAGGTGTTGAACCGACACATCCCGGCGATCAAGCCGCTGAATATCACCGGCACCGGAATGTTCGACGGTCGCCCGCAACTGGTGACGTTCAACGCCAGCCTGACCCCGGACATGGACATCGCCCGCGCCGCGCACATTTCGGCGTCGTTGCCGGTGCTTTTCAAGCGCCCTACCGAGCAGGGGCATGCCTTCCAGGAAACCGCCGAAGCCACTGCGTTCCAGGACGGTGGCTTGCTGCTCAATACGCCTGCCCCCGGGGTGATCGAGCCCTCGTTTGCAGAAAGCCCGTTGAGCCAGCACGAGTCTCTGATCGTCAAATTTGAAGCCGAAGACGCTGCAACGCCGAAAAAAAGCGGCGGTTTTTTCAGCAGCCTCGTCGACAAGCTGACCGGAACGCCCCATGCGTCCGCCGAGGCTTATCAAAATGAGCGGCTCAAGGCGTTTGCCGAGCAGACCGTGGTCCTGCCGCTGAAGACGGATAAGGGGGACTTTCGCGGCACGCTCAACGGCACTGTGAATTTCACCATGAGCGCGGAGGACAAGCAGCATCTGCAGGCACAGGCACGCAAAACCGTGGCGGCGCATTTGGAACAACGCGACACGGTGCGCGAGCGTCACACGTTTGCCTCATTGGATGACGCGGTGCTGGCGATGGACGATGCGATGTTGGCCAGTGTGCAGGAAACCTTGCAGAAAGAGCCGGCTGCGACGGCGGTATTGATGTTCAGAAAGAGCGCGCAACAAGCATTGCAAACCCTGGACCGTGCCATTGCCAAGGTGAACCAGGCCCACGACACCCTGATCTTCACGCCAGAGCTGTCTGCCGCGCTGCGTAACCTGGATGCGCTCGCCAGCCGGCCTGAGCACGTCGAGTGGCTGGGGCGGCGCCTGAATGCAGCTGGGCAGCGCAATTTCCAGCAGTTGTTGCAGGTGGCGGCCAAGCAGGCGTCGGGCGCCGCGCCGATGTCCAAGGTCATGGCCAGTGCGGTCGCCGAAATGAAACGGCGCGACATCGCGGTAAAGGCCGAAAACTTCACCCGCGAGGTCATCTACCCATCGCTGTACCGACCCGGTCAGACCGACGCCAACGTCGAGCTGCTGCAACGCGCTGCAGCGGATTTGGCCAAGGCGAGCACCCCCGCAGAGTTCAACCGGGTGCTCGACGGTATCATCGAGCGCTATGGCGCGCGCAACAAACCCTGGTCAAAACCGTTCCGCTCGACCACGGTGGAGATGGCCAAAGCCTGGCGCATACCGGTTTAGTTGCCACGCCACTGAACAGCCATTGCTCCAGCCTGTCGTAGCTACAGACACCTCTTGGACTCTGGAACATCATGGACACGAACGACGACGGCAAAACCCCCAACCTGTCGAAGGAAGAGCAGCACGACGTCGACAAGAACCAGCCGCCCCGTGCGGCTGTGCTGCATGAAATCATCCGCACCCAGGGCGATCAGGAACTGGAGCGCACGGTGGCGGCATTGTGGTGGTCGGCGCTGGCGGCGGGCCTGACTATGGGCCTGTCACTGATGGGCATGGGCCTGCTCAACTCGCGCCTGCCGGACGGTGAAGGGTTCAAAGTCATCGCTAGCTTCGGCTATTGCGCGGGCTTTTTGGCGGTGATTCTCGCGCGCCAGCAGTTGTTCACTGAAAACACCCTGACCGCAGTGCTGCCGGTGATGAGCAAACCGACCCTGAATAACGCCGGGCGCCTGTTGCGGCTGTGGACGGTGGTGCTGGTGGGTAACCTGTGCGGCACTTTGCTGGTGGCCTATGTGATGCTGCACCTGCCGATCTTCGATACCAAGACCGACCTGGCCTTCCTTGAAATTGGACGCAAAGTCATGGAAAACGACCCCGGTCAGATGTTCGCCAAGGGCATCGTTTCCGGCTGGATGATCGCCACCATGGTGTGGATGATCCCGTCGATGGAAAGCGCCAAGATCTGGATCATCATCCTGATCACCTACCTGATGGCGCTGGGGGATTTCACCCACATCGTGGTCGGTTCGGCGGAAGTGTCTTACCTGGTATTTGCCGGTGAACTGCCATGGAAGGATTTCTGGCTGATATTCGCCGGGCCGACCCTGGCCGGCAATATCATTGGCGGGAGCTGTATCTTTGCGCTGATCAGCCACGCGCAGATCCGCAGCGAAAGCAGCCTGCCGGGCAAGGCTACAGCGGACCCGAGGCATCCGCAGCGGATCAATAAGGATCAGTGAACGGAGGCGCTACCGTCGCCGACCGGGGTGTGCGTATTGATGAGCTACGCTTTGGTGCTTTGGGCCATGCCGTTGGGCCCATCGCCTGTGGATGCGGGCTGACCAGCATGTTCGTGATAAAACGCTAGCCGTCTTGATAAAACCAAAAAAGGAATGAGTGATGACTGTCGCTTTCTGGTGTGTATTGATCGCAATCTTTCTGCCCTACCTGTGTACAGGTGTGGCCAAATTCAGCGGCGGCAAGTTCGGGCCACGGCAGAACCATGACCCGCGTGCCTTCCTCGATACCCTGGAAGGCTTCGCCAAACGTGCCCACAACGCGCAGCTCAACAGCTTTGAAGTGACCCCGGCGTTTGCTGCCGCCGTGATCATCGCGCACCTGGCGGGCAACGCCGAACTGGTCACGATCAATGTCCTCGCGGTGTTGTTTATCACCAGTCGCCTGCTGTACATCATCTGTTACCTGGCGGACTGGGCCATCCTGCGCTCGCTGGTGTGGGCGGTGGGCATGGCGCTGATTGCGAGTTTCTTCTTCGTCTCGATCTAACGCCTGTCGCCGTGTGGGAGCCGGCTTGCTCCCACATTGTCGATCAGCGTCGGTCAGGTGCCGGCTGGGGCATCCGGCACCTGGGGTAATACGGCGCCCTTGGGCCACAACATCCAGATCTGCCCCTGTTGCTTCATATTCCCTGCCAGTTCGCCTGCTGCTTCCCCTGTGCCCCAGAACAAGTCCGCGCGCACTTCGCCGGTGATTGCGCCGCCGGTATCCTGCGCGGCGACAGGGCGCACGATCGGTGCGCCATCCGGGCGTGTGGTCGACAGCCACAACAGGCTGCCCAGCGGAATCACCTTGCGATCCACCGCTACGCTGTAGCCGGCGGTCAGCGGCACGTTCAGCGAGCCGCGTGGGCCTTCGTTGCTGTCGGGGCGGGCGCTGAAGAACACGTAGCTGGGGTTGCTCGCCAGCAATTCCGGAATGCGCTGCGGATGCGCCTTGGCCCAGGCGCTGATGGCGCCCATGGTCACGTCTTCTTTCTTCAGCTCGCCTTGTTCCACCAGCCAGCGGCCGATAGGGCGGTAGGGGTAGCCGTTCTGGTCGCCGTAGCCGATGCGCAGTTGGCGCCCGCCTGCCAGTTGAATTCGGCCCGAACCCTGGATCTGCAGGAATTGCAGGTCCATCGGGTCGGTCAGCCAGGCGATCGGCTTGGCGCTGGAACCTTGGCCGTTGATCGTGCTGGCGTCGTCATACGGCTTGAGCACACGACCTTCCAGGCGGCCGCGCAGGCGCTTGCCCTTGAGTTCCGGGTAGATGCTTTCGAGGTTGACGATGATCAGGTCGTCCGGCACACCGTACACCGGCACATGGGCGGTAGGGGTTTCGGTCAGGCTGCCGGGGTAGACCGGCTCGTAGTAGCCGGTGATCAGGCCGTTCGGGGTGTTGTCGGCCGAGCGCAGGCCGAATACGTCCAGGCGCTCCTTGAGAAAACCGCGAACCGCCGCCGCATCCCCTGGCACTGCAGTTGCCGCCGCGCAGGTCGCGCCCCACACCGGGTCGGCCTTGAGGCGTTGGCAGGCGCTGCGCCAGGATTCAAACCCGGCCAGCAGTTCGCTATCGGACACCGCCGGCAGCGCTTCCCACGGAGCGCTCACATAGGTGGCCACCGCATGGGGTTTGATAGTTTCATCTTTGTGCGCATCCTTGCCCACATCGCAGCCGGCCAGCACTGCGATCATCGGTAGAGCCCACGCCAGACGGCGGCTCCAGGGTTTCAAAGCGATATTCATACAAGCAATTCCTGAAGCGATTGCCCGCGCGCCGACGCGTTTGGGCAACCCTTATCGTTAATAGGGCTATTGGTCTTTACGGGTGGGGCGAGGATACTGGCCGCCGTTTTCCCGTGACCTCGAAGCCACCATGACTTTTAAAAAACTGACTGTTGTACTGCTCGCCTGCCTGGCGCTGTCCGCCTGTGGCGGCGTTGATCCGAATTCGCCCCTGGGCCAGCGCAAGGCTATCTTCAAGCAAATGCTCAAGACCGGCGAAGACCTGGGTGGCATGTTGCGTGGACGTATCCCGTTCGACGGCGCGAAGTTCGCCGAAGGCGCGGTCAAGCTCGATGCGTTGTCCCGTGAGCCGTGGAAGCATTTTCCGAGCGTGCGTGAGGAAGACCACACCAGCGCCAAGGACGACGTCTGGCAAAAACAGGCGCAATTCCAGCAACTGGCCCGCGACCTCGAAGCGGCCACCGGTGAATTGGTGATCGCAAGTCAGGTGCAGCCCTACAAGGCCAGTAACCTTACGCCTGCGGTGCAGAAAGTCGAAGATGCCTGCAGCGCCTGCCATAAGCAGTTCCGGGACCACTGACCGGTTTACTGGTCGAGTTCTTCCACCGCATCCTGCAGTGCTTTGCGCGACTCGGCCAGTTTGTCCTTACGTTTGTTGATCTTGTCCGCGTCGCCCTTTTTCATCGCCTTGTCGAGGTCGGCCTGACGGCGGCTGACGTCGTGCTTGGCGTCGAGTACCTTGTTTTCGCGCTCCTTTTTCAAGGCGGCGTCGGTGCAGTTGGTCGTGACTTCACTTAGGGCTTTTTCCAGGCCGGCCTGTTGTGCACTGTCGCCATGGGCCTTGGCCTGTTCGATCTGGGTGCTGATGGCCTGGCGCTTGGCGGCGCAGCCGGTCAGTGGGGTTGCTTCTTCGGCTGCCAGCAGCGGCGTCGCCATGAAACATGCGACGGTCAGCAGGGCAAAAGGGGCTAAAAATTTCATAGGGAGCTCCAAAGTCGCAATCTAGTGGCCGGGTCAGGTTCAAAACCCGTCAATCCCAGCCACGCGTAGTGTCTCAGCCAAAGCCTGGATCTGCGGGTCGCGAAAAAAAGCGCTCAGTTGCGCCGCGCGTCCCGGGCCGATGCCATCCAGGGCCAGCCAGGCTTGGGTGTCCTTGGCAACCAGCGCCTGCCAGTCGCCTTCCAGGTTATTGCGTGCCGCGGGTGGCACGCCCAGGGCTTTGAGCCATTGAGCAAAAGGCCGTTGCCGTGCGCTGCGAATACTGTCGAGCACCCGCGCACGGCTGCGATCGCCGAAGCCTTCAATGTTAGCAAGCTCTGCCGCATCCAGGGTCAACCAATCGAGGAAGCCTGCGATTAGACCGGCCTGGATCAATACGTTCCACGTCTCCCGGCCCATATGCGGCAGGCCCAGGCCCTGGTTGCCGCTCAACCAGGTCAGGCGGGCCAGCAACTGTTCTTCACAGCCGGGGTCCAGTTGCCAGCAACTCAGGGCGTGAAAGTCCCGGGCGTTGGGGACTTGGATGTCGACTCTGGTCTCGTTGCGCAGGACCACCTCGTCCAATCGCGGAATGACCTGGCCGGCGAGGCTGATGGAAACCTGGTCGCCGGGGCGGATATCCAATGTTTTCCAGCGTTGCAGGGAGCCGGTGCTGACGCGGCTGATCTGCCTGTCGTCCAGCCGCACCGGTTCGAGTTCCAGGACAGGCGTGATGCGCCCGGTGCGGCCAATGTTGAACTGCACCTTGCGTACCAGCGCCAGGGCGTTTGCTGCGGGATATTTCCAGGCGACCGCCCAGTAAGGCGCGCTGACCTGCCAGCGCTTGGCGGGTGCGCGGGTGGCCTGGTGCAGCACGACGCCATCACTGGCAAACGGCAGTGGGTGGTTGTACCAGTAGGTGCGCCAGCGGGCGGCGTCGGTGATGTTCTGGATGGGTTGGCTGTAGCGTTGGCTGTCGGTGAAGCCCCAGCCTGCCAGGGTGGCCAGGCGTTCGGTAAAGTCTGCCGGGCCATCGGGCCAGGCCCAGACAAACAGACCGATCCCGGCCGCCTCGGCGTCGTTCAATTGTCGACGGTTCATCAGGCCGGCCACCTTGCTGCGCGCATTAAGCCCGCCGAGCGTCGATTGCACGTGGTCGTCGAGACGCCAGTAAAGCTCACCTTGCAGCACAAGGTCGATGGGCTCCGGCAGTTGCTGGACGATGCCGGGGATTTTTTTCGCGGAGGCAGACCAATCCTGGCCGAGCAGGCCGTCGCCCCGACTGATCACTTGGCGCAAGCGCCCCTGGCGGTAGACCAGGGTCACGGCGACACCATCGACCTTGGGCTGAATCCAGACGTCTTGGCGAGCCCGGAGCCATTCGCCGACGGCGTGTTCGTCGAGCAATTTTTCCAGGCCCGTATGGGCCACCGGGTGCGGCGAGGTGCCTCGTGAGCTGGCCAACGGCTTGTCAGCCAGCGCAGCCGGTTGGGGAAAGCACCGGTGCCAGTGAGCCAGGCGTTGGCGGGCCTGGTCGTAGAGTTCATCGCTGATGGGCGAATGGCCGAGCCGGTGGTAGTTGTCATCCCAGAGACTGATTTGCCGGGCCAGCGGGCCGATCTGCGCGCGCGCATCATCGGGGCACTCTTCAGCCCTGGCCAGCCCGGTTAGAACACTGAGTAAAAGAACAATCAGCAGGCGCATCGGGAGCATCCTTGCTCGGTAAGGGGCGTTCAGCCTAAGGGATCTTCGCGCCCACAAAAAAGCCCCGACCGGTCGGGGCTTTTTACCGGGTGTTTCTGCTTACTTGAACAAACCACCCAAGGCTTTCACGGCATCGTTGTTTTCTGTCTTGGCCTGCTGCTTTTGCTGCTTGGCATCAACGTTGGCCTGGGACTCGGCGAGTTTGTTACAGCCTTTGTTGACCTGCTCCAGGGCGGCTTCGAAGGCCTTCACTTTCAAGGTGTCGTTTTTGGCATTGGCCGCATCGATCTTGGTTTGCAGGTCTTTGGCTTGCTGTTGGCAGTCGCCGGAGTTACCGCCACCGAGTTGGGAGCTCAGTGCGCCACTCAGAGCGCTCAGGTCGGCGGCATTTACCGGCAGGGCGAACAGGCTGAGCAGCAGGGCGGTAGGGGCGAGCGTGGAAATGCGCATGAAAACCTCAATGTTCGATTGCCTGCGCGTTGATGAGTCCCGGGCTGGCGCAGTGCAATATCCAGAATTAGGTGGAGGGCCCGGGAGGGCGCGGATTCTAGTGGGCCATTATTTGGCCTGCAAGGTTTGGATCCAAAAAATCTGAAGAACGACGCGAATCACGCGGCAATAAAAAGCCCCACCGGGCGAACCCGGCAGGGCTGTGGCTACCGCAAGCGATTACAGGCCGGCAGCGATACGCAGGTCGTCGGCGCGGTCGGTTTTTTCCCAGGTGAACGTGGTGAAGGTGTCGTCGCCGACAGTCTTCTGCGCCGGGGTACGGCCGAAGTGGCCGTAGGCCGCGGTTTCCTGGTACATCGGGTGCAGCAGGTCGAGCATGGTGGTGATTGCGTAAGGGCGCAGGTCGAAGATCTCACGCACCAGCTTGACGATCTTGTCATCGCTGATCTTGCCGGTGCCGAAGGTGTTCAGCGAGATCGACGTAGGCTGGGCCACGCCGATGGCGTAGGACACCTGAATCTCGCAACGCTCGGCCAGGCCGGCGGCGACGATGTTCTTGGCCACGTAACGACCGGCGTAGGCCGCCGAACGGTCAACCTTGGATGGATCTTTACCGGAGAACGCGCCACCGCCGTGACGGGCCATGCCGCCGTAGCTGTCGACGATGATCTTGCGCCCGGTCAGGCCGCAGTCGCCCACCGGGCCACCAATGATGAATTGGCCGGTCGGGTTGATGTGGAATTGGGTGTCCTTGCTCAGCAGTTCAGCCGGCAGCACGTGCTTGACGATCAGCTCCATCACGCCTTCGCGCAGGTCGGCATAGGAAACGTCCGGGTTGTGCTGGGTCGACAGCACGACAGCATCGATGCCGACCACTTTGCCGCCTTCATAACGACAGGTGACCTGGGACTTGGCGTCCGGCCGCAGCCACGGCAGCAGGCCGGATTTACGCGCTTCGGCCTGACGCTTTACCAGTTGGTGCGAGAAGGTAATCGGGGCCGGCATCAGCACGTCGGTTTCGTTGCTGGCATAGCCGAACATCAGGCCCTGGTCGCCGGCGCCCTGGTCTTCTGGCTTGGCGCGGTCGACACCCTGGTTGATGTCCGGGGACTGCTTGCCGATGATGTTCATCACGCCGCAGGTCGCGCCGTCAAAGCCGACGTTGGAGCTGTTGTAGCCGATGTTGGTGATCACCTCACGGACGATATGCTCCAGGTCGACCCAGGCCGAGGTGGTGACTTCGCCGGCGATGATCGCCACGCCCGTTTTCACCAGAGTCTCGCACGCCACACGGGCGAACTTGTCTTCAGCAATGATGGCGTCCAGCACCGCATCAGAAATCTGGTCGGCGATTTTGTCCGGATGCCCTTCAGACACGGACTCGGAGGTGAAAAGGGAGTATTCGCTCATCTCGATGTTTTCCTGATATTTACCGATGGTGAGTGTCGCCAGCCGGTCGCTGAAAATGGCGGACCTGGATCTGGAAACCATTACGTAAACCTACATAGAGGCTTTCCCCGGGAACGAGTCCCGCAGCGGTGGCCCAACGGGCCAGATCGTCCTGTTCAAAACCCAACCAGAGATCACCGCAGGCCTCCCTGGCCCAATTCTGGTTGTGGCTGCATAAATCTGTAACCAGCAGGCTACCGCCGGGTTGCAGCAAATTCGCCATCTGCTTGAGGGCGTCGGCGGGGGCCGCGAAATGGTGCAGGACCATGTTCAGCACCACGCAATCGGCCCGCAGGCTGGTGTCATTCAGGGCGTCGGCCAACTGCAGGCTGACGTTGCCCAGGGCCTCGCGCTCGCACAACTGGCGCGCCAGTTCGAGCATCGCCGGGCTGTTGTCCAGCGCCGTGACCTGTTGAAAACGGCGCGCCAGTTCCGGCAAAAAGCCGCCATCCCCTGGCCCGACTTCCAGGGCGGTCGCTTCATGACTGAAGCTCAGCTTGTCCAGCAGCGCCAGTACACTTTCGCGATATTGGGGCAAACCGGCGATCAGGTCCTGCTGGGCGCGAAACTTTTCGGCAACCCGTGAGAAAAAGTCCTGGCTGGCCGCTGCGCGCTGCCCATGCACCTGGCCGATGCGCGACTGTACGTCGCTGGGCAGACTCAAGTTGTCCACTTCTTCCAGCAGCGCGCTGTGCAGCTTGCCGCCGAGCAGCTCGGTATGGGGCAGGGCGCGGCGGTAAAAAATTGCATTGCCTTCGCGACGGGTGGCCACCAGGTCGGCCTGGGCCAGGACCTTCAAGTGATGGCTCATGCCCGACTGGCCAATGGCGAAGATCTGCGCCAGTTCCAGCACGCCGAAGGAGTCGTTGGCCAGCGCCCGCAGTACGTTCAGGCGCAACGGATCGCCAGCGGCCTTGCATAAGGCAGCCAGTTCATCGCCATCGTCGGGACGCAGGGAGGGCATGGGTAGGTTCATAAGGCCAGCAGTCTAGTGATGGGTGGAAATCATCGCAAGGGCAATATCAAAAAGTTTTGATATTGCTCGATAAGTGGCGGTTATAAGCGAGCGCTATCCCCCTTAGACGAAGTGGCGGCCGAGTTCTGCAGGCGATTGCCGGGCAAACCGCAGGAAAAACACCCTCAAGTGACTATCTGTCATTGCCCGCAGGCGGTGGCTGAGGGAAAATGCCGGTCCTTTTTTCCGTTTCTTTTATTCAACCCTCAGGAGAACAGCGATGCCCAGCCGTCGTGAGCGTGCCAACGCCATTCGTGCCCTCAGCATGGATGCCGTGCAAAAAGCCAACAGCGGCCATCCCGGTGCCCCGATGGGCATGGCGGATATCGCCGAGGTCCTTTGGCGTGACTACCTGAAACACAACCCGAGCAACCCATCGTTCGCCGACCGTGACCGCTTCGTGCTGTCCAACGGCCACGGCTCGATGCTGATCTACTCGCTGCTGCACCTGACCGGCTACGATCTCACCATCGACGATCTGAAAAACTTCCGCCAGTTGCACAGCCGCACTCCGGGTCACCCGGAATTCGGCTACACCCCAGGCGTCGAGACCACCACCGGTCCCCTGGGCCAAGGCCTGGCCAACGCCGTCGGTTTCGCGCTGGCTGAAAAAGTCCTGGGCGCGCAGTTCAACCGCCCCGGCCACGACATCGTCGACCACCACACCTACGTATTCCTGGGTGATGGCTGCATGATGGAAGGCATTTCCCACGAGGTCGCCTCCCTGGCCGGCACCCTGGGCCTGGGCAAGCTGATTGCCTTCTACGACGACAACGGCATCTCCATCGACGGCGAAGTCGAAGGCTGGTTCACCGACGACACCCCTAAGCGTTTCGAAGCCTACAACTGGCAAGTGATCCGCAACGTCGACGGCCACGACCCGGAAGAAATCAAGACCGCCATCGACACCGCCCGCAAGAGCGAGCAGCCGACCCTGATCTGCTGCAAGACCACCATCGGTTTCGGCTCGCCGAACAAGCAAGGTAAAGAAGACTGCCACGGCGCCCCACTGGGTGACGCGGAAATCGCCCTGACCCGTGAAGCGCTGAAGTGGAACTACGGCCCGTTCGAAATCCCGGCCGACATCTACGCCGAATGGGATGCCAAGGAACAAGGCCTGGCCACCGAAGCTGAGTGGGACCAGCGTTTCGCCGCCTACTCCGCCGAATTCCCGGAGCTTGCCAATGAGCTGGTACGTCGCCTCGCCGGTGACCTGCCTGCCGACTTCTCGGAAAAAGCCTCGGCCTACATCGCCGAAGTCGCGGCCAAGGGCGAGACGATCGCCAGCCGTAAAGCCAGCCAGAACACCCTGAACGCCTTTGGCCCGCTGCTGCCTGAGTTCCTCGGCGGTTCGGCCGACCTGGCCGGTTCCAACCTGACCCTGTGGAAAGGTTGCAAAGGTGTTTCCGCCGAAGACGCCAGCGGCAACTACATGTACTACGGCGTGCGCGAATTCGGCATGAGCGCGATCATGAACGGCGTGTCCCTGCACGGCGGCCTGGTGCCTTACGGCGCGACCTTCCTGATGTTCATGGAATACGCGCGCAACGCCGTGCGCATGGCCGCGCTGATGAAGAAACGCGTGATCCACGTGTACACCCACGACTCCATCGGCCTGGGCGAAGACGGCCCGACCCACCAGCCGGTCGAGCAACTGACCAGCCTGCGTACCACGCCGAACCTGGATTGCTGGCGCCCAGCCGACGCGGTCGAATCCGCCGTGGCCTGGAAACACGCGATCGAGCGCAAGGATGGCCCTTCGGCGCTGATCTTCTCGCGTCAGAACCTGCAACATCAGGTGCGCACCGACGCGCAGATCGCCGACATCAGCCGCGGTGGCTACGTGCTCAAGGACTGCATCGGCGAGCCGGAGCTGATCCTGATCTCCACCGGTTCCGAAGTCGGCCTGACCGTTCAGGCCTACGACAAACTGACTGCCCAAGGCCGTAGCGTGCGCGTGGTGTCCATGCCCTGCACCAGCGTGTTCGAAGCCCAGGACGCGGACTACAAGCAATCGGTATTGCCGTTGCAGGTCAGTGCGCGTATCGCCATCGAAGCGGCCCACGCCGACTACTGGTACAAGTACGTGGGCCTGGAAGGCCGCGTGATCGGCATGACCACCTACGGTGAGTCGGCGCCGGCGCCAGCCTTGTTCGAAGAGTTCGGTTTCACCCTGGAAAACATCCTGGGTCAGGCTGAAGAGCTGCTGGAAGACTAAAAGCGCGAACGCGGTGGCCAACTGGCTGCTGCACACAGATGTGCGGTGGCGACTGCCCATCGCACCCACTGTAGGAGCGAGCTTGCTCGCGAAGAACGAGAGAGCGCCGCGTCAAACCAGAGACGCTGCGTTATCGTTGACGATCTTCGCGAGCAAGCTCGCTCCTACATTGGTTAGATGGTTTGTGTCGCCCACACTGCGAGAACCCCATGCCCCAACCGCGTCCCTACAAAGTTGCACTCAACGGCTACGGCCGCATTGGTCGTTGCGTCTTGCGTGCTCTGTTCGAGCGAGGGCCGGCGGCCGGGTTTGAGATTGTTGCGATCAACGATTTGGCCGACATGGCCAGCATCGAATACCTGACACGCTTTGACTCCACCCACGGCCGCTTCCCCGGCGAAGTGCGGGTCGACGGCGATTGTCTGCATATCAATGGCGACTGCGTGAAAGTGTTGCGCAGTGCCACCCCCGAGGGCATCGACTGGGCGGCGCTGGGCGTCGACCTGGTGTTGGAATGCTCCGGTGCCTATAACACCCGTGCCGACGGCCAGCGTTTTCTCGACGCCGGCGCACCCCGCGTGCTGTTTTCCCAGCCGATGGCCAGCGAGGCGGATGTCGACGCCACCATCGTCTACGGCATCAACCAGGATTGCCTGACCGGCGCTGAGCGGCTGGTGTCCAACGCCTCCTGCACCACCAACTGCAGTGTGCCGCTGTTGCGCCTGCTGGATCAGGCGATCGGCGTGGACTACGTGTCGATTACCACCATCCACTCGGCCATGAACGACCAGCCGGTGATCGACGCTTATCACCACGAAGACCTGCGCCGCACGCGTTCGGCGTTTCAGTCGGTGATTCCGGTGTCCACTGGTCTGGCGCGCGGCATCGAACGACTGTTGCCGGAACTTGCCGGGAGAATTCAGGCCAAAGCCGTGCGGGTGCCGACGGTGAACGTGTCCTGTCTGGACATCACCATGCAAACCGTCAGCGACACCGATGCGGTGGAGGTCAACCGGATTCTGCGCGACGCCGCCGCCAGCGGCCCGCTCAAAGGCTTGTTGGCCTACACTGAATTGCCTCACGCCAGTTGTGATTTCAACCATGACCCGCATTCGGCGATTGTCGATGCCAGCCAGACCCGCGTTTCCGGCCCGAGGCTGGTAAACATCCTGGCCTGGTTCGACAACGAATGGGGGTTTGCCAACCGTATGCTGGACGTCGCAGAGCACTATCTGCACATAGCCTCCCCAAAATCCGTTCTCTAATTCAAAGACTCTCAGGAATTGCCACCCATGACCGTGTTGAAGATGACCGACCTCGATCTGCAAGGTAAACGCGTACTGATCCGCGAAGACCTCAACGTCCCAGTCAAGGACGGTGTTGTCACCAGCGATGCGCGAATCCTGGCCTCGCTGCCGACCATCAAGCTGGCCCTGGAAAAAGGTGCGGCCGTGATGGTTTGCTCCCACCTGGGTCGTCCGACCGAAGGTGAGTTCTCGGCTGAAAACAGCCTCAAGCCTGTGGCCGATTACCTGAGCAAGGCCCTGGGCCGCGACGTGCCGCTGGTAGCTGACTACCTGGGCGGCGTCGACGTGAAGGCCGGCGACATCGTGCTGTTCGAAAACGTGCGCTTCAACAAGGGCGAGAAAAAGAACAGTGACGAACTGGCCCAGCAATACGCCGCCCTGTGCGACGTGTTCGTGATGGACGCTTTCGGCACCGCTCACCGTGCCGAAGGCTCGACCCACGGCGTGGCCAAGTTCGCCAAGGTCGCGGCTGCTGGCCCGTTGCTGGCTGCCGAGCTGGAAGCACTGGGCAAGGCCCTGGGTGCGCCGGCCCAGCCAATGGCGGCCATCGTGGCCGGCTCCAAAGTCTCCACCAAGCTGGACGTGCTCAACAGCCTGAGCCAGATCTGCAACCAACTGATCGTCGGCGGCGGCATTGCCAACACGTTCCTGGCCGCAGCCGGCCACCCGGTGGGCAAGTCGCTGTACGAGCCGGACCTGCTGGACACCGCGCGTGCCATCGCCGCCAAGGTCAGCGTGCCGCTGCCGGTGGACGTGGTCGTGGCCAAGGAATTCGCCGAAAGCGCCGAAGCCACAGTCAAACTCATCGATGACGTAGAGGCCGATGACATGATCCTGGACATCGGCCCGCAAACCGCGGCCAACTTCGCAGAGCTGCTGAAAGCCTCCCGGACCATCCTGTGGAACGGCCCGGTCGGCGTGTTCGAGTTCGACCAATTCGGCAACGGCACCAAAGTGCTGGCCAAGGCCATCGCCGAAAGCTCGGCATTCTCCATCGCCGGCGGCGGCGACACCCTGGCGGCCATCGATAAATATGGCGTTGCCGACCAGATCTCCTACATTTCCACCGGTGGCGGCGCGTTCCTCGAATTTGTCGAAGGTAAAGTCCTGCCTGCCGTTGAAGTCCTGGAAAGCCGAGCCAAAGGCTGAGGCAGATCAGGAAAAGGAGCATTCCCATGATCAAGTCGTTGGCACTGGTGATCGCAGCGGGCCTGTTGGCCGGCTGCGGCAGCACGCCGAGCGCGGCGCCGGCGCCTGGAAAAGCGCTGCCTGCGCAGAAAAAAAACTGCTACCAGGCCGATTGGCAAGCCGAGACCATGCCGGTGATCAACAAGCGCATGGGCAACGAACGGCTGGAGAAATACGACTCTGCGCCCAACGGTCAGGAACAGGGTTGCCCTTGACGGGTCTGATCAACTAACCGACAGCAACGCAGACCTTGGGCCTGCGTGCGAGGATTGGCAATGAAAGGCGTTTTCGCCCTGGCAGCACTGGCCCTACTGGCCGGTTGCAGCAGCATGAACATGTTCAACAAGGCAGAGCCTGCTGACAAATGGACGACCTGGACCTGCGACAGCAAGGCCGAGGTCAACTGGCGCTTTGCCAACCCGGCCCACACCGGAGTGGACGTCCGCCTCGGCGGCTCGCCCCAGGTTTACCGCCTCAAGCAGGACGTGGCGGCGTCGGGTGTGCTGTACAGCAACGACCAGTTGGCGTTTCACACAAAAGGTGAGGAAGGCCTGGTTTACTGGGTGGCCACTGACGATCTGATCGGGCGTGGCTGCAAAGCCCAGTAAACAAAACACGGTCTCAAAATTAATGAGACCAAAATGTGGGAGGGGGCTTGCCCCCGATAGCGGTGGGTCAGCCCCCCGCGATGTCGACAGGTAAACCGCCATCGCGGGCAAGTCGAATCGTCGCACCGCCCCTCCCACATTGATCCGGTTCCAAAGTGATACAAGCGGTGAACCGGACAGTGAAAAAACGATTCAGCAAGCCAGGCATGCAAAGCCTGACCGGCAATAACTTGAATAGCAGCCGCCGCTACGGCAGGCTTGCACGATTAACGACCCTCGACCGGGAGAGACAACACAATGGCACTTATCAGCATGCGTCAAATGCTGGACCACGCAGCCGAGTTCGGCTATGGCGTCCCAGCTTTTAACGTCAACAACCTTGAGCAGATGCGCGCCATCATGGAAGCCGCTGACAAGACCGACTCCCCAGTGATCGTCCAGGCCTCGGCCGGTGCGCGCAAATATGCTGGCGCCCCGTTCCTGCGTCATCTGATCCTCGCCGCGATCGAAGAATTCCCGCACATCCCGGTGTGCATGCACCAGGACCACGGCACCAGCCCGGACGTGTGCCAGCGTTCCATCCAACTGGGCTTCAGCTCGGTGATGATGGACGGTTCCCTCGGCGAAGACGGCAAGACCCCGACCGACTACGAATACAACGTGCGCGTCACCCAACAAACCGTGGCCCTGGCTCACGCCTGCGGCGTATCGGTTGAAGGCGAGCTGGGTTGCCTGGGTTCCCTGGAAACCGGCATGGCCGGCGAAGAAGACGGCATCGGCGCCGAAGGCGTGCTGGATCACAGCCAGATGCTGACCGATCCGGAAGAAGCTGCCGACTTCGTCAAGAAGACCCAGGTCGACGCCCTGGCCATCGCCATCGGCACCAGCCACGGCGCCTACAAGTTCACCAAGCCACCGACCGGCGACGTGTTGGCCATCGACCGCATCAAGGAAATCCACAAGCGCATCCCCAACACCCACCTGGTGATGCACGGTTCTTCCTCGGTGCCGCAAGAATGGCTGGCGATCATCAACCAGTACGGCGGCGACATCAAAGAAACCTACGGCGTGCCGGTTGAAGAAATCGTCGAAGGCATCAAGTACGGCGTGCGCAAGGTCAACATCGACACCGACCTGCGCCTGGCGTCCACCGGCGCGATGCGTCGCCTGATGGCCACCAACCCGAGCGAATTCGACCCACGTAAATTCTTCGGCGCCACCGTGACGGCGATGCGCGATGTGTGTATCGCACGTTATGAAGCGTTTGGTACTGCGGGCAATGCTTCGAAGATCAAGCCGATCTCGTTGGAAGCGATGTACCAGCGTTACCTGAAAGGTGAGTTGAACGCCAAGGTGAACTGAGCCTCAGGCGTTTAAAAAAGAAGCCCGCAGCGATGCGGGCTTCTTTTTGGCTGGGATTTGATCCGCTTGCAGGTCGCGCTCGGCGAATCGTGTAGGACGAGCCCTTAACCCTCAGTCGACGCAGGACACATGTGGGAGCCGGGCTTGCCCGCGATGGCGGACTGTCAGCCCGCCCGTTCGGTCACTGACCCACCGCCATCGCGGACAGCGCCGACTTAAAGATCAACCAAGCCTGCGTTCACTCGTGATCGATATCCAACTTGGCAAACGTCACCCGTGCGCCTTCCTTGCTGTCGCCACTGTTGTCCTGCACATACGTCCCCGCCTTGAAATACAGCAGCTTGCTGCCCCATGCCGCGCCAATGCGTTCGTTCCACTCATCGTCGGCGGCGTACACGCTGAGCAAGCCGGCTTTATTGAGGTTGATGGTGTACGTAAAGCTCTTCTCCAGCGGCACATTGGAGGCGACGATGATCACCCGGCTTTCATCCTCGTCCGGGCGCATGCGGACCTTGGCGACGATGTTGCCGGTCTGGGTTTTTTCCTTGAATTGGTATTCCAGCTTGATCAGCGGTTTTTGGCTGTCATAGGCGTGGATCTGGCCGATGACGATTTTCCCGGAGGAGGGCACCTGATTGACGGTCAATGTGGCGCGTAGATAATTGTCGGCTTCGGGGTAGGTCCAGTTGCGCAGGCGACCATCGGCGTAGGTTTCGCGCAGTTCGCTGCGGGGGTAAATGGCGTTTTCGGTGCGGGTGCCGGTGACGGGTGTCCAGAATTGCACGTTGCTGCCTTCGGCCTGGAAATATTGGTCGTTGAAACCATTCATCAGCTTTGGGGTGTCGATCGTCGTGGGGGGCGAGCCGACCGGAATGCTTAGGTTCCAGGTGGAAAGATCAATCATGGCGTAGGCCTTTTTACAGATAGGTGTAGGCTTTGGCCCTTGGGCCAGACAGCATCTTTATAGGCGGTAGCCCACCGCTTGTTAATCAATGACTGGCAAGTTATTGGCGCCAAGGGAATGTCAAAAAGCCATGTTCCGCATGAAACGTGGGCTGTAGAGGTTGACCGTTAGTCGGCTTACCAGTTTTTGGCGCAATGATGGCACCCGCGTCACTTCTGATTTTTGGGAACCAAGGCTAGAGTGAGACCTCAGTGCTTGCCTGGTTTTTCTGTCAGAACTGACCGGTGCGGCACCTTAAGGAAGAGACGTAGCATGGAATGCGCTCCACACCCAGGCGATGGTGGTTCGGTTCTTCTGGTGGTCGATGACTACCCGGAAAACCTGATCAGCATGCGTGCCCTTTTGCAGCGTGATGACTGGCAGGTGGTGACCGCCGGTTCCGGCCTGGAGGCTCTGGAGCTGTTGCTCCAGCACGAAGTCGACTTGGTGCTGCTCGACGTAATGATGCCCGGCATGGACGGTTTTGAAGTCGCCCGCCTGATGCGCGGCAGCCAGCGCACGCGCATGACACCGATCATCTTTCTGAGCGCCAATGCGCAATCGCCGGCCGCCGTGCTGGAGGGTTATGCCAGCGGTGCCATCGACTACATGTTCAAACCCTTCGACCCGCATATTCTCAAGCCCAAGGTTCAGGCGTTGCTGGAGCACCAGCGCAATCGCCGGGCCTTGCAGCGCCTGAGTCATGACCTGGAATCCGCCCGCGCCTTCAACGCCTCGGTGCTGGATAACGCCGCCGAAGGCATCCTGGTGGTCAGCGAGGCGGGCGTGATCGAGTACGCCAACCCGGCGATTTCGCGTCTGCTCAATGCCACGCTCCATGAACTCAAAGGCCAGGACTTCCTGGGTTTCCTGCAAAAACCCCATGTGCCGGCCTGGCTTGAGTCGCAGATGTGCGCCAGTTACCGCTGCGGCGAAACCTGGCGCTTGCACGATGCGATCTTGCGCACCGGACGTGGTCAGCAGGTGCCGGTGGCGCTGTCCTGTGCGCCATTGCCTACCGAGCGAAAGGCCATGGTGGTGACCGTGTTGGACATGTCCGAAGTTCGCCATTTGCATCAACAACTGGAATTCCAGGCGGTGACCGACCCGCTGACCGGCTTGTTGAACCGCCGTGGTTTTTACCAGGCGGTGGAAAACTCGCTGCTGCGCAGTGATCGGACCGAGCAGTCCTTGGTCTTGCTGTACCTGGACCTCGACGGCTTCAAGCGGGTCAACGATTCGCTGGGGCATGACGCCGGTGATCGGGTGCTGCGCTGGGTCTCGGAACAGTTGCAGAGTTGCCTGCGTTCCTACGACATTCTCGGACGCATGGGCGGGGATGAGTTCACGGCGTTGCTGGAGCTGGAGTTCCCCGAGCAGGCAGCGAAGATTGCCGAGAAACTGATCGAGCGCGTGTCTGTTGGCCAGCAGGTTGACGGTTTGGAGGTGATGCTCGGGGTCAGCATCGGCATCGCGACTTTCCCGGATTGCGGCTCGGACTTGAGTGGCCTGTTGCGTGCGGCTGACATCGCCATGTATGAAGCCAAGCGTGCGGGGCGTCAGCAATATCGCTATTACGATCAGGAAATGAACGGCCGCGCGCGCTCGCGTCTGATGCTCGAAGACAGCGTGCGCAGCGCCATCCAGAACAAGGATTTCACCCTGGTGTACCAGCCGCAGGTGTCCCTGGAGGACGGCCATCTGCGCGGCGTCGAGGCATTGTTGCGCTGGCAGCACCCGAGTGTCGGCGATGTACCGCCTGGGCTGTTTTTGCCGCTGCTGGAAGAGGCGCGGCTGATCAGTCAGTTGAGCGCCTGGATCTACCACCAGGTCGCTTCCCAGCGCCAAGCGTGGCAAGCCGCGTTCGAGGATGAGCTGGTGTTGAGCGTGAGCCTGAGCGGCAGCCAGTTCAACATGCCCAACCTGGCGAGCCAACTGCAGCAGGTGCTCGACCGACATGGGTTGCAGGGGCGCCAGTTGGAAGTGGAAATCGGTGAGGACAGCCTGATGCATAACCTCGAAGAGTCCGCCAAGCAGCTCAAGTTGCTGCGTGCGGTTGGGGTGCGCATCGCCCTGGATGACTTCGGTTCCGGCCACTGTTCCCTGGCCCACCTGCGCGACCTGGAGTTCGACACGCTCAAGCTCGACCGCCAATTGATCGCGTGCCTGCCGGGCTCGGCGCGGGATGCGGCGATGGCCCGCAGCATTATCGAGTTGTGCGGGCATTTCGGCGTGCTGGTGGTCGCCGAGGGCGTAGAGACGCAGGAGCAAGCCCAGTGGCTCAAGGCCAATGGTTGCGCGTTTGTCCAGGGACCGTGGGCGGCGCAGCCGTTGATGGCCGAGGCGGTGGTCGACTGGTCGCGCGCCCGTTCCGGTTGAATTCGCTACACTGGCGCCCATTCGAACCCTGTTGCAGACCTCAATGACCGCACTGAAATACCTCCAGGCTTACCCCGCAGCCCTCCAGGAGCAAGTGCGCCAACTGATCGCCAAGGACCAGTTGGGCGCCTACCTGGAACAGCGTTACCCCGAACGTCACGCCGTGCAGAGCGATAAAGCCCTGTACGCCTACGCGCTGGCTTTGAAGCAGGAGCACCTGCGCAACGCGCCGGCCATCGACAAAGTGCTGTTCGATAACCGCCTTGATCTGACCCACCGCGCCCTCGGCCTGCACACCACGATCTCGCGGGTTCAGGGCGGCAATCTGAAGTCCAAGAAAGAAATCCGCATCGCCGCGCTGTTCAAGGAGGCTGCCCCGGAGTTTCTGCGCATGATCGTGGTACACGAGTTGGCGCACTTCAAGGAATCGGACCACAACAAAGCGTTCTACAAACTCTGTGAATACATGATGCCGGGCTACCATCAGGTGGAATTCGACCTGCGTGTGTACCTCACGTATCGCGATCTGCAGGGCAAACCCTGACTTTCCAAGGCGGTTGACCATGGATGTGAGCAAGACCAAAAGCAGCTTCTACCGCCGCCTGTACGTGGCGTATTTGATCGACAGCCAGCAGGCCAGCAGCGTGCCGGCGCTGACCGAGGTGACGGGCATGCCCCGGCGCACCGCGCAGGACACGATTGCGGCGTTGGCGGATCTGGATATCGTCTGCGAGTTTGAGCAGGAAGACGGCGCGCGCAATCATGCGGGGCATTATCGGATTCGCGATTGGGGCGCGATTGATCGGGGGTGGATCGAGGCGAATCTTGCGTCGATCAAACAGGTATTGGGTTATCCCTGAGGCTTGGCGGTCGCTGGGCTGACGCTATCGCGAGCAAGCCCGCGCCCACATTTAACCGCGTACACCGTTTGGAATGCGCGCGAATGTGGCAGCGGGCTTGCTCGCGATGGAGCCATCAGGCGCGCCGCATGCCGATGTGGGGAATATCGTCTTCAAGGTATTGCTCGCCCGCCACCAAAAAACCATACCGCGCGTAATAACCCTGCAGATGCGCCTGGGCTGACAGAAAGATCGGCGTCTCTGGCCAGATATCGTCGATCTGCTTGAGTGCTTCTTCCATCATCAAATGCCCCAGCCCGGTGCCGCGAGCCATCGGTGCCACGATCACCCGGCCAATCACCACATCCCCGGCCTGGGTTTCCGGGTCCAGCAGACGCAGGTAGGCCACCAGTTCATCGTCTTTCCAGGCCATCAGGTGGTGGGTATCGCCTTGCAGGTCCTGCCCGTCGATGTCCTGATAGAGGCACTTTTGCTCGACGACGAAGACCTCGCTGCGCAGGCGCAGAATGGCGTACAGCTGTTCCTTGCCCAGCTCGGTGTGATGTTTGCAGACCCATTCGACTGTCATAGTGCGGTTCTCTTGGAAGTGTCTGTCCCGGATAGTAAGCGCGGTAGGTACTTCTGTCTAAATCAGCTATTTTTGTCAGTGACGTCAATCTGCCATCATTGTGTGCATTCAGCGCCGGGTTCTTTGTGTAATCTGAGCTACTGTTAGATCCTCAGGCACTGCCTGAGTCAAGGCCACCACCTGCCCGCCAAGGATTTTAAGCATGCCGCGATTCTCTCGTGCCGTTGCTTTGATTGGAATGTTGTTGATGGCCCAGCCGGCGTTTGCGCAGCGTCTGCGCCTGGTGGCGGATGCCTGGCCGCCCTTTACCGATGCCACCTTGATCAATGGCGGGCTGGCTACCGATATTGTTAGCACGGCCTTGGCCCGCGCCGGTTATGCCAGTGATTTCGAGCAGGTGCCCTGGGCCCGCGCGTTGATGGGCGTCGGCGATGGGCGCTACGACGTGTTGGTCAACGCCTGGTATGACGACGCGCGCACGCATCTGGGGCAGTTTTCCGCTGGATACCTGATCAACCGCTTGGTGTTTATCAAGCGCCGCGACGATCCCATCGAGTTCCAGAACCTTGAGCAATTGCACGACTACCCCATCGCCGTGGTGCGCGGGTATGCGTATTCAGCGGCGTTTGACCAAGACCCCCAGTTACAGAAAATCCCGGTGCATAACTTCGCCATGGCGGTGCGCATGCTCGTCGCGCGTCGGGTACGCCTGACGGTGGAGGACGAATATGTCGCCCGCTATTACCTGGCACAGGAGTCGGCGCGGGTGCGTAACTCGGTGGAGTTTTTGCCGCAGCCGTTGAGTGAAAACAGCCTGCATATTCTGGTCAGCCTGAAGAACCCCGAGCATGAGCAGATCGTTGCCAGCTTTGACCGCGAGATTGCCAAGATGAAGACCGATGGCAGCTACGCGCGGTTGATGAAGCAGCACGGGATGTAGGCGCCTACTCCGCGCTGGTGTCTTTGATCAGGTGCGCCGCCAGGGTGCGCAATGGCCCCAACTGCCGGCAAATCAACGCCAGTTGCGTCTGCACCAAACGCTGTCCTTCATCGATCTCATCGGGCATCTGTTCCAGCTCGGCGGCCAACGCTTCCTCGGCATCGCTCTGAATCGCGATCGGCTGTTTACTGGCCAGCCCCGTGGCGATTTCGTCGATGCTCGCCGCCAGGGTTTTCCCCGCGCCGTCGATCAAGTGCTCGCGCACGTCGGCCGGCAGTTGGGTTTCGCGGTGTGCGCCGAGCCCCGACAGGTAGCTGAGCAAGGTGTGGGACAGCACCAGGAAGCGGAAGCCCACATCGGCTTCCTTTCGAAAGTGCCCCGGCTCCATCAGCATATTCGCCAGGGTGGTGGACAGCGCCGCATCGGCGTTGTGTGCATTGCGTCGGGCCAGGCGATAGGCGAGGTCGTCGCGTTTGCCGGCGGCGTATTGCTGCATGATCTGGCGCAGGTAGATGCTGTTGCAGGTCAGGGTGTTGGCCAGCACTTTGTTCAGGCGCCGGCCTTGCCAGTCCGGCAGGAACAGGAACACGGTCAGGCCGGCAATCACGCTGCCGATCAAGGTGTCGAACAACCGTGGCAGGAACAGCCCGTAGCCATCGCCCACCTGATTGAAGCAGAACAGCACCATCAAGGTGATTGCCGCCGTGGCCAGGGTGTAGCGGGTGGTGCGGTTGATAAAGAACACCAGGCCTGCGGCGATGGCGAACATCGATTGCACCAGGGCGCTGGGGAACAGGTCGAACAGTGCCCAGGCCACGGTGAGACCGATGGCTGTGCCGATGATCCGCTGGCCGAGCTTGCGCCGGGTGGCGCCGTAGTTGGGCTGGCAGACGAACAGGGTGGTGAGGATGATCCAGTAGCCCTGGGAGGCGTGGATCGCGTGCAGGGTGCCATAGCCGATGGTCAACGCCAGGGCCAGGCGTAAGGCGTGGCGGAACAGCAGCGAGGTCGGCGTGAGTTGGGTGCGCAGGCGCGTCCACATTTCTTTGAGGTTGCGCGGGGCGCGATCGAGCAGGTTGCTGTCAGTGGCGTCGGCCAGCGCGTCAGGGTTGCTGGCGTCGCCCAGCAGGCGGTCGAGGGTCGACAGGTTGGCCGCCAGCGCACGCAAGGAACGCAGCAGACCGCGCCAGGCCGGGTTGCTCTGGATGCGCAGGTGTTCCATGGACGCGTTCAGGTCGCCCAGGGCTTCGGCGAAGCTGGCGTCATAGATGAACGGCTGGCGCAGTTGGATCGACTCGGCCAGGGCCTCGCAAGCCTTGCCTTGCTGGCGCAGCAGGCGCTGGCAGCGGAATAGCACATCGCTATGGAAGAAGGCCTCGGCCAGGGCGTTGTAGGGGTAGTGGGACGAACTGGCGCGTTCGTGGATGTCCTGGGCCAGGAAGTACAGCTTGAGGTAACGACTGACCTTCGAGCCCGGCCGCCCATTGCCGACGCGGTGCAGGATGATTTCCTTCGCCGCATTCAGTGCGGCCACTACCCGGCCGTTTTGCTGGGCCAGCTCCAGGCGTCGCGCCTCCACGTTCAACTGGCGGATCGGCTCGAACAGCGACGATTTGAGCTTGAGGTAATGCCCCAATTCGCGAAACAACCGCGCCAGGCTTTGCTGCACCGGCTGGTTGGAAAACAGCACCTGCCACAGCACCGACAGCGCCCCGTACCAGGCGGCCCCGGCCACCAGCAGCAGCGGTTCATGCCAGAAATCCGTAACGGCGCCGCCACGTTGGTCCACGCCGATCATGGTGTAGACCGACAGGATCAAGGTGGCCGAAGCAATCGCGCCATACCGCTCGCCAAGGGCGCCGAGCATGGTCAGGCCAAAACTCGCCAGGGCCAGGGCGACCGCAAAGGCCCACGGGTAGGGGAACAGCAGCTCCACCGACAGCGCGGCAATGCTGAAACACACCAGCGTCACCGCCAGGGCATTGAGGCGGCCTTGCCAACTGTCGTCGGTCTCAGCCAGGGCGCTGGCGATAATTCCCAGGAACAGCGGGATCAGCAGCGTCATTTCATCTTGGTACCAGCACAGCGCCATGCTGCCGGTGAGGGCGATGAAGACCCGAACGCTGTAACTGAATTTATCCAGCGCCCACAGGCGCCGCATGGAGTGGTTGAACGAGGTCGATGACATGAAGGCTGGAGTCTTCCGGGACGATGCCGCTAAATTGAGCTATCAGGGACGCTGCGGCAAGGGTGGTGATCACATCACTGCACAAAATTACTCACTGGCACACCGAAAATCAAAATGTGGGAGGGGGCAAGCCCCCTCCCACATTTTGACCGAGTACATCCTTCAGGCATATTGCGCGGCGGCGTAGCCGGAAGCCCAGGCCCACTGGAAGTTGAAACCACCGAGGTGGCCGGTCACATCCAGTACTTCACCGATAAAGTACAAGCCCGGGCTTTTCAGCGATTCCATGGTCTTGGACGACACTTCTCGCGTATCCACGCCGCCCAGTGTCACTTCGGCGGTGCGGTAGCCCTCGGTGCCTGCCGGGACCAGTTGCCAGCTCGCCAGTTTTTGCGCGATGTCGGCCAGTTCGGCGTGGGTGTACTGCTTCATCGGCTTGGACACGAACCAGGTGTCCGCCAGCAGGTTGGCCATCTTCTTGGTGAAGATCTCACCCAGCAGGGTTTTCAGCTCGCTGTTGGGGCGCTCGGCCTGTTGCTGTTGCAGCCAGGCGTGGGCGTCGTGGTCGGGCAGCAGGTTGATCTCGACCGTGTCACCGGATTCCCAGTAGGAGGAAATCTGCAAAATCGCCGGCCCGCTCAGGCCGCGATGGGTAAACAGGAGGTTCTCGCGAAAGCTCTGGCCGTTGCAGTTGACCAGGCAGTCCACCGAGGTGCCGGACAACTCGCCGCACAAATCCTTGAGCTGGTCGGTGATGGTGAACGGCACCAGCCCGGCGCGGGTCGGCAGCAGTTCGTGGCCGAACTGCCTGGCCACCTGATAACCAAAACCGGTTGCGCCCAGCGTCGGAATCGACAAACCGCCGGTGGCGATCACCAGGGACTCGCAGCACAGCTCGCCCAACGTGGTCTGCAACTGGTAGCCACTGTCGAGTTTGGCAATCTCTTGAATCGAAGTGTCCAGGTGCAGGCTCACGCCGGTCTGGATGCACTCGTCGAGCAGCATGCCGAGGATGTCGCTGGATTTGTTATCGCAGAACAATTGGCCGAGTTTCTTCTCGTGGTACGGCACGCCGTGCTTGGCCACCAGCCCGATGAAATCCCATTGGGTGTAGCGGGCCAGGGCGGACTTGCAGAAGTGCGGGTTGTGCGAGAGGAAATTCGCCGGCTCGGTGTACATATTGGTGAAATTGCAGCGGCCACCGCCGGACATCAGGATCTTCTTGCCGGCCTTGTTCGCGTGGTCGATCAGCATCACCTTGCGCCCACGCCCGGCGGCGGTCAGTGCGCACATCAAGCCTGCGGCGCCGGCGCCAATGATCACAACTTCGGTCGAGCGCACAGCAATGTCCTCACAAAATATTGATCTGAAATGCAATCAAAACTGTGGGAGGGGGCTTGCCCCCGATGGCGGTGGTCCAGTCAATTAATCAGGTGACTGATACACCGCCATCGGGGGCAAGCCCCCTCCCACATTGGATCTCCATGGGATGGGCGATCGTTTACAGGATCCGCACGCGCAACGAACGGCCCTTGATCTTGCCGTCATTCAAACGCTGCAGCGCCTGCTTGGCGACGCCGCGTTCCACGGCGACGAAGGCCTGGAAATCAAAGATCGCGATCTTGCCGACCTGGGCGCCGGGGATGCCGGCGTCACCGGTCAGTGCGCCGAGGATGTCGCCCGGGCGTACCTTGTCTTTACGGCCGGCGGCGATGCACAGGGTGCTCATCTGCGGCAGCAGCGGGCCACCGCTCTGCGGCTTGAGGTTGTCCAACTGGTCCCAGTTCAGCGGCGATTTCTGCAACTGCTCGATGGCTTGGGCACGGTGTGCTTCAGACGGCGCCACCAGGCTGATAGCGATCCCGGTCTCACCGGCACGGCCGGTGCGGCCGACGCGGTGGATGTGGATTTCCGAGTCGCGGGCCAGTTCGACGTTGATCACCATGTCCAGCGAATCGATGTCCAGGCCGCGGGCGGCAACGTCGGTGGCGACCAGTACCGAGGTGCTGCGGTTGGCGAACATCGCCAGCACCTGGTCACGGTCACGCTGTTCCAGGTCGCCATGCAGGCCGACGGCGGAGATGCCCTTGGAGGTCAGGTGATCGACGGTTTCCTGCACTTGCTGCTTGGTGAAGCAGAACGCCACGCACGAGGCCGGGCGGAAGTGCGCGAGCACCTTGGTCACCGCGTCCATGCGTTCTTCCGGCGAGATCTCGTAGAAGCGTTGCTCGATCTGGTCATCGGAGTGGAAGGCTTCGGCCTTCACTTGCTGCGGCGCGCGCATGAATTTCGAGGCCAACTGCTTGATGCTCACCGGGTAGGTGGCCGAGAACAGCAGGGTCTGGCGGCGGGCCGGGGTCTTGCTGATGATGTCTTCGATGGCGTCGTAGAAGCCCATGTCGAGCATGCGGTCGGCTTCGTCGAGGATCAGCGTGTTCAAGCCGTCGAGCACCAGCGAACCCTTGCGCAGGTGTTGCTGGATGCGGCCCGGGGTGCCGACGATGACGTGGGCGCCATGCTCCAGCGAGGCGATCTGCGGGCCGAGGGACACGCCGCCACACAGGGTCAGCACCTTGATGTTGTCTTCGGCGCGGGCCAGGCGACGGATTTCCTTGGCCACCTGGTCGGCCAGCTCGCGGGTCGGGCACATCACCAGGGCCTGGCAGCCGAAGTAGCGCGGGTTGATCGGGTTCAGCAGGCCGATGCCGAACGCAGCCGTCTTGCCGCTGCCGGTCTTGGCCTGGGCAATCAGGTCCAGCCCCTTGAGGATCACCGGCAAGCTCTGCGCCTGGATCTGCGTCATCTCGGCATAACCCAGCGAGTCGAGGTTAGCCAGCATGGCAGCGGAGAGCGGCAACGTATTAAAAGCGGTGGCGATGGTGGTCACGGGACTGGCTCTGCAAAACAAAATGTCGCGCAGTGTACCAGCCCCGTGGGATTTTCCCTGCAAGTTCTCGACGAGACGCCTGCTAGTGTTCGATGTCGTGCTCGCGGTTGCCGATGCGTTTGCCGTCTTTTGGCGACAGTTGCAGGAAAATCGCCGCCGCCAGCATCGCCATGATGCCCACGGTGAGGAAGGTCAACTGGAAGGCGCCAAGTATCGTGCTCACGCCGTCATTGCCCGACTCGGCGGTAAACCCGCCGAGCAGCGCACCGGCGCAGGCCACGCCGAGGCTCAGGGACAGTTGCGCCACCACCGACAGCAAGCTGTTGCCGCTGCTGGCCTGGGCATCGTCGAGGTCGATCAGGGTGACGGTGTTCATCGCGGTGAACTGCAAGGAATTGATTGCCCCCAGTACCGCCAGCATGCCCAGCAGCAGCGGGTAGGGCGTCTGCTCGCTGACCAGGCCCATGCTCGCCAGCATCAGGCCCAGGGCCAGGGTGTTGCCGGTCAATACCACGCGGTAGCCCAGGCGTTCGATCAGCGGCCGTGCGACAGACTTGGCCAACATCGCCGCCGCCGCCAGCGGCAGCATGCTCATCCCGGCCTGGGAGGGTGAATAGCCCAAAGCCACCTGCAGCAGCAACGGCACCAGAAACGGCAAGGCGCCGCTGCCCAGGCGCGCGAACAGGTTGCCCAGGATGCCCACCGCAAAGGTGCGGGTCTTGAACAGCGCCGGCGAAAACAGCGGGTTATCGATATGCCCGGCGCGCAGCCAGTAGGCCGCCAGGCACGCCAGCCCGCCAAACAGCAGCAACATCACCCGCAGGTGCGGCAGGTGCAATTCGCCCAGGCCTTCCATGGCGATGGTGATCAGCACCATCGCCGCGCCGAACAGCAGGAAGCCGACGCCATCGAAACGCGTGCGTTCGCTGCCGCGCAGATCGGGGATGAACTTCCACACGGCGTAGCAGCCGATCATGCCCACCGGCAGGTTGATCAGGAAAATCCAGTGCCACGTCAGGTATTGCACCATCCAGCCGCCCATGGTCGGCCCGAGCAACGGGCCGAGCAGGCCGGGGATGGTGATGAAACCCATGATCCGCACCAGCTCGGAGCGCGGATAAGCGCGCAGCACCACGAGTCGGCCGACCGGCAGCATCAGCGCACCGCCCAGGCCCTGGACCACCCGCGCGCCGACCAGCATGGTCAAGCTGCTGGACAGCGCGCACAGCAGCGAGCCAATGCTGAACAGCATGATCGCGCCAAAGAAGATTTTCTTGGTGCCGAAGCGGTCGGCGATCCAGCCCGACGCCGGGATCAGCAAGGCGACGGTGAGCATGTAGGCGATCACCACCCCTTGCATGCGCAGCGGGTTCTCTGCGAGGTCCCGGGCCATGGCCGGCAGTGCCGTGTTGAGAATCGTCCCATCCAGCGATTGCATGAAGAAGGCAATCGCGACCACCCAGGGTAGCCAGCGGGCGGTCTTGGCATCGAGAGGGGCGCGATTCGGCATGGGATCCCTTTTGTTAGGAGGCTATGTGTCGGCGATTATGCGTCATTCGTCGCTCCTTTTCCCACTGAAGGTTCGTCTAAATCCGACAGCGTCGCGTGCTCGCCCACCAGGAAATCCAGCAGCGCCCGGTGGACCGCCAGCGCCGCCTCGCGGGACTCCAGGTCGAGCAAATGCCCGGTATGTTCGGCGACGGCAAAGCTGCTGCGGCCTACGTATTGCTTGAACAGTCGGGCTTCGGTGGCCGGGGTGTATTCGTCCAGCGTGCCGTTGAGGAAATGCACCGGTGTTTCGATCCGGGTGAGCTGCGGCAGGTAGTTGCCATCGCCCATCGCCAGCACCTGGTGGATATGAAAGCGCGCCTGGCGGTATTCGGTGGTGGCCATGTTCGACAGGTGCCGATGGTTGTTGCGCTTGAGCCGCGGCGACAAGTATTTGCCCACCGTTTCGTTGAGCAAATGGCCGAC
Organism: Pseudomonas marginalis; assembly: GCF_024169655.1. Classification (GTDB taxonomy): domain Bacteria; phylum Pseudomonadota; class Gammaproteobacteria; order Pseudomonadales; family Pseudomonadaceae; genus Aquipseudomonas; species Aquipseudomonas paraveronii. Next base: position 5,775,797 of record NZ_JALJWV010000001.1, on the reverse strand, counting down.
GGCGGACTTGTCATCGGCCTCGATCAGCACGCGCACCCGCTCGACGTAGTCGAGCATCGCCGGGTTGAGGTTCGGCGCCAGCGCCATCACCACCGAGCTTTCGATGGAGGGCGGGTTGTGTGCCAGGGTCAGCAGCGTGGAGATGCCGCCCCATGAGGCCGACACCAAGTGGTTGACCTGGAAACGCTCCACCAGCGCCCGCAGGATTTGTACCTCGTCGTCCTTGGTCACCAGGTCCAGGTCGGTGTTGTGCTCGCGTGAATAACCGGAGAACGGCAGGTCGAACAGCAATACATTGAAATGCTCGGCCAGGCATTTGCTGGTACGGGCAAATGAGCGGGTGGTGGACAGCGCGCCGTTGACCAACAGCACGGTCTTCTTTTCCGAATCGTTTCCTAGCTGCTCAACATGAACGTTGTAGTGCTTGAACAGCTTTTCAATGACAAAACTTCCATGGTTCATGTCAACGCTCCAGCTTGCCGTTTACCAGGCAAGGTCATACATCACGTGCGGGCACGTGGGTTGGATGGCAGGATGCCACCAACCGTTATAACGAGGTTTTTTGCAGGCGACAACCGGCCTTGGGCGGGCGGTGAGAGGGGTCTGATTTAGTTGTAGGACATGTTGAAACAGGACGTCTGAAATCAACACAAAGCAATGTGGGAGGGAGCAAGCCCCCACCCACAAGCAGACTACTGTCGGTTACAGGGTCAGGGTCAGTCGCTTGACCAACGCCCCCGGCAACAGATTGGACGCGGTATTGCGCTGGCTGTAGGTACTGGCCGACAGCAGCAATTCGCGCTCGGCGGTCAGCGCTTCGAGTTGTGAGCCGAGCAGGCTGTAGACGCTGTCATCAAAACGCATCGTGCTGACCGGCGCCTTGATCTCGCCGTCCTCCACCCAGAACGTGGCGAACCGCGTCATGCCGGTCAGGCGCGCCGCCGGCAGGTCGGAGTAGTTCAGGTACCACAGGTTGCTGATATACAGCCCGGTGCCCAATTGCTTGAGGATATCGGCCTGGGTCAGGCTGCCCGCCGCCATCTGCAACGCGCTGGGGGATTCGTCGCCGCTGGCGCCGTTGGCGCTGAGGCCGTATTCGGCGGCGCTGCGCGAATTGACCAGTTGGCCGGCGCCCTGGCCGGCGTGGATCAGCGTGACGTCACTGCACGGGTAGCCTTCGCTGGAGAACGCCGGGCTGAGGGAACCGCTGATGTGCTCATCCACCGTCACCAGCGTGCTCAACGACTGCTCGCCGGCATACAGCCGCTGCAGCGAGCTGCTTTTGCTGGCGATGGCCTGGGCGGAAAAACCGCCCCAGGTGATGAGGCTGACGATTTCTTCCAGGGCTGCCGGCGCCAGGTAGGCGCGGTACTCGCCGGGCGCCAGCGTGTGCAGTGGCCGTCCGAGGAACTCCAGCTGTTCGCGAGCCTGTTGGAAGCGGCGGGCGAACTCGGCGCTGTTCCATTCGTTGCCGGCGTAACTGGCTTTGACCGCTTCGCCGTTGGCGTGGAACAGGCTGAAGTCGAAGTTGAAACTATTGGCCTGATGCCAGCCAAACGCGCCATCGGAACTGGCGAAGCCACGGCTGATCGGGCCGGCGGCGTAGAAGCCGACCAGATCGACGCCGTGTGCCGCCTGGTTGATGTCTTCCAGCACCTGGCTCAGCTCGGGCAGTGGCCGGGCCTGTTCGTTGTGGCTTTGCCAGGCGTTGTGGTTGAGCAACAGGTAAGGATCGTGGGGCAGCAACGGCAAGGTTTCGCGCAGTTGTTGCAGGCCATCGGCGAGGCGCTGGCGGTCCAGCGCCGGTTCGCCGCCGAGGGTGATGCTGAGGTCGGCATGGCGGCCGTCGTTGATCAGTTTGAGGTTGAGGCTGGCTTGTTGCACCTGGCCGGCCTGACGCACCTTGGCGTGGTTGAAACGCACGAATTCGGACGACTCTGCGGCATAGCCCAGGTGAAATTGTTCCTTGTCGGTGATGGCCTGCTTGAGCCACTCCACCAATGCCTTGAAGTTGTTCATCAGGCATCTCCCCCGAATACATCAACGTTGCTGAACACACAGGCCGGCGACGCATGGCCGACGCGGATGACCTGGTTGGGTTCACCCTTGCCGCAGTTCGGCGTGCCCAGAACCTTGAAGGTGCTGGCGTCGCCCACGGCGCTGAGGTTGCGCCAGAACTGCGCGGAAATCGCCCGGTAGTTGGGGTTTTTCACCACGCCCTTGAGCTCGCCGTTTTCAATCAACTGGCCCCACTCGCAGCCGAACTGGAATTTGTTGCGTGCATCATCGATGGACCACGAACGGTTGGTCGACATCAGGATGCCGTGTTCGATGCTGCCGATCAGTTGCGCCAGGCTCTGGTCGCCGGCTTCGATATTCAGGTTGGCCATGCGGTCGATCGGCGGGCGGTTCCAACTGCTGGCACGGCTGTTGGCGACGCCGCTCATGCCTGCGCGAAATTGCGACAACGCCCCGCCCAGCGGCCTGAGCAGCAACCCTTCACGGATCAGGAATTGCTTGCTGGCGGCGGTGCCGTCGTCGTCATGGCTGTAGCTGGCCAGTTGCTCGGGAATGTCCGGGTCGAAGGTCACGTTGAGCAGCTTGGAGCCGTATTGCAGGTGGCCGAAGTCGCTGGCCTTGACGAAACTGGTGCCGGCGTAATTGCGCTCGTCGCCCAGGATGCGGTCGAGCTCCAGCGGGTGGCCGATGGATTCGTGGATCTGCAGGATCATCTGGTCGGGCATCAGCAACAGGTCGCGCGGACCCTGGGGCGTGTTCGGCGCCAGCAGCAATTGCAAGGCTTCGTCGGCAATGCGCGGCGCGGCGCCGACGAGGCCGAAGCGGTCGATCACATCGAAGCCGCCTTGCTGGCCGAAGTTGGTGCCACCGAAGGTGCGCGACTGGCTGTCGTTGCCGTCGTAGGCGGTGACGTTGACGCCGGGGAATACAAACCGCTGGGCCTGGCGCAGCTCGGCACCGGCACTGTTGAGGTAGATCTGCTCGACGTGGGTCAAGCCGAGGCTGACTTCCCAGTTCACCAGGCGCTCGTCCTGGGGCACGGCAGCGGACTCATCGCCGAGCAACTGGTAGCAGTCGCTCAGGGACGGAAAGGCCTGGGCAAGGTTGGGTGACAGGTAGTCGGCGACATCGCTGGAAACCTGTTGATCGCGCAGGTCGAGCAGGGCATGGGGCTTGATCAGGCGCGCCTGCTGTTCGGCACGCTCAAGCGCAGCTTGCAGGCCGGGCAGGGAAATATCGTGGGTCGCGGCGTAGGCTTCGACCCCGTTGACGCGCACGGTGAGCATGGCGCCTTCGTCGTGGTTCAGGTGCGGCGGTGCGGCGACGTTCTTGCGCACCGACAGGTAGTGGCCGGATTCGCGCACGTAGCGCAGGGAGAAGAAGTCGGCGGTGGTGCGCAGGGCACTGAAATGTTTTTTGAGTGTGGCGTGGTGTTCGAACATAGGGCCTTCCTTGTGGGCGGCTCAGCGCAGGCAGACAAACAGAGTAGGCCTGGGCTGGGGCGCGGATCAAGGAGAGTGTAGGCAGGCGGGAGGTCTTGCGGTGTCAGATAGGGCCTCATCGGGGGCAAGCCCCCTCCCACATTTTGAATGTATTCACAAATCGAAGTGTGGGAGGGGGCTTGCCCCCGATGGAGGCGACACGGTTACTGCGCAGTCGGCCCCACTTCACGCATCGGCTTGCCCCGCACCGGCGCATCGCCTGCCACGTAGTAGTCGGCGGTGCTGCGCGGCAATGGCTGGCGGCCCCGGATCTTGTCGGCGATTTTCTCGGCGAGCATGATCGTCGGCGCGTTCAGGTTGCCGGTGGTGATGATCGGCATGATCGACGCATCGACCACCCGCAGGCCCTGCATGCCATGCACACGGCCTTCGCCATCCACCACGGCCATCTCGTCGCTGCCCATCTTGCACGAGCAGGACGGGTGGAACGCGGTTTCGGCGTGCTCACGGATGAACGTGTCCAACTGCTCATCGGTTTGCACGTCGATACCCGGGCTGATTTCGCGGCCACGGAAGGCGTCGAGTGCCGGCTGCTGCATGATTTCACGGGTCAGGCGGATGCCATCGCGAAATTCTTGCCAGTCCTGCTCGGTGGCCATGTAGTTGAAGAGGATGCTCGGGTAGTCCCGTGGGTTCTTCGACTTCAACTGCACGCGACCACGGCTCGGCGAACGCATGGAGCCCATGTGCGCCTGGAAACCGTGCTCTTTCACGCCGTTGCTGCCGTTGTAGTTAATCGCCACCGGCAGGAAGTGGTACTGGATGTTCGGCCAATCGAAGTCTTCACGGGTACGGATAAAACCGCCCGCTTCGAACTGGTTGCTGGCGCCGATGCCGGTGCCGTTGAACAGCCATTCGGCACCGATGGCCGGTTGGTTGTACCAGAGCAGCGACGGGTACAGCGACACCGGTTGGGTGCAGGCGTATTGCAGGTACAGCTCAAGGTGGTCCTGCAGGTTTTCGCCGACGCCGGGCAGGTCGTGGACCACCGGGATGTCGAGGCTTTCGAGCAGTTTGGCCGGGCCGACGCCGGAGCGTTGCAGCAGTTGCGGCGACGCGATGGCGCCGCTGCACACCAGCACTTCTTTGCGGGCGCGGGCTTCCACGCGCTCTTCGGCGGCGCCGATCAGGTAACGCACGCCGACCGCACGCTTGCCTTCGAACAGCACTTTGTCGGTCAGGGCGTGGGTGACGATGGTCAGGGTGGCGCGCTTTTTAGCCGTGTCCAGGTAACCGCGTGCGGTGCTGGCGCGCCGGCCGTTTGGCGTGACGGTCCGGTCCATCGGGCCGAAGCCTTCCTGCTGGTAGCCGTTCAAGTCTTCGGTGCGCGGGTAACCGGCCTGCACGCCGGCTTCGACCATGGCGTGGAACAGCGGGTTGTTGCCGGCTTTGGGCGTGGTCACGCTGACCGGGCCGTCGCCGCCGTGGTAGTCGTTGGGGCCTATGTCGCGGGTTTCGGCTTTACGGAAATATGGCAGGCAATCCAGGTACGTCCAGTCTTCCAGACCGGGCAGTTTCGACCAGTTGTCGTAGTCCATGGCGTTGCCACGGATGTAGCACATGCCGTTGATCAGCGAGGAACCGCCCAGGCCCTTGCCGCGCCCGCATTCCATACGGCGGCCGTCCATGTGTGGCTCTGGATCGGTCTCGTAGGCCCAGTTGTAGCGGCGGCCTTGCAGCGGGAACGCGAGGGCGGCGGGCATCTGGGTACGGAAGTCGAGACGGTAGTCAGGACCGCCGGCTTCCAGCAGCAGGACGGTGACGCCTTCGTCTTCGGTCAGACGGGTCGCCAGGGTGTTACCGGCGGAGCCGGCACCCACAATGATGTAGTCGTATTCTTGGGACATTGAATGCACCCTCTTTGAAGTGTGGTCAGGTCGGGCCTCATCGGGGGCAAGCCCCCTCCCACATTTGATCGGGTTTACACAGTCAAAGGTGGGAGGGGGCTTGCCCCCGATAGCGGCCTCACAGGCAACGCAAGGCTCGGTTTTAGAACACCGAGGCGTAATCGCCCAACTCAACCTGTACTGATTTGATGCGGGTGAAGTTGTTCAGCGAGCTGATCCCATTCTCACGGCCCACGCCCGACTGCTTGTAGCCGCCGACCGGCATCTTCGCGTCGGACTCGCCCCAGGCGTTGATCCAGCAGATACCGGCTTCCAACTGATGAATGACGCGGTGGGCGCGGTTCAGGTCCTTGGTCACCAGGCCGGCGGCGAGGCCGAAGTCGGTGTCGTTGGCGCGGCGGATCACTTCTTCTTCCGTCTCATAGGTGAGGATGCTCATCACCGGGCCGAAGATTTCTTCACGGACGATGGTCATCTCGTCGGTGCAGTCGGTGAACACGGTCGGGGCAACAAAGGCGCCTTTGGCGAAGTCGCCCTCGGTCAGGCGTTCGCCGCCGCACAGCACGCGAGCACCTTCTGCCTTACCTTTGGCGATGTAGCCGAGCACGCTTTCCATGTGGGCGAAGCTGACCAGTGGGCCGAAGTTGGTGTTGTCATCCTGCGGGTCGCCAATGCGGATGCGCGCAACACGCTCGGCGATCTTGGCTTCGAACGCGGCTTGCAGATGCTTGGGTACGAACACGCGGGTGCCGTTGGTGCAGACCTGACCGGAACTGTAGAAGTTGGCCATCATCGCGATGTCGGCGGCACGATCCAGGTCGGCGTCCTCGAACACGATCAGCGGCGATTTGCCGCCCAGTTCCATGGTCACTTCTTTGAGCGAGGAGCTGGAAGCGCTGGCCATGACTTTCTTGCCGGTGTCGGTGCCGCCGGTGAACGAGACTTTCTCGATGCGCGGGTGCTCGGTCAGCCAGGTGCCGACTTCACGGCCGCTGCCGGTCAAGACGTTGAACACACCGGCTGGAACGCCGGCTTCGGTGTAGATCTCGGCCAGTTTCAGGGTGGTCAGCGAGGTGACTTCGCTGGGCTTGAAGATCATCGCGTTACCGGCAGCCAGGGCCGGTGCGGATTTCCACAAGGCGATCTGGATCGGGTAGTTCCACGCGCCGATACCGGCGACCACGCCCAGCGGCTCGCGGCGGGTGTAGACGAAGGAAGTGTCGCGCAGTGGGATCTGCTCGCCTTCGATGGCTGGCACCAGGCCTGCGTAATATTCCAGCACGTCGGCGCCGGTGACGATGTCGACGTACTTGGTTTCGGAGAAGGATTTACCGGTGTCCAGGGTTTCCAGAGCGGCCAGTTCGTCGTTGCGCTCGCGCAGGATGTCGACGGCACGGCGCAGGATGCGCGAACGCTCCATGGCGGTCATGGCGGCCCAGATTTTCTGGCCTTTTTCCGCGCTGACCACGGCACGTTCAACGTCATCTTTCGTGGCGCGTTGCACTTTGGCGAGAACTTCACCGTTAGCCGGGTTGATGGCTTCGAAGGTGGCATCGCTGCCGGCATCGCTGTAGCCGCCGTCAATGTAGAGTTTTTGCAGGTCGAAACGGGCCATAAAGTCCTCGCAAGTGCATAAGTGGTTGGCGTTACCCGCCGCAAAGTGGGCCATAAGGGGGTGGCAACACTGAGCGGCAGACGTTCAGGGGTTGAGCGGGTATGTGTGCTCTAACTCACCTGCTTGGCCAATTGGAAATCCATGTATTCGTAAGCGATCCGTTGCGCCTGCTCCGTGTCGAACTCATCTCCCGACAGGGCGCCGCGCAACCACAAACCGTCGATCAAGGCCGCCAGGCCTCGGGCTGCGCTGCGTGCGTCGGGCAGCGGCAATACGCGGCGGAACTGGCAGCACAGGTTGGAATACAGACGTTGATCGTTGATCCGCTGCAACCTGTGCAAAGACGGGTGATGCATGCTGGCGGCCCAGAAGGCCAGCCAGGTTTTCATTGCCGGTCCATTGACCTGGCTGGCATCGAAGTTGCCCCCGATGATTACCTGAATGTGTGCCCGCGGGCTGTCATCCTTCAGCGCCAGCCTGCGTTCATGGACGTTCTCGATCAGCACGTTCATCAGGTAGCGCATCGTCGCGGCGATCAGGCCGTTCTTGTCCTTGAAGTAGTGACTGATGATGCCGTTCGAAACACCGGCCAAACGGGCGATCAGCGCAATGCTGGCATCTCCCATTCCGACTTGATCGATGGCCGTCAGCGTGGCTTCGATCAGTTGTTGGCGGCGTATGGGTTGCATACCGACCTTGGGCATGGAGTACCTCTCCTCAGGCCTGCCGGCGGGCGATAACGTCCGTCGACTTGATGGCCAGTCTATTTTGTTTTGATTGAACGTTCAATCAACAAAGAATAAGCTCTGCGACAAATTGCCGCTGCCTGCCGGTATTTCCTACGGGTAAGTAGCGACATCTGACACCTGCAAAAACCCTTGAAACAGGCCATTTCAGAGCCTGAACACCGCCTCGGCGGCCTCAAGAATTTTCGGGGTGTCTTTATAACACCCGTCCGTCGACTGCCGAAAAATCGATGAGCACGGGATCACCGTTGCCTTGTGTTTCTCTCTCGCACTGCCTGGAGCATCTGCGCCATGAGTTCTGCCTCTCTAATAAAGACCCCACCGGAAAAGGTGCGGGTCAACGGTTGGGTGTTCTACACCTCCACCGCGCTGATTCTGTTGCTGACCGCCATTTTGATCATTGCCCCGCAAGAGGCCGGCCGGATGCTCGGCGTGGCGCAGGCATGGTTATCGAAAAGTTTCGGCTGGTACTACATGGTGGTGATCGCCGCCTACCTGGTATTCGTGGTCGGCCTGGCGTTTTCGTCCTACGGCAAGTTGAAACTGGGCAGTAAGGACGACACCCCGGACTTCAGCTACGGCGCCTGGGCCGGCATGCTGTTCTCGTCGGGTATCGGCATCTCGCTGCTGTACTTCGGCGCATCGGAGCCGTTGGACCATTACTTCAACCCGCCCGAAGGCGCGGCCGCCAGCAACGGCGCGGCGCGCCAGGCGTTGCAACTGACGTTCCTGCACTGGGGCCTGCACGGCTGGGCGATCTATGCCCTGGTCGGCCTGGCCGTGGCGTACTTCGCCTATCGGCACAACCAGCCGCTGGCCCTGCGTTCGGCGTTGTACCCACTGGTGGGCGAGCGTTGGGTCAAAGGCGCGGCCGGCCACGCGGTCGACGGATTCGGCATGTTCGTGACCCTGCTGGGCCTGGTGACCAACCTCGGTATCGGCGCGATGCAGGTGTCGTCCGGCCTGGAAAACCTGTTCGGCATGCAGCACAGCAACACCAACCTGCTGATCGTGATCATCGTGATGAGCACCGTGGCGACCATCGCCGCGGTGTCGGGGGTGGAAAACGGCATTCGTCGCCTGTCCAACCTCAACATCGTGTTGTTCAGCGGTTTGCTGATCTTCGTGCTGTTGTTCGGCCCGACCTTGCACCTGCTCAACGGCCTGGTGCAGAACACCGGTGACTACCTCAACGGCATCATCCTGAAAACCTTCGACCTGTATGTGTACGCAGGCGACGCCGACAAGACCGAACGCTGGATGGGCCTGTGGACCTTGTTCTATTGGGCCTGGTGGATTTCCTGGGCGCCGTTCGTGGGCATGTTCATCGCGCGGATTTCCCGTGGTCGCACGGTGCGTGAACTGGTGGCCGGCGTGCTGCTGATCCCGCTGGGCTTCACCCTGGCGTGGTTGTCGATCTTCGGTAACTCGGCCCTGGACCTGGTGTTGAACCAGGGCGCGGTGGAGTTGGGCAAGACGGCGCTGGAACAACCGTCGATGGCCATCTACCAGTTGCTGGAGCATTACCCGGCGTCGAAAATCGTCATCGGTGTGTCGATCTTTGTCGGCTTTGTACTGTTCCTGACCCCGGCGGATTCCGGCGCGGTGATGATGGCCAACCTTTCCTGCAAAGGCGGCAACGTGGACGAAGATGCGCCGCACTGGCTGCGGATCTTCTGGTCGGCAGTGATCACCCTGGTGACCATCGGCCTGCTGTTCGCGGGTAACTTCGAAGCCATGCAAACCATGGTGGTGCTGGCGGGGCTGCCGTTCTCGGTGGTGCTGATTGTGTTTATGTTCGGTTTGCACAAAGCGATGCGCCAGGACGCGGCGACGGAGCTGGAGCAGGCGCAATTGGCCGAGCGTGGCCGTCGTGGTTTCAGCGAGCGCTTGACCGCCCTGGACCTGCAGCCGAGCCAGTCCACCGTGCAGCGCTTTATGGACAAGCACGTCACGCCGGCGCTGGAACACGCGGCGACGGCATTGCGCGAGCAGGGGTTGGAGGTGCAGACGCTGTTGGGCAAATCCAAGCGTTGCATCGGTGTGCGCATCGAGATGGAAGAGGGCAACCCGTTTGTCTACGAAGTGAGCCTGGACGGCTACGCGGTGGCGTCGGACGAGCAGCCTGAGGCAGAGCGCACCCGTTACTACCGTGCCGAGGTGTACCTGCACAACGGGCCTCAGGAGTACGACCTGATGGGCTTCGCCCAGGAACAGATCACCCGGGACGTGCTCGATCAGTTTGAAAGCCATCGGCAGCTCCTTGGCCGTGTCTATAGCTGATGGTTGAAGCCTGGTGGTGTCCCCACTGACACCACTGGGGCAAAAAATGTGGGAGGGGCGGTGCGACGATTCGACTTGCCCCCGATTGCAGTGTGTCAGTCAGCTCATCTGTTGCTGATACACCGCCATCGGGGGCAAGCCCCCTCCCACAGTTGTTATGCGGTGTTTGTTAGCCCAGGTTTTTGCCTAATAACGCATGGTAGAGCTCGCTGTCGCCAAGAATCCCCACCACCTTGTTGTTGTCATGCAACACCAGCTTGTTCCCCGTCTGGTAGCGAATCTGCAACGCATCGCGCATGCCGATGTTCGAGTCCACCAGTGTCGGCACGCGGCCCAGGCCTTCCACGGGTTGCCCCGGTGCCCAGTTCTGCAGGTTCATCACCACGCCATTCTGGCGCGCGCCCTGGATGGTGTTGCCTTCGGCGAGGTCCAGCCACGAGTCGCCGCCCGGATCGAGGCACACCGAGCCGTTGACGCGTTTGCAGTTGTCCAGTGTGCGCATCAGGCTGCGCCCGCACAGCACGTTCAGCGGGTTGGTATGCGCGACGAAGGTGCGCACATAGTCATCCGCCGGGTTCAGCACGATCTCTTCCGGCACGCTGTACTGGATGATCTTGCCGTCTTTCATGATCGCGATGCGGCTGCCGAGCTTGAGGGCTTCGTCGAGGTCGTGGCTGACGAACACGATGGTCTTGCTCAGCTTGCTTTGCAGTTCCAGCAGCTCATCCTGCAGGCCTTGGCGGATCAGCGGGTCGAGGGCGGAGAAGGGTTCGTCCATCAGCAGGATGTCGGCGTCCATCGCCAACGCGCGGGCCAGGCCGACGCGCTGCTGCATGCCGCCGGAGAGTTCGTCCGGCTTCTTGTTACGCCATTGGCTCAGGCCCACCAGTTCGAGCTTTTCGTCCACCAGCTTGCGCCGGTCTTTCTCCGGGAGGCCCTGCATTTCGAGGCCGAAGCTGATGTTCTCGCGCACCGTCAGCCAGGGCATCAGGGCGAACTTCTGGAACACCATGGCGATGCGTTTGGTGCGCATCATTTTCAGCTCGGCCGGGGTGCAGGAGGCGATGTCGATCTGGCGCCCTTCATGCTCGACGAACAACTGGCCACGGCTGACGGTGTTGAGGCCGTTGATGCAGCGCAGCAGGCTCGACTTGCCGGAGCCTGACAGGCCCATCAGCACACAGATCTCGCCTTTTTCCACGTCCAGGCTGGCTTTTTCAACACCGACGATCTGGCCGGTTTTTTTCAGGATCTCGTTACGGCTCATGCCCTGGTCCAGCAGCTTGAGCGCTTCGCGTGGGTCTTTGGAGAAGATCACGTCGACATTGTCGAATCGGATAATGCTCATGCATCACCCCCTACTTTCTTGGCGTCGGGTTGTTTGCAGATGCGGTCGAGCATGATGGCCAGCAGCACAATCGCCAGGCCGGCTTCAAAGCCCAGGGCGATGTCGGCGGTGTTCAGTGCGTTGACCACCGGCTTGCCGAGGCCGTCGGCACCCACCAGGGCCGCGATCACCACCATCGACAGCGACAGCATGATGCATTGGGTAATGCCGGCCGCAATGCTCGGCATGGCGTAGGGCAGTTCAATGCGTGAGAGCAACTGACGGCGCGAGCAGCCGAAGGCCTTGCCGGCGTCCATCAACTCTTGCGGTACATCGCGGATACCCAGGTAGGTCAGGCGGATCGGCGCGGCAATCGCGAACACCACCGTGGAAATCAACCCGGGGACCACACCCAGCCCGAAGAGGGTCAGGGTAGGGATGAGGTAGACGAAGGTCGGTACGGTCTGCATCAGATCGAGCACCGGCCGCATCAGGGTGTAGAACAGCGGTTTGTGCGCGGCAACAATGCCCAGCGGCACACCGATGACCACGCAGACCAGGGTGGCGAACAGCACCTGCGCCAGGGTCTCCATGGTTTCCTGCCAGTACCCCAGGTTGAGGATCAGCAGGAAGGAGGCGATGACAAACACCGTCAGGCCCCATTTACGTTGAATAAAGTGAGCGAGTAGCGCAATCAGACCGATCAATGCCAGCGGATTGAACCAGGTCAGCGCGAACGTCACGCCGTGGATCATCGTTTCCAGTGTCGATGCGATTGCGTCGAAGTAGTTGGCGCCATGTTGGGTCAACCATTCGACGAAGGCAGCGATGTACTGGCCTAGTGGGATTTTCTGTTCAGTCAGCATGGTAGTGAATGTCCACATGCGAGGGGGGAAAACATCCCGGGGCAGCGCACCGCCCCGGGGTCAGCGGTGTTACTTGGCGAGGTAGGCTTTCACGGCGTCGAGTCCAGGTTTGCCATCAACGGTGGTGACACCGGCGAGCCAGGTGTCGAGCACTTGCGGGTTCTTTTTCAGCCAGGCCTTGGCCGCGGCGTCGGGTTTCATCTTGTCGTCCAGGACGTTACCCATCAGGGTGCTTTCCATGTTCAGCGTGAACGACAGGTTTTTCAGCAACTGACCGACGTTGCTGCATTCCTGGGTGTAGCCCTTGCGCACGTTGGTGTAGATGGTGGCCTGGCCGTAGTTGGGGCCGAACGAATCGTCACCGCCGGTCAGGTACTTCATCTTGAAGCGGGTGTTCATCGGGTGCGGTTCCCAGCCGAGGAACACGATGGCCTTGCCGCGCTTGGTGGCGCGTTCGACCTGCGAGAGCATCCCGGCTTCGCTGGACTCGACCACTTTGAAACCGGCCGACTTCAAGCCAAACGCGTCTTTGTCGATCAGCGTTTGAATGGTGCGGTTGCCGTCGTTGCCGGGTTCGATGCCGTAGATTTTGCCTTCCAGCTCATCCTTGAATTTGGCGATATCGGCGAAGTCTTTCAGGCCTTTGTCATACAGCGCCTCGGGAACGGCCAGGGTGTACTTGGCGTTCTCCAGGTTGGCGCGCACGGTTTCCACGGTGCCGGCATCACGGTACTGCTTGATGTCGTTTTCCATGGTCGGCATCCAGTTGCCGAGGAAGATGTCCATGTTCTTACCGTCGGCCAGCGACTTGTAGGTCACGGGTACCGAAATCATCGTGGTGCGCGGCTTGTAGCCGAGGCCCTTGAGGATTTCGCTGGTGGTCGCGGTCGTCACGGTGATGTCGGTCCAGCCGACATCGGAGAAGTTGACGGTCTGACATTGTGCCGGTTCTGCAGCGTGCGCCAGGACTGGCAGACTCAGCATGGCGGCCAACAACAACGAGGGTGAACCTTTCATGGGGCTAGACTCCTGTGTGTTTTCTGGCGGCATTCGCCGCGCTTTATAAGTGTTGCGGTTGGAGCGTGCCTTGAAGCGGCGGCACGGTGCCTTGCAAACGAGTCGAGACTGATCATGTACCAGTGAAAATCTGACGCCTACAGGGGGCGTCGTATCCAGTACAGGCAGGGTCGCATCCAGTGTCGGTGACGTCGTTTACAGGTTTTTCCCACGGCTAAACGGCTGTTTTTGCCCATCTGCACCGCTAAAAACGCCCAAAACAGGCCATTGCTCGTGAGCGACGCTGGTGAGCATGGTTGCGTCGGTGTGAGACGCCGTGATGACGGATAAAAGCCTGATGATGCCGCCATCTGGGCCGTCTGGGCGATCTGAGCGTAGCACCTCGTTCAAGCCTGGCCCGTGCTTATCGAGGAGTTCTACGGCAATGGCTATCAGCGTTTTCGACCTGTTCAAGATCGGCATCGGGCCTTCGAGTTCTCACACCGTCGGCCCCATGCGCGCCGCAGCGTTGTTCGTTCAACGGTTGCGTGAACGTGAACTGTTGGAACAGGTGCGGCGCGTCGAAGTTCAGCTCTACGGCTCACTATCGGCCACCGGCATCGGCCACGGCAGTGATACCGCCACGATAATGGGCCTGATGGGCGAGTGGCCGGACGCAATCGATCCGGCGCAGATCGGCCTGCGTATCCATACCCTGCGCGAGACCGACACGCTGCTGCTGGACGGGCGTTTGCCGGTGCCTTTCGTGTGGGCCCGGGACATGCGCCTGCTCGACGAAAACCTGCCGTTCCACCCCAATGCCATGACCCTGGTGGTGTTCGGCGATGACGGCGAGTTGCATCGCAATACCTACTACTCGGTCGGCGGCGGTTTTGTGGTGGATGAAGCCCAGGCCCAAAGCGGCGTGGCGGATCTGGATCGCACCGAGTTGCCCTATGAGTTTTCCAGCGCGGTGGAACTGTTGCAGTTGTGCAGCAGCCACAACCTGCGTGTTGCCGAACTGATGCTGGCCAACGAAAAAGTCTGGCGCAGCGAAGATGAAATCCGCAGCGGCCTGATGACGCTCTGGCGCGCCATGCAGGCGTGTGTGGAGCAGGGCCTCAAGCACGAAGGCATCCTGCCCGGCGGCCTGAATGTGCGCCGTCGCGCCGCCAAGTTGCACCGCAGTTTGCAGGAGCTGGGCAAGCCCAACGTGATCGGCTCGACCTTGAGCGCGATGGAGTGGGTCAACCTGTACGCCCTGGCGGTCAACGAAGAAAACGCCGCCGGTGGGCGCATGGTCACCGCGCCGACCAATGGCGCGGCGGGGATCATCCCGGCGGTGCTGCACTACTTTATGAAGTTCAGCGACGACGTCACCGAAGCCAACGTGGTCGACTATTTGCTCAGCGCGGCGGCGGTGGGGATTCTGTGCAAAAAGAACGCGTCGATCTCCGGGGCCGAAGTCGGTTGCCAGGGCGAGGTCGGCTCAGCCTGCGCCATGGCGGCGGCGGGGTTGGCAGAGATTCTCGGCGCCACCCCGGAACAACTGTGCAACGCCGCCGAAATCGGCCTGGAACACAACCTCGGCCTGACCTGCGACCCGGTGGGCGGGCTGGTGCAAGTGCCGTGTATCGAGCGCAATGCGATTGCTGCAGTGAAGGCGATCAACGCGGCGCAGATGGCCCTGCGCGGCGATGGCCAGCACTTCATCTCCCTGGACCGGGTGATCCGCACCATGCGCGATACCGGGGCGGACATGCATGATAAGTACAAGGAAACCTCGCGGGGTGGGTTGGCGGTCAGTGCGGTTGAGTGTTGAGACCGTGTCGCCGCTATCGGGGGCAAGCCCCCTCCCACATTTGAAATGCGTTCCCCTGTGGGAGGGGGCTTGCCCCCGATAGCGCCAGTCCAAACAACCCTGCTCATAAAGTGAACACTAAAACCAAAAGCGCCACCTTTTAGCGCGTCGCAAACAGATAAGTACCCCCCAAACACTTTCGCCTTCGACCACCCGTCACCCGTGCTTGTGGTGACAGACGCTTGCTTCGCCCTCAAAGCGCCTACCCACAAGTGCTACCGATCTGCTCACGGCCCTTGAGCGGAGCCGCTTCTGCGTTCGATTCGGGGCATATCCCGCACTTCGCACAGGGGCTTGTCTAGACACATCAAGAGGTCGTTTTCAGGAGTTATTGAATGGCCATTCAAATTTAGGCATGGCATTTGCTCTATCCATTCAAAGCCTCTCTCCGCGCTGGAGCAGAGCGCAATAACAAGAGCCTCGCCTGAGGCCATCACCCGCTTTGTGTGAGGAGATACCGCGATGACGTCGTTCAACTCCGGGGCCCAACCCCAGAACCGTGCGCCTCAATCCATCGGCTTTTTGCTGCTGGACAATTTCACGCTGATTTCCCTGGCTTCGGCAGTGGAACCGCTGCGCATGGCCAACCAGTTGTCCGGCCGCGAGCTGTATCGCTGGACCACCCTGAGTGTCGACGGTAACCAGGTATGGGCCAGCGACGGTCTGCAAATCACGCCCGATGCCGCCATGCACAAAGCCCCGGCCCTGGACACCGTCATCGTGTGCGGCGGCGTGGGTATCCAGCGCACCGTCACCCGTGAACATGTGTCGTGGCTGCAAAGCCAGGCGCGCCAGTCGCGTCGCCTGGGCGCGGTGTGTACCGGCAGTTGGGCCTTGGCCTGCGCCGGGCTGCTCGATGGCTTCGATTGCAGCGTGCACTGGGAATGCCTGGCGTCGATGCAGGAAGCCTTCCCGCGTGTGTCGATGAGCACCCGCCTGTTCACCCTCGACCGCAACCGCTTCACCAGCTCTGGCGGCACTGCGCCGCTGGACATGATGCTGCACCTGATCAGCCGCGACCACGGTCGTGAACTGTCGGCGGCGATCTCCGAGATGTTCGTGTACGAGCGCATCCGCAATGAACAGGATCACCAGCGTGTGCCGCTCAAGCACATGCTCGGCACCAACCAGCCGAAGTTGCAGGAAATCGTCGCGCTGATGGAAGCCAACCTCGAAGAGCCGATCGACCTGGATGAGCTGGCGGTGTACGTCGCCGTGTCGCGGCGCCAACTGGAGCGGCTGTTCCAGAAATACCTGCACTGCTCGCCGTCGCGCTACTACCTCAAGCTGCGCCTGATTCGCGCACGGCAGTTGCTCAAGCAAACGCCGATGTCGATCATCGAAGTGGCGTCGGTGTGCGGGTTCGTGTCCACGCCGCACTTCTCCAAGTGCTACCGCGAATACTTCGGCATTCCGCCACGGGATGAGCGCGTCGGCTCCAACACCACCCAGCAAGTGGCGATGATGCCAATTCCGCCGGCGCTGGTGTTGTCACCGTTGTCGGGGCCGATGTCGGCGTTGAGCCAGGCGCGCAATGAGTCGACGTTTGCCAGTGTAAGGCTCTAAACCGCGTCGCCTGCATCGGGGGCAAGCCCCCTCCCACATTTGACTGTATTCACAATTCGAGTGTGGAAGGGGGCTTGCCCCCGATAGCGGTCTATCAGGCGCCGGATTTCTGTTTGAACTGCATCAGCGCCGGCAACAACTGCTTATCGATCGCCTGCCGCACCGCCGGCAAAATCGTCGCGCTGCCGCTGTACATCTGCTCAACCATCTTCTTGAGCGCCTTGGCCCGTGCCTCGCTCAAACCGCGCACCGCACATTCACAGGCCTGCTCGGCGCTGGCGCCGCTGGACACCTCGAAACCCAGCGAGCGCAGTTGGTTCAGCAGGTCATCCTGGTCAATTAAATCCGCGTGCATCATGACGTTTATCCTGGTGAAGGGAGCGGGGGGATTGATTTGGATTCTGGTAGCCGTCGACCCCCATCGGCAAGGGCGGAACACGGGAATGGCTCAGATGGCTATGAGCATGTCGTTTTCAGAGCGTTTACCGATGGATGCATTTTGAGGCTGTGATGGGCAAGGGATAGCTAGTGTTATTGTTTGGCATTAGCATTGCCACAGTTCGAATGCACAGAATGCCTATAAGCTGTTTACAGTGATGGGTTTGTATCCGCTTTGTTGACACTTAACCCAGCCCAGGCTCTCAGGCAAACCAGAAGGTAATGCAATGCTAAAGCTCTTGTCTCTCAAAGGTGTCGGCCCTGCTGAAAAGTTTGGTCCGGTTGAGTTCGCACCTCGCCTCAACTTCATCACGGGTGACAATGGTCTTGGTAAAAGTTTCCTACTGGATGCTGCCTGGTGGGCTTTGACGCGGACATGGGCGCGTGGCTCAGAGGCTATTCCTAGAGAGTCGTCGAGATCGGCCAGCATTGAGTTTGCGTTCAGCAAGGTGACGACGGGGGACAAAGCCGGTGAAGTCCATTTCAAAGAGGGTGTTTGGCGTCAGCCGAAGGCGCGTCCCTCCATCCCTGGAATCGTTATTTATGCGGGAGTAGACGGCAGCTTCTCTGCTTGGGACCCCGCGCGTAACTATTGGACTGATCAACAGGCCGGGACTGAAGAAAAAATTCGGGCATTTAACTTTTCTCCAGATGAGGTATGGAACGGCGCTGTGTCCGAAAAGGGTACCAATATCTGCAATGGCTTAATTCATGATTGGGTCCGATGGCAGCGGACCGCAGGTGACTCCTCTTTCAAAGAGTTGACTGTGGCACTGGATGCACTGTCTCCATCAGGCATTGAAAAGTTGTCGCCTGGTGAGCCTTGCCATATTGGTCCTCTGGATGAAACCGAATACCCAACCTTGCGAATGCCATATGGCCTTGATGTCCCGCTGGTGCATGCCTCTGCGGGTATGCGTCGAATTGCTGCGTTAGCCTACATGATTGTCTGGACGTGGAACGGTCATAAGCGAGCGTGCAAACAGCGAAAAGTTAACCCTGCCAAAGAGATCATCTTTCTGATCGACGAAGTCGAGTGCCATTTGCATCCGCAATGGCAGCGTCGAATCGTCCCTGCCCTGCTTAAAGTGGTAGAGGAAATGACGCAAGAGAAGGTCGCTGTACAACTGATTGTGGCAACCCACTCCCCTTTGGTATTGGCATCGGCCGAGCCTGAATTTATTGAAGAAAAAGATGCAGTTTTCAATATTCATCTTGAAGGAGGGCAGGCCAGAATCACCAAAGAGGTATGGTCCAAGCAGGGCGATGTAGTGAACTGGTTGGTGTCGGACGTTTTTGGTTTGCAACAGGCCCGCTCGGTGGCAGCGGAGGAAGCTATCGAAGCCGCCGAAGCGTGGATGCGTGGTGATAAGGAAGAGTTGCCGGAAAACTTGGCAACGCAATCAGCTATTCATCAGGAACTGGTTCGTGTCTTGCCCGGCCTAGATGACTTTTGGCCGCGATGGATAATGTCTCAGGGAAAACCCGAGAAAGGGTCGAAAGGAAAAAGGTCATGACACCCGTTTTGAACCCTATTCCCGAGCCTGAAAAATTTGACGAGAAATGTCGAAAGCCAGGCGACCTCTGGTTGAAAGCAAACCCGACAGCCGAGCGGCCGAGAGACTTGTGGTCCCCTTTCAGGCATGCGCTTGCCGATGGGTTTGATGACCGATGTGGTTATGCCGCAATGTATATTCCCAGCGGTACAGTCGATCACGGCATCAGTTTCAACGAAGACCCGTTGCTCGCCTATGAATGGTCGAACTACCGATTTATTGATGGATGGATCAACAGCTCTAAAAGTAAGCAGGTGGCTGCTGATTTATTGGACCCCTTCGAAGTGCAGGAGGGGTGGTTTGAGATCAGTTTGCCGTCTCTCCAGTTGGTATTGACTGACGCGGTCCCTGCGGAATTTAGAGCGCGCGCTGAGAACACCCTGAAAAAGCTACCGCTTAGGGATGATGAGCGGATATTGAGGCCTCGACGCAAATGGCTAAGCCTTTACGAGAAGACCGGAAATTTAGATATGCTCCGTGAAATGGCTCCTCTTATTGCTGCCGCTGTTGAAAAGAAACTGGCTTTGGAAGCGGTCCATGCGCCAGCGTCGGGGAATCAGTGAACCACCGCAGCAATCACTGCGATTAAGTACGCAAATCGATAACAGCGGCGGTGGTTTTCGGGGTGGCTCCTGATTATTTCCTGGCTGGCAATCCAATCACTCGGCCGAGGAGGGCGGGGCGCGGCAGTTCGGCTTGTTCGGCGCCGATGGCCGCGAGTGTTGCCAAGGTCTTCGCGCTGAACGGGGTGGCGTGCGGCCCGGCGAGGTCGACGTGCAGCAGCATCTGTTCGTTGCCCGCCAGTTCCTTGTCGTCGCTCACCCAGTGCAGGCTGTGATAGAGGTGCAGGCGCTTGGCATCGTGCGCGATCAGTTGGGTGCGCACCTCCACCTCGGCGCCGAGTTTCACTTCGTGCAGGTAGTTCAGGTGCAGCTCCAGGGTGAACAGCGAGTGGCCGCTGGCGGCGCGGTTTTCGCTGTCCAGGCCCAGGGTGTCCATCAGCGCGTCGGTGGCGTAGCTGAAGATCAGCAGGTAGAACGCGTCGCGCAGGTGGCCGTTGTAGTCCACCCAGTCGGGGTGGACCTGTGTGGTGTAGGTGGTCAGTGCGGGCATGCTGGGGTTTCCCTTATTCGGCGAAGGTCATGCCGTGCTTGGCTTTGGTGGTCTTCACCGCTTCCAGTACCGCCAGCAGGCAATCATCACGATAGCGCTCCAGCGCCGAAATGCTGTGTTGGCCCAACTGAGCGCTGGTGCCGTCGACCACATCGTCGATCAACTTGTCGGTCAGTTCCGGTGCCGGCAGGTAGGTCCACGGCAACTGCAACGCCGGGCCGAACTGCGCCATGAAGTGGCGCATCCCGGCATCGCCGCCGGCCAGGGTGTAGGTCAGGAACGTACCCATGAACGACCAGCGCAAGCCGGCGCCAAAACGGATCGCGTCATCGATCTCGCCGGTGGTGGCGACGCCATCGTTGACCAGGTGCAGCGCCTCACGCCACAAGGCTTCGAGCAGGCGGTCGGCGATAAAGCCGGGGACTTCCTTGCGCACATGCAGCGGGCGCATGCCCAGGGATTGATACACCTTGATCGCCGCCTGGATCGCCTCGGGCGCGGTGTTTTTGCCGCCCACCACTTCCACCAGCGGCAGCAGGTACACCGGGTTGAACGGGTGGCCGACCACGCAGCGCTCCGGGTGCGTCGAGCCCTCGTAGAACTCGCTGGGCAACAGGCCCGAGGTGCTCGAACCGATCAGGGCATTGGGCTTGGCCGCCGCGCTGATTTTGCCGTGCAACTCCAGTTTCAGCTCCAGGCGTTCCGGGGCGCTTTCCTGGATGAAGTCGGCGTCTTTCACGCAGGCTTCGATGGTGCTGACAAAACGCAGGCGCTGCTGGGATGCGCCTGGGGCCAGGCCGTGTTTCTCCAGAGCGCCCCAGGCATTGGCGACGCGTTGGCGCAGCGCGGCTTCGGCGCCGGGCGCCGGGTCCCAGGCCACCACATCGAGGCCGTGGGCGAGGGCGCGGGACACCCAACCGCTGCCGATCACACCGCTGCCGAGGGCAGCGAAGATTTTGATATCTGTAATAAAAGGCATGGCGACATTCCTGAATAATGGGGCGAACCCCTGTGGGAGGGGGCAAGCCCCTCCCACAGGTTTTGATCCGGTTTGGGTCGGGGGGTTAGCCGCGTTTTTTGAGGCCCATTTTTATGCGCCCTTCGGCTGGGGTCATGACCCGCGCGCCCAGGCGGCTGAGGATTTCACTGGCGCGTTCCACCAGTTGACCGTTGGTGGCCAGCACGCCCTTGTCCAGCCACAGGTTGTCTTCCAGGCCGACCCGCACGTTGCCGCCGAGCAGCACCGCCTGCGCCGCCATCGGCATTTGCATGCGGCCGATGCCGAAGCCGGCCCACACTGCGTCGGCGGGCAGGTTGTCGACCATGGCTTTCATGGTGGTGGTGTCGGCCGGCGCGCCCCACGGGATGCCCAGGCACAGTTGGAACAACGGGTCGTCGAGCAGGCCTTCCTTGATCATCTGCTTGGCGAACCACAGGTGGCCGGTGTCGAAGATTTCCAGTTCGGCTTTTACGCCCAGTTCCTGGATACGTTTGGCGCCGGCCCGCAGTTGCGCCGGGGTCGACACGTAAATGGTGTCGCCATCGCCGAAGTTCAGCGTGCCGCAGTCCAGCGTGCAGATTTCCGGCAGCAGCGCTTCCACATGGGCCAGGCGGGTCAGCGGGCCGACCAGGTCGGTGTTGGGGCCGAATGCCATCGGGTTTTCGCCGCCGCCGATCTCCAGGTCGCCGCCCATGCCAGCGGTGAGGTTGACGATGATGTCGACGTCGGCCTCACGGATGCGCTCCATCACTTCGCGGTACAAGGCGACGTCGCGGCTGAACTTGCCGGTCTCGGGGTTGCGCACATGGCAATGCACCACGGTGGCGCCGGCCTTGGCGGCTTCCACGGCGGCGGCGGCGATTTGTTTGGGGGTGACCGGCACATGGGGGCTTCTGGCGCTTGTGTCGCCAGCACCGGTGAGTGCGCAGGTGATGATGACGTCGTGGTTCATGGGGCAGGTTCCTTACAGGCGTGATTTCAAGGCGTAGCGAGGCCGTTCGCGGTCAGGCACGACCGCGAAACGGTGCGTCGAATACCGTTATTTGCTGGTCAGTTGCAGGTTGGCGGCGGCCGGTTTGCCGTCGAAGGTGGTCACGCCTTCGAGCCAGCGCTGCTGGTCTTGCGGGTGGTCCTTGAGCCACTGCTTGGCGGACTCGAATGCGTCCTTGTGATCCAGCAACGGCTGCATCATTCGGCTCTCGTCGGCGGCGGTGAAGGTCAGGTTGGTCAGCAGCTTGTGGACGTTGGGGCACTGCTCGGCGTAGGTCGGCGAGGTGACGCTCCACACGGTGGCCATGCCTTCGTTCGGTCCCAGGGCGTCTTCGCTGCCGGTGAGGTAGGTCATCGCGATGTTGACGTTCATCGGGTGCGGCGCCCAGCCGAAGAACACCACGGCTTCCTTGCGGCGCACCGCGCGGTCGACGGCGGCGAGCATGCCGGCTTCGCTGGACTCCACTAGCTGGAATTTGCCAAGGCCGAACTGGTTCTTGGCGATCATCGCCTTGATCTGGGTGTTGGCGCCCGAGCCTGGCTCGATACCGTAGAGCTTGCCGCCCAGTTCTTTCTCGAACTTGGCGATGTCGGCGAAGGTTTTCAGGCCTTTGTCCGCCAGATAAGTCGGCACCGCCAGCGTGGCGCGTGCGTCTTCCAGGCTCGGTTTGTCGAGGACCTTGACCTGCTTGGCGTCGACGAACGGCGCGATGGTCTGGGTCATCAGCGGGTTCCAGTAGCCGAGGAACAGGTCCAGGCGCTGGTCGCGGATACCGGCGAAGATGATTTGCTGGGACGCGCTGGTTTGTTTGGTCTTGTAGCCGAGGCCGTCGAGCAACACTTGGGTCATGGCGCTGGTGGCGATCACGTCGGTCCAGTTCACCACGCCCATGCGCACGTTCTGGCAGGAGGGCGCGTCGGCCGCGAGGACGCTGGTGCTCAAGATGGCGCTGGCGCTGAATGCGAGCACGCAGCGGCTGATCAGTCGGTTCATGGTGGTTCCCTCGGCAGGTCGTTATTGTGGGGGCCGGCGTCTTTATGCGCCGTGCGATCACGTTACGCAGCTTGAGGGGCGACAAAACGCACGGCGGCGACCGGCTCTTGCACTGCAGCGACCTGTGCTCTTGAATGGGCCGTTGAACTGGCGTATCACAGTGACCACGCTGCCGGTCCTACGAGAGCGCACCATGTCCCAGGATTTCTACTTTCTGCTGATGCCGGGGTTCTCGGCCATCGGCTTTATCTCTGCGCTCGAACCGCTGCGGGTGGCCAACCGCTTTCGTGGCGAGTTGTACCGCTGGCATGTATTGAGCGCCGATGGCGGCGCGGTGCTGGCGAGCAATGGCATGTCGGTCAACGCCGACGCGGCGCTGGAGCCGCTGAAAAAGGGCGCGACGCTGATGGTGGTCGCCGGTTTCGAACCGCTCAAATTCGCCACCCCGGCCCTCGAACACTGGCTGCGCCGCCTCGACTATGACGGCGTGACCCTTGGCGCCATCGACACCGGCGCCTGCATCCTGGCCGAAGCCGGGCTGCTCGACGGTCACCGTCTGACCCTGCACTGGGAAGCCATCGACGCGTTCAAGGAAGCGTATCCACAGCTGACGGTGACCCAGGAACTCTTCGAGATCGACCGCCGCCGCATCACCTGCGCCGGCGGCACCGCCTCCATCGACCTGATGCTCGACCTGATCAGCCAGGCCCATGGGCCCGAGTTGGCGATCCAGGTTTCCGAACAATTCGTGCTCGGGCGCATCCGCCCACGCAAAGACCACCAGCGCATGCAGATCGTCACGCGTTACGGCATCAACAACAAGAAGTTGGTGCAGGTGATCGGCGAGATGGAACAACACACCGAGCCGCCGCTGAGCACCCTGGCCCTGGCCGAGGCGATCAAAGTGACGCGACGCCAATTGGAGCGGCTGTTTCGCCTGCATCTGAACGACACGCCGAGCAACTTCTACCTCGGCCTGCGCCTGGAAAAAGCCCGGCAACTGCTGCGCCAGAGCGACATGAGCGTGCTGGAGGTGAGCCTTGCCTGCGGGTTTGAGTCGCCGTCGTATTTCACCCGCCGTTATCGGGCGCGGTTTGCCAAGTGTCCGCGGGAGGATCGGCGACGGGAGGTGGTGTGAACGTAGGTCCTACACGCGACAACGATCAAATGTGGGAGGGGGCTTGCCCCCGATAGCGGTGTGTCAGCCACTCATGTGCTGCTGATCCACCGTCATCGGGGGCAAGCCCCCTCCCACAGTAAATTGTCGGTGTGCTTATTTTTTTATCAGGGCCGAACACGCTGCCTTGAAGGCTTCATGTTGGTATTTGTTCAGCGTCGTCGGCAGATCAAAGTTGTGCTTCTTGTTCTGCGCATTGAGGGTCTGCGGCGACAGCAGCGTCACTTCAACACCGTCGAGCAACTGAAACACCCCTTCAATCTTGAACGTGGTCGGGCCACCGGCGAATTCGCCTTTTTTGCTGCGCTTCTTGATGGCGATGCGTTCGATGGCGTTGTCCCGCACGAACGCCTTCACCTGGGCCGCGAAGGCTTTGACGTTGGCTGCTTCATCGTCGTCTTCAAGGGCGATTTTCTTGGTGGCCAGGGCGACGTGGGTCAGTGTCTGGTCGTCCAGGGAGGCAACGGCGAAGATGGCTTCGCTGCCTTTGATTTCGATGCCGCAGGTTTTCATGAATGGCCTTGGTTCAGATTGAAAGTGGCAAGGATTGTCGCCTATTCCTGCCCGATCGACTCCAAAAACTCCGACCGTTCATCACTCATCCGCGCCAGGCAATCGTTCAGCTCGATCGCATAAGGTTTGGTGCCGGTCACCGCCGGGAAGGTGTCCACTGCGCAATCGGCGTCGCGCAATTTTTCCCACTTCTGCTGGGCATCCTTCAGACGAGCGGTAATGTCCGCCAGTTGCGTCTTGTTGCTGCCATAGGTCGAGCCCATGCGCTCCAACAGCCCTTGATAGTTATCCTTGAGCAGTTGTTCGGCGGTGGTTTTGTTGTAGGTGGCGCATTCCAGGGTTTGCTTGTCGTTTTCGATGCCGTCGCACGGCGTGCTGTCGGTGTCTTCGGCCGCGTGGACGCCGGTTGCGATGAGTGCCAAAGCCAGGAAAATTGATTTCATTGCGCCGTCTCATATCGGTTGATGCGCGAATTCTGGCCCAAGCGTAAGACAAAGAACAGCCGTCAGACAGACCTGTCATAGCGACCTTCGTCGCGGATTGACGCTTTCGGCAATTCCCCTGTCGTTTTTGCACCCGGTCCGGTCGGCCCCTCGGCATATGCTGACCCCAAAGCGCCGGCAGACGATTCGGCGCACGAATCGCCAATAAGGGGACGCCTGATGAGCCCAGCGCAATTACACGCCGACAGCATCGTTATCGACGGGCTGATCATTGCCAAGTGGAACCGCGAGCTGTTCGAGGACATGCGCAAAGGCGGCCTGACCGCTGCCAACTGCACCGTGTCGGTGTGGGAAGGGTTCCAGGCCACGATCAATAACATCGTCGCCAGCCAGACCCTGATCCGCGAGAACAGCGACCTGGTGATCCCGGTGAAAACCACCGCCGACATCCGCAAAGCCAAGGAACAGGGCAAGACCGGCATCATCTTCGGCTTCCAGAATGCCCATGCGTTTGAAGACCAGCTCGGCTACGTCGAGATCTTCAAGCAGCTGGGCGTCGGTGTGGTGCAGATGTGCTACAACACCCAGAACCTGGTCGGTACCGGTTGCTACGAACGCGATGGCGGGCTGTCGGGCTTCGGTCGTGAGATCGTCGGCGAGATGAACCGCGTCGGCATCATGTGCGACCTGTCCCACGTCGGCTCCAAGACCAGCGAAGAGGTCATCCTCGAATCGAAAAAACCGGTGTGCTACTCCCACTGCCTGCCTTCCGGGCTCAAGGAGCACCCGCGCAACAAGTCCGATGAAGAGCTGAAGTTCATTGCCGACCACGGCGGTTTTGTCGGCGTGACCATGTTCGCGCCGTTCCTCGCCAAGGGCATCGATTCGACCATCGACGACTACGCCGAAGCCATCGAATACACCATGAACATCGTCGGCGAAGACGCCATCGGCATCGGCACCGATTTCACCCAGGGCCATGGCCAGGATTTCTTCGAGATGCTGACCCATGACAAGGGCTACGCCCGCCGCCTGACCAGCTTCGGCAAGATCATCAACCCCCTGGGCATCCGCACCGTGGGCGAGTTTCCCAACCTCACCGAGACCCTGCTCAAGCGCGGCCACAGCGAACGCGTGGTGCGCAAGATCATGGGCGAGAACTGGGTCAACGTCTTGAAGGACGTGTGGGGCGAATAAGCCAAACACCCACGGGCAACACCACTACGAATTTTCTGGAGTTAAGTTTCCATGGCCAAGATCGCCCCGCAATTGCCTATCGAAGTCGACAGCGAAACCGGTGTCTGGACCTCCGACGCCCTGCCAATGCTGTACGTACCGCGCCATTTCTTCGTCAACAACCACATGGGCATCGAAGAAGTCCTCGGTGCCGAGGCCTACGCCGAGATCCTCTACAAGGCCGGCTACAAATCCGCCTGGCACTGGTGTGAAAAAGAAGCCGAATGCCACGGCCTCGAAGGTGTGGCGGTGTTCGAACACTACATGAAGCGCCTGTCGCAACGCGGCTGGGGCCTGTTCAAGATCCAGGACATCGACCTCGACAAAGGCACCGCCAGCGTCAAGCTCGAGCACTCGGCGTTCGTCTACGTGTACGGCAAGGTCGGGCGCAAGGTCGACTACATGTTCACCGGTTGGTTTGCCGGCGCCATGGACCAGATTCTGCAAGCACGCGGCAGCCAGATTCGCACCGTGGCCGAACAAGTCTACGGCGGCTCCGAAGAGGGCCACGACGACGGCCTGTTCACCGTCAAGCCGTTGTAAGTCGAGGAACCCTGCCATGGCTTTCGAAGCAATGTTCGCGCCGATCCAGATCGGCAAACTGACCATCCGCAACCGCGTGCTCAGTACCGCCCACGCCGAGGTGTATGCCACCGACGGCGGCATGACCACCGACCGCTATGTGAAGTACTACGAAGAGAAAGCCAAGGGCGGGATCGGCCTGGCCATCTGCGGCGGGTCTTCCAGCGTGGCGATCGACAGCCCGCAAGGCTGGTGGAAATCGGTGAACCTGGCCGACGACCGGATCATCCCGCACTTCCAGAACCTGGCCGATGCCATGCACAAGCATGGCGCCAAGATCATGATCCAGATTACCCACATGGGCCGCCGCTCGCGCTGGGACGGCGAGCATTGGCCGACCCTGCTGTCGCCCTCGGGCATCCGCGAGCCGGTACACCGTGCGACCTGCAAGACCATCGAGCCGGAAGAAATCTGGCGCGTGATCGGCAACTACGCCAGCGCGGCAGCGCGTGCGAAAGCCGGTGGTCTGGACGGCGTGGAACTGTCGGCGGTGCACCAGCACATGATCGACCAGTTCTGGAGCCCGCGCGTCAACAAGCGCACCGACGAATGGGGCGGCAGCTTTGAAAACCGCATGCGTTTCGGCCTGGAAGTGCTCAAGGCGGTGCGTGCCGAGGTAGGCCCGGACTTCTGCGTCGGTATCCGCCTGTGCGGCGATGAATTCCACCCGGATGGTTTGTCCCACGAGGACATGAAGCAGATCGCCAAGTACTACGACGACACCGGCATGCTCGACTTTATCGGCGTGGTCGGCTCGGGTTGCGATACGCACAACACCCTGGCCAACGTCATCCCGAACATGAGTTATCCACCGGAGCCGTTCCTGCATCTGGCGGCCGGGATCAAGGAAGTGGTCAAGGCCCCGGTGCTGCACGCGCAGAACATCAAGGACCCGAACCAGGCCACGCGCATCCTCGAAGGCGGCTATGTGGACATGGTCGGCATGACCCGCGCCCACATCGCCGACCCGCACCTGATCGCCAAGATCAAGATGGGCCAGATCGACCAGATCAAGCAGTGCGTCGGCGCCAACTATTGCATCGACCGCCAGTACCAGGGCCTGGATGTGCTGTGCATCCAGAACGCCGCGACCTCCCGTGAATACATGGGCGTGCCGCACATCATCGAGAAATCCACCGGGCCCAAGCGCAAGGTGGTGGTGGTCGGTGCCGGTCCCGCCGGGATGGAAGCCGCGCGCGTTGCTGCTGAACGTGGTCACGACGTGACCCTGTTCGAGAAAAAAGCCTTTATCGGTGGGCAAATCACCACCGCGTCCAAAGCCCCGCAGCGCGACCAGATCGCCGGGATCACCCGCTGGTTCCAACTGGAACTGGCGCGCTTGAACGTCGAGCTGCGCCTGGGCGTGGCGGCGGACGCGGCGACCATCCTTGACCTGCGCCCGGACGTAGTGGTGCTGGCGGTGGGCGGGCATCCGTTCCTGGAACAGAACGAACACTGGGGCGCGGCCGAAGGCCTGGTGGTCAGCAGTTGGGACGTGCTCGACGGCAAAGTCGCGCCGGGCAAGAACGTGCTGGTCTACGACACCATCTGCGAATTCACCGGTATGTCGGTGGCGGACTTCCTCGCGGACAAGGGCAGCCAGGTCGAGATCGTCACCGACGACATCAAGCCGGGCGTGGCCATCGGCGGTACGTCGTTCCCGACCTACTACCGCAGCATGTACCCCAAGGAAGTGATCATGACCGGCGACATGATGCTGGAAAAGGTCTACCGCGAAGGCGACAAGCTGGTGGCGGTGCTGGAGAACGAATACACCGGCGCCAAAGAGGAGCGGGTGGTCGATCAGGTGGTCGTCGAGAACGGCGTGCGCCCGGATGAAGAGATCTACTACGCCCTCAAGCCCGGCTCGCGCAACAAGGGCCAGATGGACATCGAAGCGCTGTTCGCGATCAAGCCGCAACCGTGCCTGAGCGAAGCGGGCGAGGGCTATTTGCTGTTCCGCATCGGTGACTGTGTGGCGCAGCGCAATACCCACGCTGCGATCTATGACGCCCTGCGCTTGTGCAAGGATTTCTGACCCGACACCGAACCAATGTGGACCCGGTCTGAAAATGTGGGAGGGGGCTTGCCCCCGATAGCGGTGGGTCAGCTACAGCTGTATCAACTGACAGTCCGCCATCGGGGGCAAGCCCCCTCCCACATTCAGACCCGGTTTCACAGTAGATCCGTGTGGTCTGTGGGAGCTTCACCATGTTGAATACTCTTCTTCCGATTCTGCTGTTTGCGGCGCTGGGCCTTGCTGTTCTGGGCGCACTGCGGCGGGCAGCCATGTGGCGCCGTGGGCGGGCGTCGAAGGTCGACTTGATCAAAGGCCTGCTGGCCATGCCCAAGCGCTACATGGTCGACCTGCACCACGTGGTCGCCCGCGATAAATACATCGCCAACACCCACGTCGCCACGGCGCTGGGTTTTGTGCTGTCGGCGCTGCTGGCGATTCTGGTGCATGGGTTCGGCCTGCATAACCGCATCCTCGGTTATGCGCTGTTGCTGGCGTCGGTGCTGATGTTTGTCGGCGCCACGTTTGTGTATCTGCGTCGGCGCAACCCTCCAGCGCGTCTGTCGAAAGGCCCGTGGATGCGCCTGCCGAAAAGCCTGATGGCGTTCGCAGTGAGCTTCTTCCTGGTGACCTTGCCGGTGGCCGGGATTCTGCCGGCGGACTTCGGCGGTTGGTTGCTGGCCGCGTTGCTGAGCGTGGGCGTGCTGTGGGGCGTGTCGGAAATGTTCTTCGGCATGACCTGGGGCGGGCCGATGAAGCACGCCTTCGCCGGTGCCTTGCACCTGGCCTGGCACCGCCGCGCCGAGCGCTTCGGCGGTGGCCGTTCCACCGGCTTGAAGCCGTTGGACCTGAACGATAAAAGCGCGCCCCTGGGTGTGGAAAAACCCAAGGATTTCACCTGGAACCAATTGCTCGGCTTCGACGCCTGCGTGCAGTGCGGCAAGTGCGAAGCCGCCTGCCCGGCGTTCGCCGCCGGCCAGCCGCTGAACCCGAAAAAGCTGATTCAGGACATGGTCGTCGGCCTGGCCGGCGGCACCGATGCCAAGTTCGCCGGCAGCCCGTATCCTGGAAAACCGATCGGCGAACACAGCGGCAACCCGCACCAGCCAATCGTCAACGGCCTGGTGGACGCCGACACCTTGTGGTCCTGCACCACCTGCCGCGCCTGCGTGGAAGAGTGCCCGATGATGATCGAGCACGTGGACGCCATCGTCGACATGCGCCGCCACCTCACCCTGGAAAAAGGCGCCACGCCGAACAAGGGCGCCGAAGTCCTCGAAAACCTGATCGCCACCGACAACCCCGGCGGCTTCGCACCGGGCGGTCGGCTGAACTGGGCGGCGGATTTGAACCTGCCGTTGCTCAGCGAAAAGGGCAGTTGCGAGGTACTGTTCTGGGTCGGCGACGGCGCCTTCGACATGCGCAACCAACGCACCCTGCGCGCCTTCGTCAAAGTGCTGAAAGCGGCCAAGGTCGACTTCGCCGTGCTCGGCCTGGAAGAACGCGACAGCGGCGACGTCGCCCGGCGTTTGGGCGATGAAGCGACCTTCCAACTGCTGGCCACGCGCAATATCCAGACCCTGGCCAAGTACAGCTTCACGCGCATCGTCACCTGCGACCCGCACAGTTTCCATGTGCTGAAAAACGAATACGGCGCCTTCAACGGTGACTATGTCGTACAGCACCACAGCACCTTCATGGCCGAGCTGATCGGCGACGGCGCGTTGAACCTGGGCCAGCACAAAGGCAACAGCGTGACCTATCACGACCCGTGCTACCTGGGCCGCTACAACGGCGAATACGAGGCGCCGCGCCAAGTGCTGCGTGCATTGGGTATCGAGATCAAGGAAATGCAGCGCTCGGGCTTCCGTTCACGCTGCTGTGGCGGCGGCGGTGGCGCGCCGATCACCGACATTCCCGGCAAGCAACGTATCCCCGATATGCGCATGGACGACATCCGCGAAACCGGCGCCGAGCTGGTGGCCGTGGGCTGCCCGCAATGCACCGCGATGCTCGAAGGCGTGGTCGAACCGCGTCCACTGATCAAAGACATCGCCGAGCTGGTGGCCGACGCGTTGCTCGACGACGCCGCGCCTACCAAATCACCGATCAAACGTGAACCTGCGGAGGTGCACTGATGAGCGACATTATCCGCCGCGACCCACGCGCCGAATGGATCGCCCGTAACCGCCTGCACCCGCTGCATGCGGCGATGCAGCCGGTGCAACACAGCTGGATGGGGCCAAACGGCGTCATCCGCAAAAACGTCCATGGTGTCGGTTTTATCGGCCCCAACGGCATCAAACGCATCGACCGCAGCGGCGCCCAACAAGGCGGCGCGGCGAAGCGCACGGCGGCAGTGGACGTGCAGTTGCCGCTGCATCAGGTGGCGGCACCTGCGTTCTACATCAACGTGGTGCCGGACATGGTCGGCGGTCGCCTGAGCAGCCACGACCGTGACCTGCTCGGCCTGGCCCGGCAACTCGCCGGCAGTGACGGTGCGGTGCTGGCGGTGGTGTTTGGTGAACACAAAGAAACCGCGTTTGCCACGGCCGGTGTCGACCGCCTGCTGGTGCTGGAAGGTCACGCCTTCGACGGTTATTCACCGGAGCAACGCGTGCAGGGCCTGCGGGCTGTGGATAACCAGTTCAACCCGCGCCATTGGTTGCTGCCGGACAGCCGCAGCGGTGGCGGCGAACTCGGTCGGCGTTTTGCCGCCAGCCTCAACGAGCGCCCGGCCACGCGGGTCTGGCAGATCAAGGACGAGCAGTGCATCGGCCGTGCCGGTGCCGGTCAGCAAGATTTGGCGCGGCCGCTGCCGCGCCTGATCCTGGCCGCCGCCGAATGCGCTGATCCGGTCAGCGAGACCCGTCATGAAGTGCTGCCCGTAGAGTTATCCACAGCCCTGGCGCGGCGCCTGCCGCGCATCGAAGACCTCGGCGCGGTGGCGGTGGACCCGGCGGCGATTCCGATGGCTGAAGCCGAGTTTATTGTCTCCGGCGGCAACGGCGTGAAGGACTGGGCGCTGTTCCACCAGGCCGCCGCCGCCCTCGGCGCCACCGAAGGCGCCTCGCGGGTCGCGGTGGACGATGGCTTCATGGCCCGCGATCGCCAGGTCGGCGCCAGCGGCACCTGGGTCACGGCGCGGGTGTATGTGGCGGTCGGTATCTCCGGGGCGATCCAGCACCTGCAAGGCATCGGCGCCTGCGACAAGGTGGTGGCGATCAACCTCGACCCTGGCTGCGACATGATCAAGCGTGCCGACCTGTCGGTGATCGGCGACAGCGCCGCGATTCTGCAAGCCTTGATCGCTGCGGTCGAGGCCTTCCGCAACGGCGCCAAGCGCGATGCGGCTTAAGCAAAGGATAGGGTCATGAACACGCATGTAATCAGTCTGGTTTCCATCGGCGCCCACCCCACCTCCGGGCGCCCGCGCCGCGCCGAGCAGGACGCGCGTGCGGTCGAGCTGGGCCTGCAGATGGCTGGGGATAAGTTGCAGGTGCTGCATGCCGGCAACATCGCCGAGCCCACGCTGCGCAGCTACCTGGGCATGGGGCTGGCGCAATTGCATGTGCTCGAACAACCGGCCGGCGCGGATGCCTTGCCGGTGCTCAGCGAGTATCTGCGCGACGCCGGCGCCCAGGTCGTGCTCACCGGCAGCCAGGCCGAAACCGGCGAAGGTTCGGGGATGTTGCCGTTCCTGCTCGCCGAACACCTGGGCTGGCCGCTGATTGTCGGGCTGGCGCAGGTGGAGTCCATCGACAGCGGCGTGGCCCACGTGCTGCAAGCCTTGCCACGCGGGCAGCGGCGGCGCTTGAAGGTGCGCCTGCCGTTTCTGGCCACGGTGGATAACGCCGCGCCCAAGCCTCGACAAAGCGCGTATGGCCCGGCGCAACGCGGCGAACTGGCGGCCCACGAGGTCGCGGTTGAAGAGGATGAGTTATTCACCGGCGCCGTGCTGCAACCGGCCAAGCCCCGGCCCAAGCGGCTCAAGGTGATCAAGGCCAAGAGCGGCGCGGATCGGATGAAGGCCGCCACGGCCAAGGCCAGTGGCGGCGGTGGGCAGGTGCTCAAGGGCCTCAGCCCTGAAGCGGGCGCTGAAGCCATTCTCAAGCTGTTGGTTGAGGAAGGCGTGGTTCGCTGATCTGCAAACACTGCAACACACCTGTGGGAGGGAGCTTGCTCCCGATAGCGGTGTACCAGTCGCCGAAAATATTGACTGATCTACCGCTATCGGGGGCAAGCCCCCTCCCACAGTTTGATCGTCGATCTGGCCATGAAATTAAGGGGGTGTCGGTGCCGGTGTCGGCGCTGGTTTGGGCACCAGGTCTGGCAATGGCGGCGGCAATGCCTGCCACGTTCCATCCGACGGCTGCATCGGCGTGGGAAACGCCGGGGTAGGGTCGCCCCCAGTGGGTTTGAGGATCATTTTTTCGGTGGTATCGCGCAGGATCATGCCCTCGGTCGAACTGCGCGCTTCGGTGCCGCTGTGGAAGGTGCTGATCTGGGAAATCGGCAGGTCCAGGTTGCGTTCGATCCGGGGCGTCAGCAGCAGGATGATTTCGGTCTTCTGCTGGGTGTTCTGATTGGTGCCGAACAGCTTTTTGCCGATCCACGGGATCTGGCTCAACCACGGCAACCCCGAGCCTTCGTCGACGTCCGCCGTGCGGATCAGCCCCGAGACGATCTGGGTTTCATTGTTGCGTGCGGTCAGCAGGGTCTTGGTCGCGCGTGAACCGAGTTCGAAGGTGGCCGGTACGTTTTCCGAGCCGGGAATGCGTTTGGTGATATGGCTCATTTCCACGTTCAGTTCCAGGTTCACCTCATCGCTCAGGCTGATGTTGGGCTTGACGGTAATCTGCAGGCCCACGTCCTGGTAAGACACCGACGAGGTGGTGATCTGGTTGGCGGTGGTGGTGGTCACCACGGGGATTTTGTCGCCGATATTGACCTGGGCTTCTTCGCGGTTGCGCACGCGTACCCGTGGGTTGGCCAGGGTCACGGTGTTGCCGCTGCGTTGCAGCATGTTGATGCGCGCCGAGGTGCTGCCGGCGTCCAGCAGGATGTTGTCGCTGTTAAGTCCACGCAATGCGCTGAGAGGGATGCCCGCCAGCCCGGCGGGCACATTGGCCAGGTTGCCCACCGACACGCCGATGCTCTCCGGGTATTTGATGCCCAGGTTCAGTTCGTCGGTCAGGCTGACTTCCAGCACCTGGATATCGATGGTCACTTCCGACTGCGCGATATCAATGGCCTCCACCAGTTTTTCCACGGCGCTCAGCGTATCCAGGCCGTCGCGCACGATCACTGCGTTGAGGCGTTCATCCACCAGCACTTCCTTGGGCTTGAGCACCTGCTTGATCTCGGCGGCGATGACCTTGGGGTCGCCGTGGCTGAGGTAGAAGGTGCGGACCGCCAACTCGCGGTATTCACGTTCTTTGTCCGGGCGCCGGGGGTAGACCAGGATGGTGTTGGCGTTGAGGATTTTCTTGTCCAGGCCTTGGGTGGCCAGCAGCAGGTTGAGCGCGTCTTCGGCGGTGGTTTTGCTCGCGGTCATGCTGGCCGAGGCGCTGGGGTTGACGTCTTTGTCGATGACGAAGTTGACCCCCGACAGGCGCGCGATGGTCTCGAAAATCGTGCTCAGGCTTTGCGCGCTGAACTCCAGGCTCAAGGGTTTGCGCATGGCTTGCGACAGGTCCGCGCTGAGATAGTCGGCGCTCACCAGTTCGCGGGTCAGGGCGTTACGCAAGTCCAGGGCTTCTCGGTAGTTGGGTTTTTGCGCGATGATCTGGCGCACCAGATTGAGCGCTTCCACCGGGTTGGTGCGTCTCATTTCGTAGGCCCGCGCCAATTGCGGGCGCAGTTGTTTCATGGCCTGGATGCTTTGGATTTCCTGGCGCGCACCGAGGTTGCCGGGGTCGTATTTGAGGATCGTTTCCAGTGCGCGGATGGCCGCCGCATCGTCGCCGCGCATCAGCGCGGTGCTGGCCTCGCGGCTGTACTGGGCGACCAGCAATTCGAGCTTGCTGAACTGGGCGGTGCGCAATTGCACATCGTCGGGATCGTCCTTGGCTTCGGCCTGGAGCACTTCGACCGAACGCACAATGTCGCCCTGCCGGCGCAACTCATCGCTCTGCTGGATGGCGCGTTGAGTCTCACAGCCATTGAGCAGCATCAGCGCCAGGCCCAGGGACATCCGCATACGTATCGCCATGATCGTGCCCGTCCCCGCTCAGTGAGTGCTCAGGCGCAGGGTGCTGACATGCTTGAGCGGCATGTAGGTCAGCACCACGGCGCTGTCAGTGAGTTTGTCCAACCGGTAGTGGGCGTCGAGCATCTTGCCGGGCACGATGCGCCCGGGCACCGAGCAGCGGTTGCACAAGGTGTACTGGTTGCCATTGCCGCTGAGCACGACGATGTTCGATTGGTTCTGATAGCGCCACTGCGCACTGACGGTGAACGGCAGCGGTGGGGGCGCGGATGCCGAGGTGTCGACCGGTTTGGGCGGCGGCGGCGGGGTCCAGGTTTGCGCGGGGAACAGGTCGACGACCGCCACTGATGTTTCGGGGAGCGGCAGGGCGGCTGGCGCAGGCTCCATCGGTTTGCTCGCAACGGGTGTTGGCGCGTCGGCGGGGCGGTCCGGGGTGTCTTGCCAGAACAGCCAGCCGCAGCCGAGCAGGGTCAGCAGCAACACCACGCGCAAATACAGCGGCAGCTTCATTCGACCACCCCCAACACACTGACCTTGAGGCCGATGCTGAGCATGCCGCTGGTGATTTCCTTGCGCTCCAGGGTCACGTTTTCGATGCGCACGGCCGGTTCTTTCGCGAGGTCGGCCAGGGTCTCGCGCAGCAGGATGTAGGGGCCGACGAGGGGAATCTCCGCGTCCAGGCGTTGCAAGCCGGTGTCGCCCGGCGCGGAGTAGGCCAGGGTCGTCTGCTCGATGATAAACCCGCGTTGGGTGAGGATACCCAGCAGCTTCTCCAGACGGGGGGCGAAGTCCTCTGCGCTGGGCAAACGTTCGACCACCGCCGGTTCGGTGACTTGAACCTCCTGGGGGTGTTCGGCGATGCCGGCCTGCAGTTCCTGGCGGCGCAGGTCGTCGCTGCGGCCCGCCGGATAAATGATCGCCACGTCAATCGCCAGCGCCGCCGCCATCACCCCCAGCGCCAGCAAGCCCGGCACGCCCAGGCGCTGTTGCCATTGCATCAGTTGCCAGCGCAGGCGCGGCAGGTGGCGAGTGACGGCGTCCATCGGCGATTATCCCGCGCCGACGCTGAGTTTGACCTGCACCGGGTGCTGCGGGTCGTTGGTCTTGCGCGCGCTTTGTTGCAGGTTCACCTCGACGCCCGGTTGGGCCTTGAGCCGTTCGACGAAGCGAAAGGCGTCGCCCAACCCTTTGGCCTCCAGATCCAGGTGCAGCCGTTGGCTCTGTGTGTTGACCTCCAGGCGGGTCAGGGCGACCTCCCGGGACCAGGCTTGAGCCACGGCGTCCATCGGCGCGAAGGGCGTGGCCGCCTGTTGGGCAAAGCTGGCCAGCTGTTGTTTTTGCCGCGGCGACAGGTGGCTGGCGGCCTGGATCAATTGCTCCTGGCGGCGGGTCAGTTGGATGTAGTGTTGCTCCAGTTCATCGGTCTGTTGTTGCCGCTGCTCCATGCGTTGCCATTGCAGCCAGGTGTGCAAGGCGAGTACTGCGGCGACCAGCCACAGCAGGCCGACCAGCGGCCGGTAAAGGGCGTTGGGGCGCAGGAAGTCGACGCTGGGCGAGCGCGTCGGTTGCCAGGCGTCGGCGAGACGGGATCTCAACCGGGCGATCATGGACAGGTCTCTTCCAGCCATGGATGCAGTGGCCCCAGCCAGTGTTCGGTGGGGCTGTGGGTGACGACCCGGATCGCCGGCGCGTGCCGTTGCGCGAGCAGGTCGGCGGCGAACAGGTTGTCGCTCAAGGCGCTGCCGGGTTGTGTCGGCATCACGCAGACTTGATCGGCGACGCCTTGGTGCCGGTAGAGGCAACTGAGGCTTTCGGCTTCGCGGATCGCCAGCACGCAGTCGGCAGGCAATTGCCGCCAGTATTGCTGCGCGACGGCCGTCAGCAGCGGTGCGCAGGTCACCAGGGGCAACTGGCGCAGTTTGAACAGGTCACGCAGGTCTTGCAGCAGGTCCCGCGCGGTCGCCACGGCCAGGCGCTCATGGCCGAAGGCGCCGTTGGCGAGCCGCACCTGCCACTGCTCAGGGTCGAGGCCCGTCTGTTGGCTGAAGGTGGCCTCGGCGAAGCCTTGCCAATCGCTTGCGCTGTACAGGCCGGTTTGCCACGGCAGCATCAGGTAGTGCACGTGGGGAAACCCCAGCAGCAGCGTGGCCCGGTCCAAAAAGCGCATGCGGCCCCGAGGGGCCTGTTCCAACAGGTCGGCGCAGGCGCTCAGCGGTTCGCCGGCCTGCCGCGCGCGCCAGACATTCGCGCCGCGCCAACGAGGGCGCGCGGCCCAGGCGGCGCCCGCGCTGTGCAGCCACACCACGTGCTCAATAAAGGGAAATGACACGATGGATCTCCTTGAGCGTGGTGTCGCCCTGGGCCGCGTGAGCCAGGGCGATATCGCGGATGAACACATGCCCGGCTTCGCGCGCCAGTTCCCGCAAGGTGGCGGCTGAGCTGCGGTTGAGCAGGCCGTCCTTGATGCTGTCGGTTACCGTCAGCACTTCCGCGAGGGCGAGGCGGCCGCGATATCCGGTGTGGCGACAGCCCTCGCAGCCTTTGCCCACGCGGTAATGGCCGCGTTTGAGCTGGGCCTCGGGCAGTTGGGCGAGCCGGGCGATGTCCTCGTCGGGCTTGGCGGCCACGCCGCAGTCCGGGCAGATGCGCCGTACCAGACGCTGGGCCACCACGCCATTGAGGGCCTCGACGAAACTGGCGGGGTCGACGTCCATGTAGGTAAAGCGCTCCAGCACACTGAACGCGCTGTTGGCATGCACCGACGACAGCACCAGATGTCCGGTCAAGGCTGCCTGTACGGCGATCCCCGCCGTCTCGCCGTCGCGGATTTCGCCCACCAGGATCGTGTCCGGGTCATGCCGCAGGATCGAGCGCAGGCCACGGGCGAAGGTCAGGCCCTTCTTGTCGTTCACCGGGATCTGCAGCACGCCGGGCAGTTCGTATTCCACCGGGTCTTCGATGGTGATGATTTTCTTCTCGCCGGTATTGGTCTCCGACAAGGCCGCATACAGGGTGGTGGACTTGCCGCTGCCGGTAGGCCCCGTCACCAGCAACATGCCGTAGGGCTCGCTGGCCAGCACGCGGATGCGGGCGATGGTGTCGGCGGCCAGCCCGAGGCTTTCCAGGCTCAGGGACTCGCCGCGCTGGGATTTGTCGAGGATGCGCAGTACCGCGTCCTCGCCATGGATACTGGGCATGATCGACACCCGGAAATCCACCTCGCGGCCCTGGATTTTCATCTTGAAGCGACCGTCCTGGGGCACCCGGCGCTCGCCGATATCCAGCTCCGACAACACCTTGATGCGTGACAGCGCCTGCTCGGCCATGTCCAGCCCGCTGGCCTGGCCCATCTGCTGCAACACGCCGTCGATGCGGTACTTGATCACCAGGCCCTGGGGCGTGGTTTCCACATGGATATCGCTGGCGCGGCTTTGCAGTGCATCGAACAGCATGGAGTTGACCAGGCGCACCACCGGGTTGTCATCGCGGGCGATGCTGCTCAGGGATATTTCCTGGGCGGTTTGGCTGACCTGGGCACTGTCGTCGTCCTCACCGAACGGTTGCATCACCCGTTGGCTGGCTTCGGCCAGGGTCAGTTGGGCTTTGACCGCGCCGGGCAGGCTCATGGCCAGGGGTAAGGCGCGAAGGCTTGGGGTGGACTGAATCCAGTGGCGGTCGGCCAGGGTAAAAGGCGCGCCGAGCACCAGGCAGGGACGCTCCTGATAGTCCACGGGCAGTACGGTGTGAGTCAGTGCCTGGGGTAGTGGCAACAGGTCGAAGCGCCAATGATCGACGAGGTCCGCCGGTACGATGGGGATCAGGTTCAGGGGGGCGGCGATGGTCGACAGCTGCTCGGGTGCCTGGTGCAACACTTCCAGCAGGTAATTGGCCAAGGACATTCCGCGCTGGTCCGCCAGTGCTTGCCATTGCCGTGTCTGCTCGCTCATCGCGCTACCCCTGAATGGAACCCGCCAGCTCGAAAATCGGCATGTACAACATGAACACGATCAACCCGATCAACCCGCCCACCACCAACATCAACAGCGGCTCGAAGACCTTGCTGAACAGCTCGATGGCCCGCTCCAGTGCTTCATCGTGGAACTGCGCGATGCGCTCGCACATGGCCGCCAACTCACCGCTTTGCTCACCCACCCGTAACAGGCGTTCGGCCACGGCGGTGGTCAGTTGATGGCGCGCCAGCGACGTGGACAGCGGCT
Source organism: Pseudomonas marginalis (assembly GCF_024169655.1). Lineage (GTDB taxonomy): Bacteria > Pseudomonadota > Gammaproteobacteria > Pseudomonadales > Pseudomonadaceae > Aquipseudomonas > Aquipseudomonas paraveronii. The sequence goes on along the minus strand of NZ_JALJWV010000001.1, from coordinate 5,736,682 downwards.
GGCCGGCCTGGATGTCGGTCATGGCCTGACGCAGCGCGCCTTGACGCTCGGCAGGCAGCAACGCGCCGGACAGTTCCACCGCCGTGACCACCGGCATCCCGCCCATCAGCAGCATGCCGACGGTGCGGTAGAAGCGCGCGAGGATAAACAGCGTGCGCTGCGCACCCAGGCTGGGAATTTTCCAGAACAGCCGGGCGGCGCGGCGCTTGAACCCGGCGCTGCGCAATAACAGCACCAACCCGGCGATCGCCAGCGCCAGGCCGAGCAGCAGCTCCATGCCACGCGTGTCCACCAGCGCGCCCCACCACACCATGAACCGTGCGGTCGCCGGCAAGTCGGCGACCGCATCGAACACCGAGGCAAAGCGCGGGATCACGAAAAACAACAGGAACAGCAGGATCAACGCACCCACGCTGAGCACCACCAGCGGGTACATCAGCGCGCCGCTGACGCGTTTTTTCACGGCTTGCAGATGCGCCTCGAAATGGTGGTAACGGCGCAGGGCGACGGCCAGTTGGCCGCTGTGTTCCGAGGACGCCACGGTGGCGATCAGCAGCGAAGGAAAAATCTCGGGTTTGAGCTGCATGGCCTTGGACAGCGAATTGCCCTCGTACATCGACCCCAGCAAGTCGCTCATGACCTGGCGATTGATCCCGGGGGGCGCCTTGTCGCGCAGGGTTTCCACCGCTTCCACCAGCACCAGCCCGGCGTCCAGCAGCACCACCAGTTCCTGGATAAACAGCCCCAGGGCGAACCGGGCGCGGCGGCTGGGCAGTTTCAATGCGCGGCGCGCCTGCAACGAGATGACCTGGGCGCCGTCGGCCTGCAGTTGCTGGCGTGCGTGGGCCAGGTCGAGGGCTTGCAGGCGCAGGCGCTGCAAGTGGCCGTCGCGGATGATGCGGGCGTCGATGTCGATCATGGGGTTTGCCTGGCGAGTTGCTGGCGCTGTTGCTGCAACGCGTCGTAGTAGCGCCATACCGCCAGGGCATAGCGTGAGCGCCGCGCTTGCCGATCCGGTCGGGTTCCGGCGTTATAGGCGCCCACGGCCTGCCAGCCATAACCCTGCTCGCGGATAAACCCGGCGAGGAGCCACGCGCCCACCATCACACTGGTACAGGGCTGCGTGAGCAGGTGCTGTTCGGTGATGCCGAACCGGGCCAGCGCGGGCAAGTGGCGGCTGTTGATTTGCATCAGACCGATGTCCTGGCTGCCATCGCGGTTGACGTTGCGCGCGCCGGGGTTGAGACCGGATTCGACCTTGGCAATGGCGTACAGCAAAAGCGGATCGACGTGGTAACGGCTGGCTGCCGATTGCCAGCAGTCGGCCCGGGCGGTGTCTGCGAGGCACAGCAGGGTCAGGAGGATGCGCAGCGTGTGCATGGCGGGTCACAGGCCGAACACAATATCGGCGTTGGTGCCTTCACCGCCGGCCTTGCCGTCGCGGCCCAGGGAGATGATGTCCACCTCGTTGGGCGGCGTGCCGGGGTTTTTGTATGCGTAGGGCGTGTTCCATGGGTCCGGCGGCGCGGCTTTGGGCAGGTACGGCCCGTGCCAGTTCGGTTCGCTGGCGGGGCGTTCGGTCAGGGCGCCGAGGCCGAGGGTTTCGGCGGGGTAATGGCCGTTGTCCAGGCGGTATTGGTGCAGGGCGTCGCCCAGGGATTTCATCTGGCCCTTGGCGGTTTGCACCTTGGCCAGTTCCAGGCGGTCGAACATCTTCGGGCCGACGTAGCCGGCGAGCAGGGCGATGATCAGCAGGACGACCAGCAACTCCAGCAAGGTGAAGCCGCGTTGGGGGCTGTGGATAACGGTGCGTGTGCGCATGGAGATACCCTGTTGGGAGTGCCAAGGTACGGCGGTTGTGTATCACTCTCCCGGCCCGTTTTTTTGACGGGCACCGCCGGTAGAACTTCGTTAGAACATATGCAGTTCAGATACATCGTTAACTGTAGCGTTGCTCGATATAAGGCGCCGCAAGGCGCCCTATAACGTTTGGAACTTACGCTTATCCATTAACTGAATATGCGCAGGTGCATCGACGGTTTATTGAACTTCGTCCCATGCTTGCTCCCACGCCGTGCCCGAACCAGGGGCGTAGGCCCACGCCGCGCCTGCACACCAGGCGGTGTAAGGGTGAGGCTTGCATTGATAATTTTTGCCGTTGTTGGTCACGATGTCGCCGGCTTTATAAGCGGTGCCTTCCTTGTATGCCGGGTGCTCGCCGCCGCCGCCACCAGGCGTGACCGTAAAGTCAAACACCGCTTGGTCGGTTTTGCCGTTTTGGGTGTCGCGAACACTCAGCCGTGCCTTGAATATCGTCGGCTGCGTGACGGTGTAGGCTTTGCCGTTGACCGTCGCGTCGTCGGTTGGGCCAGTCATCCCGGCGACTGCCCAGTTATAGAGCAAGGGGCCATTACTGCCGGATGATGAGGTACCACTGAACGTAAAGGTTTGTCCCGACGTCAATGATGTCGGGCCGGTGATCCTCGCGACCGGCGGTGCGGGGTTGACAGGCTCGGGTCCTCCGCCAGGAATGATTGACATGGCTTTGGAAGATTTTTCGTCAGCCAGATAGACCAGATTCTTCGTGGCGTCTGTGGTGTTGTAGACAATGCTGGCGCCTTTCAATTCTCCTACCTGCACAATCGAGGCGTAGGGCTTCAGCGCTTGTACAAGCCCGGGTCCCCAAACAGTGGGGGCCGCGTTAGTTATCGGGTATTGCAGGTCTACCGTTTCGTTGTAGGACTTGCTTGATCCAAGTACCCGGAAATGGATGGTATCCCCTTGTTTCGGAGTGAATCCCTGAGGTTGGAAAAGGCCGTTGGCGTGCCACTCCGGTGTTGGGGTGGGCCCATCGTTATGGAGCGTGATATCGCTGCAATTATAAAAACCCTCGCCAGCCGGATCGATGCGCTGGAAGCGGGTGAAGAGCACCGCATCGCCGGTGCGCCCGTTAGGTATGGCGACGTTGAATTTGAAATAACCCTGCAATCCACCCACTGACGGTGGCTGCTCGCCCCAATCGGTTCGTGCGACCGTGACGGTTTCCTCGTGGAGCAACTCCAGGTCGCTCCACTTCAATGGCATTGTGGCGGGGTTGTAACTGGATTTACTGAGGTAGATCTGCACGATGCTGCTGACATGCGGTGCGGTACCGACAATACGCACTTCCGCAACACCATTTTTTGTCGTCATCGGTGTTTTGTGCCAGTTCGCCGAAGGTGTGTTGAGACCCTCCATCAGCGGGTTGGCGGCCGAGCAGAGTTTTCCATTGGGTATCAGTGTCTCTACGGTTTCCTGGTTGGTGTAGTCGTACCCATCGTCTGCTTTGATCAGCTTTGCCACTTCGTTCCATTGTTGGCCGGGGTGAGTACCGCTGGTTTTATTCAGCTCATTACAACCTTTGTCGGCAGGGTTTCCGCTCCAGAAGTCCGGCTGTGTGTAGCAGTACAGTTGTCGTGCAATGGGGATATCCGTTGCAACGTGGGCCAACGCCAGCATGGGTAGTAGTGTTATACCTATCAGCGCCCATTTAAGGAGCTGTTGTATATGCCGCTGTAAGCTTTTCATGTGTGTGTACCTTCAATTCAGATAAACAAGTTCCGAACTGCTGGAACGACCAGTAGGTTGGTTCAATTGGCATCATCGGGTCGGCTGATCTCCCTCGGGACCGGTGCGGGTTGCAGGGTTACTCTGTCCAGGGCCATACAGAAACACCCACCCTTGATAACTGCTCTGTCCTGTAAAACTGTGGTTAATGACGGAAAAGTTGCCTTGCTTGAACGGCGTGCCCTGGGCGTTGCTGAACACGCCCATGATGGTTTCGCCAGGGCCTTTGACCACGCCCCACTCGGCGTTGCCGGTCAGCGGGTCGTCGTAGACCCGGCGCAGGTAGCGCTTGATGGTCGGTTGGCGGCGGTCGAGCACCAGATCTTCGAGGGTTTTTGGAAAGGTATTACCGGCCGCGTAATACAGGCCGATTGCCCGGCGGATTTCATTCCCGCGGGCGAGCAGTTCCCGTTCGCGCTCGCGCTGCAGCACGCTGGACCACAGGCTGCCCACTTCCATCAGCATCACGGCCACCACGGCCACCGTCACCAGCATGCCCATGAACACCGAGCCGCGCTGGGGCTGTTTACCATTGCGCATAGGTGCTCCCGTCGTTCGCGTTGCCGGGGGCGCCGCTGCGCACGTCGCCCAGGCCCTGTTCGTCGGAAGGTTGCAATTGCCAGGTGTCGCGCTTGCCGGTCAGCGGGTCGAGGGGGATTTCCCGCAGGTAGCGGCGCTCCACCAGGGTTTGCAGGGACTCGGGGTTACTGCCGTGGTCTTCGCGGTATTGGTCCAGCGCCTGGCGGATCGAGGACAGGTTATGGCGCAGCACGGTTTCCTGGGCCTTGGTGTGCTGGCGAAAGTATTGGGGGGTCACCAGGGTCATGAGCGTGGCGATGATGGCCATGACCACCAGCAACTCAATCAGGGTAAAACCCCGATCACCACTGGCTGTATAACGTGCCATTCAAACTCTCCTGGGGGCTTCGGGATGAAACGTCAAATACATCTTCTCCCTCTTGTGGGTTATCGGCGGTGCTCTTGTAGCTGCGCAGTTGCCAGGTCTGCGCGGGCGACAGTTCGGGGCACTCGCAGAGAGGGTCGCGGGGGATGCGGCGCAAGAAGAAGAGTTTTTTGCCTGTGAGATCGGTCTTGTCCGTGACCCCGTCGACCAGTACTTGCAGGGTCGGTGGATAACCGCTGTCGCCGATGCTTTTTTCGATACGGCCGTCGTCGCTGGCTTCTTTGTAGGAATCAATCGCGCGGCGTATTTCCCGCAACGAATGTTGCAAGTCGAGTTCTCGGTCGCGTTTACCCATCAACGCCGTCAGCGGATAAGCAACTGTCGAAAGCGTGGCCAGCAAGGCCAGCGTCAGTAGTAATTCAATCAGCGTAAAACCATTGGCGCAGTGATGGCTGGGCGTGCCCTGCCGCATCACTGTTGTTACCTCGCTCTATTGCGCCAAGGACTGCTGCATTAACCCAGGCCAGTGGAATTAACTGCAAGGATGAGTGTAGATGAACTTTAAATATGAGTGTTTTTTGTACAGGTCGTAGATGAGCGGTCATTTACCCACACAGGCTGTGCGCCTGGCTGTGGATAAGATGTTGGTGGTTGTCCACAGGGCACGTGAATCAAGGGTTGCAGCAGCCCGTATAAAAAATGATCAGGTTAAGTGGCGGTTTTTACGGGATTTTTTCTGTCGGCAAGGGTTCGACTTGCCCCCAAAGTCTGTTGGCGCTTCTGTGGATAAGATGTTTGCTCTCGGCTGCAAGCCATATAGACAAAGGCTTTCAGTGATGTGGTCAAAAAACGCTCAATTTGCTTCTCTGGCGGGTTAAAAACCCTGAAAGCCGCGATTTATGAAGGTTTGAAGAGGTTTTCCACAGCCTGGTCAAAGTTGCCCCCAAAGTCTGTTGGTGCTTCTGTGGATAAGGTGTTCGCGTACCGCTGCAGGGCACGGTTTATATAGCTTACGCGGAGTTGTTCAAAAAATGACCAGTGGCGTCTTGAAACGGCCAAGTCGAATAAGTCACGGATTTTCTTGATTTAATTTCCACGGGCAGGCGCACTTGCCCACAATTGTTGTGGGTGGCTCTGTGGATAAGTTGTTAGGCAACGGCTGGAGGGCAGGCGGCGAGAGGGGTTTCGCGGGGTTGATCAAGTTTTGATCAGTGTGCAACCCAATGGGGGGCGAGCAAGCCCGCTCCCCCAGAGGCGGTTATTGGGCGGCTACGCCTTTGAGGTAGGGTGCCGGCGCCGCGCCGAGGTTGCTCAGCATGCGCTCGCTGTACCAGTCGATGAAGTTCACCACGCCGAACTCATAGGTCTTGGAGTAAGGACCGGGCTGGTAAGCGGTGGAGTTGATCCCGCGCTGGTTTTCTTCGGCCAGGCGACGGTCCTGGTCGTTGGTGGCGTCCCATACTTGGCGCATGCGCTCCACGTCGTAGTCCACGCCTTCGACCGCGTCCTTGTGGACCAGCCACTTGGTGGTGACCATGGTTTCCTGGGCGCTGATCGGCCACACGGTGAACACGATGACGTGGTCGCCCATGCAGTGGTTCCACGAATGCGGCAGGTGCAGGATGCGCATCGAGCCCAGGTCCGGGTTCTTGATGCGGCCCATCAACTTTTTGCAGCCCTGTTTGCCGTCCAGGGTCATCGACACGGTGCCCTTGAGCAGCGGCATGCGCACGATGCGGTTGCGCAGGCCGAAGCTGGCGTGGGCGTAAGGGATCTTCTCGGCGTCCCAGGCGGCGGCGCTAGCGGCCACGTGGTCCTTGAAGGCCTGGTCGGCGCGCGGGTCGGTGACGTCGTCCCATTCGAGCAGGGTTTTCAACAGCTCGGGGTGCGAGGCGTTGCAGTGGTAGCACTCGCGGTTGTTTTCCAGCACCAGCTTCCAGTTGGCCTTTTCCATCAAGGTGGTTTGCACCGCCACCTTGGTGTTCTCCATGTCGTAGGGTTCCATGTAGTGGTTCAGGGTCGACAGGAAGTCATCGATGGCCGGCGGGTTCTGCGCCAGGCTGATGAAGATGTAGCCGCCGGCGGTCTTCACGTTGATCGGCTTGAGGCCGTACTGCTTCATGTCGAAGTCGGCGCCCATCTCGGTGCCGGCGAACAGCAGGCGGCCGTCCAGTTCGTAGGTCCACTGGTGGTACGGGCACACCAGCTTGGCGACCTTGCCTTTGTCGCTGGTACACAAGCGCGAACCGCGGTGGCGGCAGACGTTGTGGAACGCATGCACCACGCCTTCGGCGCCACGGATCACGATGATCGGGTTCTTGCCCACTTGCAGGGTCAGGAAGTTGCCCTTGGTGGGGATCTCGCAGGTCATGCCGGCGATCAACCACTCTTTCTGGAAGATCTCCTGCATGTCGATATCAAACAACCGCTCATCAGAGTAGAACGGCTGTGGCAGCGAGAATGTACGCTCGCGCTCTTGCAGCATCTGCGCGGTGGCCTTGCGTGCGGGTTCCAGCGGATCGCCCAAGCTTAAGGTTGCGGTGACGTCCATCGTATGTGTCCTCATGGCCATTCTGTGTGGCCGGCGAAAAGTGGCTGAACAGGTTTGCAGCAAGGCGTAAAGAAAGTGTCGTTGTTGGCAGCGAGTGTGGGGCCGCTGTTGCGGTGAACCTTATCCATGGGCGACATGGCCCAATCTGTTCCCGACGCGCAACCCTATGTCGTTGGGGGCTGGTCGCGATAAGTATGTGAATGTCGCAGATAGGTAAATGGGTGGTTCTCGCGTTACGCAGAATCGCCACTATCAAGGCCGAACCTCGGCGGTGGAGAACAGCATGTCCAGCAACTTCCTGAATCCGGTAACCACCCAGACCTGGGCCAATGGTCGGCACATCGTCCGTTGCGTCAAAGTCATCCAGGAAACCTGGGACGTGCGCACCTTCTGCTTTATGGCCGACCAGCCGATCCTGTTCTTTTTCAAGCCGGGGCAGTTCGTCACCCTGGAGCTGGAAATCGACGGTCAGCCGATCATGCGTTCCTACACCATCTCCAGCTCGCCGTCGGTGCCTTACAGCTTCTCGGTGACGATCAAGCGCGTACCCGGCGGCAAGGTCTCCAACTGGCTGCACGACACCCTGCACGAGGGCCAGGAGCTGGCGGTGCACGGGCCGGTCGGGCTGTTCAATGCCATCGATTTCAGCAATCCCAAGGTGCTGTACCTCAGCGGCGGCGTCGGCATCACCCCGGTGATGTCCATGGCGCGCTGGTATTACGATACCAACGCCAACGTCGACATGACGTTTATCCACAGTGCGCGCTCACCCAAAGACATCATCTATCACCGCGAGCTGGAGCATATGGCCTCGCGGATCGACAACTTCAGCCTGCACCTGATCTGCGAAAAACACGGCCTGGGCGAACCCTGGGCCGGGTATCGCGGCTACCTGAACCACAAGATGCTCGAATTGATGGTGCCGGACTTCCTCGAGCGCGAAGTGTTCTGCTGCGGCCCTACGCCGTACATGACGGCGGTGAAGCGCTTGCTCGAAGCCGCCGGTTTCGACATGGCGCGTTATCACGAAGAGTCGTTCGGCGCGACGCCAGCGGAGGCCCGCGCCGATGCAGTGGAACAGGCCGAACAAGCCGCCGACGCGCCGGAAGTCGACGTGGCGGATCTGCATCAGGTGGAGTTCATCGCCTCGGGCAAGAGCATTCGCGTGGCGCCGGGTGAAACCGTCCACGCCGCCGCCGCCAAGCTCGGCCTGCTGATTCCCAAGGCCTGCGGCATGGGCATTTGCGGCACATGCAAGGTGCTCAAGCTGGGCGGCGAGGTCGAGATGGACCACAACGGCGGGATTACCGAGGAAGACGAAGCCGAAGGCTACATCCTGTCGTGCTGCAGCGTGCCGAAGGGCGACGTGCGGATCGAGTTCTAAGCACGCTCATGCGCCCTGCGCGGGCGCCAGGCGTTTCAGTACAGCCCTGGGCGGCGGTCCAGATGAACGTGGTTATGCTCGCTAATGTGTTTGTTCCGGGCCTGTAGCAGCGGCAGGTCGGCGACCAGGCGCTGTTCTTGTTGATGGGAGACCCCGCCGGCCAGCGGATAGCCGTCCGCATCGACAATGACTGAGCCGCCCACCCAATTCACACCGCGCTCCTCACCGTATCGATCACACGCGGCGATAAACATCCGATTGACCGCCGCATTGGCCTGCACGCGGACGATTTCGCCTGGGCGCTCGGCGGCGGGCCGTGGGCTGTCCGGCCAATTCACTGGCGCGCACAGCAGGTCGGTACCGGCCAGGGCCGCCAGGCGGACCCACTCGGGCAGCTCAAGGTCGTAGCAGATCACCACGCCAATGCGCCCGACAGCCGTTTCCACCAGCGGCGGCGGGGCAGTGCCGGCGGTGAAGATCAGCTTTTCGCGGTCCCACAGATGCGCCTTGCGGTATACCGTCAGCCTACCGTCGGGCTCAATCAACGCGGCGCTATTGGCCACTCGGCCGGCACTCAGGCGCTCGCAGAAGCCCGCGACGACGATCAAGCCCAACTCGATAGCCAGGGCTCTCCACAGACTCAGCGTCGGGCCATCGAGCGGTTCCGACACCGCTCTGGCCTCTGCCAGGTCATTGAACGCGTAGCCGCTTTGCATGAGTTCGGGCAGCACCACCACATGGGCACCCAGGCTGGCCGCGCCACGGATCGCCGTTTCACTCAGGCGACGGTTGTCGTCGGCGTCGCCCAGGCGCGGCGCCAACTGATGGCAGACAACGCGTATCGGTGTCATGACTCATCGCCTTCAAACAGGCGTTCGCTGGCTTCAATGGCGCGTTGCTCAACGGTCAGGTCACGCGTACACGACAGCAGGCAGTAGGCAATCGCAGAAACTGCCAGGCCTACCACGAATGCAATATCGGCCCCGTCCAAGGCCTTCGCGATGGGCCCTTGGTAAAACCCCAGGGAGATGAACGGTGTCATCGCCCCCAGGCCGAGGAAATAGGAAACAAGCCCGGCACCCGACCAGCGGCCGTAGATCCCGTCCGGGTTGAAGATGTCGCTGATTGCGTATTGCCCCTTGCGGACAACATAGAAGTCCGCGAGGTTGACGGCGGTCCACGGCACCAGGAAATACAGCATCAGCAAGACGAAGGTATTGAAACTCTCCAGGTAGCTCTGCGGGATACTCAAGGCGATGGCGAAAATCACCCCGCCCACCAGGCTGATCCCCACGATGCGCCCTTTGATGCCCGGTTTGATCGACACGAAGCCGTCAATCGCGCTGATACCGGTCAGCATGGCGCCGTAACAGTTGACCGCCATGATGCCAACCAGCGCGGGTACTGCGATCAACACGGTAAAGGTGCCAAACCCTGGAAGCAGTTGGTTGCCCACCGTCTGCACGCTGCCGATGGCGTCGGGTGAGGGCAGCGCCGAGGCGAGAAACGCCCCCAGCGACATCAGCCACAGCGCCGAACTGGCAGCCCCCAGGTACGTCCAGGTGATGACCCTGCGCGACGGCGTGTCATGGGGCAGGTAGCGCGAGTAGTCCGAGACATAGACGGCGTAGCTGATCTGGTAACCCGCAGCGGCTGAAAGCTGGATCAGAAAGGCCGACCAGGAAAAATGCGCGTCGACCACCGCCGCGTCGGCCTGCAGGTTTATCACGGCAGCGACCGTGAGGACCGCGAACACACTGATCATCACGTAGGTCAGCCAGCGTTGCACGGTGTGCAGGAGGTTGTGGCCGATCACGGCAATCACCACGGCCAGGATGATCATCAAGGCGTACCACGGGGCGCGGTTGCCGGGCAGCACGGTATTGATGGCGTCGGTCGCCAGAATCACGTTGAACACGTTAAAGCCGATGTACACGAACACCACCGCGATAAAGGGCACGATTGCCCCGCGCAGGCCGAACTGTGCCCGCGACTGGATCATCTGCGGCAAACCCATGCGCGGCCCCTGGTTGGCGTGGAATGCCATGGCGAACGTGCCCAGGCACACGCCGATGACAATCGCCAGGATCGCGTACACCAGGCTCAGCCCCAACGCTGCGCCGGTAAACCCGGTGACCAGGGTGGTCAGTACGAAGTTACCGGTGAACCAGAACGGCGCCTGATGCCAGACCTTGCCGTGGCGTTCATTGCGCGGCACGTAGTCAATGGAGCGGGTTTCGATTTTCAGCGTGCTGGATGGCGCAGCCGCCGATCGGTTGGAGGGCGTGTTCATAGGCATCACGGTCTGTTTTTATTGAGTGAGGCTACGAAGAGTCTTGTAACTAAATAAATTATTGAATCGGTATTCGCAAATAGTCACTTCACGATTTTCTGAACTGATTGCCTAAACCCCCTCTGACATAGGACTTGCATTACGAATCAGCTTTTTATTTCTAAGCGATATAGAGACATCTCCTACAGCTCTCTACGCTGAGCAGCGCACCCGTCGTATTCGCCCTTCGCAGTTAAGCAGTAGGTGGACGTCCTCATTACATGCCAAGGATGATTGCCATGTCTGCTATTCCCTCCCGCAGTAAAGGCGCAGCGCGCTTGCTTGCCAACGATGTCACTGCACTTGTTCCAGACTTTCCTTTTCATTACGCCCGGTTTCTCGATACGGCCGCCCGGAACGGCACGCCGTTGGCGCAGGTGTCCCGCCTGGCGTATGGCAGCCAGGTATTGATCGTCGGCGCCGGAGTCGCTGGAATGGTGGCCGCCTATGAAACCATGCGCATGGGGTTGCACCCGGTGGTGGTAGAGGCCAGTGGCCGCATCGGTGGGCGCCTGTATTCCTATGTGACGGGTGATCCGCAAGATCCGGATAACAGTGTTATCTGCGAAATGGGAGCCATGCGCTTTCCTGTTTCAGGCAAGGCGTTGATGCACTATTTCGACAAAGTTGGCATGCGGGCCAACTCGACGGATTTTCCCAATCCGGGGTCGTCTTTTACCCCCAGCACGGTCGTCGACTACCAGCAAAAACAGGTTTATTACGAAGGCGATAATCTGCCGGTTGATTACGCCGAGATCGAGCGCAAGCTATTCGAAGTATTTCTTGAACAGGACCCGATCAAGTTCACTGAGATGGAAGCGGCAATGTCCGAGGGCAGCCTTGATCAGGCCCGGATCAAAGCCTTGTGGAACGCGATCCTTGATGCGGGTTGGGACAACCTCAGTTTTTTTGCCGCGATGGTCGAGCAGGCGGGTTGGAGTCGCGAAGATATCGATCTGTTCGGCCAGATCGGCTTCGGCACTGGCGGCTGGAATACCGATTACCCGAACTGCTTCCTGGAGGTGTTACGGGTGCTGTATACCGGGCTGGATACCAACCACAAGCTGATGTATGACGGCGCCAGCGAGCTGCCAAACCGGCTGTGGACGCGTGCCCCGGATACCTTCGACGACGCCATGGTCCATTGGCCTGCGGGCACCACCGTCCAAGGCCTGACCACTCAGGTTATCGCTCAGCCTTTGAAGCAGGAAGTGCGGCAGATCCTGCGGCGGCCGGATGGCGAGTTCGACGTGTGGGTGTTTGATCACAACCTGGGAAGCGACCGTCAATACACCTTTCCTGCCGTGGTCTATACCCCGCACAAACGGGTCCTCGACAAGTTCCGTTATATGGATGGCGCTGCCCGCTTCAACGCGATGAATGACCTGTTATCCGGCAAGGAGTGGGAAGCGGTGATGTACACCCATTACATGCAGTCGGCAAAAATCTTCGCGCAAACCAAGCGACCGTTCTGGACCGATAGGGAGGCTGATTCGCAGTACAGGATGAGTGTGACGTTGTCGGATCGAATCACCCGCGGCACCTACCTGCTGGACTATAGCGAGAGCCAGGGGCCTCACAACGGCAGTGGCCTGTTTTTGTCTTACACCTGGAATGATGACGCCCTCAAATTCCTGGGTGATCGCAGTGCGCCGCTGCCGTCCCACGTGCAGTTATGCACAACCCTGCTGGACAGCGTGTATGCCCCTCATCAGTTGAATCTGGCCGCTGAGTTCGGCATGAGCAACCCGTTTGTTGAAATCAACTGGGAAGAGCAGCCGTTTTTCCTGTGCGCGTTCAAAATGAACCTGCCGGGACAGTACGAGTACCAGCGCTTGTTGTTTTCTCAGTTCATGAACGGTGTGTCGAGCGCGAACCCCGATGGCTTCATTCTTGCGGGTGACGATGTTTCGTGGACGGGAGGCTGGGCGGAAGGGGCGGTGACGACGGCCTTGAACGCGGTAAATAAACTGGCGGTGAAATTCAACGGCGGGACCCTTCTCACCAACCGTGGTCCTATTGATGAATGGCAAGCGCTTCAGCCGAAGGCCTTGTGACCCCGCGAGTTACCGCCGTCCCGCGTCGCAGGTCATGAGCCTGCGACGCGGGCCGTCGTTTCACGCGCCCATCACTTCGCGAATATCCGCCGCCAGCTCGCGCACGCGTTCTTCCTCGGTGTCCCACGCACACATGAAGCGCGCGCCGCCTTTGCCGATGAAGGTGTAGAAGCGCCAGCCCTTGGCCGTCAGCGCGGCGATGGCCGGTTCCGAGAGTTGCAGGAACACGCCGTTGGCCTGCACCGGGAACATCAATTCCACGCCGGGAATATCCGCCACCAGGCTGCTCAGCAACTGCGCGCAGTGGTTGGCGTGGCGTGCGTGTTTGAGCCAGGCGTGGTTTTCCAGCAGGCCCACCCACGGCGCGGAGAGGAAGCGCATCTTCGACGCGAGCTGGCCGGCCTGTTTGCAGCGGTAGTCGAAGTCTTCGGCCAGTGCGCGGTTGAAGAACAGGATCGCTTCGCCCACGGCCATGCCGTTTTTCGTGCCGCCAAAGCACAGCACGTCCACCCCGGCTTTCCAGGTCAGGTCGGCCGGTGAACAGCCGAGGAACGCGCAGGCGTTGGCGAAGCGCGCGCCGTCCATGTGCAGGTTCAGGCCAAGTTCTTTGCAGGTGGCGCTGATGGCGCGGATTTCTTCCGGGGTGTACACGCTGCCGACTTCAGTGGCCTGGGTCAGGGTCACCACGCGGGGTTTGGGGTAGTGGATGTCCTGGCGCTTGAGGGCGATCTCGCGGATCGACTCCGGGGTCAGCTTGCCGTTTTCGGTGCGTGCGGTGAGTAGCTTGGAACCGTTGGAGAAAAACTCCGGCGCGCCACATTCGTCGGTCTCGACGTGGGCGGTTTCCGAGCAAATCACGCTATGGTAGCTCTGGCACAACGAGGACAGCGCCAGCGAGTTGGCGGCGGTGCCGTTGAACGCGAAGAACACTTCGCAGTCGGTCTCGAACAGGTTGCGGAAACCGTCGGCGGCGCGGTGGGTCCATTCATCATCGCCATAGGCGCGTTGATGGCCGTGGTTGGCTTGTTCCATGGCGGCCCAGGCTTCCGGGCAGATGCCGGAATAGTTATCGCTGGCGAATTGTTGGCTCTTGTCGGTCATGGCCCATTCCTGTGGTCGATGTTGGTGCGCACTGTAACCAAGATTGTCGGGCGTGCGCACGCACTGTAAATGCAAAGTCACTGGGGAATTATGCACGGTACTGAAACGTTTCCTGTCGGACGTGTCCGCGATGGCGCTTTGGATTTGCTTAAGTGGCTGGCGCTGCTGAGCATGGTACTGGACCACTTGCGTTATGTCGGGTTGAGCCTGGACGGCCTGTATGTGCCGGGCCGCCTGGCGTTCCCGTGGTTTTGCCTGGCGATTGCGGCCAATCTGCATCGGATGCGTAACGTAGCAGTCACTGGCCAATGGCGTTACCTGGGCTGGCTGGTGCTGTTCAGCGTGATCAGCGAAGTGCCGTACCGGCTGTTTATCGAAGACGCCGATACGTTGAACGTGTTGCCCACCTTGGCGTTGGGCCTGCTGGTTGCCCGAGGGTGGCAGCAGAAGGCGCTGGTTGATCGAGGATTGGCGCTGATTGCCCTGGCGGTGGCAGCGGTATTTTCCGCGCACTTGATGTTCGGTTTTTTTGGTGTGTTGCTGCCGTGGGCGATGCTGGTGGTGTTTCGTCGGCCATGGTATTTCAGCGTGTTGCCGGGGCTGCTGTGTGTGGCTGCCAATCAATGGCAGATTCTGCTCGATAACGGCACGCCGGTGGCGTTGATGGGGCTGAGCGCCTGCCTGCTCGCGCCGCTGCTCGGCCTGGTCCTGTTGCGACACACCCAAAACACCTCGCCACCGGCTATGCGCCGCTGGGCGTATGCCCTCTATCCCCTGCATTTCCTGCTGCTGCTACTCGTCCGTCAAATCATCGCCTGATCTCCTGTGGGAGGGGGCTTGCCTCCGATAGCGGTGTGTCAGCTTGCACAGGTACTGGCTGATCCACCGCTATCGGGGGCAAGCCCCCTCCCACATTTGTTTCGTGTCGCTCATCCAATGTCGTAAACGCACCTTTGCGTGGCGTCCGTAGGCATTTGACCTGTCGGCGCCAGCCCTACCATCGCATCAAAGGGCTCTGCATGGGCCTTAACAATACGAAAGGCTGGGAGAGACGCGATGTTCAGCAAACAAGACCAGATCCAGGGATATGACGACGCACTGCTCGCGGCCATGAATGCCGAGGAGCAGCGGCAGGAAGATCATATCGAGCTGATCGCGTCGGAGAACTACACCAGCAAACGCGTGATGCAAGCCCAGGGCAGTGGCCTGACCAACAAATATGCCGAAGGCTACCCGGGCAAGCGCTACTACGGTGGCTGCGAGCATGTGGACAAGGTCGAAGCCCTGGCCATCGAGCGCGCCAAGCAGTTGTTCGGCGCCGATTACGCCAACGTGCAGCCGCACTCCGGCTCCTCCGCCAACAGCGCAGTGTACCTGGCGCTGTTGAACGCCGGTGACACCATCCTCGGCATGAGCCTGGCCCACGGCGGTCACCTGACCCACGGCGCCAAAGTGTCGTCCTCGGGCAAGCTGTACAACGCGGTGCAATACGGCATCAACACCGACACCGGGCTGATCGACTACGACGAAGTCGAGCGCCTGGCCGTGGAGCACCAGCCGAAGATGGTGGTGGCCGGTTTCTCCGCCTACTCCAAAACTCTGGATTTCCCACGCTTCCGTCAGATCGCCGACAAGGTCGGTGCGCTGCTGTTCGTCGACATGGCCCACGTCGCCGGCCTGGTGGCTGCCGGTTTGTACCCGAACCCGCTGCCCTACGCCGACGTGGTCACCACCACCACCCACAAGACCCTGCGCGGTCCGCGTGGCGGCCTGATTCTGGCGCGGGCCAACGAAACGATTGAAAAGAAACTCAACGCCGCCGTATTCCCCGGCGCCCAGGGCGGCCCGCTGATGCACGTCATCGCCGGCAAGGCGGTGTGCTTCAAGGAAGCCCAGGAGCCGGGCTTCAAGGTCTACCAGCAACAAGTGATCGACAACGCCCAGGCCATGGCCAGCGTGTTTATCAAACGCGGCTACGATGTAGTGTCGGGCGGCACCGATAACCACCTGTTCCTGGTCAGCCTGATTCGCCAGGGCCTCACCGGTAAAGAGGCGGACGCCGCCCTCGGTCGCGCGCACATCACCGTCAACAAGAACGCCGTGCCGAATGACCCGCAGTCGCCGTTCGTGACCTCGGGCCTGCGCATCGGCACCCCGGCGGTGACCACGCGCGGTTTCAAGGTGCCGCAATGCATCGAGCTGGCCGGTTGGATCTGCGACATCCTCGACAACCTCGGCGACGCCGATGTCGAGGCCGACGTGGCCAAGCGCGTGTCGGCCCTGTGCGCTGATTTCCCGGTTTATCGCTGAGCGCGGTTTTGGAGTAATGACTATGCAACGCTACTCGGGCTTCGGCCTCTTCAAGCACTCACTCAGCCACCACGAAAACTGGCAGAAGATGTGGCGCACGCCGACGCCTAAAAAGGTCTACGACGTGGTCATCGTCGGCGGTGGCGGGCATGGTCTGGCGACCGCCTACTACCTGGCCAAGGAGCACGGCATCACCAACGTGGCCGTGGTCGAGAAAGGCTGGCTGGGCGGCGGTAACACCGCACGCAACACCACCATCGTGCGTTCCAACTACCTGTGGGACGAGTCGGCGCACCTGTACGAACACGCGATGAAACTGTGGGAAGGCCTGTCCCAGGACCTGAACTACAACGTGATGTTCTCCCAGCGCGGCGTCTACAACCTGTGCCACACCCTGCAGGACATCCGCGATTCCGAGCGTCGCGTCAGCGCCAACCGCCTCAACGGCGTGGACGGCGAGTTGCTCAACGCGCAACAAGTGGCAGACGAAATTCCGTACCTCGATTGCTCGAAGAACACCCGCTACCCGGTCATGGGCGCCACCGTGCAACGGCGCGGCGGCGTGGCCCGTCACGATGCGGTGGCCTGGGGCTTTGCCCGCGCCGCCGACGCCCTCGGGGTGGACTTGATCCAGCAAACCGAAGTGATCGGCTTCCGTAAGGAAAACGGCGTGTGCATCGGCGTGGAAACCAACAAGGGCTTCATCGGCGCCAAGCGCGTCGGCGTGGTCACGGCCGGTAACTCCGGGCACATGGCCTCGCTCGCCGGTTTCCGCCTGCCGATCGAATCGCACCCGCTGCAAGCGCTGGTGTCGGAGCCGATCAAGCCGATTATCGACAGCGTGATCATGTCCAACGCCGTCCACGGTTACATCAGCCAGTCCGACAAGGGCGACCTGGTGATCGGCGCCGGTATCGACGGCTACAACGGCTACGGCCAGCGCGGCTCGTACCCGGTGATCGAACACACCATCCAGGCCATCGTCGAGATGTTCCCGGTGCTCTCACGCGTGCGCATGAACCGCCAGTGGGGCGGCATCGTCGACACCACGCCGGACGCCTGCCCGATCATCTCCAAGACCCCGGTGCCGAACATGTTCTTCAACTGCGGTTGGGGCACCGGTGGCTTCAAGGCCACTCCGGGCTCAGGCAACGTATTTGCCGCGAGCCTGGCCAAGGGTGAAATGCACCCGTTGGCCGCACCTTTCTCCATCGACCGGTTCCACAACGGTGCGTTGATCGACGAACACGGCGCCGCGGCCGTAGCCCACTAACAGGAGAAATTTCCTATGTTGCATATCTTCTGTCCTCACTGTGGCGAACTGCGCTCCGAAGAGGAATTCCACGCCTCCGGCCAAGCGCACATCCCGCGCCCGCTGGACCCCAACGCCTGCACCGATGAAGCGTGGGGCGACTACATGTTCTTCCGCGACAACCCCCGTGGCCTGCACCACGAGCTGTGGATTCACGCCGCCGGTTGCCGTCAGTACTTCAACGCGACCCGCGACACCGTCACCTACGAAATTCTTGAAACCTACAAGATCGGCACCACGCCGCAATTCACCGCCAAGGCTGCTGGAGCGAAGGTATGAGCCAGATCAATCGCCTGTCCAACGGTGGTCGGATCGACCGTAACAAAGTCCTGACCTTCAGCTTCAACGGCCAGACCTACAAAGGCTTCGAAGGCGACACCCTGGCCGCCGCGCTGCTGGCCAACGGTGTCGACATCATCGGCCGCAGCTTCAAGTACTCGCGGCCACGCGGCATCTTTGCTGCGGGCGCCGAAGAGCCGAACGCGGTGTTGCAGATCGGCGCCACCGAAGCCACTCAGATTCCCAACGTGCGCGCCACGCAACAGGCGTTGTACCAGGGGTTGGTCGCCACCAGCACCAACGGCTGGCCGAGCGTGAACAATGACGTGATGGGCATTCTCGGCAAAGTCGGCGGCAAGCTGATGCCGCCGGGTTTCTACTACAAAACCTTCATGTACCCGCAGTCGTTCTGGATGACTTACGAGAAGTACATCCGCAAGGCCGCAGGCCTGGGCCGCTCGCCGACCGAAAACGACCCGGACACCTACGACAACTTCAACCGTCACTGCGACGTGTTGGTGGTGGGCGCCGGCCCGGCTGGCCTGGCTGCCGCACTGGCCGCCGCGCGCAGCGGTGCCCGCGTGATCATCGCCGATGAACAGGAAGAGTTCGGTGGCTCGTTGCTCGATTCCCGCGAAAGCCTCGACGGCAAGCCTGCGGATCAATGGGTCGCCAGCGTGATTGTCGAACTCAAAGCCCTGCCGGACGTGGTGCTGCTGCCCCGCGCCACGGTCAACGGCTACCACGACCATAACTTCCTGACCATTCACGAGCGCCTCACCGATCACCTCGGCGACCGCGCCCCGATCGGCCAGGTGCGCCAGCGCATCCACCGCGTGCGTGCCAAGCGCGTGGTGCTGGCGACCGGTGCGTGCGAGCGTCCGCTGGTGTACGGCAACAACGACGTGCCGGGCAATATGCTTGCCGGTGCGGTCTCGACTTACGTGCGCCGTTACGGCGTGGCACCGGGTCAAAAGCTGCTGCTGTCGACCAACAACGACCACGCCTACCGCGTCGCGCTGGATTGGTTAGAGGCCGGCCTGAAGGTGGTGGCCGTGGCCGATGCCCGTCACAACCCACGCGGTGCGCTGGTGGAAGAAGCTCGCGCCAAAGGCATTCGTATCCTCACCGGCAGCGCCGTGATCGAAGCCCGTGGCAGCAAACACGTGACCGGCGCCCGCGTTGCCGCCATCGATGTCAAAGCGCATACCGTCACCAGCCCCGGCGAGTGGTTGGACTGCGATCTGGTCGCCAGCTCCGGCGGCTACAGCCCGGTGGTCCACCTGGCGTCGCACTTGGGCGGCAAGCCGACCTGGCGCGAAGACATCCTCGGTTTTGTACCGGGCGAAGCACCGCAAAAGCGCGTGTGCGTCGGCGGCATCAACGGCGTCTACGGCCTTGGCGATTCCCTGGCGGATGGTTTTGAAGGCGGCGTGCGCGCCGCCAGCGAAGCCGGTTTCGCGCCAGTGCAAGGCACGCTGCCAAAAGCCTTGAACCGCCTGGAAGAGCCAACCCTGGCACTGTTCCAGGTGCCTCACGAAAAAGCCACCGCACGGGCGCCCAAGCAATTTGTCGACCTGCAGAACGACGTCACCGCCGCCGCCATCGAGCTCGCCACCCGCGAAGGTTTCGAGTCGGTGGAGCACGTCAAACGCTACACCGCGCTGGGCTTCGGCACCGACCAGGGCAAGCTGGGTAACGTCAACGGCCTGGCCATTGCCGCGCGCTCGCTGAACGTGACCATCCCGCAGATGGGCACCACCATGTTCCGCCCCAACTACACGCCGGTGACCTTCGGCGCGGTCGCGGGCCGGCACTGTGGGCATATCTTCGAGCCCGTTCGCTACACCGCGCTGCACGCCTGGCATGTGAAGAATGGCGCCGAGTTTGAAGACGTCGGCCAGTGGAAACGCCCGTGGTACTTCCCGCGCAACGGTGAAGACCTGCACGCGGCGGTCAAACGCGAATGCCTGGCGGTGCGCGACAGCGTCGGCCTGCTGGATGCGTCGACCCTCGGCAAGATCGACATTCAAGGCCCGGATGCCCGCGAGTTCCTCAACCGCATCTACAGCAACGCCTGGACCAAGCTCGACGTGGGCAAGGCGCGCTACGGTCTGATGTGCAAGGAAGACGGCATGGTCTTCGACGACGGCGTGACCGCGTGCCTGGCCGACAACCACTTCCTGATGACCACCACCACCGGCGGCGCTGCCCGTGTGCTGCAGTGGCTGGAAATCTACCAACAGACCGAATGGCCAGACCTCAAGGTCTACTTCACCTCGGTCACCGACCACTGGGCGACCATGACCCTGTCCGGCCCCAACAGCCGCAAGCTGCTGGCCGAAGTCACCGACATCGACCTGGACAAGGACGGCTTCCCGTTCATGACCTGGAAAGAAGGCCTGGTCGGCGGCGTGCCGGCGCGGGTGTTCCGCATCTCGTTTACCGGCGAGCTGTCGTATGAAGTCAACGTGCAGGCCGACTACGCCATGGGCGTGCTCGAACAGATCGTTGAGGCCGGCAAAAAGTACAACCTGACCCCGTATGGCACCGAGACCATGCACGTGCTGCGGGCGGAGAAGGGCTTCATCATCGTCGGCCAGGACACCGACGGCTCGATGACCCCGGACGACCTGAACATGGGCTGGTGCGTCGGCCGTACCAAGCCGTTCTCGTGGATCGGCTGGCGCGGGATGAACCGCGAAGACTGCGTGCGCGAAGATCGCAAGCAATTGGTCGGCCTCAAGCCGATCGACCCGACGGTGTGGTTGCCGGAAGGTGCGCAACTGGTGTTCGACGCCAAGCAGACGATCCCGATGAAGATGGTCGGCCACGTCACTTCCAGCTATGCGCATAACTCCCTGGGTTATTCGTTTGCGATGGGGGTGGTCAAGGGCGGCTTGAAGCGCATCGGCGAGCGGGTGTTTTCGCCCCAGGCCGATGGCAGCGTGATCGAGGCGGAGATTGTGTCTTCGGTGTTCTTTGACCCGAAAGGCGAACGCCAGAACATCTGACGGACCGAGTCGCCTGCATCGGGGGCAAGTCGAATCGTCGCACCGCCCCTCCCACATTTGGAATGCATTCCCCTGTGGGAGGGGGCTTGCCCCCGATGAGGCCAGAACAGTCACCACAGAATTCAAACAGGTGCTCTATGACAGCAGCCAACGTATACCCACAACGCCCCACCACCGGCGCCAAGGCCGAGTCGTCGCTGCACCATGCCGACCTCGCCAGCCTGGTCGGCAAGGGCCGCAAGAATGCCGGCGTGACCGTGCGTGAAAAGAAACTCCTCGGCCACCTGACTATCCGTGGCGACGGCCATGACGCCGCCTTCGCCGCAGGCGTCCACAAAGCCTTGGGCATCGAACTGCCCGGCGCTCTGACGGTAATCGTCAACGGCGAAACCAGCCTGCAATGGCTCGGCCCGGATGAGTGGTTGCTGGTGGTGCCGAGCGGTGAAGAATTCGCCGCCGAACAAAACCTGCGTGCCGCCCTGGGCGATCTGCACATCCAGATCGTCAACGTCAGCGGCGGTCAACAGATCCTCGAACTGCGTGGCCCGAACGTGCGCGACGTGCTGATGAAGTCCACCAGCTACGACGTACATCCCAACAACTTCCCGGTGGGTAAGGCGGTGGGCACGGTGTTCGCCAAGTCGCAATTGGTGATCCGCCATACCGCTGAAGACACCTGGGAGCTGGTGATTCGTCGCAGCTTCTCGGATTACTGGTGGTTGTGGTTGCAGGATGCCTCGGCCGAATTCGGCCTGAGCGTTCAAGCCTGATATGACCCCCACCCCCTTCACCCGCCACCCTGTAGGAGCGAGCTTGCTCGCGAAAACCTCAAGGGCACCGCGGTCATCCAGGATGCCCGCGTTATCGTTGACGATTTTCGCGAGCAAGCTCGCTCCTACAGGGGTGGGTGAGGCCGGGCTTTGCTTGAGGAGTGACCTGTCATGAGCCGCGCACCCGATACATGGATTTTGACCGCCGACTGCCCCAGCGTGCTCGGCACGGTGGACGCGGTCACCCGCTACCTGTTCGAGCAGGGTTGCTACGTCACTGAGCACCACTCGTTCGATGACCGGCTGTCAGCGCGCTTTTTTATCCGCGTGGAGTTTCGTCAGCCGGACGGTTTCGATGAACAAGCGTTCCGCGATGGCCTGGCCGCGCGCGGGCAAGCGTTTGGGATGATCTTCGAGCTGACGGCGCCGAACTACCGGCCCAAAGTGGTGATCATGGTGTCGAAGGCCGATCACTGCCTGAACGACCTGCTGTATCGCCAGCGCATCGGCCAGTTGTCGATGGACGTGGTCGCGGTGGTGTCCAACCACGCCGATCTGAAACCGTTGGCCGACTGGCACCAGATTCCCTACCACCACTTCGCCCTCGACCCCCACGACAAACCGTCCCAGGAGCGTCAGGTGTGGCAAGTGATCGAACAGACCGGCGCCGAACTGGTGATTCTTGCGCGCTACATGCAAGTGCTGTCGCCGGAGCTGTGCCGCAAGCTCGATGGCAAGGCGATCAATATCCACCACTCATTGTTGCCGGGGTTCAAGGGCGCCAAGCCGTATCACCAGGCGTACAACAAGGGCGTGAAGCTGGTCGGCGCGACGGCGCATTACATCAACAACGACCTGGATGAAGGCCCGATCATCGCCCAGGGCGTGGAAGTGGTGGATCACAGTCATTACCCCGAGGACCTGATTGCCAAGGGGCGCGATATCGAAGGGCTGACCCTGGCCCGGGCGGTGGGGTATCACATTGAACGGCGGGTGTTTTTGAATGCCAATCGGACGGTGGTGCTCTGACTGACGCCATCGGGGGCAAGTCGAATCGTCGCACCGCCCCTCCCACAGTTGGAATGCATTCCCCTGTGGGAGGGGGCTTGCCCCCGATAGGGCCCTAACAAACAACACAAGAAACAGCATCTGTACCCGAGCACTCAACGCGCTGCCCACCCACGGGCAACGCGCTTCCATAAAAACAACAGCGAGGTGAAAGCATGTCTGGTAATCGTGGTGTCGTGTATCTCGGCAACGGCAAGGTCGAAGTACAGAAAATCGACTATCCCAAAATGCAGGACCCGCGTGGCAGGAAGATTGAACACGGCGTCATCCTGCGCGTGGTCTCCACCAACATCTGCGGCTCCGACCAACACATGGTGCGCGGCCGCACCACCGCCCAGACCGGCCTGGTGCTCGGTCACGAGATCACCGGTGAAGTGATCGAGAAGGGCAGCGACGTCGAGAACCTGAAAATCGGCGACCTGGTGTCCGTGCCCTTCAACGTCGCCTGCGGCCGCTGCCGCTCCTGCAAAGAGCAACACACCGGCGTGTGCCTCACCGTCAACCCGGCCCGTGCCGGTGGCGCCTACGGCTATGTCGACATGGGCGACTGGACCGGCGGCCAGGCCGAATACGTGCTGGTGCCCTACGCCGACTTCAACCTGCTGAAACTGCCGGACCGCGACAAGGCCATGGAGAAAATCCGCGACCTGACCTGCCTCTCCGACATCCTGCCCACCGGCTACCACGGCGCCGTCACCGCCGGCGTTGGCCCCGGCAGCACCGTCTACATCGCCGGTGCCGGCCCGGTCGGCCTGGCCGCTGCCGCCTCCGCGCGCCTGCTCGGCGCGGCGGTGGTGATCATCGGCGACGTCAATTCCATCCGCCTGGCCCACGCCAAGGCGCAAGGGTTTGAAGTGGTCGACCTGTCCACCGACACCCCGCTGCACGAACAAATCGCCGCCCTGCTCGGTGAGCCGGAAGTGGACTGCGCGGTCGACTGCGTGGGCTTCGAAGCCCGCGGCCACGGGCATGACGGCGTCAAGCACGAAGCCCCGGCCACCGTGCTCAACTCGCTGATGGGCGTGGTGCGCGTGGCGGGCAAGATCGGCATCCCCGGCCTGTACGTCACCGAAGACCCAGGCGCCGTCGACGCCGCCGCGAAGATGGGCAGCCTGAGCATCCGTTTTGGTCTGGGCTGGGCCAAATCCCACAGCTTCCACACCGGGCAGACGCCGGTGATGAAGTACAACCGCCAGTTGATGCAGGCGATCATGTGGGACCGTATTCACATCGCCGACATCGTCGGGGTCGAGGTGATCAGCCTGGATGACGCGCCGCGTGGGTATGGCGAGTTTGATGCGGGCGTGCCGAAGAAGTTTGTGATTGACCCGCATAAGTTGTTCAGTGCGGCGTAAATGCCAGAGCAAAAAATATGGGCGCCCCGACGGGCGCCCTTATCAATTAGAGTGGGGTCGAGAGTCTAAGGTTAGCGGTCGATTTTATAGTTTCTGGCTCGCCCTTCGCATTTGTCCCCGGTACTTCAATTGTTTTTCCGCCGTAGTTGCAGAATAGTTTTCCGTTAACCTCCTGAACAGTCTCTGCTTTTAGTTCGTACTTGTCTTCAAGGTAAGTGTCGTTGGATCCGTGTACTTCACCTGTCCATTGTTTTCCGCCAGAGGAGGCTGTGTATTTAAATGCATTGGCAAATTCTCCTTCTACGGCGCCGTCGACTTTCTCAGTCGCGACGACGGGGTCAGTGTCTTTGAAACGAACTGCCGTTATGTCCTTGACTTTTGGGCAGATACTGATATCTGCAGCATAAGCGCTCCCAGTAAGAGCCATGATGGCCAACATTCCCAACGTAAGTTTAGAGTTCATCTCAATGTCTCGGATTGATTTGGAAACTCGATTCTAGATAGACGGGTTGGCTGTTGATACTGTGAGATTTGACAGTTGGCTATGGCTTTTTTGCATGGGGGATATTTCTTTTTGTTTGGTTGTATCTGTTGTTGGCGTTTCAGACATGGGCTAAATAACTCCAGGCGGACGCTGACAATAGGTTAGTCATTTGAGCGTTGTGAGGCGCAGGTAGGGGTCGACCCCCTCACCGTTTTTGCCTCTGGTGTTTAAGCCTGCAAGCGCCGGCTGATCACGTCGAGCAAATCACACCCATCGCGTGGGCTACACACTTATCCGTCGCCAAACGAATTGGGTGGCAGCTGTACGCAGGTTGGCGAACCGGGAATGGAGCCGGCAGACCCGAAGGTCTCCCGCGCACAGCCGCCATGAAAGCAGCTATTGCGGATGCAAAAGAACCTGCAAAAAAGCAGAAGCTTTTGCACCATTCACCGGGTCGCCAAACCCGTATCGCCATGTGGACGACCGCCGAACTATAAGCGCCATCCTTCGCCGGGAGCAAGTCGCCTGGACGCCGACGATCAAATGTGGGAGTGGGCTTGCCCGCGATAGCGGTGTGACAGCCCCTGCAACACTGACTGAAACTCCGCTATCGCGGGCAAGCCCACTCCCACAGGGTTTTGTGGTGCCTGTGGCTTAGCGAATCGCCAGCGCGCCTTGATACACCGTCGGCCCGGTCGGCTGCTTGCTCACCGATCCACCCTTGGTTTCCGAGCTCACCATCAACTCCACCGGTTTGCTGATGGATTCCTGCTGGCGTGGATTCAAGCCGATGATGCCTTTGCCATCTTCCGGCAACAGGCCGAGGGATATAGGTTGGCCGCCTTCGGGAATCGCCCACAATTCCAGGCTCTGATCAGGGGCGGGCGCCGTCGAGGCGATCGGCTGCACTTCCAGGTAGTCCTTGTGGGCCATGATCTGCGCCGCCGGCTGCTGGGTGGTGGTCACCAGCGTGGCGGCGGATTTGACGGTGTCTTGGGTGTAGAGCGCGGCGCCGACGCCAGCAGCCACGACTGCGCAGGCGCCGATGAACAGGCGCGGACGGCTCCAGAATGAAGGCTTGTGATCAATCACTTGGGGTTGGATCGCAGTCATAAGTCGCTTCCTGACAAATTATGTAGTCAGTTCATGGACCGGCGTATCGCAGTTGGGTTCCGGCGCGGGTTTGGAACAAGTGACGCAAAGGCCAGTCAAACGCCTGCTTTTACCCCTACATCCTGAGGTTGTTTCGATGAAGATTTCACGCGGTTTCGCCCTTTCCTGCCTGATGACCCTGGCAGCCGGCCCGGTGTTCGCCGCCGGATTCAGCCTTGGCGATGCGGCCAATGCGATTTCCGGCATGCAGGGCGGTAACAACAAAGCCGCTGCCGTCGCGCCGTCGTCCGAGACGGCCGGTTTGCTGAGTGCCCTGACCTCACAATTGAATGTCACCCCCGAGCAAGCCGTCGGCGGCACTGGCGCCATGCTCGGCCTGGCCAAGAACCAACTGAGTGGCTCCGACTATTCGCAACTGGGCAAAAGCGTGCCGGGCCTCGATCAACTGTCGGGCAGCAATGCGTTGGGCAGCCTCGGCGCCTTGAGCGGGATGCTTGGCCAGAGCGGCGGCAGCAAGACCAGCGGCTTGGACGGCCTGCTGGGTAACGTGAAGAACACCAACGACCTGAACACCGCGTTCAGCGCGCTGGGCATGGACAGCGGCATGATCGGCCAATTCGCCCCGGTGATCCTGCAATACCTGGGCGGCCAGGGTGCCAACAGTTCGCTGCTGGGCAAACTGGCCCAGGCTTGGGGCACCGGTAGCTAAGGGCGTGGTTCTTCAAAGCGGGTTCGCCCCCGCTTTGAAGTGGCCGGCAGGTTGCGGGGGGCAGGGTTACGGTTGGTACTCAAAAGTACATTTGGAAGCGTCGATCGATAAGTCGCTGCCTTGATTCCCACAGCTGGTTCCTGTCCATGATGTGCCGGGCGCCGCCATCAGGTTGTTCAACGGCAGGCGCAGTTGAACATAGGGTCTGGAAACCTTGTCCGCGGGCTCTGCGCTTTCTCTTTGCGCGGTACCGCCATAACTGCAGAGTATTTTCCCGTTGCTCATTTCTGCACCGACTAACATCAGGTTGTATTGAGGCTCAAGATACGTGTCGGTTGTGGCTGTGGACTGGCCCTCCCACATCATGCCGCCGGGCCCGGGGGCCGTGTATTTGAAGCCTTCGTTGTAGCCTGAAGGGAGGGACGGGTCGGTATACGCTGCGGCGCTTATCGAGCTGACTGCGGGGCACGTGGCCATTTCTGCATGGGCAATGCTCGCTACTGTCAGTAACGCCATGCCGGCGAAGAGGACTTTGATGCTCATGATGAGGGCACTCGGCTGAGATGGGGCCTTTAGCCTAATCAGCCGCCCAAGGCGGGCGAAACTGTTAACTCTGACAGTTTTTATGCGTTTTCAGACGATGCCCTATTGCTGCTCCGTATAGCGATGCAGCGTTTCGATGCGCGCATCTTTCTCCCTCCAGAGCTGGTTGACCCAGTTCTGCACGACCTGGCGAAACGCCGGGTCGTTTTCGTAATCCCCCTGCCATAACGCCGGGTCCAGTTCACGGGTGCGGATGTCGATGATCACCTTCGGCACCGCGCCGCTGATCAAGTCCCAGAACCCCGGGATCTTCGCTTGCGGATAGACCACGGTCACGTCGAGCACCGCGTCCAGTTGTTCGCCCAGCGCTGCCAATACGAACGCCACGCCACCGGCCTTGGGCTTGAGCAGGCGGGTAAACGGTGAGTGTTGCTGGGCACGCTTGGCCGCGCTGAACCGTGTGCCTTCCAGATAGTTGACCACCGTCACCGGCTGGCGTTTGAACAGCTCGCAGGCCTGGCGGGTGATCTTCAGGTCCTGGCCCGCCAGTTCCGGGTGCTTGGCCAGGAACGCCTTGCTGTAGCGCTTCATGAACGGATAATCCAGCGCCCACCAGGCCAGGCCCAGGAAGGGCACCCAGACCAGTTCTTTCTTCAGGAAGAACTTGAAGAACGGCGTGCGGCGGTTGAGGGCCTGGATCAGCGCGGGGATATCGACCCAGGATTGGTGATTGCTGATCACCAGATAGGAGGTGTCACGACGCAGGTCGTCTGCGCCGCGAATGTCCCATTGGGTCGGGATGCACAGCGCGAAGATCAGTTTGTCGATCTCGGCCCAGGTCTCGGCGATCCACATCACGGCCCATGATGCGTAATCGCGATAGCGACCGGGGGCCACCAGCTTGAGCAGGGCAAACACCGTCAGCGGTCCGATCAGGACCAGGGTGTTGAGCAGGAGCAGCAGTGAGACGAAACAGCCGGTGAGCAGGCGGCGCATAAGTAACTCTTGGAATCCTGTGGGCGGGCCATGATAAGAGAGCGGCGTCTAGAGGCCAAATCGCAAATCGTCCGACGAATGTTTCACAATGTGCCGGGTATGGTCGTAGAACTAACTAAGTGCTGCCGTTGCGGTCTAGAATTCGTCTACTTCTTTCCGAGGAAATCACTTCGTGAAACTGCTCCTTGCCTCGCTCGCTCTGGCGGCCTTGCCCGTCATGGCCGCCGAACCGACCCTTTACGGTCGCTACGAATACATCCAGTTGCCGGAGATCGGCGAAACCTTCAAGGCCAAAATGGACACCGGCGCGCTGACCGCCTCGCTGTCGGCCCGTGACATCGAGACCTTCACCCGTGACGGCGACGATTGGGTGCGCTTCCGCGTTGGTGGCAAGGACGCCAGCAACAAAGTCTACGAACACAAGGTGGCGCGCATCAGCAAGATCAAGAGCCGCGCCGACGAAGACGAGGACAAGGAAGACGCCACCGTGGCCAAGCGCCCGGTGATCGACCTGGAAATGTGCCTGGGCAACGTCAAGCGCACCGTCGAGGTCAACCTCACCGACCGCAGCAGCTTCAACTACCCGCTGCTGATCGGTGCCAAGGCCCTGCGTGAATTCGGCGCAGCGGTGAACCCGGCGCGTCGCTACACCGCCGACAAACCGGACTGCTGACGGACCGCCATGCCGCACATCCTGATTGTCGAAGACGAAGCGGCGATAGCCGACACGCTGGTCTTTGCCCTGCAAGGCGAAGGCTTTTCCACCACCTGGCTGAGCCTTGGCCAGGAGGCGCTGGCCCACCAGCGCCAGACCCCGGCCGACCTGATCATCCTCGACATCGGCCTGCCCGACATCAGCGGCTTTGAAACCTGCAAGCAACTGCGGCGTTTCAGTGAAGTGCCGGTGATGTTTCTCAGTGCCCGCGACAGCGAGATCGACCGCGTGGTCGGGCTGGAGATCGGTGCCGACGATTATGTGGTCAAGCCGTTCAGCCCGCGGGAAGTGGCGGCGCGGGTCAGGGCGATCCTCAAGCGCGTCGGCCCTGGCATCGTTCCGGCGTTGTTCCAGGTCGATCTGGAGCGCATGCAGATCAGCTACCGGGGCCTGGCACTGAGCCTGACCCGCCATGAGTTCCGCCTGCTGCAAAGCCTGCTGGAACAGCCCGAGCGCGTGTTCAGCCGCGAACAACTGCTGGACGCGGTCGGCGTGCCGGCCGATGCCGGTTACGAGCGCAATATCGACAGCCATATCAAAAGCCTGCGCAGCAAACTACGCCGCGTGGCGGCGCAGGCCGAACCGATCCAGACCCATCGCGGCCTGGGCTACAGCTACAGCCCGAGCCATAGCTGATGCGCCTGGGGCTGCGGATTTTCCTGGTCTACGCGCTGTTTATCGGCCTCACCGGTTACTTCGTGCTGAGCACCGTGATGAAGGAAATCCGCCCCGGCGTGCGCCAGTCCACCGAGGAAACCCTGGTGGACACCGCCAACCTGCTGGCCGAAATCCTGCGCAACGACGTCAAGAACGGCACCCTCGGCCAAAGCCACTGGCCGGAACTGCTCAGGGCCTACGGCACCCGCCAGCCGGGCGCGACCATCTGGGGCCTGCCGAAAAACCAGGTCAACCACCGCATCTACGTGACCGACGCCAATGGCACGGTGTTGCTCGACTCCAGCGGCGAAGCCGTGGGCCAGGACTATTCCAAATGGAACGACGTGTACCTGACCCTGCGCGGCGAGTACGGCGCGCGTTCCACCCGCAGCGCGCCGGATGACCCGTCCTCGTCGGTGATGCACGTGGGCGCGCCGATTCGCGACAACGGGCAGATCATCGGCGTGGTCACGGTGGCCAAGCCGAACAGTTCGCTGCAGCCCTATATCGACCGCACCGAGCGCCGATTGCTGTGGTACGGCGCCGGCTTGGTGATCCTCGGCCTGCTGCTCGGCGCGCTGTTGTCGTGGTGGTTGAGCGTGGCACTGCGCCGGCTCACCGCGTATGCCGAGGCGGTCAGCGAGGGTCGACGCGCCGAATTGCCGCATTACCGTGGCGGCGAGCTGAAGCAGTTGTCCACCGCCGTGGAGCACATGCGCACGCAACTGGAAGGCAAGGCCTACGTCGAGCATTACGTCCACACCCTGACCCACGAATTGAAGAGCCCGCTGGCGGCGATTCGCGGCGCGGCCGAGCTGTTGCAGGGCGACATGAGCCGCGAGCAGCAACAGCGCTTTGTCGGCAATATCGACAGCGAAAGTACGCGCCTGCAGCAGTTGATCGAGCGCTTGCTGAACCTGGCGCAAGTCGAGCAACGCCAGGGGCTGGAGGCGCAGGCGAGCCTGTCGCTGGCCGCGCTGGTGGACGATGTGCTCAAGGCCCAATGCGCGCGCATCGAAAGCGCCGGGTTGCACGTCGAACAAACGATCGACGCTGAGGTGAAGGTCTTCGGCGAACCGTTCCTGCTGCGCCAGGCCCTGGGCAACCTGCTCGACAACGCCCTGGACTTCACGCCGGCGGGCGGGGTGTTGCGGTTCAGCGCGCAGACCCGGCACAACGCTGTGCAGGTCAGCCTGTTCAACCAGGCCGCGCCGATTCCCGACTACGCCTTGCCGCGCCTGAGCGAGCGTTTCTACTCGCTGCCGCGCCCGGCCAGCGGGCGCAAGAGCACCGGCCTGGGCCTCAACTTTGTCGAGGAAGTGATGAAGCTGCATGGCGGCACGCTGCAGATCGGCAATGTACCCGGTGGCGTGCAAGTGGTGCTGCATCTCCACACAGTCTCCACATTGCCCACATAAATCCCCCACATGCGCGGCTCACGCTCTGCCCATCCAAACAGGGAGAGTCCCATGAACCGCCACCTGCTTTTCAAACTGGGCGCGATTGCGCTGTTGATCCTGCTATTGCTGATTCCATTGCTGATGATCAACGGCATCATCGCCGACCGCCAATACACTCGCGACACGGTGCTGACGGACATCGCCCGCAGCTCCAGCTACAGCCAGCGCCTCACCGGCCCGGTGATGGTGGTGCCGTACCGCAAGACTGTGCGCGAGTGGAAGCTCAATGAAAAACTCAACAAGCGCTACGAGGAGACCCGTGAAGTGCGCGGTCGTCTGTATTTCCTGCCGGAGCATTTTGAGCTCGATGGGCGGGTGCAAACCGAACTGCGTGCGCGTGGCATCTACCAGGCGCGGTTGTTCCACGCCGACAACCGCATCAGCGGGCGCTTCGTCTTGCCGGAGCAATGGGGGATCAAGGAAAATTTCGCCGATTACCGCTTTGAGCCGGCGTTTCTGGCGGTGGGTATCAGCGATATTCGCGGGATCGAAAACGCACTGACACTGGAGCTGGGCCGCCAGCGCCTGGAGTTCGCGCCAGGCACCCAAGTGGAATGGCTGGGCGAGGGCGTGCATGTGGCGCTCCCCGAACAGGACAGCAAAAAACCGGTCGCGCTGGACTTCGCCTTCGACCTGCGCCTGCAAGGCACCGAGCAACTGCAAGTGGTGCCGGTGGGCAAGACCAGCCAGGTCACACTCGCCTCCAACTGGCCGCACCCGAGCTTCATCGGCAACTTCCTGCCGGCGCAACGGAACGTCACCGACAAGGGCTTCACTGCCAACTGGCAGACCTCATTCTTCTCCACCAACCTCGAAGAAGCCCTGCGCGGCTGCCTGGCCGAACGCGGCTGTGACGACTTCAACAACCGCAGCTTCGGGGTGAACTTCATCGACCCGGTGGACCAGTACCTCAAGAGCGACCGCGCGATCAAATATGCGCTGCTGTTCATCGCGCTGACCTTTGCCGGTTTCTTCCTGTTCGAAGTGCTCAAGGGCTTGGCGGTGCATCCGATCCAGTACGCCCTGGTAGGTGTTGCCCTGGCGTTTTTCTACCTGCTGTTGCTGTCGTTGTCCGAGCACCTGGGCTTTGCCTTGGCGTACCTGATCTCCGCCAGTGCCTGTGTGTTGTTGATTGGTTTCTACGTGTGCTATGTGCTGCGCAGCGTCGCCCACGGCCTGGGGTTTTCGGCCGGGCTGGCGGCGTTGTATGGCTTGTTGTACGGGCTGTTGAGTGCCGAGGACTACGCGCTGCTGATGGGCTCGCTGCTGCTGTTCGGCCTGCTGGGTACGGTGATGGTGCTGACGCGCAAACTGGATTGGTACGGCGTGGGCAAGCGCAAGGCGGCCGAGCCGTTGGCATTCGATCTGGAGGCCGTGCAATGATCGGGTTGCGTGAGGACCAGCGGGAGCGAGCGCAGTTGGTGGCGAGGATTGTGGCGTTGTTGCCCGCGCCACCTGTGCGCAGGGTTAAACCGGCGGTTGTGTCTCAAGCATCGAAGGCCGCTGGCTGACTTCGGCGTACCAGGCGGCAAGCCGGGGGTTGGCGTCGCGCCAGTGCAGGTCCGGGTGACGGAAGTCCAGGTAACCCAAGGCGCAGGCCACGCTGATCGCGGCGATATCGAAGTGGCTGGTCAGTTCGGCAATCGCATCCGCTTCCAGCTCCGCCAGGGTGCGCCGGATTTTGTTGCGCTGTTCGTCGAGCCACGGCGCCCAGTGTTTTTCCGGTGGGCGCAGGGCGCTCTCGTAACGCACCAGCACGGCGGCGTCCATGATGCCGTCGGCCATCGAGGCCAGGGTCAGGCGGCGCCAGCGGGCCGAGCCGTCGCGCGGGATCAGCGGGTTGCCGACGTGCTGGTGGTCGAGGTAATCGAGGATCACCCGGCTATCGTGCAGCACCGTGCCATCGGCCAGGCGCAGGGCCGGGATCTTGCCCACCGGGTTTTCGTTGACCAGTTGTACATCCGGGTTGACGGGTGTCGGCATGCAGAGCTGCAGGGCCACACGGTCCTGCTGGCCGGTTTCAGCCAGCAACACGCGGACTTTGCGCACGAACGGCGAAGCGGGGTTGTGGAACAGGGTCATGCTGGGAGCGGACATAGGCATTCCTCTGGATGGGCAGTCGCTAGCCTAGAGGGTTGCGCAGTGGCTGGCGAGGGGGATTTTTGGGGTTCTTGAGGGCCTCATCGGGGGCAAGCCCCCTCCCACAGTTGGAATGCATTTCCCTGTGGGAGGGGGCTTGCCCCCGATGGCGTCCTCAGCCACGCCGCCTGAACAACCCCCAACTCCCAATGACCGCAGGAATCCCCAACCCGACCCAGCTCAGCGCATCCCACCACCCATCCCCCAGCAGCGCCGCAAACAAACCGGCCGCGCTGAGCAGGCCGATCCCCAGCGGCACGCCGAACACCTTCCAGAAACTCGACTGACGCGGCCTCATGCCTTGCCTGCCTTGCGTCTGACGACCCACAGGTAGACGCCGCTGCCGAGCACGATGAGGGTCAGCCCATCCAGCACTGCCCAGAGGATTTTCATCGGCATCCCGCCGTAGTCGCCGAAGTGCAGCGGCTGCGACATGCCCATCGCGTCCATGTACCACGGCCGTTTGGCGATGGCGGTGACGGCCAGCGTGCTGGCGTCGATCAGCACGGGGGTGAGCAGGTGCGCGGTCAGGTGGGTGCTGCCCTTCATGAACACGGCGTAATGGTGCTCGCTGGAAAAGCGTGTGCCGGGAAAGGCGATGAAGTCGGGCTGCATGCCGGGCGCGGCCTCAGCGGCGATTTTGAGCAGATCGCTGGCCGGTGCGCGCTGGGTCAGCGGCGGGGCGTGCTTGTACGGTTCGACCATCGCGCTGAGGCTGTCGGTGCGCCAGGCGGCGATGATCAGATCGGCACAGGCGCTGATCACGCCGGTCACGCCGACCACCAGCGCCCAGGTCAGGGTGACCACGCCGATCAGGTTATGCAGGTCGAGCCAGCGCAGGCGGGTGGACTTGTCCTGGCGCACGGTGGCGAATTTCAAGCGGCGCATGAACGGCAGGTACAGCACCGTGCCCGAGACAATCGCGAGCACAAACAGAAGGCCCATGAACGCCAGCAGCCACTTGCCCGGCAGGCCGGCGAACATGTCCACATGCAGACGCAGCAGGAACAGGGTCAAGCCGCCGTTGGCCGATGGCATCTCGACGGCTTCGCCGGTGCGCGCATCGAGCATGAAGGTGTGGGAGGCGTTGGGCTCGGTGCCGGCGGTGGCGGCCATGATTGCGATCACGCCGTTTTTGTCGTCTTCGTCCCAGGCCAGGTACTGCAGGGCTTCGCCGGGGCGATGAGCCTGGGCCTTGGCCACCAGTTGCTCAAGGTTCAGTTGTGGCGTGTCGGCAGGCATCGACTGCAGCGCGGGTTCGTTGCCCAGCAGGTGATCGATCTCGTGATGGAAAATCAACGGCAGGCCGGTGAGGGCGAGCAGCAGCAGGAACACGGTGCAGATCAGGCTGGTCCAGGTGTGGATAAAGGACCAGCGGCGGATGGTTGTGCTTTTCATTTGTTGGCCTTCAGACACGCCACAGCCGCCCCTGGGGACGGCTGGCGGTTAACGCAGTCGGTCACCACTGGTAGGTGGCACTGGCCACGACGCTGCGTTGGTCGCCGAAGTAGCAGTAGCTGCCATCGCAGGTCGACAGGTAGTCCTTGTTGAACAGGTTGGTGGCGTTCAACTTCACCGAGGCACCTTTGAGGCTGTTGTCCAGGCGGCCGAGGTCGTAATGCACCGCGCCGTCGAACACCGTGTAGGCATTCGCCTTGCCCAGCCAGGTGTTGGCCTGGTCGCCATAGGTATTGCCGGTGTAACGGGCACCGAAGCCGATGCCGAAACCGTCGAGCACGCCGCTGTGCCAGGTGTAATCGGTCCACAGCGAGGCTTGCTGATTGGGCATCAGTTGCAGGCGGTTGCCTTTGTAGGTGCCTGTTTGCACCTCGGACTTGGCCAGGGTGTAGGCGGCGATGACCTTGAGGTTCTCGGTCACGTCAGACACCGCTTCCAGCTCCAGGCCCTTGACCTTCACTTCGCCGGCCTGGTCGGTGATCGACTGGTTGCCCGAGCCGATTCGGGTCACCAGCACGTTTTTCTGGGTCAGGTCATAGACCGCCGCACTCAGCAGCGTCGTGGAGCCGGGCGGCTGGTACTTGATCCCCAGTTCCCATTGCTGGCCTTCGGTGGGTTTGTACGATTTGACCGGGTCGACGCTGGCGTTGCTCGCCGGTTGGAACGATTCGGCGTAGGACAGGTACGGCACGAAGCCCGAATCGAAGACATAGCTCAGCGCCGCGTTGCCGCTGAAATTCTTGCTGCGATCCGTGTTGGTCGCATCCAGTTTGTTGAAGTAGGTGGTGCCCTGGTGCACCCAGTCTTCGCGTCCGCCGAGGGTCAGGCGCCAGTTGTCCAGGGCCATCTGGTCTTGCGCGTAGAGGCCGGTCTGTACGGTTTTCTGGTTGTAGTCGTAATACGCATCGCCGGTCGGGCGGACCGTGGGCCCGGTGTTGACCGGGTTGAAAATGTTGATGCTCGACGCTGTACCGTAGATCGTCCGGAAGGCGGTATCGGTGCGCTGGTGATCCAGGCCGAGCAACACGGTGTGGGTCACGTCGCCGGTCGTGAAGTCAGCCTGGAAGTGGTTGTCCAGCGCAAGCTGACCGATGTTCTCGTCAACGTTGGTGGTCGAGCGGGTGATGGTGCCCGCCGCGTCAGCCGGGGAGTAGGCATAGGAACCCACGGTCAGTTGCTGGAACGACAACTCCGACTTGGTGTAGCGCAGGTTCTGCTTGAACTGCCAGGTGTCGTTGAAGCGATGCTCGAAGGCATAGCCCAGCGCGTAGTAGGTGCGGTCGTAAAATTCATAGTCCGGATCGCCCAGGTTCTTGTGGTGGGAGACCTCGCCCAGGGCCGATTTGATCTTGGTGCCCTGGATCGGCAGGAACTGGCTGGTGGTGCCGGTATCGTCGCGGGTGAACTGCGAGAGCAGGGTCAGCTGGGTGTCGGTGTCGATGTTCCAGGTCAGGCTGGGGGCGATGTTGTAGCGCTTGTTGTCGATATGGTCGACCTGGGTGCCGGCATCCCGTACCACGCCGCTGACGCCGTAAAGGAACTGGCCTTCATCATCGATCTTGCCGGTGCTGGCGAAATTGATTTGGCGATAGTTGTCACTGCCGTATTGCACTTGAATGGCATGGTTCGATTCCGCGCTGGGACGCCGGCTGACCATGTCCAGCAGGCCGCCCGGCGGTGTCTGGCCATACACCGACGACGCCGGGCCGCGCAGCAGGGCGATGCGGTCGAGGTTCCAGGTTTCGGCTTTCGGGTTGGCGTACACGCCGCGTGGCAACGGCAGACCGTCGAGGAACTGGGTGGGCTCGAAGCCACGCACGCGCATCCAGTCGTAGCGGGTGTCGCTGCCGTAGCTGGCGGACACGATGCCGGGCATGTATTTGACCGCGTCGTCCAGGTTCTGCACGTTGCGGTCCTGCATCTGCTCGCGGGTGGCGACGGAGATCGAGCGCGGCGCTTCGACCAGCGCGGTGTCGGTCTTGGTGCCGGCGGCGGTACGCGTCGCCAGGTAGCCTTGCACCGGGCCCCAGGCACTTTCAGCGTCGCCCTGGGCAACGATATTGGTCTGCGGCAACGCCACGACCCCTTCCGCAATCGCCACCAGCGTGTAAGTCCCCGCGCTGCTCTGCTCCACCTGCAAGCCGGTGCCGCGCAGTGCCTCGCTCAGTGCGCCTTGCGCATCGAACTGGCCCTGCACCGGCGCGGAGGTTTTGCCTGCGGCCAGTGCCGGGCTGAGGGTCAGCGCAAGGCCGGCCTGGCTGGCGATCTGGTTCAGGGTGGCGGCCAATGGCGCGGCGGGTAGGTTGTAGACGCGCACGTTGGACGCTTGCTCGGCGGCGATCAGCACGGTGCTTGCCAGCGGGGTGCTGAGGGCAATGGCCACGGCTAACAGGCTGGGGCGCAACAAGGTGTCTAGCGTGCGGGACATGGGGCGGCTCCTGAATGGAAGTAATTCGCAATTACCCCTGTGCCGAGCGAGATTTGAAAAGTGATAGGGCTTGGGGAAAATAATTGTTGCCTGGGGCTATTCGGTGTTCTTGAGGGCCTCATCGCGGGCAAGCC
This sequence comes from Pseudomonas marginalis, assembly GCF_024169655.1. Lineage (GTDB taxonomy): Bacteria > Pseudomonadota > Gammaproteobacteria > Pseudomonadales > Pseudomonadaceae > Aquipseudomonas > Aquipseudomonas paraveronii. The sequence goes on along the minus strand of NZ_JALJWV010000001.1, from coordinate 5,699,803 downwards.
CGCTCCCACATTCGACCGCGTTCAGCCAGATGTAACGGGATCAAAGGTGGGAGCGGGCTTGCCCGCGATAGCAATATCCCAGACACCGCCGGACCTAGGGCCTACCCTTCACCGTCACCCACCACGGCGTGCGCTGCTCGATCTGCACCGGCAGGGTCGGCAGCAGCGCGTTCAGCGCCAGAGTGGTGTCGTGCAGCGGGAAGCTGCCGGTGATGCGCAGGTCGGCCACGCGGTTATCCACACCCAGGTGGCCACGGCGATAACGGCTCAGTTCCTCGACCACATCGCCCAGGCGGGCGTTGTCCACCACCAGCATGCCGCGGGTCCAGGCGTCGGTGCCTGGGGTGACGGCCAGCAGCGGGCCGAGGCCGTCGCTGCGCATCAGCACTTGCTGGCCGGCCTTGAAAATCTGCTCCTGATGCAGCGCCTCGGGTTGGGCGGCCACCGCCGATTGCAGCACGCTCAGGCGCGTGGCGGCGTCCTCGCGCTTGACGATAAACCGCGTGCCCAGCGCGCGCAGGCTGCCGTCGCGGGTTTGCACATAGAACGGGCGCGCATCGTTGTGGCCGGTTTCGACGAGGATTTCGCCTGCCTGCAACACGATCAGCCGGCGGTTTTCATCGAAACGCACATCGATGGCGCTGTGGGTGTTGAGGTTGATCTGCGTGCCGTCCGCCAGTGTCAGCGTGCGTTGTTCGCCGGTGGCGGTGCGTTGATCGGCCAGCCAATAGTCGAGCGGCCCATAGCGTTCAGCGGCAAACAAGGCCAGGCCGCACACCAGCGCGATACTCGCCAGGCCGCTGCCGAGTTTGCGCACACGCTGGCGAATGCCTTCGCGTGACTGCAACAACGCCGCGCGCGCTGGGCCAGAGGCCACGCTGAAACGCTGGTCGAGCAGGCCCAGTTGGTGCCAGGCGCGGGCATGTTCGGCATCGCTGGCCAGCCACTTGGCGAATTCCTCCTGTTCCACGGTGCTGCCGTCGCCTGAGTCGAGGGACAGTTGCCAGGCAATCGCCGCATCCAGCACCCGGGCCGCCACCGGTTTGCAACTGACCGCGCTCATAACGGCTCGCCATACAGCGCGATGTAGCACTGGCGGATGCCCTGGGCCAGGTACTGGCGCACGCGCGGCACCGACACGCCGAGGCGCCGGGCGATGTCGGCGTGGCCCAGGCCGTCGATACGGTTGTAGAGGAACGCGGCGCGGGCCTTGCTCGACAGTGTGCCGAGCAGGCGGTCGATGGCCTTGAGGTCTTCGAGGATCAGTTGCTGGTCTTCCGGCGACGGGTGTTCGCTTTCCGGGATCAGCATCAATTCGCTGAGGTAGGCCTGTTCCAGGGCGGCGCGGCGGAAGTAGTCGAACAGCAAGCCCTTGGCGATCGCCACCAGAAAGGCGCGCGGCTCGCGGGGTTCGCGCAACCCGTCGCGGCCGAGCAGGCGCATGAAGGTGTCCTGGCTCAGGTCTTCGGCGCGGCTCGGGCAGGCCACGTTGCGTCGCAGCCACGCCAGCAGCCAGCCGCGATGGTCGCGATACAACGCGCCAACGAGCTCACTGTGGGGGGGCTGGACCGACGACAAGGCATCACCGAATAAACAAGTTTAAAATAACGAGAATTATTCGCGATTGTGTCAGAGGCGTGGAGCCGGCGCAATTGGCGTCTGTCGGGAGACGCTATTAAAACGAGTGCGCTTGTTTACGCCGTTTCCATTGGCTCAAACGTGCTTGCAGGGCGCGTGGCGTGTCGATGTGCTGCTGGCGCGCGCGGCTGAGCAGGATGAGCATCAGTTCCGCTGTGGCCAGGGCGTCGGCGCTGGCGTGGTGGCGTTCGCCTACCTGCAGGTGGAAGTGGTCGATCCAGTCATCCAGCCCGGCTTCGCGGATCGGCGCCTCGGGGCACAGCAGCGGGGCGATATCGGCCACGTCGAGGAACGGATGGGCCAGGCGATAACCCAGGCTGTCCTTGAGCGCTCGACCCAACATGTGTTGATCGAACGGCGCATGGAAGGCCAGCAAAGGGCTGTCGCCGACGAAGTCCATGAAATCCAGCAGCGCATCCACTGGGTCACTGCCGGCGGCGAGTGCACTGGGGCCGAGGCCATGGATCAGCACGGCGGGGTTCAGTTTTGTTTCGGCGCGTTGCAGCGTGCGCTCGAACATTTGCGAAAAGTCCACCGCGCCGTCCTCGATCACCACCGCACCGATGGACAACACTTGGTCGCGGTTCAGGTTCAGGCCGCTGGTTTCCAGGTCCAGCACCACCCAGCGCTGGCTGCGCAAGGCAACGTCGCCCAGCGCGGCAGGCAGGGGCAATTGCTCCAGGCGCTGGCGTTGCGTTGCGTCGAGATGGGGTTTGGCCGTGCGCAACCAACCAAACAAATTCACAGCTGGTACCGCACGGTCAGGCTGCTTTGCAGGCGCTGGGCCTGGCGCAGGGATTCACGCAGGATGCGCCGGTCCAGGTGGTTGAGGCTATCGGGGTCGACGCGGTTGGAATACGGCAGGTTTTCCCGCGTTTGCAACTGGTGCTGCTGCATGCGGGTTTGCTGGATAAAGTGATACGCCTCTTCATAGGCGGCGCCATCCAGCGGCTCGATCACCTCCTTGACCACCAACTGGCGCAAGCGCTCCAGGGTGTTGATGGCGTGGACGTCGTTGGCCAGGGCCAGCAGGCGCGCGCCGTCGACAAAGGGCGTCAGGCCTTGCACCTTGAGGTCGAGGGTGGCTTTTTCGCTGCCTTTGCGCGTCAGCACGAACTCGCGGAAGCGGCCCACCGGCGGGCGTTGGCGCAAGGCGTTCTCCGCCAGCATGCGCTGGAACAGGCGGTTATCCGCGACCTGATCGAGAATGCCCTGGCGCAGTTGTTCACAACCCTGCTCATCGCCCCACACTACCCGCAGGTCGAAATAGATGGTCGACCCCAGCAGGTTCTCCGGCGTCGCTTCGCGGATAAACGCCGCAAACCGTCGCGCCCATTCGGCCCGCGACAGGCACAGCTCGGGGTTGCCGGCCATGATGTTGCCTTTGCACAGGGTGAAGCCGCACTGCGCCAGGCTCTGGTTGATCTGCTGCGCGAGGGGCAGCAGGCGCGCGCGAATCTCAGCCGCTTCGGCGGCGTCCTTGGCGTCGAACAGGATGCCGTTGTCCTGATCGGTGTAGAGCGTCTGCTCGCGCCGGCCTTCGCTGCCGAAACACAACCAGGTGAACGGCACGCCGGGGTCGCCTTTGTCGGCGAGGGTCAACTCGATGACCCGGCACACGGTGTGATCGTTGAGCAGGGTAATAATGTGGGTGATCTGGGTCGACGACGCACCATGGGCCAGCATGCGTTCCACCAACTGGCCGATCTCACCGCGTATCGCCACCAGGTTTTCCACCTTGGGTGCATTGCGGATGGTGCGGGCCAGGTGGACCAGGTCCACACGCTGCAGGGAAAACAGGTCGCGCTCGGACACCACGCCGCACAGGCGATGGTCTTTGACCAGGCACACGTGGGCGATATGCCGCTCGGTCATGGCGATGGCGGCATCGAAGGCGCTGTGGTCCGGCGTGAGGAAGAACGGTGCGTGGGTCATGTGCGCGTCGATCGCGAGGGTGAAATCGCTGGTGCCGTCGGCCACCACCTGGCGCAGATCGCGCAGGGTGAAAATCCCCAGGGGCGCCTTGTGCTCATCCACGATCACAATGCTGCCGACCTGTTGCTCGTGCATCAGCGTCACCGCTTCGCGCAGCGGCGTATCCGGGCCGCATGTCACCGGGTGGCGCATGGCCAACTCGCCCAGGCGGGTATTCAAGGAGTATTGGGTGCCGAGGGTTTCCACGGCTTTTTGCTGCACTTGCTGGTTGACCTGATCGAGCAGGCTGCTGACGCCGCGCAAGGCAAAATCGCGGAACTCGCTGGACAGCGCGAACAGCTTGATAAACGCCGGCTTGTTCAGTTGCAGGCAGAAGGTGTCTTCGGCGGCCTTGTGCTCGGTGCGCGTCGCGCGTTCGCCCAGCAGTGCCGCGAGGGGGAAGCACTCGCCGGTGGCAATCTCAAAGGTGGTTTCGGCCGAATCCGGCCGCTCGCCGACAACCCGCCCCTGCTTGACGATATAGAAGTGCTCCACCGGCCCGTCCGCCGGCTTGAGGATGCTGTCGCCGGGGCCGTAAAAGCGCAATTGGCACTGCTCTACCAGGAACGCGAGGTGCGCGTTTTCCATTTGGTTGAACGGTGGGAAGCGTTGCAGGAACTGCAAGGTGCCGTGGATGTTCTGCAACACCGCAGTTTTTCCCGCCTGGGCGAATGCATCAGCTTTACTCATAACTATGACCGCGATGTTTTTGTCGTTATCGTTCTGCATGGTCGACTCCTGCACGGCGGGTGCCCATTGGACGTAAGTCTAGGTCGATGAAAATGGCGCATAACTAGGGAAAAACCTTACACGACAATCGTCTAAACCCCGTAGAACGCCCACTAGGCAAACTTTCCGACGAAGGGCACATTGTTCGGCCTTCCGCAGATGTCTGACGGGTGTGCAGGGAGATTGATGAGAGCTAGCTGAGAACCGTATGTCCGACCACGATATTTTGAGTGATGCCGAGCGCGAGGCGCTGAGCGCCGTGATGCTGGAGCCTGATTTACCGCCACAACGCGTGTTGATTGTCGACGACGACAAGGACGCGCGCGAACTGCTGGCGGAGATCCTGGGGCTGGACGGTATTCGCTGCATGACCGCCGAGAGTGGTGACGCGGCCTTGAAACTCTTGGAATCGAGCCGCTCCATTGGGTTGCTGATCACCGACCTGCGCATGGAGCCGAGCAATGGCCTCCAGTTGATTCGCGAAGTGCGCGAATCCGAGCGCGCGGCGTTGCCGATCATCGTTGTGTCCGGGAACGCCGAAGCGCTGGATGTGATCGATGCGATGCATTTGAGCGTGGTGGACTTTTTGCTCAAGCCGATTGATAGCGTGAAGTTGGCGAAGATGGTGAAGCGGGAGTTGGGGATGGTCTCCTGATTTTTGCGGTGTATGTAAAGGCCTCATCGGGGGCAAGCCCCCTCCCACAGGATGTACGCGGTCAACTGTGGGAGGGGGCTTGCCCCCGATGAGGCCATTCCGGTCACCACAAGCCTCAAAGAAAAAGCCCTGATCGCAAGATCAGGGCTTTTTCATTTACAGGCCGTTTTTAGCCTTGAACTCCCGACGCCTGCGGTGCAACACCGGCTCGGTATACCCATTCGGCTGTTTGGTGCCTTCAATCACCAACTCCACCGCCGCCTGGAACGCGATGTTGCTGTCGAAATCCGGCGCCAGTGGGCGATACAGTTTATCCCCGGCATTCTGACGGTCCACCACCGGCGCCATGCGCTTGAGGCTTTCCATCACCTGGTCCTGAGTGACCACGCCGTGGCGCAGCCAGTTGGCGATGTGCTGGCTGGAGATGCGCAAGGTGGCGCGGTCTTCCATCAGGCCGATGTCGTTGATGTCCGGCACTTTCGAGCAGCCGACGCCCTGGTCGATCCAGCGCACCACATAACCGAGGATGCCCTGGGCGTTGTTGTCCAGCTCGTTGCGGATTTCTTCGTCCGACCAGTTGGGGTTGCTGGCCAGCGGAATGGTCAGGATATCGTCCAGCGACGCACGCTCGCGCTTGGCCAGTTCGGCCTGGCGCGCGAACACGTCGACCTTGTGGTAGTGCAACGCGTGCAGCGCAGCCGCCGTCGGCGACGGCACCCAGGCGGTGTTGGCGCCGGCCAGCGGGTGGGCGATTTTCTGTTCGAGCATCGCCGCCATCAGGTCGGGCATGGCCCACATGCCTTTACCGATCTGCGCACGGCCTTGCAGGCCGGTAGCCAGGCCGATATCGACGTTCCAGTTTTCGTAGGCGCCGATCCATTTTTCCGTCTTCATCGCGGCCTTGCGCACCATCGCGCCGGCTTCCATGGAGGTGTGGATTTCATCGCCGGTGCGGTCGAGGAAGCCGGTGTTGATAAACACCACGCGCTCGCTGGCGGCCTTGATGCAGGCCTTGAGGTTGACCGTGGTACGGCGCTCCTCGTCCATGATCCCGACTTTGAGCGTGTTGCGCGGCAGGTTCAGCACGTCTTCGATGCGGCCGAACAGCTCGTTGGTGAACGCCGCTTCTTCCGGGCCGTGCATCTTCGGTTTCACGATGTACACGGAACCGGTGCGGCTGTTCTTGCGGCTGCTGTTGCCGTTGAGGCTGTGGATCGCCGCCAGGCTGGTGAGCAGGCCGTCGAGAATGCCTTCCGGTACTTCGTTGCCGTTTTTGTCGAGGATCGCGTCGATGGTCATCAAGTGGCCAACGTTGCGCACGAACAGCAGCGAGCGACCGTGCAGCGTCACGCCCTGGCCGTCCACGCCGGTGTAGACGCGGTCGGCGTTCATGGTGCGGGTGAAGGTCTTGCCGCCCTTGGCCACTTCTTCGGCCAGGTCGCCTTTCATCAGGCCGAGCCAGTTGCGGTAGATCACCACTTTGTCATCGGCATCGACAGCGGCGACGGAGTCTTCGCAGTCCATGATGGTGGTCAGCGCGGCTTCCATCAGCACGTCTTTGACGCCGGCCGCGTCGGTCTGGCCGACTGGGGTGCTGGCATCGATCTGGATTTCGAAATGCAGACCGTTGTGCTTGAGCAGGACCGCAATCGGTTGGGCGCTGTCGCCCTGGAAGCCGATCAACTGGGCATCGTCGCGCAGGCCGCTGTTGCTGCCGCCTTTGAGACTGACCACGAGTTTGCCGTCAACGATCTTGTAGCCGGTGGAATCGACGTGGCTGCCGGCGCTGAGCGGCGCGGCTTCGTCGAGGAAGGCGCGGGCGAAGGCGATGACCTTGTCGCCGCGCACCTTGTTGTAGCCCTGGCCCTTTTCGGCGCCGTCGGCTTCGCTGATGGCGTCGGTGCCATACAGCGCGTCATACAGCGAGCCCCAGCGCGCATTGGAGGCGTTGAGGGCGAAACGGGCGTTCATCACCGGCACGACCAGCTGGGGGCCGGCCATGCGGGCGATTTCGTCATCGACGTTTTGGGTCGAGGCCTGGAAGTCTGCGGCTTCTGGCAGCAGGTATCCGATATCTTGCAGGAAGGCTTTGTAGGCCACCGGGTCATGCGCCTGGCCAGCGTGAGTCTGGTGCCAGGTGTCGATCCGCGCTTGGAAATCGTCGCGTTTGGCGAGTAGGGCTTTGTTCTTCGGTGCGAGGTCGTGGATGACCTTGTCGGCACCGGCCCAGAACTGGTCGGCAGTGACGCCGGTACCGGGAATGGCTTCGTTGTTCACGAAGTCGAACAGGACTTTGGCGACCTGCAGGCCACCGACTTGAACGTGTTCAGTCATTGCTTGCCTCACTCTACGGAGCTTATGCGCTTTTCAGCTTTTCAATTTACCAATGAAGCCTCTGGCCATTTAAACCGCAGGCACGCTGCGCCGGTACATGCCTGTGAAGGCGGCTGGGCAGGCTGTGTCGCGGAGCAAGGTTGCCGTGGCAGACATCGACCCAACGTTTATGTAGTGCGCGATTGCGCATACTACATGATGACTTGCGGTTGTGAAAATTAGACTAAATACGTCGTTTAGCGACCCACTTTGGTCGTATGGTCACAGTGGGGTATCGGATGTTCTCAAGAAAGCGATGGATTGTTCCAGATAAATATAAAAATGGTACACGATTTGTCTTCGAGGGCATCTGCGTCCACCTTGTAGATTGAATTCCAGAGGGCTTCGCCATGGACCATCTTGTACTCACTATCATTGCCGCCGACAAACCCGGCCTGGTTGAACGCATCGCGCAGAACATTGCGGCCCACGGCGGCAACTGGCTGGAGAGCCGCATGGCGCACATGGCCGGGCAGTTTGCCGGGATTCTGCGGGTCAGTGTCCCCGCCGAGAACCGTCAGGCCCTGGTGAATGCACTGGAGGACTTATCCACACACGGCATCCGCGTGTTGGTGGGCGAGAGCGGCGCGGGGCAGGCGGCGGCGTCCAAACCGATCACCATGACGCTGGTGGGCAACGACCGGCCGGGGATCGTGCGTGAGATCACCGCGCTGTTGAGCAAGCAGGGGGTGAACCTCGAACGCCTGAGCACCGACGTGCGCCCGGCGCCGATGAGCGGCGACCCACTGTTCCACGCCGATGCGTCACTGGCCGTGCCGGCGGGCCTGGCGCTGGACACCCTGCAAGCGGCGCTGGAAACCCTGGCCGACGACTTGATGGTGGAGTTGGAACTGCGCAGCGAGGAATAACCACCCACAAGGTTATGCATGGAAATCTTGCATGGGCCTGTGGATAACCTGTAGAGACCCGACGCCAGGCCACACCGGCCGTGCTTCTCCGTCATCTGAGCAAAAAATGAGCAGTTTCAAGGGCTTGTACACAAATGGCGGGGATCAGGCTGTGGATAACCTTGGGGTGGATCTCTGCAAGCCAGGCAGACTGTGGCTTGCAGGGATTTGTACGTTATTTGATCAGCGTTTGCGCACTGTCAGCCACGCGTCCAGGCTGTAGACCGCCAGGCCGGCCCAGATAAAGGCGAAGGCGATCAGCGTGCTGGTTGCCAGTTGTTCACCAAACAGCAGCACCGCTTCGAGCAGCACCAGGGTCGGTGCCACGTACTGCAAAAAGCCCAGGGCGGTGTAGGGCAAGTGCCGTGCGGCGGCGTTGAAACACACCAGCGGAATCAGCGTCACCGGGCCGGCGGCCACCAGCCACCAGGCTTCGGACGTACTCCAGAATGCCAGTTGCGCGCTGTGTGCCGAGGGGTTGAACAGCAACCAGGCGACGGCGATCGGTACCAGCATCCAGGTTTCCACCACCAGCCCCGGCAGCGCCTTGACCGGCGCCTGCTTACGGATCAGGCCGTAGAAGCCGAAGGTCAGCGCCAGCACCAGCGACACCCACGGCAAACTGCCCACCTGCCACACCTGCTGCGCCACACCCACCGCTGCCAGCCCGACGGCGACCCATTGCAGGCGGCGCAGGCGTTCGCCGAGGAGCAGCATGCCGAGCAACACGTTCACCAGTGGGTTGATGTAGTAACCCAGGCTGGCTTCGAGCATGCGTCCGCTGTTCACCGACCACACATAGGTCAGCCAGTTAGCCGCAATCAACGCCCCGCTGAGGGCCAGGATCGCCAGGCGCCGGGGGTTGTCGCGCAGTTCGCGGAACCAGCCGGGGTGTTTCCAGACCATCAGCAACAGCGTGCCGAACAGCGCTGACCACAGCACGCGATGCACGATGATTTCGGCGGCGGGGACACTGGCGATGGCTTTGAAGTAGAGCGGGAACAGACCCCAGATGACATAGGCACTCAGGCCCAGGATGTAGCCCTTGCGGGGGTTGGCGGCGTGCATTGCAGAATCCTTGCTTAGGCAGCTAACAAAGCGCGATTGTAAGGATATTTGTCCGCGCGTGGGGTCTGCTTTGCTTTGTGTAGGAGGGGGCTTGCTCCCTCCTACAGGAAGCGAAACCGTCAGAACAGTTTCAGCGGTTCTTCGTTGAGCGCCGATAACTGTTCGCGCAACGCCAGCACCTGATCACCCCAATACCGCTCGCTGCCGAACCACGGAAAGCTGTGGGGGAACGCCGGGTCATCCCAGCGCCGTGCGAGCCAGGCGCTGTAGTGCATCAGGCGCAAGGCGCGCAGCGGTTCGATCAGCGCCAGTTCACGCGGGTCGAAATCGTGGAATTCCTGGTAGCCGTCCATCAACTCCGACAACTGGCCCAGACATTCCTGACGGTCGCCGGCGAGCATCATCCATAGGTCCTGTACGGCGGGGCCCATGCGGCAGTCATCGAGGTCGACGATGTGGAACATCTCGTCGCGGCACATCATGTTGCCGGGGTGGCAATCGCCGTGCATGCGGATGTTTTTGTGCGGCGTGGCCTTGTACACCTCTTCCACGCGCTTGAGCAGGTCGCGGGCCACGGACTCGTAGGCCGGCAGCAGGCTTTTGGGAATGAAGTTGCCTTCGAGCAGGGTGGTGAGGGAATCGTGGCCGAAGTTCTTCACGCCCAGGGCTTCACGGTGTTCGAACGGACGGGTCGCGCCGACCGCGTGCAAGCGCCCGAGTAACTGGCCAAGGCGATAGAGCTGGTCCAGATTGCCCGGCTCCGGCGCCCGGCCGCCACGGCGCGGAAACAGGGCGAAGCGGAACCCGGCGTGTTCGAACAGGCTGGCGCCGTTATGGATCATCGGCGCGACCACCGGCACATCGCACTCGGCCAGCTCGAAGGTAAAGCTGTGTTCTTCGAGGATCGCCTCGTTGGTCCAGCGCTGCGGCCGGTAGAACTTGGCGATCAGCGGTTCTGAGTCTTCGATGCCCACCTGATACACGCGGTTTTCGTAGCTGTTGAGCGCCAATACGCGCGCATCGCTGAGGAAGCCGATACTTTCGACAGCATCGAGCACCAGGTCGGGGGTGAGTGTTTCAAACGGATGGGCCATGCAAACTCCTGCGCGCAGCAGGGCGCCGCGTCCGGCCGGGTATGGTAACGCACCGGGCTTGAGATAGGGGGCGGCTGTGGCATTGCTATCGGGGGCAAGCCCCCTCCCACATTTTGATTTGTGAATACCTTCAACTGTGGGAGGGGGCTCGCCCCCGATGGCGGTCTATCAGGCCCCAACAATCCCCCCATCATCCCGCCGAATCGCCATCACCGACGACCGCGGCTTACCATTGGGCAGATGCTCCGGCCAGGTCGAACCACCGGTTTCCCCCGGATGCTGAATCCCCACGAACAAGGTCTTCTGATCCGGCGAGAAGCTGATCCCCGTCACCTCGCACGCCACCGGCCCGACCATGAAACGACGGATTTCCCCGGTGCTCGGGTCGGCGCAAAGCATCTGGTTATTGCCCATGCCGGCGAAGTCGCCGCTGTTGCTGTAGTCGCCGTCGGTCAGGATCCACAGGCGCCCGGCTTTGTCGAAACCCAGGCCGTCGGGGCTGTTGAACATGTTCTGCGGGTTGATGTTGGACGAGCCGCTCTTCGGCGTACCGGCATGCACGCCGGGGTTGCCGGCGACCACAAACAGATCCCAGGTGAAATCGGCGGCGCCGTGGTCATCGGCATTGGCTTTCCAGCGCAGGATCTGGCCGTAGACGTTTTTCTCGCGTGGGTTGGGACCGCCGACCGGCTGGCCGTCTTCGCCACGCTTGGCGTTGTTGGTCAGGGTGCAATAGACCTGGCCATCGGTGGGGCTGACCACGATCCATTCCGGGCGGTCCATGCGTGTGGCTTTCACCACACTGGCAGCCAGGCGTGCGTGGATCAGCACTTCGGCCTGGCTGGCAAAACCTGTGCTGGCGTCGATGCCGTTTTTGCCGTGGGTCAGCTCGACCCACTGGCCTTTGCCCTGGGGGTGGTCGGCGTTGCCGTCGCCGGCGTCGAAGATCGCCACAAACAGCGTGCCGTGGTCGAGCAGGTCTTTGTTGGCCTTGGGGTTCTGGTGGTTGATCGGGTCGCGGCTGACGAACTTGTAGATGAACTCGCCGCGCTCGTCGTCGCCCATGTACACCACGGCGCGGCCGTCGCGGGTTTCCGCCAGGGCCGCATTTTCATGCTTGAAGCGGCCGAGGGCGGTGCGTTTGGCGGGTGTGGACTGCGGGTCGAACGGGTCGATTTCCACCACCCAGCCATGGCGATTGAGCTCATTGGGGTTCTTGGCCATATCGAAACGCGGGTCGTGCAGGTGCCAGTTGATGTCTTTGCTGGCCGCGACCACGCCGTAGCGCTTTTGCCCGGCGTCGAAGGCTTGCTGTGGGTTGCTGCTGCCGAAACAGTCGGTGAAGTTCTCTTCGCACGTCAGATAAGTGCCCCACGGCGTCTTGCCGTTGGCGCAGTTCTGGAAGGTGCCGAGGGCTTTCTTGCCGGATTTGTCGGCGCTGGTTTTCAGCCAGTCATGGCCGGCCGCCGGGCCGCTCAGGCGGATCGGCGAGTTGCCGTGGATGCGCCGGTTGTAGCGCGAGTCCTGGACGAACTGCCAGGTGTCGCCCTGGCGGCGCACTTCGATCACCGACACACCTTCACTGGCCTGGGCCTTGCGCACGTCTTCGGCCGATTGCGGCGCGCCGCCGTGGGCGAAGAGGTAGCGGTAGTTGGTGTATTCGTTATTGATCGCCATCAGCGCGCGGTTGTCGTCGCCGGGGAAGGCGAACAGGCTCATGCCGTCGTTGTTGTCACCGAACTGCTGCTCCTGGGCCTTGGCCGTGCCGTTGCCGGACGGGTCGAACGCCGGGGCGTTCTTGTGCAGCGGCTGGCCCCAGCTGATCAGCACCGAGGCGCTGTAGCCGGGCGGCAGGGTGATGCTGTCGCTGGTGGCGGCGGCGATGCTGGCGAACCCCAGCAGCGGGCTGGCATTGGCGGCATTCACGGCCAGCGCGCTGCGGCTCAGCAGGTTGCCGCCGAGGAACATTGCGGCACCGCACAGGGCACCGGCGCCGATGAAGCGGCGGCGGGTGAGGCCGACCATCTGTTCGAGGTCGGTGGCTTGGTTTTCTTCTAATAGGCTCATGTCAGGCTCCCTGCGGTTTTTGCAGACACCATAAGGAGCGGGCATGACGAAATTGTTGCAGTTTGACGGCGGGCGCAGCAGTGCTACCGCCTAGACGGGCGTGCCGAGCAACACATTGCTCGGGGCGAATTGCACCTGGATCGGTTGGCCTTCGGCGGCGCCCAGGGTCTTGAGCGCGTGGGGCTGGGCCAGGGCGCAAAGTACCTGGCCGTTGGGCAGGGCGATTCGCACTTCGCTGGGGCCGTCCTCGGCGTCGAGAATGGCGTCGACGCTGCCGATCAGGCAATTGTGTCCAGGTGTTTCGGGGTGCTCGCTGGCGCACACTTCCAGCCAGCCGGCCTTGATCAGGGCGACCACTTCAACACCGGCTTCCAGCTCCAGCCGTTGCGTGCTGTCGTGGGTGATCTGCGCGGTCAGGGTCAGGCCGCCGGCCAGTTGCAGGCGGATCAGATCATTGCGGCCGTGAGGCTCGATGGCGACGACCTGGCCATGCAGCTGGTTGCGCGCACTGGTGCGCAGCATCAGGCGGCCCAACAGGTTGAAGTCACTGGCGGCTTCGTCCGAGCCGAGCACTTCGGCCTGTAACACTTGCAGGCGCTGATAGAGGCGCAGTACGCGCTCACCTTCGGCCGTCAGCTTGGCGCCGCCGCCGCCCTTGCCGCCAACGCTGCGTTCCACCAGCGGTTTTTGCGCGAGGTTGTTCAGTTCGTCGATGGCGTCCCAGGCGGCCTTGTAGCTCAAGCCGGCGCTCTTCGCCGCGCGGGTGATCGAACCCTGCTCGGCGATATGCGCCAGCAAGGCGATGCGCTGGGGGCGGCGGATGATGTGTTGGCTGAGGGAGGTCGGCAGAGACATGGGACTACGCTTCGATGAGATGAACGGAACGTTGCGGGCAAGGCCGGGCGGAGTCAAGTCAGGTGCCCGGTTTGGGCGTGCGGGCCAGGCAGTACACGTCAACCTGCCGCGCCCCGGCGTCCATCAACAGGCGTGCCAGGCTGTGGGCGGTTGCGCCGGTGGTGAGCACGTCGTCGACCAGCGCAAAGTGGCGGTCGTGTACCGGTATGTCGCGCGCCAGGGCGAAGGCGCCGCGCAGGTTGCGTTGGCGGGTCTTGGCGTCGAGCGCCTGTTGCGCGACGGTTTCATGGGGGCGTAACAACAGGTGTTCATCGTAGGCAATGTGCAGCTCGGCGCTGAGCCAGCGCGCCAGCATCAGCGCCTGGTTATAGCCGCGCTCGCGCAGGCGTTTGCGCGCCATGGGCACCGGCAACAGGCAGTCGGGGCGCGGCAGTTCGGTGTTGTCGAGGCGGTGTTGCAGGTGGCGTCCGAGCAAACGGCCCAGCAGATGCCCGAGGGGCCAGCGCGCCTGATGCTTGAACCGGCTGATCAGCGTGTCGATGGGGAAGCTGTAGGTCCAGGCGGTGATGACCTGTTTAAAGGCCGGCGGGTGTTTCTGGCACTGGCCGCAGATCAGACCGTCCATCGGCAAGGGCAGGGCGCAGACCTCGCACTGCTCCATCAGCCAGGGCAGCTCGGTTTCGCAGACGTTGCACACACAATCGGCCGACTCAGTGACCTCGTCGCAGATTAAACAGTGCTGTATGTTTTTTGACCATATGTAAACTTGGTGTTTGTGTCCAGGTTGACAGTGCATGAATCTTCCTTAAATATGCCGAGCATCCGTGTCGTGTCTGTGGGTATTGCCCTTCCCGCAGCGCTTGCCAAAGCATAATCAAGGAATCGCCCATGAGCGCCCGCTCCACTGCCACCCTGCGTCACGATTGGTCCTTAGCTGAAGTCAAAGCACTGTTCGTGCAACCGTTCAATGACCTGTTGTTCCAGGCGCAGACCGTGCATCGCGCGCATTTCGATGCGAACCGTGTGCAGGTGTCGACGCTGTTGTCGATCAAAACCGGCGCCTGCCCGGAAGATTGCAAATATTGTCCGCAGTCGGGCCACTACAACACCGGCCTGGAAAAAGAAAAACTGATGGAAGTGCAGAAGGTCCTCGAAGAGGCGGCCCGCGCCAAGGCCATCGGTTCGACCCGCTTCTGCATGGGCGCGGCGTGGAAACATCCGTCGGCCAAAGACATGCCTTATGTGCTGCAGATGGTCAAAGGCGTGAAGGCCATGGGCCTGGAAACCTGCATGACCCTCGGCCGTCTCGACCAGGACCAGACCGAAGCCCTGGCTCAGGCCGGCCTCGACTACTACAACCACAACCTCGATACGTCGCCGGAATTCTACGGTTCGATCATCACTACCCGCACCTATGCCGAGCGCCTGCAAACCCTGGCCTACGTGCGTGATTCGGGGATGAAGATCTGCTCCGGCGGCATTCTCGGCATGGGCGAGTCCCTCGACGACCGCGCCAACCTGCTGATCCAACTGGCCAACCTGCCGGAGCATCCGGAATCGGTGCCGATCAATATGCTGGTGAAGGTGGCCGGGACGCCGCTGGAAAACGCCGAAGACATCGACCCGTTCGACTTTATCCGCATGCTGGCGGTGGCGCGCATTCTGATGCCGCAATCCCATGTGCGCCTGTCGGCCGGCCGTGAGGCGATGAACGAACAGATGCAGGCCCTGGCGTTCTTCGCCGGCGCCAACTCGATCTTCTACGGCGACAAACTGCTGACCACCGCCAACCCGCAGGCCGACAAGGACATGCAACTGTTCTCGCGCCTGGGCATCCTGCCGGAAGCGCGTGAAGAACACGCCGATGAAGTGCACCAGGCGGCGATCGAGCAAGCGTTGGTTGAGCAGAAGAGCAGCGAGCAGTTCTACAACGCCGCAGTTTGATCCAAATGTGGGAGGGAGCTTGCTCCCGATAGCGGTGGGTCAGTTAATGCATTTCATACTGATACGCCGCCATCGGGAGCAAGCTCCCTCCCACATTTTCTGACCGAGTTGAACCTGCCAATCCGAGGCCTGCATGTCTTTCGATCTCGCCGCGCGTCTCGCTGCCCGTCGTGCCGAACACCTTTACCGCCAGCGCCCACTGCTGGACAGCCCGCAAGGCCCGGAAGTGGTGGTGGACGGTCAACCGTTACTGGCGTTCTGCAATAACGACTACCTGGGCCTGGCCAATCACCCGCAGGTGATCGAGGCCTGGCGTGCCGGTGCGTCCCGTTGGGGCGTGGGCGGTGGCGCTTCGCACTTGGTGGTCGGGCATGCCACGCCGCACCATGAACTGGAAGAAGCCCTGGCCGACCTCACCGGGCGCCCGCGCGCGTTGTTGTTTACCACCGGTTACATGGCCAACCTCGGCGCGGTCACGGCGCTGGTGGGGCAGGGCGATACGGTGCTGGAAGACCGTCTCAACCATGCCTCATTGCTGGATGCCGGCCTGTTGTCCGGGGCGCGCTTCAATCGCTACCTGCACAACGACGCCGCCAGCCTGGCCAAGCGCCTGGAGAAAGCCACCGGCAATACCCTGGTGGTCACCGATGGCGTGTTCAGCATGGACGGCGACCTCGCTGACTTGCCGGCGCTGGCCCGTGAAACGCGGGCCAAAGGCGCCTGGTTGATGGTGGACGATGCCCATGGCTTCGGCCCGCTGGGCGCGAACGGCGGCGGCATCGTCGAGCATTTCGGCTTGACCCAGGAAGACGTGCCGGTGCTGGTCGGCACCCTGGGCAAAGCGTTCGGCACTGCGGGCGCCTTTGTCGCGGGCAGTGACGATTTGATCGAAAGCCTGATCCAGTTCGCCCGGCCCTACATCTATACCACCAGCCAACCCCCGGCCCTGGCCTGCGCCACCCTGAAAAGCCTGGAGTTGCTACGCAGCGAGCATTGGCGACGCGAGCACCTCAACAGCCTGATCCGCCAGTTCCGCCACGGCGCCGAGCAGATCGGCCTGACGCTGATGGACAGCTTTACGCCGATTCAGCCGATCCTCATCGGCGAGAGTGCCAAGGCCATGGCGTTGTCGCGGATGTTGCGCGAGCGCGGCCTGATGGTCACCGCGATCCGCCCGCCCACCGTGCCCGCCGGCAGCGCCCGTTTGCGCGTGACGCTGACGGCGGCCCACAGTGCGGCGCAGGTGCAGCTATTGTTAAACGCATTGGAAGAGTGTTTCCGCTTGTCAGGTGCCACGGAGCCCGACCATGCGTGATCGACTGATATTGCTGCCCGGCTGGGGCCTCGGCGTTTCGCCGCTGGAACCCTTGGCCGCCGCACTGCACGGCCTGAACGAACACCTGCGCGTACAGATCGAGCCGTTGCCGGCGTTGGGCTCCAGCGACCTGGATGAATGGCTCGACGAACTCGACGCGACCTTGCCGGACAACGCCTGGCTCGGTGGCTGGTCTTTGGGCGGCATGCTCGCTTCGGAGCTGGCTGCGCGACGCGGCGAGCGTTGTTGCGGGTTGCTGACCCTGGCGAGCAACCCGTGTTTCGTCGCCCATGATGGCTGGCCGAACGCGATGCCTGGCGAGACCTTCGATGCGTTCCTCGCCGGTTGCCATGCCGACTCCCAGGTCACCCTCAAGCGTTTCGGCCTGTTGTGTGCCAAAGGCGCCGCAGACCCGCGCGGGCTGGCGCGTTTGCTGGTCAGTGGGGCGCCGAATACGCCGTCGAACGTGTTGATGAGCGGCCTTGAGTTGCTGGCTCAACTGGACACCCGCGACGCCTTGATTGCCTATCGCGGCCCGCAATTGCATCTGTTCGCCGGCCTGGATGAGTTGGTGCCCGCCGAAGCCGCCAGCGACCTGCTGAGCCTGCTTCCCGATGTCGAAATCGGTCTGATTGAACAGGCCGGTCACGCTTTTCTCCTGGAGGACCCCCACGGTGTAGCGGGGGCCATCCAGGCTTTTTTGCACGAGTGCGTTGATGACTGATTTAGCCCATGCCTACCTGCCGGGCGGGTTGCCGGACAAGCGCCAGGTGGCGGCATCCTTTTCCCGTGCCGCCGCCAGTTACGACAGCGTGGCCGAGTTGCAGCGGGCCGTGGGGCATGAACTGCTGGCCCGTCTGCCGGCGGCCTGCTGCGCGCAACGCTGGTTGGACATGGGCTGCGGCACCGGCTATTTCAGCCGCGTGCTGAGCGATCGGCTGCCGGCCGGCCAAGGTGTGGCGCTGGATATTGCCCAAGGCATGCTCAACCATGCGCGGCCGTTGGGCGGCGCGCAGCATTTCATCGCCGGTGATGCCGAGCGCCTGCCGTTGCAGGCGGCCAGTTGCGGGCTGATCTTCTCCAGCCTGGCGGTGCAATGGTGCGCGGATTTCGCGGCGGTGCTCAGCGAAGCCTATCGCGTGCTGCAACCGGGCGGCGTGCTGGCGTTCGCCAGCTTGTGCGTGGGCACATTGGACGAGTTGCGCGAAAGCTGGCGCGCGGCGGACGGGCTGGTCCACGTCAACCGCTTCCGCACCTTCGAGGCCTATCAACAGCTGTGCGCGGCCAGCGGCTTCCAGGTACTGAGCCTGGAGCGGCGTGCCCATGTGTTGCATTACCCGGATGTGCGCAGCCTGACTCATGAATTGAAAGCGCTTGGCGCGCACAATCTCAACCCGGGGCGGCCGGGCGGGTTGACGGGCCGTGCGCGGGTTGTTGCACTGATCGACGCCTACGAGCAGTTCCGCCAGGCCCAGGGCCTGCCGGCCACCTACCAAGTGGTGTACGCCGTGCTGGAGAAACCGCTATGAGCGCCGCTTATTTCATCACCGGCACCGATACGGATGTCGGCAAGACCACCATCGCCGCCGGCCTGCTGCATGCCGCGCGCCTGGCCGGCAAAAGCACCGCCGCCGGCAAGCCGGTGGCTTCCGGTTGCCAGGTCACCGCCAAAGGCTTGCGCAACGCCGATGCGCTGGCGCTGCTGGCCGAGTGTTCGTTGCCGTTGAGCTACGCCGAGGTCAACCCGGTGGCGTTCGAGCCGGCCATCGCGCCGCACCTGGCCGCGCGCGAGGCGGGCGTTGCGCTGACGGTGCAATCGCTGCTCAAACCGATGCAGCAGATCCTCGACCGAAAAGCCGATTTCACCCTGATCGAAGGCGCGGGCGGCTGGCGTGTGCCGTTGGCCGATCAGGACAACCTGTCCGACCTGGCCATGGCGCTGCAGTTGCCGGTGATCCTGGTGGTGGGTGTGCGCCTGGGTTGCATCAACCATGCGCTGCTCACGGCCGAAGCCATTGCGCGCGACGGTCTGTCGCTGGCCGGTTGGGTGGCGAATATCATCGAGCCGAAGACCTCTCGTCTGGAAGAAAACCTCGCCACCCTGGCCGAACGCTTACCCGCGCCGTGCCTGGGGCGGGTGCCCAAACTCAAGCACGCCGGCAGCAACGCGGTGGCCGAGTACCTGCACTTGGACCTGCTTGACTGATTTTGGCTATCGGCAAGGCATTATGCCATTAGTGTTTTTGACGGGCCTTTTGCCAGGATGTCTGCTTCAATTCAACTTCACGATTCTCTCAGCAGGTCCACGCCATGGAAATTTCTGGCAGCAGCGCGTTTTATTCAGGCCTGAGCACGATTCAAGCCGGGCAGAGCCGCGTCGACCAGGCCGCCGGCAGGATTGCCAGCGCCGCCACTACCCAGCCGTCGGACGCCCAGAGCGACTTGCTGCGGGCCAATGACCGCGCCCAGCCGAGCAACTCGGCGAGCAATATGGTCGAAATGGCCCAAGGCAAGTTTCAAGTGGAGCTGGGCGCAAAAGTCGCCAAGGCTTCCGATCAAATGCTCGGCACGTTGATCGACACCTTCGCCTGACCTCCCTATGGCAATGCGGTGTACCCGGTACACCGCGAGCGCCGACATCGTCTGTTTTTTCTGATAACTCTTGTGGCACCTCGCCGCAGGCGTCGCCGTGCGCGCGCTTGACCGGTGTCATGACAAACGGCAGCGGGACGACGCTTGACATCCCCAGGTCGTAAACGTATGTTTCAAACACCTGTTTGACCGCAACAACAAATTCCACGCGGTTGTTCATCCCAGATACATCAGCAGAGGTTTATCGCTATGCCTGACTACAAGGCCCCCTTGCGTGATATTCGCTTCGTTCGTGACGAACTGCTCGGCTATGAAGCGCACTATCAGAGCCTGCCGGCTTGCCAGGACGCTACTCCGGACATGGTTGACGCCATTCTCGAAGAAGGCGCCAAGTTCTGTGAGCAAGTACTGGCACCGTTGAACCGCGTGGGTGACATCGAAGGGTGTACCTGGAGCGAGTCAGGCGTTAAGACCCCTGCTGGTTTCAAAGAAGCCTACAAACAGTTCGTCGAAGGCGGCTGGCCGAGCCTGGCTCACGACGTGGAGCACGGTGGCCAAGGCCTGCCGGAATCCCTGGGCCTGGCGGTCAGCGAAATGGTCGGCGAAGCCAACTGGTCGTGGGGCATGTATCCAGGCCTGTCCCATGGCGCGATGAACACTATCTCCGAGCACGGCACCCCCGAGCAGCAAGACGCCTACCTGACCAAACTGGTGTCGGGCGAATGGACCGGCACCATGTGCCTGACCGAGCCACACTGTGGCACCGACCTGGGCATGCTGCGCACCAAGGCCGAACCTCAGGCCGACGGTACCTATAAAGTCTCCGGCACCAAGATCTTCATCTCGGCCGGCGAACACGACATGGCCGATAACATCGTCCACATCGTACTGGCGCGCCTGCCGGACGCACCGGCTGGCACCAAAGGTATCTCGCTGTTTATCGTGCCCAAATTCCTGCCGAACGCCGATGGCTCGATCGGTGCGCGCAACGCGGTGACCTGTGGTTCCCTGGAACACAAGATGGGCATCCACGGTAACGCCACCTGCGTGATGAACTTCGACGCGGCCACCGGTTTCCTGATCGGCCCGGCGAACAAAGGCCTGAACTGCATGTTCACCTTTATGAACACCGCTCGCCTGGGCACCGCGCTGCAAGGCCTGGCCCACGCTGAAATCGGCTTCCAGGGCGGCCTGAAATATGCGCGTGACCGCCTGCAAATGCGCTCCCTGACTGGCCCGAAAGCGCCGGACAAGGCCGCCGACCCGATCATCGTCCACCCCGACGTGCGCCGCATGCTGCTGACCATGAAAGCCTTCGCTGAAGGTAACCGTGCGATGGTGTACTTCACCGCCAAGCAAGTGGACATCGTCAAGTACGGCACCGACGACGAAGCCAAGAAACAGGCCGATGGCCTGCTGGCATTCATGACCCCGATCGCCAAGGCGTTCATGACCGAAGTCGGTTTTGAATCCGCCAACCACGGCGTGCAGATCTACGGCGGTCACGGCTTCATCGCCGAGTGGGGCATGGAGCAGAACGTGCGCGACAGCCGCATTTCGATGCTGTACGAAGGCACCACCGGCATCCAGGCGCTGGACCTGCTCGGCCGTAAAGTGCTGATGACCCAAGGCGAAGCGCTCAAGGGCTTCACCAAGATCGTGCACAAGTTCTGCCAGGCCAACGAAGGCAACGAAGCGGTCAAAGAGTTCGTGACACCGCTGGCTGCGCTGAACAAAGAGTGGGGCGAGTTGACCATGAAGGTCGGCATGGCGGCGATGAAAGACCGTGAAGAAGTCGGTGCCGCTTCGGTGGACTACCTGATGTACTCCGGTTATGCCTGCCTGGCTTACTTCTGGGCCGACATGGCGCGTCTGGCGGCCGAGAAACTGGCAGCCGGCACCAGCGAAGCGGCGTTCTACACCGCCAAGCTGCAGACCGCACGCTTCTACTTCCAGCGCATCCTGCCGCGTACCCGTACTCACGTGGTCACCATGCTGTCGGGCGCCAACAACCTGATGGACATGAAAGAAGAGGACTTCGGCCTGGCTTACTAAGCCTCACCGAGCCCACTTGAAAAACCGTCGCTCCTTCTCGGGGCGACGGTTTTTTTTTGCGCGATAAAAAACACAGCGCAGCGCTCAGGGATTGCGATGGTCTGCCGTTACAGTGATGGCAATGTGATACAGGCCGGGCAGGGTATGTTTAACTGTCTGGGCTTTGGCACAGTGCCATCATTCCTGGCGGGTCGGAGTTTTACCCTTGTCACGCGCGTCCGCTTTACGTTTCAGTCATTTCCTACCTTCACTGCTGCTGTTACTGGCCGGGCTCTCGGCTGCGTATGTCAAAGATCTCAACGTCTTCTTCACCTCGCTGTTCAACGTGTTGCCGACCCTGGTGCTGTTGCTCGGCGGTTCGTATTGCGCGGTCTATCGTCGCCAGCGTGAACTGTTCCTGATGATCACGGTGTATATCGCCTACTTCCTGCTCGATACCCAGACCGACTTCTACCGCGACAACGGCCGCGTGCGCGAAGACGCCGCCGTGGTGTTCCACTTGTGTTGCCTGTTGCTGCCGCTGCTGTTCAGTCTCTATGCGCTGTGGCAGGAAAAAACCCACTTGTTCCGTGATTTTGTCGCGCGCTGTGCGGTGCTGCTGGCTATTGGCAGCGTCGCGTTGGCCCTGGAGCAAAGTTATCCCCAGGCGCTGCTGAACTGGCTCGCGGAAATTCGCTGGCCGGCGCTGCATGGCACCTGGATGAGCCTGATCCAGCTGTCATACCCGATGTTCCTGATCGGCTTTTTGACCTTGGCGGCGCAGTACTGGTACCTACCGCGTCCGTTGCACGCGGCGCAGATGGTCGGGCTGATCGGGCTGTTCTGGATGTTGCCGCAGACGTTTATCCTGCCGTTCACCCTGAACATCATGTGCAGTCAGGTGATGCTGATGATTGCCGCCGCAGTGGCTCACGAGGCGTATCAGATGGCGTTTCGCGACGAGCTGACCGGCCTGCCGGGGCGGCGCGCGCTCAACGAGCGCATGCAGCGGCTGGGACGCAACTATGTGCTGGCGATGAGCGACGTCGACCACTTCAAGCGTTTCAACGACACCCATGGTCACGACGTAGGGGACCAGGTGCTGCGCCTGGTGGCCAGCAAGCTGTCGAAGGTCAATGGCGGCGGGCGCGCTTACCGTTATGGCGGTGAAGAGTTCGCCGTGGTGTTTGCCGGCAAGACCCTGGATGAGTGCATGCCGCACCTGGAAGAAATCCGCGAGATCATCGCCAACTACGACATCAAGCTGCGCAACCCGGACCGCCCGCAGGATGACCTGCAAGGCCGCCAGCGGCGCGCAGGCAGCGGCGCGTCGAGTGTGTCGGTGACCGTCAGCATCGGCGTGGCCGAGCGCCAGGCCGAGCACCGCACGTCCGAAGAGGTGCTCAAATCCGCCGACCAGGCGCTGTATGCCGCGAAGGGCGCCGGGCGTAACTGCGTGGTCGCGGCCGGGCAAACCCGCCGTGGCGCGGTGCGCACGCAGAGTGCTGCCGGTTGAGTGATGGCGCTGTATTCAGCGGCGCTACAGTGATTGTTCGGGGCGGCGGCCGGCAGTAGGTTGAAACCATCTGCTGCCGGAGACATTGCCATGCCTGAGTACAAAGCTCCCCTGCGCGACATGCGCTTTCTGATCGACAATGTGTTTGATTTCCACGCTCACTACGCCGCCCTTGGCGCGACGGACGCCAGCCCGGACATGGTCAGCGCGATCCTCGAAGAAGGTGCGAAATTTTGCGAGAACGTGCTCGCGCCACTCAACCGCAGCGGCGATGAAGAAGGCTGCCATTTCGACAAGGGTGTGGTGACCACGCCCAAGGGCTTCAAGGAAGCCTTCGCCCAGTATGTGCAAGGCGGCTGGCACGGCGTGGCGGCCGACCCGGCCTACGGTGGCCAAGGCCTGCCGCAATCCCTCGGGCTGGTGCTCAGCGAAATGATCGGCTCCAGCAACACGTCCTGGGGCATGTACCCGGGGCTGACCCACGGCGCGATGTCGGCGATCCACGCCCACGGCACCGCTGAGCAGAAAGCCACCTACCTGAGCAAACTCACTGCCGGTGAATGGACCGGCACCATGTGCCTGACCGAAGCCCACTGCGGCACCGACCTGGGCCTGATCAAGACCCGCGCCGTGCCCCAGGCGGATGGCAGCTATGCGGTCAGCGGCAGCAAGATCTTCATCTCCGCCGGTGAGCACGACCTGAGCGCCAACATCATCCACCTGGTGCTGGCCAAGCTGCCGGATGCCCCGGCCGGCACCAAAGGCATCTCGCTGTTTATCGTGCCCAAGTTCCATGCGGATTCGGGCGAGCGCAACGCGGTGCATTGCGGCTCCATCGAGCACAAGATGGGGATCAAGGCCTCGGCCACCTGTGTGCTGAACTTCGACGGCGCCAAGGGCTTTTTGATCGGCGAGGCGAACAAAGGCCTCAACTGCATGTTCACCATGATGAACCACGCGCGCCTCGGCACCGGGATGCAAGGGCTGTGCAATGGCGAAGCGAGCTTTCAGGGCGCGATCAAATACGCCAACGACCGCTTGCAAATGCGCGCGCTGACCGGCGCCAAGGCCCCGGAAAAAGCCGCCGACCCGATCATCGTCCACCCCGACGTGCGGCGCATGCTGCTGACCATGAAGGCGTTCAACGAAGGCAACCGGGCGCTGACCTATTTCACCGCGCAACTGCTCGACACCGCGCACTTGAGCCGCGACGCCGGCCAGCGCCAGGAAGCCGAAGACCTGCTGGCGTTCCTTACGCCGATCTGCAAAGCCTTCATGACCGACACCGGGCTGGAGGTGACCAACCACGGCATGCAGGTGTTCGGCGGCCATGGTTTTATTCGCGAGTGGGGCATGGAGCAGTTGGTGCGCGATTGCCGGATTGCGCCGATCTACGAAGGCACCAACGGCATTCAGGCGCTCGACTTGCTGGGGCGCAAGGTGTTGGGCAGCCAGGGCAAGCTGCTGCGCGGTTTTACGCGGATTGTGCATAAGTTCTGCGAGGCGAATGCCGAGCATGCGCAGCTCAAGGCATATGTGGCGCAACTCGATCAACTGAACCAGCAATGGGGTGAGCTGACGACCAAGGTCGGCATGGCCGCGATGAAAAACCCTGACGAAGTGGGCGCTGCCGCGGTGGACTACTTGATGTACAGCGGCTACATCATCCTCGCCTATCTGTGGCTGCGCATGGCGATCGCGGCGCAGACGCATGATGATGCCGAGTTTGCCAAGGCCAAGCTGGCCACCTGCGACTTCTACTTCAAGCGCTTATTGCCACGCACCGCCACCCACCGGGCCGCCGTGGAGGCGGGCAGCGAGTGCCTGATGAGTCTGCCTGCGGAAGCATTTGGCTTGTGATGACCTAAAAATACCAAGCGGTCACAAGTGGACCCTATGTGTCTGAAAAGTTGTTCGGGTACACTCGGCGCCTGTAAAACCGACCCTATCGAATCACTTTTCACGTTCTCACGAGGTTTGCCATGGCTGATTACAAAGCGCCGCTGCGTGATATGCGCTTCGTCCTCAACGAAGTTTTTGAGGTCGCCACACTTTGGGCCCAATTGCCGGCATTGGCAGACACGGTCGACGCCGAAACCGTTGAGGCAATCCTCGAAGAGGCGGGCAAAGTCACCGCCAAATCCATCGCCCCGCTCAGCCGCAGCGGCGATGAACAGGGCTGCCGCTGGGCAGACACGGTTGTCAGCACCCCGGACGGCTTTCCACAGGCCTACACCACCTACGCCGAAGGCGGCTGGGTGGGCGTAGGCGGTGATCCGGTCTTTGGCGGCATGGGCATGCCCAAGGCGGTGTCGGCGCAAGTCGAAGAGATGATCAACTCGTCGAGCCTGGCCTTCGGCCTGTACCCGATGCTGACCTCCGGCGCCTGCGTATCGATCAACACCCACGCCAGTGAAGCGCTCAAGGCAACCTACCTGCCGAATATGTACTCCGGCAAGTGGGCCGGTTCCATGTGCCTGACCGAGGCCCATGCCGGCACCGATCTGGGCATTATCCGCACCAAGGCCGAGCCTCAGGCGGACGGTTCCTACACCATCAGCGGCACCAAGATCTTCATCACTGGCGGCGAACACGACCTCACCGAGAACATCATCCACCTGGTGCTGGCCAAACTGCCGGATGCCCCGGCCGGTCCCAAGGGCATCTCGTTGTTCCTGGTGCCGAAGTTCATGGTCAATGCCGACGGCAGCCTGGGCGCGCGTAACCCGGTGAGCTGTGGCTCCATCGAACACAAGATGGGGATTCAGGCCTCGGCGACCTGCGTGATGAACTTTGACCAAGCCGTGGGTTACCTGGTGGGTGAGCCTAACCGTGGTCTGGCGGCGATGTTCACCATGATGAACTACGAGCGCCTGGGCGTAGGCATCCAGGGCCTGGCGTCCGGTGAGCGGTCCTACCAGAACGCGATTGAATACGCGCGCGACCGTCTGCAGAGCCGTGCGCCGACCGGCGCGCAGGCCAAGGATAAAGTCGCCGACCCGATCATCGTCCACCCGGACGTGCGTCGCATGCTGCTGACCATGAAGGCGTCGAACGAAGGCGGACGTGCATTCTCCACGTATGTGGCGATGCAGCTGGATATCGCCAAGTTCAGCGAAGATGCCGCCGCCCGCGAGCGCGCGGATAACCTGGTGGCCTTGCTGACCCCGGTGGCCAAGGCGTTTCTGAGCGATCTGGGCCTGGAAACCACGGTGCTCGGCCAACAAGTCTTTGGCGGCCACGGTTACATCCGCGAGTGGGGCCAGGAGCAATTGGTGCGTGATGTGCGCATCACCCAGATCTACGAAGGCACCAACGGCATTCAGGCTCTGGACCTGATGGGACGCAAGATCGTCGGCAGTGGCGGTGCGTTCTACACCTTGTTCGCTGATGAGATCCGCCAGTTCACCGCCACCGCAGGCGCGGAGCTGGCCGAGTTCACCACGCCGCTCAACGCCGCAGTGGATAGCCTGGATGAATTGACGGCCTGGGTGCTGGATCGCGCCAAGAGCAACCCGAATGAAATCGGTGCGGCCTCGGTGGAGTATTTGCATGCATTCGGATACATGGCCTACGCCTACATGTGGGCAATGATGGCCAAGGCGGCGCTGGGTAAAGAGGCCGAGGAAGACTTCTACGCCAGCAAGTTGGGCACTGCACGCTTCTACTTTGCCCGTCTGCTGCCGCGTATTCACTCGTTGAGTGCGTCTGTAAAAGCCGGTAGCGAATCGCTGTTTTTGTTGGATGAGTCCCTGTTCTAAGGGTGTAGAGGCTTTGTAAGCATTCTCTTACATGACGTGCTGCTAATCGTCCTCTATCGCCAAATTGGATCCACGGATAATCTACTTCACATGGACGTCGCGCAGGAAGCGCAAAGCAACAACACGGACACGTAGGATTCTGCCAGGATGGCGGAGTGAAATGGATGTCAGGGAAACAGTCTGCAAAACCCCGCCTCGGCGGGGTTTTCTTTTGCCCGCGAAAAAGTCAGGCCGGCACCTGCGGGGCATTCATCACGTCCTCCAGCAAGGTGCGCAGCAACGCCAACGTCGCTTGCTGGCGCTGCACATCGCGGCACACCAACCCGACTTTCAATGGCACCCTGGGTTCACTCAAGGGTTTCCACAGCAGCGCCTTGCTGTTGTGTTCGTCCTGGGAGCGTCCCGGTAGCACCGTGGCCAATTTGGTATGAGGCAGGCTGTCGAGAATCCCCACCATGGTATTCAACTCCGCCTGCACCTGCGGGCGCCGCCCGAGGTTGGACAGTTGGCCCTGCCAGATCTGCCTGATCTGAAACTCCTCCCCCAGCAGTAACATCGGCAACTCGGCCGCCTGTGTCAGGGAGACTTTCTTGAATTCACGCAGGGGGTGATCCTCCGGGATGACCACCTTCAGCTCATCTTCATACAGCAGCACGCCGTGCAACCCTGGCTGGCGGGGCGGCAGGTAACTGATGCCGATGTCCAGCGAGCCGTTGAGCAGGCGCCGTTCAATTTCAATCCCGGTCAGTTCGTAGATTTGCACCACCAGGTGCGGCTGGGCCTTGCGCACGCGCTCGAGCATTTGCGGCACCAGGCTGGTGTGTACGGTTTGCAGCACGCCGATGGCCAAGGTGCGCAATGCCTGGCCCTTGAAGTTGCGCAATGCCTCTACGGCTTGCTGCATGCCATCGATCAACGGCAAGGCGTGGTTGTATAACGTATGGGCTGCGAGGGTCGGCAGCAGGCGCTTGCTGCTGCGCTCGAACAGGCTCACATCGAGGTTTTGCTCCAACTGGCGGATCTGCTGTGACAGCGCCGGTTGGGAGATCGACAGACGCCCAGCGGCACGGCCTACGTGGCCTTCCTCATACACCGCGACGAAATAACGCAGTTGCTTAAAATCCATAAGTAATTCTTATCGAAAAAGCTGGAAAATCGAAATGGCCGTTGGCCCCCGAGACGCCTAGTCTAGCGCCTATCCACAAGGCTTACAGGGCCAGATCGGGCGATGATTAGCGTTTATGTTGATGGTGTTTGCATAGGCAAGGCAAAAAACCTCCAGGCAGGTTTTGCGGGGTTCACCGACCACGGCGTGGTTGCCATGGGAGGAAAAGTGTGAATCTGTTCAATTTGCGCCGCTCGGCGGCCAGTCTGGATGACCTGATCCTGGATGCTTGCGGCGAAGATTTTCCCAGTGAATGCTTGATGCCTACCGTAGCGCGCCCCCCGCAGGTCTTCGTGCGCGGCCAGGGTTCCTGGTTGTGGGACAGCGATGATCGCGCCTATCTGGACTTCAGCCAGGGCTGCGCGGCCAACAGCCTCGGCCACAGCCCGCAGGTATTGATCAGGGCCCTGGCCGACCAGGCCTATGCGCTGATCAATCCCGGTCACGGCTTGCATAACCGCCCCCAACTCAACCTCGTCGACCGCCTGTGCCACCGCACCGGCAGCGACCAGGCGTATTTGCTCAACAGCGGCGCGGAAGCCTGCGAAGCGGCGATCAAACTGGCGCGCAAGTGGGGCCAGCTGTATCGCGGTGGCGCTTATCGCATCATCAGCGCCAGCAACGGTTGCCATGGGCGCAGCTTTGCGGCGATGTCGGCTTCGGCGAGCAGCCGCGAAAACCGCTTTGAACCGCAGCTGCCGGGCTTCAGCCACGTCCCGCTCAACGATCTGGCGGCGCTGCACGCGGCCGTTGACGCGCAAACCGTTGCCATCATGCTGGAGCCGATCCAGAGCGAAGCCGGCGTTATCCTCGCGACCGAGCATTACCTCAAGGGTGTCGAGCGACTGTGCCGCGAGCTGGGTATTCTGCTGATCCTCGATGAAGTGCAAACCGGTATCGGCCGTTGCGGCACCTTGCTTGCCGAAGAACAATACGGTGTGCGCGCCGACATCATTGCGCTCGGCAAAGGCCTGGGCGGTGGTGTGCCGCTGGCGGCACTGCTGGCGCGCGGCAAAGCCTGTTGCTTCGAAGTCGGTGAGCTGGAAGGCACCCATCATGGCAATGCGCTGATGGCCTCGGCCGGGGTGGCGGTACTCGATACCGTGCTGGGGCACGGTTTCTTCGAACATGTACGAGAATCTGGTTGCTACCTCGGCGAAGGTCTTGCCCGCCTGGCTTACCGCTACGGCCACGGTCAATTGCGCGGCCACGGCCTGATGTGGGGACTGACGTTGTCGGATGATTCTGCAGACGCGGTGGTAAAAGCCGCTCTGGACGAAGGACTGATCCTCAACGCCCCGCAACCCAACTGCCTGCGCTTCACCCCGGCCCTAACGGTGAGCAAAAGCGACATCGACGAAATGCTCCTGCGCCTGACTCACGCTTTTTCCCGGGTGCGTACCGCACAGGTGCAATGCCGCAAGGGCATCGCCGTTTGACCCCTAATTCCTGAACCGTCTCGCGGTATACGCGGCGCCCCCAGCCTGTTTGTTTTGGCTGGGGGCGTTTTTTTTTGTTCAGAGAAGGATGGCCGCAGTGCCAGATCCCACTGAACCCTCACGAACGTCCAAGGTCGATTAGCTAGACGGCTCACACGAGCCGATTTTCAGGAGCTGACCCCATGGACATCATTCGCATCATCATCGCCATTCTGTTGCCGCCACTGGGTGTGTTCCTGCAAGTGGGTTTCGCCGGCGCGTTCTGGCTGAATATTCTGCTGACCTTGTGCGGTTACTTCCCAGGCATCATCCACGCGGTGTACATCATCGCCAAGCGCTGAGGCTCTCAGCCTTTTGCGATGAGCCGGGAGTTGCGCTCATTGCGAAAGGCCAGTTGCTCAATGGTCTGGGTGGCGTGTTCGGCGTCTTCCCGGGCTTGAAGGATAATGCCGTGGTGCTCGGATTTGCTGCACACCGGGTCAGCGTTGCTCGCATCGCCGGTCAGCATGAACGCCTGGCAACGGCAGCCGCCGAAGTCCTTTTCTTTTTCATCGCATGAGCGGCACGGTTCGGGCATCCAGTCGTAGCCGCGAAAGCGGTTGAAACCGAAGGAGTCGTACCAGATGTGCTGCATGCTGTGGTCACGCACATTGGGAAATTGCACCGGCATCTGTCGGGCACCGTGGCAGGGCAGGGCGGTTCCATCCGGAGTGACGGTCAGAAAGATACTGCCCCAGCCGTTCATGCAGGCTTTCGGGCGTTCTTCGTAGTAATCCGGGGTGACGAAAATCAGCTTGCACGGGTGCCCTTCGGCTTCGAGCTTGGCGCGGTATTCGTTGGTGATACGTTCGGCGCGCACCAGTTGTTCCTGGGTCGGCAACAACCCCACACGATTGAGCTGCGCCCAGCCGTAGAACTGGCAGGTGGCGAGTTCGACGAAGTCCGCCTCCAGTGCAATGCACAGCTCGATGATGCGGTCGATCTTGTCGATATTGTGCCGATGGGTGACGAAGTTCAGCACCATCGGATAGCCGTGGGCCTTCACCGCGCGAGCCATTTCGAGCTTTTGTGCGAAGGCCTTTTTCGAGCCGGCCAGCAGGTTGTTGACCTGTTCGTCGCTGGCCTGGAAGCTGATCTGGATATGGTCCAGCCCCGCCTTTTTGAAATCGCTGATCTTCTGCTCGGTCAAGCCGATGCCGGAAGTGATCAGGTTGGTGTAGAAGCCCAGTTTGCGCGCTTCGGCAATCAGTTCGGCGAGGTCCTGGCGCACCAGCGGCTCACCGCCGGAAAAGCCCAACTGCGCGGCGCCCATCTCGCGTGCTTCGCGAAACACTTTGATCCACTGCTCGGTGCTCAGCTCCTTGCCCTGCTCGGCGAAATCCAGCGGGTTGGAGCAATACGGGCACTGCAGCGGGCAGCGATAGGTCAGCTCGGCGAGCAGCCACAGCGGCAGACCGATGGCCGGTTGTTCAGGCAAGCGTGATCCAGTGCTGAGCACGGGCGACCTCCATGAATTGCTCGATGTCGTCACCGAGCTCAGGCACACCCGGGAATTGTTTATCCAGCGCGGCAATGATCGCCGTGACGTTGCGCTCACCGTCGATCAACCCGCCAATCAACGCGGCGCTGTCGTTGAGCTTGATCATGCCTTCCGGGTAGAGCAGCACATGGCCTTTTTGCGCAGGCTCGTACTGGAAGCGATAGCCCTGGCGCCAGACCGGTGTCCTGCTGCGATCAAAGCTCATAGGGTGATCCCTTTATGCCAGACCCGCTGCTCGGTCACGCTGTGATACGGCGGGCGATTCAGTTCGTAGGCCATGCTCATGGCATCGAGCATGCTCCACAGGATGTCCAGTTTGAACTGCAGAATTTCCAGCATGCGCTCCTGGCCTTCACGGGTGGTGTAGTGCTGCAGGGTGATCGCCAGGCCATGTTCGACATCGCGGCGGGCCTGGCCCAGGCGCGTGCGGAAATACTCATAGCCGGTGGGGTCGATCCACGGGTAATGCTGCGGCCAGCTGTCGAGGCGCGATTGGTGGATCTGCGGCGCGAACAGTTCGGTCAGCG
This sequence comes from Pseudomonas marginalis, assembly GCF_024169655.1. GTDB lineage: Bacteria > Pseudomonadota > Gammaproteobacteria > Pseudomonadales > Pseudomonadaceae > Aquipseudomonas > Aquipseudomonas paraveronii. Next base: position 5,668,609 of record NZ_JALJWV010000001.1, on the reverse strand, counting down.
AACTGCTGGCGGCTTCCTGCCAGCGCGCACGGCGGGCGAAGTTGACGTAGGCGTCCACCGCAAAGCGCACGCCGGGCAGCACCAGTTCCTGGGAGCGCAGTTGGTCCGGATCGAGGCCGACGGCCTGGCCCAGGCGCAGCCAGGCTTCGATGCCGCCGTCTTCGCCGGGGGCGCCATCATGGTCGAGCAGGCGCTGAATCCACTCGCGACGGATTTCGCGGTCCGGGCAGTTAGCCAGGATCGCGGCATCCTTCAGCGGAATGTTCACCTGATAGTAGAAACGGTTCGCGACCCAGCCCTGGATCTGCTCGCGGGTGGCGCGGCCTTCATACATCGCCACGTGGTACGGGTGATGGATATGGTAGAAGGCGCCCTTGGCCCGCAGGGCTTTTTCAAATGCATCGGTGCTCATCGGTATATCAGTCATATGGGTCTCCTGTGGGAGCGAGCTTGCTCGCGAAGGTCGTTAACGGTGACGCGTGCACCCTGAATATCTGCGGTGTTCTTGCGTTTTTCGCGAGCAAGCTCGCTCCTACAGTTCAATGCTCATGCCATCGTAAGCCACTTCGACATTGCGCCGCACCAGCTCGGCTCGCTCGGGAGAATCTTCATCGAGGATCGGGTTGGTGTTGTTGATGTGGATAAGGACCTTGCGCTGCTTCGGCAGGTGTTCCAGCACTTCGAGCATGCCGCCGGGGCCGTTCTGCGACAGGTGGCCCATCTCGCGGCCGGTGCGGGTGCCGACGCCACGGCGCTGCATTTCATCATCGTCCCACATGGTGCCGTCCACCAGCAGGCAGTCGCTGCCGGCCATGATGTCCAGCAACGGCGCGTCAACCTTGCCCAGGCCCGGGGCGTAGAACAGTTTACCGCCGGTGCGCAGGTCTTCGACGATCAGGCCGATATTGTCGCCGGGGTGCGGGTCGAAGCGGTGCGGCGAATACGGAGGTGCGGCACTGCGCAGCGGCAGCGGGGTGAAACGCAGGTTGGGGCAGGCCGGGATGGTGAAGCTGGCGTCCAGCTCGATGCGGTTCCAGGCCAGGCCGCCATTCCAATGGGTGAGCATGGTGAACAGCGGGAAACCGCTGCTGAGGTCTTCATGGACCATGTCGGTACACCACACCTGGTGCGGGCAACCTTCGCGCAGGCTCAGCAGGCCGGTGGTGTGGTCGATCTGGCTGTCCATCAGGATGATCGCGCTGATGCCGGTGTCGCGCAGGGCGCGGCCGGGTTGCATCGGCGCGAAGCCCTGCAGTTGTGCGCGGATATCCGGCGAGGCATTGCACAGCACCCAGTTCACGCCATCGTCGGAAATCGCGATGGATGACTGGGTACGCGCCTGAGCTCGCAGGCTGCCATCACGAAAGCCTGCGCAGTTCGCGCAGTTGCAGTTCCACTGCGGGAAGCCGCCGCCGGCGGCGGAACCTAGAATCTGGACAAACATGGCCGCTCCATCAAGCAAAGCTGAAAACAAAAACGCCCCGGACGGGCCGAGGCGTTGTATTACCCAGCCAATCAGCGGCTGGCGAAGTACATAGTGACTTCGAAACCGATGCGCAGATCAGTGTAAGCAGGTTTGGACCAAGTCATATTCTTACTCCTACGAAGGGATGGGACGTTTACTACCAAGTAATACATATAGTCCACCTCCAATCGGAGATGTTCAGATGTGCTCGTAGGAATATTACGCATTTTTTTAAAAGTTAGCGCTGTCTTGGTGGAAAAAGCCTATTGCAGGGGCGGCAATGATCAGCCCGCCGATTGCCAACCATCGCTAATGCGCGGGCCGTTGGCGATACAGTGCCAGCCACCTGCAGCGTCCTGTAACTGTTGGGCGGCGCGTTGCAAGTCCTCCCGGCTAAGGGCTTGGATTGCGTGTTGAAGCCGCGCGAGATAATCCGACGGATGGCCGGCCAGGCGCGCCTGCCACAACAATTCGGCGGCCTGGGCGATGGGCAGCGCCTGCGCGGTGAATTGTTGCACCAACGCCGGGTGGCCGAGGTTGTCGCTGGCGTCGATCAATGTTGGCAATTGTGCGAGGAAAGTCCGCAGGTGCTCCATGATCCCTTCAAGGGAAACACTGGGGGATTGCACGCCAAACAGCAGGCCGGTTTGCCCGTTAATTTGTCGGATACCGCTGAACACCGCGTAGCCGATTTGCAGCTCTACCCGCACACGTTGGTAGAACGGCCCTTGGAGCAGGTGCGCCAGCAGGCGCCACGCGGCTTCATCTGCCAGGGACTGCGTCGGCGTTGGGCAGAACAGCAGCAACGCTGCGTCGAGAGCATCGGTATTGATCTCATGCCATAGACGCTGGCCGCTGAGGCTGGCGAATTCGCCTTCGAGCGTGTCCGGTTGCCCAGGCAAGCGGGCGGCGGCGGACTTGAGCGCCGCTTCGCAGTGGGCGGGCAGCCCAATGCCCATGCCTTCCCAGCGTGCGCGTGTCCACGCCATCGAGGGTGCTTGGGTGTTCGGCTGCACGCCGGCACAGCACGCGGGCAACGCCTTGAGCAACTGCCGAATGGCAATCAGCGGTGCGGCAGCAGGGTCCGACCGCAGATCATTTTCGGGCGGGTTCAGGCTGCGTGCGAGTTCATCGAGTATCGCCGGCATGGGCTGGTGCAGACCGACCATTTTCACCCGCCAGTCATTGCCGATCGAATCGAAGGATAAGTCGACACCGGCCTGGCGGGCATTTTCGCGCAACGGCTGCAGGGCGTTTTCCAGCGCCGTTGGGAGCGGGCAATCAAGCCGCCAACGCAGGTAGAGCGCGCCTTCATCATGGTCGTCGGCCAACGCCGGGCTGAACGACAACGCCGACAGCTCTCGCCGCCCCCGGGAGCGGTCCTGGGCAAAAGTGCGCAGGCCCCGATGGGCACTGGTCTGGCCGCGAATCAGGCCGGCGCGCTCATCCTTTACGGGTGGGCGCAGGAACGGATTGTTGGGCGGCAGTTGCCACGCATGTCGGCAGGCTTGCAGCGGCAGGGCGTCGAGCAGGGCCTTGAGGGCGGCAACGTGGTGCTCCGACAAGGACGCTTCGAGTTCTTCGCTGTCATGCCTCGCCAATGCGAGGGCACCTTGGATCTGCTGTTGACGCACGTTGAGCAGGGCGAATTCCTCGCGCAGAGAAGTCCAGTCGCTGTGTGCGAAAAAGCTCAGCCAGTCGTACAACAGTGCTTCGATCTGCGTCGCCGCGTCGCTTTGCGCGCCGAGGGTAAAGTCGAGATCCAGTAACGCTTGCCCGCCGAAGTGGTAAAGCACGGACGCCTGCAGGGTGCTGGCCAGTTGGCGCGCTTGCAGTTCCGCGCGCAGCCCGCCGGGCGCCGAGGCGTTGAGCCAGAGACAGAGGAAATCCAGGGCTTCCTTGGGGGCGTCGACGCTGATGACGTGATGCAGATGGCCGTTGGCGCTGTGTTGGAAATGCTGCGTATGAGCGGGCAGCAGCGCCGGCGGGGCCGCCTGCGGGTGCCGCGGGCCGGCGCGCAGTTGCTCACTGAAGCGCCGCGCCAAGCGTTCCAGTTCTGCCAGCGGTTGCGGGCCGGCCAGGCTCAACGTCATTTGCCCCGACGAGTAGAAGTGTTGGTGGAAATCCCGCAACGCTTGCTGAAACGCCTGACGCTCCACCGGCAGGCTGTCGCGATTGCCCGCATGGAAGCCCCGAAGCGGATGATCGGCCGCCAGGCTTTCCAGCAGCGCGACCTGTTGTTGTGCGTTGGCGTCCTGGGACCAGGCGACAAATTCCGCGTGCAGCACTTCGCGCTCGCGCAGTTGATCGTCCAGCGCCAGGCGCGGATGGGTCAGCATATCGGCCAGGCGTTCGAGCCCATCGGCAAAGGTCGACAACGGCAGTTCAACGAAGAAATCCGTGGTGCGCTCACGCGTGCTGGCATTGATCTGGCCACCGTGACGCTGCACGTAGGTCATCAGCCCTTCTTCGGTCGGAAAACGCTCAGTGCCAAGAAACAATAAGTGTTCCAGAAAGTGCGCCAGGCCAGGCCACGCCAACGGCACGTCATGGCTGCCGGCCGCCACCCGCAAAACAGCGGCGCAGCGCTTTAAGCGCGGTGCATGGCGCAGGGAAACCCGCAGGCCGTTGGCCAGGGTCAGGTGAAGGTGATGAGGCTGGGCCGGCGCAGGCATGGGCACTTCCGATACGAGGGAAGTGCCTATGCTAGCAAACCCTCCAGATCAGGGCTTGTGCAGCGTGCCGTAGAGTTCGGGGCGACGGTCTTGCAGGTAGTCGTTGGCGGTGCGGGCATCGAGAATCGATTGGTGTTCCAGCGTGCCGACGATCAAGGCTTCATCCAGGCCGGCCTGGGCGATTCGTTGACCATCCGGTGCGGCGATGCTGCTTTGCCCGCAATACTGAATCTCGCCTTCATGCCCGCAGTAGTTGGCATAGGCCACGTAGCACTGGTTCTCAAAGGCCCGCGCCCGCACGGTGACGTCGGCGACAAAGTCGAACGGCACCATATTGGCGGTGGGCACCAGGATCAGACTGGCGCCGGCCAGGGCCAGGCGTCGGGTGTTTTCCGGGAACTCCAGGTCGTAACAGATCAGCACGCCCAGTTTCCAGCCGTTGAGTTCCACCAGCGGAAAATCATCGCCCCCGGCACTGAACATCGAATGATCGAGGTCGCCAAACAGGTGCGTCTTGCGGTAGTTGCACAGGCGCTGGCCATGCGCGTCGATCAACTGCACGGCGTTATAGATCTGCCCGTCTGCGGCGCGTTCCGGGTAGCCATACAGGATCGCCAGCCCGGCACTTTGCGCCAGTTCGGCAATCGTCTGCGCCGACTCGCCATCCTGCGCTTCGGCCAATGCGCCGACAGCTTCGGCGCCGATGTTGTAGCCGGTGAGGAACATCTCCGGCAGCACCAGCACGTCGGCGCCGGACGCCTCGTGCACGAGGCGGTGCAGGCGCTTGAGGTTGCCGGCCACATCCAGCGGCAGCGGTGGGCATTGGTACAGGGCGACACGCATGGCTTGGCTCCTTAATCGGCCAGGGCAATCGGCCCGATTTCATCGAACACATCACCCGGCCCCGGGTTCTCTGGGTGAGTGTGGCCGCCGAAGTGGGTCATGATGCCCCAGACGGCGTTCAACGAGGTTTGCACGGCGCCTTCGACCCAGGCAGGTGTCCAGGATACGTCATCGCCGGCGATAAAAATCCCACGTTGCTCGGCGGGCATGTCCTTCTGCATGAAGTGCGCGTACATCCGCTGGTTGTAGCGATAGTGACCGGGCAATGCACCTTTGAAAGCCCCGAGGAAATGCGGGTCGGCTTCCCAGGACACGGTGATCGGGTCGCCGATGATGCGCGCCTTGATGTCGACCTTCGGGTAGATTTTGTTCAGCGCGTCGAGGGCCAGCTTCACGCGTTTATCGATGGGCTGCGGGAGCATTTTCAGCGCATCGCTCATCCACGAGTACGACAGGCAGATCACGCCCGGCTTGTCGTCGCCGTTGTCGAACAGGTAAGTGCCACGGGTCAGGCGATCGGTGAGGGTCATGCTCATCAGGTCGCGGCCGGTTTCCGGGTCTTTGTCTTTCCAGAACGGGCGGTCGACCATCACGAAGGTCTTCGACGATTGCATGTAGCGGGTGCGGTCCAGGGCCATCCACATTTTTTGCGAGAACAGGGTTTCGTCGCATTCGATCTGGGTGGTCAGCAGCCAGCTTTGGCAGGTGGTCAGCACGGCGGCGTATTCGCGGGTATCGCCGTAGTTGTCGGTCACGGCGAAACGGCCGCCGGCCGCGTGGGCAATGCGCTTGACCCCGGCCCGTGGCGCGCCGCTGTGCAACGAACTCAGGCTGGTGCCCGCCGGCCAGTGGGCGCAGCGCTCCGGCACATGGCGCCAGATACCCATGGGCACCTGTGCCACGCCGCCGACCACCAGGTGTTGATGGTCGTCGCAGTTGGTCATCACCACGCGGAAGATTTCCAGCATGGAGTTGGGAAAGTCCGAGTCCCAGCCGCCAGTGCCGAAGCCGACCTGGCCGAACACTTCGCGGTGATGGAACGACAACTTGGCGAAGGCCTTGGAGGTGGCGACGAAGTCGTAGAAGGTGCGGTCGTCCCACAGCGGCACGAGTTTGTTCCACAGCGCTTTGAGGCGTGGTACGTCGCGGTCGCGGATGGCTTGCTGGATATCGCCGAACTGCGAGCCGGCTTCCAGGGCGTCGGCCCAGGCGTCAGCCACTTCCTGGAACAGCGCAGGCAGGTCGGATAGTTTTTGTGCGTAGTGGGTTTGGCCTTCCAGGTCGATGACCGTGCTGCCGGAAGCCGGGGTCAGCGGGTTGGGGAAGGGTTTGGTGTCCAGGCCGAGCTTGTCGACATAGTGGTAGAACGCGGTGGACGACACCGGGAAACGCATCCCGCCCAGTTCGGCGATGATGCCTTCGGCGCCTTCAAACGCCTGGGAGCGCAAGCGCCCGCCCATCTTCGAGGCCTCGTACACCACGGGCTTGAGGCCCAGCTTCATCAGCTCATAGGCGGCCACCAGGCCGGCAATCCCGGCGCCGACGATCGCCACTTCGGCGCCGTGGTTGACGGCCGGAATACTGCCCAGACCGGCGGGGTGCTCGATCCAGTCATCAAACGCGAACGGGAAATCCGGGCCGAAGATGGTGATGGGTTTCTTACCGTCGGCGGGGTGGCGATTGGTCTTGCTGATGCTGCTGGACGGAATGCTCATGGCTGACCTTACTAGCGGCTCGCGGGACGTGCCCGCTGAGTATAGGAAAAGATGGCAGCCAGTTTAGGGAGCGTAGCGTTCGTAAATAAGACGCAAAGTGTCGTCGAATTGGATTGTTTTTAGTCAGAGTGACGAGGTTGGTGGTCAGATTGGTTGTCTGCGATCAAGTTTGTTACTGAGGATGATCGACGTGGTGGTTTTTTCCACGCCATCGACGCTGCCGATCTGGTCCAGCAATTGATCGAGCTGCTCCGGCGAATCGGTGCGCAGCCATGCCACGTAATCGAACTCGCCGCTCACCGCGCACAGTTGCTGAACCTGAGCCATCGCACTGAGCCTGCGCAGCACATCCTTACCCGAACGCGCCTGCACGGTGATACCGACATACGCCTGCAAACCGCCATCCACCACACGCTGGCCGAGACGCACGCCATAACCGGTAATCACCTGGGTTTTCTCCAGGCGTGCCAGGCGCGACGTCACCGTAGTTCGCGCAATACCCAACTGCCTGGCGAGCATGGCCACGCTCTCGCGGGCGTTGATCTGCAGCGCGGCGATCAGTTGGCGGTCGATTTCATCGAGGACAGGCAAGGGCAGCTCCGGTGCGGACGGATGGGGGGCATATGTTACAGGCTTGCGGCGTCTTTTCATCGCCGGGTACATTCGGTTCAAGGGCCAGATCGGGGAGCAGGCGACTTTGTTCTTGTTTGATCCCTGCGGCAGTGCGTTGGAGTTCAAAGCGTTCCGGGATATTGGGCAGTTGTTTGCGAAGTGAGCCTGTGGATGGATGTGCTCGCTAAAGCGGCAGCGTCAGACACACAAAAGCCGCGCAATGCGCGGCTTTGGAGTTGGTGGGCCCACACGGACTTGAACCGTGGACCAAAGGATTATGAGTTGCTTGGTTATGCAGTATAGCTAGCGAAGTCTTGGATAGCTTAGCGAAGCTGTAACAAGCTGAAAGTATCGAGATCACAGAGGGTTAGCGTAATTTGGTGAAAGCTGGCAGAGCTATGCAGTGTACCGCTGTTGTACCATGCACTCAATGAATTGGCTTGCCAAGATGCCACCTGCAAGGGGCACCCTCCTAAGGCAAGCCTTTGGCTCGTTGACCTAGTGTGGCTGAAATAATCTCAGCGGCAAGGATAGTAATGGCTCCTCAAAATTTTCAGCAGCTCTCCAACTTCATCTGGTCTGTGGCGGACCTTCTTCGCGGGCCCTATCGCCCCCCCCAGTATGAGCGAGTCATGCTACCGCTGACCGTTCTGCGGCGCTTTGATGCAGTATTAGCTCCAACGAAAGGCGAGGTGCTGAAACGCCACGCGGAGCTGGTTGATAGGAAGATCGTCAATATCGATGCGATCCTAAACAACCTAGCAAAGGATGAAGACGGTAAGCCTCTTGGCTTCCACAACCATAGCCCGCTGGACTTTCAGAAGCTTAAGGGCGACCCGGACCACATTGGTCGCCACCTGACTGACTATATAAATGGCTTTTCAGAGAATATCCGCAAGATCTTCGAGCGTTTCGAGTTTGACAAGGAGATCGAAAAGCTAGAAGAGTCCAACCGTCTGTATCAGGTGGTTACCCAGTTTGCTGAGATCGATCTGCACCCTCGCAAAGTGGACAACATCACCATGGGCTTGGTGTTTGAAGAGCTCATCCGCCGTTTCAACGAAGCCGCAAACGAAACTGCTGGCGATCACTTCACCCCGCGTGAAGTGATCCAACTCATGGTAAACCTGCTGTTGGAGCCCGATACTCAAGTGCTCACCCAGCAAGGTGTCATCGTCACTATCTGCGATCCCGCTTGTGGAACCGGTGGCATGCTTGCCGAAGCGCAGAACTGGATTCGCGCGCACAACGAACAAGCTACCGTAAAAGTATTTGGTCAGGACTATAACCCTCGCTCGTATGCCGTGGCAGCTTCCGATCTGCTTATCAAGGGCCATAAGGACGGCCAAGTCGCGTTGGGAAACACTATCACTGAGGACCCGTTCCCAGATCACCAGTTCGACTACTTGCTAGCCAATCCGCCTTTCGGCGTGGACTGGAAGGCAGAAAAGAAAATTATCGACCACTGGCCAAACTTCCGCGGCTACGAGGGTAAGCTGCCGCGCATCAACGATGGTGCTCTGTTGTTCCTGCTATACATGATGAGCAAGTTCCAAGATTACGAGCCCGACAACCGTGAAAAGCCTGGCTCGCGTGCCGCAGTAGTTTTCAACGGCTCACCGCTGTTCAACGGTGGTGCAGGCAGTGGTGAGAGCGAGATTCGCCGTTGGATCATCGAGCGCGATCAGCTTGAAGCTGTCGTAGCCTTACCAGAGCAGATGTTCTACAACACTGGCATCGGCACCTTTATTTGGATCGTTACGAACCGCAAAGCCGCGCATCGAAAAGGTAAAATTCAGCTCATCGACGCCCGCGATCGCTTTACACCCATGAAACGCAGCCTGGGCGACAAACGCCGCTACATGGACCAGGCAGCCCTTGATGCCGTCACCCGTGAACACGGAGCATTAGAAAGCAGCAATACCAGTAGTGTATTTGACAATACCGACTTTGGTTATCGCCGCATCAGTGTTCATCGCCCATTACGCCTGTGTTTCCAGATCACCGAAGGCGCGCGCGAGCGTTTCCTCAATATCTGCCCAGAGCTGTTTGACGCACTCCAGTTGGTAGAAGACGGGCTGAGTTACGAGCTGCAGATGGACTGGAATAGCGTTTGGGAGGAGGTGCAACAGATCTTTAAGACTCTGCCCTCTAACATCGAAGGTTGGGCAAAAGGGGCGAAAGGCACGGCACAGAAAAAAATATTCCGCGAGTGCTTCACCACAGTGGATCCGGAGGCCGCCCCGGTTATTGCAAAGCGTCATAAGATTGAGCCTTTGGATCGTTCAACCCTATTTCCGGGTCAGCTCTTACCTTCTGGCCTCGACAATGATGTGCTCTACACCCTGCTTGGTTTCTACGCAGATGGCAGCGGTAAGTACATCGAGTATGAGTCTGATCCTGCGTTGAAGGATTCCGAGAACGTTCCGCTTAAGGAAGACATTGCGAGCTATTTGCTGCGCGAAGTATGCCCTTATGTGACGGATGCCTGGGTCGATCGAGAAACGACAGATGAAAAGGACAGCGGTATCGGCAAAGTCGGTTATGAAATCAACTTCAATCGCTTGTTTTTCCAATACCGTGCACCGCGACCGCTGCACGAGATTGATGCTGAGCTTGCCAATGTTGAACAGCGGATTCTGGACTTGCTGCGGGAGGTAACGGTGTGACGCTCACGATACCCGCCGGCGACGAAACGCGTCGTCTTCGATTTCTGTTCGAAACCAAGTCGGGAGCAACGCCTTCGAGTGGCGTAGACGAGTATTGGAATGGAGACATCAACTGGGTTACACCAGAGGATCTTGGTAAACTTTCTGATCGATATGTCCGGGAAACTAGGCGGCAAATCACCGAGGACGGTTACAAAAGCTGCGGTGTTAGCCTAGCTTACCCGGGGGCGATTGTGCTCTCGAAGCGGGCGCCCATAGGACAAACTGCGCTTCTTTCTGTGCCGTCCACCTGCAATCAGGGTTGCTTCCTGTTGGCCAAGCTAGGTGGTGTAGAAGAGCGTTTTTACTACTACGCGTTGATTCACTTGCGACCTGCTTTGGAAGCTTTGGGGCGCGGCTCTACATTTATGGAGCTTTCGGCTGACGATCTACGTTCGGTACGAATGCCGTTTCCTAGCCAGCCCAGTCAATGCATTATTGCCGACTATCTTGACCGAGAAACAACTCGCATCGATGGACTCATTGCTGAAAAAGTACGCATGCTTTCGCTGTTGGAGGACAAGCGATCCGGCCTTATTAGTCGCCTCGTCACTTGCGGCCTCGACCCCAACGCCCCGCTCAAACGCTCAGGCCTGAAATGGCTGGACGAGACACCTTCACATTGGGAGGTTTGTCAGCTTAAGCGAACCTGGGCCTCCAGCGCCTATGGATTATCAGAGAGCATTCGCGACGAAGGGGATGTTGCGGTGTTGCGCATGAGCTGCATCGTCGATGGCCGAATTGATGTCACAAAGGCTGGCATGATCACCGAGGTCGATAGTCATTTGTTGCTTCGGCAAGATGATCTTCTTTTCAACCGCACGAACAGTCTGGATCAGATAGCGAAAGTCGGGCTTGTGGATTTCGCTCCCGAAGAACCGTTGACCTTTGCATCTTATCTAGTGCGTATTCGCGTAAATCATCGTGTAACTCCACAATATTTGGTGGCGCTATTGAATGCTTCGGTTTTCTTGGAATTCGCCCGTAAGAATGCAATTCCCGCGATTGGCCAAGCGAACTTGAGCCCTACGCGATATGGGGAAATTCAGATTCCTCTGCCTCCAAGAGATGAACAGGAAGAGATTGTCGCTTTCCTTGCAACTGATGCCGTAACGTCAACGCCTATCCGAGAGCAAATCAGAAAATCCATCGATTTGCTGAAGGAGCGTCGCTCCGCTTTGATTACTGCCGCCGTTACGGGCCAGATTTCACTGGAGGGTATGCGTAGATGAAGCTGGAAACCATCACCCTTGCAAACTGTGGCGGCTTCGAACAGCTCGACATTGATTTCGAGCAGGACGTGACGCTGATTGCTGGTGTCAATGGTGTTGGCAAGTCCACGATCTTGCATGCGTTGGCCGTATTGCTATCGAGAGCGCTTCCCGAGTTCACTCCATCACGCTCTGCACCGCTTCACTTTACCAATGACGATATTTATGGGGACAAGGTTTCGTTGGAGGTATCCGCTCGTATCCAAGTGGGCGGACAAACAATCAACTGCGGGGTACAGCGATTACGCACGGCCGAGGATAAAGGTGATCGATTTATGCTCTTGCACCATGCGGCAGCTACTACCGCCCAGACTGATTTCGCCCTTGCGCTGGGTGCTCGAACACTTACCGGCGAATTAGAGGCTGGAATGAGGGAGACTCTGGCTACGCTTGTGAGCCTCAAGAGCACTCCTCGTCCGCCGTTGGCCGTGTATTTCTCGCCGAAGCGCCAATTGCCTGGCCAACCGCGCAGCCTTCCAGAAGCCAAGCCTTTTGATCCTTCCTTTGCTTACGTTCGTGCGTTGCAAGATCGAGAAGTGGAGCTGCGTGAGTTCATGCATTGGTTTCGTACTCAAGAGAAGTTGGGTTCCGACGGTGATCCGCGCCGTCTCAGAGTACTTGACGCTTTGCGAGGCGTAGTCACGGAATTAGTGCCCGAGTTCAGTAATCTGCGTATTCAGGAGCAGCCACGACTAGGCTTTGTTGTCGAAAAACGCGGTAAGCCCTTTTATCTGCACCAGCTCTCAGATGGTGAGCGTGGGTTGCTTGCCCTCGTGTTCGACCTCACTCGCCGCTTGGCTATTGCCAATCCGGATAGCGATAACCCGATTGCCGAAGGCGTGGCTTTGGTGCTAATTGATGAGATTGAATTGCACCTACACCCGAAGTGGCAGCGCGATGTGCTGCAACGCCTTCGCGATACCTTCAAAGCCTGCCAGTTTGTGTTGACAACCCACTCGCCGCTAGTGTTGGGTGAGGTGCCGGCTCGCTGCGTTCGCTTCTTGGAGCTCGTTGATGGCAGGGTAGGTGTGACCGTTCCTTCCGAAGCTTACGGCATGGATGCCAACCGCATCTTGCAGGAGTTTATGGGGGCTCCCGTGCGTAATCGACAGGTGGAGAATGAGCTGAAAATGCTCTTTGAACTTATCGACCAGGAAAACTTTGAAAGTGCCCGTGCTGCAATTGTAGCCCTTGAACGTAAATTGGGTGAGGACGAACCTGAGTTGACTCGAGCTGGCTCGTTGATCCGCTTTCTGGAGGGCTCCGAGTAAATGCGGACGATTCAGAAAGGGGCGGGGCCCCGATCGTTACTTGAGTATCGCAAGACGGCAGACGCCCACTACGACGGGTACCAGGATAAGCAAGAGGTGCGCGACAAGCTAGTTCTTGAACAGCGTGGACTTTGCTGCTATTGCCAATCGCGTATCCGGGCAAATTCAGCGGGGATGAAAATTGAACATTGGCAGAGCCAGAGCGCCAACAAGTATCCGGAACGCCAACTTGACTACGCTAATATGCTCGGCGCTTGTTTCGGTGGCCAGAAAAATGGCGAAAAAAGCCCAAGAGACAAGCACCACTGTGACACCCTAAAAGGTGATGTTGATCTCCACTTTTGCCTGACTGACAGAGAGCACCCCGTGGAAAGGCATCTTCACTTTCTGGGAGATGGTCGAATTCAATCCAGCATTGCTGAGGTCCAGAGTGATATTGATGACGTCTTGGGACTGAATCTTACCCGTCTAAAAGAGAATAGAAAATCTGTGCTCAAGGCATTCCAGGAACGCCTCGTCAGCGGTAAGCCGTTGGACATTTCCAAAGAACTTCCCAAATGGGACGGCACGCAAGCGGGTGAGTTGCCAGAGTTCGCACAGGTTATTGTCTACTGGCTAAAGAAGAGACAATCGAGGAAATCCGCATGAGACGCACCAGCGAAACCGCTTTTGAATCCGCTATTGAAGCGGTTCTGCTGGGCGATGGTTATACGCGGGTTGACGCGAAGGGCTTCGACCGTCAACACGCAATTTTTCCTGATGAGGCGCTGGCATTTATCCGTGCCACCCAATCCAAAGTTTGGGAAAAGTTGGAGGTGATCCACTGCGAACGCACGGGCGCGCGGGTGTTGGAATCGCTATGCAAATGGCTAGATACCCACGGCACTTTGGCCACTTTGCGCCATGGGTTCAAGTGCTTTGGTAAGACGCTACGTATCGCTTTCTTTCGCCCTGCGCACGGCCTAAATCCGGAGCTAGAAGCGCGCTACCAAGCCAATCGCCTGGGGCTTACCCGGCAACTGCGTTTCAGCCCGCGCTCGGAAAAGTCGTTGGACGTGGTCCTGTCGGTTAACGGCATTCCGGTGGTTACGCTTGAGCTTAAGAACCCGCTCAGCGGACAAACTGTCGCTAACGCTATCCACCAGTACCGGCATGACCGCGACCCGCGCGAGCCGATCTTTGTTTTTTCCAAACGTACTCAAGTGCATTTCGCGGTCGATACCGAAGAGGTGCACATGACCACGCGGCTGGCCGGTTCGGCGACTTACTTTCTGCCCTTCAATCGAGGCATGGGCGGGGGGGGGGGTAACTCCCCAGACCGGGAAGGGCGTAATTATAAAACGGCCTATCTCTGGGAAGAGGTGCTGCAGCGCCACAGTTTGCTCGATCTCTTGGCGCGCTTCCTACATCTCGATATACAGGAGAAGGTGTCAGATGACGGCAAGAAGGTGCGCAAGGAAAGTCTGATTTTTCCGCGTTATCACCAATTGCAAGTGGTACGCCAGATCGTAACCACCGCCGTCAACGAAGGAGTTGGGCATAACTATCTGATCGAGCATTCGGCAGGCAGTGGAAAGAGCAACACCATCGCTTGGCTTGCACATCGCTTGTCCAGCTTGCATAACGAGAAAGACGAACGTCTTTTTGATAGCGTGGTAGTTATAACCGATCGCGTGGTGCTGGATCGCCAGTTGCAGAACACCATTTACCAGTTCGACCATCGTCAGGGAGTAGTGCTGAAAGTCGATGGGGACTCGCGCCAGCTAGCCGAGGCGCTGGAAGACGGTGTTCCGATAATTATCACCACGTTGCAAAAGTTTCCATTTGTCTCCGGTCAGTTGGCTAAGCTGAACGAGGAGCGTGGTAAAGGTGAAAAAAGCCACCTACCCACGCGAAAATACGCAGTGATCATCGATGAGGCCCACAGCTCCCAATCTGGTGAGACGGCCACAGAGCTGAAGGGAGTGCTAGGCGGTGCAGAGCTGCGTAGGAAGGCGCAGGAAATGGCCGAGGAGGAAGGCGAAGTCGAACTAGAGCATCTGTTTCGCTCTATGGCCAAACGCGGTCAGCAGCCAAACATGAGTTTCTTTGCTTTCACAGCAACGCCCAAGCACAAAACCCTGGCGATCTTCGGCCGCAATGGTGAGTCTTTTCATCGTTACACGATGCGGCAGGCAATTGAGGAAGGCTTCATTGAGGATGTGCTCAAGAACTATGTTACCTACAAGACTTATTACAAACTGATAAAAAAGGCTGAGGAAGACCCCCGCGTCGAACGCAAGAACGCGGCTAAGGCATTAGCGCGTTTCATGCGCCTGCACCCGCACAACATCGGCCAGAAGACCGAGGTGATGGTGGAGCACTTTCAACGGTTCACCAGTCACAAGATAGGCGGGCATGCCAAGGCAATGGTGGTGACAGGATCACGTTTGGAAGCTGTTCGATACAAGCAGGAGTTCGACCGTTACATCAAAGAAAAAGGCTACCCCATCAAGAGTCTTGTGGCGTTCTCCGGAGCGGTGGAAGACAACAAAGTCACAGAGAAAACTTATCGTGAGGTCGAGATGAACGACGGCCTCAAGGAAAAGGATCTGCCGGAGACGTTTGCTAAGCCAGACTTTCGTGTGTTGCTCGTGGCTGAAAAGTACCAGACTGGCTTCGACCAGCCACTTCTGCACACCATGTATGTGGACAAGCGACTGGCGGGAATTCAGGCAGTACAAACTCTTTCCCGTCTGAATCGTACGCACCCGCTCAAGGACGATACTTTCGTGCTGGACTTTGTCAATGAGCCCGGAGAAATCCAGGAAGCCTTTCGACAGTATTACGAAGGCTCGGTGATGGGCGAACAGGTTGATGCCGACAAACTCTATGAGGTCAAAGCTGAGCTCGATGCTTCTGGGATTTATCTGCAGGCTGAAGTTGCGGAGTTCTCAAGTATCTTCTTCGCTCCAAAGCGTCGACAGAGCCCTGGCGATCACAAGGCCATGAACTCAATATTGGATCAGGCAGTGGCACGCTTCTCGCTGCTACAAAATAGTGAGGAGGACGAGGCTGAGTTGTTGCGTGGGAAGCTGCAGGCCTTCCGCAATCTGTACAGCTTTTTGAGCCAGGTGATTCCATACCAAGACAGCGATCTTGAAAAGCTGTTCACTTACATACGTCACTTGGCGCTTAAGCTACCTAAGCGTAAGAGTGGGCCGGGTTACCAGTTCGATGAGGACGTAGAGTTAGATTACTACCGGCTGCAGAAAATCAGCGAAGGTTCGATCAGTCTGAGCGAGGGTTACGCGAAGCCGATTGATGGACCTCGTGAAGTAGGGAGCGGTATTGTGAGGGAGGAGAGCGTAGCTCTTTCAAGGTTAATTGACGTTATTAATGAGAGATTCGGTGGCGAATTAAATGATGCAGATCAGCTGTTTTTTGACCAGATAGCTGAAATTGCAATTAAAAACGAATTTCTTGGCCAAGCGGCATCCGTTAATTCGTTAGAGAAATTTCAGCTTGTTTTCAACCAAGTGCTTGAGTCTTTCTTCATCGAGCGAATGGATTTAAATGAAGAAATTTTTACTGATTATATGAGTAAGCCTGAATTGCGAACCTTGGTCTCGAAGTGGTTAGGCGCAGATGTCTATCACAGGCTATCTAGGCCAGGAAATGATCAGTAGTATTTGGTAACAGTATCCTCTTTATGCCTCGTCGTCGAAGTAGTCGCTGTCTAGCTTCGGAAGTCTCAGCAAACGTGAAGAAACTCCGACTTCATGATCCATCATCAGGTGAACGAGCTTAGTTCCATCCACCAGTACGATACCGTCGACTGAGCTCGCGAAGCCGATGGCTTGTGCAGTAAAGCCGGAAGTGGTGATGAATACACCTCGTTTGGCCTTTTGCCCTGCCAGTGCACCGTAAAACGCTTGTAGGTCTGGTCGACCGACGGTATTTTGCCAGCGTTTCGCCTGCACATAGACCTTCTCCAGGCCAAGCTTGTCCAGCGAGATTATCCCGTCGATACCACCATCGCCAGAGCCGCCCACACGCTGTAGGTCATTGCGGCTGGCACCGTAACCAAGGCGATGCAGCACATCTAGGACTATCACCTCAAAACGCCCAGGGGAGACCTGTAGCAGGTTATCCAGAAGGTCAACGGCAACTGCGTCCCGTAATTCCTTGAGTGCTTGTTCAAGACGGTCGTCTGGGCTCGTTGTCGCTGATAGTGGTGAGGGATTGGCTTGTAGCTCTACATCCAGGGGGATGGCGTCGGTTGGTGTTCTGAGCTTCACGTCCATGAACCCAATAGCAAGACGTTCGACTTTCTCTTGCGGTAGTGGGGCCGGATTTTCCAATGAATAAGCGATGCCCGCTTCGGTGAGTTTCCAGTAGCCTCGTTTGGCGCTGCTGGAAAGACCTGCACGCTTTAAGCGATCATGAGCCCAACCGGAGCGATTCTTATAGGTGGCCTGGCCGCTATTGATCAATTCCAGACGTTGTGCTTCGCTCAGTTGCAACGCATCTGCAGCAGCTTCATGTGCGTCACGCGCCGATGCGCCCCCAGGTTGATCAGCAAGGAATCGCAGAATTGGCTCAATAAATTGATCATATGTGGGTACTGACATTGAGAACTCTTAGGTGTGTAAGCGGCCTGATTGTCCAACAGCCAGGAGGAAAATAGACGAGCCAGCAACTCGCCTATATAGCCTTTTCCCCACAGTATGCACAAGGAAGTTGCACTAGAGATGATCTCGTGTAGCGTCACTCAAGATCCCACCGTTCAAGGCTGGCCCGGATAGCGGTACTCACGACATGCGTATGTCTGTCGATGATTGCGCATAACCCCTTGATCAATTCTGCCTGAATAGGATCGGGGTCACCTTCATTCAGCTTTCTCGCGATCTGATTCAAATTTCGACCTATAGCAAGCAACTGGTAATTGGATTCGCCCAATGCCTCGATTTCGCTCATGCCGAACTGCGCTTCATTTGTCAGTCCGGCCCGAATTGCGTCGATGATCCATCGACGCTGTGAGCATCGTTCGACCTCGGCGCGTTCTGTAAGAGCCGCCTTTTCGGATGGTGTCAGCAGGATCTCAAAGCGAACCTTTGGCTCTTTATCTGGGATTGGCTTTGTTTGCTGATAGGTTTTCGGCTCTGTCAGTGCGTTCGCGCTTTCAAGCTGCCTTTCAATCGCTTCCTTGAGCGCCGCGCCGGGCTTCTTTCCAATTGACGCGCAGTAGTCAGCCCATGGCTTTTTCAGTGACCCCAGGTACACATTCAGGTACGGATTTTCTTTCCCCAAGGCGGCATTCCAAAGCAATCAGCGGTAATACAGTGAGAGTTTTTTTCAAAAGTACGCGCGTATTTTACCGGCGTTTTGCCTATCCTGCACTAGTGCTACACCGTCTTTCAAGTTTGTTCATGAACAAGGAAAAATCGTAGTGGAGGTGGCGTTGTGTAATACAGCTTTCCGGCGAAAGCCTATCCTGCACTAGGTCTCATATCCCCCAAACATTTGTTCATGAACAAGCTTTCCTTGATGCAGTGTGTCGGGTAGCTGGGATAGAGCGAAGGCTGGCGTAGTGGGTGTCACACTCCCGGCGAAAGCCTATCCTGCACTAGATCTCTATGCGCTCGAGTCCTTGTTCATGAACAAGCTTTTCCAGTCCGATGCGCGCTCCAGCAATGAAAGTCTGGGCATATGTGTGGAAGTCACTCACTAGGCGTTTTCTTTCCGCGAGGTGGCTACAAATTCCTCCAGATCAATCTCACCGCTGATGTAACGCTCGCCGAGGCGTTTCATACCATCTGTGATTTCAAATGCAGACAGGTTTGCTGAGGCATTGGCAAAGGCGACGGCCTCCCTTCGCTTATTCCGCTCAGCCTCCGAGAGTTGGGATACCTTGGGGTGGTCAACTCCGGCTGAAATCTCAATGTTGCTTTGATGTTGCGCGGTTTTTTGGTCGCCTGAAGTCATAGTGGTTCCTGATGATTTTTAAGAATTCCTGATCATTTAAAGGATAGCGGTTTGAGGCAGTGTCAGATGTGCGCGATCTTGGCTGGCCCCGTAAGAGCGCGAAAGCTCGCATGTGTGAAAGTACCAAGGTTTTTGCTGGATGTGGTGTCAAGGGCGGCACCGGAGGCCGCATGCGGAGCGGAGCCGAAGGCGAGCACCGAACGGGTGAGGATGACGGGCGTAGCCGCACCCTTGACTCCACAGGAAGCGTCAGCCTATCGCAAGGGGTAGGTCAAGGGCTCCG
The DNA here is from genome assembly GCF_024169655.1 of Pseudomonas marginalis. Lineage (GTDB taxonomy): Bacteria > Pseudomonadota > Gammaproteobacteria > Pseudomonadales > Pseudomonadaceae > Aquipseudomonas > Aquipseudomonas paraveronii. Next base: position 5,649,799 of record NZ_JALJWV010000001.1, on the reverse strand, counting down.
CCCGCCGTACCTGTCCCGCAGCCAGTCCGGCAAGTTCGGACACGGGATGCAACCGAAGGGGTTGCCCAAGCAGAGCGCGGAGCTTTAAGACCGGTGTTCAAACATTTCCATCGCTTGGATTATTGATCGGTGCAAGCGTCTTCTCCAATGCCGTACTTGGGAGAACCTCGGTTAGACTAGTGGTTCTTCAAGGAAGCTTTTCAAAGGAGTGAATCGGTGCAAACCAACCAAACCGTCAGTTGCCCACATTGCATGAACAACGTTCCATGGGGCGCCTCAGTTTGTAGAGGCTGTCATGCTGAAATTTCCTATGGCACCCCTCGGGCAAGTATCGTCGTTTTCATTATCGTTTCGGTGACAGCAGGCTGGTATGCGGCGAAGCTCGTTCACGATCACCTGTCTACCAATTCGACAGTGTTGTGGGTTGTTTTCGGGATTGTCTTCGCACTGGTAGGCGTTCTGTCCATAAAGATCTGTAAGCGCCTTTATACCGGCAGGACCTGGTTTCGACGGATCTACCGGACCAAGTGACCATCCGTCCCGGGATGGTTTTGCACGTATGAGTCATCAAGACAAGAACGCTGAAATTGTCTTGTTTTTGCTATTAGTTCATTAGATTCATAGTGTTAACGTTCTTCCATATCCCATCCCCCCGCCCTTCCCGCAATCGGGAAGGGAGCGAGTCGCCCTCTGTCGTCAAGGGTGCAGGGGAGGCCTCCGGCCTTGATCCCCTACACCCATGCCGTGAGCGTTGGTCGCTCCTGCCGCGTCAAGGGGCCGAGTCCTCGTCGCTCCGCTCCTGCGGGCCGCACCAACCCCTTGACCCGTCATCCGCTTGCTGAAAGTACTCAGAAAAAGACCCCGTTGAAACGAGGTCTGATCAGTCGTGAGTCACGAGCTACTGATTTACTTTGCCTCCAGTAGCACTTCCCCAGTTTTTGCCCATGTTCTGCATGACGTGTTGTCGGTACGCTGGATTCCAGGCTGTATTCCCAGCGGCGAGGTGGTTCAATCGTCCAGCTGTGACCATCTGGCCCGACTGCATGTCACGGCGCGTTGACTGCCTGTTGAGGCCCTTGGTGATTGGTGCCATGGCGCCGTTTGCGATTCCGCGCAAGGTCAGTGCCGCACTCGATATACCTCCTGCAAGGCCTCCTGCAACGCCATGGGCTTGATACATCATGTAGAGCACGACGATGGTTGTAACCAGTAGCTCCAGGAACGTTGCGATTGGGTAATCGGCTGGGTTTGCCAATATGCCGGCAGTTATCGAGGAAAAGTATTTGATCCCAAAGCTGAGAACCGTACTAACCAGCGCAGTTTGCATGATGTAAGTGATGACCTGGGCAAACCAGCTATCGAACCACTTGGACGTGAACTGTCCAAACAGCAGCATCATGATGAAGACTGGTCCGATTCCGAGCATGATCGACAGCATGCCTTTTGCGACAATAATCATAGCTCCTGCCGGAACTGCGATGAGCAGCGTAGCGGCATAGACGATCAGGGCGTTCAGCCCATCCCACATAATCATTCCGATTTCGTAGGAGTGGCGTTGCCCCATTTTCGACAACATGTCTGCACCTATCTGCCAGCCGTCCGACATTGCCTTGTCGATGACTTGGAAAACCGAGTCTGAGGTTGATGGATCACTCGTCGCTGTAAAGGCGGCAGTGACTCCTGTTTCAAGCCCCCTCAATGCCTCTACTACCCACGACATGTAGGTGTCGGCGTGCATGGCCAGCCCGCTGATGAGCAGGAATTTTCCGCAGGTTTTGAGAAAGTGAGAGGCAGACTGCTCAATCGTTCCCGTGATCATCATGTAGCCGACCATCGTCAAATATAGCGTCCCGCCTATCGTCACGGTGAGCGTGAAATCCTCAATCACTCGGCTCGAAGTGATGCTGATGAACGTATGGAGGGTTTGATCCATTGACCCTCCGATCCATTCAAATATTCCTGTTTTGGTCGCCATTCTATTTTCCCTGAGAAGAGAAATTCATAGGTTCACGGTGCTTGTACTCGCGGTTCTCAAGCACCAATGCGTTTGCGGCGGTTTTCGCGTTGATGCAGTTCGGCGTCAGAGCAAGCTCGCCAGGATTTGCCTTACACCTTTCCAGAACCTTAAGTCTTTCAGGTGCGTTTGCTTTGTACCAATCAACCGTTTGCACGGGCTCTTGTTTGCCGCAGCCTGAGAGGGTAGCGGTGACGATCATTAGGACCGCGGGTGTAGTCAGGAGGGATTTCATTTTTCGTCCTTGGATTGAATGACGTTGAGGGTCCGTTCAGCGTGGATTGGTTTCGTGTGGACGCGCGCGCGGTAGCCTAATTCAGTGGATTCGATAATTTGAAGCGCGGCGATGGTGCGTAGAACGCTTTCCTTTGTGCCTGCCCAGCTTCCGGCAAGTCGATCAAGAGTGTTATGCAGGACGGCAACTGAAGCACCTAGGCTACCAGCTGCCAAGATGACGCCCAGTAGGGGAGGCATAGGTACTGATTGTCTAGGAAGGGTTATGCCAAGCCAGTCGATGAGCGCCATCGAGATAGGTACCAGTGCGAGGACTGCCGCCATGATGTCGCGCTTTAGCAGCATTGGTGCGCGTCGGGAGAGTTCACGCATGAAGCCCATCCTATCAGCGCATATCCAAAATCTACGGATGGATATGATCAAGAATGCGCTCAGGACGAGCATGGGTAAGTAAGCATATGAAATCATGGTGTTCCTCCTCGGATTATGGGCGAACGCAGAGCTGTCTCTCCAGCCGTCCGGCGACTCTTTTTATCGAGCTACTGTTCCCGCCAGTCAGGGCTTGTTTAAGGCCCGTATCCAGTACGCCTTTGCGGCGCTCTTGGGATGTGGTCTATATGGCGCGTCTTTCCGCTGCTTGTCCGGTGGCTCTTTCTATCGAGCTACTATTTCCACCTGTCAGGGACTTTCTTTTCAGCCCCAGCACCCAGTACGGCAAAGCGTCCTTAGGGTATAGAATTAGCTGCGATCACTTTTTGTATTCATGGCTGTAAAGCAGTTGTTAGGGGTTCTTTAGTACCAAGATTTTGTGTTTACAATGATTTTTTCGGAGATGTAGGGAATGTTTGCAAGTTCATCAAGGGCCATTTCAATTGTTCTGAAGCAATAGGGGCGGTGCTGGTCGTCCGTTACTGCATGCTCGGCTATACCATCTGAAACTACTAGCGAAAACCCTTTTGAATAATGGGCATGCAGGATTACGTGGACGTCACCAACTCGTTCCAAATTATCGCAATAGTTTTCAAGCTCTTTGAATAGTACTGGCATTTTTAATCTCCTAGTCAGGTAACGATATTTAGCAGGGCTGATCACGTATTTTGATTTTGAAGGCTGCTCGCATACACGTTTTCGACGTGTTGAAGCTGTGCTCTCTCTCGCCTAATTCCGATAGCTGCTGGGGTAAGTTTAAATAGGCCTTGTTCGTATTTTTTAATAACCCCTATAAGCCACTGGATTGGGCTGCGCTCAATCTTGCTGTGGATTAATGCGGCTTCCATTTCGTCGAGTATGTCTTGTGCATCGCTAAATAAAATGCCTTCCAGATGCTTCTCGATTTGTGAACGTTCAACCTCCTTTAATTTTGCCGGAAATTTAAGCAGGTTGTTTTCTGCAGTTGCGCGTTTGTTAGTTGTTGTAGAGTTAATTTTAGAGATATTGTTACTGTTATCCCTCGGGGTGTCGATAAGGGGACGATAGGGTATCGATACCCTATCGGTAGGGTGTTGATCCGGTGGCTCCCTGTCTTGCGGCGAGAACTCGTCAGTCAGTATCTTTCCAGGGTTTCTGCTGTCTTTTGGATCCTGGTATTCCTGAAGCTGTATCAAGAGGTCATCTAGATATTCACTGATCCAATTGCTCGGCATCTCTCGAATCTGTTTAATGGTTTTCTTGTAAAGCATCGGCCCCATGGCTACCTTCGGGTGATGGTGCTCCCACCAGATACGAACCCATACAAAGCCCGTTTCGGTGTCATATTTTATGAATCCAGAGTCTGCTAGGCGTCTTAATACGGGCAAAAATTGCGACTCCGTATCCCAGCCAATTTCTGCGGCGGCAATTCGGGGAATTATGGAGTAGCTTCCAGTTATGTTGCTTTTCGGACATGTCAGAAGATAGAACAGTGCGAAGCGATCTTCGATTGTACAGCTGGACATTCGAGGTGAACTCCAGAAGGCTTGATCATTGATGGTGCGTTGTCGGCCCATTAGAAATTTGTCCCTGTGTCAGCCTGTCAACGCACATCGCTGGAAGACGGTACTTCTAACTCCAGTGCGAGTGTCACTTGTTGAGTGCGAAAATAGATGCGGCGGCCTATACGTACCATCGTTGGTTTTAGCTTTCTTGATAGCTCCGTGTCGGAGTACAGAGACACTCTCAGACCATCGACGGATCGTCCTAAGAGTTCGGCGAGGTCCACCAAGCGCATGAGAGTGCCGAATTTTACTATGAGATAAGTTTCTGTGTTGATCATAGAGTTCACCTGTAGATTATGTGTCTTCTCAGAGTTGTGGAGGTAGTGGTATCGGGGAGAAGTTAGGTGATTATGAGCGTAAGTTATCTGTTGTCAAAGGCATGTAATAGCAGTGATGACCAAGGCGTATAGTTTTGGTGGCCGGCGTTAAATTCTTAGATATACCAAGATGGGGTGTTTTGGTTGGCTGTTAACTACAGCGCCCCCAATGATTTAGGGGGCGGCTGTAGTTGGTGGTGGGTTTTAGAAATTTTTTATTGGTTTTTTATCGAGCGCTGAGTGTTATTTGGCTATCTGGAAATTTTGTCTAGTTTTTCCACCAGATCTTCGGCCCTAAGATGCGTGTAGCGTTTAAGCATCTGCATCGACTTATGACCGCTGATGGCCGAAACCTCTTGATCAGATAACCCACCTTCGACAAGCCGACTCACTGCTTCGTGACGCAGGTCGTGAAACCTGAAATCAGGCAGATCCAGCTTCTTCTTCAGCTGACCCCAAATCTTGGTGAAGGTATACGGTCGACGCTTCCCGTCCTTTCCAGGCTCACCAAAAAACACCAGATTGCAGTCTATTGGCCGCACCGGGTTGTCCATCGCAGCTTTGAATACTTCTGTGGCGCGTTTGCTCAGTGGAACGGTTCGGGAACCGTCGTTCTTCGTATCTGAGAGACGTATGACACGCTTTGCCAGATCCACTTGGGGTCGTCGTAGGGATGAGATCTCAGACGAGCGCATACCCGTTTCCAGAGCGATGCAAACAATCCAGCCCAGCATAGGGTTGCTGTGTCGATTCACTGCCGCGAGCAGAAGGCGTTCTTCCTCCGGCGATAACCTTCGGTCACGACCATCCCCAGGGCTTGGCTTACGGATGTTCAGCACTGGGTTGAACGTCAGACCCAACCCCCACTCCTGAATTGCTACCGTGTACAGGTGGCTCAATAAGGCCAGTTCGAGGCGCACGGTGTTGTTGCTGATGGTCCCACCACGGCTGGGTTCGTTCAGGCGCTTGTCACGATAACTGGCGATGATTTCAGCGGAGAGGGCAGCCAGTGAGTATTTGCCCAGGTGCTCTATGAGCTTCTTGGCTTTCGAGGTTTCGCCACGCTGAGTGGTGGGCTTCTTGGTGGGGGTTATGTCGCTCAGGTAGCGCTTGAGTGCAGCCTCTAGCGTCATTTTCTCCGAGCCGCTACGCCGGATGTACACGCCACGCACCATTTCTTCTTCGGTACGCCTCGACCAGTCCTCCGCATCACGCTTTGTGCGGAAGGTTTTGGCGACAGTGGGCCAGCCATTTTTACGAATGAGTGCCTTCCAAGTGCCGGAAGGGGTTTTGACGAGAGTAGCCATGAGAGGGTGCTCCTAGGCAGCTGGCGAACCAGCACTGTACCTAAATTGTACCCTTGGACCATAGGACTGTATCTGCGATGGACCAGCCAGAAACGCGAAAGCCGCGCAATGCGCGGCTTTGGAGTTGGTGGGCCCACACGGACTTGAACCGTGGACCAAAGGATTATGAGTCCTCTGCTCTGACCAACTGAGCTATAGGCCCTTAACAGGTCGCGGATTATAGCGATGGTTTCTCCACTGTGCTATCCGAAAAATCCTGAACCTTCATACGAAGAAACGTCGTGGCAAAAAGCTCCGGTGGCAGGGGCAGGCTGACGATGTAGCCTTGCATCTGTTCGCAGCCTTCGGCGGCGAGGAAGGTTTGTTGTGCGGGGGTCTCCACGCCTTCGGCGATGATGGTGAATTGCATGCTGTGGCCCAGGGCAATGATGGCGCGCACGATCGCCACGTCGTGGGGGTCGTCGGGCAGGCCGCGGATGAAGGATTGGTCGATTTTCAGGAAGTCCAGCGGCAGGCGCTTGAGGTAGCTGAGGGATGAATAGCCGGTGCCGAAATCATCGATCGCCAGTTGTACGCCAAGGTGTTTGAGCTGGTGCAGCACGTCCAGCGCTTCTTCGGCCTGGCTCATGATGAAGTTTTCGGTGATCTCCAGTTGCAGGCAGCCCGGTTCGAGACGGTAGTCGCGCAGTAACTGTTCGATGCGTGACAGCAGGTTGGGCTGGCGCAGTTGTGCGCCGGCGAGGTTGACTGACAGCGGGCCGAAGTGCTCGAAGGCGGTTTGCCAGGCGTGCATTTGTTGGCAGGCCTGTTCCAGGACCCAATCGCCGATTTGCAGGATCATGCCGTTCTCTTCGGCCAGGGCGATGAAGTGTTCGGGCGGCACGTCGCCGAAGGTCGGGTGGTGCCAGCGGATCAGCGCTTCGGCGCCGATCAGTTGCTGGGTCTTCAGGCTCAGTTTGGGCTGGTAATACAGGCTCAACTCATTGCGCTCGATCGCCCGGCGCAGTTCGTGTTCGAGGGCCACGCGTTCTTTGGCCTGGGCGGTGAGGTCGCGGGTGTAGCCTTCCACGCGGTTGCGCCCCTTGGCTTTGGAACGGTACATCGCGGCGTCGGCGTTTTTGACCAGGGTGGCGACGTCCGTGCCGTCCTGGGGGTACAGGCTGGTGCCGATGCTGGCGCTGATAAAAAACTCGTGTTCGCCCGCCTGGAATGGCGGGGTGAAGCAGGCCAGCAGTTTATTGGCCAGGTACTGGGCGTCGCTGGCTTGTTGCAGGCCGGGCAGGAGGATGATGAATTCGTCGCCGCCCAGGCGGGCGACGGTGTCGATGTCGCGCAGTTGCTCCTTGAGGCGCACGGCGATGTTCTGGAGCAGCAGATCGCCAATGGGGTGGCCGAGGCTGTCGTTGATGTGTTTGAAGCGGTCCAGGTCGAGGAACAACACGGCGCCCTGGTGGCCGCTCTCCTGTTGATTGGTGAGCGCGGCCTGTAGCCGGTTTTCAAACAGGGTGCGGTTGGGCAGGCCGGTCAGCGGGTCGTGATGGGCCTGGTAGTCGAGGCGCGCCTGGGCGTGTTTCAGGCTGGAGATGTCGGCAAACACCGCGACGAAGTGCGTGATCGCCTGGTCGCGGTTGCGCACGGCGCTGATGGTCAGCCAACTGGGGTAGACCTCGCCGTTCTTGCGGCGGTTGGAGATCTCGCCTTGCCAATGCCCGTGAGTGGTCAACTGGTACCACATCGCGGCATAGAACGCGCTGTCATGCAGGCCGGAGGCGAGCAGGCGCGGGGTGTGGCCGAGGGCTTCGGCTTCGCTGTAGCCGGTGATCTCGCTGAAGGCGCGGTTCACGGCGCTGATGTTTTGCCGGGTGTCGGTGATCAACACACCTTCGGCGGTGCTTTCGAAGACGGTGGCGGCCTGTTGCAGTTTTTCCTGCATCTGTTGGCGCTCGGTGATATCCCGGGCGATGGTCAGCATGCAATCGTCATCGCCGATGGGCAGCGGGCTGCTGGACACCTCGCAGAGCCGAATCTGCCCGTCGCTGCGGCGGATATGGCAGATGAAGTCGCGGACAGACCCGTCGCGTTGCAGCAGCTCCAGCATGCGTTTACGTTCGTTGAGATCGACCCAGATGCCCAGGTCCAGGGTCGATTGGTCAAGGGAGGTTGCGGCGGGGAAGCCGGTAATACGGCTGAACCCCTCGTTGACTTCGATCAGCAGGCCGTCGCTCTGACGGCTCAGCAGTAAACCGTCGGGCGAGGCGTGGAAAGCCTTGGCGAATTTTTCTTCGGACGTTTGCAGTTGTTGCTGGGTTTCCTTGAGCTCGCTGATGTCCCGCACCACCACTACCAAGGCTTCGGTCGTGTCGAGCTGGAATGGCTCGGCGGAAATCAGCCCGGTAAAGGCTTGGCCGTTGCTGCGCAGGAAGGGCATTTCCAGGTTGCGGATGCTGGTGGTCTGCACCCGTTGCAGCAGGTCCGGGCCGATGCCCGGGATACCCCAGATATTCAGCTCGGTAGCGGTTTTGCCGATTACGTCCTCGGCCTTCAGGCCCACTTGGTCCTCAAACGCTTTGTTGACCTCCAGCAGGCAGCCATCGGACATCCGTGCGATCACCAGGATGTCGGGGCACTGTTGGAACACCGAGGCAAATTTTTGCTCGGACAACTGCAGCGCCTCTTCAGTGCGCTTGGCGTCGCTGATATCGATCATCAAGCCGCGCAGCACCGGTTCATGGCCGTGTTCGATCAGGCTGACAATGTCGCGTACCCACAGGCAGCGGCCGTCGGCGGTGATCACCCGGTAATCCACGCTGTGATCACGGTTGGCGCGGGTTTCGCGGTAGCAATAGGCTTCGGTACGCGTCAGGTCGGCGGGGTGAATGATGTTGCGCCAGAAGCCCGGAATCAGCCAATGGGCGCGGGGGTAACCGAGTAATTCTTCGGCATGCGGCGACACGTAGCTGTAGGTGAAGTCGGCAATGCTGGCCTCCCAGGCAATGGCGGACAGGCTTTCCACCAGGCCGCGATAGTGATATTCGCTGCTGCGCAACTCCTGCTCGAGGGCGACGCGCCGGGAAATTTCCGAACTGAGCCGACGATTGATCCTTATCACGATGACCAATACGGTGCTCAACAGCAGCACCGCGGGCAGGCCATACATCAGCAGATCCGTCCAGAACGTGTGGTGATCGGTGAGGCTGCCGACCCAGTGTTGCTGGATCGCTTGCGTTTCGTCCGGGCTGAGGTCGGCAAGGACCTTGTCCAGAATGCCCACCAGTATTTTGTTGTCACGAGGCACGCCCATTGCCAGTTGGTAGCGGTAGGGCGTTTCCCCGCTGACGTACAAGCCATCGAGCTTGAGCTGGCGCAGGCTCCACACGCTCGAAGCCAGGTCGCCGACCACCGCGTCCACTTCGTCAGTGGCCAGCGCTTGCAGGGTCGAACTCACATTTGGCATGGCCACCAGGTTGAGGTCGGGGTGGTGCGTGCGCAGCAATTCATGGGGCGCGTAGTTTTCCACCACGGCAATCTTGAGCCCGTAGAGGTCCTTCAGGTTGCGCGGTTGCGCACCGCCTTCATGGGCGAGGATGACGATGGGGAAGTCCAGGTATGGCCGCGTGAACGCCATATAAGCCTGGCGCTCGGGGGTGGACATGATGCCCGGCAGCAGGTCGAGCTGGTTATTGCGGGCCTGTTCGAGGACGGCGCTCCAGTTCACTGGCTCGATCAGCTTGATCCTGACGCCCAGGCGGTCCTGGATCAGGCGCACGTAATCCGCCGCCAAGCCTTGGTAGCGACCATTCTCGTCGCGGTATTCGAACGGGGGCCAGGAGGCATCCACCCCCAGGCGCAGCTCCTGATGGTCCGCCAACCAGCCACGCTCATCCTCCGTGAGAGTCAAGGCGCCAGCCGTTGCGGTCCAGGTCAGCAGCGACAGCAACAGCACAGTCGGCAATCTGGGCATAACGGTCTCGTTATGGCACGGGGAATGTTTCGAGTGTAGACGGGCATTGCGAGGGTGGGGAGTTGCGCGGTGGTGAATCTGTAGAAAGAAATCGGTAGAAAGCAAAACCCCCGGCCTGGGCCGGGGGTTCTGGGATCACTCGTCGAGGAAGGAGCGCAGATGCTCGCTTCGCGTCGGGTGGCGCAACTTGCGCAGCGCCTTGGCTTCGATCTGACGAATCCGCTCACGGGTCACGTCAAACTGTTTACCGACTTCCTCAAGGGTGTGGTCGGTATTCATGTCGATGCCAAAACGCATGCGCAGTACCTTGGCTTCACGGGCAGTGAGGCCGGACAGTACGTCGCGAGTCGCTTCTTTAAGGCTCTCAACGGTGGCGACATCGATTGGCGACTGCATCGTCGAGTCTTCGATGAAGTCACCCAGGTGGGAGTCTTCGTCATCACCGATCGGGGTTTCCATGGAGATCGGCTCTTTAGCGATCTTCAATACCTTGCGGATTTTATCCTCAGGCATTTCCATGCGTTCGCCCAGCTCTTCCGGGGTCGGTTCGCGACCCATTTCCTGCAACATCTGCCGGGAAATACGGTTGAGCTTGTTGATGGTCTCGATCATGTGCACCGGAATACGGATGGTGCGGGCCTGGTCGGCGATCGAGCGAGTGATCGCCTGACGAATCCACCAGGTGGCATAGGTCGAGAACTTGTAGCCGCGACGGTATTCGAACTTGTCCACAGCCTTCATCAAGCCGATGTTGCCTTCCTGGATCAGATCGAGGAATTGCAGGCCACGGTTGGTGTACTTCTTGGCGATGGAGATCACCAGACGCAAGTTCGCTTCAACCATCTCTTTCTTCGCGCGGCGGGCCTTGGCCTCACCGATCGACATGCGACGGTTGATGTCCTTGATCTCGGCAATCGTCAGACCGGTTTCGGTCTGAAGTGCGGTCAACTTGTGCTGGCAGCGGATGATATCGGGCTGCAGGCGACCAATGGCTTCAGCGTATTTCGCCTTGCCTTTGGCCAGTGCGTCGGTCCAGCTTTCGTCAACTTCGTTGCCCGGGAACTGGCGCAGGAAGTCAGTACGCGGCATGCGCGCATCACGAACGCAGAGCTGCATGATCGCCCGCTCTTGTGCGCGCAGACGCTCAAGGGCGCTGCGAACGCGTTCAACCAGGCCTTCGAATTGCTTCGGCACCAGCTTGATCGGCATGAACAGCTCAGCCAGCGCAACCAGCTCGGCAATTGCCAGCTTGTTGGAGCGACCGTGCTTTTTCAGAGCCTTGCGGGTGATTTCCATTTGATCGGAAACCGCGCCGAAACGCTGGGCAGCGATGATCGGGTCTGGACCGCTTTCGACTTCATCTTCGTCATCGGTGCTGGCTTCAGCGTCGTCCTCTTCGGCATCGTCGTCCGCTTTCACGGCTTTCGGGTCGACAGGCGGCGGCACTTCGGCAGCAGGTGGCGCAATGCCGTCGTCCGGGTCGATATAACCGCTCAGGACGTCGGACAGGCGGCCACCTTCGGTGGTGACGCGAGTGTACTCGGAGAGAATGTGGTCAACCGTGCCAGGGAAGTGCGCGATTGCGCCCATCACTTCACGGATACCCTCTTCAATACGCTTGGCGATTTCAATTTCGCCTTCGCGTGTCAGCAACTCGACGGTACCCATTTCACGCATATACATGCGCACAGGGTCAGTCGTGCGACCGATGTCGGTCTCCACCGCGGCCAACGCGGCAGCGGCTTCTTCAGCTGCTGCCTCGTCGGTATCGGAGTCGGCCAACATAAGGGCGTCCGCATCCGGAGCACTCTCGTGTACGGGGATCCCCATGTCATTAATCATGCGGATGATGTCTTCCACCTGCTCTGGATCTGAAATATCCTCAGGCAGGTGGTCGTTGACCTCTGCGTAAGTCAGATACTTCTGCTCACGACCCAGGGTGATCAACTCTTTGATACGAGACTGCTGTTGCGCTTTTCCGGACATAACACCCTATCCACTGAAGGTCTTGGCGGGCAAAAAACAAGCCGAGGATTATACCCGAGCTACGACCTCACGCGCCAGTTAAGGTCGGGTTTGATGCGGAAACATTCTGTTTTAAGAGGTCGCGCATCTGTTTTGCTATCTGAATTTGCTCTTCAGCCGATAATCCCGGCTGCCTCGCTCTCTTGATGAGTTCATCGAGGGTCTGCGTGTGCTGACCCGCAGATAACCTAGTAATGGTGTCTAAAAACTGTTGTTCAAGGTTATCGCCGTCAATTAGCCACTCCTTTTCCGCGAGTGCTTTCAACAAACGACCTTGTTCGGTGCCATGCCAGCGGGCCATCAGCTGGATGGAGTTTAGCTTAGGATTTTTCTGCACGGCCTCGATCAGTGCGATCAGTACCTGGGCATAGGTGTTGCTCTCGTTGGCAAAGTGCTCGGCACTCTCCACCTTGCCCGCCAATTGCGGATGGTGGATGAGCGTGCGCAGGGCAATCAGAGTAGGGGCTTCTACGGCCACCGGGGTGCGCGGGGCGTAGGCCTCGTCGCGATCACCACGTTTGCCGTTTTTGCTCCAGGGTTTCTTGTCCCATTTCTTGCCGCCGGCGCCGGGCTTTTTCGGTGTCCACTCCTGCTGGGGCGTGTAGGCCTCCTGCGGTTGGTGGAAGTCGGAATAGTCCGGCATGGCGTCGTAATCCATGCCTGGGTCGTAGGCCGGCGGTGCATCTTGCGGCGCGCTGTGGACCAGTTGGCTGACCGCTTCGCCGCTCAGTCCGGTGATTTCCAGCAGGCGCTGACGCATCAGGATGCGCAGGTTGGCGCCCGGCACTTTGTCGATCAGCGGCGCTGCGAGGGTGGCCATGTGCGCCTTGCCTTCGAGGGAGCGCGGGTCGGCTTCTTCGGTCAGTTGCTGGAAGAAATAGTCCGCCAGCGGTTGCGCGTGTTGATTGATGCGCGCGCGGAAGGCGTCGGTGCCTTCGGAGCGGACCAGGGTGTCCGGGTCTTCGCCTTCGGGCAGGAACAAAAAGCGTGCGCGGCGCCCGTCCTGCAGGCACGGCAGCGTGGCTTCGAGGGCGCGCCAGGCGGCGTTGCGGCCGGCCTGGTCGCCGTCGAAACAGAACAGCACGCTGGGCACTACACGGAACAGGCGCTTCAAGTGTTCTTCGCTGGTGGCGGTGCCCAGGGTCGCCACGGCATTGCGCAGGCCTTGCTGGGCGAGGGCGATCACGTCCATATAGCCTTCAACCACGATGATTTCGTCGAGGTTGCGGTTGTTCTTGCGCGCTTCGAACAGGCCGTAGAGTTCCTGGCCCTTGTGAAACACCGGGGTTTCCGGCGAGTTGAGGTACTTGGGCTTGTCGTCCCCGAGTACCCGGCCACCGAAGGCGATGATCCGGCCGCGGCTGTCGCGGATCGGGAACATCACGCGGTCGCGGAAGCGGTCGTAGCGTTTGCCGGTCTCGGCGTTTTCCACCAGCAGGCCGGCGTCGATCATGGCTTTTTGCTGGAGCGTGTCGCTGCTCAGGTGTTTGTACAGGTTGTCCCAGCCCGGCGGGGCGAAGCCCAGGCCGAAGTCGCGGGCGATTTCGCCGGTGAGGCCGCGACCCTTGAGGTAGTCGACGGCGGCCTTGCGCTGCGGATGGCTCTTGAGCGCCTGGCGATAAAAGTCGGCGGCGGCGGTCAGTAGTGGGTACAGCGGCGAATCGGTGGGTTGTCGCGGTTTGTGCGGACGGCCGCTTTCTTCGCGGGGGATTTCCATGCCGGCCGCTTTGGCCAGTTCCTCGACGGCCTGGGGGAAGTCCAGGTTGTCGTGGTCCATGATAAAGCCGAGGGCGTTGCCGCCCGCGCCGCAGCCGAAGCAGTAGTAGAACTGCTTGTCGGGGCTGACGCTGAACGACGGGGTCTTTTCCTTGTGAAACGGGCAGCAGGCGGTGTAGTTCTTGCCCGCCTTCTTCATTTGCAGGCGCGAGCTGACCACATCGACGATGTCGGTGCGGTTCAGAAGGTCGTCAATAAAGCTCTGGGGAATTAGCCCGGCCATGGCGTTCTCGTCATCACTGCGTGGGAATGAGGGCCCGTGAAGTGCTCAAGCGCACGTATCGTATGGCTCGACCATCAATCGTCTGCTTGGGCTGTCAGGAAGTGTATCTGCCGAACATTCACTGACGTTAATTTCTATTCAGTCTGTTCGGCGAAGAAATGTTGCCCCGGCGTCCGGTTTAGGCCAATGGTGGGCCTCGGAAGCGCATCGATGGGCACAGCCGACACAGTCGATCGTCTGCTTGAAGAAATAAGTGTGCTCGTCAGTAGCCTTGTTAGACTCGTCAGAAGAGACGCGCACCGCTGGCAGAAGAGCCAGTCCTGACGTGTGAAGCTGTGTCTCGGTCGCGTGTGCGGCGTCGACGATGAAGCATCAAGCGATATCCGCAAATGCCAACAGCCCGGCTGAGGGCCGGGCTTGGCAGAAGCTTGCTACGAACGTCTGTGTATTAGTACAGACGAACGGCGCGGCGCTGCTCGCGCTGAACTTTCTTGGCGTGACGCTTAACAGCGGCTGCTGCTTTACGCTTACGCTCAGAAGTTGGCTTCTCGTAAAATTCGCGGCTACGAACTTCAGCCAGAACACCGGCTTTTTCGCAGGAGCGCTTGAAACGACGCAGAGCTACGTCGAAGGGTTCGTTCTCTTTTACTTTGACGGCTGGCATCCAGAGCTACCTTCTTTCATTACCGGGAATCAACGTTCTCGTCGCAAAAAATTCGCGGCTGAGGTCGTCGGTTTTTAAGGGTTGCGGATGTTAACCCCTCATTGTCAGGAATGCAAAGCCTCTGATCGAAAACCGCTAGTCGGGAGGGGGAGTGGCGACTATTATGCGCGCCTTCGAATTCAGCCTCTACAAGGCGCAAACCCATGCTAGTACTGGGACTTGAAACCTCCTGCGACGAAACCGGTGTCGCACTTTACGACAGTGAACGCGGGCTTTTGGCCGATGCACTGTTCAGTCAGATCGACCTGCACCGTGCCTATGGTGGCGTGGTGCCGGAGCTTGCCAGCCGTGATCACGTCAAGCGCATGCTGCCGTTGATTCGCCAGGTGCTCGACGAGGCCGGCTGCGTGCCGACCGAGATCGATGCGATCGCCTACACCGCCGGCCCCGGATTGGTCGGAGCCCTGCTGGTTGGGGCTTCTTGCGCCCAGGCGCTGGCATTTGCCTGGGACATTCCGGCCCTCGGCGTACACCATATGGAAGGCCATCTGCTGGCGCCGATGCTGGAAAAAACACCGCCGCAGTTCCCGTTCGTCGCTTTGTTGGTTTCGGGGGGGCATACGCAGCTGGTTCAGGTCGATGGGATCGGTCAATACACGCTGTTGGGCGAGTCCCTGGACGATGCCGCCGGCGAAGCATTCGACAAGACCGCGAAGATGATGGGCCTCAATTATCCCGGTGGTCCGGAAATCGCGCGCCTGGCTGAAAAGGGTGTCGCCGGCCGCTTCACCTTCCCGCGGCCGATGTGTGATCGCCCGGGCCTGATGTTCAGCTTCAGCGGCTTGAAAACCTCCGCCTTGAACACCTGGCAGCACAGCGTCAGCGCCGGGGACGACAGTGAGCAAGCCCGTTGCGACATCGCGCTGGCGTTCCAGCAGGCCGTGGTGGAGACTTTGACCATCAAGTGCAAGCGCGCCCTGAAACAGGCGGGCATGCAGCGCCTGGTGATTGCAGGCGGCGTCAGCGCCAACAAGGCTTTGCGCGCGTCTCTGGAAAAAATGCTCGGCGACATGAAAGGCGATGTGTTCTACGCGCGCCCTGAGTTCTGCACCGACAACGGCGCGATGATCGCTTATGCCGGCTGCCAGCGCCTGCAGGCCGGACAGCACGAAAGCCTGGCGATCAGCGTGCAGGCACGCTGGCCGATGGAGCAGTTGTCGCCGTTGTGAGTGCTCAAGGTGAGCGGGATTCATCAGCCGGATTTAAAAATGCCGTTCGCGCCCGGCAAACAGGTCGCGTAAATTGCCGCGATGGCGCCAGACGATCAGCAGGGTCAGCACGCTCATCGGCAACAGCGCCGCCGGTTCCTGCCAGGCCAGCAACGGCAGGGTGAGCGGCGTGGCGATCAGCGCGGCCAGCGAGCTGGTGCGGGTCAGGTAGAACGTCAGCAGCCAGGCGAGCACCGCCAGCAGCGCCGCCGGGGGGTAAATCCCCAGCAGCATGCCGGCCGCCGTAGCGACACCCTTGCCGCCGCGAAAACGAAAGTACAACGGAAACAGATGGCCGAGGACGGCGCACACGCCAATCCAGGCCTGCTGTTGCAGGGTAAGGCCGGCGAGGCTGGCGATCAGTACGGGCAGCAGGCCCTTGCAGGCGTCGCCCAGCAGCGTCAGGACGGCGAGCTTCTTGCCGGCCAGGCGCAACATGTTGGTGGCGCCGGCATTGCCTGAGCCACTCATTCGCGGGTCGGGATTTCCCGTCAGGCGGCTGAGCAAAATGGCGAAGGACAGCGAGCCGAGCAGGTAGGCGAGAATCGCCAGTGACCAAAACATGCTAACTATTCCGGGCGAGGACGCCCTGATTCTAACGGGGCATCGCGCCCTTGTCGTGCTGCGGAGAAGAGCTTGGACAGAGTGTTTATCGAAGGCCTGGAAGTCGACACCGTGATCGGGGCCTACGACTGGGAGCGCGGCATCAAGCAATGCCTGCGCCTGGACCTGAGTTTCGCCTGGGACAACCGCCCGGCCGCCGCGGGTGACGACCTCACTCTGGCGCTGGATTACGCCAGTGTGTCCGCGCGCATCCAGGCCTTTGCCGAGCAGTCGCAATACCAGTTGGTGGAAACCTTTGCCGAGCGTCTGGCCGAAGTGCTGATGAGCGAATTCCAGATTCCCTGGCTGCACCTCAAATTGACCAAGCCGGGGGCCGTGCCGGCCGCCAAGGGCGTGGGCGTGGAGATCGAGCGCGGATGTCGCTAACTCAGGTTTACCTTGGTCTTGGCAGCAATATCGAGCGCGAGCCCCATCTGCGTGCGGGCCTGGATGCGCTGGCGGGCTTCTTGATCGACGTGCGCTGCTCGGCGGTGTTCGAGAGCCAGCCGGTGGGCATCAAGAGCGGGCCGTTCTTCAACCTGGTGGTGTCGGCTTTTACCGACCTGTCGTTGATGGAGCTGGATCGCCGGTTGAAATCCATTGAGGCCGACAATGGCCGCTATGCGCCGGATCGCAAAGGCCTGCCGCTGGATATCGATGTGCTGTTGTACGGTGACCTGGTGGGCAACTTCGATGGCCTGATCCTGCCGCGTGCAGAAATCCTGAAAAACGCCTTCGTGCTGTGGCCGCTGTCGATGATGGCGCCGGATCGTGTACACCCTGAGGTGGGCAAGACGCTGGCTGAGCTGTGGCGGGATGCGCAGATCGATCAGGTGCTGGCGCCCGTCGGATTCGAATGGCAGGGCCAGCAACTGACGCCGAGCACGCTCCTATAGGGCGTGTTGGTCCTTGTAGGCTTTCAATGTCTTGAGCCGTTCGCGCTTCAGGGCCTCGCCCAGCTCGGGGCCTTTAAAGCCCTTCTCCAGCAACGGCGCCACCGCGACCTCGCGCGCGGCCTTTGCGGCGCCGCGCAAATAATCTGCCTGTGGATAACTGCGGTGCTCGAAGCCTGTGCGACCTCGGGCGTCCATTTCGCAGGCGACCACAAACTCTTCAAAGCGCTGCGGCCGCCGGTAAACGTCAAAACTCTGCAGCAGCTCCAGCAATGTCGAGGCTTTCAACTCCAGCGCGCGATGACCATGGGTGTGGTATTGGCCCACCAGCAGCGCCAGTTCCTGGCAGTCCCTGGGTGCCTTGAAGCGTTCATTGACCGCTTTGATCAGCTTCAGGCCGCGCTGCTCGTGGGCAATATGCTGCGGCAACTTATCCACAGGCGTCAGGCCTTTGCCGACGTCATGCAGCAGGCAGGCCCAGCGCACCGTCAGGGGCTGATGATGCACGGCGGCCTGCCGGAGCACGCTCAAGGTGTGAACACCGGTGTCGATCTCGGGGTGATGGGCGGCGGGCTGCGGCACGCCAAACAGTGCGTCGACTTCCGGCATCAAGGTTTTCAGAGCGGCGCAATCGCGCAGCACCTGGATGAATACCTGGGGTTGATCTTCCATCAGGGCGCGGGAAATTTCTTTCCAGCTGCGCTCTGGCGTCAAGGCTTGGAGTTCACCGGATTCGCTGAGTTGACGCATCAGGTCCAGGGTTTGCGGGGCTACCGTAAAACCCAGGTGGGCGTAGCGCGCAGCAAAGCGCGCAACCCGCAATACACGTAGGGGATCTTCGGCGAATGCCGGTGAAACGTGGCGTAAAATGCGTGCTTCAAGATCGCGCTGGCCGTGATAGGGGTCGGTCAGCCTGCCGTCGTCGTCCTCTGCCATGGCGTTGATGGTCAGGTCGCGGCGGATCAGGTCTTCTTCCAGCGTGACGTCCGGGCTGGCGTGAAACACAAAGCCGCCATAGCCCCGGCCACTCTTGCGCTCGGTACGGGCGAGGGCGTATTCGTCGCCGTTTTTCGGGTCGAGGAATACCGGGAAGTCCGCGCCCACCGGTTTGTAGCCCTTGGCGAGCATTTCCTCGGTCGTTGCGCCGACGACGACGCGGTCAATATCGGTGACCTTGATGCCGAGAAGGCGATCACGCACCGCGCCGCCGACTGTGTAGATTTTCATGAAAAAGCCTCCATTAGCCGCACAGGATAACGCCTGTGTCGGGCCAATGGAGGCTTTGCCGTTTCAGAGATGAACGACGGCCAGGTCCAGGCGGCCGTAGTCGTTGTCGTTGTGATCGCTGCGCGGTGGTACGTGGTGGGTTTTCATCACCTGATCACCCTGCAGGGTTTCCAGGTGGATATCGAACCCCCACAGCCGATGCAGGTGCTTGAGCACTTCCTCAGTGGACTCACCCAGGGGTTTGCGGTCGTGCTGCTGGTGACGCAGGGTCAGCGAGCGGTCGCCGCGCACATCGATGCTGTAGATCTGCACGTTGGGCTCGCGGTTACCCAGGTTGTATTGCGCCGCCAGGGTTTCGCGGATGGTGCGGTAGCCGGGTTCGTCGTGGATGGCCGGCACCGTGAGGTCGTCCTTGAGGTCGTCATCGAGGATGCTGAACAGCTTGAGGTCGCGAATCACCTTGGGCGACAGGTATTGCAGGATGAAACTCTCATCCTTGAAGCTGCTCATGGCGAACTTGATGGTCGATAGCCAGTCGGTGCCGGCGATTTCCGGGAACCAGTGGCGGTCTTCTTCGGTGGGGTGTTCGCACATGCGCCGGATGTCGCGGTACATGGCAAAGCCCAGCGCATAGGGGTTGATGCCGCTGTAGTACGGGCTGTCGAAACCGGGCTGGAACACCACGCTGGTGTGGGAAGTGAGGAACTCCATCATAAAGCCGTCGGTGACCAGGCCTTCGTCGTACAGATCGTTGATCAGGGTGTAGTGCCAGAACGTTGCCCAGCCTTCGTTCATCACTTGGGTCTGGCGCTGTGGGTAAAAGTACTGCGCGATCTTACGCACGATGCGCACGATTTCCCGTTGCCACGGCTCTAGCAGGGGCGCGTGCTTTTCCAGGAAATACAGGATGTTTTCCTGAGGTTCGGCGGGGAAGCGTGCATTGTCCTTGTCGCTGTTTTTGCCGGCACGTTTGGGAATGGTGCGCCATAGGTCATTGATCTGCTTCTGCAGGTGTTCTTCACGCTCCTTCTGGCGCAGGCGTTCTTCTTCAGCGGAAATCGGGTAAGGGCGTTTGTAGCGATCGACGCCGTAGTTCATCAGGGCATGGCAGGAGTCGAGTAAGTCTTCCACCGCATCGATGCCGTGGCGCTCCTCGCACTGCATGATGTACTGCTTGGCAAACACCAGATAATCGATGATGGAACTGGCGTCGGTCCACGTGCGAAACAGGTAGTTGCCCTTAAAGAAACTGTTATGCCCGTAGCAGGCATGAGCCACCACCAGTGCCTGCATGCAGATGGTGTTTTCTTCCATCAGGTAGGCGATGCACGGGTCGGAGTTGATGACGATCTCGTAGGCCAGGCCCATCTGGCCGCGGCTGTACGATTTTTCAGTGCTGAGGAAGTGTTTGCCGTAGGACCAATGGTGGTAGCCCAGGGGCATGCCGACCGAGGCGTAGGCGTCCATCATCTGTTCGGCGGTGATCACTTCGATCTGGTTGGGGTAGGTGTCCAGGGCATAACCGGCCGCGATACGGCTGATTTCCCGGTCGTAGGCCTGGATCAGTTCAAAGGTCCACTCGGACCCGGTGGAAATGGGTTGGCGTTTCTGCTCTTTGGCGGTCATGTCACTAACCTGCGCTGGAAGAGTTCACGGAAGACCGGGTAGATATCGCCGGCCGAGACCAATTGCTGCTGGGCGAATGTATCGGCGAAGGCTTCGCCGATGCGCTCGTATTCGAACCACAGCGCCTGGTGCTCACGAGGGGTGATCTCGACATAAGTGTAGTACTGCACGAATGGCATGATCTGGTTGATCAAGATATCCCGGCAGATCGGCGAGTCGTCGTTCCAGTTGTCGCCGTCGGAGGCCTGCGCTGCGTAGATATTCCAATCGTTGGCCGGGTAGCGCTCAGCCATGATTTCCTGCATCAGTTTCAAC
The DNA here is from genome assembly GCF_024169655.1 of Pseudomonas marginalis. GTDB lineage: Bacteria > Pseudomonadota > Gammaproteobacteria > Pseudomonadales > Pseudomonadaceae > Aquipseudomonas > Aquipseudomonas paraveronii. Next base: position 5,629,373 of record NZ_JALJWV010000001.1, on the reverse strand, counting down.
GCGCTGGAGACGATGGTGCCGCCGGTTTCCCGCGAGTAGAAGAACTCTTCTTCGTCGACTTCCCGGGCGCTGGTGTGGTGGCGGATGAAGACCACATCGATCTTGTCGTAGTTTCGCTTGAGGAACAGGTACAGCAGGATGAAAAAGCGCTTGGCGATGTCTTTGGTGGCCTGGGTCATGGAGCCAGACACGTCCATCAGGCAGAACATCACCGCCTTGGAGCTTGGGTTGGGTTGTTTGACCAGCAAGTTGTATTTCAAGTCGAAGGTGTCGAGGAACGGCACGCGGTGGATGCGCGCGCTGAGTTTCTCGATTTCTGCCTCGATTGCCTGGATATCGCCGAAGTTGTCTGGCTCTTCGCGCTTCATGCGCTCCAACTCTTCCTTGGCCTCTCTCAGTTTGGCGCGGCTGCTGCCGGACAGGGCGATACGCCGGGCATGAGCCGAACGCAGGGTGCGGATAATGTTGATTCGCGAAGGGTTGCCTTCATTGCTGATCCCGGCGCGCACGGTCTTGAACGTGTCGGTGCCGGTCAGGTTGCGCTTGACCAGGTTGGGCAGTTCCAGGTCTTCGAACATGAATTCGAGGAATTCTTCCTGGGTGATCTGGAACACGAACTCATCCATGCCTTCGCCGGAGTTACCCGCCTTGCCGGGGCCCTTGCCGCCGCCACCGCCTTGGGGGCGCTGGATATGTTCGCCGGTGGTGAATTCCTTGTTGCCCGGATGCACCACCGTCTGCTTGCCGCCCCGGCCGTGGTGCAGCACCGGTTCGTCGATGTCGCGTCCGGGAATGCTGATTTGTTCGCCATGCTCCATGTCGGTGATGGAGCGGCGGCTGACGGCCTCTTCAACGGCCTTTTTGATGTGGTCACGGTAACGCCGCAGGAAACGTTGACGGTTTACCGTGCTCTTGTTCTTGCCATTGAGGCGTCGGTCGATCACATAGCTCATGGGGAGCCCTCCGGGCAGCTTCACGTTACAAGCTTCAAGCCGCGAGCTGGAAGCTTAGAGACAAGCGGTCGACTGCCAGGCCGTGGGCCTGGCATTGCACGCCTGTCGCTGCCTTACTGCGATTTGCGCACCCGCAGATACCACTCGGAGAGCAGCCGTACCTGTTTGTCGGTGTAGCCACGCTCGACCATCCGTGTGACGAAGTCGTTGTGTTTTTGCTGATCCTCCTTGCTGGCCTTGGCGTTGAAGCTGATGACCGGCAGCAGATCCTCGGTGTTGGAGAACATTTTCTTCTCGATGACCACCCGCAGCTTCTCGTAGCTGAGCCAGGTGGGGTTCTTGCCATTGTTGTTGGCGCGGGCGCGCAGCACGAAGTTGACGATTTCGTTGCGGAAATCCTTCGGATTGCTGATGCCGGCCGGTTTTTCGATCTTTTCCAGTTCCTCGTTGAGGGCCACACGGTTGAGGATTTCGCCGGTTTCGGGGTCGCGGTATTCCTGGTCCTGAATCCAGAAGTCCGCATACAGCACGTAGCGGTCGAAGATGTTCTGACCGTACTCGCTGTAGGACTCCAGGTACGCGGTCTGGATTTCCTTGCCGATAAACTCGATATAGCGCGGCGCCAGGTATTCTTTGAGGAAGCGCAGGTAGCGTTCGCGGGTTTCGGCCTGGAATTGTTCCTGTTCGATCTGCTGTTCCAGCACATAGAGCAAGTGGACCGGGTTGGCGGCGATCTCGTGAGGGTCGAAGTTAAATACTTTGGAGAGGATCTTGAACGCGAAGCGCGTCGACAGGCCGTTCATGCCCTCATCCACGCCGGCGGTGTCGCGGTATTCCTGGATCGACTTGGCCTTGGGATCGGTGTCCTTCAGGTTTTCGCCGTCGTACACGCGCATCTTCGAATAGATATTCGAGTTTTCCGGCTCCTTGAGGCGCGACAGCACGGTGAATTGCGCGAGCATCTTCAAGGTGTCGGGCGCGCAATGGGCTTTGGCCAGGGAGCTGTTGAACAGCAGCTTGTCGTAGATCTTGATTTCGTCGCTGACCCGCAGGCAATACGGCACCTTGACGATGTAGATCCGGTCGATGAAGGCTTCGTTGTTCTTGTTGTTGCGGAAGGTGTGCCATTCCGATTCGTTGGAGTGGGCCAGCAGAATCCCGGTGAACGGAATCGCGCCGAGGCCTTCGGTGCTGTTGTAGTTGCCTTCCTGGGTGGCGGTGAGCAGTGGGTGCAGCACCTTGATCGGGGCCTTGAACATCTCCACGAATTCCATCAGGCCCTGGTTGGCCCGGCACAGTGCGCCCGAGTAGCTGTAGGCGTCGGCGTCGTTCTGTGGGAATTCTTCCAGTTTGCGGATATCGACTTTACCCACCAGCGCCGAGATGTCCTGGTTGTTCTCGTCGCCTGGCTCGGTCTTGGCCACGCCGATCTGGTTGAGGATCGACGGGTAGAGTTTCACCACGCGGAACTGGCTGATGTCACCGCCGAACTCGGACAGGCGTTTGGTGGCCCACGGCGACATGATGGTGTTGAGGTAGCGCCGTGGGATGCCGAAGTCTTCTTCGAGAATCGCGCCATCTTCCGTGGCGTTGAACAGGCCCAGGGGCGATTCGAAGACCGGTGAGCCCTTGATGGCGTAGAAGGGCACTTTCTCGATCAGTTGTTTGAGTTTTTCGGCCAGCGACGATTTACCGCCGCCAACCGGGCCGAGCAGGTAGAGGATCTGTTTCTTCTCTTCCAGGCCTTGGGCCGCGTGCCGGAAGTAGGAGACGATCTGGTCGATGCACTCTTCCATGCCGTGGAAGTCTTCAAAGGCCGGGTAGCGGCGGATCACCTTGTTCGAGAAGATTCGCGACAGGCGCGAGTTATTGGAGGTGTCCACCAACTGCGGCTCGCCAATTGCCAGTAACAAGCGTTCGGCGGCAGACGCGTAGGTGCTGCGGTCGCGTTTGCACAGATCGAGATACTCTTGCAGCGTGAGTTCTTCCTGCTGTGTGGACTCGAAGCGTTGTTGGAAGTGGCTAAAGATACTCATGACGTCGTCACCTCGCTCGATACGTGGAGCCGACGCCGGATCAATCAGTCGATGCTGGCAGTCATTGACGATCGCCAATGGCCGTTTTCCCCCCAGAACACCCTGTAACGCTACCGATGACCCGCACGCCGGTGTACCGGCTCTCCCCTGATTCGGATGGCCTGCGCTTAAGGATAGTTCGGAATCTGCGAGGTAAAGGCGTGATACACAATTTGTTTGGCTGCGCCGTTCGTCAGAAGCGGCGCAAGCCCAAGCGTCACGCGGGGTAGCGGGGTGTGAAAAAAATTATTGCGAATCGCCAGCGGCAATTTCTGCAGGATAGGTCGTGCGCCACAGCTCAAAGCCGCCGTCCAGACTATAGACGTCGGAGAAGCCTTGGCTGACGAGATAGGCGGCCGCGCTCTGGCTGGAGTTGCCGTGGTAGCAGGCCACGATCACGGGCGCGTCGAGGTCGGCGGCGCGGATGAAGTCGGCGATGTTGTGGTTGTCCAGGTGTCGGGCGCCTTTGATGTGGTTCAGGGCGTAGGTCTGGGGGTCACGAATATCCACCACCACCGCGCCTTGTTCGCGCAGGGCCTGGGCTTGTTCGGGTGGGATACGTTTGAATTCGCTCATGGCGGGCTCCTTGGGCTTGGCGGCTCGCGGCGTCTAGCGCTTGGCGGCAACCGTCGGGGTAAGGGGAATAGGGGAGGGGCACTGGCAGCTCAGACGCTCGCCGGTGTCGATGTTCATCAGGGTCATGGCGCCGCCCCACACGCAGCCGGTGTCGAGGGCGAACACGCCGGGTTCATCGCATTTGCCTTCGAGGGCCGCCCAGTGACCGAAGATGATCTTCGTGTCGCGGGTCTTGCGTTCCTTGTGGGCGAACCACGGCTTGTAGCCGGGCAGCGCAGTGTCGGCGCCTTCCTTGCTCTTGAGGTCCAGCTTGCCGTCGGCGGTGCAGAAGCGCATGCGTGTGAAATAGTTGGTGATCACGCGCAGGCGGGCGACACCCGTCAGCTCGTTGTCCCATTTCACTGGCTCATTGCCGTACATGCCGTCGAGGTAGGCGATGTACCGGTTGTCATCGGCCATGGCGCTTTCGACTTCGGCAGCGCACTTGAGGGCTTTTTTCAGCGTCCACTGCGGTGGAATACCGGCGTGGACCAGCACCATGTCGCGGTGCTCGTCGTAGTGCATGATCTTTTGCCTGCGCAGCCAGTCCAGCAGGTCGACTCGGTCCGGCGCTTCGAGGATTTCCCGCAGGGTATCGCCCTTTTTCAGACGCTCGATGTTACTGCCAGCCGCCAGCAGGTGCAGGTCGTGGTTGCCCAGTACGCACACCAGGGAATCGCGCAGGCCATATAAGTAGCGCAGGGTCTCCAGGGATTCGGGGCCACGATTGACCAGGTCGCCCACCAGCCACAGGCGATCGTTCGCCGGGTCGAAGGCCACGCGTTCGAGCAGGCACTTGAGGGGTTCCAGGCAGCCTTGCAGGTCGCCGACCGCATAGGTTGCCATCAGTGCAGGGCTCCGGGCACGGCGAGACGAAATGGCTGGATGATCGCGTCGAACAGTTTGCCGTCGGTGGCTTTCATCTGATACGAGCCTTGCATGGTGCCGACCTTGGACGTCATCACCGTGCCGCTGCTGTAGGTATGGCTGGCGCCGCTATCGATCAGCGGTTGCTGGCCGACAACGCCGGCACCACGCACTTCCTCCACTTGACCGTCACCGTCGGTGATCACCCAGTGGCGTGACAGCAGCTTGGCCGGCACCAGCCCGTTGTTTTTCACCGTGACGGTGTAGGCAAAGGCGAAACGGTTCTGTTCGGGTTGCGATTGGTCCGCCAGGAAGCGGGTAACGACGCTGACGTCGATCTGGTAGCGAGGATCGGACATGCAAGAGGCCTTAAAAGCAAAAGCGGAGGACAGCAGATGCGGATCAGTCTAGGCCAAGAGGTGTGCACTAGGCCAGACATGCTGTCTGGCCGGGTGCAGGGTCGGGCTTCAGTCCGCGACGGGCGGCGGTTGGATCGCAAGCTGGTCGGCCAGGCGCACGAACGCGGCCAGGTCCAGTTGTTCCGGGCGCAGGCTGCCGTCGACGCCGGCGGCTTCGATCTCGGCGTTGCTCAACAGCGCTTTGAGCGTATTGCGCAGGGTCTTGCGGCGCTGGTTGAAGGCTTCGCGCACGACGCGCTCCAACAGTTTGTGATCCTTGGCCGGGTGTGGGAGCACGGCGTGGGGCACCAGGCGCACGATGGCCGAATCGACCTTCGGCGGCGGGTTGAACGCGCCCGGGCCTACGTTGAACAGGTGTTCGACGCGGCAGTGGTACTGAACCATGATCGACAGACGGCCCCAATCACCGCCGCCAGGGCCGGCAGCCAGGCGCTCAACCACTTCTTTCTGCAACATGAAGTGCATGTCGCGGATGATCCCGGCGTTGTTCAGCAGGTGAAAGATCAGCGGCGTGGAGATGTTGTACGGCAGGTTGCCCACGACCCGCAGGCTGTTGGGCGCGGCATTGAGGCTGGTGAAGTCGAACTTCAGCGCATCGCCCTGGTGCAGGATGAAATTGGACTTGCCGCCAAACTGCTGGTTGAGGATCGGGATCAGGTCTTTATCGAGCTCAACCACGTCCAGTTGCGCGCCGCTGGCCAGCAGGCCTTGGGTCAGTGCGCCCTGGCCCGGGCCGATTTCCAGCAGACGGTCTTCGGGCTTGGCATGGATGGAGCGCAGGATGCGGTCAATCACGCCAGCGTCGTGCAGGAAGTTTTGCCCGAAGCGCTTGCGCGCCCGGTGTTGGTAATGCTCGGTCATATACGGGTCTCGGCCATCTGATAGGCGGTTTCCAGGGCCACGCGCAGGCTGCCGGTGTCGATCTTGCCGCTGCCTGCCAGGTCCAGGGCGGTGCCATGGTCGACGGAAGTACGGATGATCGGCAGGCCCAGCGTCACGTTGACTGCGGCGCCGAAGCCTTTGTATTTCAGCACGGGCAGCCCTTGGTCATGGTACATCGCCAGCACTGCGTCGCAGTGCTCCAGATATTTGGGGGTAAACAGAGTGTCCGCAGGCAATGGGCCGCGCAGGTCCATGCCGTCTTGGCGCAGACGCTCCAGGGTGGGTTCGATGATGTCGATTTCTTCATGGCCCAGGTGGCCGCCTTCACCGGCGTGAGGGTTGAGCCCACAGACCAGGATGCGCGGTTGGGCGATGCCGAATTTCTGTTGCAGGTCGGCGTGCAGGATGCGCGTGACGCGCTCCAGACGCTCAACGGTAATGGCATCGGCCACATCGCGCAGCGGCAAGTGTGTGGTCACCAGGGCGACGCGTAGGCCATGCGTGGCCAGCATCATCACGACTTGGGCGGTGTGGGTCAGTTCGGCGAGGAATTCGGTATGGCCGGAAAAGGCGATACCGGATTCGTTGATCACGCCCTTGTGTACGGGGGCCGTGATCATGCCGGCGAAGTCGCCGTCGAGACAGCCTTGTCCGGCACGGGTCAGGGTTTCCAGCACAAAGGCCGCATTGGCCTTGTTCAGTTGCCCGGTGACCACCTTGGCCAGCAGCGGGGTATCCCACACATACAGGCTGCCCGCAGGGGCTGGCAGGTCGGGCCAGTTGCCCGGCGCAACGTCCAGCAACTTGACGGACACGCCCAGCTGCGCGGCCCGCTCAAGGAGCAGGTCGCGGCTGGTAATGGCGATCAGGGGATGTGGCTGGGGTTGCGAGGCGAGCAGCAGGCACAGGTCTGGACCAATGCCGGCCGGCTCGCCGGGTGTGACTGCGAAACGCTGGGGTTTCACTGGTTTGCCTGGTTGGTGCCTGTTTGCTCGGCGCCTGGCAGTTTGTTTTCTACGTAGGCTTCGTCACGGATCTGACGCAACCAGGTTTGCAGCTCTTCGTCGTACTTGCGGTTGCGCAGCACGGTCAGGGCTTGCTGTTCGCGGGCCTGGCTGGTGTTGTCGGTGGCGCGGCGGCCAAGGACTTCCAGTACATGCCAGCCATATTGAGTCTTGAATGGTTTGGACAGTACGCCTTGCGGGGTCTTGGCCATCACTTCCTGGAACTCCGGCACCAGCGCTCTCGGGTCGATCCAGTTGAGGTCGCCACCGTTAAGGGCAGAGCCTGGGTCTTCCGAGAAACTTTTGGCCAGGGTGGCAAAGTCTTCGCCGCTTTCGATGCGGTCATAGATCTTCTGGGCCAGTTCCTTGGTTTGCGCTTCGGTGCGGACTTCGTTTGGTTTAACCAGGATGTGACGAACGTGCACTTCGTCTTTCAGCGAGGTTTCGCCGCCACGACGTTCCAGCAACTTGAGGATGATGAAGCCGCCAGGGGTACGGGCTGGCTGGGTAATGCCGCCCACTTCCATGGCACTCAGTTCACGGTCGAACGGAGGTGGCAATTGAGCAGCTTTGCGCCAGCCCATATCGCCGCCTTCCAGGGCGTTGTCGCTGCCGGACTGGGCAATGGCCATTTGAGCAAAGTCAGCACCGCCCTTCAGGCGATCATAGATAGCCTGGGTTTTGGCGGCGGCTGCATTGAGCTGCTCGGAGTTGGCGCTGTCCGGGGTCGGGATCAGGATGTTGGCCAGGTGCAGTTCTTCGGAGAGCTGCATCTTGCCCAGGTCCGATGCGAGGAAGTTCTTCACTTCCTGCTCGGAGACCTGAACCCGCTCGGCCACACGGCGCTGACGCACACGGCTGATGATCATTTCGCGGCGGATCTGGTCACGTGCGTCCTCATAGGACAGGCCATCGTGGGCCAGGGCGGCGCGGAACTGATCGATGCTCATGTTGTTGCGTTGCGCGATGGTGCCGACGGCCTGGTTCAGTTCTTCGTCCGAAATACGGATGCCGGAACGATCACCGATCTGCAATTGCAGGTTTTCGACGATCAGGCGCTCCAGCACCTGTTGGTCCAGGACGCTGGTAGGCGGCATACCACCGCCACGCTTGGCGATGGTTTGCTGAACTTCCTTGACCCGTTGGTCCAGTTGGCTCTGCATGATCACGTCGTTATCGACGATGGCCACGACCTTATCCAACTGTTGAACCGCGGCATGCGCCGATACGGTACCCAGGAACAGCGCGCCCAGCACGAGCGGGCGCAGACAATCAGAAAGCTTGATCTTCACGTTCACGATAACCTTGAATGCCTTTGTCGAGGAAGCTCTCTACCTTGGCGCCGGTCAGGCCGCCGAGTCCTTTGAGGACGATCTGGAAGAAGAGCCCGTGGTCACCCTTTTCGTTAAGCGGGGCGATCTGGCTGTATTCGTCGTTGGAAACCCAGTAACGGTTGATGACGCGCAGTTTCCAGCAGCAGTTGTCGTACTCGAAACCACCGAAGGCTTCCAGGGTACGGTTGCGGGCGTAGTCGTACTGCCAGCGGGTGATCATGTTCCACTGGGGAATGATCGGCCACATCATCGAGAAGTCGTGTTGTTGGATTTTGTAGTAATCCTTCACGAAGCCGGGCTTGCCTTCTTCGCCGTAGTCACCACCAAACTGCCATTTGCCGGTCAGCTGGTTGTAGACCACCTGGTCGTTGCGATAGCGATAACCGAGGTTGACGACCTTGTTCGGGTTGTCTTCCGGCTGGTAGTGGAACATCGCGCTGCCGGAACGTGGAGCGTGGCTTTCAGTGTCCCAGTTGTAGTCGGCAGTGGCACGCCAGTCGCGGTTGAAGCGGAACTCGTAGTCCAGGGCGATTGGCGAAACGTCGCTCTGGGAGTCGGCGCGGTCGGCTGCCACGATACCGGGCAGTTGAACCTCGCGGTCCTTGAAGTACAGGGCTTGGCCGACGCTGACGCGTTGGCGTTCGAAGCCGTTTTCTTCGATCCAGCGGCTGGTGACACCCAGGGACAGCTTGTTCTCATCGCCGATCCGGTCGGTGCCGCTGAAGCGGTTGTCACGGAACAGCGAGGCGTAGCTGAACGAGTATTCGCTGGTGTCGAAAACCGGGATGTCGCTCTGGTCTTTATTCGGCACATAAAGGTAGAACGCACGCGGCTCGAGGGTTTGGCGATAGTCTTTGCCGAACCAGTTGGTGTTGCGGTCGAAGTACAGGCCGCTGTCGACGCTGGCGATTGGCACGGCGCGATCTTGCGAACTCTTGAACGTCTGACCGGCTGAAGCCATTTGCGTCTTGCCGGTACCGTCAAGGTCGAGGTCGTACTTGGTATAGACGTACTTCAACTTCGGCGTAATAAAGCCGTAGGTCCAGTTCATCGGGTAGTCGACGGCAGGGGCGGCGTTCAAGCGAGTACCGTTTGCGCGGGTCAGGCCTGTGACGTAAGTGTCCAGTCGAGCCGACTCGAGGCCATTTTCATCGGTAAACGTGCCCTTTTCCAGGCTACGTTCAAAGCGAACCGCTTCGGTCTCGTAGGTGAAGTTCAACCCGCCCGGATGGTACGGCAGCGCACCATTGAAGGTGATCTGCGGCAACCGATCATATGGCGTGATCTGAGAGATCGTTGCCAACTGATAAGCCTGGACGTTCACGCGCGCTTGGTAAGAATCGCCTCGATAAGCCACAGAGCCTTGCTGGTTCAGGTAGTCCCGACTCTCAACCCCTTCCTCATACGACTTCAAATCCTGGAAGTAGTAAGGATCGCTGATCTTGGTGTAATCCACCTGGGTCGTCAGTCGCGAATCCAACCCGCCCTTATGCTGCCAATTGAGCATATAGCGCGTTTTTTCGTAATCGGTCTGCTTGCTGCGTTCGTCGCTGTCGTCGTTCAGGTACGCGCCGCCGAACTGGCCTTCGCTGGATTTGGTGAGGTAGCGGAATTCGCCTTCCATCAACAAGCCGCGCTTGGTCATGTATTGCGGGTACAACGTGGCGTCGTAGTTCGGTGCCAGGTTGAAGTAGTACGGCGTCACCAGCGTAAAGCCAGTCTCGCTGCCGGTGCTGAAGCTCGGCGGCAGGAAGCCGGATTGACGACGATCGTCGATCGGGAAATAGATGTAAGGGGTGTACAGGATCGGGATGTTCTTGATCCGCAGCGTCGCGTTGGTGGCCGTACCGAAACCGGTGGCCGGGTTCAACGTGATGTTGTTGCCCTTGAGCTGCCAGGCGTTGCTGTCTGGCTCGCAGGTGGTGTACGTACCGTCCTTGAGACGGATGATCGCGTTTTCGGCGCGCTTGGCGTACAGCGCGTTACCGCGGATGCGTGACTTGTGCATCACGTATTCGGCGTTGTCGATCTGTGCCGCGCCGGTATCGAGCTGGACCTGGGCGTGGTCGCCGACGATCAGGGCGCCGTTGTCGCGCAGACGGACATTGCCGTTCAGCTCGCCACGGTTTTCGGCCTGGTACAGGCTGGCTTCTTCAGACTCAAGCTGCATGCTGCCCTGGCGCAGGACGACGTCACCGGCCAGGGTTGCGACCTGTTGTTCCTGCTCGTAACGCGAAGCCTTGGCGCCGATGAAGGTCGGCGCATCGCTCTGCTTCGTCTTGTCGTTCATGCCAGGACGAATCGGCTCGATGTACGCGCCGGAGCAATAAGGGCCGGTTTCAGCCAGTTGGGCGGCGGTCAGCTTCTCGCGGGGCACCCAGTCCAGGTGGCTGTAGTCGGCGCTGCGCGAACGCAGGCCACGGCCCTTGGATTCGGTGACCAGTGCGGTCTTCGGCTCGGCCTCGGCGCTGCCACCAGCCTCGGCCTGCGCCGTGCTGTTGGCCGAGCTGACGGCTGCACCGTCATGCACCGGACGCGGTGGCAATGGGGCGGCGGCGGTTTTCGGCGCGCAATCCCAGGCACCCGAAGCAGAGACTGAGCAGTCATACTGTTCCGCGGCGACCACGAATGAAGTGGCGAAGGGTTGCATGGCCAGCAGACTGCCGGTTACCAGCAACGGAAATTTTCTACGAAACGCGGGGGATTTCAATGCCATCTTATTAGTCCGGGCTTCCTGCGTGCCATCTGCCCGCGGTGTGGGCCGCACGCCTCTCGATGGTCTGAAAAAGATGCGTGATAATAAAGCATGACCCGCTTGACGGCTAGCGCCGTCGGAGACCCTTGTAATGCCCGAGCAAGATCTACGTTTACAACAGCTGAAAGTCTGGCTGGATGAGCAGTTGCCGATCCTCTTCAACGCTCAGGACTGGGGCGTCGTACCCCCGGCCACATTGACCGCGGCCAGTAGCGACGCGAGTTTCAGGCGCTACTTCCGCTGGGAAGGCGGGGCGCATACTTTCGTGGTGATGGACGCTCCACCCCCCCAGGAAAACTGCAAACCTTTCGTCGATATCGCCGATTTGCTGGCGAAATCGGGAATAAATGTGCCAAAAATTTATGCAGAAGATTTGCCGCGTGGCTTTCTTTTGCTCAACGACCTGGGCAGAAAAACCTACCTGGACGTGATTGACGAGCAAAATGCCGATCAATTGTTTGCCGATGCCATCGACGCCTTGCTGGCTTTTCAGCAGTTGCCGATGCACGCGCCGCTGCCCAGCTATGACGTCGCTTTACTGCGCCGCGAACTGGAACTCTTCCCCGAATGGTACGTGCGCCGACACCTGGGGATCGAATTCGACGCGCACCAGCAGGCGCTCTGGCAGCGTGTCAGCGAGCGCCTGATCGACAGCGCCCTGGCCCAGCCGAAAGTGCTGGTACACCGCGACTACATGCCGCGCAACCTGATGATCAGCGCACCGAACCCCGGCGTGCTGGATTTCCAGGACGCGGTCTATGGCCCGGTGACCTACGACATCACCTGCCTGTTCAAGGACGCTTTCCTCAGCTGGCCCCAGGCCCGCGTGCGCGAATGGCAGCGCGGCTACTGGGAGCGCGCCGCAACACTGGGCATCCCGGTGCAGGCGGATTTCGACGACTTCCAGCGCGCCAGCGACCTGATGGGCGTGCAGCGTCACCTCAAGGTGATCGGTATCTTCGCGCGCATCTGCCACCGCGACGGCAAGCCACGCTACCTGGCCGACGTGCCGCGCTTCTTTGCCTATATAGACGCGGTACTGGCGGACCGCCCCGAGTTGGGCGAACTGGCTGAACTGTTGGCCAGCCTGCGCCAACCCGCCGAGGCGAGCGTATGAAGGCGATGATCCTGGCGGCCGGCAAAGGCGAGCGGATGCGTCCGCTCACCTTGCACACGCCCAAGCCGTTGGTGCAGGCGGGCGGCAAACGCCTGATCGAGTACCACCTGGAGGCGCTGGCCAAGGCCGGTTTCAGCGATATCGTGATCAACCACGCCTGGCTTGGCCAGCAGATTGAAAGTTATCTGGGCGACGGTGCGCAGTTTGGCCTGCGCATCCGCTACTCCCCCGAGGGCGAACCGTTGGAAACCGGCGGCGGGATTTTCCAGGCGTTACCGTTGCTGGGGGATGAGCCTTTTCTGGTGGTCAATGGCGATATCTGGACCGACTACGACTTCGCCCAGCTCCAGCGTCCCCTCCAGGGCCTGGCCCACTTGGTGATGGTCGATAACCCGGCGCATCACCCCTCGGGCGGGGATTTCTACCTGGATCATGGTGTGCTTCATGATGCAGCGCCCGGTGCCGATAACCTGACCTTCAGTGGCATTTCAGTGCTCGACCCCAAATTGTTCGCGGGTTGCAGCGCCGGTGCCTTCAAGTTGGCGCCGCTGTTGCGCGCAGCGATGGCGCAAGGGCAGGTAACGGGGGAACACATGACGGGACGCTGGATTGATGTCGGCACGCTGGAGCGCCTGGCGCAAGTCGAAACCCTGCTGACAGCGGGGCGCTAAGAATGTTGTGGCCAGGGACGCTGATCGGCGCCGGGGCTGGCTTTGCCATTGCCAGTATTCCGGGGGCCTTGTTGGGCGCCTTGCTGGGGCAGGCGTTGGATCGCCGCCTGCAACTGCACAGTTGGGCACAGTTGCGTGAGCGCCTGGGCGGGCGTTCGGCGTTGCGCAATGACGAGCTGTTGTTTGTGCTGCTGGGCCGTCTGGCCAAAAGCAATGGCCGCGTGGTGGACGGGCATATCCAGCAGGCACGCCAGGAAATGCGTGCGCTGGACATGACGGAGCCGGCCCAGCGCCGCGCGATTGCGGCGTTCAATCGCGGTAAATCCGGTTCTGACCGGGTGCGTGCTTACCTGCGCGTCCTCAAGTCCCAGCCCCACGCGGCAGAAGGCGTATTGCGCGCCTGTTGGCGGATGGCTTGGGCGGATGGCCGTGCGGATGATGCCGAGCGCGACTTGATCAACCTGTGGGGCAAGTGGCTGGGCTGGACGCCACAACAGCTTCAGGCGCTGGCCGCCGATTACGCGCCGGAGCGCAAGCCGGTGGCCAGCCGTGGCGCCGCGTATCAGGAGGCGTTGCGGATTCTGGGGGTGACCAGCACCACCGAGCCGGCGGTGATCAAGCACGCCTATCGTCGCCTGCTCAGCCGCCACCACCCGGACAAGATCGCCGGCACCGGCGCGAGCCCCGCGCAAGTGCTTGAGGCCACCGAGCGAACCCGCGAACTGCATAACGCCTATACGTTGATTCGCGAGCGGCGGGATTTCCGCTAGTCGCCCGTTTTGGAGCGGGCGATCAGCTGTCTTTGGGCTCGGGGCTCAACCACCCGCGAACCCGTCGATAGAGCTGCTCATGCTCGGCCGCACTGTTACCGGGCACGGTCTTGAGTGACACCTGCTTGTAGCCGTCATTCTTCAAGCGTTTGGCGGCCTGGGCGCGTTCCCGTGCGGTGTTTCGGTCCTGGGCGGCGTCCTGATAGAAGACATCCGCCGTGGGCACTTTCAAGCCCGGGGCGAGTTGTTGCAGGTCCGGTTGGCGACCCACGGGGGCCTTGCCCGCCACCATCACCAGCTTCTGCACCTGGCTCGGTTGTTTCTCGTTCAGGTAGCGCGCGGCCCACCAGGCGCCGCTGCCATGACCGAGCAGCACGACACTGCGGGCGCCTTGGGTCTGGGCGAAAGCGACGGCGGCATCGATGCGTTCGAAGATGCGCTTGGCATCGGTCTTGTCCTGTTCATCCGCGCCCGGCACCACGGCCGGGTCGGTGCCTTCGGCTTCGGCGCTGGCGGCTTGCTCGATCGGTTTGGCGGCGGTGCTGCCGTCTTTGCTGCTGGTGTCGACGGCCGCCTTGGGCGCTTCGATCACCCGTGGTGGCAAGGTGTCCAGGTTCACGTCCGGCAGTGACAGACTGAGGGTGCCCCAGCCGGCATCCGGCAATTTACGCCGCAATGGTGCAATTGCTTGCGGCGAGTCAGCATTTTCACCCGCGCCAGGTACGATAATCACCACGCCTTCGGCTTCGGCGCTGTTGGCCGGTTTCCACAGAGCCAGGAATGAATCGCTGCCGGCCTGCAACTGTTGCTGTTCTTCCCGTGGGATTTGGCGCTCGAGGGCGCGGGCTTCTTCCTGGCTACGCTCCGGCAGGGGCAGGCGTTCGAGCGGTTTTTCGGCTGCCGGCGCAGGCGCGTCGGCGGCCTGGGCAGAAAAGACGGCGGTAAAGAGGAGTGACAGGCACAATGCTGGCAGTGCCGAACGGTTTCGAGGTGGCATCGTTTATTCCCGGCCAGAAGTGATTCCAGCAGCCTAATGGGTTGGTCAGTATTTGTCAGTGATGTGAGACGTGGATCATGGGTTTTCGCTGTCTGCTGGTTATCGGCTGTATGTGCTTTGCCTTGATGGCGGGGGCGGCGCCTGCGCCTGTTGCGGTGCAAGCGCAGCTCACTGTGCCGCAACGCGAATGGCTGGCGCAGCACCCGGAATTGCGGGTGGGCCTGGTCTTGCAGGCGCCGTATGCGCAATACGATCGGCGCCTGCAGCGGTTGTCCGGGGCCAATGTCGAGTTGATGCAATGGCTGGCCAAGGCCCTGAACATCGAGCTGACGTGGCGCAACTTCCCCACTCAGGAGCAACTGGAAGCCGCCCTGCGCGACGGCGAGGTGGACATTGCCCCCGGTCTGCAGCAAACCCCGGCCGGTTTGCGCCTGTGGTTGTTCACCGACCCGTATATGCGCGTGCCCCAGCACATCGTCGGTGTCCGTGAGGGCGGCGGTGCGGTGGAGCTGGAAAAACTCGACGAGCATTCCCGCGTTGCCGTGCGCATGCCCAGCGCCGTGGCCGATTACCTGCGCAGCACTTATCCCGGCCTTAACGTGCAAGGCGTGCCCATCGAGCGCCAGGCCTTGCAGTTGCTGGTCA
The DNA here is from genome assembly GCF_024169655.1 of Pseudomonas marginalis. Lineage (GTDB taxonomy): Bacteria > Pseudomonadota > Gammaproteobacteria > Pseudomonadales > Pseudomonadaceae > Aquipseudomonas > Aquipseudomonas paraveronii. Next base: position 5,614,269 of record NZ_JALJWV010000001.1, on the reverse strand, counting down.
GCCAGCAGGCACGTTATGCCGTGGTGGATGAGGCGCAACTGAGCCGGTTGTCGGGCGAGGCTGAGTTTTCCGGGCTGGCGGTGGTCGGCGATATCGGCCTGCCGCAATTGCTGCGGGTGGCGACCCGCCGCGACTGGCCGGAACTGTCCGGCATCATGGAAAGCGCGTTGCGCGCCATCCCTGCCCGCGATCTGGACCAGTTGCACAACCGCTGGCTGCAACCCAAATACCCGCGTCTATCCGAGTCTCCCGGCCTGTGGCAAAACCTCAGCCTGCTGCTGGGGTTGTTGCTGCTCGCCAGCCTCGCGGTGGTGTTCTGGCAGCGTCGCCAGCAACGTGTGCTGGAACACAACCTGCTCGCCGCTCGCGAAGAAAGCGCCGCACGCGCCGCCGGTGCCGAAGCGCTGCGCCTGACGCAGTTTTCCATCGATCAAAGTACCGTCGGCATCCTCTGGGTCAATTGGGACAGCCATGTGCGCTACGCCAACCTGGCGGCGGAAACCATGCTCGGCTACGGTCCCGGCGCGCTGATCGAGCGTCCGCTGGCCGATTTCGACCCGAGCCTGAGCATGGACCGCTGGCTGAACCTATGGAAACGCGCGCGTAACAGTGAAGACGGCCCGCAGCACTTCGCCGCCGACTGTCTGCGCGCAGACGGCAGCATCCTGCCGGCCGAAGTGTCGTTGAGCTTTCTGCGGTTTGCCGAAGGCGAATACCTGGTGGTCTACCTCAATGACGTCACCGAGCGTCGCCGTTATGTGGCTGCGTTGCTGCAAAGCGAAGCGCAGTTGCGTGAGCTGTCGGCGCACCTGGAAACCGTGCGCGAAGAAGAAAAGGCGCGCATCGCCCGGGAAGTACACGACGAACTTGGGCAAATGCTCACCGTACTCAAGCTGGAAACCTCGATGTGCGAGCTGGCTTATGCGCAACTGGACCCCGGCCTGAACGAGCGCCTGAACAGCATGAAGCGCCTGATCGCCCAACTGTTTCAATTGGTGCGCGACGTGGCCACGGCGTTGCGCCCGCCGATTCTCGACGCGGGGATCGCCTCGGCGATCGAGTGGCAGGCACGGCGCTTCGAAGCGCGCACGCAGATTCCCTGCCTGGTACAAGTCCCGGATAACCTGCCGGCCTTGAGCGATGCCAAGGCCATCGGCCTGTTCCGTATCCTGCAGGAGGCGCTGACCAATGTGATGCGCCATGCCCAGGCGCATACTGTCGAGCTGACCCTGGCGGTGGAGGGCAAGCAACTGCGGCTGACCATCAGCGACGACGGCGTCGGTTTCGTCGAGGCCCAGGGCCGCCCGGTGTCGTTTGGCCTGGTCGGCATGCGTGAGCGTGTGCTGATCATGGGCGGGCAGTTGAGCCTGGACAGCGAGCCGGGGGAGGGCACCACCCTGAGTGTGACGGTGCCGCTGGATGCATAACGATAAGAGGAAGCCCTTGTGATCCGTGTACTGGTAGCCGAAGACCACACCATCGTGCGTGAAGGCATCAAGCAATTGATCGGCCTGGCCAAAGACCTGCTGGTGGTGGGCGAGGCGGGCAATGGCGAGCAGTTGCTGGAGACCTTGCGGCATGTGCCTTGCGAGGTGGTGTTGCTGGATATCTCGATGCCCGGCGTCAACGGCCTGGAAGCCATTGCGCGGATTCGTGCGCTGAGCAACCCGCCGGCGATCCTGGTGCTGTCGATGCACGATGAAGCGCAGATGGCCGCGCGGGCCTTGAAGGTGGGTGCGGCCGGTTATGCCACCAAGGACAGCGACCCGGCGCTGCTCTTGATGGCGATTCGCAAGGTCGCGGCCGGTGGTCGTTATATCGACCCGGACCTGGCCGATCGCATGGTCTTCGAGGTCGGCCTGACCGATTCACGGCCCTTGCATTCGCTGCTGTCGGAGCGCGAGTTCTCGGTGTTCGAGCGCCTGGCCCAGGGCGCCAACGTCAACGACATCGCCCAGCAACTGGCATTGAGCAGCAAGACCATCAGCACCCACAAGGCGCGGCTGATGCAAAAGCTCAATATCACCTCCCTGGCCGAACTGGTGAAGTACGCCATGGAACACAAGCTGCTCTGACGACATACCTGTTTGCGACCCCCTTCAACGCGCCAGTTGCCGGTTCTTGGCGCTTGCAGCCTGGCGCTCATAGCGGCGCTGTCCTATCCCCGCCATCGCTGTAGGGCGTTCCCTACCCCCAACCTTCCATCCGGCTGATGTGATTCTCTCCTGGCCCCCGATTTCCGGGGCTCCGTCCCTGGACTACGCTTGTGCCACAGCAGTCCAAAACACAAAGGTGCGGGTATGAGCGAGGTGGATTCAAATGATGTACTGGTCAGCTTTCGTGGCGTGCAGAAGAGCTACGACGGCGAGAACCTGATCGTCAAGGACCTCAACCTGGAGATTCGCAAGGGCGAGTTCCTCACCCTGCTAGGGCCATCGGGTTCGGGTAAGACCACCAGCCTGATGATGCTTGCCGGCTTCGAGACGCCGACCGCTGGCGAAATCCAGCTGGCCGGGCGCGCGATCAACAACGTGCCGCCGCACAAGCGCGATATCGGCATGGTGTTCCAGAACTACGCGTTGTTCCCGCACATGACCGTGGCCGAGAACCTGGCGTTTCCGCTGTCGGTGCGGGGGTTGAGCAAGACCGATGTCAGCGAGCGGGTCAAACGCGTGCTGAGCATGGTCCAGCTCGACGCCTTCGCCCAGCGCTACCCGGCGCAACTCTCCGGCGGCCAGCAACAGCGTGTGGCATTGGCCCGGGCGCTGGTGTTCGAACCACAGCTGGTGCTGATGGACGAACCCCTCGGCGCCCTCGACAAGCAACTGCGCGAACACATGCAGATGGAGATCAAGCACCTGCACCAACGCCTCGGCGTGACCGTGGTGTATGTGACCCACGATCAGGGTGAAGCCTTGACCATGTCGGACCGGGTGGCCGTGTTCCACCAGGGCGAGATCCAGCAGATCGCTGCGCCGCGCACCTTGTATGAAGAGCCGAAGAACACCTTCGTCGCCAACTTCATCGGCGAAAACAACCGCCTTAACGGTCGCCTGCACAGCCACACCGGCGACCGCTGCGTGGTGGAACTGGCGCGGGGCGAGAAAGTCGAGGCGCTGGCGGTGAACGTCGGCCAGATCGGCGGCCCGGTGACCTTGTCGGTGCGGCCTGAGCGCGTCAGCCTCAATGGCTCCAGCGAACGTTGCGTGAACCGCTTCTCCGGGCGAGTAGCGGAATTCGTTTACCTGGGCGACCACGTGCGCGTGCGCCTGGAAGTCTGCGGCATGACCGATTTTTTTGTGAAACAACCGATCGCCGAGCTGGACCCGGCACTGGCGGTCGGCGACGTGGTACCGATTGGCTGGCAAGTCGAGCACGTTCGCGCACTCGACCCACTTCTAGAGGCGAAATAATCGCCCCCATGGCTTCACCAACCCTGCACGTGGAGAGAACAACAATGTTGAGATCCCTTAAGTATTCCGCTCTGGCGATCGGTTTGATCGGCGCGACTCAGGCCATGGCCGGCCCGGACCTGACGGTCGTGTCCTTTGGTGGCGCGAACAAGGCAGCACAGGTCAAGGCTTTCTATGCACCGTGGGAAAGTGCGGGCAACGGCAAAATCGTCGCCGGCGAGTACAACGGTGAAATGGCCAAGGTCAAGGCCATGGTCGACACCAAGAGCGTGTCCTGGGACCTGGTGGAAGTGGAGTCGCCGGAACTGTCCCGCGGCTGCGACGAAGACATGTTCGAACCGTTGGACCCGAAACTGTTCGGCAACACCGCTGACTACGTGAAAGGCGCCATCCAGCCATGCGGCGTGGGCTTCTTCGTGTGGTCGACCGTGCTCGCCTACAACGCCGACAAGCTGAGCAGCGCGCCGACCAGTTGGGCGGATTTCTGGGACACCAAGAAATTCCCTGGCAAACGCGGCCTGCGCAAGGGCGCCAAGTACACCCTCGAATTCGCGTTGATGGCCGACGGCGTAGCGCCGAAGGATGTGTACAAAGTGCTGGCCGGCAAAGATGGCCAGGACCGTGCGTTCAAGAAGCTCGACGAACTCAAGCCGTCGATCCAGTGGTGGGAAGCCGGCGCGCAACCGCCGCAGTACCTCGCCTCGGGTGACGTAGTGATGAGCTCGGCCTACAACGGTCGCATCGCTGCCGTACAGAAAGAGAGCAACCTGAAAGTGGTCTGGAACGGTGGCATCTACGACTTCGACGCGTGGGCTATTCCAAAAGGCCTGGCCAAGGATCGTGCAGAAGCGGCGAAGAAGTTCATCGCCTTCTCGGTGCAGCCTCAGCAGCAGAAGATCTACTCGGAAAACATCGCTTACGGCCCGGCCAACACCCAAGCCGTACCGCTGCTGGCCAAAGACGTCTTGAAAGACATGCCGACCACGCCTGAGAACATTGCCAACCAGGTGCAGATCGATGTGAGCTTCTGGGCGGATAACGGCGAGCAACTCGAGCAGCGCTTCAATTCCTGGGCTGCCAAGTAACTCCATGTGGGAGGGGGCTTGCCCCCGATAGCGGTGTATCAGTTGATAGATGTACTGACTGACATTCCGCCATCGGGAGCAAGCTCCCTCCCACAGGGGATCTGCTGCGTTTGGCAGAGTGCATTCATTTTCAAGTTTCGGAGTTAGCCATGGCCATCGCCGTTCCCTCGACCGAGGTCAACAGCCCCACCCTCAAGCAGCGCCTGGCGCGTGCCGAGCGGCTTAATCGCTGGAAGGCGCAGGCCTTGATTGCGCCACTGGTGCTGTTTTTGCTGCTGGTGTTCCTGGTGCCGATCGTTGCGCTGCTATACAAAAGTGTCGGTAACCCGGAAGTCGTGGGCGGCTTGCCGCGCACGGTGGTGGCGGTGAAGACCTGGGACGGTCGCGGCTTGCCTGGCGAACCGGTGTACCAGGCGCTCAGCGAGGACCTCGGCGAAGCGCGCAAAAACCAGACCCTCGGCGATCTGTCCAAACGCTTGAACATGGAACTGGCCGGCTATCGCAGCCTGCTGACCAAAACCGCCCGTGCGCTGCCGTTTACCGAAGCGCCGGCCTCTTATAAAGAAGCGCTGGAAACCCTCGATGAACGCTGGGGCGACCCGGCGTACTGGCAGGCGATCCGACGCAATACCAGCAGCCTGACGCCGTACTACCTGCTGGCGGCCGTCGATCACCGCATCGACGACCTCGGCGAAGTGGCCCCGGCCACGCCGGACCAGGCGATCTACCTGGACATCTTCGCCCGCACCTTCTGGATGGGCTTGGTGATCACCGTTGTCTGTCTGCTGTTGGCCTATCCGCTGGCCTACCTGCTGGCGAACCTGCCGGCACGGCAAAGCAACCTGCTGATGATTCTGGTCCTGCTGCCGTTCTGGACGTCGATCCTGGTGCGCGTGGCGGCGTGGATCGTGCTGCTGCAGTCCGGCGGCCTGATCAACAGCGCGCTGATGGGCATGGGCCTGATCGATAAGCCGTTGGAACTGGTGTTCAACCGCACCGGGGTCTACATCTCCATGGTGCATATCCTGCTGCCGTTCATGATTTTGCCGATCTACAGCGTGATGAAAGGCATCTCGCCAACCTACATGCGTGCCGCGATTTCCCTGGGCTGTCACCCATTCGCCAGCTTCTGGCGTGTGTACTTCCCGCAAACCTACGCCGGTGTGGGCGCAGGCTGCCTGCTGGTGTTCATCCTGGCGATTGGTTACTACATCACCCCGGCCTTGCTGGGCAGCCCGAACGACCAGATGGTCAGCTACTTCGTGGCCTTCTACACCAACACCAGTATCAACTGGGGCATGGCGACAGCGCTGGGCGGCTTGCTGCTGCTGGCCACCGTGGTGCTGTACTTGATCTACAACCGGCTGGTGGGCGCCAGCCGCCTGCGCCTGAGCTAAGGAGACCTTGCGATGCTGAGCCCTTATATGTCGCCCGTGGAGCGGGTGTGGTTCTACAGCTTGCGGATCCTCTGCGGCTTGATCCTGCTGTTCCTGATTCTGCCCGTGCTGGTGATCATCCCGCTGTCGTTCAACAGCGGCAGTTTTCTGGTGTACCCGCTGCAAGGCTTCTCGCTGCACTGGTACCACGACTTCTTCGCCTCGGCCGAATGGATGCGTGCGCTGAAGAACAGCGTCATCGTCGCCCCGGCGGCCACCGTGCTGGCCATGGTGTTCGGCACGTTGGCGGCGATCGGCCTGACCCGTGGGCATTTCCCCGGCAAGGCGCTGGTGATGGCCCTGGTGATTTCGCCGATGGTGGTGCCGGTGGTGATCATCGGCGTGGCCAGCTACCTGTTCTTCGCGCCGCTGGGGCTGGGTAACAGTTTCTTCTCGTTGATCGTGGTCCACGCCGTGTTGGGCGTGCCGTTTGTGATCATCACGGTGTCCGCGACCTTGCAGGGGTTTAACCATAACCTGGTGCGGGCGGCGGCCAGCCTGGGGGCATCGCCGTTGACCGCGTTTCGCCGGGTGACCTTGCCGCTGATCGCGCCGGGGGTGATTTCCGGAGCGTTGTTCGCGTTTGCCACGTCGTTCGACGAAGTGGTGGTGACGCTGTTCCTCGCCGGCCCCGAGCAAGCGACCCTGCCGCGCCAGATGTTCAGCGGTATCCGCGAAAACCTCAGCCCGACGATTGCGGCAGCGGCGACCTTGCTGATTGCCTTTTCGGTGTTGCTGCTGCTGACCCTGGAATGGCTGCGAGGCCGTAGCGAAAAACTGCGCACCGCCCAGGTCTAAATGTGGGAGGGAGCTTGCTCCCTCCCACATGGGTACTGTGACCATTCAGCTGTTGAATGGAATACAACCGATCTCCTTCAGCTACTCTTGTGCCAGCCCACAATCAACAAGAGGCCGCGCACATGAGTACTTGCTCATTCAAGATCGCCCACAAACTGCTGACTGGCGCCGGTGCCATCGAACAACTTGCCACCGAGCTGACGCGGCTGGATATCGACAACCCGCTGATCGTCACCGACGCCGCGCTGGTCAAGTCCGGCACGGTGGCGCTGGCGCTGGCGCATTTGGGCGGGCGCGCCTACGAGATCTTTGACCGGGTGCTGCCCGACCCGGAAATCGCCATTGTCGAAGATTGCATGCGCGCCTACCGCGAAGGCGGGCATGACGGCCTGATCGGCCTGGGCGGCGGCAGTGCGATCGATATCGCCAAAAGCGTGGCGGCTTATGCCGGTTATCACGGCGCGCTGGCGGATCTGTTCGGCGTCGACCAGGTACCGCGCAAGGGCCCGCCGTTGATCGCCATTCCCACGACGGCCGGCACCGGCTCGGAAGTGACCAACGTCGCGATCCTCTCCGACAAGGTCGCACAACTGAAAAAGGGCATCGTCAGCGACTTCCTGCTGCCGGACGTCGCACTCATCAGCCCGCAGATGACCCTGACCTGCCCACGCAGCGTCACCGCCGCCAGTGGCGTGGATGCGCTGGTGCATGCCATCGAGTCCTACCTGTCGCTGAATGCCTCACCGATTACCGATGCCTTGGCCATCGGCGCGATCAAGCTGATTACCAAGGCGTTGCCCAAGGCTTACGCCAACCCGGCCAACTTGCAGGCCCGCGACGACATGGCCACCGCCAGCCTGATGGCCGGGATGGCGTTCGGTAACGCCGGAGTCGGGGCGGTGCATGCGTTGGCCTACCCGCTGGGCGGGCGCTTCAATATCGCCCATGGCGTGAGCAATGCGCTGTTGCTGCCGTATGTCATGCACTGGAACAAGCTGGCGTGTGTCGAGCGCATGCAGGACATTGCCCAAGCCATGGGCGTGAATATCGCCGGCCTGAGCGTCAACGCTGCCGCCGACCAGGCGGTCGAGGCGATGACGCGGCTGTGTGCCGACGTGGAGATCCCTTCGGGCCTGCGCAGTTTCGGCATCCCCGAAGACGCCCTCGCGGGCATGGCCACGGAAGCGGCGGGTATCGAGCGCCTGATGCGCAACAATCCGCGCCGGCTCAGCGCCGCCGATATCGAGAAAATCTATCGGGCAGCGTACTAGCCGTTGAGTTAGGTCACGGTGCGCAGGGCAAAGCATGAGGTATACAATGCGCGCCATCGTGATTTAGCTCAAAAAAGGTGCGTCATGCAGCCCTTCGTTATCGCTCCATCGATTCTCTCCGCCGACTTCGCCCGCCTCGGTGAGGAAGTGGACAAGGTGTTGGCCGCCGGTGCCGACTTCGTCCACTTCGACGTCATGGACAACCACTACGTCCCGAACCTGACTATCGGCCCGATGGTTTGCGCGGCGTTGCGCAAGTACGGCGTCACCGCGCCGATCGACGCGCACCTGATGGTCAGCCCGGTGGACCGCATCGTCGGTGACTTCGTTGAGGCCGGCGCGACGTACATCACCTTCCACCCGGAAGCCTCGCTGCACGTCGACCGAACCCTGCAACTGATCCGCGAAGGCGGCTGCAAGGCGGGCCTGGTGTTCAACCCGGCGACCCCGCTGGACGTGCTCAAGTACGTGATGGACAAGGTCGACATGGTGTTGCTGATGAGCGTCAACCCGGGTTTCGGCGGGCAGAAGTTCATCCCCGGCACCCTCGACAAGCTGCGCGAAGCCCGCGCGCTGATCGATGCTTCGGGGCGTGACATCCGCCTGGAAATCGACGGTGGGGTCAACGTCAACAACATCCGCGAAATCGCTGCTGCCGGTGCCGACACCTTTGTGGCCGGCTCGGCGATCTTCAATGCGCCGGACTACCACGAAGTCATCGCCAAGATGCGCGCAGAACTGGCGCTGGCGCGTCCATGAGTGGCTTTGAGCGGCTGTTCCCCGGCAAACTGCCACGGCTGGTGATGTTCGATCTGGACGGTACGTTGATCGATTCGGTGCCGGACCTGGCGGCGGCGGTGGACGAGATGCTGCTCAAACTGGGGCGCAAGCCGGTCGGCATCGAGTCGGTGCGTGAATGGGTCGGCAATGGCGCGCAGGTGCTGGTACGCCGCGCGCTGGCGAACCACATTGACGCCGAGGGTGTCGATGATGTCGAGGCCGAACACGCCCTGGAGTTGTTCAATACGGCCTATGAAGACCACCACGAACTGACCGTGGTGTACCCCGGCGTGCGCGACACCCTCAAATGGCTGAGCAAGCAGGGCGTGGAAATGGCCCTGATCACCAACAAGCCGGAGCGCTTCGTCGCGCCGCTGTTGGACCAGCTGAAAATCGGTCGTTACTTCCGCTGGATCATCGGTGGCGATACGTTGCCGCAGAAGAAGCCCGACCCGGCGGCGCTGTTCTTTGTGATGAAAATGGCCAATATCCCGGCGTCCGAGTCGCTGTTTGTCGGCGATTCGCGCAGTGATGTGCTCGCGGCCAAAGCGGCGGGCGTGCAGTGCGTCGCCTTGAGTTACGGCTATAACCACGGTCGGCCGATCGCCGAAGAGTCGCCCTCGCTGGTGATTGATGACCTGCGCCGGCTAATCCCCGGTTGCTTGGGAGCTGGCGCTGAGATAACGTTGCCGGACACCGATCCGTCCCCCTCTGGAAGTGCCATCGTGGTAGTCACTCGCAAACTCTGGATGAAAGTCATCAAGGCCCTGGCCCGCTGGCGTTGGCGCGCCTGACTGATCCTCGCCGCGCGTTGCGGCACGTTTGCATACCTGACCGTTAGACCCTCATGCCACGAGGCACCTCATGATCCGCGAAGAATTCCTGCGTTTGGCCGCTGCCGGCTATAATCGTATCCCCCTGGCCTGCGAAACCCTGGCCGACTTCGATACGCCGCTGTCGATCTACCTGAAGCTGGCCGACGAGCCCAACTCGTACTTGCTCGAATCGGTACAGGGCGGCGAGAAGTGGGGCCGTTACTCGATCATCGGCCTGCCATGCCGCACGGTCATGCGGGTGTACGACCATCACGTCAGCATCACCCATGACGGCGTCGAGATCGAAAGCCATGACGTCGAAGACCCGCTGGCCTTCGTCGAAACCTTCAAGGCGCGCTACAACGTGCCGACCATCCCTGGGCTGCCGCGTTTCAATGGCGGCCTGGTCGGGTATTTCGGCTACGACTGCGTGCGTTATGTGGAAAAACGCCTGGGCAAATGCCCGAACCCCGATCCACTGGGCGTTCCGGACATTCTGCTGATGGTCTCCGACGCCGTGGTGGTGTTCGACAACCTTGCCGGCAAGATGCACGCGATCGTGCTCGCCGACCCATCCCAGGCCGACGCTTTCGAGCAAGGCCTGGCCAGCCTCGAAGCCCTGCTGGAAAAACTGCGCCAGCCGATCACCCCGCGTCGCGGTCTGGACCTGCGCCGTCCGCCGGCGGCCGACCCGGTGTTCCGCTCCAGCTTTACCCAGGATGACTACGAGCGGGCGGTCGATACCATCAAGGAATACATCCTCGCCGGCGACTGCATGCAGGTGGTGCCGTCGCAACGCATGTCCATCGACTTCAAGGCCGCGCCGATCGACCTGTACCGCGCGCTGCGTTGCTTCAATCCGACGCCGTACATGTACTTCTTCAACTTCGGCGACTTCCACGTCGTCGGCAGTTCGCCGGAAGTGCTGGTGCGCGTCGAAGACAACCTGATCACCGTGCGCCCGATTGCCGGCACTCGCCCGCGTGGCGCGACCGAGGAAGCGGACCTGGCGCTGGAAGAAGACCTGCTCAGCGATGACAAGGAAATCGCCGAGCACCTCATGCTGATCGACCTGGGCCGTAACGACACCGGGCGCGTCTCGGAAATCGGCTCGGTGAAGTTGACGGAGAAGATGGTCATCGAGCGCTATTCCAACGTGATGCACATCGTCTCCAACGTCACCGGCGAGTTGAAGGCCGGCCTGACCGCGATGGACGCGTTGCGGGCGATTCTGCCGGCGGGCACCTTGTCGGGCGCGCCGAAGATTCGGGCGATGGAGATCATCGACGAGTTGGAGCCGGTCAAGCGTGGTGTTTACGGCGGCGCCGTGGGCTATTTCGCCTGGAACGGCAACATGGACACCGCCATTGCGATTCGCACGGCGGTGATCAAGGACGGGGAGCTGCATGTGCAGGCCGGTGGCGGGATCGTCGCCGACTCGGTGCCGGCCCTCGAATGGGAAGAAACCCTGAACAAGCGCCGCGCCATGTTCCGTGCAGTGGCGTTGGCTGAACAGACCCCCCAGGGCTAAGAATTCTTGAGGTTTCCCCCATGTTGCTGATGATTGATAACTACGATTCCTTTACCTACAACGTTGTGCAGTACCTGGGCGAACTCGGTGCCGAGGTCAAGGTGGTGCGCAACGACGAACTGACCGTCGCCGAAATCGCCGCGCTGAACCCGGAGCGCATCGTGGTTTCGCCTGGCCCGTGTACGCCGACCGAAGCGGGCGTGTCCCTTGAAGCCATCAAGTATTTCGCCGGCAAGCTGCCGATCCTCGGCGTGTGCCTGGGCCACCAGTCCATCGGCCAGGCGTTTGGCGGTGAGGTGGTGCGGGCGCGCCAAGTGATGCATGGCAAGACCAGCCCGGTGTTCCATAACAACCTTGGCGTGTTCGAAGGCCTCAAGCTGCCGGTCACCGTGACGCGCTACCACTCGCTGGTGGTCAAGCGCGAAACCCTGCCCGACTGCCTGGAGCTGACCGCCTGGACCCAACTGGAAGACGGCTCGGTCGACGAGATCATGGGCCTGCGCCACAAGACACTGAATATCGAAGGGGTACAGTTTCACCCCGAGTCGATCCTGACCGAGCAGGGCTACGAGCTGTTCGCCAACTTTCTCAAGCAGAGCGGCGGCACGCGCTAAGGACTTTTCATGGATATCAAGACTGCCCTGAGCCGTATCGTCGGCCATCTGGACCTGAGCACCGCGGAAATGAGCGATGTGATGCGTGAGATCATGACCGGTCAATGCACCGACGCGCAGATCGGCGCGTTCATGATGGCGATGCGCATGAAGAGCGAGAGCATCGACGAAATCGTCGGCGCCGTGTCGGTGATGCGTGAGCTGGCAGACAAGGTCGAGCTCAAGACCCTCGACGGCGTGGTCGATGTGGTCGGCACCGGCGGCGACGGTGCGAATATTTTCAACGTGTCCACGGCGGCGTCCTTCGTGGTCGCGGCGGCGGGTTGCACCGTGGCCAAGCACGGCAACCGAGCGGTGTCCGGCAAAAGCGGCAGCGCGGACTTGCTCGAAGCGGCCGGGATCTACCTGAACCTGACACCCGTCCAAGTGGCGCGCTGCATCGACAACGTGGGCATCGGCTTCATGTTTGCCCAGTCCCACCACGGCGCGATGAAACACGCAGCCGGCCCGCGCAAGGATCTCGGCCTGCGTACCCTGTTCAATATGCTCGGCCCGCTTACGAATCCGGCCGGTGTGAAGCATCAGGTGGTGGGCGTGTTCAGCCTGGCCCTGTGCCGGCCGTTGGCAGAAGTGTTGCAGCGCATGGGCAGCAAGCATGTGCTGGTAGTGCATTCGAAAGACGGCCTGGACGAATTCAGCCTGGCGGCACCGACCTTTGTGGCGGAGCTGAAGAATGATCAGATCACCGAATATTGGGTCGAGCCCGAAGACCTCGGCATGAAGAGCCAGAGCCTGCACGGCCTGGCGGTGGAAAGCCCGGCGGCCTCCCTGGCGTTGATTCAGGACGCCTTGGGGCGTCGCAAGACCGAAAACGGCCAGAAAGCCGCAGAAATGATTGTGCTCAATGCCGGCGCGGCGCTCTATGCCGCCGATCACGCCTATAGTCTTAAAGAAGGCGTGGCCCTTGCGCATGATGCATTGCACACCGGCCTTGCCCGCGAGAAGCTCGAAGAGCTAGGGGCCTTTACTGCGGTGTTCAAGATGGAGAATGAAGGATGAGTGTGCCGACCGTTCTGGAAAAGATCCTGGCCCGCAAAGCCGAAGAAGTCGCTGAACGCCGTGCCCGCGTGAGCCTGGCCGAGCTGGAAAGCCAGGCGAAAATCGCCGATGCGCCGCGTGGCTTCGCCAAGGCCTTGATCGCCCAGGCCAAGCTCAAGCAGCCGGCCGTCATCGCTGAAATCAAGAAGGCCTCGCCGAGCAAAGGCGTGATCCGCGAAAAATTCGTACCGGCGGACATCGCTGTCAGCTATGAGAAAGGCGGGGCGACGTGCCTCTCGGTGCTGACCGATATCGATTTCTTCCAGGGCTCCGACCTGTTCCTGCAACAGGCCCGTGCGGCGTGCAAGTTGCCGGTGATCCGCAAGGACTTCATGATCGATCCGTACCAGATCGTTGAAGCCCGCGCCCTGGGCGCCGACTGTGTGCTGCTGATCGTCTCTGCGCTGGATGACGTGAAGATGGCCGAACTGGCGGCCGTGGCCAAAAGCGTCGGCCTGGATGTGCTGGTGGAAGTTCACGACGGCGATGAACTGGAACGTGCGCTGAAAACCCTCGACACGCCGTTGGTGGGAGTCAACAACCGTAACCTGCACACCTTCGAAGTCAGCCTGGAAAATACCCTCGACCTGCTGCCGCGTATCCCGCGAGACCGTCTGGTGATTACCGAAAGTGGCATCGTCAACCGCGCCGACGTGGAGCTGATGGAAATCAGCGAGGTGTATTCGTTCCTGGTGGGCGAGACCTTTATGCGCGCTGAGAACCCGGGCGCGGAACTGCAACGCCTGTTCTTCCCGGAGCGCGGTGTGGCGGTCAGCGGTTCGACCCTGGATTGACTTGAAATACGCTCAAAATGTGGGAGGGGGCTTGCCCCCGATGGCGGTGTTCCAGTGACAGATGTGCTGGCTGAACCACCGCCATCGGGGGCAAGCCCCCTCCCACATTCACATTGGGTTTTGTGTTTATTCAGCGAGGTAGGTGTTCGATGATCCAGCCAGTGTCGATGAGCGTCGAAGCCGGGCTTGCTGCCGAGCAGGCCTTACTGGCTGAAGTGTGCGCGGGTGAGCGGGCGTTTGGTTTGCTGTTCTGGCAACCCAGCGACCAGGCATTGGTGATGCCGCGTCGTTTGAGCCGCTTGCCGGCGTTCGAGCTGGCTAGCCAGGTGTCGGCGCAGGCCGGTTGGCCGGTGCTGTTGCGCGAAACCGGCGGCGAGCCGGTGCCGCAGTCGAGCGCAACGGTGAATATCGCCCTGGTCTACGCACCGCCGCGCAGCGAAGGCGATCAGGCGCGCATCGAAACCGGCTACCTGCGTTTGTGCCAGCCGATCTGCGACCTGCTGCTCGAATTGGGCGGCGATGCCTCCGTCGGCGAAATCGACGGCGCGTTCTGCGACGGTCGCTACAACGTCAACCTCAATGGCCGCAAAATGGTCGGCACCGCCCAGCGCTGGCGCCAAAGCGGTGGACGTCCGGTGGGGTTGGTACACGGAGCCTTGTTGCTGGACAACGACCGCGAAGAACTGATCGCGGCGGTCAATCGTTTCAATCAAGCCTGCGGCCTGGAACAGCGCGTTCGCGCCGACAGCCATATCGCCCTGCACGAAGCCTTCCCCGCACCGGATGCGATCAGCCGGCTGGATACTTTGTACCGGCAGATGCTGGCCGGCTTCTTGCCGGTTTAGCGGGTGCCGAACACCACCATCGTCTTGCCTTTGACGTCTACCAGGTTGCGCTCTTCCAGATCCTTGAGCACGCGACCGACCATCTCCCGTGAACAACCGACAATGCGCCCGATCTCCTGGCGCGTGACTTTGATCTGCATGCCATCCGGGTGAGTCATGGCGTCGGGCTGTTTGCACAACTCCAGCAGGCAACGGGCCACGCGGCCGGTGACATCAAAGAATGCCAGGTCGCCGACTTTGCGTGTGGTGTCCCGCAGGCGCTGGGCAATCTGGCCGCTCAGTGCGTAGAGGATGTCGGGATCGTGCTGGGTCAGTTCACGAAACTTCGCGTAACTGATCTCGGCGACTTCGCTCTCGACTTTGGTCCGCACCCAGGCGCTGCGCTCCTGCTCTTTGCCGGCTTGTTCAAATAACCCCAGTTCCCCGAAGAAATCGCCGGTATTGAGGTAGGCAATGATCATCTCGCGGCCGTCTTCATCCTCGATCAGGATCGTGACCGAGCCCTTGATAATGAAGAACAGTGTTTCGGAGCGTTCGCCTGCGCAGATGATGTTGTGCTTGGCCGGGTACCGACGACTCTGGCAATGCGTCAGCAGTCTGTCGAGATTCTTGATCTTGGGTATGGGAGTAAAAGCAACCATGGTTGTATCCCGAAAAAGACTGCACAGGGTGATTGGACTTGTTTTTATCTAGATGTATCTACATTGATACACGTTGCACAAAGGATGGCAATGCGCCATTCATTTGGCGCCAGCTTACCAGACACATTGTGACTCTATTAACCGATTTACCGGGGCACCCTGACGATTGATGACGTTGCGCGGAAAAGCTGCCGGCCGCTGGCCCTGTGCTAAGCTGGCGACCCTTTTTTAGCAGTGGAGTCTGGGCGATGAAGGCACGCATCCAATGGGCGGGCGAAGCCATGTTCCTCGGTGAGTCGGGCAGTGGCCATGTCGTGGTCATGGACGGTCCGCCGGAAGCCGGTGGCCGCAACCTGGGCGTACGCCCGATGGAAATGCTCCTGCTTGGTGTAGGCGGTTGCAGCAATTTCGACGTGGTCAGCATCCTGAAAAAATCCCGTCAGGCCGTGGAAAGCTGCGAAGCCTTCCTCGAAGCCGAGCGTGCGACTGAAGATCCCAAGGTGTTCACCAAGATCCACATGCATTTCGTGGTCAAGGGCCGGGCGCTGAAAGAAGCCCAGGTCAAGCGCGCCATCGAGCTGTCGGCCGAGAAGTATTGCTCGGCGTCGATCATGCTTGGCGCGGCGGGTGTCGCGATTACCCATGATTACGAAATCATTGAGTTGGGCTGATACAGGGATTCGCCGGCAATAAAAGACAGGGCGCTTCGATAGCGCCCTTTTTTGCGGCTTAGATGCGGTAGGTGCTTTTGGTCATGACCTTGGCCATCAGGCTCATGCCAAACCTCACCGGTGCCGGGAAGCGGAAACCACCGGCATCCAGTGCGCTTTCTGCGTGGTGTTCTTCGTCGACGCGCATCTGCTCAAGAATCGCCCGGGACTTTTCGTCTCCGGCCGGTAACTGTTCCAGGTGTTCATCCAGGTGCTTGCACACTTGTTGTTCCGTAGCGGCGACAAAACCCAGGCTGACTTTGTCGCTGATCAAACCGGCCGCAGCGCCAATCCCGAACGACAGGCCATAGAACAGCGGGTTCAGCACGCTGGGATGGCTGCCCAATTGGCGGATACGTTGCTCGCACCAGGCCAGGTGGTCGATTTCTTCCTCGGCGGCATGCTCCATTGCCGCGCGCACTTGCGGCAGCTTGGCGGTCAGCGCCTGGCCCTGGTACAGCGCCTGGGCACAGACTTCACCGGTATGGTTGATGCGCATCAGGCCAGCGACGTGGCGGGTGTCGGTCTCGTTCATCTGCGCATCGGGCTGCACGATGGCGGGCGACGGACGATACGGCTGGCCGCTGAATGGCAACAGCGTGCGCATGGCCGTGTCGGCTTGCAGCAACAGACGGTCAATCGGCGAGTAGTGACGTTGGGTAGTCATGCTGACCTCCGGGAAGAATCTCGGCGGCCAGTTTACCGCAAGAGAGGGCGAAGCGTTTGCGCTGAGTCAAGGGCATGGGGTCGCATGCCGGGGCCGGCGACCCGTGTGTCGGGCGTATCAGCCCGGCGGCCAGTTCATCTGGCGCTGACCCAGCACATGCATATGGATGTGGTAAACGGTCTGTCCACCTTCTTCATTGCAGTTCATCACCACACGGAAGCCCTTCTCGCAGCCCAGTTCCAGCGCGAGGCGCTGGGCGGTGAACAGGATATGCCCGGCCAAGGTTTTGTCGTCCTCGGTCAGGTCGTTCAGGGTGCGGATCGGTTTTTTCGGGATAACCAGAAAATGTACCGGCGCTTGTGGGGCGATATCGTGGAACGCCAGGACCTGGTCATCTTCATAGATGATCTTCGCGGGTATTTCTCTGTTGATGATCTTGGTGAACAGAGTATCCAAAGCTGTTTCTCCATTGTGAATGTGCAGGGTGAGTGTACTCAGACCGTCAGCGCGGGCAATAGGCCTTGTTGATCGCGCCGGCGATCTTGCGTGTCAGCCAGCGTGGGCTCAAGCGCGGGCTGAAAGCCAGCCAGCGATTGCGGCGGCCGGGGATGATGATGGCTTTGTTCTTTTCCAGGGCGCGCACGGTGTAGAGCGCCACTTCTTCCGGGCTCATCAAGTGCGCGCTGCGCTCGAGCTTGGCGGTGTCCATTTGTGCCGTGCCAAAGAACGCCGTGCGCGTCGGGCCGGGGCACAATACCGAGACCTTGATGCCGCAGGTTTTCAATTCTTCGCGCAAGCCTTCGGAGAAGTGCAGTACATAGGCCTTGCTGGCGTAGTAACTGCTCATCCATGGGCCGGGTTGGAATGCGGCGATCGAGGCGACATTCAGGATCTGCCCGCCGCCATGCAGGGCCATGGCATTGCCGAGGGCGTGACACATACGGGTCAGTGCGAGGATGTTGACTTCGATCAGGTCCTGCTCGGTCATCCAGTCCTGGGCCAGGAACGGCCCGCTGGTGCCCATGCCTGCGCAGTTGATCAGCAAGTCGATCTGCCGCTCGCCTTCCTCAAGTTCCAGCAGGAACCCGGACAAACGCAGCGGTTCGCCCAGGTCGCAAGCACGGAACAGCACCTCGACGCCGAAGCGTTGCGTCAATTCGATTGCAATGCTTTCCAACTGATCACGCTGGCGGGCCACCAGAATCAAGCTGCGGCCACGCCGGGCCAGCGCTTCGGCCAAGGCCAGGCCGATGCCGCTGGAGGCGCCGGTGATCAGAGCGTAACGGGTCATGCCTTTCTCCATCGCAACGCCGCCGGGCCTGTGACAGAGGCATCACAGGCGGCGGGCGTTTCTTCACTGTTCTGGAGAGTCTACAGGTTCGGCCGCGTCGTCAGCACTTTGCACGTCTTCTTCATCGACGATCACGCTTTGATCGACGTCGTCATCCGAGGTGATGGAGCTGCTTTCGTAGCTGCTGTCGACGTTGCTTTCGAGTTGGTCCAGGTAGCCGTTCATCCCCAAAGCCATCACGATGATGAGCATCAACGGAATAAACGCCAGCCACAGGGAGGCCAGGACTTTCACCGCCGTGGAGTTGCGCGGTGGCGGCGCGCCATACTGGTTGGCGCCGGTGTTGCCCGGCAAGACCAGCAGCAGCAGCGGGAAAATGCTGTTCACCAGTGGCACCAGGTTCAGCAGGTACAGCCAGCCGGACCAGCCCAGGTCGTGCAGACGCTGCACGCCGATTTGCACGCTGACCCAGACAATCGCCACGAACAGCGCAAAGCCCAGCAGCGAACCCAGAATGATGCCCGCCGTCGGCGAAGCGGTCGCCACGGCGAAGCCAGCAGTGGCGAGGATGCCCGAGGCGACGAGCATCGCGACGGTGAGTACCAGCGTCCAGGCCAGGTAACGCAGGCGCCCGATGCGGCCATGGATCGTGAAAACCTTGAGCTCGGCATACTCCGGCAAGTCGTCGCCCACTGCCGCGCGCGGTGGTGCATACGGGGAGGCGGCAGGGCGGGCGGAGGACTCTGTCTCATGGGTTTCGTCGAGGCTGAAGGCCACGGGCTGTTCGGTTTCGATACGCGCGTCGACCCCGGCGTTCTTCAGCGCGGTGAGATAGGTGTCGGCATCGGGGCGCGACAGGTCGCGCTTGAGGGCAACGGGGCGGCCGGTAAAGAGCTTCTCGATGGCCTCAACGTCGCTTTTGAACAATTCGGCGAGATTCAGTTTAGCGGTGGTGCTTTCGACACCCGGGAGCAAGGCTCCATCAAACACAATCTTGAAACGGTTGTCGCTCATGCGGGCATCCTTGTCACGTTACTGGGGGAGGGGGGCAGGCCCGCGTCACAGCGGCGGGGCCGGCAAGTGTATCAGCGCGGCCAGCGCAATTGTGTCGCCTTCTCACGGGCTTCGCGGTATTCGGCATCCAGGCGGGCAACGAGTTCATCGACGCCGGGTAAATCATCGATCTCGCCGACGCCCTGGCCCGCGGACCATACCGTTTTCCAGGCCTTGGCCTCGTCGCTCAACGGCTTGAGCTTGGAGCCGAAATTGACTTCGCCTTTGCTTTGCAGGGCGGCGAGGTCGAAGCCGGCGTTTTCCAGGCTTTGGCGCATAAAGCTGGCGGGCACGCCAGAGACCGCGGCAGTGTGCACGATGTCGACGGCGCGCGATGTGAGCAGCATCTCTTTATACGCATCCGGCGCGTGGCTTTCGGTGGTGCCGATAAAGCGTGTGCCGAGATACGCGAGGTCTGCGCCGAGCAACTGGGCGGCAAGGATCTCGTGCCCGTGGTTGAGGCAGCCGGCCAGCAGCAGGGTTTTATCGAAGAACTGGCGAATCTCGGCGATCAGCGCGAACGGGCTCCAGGTGCCGGCATGGCCACCGGCGCCGGCGGCCACGGCGATCAGACCGTCCACCCCGGCTTCGGCGGCTTTCTCGGCGTGACGCCGCGTGGTGACGTCGTGAAAAACCAGGCCGCCATAGCTGTGTACGGCATCGACCAACGCCTTCACCGCCCCCAGGCTGGTGATGACGATCGGCACCTTGTGCTCCACGCAGATCGCCAGGTCAGCCTCCAGCCGTGGGTTGCTGTTATGGACGATGAGGTTGACGGCATAGGGCGCGGGGTTGTCCATCTGCGCCAGGCCCGCTTCGATTTCCTCCAGCCAGGCCTTGAAACCACTGCTTTCGCGCTGGTTCAGCGCCGGGAAGCTCCCGACCACGCCATTGCGGCAGCACGCCAGGACCAATTGCGGGTTGGAAATCAGGAACATCGGCGCAGCCACGACAGGCAGGCGCAGACGTTGTTCAAGCAAAGCGGGCAGCGACATTGGAGGTACCCCGAGTCATTGAAGTCAGAACGGTTTGACCACGACCAAAATTACGATAGCCAGCAATATCAGAACCGGGACTTCATTGAACCAGCGATAAAAGACATGGCTGCGGGTGTTTTCGCCACGGGCGAAGCGTTTTACCTGCGCGCCGCACATATGGTGGTAACCGATCAGCAGAACGACCAGGGTCAGCTTGACGTGGAGCCAGGCGCCCATATGAAAGAGGCCGGGGTTGAGGGCGATCATCCAGATGCCGAAGACCAGCGTGGCAAGCATCGACGGGCCCATGATGCCGCGATACAGCTTGCGCTCCATCACGCTGAAACGCTCCTTGCTCACGGTGTCCTCGCTTTGTGCGTGGTAGACGAACAGGCGCGGCAGGTAGAACAGCCCGGCAAACCAGCACACGATGGCGACGATATGAAAGGCTTTGACCCATAGATAGAGCATTTTTAGTTATTCCCAGGTTCACGGTAACCGACGATAGTAGTGGCTCATGCGTCCTTACGTCACGTTGGCGGTTGTCGCAGAACGATGCGGCCCCTATTATCGACCACTTTCCAGTGGGTTCGTTGAGGGCAGGTTTATGGTCAAGGTCGGTATCGTCGGCGGCACGGGTTACACCGGTGTCGAATTGCTGCGTCTGTTGGCACAGCATCCGCAAGCTGAGGTGGTGGTCATCACTTCCCGATCCGAGGCCGGTCTGGCTGTGGCCGATATGTATCCGAACCTGCGAGGCCATTACGACGGCCTGGCGTTCAGCGTGCCGGACATCAAGACCCTCGGCGCCTGTGACGTGGTGTTCTTTGCCACGCCCCACGGCGTTGCCCATGCGCTGGCCGGTGAGCTGCTGGCCGCCGGCACCAAGGTCATCGATCTGTCGGCGGACTTCCGTCTGCAGGACGCCGACGAGTGGGCCAAATGGTACGGCCAACCACACGGTGCGCCGCAGCTGTTGGAAGAGGCGGTATATGGCCTGCCGGAAGTCAATCGTGAGCAGATCAAGCAAGCGCGCCTGATCGCCGTGCCGGGCTGCTATCCGACCGCGACGCAGTTGGGTTTCCTGCCATTGCTCGAAGCCGGGCTGGCGGATACTTCGCGCTTGATCGCGGACTGCAAGTCGGGTGTCAGCGGCGCCGGTCGTGGGGCCGCAGTGGGGTCGCTGTACTCCGAGACGTCGGAAAGCATGAAGGCCTATGCGGTAAAAGGGCACCGCCATCTGCCGGAAATCCGCCAGGGGTTGCGTCGCGCCGCCGGTAAGGACGTGGGGCTGACCTTCGTGCCGCACCTGACCCCGATGATCCGTGGCATTCACTCGACGCTGTACGCGACCGTGGTGGATCGCTCGGTCGATCTGCAGGCGCTGTTTGAAAAGCGCTACGCCAACGAGCCGTTCGTCGATGTGATGCCGGCCGGCAGTCATCCGGAAACCCGCAGCGTGCGCGGCGCCAATGTGTGCCGGATTGCCGTGCATCGTCCGCAGGACGGTGACTTGGTGGTGGTGCTGTCGGTGATCGATAATCTGGTCAAGGGCGCGTCGGGCCAGGCGGTGCAGAACATGAACATCCTGTTCGGCCTGGATGAGAAGCTGGGCTTGTCCCACGCAGGCATGCTGCCTTAAGGGCAGCTGTAGGCTTCAAGTTGTAAGCCGCATGCTTGGCGCTGGCGACTTGAAGCTCGCCGCTGCTCCCATAATAGTTGACCGCTTTTCTAGGAGAAGCGGATAATGCCGACCATTACGCATATGGCGGCGGTACGCCGGGAGATTATCAGCATGAGCGTTGAATCCTTCACCCCCACGGCTTTGCAATTCACCCACGGTGCTGCGCACAAGGTGAAGAGCCTGGTCGATGAAGAGGGTAATGATCGCTTGAAGCTGCGCGTATTTGTTACGGGCGGCGGTTGTTCAGGGTTTCAGTACGGTTTTACCTTCGATGAAGAAGTGGCCGATGACGACACCATCGTTGAGCGCGAGGGCGTGAGCCTGGTTGTGGACCCAATGAGTTTCCAATACTTGGCAGGCGCCGAGGTGGATTACCAGGAAGGTCTGGAGGGTTCGCGTTTCGTGATCAAGAACCCTAATGCCACCACTACGTGTGGTTGCGGGTCTTCGTTCTCGATCTGATCGGTCGCGGACACAAAAACGCCGCTTGGCTTTGATCGGCCAAGCGGCGTTTTGCTGTCTGCGGATTATGGGGGGCAGTCAGGCGGGGTAGATCGCGCCCAGGACTCGCAGCCCGCGCGCGCCGGTGACGCTGGGGCGGTTGGCGGCGATGCCTTCCAGGCAGCAATGGGCCAGCCAGGCGAAGGCCATGGCTTCGACCCAGTCTGGATCTACGCCGCAGGTGGCGGTGCTGCTGACCCGGGTCGATGGCAACAGCGCGGCCAGGCGCTTCATCAGTGTGGCGTTATGGGTGCCGCCGCCGCAGACCAGCAGGGTCTCTGTGTGGGGTTGGGCGGTTTGCAGGGACTCGACGATGGTCAGCGCCGTCAGTTCGAGCAGCGTGGCCTGGATGTCCTGAGGGGCGAATGCGGGCAGGCGCGCCAGGTGCTGTTGCAGCCATTCCAGGTTGAACACTTCGCGCCCGGTACTTTTCGGGCCTTTGGTCGAGAAGAAGGGGTCGCCGAGCAGCGCGTTGAGCAGTTGAGGTTCAACTTTACCGCTGGCAGCCCACAGGCCATCGCGATCAAAGTGTTCACCGCGCTGTTGGTGAATCCAGGCATCCAGCAAGACATTGCCCGGGCCGCAGTCGAAGCCGGCTACGGGCTTGTCGGTCTCGATCAGACTGAGGTTGCTGAAACCTCCGACATTCAATACCGCACGATTCCCGCTGCGCTCGTCAAACAGTGCTTCATGAAAAGCTGGCACCAAGGGCGCACCCTGGCCACCCGCGGCAACGTCGCGGCTGCGGAAGTCGCTGACCACAGTGATTCCAGTCAGTTCGGTGAGCAGGGCGGGATTGCCGATCTGTACGGTGAAGCCGCGTGCCGGTTCATGGCGGATCGTCTGCCCATGGCTGCCGATCGCGCGAATGTCCTGGGGCTTGAGGTTGTGCTGGTCCAGCAGGGCATGGATGCCCTGGGCGGCGAGTGCAACCCAGTGCTGCTGGGCAATGGCTGAGCGGGCGATCTCATCCGGGCCGCTGGCGCACAGGCCGAGCAGTTCCCCGCGCAGGCTGTCAGGCATGGGGATGTAGTGAGTGGCAATCAGCTTGATCGCCACGTCGTGTTCGATCAGGGCGATATCCAGGCCATCGAGGCTGGTCCCGGACATCACGCCTATATAGAGCGGCATACCTTAACGCTTCGCCGAAGCCAGCAGGGTGGAGCGCTCCTGATCCATGCGCGCCATCAGCGGTTGGCTTTGTTGCATGAAGCGTGCGCGTTCGGCCTTGGCGATCGGGTCGGCCATCGGCAGCTTCTGGCCCAATGGATCGACGTGTACGCCATTGACCTGGAACTCATAGTGCAAGTGTGGGCCGGTGGACAGGCCGGTGGTGCCGATGTAGCCGATCACCTGGCCCTGCTTCACGTTGCCGCCAGTCTGTACGCCCTTGGCGAACCCTTGCATGTGGCCATACAGCGTGCGGTAGGTATTGCCGTGCTGGATGATCACCGTGTTGCCGTAACCGCCGCGACGTCCGGCCAGCAGTACCTTGCCGTCACCTGCCGCTTTGATGGGCGTACCGCGCGGAGCGGCATAGTCGACGCCTTTGTGGGCGCGGATTTTGTTCAGAATTGGGTGCTTGCGACCCATGGAAAAACGCGAGCTAATGCGGGCGAAATCCACAGGTGTACGGATAAAGGCCTTGCGCATGCTGTTGCCATCAGCGGTGTAGTAGCTGCTGTTGCCTTGTTTGTTGGTGTAGCGCACTGCGGTGTAGGTCTTGCCGCGGTTGGTAAACCGCGCGGAGAGGATGTTGCCGGTGCCGACCACTTTACCGTTGGCGACCTTCTGCTCGTAGATCACATCGAATTCGTCACCCTGGCGGATGTCCTGGGCGAAGTCGATGTCGTAGCCAAACACGCTGGCCATGTCCATGGTCATGCTGTGGGACAAGCCAGCACGGGCGGCCGATTGCGACAGCGAGCTGTTGATCACGCCGTGTACATAGGCGGAACGCATCACTGGTTTGGTGGTGATGCGATTGAACGCGAAGCCCTTGGCATCCTTGGTCAGGGTGATGCTTTCCAGGTCGCTGAGGTTGCTGTGCAGGTTGTTCAACTGGCCGTCGGGGGTCAGTTCGAACTCGAGTTTTTGACCGCGCTTGAGCTGGGTGAATTGCTTGGCTTGTTTATCGCTGGCCAAGACCTCATTAACAGTGGCAGCAGGCAGGCCGACCTTCTCGAACAGCGTGGAAAGCGTGTCGCCTTTACCGACGAGCACCTCGCGATGCTGAGGGTTCTTGGCCAGCGCTGGCGCAGGTGCCGCCTGCTGCTGGGCGGTTTTGTCGGTTTCGTCGGGGGCGCTTTCGATCTGGGCAAACGGCGAATCGACAGGTGCATTTGTGGCTTGTTGCGCGTCGGAAGCGTCTTGATCTTGTGTCAGTTGTTCAACTGGACTTTCCAGGTCAAGGCTCAGGGATGTTCGTTTGGCTTCTACGTCACTGGAAGGGAATACCAGGAGTGCCAGGCTCAAAAGGGCGGCGATACCACTTGCAGCGAGCAAGTGGGTCTTTGGGTAAAGCGGCGGCGCTTTAGACGGTTCTGTGGTCATAGGTAATTTTGACTTTGAAGATGAAATGGAAAAGATGAATGACATGATGAAGATGAAATAACTGTATAAAATATAACCAAATCATCTGTGGCGCAAGCTCGCGAACGTTGGGCTTGCTCAACGGTGTCCGTGCGCAGGGCAAAACTTGTAATTAGTCCCTGATCTTGTATGGTTGGTTCCCTTTTGAATCTGAGCCTTGCGGGTCTGTTATGAAGTCGGTTGAAGAACAGCTAGCGCTGATAAAACGTGGTGCGGAAGAACTGTTGGTCGAGGCGGAGCTGATCGAAAAGCTCAAGCGTGGCCAGCCCCTGCGTATCAAGGCCGGCTTTGATCCGACGGCGCCGGATCTGCACCTGGGTCATACCGTGCTTATTAATAAGTTGCGGCAGTTCCAGGACCTGGGGCATCAGGTGATCTTCCTTATAGGGGATTTCACCGGGATGATCGGTGATCCGAGCGGCAAGAGCGCCACGCGTCCGCCGCTGACCCGTGAACAGGTTCTCGATAACGCCGAGACCTACAAGACCCAGGTGTTCAAGATTCTCGATCCGGCCAAGACCGAGGTGGCCTTCAACTCCACCTGGATGGACAAGATGGCGCCGGCGGATTTCATTCGTCTGACATCCCAGTACACGGTAGCGCGCATGCTTGAGCGCGATGACTTCGACAAGCGCTATTCCTCCAATCAGCCGATCGCGATTCACGAGTTCCTGTACCCGCTGGTCCAGGGCTATGACTCGGTGGCGTTGCGGGCTGACGTTGAGTTGGGTGGCACCGATCAGAAGTTCAACCTTCTGATGGGGCGTGAGCTGCAGCGGGCGTATGGGCAGGAAGCTCAGTGCGTTCTGACCATGCCGTTGCTGGAAGGGTTGGACGGCGTCAAGAAGATGTCCAAGTCCCTGGGTAACTATGTCGGCATCCAGGAAGCGCCGGGCGTGATGTACGGCAAGCTGGTTTCGATTCCTGATGCGCTGATGTGGCGTTACTTCGAGCTGTTGAGCTTCCGCTCGATGGACGAGATCAATGCGCTGCGTGCGGATGTCGAAGCGGGCGCCAATCCTCGTGACGTGAAGATCAAGCTGGCTGAAGAGATTGTTGCGCGTTTCCATGGTGAAGAGGCTGCGGCCAGTGCTCATCGTGCAGCGGGCAATCGGATGAAGGATGGCGAGCTGCCGGATGATCTGCCGGAGATCGAGCTGACTGCTGCAGAGGCGATGCCGATCGCGGCCGTCCTTAATAAGGCGGGCCTGGTGAAGAACTCGGCGGTCGCG
Source organism: Pseudomonas marginalis (assembly GCF_024169655.1). Taxonomy (GTDB): domain Bacteria; phylum Pseudomonadota; class Gammaproteobacteria; order Pseudomonadales; family Pseudomonadaceae; genus Aquipseudomonas; species Aquipseudomonas paraveronii. The sequence goes on along the minus strand of NZ_JALJWV010000001.1, from coordinate 5,588,441 downwards.
CGTGACCTCTTGGGTTCCGGTGGTGTGCGTATAGATGGTGAAGTGGTTGATCGCACCTTTATATACGAACTGGGCGCGACCCATGTTTGTCAGGCTGGGAAGAAGGCATTTGCGCGTATTACGCTCAAATCCGAATAAGTCTGAAATTAACGGTTGACGGCGATTTATATCTGTCTATAATTCGCCCCACTTCCGGCGCAGTCGAAACGGAAAACTCCTTGGTAAACAAAGAGTTATGCGAGATTCGACAGCGGCCTGCTTCAGTTCATCGAAGCCTGGAAGGAGTTGGTAGAGCAGAGTTGTTTGGCTCTATTAACGTTTCGATCTTCTCGGTCGAAAGCGGAGAAAAAGAGGTGTTGACAGCAGCGTGTAACGCTGTAGAATTCGCCTCCCGCTAACGAGAGATCGGAAGCGCAAGTGGTTGAAGTTACAAAGGAAACTTTGAAAACTTCTTAAAATAATCACTTGACAGCAAATGAGGCTGCTGTAGAATGCGCGCCTCGGTTGAGACGAAAGATCTTAACCAACCGCTCTTTAACAACTGAATCAAGCAATTCGTGTGGGTGCTTGTGGAGTCAGACTGATAGTCAACAAGATTATCAGCATCACAAGTTACTCCGCGAGAAATCAAAGATGTAACCAACGATTGCTGAGCCAAGTTTAGGGTTTCTTAAAAACCCAAAGATGTTTGAACTGAAGAGTTTGATCATGGCTCAGATTGAACGCTGGCGGCAGGCCTAACACATGCAAGTCGAGCGGTAGAGAGAAGCTTGCTTCTCTTGAGAGCGGCGGACGGGTGAGTAATGCCTAGGAATCTGCCTGGTAGTGGGGGATAACGTTCGGAAACGGACGCTAATACCGCATACGTCCTACGGGAGAAAGCAGGGGACCTTCGGGCCTTGCGCTATCAGATGAGCCTAGGTCGGATTAGCTAGTTGGTGAGGTAATGGCTCACCAAGGCGACGATCCGTAACTGGTCTGAGAGGATGATCAGTCACACTGGAACTGAGACACGGTCCAGACTCCTACGGGAGGCAGCAGTGGGGAATATTGGACAATGGGCGAAAGCCTGATCCAGCCATGCCGCGTGTGTGAAGAAGGTCTTCGGATTGTAAAGCACTTTAAGTTGGGAGGAAGAGCAGTTACCTAATACGTGATTGTTTTGACGTTACCGACAGAATAAGCACCGGCTAACTCTGTGCCAGCAGCCGCGGTAATACAGAGGGTGCAAGCGTTAATCGGAATTACTGGGCGTAAAGCGCGCGTAGGTGGTTAGTTAAGTTGGATGTGAAATCCCCGGGCTCAACCTGGGAACTGCATTCAAAACTGACTGACTAGAGTATGGTAGAGGGTGGTGGAATTTCCTGTGTAGCGGTGAAATGCGTAGATATAGGAAGGAACACCAGTGGCGAAGGCGACCACCTGGACTGATACTGACACTGAGGTGCGAAAGCGTGGGGAGCAAACAGGATTAGATACCCTGGTAGTCCACGCCGTAAACGATGTCAACTAGCCGTTGGGAGCCTTGAGCTCTTAGTGGCGCAGCTAACGCATTAAGTTGACCGCCTGGGGAGTACGGCCGCAAGGTTAAAACTCAAATGAATTGACGGGGGCCCGCACAAGCGGTGGAGCATGTGGTTTAATTCGAAGCAACGCGAAGAACCTTACCAGGCCTTGACATCCAATGAACTTTCTAGAGATAGATTGGTGCCTTCGGGAACATTGAGACAGGTGCTGCATGGCTGTCGTCAGCTCGTGTCGTGAGATGTTGGGTTAAGTCCCGTAACGAGCGCAACCCTTGTCCTTAGTTACCAGCACGTCATGGTGGGCACTCTAAGGAGACTGCCGGTGACAAACCGGAGGAAGGTGGGGATGACGTCAAGTCATCATGGCCCTTACGGCCTGGGCTACACACGTGCTACAATGGTCGGTACAGAGGGTTGCCAAGCCGCGAGGTGGAGCTAATCCCAGAAAACCGATCGTAGTCCGGATCGCAGTCTGCAACTCGACTGCGTGAAGTCGGAATCGCTAGTAATCGCGAATCAGAATGTCGCGGTGAATACGTTCCCGGGCCTTGTACACACCGCCCGTCACACCATGGGAGTGGGTTGCACCAGAAGTAGCTAGTCTAACCTTCGGGAGGACGGTTACCACGGTGTGATTCATGACTGGGGTGAAGTCGTAACAAGGTAGCCGTAGGGGAACCTGCGGCTGGATCACCTCCTTAATCGACGACATCAGCTGCTCCATAAGTTCCCACACGAATTGCTTGATTCATTGAAGAAGACGATAAGAAGCAGCCCGAAATTGGGTCTGTAGCTCAGTTGGTTAGAGCGCACCCCTGATAAGGGTGAGGTCGGCAGTTCGAATCTGCCCAGACCCACCAATTTTGTGTGGGAACCTGTAGAAATACGGGGCCATAGCTCAGCTGGGAGAGCGCCTGCCTTGCACGCAGGAGGTCAACGGTTCGATCCCGTTTGGCTCCACCACTACTGCTTCTAGAAGTTGAAAGCTTAGAAATGAGCATTCCATCGTGATGATGGTGAATGTTGATTTCTAGTCTTTGATTAGATCGTTCTTTAAAAATTTGGGTATGTGATAGAAAGATAGACTGAACGTTACTTTCACTGGTAACGGATCAGGCTAAGGTAAAATTTGTGAGTTCTCTTAATTGAGAAATTCGAATTTTCGGCGAATGTCGTCTTCACAGTATAACCAGATTGCTTGGGGTTATATGGTCAAGTGAAGAAGCGCATACGGTGGATGCCTTGGCAGTCAGAGGCGATGAAAGACGTGGTAGCCTGCGAAAAGCTTCGGGGAGTCGGCAAACAGACTTTGATCCGGAGATGTCTGAATGGGGGAACCCAGCCATCATAAGATGGTTACCTTACACTGAATACATAGGTGTAAGGGGCGAACCAGGGGAACTGAAACATCTAAGTACCCTGAGGAAAAGAAATCAACCGAGATTCCCTTAGTAGTGGCGAGCGAACGGGGACTAGCCCTTAAGTGGCTTTGAGATTAGCGGAACGCTCTGGAAAGTGCGGCCATAGTGGGTGATAGCCCTGTACGCGAAAATCTCTTAGTCATGAAATCGAGTAGGACGGAGCACGAGAAACTTTGTCTGAATATGGGGGGACCATCCTCCAAGGCTAAATACTACTGACTGACCGATAGTGAACTAGTACCGTGAGGGAAAGGCGAAAAGAACCCCGGAGAGGGGAGTGAAATAGATCCTGAAACCGTATGCGTACAAGCAGTGGGAGCCTACTTGTTAGGTGACTGCGTACCTTTTGTATAATGGGTCAGCGACTTATTTTCAGTGGCGAGCTTAACCGAATAGGGGAGGCGTAGCGAAAGCGAGTCTTAATAGGGCGTCTAGTCGCTGGGAATAGACCCGAAACCGGGCGATCTATCCATGGGCAGGTTGAAGGTTGGGTAACACTAACTGGAGGACCGAACCGACTACCGTTGAAAAGTTAGCGGATGACCTGTGGATCGGAGTGAAAGGCTAATCAAGCTCGGAGATAGCTGGTTCTCCTCGAAAGCTATTTAGGTAGCGCCTCATGTATCACTGTAGGGGGTAGAGCACTGTTTCGGCTAGGGGGTCATCCCGACTTACCAAACCGATGCAAACTCCGAATACCTACAAGTGCCGAGCATGGGAGACACACGGCGGGTGCTAACGTCCGTCGTGAAAAGGGAAACAACCCAGACCGTCAGCTAAGGTCCCAAAGTTATGGTTAAGTGGGAAACGATGTGGGAAGGCTTAGACAGCTAGGAGGTTGGCTTAGAAGCAGCCACCCTTTAAAGAAAGCGTAATAGCTCACTAGTCGAGTCGGCCTGCGCGGAAGATGTAACGGGGCTCAAACCATACACCGAAGCTACGGGTATCACTTAGGTGATGCGGTAGAGGAGCGTTCTGTAAGCCTGTGAAGGTGAGTTGAGAAGCTTGCTGGAGGTATCAGAAGTGCGAATGCTGACATGAGTAACGATAATGGGTGTGAAAAACACCCACGCCGAAAGACCAAGGTTTCCTGCGCAACGTTAATCGACGCAGGGTTAGTCGGTCCCTAAGGCGAGGCTGAAAAGCGTAGTCGATGGAAAACAGGTTAATATTCCTGTACTTCTGGTTATTGCGATGGAGGGACGGAGAAGGCTAGGCCAGCTTGGCGTTGGTTGTCCAAGTTTAAGGTGGTAGGCTGGAATCTTAGGTAAATCCGGGATTCTAAGGCCGAGAGCTGATGACGAGTTATCTTTTAGATGACGAAGTGGTTGATGCCATGCTTCCAAGAAAAGCTTCTAAGCTTCAGGTAACCAGGAACCGTACCCCAAACCGACACAGGTGGTTGGGTAGAGAATACCAAGGCGCTTGAGAGAACTCGGGTGAAGGAACTAGGCAAAATGGCACCGTAACTTCGGGAGAAGGTGCGCCGGTGAGGGTGAAGGACTTGCTCCGTAAGCTCATGCCGGTCGAAGATACCAGGCCGCTGCGACTGTTTATTAAAAACACAGCACTCTGCAAACACGAAAGTGGACGTATAGGGTGTGACGCCTGCCCGGTGCCGGAAGGTTAATTGATGGGGTTAGCTAACGCGAAGCTCTTGATCGAAGCCCCGGTAAACGGCGGCCGTAACTATAACGGTCCTAAGGTAGCGAAATTCCTTGTCGGGTAAGTTCCGACCTGCACGAATGGCGTAACGATGGCGGCGCTGTCTCCACCCGAGACTCAGTGAAATTGAAATCGCTGTGAAGATGCAGTGTATCCGCGGCTAGACGGAAAGACCCCGTGAACCTTTACTATAGCTTTGCACTGGACTTTGAATTTGCTTGTGTAGGATAGGTGGGAGGCTTTGAAGCGTGGACGCCAGTTCGCGTGGAGCCAACCTTGAAATACCACCCTGGCAACTTTGAGGTTCTAACTCAGGTCCGTTATCCGGATCGAGGACAGTGTATGGTGGGTAGTTTGACTGGGGCGGTCTCCTCCTAAAGAGTAACGGAGGAGTACGAAGGTGCGCTCAGACCGGTCGGAAATCGGTCGTAGAGTATAAAGGCAAAAGCGCGCTTGACTGCGAGACAGACACGTCGAGCAGGTACGAAAGTAGGTCTTAGTGATCCGGTGGTTCTGTATGGAAGGGCCATCGCTCAACGGATAAAAGGTACTCCGGGGATAACAGGCTGATACCGCCCAAGAGTTCATATCGACGGCGGTGTTTGGCACCTCGATGTCGGCTCATCACATCCTGGGGCTGAAGCCGGTCCCAAGGGTATGGCTGTTCGCCATTTAAAGTGGTACGCGAGCTGGGTTTAGAACGTCGTGAGACAGTTCGGTCCCTATCTGCCGTGGACGTTTGAGATTTGAGAGGGGCTGCTCCTAGTACGAGAGGACCGGAGTGGACGAACCTCTGGTGTTCCGGTTGTCACGCCAGTGGCATTGCCGGGTAGCTATGTTCGGAATAGATAACCGCTGAAAGCATCTAAGCGGGAAACTAGCCTCAAGATGAGATCTCACTGGGACCTTGAGTCCCCTGAAGGGCCGTCGAAGACTACGACGTTGATAGGTTGGGTGTGTAAGCGCTGTGAGGCGTTGAGCTAACCAATACTAATTGCCCGTGAGGCTTGACCATATAACACCCAAGCAATTTGACTACTCGAAAGAGCATCAGATTGCGGTGTGTGAAGACGAAACGAACCGAAAGTTCGACTCTTACAAAACACCGAAAGCTATCACATACCCAATTTGCTGAAGCGAGGCCAACTGGTCACGACTCAGTACCCGAATTTCTTGACGACCATAGAGCATTGGAACCACCTGATCCCATCCCGAACTCAGCAGTGAAACGATGCATCGCCGATGGTAGTGTGGGGTTTCCCCATGTGAGAGTAGGTCATCGTCAAGATTAAATTCCAGAACCCCTGTTTGCTTACGCAGACAGGGGTTTTGTTTGTCCGCTCGAAAAGTGCGAAGAGGCTCATCGCGATAGTCTTCAGTGCTAAGGTTCGGCCTTTCTATGCAATGACCCTGCGCATGGCTATCATGCGTGCCTCATTGTGAGGCGATACTTGCATGCTGACGTTGTTAAAACTTCTGAAAGATGGCCGATTCCACTCCGGGGAGGCACTTGGCGCCGCCCTGGGCGTCAGTCGCAGTGCTGTATGGAAGCAGCTTCAGCATCTTGAGGCTGAGTTAAACTTGCCCATCCACAAAGTGCGTGGCAGGGGGTATCAGTTGGCATCGCCGCTGGTGTTCTTGAATGCTGAAGACATTGCGCTGAAGGCGCCTTCATTGGCATGGCCCGTCCACATCTCTGATTCTATTGACTCCACCAATGCTGAGGCCTTGCGCCTTGTCGATGCGGGGTGCGCGGCGCCATTTCTGGTGCTCGCGGAGCAACAAACCGCAGGAAGAGGCCGGCGGGGGCGCAAGTGGGTCAGTCCGTTCGCCCAGAATGTGTATTACAGCCTCGTGCTGCGCGTCGAGGGCGGCCTGCGGCAACTAGAGGGGCTGAGCCTGGTTGTGGGGCTTGCGGTTATGCAGGCCCTGCGTGAGTCCGGCGTGCAAGGGGCTGCCTTGAAATGGCCGAACGACGTCCTGGTGGGGCAAAAAAAAATTGCCGGAATCCTGTTGGAGTTGGTGGGCGATCCTGCTGATATCTGTCACGTTGTTCTCGGGATCGGCATTAACGTGAATATGCAGAAAGCCACTGCAGTTGATCAGCAGTGGACGTCGGTGCAACTGGAAACGGGCCTTCCCGTGGATCGTAATCTACTTGTGGCGCAGTTGGGTCTGCAGTTGCAAAACTACCTGCAGCGACATACAGCCTCCGGCTTTGCGGCGCTTCAGGAAGAGTGGGAGCAGAATCATCTATGGCAGGGCAGGGCGGTGTCCCTCATTGCTGGCGTCAATCGTATTGACGGGGTGGTCCTGGGTGTCGACCGCCAGGGGGCGTTGCGTTTGAACGTGGATGGTGTTGAAAAAATATATAGCGGTGGTGAGTTAAGCCTGAGGTTGCGTGATGATTCTTGAGCTCGACTGTGGGAATAGCTTTATCAAATGGCGCGTACTTGAATCGGATCAGGCGAAAGCATCCGCCGAAGGTGTCGTAGGTTCGGATTTCGCATTGCTTGAAAGTCTGGCAGCGCTACCTGGGCTGTCGTTGACGCGTTGCCGTTTGGTGAGCGTTCGGGCTTTGGAAGAAACCAATAAGCTGGTCGAGGTGCTGCAAGGGGCTTTCGGTGTTGCCGTATCCTGTGCTGGGTCCGCGCGCGAGATGGCCGGAGTGCGCAATGGCTACGAGGACTTCGAGCGTCTTGGTCTTGATCGCTGGTTGGCGATGCTGGGAGGCTTCAAGCTGGCGCCGGGCGCATGCCTGGTGCTGGATTTTGGTACCGCGGCCACGGCAGATTTCATCGCGGCGGATGGCGAGCACCTGGGAGGCTTCATTTGCCCCGGCATGCCGTTGATGCGCAACCAGTTGCGAACGCACACCCGCAAGATACGCTACGACGACGCGGCTGCTGAGCGTGCCCTGGAGCGGCTTTCCCCTGGGCGCACCACCGTAGAGGCTGTCGAGCGGGGCTGTACGCTGATGCTCAGAGGGTTCGTGTTGACCCAGCTTGAGTTGGCCCGAAGCTACTGGGGTGATGATTTCACCGTATTCCTCACGGGTGGGGATGCTGATCTGGTCTCGGATGCCGTGCCGCAGGCGCGGTTGGTTCCGGACCTGGTTTTCGTTGGTCTGGCAATGGCGTGTCCTTTGTCCTGAGGTGCTTATGCGTTGGCTGTTTTTACTTTTACTCGTTCTTAATGCCTTCTATTACGTTTGGCATCAGCAAGAGGCTCCGTTGCGCGCCAAGGATGTCACGCCCCTGAGTCTTTATCGTGGCCCTCAGCAGGATATTCGGCTGCTGAGTGAGTCCTCTGATTCGGTGTCTCGGCGCGACCGAGCAAAAGCGCCTGACGCGCAGAATACCTGCTTATACATCGGCGGCTTTGCCGACCAGCGCCAGGCACAGTCTGTCGAGCAGCGTCTTACAAGCCTGGATATAAAGGTCAAGGTTCAACTGTTGAACACGCCTGAGGCATCCGGTTACTGGCTTCGTGTGGCCCCTGAAAGCCGACGCCTGGCTGAGGATCTGCCGTTTGAAAACCTTGCTAAAGAATTCAATGAGTTAAAACATAAAATAATGCTGTGCGAAGGCATTGCAACTCTCGAATAGTTTGCATAGAATGGCGCCCGCTTCGCAGTGAAGACCTTTAAGGTCTACAGCGTGAAGCGAACGTCAACGCAGCTAACCTCATATTTTTAATGAGAAAATGCTTGACAGAAGGCCGGCGTGATGTAGAATGTCGGCTCGCTTAGGAGGGGTTCCCGAGCGGCCAAAGGGATCAGACTGTAAATCTGACGTCTACGACTTCGAAGGTTCGAATCCTTCCCCCTCCACCATTTTTAGCGTGAGCTGCAAGCTCCGCGGGTATAGTTTAGTGGTAGAACCTCAGCCTTCCAAGCTGATGATGCGGGTTCGATTCCCGCTACCCGCTCCAAGTTTGCAGGTTGTGCAGCGTGTTTTGCTCTTGTAGCTCAGTTGGTAGAGCACACCCTTGGTAAGGGTGAGGTCAGCGGTTCAAATCCGCTCAAGAGCTCCATATAACAAGGCAGATATGAAAATATCTGCCTTTGTTTTAACGGCTATCTCGGCTTGATCCTGTTGTAGTTGGCGTTTGTGCCAGGTGGTATCAAGTCTCTTGGGGTTGGCTGTTGTAAAGTCTTTTTCAGGCCTGCATAATGGTCGGCCTGATTTTGTTTTAGGTCAGTAGCTCAATTGGCAGAGCGACGGTCTCCAAAACCGTAGGTTGGGGGTTCGATTCCCTCCTGACCTGCCAGATTCACGTGGTGTATCTGGCTTTCTTTTCACAGGATCTTCATAGATGACTCCTAAGGCTGAAGCTCAAAGCTCTCGTTTCGATCTGGTCAAGTGGCTTGCTGTAGTCGCATTGGTGGTCGTAGGCGTTGTTGGCAATCAGTACTATTCTGCTTCGCCGATCCTGTACCGCGTACTCGCTTTGCTCGCCCTCGCTGCTGTAGCTGCCTTTGTAGGCCTGCAGACTGCCAAAGGCAAGTCTTTCGCGGTCCTGGTAAAGGAAGCTCGCACCGAAATTCGTAAAGTCGTTTGGCCGACTCGCCAAGAAACCACGCAGACCACGTTGATTGTTGTGGCTGTTGTTCTGGTTATGGCGTTGCTGTTGTGGGGGCTTGATTCCCTGCTCGGCTGGCTTGTTTCCTTGATTGTTGGCTAAGGGTGTCCCGTGGCTAAGCGTTGGTACGTTGTGCATGCTTACTCGGGTTACGAGAAGCATGTTATGCGCTCTTTGCTAGAGCGCGTAAAGCTGGCAGGCATGGAAGATGGCTTCGGCGAAATTCTGGTTCCCACTGAAGAAGTGGTTGAAATGCGGAATGGTCAGAAGCGCAAGAGTGAACGCAAGTTCTTCCCTGGCTACGTGTTGGTTCAGATGGACATGAATGAAGGTACTTGGCACTTAGTCAAGGATACCCCTCGTGTCATGGGTTTCATTGGCGGTACTGCCGATAAGCCTGCTCCGATCACCGACAAAGAAGCAGAAGCGATTCTGCGTCGTGTTGCTGACGGTAGCGACAAGCCCAAGCCGAAGACGTTGTTCGAGCCGGGTGAGGTTGTTCGTGTTACCGATGGTCCGTTTGCTGATTTCAACGGCACCGTCGAAGAAGTTAACTACGAAAAGAGCCGGATCCAAGTGGCGGTGCTCATTTTCGGACGCTCTACTCCGGTAGAGTTGGAGTTCAGTCAGGTCGAGAAGGTCTAGCTGAGCAAGCATCCCAACCCCGCAGCCTAGGCTGTGGGGTTTTGTCGTCACTGGGATAAACGCGCAAGTAACCGGGGAGCCTTTCGAGGCGTTCGAACCCGTAATTGGAGTGCCTCATGGCCAAGAAGATTACCGCTTACATCAAGCTGCAAGTGAAGGCCGCTCAGGCCAACCCTAGCCCACCCGTCGGTCCAGCTCTGGGTCAGCACGGCGTGAACATCATGGAATTCTGCAAGGCCTTCAACGCCCGTACACAGGGTATTGAGCCAGGTCTGCCGACTCCAGTGATCATCACTGTATACAGCGACCGTAGCTTCACCTTCGAAACCAAGTCGACCCCGGCTTCGGTTCTGTTGAAGAAAGCTGCTGGTCTGACTAGCGGTTCCGCTCGTCCTAACACCGTTAAGGTTGGCACCGTGACTCGTGCTCAGCTGGAAGAAATCGCGAAAACCAAAAACGCGGATCTGACTGCAGCTGATATGGATGCAGCCGTGCGTACCATCGCCGGTTCTGCCCGTAGCATGGGCCTTAACGTGGAGGGTGTGTAATGGCTAAGCTGACCAAGCGCCAAAAGGCTATCGCCGGCAAAATCGAAGCAGGCAAGGCCTACAACTTTGTAGACGCTGCTGCACTGCTGACCGAGCTGTCGACTGTCAAGTTCAGCGAGTCCGTTGACATTGCTGTAAACCTGGGTGTTGACCCACGTAAATCCGACCAGGTCGTTCGTAGCGCTACTGTGCTGCCACACGGTACTGGCAAGACTGTACGTGTTGCTGTCTTCACCCAAGGTCCAGCAGCTGAAGCTGCTCTGGCCGCTGGCGCCGATCGCGTTGGCATGGACGACCTGGCTGCCGAAATGAAAGGCGGCGACCTGAACTATGACGTCGTTATTGCTTCCCCGGATGCAATGCGCGTTGTCGGTCAGTTGGGTCAGATCCTCGGTCCACGTGGTCTGATGCCTAACCCGAAAGTCGGCACCGTAACCCCAGACGTCGCTACCGCGGTTAAAAACGCCAAGGCTGGTCAGGTTCGTTATCGCACTGACAAAAACGGCATCATTCACACTTCCGTTGGCAAAGTCGGCTTCGATGCCGTCAAGCTGAAGGAAAACGTTGAAGCCCTGATCGCTGATCTGAAGCGCATCAAGCCAGCTTCTTCGAAAGGCATCTACGTCAAGCGCGTTACCCTGAGCACCACTATGGGCCCAGGTCTGGTCATCGACCAAGGCTCGCTGGACGTATAAGACACACGTTGGCGTGAGCGATCGCGTCAATTGAAAAAATTGGGGTCCCTGCCTGGCGGGGGCTATCCAAGACCGTAGGCGACGCAAGTCTTAAACCTCAAGCCTACGCAGATGGTGCTCCCGGTTCCTTACCGAATCAGACACCAAAACGACATCCGGCTTCGGCCAGATGAAACGGTAACAAGCAGGAGTTTAACCCGTGGCAATTAATCTCGAAGACAAGAAGGCCATCGTCGCTGAAGTCAACGAGGCTGCCAAAGCTGCTCTGTCCGCTGTCGTGGCTGATGCCCGTGGTGTGACAGTAGGCGCTATGACCGGACTCCGTAAAGAGGCTCGTGAAGCTGGCGTATACGTACGTGTTGTACGTAACACCCTGCTCAAGCGCGCTGTTGCTGACACTGAATACAGTGTTCTCAACGACGTGTTCACCGGCCCGACTCTGATCGCGTTCTCCACAGATCATCCAGGCGCTGCTGCCCGTTTGTTCAAAGAGTTCGCCAAGAGTCAGGAAAAGTTCGAGATCAAGGCAGCTGCGTTCGAGGGCAAGTTCCTCGCAGCTAACCAAATCGACGTACTGGCAACACTGCCGACCCGTAACGAAGCTATTTCGCAGCTGATGAGCGTGATTCAAGGCGCTACCAGCAAGCTGGCTCGTACTCTGGCTGCAGTTCGCGAGCAAAAAGAAGCTGCCGCAGCCTAAGGCTGAGCATTTTCTCTCGCGTATTTTTGTTTATTTCGATGGCCGCGTAGGCCGTCCCCCAATTCAGGAAATACAGTAATGTCTATCTCCCAAGAAGATATCCTCAACGCCGTAGCTGAAATGTCGGTTCTGCAGGTTGTTGAGCTGATCAAAGCTTTCGAAGAAAAATTCGGCGTTTCCGCTGCCGCTGCTTCCGCTGGCCCAGCCGCTGTTGCTGCTGTTGCTGAAGAGCAAACCGAATTCAACGTCATGCTGCTGGAAGCTGGCGAGAAGAAAGTAAACGTGATCAAGGCAGTTCGTGAACTGACCGGTCTGGGCCTGAAAGAAGCCAAGGCTGTAGTTGACGGCGCTCCTGCCATGGTTCTGGAAGCTGTTGCCAAAGACGCAGCTGACAAAGCCAAGGCCGCTCTGGAAGAAGCAGGCGCTAAAGTCGAGCTGAAGTAAGCATCGACCTTGCGTCTCCAGCCCAAGCGTTAAGCTGAAGGCTGATGGCTGGTGGCTCTTGCCACCGGCCTTTTTCCGTTCTTGGCTGTCGACTCGGTCGCCGCCATTAACGCGCTGTAGCCACCCGATGCGGTGGTGCAAACCAAGGGGTTTGCAAGATTTTCTGGCTGCTCCCGTCGGGAGGGCCAAACAAGCAGGTGACCAAGCTGGGGAACGCTGATGGCTTACTCATATACTGAGAAAAAACGTATCCGCAAGGACTTTAGCAAGTTGCCGGACGTCATGGATGTCCCGTACCTTCTGGCTATCCAGCTGGATTCGTATCGTGAATTCTTGCAGGCGGGAGCGACCAAAGATCAGTTCCGCGACGTGGGCCTGCATGCGGCCTTCAAATCCGTTTTCCCGATCATCAGCTACTCCGGCAATGCTGCGCTGGAGTACGTCGGTTATCGCCTGGGCGAACCGGCATTTGATGTCAAAGAATGCGTGTTGCGCGGTGTTACGTACGCCGTACCTTTGCGGGTAAAAGTCCGTCTGATCATTTTCGACAAAGAATCGTCGAACAAAGCGATCAAGGACATCAAAGAGCAAGAAGTCTACATGGGCGAAATCCCACTGATGACTGAAAACGGTACCTTCGTTATCAACGGTACCGAGCGTGTTATCGTTTCCCAGCTGCACCGTTCCCCGGGCGTGTTCTTCGACCACGACCGCGGCAAGACGCACAGCTCCGGCAAGCTCCTGTACTCCGCGCGGATCATTCCGTACCGCGGTTCGTGGTTGGACTTCGAGTTCGACCCGAAAGACTGCGTGTTCGTGCGTATCGACCGTCGTCGCAAGCTGCCGGCCTCCGTGCTGCTGCGCGCGCTCGGCTATACCACTGAGCAAGTGCTGGACGCTTTCTACACCACCAACGTATTCAGCCTGAAGGATGAAACCCTCAGCCTGGAACTGATTGCTTCGCGTCTGCGTGGTGAAATTGCTGTCCTGGATATCCAGGATGAAAATGGCAAGGTCATCGTTGAAGCCGGCCGCCGTATCACTGCGCGCCACATCAACCAGATCGAAAAGGCCGGTATCAAGTCGCTGGACGTGCCTCTGGACTACGTCCTGGGTCGCACGACCGCCAAGGTCATCGTTCACCCGGCTACAGGCGAAATCCTGGCTGAGTGCAACACCGAGCTGAACACCGAAATCCTGGCAAAAATCGCCAAGGCTCAGGTTGTTCGCATCGAAACCTTGTACACCAACGATATCGACTGCGGTCCGTTCGTCTCCGACACCCTGAAGATCGACTCCACCAGCAACCAATTGGAAGCGCTGGTCGAGATCTATCGCATGATGCGTCCTGGCGAGCCACCTACCAAAGACGCTGCCGAAACCCTGTTCAACAACCTGTTCTTCAGCCCTGAGCGCTATGACCTGTCTGCGGTCGGCCGGATGAAGTTCAACCGTCGTATCGGTCGTACCGAGATCGAAGGTTCGGGCGTGCTGTGCAAGGAAGACATCGTTGCGGTCCTGAAGACTCTGGTCGACATCCGTAACGGCAAAGGCATCGTCGATGACATCGACCACCTGGGTAACCGTCGTGTTCGCTGCGTAGGCGAAATGGCCGAGAACCAGTTCCGCGTTGGCCTGGTACGTGTTGAGCGTGCGGTCAAAGAGCGTCTGTCGATGGCTGAAAGTGAAGGCCTGATGCCGCAAGACTTGATCAACGCCAAGCCAGTGGCTGCAGCGGTGAAAGAGTTCTTCGGTTCCAGCCAGCTCTCGCAGTTCATGGACCAGAACAACCCGCTCTCCGAGATCACCCACAAGCGCCGTGTATCCGCACTGGGCCCGGGCGGTCTGACCCGTGAACGTGCAGGCTTTGAAGTCCGTGACGTACACCCGACGCACTACGGTCGTGTTTGCCCGATCGAAACGCCGGAAGGTCCGAACATCGGTCTGATCAACTCCCTGGCTGCCTATGCGCGCACCAACCAGTACGGCTTCCTTGAGAGCCCGTACCGCGTGGTGAAAGACGCTCTGGTCACCGACGAGATCGTGTTCCTGTCCGCCATCGAAGAAGCTGATCACGTGATCGCCCAGGCTTCGGCCACGATGAACGACAAGAAAATGCTGATCGACGAGCTGGTAGCTGTTCGTCACTTGAACGAATTCACCGTCAAGGCGCCGGAAGACGTCACCTTGATGGACGTTTCGCCGAAGCAGGTAGTTTCGGTTGCAGCGTCGCTGATCCCGTTCCTGGAACACGATGACGCCAACCGTGCGTTGATGGGTTCCAACATGCAGCGTCAAGCTGTACCGACCCTGCGCGCTGATAAGCCGCTGGTAGGTACCGGCATGGAGCGTAACGTTGCGCGTGACTCCGGCGTTTGCGTCGTGGCCCGTCGTGGCGGTGTGATCGACTCCGTTGATGCCAGCCGTATCGTGGTTCGTGTTGCCGATGACGAAGTTGAAACTGGCGAAGCCGGTGTCGACATCTACAACCTGACCAAATACACCCGCTCGAACCAGAACACCTGCATTAACCAGCGTCCGCTGGTGCGTAAGGGTGATCGCGTTCAGCGTAGCGACATTATGGCCGACGGCCCTTCCACCGATATGGGTGAGCTGGCTCTGGGCCAGAACATGCGCATCGCGTTCATGGCCTGGAACGGTTACAACTTCGAAGACTCCATCTGCTTGTCCGAGCGTGTTGTTCAAGAAGACCGTTTCACCACGATCCACATCCAGGAACTGACCTGTGTGGCGCGTGACACCAAGCTTGGGCCTGAGGAAATCACTGCAGACATCCCGAACGTGGGTGAAGCTGCACTGAACAAGCTGGACGAAGCCGGTATCGTTTACGTAGGTGCTGAAGTTGGCGCAGGCGACATCCTGGTCGGTAAGGTCACTCCGAAAGGCGAGACCCAACTGACTCCGGAAGAGAAGCTGCTGCGTGCCATCTTCGGTGAAAAAGCCAGCGACGTGAAAGACACTTCCCTGCGTGTACCGACCGGTACCAAGGGCACTGTCATCGACGTACAGGTCTTCACCCGCGACGGCGTTGAGCGTGATGCTCGTGCTCTGTCCATCGAGAAGATCCAACTCGACGAGATCCGCAAGGACCTGAACGAAGAGTTCCGTATCGTTGAAGGCGCGACCTTCGAACGTCTGCGTTCCGCTCTGGTAGGCCGCAAGGCTGAAGGCGGCGCCGGCCTGAAGAAAGGTCAGGACATCACCGACGAAGTACTCGACGGTCTTGAGCACGGCCAGTGGTTCAAACTGCGCATGGCTGAAGATGCTCTGAACGAGCAACTCGAGAAGGCCCAGGCCTACATCGTTGATCGTCGTCGTCTGCTGGACGACAAGTTCGAAGACAAGAAGCGCAAACTGCAGCAGGGCGATGACCTGGCTCCAGGCGTGCTGAAAATCGTCAAGGTTTACCTGGCAATCCGTCGCCGCATCCAACCGGGCGACAAGATGGCCGGTCGTCACGGTAACAAGGGTGTGGTCTCCGTGATCATGCCGGTTGAAGACATGCCGCACGATGCCAATGGCACCCCGGTCGACGTCGTCCTCAACCCGTTGGGCGTACCTTCGCGTATGAACGTTGGTCAGATCCTTGAAACCCACCTGGGCCTCGCGGCCAAAGGTCTGGGCGAGAAGATCAACCGTATGATCGAAGAGCAGCGCAAGGTTGCTGACCTGCGCAAGTTCCTGCACGAGATCTACAACGAGATCGGCGGCCGCAAAGAAGAGCTGGATACCTTCACCGACCAGGAAATCCTGGATCTGGCGAAGAACCTGCGCGGCGGTGTTCCAATGGCTACCCCAGTGTTCGACGGTGCCAAGGAAAGCGAAATCAAGGCCATGCTGAAACTGGCAGACCTGCCGGAAAGCGGCCAGATGCAGCTGTTCGACGGCCGTACCGGCAACAAGTTCGAGCGCCCGGTTACTGTTGGCTACATGTACATGCTGAAGCTGAACCACTTGGTAGACGACAAGATGCACGCTCGTTCTACCGGTTCGTACAGCCTGGTTACCCAGCAGCCGCTGGGTGGTAAGGCTCAGTTCGGTGGTCAGCGTTTCGGGGAGATGGAGGTCTGGGCACTGGAAGCATACGGTGCTGCTTACACTCTGCAAGAAATGCTCACAGTGAAGTCAGACGATGTGAACGGTCGGACCAAGATGTACAAAAACATCGTGGACGGCGATCACCGTATGGAGCCGGGCATGCCCGAGTCCTTCAACGTGTTGATCAAAGAAATTCGTTCCCTCGGCATCGATATCGATCTGGAAACCGAATAACACGTGACGCGAATCGAGAGCGGGGCTGTTTAGCCCGCTCTCTGCTCCGCCAGGAGGAAAGGCCTTGAAAGACCTACTGAATTTGCTGAAAAACCAGGGTCAAGTCGAAGAGTTCGACGCCATCCGTATTGGACTGGCATCGCCTGAGATGATCCGTTCGTGGTCGTTCGGTGAAGTTAAAAAGCCGGAAACCATCAACTACCGTACGTTCAAACCTGAGCGTGACGGCCTGTTCTGCGCCAAGATCTTTGGCCCGGTAAAGGATTACGAGTGCCTGTGCGGTAAGTACAAGCGCTTGAAGCACCGTGGTGTGATCTGCGAGAAGTGCGGCGTTGAAGTCGCACTGGCCAAGGTTCGTCGTGAGCGCATGGCGCACATCGAACTGGCTTCGCCGGTTGCCCACATCTGGTTCCTGAAATCGCTGCCGTCCCGTATCGGCTTGCTGATGGACATGACCCTGCGTGATATCGAACGCGTTCTCTACTTCGAGAGCTATGTCGTTATCGATCCAGGCATGACCACCCTTGAAAAAGGTCAGTTGCTGAACGACGAGCAGTACTTCGAAGCGCTGGAAGAGTTTGGCGACGATTTCGATGCCCGCATGGGTGCCGAAGCTGTCCGCGAACTGCTGCACGCTATCGACCTGGAGCACGAGATTGGCCGTCTGCGTGAAGAAATTCCGCAAACCAACTCCGAAACCAAGATCAAGAAGCTGTCCAAGCGTCTGAAGTTGATGGAGGCCTTCCAGGGTTCCGGCAACTTGCCAGAGTGGATGGTGCTGACCGTTCTGCCGGTTCTGCCGCCAGACCTGCGTCCGCTGGTACCGTTGGACGGTGGTCGTTTCGCGACGTCCGACCTCAACGACCTGTACCGCCGCGTGATCAACCGTAACAACCGCTTGAAGCGCCTGCTCGATCTGTCCGCTCCGGACATCATCGTGCGCAACGAAAAGCGTATGTTGCAAGAAGCCGTCGATGCCCTGCTCGACAACGGCCGTCGTGGCCGCGCTATCACCGGTTCGAACAAGCGTCCTCTGAAATCCTTGGCTGACATGATCAAGGGTAAGCAAGGTCGTTTCCGTCAGAACTTGCTCGGTAAGCGTGTTGACTACTCCGGTCGTTCGGTAATTACCGTAGGCCCGACCCTGCGTCTGCACCAGTGCGGTCTGCCTAAGAAGATGGCTCTCGAGCTGTTCAAGCCGTTCATCTTCGGCAAGCTGGAAATGCGCGGTCTCGCGACCACCATCAAAGCGGCCAAGAAAATGGTCGAGCGCGAACTGCCAGAGGTTTGGGACGTTCTCGCTGAAGTGATCCGCGAACACCCGGTTCTCCTCAACCGTGCACCGACCCTTCACCGTCTGGGTATCCAGGCGTTTGAACCGGTACTGATCGAAGGTAAGGCTATCCAGCTGCACCCTCTGGTCTGTGCTGCGTACAACGCCGACTTCGACGGCGACCAAATGGCCGTGCACGTACCGCTGACACTGGAAGCCCAGTTGGAAGCGCGTGCGTTGATGATGTCGACCAACAACATCCTGTCGCCAGCCAACGGTGAGCCAATCATCGTTCCGTCGCAGGACGTTGTATTGGGTCTGTACTACATGACCCGTGAAGCGATCAACGCCAAGGGCGAAGGTCGTGTATTCGCTGACCTGCAGGAAGTTGACCGTGTGTTCCGTGCCGGCGAAGCCGCACTGCACGCCAAGGTCAAAGTGCGGATTCATGAAACCGTGAACGACCGTGACGGCGGCAGCGTGAGCAATGTCCGTATCGTCGACACCACTGTCGGCCGTGCGCTGTTGTATCAGGTTGTGCCAAAAGGTCTGTCTTACGACGTCGTCAACCTGCCGATGAAGAAAAAGGCGATCTCCAAGCTGATCAACCAGTGCTACCGCGTGGTTGGTCTGAAAGAGACCGTGATTTTCGCTGACCAGTTGATGTACACCGGTTTTGCTTATTCGACCATTTCCGGCGTTTCCATCGGTGTTAACGACTTCGTTATCCCGGATGAAAAAGCCCGCATCATCAGTGCTGCCACTGATGAAGTGAAAGAGATCGAAAGCCAGTACGCTTCCGGCCTGGTAACCCAGGGCGAGAAGTACAACAAAGTGATCGACCTTTGGTCCAAGGCCAACGACGAAGTGTCGAAGGCAATGATGGCTAACCTCTCGAAAGAGAAAGTTATCGACCGTCATGGCGTGGAAGTCGATCAAGAGTCGTTCAACTCGATGTACATGATGGCTGACTCGGGCGCACGGGGTTCTGCTGCGCAGATCCGTCAGCTCGCCGGTATGCGTGGCCTGATGGCCAAGCCGGACGGTTCCATCATCGAAACGCCGATTACTGCGAACTTCCGTGAAGGTTTGAGCGTACTTCAGTACTTCATCTCCACTCACGGTGCTCGTAAAGGTCTGGCGGATACCGCGTTGAAAACCGCTAACTCCGGTTACCTGACTCGTCGTCTGGTAGACGTTGCACAAGATCTGGTTGTAACCGAGATCGATTGCGGCACCGAACACGGCTTGCTGATGACACCGCACATTGAAGGCGGTGACGTTGTAGAGCCGCTGGGTGAGCGCGTATTGGGTCGTGTTATTGCCCGTGACGTATTCAAGCCAGGTACCGAGGAAATTATCGTTCCTGCCGGCACCCTGGTTGACGAGAAGTGGGTCGAGTTCATCGAACTCAACAGCATCGACGAAGTGATCGTTCGCTCGCCGATCAGCTGTGAAACCCGCTTCGGCATTTGCGCCAAGTGCTATGGCCGTGACTTGGCTCGTGGTCACCAGGTGAACATCGGTGAAGCGGTCGGCGTTATCGCTGCCCAGTCCATCGGTGAGCCGGGTACCCAGCTGACCATGCGTACATTCCACATCGGTGGTGCGGCAAGCCGGACCTCCGCAGCCGACAGCGTTCAGGTGAAGAATGGCGGTACCGTCCGTCTGCACAACCTGAAGCACGTTGAACGAGTGGATGGTTGCCTGGTTGCTGTGTCCCGTTCCGGTGAGCTGGCAATCGCTGACGACTACGGTCGTGAGCGTGAGCGCTACAAGCTGCCGTATGGTGCTGTGATTTCGGTTAAAGAAGGTGACAAGGTCGACGCTGGCGCAATCGTGGCCAAGTGGGATCCGCACACTCACCCAATCGTTACCGAAATGAAAGGTACCGTGACCTACGTGGGCATGGAAGAAGGCATCACGATCAAGCGTCAGACTGACGAATTGACCGGTATGACCAACATTGAAGTCCTCGACGCGAAAGATCGTCCAGCTGCCGGTAAAGACATCCGTCCTGCCGTGAAGATGGTCGATGACAACGGCAAGGATCTGTTGCTGCCAGGCACTGACGTAATCGCTCAGTACTTCCTGCCAGCCAACGCCCTGGTCGGTGTAGCGGATGGTGCGAAGATTGCGATCGGTGACGTTATCGCGCGTATCCCGCAAGAGACTTCGAAGACCCGTGACATCACCGGTGGTCTGCCGCGTGTTGCCGACTTGTTCGAGGCTCGTCGTCCGAAAGAAGCGTCGATTCTGGCTGAAGTCAGCGGCACCATCGCGTTCGGTAAAGAGACCAAGGGCAAGCGCCGTCTGGTCATTACTCCGAACGACGGTAGCGATCCGTATGAAGAGCTGATTCCGAAGTGGCGTCACCTGAACGTGTTCGAAGGCGAACAGGTAAACCGCGGCGAAGTTATCTCCGACGGTCCGAGCGATCCACACGACATCCTGCGTCTGCTGGGTGTGAGTGCGCTGGCCAAGTACATCGTTAACGAGATCCAGGACGTTTACCGTCTGCAAGGCGTGAAGATCAACGATAAGCACATCGAGACCATTCTGCGTCAGATGCTGCGTAAAGTTGAAATCGCTGAATCCGGCGATTCCAGTTTCATCAAGGGCGACCAGATGGAACTGACTCACGTACTGGTAGAAAACGAACGTCTGGCAGCCGACGAGAAATTTGTTTCCAAATTTACTCGTGTGCTGCTGGGTATCACCAAGGCGTCGTTGTCCACTGAATCGTTCATCTCGGCGGCCTCCTTCCAGGAGACCACTCGCGTACTGACCGAAGCAGCGGTAACCGGCAAGCGCGATTACCTGCGCGGCCTGAAAGAAAACGTGGTTGTGGGTCGTCTGATCCCAGCCGGTACCGGTTTGGCTTACCACAGCGAGCGCAAGCGCCGCCGTGATGCTGACAAGCCGTTGCGCGTAAGCGCCAGTGAAGTGGAAGCTGCACTGACCGAAGCGCTGAACTCAAGCGGTAACTGAGTTCTGCGATAAATAAGTCTGGGCCCTGGCAGCCCCCATTCGTCGGATCGAGGCAGTTTTGCCCCGGTTCGTTGAGAGGGGAGGTCGGGGCCTTGCCTTGACTGGGGGCAAGATCCTCTTTAGACTCTTGTACCCCTAAATTTGGCGGGAATTCGTTCCTGCCATTTTGCTTTTCTTGCAAGACAATAGCGTCGCAAGACAACAGTGGAGCTAGTAGATGGCAACTATCAACCAGCTGGTACGTCAGCCGCGTAAGCGTATCGTCGAGAAATCCGACGTACCTGCGCTGCAGAACTGCCCGCAACGTCGTGGCGTATGCACTCGCGTGTATACCACTACGCCGAAAAAACCTAACTCGGCACTGCGTAAAGTATGCCGTGTGCGTCTGACCAACGGTTTCGAGGTTTCCTCGTACATCGGCGGTGAAGGCCACAACCTGCAAGAGCACAGCGTGGTACTGATCCGCGGCGGTCGTGTAAAAGACTTGCCAGGTGTTCGTTACCACACCGTACGCGGCTCCTTGGATACTTCCGGCGTTAAAGGTCGTAACCAGGGTCGTTCGAAGTACGGTACCAAGAAGCCTAAGTAGTAGCGGCTTTTTGTAAAACTGAATCATCTTATTTTCTGAGTCGATAAGAGTAAGGTCGGAGGCGTCCCGAAAGGGCACCGATTCCGAGCGAACCTGAAGACCGTTTGAGGGCTTATCCATGCCAAGAAGACGCGTAGCAGCCAAGCGCGAAGTGCTTGACGATCCAAAATACGGAAGCCAAATTCTGGCCAAGTTCATGAACCACGTGATGGAAAGCGGCAAGAAAGCCGTTGCCGAGCGTATCGTTTATGGCGCGCTGGAAAAGGTTAAAGAACGCAAGAACAGCGACCCCCTGGAAATCTTCGAGAAAGCTCTCGACGCCATCGCTCCGCTGGTCGAAGTGAAGTCGCGCCGTGTAGGCGGTGCTACTTACCAGGTTCCGGTCGAAGTTCGTCCGTCCCGTCGTAACGCCCTGGCAATGCGCTGGTTGGTAGACTTCGCCCGTAAGCGTGGCGAGAAGTCTATGGCTCTGCGTTTGGCTGGCGAACTGTTGGACGCTGCTGAAGGTAAAGGTGCTGCTGTTAAGAAGCGTGAAGACGTGCACCGTATGGCTGAAGCTAACAAAGCTTTCTCGCACTACCGCTTCTAATTCTAGCTTCACTAATTTTGCGAGGGCTTTATGGCTCGTACTACTCCGATTAGTCGCTACCGTAACATCGGTATCGTCGCTCACGTGGATGCTGGTAAAACCACCACCACCGAGCGCGTCCTTTTTTACACCGGCAAAAGTCACAAGATGGGCGAGGTGCATGACGGCGCCGCGACCACAGACTGGATGGTTCAGGAGCAGGAGCGTGGTATTACCATTACTTCTGCTGCTATTACCGCCTTCTGGAAAGGTTCCGAGAAGCAGTACAAAGATGAGCACCGCTTCAACGTAATCGATACCCCGGGCCACGTAGACTTCACCATTGAAGTTGAGCGTTCCCTGCGTGTACTCGACGGCGCTGTCGTTGTGTTCTGCGGCACCTCGGGTGTTGAGCCTCAGTCGGAAACCGTATGGCGTCAAGCCAACAAGTACGGCGTTCCACGTCTTGTTTACGTAAACAAGATGGACCGTGCTGGTGCGAACTTCCTGCGCGTGATCGGTCAGATCAAGCAGCGTCTGGGTCACACCCCGGTGCCAATCCAGTTGGCTATCGGTTCCGAAGACAACTTCCAGGGGCAGATCGATCTGCTGGCCATGGAAGCTGTTTACTGGAACGATGCTGACAAAGGTATGGTTCCTCGTCGCGAAGCTATCCCTGCAGACATGCAGGAATTGGCTGACGAGTGGCGCAACAACATGGTTGAGGCTGCGGCCGAAGCCAACGAAGAACTGATGAACAAGTACCTCGAAGGTGAAGAACTCACCAACGCGGAAATCAAGGCCGCTCTGCGTCAGCGTACTATCGCTGGTGAGATCGTCTTGGCTGTTTGCGGTTCTTCCTTCAAGAACAAGGGTGTTCCCCTGGTTCTCGACGCCGTGATCGACTACCTGCCTGCGCCGGTTGATATTCCTGCCATCAAGGGTACTGACCCGGATGACGAGACTATCGAGCTGGAGCGTCATGCAGACGACAGCGAGCCGTTCTCGGCTCTGGCGTTCAAGATCGCTACCGACCCATTCGTGGGTACCCTGACCTTCGTCCGCGTTTACTCGGGCGTGTTGAACTCCGGCGACGGCGTGATCAACTCGGTCAAGGGCAAGAAAGAGCGCGTGGGTCGTATGGTGCAAATGCACGCAAACGCCCGTGAAGAGATCAAGGAAGTACGCGCTGGTGACATCGCGGCCTTGATCGGCATGAAGGACGTCACCACTGGTGAAACTTTGTGCAACGCTGACAAGCCAATCATCCTGGTTCGTATGGACTTCCCGGAGCCGGTTATTTCGGTTGCCGTAGAGCCTAAGACCAAGGATGACCAGGAAAAAATGGGTATCGCTCTGGGTAAACTTGCTCAGGAAGATCCATCTTTCCGCGTCAAGACTGATGAAGAGACTGGTCAAACGATCATCTCCGGCATGGGCGAGCTGCACCTGGACATCCTGGTTGACCGGATGCGCCGTGAGTTCAACGTCGAAGCCAACATCGGTAAGCCTCAGGTTTCCTATCGTGAGCGCATCACGAAGAACTGTGAAATCGAAGGCAAGTTCGTTCGTCAGTCCGGCGGTCGTGGTCAGTTCGGTCACTGCTGGATCCGTTTTGCTCCTGCTGATGAAGGTCAGGAAGGTTTGCAATTCGTGAACGAAGTAGTGGGTGGTGTTGTTCCTAAGGAATACATCCCTGCTATCCAGAAGGGTATCGAAGAGCAGATGAAGAACGGTGTTGTTGCCGGCTATCCGCTGATCGGCCTGAAAGCAACCGTTTTTGACGGTTCTTACCACGACGTCGACTCCAACGAGATGGCGTTCAAGGTGGCTGCTTCCATGGCAACCAAGCAACTGGCCCAGAAGGGCGGTGGTGAGTTGCTTGAGCCAATCATGGCGGTAGAAGTTGTTACACCTGAAGACTATATGGGTGATGTCATGGGCGACCTTAACCGTCGTCGCGGCATGATCTTGGGTATGGAAGACACGGTTTCCGGCAAAGTGATTCGCGCCGAGGTTCCGTTGGGTGAGATGTTCGGTTATGCGACCGACGTTCGCTCCATGTCCCAGGGTCGCGCAAGCTACTCTATGGAATTCAAAAAATACAACACAGCTCCGGCGCACATCGCTGAAACTGTATCCAAAAAACAAGGCTGATTCAGTCCTTTAGGCAAGGAGTTAATTGTCGTGGCTAAAGAAAAATTTGATCGTTCCCTACCACACGTCAACGTTGGCACTATCGGTCACGTTGACCATGGTAAAACCACTCTGACTGCTGCTCTGACTCGCGTTTGCTCCGAAATTTTCGGTTCCGCAGTCGTTGATTTCGATAAGATCGACAGCGCACCAGAAGAAAAAGCTCGTGGTATCACCATCAACACCGCGCACGTTGAATACAACTCGCTGATCCGTCACTACGCTCACGTTGACTGCCCAGGTCACGCTGACTATGTGAAGAACATGATCACCGGTGCTGCCCAAATGGACGGCGCGATCCTGGTTTGCTCGGCCGCTGATGGTCCGATGCCACAAACCCGTGAGCACATCCTGCTGTCCCGCCAGGTTGGCGTTCCGTACATCGTGGTTTACCTGAACAAGGCTGACCTGGTAGACGACGCTGAGCTGCTGGAACTGGTTGAGATGGAAGTGCGCGATCTGCTGAGCACTTACGACTTCCCAGGCGACGACACTCCGATCATCATCGGTTCTGCTCGTATGGCTCTGGAAGGCAAAGACGATAACGAAATGGGCACCACGTCCGTTCGTAAACTGGTTGAGACTCTGGACAGCTACATCCCAGATCCAGTTCGTGTTATCGACAAGCCGTTCCTGATGCCAATCGAAGACGTATTCTCGATCTCCGGTCGTGGTACTGTTGTTACCGGTCGTATCGAGCGCGGTATCGTTAAGGTTCAAGATCCACTGGAAATCGTTGGTCTGCGTGACACTACTGTCACCACCTGCACCGGTGTTGAAATGTTCCGTAAGCTGCTCGACGAAGGTCGTGCTGGCGAGAACTGCGGCGTTCTGCTGCGTGGTACCAAGCGTGACGACGTTGAGCGTGGCCAGGTTCTGGTTAAGCCAGGTTCGGTTAAGCCGCACACCAAGTTCGAAGCTGAAGTGTACGTGCTGAGCAAAGAAGAAGGCGGTCGTCACACTCCGTTCTTCAAAGGCTACCGTCCACAGTTCTACTTCCGTACTACTGACGTGACTGGTAACTGCGAGCTGCCGGAAGGCGTTGAAATGGTAATGCCAGGCGACAACATCAAAATGGTTGTCACCCTGATCAAAACCATCGCAATGGAAGACGGTCTGCGCTTCGCTATCCGTGAAGGCGGCCGTACCGTTGGTGCTGGCGTTGTAGCTAAAATCATCGAGTAAGCTCTTTTTTGAGTTAGCTTCGAGGTTTTGAGAAAGCCCCCGCTTAGCGGGGGCTTTTTTTATTGGGTTGACACCCATCTGGGGCGTCTATAGAATTGCGCCTCCTTTTAACGGGCGTATTGCGCTCGCTGGGAATAGCAGCCGGAGTCTGAAATCCAATGCAAAATCAGCAAATCCGTATCAGGTTGAAGGCTTTTGACCATCGCCTGATCGACCAATCCACCCAGGAAATCGTGGAAACCGCGAAACGTACTGGTGCACAAGTGCGTGGTCCAATTCCACTGCCTACCCGTAAAGAGCGGTTCACCGTTCTGGTCTCCCCGCACGTCAACAAAGACGCGCGTGACCAGTACGAGATCCGTACTCATAAGCGCGTACTGGACATCGTCCAGCCAACGGATAAAACCGTTGATGCACTTATGAAGCTTGATCTGGCGGCCGGTGTGGAAGTACAGATCAGCCTCGGCTAAGACTTGGGTCTTAGTCGTGTAACGCTCTGAAATGGGCGGCCATAGCGGGTGAAAGCCCCGTACACTCATGAGGTTTACAACATGACTATTGGTGTAGTCGGTCGTAAATGCGGTATGACCCGTATTTTCACCGAAGAAGGTGTCTCCATTCCGGTTACGGTCATTGAGATCGAGCCGAATCGCGTCACCCAGTTTAAAACTGAAGAAACCGATGGCTATCGTGCAGTGCAAGTCACTGTCGGCGAGCGTCGTGCTTCGCGCGTGACTGCTGCTCAAGCAGGTCACTTCGCTAAAGCAAACGTTGCAGCTGGTCGCACTGTTATGGAGTTCCGTCTTGAAGAAGGCGACTACCAGGCTGGCGATCTGATCAACGCTGAAATCTTCGCCGCTGGTCAACTGGTTGATGTAACCGGTCAGTCCAAGGGTAAAGGCTTCCAGGGTACGATCAAGCGTTGGAATTTCCGTGGCCAAGACAACACTCACGGTAACTCCGTTTCCCACCGCGTCCCGGGCTCTATTGGCCAGTGCCAGACTCCTGGTCGTGTATTCAAGGGCAAAAAAATGTCCGGTCATATGGGCGCTGAGCGCGTGACCGTGCAGTCCCTCGAAGTAGTGCGCGTCGACGCTGAACGCAATCTGTTGTTGGTCAAGGGTGCTGTTCCTGGCGCTACTGGCGGCAACCTGGTTGTACGTCCAGCGGCCAAGGCTCGCGGTTAAGGGGAAGCTGACATGCAATTAAATGTAAATGACGCTCAAGCGATCGAAGTTTCCGAACTGACATTTGGCGGCGAATTCAACGAGACGCTCGTTCACCAAGCAGTCGTGGCCTACATGGCCGGCGGCCGTCAAGGTAGCAAGCAGCAAAAGACCCGTTCCGACGTTCGTGGTGGCGGTAAGCGCCCTTGGCGTCAGAAAGGTACTGGCCGTGCTCGTGCCGGTACTATCCGTAGCCCAATCTGGCGCGGCGGCGGTACCACTTTCGCAGCTCGTCCTCAGGATCACACTCAGAAGCTCAACAAGAAGATGTACCGCGCAGCACTGCGCTCCATCCTTGCTGAACTCGTGCGTACTGATCGTCTGGTCGTGGTTCAGGACTTCGCTGTTGAAGCACCGAAAACCAAAGATCTGCTGAACAAGCTGAACGGCATGGGCCTGACTGACGTCTTGATCGTGTCTGAAGCTGTTGATCAGAACCTGTACCTGGCTGCTCGCAACCTGCCACACGTTGATGTACGTGACGTGCAAGGTTCCGATCCAGTTAGTCTGATCGCATACGACAAGGTGTTGATCACCGTGTCGGCCGTGAAGAAATTCGAGGAGCTGCTGGGATGAACCAGGAACGCGTATTTAAAGTTCTGCTTGGCCCGCACGTTTCCGAAAAGGCTACGGTTCTGGCTGACAAGAAAGGCCAGTTCGTTTTCAAGGTTGCAACTGACGCAACCAAGCTGGAAATCAAGAAGGCCGTCGAAAGCCTGTTCAGCGTGAAAGTAGAGCGTGTTACTACCCTGAATGTTCTGGGTAAGAGCAAGCGCACTGCTCGCGGTCTGGGCAAGCGTAATGACTGGAAGAAGGCGGTTATCTCCCTTCAGCCAGGCCAAGATCTCGATTTCAGCAGCAGTGCTGAGTAAGGAAGGGGTGCATCATGGCAATCGTTAAATGCAAACCGACTTCCCCTGGCCGCCGTTTTGTGGTCAAGGTGGTCAACCAGGAGCTGCATAAAGGCGCTCCTCACGCACCGCTGCTCGAGAAGAAATCGAAGACTGGTGGTCGTAACAACAATGGTCGCATTACCACTCGTCACATCGGTGGTGGCCATAAGCAGCATTATCGTCTGGTCGACTTCCGTCGCAACGACAAAGATGGCATCACTGCCACTGTCGAGCGTATCGAATACGATCCAAACCGTACTGCTCACATCGCTCTGCTGCTGTACGCAGATGGCGAGCGTCGCTACATCATCGCCCCTAAAGGCGTGAGTGCTGGCGACCAGCTGATCGCAGGTGCCCTGGCACCGATCAAGCCGGGCAACGCTCTGCAACTGCGTAACATTCCAGTTGGTAGCACCGTACACGGCATCGAATTGAAGCCAGGTAAAGGCGCGCAAATCGCTCGTTCCGCTGGTGCTTCGGCTCAGCTGATCGCTCGTGAAGGTGTCTACGTGACCCTGCGTCTGCGTTCTGGTGAGATGCGTAAAGTGCTGGCTGAATGCCGCGCGACCTTGGGCGAAGTCTCGAACTCCGAGCACAGCCTGCGTTCGCTGGGTAAAGCTGGTGCCAAACGCTGGCGTGGCGTTCGCCCAACCGTTCGTGGTGTTGCCATGAACCCGGTTGACCACCCACACGGTGGTGGTGAAGGTCGTACCTCTGGTGGTCGTCATCCGGTATCGCCATGGGGCTTCCCGACTAAGGGCGCGAAGACTCGTGGTAATAAGCGTACCGACAAAATGATCGTCCGTCGTCGCAAGTAAATAGAGGGATACGACAGTGCCACGTTCTCTGAAAAAAGGTCCTTTTATTGATCTTCACCTACTGAAGAAGATCGAAGTGGCGGCGGAAAAGAATGATCGCAAGCCGGTGAAAACCTGGTCGCGTCGTTCGATGATCCTGCCACAAATGGTCGGTTTGACCATCGCAGTACACAACGGTCGTCTTCACGTCCCAGTTCTCGTGAACGAAGACATGGTCGGCCACAAACTAGGCGAGTTTGCCGGTACCCGCACATATCGTGGGCACGTGGCAGACAAGAAAGCCAAGCGTTAAGGGGTTAGGAAATGGAAGTAGCCGCTAAGTTGTCGGGCGCTCGAATCTCCGCCCAGAAAGCCCGCTTGGTCGCCGACCAGATCCGCGGGAAGAAGGTGGGCGAAGCGCTCAACCTGTTGGCTTTCAGCAGTAAGAAAGCCGCCGAGATCATGAAGAAAGTGCTGGAGTCGGCCGTAGCCAACGCCGAGCATAACGAAGGCGCAGACGTTGATGACCTGAAGGTCAGCACCGTTTTCGTCAACGAAGGGCGTTCGCTGAAGCGTATCATGCCGCGTGCCAAAGGCCGTGCTGATCGCATCGTCAAGCGGTCTTGCCATATCACTGTCAAGGTTGCTGACAAGTAACGGAGTCGAAGAGATGGGTCAGAAAGTACATCCCATTGGCATTCGCCTGGGAATCGTCAAGGAGCACACCTCCGTCTGGTACGCAGACGGTCGGACTTATGCGGACTATTTGTTCGCTGATCTGAAGGTGCGTGAGTATCTCCAAGACAAACTAAAAAGCGCGTCCGTAAGCCGTATCGATATCCATCGTCCGGCGCAAACTGCACGTATCACCATCCACACCGCTCGTCCAGGTATCGTTATCGGGAAGAAAGGTGAAGATGTTGAGAAACTGCGTCAGGACCTGACCAAGCAAATGGGTGTGCCTGTGCACATCAATATCGAAGAGATCCGTAAGCCGGAGCTCGACGGTATGCTGGTTGCGCAGAGCGTAGCTCAGCAGCTGGAGCGTCGCGTCATGTTCCGTCGCGCTATGAAGCGCGCCGTACAGAACGCCATGCGCATTGGTGCCAAAGGCATCAAAATCCAAGTGAGCGGTCGTCTCGGCGGTGCTGAAATCGCACGTACTGAATGGTATCGCGAAGGTCGTGTGCCATTGCACACCCTGCGTGCCGACATCGACTATGCCAACTACGAAGCTCACACCACTTACGGTGTGATCGGTGTAAAGGTTTGGATCTTCAAAGGCGAAGTAATTGGTGGTCGCCAAGAAGAACTGAAACCACAAGCACCAGCGCCTCGTAAAAAAGCTGCTAAGTAAGGGGTACGCCAAATGTTGCAACCAAAGCGTACGAAGTTCCGCAAGCAGATGACAGGCCACAACCGTGGTCTGGCTCAGCGCGGTAGCAAAGTCAGCTTCGGCGAATTCGCGCTGAAGTCTGTAGCTCGTGGTCGTCTCACCGCTCGTCAGATCGAGTCAGCGCGTCGTGCTCTGACCCGTCACGTAAAACGTGGCGGCAAGATCTGGATCCGTGTATTCCCGGACAAGCCAATCTCCAAAAAGCCCCTCGAAGTTCGGATGGGTAAAGGTAAGGGTAACGTGGAATACTGGGTTGCCCAGATTCAGCCAGGCAAAGTCCTGTATGAAATCGAGGGTGTAACTGAAGAGCTGGCGCGTGAGGCTTTTGCCCTGGCTGCTGCAAAGCTGCCGCTCGCCACCGCCTTTGTTAAACGGACGGTGATGTGATGAAAGCGAATGAACTTCGTGAAAAATCCGCACAGCAGCTGAACGAGCAACTGCTCGGCCTGCTGCGCGACCAGTTCAATCTGCGCATGCAGAAAGCAACTGGCCAGTTGGGGCAGTCTCATCTGCTCTCGCAAGTTAAGCGTGACATCGCTCGCGTGAAGACTGTGCTCAACCAGCAGGCAGGTAAGTGATCATGGCTGAAGCCGAAAAGACTGTCCGTACGCTGACTGGCCGTGTTGTCAGCGACAAGATGGACAAAACCATCACCGTTTTGATCGAGCGCCGCGTTAAGCACCCGATCTACGGTAAATATGTTAAGCGTTCGACTAAGCTGCACGCGCACGACGAAACCAACCAGTGCCACATCGGCGACAAAGTCACTATTCGTGAAACTCGTCCGCTGGCCAAGACCAAGTCTTGGGCACTGGTTGATGTTCTCGAACGCGCTGTGGAAGTCTAAGGACTAGGGGTCGGAGAAATTATATGATTCAGACTCAATCCATGCTCGATGTGGCCGATAACAGCGGCGCTCGCCGTGTTATGTGCATCAAGGTGCTGGGTGGCTCCCATCGTCGTTACGCTGGTATCGGTGACATCATCAAGGTTACCGTTAAGGAAGCAATTCCTCGCGGTAAAGTGAAAAAAGGCCAAGTGATGACTGCTGTTGTAGTCCGCACTCGTCACGGTGTTCGCCGTGCAGATGGCTCCATTATCCGCTTTGATGGCAACGCTGCTGTTCTTCTGAACAACAAGCAAGAGCCGATCGGCACCCGTATCTTTGGGCCAGTGACCCGTGAACTTCGTACTGAGAAGTTCATGAAGATCGTCTCGCTCGCCCCAGAAGTGCTGTAAGGAGATCCGACATGCAAAAGATTCGTCGTGACGACGAGATCATCGTGATCGCCGGCAAAGACAAAGGTAAGCGCGGTAAGGTGCTTAAGGTTCTCGCTAATAACCGTCTGGTTATTGGTGGTCTGAACCTGGTTAAGCGTCATACCAAGCCTAACCCGATGTCGGGCGTACAAGGCGGTATCGTCGAAAAAGAAGCTCCGCTGGACGCTTCTAACGTCGCCATTTTCAACGGCGAAACCAACAAGGCAGACCGCGTTGGTTTCAAAGTAGAAGATGGCAAGAAAATTCGTGTCTTCAAGTCGACCCAAAAAGCGGTTGATGCTTGAACACTGCTAGGTAGAAGACCATGGCACGACTAAAAGAGATTTATTGGAAAGAAATCGCACCGAAGCTTAAGGAAGAACTTAAGCTTTCGAACGTGATGGAAGTTCCACGCGTTACCAAAATCACCCTGAACATGGGTCTGGGCGAAGCGGTCGGCGACAAAAAAGTCATCGAGCACGCTGTTGCTGACCTGGAAAAGATCACCGGTCAAAAAGTCGTTGTGACTTACGCTCGGAAATCCATCGCTGGCTTTAAAGTCCGTGAAGGTTGGCCGATCGGCGTCAAAGTGACTCTGCGCCGTGAGCGTATGTACGAATTCCTGGATCGTCTGCTGTCGATCTCCCTGCCTCGGGTCCGCGACTTCCGCGGCCTGAATGCCAAGTCCTTCGATGGTCGTGGTAACTACAGCATGGGCGTGAAAGAGCAGATCATCTTCCCGGAAATCGACTACGACAAGATCGATGCTCTCCGCGGTCTGGACATCACCCTGACCACCACTGCCAAGAACGATGATGAAGGTCGCGCCCTGTTGCGTGCTTTCAAATTCCCGTTCCGCAACTGATTGGAGTAGGACCATGGCCAAGATGAGCATGAAAAACCGCGAGCTGAAGCGTCAGCTCACGGTTGCCAAGTACGCCAAGAAGCGTGCAGCACTGAAAGCAATCATCGTTGATCTGAACGCAAGTCCAGAAGCGCGTTGGGAAGCGACAGTAGCACTGCAGAAGCAGCCACGTGACGCAAGCGCCTCGCGCATGCGTAACCGCTGCCGCCTGACCGGTCGTCCACACGGCGTTTACCGCAAGTTCGGCCTCGGCCGTAACAAACTGCGTGAAGCGGCAATGCGTGGTGACGTACCAGGTCTGGTTAAAGCTAGCTGGTAAGTACTTTCAACGTCCAGGTGGTCGGTTTCGCAAGATACTGACCGCCGGTGGCCTTGAATCTGGAACAAGCCCCTTTTGGGGCTTGTTTCATTTCCGTAGTGTGTCTAAAATACGCGGCTCGCCTGAGCCCGTGTGTTTTATGCTCGGAGATTCTCGGCGACATATGTAGCCGCAAGGCTAATTTTTTTGTATTAGGAGCGTCTAGCCCATGAGTATGCAGGACCCGTTAGCGGACATGCTAACTCGTATCCGTAATGCCCAGATGGCTGAAAAGTCCGTCGTAAGCATGCCATCTTCCACGTTGAAGGTTGCTGTTGCCAAAGTCCTGAAAGACGAAGGCTACATTGCGGGTTATCAGATCAGCAGCGAAATCAAACCACTGCTGTCCATCGAGCTGAAGTACTTCGAAGGCCGTCCGGTCATCGAGGAAGTGAAGCGCGTTAGCCGTCCAGGCCTGCGTCAGTACAAGTCCGTCGATGATCTGCCAAAAGTTCGTGGCGGTCTCGGTGTGTCTATCGTCTCCACCAACAAAGGTGTGATGACGGATCGTGCTGCGCGCGCTGCCGGTGTCGGCGGCGAAGTTCTTTGCACTGTGTTCTAAGGGGGGATAAGCATGTCACGCGTCGCTAAGAACCCCGTTAAGCTGCCAGCCGGTGTCGAAGTAAAATTCGCAGGCCAACAGCTTTCGGTGAAGGGTGCCAAGGGTACTCTCGAACTGAACATCCATTCGTCGGTTGAGATCGTTGAAGAAGCTGGTGAGCTGCGTTTCGCTGCTCGCAATGGCGATCAACAAACTCGCGCAATGGCCGGTACCACTCGTGCGTTGGTAAACAACATGGTCCAAGGCGTAAGCCAAGGCTTCGAGCGTAAGCTCCAGCTGGTCGGTGTTGGTTACAAAGCGCAAGCAAAAGGCACGGTTTTGAACCTGGCCCTTGGCTTCTCGCACCCAGTGGATTACGAACTGCCGGAAGGCATCACCGCTGAGACCCCGAGCCAAACCGATATCCTGATCAAGGGTATTGATAAGCAGCTGGTAGGTCAGGTGGCCGCTGAGATCCGCGACTTCCGTCCACCAGAGCCGTACAAAGGCAAAGGTGTGCGCTACGCGGACGAAGTCGTCCGTCGTAAAGAAGCCAAGAAGAAGTAGGGCATAGCAAATGACCGACAAAAAAGTTACTCGACTGCGTCGCGCTCGCAAAGCACGCCTGAAAATGCACGAACTCGAAGTCGTGCGTCTCTGCGTGTTCCGCTCGTCGCAGCACATCTACGCCCAGGTCATCTCGGCCGACGGCAACAAAGTCCTGGCAAGCGCCTCGACTTTGGATAAAGAACTGCGTGATGGTGCCACTGGCAACATCGACGCGGCCACTAAGGTTGGCCAGCTGGTCGCTACGCGTGCAAAAGCCGCTGGCGTCTCGCAGGTGGCTTTCGACCGCTCTGGCTTCAAGTATCACGGTCGCGTCAAGGCGCTGGCTGATGCTGCTCGTGAAGCTGGGCTGGAGTTCTAAGTTATGTCAAATAACGACCAAAAGCGCGACGAAGGCTACATTGAGAAGCTGGTTCAAGTTAACCGCGTAGCCAAAACCGTTAAAGGCGGCCGTATCTTCACTTTCACCGCGTTGACCGTGGTTGGTGATGGTAAAGGGCGTGTTGGCTTCGGCCGTGGCAAGTCACGTGAAGTGCCTGCTGCGATCCAGAAGGCAATGGAAGCTGCTCGTCGCAACATGATCCAAGTTGATCTGAACGGCACTACTCTGCAGTACGCAATGAAGTCCGCCCATGGCGCTTCGAAGGTGTACATGCAGCCTGCTTCTGAAGGTACCGGTATCATCGCTGGCGGCGCTATGCGTGCTGTCCTCGAAGTTGCTGGCGTTCAGAACGTTCTGGCCAAGTGCTACGGCTCGACTAACCCTGTAAACGTGGTTCACGCCACTTTCAAGGGTTTGAAAGCAATGCAGTCTCCTGAATCCATTGCCGCCAAGCGTGGCAAAAGCGTCAAGGAGATCTTCTGATCATGGCTACCGTTAAAGTAACGCTGATCAAAAGCATGACCGGTCGCATCCCTAACCACAAATTGTGCGTTAAGGGTTTGGGTCTGCGTCGCATCGGTCACACTGTAGAAGTCCAGGATACTCCCGAGAATCGCGGGATGATCAACAAGGCTTACTACATGCTGCGTGTCGAGGGTTAATCGATGAAACTCAATGATCTGAGTCCAGCGCCGGGTTCCCGTCGCGAAAAGCATCGTCCGGGCCGTGGTATCGGTAGCGGTTTGGGTAAGACTGGTGGCCGTGGCCACAAAGGTCAAACCTCCCGCTCCGGTGGCACCATCGCTCCAGGCTTTGAAGGCGGTCAACAGCCGCTGCATCGTCGCCTGCCTAAGTTCGGTTTCGTATCCCTGAAAGCCATGGACCGCGCAGAAGTGCGTTTGTCCGAGCTGGCTAAAGTGGAAGGCGACATCGTTACTGTGCAGACCCTGAAAGATGCCAACGTGATCAACGTCAACGTACAGCGTGTGAAAATCATGCTGTCCGGTGAAGTGACCCGCGCTGTCACTATCGGCAAGGGAATCGGCGCCACCAAAGGTGCGCGTTCGGCTATCGAAGCAGCTGGCGGCAAGTTCGAGGAATAAATGGCTAAGCAAGGTGCTCTCTCAGCGCTCGGCAAAGGCGGTATGTCTGAACTTTGGGCTCGTCTGCGTTTTCTGTTCCTGGCGATTATCGTCTACCGAATAGGCGCACACATCCCGGTTCCAGGTATCAACCCGGACCGACTCGCAGACCTGTTTCGACAGAATGAGGGGACCATTCTTAGCTTGTTCAACATGTTTTCCGGCGGCGCGCTGGAACGGATGAGCATCTTTGCACTGGGGATCATGCCGTACATTTCGGCATCGATCATCATGCAGTTGATGACCGCCGTCAGCCCGCAGTTGGAGCAGTTGAAGAAGGAAGGTGAAGCTGGCCGTCGCAAGATTAGCCAGTACACCCGCTACGGCACTGTCATCCTTGCCCTGGTTCAAGCTATCGGCATGTCCGTTGGCTTGGCGGGGCAGGGTGTTGCGTTCACTGGTGACTTTGGCTTCCATTTCGTCGCGGTATCCACATTTGTGGCTGGTGCGATGTTTATGATGTGGCTGGGTGAGCAGATTACTGAGCGTGGTGTTGGTAACGGTATCTCGATGTTGATTTTCGCAGGTATCGTCGCCGGTCTTCCGAGAGCAATCGGGCAGTCTTTCGAGTCTGCGCGTCAGGGTGATATCAATATTTTTGCCCTGGTTGCCATCGGTTTGCTGGCAGTAGCGATTATCGGTTTTGTGGTGTTCATTGAGCGTGGCCAGCGTCGTATTGCTGTTCACTACGCCAAGCGTCAGCAGGGCCGCAAGGTTTTTGCTGCGCAGACCAGCCACTTGCCGCTGAAAGTGAATATGGCCGGTGTTATCCCGGCAATTTTCGCGAGCAGCATTTTGCTGTTTCCGGCTTCGTTGGGTACCTGGTTTGGTCAGTCTGAAAACATGGGCTGGCTGCAGGACCTTTCTCAGTCGATCGCTCCTGGTCAGCCGTTGAATATTCTGCTGTTTAGTGCAGGGATTATTTTCTTCTGCTTCTTCTATACGGCGTTGATGTTCAATCCGAAAGACGTAGCGGAAAACCTGAAGAAGTCCGGTGCCTTTATTCCGGGCATCCGTCCAGGTGAGCAGTCTGCACGCTACATTGATGGCGTTCTGACTCGTTTGACCCTGTTCGGTGCTCTATATATGACGGCCGTGTGCTTGTTGCCCCAGTTCCTGGTGGTTGCAGCAAACGTACCGTTCTACCTTGGCGGGACCTCGTTGCTGATCGTCGTCGTGGTTGTGATGGACTTCATGTCCCAAGTACAATCGCACCTCGTTTCGCACCAGTACGAATCCCTGATGAAGAAAGCCAACCTGAAGGGTTACGGCAGCGGCATGTTGCGCTGAGTACCCATAAGGTTCGAGGAGTTGGTGATGAAAGTTCGTGCATCGGTGAAAAAGCTGTGCCGTAACTGCAAAATTATTCGCCGCGAAGGTGTTGTTCGAGTAATTTGCAGCGCGGAACCGCGTCACAAACAGCGCCAAGGCTGAGTGTGATCCGCTTGAAGCCCGGCAGCTAGTGCGCTGCCGGGTTGATTATTTGTTATTACAGCGATATTATCTCGCGCCCTATTTCTTGGCTTCCGGGGCGTAGGTAGCTGTCAATTGGAGTCCCACTGAATGGCCCGTATTGCAGGCGTTAACATTCCAGATAACAAGCACACTGTTATCTCGCTGACCTACATCTATGGTGTTGGTCGCACTACTGCGCAGAAAATTTGCGCAGATACTGGGGTAAACCCAGCCGCAAAGATTAAAGATCTGAGCGACGAGCAGATTGAGCTGTTGCGTGGCGAAGTGGCGAAGTTCACCACTGAAGGTGACCTGCGTCGCGAAATCAACATGAAAATCAAGCGTTTGATGGACCTCGGTTGCTACCGTGGTCTGCGTCATCGTCGTGGTCTTCCAGTGCGCGGTCAGCGTACCAAGACTAACGCGCGTACCCGTAAAGGTCCGCGTAAGCCGATCCGCAAGTAATCGCCCACGCGAATCGACAGGAAATTAATCATGGCAAAACCTGCTGCTCGTCCTCGTAAAAAAGTTAAAAAGACAGTGGTTGATGGCATCGCCCACATCCATGCTTCTTTTAACAACACAATCGTGACCATCACCGACCGTCAAGGTAACGCGCTTTCTTGGGCTACCTCCGGTGGTTCGGGTTTCCGCGGTTCCCGCAAGTCCACCCCGTTTGCTGCTCAAGTAGCTGCTGAACGTGCTGGTCAAGCTGCGCTGGAATACGGCCTGAAAAACCTTGACGTTAACGTCAAAGGTCCAGGTCCAGGTCGTGAGTCTGCTGTCCGTGCTTTGAACGGCTGTGGCTATAAGATCGCCAGCATCACCGACGTGACGCCAATCCCGCACAACGGGTGCCGTCCGCCGAAGAAGCGCCGCGTGTAATCCAGGAGATTGTAAAGAATGGCTCGTTACATTGGTCCAAAATGCAAACTCGCTCGTCGCGAAGGCACCGATCTCTTCCTGAAGAGCGGCGTGCGCGCGATCGAATCGAAGTGCAACATTGAAGCAGCACCTGGTATCCACGGCCAACGCCGCGGTCGCCAGTCCGATTACGGCACCCAACTGCGTGAAAAGCAGAAGGTCCGTCGTATTTACGGCGTTCTCGAGCGTCAGTTCAGCGGCTACTACAAAGAAGCTGCTGGCAAGAAAGGTGCAACCGGTGAAAACCTGCTGCAACTGCTCGAATGCCGTCTGGACAACGTTGTATACCGTATGGGCTTTGGTTCTACTCGTGCCGAATCCCGTCAGCTGGTATCGCACAAGTCGATCAGCGTTAACGGTCAGACCGTAAACGTTCCGTCCTACCAGGTTCGTGCTGGTGACGTGGTCGCTGTCCGCGAGAAAGCAAAAAACCAACTTCGCATTGTCCAAGCTCTCGATCTGTGTGCCCAACGTGGCCGCGTAGAATGGGTAGAAGTAGACACTGAGAAGAAGTCGGGCGTTTTCAAGAACGTTCCTGCTCGCAGTGATCTGTCCGCCGACATCAACGAAAGCCTGATTGTCGAGCTCTACTCCAAGTAAGGGCTAGAAAATAGGTGCATCCATGCAGATTTCGGTAAATGAGTTCCTGACACCCCGCCACATTGATGTGCAGGTTGTCAGTCCAACCCGCGCCAAAATCACTCTCGAGCCTCTCGAGCGTGGTTTTGGCCACACCCTGGGCAACGCGCTGCGCCGCATCCTGTTGTCCTCAATGCCCGGCTGTGCAGTAGTCGAGGCCGAGATTGACGGTGTGCTCCACGAGTACAGCGCCATCGAAGGTGTACAGGAAGACGTAATTGAAATCCTGTTGAACCTTAAAGGTCTGGCTATCAAGCTGCACGGCCGTGACGAAGTTACGCTGACCTTGTCGAAGAAGGGTTCGGGGGTGGTTACCGCTGCCGATATTCAGCTGGATCATGATGTCGAGATCGTTAACCCCGATCACGTAATCGCTAACCTGGCGTCTAACGGCGCCCTGAACATGAAGCTCACTGTAGCTCGTGGTCGTGGTTATGAACCGGCCGACTCGCGTCAGAGCGATGAAGACGAAAGCCGCAGCATTGGTCGCTTGCAGCTTGATTCTTCGTTCAGCCCGGTTCGCCGCATCGCATACGTGGTGGAAAACGCCCGTGTCGAGCAGCGTACTAACCTGGACAAGCTGGTTATTGATCTGGAAACCAACGGTACTCTGGACCCTGAAGAGGCTATCCGTCGCGCTGCAACCATCCTGCAACAGCAGTTGGCTGCGTTCGTCGACCTCAAAGGTGACAGCGAACCAGTGGTAATCGAGCAGGAAGACGAGATCGATCCGATCCTGCTTCGCCCGGTTGACGATCTGGAACTGACTGTACGTTCGGCTAACTGCCTTAAGGCGGAAAACATTTACTACATCGGCGACCTGATTCAGCGTACCGAAGTAGAACTGTTGAAGACTCCGAACCTGGGCAAGAAATCCTTGACTGAAATCAAGGACGTTCTGGCCTCCCGCGGTCTGTCCCTCGGCATGCGCCTCGACAACTGGCCGCCTGCAAGTCTTAAGAAGGACGACAAGGCGACTGCCTGATCGTCGTAATCACCGAACGTGAGTTTGGTAAGGAATGAACCATGCGTCATCGTAAAAGTGGACGTCACCTGAGCCGTACCAGCTCGCACCGTAAGGCCATGTTTCAAAACATGGCGGTGTCGCTGTTCGAGCACGAGCTGATCAAAACTACACTGCCGAAAGCTAAAGAACTGCGTCGCGTTGCTGAGCCGCTGATCACTTTGGCTAAGACAGACAGCCTGGCTAACCGCCGTCTGGCATTCGACCGTACTCGTTCGAAAGCTATCGTTGGTAAGCTCTTCAACGACCTGGGCAAGCGTTACGCTACCCGTGAGGGTGGCTACCTGCGCATCCTCAAGTGCGGTTTCCGCTCTGGCGACAACGCGCCTATGGCGTATGTCGAGTTGGTTGATCGTGCTACTGCCGGCGAAGCTGTAAGCGCCGAGTAAGACGACAGTCTGTAACGAAGAACCGGGCCTAGTGCCCGGTTTTTTGTGCGCGTAAGAAAAGCGCCATTTGTACAAGCTGCGTCAGGTCGACACCGGCACTATGGTGGTCAGGTGTATTGGTAGTAATTTTCTATTGATCCCCACAATTTAATGAATTTGTAGGTGTCATGTTGATGATCAATACTCACTGCAAGCCGATTAGCCGGCAGTTCCGAGTCCGACCTGAGGAAGATTGAGCATGAGCCAGAACAAAATTCTTACCACCGCCAGCGGCGCTCCCGTGGCGGACAACCAGAACTCCCGTTCCGCCGGCCCACGTGGCCCGTTGCTGCTTGACGACTTTCACCTGATTGAGAAGCTCGCGCACTTCAATCGCGAAAACATCCCTGAGCGTCGAGTGCATGCCAAAGGTTCGGGTGCTTACGGCACGTTCACCGTTACCCAGGACATCACTGAATACACCAGCGCCAAGCTGTTCGAGTCCGTGGGTAAACAAACGCCGACCTTTCTGCGCTTCTCCACGGTAGGTGGGGAACGTGGTTCGGCTGACACCGAACGCGATCCTCGTGGCTTTGCCTTGAAGTTCTACACCGAAGAAGGCAACTGGGACATCGTCGGTAACAATACGCCGGTGTTCTTCATCCGTGACCCTCTGAAGTTCCCTGATTTTATCCACACCCAGAAACGCCTGCCGCAAAGCAATCTGAAAAGTGCGCAGATGATGTGGGACTTCTGGTCGCACTCCCCGGAGGCGCTGCACCAGGTCACCATCCTGTTTTCGGACCGTGGTATCCCTGACGGTTACCGTCACATGCACGGCTTCGGTAGCCACACCTACAGCCTGATCAACGCCAAGGGCGAGCGGCACTGGGTAAAGTGGCACTACAAGACCAAGCAAGGCATCAAGAACCTGGCACCGGCTGAGGCCGCGCGCTTGGCGGGCACCGACCCTGATTACGCACAGCGCGATCTGTTTGGTGCGATCGAGCGCGGCGATTTCCCGAAATGGCGCGTTTGCATTCAGATCATGACCGAGGCCCAAGCCAACGCACATTACGAGAACCCCTTTGACGTGACCAAAACCTGGTCACAAAAGGAATTCCCGCTGATCGAAGTCGGTGAACTGGAGCTCAACCGTAATCCACAGAACTACTTCGCTGAAGTGGAGCAAGCAGCGTTTGGCCCGAGCAACATGGTCCCGGGGGTCGGTCTGTCGCCAGACCGCATGCTGCAGGGTCGCGTTTTCGCTTATGCAGATGCACATCGCTACCGTATCGGCACCAACCACCAACAATTGCCGGTGAATGCCCCGCGCAGCCCGGTCAACAGCTACCAGCGTGACGGTTCGATGGCCTTCGGCAGCAACGGCGGTGCGACGCCCAACTATGAGCCAAACAGCTACGCCGACGCGCCGAAACAAGCGCCACAGTACGCCGAGCCTGCATTGGCCCTGAGCGGTGCCGCAGATCGTTACGATCACCGCGAAGACACCGACTATTACAGCCACGCCGGTGCGCTGTTCCGCCTGATGAACGATGAGCAGAAAGCCTTGCTCACCGGCAACATCGCCGGCGCCATGGCGGGGGTTTCCAGTGATGTGGTCCAGCGTCAGTTGCAACACTTCTTCAAAGCCGATCCGGCTTATGGAGAAGCAATCGCAAAGGCACTGGGTGTATCGCTTAACTGACTCTAAACGATAAGCAGAACCGCCCTCATTTGGGCGGTTTTTGCGTTAATTCAGCTACTTTTCTCTGTAAATCTTCACTTTTCTGCCGTTGGTTCCGTGACCTATAGGTCAGCATGGTTCAAACTAAAGACTTTCAAGCAGGGAGATGTAGGGCGATGCAAGGTCACCCCAACGTAATCGATTACCTCAACACGTTGCTGACGGGCGAACTGGCTGCTCGTGACCAATATTTCATCCATTCGCGTATGTACGAAGACTGGGGCTTTACCGAGCTCTATGAACGTATCAACCACGAGATGGAAGAAGAGACGCAGCACGCCGATGCGCTGATGCGCCGTATCCTGATGCTCGAAGGCACGCCACGCATGCGTCCGGACGACCTGGACGTAGGCACCACGGTGCCTGAGATGCTCGCCGCCGACCTGCGCCTTGAGTACAAGGTCCGTGCCGCGCTGTGCAAGGGCATCGAGCTGTGCGAGCAGCACAACGACTATGTCACTCGTGAAATTCTGCGCGTGCAGTTGGCCGATACCGAAGAAGATCACACCTACTGGCTGGAGAAGCAGTTGGGCCTGATCAAGCTGGTCGGCCTGGAGAATTACCTGCAATCGCAGTTCTGATTCCCGGCTGTAAAAAAGCCCCTGTCACCGTTGAAGTGACAGGGGCTTTTTATTGGGTCGGATAAATCAGGCCCGGTCGCGTGCGAGCAATGGTTTCAAGTAGTAACCCGTGTGCGACTGCGGCATTTCGGAGACCTGCTCCGGCGTACCCACCGCGATGATCTGGCCGCCCTTGGAACCGCCTTCCGGCCCGAGGTCGACCAGCCAGTCGGCGGTCTTGATCACATCCAGGTTGTGTTCGATCACCACCACGGTGTTGCCGTGGTCACGCAGGCGGTGCAACACATCCAGTAATTGCTGAATATCCGCGAAGTGCAGGCCCGTGGTCGGTTCATCGAGGATATACAGGGTTTTACCCGTATCCCGCTTGGACAGCTCGCGGGACAGCTTGACCCGCTGCGCCTCACCACCGGACAGCGTGGTCGCCGATTGCCCCAGCTTGATGTACGACAAGCCCACATCCATCAGCGTCTGCAGCTTGCGCGCCAACGCCGGAACCGCGTCGAAGAACACCCGCGCTTCTTCGATGGTCATCTCCAGGGTTTCGTGAATGTTCTTGCCCTTGTATTTGATCTCAAGGGTTTCGCGGTTATAGCGCTTGCTCTTGCACACATCGCAGGGCACGTAGATGTCCGGCAGGAAGTGCATTTCCACTTTGATCAAGCCATCGCCCTGGCACGCTTCGCAGCGCCCGCCCTTGACGTTGAACGAGAACCGGCCCGGCCCGTAGCCCCGCGAGCGGGATTCCGGCACGCCAGCGAACAACTCGCGGATGGGCGTGAACAACCCGGTATAGGTCGCCGGGTTGGAGCGTGGTGTGCGGCCAATCGGGCTCTGGTCGATATCGACCACTTTGTCCAAGAGCTCAAGGCCCTTGATGCTGTCATGTGCAGCCGCTTCCAGAGTGGTCGCGCCGTTCAAGGCGGTGGCGCTCAATGGGAACAGGGTGTTGTTGATCAGCGTCGACTTGCCCGAACCGGAAACACCGGTCACACAGGTCAGCAGGCCCAGGGGAATCTCCAGGTCGACATTGCGCAGGTTGTTGCCACGCGCACCCTTGAGGTGCAACGCCATCTTCTTGTTGCGTGGCGTGCGCTTGGCCGGCACCTCAATCTTCACGCGACCGGACAGGTACTTGCCCGTCAGTGAGTCCGGATGGGCCATCACCTCGGCAGGCGTACCTTGGGCGACGATATGTCCACCATGTACGCCGGCACCCGGGCCGATATCGACCACATAATCTGCCAGGCGAATCGCGTCTTCATCGTGCTCGACCACAATCACCGTGTTGCCGATATCCCGCAGGTGCTTCAGCGTGCCCAGGAGGCGATCGTTGTCGCGCTGGTGCAAGCCGATCGACGGTTCATCGAGGATATACAGCACACCCACCAGGCCGGCACCGATCTGGCTGGCCAGGCGAATACGCTGGGCTTCACCGCCCGACAAGGTATCGGCGCTGCGGTCCAGCGACAGGTAATCCAGGCCGACGTTAACCAGGAACTGCAGGCGCTCGCGAATCTCCTTGAGGATCTTGTCGGCAATCTCCCCACGGCGTCCGGTCAGCTTGAGGACACCAAAGTATTCACAGGCATCACCGATCGGCAGGTTGGTCACTGCCGGCAGGGTCTTCTCGCCAACCCATACGTGCCGCGCTTCACGGCGCAGGCGGGTGCCACGGCAATCCGGGCAGGGCTGGGTGCTGAGAAACTTCGCCAGCTCTTCACGCACGCTCGCCGACTCGGTCTCGCGGTAGCGGCGTTCGAGGTTCGGCACGATGCCTTCGAACGGGTGCGAGCGTTTGACGATGTCGCCACGGTCGTTGAGGTATTTGAAGTCGACGCTCTGCGAGCCGCTGCCGTTGAGAATGACCTTCTGCTGATCCGCCGGCAGTTGGTTGAACGGTACTTCCAGGCTGAACTTATAGTGCGACGCCAACGACCCGAGCATCTGGAAGTAATAGACGTTACGCCTGTCCCAGCCGCGTATCGCGCCTTCTGCCAGCGTCAGTTCGCCATTGACCAGGCGCTTGATGTCGAAGAACTGCTTCACCCCCAGGCCATCACAGGTCGGGCATGCGCCGGCCGGGTTGTTGAAGGAGAACAGCTTGGGTTCCAGCTCGCTGATGGCGTGGCCACAGATCGGGCAGGCAAAGCGCGCGGAGAAGATGATCTCTTCGCCAGGCTCGTCGTCCATCGGCGCGACCAGGGCGATACCGTCCGCCAGCTTCAGGGCGGTCTCGAAGGATTCGGCCAGGCGTTGCTGCAAGTCGGCGCGCACTTTGAAACGGTCGACCACGACATCAATCGAGTGCTTCTTCTGCTTGTCGAGTTTCGGCGCTTCGTCCAGCTCATACAGCTTGCCGTTGATCCGCGCACGCACGAAACCTTGGGCACGCAGTTCTTCAAACACCGAAAGGTGTTCACCCTTGCGCTCGCGAATTACCGGCGCCAGCAACATCAGCTTGGCGCCTTCCGGCTGGGCCAGCACCAGGTCGACCATCTGGCTGACGGTCTGGGCTTCCAGCGGAATGTCGTGGTCCGGGCAGCGCGGGATACCGACGCGCGCATAGAGCAGGCGCAGGTAGTCGTAGATCTCGGTGATGGTGCCCACGGTGGAGCGCGGGTTATGGGACGTCGATTTCTGCTCGATGGAAATCGCCGGCGACAGGCCTTCGATGGTGTCGACGTCGGGTTTTTCCATCATCGACAGGAACTGGCGGGCATAGGCCGACAGCGACTCGACATAACGGCGCTGGCCTTCGGCGTACAGCGTGTCGAACGCCAGCGACGATTTGCCGGACCCGGACAAACCGGTG
The DNA here is from genome assembly GCF_024169655.1 of Pseudomonas marginalis. Lineage (GTDB taxonomy): Bacteria > Pseudomonadota > Gammaproteobacteria > Pseudomonadales > Pseudomonadaceae > Aquipseudomonas > Aquipseudomonas paraveronii. Next base: position 5,544,138 of record NZ_JALJWV010000001.1, on the reverse strand, counting down.
ATGACGATCAGTTTGTCCCGGGGCAGGGTCAGGTCGATGTTCTTCAGGTTGTGGGTTCTAGCCCCACGAATCAGGATCTTGTCCAAGATGGCCTCGCACGGCGGGCGTAAATAATGCAGGAGTATACGGATAAAGACTGGATGAATATACACTGTCAAGGTGCTAGGTGCAGCCTTACATGAAACCTGCGCGGCAAAGCGCCGCATATACCCTCTCAATCGATGGGACTGGTAGAATCGCCGCCGGTTCACACGAGGTTTTTCCATGCACGATCCCCACAGCGAACGCATGAGTAGCGGCGAGACCCGAGCGGCAAGCGGTCTGGCCCTGGTGTTCGCCTTCCGTATGCTTGGCATGTTCATGGTGTTGCCGGTACTGGCGACCTACGGGATGGACCTTGCAGGCGCGACCCCCGCCCTGATCGGCCTGGCCATTGGCGCCTATGGCCTGACCCAGGCGATTTTCCAGATTCCGTTCGGGATCATTTCCGACCGCATCGGCCGCCGCCCAGTGATCTACCTCGGGTTGATCGTGTTCGCCCTCGGCAGCGTACTCGCGGCCCAGTCCGATTCTATCTGGGGCGTGATCGCCGGACGTGTCCTGCAGGGCGCCGGTGCAATTTCTGCGGCGGTCATGGCCTTGCTGTCGGACCTGACTCGCGAACAACACCGTACCAAGGCCATGGCCATGATCGGCATGACCATCGGCCTGTCGTTTGCTGTCGCAATGGTGATCGGCCCGTTGCTGACCCGCGCCTTTGGTTTGCACGGACTGTTCCTGGCCACCGGCGGCATGGCGTTGTTCGGTATTGTGATCGTGGCCTTTATGGTGCCGCGCTCCACCGGCACCCTGCAGCACCGTGAATCCGGGGTTGCGCGCCAGGCCCTGCTGCCGACGCTCAAGCATCCGGACCTGCTGCGCTTGGATTTAGGTATCTTTGTATTGCACGCGATGCTGATGAGCAGCTTCGTTGCCTTGCCCCTGGCCCTGGTGGAAAAAGCCGGGCTGCCCAAGGAACAGCACTGGTGGGTCTACCTGACCGCACTGCTGATCTCATTCTTCGCCATGATCCCATTCATCATCTATGGCGAGAAGAAACGCAAAATGAAACGAGTTTTACTCGGCGCCGTCGTGACGCTGATGCTCACTGAGCTATTCTTCTGGCAGTTCGGCGACAGCCTGCGGGCGCTGGTAATCGGTACGGTGGTGTTCTTTACCGCGTTCAACCTGCTAGAGGCTTCGTTGCCTTCGCTGATCAGTAAAGTTTCACCGGCCGGCGGCAAGGGCACGGCGATGGGGGTGTATTCCACCAGCCAGTTCCTGGGCTCTGCGTTGGGCGGCATCATGGGTGGCTGGATGTTCCAGCACGGCGGTTTGTCGGTTGTGTTCCTCGGATGCGCAGGTCTGGCTGCCCTCTGGCTAGCCTTTGCTGTTACCATGCGCGAACCTCCCTATGTGACGAGTCTGCGCTTGCCGTTATCGCCTGAAGCGATACGCGAAGCTGGCTTGGCCGAGCGCCTTAAGGCCGTTACAGGGGTTACCGATGCTGTGGTTATTGCTGAAGAAGCCGCCATCTACATCAAATTGGACACCGAATTATTGGATCGCGCGACGCTCGAGCAACTGGTCAACCCAGTGCCGACAGCGCGCCCAGCTTAGGAGAACGTTATGGCCCGTGGGGTTAACAAAGTCATATTGGTCGGTACATGCGGCCAGGATCCCGAAGTTCGCTACTTGCCTAACGGTAACGCCGTGACCAACCTGAGTCTGGCGACCAGCGAACAGTGGACCGACAAGCAGACCGGCCAAAAGGTTGAGAAAACCGAATGGCACCGTGTGTCGATGTTCGGCAAAGTGGCAGAGATCGCCGGTGAATACCTGCGCAAAGGTTCGCAGGTCTACATCGAAGGCAAACTGCAGACCCGCGAGTGGGAAAAAGATGGCATCAAGCGTTACACCACTGAAATCGTGGTCGACATGCAAGGCACCATGCAACTGCTCGGCGGCCGTCCACAGGGCGACCAACAGGGCCAGGGCGGCATGTCCAACTCGGCACCGCGTCCACAGCAGTCGCGTCCGCAGCCAAGCCAGCAGCCAAGTCAGCAGCCACAGCGTGAGTCGCGCCCAGCGCCACAACAGGCCGCTCCGCAACCGGCTCCGGATTTCGACAGCTTTGATGACGATATCCCGTTCTAGCGCTTACCGAAGCAACAAGCTGCAAATTAAAAAAACCGCGCCGCCGACAAGGCCGCGCGGTTTTTTATGCGCCTCACGCAGGCTAAAACTGCGCGAAACGCAACATATCTTCATTGGCTTGTTGCTTGTGCGTGTCAGTCAACCCATGGGGCGCGCCCGTATAAACCAGCAACTGCGACGTGCCATGGCGAGCGATATAGCGCGCAACTTCACCGCCTCCGGTGGAAAAACCGAAGAGGATCAGGTTGGTCAGATCCAGGTGCTCGATCAATTCCGCCAGGTCGTCCGCGTAGTAGTCCATGCCCTCGGCGGTCATGCGCAATGGCGCGAAAACCGTTGTTGGCGAAATGCAGCATTTGCGATTCCCAGCTGTCGCTGTTCAGTGGCCAGCCGTGGCAGAACACAACAGGCTGGCCGCTGCCCCAGTCCTTATAGTAAATATCGTTGCCTTCGCGAGTTTTCAGATAAGTCATGGCGTAGCTCCATTGACGTGTACAGATTTGGCGGTGAAGGCCAGAAAACCGTCCGTGGACACTACGCTGAGTTCGGGTTTGCGAGCGCTGCGCAGGGTGTGTAGGCATCGTCCGATGGTGAGGTGAACCCTGGCGTTTGTTCTCATGGCTCACAAGATTTAGGCTGTGGCCAACCTTTACACAGAAGGAAAGCCGTGATGACCTGGTCAGCCAAGCAATACACCCTGTTCGAACAGCAGCGCACACGCCCCGTCCGCGATCTGGTTGCGGCCATTCCCAATACCGCTGTGCTAACCGCCGTTGACCTGGGCTGCGGCCCCGGTAATTCCACGCAAGTGTTGGCCGAGCGTTTTCCACAGGCTCACGTCACCGGCATGGACAGCTCCGACGACATGCTGGCCGACGCCCGCAAGCGCTTGCCGGCGCTGAGCTTCGAACTGGCGGACATCGGCGCGTGGGCCCCGGCACAACCCTTCGATGTGATCCTGGCGAACGCTTCCCTGCAATGGCTGCCGGACCACGCCACGCTCTACCCGCACTTGGTCAGCCAACTGACACGCGGCGGAACCCTGGCGGTGCAAACCCCGGACAACCTTGACGAGCCCGCCCACCGGCTGGCCCGTGAGGTCGCGGCCGATGGCCCATGGTCCTCCAGGATCGGTGCGGTCAAACACAATGAACGGCACTCGGCGAGCTATTACTACGAGCTGCTGAGCCAACACTGCAGCACCGTCGATGTATGGCGCACCACCTACCTGCACCCGCTGGCGGATCACGCGGCCGTGGTGGAGTGGTTCAAGGCCTCGGCATTGCGGCCGTTCCTCGCGCCGTTGAGCGACGACGAAAAAGCCGCTTTCCTGCAGGACTATCAGGCGCGGATCAGCCAGGCTTATCCGGCCCTGGCTGATGGCACCGTACTTCTGCCTTTCCCGCGGCTGTTCATCATTGCGACCCGCTAGCGCCACGCCCGCACGTGGCGGTCAGGCCGCCGCCTGGGCCTGCAAGTATTCTTGCGTCGACACCACGCTCGCATACCCAAACGCCAGCGACGCCATATACGCCCCATGCACCTGCGCCGCCGGAATCACTTGCCCGTTGAACTCCTGATCCCGCGTGGCGCAGGCGTCATGGATCAGCGTGACCTTGTAGCCCAGGTCCGCCGCCGCCCGTACCACCGCGTCGATGCACATATGGCTCATGCTGCCGACCACCACCACGTCAGTGATGCTGCGTTGCTCCAGCACCGTGCGCAGTTGGGTTTCGCGAAACGCATTCACAAAGTGTTTAAGCACCACCGGCTCACTGCCTTCGTTCAGCACCTTGGGATGCAGGTGCGCGCCTTCGGAGCCTGGGGTGAAGAACGGTGCATCGTCCGAGGTGAACTCATGACGCACATGAATCACCGCATCGCCCGCCCGGCGAAATGCCTGCAGCACCTGCGCGGCCTTGTCTGCCGCAGCCTCCACGCCGTCGAGAGGCCACTTGCCCTGGGGGAAGTAGTCGTTCTGGATATCGATTAGGATGAGCGCTTGCTTGGCCATGTGTGTTGCCTCGTGATGGGTTGATGGGGCCAGTATCTTAGCTGGCGCGCAGAGCGGGGATTGGCTGCACCGACAATAACAGGGGGAAAACTGACAATGGCCGTGGAGCGCTCGATCATCGAGCTGGGTGTGTTGATCTACCAAGGCGCGCAACTGGCGGCGGTGCATGGCTTGACCGATCTGTTCGGGGTGGCCAATCGGATCGCCGCAGCCCACCAATCCGCGCAATTGCCGCTGCTGCGGGTCAGTCATTGGCAGGTGGCGCCGGATGGCACGCCCGTGCGCATATTCGCCAGCCATCCCGGCCCAGGCCAGCCACTGATGGCCGTGCTGGTGCCACCGTCGATTGGCGAATTCACCGAGGAACAGACGCCCCCCGCGCTGCTGGATTGGCTACGTCAGCAACACGCAGCGGGCACCGTGCTCGGTGGCGTGTGCATCGGCTCGATCATGCTGGCGCGCAGTGGTCTGTTGGACGGGCGCAGCGCCACTACCCACTGGTCTTCCGCCAGCACCTTCGCTGCGCGTTACCCGGCGGTACGTCTGGAAGCGGATAAACCCATCGTCGATGACGGCGACCTGATCACCACCGCCGGGCTGATGGCGTGGTCCGAGCTGGGCCTACGCTTGGTCGACCGCCTCATGGGGCCGAGCGTTGCGGCGGACACGGCGCGCTTTTTGGTGATCGAACACAGCGACAGCGCCAGCCAGTGCGGCAGCAACTTCGCGCCGATTCTCGGGCATGGCGACGGCGCGATCCTGAAGGTCCAGCATTGGTTGCAAGCGAGCGGCGCGGTGGATGTCTCGGTGGTGGCGATGGCGCAGCAGGCGGGCCTCGAAGAGCGCACGTTCCTGCGGCGCTTTCGCGGCGCGACGGGTTTGAAACCCACTGAATATTGCCAGCACCTGCGAGTCGGCAAGGCCCGGCAAATGCTCGAATTCACCAATGGCACCATCGACCATATCGCCTGGACCGTGGGGTATCAGGACCCCAGCGCGTTTCGCGCCACGTTCAAGAAAATCACCGGCCTGGCGCCCAGCGAGTACCGCAGCCGGTTTGGCGTGTGAATCATGCAGAACGCCTCGCCGTTAATACGTCATCGTGCAGAATCAAACAGGTCAAGTGCTATCAGACTTTTGCTAACTGATTGATTTGAAAACCATCCATCAAAGATGCCTCGTCACCCGCTGCGTAGGCCAGAGCTTTATCGGCAATCACGTGTTCAGCTACTGCGGCGAGCAATACCTGGCAAGCCCGCAGTTTATCCGTGACGGTTGCGCTACAAACCCGCAAAATGCAACGATTCTGGCAAACACCCACGGCAAGGCTCAAACGCCTGTCGATACTAACCATCGTTCCAAACAGACCGGGCCTGCTCAATCTATGCGAATGCGCCTTATGTTATTGGGCGGCGGGAATGCCCTCGGGCAGGCGCTGATTCGCCTCGGTGCAGAGGAAGACATCGGTTTCCTCGCCCCCAAACCGCCCCAAGACGGCTGGGATGCCGCGAGCCTTACCCAATTGCTCGACGACACCCGTCCCGATGCGTTGATCAACCTCGCCTACTATTTCGACTGGTTCCAGGCCGAAGCGGTCAGCGAAAGCCGTCTGGCCGCCCAGGAGTCTGCGATTGAACGCCTGGCCGAACTGTGCCAGCACCACAACATCACCTTGCTGCAACCGTCCAGCTACCGCGTGTTCGATGGCTCCCGCGCCACCGCCTACAGCGAAAAGGACGAGCCGGTGCCCCTGGGCCTGCGCGGCCAGGCGTTGTGGCGTATCGAGCAGAGCGTGCGCGCCACGTGCCCGCAACATGTGTTGCTGCGCTTTGGCTGGCTGCTGGATGACAGTGTCGACGGCACCCTCGGGCGTTTCCTGGCGCGGGCCGAGAAGACTGAAGAATTGCTGATGGCCGACGACCGTCGCGGCAACCCGACGCCGGTGGACGATGCAGCGCGGGTGATCATCTCCGTGCTCAAGCAACTCGATTGCGCGGCGCCGCTGTGGGGCACTTATCACTACGCCGGTCACGAGGCGACCACGCCGTTGGCGCTGGGCCAGGCAATCCTCACCGAAGCGCGCAGCTTCCGTGCGCTGGCCATCGAAGCCCCCACCGCCCAGGCCCATGCGGCTCGGCCGGATGCCGGTGAAGAACCACAACACGCGGTGCTGGCCTGCAAGAAAATCCTGCATACCTTCGGCATCAAGCCGCGGGCGTGGCGAGCGGGGTTGCCAGCGTTGCTGGATCGGTTCTACCGCCGTAGCTGAAACACCCCAAAGCAAAATGTGGGAGGGGGCTTGCCCCCGATAGCGGTGGCTCAGTCAATGAATCTGTTGACTGACGCCGCGCTATCGGGGGCAAGCCCCCTCCCACATTGGTTTTGCGGTGTTTGTGAAATATCGCTTAGAACTTGTAGCCGATACCGACCATGTAAACGAATGGATCAACGTCAACATTGACCTTGGCGCGAGTGCCTGGGCCCAGACCGTTGTTTTCCACGGTGGCCGTGGTGCTGATATCGATATAACGGACCTGGCCGTTGATCATCCACTTGTCGGTGATCATGTAGTCAGCACCGATCTGTGCGGCCCAGCCCCAGGAGTTGTCGGCCTTGAAGTTGCTGAAACCGCTTTGTTTCGCGCTGCCGCTGAGGCTCTCGTCATAGATCCAGGTGTAGTTGATACCGGCACCCACATACGGTTGGAACTTCGACGCGCTGTCCAGCGGGTAGTACACGACGCTCAGGGTTGGCGGCAGTTGTTTCAGGGAGCCAAGCTTACCGTTGGCTGCGCCCACGGAGGTGCCCTTGAGCTTCACGTCATGCGAGAACGGGGAGGCCGCCAGCAGTTCGATACCCCAGTGGCTGGTGAACATGTAAGCGAAGTTCAGACCCAGTTGCGTGTCGCTGCTCAAGGTCGCCTTGCCACCCAGGTTGGCGCCGGTCGATGGGCCCTGGTCAACTTTGACGTTGCCGCTGTCGGTATTCGGGTTCACGGTGATTGCACCGGCACGAACCAGGATGTCACCGGCCTCGTAAGCGTGGGCAACGGGGGCAGCGAGAGCGAGGGCGAAGAGGGACGCACCGAGCAGGGACTTGTTCATGGGAGCTCCAGAGGACATTTAAAGGTTGTACATCCAATGGTAAAGATCGTTCCGCTTGGTCTTTTGACGCAGCTCAATGAAAGGGTGATAAGCGCTATTCCGGTAATTCGTAGATGTAAATCTTCTCGGCGTCCATCTGATAGCCCGCGTCAGCCAACTCACTGGACGACGGTTTGACCTGCATCGCGCCCTCGATCCAATACGGCTGATACAGCTCATCGAGCTTTACGCCGACTTCGCTTTTCACATGCACGATCTGATTCGACGGCGGCGGCGGTACGTGGATGCACGCGCCGAAATACGGCACCAGCAGGAACTCGGTGGTGCGGCCTTCTTCACTGACCTCCAGCGGCACGATATAGCCCGGCAGGCGGATATGTTGGCCGTCGAGGCTCTGCACCACCGGCGCGTTGGGCAAGTCCTGCTTGGCCGCTGGTGCGGCCTCGACCGACAAGGCATCGGCCATCTTCGACAGGTCGTGCAGCGGTTTCATATTGGGGATTTCCGGCGGCGCGTCCGGCGGAATCATCTCCTGCCAGGACAAATCCTTGGGCTGATCCTCCGCCCAGGCGGGTGCGGCCAGCAGCAACAACAGGGTAAACAGGGCGCGACGCATCGAAGCCTTCCTCATAAACGTATGGACAGGCCATCGGCCAAGGATTGTCGATAGGCACGCCACGCGGGCACGCTGCCCATCAGCAGCGCCGCCGCCAGGATACCGGCGAGCAAGGTCCACTCATATTCGCTGGGCCAGGCCATCGGCAGGTCCAGGCCGTAGTTGGCCTGCAAATACCCGCGCGAAGCCGCGATGCACACGTACAGCAAACCCACGCCTGCGATCACGCCGGACAGCGCCAGGGCAAAGGCTTCGAAGATCAGCAGCGTCGCGATATGCCACGGGCGTGCGCCCACCGAGCGCAGGATCGCCATTTCGCGACGGCGCTCGTTGAGGCTGGTGAGAATCGCGGTGAGCATGCCGATCAAGCCGGTCAGCACCACGAATAGCGAGATCACAAACAATGCCTTTTCCGCAGTGCCCATCATGCTCCACAGCTCTTGCAGCGCCACGCCGGGCAGAATCGCCAGCATCGGCTCGCCGCGGAATTCATTGATCTCGCGTTGCAGGGCGAAGGTGGAAATCTTGTTGTTCAAGCCGAGCATGAAGGCGGTGATCGCTTGCGGGGTCAGGTCCATGTTGCGCGCCTGATCGGCACTGATGCGGCCTTTGCCCTGGGCCGGCACGCCGTTGTGCCAGTCGATATGGATCGCTTCCATGCCGCCGAGGCTGATATGCAGCGTGCGGTCCACCGGGGTGCCGGTGCGCTTGAGGATGCCGACCACGGTGAACGGTTTGTCATCGTGCTTGACCAGGCTGACCACCGCCACGCCGTGGGCCAGCACCAGCTTGTCGCCGAGCTTGTAGTGCAGCGCTTCGGCGACTTCGGCGCCGAGCACCACTTCGAACGGATCGGTGGCGAAGGCGCGGCCGCTGGCCAGTTCGAGGTTTTGCTTGCGGCCGTACTGGTAGTGCTCGAAGTAGGACGCGTTGGTGCCCATCACCCGGTAGCCGCGATGGGAGTCGCCGAGGGAAATCGGAATGGCCCATTTCACCTGGGGGCTGGCGGCGAAGTGTTCGTAGCTGTCCCAGCGGATGTTGTTGGTGGCGTTGCCGATGCGGAACACGGAATACAGCAGCAGGTTGACCGAGCCGGAGCGCGCGCCGACGATCAGGTCGGTGCCGCTGATGGTGCTGGCGAAACTGTTGCGCGCTTCAACGCGTACCCGCTCCACGGCCAGCAGCAGGCACACCGAAAGGGCGATGGCGAAGGCGGTGAGGATCGCGGTAAAGCGGCGGTTAGCCAGGCTGGCCATGGCTAGACGGAACAGATACATCTCAAACCTCTGCGGGCGTGGCGGCGCGATTGAGTTCGGCCAGCGACAGGTGGCGGTCGAACAGTGGGGCCAGGCTCTGGTCATGGCTGACAAACAACAGGCTGGCGCCGGCGTCGCGGCATTCGGCGAACAGCAGTTGCAGGAAGGCTTCGCGGGCGTCGTAGTCCAGGGCCGAGGTCGGCTCGTCGGCGATCACCAGCTCCGGCTGGCCGATCAGCGCACGGGCGGCGGCCACCCGTTGTTGCTGGCCGATGGACAGCGAGTCGGCGCGGCGCTCCAGCAAATCCTTGTCCTTCAGGCCCAAGTGCGCGAGCAAGCTCGCAGCGGCCTGGTCGACGCTGCCGTGGCGCTGCTTGGCCCGCTGCGCGCGCAGCTTGGAAAAGTGGCACGGCAGCTCGACGTTTTCGCGCACCGACAGGAACGGCAGCAGGTTGAACTGCTGGAAGATGTAGCCGGTGTGGTCGACACGAAAACGGTCGCGGGCACCGGCCGAGAGGTCGGTCAGTTCCTGGCCGAGCAGGCGGATACTGCCTCGGCCGGGTGTCTGCACGCCGCCCAGCAGGCCGAGCAGGGTGGTCTTGCCGCTGCCGCTGGGGCCTTTGAGAAACAGGGTCTCCCCCAGTTCCAGGCGAAACGCGGGGATGTCCAGCAACTGTGGGTGCCCGGGCCAGTTGAAGCCCAGGTCGGACAGTTCGATCAATGCGTGGCTCATGGCTACTCAGAACTTCAGGGTGGCTGCTGTGACCGTCGCTTCCACACCTTGCTGGCCGCTCGGGCCGATCAGTTGTACCTGAATTTTCTGGGTGGCGGGGAAGGTCTTGAACACTTGGCTCAGGTCGAGGTTGCTCAAGGCCGTCGGCGTGGCGCAGGTGAATTGGTAGTGGGCGTGGATTTCGCTGTGGTCGTGATGATGCTCGTGGGCAGCCACGCCTTTGCTGTCGGTGGCGTGGTCGTCATTGTCGTCGTCGTCATGCTCGACTTCGGGCTTGTCGCCGAACAGCGGGCTGTTGAGTTCCTGGGTGCTGACCACGCAACCGGCGGCCTTGGGCAGGTTGAACAGGGCCAGGGGATTTTCCAGCTGTTTGCGCACGGCGGCGACCTTGGCTTTGTCGGCGGCGCTGCTGGCCAGGTGTTCGAAACCCACCAGGTTCATCGCCGGGCTGTCCAGCTCAAGCTCCAGGGCCTGGCCGTCGAGCACCGCATTGAGACGGCCGACCCCGTGTTCATGGGCGCCGAGGCTGGCGTGCTCATGATCATGCTCGTCAGCGGCGTGGGCGATAGCCAGTGGCAGCAGGGCAAACGGCAAAGCAAGCAGCAGACGGCGCATGGGGAAGCTCCAGAACATGAAAGTTATGTTATGTAATCTTATAACAATAATGCCGAGAGTTTGACCGTCCGCTTGGCGTTGCGCAAGCCGCATGGGAGCATGCCCGTCGGAAAAATGCAGGAGTAAGGACGATGTTGCGAATTCGTGGAACCGTCGGCGACCTGCCAGTGGACTTGACCCTGGAGCTCGATGACGCTGATTGGGCGCGACTGAGCGCGCAGTTGCAGGCGACGCCCGTGGCCAGCGCGACCGCCGCGCCGGCCGTTACGGTCAAGCACAATGATGACCTGTGGCAGAGCGCTCAGGACCTGTTGCGCGCCGCCGGCCAGCTCAATGGGCTGGAATTGCTCGATCAACTCGAAGGACTGGCCGGCGATGCGGCGGCAGGCAAGCGCCTGCTGGTGCGCCTGCGCCATAGCGGCCAGGTCAAGGTCAGCAGCGGCGGTGATACGCCGCTCTATACCTGGATTGATCCCTCGTAGGAGCGAGCTTGCTTGCGAAGAGCGTCAACCACAACGCGCCCATCCTGAATGAATGCGGTGTCCTTGAGTTTTTCGCGAGCAAGCTCGCTCCTACAGGGCGATTAGTACAGCGCGGCGAACAGCTTGCGGCGGTATGCGGTCACCAGTGGGTGATCATTGCCCAGCAGTTCGAACACCTGCAGCAAGGTCTTGTGCGGCAGGCCCTCGCTGTAGCTACGGTTGCGGATAAACAGCTTGAGCAAGCCTTCCAGCGCGGCGTCGTACTGCTGGCGCGCCAGTTGCTGAATGGCCAACTGATAGGCGGCTTCATCGTCCTGCGGGTTTTGCGCCAGGCGGCTTTTCAGGTCGGCGGCGTCCGGCAGGTCGGCCGCCTGGCGCAGGAAAGTGATTTGCGCCTTGGCGCCGGCGAGGGCGGCTTTGTGATCGTCGCTCTTCACGGCGTCGAGAACGGCTTGGGCTTCACCCAGTTCACCGCGTTCGGCCAGGCAGCGTGCGTACAGAATCAGCGCGGCGGCGTTGCTGTTGTCCTCGCCCAATAGCGCGACCAGCACGGCTTCGGCTTCGCTGATGCGGCCGTCGGCAAACAGCGTCTGGGCCTGCTCCAGTGGGGCCGCCGCGGCTGGCGGCGGCATCTGCACGTGAGGTTCGAGCATCGCCCGCACCGCCGACTCCGGCTGCGCCCCGGCAAATCCGTCCACCGGTTGGCCGTCCTTGAACAGCACCACCGTCGGCAGGCTCTGAATACCAAAGCGCGCAACGATGTCCTGCTCGGCCTCGCAATCGACCTTGGCCAGCAGCAACTCGCCCTGATAACTCTCGGCGATTTTCGCCAGCATCGGCATCAACGCCTTGCACGGCGCGCACCATTCGGCCCAGAAGTCCACGAGCACGGGTTTTTCGAAGGAGTTCTGGATCACCGCCTGGTCGAACGTGGCAGTGGTGGCGTCGAAGATATACGGCGTGGGCTCACTCATGGGGCGTCTCGAATAAAGCGGGAATGGGGCAACTATAAGGGCTGGCGCCGCGAATGGTACAGGCTCACCTTGCGAAACTCCCAAGGCTCCGCCAAGTCCGGCAATGTCAGCGCCTCCAGTATCGCCAGGCGCTGATAATCCGGGTGCTGAAAATCCCGTACCCGCGAATCCGCCACCAGCGCTTCACGCCCGCGCGTGAGGAACTGGTCCAGCAGCGGCAGGTTGGCGCGATCGTAGAGTACGTCGGCCACCAGGATCAGGTCGAAACGGTCGGCCTCGGCGAAAAAGTCCGCCGAATAACCCAGTTCAACCCCATTGAGTTCGGCATTCGCCCGGCAGGACGCCAACGCCAGCGGATCAAGGTCGCAGGCCACCACTTCCAACGCACCGGCTTTGACGGCGGCAATCCCGGCGACGCCGGAGCCGGCGCCAAAATCCAGCACGCGCTTGCCCGCGACCCACGTCGGGTTCGCCGCCAGGTAGCGCGCCAGTGCCAGGCCGCTGGCCCAGCAGAAACTCCAGTAGGGCGGCTCATGCAGGATGCGCCGGGTTTCTTCGGGGCTGAAGGCGCGGTCCATGTTGTCGGCGTCGAGCAGCCACAACGCCAGGTCGGTGCCCGGCAGCGGGCAGGGCACCAGGTGTGCGTCGCCGATCAGTTCGCTCAGCGCCCGTTGCAGGTCCTGCGGTGGCGTCATGGTGCTGTGACGAGTTGCAGGGGGCCGGTGGTCTGGGTGATCGCCTGGGTGATGCGCACGGCGGGCAGGTGCAGGATCAACTGGCCGGACTGGCTGGCGCGCCCGCGCAGTTCAACCCGCGCACCGGCAGGGAACGCGTCGGGGCTGAAGCGCAGGCGGAAGGCCAGGGGTTTGCCGTTGCCGCTCAGCACGCTGCTGGCGAGCAGTTGTTGCGGGCGGCTGCGGTCGTCGATCACCAACAGCGCCATCTCGACTTCGGCGCCGGCGGGCACGTTGGTCAGGCTGCCGTTGATTTCACGCTGGTAGGCCGGTAGCGGGCCGAGGTCTTCAATGCCGGGGACTTTTTTCTCTTGGGCCGGCTGAGGTTGCGGCGTCGACGGTTTCGGGGCTTCGCTGCTGCAGGCGACCAGAAAACCGAACAAGGTGAGTAAAACGAGTGGTCGTAACTGCATGTACGGCTCCAGAAAGGACAATATCCGTGGCTTAAAAAACATGAAACATAATCGTCAGCCTATATACCGCAAAGGCTATGGCTTGTCTTGCCACGGGGATGCGCTACCATGGCCCTCCCTTTTTTTGTTGCCTGCCACCATGCACTGTCCCTTCTGCGGTGCCAACGACACCAAGGTCATTGACTCGCGTCTGGTCGCCGAGGGCGATCAAGTGCGTCGCCGGCGCGAATGCCTGGCCTCTGGCTGCGGTGAACGTTTCACCACCTTCGAAACCGCCGAACTGGTATTGCCACGTCTGATCAAGTCCGACGGCAGCCGCCAGCCTTTCGACGAAGAAAAATTACGCGCCGGTATGCAGCGCGCCCTGGAAAAACGCCCGGTGAGTGTCGAGCGGCTGGAGGCGGCGCTGGCGCACATCAAGCACCAGTTGCGCGCGACCGGCGAGCGCGAGGTCAAGTCCCTGGTGGTTGGAGAGCTGGTGATGGGCGAGCTGCAAAAGCTCGACGAAGTCGCCTATATCCGTTTCGCTTCGGTGTATCGACGCTTCCAGGACCTCAATGAGTTCCGCGAAGAGATCGACCGCCTGGCCCGTGAGCCGGTCAAAAAATGAACCCACCTTCTGCTGAACAGGCTGTCCTCGACGCCCATTACATGGCCCGCGCCCTCGAATTGGCGCGCAACGGCCTGTACACCACCCATCCCAACCCGCGTGTGGGCTGCGTGATCGTGCGTGACGGGCAGATCGTCGGCGAAGGCTGGCACGTGCGTACCGGCGAGCCCCATGCGGAAGTGCATGCCTTGCGCGCTGCCGCTGACAAAGCCCGCGGCGCTACGGCCTACGTCACCCTCGAGCCCTGCAGCCATTACGGTCACACCCCGCCGTGCGCCGATGCGCTGGTGAGTGCCGGGGTGGCGCGGGTGGTCGCGGCGATGCAGGACCCCAACCCGGACGTCGCCGGACGCGGTATGCAGCGCCTGGCCCAGGCCGGCATCGAAGTACACAGCGGTGTGCTCGAAGTGGATGCGCGGGCGCTCAATAAAGGTTTCCTCAAGCGTATGGAACACGGCCTGCCATTTGTGCGGGTCAAGCTGGCGATGAGCCTGGACGGCCGCACCGCTATGGCCAGCGGCGAGAGCCAATGGATCACCGGCCCCGCCGCCCGCGCCGCCGTGCAGCGCCTGCGCGCCGAGGCCAGCGTGGTGCTGACCGGCGCCGACACCGTGCTGGCCGATGGCGCTCGGCTGACCGTGCGCGCCGCCGAACTCGGCCTGGACGCAGAAACCACCGCCCTGGCCATGTCGCGTCCGCCGCTGCGTGTGCTGATCGACGGGCGCCTGCGGGTGCCGCTCAATGCGCCGTTCTTCAAGGCCGGCCCGGCGCTGGTGATTACCTGCGTCACGGCGGAAAACCAGTTTCCCCGTGGCCCCGAGTGCCTCGTTGTGCCCGGTGTCGATGGCCAGGTCGACCTGCGCTCGGCGCTGGTGGCGTTGGCGGCCCGTGGTGTCAACGACGTGCTGGTGGAAGCCGGCCCAAGCCTGGCGGGCGCGTTCGCCCAGCAGGGCCTGGTGGACGAATACGTGATTTTCGTCGCCGGCAAGTTCCTCGGCTCTGCGGCCCGGCCTTTGCTGGACTGGCCGCTTGAGAAACTGGCCGACGCGCCCCAACTCAAGATCACTGAAATGCGCGCTGTGGGCGATGACTGGCGAGTCACTGCCATCCCTGTGCCAGCAGCGAGCGTATAATTCTGACCGGGCGCTCAAGCGCCCGCCCCGTTTTCCAGGAGAAGGCCATGTTCACCGGCATTATCGAATCCATCGGCAGCATCCGTGCCATGACCCCCAAGGGCGGCGACGTGCGCCTGCTGGTTGACACCGGCAAGCTCGACCTGGGCGACGTCAAGCTGGGCGACAGCATCGCCGTCAGCGGCGTCTGCCTGACCGTCGTCGACTTGCCGGGCAACGGCTTTGCCGCCGATGTCAGCCGGGAAACCCTGGACTGCACGGCGATGAGCGATCTTGCGGCCGGCAGCCCGGTCAACCTGGAAAAAGCCCTGACCCCGACCACGCGCCTGGGCGGTCACTTGGTCAGCGGCCACGTCGACGGCGTCGGCGAAGTGGTGGCCCGCAGCGAAAACGCCCGCGCTGTCGAGTTCCGCATCCGTGCGCCCAAGGCGCTGGCCAAGTACATCGCCCACAAAGGCTCGATCACCGTCGATGGCACCAGCCTGACCGTGAACGCCGTGGACGGCGCCGAATTCGCACTGACCATCATTCCTCACACCCTGAGCGAAACCATCATGGCGTCGTACCAGCCAGGTCGCCGGGTGAACCTGGAAGTCGACTTGCTTGCCCGTTACCTGGAGCGCCTTCTGTTGGGCGATAAGGCCGCAGAGTCTGACTCTCGACAAAAGCCTGCCGGGAACATCACCGAAAGTTTTTTGGCCGCTAATGGCTACCTGAAATCCTGACCAAGGGGGTGCCCTGTGGCGCTCAATAGCATCGAAGAACTGGTTGAAGACATCCGCCAAGGCAAGATGGTCATCCTGATGGATGACGAAGACCGTGAGAACGAAGGCGACATCATCATGGCCGCCGAGGCGTGCAAACCCGAGCACATCAACTTCATGGCCAAGCACGCCCGTGGGTTGATCTGCATGCCCATGAGCCGCGAGCGCTGCGAGTTGCTCAAGCTGCCGCTGATGTCGCCGCGCAACGGTTCCGGGTTCGGCACCAAGTTCACCGTGTCGATCGAGGCCACCACGGGCGTGACCACCGGGATCTCCGCCGCCGACCGTGCGCGCACCGTGCAAGCGGCTGCTGCGAAAGACGCCAAGGCCGAAGACATCGTCAGCCCGGGTCACATCTTCCCGCTGATGGCGCAGTCGGGTGGCACCCTGGCCCGTGCCGGCCACACCGAAGCCGCCTGCGACCTGGCGCGCATGGCCGGTTTCGAGCCGAGCGGGGTGATCTGCGAAGTGATGAACGACGACGGCACCATGGCCCGTCGTAGCGAGCTCGAAACCTTCGCCGCCGAACACAACCTCAAGATCGGCACGATTGCCGACCTGATTCACTACCGGATGATCCACGAACGTACCGTTCAGCGGATTGCCGAGCAGCCGCTGGACAGCGAACTGGGCCAATTCAACCTGGTGACCTACCGTGATTCGGTGGAAGGCGACGTCCACATGGCGCTGACCCTGGGCACCATCTGCGCCGACGAACCGACCCTGGTGCGCGTCCACAACATGGACCCGCTGCGCGACCTGTTGATGGTCAAGCAACCCGGGCGCTGGAGCCTGCGCGCCGCGATGGCTGCGGTGTCCGAGGCCGGCAGTGGGGTGGTGCTGTTGCTGGGTAACCAGGTGGATGGCGACGTCTTGCTCGCGCATATTCGCGAGTCTGCCGAGCAAACCCAGGTCAAAACGCCGACCACCTACAGCATCGTCGGCGCCGGTTCGCAGATCCTGCGCGACCTTGGCGTGCGCAAAATGCGCCTGATGAGCGCACCGATGAAATTTAATGCGATATCCGGTTTCGATCTGGAAGTTGTAGAATACGTGCCCTCCGAATAAAGGCTGGCGATTGTTGCGCCTTGTTCGCGGTTAAATCATCACTGAGGGACGCACTTTTAGCGTCCCGGCTCTTTAAGAGATTTGTCGAATGACCCTGAAGACCATCGAAGGTACCTTCATTGCCCCCAAAGGCCGCTATGCCCTGGTGGTTGGCCGCTTCAACAGCTTCGTGGTTGAAAGCCTGGTAAGCGGTGCCGTGGACGCCCTGGTTCGCCACGGTGTGAGCGAGAGCGACATCACCATCATCCGTGCCCCTGGCGCCTTCGAAATTCCACTGGTTGCGCAAAAAGTTGCGCAACGCGGTGAATACGCGGCGATCGTCGCCCTGGGCGCGGTCATTCGTGGCGGCACGCCGCACTTCGAATACGTGGCTGGCGAATGCACCAAGGGCCTGGCCCAGGTATCCATGGAGTTCGGCGTACCGGTTGCTTTCGGCGTGCTGACCGTGGATTCGATCGAACAAGCTATCGAACGTTCCGGCACCAAGGCCGGTAACAAAGGTGCTGAAGCTGCCCTGTCCGCCCTGGAAATGGTCAGCCTGCTGGCGCAGTTGGAGGCCAAGTGATTTCCGACGAGAGCGATCGTTTCAACCCGCGCGACGAGCGTCCGGCGGACGCCGGTAAGCCATCGAAAAGCGAAAAGCGCCGTGCTGCCCGTCAGCTCGCCACCCAGGCGCTGTACCAGCGTCACATGGCCGGCACTTCGCTGAACGAAATCGAAGCGCAATTTCGCGTCGACAATGACTTCGCCTTCGCCGACCAGAGTTACTTCCACGACATCCTGCACGGTGTTCCGGCCAACCTGACCGAGATCGACGCTGCATTGACGCCGTGTCTGGACCTGACTATCGAAGAGCTGGACCCGGTTGAACTGGCCGTACTGCGCCTGTCCACCTGGGAACTGCTCAAGCGCGTCGACGTGCCGTACCGCGTGGTGATCAACGAAGGTATCGAACTGGCGAAAGTCTACGGTTCGACCGACGGTCACAAGTTCGTCAACGGCGTGCTCGACAAGCTGGCCCCGCGCCTGCGTGAAGCCGAAGTGAAGGCGTACAAGCGCTAACCTGCGCTTGAGTCCTGAATGGGCGAGTTTGAGCTGATCCGCAAATACTTCGCCGCCGCGCCCTGTGCGCAGGGCGGCGAGGGCATTGCCCTGGGGATCGGCGATGACTGCGCCTTGCTGGCGCTCCCCGCTGGGGAGCAGTTGGCAATCTCCACCGATACCTTAGTGGCCTGCGTGCATTTTGCCGACCCCTGTGATCCGTTCCTGCTCGGCCAGCGCTCGCTGGCCGTGGCAGTGAGCGATCTGGCCGCCATGGGCGCCCACCCTGTCGCATTTACCCTGGCCCTCACCACCCCCACCGTCGATGCCGACTGGCTGCAACGCTATGCCCAGGGTTTGAACGCCATGGCGCAGAACTGCGGCGTGGGCCTGGTCGGCGGCGATACCACGCGCGGGCCGCTGAGCCTGACCATGACCGTGTTCGGCCGCGTACCGGCCGGCCAGGCGCTGACCCGCAGCGGTGCGCGGCCGGGTGACTTGCTGTGTGTGGGCGGGGAATTGGGCAACGCGGCGGGCGCGTTGCCGTTGGTACTGGGCCAGCGCAGCGCCGAGGCCAGCATCGCTGATCCGCTGCTGGCGCATTACTGGTCGCCGCAACCGCAGTTGGCCTTGGGGGTGGCTCTTCGGGGCAAGGCGACGTCTGCGATGGATATCTCCGACGGGTTATTGGCCGATTGTGGGCATATCGCCAAGGCATCGGCTGTCAGCCTGCTTGTCGAGCGCCAGGCGCTGCCGTTGTCTCAGGCTTTGCTCGCGTTTGTCGGCGATGACGCGGCGCGGGTGGCGGCCTTGAGTGGGGGCGACGACTACGTGTTGGTGTTCACCCTGCCGCCGGCCGAGCTCGCGCCGTTGCTGGCGGACGGCTGGCCGGTGCATGTGATCGGTCGGGTCGAGGCGGGGCAGGGTGTGACACTGCTCGACGCGAACGGGCACGACATCACCCCGGCCATTCGCGGCTATCAGCATTTTCGCGAGACATCCTGAGCCAGTGTTCTGGCTTGCATAGAACCGAGACGAAGGCCAATCGAACCGATTGATCTTTATCAGTGAAAATTCAGCTTAAGCGTCTGTAGGAACGTGCTGTTACAATGCGTGCCTCTGTGAAATCTGAAATCAGGAGCACACGGTGCCCGTCGTTTTCGTCGCTGCTTCCAAGCTGCCTACCCCTTTTGCCTCGTTCACCATGCATGGCTTCCTCGAAGGCGCCAACGGGCGCGAGCACGTTGTGCTCACCCTGGGTGATATCGCCGATGGCGCGCCGGTGCTTGGTCGCATTCACTCCGAGTGCCTGACCGGTGACGCGCTGTTCAGCCAGCGCTGCGACTGCGGTTCGCAACTGGAAGCCGCGATGCGCGCCATCGCCCATGAAGGCCGTGGCGTCTTGCTGTACTTGCGCCAGGAAGGTCGTGGCATTGGCCTGCTGAACAAAATCCGCGCCTATGAGTTGCAGGATGGCGGCGCCGACACCGTTGAAGCCAACGAGCGCCTGGGCTTTGCCGCTGACCAGCGTGACTACGGCATCTGCCTGCCGATGCTGGAGCACCTGGGCGTGAAATCCCTGCGCCTGATGACCAACAACCCGCGCAAGGTCAAAGCCTTGACCGAGATGGGCATCACCGTCGCCGAGCGCGTGCCGCTGCACACCGGGCACAACCCGCACAACAAGCTCTACCTGGCGACCAAAGCCAGCAAGCTCGACCACATGATGGGCAACGAGCATCAGGGCGAGGTCGACCGCGCGTGACCCGAGGCCAGGTGAAACGGCGATTGACCTTCAATTGGTGGCAATACCTGGCGCTCGCGTTGCTGCCTTTGTTCGTGATCAACCTGTTGTTCGGTCGGGCCGAGCCGCTGTTGCCGGTGCTGGCCATGCCGTTCTTCATTGCCGGCGTGGCCTCGATGTTTCTCAGCCTGCGGTATTTCCATGGCTATAAACATGCGTTGATCGCCACGTCCAAAGCCCTCGATACCGCCGAGGAGCCGGCAGCCTGGCTCACCCTTGCCGCCCGTCGCCGCATGGCCTTGCTGATTGCTGCCGTGCCGGCCTGGATTGGCGCGCTGGCGGTGTTTGTCGGCCTGGAAGCGGTGCCGTTGTTTCTGCTCGTGCTGTCGACCCTGGTGTTGTTTTACCTCTACCGCATCCCGCGTCAGTTGGGATGAGGCTTCGCTGGCTGGCGGTCCTGCTGCTGGCGTTCGGTGCCCAGGTGCTGGCGGTCGAGCGGGTGGTCAGCCTGGCGCCGTCGCTGTCGGAAATCGTGGTTGAACTGGGCGCTGCCGACCTGCTGGTGGGCGTGCTCGACGGCGGCGATCGGCCGGTGGCGCTGGCGAAGGTGGCGTCGGTAGGCCGCTACGGGCAATTGAATATCGAGCGTTTGCTCAGCCTCAAGCCCGACCTGATCCTGCTCTGGCCCGGCAGTATCGGCCCGGCGCAACGTGAACAGTTGCAGCGCCTGAATATCCCCGTCTATGTCGCCGAACCCCATAACCTCGAACAACTGACCCAGCAGGTCCAGGCCATCGCCGAGCGACTGGGGCGCGCCGACGCCGGCCGGCAATTGTCTACGCAGTTGCGCCAGCGCCTGGCCGGGTTGCGCCAGCGCTATCAACGTGCCGAGCCCTTGCGGGTGTTTTACCAGGTGTGGAGCCCGCCGCTGTACACCGTGGGCGGTGGGCAGATCATCAGCGATGCGCTGAGTGTGTGCGGCGCACGCAATGTGTTCGACGACCTCACGCTGCCCGCGCCGCAGGTCAGCATCGAGTCGGTGTTGCAGCGCAATCCCGAGGTGATTCTGGCGGCGGATCAGCCGCAGTTGGATGCCTGGAAAGCCTGGCCGCAGGTGGCGGCGGTGGCGCAGGGGTGGTTGCTGTTGGTGCCGGATAAAGGCCTGGAGCGGCCGAGTGGGCAGATGCTGGAGGCGTTGGCGCGGTTGTGTCAGGTGATTGCGCCGAACCGCTGAGGCAATCGCAGGCAAACCGACGTTTCGATCAGAGCGCCGGCGTCCAGGTCACCCCAACCTTCCACACCCGGCCTTCTTCCCGATAGTCCTGATTGTTCAGGAACGCCGGATCGTCATAGCTGTAACGCGCCCGTGCGTAAGTCTTGTCCAGCAGGTTATCGACGTTCAGCGACAGCGCCACCTCCCGACTCACCGCCCAACTGCTGCGCAGCCCGAGCAAGGCATAACCGCTCAGGCGATTGCGATTGGCTTCGTCGTCGTAGCTGCTGCTGATCGCCTGCCAGCTCGCGCCCACGCCGAGTTGATCGAATTGCCGATCCAGGTCCAGGCTTAGGGTACGTCGCGCGCGGCGGGCCAGGGTGTGGCCGCTGTCGCGGTCGCGCGGGTCGATGAACGAGACGCCCAGGTTGCCCTGCCAGCCAAACAGTTCGTGCTTGAGTGCGCCTTCAAAGCCATTGATCCGCGCCGCTGCGACGTTTTGCGGTTTGCCGCCGTCGAGGATGATCGCGTCGCTCAAGTCGGTGCGGTACAGCGAGGCTTCCAGGCGCGTGTGGTCGCCGAGTTGGCTGCGCCATTGCAGTTCGTAACTCTTCGATGTCTCGGGCTGAAGGTTGGGGTTGCTGTACTGCGTGTCCGGGTAATAGAGATCATTGAAGGTCGGCGCACGGAAGCCTTCGCTGTAGCTGAGCAGCACATCGTTGTCGGGATTGATCGGCACGGTGAGGGTGCCGCTCCAGCTGTTCTGGCTGCCGAACTGCTGGTTCTGGTCATGGCGCAGGCCCAGTTCGGTGGAAAACCATGCGCTGTGGAACCGATGCTGCACAAACGCGGCGCGGTTCCAGCGGCTGTTTTCAGTGAAGGTGGTGGAGCCGTGGAAGCGGTCTTCGTACCAGTCGCCGCCGAGGATCAGGCTGTTGCGGTCATTCAGCGTCAGGTCGTTCTGCCAGTTGAGCGAGTCGCGGTAGGTGTTGAACACGCTGAACTCATCGCTGAGCGTATCGCGCTTGGTATCGCGGTTCTCGCTGTGGCCCAGCTCCAGGAGCGATTGCCAGCGCTCGGTGAGCTTGGCGTCGACATAGCCGCTGGCGCTGCTCACGGCGTAGTCGGTGTAGGGTTTTTGGCCGACGGTCTGCATGGTGGCGACGTCATAGCGACCGAAACTGTTGTCGTACTCCGACTTGCCGCGGCTATCCAACAGATTGAAACCGGCTTCGAATTCGTCACTGAAGCTGTGGCTGAGGTTCAGGCTGACGGACTGGTTGCGGTAGGCATCATGGTCGCCATCGCTGGGAAACGAGGTGCGCGTCGAGTTGATGCCGGCGGTTTCATCCAGGCTCGCGCCCAGGTTGAAGCGCGTGTGTTCGTCGCCGCCGGACAGCCCGAGGCTGCGTTCCCAGCTCTGGTGGCTACCGAAGCCCAGCTTCAGGCGTGGCTGCAGGCCCTGTTCGGCATTGCGCCGGGTGAACACCTGGATCACCCCGCCTATCGCATCGCTGCCGTAGATCACCGAGCGCGAGCCGCGCAGCACTTCGACCCGTTCGATCTGATCGACGTTGAGGTACTGCAGGCCGCTGTCGCCGGAGGTGGCGTTGGCGATGCGCTGGCCGTCCACCAGCACCAGGCTTTGCGCGGACTTGGTGCCGCGTATATAGATGCCCGGCAAACTGCCACGGCCGCCGGTGGGCGCCACTTGCACGCCGGGCACGCGGCTGAGCAGGTCGGTCAGGCTGGTGGGTTGCAGGCGGTCGATGTCGTCGCGGGTAAAGACGGTGTTGGCGGCGCTGCTGTCGTTGCGCGCCTGGACCTGGCGGTTGGCGCTGATGACCACGTCGGGGAGTTTCAGCGCCTGGTCGCGGGTGTCGGCGAGCGGGTCGTGGGCTGGCAGAAGCAGCAAGGGCAGGACAAGGCGAAGATGATTCATGGCTGTCCACAGCGTTGAAAGTTGGCACAAAACCAATGTGGGAGGGGGCTAGCCCCCGATAGCGGTGTACCAGTTAACGTATCTGTCACTGACCCACTGCCATCGGGGGCAAGCCCCCTCCCACATTTTGATCCGGTTTCTACAGGCCCTGCAGCGCCATACGTTCGCGTACCGACGCCTCGATCCCGGCTTCATCCAGGCCGCACTCGGCGAGCATCTGCGCCGGCTTGGCGTGTTCGACGTACATGTCCGGCAAGCCCAGATGCAGCACCGACTTGAGGATGTTCTCGCGTGCCAGGAACTCGCTGACCGCCGCTCCGGCACCGCCCATGATGGCGTTTTCTTCGACCGTCACCAGCAATTGATGGCTAGCGGCGATCTCGCGCACCAGGGCTTCATCCAAGGGTTTGACGAAGCGCATATCGACCACGGTGGCGTCGATTTTCTCGGCCACTTTCAGGGCTTCGGCCAGTTGCACGCCGAACACCAGGAATGCGGTCTTGCTGCCTTGGCGTCGCACGATGCCCTTGCCGATTTCGATCGGCGCCAGGTCTTTTTCGATCACTGCATTCGGGCCGGTGCCGCGCGGGTAGCGCACGGCGGCCGGGCCGTTGTAGAGGTGGCCGGTGCTGAGCATCTTGCGCAGTTCGTTTTCGTCGCTCGGCGTCATCACCAGCATGCCGGGGATGCAACGCAGGTAGGACAGGTCGAAGCTGCCGGCGTGGGTCGGGCCGTCTTCGCCGACCAGGCCGGCGCGGTCGATGGCGAACAGCACGTCGAGGTGCTGCACCGCGACGTCGTGCACCAACTGGTCATAAGCGCGCTGCAGGAAGGTGGAGTAGATCGCCACCACCGGCTTGGCGCCTTCGCAGGCCATGCCGGCGGCGAACGTCACCGCGTGTTGCTCGGCGATGGCGACGTCGAAGTAGCGCAGCGGGAAACGCTCGCTGAACGCCACCAGGTCGGAACCTTCCTTCATCGCCGGGGTAATCCCCACCAGGCGCGGGTCGGCGGCGGCCATGTCGCACAGCCACTCGCCGAACACACCGGAATACTTCGGCCCGCTGGCTTTTTTCGGCGCGGCGGCCGGCGCGTCCAGGGGGTCGAGCTTGGTGATCGCGTGGTAACCGATCGGGTCGACTTCCGCCGGGGCGAAGCCTTTGCCTTTTTTGGTGACGATGTGCAGGAACTGCGGGCCTTTGAGGTCACGCATGTTGCGCAGCGTGGCGATCAGGGTCGGCAGGTCGTGGCCGTCGATGGGGCCGATGTAGTTCCAGCCCAGCTCTTCGAACAGCGTGCCGGGCACCAGCATGCCCTTGGCATATTCTTCGGTGCGGCGGGCGATTTCCCACGCGCCGGGCAGGCGCGACAGCACTTTCTTACTGCCTTCACGCATGCTGGCGTAGGTCCGGCTGGACAGGATCTTCGCCAGGTAGTTGGACAGGCCGCCGACATTGCGCGAGATCGACATGTCGTTGTCGTTGAGGATCACCAGCATGTTGGCGTTTACTTCCGGCGCATGGTTCAGCGCCTCGAAGGCCATGCCGGCGGTCAGCGCGCCGTCACCGATCACTGCAATCGCCTTGCGATCGCTGCCTTGCAGGCGCGAGGCAATCGCCATGCCCAGTGCGGCACTGATCGAGGTGCTGGAGTGGCCGACGCCAAAGGTGTCGTACTCGCTCTCCGAGCGGCGCGGGAAGGCGGCGATGCCGTCCTTCTGGCGCAGGGTGCTCATGCGCTCGCGACGGCCGGTGAGGATTTTATGCGGATACGCCTGATGGCCCACGTCCCACACCAGCCGGTCGTCCGGGGTGTCGAACACGTAATGCAGCGCGATGGTCAGCTCGATGACGCCCAGGCCGGCACCGAAATGCCCACCGGTCTGGCCGACCGTGTAGAGCAATTCCAGGCGCAATTCATCGGCCAGGGTTACCAGCTCGGTTTCACCCAGACGCCGCAGGCCGTCCGGCGTGGCAGCACGGTCGAGCAGGGGCGTGGACGGGCGTTTGCGGGGAATCTCTTGAAACGTCGTGGGCATCAGGCGAATCGTTATAGGTATAGAAGAGGCGGCAGTTTACCTCAAGCATCGCAAACTGCCCACGCAGAGCGCCGAACTTGACCGATATGCGGCCGTAATGGCCGCTGTTATCAGTAGCGACGTTCGACGATGTACCGCGCCAGGTCACGCAGGGGCTCGGCCGCCGCGTCGAAAGGTCGCAGGGCGGCCAGGGCCTGGTCGCGCAGTTCCAGGGCGTAAGCCTTGGCGGCATCCAGCCCGAGCAGCGCAGGATAAGTCGGTTTGTCCCGTGCGATATCGGCACCCTGGCGTTTGCCCAGGGTGGCGGTGTCACTTTCTACGTCGAGAATGTCGTCCTGCACCTGGAACGCCAGGCCGATGGCCCGGGAGTAGACCTGCAAGGCCGCCAATTGCGTGGCGTTGGCACGACCACTGGCCAGGGCGCCCAAGTGGACGGCGGCTTCGATCAGGGCGCCGGTCTTGTGCCGGTGCATGTGTTCGAGTGCCGGTTGATCGAGCTTCTGGCCCACCGAACCAAGATCGATGGCCTGGCCACCGACCATACCGGCAGGGCCTGCGGCCACCGCCAGGGCAGTGACCATGCGCAAACGGATCTCGGCGTTCACGCTGCTCAAGCTCGGGTCCAGCAGCGCGCTGAACGCCAGGCTTTGCAGGCCATCACCGGCGAGAATCGCGCAGGCTTCGTCAAAGGCTTTATGGGTGGTCGGCTGACCGCGACGCAGGTCATCGTCGTCCATCGCCGGCAAATCGTCATGCACCAGCGAATAGGCGTGAATCAACTCCACCGCACAGGCCGCGCCATTGGCTTGTTCGGCGGGCGCGCCGAGGGCTTCGCATGCCGCATACGCCAGCAACGGGCGCACACGCTTGCCGCCATTCATGACGCTGTAGCGCATGGCCTCATAGAGACGTTTGATTTCGGGGCTTGGCGCAACAAACAAGGGCTCCAGCGCCGCATTGACCCGGGCTTGGCTACTGGCCTGATACGCGTCGATCATTCCGGCTGTTCCGCATCGAAAGGTTCTTCAGCCAACTCCCCGTCGCGTTCCAGCAACACCTGGACCTTCTGCTCCGCCTGCGCCAACGCGCTCTGGCAGTCACGGGTCAGGCCGATGCCTTGTTCAAACGCGGTCAGCGAGTCTTCCAGCGACAACTCGCCGTTCTCCAGACGCTCGACCAGGGTTTGCAGGTCGGCGAGGGATTGTTCGAAATCGAGTGCAACTTTTTTGCGGGCCATGGCGGCTATTCCGGTAGACGGTAAACCGGCGCGACACTAGCAGACATGGGGGATGGGGGCAAATGAGCGGGGGTGGTTCAGACGACCCGGCCAACGCCTGCTGCAGGCTGTGCAACAGGGGTGAGCCGAATACATCGTTTATTCGGCTCATTTTGTGAGCCGATTGTGCGCTCGCCTATTACTGCACCGCAGCGGCACGCAAATAGTTATACACACTGGCCCGGGAAATCTTGAAGTAATCGCCGACGTAGTCGACAAAATTACGCACATCCAGCAAGCCGTGCTCCCGTGCCTGTACCAGCACCTGGATGATTTCCCCTCGGCCGAAATCGGCGGGTTTCAAATGATTCGCAGCGGCGAGGGTTTCGATGATCTCATTGAGTTTTTCCCGCCAATCGCCACTGAACAGCGATTCTGGGCGCGCCTGGGACTGCTGGCCTACGGCAAAGCCGCTGAGCAGTTTCTGCACTTGGGCCAGTGCGGTTACATCGAAGTTCAGGCACAACAAGGCGTTGGGCTCCCCGTTTGCCGCGCGGGCGACGAGGGAGATCGAACGCAACTGACGGCTGTTGAGGCCGGTCTTTTCATACGGCCCGACTACGTCGGGTCCGGCGGCCAACTCAGCCAAATCGGTGATCAGCGATTCATCTCCGACCTGACGTCGGGAAAAGCCATTGGCGATGTGGGCAATACGCCCGCTGCGCAGGTCGTGTACCACGGCTTCCAGGTCCGGATAGAGCAGGGCGGCGATGCCGTCGGCGGTTGCCTTGATGAACGCGATATCGACCATGGGTTAACCGGGCACAGGGAAAAGGAACGGTGATTGTACGCAGGCGTCCGAACAGTTGTCAGTTCACGGCCTGCATGCGCTGCACCGCGAGGGTGGCCAGCGCGATGTCCTGAGCGGCCAGGCCGGTCAAGTCGGCGATGGTCAGGTCGTCGTCGCTGAAACGTCCGCACGCCTTGCCGGCCAGCACATGGCCGAGGGAAACGTCGGCGTGGTCGCTGATCAAATGGGCCCGTACTGCGTGGCTCATTTCGCCATGGTCGACGCATTGGCTGCGGTCATCGGTCATGAGCACGCGTGCCCGTTGCAGCAGTAGCGGGTCCAGTTCCTGTTTGCCAGGGCTGTCTGCACCCAGGGCGACAATATGCGTGCCTTTACGGACCACGGCGGCCGGCACGAGTGCCTGGGTCGACGGCGTGCAGGTAATCACCAGATTGCACTGTGCGAAAACAGCCTCAACGTTGTCGGCTGTTTGGGCCTTGAACCCCTCTTGAGTCAGTGTCCTGGCGAGATATTGCGCCTTGTCAGGGGCGCGCGCCCAGATCACTACACGCTCGATTCCCAGCAGTTCGCAGGTCCAGCGTGCCTGCAGTTGCGCCTGATGCCCGCTGCCGATTATCCCTAACGCGCTCACCCGCCGAGGCGCCCCGGCCCGCGCAGCCAGGGCACCGGCGGCGGCAGTGCGGCAACTGGTCAGCCAGCCTTCGTCATTGAGGACGGCGCGGGTCTTGCCGGTGTGAGAATCGAACACCAATACCAGGCCATTATTGGTCTCCAGGCCGTGGGAAGGATTCTCGTAAAAGCCCATCGCCAGCTTGACCACAAACACCGAACCGTCTTTCGCATAGCCGGACTTGATATGACAGTCCCCCGGCGGGTTTTCAAACAGCAACACCCCCGGCGGCGGGGCCACGATGCGGCCGTCGGCGTGGCTGATCAATGCCTGTTCCACCGCGTGCAGCATGTCTTGGCGCGACAGCGTGGCGCGTAACGCACTGAGCCCGTAAACCGCCAGTGGTGCCGCGCTCATCAGGCACGCTCCCACGTGGAAAAGCAGGTTTTGAGCTTGAAATACGAGGGTGTGGCCATGGCGCGTTCCTGACGATCAGCGGGGCGAAAGCGCGACACTAGCCTGATTTATATTGTTTGTCTAATTTGTATTTATTGTGCAATTGTCGTTTGAATGTTTAAGCATTGCGTCAAACTCGGCCAGCCCCGCCTGCATCTTCTGCAGTGCCGCCATCTGCCGCGCCAGCTCCTCTTGCTTGCGAGCAATCGCCTGGCTCGCACGCTCCCAGGGCAGCGCGTCGCCCTGGTGCCCCTGCAAAATGGCCTGCAGCTCCTTGAGTTTGAAACCCAACTGCTGAGCACATTTGATCACCATCAGCCGCTCGACACTCTGCGTCGAATAGACCCGATACCGTCCCTCTCTCTGCGGGGTGGGCAGCAGGCCGATCGCCTCATAGTGACGAATCGCCTTGATGGTCGTGCCCGACAGTTGCGCGGCTTTGCCGATGAACATGAAAACGCCCTTTTTCAAATAATCCGCCGGCCCGCGTCAGCCAGCGATTGCGCTGCGCGGACGTGGAGCCCAACACCGGGCCGAGCAACAAGGTCTTGGTCACCGTGATGCCGCAAAACTCCAGTGTCGTCTTACGCATCTGATGGATGCCCGGCATGCGGTAGAACCAGCGGTAATACCACGGCGGCGTGTCCATGGTCACCAGTAAATGCGCGGTTCGGCCATGCAATAGTTTGTCAGGAAATGCCTTGCCTGCACGGTACTTGAAGGCAAAGCCGGGTAGGAAAACTCTATCTATGAAGCCCTTCATCAAGGCCGGAATACCACCCCACCAAATCGGGAAGACAAACGCCAAATGGCTGGCCCAAAGGATATCTTCCCGGGCGCCGAGCAAATCGGGCTCCAGGGCTTGAATGTCGTTGTAGCCGTTATGCAGGACAGGGTCGAAAGCCAGCGCGCCCAGCCGTAGGACGCGTACTTCATGGTCAGCGTTTGTTGCCGATTGGATGTAGGTGTCTGCCAGCGCCGAACAGAAGCTGGAACCGCAGGGGTGACCGAGGATGACCAGAATGCGCTGAGCCATGGGGGCGAGTCCTGAAAAGGGGCCTGCAGAGTAGGGGCTGCCGTATAGGGGAGAGTCAAGCGGCGGCGCTGCAGCATCCGTTAGTCATAGAGCCACGGTCTCAAGTCCTTGAGGTTCGTGACCACAATCTGTTGCGCTTCAGGGTTCGGGTCCAGGTTGCGTGCATCAATCTGATAACGCTGCAGGACATACTTCACCAGCGCCCTGCGGCTGGGCACAACGAGCTGGCCGTCAACCATGCCAAAGTCGGTTTCGATGATCGCCTTTTGTGCCGCGCTCAACCGCCCGTCAGGCGCGATGATCACGGGTATTTCGGTGTTCCAGTCATCGTCCAGCGCCTGGGTGTTCTCTGATCCGTCCAGCAAACCAGGCTCGCCCCGCAGCCGGCTCAACACAAAGTCCCGGTACTCTCGATTCTTCTCACAGTACGCGCGCACGTGCCAGCGCATGCCGGTGTAGACCAGGGTGTGTGGTGCGATCAGGCGGATATCGACCTGGGGCGAATTCAGCGACACATACTCGGTCTCCAGGCGCAGGCCATCGCGGCAAGCCTTTAACAGAGGGCGCAGAATTTCCGGGCGGATGGGCCGATCCGGAACATCCAGAACCTTGGTATGCGCATAGGCCAACGCCAAGCCATCAATGTGGGGCGCGCGCTCGTGGTTTTGATAAAGCAGGTGCAAATAGGCGCTCGCGCTGTCGTCGATGAACAGCGGCTTGAACGTTTTGCTTGGCACATAGCCCTTTATTTTTTTGTCATATGTAAGGTTTTTAGGCGCATGTTCGGTGATGTACGTATTGATGTCTTTGGACGCCTGCTGACGGCTGATACCAAAGCTCTGGATCAAGTGGCCCGTGGTCAGCCGGCCCTCCCACCAGACGACGGTTTCGATCAAACGATAGCGAAGTGCCAGGTCCCAGCGAACCTGTTCGATGGATTGCTTGCGTTTCATACCCTCTCCATGTGCGCGAATACTTTACCTGTATAAGTCTACATTCTAGACCTGTCGTCTATCACTACATATCGTGTGGCTGTCGTTTAAACAAATCGAACACACCCAAGGAAGTACACATGACTATGGCAGAAGCAGTCTCGACAGGGGCGCTGGTAGTGCTGGGGAGCATCTTGCTGGTCCTCCTGCTGCAATACTTGCGGCTGCGTGAACTCTGGAAAATGGCGCTTACCTGCCGCAGAGACGCACGCTGGGGGCGGATCTGGGAGGCTGAGAACCGGGAGCTGCGTTCTGCGCTGCGCGCTGAGAAGGCGCATATCAAGCAGTTGCAGAGGAAGGTGGGGATTTTGCAGGGGGTGATTGCGCAGGGAGAGTAGGGGGGAACGTCTTAGCCGGACCGCCGCCAATTGGATCTTGCAGTGCACTGCCGATCAACTTGACACCGATGATGGCAAAATGCAATTTAGCCGCCTGAAGCGTAGTACACCTGGATACATTATTAAGGGACGATATGAGTAAGGCTCAGGATTTCTCCAAGCTGTATGCGCGTGTGGCGAGTGATATCGCCACTGCACTGGAAGACGTTTCCAGGCTTGATGTCAGTAACGACAAGGGCAATGCCCACCTCGCCAGCGTTAAAGAAAAGCTCGGCGAAATGAAGTTGCGGTTCGACTCCGAGATTACCTATCTCGAGAAACATGCCGAGTGGGACAACTTCACCATCGCCTTCTTCGGCGAAACAAACGCTGGGAAAAGCACGATCATTGAAAGCCTGCGCATTCTGTTTGAAGAAAAGAAACGCCAGGCGCTGATCAAAAGAAACCAGGCCACCGTCAGTGATATCCAGGCGGTGTTCTCGGAGAAAAGCGACGCGCTTATTGATGAACTCAGTACGCGTTATGTCAGCTTCTGCGAAGACGTTGCCGCGCTGGGGGACGACATTGGCGCCCTAGTCAACCAGACCCAGCGCGACCTGTTAAGCACCCGCCAGCAACTCGAGCATACCCAGCAGGATTACACCTTCTGCAAAGAGCGGCTTAATCATACCCAGAGCGATTTGGATAACACGCGCCAAGCGCTGCAAGGCACCGAAACGCGCCTGAGTGAAAGCCAGAGCATGCTGGGCCAGGCCCAGGGTGAACTGCAACAGGTTGGCCAGCAGTTACAAGGCGCACGCAGCGACTGCCAGCGCAGTCAGCAGCAACTGACGGAGCAAAGTGCTCAGTTGCAAGCCAGCCAATCGCAATTGCTCGAAACTCAGCGCCAGGCTGAGGTAGCACGCGTTGCTTCAGAGCGGCGTGCAACAGTGAAGCTGGTGATCGGTCTGGCCGTGGGTTTGGCGTTCGGTGTCATCGCGGGAGTCTTGGGTTACGCCCAATTGCTTTAAGGTCGGCGTCTTTTTGCCCGGCACTTATTTCTCATTCGTCGACTCCCGGACACCACCATGCGCGAACAACATTCCTTGAGCGAGTTGGTCAGCGACAGGCTGCCGACCCTGCTGAAACAGCAGAAAGAACTGGAGCGCCTGCAGCGCTGTGCCGAACAGATCGACGGTGAAATCGTCGGGACTGGTCGTGCGGATTTCACCCAGGATAATGTGATCTACGAGTTCAACCATCAGGGCAAGAGCTTCCACCTGATTGACGTTCCCGGTATCGAGGGTAACGAAAGCAAGTATGAAAAGATGGTCCAGGCGGCTATCGCCAAGGCCCACCTGGTGTTTTACGTCAACGGTACCAACAAGAAACCGGAGGCCGAGACGGCCCAAAAGATCAAACACTACCTCAATCGTGACGCCAAGGTTTACGCCATCTGCAACCTGCGCGGCAAGGCGGACTCCTATGAGTTCGACACTGATCGCGAGTCGCTGGAGCGTACCCACAAGGACGCACTCGCAACCCGCCAGCAGACCCGCGAGGTGCTCGAAGACATTCTCGGCGCCGAATTGGTCAGTGGTTGCCAGAGTCTGCAAGGGTTGCTCGGCCTGACCGGCGTAGCATTCGATGAGCGCGGCCTGAGCAGTATCCACCCCAGCCGTACTGACCTGCTGAAGTCGCAACGAGCCTATCAGCAGGACTTCTCCAGCCGCCAAGCTATGCGCAGTTTCAGCCAGTTGGACCAGTTGCACGAAGTCATTGGCCAAGCATGCGCCAACTTTGAGGTTGATATCGTTGAAAGCAACAAGCGTAAAGTCCTGCGTTTGCTGCAAGACACCGTGAATGATCTGAAGAAACAACGGGATGAGCACCAGGCATTTTCCGACAAGATCGGTGCGGAAATCCTAGAGTGTCAGAAATCCATTCGGCTCAGTTTTGAAGAGCTGAAAACCAGCTTCACCAAACGCCGCAGCAATGCCCTCGGTATTTTTTTCAATGACCTGAGTAGTGCCGCACGTGCAGCGGTCGAAGAGCACTTCAGTGATAAGGATGAAGTAGAGCGGGTGATCCAGGTACACGTCAGTGCGGGCCAAGAACAACTTGCCAAACGTCTGGAAGAGAGCCAGGAAGAGGTTCTGCAGCAACTGTCACAAAGTATTGAGCGGGCACTCAAGCGTCTGCAAGAGAACGCGGAGCGGGTTAGTTTTCAACAACGCTTGAACACCGCGGCCAGTGGTTCAATTTCGCTATCCAGCGCGATGGATGCAATCGACTTCAACTTTTCCGACTTCGGCGGTTTCCTACTGAGTATCGGAGGGTATGCCGCGAGTGGTTTCACGATCGGTACGTTCTTCTTCCCTGGGGTGGGTAACATCATTGGCGCCGTGATCGGCGGTGTCGTCGGAATCCTTGCCGCAGGGTTGAGTTACCTCTTCGGCGGACGCAACAAGAAGATCGCCGAAGCACAAGCCAATATCACTGAAGCCATCAAGAAAGAACGCGTTGCGAGCGAAAAGACGTTCGAACAGGATACCCAGGCCATGCTGGCGCAAATCAAGACCCAGATTGAAGGCTCAACCCTGAGCCCGCTGGATGATGAGCGCCGCAAAATGGCTGACGTCGGCGCCTTGTTCGACGAAAAAATTGCCTCTATCCAGGCGTTGAAAAATCAAGTGGAAGCTAAGCCCCATGGAACAATTTAAGCAGTTCAACGCCAGCAAGACCGAGGTGATTCACTCGCTCGACAACCTCCAAAACCTGGTAGGTGAGCTGGAAAAACTGGGGTTGGACGTGGCCCAGGATATCGACAAGATCAAAAAAGCCATTGGTGATGTCCAGGCCGATACGCTGCGCATCGCCCTGCTGGGCGCGTTCTCCGATGGCAAGACCAGTGTAGTTGCCGGCTGGTTGGGCCAGGTGATGAAGGACATGAAGATCGACACAAACGAGTCTTCGGACGCGCTGGCGATCTACCGGCCCGAAAACCTGCAAGACCGCTGCGAAATCGTCGATACCCCCGGTCTTTTTGGTGACAAGGAAAAAACCGCGGAAAACGGTGCTCTGATCCAGTACGGCGATATCACCAAGAACTACATCTCCGAAGCACATCTGATTTTCTACGTGGTCGATGCGACGAACCCACTCAAGGAAAGCCACCAGGACATCGTCCGCTGGGTATTGCGTGACCTCAATAAATTGAGCTCGACGATCTTCATCATTAATAAGATGGATGAAGTGGCCGACCTGCGCGACGCTGAAGAATTTCAGCAGCAAAGCACCATCAAGAAGACCAACCTACTCGACAAACTACAGCGTTTTGTTGACCTGACACCCGCCGAGCGCAAAGCTGTCAACGTGGTCTGCGTCGCGTCCAACCCCAACAGTCGTGGGCTGGAGTTTTGGCTGGAACAAAAGGATCTGTATGACCAGCGTTCGCGGATCGACGAGCTCAAACGAGTGACCCAACACGTTCTTGACGGCAGCGGGCGTGAAACCCTGATCAAGAAAACCGGAATCGATGTGGTCCGTGATGTGCTGGGCAAAAAAATTAGTGTCGCCAAGGATGAGCTGATCAGGTTCGAACTTCTTGCTGCCAACCAGCGTCGTGACTCGGCACGTATTCAGGAAGATATTGACGAAGGCAAACGCAAAGTCCTGGCCACCGTCGGTAATCTTTACCAGGAGCTCAGTAACCTGGAAAAAGATCTGCTCAACAGCATTCGCACCTTGCCGCGTGATCAGGTGCATGCCTTTCTTGAAGCGGAAATCGGTTTCACCAAGAACGACATCGGAGAGAAGTTGCGATTCCGCATCGACTTCCTGTTCAGCACTGCATTCAACCAGTCCTCGACCATCATGAATGGCATCAGTGCCAGCATCGAACATCAGTTGGACTGCTCGTCGGACTTTGCCGACAGCATCACTGCATCGGCCTTATCTGCCTCTAGCAGGGCGTTGAGTGCTGTCTCGAAGATCCCAGTCGAAAGCATTAAGAACGGCGTGTTCCTTGCCCGTGAAACCCTCAAGAACCTCACCGGATATGTCTACAAGTTCAAACCCTGGGAAGCCACTAAACTGGCCGCCAACATCAGCCGCTGGGCGGGGCCCATCGGCGCGGGCATCCAGGTACTGACCGACGTCATCAGCGTTGCCCAGCAGCAGCGCGCGGAAACCGAACTCAAACAACTGCAGAATGACCTTGCCGAAGTGGTCAAGAGCCACTTCGCTGAGCCCATGAAACTGCTCAAAGACCACGACAAGGTGATGGAAATCTTTGCACCGCAAATCAAGGGGTTCGAGAAGATTCTAGTGGAACAAGAAGGCAACCTCGAGCATTTGCGCAAACGTCAAGCGCAACTGACAGAGGTGGAAACGCACCTGAGCCAAGCGTTTGGTTCAAGTGAGGTGATTGAAGGGGAGTATCGGGTGATTTGACGACATGAGCCTGGCCAGCGGTGCTGGTCAGGCTTGTCCTGACAGGCGGCCTTACTGAGCCTGCTGCGCCGTCAGCGCCGCATAACCATTCATCAAGTTGCGATAGTTCGGAATACGCTGGGACAACAGATTGCCCAGGCCTTCGATATCGTTGCGCCAGTCGCGTTGCAACTCACACGCCACCGAAAACCAGTTCATCAACTGCGCACCGGCCTGCGTCATCCGGCTCCACGCCGCCTGCTGCACCGTGGTATTGAACGTGCCCGACGCATCCGTCACCACAAACACCTCAAACCCCTCCGCCAGTGCCGACAACGTCGGGAACGCCACGCACACATCCGTCACCACACCGGCAATGATGATCTGCTTACGCCCGGTGGCCTTGATCGCTTTGACGAAGTCTTCGTTGTCCCACGCGTTGATCTGACCAGGACGGGCG
The DNA here is from genome assembly GCF_024169655.1 of Pseudomonas marginalis. Lineage (GTDB taxonomy): Bacteria > Pseudomonadota > Gammaproteobacteria > Pseudomonadales > Pseudomonadaceae > Aquipseudomonas > Aquipseudomonas paraveronii. The sequence continues at coordinate 5,509,116 of NZ_JALJWV010000001.1, read as the reverse complement.
ATGTACGGCGCGTCCGGGAACATCGCCTTCAACTCCGGCACCAGCGGGCCGTTGGGGCCTTGCTCGAAGCTGGTGGTGAGGATCGTCGGCAGGTTGAAGAACTTGGCCAGGTCCGCCAGGGCCAGCACGTTGTTTTTGAACTCGTTGGGCGAAAAGTCCTGCACCAGGGAGATCAGGCCGGTCTGGTGGTCGACCAGCAGGACTACGGCGTCGTCTTTGTTCAAGCGGTTGTAGGTTGGCGTGCTCATGGTTGAATCCTTTTTTGTTTAAGTGGGTTGGGCGTTGCGTTCAACATGGGCACAGATTAATGGGTGGGACGCGGGGGATAAATCGGCTGGGAGGCGTCTTACTGTCAACTTAAAAGAGACAATTGGTTGAACGGCCAGCAGTATCGATCCCTTTCATTTGCAGGACGTTTCCTAGAGAATCCCAGCCGCTTGCGCCAGCGAAATTCCGTGACTAGGCTGCGGTCCGTCACTGCAAATTCAGTGATCGGGTTTAGTCGCCCGGACTTCGCTAGGCGCACGCGCCATCCCAAAGACAGGTGTCTTCTCATCTGCACTTTATGGTGGCTGTGCGCAGGGCACCTCCGGGTGCGCCGGTGCCTAGCGGCCGGTCGACTAACCTGTGCACAGCCGCCACCTCTGCTCGTTTAGTCGCGAAAGGACGGTGGTATTCACTTACTGCTAGGAGTTTTGCTATGGATAACGTTGTTTCGGATTCACCGTCATCGCCTGCGGCCAACCCCTTTACTGTCAATGAAGAACTGAGCTTCGAGGATGCCTGGGTGCGTGTGGCTGAGTTGCTGCAATGTGCGGTGGCGACATCGCAGGTGCTCGGGGAGCCGCTGGCTGCGCCGCAGAGGGCGGTGATGCATTTGGTGGAGATGGCGAAGCTGGTGGCGGAACGAGCGGTGGAGTGTTTGCAGCCTAGGTGACGCGACTTGAGAGGCGGGCAGGGCGATATGCGGCCCGCTATTGGCTGAATGTTTGGTTGGCGTTGGGTATTTGGATTTCGATGACTGCAGGCATTAAAAAGCCGGCTTGTGGCCGGCTTCTCGGGGACTGCCTCAGCTTGTTTTTGACAAACCTCAGCAGCCTTCAAATCGCTCAGCCAACATCGCGTCTGGCTGAATAGTCGGGGCATCCGCGGGCGTTTTTCCGCATCGCCTGGCAGGGTGAATAGCCTAAAACCAACCCCTGCCAAATGTGCGGCGCATGATACCCACATTCCCCTCAGTTGCCCACCTCCGGATCGGATTTAGAGCCTTCCCAGCCCAGTAGGTGTTCATCCAGCGGCACGGGTGGGCGGCGGTTGTTGAGGGTGGACCACCAGAACACCCAGCCGACGATCTGGAAGTTCTGTTCGAAGCGTTGATCGAAGGTCAGGTATTCGTCGGGGTGTTCGCCGGCGTTGTGGCTGCGCATGCGCAGGCCGCCGCCGGGGCGGTTGTAGAGGTATTTGATGCGCAGCATGTCGTCGTGTTCGACGGCGTAGATTTCGCCGTCGACGATTTGGGTGCGGCCGCGGTCGATGGCGAGCGTGGCGCCTTGTTGGATGATGTCGACCATGCTGTTATCGACCATGTAGGCGCCGAGGGCGCGGTCGGGGTTTACGTTTAAGGTGTCGAGGGTGTGACGGGAGAGGCGGATGCGTTCGGTTGAGGTGAAGGACGGATGGAGGGCGATCTCCACGTCGATGGTTTCCGGAGGACGGACGGGGCCGGTGAGGTATTTGCCGCTTTCTTCGCGGGTGGGCAATGCTTTCCTTGCATCGTGACCTTCCAACAGGAAGTTGGCCGGTGGGTGTTTAGGGCCTACGCCGGCGTGCAGCCAACGGCTGGAGACGCACAGCAGTTCTGCGATTTCGTTGAGTCGGCCCATGGGGACGCCGCGTTTGAACCAGTTGTTCACGTGTTGAGGCGTGACACCGCGGTTCTTGGCGAAGTCGGAAGCGGAAAGATGAACTTCCCGTAATAACGCTTTTAAGCGATCACCTGATGTATTCATAAACGCAGAGTTTACTGGCCGGAAAAACAGATCAAATAAACCATGCGTTCAATTGCCGGTGTAGGTTTTTGCTTAGTTGTAGCCTGATCTTTCTTTGTTGCTTGTTAGTTCAACATAGAGTGTTAAGTATTGAACTTGATGTTTAGTTTTTCCGACAAAAAAAGCCCCGAATGATCGGGGCTTTTTTGATTGCCGCAGCAATGAGGAGCAGGTATCAGCCTTTGTAGGCTGCGACCGACTTCATGATCTCGGCGCGGGCGGCGTCTGCGTTGCCCCAACCTTCGATCTTCACCCATTTGCCTTTTTCGAGGTCTTTGTAGTTCTCGAAGAAGTGCTTGATCTGTTCCAGCAGCAGTGGCGGCAGGTCGGTGTATTCCTTCACGTCCACGTACAGCTGGGACAGCTTGTCGTGGGGGACTGCGATGACTTTGGCATCGCCGCCGCCGTCGTCGGTCATGTGCAGGATGCCGACTGGACGCGCGCGGATAACCGAGCCTGGGGTAACCGGGTAAGGGGTTACGACCAGCACGTCGAGGGGGTCGCCGTCGTCAGCCAGGGTGTTGGGGATGAAACCGTAGTTGGCCGGGTAGAACATCGGGGTGGCCATGAACCGGTCAACGAACAGGCAGTCGCTGTCTTTGTCGATTTCGTATTTGATCGGCGCGTGGTTGGCCGGAATCTCGATGGCGACGTAGATGTCGTTCGGCAGGTCTTTGCCAGCCGGAATCTTGCTGTAGCTCATTGGGCGTTGCCCCCGTAGTTGGCCATGGACATGGCCGGATTGGCCTAAAAGTGGCGGCGATTATAGGCATATTCTGACGCCGATGCCATGCACCAGACGTCGTACAGTCATTCGCCTTGCGGCTGATAACGCGGGTCGTGCGCTTGCAGCTGGGAGAGGCGGGCTAGAGGGTCCTGGCGGTAAAAGCGGCTCAGTTGCGCGTACACCTGTGGATAACTGTGGATCAGTAAATCCGGTGCGCTGAAAAAATATTCGCTGGTGACGGCGAAAAATTCCGCCGGGTTTTCGGCGGCGTAGGGGTCGATGGCTGTTTCGGCGTCGGGGTTGGCGTCCAACTGGCGATTAAGCTCGTCGTAGGCGCCTTGCATCACGCTGGCCCACTCTTGCACACGCATGTCGTGGTGCAGCGGCGGCAGGCCGTTGGCGTCGCCGTTGAGCATGTCGAGCTTGTGCGCCAGCTCGTGGATCACCAGGTTGTAGCCTTCCCAATTGCCGCTGGCCAGCACGCCGGGCCAGGCGAGGATCACCGGGCCTTGTTGCCAGGCTTCGCCGCTGTGCTCGCCGTCCCACTCGTGCTCGACGCCGCTGGCATCGCGATGGCGTTGCGGGCTGAGGAAGTCGTCGGGGTACAGCACGATCTCGTGGAAGCCCTGATACCAATCGAGGTCGCCGAGGTTCATCAGGGGCAGTTGCGCCTGGGCGGCGAGCAGCAGGCGTTGTTCCTGGTGCAGCTCGACGCCGGGCAGGGCGGTGAGGTGTTTTTCGGCGAGAAACACCACGCAGGCTTCGCGCAGCCATTGGTCTTGCTCGGCGCTGATGCCGTCGAGGAAGGTCAGGTGCTCGCGCACCCGCTGCCAGGTGTCATCGGCAATCGGGTGCTTGGCCAGCAGGCGCCGGCGACGCCAGGCGCTGAGGGACCACATCGCCGGTTACTGCGGCTTGGCTTCGGAGGACGCGCGGCCAAAGCGGCTGCGGAACACGCTAATGATCATCGGCACCAGCGACAGCAGGATGATGAACACCACCAGCAGCGAGAGGTTTTTCTTGATAAACGGTACGTTGCCGAAGAAGTAGCCGAGGGTCACCAGGCCGCCGACCCAGAAGACGGTGCCCAGCACGCTGAAGCCGAAGAAGCGCGGGTAGGGCATTTTCGCGATGCCGGCGACGAACGGTGCAAAGGTCCGCAGGATCGGCAGGAAGCGCGCCAGGGTCACGGTTTTGCCGCCGTGTTTGTCGTAGAAATCGTGGGTTTTTTGCAGGTAGTCGCGGCGGAAGATTTTCGAGTTCGGGTTGCTGAACAGGCGTTCGCCGACTGTTCGTCCGATCACGTAGTTGGTGCTGTCGCCGAGGATCGCCGCCAACATCAAGAGGCCCGCGAGCAAGACCGGGTCCATGCCGCCGCCCGCCGCCACCGCGCCGGCAATGAAGAGTAATGAATCACCCGGCAGGAAAGGCATGACCACCAGGCCGGTTTCGCAAAAGATTACAAGGAACAGAATGGCGTAGATCCACAGACCGTAATTTTTTACCAGCAGGTCGAGGTAGACGTCGAGATGCAGGATAAGGTCAAGCGGGTTGAAATCCATGGATGGCACCTGTGTGAATGGCCCTGCTCAGCAGGCCTGTGCGGAGGCTCGGGTAATAAGGCTACAAGTATTTGTCGGGCTTCTTACAACCCTGAAAGGCCGGCATTATACGGATTGGGAAGTGAAAAACGTGTGGGTTTTGTAGCGGGTGATGTCATGGCACTCGGCTCCCAGAGCACCACAGAACCAAATGTGGGAGGGGGCTTGCCCCCGATGGGCACGTGTCAGTTATAAATAGTCTGACTGGCCCACCGCTATCGGGAGCAAGCCCTCTCCCACAGGGATTTTATGGCGCTTGGGGGATTGGGTCAGTCTTCGCTGATCGGCAGCACGTAGTTCTTGAACTCGGTGTCTTCGCGAAACCCCATCGACTCATACGTCTTCTGCGCCACGTCATTGTTGCTGCTGGTCGATACCCGCAGCCTCACGGCATGGGTTTCCTTGGCCATCTTCTTCGCCGTGCGCATCAGGTTATCCGCCACCAGTTGCCGGCGCGCGTCTTCGGCGACGTAGATGTCGTTGAGAATCCACACACGTTTGAGCGACAACGAAGAAAAGCTCGGATACAGCTGACAGAACCCGAGCAAGCGCTTGTCGTCGTCATCGGCCAGGGCCAGGTAGATCACCGACTCCTTGCGGCGCAGGCGCTTTTCCAGGAAGGCCCGCGAGGAGTCCGGGAACGGCAGAGCCCCGTAGAACTCGCGGTATTTGACGAACAACGGGGTCAACAGGTCCAGGTGTTCCAGGGTCGCTTGAGTGATCCGCATGCCAGGCCTCAACTTCCAAAGAGGGGGTACGACCACGCGAGCGGCCGTGACTTGATGCTGCCTAAAGACGCGAAAAAGCGCAATCGTGTGGGGATCAGTCCGTGGGCGGACTGAGCAGGAAATTGCCTTTCATCAAGTCCGGGTCATCTGACTCGAGGGTCTGAAGCTGCGCCTCATCCTTGAGATTGACCCCCGACAACTGTCGACGGCAGGCCTCGCGCATCAAATACAGCAGGCGGTGGGCTGCCATGCCATAACTCAAGCCTTCCAGGCGCACGTTGGAGATGCAGTTGCGGTACGCATCGGTGAGGCCAACCTTGGGGTTGTAGGTGAAATACAGGCCCAGGCTGTCCGGCGAACTCAGCCCCGGCCGTTCACCGATGAGGATCACCACCATCTTGGCGCCGAGTAACTGGCCAATCTCATCGGCCACCGCGACGCGGCCCTGTTCCACCAGGATCACCGGCGACAGGGACCAGCCTTCGGCGTGGGTCTGTTCTTCCATGCGTGTGAGAAACGGCAACGTATGTTTATGCACCGCCAACGCCGACAGGCCATCGGCTACCACCACGGCCAGGTCGACGCCGCCGGGGTTGGCCGCCGCATGGTCGCGCAGGGCCTGGGCCGATGCATCGCTCAGGCGCCGCCCCAGGTCCGGGCGTTGCAGGTAGCTGTGGCGGTCGAGGGCGGCGCTGTGCAGTAACAGGCTGTCACGCCCGCGTTCGGCAAGCTGAGTGCTGAGGCCGGCGTGGTCGAAGGGCAAGTGGACCGCGTCCCGCGCCTGGGCGTGGGCGAATTGGAAGTCCAACTGCGCGCTGGTCGGGATGCTGGTGCCGGTCCGGCCCAGGGCAATGCGCGCCGGGGTCAGGCGACGCAGTTCCAGCCAAGGGTTTTCGGGTAAGTCTGGTTGCACGGGCGGCTCCTTCATCCCAATTGCGCCAAGGCGTGGCGAAACGCCGGTGGCAGGCTGTTGCCGAAGCGCACTTTGCCGTCGGCTTGCGTGAAAATGCCCATTTTCGCCAGCCACTGTTCAAACTCCGGCGCCGGCTTTAAACCCAGTGTTTGGCGGGCGTACAGGGCGTCGTGGAACGAGGTGGTCTGGTAGTTGAGCATGATGTCGTCGGAACCGGGAATGCCCATGATGAAGTTGATCCCGGCCACGCCCAGCAGGGTCAGCAGGGTGTCCATGTCGTCCTGGTCGGCCTCGGCGTGGTTGGTGTAGCAGATGTCGCACCCCATCGGCACTCCCAGCAGCTTGCCGCAGAAGTGGTCTTCGAGGCCGGCGCGGATGATCTGTTTGCCGTTGTACAGATACTCGGGGCCGATAAATCCGACCACGGTGTTCACCAAAAACGGCTTGAAATGTCGGGCCACGGCGTAGGCGCGGGTTTCGCAGGTTTGCTGGTCGACGCCGAAGTGCGCGTTGGCCGACAAGGCGCTGCCCTGGCCGGTTTCGAAATACATCAGGTTCTGCCCCAGGGTGCCACGGTTCAGGCTCAGGCCTGCTTCGTAGCCTTCCTGCAGCAGGCTCAGGCTGATGCCGAAACTGGCGTTGGCCGCCTCGGTGCCGGCGATCGACTGGAACACCAGATCCAGCGGGACGCCACGGTTGATGGCTTCGATGGAGGTGGTGACGTGGGTCAGCACGCAGGCCTGGGTGGGGATTTCGTAGCGCTGGATGATCGCGTCGAGCATCTCCAGCATGGCGCAGATCGAGGCGATGCTGTCGGTGGCCGGGTTGATGCCGATCATCGCGTCGCCGTTGCCGTAGAGCAGACCGTCGAGAATGCTCGCGGCGATGCCCGCCGGTTCGTCTGTGGGGTGGTTGGGTTGCAGGCGGGTCGACAAGCGGCCACGCAGGCCCAGGGTGCCGCGAAACCGGGTGACCACGCGGATCTTCTGCGCCACCAGCACCAGGTCTTGCACGCGCATGATCTTCGATACGGCGGCGGCCATTTCCGGTGTCAGCCCTGGTGCTAATGCACGTAGGGATTGTTCATCGGCCGCATCGCTGAGCAGCCAGTCGCGCAGGCCGCCGACGGTCAGGTGGCTGACGGCGGTAAACGCCTGTTTATCGTGGGTGTCGATGATCAGCCGGGTGACTTCGTCGCTTTCATAGGGAATCAGCGCCTCTTGCAGGAAGTGTTTCAGCGGGATATTCGCCAAGGCCATTTGCGCTGCGACCCGCTCACCATCGTTCTGTGCGGCGACGCCCGCGAGGAAGTCCCCTGAACGGGCGGGGCTGGCCTTGGCCATCACGTCCTTGAGGCTGTCGAAGCGGTAGGTCGATGCACCCACCGCGTGGGAAAAACTTGCCATACAGTGTCTCCTGGATGACGCGGGCTACTGTGGGTAAGGCGCCCGCGTCGAGGTTTACGGCATTTAGTGCAAGGCGGCCTCTGCGGCCTGGATCGCCGCGAATTCTTCTTCCGGCGTGCCTGCTACCAAGTGATGCCGGCTGTAGAAAGCAAAGTAAGCAATTAATACTCCATAGATGATCGCCGCGCCAATCACCACCCGCGGGTCGACCAGAAAGCCCGCCACCACGGCCACGCAGGCCAATACCAGCGCCACGCCGGAGGTGAAGATGCCGCCCGGCGTGCGGTACGGACGATCCATTTTGGGGCGACGGATGCGCAGCGTGATGTGCGCGGCCATCATCAGCACGTAGGAAATGGTCGCGCCAAACACCGCCACCAGAATCAGCAGGTCACCCTGGCCGGTCAGTGACAGGCCGAAACCGATAATGCCGGGGATCACCAGCGCCAGGACCGGCGCCTTGCTTTTGTTGGTCTGGGACAGTTTGCGCGGCAGGTAGCCGGCGCGGGACAACGCGAAGATCTGCCGCGAATAGGCGTAAATGATCGAGAAAAAGCTGGCGATCAAGCCCGCCAGGCCGACCAGGTTGACGAAGCTGCCCATCCAGGTCGAGCCGCCATACGACAGCGCCAACGCTTCAACCAGTGGGTTGCCGGACTTGATCAGCGCGTAGGTGCCGGCGCCGCCCGGTGCAATCACCAGGATCAACAGGGCAAAACTGGTCAGCACCACAATGGCGCCGATCAGGCCGCGGGGCAGGTCGCGCTTAGGGTTCTTGGTTTCTTCGGCCGCCAGCGGTACGCCTTCTACCGCCAGGAAGAACCAGATCGCATACGGAATCGCCGCCCACACGCCGACGTAGCCAAATGGCAGGAAGGTGCTGGCGCCCTTGGCTTCGGTCACTGGAATGTCGAGCAGATTGGCGACGTTGAAGTGCGGCACCATCGCCACCAGGAACACACCCAGCGCAATGGCGGCGACGGCGGTAATCACAAACATCAGCTTCAAGGCTTCACCCACGCCAAAGATATGGATGCCGATGAAGATGATGTAGAACGCCAGGTAAATCATCCAGCCGCCAATGCCGAACAGCGACTCGCAATAGGCGCCGATGAACACCGCGATGGCGGCGGGGGCGATGGCGTATTCGATCAGGATCGCGGTGCCCGTCAGGAACCCGCCCCAAGGGCCAAAGGCGCTGCGGGCAAAACCGTAGCCACCGCCGGCGGTGGGGATCATGGACGACAGTTCGGCCAGGGAAAAGCACATGCACAAGTACATGGTGGCCATCAGCAAGGTGGCGAGGAACATGCCGCCCCAGCCACCCTGGGCCAGGCCGAAGTTCCAGCCGGCGTAGTCGCCGGAGATCACGTAGGCAACGCCAAGGCCGACCAGCAGCACCCAGCCGGCGGCGCCTTTTTTCAGTTCGCGTTGTTGGAAGTAGTCGGTGCCGACTTTTTCGAAGTCGACGGAAGAACTAGTGGGTTCGCTAGGCATGGGAAAGTACCTTTCATTCTTATTGTTTTGGTCCCGACAAGTTGTCGCCGGGTAATGTAGGAGCGAGCTTGCTCGCGAAAAACTTCAGAGCACCGCGCAGAGCCAGGCTATCCGCGTAATCGTTGAGGTTCTTCGCGAGCGAGCTCGCTCCTACGGGGGGCGGTTATTGCCCCGGCGGTGTTGGGTTAGAAGAAGCCCAATGGATTGATGTCGTAGCTCACCAGCAAGTTCTTGGTCTGCTGGTAGTGATCCAACATCATCTTGTGCGTCTCGCGGCCCACGCCGGACTTTTTGTAACCGCCAAACGCGGCATGTGCCGGGTACAGGTGGTAGCAGTTGGTCCACACGCGGCCGGCCTTGATCGCCCGGCCCATGCGGTAGGCGCGGTTGATGTCACGGGTCCACAGGCCGGCGCCGAGGCCGAACTCGGTGTCGTTGGCGATCGCCAGGGCTTCGGCTTCATCTTTGAAGGTGGTGATGCTCACTACCGGGCCGAAGATTTCTTCCTGGAACACCCGCATCTTGTTGGTGCCCTTGAGCAGGGTCGGCTGGATGTAATAACCGGTGGCCAGATCGCCGGTCAGCTTCTCGACCTTGCCGCCGGCCAGCAACTCGGCGCCTTCGCCCTTGGCGATTTCCAGGTACGACAGGATCTTGTCGAACTGCTGCTCGGACGCCTGGGCGCCGACCATGGTGTCGGTGTCCAGCGGGTCGCCACGCTTGATCGCCTCGACCTTCTTCATCACCACTTTCATGAAGTCGTCGTAGATCGACTCTTCCACCAGCGCACGGGATGGGCAGGTACACACTTCGCCCTGGTTGAAGAACGCCAGCACCAGGCCTTCGGCGGCTTTCTCGATGAATTGCGGTTCGGCGTTCATGATGTCGGCGAAGAAGATGTTCGGCGACTTGCCGCCCAGTTCAACGGTGGACGGAATAATGTTCTCGGCGGCGCAATGCATGATGTGCGCGCCCACCGGGGTGGAGCCGGTGAAGGCAATCTTGGCGATGCGCTTGCTGGTGGCCAGGGCTTCGCCGGCTTCTTTGCCGAAACCGTGTACCACGTTCAGCACGCCTGGCGGCAGCAGGTCGCCGATGACTTCCATCAGCACGCTGATGCCCAGCGGGGTTTGCTCGGCGGGCTTGAGCACCACGCAGTTGCCGGCGGCCAGGGCCGGGGCGAGTTTCCAGGCGGCCATCAGCAGCGGGAAGTTCCACGGGATGATCTGGCCGACCACGCCCAGGGGCTCATGGAAGTGATAGGCGGCGGTGTGTTCGTTGATTTCGGCGCTGCTGCCTTCCTGGGCGCGGATGCAGCCGGCGAAGTAGCGGAAGTGGTCGGCGGCCAGCGGGATGTCGGCGTTGAGGGTTTCACGCACGGCCTTGCCGTTGTCCCAGGTTTCGGTGATGGCCAGCAGTTCGAGGTTCTGTTCGATACGGTCGGCGATCTTCAGCAGCACCAGCGAGCGGTCCTGGGCAGAGGTTTTGCCCCAGGCGTCGGCGGCGGCATGGGCTGCGTCTAGCGCTTTGTCGATGTCTTTGGCGGTGGAGCGTGGGAATTCGGCGATTGGCTTGCCGTTGACCGGCGAGGTATTGGTGAAATAGTTGCCATCGACCGGCGCCACGAACTCGCCGCCGATGTAGTTGCCGTACTTGGCCTTGAACGAAACGATGGCGCCTTCAGTACCGGGGTGTGCGTAACGCATGGTGGGTATCTCCTGGCTTTTTATGTTTATTGGAGTGCAGCGCGGCAAGCGCTTGATAAAGCGTAGAGCAAAGGTCGGGCCACTGCCTTGCAAGTCAGTTAAATCAGGGGGTTGGCGAGTGCTGAAAAGCGCTGCTGTGCCAGCCTTGGTACAGCCGGTGTGACAGTTTGTCCCATCAACGGTACAGCCTGTGACCGGTGGGCCGGCGCGGGATTGCAATGCCCGGGTGGCTGGGGGATGCTGGGCGTTCTCACGCAGGGAGAATAATAAGAACATGCGTCACGATCATTTCAGTCGCCATGCCCAGCAAGTCTTGACCGTCACCCGTGGGCAAGACCTTTCCCAGGGCCCCGGCAGCGACCCGTCCATCGCCCGCTCCTGGCTGCGTTGCCTGGAGGATTATCACCTCGACCCTGCGCTGACCGTCGCTCCCACGGTGCTCGAACATGGCCGTCTGCTGGAAAGCCGCGAGCGCCTGCAGCAGGTGTTGCAGATTGCCGGCAGCGAGATGAACAGCCTGCATCAGCAACTGTCGGGCGCCGGCCACGCCGTGTTGCTCACTGATGCGCACGGGGTGATCCTCAACTGTGTCACCGCACCGTCCGAGCGCAAGATTTTCGAAGGCGCCGGGCTGTGGCTCGGCGCCGACTGGAGCGAGGCCTGCGAGGGCACCAATGGCATCGGCACCTGCCTGGTGGAGCGTCAGTCGTTGACCATTCACCGCGATGAACATTTTCGCGGTCGCCACACCGGACTGACCTGTTCGGCGAGCCCGGTGTTCGATCACCATGGTGAACTGCTGGCGGTGCTGGACGTGTCATCGGCGCGGGAAGCGGTGTCGCGTCAAAGCCAGTTCCACACCATGGCGCTGGTTAACCTGTCGGCGAAGATGATCGAGAGTTGTTATTTCCTGCGTCACTTTGAGCACCACTGGCTACTGCGTTTTCACCTGCAGGCGGAGTCCGTGGGCTTGTTCAGTGAAGGGCTGCTGGCGTTCGACGGGGAAGGGCGCATTTGTGCGGTCAACCAAAGTGCCTTGAACCTGCTGGGGCAGGTGCGCGGCGGCCTGCTGGGGCAGCCGGTGGAAGCGCTTTTCGAATGCTCCCTGGATCAACTGCTGGGCCGCGCCAGCGCCAATGCCACGGCAAGTTGGCCGTTGCTTACGCGGGACGGTCGGCATCTGTTTGCGGCGTTGCGCGGCCAGCCGCGCAGTGTGCCGGTGCCGGCGTCGGTGGCTGCCGCCAAGCCTGAGCGTCGGCCCGGTATCTGCCTGGGCGATCCTGCGTTGCAAAGCGATTTTCGCAAGGCGCTACGCGTATTCGAGCGTGATGTGCCGCTGCTGGTCAACGGCGAAACCGGTTCCGGCAAAGAGGCCTTCGCCAAGGCCGTACACCAGGCCAGCCAGCGTGCGGACAAGGCTTTCGTCGCGCTCAATTGCGCCGCCATCCCGGAAAGCCTGATTGAAAGCGAACTGTTCGGCTATCGCGGCGGTAGCTTCACTGGCGCCCGCAAGGAGGGCATGCGTGGCAAGCTGCAACAGGCGGACGGGGGCACGTTGTTCCTGGATGAAATCGGTGACATGCCGCTGGCCTTGCAAACCCGGCTATTAAGGGTGCTGGAGGATCGCCTGGTGGTGCCCATCGGCGGCGAGCCTCAGGCGGTCAACGTGAGGGTCATCAGTGCCACCCACCGGGATTTGTTGCAACGTGTGCAGGACGGTAGCTTTCGTGAAGATTTGTACTACCGGCTTAACGGTTTTGAAATTGGCTTGCCAGCGTTGCGCGAACGCAGTGATAAGCCGCAAGTGCTGGATTTTTTGCTGGCCCAGGAAGTCGGTGAGCAGACGATAACGCTCGATGCTGGCGCGCGACAGGCATTGCTGGCGTTCACCTGGCCGGGCAATGTGCGGCAGTTACGCACGGTGTTGCGCACCCTGGTTGCGCTGTGTGAGGGCTCGTTAATCCGCGTCGATGATCTACCGCCGATGATTCGTCCGACGTCCTTGGCTACGGCTGCTGCGGATGTGCCATCCCTGTCGCTGCTTGATGATGCCGAGCGTCTGGCGTTGTTGAACGTCCTGACGCAGCAGCGCTGGCACATGACCCTTGTGGCTGAACGGTTGGGGGTAAGCCGTAATACACTCTATCGAAAGTTACGAAAACATGGCATTGAACTACGTTCTGCTTTGTAACTCGTAAGTTGTTATCGAGTGTCTATGTGCGCTTTTTAAATGTTGCTTGTAGGGGGCTTTACTTCTAATTATTTAGTTGAGGGGCGTTGCGCGAGTGTGCGCTAACTGTTTGGGTTTGTGAGTATTTTTAATGTTGTCTTGATGGAACTGAGACAGGTATTTTGTCACCCAGTGAATGCAGGTTTTTGATTGATTAACTAAGGTGATGAATATGGATATTGCAGGTATTGCAACTTACACTACAGTACCGTCCGCTGATGCTACTCAAGGTGCTAATAATGCCGGATCGGCAGGCAGTCAGCACGAGGCCGGTTCAGCGACTTGGAAAAATCTTCACGCCGAGCAAATCGACGGTTCTGAACGTTTAAATTCAGACGTACATGTTCGCAGTAAAAGAGGGCTTGGTTTCGGAGGCCTTTTCCGCAGGCCGGCATCGAGAAGGCCCAGCGTGCCGGCTTCGGGGACGCCCGGTCAATATCATCCTGTCTCGGTATCGTCTCCCCCCAACCCCCCTTCCACTCCTGCGACCACCAACACCATTCGAAATCTGATTAATACCAGCTCGCTCAAAGGCACTACCCTTCCTTCCAGGTCTCATCCAGTTCCCAAGACGTTTGGAGAGGTGGCGCAAAACCTCATCACTGCCGATCGCCTGGTCAAGGCCGGCGTGTTCAAGACCGGGCCAGATTTGAAAACCGTGACACGGGACGCTTTCGTGAATGCCGCAGTCAACGGCCTGGTCAGTACGCCATTGAGTATTGGTACTTACGCAGGCTCCGTCTGGAGTGGTGAGCACATCAAGGGGGCGTTCAGCCCGAACACCCCCTTGCTTCCTCCCGTGCATCAGCCTGCCCCGAGTCAACAGGGCAGTGTGGCGGGATCGGCGCCGAGTCCTTCAGCGTCGCAAGATCTTGAATTGCGCTTGGACAATACGGAGTTGAAACTTATCCTGGTCAGTAACACGATCCAGGCATACACCGAAGGGAACGAGGGTCAGGCCTTGGATAAAAGCCCTGATTGGCCAACCGAGACAACTGCCCGGCTTGATATGTTGGAAAAACAATACGACACCGTCGAGTCGAACTTGAAATTAATTTCTACGGAAAATGATTTTATATTCAGGCCGTTTAAACAGGATGCCAGCACTCCCGAGAAAGATCCTATGCGCCGCCTTGAAATATTGGATCGACGCAATCAAGCGGTTTTAAATCAGATCTCCCGTATCAATACCGTGTTGGAGCCGAAGGGGCTGCCTTTTTCGACGCAGGTTGTCTAATGCAGGTGATATCGGCGCAGGGGGGCAGTTGATTGCTGGCACCCCATGCTGACACTTGTAGATCGATGAGTTCGGTGCGGTAAAGGAATGCGCCGGCGCCGGACTCAACGACTGCACGGGTGGCCGAATTCAGCAGATTGACTCGGCGTGTACCGCTAAAAGAGTGCGATTTCCCCCTCCCTGCGCTAACCTGCCTCGATGTTTTACGAGGTCGACCATGCACATTCATATTCTCGGTATTTGCGGTACTTTCATGGGCTCGATGGCGGTTCTGGCCAAAGAGTTGGGCCACCATGTGACGGGTTCCGACGCCAACGTCTATCCGCCCATGAGTACGCAACTGCAAGCCCAGGGCATCGAGTTGACCCAGGGCTATGACCCATCCCAATTCGATCCGGCCCCCGATCTGGTGGTGATCGGCAACGCCATGTCCCGTGGCAACCCGGCGGTCGAGTACGTACTGAACAAAGGTTTGCCGTATGTGTCCGGCCCGCAATGGCTGGCGGACCATGTGCTGCAAGGGCGCTGGGTGCTGGCGGTCGCCGGCACTCACGGCAAGACCACCACCAGCAGCATGCTGGCCTGGGTGTTGGAGCATGCGGGCATGAGCCCGGGTTTCCTGATCGGCGGTGTGCCGCAGAACTTCTCGGTGTCGGCCCGCCTGGGCGATACGCCGTTCTTCGTGATCGAGGCCGATGAATACGACAGCGCGTTCTTCGACAAACGCTCCAAGTTCGTCCACTACCGCCCACGCACCGCGATCCTGAACAATCTGGAGTTCGATCACGCGGATATCTTCCCCGATCTGGCGGCCATCGAGCGGCAGTTCCACCATTTGGTACGCACCATCCCAAGTGAAGGCCTGGTGATCCACCCGACCACCGAACCGGCCTTGCAGCGCGTCATCGACATGGGTTGCTGGACCCCGGTGCAAACCACCGGCGCGGGCGGGCAGTGGCAGGTCAGGTTGCTCAGTGACGACGGCTCCAAATTTGAAGTGCTGTTCGAAGGCGAAGCCCAGGGCGTCGTCGAGTGGGACATGACCGGCCAGCATAACGTCGCCAACGCCTTGGTCACTCTGGCGGCCGCACGGCATGTTGGCGTGGTGCCTTCCATGGGCATCGCGGCATTGAGTGCGTTCAAAAGCGTGAAACGGCGCATGGAAAAGGTCGCCGATGTGAATGGGATTACCATCTACGACGACTTTGCCCACCACCCGACGGCGATTGCCACCACCCTTGATGGCCTGCGCAAGCGTGTCGGTGATGCGCCGATCATTGCCATTATCGAACCGCGCTCCAACTCCATGAAGCTCGGCGCACACCGCGATGGTTTGCCGGAGAGCGTCAACGACGCGGACCAAGTGGTCTGGTACGCGCCGGCCAACCTGGGGTGGGACTTGCCCGCCATTGCGGCGCTGTGTCGCGTGCCGTCGAAGGTCTGCGATTCCATCGAAGGCATCATCGAATTCGTCAAGCTACAGGCCAAGCCCGGCACCCATGTGGTGGTGATGAGCAACGGCGGCTTCGGCGGCCTGCACGGCAAACTGGCCGAGGCGCTGAAATGAGCGGGCCGGAGCGCGTTACCCTGGCCATGACCGGCGCATCCGGCGCGCCTTATGGCCTGCGCCTGCTCGACTGCCTGGTGCGCGAAGAGCGTGAGGTGCACTTCCTGATCTCCAAGGCCGCGCAACTGGTGATGGCCACCGAGACCGATGTCGCGCTGCCGCCCAAGGTGCAGATGATGCAGGCGTTTCTTACCGAGTACACCGGTGCGGCGGCGGGGCAGATCAAGGTCTACGGTAAAGAGGATTGGATGTCGCCGGTGGCTTCTGGCTCCGGCGCGCCGGCGGCGATGGTGGTGGTGCCGTGCTCCACTGGCACGTTGTCGGCGATTGCCACCGGCGCCTGCAACAATTTGATCGAGCGGGCCGCCGATGTGACGTTGAAAGAACGTCGTCAGTTGATTCTGGTGCCGCGTGAAGCGCCGTATTCGAGCATTCACCTGGAGCACATGCTCAAGTTGTCAAACATGGGGGTGACCATCTTGCCCGCGTCGCCCGGCTTCTATCACCAGCCTCAGACGATCGATGACCTGGTGGATTTTGTGGTGGCGCGGATTCTCAATCTGCTGAACATTCCCCAGGACATGCTCCCGCGTTGGGGTGAGCATCATTTGAGCAGCGATGAATAAGCTACTGCTGGTCTTGTTGGCCTTGCAACTGACGGGCTGCGCCACCGTGCGCACGCTGGATGCTGCCAAGCCCGGTGCGCCGGTGGTGTACGCCGGCACGCGGCTGGACCTGTACGTCATGAACGGCGGCTGTTGTGCCATGGACCGTTTTGGCGCCGAGGCGCCGAGCTATCCCGGCGTCGACCTGCCGGCCAGCGCGTTGCTCGACACCTTGCTGTTGCCGCTGTCGGTGTTGACGGTGGTGGGCGTCGGATTCAACGCCACAGGTGGCCTATAGAAGTGTATTACCTGTGCTGGCCTCATCGCCGGCAAGCCAGCTCCCACATTTGATTGTGGTTCACGCAGTTCCAAATGTGGGAGCCGGGCTTGCCCGGTCACCGCAAAATTACTTACCAAGCTTGCGCAACTCATCCGACTCAACCACGCGCACTCCGTCCTGCTCTTCCAGCGCCAGCCGCCACATGGCGCGGGCCAGTTCGCACACTTCGATGCCGTGATACTTGCCGGGAATCAGCCGTGACAGCGGCCCGGCCAATTGCTCGGCCAGGCGCGGTTCGAGGCGCTCCCCCAGCAACAGCGAAGGCCGCACGATGGTCAGTTGCGGCCAACCCTGGGCCTTCAAGGCTTCTTCCATTTGCCCTTTGACCCGGTTGTAGAAGATCGAGGATTTAGGGTCGGCGCCAATCGCGCTGATGACGATCAGGTGTCGCGCGCCCATTTCCCGCGCGCGCTTGGCAAACTCCACGACCATGTCCAGGTCGACGGCGCGAAAGGCCTCTTCGGAGCCGGCTTGCTTGATCGTGGTACCCAGGCAGCAGAAGGCGATATCCACCTGGCCGCGCAGTTGCGGCAAGAACACCGCCGGGTCGCCCACCGGGTTTTCCAGACGTGGGTGTTCGGCCAGCGGCTTGCGGCTGGGCGCCAGCACGCGGGTCACGGTGGGTTCATTGAGCAGGCGATCGAGCAGGTGTTCGCCGGTCAGGCCAGAGGCTCCGGCGAGCAAGATATGCTGAGGTGTCAGGTACATGGTGTTTCCCCCCTATTACACGTTACAGCTTAGTTGCCTTTAGCTTCCTTGCTATTTAGTGAGACGCTTTCGAGCGCCTTTCGTGCTTGCTGCTTGCGTAATAGTTGCCAATGGGCGATCACGCCTTTGGGGGCCCAGATCTGCGGTTCGGAGGCTTCGAAGTTGTCTGCCTGCTCGCGTTCGGTCACGTGCAGTTGCGCCAGCTTGAAGGCTTGCTGCAAGTCGTCGGTCTGGTTGAAAGCCTGGGCGAAAAGGGCATCGCCGAAGTAGGTAAAGTCGGCTTCCTCGGAGCAACCGAATGACACGCGGTCGGCGCGGGAAGCGGTCATGATCAAGGTGTGCTCGTCTTTCAGTGCCGGAATGAAGCCACCGGAGTAGCACGCGGAAATCACCACGATCTTGTCGCGGTTCTTCAGCGGCGCGAGTACTGCGGTCAGCTCATCGGCCGGCAGGTCGGCCAGTTCCATGCGCGGTTGGTCGAGCACCAGTTCGTGTTCGTGGGTGCCGTGGCTGGTCAGGTAGATAAATACCAGGTCCTCCGGCCCGCTGCGTTCGGCCAGGGTCTGCACCGCACGCCGCAGGCTTTCGCGGGTGGCCAGGGGACGGTCGGTGATATGGTCGCGATGGTTGACCAGGCGAATCTGTCCGCGCGCCCCGAAGCGGCTGGCGAGCATATTGCTGACGTAATCGGCTTCGCGCAGGAACACGCTTTGTTTGCCGTCGCCGGCCAGTACCAGGGTGTACAGCTCCACGGCGGGGGTCGAGGCGGGCACGGCGGCGAGGGCGGCATCGAGCAGGCGGCCCTGGGCCAGCACGCCGATTTCCAGTGGGTCGGGCAACAGCTTGCCGTCGGCGTCGCGCACGCGCATGCCGTTGACCCAGGTGCCCGCTTGCACGGTGCCGTCGGTAAGCACCAAGGTGCCACGACCCTGGTAGTTGTCGCTGTCGAAACCGCCGATATAGAAGCTGCCGTCGGGGAGGTTCAGGCGGCCTTCGCCGCTGAAGCGCCAATCGCTGAACTGGCCGACGTAGTGGCTGCTATCGACGCCGATCAACTCGCCCTTGCCGCTGAGGGCGCCTTCCTTGAACTGGCCGATCCACACGTCGCCGTCGGCGTTTTCGTAGCGACCCTTGCCGTTCAGTTGGTTCTGTTTGAACTGGCCGATGTAGATGTCGCCGTCAGCGCTGTTGAAGGTGCCGTTGCCTTCCAGTTGGCCGTCGACGAAGTGGCCGCTGAACTGGTTGCCGCTGTCATCGTTGCGCTGACCTTCGCCGTTGGGCTTGCCGTGGGCGAACTGGCCCTGGTATTGGCTGCCGTCGGCCAGTTCCAGGCGCCCGAGGCCGGAATACTGATCGTCCTTGAATTCGCCGCGATAGGTCATCTGCCCCTCTTTGAGGGTGCCTTCGCCGTTGCGCCGGCCTTGTTTGAAACCGCCGACATACTGGCTGCCCGCAGTGGTCAGGCTCCCCTGGCCGTCGAACAGGCCTTGCTGGAATTGACCTTTATAGACTTCGCCGTTGCTGCCGTGCCATTCGCCCTGGCCGTGCCACTGGCCTTTGTCGAACTGGCCGGTGTACCAGCTGCCGTTGGGGTAGTCCACGCGGCCCTGGCCCTGCAGCAAGCCATTGACCACATCACCCCGGTAACGGCCGCCATCGGGCAGGCGCGCATCGGGCGGCAACAGCGATTCGCCGTCTCCGCAAGCGGTGAGCAACAGGGCAAGGACAAGGGGAGCGAGTGGGCGCATAGCGGGATCCGGATAATTGAGCGCCGAGTATGCCGCAGCTACGACTTACATACATAAATTTACGTGCCCTGTGGTGAGTTTCAGCGCCTCACCACAGGGTGGCGCTTACACGAAGCAGAGCGACAGCGACTCGGCAATGTAAGCGGGTTTTTCCTGGCCTTGGATTTCCAGGGTGGCGGTGGCCTTGAACAGCCATTGGCCGGGCTTTTTCTCGGTGACGTCGGTGAGCGTCACGTTCAGGCGCACCTTGGAATTGACCTTCACCGGCTGGATAAAGCGCACGCTGTCCAAGCCATAGTTGACCGCCATCTTCAGGCCTTCGGGCATGATCAGGATGTCTTCCATCAACTTGGGCATCAGCGACAGCGACAGGAAACCGTGGGCGATGGTGCTGCCGAACGGGGTTTGCGCGGCCTTGACCGGGTCGACGTGGATGAACTGATGATCGCCAGTGGCTTCTGCGAACAGGTTGATACGGGCCTGGTCGATGGTGAGCCAGTCGGAACGTCCCAGTTCCTTGCCGACATAATCTTTGAGCTGCGCTACAGGTACATAGGGCATTGCGTCTCTCCTTGGTTCATCGGTTTTTATTGATGTGCGAGAACGATGTTAGATCATCATGGGCAACTAGCCCGGTCAATCCACCATGCTGATTGCGAATGCCTGAGCATAGCGCGGGCATGTTTATAATGCGGGCGGGTCTTGAGGGGGGAAGAACGGATGCTGTTACGCGGTCTGACATGGCTGGTGCTGTTTCAATTGATCGGCACGGCGATCAACCATTTGCTGATACCGGTGTTGCCTGGGCCGATCATCGGTTTGCTGTTGATGCTGGGTTATTTGGTGTGGCGCGGCGAAGTCGCTGAGCCCCTGAGCCTGGCGGCCAGCAGCCTGCTGCGTTACTTGCCGTTGCTGCTGGTGCCGCCGGCGGTGGGGGTGATGGTGTATGCCAAGGATATTGCCGCCGACTTCTGGGCCATCGTCGGCGCGTTGGTGTTGTCGCTGGTGATCGCCATGGGGTTCGTCGGCGTGCTGATGCAAAAGCTGGTCAAGCGCCAGGCGCAGAAGGAGGAGCAATCATGACCTTCGACTGGCAAGGCGCATGGACAGCGGTGATTCATCATCCGCTATTCGGCATCGGCATCACCCTTGGCGCCTATCAACTGGTACTCGCGGGCTTCGAGAAAACCCGCTGGATCTTCCTGCAGCCGGTGCTGGTGTCGATGCTGCTGGTGATTGGCGTGCTGCTCACCTGTGGCCTGAGTTACGCCGAGTATCGCAAGAGCACCGAGATCATGAGCATCCTGCTGGGCCCGGCGACCGTGGCCCTGGCGGTGCCGCTCTATCTGAACCTGCGACGGATTCGTCAGTTGTTCTGGCCGATTTTTACTACGCTGGTGATAGGTGGCGTGTTGGCCACTGGCCTGTGTGTGTTGCTGGGCTGGTGGTTCGGTGCCGAACACAGGATGTTGATGACCATGGCGCCCAAGTCGGTGACCTCGCCGATTGCCATGCTGGTGGCCGAGCAGATCGGCGGCGTGGCTGCATTGGCTGCGGTGTTTGTGCTGATCACCGGGGTGATCGGGGCGATGATCGGCCCGGCGTACTTGTCGCGCCTGGGCGTGCACAGCCCCGAGGCGCGCGGCATGGCCCTGGGCATGACCGCCCACGCCGTCGGCACGTCGGTGGCCCTGCAGGAAAGCGAAGAATGTGGCGCCTTTGCGGCGCTGGCCATGAGCCTCATGGGCGTGGCGACGGCGGTGTTCCTGCCGTTGGCCGTGTCGGTGATTGTTTGAATCGGGGTTAAGGAAACCTTTATGAGTCTGGCGTTGTTCCCGCTCAACACTGTGCTATTTCCCGGCTGCACCCTCGACCTGCAATTGTTCGAGGCGCGTTACCTGGACATGATCAGCCGCTGCATGAAAAAGGGCGAAAGTTTCGGCGTGGTGTGCATCCTCGATGGCAAGGAGGTAGGCACGGCTGCGGAAGGCTACGCGCTGATCGGCTGTGAAGCGCTGATACGTGACTTCAAACAGCAGGATAACGGCCTGCTGGGCATTCGCGTCGAGGGCGGGCGCCGCTTCCGTGTCCGCGACGCCGAGGTGCAGAAGGACCAGTTGCTGGTGGCCGAGGTGCAATGGCTGGAGGAACTGCCGGACCACGCGCTGGAAGAGGAGGACGCCGACCTGCTGGCCCTGCTCCAGGCCCTGGCCGAACACCCGATGGTGGCCTCGCTGGACATGGGCACCCATGCCGATGGTCAGCAGGCCCTGGGCAATCAATTGGCGTATTTGCTGCCATTCACTGAGGCCGACAAGATCGACCTGCTGCAACTCGATGATCCGCAGCAGCGGCTGGATGCGATCCAGATGCTGCTGGATGAGTTGCAAGGTGAGTTGTTCACCTGATCTTCGGAATTGTCTGGCGCAGCTTTCAGACTTTCCTGCGTTGCTCCCATCGCACTGGCTGAAATAGTTTCCGATCACACAACCACTGATCAGGGGATGAACATGATTCGGCTAGTGCAATCGGAGCAGGCGGCCTGGGACGTTTTTTTTGCCAGCATTACTTCGCAGTTGCTTGCGCAGGATGCAACGCGTAGTCCGGAATACATCGCCGAGCGCGGCGCAGAAATTGCCGACGAAATGCTGCTGGAGCGGCGCGAACGCTGCGTCGAACGCCGAACCGCCCCAGTTGACTGGATCGGTCCGGCCAAGGGTCAGTAGGCGTACCTGAGCAGAGCGTGCGAGGTGCCGGTAAAGGCGATGAAACCGAGCGCCGCCACTACGGCGGGCAATACCAGCCACCAGGCTTTCTGCGGCATGGGTGGCAGCGGGCTGCGGTACTGAACCACGCTCAGGCTGAATGCGCAGACGGTCATCGCCAGCAGTGTTCCGGCCAGGATGTCGGAGGGCCAGTGGACGCCCAGGTAGACCCGCGACAGCGCGATGAATGCAGCGGGGATGCAGCCCAGCAGCAGCCAGGTCAGGCGCAGGCGCGTGGGTTGCCCGCGTCCGGCCAGTACCGCCAAGGCCAGGAAAAACGCGAATGCGCCGGAGGCGTGGCCACTGGGCATGCTGAAGCTGGTCAGCGGATCGGTGAGGACTTCCGGGCGATCACGGGCAAAAAACAGCTTGCTGGCGGTATTGATCACTGCGGCGCCGCCCAGTGTGACGCCGACAAACAGTGCGTGGCGCGATTGTCGTGCCAGTAACAACAGGCCGGTGAACAGGGCGCTGGCGACAAACATCTGCTTGAACTCGCCCAGTAGGGTGAGCCTCACCATGGTCTCGTCCAGCCAGGCGCTGCGATGCTCCTGCACCAGGCTGCTCAGCCCCTGGTCGAAGTCGTTGAGGTGCGGGTAGCCGATAAACAGCGCGATCAACAGGATCAGGCTGGCGCAACCGATCCACAACGTGGCCTGGCGATGGCCGCGCAGGCTGCTGTTCAAACTCAACCCCAGCAACACCGCCAGGCATGCCGCGACAATCCCCGCTTCGGGCCAGAACCCCGCCGGCAACGGCAGGCGGAAGGCCGCGCCGGTCGCCCAGCCCGGCAGCAGGTAGGCGACCGTCCAACTGGCCGCCGCGACAATGCTGACGAGAGCAAAGCGCGGGAACGGCATGTCGCACATGCCGGCCACCATCGGCAGCATGGGGCGCAACGGGCCAATGAAACGCCCTACCAGCAGGCTGGCAATGCCGTACTTGTGGAAGTAGGTCTCGGCGCCGTTCATCCATTCAGGGTGATGCCGCAGGCCGGGCAGGCGCCGGATGTTCTGGTGGAAATGTCGCCCCAGGAAGTAGGACACCCCATCGCCTAACAGGCCGCCGAGAAAGCCCAGTAGCAGGGTTTCACTCAGGGGCAGCGCACCGCTGCCGGCCAGCGTGGCAATGGCGAACAGCAGCACCGTGCCGGGCACGATCAACCCGGCAATGGCCAGGCATTCTACGCACGCGACGATAAATACCGCCGCCGCCAGCCATTGGGGGTTCAGCGTCAGCCAGCCAGTGATGCTATCGAGCCATTGGCCCATACAATCCACTCCACTTATGCAGTTTTTTCAATTGGCAATCCACCGACGATCAGCGCCCGCAGAGGATCGGTTGCGTTGCAGGTAGCCATTTCCAGCAGGAACAACCGGTTCAAGCCTTCAAAGCAAAAAATAGTCGCGGCCTTCGACCTGGCCCCGGCGCAGCGGGTTCCGCGTGCAATAGGGCGCATAGCCGGCATCGACGAAGCGGTACATCAAGTGTTCATCCCTGCCGCTGGGAATGCCCAGGCGAGTGGTCTGGATAATGTGCATCGGCACCTGGCCGACGTCTTCCACATAGAGCCGCTCCTGTTCGAAGCGCTTGGCATCCCACATCGGCACTTTCAGGCCCAGCGCCTTGCACAGCAAGGTCTGGCCGGCGCAGAGCTTCTGCGAGGGGCGCGGGCCGCCGTTGGCGTCCGGGTTGTTCAGCAGCATCTGCGCCAAACTCGCCGGGCCGGAGATGGCATCGACCCAGGGATAGGCGGATTTGATCAATACCGCATTGCCCGGGCCTTGGGCGCTGAAGTTCAGCGAATCGCCGCCACGGGCGTAGTACATATAGATATGCCCACCATCCAGAAACAAAGCCTTACGCTTTTCTGTGTAGCCCAGTGAGGCATGGCTGCCTTTTTCGGCCACGTAATACGCTTCGGTTTCAATAATCCGTGCCGAAAGCCAGACATCTCCGACACGATGGCGGATGACTTTGCCGAGCAATTCCCGCGCAAGGAGTTGCGCATCGCGGTCGAAGAAGCGGTCGGGCAGGGCGCTGGCGGGGAGTTGGGGGGTAACACTCGACATGGCGTTCAGGGTAAATACGGCTAAATGTGACGGAATAATAACAACTCCAACCTTAATTACGGCTGAACCCCAGGTTTTTACAGTTCATTTCGACCATCCGCCCCTCACCGCTGTCAGTCGGGCGGCGTCACAGCTATAATCTGCCGCTTTCCTCTTTGCCAAGACTCCCTGACCATGACTGAGTCCGTTCTTGACTACATGACCCGCCTGGGTCGCGCTGCCCGTCAGGCCTCGCGGTTGATCGCCCGTGCGAGCACCGCGCAGAAGAACCGCGCCTTGTTGGCCGCCGCCGATGCTCTGGATGCTTCGCGCTCCGAGTTGACCGCCGCCAACGAACTGGACCTGGCCAACGGCCGCGCCAATGGCCTGGAGCCGGCGTTGCTCGACCGCCTGGCGCTGACCCCTGCGCGTATCGACGACATGATCGAAGGTCTGCGTCAGGTCGCCAAGCTGCCTGATCCCATCGGTGAAATCCGCGATATGCGTTACCTGCCGTCCGGCATCCAGGTCGGCAAGATGCGCGTGCCCCTGGGCGTGATCGGCATCATCTATGAGTCGCGCCCGAACGTGACCATCGACGCCGCGAGCCTGTGCCTCAAGTCCGGCAACGCCACCATCCTGCGTGGCGGTTCCGAGGCGATTCATTCCAATCGCGCGATTGCCGCCTGCATCCAGCAGGGCCTGGCCGTGGCCGAGTTGCCGGCCGAAGTGGTGCAAGTGGTGGAAACCACCGACCGCGCCGCCGTCGGCGCGCTGATCACCATGCCGGAATTCGTCGACGTGATCGTGCCGCGCGGTGGCAAGAGCCTGATCGAACGCGTCAGCCGTGATGCCAAGGTGCCGGTGATCAAGCACCTGGATGGCGTCTGCCACGTTTACATCGACATCGCCGCCGACATCGACAAGGCGATCCGCATCGCCGACAACGCCAAGACGCACCGTTACGCCCCGTGCAACACCATGGAAACCCTGCTGGTGCACGCCGGCATTGCCGATCGCGTGCTGCCGCCGCTGGCTGCCATCTACCGCGACAAGGGTGTTGAGTTGCGCGGTTGCGAGCGCACCCGTGCGCTGCTCGGTGCGGACGTGATCGAAGCCACCGAGCAAGACTGGTACACCGAGTACACGGCGCCGATCCTGTCGATCCGCATCGTCGACGACCTTGACCAGGCCATCGAACACATCAACAAATACGGCTCCAAGCACACCGACGCCATTGTTACCGAGCATTTCAGCGATGCCCGGCGTTTCCTCAACGAAGTGGACTCCGCTTCGGTGATGGTCAACGCCTCGACGCGTTTTGCCGACGGCTTCGAGTATGGCCTGGGGGCGGAGATCGGTATCTCCACCGACAAGCTCCACGCACGCGGCCCGGTTGGCCTGGAAGGCCTGACCAGCGAGAAGTATGTCGTGTTCGGCGACGGTCATGTGCGCACTTGATGGGTAAACGCATCGGGTTGCTCGGCGGCACTTTTGACCCCGTGCATATCGGCCATTTGCGCAGCGCCCTGGAAGTCGCGGATGCCCTTGCGCTGGATGAATTGCGCGTGATCCCCAATGCCCGGCCGCCGCACCGCGATACGCCGCAGGTGTCAGCGCAGCAGCGCCTGGAAATGGTGCGCCTTGCCGTCGCTGGCATACCGCCGCTGGTGGTGGACGACCGCGAGCTCAAACGCGATAAACCGTCCTACACTGTCGACACCCTGGAGCTGATGCGTGCCGAGTTGGCCGCAGACGACCAGTTGTTTCTGCTTTTGGGTTGGGACGCATTTTGCGGCCTGCCCTCTTGGCATCGCTGGGAGGAACTCCTCCAGCACTGCCACATCCTGGTTTTGCAACGCCCGGATGCCGACAGCGAACCGCCGGATGCCTTGCGCAACCTGCTGGCCGCGCGGTCGGTAAGTGACCCCTTGGCCCTGACCGGGCCGAACGGGAATATTGCATTCGTCTGGCAGACCCCGCTTGCGGTGTCCGCCACCCAGATCCGTCAACTGCTGGCCAGCGGGAAGTCGGTACGTTTCCTGGTGCCTGACGCGGTCCTGGCCTACATCGATGCGCACGGACTTTACCGTGCGTCGAACTGAAAAGGCGCGCTTGAACGCACGAACAGTCGTGCAGCGAGCGCCCGAACATACGAGCAAAACGAGTTTTATATGACGAACAAAGACGTAAGCAAAGTTAAGCGCAAAGGCACCTTCAAAAGCGCGCCACTGCCGGTTGAAGCCCATGTTGGCCCGGAACTGGCTGGCGAAGAGCTGGTGAAAGTCGCCGTGGCTGCCCTGGAAGACGTCAAGGCCCAGGACATCCAGGTGCTGGACGTGCGCGACAAGCAGAGCATCACCGACTTCATGATCATCGCCACCGGTACCTCCAACCGCCAGATCGGCGCGATGCTGGACAAAGTGCGCGAAGCCGTCAAAGCCCAAGGCGTGAAGCCGCTGGGTGAAGAAGGCAAGGGCGATAGCGACTGGGTGTTGCTGGACATGGACGACGTGATCGTTCACATGATGACCTCCAACGCTCGTCAGTTCTACGACCTGGAGCGTCTGTGGAAAGGCGCCGAGCAGAGCCGCGCGGCGGATGGCAAGCACCACAACCCTGAAGTGGGGCATGCGCACTTCGACAAGCTCAACAAAGACCAGGAATAAGGAACGGCTGTGCGCCTGCGTCTGATCGCTGTCGGTTCACGCATGCCCAAGTGGGTGGAAGAAGGCTGGCACGAATATGCCAAGCGTCTGCCCGCCGAGCTGTCGCTTGAGCTGGTGGAAATACCGCTCAACACCCGGGGCAAGAACGCCGACGTGGCTCGCTTTATCCGTCAGGAAGGCGAAGCCATGCTGGCCAAGGTCGGCCCCAACGAGCGCATCGTCACCCTCGAAGTCCACGGCAAGCCCTGGAGCACCGAGCAATTGGCGGTGGAACTGGATCGCTGGCGCCTGGACTCGCGCACCGTCAACTTCATGGTCGGCGGCCCCGAGGGGCTGGCGCCGGAAGTCTGTGCGCGGGCGGACCAACGCTGGTCGCTGTCGGCGCTGACGTTGCCGCACCCGTTGGTAAGGATTCTGATCGGTGAACAGCTGTATCGCGCCTGGACAGTTCTGTCCGGGCACCCTTACCACAAATAGTCTGCGCCCCTCCCGATGACTCAGCCGATCCGCATCAAGGACCACGAGAAAGACGCACGTCTGGTGCGCTCGCGCGTGGTTTTTGGCGCGATCATGGTGGTGACGTTGATCGGGGTGTTGATCGCGCGCCTGTATTTCCTGCAGGTGATCCAGTATGACTATCACTCCACTCTGTCGGAAAACAACCGGGTGCATGTGCAGCCGATTCCGCCGACCCGTGGCCTGATTTTCGACCGCAACGGCGTGGTCGTCGCGGACAACCGGCCCAGCTTCAGCCTGAGCATGACCCGCGAACGCTCCGGCGACTGGCAGCAGGTCCTCGATGTGATCGTCGACGTGCTGCAACTGACTCCGGAAGACCGGGTGATCTTCGAAAAGCGCATGAAGCAGGGGCGTCGGCCGTTCGAGCCGGTGCCGATCCTGTTCGAGCTGACCGAAGAGCAGATCGCCCGGATTGCGGTGAACCAGTTCCGCCTGCCGGGCGTGGAAGTGGTGGCGCAACTGGTGCGGCATTACCCGCAAGGGCCGCACTTCGCGCACTCCGTCGGTTATATGGGGCGGATCAACGAGAAAGAGCTGAAAAGCCTCGACCCGGTCAATTACAGCGGCACCCACCATATCGGCAAGACTGGCATCGAGCGCTTCTACGAGCCCGAGCTGCACGGCCAGGTGGGTTACGAAGAGGTCGAGACCAACGCTCGCGGCCGCGTGCTGCGGGTGCTCAAGCGTACCGACCCGGTGCCGGGCAAGGACATTGTGCTGAGCCTGGACATCAAGTTGCAGGAAGCCGCCGAGATGGCCCTGGGTGGGCGCCGTGGTGCTGTGGTGGCGCTGGACCCGAGTACGGGCGAAGTCCTGGCCATGGTCAGCCAGCCCAGTTTCGACCCCAACCTGTTCGTGACCGGGATCAGCTTCAAGGCCTACGCCGAGCTGCGCGATTCCATCGACCGGCCGCTGTTCAACCGGGTGCTGCGCGGCCTGTATCCGCCGGGTTCGACGATCAAGCCGGCGGTGGCGATTGCCGGCCTGGACGCGGGCGTGGTCACGGCGTCGAGCCGCGTGTTCGACCCTGGCTATTACATGCTGCCTAATTACGATCACAAATACCGTAACTGGAACCGCACCGGTGACGGCTATGTCGACCTGGATACCGCAATCATGCGCTCCAACGACACCTATTTTTATGACCTGGCCCACAAGCTGGGGATCGATCGCCTGTCGGCCTACATGGGCAAGTTCGGGCTCGGTCAGAAAGTCTCCCTGGACATGTTCGAAGAGTCGCCCGGCCTGATGCCGTCGCGCGAATGGAAACGTGCCACCCGCCGTCAGGCGTGGTTCCCCGGCGAGACGCTGATCCTCGGTATCGGCCAGGGCTACATGCAGGCCACGCCGCTGCAACTGGCCCAGGCCACGGCACTGGTCGCCAACAAAGGCATCTGGAACCGGCCGCACCTGGCTCGCACCATCGAGGGCGAAAAGCCGGTGGATGAAAACCCGATTCCGGACATTGTGCTGCGTGACCCGTCGGACTGGACCAAGGTCAACCACGGCATGCAGCAGGTGATGCACGGCGCCCGGGGCACGGCGCGCAAGGCGGCGATCGGTGCGCAGTATCGCATCGCTGGCAAGAGCGGTACGGCCCAGGTGGTCGCGATCAAGCAAGGCGAAAAATATGACCGTTCCAAGGTCCAGGAGCGCCACCGCGACCACGCCTTGTTTGTTGGCTTCGCCCCGGCGGACGACCCGAAGATCGTGGTCGCCGTGATGGTCGAGAACGGCGAGTCCGGTTCGGGCGTCGCGGCGCCGGTGGTCCGTCAAGTGATGGATGCCTGGCTGTTGACCGACGACGGCAAGCTCAAGCCCGAATATGGCGGCCCCCCTTCAAGCACCGAGGTTACGGCCAGTGAAGAGTAATTTTGACCGCATCCTCTCCAGCGAGGATGTGATGCGTCGCCGCGCGACATTGCTGCAGCGCATGCACATTGATGGCCCGTTGCTGATCCTGCTGCTGACCCTGGCGGCCGGCAGCCTGTTCGTACTGTATTCGGCCAGCGGCAAGAACTGGGACCTGCTGATCAAGCAAGCGTCGTCGTTCGGCCTGGGCCTGCTGTCGATGGTGGTGATCGCCCAGTTGGAGCCGCGTTTCATGGCGCGCTGGGTGCCGCTGGGGTATGTCGCCGGCGTGTTGTTGCTGGTGGTGGTGGACGTGATGGGCCACAACGCCATGGGTGCGACCCGCTGGATCAACATCCCGGGGGTGATTCGCTTCCAGCCGTCGGAATTCATGAAGATTCTGATGCCGGCGACCATCGCCTGGTACTTGTCCAAGCGCACCTTGCCGCCGCAACTCAAGCATGTGGGGATCAGCCTGATCCTGATCGGCGTGCCGTTCATCCTCATCGTGCGCCAGCCGGACCTCGGTACCTCGCTGCTGATCCTGGCGGGCGGCGCGTTCGTGCTGTTCATGGGCGGCTTGCGCTGGCGCTGGATTCTCAGCGTGCTCGCCGCCGCCGTGCCGGTGGCCGTGGCCATGTGGTTCTTCTTTATGCATGACTACCAGAAGCAACGGATTCTCACGTTTCTCGACCCGGAGAGCGACCCGCTGGGCACCGGCTGGAACATCATCCAGTCGAAGGCGGCCATCGGTTCTGGCGGTGTGTTTGGCAAGGGCTGGCTGATGGGCACCCAGTCGCACCTGGACTTTTTGCCCGAGAGCCACACCGACTTCATTATTGCGGTGATGGGCGAAGAGTTCGGCCTGGTGGGCATTTGCGCGTTGCTATTGATCTATTTACTGTTGATTGGTCGTGGCCTGGTGATCACCGCGCAGGCGCAGACGTTGTTCGGCAAATTGCTGGCGGGTTCGTTGACCATGACTTTTTTTGTTTACGTTTTCGTCAACATCGGTATGGTCAGTGGCCTGTTGCCGGTGGTTGGGGTGCCGTTGCCGTTCATTAGCTACGGCGGAACTTCGCTGGTGACATTGATGTCAGCGTTTGGGGTTTTGATGTCGATTCATACGCATCGCAAATGGATCGCACAGGTTTGAATAAGGTGAAGATGTCAATGCAAGTAATGCGCGGCTGGGCGACTCGGCATGCGTCCTGGATGAGCCTGATTGGGCTGCTGGGCGCCATGCACGAGGCGCGGGCCGGTGACTACGATGGCTCACCCCAAGTCGCCGAGTTCGTCGGTGAGATGACCCGCGACTATGGCTTCGCCGGTGAACAGCTGATGGGCGTGTTCCGCGAGGCGCAGCGCAAGCAGGCGATCCTCGACGCCATCTCCCGCCCGGCCGAGCGCGTGAAGCAGTGGAAGGACTATCGCCCGATGTTCCTGACCGATGCCCGCGTGGCACGGGGCGTGGACTTCTGGCGCCAGCACGAAGCCGCGCTGGCTCGCGCCGAGCAGGAATATGGCGTGCCCGCCCAGGTGATTGTCTCGATCATTGGCATTGAAACCTTCTACGGGCGCAATACCGGCAGTTATCGGGTGATCGACGCCTTGTCGACCCTGGGCTTCGATTACCCGCCCCGCGCCGATTTTTTCCGCAAGGAACTGCGCGAATTCCTGCTGCTGGCCCGCGAAGAACAGGTCGACCCGCTGACCCTCAAAGGCTCCTACGCCGGTGCGATGGGCTTGCCGCAGTTCATGCCGAGCAGTTTTCGCGCCTACGCGGTGGACTTTGACGGCGACGGCCATATCAATATCTGGAGCAATCCGGACGATGCCATCGGCAGCGTGGCCAGCTACTTCAAGCGCCATGGCTGGGTGGGCGGCGAACCGGTGGTCAGCCGTGCCGACGTGAGCGGTGAGCGCGCCGATGAAGGTCTCACCCAGGGTATCGAGCCGGCCAAGACGGTCGGGGAGTTGCGGGCGCTGGGCTGGTCAAGTCATGATGCGCTGCGCGATGATATGCCGGTTACGGCTTTCCGCCTGGAAGGCGAAAACGGCCCTGAATACTGGATGGGCCTGAAGAATTTCTACGCAATCACGCGTTATAACCGCAGTGTGATGTACGCCATGGCCGTGCATCAACTGTCTGACATGCTGGTCCAAGCACGGGGCAACAAGTAATGCGGGCATCGCCGTTGAAAAAACCGCTCAAGCTGGTGGCGTTTGCCGCGTTGTCCTTGCTGGTTGCCAGTTGTTCCACCAGTCGTGCGCCGACGCAAAAGTCCGGGGGCTCCGCCGTTCGTTCCCAGCCGGGCCTGGACATCAACCGCGCGCATAAAGACGGTGCACCGTGGTGGGACGTCGACGTGTCGAAAATCCCGGATGCCACGCCAACCCTGCACACCGGCCCGTACAAGGCCAACCCCTATACCGTGCTGGGCAAGAATTACTTCCCGCTGCAGGATTCCAAGACCTACGTACAGTCGGGTACGGCGTCGTGGTACGGCACCAAGTTCCACGGCCAGAACACGGCCAATGGCGAGGTTTATGACCTGTACGGCATGAGCGCGGCCCACAAGACCCTGCCGCTGCCCAGCTATGTGCGCGTGACCAACCTGGACAACAATCGCACGGTGATCCTGCGGGTCAACGATCGCGGGCCGTTCTATTCGGACCGGATCATCGACTTGTCCTACGCTGCCGCGAAGAAACTCGGTTATGCCGAAACCGGCACCGCGCGGGTCAAGGTCGAAGGGATCGACCCTGCGCAATATTGGGCCCAGCGTGGCAAGCCGGCGCCATTGATGCTCAACGAGCCGCAGGCCGCGCAACCCCAAATGACGGCATCGACCGGCAAGATCGAGCAGTGGACGCCACCTGCGCAACAGCACGCCCCTGACACGGTCGTCGTGCCCCGCGCTGCACCGGGTGCCTCGGCTGCTGGCGGGCAATACCTGCAAGTGGGCGCTTTCGCCAACCCGGATGCGGCAGAGCTGTTAAGGTCCAAGCTGAGCAGCATGGTCAATGCGCCGGTCTTCATCAGTTCCATCGTGCGTAATCAACAGACCCTGCACCGCGTGCGCATGGGCCCGATCGGTTCGCCGAGCGAGGTCGCGCAAGTGCAGAACAGTGTGCGCCTGGCCAACCTGGGGCAGCCCAGCGTGGTCAGCGCCGAATAAACCGTAAAGGATTGATGGTTCAGGTTCGTGCGCGGGCCTGAGCCCTGGTTGTTGGCTCGTTGAACAATAAAACCCAGGGGCAAGGGGTGAGCAGGCAACCGAACACGCGACAGACTGGTAACGGGCTGTCTGAATAAGTTTTGCCCGCGAGGGCAAGTTTCCATACGTAATTTCGAGAGACGGATGAACATCATCACCTTAGCCAAACGCACGTGCCTGCTTATCTCGCTGATCATCACCCCTGCCGCCTGGGCGGTTGAAATGGTGCCGGCTTCACCGCAACTGGCCGCCAAGGCCTGGGTCCTCATGGATGCCGCCAGTGGCAACGTGCTGGTGGAAAACAACGGTGACCAGCGCCTGCCACCCGCCAGCTTGACCAAGCTGATGACAGCCTACATTGCGACCCTGGAAATCCGTCGCGGCCAGATCGGCGAAAACGACCCGGTGACCGTCAGCGAAAACGCCTGGCGCACCGGCGGTTCGCGGATGTTCATCAAGGTCGGCTCGCAGGTGACGGTCAGCGACCTGCTGCACGGCATCATCATCCAGTCCGGTAACGACGCCAGCGTGGCCCTGGCCGAGCACATTGCCGGCAGTGAAGACGCGTTCGCCGACATGATGAACAAAACCGTGGCCGACCTGGGCATGACCAACAGCCACTTCATGAACCCGACCGGTCTGCCGAACCCAGAGCACTACTCGTCGGCTCATGACATGGCGATCCTGGCGCGCGCGATCATTCGTGTCGACCCGGTCCACTACGCGATCTACTCCCAGAAGGAATTCTTCTGGAACAACATCAAACAGCCTAACCGCAACCTGCTGCTGTGGCGTGACAAGACCGTCGACGGTCTGAAAACCGGCCACACCGAAGAAGCCGGCTACTGCATGGTGTCGTCCGCCGTGCGTGATGGCCAGCGCCTGATCGCCGTGGTCTTCGGCACCAACAGCGAGCAGGCCCGTGCGGCCGAGACGCAAAAACTGCTGACCTACGGTTTCCGCTTCTTCGAAACCCAGACCTTCTACCAGAAGGGTGCTGAACTGGCGACCGCGCCGGTATGGAAAGGCGCGACCTCGCAAGTCAAGGCCGGCCTGGCTGAAGACCTGACCCTGACCATGCCTAAAGGCCAGCTGAAAAAGCTCGCTGCCAGCATGACCATGAACCCGCAATTGGTTGCGCCAATCGCCAAGGGCGACGTGATCGGCAAGGTCGAAGTGAAACTGGACGATAAAGTGGTACACAGTGCCGACCTGATCGCCCTGGACGCCGTCGACGAAGGTGGTATCTTCCGCCGCGTGTGGGATAGCATCCGCCTGTTCTTCTACAGCTTGTTCAACTGATAAGTGTGCACCTGCAAAGCCCCGTGTTGATCCGACACGGGGCTTTGCCCGTCGCCACGGCTTACGCTTACGAGGCCGTTACGCCATGACCGATAAAGAAGTAAAGGCGCCAAAGATCGAATTCCCAAACGTGGATTATCCCGTCAAGGTGATCAGCGATACCGGTGTGGGCAACAAAGACACGATTATCGACATCGTGCGTAAACACGCGACGATCAATGACAACCGGGTGGACGAGCGTTTGAGCTCCAACGGTAAGTACACCACGATCCAGTTGCACATCGTTGCGACCGGTCAAGACCAGCTCTACGACATCAACAGCGAACTGCGGGCCACCGGCTTCGTACATATGGTGCTGTGATGCCACAGGTCCTGGGCTTTCGCGAGCTCGGTCGGATGGACTACGAGCCCGTCTGGCACGCCATGCAGCGCTTCACCAACGAGCGCGGCAGCTCGGCTCCCGATGAAATCTGGCTGGTGGAGCACCCGCCGGTGTTCACCCAGGGCCAGGCCGGCAAGGCCGAGCATCTACTACTTCCGGGTGATATTCCGGTGGTGCAGGTCGACCGAGGGGGTCAAGTGACTTACCATGGGCCCGGTCAACTGGTGGCGTATCTGCTGCTGGACGTGCGCAAGCTGGGGTTTGGCGTGCGCGACCTGGTGAACCGCATGGAGGCTTGCCTGATCGAGCTGTTGGCCAGTTACGGCGTGAGCGCCGTGGCCAAGCCCGATGCACCCGGTGTGTATGTGGATGGTGCGAAAATCGCCTCCCTGGGGCTGCGCATTCGCCACGGGTGTTCGTTTCATGGCCTGGCGCTGAATGTGGACATGGACCTGGCGCCGTTCCGGCGTATCAACCCATGCGGTTATGCCGGGTTGGCGATGACCC
The DNA here is from genome assembly GCF_024169655.1 of Pseudomonas marginalis. Lineage (GTDB taxonomy): Bacteria > Pseudomonadota > Gammaproteobacteria > Pseudomonadales > Pseudomonadaceae > Aquipseudomonas > Aquipseudomonas paraveronii. The sequence goes on along the minus strand of NZ_JALJWV010000001.1, from coordinate 5,474,788 downwards.
AGTTGAGCGACCACGCCACACCGATTAAATTTGCCGAGGTAAGTGCCCGGCTGCGTGCGCAGCTCGTCAAACACCTCGACTATGCTGAGCAGACGACCCTTACGGGCGGAATCGACTGACTATGACTACTGATGCAGTGCAAACCATGATCCCGACGCTGGACGTCACCGAGCGTCCGGCCCCGGCCCCGCGTGCCAAGGTGGAAGCCGGCGTCAAGCTGCGCGGCGCCGAGAAGGTTGCACGTATCCCGGTCAAGATCATCCCGACCACCGAACTGCCGAAAAAGCCTGACTGGATTCGCGTGCGCATCCCGGTCTCGCCGGAAGTCGACCGTATCAAGGCATTGCTGCGCAAGCACAAGCTGCACAGCGTGTGCGAAGAAGCGTCCTGCCCGAACCTGGGCGAATGCTTCTCCGGCGGCACCGCCACCTTCATGATCATGGGTGACATCTGCACCCGTCGTTGCCCGTTCTGCGACGTCGGCCACGGCCGGCCGAAGCCGCTGGACGTCAACGAGCCGGAAAGCCTGGCCATCGCCATCGCCGACCTGAAACTCAAGTACGTAGTGATCACCTCGGTCGACCGCGACGACCTGCGTGACGGCGGTGCCCAGCACTTTGCCGACTGCATCCGCGAAATCCGCAAGCTGTCGCCGGACGTGATGCTCGAAACCCTGGTGCCGGACTACCGTGGTCGCATGGACGTCGCGCTGGAAATCACCGCCGCCGAGCCGCCGGACGTGTTCAACCACAACCTGGAAACCGTGCCACGCCTGTACAAGGCTGCGCGCCCAGGTTCGGACTACCAGTGGTCGCTGACCCTGCTGCAGAAATTCAAGCAGATGATGCCGCACATCCCAACCAAGTCCGGCCTGATGCTGGGCCTGGGCGAAACCGACGAAGAAGTGATCGAAGTCATGCAGCGCATGCGCGAACACGACATCGACATGCTGACCCTGGGCCAATACCTGCAACCGTCGCGCAGCCACTTGCCGGTGCAGCGTTTCGTGCACCCGGACGTCTTTGCCTGGTTCGCCGAGGAAGGCTACAAGATGGGCTTCAAGAACGTGGCGTCGGGCCCGCTGGTACGTTCCTCGTACCACGCCGACGAGCAGGCCAAGCTGGTCAAGGCTAGCCTGGTTTCGTAATACCGATCTGCGCAATACCGCAGGTCCAATGTGGGAGGGGGCTTGCCGCCGATTGCAGAGTGTCAGTCACTGCCTCTGGTGACTGAACCACCGCTATCGGGGGCAAGCCCCCTCCCACATTTCGTTCCGCGTTGATTAGGGAGAATCGTCGATGACCGCCGCCGTACCTGCATTGCGTTCTGAAGCTACCATCGGCCTGATCGCGCCCGCCGGCCCTGCCGCGCTGGACGTGGAAAAAGCCGGGCAATGGATGCGCGCCCGTGGCTATGAGCTACGCATCTTCCCCGGAGTATATGAACGCGACGGCTACCTGGCCGGCAGCGATGACGTGCGCCTGCGCGACCTGCACGCCGCCTTCGCCAACCCTGATATCGATGCGATCTTCTGCCTGCGCGGCGGCTACGGCACGCCCCGCCTGCTGGACCGCCTGGACTTCGACCTGCTACGCGCCAACCCCAAGCCTTTCGTGGGTTACAGTGATATCACTGCGCTGCACCTGGCAATCAACCGCTATGCCGGTTTTGTGACCTTCCACGGCCCGATGCTGAATGCCGACCTGCTCGGCGACAAGCAGCCCCCCACCGAGTTGTCGTTGTTCAACATGTTGCGCGGCCAGCTCGGTGCAGGCAGCGTGCTGACGCACCCGGCGGCCTACCCATTGACCACGATCGAGCCCGGTATCGCCTGTGGGCGCTTGCTCGGCGGTAACCTGTCGATGATCGCAGCGGTGATGGGGACGTCCTACGAACTCGATGCCGAGGGCATCATTCTGTTTATCGAAGACGTCAACGAGCCGATCTACCGCATCGACCGCTTGCTGACGCATTTGCGCCTGGCCGGCAAGCTGGCCCAGGTAGCGGGTGTACTGGTGGGGGACGTGGCGGGGGTGGATAACCCCGCGTTGGAGCGGCTGCTGAAGCAGACCTTCGAACCGCTACGCATCCCGGTACTGTCCGGCTGGCGCAGTGGGCATTGCGATCCGAACCTGACGCTGCCGATGGGGGCGTGGGTGCGGTTGGATGCGGGGGAGCAGCGGGTGGTGTTGGAGCAGGATGTGGTGTTCAACCGCTGAATCAAACCGCTATCGGGAGCAAGCTCCCTCCCACATTTGGACCGCGTACATCCTTTGAAATGCAGTCAAATGTGGGAGGGGGCTTGCCCCCGATAGCAGTAGTGGCCATAAGCCGATCTAACGGTTCTGCAACGACTCCAGCAACTTCACCGTCGGATAACCATCCGCCGGCCAGCCCAGTGACTGTTGCGCCGCACGGATCGCCTTGCGCGTGTTGGCGCCGATAATCCCGTCCGGGTTGCCCGCGTCATAGCCGTTGGCGCTGAGTACGGTCTGCAGATCAATACGCTGGGAACGACTCAGCGGCAGTTCATCTTTCGGCCAATCGCCCCGAATCACACCGCTTCCGCCGAAGCGCTCCGACAGCAGGCCCACGGCCAATGCGTAGGACGACGAATTGTTGTACTTGAGGATTGCGCGGAAGTTATCCAGCACCAGGAACGCCGGGCCACGGTAACCCGCCGGCAGCAACAGGGCGGCGGAGAGCTGGTCGACGTTAGGCGGCATGCTCGCCCCCGGCGGCAATTGGATGCCCAGTTTCAGCCAGTCGGCGACGGTCTTGCGCACGCCACCGTCGGCCAGGGCGTAATCAAAGTTGATCGGCAGTTGTTTGACTTCGAAGCCCCACGGCTGGCCTTTCTGCCAGCCGGAGCTTTGCAGGTAATGCGCGGTGGAGGCGAGGGCGTCGGCCGGGCTGTTCCAGATATCACGGCGACCGTCGCCGTCGAAGTCCACGGCGTGGGTGTTGTAGGTGGTCGGGATGAACTGGGTCTGGCCCATGGCGCCGGCCCAGGAGCCGCGCATCTGGTCGGCCTGGATGTCGCCGTGCTGGATGATCTGCAGCGCCGCGAGCAATTGCGCCTGGGCAAAGGCTGGGCGCCGACCTTCGTAGGCCAGGGTCGCCAGGGAGCGGATCACCGAGTTATTGCCCTGGAACTGACCGAAGTTACTCTCCATGCCCCACACCGAGACGAGCGCCTGGCGGTCGACGCCATAACGTTGCTCGATGCTTTGCAGGGTGTCGGCGTACTTGATCAACAGTGCCTGGCCATTACGCACGCGTACTGGTGACAGCGCGCCGTCGAGGTATTCCCACACCGGGCGGGAAAATTCCGGCTGGCTGCGGTCGGCGCGGATCACTGCCATGTCCGGGGTGATATTGGCGAAGGCCATATCAAAGACGGCTGGCGTAATCCCGGCCGCCAAGGCTTGCGCACGGAAACCGGCCTGCCATTCGGCAAAGGTCTGGGTGGGCTGGATGTCCAGGTTGTCCACGGCCAGCGGGGCCACGACAGCGGGTGCAACGACCGGTGCGGTCGACAGTGTTGGCAGGGGTTGAGCATCTGCGGCGGTGGGTTTTTCCGCGCAGGCGACAAGCAGAATGAGGCTGGAGGCAGCGATCAATTGGCGAAGGTGCCAACGACGGGAAAGACTAGAGGGCATGCACAGGTCCAGGGATTACAAATCAAGTGCTGACCTTATCATGCCGGAGGGCCGCTTGCCTTCAGGCAGCCAGAAAGTAAGAAGCCTCCCAGCTATTAGACTGGAAGGCTTCGCGGCGGTAGCTGCCTTTGCCCTTGCCGGCGCGTTCCTGACGGCTGCGGAACAGTGGCTGGGCGATGATGGATTTGGCCTTGTTGGGGCCATGCTTAGATGGCTTTTTGCTCATGATCGTTACTCTCTTCAGGTGGGATGCAGCGGTGCAAATCATCTGCCGAAGTCTGGCCGCTGTAAAGCCTGACAAATTTTTTGAAATGAAAACACCGCCAACATGTGGGAGGGGGCTTGCTCCCACATTGGTTTTGCAGTGTTTTTAAGAGGGGGGTTATTCGGCAGGTAATGTCAGGCGCTGGCCAGACATCAACAGTGACAAACGACTCAGGCTCATCCACGGCGAACCGGCTGCCTGGCCTTTGATTTGTGCATCGATGCGCTGGGCCTCCAGCAACAATTGCGCCCAGCGTTGTGCCGAGTGCCGTTGCAGGGCTTTGCTCATCAGCGGTTTGCGTTTGTCCCAGACCGGCGGCCGGGCCTGGCTGAAGCATTTGTCCAGCGGCGTGCCCTGGCTGTATTGCAGCGCAATATTGGCCAGCACCCGCAGCTCGCGAGCCAGCGCCCAGAGAATCACCGGCGGTTCCACGCCTTCACCGCGCAACCCTTCGAGCATGCGCAGGGCATGGGTGGGCTCGCCATTGAGGATGGCGTCCACCAGCCCGAACACGTCAAAGCGCGCACTGTCAGCCACCGCGCCTTGCACGGTTTCGACGGTGATCTGCCCGTCTTCGGCCATCAGCTTGAGCTTTTCGATCTCCTGGGCGGCGGCAAGCAGGTTGCCTTCGACCCGGGCGGCGATCAGTTCCACGGCGTCCTGCGTGGCCGACAGCCCGGATTGGGACAGGCGCTGACGAATCCACTGCGGCAACTGATTGCTGTCCACCGGCCAGATCTGGATGAACTGGGTCTGTGCCCCCTCCACCAGCGCTTTGCCCCACTTGGTTTTCTGCGCGCTGCCGTCGAGCTTGGGCAGGCTGATCAGCAACACCGTGTCTTCGGCAGGCCGCGAACAGTACTCGATGAAGGCCGCCGCGCCCTTGTCCCCCGGCTTGCCCGACGGCAGACGCAGTTCCAGCAGGCGTTTCTCGGCAAACAGCGACATGCTTGCGCCGGCTTGCAGCAGCGTGCCCCAGTCGAAACTGGCGTCGGCGCTGAACACCTGGCGTTCGTCGAAGCCTTGCTGGCGTGCGGCGGTGCGAATGGCGTCTGCCGCTTCCTGGCACAGCAACGGGTCATCACCGCTGATGATATAGACAGGCGCGAGAGCACCTTGCAGGTGTTTGGCGAGTTGGGCGGGGGCGAGTTTCATAGGCGCGATGAACGGGGCGCCTGGGGCGCCCCGTCTGGCTTAGTCTACAGGGACTTCAACAGGCGATTGTTTCGGCGTGTTGTTTTCGTACTCTTGCGCGGCTTTCAGGGCATCGGCGTCAGCCTTGGCCTTGTTGTCGGCAGCCTGTTGCAGGAGTTCCAGTTTTTCCGGCGTCAGCTGTTGCAGGCGCAGCATCACGCGCTGGACCAGTTCACGACGCATTTCTTTGCGCACCTGGGTCATTTCCGAGTCCGAGCCCACAAGGTTGTTGCCATCGTGGCTTACGACCTTTTGCACTTCGATCTTGTCACCCATCAACGGCAGATGGTCGCGGCCCTGCATTTCAAAAACCAACGAGGTGTTCAGCTCGATATCGGAGGCGCGGCCGGCGCTGGCGTAGCTGAGGTTACGCTGGGTTTCTTTCTCGTCTGCCAGGTACAGCTTGTAGGTCGCGCCGGTGTAGACATGCACGCCACTGTTTTCCAGTGTGTCGCGCAGTTGCACAACGGTTTCGCCATAGGCGTTGCGGGCGCTGACGTCCAATTCCTTGATGGTCAGTTCATTGGTGCCGGTACCGCGCAGCTGGAAGCCGCAAGCGCTCAGCAGCACAGCAAGGCCCATCACCAGCAAATTGCGTTTGATCATTTTATTGCTCCCCTTGAAACCATGCGGGCCTTATCGAGGCCCTGAAGGTTTAGTTCGGCGCAGTGCTCAAGCCCTGCGCCCGATCCGATTTAGCTGGCGACGATGTTGACCAGTTTACCCGGCACCACGATCACTTTGCGGATCGTCAGGCCTTCGGTAAAGCGCAGCACGTTCTCGTTGCAGCGCGCGGCCGCTTCGACGTCCTCGCGGCTGGCGCTGGCTGGCATGTCGATCTGGCCACGCAGTTTGCCGTTGACCTGGATCACCAACTGCAGCGTGTCCTGTACCAACGCGCTGTCATCCTGCACCGGCCAGCGGGCATCAATGACGGCATCGCTGTGGCCCAGGCGGTTCCACAGTTCATGGCTGATGTGCGGCGTGATCGGGGCCAGCAGCAGGGTGACCGTCTCGAGGCCTTCGTGAACCAGCGCACGATCCTGTTCGGTCACTTGTGGCGCTTTTTCCAGCACGTTCATCAGTGTCATCACCTGGGCGATGGCGGTGTTGAACTTGTGGCTCTGGCCCACATCCTGGCTGGCTTGCTTGATGGCCAGGTGGGTGCTGCGGCGAATGACTTTCTGCTCGTCGCTCAAGGCCGTCACGTCCAGCTTGCCCGGCAGGCCCTGGCTGACATGGGCGTGCGCCAGGCGCCAGACGCGCTTGAGGAAACGGTGCGAACCCTCGACGCCGGAGTCGGACCATTCGGCGCTCATGTCCGGCGGCGAGGCGAACATCATGAACAGGCGGCAGGTGTCGGCGCCGAACTGGTCGATCATCGACTGTGGATCGACGCCATTGTTCTTCGACTTGGCCATTTTCTCGGTGCCACCGATTTCCACCGGCAGGCCGTCGGCGATCAGCTTGGCGCTGACGACCTTGGCTTTGCTGTCGCGCTCCAACTCGACATCGGCCGGGTTGAACCAGGTGTAACTGCCATTGGCTTCGCGGCGGTAATACGTCTCGGCGATCACCATGCCCTGGGTCAGCAGGTTCTTGAACGGCTCGTTGGAGCTGACCAGGCCTTCGTCGCGCATCAGCTTGTGGAAGAAGCGCGCGTACAGCAGGTGAAGAATGGCGTGTTCGATACCGCCGATGTACTGATCCACCGGCAACCAGTGGTCGGCCGCCGATTTCTCGACCAGGCCGCCCTCGTAGTGCGGCGAGGCGTAACGGGCGTAGTACCACGAGGACTCGACGAAGGTGTCCATGGTGTCGGTTTCACGCTTGGCAGGCTGGCCGCATTTCGGGCAGTTGCACGCATAGAACTCGGGCATGCGCGCCAAAGGCGAGCCGGCGCCGTCCGGCACCACGTCTTCCGGCAGGACCACCGGCAACTGGTCTTCCGGCACCGGCACGTCACCGCAGGTCTCGCAGTGGATGATCGGGATCGGGCAGCCCCAGTAACGCTGGCGGCTGATGCCCCAGTCGCGCAGGCGGAACTGGGTGCGCGAGGCACCGAGGTTTTTCTTGATCAGCGCGACTTCGATGGCGTCGAAGGCGCCGGCGAAGTCCAGGCCGTCGAACTCGCCGGAGTTGATCAGCTCACCGTGCTCGCCGTAGGCGTCTTGCCACGGGGCTGGGTTGGTGTCGCCCGAGCTGGTGCGCACCACGGACTTGATCGGCAAGTTGTACTGGGTGGCGAATTCGAAATCGCGTTCGTCGTGGGCCGGCACGGCCATTACTGCGCCATCGCCGTAGTGCATCAGCACGTAGTTGGCGACCCATACCGGCAATTTTTCGCCGGTCAGCGGGTGCTCGACGAACAGCCCGGTCGGCAGGCCTTTTTTCTCCTGGGTGGCGACGTCGGCTTCAGCCACGCTGCCGCCTTTGCATTCGGCGATGAACGCCTGCAGCTCAGGGTTGTTCTGTGCGGCTTGGCTGGCCAGCGGGTGTTCAGCCGCGACGGCGACGTAAGTCGCGCCCATCAGGGTGTCCGGACGGGTGGTGAAGACTTTGAGGGTGCCCGCTTCGCCGATGGAATCGACGTTGTACGGGAACTGCACTTCCATACCCTTGGATTTGCCAATCCAGTTGCGCTGCATGGTCTTGACCTGTTCAGGCCAGCCCGGCAGGTCGTCGAGGCTCGACAAGAGTTCATCCGCGTAGGCGGTGATCTTGAAGTAGTACATCGGAATTTCGCGCTTTTCGATCAGCGCGCCGGAACGCCAGCCGCGACCGTCGATCACCTGCTCGTTGGCCAGCACGGTCTGGTCGATCGGGTCCCAGTTCACGGTGCCGTTCTTGCGGTAGATCACGCCTTTTTCGAACAGTCGGGTGAACAGCCATTGTTCCCAGCGATAGTAGTCCGGCTTGCAGGTGGTCACTTCGCGGGACCAGTCCACCGCCAGACCCAGGCTGCGCAGCTGGGTCTTCATGTAGGCGATGTTCTCGTAGGTCCACTTGGCGGGCGCTACGTTGTTCTTCATCGCGGCGTTTTCCGCCGGCATGCCGAAGGCGTCCCAACCCATGGGTTGCAGAACATTCTTGCCTTGCATGCGCTGGTAACGGGAAATCACGTCGCCGATGGTGTAGTTACGCACGTGCCCCATGTGTAGCTTGCCGCTGGGGTAAGGGAACATCGATAGGCAATAGAAGGTCTCTTTGCCTGGCTGTTCACTGACTTCAAAGGACTTTTGCTCGTCCCAGAAGGATTGGGCGGCATTTTCTATTTCACGGGGCTGATATTGTTCGTGCATGGCTACTTTTGAACTGAATAGGGGTGGCCTAATCCTCTTCGGTACATTGTCCGGGTCGAGCGACACCAAAAAGCGCCGCGTCCGTGCCCAAACCCTGCGGGAAGTGGAGTTACAGGAAGCGCCGTAGCATACATGACCCCACTCTATCGAGGGAAACCCTGATTGCTCGGTCGAGGCCGTCTGTCGCGGCGCCGGGCAGGCGCAGCCATGGGGGCTACGCTGTTTATTGGGGAGCAAGACTTATCTTCAATGAGGTGAGGGGATGGTGGAATCGCAGCGAATGTTATCTAAATCGGATGTTTACCAAGGACTCATCGACCGTTTGGGTCGAGCATTGGATGCAGCAAGTACAGCGGGCCGGTTGCGTGATGAACAGCCCGTCGAGTTGGAACTGCGAGGCTTGAGCCACGCGGAGATGGAACTGATCAAGGCTTACCTGGCAAGGAACGAACGCTTGGCTTCTGTCGGCGTGGCTTGCACGCCACCCAATGAGCCTGTGCGGTCGGCCAAGGTGGTGTGGCTCAAGGATGTGTCAGCCGCTCGCGGTCCGGAAAAACATCGGGCCGTGCGGTTCAAGTAATACATGCCCCCTTAGCTGCCTGATCATCGCTGACACTGCTTCGTTCTTGTAAAGATTGTCGCTAAACCCCGTTACACCTTAGGCTTCGGGCATCTATGGAGATGCTCGATGCCTATTCGTTATTTCATCAAACAATTGTTGCTGCCGCCCGGCATTCTCTTGCTGTTGCTGGCCCTTGCCTGGTGGTTTCGGCGCAGCCGCCCGCGCTTGGCCGGGTGTTGCTTTGCCCTCGGGTTGGGCGGGATGTGGCTGATGAGTCTACCGGTCATGGTGGAGTGGAGTGCTCGCGCCCTGGAGACGGCGCCGCCGTTGGCCCGGGAGGACTGGTCGAGCCTGGCCCAGCACGCCGATGCCATTGTGGTACTGGGTTCGGGGCGCGAGCGTGGGGACCCAGCCTGGGGTTCGGACCAGCCAACCGGCATCGGGCTGGAGCGTCAGCGCTACGCCGCACGATTGGCCAAGGCCTCCGGGCTGCCGGTGTTGACCAGCGGCGGTTTGCACTACGGTACGCCGCCTAGCGAGGCGGAGTTGATGGCGCTGTCGATGCGGGACGACTTCGCTGTGACGGTGCGCTGGAAGGAAGAGCGCAGCCGCACCACCTGGGAAAATGCACAGATGAGCGCCGAGATTTTGTTGCCCGAAGGGATCAAGCGCGTCGTGGTGGTGACCCAGGCCTGGCATATGCCGCGTGCGGTGTGGAGCTTTGAAAAAGCCGGTTTCAGCGTGGTGCCGGCGCCGGTCGGCTTCCTCGGCCAGGATAACGCCCGGCCGCTGGGTGGCTGGATGCCGGAGTTCAAGTCGGTGTGGCAGAGCGGGCAGTTGCTCAATGAGGCGGTGGGGCAGGTGGGGTATCGGTTGTTCTACCGATAGCACCGCAAATCAAAATGTGGGAGGGGGCTTGCCCCCGATTGCGGTGTATCAGTATCAAATCTACTGACTGACACACTGCTATCGGGGGCAAGCCCCCTCCCACATTGGGTTCGGTTTGATTCTGTTAGACGGTTTTGGACATCCGGCCGGCCAACAGCGCCCAACCAAACAACACCAGGCACACCACGATCAGCGGCCACGACCGCCATTGCAGATACGGCGTGAGGTTGTGCATCGGCACCACTTCGCCGTAGAGGATACCGCGCTCGAACTGCGGGATCTGCGCGGTGATCTGCCCATACGGGTTGATCAGCCCGGTCACGCCGTTGTTGGTGGCGCGGATCATCCAGCGACCGGCTTCCAGCGCACGCATCTGCGCCATTTGCAGGTGCTGCAACGGGCCAATGGAGGTGCCGAACCAAGTGTCGTTGCTGATGGTCAGCAGCAGGTCGCTTTGGGCTGAGAGGCTGGCGGCAAATTCGGGGTAGACCACTTCATAGCAAATGAACGGCGCGATCTGATAGCCCTTAGCCTGCAGCATCGCCTGGTCGGACGGGCCGCGGGCGAAGTCCGACATGGGCAGGTCGAAGAAGGCAATCAAGCCGCGCAGCATGTCTTGCAGCGGCACATATTCGCCGAAGGGCACCAGCTTCTGCTTGAGGTAGGTGCCGTCGCCTTCGCCCATGACGGTGATGCCGTTGAAGTAGCGCTTCTGGTGATGCACTTCCTGGCGAATCGGCACGCCGGTGATCAGCGCGGTGTGCCGCTCGGCGGCGAACTTGCCCATCATTCCGAGGTAGCCCTCGACGGAGTCCTTGAGCACCGGCACGGCCGTTTCCGGCCATACCAGCAGGTCGACGCGCTTGGAGCTGAAGCTCATGTCGCGGTACAGCGCCAACTGCGCATTGAGCTGCTCGGGGTCCCACTTCATGCTTTGTTCGACGTTACCCTGGATCGCCGCCACGCTCAGCGGGTTGCCGGACGGTGAAGTCCAGGCGTGATGCTTGAGGGCCAGGCCGATGGCCCAGGGCGCTACCAGCAGCAACAGGCCGGCGCCGATGAAGGCATTGCGCTTGGTCGCCAGCAGGCGCGGCAGGTTGCACAACACGGCGGCGGTCAGGGCCAGGGCGAAGGAAATCAGCCACATTCCGCCCAGCGGCGCGAGGCCGGTGAGGGGGCCATCGAGTTGACTGTAGCCGGAGTACAACCAGGGAAAACCGGTCAGGAACCAGCCACGGAACGCTTCTTGGCCGACCCACAATGCTGCAAATGTCAGGGCATCGGCCAATGGCGCTTCATTGCGGCGCAGCCAGCGCGCCCACAGCCAGGCGGGCAGGGCGAAGAACAAGGCAATGGCGGCGGTGAACGCCAGCATCAGCAAGCCGGCCAGCAGCACCGAAGCGCCGCCGAAGTGGTGGATGCTGTAGTAGATCCAGCTAGTGCCAGCGCCAAACAGGCCGAAACCGAAACACCAGCCACGGCCGAGGGCTTGGCGTGGGGTCAGTTCCCGCAGCCCGATATAGAACAATCCGACTGCCACCAGCGCAAACGGCCACAGATCGAACGGCGCCAACGCCAGGGTGGTGATGGCGCCGGCCACCACGGCCAGCAAGTTACCGGGCCAGCCGGGAGCGATGAAACGGCGCATGTCAGTCCTTAACGGGCAATAGGTGTCAGGCGAATCAGATGAATCCGGCGGCTGTCGGCATTCAGGATGCGGAAGCGATAAGCGCCGATCACGGTGGTCTCGTTACGCTTAGGCAGGTGCCCGAACGCACTCATCACCAGGCCGCCGACGGTGTCGAACTCGTCGTCGGAGAATTCGCTGTCGAAGAACTCGTTGAAGTTCTCGATTGGCGTCAGCGCCTTGACCAGGAAATCACCGCTCGGCAGCGGCTTGATGTAGCTGTCTTCTTCGACGTCGTGCTCGTCTTCGATATCGCCGACGATCTGTTCCAGCACGTCTTCGATCGTCACCAGGCCCGCGACGCCGCCGTACTCGTCAATCACAATGGCCATGTGATTGTGGTTGGCGCGAAACTCGCGCAGCAGCACATTCAGGCGCTTGGATTCCGGGACGAAGGTGGCCGGGCGCAGCAGGTCCTTGATGTTGAAGCTGTCGCCGTTCTCCTTGAGGATCAGCGGCAACAGGTCCTTGGCCAGCAGGACACCCATGACGTCGTCATGGCTTTCGCCGATCACCGGGTAGCGCGAGTGCGCCGAGTCGATCACGGCCGGGAGGAATTCCCGTGGGGTCTGGGGCGCCTTGATGCTGATCATCTGCGAACGCGGGACCATGATGTCCCGAACTTGCAGGTCAGCCACCTGGATGGCGCCTTCGACGATGGCCAGCGCTTCGCTGTCCAGTAACTTGTTCTGATGGGCCTCGCGCAGCAGCTCCAGGAGCTCCTGGCGGTTTTTCGGCTCATGGGCAAAAGCCTGGGTCAGTTTGCCCAGCCATGACTTTTGCCCGTTGCTCGATCGGTCTTCGCTCATAGCGATTACTCTAAATCCTTTGATGTTTCAGTTGAGTGTTAATCAGTTTTCGTCATCTGCATACGGATCAGGGTGACCCAATTCTGCAAGCAACGATCGTTCCAGTGCTTCCATTTCTTCGGCTTCGTCATCGTCTATATGGTCGTAACCCAAGAGATGCAAGCAGCCGTGGATGACCAGATGAGCCCAATGGGCCTCAAGGGCCTTGCCTTGTTCCTGCGCTTCACGTTCGACGACTTCGACGCAGATCACCAGGTCGCCCAGCAGTGGGATATCCAGTAGCTCGTCGGGTACGTCGGCGGGGAAGGACAGCACGTTGGTCGCGTAATCCTTCTGGCGCCAGGTGTGATTCAGTTCGCGGCCTTCGGGTTCGTCCACCAGACGGATGGTCAGCTCCGAGTCGGCGGTGCGCTGGCGCAGGGCCAGGGTGCACCATTGACGGAACTGCTCTTCACTGGGGGCGTGCGCGTCGGTTGCCAGTTGCAGGTCAAGCTCAAGCATCGCGGCGGGTGTCCTTGGCTGGGGCGTCGTCGCGATGTTCGAAGCGCTCGTAGGCTTCGACAATGCGCTGGACCAGCGGGTGGCGGACCACGTCCTTGGGCATGAAGTGCGTGAAGCTGATGCCTGGCACGTCTTTGAGCACCTCGATCACCTGGGCCAGGCCCGACTTGGTGCCCTTGGGCAGGTCGACCTGGGTGACGTCGCCGGTGATCACGGCGGTGGAGCCGAAACCGATACGGGTCAGGAACATTTTCATCTGCTCGACGGTGGTGTTCTGGCTTTCGTCGAGAATGATGAAACTGTTGTTCAAGGTCCGGCCGCGCATGTAGGCCAGCGGTGCGATTTCGATCACCTGACGCTCGATCAGCTTGGCCACGTATTCAAAGCCGAGCATCTCGTAGAGTGCGTCGTAGAGCGGGCGCAGGTATGGGTCGATCTTCTGGGCCAGGTCGCCGGGCAGGAAGCCGAGCTTTTCGCCGGCCTCGACCGCCGGGCGTACCAGCAGGATGCGGCGCACTTGCTCGCGCTCCAGGGCGTCGACCGCGCAGGCCACGGCCAGGTAGGTCTTGCCGGTACCGGCGGGGCCGATGCCGAAGTTGATATCGTTACCGAGGATTTCTTTGACGTAGCGCTGCTGATTCAAGCCGCGTGGGCGAATCATGCCTTTTTTGGTGCGCAGGGCCACGCTGGCTTCGGCCACCGGGTTGTTGGCCAGGTCTTCCACGGCAGACTCCTGCAGGTACAGGTGGACCGTCTCCGGCGACAGCTCACTACCCTTGGTTTCGCGGTAGAGGCGGCGGAGCAGGTTTTCTGCAGACGTGGTGTGCTGGGGTTCACCAATCAGCTCGAATTGATTGCCGCGGTTGCGGATCTCGATGCTCAGGCGTTGTTCGATCAGGCGCAGGTGCTCGTCGAACTGTCCGCACAGATTGGCGAAACGGCGAGCCTCAAACGGCTCGAGGAGAAAACGATGGGGTTCGATGGGTGCGTTCAAGGTCGCTTTTAGCCGCCCTTTGGCTGTTGAGGTGAAAGAGAGGATAACGCCACGCGCCAGTGTGCGAAAGCACTTATCCAACCCGATCCAGTGTGGGAGGGGGCTTGCCCCCGATAGCGGAGTGTCAGGCAGCTCATGTGCTGCTGATGTACCGCAATCGGGGGCAAGCCCCCTCCCACATTTATTACACCAGAGACCCACGCAACGAGTGCGGTTGCGCCGCATCGATGTGGACATCGGCAAACTGGCCGATCAGGGTCGGGTTGTCGCAACGGAAGTTGACGATGCGGTTGTTCTCGGTGCGGCCTTGCAGTTCGCCCGGGTCTTTCTTCGAGTAGTCGGTGACGAGGATGCGCTGGGTAGACCCCACCATTTGTCGGCTGATCTCGAAGCCCTGCTGATTCAGGCGATGCTGCAGGGCGTTCAAACGCTCTTTTTTCAACGCTTCCGGGGTGTCATCGGCCAAATCGGCTGCCGGGGTGCCGGGGCGCTGGCTGTAGACGAACGAGTAGGAAAAGTCGAAACCGACGTCTTCAATCAGCTTCATGGTTTGCTGGAAGTCTTTCTCGGTCTCGCCGGGGAAGCCGACGATAAAGTCCGAGCTGATGCAGATGCCCGGCACTGCCGCACGCAATTTGCGCAGTTTGGATTTGTACTCCAGGGCGGTGTGGTTGCGTTTCATTGCCGACAGGATGCGGTCCGAACCCGATTGCACCGGCAAGTGCAGGTGCTTGACCAGTTCCGGCACCTCGGCATGGGCCTGGATCAGGCTGTCGGAGAATTCCAGCGGGTGTGAGGTGGTGTAGCGAATACGCTCGATGCCATCCACTGCGGCGACGACACGGATCAGCTCTGCGAGGTCTGCCAGACGCCCGTCCTGAGTCTGGCCGCGATAGCCGTTGACGTTCTGGCCCAGCAGGGTCACTTCGCGCACGCCGTTTTCGGCCAGGTGGATGATTTCTGACAGCACATCGTCAAACGGCCGGCTGACTTCTTCACCACGGGTGTAGGGCACTACGCAGAAGGTGCAGTACTTACTGCAACCTTCCATCACCGACACGTAGGCGCTCGGCCCATCGATGCGTGGCTCGGGCAAATGGTCGAATTTTTCGATTTCCGGGAATGAGACGTCGACCTGAGGCAGCTTGGTGAGGCGCGCAGCGTCGATCATTTCCGGCAGGCGGTGCAGGGTTTGCGGGCCGAAGACCACATCCACGTAGGGCGCGCGGTCGCGGATGGCGGCGCCTTCCTGGCTGGCGACGCAACCGCCGACGGCGATCACCATCTCCGGGTTGGCCAGTTTCAATTCGCGCCAGCGGCCCAGCTGCGAGTACACGCGGTCTTGGGCTCGTTCGCGGATCGAGCAGGTATTGAGCAGGATCACGTCGGCATCTTCGGCGCGAGCGGTGACTTCCAGGGCCTGATGTTCACCCAGCAGATCGACCATGCGCGAGCTGTCGTACTCGTTCATCTGGCAACCGTGGGTTTCAATGTAGAGCTTCTTGGCCATGGGAATCGTCAACTGGTGGTAAAGAACCGCGCATTATAGGGGTCATGTCCATCGGTTCCTAGCACTGTGCATCGGGCGCCATGCTATAGTTCGCGCCCTCTTTTAAATCCCCGATGTGTTCCCCGCCCACCATGACCAAACGTGAAGCTCCAATCTACAAGGTGATTTTCCTCAACCAGGGCCAGGTGTTCGAAATGTACGCCAAGCAGATCTATCAAAGTGATCTGTGGGGCTTCCTGGAAGTGGAAGAGTTCGTCTTTGGCGAGCGCACACAGCTGGTCGTCGACCCGGGCGAAGAAAAACTCAAGGCCCAGTTCGAAGGCGTGGTGCGCAGTTTTGTGCCGATGCATTCGATTGTGCGCATCGATGAAGTCGAGCGCCTGGGTACGCCGAAGATCAGCGAAGCCCGTGGCACGAGTAATGTCATGCCGTTTCCGATGCCGATGCCTGAGAAGTAAGGCGTTTGCGGCGAGGGGGAAAGCGCTCTCGCCACCGGTCGATCAGGGCAGGGGCGAGAACGGCGAACGCCCATCCGCGCTCTGCAGTTCCTGCAGGTAGTTGCGGAAGATCTGGCCCAGCACCTGGGTCGCCAGTTCCAGTTCATCGCGCTGCATGTGCTCGGCGACTTCGTCGGCCGTGTCCAGCGCGTCCTCGGCGCCGTTGACCGCGGCCATTTTCAGCACGATATACGCCTGGACGTTATTGGCCGGCACGCCTTCACCATGGAAGAACATGGTGCCCAGCTGGAATTGTGCCTGGGCGTGGCCCTGCAGCGAGGCTTTCTCGAAGTAGTTCAACGCTTTGTTGAGGTCGCGCGCGGGGTTCTTGCTGTCGTGGTAGTACTCGCCCAACTCGTATTGCGCCTGCGCATCCCCGCCGTCGGCCTGTTTATGGCACGCGCTCAGCGCTTCGGCCTGGCTGTCTGGCTGGGTATTGAGGGTGCAACGACCCATCGCTGGGATTAACAACGAGTTGCCGCCTGCTTGTGCATGTGCCAGCAGCGGCTGAAGGAGCAACAGGCAGCCCAGGACCAGGGTGCGGCCGGTGCGTTTCATGGGAATCGACTTACCTCTGACGGGGCGCGCGGACCCTCGGGGGTCCAATAAGCGCGCATTATGAAATAAGCAGGCCTCTGCTTACAAAGTCTTTACTCGTTTTTCTGCTGCTTAGGCAAGTTATCTGCCGGATTGCAGGAGTTTTCTCGAAAAAGTTAGGAAAAATCTGTAAGCAAAGTAGCAAATCTGACGCCGCCCGGGGCCGCGTCAGATTTTTGTGTCAGTTATTTCAGTGCGGCGAAAGCGCGTTCGGCAGCGTCCAGGGTCAGTTTCAACTCGGCGTCGCCATGGGCGATCGAGGTGAAGCCGGCTTCAAAGGCGCTCGGTGCCAGGTACACGCCGCCATCCAGCATCAGGTGGAAGAAGCGCTTGAACAGGTCGGCGTCGCTGCCCATCACGTCCTCAAAGGTGACGATATTGTCGGCACCGCTGAAATACAGGCCGAACATGCCGCCTGCTTGCGTAGTGACAAACGGAATGCCGGCGGCATCGGCGCGCTGTTGCAGGCCGTCGAGCAGGCGGGAGGTGTAGTCGGTCAGCTCGGCGTGGAAGCCCGGGCGGCTGATCAGACGCAGCGTGGTCAGGCCGGCGGCCATGGCCAGCGGGTTACCGGACAAGGTGCCGGCCTGGTACACCGGGCCCAGCGGCGCGATGTGCTGCATGATTTCGCGCTTGCCGCCGAAGCAGCCCACCGGCATGCCGCCGCCGATGATCTTGCCGAAGGTGCTCAGGTCCGGCGTCACGCCGTAATGCGCCTGGGCGCCACCGAGGGCCACGCGGAAACCGGTCATCACTTCGTCGAAAATCAGCACCACGCCGTGCTTGTCGCATTGCTCGCGCAGGCCTTCGAGGAAGCCCGGGGCCGGCGGTACGCAGTTCATGTTGCCAGCGACCGGTTCGACGATGATGCACGCCACTTCCTCGCCGACTTCATTGAGCATCTGCTCGACGGCCGCGATGTCGTTGAACGGCAGGGTCAGGGTATGTTTGGCGAATGCCGCCGGCACACCGGCCGAGCTTGGCACGCCTTGGGTCAGCAGGCCGGAACCGGCTTTCACCAGCAGGCTGTCGGAGTGACCGTGGTAGCAACCTTCGAATTTGATGATGCTGTCGCGACCGGTGAAACCACGGGCCAGGCGAATCGCGCTCATGGTGGCCTCGGTGCCGGAGCTGACCATGCGCACCATCTCCATCGACGGCACGATCGCGCAGACCAGATCGGCCATCTCGGTTTCCATCGCGGTCGGGGCGCCGTAGGACAGGCCGTGTTCCAGTTGCTTGCGCACCGCATCCAATACGTCGGGGTGGCTGTGGCCGAGGATCATCGGCCCCCAGGAACCTACGTAATCCACATAGCGCTTGTCGTCTTCGTCGGTGACGTAGGCGCCTTCGGCATGCTTGAAGAACAGCGGCGTGCCGCCCACGCTCTTGAACGCACGCACGGGGGAGTTCACACCACCGGGGATGTGTTTCTGGGCATTGGCAAACAGGGTTTCGGAACGGGACATGATCGGGCTCTCTAAACTGAATATTTAAGAAGATCGTTGAAGGCGCGGGCGCGGCGCGTGACTTCCTGGGTGCTGTCGGCACCAAACAGGCCGTGGACCACCGCGAGCAGGTCGGCACCGTGGGCCACCAGCGGTTCGGCATTCTCCAGGGTGATGCCACCGATCACGCAGATCGGCAACTGCAAGCGCGCGCGGGCCTGGGCCAGCATTTCGACGCTGGCGGCGGGGGCGCCGGGCTTGGTGCTGGAGTTGAAGAAGCGGCCGAAGGCGACGTAGCTGGCGCCTTCTTTCGCGGCCTGCTCGGCCAGTTCGATCTGGCTGTGGCAGGTGGCGCCGATGATCGCCTTGGAGCCCAGCAACGCACGGGCTGTGGTCAGGGGGCCATCGGTCAGGCCCAGGTGTACGCCGACGCCCAGGCGCGCGGCCAGCTCGGCGTCATCGTTGATGATCAGTCGGGTCTTGTAGCGCGAGCACAGTTCCCGCAGCTTTTCAGCTTCACGCAGACGCCGGGCCTCGTCGCTGCTTTTGTCGCGGTACTGCAACAGGGTCACGCCGCCATCCAGCGCCGCTTCGACGTAGGCGAGGAATTTGCCGGCCAATAATTGGCTGTCGGTAATGGCATAAAGGCCACGTAGTTTCATCGGGCAGGCCTCTTGGTGTTACGAGCAGAAATCCAGCGGCAGCCGGCGAGGCACGAACTGGCCCTGGCCGAGTTGTTCGGCGTCACGCAGGGTGCGCCAAGTGTAGTTGAGGGCCGATTGCACGGCGCTGACCAGGCCTTCACCCTGGGCGATCCGGCCCGCCAGCGCGCTGGCCAGCGTACACCCCGAACCGTGATAGCTGCCGGGCAGGCGCTGGCAGGTAAAGGTCTGGCGCGTGCCGTCGCGGCTGTATAGGCGGTTGTGGACTTGATGCTCATCGCCATGGCCGCCGGTAATCAGCAGGTGCTTGATAAACGGCAACAGTTTTTCAGCGCATTCGTCCGCCGTGCCCTCAGGCAGTTCGGCAAGGATGCGCGCTTCGGGCAGGTTGGGCGTGGCGATCAGCGACAGCGGCAACAGCCGCTCGCGCATGGCGTAGCCGACTTCGTCCTTGCCCAGGCTGCCACCGCCGCCGGCGCGCAGCACCGGGTCGCACACCACCGGCAAGTGCGGGTGCGCCTGCAGCAGTTCGACCACGGTGTCGACCATCGCGGTGGAACCGAGCATGCCCAGCTTGACCGCCGCCACTTGCGAATCGCCGAGTACGGCATTGGCCTGGGCCAGCACCCACTCGCGGTCGAGCACGCGGAAATCGCTGACATTGACGGTGTTCTGCACCGTCAGCGCGGTAACGGCCGGAGCCGCATGGCAACCCTGGGCGAGCAGGGCTTCGATATCTGCCTGCAAGCCGGCGCCACCACTGGGATCATGGCCGGAGAGACAGAGGACAACGGGGCGAGAGCTGTAGATATTCATGGTGCGCGAGCTTACCACCAAACGCTTTTGGCGTGGCCGTCTGGCGATGCCTGAATTTTGTCTGTATCCGTGGGTATTTATGGCTGTTTGCTAGTATCGATTTTTAGTTGAAAAAGTCGCCGAAAGCCTTGTTCTAGAGCCTCTGTAAAAATTATCTCGATGGTGTCCAATGGCCTTTAACGGCTATGCTAAAGTGGATTCAAATAACTTACTGTATCGCCGGTATACGTCTTCTCAAAAGGAATGGGGGGTTATTTGACATAACCGGACAGGCCACGCTGGGGCTCTATGCGCTATTTGCTGATTTTATTGTTGTGCGGGCTACCGTTGTTCGCCAACGCCATTGAGTTCACCCAAGACACTCGAAGTCTGCCCTTGGGCCGTGCCATGCAAGTGCTCGAAGACCCGACTAACGCCCTGACCATCGCCGATGTGAGTGCTCCCGCCGCCGCCACACAGTTCAAACCCCACGACAAGGACACCCTCAACGCCGGCTATTCGCGCTCGGTGTTCTGGCTCAAGGTCAACCTGCGCTACCTGCCCAAGCAGCCTGAAGCCCAGCGCACCTGGCTGCTGGAGTTAGCCTATCCGCCCCTCGACCACCTTGACCTGTACCTGCCCGACAGCACCGGCAACTACCGCCTGGCCGGTCGCACCGGGGATGCCCTGCCGTTTTCCAGTCGCGAGATTCGCCAGAACAACTACTTGTTCAAGGTCGACTTCACGCCGGGCGAAACCAAGACCGTCTACCTGCGCCTGCAAAGCGAAGGCTCGATCCAGGCGCCGCTGACGCTGTGGTCCAGCACCGCCTACCTTGAGCAGCAACCGCTGCGCCTGTACGTATTGGGCCTGATCTATGGCGTGTTGCTGGGGATGCTGGTGTACAACCTGTTCATCTACCTCAGCGTGCGCGACACCAGCTACCTTTATTACATCTTCTACATCGCCTCGTTCGGTCTGTACCAGTTGTCGGTGAACGGCGCGGCGGTGGAGTATTTCTGGCCGAACAACCCCTGGTGGGCGAATGCTGCGACGCCCTTCCTGATCGGCTCGGCGGCGTTGTTCGGCAGCTTGTTCGCCCGCAGCTTCCTGCACACCGCCCAGCACAGCCGCTGGATCAATCGCCTGTTGCTGGGGTTGGTGGCCTGCGGCGCGGTGGTGATGCTGCTCTCGCTGATGACCAGTTACGCCCTGGCGTTGCGCCTGGCTACCGGTCTGGCGCTGGTGTTTACCGTGACCATCTTTGTCGCCGCCATCAAGGCCTGGTACTGCGGGCAGCGGGTGGCGCGCTATTTCATCATTGCCTGGTCGGCGTTCCTGCTGGGCGGTGTGGTCAACACCCTGATGGTGCTGGGCTACCTGCCCAACGTGTTCCTCACCATGTACGCCAGCCAGATCGGCTCGGCGATCGAAGTGGCGCTGTTGTCCCTGGCCCTGGCGGATCGCATCAACAGCATGCGTGAGCAACAGGCGCAGACCCTCTACGACGCGAGCCAGAAGCTCGAAGTGCTCAACCAGCAACTAGCCCGCAGTAACCGGCTCAAAGACGAGTTCCTCGCCACCCTGACCCACGAACTGCGCACGCCGATGAATGGCGTGATCGGCTCCCTTGAGCTGATGCAGACCGTGCCCCTGGACGACGACCTGGCGCAGTACCAGCAAACCGCCGCCGGCTCGGCGCGGGACATGATGCGCATGGTCAATGGCATTCTCACCCTCACCGAATTGCAGGCCGGACGCCTGAGCGCCCAGCCCAAGGTGTTCAGCCTGCGCGGCGTGCTCGACACCTTGCGCCAGCAGTTCAGCGCCAGCGCGCAGAGCAAAGGCCTGGCCTTTTCCATCGATGTCGCCGACGAGTTGCCCGACCGCCTGCGCGGCGACGCCGACAAACTCAGCCAGTGCCTGGATTGCCTGTTGGACAACGCCTTCAAGTTCACCCACGAAGGCGCCGTGCGTCTGCGGGTGGTCGGCGTGCCCCTGAGCGACGGCGGCGTGCGCCTGAGTTTTATCGTCACCGACACGGGCATCGGCTTTGCTTTTCTCGACGAGGCCACCCTGTACCAGCGTTTCTTCCAGCTCGATGGCTCGACGACGCGCGAATACGGCGGCCTGGGGATTGGTTTGGCGATCTGCCGGCAACTGATCGAATTACTCGGCGGGCGCCTCACCCATCATTCCGAACCACGCAAGGGCAGTCGCTTCCAGTTGGAACTGGCGGTCGCCGTGCTGCAGCTCGAGCCACGCCCGGCGAGCCCTGAGCGCGAACGCGCGCCTGCGCAGTGCACCGTGCTGTTGGTGGACGACAACAGCGTCGGCCAGTGGGCGGTGCGTGGCATGTTGCTCAAGCTCGGTTATCGGGTGAAAACCGTCGACAGCGGGCCGGCAGCGTTGGCGGCATTGCAGGGGGAAACATTCGACGCGGTGCTGTTGGATACACCTGAAGACGGCTTCTCGTTGTGCTGTCAGATTCGTGCGTTGCCCGGCTGCGGCGAGTTACCGGTGATCGCCCTGGGCGCCACGCTGAATGTGTCTGAACGTGAGCGCTGCCATGGCATCGGCATCACCGAACGCCTGGTCAAACCGGTACGTTTCGACGCGCTGCAGGCGGTATTGGAGCGCCGGCTGTTGTGTCCCTCAGAGGGCGAAAGCGCCGGACATTCGGCGCGTATGCCACTTTTTTAAGCGAGATGATGGTGCTTAACTGAAATTCGGGCCGCAACCCAGATGGCCTTTTTCCAGGAGGCCCGTCATGAACCTGCATCAGTTCGCCGAAACCCACGACGTCACCAACCAGCCGCCCTCCCTGGACGGCGTCAACCTGTACCGCATCGACGTGCCGCTGCAAGACTGGTCGCGCCGCTTCGGCGCCGGCTGGGCCGCGCCGCGCATCGATGCCTACGGTGCGCTGGCCGGCGGGCCGCTGATGGCGGCCGGGTTTCTGGCGAATCAGAACAAACCACAGTTCAGCAGCCATGACCGCTATGGCCATCGTATCGACCTGGTGGAGTTTCACCCGGCCTACCACGAGCTGATGCGCACTGCCGTCGAACATGGCCTGCCATCGCTGCCGTGGGCGCATCCACAATCCGGCGCCCATGTGGCCCGTGCCGCCCTGACTTACCTGCACAGCCAGGCCGAAGCCGGCACTGGCTGCCCGTTGACCATGACCTTCGCCTGCGTCCCGGCCCTGCGCCTGCAACCGGACCTGGCGCAGACCTGGCTGCCGAAAATCCTCAGCACCGACTACGACCCGCGCAATGTCGGCATCGCCCACAAGGCTGGCGCCACCATCGGCATGGCGATGACCGAGAAACAGGGCGGCACCGACGTGCGCGCCAACACCACCCGTGCTTACCCCGTGGGCGCGGGCGGCCCCGGCCAAGCCTATGAACTGGTGGGGCACAAGTGGTTTTGCTCAGCGCCGATGTGCGATGCGTTCCTCACCCTGGCCCAGACCGACAAGGGCCTGACCTGCTTCCTGCTGCCCCGGCACCGTCCGGACGACACGCGCAACCAGTTCTATATCCAGCGCCTGAAAAACAAACTCGGCAATTGCTCGAACGCCTCCAGCGAAGTCGAGTTTCGCGGCGCCCTGGCCTGGATGGTCGGCGAAGAAGGCCGTGGCGTGCCGACCATCATCGAAATGGTCGCCATGACCCGCTTCGATTGCATGGTCGGCTCCAGCGCCTTGATGCGCCAGGCGCTGACCCAAGCCAGTCACCATTGCGCCCATCGCTCGGTCAGCGGTCGCGTACTCAGCGAACAACCTCTGATGCAAAACGTGCTGGCCGACCTGGCGCTGGAAAGCGAAGCCGCGCTGGCCTTGAGCCTGCGCATGGGCCGCGCCCTCGATCATTTGGGGGATGAGCAGGAAGCCAAATTCTCCCGGCTGGTGACGGCGGTGGGCAAGTATTGGATCTGCAAGCGCGCGCCCGCGATGATCAACGAAGCCGCCGAGTGCATGGGCGGTGCCGGTTATGTGGAGGACAGCATCCTGCCGCGCTTGTATCGCGAGGCGCCGGTGAATTCGACGTGGGAAGGTTCCGGCAATGTGCAGTGCCTGGACGTGCTGCGCGCATTGTCGAAAGAGCCGGGTGTGCTGGAAGCGCTGTTTGTCGAACTGGGGGACGGGCATGGCGACAGGCGGTTGGCGCAGCATATCGAGCAACTGAAAGCGGCGTTCATGGACACCCAGGACATCCAATACCGCGCACGGCAACTGACCGAGGACATTGCCGTGGCGTTGCAGGCCAAGTTGTTGCTGGAGGCCGGGAATGCGGCGGTCAGCGATGGGTTCATCGCCAGCCGGCTGGGTGAGTCGTCGGGGCGCGTGTATGGCGCCTTGCCTCGTGGGGTGGATGTTGAGGCGATTGTCGCGCGGTCCACGCCACAGGCCCTTTGAATACACGCGGTCAACATGTGGGAGCTGGCTTGCCTGCGATCGCGGTGTGCCAGCCTCCCGTTATGGCAATGACCCACCGCTATCGCGGGCAAGCCCGACTCCCACAGGGACTGAGCTCTTCTTGAGTAGGCATGCCAATTCAAAGTTTGCGTCTGACAGGGATACAGGCAAGATAACGGTCTGCAAGTCAGCACACAGGATGCTTACCGTGACCGAAGCTTTTGTTGTCGTTCAAACCGCCGAAGAAGCCGTCGACCGGCTGGCGGCTCTGCATGAGCGTGCTACCGGCGCGCTCAATCAAGCCCTCAAGCAATACCTCAAGGACCGCGTCGAGCCCGACGCCGAACAACGCGCGATGTTTCGCTACCCGGAGCTGCGCCTGACTTACCAGTGCCACGGCGAAGTCCCACAGACCACCCGGGCGTATGCCAAGGTCCAACTGCCGGGGACTTACAGCGTCACCGTCACCCATCCGTCGGCGTTCCGTAAATACCTGCTGGAACAATTGGTGCCGTTGATGCACGACTTCACCGTGACGGTGGAAGTCGGCGTCAGCCAGCAGAATATTCCTTATCCCTATGTGGTCGAGCAGGGCGACGAACTGGCCGGCTCCGGCGTGACCGCCGCGACCCTGGCCCGTGTGTTCCCCAGCACCGACCTGTCGGCCGCCACCGATGGCATCGCCGACGGCCTGTACGACTGGGAAAACACCGACCCGCTGCCCCTGGCCCTGTTCGATGCGGCCCGCGTGGACTTTTCCCTGCGCCGCCTGGTGCATTACACCGGCAGCGACTGGCGCCATGTGCAGCCGTGGATTCTGCTGACCAACTACCACCGCTATGTCGACCAGTTCATCCTGCATGGCCTGGAGCAATTGCGCAGCGACCCGCGTTTTATCCGCATGGTGCTGCCGGGCAATGTGATCATCGACAAGAGCATGGATCACGGCGAAGCGTCCGCCATTGCCGCAGGCGTGGTCTGGCACCGTTACCAGATGCCGGCCTATCACCTGCAGGCCACTGACGGCCACGGCGTGACGCTGGTCAACATCGGCGTCGGCCCGTCCAACGCCAAGAACATCACCGATCACCTGGCCGTGCTGCGTCCGCATTGCTGGCTGATGATCGGCCACTGCGGCGGCCTGCGCCAATCCCAGACCATCGGTGACTACGTCCTGGCTCACGCCTATATGCGCCGCGATGGCATTCTCGACCGCGTGGTGCCGCCGAACATTCCGATCCCGGCCCTGGCCGAAGTGCAAATGGCCTTGCAGCAAGCGGCGGCCAACGTCACCGGCGAAAAGGGCGAAGAACTGAAAAAACGCCTGCGCACCGGCACCGTGCTGACCTACGACGACCGCAACTGGGAACTGCGTTGGGCCCAGGAGCGTCCGCTGATCAACCTGTCCCGCGCCGTCGCCGTGGACATGGAAAGCGGCACCATCGCCGCCCAGGGCTATCGTTTGCGTGTGCCCTACGGCACCTTGCTGTGCGTGTCGGACAAGCCGTTGCACAGCGAGATCAAGCTGCCGGGCTCGGCCAACGCGTTCTATGAGCGGGCGGTCAGCCAGCACTTGAAGATCGGCATCGAGGCGGTCGACCTGTTGCGCACCGAGCTCAACTCGCTGCACTCGCGCAAACTGCGCAGCTTCGACGAGCCGCCGTTCCGCTAAGCGGTTGGGATGGTCATTTAGCGGTCAGGCCACTAGCATTGTCGGTCCTGACCGTTAGATGTTCCTTCGCCATGTCCCGTCCCACCCGTCCCGATTCGCGCCGCCCTGGCGTGAAAGCCCCGTATTCCGCAGCTCGTCGCGTCGCCAAGGCGCCACCGGCCGAGCCGAAGCTGATCCTGTTCAATAAACCGTTCGACGTACTGACCCAGTTCAGCGACGAAGGCGGGCGGGCGACCCTCAAGGATTTTATCGACATCCCCGGCATCTACCCGGCGGGCCGCCTGGACCGTGACAGCGAAGGCCTGTTGTTGTTGACCAACGATGGCCAATTGCAGGCGCGCATTGCCGACCCCAAGCACAAGTTGGCGAAAACCTACTGGGTGCAGGTGGAAGGCGAACCCACTGAAGAACAACTGCAACGCCTGCGCGACGGGGTGGAGCTCAACGACGGCATGACCTTGCCCGCCGAAGCCCGGCGGTTGGACGAGCCTGAGTTATGGCCACGCAACCCGCCGGTGCGCTTTCGCAAAAGCGTGCCGACCCACTGGTTGGAGTTGGTGATTCGTGAAGGGCGAAACCGCCAAGTGCGGCGCATGACAGCGGCGGTGGGGTTGCCCACCTTGCGCCTGGTGCGCGTGCGGATTGGCGAGTGGTCCATCGACGGCCTGGATCAGGGCCAATGGAAGGCCGTACCGGCGCGTTTATAAGGCGCCGGACTCGATCAGGCCGATCACCACGCTCTTGATGACGAACGCGGCCACGCCCAGGCCCAGCACGAAAAACAGGATGAACGAGCCGAAACGCCCAGCCTTGGATTTCTTCGCCAGGTCCCAGACGATGAAACCCATGAAAATGATCAGGATCGTGACCAGGCCGGTCATCATCCATTCTTCAAATAGCGCGGGGTCAATCGAGTTCATTGGTTTCTTCCGACGGGGCAGGCGGCAAGTATACGGCAGTGCTCGGGCTAGGCATTGACCTGCGTCGGTGCGTCGCAGGCAGACTTAAA
The DNA here is from genome assembly GCF_024169655.1 of Pseudomonas marginalis. Lineage (GTDB taxonomy): Bacteria > Pseudomonadota > Gammaproteobacteria > Pseudomonadales > Pseudomonadaceae > Aquipseudomonas > Aquipseudomonas paraveronii. The sequence continues at coordinate 5,448,311 of NZ_JALJWV010000001.1, read as the reverse complement.
TCCCCCTCCCACATTTGACCTTCACCGATCTTAAGTGCGCAGGTGGGTCAGTGGTAACTCGGTGCTGTTGAGCACCTGGTTCAGCACAAAGCTCGAACGCACGCTGGTGACGCCTTCAATGCGGGTCAGGTGGCCCAGCAGCAGCTTCTGGTAGTGATCCATGTCCGGCACCACGACTTTCAACTGATAGTCGGCATCCATCCCGGTCACCAGGCTGCATTCCAGCACCTGGGGCAGGGTGCGGATGGCCGCTTCGAAGTTCTCGAAGCGCTCGGGGGTGTGTCGGTCCATGCCGATCAGCACGTAGGCGGTGAGGCTCAGGCCGAGCATCTTGCGGTCGAGCAGGGCGACCTGGCGGGCGATGTAGCCGTCGTCCTCCAATTGCTTGACCCGGCGCGAGCAGGGCGACGGCGACAGCCCGATACGCTCGGCCAACTCCTGGTTGGAGATCCTCGCGTCGCGCTGCAATTCCGCCAAAATACTCAGGTCGTATCGGTCAAGTTTGCTCATGGGGCTGGCCTTTGTCGTAACTATTGCGGTGAATTATCCCTTAAGGGTTAAAAATTGCGCAAGCACTGTTTATTGACGCAATCTTCGCAATCATCTGCCGGAGCGCTGCGCCTATGATTACCAACAGAATCACCGCCTGGACATAGTCCACAGCAGCTCGCCCAATCAGGCCCGCTGCGGCCGCCACCCCAGCAGGGTTGAGCCGGCCTCCAGGCTGCACACTGTCCACAAGACGGCGTGAGGTGAGCCAACGTCATAAGCGTTGAGCCCGGACGAAGTTCTCAAGGGGTGGCCGACGGGTCGCCCCTTTCTTTTTGCCTTAAGAAAATTGTTCTCGTGACTGATAACCTGTGCCAGAACCGGGCGAGGCTTTTCCAGTCTCATTGATAAGCCCTAAACCGCAGTGAGGAAGAGCATGAAGCGCATCTGGCGAATGGCAGGTGTTGGTTTGCTGGTGGTCAGCGTCAGCGCGCAGGTAACGGCCGACGAACGTGATAATTCACCCGGTCAGGGCCAGGGGCAGCGGCCGCAGGGCGGCGGCGGGCAGCATGAACGCGGCCTTGAAGGTGGCGGGCGGCCCGAGAATAATCAGCCGCGTCCGCAGACCGCGCCGTCACGGCCTGAGAACAATCAACCGCGCCCGGAGAACCCGCATTTTGATCGCGGTGGGCCGAACGGCGGCGGTCAGGGGCAAGGCCGGCCACAGGGCAATGAGCCGGGTCGCCCGGCGCCGCAGCCACAACCATCGAACAGCCTGCCGATCCAGGGTCGCCCCGATACCGTGCGCCAGACCCAGGAGCCGCGCCAGGGTTACTACCGCGACATCCCGCGCCGCAACGACGGCAATCAACATTGGGAGGCGGGCGGCCCCGGTTCACGTCCAGGCAACAACGACGGCGGCTACCACAATGGGCGTCCCGGTGATAATCGCTGGCCAGGTCGCCCCGATGGGCACGGCAACGGCTGGGGCCCCGGTCCGCAATATCGCCCGGGCTATATGGTGGATCGCTTTCCCGAGCGTAATTACCGTGTGCCTTACCGTGGTCAGGATTATTTCTTCTCCGGCGGCTACTGGTATCGCCCGCAAGGCCCGCGCTATGTGGTGGTGGCGCCGCCGTATGGCATTCGCGTGCATTACCTGCCGGACTACGCGCGCGAAGTGTGGGTGGGCAGCGCGCTGTTCTTCCTCGCGGCGGGTGCCTATTACACCTACGAAAGCAGTTCCCAGCAGTACGTGGTGGTGGAACCGCCGACCGCGGTACCGGCACCGCAGCCGGCGCCCCAGGGCAATGGCTATGACGTGGTGGCCTATCCCGCCAACGGCCAGTCACCGGCGCAGGTGCAGCAGGATGGTTACGACTGTTATCGCTGGGCTGTGCAGCAAAGTGGCTTTGACCCGCAAGCGGTCACCTACGCCCCGGACCCGGCAGTGGTGCAAGCCTATCGCCAGGCCCAGGGCAACTGCCTGAGCAGTCGCGGCTACCAGGTGCAGTACTAGGCCTGGGCGCCGCTCACCACGTCCAACGGGTCGGCGTGTACCAGCACTTCGGCCCGTGGGTAGGCTTTGTGAATGGCATCGGCGGCCTGGTCGCTGATGCCGTGGGCGACAGACAGCGTCAACTCTCCCGGCAATTCCAGGTGCAACTGCACAAACCAGTGGTTGCCGGAGATCCGCGTGCGCAAGTCGTGGGCGCCCAGCACGCCGGGTACGCCACGGGCCAATTCCAGCATGTGCTGGCTGACGTCCGGCGGCAGTTCTTCGTCCATCAACACGGCAAAACTTTCCCGGGCGATCTGGATCGCGCTCCACAGAATGTAGGCCGCGATGCCCAGGCCAAACCAGGCGTCGATCTGATGGAAACCGAAACCGGCCAAGACCAGCGCAATCAAAATGCTGCCATTGAGCAGCAAGTCCGAGCGGTAGTGCAGCGAGTCGGCGCGCACGGCGCTTGAGCCGGTTTCCCGCACCACGTGGTGTTGCAGGACCAGCAGGGCCACGGTCAGCGCCAGGGACAAAATAATCACCCCAATGCTCAGCCACGGCGCCCCCACGGGCTCGGGATGCTTGATCCGTTCAAATGCCTGCAGCGCAATCAGCACCGCACTGCCGGCGATAAACAATGCCTGCGCCATACCGGCCAGCGACTCCGCCTTGCCATGCCCATAACGGTGATCGTCATCGGCCGGGCGCAGGGCGTAATGCACTGCCAGTAGGTTGAGCAGTGAGGTGACGCCATCGAGCAGTGAGTCGGTCAACCCGGCGAGCATGCTCACCGAGCCGCTGAGCCACCAGGCGATGGCCTTGGTCACAATCAGCACAGAGGCCACGCCAACCGAAGCGCGGGTGGCCAGGCGCAAGAGCCGGGCGTGTTCGGGACTGCTGGTCATAAGCGGATCAGATCCTTAGGCGGACGGTTGTAAGCCGAGGGCGGCCAGTTGTTGCACGCTGCCCTTGAACTGGATCATGCGCGGGTCGTCCAGCGGCAAGGTGCGGCCGGTTTCCTGCTGGATGATGGTCTGCAGCTTGGCCGTGTCGACCTTGCCGTCGGCGCCGATGGCTTGGTGCAGTTTCTCCGGGGCGACTTGTGCGGTCTTGCCCGGTTCGAAGTAGATCGCGCCGGTGGCGAAGTCGACGCCGAAGGCGATCAGGCCGGGGATCACGTAGAACAGCAGGCCCACGGCATCGAGCACGGCAATCGTCGGGTCGATCTTGCCGTCGATCTGGCCGCGGCGGTCAGGGTAGAAAATCGAACCGCAGGCCGTCAGTTGGCTCAGCAGCGTGACGGCGACGATACCGCCGATGACCCGGGAAGCGATACGCATGAGAAAAACTCCTGTCAGTCACTGTAGGAGCGAGCTTGCTCGCGAAAGACGTTAACGATACCGCGTGCTGCCTGAATGTGCGTGGTGCTCTGTGATTTTTCGCGAGCAGGCTCGCGCCTACGGGAGACCACCACCGGTATCCGACAGTTCGCCGTTATACTCGCCGCTCTGCTTTGGAGCCAGTATGAATTCGTTGCCGATCGATGATGTTTTACCCGCCTTGCGTGACGCCTTGGCGAATCGCCATGAAGCCGTGCTGGAAGCGCCGCCCGGCGCCGGTAAAACCACCCGCGTACCGTTAGCCTTGTTGAATGAGCCTTGGCTGGCCGGGCAGACCATCCTGATGCTCGAACCGCGCCGCCTGGCCGCGCGCGCCGCCGCCGAGCGCCTGGCCAGCGAGCTGGGGGAAAAGGTCGGTGAAACCGTTGGTTATCGCATCCGCCTCGACAGTAAAGTCGGCCCCAACACGCGCATCGAAGTGGTCACCGAAGGCATCCTCACCCGCCGCCTGCAGGACGACCCGGCGCTGGACGGCGTGGGCCTGCTGATCTTCGACGAGTTCCACGAGCGCAGCCTCGACGCCGACCTGGCGCTGGCCCTGAGCCTGAATGGCCGCGACCTGTTTCGCGACGAGCAGCCGCTGAAAATCCTGCTGATGTCCGCCACCCTCGAAGGCGAACGCCTGGCCGCGTTGTTGGATGACGCGCCGATCCTGCGCAGCGAAGGGCGCATGTTCCCGGTGCAGATGCGCTGGGGGCGGCCGTACCAGGTCGGTGAGTTTATCGAGCCGCGCCTGGTGCAGACCATCCTCGACGCGCTGCAGGACGAAACCGGCAGCGTGCTGGTGTTCCTGCCCGGCCAGGCGGAGATCCGCCGGGTCAACCAGCAACTGGCGGACGCTCTGGGTGATCGCGCCGATGTACTGCTCTGCCCGCTGCATGGCGAACTCGACCTGAACGCCCAGCGTGCCGCCATCGACCCGGCGCCCGCCGGCAAGCGCAAAGTGGTGCTGGCCACCAACATCGCCGAGACCAGCCTGACCATCGATGGCGTGCGCGTGGTGATCGACGCCGGGCTGGCACGTGTGCCGCGTTTCGACCCCGGCAGCGGCATGACTCGCCTCGACACCCAGCGCATCTCCCGCGCCAGTGCCACCCAGCGTGCCGGTCGGGCCGGGCGCCTGGAGCCGGGCGTGTGTTATCGCCTGTGGTCCGAGGACCAGCACGAAGGCCTGGCCGCCTATGGCAGCGCGGAAATCCTCGCGGCCGACCTCGCCGGGCTGGCCTTGCAACTGGCGCGTTGGGGCGTTACGCCCGCGCAGTTGGTGTGGCTCGACGTGCCGCCCACTGCCGCGTATGCCCAGGCCCAGGACCTGCTGCAACGCCTTGGCGCCTTGAATGACGACAAACTGACCGCCCACGGCCAGAAGATGGCCGAGCTGCCGGCCCATCCGCGCATCGCCCATCTGTTGCTGCGTGGGCAGGATTTGGGGCTGGCGGCCACCGCGTGTGATGTCGCGGCGCTGTTGGGCGAGCGCGATATCCTGCGCGGGGGCGGGGCGGATTTGCACAGTCGCCTGGCGTTATTGTCCGGTGAAGAACGCGCACGCGGCACCCAGGGCGGTGTTCAGCGCGCCAAGCAGTTGGCCCGGCAATATCGCGGCTATTTGCGCGGCCAGGCGACCAAGCCGGTGGCCGACCCCGAACATCCGCGTTGGCTCGGTGCGCTGCTGGCGTTGGCGTATCCCGACCGCGTGGCCCAACAACGCCGCCCCGGCGGCGCCGAATACCGCCTGGCCAATGGCCGCGCCGCAGTCTTCGCCGAGGCTGACAGCCTGATGAAACAAGCCTGGCTGGTGATTGCCGACCTGGGCAGCCGCCAGGGCCAGCGCGAAGAACGCATCTACCTGGCGGCGGATTTTGATCCGACGCTGTTCGACACGGTGCTCGCCGAACAAGTGCGCAACGTCGATCAATTGGATTGGGACGAGCGCGAAGGCGTGCTGCGCGCCGAACGCCAACGCAAAGTCGGCGAACTGGTGCTCAGCCGCGAACCCCTCAGCGGCCTCGACGAAAATGCGCGCAGCCAGGCGCTGGTCAACCTGGTCCGGCGCAAAGGCCTGGAGCTGTTGCCCTGGACCCCGGAACTGCGCCAATGGCAGGCCCGCGTGAGGCTACTGCGCGAGCTCGACACCGGCAAAACCAGCGAATGGCCCGACGTCAGCGACAGCGCCTTACTCGCCAGCCTGGAACACTGGCTGATGCCCTACCTGGGCAAGGTCTCGCGCCTCAGCCATTTCGCCAACCTGGATATTTCCAGCTACCTGCACAACCTGTTGCCCTGGCCGCTACCCCAACGCCTGGACGAACTGGCGCCGCAGCATTTGAAGGTGCCGTCGGGCTCCTCGGTGCGTTTGGACTACAGCGAGCATCCGCCGATTCTGGCGGTGCGCCTGCAGGAATTGTTCGGCCTGGCGGATACACCGCGCATTGCCGGCGGGCGCCAGGTGGTCAAGTTGCACCTGTTATCACCGGCACGACGGCCGGTGCAGGTGACCCAGGATCTGGCGAACTTCTGGCGCAGTACCTACGCCGAGGTGAAGAAGGATCTGAAGGGGCGCTATCCCAAGCATTACTGGCCGGATGACCCGTTGGTGGCCGAGGCGACGGCGCGGATCAAACCCAGAAAGTAAGCGTGACAGCGATTCAAATGTGGGAGGGGCGGTTACTGCGCGGCCGGCAGCAGAAACCGTGCAATGACCGGCAAATGGTTGGAAATGCGCAACGTATCCGCCTGGCGCACCTTCGCCTCCACCCGCTTGATCCGCGAACTGTAGAACAGGTAATCGACGGTGCGATCCGGCCCGTCAAGGCTCGGGTCATTGGGAAAGTGCGTCAGCCACTTCTCACGATCAATCCCGCTGGATTCGCTGTTGCTCGGGATCATCGGGTATTTGTCCCACAGCAGATGCAGTTCGCTGTCTGGCGAATACTGCCCGCGTTTACCGGCATCCAGGCGCAGGAATTGCCCCAGTGGCAGCACATTGAAATCCCCGCCGATCAACCAGGGCGTCCCGCGGCCCTCGAATTTGTCGAGTAGTTTCACCGTGGCCTGGACTTGTTCCTGCACCGCACTACGACCCGGCTCGTCGCCTTCCAGACGGGTGTTGAGCACCGCCAGTTGGCCGCCGTCACTCAGCGGTAGGTAGGTCAGCAGCAACGCCGGTTTGGGTTGGAACTGACGGCTGATGAAGTTGGCGTGCGGCACGGGCAGTTGCAGGCGTTCGGCGTGTTCGATCTGGTAGCGACTGAGGGTCACCAGCTTGCGGCCGACGCTGCCAAAGATATGCAGGTTGGGGATAAAGTCGGCTTTCCAGTCGAACGCCTGGGCGCTGCAGGGGTAGAGGTCGGCCAGGCGCTCCTGGAGCAGCTTCACCTGGTCTTGGTAGTGGGACGGCTTGGCGCCTTCATCGAGTTCCTGCAACAGCAGGATGTCGGGCTGTTCGTCGCGAATCACCCGGGCCACCTCGTCGAGGCTGAAGGCCATGTCTTCGACGGTGGGGCGGTCGTCCGGGCCGCTGCCGTCGGCGGTGTCGTACCAGAACACGTAGTTCTTGCCGGCCAGGTACTGCACGTTCCAGGTCATCACCTTGAGCGCCTGCCCGGGCAGCAGGGTCGGCGCACGCGGCGCGATGCAGCTAACGGGCAGGGTTTGCTTGTCGGCGGGGCGCCAGGTCAGGCTGTAGATCAGGGCCGTCAGCAGGCCTGCAATAAGCAGCAGGCCCAGCAAGGTGATGCGCAAGAAACGGGTCATCGGCTCGGCTTATAGCGTGTCAGGAGTGGCCCCGAGCATATCACCGCACGTCGGCATCGCCACCGATCAGCATGAATAAACGGAACAGCACCACACTGGTAAACAGCTGCAGGAAGCTGTGCGCACTGTCGATCAGCACCCCCAGCAACGGCGCGGGCTCGGGATACGCCGCCATGCTGGCGCCTTTGAGCAGCCACAGCGGCGTCATTACGCACAGCAGGCACACCAGGATTCGCCAGAAATGCCCACGGGTCAGGCGTAAACTTTCCTTCATCGCCTGCAGTGCGGGCATACCGCGCAGCACCAGCAGGTACTCGGCAAACGCGAGCACCACCATCAGCCACAGGCCCGGTAGGAAATACAGCGACAGCCCGAGCAGTATCAGCAGCGTGCTCATCGCCGTCAGCAGGGCGAAGCGCGGCCACAGGGCCAGGGCCATGGCCCACACATCCTGGGTGCGCGGCGATTCGCCACGGGTGCGGGCGTCGAGAAACAGGATCAGCGCGCCGGTGTACAGCGGATACACCAGCAACCCCACTATCACGCTGTAGCCGGGGAATGCGTCCGGGCCGAGCGTATGGTCGAGCACCTGTTGCAGCAGGGCTTCGAGGATCACCAGCGGCAGGCATAGCTGGACGATGGCGCCCAGGTTGTGCCGGGTGAAGCGGAAGGAGTCGCGCAGTACGTCTAACGGATTCATCAGAGTCATCACAGGCCGAAAAAAGCAGGGGCACACTTTAACCGATAGGTGCCGTGAGCAAGCAAACGTAAACCTTGAGTAAAGACCATTGAAACAACTGGTAACACCCCCATAACTAGGAGGACCGGGCCTGATCACAGGCCGGACCATGATTTCTACCGGCAATCTAACGAGGTCGCCATGAACAGCGAAGAGCAAACCCTGATCGATGGACTGTTTTCACGGCTGCAACAAGCCGAAACGGATTCAGCCCCCCGCGACGCCCAGGCCGAAGCGCGGATCAAGGAGCATATGACGCGCCAACCGGCGGCCGGGTACTACATGACCCAGTCGATCCTGGTGCAGGAACACGCGCTCAAGAGTCTCGACGCGCAGAACAAGCAACAGGCGCAACAGATCCAGCAATTGCAGGATGAACTGCAGCGGGCCAAGTCCCAGGCGGCACAACCGGCGCCGAGCGGTGGTGGCTTTCTGTCGAGTATTTTTGGCGGCGGTCCCCGAGATACACAACCGACACAGAGCGCTCCGGCCTCTTCGGGCGGCGGCTGGCGTGAACCGGCACGGCCCGCTTTTGGACAGCCCGCGCCGCAACAAAACTACGCAGCGCCGCAGCAGAATTACCAACAGCCACAACAACCCGCCGCCCCAGTCGGCAGTGGTTTTCTCGGTGGCGCCCTGAAAACCGCCGCAGGCGTAGCCGGTGGCGTGATGCTGGCTCAAGGTATCAGCAGTCTGTTCAATCACAACTCGCAACAGCCGCAGGTTGTGGAAGAAATCATCCGTGAAGAGCCGGCGCCCGCCAGTGACAACGGCAACTGGGGCAACGATGACCAGAAATTCGCGGGCAATGATAGTTGGGGCAGCGACAACGCCTCGGACAGCTTCGCCGATAGCGATTCCTCTTCCTTCGACGACGACGATTCCTTCGTCTGACGCACCCAGGCCCGGGGCGCTTTGCCGCCCCGGGCTGATTTTTCCCGGAAACTTTCCCGTGACTGGCATACTGGCAACCTTTGCGGACCTTCGCGTCCGGGGTCCAAGCGGCAGTCATGGGGAAGTGCGGTGAAGAAAATTGCAGTGTTCGCCGATGTGCAAAACCTCTACTACACCGTGCGCCAGGCGTATGGCTGTCACTTCAACTACGCGGCCCTGTGGGCTGACATCAGCTCGCGCGGGCAGATCGTCGAGGCGTATGCCTATGCCATCGACCGTGGCGACAGCAAGCAGCAGCAATTCCAGCAGATCCTGCGCAACCTGGGCTTTACCGTGAAGCTCAAGCCCTACATCCAGCGCAGCGACGGCTCGGCCAAGGGCGACTGGGACGTGGGCATCACTATCGACATCATGGACGCCGCCGCTAACGTTGACGAAGTGGTGTTGGCGTCCGGCGACGGTGACTTCGACATGCTGCTCGACCGCATCATCCACAAGCATGGCGTCGAAGCCGTGGCCTACGGCGTACCGGGGCTGACGGCCAACTCACTGATACGCGCCGCCAGCCGCTACGTGCCGATCGAAGGCGCGTTGCTGCTCAAATAAGCGCTGCGGCTCAATAAATAAATGCTTAGACGGAGTTGGAACAGGTTTGGAACGTATAGCGGTCATCGACTTTGAAACCACCGGCATCACCCCGAGCAGCCACTGCCGGGCCACGGAAATCGCGGTGGTCATCCTTGAGCGCGGCCAAATCGTGGACCGTTACCAGAGCCTGATGAACGCAGGTGTGCGCGTGCCGGGCTTTATCGAACAGCTCACCGGCATCAGCAACGCCATGCTGCGCAGCGCGCCACCGGCCGAGCGGGTGATGAACGAAGTCAACGAGTTCGTCGGCACCACGCCGCTGCTGGCGCACAACGCCGCGTTCGACCAGAAGTTCTGGGACTTCGAACTGGGCCTGATCCGCCGCACCCGCCTGCAAAAATTCGCCTGCTCGCTGCTATTGGCCCGTCGCCTGATGCCTGCGGCGCCCAACCATAAACTCGGCACCCTCAACAGCTACGCCCAACTGCCCCACACCGGCCAGGCGCACCGGGCCATGGCGGATGCGGAGATGGCGGCTAACTTGACGGCGCACCTGGCCGAGCAACTGCGGCGTACCCATGGCTTGCGCGAGCTGTCCCATGACTTGTTGTGTTCGTTGCAGAAAGTGCCGGCGGCGAAGATCAATGAGCATTTGAAGAAGCATCGCGGGTTCTGAGCCCGAGCGCGCTTTCAAGAACAATGAAACTCCAAATGTGGGAGGGGGCTTGCCCCCGATAGCAGTGGATCAGTCAGCTTATGTGTAGCTGACCCACCGCAATCGGGGGCAAGTCGAATCGTCGCACCGCCCCTCCCACATTCGTTATGTGTGGTTCAACGAGGTTGCACACACTCCAGCGCCCGATCCACCACCCCCTTTGCCATTTCCACCAAATGCATCACCGCCCGTTGCTGCGCGTTCATCGCCTCTCCCGGCAAGTGCGCAGTTTTCACCGCGCAATGCAGCAAGTCCGCCGCATGGGCGAGGGCATCTTCGAGGCTCATGAAAGGGATTGGTCTTGCTGGCCATTGAAATAGCGGCTCTTTGTGGGGGGCTTTTATCCGCTGTTTGAATAGTCAGTAGGCTTCAACCTGCTGCCCCGTCGGACCTTTCTGTATTTCCCCTCCTCCCGTCAATCGCCTTTTGCTGCGATTTAACATCTTGCCCTTCATATACGAACAAGGACTACATCGGACGAGGCATTCCCTTCGTGGCTGCGGGGTTGGCTGTCTTTGATCTAATCAGTATTGGTAAGTGTGCCTATGAGGCAAGAAATGCAAAGTAATCTGACCCGAGCCGAGATCAGCGAAAAGGTCATTCAACTGTTCGTCGATATCATCGGCTTCATCGACCGCAGCCAGGTGACGGAGCAAACGGATTTCATCCATGACTTCAAGATCATCGATGACGATTTGACTTGCTTCGTCATGCAGATCAAGTGGCAATTCAAACTGCGCGCGACGCAGGCAGATTGGGATCACATCACCACCCTTGAGCAAATTGTCGACTTGATCGTTCAGCGTTCAAGTCTGCAGTGCGGCCTCTGACGCCATCGGGGGCAAGCCCCCTCCCACCTTAATAGATGAACACATTCAAAATGTGGGAGGGGCGGTGCTACGATTCGATTTGCCCCCGATGGCGCTGGATCAGCCACCACTTTTCCCATTCCCCTCCAACTGCCCCAACGGCACCCGCCGCTCTATCGCGCTCGACAAAATGATCGAGGTCTTGCTGAACCCGAACTTCGCTATCCGATTAATCAAACTCTCCAGCTCCGGCATCGAGCCCACTGCCGCTTGCATGATGACGCACGGGTCGCCGGTCACCCGGTGGCATTCGGTCAGTTCGGGGATTTCGGCCAGGGCGTCGTACACCTTCTGGCTGCCATGGTTGGTCAGGCGCAGTTCGATCACACACTGGATCGGCAAACCCACTTTGGACAGATCCACCTTGGCCTGGTAGCCGGTGATCACGCCGCTGGCTTCCAGCTTGGCCACGCGTTCGGCCACGGCGGGGGCGGAGAGGTTGACCGTGCGTGCGAGTTGCGCGAAGGAGGCGCGGCCGTCTTCGAGCAGGGCACTGAGGAGCATGCGGTCGTATTTGTCCATGAAAAGGCTCCAGCGCTAAGCGGCTTTCGAAAACATGGTTTATAGCCCTCATAACCATGCTTTGAAAAGTGTATGGGCGGTTTAAACAGGTTTTGTAACTTATGTTTATGCGCCTGCCTTTTTAGAATAAGCCTCTCTTTTTCTGCCGCAGAGCTGCCCAATGCCTGGCCCACGTCGCTTTCCCTTACCGTTGATCGCCGCCTTTTTTGCGTTGTACGTGATTTGGGGGTCTACCTACCTAGTGATCCGGATCGGTGTGGAGTACTGGCCGCCGCTGTTGCTGGCGGGGATTCGGTTTTGTACGGCGGGTGCGCTGATGTACGCGTTTTTGCGCTGGCGCGGGGTGCCGGCGCCGACGTGGGCGCAATGGAAAGCTGCCGGGATGATCGGGATTTTGCTGCTCACCTTCGGTAACGGTGGTGTCACATTGGCGGAGCATGCGGGCGTGTCGTCCGGGGTCGCCGCGCTGGCCGTGGCGACCGTGCCGCTGTTCACCTTGCTGTGTGGTTACTTCTGGGGCGCGCGCAATACCCGGCTGGAATGGGCGGGGGTGATTCTGGGCATTGTCGGCATCGCCATGCTCAACATGGGCAGCACATTGCAATCGAGTCCGATCGGCGCGGCCTTGCTGCTGTTTGCCGCTGCCTCGTGGGCGTTCGGTTCGGTGTGGAGCCGGCAACTGTCGCTGCCCCAGGGCGCCATGGCCAGTGCAGCGGAAATGCTGGTGGCCGGTGTGGCGCTGTTGATTGGCAGTGCGCTGTCCGGTGAGCACCTGCAAGCCATGCCGCCGCTGGAAGGCTTGCTGGCCCTGGCCTACCTGACGGTGTTCGGTTCGATCATTGCCTTCAACGCCTACATGTACCTGCTCAAGCACGTGCGCCCGGCGGCCGCGACCAGCTATGCGTATGTCAACCCGGCAGTGGCGGTGTTGTTGGGGATCGTGTTTGTCGGCGAGTCCATCGGTATCGAGGAGGCACTGGCCATGTTGGTGATCATCAGCGCCGTGCTGTTGATCAGCCTGCCCCAGTGGCGAAAGCCTGGGCCGAAAATAAGGTAAACTGCCGCGCATAACGCCTTTTTACCCGCTTAGGCGCTGAATTTTCCCTACGGTAAACACATGACTTTCGCCACACTTGGCCTGATCGAACCCTTGCAGCGCGCCCTTGAGACGCTCGGCTACCAGACCCCGACGCCGGTGCAGGCGCAAGCCATTCCGGCGGTGCTGGCCGGCCGCGACCTGATGGCCGCCGCCCAGACCGGCACCGGCAAGACCGCCGCTTTCGCCGTGCCGCTCTTGCAACTGCTGACCATGGAAGGGCCGAAAGTCGCTGCCAACTCGGCGCGTGCGCTGATCCTGTGCCCGACCCGCGAGCTGGCCGAGCAGGTTCACGCCAGCGTTGCTGAGTACGCCCAAAACCTGCCGCTCACCACCTACGCGGTGTACGGCGGCGTGAGCATCAACCCGCAGATGATGAAGCTGCGCAAAGGCGTCGACGTGCTGGTCGCCACGCCTGGCCGCCTGATCGACCTGTTTCGCCAGAACGCGCTGAAACTCAATCAACTGCAAACCCTGGTGCTCGACGAAGCCGACCGCATGCTCGACCTGGGCTTCTCCGAGGAGCTGGCGAATATTTACCGCATGCTGCCGAAAAAGCGCCAGACCCTGCTGTTCTCCGCGACCTTCTCCGATGAAATCCGCACGCTCGCCGGGCAAATGCTCAACGACCCGCTGAGCATCGAAGTCAGCCCGCGCAACGTCGCCGCCAATACCGTCAAGCAATGGGTGGTGCCGGTCGACAAGAAGCGCAAGCCGGAGCTGTTTGTCCACCTGATGCGCAAGGGCCGCTGGAAGCAGGTGCTGGTGTTCGCCAAGACCCGCAACGGCGTGGATGCGCTGGTGGATAAACTGCAGGGCTTGGGCATCAATGCAGACGGCATCCACGGCGACAAGCCACAGGCGACCCGCCAGCGTGCGCTGGACCGCTTCAAGTCAAGCGATGTGCAGATCCTGGTGGCCACCGACGTGGCGGCCCGTGGCCTGGATATCGAAGACCTGCCGCTGGTGGTCAACTTCGACCTGCCGATCGTGGCTGAGGACTACATCCACCGTATCGGCCGCACTGGCCGAGCGGGCAACACCGGCGAAGCGATTTCCCTGGTGTGTGCCGATGAAGTGAACATGCTGTCGGCCATCGAGATGCTGACCCGTCAGACCTTGACCCGACATATGGAGCAGGATTTCGAACCGGAACACCGTGTGCCGGATACCGATGCCAGCGGGCAGGTGGTGAAGAAGCCGAAAAAGCCGAAGAAACCCAAGGCTTCCGGTGGTGGCGGTAAGCGCAACCTGGGCAAGTGGGTGGACAGTGGTGAGGTAGCGCCGGCGGAGCCGTCGATCAAGCCGGTGCGCAAGGTGCCGGTGTTCAATACTGGGCCGCGTAAGAAGAAGTGATTTTTCGGCGCTGCTGAAGGCCTCATCGGGGGCAAGCCCCCTCCCACATATTGATCGGGTTCACATAGTCAAAATGTGGGAGGGGGCTTGCCCCCGATGACGGACTTGAGTTCACCGCAAATCTGAAGTGTTCAACCATTCCAACATCCCCCGCCCGGCCGCTCTGCCACTGGCAAAACACCCCGTCAGCAAATACCCGCCGGTCGGCGCCTCCCAATCCAGCATCTCTCCCGCACAAAACACCCCCGGCAACTGCTTGAGCATCAACCGCTCATCCAGCGCCTCAAACGGCACGCCACCCGCCGTACTGATCGCTTCATCCATCGGCCGGGTCTGCACCAGGCTCAGGGGCAATGCCTTGATAGCCACAGCCAACTGCGCCGGGTCGTTGAAGTGTTCGGCGGGTGCCAGTTCGCGCAACAACGCCGCCTTCACCCCATCCAACCCCAACTGGCTGTGCAAATGCTTGCTCATCGAACGCGAGCCACGCGGTTTCGCCAGCGCGGCCTGGACCTTGTCCAGCGGCTTGCTCGGCAGCAGGTCGATATGCACCGTGGCCGCGCCCTCGCGATTGATCGCTTCACGGATCGGCGCCGACAGCGCATAGATCAGGCTGCCCTCGATGCCGGTGGCGGTGATCACGCACTCGCCCAGGCGTGGCTTGTCATCCCCCAGGCCAATGGCGACGTTTTTCAACGGCGCGCCGGCGAATTTGCTGACCATCAGTTCGCTCCAGGCCGACACCTCGAAGCCACAATTACTTGGCTGTAACGGCGCGCAGGGCACGCCTTTAGCTTCCAGCCGCTTGAGCCAGGTGCCGTCGGAGCCCAGGCGCGACCAACTGCCGCCGCCAAGGGCGAGCAGCACGGCGTCGCTGTGGATGGTTTTTTCGCCGTCCGGGCTGTGGATAAGTAAACCGCCGTCCGCGCTCCAGCCCAGCCAGCGATGGCGGGTGTGGATAACCACGCCGTGGTCGCGCAGGCGCTTGAGCCAGGCACGCAACAGCGGGGCGGCTTTCATGTCTGTAGGAAACACCCGGCCGGAGGTGCCGACAAAGGTCTCGATGCCCAGGCCATGAATCCATTCGCACAGCGCTTGCGCACCAAACGCACGCAGCAACGGCGCCATCTGCGGCGCACGTTCGGCGTAGCGTGACAGGAACGCCGGGTAAGCCTCGGAGTGGGTGATGTTCATGCCGCCCACGCCGGCCAGCAGGAACTTGCGCCCCACCGAGGGCATGCCGTCGTACACGTCCACCCGCAGGCCCGCCTGGCTCAGGACTTCAGCGGCCATCAGGCCGGCAGGGCCGCCGCCGATAATAGTGACGTGTTGAGCAGGGGTGTGAGGCATGGGCAGGGCTACGGTCGCGTGAATAGGCCGAGCATTCTACCCGAGGACGGCGCAAGTTCCTGATCAAAAAACGTACAGCTTCCTACAGGCTATGCAGTTACTGGCTTTCAACGCTTTACGCTCAAGTTATCCACAGGCCGTTCCACAGGCATTGTGGGTAACGCTCACACTTCAATGACAACCTGATGACGTCCACACCCGTTGCGCGCTGTGGTGCAGGATGCCGTGGCGGCGAGCCAGGGCCGGGCGATCTTTGCTGTAGCCGCCGCCGATCACGCCCACCACCGGAATGTCGCGACCCAGGCAATGGCGCATCACGCTTTCATCGCGGGCGGCGAGGCCTTCGTCTGTCAGCTTGAGGTAGCCGAGGGCGTCATCCTTATGCACGTCGACGCCCGCGTCGTACAGCACCAGGTCCGGCTGGTACAGCGGCAGCAGGTAGTTGAGCGCGTCGTCCACTACCTTGAGGTACTCGGCATCCCCCATGCCCATGGGCAGCGGGATGTCCCAGTCGCTCTGGGCCTTGCGCGCCGGGAAGTTCTTTTCGCAGTGCAGCGACACGGTGATCGCGTCTGGCGTGTCATGGAGGATACGTGCAGTGCCGTCGCCCTGGTGGACGTCGCAGTCGAAGATCAGCACGCGGTTGACCCGGCCGCTGGCCAGCAGGTATTGGCTGATCACGGCCAGGTCATTGAAGATGCAAAAGCCCGCCGGGTAGTCGTAGTGGGCGTGATGGGTGCCGCCCGCCAGGTGGCAGGCCAGGCCGTGTTCCAGTGCCTGTTCCGCCGCCAGGATCGAACCGCCCACCGCACGCACGGTACGCCGCGCCAGGGCTTCGCTCCAGGGCAGGCCGAGGCGCCGTTGGTCTTCGCGGGACAACTCGCCGCTCATGTAGCGTTCGATATACCCAGGTTCATGGGCCAGGGCCAGAATCTCTGCCGGGCACAGCGCTGGGCGCAGTAATTGGCTGTCCTGGGTCAGCCCGGTGGACACCAAGTGGTCACGCAACAGGCGGAACTTGTCCATAGGGAAGCGGTGGTCCGCCGGGAATTCGGGGCTGTAGTCATCGTGATAGATCAATGGCAAAGGCATGGGATTTTCTGACGGGAACCTGCGACGGATCTTAACAGCGCGGTACACTCACGCACATGGCAAGGGAGGGGGACCCATGGAGCCGATACTGGAATTGGAAAGCGCACGCCTGGTGTTGCGCCAATGGCGCGATGCCGACCTGACGGAGTTTGCGCACATGTGCGCCGACCCGCAGGTGATGCGTTATTTCCCGGCCCAATTGGACCGCCTGGAAAGCGCCGCATTGATCGGCCGGATTCGTGGGCATTTCGCCGAATACGGCTTTGGCCTGTGGGCCTTGCAGCGCAAGGACAACGGCGCATTTATCGGCCTGACCGGGTTGCAGAATGTCAGCTTTGAAGTCGGCTTCACCCCTGCGGTGGAAATCGGCTGGCGCCTGGCTCGCGAGCATTGGGGCCTGGGGTATGCCAGCGAGGCGGCATGGACCGCGTTGCGCTGTGGTTTCGACCGCTTGCAACTGGACGAAATCGTCGCCTTCACCACCCAAACCAATCTGCCATCACAAAAAGTCATGCAAGCCATCGGGATGCATTACGATCCCCTGGCAGATTTTGAACACCCCAAGGTCGCAGTTGATGACCCGCTGCGCCCCCATGTTTTGTACCGCATCACCCGCGCCCAATGGTTGGACACGCTGCACGGATAAGCAGCCCGGAATGCCCCATAGATTGTAGGAGTTGCTCTATGAGCCAAGTATTGGAAGATCTGGTGGACTTGCTGACCCTGGAGCCGATCGAGGAAAACCTCTTTCGCGGCCGCAGCCAGGACCTGGGTTTTCGCCAACTGTTCGGCGGGCAAGTGCTCGGTCAGTCGCTGTCGGCTGCCAGCCAGACCGTAGAGCCCGAGCGGCACGTGCATTCCCTGCACGGTTATTTTCTGCGCCCCGGCGATGCGGCATTGCCGGTGGTGTATTCGGTGGACCGCGTGCGCGATGGTGGCAGCTTCAGCACGCGCCGCGTGACAGCGATCCAGAAGGGCCAGCCGATTTTTACCTGCAGCGCGTCGTTCCAGTACGACGAAGCCGGCTTCGAACACCAGACCAGCATGCCGGAGGTGGTCGGCCCGGAAAACCTGCCGTCGGAGTTGGAGCTGACCAAGCAGCGCGCCCACCTGATCCCCGAGCACATGCGCGACAAGTTGCTGTGCCCCAAGCCGATCGAAGTGCGCCCGGTGACCGAAACAGACCCGTTCAACCCGCAGCCGTCCGACCCGGTCAAGTACGTGTGGTTCCGCGCCGACGGTGCCCTGGCCGACACGCCGGCGCTGCATAAATACCTGCTGGCCTACGCCTCGGACTTCGGCCTGCTGACCACGTCGCTGCTGCCCCATGGCAAGACCGTATGGCAGAAAGACATGCAGGTCGCCAGCCTCGACCACGCGCTGTGGTTCCACGCCGACCTGCGCGCCGATGACTGGTTGCTCTACGCCATGGACAGCCCATGGGCCGGTAATTCCCGTGGTTTCTCCCGGGGCAGCGTGTACAACCGCGCCGGGCAACTGGTGGCCTCGGTCACCCAGGAAGGCCTGATCCGCCACCGCAAGGATTGGGCATGAGCCTGGCGGACATTAAACATTGGGTGTTCGACATGGACGGCACGCTCACGGTGGCCGTGCATGACTTTGCGGCGATTCGCGTGGCCCTGGGGATACCGCCCGAGGACGACATCCTCAGCCACCTCGCGGCGTTGCCGGCGGATGTCGCGGCGGCCAAACACGCCTGGTTGCTTGAGCATGAGCGCGAGCTGGCGCTGGGTTCGGTTGCGGCGCAAGGCGCGGTGGAACTGGTGCGGGAATTGGCCGGGCGCGGTTGTCGCCTGGGCATCCTGACCCGCAATGCGCGGGAGCTGGCGCATATCACCCTGGAAGCGATTGGTCTGGTGGACTGCTTTGCAGCCGAGGATGTGTTGGGGCGTGATGATGCGCCTCCGAAGCCTGATCCGGGTGGCTTGCTCAAACTGGCGGCAGCCTGGGATGTATCGCCCAGTACGATGGTGATGGTGGGGGATTACCGCTTTGACCTGGATTGCGGCCGCGCCGCAGGCACGCGGACCGTGTTGGTCAACCTGCCGGAGAACCCGTGGCCCGAGTTGGCCGACTGGCATGCCGAGGATTGCACGGTATTGCGCCGGATGATCCAGCCCGGGCAATAGAGATCAACTGTGGGAGGGGGCAAGCCCCCTCCCACATTTTGAGCCGGTTTCTTCAGTTAATACTGGGAAAACAGTACGTTCTGGCCCTCGGGCGAGGTGAACATCCCGTCGCCGTTATGCCCAACCCCCGGCACTTCCACCAGCTTCTGGGTCAGTTGCGGATGGCGTTGCTTGAGGGCGTCAAAGTAGTTGTGCCCACGAATCAGGCGATACGCGCCCTGGGTCTCGGCTTCACAGCTTTTATCCAGCGCGGGGTGGTTCGGGTCGGTGTCCTGCTGGCCGAGCAGGTAGGTGATGTCACGCGACACATAGGCCTGCTCCAGTTGCTCGGCGCTTTGCCCCTTGGCATAGGCGGGCAGGTGCTGCATGCCGTACTTCCAGTCATTGAAACCTGGGCAGTCGGCGACCTTGAACGGCACTGGGCGCTGCGGGCTGAAGTAGGCGTAGGACGACGGGTTGGCCACCACAAAACGCAGGCGGATGCCCTCGGTGTGCAGGGTCGGATGGTCGTGGCCGGTAAGGGCGAAGCGTTGCACCACCTGGCCACCGCCGGAATGGCCGGCCACCACAATCTCTCTCAGCGCCGGAAATAGCCTGCGGTTACCCAGGTGCTTGATGATCTGGTCGAGCGCGCCGAAGGAGCTGACAGCGCCCGGCTCCACCGAGGGCTCGCCGGCCATCCAGTCATTGCCCTTCCAGCGCAGAAGTTGATTGTCCAGGTGATTGCGTTTCACATCGGACTGATTCAGAAACTGCGGCGCGATCACCAGCGTCGTGCCGCCAACCCCTGCCTGCTCGGCGGCGTCTTCACCGCTCTGCAGGTAGGTTTGTGCGTTGCGCAGGCGACCATGCACGATGATCAACGCACGCGTGACGTTGGGCAGCGGTTTACCCCAATCCTGGCTCAAGCCGAGGCTGAGGTCGCCGGCATCCAGGTGAAAGCGCTCGGGACTGACCACCTTGACCCCGTGCTCGGCGGCCCAGGCGGGGGCGCAACAGGTGACCAACAAACCCAGCAGCATGCCCAAGCGCGTATTCATCTAAAGACTCTTGGCGGTAAAGGTGTCGCATTGAGTGATCTGGCCTTGGGCAAAGCCGGTCTTGAACCAGCGCACCCGCTGCGCCGAGGTGCCGTGGGTAAACGAGTCCGGCACGACGCGGCCCTGGCCCTGTTGCTGCAAACGGTCATCGCCAATCGCGTTGGCCGCATTCAGCGCTTCCTCAATATCACCGGGCTCCAGCCAGTTCAGGCGTTTTTGCGCACGGTAGGCCCACACCCCGGCAAAGCAGTCGGCTTGCAGCTCCTGGCGCACCAGCAGGCCGCCGTCGCCTTGCATCTGCCGGCCTTGCTGGCGCGCAGCCTGGATCTTCGAGGAGATGCCGAGCAAGGTCTGCACGTGGTGCCCGACTTCGTGGGCGATCACGTAGGCCTGGGCAAAATCGCCAGCGGCCTTGAACCGTTGTGACATTTCCCGGAAGAAATCCAGGTCCAGGTACACCTGCTGATCCGCCGGGCAATAGAACGGGCCGCTGGCGGAAGTGGCGCCACCGCAGGCGGAATTGACCCGGCCGCGGAACAGAATCAGCTGCGGGTTCTTGTAGGCCAAGCCGTTTTCCTTGAACACCTGGCCCCAGGTGTCTTCGGTATCGCCCAATACCGCGCGGACAAAGTCGACTTGCTCATCATTGGCCGGCGGCGCCTGGCGCGATGGGGTGCTCACCGAGGGCGCCTGGTCCATCTGGCCGGTCAATTGGCCGAGGATCTGCAGCGGGTCCTGGCCGGTCAACCAGCCGATGCCGACGATCAACACAATCGCGGTCAGGCTCAGGCCCTTGCCGCCGCCAAAGCGCATACCACCGCCGCCGCCACTGTCATCGCGGGCATCCACCACGTTGTCGCTGCGTCGGCCTTTTTTCCATAGCATGGGGCAATCCTCTGTGTGCTAACCGTGATTGATTATGGTCGTGATTAACGGCAATAGCCTTCGCCGGTGGCGACGATCAGGCAGTCTTTTTTATCCGCCAGCCATTTCAACCCGGTCGCCGCACCGTCACCGGCGCGCAGCCGTTGCGGGCCGTCCGGGCGGGTGAACGCGATGCCGTCTTCAGCCGCTTCACCTTTAAAGGTGCCGGCGGCGTCGGCGTCGAGGCCGTACTGCATGGTCAGAAGGTAGTGGCCACGGCCGATGCTGTCGTCCTTGGCGATGGTCAGGTGCAAGCCTTCGACGCCGATCCATTTGCCGACCCAGTTGTCGGTGGGTGGGGTTTGCGGCACCAGGGTCGCTTGCACGGAAGGCGGCGCCGGTTTGGCGGGTGCCTTGGACTCTTGGTTACACGCGGCGAGCAGGGCAAGGGCAGACAGAAGAAAGACAGTTTTTTTCATAGCGGCAAGGCCTTGGTTAAAAAGTGTGCAACGCAGGGGCGAACGTGCAGCGTTGGACTCGATTGCGGTGATTTAGTGCGCTGTTCGCACGGTGTTTGGTTATGCTCTTGGGGCAGACGCATGCCCGGCTGCTAGATTACCGGGTTGAGTACCACCGCGTTCAGCCAGCCACGCAAGAGAATTCAATGACTGTCAGCACCCCCCTTTCCGGCGTCAACCATCCCTTCAAAGGCATTTTGCTGATTGTGGTGGCGACTTTCCTGTTCTCCAGCCACGACGCCTTGTCCAAATACCTGGCCGGGTTCTACCCGATCGTGATGGTGGTGTGGGCGCGTTACCTGGTGCATACCTTGCTGATGGCCGGGATTTTCCTGCCGCAATCAGGCTTGCGCGTGCTGCGCAGCAAGCGGCCGGGGATGCAGGTGGTGCGGGCCTTTTGCCTGCTGGGCACCAGCCTGTTTTTTACCGCTGCGCTGCATTACATCCCGCTGGCGGAAGCCACGGCGGTGAACTTCCTCGCGCCGATTCTGGTGACGGCGCTGTCGGTGCCCCTGCTCGGTGAGCATGTCACGCGTGGCCAATGGCTGGCGGTGATCTGCGGGTTTGTCGGGGTGCTGGTGATCATCCACCCGGGCGGTGAATTGTTCACCCCTGCGGTGCTGCTGCCGCTGTGCTCGGCCCTGTTCTTCTGCTTCTACCAACTGCTCACGCGCATCCTCAGCCAATACGACACGCCCACCACCAGTAACTTCTTCGCCGGCCTGTGCAATACCTTGGTGATGAGTGCGATGGTGCCGTTCTTCTGGCAAGTGCCGACCTTGTGGCACGGCGTGTTGATGCTGGCGTTGGGCACCTGCGGGATGACCGCGCACTTGATGCTGACCCAGGCCTTCCGCTTTGCGGCACCGGCCTTGCTGGCGCCGTTCGGCTATTGCCAGATCGTGTTCGCGGGGTTGTTGGGCTGGCTGGTGTTTGCGCATACCCCCGACTTGACCACGGTGGTCGGCATCGGGGTGATCTGCATGAGCGGGTTGGCCGCTGCTTGGCAGCAGCGGCGGCGCTGAATCAGGCGTCGACTGTAGGAATCTTGCGCGGCGCCATGAAGTACATCCAGGTCAGCGCGATGAAGTACATCGCCGGGATCAGGGTGAACAGCACGGTGTAGTTGTTGTTCGTCACGGTCAGGATGTGGCCGACGATCTGGGTCATGAACATGCCGCCGATGGCCGCGCACATGCCGCCGAAGCCAAACACCGTGCTCATCATGTGCTTGGGCGTGTAGTCCATCACCAGGCTCCAGATGTTGGCGGTCCAGGCCTGGTGCGCGCCAATCGCCAGGGAGATGGCGAACACCGCGACCCACAACTGGCTGGAACCGGCGGCCAAGATCACGCCGACGATGCAGCAGGCGAACAGCAGCATCGACAGCAGCCGCGCCTTGATCGGGTTCAACCCGCGGCCGATCAGGAACGACGACAGAATCCCACCCCCCACACTGCCGAAGTCGGCGGTCAGGTAAATGATGATCAGCGGGATACCCATCTGGGTCACGTTGATGCCCAGGTTGTATTGCTGGTTCAAGAACGGCGGCAGCCAGTACAGGTAGAACCAGAACACCGGTGCGGTCAGCGAGTAGGCGATGGCGAAGGCCCAAGTGCCGCGCATGCGCAGGATGCGGCTGAAGGGGACGCGGGGCTGTTCCGGTTCGACTTCCCGTTGCACGTAGTCCAATTCGGATTGCTTAACCGTTGGATGGTCTTCCGGGTTGTAGTACTTCAAGCCCCAGAACAGCAGCCAGATGCCACCGAGTGCCGACATGCACAGGAACGCCGCCTGCCAGCCCCACACATGCAGGATCAACGGCAGCAGCATCGGCGTCATCATCGCGCCGACGTTGGTGCCGGCGTTGAAGATGCCGGTGGCCACTGCGCGTTCGCCGGCAGGGAACCACAGGCGGGTGGTCTTGACGCAGGCCGGGTAGTTGGCGGCTTCGGTCAGCCCGAGGATAAAGCGGCAGACCATGAAGCCGACGGCCGAGGTGGCCAGGCCGTGGGCGCCGGTGGCCACGCTCCACAGCAGTACCGCGCAGAAGAACACGCGCTTGACTCCCACGCGGTCGATCAGCCGGCCTTGCAGCACAAAGCCAATCGCATAGCCGACCTGGAACCAGAAGTTGATGTTGGCGTAGTCCATCGCCGTCCAGCTCATTTCTTTGGCAAGGATCGGTTGCATCACGCCCAGGGCGGCGCGGTCGATGTAGTTGAGCGTGGTGGCGAAGAACACCAGGGCCAGCATGCCCCAGCGGGTTTTGCCGACGGCCATTGCGCCGCGAATCTTGTCGCCGATGCCGGCATGCGGGTTGGCCGGGCGCGCAGCCAGGACGGAGTTTTGCGAAGGCATGAGGTTTTACCCGTTTTTTGGAATTTTTAGGGTGTGTTCTGGGTTTTATTTTGGACGTTGCTACAGGAACGATGGTGCGCAGTGGCTAAAAAATCGTCAATTCGCTGATGGCCATTGTGTTCGATAATCGCCCTAAAAACTAACTGGTTCGTACATTTGAATTGCTGTGTGTAGGCTGGGGGCGAATAATTTACTGTAAATAACAACTGCCGGGAGTCGCCCCATGCAACGTTCCATCGCCACTGTTTCCTTGAGCGGCACCCTGCCAGAAAAGCTCGAAGCCATTGCCGCCGCCGGGTTTGATGGGGTTGAGATCTTCGAGAACGACCTATTGTATTACGATGGCAGCCCACGGGAAGTCAGGCAAATATGCACTGACTTGGGCCTAGCCATCACCTTGTTTCAGCCGTTCCGCGACTTTGAAGGCTGCCGCCGCGACCGCCTGGCACGTAACCTGGAGCGCGCCGAGCGTAAGTTCGACCTGATGCAGGAGCTGGGCACCGACCTGGTGCTGGTGTGCAGCAATGCCTCAGCCGATTGCGTGGGCGATGAACGTATTTTGCTCGATGACCTCAGCCTGCTCGCCGAACACGCCGGCCGCCGTGGCTTGCGCATCGGCTATGAAGCGCTGGCCTGGGGCCGGCATGTGAACACCTGGCAGCAGGTGTGGAACCTGGTGCGCCAGGTCGATCACCCGAGCCTTGGGGTGTTGCTCGACAGCTTCCATACCCTGTCGCTCAAGGGCGACCCGAGTGCTATCGCCGAGATTCCCGGCGACAAGATTTTCTTTGTGCAAATGGCCGACGCACCGATCCTGGCCATGGACGTGCTGGAGTGGAGCCGTCACTTCCGCTGCTTCCCCGGCCAGGGCGAATTCGACCTGGCGGGCTTTCTCGCGCCGATCATCAAGAGCGGTTATACCGGGCCGTTGTCCCTGGAGATCTTCAACGACGGCTTCCGCGCCGCACCAACCCGAGCCAACGCGGCGGATGGCTTGCGCTCGCTGCTCTACCTGGAAGAGAAAACCCGCCAGCGCCTGGCGCATGAACAGCCTGCCGTGCCGCTGGAGATCCTCTTCGACACCCCGCCCGCCAGCGAATACGACGGTATTGAATTCCTTGAATTTGCCGTGGACGAAAACCTCGGCGCCAAGCTGACGCAATGGCTGGAGCGCCTGGGCTTCGCCAAGGTCGGCCAGCATCGTTCCAAGAGCGTCAGCCTGTTGCGCCAGGGTGATATCAACCTGATCCTCAACTGCGAACCGTATTCTTTCGCCCACAACTTTTTCGAGGCCCACGGGCCGTCGTTATGTGCCACGGCGATTCGGGTCAAGGACAGCGCCAAGGCCCTGCAGCGGGCGGTGGCCTACAAGGGCCAGCCTTATCGTGGCCTGGTCGGGCCGAATGAGCTGGAATTGGCGGCGGTGCGCGCGCCGGACGGCAGCCTGATTTATCTGGTGGACCCAAGCGAAGGCGTATACGACACCGATTTCAATCTGCAACCGAGCGCTGCCTCCAGTGGTGGGCTTTTGCGCATCGACCACATGGCGATGGCCTTGCCCGCCGACAGCCTCGACAGCTGGGTGCTGTTCTACAAGAGCCTGCTGGATTTCGAAGCCGATGACGAAGTGGTGCTGCCTGATCCGTATGGCCTGGTGAAAAGCCGTGCGCTGCGTAGCCGCTGCAGCTCGATTCGCCTGCCGCTGAATATTTCCGAGAACCGCAACACCGCGATTTCCCACGCACTGTCGAGCTATCGAGGCTCGGGTGTGCATCACATTGCCTTCGACTGCGCGGATATTTTCGCCGAGGTGCGCCGGGCCAAGGAGGCGGGCGTGCCGTTGCTGGATATCCCGCTCAACTACTATGACGACCTGGCGGCGCGCTTTGATTTCGACGATGAGTTCCTCAGCGAGCTGGCGTACTACAACGTGCTGTACGACCGTGACGCCCAGGGCGGTGAGTTGTTTCATGTGTACACCGAGCCGTTCGAGGGGCGTTTTTTCTTCGAGATCATCCAGCGCAAGAATGGCTATGCCGGCTACGGCGCGGCCAACGTGGCGGTGCGCCTGGCGGCGATGGCCAAGTCGCGCAGTGGTGCGGTACGCCAGGCACGGTTATGACCGCGGGCCTGGTGCTTCCTTCGGGGAACGCTGCGGCCCATAATCGCGGCCTGCACAATAAAAACCGGCCGTGAGCGCACCATGACCTTGACTCCCGATCTCTCCGCAGTGTCAGACGCACCGCGCAAGAGTCGTAAGAACAACCCGGAAAAGACCCGCGAAAACATACTGCAAGAAGCCATTGTCGAGTTTGTTCAGCAGGGTCTCTCCGGCGCTCGCGTGGATGCGATCGCCGAGCGTATCCACACCTCGAAACGCATGATCTATTACTACTTCGGCAGCAAGGAGCAGTTGTACGTCGAGGTGCTGGAGAAGCTCTACGGCGATATCCGCAACACTGAAACACGCATGAACCTCACGGCCCTGGAACCGCGCGAAGCGATCCGTCGGCTGGTGGAGTTCACCTTCGATCACCACGACCGGAACGTGGATTTCGTGCGTATCGTCAGCATCGAAAATATCCACAATGCCGAGTACGTGAAGCGCTCCGATTCGATCAAGGCGATGAACAGCAACATTCTGGATGCGTTGGGCACGACCTTGCGCCGTGGCGCCGAGATGGGGCTGTTCCGTGCGGGGCTGGTGCCGCTGGACGTTCACCTGCTGATCAACTCATTCTGTTTTTACCGCGTATCCAACCGCCATACGTTCAGTGAGATTTTTCAGACCGACCTGTCGGATGAGGTGGTTAAACAGCGGCATCGCGAGATGATTTGTGAGTCGGTGTTGCGTTACCTGCAGGCCTGAGGCTGGTGCGGACTCAATGTGGGAGGGAGCTCGCTCCCACATTTGGATGCGGTTTTGGCCGTCAGGTGTTCATGCTCTGGAAGTGCGCCAACATCCGGTGTGCATCCGGCACCACGCCACTGAACAATTCAAACGCTTTCACCGCTTGAAACACCGCCATGTTGCCGCCATTCAGGGTGCGGCAACCCAAGGCGTGGGCGTTACGCAGCAGTTCGGTTTCCAGGGGGAAATACACGATTTCCGCGACCCACAGTTCAGCGCGTAACAGCGCGGCGGGCACCGGCATGCCCGGCAGCTTGGCCATGCCCATCGGCGTGGTGTTCACCAGGCCGTCGGCCTCGGCCATGGCGTTTTCCAGATCGTTGCCAACCTGGGCGCGCCCGTTACCGAAACGTCGGGCGAGGTTATCCACCAGGTCGCGGGCGCGGCTGGCGTCCACGTCGAAAATGCTCAAGCGTTCAACGCCCTCTGCCAGCAGCGCATGAGCCACAGCCGCGCCTGCCCCCCCGGCGCCCATCTGCACCACGCGTTGGCGTGCCACGTCATTCAGGTTACGGCGAAAGCCTTCGGCAAACCCCAGGCAGTCAGTGTTATGGCCGATGCGTTTGCCATCCTTGAACACCACGGTGTTGACCGCGCCAATGCCCCTGGCCTCGTCGGACAATTCATCGAGTAAAGGCAGGATCGCCTGCTTGCACGGGTAAGTAATGTTCAACCCGGTGAAGTTCATCTGCTCGGCGGCCTGCAGGAGGTCGGGCAGGGCATTGATGTCCAGGTGCAGCGGTTCCAGGTCGATCAGGCGATACAAGTAGCGCAGGCCTTGGGCGTCACCTTCCTGTTCATGCAGGGCGGGCGTGCGGGAAGCCTGGATGCCGGCGCCGATCAGGCCGGCGAGGATGCGCGGTTTCATCGGGCTCATCCTTTCACCGTGCGGCTGAAATGTTCCAGGGCCAGGTGATAACCATGGCTGCCAAACCCGGCGAGTACCGCCTTGGCGATGGGCGACACGAACGAGTGATGACGAAACGCCTCGCGCGCATGCACGTTGGATAAATGCACCTCGATCACCGGCACTTCACTGGCCACCAGCGCATCGCGAATCGCCACCGAGGTGTGAGTCCAGGCCGCCGGGTTGATCACGATACCGGCGCAGCGGGCGCGGGCGCCGTGGATCCAGTCGAGTAATTCGCCTTCGTGGTTGGTTTGGCGAAATTCGATGGTCAACCCCAGTTGCTCGGCGCTGCGGCCGCACAGGGCAGCGACGTCGGCCAGGGTTTCATGCCCGTAGGTGGCAGGTTCGCGGGTGCCGAGCAGGTTGAGGTTGGGGCCGTTAAGCACCAGCACGATGGGCTGCATAAGGGGGTCTCCACAGTTATTGTTCGTTGTGCGGATAAAATGTACTGGATAGTTAATTTGGTCAATCGATGGCGGTAGATGTGTTCGATTATCGAACCGTTAATCAGTGAGACCGGGCATTTCCAGGTGCTGCCATGAGTCGTTACAAGACCGTATTCGACGGTTTGCCCGCTGTTACTACGCTGTGAAAAACGCCCTGATCAAGGAGCCGGTTGTCGGGTGATGTATGGAAAAGTGTTACCCGACGGAAAATAACCTAACGGATGGGTTACTATGAAAGTAGGCACTTACAAAGGACATGTGATTGCGGTGTTTCTCAGGGATGAGCATTGCCCGCCTCACGTGCATGTCAGGGGAAAGCAATGGGATGCGCGCTTTCGCTTCAGCTTTCTGGATGGGCGAGTGGAGCTTTGGGATGTAGACCCCGAACGGCGGCGGCCACCCCGTGGGATTCTGGAAGGCATTCGCCAGGCGTTAATGCAGCGACACGTCCTGGCTCGTGTACGAAGGATCTGGTGGGAAAAACTGCAAACGGTTTGCCTGGAG
Organism: Pseudomonas marginalis; assembly: GCF_024169655.1. GTDB lineage: Bacteria > Pseudomonadota > Gammaproteobacteria > Pseudomonadales > Pseudomonadaceae > Aquipseudomonas > Aquipseudomonas paraveronii. The sequence continues at coordinate 5,420,240 of NZ_JALJWV010000001.1, read as the reverse complement.
AACCACTCCTGGGATTGGGACGCCGATGAGGTGGTGCCGGGGTTGGTCATTCGGCGTGGTGTGTATGTGATTGCAAACGCCCGGCACGATGTGGCGAGGCAGCGAACCCTTTTGAATCTGGTCAGGGCGCCAGATTGTGTGGAGATTGATCTATGAAAATCGTAAAAGCCAAAACCTTGCCCGATGTACCGATCACTGAAGCCGATATCGATAAGGCCATAGTGCGGGGGCGCAAACTGAAGCGTTTGTACGCCAATGCTTGCTCGGTGCGTTACGAGGATGACTGCATCTCCATCGGCTTCAGCGACGGCAGTCGCATCATGTTACCGGTGGCCGGTCTCCCGGAGTTCGAAGGGTTTTCCGCGCAGGACTTTCAGCAACTGGAGGTCGGTTTTGGCGGCAAGGCGCTGTGCTGTGAAGCCCGCGACCTGCAGGTTTCCATCACCGGCCTGATTGCGACCAGCCAGCCCTTGATGGAGTTGGCCGTGAGCCTGGTGGCGTCGCACAACGGTCGTAAAAGCAGCGCGGCCAAATCCGCCGCCGCCCGAGCCAATGGCAAGAAGGGCGGTCGGCCACGCAAGGAACCGTGAGGGGGGTTATCGACGGGTCAACAGCACCCCGGACTCCATATGGTGCGTCCACGGGAACTGGTCGAACAACGCGCATTGGGTGATCCGATGCGTGTCATGCAGTTGTGCAATGTTCGCCGCCAGGGTTTCCGGGTTGCAGGAGATATAGAGGATGTTGTCGAAGCGTCGGGTCAGTTCGCAGGTGTCCGGGTCCATGCCGGCGCGCGGCGGGTCGACGAAGACGCTGCCGAATTCGTAGCTTTTCAGGTCGATGCCGTGCAGGCGGCGGAACGGGCGCACGTCGTTCAGCGCTTCGGTGAGTTCTTCGGCGGAGAGGCGCGCCAGGGTGACGTTATCCACTGCGTTTTCATCGAGGTTGCTCAAGGCGGCATTCACCGAGGTCTTGCTGATCTCGGTGGCGAGCACGTTGCGCACGCGGGTCGCCAGCGGCAGGGTGAAGTTGCCGTTGCCGCAGTACAGCTCCAGCAGATCATCCGGGCGATCGCCGAGTGCTTCGTATGCCCAGTTGAGCATCTTCTGGTTCACCGTGCCGTTGGGCTGGGTGAAGGCGCCTTCGGGTTGACGGTAGCTGAAGGTACGGCCACCGACGTCGAGTTTTTCCACCACATAGTCGTGGCCGATCACATCGCGCTTGCCCTTGGAGCGGCCGATGATGCTCACGTTCAAGTCGGCCGCAAGCTGGTTCGCGGCGGTGTGCCAGTGCTCGTCTAGCGGGCGGTGATAACACAGGGTGATCATCGCGTCGCCGGCCAGGGTGGTCAGGAACTCCACCTGGAACAGCTTGTGGCTCAGGGCGGCGCTGGCTTGCCAGGCGGCCTTGAGCTGCGGCATCAACTGGTTGATGCGCTGGCTGGCGATGGGGAACTCGTCGATCAGGATCGGCGTGCGCTTGTCGTCCTGGGAGAACATCGCGTAGTGGCGTTCACCGCCTTCGCGCCACAGGCGGAACTCCGCGCGCAGGCGGAAGTTCTGCAGGGGCGAGTCGAAGACCTGGGGCTGCGGCGCGTCGAACGGTGCCAGCAGGTCACGCAAGCGCGTGACCTTGTCTTGCAGTTGAGCGGTGTAGCGTGTGGCGTCAAAAGTCATGCGTTGAACCAGCCCAGCTTGATCACAAACAGAATCGACAGAATCACCAGTGCCGGGTTCAGCTCACGGTAGCGGCCCGAAAGCAGCTTGATGGCGGTCCAGGCGATGAAACCGAAGGCGATGCCGTTGGCGATGGAGTAAGTGAAGGGCATCGCCAGGGCGGTGATCACCACCGGCGCTGCAACAGTAATGTCATCCCAGTCGATTTCCGCCAGGCCTGAGGTCATCAGTACCGCGACGAACAGCAACGCCGGTGCGGTGGCGAAGGCCGGTACGCTGGAGGCCAGTGGCGAGAAGAACAGCGCCAGCAGGAACAGGATCGCGACCACGACAGCGGTCAAACCGGTGCGGCCACCGGCACTCACGCCAGCGGCGGACTCGATGTAGCTGGTGGTGGTCGAGGTGCCCAGCAGCGAACCGGCCATGGCGGCGGTGCTGTCGGCGATCAGCGCACGGCCCATTTTCGGCATGTGGCCATCCTTGCTCATCAGCCCGGCGCGCTTGGCCACGCCGATCAGGGTGCCGGAGTTGTCGAACAGGTCGACGAACAGGAACGCGAAGATCACGCTGACCAGGCCGATGTCCAACGCGCCTTTGATATCCAGTTGCAGGAAGGTCGGGGCCAGGGACGGTGGCATGGACATCACGCCGCCGAACTCCGTGACGCCTAGCAGGATGGACACGATGGTCACGGCCAGGATGCCGATCAATACCGCGCCTCGTACCGCCAGGGCTTCCAGCGCAACGATCAGCATGAAGCCCAGGATGGCCAGGATAGGCGCCGGTTTTGTCAGGTCGCCCAAGCCCACCAGGGTATTAGGGTTACCGATCACGATTCCGGCGTTGTGCAGGGCGATCAGCGCCAGGAACAGGCCGATACCGGCAGCAATCGCCGAGCGCAGGGGCAGGGGGATGCTGTTGATGATCCATTCACGGATGCGGAAGATCGACAGAATGAAGAACAGCACCGCCGAAATGAACACCGCCCCCAGCGCTACTTGCCAGGTATGGCCCATGTGCAGGACCACGGTGTAGGTAAAGAAGGCGTTGAGGCCCATGCCCGGCGCCAGCGCGATCGGGTAGTTGGCGATCAAGCCCATCACGGTCGAACCGATGGCTGCGGCCAGGCAGGTCGCGACAAACACCGCGCCCTTGTCCATGCCGGTCTCGCCGAGGATGCTCGGGTTCACGAACAAAATGTAGGCCATGGCCAGGAATGTCGTGATGCCCGCGAGGATCTCGGTGCGCACGTTCGTGTTGTGTGCTTTGAGTTGAAACAGCTTTTCCAGCATGCCTGCTCCCTGTGACGCTATGTTGCGTCGTGATTTGTTGACCTCTAAGTCAAAGCACAAATTGCGCCAAGCGCCTGTGGCTTCAGAGAGGATCGGAAAAAGCGGCGCATCATACCAGCAGCCGAGCCCGTGTGGCGCACGGGGTTGGCTTTGTGACGCATGGCTGTGAATCATGGCCTTGAGGCATACTGCGCCGATGTTTAATTCAGGGTCATCGACAGCATGAAAATAGCCAACGCGTGGAGTCTAGCTCTGATCGCTTGTATCAGCTTGTGGCTAGGCGCGGCACCGGCGTGGGGCGCGACTGCACCGGCCTTGAGCGAGGTGCGGGTGTTCAAGGTCGAGTCGGCGAGGTGTGTGGAAACGATTCCGGAGCGCTCGCAGAGCACGCAGATGTGTACGCACCGTGGGCCCACCCAGGTGTCGGTGATGGAAGTCGGCCTGGGCAACAACCCGATGGGCCGCTTCAATGGCGCCGAACTCAGCGGGCAACGCACTGCGGTGTGCCAGGTCGGTAGCGTCAGCCAGGCCTGCAATGGCGCGGGCACGCTGATGGGCTACATCTATGTGTTCGACCTGAACGTCGCCGCCCCAGGCTGGTTCGAATACAGCAACACGTCGATCAACGCGCCGCGAAATACCTTGAAAACCCAGCTCAATATCCGCTGATCAATGGCCTTGAACGCCACGGATATCCGGCAGTGAGGTTCAGACTGTGGTGTCGTCCACTGGCACATGCATGCGGTCGCGGTTGGCCAGGGTCGGGAACAGTTTGATCCACGCCCCGGTCACCAGCAGCGTGCCGATCCCGCCCATGACCACGGCGGGCACGGTGCCGAACCAGTGGGCGGTGATCCCGGACTCGAACTCGCCCAGTTGATTCGACGCGCCAATAAACAGGCCGTTGACCGCACTGACCCGCCCGCGCATGTCGTCCGGTGTCTCCAATTGCACGAAAGAGGCGCGGATCACCATGCTGATCATGTCCGCCGCGCCCAGCACCACCAGCACCGCCAGGGAAAACCAGAACGAGGTGGACAGGCCGAAGGCGATGGTCGCCACGCCGAACACACCGACGGCGGTAAACATCACGCGGCCCACGTGCCGGTCGACCGAAAAGCGCGCCAGCCACAACGACATCAGCAACGCGCCGACTGCCGGCGCCGAACGCAACAGGCCCAGGCCCCAGGCGCCGGTCAGCAGGATGTCCTTGGCGAACACCGGCAGCAACGCGGTGGCACCGCCGAGCAGCACGGCGAACAGGTCGAGGGAAATTGCCCCGAGGATGTCCGGGCGGCTGCGAATAAAGCGAATCCCGGCCAGCAGCGAGTCCATCGTGGCCTTGGCTTTGTTCGGCGGGGTCTGGCGGGCGGGCAGGTTGAGGGTCAGTACGCAAGCAATGAGGTACAGCACCACGGTTGGGCCATACACCCACACGCTGCCAAACGCATAAAGCAAACCGCCGAGGGCCGGGGCGACGATGGTTGCCAGTTGCTGGGCCGATTGCGATGAGGCCACGGCCCGTGGGAACAGGGCGCTGGGTACGATGCTTGGGAGCAGCGCTTGAGTGGTGGGCATTTCAAAGGAGCGTGCGGCGCCGAGCACGAAGGCGAGGATAAAGATCATCTCGCGGGTCACGTGGCCGGTCAGGCCGCCAATGGCCAGGGACAAGGCAATCAGCGCCTGTACGGTCTGGCAGATGGCCGCCACCTTGCGCCGCTCATAGCGGTCGGCCACATGCCCGGTGTGCAGCATGAACAGCACGCGGGGGACGAACTCCACCAGACCGACCAGGCCCAAATCCAGCACATTGCCGGTCAGTTGATAGAGGTTCCAGCCGATGGCCACGGTGAGCATCTGGAAGCCGCTGGCGGTGAAGATCCGCGCCAGCCAGAACGCGATGAAAGGGCGGTGGTGGCGTAACAGCAGCGCGGGTTCACTGGGCATCGGGCGTTCGGGTCAAAGCGGGAGGGGGATTCGAGATTAGCATCAAGCTGTAACAAACAGTTGCAGAAACTGTGCTGAGGCAAGCTGTCACGCGGCAAAAGACCACACAGGTCAATCGCCAAAATGGGACTACTCTTTTGACTGTGATTGATCCAGATCAAAGCTATTTCAGGATTTGTTCTGGCGGCCGCAAGGCCTGATTCCCTACGTGGTTGGTAAAAAAAGAAACGAATTGAAATTCGCCACACTCCATATCCGTGGGGGCAGTGGATGCGGCCTCCAGCCAGCATTCGGTATTACCTGACAGAGGAAGACTTATGTTCGGTTTGGAGGCGCTAGATCTCGCCCGAATTCAGTTCGCGTTCACCATCTCGTTCCACATCCTGTTCCCGGCGATCACCATCGGCTTGGCGAGTTACCTTGCGGTGCTAGAAGGCTTGTGGCTCAAGACCCATAACGACACCTACCGTGACCTCTACCATTTCTGGTCGAAGATCTTTGCCGTCAACTTCGGCATGGGCGTGGTCTCCGGCTTGGTCATGGCTTACCAGTTTGGCACCAACTGGAGCCGCTTCTCAGACTTCGCCGGCTCCGTCACCGGGCCGCTGCTGACGTATGAAGTGCTCACGGCCTTCTTCCTTGAGGCCGGTTTCCTCGGCGTGATGCTCTTCGGCTGGAACAAGGTGGGGCGCAAGCTGCACTTCTTCGCGACCGTGATGGTGGCCGTCGGCACGCTGATTTCCACCTTCTGGATTCTCGCCTCCAACAGCTGGATGCAGACGCCCCAGGGCTTTGAAATCATCGACGGCCGCGTGATCCCTACGGACTGGCTGGCCGTGATCTTCAACCCCTCGTTCCCTTACCGCCTGATGCACATGGCCACGGCGGCGTTTGTGGCGACGGCGTTCTTCGTCGGTTCCTCCGCGGCCTGGCATTTGTTGCGCGGCAAGGACAACCCGGCCATCCGCAAGATGTTGTCGATGGCCATGTGGATGGCGCTGATCGTCGCGCCTATCCAGGCGGTGATCGGTGACTTCCACGGCCTCAACACCCTGGAGCACCAGCCGGCGAAAATCGCCGCGATTGAAGGCCACTGGGAAAACATCGGCAACGAGCCGACGCCGCTGATCCTGTTCGGCTGGCCCGACATGAAGGCGGAAAAAACCAAGTACGCGATGGAAATCCCTTACCTCGGCAGCCTGATCCTGACCCACTCCCTGGACAAACAGGTGCCGGCGCTCAAGGACTTCCCGCCTGAGGATCGTCCCAACTCGACCATCGTGTTCTGGTCGTTCCGGGTCATGGTCGGCCTGGGTTTGCTGATGATCTTCACCGGCCTGTTCAGCCTCTGGCTGCGCCGGGGCGGCAAGATGTACACGTCGAGGCCGTTCCTGTACCTGGCGTTGTGGATGGGCCCGTCCGGCCTGATCGCGATTCTCGCTGGCTGGTTCACCACCGAGATCGGCCGCCAGCCGTGGGTGGTCTACGGGCTGATGCGCACGGCGGATGCGTCCTCCGGGCATAGCCTGGTGCAGATGAGCATCACCCTGGTGCTGTTCGTGGTGGTGTACTTCACGCTGTTCGGCGCCGGGTTGGGCTACATGATGCGCCTAGTGCGCAAAGGCCCGGTGATCCACGAAGGCATCGAGCCTACCCACGGTGGCCCAGGCCAGAAACGCACACCGGCGCGTCCGTTGTCGGCGGCCGATGACGGACGCGATGACAATCACGTCGACATCCAGCACAAGGGGAATTGAGATGGGTATTGATCTTCCGCTGATCTGGGCCGTGATCATCATCTTCGGCATCATGATGTACGTGGTCATGGACGGCTTTGACCTGGGCATCGGCATCCTCTTTCCGTTTATCCCCGGCAAGACTGACCGTGACGTGATGATGAACACCGTCGCTCCGGTCTGGGACGGTAACGAAACCTGGCTGGTACTCGGCGGCGCGGCGTTGTTCGGCGCCTTCCCGCTGGCTTACTCGGTGGTGCTGTCGGCCTTGTACCTGCCGCTGATGCTGATGCTGATCGGGTTGATCTTTCGCGGTGTAGCCTTCGAGTTCCGCTTCAAGGCCAAGGACCACAAGCGTCACCTGTGGGACAAGGCGTTCATCGGTGGTTCGTTGGCGGCCACCTTCTTCCAGGGCGTCGCGCTGGGGGCGTTCATCGACGGTATCCCGGTGGTCGATCGCCAGTTTGCCGGTGGTTCACTGGATTGGGCGACGCCGTTCACGATGTTCTGCGGCGTGGCGCTGATCGTGGCCTACGCGTTGCTCGGTTGCACCTGGCTGATCATGAAGACCGAAGGCAAGTTGCAGGAGCAGATGCACGACCTGGCGCGGCCATTGGCCTTCGTGGTGCTGGCGGTGATCGGTATCGTGAGTATCTGGACGCCGTTGTCGCACCCGGAAATCGCCTCGCGCTGGTTCACCCTGCCGAACCTGTTCTGGTTCCTGCCGGTGCCAATCCTGGTGCTGGTGACCATGTACGGGCTGATCCGCGCCGTGGCGCGTAACGCACACTACACGCCGTTCCTGCTGACGCTGGTGCTGATCTTCCTCGGCTACAGCGGCCTGGGTATCAGCCTGTGGCCGAACATCATCCCGCCATCGGTGTCGATCTGGGACGCTGCCGCGCCGCCGCAAAGCCAGGGCTTCATGCTGGTGGGCACGTTGTTCATCATCCCGTTCATCCTGGGCTACACCTTCTGGAGCTACTACGTGTTCCGCGGCAAGGTTACCCACGAAGACGGTTATCACTAGGAGGGTCGTTTCATGTCCGGCAAACCTTCATTGCACGAGATTGAACAGGCCGAGAAACAGCCGCTGTGGCGGCGCCTTGGCTGGTTGGCGATGATCTGGAGCGGCAGCGTGCTGGCCCTGTTCGTCGTGGCCAGCCTGATGCGCCTGTTCATGAGCGCGGCCGGCCTGACCACGCACTGATATCCCATCCCGTTGCCTTGCGGCACGGTTTTTTGACCCTGCCCCGTCTTTGGAGGGGGCGGGGTCTTTTTTTATTTGCGCGCTTTGAGAATGACGAATTTGGGCGTGGCGGCCACTTGCTCGACGCCACGGAACAGTCGCGCCAACTTGCTGTGATAGCCCAGGTGACGGTTGCCGACTATATAGAGGGCGCCGCCGACCACCAGCGCCTCGCGCGCCTGCTGGAACATGCGCCAGGCGAGGAAGTCGCCAACCACCTGCTGCTGGTGGAACGGTGGATTGCACAGCACCACCTCCAACGATTGCGGCGCCTGGCCGGCCAGGCCATCGTCGGCGCGGACGATGACGTCGCGATCACCCAGTGCGGTTTGCCAGTTCTCGGCGGCCGATTGCACGGCCATGTAGGACTCGTCCACCAAGGTGTAGTGCGCGTCCGGGTTCTGCAGGGCGCTGGCAATCGCGAGTACGCCATTGCCGCAACCCAGGTCGGCAACCCGCGCACTGCCAAGGCCTGTGGGCAAGTGCGGGAGGAATGCGCGGGTGCCGATGTCCAGGCCTTCGCGGCAGAACACGTTGGCGTGGTTGAGCAGGGTGATGACCGGTGTGTCCAGGGCGTAACGGGTGGGGTAGGGCGAGACGGCGGCCGGTCGATCCCCGACGGTGGCAATCAACAGCCGCGCTTTTTTGACCGCCAGGGACGCGTGCATCGGCCCGATGTACTGCTCCAGCAACTCACCGGCCGCCCGTGGCAGATGCTTGACCATCGCTGCGGCGATGACTTCAGCGCCCGGCGCCAGTTGGCCCTGCAGGCGGATCAACTGTTCTTCGAGCAGCGCCAGGGTTTTCGGCACGCGGATCAGTACCCGGTCGAACGGCCCACGTGGCACCCGGCTGGCAGGCATGAACGGCACGGCATCAAACGTCTTGCCGTTGCGCACCAGGTTTTTTTCCAGGCCTTGGGCGGCGAGAAACGAGTCGCCGCTGGACGTTACCTGCACATGGCCTTCAAGGCTGGCGGCCAATGCGCCAAAGCTGTCGTTCAGCACCAGCACGCGGGTCGCGGCGTTCGGTTGCTGCTCGGACAGGTAGCTGAGCAGGTACTCGTCGGCGGCGTCGAACGCTTGCAGCGGATCGTTGTGCTGCTCGGGTTGGCGGATCAGATCGAGCTGGGCGAACGGGCTTTCAAGCAGGGGCATGGAGGGGGAGGCTCTGGGTAGTCGATGAGTGTTCGGCAGGTTGCATGGGGACCGGCGCAACCGTCTGAGTGAACTGCGAGGCGGCACCGTGGGGGGCTGCGTCAACACTCAGCGTTGGCCGTAAATGTTACTTTTTTTTCGCAAGGATTACATGCGGTGATTCCGCGCCGGTTAAAACAAACCCGCCTTCGAGGCGCAGAGTACGGCAGCGATCTTATTGTTGACTCCCAGCTTCCTGAAACAACTGGCGAGGTGAAAGCCAATCGTGCGCTCCGACAGGCACAGGATGCGGGCGATGTCTGAAGCGGTCTTGCCCAGAGCGGACCATTTGAGGATTTCTGTTTCCCGTGGGGTCAAGGTGTTGGGCGTCGCTGCGCCGGGGCTTTCGGCGTATTTTTGCGCGACCACCGCATGCATGGCATGGCAGAGCCACAATACCTGGCCGGCCTTTTCGTACAGCTCTTGCGGGCTGACCTCACCCTTACCGCGTCCCAGGGTCAGCATGCTGAACACCCCCTGGAAGTCGTGGACCGACTGGGTCCAACCCAGATGGACGCCAGAAGACTGGGCCAGTTCCCATAAGTTCGGCGCGGCGCCGAACACTTTTTCCTCCCAGACAATTGGCAATACGCAACGTTTGCAGTGGGTGACAACCGGGTCTATATCGAAGAAGTGGGCCTGGTCATACAGTGTGTTCCATTCATTTGGGTAGTTATTGAGGCAAATCGGTTTGTTTGGGTGTCTGGGTCGTTGAGCGCTCATCGTAAAGGAACAGAATTGGAAGCCGAGTTCGTATGTTTGATTGATGACCATTTCAAATACGCTGGTGATCTTGTCCTCGCCCTCCAGCTTGGGGAGTCGTGTATTGCGCCAGTTGACCATCTGTAACTCTCCATGGTTTTCTTTGTGACTTGGGTACGTCCTGGCCCCCAACGTTGCACGGAATGAAGTGTAGGATATCGGTTACATTTGCAGATGAAATTTTCGCTCTTGTACCGAGTGTTTTAATAGTTTTTCAATCAAGCATTAGTTCGCTATGCAAGTGCCGGTGTTTTTTTTCCAGATTTTTTAATGGGTTGTGATGCCTGTAACGCTCAACTAACAAAGACGCTGCGTGCCAATGTAATGGCGCGACGTGGGGTAATAGCGAAATGATTAAGGGTGAAATCAAAGTGCTATTATTTTGGCAAACGCTGAGTGGCTAAACGATATTACTGCCGACTGTAGGTGTTTCCGCGCGTGACTTTGGGGGACACTAGGGCACCTGTAGAACGGAGCTCCCCATGACGGTCAGTGCTGAGAAATTTACCCGCCAGACCCTGCTCGACGTGCAATCGCTGACGCCCAGCCTCTTCACCCTGCGCACCACCCGTGACCCGGGCTTCCGGTTTACCGCCGGCCAGTTCGTGCGCCTGGGAGTGACCAAGGCCGATGGCAGCACGGTATGGCGCGCGTACTCTGTGGTGTCGTCACCGTTTGATGAGTATCTGGATTTCTTCTCGATTGTGGTGCCCGGCGGCGAGTTCACCAGCGAGCTGAGCCGCTTGCGCGTGGGCGATACGCTGATGGTCGAGCGCCAGGCCACAGGCTTCCTGACCCTGAACCGGTTTGTCGACGGCCGTGACCTGTGGCTGCTGGGCACCGGCACCGGGGTGGCGCCGTTCCTGTCGATCCTGCAGGACTTTGAGGTCTGGGAAAAATTCGAGCGCATCATCCTCGTGTACAGCGCCCGAGAGGCCAGGGAGCTGGCCTATCAGTCGCTGATCCAGGGGCTGGGGCAGCGTGAGTACCTGGCCGAGTACGCCCACAAGCTGACCTATCTGCCGCTGGTCACCCGCGAGCAGCATCCCGGCGCCCTGCATGGGCGCATTACCACCCTGATCGAGAATGGCGAATTGGAGCGCGCAGCCGGCGTCGAGCTGACCCCGGAGCATTCGCGCGTGATGATTTGCGGCAACCCGCAGATGATCGACGACACCCGCCAATTGCTCAAACAACGCGATATGCAATTGAGCCTGTCCCGGCGCCCAGGCCAGGTGGCGGTGGAAAACTACTGGTAACAAAAAGGCGCCCCTGGAGGCGCCTTCTTTCAAACCGATACGGCTTACAGCGGCTTTTCGTTCTGTGCCTTTAGCAGGTCACGGATTTCACCCAGCAACACTTCTTCCTTGCTCGGCGTCGGCGGCAGGCTTGGGGCCACCGCTTCTTCGCGCTTCAGGCGGTTGATGGCCTTCACACCCATGAAGATCGCAAACGCGACGATCAGGAAGTCGATCACGCTCTGGATGAACTTGCCGTAGGCCAGTACGACCGCCGGGACATCGCCCTGGGCAGCCTTGAGCGTCACGGCCAAATCAGCGAAGTCGACACCGCCGATCAACAGACCGATCGGTGGCATCACCACGTCGCCTACAAACGATGAAACAATTTTGCCGAAGGCGGCGCCGATGATAATACCGACGGCCATGTCGACCACATTACCTTTGACCGCGAAGGCCTTGAACTCACTGATCACGCCCATAGGTTATTCCTTGTTACAGATGAGAAGGGTGGAGCTCAGTGTAAGTCAGTCGTAGCGGGCTTGCCTGACACGACTGTTAACACTGTTGGCTTTTATCGACACATTAAATCGTAAATAGTTTGCAAAGTGCCACCAGTCGCGCGCGAATTACCCATAATTTCAGTGGGTTACCAGATTATTTTCTCAATCGCCTCGGTGGTGTTTTTCTATTTATCTTCTGACTCGCGGGTCACTAGCCTCTGGCAAGCACAACTGAATGTGCATTCAAAAAACCAGAGGAAACCTCGATGAACACCCCCATGAACCGCGCGCCTGTTCTGGTGCGACATGCGCTGGTGCTGGCGACCGTCAGCCTGCTTTCCCTGTCTGTGCAAGCCGCCAACCTGACCCGCGATAACGGCGCCGCCGTCGGTGACAACCAGAACTCGCAAACCGCCGGCGCCAACGGCCCGGTGCTGCTGCAAGACGTGCAACTGATTCAGAAACTGCAACGCTTTGACCGCGAACGCATCCCCGAGCGCGTGGTACATGCCCGTGGCACCGGCGCCCACGGCACGTTTACCGTCACCGATAACCTCAGCGACTTGACCAAGGCCAAAGTCTTCGCCGCCGGTGAAGCAACCCCGGTATTCGTGCGGTTCTCGGCGGTGGTACACGGCAACCACTCCCCGGAAACCCTGCGCGACCCTCGCGGTTTCGCCACCAAGTTCTACACCGCCGACGGCAACTGGGACTTGGTCGGCAACAACTTCCCGACGTTCTTTATCCGCGATGCCATCAAGTTCCCGGACATGGTCCACGCCTTCAAGCCGGACCCACGCACTAACCTGGATGATGACTCGCGTCGTTTCGACTTCTTCTCTCATGTTCCCGAAGCCACCCGCACACTGACCGAGCTGTACTCCGACGCCGGCACGCCGGCCAGTTACCGTGAAATGGACGGCAATGGCGTACATGCCTACAAGTTGATCAACGCCAAGGGCGAAGTGCATTACGTCAAGTTCCACTGGAAGAGCCTGCAAGGCATCAAGAATCTTGATCCCAAGCAAGTCACTGAGGTGCAGGGCCGTGACTACAGTCATATGACGAATGACTTGGTCACGCATATCAACAAGGGCGACTTCCCCAAGTGGGACTTGTACGTGCAAGTGCTCAAACCTGAGGAGCTGGCCAAGTTCGATTTCGACCCGTTGGACGCCACCAAGATCTGGCCCAATGTTCCCGAGCGCAAAGTCGGGCAGATGGTGTTGAACCGCAACCCGGCCAATGTCTTCCAGGAAACCGAGCAAGTAGCCATGGCCCCGGCCAACCTGGTGCCGGGCATCGAGCCGTCGGAAGATCGCCTGCTGCAAGGTCGGGTGTTCTCCTATGCCGACACGCAGATGTACCGCCTGGGCGCCAACGCCCTGCAACTGCCGATCAACGCGCCACGGGTCAGCGTTAACAACGGCAACCAGGACGGCGCGATGAATCTCGGCAAAACCACCACCGGTGTGAACTACCAGCCAAGCCGCCTGCTGCCACGCGAAGAGCCGCAAACCGCGCGTTACAGCCAGTCGCCGCTGGCGGGCAGCACCCAGCAGGCGAAGATCCAGCGTGAGCAGAACTTCAAGCAGGCTGGTGATCTGTATCGCTCCTACAGCAAGAAGGAACGTCAGGACTTGATCGATAACTTCGGCGGCTCCCTGGCCACCACCGACGACGAGAGCAAGCACATCATCCTGTCGTTCCTCTATAAAGCCGACCCGGAATACGGCACCGGCGTGACCAAGGTCGCCAAGGGTGACCTGGCTCGCGTGAAAGCGCTGGCACAAAAACTCACCGACTAACCCCACCCCCCCTGTAGGAGCGAGCTTGCTCGCGAAGATCTGCCAGGCAACGCGTGCATCCAGGATGCACGCGTCATCGTTGACGTTTTTCGCAAGCAAGCTCGCTCCTACAAGGGTTTTGTAGAGGAGTTGAATCAATGCGTACCTTCATCGGGGCGCTGCTGGCCTGCTGGTCGCTGAGCGGGGTTGCCGGGCAGCCTGCGCCCAATGACGCAGCCGCGCTCAAGGCGCAATTGCAAGGCTACTATTTCGATGCCGCACGTCGCGGCGACCTGCCCATGCTCGATACCTTCATCGACGCCGGCTTCCCCCTCAATACCCAGGACGACAAGGGCTACACCGCACTGATCCTCGCCGCCTACCACGGTGAAAGCGCCTACGTTGAGCGTCTGCTCGCCGCCGGCGCCGACGCCTGCGTGCAGGACAAGCGCGGCAACACCGCACTGATGGGCGCGATCTTCAAGGGTGAACTGAACATCGCCCGGCGCTTGCTGGCCACCGCCTGCAACGCCGATCAACGCAACGGCGCCGGGCAGACCGCCGCCATGTACGCCGGGCTGTTCAAGCGCCTCGAACTGCTCGACGAGTTGAAAGCCAAAGGCGCCGACCTGAATGCCGAAGACCCGATCGGCAACAGTGCTTCACGGTTGGCCAGCGGTGAAATCCGGACCCCGGCGCCGCGCTGAGCTATCATCGCGGTTTTTCGGTTGGAGGTTCTCAAATGGCAAAGGCCAAGCGCATGTACGGCTGCACCGAGTGCGGCGCGACCTTTCCCAAGTGGGCCGGCCAGTGTACCGAGTGCGGGGCGTGGAACACCCTCACCGAAACCATGATCGAAAGCGGCGGCGCTGCGGCCCCGAGCGGCCGCGCCGGCTGGACCGGGCAACAGGCGCAGATCAAGACCCTGGCCGAAGTCAGCGTCGAGGAAGTCCCGCGTTTCTCCACCGCCTCCGGTGAACTCGACCGGGTGCTGGGCGGCGGCCTGGTGGACGGCTCGGTGGTACTGATCGGCGGCGATCCCGGTATCGGCAAGTCGACCATCCTGTTGCAAACCTTGTGCAGCATCGCCAGCCGCATGCCGGCGCTGTACGTCACCGGCGAAGAATCCCAGCAACAAGTGGCCATGCGCGCACGCCGCCTGGGCCTGCCCCAGGACCAGTTGCGGGTGATGACCGAAACCTGCATCGAAAGCATCATCGCCACCGCGCGGATCGAAAAGCCCAAGGTCATGGTGATCGACTCGATCCAGACGATTTTCACCGAGCAACTGCAATCGGCCCCGGGCGGCGTGTCCCAGGTGCGTGAGAGCGCGGCGCTGTTGGTGCGTTATGCCAAACAGAGCGGCACGGCGATCTTTCTGGTCGGTCACGTGACCAAGGAAGGCGCGCTGGCCGGGCCACGGGTGTTGGAGCATATGGTCGACACCGTGCTGTATTTCGAAGGCGAATCCGATGGCCGTTTACGCTTGCTGCGCGCCGTGAAGAACCGCTTCGGCGCGGTGAACGAGCTGGGCGTATTCGCCATGACCGACCGCGGGCTAAAAGAAGTCTCCAACCCCTCGGCGATTTTTCTGACCCGTGCCCAGGAGGAAGTCCCAGGCAGTGTGGTGATGGCAACGTGGGAAGGCACCCGGCCGATGCTGGTGGAAGTGCAGGCGCTGGTGGACGACAGTCATTTGGCCAACCCGCGCCGGGTGACCCTGGGCCTGGACCAGAACCGCCTGGCGATGCTGCTTGCGGTACTCCACCGCCACGGCGGTATCCCGACCCATGACCAGGACGTGTTCCTTAACGTGGTGGGCGGGGTCAAGGTGCTGGAGACCGCGTCCGACCTGGCGTTGATGGCGGCGGTGATGTCCAGCCTGCGCAACCGGCCGCTGCCCCACGACCTGTTGGTGTTTGGCGAAGTCGGCCTGTCGGGCGAAGTGCGCCCGGTGCCCAGTGGTCAGGAGCGTTTGAAGGAAGCGGCCAAGCACGGCTTCAAACGCGCGATCGTGCCCAAGGGCAACGCGCCGAAGGAAGCGCCGCCGGGGTTGCAGGTGATTGCGGTGACGCGGCTGGAGCAGGCGTTGGATGCACTTTTCGAGTAGCAGGCACCGCCCCTCCCACAGGGGGTCAGAGCTCCAGCAACGCGCCCAACTGCCGCTCCAGTTCTTCCTGATCGCCCAGATTCAACTCGACCAAACGGCGCAAATGGCTGATCGACTCCAGACTGATGTGCTCGCACTCAAACCCCAGTTGGCCAGGTTGGTCGTGGGTCAGCCTGACCTGCATCTGCACATCGGTAGTGGCGTCCAGGTGGATATCCACATGGAACGACTCAGTGCCGATGCCGAGCCAGGGTGTCGGTCTCAGCACCAGCAAGCCCTTCAGCGATAAATCCACCAACTGCACCGGCCATTCCTGACCGTTTTGCCGGAGTTTGGTCTTGGCATCAAAGGCGATCCGGCGAAAACGACGGCGATCAGACGCATGTTCGGTCATGGTGAAACCCTCTGTGGATGAAGGGATTGTAGCCTTGCGCCATTATTGAGGCTTTATTTCTACTTTTTTTGCCATGGGAAGGCTCTAGACCAACGTAGGGGGCTGGCCTTTAAGGCCAGTAGCGCTAAACTCGAGCTGGTTGTCCTTTCTGTCCACCCTGGCTGGAATACAAAAAAATGAAAAATAATAATAGCCTGCTACGCCACTTACCCTGGCTGGTACTGGCCATAGTAGGTGCGTGCGCTCTAGGCGTAGTGGCCTTGCGCCGCGGCGAAGCGATCAATGCCTTGTGGATCGTGGTCGCAGCAGTGGCGATCTACCTGGTCGCCTATCGCTACTACAGTCTGTTCATCGCCAACAACGTGATGCAACTCGATCCACGACGGGCCACCCCCGCAGTGGTCAATAACGACGGTCTGGACTACGTGCCGACCAACAAACACATCCTTTTCGGTCACCACTTTGCGGCGATTGCCGGTGCAGGCCCCTTGGTCGGCCCGGTGCTGGCGGCGCAAATGGGTTATCTGCCCGGCACCCTGTGGCTGATCGCCGGGGTGGTGCTGGCCGGTGCGGTGCAGGACTTCATGGTCCTGTTCCTGTCCACCCGTCGTAACGGCCGTTCCCTGGGGGATATGGTTCGCGAAGAGATGGGCCGCATTCCGGGGACCATCGCGCTGTTCGGCTGCTTCCTGATCATGATCATCATCCTCGCGGTGTTGGCGCTGATCGTGGTCAAGGCCCTGGCCGAGAGCCCGTGGGGCATCTTCACGGTGATGGCGACCATCCCGATCGCGATGTTCATGGGCATCTACATGCGCTACATCCGCCCGGGCCGCATTGGTGAGATTTCGATCATCGGCGTGCTGTTGCTGCTCGGTTCGATCTGGCTGGGCGGGCAGATTGCCGCCGATCCGGTCTGGGCCAAGGTGTTCAGTTTCACCGGCATCCAGATCACCTGGATGCTGATCGGCTACGGGTTTGTCGCAGCGGTACTGCCGGTGTGGCTGATCCTGGCACCGCGTGACTACCTCTCCACCTTCCTCAAAATCGGCACCATCGTCGCCTTGGCCATCGGCATCCTGGTGACCATGCCCGACCTGAAAATGCCGGCGCTGACCCAATTCATCGATGGCACCGGCCCGGTGTGGAAGGGCGGCCTGTTCCCGTTCCTGTTCATCACCATTGCCTGCGGTGCGGTTTCGGGCTTCCACGCGCTGATCGCTTCGGGCACCACGCCGAAGTTGCTGGCCAGTGAAGGCCATGCCCGTTACATCGGCTATGGCGGCATGTTGATGGAGTCGTTCGTGGCCATCATGGCGATGGTTGCCGCTTCGGTGATCGAACCTGGCGTGTACTTCGCCATGAACAGCCCGGCGGCGATTGTCGGCTCCGACGTGGTCACCGTCGCTCAAACCGTCAGCAGTTGGGGCTTTGCGATTACGCCTGAGGCACTGTCGGCCGTTGCCCATGACATCGGCGAAACCACCGTCCTGGCGCGTGCCGGCGGTGCGCCGACGCTCGCTGTGGGTATCGCGCAGATCCTGCACAGTGTCCTGCCAGGTGAAAACACCATGGCGTTCTGGTACCACTTTGCGATCCTGTTCGAAGCGCTGTTCATCCTGACGGCGGTCGACGCCGGTACCCGTGCCGGGCGCTTCATGCTGCAAGACCTGCTGGGTTCCTTCGTGCCGGCGCTCAAACGTACCGAGTCCTGGACTGCCAACCTGATCGCGACCGCCGGTTGCGTGGCCATGTGGGGTTACCTGCTGTATCAAGGTGTGATCGACCCACTGGGCGGCATCAACACCTTGTGGCCGCTGTTCGGTATCTCCAACCAGATGCTGGCAGGTATCGCGCTGATGCTGGCGACTGTCGTGCTGATCAAAATGAAGCGCCAACGCTACATTTGGGTGACCATGCTGCCGGCCGTCTGGCTGCTGATCTGCACCACCACGGCGGGTTTCATCAAGCTGTTCGACGCTAACCCGGCGATCGGCTTCCTGTCGCTGGCGAAGAAGTACAGCGATGCGCTGGCCAACGGCCAGATCCTGGCCCCGGCCAAGAGTATCGACCAGATGCAGCATGTGATCTGGAATGCCTACACCAACGCAACGCTGACGGCGCTGTTCCTGTTCGTGGTCTTCAGCATCCTGTTCTATGCGCTCAAGGTCGGCATTGCCGCCTGGGGCAACAAAGAACGCACGGATAAAGAAGCCCCGTTCCAGGCCGTACCGGACGCATGATCGAGGATTGCAGCCATGTTCAATGACATCAGTCGCCTCGGTAAATACCTCGGTCAGGCCGCGCGCCTGATGGTCGGCATGCCCGACTACGACACTTACGTCGAGCATATGCAAACCAAACACCCGGACAAGCCGATGATGGACTACAAGGCGTTCTTCCGGGAACGCCAGGAAGCCCGTTACGGCGGCAAGGGTGGGCCAAAATGCTGCTGACCCGGTAATTCGGGCTGGCGGTGATCTACTGTGGGAGGGGGCTTGCTCCCGATAGCGATGTGTCAGTGACATACCAGTGCCTGACACACTGCTATCGGGGGCAAGCCCCCTCCCACATTTGTTTCTGTGTTCCTTCAAGGAGAATTTCTTTGTCCTCTCCCATCCCCGTCACCGTCCTCAGTGGCTTCCTCGGCGCCGGCAAGACCACGTTGCTGCGCCACCTGCTCAAAGCCGAGCACGGTTTGAAAATCGCCGTGATCGAAAACGAATTCAGCGACGCCGGTATCGACACCCAGCTATTGGGCGCCGAGCCCGTGCAAGTCATGACCCTGTCCAACGGCTGCGTGTGCTGCACCATCCACACCGACCTGACCAAAGCCCTGTACCTGCTGCTGGAGCGTCTGGACAGCGGCGAGATCGCCTTCGACCGCCTGGTGATCGAATGCACCGGCCTGGCCGACCCGGCCCCCGTGGCCCAGACTTTTTTCATCGATGAAGAACTGCGCGAGCGCTACATCCTCGACGGCATCATCACCCTGGTGGACGCGGCCCACGCCGAGCACCACCTGAGCCAAACCATCGCCCAGGCGCAGATCGGGTTTGCCGACCGCCTGCTGGTGAGCAAGCGCGACCTGGTGGACGACGCAACCTTCGACGCCCTCTGCCAGCGCCTGACCCGCATCAACCGCCGCGCGCCGATTCGCGTGGTCGACCACGGCGCCATCGACCTGGCTGAATTGCTCGATGTGCGCGGCTTCAACCTCAACGCCGGCATGAACCTGCGCCCGGTCAGCGCCGCGCCGTCCATCGACCGTATCTCCAGCCTGGTGCTGCGCACCGAACAGCCGCTGGATATCGACCGCCTCAGCGAGTTCATGAACGAACTGCTGGAAGACCACGGCAAGCAACTGCTGCGCTACAAGGGCGTGCTGAACATCGCCGGAGACGATCGGCGCATGGTGTTCCAGGGCGTGCTGAAACTGTACGGCTTCGATTGGGACACCGAATGGGCCGAGGGCGAAGCGCGGGAGAGTGTGATTGTGTTTATTGCCGATGAGTTGCCGGAAGACAAGATTCGCGAGGGCTTTGCGAAGGTCTACCAAGCCTAACTTGGAAATACGGTCAAAAATGTGGGAGGGGGCTTGCCCCCGATGGCGGTGGGTCAGCAAACATATAAGTGGCTGACACACTGCTATCGGGGGCAAGCCCCCTCCCACATTGGGTTGCATTCCAAATCCTGATTGGCATAAAAAAGCCCGGCTCAAGAGCCGGGCTTCTTAGTCAAGCAACTGCAATCACGCGCCGTACACCGGCAGCTTTTTGCAGATGGCCTTGACCTTCTCACGCACCGCATCGATCACGGCGTCGTTGTTCAGGTCAGCCAGGATGTCGCAGATCCAGCCGGCCAGTTCCTTGCACTCTGCTTCCTTGAAGCCGCGAGTGGTCACGGCCGGGGTGCCGAAACGCAGGCCCGAGGTGACGAACGGCGAACGTGGATCGTTCGGTACGGAGTTTTTGTTCACGGTGATGAAGGCTTTGCCCAGGGCAGCGTCAGCATCTTTACCGGAGATGTCCTGCTTGATCAGCGACAGCAGGAACAGGTGGTTTTCAGTCCCGCCGGACACCACGTCAAAACCGCGTGCGATAAACACGTCAGCCATGGCCTTGGCGTTTTTCACCACTTGTTGCTGGTAAGTCTTGAACTCAGGCTGCAGGGCTTCTTTGAAGCAGACCGCTTTGGCGGCGATCACGTGTTCCAGCGGGCCGCCTTGGGAGCCTGGGAATACCGCGGAGTTGAGCTTCTTCTCGATCTCGGCGTTGGCGCGAGCCAGGATCAGGCCGCCACGTGGACCGCGCAGGGTTTTGTGCGTGGTGGTGGTGACGACGTCAGCGAACGGAACCGGGTTCGGGTAGACGCCAGCAGCGACCAGACCGGCCACGTGGGCCATGTCGACGAACAGGTACGCGCCCACTTTGTCGGCGATGGCGCGGAAACGTGGGAAGTCGAGGATCTGCGAGTAGGCAGAGAAACCGGCCACGATCATTTTCGGCTTGTGCTCGACCGCCAGGCGCTCGACTTCGTCGTAGTCGATCAGGCCGTTGGCATCGATACCGTATTGAACGGCGTTGTACAGCTTGCCGGAGGAAGAAACGCTGGCGCCGTGGGTCAGGTGACCGCCGTGGGCCAGGCTCATGCCCAGGATGGTGTCGCCGCCTTGCAGCAGGGCCAGGTACACGGCGCTGTTGGCTTGGGAACCGGCGTGTGGCTGGACGTTGGCGTAATCGGCGCCGAACAGTTGCTTGGCGCGGTCGATGGCCAGTTGCTCAACCACGTCGACGTATTCGCAGCCGCCGTAGTAGCGCTTGCCTGGGTAGCCTTCGGCGTACTTGTTGGTCAGAACCGAACCTTGAGCCTCCATGACCGCAGGGCTGGTGTAGTTTTCCGAAGCGATCAGCTCGATGTGCTCTTCCTGGCGCACGGCTTCTTGCTCCATGGCGGCGAAGAGATCGGCGTCGTACTTGGCAATAGTCAAATCACGGCTGAACATGGCGGTCCTCAAGGATCGGGGGGCAGAAAAGGAAGGCATTCTAACCCAATGGGTTTTAGATGGCATATGAAAGGACGTCATGTCGCGGACAAGTGGCTTTCATCTGGGAACGGGCGGTGACTGTACCGGCGCCATCGGGGGCAAGCCCCCTCCCACACACACATCAAAATGTGGGAGGGAGCTTGCTCCCGATGAGGCCAGCGGCTTCACCGCAGATCTTCAGTCAAACATGAACAACGCATCATTGCTGAACTGCGCCGCGAACCGATTCGGCGGCATCGGCCGCCCGAACAGATAACCTTGCACCTCATCGCAGCCATGCTCGCGCAGGAAGTCCAGCTGTTCATGGGTCTCCACGCCCTCGGCGATCACCGCCAGGTTGAGGCTGTGGGCCATGGCAATGATCGCTCGGGCGATTTGCGCATCCTGCTCGCCGGACGGTAGGCCGTCGACGAAGGAGCGGTCGATCTTGAGCACGTCGATGGGGAATTGCTTGAGGTAGTTGAGCGACGAATAGCCGGTGCCGAAGTCGTCCACCGCGATGCTCAGGCCGAGGTTTTTCAGGCTGGCGAGGATCTGCAGGGCTTCGTTGACTTCGCGCATCAGGATACTTTCGGTCAGCTCCAGCTCCAGGCACGCCGGCGGCAGGCCGGTGTCCTTGAGGATGGTGGCGATACGCTCACCCAACTGACCGTCGGAGAACTGCCGCGCCGAGATGTTCACCGAGACTTTCGGCACCCGCACTTTGTTCTCGTGCCAGGTCTTGAGCTGACGGCAGGCTTCGCTGATCACCCAGTCGCCCACGTCCACCACCAGGCCCAGCTCTTCGAGCACCGGAATAAAGTCCCCAGGCGGCACCAGGCCACGACGCGGGTGGCGCCAGCGCAGCAGCGCTTCGGCGCCGGTCAGGCGTTTGCCGTCGCCGCTGAATTGCGGCTGGTAATAGAGCACGAATTCGTTCTGGTCCAGGGCATGGCGCAGATCGCTTTCCAGCTCCAGCCGCTCCAGGGCGCTGGCGTTCATGTCGGCCTGGTAGAACTGGAAGTTGTTCTTGCCGCGTTCCTTGGCGTGATACATCGCGGTGTCGGCGTTTTTCATCAACTGGCTCAGCTCGTTGCCGTCCTGCGGGCTGAGGGCGATGCCGATACTCGCGGTGACGAAGAACTCGCGGCCTTCCAGCACGAAGGGTTTGACCAGGCTGGCGAGGATTTGCTCGGCCACGTTAATCGCGCGGTTCAGCGCCAGTTCGCGGCTGGTCCGCGGCTGCAGGAGCAGGGTGAACTCGTCGCCGCCCATGCGCGCCACGGTGTCGTCTTCGGCCACGCAGCCGAGCAAGCGGGTGGCCATTTCCTTGAGCATACGGTCGCCGGCGGCGTGGCCCAGGGAGTCGTTGATCGGTTTGAAGCGGTCGAGGTCGAGGAACATCAGCACCACCCACGACTTCTGCCGTTCGGCCGACTGCAGCGCGGTGTGCAGACGGTCCTGGAACAGCGTGCGGTTGGGCAGATGGGTCAGGGCGTCGTAATAGGCCAGGCGGTGGATGCGCTGTTCGCTGGCCTTGCGCTCGCTGATATCGCTGAAGAAGCAGACATAGCTGGCCAGATCGCCTTCATCGTCGAACACGGCGGTAATGCCGACCCAGGCCGGGTAATGCTCGCCGTTGCGGCGCTTGAGCCACACTTCGCCTTCCCAGGTGCTGTGCTGATGCAACTGCTTGAGCACGTAGCGCAGGTGGGCTTCCTGTTGCTCGTCGACGGTGAGCATGTTCGGCAACTGGTCGAGCACGTCCGCTACGGCGTAGCCACTGACGCGGCTGAACGCCTCGTTGGCCTGCACGATATAGCCCGCCGGGTCGGTGATCAGGATCGCCGACGTGGAGTGCTCGAATACCGTGGCGGCCATGCGCAGGTCTTTCTCGGCGCGGCGCTGCTGGCTGATATCGCGACCCACGCCGAGGATGCCCTCGAAGGCGCCGTGCTCGTCCCACACCAACACCAGGCGCAACTCGATCGGTACTTTGCGCCCGTCGGCGCGCAGGCAGTCGAACAGGAACAGTTGGGTATGGATGTCATCACGCAACTTGGCCAGCGCCTGCACGTCGCCCAAGGCCCGGCTGACTTGCTCGACCAGGCTGTAGATGCCGGCCAGTTGCTGCGGGTTGGCGATGATCGACTGCCAGCCATTCTTGAACACCCAGTCCACGTCATACCCCAGCACGGCGCTGACCGAGGGGCTGATGTAGTTGAGGGCGAGCCGGCTGTCGGTGGAGCAGATCACGTCGCTGATGCTTTCGGCCAGCATGCGGTAGCGCTGTTCGCTGTCCCGCAGGGATTCGCTGGCTTCGATCTGATCGGTAATGTCCTTGGCCACGCCGATGATACGCGTGACCTGCGCGGTCTTGTCGCCGGCCAGGGCTTGCTCGCGGATATCGAAGCGGCGCCATTGGTTATTGCGGTGGCGAAAGCGTAACTGGCAGTGCAGTTGGGTCGAATAGCCGGCCTGGCGCTGCTGCTGGCGCAAGTCGTGGTAATGCTCGGCGTCTTCGGGGTGCAGCAGGATTTCCCAGAAGTACTCGCCCATTTGCTGCAATTCGGCCTTGTTGTAGCCGAGGGTGTGGCCCAGGTGGTGGTTGCTGAAAATCATCCGTTGGCTGATCACATCCTGCACATACAGGTGATCAGGCACGGTGCGCACCACGTCCGACCAGAAACTCTCGCGCTCCACCAGCGACAGTTCGACCAGCTTGCGGCTGGTGATGTCGCTGATGCTGAGGATCACCGCCTTGAAGTCGTCGCGCTGTTCCGGCAGGCGCATCACCAGCCACAAGTATTGATGGTTGCCGGCTACGTCGTTGAGCTGGATTTCCAGCTCCAAATGGCTCTGTTGGGTCAACACCGCCTCGAGCACCTGATAGCCGATGGCCGTGGTGTTGCGTGGGCAATCGTCGATCAGGCGTTCCCAGGCTTGCTCGCACGAGCTGACGTTCAACAGGCGCACCGCCACCTGGTTGACCTCGGTGACGCGCAGTTCCCTGAGCAACTGGCGGCGCGCTTCGGGGTTGCTCTGCAGCCACCCGTGCAATTGCTCGCTTGTGCGGATCTTGGCCTTGTCGAAGAACGCGTTGAGCTCCGACAGGTCAAGCACGCACAGGGCCACGCCGGTGCCTTCGAAAATATCCTGATAACGCCGCCGGCCTTCGTTCACCTGGCGCTGACGGCGGCGCATATTCAGCAGCACGATCACCGGGACCAACGAGAAGGCAAGGCCGAGCAGGCACTTGCCGATAAACGCCGGCAGCAGTTGTTCCAGGACCGCGTTACGGTCGAAGAGGCCGCGCAGTTGCCAGTCGCTTTTGCTCAGGGGCGTGACCAGTACGCTTTTATTCAGTTCGTCCGGGGTCAGGGCGGGGGGGGCTTGTGTCGACATGCCGCTGTCACGGCTGACCACGCGGTGGTTCAGGCTATTCTCGATGGCCCACATCGGCCGCTGGCCTTGGCTGTCCTGGCGGGTCAGGCTGGCGAGGTAGTTCGGTGCCAGGCGCAGTGCCCAGTACATTTTCGAATCGCCACTGGGCTGATGCAGCAACAGATAGATGACGGTGCCGTCGTTGTCGTTGCTCAGGTAGTAGGGCTGGGAATGGCTGCGCTTGACCAGTTCCTCGAGCAAGTCGCGGTCCTGGCTGTCTTTGGCCGTGTCGCGGAGCATCGTGCCGCTGGGGGCGAGCAGCGCGAAGCTGCGCAGTTCCGGCAGGGAGCGCTGCAAGGTGCGCATCAAGGCCTGTTGCTGTTCGTCATTGCGCGGCGGCTCGACTATCGGCAGCAGATTCAGGGCGATCTGTGCGCTCAGGCCCATGTTCAGGCTGATTTGCTCAGCCAGGTCGGCGCTGTAGTCGATGGTGTACTGCTTCTGATTTTGCTGGCTCTGCTGCAGTTGGTCGAGCAATTGCCAGAACAATAACGCGAGCAACATGAGGACAAGCGTCGCCAATGCGCCTTTGAGGGTGCCGTGCAGGGGCGCTCCCGGCGCTATATGAGCGGCGCGCAGGGGAGTGGGCGGCGTGACTTTGGACAAGCTGTGATCCTGCGGTTTGGCTGGACTGGCGCGCGACATGCACTATAAGCCGGACGCCCGAAGGGCGGCTAGCATGCCTTGACTTGTGGCAAAGTGCCAGTCCTGCCTGGCTGGACTGCCCTGGCGCATTCAGGTAGCTTTGCCGGTTACGCGGGGGCGTTCCAGCCCCAGACAATCAGGCTTTTTCCGCTCGCAGGCATTGACCACGGTCAACGGCCCGCGCGGCGCATGGCCTGGCACGGGCTTCGCCCGCTCAATTCATCAGTCACTGACGCTAGGTTCACCATGGCTCAATACGTCTTCACCATGCATCGGCTGGGAAAAGTTGTTCCGCCGAAGCGGGAAATCCTGAAAAACATTTCGCTGTCCTTCTTCCCAGGCGCCAAGATCGGCGTGCTCGGCCTCAACGGTTCGGGTAAATCCACCCTGCTGAAAATCATGGCCGGCGTCGACACCGAGTTCGAAGGCGAAGCGCGCCCGATGCCCGAACTGAACATCGGCTACCTGCCGCAAGAGCCGATCCTGGACCCGACCAAGACCGTGCGTGAAGTGGTCGAGGAAGCCGTCAGCGTGATCAAGAACGCTCAGGCCCGCCTGGACGAGGTCTACGCCGCCTACGCCGAACCGGATGCCGACTTCGACAAGCTGGCTGCCGAGCAGGCCAAGCTCGAAGCGATCCTGCAGGCCGGCGACGGGCACAACCTGGAGCGCCAGTTGGAAGTCGCCGCCGATGCGCTGCGCCTGCCGGCGTGGGACGCCAAGATCGAATTCCTGTCCGGTGGTGAGAAGCGCCGTGTGGCCCTGTGCCGCCTGCTGCTGTCGGCCCCCGACATGCTGCTGCTCGACGAACCGACCAACCACTTGGACGCCGATTCCGTCGCCTGGCTGGAACATTTCCTTCACGATTTCCCGGGCACCGTGGTTGCGATCACGCACGACCGGTACTTCCTGGACAACGTCGCCGGCTGGATTCTCGAACTCGACCGTGGTGCCGGTATCCCTTACGAGGGCAACTACTCCGGTTGGCTCGAAGCCAAGTCCGACCGTCTGGCCGCTGAATCCAAGCAGCAATCGGCCCACGAAAAAGCCATGAAGGAAGAACTGGAGTGGGTGCGCAAAGGCGCCAAGGCCCGCCAGTCCAAATCCAAGGCACGTCTGCAACGCTTTGAAGAAATGCAGTCGCAGGAATTCCAGAAGCGCAGCGAAACCAACGAGATCTACATCCCGGCCGGTCCGCGCCTGGGTGACAAGGTCATCGAATTCAAGAACGTTTCCAAAGGCTACGGCGACCGCGTACTGATCGACAACCTGTCGTTCTCGATGCCAAAAGGTGCAATCGTCGGCGTTATCGGTGGTAACGGCGCGGGTAAATCCACCCTGTTCCGCATGCTGATGGGCAAGGAAACTCCGGACTCCGGCAGCATTGAGATCGGTGAAACCGTACAACTGGCCTGTGTGGACCAGAGCCGCGAAGACCTCGATGGCAGCAAGACTGTGTTCCAGCAGGTTTCCGACGGCTCCGACCAGATCCGCATCGGCAACTATGAAATCCCGTCGCGCACCTACGTCGGCCGTTTCAACTTCAAGGGCGGCGACCAGCAGAAGTTCGTCAAGGACCTGTCCGGTGGTGAGCGCGGTCGCTTGCACCTGGCCCTGACCCTGAAAGAGGGCGGCAACGTCCTGCTGCTCGACGAACCGTCCAACGACCTCGACGTTGAAACCCTGCGTTCCCTGGAAGAAGCCCTGCTGGACTTCCCGGGCGCCGCCATTGTGATCTCTCACGATCGGTGGTTCCTTGACCGCGTCGCGACCCACATCCTGGCGTATGAAGACGACTCCCAGGCGGTGTTCTTCGAAGGCAACTACACCGAGTACGAAGCGGATCGCAAGAAACGCTTGGGCGAAGCCGCTGCCCAGCCGCACCGTGTACGGCACAAAAAACTGGCCTGATTCGGGTCGGTTTGGAAAAAGCGGAGCCTTCGGGCTCCGTTTTTTTTGCCCATGACTTCCTGACGAATATCGATCAAATGTGGGAGGAGGCTTGCCCCCTCCGATAGCGATTTCTCAGTTGGTGCATGACGCTGTTTTGAAATCCCTTTTTAGGTGCGATAAACGCCTGTTTCTCAGGTTAATTTATATCAAATGCACCATTTAAATTCACAAAAGCGACATTTTGCCCTGTCGCGGTGCGAAATGAATTGATAAAGTCCGGCTCAATCGCCCTTAACGACAATAAATTTGCCGAGACTTTTCATGATCGAATCCGTTGAATCCTTCCTCGCCCGTCTCAAGAAACGCGACCCCGACCAGCCGGAATTCCACCAGGCCGTAGAAGAAGTCCTACGCAGCTTGTGGCCGTTTCTTGAAGCCAACCCCCACTACCTGACCTCGGGCATTCTGGAGCGCATCTGCGAGCCGGAACGTGCGATTACTTTCCGGGTGTCGTGGGTCGATGATCACGGCAAGGTGCAGGTCAATCGCGGTTTCCGGATCCAGATGAACAGCGCCATCGGCCCCTACAAGGGTGGCCTGCGCTTTCACCCGTCGGTCAACCTGGGCGTGCTGAAATTCCTCGCCTTTGAACAGACCTTCAAAAACTCCCTGACCTCGTTGCCCATGGGCGGCGGCAAAGGCGGCGCGGACTTTGACCCCAAGGGCAAGAGCGACGCCGAAGTGATGCGCTTCTGCCAGGCATTCATGAGCGAGTTGTACCGCCATATCGGCGCGGACGTGGACGTACCCGCCGGCGATATCGGGGTGGGCGCCCGCGAGATCGGCTTCCTGTTCGGCCAGTACAAACGCCTGAGCAACCAGTTCACCTCGGTGCTGACCGGCAAGGGCATGACCTACGGCGGCAGCTTGATCCGCCCCGAAGCCACCGGTTTTGGCTGCGTGTACTTCGCTGAAGAAATGCTCAAGCGCGATGGCCTGCGGGTTGAAGGCAAGCGCGTGGCGGTCTCCGGCTCCGGCAACGTGGCGCAATACGCTGCGCGCAAGGTCATGGATTTGGGCGGCAAGGTGATTTCGCTGTCCGACTCCGAAGGCACCCTGTACGCCGAGAGCGGTTTGACCGAGGCGCAATGGTCGGCGCTGCTGGAGTTGAAAAACGTCCAGCGCGGTCGCATCAGCGAGCTGGCGGCGCGTTACGGCCTGGAGTTCCGCGCCGGTAAAACCCCGTGGGAGCTGGCGTGCGATATCGCGCTGCCGTGTGCCACCCAGAACGAACTCGACGCCGACGCTGCCCGCACCCTGTTGCGCAACGGCTGCATCTGCGTGGCCGAAGGCGCCAACATGCCGACCACCCTGGAGGCTGTGGATATCTTTATCGACGCGGGCATTCTGTTCGCTCCGGGCAAGGCGTCCAACGCCGGCGGCGTGGCGGTGAGTGGCCTGGAAATGTCGCAGAACGCCATGCGCCTGCTGTGGACCGCCGGAGAGGTGGACAGCAAACTGCACAACATCATGCAGTCGATCCATCATGCGTGCGTGCATTACGGTGAGGAGAACGGCCGGGTCAACTACGTGAAGGGCGCCAATATCGCGGGCTTCGTCAAAGTCGCCGATGCGATGCTGGCCCAAGGTATCGTCTAGGCTTCGGCCTCGATGCGCAGCACTTCGATCGCCTGATCGCCGACGGGGCGCTGCCACAGCACCTCGTCGCCCACCCGGGCTCCGAGCAGCGCCCGGCCCAGGGGTGAACCCCAGTTGATCAGGCCCGCGCCGGCATCGGCCTGGTCTTCACCGACCAACTGAATGCGCTGCTGCTCGTCCTGCTCATTGGCAAAGGTCACCCAACTGCCGATCTGCACCTGGTCGGTGGAAACGGCGGGCGCCACCACCTGGGCGCTCTGCACCCGCTGGTTGAAGTAACGCAAATCCCGCTCAAGGTCGGCCTGGCGCTGTTTGTCGGCCTGTTCGCCCTTGGCGGATTCGACGCTGTATTCATGCTGCAACTGCGCGACCTTGGCCTGTAGCTGCGCCAACCCGCGCGCGGTGAGGCGATTGGGTTGCTCGCTGACCTGACGCTCGACCGGTGTGTCGGCCTGGGCGGCGGCGCTGTCTTCATTTACAAAAGCTCGGCTCATGACAGGCTCCCTCTATGGCGTTTGGGCCATGTTCGCCGCACTTTAGTTTCGACGAATGTCTGAAAGCGACCTATCGCGAGCGATAAGCCTTGGCCGCGTCGCGATCCTTCTCCTGCTGCCAGGCGCGCTCGCGGTCGTCCCAATGGCGGTCTTTGTAGTCGCGCAGCTCTTCGCTTTCGCGCATGGCCTTGCACTGGCGAAAGCCATCTTCCCAGCCTTCGGCGTATTCCCGCTCTGTCAGATAACGCGGCACATTCTTGCGAAACTCCCCAGTGATCACCCCCGCCGCCTGGCGACCGCTGCTGCAACCGTCATCGAAGCCATCGGCAAACGCCGGTGGGTAGCCCTTGGCCAGCAACTCCTGGTGGGTCGACTGGCAACCCGACAGCCATACCATCGCACACAGCATTACTGCATACCGCCACATTGCTTGCTCCCTGGCCGTTTCACGGCTGATAGGGGAAGTTTAGAAGGGGATTCGTCGGGGGGATGTGAAAGGGGGGTGAGAAAGGTGTTGGGGGCTATGTCGTCTGGTGGCTCGCCAGCGCAGCATGCTCAGCCAATTCCTGCTGGATAAACGCCGCAATCATCGCCCGGTACACCTGTTCGGTGACGTCTGGATTGGCGCCGACCGCCTGGGACAGATCACGCACTTTGCTGATCACTTGTTCGACCCGCTGCGGCGCTTTGACGCCGTCGGTGTCTTTTTTGAAACGCGCCGCCTGGGAAACGTACTGGCCGCGTTCGGCCAGCAGAGTGACGATTTGCTGGTCGAGGCGGTCGATGTTGCTTCGGACTTGTTCAAGCGTGGTGCAGTTAGCGGCCATGTTGAGTGAACTCCTGATTGTGCGGGCAATGCTAACAAAATGTGGGTGGGGGCAAGCCCCCTCCCACATTTTTGATTCTGGTTGGGCGTTGGTCAGTAGTGATACCACTTCATCTCAAGCATTACCTCATTCACCGGCGTCGACAAGTGGCTGTACTCGCGCTGGGCGCTCAGGCGCAGGCCGAGGTTGCGCGACAATTCCCACTGCTGGTTCAGGCTGATGCTGCGCCGCACTTCGCCATTGGTGAAGAAGTCCCCCTTGGCTTCCAGGCTCAGGTTGCCCAGCGGGTTTTTCCACAGCACGCCGGTGTTAAAACCGGCGGCGGGGGAGATGGCTTCGCTGAAGTCGTTGTTGTGTTCCACGCGCACGGTGCCGAGGGCGAAGCCGAGCATGTCGTCGCGCAGTTGCCAGGTGCCGCCGGCGCCGCCGTTGACGTGGGCGACCAGGGTTTCGTCGTCGTGTTTGCCCGGCACACGTTCCAGGCCGCCAGTGACTTGCCAGGACCAGGGTTGCAGCAGCGCGTTGCGCGGGGTCAGGGAGCGGATGGTGGCCAGGTCCAGTTGCTGCAGTTGCCAGTGGTTGCCTTCGTACTGGCGCAGTTTCATTTGCAGAATTTCGATCTGCGCGCCGAGGGGGAAGCCTTCGGCGTTGTCGTTGAGGTCGTGGTAGGCCATGCGCAGGCCGTATTCACCGAAGGCTTTGTCGCCACGGGTGCCGATGCCGGCTTGCCAGGTGCGCGATTCATGGCCGGTTTCCGGTAGGCCGGGGGGTGTGATCTTCAGATCGGGCGCGGGGTTCTGGTTGATCGCACGCAGCAGTTCGAAGCTGCGTTGGGAGCGTTCGGTGTCGCGCTCCAGGCCATTGGCGCGGTAGCGGCCGAGGCGGTAGGCGGCGTCGATGATCAGCGCTTGGCGCTCACGCGGCAACGCTTTAAACGCGGGTGCCTGCAGTTGTTTCTGGTCGTCGCTGACGTTCAGCACCCATTGCTGCTCGTCGCCGTCCAGCGGCTTGGCGCGTTCCAGCAACTCGCGCTCGCGGGAGGGCCGATAGTCGATTTTTTCGACCAGGCCGGCGTCTTTCACCGCCTTGACCGTGTCAGTCGGAATCGCGGTGAGCGGGAATTGCTCGGTCAGGCGCAGGCCGGGGCGGGCCACTTGCAGCAATTCCAGCAGGCGGTAGGAGCAGTTTTCGTCGAAGAAGAAGTAGTCGAACTGGATCTGCTTGAGTTCCCACACATGCTCGACCATGCGTTCGGTCTCGACCTGGGTCAGGTTCAGGCGGTATTCCCACAGGTCGCGGTTTTCCAGGCTGCGGTATTCCGAGAGTTTTTCCTGGTAGGGCACCAGGGCGAACAGGCCGGGGTAGCCGCCCATCAGGCCTTTCCAGGCGTAGAGGATGCTGTTGTCCGAGCCTTCGATATACGCGCCGAAGTTGATCGCATAGCTGAGCAGCGCGGTGTTGTTGCTCTGCACGTCCGCCTGGTCGATGCGCAGCAAGGTGTGGCCGAACATCGAGGAAGGGCTGTTGAGGTAGGCCGCTGGAAAGATCAGCACTGCGCTATGGGGCGCGACGTCCTTGAACCATTGCTTGAATTCGTTGCAGTCCACGGCGGGCAGGTCGTTCAGGTGCAACTGATCCTTGAGCCAGCGGGTGCGTGCGGGGTAAACGCATTGGGCGTGTTTTTCACCCCGGCTGGCCGGCGCGTAGAGCGCGTCGACGGTGGCCTTGAGCTCCGCATCCGGGTGGTGAGCACCGTCGGCTGCGAGGAAGAATTTTTTGTCGCTGACATAGCTGCGCCAGCCACTGATTTTGCCGGCTTCGTAATGGCCCAGGGACAACCAGAACGGATCGTTGGCCAATTGCTGCAAACGTTGATCATCAAGATGCGGCGTCGCGTACAGCGGGGCGCAGGCGAAGAGTGCCATCCAGGCAAGGCGTTTGAGCATAGGGGCAACTTAAGTCGGAAAAAGTGAGACCCAAACGGGGAGGCGGGTCCAAAAGTAAAACCCGCGCCTTGGAGGGCGCGGGCAGGTCGGGCTTAAGCCTGGGTTACGTATTTCGCCAGGCGGGCATCACTTTTCAGTACAGCCAGGGTGTTGTTGTGCACATCGTCAGCGGTCACATCGGCCTTGCTGAAGATTTGCTGGAAGTGCTCGTGAGTCACGGCAGCGAAGTGCTCGCGATCTTCAGGTGCAACGCCCAGTACCACGGCGTAGGTGGTCAGCGCTTCGCCATTGCCTTTGGCCATGTCTTCGGACAGCTCGTTCATCATGCCATTCATGGCAATCCACGACTTGCCGCCGTAGGTCAGGGCGCTGTTGGTGCTGCAACCGTTGGTGCCCGAGGTCATGCCGAAAGTGGCGTTGCCCGAGGTGCCGTTGGTGGTGGAAGCCAGGAAGTGCGCCGGAGTACCGCGCTGGCCTTCGAACAGCATGTTGCCCCAACCACAATTTGGGCCACCGGGTGATTCAGCCATTGCATTGAGGGAAACGACGGTGAAGAGAGTACCGAGAAGGATCCGTTTCATAGCTTTTTTCTCTTTGTGTGCAAACCAATGGACAAGGGGTCAGGCACTTCATAGCGCCTTAGGGGCCAGTTATTAGTCTAGCCCGCGCAGTTTGGAGTTTAGGCAGGTTCCAGGGGTTCCGTGATTTTTTATAAAACAAACAGAGATGTCGCGTTTTTTTTGTAGGACGCATGCCGTGTCTATGCTTTACCTCAGGCTCGCCTTGCCAGAGCGCGCAACGGAGAGCCAGAATGCCGCCATCTGCCCCGCCTGATGTAAGGAAGCCCGATGCCTGATCCTGTTGCTGCCAGCTTGCGTCTAGCGCCCGACGCGCTGACTCGCCCTTTCTCCGCTGAACAGTTCAGCTTCTCGACCACCAATGATTTGGAGCCCTTTCGCGGTGTGCTTGGCCAGGAACGTGCGGTTGAAGCCTTGCAGTTCGGTGTGGCCATGCCACGCCCCGGTTACAACGTGTTTGTTATGGGCGAGCCGGGCACCGGTCGCTTTTCGTTCGTCAAACGTTACCTGAAGGCCGAAGGCAAGCGCCTACAGACCCCGGCGGACTGGGTCTATGTGAATAATTTCGATGAGCCCCGCGAACCGCGCGCGCTGGAACTGCCTGCGGGCGGTGCTGCGGCGTTCATCGCCGATATC
Source organism: Pseudomonas marginalis (assembly GCF_024169655.1). Classification (GTDB taxonomy): domain Bacteria; phylum Pseudomonadota; class Gammaproteobacteria; order Pseudomonadales; family Pseudomonadaceae; genus Aquipseudomonas; species Aquipseudomonas paraveronii. The sequence goes on along the minus strand of NZ_JALJWV010000001.1, from coordinate 5,387,202 downwards.
AATGGCTTGGTCGATAACCTGGTGGCGACCTTCCCGGCCGTCTTCGAGCACCCGACGTATCAACAACGCAAAAGCGCCATCGACCGCGCGTTCAACCAGCGTTACGACAAGGCGTTGGACGTGATCGAGCGTCTGGCCCTGGAAAAGGACGTGGCGCTGTACCGCGACAGTTCCAATATCGCGTTTACCCCAATGCTCGACGGCAAGGCGTTGGACGAGGCCGAGTTCTCGCAACTGCCGGAAGTCGATCGCGAGCGCTTCCATACCGATATTTCCGAACTGGAAGAACGCCTCAACGAAGAACTGGCCAGCCTGCCGCAGTGGAAGCGTGAGTCGAACAACCAACTGCGCCATTTCAACGAAGAAACCATCACCCTGGCCCTCCAGCCGTTGCTGTCACCGTTGTCGGAAAAGTACGCGGAGAACGCTGCGGTGTGCGGTTACCTGCAAGCCATGCAGGTGTACTTGCTGAAAACCGTGGTCGAGCAATTGGTGGACGACGCCAAGACCGACGCCCAGGCCCGCAAGCTGCTCGAAGAACAGTACTGCCCGAGCCTGGTGGTCGGCCATCCGGTCAGCGGCGGCGCGCCGGTGGTGTTTGAACCGCACCCGACCTACGACAACCTGTTCGGCCGGATCGAATACAGCACCGACCAGGGTGCGCTCTACACCACCTATCGCCAGTTGCGTCCGGGCGCCTTGCACCGGGCCAACGGCGGGTTCCTGATCCTCGAAGCCGAAAAAATGCTCAGCGAGCCGTTTGTGTGGGACGCCCTCAAGCGTTCCCTGCAGTCGCGCAAGCTGAAGATGGAATCGCCGCTGGGTGAGCTGGGCCGCCTGGCCACCGTGACGCTCAACCCGCAAATGATCCCGTTGCAGGTCAAGGTGATCATCATCGGTTCGCGCCAGCTGTACTACGCGTTGCAGGACGCCGATCCAGACTTCCAGGAAATGTTCCGGGTGCTGGTGGATTTCGACGAAGACATCCCGATGGTCGACGAAAGCCTGGAGCAGTTCGCGCAGTTGCTGAAAACCCGCACCTCGGAAGAAGGCATGGCGCCGCTGACCTCGGACGCGGTGGCGCGGTTGGCCACCTACAGCGCACGCCTGGCCGAACACCAGGGGCGGTTGTCGGCGCGCATTGGCGACTTGTTCCAACTGGTCAGCGAGGCGGATTTCATTCGCCACCTGGCGGGCGACGAAATGACCGACGCCGGCCACATCGAGCGTGCGCTGAAGGCCAAGGCTACGCGTACCGGGCGGGTGTCGGCGCGGATTCTCGACGACATGCTCGCCGGGGTGATCCTGATCGACACCGCTGGAGCGGCGGTCGGCAAGTGCAACGGGCTGACGGTGCTGGAAGTCGGTGATTCGGCGTTCGGCGTGCCGGCGCGGATTTCCGCCACGGTGTACCCGGGCGGCAGCGGCATCGTCGACATCGAGCGCGAGGTCAACCTCGGCCAGCCGATTCACTCCAAGGGCGTGATGATCCTCACCGGTTACCTGGGCAGCCGTTATGCCCAGGAATTCCCGCTGGCGATTTCTGCGAGTATCGCGTTGGAACAGTCCTACGGTTACGTGGACGGTGACAGCGCATCCCTGGGCGAGGCCTGCACTTTGATTTCGGCCTTGTCGAAAACCCCGCTCAAGCAGTGCTTTGCCATCACCGGGTCGATCAACCAGTTTGGTGAAGTGCAGGCGGTGGGCGGGGTCAACGAGAAGATCGAAGGCTTCTTCCGCCTCTGCGAAGCGCGCGGGTTGACCGGCGAACAAGGCGCGATCATTCCGCAAGCCAACGTCGCCACGCTGATGCTCGATGAGAAGGTGTTGCAGGCCGTGCGCGCCGGGCAATTCCATATCTATGCGGTGCGCCAGGCGGATGAGGCGTTGAGCCTGTTGGTCGGCGAGCCGGCCGGTGAGCCGGACGCGCAAGGGCAATTCCCCGAAGGCACGGTGAATGCGCGCGTGGTAGAGCGTTTGCGTGTGATTGCCGAGATGATCAGCGAGGAAGACTTGAAGGAAGCAGAGAAAGAACTGGCGCAGCAGACGTTGGCTGAAACCAAACCGAGCTGAAGCGCTAACCCGCCACAAAATTGACTAAAGGTTCGGGGCCAACGCCCGTTGGTCCCTATAACCTTGGTTTATCGCAGTTTTCTTCTATTCTGAGCATTAGGGATATCCACAGGAGTCGCAGGATAGAGACAGTCTCGCCGTGCTTGAGGCTGAACACTGATCTACCGAGGGTCGCCGCCATGCCGCGCAACCTTTGCCTCACCCGCCAGTGCCTGGGCTTGGGCACCCGTATCGAATGTTCCGTTCGCCCTCTCGCGGGTGACAACGGGATGTGGACGTTGCTGTTTGCCGCCGGGATGACCGGCGAGCAGCCTTCCACCGTCAAATCCGAAGGTCCGTTCCATGGGCCTTTCGTGGCCGAGACCGTTCTGCAAACGATCGTCGATAACCTGACACAGCACGGCTACGAGCTGGCGGACGAGCCGCAGATCTGGTGCCTGCATGTGCAGGCCCACCTGCGACTGCTCAACAATGGGCAGGAACGCCTGGCCCTGTAGCGCCGATCACTTGCTTTCGGGCTTGTCCAGCTTGACCTCGAAGCCGTACTGCACGGTGCCGAGGTCGGTGCGCTGGTAGCTTTCCAGCAGGGTCGGCCGGCCATAGAAGTAATGCACGTCAAACAACGCCGTGCCGTATTCCTCGGCGCGGTGGCTGACCCCGAGAATTTCCTTGAGGTAGTTGCCGCTGGCGTCCTTGGCATAGAAGCGCCAGCTGTCGGATGGGAACTGCGCCTGGTCGATGATCAGCGCGTTGTCCTTGAGCGACAGGCCCTTGGGCAACTTGGCCACCTCGATCGTGGCTTTGTCGATGGTGGCCAGGAACAGCGGAATCGAGCCCACCACAAACGCCGGGTTCTCCGGGAACAGGTTGAGGTCGTAGGTGAGGGTGCCGCGTGCCGGGTTCAGTTCGAAGGCTTCGCTCGGCAACTCGATGGGTTCGCCGCGCGCGCCTTTTTCATCCGCCGTGAAAAACGTCACCGGCGCTTCGCCGCTGTTGCGTTCGGTGCCTGCCAGTTCGTCGTTGAAGGTAAAGGGGTGGTCAAACACGATATGCGCGGCGCTGGCATCTTCGACGGACTGGCTGATGGTCACGCTGTTTTTCAGCTGGTCTTCGGTCATTGTCGCGTTTTTGAGCCAGTTGGCAGCGCCGTCGTCATACACCGTTACCGCCATCGGCAAGGCTTGTACGGTTTTCTGCAGACTGTTTTTGTCGAAGCGCAACACCGGCAGGTCGAGGTCCTTGCGGGTCACCGTGGCCTTGGAAAAGTCCAGCACGTCGACCTGCAGCGTGTCGATCAGGCCGTTGAAGTAGACCTTGGCGTAATGGCTGTTTTGCTGGTGTTCGAAGGCTTTTTGCTCGTCTGTCAGTTGTTTTTCAAACGTGTCCGACCAGGCTTTCTGCTTTTGCATCTGCGCCAGTTGTTTTTCGTAGAACGCCACCTGCGCGGCATTTTCGTTGATCGAGCCCGAGCGCGTGAGGAACTGCCCGGTACTGTCGCGGGCCTGCACCAGCAAAGGGCTCGGTGATTCGTCGCCGACCTCCGCCGCCAGCGGTTCGTGGTTGGTCAGTTCGATCTCGGCGTAGTTTTTTTCCAGGCTCAGCAGGTTGAGGGTGATAGTGCCTTCGGTGCGCGGGTGGCCCACGTCTTGTTTCGACAAATCGAACGTCAGCACCTTGCCCGGTGCGATGACCTCAACCGTGCCTTTGAGGCTGACGGGCTGCGGCTGGCTCTTGTTTTCCGTCTCGATGCCGTCGATGAACGGGTAGGTCACCGTCAGGTCATCGGGGTTGGTCAGGTTGGAACTGCTGGGGCTCAACTGGATGCCGGGATCGGTTTCCGACCATTCCGGTTGGAAGGGGATGACTTTGTTGTTGCTCAACGTCACCGACTGCCATTCCAGGCCGTGGGGGAAGGGGAACTGGTCGGGCGTGTTGAAGTTGAACGGGAACACCGGCTGCAGATCGGTCAGGTAGTCGGAGTGGGAGGTCTTGCGCAGTACGAACAGGCCGTTGATATAGGTGTCGACCAGCGCCTGGGGCGTGGGGTAGTGCTTGAGCAGCGCCAGGCTGTCTTCGCCGTATTCGGCTTCGATGGGCTTGGTGGCGAGCTTGACTCGCGCCCGTTCCAGTAACAGCAGCGAACCGCCAAGGTCGGCGATGGCGTCACGCAGTTTGGGGTCCTGGATACTGTCGAGCGACTGTTCGAACTGCGTGGTTTTCTCTTCGAGGGTGGTCTGCTTTTTCTCATCGCTGGGAGAGCAGCCGCCGGCCAGCAGCAATGCCGCACACAGGCCGATGCTGGCCCAAGGGGAACGCACATCCATCATCTTGAGTTTTCCTGTCCGACGTCTTTGAGCCGAGTTGATGGGCCCGACACTAGCAGAAAAATTCTCTCACAGATGCCGCTCAGGTCAGTTTTCTCACGGTTACAGGTGTTTGGAAGCGGCTGGTATACTCGGCGCCATTTCTAGCCAAGCTGTGTGAGATTCAATGGAACGCTTTATCGAAAATACGATGTACGCCTCGCGCTGGTTGCTGGCGCCGATCTACCTGGGGCTGTCCCTGGGACTGTTGATCCTGGCACTGAAATTCTTCCAGGAAATCATTCACGTCGTTCCCAATATCTTCAGCATGCTCGAATCGGAAGTGATCCTGCTGCTGTTGTCGTTGATCGACATGGCGCTGGTCGGCGGCCTGCTGGTGATGGTGATGATCTCCGGCTACGAGAACTTCGTCTCGCAGCTGGACATCGATGAAAACAAGGAAAAGCTCAACTGGCTGGGGACCATGGACTCTTCGTCGCTGAAGATGAAAGTGGCCGCGTCCATCGTGGCGATTTCCTCCATCCACCTGCTGCGCATCTTCATGGACGCCAAGAACGTCGATCCGCAGCATTTGATGTGGTACGTGATCATCCACATGACCTTCGTGGTATCGGCGTTCGCCATGGGTTACCTGGACAAGCTCACCAAGCACTGATCCCCCGCGCCCGCCTTACTGCTCGATGAAGTAGTAAGGTTGGCGACTGATTGCCATTTCCTTGATCACCGTGACCTTGCCGGTCAGTTGGTCGGTGTTATCCAGCAGCGCGACGTTGCCGGGGGCGGCGGTCAGGTAACTGCGCAGTTCTGGCTCGGTTTGCAGAATCGGCAAGTAGGCCTGCAGATAAAACACGCTGGCGCCGTCGATGCGCTCGTTGGGCCGGAACAATGCGACTTTTTTGCCTTCGGCCTGCAGGGCCTGGATCTGACTCACTACGGGCACGAACGACTGTTTTTTGTCGGCTTTTGGCGCGAACCAGAATGCCGCGCCCAGGTAGCAGGCGATGAGCAGGGTGAACGCGCCGCCGATCACGATTTTATGCGGCGCATACAGCGCCGGTTTGTGATCTTTCAGCCATTGCAGCAGTACCCGCGCGTACTCCGCAGCCAGTACGGCGGCGGCTGGCGTCAGCGCCATCAGGTACACCGTGCGCTTGCTGGAGGCCAGGGTCAGCAGGGTAAATTGCGCCACCAGCCAGACGCAGAAAAACAGACGGTAGCGGTTGTGCACCAGGCTTTTGCGGAAGTGCCAAAGCCCCAGGTACACCAGGATATTCCACGGCAAAAAGGCTTCGGGCAGTTTGGCGATGTAGTAGTAGAACGGCTCGTAATGCCCGGCTTCGACAAACGAACCGCTGAACCGCCCGACGCTGTTGGTCCACAGCACTTCGCCCACCGCCTGCATCCCGCCGCGCTGGAACAGAAACCCCAGCCAGATCAGCAGCGGCACCAAGGCCAACAGGGTAAACAGTGCCGGGCGCAGCCAATCGCCGATGCGCAGGCGTTTGTCCATCCAACTGGTACACACCAGGTACACAAAGATCACGATGCCCGGCATCGCCAGGCCCAGCACGCCTTTACTCAGGGTGGCGACCACCATCCCGGCCGTAAACAGGGCCCAGGCCCAGGCGGTTGAGCCCTGGCGCTCGGACGCCGGCCGCATCGCCTGGTAGAACGCCAGCAGCGCGGTAGTCACGCCCAGGCTGAGCAACGCATCTTCACCCACGCCGCGCACGTTGCCCCAGTAACTGGCCATGGTCGCCAGGATCAGTGCCGCGCAGAACGCCAGGATCTGCGGTCGCCCGAACCGGCGCAGCATCCCGTAGAGCAGCATCACGCTGAACAACCCGGCAAACGCCGAGGCCAGGCGCACGGCCCAGGGTGTGCCGCCAAACAAGCGGATCGCGCCGGCGTCGAGCCACAGGCTCAGGGGCGGCTTTTCCAGGAACGGCTCACGAAACAGGCGTGGCACCACCCAATCGTTGTCCAGGTGCATGGCCATCGCGATCCCGGCGACGCGGGCTTCGGTGGAGCCTTGCAGCTCATGGTTTCCAAGGGCGAAGAAGAACAACAGACCAGCAAGCAGGAGCAGCAGAGGAACGGGACGCGTCATTGGGGCTGGCTACCGGGGCAGGGGACCGTTCGGGGGAACGGCTCGCAGTCGGTGAGTATAGGGAGGCGATTCTTAATATTTCATGAATGGGCACAGGAATTGTGCGGCGGGACCGGGGCGGTGGTTTATTTCCGCCCCGGCTTCACTGCAGATGGGCGTTATGTCGCTTTGACTTTAAACCGGCTCAACCCTTGCTGCATGGAACTGGCCCGTTCCGACAGGTTGCGGGCGGCCACCGCGCACTGTTGGGAGTTGGCCTGATTCTGCTGGGTGACTTCATCGATCTGCTCCAGACCGATGCTGGCCTGCTGCAAGCCGGAAGCCTGTTCACTGGAGGCTTGGTAGATCAACGACACCAGGCTGGAAACGGTACTGGTGCCGGTGACGATGTTTCTCAACGAGTCGGCCGTGCGACCGGCGATGACCATGCCGCGTTGCGTCTTGGTCGACGAGTCGGCGATCAGCGCCGCGGTTTGCTGGGCGGCTTCGGCGCTGCGGGCGGCGAGGCTCCTGACTTCATCGGCGACGACGGCAAAGCCGCGGCCCAATTCCCCGGCGCGTGCCGCCTCGATTGCTGCGTTCAAGGCCAGCAGGTTGGTCTGGGCGGCGATGTTGTCGATGGTGGTGATGATGGCGGTGATGTCTTTGCCCGAATTGTCGATTTCCGCCATGGCGGCGATCAATTCGCTCATCAGCTTGTCACTTTCCCCTGCGTCGGCGCGTGAGGCCTGGGATTGTTCGTCGGCCTTTTTCGCATTGGCGGCGTTGTCGGAGGTCTGCGCGGCCATCTGCGTCATGACGGCACTGATTTCAGTGATGGACGATGCCGAATTGGACGCGCCGTCGGACAACGACTGGCTCAACTCGGTGACCTGTGCGGAGCTGCCGGTGATTTGCGTGGCGCTGGCCTGTACCTGGGAAATCAAGGTGTTCAGGTTGCCGACCATTTTCTCCAGGGACTTGCCCAGCGTGTCGTTGGGGGAGGACAACCGCACCTCCAGGTCCAGATCGCCTTCGGAGATACGTTCAGCCACACGGACCTGACGCTGCAGGCTTTCAGACATCTCGTTCAAGGCCAAGGACAACTGGCCGACTTCATCTTCGGATTTTTGCACCAGGCGACGCGAGAAATCCCCCAGGCTGATGTTGGCAGCCAAGGCGGCGGCTTCACGAATCGGCCCGACGATTTTTGCGGTAGCGAACCACAGCGCCAGCAATGCCAGCAATGAGATGCCCAGGCCGACCGAGATCTGCCAGATACTGCTGCTGACGCCACGCGATTGCAGTTCCTTCTCCAGGGTAATGGCCTGGCTCATGACCACCGCCTTGGGCAGGTGGATCAAGATGGCCCAGGGTTTTCCGGTGCGACCCAGGGTGATCGGCATCTGTACTTCGATTTCCTGCGAGTCCTGGTTCATGCGGCTGTCGCCCTGGCCTTTCTGCACATTGGCCAGCACCTTATCCCAGGTGTCGGGTAGCAATGCCTTCAATGGCTGGCCGATCAGTTCTGGCCGTTTACTGTCGGCCACCACCAGCCCCTGATTGCTCAGGATCGACACCGAGCCTTTGCCGTCATAGAGGTCGGCGGACATTTGCTCGCTGAGTTTCTGGATAAACGAAATGTCGAAGTCCGCACCGACCACGCCGTAAAACTTGCCATTGGCGGTGATCGGCACCGAAAGCGTGGTCAGCCACACATTTTTGCCTTGCACCACGTAGGGGATGGGGTCGAGCACGCTTTCTTTCTGGGTATCCCGGGGGCCGCTGTACCAGCCGCCCTTGAGCACGCCATTGGGGTGGCGGGCATCGGAGTCGTACTCGACCAGCGGTTGTACCGCGACATGGCCGTCCGAGCTGCGTGTCCAATAGGGCGTGAAGCGGCCGGTCAACGGGTTGTTGCCGCCCTCGTTGTTACGAAACGCTTGGTCCTGGCCGTCCAGCGCATCCGGCTCCCAGCACGAATACGTGCCGTTGAACTCGGGGTTGTCCTTGAGCACGCTGAGCAACATCGTATTGATCTGGTCGCGGCCCAGCGCCAGCGGGCTTTGCGCACTTTTACTCGCACCCAGCGTATTGGCCAGCGTGCGTGCCGAGTCCAAGGCATTTTGCAGTTTCGCTTTGATGGCGTTGGCACGGGACTCCGCCAGGTTTTGCACTTCGCGGATGGTGGCACTTTCAATCAATGCTGAAACTTCAGTGCCCACGTAGGCTTGATTGGCGGTTGAGGAGTACAACCCATATGACACCAGGCTCGCGCAAGAGATTAACAGGCAGAGTCCGGCGGTGAAGCAAATCTGAGTCTGTAATGAGTTGAATTTCATGATATTTCCTGCCCACGCTAGTAGTTGCCGAAATAATTGGATGTCGGCATTTCAGTTGTTTTTGTTCGCAAGGCTTACTGCTTGATCATGGGCTGCTTAGGCATATAAATGCGGTACAGCTGGGTAGTCGCTTAGTTCTGTTCGGACACCTTATCGTCGAGCCATAAACGTTCGGTATTTTTAAAGCCATAGCGCTGTGGCGGCACGCGCGCAATGATGCGATCGGTTTGTTCGGGATCACTCAGGTCGACTATTTTTGGGGTGATGTAGATATTTAACACCGGCAAGAAGAATAACTTTATTTTTGGCGTCAATAATGAGTCGGGATGCTGTTCGATCACCACGCCGATACTGCCACTTTTCAATTGAACGATAGACCCGACCGGATAAATGCCCACGGACTTCAAAAACGCGCGGAACACCTCATCATCGAAATGCCCGTCCCAGGTCGACATTTGCTGAATGGCGACGGCGGGGTCCCAGCCTTGGTTGTAGGATCGGTCCGAGGTGATTGCGTCATAGACATCGCAAACGGCGGCCATTCGCGCAAAAAGACTGATCTGGTCGCCCGCCAACTGATGGGGGTAGCCGCTGCCGTCGACCCGTTCATGGTGGTGCAGGCAGACATCCACGACCAAGTCGCACAACTGCGAGGTCGCGAGCAGGGTTTTCTCGCCTTCCAGCGGGTGGGTGCGGACCAGCTCTAATTCGTCACTGCTCAAGTGTCCAGGCTTGTTGAGGATGGCGCCCGGTATGGCCATTTTGCCGATGTCATGCAGCAGGCCGGCCATTCCCACTCGGCGAATCAACGCAGCAGGCAGGTTCAACTGGTTGCCCAGGGCAATCATCAGTGCGCACACGGCGACCGAATGCATATAGGTGTAATCGTCGAGGCTTTTCAGGCGTGCCAGGCTGATAAAGGCATTGGGATGACGTGCGATCGAAGAGGAAATATCGTCGACCAGCGCGCCGATATGTTCCAGCTCCAGGGCGCGGCCCATGCGGGCATGGCTGAACATTTCGACCACGGCGGTCTTGGCGCGGGCACAGATTTCCTGGGCGGCGACCAACTCCTCGTTCATGCCGGTGGGGGCGATCGCAGCCGCTGTGGGCGCAGGGGCCGGGTCTGATAATTGAGGCGTCTCGGCAAGCTGCGCGCCACAGCCCATGGCGCACTGGATGTCCGACTGCGCATCGCGCGCGCCACCCTTCCAGAATGGCCTGGCCTCGTTGCCTGATACTAGATGATAGAGCTCATTACATTTCGACATGATCTGCCCTCTGTTGATTTTGTTCTTATTTGCTTCCTTACAGCCTCCTTGGCTTGAGTGTTGTAGTGATAGAGCGTCAGTTCGGGTTGGCGGCTTTGATACGTGAGACGACACGACCGGCGAGGTCATCGGGGCGGAACTTGGCCAGGAAGTCATCGGCGCCGACTTTCTTGACCATGGCCTGGTTGAAGCCCCCCGAGAGCGAGGTGTGCAGCACAATGTGCAGGTTGGCCATGCGCGGGTCGTTACGGATCTCGGCGGTCAAGGTGTAGCCGTCCATCTCCGGCATCTCGATGTCGGAGATCATCATCAGAAACTCTTCATCTGGCTTGCGCCCTTCGTCGAGCATGGCGCGCAGGTAGTCAAGCGCTTGTCGGCCATCGTTCAAGGCCACCACCTCGACGCCCACGGTTTCCAGGCAGCGGGTCACCTGTTTGCGCGCGACCATCGAGTCGTCCACGGTCAACACACGCAGGTGTCGGGCTTGCTGGTTGACGTCGTGATCGATCACGCCGCTGGATATTTCCTCGGACGATGGCGATATTTCTGTCAGCACCTTTTCAACATCGATGATCTCGACCAAGCGATCGTCCGTGCGGGTGACGGCCGTCAGGTAGTTGTTCTCACCACTGCCCTTGGGCGGCGGATGAATGTCTTCCCAGTTCAAATTGACGATGTGCTCGACCGCGTAGACGAGGAAGCCCTGAACGCGATTGTTGTACTCCGTAAGTATTATAAAAGCGCTTTCCTGATCCTCGACCCCGGGCAGTCCCGTTGCCATGGCAAGGTCAAGAATAGGGATGCAGACACCTCGGATATTGGCCACGCCACAAATGTTGCCATTAGACTTTGGTATCGAGGATAATTTCGGGCAGCGTATAACTTCCCGGACTTTAAACACGTTGATCCCATACAGTTGCTGATTGTTGAAGCGGAATAGCAACAGTTCGAGCCTGTTCTGCCCGACCAGTTGTGTGCGGCTGTTAACTGAGGCCAATACTCCGGTCATACACACTCCTTGCATCCTGGTGGACAACGTTGATGTCGTAATGACATTAGCATATGTAGGGGGATGTAAAATATATGTGAAAGAAAAGACTGGCAAGATTTATGGTTAAAACGATATGAGGGCAGGTGAGTGTCTATTCGCACGGATGTTTTAAATAGTTAGTTGGCTAACTTGCTATTTGTTATTGTTGAGAATGATTTAGATCGATGTCTTTTAGACTGCCCGCGAAGTTCGGCAATTCATGTCGTTCGAGGCGCCGGGGAGACGCAACCGTCGAATCTCCGGCCGAGCCTCCCTTCAAGCCGACAGGGCCGTAGCGCAATGCCCAGGCTTTGCCCGTCAAGTTGAACGAGCGCTCCAGCGCCTCATATTGGTGCGCTGATACACAAGGTTCGGGCTGCCCAGACGGTTACGGGCGATCAGCCGATCACCGTTGATACACCACCGTATTGATAGACCGACGCACTCCAATATCGGCTGCCGTTACGCTGTTGGCAGGTCCAACCGTCGGCGAGCAGTTGTTTGGCAATCATTCGATTCATCACGCCATGACCGAGCAGCAAAACCGGCCCCTCATCGGCAAGGGACTGCAGCCGTTGAGCTGCCGTGTTGGCGCGCAGCCTCGCGGCGCCGGCGGACTCGACATTGCGCGAGTAACCGCACAGCCATAAGACCCGAAAGATAAATGCCCAGGTAAACGGAGAGAGTCGGGGACGTCGCCAGTCACCGTGAGGCAGTTGCGCTTCGCAGAACAGCGCGTCAACGACCGCCGGCTCCAGCCCTAGCGCCTGGACGGAGGTCAATGCACGCGGTGCGTTGCTTGAAACGAGCACCGTGGCGGTGGCGGCGAGTTGCGTGCTGGCATCCGGAGCCGGATGGCGGATGATTTCGGAGTGGTTGTATTGCTCGATCCAGTCTTTCATCTCGAGCATTGAGATTTTTTCGGTCGTGGCCAGCTTTGGCTGGCCGTGACGCATCAGGATGATTGTCTTGCTCACTGTGTGTTTTCGTCCTTGTTTGGCTTAAACCAGCCATGTTTCCGATACCACGCCACAGTGTCAGAAATGGTCTGCTCCAGCACGCGAAAACTCAGGCCTAGCTCTTGTTCACTTTTGCGGTGGTTAAAACAGGTGCGGTGCTCCTCTCGTATCAATAGGCGCAACGTCGCCATGCTCAGCAAAATGGGCTTGCCGGTAAGGCGCGCGTAGACCTCTTGCACTCCCGCCAATAGGTAGAGCGCGGGCAGTGGCAGTTGCCGAGCAGGGGTTTTGACGCCCGCTATACGTCCCAGGACAGGTACCAACTGGCGCATGGTCAAGTTGCGACCGGCCGCGAGGTAGCGCTCTCCTCGCCGTCCATTCTGGGCTGCGGCAATCGAGGCCCATGCCACATCACGGGCATCGACGACGGAGAAGGTGCCGGGGATCAACCCGGGTAACGTGCCGTTGATGACATCTTTGACCAATTGTCCCGAGGACGTCGGGCCCATATCGCCAGGCCCCCACATCCAGCCGGGCAGAACCATGCAGGCATGCATCTGGGGATGGGTTTCAAGAAAGGTCAAGACGACACGGTCAGCGAGGATTTTGCTGCGGTAGTAGTCATCCGCATCGGCTTCGGCCCGTAGGCATGTCTCATCGATAGAGGTGCCAGGGGCTCCGTCGAGCACGGCAATCGACGAGGTATGCACAAACCGGCGTATTCCCGCGCCGTAGGCCTGGTGAAGCAGGTCTCGCGTACCGGCGACATTGATCTTTTCGAGTTCTTCCCAGTGGTTGCCACCCTTGTAGTTATCGCGAAAGAACGCCGCCGTATGAAACACCGTATCGCAGCCGTGCAGCGATGTTGCGAACGCGTCGACATCGGCCATGTCGCCAACCACCAGTTCGACACTCGGGAGGTCGTTGAACTGCTGCTCACCTTTGGCTCTTGAACGGACCAGGGCTTTGACGGTGTAGCCACGTGCGACCAGTTCCCGCACCAGATTGTTTCCCAGCAAGCCGGTTGCGCCAGTGACGAATGCGTTGCGCATGGGAGCCATAGTCATACATTCCATTCCAGTCGTTTCGAAGGCCGCTAGATATACCGTTGAGGTCGCATCCGAAAAACAGCGACTACTGCATAATGGCTTTGCATATATGCAGACCCTGGAGGATGAGAGGTATGGCGTTGCAGGCAAATTGGGACGATCTGCGTCTGCTGTTGGCCGTCTCGCGGCGTGGCAGTTTTCTTCAAGCGGGCCAACTGCTGGGGGTCGCGGCGTCGACCGTGTCCCGTCGCCTGACCCAACTGGAAGTTGCCCTGGGTGAGCCGCTCGTTGAACGAGGCGTTGACGGCTGCTGGCTGACCTCGCGAGGCCAATCCCTGGTGGAAGTTGCCCTGGCTGCGGAAGCAGGCTTGAGGCGTCAAACGGCGGCGGACCTGTCCGGTGAGCAAGCAGAGCTATCTGGCAGTGTCCTGGTCAGTGTCGGGGAGGGGTTTTCTGCCTGTGTGTTGGACGCCGCGAATCGTTTTACGTCCCTGCACCCGCGCTGCTCCGTGGAGTTACTGGTCACCGCCGACTTTCACAAGATCGTCCGCGGTGTGGCCGATATTGCTGTACGCACAGCACACCTGGGCGAGCCATCGCTGATTTATCGACCCATAGGCAAACTCGCCTACGGCGTCTTCGCCGATGCGGGGTACTTGAAGCGTTCTCCAGGCGTGACCCTGGCTACAGCGGTCAACATCGCCTTGCTTCCTCCGCTGGATATGCTGCCTCAAATGCGTGCCGCAAAGGCTGCGGGTCTGGACCGTGCGCAGATCAGCGTGAACTCGTTCGCCGTCCAACTGGAGTCGGTGCGGCAAGGCATGGGCGTGGCGGTACTGCCGCGTATTCTGGCGAAGGACCTGAGCGAGTTGTTCCCGGAGCTTGAACTCCCCGGGATGGAGGTCTATCTGGTCACCCGGCCTCAGGCGTTGAAACAGGCGCACATCAGGAGTTTCTTTGACATCTTGGAGCAGGTATTGCTCGAAGTCCTTCACGTCGGCACGCGTTAAAGGGCGAGCTGACAACATCTCAGATCGGCAGGCGCCGAGAGCGTTTGGGGATGCCTTGAAGAGCGAGGAAGACTCGCCTTCGGTTACGCGTCATTCCCTGTGTCGCGGGTTTGGGTCTCAGGGGTGGTGATGTTTATATTCTTGGCTCACGCCACCATACCCATAGGCACTGGCCCTGCAATCAATGACGTGGATGTTGGAGTGTGGGTGCAGGTTGCCGATTTCCTCGGCCAATAGCGCGAAAGCCTCACGCTGAAAGCGCGCCTTCTGCGCTTTGGTGTTCGTCTCATCCGTGATGGTGACCTCCAGGCGGAACGAGTTGTAACCCAGCTCGGCCAGCGAGCGACTGTTGATGAACCATTGCTCATGAGGCACGAAATGCACCATCACAAGCGTCTGCTCCGGGCGTTTCTCCAGCACATCGCAGGTTAGCGTGGTGAGCTGGGACACGATCCCCTGGATTCGCGCAAGGTCAGGTTGGCCAGAGATTTTAAGGGTGATGCCGGGCATGTTGGAGTCCTCGTCGGGAGTAAATGTCTGGCTTAGAGTAAGGAGTGGCTTGAGTGCTGAAAAGCCGGAAGATATGATCGTATCCTTCGGAAAAACGGCAGGATGAGCATGCGTCCCTTTGATCTCGAACTGTTGCGAGCCTTCGCGGTTGCGATGGAGTCAGGCAGCCTCGCGGAGGCAGCGCCTAAGTTGTGTCGGTCGCAGTCGGCGTTAAGCGAGCAATTGCGCAAGCTCGAGGCCTTCACCGGGGTTACGTTGCTGGAGCGGGGTAAAAAAGGCGTAAGGCCGACACCGGCTGGCGAACGCTTATTGGTCCATACACGAGACATGCTGGCCTTGAGTGATCGTGCCCTTGAAAGCGTGCGTGGTGTGACCTTTGTCGGCGAGTTGCGGCTGGCCATCACCGACTACTTTCTGCCCAGCTCGATCGCCGACCTGTTGAAGGCACTGCGAGTGCGCTATCCGCACCTTCGCCTGCATGTGTCGGTACGCAAGAGCCTGCAAATCGAGAGCGGGGCGGATTCCGGTGAATTCGATATCGGCCTTTCCATGCGAATTCTCGACGGGCGCAGCCTGCCTGAGGGCTTGCCGGTGCGAAGGGAGGCGTTGCGTTGGGTGTCGGTCGCGGGGTTCGAGGCCGAGCGGGAGGAAAATACCCCGTTGCCACTTTTGGTTCTGCCGCAGGGCTGCAGCCTACAGCGCCTCGCCAGAGAGACCTTGGAGGCGCACGAGGTGTCCTACGTGGTTGCGCATTCGGCGTCCGGCGTCGCGGGGCTGCAATCCGCGTTATTGGCAGGGTTGGGTGTCGCTTGTCTGAATGCCTCCGCTGTACCGATGGGGGCGCAGGTCTGCGGGGCGGCGCAACATTTACCGGTATTGCCGGATGTTGAGTTCAGTCTGTTGCCCCCTCGTCCTGGCGAATCCCAATTGGTAAGTGCCGTTCGGGAAATGCTTGCGAGCCAGTTCAGTTAATCGTCCGAGGAGCCAGCAGCGGCTACGGGAGTTGCGAAATGCATGCACTGCGTCAGGGATTGGCACTGAGATTCGAGCCTATCGGCCGGGACTCTTGAAAGGAAAAAAGGAGTGACTATGCATAAAGAAATCTGGATGAAACGTTACCGCGTAAAGTTGATTTGCGTCGTTTGTCTCATCGTGGCTACCGCTTTGGTTGTTCTTGCGCGGCTTGACACTTATGGTCTGGATCGCAGAGCCAGCGAACCTTTTGCATTCGACGCAAATGGACTGCGCCTGGTCGGTACGCTCTGGCTGCCTGACCACGCTGCAACAGCGGCAGTCGTTCTGGTTCACGGGGATGGCCCCCAGGATCGCACGTCGCAGCAAGGCTACGATCCACTCATCAACGCGCTGCTCGACGCAGGCATTGCGGTTGTTTCGTGGGATAAACCGGGCATCGGGGACTCGCCGGGGAATTGGCTCAGCCAGTCCATGACGGACCGCTACGTGAATGTGCGCAGCGCGTTGTCCGCCATGCGCAGTAAGCTGCCAGGAATGCCTGTCGGTGCGCTTGGTTTTTCACAAGCCGGCTGGGTACTGCCGCGCCTGGCGTCGGGGGATGCGGACTTTCTTGTGCTGGTCGGAGGCGCCGTATCCTGGCAACGGCAAGGCGACTATTACACGCGGACGCGGTTGCAACGCTCCGGGATGTCCGCGGCTGACATCGACGCAACGATGGCTCAGATCGCCGCCGCCGATGAGCGTTTGTTTGCCTCTGCGCA
The DNA here is from genome assembly GCF_024169655.1 of Pseudomonas marginalis. Classification (GTDB taxonomy): domain Bacteria; phylum Pseudomonadota; class Gammaproteobacteria; order Pseudomonadales; family Pseudomonadaceae; genus Aquipseudomonas; species Aquipseudomonas paraveronii. Next base: position 5,370,809 of record NZ_JALJWV010000001.1, on the reverse strand, counting down.
GGTGCCGCCGGTTGCCCTTCTGGACGGCATGAGCGCCGAGCGATGGGCGTTTGTGCGGCGCAATCTTCACGAAGACGCAACCGGGGCCTTGGAAAAACTCGACATTCCACTGCTCGCGTTGTGGGGCGCGGACGATCTGAATGTCGACCCCGAAGCCAACGCAACCCTCTTCCGAAAGACGGTTGGGGGCAATCATCGCGCCAATCGGATTGAAGTCATACCGGATGCAACCCATGGGCTCTTGAGGGCGGGTTCCTACAACACGCAACTCACCAGTGAATGGTCCTGGTTCACCACGATCAGGTTCCTGATGGAAAGTCGTCATGCCTACGCACCAGGCGCGCTTGAAACGATAAACCAGTGGGTGCTTGCAAGAGCCAGTCAGTAGAGGCACTGGCTGCCAGTGTTGGAAATCACCGTGTGCGGCCAACCACTCGACAAACCATGTCAAAGCTCTTGAGTTTCGAGACGCCGTTTAAACGCGCCGAGCGCAGTACTCATCTGTGGGCCTATCACCGGGTCGGCGGCAATGCCCTCAGCACTCGACTGACTGGACAGGAGGTTCACCGTCATTGACGCGTCCTCGATGATGCTCGCCGACATCGTCTCCAGGACCAGCCGCAATGCGGCTTGCGCATGACTGGCTCTGGGCGATGCGTTGAACAGCGCGACAGGCTTGCCCGGAAACTCTTCACTGCTCACGAGCCAATCGAGCATGTTTTTGAATGCGCCGGGAATACCTCGGGCGTACTCGGGGCACGAAATCAACAGCCCATCCGCCTGCCCGATAATTGCGCGTAACGCTATGACCGCCTCGGGGGGATCTTCGAGCAGATCCGGGTTGAAGTGAGGCAAGTCACCGATGCCTTCGTAATGTGCGACCTGGACCCCTTCGGGGCATAGCAGCTCAGCTGCGCGTAGCAAAATCGAGTTGGAGGAGGCCTGACGCAGGCTTCCCGAAACAGCAAGCAGACGCACCATTTCAATTCCGTTTGTGATTCGTGAATCGGTGAAGTTTGGCACGCGCTGAGCTTCATGCACCATTGCGGTATAGCAATCCAGCGGTCAGTAGGGGGATTGGCAGAACCAGATGCTGAGGTCTCGACCTATCGGTGCTGAGACCTCAACAACACTGAAACCGGACGCAATACCCGGTTTTAAATCCAGCGTCGGAACAGCACGCTGGCGTTGACCCCGCCGAAACCGAAGCCGTTGGACAGTGCATATTCCAAGGGCAGGTGCTGGGCCTGGCCGCGAATCAGGTTCAGGCCTTCGGCAGCGGCATCCGGAGCTTCCAGATTGAGTGTTGCCGGAACCACCTGATCGCGCAGCGCAAGTACGGTGAAGATCGCCTCGATCCCTCCCGCAGCACCCAGCAGGTGGCCAGTGGCGGACTTAGTCGAACTGATCGCAAGGCCGCTGTCTGTGCCGAACAGGGCTTTGATTGCCGCCAGCTCGCCTTTATCACCCACCGGGGTCGAGGTGGCGTGGGCATTCAGGTGCTGAACCTGGGATGCTTCCACGCCGGCTTGGCGCAATGCCTGCTGCATGGCCCGGCGGGCGCCGTCGCCATCTTCGGGCCCGGCGGTCATGTGGTATGCGTCGGCGCTGGTGCCATAGCCCACCAGTTCGGCGATGGGTCTGGCGCCGCGTGCCAAGGCATGTTGCAACTCTTCGATGACCAGCAGGCCGGCGCCTTCACCCATGACGAAACCATCGCGGGCCTGATCGAAGGGGCGCGAGGCTCGCTCCGGGGTGTCGTTGTAATCGCTCGAGAGGGCTCGTGCGGCAGCAAAGCCAGCCAGGCTGACCCGGTGAATGGCCGCCTCCGCCCCGCCACAGAGCGCTACGTCGATTTCCCCCGCGCGAATCATCCGTGCAGCGTCGCCGATGGCCTGGACGCCCGCCGCACATGCTGTCACCGGAGCCCCCAGCGGCCCCTTGAAACCGTGACTGATGGAGACATGACCGGCGGCCATATTGCTGAGAAATGACGGGATGGTGAAGGGTGACAAGCGCCGCGGCCCTTTGCTGTCAGTCGTCCGCACGGCTTCGGCAATCGCCGGAAATCCGCCCACGCCCGAAGCGATGATGGTGGCGGTGCGCTCCTGCGCCTCTGGGGTTTGCGGCGCCCAGCCGGCCTGTGTCAGCGCTTCATGGGCCGCTGCCAGGGCGAACAGAATGAAGCGGTCCATCTTGCGCTGTTCTTTGGGTGCCAGCAGTAGATCCGGATCGAAGCCGGCCTCAGGGTCTTGGATACGGTCGGGAACCTGGCCACCGATGCTGATCGACAGATCGCCGATCAGCTCCGGTGGCAACCGGCGGATTCCCGACTGCCCAGCCAGCAGGCGTTGCCATATTTGCTCGACTCCGCAGCCAAGTGGGGTCAGCGCGCCCATGCCTGTAACGACAATGCGTTTGTTCATGATGATCCAGTTCTTTCTGTTTATGGGGGGGTAACGACATATGGACGTTACTATCATTATGAAAGTAACATGCCGGACCACCAAATGTTTGAACCCCTGTAAGGAGCTGTCATGCAGCGCAAGACCCTCATCCATGCTGAATGCCCGATCGCCCGTAGCCTGGAAAGGGTTGGCGAGTGGTGGAGCATTTTGATCATGCGCGATGCCCTGCATGGCCTGAGACGCTTCGAGGAGTTTTCCCGCAGCCTGGATATTGCCCCGAACATGCTCACCAGGCGCTTGAACTCGCTGGTGGAAGCGGGCCTGCTCGAGCGTCAGCCTTACAGTCAGCGCCCTTTGCGCTACCAATACGTGCCGACTGCCAAGGGCGAAGATTTCCGCGTGGTGCTCATGGCCTTAGTGGCCTGGGGCAATCGCCATTACGCGCCGGAAGGGGAAAGCGTGCAGATTGTCGAGAGGGAGACGGGGCGGCCGGTGCTGCCGATGATGGCGGATGTCGCCGATGGCCGTCTTGTGCCCTTGGACCGGTGCAGCGTGCAGGCCGGACCCGCTGCCAGCGCGGGCATGCGTCAGCGGCTTGGGTCCATGGCTGAGCCGGATTGAGCCTTGCCAGGTCGATTGAGGCGCCGTGCAGTGGATGAGTGCGGGACTTAAAGACTGTCAGCGGTTAGAGCTTACTGGCGCAGTTGTTTTGGGGACGCGTTCAACAGGCGGCGCATGAGTCGCCGCAGGGCCGTGGCATCTTGGTATCCCACCTGTGCGGCGATAGATTCAACGGAGTGCCTGCTGGTTTCCAGCAGCACGCGGGCTCGGTTCAATTGCACACGTTGGATCAGATTCCGCGTTGAAAGACCGGTCGCTTTTTGAAGGTGCCGGGACAGCGTTCGCTCAGACATGCCGACGTGCGCTGCAAGGCTTGGCACACTGGGCGGATGGGGCAGTTGTGCTTCTATATAGGCGGAGAGGTTGGCGACCAGCGTATTGCCCTGAGCCATGATTGCCGGGTTGATGAAGGGAGATTGCAACTGTCGGCCATCGAGTAGAAGGGCCTTGCCCACCGCGTCGGCGAGCTCCGGCGACAGACGTCTGCGCAGCAGGTGCAGCATCAGGTCAGTTTGCGCGAAGGCTGCGCCGGCGGTCGTCAGGGGCGGATCGCGGAGCACCATGACGTTGGGGTCGACAATGCAGTCAGGCGCCATGCGCGACAGCCAGGGGGCGAGCCACCAGGAAGTCGTCACCCGTCGCCCGGTGAGTAACCCTGCGGCATGCAGGAGAAACACCGCCGAGCACGAAGCTGCAATCTCCTTGCCTTGATTCACATGTGCCTTCAGCGCTGGCAGTGTCTGAAGGACCGAGTCTTCCTCAAGACGCTGCAACAGCGCGTCGAAGTCGCTGATGCCAAGGCCCGGAATGACCCAGCAGGAGTTGTCCTCGACGTCTGTGGTCAGCGCGTCAACCTGCAACAGCATGCCGTGGCCCAGCGTAATCAGCCCTGGTTGCGGCCCACAAACGCGCCAGCGTGGCACGGCAAGGCCGCGCCGCTGCGCCAGTGTGGCGGCGGTGCCGAGGATGTCCAGGGTGGCTGCGACGCTTGAGGCGAACGACCCGGGAAAGACGAGGACAGTGAAATCGTACATTGTCCGATTATGCCCGAAAGAAGACGAATCGGTCACTTATCGAGAGACGGGATAACTGGCCCAATGGCGCCTCCAGTCAACCGCGAGGTTTCGCTATGCCAAACATCCTGATCAAGGTGCCTACCGGCGCTTTCAACCTGCCACAACGCCACCAGTTGCTTCGCAGCGTGAGCGACGTGGCAATGATTAATGAACACATGGGCGATGCCCCTCAGCAACGTATGTTGTGCTGGGTGTTGATCGAGGAAGTGCAGGCCGATCAATGGCTGTGCGGAGGCGTTGCTCCTCATGCCCAGGTTGTCCCGTGCATGGTCATCGTCAAGGTGCCTGCCGGCGTGCTTGATGCACCGATGCGCCAGCGCTACGTGAGTGAACTGCATGGCGCCATACAATCGAGCCTGGCCGCGGGGGATCAGCGCCGGTTGCTGAGCTCGATACAGATCGAGGAGGTTGTTGATGGAACGTGGGGGGCGAACGGCGAGATCTGGCATTTGGCCGACTTCACCCGTGCAGCCGGATACGGGCATCTCGCTGACTAGGATAGGCTGGGCGAGCAAGACGACCTGCCAGCCTTGTACGGCGTCAGGCATCGATGTCCGCACGATCCGCAGGCCTGATCTGAAAGACGTACTCTCACGTCTACCGATGCGGTGGGCGAGTGAGGTTGTTGGCTTGTTGCCGAATAAATGCGCAATCAAATCACGGGATTAAAGGGAATTAACGATGGAAGTAGATCACATCTTTATTTGTGTGAATGGTGACGGTCGAGGCGCCGATGCTCTGAAAAACCTCGGGCTGGCTGAAGGAACGCCAAACGTCCACCCCGGCCAAGGCACGGCCAACAGAAGGTTCTTTTTCCGAAATTCGTTCATTGAGCTTTTACATCTCACCGATGAGTCAGACGCTCAAAGTCAGCTAACCGCGCCAACCCAACTCTTTGACCGCCTCACGTGTACGGATGGCGTCGCCTCGCCCTTTGGAGTTTGCTTCAGACCCTCCAGCGTAGACGAGAAACCACTATTTCCGGTCTGGGCGTATCGACCTGCTTACTTACCCGCCGCGCTGAAAGTCGACGTGGGGCATGCGCCAATATCCGAACCGATGTGGTTTTTTCTTGCGTTTGCCAAGAGACCAGATGAGGCGCCTGTTGAGCGAGCGCAGCCGTTTGAACATCCCAACGGCTTTCGCGAGATCACATCGTTGCGCGTTATCACGCCCGACCGCCACGCGTTTTCGGCCCCTGCCAACTGCGCAAACCAACTGAAAGGATTTGAAATTGTTCAGGGTGATGAACATCTGCTCTTACTGGAAATCGATCATGGCGCCAGCGGCCAGACACGCGATTTCCGTCCTGGGTTGCCGATGATTGTGAACTGGTGAAGCATTGGCCTAGAGGGCCCGTTCCATCTTGATGATCTCGATGGAGACCGGGCTGTTGCCTCGGGAGAATATGCCTTCGCCAATCTTGCGAAAACCGTGGTGCTGGTAGAACTTTTCTGCGGTCAGAGTCGCCTCCAGGTAGGCCTTGGAATGGCCAGCCTCACGTATCTTTTGCAAGGCCGTCTCCAACAGCAGCCTGCCGATACCCTGGCGCGCTCCGCTGCCGCGTATGAACAGTTTGCTGACTTCATGCCCGTCAACCTCGACAAACCCTAGGACCCCATCGTTTTGCGCCAGCCACACGTTGCCGCCCACGATCGCGTCCCGGTACGTCTGCGGCGAACGCCCGTCCAGCCACATGGCGATCTGGTGGGTAATCTGAATTGGCTAAGTAAATTGTTGATTAATAACATTAATAGTGATTTTAATTTTTCGTTTGAATACCAATTGGAATATTGCGCTCCACCTGACCACCCGTTTGCATTCGATCTGACCAGCACGCTTCGTAACTATGATTGGCAGTGAACTGGCCACAGCGGACGGTCAGCGATTACCGGCACAGCCGCCGCAACCTATAAGGACGGCGCGGTCGCGACAGTGCTTCATGAGCGCGTTGCATCTGGGCTGTCTACGGAAGGAATGGCAAATAGATGCTCGGCGGCAAAGTCCACGAATACCCGGATTTTCGGTGAAAGATGGCGACTGGACGGCCACAATGCCCAGAACTGCCCTTGATCTTCGCTGTGACCGTCGAGCACCGTTTCCAGGCGCCCCTGGGCGATAGCTTCGCGCGCCAGGAAGTCCGGGACAAATGCGACACCGTGCCCATCCACCACGGCCATCAGCATGGCTTCCATATTGTTCAATGTCAGAGCGGTTGGCAGGCGCAACTGCGTGAACTGGGGCGCCGAAGACATACTCCAGTCCATTATTTTACCCGTTGTGACAAATCGGTAACGCAAGCACTCGTGATGCTCGAGGTCACTGATAGTGACGGGCCGTCCCTTACGCCGCAGATAGTCAGGCGATGCGCACAGGACAAACTTAAAAGGCCCCAACTTTCGGGCCATCAGCTTGGAGTCGGCCTGCCCACCGCTGCGAATCACTACGTCAAAGCCTTCATCGATCACATCCACCAACTGGTCGTTGAAATCCAGTTCCAGCTCAATCTCCGGATAGGTTTTGCGGAATCGCGCCATATGGGGCAAGAGAAAGCGATAACCGATAGTGGGCAAGCTGACGCGTAACTTTCCACGGGGTTCCTGTGTTGCATGGGAAAGCATCGCCCGGGCATCTTGAAGATCGTCGAGGATCTTGCGGCAGCGTTCATAGAACAACTGTCCCTCCGCAGTCAGGCTGACTTTGCGGGTGCTGCGGTGCAATAACCGTACATTCAGCGAAGCCTCAAGTTTGGCGACGTTTTTGCCCACGGCCGAGGCAGAAATCCCCAGCGCCCTGGCGGCGCTTATGAAACTGAGCGCCTCGGCGGTTTTTACGAATGAGATCACCCCACTAAGACTGTCCACAACTCGATTACATCCTTTTGGTTCACTATAAGTGGAATAAAAGCCCGTTTATCTTCGATTGTATCCTAACTAGAGTGTACGAACGATCGCGCGCCTCGGCCTGGACAGCTCGGATACTTCATAGATATGCAGGGAATCACCTAATGAACTCAGCTACCGAACCGCTGCCTGCCCATGGCCGGCACTCCATATTGGCTGCAATTTGCCTCGCCGCCTTGGTATTGCCCATGAGCTTTACCGGCGGGGCAGTGGCCACGCCGTTCATTGGTCAAACCTTTGATGCCCATCCCACGGAACTGGCCTGGATCACTAATGCCTTCATGCTTAGCTTCGGCAGCCTGCTGATGGCCGCCGGCACCCTCGCAGACCTCTACGGACGCAAGCGACTGTTTATGTGCGGCATGGCGTTGTTTGCAATGGTGTCGATTCTGTTGGCGGCGGTCCCCGATATTTTCTGGCTGGACCTGTTGCGTGGCGTGCAAGGCATCGCCGCGGCGGCAGCCCTGGCCAGCGGTTCGGCGGCACTGGCGCAGGAATTTGATGGGCATGCCAGAACTCGTGCTTTCAGCCTCCTGGGCACCACTTTCGGGGTTGGCCTGGCCTTCGGTCCGTTGTTATCGGGGTTGCTGATCGAGTACTTGGGCTGGCGCGCAATTTTCCTTTTCACGGCCCTGCTTGCCATCCTTTCCTTGATATTTGCCCTGCCGAAAATGCGCGAAAGCCGCGACCCGCAAGCACAGCGTCTGGATACGCCCGGCGTGCTGACGTTTTCCGGCCTGCTGATCATGTTTACCACGGCGGTGATCCTGGCACCTGAGCAGGGCTGGGGCTCGCCGGTCATCCATGCGCTGCTTGGCGCGTCGGCGGTCTTTTTGCTGCTGTTTATCATTGTTGAAAATCGGGCGAAACATCCGATGCTGGAACTGGGTTTATTTCTGTTTCCGCGCTTTGTCGGTGTACAGATCCTGCCGATCGGCACCTGCTATTGCTACATCGTCTTGATCGTATTGCTGCCGTTTCGGTTTATCGGCGTGGAAGGGGCCAGTGCCTTTGAAGCGGGGCTGATGATGTTGGCACTCTCTGCCCCTATGCTGATTGTCCCGATCATTGCCGCGTCGCTAACTCGCTGGTTGTCGGCGGGCGTACTCTGCGCAATCGGTTTCGTGATCGCAGCGGCCGGGCTCTACTGGCTGAGTACGATCCCGGTCGGCACGCACGCGCAGATCATCGCGGCCATGCTGCTGACCGGTATCGGTACAGGCCTGCCCTGGGGTTTGATGGATGGTTTGTCGATCAGCGTGATCCCCAAGGAACGGGCGGGGATGGCCGCTGGTATTTTCAACACGACGCGGGTGGCCAGCGAGGGTGTCGCCCTGGCGATCACTGTTGCGGTGCTGACGGCTCTGGTCGCACACCATCTGAGCATCAGTACCTCGGTCAAACTGTCCGCCGTTGACTATTCAACTATCGCGCAACGCCTGGTGATGGGTGATATCCAGCACGCGAGCACCGACGCCAGCCAAATCCCGCTGACGATACTGCGCTCGGCCTATACCGCCGGGTTCAACACCTTATTGCAACTGCTGGCGATGTTCACGCTGTTCACTGCCGCCGTGGTCTTTCTATTCCTGGGACGCCAAAGCGAAGTCTGCGTCGGTGCCGAATCCACGCCTGATGTCGCCCGTCTCTCATCGGATACCTGAAAGCCGCTTTGGAGCCATGCTTGATGTCGCCCAACACACACTTTACGCCGCTGATTCTGGCGGGCATTGCCTTACTGTGCGGCTTGTCGGTGGCCAATGTCTACTTCAACCAGGCACTGCTGCCGGTCTTCGCCGAAGCCCTGCACGCCGATGCCGGGCAAACCAGCTGGATCGCCACTGCATCGCAGATGGGCTATGCCTTAGGGATGTTGCTGATCGTCCCGTTGGGCGACAGAGTGGCGCCCTTGCGACTCTGTCGCGTACTGCTGGTGTGGACCTCCATCCTGTTATTGCTGGCAAGCCAGGCCACCCAGCTTTCATTCCTGGCAGGCGTCAGCTTCCTGCTCTGCATGGGCACATGTATCCCGCAGGTGCTACTCCCCTACCTGGCCGGGCTAGCCACTGCCGGCGAACGCAGTATATGCGCTCCATAAACCCCACCTATCCCAAGGTGGGTCAACGGTTTACTGTGGCATCTCTGGTGAGCAGTTCCACGGCAGCAAGGCTTCGTAGTCTTCGACCGACGAGGCATGTGGCAACCGCTCCAGTACATGGCGCAGCCACGTATAGGGCTCCTGGCCGTTGAGCTTGGCGGTCTCGACCAAGCTGTAGATCTGGGCGCTGGCGGTGGCACCCTTGGGCGTATCGCTGAACAGCCACGCCTTGCGTCCTATTACAAACGGCTTGATTGCTCTTTCTGCCGCATTGTTGTCGATGGGTAAAAAACCTGCTTCAACGTAGCGCTCCGGCCGGCTCCAGTTGTTCGCCAGATAATGCACAGCCTTGCCCAGTGCACTTTGCGCCGTGACTTGCGGTTGGCTCTTATCCAGCCAGCTTTTCAGTTGGACCAGGATCGGCAAGCTCTTTTCCTGACGAACGATAAACCGTTGTTCATCGCTGGCGTCTTTGGATTCTCGCTCGATGCCGTACAGTTTGTTGATCATCGTCAGCGCGATATCTGCCCGCCCGGTTTTACCCTTGGGCTGCACTTTTTGCGCATCCACGAACTTGCGTCGTGCATGGGCCATGCACGCCAGTCGCTCCACGCCCGGCTGCAACGCCAAGGCGTTATAGCCGGCGTAATCATCATCGGTCATCACATAGCCGCGATAACTGTCCAGCAAGCGCAACGGCACGTCCTGCGCGCGACTGGAGGTGTAGTCGAACAGCACGACTTTCTTGTCCGGGGGGCCGCTGGCCTGCACCCACATCCGGGATTGACTGGTCGGGTCGCGATCCGGCTCCTTCAACACTTGGACGCGGGTTTCATCGCAGTGGATCACCGGGCTTTCCAGCAAGCGGTCGCGCATCAAATTCAGAAGTGGCTGGAAGTGTTCGCTGCACTGGATCACCCAGCGTGCCAGAGTCTGGCGCGCAATCTCGATGCCGTGTCGGCTCAACGGCAAGCCATCAACCTACTTGGTGGTCAACAGCATCGCCAATACGCTGGGGCTGGCCATGCTCTTTTCGATCAACTGAGCCGGTTTGTCGGCGGTGACCGGGGCTGTTTCGCAGCCACGGCAGCCGTAAACCTCGCGGATATGTTTGATCACCCGGATCTGCATCGGCACGATATCCAGCTGTTCGCTGGTTTCTTCGCCGATAACGTGTTTGAGGCAACCGCAGGCACAGGTCAGTTCGTGTTCGGGTAGTTCGTGGATAACTTCGATACGTGGCAGATCGGCCGACAATGGCTTGCGTTTGCCACGGCGGGGTGTCGGCGCAACGGCTTCTTCGTCAGCGTCATCAACGAGCGGCATCGGCTCGCTTTCGGGCTCGTTGAACAGCGCCAGTTGCGGCGTGTTGGGCTCGACCGTTTGTTCGGATTTACGCCCGAACAAACGGTCGCGCAGCAACTTGATTTGTTCTTTCAAGTCGACGATGTGAGTTTGATAAGCCTGGGCAACTTCTTCCTGACGGCTGAGCGCCTCAAGCAGCAGTTACTTGAGCAAAACAGGATCATCAGGAAGGTCGTCGGGCAGGGAAATCATGGCCCGGATTATACCGGGTCAGGCCACGTAGCGTGGGGTCAAAACCTGATGAGGGCGGTTGCGCCAAAGGTCAAAACCATCGAGTAACCAGTTGAGTTCCTGAACCGTCAGGATGATCGCCTCGTCGCTGACATCGGGCGATGTTTTAAAGCGTTCGGATTCGAGGCGCTTGAGCCAAAGGCAGAAGCCGTTGCGCTCCCAATACAATATCTTCACTCGGTTGCGTGGCTTGTTGAGGAAGACGAAAAGCACGGGGTCGAACACCGCCACTTTGATGTCCAGCTCGACCAGAGCGGCGAGGCCATCGATGGATTTTCGGAAGTCCACGGGTTTGGGGTAGAGATACACTAATGAGACTTTGGCGTCGGGACGCATCATGACGGACTGGCTCCAGAAAGGATCGGGAGCACCGCATCAGATTTCAACTGGAGGCTTTGAATGTGTAGGTGATAGATCGCTTACGAAAGAGCGGAGATAAGTGATTGGATGTCCCAGTCTTGCATAGCTAAATCGGTTGTCAACGATGCAGGAGCAGCTCCCTGATTTTCACTCGCCAGCTGCGTGAGTGGGCGAATAGGGAATTACGTCACTCGAATAAATTGCATATTCGAGTTGCATATTGCATTTTTAAATGCAATTGTATTTGAGGTTGATCATTGCATTTTTAAATGCGCGCACAAGGGAGCTTCTATGGTTATCTCACTCATGCTTACCCCCGAGCTCGCTGCCTGGGCACAAAAGCAGCCCGACGTATCGGCAACGATTCTAGCTTTGTTGCAAGCGCACGTGAAAAGTACGGATACCCCTGCAGATCGCGCCGCCGCCGTCCTAAAAGAAAACGTCCTGAAATTGCCCGAGGACATGGAGTTCGAGATACCTCAGATCATCGGCCAAGAGGTCTGGCAAACCCTTGATCGCTCCAGCCGGGTGACTTTTGGTAAGCAGGTAAAACGTGATGCAGCGGATTTCGGATTGGAGTTCATCCGCACCACGGCTTCCCGTCATGCGGTGTACAAAAAAATGGTCCTTGCAGGCTGACGACTCAACCTGCAGGCAACATCGAGTAGCACAATTAAAGTGCTTGGAACGCTAGATATGGGGGCTCTATGAAGACTTGGGGAATGCGTAGCAATTTCGACTACCAGGGCACAGTACTGACCGGTACTACTATCACCTATGGCAAAAATAGAAAGATGTATGTCAGTGCCGAGCAGTATGCGGCACTGAGAAAGACCTTCCTTAACCGCGTGGTGCCTATTGGTGCATCTCGGACAAACGCCGATGCTGACAGTATTGGTGCTTGGCTTCAGGCGAATATCACCCCGGTGTCGATCGCTTCTTATGTTGGGCCAATTTTGCTTGGGGGGTATGCGGAACGGGTCGGCAACTCGCATATCCGCATTGTGCGTTAACGCGCGTAGGTTTAGCTTGTTAGAGCCAAGCCTCGCAGAGGGTTTCTACCTATTTGAGAACCCCCCTGGATGGCTGAAACTGACAAGCTTCCTGTGGCAGCTTTTTGAATGTGTTCGCTCCACCAGGTCATCATAGGGCGTCTGCGCTCAATGTAGTCCGCTCGGTTGTATGCGCTGCGTACCTCGTCTTTGTCTACGTGCGCAAGTGCGACCTCGATCAGCTCTGGTTCCCATCCTTTTTCGTTCAAGATCGTACTAGCCATGGAACGCATGCCATGGCTCACCAAGCGCCCTTCAAAACCCATACGTTTCAAGGCCATATTTGCCGTCTGGCTGTTGCAGTGAGTTCGTGGATCTCTATCTGCTGGGAACACAAACTCCCGATGGCCGCTGTAGGGTTTTATTGTTTCAAGCAAAGCAAGTGTGTGTTCAGTCAGTGGTATGACGTGAGCACGACGCTTTTTCATACGCTCTGCTGGAATTGTCCAGGTTTTCTTGTCGAGATCAATGTCAGCCCAGGAAGTCGTGGCGGCTTCCGCAGGACGGGTCATGGTATGAAGTTGCCATTCGATCAGGCAGCGGGTTGTTCTCTTTATGCTCGCATTGGCGATGGCGACCATTAACTCTGGCAGCTCTTCCGGGCGGAGGGCTGCCATGTTCTGCTTTTTCGGCTTCTTGAAAACGGTCCGAATGCCGCTGAGCGGATTGGCAAAGATCATTCCCGAGTTCACACCGTAGGTCATGATCTCGTTGAGTCGTTGGGTCAGTCGCTTCACTGTCTCCAGGCTGCCTTTGGTTTCCAAAGGGCGCAGCAGCTCTATGACCCTTGGGGCATTGATCTGTGAGATAGGTGTTGTTCCCAAAGATGGAAAAACATGCAGCGTGAGCGAGCGCCAGATGTCCTCGGCATAAGCGGTGGTCACAGAATCCTTTTTCAGTTCAAACCAGGCAGACGCCACGTTCTCGAACGTGTGCTCGGTTGCCTGCCTTTTTGTCTGCTCCAGCTCGCTACGTTGTTCTTTCGGGTCGATGCCTTGGGCGAGAAGCTCTCTGGCTTCGACCGTTTTTTTCCTGGCTTGCGCGAGTGAGAGTTCTGGGTAGGTGCCGAGTCCCATGTTAATGCGGTTTTTGGTGATCGGCTGCCGGTAGTTGAAGTTCCAGAGCGTAGAGCCATTGACCCTCACGCGCAGCTGTAAGCCGTCTCCATCGCTGAGGACATAGTCTTTGTCTTTCGGCTTTACCGCTTTGACCTGGCGGTCAGAGAGGCGGGTGGCTTGGGCGCACATGAGGTGTTCCATGACATCAATTGGTATTCCAAAAATTACCCCTGAAGGGCTTGGAATACCATCTGGAATACCCGATGTCGTGGATTGTGCCGGACGTCCATGGACGCTAATAGACCCTAAAGCCTTGATTTTGCTGGATTTCAGGCACAAAAAAAGACGTCCGTGGACGTCTTTAGATGATGAAGTGGTGGAGCCGGGGGGATTTGAACCCCCGTCCGCCAGTACTCCGCTGTCGGTACTACATGCGTAGCCGTGTCTATTAAGTTAACCCTCAGCGACCCGACGGGCAGGGTGCTTTGGGCGAGTTGTGTAAGTTTTAGCCGCTTCGTCCACAACGTACTGCACGGCGATTCTGTTCTATATGACAATCATTTTGGGTTTACAGACATCCCCTGATGATTGCTGGACCCGAAGGTACCAGGAGGGAAGGGCTAAGGCTGCTTACGCAGCGAGAGCGTATTCCCCGTAGGTTTCGTCATTGGCAACTATAGAAAGTTGCAACAGTGGATTTACGAGTTCTGTTACCAACTCGGCATGCACCTAAAGTTTCGCGACCGGCGTCGAATCCTAAACGGCCCCGTGCTTGTAACTCGTTGTTTCTTAGTGAGTGACAAGCCTATGCAGTGTACGTCAAACGGTCACAGAAGGCCAACCCGAAGGTTGGCCTTGAGCGTCGGGCGTTACTGATTGCCGCCTTTGTCAGCGTTCTGTAGGTCTTGCAGGGCCTTGGACGTGATCTCTATGCACTTCTTGTCATCGCCTGCCGCGTGGGCGGCCTGGGCTTGAGACACGGCAGTATCGATTTCGCCGCGTTTGCCACTGGTGTCGGTGGCGAGCAGCGCTTTGCCATTGTTGATTTTGTCGAGATTAATCTGACACAGCTGGTCGGTTTTTCCGGCTGCAAACACCGGTGAGGCCAGCATCGCAGCGGTAATGAACAAGCCAGCAAGAGCGGAACGCTTCATAGGGGTATCTCCTTGCGAAAAAGGGCTCGACGCTGCTGGCATTCACGTACTGCCAGCGACATCACTGATGAGCCTCGATCGCCGAGGCCCATGCAGATGACTGCGCCGGTGCGCAGGGGTTCTGTTTTTTGCGGGTTTTAATGTGCCCTCGGCTGGGTCACGCGGTCCACGAGGTACACCAACCCGTGGTAATCGATGCCGCCATGCTGGCTCAGGCCGATCTCGCAGGTGCGGCTGGTGGAGATGCCTTCGCTGCAATATTGCACGGCGTCCTTGAGCGAGCGCAGGGAGTGGGCGTTGAGCTCCGGTGTGGTAAAGCCTTTGTCGCCGGCAAAGCCGCAGCAATGAATGCCTTCCGGAATCACCACGTTTTTGGAGCAGCGGCGGGCCAGGTCGATCAATGCCTGGCTTTCCCCAAGGTGCTGGGTGCTGCAGGTGACGTGTACGGCGATCGGTGCTTCCTGCGGCGTGAAGTCGAGGCGGTCCATCAGGTGCGTGCGGATAAACCGAACCGGGTCGTAGAGGTCCAGACGTGTTTCGCCCAGGTCTTGCACCAGGCGCAGGGTGCAGGGGCTGGTGTCGCAGTAGATCGGGTCGAGGCCGCCACGGCTGGCGTGGAGCAAGGCGCCGATCAGTTCCTGGCGCTTGTGTTCGGCCTGTTCGGCATAGCCCTTGGAGGCAAAGGGCTGGCCGCAGCACAGGTTGTCCTGGTTGTCGGGGATAACGACTTGGTAGCCGGCTTTTTCCAGCAGGCCACGGGTTTTGTCGTACAGCGACATCTGCTCTTTGTCGCCAGCCGCTGGCCCCATGGCGCGTGAGACGCACGCCGCGAGGTAGACCACGCGTGGTCGCTCATCCGTCACCGCCGGGCTGAAGCGAATGGCTTTTTCCGGCTGCGGCATTGCGTTGGTCCATTGTGGGATTTGTCCCTTGGACAGCTTGGTCACTGTGGCCGACAACTTAGCCAGGCGCGGCGCGCCCAACAGCATGCGTGCACCGTTGGCGACGTGCAGGGTAAAGCGCGCGCCTTGCAGTGCTGTGGCGAAGTGGGTGGCTAGCCATTCGGCGGTTTTCGTATGGTCGGCGTCGCGGGCCCGGAGTTTTTTCACCAGATCGCCGGTATTGATTCCCACAGGGCAGCGCTGGGCACATAGCCCGGTGGCGGCGCAGGTGTCGATGCCCTGGTAGTGGTAGGCCGTTTCCAGTTCAGTCGTGTCGATGCCGGCGCGTTTCTTCGCCTGGATATCGCGCCAGATCACGATGCGCTGGCGCGGGCTCAAGGTCAGGCCTTTCGACGGGCACACCGGCTCGCAGAAACCGCACTCGATGCACTTATCCACAAGCTCGTCGGCGGCAGGCAGCGGCTTGAGGTGTTTAAGGTGGATCTGCGGGTCTTCGCTGAGCACCACGTCCGGGTTGAGAATACCGTTGGGGTCGAGCAGGCGCTTGAGTTGCCACATCAGTTGGTAGGCATCGCTGCCCCATTCCAGCTCGACGAACGGCGCCATGTTGCGGCCGGTGCCATGTTCGGCTTTCAGTGAGCCGCCAAACTCCACCGCCACCAGTTGCGCGACGTCGTCCATGAACGCTTGGTAGCGTGCGACTTCTTCGCTGCTGTTGAAGCCTTGGGTGAACACGAAGTGCAGATTGCCTTCCAGGGCGTGTCCGAAAAGGATGGCTTCGTCGTAGTGATGTTTGTCGAACAGCTCGATCAAGCGGTTAACGCCGATGGCCAGTTGTTCGACCGGGAAGGTTACGTCCTCAATGATCACCGTGGTGCCGGTTTTGCGCACGGCGCCGACGGCGGGGAAGGTGTCTTTGCGGATCGCCCACAGGCGGGCGTTTTCCACGGGGTCTTCGGTGAAGTCGACCTGTTTTTCCACCGGAAACGCCGCCAGCGACGCCATGATCAGCGCCAGTTGCTCGTGGAGCAAAGAGGGCGATGCGGCGCGGGATTCGATCAGCAGCGCACAGGCATTTTCCGATAGATGCTGTACGAAGGCCGGCATGCCGGGCTTGTCCTGCACCGAACGCATGCTGCGTCGGTCGAGCAGCTCAACCGCTGAGACCGGTTGGGTTTTCAGGACGGTTACCGCATTGCAGCAGGTCTCGACATCGGGGAATACGATCAGCGCCGAGGCTTTGTTCGGGTGGTCGATGACGGTGTCGTAGGTCACCGCGCTAATAAAGCCCAGGGTGCCTTCGGAGCCCACCAGCAGGTGGCTGAGGATATCCAGCGGCTCATCGAAATCCACTAGGGCGTTGAGTGACAGGCCTGTGGTGTTTTTCAGACGGTATTTGTGGCGGATTTTTGCGGCCAGTTCAGCGTTTGCCCGCGTCTCTCGACCGAGTGTGGCTAGGCGTTCAAGCAGCGTGCTGTGCTGCTGACGAAATGCCGCGACGCTGGCGGCATCTTCGGTGTCCAGGCGACTGCCGTCGGCCAGTACCAGGCGAATGCCGGCGAGGGTGTGGTAGGTGTTTTGCGCCGTACCGCAGCACATCCCGCTGGCATTGTTGGCGACGATGCCGCCGATTTTGCAGGCGTTGATCGACGCCGGATCCGGCCCGATCTTGCGCCCGAATGGCGCCAGCCAGGCGTTGGCCTGGGCGCCGATCACGCCGGGTTGCAGGCGGATCTGCGTGCCTTGCCCGCGAATTTCGCGGCCGTTCCAGTTGTCCCCCAGTACGATCAGCACCGAATCGCTGATGGCCTGCCCGGACAAGCTGGTGCCCGCTGCGCGGAAGGTCACCGGAACGTGATCGCGCTGGGCCAGTTGCAGCAGCGCCACGACTTCGTCTTCCGACTCGACGCGAATCACCAGCTGTGGGATCAGTCGGTAAAAACTGGCGTCTGTGCCAAATGCCAAGGTGGAAAGTGGGTCGTCGAAGCGACGAATTTTCGGGATCAACTGTGCGACGTCAGCAAGGAAAGCGGCAGGCAGACTCATTGGTCCTCCAGGATCAGCACCACCAGGTCCTTCGGACCGTGGGCGCCATAAGCCAGAACTTGTTCGATGTCAGCCGTCTTCGACGGGCCGGACACCAGCAGGGCATTGGTGGGCATGCCTTGGGCCCAGGCGAATTGCTGCTGGACCTGATAAAAGTTGTCGTAAATCTCACTGGCCTTGAGCAGTGCAAAATGTACCGGTGGCACCAGGCTCATCAGGCGCGGTTCTTCCCGCGTGGGCCACAGAATCAAGCTACCGGTGGCGGCGATGGCGCCGAGGGTCGTGGTCAGGCTGGCCGGTGTGTCATTAAACAGCTCGGCTTTCCATTCTTCCACTGGACGGTCATAGGCTTTGAGCCCTGGCAATTGCGGGTTGTTCGACCAGTGTTCGGTGATGCGCCGTCCATGCTCGGTTGTCGGCGCGATGAGCAGGCTGGGCAGTTCGCGCTTTTGCAGCAGTTGCGCGAGCAAGGCCGGCCATTCGGCGCCGCGGGTCAGGTGGATCTCGGTATGCACCGCTTCCATCAGCTTGCGCAATTGTGCGATGCGCTGTTCGGGCGGGTAGGTGTAGATCTGCGTGACCAGGGTCTCATCGAAGTTGTCGGGCACTGGTGTTGTGCCCGTCAGGCTGTGGCGCAATTTGCCGAGGATATTTTGCTTGGCGCTCATCAACGCGCTCCCTGTTTGGCCAAATGCTCGCGTGCCAGGTCATGCAGCGAACGGGCGGCGGGTTTAGGCGCGCTATGGTTTTGCGTCCATGGTCCGACATTGCTCGGTACGAGGGCGCGCAGGCGCGTGGCGGCGAATGTGAACACGCGGTATAGCGTCGGTGAGCTGTGGAGCTTGGCCCAGGCGTTCCAGATAAACCGCTCCTGGCGCGAATACTTGCTGCCTTGGCCGCGCATCACGGGGTGTGGGCTATCCGGCGCTTTTACGTTCTCTTCCCGCAGACGGCGCAGTAAGGCCGGGATCGGAATTTTTACCGGGCACACTTCTCCACAGGCACCGCACAACGAAGACGCACTGGGGTGGTCCGGCACTTTTGCCAGGCCGACCATATGCGGCGTGATGATTTTTCCGATAGGGCCGGGGTACACCTCACCGTAAGCATGGCCGCCGATTCGGGTATACACCGGGCAATGATTCATACAGGCGCCACAGCGAATGCAGTTGAGCGTCTGGCGCAATTCGCTGTCGGCAAACGCCTGGCTGCGCCCATTGTCCAGCAGCACCAGGTGGACTTCTTCGGGGCCGTCGAGTTCATCGGGCTTGCGCGGGCCGGAGATCATATTGACGTAGGTGGTGATCGGCTGACCGAGCGCGGAGCGGGTCAGCAGCGACAGCAACGGCACTACGTCGCGCAGGTTTTCCACGACCTTCTCGATGCCGGTCACGGCGATATGCACCGGTGGCACCGTGGTCGACATGCGCCCGTTACCTTCGTTTTCCACCAGCAGCAGCGTGCCGGTTTCGGCCACGGCGAAGTTGACGCCGGAGACGCCGATATCTGCTTCGAAGAACTTTTCCCGCAGCACACGGCGACCAATCTGAATCAACTGGTCGACATCCTTGGTGTACTCCACGCCGAGTTTTTCCTGGAACAGCGACGCGACCTGGCTGGCGTTCTTGTGGATCGCCGGCATGATGATGTGGGATGGCTTCTCGTGGTCGAGTTGAACAATAAACTCACCCATGTCCGACTCAAGGCATTCGATGCCTTGGGTGGCGAGTACGTGGTTCATTTCCATCTCTTCGCTGACCATGGATTTGCCTTTGATCACCTGCGTGGCTTCGCGCCGGCGGATGATCGACAAGACGATCGCATTGGCCTCTTCAACCGTTTCGGCCCAATGCACGGTCACGCCGTTACGGGTCAGGTTGGCTTCCAGTTGTTCGAGCAGGTCGGGCAGCTTCGACAGGGCTCGGGCGCGCACCGCGTTACCGAGGGCGCGCAGGTGTTCGCGTTCGTGGGCGTCGCTGAAAGACGCCGCCCGTTTGCTCATCAGGGAATCCATCGCGTTGCGAAAGTTGTTTCGCAGTTGCGCGTCGCCCAGCGCCTGGTGGGCGCGGGTGCGGAAGTCTTCCGACACGTCGACGGTCGGAATCAGCGTGGTGGAGTTCATCGCTCGCCCCCCGTGCGTTGCCAGAGAAAGCTGGCCAGGTGTTGGCCGCGTAAGGCGGCTTGCTGTTTCTCCAGGGCGCCATTGATGTTCATCAGGCAACCGCAATCAGCGCTCAGCACTTGATGGGCGCCGGATTCCTGCAAGGCTCGGGTCTTGTCGGCCACCATTGCGCCGGAAATATCTGGCATGCGCACGCTGAACGTCCCACCAAAGCCACAGCATTCGCTTTCGTGGCTATGGTCGACGCGTTCGACATTGCGCAGTTGGGCCAGCAATTCGCGGCCGTGGAGGTGGGTGTTCATTTCCCTGCGCGCAGAACACGAAGTGTGCAGGGCGACTTTGACCGGCGCCCCGCTATCGTTGAGTTGCACCTTGCACACGAACAACAGGAACTCTGCCAACTCGTAAGTACGGGCCGCGAGGGCCTGCACTTGTTTTAGGGTGTCGGGTTCGTCCTTGAAAAGGTCGGCGTAGTGCTCGCGTAACATGCCGGCACAGGAACCGGACGGCACCACCACCGGGTAGTCGCCTGCGAACAGCGCCAGTTGTGCGCGCGCCACTTGTCGGGCCTGGTCGGTATAACCCGACGTGTAGGCCGGCTGCCCGCAGCAGCTTTGCCCTTGGGGATAGTCCACGCAGATCCCTTCGCGTTCCAGCAGGTGGATCGCGTCCATGCCGGCTTCGGGATAGAACAGGTCCACCACGCAGGTGCCGAACAGGTAGACCTTCTGCGGTTTTTCGTGGGGGTATTCACGTGGCGGGGCCAGGGGCGGCGCGACACGGGTGGCATTCGGCACGGCGTTGTAAAAAAGCTCGCTCATCAGGCGCGTTCTCCGGGTAGTCCCGGTTGTCCGTCCGTCAGGGCCGCAGCGTGTTCAGCGGCCCGGCAGATGGGTTGTGGAAAGCTGACGCCGAAATCGCTGTTCGGCGTCGGTTATTGCTTGATTGTCTGTGGTCTCAATGCACGAGCATGCCGGTGAACCAGTAGGCCTGGGCCAGCGTGATCAGCCCGACGATGGTGGCGAAAAACAGGCTGTGCTTGAGGGTGAAGCGGAACAGGTCGGATTCCTTGCCGACCAGGCCGGTCGCGGCGCAGGCCACGGCGATCGATTGCGGCGAAATCATCTTGCCGGTCACGCCGCCGCTGGTGTTCGCCGCTACCAGCAAGGTGTCGTTGACACCGATCTGGTGGGCGGTGGTGGCTTGCAGCGAGCTGAACAGGGCGTTGGACGAGGTGTCGGAGCCTGTCAGGAAAACCCCCAGCCAGCCGAGGAACGGCGAGAAGAACGGGAAGGCTGCACCGGTGCCGGCCAGGACCAACGCCATGGTCGAGGACATGCCCGAGTAGTTGGTGACGAAGGCGAAGGCCAGCACCATGCCGATGGACAGGATCGGCCAGCGCAGTTCGTAGAAGGTCTCTTTCAAAGTGGTAAGACCAGTTTTGATGTCGATCTTCAATACCAGCATCGAGATCAGCGCGGAAAAGAAGATCGCGGTGCCGGTTGCTGAAATCGGGTCCAGTTTGAATATGGCGGGGATGGCCGTCGGGTTGGTCACGATAGGCGCAACCTTGACCACCATTTGGTCCAGGTGCGGGATCGCGAAGTTGAACACCCAGCTGTACATCGAGCCGCCAGCGGCAAACATCGCTTTGAATGGCTTGAGGGTCCAGATGGTCACCAGCACGGTCAGGATCAGGAACGGCGACCAGGCCTTGAAGATTCGCCCCAGGCTGTAGGGCGAAGCGACAGTGCTGCGTGGCAGGCCGAAGCCGCCGGCGCTGGCGGTGACCGTTGCGCTGGAGGTTGCACCGGCAATCTGTGCGCCGGCGGTGCGCTTGGGTTGCCAGACTTTCAGGAACAGGGTCAAGGAAACCAGGCTGGCCAGAGCCGAGGTGATGTCCGGCAGTTCCGGGCCGATGAAGTTGGACGTGAAGTATTGGGTGATGGCAAAGCTCAAGCCTGCCACCAAGGCGGCCGGCCAGGTTTCGCGCACGCCGCGCAGGCCGTCCATCATGAACACCAGCCAGAACGGAACGAACAGCGACAGCAGTGGCAATTGGCGACCGGTCATGGCGCCGATCTTGAACGCGTCGATGCCGGTCACTTGTCCTGCAACGATGATCGGAATCCCCAGGGCGCCGAAGGCGACGGGTGCGGTGTTGGCGATCAGGCACAGGCCGGCGGCGTACAGCGGGTTGAAGCCCAGGCCGACCAGCAGCGCGGCGGTAATCGCTACGGGAGCACCGAAGCCGGCGGCACCTTCCAGGAAGGCGCCGAAGCAGAAGCCGATCAGCAAGACCTGCAGGCGTTGGTCGTCGGTAATCGACAGCACCGAGCTGCGGATGATCTCGAACTGGCCGCTTTTGACCGTCAGTTTGTAGAGGAACACCGCTGCGACGATGATCCAGGCGATTGGCCACAGGCCGTAGGCAAAGCCGTAGCCGGCAGCGGCCAGTGCCATGTCCACCGGCATCTGGAAGGCAAAGATTGCCACCAGGATCGACAGCGCAAGCGTGATGCTGCCGGCGACGTGGCCTTTAAGGCGAAACACGGCCAGAGCGAGGAAGAAAAATACGATTGGAATAACGGCGGCCAGTGCGGACAGGCCGAGGCTGCCGAGTGGGCTGTAGAGCTGTTGCCAGGTTTGCATATGGGGTGGCCCCTAATTGTTGTTGGTCAGGCACATTTTAGTCGGCTTGGGTAATTGGTAATACCAATTTACAGCCGCTGTTGGCTAGAGTAAAAGCCTAGGCGGTGGTGTGTCAATTTGCCGCCTGCGAAACTTTGGTCTCAAGGTTATGGGCGGCCGCTCTGATCGGATAAATCGAAGGTGTTCTGATGGGTGCTGCAAACGTTGCGATAGGCCAGAATAGAGGCCCCGGCGAGTGGTCGGGATCGTGGAGAGAGAGTTATGGGGTTTGATCAGGTGCGTCAGCGCCGTTTGTCTGACGATATTGTCGAGCAGCTTGAGGGCATGATCCTTGAGGGCACGCTGAAGTCGGGCGAGCGCTTGCCGGCCGAGCGTGCGTTGGCTGAAAAGTTCGGCGTTTCGCGCCCCTCACTGCGTGAGGCGATTCAGAAACTGGCGGCCAAGGGTTTGCTGGTCAGTCGCCACGGCGGTGGCAATTACGTGGCTGAGTCGTTGGGCTCGACGTTCAGCGATCCGTTGTTGCACCTGCTGGAAAACAATCCCGAGGCTCAGCGTGATTTGCTGGAGTTTCGCCAAACCCTCGAAGCGTCCTGTGCCTATTACGCGGCGTTGCGCGCTACCGAGGTCGACCGTGAGCGGCTGACGGCGGCCTTTGACGCGCTGCAGGATTGTTACGCACGCGACGATAAAGTCAGCCGGGCAGAGGAGGGGGCGGCGGATGCGCGGTTCCACCTGGCCATTGCCGAGGCCAGCCACAACGCCGTGCTGTTGCACACCATCCGCGGGTTGTTCGACCTGCTCAAGCGGAACGTGGTGACCAATATTGGCGGCATGTATCAGCAGCGCACGGAAACCCGCGACATGCTGATCAGTCAGCATCGGGATTTGTACCTGGCGATTATCGAGGGGCGGGCCGAGCAGGCGCGGGAAGTCTCAACACGTCATCTGCTGTATGTGCAGGAGGTGTTGGAGGAAGTGCGTCAGGAAGTTCAGCGCGTGGCCCGGGCGGAGCGGCGCAAGAGCATGTAGCCGAGGGTGGGGCACCCAAGGCTACAGCGTCACAAGGATTATTCTTCCTTGCCCTTGTTGCGCACGGCGCGATGCAGTTCACGATCGGAATCGCGCTCGCGCTCGGTATCGCGCTTGTCGTATTCCTTCTTGCCCTTGCCCAGTGCGATCTCGCACTTGACCAGATGCTTGCTCCAATACCAGGACAGGCAGATGCAGGCATAGCCTTTCTGCTGTACGGCGGCGGCGAGCTTGTCCAGTTCGCGGGCGTTGAGCAGCAGCTTGCGCGTGCGCACCGGGTCGGCAATCACGTGCGTGCTCGCGGTGGTCAGCGGGGTG
This sequence comes from Pseudomonas marginalis, assembly GCF_024169655.1. GTDB lineage: Bacteria > Pseudomonadota > Gammaproteobacteria > Pseudomonadales > Pseudomonadaceae > Aquipseudomonas > Aquipseudomonas paraveronii. The sequence goes on along the minus strand of NZ_JALJWV010000001.1, from coordinate 5,347,414 downwards.
ATATGACTGCCAAGCAGCCACGCCTCGCCATCCTTGAGCAGCACATAGCTGTCGACTAGCTGCAGCTTGCTGGCTCGCAGACTTTTTACTTCCCAGCCGGCCAGGACCAGACCAGCCTCGAACCGATGTTCGATGAAGTAATCGTGTCGCGCTTTTTTATTCTGCGCGATGGTCCCTGTGGGGTGTTTCTTTTGTTTAGCCATAGGGGCGGCATTATAGGGAGTTGCGAGCGTGTCGGCTACGGTCAACCTGCGTGCTTGAGCGTGTTGGACGAATCCCGGACAATACCGGCAGTTCTTTGGTTTTTTTCTCTCGCGGATCGGGTTGTTCTTTCTCGATGTTTGCCGCTCAGTTGTGGAAATAACGCTCACATGACGACGCATATTCAACGTTCGGCCCTGCTGCCCTATCCGGCCCAGGCGCTTTATGACCTGGTCAACGACGTGGCGCGTTACCCGGAATTCCTGCCATGGTGCTCAACCGCCGAGGTGCTGGAAAGCAGTGATGAGCACATGGTTGCCAGTGTCGGGGTGGCCAAGGGAGGGCTTAGTCAGCACTTTGTCACACGCAATGTCCTGGTGCCGGGCAAATCCATTGAAATGAATTTGCAGGAAGGGCCGTTCACCCAGTTGCATGGTGTCTGGGTATTCAAGGCGTTGACCGAGCAAGCCTGCAAGATCAGCCTGGATCTGTCCTTCGATTATGCGGGGCCCATTGTGAGGGCGACGTTGGGGCCTCTGTTCAATCAGGCCGCCAATACCCTGGTCGACGCGTTTTGTCAGCGAGCCAAGCAACTGCATGTTTGAGATTGAAGTGGTCTATGCCGGCGTGGATCGCCAGGTGTTACTGACGGTCGCGGTGGCATCGGGCACGAGCCTGCGGGCGGCGGTGCAGGCGTCGGGTATTGCGGCGCACTTTCCTGAGACGGACCTTGCTGATTGCCCGCTGGGGATATTCGGCAGGGTGGTGGTGGACCCCGATACGCGCACCGTGCAATCAGGCGATCGTATTGAAATTTACCGCCCGTTGCTGGCCGACCCCAAGGAAGTGCGCAGGCTGCGAGCGGCCAAGGCGGCGCTGGCCAAGCAACAGCGTTCATAGGCCGGCCAATCAGCAGGCAACAAAAAGCCCGGCATGCCGGGCTTTTTATCGAGCGCCGCACACTTACTGCGGGCTGGTGTCCAGAGGCTGTGGCGTCGGGACTGGAACGGTTTGCACGCCGTCGACGTCTTTCTGGATCTTGTCGAGCAATGAGCCTGGCTTGGCCGGGACTTCGGACTTCGGCTTCTCGGCTCCCTGCGCTGGCGCAGTCACGTTGGTGCCGTTGTCCTTGCCCAGCAAGGCTTCATCGCGGCTTACGCCGGGCATGAAGTCACCGGACAGGCTGACCAGTTGATCATTGCCATTAAAGATGACAGCGACACGCTCCTGTTGGCGTTCACCGCCCCCAGGCTGGATGCTGTAGAGATAATCCCAGCGATCGGCATGGAACGTGTCAGTCAGCAGGGGGTTACCCATAATAAACCGCACTTGCCGTCGGGTCATTCCCGGGCGTAACTGGTCTATCATGTCCTGTGTGACGACATTGCCCTGCTGGATGTCGATTTTGTAAACCCCGGGGAATGAACAACCGGCGAGTGCGAGCAGTCCCACAAAGGTGAAACTGGTTAGCAAGAGCTTGGTGTTTTGCATCGGTGGGCGACTTCCACTATCTTGGCTGGGACAACGTAAACGCCGATCATACCCGTATTAAGAGAAGCTGCGAAGCAGCATCCGCGAGAAAGCTAACCATGGTTGAAAATAGCGAACTACGCAAAGCCGGTCTTAAAGTGACTCTGCCACGCGTCAAAATTCTACAAATGCTTGATTCTGCTGAGCAGCGCCACATGAGTGCCGAGGATGTTTACAAGGCGCTGATGGAGTCTAACGAGGACGTTGGCCTGGCCACGGTTTACCGTGTGCTGACCCAGTTTGAAGCCGCAGGGCTGGTGGTTCGTCATAATTTCGACGGCGGTCATGCAGTGTTCGAATTGGCTGACGGTGGTCATCACGACCACATGGTTGACCTGGATACCAACGAGGTTATTGAGTTCACTAGCCTGGAAATCGAGAAGCTTCAGAAGGCAATTGCCGAGGAGCATGGCTACGACTTGGCGGACCATAATTTGGTTCTTTACGTTCGTAAGAAAAAGTAAAAATCGGCGCAGATTGACTCTGCGAAACGATTGAAGGCGACCCCAGGGTCGCCTTCGTGCTTTCTATAAGCGTGAAAATTGCTGGTTCGGTCAGGCCTTCGCCGCCACCACCATTTTCTTCGCGTGGGCCAGGGACTCTTTGGTCAGGTCGATACCGCCGAGCATGCGCGCCACTTCCTCAACGCGCTCCGACTTATTCAGCTTGGACACCGCAGTGCGTGTCGCATCGCTGCCCCGTACTTTATGTACAAACAAATGCTGATGCCCTTGGGCGGCCACTTGCGGCAAGTGGGTGACTGTCAGCACCTGGCCGCGATCCCCCAGGCGGCGCAGCAGTTGGCCGACAATTTCTGCGGTCGGGCCACCAATACCAACGTCCACCTCGTCAAAGACCAGTGTCGGAACCCGCGAGGTCTGGGCGGTGATCACCTGAATCGCCAGGCTGATCCGTGAGAGCTCACCGCCGGAGGCGACTTTCGCCAGCGCCTTGAGCGGCTGCCCCGGGTTGGCACTGACCAGCAGTTCTACCTGTTCCAGGCCATGGGGCTGCAGTTCGTTGCTGGTGTTGGTGCGCAGTTCGATGGTGAAGCGGCCGCCGGGCATGCCCAGGCGCTGGATTTCCTGCTCTACCGCACTGGCCAGGCCTGTGGCGGCTTGGTGGCGCAGGTCGCTCAGTTCGCGGGCCTTCTCTTGATAGTGGCGGGCGAAAGAAGCCAGTTCGTCGCTCAGGCGCTCAATGGATTCGTCATTCGCGTTCAGGGTTTCGATTTCATCCAGCAGCTTCTGCTGCATCGCTGCCACTTCGGTGGGCTGGATTCGATGTTTGCGCGCCAGGGTATAGATGGTGTCCAGGCGTTCTTCTATTTCCTGCAGGCGTGCCGGGTCGGCGTCGAAGTGGTCCAGGAAGCGGTTCAGTTCGCCTACGGCTTCTTCTACCTGAATTTGCGCACTGGTCAGCAAGGTCGTGGCTTCATTCAGCGAACCGGACGCATTGTTCACACTGGACAGTCGATTGAGGCTGACGGTCAGTGCATTCAGCACATTGCCCGAATCGCTCTCGCTGCATTGCTCCACCACCTGGCGGCAAATACCCAGCAGGGTTTCGGCGTTGGTGAGGTTCTTGTGTTCCTGCTCAAGCTGTTCCAGCTCGCTTTCGCCAAGGCCGAGGCTTTCCAGCTCTTCGAGTTGATAGCTGAGCAATTGATGGCGTGCGCGCTGCTCGTCGCCGGAATTGGAGAGACGCTCCAGTTCCAGGCGGGTCTGGCGCCAGCGCTGCGCGGCTAGTTGGACCTGGCGGGCCAGGTCGGTGGTGCCGGCGTATTCATCGAGCAGGCGGCGATGGGTGTCGGTTTTGAGCAGGGATTGGTGTTCGTGCTGGCTGTGGATATCGATCAACAGCTCGCCAAGGGCTTTCAAGTCACCCAGGGGGCAGGGCGTGCCGTTGATATAGCCGCGGGAGCGTCCTTCGGCGGTGATGACCCGGCGCAGGATGCACGGCCCTTCATTATTAAGGTCGCGTTCGGCAAGCCAGGCTTCCGCTTCGGGGATGTCCGCCAGGTCGAAGGTCGCCAGGATATCGGCCTTGTCTGCGCCGGGGCGTACCACGCCACTGTCGGCGCGGTCTCCCAGGGTCAGGCCGAGGGCGTCGAGCATGATCGACTTGCCGGCGCCGGTCTCGCCTGTGATTACGCTCATCCCGCGATCCAGTTCGAGATCCAGATGTTCAACGATGGCGTAGTTATGTACGGACAGGTGCACGAGCATGACGGCCGCTCCCAGGCTTTAGGTCTGGTTATTTATACAGTGTTTTGTTCCGGGCTGACAATCCTGATGCTTAGCTCGATTTGCTTGGTTTGGTGTTTTTTTTAGCGCGAAGGGGAATGAACGGGTCGGAATTGATCTGGGTCAGCTGAAAGACTTTTGGTAACGCCTGCACCCTTGAACCTGGAAATTGTGGCCCCATATACCGGAACAGAAGCGCGAGTTGAGTTCGCGCATGATTTTGAAAGGAGAAATCTATGGCTGACGAACAGACGCAGGATACGCAAACTCCAGACGCCAATTCGGCTGCCGGTGATGAGCTGGCAACTCGTGTGCAAGTGCTCGAAGAGCAATTGGCCACTGCGCAGGACCAATCTTTGCGTGTTGCCGCCGATCTGCAGAACGTCCGCCGCCGCGCTGAGCAGGATGTAGAAAAGGCCCATAAGTTCGCGCTGGAAAAATTCGCCGGTGATCTGTTGCCGATCATCGACAGCCTGGAACGCGGCCTCGAATTGTCCAGTCCGGACGACGAAAACATCCGCCCGATGCGTGAAGGTATCGAGCTGACCCTGAAAATGTTTCAGGACGCCCTGAAGCGTTATCAGTTGGAGGCGGTCGATCCGCAAGGTGGCGATCCGTTCAACGCTGAGCATCACCAGGCCATGGCTATGCAGGAAAGTCATGACCATGAGCCAAACCGCGTGTTGAAAGTATTCCAGAAGGGATACCAGCTCAACGGTCGCCTGCTGCGCCCGGCAATGGTCGTGGTCAGCAAGGCGCCCGCGCCGGTTTCACCTTCGATTGATGAGCAGGCTTGAAATTCGCCGCAAGGCCCCCATCTATAAGTCAAGCGTTTAAGTGCTACCGCAGTTAGCCACCACTGCTGCGGCATCCAAATTCAAGTTTCGGGAGAGTAAATCATGGGCAAAATTATCGGTATCGACCTGGGGACCACCAACTCCTGTGTCTCCGTGCTGGAAAACGGCGTTGCAAAAGTTATCGAAAACGCCGAAGGCGCGCGTACTACGCCGTCGATCGTTGCTTACGCCAACGACGGTGAAATCCTCGTCGGTCAGTCGGCCAAGCGCCAGGCTGTGACCAATCCGCACAACACCCTGTACGCGGTGAAGCGTTTGATCGGTCGTAAGTTCGACGAAGAAGTCGTACAGAAAGACATCAAGATGGTCCCTTACAAAATCGCCAAGGCTGACAACGGTGACGCCTGGGTTGAAGTAAACGGCCAGAAAATGTCGCCGCCACAAATCTCGGCTGAAATCTTGAAAAAGATGAAGAAAACCGCCGAAGACTATCTCGGTGAAGCAGTGACTGAGGCGGTGATCACCGTTCCGGCCTACTTCAACGACAGCCAGCGCCAGGCGACCAAAGACGCCGGCCGCATCGCGGGCCTGGACGTAAAACGTATCATCAACGAACCAACCGCAGCCGCTCTGGCTTACGGCATGGACAAAGCCAAGGGCGACCACACCGTCATCGTTTATGACCTGGGTGGCGGTACCTTCGACGTGTCCGTGATCGAAATCGCGGAAGTTGACGGCGAGCACCAGTTCGAAGTGTTGGCCACCAACGGCGACACCTTCCTGGGTGGTGAAGACTTCGACATCCGTCTGATCGACTACCTCGTTGACGAGTTCAAGAAAGAAAGCGGCATGAACCTCAAGGGTGACCCGCTGGCGATGCAGCGTCTGAAAGAAGCTGCCGAGAAAGCCAAGATCGAGCTGTCTTCGGCGCAGTCGACCGACGTCAACCTGCCGTACATCACTGCAGACGCTACCGGTCCTAAGCACTTGAACGTGAAGATCTCGCGCGCCAAGCTGGAAGCGCTGGTTGAAGACCTGGTTCAGCGCACTATCGAACCTTGCCGCATTGCACTGAAAGACTCCGGTATCGAAGTGGGTGCGATCAACGACGTGATCCTGGTCGGCGGTCAGACCCGTATGCCACTGGTTCAGAAGTTGGTGACCGAGTTCTTCGGTAAAGAAGCACGTAAAGACGTGAACCCGGACGAAGCGGTTGCCATGGGTGCTGCCATCCAGGGTGCGGTACTGGCCGGCGACGTGAAAGACGTACTGCTGCTGGACGTCAGCCCGCTGACCCTGGGTATCGAAACCATGGGTGGCGTGATGACTGCGCTGATCGAGAAAAACACCACGATTCCTACCAAGAAATCGCAAGTGTTCTCGACTGCCGATGACAACCAGGGCGCCGTGACCATTCACGTCCTGCAAGGTGAGCGTAAGCAAGCGGCGCAGAACAAGTCCCTGGGCAAGTTCGACCTGGCCGAGATTCCACCAGCACCACGTGGCGTGCCACAAATCGAAGTGACTTTCGACATCGACGCCAACGGCATCTTGCACGTAGGCGCCAAAGACAAGGCGACCGGCAAAGAACAGAAGATCACCATCAAGGCCAACTCTGGTCTGTCTGATGAAGAAATTCAGCAGATGATTCGTGATGCGGAAACCAATGCCGAGGCTGACAAGAAGTTTGAAGAGTTGGCCGCTGCTCGTAACCAGGGCGACGCACTGGTTCACTCGACTCGCAAAATGATCACTGAAGCTGGCGACAAAGTGACTGCTGAAGAAAAAACTGCGGTCGAAGCTGCTGTGGTTGCTCTGGAAGCCGCGATTAAAGGCGACGACAAGGCGGCCATCGAAGCCAAGGTTGAGGAGCTGTCGAAAGTCTCCGCACCGGTTGCTCAGAAAATGTACGCCGAACAAGGTCAGCCAGCTGACGGTGCCGCGCATCAGGCAGAGCCTGAAGCCAAGCAAGACGACGTTGTCGATGCCGAGTTCGAAGAAGTCAAAGAGACGAAGTAATCTGCTTGGCCGGTTGACCGCTATCAAGCGGTGACTGGTAGGATGTCGCCGCGCGGGAGCTTGCTCCCGCGTTGGCGTGTCTGGGGTACGCAAATTTTTACAGCATGCGACAACGCTCGGATGCTGGCGGTGTGATCGGGAATGCTCCTGCTTTCCGGCGACAGTCACCGCGTTTTTGGCCGGATCCCTGGCTGAAAGCAGTTATGACCAGGATCGTTGAATTGACGTGAGTTGGGTCCGGGCCTGTATTGGGGCTCAACGAGTTCGGCAAGGCTCAGGAGGGTCTGGCTGAACGTCCTTAAGAGTGCAAAGACTTATGGCAAAGCGTGACTATTACGAAGTATTGGGTGTGGAGCGCGGTTCCAGCGAGGCGGACCTGAAAAAGGCTTACCGTCGCCTGGCGATGAAGCACCACCCGGACCGTAATCCGGATAACAAAGAATCCGAAGAAATGTTCAAAGAGGCCAATGAGGCCTACGAATGCCTGTGTGATCCCAACAAGCGTGCAGCCTACGACCAGTATGGTCACGCCGGCGTCGACCCGAGCATGGGTGGCGGCGGTGCCGGCTTTGGCGGTCAGAACTTCTCCGATATTTTCGGTGATGTGTTCAGCGACTTCTTCGGCGGTGGCCGTGGTGGTCAGCGTGGTGGCGCCCAACGTGGCAGCGACCTGCGCTACACCCTGGAACTGAACCTGGAAGAAGCCGTGCGCGGCACCAGCGTCAATATCCGCGTGCCGACGCTGGTCAACTGCAAGCCGTGCGACGGTTCGGGTGCCAAGAAAGGCTCGTCGCCAATCACCTGCCCGACCTGCGGCGGTATCGGCCAGGTCCGCATGCAGCAGGGCTTCTTCTCGGTGCAGCAGACCTGTCCGCGTTGCCAGGGCCAAGGCAAGATCATCTCTGACCCGTGCGATTCCTGCCACGGCGAAGGGCGTGTCGAAGAGTACAAAACCCTGTCGGTCAAAGTGCCGGCGGGCGTGGATACCGGTGACCGCATTCGCCTGTCGGGCGAAGGCGAGGCGGGAACCCAGGGCGGTCCGACGGGTGATCTGTACGTGGTGATCAATGTGCGCGAGCACTCGATCTTCCAGCGTGACGGCAAGCACCTGTTCTGCGAAGTGCCGATCAGCTTTGTCGACGCGGCCCTGGGCGGCGAGCTGGAGATTCCGACCCTGGACGGCCGGGTCAATCTCAAGATCCCTGAGGGGACGCAGACCGGCAAGCAGTTCCGTATCCGTGGCAAAGGCGTTGCGCCGGTGCGTGGTGGCGGTGCGGGCGACCTGATGTGTCGTGTCACGGTGGAAACGCCGGTCAATCTGGGCCGTCGTCAGCGTGAACTGCTCGAAGAGTTCCGCAGTTCGTTGGCAGGCGACGATTCCCATTCGCCGAAAACCACTGGCTTCTTCGACGGCGTGAAGCGCTTCTTCGGCGACCTGTAAGGAATTGAGTATGCGACGTATAGCCGTAATGGGCGCTGCCGGGCGCATGGGTAAAACCTTGATCGAGGCGGTGCAGCAGCGCTCGCCGGCCTCCGGCCTGACGGCGGCGATCGTTCGCCCTGGCAGTACGTTGATCGGTGCCGATGCCGGTGAGCTGGCTTCGCTGGGGCGTATTGGCGTGTCGTTGTCCGGCAACCTGGAGCTGGTGGCGGACGAATTCGACGTACTGATCGACTTTACGCTGCCAGACGTGATGCTGAAAAACCTGGCGTTCTGCCGCAAGGCGGGCAAAGCCATGGTGATTGGCACCACCGGTTTGAGTGCTGAGCAGAAGCAGTTGCTGGTCGAGGCGGGCAAGGACATTCCCATCGTGTTTGCCGCCAACTTCAGTGTGGGTGTGAATCTGTCGCTCAAGCTGTTGGATCTGGCGGCGCGCGTGCTGGGTGATGAGGCGGATATCGAAATCATCGAAACCCATCATCGCCACAAGATCGATGCGCCGTCGGGAACGGCATTGCGCATGGGTGAGGCTATCGCCGATGCCCTGGGCCGAGACTTGTCGAAGGTGGCGGTGTACGGGCGTGAAGGCCATACCGGTGCGCGTGCGCGTGACACCATTGGCTTTGCCACTGTTCGCGGTGGCGACGTCGTCGGCGATCACACCGTGCTGTTCGCCGCTGAAGGCGAGCGCCTGGAGATCACGCACAAAGCCTCCAGCCGCATGACGTTCGCCAAGGGTGCGGTGCGTGCTGCGCTGTGGCTGGACGGTCGTGCGCCGGGGCTGTATGACATGCGCGATGTGCTGGATCTGCACTAATCAGTAGCTAAAATGGGGTCTCGGGATTATCCTAAGGCCCCGTTTTTACCCGCTAAGCGACGTCCTGTCGCATTCTCCTGCCTTTAAGGCTCATTAGCGGTGGACCAAAATAGCCTTTTTCTGTAAGCTACAGCTTTAGTGTGTCCACTAAAAGCGCGCAGAATAATTCAGTGAAGAAGCGGGGTGACGTGTCCATACGTCACTCCGCTTTTTTACAACCTGCGATCGCCCTTTCAGGCTTTATTTACGGGAGGTCTTCTTGACTAAGCCAGCCATACTCGCCCTTGCTGATGGCAGCATTTTTCGCGGCGAAGCCATTGGAGCCGACGGTCAAACCGTTGGAGAGGTGGTGTTTAACACTGCCATGACCGGCTATCAGGAAATCCTTACCGATCCTTCCTACGCCCAACAGATCGTTACCCTGACCTATCCGCACATCGGCAACACCGGTACTACGCCGGAAGACGTCGAGTCCAATCGTGTCTGGTCTGCGGGCCTGGTGATTCGTGACCTGCCACTGGTTGCGAGCAACTGGCGTAACACGATGTCGCTGTCCGATTACCTGAAAGCCAACAACGTTGTGGCAATCGCCGGTATCGATACGCGTCGTCTGACACGCATCCTGCGTGAAAAAGGTTCGCAGAACGGCTGCATCATGGCCGGTGACAATATTTCCGAAGCGGCTGCGATTGCTGCAGCGCAAGGCTTCCCAGGCCTGAAAGGCATGGACCTGGCGAAAGTCGTCAGCGCCCAGGAAAAGTACGAATGGCGCTCTACTGTCTGGGATTTGAAGACCGACAGCCACGAGACCATTGACGCTGCGGATCTGCCCTACCACGTAGTGGCCTACGACTACGGCATCAAGTACAACATCCTGCGCATGCTGGTTGAACGCGGTTGCCGCGTGACCGTTGTGCCGGCGCAAACTCCGGCCAGCGACGTCCTGGCCCTGCAGCCGGACGGCGTGTTCCTGTCCAACGGCCCGGGTGACCCCGAGCCCTGCGACTACGCCATCAAGGCGATCAAGGAAGTGCTGGAGACCGAGATTCCGGTGTTCGGTATCTGCCTGGGCCACCAGTTGCTGGCTCTGGCCTCCGGTGCCAAGACCCTGAAAATGGGTCACGGCCACCACGGCGCCAACCACCCTGTGCAGGACCTGGACACCGGTGTGGTGATGATCACCAGCCAGAACCACGGTTTTGCGGTGGATGAAGTGACCTTGCCGGCCAACGTCCGTGCAACTCACAAGTCGCTGTTCGACGGTTCCCTGCAAGGCATCGAGCGCACCGACAAGAGCGCGTTCAGCTTCCAGGGCCACCCTGAAGCCAGCCCGGGCCCGAACGACGTAGCGCCGCTGTTCGACCGTTTCATCAATGAGATGGCCAAGCGACGCTGACTGAGCGGCTTGCGGGCGGCCCCGAGTGTCGGTGGCCCCCGCAGGCTCTTCAAAGATTGTTCAAGACGGCTTGCCGACTGACCTGCGGATTTGAGTGACAAACCCATGCCAAAACGTACAGACATAAAAAGCATCCTGATTCTCGGCGCTGGCCCGATCGTGATCGGCCAGGCCTGCGAATTCGACTACTCCGGCGCCCAGGCCTGTAAAGCCCTGCGCGAGGAGGGTTATCGCGTCATCCTGGTGAACTCCAATCCGGCCACCATCATGACCGACCCGGCCATGGCCGACGCAACCTACATCGAACCGATCAAGTGGCAGACCGTTGCCAAGATCATCGAGAAAGAGCGTCCGGACGCACTGCTGCCGACCATGGGTGGCCAAACCGCTCTGAACTGCGCCCTGGACCTGGAGCGCGAAGGCATTCTGGAAAAATTCGGCGTGGAGATGATCGGTGCAAACGCCGACACCATCGACAAGGCTGAAGACCGTTCGCGCTTCGACAAGGCGATGAAGTCCATCGGCCTGGCGTGCCCGCGTTCCGGTATCGCCCACAACATGGAAGAAGCCAATGCGGTCCTCGAGACCCTGGGCTTTCCGTGCATCATCCGTCCGTCCTTTACCATGGGCGGTACCGGTGGCGGTATTGCGTACAACCGCGAAGAGTTCGAAGAAATCTGCGCCCGTGGCCTGGACCTGTCGCCGACCAAAGAGCTGCTGATCGACGAATCCCTGATCGGCTGGAAAGAATATGAGATGGAGGTTGTCCGCGATAAGAAGGACAACTGCATCATCGTCTGCTCCATCGAAAACTTCGACCCGATGGGCGTACACACCGGCGACTCGATCACCGTGGCTCCGGCACAGACCCTGACCGACAAGGAATACCAGATCCTGCGTAACGCCTCCCTGGCGGTACTGCGCGAGATCGGCGTGGAAACCGGCGGTTCCAACGTGCAGTTCGGTATCTGCCCGAACACCGGTCGCATGGTCGTGATCGAGATGAACCCGCGTGTATCGCGTTCGTCGGCCCTGGCTTCGAAAGCCACCGGTTTCCCGATCGCCAAGGTCGCGGCCAAGCTGGCCGTGGGTTACACCCTGGACGAACTGTCGAACGACATCACCGGCGGCAAGACCCCGGCGTCCTTCGAGCCGTCCATCGACTACGTCGTGACCAAGCTGCCACGTTTCGCCTTCGAGAAGTTCCCCAAGGCTGACGCGCGCCTGACCACCCAGATGAAGTCGGTCGGCGAAGTCATGGCCATTGGCCGGACCTTCCAGGAATCCCTGCAGAAAGCCCTGCGTGGCCTCGAAGTCGGCGTTTGCGGCCTGGACGAGAAGCTCGACCTGAGCAATCCGGAAAGCATGAGCGTGCTCAAGCGCGAGCTGACCGTGCCGGGCGCCGAGCGTATCTGGTACGTTGCTGACGCGTTCCGCGCCGGCATGACCGTCGAAGACATCTTCGGCATGAACATGATTGATCCGTGGTTCCTGGTGCAGATCGAAGATCTGATCAAGGAAGAAGAGAAGGTCAAGACCCTGGGTCTGGCCAGCATCGACCGCGACACGATGTTCCGCCTCAAGCGCAAAGGGTTCTCCGACCAGCGCCTGGCCAAGCTGCTGGGTGTGACCGAGAAAAACCTGCGGACTCATCGCCACAAGCTGGAAATCTTCCCGGTCTACAAGCGCGTTGACACCTGCGCCGCCGAGTTTTCCACCGACACCGCTTACCTGTACTCCACCTACGAGGAAGAGTGCGAAGCTGCGCCGTCGGGTCGCGACAAGATCATGATCCTGGGTGGCGGGCCGAACCGTATCGGCCAGGGCATCGAGTTCGACTACTGCTGCGTACACGCCGCCCTCGCCCTGCGCGAAGACGGGTACGAGACCATCATGGTCAACTGCAACCCGGAAACCGTATCCACCGACTACGACACCTCCGATCGCCTGTACTTCGAGCCGGTAACCCTGGAAGACGTGCTGGAAATCGTGCGCGTCGAGAAGCCTAAAGGCGTGATCGTCCAGTACGGCGGCCAAACCCCGCTGAAACTGGCTCGCGCCCTGGAAGCCGCCGGCGTGCCAATCATCGGCACCAGCCCGGACGCCATCGACCGTGCCGAAGATCGTGAGCGCTTCCAGCAAATGGTCGAACGCCTGAACCTGCGTCAGCCGCCAAACGCCACCGTGCGCAGCGAAGACGAAGCCCTTCGTGCGGCCGGCAAGATCGGCTACCCGCTGGTGGTACGTCCTTCCTACGTACTGGGCGGACGGGCGATGGAAATCGTCTACGAAGAAGAAGAACTCAAGCGTTACCTGCGTGATGCGGTGAAAGTGTCCAACGACAGCCCGGTGCTGCTGGACCACTTCCTCAACTGCGCCATCGAGATGGACGTGGACGCAGTGTGCGACGGTACCGACGTGGTCATCGGCGCGATCATGCAGCACATCGAACAGGCGGGCGTTCACTCCGGTGACTCCGCGTGCTCGCTGCCGCCATACTCGCTGCCGGCGCACATCCAGGACGAGATGCGCGAACAGGTCAAGAAAATGGCCCTGGAACTGGGTGTGGTCGGCCTGATGAACGTACAGTTGGCGCTGCAAGGCGACGATATCTACGTCATTGAAGTCAACCCGCGTGCCTCGCGTACCGTGCCGTTCGTGTCCAAGTGCATCGGTGTGTCCCTGGCCATGATCGCTGCCCGCGTGATGGCCGGTAAGACCCTGAAGGAAATCGGCTTCACCAAGGAAATCATTCCGAACTTCTACAGCGTGAAAGAGGCGGTGTTCCCATTCGCCAAGTTCCCTGGTGTGGACCCGATCCTGGGCCCAGAGATGAAGTCCACCGGTGAAGTGATGGGCGTGGGCGATACCTTCGGTGAAGCCTTTGCCAAGGCCCAGATGGGCGCCAGCGAAGTGCTGCCAACCGGCGGTACTGCTTTCATCAGCGTGCGCGATGATGACAAGCCACTGGTTGCAGGCGTGGCCCGTGATCTGATCAACTTGGGCTTCGAGATCGTGGCCACCGCCGGGACCGCCAAGCTGATTGAAGCGGCGGGCCTGAAAGTGCGTCGCGTGAACAAGGTGACGGAAGGCCGTCCGCACGTGGTCGATATGATCAAGAATGACGAAGTCACCCTGATCATCAACACCACCGAGGGTCGTCAGTCGATCGCGGATTCTTACTCCATTCGTCGTAATGCCTTGCAGCACAAGATTTACTGCACCACTACCATTGCTGCTGGCGAAGCTATCTGCGAAGCGCTTAAGTTCGGTCCGGAAAAGACCGTGCGTCGCTTGCAGGATCTACACGCAGGATTGAAGGCATGATCAAATACCCAATGACCGTCCGGGGCGCCAAGGCCCTGGAAGAGGAGCACGCCCATCTGACCAAGGTCGTCCGTCCAAAGCTGAGCCAGGACATCGGTACGGCCCGCGAGCTGGGTGACTTGAAGGAAAACGCTGAATACCACGCTGCCCGCGAGCAGCAGGGTATGGTCGAGGCGCGGATACGTGATATCGAAGGCCGTATGCAGAATGCGGTGATCATCGATGTCACGACCATCCCGCACACCGGCAAAGTGATTTTCGGCACCACGGTGGAAATCGCCAACGTCGAGACTGACGAAAGCGTGGTCTACCACATCGTGGGTGAGGACGAGGCTGACTTCAAACTCGGCAAGATCTCCGTCGGTTCGCCACTGGCCCGTGCCTTGATTGCCAAGGAAGAGGGGGATGTGGTGGTTGTGAAAACGCCCGGTGGCGTGATCGAGTATGAGATTGTCGAAGTTCGCCATGTCTGAAAGGCGGCGCCCGCTTCGTGCGGGCGCCATGCTTTGGCAGTTTGCCCAGATGCTTTGGGTGGGCGGCCTGTGGTTGCTGCATATTGGCGTGTTACCGGCGTTGGGCCTGATTGGCCTGGCGCCTTTGTTGATCGATGAGATCAATGGATTACTGAGTGCGCTGCTGGTGGGTTTTGCGGCGGCGTGCGTGACGCTTCAGGCGCTGGTGCTGATCAAGGCCGAAGGCTTGGGGAGTTTGTGGCGGGATATTCGCGGCCAACTGCTGTTGATGGCGCTGTATGCGTGTGCAATGTATTGCATCGTGCATGTGTGGCTGCCGGAAGCGTTGCGCTGGCAGCTATTCAGCTATCTTGTGCTAGGGTTTTCCGGTCTGGTGCTGGTGATGCAACCGGCGCCGGGGTGGAGTGGCGGGGCGCGCTAAGCACGCCCGTGACCCTTGTTGTCATTTGAAGCGATGAACGTTCGACAGTTGCTTGTTGACGCTGAAGTTCTTGCGATACAGCAGCGCCATCTTGCCGATGACCTGAACCAGGTCTGCCTTGCCAACCTTGCACAGTTCTGCAATGGCGGCCAGGCGCGCTTCGCGGTCAAGGATGTTGACCTTGATCTTGATCAGTTCGTGATCGCCCAATGCGCGTTCAAGTTCGGCTAACACACCTTCAGTCAAACCGTTGTCGGCCACGATCAAAACTGGTTTCAGATGGTGGCCAATGGATTTGTACTGTTTCTTCTGCTCTTGAGTGAGCGGCATAATCTGACCCCTGCGTCTGATCTTGTAAAAAGCGGCGGCCAGTTTACCCGAGCGAGTCCGGGACCGCCCAGTTAATCACGACCCGTTTTATTTTTCGAGGTGGCCCGTGGCCCGTTCCAAAACTAGCCTTAAGTGGCTGCAAGAGCATTTCAACGACCCTTACGTCAAAAAGGCGCAAAAGGACGGCTACCGCTCCCGGGCCAGCTACAAGCTGCTTGAGCTGCAGGAAAAGGACAAATTGTTCCGCCCCGGCATGAGCGTGATCGACCTGGGGGCCGCCCCAGGTGGCTGGTCTCAGGTGGCCAGTCGTCTGATTGGTGGTCAAGGCCGCTTGATCGCTTCCGACATTCTGGAGATGGACAGCATCCCGGATGTGACCTTCGTTCATGGTGACTTTACCCAGGACGCGGTGTTGGCGGAGATCCTGCAGGCGGTGGGAAATTCGCAGGTGGACCTTGTGATTTCCGACATGGCCCCCAATATGAGTGGATTACCGGCTGTTGATATGCCGCGAGCCATGTTCCTGTGCGAGTTGGCGCTGGATCTGGCGGGGCGGGTATTGCGTCCGGGTGGTGATTTCCTGGTCAAAGTCTTCCAGGGTGAGGGTTTCGACGAGTACCACAAGAACATCCGCAAGCTGTTTGACAAGGTGCAGATGCGCAAACCGGACTCTTCCCGGGACCGGTCTCGCGAGCAATATCTGCTGGCGCGGGGGTTCCGCGGGATCGAAGGCGCAGCCAGTGATGAGCGTCTTTGAGGGTTTGAAGGGAGTCGATAGGTTTTTTTATATCGCTTTCGTCACGAAGCTTTACGAATATTGTGTAGTCAAAGTTTCACAAAGGGTTACAGACGGTGCCTGCCAGAGTTGTAGGTAATGTAGTAAGTTAGGCTGGTGAATATCATGCGAAGCGCGCGCCAGTAGCGGAGCTTGCTTCAGAGGGTAGTTAATTGAACGATATGGCAAAGAATCTGATCCTGTGGTTGATCATCGCGGCTGTCCTGGTGACGGTGATGAACAACTTCTCCAGCCCTAACGAGCCGCAGACCCTCAACTATTCCGACTTCATCCAGCAAGTTAAGGATGGCAAGGTCGAGCGCGTAGCGGTTGATGGCTACGTGATTACCGGCAAGCGCAGCGATGGCGACGGCTTCAAGACCATTCGTCCGGCGATCCAGGACAACGGTCTGATCGGCGACCTGGTGGATAACCACGTGGTTGTCGAAGGCAAGCTGCCTGAGCAGCAGAGCATCTGGACTCAACTCCTGGTGGCGAGCTTCCCGATCCTGGTGATCATTGCCGTGTTCATGTTCTTCATGCGCCAGATGCAAGGTGGTGCGGGAGGCAAGGGCGGGCCGATGAGTTTCGGCAAGAGCAAGGCGCGCCTGCTCTCCGAAGACCAAGTGAAGACAACCCTGGGTGATGTCGCCGGTTGCGACGAAGCCAAGGAAGAAGTGGGCGAGCTGGTCGAGTTCCTGCGTGATCCGGGCAAATTCCAGCGTCTGGGCGGTCGCATTCCTCGCGGCGTGCTGATGGTTGGCCCTCCGGGGACCGGTAAAACCTTGCTGGCCAAGGCCATTGCCGGCGAAGCCAAAGTGCCTTTCTTCACCATTTCCGGTTCGGACTTCGTCGAGATGTTCGTTGGTGTCGGTGCCAGCCGTGTTCGTGACATGTTCGAGCAGGCCAAGAAACACGCACCATGCATCATCTTTATCGATGAAATCGACGCCGTCGGTCGCCATCGTGGTGCTGGCATGGGCGGTGGTCACGATGAGCGTGAGCAAACCCTCAACCAGTTGCTGGTGGAGATGGATGGTTTTGAAATGAATGACGGCATCATCGTCATTGCCGCAACCAACCGTCCGGACGTACTGGACCCTGCATTGCTGCGTCCAGGCCGTTTCGACCGTCAGGTCGTGGTTGGCTTGCCGGATATCCGTGGTCGTGAACAGATCCTGAAAGTACACATGCGTAAAGTGCCGATGGGCGACGACGTGGCTCCGGCCGTGATTGCCCGCGGTACGCCAGGCTTCTCCGGTGCTGACCTGGCCAACCTGGTGAACGAGGCTTCGCTATTTGCGGCCCGTACCGGCAAACGCATCGTTGAAATGAAAGAGTTCGAACTGGCGAAAGACAAGATCATGATGGGCGCCGAGCGCAAATCCATGGTCATGTCCGAGAAAGAGAAGCAGAACACCGCTTATCACGAAGCGGGTCACGCTATCGTAGGGCGCGTCGTGCCTGAGCATGACCCGGTGTACAAAGTGTCGATCATTCCTCGTGGTCGGGCGCTGGGTGTCACCATGTTCCTGCCGGAAGAGGATCGCTACAGCCTCTCCAAGCGTGCGCTGATCAGCCAGATCTGCTCGCTGTACGGTGGCCGAATTGCCGAAGAGATGACCCTGGGCTTTGACGGTGTAACCACCGGCGCTTCCAACGACATCATGCGCGCCAGCCAGATTGCGCGGAACATGGTGACCAAGTGGGGCTTGTCGGAAAAACTCGGCCCTTTGATGTACGCCGAGGAAGAAGGCGAAGTGTTCCTGGGGCGTGGCGGTGGCGGTCAAAGTGCCAGCTTCTCCGGTGAGACAGCCAAGCTGATCGACTCCGAAGTGCGCAGCATCATTGACCAGTGCTACGGCACGGCCAAGCAGATCCTCACCGAAAACCGCGACAAGCTTGATGCTATGGCGGATGCGCTGATGAAGTACGAAACCATTGATGCCGACCAGATCGACGACATCATGGCTGGCCGTACACCGCGTGAACCTCGCGATTGGGAAGGTGGTTCGGGCACCTCTGGCACGCCGCCAGTGGTTCAGAACGAACGCCCTGAAAACCCGATCGGCGGTCCTGCAGCTGACCACTAAGGTTTGAAATGACTTCTGCGTCGTCCTCTACCCGGTTGCCTTGCGGCAACCGGGTTCTTGATTTGGCCCATACACATGTCATGGGCATTCTTAATGTAACCCCCGATTCCTTTTCCGATGGTGGCCGCTTCAATCAGCTCGATGCTGCGTTGCGTCACGCCGAGGCGATGGTGGCGGCGGGTGCGACCTTGATCGATGTCGGCGGCGAGTCGACCCGGCCTGGCGCTCGCGTTGTTTCTCCCGTGGAGGAGTTGGAGCGGGTGGCGCCGATCGTCGAGCGCATCGCTCGCGAGTTGGATGTGATCATTTCAGTGGATACATCGACCCCGGCCGTGATGCGCGAAACGGCTCGCCTGGGGGCGGGGCTGATCAACGATGTGCGTTCGTTGCGACGTGATGGCGCGCTGGACGCTGCCGCGGCTACCGGCCTGCCGGTCTGTCTGATGCATATGCTGGGTGAGCCCGGCAATATGCAGGATAATCCGCACTACGATGATCTGGTTGGCGAAGTGAGTGGGTTCCTGGCTGATCGCATTGCTCAATGCGCCGCAGCAGGGATCGCTGCCGACAAGATCATCCTCGATCCGGGGTTTGGCTTCGCCAAGACCCTGCAGCACAATCTAAGTCTGTTCAAGCATATGGAAGCCTTGCATGCCCTGGGTCGGCCTTTGTTGGTCGGCGTTTCGCGCAAGAGCATGATAGGTCAGGCGCTGAATCGTCCGGTGGGCGAGCGGCTTTATGGCGGGTTGGCGCTTGCGGCACTTGCTGTGACCAAGGGTGCGCGCATCTTGCGGGTGCATGATGTCGCCGAGACCGTGGATGTTGTCCGCATGCTTGCCGCAGTAGAATCGGCCGAATAAGAATGATGGAGCACTTATGACAAAGAAATACTTTGGCACCGACGGTATTCGTGGTCGGGTCGGCGAGTTTCCGATTACCCCCGATTTCATGCTCAAGCTGGGTTGGGCGGCAGGCATGGCGTTCCGCAGCATGGGCGCGTGTCGCATCCTGGTAGGCAAGGACACGCGTATCTCGGGCTATATGTTTGAGTCTGCGCTGGAGGCTGGATTGTCCGCCGCCGGGGCTGATGTGATGCTGCTGGGCCCTATGCCGACCCCGGCGATCGCTTACCTGACGCGTACCTTTCACGCTGAGGCCGGTATTGTGATCAGTGCTTCGCACAATCCTCATGATGACAACGGCATCAAGTTTTTCTCGGGGCAGGGCACCAAGCTGCCGGACGAGATCGAGTTGATGATCGAAGAGCTGCTGGATGCGCCGATGACGGTGGTCGAGTCCAGCAAGTTGGGCAAGGTGTCGCGGATCAATGACGCCTCTGGCCGTTATATCGAGTTCTGTAAGAGCAGTGTGCCAAGCAGCACCAATTTCGCCGGGCTTAAGATCGTCGTCGACTGTGCTCATGGTGCGACCTATAAGGTGGCGCCGAGCGTATTCAAGGAGCTGGGTGCGGAAGTGACGGTGCTGTCGGCCCAGCCTAACGGGTTGAACATCAACGACAACTGCGGCTCCACGCATATGGAACAACTGCAGGCTGCCGTCCTCGCCGAGCATGCGGACCTGGGTATTGCCTTTGATGGTGACGGCGACCGCGTCTTGATGGTGGATCACACCGGCGCCGTGGTTGATGGCGATGACCTGCTGTTCATCATTGCTCGCGACCTGCATGAGCGTAATCGGCTGCAGGGTGGTGTTGTCGGCACGCTGATGAGCAATCTCGGGTTGGAGTTGGCGCTGGCCGAGCTGGGAATTCCTTTTGTGCGGGCCAATGTCGGGGATCGCTATGTAATTGCCGAGCTGCAGGAGCGCAATTGGCAGATCGGTGGCGAGAACTCCGGCCATGTCGTGTGCTTCCAGCACACCACCACGGGCGACGCGATCATTGCAGCGCTGCAGGTATTGTTGTCGTTGCGCCGTCGCCAGGAGAGCCTGGCCCAGGCGCGTCAGGCCTTGCGCAAGTGCCCGCAGGTGCTGCTCAATGTGCGTTTTTCCGGTGGCGACAACCCGATCGAACATCCGGCTGTCAAAGCGGCCTGCGAGCGCGTGACCCTGGCAATGGCGGGGCGTGGGCGAGTGTTGCTGCGCAAGTCTGGCACAGAGCCTCTGGTGCGCGTCATGGTCGAAGGCGAGGACGAAACCCAGGTTCGCGGCCATGCCGAAGACCTGGCAAAACTGGTAACTGAAGTTTGCGCCTGAATTCGGCTTGCCAGTGATGATGTGGTTGGGTAACATCTGCGCCCACTTTGACCGACGAGGTACAGCATGCGTCGCACTATGGTAGCTGGTAACTGGAAGATGCACGGTACCCGCGCCAGTGTCGCTGAGCTGATCAATGGCCTTCGTCATTTGGCTTTGCCGAGCGGTGTTGATGTCGCGGTTTTTCCATCTTGCTTGCATATCAACCAAGTGGTTGATGGCTTGAAAGGTAAGTCGATTCAGATCGGTGCGCAGAATTCTGCGATGGAACCCATGCAAGGTGCGCTGACAGGTGAGATTTCGCCAAGTCAGTTGGTTGATGCGGGTTGTTCCTATGTGCTTATTGGGCACTCCGAGCGCCGTCAGTTGATGGGCGAGCGTGACGGAACACTCAATCGCAAGTTCGCGGCGGCACAGGCTTGTGGCTTGATTCCAGTGTTGTGCATAGGGGAGACCCTTGAGCAGCGTGAATCGGGCAATACCTTTGAGGTTGTCTCGCGTCAGTTGGGCAGCATCATCGAAGAGTTGGGTGTTGGTGCGTTTGCGAAGGCAGTCATTGCTTACGAGCCGGTCTGGGCCATTGGCACCGGGCTGACTGCAACACCGCAACAGGCGCAGGATGTGCATGCAGCCATCCGCGCACAGTTGGCGGCAGAGAATTCTGAGGTCGCACAAGGTGTGCGGCTTCTATACGGCGGCAGCGTGAAGGCGGCCAATGCGGTCGAACTGTTCGGCATGCCGGATATCGATGGGGGGCTCATTGGTGGAGCTTCCCTGAATGCAGATGAGTTCGGTGCGATTTGTCGCGCCGCGGGAAACTGAAAAAATGCTGGAAACAGTCGTAGTCGTTTTTCATCTGTTGGCTGCCCTGGGCGTAATTGCCCTGGTTTTGTTGCAACAGGGTAAAGGTGCGGATGCTGGTGCGTCTTTCGGTGCAGGTGCTTCAAATACTGTATTCGGAAGCCAAGGTTCCTCTACCTTTCTTAGTAAGTTTACTGCTATACTTGCCGCAGGTTTCTTCATAACCAGCTTAGGGTTAGGTTACTTTGCTAAAGAGAAAGCTCATGTGCTGACTCAAGTAGGTTTGCCAAACCCAGCAGTGTTGGAAGTACCAAAAGCAAAGCCGGCTTCTGATGATGTCCCGGTGCTTCAAGAGCAAAAGTCGGCTACTCCAGCGACTGACGTACCTCCAGCTCAAGAGCAAAAGTAAGAAGGGTTGTAAACGCTGTATTGCCGAGGTGGTGGAATTGGTAGACACGCAACCTTGAGGTGGTTGTGCCCATAGGGTGTAGGGGTTCGAGTCCCCTTCTCGGTACCAATTATCAGGAGAGCCCGCTGTTGCGGGCTTTCTTGTAGGTGGAAGGTTACATTGACCCTGCAAGGGATCGGTCGTATACTTCCGCCCCAGCTTTGTCGCGGGGTGGAGCAGTCTGGTAGCTCGTCGGGCTCATAACCCGAAGGTCGTCGGTTCAAATCCGGCCCCCGCAACCAGTTTTAGCGGAGCCCCTTATTAAGGGGCTTTTTGTTAGCTGGACACTTTCAACGCCGCTATTCGACGGCGTTTCAAGGATGGGCGTTTCGCCCATTTTTTTATTTTGCACAGCATGCACATACATGCACGAGGGGGTTCAGGTGTCGAGCAAGCTAGAAGAGTTGCAGGCCTTGCTGGCCCCGGTGGTCGTGGCCCTGGGCTATGAATGCTGGGGTATTGAGTTTTCGGCTCAAGGTCGCCACTCAATGTTGCGCGTTTATATTGATAAAGAGGGCGGCGTGCTGGTGGACGATTGTGCCATTGTCAGCCGTCAGATCAGTGGTGTCCTGGATGTTGAAGATCCAATCGCTGTTGAGTACACCCTCGAAGTTTCCTCGCCTGGCATGGAACGCCCACTGTTCACTCTCGAGCAGTTTGCAAAATTTGCCGGTGAACAAGTGAAAATCAAGCTGCGATCGCCCTTTGAAGGGCGGCGCAATTTTCAGGGCCTTCTGCGCGGTGTAGAAGAGCAGGATGTCGTGGTGCAAGTAGAAGACCATGAGTTCCTGTTGCCGATCGATATGATCGACAAGGCCAACATTATTCCCAGTTTTGACTGAGACGCGGATCCCGCGGATCCAATGGCTTGCGAAAGGCGAGGCGTACGATGAGCAAAGAAGTACTGCTGGTTGTTGAGTCGGTATCCAATGAAAAGGGCGTACCGGCAAACGTGATTTTTGAAGCGCTGGAGCTGGCCCTGGCCACTGCTACCAAAAAGCGTTTTGAAGACGAAGTTGATCTGCGTGTGGAAATCAACCGCCACACCGGTGCCTATGAGACTTTCCGTCGCTGGACGGTCGTTGAAGAAGCCGATCTTGATGATCCGGCCATCGAAACCTGGCCGAGCAAGGTTGCTGAAACGCACCCTGGCGCCAATGTCGGTGATGTTGTCGAAGAAAAGATCGAATCGATCGAGTTCGGCCGTATTGCTGCGCAAACTGCCAAGCAGGTCATTGTGCAGAAGGTTCGCGAAGCCGAGCGTGCTCAAGTCGTTGACGCCTATCGCGAGCGCCTGGGGGAAATCATCTCCGGCACCGTGAAAAAAGTCACCCGCGACAACGTGATCGTTGACCTGGGCAACAACGCCGAAGCGTTGCTGGCCCGCGAAGACATCATCTCTCGCGAAACCTTCCGTGTCGGCGTGCGTCTGCGTGCGTTGCTCAAGGAAATCCGCACTGAGAACCGCGGCCCTCAGTTGATCCTGTCGCGTACCGCGCCGGAAATGCTGATCGAGCTGTTCCGTATCGAAGTGCCGGAAATCGCCGAAGGCCTGATCGAAGTCATGGCTGCGGCCCGCGACCCGGGTTCGCGCGCCAAGATCGCGGTCCGCTCCAAGGACAAACGCATCGACCCGCAGGGCGCTTGCATTGGTATGCGCGGTTCGCGCGTCCAGGCAGTGTCGGGCGAGTTGGGCGGTGAGCGTGTGGATATCGTCCTGTGGGATGATAACCCGGCGCAGTTCGTGATCAACGCCATGTCGCCGGCTGAAGTGGCGGCAATTATCGTTGACGAAGATGCCCATGCCATGGACATCGCCGTTGGCGCTGACAATCTGGCTCAGGCCATTGGTCGTGGAGGTCAGAACGTGCGTCTGGCCAGCCAACTGACCGGCTGGACCCTGAACGTGATGACCGAATCGGACATCCAGGCTAAGCAGCAAGCTGAAACCGGTGACATCCTGCGCAACTTCATCGACGAGCTGGAAGTCGACGAAGACCTGGCGCAGGTGCTGGTAGATGAAGGCTTCACCAGCCTGGAAGAGATTGCCTACGTACCGTTGGAAGAAATGCTCAACATCGATGGCTTTGACGAAGACACCGTCAACGAGCTTCGCGCTCGGGCCAAGGATCGTTTGTTGACTAAAGCCATCGCTACTGAGGAAAAGCTGGCAGACGCCCATCCGGCCGAAGACCTGCTCTCGCTTGAGGGTATGGACAAGGATTTGGCGATGGAACTGGCGGTGCGCGGCGTAATTACCCGCGAAGACCTGGCCGAGCAGTCTATTGACGATCTGCTCGACATCGACGGCATTGACGATGATCGTGCCGGCAAGTTGATCATGGCCGCCCGAGCCCATTGGTTCGAGTAATTAGGCGCGGCCTGAGGAGAGAAGTGCATGACGCAAGTCACGGTGAAACAACTGGCCGATGAGGTCAAAACACCGGTAGAGCGCCTGTTGCAGCAGATGCGTGAGGCAGGTCTGCCGCACACCGCCGCCGATGAAGGTGTGAGCGATAGTGAGAAGCAGTCTTTGCTGACTCACTTGAAGAGCAGCCACAAGGCGAAAGTGGAAGAACCGCGCAAGATTACATTGCAGCGCAAAACCACCAGCACCCTGCGTGTTGCTGGTAGCAAGAGCATCAGCGTTGAAGTACGCAAGAAGAAAGTCTTCGTACAGCGCAGCCCGGAAGAAATCGAAGCCGAGCGCAAACGCGATCTGGAAGAGCGTCGCGCAGTAGAAAATGCTGCTCGTCAGAAGGCTGAAGAAGAAGCCAAGCGTCGCGCCGAAGAAGAAGCGCGTCGCCAGCCTACTGCTGCGCAACCTGCTGGTACTGAAGCGGTCGCCGCTCCTGCTGCGCCAGTAGAAGCTGTGCGTGAGGCCACTCCGGTTGCCGCTGCACCAGCACCTGCTGCTGACGCCCGCAAGCGTGACGAACCTCGTCGTCCGGACAAACCACGTGCCGACGATAATAGTCGTCGCGGTGGCGGCGGTGATGGCGAGCGCAAAAACGCTCCGCATCGCGCCTCGGTCAAAGAGAAAGCGCCTGCTCCACGCGTTGCGCCACGTACTACCGACGAAGAAAGCGATAGCTTCCGTCGTGGTGGTCGCGGCAAGGCCAAGCTGAAAAAACGCAACGCCCACGGTTTCCAGAGCCCAACCGGCCCTGTCGTGCGTGATGTGCAGATCGGCGAGACCATCACTGTTGGCGATCTCGCCAATCAGATGTCGGTCAAGGCTGCTGAAATCATCAAGTTCATGTTCAAACTGGGTACTCCAGCGACCATCAACCAGGTGCTTGATCAGGAAACTGCTCAACTGGTAGCCGAAGAACTGGGCCACAAAGTGACCCTGGTCAGCGACACCGCCCTGGAAGATTCCCTGGCCGAGTCCCTGAAGTTTGAAGGTGAGACGTTCTCCCGTGCGCCAGTTGTGACCGTAATGGGCCACGTTGACCATGGTAAGACATCGCTGCTCGACTACATCCGTCGTGCCAAGGTAGCTGCTGGCGAAGCCGGCGGTATCACCCAGCACATCGGCGCGTACCACGTTGAAACCGATCGCGGCATGGTCACCTTCCTCGACACCCCAGGTCACGCCGCGTTTACCGCAATGCGTGCCCGTGGTGCCAAGGCGACTGACATCGTGATCCTGGTGGTTGCAGCGGACGACGGCGTGATGCCGCAGACCATTGAAGCTGTCCAACACGCCAAGGCCGCAGGTGTTCCACTGGTTGTGGCCGTGAACAAAATCGACAAGCCGGGCGCCGATCTCGATCGCATCCGTAGCGAACTGTCGGTTCACGGCGTGACGTCTGAAGAGTGGGGCGGTGATACGCCGTTCGTTTCGGTTTCGGCGAAAGTCGGTACTGGCGTGGACGAACTGCTCGAAGCGGTCTTGCTGCAAGCTGAAGTACTCGAACTGAAAGCGACGCCATCGGCCCCAGGTCGCGGTGTTGTGGTTGAGTCGCGTCTCGACAAAGGTCGTGGCCCGGTCGCAACCGTTCTGGTTCAAGACGGCACCCTGCGTCAAGGCGACATGGTGCTGGTCGGTTCGAACTACGGCCGTGTACGTGCCATGCTCGACGAGAACGGCAAGCCAATCAAGGAAGCCGGTCCTTCCATCCCTGTCGAGATCCTCGGCCTGGACGGTACCCCGGACGCTGGCGACGAGATGAGCGTGCTGGCGGACGAGAAGAAAGCCCGTGAAGTGGCTCTGTTCCGTCAAGGCAAGTTCCGCGAAGTCAAACTGGCTCGCGCTCACGCCGGCAAGCTGGAAAACATCTTCGAAAACATGGGCCAGGCAGAGAAGAAGACGCTCAACATCGTCCTCAAATCTGACGTTCGTGGTTCCCTCGAAGCGTTGAACGGCGCCTTGAACGGCCTGGGTAACGACGAAGTGCAAGTGCGTGTCGTCGGTGGCGGTGTCGGTGGTATCACCGAGTCCGACGCCAACCTGGCACTGGCTTCCAACGCTGTACTGTTCGGCTTCAACGTGCGTGCCGATGCTGGCGCTCGCAAGATCGTCGAGCAGGAAGGCCTGGACATGCGTTACTACAACGTCATCTACGACATCATCGAAGACGTCAAGAAAGCCCTTACCGGCATGCTTGGCAGCGACGTTCGGGAGAACATCCTGGGTATCGCCGAGGTGCGTGACGTGTTCCGCTCGCCGAAATTCGGCGCGATCGCCGGTTGCATGGTTATCGAAGGTGTTGTGCACCGTAACCGTCCAATCCGTGTACTGCGTGAAGACATCGTTATCTTCGAAGGCGAGCTGGAATCCCTGCGCCGCTTCAAGGATGACGCTTCCGAAGTACGTGCCGGCATGGAATGCGGTATCGGCGTCAAGAGCTACAACGACGTCAAGGCTGGCGACAAGATCGAAGTCTACGAGAAGGTTCAGGTTGCTCGCAGCCTCTAACTCGCGCACTTCAGGAGCCACGCCGTGTGTGGGCATGCAAATGCCCCGCGCAGCGTCCGGACTCTAAACGCAACGCCCGGTCTGGCTTTTGTCAGGCCGGGCGTTTGCCGCTTTCAGACCCCACGGGTTTCACCGTGTGGCAGTAACAGGTAACAAGACATGGCAAAAGAATACAGCCGTACCCAGCGTATCGGCGATCAGATGCAGCGCGAGCTGGCCCAACTGATCCGTCGCGAAGTCAAAGACCCTCGTGTTGGCCTGGTCACCATCACCGCCGTTGACGTGAGCCGTGACGTGGGTCACGCCAAAATCTTCATCACCGTGATGGGTGAGGACAGCAGCGAAGAAATTGCGCAAAGCATCAAGGTGCTCAACTCGGCTGCAGGTTTCCTGCGCATGCAGTTGGCCCGCGAAATGAAGCTGCGCAGCGTGCCTCAGTTGCACTTCCACTACGACGAAAGCGTCGTGCGTGGTGCGCATCTGTCGGCACTGATCGAGCGCGCCGTGGCTGAGGATAATCAGCACCCGTCCACACCTGAAGACGCCAAGGAGTAAGCGGTGGCTCAGGTCAAACGTATCCGTCGCAACGTCAGCGGCATCATTCTGCTCGATAAACCCATTGGCTTTACCTCCAATGCGGCGTTGCAGAAAGTCCGTTGGCTGCTCAATGCCGAGAAGGCCGGCCACACCGGCAGCCTCGATCCGCTGGCCACCGGCGTGTTGCCGTTGTGCTTTGGCGAGGCCACCAAGTTCTCGCAATACCTGCTCGATTCCGACAAGGGTTACGAAACCCTGATGCAACTGGGCAAGACCACCACCACGGCCGATGCCGAAGGTGATGTTTTGCAGGTTCGCGACGTGACCGTTGGTCGTGCTGATATCGAGGCTGCTTTGCCCGCTTTTCGTGGGAAAATCAGCCAGATACCGCCGATGTACTCGGCGCTCAAGCGGGATGGGCAGCCACTTTACAAGCTGGCACGTGCGGGCGAAGTAGTGGAGCGCGAACCGCGTTCTGTTACTATTGCGCGCTTGGAATTGCTCGCCTGTGAAGGCGACACCGCACGCCTGGCCGTGGACTGTAGCAAAGGCACCTATATCCGTACCCTGGTGGAAGATATTGGTGAAACGCTCGGTTGCGGCGCGTATGTTGCTGAACTGCGACGCACCCAGGCCGGCCCTTTCAGTCTGGCCCAGACGGTTACGCTGGAAGAGTTGGAAGCGGTACACGCCGAAGGCGGCAATGAAGCGGTTGATCGCTTTCTGATGCCATCGGACAGCGGTTTGCTCGATTGGCCATTGCTGCACTTTTCGGAGCACAGCGCGTTCTACTGGCTCAACGGCCAGCCGGTACGTGCCCCGGACGCCCCGAAATTCGGCATGGTGCGGGTACAGGATCATAACGGTCGCTTTATCGGTATCGGTGAAGTGAGCGAAGACGGGCGCATCGCGCCGCGTCGACTGATTCGGTCAGAATGACCGGAACCAGTTTGTGGTAAAAGCGCAGTAGTTTTTATGCAAACTGGAACGAGGGTGGCTGTTAGCAGGCACGGTCACTACTCATTTTTAGATACAGGGATTTGTCCCTGGCCTGTTGAAACTGCCCTTTGGGTGGTTTCCTGAAAAAAGGATTGCCTCATGGCTCTCGACGTTCAAGAAAAAGCACAAATCGTAGCTGACTATCAGCAAGCTGTTGGTGACACTGGTTCGCCAGAAGTGCAAGTTGCACTGCTGACCCACAACATCAACAAGCTGCAAGGTCACTTCAAGGCCAACGGTAAAGATCACCACTCCCGTCGTGGTCTGATCCGCATGGTAAACCAGCGCCGTAAGCTGCTGGACTACCTGAAAGGCAAGGATCTGGGTCGTTATCAGGCTCTGATCGGTCGCCTGGGTCTGCGTCGCTAATAAGCGATTGCGCTAGAGGTTGGTTGTTTGTCGTGTGTCAGTGGGATTCCCGCTGGCCCATGGCAGGCTTCCAGCCTCAAGTTTTATCTGGATACACGTTTTACCCCTGGACAAGGGTTGGGCCGATTCCCGACATTGCCCAAGAATTTCGCAAGAAGACAAGTTCCCCAAGAGCCACAAAGAAGGTAGGACACCGTGAACCCGGTTATCAAAAAATTTCAGTTCGGTCAGTCGACCGTTACCCTCGAGACAGGCCGTATCGCCCGTCAAGCCTCCGGCGCAGTGCTGGTTACCGTTGACGACGACGTTACCGTACTGGTGACCGTTGTTGGCGCCAAGCACGCGGACCCAAGCAAAGGCTTCTTCCCTCTGTCCGTTCACTACCAGGAAAAGACTTACGCTGCCGGTAAGATCCCTGGCGGTTTCTTCAAGCGCGAAGGCCGTCCTTCCGAGAAAGAAACCCTGACTTCCCGACTGATCGACCGTCCGATCCGTCCGCTGTTCCCAGAAGGCTTCATGAACGAAGTGCAGGTTGTCTGCACCGTCGTTTCCACCAGCAAAAAGACCGATCCGGACATCGCTGCGATGATCGGTACCTCGGCTGCCCTGGCCATCTCCGGTATTCCTTTCGATGGCCCGATCGGCGCCGCGCGCGTTGCTTTCCACGAAAGCACCGGCTACCTGCTGAACCCGACTTACGAGCAGCAAAAAGCCTCGAGCCTGGACATGGTCGTTGCCGGTACCTCGGAAGCCGTATTGATGGTTGAATCGGAAGCCAAAGAGCTGACCGAAGACCAGATGCTGGGCGCTGTACTGTTTGCTCACGACGAGTTCCAGGTTGTGATCAACGCCGTTAAAGAACTCGCTGCCGAAGCTGCCAAGCCAACTTGGGCCTGGGCTCCACAAGCCGAAGCCACCGAACTGCTGGGCGCTATCCGCTCCGAATTCGGCGAAGCGATCTCCCAGGCCTACACCATCACCGTCAAGGCCGACCGTTACGCTCGCCTGGGCGAGTTGAAGGATCAGGTCGTGGCCAAGCTGTCCGGTGAAGAAGGCCAGCCTTCTTCCAGCGACGTCAAAGCGGCTTTCGGTGAAATCGAATACCGCACCGTTCGCGAAAACATCGTGAACGGCAAGCCACGTATTGACGGTCGCGACACTCGCACCGTGCGTCCGCTGAACATCGAAGTCGGCGTTCTGCCGAAGACTCACGGTTCGGCGCTGTTCACCCGTGGCGAAACCCAGGCCCTGGTCGTTGCGACCCTGGGTACTGCCCGTGACGCACAACTGCTGGACACCCTGGAAGGCGAGAAAAAAGACCCGTTCATGCTGCACTACAACTTCCCTCCGTTCTCGGTGGGCGAGTGTGGTCGCATGGGTGGTGCTGGTCGTCGTGAAATCGGTCACGGCCGTCTGGCCCGTCGTTCGATTGCGGCCATGCTGCCTGCCGCCGACGTGTTCCCGTACACCATCCGTGTGGTGTCGGAAATCACCGAGTCCAACGGTTCCAGCTCCATGGCTTCGGTCTGCGGTGCTTCCCTGGCACTGATGGACGCTGGTGTGCCAATGAAGGCACCGGTTGCCGGTATCGCCATGGGTCTGGTTAAAGAAGGCGAGAAGTTCGCCATCCTGACCGACATCCTGGGCGACGAAGATCACCTGGGCGACATGGACTTCAAGGTAGCCGGTACCTCCAAAGGTGTGACCGCGCTGCAGATGGACATCAAGATCAAGGGCATCACCGAAGAGATCATGGAAATCGCTCTGGGCCAAGCCCTGGAAGCGCGCCTGAACATCCTCGGTCAGATGAACCAGATCATTGGTCAGTCCCGTACCGAACTGTCGGAAAATGCTCCGACCATGATCGCGATGAAAATCGACACCGACAAAATCCGTGATGTCATCGGTAAAGGCGGCGCGACCATTCGTGCGATCTGTGAAGAGACCAAGGCTTCGATCGATATCGAAGACGACGGCTCGATCAAGATCTTCGGCGAAACCAAGGAAGCTGCAGAAGCGGCGCGTCAGCGCGTTCTGGGCATCACTGCCGAAGCCGAGATCGGCAAGATCTACGTCGGTAAAGTTGAGCGCATCGTCGATTTCGGCGCATTCGTCAACATCCTGCCGGGCAAAGACGGTCTGGTTCACATCTCCATGCTGAGCGACGCTCGTGTTGAGAAAGTGACCGACATTCTGAAAGAAGGCCAGGAAGTGGAAGTGCTGGTACTGGACGTGGACAACCGCGGCCGCATCAAGCTGTCCATCAAAGACGTGGCAGCAGCCAAGGCTTCGGGCGTTTAAACACCCGCAGGCTTCACGCTGAAAAAGGACTCTTCGGAGTCCTTTTTTTATGCACGCAGGAAAATGCCGAAAAATCAGGCGCTTAATCACATCCAAAAACCGCAACTTGCATGCAGGCACGATCCGCTTCATGCAAATTGCACGAATGCGAAAACTGGTAAAACTCTTAACTAGTTGTTTTTAAAGGTTTTATTTGTATGATTCGACTTGGCACAGTGCCTGCAATATTCCTGTTAACGCTGCAGCATCAAGGTACACACACTGCAGACTTTTAATAAAACAGGAGTTACTCGTATGAAGAAGTTCGCTCTCGCTACCGCAACTGCTACCGCTCTGACCCTGGCCATGGCCAACGTTGCCTTCGCTCAAACCTCCCAGGCGCCTATGACGCTGGCTGCTGGCGAAATGACCAAAGCCAAAGAGTCCACCTCGGACACTTGGATCACCACCAAAGTCAAAGCTGACCTGCTGACCGAAAAGGGCATCCCAGGTTCGGACATCAAGGTCGAGACCAACAAAGGTGTGGTTTCCCTGTCTTCGAGCGTTGCCATCTCCGACTCGCAGAAAGCCACTGCCGTAGCCATCACCAAGCGTATCAAGGGTGTCACCGCAGTGTCCGCTGACGGCCTGCTGGCTGGCGGTGCGGTAAAAGCTGACAACATCGACAAATCCAAGGAAGCCACTTCGGACACTTGGATCACTACCAAAGTGAAGGCTGACTTGGTCACCGAGAAAGGTATTCCTGGTACCGACATCAAAGTCGAAACCAACAAGGGTGTAGTTTCCCTGTCGTCTTCCGTCGCAGTGACTGAAGCGCAGAAAACTACCGCGGTGAACATCACCAAGAAAATCAAAGGCGTGAAAGCTGTATCGGCCGATGGCCTGAAAGCAGAGTAACGCCCAATCAATCGTCTGAACTAGGCGTCGGCGGCAACGAGTGAGTTAGATATCCACTCAATGCACCTCACGGGTTCATGCGACCGACCATAGGGATGTGGTCATTACAGGCCCCGGCACATGTGTCGGGGCCTGTTCTATTCTGCATTTCGTCGGTGTATGACGATCGGGGGTTACTCGGCGTCCAGATGCATCGGCGTTATCACCCGGCCATCCTTCTCGGCTTGGCCCAGTTTGGCATCGATGAAGTACACCCGGTCATCTTCCAACTGCCCTTTGTCCACCAGGTAGTCCTTGATGGTGCTCGCGCGGTCCTGACCGAGCTGGCGCAACAGCACGTCGCTGCCGCTCCAGAACTTGATCACGCCGTCCTTCAGTTTGGCCGTGCGCTCATCGTCGCTCAGGTTTTTCCATTCCGCCGGTGGTTGTTGTTTCAGGCGGGTGCGGTAGATACCTTCGAGCAACGGGGCTTTTTCCTTTTCCGGTACTTGCAGCAAGGACGCCTGGGCCGGAACCTTGTCGCCACGGCGCTGCAGTATCTTGTAGTAGTTGTACTGGTATTCACGCTCCAGGCGCTGCGCTGCCAGGAACTTGCCGTCACTGTCGGCAGCCGCGGTGCCTTCGATTTCCAGGCGCAGGGTTGGGCGCTCCTTGAGGGCGTTGGCCAGGGTGTTCAGGGCGCCCTCGGCGTCTTTGTTCAGTTCGCTGGAGCCTGCGGCGAACGAGACATTGCCGAGGTCCTCCGAACCACCGCCGGTCACCAGCCCACCGATAAACTTGAAGGGCGCCGTTGCTGCGCGCACCACCAGGTTGCGCAAGGTCTGCCACACGATCGGCATCACGCTGAATTGCGGATTATTCAAGTCGCCGCTGACGGGCAGCTCAATCGAGATCTTGCCGTCAGAGTCCTTGAGCAGAGCGATCGCGAGGCGAATCGGCAGGTCTACTGCGTCGGCACTGTCGACCTTCTCACCCAGTTGCAGTTGCTCGACCACCACTTTGTTCTCGGCCTTCAACTGGCCTTTGATGATCACATAATGCAGATCGAGGTTAAGGCGACCCTTGCGAATACGGAAACCGGCGAATTTACCCGAGTAGGGCGTCAAGGTTGTCAGTTCGACACGTTTGAAGCTGGTGGCGATATCCAGCGCCGCCATCGGATCGAACGGGTTCACGCTGCCTTTGATGGTGACCGGGGCATAGCGATCCACCTTGCCCTTGATGTCGACACTGGCCGGTTTGGCCTGGCGGCTGTCAATGGTGCCGATCTGCCCGTTGAGCTGTTGAATCGCGGTGGCGAAGTTGGGCGTGAGGCTGAAGTCGGCGAAGTTCGCCGAGCCGTCGTTGATCGCAATCTGCCCGATATGAATACCCAGAGGTTTTTCGTTACTGGCAGCCGCCTTGGCCGCCGGCTTGGCGCCGCTGTTGGCCGGCTGTGGGATCAGTAGGTCGTCGACGTTGGTGGTGCGGTCATCATTGATCATGAAACGCACGTAGGGCTGCAGCAGGTTGACCTTGTCGATCGACAGGCTGTTGCCATGCTGGTAGTTCACGCCTTCCAATACCAGGCGCTGCCATTTTAGGAAGTCGCGGGTCTTGAGGGTGTCGAGGGTGTGCAACTGATCGACCTGCGCCCGGCCGGTGATCTGCAGGGCCAGTGGCTCGGTGCTTTTCAGGTTCACATCGAGGTTGCTGCCGAGCATGCCGCTACGCAGCTCCAGGCGTATGAACGGGCTGATATAGGACTGCGCGACCCGCAGGTCGATATCCTGGGTGTTCACTTTCAGCTTGGCGCTGACCGGGTTGAGGTTGACCTCGCCGGTTGCCTGGATCTTGCCTTGCTTGCCCAGGCCGGTGTCGACCTTGAGGGTAAAGGGGTTGCCGTTGAGGCTGTCGAAGTTCTGCACATCGACGTTCAGCGGGCCCAGTTCCAGTGCAACGGCGGGTTTGGCCTGGCGGTCGGCCAGGTGGACCTGATAGTTACGCAGTTGCACATCCTTGAGCAGGACTTGCCAAGGTTTGCTGGGCGCTGCGGCAGCGGGTTTTGGCGAGTCGGCAGCCGCCGGCGCGCTGGCCGGTTCCGGCGCCTTGGCCGGCTTGCTCGGCTGGCTGGCGAACAGTTTCTGCCAGTCCAGTTGCCCATCGGCTTCGCGGGCGGCCCAGGTTTCCAGCTTGTTGCTGCGGATCTTGCCGACTATCACTTGCTGCTTGGCCAGGTCGATCGTGGTTTCGCTGACGTCCAGGCGTTCCAGGCGTACCAGCGGCCGGCCATCCGGCGCCTTGATGGCGAACGGCGCGATGCTGGCGGCGGTGTTGGTCAGGTTCAGCTCGGTCTCTTTGGCCAGGCTGAATGTGTAATCGGTGCTGAAGTTGAGCACGCCGTCTTCGAGCACCAACGGCAGTGCGTCACGCACGTAGGGCCACCAGGCTTTCATCTTGCCGTCGGTGATTTTCAGGGTGCCTTTGGAGGTGATCGGCACCAGGCTGACGTTACCCTTCCAGTCGATCTGCCCGCCTTCCGGGCCGGCGGCGACCAGGGTCATGTCG
Source organism: Pseudomonas marginalis (assembly GCF_024169655.1). Classification (GTDB taxonomy): domain Bacteria; phylum Pseudomonadota; class Gammaproteobacteria; order Pseudomonadales; family Pseudomonadaceae; genus Aquipseudomonas; species Aquipseudomonas paraveronii. The sequence goes on along the minus strand of NZ_JALJWV010000001.1, from coordinate 5,313,511 downwards.
GCATTGTCTTCCGGCAGGGTGCTGAGGTTCTTCAGCTCGAAGTCGAGTTTGTCGTAGAGGAACTCGATCGGCTCGCTGGGACGCAGGTCCTGGAAATGCAGATAGCCGCCTGCCAGCTTGATCCGCTCGATACGCAGCGGGAACGGCTTGGCGTTGGGGTCTGCCGGGGTCGGTTCGCTGGGCGGCAGTTTGAACAACTGCGCGAGGTTCAACTGGCCGGACTTGTCGAACAGCAACTCGGTCTTGGGTTTGTCGAGTTGCACATCGGCCAGGTGCAGGGCGCGGGTCCACAGGCTGTCGAGTTGCAGGTTGGCGTACAGCCGCTCGAAACCCACTTGTTCCTTGCCGGGTTCGCCGATTTTAAGGCCCCACAGCGTCAGTTCCAGACTGAACGGGTTGAGCTCGATACGCTCGATGCGCGCCGGCACCGTAGCGTAGTTGGCCAACTGTTGGTTGGCTATGCGAAGGGCAATGCCGGGCAAAATCAAAAAGCCCAGCAAGCTGTATAGGGCGACAGCAGTCAACAAGGCGCCAGTGGCGCGAATCAATCCTTTGGGCATGGGGCGGCGCCATCTACGTTGAACAGGAGTGCCTTGGAGTATGGCACGGGTTTTCGGTTCCGAAGAGCCCGCCCCTTTCAGAAAATTCCTATAACTGCAGGATCAGAGTCTTCAGCGGTGGTTGCTGGTCTTGCGACGGAAAGTCGGCGCCAGGTGGCATGACTTGCCAGTCGCGTACCGGGCGCCCGGCTTTCTCGGCGCAACGTAGCACCTGCTCACGCCAGTCGTCCATGCTCACTTTTGCCAGGTTATTGCAGCAGATCAGCACGCCGTCATCGGCGGTTGCCAGCAGCGCCGGCTTGAGCAGGCTTTGATAGTCGCGTAACAGGTCGACGGTGCCAAAGGCGCTCTTGGCCCAGGCCGGCGGGTCAAGCAGCACCAGGTCATATTGACGCGGTTCCAGGCGGGGATAGCTCGGCAGTTTCTGCCCGCGCCGCTGGGTGATCGGCAGGCCGGCCAGTTGGCGAATCGCCGGGAAATAATCGGATTGCACGAACGTCATGGGTGCCAGCTGCGGGTTGAGCAGGCCGTTTTCGCGCCCGACCGCCAGGTTGCCTTCGGCAAAATCCAGGTTGCACACTTCACGGGCACCGCCGGCGGCAGCGCTCAGGCCCACGCCACAGGTGTAGGCGAACAGGTTCAGCACGCTTTTGCCGGCACTGTGTGCCTTGACCCAGCCGCGAGTGTTGCGCAGGTCGAGGAACAGCAACGGGTCTTGCCCGGCATGGCGCCCACGCACGCGGTAATTGAGGCCCCATTCGTGGCCGACCAGATCCTGCAGCGCCTCGGGTGTGGCGCGGTAGACCGTGTCTTCGCGGTCGATCCGCGAGTTGCCACGGGAACGATCGTTGTATACCAGCAGCAATTCCAGGCCCATGTGCTGGTTGATCAGTTGATGCAGCTGCAGCAGGTCCGCGGTTTCCAGCGCCTGGTGGAAGCTCTGCACCAGCAATTGCGGGCCATAGCGGTCGATGGTCAGGCCACCGGCACCTTCCTGGCTGCCATGGAACAGCCGGTAGCAGTCGGTGCCGTGGGCATGCAGCTCGCTGATCAGCTCTTGACGATGATCGAGGGCGGCGCGCAGCGCCTGGTTCAGGGGAGACATGGAGCGCGCCTTGCTGGGTAAAGGTGGGCGCGGAGTTTAGCAGTTATGGAGCGTCGCCTACATCAACCCCATCCGCCGATGCGCGCGCTGCACCGAGCCATTGCGCATCGCCCAGCGCAGCAACGGTGCGCTGCGCTTGACCCCGGCCCGCACCAACTGGCGTTGCAGTGGGCTTGGGTGTTGCCCCAGCATTTCGCCCGCCCAGTCCGGCAGCAGGTCGATCCCGGCCTGCATCATCAGGGCGCCAAAGGGCTTAGCCAGCGTGCTGGGAGCCGGCGCGTCGAGCAGTAGGCGCAGCACTTCGCGGCTGCGCTCGTCGCACAACAATTGCGGACGAATACACGCCAGATAATCGGCAATTTCCTCGCGTGAGCGTGGCACATTCCGTGCGCCCAGGCGTTCGGCGACCAGCGCGATTTCGTCGTAGTAACGGTCCTGATCACGCCCCGACAGGTGCGGGTTGCGATAACGCAGATGAGCGGCGAGGAAGCTGCTGACCTCCGCCACATGCACCCAGGTCAGCAGCTCCGGGTCGCTGGCCGCGTAGGGGCGGCCGTCCGGCGCATGCCCGACGACCTGAAGGTGAACGGTGCGCACTTTTTCGATCAGCCATTCGGCGTCTTTGCGCGAGCCGAAGGTGGTGCCGGAGATGAACTGCGAAGTGCGGCGCAGGCGCCCGAGCAGGTCCTGGCGAAAATTCGAATGGTCCCACACGCCGGCCAGCGCCAAGGGGTGCAAGGCTTGCAGCATCAAGGCGCTGATGCCGCCGATGAGCATGCTGCTGAAGTCGCCATGCACTTGCCAACTGACCGAGTCCGGGCCGAACAGGCCGGGGTCGCCCTTGGGGTTTTCCAGGTCCAACTGGCCCAGCGACAAGCCGGTGAGGCTCATCAACTGGGTTTCGATACGGCTGCGGATAAATTCCATGGCGACGCGCGGGTTCCTATCGGTTCAGGCGTTTATCGATCAGGCCGGCGACCACGCTGGGGTCGGCCAGGGTGGAGGTATCCCCGAGGCTGTCCAACTCGTTGCAGGCGATCTTGCGCAAAATGCGCCGCATGATCTTACCCGAGCGGGTTTTCGGCAAGGCCGTGGCCCATTGGATCAGTTCCGGTTTGGCAAAGCTGCCGATTTCCTTGCTGACCAGTTCGAGCAGGTGTTTTTTCAGCGTATCGCTGGGCTCCACGCCATTCATCGGCGTGACGAACGCATAGATGGCCTGGCCTTTGATGTCATGGGGATACCCCACCACCGCAGCTTCGGCCACCCAGTCATGCAACACCAGGGCACTTTCCACCTCGGCGGTGCCAATACGGTGGCCGGACACATTGATCACATCGTCGATGCGCCCGGTGATCCAGTAGTCGCCGTCTTCATCGCGCCGCGCGCCATCGCCGGTGAAGTAATAACCGGGGTAGGGTTTGAAGTACGTGTCGATCATGCGCTGCGGGTCGCCATAGACACTGCGGATCTGCCCCGGCCAACTGGATTTGATCGCCAGCACGCCGCTGCCGGGGCCGTTGATTTCCTTGCCGTGTTCATCGAGCAGCACCGGCAGTACGCCGAACATCGGTTGGGTCGCACAGCCAGGCTTGATGCGCTGGGCACTGACCAGCGGGCTGAGCATGATGCCGCCGGTTTCGGTCTGCCACCAGGTATCGACAATCGGGCAGCGTTGTTCGCCGACGGCGTTGAAGTACCAGTCCCAGGCTTCCGGGTTGATCGGTTCACCGACGCTGCCCAGCAGGCGCAGGCTGGCACGTGAGGTGTTTTCCAACGGGGCGTGCCCCTCGCGCATCAACGCGCGCAGGGCTGTGGGCGCGGTGTAGAAGATATTGACCTGGTGCTTGTCGATGACCTGCCAGAAGCGCGAGCTGCTCGGGTAGCCGGGCACGCCTTCGAACATCAGCGACGTGGCGCCGTTAGCCAGCGGACCGTACACGATGTAGCTGTGGCCGGTGACCCAGCCCACATCGGCGGTACACCAGAACACTTCGCCATCGCGGTAATCGAGCACGTATTTGAAGGTCATCGCGGCTTGCAGCAGGTAGCCGCCGGTGGTGTGCAGCACGCCCTTGGGTTTGCCGGTGCTGCCGGAGGTGTAGAGGATAAACAGCGGGTCTTCGGCGTCCATCGGCTCGGGCGGGCAGTCGTCGCTGGCGGCATTCACGGCCTGTTGATAGTTGAGGTCGCGGCCGTCGCTCCAGTTCACGGCCGCCCCGGTACGCACCACCACCAGTACGGTGCTGACGTTCGGGCAACTGGCCAGGGCTTTGTCGACATTTTGTTTCAACGCCACCGGCTTGCCGCCGCGCACGCCTTCATCGGCGGTGATCACCGTGCGGCAGTCGGCGTCGAGAATGCGGTCGCGCAGGGCGTCGGGTGAGAAACCACCAAACACCACTGAATGCACGGCCCCAATCCGCGTACAGGCGAGCATGGCGTAGGCCGCTTGAGGAATCATCGGCATGTAGATACACACCCGGTCGCCCTTTTTCACGCCACGGCTTTTCAGCACATTGGCCAGGCGGCTGACGTTTTGGTGCAGTTGGCGGTAGGTGATGGTGGAAGACGTGGTCGGATCATCGCCCTCCCAGATGAAGGCCGGCTGATCGGCGCGTTGCGCCAGGTGGCGGTCGATGCAGTTGTAGCTGACGTTCAATTGGCCGCCGGCAAACCATTGGGTGGCGCCGGTCTTGATGTCCGAAGTATTGACGGTGTGCCAGGGGGTAATCCAGTCGAGAAAGCGCTTGGCCTGTTCAGCCCAGAACGTGTCCGGCTGTTCGATGGATTGGCGATAGAGGCGCTGGTAGTCCTCTTGACTCAGTTGCGCAGCCCGGCGGACGGCATCGGCGATGGGAAACGTGCTGATATCGAACATGAGCGATCCTTATTCTTGTTTTTGCGACAAGTCATCAAGATGCACCCAGTAGGGGGAGGGTTCAAGGCCGACGTCCAAATGGACGTCGGCCCTGTGTGACCGACGTCAGCCGCGGTGACGACCGCGGAAATAGTTGATCAGGCCCTGGGTCGACGCATCGTCGGCCGGGGTTTCTTCGGCGCCGGTCAGGCGGTTGTAAACGCCTTTGCCCAGCTCCTTGCCCAGCTCCACGCCCCATTGGTCAAAGGCGTTGATGCCCCAGATTACGCTTTGCACGAACACTTTGTGCTCATACATGGCGACCAGTGCGCCCAGGCGACGCGGGCTGATGCGCTCGACCACCAGGGTGTTGCTCGGACGGTTGCCCGGGATCACCTTGTGCGGGGCCAGCTTCTGCACTTCGGCTTCCGGCAGGCCCTTGTCGCGCAGTTCGGCTTCGGCTTCGCTGCGGGTCTTGCCGAGCATCAGTGCCTGGCTCTGGGACAGGCAGTTGGCGTACAGCCACTGATGGTGGTCGGACACCGGGTTGAAACTGACGATCGGCACGATAAAGTCGGCCGGGATCAGTTGGGTGCCCTGGTGCAGCAACTGGTGGTACGCGTGCTGACCGTTGCAGCCCACGCCGCCCCAGATCACCGGACCGGTATCAGTGGACACTGGCGTACCGTCCTGGCGCACGCTCTTGCCGTTGGATTCCATGTCCAGCTGTTGCAAGTGTTTGGTGATGTTACGCAGGTAGTGGTCGTAGGGCAGGATCGCATGGCTCTGCGCGCCCCAGAAGTTGCCGTACCACACACCCAGCAGGCCAAGCAGCACCGGCATGTTCTGTTCGAACGGCGTGTTCTGGAAATGCTGGTCCATGGTGTAGGCCCCGGACAGCAGCTCCTTGAAGTTCGACATGCCGATGGCCAGGGCGATTGGCAAACCGATGGCCGACCACAGCGAATAACGGCCGCCGACCCAGTCCCACATCGGGAAGATGTTTTCTTCGCGAATACCAAAGGCCACGGCGGCCGCGTTGTTGCTCGATACGGCGATGAAGTGGCGATACAGCTCGGCTTCCGAGCCACCCTGGGCCAGGTACCAGGCGCGGGCGGCCTGGGCGTTTTTCAGGGTTTCGAGGGTGTTGAACGATTTCGACGAGACGATGAACAGCGTGGTCTCGGCGCGCAGCTTCATGGTCAGTTCGTGGAACTCACTGCCGTCGATATTCGCCAGATAGTGGCAACGCACGCCTTTGTGGGCGTAGGACAGCAGCGCTTCGGAGACCAGCTCCGGGCCGAGGAACGAGCCACCGATGCCGATGTTCACCACGTCGGTGATCGGCTTCTCGCTGTAGCCACGCCACAGGCCGTCGTGGATGCGGCCCACGAGGTCGGTGATCTGGTTCAGCACCTTGTGTACGTCCGGCATGATGTTCACGCCGTTGACCGACAACTTGTCACCCACCGGGCGGCGCAGGGCGGTGTGCAGGGCAGGGCGACCTTCGGAGGAGTTCACCGGCTCGCCGGCATACAGCGCGTCGATCGCGGCTTTAAGGTCGACTTCCTTGGCCAGGTCCACGAGCAGATCGCGGGTTTCGCTGGTGATCAGGTTTTTCGAGTAATCGAGGAAAAGCCCGCAGCTGCTCAAGGTGAATTGGGAAAAACGCTGAGGATTGGCATTGAACGCGTCGCGCATGCTGAAATCCTGCATGGCTTGGCGATGTTGATTGAGCGCTTGCCAGGCGGGCAGAGCGGTAACGTCATGAGGGGTGCGGTAGTACGCCATCGCTGCGGGTTTCCTTTTATTACGGGGACTGCCTTTAGGACACTTCAAAGCCCGAAACATCCACTCGTTCACCAAGCAATGGGGTCCGGACAGCGCTAACCATAGCGCAGGGCGAATACATTAAACCTAGCGTGTCGATATGTCTTGGCTTTGTCTGCGCTGTGGCCGGTACTTTTTTATACCGGCGCATCAGGCTGGGGTCAGTCGAGGTTCAGGTGCAGGTTATCGATGAGGCGTGTCGCCCCCAGGTAGGCCGCAACCAGGATCACTACGTCGCGATCCTCGGGCGTGGCTGGACGCAGGTGGACGCCTTGGCGCACTTCGAGGTAATCCAGGCGCATCCCGGCGGCCTCGATCTGCTGGACCTGTTCGGCCCGCAGTTTGGCGAAGTCGCGGTCACCGTGTTTGATGGCGGCGGCCATCTGACTCAGGCTGCGGTACAGCAACGGCGCGATCGCCCGCTGCTCAGCGGTGAGGTAACCGTTACGCGATGACAGCGCGAGGCCGTCATCGGCGCGGACGGTCGGTTCACCGATGATCTGGATCGGCATGTTCAGGTCATGGACCATGGCGCGAATCACGGCCAGTTGCTGGTAGTCCTTCTGGCCGAATACGGCCATGTCCGGCTGGACCATGTTGAACAGCTTATTGACCACCGTGGCCACGCCTTCAAAGTGCCCGGGACGGCTGGCGCCGCACAGGCCTTCGGACAATTGCGGCACGCTGACGCGGGTCTGGCCGGTCATGCCGCCGGGGTACATTTCCTCGACGGTCGGCGCGAACAACAGGTTGCAGCCGGCTTGCAGGAGCTTTTCCTGGTCGGCGGCGAGGGTGCGCGGGTAGGTGTCCAGGTCTTCGCCGGCACCAAACTGCAGCGGGTTGACGAAGATGCTTGCCACCACGAAGTCCGCCTGCTGGGCAGCCTTGGCCACCAGGGTCGCGTGCCCGCTGTGCAGGTTGCCCATGGTGGGCACAAAGCCAATGCGTTTGCCGGCGTTGCGGGCATGAGCGACGGCAGCCCGCAGTTCGCGGACGGTTTTTACGGTGTTCATGCAGAGAATCCGTGTTCGGCGCCAGGGAAGGTCACGCCTTTGACTTCGGTAACGTATGCGCTCAACGCAGCGTGGATGCTGTCCTGGCCGGACATGAAGTTCTTCACGAACTTCGGCACGCGGCCGGTCATCGACAGGCCGAGCATGTCGTGCAACACCAGGACCTGGCCGTCGGTGGCCGACCCGGCCCCAATGCCGATTACTGGCACTTTAACCGCATGGGTGATTTCTGCAGCCAGTTCGCTGGGCACGCATTCGAGCAGGATCATCGCCGCGCCGGCCTGTTCCAGCGCGATGGCATCGGCACGCATCTGGCGCGCCTGGGCTTCATTGCGGCCTTGGACCTTATAGCCGCCGAGGATATTCACGGACTGCGGCGTCAGGCCCATGTGCGCGCACACCGGCACGCCACGTTCAGCCAGCAGACGGATTGACTCGGCGAGCCAGACGGCGCCTTCCACCTTGACCATGTGTGCGCCGGCCTGCATCAGTTTGCCGGCGTTCTGGAAGGTTTGTTCGAGGGTGGCGTAACCCATGAACGGCAGGTCGGCGATGATAAAGGCGCCGTCGTTACCGCGCTTGACGCTGGCGGTGTGGTAGGCGAGTTCATCCGTGGTGACGGGCAGGGTGCTGTCATTCCCTTGAAGAACCATGCCCAGGGAGTCGCCCACCAGTAACACCTCGACACCGGCTTGGCAGCAGGCGTGGGCGAAGGTGGCGTCATAGCAGGTCAGCATGCTGATTTTTTCACCTTTGAGCTTGAGACTCTGCAAGGTGGTCAGGGTAACGTCTGGCATGAAAAGGGTCCTCGTTCAGGCGCTTGGAAACAGCGAGTAACGCGCGTGAGTCTTCGTTTATACAGGCGCACTTTCTTGATATTAGTGCTTATAAGGCCTGGATTGCGCCCTTTAGCGCCGGTTGGCGGCAGCGGGACGCCTATAGTCGTGAGGAGGACACGGGAAGTCAATTGCATGTGTTACCGCATTGTTACGGCGGTGGTGTTACCGCTGTAACTGATGCGATTCAGCAGGGTGGGGCGGGCCGCGAGTCAGGCCGCCGCGATGCGTTCCAGGCCGACAAACGGGCAGGCCGCCAGCAGGTCGCTAAGGCGCTGGCCATCGGGCAATTGCAGGGTGGCTGGCGCCAGTTCGGCCAGCGGGTACAGCACGAAGGCGCGCAGGTGCATCTGGTAGTGCGGCACTTGCAGGCGGGGTTCGTCGATCAGGCGGTTGCCGTACAGCAGGATATCCAGGTCAAGCGTGCGTGGGCCCCAACGCTCAAGGCGTTCGCGGCCTTGGTCGTTCTCGATGGCTTGCAGCGCATCGAGCAGTTCCAGCGGCGCCAGGCTGCTGTCCAGGGCCGCGACCGCATTGGTGTAGCGCGGTTGGCCGGGGAGCAGGGAGTCGCTTTGATAGAAGGCCGACACTCCCGCGACGGTAGTGCCCGGCAATTGCGCCAACGCTTCGATAGCGCTGCGCAATTGTTGCTCCGGGGCCGCCAGGTTGCTGCCCATGCCGATGTAGATGCGTTCCACGTTTATTCGCCTGCAGCGCCCGAGGCATCGCCGGCGCTGCGCTTGCGTTTGCTGCCGCTGCGACGACGTTTTTTCGGGCCAGCACCTTCGCCGACGCCATCGCCTTTGCTGCCGAGCTCACGAATCATCTCGCGGCGCTCGCTGTCATTGGCGTCCTGGTAGTCGGTCCACCATTCGCCCAGGCCGTCAGTCTGCTCGCCGGCGCTTTCACGCAGCAGCAGGAAGTCGTAGCCGGCGCGGAAGCGCGGGTTGTCCAGCAACAGGTCGGCACGCTTGCCGCTGCGACGTGGCAGGCGTTCCTGCATGTCCCAGATCTCGCGGATCGGCATTGTGAAGCGTTTCGGAATGGCGATGCGCTGGCACTGCTCGGCGATCAGCTCGTGAGCGGCTTCCTGCATGGCCGGGATCGGCGGCATGCCGCGATCCTGCAGGCGCAGTACGCGTTTCGGCAAGGCCGGCCACAACAAGGCGGCAAACAGGAACGCCGGGGTGACCGGTTTGTTCTGCTTGATGCGCAGGTCGGTGTTGATCAACGCTTCGCTGATCAGGGTGTGGGTATACGTCGGGTTGTATTCCAGTGCTTCGGCGCTCGCCGGGAACAATGGGTCGAACAACTGCAGGTCGACGAGCATTTCGAAGGTGTCGGCGGCGTAGCCCGAGAGAAACAGCTTGAGCACTTCTTCGAACAGGCGCGCCGAGGGGATTTCCCGCAGCATCGGCGCCAGTTCGCGAATCGGCGCAGCGGTGTGTCGCTCGATACCGAAGTTCAGCTTCGCAGCGAAACGCACCGCCCGCAGCATGCGCACCGGGTCTTCCTGATAGCGCTGCGCCGGGTCGCCGATCAGGCGGATCAGGTTGTTGCGAATGTCGTGTACGCCGTTGGCGTAATCGAGGATGCGCTCACTGACCGGGTCGTAATACAGCGCGTTGATGGTGAAGTCGCGGCGCTGCGCGTCTTCTTCCAAGGTGCCGTAGACGTTGTCGCGCAGGATGCGTCCGCTTTCGTTGCGGGAAGACTGATTGGTGTCTTCTTCCTCATCGTTTTGCGGATGACCGGCGCGGAAGGTCGCGACCTCGATGATTTCGCGGCCAAAGTGAATATGCACCAGCTTGAAGCGGCGGCCGATGATTCGCGCATTGCGAAACTCGGCACGCACTTGCTCTGGCGTGGCGCTGGTGGCGACGTCGAAGTCCTTGGGCGTGATATTGAGCAACATGTCGCGTACACACCCGCCCACCAGATAAGCCTGGTAGCCGGCGTTCTGCAAGCGTTCGACGATGTTCACTGCATAACGGCTGAACTGAGCGCGTTGCAGCGAATGTTGGCTGCTGTTGAGCACTTCAGGCGTGCTGCGTTTGTGTTGCGTTCGACGCAAGGGGGAACGGAATGACTGGAACAACTTCTTCAGCATGGGATGCACTGTTTGAAGGAATGTTCGGCCATAACAAAGAATGACCGCATGATGGGCCGGGATTCTAGCATTTAGTCGGGGGATGGTGTAGGAACAAGCTGCAGGCCTTGCGCCATAAGCCTCAAAACGTTAAATACCGGAAACTACAAGGGGAGCCGAAGCTCCCCCAGAAGTAGTTGCGTGCTCTATTTTTATTATTGGTTTCGGGCTTCTTGTTTTTGTTGATCGCCCTCGCCATGAAGTGTGACCTTCACGACACTCCCAATCGGGAGTCAAGAGCAAACGGATTGCTTTGGTCGCTGTGTTGCTGATCTACGATCCAACCAGTTCAGGCTCTGCCTTAGGGCAGTTTTTGTTGTTCTCGGCCTGGTTGCGGGGCAAGCCCCAAATGCAACGCCTCTCCAAAAGAATCAGTTAGCTGCGCCTCCGCCGTGTTGTTTTTATTGTGCGTGAGTCGATTCGTCTTATTTTTATTGTCTTGTACAAAGCTTGTTATTGTTTTTGTACTAAGCATATAGCAGGGTGCGTGCCAACTTTTGCGCCGACCAGCAAAAACGGGGGGTTGAGGGGTTTTTGGCTGTTTGGCGGCGAAAAAAAAGCCGGGGCTTCGTTACCGTAAGCCCCGGCTTTTGTTACGCGAAATATCCGCGGTAACAGTTTTTTCACATCGGCGGGTGTTACCTGTGGGGGCGCACCCTCAACTCTCGCTGGCCACTCCGGTCTTGCGTCGTGGAATGCCCAGGCGCTGGCGCCGTTCCCACAGGCACTTGCGGCTCACGCCCAGCTTGCGCGCCAGTTCGGTCTCGGTCATGTGGTCCTGGTGCTCCAGGACGAAATGCTGGAAGTAGTCTTCCAGTGACAAATCTTCCGTCGGTTCATGGCTGGTATTGCCGGCGGCGCCCTGTTGCGGGGCCAGGCCGATGAAATCGTCGTCTTCCAGGTCGCTGAGCTCTATATCGATACCCAGCATTTCGGCGGAAATTTCCGGGCTCTCCGACAGAATCACCGCGCGCTCGACCGCATTCTCCAACTCCCGCACGTTACCCGGCCACGAGTAGTGCCGAATCGCCTGCTCGGCGTCCGCCGCGAAACGCAGGTCGGTACGATTGATGCGTGCGCTCTGGCGCAACAGGAACGCGTTGGCGATCTCGTTGACGTCGGCGCCCCGTTCACGCAGGGCTGGCAGCTTGAGCGCGATGACATGCAGGCGGTAGTACAAGTCTTCGCGGAACTGGCCGATCTTGGCCAGGCTCTTCAAATCACGGTGAGTGGCCGCGATCAGGCGAACATCGACCTTCTGCGATTGCACCGAACCCACCCGGCGGATTTCCCCTTCCTGCAGCACGCGCAGCAGACGCGCCTGGGCTTCCAGGGGCAACTCGCCGATTTCGTCGAGGAACAGCGTGCCGCCGTCCGCCGCTTCCACCAGGCCCGCGCGCCCGGCGCTGGCGCCGGTAAACGCGCCTTTCTCGTGGCCGAACAATTCGGATTCGATCAGGGATTCAGGAATTGCCGCGCAGTTCACCGAGATCATTGGTGCCTTGGCGCGCTTGGACAGGTTGTGCAGGGCGCGGGCCACCAGTTCCTTACCGGTCCCCGATTCGCCTTGGATCAGCACATTCGAGTCCGTCGGCGCCACTTTGCGGATCTTGCTGTACAGGTCCTGCATCGGTGGGCAGGAACCGATGATGCCGATCTCGCCATTGCTGTTGTCGATGCCCGGCTTGTCGGCGCCGTTGGCAGCCTTGCCGGCGGGGCGCTGTTCGGCGGGAGCGCTGCTGGCCGACTGGCGGTCGCGCAGGATGCGGGCCACGGCCTGGAGCATCTCATCGTGGTCGAACGGCTTGGCGATGTAGTCCACCGCGCCCATCTTCATCGAGTCCACTGCCGAGCGCAGGCTGGCGTAGCTGGTCATGATCAGCACCGGGGTGCCCTGGCCGAGCTTGATCAACTCGGTGCCCGGCGCGCCCGGCAGGCGCAGGTCGCTGACAATCAGGTCGAACGTGGGAATGCTGAATCGCTCTTGGGCTTCCTGCACCGAGCCGGCTTCGCTGACCTGGTACTGATTACGTTCAAGCAGGCGACGCAAGGCAGAGCGGATAATGGTTTCGTCTTCGACGATCAAAATGTGCGGCATTGATTCAATTCTCTCGACGGTCTCAGTTCACAGCGGACGTCGCTTCGACATGACGCGGCAAGGTCACCCGAATACGGGTGCCGCGTTGGCTTTCTGTGTCAGCCGGGCTGTCGATGGTGATTTGTCCATAATGCTCTTCAACGATGGAATAGACCAGTGCAAGGCCCAGACCGGTGCCTTCACCGGGGTCCTTGGTGGTGAAGAAGGGTTCGAACAAGCGGTCCTTGATGTTCTGTGGAATGCCGCTGCCTTCGTCCTCCACGATCAAGTCGACCGTGTGCTCGAATGCCTCGCTCTTGACGCGTACCGCACTGCCGGCCGGGGAGGCGTCACGGGCGTTCGACAATAGGTTGATCAGCACCTGCGCCAAGCGCTGGGAGTCACCGTCGACCCAGTGGTCCGGATCGCACAGGTTGAAGAACTGTACTTCGAAATTGCGTCGGTTCAAGGCCAGCAGCCCAATGGCATCCTGTGCCACTTCGGCCAGGCACACCGCTTCGTCGTGGTTCTGATGCGCGCCGGCGTGAGCGAAGCTCATCAGCGACTGCACGATGCGCGACACGCGCTTGGTCTGTTCGAGGATCTGCCCGCTGATCTCGGTGATTTCGCCGTCTTCCTCGCGCTCTTCGCGCAGGTTCTGCGCCAGGCAGGCGATACCGGTGATCGGGTTGCCGATTTCATGGGCCACGCCCGCCGCCAGGCGACCGATACTCGCCAGGCGCTCGGAATGCACCAGCTTGTCTTCGAGCATCTGGGTTTCGGTCAGGTCTTCCACCAACAACACCAGGCCGCTGTTCCCGGGGGCCAGGGGCTCGTCGATCGCTGCCTTGTGCAGGTTGAGCCAGCGGGTCTGGCCGTCGAGCGCCAGGTGCCGCTTGTGCAAGTGTTCGTCGGGCAGGTTGATAAAGCCTTGCAGCAGTTCCTTCCACGGGTCGCCCAGGGTATTAAGGCGTGAGCCCACGACCCGTTGCGCGGCGATCCCGGTGAGTTCTTCCATGGCTTTGTTCCACATCAGAATCTCCTGGTCCTTGGCCAGGGAGCAGACCCCCATCGGCAGTTCCTGCAGGGTCTGGCGGTGGTAACGGCGCAAGGCATCGAGTTCGGCGGCGAGGCCGGTGAGGCGTGAGTGGTAATCCTCCAGCCGGCTTTCGATGAAATGGATGTCTTCAGTGACGTAGTTTTCGCCCCCAGCCTTGTAGGGCAGGAACGTTTCCACCATGTCCTGCGACACGCTGGGGCCCATCAGTCCGGACAGGTTGGCTTCGATTCGGTCGCGCAGGCGGCGCAGGGCGTAGGGCCTGCGCTCGTCGAACGGTAGATAGAGATCGCGCAACGCCTGTTCGACTTCCTTTTGCGCGGCCTTGGCGCCCAGGGGCTTGGCCAGTTGCGTGGCGAACTCCTGCGGCGAGGCGGCATGCAGTTCACGGCGTTGCGGACGGCGCACGTTGTCCACCGCGCAGGCTTCGGCGGCGCTGGTTTCTTCCGGGCTGGCGTTGGTGAACAGCGAGATCAGGGTGAACATCAGCACGTTGGCGGCCAGCGAGGCAATCGCCGCCATGTGCCAACTGGTGTCGTCGAGCACGTAGATCATGTTCAACAGCGGGATGTAGAAACCCTGCAGATTGCCGACCAGCGGCAGCAGCATGGTGATCAGCCACACCAGAATCCCCGCGAGCAGCCCGGCGATAAAACCACGCCGATTGGCCGTCGGCCAGTACAGCACCGACAACACCCCCGGCAGGAACTGCAAGGTGGCGACAAACGCGACGATGCCCAGGTTGGCCAGGTCTTGCCCGGCGCCCAGCAGCAGGTAGAAACCGTAGCCGGCCATGATGATCGCGACGATCAGCGCGCGGCGGGTCCATTTCAGCCAACGGTAGATATTGCCTTCAGCCGGCGGCTGGTACAGCGGCAGCACCAGGTGATTGAGCGCCATGCCCGAGAGGGCCAGCGTCGTGACGATGATCAAACCGCTGGCCGCTGACAACCCGCCGACATAGGCCAGCAGCGCCAGGGCCGGGCTGTTGGCGGCAATGCCGACGCCGAGGGTGAAGTATTCGGGGTTGGTGGTGGCACCCAACTTGAGGCCGGCCCACAGGATCAGCGGCACCGCCAGGCTCATCAACAGCAGGAACAGCGGCAAGCCCCAACTGGCGCTGACCAGCGAGCGCGGGTTGAGGTTCTCGGTGAACGTCATGTGGTACATGTGCGGCATCACGATGGCCGAGGCGAAGAACACCAGCAGCAGCGTGCGCCACGGGCCTTCCTGCAGCGGGGTGTGCAGCGCGGCGAGGGCGGTCTGGTTTTGCAGCAGCCACAACTCCAGCTGTTGCGGGCCGTCGAACACGCCGTAAAGCGCATAGAGGCCGACGCCACCGATGGCGATCAGCTTGATCACTGACTCGAAAGCAATCGCAAAGACCAGGCCTTCGTGTTTCTCGCGGGTGGCGATGTGGCGCGAACCGAAGAAAATCGTGAACAGGCTGATCAGCGCGCAGAAGGCCAGGGCGACGCGATATTGCACCGGCTCACGGGTCAGGATGCTGATGGAGTCGGCCACCGCCTGGATCTGCAGGGCCAGCAAGGGCAGCACACCGATTAGCATGAAAATCGTGGTCAGCGCACCGGCCCAGGTGCTGCGAAAGCGAAACGCGAACAGGTCGGCCAGGGACGACAGCTGATAGGTCCGCGTGATTTTCAGGATCGGGTACAGCAGCACCGGCGCCAGCAAAAAGGCCCCGGACACCCCGAGGTAACTGGACAGAAAACCATACCCGTACTGATAGGCCAGGCCCACCGTGCCATAGAACGCCCAGGCGCTGGCGTACACGCCCAGGGACAAGGTGTAGGTCAACGGATGGCGAATGATCGCCCGCGGAATCATTCCGCGCTCACTGATCCAGGCGACACCGAACAACGTGGCCAGGTAGGCGGCGCTGATCAGCAGCATCTGGGTGAGGCTAAAGCTCATCGGCATCTTTTTGGCTCTGCAGGATGAAAGTCACGACGATCAGGATCAGCCACAGCAGATAGGGGCGATACCAGGCGCCTGTGGCGTCGATCCACCAATCCATGATGGCGGGGGAAAACAGGTAGATCCCGACGACCAGCAGCAGGACCAAGCGATAGATGTACATGTTGGCCTCTGATTGAATAATTGCGGCGATGGTAACGGATGCCTGGCCGGCTGCAAGCGCCTTCAGTGCAACTGTGCTTCGGCCAGCGTGAGTGTGCGCGGGATCAGCCGCGCATCCCAGTGGGCAATGCCCCAATCCAGCAGTTCCCGTGGGCTGGCGTGACGCAGCTCGTCGCCGGGTTGCTGGCCGAGGGCGCGCAAGGCTCTCAACAGCAAAGGCGTGGCCTGGTCCGTGGTCAAGGGCGGGGAACGATAGGATTTGCCCAACTTGTTACCGTCCGGCTGGATGATCAGCGGCACGTGCAGGTAGCGCGGTTGGCGCAGCCCCAATAATTCTTGCAGGTACAACTGGCGTGGCGTGGAGTCGAGCAGGTCGGCGCCGCGCACGATGTCGGTAACACCTTGCCAGGCGTCATCCAGCACCACGGCCAGTTGGTAGGCGTAGAGGCCGTCGCGGCGGCGGATGACGAAATCGCCCACATCGCGGCCCAGGTGTTGTCGGAATTCGCCCTGTACGCGGTCGGTAAAGTGGTACTCCAACTCTGGGACGCGCAGGCGGATGGCCGCATCGTGCTGGTCGTGACCGGCATTGCGGCACAAGCCTGGGTAAATCCCGTGGTAGGGCTCCAATTGTTTGCGCGAGCAGGTGCAGGCATAGGCCAGGCCGTGGTTGAACAGGTCGTTCAGCACCTTAGCGTAGGCGTCGTGCCGATCGCTTTGTCGGACCAGTTCACCGTCCCACTCAAAACCGTAGCTTTCCAGGGCGTGCAGGATTGCCGCCTGGGCGCCGGGTTCTTCGCGGGGAGGGTCGAGGTCTTCCATGCGCATCAGCCAGCGGCCATGGTTGGCGCGGGCGTCGAGGTAGGAGGCGAGGGCGGCGACCAGCGAGCCGAAGTGCAGGTGGCCGCTGGGCGTGGGGGCGAAACGCCCGATATAGAGAGAGGCTGTCATGGGCCGGATACTACTGGAAAATCGCTGAACGCCAGAAACAAAAATGGGGCGTTTGTACGCCCCATTCGTTCAGTTCGGCAGGGATTACTTGCCGACCTGTTTTTCCTTGATTTCTGCCAGATTCTTGCAGTCCACGCACATATCGGCGGTCGGACGTGCTTCCAGGCGGCGAATACCGATTTCGATGCCGCAGGATTCGCACCAGCCGTATTCTTCGTCTTTGATCAACTGCAGCGTCTTGTCGATCTTCTTGATCAGCTTGCGCTCGCGATCACGGGCGCGCAGTTCAAGGGCGAACTCTTCTTCCTGGCTCGCACGGTCGGCCGGATCAGGAAAGTTGGCAGCTTCGTCCTTCATATGGTCAACGGTACGGTCGACCTCCTGCATCAAGTCCTGTTTCCACTTGTTAAGGATCTTGGTGAAGTGCTCGCGCATGGGCTCGCCCATGTACTCCTCACCTTTCTTCTCGACGTAAGGTTCGAAGCCGCTGAGGCCTGGGGATTGCTGTTGCTTTGCTTGGGTGGACATGAATAGACCGCCTCTCACTCTTCTAATCCATTGCGCAGGATTGCAACGTCACCGACACCTGCCGGCCCTGCGGCTGCAAGCGGGCGAACTTACCAGATAGATTCAGGGCGCGCCACTCCCGGTTGTCGAGGCCCATCACGCAGGGGTTGCAAACAGTCGCAGCCCGCTGTGGCTGGGTATGAATCGCCTCGAAGGTTAATTTTAGTCGTTTTGCAAGCGCTTGCCGGGCTCATCTTGGATGGCTGAGCAGGCAATAGAGCATGTTTTACCGCGAGGGTTCGGTAGAATCGCTATTTTTGTCCTCACCGTTAAGGAAGGCTAATGGCTCAGCCCTACAGTGCGCGCAGTCGCGCCATCGAACCTTTTCATGTCATGGCGTTGCTGGCGCGAGCCAATGAGCTGCAAGCGGCAGGCCATGATGTGATCCATCTGGAAATCGGCGAACCGGATTTCACCACCGCCGAACCGATCATCCAGGCCGGTCAGGCCGCGCTGGCCAATGGCAAGACCCGCTACACCGCAGCTCGCGGCTTGCCGGAACTGCGCCATGCCATCAGCGGTTTCTACCAGCAACGCTACGGCCTGAGCGTGGATCCAGAGCGCATCCTGATCACCCCGGGCGGCTCCGGCGCGTTGCTGTTGGCCAGTAGCCTGCTGGTGGACCCCGGTAAACATTGGCTGTTGGCCGACCCGGGTTACCCGTGTAACCGGCACTTCCTGCGCCTGGTGGAAGGCGCGGCGCAGTTGGTGCCCGTCGGCCCGGACGTGCGTTATCAATTGACCGCCGACCTGGTGGCCAAGCACTGGAACCAGGACAGCGTCGGCGCGCTGGTCGCGTCGCCGGCTAACCCGACTGGCACTATCCTCTCGCGGGACGAATTGGCGGGGTTGTCGAGCGCAATCAAGGCGCGCAACGGTCACTTGGTGGTGGACGAGATCTATCACGGCCTGACTTACGGCACCGACGCCGCCAGCGTGCTGGAAGTCGACGATGACGCGTTCGTCTTAAATAGTTTTTCGAAGTATTTCGGCATGACCGGCTGGCGCCTGGGTTGGCTGGTGGCGCCGCCCGATGCGGTCGGTGAGCTGGAGAAGCTGGCGCAAAACCTCTACATCAGCGCTCCCAGCATGGCGCAGTACGCCGCGCTGGCCTGTTTTACCCCGCAAACCCTGAGCATTCTGGAAGAGCGTCGCGCCGAGTTCGGTCGCCGTCGCGACTTTTTGCTGCCGGCCCTGCGCGAGTTGGGCTTCGGTATTGCCGTCGAACCGGAAGGCGCGTTCTATTTGTACGCCGATATCAGCGCGTTCGGCGGTGATGCCTTTGCGTTCTGCCGTCATTTTCTTGAGACCGAGCATGTGGCGTTCACCCCCGGGCTGGATTTTGGTCGCTATCAAGCCGGTCACCATGTGCGCTTTGCCTACACGCAAAACCTTGATCGGCTACAAGAGGCGGTGGAGCGTATCGCCCGCGGCCTGCGGAGCTGGCAGGGCTGATGCGCTTTCATCCTCCCCTCGAAGAGGCGCGGCTGATTCGCCGCTACAAGCGTTTTCTCACCGATATCGAAACCGTTACCGGCGAGTTGTTGACCATTCACTGCCCCAATACCGGCTCGATGCTCAATTGCATGGTCGAGGGCGGGCAGGTCTGGTTCAGTCGCTCCGCTGACCCCAAACGCAAGTTGCCCGGCACCTGGGAAATTGCCGAGACGCCTCAAGGCCGCCTCGCGTGCGTCAATACGGCGCGTGCCAACCAACTGGTTGAGGAAGCGTTGCATGCCGGGGTCATCACCGAGCTCAACGGCTTTAGCGCATTGAAGCGTGAAGTGCCTTACGGCCAAGAGAAAAGCCGCATTGATTTTCGCCTGGATTACCCCGAGGGGGCGGCCTATGTCGAAGTCAAAAGTGTGACCCTGGGGTTTGATGGCACCTCGATTGCGGCGTTCCCGGACGCCGTGACCCTGCGCGGTGCCAAGCATCTGCGCGAATTGGCACACCTGGCCCGTGATGGCGTGCGGGCGGTGCAGTTGTATTGCGTCAACCTCTCGGGGATTGACGCGGTGCGCCCCGCCGTGGAAATCGACGCGGCCTACGCCGCTGCTCTGCGCGAGGCCAAAGCCGCTGGCGTGGAGGTATTGGCGTATGGCGTGCGCGTCACGGCGGAAGAAATTTACGTCGAGCGTCGCTTGGACGTGCTGCTCGGCGACTAGAGTTCCACCCACAGGCCCTGCTCGTCTTCACGGCCGGGCAGGGCGGTGAGGCTTTGACCCGCACAGGGGCCGGCGATGCACTCGCCGCTCTCGATCAGAAACAGTGCGCCGTGGGTGGCGCATTGGATCAGGCTGGCGCTGGCGTCGAGGAACTGATCGGGCTGCCATTCCAGCGGGACGCCGCGATGGGGGCAGCGATTGAGATAGAAGTAGGCAATGCCGTCGCGGCGGACAGCCAACAGTTTGCGCCCGTCGATATCAAAACCGCGGCTGCTGTCAGGGGCGAGAGTGTCAGAGGGGCAGAGAAACTTCATTGCAATCCTTAAGTGCCTTGACGTTCAAATGCAAACAATTATCAAATGCAGGCTTCGCCCGTTAGCTGACTGGGCGCTCAGTACGATGCCCGGCAAGGGGCATCTGTCACATCCATGAGTGTTTCAGCGGCCCCGTCCTTGGAAGGAAACCCTGTTATGCGCTTGAGTGCCAGCGCTATCGCGCTTGTTGTCGGACTGATGCTCAACCACGCGGCGCACGCCTCGCAACTGCCGCAGCGCTGGGTGAGTGCCGGTGGGGCGTTATCGGAGTGGGTGGCGGCCCTGGGCGGTGAGTCGAAGTTGGTGGGGGTCGACACCACCAGCCAGCATCCGGCTTCGCTCAAGGCGTTGCCGAGCATCGGCTATCAGCGGCAGTTGTCCGCCGAGGGCATTCTCAGCCTGCGCCCGCAGGTTCTGGTGGGCACCGAAGAAATGGGGCCGCCGCCGGTACTGGCACAGATTCGTAGCGCCGGTGTGCAGGTGGAAATGTTCTCGGCGCGGCCGGATTTGCCGGCCTTGAAAGGTAACCTTCAGCACTTGGGTGCGTTGCTGGGCAGTGAGGCCAAAGCCCGCGAATTGTTTACCGGGTATGAGCAGGCGCTTGAGCAGCAGAAACGTTGGGTCGCCACGGCCCAGGCCACGCACAAGGCGCCGGGGGTGTTGATGCTAATCGGCAATGCCGGCGGCAAACCGCTGATCGCCGGCAAAGACACGGCGGCTGACTGGATGCTACAGCAGGCAGGCGGGCGCAACCTGGCGACCCACAGTGGTTATAAGCCGTTTTCCGTGGAGTCGTTGGCCGGGTTGAGCCCCGAGGTGCTGGTGTTTGCCGACCGCGCGCTGACCGGCGAGGCGGCGCGCGCGGCGTTGTTCAAGGAGAATCCGATCCTGGCGTCCACGCCGGCGGCTAAGCATGCGCGGGTGTTTGAGTTAGACCCCACGCTGCTGGTCGGCGGGCTCGGGCCGCGTCTACCGCAAAGCCTGGTGCAGTTGTCGGCCGACTTCTATGCGTCCCAGGCCAAGTCTGCCCCATGAACACGCTGGTTAAACCCCGAACGCTGTTTATCGGCCTGACGCTGTTGTGCGTCCTGGCGATCTGGCTTTCATTGGCGCTGGGGCCGGTCAGCTTGCCGTTGCTGGATACGCTCAGGGCGGCCTTGCGCTTGATGGGCGTGCCGATCGAGGCCCGCGGCTTGGAGCAGGCGGAGCTGATTCTCGGGCAGATCCGTTTGCCGCGGACATTGCTGGGGCTGGCGGTGGGCGGCGTATTGGCCTTGTCGGGCGTGGCGATGCAGGGGTTGTTTCGCAACCCGCTGGCCGATCCGGGGTTGGTCGGCGTGTCCAGCGGCGCGGCACTCGGTGCGGCCTTCGCTATTGTCGGTGGCTCGTTTCTGGGTGGGTTGCCGGAGGTGTTCGGCCCGTATCTGTTGTCGTTGTGCGCGTTTCTTGGCGGGTTGGGGGTTACGGCGCTGGTCTATCGACTGGGCCGGCGCAACGGCCAGACCCATGTCGCCACCATGCTGCTCGCCGGCATCGCCCTCACGGCGCTCGCCAGTTCGGCGGTGGGCTTGTTTACCTACCTGGCCGATGACGCCACCCTGCGCACGCTGACCTTCTGGAACCTGGGCAGCCTCAATGGCGCCAGCTATTCGCGCCTGTGGCCGTTGCTGCTGGTGAGCGCCGGCGTGGCGTTGTGGCTGCCGCGCCGGGCGAAGGCATTGAATGCACTGTTGCTCGGCGAATCCGAGGCCAGTCATCTCGGGGTTGATGTTGAGCGGCTCAAGCGCGAATTGGTGTTCTGCACGGCGCTAGGCGTAGGTGCGGCGGTAGCGGCGGCGGGGATGATCGGCTTTGTCGGCCTGGTGGTGCCGCACCTTGTGCGGTTGCTGGCGGGGCCGGATCACCGCGTGCTGTTACCCGCCTCGGTGTTGGCGGGGGCGAGCTTGCTGCTGTTGGCGGATCTGGTCGCGCGCCTGGCCTTGGCGCCAGCGGAGTTGCCGATCGGTATTGTCACCGCGTTGATTGGCGCGCCATTTTTTCTTTACCTGTTGTTACGAGGTCGCGCCTGATGCTGCGAGTGGAGGGGCTGAAGATCCGTCGCGGTCGTAAAACCGTACTGGCGGATGTCACTTTGGAGCTGTTGCCTGGCCAGGTACTTGGCGTGTTGGGCCCGAATGGCGCGGGCAAGAGTACTTTGCTCGGCGCGTTGTGCGGGGAGCTGCACCCGGATCAAGGCACGGTGTGGCTGGATCAGCATGAGCTGAAGGATTGGAGCGGGTCGCAACGCGCCCAACGCCTGGCGGTGTTGCCGCAGGCCTCAACCCTGGATTTCGCCTTTCGTGTCGAGGAGGTGGTCGGCATGGGCCGCTTGCCCCATCAGACCGGGCGGGTGCGGGATGACGAAATTATCGATGCCGCGTTGCAGGCTGCGGATGTCGCGCACTTGAGCGGTCGCAGTTACCTGGCATTGTCGGGCGGCGAGCGTCAGCGTGTTCACCTGGCGCGGGTGCTGGCGCAGTTATGGCCCGGGCAGGCGGGGCAGACGTTGCTGCTGGATGAGCCGACCTCGATGCTTGACCCCTTGCATCAACACACGACCTTGCAGGCGATCCGCACCTTTGCTGACCGAGGCGCAGCGGTGCTGGTGATCCTCCATGACCTGAACCTGGCGGCGCGTTACTGCGACCGGATTCTGTTGCTGGACGAGGGCCGGCCCCATGCGCTGGATACCCCGGCACAGGTTCTGCGACCCGAGCCGCTTAAAGCGGTATTCGGGCTGGATGTACTGGTGCAGCCGCATCCGGAGCGCGGGCATCCGTTGATCATTGCTCGCTGAGGCTTTTTATAGGCAAAAAAAGACCCGGCAAGAGCCGGGTCAAATAACCGTGATTAGCCTGATGAGGAGATAATCTGAGAGTCCGAACCAATGGTCTTTCAGTTATCGGCTGATCTCGCGACCAGTTGTGATAATCATAACGATTCTCATTTAAGAGTCAAGATTTGTTTTCGCAAGCCCTCCCGCTTTTCTCAAGTGCTTGTCCGCAATGCCACTAAGCGTTGGGAGGGATCGCCGATCTAATTCTTCTGGCGCGCCGAGATAGCCTCTAATTGGCGGTTCAGCGCTTCCTTGCGTTCGGCAGGAATGTCGTTCCAATGCACATCCATCAACGCCCCTTCGATTGCATACAGCAAGACTTTCGATGCACGGAAGCCGCGAGTGCGCACGGCTCGATAAGCATCGACCGCCCCCAGGCGACGCAGGTCTGACGCACTGTGGATGCCCACCGCGTGCAGCCATTGCGCCGAGGTCTTGCCAAGGTTTCTCAGGTGTTGCAGCTCATCGTTCATCGAGCCTCCTTGCGACGGCCGAATGGTGCGGTGGGTGTCGTGACCAGGCAAGCCTGAAAAGGAGTGTAGCGCTCAGTAGGAAAAGCGTAGTTCTTTGCTCAGAAACGACGCAAATGCTTATAAGAATGGCGCGAGCGTTTTATGCCGGGCAGGCAGGAAGTCCCCGGTCCGTGTTGCACGTAACCGGGGCTGGGGGGAGCGTATTACTTGGTGCGGTAGCGCAGGCGCGTGCCGAAATTGACCGACATGAGGATCTCGTCGGCTGTCAGTTCTGGCGGGAAGTAGGTGCCCGAAATCTGCGCGTGGGCCAGGCTCGCGCCTTCCAGTGAGCACTCGCGCAAGTCCAGCCCGCGCAAATCGGCAGAACGGAAATACGCGTCGGTGAAATCCACGCCGCTGGCATTCAGATCGCGCAGATCCAGCCCTCGGAAGTCGCCACCACGCATGTCGATGACGCCGTCTGTGGGGCGTTCCTGGTTGAAACCGCGAATGTCGTCTTTGTGCAGGAGCGAATAAAGCGGGGTATCAAGAAGCTTGGGATGACTCATGATAGCGACACCTGTTGGACTTATGGCGCCATTATAGTGCCACTGTTGTTTGGCCGCTCGCCTAAGATGACGACGCGACCAAGAAGTTTTTCTTACAGACCTGGCAGGCGCTGGCGAATTTGCGCAACCAGTGCGTCGAGGGTTCCGCTTTGATTGGTCTCGACGCGCTTGCTCAGCAGCAGCTCTTCGGCCGTCAGGGGTTCGCGATGGGCTTGCTGTTCTTCAATAACCGTCAGTGTAGCGTCGGAAGGGTCGTTTTGGTCTGCCTGACGTTGTGCCAGCCAGTTGGCAATAACGGCCTGCGGCGCGTTGCAATCCAGGATCAGGAAGGGCGCGCCCGTCGCTTCGGCCACTTTGGCGGCGGCATCGCGTTGTGCGCGTTTCAAGAAGGTCGCATCGAGTACCACCGGGAAGCCGGCGCGCAGCACGGTCTCAGCGATTTCGTTCAGGCGTGCGTAGGTTTTCGCGCTGGCGTCGGCAGCGTAGATGCCGGCCTGTGGCGTGTTTTCCACCTGTTGTTCACCAAACAGGCGCTTGCGCTCCACGTCCGAACGCAGGCGAACGGCACCCAAGGCTTCCACCAGGCGCATGGCCACATGGCTTTTGCCCACAGCCGAAACGCCGTGGGTAATCGCCAGGAAGCGCGAAGGGATAGTGCTGTAGCTTTCCGCCAGGTTGGCGTAGTTGCGGTACTGGCGCAGGGTGGTGGCGCGTTGCACCGGGCTCGCTTCGCTGGGCATGCTGAACAGCGAGACTTTGGCCCGTACCAGCGCGCGGTAGGCTTTATAGAAGTTCAGCAGTTCCAGGCCCTGGTAGTCGCCGGTCAGTTCGAGGTATTGGCTGATGAAGCGGCGAGCCAGGGATTTGAGGCCGCGGTCTTCCAGGTCCATGGCCAGGAAACCGGTGTCGGCGTACACGTCGGTGAAGCGAAACGGTTCGTTGAACTCGATGCAGTCGAAGATCACCACGTGGCCATCAATCAAGGTGGCATTGCCCAGGTGGATATCGCCGTGGCACTCGCGGGTGAAACCATCGAGCTTGCGCTGTGCCAGCAGCGGCTTGAGGCGTTCGAAGCTGCTTTCGGCCCAGGCTTGCAGGGCTTCGAGTTGCAGCAGATCAGCCTTGTCGCTGAGGAACGGGCGGATCTGATCGAAGTTCTGGCGCACGGGTGCCATCACCTCGTCGGGGGTGCCGGCCGGGTGCTCTTGCGGCACTTTCGGTGCGCTGAGGTGGAAGTGCGCGATCTGTTTGGCCATCTCGTCGATGTGCGCGCTGGTCAGCTCACCGTTGGCTTGCAAGGTGCTGAGCAACTGGCTTTGCGGGAATTGACGCATTTTCAGGGCATATTCGATGACCGGGCCGTCGCCGCCCAATTGCGGGGCTTCGGCCGTGCCGGTGATCGGCAACACTTCAAGATACAAATCTTCGGTCAGACGCTGGTTGAGGCGCAGCTCTTCGTTGCAGAAATGCCCCCGATCTTCCAGCTTGGTGAAGTCCAGAAAGCCGAAGTTCATCGGTTTCTTCAGCTTATAGGCGTAGGGGCCAGTCAGTATGACCCAGGAAATATGGGTCTCAATGACTTGGAACGCTTCAACTGGATGGGGGTATAAAGCCGGGTTCTGCAGGGCTGCGATCAGGGACTGGCTCACGGGCGATCCTTCAAAGTCTGGGGGAAATCATGGCGGGCATTATGGCTGCTGATGCCTGCCGTGCAAACCGCTGTCCGGCTCATGTTGATCATCAATAAAGTGCGTATAATCCGCCGCCATGACTCGAACCCGATCTCCCCGTTCCCGTAAAAAACCTCCTTCCCGCGGCCTGCGCCCGTGGCTGGGCTGGGTGCTCAAACTCAGCCTGGTGGGCTTTGTGGTGCTCGCCGGCTTTGCGGTGTACCTCGACGCAGTGGTCCAGGAAAAATTCTCCGGTAAGCGCTGGACCATTCCGGCCAAGGTGTACGCCCGCCCGCTGGAACTGTTCACCGGCCAGAAGCTGAGCAAGGATGACTTCCTTACCGAACTCGACGCCTTGGGCTACCGCCGCGAACCCGTGAGCAATGGCCCCGGCGCTGCCGCCGTCAGCGGCAATACCGTGGACTTGAACACCCGCGGCTTCCAGTTCTATGAAGGCCTGGAAAAAGCCCAGCCGGTGCGCGTGCGCTTCTCCGGCGACTACGTGGCCGAGCTGTCGTCGCTGAACGGCTCGAAGCTGCCCGTGGTGCGTCTGGAACCGCTGATGATCGGCGGGATTTACCCGAAAAACCTGGAAGATCGCATCCTGATCAAGCTCGATCAGGTGCCGCCGTACCTGCTCGAAACCCTGGTCGCCGTGGAAGACCGCGATTTCTACGGCCACTGGGGCGTGTCGCCGAAGTCCATCGCCCGTGCGATTTGGGTCAACACCTCCGGCGGCAAAATGACCCAGGGCGGCAGTACGCTGACCCAGCAGTTGGTGAAGAACTTCTACCTCACCAACGAGCGCAGCCTGACCCGTAAACTCACTGAAGCCATGATGGCGATGCTGCTGGAGTTGCATTACAGCAAGCAGGAAATCCTTGAGGCCTACCTCAACGAGGTGTTCGTCGGCCAGGACGGCCAGCGCGCGGTCCACGGTTTCGGGCTGGCCAGCCAGTTTTTCTTCGGCCAGCCGCTGTCCGAGCTGAAGTTGCATCAGGTCGCGTTGCTGGTAGGCATGGTCAAGGGGCCGTCCTACTACAACCCGCGGCGCAACCCTGAACGGGCGCTTGAGCGGCGTAATCTGGTGCTTGATGTGTTGGAGCAGCAGGGCGTCGCCACGGCTGAACAGGTTGCCGCTGCGAAGAAAATGCCACTGGGTGTGACCACTCGCGGCAAGCTGGCGGACAGCTCCTTCCCAGGCTTTATCGACCTGGTCAAACGCCAGTTGCGTGAAGACTACCGCGACGAAGACTTGACCGAGGAAGGCCTGCGGATCTTCACCAGTTTCGACCCGATCCTGCAGATGAAAGCCGAGGCGTCGGTCAACGACACCTTCAAGCGTCTGGCGGGGCGTAAGGGTTCCGACGAAGTTGAAGCGGCCATGGTGGTGACCAACCCGGAAACCGGTGAAGTCCAGGCCATGATCGGCAGTCGCCAGGCCAGTTTTGCCGGCTTCAACCGTGCGCTGGATGCGGTGCGGCCGATCGGCTCGCTGGTCAAGCCGGCGGTGTACCTGACGGCGTTGGAAAAACCAAGCAAATACACCCTGACCAGTTGGCTGTCAGACGACCCGCTGTCGGTCAAAGGTGCCGACGGCCAGGTATGGACGCCGCAGAACTTTGATCGTCGTTCCCACGGTACGGTGTTCCTGTACCAGGGATTGGCGCATTCCTACAACATCTCGACCTCGCGCCTGGGGCTTGACGTGGGTGTGCCGAACGTCCTCAAGACGCTGGCACGCCTGGGCATCACCCGTGAATTCCCGGCCTTTCCGTCGATCCTTCTGGGCGCCGGTGCCATGACGCCGATGGAAGTGGCGACCATGTACCAGACCCTCGCCAACGGTGGTTTCAACACGCCGATGCGCGGGATTCGCAGCGTGCTGACGGCCGAAGGCGAGCCGCTCAAGCGCTATCCGTTCCAGATTCAGCAGCGCTTCGATGCGGGCTCCATCTACCTGATCCAGAACGCCATGCAGCGCGTGATGCGCGAAGGCACCGGTAGTTCTGTGTACAAGGTCCTGCCCTCCAACCTGACGCTGGCGGGTAAGACCGGCACCAGTAACGATTCGCGTGACAGCTGGTTCGCCGGGTTCGGTCAGGATGTGCTGGCTGTGGTCTGGCTGGGGCGTGATGACAACGGCAAGACGCCGTTCACCGGGGCGACCGGTGCATTGCAGGTCTGGACCAGTTTCATGCGCAAGGCCGATCCGCTGCCGCTGAGCATGCCGCAGCCGGACAACGTCGTGCTGGCCTGGATTGATCCGCACACCGGCCAGGGCTCCGATGCCAACTGTCCGGGCGCGGTGCAGATGCCGTATATTCGCGGCAGCGAACCACCACCCGGTGCCGCATGCGGCGGCAGTGCCCCTGCGAGCGCGGAATCGGTGATGGATTGGGTCAAGGGCTGGATGAATTAAGCAAAGAGGGTTTCAAGTGAACAAGTGGTGGATTCCAGCTATTACAGCTCTGGCTTTGCTCGGCGGTTGCTCCAGCGTTCAGCGCGGCTCCATTCCCGTGGTGGACTCGGGCACGGCCGTCTCCAATAGTGATCGGATCTCGGCCAATGGCGGTTTCCGCCAGACCGTGACCAAGCGTCCTACCCAGGCCGCGACCCGCGCCGTGCCGCAGGATTCGGGTGTGGTGGTGATGGTGCCTGGCGCCGGCTCCGCGACATCGGCGCCAATCAGCGCCGAGCCGTGGACGCCAGGGCCAAGCACGTCGGGGCCGATTGACTCCGCGCCGGTCCAGGCGGCACCGATCAACCAGAACACGTACACCATGCCGTCGACGCCAAGCGGCATTCCGTCGTCCTCCAGCTCCGGCGGCCTGTCGGCTGACGAACAACTGGACGGCCCGGTACTGGCCTTGCTCACCACTGCCCAGCAACAGCAGGCCGGTGGCGACTTGAACGGTGCATCGTCGAGCCTCGAGCGCGCCCAGCGCGTGGCCCCGCGCGAACCGCAGGTGCTGTATCGCCTGGCCCAGGTGCGCATGGCCCAGGGCGATGCGCCGCAAGCCGAACAGTTTGCCCGGCGTGGCCTGACCCTGGCCAACGGCCGTCCTGACCTGCAGGCCAGCCTGTGGGCCTTGATCGGTGATGCGCGTGCCGCACAAGGCGACGCTGCCGGTGCCGCCCAGGCTCGGCAAAAAGCCAAGGTCAGCCTCTGATGGATGTGCGTTTTCCAGCGATTGCCGAACAGCTGTTGCTGATTGAGCGCGAATTGCGCCTGCAGGGGTGGTGGGACGAGGTGTCCCCCAGCGCCGAGGCGCTCAGCAGTGTCGAGCCCTTTTCGGTCGACACCCTGGACTTCCATCAGTGGCTGCAGTGGATCTTCCTCATACGCATGAAGCAAATCCTCGAACAGGATCTGCCATTGCCGAATGCTTCCGGGATCATGGAGATGGCCGAGATGGTCTACGCCAACCGGCCGCTGGAAAGCCAGGGTTTGCGCAATGCGCTGAAAAAGTTCGACCAATTGATCGTCGACGCTCGTTAATTGCCTGGCTGCCGGTTTTTCCGGCAGTCTTGCGCACATTTCTACCGCTTGACGACATTCAGGCGAGTTTTATCCCTCCTCAAAGCCCTTTCTTCTGCGTTCTCATGCGCTTAGTTGGAAAAAAGCGCAATTATTGCTTGACTTGAAGGGCCTGAAACAGAAGAATCCAAAGTCCGCTGTATCGGGACTGCCAGAAGCAGGCCCGCTCAGCAGATCATGAGGCGCACATCCGCGCCGACCTGTTACACCCGCAACGCGTTACCTCGCGCTGGGTGGGAAGAGCCCGCAACACTTGGGACGATCCCAATACTTGCTCAGTCAGTGCTGACGTAGTCGGCGACCACCGTCGCTCATGCTCTGTTGAGAAGTAAACCTATTAAGACCCGTCGGTTTTTAACGGACGGTATTCTGGCGTTTTAGAGGTGAACAACGTGGAGCTTTTATCTGGCGGTGAGATGCTCGTCCGCTTTTTGCGTGACGAAGGCGTTGACTATATCTACGGGTACCCGGGTGGTGCTCTGCTGCATGTCTATGACGCACTGTTCAAGGAACCGGCGGTTACCCACATCCTGGTTCGCCACGAACAGGCTGCAACCCATATGGCTGACGGTTATGCCCGTGCCACCGGTAAAGCCGGCGTGGTACTGGTAACCTCCGGCCCAGGCGCAACCAATGCCATTACCGGCATCGCGACTGCTTATATGGACTCCATCCCGATGGTGATCATTTCCGGTCAGGTGGCTAGCACCATGGTCGGTACCGATGCATTCCAGGAAACCGACATGATCGGTATCTCCCGGCCGATCGTGAAACACAGTTTCATGATCAAGCATGCCTCGGAAATCCCGGAAGTCATGAAAAAGGCGTTCTACCTCGCACAGTCCGGTCGCCCGGGCCCTGTGGTGGTCGATATCCCGAAAGACATGACCAACCCGGCTGAGAAATTCGAATACGTCTTCCCGAAGAAAGCCAAGCTGCGTTCCTACAGCCCGGCCGTTCGTGGGCACTCGGGGCAAATCCGCAAGGCGGCAGAAATGCTCCTGGCGGCCAAGCGCCCGGTGCTGTACTCGGGCGGTGGCGTGATTCTGGGCGGCGGTTCCGCACCGTTGACCGAACTGGCCAAGTTGCTCAACCTGCCGGTGACCAACACCCTGATGGGCCTCGGCGCATTCCCGGGGACGGACCGTCAGTTCGTCGGCATGCTCGGCATGCACGGCAGCTACACCGCCAACCTGGCCATGCACCACGCCGACGTGATCCTGGCCGTGGGCGCGCGGTTCGATGACCGGGTGATCAACGGCGCGAGCAAGTTCTGCCCGAATGCCAAGATCATCCACATCGACATCGACCCGGCGTCCATCTCCAAGACCATCAAGGCCGACGTACCGATCGTAGGTCCGGTGGAAAGCGTGTTGACCGAAATGGTCGCTGCGCTGAAGGAAATCGGCGAGACGCCGAACAAGGAATCTGTCGCCAGTTGGTGGAAGCAGATCGACGAATGGCGCGGCGACCGCGGCCTGTTCCCTTATGACAAGGGCGACGGCAGCATCATCAAGCCACAAACCGTGATCGAGACCCTGTGCGAAGTGACCAAGGGCGATGCTTTTGTGACCTCCGACGTGGGCCAGCACCAGATGTTCGCCGCGCAGTACTACAAGTTCGACAAGCCTAACCGCTGGATCAACTCCGGTGGCCTGGGCACGATGGGCTTTGGTTTCCCTGCGGCCATGGGTGTCAAACTGAGCTTCCCGGACAGCGACGTTGCATGCGTCACCGGCGAAGGCAGCATCCAGATGAACATCCAGGAGCTGTCGACGTGCCTGCAGTACGGCCTTCCGGTGAAGATCGTGTGCCTGAACAACGGCGTGTTGGGCATGGTTCGTCAATGGCAGGACATGAGCTACGGTAGTCGTCACTCCCATTCCTACATGGAATCGCTGCCGGACTTCATCAAACTGGTCGAGGCTTACGGCCACGTCGGTATTCGCATCACCGATCTGAAAGATCTGAAGCCGAAGATGGAAGAAGCGTTCGCCATGAAGGATCGCCTGGTGTTCATCGATATTAAGGTGGATACCAGCGAGCACGTCTACCCGATGCAGATCAAAGACGGCTCTATGCGCGACATGTGGCTGAACAAGACGGAGCGTACTTAATCATGCGGCACATAATCTCCCTGCTTCTGGAGAACGAACCCGGCGCTCTGTCTCGTGTTGTCGGCTTGTTTTCGCAACGCAACTACAACATCGAAAGCCTGACCGTGGCACCGACCGAAGACCCGACCCTGTCGCGTCTGACGTTGACCACCGTGGGCCACGATGAGGTGATCGAGCAGATTACCAAGAACCTCAACAAGCTGATCGAAGTGGTCAAGCTGGTCGACCTGTCGGAAAGCGCCCACATCGAGCGCGAGCTGATGCTGGTTAAAGTCAAGGCCACGGGTGCCCAACGTGCCGAGATCAAGCGGACTACCGACATTTATCGCGGGCAGATCGTCGATGTGAGCGCCAGCGTTTATACCGTGCAATTGACCGGTACAAGCGACAAGCTGGACAGCTTCATCCAGTCGATCGGGACGGCCTCGATTCTGGAAACCGTACGCAGTGGTGTCACCGGGATTGCCCGTGGCGACAAAGTACTCAGCATCTAACCCAAATTAGTGAATGGCCTTAAGGCCTGGATATATAGAGGAACCTCATGAAAGTTTATTACGATAAAGATTGTGACCTGTCGATCATCCAGGGCAAGAAAGTCGCCATCATCGGCTACGGTTCCCAGGGCCACGCGCAAGCTTGCAACCTGAAAGATTCCGGCGTTGACGTGACTGTTGGCCTGCGCAAAGGCTCGGCCACTGTTGCCAAGGCTGAAGCCCATGGCCTGAAAGTGACTGACGTTGCTTCCGCCGTTGCCGCTGCCGACCTGGTCATGATCCTGACCCCGGATGAGTTCCAGTCCGCGCTGTACAAGAACGAAATCGAGCCGAACATCAAGAAGGGCGCCACCCTGGCCTTCTCCCACGGCTTCGCGATTCACTACAACCAAGTCGTGCCACGCGCTGACCTCGACGTGATCATGATCGCGCCGAAGGCTCCGGGCCACACCGTGCGTTCCGAGTTCGTCAAAGGCGGCGGTATCCCTGACCTGATCGCGATCTACCAAGACGCATCGGGCAACGCCAAGAACGTTGCGCTGTCCTACGCTGCTGGCGTCGGTGGCGGTCGTACCGGCATCATCGAAACCACCTTCAAGGACGAGACCGAAACCGACCTGTTCGGCGAGCAAGCCGTTCTGTGCGGCGGTACCGTTGAACTGGTCAAAGCCGGTTTCGAAACCCTGGTTGAAGCCGGCTACGCGCCGGAAATGGCCTACTTCGAATGCCTGCACGAACTGAAGTTGATCGTGGACCTCATGTACGAAGGCGGTATCGCCAACATGAACTACTCGATCTCCAACAACGCCGAATACGGCGAGTACGTGACTGGCCCGGAAGTGATCAACGCCGAGTCCCGTCAGGCCATGCGCAACGCCCTGAAACGCATTCAGGACGGCGAATACGCCAAAATGTTCATCAGCGAAGGTGCTACCGGCTACCCTTCGATGACCGCCAAGCGTCGTAACAACGCCGCTCACGGTATCGAAATCATCGGCGAGCAACTGCGCTCCATGATGCCGTGGATCGGTGCCAACAAGATCGTCGACAAAGCCAAAAACTAAGTCGGATGCATCAACAGAAAACGCGGCTTAGGCCGCGTTTTTTCGTTTGGGTGGCTGGTTCTGGTATAAAGCTGCATCGTTTGCGGGCGAACACTCGCCGCAAGTATCTGTCGAATTTTTTCACACCGTTGCAAGGTAAAGTCCATGAGCGAACGTCCCGAAGAGCCAAACCAGGCTTCTGACGCCGATAGCCTGCTACCTATCGATGAACATGTCGAAGAAGGGCACGATGCGGAAGGCCGCAAGGTCCGGCATCGTGGTATCTATCTCCTGCCCAATCTGTTCACTACGGCGAACCTGTTTGCCGGGTTCTACTCCATCATCAACTCCATGAGCGCCCAGAGCGCGCTGGCGGCGGGTGATGCGGTGAGTGCCAGCAAGTACTTCGGTTTTGCGGCGATCGCGATCTTCGTCGCCATGGTGCTCGACGGCCTCGATGGGCGCGTGGCGCGCATGACCAACACCCAAAGTGCCTTCGGTGCCGAGTATGACTCGCTGTCGGACATGGTTGCCTTTGGTGTCGCGCCTGCGCTGCTGGCGTTTGCCTGGGCCTTGGGTGATATGGGCAAGGTCGGCTGGATGGTGGCCTTCATCTATGTCGCGGGCGCCGCATTGCGCCTGGCACGCTTCAATACCCAGGTGGGTACCGCCGACAAGCGTTACTTCATTGGCCTGGCCAGCCCTGCTGCTGCAGGCGTGGTGGCGGGTATCGTCTGGGCGTTCAGTGACTACGGCATCCAGGGGTCGAAGATGTCGTTCCTGGTGGCCTTGATGGTTGCGGCCGCCGGCATGCTGATGGTCAGTAACATCAAGTACAACAGCTTCAAGGAGCTCGACCTCAAGGGGCGTGTGCCTTTCGTGGCTATCCTTGTGGTGGTGCTGGTGTTCGCCGTGGTCTTCAGTGATCCGCCGCGTATTTTGCTGCTGGCGTTCCTGGTCTATGCCGCTTCCGGGCCGATTCAGTATCTGCTGCAACTGCGCCGGGACAAAACGTTGCCTTAATGTAATTTCCCCCATACTCCGCAGTCTATTGGTGCATCAGTTCTCCAATGCTGCGGAGTTGCCATGTTAATCAAATTGCCCAAAGCGTCCGATTGTCATGAATCGGATGTCACCCCCGAATCCTTCTACTTGTCTCGCCGTAGCTTGCTCGGTGGTGCGCTGGCCGGTGTTGCCGCCAGCAGCTTGCCGCGTTGGGCCAGTGCGGACGATGCCGCGCGGTATGCGGATGTCGAGCCAGGCAAGGCGCCAGGCTGGTTTGCCGAAAAACTGCCGGGGACGAAATGGCAGGCGGTAACCGTCAAGGACGAAGCCATCACCCCGTTCAAGGACGCGACCCACTACAACAACTTCTATGAGTTCGGCACGGACAAGGGCGACCCGGCGGCGAATGCGGGTTCACTCAAGACCGAACCTTGGAGTGTGGTGATCGATGGTGAGGTCGCAAAGCCGGGGCGTTATGCTTTGGAAGACTTCATGAAGCCTTATCAATTGGAAGAGCGAATCTATCGTCTGCGCTGTGTGGAAGCGTGGTCGATGGTCATTCCGTGGATGGGTTTTCCAATCTCGGCGTTGCTCAAGCAGGTTGAACCGACCTCCAAAGCCAAGTACATCCGCTTCGAAACACTCCAGGACCCCAAAAGCATGCCGGGCCAGCGCTCAAGTTTCGGCTTGATCGATTGGCCCTATGTAGAAGGGCTGCGTCTGGATGAAGCGATGAACCCTTTGGCGATTCTGGCCGTGGGGATGTATGGGCGCGAGTTGCCTAACCAGAATGGCGCGCCGCTGCGTTTGGTGGTGCCATGGAAGTATGGCTTCAAGAGCGTGAAGTCCATCGTGCGTATCAGTCTTGTGAGTGAGCAGCCGAAAACCACGTGGCAGAGTATTGCGGCGAATGAGTATGGGTTTTATGCGAATGTGAACCCTACGGTCGATCACCCCCGTTGGACGCAGGCGCGTGAACGGCGCTTGCCGAGTGGCCTGTTCAGCCCGAATGTACGCGAGACGCAGATGTTCAACGGGTACTCGGATGAAGTGGCGGCTCTGTATACCGGCCTCGATCTGCGGAAGAACTACTGATGCGTTTCCCTTTCTGGCGCATCGGCGTGTTTATCGCTGCGGCGGTGTGGCCGTTGCTCTGGCTGTATGAGGCATGGCGTTCTGCCTTGGGGCCGGACCTGGGCAAGGTGCTGGTTGATCGGTTGGGCTTGGGCACGTTGATCCTGCTGCTGATTACCCTGGCGATGACACCGTTGCAGAAGTTGAGCGGTTGGGCGGGGTGGATCGCGGTGCGGCGGCAGTTGGGGTTGTGGTGCTTTGCTTATGTGGTGCTGCACCTGGCGGCATATTGTGTGTTTGTCCTGGGGCTGGATTGGTCGCAACTGGGGGTGGAATTGAGTAAGCGCCCCTACATTATTGTGGGGGCCCTGGGTTTCCTGTCTTTGTTGGTGCTGGCGCTGACGTCGAATCGCTACAGCCAGCGTCGGTTGGGTAGCCGCTGGAAGAAGTTGCATCGCCTGGTGTATGGGGTGCTTGGTCTCGGCTTGCTGCATATGTTGTGGATCGTGCGGGCTGATCTGAAGGAGTGGGCTATCTATGCTTCTATAGGCGCGTTGCTTCTCACCCTGCGGATACCGCCGGTAATGCGGCGAATTCCGCGTCTTATTGCGAAAAAAGCACCTTCTGCAACAAAAGCGTAATTAAGTCTTGACGGCAAATCCTGGACGTCTATAATTCGCCCCACTTCCGGCGCAGTCGAAACGGAAAACTCCTTGGTAAACAAAGAGTTATGCGAGATTCGACAGCGGCCCGCTTCAGTTCATCGAAGCCTGGAGGGAGTTGGTGGAGCAGTGTTGTTTGGCTCTATTAACGTTTCGATCTTCTCGGTCGAAAGCGGAGAAAAAGAGGTGTTGACAGCAGCGTGTAACGCTGTAGAATTCGCCTCCCGCTAACGAGAGATCGGAAGCGCAAGTGGTTGAAGTTACAAAGGAAACTTTGAAAACTTCTGAAAATAATCACTTGACAGCAAATGAGGCTGCTGTAGAATGCGCGCCTCGGTTGAGACGAAAGATCTTAACCAACCGCTCTTTAACAACTGAATCAAGCAATTCGTGTGGGTGCTTGTGGAGTCAGACTGATAGTCAACAAGATTATCAGCATCACAAGTTACTCCGCGAGAAATCAAAGATGTAACGAACGATTGCTGAGCCAAGTTTAGGGTTTCTTAAAAACCCAAAGATGTTTGAACTGAAGAGTTTGATCATGGCTCAGATTGAACGCTGGCGGCAGGCCTAACACATGCAAGTCGAGCGGTAGAGAGAAGCTTGCTTCTCTTGAGAGCGGCGGACGGGTGAGTAATGCCTAGGAATCTGCCTGGTAGTGGGGGATAACGTTCGGAAACGGACGCTAATACCGCATACGTCCTACGGGAGAAAGCAGGGGACCTTCGGGCCTTGCGCTATCAGATGAGCCTAGGTCGGATTAGCTAGTTGGTGAGGTAATGGCTCACCAAGGCGACGATCCGTAACTGGTCTGAGAGGATGATCAGTCACACTGGAACTGAGACACGGTCCAGACTCCTACGGGAGGCAGCAGTGGGGAATATTGGACAATGGGCGAAAGCCTGATCCAGCCATGCCGCGTGTGTGAAGAAGGTCTTCGGATTGTAAAGCACTTTAAGTTGGGAGGAAGGGCAGTTACCTAATACGTGATTGTTTTGACGTTACCGACAGAATAAGCACCGGCTAACTCTGTGCCAGCAGCCGCGGTAATACAGAGGGTGCAAGCGTTAATCGGAATTACTGGGCGTAAAGCGCGCGTAGGTGGTTAGTTAAGTTGGATGTGAAATCCCCGGGCTCAACCTGGGAACTGCATTCAAAACTGACTGACTAGAGTATGGTAGAGGGTGGTGGAATTTCCTGTGTAGCGGTGAAATGCGTAGATATAGGAAGGAACACCAGTGGCGAAGGCGACCACCTGGACTGATACTGACACTGAGGTGCGAAAGCGTGGGGAGCAAACAGGATTAGATACCCTGGTAGTCCACGCCGTAAACGATGTCAACTAGCCGTTGGGAGCCTTGAGCTCTTAGTGGCGCAGCTAACGCATTAAGTTGACCGCCTGGGGAGTACGGCCGCAAGGTTAAAACTCAAATGAATTGACGGGGGCCCGCACAAGCGGTGGAGCATGTGGTTTAATTCGAAGCAACGCGAAGAACCTTACCAGGCCTTGACATCCAATGAACTTTCTAGAGATAGATTGGTGCCTTCGGGAACATTGAGACAGGTGCTGCATGGCTGTCGTCAGCTCGTGTCGTGAGATGTTGGGTTAAGTCCCGTAACGAGCGCAACCCTTGTCCTTAGTTACCAGCACGTCATGGTGGGCACTCTAAGGAGACTGCCGGTGACAAACCGGAGGAAGGTGGGGATGACGTCAAGTCATCATGGCCCTTACGGCCTGGGCTACACACGTGCTACAATGGTCGGTACAGAGGGTTGCCAAGCCGCGAGGTGGAGCTAATCCCAGAAAACCGATCGTAGTCCGGATCGCAGTCTGCAACTCGACTGCGTGAAGTCGGAATCGCTAGTAATCGCGAATCAGAATGTCGCGGTGAATACGTTCCCGGGCCTTGTACACACCGCCCGTCACACCATGGGAGTGGGTTGCACCAGAAGTAGCTAGTCTAACCTTCGGGAGGACGGTTACCACGGTGTGATTCATGACTGGGGTGAAGTCGTAACAAGGTAGCCGTAGGGGAACCTGCGGCTGGATCACCTCCTTAATCGACGACATCAGCTGCTCCATAAGTTCCCACACGAATTGCTTGATTCATTGAAGAAGACGATAAGAAGCAGCCCGAAATTGGGTCTGTAGCTCAGTTGGTTAGAGCGCACCCCTGATAAGGGTGAGGTCGGCAGTTCGAATCTGCCCAGACCCACCAATTTTGTGTGGGAACCTGTAGAAATACGGGGCCATAGCTCAGCTGGGAGAGCGCCTGCCTTGCACGCAGGAGGTCAACGGTTCGATCCCGTTTGGCTCCACCACTACTGCTTCTGAAGTTTGAAAGCTTAGAAATGAGCATTCCATCGTGATGATGGTGAATGTTGATTTCTAGTCTTTGATTAGATCGTTCTTTAAAAATTTGGGTATGTGATAGAAAGATAGACTGAACGTTACTTTCACTGGTAACGGATCAGGCTAAGGTAAAATTTGTGAGTTCTCTTAATTGAGAAATTCGAATTTTCGGCGAATGTCGTCTTCACAGTATAACCAGATTGCTTGGGGTTATATGGTCAAGTGAAGAAGCGCATACGGTGGATGCCTTGGCAGTCAGAGGCGATGAAAGACGTGGTAGCCTGCGAAAAGCTTCGGGGAGTCGGCAAACAGACTTTGATCCGGAGATGTCTGAATGGGGGAACCCAGCCATCATAAGATGGTTACCTTACACTGAATACATAGGTGTAAGGGGCGAACCAGGGGAACTGAAACATCTAAGTACCCTGAGGAAAAGAAATCAACCGAGATTCCCTTAGTAGTGGCGAGCGAACGGGGACTAGCCCTTAAGTGGCTTTGAGATTAGCGGAACGTTCTGGAAAGTACGGCCATAGTGGGTGATAGCCCTGTACGCGAAAATCTCTTAGTCATGAAATCGAGTAGGACGGAGCACGAGAAACTTTGTCTGAATATGGGGGGACCATCCTCCAAGGCTAAATACTACTGACTGACCGATAGTGAACTAGTACCGTGAGGGAAAGGCGAAAAGAACCCCGGAGAGGGGAGTGAAATAGATCCTGAAACCGTATGCGTACAAGCAGTGGGAGCCTACTTGTTAGGTGACTGCGTACCTTTTGTATAATGGGTCAGCGACTTATTTTCAGTGGCGAGCTTAACCGAATAGGGGAGGCGTAGCGAAAGCGAG
Source organism: Pseudomonas marginalis (assembly GCF_024169655.1). Taxonomy (GTDB): domain Bacteria; phylum Pseudomonadota; class Gammaproteobacteria; order Pseudomonadales; family Pseudomonadaceae; genus Aquipseudomonas; species Aquipseudomonas paraveronii. The sequence continues at coordinate 5,275,225 of NZ_JALJWV010000001.1, read as the reverse complement.
TCTTAATAGGGCGTCTAGTCGCTGGGAATAGACCCGAAACCGGGCGATCTATCCATGGGCAGGTTGAAGGTTGGGTAACACTAACTGGAGGACCGAACCGACTACCGTTGAAAAGTTAGCGGATGACCTGTGGATCGGAGTGAAAGGCTAATCAAGCTCGGAGATAGCTGGTTCTCCTCGAAAGCTATTTAGGTAGCGCCTCATGTATCACTGTAGGGGGTAGAGCACTGTTTCGGCTAGGGGGTCATCCCGACTTACCAAACCGATGCAAACTCCGAATACCTACAAGTGCCGAGCATGGGAGACACACGGCGGGTGCTAACGTCCGTCGTGAAAAGGGAAACAACCCAGACCGTCAGCTAAGGTCCCAAAGTTATGGTTAAGTGGGAAACGATGTGGGAAGGCTTAGACAGCTAGGAGGTTGGCTTAGAAGCAGCCACCCTTTAAAGAAAGCGTAATAGCTCACTAGTCGAGTCGGCCTGCGCGGAAGATGTAACGGGGCTCAAACCATACACCGAAGCTACGGGTATCACTTAGGTGATGCGGTAGAGGAGCGTTCTGTAAGCCTGTGAAGGTGAGTTGAGAAGCTTGCTGGAGGTATCAGAAGTGCGAATGCTGACATGAGTAACGATAATGGGTGTGAAAAACACCCACGCCGAAAGACCAAGGTTTCCTGCGCAACGTTAATCGACGCAGGGTTAGTCGGTCCCTAAGGCGAGGCTGAAAAGCGTAGTCGATGGAAAACAGGTTAATATTCCTGTACTTCTGGTTATTGCGATGGAGGGACGGAGAAGGCTAGGCCAGCTTGGCGTTGGTTGTCCAAGTTTAAGGTGGTAGGCTGGAATCTTAGGTAAATCCGGGATTCTAAGGCCGAGAGCTGATGACGAGTTATCTTTTAGATGACGAAGTGGTTGATGCCATGCTTCCAAGAAAAGCTTCTAAGCTTCAGGTAACCAGGAACCGTACCCCAAACCGACACAGGTGGTTGGGTAGAGAATACCAAGGCGCTTGAGAGAACTCGGGTGAAGGAACTAGGCAAAATGGCACCGTAACTTCGGGAGAAGGTGCGCCGGTGAGGGTGAAGGACTTGCTCCGTAAGCTCATGCCGGTCGAAGATACCAGGCCGCTGCGACTGTTTATTAAAAACACAGCACTCTGCAAACACGAAAGTGGACGTATAGGGTGTGACGCCTGCCCGGTGCCGGAAGGTTAATTGATGGGGTTAGCTAACGCGAAGCTCTTGATCGAAGCCCCGGTAAACGGCGGCCGTAACTATAACGGTCCTAAGGTAGCGAAATTCCTTGTCGGGTAAGTTCCGACCTGCACGAATGGCGTAACGATGGCGGCGCTGTCTCCACCCGAGACTCAGTGAAATTGAAATCGCTGTGAAGATGCAGTGTATCCGCGGCTAGACGGAAAGACCCCGTGAACCTTTACTATAGCTTTGCACTGGACTTTGAATTTGCTTGTGTAGGATAGGTGGGAGGCTTTGAAGCGTGGACGCCAGTTCGCGTGGAGCCAACCTTGAAATACCACCCTGGCAACTTTGAGGTTCTAACTCAGGTCCGTTATCCGGATCGAGGACAGTGTATGGTGGGTAGTTTGACTGGGGCGGTCTCCTCCTAAAGAGTAACGGAGGAGTACGAAGGTGCGCTCAGACCGGTCGGAAATCGGTCGTAGAGTATAAAGGCAAAAGCGCGCTTGACTGCGAGACAGACACGTCGAGCAGGTACGAAAGTAGGTCTTAGTGATCCGGTGGTTCTGTATGGAAGGGCCATCGCTCAACGGATAAAAGGTACTCCGGGGATAACAGGCTGATACCGCCCAAGAGTTCATATCGACGGCGGTGTTTGGCACCTCGATGTCGGCTCATCACATCCTGGGGCTGAAGCCGGTCCCAAGGGTATGGCTGTTCGCCATTTAAAGTGGTACGCGAGCTGGGTTTAGAACGTCGTGAGACAGTTCGGTCCCTATCTGCCGTGGACGTTTGAGATTTGAGAGGGGCTGCTCCTAGTACGAGAGGACCGGAGTGGACGAACCTCTGGTGTTCCGGTTGTCACGCCAGTGGCATTGCCGGGTAGCTATGTTCGGAATAGATAACCGCTGAAAGCATCTAAGCGGGAAACTAGCCTCAAGATGAGATCTCACTGGGACCTTGAGTCCCCTGAAGGGCCGTCGAAGACTACGACGTTGATAGGTTGGGTGTGTAAGCGCTGTGAGGCGTTGAGCTAACCAATACTAATTGCCCGTGAGGCTTGACCATATAACACCCAAGCAATTTGACTACTCGAAAGAGCATCAGATTGCGGTGTGTGAAGACGAAACGAACCGAAAGTTCGACTCTTACAAAACACCGAAAGCTATCACATACCCAATTTGCTGAAGCGAGGCCAGCTGGCCGCGACTCAGTACCCGAATTTCTTGACGACCATAGAGCATTGGAACCACCTGATCCCATCCCGAACTCAGTAGTGAAACGATGCATCGCCGATGGTAGTGTGGGGTTTCCCCATGTGAGAGTAGGTCATCGTCAAGATTAAATTCCAGAACCCCTGTTTGCTTACGCAGACAGGGGTTTTGTTTGTCCGCTCGAAAAGTGCGAAGAGGCTCATCCCGATAGCCTTCAGTGCTAAAGTCCACGCCTCGATTTTGCTTTTGCCAAGGAAGCCGTTATGCCGGATGCGACGCCTCTCAGCGCAGGATTCATGGTGGTTCACGGCAACCGCCTGGACGAATTGCGCAGCCTGGTGGTCAGTTGGATGCGCCGTTATCCCCTGGCCCCTCTGGAAAATGAAATCGCCCTGGTACAGAGCAACGGCATCGCCCAATGGCTCAAACTGGCCCTGGCCGAAGATCCGGAAGATGACGACATGGGCGGCTGCGGGATTGCTGCGGCAATCGACGTGCAACTGCCCGGCAGCTTCATGTGGCAGCTCTATCGCATGGTCCTGGGTCGCGACGAAATCCCGCCCAAGTCCCTGCTCGATAAAGCCCCGCTGACTTGGCGCCTGATGCGCCTGCTCCCCGAGCTGATCAATCAACCGCACTTCGAGCCGCTGCAGCGCTTCCTCACGGACGACAGCGACCTGCGCAAACGCTACCAGCTCGCCGAGCGATTGGCTGACCTGTTCGACCAATACCAGGTCTACCGCGCCGACTGGCTGGAAGATTGGGCCGCTGGCCGCCATCAACTGCGTAACGGCCGAGGCGAATCCAAACCCCTCGACCCTGCCAACTGCTGGCAAGCCGAGTTATGGCGCGCCCTGCTGCTGGATGTGGGCGAAGCCGGCATGGCGCAAAGCCGTGCCGGTGTGCATCAGCGCTTTATCGAACGGATCAATAGCCTTGAGCAAGCGCCGCCAGGGCTGCCTTCCCGAGTGATCGTTTTCGGCATTTCTTCGTTGCCCGCCCAAGCACTCGAAGCGCTCGCCGGCCTGGCGCGCTTCAGTCAGGTCCTGCTCTGCGTCCACAACCCCTGTCGCCACCATTGGTCCGACATCGTGGCCGACAAAGATTTGCTGCGTAACGAATACAAACGCCAGGCACGCAAAGCCGGCATGCCGGTCACCATCGACCCGCAGACCCTGCACCAGCATGCGCATCCGTTGCTCGCCGCCTGGGGCAAACAAGGTCGCGACTACATCAGCCTGCTCGACAGCTACGACGATCCCAACAGCTACCGCGCTGCATTTCGCGACGGCCGCATCGACCTGTTCAGCGACAGCGAACCCACCACACTGCTCAACCAGCTCCAGGACGATATCCTCGAACTGCGCCCGCTCAACGAAACCCGCGACCTCTGGCCCGCCGTCGATCTGCAGCGCGATACCTCCATCCGCTTTCACATCGCCCACAGCGCCCAACGCGAAGTGGAAATCCTCCACGACCAACTGCTCCAACGCTTCAGCGCCGACCCCGCGTTGCGTCCCCGGGACATCATCATCATGGTCCCCGATGTCGACAGCTACGCGCCGCACATTCGCGCAGTGTTCGGCCAGTTGGACCGCAGCGACCCACGCTTCATCCCCTTCACCCTCACCGACCAAGGCCAACGCGGCCGCGACCCGCTGCTGATCGCCGTCGAACACCTGCTCAAGCTGCCCGACAGCCGCTTCCCGGTCAGTGAAATTCTTGACCTGCTCGACGTCCCGGCGCTGCGCGAGCGCTTCGCCATCAAGGAACGCGACCTGCCCACGCTGCATCGCTGGATCGAAGGCGCCGGCATCCGCTGGGGCCTCAATGCCGAACAGCGCGCCGGTCTTGGCCTGCCCCACGAGCTGGAGCAAAACAGCTGGCGATTTGGTTTGCGGCGGATGCTGCTGGGTTATGCCGTGGGCACGGGTGTCGCCTGCGACGGTATCGAGCCCTACGACGAAATCGGTGGCCTCGACGCGGCCTTGATCGGCCCGCTGGTCGCGTTGCTCGACGCACTCAGCGACGCCCACCAAGCCCTATCGCAACCTGCGGTTCCGCAAGAATGGGGCGAGCGCCTGCAACGCTTGATGCAGTTGTTTTTCCTGCCTAGCAGCGAACACGACGACTACCTGTTGGGCCAGCTCGAACAGCTCAGGGAAACCTGGCTGGAAACCTGCGAGTCCGTCGGCCTGCAGGACGAGTTACCGCTCACCGTAGTCCGCGAGGCGTGGCTCGCCGGTCTGGACCAAGGGCGCCTGTCCCAGCGCTTCCTCGCCGGAGCTGTCAATTTCTGCACATTGATGCCGATGCGCGCGATCCCGTTCAAGCTGGTCTGCCTGCTCGGCATGAATGACGGCGACTACCCCCGCGCCCAACCTCCGCTGGATTTCGACCTGATGGGCAGCGACTACCGGCCCGGCGACCGCTCACGTCGCGAAGACGACCGCTATCTGCTGCTCGAAGCCCTGCTGTCAGCCCGCGACCAGCTCTACATCAGTTGGGTTGGCCGCAGCATTCGCGACAACAGCGAGCGCCCGGCATCGGTATTGATCGGCCAACTGCGCGACCATCTCGCCAGCGGCTGGCAGCACGCCCAAAGCGACACACCGCTGCTTGACGCAATGACCCAGGAACACCCGCTCCAGCCCTTCAGTGCGCGCTATTTCCACGCCGGAGACCCGCTGTTCAGCTACGCCCGCGAATGGCAGTTGCTGCACGAGGTGACGGATGCGCCGGCGGACAACACCGAACTCGCGGCCCATCAACAGGAAGAACCCCTGAGCCTCGGCCAGTTGCAGGACTTCCTGCGCAACCCGGTCAAACATTTCTTCAGCCAGCGTCTGAAAGTATTCTTCGAAGCCGCCGAAGTGCCGCTGGCCGATGAGGAACCCTTTGTCCTCGATGCGCTGCAACGCTACAGCCTGAGCGACAGCCTGCTGAACGCCGCGCTGAGCCAGCCCGATCATGTCGACCAGGCGCTCAGCGCCCAGGCCCGTCGCCTGCAAGGCAGCGGCCTGCTGCCCATGGTTGGTTTCGGCGAGTGCCTGCGCAACGAACTGATCGAGCCCTTGCCTGGCCTGCTGCAACGTTATCAACAACTGCTGGCCCTCTGGCCCACGCCACACACCGGCGCGGAACCGATCAGTTTCGAGCATCAAGGCATTCAGCTCGAAGGCTGGATCAGCGGCCTGCATCGGCGCAGTGATGGCGGATTGTTGAGTGTCACCACGATCCCCAACAGCATCGGTTCGATCAAGACCCGCAAGTGGCATCGGCTGATTCGCCCGTGGGTCAACCACCTGGTCGCCTGCGCCTGCGGCCTGCCGTTGAGTACCGCGCTGGTGGCCAGCGACGACACCTTGTTGCTGGCCCCGCTGGAACCTTCCAGCGCCCAGGACATCCTCGGCGACCTGCTGCTGGCCTGGCACGTCGGCATGGCCAAACCGCTGCCCGTCGCGGTCAAAACCGCGTTCGCCTGGCTCGGTCAAACCGACCCGGCCAAAGCCGCGGCGGCCGCGAGTAAAGCCTACGAAGGCGATGGCATCAACACCGATGGCGAACGCCGCGAAACCCCCGCGCTCACCCGGCAATTCCCCGACTACGCGGCCCTGGTGGCCAGCGAAGAATTCGAAGGCTGGTGCGAAACCTTGTATCGCCCCCTGATCAACGCCCCCTGGCGATCACTCACTGGCGAGGAGGCCGGCGCATGAGCAGCAAACCCTTGGCCCTGGCCTTCCCGCTAAAGGGCAGCCAACTGATTGAAGCCAGCGCCGGCACCGGCAAGACCTTCACCATTTCCGCCCTGTACCTGCGCCTGGTGCTCGGCCACGGCGGCGATGACGCCGGCTTCGGCCGCGAACTGTTGCCGCCGCAGATCCTCGTGGTGACCTTCACCGACGCCGCCACCAAAGAGCTGCGCGAACGCATCCGCATCCGCCTGGCCGAAGCTGCGCGGTTCTTCCGCGATGAGATCCAACAGCCCGACGCCCTGATCGCCGAACTGCGCGATCAATACGCGCCCGAGCAATGGCCCGCTTGCGCCAACCGCCTGGACATCGCTGCGCAATGGATGGACGAAGCCGCCGTTTCGACCATCCACAGTTGGTGCCAGCGCATGCTGCGCGAACACGCCTTCGACAGCGGCAGCCTGTTCACCCAGACCCTGGAAACCGACCACAGCGACCTGCTCGGCGAAGTGCTGCGCGACTACTGGCGCCTGTTCTGCTACCCGATGCACGACGATGCGCTCAACTGGGTCCGCAACAACTGGGGTGGCCCGGCCGCGCTGATGCCACGGGTGCGCGCGCTGTTCGGCAGCGAACGGCCCAGCGGCGAAAGTCGCGAGCCGGCCGAGCTGATCAGCGCGTGCCTGCAAGAACGCCGCGAGGCCCTGGTCGCCCTCAAGGCGCCGTGGCAGCAATGGGCCGGCGAGTTGCGCGACATCTGCCTGCAAGCCGTCGCCGCCAAAGCCGTCGATGGGCGCAAGATGCAAGCGCGTTACTTCGAACCCTGGTTCGAAAAGATCAGCGCCTGGGCCGCTGACGAAGCCCTCGAACAACTGGACATCGGCACGGGCTTCACCCGCCTGACCCCGGACGGCATGGCCGAAGCCTGGAAGGGCGAGCCGCCGCACCACCCGGGCATCGACGCCATGGCCAGCCTCAAGGCCAGCCTGGATGCGCTGCCCACCCCCGACGCCGCTGTGTTGCAACACGCCGCCGCGTGGGTCGGCAAACGCTTCGAAGATGAAAAACGCCGGCGCGCCGAAATGGGCTTCGACGACATGCTGATCCGCCTCAACGCCGCCCTGCAAACCGACGGCGGCGAGCGTCTGGCCAGTGTGATCCGCGAGCAGTTCCCGGTCGCCCTGATCGACGAATTCCAAGACACCGATCCGGTGCAGTACAGCATCTTCGACAGCATCTACCGCATCGAAGAAAACCACCTCGACAGCGGCCTGTTCCTGATCGGCGACCCCAAGCAAGCGATCTACGCCTTCCGCGGCGCCGACATCTACACCTACCTGCGCGCACGCCAATCCACCACCGGCCGGCATCACACCCTGGGCACCAACTTCCGCTCCAGCCACGCGATGGTCGAGGCGGTCAACCATGTGTTCCAGCGTGCGGAAAGCGGCCGTGGCGCGTTTCTGTTCCGTAAGCCGAGTGGCGAAAACCCGGTGCCGTTCCAGCCGGTGCTGTCCCAAGGCCGCAGGGAGCAACTGCAGGTCGATGGTCAGACTCTGCCGGCGCTGAACCTCTGGCACCTGCCCACCGATCAGCCGATTTCCAATGCGGTTTATCGTCAGCACCTGGCCGCTGCCTGCGCCACACAGATTGTCGAGTTGCTCAATGGAGGGCAGCAAGGCCGCGCTGGTTTCCTACAAGCCGACGGCAGCTTCAACGGCGTGTTGCCGTCGGACATCGCCATCCTCGTGCGCGACGGCAAGGAAGCCCAAGCCGTGCGCGGCGAGTTGGCCGCCCGTGGCGTGCGCAGCGTGTACCTGTCGGACAAGGACTCGGTGTTCGCCGCCCAGGAGGCGCACGACCTGCTGGCCTGGCTCAAGGCCTGTGCCGAACCGGACGTCGAACGCCCGCTGCGCGCCGCGCTGGCCTGCGTCACCTTGAACCTGTCACTGCCGGAACTTGAGCGTCTGAACCAGGACGAACTGGCGTGGGAAAGCCGGGTGATGCAGTTCCGTGGCTACCGTGCGATCTGGCGCAGCCAAGGCGTGCTGCCGATGCTGCGTCGCCTGCTACACGACTTCAAACTGCCGCAAACCCTGATCGCCCGCAGCGATGGCGAGCGCGTGCTGACCAACCTGTTGCACCTCAGCGAACTGCTGCAACAGGCGGCCTCCGAACTGGACGGCGAACAGGCCTTGATCCGCCACCTGGCCGAACACCTCGCGCTGTCGGGGCAGGCCGGTGAAGAACAGATCCTGCGCCTGGAAAGCGACGAGCAACTGGTCAAGGTGGTGACCATCCACAAATCCAAGGGCCTGGAATACGACCTGGTGTTCCTGCCCTTCATCTGCTCGGCCAAACCGGTGGATGGCAGCCGCTTGCCGCTGCATTACCACGATGCCAACGGCAAGTCCCAGGTGAGCTTGCGCCCGACCGTCGAGTTGATCGCCCAGGCCGATGACGAGCGCCTGGCGGAAGACCTGCGTCTGTTCTACGTTGCCCTGACCCGCGCCAAACACGCGTGCTGGCTGGGTATTGCCGACCTCAAGCGCGGCAATAACAACAGCTCCGTGCTGCACCTGTCGGCGCTGGGCTATTTGCTCGGCGCCGGTGCCGCGCTGGCGGAGTCCGCCGGCCTGGCGCGCTGGTTGCTGGACCTGCAGGCAGGCTGTGCCGCCGTGCATTACGCGCCGATGCCCGAAGCCCACGCCAGCGTTTTCCACCCGCCGCGTAACGAAGCCACGCTGCTGGCGCCCCTGCTGCCCAAGCGCAAGGCTGCGGAAAACTGGTGGATTGCGTCCTACAGCGCTTTGCGCATCGGCGACAGCATGAGCGCCGCCAGCCTCGAAGCGCCGGAAAGCCCACAAGCCCAGAAGCTGTTCGACGACGAACGCCTCGACCCTGACGCACCGCGTGAAGTGGCGGCGTCGGGTAGCGATATTCACCGTTTCCCACGCGGTCCTAACCCCGGCACCTTCCTCCATGGACTGTTGGAATGGGCCGGCGAAGACGGCTTCGACGTGACCGCGCAGGCGATCGAAAAGGCCGTGGGCGCGCGCTGCAATCGCCGCAATTGGGAAGGCTGGATCATGACGCTCAGCGGTTGGCTCGGCCATCTGCTGCAAACGCCACTGCCGCTGGATAACGACCAGGTCACGCTCAGCGGCCTGCAGCACTACCAGATCGAAATGGAGTTCTGGTTCGCCAGCCATAAAGTCGACGTGCTCGCCCTCGACAAGCTGGTGTGCCAGTACACCCACAACGGCGTCTCCCGCGTCGCGGCGGAACCGGTATTGCTCAACGGCATGTTCAAGGGTTTTATCGACCTGACTTTCGAACACGACGGCCGTTATTACGTGGCCGACTACAAATCCAACTGGCTCGGCCCCGATGATTCGGCCTACACCCAGCAAGCCATGGAACAGTCGATCCTTGAGCATCGGTACGACCTGCAATACGTGCTTTACCTGCTGGCCCTGCATCGCCAACTCAAGGCGCGCCTGGCGGATTACGACTACGACCGGCATGTCGGCGGCGCGCTCTATTTGTTCCTGCGCGGCACTCGGGCCGCCAGCCAGGGGGCGTACTTCACGCGGCCGCCACGCGCGCTGATCGAGAGCCTGGACCTGATGTTCCAAGGCCAATCGTTACCGCCCAAGGCTGAGCCCGCCTGGGAACAAGGAGTGTTGCTATGAGCCTGTCGCCGTTACCGCTGGAGGCGCTGATGCCCCTCAGCCGCGCTGCCGACCTGGTGCAACTGTTCGAGCGGTGGGTCGAGCGTGGCTGGCTGCGCGCGCTGGATAAGGCGTTCGTCGGCTTTCTGCACGAACTCGACCCACAGGCCGATCCCTTGGTGTTGCTGGCTGCGGCCCTGACCAGCCATCAACTGGGCCACGGCCATGTGTGCCTGGACCTGTTCGAAACCCTCAAGGCGCCGGATTTCGCCCTGTCGCTGCCGCCGGAAGGCGACCTGCAAACCGGCGCCATGCTGCTGCCGTCGCAACTGCTCGATGGCCTGGACGGCGGCCATTGGTGCCATGCCCTGGCCACTAGCTCGTTGGTCGCGTTGGCTGTCGACGGCAGCGAGGCCGCGCAAAGCCGCCCGTTGGTGCTGTCCGGCAAACGCCTGTACCTGCGCCGCTATTGGACCTACGAACGGCGCATCGACAGCGCCTTGCGCCTGCGCCTGGCCACAGAAGAAAGCCTCGCCGCCGATCTGCCCCAACGCCTGAACGGCCTGTTTGACCAAGCGCCGCCCGATGGCGTGATCGATTGGCAAAAACTCGCCTGCGCCCTGGCCACTCGCGGGGCGTTCAGTATCGTCACCGGCGGCCCCGGCACCGGCAAGACCACCACCGTGGTGCGCCTGCTCGCCCTGTTGCAGGCGCCGGCCGTGGAAGCCGGCAGCCCGTTGCGCATTCGTCTGGCGGCGCCCACCGGTAAAGCCGCCGCACGGCTCACCGAATCCATCAGCCAGCAAGTGCTGTCGCTGAAAGTGCCTGACAGCGTGCGCGAAAAAATTCCGACCCAGGTCACCACCGTCCACCGCCTGTTGGGCAGCCGCCCGGGCACCCGTCACTTCCGTCACCACCTGGGCAATCCATTGCCGCTGGATGTGCTGGTGGTGGATGAAGCCTCGATGATCGACCTGGAAATGATGGCCAACCTGCTCGACGCCTTGCCGCCCCACGCACGCTTGGTGCTGCTGGGCGACAAGGACCAGCTCGCCTCGGTCGAGGCCGGCGCCGTACTTGGCGACCTGTGCCGCGACGCCGAGGCCGGCTGGTACAGCCCCGACACCCGCCAATGGCTACAAGCGGTCAGCGGCGAAGACCTGGGCAACAGCGGCCTGCAGGAAGACCGCGACGGCAGCCACCCGCTGGCCCAGCAAGTGGTGATGCTGCGCTACTCGCGGCGCTTCGGCGAAGGCAGCGGCATCGGCCAACTGGCGCGCTGGGTCAACCAGCAAAACGCCGAAGAAGCCCGGCGGTTGCTGGCCGCCGGCAGCCACCGCGACCTGTTCTGCGTCAGCCTCAAGGGCGAACACGACCACGCACTGGAGCGCCTGGTGCTAGATGGGCCGGGCGACGGCGCCGAAGGCTATCGCGCTTACCTGAACCTGCTGCACGCTGCGCGTCCACCTGCCGACACCCCGCGTGACGACCCCGCCTGGACCCACTGGGCACAACAACTGCTGCAAGCCTTTGACGCCTTCCAACTGCTCTGCGCCGTGCGCAAGGGCCCTTGGGGCGTGGAAGGGCTGAACCTGCGCATCACCGCAGCCTTGCGTAAAGCGCGGCTGATCGACAGCGACGAGCAATGGTACGAAGGCCGCCCGGTGCTGATGACCCGCAATGATTACGGCCTGGGCCTGATGAACGGCGATATCGGCATCGCCCTGAAGTTGCCCGAAAGCGACGGCGGCTCCCACGTGCTGCGCGTGGCCTTCCCACGTAACGACGGCCAGGGCGGCGTGCGCTTTGTGCTGCCCAGCCGGCTCAACGACGTGGAAACCGTGTACGCCATGACCGTCCACAAATCCCAGGGCTCCGAGTTCACCCACACCGCATTGATCCTGCCGGATGCGCTGAACCCGGTGCTCACCAAAGAGCTGATCTACACCGGCATCACCCGCGCCAAGCGCTGGTTCAGCCTGATCGAGCCGCGCGGCGGGGTATTTGAGGAGGCCGTGCGGCGCAAGGTCAAGCGCTTGAGCGGGTTGATGCTGGAGTTGGGCCATGAGCCAGGAAAAACTGACTGATTGGTCATTTGGGGTTTCTGATTCGAGCGTCTGATTTTTCTGAAAAAATAGCGGGACCCTTCGAGGTGTTGCCTCGCGGGGCTTTCCGCCGCTGTGCTATCGTTGCGGCATCACCCCTCGCAGACACCTGAGAGAATCGCTGCATGAACGTGGCTGTCTCGCCCACAGGGCATCGCTTGAGCTGGAGACGCAGTTTACTGGTGGCGCTGTTGTGCCTGCTCGCGCCGCGTGCTTTTGCCGAGACGGCCAGCCCCGTCGGCATGGCCGATTCCCGTGCCCAGGCGGTGACCCAGGTGGTGCTGGGCATCCTCAGTTATGCGCGCTGGCCGGTGGAACCGACGCAATTGCGCCTGTGCATCGTCGGGCCGACCCAGTACACCGACGATCTGGTCAAAGGCACCACCCAAGCCACCGGTCGCCCGGTGGTGGTGCAGCGCCTGCTGGCCGACAACCCCGATATCGTCAATGCCTGCGACGCCGTGTACATCGGCGAACTCAGCGTCGATGAGCGCAGCCGCTTGTTTGCGTCATTGATGGGCCACCCGGTGCTGAGCATCAGCGAAGGCGGCGACCAATGCACCGTGGGCAGCCTGTTTTGCCTGCGGGTGGGCGATGAGCAGGTGTCGTTCGAGGTCAACCTCGACTCCGTGGCCCGTAGCGGCGTGCGCATTCACCCCAGCGTGTTGCAGTTGTCGCGCCGTCGAGCGCCTGCGTCATGAGATGGACGCGTGCGCAACCGACCCTGCGCTCGGTCATCGGGCGCGGGCACCTGATCCTGGCGCTGGTGGCGGTGACGCTGGCCAGCGTGTCCCTGACCCTGCTCGGGGTGCTGGCGTTGCGCGTCTTCGCGGAGCACAACCTGGACCTGATCGCGCGTTCCATCAATTACACCGTGGAAGCGGCGGTGGTGTTCAACGACCGCGCGGCGGCCACCGAGGCCCTTAGCCTGATCGCCGCCACCGAAGAAGTGGCCGAGGCCCAAGTCTTCGATGCCAACGGCCGGCTGTTGGCGCAGTGGCTACGGCCGGAAACCGGGATGCTGTCCCGGGTCGAACTGCAACTGGCCCACTCCCTGCTCGAACAGCCGATCAGCCAGCCAATCGTTCACCAGGGGCGCACCATCGGCAGCATTCATCTGACCGGTCACGGCGCCAGCCTGTTGCGCTTTTTACTCAGCGGCCTGGCCGGGATTCTGATCTGCACCGCCCTCAGCGCCTGGGTCGCCCTGTATTTGGCGCGGCGTCTGTTGCGCGGGATTACCGGGCCGTTGCATAGCCTCGCGACGGTGGCCCATGCCGCGCGCGTCGAACGCGACTTTGACCGCCGCGTGCCACCGGCAAAAATCGCCGAACTCGACAGCCTGGGCAACGACTTCAATGCCCTGCTGGAAGAAATGCAAGCCTGGCAAAACCACCTGCAAAGCGAAAACGAAAGCCTTGCCCACCAGGCCAACCACGACAGCCTGACCGGCCTGCCCAACCGCGCGTTTTTCGAAGGCCGCTTGATCCGTGCCCTGCGCAGCGCCGCCAAGGCCAACGAACGGGTGGCGGTGCTGTTCCTCGACAGTGATCGCTTCAAAGACATCAACGACAACTATGGACACGCCGCCGGCGACGCAGTGCTGGTGGCCGTTGCCACCCGCGTGCGTGCGCAATTGCGTGAAGATGACCTGGTAGCACGCCTGGGCGGCGACGAGTTCGCCATCCTGCTGTCGCCGCTGCACAAGGTTGAAGATGCCCAGCGCATCGCCGACAAAATCATTGCCAGCATGGACGTGCCGATCCCGGTGCCGGGCAACACCCAAGTGTTGACCTCCCTGAGTATCGGCATCGCCATTTACCCCGATCATGGCGCGACCCCCGGCGCCCTGCTCAACGCCGCCGATGCGGCGATGTACCAGGCCAAACGGTTATCACTGGGCGGCCAGCAAACGGCGGAGACGGAGCTCCCCGTCGTCAACATTCAGCACAGGAGTTGATCCCTTGTTCTCGACCGCACGCATTGTGTTTATCACCTTATTCGTGGCCCTGTTGGCCCTGAGCGGCTGCCAGACCGCGCCCCCCAAAGGCCTGAGCCCGGCGCAAGTCGCGGTCCTCAAGCAACAAGGCTTCGAACCGACCGACGACGGCTGGGCGTTCGGCCTGTCGGGCAAAGTACTGTTCGGCAGCGACATAGAAAGCCTCAACGCCCCCAGCACGGAAATCGTCGAGCGCATCGGCAAGGCATTGCTGGGCGTAGGCATCGACCGCGTGCGCGTTGACGGCCACACCGACGCCTCGGGCAAAGAGAGCTATAACCAGCAACTGTCCCTGCGCCGCGCCAAAAGCGTCGCCACGGTGCTGACCCGTGTCGGGATGAAAGAACAAAACATCCAACTGCGCGGCTTGGGCAGCAGCCAGCCGGTAGCCTCCAACGACACCGCCGCAGGGCGCACCGAGAATCGGCGAGTGTCGATTGTAGTGAGTGCCGACTAAGCGACCTCACCCGTTCCAATGTGTGAAATGCAATCAAATGTGGGAGGGGGCAAGCCCCCTCCCACATTTGTACAGTGTTCGCTTAACCGCTCGGCGTCAGCGCCTGCGTCAAGTCATCCACCACCGCCTTGCCCATCTCACACAGATAATGCGCCGCCCAGGCGTATTGCTCGCCGCGCACATCCATGGCGGCTTCCATCGCGAGTTTCTTGGCGTAGTAAAGCAGGGTAGAGGCGTGCTCCAGCGCTTCGCCGAGCGGCATGCCCGCGTTGACGCGGAACAGTGGCTTTTCGTTTTCGCCGTAGTCGCCGAAGGTGACTACGCCGAGGGTGGTGAAGGAAGAAAGCGGTGGATCGGGGACGATTTTGGTCATGGTCTATACCTGGGAGTTTTAGGAACCACCCATTCATGTCGCTAAACATGAAAGGGTGGCAGCTGTACGCAGGTTAGCGAACCGGACCCAGGACCCGGCAGACCCGAAGATCTCCCACGCACAGCCGCCATAACACGAGAACGAAGAGCACAAAGCTCCTGCCGTTGGGGGCTGTGTCCGGGTTCGGGTCGCTAAACCCGTTCGCTGATTTCAGCGAAGTACGGAGGCTAGTGACTCGAACCCTAAGGCGCAATAGGCTGGAGATTCTCTAGGAATCGTCCTGCAATTTAAAGCGAATCGTCGTTGCTGGCCCTTTAATCCGCAAACCGCATCTCCCGCGTCTCCCCCATCAACAACCCCCGATTCTGCTCCGTCACCTCCCTGATGTAGTCCCACAACAACGTAATCCGCTTCAACTTCCGCAAATCCTCCCGGCAATACATCCAAAACTGCCGCGTAACCGCAATCTGCTCCCCAAGCACCGGCAACAACCGTGGATCTTGCGCTGCCAAAAAGCACGGCAAAATCGCCATCGACCGCCCTTGTTGCGCCGCCACGTACTGCGCGATCACGCTGGTGCTGCGCAGGCTGGCGCTGGCGCCGGGGACGACGTTGGCCAGGTACAGCAGCTCCGAGCTGAAGGCCAGGTCGTCGACGTAGCTGATGAACGGATGCTCGGCCAGATCCGCCGGGCGGTGGATGGGTGGGTGTTGGTCGAGGTAGTCCTGGGTCGCGTACAGCTGCAGCTTGTAGTCGCACAGTTTGCAGCACACATACGGCCCGTGTTCCGGGCGTTCCAGGGCGATGACGATGTCGGCTTCGCGCTTGGACAGGCTGATGAAGTGGGGCAGGGGCAGGATGTCGACCGAGATCGCCGGGTAGGTGTCGACGAAGTGGCTCAGTTGCGGGGTGACGAAGAAGCTGCCGAAACCTTCGGTGCAGCCCATGCGGACATGCCCGGACAGCGCCATGCCGGAGCCGGAGACTTGTTCGCAGGCCATGTGCAAGGTGCTTTCGATGGATTCGGCGTAGCCGAGCAAGCGCTGGCCTTCGTTGGTGAGGACGAAGCCGCTGGTCCGGGATTTTTCGAACAGCAGGGTGCCGAGTGATACTTCCAGCGAACTGATGCGCCGCGACACGGTGGTGTAGTCCACCGCCAGGCGCTTGGCGGCGACGCTGGCCTTGCGGGTGCGGGCCACTTCGAGGAAAAACTTCAGGTCATCCCAGTTCAGGGCGCCCAGTGATGTGATGTTTTTTTGCATATTGGACCGGCTTTTATGTGCGTTCTTATTAGAAGTTTGCACATCTATACTCCAAAAACAGTCCGAACGCCTCATCCTCAAGGCGATTCAACGCCTTGGTTCTCTGCCTATAAATACAAATTGGAGACCACATGAACGCATCTGCCGATATTTCCGTGCAACAGGTCAAGTTGCTGATCAACGGTGAATGGGTCGAGTCAACGACCACCCACTGGCAAGACATCGTCAACCCGGCCACCCAGCAAGTGCTGGCCAAAGTCCCGTTCGCCACAGCCGATGAAGTCAACGCCGCCATCGATGCCGCCCATCGCGCCTTCCAGACCTGGAAGCTGACCCCGATCGGCGCGCGCATGCGCATCATGCTCAAGCTGCAAGCCTTGATCCGCGAGCACTCCAAGCGCATCGCCGTAGTCCTCAGCGCCGAGCAGGGCAAGACCATTGCCGATGCCGAGGGCGATATTTTCCGTGGCCTGGAAGTGGTGGAGCACGCCTGCTCCATCGGCACCCTGCAAATGGGCGAGTTCGCTGAAAACGTCGCCGGCGGTGTCGATACCTACACCCTGCGCCAGCCCATCGGCGTGTGCGCCGGGATTACCCCGTTCAACTTCCCGGCGATGATTCCGCTGTGGATGTTCCCGATGGCGATTGCCTGCGGTAACACTTTCGTCCTCAAGCCGTCCGAGCAAGACCCGCTGTCGACGATGCTGCTGGTGGAGCTGGCGCTGGAAGCCGGTGTGCCGGCCGGTGTGCTCAACGTGGTACATGGCGGCAAGGACGTGGTGGACGCGCTCTGCACGCATAAAGACATCAAGGCGGTGTCGTTCGTCGGTTCGACCGCCGTGGGCACCCATGTGTACGACCTCGCCGGCAAACACGGCAAGCGCGTGCAATCGATGATGGGCGCCAAGAACCATGCGGTGGTGCTGCCGGATGCCAACCGCGAACACACCCTCAACGCCCTGGTCGGTGCCGGTTTCGGCGCGGCGGGCCAGCGTTGCATGGCCACTTCGGTGGTGGTGCTGGTGGGGGCTTCCAAGCAATGGCTGCCCGATCTGAAGGCGCTGGCGCAGAAGCTCAAGGTCAATGCCGGCAGCGAAGCGGGCACGGACGTCGGCCCGGTGATTTCCAAGCGTGCCAAGGCGCGCATCCTGGAGCTGATCGAAAGCGGCGTGAAAGAAGGCGCCAAGCTGGAGCTGGACGGTCGTGGTATCCAGGTGCCGGGCTTCGAGCAAGGCAACTTTGTCGGTCCGACGCTGTTCTCGGGCGTGACCACCGACATGCAGATCTACACCCAGGAAATCTTCGGCCCGGTGCTGGTGGTGCTGGAAGTCGATACCCTCGATGAAGCCATCGCGCTGGTCAACGCCAACCCGTTCGGCAACGGCACCGGCCTGTTCACCCAGAGCGGGGCGGCGGCGCGTAAGTTCCAGAGCGAAATCGACGTCGGCCAGGTCGGCATCAACATCCCGATCCCGGTGCCGGTGCCGTTCTTCAGCTTCACCGGTTCGCGCGGTTCCAAGCTCGGCGACCTCGGCCCGTATGGCAAGCAAGTGGTGCAGTTCTACACCCAGACCAAAACCGTCACCAGCCGCTGGTTCGACGACGACACGGTCAACGATGGCGTCAACACCACCATCAACCTGCGCTGATTCCGGGAGACGACCATGAAGATTGCATTTATCGGCTTGGGCAACATGGGCGCGCCCATGGCCCGCAACCTGATCAAGGCCGGCCACGCGCTGAACCTGTTCGACCTGAACCAGGCGGTACTCAAGGAACTGGCGGAGCTGGGCGGCAGCATCAGCGATTCACCGCGTGGTGCGGCAAACGGCGCTGAGCTGGTGATTACCATGCTGCCGGCCGCTGCCCATGTGCGCAGTGTCTGGCTGGGCGAGGACGGCGTATTGGCCGGTATCGGCCAAGGCGTGCCGGCGGTGGATTGCAGCACCATCGACCCGCAAACCATCCGCGATGTCGCGGCGGCGGCGGCCAAGCAAGGGGTGGCCGTCGCCGACGCGCCGGTCTCCGGCGGCACCGGTGGCGCGCAAGCCGGGACGCTGACCTTCATGGTCGGCGCCACCCCGGAGTTGTTCGCCACCCTGCAACCGGTGCTGGCGCAGATGGGCCGCAACATCGTGCGTTGCGGCGACGTCGGCACCGGCCAGATCGCCAAGATCTGCAACAATCTGCTGCTGGGCATCAGCATGGTCGGCGTCAGCGAAGCCATGGCCCTGGGCGATGCGCTGGGCATCGACACCCAGGTGCTGGCCGGCATCATCAACAGCTCCACCGGGCGCTGCTGGAGTTCCGACACCTACAACCCGTGGCCGGGCGTGATCGAAACCGCGCCGTCATCGCGGGGGTATACCGGCGGTTTTGGCGCCGACCTGATGCTCAAGGATTTGGGCCTGGCCACTGAAGCTGCGCGCCAGGCGCACCAGCCGGTGATCCTCGGCGCTGTGGCCCAGCAGTTGTATCAATCGATGAGCCAGCGCGGGGAAGGAGGCAAGGACTTCTCGGCGATCATCAACAGCTACCGCAAGCCCAAATAGATACCACCTGTGGCGAGGGCGCTTGCTCCCTCGCCACCCTTTATTGCGGTTCAGGCAAACACAAAATACTTACGCACTGTCTCGACCACTTCCCACGTCCCCTTCATCCCCGGCTCCACCACAAAGATATCCCCCGCACGCAAATGGATCGGCTCCAGGCCTTCCGGGGTGATTACGCAGTAGCCTTCCTGGAAATGGCAGTATTCCCACTTCACGTATTCCACGTACCACTTGCCCGGTGTGCAGATCCAGGTGCCCATGATCTTGCTGCCGTCTTCGCTGGTGTAGGCGTTGAGGTTGACGGTGTGCGGGTCGCCTTCGAGCTTTTCCCATTTGCAGGCATCCAGGACCGGCAAGGGGTGGGTGTCGCGCAGTACGGTGATGGGCTTGGACATGATGACTCCGAGGCAGGTGAACGAGAGTCGAACCCTATAGCGTCGCAGGCAGGGTCAATGGTCTGAACTCGACATCGGGATGCCCAGAAGCGCAGGCGAGTACCACTCCTCAGGCCATGTGCAGTCAATGTGGGAGGGGGCAAGCCCCCTCCCACATTAATCCTTGGTGGCAGTGCCACTGTGGCTCGGCGACACTTTCGAGCGTAGATAAGCCGTTTCCTCGCATTAAGTGCGAAAGATTTCCCGCTTGTCGCAGGAATTCGCAAGAAAATTCACAGCTGGCCCTCGTATCATTCACATCAGTCACGACCGAGAGCCTTGATATGAACCCAATAAAAACGTGGTGGGACATCAGCCCGCCCTTGAGTGCAGCGACCCCGACCTGGCCGGGGGATACGCCGTTCCAGGAAGAGCGCGTGTGGCAGTTCGGCCCGGAGTGCCCGGTGAATGTCGGGCGCATTACCTTGTCGCCGCACACCGGCGCCCATGTGGATGCGCCGCTGCACTACAGCGCGGACGGCGCGCCGATTGGCGAGGTGTCGTTGGACGTGTACATGGGCCCGTGCCGCGTGTTGCATTGCCTGGACAGCGGCGCACTGGTGCAGCCGCAGCAGTTGGACGGGCGTGTGGATAACTTGCCGGAACGTGTGTTGCTGCGCACTTATCCACAGGCGCCGCTGACCGAATGGGATGCGCACTTCACCGCCATCGCCCCGCAAACCATCGAGCTGCTCGCCAGCCTGGGCGTGCGCCTGGTCGGTATCGACACGCCGTCCCTGGACCCGCAACAGTCCAAGACCATGGATTCTCACAACGCCGTGGCCCGTCATGGCATGGCGATTCTCGAAGGCATCGTGCTCGATGACGTACCGGAGGGCGACTATGAACTGATCGCGCTGCCGCTGCGGTTTGCCCACCTCGATGCCAGCCCGGTCCGCGCAATCCTGCGCCCGCTTGTGGAGCCCGCACGATGAGCCAATGTCCCTTCTCAGAGGATTACCAACCGCCGGAAGAATGGCATAACGCCGAGCTGAATTTTTCCGAGTCCATGAGCTACGGCGACTACCTGGACCTGGGCAAAATCCTCAGCGCCCAGCACCCGCTGTCGCCGGACCACAACGAAATGCTCTTTATCATCCAGCACCAGACCTCCGAGCTGTGGATGAAACTGATGCTCCACGAACTCAAGGCCGCCCGCGAACACCTGCGCCTGGGCGAGTTGCCGCCGGCGTTCAAGATGCTGGCGCGGGTCTCGCGGATCTTCGATCAACTGGTACACGCCTGGGCGGTGCTGGCGACCATGACCCCGTCGGAGTACAAGGCGATTCGCCCGTTCCTCGGCCAATCGTCCGGGTTCCAGTCGTTCCAGTACCGTGAGATCGAATTCATCCTCGGCAACAAAAGCCCGGCGCTGTTGCGGCCTCACGCCCATCGCCCGCAATTGTTGCAAGAACTGCAGGTCGCGATCGCCACGCCGTCGCTGTACGACGAGGCGATCAACCTGATGGCCAAGGCCGGCCTGACGATCGACCCGCAACGCGCCGAACGCGACCCGACGGCGGCGACGGTTCACGATGCGTCCGTGGAAGCGGCGTGGCGCGAGGTCTACCGCGACCCGAGCCGTTATTGGGACCTGTACCAGTTGGCCGAAAAGTTTATCGACCTGGAAGACTCCTTCCGCCAATGGCGCTTTCGCCATGTGACCACGGTGGAACGGATCATCGGCTTCCAGCCCGGCACCGGCGGCACCGAGGGCGTGGGTTACCTGCGCAAGATGCTCGACACGGTGCTGTTCCCCGAGCTGTGGCGAGTGCGTTCCACGCTGTAAACAAAAAGCCCCGGATCACCGGGGCTTTTCATTTGGAATGCAATCAAAAATGTGGGAGGGGGCTTGCCCCCGATAGCGGTGTGACAGCCAACACATCCACTGACTGAGCTCCCTCCCACCTAGGTTATTGCGTCACTGCCACTTTCGCGTTTTTGATCCGCAAGCGGTAGGCAATGTAGATAACCCCCACCCAAACCGGCATCGCATACACCGAGTCGCGAACGCCCGGGATCGCCAGCATCACGCTGATGATCATCAGCATGAACGCCAGGCACAGGTAGTTGCTGAACGGGAACCAGAAGGTCTTGAACGACGGCACCACGCCTTGCTCGCCCATGGCTTTGCGGAACTTGATGTGGGTCAGGCTGATCAGCGCCCAGTTGATCATCAACGAGGCGACCACCAGCGCGAACAGCAACTCCAGCGCGCTGTGCGGCGCGACGTAGTTGACCACCACGCACAGCAGCGTCACCAGCGCCGAAATCGCCAGGGCGCGCAGCGGTACGCCTTGCTTGTTGAGCTTCATCAGCGCTTTCGGCGCGTCGCCTTGCTCGGCCAGGCCGAACAGCATGCGGCTGTTGCAGTACACGCCGCTGTTGTACACCGACAGCGCTGCGGTCAGCACCACGAAGTTGAGGATGTGGGCGGCGGTGTCGTTACCGATCAGCGAGAAGATCTGCACGAACGGGCTACCGCTGTAGGCATCGCCCGAGGCGCCGAGGGTTTGCAGCAGTTGATCCCATGGGTACAACGACAGCAGCACGGTCAGCGCGCCGACGTAGAAAATCAGGATGCGGTACACCACTTGGTTGATCGCTTTCGGGATCACTTTGCGCGGCTCGCTGGCCTCGGCGGCGGTGATGCCCACCAGCTCCAGGCCACCGAACGAGAACATGATGAAGGCCATCGACATCAACAGCCCCATGCCGCCATTCGGGAAGAAACCGCCGTGGCTCCACAGGTTGCTGATCGACGCTTGCGGGCCGCCGGTGCCGCTGAACAGCAGGTAGCAGCCGAGCACGATCATGCCGACAATCGCCACCACCTTGATGATCGCGAACCAGAACTCGGTCTCACCGAAGAACTTCACGTTCAGGGTGTTGATCAGGTTCACCGCGACAAAGAACACCAGCGCGCTGACCCAGGTCGGAATCTCCGGCCACCAGAACTGGATGTACTTGCCCACGGCCGTCAGCTCGGCCATACCCACCAGCACGTAGAGCACCCAGTAGTTCCAGCCCGCCAGGAAGCCCGCGTAACCGCCCCAGTATTTGTGCGCAAAGTGGCTGAACGAACCGGCCACCGGCTCCTCGACGATCATCTCGCCGAGCTGGCGCATGATCAGGAACGCGATAAAACCGGCAATCGCATAGCCGAGGATCATCGACGGCCCCGCCGACTTGAGCACCCCGGCCGAGCCGAGGAACAGCCCCGTACCGATCGCACCGCCCAAGGCAATCAGCTGAATATGCCGGTTCTTCAGACCACGCTTGAGGCCTACCGGGTTAACCATGTCATCCGCCATTAACATTCCCTTCTACTTGTTTTTCTCGGGGTTGATTGCACGCCGCGCCCAACCCCTCAGAAGTGCTGAGGGGTCAGATATTACTCTGCGTGAACTTTTCGTAATACAGCTGAACGCCATCAAGTGCCTGATCCGCCAGCCATTGCTGGATGGACTCGACCATCGGAGGTGGCCCGCACACGTACATATCGGCCGAACTGTCCCGCCATTCGGCCAGGTTGAAATGCTCGGTGAGGTAGCCGCGCTTGCCGGGCCATGTGGGCGGCGGGTTGCTCAGTACTTCGGTGTAGCGAAAATCCGCGAGCGTGGACGCATAACCCTCGATGCGCGCCGCTTCGCACAGGTCCTCGGCGCTACGCACGCCGTAGTACAGGTGTACCGGCCGTTCGCAGGCGTTGGCCGCCAGTTCATCGAGCATGCCCAGCAACGCCGACAACCCGGTGCCGCCGGCGACCAGCACCAGCGGTCGGCTGACATGGCGCAGGTAGAACGCCCCCAGCGGCGCCTCCATCAGCAACTGATCGCCGACCTGGCAACGTTCGCGCAGGTAGTTGCTCATCACCCCGTCGGGCAGCAGGCGGATCAGAAACCGCAGCTGATTGCCCGGCCGGTTGGCGAAGGAGTACGAGCGCCAACTGTCGGTGCCCGGAACCGCCAGGCGGGCGTATTGGCCCGGCAGAAAGTCCAGTGCCTGGTCCAGTTGCACCTGCAGGATCGCGGTGCTGGTCGAGACCTGCCGCACCTCACTCACCGTGCCGCGCACCTGCACCGGCCCCGGTGCGTTGCACAGGCTGGAATCGAAGTCGAAGTAGAACGTCGCATCCGACTTCACCCGGGTCTGGCAACTGAGCATCTTGCGTTGCTGCAGGTCGCGGCTGGAGAGCGCGTCCTCGTCCACATAATCCTGGCTGTATTCGCCGCTCTCGCAGCGGCCCTGACAGGTGCCGCACACGCCTTCGCGGCAATCCAGCGGAATCTTGATGCCGTTGCGCAGGGCCGCATCCAGCAGGATTTCATGGGCGCCCACCGGGAAAAACAGGGTCTTGCCGTCGGCAAAACTGAAGGCCACTTTGTGATTCATCCCCAGTACTCCGTGGGTTCATGTGTGAACCCTTGTAGGAGCGAGCTTGCTCGCGAAAAACTCAAGGACGCCGCGTACATTCAGGATGCCCGCGTCATCGTTGACGTCCTTCGCGAGCAAGCTCGCTCCTACAAGGGGGCGTTCGCCAGCGTTACAGGTGATAGAAATCCAGCACCGAGTTGATGGTGTCGTTGAGCAGCAACGCGTGCTTGCGGGTGATCAGCCAACTGTCGCCATGGGGCTTGAGACGATAGGTGGCGTGGCCGTAGAACTGCTCCGACGTGGCCAGGCGATAGAACAATGTGTGCCAGTTCAAGCGCACCTCCAGCGTGCCGTCCGCCTGCTCGGCGATGCGCACGTTGTGGATCAGGTGCAAGGTGCGCGGCATCGGCGTGGCCGACGCCGCCTTGCCGGTGCGCAGGCGGAACACGCGGTCTTCCAGGCCCGTGCGGTTGGCGTAATAGATCAGCGACATTTCGCGCTTGGGGTCGCGGGTGTAGACGTGTTCGGAGTCCCATTGCGGCAGGTGGAATTCGCTCTGCGGGTCGAACAGCTGCACGTAGGCGTCCCAGTCCTGGGCGTCGCACAGCTCGGATTTGCGATAGAGAAACTGCTCGATCCGGTACTGCAACAGCGCATTCATCATTCCACCTCCCGCAGCTTCAGCGCGCGTTGGTCGAGGCCGTTGAGCAGGAACTGCTGCCAGTTGCGGTGCTGGTTGACGTACAGGCCTTCGTGGGTGAATTCGGTGCCGGTCATGGCGGGCTGGATGCCGAGGGCTTCGCTGTTCGGCGTCGGCCCGGTGGCCCAGCGGTGGCTGCCGCGTGAGATATCGCTCCAGCGCTCCAGGCGGCCCTGGAAACCGCGTTGGGCCTCGCGAAACTCCACCAGATCGTCCGGCGTGCCCATGCCCGAGACGTTGAAGAAGTCCTCGAACTGGCGGATGCGGTTTTCCCGGTCGGCGTCGGACTCGTGTTTCACCCCCAGGCACTGGCTGAGGATCTCGGTCTTGTTCCACGCCAACGGGCGGATGATGCGCAGCTGCGAGCTGATCTGGTCGAGGAAGAACAGGCTCGGGTAGATGTTCAGGTTGCGCAGGCGGTGCATCATCCACTCGGCTTTTGGCTGGCCGTGTTCGGCCACCAGGCGCGGCATGATGGTGGCGTAGCCGGAACGCACCGTGGGGTTGGGCATGTCGCTGAACAACAGGCTGTGGCCATTGTTGAAGGCGAACCAGCCGTCGTCGGTATTCGCGTCGCCGGCGCCGAGTTTGCTGTAGTCCAGCGTCGTGCTGGCCGCAGTGCCATTCGCGGTATTGACCTGCTGGCGATGCTGCACCGTGGCCACGTAGTTGTAGTGGACGGTGCTGACGTGATAACCGTCCAGGCCGTTTTCGTTCTGCAGCTTCCAGTTGCCGTCGTAGGTGTACGCGGACTTGCCCGGCAGCACCTCCAGCTCACCGGTGGCGGACTGGGCGACCATCATGTCGAAAAACACTTTGGCGTCGCCGAGGAAGTCTTCCAGGCTGTCGGTGCCGTTCACGTCCAGGCTGATGAACACAAAGCCCTTGTAGCTGTCGATGCGCGCCTTTTTCAGGCCGCGCGTGGCCTTGTCGAAACCTTCCGGGTATTCCCCCGGTGCCTTGACCTTCACCAGCCGCCCGTCGCTCTTGTAGCACCAGGCGTGGAACGGGCAGGTGAAGGTCGACTGGTTGCCCTTGCCGACGCGGGTGAGGGTGGTGCCGCGATGTTGGCAGGCGTTGACCAGGGCGTTGAGTTGGCCGTCGCCGTCGCGGGTGATGATCATTGGCTGGCGCCCGGCGCGCATCGTCACGAAATCGTGGTTATTCGCCAGTTCGCTTTCGTGGCAGGCGTAGATCCAGTTTTTCTCGAAGATCAGTTCCATCTCCAGGTCGAACAGTTGCGGCTCGGTGAACATGTCGCGGGCGATGCGGAACACTTCATCGGCGGGGCGAAAATCCAGGCAGCTGTCGATGAAGCTTTTCCATTGCTCGACGCTTCTTGCACCACTCATGGGACGCACCTTTTGATAATGGCTGAACGGGTCAGCCATTTAGAGGCTGCACCGAGGCGGCGGGCTATCCGCTTAATGGGCGAAGGCGGGCCGGATAGTTGGGCAGCAAATACCCACGCCGGTGCAGGGCGGTGACGCGATGCGCTACTGTCATGCAGGGCGGTGCGCGCAGAAGTCGGCGGTTTATCCACATAGTCGAGCATTGCTATCCACCCAGCAGCGAGACTGCCGCCGTGGCGCAGAACTTGCTGTCGATCTGTCACGACGCGCCGCCAGAGCGCGCAACCGCCTAACCGCCGTGGGTGCAGCCTGATGAGTAGCCATACACGCGATATCCGTATCGAACGCTTCGACCTGGAGGGCGCCCGCAGCTGGATGTCCGGCATCTGCGGGCCGCACCGCCTGGAGACGGCCACGCCCGAGCGCCTGCGTTTCCATCACAGCGCCAACGTGTTCAAGTCCCGCGCCACCACCCTGGGCGTGATCGAATACGGCACCGACGTGACCATCGACATCGAGGACGCCGAGCACTTCAGCAGCTACAGCCTGAGCCTGCCGCTGGTGGGCGAGCAGGAGTTGAGCAAGAACGGCGAGCGCCTGAGTTCCAACCGCGATCAAGGCGTGATCATCTCGCCCAACGAGCACCAGGTGCTGGCGATTTCCGGCGATTGCCGCAAGTTGCAGGTGGTGATTACCCGCGCGGCGATGAACGAGTCGCTGGAAGGGCTGCTGCAACGGCCGATTGAGGCGCCGCTGCGTTTTGAATCGGTGATGGATGCAGTGGACGGCGCCCCGGCCTCGTGGTGGCGCATGGCGCGTTATTTCATCGCAGAGCTTGCGCGCAGCAGCGAGTTGTACGAGCAGGCGGCGTTTACCCGCGACCTGGAAAGCTCGTTGATCAAGGGCCTGATCCTTGCCCAGCCGAATAATTATTCAGAGGAACTGCGCGACGTACTCGGCGTGAAACTGCCGCACTACTTGATCCGCGCCCGCCAGTACATTCACGACAACGCCCGCGAAGCGGTGCATCTGGAAGACCTGGAAGCCGCCGCCGGGGTCTCGCGGTTCAAGCTGTTCGATGCGTTTCGTAAATACTTCGCGCTGTCGCCGATGGCTTACCTGAAAAAGTATCGGCTGGGGGCGGTGCGCCAGGAGATCCTCGAACACGGCTCCACCCGCACCATCTCCGAGATTGCCCTGGGTTGGGGGTTTACGCACCTGGGGCGGTTCTCGGTGGAGTATCGCAAGCTGTTCGATGAGTCGCCGAGCCAGACCTTGCAGCGCAACCGCCTGCGCACTGTCTAAAAAACACCGCAGATCAAATGTGCCTGGGAGATTTCAGATCAGTTCTTCAACCAACTGCAAACAATGATTCAGCCCCGGCGACTGATCATTCACCCGCCGGCTGAGAATAATCGGCGAGGTCGCGGTGGCTTCCACCACCGGCGTGTAGCCGATGTCCGCGCGATGCAGCACCTGCACCGACGCCGGCACCAGCGTCACGCCCATGCCCGCGCCGACCAGGCCGATGGCGGTCTGCAGCTCGTTGGTCCATTGCGCCACCTTGAGGCTCAAACCGTGGGCGTCGAACAGCGCGATCACATGGTCGGCATAACTGGGACGCGGGTTGCCGGGGTACAGCACAAACGGCTCGGCGGCCAATTGGGCGAGGGTGGCGGGCGCGTTCAGCAAGGCGTGACCGGCGGGCAGCACCGCGACCAGGCGATCCTCCACCAGCACGCGCTGGACGATGGCCGGGTCATCGATGCGAATCCGCCCGAAGCCCACATCAATGCGCCCGGCCTTGAGCGCTTCGACTTGTTGCAAGGTGGTC
This sequence comes from Pseudomonas marginalis, assembly GCF_024169655.1. Taxonomy (GTDB): domain Bacteria; phylum Pseudomonadota; class Gammaproteobacteria; order Pseudomonadales; family Pseudomonadaceae; genus Aquipseudomonas; species Aquipseudomonas paraveronii. The sequence continues at coordinate 5,248,005 of NZ_JALJWV010000001.1, read as the reverse complement.
ATTTCCGACAGCCCCAGCTCCAGCTCCAGCGCTTCATGGTTGCGCAGCCGCCGAATCAGCTCGGGCAGCACGCCATACAAGGTCGACGGCGCAAAGCCGATGCCCAGCCAGGTCTTCTCGCCCTGGCCGATACGCCGGGTGGTGTCGCAGACCTTGCCCAACTGCTCCAGCAGCACGTTGGCGTGCTCATAGAAAAACCGCCCGGCCTCGGTCAGCCGCAGCGGGCGGCCGCGCTCCAGCAGTATCACGCCCAATTCATCCTCCAATTGCTGGATCTGCCGGCTCAACGGCGGCTGGGCGATGTGCAGGCGTTCGGCGGCGCGGGTGAAGTTGAGGGTTTCGCCCAGCACCTGGAAATAGCGCAGATGTCGCAGTTCCATGACAGCTCCTTTGATACCTTGAAGGTATTGTGCGAGACCAATTCTATATTGGAAGCCAGGAAAAATGCGGCACAGAATCGGCTCAAATCTATAAAGAACCCAACGGGTATAGCCATGCCGATTTGCGCCATCGAGTCGATCGAGACCATCATCGTCGACCTCCCCACCATCCGCCCGCACAAGCTGGCGATGCACACGATGCAAAACCAGACCCTGGTGATCATCCGCCTGCGCTGCGCCGACGGTATCGAAGGCATCGGCGAAGCCACCACCATCGGCGGTCTGAGCTACGGCAACGAAAGCCCCGACAGCATCAAAATCAACATCGACCGCCACTTCGCCCCGCTGCTGATCGGCCAGGACGCGAACAACATCAATGCCGCCATGTTGCGCCTGGCACGCAGCATTCGCGGCAATACGTTCGCCAAGTCCGCCGTCGAAAGCGCCTTGCTCGACGCGCTGGGCAAACGCCTGAACCTGCCGGTCAGCGAACTGCTCGGCGGCCGCGTGCGCGACGCGTTGCCGGTGGCCTGGACCCTGGCCAGCGGCAACACCGAGCAGGACATTGCCGAAGCCGAGAAGATGCTCGACCTGCGCCGTCACCGCGTCTTCAAATTGAAGATCGGTGCCGGTGAGGTCAGTGCCGACCTGGCCCATGTGATCGCGATCAAAAAAGCCCTGGGCGAGCGCGCCAGCGTGCGCGTCGACGTCAACCAGGCCTGGGATGAAGCCGTCGCCCTGCGCGCCTGCAAGGTGCTCGGCGACAACGCTATCGACCTGATCGAACAGCCGATCTCGCGCAACAACCGCGCAGGCATGGCCCGGCTTAACCGGTCGAGCCCGGCGCCGATCATGGCCGACGAATCCATCGAATGTGTCGAGGACGCCTTCAACCTGGCCCGCGAAGGCGCGGCTTCGGTGTTTGCCCTCAAGATCGCCAAGAACGGCGGCCCGCGCGCGGTGTTGCGCACCGCCGCGATTGCCGAAGCGGCTGGGATCGGCCTGTACGGCGGCACCATGCTCGAAGGCGGCATCGGCACCCTGGCCTCGGCCCATGCGTTTCTCACCCTGGACACCCTGGCGTGGGGCACCGAGCTGTTCGGCCCGCTGCTGCTCACCGAAGACATCCTCACCGAGCCGCTGGTGTACCGCGATTTCCACCTGCATGTCGGCACCGCACCGGGCCTGGGCCTGACCATCGACGAAGAGCGCCTGGCATTCTTCCGGCGTGACAACCACTAAGAGGCGTCTGCCATGTTGTTCCACGTAAAAATGAGCGTGAACCTGCCCGTCGACATGAACCCCGAACGCGCCGCCAACCTCAAGGCCGAAGAAAAAGCCCTGGCGCAGCGCCTGCAGCAAGAGGGCAAATGGCGTCATCTGTGGCGCATCGCCGGGCTTTACGCCAACTACAGCGTGTTCGATGTCGACAGCGTGCAGGAACTGCACGACCTGCTGATGCAATTGCCGCTTTATCCCTACATGGCCATCGAAGTGAATGCGCTGTGCCGGCACCCGTCGTCGATCCACGCGGACGACCGTTGAGCCTGTTTTATCCCGAATAATTACAAGATGAGGATTGCACCATGTCCATCCGACTGTCCCAGACTGCCCACGCCCAACAGTTTCTCGAAGAAGCCAGCGGCAACCGCAGCGAAAGCGGCAACCCGCGCACCAAGACGCTGATCTACCGAATCCTGCGGGACACGGTGAACATCATCGAAGACCTGGAAGTCACCCCCGAAGAGTTCTGGGCGGCGGTCAACTACCTCAACGAATTGGGTAAACACCAGGAAGCCGGTTTGCTCGCCGCCGGGCTCGGCCTGGAGCATTACCTGGACCTGTTGATGGATGCCGCCGACGAAGAGGCCGGCAAAACCGGCGGCACCCCGCGCACCATCGAAGGCCCGCTGTATGTGGCGGGGGCGCCATTGTCGAAATACGAAGCGCGCCTGGATGACGGCCAGGACCCGGGCGTGCCGCTGTTCATGCGCGGTCAGGTACGGGACACGCAGGGCAAACCGGTGGCCGGGGCGATTGTCGATGTGTGGCAGGCCAATACCGGCGGCACTTACTCCTGGTTCGACACCGCGCAGTCGGAATTCAACCTGCGCCGCCGCATCGAGACCGACGCCCACGGCAACTTCCGTTTTCGCAGCATCGTGCCGTCGGGCTATGGCTGCCCGCCGACCGGGCCGACCCAGCAGTTGCTCGATCAACTGGGACGCCACGGGCAGCGCCCGGCGCATATTCACTTCTTCATCTCGGCACCGGGGCATCGGCACCTGACCACGCAGATCAACCTGTCGGACGACCCGTACCTGCACGATGATTTTGCCTACGCGACACGGGATGAATTGATTGCCGAAATTCGCTTCAGTGACGATCAGCAACTGGCGCGGGAACTGGGTGTGGAAGGGCGTTTTGCGCAGATTGATTTTGACTTTGAGGTGCAGCTCGCCGCTGCGCCGGTAGAGCAACAGCGCATGCAGCGGGTCCGTGCATTGGAAGATTGATCAACACGGTCAAATGTGGGAGGGAGCTTGCTCCCGATAGCGGCGGATCAGTAAACATTTAAGTGACTGACACACTGCTATCGGGGGCAAGCCCCCTCCCACATTTGTTGACCGATGGTGCTGCGGCTATTTGCGCAGCACCAGATCCAACACTTCGTCGCGATCCTTGATCTTCTGCAACACAATCTCCGAACGGATATCCATCACCCCCGCCGTGCGGTTCAGGTGGTTCACGATGAAGTCCGAAAAGTGCTTGAGGTTGCGCGCCTGCACCCGCAGCACATAGTTGCTGGCGCCGGTAATCACGTAAGCGCTGGCCACTTCCGGCCAGCCTTGCACCTTCTGGATAAACCTCTCATGCCAATCCTCCACGTCCTGGCGCAATGACAGGTGGACGATGGCTTCCAGCTCGATCCCCAACTGCTCGGCATTCAACACTGCGCGATAGCCGCTGATGATGCCTTCGCTTTCCAGCAGGCGCAGACGGCGTAGGCAGGCGGAGGGCGACAGCGCGACTTTTTCCGCGAGTTCCTGGTTGCTGATACGGCCGTCCTGTTGCAGGAAGTGCAGGAGGCGCAGGTCGGTGGCGTCGAGAATCATGCTTAGAATAAATCCGCGTTTTTTCGGTTGAACTTCGAATTTCCTACAGCTTAATTAGCCTGTTGCCCACCACTTTGCACGAAAATTCTCTAAAACCTCGTTCATTATTTGCTGCATATTCCCTTATAAAAATCAGGACAGCCCATGATCACTCGAAGCCATTGCCAAGCCCTTGACGACCAGGATCGGTTGGCGCCGCTGCGTCACCAGTTCGCCTTGCCGCAGGGGGTGATCTACCTCGACGGCAACTCCCTCGGGGCGCGTCCGGTGGCAGCGCTTGCGCGGGCGCAGCAGGTGATCGCCGAGGAGTGGGGCAATGGCCTGATTCGCAGTTGGAACAGCGCGGGTTGGGCGGATTTGTCCCAACGCCTGGGCAATCGCCTGGCGCCGTTGATCGGTGCGGGCGACGGCGAAGTGGTAATCACCGATACCACCTCGATCAACCTGTTCAAGGTGCTCAGCGCCGCGTTGAGCGTGCAGCGCCAACGCCAGCCGCAGCGCAAGGTGATCGTCAGTGAAGCGAGTAACTTCCCCACCGACCTATACATCGCCGAGGGCCTCGCCGAACTGCTGCAACAGGGCTATTCCCTGCGGCTGGTCAACAGCCCGGACGAACTGCCCCAGGCCATCGATCAGGACGTGGCGGTGGTGATGCTCACCCACGTCAACTACAAGACCGGCTACCTGTACGACATGCAGGCGCTCACCACGTTAAGCCACGAGTGCGGCGCCCTGAGCCTCTGGGACCTGGCGCATTCGGCGGGCGCGGTACCCATCGACCTGCATCGGGCCGGCGCCGATTACGCGATCGGCTGCACTTACAAATACCTCAACGGCGGCCCCGGCTCCCAGGCGTTCGTGTGGGTTAACCCCGCGCTGGTGGACGTGGTGCGCCAGCCGTTGTCGGGCTGGTTCGGGCATACCCGGCAGTTCGCCATGGAGTCGAGCTATGCGCCGAGCGCCGGCATCGCCCGTTACCTGTGCGGCACCCAGCCGATCACCTCGCTGGCCATGGTGGAATGCGGCCTGGAGATTTTCGAACAGACCGACATGGCCAGCCTGCGCGGTAAATCCCTGGCCTTGACCGACCTGTTTATCGCGTGCGTCGAAGCCCGTTGCGCCGCCCACGGCCTGGTGTTGATCACCCCGCGTGAGCACGCCAGACGCGGCAGCCATGTGAGCTTTGAGCACCCTGAAGGCTACGCGGTAATCCAGGCGCTGATTGCCCGTGGAGTGATCGGCGACTACCGCGAGCCGCGCATCATGCGCTTTGGTTTTACGCCGCTGTACACCAGTTTCAGCGAGGTGTGGGACGCCGTGGAAATCCTCGGCGACATCCTCGACAACCGCACCTGGGACCAGGCGCAATTCAAAGTCCGCAACAGCGTCACTTGAATAAACGCAGACAACCATGGCGGGAGGGCGCTTGCTCCCGATAGCGTTGTATCAGCGTGCGAATCCGGCGACCGACACACCGCCATCGGGGGCAAGCCCCCTCCCACACTGAGCCTGCGTCAGACACACAATGGATGAACACCGCAGACCCCATGTGGGAGGGGGCTTGCCCCCGATGGCGGCGGATCAGTCACCCAGGCATCAACTGAAAGACTGCTATCACAAACAAGCCCCCCTCCACAGGGGATCTGTGGCAACAGACAAATCGTGCAATCACAACAATAAGGGGCACACCACGTGACCACGCCAAACGACGGCTTTGCAGAAATCACCCACCGCGAACTGGGCCTGAGGCGCCAGCTCACTTCCGGCCAGATGAGCATGATCGCCATCGGTGGCGCCATCGGCACCGGGCTGTTCATGGGTAGCGCCTATGCCATCGGCTATGCCGGGCCCAGCGTGCTGGTGAGTTACGCCATCGGTGCGTTGATCACCTTGCTGCTGATGGGCTGCCTGGCGGAGATGACGGTGGCCCATTCCACCTCCGGCTCTTTCGGTGCCTACGCCGAGTTCTACATCAGCCCGCTGGCCGGGTTTCTGGTGCGCTATGCCTATTGGGCGGCGATTGTGCTGGCGGTGGGCGCCGAGGTCACGGCGGTGGCGATGTACATGAAGTACTGGTTCGCCAACGTGCCGGAGTGGGTGTGGATCGTGTCGTTTTCCAGCGTGCTGATCCTGCTCAATGCCATCAGCGTGAAAACCTTCGGCAGCTTCGAATACTGGTTCTCGACGATCAAGATCAGCGCCATCGTCGGCTTCATCCTCCTCGCGGTGTACGTGGTGTTCGGCTCCGGCAACCCGCAGTACGGCGTGCAGAACTACACGGCCCACGACGGCTTTTTCCCGCATGGCTTGAGCGGCATGTGGATCGCGGTGATCGTGTCGATTTTCAGCTACCTGAGCGTGGAGATGATCGCCGTGGCGGCCGGTGAAGCGGCCGACCCGGAGCAGGCGGTGAAGAGGGCCTTTCGCGCGACCATCGTGCGCCTGGTGGTGTTTTACCTGCTGACCCTGGCGCTGATGTTGGCCATCGTGCCGTGGAACCAGGCCGGGCAGGCCCAGAGCCCGTTCGTCACGGTGATGCAGACCCTCGGCATTCCCGGCGCCACCGGGGTGATGAATTTCGTGATTCTGATCGCGGCGCTGTCGGCGATGAACAGCCAGCTCTACATCACCACGCGCATGATGTTCAGCCTGTCCCGCGCCGGCTTTGCGCCCACGTCCATGGGCGCGTTGAGCAAGAGCGGCATCCCGCTGAACGCCTTGTTGCTGTCCAGCTCGGGCATCGCTCTGGCGACCTTGCTTAACGTGGTCTACCCGGAAAGCTCGTTCACGCTGATGATGGCGATCTCGATGTTCGGCGCGATCTTCACCTGGTTCATGATCTTCCTGACGCACCTGTTCTTCCGCCGTTATCGCAAGCGTCATGGCGGGGCGACGTTGTCGTTCCAACTGCGCCTGTTTCCCTACAGCACGCTGCTGGGCCTGGTGCTGATGGGCGCGGTGATGATCACCACGTATTTCACCGACGCGTTCAAGATGACCCTGGTGTTCGGCGTGCCGTTCCTGCTGATTCTGTCGGCGGTGTATTACGGGTTTTTCCGCAAGGGCAGGGCCAAGGCGTCGAGCAAGGCCCTGGCATAACCCGGCAGTTGTTCGAACGAGCGCGCGCATAACAGCAGCGTTCGACAGGCCCAAGCTTCTCGCAACGGTTGGGCCTTGAAGCGCTGCTCCAACGGCCAACGCGCCAGCGCCGCCTGGGGCACGATCCCCAGGCCCGCGCCGCGTGCGACCATGCGCATCACCCCATCAAAGCCCTCGGCCCGGATCCGCGTTTGCAAGCGAAACCCCGCGTGCAACGCCTGTTCTTCCAGGTACACCGCCAACGCACTGTGGGCGGCCAGGCCCACATAGTCGTAATGCAGGCTGTCGATAAAGCTCACCGTACTTGCCGCCAACGGATGCTCCAGCGGCATGATCAGCACCAGCGGATCGTCGCGAAACGCCAGGGTTTGCAAGCCGTGGGTGTCCACCGCGTCGGAGATGATCCCCAGGTCTGCGGTGCCCTGGCGCAAGGCCTGGGTGATGCGCAGGCTGGGCAGTTCCTGCAGGTCGATATCGAGGTTGGGGTGTTCGCGCAGAAAATCCGCCAGCAGTTCTGGCAAGTATTCGCTGAGGGCGGTGGTGTTGCACAACAGGCGCACCTGGCCTTTGACGCCGTTGGCGTACTCCGCCAGGTCCTGTTGCAGGTGCTCGGCCTGTTGCAGCAACAGCCGGGCATGACGGGCCAGGGCCTGGCCAGCGGGCGTGGGCGTGACGCCACGGCGGCCGCGTTCGAGGCATTCGACGCCCAGCGCGGCCTCCATCGCGCGGATGCGCGCGCTGGCGGCGGCCAGGGACAAGTGGCTGCGGCTGGCGCCGGCGGTGATGTTGCCGGCGTCGAGGATGTGCAGGTAGAGGCGCAGGTCGATCAGGTCAAAGTGCATGGCTGGAAGATTTCCTTTCGCTGGACTGGCGCTATCGCGAGCAAACCCGCTCTCACTGTTGAAGTGCATTCCAAGTGTGGGAGGGGGCTTGCCCGCGATGAGGCCCTCAGCCTCATGCAAAACAAGAGGCTGCCTCAGTATATGGCGAATTTTCGCCCCCCGCGAAAGCCCTCACAATCCGCCCATGAATACCTTCCTCGCGTTCTACCAAAACCTCGGCCCCGCCCTGACCCTGCTGGTAATCGGCACCTTCCTGCTGGCCGGCACCGTCAAAGGCGTGATTGGCCTGGGCCTGCCCACCGTCGCCATGGGCCTGCTCGGCCTGGCTATGTTACCGGCGCAGGCTGCGGCGTTGCTGATTATCCCTTCGACGGTGACCAACCTTTGGCAACTGGCCTTCGGCGGCCATTTGAGCGCGTTGCTCAAACGCTTGTGGCCGCTGTTGCTGCTGATTTTCCTCGGCACCGGGTTGGGCACGTTGTGGCTGGGAATGGGCGGTGGCGATTGGGTGGTGCGCGCGTTGGGCGCGGCCTTGCTGGTGTATGCGTTGAGTGGACTGTTCCTGCCCGCATTCAGCGTAAAGCCTGCAACCGAGCGCTGGTTGGCGCCGGTGTGTGGGCTGGTCACCGGCCTGATCACCTCGGCCACCGGCGTCTTCGTGATTCCTGCGGTGCCGTACCTGCAAGCGTTGGGCTTGAATCGCGATCAGTTGGTGCAGGCGCTGGGGCTGTCGTTCAGCGTGTCGACATTGGCGCTGGCCGCCGGGTTGGCCTGGCGCGGCAGCCTTGGCGGCGGCGAGATCAATGCCTCGCTGTTGGCGCTGGCGCCCGCCTTGCTGGGGATGTGGCTCGGGCAGGCGTTGCGCCAACGGATCAGTGCCGTGCTGTTCAGGCGGGTGTTTTTTATCGGCATGGCGCTGTTGGGCGCGCACCTGTTGATCAGTGGGTAAAGGCAATAATAGAGTCGAATTCGTGATTTTTAGTCAAATGTATTTTGCCGCGCCAAGGCTTATTCCGCGCAAGGCACATCGATACCCTGCCTTCAGACATTTTTAATCTCAAGGCGCCCCCCCATGAAAAAAGTCCTGTTGCTCAACGGCGGTAAAAAATTCGCCCACTCTGACGGTCGCTACAACAGCACCCTGCATGACGCCGCCGTGGCGGTGCTCGACCGCGGCGGTATCGACATCAAGGTCACGCATATCGACGAAGGCTACGACGTGGCCGAAGAGGTCGCCAAATTCCTCTGGGCCGACGTGATCATCTATCAGATGCCCGGCTGGTGGATGGGCGCGCCGTGGATCGTGAAGAAGTACATCGACGAAGTCTTCACCGAAGGTCACGGCAGCCTCTACGCCAGCGATGGTCGCACCCGTTCCGACGCGTCGCAGAAATACGGCAGCGGCGGCCTGATCCACGGCAAGCAGTACATGTTGTCGCTGACCTGGAACGCCCCGCAGCAAGCCTTCGACGACCCGAGCGATTTCTTTGAAGGTAAAGGCGTGGACGCGGTGTATTTCGCGTTTCACAAGGCCAATCAGTTCCTCGGCATGACGGCCTTGCCGACGTTCCTCTGCGTGGACGTGATGAAGCGCCCGGCCATCGACGCCGATGTGGCGCGCTACGAGCAGCATCTGGCGCAGGTGTTCGACCTCTCGGTGTAAGCTGCGCTGTGCCGATAAAGAGGACAGCCTGTGAAAGCCCGATCCGATGAGCTACAGATCTTCGTCAACGTGATTGAGTGCGGCTCGATTTCCGCTGCGGCGGAGCAGGTCGGGCAGACGCCGTCGGCGGTCAGCCGCACCTTGTCGCGCCTGGAAGCCAAGCTCGACACCACGCTGATCAACCGCACCACGCGGCGCATGGACCTGACCGAGGAGGGCAAGTATTTCTTCGAGCAGGCCAAGGTGATCCTGGCGCAGATGGATGAGCTGGAGGAGCGCTTGTCGTCACGCCAGAAGAAACCGGCGGGGCGCCTGCGCATCAATGCCGCCGTGCCGTTCATGCTGCATGGGATCGTGCCGTACATCGCCGAGTTTCGCGGGCTGTACCCAGAGATCCAGTTGGAGCTGAACAGTGATGACTTGATCATCGACCTGTTGGAGCAGAGCACCGACATTGCGATTCGCATCGGCGCGCTGGCCGATTCCACCCTGCATGCGCGGTCCCTCGGCTGCACCCCGCTGCATATCCTTGCCAGCCCGGCTTATCTCAAGCAATACGGCGCGCCGACCACGGTCGCCGAGTTGGCCGAGCACACTTTGCTTGGCTTCACCCAGACCGAGACGCTCAACCACTGGCCGCTGCGCCACGTGGCGGGTGACCGCTGGCTGATCCAGCCCGGCATTGCCGCGTCCAGCGGCGAAACCTTGCGACAACTGGCGCTCGAAGGGCAGGGCATATGCTGCCTGTCGAACTTCATGACCAGCGCAGACATCGAGGCCGGGCGTCTGGTGCCGGTGCTGGAGGCGTTCAACAGCGGTTATCGCCAGCCGATCCACGCGGTGTTTTACCGCAACTCGCAACTGGCCTTGCGCATCCAATGTTTCCTGGACTTCATCCAGGCCAAGCTGGCGCGGTACGCCTGCTGATTCGTGACCTGCACGCAAGATTGAATTGGGCCATACGGTCTTATTCAACAGGGATGGGGCCTTGATACTGGGCCCATCACTTACTCAGTCAGGAGAGACCTCCATGAACGTATTCGTTACCGGCGCCGCCGGGTTTATCGGCGGTTCCATCGCCACCGGCCTGGTCAAGGCCGGCCACCATGTGACAGGCCTGGTGCGCAGCGCCGATCAAGCCGCCGAGATGACGGCCCTGGGCATCACCCCGGTCATCGGCACCCTGGATGACCGTGCGGTGTTGACCGAACAGGCCACGCAGGCCGACGCGGTGATCAACGCCGCCAGCAGCGACCATCGCGCGGCGGTGGAAACGCTATTGGCCGCCTTGAAAGGTTCGAACAAGCCGTTCCTGCACACCAGCGGTTCGAGCATCGTCGGCGATGCATCGGGCGGCAAGGCCAGTGATGTCATCTACTTCGAAGACCACCTGCCGGAACCGACTGTCGACAAGGCCGCCCGTGTCGCCATCGACAACCTGGTCCTGGCCGCCGCCCACGACGGCGTGAATTCGGCGGTGATCTGCAACACCCTGATCTACGGCCACAGCCTGGGCGTGAAGCGTGACAGCGTGCAATTGCCGCGCTTGCTCAAGCAGGCGCGCAAGAGCGGGGTGGTGCGCCATGTCGGTACGGGGCAGAACATTTGGTCCAATGTGCATATCGAGGACGTGGTCGCGCTCTATCTGCTGGCGCTGGAGAAGAACGTACCGGGCACGTTCTACTTCGTGGAAAGCAGCGAAGCGGCGTTCATCGACATGACCACCGCCATCGCCGACGCCCTGAACCTGGGCAAACCGCAGGATTGGCCACTGGCCGAGGCCGAAGCCGAATGGGGCTATGAAATGGCCAACTACGGCCTGGGCTCCAACAGCCGCGTGCGCGGCAAGCATGCCCGTGAATTGTTGGGTTGGGCGCCCAAGCGCACGTCGGTGGTGGAGTGGATTCGCCGCGAAATGGTCTGATGTCGGCGTGAGACCGTGGTGCACCCTTCGCGGGCAAGCCCACTCCCACATTTGACGGTGTTCACACCTCGATAACGGGTGCACCGATCAAACCATGGGAGTGGGCTTGCCCGCGAACGGGGCATCCCGGTCAATCTGCCCTGACGCTTCACTGGCCCCACCGACCGCATTTCCGTACCATTCCCCGCCTTATTCCCCGCAATGCCCGGTACCTCATGAACCTCACCCGTCTGCGCGCCGACGCCCTGGCCGGCCTCACCACGTCTTTCGCCTTGCTGCCAGAATGCATTGCCTTTGCCCTGGTGGCGCACCTCAATCCGCTGATGGGCCTCTACGGCGCGTTCATCATCTGCACCCTCACGGCGTTGTTTGGCGGCCGGCCGGGGATGGTCTCCGGTGCGGCGGGGTCGATGGCGGTGGTGATCGTCGCGCTGGTGGTGCAACACGGCGTGGAGTATTTGCTCGCGACGGTGCTGCTGGGCGGGTTGATCATGCTGGTCTTCGGCCTGCTGCGCCTGGGCAAGCTGGTGCGGATGGTGCCGCACCCGGTGATGCTGGGGTTCGTCAACGGCCTGGCGATCATCATTGCCCTGGCGCAGTTGGAGCATTTCAAAAGTGGTGATGCCTGGCTCAGCGGCACGCCGCTGTATGTGATGAGCGGCCTGGTGTTGGTGACCATGGCCATCGTCTACCTGTTGCCGCGCTTGACCCGTGCGGTGCCGCCGGCCCTGGTGGCGATCCTCGGCGTGGGCCTGGCGGTGTACCTGCTGGGCTTGCCGACGCGCACGCTGGGCGACATGGCCCACATCGCCGGTGGCCTGCCGAGCTTCGCGCTGCCGCAGATCCCCTGGAGCCTGGAGACCCTCGGCATCATCGCGCCCTATGCATTTTTGATGGCGATGGTCGGCTTGCTCGAAACTCTGCTGACCCTGAACCTCACCGACGAAATCACCGAGAGCCGCGGCTACCCCGACCGTGAGAGTGTGGCCCTGGGTGTGGCGAATATGGTCTCGGGCCTGTTCGGCGGCATGGGCGGTTGCGCGATGATCGGGCAAACCGTGATCAACCTCAGCTCCGGCGGGCGCGGGCGTTTCTCCGGGGTGTTGGCCGGGGTGATGATCCTGTTGTTCATTCTGTTTCTGTCACCGCTGATCGAGCGCATTCCGCTGGCGGCGCTGGTCGGGGTGATGTTCGTGGTGTCGCAGCAGACCTTCGCCTGGGCGTCGCTGCGGGTGATCAACAAAGTGCCGCTCAATGACGTGCTGGTGATCATCGCGGTGACCGTGATCACCGTGTTCACCGACCTGGCCACGGCTGTGTTGTGCGGGATCGTGATCGCGGCGCTGAACTTCGCCTGGCAACAGGCGCGGGAGTTGTATGCGGATGAACATCTGGAAGCGGACGGCAGCAAGCTCTACCGCGTGCATGGCACCTTGTTCTTTGCCTCGACCACGCCGTTTTTGAACCGCTTTGACCCGGCCAATGACCCGGCAGCGGTGACGCTCGATTGCCGTCACCTGAGCATTGTCGACTACTCCGCGATTGCTGCGTTGATGACCTTGCGCGAGCGCTACAGCAAGGCCGGCAAGCATCTGCGCGTGCTGCATGTGTCCGAGCGCTGCAAGAAACTGCTCAAGCGCGCCAGGGTCCATCACGACTGACCGCAACCCCTGTAGGAGCGAGCTTGCTCGCGAAAAACCCGAGAGCGCCACGTCTATCCAGACAACACGCGTCATCGTTGACGATTTTCGCGAGCAAGCTCGCTCCTACGGGAGGGCGAGGGTGTTCATTCATTACGGCCCGACCAGGTCTTCCAGTTCCTGGGCGCGGGTCTGGGTCATGTCCAGCACGCAGCCGGTGCCGTTGACCTGATCGATGCTGCCGCCGGTAGCACTGCCGGCAAAGGCGCAATTGGCATCGCGGTACTTTATCCACAGGCGCTGCACGTCCTGCAATTGCTGCTTGCGCGCACCTTCCTGGGCGGCGAGGGCGGTCTTGTAGGCCGTGTTCAGGCGCGTGTCCTGCACTTTGGCTTGCTGGGTGTTGCACTTGACCATGTCGACGGTCGTGTTGGCGCTGTCCATGCATTTCTTCAGTGCGGCGTTGTCGGCGGCCGAGGCGCTGTTGCACAGGGCGAGCAGCAGGGCGCTGGCGGCGAGGGAGGTGCGGGTCATGAGCGAGTGTCCTGGATGTCGGTGGGTGCGCATTTTAAGACTCAAACGCGAGTATTGAGTTTCCAGCCTTTTCTGAACTTGATGTAAGAACACCCCCCGAATTTTCATGCGCCGCTGTCGGGCATGTCCCCGCGCGACAGCGCTTATCTGTAGGCGAAAATTACTTTCATAAAAATTGAAAATGCTCCTCGGTAATGATTTATGAGTTTCACAACCAATTCGACGTGACCCTTTCCGAGGAGTACCGCATGGCCGCATCACCGGGCTTCGGGCTATTGGCATACGCTGCCATCGCCATCATTGCTTTGATCGTGCTGATTGCACGTTACCGACTCAACCCGTTTATCGTCATCACCCTGGTGTCCATCGGCCTGGCGCTGATGGCCGGGATGCCGGCGGACACCATCATGGGCTCCTACGAAGCGGGCGTCGGTAAAACCCTGGGGCATATCGCTCTGGTGGTCGCGCTGGGCACCATGCTCGGCAAAATGATGGCTGAATCCGGCGGCGCCGAGCAGGTGGCGCGCACGCTGATCAACCGCTTTGGCGAGCGCAATGCTCACTGGGCGATGGTGTGCATTGCCTTTCTGGTGGGGCTGCCGCTGTTTTTCGAGGTCGGTTTTGTGTTGCTGGTGCCGATCGCCTTTACCGTGGCCCGGCGTGTGGGAGTGTCGATCCTGATGGTCGGCTTGCCGATGGTTGCCGGCCTGTCGGTGGTGCATGCGCTGGTGCCGCCGCATCCGGCGGCGATGATGGCGGTGCTGGCGTACAACGCCTCGGTCGGGCAGACCGTGCTCTATGCGATTCTGATCGGCATTCCCACGGCGATCATCGCCGGCCCGCTGTATGCCAAGTTCATCGTGCCGCGCATTCACCTGCCGGCGGAAAACCCGCTGGAACGCCAGTTCATCGAGCGCGAGCCGCGCAGCCGGTTGCCGAGTTTCGCCCTGACCATGGGCACTATTCTGTTGCCGGTGGTGCTGATGATGATCGGCGGCTGGGCCAACGTGATTTCCACGCCCGGCAGCGGTTTTAACCAGTTTCTGTTGTTTATCGGCAACTCGGTGGTCGCGCTACTGGTGGCGACCCTGGTGAGTTTCTGGACCCTCGGCCTGGCGCAGGGTTTCAACCGCGAGTCGATCCTCAAGTTCACCAACGAATGCCTGGCGCCGACCGCGAGTATCACCTTGCTGGTGGGCGCGGGCGGCGGTTTGAACCGGATCTTGGTCGACGCTGGCGTGACCAACGAAATCCTCGGCCTGGCCCATGCCTTCAATCTGTCGCCGCTGGTGATGGGCTGGCTGTTCGCCGCGTTGATGCGCATCGCGACCGGCTCGGCCACCGTGGCCATGACCACCGCTTCCGGCGTAGTCGCGCCGGTCGCGCTGGGCCTGGGTTATCCACACCCTGAACTGCTGGTGCTGGCGACCGGGGCGGGTTCGGTGATCTTTTCCCACGTCAACGACGGCGGCTTCTGGCTGATCAAGGAATACTTCAATATGACCGTGATCCAGACCTTCAAGACCTGGACCGTGTTGGAGACCCTGATTTCAGTGGTCGCCTTCGGTCTGACGTATGGTCTGTCCTGCATCCTGTAATCCGGAGACTCCATGGACATCCTCTACCAGATCCGCGCCCGCCAGGCGTCTTTCAGTGCCGGCGAAGGGCGTATCGCCAAGCTGATGCTCGATGACGTGGGCTTTGCCGCGTCGGCCAGCCTGGAGGAGTTGTCCCAACGCGCCGAGGTCAGCACCGCCACGTTGTCGCGGTTTGCCCGCAGCGTCGGTTGCCGGGATTTGCGCGACTTGCGCCTGCAATTGGCCCAGGCCAGTGGCGTGGGCAGCCGCTTCCTGGACCCGGCGGGCAAACCTGAGCAGTCGGGGTTTCATCGGCAGATTCTCGGCGATATCGAGGCGACGTTGCGTCAGCATTTGTCGGGGTTCAATCAAGCCGGTTTCGTCGATGCGGTCAGCCTGCTGGGCAAGGCGCGGATGATCCACGCGTTTGGCATGGGCGGCCCGTCGAGCCTGTGCAGCGATGAGTTGCAAGTGCGCCTGGTGCGCCTGGGCTACCCGATTGCCGCCTGCCATGACCCGGTGATGATGCGCGTCACAGCGGCGACGCTGGGGCCTGCGCATGCGTTGATCGTCTGTTCGCTCAGCGGTCTCACCCCGGAGTTGCTGGACGTGGTGGCCCTGGCGCGCAACTACGACACGCCCATCGTCGCCATCACCCTGGCCGGCTCCCCCCTGGCCGAGTTGGCGGATGTCGTACTGGCGCTGCAACCGGCCGAAACCAGCTTCATCTACAAACCCACGGCGGCGCGCTACGGCATGCTGCTGGCCATCGACCTGCTCGCCACCGAGCTGGCGCTGGCCATGCCGGACGCCAACCAGGAACGCCTGCGCCGCATCAAGCTGGCCCTCGACGACTATCGCGGCGGCCCTGACAGCCTGCCGCTTGGAGACTGATATGCAGTACGACACGCTGATTCGCCAGGCGCTGATCATGGATGGCCGCAACACGCCTGGGTATGTCGCCGATGTGGGGCTACGCGATGGGCGTATCGAAGCGATCGGCGACTTGTCGGCCGCGCTGGCCACGCAGGTGATCGACGCCCGCGGCCGGGTGTTGGCGCCGGGGTTTATCGATGTACACACCCACGATGACACGGTGGTGATCCGTCAGCCGCAGATGCTGCCCAAGCTCAGCCAGGGCGTGACCACGGTGATTGTCGGTAACTGCGGCATCAGCGCATCGCCCGTGAGTTTGCGCGGTGAGCCGCCGGACCCGATGAACCTGCTGGGCCGGCGTGAGGCGTTCACCTATCCGCGGTTTGCCGATTACCGCGCCGCCGTGGAACGCGCCCACCCGGCGGTCAACGTCGCGGCGCTGATCGGCCACACGGCGCTGCGCAGCAACCATATGGACGACCTGCACCGCAGCGCCACGCCGGATGAAATCGCCGCGATGCGCGTGCAGTTGCGCGACAGCCTGGAAGACGGCGCCCTCGGTTTATCCACCGGCCTGGCCTACGCCAGCGCGTTCAATGCCGAGACCGATGAGGTGCTGCAACTGAGTGAAGAACTGACGGCGTTCGGTGCGGTGTACACCACCCACCTGCGCAGTGAGTTCGAACCGGTGCTGGAGGCCATGGACGAAGCGTTTCTGATCGGTCGGCATGCCCAGGTGCCGGTGATCATTTCCCACCTTAAGTGCGCCGGCGCGGGTAACTGGGGGCGTAGTCCGCAGCTATTGGCGGCGCTGGAGCAGGCGGCGAAAACCCATCCGGTGGGGTGTGATTGTTATCCCTATGCGGCGAGTTCTTCGACCCTGGATCTCAAGCAGGTGACCGACGCGTTTCGCATCACCATCACCTGGTCGACACCGCACCCGGAAATGGGCGGGCGCGACTTGCAGGCGATCGCGGCCGGGTGGGACGTTTCGCTGATGGACGCCGCCCGCCGCCTGCAACCGGCGGGGGCGGTGTATTACGGCATGGACGAAGCGGATGTGCGCCGTATCCTCGCGCATCCGCTGTCGATGGTCGGATCGGATGGGTTGCCCGAAGATCCGTTTCCGCATCCGCGCTTGTGGGGCGCGTTTCCACGGGTGTTGGGACATTTCAGTCGGGACGTCGGGCTGTTTCCGCTGCACACGGCGGTGCATAAGATGACCGGCTTGTCGGCGGCGCGATTCGGCTTGTCGGAGCGGGGCGAAATTCGTGTAGGGCACTGGGCCGATCTGGTGCTGTTCGATCCGCTGCGCGTGCGTGATGTGGCGGATTTCGAGGCGCCGCAGCAGGCGGCGCAAGGGATTGATGGCGTGTGGGTCAACGGCGTGTTGAGTTATTGCGACGGACAGCCAAATGGCCGGCGGCCGGGGCGGTTCCTGGCGCGCAGTGGGGATTTGCGGGGTGGGTTTTCGACTCTATAGTGGGCGCTCTTACACACGGAGCGGTTGCCATGCACTTAGGAAAAGTCACCCCCATCCTGCGGATTTTCGACGAGGCCAAGGTGTTGGAGTTCTATGTCGGTTTTCTGGGGTTCACGGTCGATTGGCAGCATCGCTTCGAGGCGAATTTTCCGTTGTACCTGCAGGTGTCGTTGGGTGAGTGTGTGCTGCATTTGTCCGAACACCATGGCGATGCTTCGCCGGGTGCGGCGGTGCGGATTCAAACGCAGGGCGTAGACGCCTATCAGCAGCAATTGCAGGGCAAGGACTATCGTTTTGCCAAGCCAGGCGTTGAAGAAATGCCCTGGGGTTCGCGGGAGATGAGCATCCGCGATCCGTTTGGCAATCGGCTGGTGTTTGTCGAGGAGGGCGAGGGCTGAGGGGTAAAGCGCAGGCAATAAAAAACCGCCTTAGTAGGGCGGTTTTTTTGTGCAAACCCAGTTTGCGGCTGGGGTTGCGATCTCACAGGAAGCACTGACGTGTTGGCGATACTACTGCTGCTTCGGGGTTTTATGCAAGGCCTGACGATGGGTGGTTTTTCACTTGAACCCCGCAAAAAACAGCAACAACTTTTAAGGGGGATTGGCCGTTGTTTGTCACACCTTGGTGTAGTGGGCTGAGCTAGTATCGCCCTCGTTCTGCGTTCATCGTGAGGTAGGTTGGCTGGGTTCGCGCGCAAATTTTGGACCGATTGCCACGGGCTAGTAATCCGTGCCGGATTCATGCGAGAGGACCATAAACCCAGCCGCCTCACAGGAGCACTGACGTGCATCCAAAGGCTCACATGTTCCGGTAAGTGCGCTGGAGGTAAGGCCCAACTCATGGAGGGCCGAGTATGTCTAAGTTTGCACGACGTACGTGGAACCTCGTCGTGAATGCCCTGCGTGTTTATCACGTATGGACATTCCTACGAGACAGCTTCGATGACCGCTAAGGTCTGAGAAGTGGAGCCGCCCCGGTGCAGACCGAGGCGGCTTTTTGGTTTTTACACCCGGAAGTGGCTGACCATCTGCTGCAACTGGCTACCCAGTCGTGCCAGTTCCACGCTCGACTTGGCCGTCTCGTCACTCGCGGTGGCGGTCTGTTCCGACACGTCACGCACGTTGATGATGCTGCGGCTGATCTCTTCGGCCACGGCGCTTTGCTCTTCGGCTGCCGCTGCAATCTGCTGGTTCATCGACTGGATATTCGACACCGTGCGGGTGATGTTTTCCAGGGATACGCCGGCCTTGCGCGTCAGCTCGACACTGCTGTCGGTGAGGCTGCGGCTGTTGTTCATCACTGCAGCCACCTGCTGGGTGCCGTTCTGCAAGCCGGCCACCAGGCCTTCGATTTCTTCGGTGGATTTCTGCGTGCGCTGGGCCAGGCCACGCACTTCGTCGGCGACGACGGCAAAGCCACGTCCGGCTTCACCGGCACGTGCTGCTTCAATCGCAGCATTGAGCGCCAGCAGGTTGGTCTGTTCAGCCACGGCCTTGATCACGTCCATTACGCTGCCGATCTTGTTGCTCTCTTGTTGCAGATGGCTCATGGCGTCGGTGGAGCGCGCCACTTCGGCGGCCAGGCGTTCGATCTGGGCGATGGCTTCGGCCACCACTTTGTCGCCTGCGCGGGCTTGGCCATCGGCATCGGCAGCGGCCCGGGAGGCCTGCTCAGCGTTGCGCGCGACTTCCTGCACGGTGGCGGTCATTTCGTGCATGGCGGTGGCGACTTGATCGGTCTCGATCTTCTGGCTGTTCACGCCGGCGCTGGTCTGCTCGGTCACGGCCGACAGCTCTTCGGCGGCGCTGGCGATTTGGGTCACGCCGTCGCGAATACCGCTGATCAACTCGCGCAGGGTCGTGCCCATGCGCTGGATGCCTTGTTGCAGCACGCCCAGTTCATCACGGCGGGTGACCTGGATATTGTGGCTCAGGTCGCCGGAGGCAATGCGTTCCACCACGGCCAGGGTTTCCTGGATCGGACGCGTGATCTGGCGGGTGATGACAAGTGCCGCGATGATGCCGACCAGCAACGCCAGCAAGGTGCTGATCAATTGCAGGCTGCGGGCCTGGGCGCTTTCGGCGTCGCGACGTTCGAGCTGGATGTCGTAGAGCTTGTCGCTGATGGTGACGATGTCGGCACCTTGGGTGGTCATTTCGGCGCGTGCTGAGACGATATTGGCGTTAGCCGCTTTGTAGTTCTGCACCGCACTGCGGTAGGCGCCGAGGGCGCTTTCCAGTGCGCTGAGCGCGGCCTGTTGGCTGCTGCCGAACACAGCGCCGAGGCCTTTCAAACCGTTGATGGCTTTTTCGATTTGTGCGGCGGCGCGGGCTTCGGTGTCGGCGTTGACATTGCCGGTGTAGCCGCGCACTTCGTAGCGGGCCAACTGGAACTCTTGCTTGGCATGGGTCACGGCTTGGTACTGGGTGAAGCGCTCGGGGCTGTCGGGCACCTGCTGCACGCTGCTGTCCAACGCGTCGATCTGGGCGTTGGCGATGTCGGCCTTATCACCCATGACCTGGCGCGCAGCATTGCCGTTACGGTAGGCCTCACGCATTTTGTTCAGCGATTGCTGATAAGCCGTGATGACGGCTTTCTGGTCGTTGAGCAGCTTGCGGTTTTCCGGGCTCTTGAAGCTGTCCAGGAGTTTTTGCTGCTGGGCGGTGAAGGCATCCAGGCTGGTCTGTACGTTCTGCGCCACGCTCTCATCGCCGTTGGCCAGCATGTATTGCAGGCGCACGATGCGCAGCTTGGTCAGGGCGGCATTGAGTTGGGTGATGTCGCTCATCCAGTTGCTGCGGTCGATCAGGCTGCCCAGGCTGGTCCAGCCGGTCAGCGCGAGGATCGAGGTGAGGACAAGCACCAGGCCGAAGCCCAGGCCTAGTTTGAGGTTGACGCTGATGTTACCGAACCAGCTGTTCATCGAGTGCTCCGCAAAAATGATGTTTGTCTGCTGGACGGTGTTGTTGTTTGAGCCAGCCAAGGTGTTTAGGCCATATCGGCGGGCGCACGGGAAACTGAAACGTTTAATTGGTTATTGCGATACACGGAGCCCGGCATGACCGACCACCGGCGCCAGGCAGGCATGACGTGGCTGGCGCTCATCCCGTACTCACATTCTGTGCTAGTCTGCTGGCCCTTTTAGTTCTGGGCGGTGCGGGAAAACAGTGTTTTCAGCGCTGCTCTACAGCGGAGCCTCTTCATGTCCGAAGTTAATCTGTCCACCGACGAAACCCGCGTCAGCTACGGTATCGGCCGTCAGTTGGGCGACCAACTGCGCGACAACCCACCACCGGGCGTAAGCCTGGACGCGATCCTGGCTGGCCTGACCGACGCGTTCGCCGGCAAGCCAAGCCGTGTTGATCAAGAACAAATGGCTGCCAGCTTCAAGGTCATCCGCGAAATCATGCAAGCCGAAGCGGCTGCCAAGGCTGAAGCCGCGGCAGGCGAGGGCCTTGCGTTCCTGGCGGAAAACGCCAAGCGTGATGGCATCACCACTCTGGCTTCCGGCCTGCAATTCGAAGTGCTGACTGCCGGTGAAGGCGCCAAGCCGACCCGTGAAGACCAAGTGCGCACTCACTACCACGGCACCCTGATCGACGGCACAGTGTTCGACAGCTCCTACGAGCGCGGCCAGCCTGCAGAATTCCCGGTTGGCGGCGTGATCGCTGGCTGGACCGAAGCCCTGCAACTGATGAATGCCGGCAGCAAATGGCGCCTGTACGTGCCGAGCGAACTGGCTTACGGCGCTCAAGGCGTTGGCAGCATTCCGCCGCACAGCGTTCTGGTGTTTGACGTCGAGCTGCTCGACGTTCTGTAAGACCTGCTTTTGATTACCTGTAGGAACGAGCTTGCTCGCGACAAGCGTCAACGATGACGCGAGCATCCTGGATGAACGCGTTGCTTGTGCGTTCTTCGCGAGCAAGCTCGCTCCTACAGGGTTTTGCGCGGTCGCTCATGGGTGAAACTTGCCATTGAGCTCCGTCACCGGGCGCAACGCTCGGGCATAGCAGAACAGAAACAGATTGCGCACCACTTCCTTCAGTACACCGGGTTCACTGGAACTCAGGCCATTCACGTCCAGGTCGCCCTGGTCCTGCAGTTCATTCAGCGCTTCTTCCTCCAGCACCGCACAGACTTCCCCGGTTTCCCGATGAAGGATGCGTAGGTAAGGGTGTGGGCGGTCCAGCCAGGCATCTATCAAATAAGTCATGGTCGTTCTCCTTGATAAGTTTCAATGAGAATAATTCTTATTCGCAGAATAGCAAGTGCCTATTGGCGGTTTCCGGTTTTTTCTGTGTGGGTATTGCGCGCGATCAACAGACAGGGCGAAACGCCATCCCGCGGCGGGCGCGGGATGGAAGCCGCAGGATCAGACCTTGCGGACGAACTCGGACTTGAGTTTCATCGGGCCGATACCGTCGATCTTGCAGTCGATATCGTGGTCGCCGTCGCACAGGCGGATGTTCTTGACCTTGGTGCCGACCTTGACCACCAGGGAGGTGCCCTTGACCTTGAGGTCTTTGATCACGGTGATGGTGTCGCCGTCCTGCAGGACGTTGCCCACAGAGTCTTTCTTCACGGTTTCATCGCCGGCCACTTCGGCCTCGCCAGTGGCGGACCACTCATGGGCGCATTCCGGGCAGATCAGTTGGGCGCCGTCTTCGTAGGTGAATTCGGAATTGCATTTCGGGCAGGGTGGCAAAGTGCTCACTAAAGCTCCTTAAAAGTCAGGATGGCTAAAGTCGCACATTATATAGGGAATTGTAGGGAGGCAGGGCGCGGTCTTGGATTGGTACTACAAACTAAATGTGGGAGGGGGCAAGCCCCCTCCCACATTTGGTATTTCTAGTGCGTGCGCGCGACCGCGAATTCACTCAGCTCAACCAGGGCGTCCCGGTATTCGCTGGCGGGGAGGGCGTCCAGGCATTTGATCGCACGGGCCACGTAGTCACGCGCCAGTTGTGCGGTGTAGTCCAGGGCGCCGGAGGCTTCCACGGCCGCACGGATGCTTTCCAGGTCTTCGATCCCGCCTTTCTGGATCGCCTTGCGCACCAGGGCCGCCTGTTCCGGCGTGCCTTCGCGCATGGTGTAGATCAGCGGCAAGGTTGGCTTGC
The DNA here is from genome assembly GCF_024169655.1 of Pseudomonas marginalis. Lineage (GTDB taxonomy): Bacteria > Pseudomonadota > Gammaproteobacteria > Pseudomonadales > Pseudomonadaceae > Aquipseudomonas > Aquipseudomonas paraveronii. The sequence goes on along the minus strand of NZ_JALJWV010000001.1, from coordinate 5,225,754 downwards.
CTTCGGCCAGGTCGTCACCGACGTTCTTGCCCAGGGTCTCGGCGTCGCCACGGTAGTCGAGCAGGTCATCTACCAGTTGGAACGCCACGCCCAGGTGGTCGCCAAAGGTGCGCAGGGCTTCGGCCTGTTCGGCCGTGGCTTGGCACAGGGCGGCGGCGCTGTGGGTTGAGGCTTCGAAGAGCATCGCGGTTTTGCCGCGAATCACTTCCATGTAGGTTTCTTCGGTGGTGCTGGCGTCACGCACCTTCGACAACTGCAACACTTCGCCTTCGGCGATGATGCGCGTGGCCTGGGAAAGAATCTTCATCACCTGCATCGAGCCCAGTTCGACCATCATTTCGAACGAACGCGAATACAGGAAGTCGCCGACCAGCACGCTCGGGGCGTTGCCCCACATCGCGTTGGCGGTCTCGCGACCACGGCGCATGCCGGACATGTCGACCACGTCGTCATGCAGCAGGGTCGCGGTGTGCAGGAATTCGATAGTGGCGGCCAGCAGGCGCAGGTCATCGCCTTCACGGCCCAGGGCCTTGCCACACAGCAACACTAATAAAGGACGCAGGCGCTTACCGCCCGCCGACGTAATGTAGTCGCCAATTTTGGAGACCAGCGGCACTTTAGACGTCAGCTGCTGCTTGATGATGCCGTCGACGGCGCTAAAATCGTCCGCGACCGCGCGGTAGAAAGCTTGGGGTTGCATCAGCGACAGTCGCTCCAGAAGGGTTGCGCGGCATGCTAGGACCCTGACCCCGCAGTGTCAAGGCGCGATAGACAGCCTCTTGCAACGCGTCAACGCCTTGCGTACAATCGCGCACCCTGAACTTCCTGGGCAGCACCTGCCTTACGCAATTGCATTCGGGACGTCCATCCCATGCAGCCATGCCAGCCAATACCTCTTCTTATAAAGCGCTGGGTGAGCAGGATTATCGGAGAAATACCATGTCGTACGCAGTAATTGTTACTGGTGGCAAGCAATACAAGGTCGCCCCAGGTGAATACCTGAAGATCGAAAAACTGGAAATCGCTACCGGCGAATCCGTTACTTTTGATCGCGTTCTGTTGGTCGCCAATGGCGATGACGTGAACATCGGCGCTCCAGTTGTTCCTGGCGCTACCGTTGTGGCTGAAGTGATCTCCCAAGGTCGTCACGATAAAGTCCGCATCATCAAGTTCCGTCGTCGTAAGCACCACATGAAGCGTATGGGCCACCGCCAGTGGTACACCGAGATCAAAATCACCGGTATTCAGGCTTAATTTCAGCCTAATTCCTCACTAGGAGAATTGACTCATGGCACACAAAAAAGCTGGTGGTAGTACCCGTAACGGTCGCGACTCAGAAGCCAAACGCCTTGGCGTGAAGATGTATGGCGGCCAGGTTATCATTCCGGGCAACATCATCGTGCGTCAGCGCGGCACCCAATTCCACGCCGGTTACGGTGTTGGCATGGGTAAAGATCACACTCTGTTCGCTAAAATCGACGGCGTGATCAAGTTCGAAGTAAAAGGCGCCTTCGGTCGCCGTTACGTGAGCATTGTCCCGAAGACTGACGTCGTCGCGGCATAATTACGTAGTTGCTGGAAAAGCCCTGTCTCGCGACGGGGCTTTTTCGTTTGTGGAGTGAGTCTCTTGCAAAGCTGTTTGTAATGAGCTCAAGCGCTGGATTTGCGGTCGTTGATTGAGGTCGCTGCGCTCATTTTTGCAAGAGTCTTATGTCTTGGTTTCTTAAGCTCGTCCGTGCGGCGAGAGGCGTTTTGTTATGAAGTTCGTTGATGAAGTTTCCATCCGAGTAAAAGCAGGCGACGGCGGTAACGGTTGCATGAGTTTCCGTCGCGAAAAGTTCATCGAAAACGGTGGCCCCAACGGCGGTGACGGCGGTGACGGCGGTTCCATCTACATGATGGCCGACGAAAACCTCAACACCCTGGTGGACTACCGTTACACCCGGCACTTCGATGCCGAGCGTGGTTCCAACGGCGGCAGCACCGACTGCACCGGTAAAAAAGGTGAAGACATGGTGCTGCGCGTACCGGTCGGCACCACGATCATCGACTCCGCGACCCAGGAAGTGATTGGCGACCTGACCAAGGCCGGCCAGAAGCTGATGGTTGTGCAGGGCGGCTGGCACGGTCTGGGTAACACCCGATTCAAGTCCAGTACCAACCGTGCGCCACGCCAGACCACGCCGGGCAAGCCTGGCGAGCAGCGTGACCTCAAGCTGGAAATGAAAGTACTCGCCGACGTGGGCCTGTTGGGCCTGCCAAACGCTGGCAAAAGTACCTTCATCCGCTCGGTCTCGGCCGCCAAGCCGAAAGTCGCCGACTACCCGTTCACCACCCTGGTGCCAAACCTGGGCGTGGTCAGCGTCGACCGTTGGAAGAGCTTCGTGGTCGCCGACATTCCCGGCCTGATCGAAGGGGCTTCCGATGGCGCGGGCCTGGGGATTCGCTTCCTCAAGCACTTGTCGCGGACCCGTTTGCTGCTGCACCTCGTCGACATGGCGCCGCTGGATGACACCAGCGCACCGGACGCCGCTGAAGTGATCGTCAGCGAGCTGACCAAGTTCAGCCCGGCCCTGGCCGAGCGTGATCGCTGGCTGGTGCTGAACAAGTGCGACCAGATCCTCGAAGAAGAACACGAGGAGCGCGTCAAGGAAATCGTCGATCGCCTGGAATGGACCGGCCCGGTCTATGTGATCTCGGCCATCGCCAAAGAAGGCACCGAGCGCCTGACCCGCGACATCATGCGCTACCTCGAAGACCGCGCCGACCGCCTGGCGGCCGACCCGGTATTCAAGGCCGAACTCGCCGAGCTCGATCAGCAGATCGAAGACGAAGCCCGTGCCCAGTTGCAAGCCCTGGACGACCAGCGTGCCCTGCGCCGCAGCGGCGTGAAGTCGGTTCATGACATCGGCGACGACGATTGGGACGAAGAAGACGTGGATGATGAAGACGGTCCGGAAATCATTTACGTGCGCGACTGATTCGTTGCAGTAAACTTAAGCGCCGCTCACTTGAGCGGCGTTTTGGTATCTGGGTATATCTGTAGTCACGAATGTAGTCACGAATAACGTTATGGGCGGCGCTGGGTCGCGTCCAGCCCTCTAACCAAGGTTGAAGATGATGCGGAGCAAAGTGGCAGGTGCGCAGCGCTGGGTCGTAAAGATCGGAAGTGCGTTGCTGACGGCAGATGGCAAGGGGCTGGATCGCGCAGCCATGAGCGTGTGGGTCGAGCAGATGGTGGCCTTGCATGAGGCCGGTGTCGAGTTGGTGCTGGTCTCGTCCGGAGCGGTTGCCGCCGGGATGAGCCGCCTCGGCTGGACCGCGCGACCCAGCGCGATGCACGAACTGCAAGCCGCTGCCGCCATCGGCCAGATGGGCCTGGTGCAAGCCTGGGAATCCAGCTTCGCCGAGCACGGCCTTCACACGGCGCAGATCCTGCTGACCCACGACGACCTGTCCGACCGCAAGCGCTACCTCAACGCCCGCAGCACCCTGCGCGCGTTGGTGGAGCTCAAGGCGATCCCGGTGATCAACGAGAACGACACGGTGGTCACCGACGAAATCCGTTTCGGCGACAACGACACCCTGGCCGCCCTGGTGGCCAACCTGGTGGAAGCCGACCTGTTGGTGATCCTCACCGACCGCGACGGTATGTTCGACGCCGACCCGCGCAACAACCCCGACGCCAAATTGATCTACGAAGCCCGCGCCGATGACCCGGCGCTGGATGCGGTGGCTGGCAGTGTCGGCGGGGCCTTGGGCCGTGGCGGCATGCAGACCAAGCTGCGTGCGGCGCGCCTGGCTGCGCGCTCCGGCGCGCACACGATCATCGTCGGCGGACGCCTGGAGCGCGTGCTCGACCGTCTCAAGGCCGGTGAGCGCATCGGTACGCTGCTGTCGCCGGAGCGCGGCATGCTGGCCGCGCGCAAGCAGTGGCTGGCCGGGCATTTGCAGACCCGCGGCACCCTGGTACTCGACGATGGCGCCGTAGCGGCGTTGTCCCAAGGCCACAAGAGCCTGCTGCCGGTGGGCGTCAAGTTGGTGCAGGGCAGCTTCCGCCGTGGCGAGATGGTGGTGTGCGTGGCGCCGGACGGTCGTGAAATCGCCCGTGGCCTGGCCAACTACAGCGCGCTGGAAGCGCAGAAAATCATCGGGCAGTCATCTGATGCGATTGTCGGTCTGTTGGGTTACATGGCGGAACCGGAACTGGTCCACCGCGACAACCTGATCCTGGTTTAAACGAAAGGAATACACGATGCGTGTGATGAAGGGATTGCTCGGCCTGCTGCTGGCCATGCCATTGTTGGCCTCGGCCGAAGAGATCGGCCAGGTGTCGACGGTGTTCAAGTTTGTCGGCCCCAACGACCGGATCGTGGTCGAAGCCTTCGATGACCCCAAGGTCGATGGCGTGACTTGCTACCTGTCGCGTGCCAAGACCGGCGGCGTCAAAGGCGGCCTGGGTTTGGCCGAAGACCGCTCTGAGGCGTCGATTGCCTGTCGTCAGGTCGGTCCGATCCGCTTCAAGGGCGAACTCAAGGATGGCGACGAAGTGTTCAAGGAGCGCACGTCGCTGGTGTTCAAGACCATGCAGGTGGTGCGCTTCCTCGACAAGAAGCGCAATACCCTCGTATACCTGGTCTACAGCGACCGCCTGATCGAGGGCAGCCCGCAGAACGCCGTTACCGCGATTCCGATTTTGCCGTGGTCGACCGCTCAGTGATCCGCAGGCGAGTTTCGTAATCGGCGTCTATGATTGCAGGCTTGCGGGTTGTAATCTCGAAGCGCCGCAATGCAAAGAACATGGGATATCTGGAGTTCGTCATGAGTGCTTTCCACGACCTGAAACTCAAAGCGTTGGACGGACAAGAGCTGCCACTGGCGCCCTTCAAGGGCAAAGTTGTGCTGGTGGTCAACGTGGCCTCCAAATGTGGCTTGACCCCGCAATACGCGGCGTTGGAAAACCTCTATCAGCAGTACAAGGACCAGGGGTTTACCGTGCTTGGCCTGCCGTGCAACCAGTTTGCGGGCCAGGAACCGGGTAGCGAAAAGGAGATCCAGGCGTTCTGCAGCCTCAACTACGGCGTGACCTTTCCGTTGGGTAGCAAACTCGAGGTCAACGGCCCTGAGCGTCATCAGTTGTACCGCTTGTTGGCGGGCGAGGGCGCCGAGTTTCCTGGGGATATCACCTGGAATTTCGAGAAATTCCTGCTGGGTAAAGACGGGCGGGTGCTTGCGCGTTTCTCGCCGCGAACGGCACCGGACGATCCGGCCGTCGTCCAGGCCATCGTAAAAGCCCTGAGCTGATCCCCTAACCTGTAGGCGCGAGCCAGCTCGCGCCTACAGGTGTCCGGCATTTCTAAGCCTTAATCACCCTGATCAATAGTGCTACTCAGCGCGCTGCACTCGCCATATTATTGACATCATAAAAACCGTCTTTCGTGGAGTGTTGCCATGCCTGTTCAAGCCTTGTTCAAACCGTTCCACCTCGGAACGCTGCAACTGTCGAGTCGTGTGGTGATGGCGCCGATGACCCGTTCGTTTTCCCCGGGCGGTGTACCCAATTCCAAGGTCATCGAGTACTACCGCCGCCGTGCCGCTGCCGGCGTGGGCCTGATCATCACCGAAGGCACCGTGGTCGATCACCCGGCGTCCAACGGCTATCCCAACGTCCCGCACTTCTACGGTGAAGCGGCGTTGGCCGGTTGGAAGAAAGTGGTCGATGCGGTGCATGCCGAAGGCGGCAAGATCGTCCCGCAGTTGTGGCATGTGGGCAGCGTGCGTCGTATCGGCACTGAGCCGGATGCCAGCGTACCGGCCTACGGCCCGATGGAAAAACTCAAGGATGGCAACGTGGTCGTCCATGGCATGACCCATGAGGACATCAAGGACGTGATTGCCGCCTTCGCCCAGGCGGCCAAGGACGCCCAGCGCATCGGCATGGACGGCGTGGAAATCCATGGCGCCCATGGCTATCTGGTGGACCAGTTCTTCTGGGAAGGCAGCAACCAGCGCACCGACGAATATGGCGGCAGCCTGGCCAACCGTTCGCGCTTTGCCATCGAACTGATCCAGGCCACCCGCGCCGCTGTAGGCCCGGATTTTCCGATCATCTTGCGTTTTTCCCAGTGGAAGCAGCAGGACTACACCGCGCGCCTGGTGCAAACCCCCGAGGCCTTGGGTGAGTTTCTTAAGCCGCTGTCCGACGCTGGTGTGGATATTTTCCACTGTTCCACTCGCCGTTTCTGGGAGCCGGAGTTCGAAGGTTCCGACCTCAACCTGGCCGGCTGGACCCGCCAGCTCACCGGTAAACCGACCATCACCGTCGGCAGCGTCGGCCTGGATGGCGAGTTCCTGCAGTTTATGGTCAACACTGACAAGGTTGCGCAACCGGCCAGCCTGGAGAAGCTGCTGGAGCGCTTGAACAACGATGAGTTCGACCTGGTCGCCGTCGGCCGTGCCCTGCTGGTGGACCCGGATTGGGCGGTGAAGGTGCGCGAACACCGCGAGGGCGACATCCTGCCGTTCAGTCGTGAGGCGTTGACGACCCTGGTGTAACGGGCTGGGCTCCCGGCGGTTGCCACCGGGAGCTGTTTAGCTGGAGCGTTCAATACTCTACTGATTTGCGCAGCTCTTGGCGGTGATCGGTCTTGTGCCCGTCTTGGCGCGCAGCCTGGTCATAAGTGGGCGGTGCTGCCCGAGACTGATCCAGCCATTGTTGCTGACGCGTCCACTCTGCGGTTGGCATGTTGATGCCATTGCGCACTCCCATTCCGTAAATTGCCATATATCAGGGTCTCCATTGATCGAAAGGACCTGCGTTAGCCGCAGGTATCAGTGATTGGTAATCCACCGTTGGCCGTTCCAGCGGGAAATATCGAGTAAACCTTGCGCAGCCTATGGCAATCGCTGTGCAACACAGTCCGCAAGGTCGGACGGGAGGCCGGGTATGCAGCGCCCGGCCTCCCGCCGGTTTTCAGCACGTTAGGTTTTTCAAGGCCTATTGTCTTGTTGTTGGCCGATCCGGATTAAGCGTAATAGGCATCCTCCGCCCGTTCGGAATGGGCCGCCGCATGTTGCGTGGTGGCGTAGGATGTTTGACCGTCATGTGTTGGCGGGCGGTCAGTGAACTGCGGGCGATAGCCGCCGCCATTGTGCGGACGTTCCCATTGATTCTGCGGCGGCTGCCAGTTGTTTTCCGGGCGTGCGGGTTGCGGGCGATAGCCGCCGTTGTGCGGAGGGCGTTGCCAGTCGTTCTGCGGCGGTTGCCAGTTGTTTTCCGGGCGTGCGGGTTGCGGGCGATGGCCGCCGTTGTGCGGAGGGCGTTGCCAGTCGTTCTGCGGCGGTTGCCAGTTGTTTTCCGGGCGCGTGGGTTGCGGGCGATGGCCGCCGTTGTGCGGCGGGCGTTGCCAGTCGTTTCCAGGGCGCGCGGGTTGTGGGCGATTCCATGCGTTTTCCGGGCGAGTAGGTTGCGGTCGTTGCCAATGGTTGCCCGGGCGTGACGGCTGTGGGCGGTTCCAGCCGTGGTTCGCGTTATAGGGCTGTTGGAGTGATGGCCGCCCGTGATCGTTCTGAGCGCTTGCGGATGGGCAGGTGTCTGCGGCCCCTTGAGTGGGCGCGTTGAAAGGTTGGAATCGCAGCGCCATTGATCCATTTATGAGTGTCGACATAATGCTCTCTATTAATGTTTCATCATGAATGACCTGCCTTTTTTGAGTGTGTCCACAAGCAGACACCCCTCCTATGGCAGGTGTCATGTAGGTGGCGATAAATCGCACGACGTTCCGGAAATATCCTGTTGTGGCGTGCCGATTCCGATGGCTTCAGGTAAAAAATCCTAAAGTTGAAGCCGTTATTCAGGGGGAAGTCTGGAGGGAAGGCGAACTAGCTGACGTTATTCGCAGATCGTTCAACGAACATAAGGCAGCGTTGGAGCGGCCAAAGGTTCCCCGCACACATCGCGTAACTGGTTCTCGAATTGCTCGATAATCGCTGACCAGCCCTGGCGACTGGCATGCCGGCGCGCATTGAGACGGGCTCTGCGCAAATGCTCACGGTCTTCCAGCAGCCAATTGGCCGCATCGCAGAACGCGTCCTCATCGCCGGGCATCGCCAGCACGCCGTTGTAGCCATGGCGGATATGCTGGGTCGCGGCCGCCTGGTCGTATGCCACCACCGCGAGCCCGGAGGCCATCGCTTCCAACACCACATTGCCGAAGGTTTCGGTCAGGCTGGGGAACAGGAACAGGTCTCCCGAGGCGTAGTATCGCGCCAGTTCTTCGCCGCGTCGGGTGCCGCAGAATATGGCGTTCGGCAGGTCATGCTCCAACAGCGCACGCTGTGGCCCGTCGCCGACGACGATCAGTTGCAGGCGACGCTGCGGATAAGTACTGCGCAGGGCATCGAAGCAACGCTTGAGCACGCCCAGGTTCTTTTCCTGAGCCAGGCGCCCGACGTGCAGCACCGCAATATCGTCATTGCCCAGGCCCCAGCTCTCGCGCAAGGCGTTATCGCGCTTGGACGGGTGGAATAGCTGACTGTCCACCCCGCGCGACAACATCCCCAGGCGCTCGAAATGCCGGCGCTCCAGTTCCAGGCGCTGGCTGGCGCTGGGCACCAGGGTCAAAGTGGAGCGGTTATGAAACCAGCGCAGGTAGTGCGTGACCACGCGGCTCAACAGGCTCATACCGTACTGGTTCGAGTACTGCTGGAAATTGGTGTGAAAGCCGCTGACCACGCTGATCCCCAGGCGACGCGCTGCGCGTAGCGCCGACAACCCGAGCGGTCCTTCTGTGGCGATGTACAGCACGTCCGGGCGTTGGCGTGTCCAGCGGCGCAGCAGCTTGTGCATCGACGACTGGCCCCATTGCAGGCCCGGATACCCCGGCAACGGCCAGCCGCGACACAGCAGCAATTCGTTGTCGCTGGGCCGGCTCTGGTCAATGCCCTGGCGTGGGCGCACCAGTTCGACCTGATGGCCGCGCGCGCGCAAACCCTCGCACAGGCGAGCCAGTGTATTGGCCACCCCGTTGATCTCTGGCGGGAAGGTTTCGGTAATCAGGGTGATGTGAAGCGAAGCTGTCGTCATGACCCACAGTGTCGCTGTGGGCTGTGTCGTCGATGTGTCATACAGATGATGGATTTATGACTTGACCACTTTGGACACCGCCATCGCCTCGGCCCCCTGCTCGCGCACCCAGAACAACGTCGCCCCGGCCACCGCCGCCGGCATCATCAGCAGGTTGACCACCGGCACCAGCAGCACCAGGTAGACGCTGCCGCCGAAGCTCATGCTCTGCCAGCGTTTCTGGCGCAGCCAGGCGAGCATTTCGTTCCAGCCCAGTTTGTGGTTGTCGGCCGGGTAGTCGATGTATTGGATCGCCATCATCCACACGCCGAACAGCAGCCACAACGGCGCGGCGATCAGGTTGACCACCGGAATGAACGACAGGATAAACAAGCCGATGGCCCGTGGTAGGAAATAGCCCAGCTTGCGCATCTCCCGCGCCAGGGTGCGTGGGACCATGGCCACCAGCTCGGCCCAACTGAACGATGGGAAATCATCGGTGCCACGCACCACCACTTCAACTTTTTCCGCGAGAAAACCGTTGAACGGCGCGGCGATGATATTGGCGAGCATGGTAAAGGTGAAAAACACCATCAATACCACCAGCACCACGAACAGCGGCCACAGGATATAGCTGAGGAAACTCAGCCAGCCGGGCAGCGTCGGCATCAGGGTGTCGACCCACAGGCTGAACTGATGGCCGGCGAAATAGATCAGGCCGACGAACAGCACCAGGTTGATCGCCAGCGGCAGCAGCACAAACAGGCGCAGGCCAGGGCTCAACACCAGTTTGAGGCCTTCACGCAGGTATTGCGGACCGGAAAGAACAGGGGCAGGCATGGAGAACTCCGAGCAGGATGACGAACGCGCCGACCTTACCGACTTTGCATTCCAGGCGAAAGCGCGGCCCGTGTGACGACATCAACGGTAACAAAGGCGTCGATTAATTGGGGCGACTGCATAGAGACCGCCTATGAGCTGGATTGTTATTCCGTATTTCCTTAATCTTGCCCCCCTCTATACGCTGCACCCATTATTTTCAGGATCTGCGAGTTCAAGCCTTCCCCAAGTGCTTCGCGGTCCTTTTTTATTCCAGCCGCCTTGTTGTCCGGGCGGTCGACAGGAGTGAGTCATGTCTGATACCCGTCATTCGCGAGTGATTATTCTCGGTTCCGGCCCTGCCGGTTACAGCGCTGCCGTCTACGCTGCCCGAGCCAACCTCAAGCCACTGCTGATCACCGGCATGCAGGCGGGCGGTCAGTTGACCACCACCACCGAAGTCGACAACTGGCCGGGCGACGTCCACGGTCTGACCGGCCCGGTGCTGATGGAGCGTATGAAAGAACACGCCGAGCGCTTCGAAACCGAGATCGTGTTTGACCACATCAACCAGGTCGACTTCTCGAAAAAGCCTTACAGCCTGACCGGCGACAGCGGCGTCTACACCTGTGACGCGCTGATCATCGCGACCGGCGCCAGCGCCCGTTACCTGGGCCTGCCGTCGGAAGAAACGTTCATGGGCAAGGGTGTATCCGCCTGCGCGACGTGCGACGGTTTCTTCTACCGCAACAAGCCGGTCGCCGTGGTCGGCGGTGGCAACACGGCCGTGGAAGAGGCGCTGTACCTGGCCAACATCGCCAGCACCGTGACCCTGATTCACCGCCGCGAGACCTTCCGCGCCGAGAAGATCCTGATCGACAAGCTGCACGCGCGTGTCGCTGAAGGCAAGATCATCCTCAAGCTCAACGCCACCCTGGATGAAGTCCTCGGCGACAACATGGGCGTGACCGGTGCGCGCCTGAAAAACAACGACGGCAGCTTCGACGAGCTGACAGTAGACGGCGTGTTCATCGCCATCGGCCACACCCCGAACACCTCGCTGTTCGAAGGCGTGCTGGATGCCAAGGACGGTTACCTGGTAGTGCAGGGCGGTCGTGAAGGCAACGCGACGGCGACCAACATCGAAGGCATCTTCGCGGCCGGTGACGTGGCTGACCACGTGTACCGCCAGGCCATCACCTCGGCCGGCGCCGGTTGCATGGCGGCCCTGGATGCCGAGCGGTACCTGGACGGTATGCAGAACGCTTAGGGCTGAACCCGCTGAAATGAAAAAACCGGCGAAAGCCGGTTTTCTATGCGCGGGATTTGATGATCCATCGCTATCTCGATTTGGTAATCCAGTCACTGTGGGAGCTGGCTTGCCTGCGATAGCGGTGTGTCAGCCAACGTCTATGCAGGATTTACCGCCGCCATCGCAGGCAAGCCAGCTCCCACACTAAATCGGGTTTGCACGTTGGATCAGCGGCGAGTCAGAGGTTGCTGGTCAAACTTCACACCTGCCAAACCGTGCTCGATCAGCGCCCGAATATTGCCATGGTCACTGCCCTCAGGCGTGGCGACCACCGAACGGTAATGCTCGCCAAACGCCAACAAGGCGTGCTGGTCGCTCAAGCCTTCCAGCAAGGCCAGGCCCAGGGTCTTGCACGAGCCTTCGTTCTGCCCGGCGGCGTTTTCCACGGTGCCGTTGGTGAAGGCTTGTGGCTGGTAGTCGTAACCGGCGGCGACAAAGGCCAGGGTGTCGGCGAAGAGATGTTCGCCGCTGTCGAGGCTGGCGCGCAGGGTGTTCAGGTCAGTCATGGGGTTTTCCTTTGGCGAACGCCGCGTGTTGTTCGGCGCTGGCTTCTTGCTGGTATTGGGTTTTCCACTCGGCATACGGCATGCCGTACACCACTTCACGGGCGTCATCGAGGCTCAGCTCGATCTGGCGCTCGTCGGCCTCGGCCTTGTACCACTTGGACAGGCAGTTGCGGCAGAAGCCGGCGAGGTTCATCAGGTCGATATTCTGCACATCCTTGCGGCTGTCCAGGTGTGCGACCAGCCGCCGAAAGGCAGCGGCTTCGAGTTCGAGGCGTTGTTGATCGGTCATAGGTTTCACGCAAATCCAGGGGTTAGCGGCTGGCCGCCAGGGTAATCGAAACCGATTCGGCAAAGCGCAGCGCGTGGGGCTTGTCCACTTCGACTTCGGCGTACAGCACTGACTCGTTGCTCATCACCAGGTCCAGCAGTTCCTGGGTCAGGCGCTCCAGCAGGGCGAAGCGGTTGCCTTCGACGTGGGCGATGATCGCCTTGGTGATGGTGCGGTAATTCAAGGCGTGGTCGATATCGTTGTCGCGCACGGCGTCCTGGGCGGCATACAGGATGGTCAGGTTGATCAGCACATCCTGCTTGTTGAGGATTTCATCCTCGTTGATACCGATATAGGTGCGCAGGCACAGGTCCTTGACCCGGATGCGCGCCATGCCTGGTTGAAGTTGTGGCATTGCTACTTGCTCCGTCCAATCAGTTGCAGGAACTCCATGCGCGTGGTGTTCGACTCGCGGAACGCGCCGAGCATCACCGAGGTGTTCATGGTTGAATTCTGTTTTTCCACGCCGCGCATCATCATGCACATGTGCTTGGCTTCGATCACCACCGCCACACCGGAAGCCTGGGTCACGTCCTGGATGGCGTCGGCGATTTGCCGCGTGAGGTTTTCCTGGATCTGCAGGCGCCGCGCAAACATGTCGACGATGCGCGCCAGCTTCGACAGGCCCAGCACTTTGCCGGTCGGAATATAGGCCACATGGGCCTTGCCGATAAAGGGCAGCAGGTGGTGTTCGCACAGCGAGTACAGCTCGATGTCCTTGAGGATCACCATCTCGTCATTGTCGGAGGCGAACAGCGCACCGTTGACGATTTCTTCGAGGTTTTGCGCGTAGCCATGACACAGGTATTGCATGGCTTTGGCGGCACGCTTGGGGGTGTCGAGCAGGCCTTCGCGTTCCGGGTCTTCACCCAGGCCTTTAAGGATCTCGCGATAGTGGTGGGGCAGGGATAAGGTCATACAACATCCTCACAAACGGCTTACTTGATATGCCGCCCACCGTTGACGGTCAGGGTGGTACCGGTGACGTAGGGGTTGTCCAGCAGGTAACGCAGACTCTGGTAGATCACTTCGGGCCCGGGCTCGATGCCCAGTGCCGACTTCGCCAGCACCTGGGTACGGTAGGCCGCGTCGTCGCCTTCGTTGAACATCACCATCGCCGGGGCGATGCCGTTGACTTTGATCAGCGGCGCAAACTGCGCGGCAAACGACAGCGTGAGGCTGTCGAGCCCGGCCTTGGTGGCGCAGTAGGCGATGTGCTGGCGGCTGCCCTTGCGCACCACATCATCGCTGATATGCACGATGTCGGCGGGTGAAGAGCGGTGCAGCAAGGGTGAACAATGCAGGTTGATCAGGTACGGCGCAAGCATGTGTACGCTGAACATGTCGGTAAAGGCACGGCTTTCGTCACCCGGGGTTTCGGCGATCCAGGCCGAGGCGTTATGGATGATCGCGCGCAGGCGTTGGGTGTGGCGCTGCAGCTCGGTGATAAACGCGAGAATCCCGGCTTCGCTGGAGAAGTCGGCAAACACGCCGATCGCGCCACGCTCGCGCAGGGCCTGCACGCCGGGGCGTTCGCTGCGATAGCTGAAAATCACCGAGTGGCCCTCGTCCAGCAGGCGTTCGGCACAATGCAGGCCGACGCGCTGGCCGGCGCCGGTGATCAGGATCGGGGCGTTCGTTGCAGTCATGGGAGGCTCAAGTCGCTGGCAGGCTCAAAGCATACCAGTGACGAGCCGCCCTGTACTCACGCCGCGGCTTCGCTGGCCTTGGCCCGTGGCGGCGAAGGGTGCAACCAGTTGGCCAGCAGGTGGGTCGAGAGTGGAATGAACAAGTAGACCATCAGCGGTGTGAGCGCCAGGGTGCTGACCAGCACGCGGCTGAACAGGTCCAGCCCGCTGAGCAGTGGCCCCAGGCCGAAGTTGAACAGCAACGACACCGGGAAAAACGCCAACCAGATCGCCACCGCCTGTTTCCAGCGCGGCGGCCGTGAACCTGCGGCACCGAACCAGCCATCGATGCCGCGCACGCGATGCTCGGACGGGTCGGCAAACAGCTCGCTGCCACGGCTCAGCCACGCGCTGCGTGACGCGGAAAATTCCCAGGCATGCAGGGTTTTTTCGTCGGCGAAACGGAAAATAATCTGAAATTCATCATCTAGGGGCGGCGGTGCGAGGACGCCGGAGCCCAGGTAGCCGGGGAAGTCAGTGGCCAGTCGCTCGCCTTCGCGTAGCCAGGCCATCAACTCTTCGTAGCGGCCCTTGGCCACGCGGCGCGCAACCATCAGGGTGACGGGTGAGGTAGACATTGTGTATCTCCAAATAGACGGGTGCGCTGAACCGGGTAGGTGGCACACAGACGACGCTGCGGGGGTGTTGCAGCGACGCTTTTTCGGTAAGCAAGGATTATTCCTGTTTTGCAGAAATACACCAGCGGCATCGGTCCGATAGGTACACACCTTGATATACATCTCGGTAAAAGCGTTAAATGGGACTCACTTTTAAACGGACGTTCATGACCTCTGATGCCCGAAATCACTGCACCTATTCGCGAATCCTCCGCCACCAGCCCTGCCGATTCCGATGAGTTGTTTCCGATTCGTGACGTTTCGAGATTGACGGGCATCAACCCGGTCACCCTGCGTGCCTGGGAGCGGCGTTACGGCCTGATTCAACCCACGCGCACCGAAAGTGGGCATCGCCTGTACTCCAAAGCCGATATTCAAACGGTTCATCGCATTGTCGATTGGATCGAGCGTGGCGTGGCCGTGAGCAAAGTGGGCAAGATCCTCGCGCGTGACGATCAGCAGGCCGCTGCCGTGCGTGCCGAGGAAGGTGAATGGTCGCAATGGCAGGCGCGTTTGATGCTGGCCGTGAGTGCGTTCGATGATCGTCAACTCGAGCAGCTGTACAATCAGGTGATCGCCACCTACCCGCTCAACGTGGCGTTCCAGGACATCCTGATGCCTCTTTGGAACGACCTGTTGCGTCATCAGGGCCGCTTCGGCCAAGCCAGTGAATGGCTGTTCTTCGATAACTTCCTGCGGGTGCGGGCATTGCTGCGTTTGCACCTGGCGTGTGCGTCGGCGGCGCCACGGGTGTTGCTCGCGGCCATTCCCGGCGAGTGCCGTAAATTGGAGTTGCTGGTGGCGGGGCTGTTGATCGGTCGCGACGATCTGGCCGTGAAGGTGCTGGGGATGGGCCAGCCTTTCGATGAATTGACGCTGGTGTGTGAAAAGATGCAACCCGAGGCGCTGGTGCTCTTCTCCAATCACTCACACAATCAGGCGCTGGCGAGCCGCTTGAATCGCCTGGCGTTGACCCTGGATTGCCCGTTGTTTCTTGCCGGTGCGGCGTCGGACCTGGCCGAGGAATACCTGGCAGGCTCCACCGTCGGTTGCCTGGGCAATGAAGGCCGCTTGATGCAATGCCGCTTGCAGCAATTTCTCCGCGGTAACCTGGATACCTGAAGTCAGGCGTGCATCTGTGGATGCATCAAGCGGTGCTGGTGCAGGATGAATTGACGCAGGCGCTCGGTTTCATCCGCATCGCCTTGGCTCAGGCGGTAGGCAAACAAGCCCCGCGCGGTTTCCCGCTCCAGCGTGCCGCGTATCGCGATGCGTTCATAACCGGAAGGGCTGAACCACAGGGCAAAGGTTTTCGGCGCCTTGATCCGGCCACGAATTTCCACCAGCACGCCCTTGAACGACACCTCATGCACCCACAGCGCACTGGGGTTGCCCCTGACATTTTCCAGCGCCACCGGCGCTTCAAGTGCCAGGCGCCACGGACGAATCATCGGCCCGTCTTCAAAAATGCTCGGTACGCCCAGGCGTAAATGCACGGCATGAAACTCGTCTTCCTCCAAGTGCAGCGGGAAGGTGAGTTGCTGGTTATCGAAGTGCGCCTGGAGGGTGACGTGATCGTGGGCAGCCAGCCGCGTGAGCAAGTCGCGAAGCTGGGAACCGCCGTTGACGGTCAGGCTTGACGAGGTATCCCGCAGGTTGAGCTGGGGGTTGTGCTGCATGTTACGAATGAAATCCAACTCATCCTGAGTCAGAAGCGCGTCGCGTTGCATTGATCTTGCTCAATCGGGAGGGTGTTAAAACGCTATTATCCGCTCTAATGGCCGCACTTTCTAAGTTTTGTTAGATCCGCTCGTCGCCTTGACCGCTGCCAGCTCGGCTTTGACCTGCGCCAACTCCGCCTCCAATTGCGCGACGCGCTGCTGGGCCTTGACCTGCAAGGTCACGTCCTTTTGCACGCCGACGAAATAGGTCTGCTTGTCGGCATGGTTGTACACCGTTGAAAGCGACAGTTCGTTCCAGAAATGACTGCCGTCCTTGCGATAGTTGCGCAGGATTTCCCGGCAGGTACCGCCGTTGTCCAGTGCTTCACGAATGGCCATCAGCGCCGGTTGATCACGGTCGCCGGACTGCAGAAAGCGGCAGTCTTGGTACAGGACGTCGTCCAGGGTGTAGCCGGTCAGTCGCTCGAACGCCGGGTTGACGTAGATCAGCGGTTTGTCCTTGCCTTCCCGTTCGGCGACAACGATGCCGTCGTTGGAAGCGTTGACGACCATTTGCAGCAGCTTGGCGTTAATCATTGCGCGGTCCCTGGCGTGTTCTTTAACTGGCAGTTTATGGCAAGTCTTGAATGTTGCACGGTGTGTGCCGAAATATTTGCCCCAACTGGTAATATCCCAGGCTTTCGCTCAATGACAGGATCAGATTGATGAAAGTCGCCATCCTTTCCGGCTCGGTGTACGGCACGGCTGAAGAAGTCGCCCGCCACGCTGCCGACATCCTTAACGCGGCCGGCTTCGAGGCCTGGCACAACCCGCGCGCGAGCCTGGCGGACGTGCTGGCCTTCGCCCCGCAGGCTTTGCTGGCGGTGACCTCCACCACCGGCATGGGAGAACTACCGGACAACCTGCAACCGCTGTATTCGAACATTCGCGACCAGTTGCCCGCGGCCTGGCGCGGTTTGCCGGGCGCGGTCATCGGCCTGGGCGACGCCAGCTACGGCGATACCTTCTGCGCCGGCGGTGAGCACATGCGCGAGCTGTTCAGCGAGTTGGGCGTGCGCGAAGTGCGGCCGATGCTGCGCCTGGACGCCAGCGAAAGCGTCAACCCGGAAACCGACGCCGAACCCTGGTTGGCCGAGCTGGTCACTGCACTGCGCGGCTGACCGGGAACTCCCGCAGCAACGCCAGCCAGGCCTGGGCGGCTTTCGACAGATAGGCGCCCTCACGCCAGATGAACGCAATGTCCCAGCGCAGGTAGTCGGGCGCCTTCAGCGTGAGGCGTACCACCCCGGGCCGCACCAGCCCACGGGCGACCACGCTGGGCAACAGCACCACGCCTTGACCGGCCGCGACCAGGGCCGCGAGAAAATCCGCCTGGCCGCTGCGGCCTCCTTCCTTCGGCGTAAAGCCCACCCGCTGACACGCCTGCAGCAAGCGGTCGTTCAAGACAAAGCTGCGCTGATACATCAGGAACGGTGTGTTCGCCAACTCCTCCAGGCGCACCTGGGCGTTCTGCGCCAAGGGATGGCTCATCGGCAGCAAGGCATCCAGCGGTTCATCGCAGAAGGCTTGCCAGGCGAATGCCGGGTCGCTGGGCTTCAAGCTGCCACCGACTTCCAGCTCGCCGCTCAAAATCGCCTGCTCGATACTGCGACTGCCACCCTCCAACAACTGGATGGTGACGTTCGGGTAGCGCCGGCGGTACTCGGCGAACAGCTCGGCAAACAGCGTATCGCCGCCCAACTGCGGCAAGCCCAGGCGCAACTCGCCACGGGTCAGGTGCTGCATATCATCCAGCTCACTGAGCAACTCGTGCTGCAGGCGCAGCATGGCTTCGGCGCGTTGTAGGACGACCTGGCCGGCGGCGGTCAGGCGGATCTGCGAGCCGATGCGATCGAGCAACGGTGTGCCCAGGCTGTGTTCCAGCTGTGCGACCTGTTTGCTCACGGCGGACTGGCTGATATGCAGGGTTTTCCCGGCCTGGGTAAAACCGCCGCGGTGGATGACTTCGACAAAACTGCGCAGCTGTTTGAATTCCATGGGCACGATTCCAGTTTGGAATAGTTGGCAGTCTAACAATTCGCTGTGGGGATGGAAGGGGGCTCTCTAAAATGGAGGCCTACGAGGACCCAAAGCCCATGAAACGTTTCAGCTTCAAACACGTCGGTCGTCTGCTGACTGAATTGGTCGTACTGCTGGCCATCTACCAGCTCGGTACTCAACTGGTGGCCTGGTTGGCCTGGCCCATCCCCGGTGGCGTGATGGGCCTGGGCCTGTTGCTGGCGACCTTCGCCACCGGCCTGGTCAAGCCGGCGGCCCTGCAACTGGGGGCGGGCGTGTTGATGGCGGAAATGTTGTTGTTCTTTATTCCGGCCTTGATGAGCCTGTTGGACTACGGCAGCCTGGTGCGCAATGACGGTTGGCGCATTCTGCTGGTGATCGGCTTCAGCACCCTGGCGGTCATGCTGGTGACGGCCTTCACCGTGGAAATAGTGTGTCGCTGGAAGGTGCGCCATGAAGCTTGAGCTGATGCCGGTGTTCTGGCTGGCCCTGACCCTGGGCGCCTATATCTTCAGCCGCTGGATCTACCGTCGGACCGGGCGCTACCTGTTGTCGCCGCTGATCCTGGTGCCCGCGCTGCTGCTCGCGGTGGCCGTGCCGATGCACACCGCCTATGCCGAATACGCCCGCGACACCCATTGGTTGATGCTGGTGCTGGGCCCGGTGACCGTGGCGTTTGCGGTGCCGATCTGGCAACAGCGACGTTTGCTGGCGCGGTATTGGTCGGCCTTGTTGCTGGGCATGGTGGCCGGCAGCGCGGCGTCCATCGGCACCTCGTTCGGTTTGGCCAAGGCGCTGGCGCTGGACAGTGCGGTGACGATGTCCCTGGTGCCGCGTTCAATCACCACACCGTTTGCCATGCCGATGTCTTCCGACCTGGGCGGTGTGCCGGAACTGACGGCCGTGTTCGTGATGTTCACCGGCGTGTTCGGCGCCTTGCTCGGAGGGGTGCTGCTCAAGTGGCTGCCGCTGCGCACCCCCTTGGCGCGCGGGGCATTGTTTGGGGTGGGCGCGCACGGCGCAGGCGTGAGCCGGGCCCATGAAGTGGGCGGTGAAGAGGGCTCTGTCGCGGGCCTGGTGATGGTGTTGACGGGGCTGCTCAACCTGTTTGCGGCGCCTTTGTTGGCGGCACTTCTCTGACGCGACTTGGACAGATTTAAACTATTCTCATGGCTGACTCGTGCGGCCATCAAGCTGGCTGCGAAGGCAACTACCTGCGCCACGACGTCTGACTACACTGACCTTTCACTTAAAAAATAATAAGAAAGTGCGTCAAGGAGGTCGTTGCCGTGAGCCTAGCCCCCGTTGTATCGCCACAGAATGTCAAAGATCAGGTCAGCGCCGCCGAATGGCAGACCCGCGTCGATCTGGCTGCGTGCTATCGCCTGGTCGCCCTGCACGGCTGGGATGATCTGATTTTCACGCATATCTCGGCCAAGGTGCCGGGCACCGATGATTTCCTGATCAACCCTTATGGGCTGATGTTCCACGAGATCACGGCGTCGAGCCTGGTCAAGGTTGACCAGGCCGGCAACAAGCGGATGGACAGCCCTTACGACATCAACCCGGCCGGCTACACCATCCACAGCGCCATCCACGAAGTGCGCCACGACGTGGTGTGCGTGCTGCATACCCATACGGCGGCGGGGGTTGCCGTGTCTGCGCAGAAGCAGGGCGTATTGCCCATCAGCCAGCAGTCCTTGTTCGTGTTGTCCAGCCTGGCCTATCACGCGTATGAAGGCGTGGCGCTGAATCACGAAGAAAAAGCGCGCTTGCAGGCCGACCTTGGCGAAAACAATTTCCTGATGCTGCACAACCATGGCCTGCTGACCTGCGGCGGGACGATTGCCGACACCTTCCTGATGATGTTCACCTTTCAGCGCGCCTGTGATATCCAAGTGCTTGCGCAAAACGGCGCGGCTGAATTGATCACCATCGACCCGCAGATTCTCGCTGGGGCCAGGGCGATGGTGGCGGCTGTCACAAAGAGCGCCCAAGGTATGGGAGGCGCGCTGGCCTGGCCGGCGTTGCTGCGTAAATTGGACCTGCAAGATCCGGGGTATAAAAATTGATGCCTCTCGCCGAGATTCCGCTCAGGGCCTGGCGCAAGTGCGGCCAGAGTTTCGTTTTCCGTGGCCGCACCATTCGGTATTGGGTGGCCGGGCAGGGCGAGCCGCTGCTGCTGATCCATGGCTTCCCGACCGCCAGTTGGGACTGGCATTACCTGTGGCAGCCCCTGGCCCAGCGCAATCTGGTGATCGCCTGCGACATGCTCGGGTTTGGCGATTCGGCCAAGCCGCTGGACCACGACTATTGCCTGTTGGAACAGGCCGATTTGCAACAGGCGCTGCTCGACTACCTGCGTGTGCGACAACCGGTGCATGTGCTGGCCCATGATTACGGGGACAGCGTCGCCCAGGAATTATTGGCGCGGCATCACGAAGGCGGTTTTCAGATGGCCAGTTGTGTGTTCCTCAATGGCGGGCTGTTCCCCGAAACCCATCGCCTGGTGCTGGTGCAGAAATTGCTGCTCAGCCCCTTGGGCTGGATGATCGGTCGCGCATTTGGGCGCAATGCCTTGTCCGACAGTTTCAGCCAGATTTTCGGCGCGCAGACCCGTCCCAGTGAGAGCGCCCTCGATGATTTCTGGAGTCTGATCGACTGCAATGACGGGCCGCGCATCCTGCATAAACTGATCAACTACATTCCCCAGCGCCGTCGCCTGCGTGAGCGTTGGGTGGGCGCCCTGCAGCGTGGCGACGTACCGCTGCGGGTGATCGACGGCGAGTTCGACCCGATTTCCGGCGCCCACATGGTCGAGCGTTACCGCCAGTTGGTGCCCCACGCCGACACGGTATTGCTGGCCAATATCGGCCACTACCCGCAGATCGAAGCGCCGGTGCAGGTGCTCAAGCATTACCTGGAGTTTCGACAGCGGATCGTGCAGGTGGCGCCGCGCATGGCCTATTCCTGAAACAGGCAATCATCCTTCAGCCTTATCGCGCACCATTCAGCCCTGGCCGTATTTATTGTGACCGCAGGCCCTGTGCCTGACACTCGACCCATTCCCATTGTCGCCATTGGAGTTCGGTATGAGTGAGTCAGTGCAGTTCCAGGATAAGGTCGTGATCGTCACCGGTGCCGGCGGCGGGTTGGGCCGGGCCCATGCGCTGCTGTTCGCCAGCCACGGGGCCAAAGTGCTGGTCAACGATCTCGGTGGTTCCACCCAGGGCGAAGGCGCCAATGCGTCGGCGGCCGACCGTGTGGTCGCACAAATCCGCGAGGCTGGCGGCATTGCCGAAGCCAACCATGATTCCGTCACCGATGGCGAGAAAATCGTACAGAACGCCCTGGACGCTTTCGGGCGTATCGACGTCGTGGTGAACAACGCCGGCATCCTGCGCGACAAGACTTTCCACAAAATGGACGACAGCGACTGGGACTTGGTTTACCGGGTGCATGTCGAAGGTGCCTACAAAGTCACCCGCGCCGCCTGGCCCCATCTGCGTGAGCAAAGCTATGGTCGGGTGATCTTTACTGCGTCCACGTCGGGCATCTACGGCAACTTCGGGCAGTCCAACTACGGCATGGCCAAGCTCGGCCTGTATGGCTTGACCCGCACCCTGGCGCTGGAAGGGCGCAAGAACAACATCCTGGTCAACGCCATCGCCCCCACCGGCGGCACACGCATGACTGAAGGTCTGATCCCGCCGCAGGTGTTCGAGCGCCTCAAGCCGGAACTGGTCAGCCCGCTGGTGGTGTACCTCGGCAGCGAGGCGTGCCAGGAAACCTCAGGCTTGTTTGAAGTGGGCGGCGGCTGGATCGGCAAGACCCGCTGGGAACGCAGCCTCGGCGTGGGCTTCGACCCGCAGGCCGGGTTCACGCCGGATGACGTGGCCGCGCACTGGCAACAGATCTGTGACTTCGACGGTGCGGTGCATCCCAAGGACACGATTGAGGCTTTGAAGGAGATGATGGCCAATTTGCAGAAGTTCAGCCTCTGATCATTGCTAGATGCACCATGAATACTGCGGGGCGCTGATGGCGCCCCGCTTTTTTTCAGGCATAAAAAAGGCCGCTGCAAAGCAGCGGCCGAAGTAAGACGTTGGATCAAGGAGCGACAGACTCAACGTCAGTGAACACTGGTAACAGATTGAATATATTAGCCAATCCGTCGAATTTCAGCTTTTCTCCCGAAGGTGGAAGCGGGCCATTTGCCCTGAAAGCCAGGCAAGAATAGAGGGTTGTAACAAAATGAGTAATAGCGGTTCGTGACAAGGACTGTTACTGATATGGAAACAGTTCCCTCGGCGCTATCCACCGGCCTGATAACCCGCCATCCACAGGCTGCATGCCCATGCGCAGAGCCGCGCCAGAGCGGCTGTTAATCCTTTCGAGCGACAACACGAATACCTCCTTGGTGCGCTTATCGCTCCCGAAGGGCGGCAGTAGGGTGGGGCCTTCTGTCACTCACCGGGGAAGACGCATGACAAAAACAACAATGCGCGCCATCTTCACACCGCAGGCGCTGGCCACTGCGGTTGCGTTGGGATGCTGTGCCCAGGCGCAGGCTGTTTCGTTCAACATCGGCGAGATCGAAGGGCAATTCGATTCCTCGCTGTCGGTCGGCGCCAGTTGGGGCATGCGCGATGCCGACAAGAAGCTGGTGGGCGTCTCCAATGGCGGCACGGGGCAGGCTTCCACCGGGGATGATGGGCGACTGAACTTCAAGAAGGGCGAGACCTTCTCCAAGATCTTCAAAGGCATCCACGACCTGGAACTCAAGTACGGCGACAGCGGCGTATTCGTGCGCGGCAAGTACTGGTACGACTTCGAGCTGCAGGACGAAGACCGCGAGTTCAAGCAGATCAGCAATCACCATCGCGACGAAGGCGCGCGCTCCTCCGGCTACGAGCTGCTGGATGCGTTTGTCTATCACAACTATTCCATCGCCGACCGGCCGGGCAACGTGCGCGTCGGCAAGCAGGTGGTGAGTTGGGGCGAGAGTACGTTTATCGGTAACTCCATCAACAGCATCAACCCCATCGACGTATCGGCCTTCCGTCGCCCCGGCGCCGAGATCAAGGAAGGGCTGATACCGGTCAATATGCTGTTCGCCTCCCAGAGCCTCACCAACCAACTGACGGTGGAAGGCTTCTACCAGTTGAACTGGGAAAACACCGTGCTGGATAACTGCGGCACGTTCTTTGGTGGCGACGTGGCGGCCCATGGTTGCAACGGCAACTACACGGTCGGCAGCCCGGCGATTGCGCCGTTGCAACCGGTGGCCGCAGCGTTCGGCCAGGGCTTTGAGGTCACGCGTGAAGGCGTCGTGGTGCAGCGCGCCAAGGACCGTGATGCCCGCGATGGCGGCCAGTTCGGCGCGGCCTTGCGCTGGCTGGGCGACGACACTGAGTACGGCCTGTACTTCATGAACTACCACAGCCGCACGCCGACCGTCGGCACCCTCACGGCCAACACCAACCTGGCCACCATCGGGAGCATCGTCAACACCGCCAACGCCATTGCGCCAGGCACCGGCTCGGCCCTGGCCCAAAGCACCATGCTTGGCCGTGGCCAGTACTATCTCGATTACCCGGAAGATATTCGCCTGTACGGTGCGAGCTTCTCCACCACCTTGCCCACCGGCACGGCCTGGACCGGGGAAATCAGCTACCGCCCGAATGCGCCGGTGCAACTCAATACCACTGACCTGACCCTGGCCCTGATCAACCCGATTGCCGGCAATACCGCTTCGCCGATCCGCAGCTCGTTTGGCGCCGACAACGCCGGTTACCGGCGCAAGGAAATCACCCAGATCCAGAGCACCATGACCCAGTTCTTCGACCAGGTC
Organism: Pseudomonas marginalis; assembly: GCF_024169655.1. Lineage (GTDB taxonomy): Bacteria > Pseudomonadota > Gammaproteobacteria > Pseudomonadales > Pseudomonadaceae > Aquipseudomonas > Aquipseudomonas paraveronii. The sequence continues at coordinate 5,201,826 of NZ_JALJWV010000001.1, read as the reverse complement.
CTGGGTGCCGAACGCCTGACCCTGGTGGGTGAGGCCGCCTTCGTCCACGTCGGCGGGCTGGAAGCGAAAAGCAAACTGCGCTACGGCCGCGACTCGGTCTACGGCGCCTACGGTTTCGGTGGCGACACCGACGGTTTCGTCACGGCTAATTCCTGGGGTTATCGCGCCCGCGCCATCCTCGACTACAACAACGTGTTTGCCGGGGTGAACCTCAAGCCCAACCTGTCCTGGTCCCATGACGTCAACGGTTACGGCCCCAACGGCTTGTTCAACCAGGGTGCCAAGGCGATCAGCGTCGGTGTCGATGCCGACTACCGCAACACCTACACCGCCAGCCTGAACTACACCGACTTTTTTGGTGGCGACTACAACACCCTGACCGACCGCGACTTCCTCGCCCTCAGCGTCGGCGTGAACTTCTGATTTGGCTTAAAGAAGGACAAGACTCTATGCGTAAGTTGATTGCTGTGATGGCCCTGAGCGTGTTGGCCGCCAACGTCATGGCGGCCGTGTCGCCCGAAGAAGCCGCCAAGCTCGGCACCAGCCTGACCCCGGTCGGCGCGGAAAAAGCCGGCAACGCCGACGGCTCGATCCCGGCCTGGACCGGTGGCATTCCGAAAAATGCCGGCGCGGTGGACAGCAAGGGCTTCCTCGCCGACCCGTTCGCCAGTGAAAAACCGCTGTTCGTGATCACCGCCGCGACGGTCGACAAGTACAAGGACAAACTCTCCGACGGTCAGGTGGCAATGTTCAAGCGCTACCCGGAGACCTACAAGATCCCGGTGTACCCGAGCCACCGCACGGTCAACCTGCCGCCGGATATCTACGAGTCGATCAAGCGCAGCGCGCTGAACGTGCATGCGATCAACGACGGCAACGGCCTGGAGAACTTCACCGGCAACCGCTACTACGCCTTCCCGATTCCCAAGAATGGCGTGGAGGTGTTGTGGAACCACATCACCCGTTACCACGGCGGTAACCTGCGGCGCATCATCACCCAGGCGACCCCGCAAACGAACGGCAGCTACACGCCGATCCGCTTTGAAGAAGAAGTCGCGGTGCCGCAGGCGATCCCGGACATCGACGCGGCCAAGGCCGCCAACGTGCTGAGTTTCTTCAAGCAATCGGTAACGGCCCCGGCGCGGTTGGCGGGCAACGTGCTGCTGGTCCACGAGACCCTCGACCAGGTCAAAGAACCGCGCCTGGCCTGGATCTACAACGCCGGCCAGCGCCGCGTGCGCCGGGCGCCGCAAGTGTCCTACGACGGTCCGGGCACCGCGTCCGACGGCCTGCGTACCACGGATAATTTCGACATGTTCTCCGGCGCCCCCGATCGCTATGACTGGAAGCTGGTGGGCAAGAAAGAGATGTACATCCCCTACAACAGCTACAAGCTCGATTCGCCGAACCTCAAGTACGACGACATCATCAAGGCCGGGCATATCAACCAGGACCTGACCCGCTATGAGCTGCACCGCGTGTGGGAAGTGGTCGGCACCGTCAAACCGAGCGAACGGCACATCTATGCCAAGCGCCACATGTACATCGACGAAGACAGCTGGCAGGTCGCGCTGGTGGATCACTACGACGGCCGTGGCCAACTGTGGCGTGTCGCCGAAGGCCATGCGCAGTTCTACTACGACCACCAGGTGCCGGCCTACACCGTGGAAACCCTGTACGACCTCATCGCCGGACGTTACATCGCCCTGGGTATGAAGAACGAGGAGAAGAGCAGTTTTGTGTTCGGGTTTGCGGCCAAGGCGGCGGATTACACGCCAGCGGCGTTGAGGGCTTCGGGCGTGCGCTGATGCGTTGGGACGTGCGCTGATGCGTGTTTGAAATGCAATCCCAATGTGGGAGGGGGCAAGCCCCCTCCCACATTGGGTTTTGTGCATGGCAATTAATCACTCTGCTGAATACTTCTTCAAGAATCGCCGAGCACGGGGCTAGGGTAGGTGTCAGGTTGCATAACAATAAAAACGCAGGATGCAGCAATGACCGCCATGACACGCTGCCTGGACCGTCCTGGATTCATGCCCCGGCTGTCCGCCCATCATCTGTTGCGCCCGCGCCTGGCCGAGCCCTTGCTGGCGGCGCAGGCGCGGGTCAAGTTGCTCTGCGCTCCTGGCGGCAGTGGCAAGAGCGCGCTGCTCGCCGAGTGTGCCTTGCAGGCGCCGGCGGGTTGTCAGGTGTACTGGCTACCGCTCAATGGCGTGCCGCTAAGCCCGCTGGATTTGTGCCGGCGCCTGGCGCACAACCTGGGCCTGGCGTTTACCGATGAAGCCACCTTGCTGCAGGATCTCGGCCGCTGGCAGACGGCGGCGTGGCTGTTTCTCGATGATTTCAGCCGTCTGCCCGCGCCCGAACTCGATGCTTTGCTCGACCGCCTGCTCACCGCCAGTCACCCTTCGCTGACCTGGTGGCTGGGCGCGCGGCGGCGTCCTGCGTGTAACTGGCCGCGGCTGTTGCTCGACGATGAACTGCTGGAGTGCAGCGCGGCCGAGCTGATGTTCAGCGCCGAAGAAGTCCAGGCCCTGCTCGGCCAGGCGCCGGGTCACTGTGTCGAGCGCGTGATGCAGTTCAGCGCCGGCTGGTGCGCCGGGGTGCGCATCGCCTTGCTCGGCGACGGCCATCCAGAGAAAACCTTGCTCGACTACCTGCAACATGAGCTGTTCAGCACCTTGCCGGCAGAGCTGGTTGAAGCCTGGCGTGTGCTGGCGCATTTGCCGCGTTTTAATGTGGGTTTGTGTGAGCACCTGTTCGGCTTTGGCGATGGCGATCAGTACCTGCGGGACTTGCAGGCGCTCGGTGCATTTATCCAGCCCTGGGAAGATGACGCCGACTGGCTACAAGTCTTCCCGCCGCTTGCGCAATTGATGCGTGATGAACCCTGGCCGGCCAAACGCTCCTGGCACCGACGGGCCTGCCAATGGTTCAGCGCCGAGCGTGACTGGCAAGCCGCGTTCGAGCAGGCGCTGCTGGCCGAAGAATACGAAGTGGCCGTCAGCCTGTTGCAGCACTTCAGCTTTGAAGACCTGTTCCGCCAGCAGAATGCCGCCCTGCTGTTGCGCCTGCATGAGCAGCATGGTGATGAGCTGATGCTCTGTTCCGCGCAGTTGGTGGGGCTGGTCACGGCCGCGTTGCTGTTCGCCGGGCGCTTCGAGCAGGCCGCGGTGTGCATCGGCCAACTGGCGCGTTTCGCCCCGCAACCGTCGGCGGCACAGCAACGCCTGTTGTTGGCGCGCTGGCAGGCGCAGTGGGGATGGTTGCTGCATCTGGCAGGCGATGCGCAAGGCTCTCGCGAGCATTTCTTCGAGGCATTGCAGGCATTGCCCGACAGTGCGTGGACGTCACGTCTGATGTGCCTGTCGGGGCTGACCCAGCAGGCCTTGTTGCGCGGTGAGCTGGAGGCGGCCCAGGCCCTGAACCGCGAAGCGCTGTGCCTGGCGCGGGCCCATGGCTCGCTGTTGCTCGAGGCCCTGCTGGAGCTGGATCACGCGCAATTGCTCGAACAGCGTGGCGCACCGTATCGGGCGCAGAGCCTGTTGGAGCAGGTGCAGGCGATGTTGCTCAATCAGCGGCTGAAGGCTGGGCCGCTGGTCGGACGCATCGCCCTGCGGCGTGGGCATCTGGCGCTGCGCCAAGGCCAGGATGCCTTGGCTGCCGAGTGTTTCGACGCCGGTTTGACGATGTGTTTGCACAGCCAGGACAAGCGCGTGCTTTATGGTTTTCTCGGCCTGGCATTGCTCGCGGCCAACCATGGCGATTACGCCCAGGCCTTTATCCAATTGCGCGAGGCCGAGCGCCTGATGCAGCAACGCCAGGTACCGGACACGGTATACCGCGCGGTGCTGTTGCTGGTCAGCGGGCACTTCTGGTTACAGCAGGGCCGCGCCGAACTGACGGAGGAAGCGATACGCCGGGTACTTCGCCATTTCCGTGGGCCAGGCGCCAAGCAGGCACCCCCGGCCACGCTGGAATTGATCCCGCGCCTTGAATACCTGTTGGTGTTGGCCGAGGTCAAACTGGGCGTCGCCGATCAACCGCTGGCGCGGCTTGACGCGCTGCTGGATGCCTCCCGCCAACGCGGCATGCTGTGCCTGGAAGCCGAATTGCACTTGGTGCTGGGGGAGGTGGCCTGGCAACTGGGCGAACCGGCGGTGGCGCGTCGAGCCTTGCAAAACGGCCTGGAACTGGCGGCGCGCTGCCAGGTGCCGCAGGCGGTTCGCGAACTGCGTTTACGCTCGCCCGGGCTGTTGAGTGAACTCGGCCTGGAGCCGCAGGCCTCGCCGACAGGCACGGCGGACAACCCGCTGAGCCAGCGCGAGCTGGAAGTGCTGCAACTGATCGCCCTCGGTAACTCCAACCTGGAAATCGCCAACCGGCTGTTTATCTCGCTGCACACCGTCAAGACCCATGCGCGGCGCATCCATAGCAAGCTCGGTGTGGAGCGGCGCACCCAGGCGGTGGCCAAGGCCAAGACGTTGGGCTTGATGGGTTAAGCGCAGAACGCCTGACGGTATTCGCCGGGTGTCGCGCCCATGGCCTGGCGAAAGCGATGGGTGAAGTGGCTGGCGCTGGAGAAGCCGCACATCAACGCGATATCACCCACGGGCAGGCTGCCGCTGCGCAGCAGGTTCTGCGCGCGGGCCAGGCGCCGCGCCAACAGGTATTGATGGGGCGGCAGGCCGAAGCTCTGGCGGAACATCCGCGCAAAATGGTATTCCGACAGCGCGCACATCCCGGCCAATTGACCAAGGCTGATGGGGTCGTCCAGGTGCTGCTCGATGTAGTCCACCAATAAGCGCCGTTGATGTGCCGCCAGCCCGCCTTTCAAGCGCAGCCCGTCGCGCGCGCCGACTTGGCTGAGCAGGGTGTGGCTGAGCATTTCATGGGCCAGGCTGCTGGTCAGCAGGCGTTCGCCGGGCTCGTGCCAGTTGAGGGCGATCAACTGGTGAAAGCGGCGCGCCTGGCTGGGGTCTTCGAGGAAGGTGCTTTCCTGCAACTGCAGCGCGCGCGGTTCGCGGTCGAGCAGGGTGATGCAGCCCAAGGCGAATTGCGCCTGGCTGAAATACACATGGGCCAGGCGGATGTCGCCGTTGATCACCCAGGCCGACTGATGCTCGGCCGGCAGGATGCACAACTTGTCAGGCCCGCCTTTGGTGCCCGGCTGGTCACGGCGAAAAGTGCCGGTGCCGCCGCCGATGTAGCAGGACAAGGTGTGATGACCGGGCGCCTGGTAATCCTGGGAGTCGTGGTGGTTGCTCCACAGCGCCGCAGACAAGCCGTCACCGAGCTCGGCGCAGGCTTCGAGGCGAGCGTGGGGCGAGCGGTTGAGGGCTTGAAAGACTTGCAGGGATTCCAGCGTTGACATGGTGTGTACTCTCCGACGCCTTGCATCCTACTCCGAGCCGCTGGGGCTGTGAGCCCGCCGCGCGACAAAAGCGCAAGAATCTGCAAGTGCCGGCCAGGGGTTGAAGGTGACACTGTGGCTCAACCAGCGGAGCCTGTTATGAACCTTTTCCTGTATTTACTCACCGTGCTGATCTGGGGCACCACCTGGATCGCCCTCAAGTGGCAACTGGGCGTGGTGGCGATTCCTGTGTCGATCGTCTATCGCTTCGGCCTGGCGGCGCTGGTGTTGTTTGCGCTGTTGCTGCTCAGCCGCAAGTTGCAGGTGACGAACCGGCGCGGGCATTTGATCTGTCTGGCTCAGGGCTTGTGCCTGTTCTGCGTGAATTTCATGTGCTTTCTCACGGCCAGCCAGTGGATTCCCAGCGGGCTGGTGGCGGTGGTGTTTTCCACGGCGACGTTGTGGAATGCCCTGAATGCGCGGGTGTTTTTTGGCCAGCGGGTCGCGCGCAATGTGTTGATGGGCGGCGGGCTTGGTTTGTTGGGGTTGGGCCTGTTGTTCTGGCCGGAGCTGGCGGGGCACACCGCCAGCCCGCAGACCTTGCTCGGGCTGGGCCTGGCGTTGCTGGGGACGATGTGTTTTTCGGCTGGCAATATGCTTTCGAGTTTGCAGCAGAAGGCGGGGTTGCGGCCGTTGACTACCAATGCCTGGGGCATGGCGTATGGGGCCGTGATGTTGGCGACCTATTGTGTGGTGCGCGGGATTCCGTTCGAGATGGATTGGAGTGCGCGGTATGTCGGGGCGTTGGGGTACTTGGTGATTCCGGGGTCGGTGATTGGGTTTACGGCGTATCTGACGTTGGTGGGGCGGATGGGGCCTGAGCGGGCGGCGTATTGCACGGTGCTGTTTCCGGTGGTGGCGCTGAATGTGTCGGCGTTTGCCGAGGGGTATCAGTGGACTGCGCCGGCGTTGGCGGGGTTGGTGTTGGTGATGGTGGGGAATGTGTTGGTGTTTCGTAGGGGGAAGGTGGTTCAGGCGGGGAGCCCGGTGTTTAAGGCGAAGCAAGTCTGAGGTGGGAGGGGGGGTTAAGGTGGGGGGGGGGGGGTTAAGGTGAGAGGGGGTTGCTTTAGGTGGGAGGGGGCTTGCCCCCGATAGTGGTGGGTCAGTCACTTATTTGTAGCTGAGCCACTGCTATCGGGGGCAAGCCCCCTCCCACATTTTTTTGCATTTTCAGCATTTTCAGCATTTTCAGCATTTTCAGCATTTCCTGCATTTATTGGGTTTGATTGGGGGATTTGGGTTATTTGAGGCCTAGGCGTTTGGCCATGCGGCCTAGGTTGGCGCGGTCCAGGCCTAGTTCGCGGGCGGCGCTGGCCCAGTTGTGCTGGTGGCGTTCCAGGCAGGCGTTGATCATTTGGCGCTGGTAGTGTTCGGTGGCCTGGCGCAGGTCGCCGCTGGCGATGGCGGCTACTTCGGGTGGGGGGGCGATCAGCGCTGCGCTGACGTCCGGTAGGTCCAGGTCGTGGGCGCTCAGGCTGAGAATCTTCGGACGTTCGCGACAGTTTCCCAGGGCTTTCAGTGCGCTGCGTCCGATCAAATGTTCCAGCTCGCGCACATTGCCCGGCCAGTTGTAGGCCAGCAATGCCGTCTGGGCGTCGCTGGTCAGGCGCAGGCTGCCCAGGCCCATGCGTGAACGGTTCTGTTCGAGAAAGAACCCGGCCAGCAGCAACACATCGCGCCCGCGTTCGCGCAGCGCTGGCACTTGCAGCGGGTAGACGCTGAGGCGGTGGTAGAAGTCGGCACGGTAGCGGCCGTTGCGCACCTCTTCAGCCAGGTCGCGGTTGGTGGCGGCGATCAGGCGCACGTCGACCTGATGTTCCTTGTCCGAGCCCAGGCGTTGCAGTTGGCCGCTTTGCAGGACGCGCAGCAGCTTGGCCTGCACCGTCAACGACAACTCGCCGACTTCATCCAGAAACAGCGTGCCGCCATTGGCCAGTTCGAACTTGCCGCGGCGCTCGTTCGACGCGCCGGTGAAGGCGCCGCGCACATGGCCGAACAGCTCGCTTTCCACCAGGGTTTCCGGCAGGGCGGCGCAGTTGAGGCTGATCAGCGGCTTGTCTGCACGGGACGACGCGGCGTGGATCGCCTGGGCCACCAGTTCCTTGCCGACCCCGGTTTCGCCGGTGATCAGCACGGTGAGGTCGCTGCCGCCCACCAGGCTGATCTCTTCCACCAGGCGTTTGTGGGGCTTGCTCTGGCCGATCATCTCTTTGTGTTGCTGGCCGCTGGCCTGGCGGTAGATTTCGGCGCGCTGGTGTTCGTCTTCGGCACGTAACGCCAGGCGCTCGATGCGTTCGGCGACGTTGACCGTGGCGGCGGCGAGGCTGGCGAAGGCCTGCAGCGCATCCAGTTCGACCCGTTCGAAACGCTCGGGGTCGAGGGCGTCCAGGGTCAGCAGGCCCCACGGTTGGTCATCGACAAACAGCGGGCAGCCCATGCAGTCGTGAATTTCGAGGTGCCCGTGCAGGCCGTCCACCAAGCCGTCGTAGGGATCGGGCAATTCACTGTCGCTGTCGAAACGCGTCGGGCTGGGGCTGCTGAGCAGCACGGCGAAACGCGGGTGTTCGCTGATCTTGAAGCGTCGGCCCAGGGTATCGGCGCTCAAGCCGTCCACGGCCAGCGGCACCAGCGACTCGCCGTCCAGGCGCAACAGCGCGGCGGCGTCGCACGGCAGCAGGGCGCGCATGGCGTGCAGCAGGCGGCGGTAACGCTCGCCTTCGGGCAGTTCACGGGACAGGTCGGCGACCAGGGGGAGCAGGGTGGTGAGCAGCGATTGCGCAGTCATAATGACTCCTTGTAGTCCTTATGACTATATTGCGTAGGAGTCATACTGACTATGTTTAATTTAACTGGTTGAAATTAAACGATTTATTAGTTGGCATGAATGCTGATTACCTCAAGGCAATCAGTAAAGAAGCCCAGGAGGCTCCATGCTTAGTGCCCAAGACCGTGCCATCGTCAAATCCACCGTGCCCCTGCTGGAAAGCGGCGGCGAAGCGCTGATCACCCATTTCTACCGCATGATGCTCTCCGAATACCCGGAGGTCCGCCCGCTGTTCAACCAGGCGCACCAGGCCAGCGGCGACCAGCCCCGCGCCCTGGCGAATGGCGTATTGATGTATGCGCGGCATATCGACCAGTTGGATCAACTGGGTGACCTGGTGGCGAAGATCATCAACAAACACGTGGCCTTGCAGATCCTGCCGGAACATTACCCGATCGTGGGGGCCTGCCTGTTGCGTGCGATTTCCGAAGTGCTGGGCAGCGAGATTGCCACCCCCGAGGTAATGAGCGCCTGGGGCGCGGCCTACGGCCAGTTGGCGGATATCCTGATCGGCGCCGAAGCCGCGATCTATGACGAGAAGGCCCAGGCGCCAGGCGGCTGGCGGGGTGCGCGGCCGTTCAAGCTGGTCAAGCGCGTGGAGGAAAGTGCCGAAATCACGTCCTTCTATTTCGCCCCGGTGGACAACGCCCCGATCCTCGCTGCTGCGCCCGGTCAGTACATTGGTATGACGCTGGTGCTCGATGGCGAAGAAGTGCGCCGCAACTATTCCTTGTCGGCCCTCAGCGATGCCGGCCAATACCGCATCAGCGTCAAGCGCGAAGCCGGTGGGCGGGTGTCCAACTACCTGCATGATCAACTGCAGGTCGGCGCGACGATCGACTTGTTCCCGCCAGCGGGCGAGTTCACCCTGGCGGCCAGCGATAAACCGCTGGTGCTGATCAGTGGCGGAGTGGGCATTACGCCAACACTGCCGATGCTCGAAGCGGCCCTGGCTACCCAGCGCCCGGTGCACTTTATCCACTGTGCGCGTAACGGCGGGGTGCATGCGTTTCGGGAGTGGGTCGATGCCCTGGCGGCCAAGCATCCGCAACTCAAGCGCTTCTACTGCTATGACGAGGACGATGGCGTGAGCCCGGCAGGCGACACCGTGGGGCTGCTGAGCCAGGAACAACTCGCGGCGTGGTTGCCCGAGCAGCGCGACCTGGATGCATACTTCCTCGGCCCTAAAGGTTTCATGGCCGCGATCAAGCGCCACCTCAAAGCCTTGGGCGTACCCGAAAAACAAAGCCGCTACGAATTCTTCGGCCCGGCCGCAGCCCTGGAATAACCACCTAAAGGTTCACACTGTTCAAAATGTGGGAGGGGGCTTGCCCCCGATAGCGGTGGATCAGTCAGCTTATCTGTGGCTGACACACCGCTATCGGGGGCAAGCCCCTCCCACATTCAGTGCTCCATTCCTCCCGATTAATCCCCTGTTAACCCCTCTCTGTTTAAACCACTCTCTGTGTGTAAACTTGCGGCCATTGGCACAATCAAACAAAGGGATACGGAGATGAGTGACGAATTGCGTTTAGGCAGGGAACGGCGCTTTCTGGTGTTGCTGGGCATCATCTGCCTGGCGCTGATCGGCGGTGCGCTGTACATGCAGGTGGTGTTGGGCGAGGCGCCGTGCCCGCTGTGTATCCTGCAACGCTACGCCTTGCTGTTGATTGCGGTCTTTGCGTTTATCGGTGCAGCCATGCGCAGCAAAGGCGCGATCACGCTGTTTGAAGGCTTGGTGGTCCTCAGTGCCCTGGGCGGCGTGGCCGCTGCCGGCCACCATGTGTACACCCAGTTCTTCCCCGAGGTCAGTTGCGGCGTGGATGTGCTGCAACCGATCGTTGACGGCCTGCCCCTGGCGAAGGTGTTTCCACTGGTCTTCCAGGTCGATGGCTTCTGCAGCACGCCGTACCCGCCGGTGCTCGGCCTGTCACTGGCGCAATGGGCGCTGGTGGCGTTTGTGCTGACGGTGATCCTGGTGCCCCTGGGTATCTATCGTAATCGCCAACGCAAAGCCTGAGTCGTTCACTGAAACGCCCCGGTCCTTCTCAAGGGAAAGCCGGGGCGTTTTTGTTTGTAGGGATTAATGAAGGGACAGTGACGCGGGACAATTTTGGCGGTGTGCAGTGTGCGACATGTTGTCACACAGACGCAGTCGCAGGACGTTTCTGAGCCGCTGAACCGCCGCTTGAATTTGCCCCGCGTCGTCAATGTGTGCTGTCAGTTCATCGTTTGAGCGACACCGCGAATGGCGCGCCGTTCGAGGCTTTCGGTGATCTGTTAATGCCTTGTTTTATGGGGGCTTGGATCGGTTTTTCAGGCCCTTACAGGGGGTAAGGGGTGTGGCAGTTTGCCCTATAACACGGCATTTTTTGTGGTTTTTGTTGAGAATCCAACGCGATAAGATCGCGAACTTTTGCAAAATAGGTGAAGGATTATTGCTGTAAACGATAAAAATTATTTCTTTATAAGACATGGTTTATACATCGCTAGCTAACTACAATCGCCCGCACTGAATGTCCGGTGCTGTTCAATCTTTGAGCATTGGAGCGGTCGAGGGGCAGATGGATGGCTCTGTGCGACCCCAGGTTCCGGCAGCCTTTCAACTATCCGCACCAAATGGAATTGGTCTGTAACAAGGCCTTTAACCACGAAATCGAATAAGAACTCACCGCAGGTCCGTTAACCGTCCAATCAGGGCGCTCGGGCAGGCTCTTATTCAATCGAAGAGAAATGCCAACCCTTGGCAGGGTGAAGTGTTGGCGATCAAAACCCAACTGCATTGCGCAAGCTGCTTTAGAGGTCGTGAGATGAGTAAAAACAGGTACCCCCGATTACTAGGCTTTTTGCCGCTGCTTGGCATGATGTTAATGCTGGGAGGCTGCAAGTGGGCCTTGCTCGACCCCAAAGGACAGGTCGGTCTGGATGAACGCAACCTGATCATCACCGCCACCCTGCTGATGTTGCTGGTAGTGGTTCCTGTGATCATCATGACCTTCGCCTTCGCCTGGAAATACCGCGCGTCGAACACCAAGGCGACTTACGCGCCGAAGTGGTCGCACTCCACCAAGATTGAAATCGCGGTGTGGCTGGTTCCGATCCTCATCATCATTGCCCTGGGTTATGTGACCTACAAGTCCACCCACGCACTGGACCCGTACCGTCCGCTGGAATCCGACGCCAAGCCGATCAATATCGAAGTGGTCGCGCTGGATTGGAAGTGGCTGTTCATCTACCCGGACCTGGGTATCGCCACCGTCAACAAGATCGTGTTCCCGGAACATACCCCGGTTAACTTCAAGATCACCTCCGACACTGTGATGAACTCGTTCTTCATTCCAGGCCTGGGTGGCCAGATCTATGCGATGGCCGGCATGCAGACCAAGCTGCACCTGATGGCCAACCAGAAAGCTGAAATGGACGGCATCTCCGCCAACTATAGCGGCGCTGGCTTTACCGGCATGAAATTCAAAGCGATCTCGACGAGCCAGGAAGAATTCGACGCCTGGGTAGCCGAAGTCAAGGCCGCACCTAAACAGCTTGATCAAGCTGAATACGAAGCCCTTGCCAAACCAAGCCAGAACAACCCTGCCGCTTCGTACTCCGCGTACACGCCGGACCTGTTTCAGAAGATCGTCGACAAGTACGAAGGCATGAAACCAGGCAAGCCGGTCAAGCACGAGAAGAAAGAAGTGGCTGCGGTTGAAGGTTCTGACACGGGCTCGCATTCAACTGCTGGGGCAGAGGAGTAAACGATGTTTGGTAAATTAAGTTGGGATGCGGTCCCGTTCCACGAGCCGATCGTGATGGTGACCATCGCCATGATCGCGCTGGGTGGTCTGGCACTGTTTGCAGGTATCACTTACTTCAAGAAGTGGACCTACCTGTGGACCGAGTGGCTGACGTCGGTCGACCACAAGAAAATCGGTGTGATGTACATCATCGTTGCCATGGTCATGCTGCTGCGTGGTTTTGCCGACGCCATCATGATGCGTACCCAGTTGGCCATGGCCACCGAAGGTTCGCCGGGCTACCTGCCGCCTGAACACTATGACCAGATCTTCACCGCTCACGGTGTGATCATGATCATCTTCATGGCGATGCCTTTCTTCACCGGCCTGATGAACCTTGCAGTGCCGCTGCAGATCGGTGCCCGTGACGTTGCCTACCCGTTCCTGAACTCCCTGAGCTTCTGGCTGCTGGTATCCGGCGTTGTGCTGGTCAACGTGTCCCTGGGCGTCGGCGAATTCGCCAGGACCGGTTGGGTTGCTTATCCGCCGCTGTCGGGCCTGGCGTACAGTCCGGGCGTGGGTGTGGACTACTACATCTGGGCGCTACAGCTATCAGGGCTCGGGACGACGCTGACGGGGGTCAACTTCCTGGCCACCGTGCTGAAAATGCGCGCGCCTGGCATGAAGATGATGGATATGCCGATCTTCACCTGGACCTGCACCTGGGCCAACGTGCTGATCGTGGCTTCGTTCCCGATCCTCACCGCTACCCTGGCACTGCTGTCGCTTGACCGTTACCTGGATTTCCACATTTTCACCAACGAACTTGGTGGCAATCCAATGATGTACGTGAACCTGTTCTGGGCATGGGGTCACCCTGAGGTGTACATCCTGATCCTGCCAGCGTTCGGTATCTTCTCCGAAGTGATCTCGACCTTTACCGGCAAGCGCCTGTTCGGTCACCACTCGATGGTCTACGCTTCCGGCGCGATCTCGGTACTGGGCTTCATGGTTTGGCTGCACCACTTCTTCACCATGGGTTCGGGGGCCAGCGTCAACGCCTTCTTCGGCCTGGCGACGATGCTGATTTCGATCCCGACGGGGGTGAAGCTATTCAACTGGCTGTTCACCATCTATCACGGTCGTCTGCGTATGACCAGCCAGGTTCTGTGGACCCTGGGCTTCATGGTGACCTTCGCCATCGGCGGCATGACCGGCGTACTGCTGGCCATCCCGGGTGCTGACTTCGTGCTGCACAACAGCCTGTTCGTGATCGCTCACTTCCACAACGTGATCATCGGCGGTGCGGTATTCGGTTACATCGCTGGTTTCAGCTACTTCTTCCCGAAAGCGTTCGGCTTCAAGCTGCACGAAGGCTGGGGCAAGGCAGCATTCTGGTTCTGGATCTCGGGCTTCTTCGTCGCGTTCATGCCGCTCTACGCACTGGGCTTCATGGGCATGACCCGTCGTCTGAACGCTACTACCAACCCTGAGTGGGTGCCGTACCTGTACGTCGCCATGGTCGGTGCGGTGATGATCGCTGTGGGTATCGCCTGCCAGTTGATCCAGCTGTATGTCAGCGTGCGTGATCGCAAGCAGAACATGTGCGAGTCCGGCGACCCATGGAACGGCCACACCCTGGAATGGTCGACTTCGTCGCCACCTCCGTTCTACAACTTCGCCGTGATTCCGACTGCGAACACCATCGATGCGTTCACCGAAGCCAAGGAAAACGGTACTGCGTACCAGCAGCCTAAGCACTACGAACCGATCCACATGCCAAACAACACCGCCACTGGCGTGGTGATTGGTGCGCTGTTGACCGTGTTCGGTTTCGCGATGATCTGGCACATCTGGTGGCTGGCAATCGTGAGCCTGGTGGGCACCATCGGCTACTTCATTGTCCACGCTGCACGTGATGATCAAGGCTACATGGTGCCGGTCGAAACGATCGAGCGCATCGAAGCCGAGCAGCACGCTCGCCTGGTGGCCGAGAAGAAGATCCCGGCCAACCGTGTAGAAACCTCGTTGGAACAGGCTTAAACCATGTCGAACTTAGTGACCAATGCTGGACACGCCCATGTCGATGACCATGGGCACGATGACCATCACCACGACTCGGGCCCGGTAACCGTTTTCGGTTTCTGGCTCTACCTGATGACCGACTGCATCTTGTTTGCGTCGATCTTCGCGGTGTACGCGGTACTGGTAAACAACGTAGCGGGTGGCCCGGCGGGCCACGACATCTTCGAACTGCCTTACGTGCTCGGCGAAACCGCCTTGCTGTTGTTCAGTTCGATCACCTACGGCTTCGCCATGTTGTCCTTCTACAAGGGCAACAAGCAGGGCGTACTGACCTGGTTGGGTCTGACCTTCCTGTTCGGCCTGGGCTTCATCGGCATGGAGATCAACGAGTTCCACCTGCTGATCTCCGAAGGCTTCGGCCCGCACCGCAGCGGCTTCCTGTCGGCGTTCTTCACGCTGGTGGGGACCCACGGTCTGCACGTGACGGCTGGCCTGATCTGGATGGCGGTGATGATGTATCAGGTCAATAAACACGGCCTGACCAACACCAACAAGACTCGCCTGAACTGCCTGAGCCTGTTCTGGCACTTCCTGGACGTGGTCTGGATCTGCGTATTCACCGTCGTCTACTTGATGGGGACTCTGTAATGGCTAATGCACACTCCCATGACAGCCATGATGCGAGCCACGGCAGCGTAAAAACTTACGCTATCGGCTTCATCCTGTCGGTCATCCTGACCCTGATCCCGTTCGGCCTGGTGATGTACCCAACCTTGCCGAAGTCGATCACCTTGATGATCGTCCTGGCGTTTGCGGTGATTCAGGTCTTGGTTCACCTGGTGTACTTCCTGCACCTGGACCGCTCCGAGGCTCAGCGCGAGAACGTGGTTGCGTTCGTGTTCGCAGGCCTGGTGATCGTTCTGCTGGTTGGTCTGTCGCTGTGGATCATGTTCAGCATCCACACGTTCATGATGGCGAAGTGAGGTAAGACCCGATGTCGCTTAAGCACTTTATCCAAATCACCAAACCGGGGATCATTTTCGGTAACGTGCTTTCTGTGGCAGGCGGCTTCTTCCTGGCCTCCAAGGGACATGTCGATCTGGCCATCTTCCTGGCAGCAATGATCGGCACGTCCCTGGTGGTAGCTTCCGGTTGTGTCTTCAACAACTGCATCGACCGCGACATCGATATCAAGATGGAACGCACCAAGAATCGCGTGCTGGTCCAGGGCCTTATCTCCCTGAAACTGGCACTGCTGTTCGCGACCGTCCTGGGTGTTGCCGGCGTGGTGTTGTTGTACAAGGTGGCCAATCCGTTGGCGGCGCTGTTTGCCGTGATCGGCTTTGCCATCTACGTCGGTCTCTACAGCCTGTACCTCAAGCGCAAGTCGGTTCACGGCACGCTGGTGGGCAGTCTGTCGGGGGCGATGCCGCCGGTGATTGGTTATGTGGCTGTGACCAATAGCTTCGACATGGCCGCGCTGGTGCTGCTGGTGATGTTCAGCCTGTGGCAGATGCCGCATTCCTATGCCATCGCGATCTTCCGTTTCAACGACTACCTGGCTGCGTCGATTCCGGTTCTGCCGGTCAAGCGTGGCATCCAGGTGGCCAAGAAACACATCCTGCTGTACATCCTGGCCTTCCTCGTGGCGACCTTGATGTTGACCTTCAGTGGCTACGCCGGCATGAGCTACCTTGCCGTCGCCGCCGCCATGGGCATGTACTGGTTGTATATGGCCTGGACCGGCTACAAGGCGGTGGACGACACCGTCTGGGCGCGCAAGCTGTTCGTGTTCTCGATCTTCACCATCACCGCGCTCAGCGTGATGATGTCCCTGGATTTCCAGGTGCCGAGAGAGCTGTTGCTGACCTACGCGCCCTGAGTGGTTCCAAGTAATGAACAAGCCCCGCCTTCGTGAGAAGCGCGGGGCTTTTTCTTGGGCGCAGTTCCAGCGCACCGCCCCTCCCACATTGGGTTCAGCGGTACTAGTGGTACTACTGCTGCACGATGCTGTACCCATCAAACGCCGTCTGCTGCTGCAACGCCGTGATCACGCTCTTGCGGCTCAACGGCTGTTCAGCGCCTGAGTTATCCACAAAGCTCTCAACCTCCAGCTCGGCGTCATCGCCGTCACCGACAAAGCTGAAACCCAGGAACTCGAACGCTTCACGGTCGACGTTGAGCTTCGAGCGCGGCGTGCGCAGCGGCAGGGTGACGCTGATGCCGTCCTTGCTGATCACAAACACTTCGGCTTCTTTCTTCGGACGAGCGGCCTTGCCCTTGCCGGCGCTTGGGTTGCTGATGGCCTGGTGGGACTGGTTCAGCACCTTGAGGGCCAGTCCATAGACCAGCTCCTGAAACTGCGGGTCGTCCTTGAAGCTGGACAGGATGCGGCTGATGGAAAACTTGCTGCTGAGGTCTTCCAGGGCGATGTTGTCGGCGGCTTCGGCGTCCTTGAGCTGCTTGAGCTGGCCCATCAGGTCGTAGGCCTTGTCGTCATCGAAGGCGTCTTGGGCCTCGCGGATGGCCACACGCAGTTCGCGGATCTGATCGCTTTCCTTGGAGGTATGGAACGCGTCCAGCACCATCTCGCTGATGATCTTGGCCGCTGGCACATGCTGTGAAAGATTGATGGCGTTTTCGTATTCAGCTTTGGATTGCAAGGCGACTACGGACTCTTCGGCGGATTCTGCGGTGTAGGAATCGGACATTGAAATTTCACTACTTCAGTAAACAGGGACAAAAAAGCGTCGCGCATTTTCGGCGGGGAGGGGGGGCAGGTCAAGGCAGCACAATGCCCTTATTGCGACGCAAAGCGGCCAGCGCCCGCTGCAGCGTGATTGCCCGCCCGCAAAACAGACCTACGGTCAAACCGGATGCGCCACCGCCCGCCGCCAGCTCGCCTTTGTCCATCGATTTAGTGCTGTGCCGGTAAACCCGTTACAACACAGAGGTCTGATGAACCTATAAAAACGAACACAGACCTGCGCCGAGGGGCCCTCCCCGCGCCAGGTTAATGAAGGCCTAATGCAATGGGGCATTCTCTGTCATGCCCGGCCGACCTGCTTGCCGCGCCGCACGCACCGGCACCTGCAAACTAAGGAATTGCTGCCCGACAGCGGCGGCAAGCCGGTGGATGCGCGTTATTAGCCCAGTTGCTTGAGGCACGCCTGGAGGATGTCCAGGCCTTCCTCCAACACCGCTGGCTCAGTGGTCAGCGGCGCCAGTAAACGGACGATGTGCCGCGACTTGCCGCTGGGCATCAGCAGCAAGCCGGCGTCCCGCGCCAGGCTCAGCAATTGGCTCAGTTGCTGGGGCGCGGGCGTGCCGTCGGCGTGGGCCAACTCGATGCCACGCATGGCGCCGACGCCGGTCAGTCGGCCCAGGTAAGGCGACAGGCGTTGCGCGCGCCAGGTTTCGTAGCGGCGCAGGATGGCCTCTTCCTGCTGCGATCCCCAGGCCTGCAACTGTGCATCCGTCATCACCTCAAGGGTGGCCAACGCCGCCGCGCAGGCGATGGGATTGCCGGAGTAAGTGCCGCCCAGCCCGCCTTTGGGCAGGTTGTCGAGTAATGCCTTGCGCCCCACTACGGCGCCCAACGGCACACCGCCGGCGATGCTTTTGCCGAGCAGGATCAGGTCCGGTTCTATGCCCAGGCGCGAGAAGGCAAAACGCTGGCCGGTGCGGCCGAAACCGGACTGGATTTCATCGGCGATCAGCAGGATGTTTTTCTCATCGCAGAAACGGCGCAGGGCCTGGGCAAACTCGATGTCCAGCGCGAGGAAACCGCCTTCGCCCTGCACCGGCTCAATGATGAAACAGGCCACGTCGTTGACGTCGATTTCCACACTGAACAAGCGGTCCATGGCCTTCAGCGCTTCGGCGCAGGTCACGCCGTTGTCTGCGCTCGGGTAGGGCAGGTGATACACCGGGCCCGGCAGGACACCGACTTTTTGCTTGTAGGGCGCCACCTTGCCATTCAGGTTGAGGGTGGCAAGCGTGCGGCCGTGGAACGCGCCGTCGAACGCAATCACCGCAGTGCGGCCGGTGGCGCCGCGCACGATCTTCAAGGCGTTTTCAGCGGCTTCCGCGCCGCTGTTGGTGAGCATGCCGCTGACCGGGTAGTCCACCGGGATAAACGCACTCAGACGATCCATCAGCTCGATGTAAGGCCTATGCGGTGCGGCGTTGAAGGCATAGTGGGTCAGTTGGGTTGCCTGCTGGCGAATCGCCTCGACCACTGCCGGGTGGCAATGCCCGAGGTTGAGCACGCCGATGCCGCCGACAAAGTCGATGTAGCGCTTGCCCGTGGTGTCCCAGACCTCGGCGTTCTTGCCGTGGCTGAGGCTGATGGGGTGAACGATGGAAATCGACTGGCTGATGGTTTCGCGGCTCATGAATCTCGGACTCGGCAGTGGCGGGCTTCTTTTTATCTAAGCCGCGAGCCAGGCTGTGCCGCAAACGAAATAAAGTCGCCGGGTCATTCCAAATCGGAAGGAGCGGTTGCCAGCAGGTCGTTCGGGGCAACAACCCCCGCGCATTTATTCCGAGGCGACATCCTTCCCCGCTGCCTTGGAGCGATACAGCGCCTGATCGGCCCGCGCCATCAGCGCAGCGGGGGCTTCACCCGCAAGACGCTCCACCACCCCCAGGCTCAGGGTCACTTTGAAGTCACCCACCGCAGGCATCTCGGTCATTTTTTGGCGAATGCGCTCGGCCAGGGCTTTCGCTGTCTTCAGGGGGCTTTTGGGCAGCACCACCACAAACTCATCGCCACCCCAGCGCGCCAGCAAGTCACCGGGGCGCACGCAGGATTCCAGTCTCTCCACGACGCTCACCAGGGTCTTGTCGCCGACGCCGTGGCCGTGTCGATCATTGATCGGCTTGAAATCATCGATATCCATGGCGAGCAGCGCCAACGGCAGGCGGAAGCGTTCGGCGCGGTCGCATTCTTCCAGCAGCACTTTTTCCAGGCGATAACGGTTGGCCACGCAGGTCAGGGCGTCACGCTCGGCCAAGGAGCGGTTTTCGTCCAGTTGCAATTGCAGTTGCTGATTGACCCGTGACAACTCGCGTGTGCGTTCGGCAACCAAGGCTTCAAGCGATTGGTTACGCCGTTCGAGCTGTTCGATGGAGCATTTGCGCGTATTAATGTCGCGGTGGGCGCCGAGCATGCGCGCCACCGAGCCGTCGAGGTTACGCGCAACCACATAGCCGCGGTCTTCGATCCACAGGTAACTGCCGTCTTTTTTGCGGCAGCGGTATTCGGTCTGGTAATGGGGCGAGCGACGGTTGATGTAGTCATCGAACAGCGTCATCACCCGGAGGTAGTCGTCGGGGTGGATGATGTTCTCCCAGGTGAACACGCTGTTCTCCAGGGAGTGGCTGGGGTAGCCGAGCATTTCGTACCAGCCGGGGTTGCGGTAAACGAAACCCGTATTCGCATTCCAGTCCCAGACCCCGTCGCTGACCAGTTCCATGACAGCATGCAACATGTCGGCATTGAGGTCGTTTGACGGTTTATTGCCGGCTGTATCGTCCATGTGCGCGCTTCCCTGCGTGGGCCCCAAGGCCGGTGAAATTGACGCCGATACTCCGTGGCTGGCGCTACTGTACAACGTGACTTGCACGCTTTGAATAGAGCGACTGTGCAGCTGTCGAGGTGTGGCGATGGGCCATTATTTCGGCGCCCGCATCATCGTCGGTGCCTTCCCATTGGCGTTGTGCTGGTAAATGGCCTCGGGTTGGCCTTGCGCGTTGAAAAACACCTGGCCGATCCCCGCCGAGTTCCACAAGCGCTCACCGGCTTGCGCGTGTTCCGGGATATGCGGCACCACCTGCATGGTGCGGCGGCGGGTGAACCAGTTGAGCGGAGAACGCGGCGAGTAGAGCCAGCGGTTGAGGCGGTCGAACCATTCCAGCAGGCGCGGTGGGAATTCGTTCTTGATGCCGCTGCTGGTGATCTGCCAGAGCTTGGGGCCGGCGTTGCGATGGCGGATCAGTACTTCGTAGACGAACGAATAGTGTACGTCGCCCGAGAGGATGACGTAGTTACCCGGCGTGCGGGAGTGGCGGAAGATATTCAGGATCACCTCGGCGGCGCCGCGATGCGCCATCCAGTTTTCGGCGTCCACCAGCAGCGGGTAACCGCACCCACTGAAGACTTTTTGCACGGTCTCGATCAGCTTGACGCCAAAGATCGGCGCGGGGGAGACGATGATCGCGCACGGGTGGTCCAGCAGTTCCTGTTGCAGTTCGCTCAAGGCTTCCCAGTCCAGCAGGCCGGATGGTTGTTTGAGGTTGAATTCGCTGCGCCAGCGCCGGGTTCGGGTGTCGAGTACGACCAGCGCGGGGGTGGTGGGCAGGACGTAATGCCACTGTTGGAAGGTCAGTAGCGTTTCGAGCAGTTCATCCTGCGCGCTCGCGTTCAGATGATTGTCGTGTGCCTGGGCGGCAAGTGCCTGTGTCTGGCTGATCAGCTTGGCAAACACATCCGGCTGGTTGCCCCAGCCCTGGCACAGCAGGTACGCCAGCAACGCGTTGCCGATGATGCGTTTGGAGAACGGATGGCCGTAGGCGGTTTCTTCCCACTGGGCGCTGAGGTTCCAGTCGTCGGTGATGTCGTGATCGTCGAAGATCATCAGCGTGGACAGGTGGGCGAACACCCGCGCGACGCCGGGCAGGCCATCGCGGAAGCGATCGATCTGCACCTGCTCACGGGCATACCGCGGTTGCGCGTCGGCGCTCAGTTGCGGCGGCTGCGGCGCGATCAGTGTCCAGGGGGTGGGGGACCAGACCAGCAGATACATGGCAATGACTTCGGCGAAGGTCACCAAGTGATTGTCGGCGGTGCTGCTGGTGAAAATCGGCTTCTTCACGCCGCCAAAAAAGCGTTCGCGCAGGGTCTCGTTGCTGTCCAGCGCGGGGAGCAGTTCGGCCCGCTGGTAATAACTGGCGCGATGCCCGTAGAGGCTGGCGCTGTTGTCCACCACGGCGCCGTCCAGGTATTCGTCGAACAGCCCCAGGCGCGTGATCAGCCCATGAATCGCCCGCAGCATCGGCCCGGCGACATCGTCGGCGTACACCTGGTCGCCGCTCATCATCAACAACGCCGGGCGTTGCGCTGGGGTTTGGGCGTCGGCCAGCAGGCGGTCGACGCACAGCAAGCCTTCGTCCGCCGGGTGGTGGGGCTTGCGGCAGGAGCCGTGGACCAATTGATGAATACGGCTATGCAGCACGAAACTCGGCGATTGCGCGTCGCAATAGAGCAGGTGCGGTGCCCATTGGCCGATGCCGCGCCCGTCGATCAGCAGGTCATAGCCGATCACCGCGTCCTGGGGCAGAGCCTCGTCCAACGCAACGTCGATCAAGTGGATAAAGGCCTGGCGCCCCACCGGCACGATTTGGCACTGGCCTTGGTCCAGCGAGATATCGCGGGTCTGCTCGGCGACGTGCAGCCTGAGGGTCAACGGCAGTTCCCTGGTCCCCACCAGCCACATCACCAGGCGCTGGGGTTCAAGGCGCCGCAGCAGCGGGCCAGCGAGGACGTCGGGCAAGGTGCCGGCGTGAGGCATAGGGTTGAAAGCTCTGTGCAAGGTGGTTGCGAAGGTTAACCCGGGGGATGTCAGTATTTTGTTAAGGTCGGGTGGATCGAAAGGTGGAAGAGACTGCAGGGTTGCAGCCTCTCAATTTGACGACTTAGATGATGTTTCCACTGCCCAGGCTGTCCAGGCCGTTCGAGCGGTTGTCCTTCTTTGGCGGCCGCTCACCACTGAAATCAATGGTCGACCCCAGAGAGGGCGTTTTCGGGCGAGGAGGGTTTTTTTCTGGCGTGTTCAAGTAGGTCTGCAAAAGGGTGTTTTCGAAACTCAGATGACTGGAAAAAATATCCATCACGGTACCCTCTGTAAGTTCAGTTCGCGTCGAAGGCTGTCGACGCGGACCGAAACTACAGAGCGTGGGAAGCCTGAGCTATAAACAAATCGCGTCAAAACGAGACGACACAGGTGTGGGCATTGTCATTCACCTTGGGCTCCCTAAATCGGAACTCACGGCTGCGGCCCAGCTCACTTTTCGCGACGATTTTTCCGGCACCTAACCGCCGCCGGGTCTTCGGCGAAGTGATGTCGCGAAGCTATTAATGCACCGACGCTCCCTGCTGGGTCAGTGCGGTTTGCACGCATTCGAGCAGATGGTCGGTGCTCCACGGCTTGGGCAGAAACCGTACCGATCCCCCCAACTGCGCCGCCAGCCTGGTGTTGCCGGACGTCAGCACCACCGGCACCGCTGGCCAACGATGGGCCACCACTCGACTCAGGTCATAGCCGTTGAGCAATCCAGGCATCTGGATATCACTCACAATCAGGTCCACCGGGTCATCGGCCCGCTCCAGGTAAATCATTCCTTCATCCGCCGAAGGAAACGAGGTGACATGCGCACCGAAATCCTCCAGAACGTCGACCATTAACGCGCGAATGATTTCGTCGTCTTCCAGCACTAAAATCGATGGCTGAGCCATGATCCTTACTCCACCATCAGGGTTCAGTAGGGTGGAGTGGGGCGCAGCGCATTAGGTTCGATCAGATATGCCTGGAACGATGGATGGTCGTTCTGAGGGACCCGGTTGCGTATTGACCGGGTGCTGCTGCACGATACCGGCGCTTTTCAACCAACCACCGGCCTGCTTCCCACAGGCCGTGACACAAGGCCGTCAACCGTGAGCACTCGGCCGCGCAGATCGACCGGGATGACCCGTGGTTCAGTGTGCTGGCACCGGTGGTGACGGCATGGACCGAAGCGGTGATCTTGATGGGCATGCGCTCCTGACAAACCGGCATAATCACCCGTATCACCCGATGTGGAGCCCTTATGAAATACCGCGCCTTACTGACCTTCGCCCTGATCCTCAACACTGGCGCGGCCTGCGCCGCCGGCGATGCCGAAGCGGGCGGCAAGCTCTTCGCCAAAACCTGCGGCGGCTGCCATAACATCGGCGAGGGCGCGCGCGGCGGCTTTGGCCCCGAACTCAACGGCATCATCGGCAGGCCTGCCGGCACTACCGCCGACTATCAGTATTCGGATGCGATGAAAAACTCCGGGGTGGTCTGGACCCGAGAAAAACTCGCGGCCTATATCGAGGCGCCGAAGAAGGTAGTGAGCGGCACGCGCATGATCTTCTGGGGCATCAGCGATCAGGAAAAGATCGACAACATCCTGGCGTACCTGGAGACGTTTCAACCCCAGTGATTCTGACCTCATGTGGGAGTGAGCCCCACATGAAACCTGCGTCGTTCTGAAGTTCCTATACCTAACCGCCCAGCTTCCTATTCGGCTGCGGAACATTCCGCACAAACACCGGCCCAGTTAGCACTTACTTTCACACCAATAAGGACATCCCCTGTGAGGGTGTGTGAGTTATACCCTGCAGCCAAAACTGACAGGCAAGTAGGACCGTTCTGATTTCTATCCGATCCCCTCTTAAGCAGCAAAGCGTTTGCTACGGTCGCGAAAAAAACGCGAAGGAAATGCTGAATGCTGACATTCAATACCCTATGGAAAAACCATCCGGAAATCTTCGGAGACGCCGCCCCGTGCTGAACCAACGGCGCGAAAAATTTTAGTGATCAATGCGCGATCAACCTAGGCGTGGCATTGCGCAGGTCTGGTGCCGACCTGAGCGGATTCAGAGGGGTGCGCTATTGTTGGCAGCACCCCAAAAGTGAAGGTCATGTGCTGGCTGCAGAGGAAATGGCCAAGGCATTAAGTCGCGCCAATATCCCCGGTATACAGCCCGTAAAGAAGATAAAGCCTGAAGACTTTGAGGATATGTTGGTCGGGCAGCAAGGCATCATCTTCTTCAAGGATTTTTGGCGCCGGGGCAATGAAACGTTCGGTAACCGTAGTGGTGACCACATTGATTTATGGAATGGGCGGCGATTGACGGATTGGCTGAGCTACCCGCGAATTCAGTTAGGCTTCTCGATCGAAGGGACGTTCTCGGATTATCACCAGTCAAGGGAGATTTGGTTTTGGAGCGTTATATGAAGGTCTGTAAGGGGGTTGTGTTTGTAGTTTTGGTAGTCGCCGTGGCTGTTGGGGTGTTCAACGGGGTGGTGGTGGCGGTGTCGGCGTACTTTGGGCCGTTCTATGAAGGAGATGCGGAGCAGACTCGGAATTTTGGGATTTGGTTGGTGGGGAATGGCGTCACTGTTGTGGGGGCGGTTGTGGGTGGGGTGGTTTGGTATTGCAGGTATTTGCGGAGGCCGCGGGGCTGATGGCCTGCGCCCATATTTGACGGTGTGCATCCATTGAATCAGGCGTGCCTGCAGTAAAAAAGACCTTGGGACGCCAAGGTCTTTTTTTGCCCGCTGATCAGGTCAGCAGGTACTTGGAAATCCAGAGCGAAAATCCCGGAGGTTTCCACGCAATAGAACACGCTGTTTTTGTACGGCCGCAAGATGAAGTCGATCACGTGCCTGTCCTGTGTATGACGTTTTGCTCGCAGATCTGTATCTAACGCGCTCATGTCGCACGCCCTACCATGGCGCTCGACACGACAACGTCGCCGACAACACCCTCATTCAGGAGCTGCACGATGCCCGAACTGTCCAACTGGCTTGCCTATGGCCTGATCTCACTGGGCATGGTGCTGACGCCCGGGCCGAACATGATTTACCTCATTTCCCGCTCGATTTGCCAGGGGCGCACGGCCGGTTTGATTTCCCTGGGCGGGGTTGCGTTGGGTTTTATCGTTTACATGCTGTGCGCGGCGTTGGGTATCACCGCCTTGGTCATGGCGGTTCCCTTGGCCTACGACGCGCTGCGACTCGGTGGTGCGTTGTATCTGGTCTACCTGGCCTGGCAGGCGGTCAAGCCGGGGGGGCGTTCGCCTTTTCAGGTGCGGGACTTGCCCCAGGATAGCCCGCGCAAGCTGTTCATGATGGGCTTTGTGACCAACCTGCTGAACCCTAAAGTCGCGGTGATGTACCTGTCGTTGCTGCCGCAGTTCATCGACCCGAACGGCCACGGCAGCGTGTTGACGCAATCGTTGGTGCTGGGTTTTACGCAGATTTTCATTAGCGTGGGCGTCAACGCAATGATTGCCATGATGGCGGGCTCCATCGCGGTGTTCTTCGTCACCCGGCCCGGTTGGCAGGTGGCGCAGCGCTGGCTGATGGGCTCGGTGCTGATGGGCTTGGCCGTGCGTATGGCAGTTGAAGGGCGGCGGTAATCGGGCATGCGCTATTGACGCTGGCCGGCACGCTGATCACCGATTCACTGGATGTCTTTCAAATAGTCCTTGAGGGTGGTTAGCGGCGCGGGCAGTGCATCGAGTTGACGGACGTTTTGCACGTCAGTCGCCAACCGCCGCAATTCCCGCCCCAGTACCGTATGGGCGCCGCCCACTGTATCCAGCGCTTGCACCGCACACGCCTCGATCTTGAGTTGAATCGCAGGCAGATCCCCCCGTCGCACCAATAACCCAAACACTTCCCGCTCGTACCCGTCCATCACCAGATCGTCACGCAAAACCGGGCTGCCGCCGTCGGTCTCGTGCACCAGTTTCAGTGCGAAGAGCGCAACCGCTTCCAGCGTCAATTCCATGGTCTCGCTTCCTCAGGCTTGGGTGGGGAGGGCGATGATCACTGTTCTGCGTCGGAAAAAAAAGACCCACGCGTCAGCGCTCCAGGATCAGTTCCACGCGGCGGTTGCGGGCGCGGCCTTCGGCGAGGGCGTTGTCGGCCAGGGGACGGGTGTCGGCATAGCCGATGGCGGCGAGGCGGTTGGGCTGGATGCCGTTGCTTTGCAAGTAGCGGACTACGCTGCCGGCGCGGGCGCCGGAGAGCTCCCAGTTGGAGGGGAAGCGCGAGTTGCGGATGTCTTGGGGGTCGGTATGGCCGGCGACGATGATTTTGTGCGGCACGCTGTCGAGTACAGGGATCAGCTTGCGCAGCACGGCGAGGCCGCCCAGGCTGAGGTCGGACTGGCCGGAAGGGAACAGGATTTCGCTGCTGATCCGAAAGCTCACACTGCTGTCGTTGGTGACCACTTCGATGTCATTGCCCAGCTTGTCCAGTGGCAGTTCGTTGAGCAGGTCTTGCGTCGTGGGCTTGGGCGGCTCGGGCTCAACCACAGTGACGGGCTCGGGCTCAACGGCGACGACGGGTTCGGGCTCAGCTTCCACCACGGGTGCCGGCGCCTGATGTACCCGCAACAACGCGCCCGGCGGGTCTATCGAGGTCAGGCTTTTTGCACTAAAAACGGGGGCTACAGTGAGCTTGGCACTGTGCCGCGCAAGCTCATGGCTCTTGCCGGCCAACGCCAGCATGGCCATGGTCATCACCAGCAGCAGGGTCATCATGTCCAGGTAGGTCATCATCCAGGTTTCGCCACCTGGATCTTCTACGGGCAGCGTGCCGCTGGCGATCGCGGCAGCCTGGTTGCGGGTGATGGCTGTCATGCCCGGGTTTTCCACTTCAGCGCAATCAGGGTGCGCGCCGGGCGCAACGGTTCCTCGCGCAAGTCGTTCTGGTAGTGGGCCACGAACGACTTCAAGGTTTCACGCATCAGCCCTGGGCTGCGTTTGTTGGCCATCATCGCCACGCCTTGCAGCACCATGTTCATCACCACCACGCGCTGTTCGGTGCGGCGTTCCAGTTTCACCGCCACCGGTTTGCACAGCAGGTTGGCCAGCAACACGCCGTAGAGCGTGGTCATCAGGCCCACGGCCATTTGTCGGCCGATGGTCACCATGTCACCGTCGCCCAGCACGAACATCAGGTTCACCAGCCCCACCAGGGTACCGAGCATGCCGAAGGCCGGCGCATAGCTGGCCATGACCCGGAACAGCTGGGCCTCGGCGTGTTCCTTGGCACGCAGCCGCGCGATGCGCCACTGCAGCAGGTCGAGGATGTCGTCCAGTGGTGTCTTGTCGATCACCAGTTGCACGCCGGAGCGCAGGAAGGGGTTCTTCACCCGGTCGAGGACGTCCTCCACCGCGCGCAGGTCGCCGTCGATCCACAGGCGCGACAGGCTCACCAGTTCGTCGATGTCTTCCTGGGTGTATTCGCGCTCGTGACGCACCACGGTCTTGATCAGGCTGAAGATGTGCAGCACTTCGCGCAGCGGGTAGCTGATGAAGGTCGCGGCAAAGGTGCCGACCACCACAATGCCCAGAGCCGGCAGGTCAATGAACAAGCCGGGTTGTTGCGCGCTGAACATGAGCAGCACCGCCAGCAGTAGCAGGCTGGCGAGCATGCCGATCAGGGTTGAGGGGTTCATGCAGCACTCCTGTTGTGGGCCAAGGCAGGCTTTATAACGCGGTGGGTGCTGATTCAAATCGGCTAATACAGGCACTTTGCGTGGCGAAATCGGACGGCTGCGCAAATTTTTTTGGGGGTTGCCTAAAGACGGCTGATCGGATCGCCGATGTTCGGTTTGTCTGTACGGCAACGGCGGTGATTGCATCGACGCCGGGCCCTGAATCTGTCCCAAGCGGCTCACCCACGAAAAGGAACTGCACCATGTCAGTTATCAATACCAACATCACGTCCATGATCGCTCAACAAAACCTGAACTCCTCGGAGAACAGCCTGAGCACCTCGATCGAGCGCTTGTCGTCGGGCCTGAAAATCAACAGCGCATCCGATGACGCCGCAGGCCAGGCGATTGCCAACCGCATGA
Organism: Pseudomonas marginalis; assembly: GCF_024169655.1. Lineage (GTDB taxonomy): Bacteria > Pseudomonadota > Gammaproteobacteria > Pseudomonadales > Pseudomonadaceae > Aquipseudomonas > Aquipseudomonas paraveronii. The sequence continues at coordinate 5,174,150 of NZ_JALJWV010000001.1, read as the reverse complement.
CCTCGCAGATCACCGGCCTGTCGCAGGCGAGCAGTAACGCCAGCGACGGCATCTCCCTGGCGCAGACCACCGAAGGCGCGCTGGACCAGGTGAACGACAACCTGCAGCGCATCCGTGAGCTGTCGGTGCAAGCGTCCAACGGCACCAACTCCCAGTCCGACCTGCAATCGATCCAGGACGAGATCACCCAGCGTCTGGACGAGATCGACCGTATCTCCTCGCAAACCGCGTTCAACGGCGTGGACGTGCTGTCCAAAGACCAGACCATCACCATCCAGGTCGGCGCCAACGATGGCGAAACCATCGACATCAAGCTCAGCGAAATCAATGCCAAGACCCTGGGCCTGGAGAGCTTCAACGTGAACGGCTATGACACCACCCTGACCGCCAGCACCCTGTCGGATTCCTCGGGCACCGCGATCACGTCGACCAACACCAGCTATGTCGACAAGTCCGGTACCACGGTCACCGGCGGCACGCTGTCCGCCGACGCCGACGGCGACTACTTCCTGACCGTGGGCGGCAAGACCTACGCGGCGGAAGTGACCCTGACCACCAGCGGCACTACCACCTCGGCCAGCATCAGCATCGACACCGAGAATGCGGTGACCAAGAAGTCCACCAGCACCCTGACCACCCTCGACAACGCCCTGAACACGGTGGACTCGATGCGTTCGGACCTGGGTGCGGTGCAAAACCGTTTCGACTCGGCGATCACTAACATTTCCACCACGACCACTAACCTGACCTCCGCCCGTTCGGGTATCCAGGACGTGGACTACGCCACCGAAGTGTCAGCCATGACCAGCGCCCAGATCCTGCAACAGGCCGGTACGTCGGTATTGGCCCAAGCCAACTCCATGCCGGAGCAAATGCTGTCGCTGCTGCAATAATCGCAACCGCGCGGTACGAAGGGGCCAGCTCACGCTGAGCCCCTTTTTTGTGCGCGTTCGCTGCACAATCTTTGGTAATTGCGGCATTGAGGTGGGTTTATCCGGGCTTTGGCGGGGAGGGTGGCGCGATAGCATTTCGCTCAGAATCTCTTTGCACAAGGCTGCTCCTGAATGCCCAGATCCCCGCGCCCCGGCTCTCCCAGCCATCCTGCTGCCCCTACGCTTGCCCAGGCGCGACGGCGCAGCGAGCAACGCCCCCATGACCCAAAGGTGTGGAAAGACTTGGGCCATCAGCAACTGCACAGTGACCCCGAGCAAGCGCTGAGCAGTTTCGAGCACGCCTTGCAGTTGCTGCCCAATGAACCTCAGGCATTGGAGCTGGTGGCCAAGGCCGCGCAAAAGCTCGGCCAGGCGGATCGCGCCCTTGAACTTGTCCTCAAGGCGCTGGGCATCAACCCGGATTTCGCCGCCGGGCATCACCGCCTGGCCACGCTGTATTTCGAAAAAGGCCAGTTCGCCAACGCCCTGTCGCATATCGATCAGGCACTGGCGTTGACGCCCCATGACTGTCATATGCTCTCGCGCAAAGGCTTGATCCTCAATCGCCTGGAACGCCACGGCGAAGCCATCGTCGTGTTCGACAAGCTGATCGAACGCGAACCTGGCGATTACAGCCACTGGAACAATGCGGCCAACCTGTACAAGGACATCGGTCAACTGGCCACGGCCGACACCTATTACCAAAAGGCGGTGACGCTGGCCAAGCGCAAGGACGTGCTGCCGTACTCCAACCGCCTGACCTCGCTGCACTACGACCCCGAGCGCAGCCGCGACTTTATCTTCGAGGTGTGCAAGGAATGGCAATCGCGCTTCGGCCCCAAAGCCGTGCCGCCGCGCCCCGAAGTGCTCGACCGCGCCCCCGACCGTTGCTTGCGTATCGGCCTGGTATCCGACGGCCTGCGCCAGCACCCGGTGGGCAATATGATCGTGGGCGTGCTGGAAAAACTGCCGCGTCATCAGTTCCAGTTGTTCGCCTACAGCACCAGTCAGGTGTGCGACCACCTGACCCGGCGCATCCAGGCGTCGGTGCAGCAATGGCTGGCGATCAAGCATATGGACGATCTCACGCTGGCCCAGCGCATCCGCGATGACCGCATCGACATCCTGATTGACCTCTGTGGTCATAACGCCGGCAACCGCATGCGCACCATGGCGCTGCAGCCGGCGCCCCTGCTGGTGAAATGGGTCGGTGGCCTGATCAACACCACAGGCGTTAGCGCCATCGACTACCTGTTGACCGACCGCATCGAGTCACCGGAGGGGGAGGATGCGTTCTACACCGAAAAGCTCATCCGCTTGCCCGATGACTACATTTGCTACGACCCGCCGCCCTACACGCCGGACATCAAGCCCCTGCCGGCGTTGACCAACGGTTTTATCACCTATGGCTGCTTCAATAACCCGACCAAGGTCAACGATGTGCTGTTGGCACGCTGGGCCGAGTTGATGCGCGCTACGCCCGGTTCGCGGCTGTTGCTCAAGGGGGGCGCCTTCGGCAACGCCGAATTGCGTGCCCATGTGCACGGCGTTATGGCTGCCCACGGCATCGCCCAGGAGCGGGTGCTGATCGAAGGTCCGGTGGGGCACAAGACCCTGCTGGAAACCTACAGCCGCATCGATATCGCGCTTGATCCCTGGCCCTATTCCGGCGGCCTTACCACCTGCGAAGCCTTATTGATGGGCGTACCGGTGGTCACCTTCCCCGGGCCGACCTTCGCCGGGCGCCACTCGGCCACCCATTTGGTCAACGCCGGCCTGCCGGAGTTGGTGGTGCATAGTTGGGCGCAATACCAGCAGCGCGTCATCGAGTTGGGCAGTGACCTGGACAGCCTGGCGCGTATCCGCAGCCATCTGCGCGAGGTGCTGATGGGCTCGCCGGTGTGTGACAGCCAGCGTTTCGCCAACCACTTCGGCACCGCCATGCGTGCCATCTGGCAGCGCTACTGCGAGGGCAAGCCGGCTGCGGCCCTGACGTTGAGCCCGCAAGGGCTGGCCAGGTTTGAGGGGGAGGCCGCAAGCGTGGTGCTTCAGCACCCGGTGGCGCCGGCCAGGGACGAGGGCTTTGGCTTCAAGTTCCAGGGCAAAGTGGTGACCCTGGACCACGGCAGCACGCTGATCGCATCGGCGCAGTTTGTCGCGCTGCAAAAAATGGCGGCGTTTTCCACGGTGGCTTTTGACCCCGCCAGCCGTATCGACAACGCCCGACAACTGGCGCAATTGGGTGAGTTGCATTACTACCCCCATGCGGCGCTGGGCAATGGTCAGCCCGCCACGCTCTACGCCTGCCTCGATCCGGCCATGAGCGCCACCCTGGCGCCGCTGGCGGCGTCCGCAGTACTGGCCAAGCTGACGGTGCCCACACTCAAGCTGGATGCGATCAACGGCTTGCCGTCGGTGGACTGGCTGTTGCTCGACAACCTCAACGACAGCCTGGCCGTGATCGAACATGGCCAACGCACCCTCGCTGATACGCTGTTGGTGCAAGCGCGGGTCAACTTCGCACCGACGCATGATCAGCAGGCCGATGTGGGCTTGATCAGCCGGTGCCTGGCCCGGCGCGGGTTCAGTTTTTACCGGCTCAATAACCTGCAGCACATCAGCCATCCGAGCGAAGGGCAAAGCCTGGATCAATTGCGTGCTTCCCACCTGGTGTGTGCCGATGCACTGTTTTTGCCGGATGCGACACGCATGGCAGCACTGTCCGATAACCAGCGCCTGAAGCTGGCCTTTGTGCTGCACACGGTCTACGCCGCCTTTGATATGGCGACGCAACTGCTCAACACCATCGATAGCGACCTGGCCGCGCAGTACCTCAAGCACTGCCAGAATCCGAGCGCCATGCCGCAACCGCTCGAACTGCCCCGGGCACCGATGCAGGCGCCCCAAGTGACCTTCCCGGCAGAAGTGGCCGCCTATGTGAAGACGCTCTATACCCAGGCCTCAGTGATCCTGGAATACGGCAGCGGCGGTTCCACCCTACTGGCCGCCAGCATGCCGGACAAAACCGTGATCTCGGTGGAGAACGACGCCCGCTGGGCCGAGGACATGCAAACCTGGATTGCCAATGCCACGCTGCCCTCGCGGCCACGGATTTACGCGGTGGATGTAGGCGAGACCGGTAAATGGGCGCGGCCGAAGAACGCCCGACACTGGAAGAAGTTCCACACTTACCCGCTGAAGGTCTGGGATGAACCCTTCTTCGAGCAACCCGATGTGATTCTGATCGATGGGCGTTTCCGCATCGCCTGCTTTGTCACCGCTTACTTGCGGGCGACCAAGCCGATCATCGTGTTGTTCGACGACTACCTGGACCGCCCGCACTACCATGTGATCGAACGGCTGTTGGCGCCTACCGAGTTTGTCGGGCGTATGGCGCGGTTCGATCTGCAGCCGATGATGCACCTGCCGCGTGAGCAGTTGACCTGGCTGATCGCAAGCTATAACGAGGTGGCATACGCCGAGGGGTGAGGAAATGTGTGGCGAGGGCGCGTGCTCCCTCGCCACCACCGCAGGCGCGGTCTATTCCTTCATTCTGGCCTGCAGCCGGGCAATGGCCTGGGCATGCAATTGGCACACACGCGATTCGCTCACTTCCAGCACCACGCCAATCTCGCGCAGGTTGAGTTTCTCGTGGTGACACAGCGCGAGCAGCAGGCGTTCGCGCGCAGGCAGGGCGTCAATGGCCCGAGTGAGGTTGGCACGGTTGCGGTCGTTGATCAGTTCGGCAAAGGGCGTGCGCAGCCGCGAACTGGCGTCTTCGCTGTGCTCTTCATCCACGTCGTCAAAGGGCAGCATCTGGCTGCCGTTCGTGTCATCGAGCACCTTCTGGTATTGCTCCAGCGTGAGGCCCATGGCCGACGCCACTTCCCGTTCCCGGGCCGGACGCCCCAGGTTCTGTTCCACGCGGTGCATGGCGTCTTCCACGGCCCGCGCGTTGCGGCGCACGCTGCGGGGCACCCAGTCGCGGGTGCGCAGTTCGTCAATCATCGCCCCGCGAATACGTTGTGAAGCGAAGGTGGCGAACGTCGCGCCGACGCTCAAGTCATACCGCGTCATGGCATCGAGCAGACCGATGCTGCCGGCTTGAATCAAGTCGTCCAGTTCAATATTGGAAGGCAGCCGGGTCTTCAACCCCAGTGCCTGGCGCCGGACCATCGGGAGGTACTGCTGGAGGACTTCCTGCTGGTTAATCTTGCCCTGTGCCGTATACATCGTGCGCGCCTGCGAAAGACAGAAAATCCACGGGATTATTACCGCTGGTCCTGGCCGCTTAAGCGCGGAACAGGTGTGTGCCAGGTGACGTATTCGCTGCTTAGCCCACGGTGAATGGAATGGAATGTGGTCGGCAGGACAACGCCGCTGCGGTGTTCTCAGGATGTGCGAGTCTCATCGATCAACAACAACCGCATCCCCAGATACCGCTGCGCAGCCTCGCGCAAATTGTTCAGCAGGCCCTGCTGGGAAAAACCGGTGTGCAGCGCCAATACCTGCGCGGGGCCACCCTGTTCGCGTAACAGGCTCAACGCGCTGAACGTGCGGCAGAAGGCACCCAGGTCGCTGTCGACCCACACGCTCCAGCGCTCGGGCAGATCGCGGTGATAGTTATCCACAGCCTGAACGCGCCAGCGCGCGGGGTCGCCGACCCAGCGATGACCTTGGCCGTGCCAACGCTCCAGGGTTTTGTGCGCCTGGACGGTCGCTTGTGCCGCGCCGAATAGCATCAGGGTGCGATCCACGACCGGAGCCTGTTGTTGCCTGGCCCAGTGGCGCAGGCCGCTGGCCTGGTCGTGCATGCTCAGAGGCTGCCCGTGACGGCGGACAAGTGCAGCAAGCCTTCGAGGATTTCACCGGTATGGCCCCTGGTTTTTTTCGGCAGCAGGCCAAGCAGTTGCGTGCGGGCCTGGAAAGCCCAATCGTCACTGGCGTTGGCCAGGCGCATGGCGCTGGCGGCGAGCCCGGCGGCCAGGTACAGGCGCAGTTCGGTGTGCAGATGCGCAGACATGGCGAGTAACTGCGTCTTGCCGCGTGCGGTCAGGCTGGCCAGTTCATCGTGCTTCAACTGCAGCAGGAGGTTGGCGGCCTGTTCCTTCAACCCTTGCGATTCCACGCTCAGCCAGTAGCGTTGGCCCAAGTGTTGACCGCTGTGGCTGTCTTGCAAGGTGCCGAACCAGGCGCGCGCTGGGGCATTTTTGAGCACCACCGGCAGATGGCTTAAGGTCAGTCGCGCAGTGCGGTTGCGGTAGCGCAACTCGCGGATGCCGAAGGCTTCAGCGTGCCCGGCCAGGTTGCCCAGGCGTTGGCGTTCACCTCGATACACCACGCGCTGGCTGCTCTGGGTCGCGGTGACCCACACCGCGGCAACGGGCGCGCAGGGTTCTTGCGCGCGGATAAACGCGTCCCAGGCCGCAGGTTGCTGCGCCGCCGGTAACGCCATCAACGGCCAGGCGTCGAGCAACGGGCCGAAGCCGTCGACGTGCGCGATCAGGCTGTCGCGCAACGCCAACAGCGCCTTGCGCTGCCCCATCAACCCGCGCACCAGCGCATTCAAGCGTTGGCTCGTCGACGTGCCGGGGGCTGAGGCAAACCGCGAAGGCCGGGACGTATCCAGCGCTTGCTGCAAAAAGTTCGACGTGCCGGGCAATTGCAGGTCTTCCGGCACTTGCTGGCCCGTCGACAAATAGTTCAGCCGCAAGTCGTGTCGAATCAACGTATCCAGTACCGGTCCAAGCCGCGCAGCCTCATCGCACTTGCTGACGATGCAGTCGTCCAGGCGGCAACCGGCGGCGTGTGCGGCTTCGCGGTAGGTGTGCAGCACTTCATCGAGGGTATCGCCATGGCTGGCGGCGTTGAGCACCAGCATCAGGCGCACCGCGCGACCACTGCCGCCCAGTTGATGGATTTGCGTCACCAGGCGTGCGTCGCGCTGGCTCATGCCGACGGTGTCGATGAGCACCAGGCGCTTGTCGGCCAGCCCGCCCAGCAGCGGGCCAAGCGGCGCATCAGGCTCCAGGGTGTGCAACTCGACCCCCAGCAGTTGCGCATAAATGCGCAGTTGTTCGTGGGCACCGATCCGAAAGCTGTCGGTGCTGACCAATGCCACCTGGTCGGGGCCATGGCGCATGACATAACGCGCCGCCAGCTTGGCGGTGGTGGTGGTCTTGCCCACGCCGGTGGGGCCGACCAGGGCAATGACGGTGGGCTCGTTGAATAACTCGGCTTCATCGGCCAGTTGGTTCAGTTGGTTGTCCAGCCGTTGCATCAGCCAGGTCTTGAGCCGTGCCGGTGTGGCATCGGGCAGCGGCGGCGGGCTGTGGCCCAGCAACTCCTGGCTGAGGCTGGCGCTGAAGCCGGCATCGAGCAGCCATTTGAGCAAGGGCGAGGGTTTCCCCCGGCTATCGATCAACTGGCGCATAGCCTGAATTTCACTCAGCAGGCGTTCACTCAACGCGGCGAAATCCGACGTGGCCGGCGCGGGCAGCTCTTCGGCCAGCGCCAGGATTTCCACGCCGGCATCGGTCATGCGGCTCGACAGGATCAACGCGTCTTCACCCAGGGCCAGGCGTACCTGGTTCATGGCTTCGCGGCTGTTGGCGCCGATAAATCGTTGAGTGCTCACTTGGGTTTGCCTCCGATCACGTTAGTCATGCGCAGGGTGCGGTCGTCGGGTATTTCGCTCAGGGCAATCACCGTGAGCTGACGCAGGCGCCGCCGCAGGAAGCGCGACAGCACCGGACGCAGCTTGTTGGGCACCACCAGCACCGGCGGCTCGCTACTGTTTTCCTGACGCTTGAGGGTCAAGGTGGTCTGCTGCATCAGGTTGTCCGCCAGGCTCGGCTCCAGCGCGCCGCCATTGCCCACCGCCTGCATCAAGACCTGCTCCAGGTTGAAGTCCAGGCCGATCACTTTCAGTTCGGTTTTGTTGCCAAACAGCTGATTGACGATGGAGCGTCCCAGGGCCACGCGCACTACCGCCGTCAGTTCCTGCACATCCGGCGGTTGTTGCACGCCACCGTGTTCAGCCAGGGCATCGAGGATGGTGCGCATGTCGCGGATCGAGACGTTTTCTTCGAGCAGGTTCTGCAGCACGCGCTGCAACACCGTCAGCGACACCAGCTTGGGCACCACTTCGTCGACCAGGCCTTTGCTGTCGGGGCCGAGCTTGTCCAGCAGCTTCTGCACTTCGCCACGGCCAAGCATGTCCTTGGCGTGCTGATGCAGCAGGTGGTTGAGGTGGGTGGCGGTCACGGTGCTGGCGTCGACCACGGTGTAGCCATAGATCTGCCCGTGCTCGCGCAGGTTTGATTCGATCCAGATCGCCGGCAGCCCGAACGCCGGGTCCACCGCCGGCGTGCCTTCCAGCTCATGGGTGACCTTGCCGGGGTTGATCGCCAGCCACTTGCCGGGGAACACTTCGCCGCGGCCGATTTCCACGCCCTTGAGGCTGATGATGTAAGTGTTGGCGGCCAGTTCCAACTTGTCGCGCACATGCACCACCGGCGGCAAAAAGCCCACGTCCTGGGCGAATTTTTTGCGCAGGCTTTTGATCCGGGTGATCAGCTCGCCTTGCTGGCGCGCATCCACCAGTTGGATCAGGCGATGGCCGACACGCAGGCTCAGGGTGTCGACCAACTGCACATCGTCCCAGGAGGCTTCGCTGCTTTGCGAGGCCGATTTGGGCAGCAGGGTCTGCACCGGGGAGCCTTCCGGGGCCAGTTCCTCCTGTTTGGAGAACCACCAGCCCAACCCGGCCAGCAGCCCGGTAAGGATCAGGAACACCAAGTTGGGCATGCCCGGTACCAGCCCGAGCAGGCCCATCACGCCGGCGGTCATCATCAGCACTTTCGGGCGGCTGAACAGTTGGCCCATCATCTGTTGGCCAACATCCTGTTCAGTGTTCACGCGCGACACCGTGACACCGGCGGCAATCGAAATCACCAGGCCGGGAATCTGCGCCACCAGCCCGTCGCCGATGGTCAGCATGGTGTAGGTGTGGGCGGCATCGGAGAAGGCCATGCCGTGCTGCAGGATACCGATGGCCAGGCCACCGATGATGCACACGCCCATAATCACCAGCCCGGCCACGGCGTCACCGCGCACGAACTTGCTGGCGCCGTCCATGGAGCCGAAGAAGTCAGCTTCCTGGGCGACTTCCTTGCGCCGCTGGCGGGCTTGCGGTTCGCCGATCAAGCCGGCGTTGAGGTCGGCGTCGATCGCCATCTGCTTACCGGGCATCGAGTCGAGGGTGAAGCGCGCGCCGACTTCGGCGATACGCCCGGCACCCTTGGTGATCACCATGAAGTTGATGGTCACCAGGATCAGGAACAGCGCCAGGCCCACGGCGAAGTTGCCGCCCACCAGGAATTCGCCGAAGGCTTCGATCACCTTGCCGGCCGCGTCGGGACCGGTGTGGCCCTCCATCAAAATCACCCGTGTGGACGCCACGTTCAGCGACAGGCGCAGCAAGGTGGTGAACAGCAGCACCGAGGGAAACGCCGAGAAATCCAGGGGCTTTTCCGTGAGCATGCTGACCATCAGCACCATGATCGCCAGGGCGATATTGAAGGTGAACAGCAGGTCGAGGATGAACGTGGGCAGTGGCAGGATCATCATCGACAGGATGAGCACGATCAGCACCGGGCCGGTCATGATCTTGAGGTCGGTGGTGGCCAGCCAGGAGTCGGGGCCGAATAAATCGGTCATGCCTTTCATGCGTTCGGGTCATCCTCAGGTGTCGGGGTACGCGGACCACGCTGGTCCATGCCTGGCGGTACAGTCAGGTTCACCGGGGTCGGCGGCAGGTCGCCGCCGTGTTCGCTGACACGCTTGAGGCGAATGGCCCAGGCCACCACTTCAGCGACCACGGTGTACAGCTCGATGGGAATTTCGCGGTCCAGGTCGACGTGGAAATACAGGGCCCGCGCCAGCGGCGGTGCTTCCAGCATCGGCAGATGATGTTCTGCGGCGATCTCGCGAATGCGCAGCGCCACGTCATCCGCGCCCTTGGCTACCACGCGCGGAGCGCCGTTCTTTTCTTTCTGGTACGACAAGGCCACCGCGAAGTGGCTGGGGTTGGTGACGATCACGTCGGCCTTGGGCACCTTGCTCATCATGCGGCGCCGCGCGCGGGCCTGTTGCATCTGGCGAATCCTCGCCTTGATATGCGGGTCGCCGTCGGCGTTCTTGTGTTCCTGGCGCTGCTCTTCCTTGGACATGCGCAGGTTCTTGGCGTAAGTCCATAATTGGTAAGGCACGTCCATGCCCACCACGATAATCAGTGCCGCGACACACATCGTGCAGGCGCTGGCGGTCAGGCTCAGCAGGGTGGCCAGGGCTTTTGGCGCGGGCATGTGCGGCAAGTTGAGCAACTGCTCGATGTGGCTGCGCAGAAAGAAGTAGATCACCGTGCCGATCAGGCTGGCTTTGGCGATGGCCTTCGCCAACTCCACCAGCACCTGCACTGAGAACAAACGCGCCAGCCCGCTCATGGGGTTGACCCGGGAAAACTGCGGGCGCACGGCCTTCAGGGTGATCACCAGCCCACCCAGCAGGGCCGGTGCGGCGAGCGCGGCGAAGGTCGTCAGGGCGAAGAACGGGGCCAATGTCAGCAGCGCGATCTGGCTCAATGTCCACAGCGTACTGAGCATGCGCGCAGTGTCGAACAGCTGTGCGCGCTCGAACAGCAACGCCTGTTCCATCACCTGGCCAAGGTTGTCATAGAGGGTGCCGCCCATCAGCCACAGCCCGCCAATACCGGCCAGCAGCATGACAAAGGTGTTCATTTCACGGGAACGTGCAACCTGGCCTTCTTCGCGGGCCTTTTCGATCCGTCGCGGCGTTGCCGCTTCGGTCTTGTCTTCTCTGCTGGTCTCGGCCATGGCTCTCCGGGCGCCTGCGGCAACCCGCGCGACCTGTCAAAGCCGCTATTGTGCGCAGGCGCCTCGGCCGCCGATCGCACGAACACCCGGCACAATCGCGCGCTAATGGGCGGATGGTTCCGCCGGGCCGTATTCATCCTGGGACAGAATGCGTTCGGCCACACGGTTGTCGAGTACGGTGATTTCGATGCGGCGATTGGCGGCGTCGTAAGGGCCTGCGCCGTGGAAGCGGATGCGGTCGGCCATGCCGGAAACGCGCAGCAGCTTGTTTGAGTCCAGGCCGCCGCTCACCAGTTCCTGGCGCGAGGCCTTGGCGCGGTCGGCGGACAGGTCCCAATTGTTGTAGCCGGCATCGCCGCCAGGGTAGGGGTGGCTATCGGTATGCCCGCTGATCTGAATGCGGTTGGGCAACTCGTTGAGCACCGGGGCGAACGTCTTGAGCAGTTTGCTCAGGTACGGCGCGACGTTGGCACTGCCCAGCTCGAACATCGGGCGTTTGTCGGTATCCAGCAACTGCACGCGCAGGCCTTCGGGGCTCAGTTCTATTGCGATCTGCTGCTTGAGTTCGCGCAATTGCGGGTCGTGATCCACTGCACTGTCCAGGCGCTGCTTGAGGGATTCCAGGTGGCGCCGTTCATCTCCGGAAAGACGCGAAGGGCGTGTGGTCTGGCGCGCGCGCTCGCCTTCGGAGAAGCGCTGGTCAGGCCCGCCGCCGGGGATCGCGCTGGTGCTGGACGTGCTGCGATCGCCTTTGCTCATGGCCACCAGCAGCGGCGTGCTGAAGTACTCGGCAATTGCGTCCTTGTCGTTTTTGCTGGCGTTGGACAGCACCCACAGCACCAGGAACAGCGCCATCAGGGCGGTCATGAAGTCGGCGAAGGCAATCTTCCAGGCGCCGCCATGGTGGGCGTGCCGGGCGGCTTTTTTGCGCCGGATGATGATCGGTCGGTCGCTCATGCTCAGTCGACTCCCGGCTGGCCGCTGCCACCCCGCACATAGGTTTCCAGTTCGAGGGCGCCAGGGCGTTCGCTGGTGTGCAGCGCCTTGCGGCCGAACTCCACGGCCAACTGCGGCGGCATGCCTTGCACGCTGGCCAGCAGCGTCACGCGGATGCATTGCAGCATCTTGGCGGACTCGGCGGCCTGCCGGTCGATACGGCTGGCCAGCGGTGCGACCAGCCCATAGGCCAGGTAGATACCCAGGAACGTACCGACCAGCGCATGGGCGATCATCTGGCCCATCAAATCCGGCCCGACGTTCACCGCACTCAAGGCTTTGACCACGCCCATCACCGCCGCGACGATGCCGAAGGCCGGCAGGGCGTCGCTGACTTTGTAGAGGGCATCGGCAGGCAAGTGGGCTTCGTGTTCGAAGCCTTCGATCTCGTGCAGCATCAACTCGTCAAGTTCATGGGCCTGCATGGCACTGCTGATCAGTAGGCGCAGGTAATCGGTGATGAACAGGATGATCAGCGGGTCAGCTACCAGCCGTGGGTATTGGGAGAAAATAGGGCTTTGCTCGGGTTCTTCGATATCTCGTTCCAGAGCGAGCATGCCTTCGCGGCGGGCCTTGCTCAGCAAGGCATAGAGCATGGCCATCAACTCCAGGTACAAGGTTTTGTCGTATTTGGCGCTGCGCTTGAAACGTGACACGGCACTGAGCGTGGCCCTGATGGCCTTGCCGTTATTGGCGGCAATGAACGCACCGACGCCGGCCCCGGCAATCATCAGCAACTCGGTGGGTTGATACAGCGGGCCAAGGGCGCCACCGGACAGGACAAAGCCACCGAACACCGATAACAGTACAACGATAAGCCCGGATACGATGAGCACGTGGTCGTTCCTTAGATTCAAGCAATGGATGACTTGCTGAATATCGGCAACGGCGAGGGACGAATTGAGGAGGTTTTTGCAGACGGTGAAATTGAAAACGCCACAGATCCAATGTGGAAGGGGGCTTGCTCCCGATGGGGGTGGATCAGCCAAGCAATGACTGACTGACACTCCCTCATCGGGGGCAAGCCCCCTCCCACATTGGATTGGGTTTACAGCTCAAGGACTGGGCAGGTTGTCGACCCGGTAATGTATGAAGGGCAGGGTCCCTGTTCAAATACCTCTAAAGAACAACCGGATCAAATGTGGGAGGGGGCTTGCCCCCGATTGGGGTGGATCAGCCAAGCAATGACTGACTGACACTCCCTCATCAGGAGCAAGCCCCCTCCCACATTGGATTGGGTTTACAGCTCAAGGGCTGGGCGGGTTGTCGACCCGGTAATGTATGAAGGGCAGGGTCCCTGTTCAAATATCTCTAAAGAACAACCGGATCAAATGTGGGAGGGGGCTTGCCCCCGATTGGGGTGGATCAGCCAAACAATCACTGACTGACACTCCCTCATCAGGAGCAGGCCCCTCCCACATTGGATTGGGTTTACAGCTCAAGGGCTGGGCAGGTTGTCGACCCGGTAATGTATGAAGGGCAGGGTCCCTGTTCAAATACCTCTAACGAACAACCGGATCAAATGTGGGAGGGGGCTTGCCCCCGATTGGGGTGGATCAGCCAAACAATCACTGACTGACACTCCCTCATCGGGGGCAAGCCCCCTCCCACATTTGATCCGGTTCGACTTAAGCCTTGCGTATCAGCAGTTGTGCGTCGATATCCCTGCGCTTCAAGGTCTTGCCCGCCCGCGAAGGCGGCTGGCAAATTCCACATACATACTGCTGCGCCGGTGCGTGTGAATGGGCAACGAATTCGCCGGAGCAGCACGAGCAGCGGATCAGCTCAAGCATGTCGCTTTCAAAAAAACGCACCAGGGTCCAGGCGCGGGTAAGTCCTAGCACCAGCTCTCCTTCCTGGTCGCCCACCTGCTCCAGGTACAGGCGATAGGCTTTGACGAAGGCATCGATGCGGTGCCCACCGATTTCCATCAGGCTGCGATAGATACCGTAGAACAGCGACGAGTGAATGTTCGGCAGCCATGTCACGAACCAGTCGGTGGAGAAGGGCAACATGCCTTTGGGGGGTGAGGCGCCGCGCACTTCCTTGTAGAGACGGATCAATCGACCTCGGCTCAGCGACGTTTCCGTTTCCAGCACCTGCAGCCGTGCGCCCAGTTCAATCAGTTCGATTGCCAGTTGCACTTGCTGCATTTCGGTGACCAGGCTTTTGTCTGACATGGATCAGCCTTCCCCGATGCGCAAATCGCCCGTGCGCTCAGCGGCGGCCATTAGCAGTGCGGAGTGAATTTCCACCATGCCCAGTTCGCGCGCGTTACCCAGCACTCTGGACAAGCGGTCGGTCTCTTCGAACACCGGGCGACAAATCAACTGGTTGACTCGTGCCAGTTGGGTCATTTGCTTGCTGCTGAGTTTGGTCAGCAGGTCAGCCATTTGTTCGCTGAGTTTCAGGCGAAAAATCGCGATCTCACGGTCTTTGCGCAATAGGTTTTGGGCCAGTAATAAATACGAAAGATTCAGGTCCTGGATGTCTTCAAGCTCAGTGTTGGTATTTGGCAACTTTCCACCCCTCCCGTTGGGTACTACAGTTCGGCACACCTAATGGTGCGACCTCTGGCAGACAGTGCTGCAAATCGACAAGTACTAAAGTCAGGCTTTTATAGTTGTACAACGAATGCCTGGTTGTAGCGTTACTCGGTTATCCATGCTCCCGGCCATGTGCTCACAGGCCGTGAATACCGAATTTTTTAATTTTTTCTAAAGTATCAAGTAATGTGTACGATAACAGACTGAGGAATGTTATTTCTTGTCTGTTTTCATTACTTTACTATACATAATCGATGGTTTCATACTTATGTGTCTCGCGTAGATGCAGCGTGTAAGTGGTTGTTATTTTTTTCGATACAAATAATGGCTTATTGGTATCACTTGATTGGATGAGGCTCGGTAAGCGGTGTTCAAATCGCTCTTCTTGCGGTTGATCTGCATCAGCTCGCCCAAGTCATTTTGTCGCGTATGCAAAAACCAATTTACTTGTTCTTCGAGCGCCAGGATCTGGCTGAGTAGTTCAAGCTTGTATTGCTGACCACTCGCATCAAGATCAACTTGGTCCTGCGCGCGGCGTAAGTAAGCAGCGTCGATCAGCCCCTGGGACTTCAATGCGAAGATGCCATCCCAATCGGCTTTTTTGGCGTATTCGAGCAGGCGTTGGGATTGTTCGAGCAGTTGTTCGTAAGCGGCGATCAGTTGTGCTTGCATCATGTCTACCGCTCTTCCTCGATGTGCGAACCAATGGCCAGCCAGGCGGCGGCGACGTTTTCCAGTAACGTCGCGGCCGTGGTCAGTGCAGTGTCATCATTGTTCAGGTTTGCGTGAAGCAGCACACGAACCACGTAGTCGTAGAGTTGGTCGAGTTGCACAGCGATGTCACCTCCTTGCTCAAGGTCCAGCGAGGCGCGTAAACCCTGGCTGACGATATTGATTGCCTTGGTGATGGCCTTGCCTTTTGCGGCGATATGGCCGGCCTGCATATGCAGGCGCGCGATACGAATCGACGCCTGGTAGCTGTCGAAGAGCATCACGATTCTTTGGTGAGGGGAGGCCGCCAAAATGCCGCTTTCCACGCCCACCCTGGCGTAGGCATTCGCGTCTCGAAGGGAACTCATCTGATTTGCTCCGGGTGTGGTCGTCAATCGTCGCTGTTAAGCGCATCGAACTGGGTCGTCAGGTAATCGGACGTGGAGTTGAGCGACGAGATCAAGGTGTCGAGCTGGGTGAACTCGTCGGTCCAGCGCGCCATCTCGGAGTCGATCAGCGCCTGCTTTTCGACATAGCGCTCTTCAAGTTGCACCAGTTTGGATTCCAGGCTGTCGGTCCTGGCGACGATCAGGCCGCTGTCTTCGTCCAGGTAGTTGTCGAGGTCGTCCGTCATTTGGCCAATGAAGCCGGAGGTGCCGTCGGTACCGATAAAGAACTCCGACACGGCGTCGATGTTGTCGGTGATGGCGCTGGTCAGGGTGTCTTCGTCAACCAGCAGAGTGCCATCGACTTCCAGGGAAATACCCAATTGCGACAGGTAACTGAAGGTGCCGCTGCCAATGGCGGTGTACAGGTCGCTGCTCAATTCCGTGCTGATGCGGCGGGTGGTCGAGTCGCCCAGCAACTCGCCTGCGGTGTCGGAATCGGCATTGTAGGCAGTGAGGGTATCCACGCTGGAAACGTAGCTGTTGTAGGCGGTGACGAATGTGGAGATGGCGTCGTAGATCGCGTCGGTGTCCTGGGAAATCGTCAGGGTCTGCGAGCTGCTGGTGGCGGACAGGTTCAGCGTGACGCCCTGCAGTGCACCCTCCACGGTGTTGCTTTGGCTGGTGATCGAGATGCCGTTGAGGGTCAGCTCGGCGTCCAGCGCTTTCACGGTCTGGGTCATGTTGCCGCTGCTGCCGTCGTAGCCGAGCAGGCTGGACGCCTGGTCGGTGCTGTCGGTGCCGGTGTAGGTCACGGTCATTGCCGATTCGGTGCCGGTGCTGTTAGAGGTCAGCACCAGGCGGTACGGCGTGTCGCTGCCATCGTTGACGATCGAGGCGGTCACGCCGGCCCCCGAGGCGTTGATGGCGGTACGAATGCCTTCAAGGGTGTTGTTGCTGCTGTCCAGGGTAATCGACACCGCGTCCGCCGTGCCCACTTGCAGGGTCAGGGTGCCGGTGCCCAGGGCGGTGGTCTTGCTGGCGACACCATTGGTGCTCAGGCTTTGGGCCTGGGCCAGTTGGGTGACTTCCAGTTTATAGGTGCCGGCTTCGGCTTTGCTGGTGGTGGCGGCGGTGACACCGGTGCCGGACAGGCTGGTGGTTAACGATTCATACAAGCTCGAGTCGGCCAGTGCTTCTGCCGCCGTTTGCAGTTTGGTCAGGGCGCTGGTCAGGGTGCCGTAGGCGGATATTTCCGCATTGACCGAGGTTTCCTGGTTGGTGATCGGCGTCAGCAGGCTGGCTTCCTTGGATTCCTCCAGGCTGGTCAGGATGCTGTCCAGGTCCAGCCCGGAGCCGACCCCCAGGGAAGTGATGCTTGCAGTGGAGGTGGTAGAGGTCGTGGTTGCCATGTGAATGCCTGTCCTGGTTTGTGTTCACACACGATGGGGTGCGGTTGAACCCAACATCGGCAAACGGCTGACCCGTCTTTAGGCAAGCGCCGAAGTTTTTTACACCTGCATGGCCATCACGTCTTTATAGGCACTGAGCAGGCGGTTGCGCACCTGTACGCCCATCTGGAAGGCCACGCTGGCCTTTTGCGAATCGGCCATCACATCGCTCAGCGACACCGCCTCACTGCCGGCCTGGAAGGCGTTGGACTGGCGGGTGGCGGTCTGTTGCAACTGGTTGATGCGCTGCAATGACGACTGCAACTCGCCGGCAAACCCCGTGGCGGGGGCGAAACGTTGCGTGCCGGTGCCTTCGGCCTGTTCGGCCAGCAGCGACAGTTGTTGTAGGGCATTGGTCAGCGCAGACGAATTCATGCTGCAGGTTCCATGGGAAGCGATCAGGCCAGCAGATTAGCAAGCCTGGCGACCTGCACATTCGTCCAATTGAGCACAAAAGCGGTGGCTTTTCCGGCGTTTAGCTTTTGGCATTTTCGCCAGAATGAAGTCCTGCCAGCCATCCCTCTCTGCTAGGGGCGGCTGATCGACTACTACTGTTACCGGACTCTGCAATGTCTTTCGTACAGGCCCTACCCTCGCTATCGAGGTGTTCGTGAGTACCGCAGTCCTGGCCAAAGGCGCGCAAAAGAATCTGGCGACCCGTGCGCCAACCCGGCCGTTGGAGGCATTGACCACGCTGTTTCGCAACCAGCCCTTGTTGCCTCTGCTGCTGGCCGCCGCTGCCGCTGTTGCCGTTGTGGTGGCGCTGCTGCTGTGGGCGCGCGAGCCGGAATATCGCGTGTTGTTTTCCGGGCTTGGCGAAGCGGATGGCGGACAAATCATCGGTGAGCTGGACAGGCGTGCGATTCCTTACCGCCTGAGCGAAGGCGGCAACACCATCCTCGTGCCCGGCGACAAGATGAACGCCCTGCGCCTGCAACTGGCCGAGCAAGGCTTGCCCAAGGGCGGCAGCGTCGGCTTCGAATTGCTCGACAAGCAGGCCTTCGGCGTCAGCCAGTTTGCCGAACACCTCAACTACCAGCGCGGCCTCGAAGGCGAACTGGCGCGCACTATCGAGTCCCTGGGGCCGGTGGCCAAGGCGCGGGTGCATCTGGTGATGGCCAAGCAATCGGTATTCGTTCGCGACCGCGAGGCTGCGCGCGCTTCGGTGGTGCTGACCCTGCAACCCGGCCGTGAGTTGGGGCAAAGCCAGGCCAGCGCGATTGTGCACCTGGTCACTTCCAGCGTGCCGGAGCTGAGTGTCGATGCGGTGACGGTGGTCGACCAGAACGGGCGTCTGCTGTCCCAGGTCCGCGGCGATACAACCGGCCCCGACGGCACGCAACTGGACTATGTGCATGAAATCGAGCGCTCCTATCAGCGGCGTATCGAAGACATCCTCACGCCGCTGCTCGGCAGCCAGAACGTGCATGCCCAGGTCGTCGCCCAAGTGGATTTCTCCACCCGTGAAAGCACCGCCGAACGCTACGCGCCCAATCAGGACAGCAATGAAGCGGCGGTGCGCAGCAAGCAAACCTCCGAACATGTGGTGGAAGGCGATGACGCCGGTCGCGGCGTGCCGGGTGCGCTGACCAACGCGCCGCCCAATACCCCGGCGCCGACCAAGGCCACCGCGCCGACGCCGACTCCGGCGGGCGGTACTGCAAGTGCCACCGATGCCAAGGCCGGCAAGCCCGCCAATGCCACCCAAAGCGAGCGGATGATCAACTACGAGGTCGACCGCAACGTCGAGCACGTCAAGTCGAGCCTGGGCACGATCCAGCGCCTGACCACCGCCGTGGTCGTCAACTACCGCACGGTGCTCAAGGACGGCACGCCGACCTCGGAGCCGCTGAGCAAGGAAGAGCTGGAGAACATCAATAATCTGGTGCGCCAGGCCATGGGCTTCACCGAAAGTCGTGGCGATGCGTTGCAAGTGATCAACAGCCCGTTCGTGAGCGAAGACACCTCGGTCGCCGAGCAGCCGTGGTGGAAAACCCCCGAGGCCTACAACCTGCTGATCAGTGGTTTGCGTTACCTGCTGGTGGCCTTTGCCGCGCTGCTGCTGTGGTGGCTGGTGCTGCGGCCGATGCAACGGCGCAACGCCAGCCGAAATGCGCAGATGCTCGCGACCAGTGCCGAGCCGGGCACCGCGCTGGTGCCGGCCAGCACCGGCACCAGCGTGGTGGTCGCCGGCCAGGACAACGCGCCGCACACTCTGCCGCGCAAGTCGGCGGTGTACGAGCAGAACATGCAGAGCCTGCAACAGATTGCCGCCGAAGACCCGCGGCTGGTCGCCATGATCGTGCGCGGATGGATGAAGAAAAATGACTAGCAAAATGAACGGCTCGCGCCGCAGTGCGATTTTGCTGCTGTCGCTGGATGCCGACAGCGCGGCGGAAGTGTTCAAGTTCCTGCCCAGCGGCGATGTGGAAGCCATCAGCATGGAAATGGCGCGCCTGAGCCAGGTCTCCCATGAAGAAATGCGCCAGGTGCTCGAAGAATTCATGGACGAGACCGACCAGTACGCGGCCATCAATATCCAGACCAGCGACCATATTCGTGCGGTGCTGACCAAGGCCCTGGGCAGCGAGCGTGCCGCCAGCCTGATCGACGACATCCTCGAAAGTACCAACACCGGCTCCGGCATCGACAAGCTGAACCTGATGGAAGCGTCGATGGTGGCCGAAATGATCCGCGACGAACACCCGCAGATCATCGCGACCATCCTGGTACACCTGGAGCGCCACCAGGCCTCCGACATCCTGCAATTGCTGCCCGACCGCCTGCGCAACGACATCATCCTGCGTATCGCCACCTTCAGTGGCGTGCAGCCGGTGGCATTGCAGGAACTGACCGAAGTACTCGGCGTGATGCTCGACGGCCAGAGCCTCAAGCGCAGCAAAATGGGCGGCGTGAGGACGGCGGCGGAGATCCTCAACCTGATGAGTTCCACCCACGAGGAACTGGCCATCAGCACGGTGCGCGAGCACAGCGAAGACCTGGCGCAGAAGATCCTCGACGAGATGTTCCTGTTCGAAAACCTCATCGACGTCGACGACCGGGGCATCCAGACCCTGCTGCAACAGGTGGAGCACAACTCCCTGGCGATCGCGCTCAAAGGCTCGCCGCCGGCGTTGCTCGAACGCTTCCTGCAGAACATGTCCCAGCGTGCCGGGCAGTTGTTCCGCGAAGACATGGAAGCGCGCGGCCCTATCCGTATGTCGCAGATCGAAACCGAACAGAAGACCATCCTCGCGGTGGTGCGGCGCTTGTCCGACAGCGGTGAAATCGTGACCGCACGCGGTAATGACACTTATGTCTGATTGGCAGCCCTGGCAGATGGACCCATTGGGCAGCCCTGCCTCGCCCGGCGATGACCCGCAGAGCAGCCACCGCGAGCGCGTGCGCAAGCAAGCCTTCCAGCGCAAGCTGGAGATGCAGGTGCTGCGTGAAAAGACCCTCGCCGAAGCCCAGCAGGTCGGCCATGCCCAAGGCCTGGAGCAGGGCTATGCGCAGGGCTTGAGCGAAGGGCGCCAGGCCGCCGCCGTGGAGTTGCAACAGCAGGTGAAGCAGACGTTGCAACCGCTGCTGGAGCTGTGCCGTCACTTCGACGAGGCGCTCAAGGCGATGGATACGCACATTGCCCACCAGTTGGTGCGCATTGCGCTGGAGGCCGCCCGCCAATTGGCCGGCGATGCGCTGGCAGCCCAACCGGAGCAGGTGCTGGTGTTGGTTAAAAGCCTGCTCGACAGTGACCTGGAACTCACCGGCAAACCCAAGTTGTGGCTCAACCCGCAGGATCTGCAGCGCGTCCAGGACAGCCTCGGCGAACAGCTCGACGTGGCGGGGTGGGCCTTGCACGCCGACACCTCGATGCTGCCCGGCGGTTGCCGTGTGGTCAGCGCCGGCGGTGAGCTGGATGCCACGCGGCCTTCGCGGTTGGGCCTGCTCAATCGTAGCGTCGAGCGCACCCTGGATGAACAGCCATGAACGTACACCTCGCGCGCTGGAGCCAGGTCCTGGCGACGGTGCAGGGCAAACCCTTGCAGGTCGCGCCGTACCTGCGCAGCGGGCGCATCACCCGTGCCACCGGCATGGTGCTGGAAGCGGTGGGCCTGCGCCTGCCGCTGGGCGGCGCCTGCCGTATCGAGCTGACGTCCCATGAGGGCGTATACGCCGAGGCCGAAGTGGTCGGTTTTGCCGGGGACACGTTGTACCTGATGCCCCTCGCGGAAATCCACGGCCTGCAACCGGGCGCGCGGGTGTTTGCCGCGGATGACGGCCAGACCGGCGCCGGGGGTAATCGCAACTTCCCCTTGGGCATGGCGCTGCTTGGCCGCGTGCTGGACAGCGGCGGCCAGCCCCTGGACGGTCGCGGCCCGCTGCTGGGTGCCCACCACGCCAGTCTGCATACCCAGCCGCTCAACCCGCTCAAGCGCGCGCCGATCGACCGCCAGATCGACGTGGGCATCCGCGCCATCAATGCCTTGTTGTGTGTCGGGCGTGGCCAGCGCCTGGGCCTGTTTGCCGGTTCCGGCGTGGGCAAGTCGGTACTGCTGGGCATGATGGCTCGCTACACCCAGGCCGATGTGATCGTGGTGGGGCTGATCGGCGAGCGGGGCCGCGAGGTGCAGGACTTCATCGACAACATCCTCGGCGAAGACGGCCTGCGCCGCTCCGTGGTGGTCGCCGCGCCGGCCGATACCTCGCCGCTGCAACGGCTGCAAGGCGCGTTGTACGCCACGCGGGTGGCCGAGGACTTTCGCGACCAGGGCAAAGACGTGCTGCTGATCATGGATTCGCTGACCCGCTACGCCATGGCCCAACGCGAAATCGCCCTGGCCGTGGGCGAGCCGCCGGCCACCAAAGGCTACCCGCCGTCGGTGTTCGCCAAGCTGCCCAAACTGGTGGAGCGCACCGGCAACGGGCCGCCCGGTGGCGGCTCGATCACCGCGTTTTACACGGTACTCAGCGAAGGCGACGACCAGCAGGACCCGATTGCCGACTCGGCGCGGGCGATTCTGGACGGGCACATTGTGCTGTCCCGGCACCTGGCCGAAAGCGGGCACTACCCAGCCATCGATATCGAAGCGTCGATCAGCCGGGCGATGACCGCCATCGCCAGTGACGCCCAGCAACGCAAGGCGAATCAGCTCAAGCAGGCACTGTCGCGCTACCAGCGCAATCGCGACCTGATCAGCGTGGGCGCTTACACCCAGGGCCACGATGTGCAACTCGACCGCGCGGTGGGTTTGTACCCGCATATCGAGCGGTTTCTGCAGCAGCGCATTGACGACCGCGCCAGCGTTGACGAGACCCTGCACGGGCTCAACCTGTTGTTCCCTGGCAACTGACCTTTTTGAGTAATCATCGATGGCCGACCAATCGCTGCACCTGCTGATCGAACTGACCGCCAAGGCCCGCGACGTCGCGGCTCGCGCGCTGGCGCAAAGCCGTGCTGCCGAGCAACTGGTGATCAACCAGTTGCGCGCCCTGGACCAGTACCAACAGGAGTACCGCCAGAACCTGCAACTGGAACTGGCCAAAGACGGTATGAGCCCCTCGGCGCTGACCAACTACCGGGGCTTTTTGCAGTCGCTGGAAGAGGCCATGGAGCGTGCGCAAAAAAGCCTGGAGCGCCACCGCAAACAGGTGGCGCACCACCAGATCACCTGGATGGCGCAGTGGCGCAGGGTCAATGCGATTGAAGCGCTGTTGAGCCGGCGCGCCCAGCAGGCGCAAGTGCGCGCGGGGCGTGTCGAGCAGCGTCAGGCGGACGAATTGGCCAGCCAATTGCGGCGCCGGGCGGCAGCGTTTCCAACTTCCATCGACAGCAGCCTCTAAGGGACACCATGGACATTCTCGCGTCGTTAGCACCCTCGACCGCAGTGCCTACGCCGGCCAGTACTCCCGCTGAAGCGACGGTTGCGCCGAGTGAGTCGTTTGCCGCGGTATTAAGCCAGGTCAGTGCGCCAGTGGCTGACCCACTGCCGGTGGTTCAGCCGGAACCGGCACCTGCACCTGCACCTGCACCTGCACCGGCAGTGGCGGCCGTGGACACCGCCCCGGTCACGCCAGAGCCGGCCCCGACCGCACTGCCCACACCGGTGGCTGTACAACCGCTGCCGGTGGCTGAGCCAGAGACTCCAGGGGGGGTGGACGATGTGCTGAATGTCCTGCCCGATGACCCCGTGACGGCGGCTGAAGAACCTGAGCCGACAGCCAAGGGCGACAGCACTCTGGACGACATTCGCCAGCGCATGGCCCTGATCGAAAGCGCCGGCCAGTTGGATACCGCCGCGATGATCGTTGCACCACAGCTTCCTGTGAGCGTGCCGCTGCCGGTGGCGGTCAGTGCTGCGCCAGCCGAGTCCGCCCCCGTGATCGACAGTCGCGCCCCGACCCAGGCGGCCAGCCTGCCTGCGGCGGATGAAGAACCGGACAGCGCAGAACCGATCGACCTACCGGGCGCGATGCCGAGCCTGGTCGCTACCGTCGCCGACAGCGTGCCCAGCGTGCGCGCACAAACCCACGACAGCCAGCCGGACAGCCAGCCCGACCCGCAAAGTGTCTTCAGCCTTTCAGCGGCATCCTTCAACCCGGCGAACCTGGCCGTTACTGACACGGTTGCGAGCAACGGCCTGGTGCTCACGGCCGCCATCGGCAGCGCCGATTGGCAGACTGACCTGGGCCAGCAAATGGTCGACATGGTTACGCGTGGCGAGCAGCAGGTGGACCTGCGCCTGCACCCGGCCGAGCTCGGCCCGTTGTCCATCAGCCTCAACCTGAATGACGGCACCACCCAGGCGCAGTTCCAGGCCGCCCATGCCTCGGTGCGGGCGGCGGTGGAACAGGCATTGCCGCAGTTGCGCGAGGCGCTGGCCACCCAAGGCATCGCGTTGGGGCAGGCCTCGGTCAGCGACCAGTCTTCACGCCAGGCTGCGGGTGGCCAGACACCGCGTGATCCGCAGGCCCAGCCGTCCAGCGCAGCAGTCAGCCGCGACGAGGCGCTCCCGGCGCACGTCCAGCAGGTGCTGCTGCGCAGTTCGGGTGTGGACTTGTACGTCTGATTCCCAAATCAAAACAGCGAGATACCGCCGTTACCCTGGTCTTATCGCGCCATGGGCGGAGCAGGGCGATGGTCATACTTGAGCCCTGCCTAACCGTTTTCTTTCATCCCATGGTTCCAGCCAATGACCACCACCCGCAAAACCCCCTGGCTCTTGATTCTGCTGCTGGCGCTGGTCGTCGTTGCAGCCAGTTCCGGTGGCACCTACTTCTACCTCAGCCAACAGGCTGCGGCCGGTGAGACGGCGAAGGTCGAGCCCGCTCCGCAACTCCCCCAGGCGCCACGGTTGGTCACCATCGCACCAATGACGGTCAACCTGGTGAATGAACGTGATGAGCAAAGCCTGCTGTATGTAGGCTTTGCCCTGGAAGTGGCGGATGACGCGAGCCAGGCGCTGCTGCAGCAATACATGCCGCAAGTACGCAGCCAGTTGTTGACCCTGTTGAGCGGGCAGAACAGCACGCTGGTGATCACCCCCCAGGGTAAGGCAGCACTCGCCGACAAGGTCCTGGAAACCCTCAAGCAGCCGCTGGCGCCGCAGCAACCCGCGCCGGCGGTGCTGCGGGTGCTGTACACCGACTTTATCGTGCAATAACCATGGCCATTGACGATTTGCTCTCCCAGGACGAGATCGACATGTTGCTGCGCGGAGGCGACGACGGCGACGCTCCAGCGGATGACGCCGACACCCTGGACGCCGCGCGGGTGCGCCCTTATGACCCGGCGACCCAGCACCGGGTGATCCATGAGCGTTTGCACGCCCTGGACATCATCAACGAACGCTTCGCCCGTTACTTTCGCATGAGCCTGTTCAACCTGATCCGGCGCAGCATCGATATCACCGTCAAAAGCGTGCGCTACCAGAGCTACAGCGAATTCTCGATGCACATGCCGATGCCCACCAACATCAACCTGTTGGCCATGAAACCGCTACGCGGCACCGCCCTGGTGGTGTTCCCGCCCAGCGTGGTGTTTATGGTGGTGGACAACCTGTTTGGCGGCGACGGGCGTTTCGTGACCAAGTCCGAAGGCCGTGAGTTCACCCACACCGAGCAGCGCATCATCCGGCGTTTGCTGGGCTTGTCGGTGGACGCCTACAAGGACGCCTGGAAGTCGGTCTACCCGCTGGAAATCGAATACCTGCGTTCCGAGATGCAGGCCAAGTTTGCCAACATCACCAGTTCACCGAATGAAATCGTGGTGAATGCCACCTTCCACCTGGAGGTCGGCAACCTGTCCAGCGATTTCAACATCGTGATCCCGTACCTGATGATCGAGCCGATGCGCCAACTGCTCAACGGCCCGCTGACGGATACCAATCCCGAGGAAGAGCGCCACTGGAACAAGCGCATGGCCGGTGAGATCACCCATTCCGAGATTGAGCTGATCGCCGACTTTGTCGAACTGGATGCGCGGATGGGACAGGTCATGGCGCTCAAGGTCGGCGATGTGCTGCCTATCGAGCTGCCCGAGATCATCAGTGCGCGGGTCGATGGCGTGCCGGTCATGACGTGCGAATACGGCAGCCAGAACGGCGTGCGCGCGTTACTTGTGAAGGACCTGGTCGATCACTCTCTGAGCCTTTCCTCTTCTTCTACCAGCCGATTCGTGAAGGGCCACGTGTCCACTGCCAAGGAATCCGATCATGACTGATTCAAACACCGTCGAGCCCCAAGAGCCCGATGAATGGGCCGACGCCCTCGCCGAACAGGCCGCCGAAGCCGCTGACGACGACCCGTGGGCGGCCGCCTTGGCCGAACAGGAGCAAGTCGATGCGGCGGTTGCCGGACCGGCGCCAAGCGTAGGTTCGAGCCTGTTCAAGCCGTTGCCTGCGCCAACACCCGCGGCGGGTGCGCGTGAGCTGGAAATGATCATGGATATTCCGGTCAAGCTGAGTGTGGAACTGGGGCGCACCCGGATCACCATCAAGCAATTGCTGGAACTGGCCCAAGGCTCGGTGTTGGCCTTGGACGGCCTGGCGGGTGAGCCGATGGACATCCTGATCAACAGCTACCTGATCGCCCAGGGCGAAGTGGTGGTGGTGGATGACAAATACGGCATTCGGATCACGGAAATCATCACCCCGTCCGAACGCGTACAAAAGCTCAACCGATGAGCCTGGTCAGCGCAACACCGGCGCCGCTTGGCGTGCCTTCGGACAACGTGATGAACCTGGCATTGCTGGGCAAGACCGGCCTGGCGTTGGTGGTGGTGCTCGCCTGTGTGCTGGTGTGCGGCTGGCTCGCGCGGCGCATGGGGTCGCGGCCGCTGGCGCCGGGAAAGATGCTGCGGGTGGTCAGCAGCACCGGCCTGGGCCAGCGTGAAAAGGTGGTGATTGTGGAGGTGCGCGGCCAATGGCTGGTGCTGGGGGTGACTGCCCAGCAAGTCACCGCCCTGGCGCAAATGGACGCGCCGGCAGCCGAGCCTGAGCCGGCGGTGGTCGAACCGGGCGACAGCTTTTCCGAACGCCTGGCGCATGCCCTGAAGCACAACCTGCGCAAGGGACGCAGCTCATGAATGGCCTGGAACCGGCGATGCAAGGCCTCAGCGCCTTCACCGGCCAGGCCGGCGGCCAGCAATGGTCGCTGAGCCTACAAACCCTGCTGCTGCTCAGTGCCATGGCGTTCCTGCCAGCGGTGTTGCTGATGATGACCGGGTTCACCCGGATCATCATTGTGCTCGGCCTGCTGCGCACGGCCATCGGCACCACCTCGGCGCCGCCGAATCAGGTGCTGCTGGGGCTGGCGCTGTTTCTGACGTTTTTCGTCATGTCGCCAACCCTCGACCAGGCCTACGAAACCGCCTGGCAGCCGTTCTCCCGGGACGAGATCACGGTGGAGCAATTTCTCGACAAGGGCAGCCAGCCGTTTCGCACCTTCATGCTGGCCCAGACCCGCCAGGGCGACCTTGCGTTATTCGCGCGGTTGGCGCGCATCGACGACCTGCAAGGGCCGGAGGATGTACCCATGCGCGTGTTGCTGCCGGCGTTTGTCACCAGCGAATTGAAGACCGCGTTCCAGGCCGGTTTCACCATTTTTATCCCGTTCCTGATTATCGACCTGGTGGTGGCGAGCGTGCTGATGGCGCTGGGCATG
Source organism: Pseudomonas marginalis (assembly GCF_024169655.1). Taxonomy (GTDB): domain Bacteria; phylum Pseudomonadota; class Gammaproteobacteria; order Pseudomonadales; family Pseudomonadaceae; genus Aquipseudomonas; species Aquipseudomonas paraveronii. Next base: position 5,147,068 of record NZ_JALJWV010000001.1, on the reverse strand, counting down.
ATGATGGTGCCGCCGTCCACCATCTCGCTGCCGTTCAAGCTGATGCTGTTTGTGTTGGTGGACGGCTGGCAGTTGCTGCTCGGTTCCCTGGCGCAGAGTTTTTATACCTGATGAGGACGTAGACGATGACGCCGGAAATGGTCATGGACCTGGCTTACAAAGGCATGCGCATGAGCATGATCGTGGCCGCGCCCGTGTTGTTCGTGACGCTGTTTGTCGGTTTGCTGGTGAGCCTGTTCCAGGCGGCCACGCAGATCAACGAATCGACCCTTTCGTTTATCCCCAAGATCATCGGCGTGTGCGTGGTGCTGGTGATCGCCGGGCCCTTGATCATGGAAATGCTGGTGGACTACACCCGGACGCTGTTCACCAGTTTGCCCACGCTGATTGGCTGACGCGCCTTGATCGAGGTCAGTTCGGCGCAACTGCAACTGTGGCTCACCAGCTTTTTCTGGCCATTCTGCCGCGTGTTGGCATACCTGATGAGCGACCCGATCCTGGGCCACAAAAATGTGTCGAGCCAAGTGAAGGTCGGCCTGGCGATGCTGCTGGCTTTCTTGCTGGCGCCCAATTTGCCGGCGCTGCCGGACGTAGCCCTGTTCTCCTGGGCCGGGCTGGGGGTGACGGTGGAGCAGGTGTTGATCGGCATGTCGCTGGGCATGGTGATGCGCGTGACGCTGGCGGTGGTGGAGATGACCGGCGATATCTGCGGTATGCAGATGGGGCTGGCGTTTGCCACGTTCTTTTCCGCCGACACCAGCACCAACAGCCTGGTGCTGTCGCGCTACCTGGGGATGATCACGATCCTGATGTTCCTCGCGCTGGATGGCCACCTCATGGTGCTTGAGCTGCTGGCGACCACGTTCAAGACGCTGCCCATCGGGCACCTGCGCTTTGACCCCAACGCCTGGAACCTGATCGCCCGCTACGGCAGCACAATCTTCCTCACGGGGCTGTTGCTGGCCTTGCCCATGGTTGCCACGCTGCTGATCATCAACCTGGCCATGGGCATTCTCAACCGAGTGTCGCCGCAGTTGACGGTATTTTCGGTGGGCTTCCCGCTGACCTTATCCGTGGGCCTGATCCTGCTGATGGTGGTGATGGGCGACCTGGGACCGTTTCTGGCCAGCCTGCTCACCAATACCCTGCACTTCATGCAATACCTGGTCGACAACATGACCCTTGCTTGACTCATGTGCCACGGTCCAAGTGTGGGAGAGGGCTTGCCCCCGATGGCGGTGTTTCAGCCAATGCATCTGGCATATGATCCAGCGCAATCGGGGGCAAGCCCCCTCCCACATTTTTAGATGTATTCGAACAGCGACATCTTCTGCAGGCTGACGAAGGTCTGCTGCGCCGCCTGCAGTGCCACTTGCAACGCGGTGTACTCGGTGACCGATTCGGTGTAGTCGGCATCCACCAGCCCCGACAGGCGTTCGGTGTAGCTCAGTGCCAGGTCGTCGCCGATGGTGTCGAGTACCTCCAACTGGTTAAGCCGCGAGCCGACGGAGGTTTGCACCGTGAGCACGTTGTCCTGGGCGTTGCTCAGTTGGCGGCTGGCGGTGGACAGGGTGTTGTTCAGGTTGGCCTGGTCGGCGTCGGTTTCCACCGGGGTTTGCAGCACCGAGATCAGGTTTTTCAGGCTGGCGAACAGGTCCGGGTCGGCGTCGGCGGCCTTGCTTACGGTAATCGAGTCGCCGTCCACTGGGGCGCCGCTCAGGGTCAGGGAAAGGCCGTTGACTTCCAGTGTATCGCCCGAGGTGTACGCCACCGGGGTGGCGCCGTCGAGGCTGTATTGCGCGGTGCCGTCGGCGGCGGTGCTGAAGGTCAGGCTGAAGCCGGTGCCGTAATTGGCGTCCTGGGTATCGGTAATGGTCGGGCCGCTGAAGGTCACGCTGCCGCTGTTGTCGCCGGCCTCGGCGATAAACCCCGCCGAACTGCTCACCGAGAGGAAAATCGTCGCCCCGGTATCGCCGCTGGCCATGCTCTGGGTGGAGCTGACCTGTTGTTTGATCGCGTTGTCGTCGCCCTGGTACACCAGATCGCCATTGGCATCGGTGGCAAACGCCGGGCTCTGGCTCTGATAACCGGAAAACAGATAGTTACCGTTACTGTCCGTGGCGTTGGCCAGTGTCACCAGGGTGTCGTACACCCCTTGCAGCGAGGTGGCGATGGACTCGCGGTCGGCGTCGCTCAAGGTGCCGTTGTTGGCTTGCACGATCAGCGCCTTGGCGCTGGTGATGGCATCGTTGATGCTGTCCAGGGTGCTTTCTTCCTGGGACAAGGACGTGCTGATGGTGCTGCGCGAGTCAGCATATTGCGTATTCGCGGCGATGGCCTGGCGCACGTTGACGGCCTGGGCGGCGGCCAGCGAATCATCCGAAGGGTTGACCACCCGGGTGCCGCTGGACACTTCCTGGGCGGAGTCCTGGTAGGCGCTTTCCTGGGCGAGCATCGAGTTCAGGCTTTGGTTGTAAATCGTCGCACTGCTGAGGCGCATGGCGTCGCTCCGCTCAGAAAGTTATCAGTTGATATCGAGGAGGGTGTCGAGCAGGGACGTACCCACGTCGACCACCTTCGCGCAGGCCTGGTAGTACTGTTGGTAGACGATCAGGTTGGCCGCCTCTTCATCCAGGTTCACCCCCGATTCCGACTGTTGCAGCGAGGTCAGTTGCTCGGTGAGGCCCGACTGGGTTTCCAGTTGCCCCGCGACCTTGCTGGCGGTACTGCCCACGTCGCTGACCAGTGCCGAGTAGGTCTGGCTGAGGGTCTTGCCGCCGCCGACGATGCTGTCGGTTTGCAGGTTGAGCATCGCCAGGGCGTTGCTGTTGTCGCTGCTGCCGGTGGAGGTGCCTGCCGCGATCAGGCTGCCGTCGCTGGTCAAGGTGCTGAAACTGCTGGCGGCGTTGCGCGTGGGCAGTACCAGGAAACTGTCGCCGTTATCGGCGGTGCCGCTGATGGCCACGTTCATGCCGGCGAAGGTCAGGCTGTCGTTGTTGGCGTCATAGGTCGAGGTGACGCTGGCGCCGGTGTCGTTGCGGGTCACCGTGTAGCCGTCGGTGTCGGAATACTTGACGGTGTAGTCGGTAGCACTCAGGGCGCTGACATCGTCGGTAAAGGTCGCGCTTAGCGTGGCGTCGCCGGTGTTCTTGGTGTTGCCATAGATGCTCGGGGCATCCACCGAAAAGAATGCACTGCCGGTGTCGCCATTCAGGTCGATACCCGAGGCTTGCAAGCTGTTGAAGGCTTGGGTCAGGCTCACTGCCAGGATGCCCAACTGGTTTTGCGCGTCGTTCAGGCTGGTGTCGCGAAAATCCATCAGGCCGCCCAGGGAGCCGCCTTCGAAGGTGGAATCGTCGAGTACGGTGGCGTGGCCGGCGGCGTCGACGTAGGTGACTGCGGTTTGGGTCGGGTCGCTGGCTGAGACGGCGGTTTGCAGATCGAAGCTGTCATTGCCCGACACCAGCGCCAGGCCGTTGCTCAGCGCCACGTTGTAGCTGCCGTTGCTTTGGGTGGTGACATCCACGTCCACCAGTTCACTGAGCTGGCTGACCAGCAGGTCGCGCTGGTCGAGCAGGGCGTTGGAGGTCGAACCCAGGGCGTCGGACAGGCTGATCTTTTTGTTGAGGCCGGCGATCTGTTCGGTGAGGTCGTTGACCTGGGTGACCTGGTGGCCGATCTGGCTGTTCACGTCGCTGGCCATGTCGTCCAGGTAGCTGCCCAACTGGGTGAACTGCGAGGTCAGGGTTTGTGCGGCGCCGACCACTTCTTCGCGCGCGGCGGTGTCGCTGGCGTCGGAGGTCAGGGTCTGGATCGATGAGAAGAAGCCTTGCATCAGGGTGTCGAGGCTGGCGTCGCCATCGGCCAGCAGGCTATCGATCTGGTCGATTTCGGTCTGGTAGGTCGACAGCGCGCTTTCGGTGCTGATAGAGCCATTGAGCTGGCTGGTGACGAATTGGTTGTACTGGCGGTCGACGCTGGCGATCTGCACGCCGCTGCCCGAGGTGGACTCGGAGAAGTTCGCCACCTGCAAGGTGTAGCCCGCCGTGTAGGCGTTGGTGGTGTTGCTGCTGCTGGTGCTGAGGGCGATCTGCGCGGCGGTCAGGCCGCTGACGCCAATGGAAATAATGCTCATCGAGAAGCTCCTGGGCTACATGGTTGGCACTATCGGCCCGGCGAAAGGTCAACTTGACCCCTGTTCTATAAATCGTTTTGCAACTGCGCCACTTCCGGCACGTTGCGCAGCGGACCGATGGTGGCCATCACCGAGATCAGCTTCTGCGCATAGCGCGGGTCGGTGGCGTAACCGCCCTGTTGCAACGCGACGGCGGCCTGGGGCGCGTCAACGGCATTGCGCACGGCGGCATAACCGGGGCGGCTGCGCATCAGGCGCGCATAGTCGTTGAAGGCAGCGTCGTCGCAGGTATAGACACGAAACGCTTCCAGCTGTTTTTGCGCTTGGGCGTCGGTGTATTCGGTGGTCATCACCTGGGTCGTCGCGCCTTGCCACTGACCGCCGGCCTTGATGCCGAACAGGTTGTGGCTGTCGGCACCCTGGGCGGTGGTGATGGTGCGCCGGCCCCAGTCGGTTTCCAGGGCGGCCTGGGCCAGGATCAGCTCGGCGGGCACGCCACTGGCGCGCGCGGCCTTTTGCGCCGGTTCGCTCAAGCGCGCGATAAATGCCTGTACATGCTCGGGTTGGTCCTTGTCGGCGCCGCTGACTTCGCGGCGTTTCCAGGCATCGAACGCCGGGCTCGCAAACGGCGAGGGGCGTGATGGCGGCAGGTCGAGGAAGGCCGCGGTGGCGCTGTCCAGTTCAGGCGCTTGCCGGGAGGTGTAGCCGCTCAGTTGTCGGGTCAACTGCTCGGCCAGGCCGATACCTTTGCCCGCCAGGCTCTGGGCCCACTGTTGGTCGAGCATCTCGGTGTACATTTCGGTCTGCGAGTTATTCGACATCTCCGATTTGGGCACCGCCGCGCGCATGCTTTTGAGCATCATCTGCAGGAACAGCGCCTCGAATTGCTTGCTGGCTTCCTTGAGCCCTGAATGCGGGTCCAGGTGCGCACTGTTGCGCAGCCGGTCCAGGCCCTGCACATCCAGGGCAAAGCCATCGGTGCTTTTCATCAGATGATCTCCAACTCCGCTCGCAACGAACCGGCGGCCTTGAGTGCCTGCAGAATCACCATCAAATCCTGCGGGGTGGCCCCCAGCGCATTCAGGCCCTTGATCACGTCCATCAGGTTCGCCGTGCCTTCGAGCAAGTGCAGCGAACCGCCTTGGGACTCGATGGAAATATTGCTCTGGGAGCTGGTCGCCGTCTGACCGCCACTGAAGGCGCCGGGCTGGCTGACCGTGTTGGTGGTGTCGATGATCACCGACAAATTGCCGTGGGCCACGGCGGCGCGGTACAGCTTCACCGAGCTGTTGAGCACAATGGAGCCGGTGCGCGAATCGAGGATCACCTTGGGGCGCGCCTGGATCGGCAGTACTTCGATACTCTCGATGCGCGCCATGAAGTTGGTGCGCTCGTTGGGCGACAGCGGGCCCTGGATTTCGATCATCCCGCCGTCCAACGCCGAGGCCACGGTACGGCGCATTTCCAGGTTGATCGCATACACCACGCGCTGCGCCGTGGCCGAGTCCGGTTCGTGCAGGGACAAACCGAGCAGGCCGTGGTCGTTGTTCAAATTCAGCGCCACCGTGCGCTCGATAATCGCGCCACGGCTGATGCGCCCGCCGGCCAACTGGTTGACCGTCACGCTGCTGCCGTTGGCCGACGCGCCAGCGCCGCCCACCAGCAGGTTGCCCTGTGCCATGGCGTACACCTCGCCGTCGGCGCCCTTCATCGGGGTCATCAGCAAGGTGCCGCCGCGCAGGCTTTTTGCGTTGCCGATGGACGACACCACCACATCGATCTGCTGCCCCGGGCGCGACAGGGCCGGCAGGCTGGCGGTGACGATCACCGCAGCGATATTGCGCATCTGCATGTTCGCACCGGCCGGCAGGGTCACGCCCAGTTGCGACAGCATGTTGGTCAGGCCCTGTTCGGTGAACGGGCTCTGGGTGGTCTGGTCGCCGCTGCCGTCCAGGCCGACCACCAGGCCGTAGCCCACCAGGTTGTTGGGGCGGATCCCGGCAAAGTCGGCGATGTCGCGGATCTGCTCGGCGTGAACCGTGGCCCCCAGCCACAACGGGCAGCTCAGCAGCAGGGTGCGCAACGTTCGGGCGGCTCTAGTGAACATGGCGTGGGTACTCAGAAAGGGGAAACGTTGAGGAGGATGCGATGGAGCCAGCCCATCCGCTGCGCTTCGTTGATGTAACCATCGCCCACGTACTCGATGCGCGCCTGGGACACCTGGGTCGATGACACGGTGTTCTCGCCGGTGATGCTGCGCGGGTTGACCAGCCCGGAAAAACGGATGAACTCGGTGCCCTGGTTGATCGCGATCTGTTTGTCACCGCGCACGCGCAAATGCCCGTTGGGCATCACCTGCATCACTGTCACGGAAATCGTGCCGGTGAACGAGTTGTTCGCCTGGGAACCGCCGGCGCCCAGGAAGTCATGCGTCGTCGAAGCATCCAGCCCAAAGGAGCCGACCTGGCTGGCCCGGCTGGAGGTGGTCGCCAGGCTCAGCCCCGTGGAGCCGGCGCGGCTGGCATTGGAGGAGGAGTTCTTGCTGGCGCTGACCTGTTCTTCCAACTGGATGGTCAGGGTGTCGCCGACCATGCGCGGGCGGCGGTCTTCGAACAGCGGCTGCGAGCGGCTGCTCTGGTAGATCGAGCCGTTGGCCAGGCGCGCGGGGTAGCCCTGCGCCTGGACTTCTTCGTCGGGCACCACCGGCTTGTGGGGCAGTTGATCGCAGCCGGTGAGGGCCAGTACGCCGGCCAGAAGATACTTGTGAGCCATAAAGTGAGTCTCGAACCGGGCGCTCAGAGCTGGGTCAGACGCTGGAGCATCTCGTCCGAGCTTTCGACGGCCTTACTGTTGATTTCATAGGCACGCTGGGTCTGGATCATGCCGACCATTTCTTCCACCACGTTGACGTTGGAAGTTTCCACGTAGCCTTGGGACAGCGTGCCGCCGCCGTTGAGGCCCGGCGTGGTTTCGGTGGGCGAGCCCGAGGCGTCGGTTTCCAGGTAGAGGTTCTGGCCGATGCTTTCCAGGCCGGCCGGGTTGATGAACAGCGCCAGGTTCAATTGGCCGACCTGGGTCGAGGCAGAGGCGGCGGGCGTGGTCACCGAGACGATGCCGTCGCTGCTGATCGTGATGGCTGTGGCGTTGGCCGGGATGGTCACGCCGGCCGACAGCTTGTAGCCGTTGGAGGTGACCATCTCGCCATTGGAGTCGAGCTGGAAGCTGCCGTCACGGGTGTAGCCGGTGCTGCCGTCGGGCATGTCCACCTGGAAGAAGCCCAGGCCGTTGATCGCCAGGTCCTTGGAGTTGCTGGTCTGCTCCAGGTTGCCCTGGGTGTGCAAGCGCTCGGTGGCGACTTCGCGCACGCCGGTGCCCACCTGCAAGCCGGAGGGCAGGCGCGTGTCGGTGCTGCTCTGCGCGCCGGGTTGGCGCACGTTCTGGTACACCAGGTCTTCGAACACTGCCCGCGAGCGCTTGAAGCCGTTGGTGCTGACGTTCGCCAGGTTGTTGGCGATCACGTCCATTTGCCCTTGCTGGGCTTCCAGTCCGGTTTTCGCGGTCCACAGTGATCGGATCATCGTTCGGTTCCTTGTCTATTCAACTGGGAGGTCAGCCCTGCAGGGAAAGCAGGTTGTTGGCGCTCTTGGCGTTTTCGTCGGCGGTGCTGATGGCTTTCATCTGCATGTCGTAGCGCCGCGAGTTGTCGATCATCGCGACCATGGCGTTGGTCGGGCTGACGTTGCTGCCTTCCAGCGCACCGGGGGCCACGCGCAGGCTGTCGTCGGCCGGCAGCGGCTGCGCGTTTGCGGTGCGGAACAAACCGTCGGTGCCGGCCTGCAAGGTCCCGGGCAACGCCGACACCAGCTTCAACTTGCCCACCGGGCTCAGGCCGCGGGGTTCCATGCCCAGCTCACGCACGCTGATGGTGCCGTCGCTGCCCAGGGTGACCTCGCTGCCCAGCGGCACGGTGACCGGTCCGCCGTCGCCGATCACCGGACGCCCGCCCACGGACATGGCGCCGGTGCCGTCGACCTGCAGGTCACCGCGCCGGGTGTAGGCTTCCTGGCCGTCGCCGGTCTGCACCGCGAGCATCACGTTTTCGCCAAGCGCCACGTCCAGCGCGCGGTCGGTATGCACGATCGGTCCTTCGCTCCAGTCCACGCCCACGCCGTTGGCGGCCACCGACACGCGGGTCGGCAAGCCTTCGCCCGCCACCGGCGAAGACTGCATCTGCACCAGTTGCGCGCGAAAGCCCGGGGTGACGATATTGGCCAGGTTGTTGGCCACGACGGCCTGCTGTTCGAGCGCCTGATTGGCCCCGCTCATGGCCGTGAAGAGCATGCGATCCATAGGGTCAGGAACCGATATTCACGGCTTGCTGCAGCACTTCGCTTTGCGCCGTTACCGACTTGGCGTTCGCCTGGAAGTTGCGCTGGGCAATGATCAGGTTGACCAGTTCGGCGGTCAGGTCGACGTTGGAGTCTTCAGTGGTGCCGCTCAGGATCGACCCCAGCGAGCCGCTGCTGGCCACGCCGAGCAGGGCCTGGCCGGAGGAGGAGGTGGCCAGCCAGGTGTTGTCACCGTTGGCTTTGAGGCCGTTTTCATTGCTGAAGGTGGCCAACTGGATCTGGTCGATGTTTTTGGTCTGGTCGTTGGAGTAGGTGGCGACCACCGTGCCGGTCTCGTCGATGCTGAAGCTCACCAGGCTGCCGGAGGTGTAGCCGTTCTGGGTAATGTCGGACACCGCCGAGTCGTTGCCGAACTGAGTGGTGCCGGTCAGGTCCAGCGCCACCGACATACTGGCCGCGCCGTTGGCCGGGTCGTAGGTGTAGGTGCCGGTTGCGCCGCTGGTGATCAGACCGCTGGAGTTGAAGCTGACGGTTTGGGAGCCGGTCAGCAGGTTGCCGTCGATGGCGGTGTGTACGTCCCAGGTGTTGTCGGCGGTTTTGCTGAAATACAGGGTGCTGGTGTGGCTGATGCCCAGGGAGTCGTAGAGCGGCGTGCTGGTGGAATAGGAGTAGGTCGACGAGTCGGTCTGGTCGAAGGTGGTGGTGATGACGTCTTTGCTGGCGTCCAGGTTCAGCTCGGCGTCCAGCTCGGTACTGGCGCTGGCTTGCATGCCGGTGGTGGGGATCTGGATCACGCCGTTGACCCCCTGCAGTTGATCGCCGGCGGCGTTTTCCAGGTAGCCGTCGGCGGTCAGGGTCAACTGGCCGTTGCGCGAGTACACGGTTTGCGTGCCGTCGGAGAAGGTGAAGAAGCCGTCACCGTTGATCGCCAGGTCCAGGGCGTTATCGGTGGTGGTCAGGCTGCCGGATTCGAAGTTCTGCACCACGCCCGAGACCTGGGTGCCCAGGCCGACGTCGGCGCCGGAGTACACATCGGCGAACTGCGTGGTCGAGCTTTTGAAGCCCACGGTCTGGGAGTTGGAAATATTGTTGCTGACCACGTTGAGGTCGGTGGACGCTGCCGACAGACCACTGAGTGCTTGGGAAAAAGCCATGGTGTTTCTCCTTCGTTAGGTAGAGGGTCAGAGGACAAGACTGATGTCGCTGAGGGCGACGTTCTCGTTGACGCCCCCCAGGTCCAGTGCGACTTGGTTGCTGCTGTCGGTGGTCACGCCGGTGACCAGCGCGTATTTGAGGGCGGTGTTGGCCACGGCGACGTCGTCGGTGGTGGCGCTGATGGAGAAGGTGTAGGCGCCGTCGGCGGCGGTGGTGCCGTCGTCTTGCAGGCCGTCCCACGACAACGACTGGGTGCCGGCGCTCATGCTGCCTTCGTCCAGGGTGCGCACGACGGTGCCGGTGCTGTTTTTGATGGTGACGCTGACGCTGTCGGCATCGCCGTTCAGGGTGACGCCAAACGTCGTCGCCACGCCGCTGTCGACCTGGATCACATTGCCGTCGATCAACACGCCATTGCCCACCAGGGCCGAGGCTTGCAGGGTTTCGGAGGCGCTGATCTGGCCAGAGATGCCTTCCAGGGTGCTGGTGACGTCTTCGATGCTGCTGATGGTGCTGATCTGCGCCAGTTGGGTGACCATCTCGCTGTTGTCCATCGGGTCGGTGGGGTCCTGGTTCTGCAACTCGGTGGTCAGCAGCGTGAGGAACTGGTCTTGCAGATCGTCCGCCGCCGAGGTGCTGCTTTCGGCGGTGGTGCTGGTGCTGTTCATGGTCGACAGCACTGAGCTGGCAATCGTACTGGTCATGGTTTACGCCTCACCTAGGGTCAAAGTTTTCAGCATCATTTCCTTGCTGGTGGACATGACCTCGACGTTGGCCTGGTAGGAGCGCGACGCGGAAATCATGTTGACCATTTCGCCCACCGGCTCGACGTTGGGCATGGTCACGTAGCCCGACTCGTCGGCCAGCGGATCGCCGGGGCGGTATTCCTGGCGCATCGGCGAGCCGTCTTCGACCACCTGGCTGACGCGCACGCCACCGATGCTGCTGCCCGCCTGGTATTGCGACTCGAACACCACCTGCCGCGCCCGGTAGGCTTCGTTGTCCGGGCCGCTGGTGGTGTCGGCGTTGGCCAGGTTGCTGGCGGTTACGTTCATGCGCTGGGACTGGGCGCTCAGCGCGGAGCCGGCGATATCGAAAATGCTGAACATCGACATGGTGGTTTCCCTGGGTTATTCGGACTGCATGGCGGTCTTGAGCGACTGCAGGCGGCTGCTCAGAAAGGTCAGGCTGGCCTGGTACCGCACGGCGTTATCGGTGAACTGCGCGCGCTCGCGGTCCATGTCCACGGTGTTGCCGTCCAGGCTTGGCTGGTCGGGCACGCGGTAGAGCAGGTCGCGGCTGGAGACGCTGCTGGAATCGGCGTGCAGGTGGCGGTCCGAGGTGGTGGCCAGGGTCATGCCGCGGCCCTGGGTGTGCGATTTTTGCAGGGAGCTGGCCAGTTCGGCGCTGAAGTCAAAGTCCCGCGCGCGGAAGTTGGGTGTGTCGGCGTTGGCGATGTTATTGGCCAATACCTGCTGGCGCTCAGCCCGCAAACTCATTGCGTCCTGCTGAAAGCGCAGCTCGTTATCGAGCTTGTCGATCATGGTTGCGGACCTGTGCATCAAATAAATGAACGGCTCGCAGGTTAGTCCCAAGGCCGGCTAGGCAAAGGCCGAAACAGGCGGCTATTTGACGACCAATTCAGGCCTTGCCTCGTCGGCGGGACGACTAGAATTCTGCGCTGGGTAGCGCGGAGGGCGGGATCGATGACAAGACGGATGTGGGGCTTGATGGGCCTGTTGTGCTGCACCCTGGCCCAGGCGGATGGCCTGCAGGACCAGGTGCGCGAGGTGATTGCGCCACGCTTGCCCGCGCGCGCCCAAATGGTTGCCGTGGACATCGGCCAGCCGGCGGCGCGCATCGCGGCCTGCGCCCACCCGCGGCCGTACCTGGTGCGCCCGGAGCAAAGCGTGCTCGGTCGGGTGGCCGTGGGCGTGCGCTGCCTGGACGAGGTCGCGGGTTACCTGCAAGTCAGCGTGCGCGTGGTCGGCGACTATGTGGTCAGCCGTCAGCGGATTGCCGCGGGTGAGGTGATCAAGGCGCCGATGCTGGAACTCAAGCGCGGCCCGCTGGAGCGCCTGCCCAAAGGCAGCGTGTTCGAGCCTTCGCAGATCATCGGCCGCCAGGCCAGCCGCAACCTAAGCCGGGGCATGGTGATCACCGTGAATCACGTGCGCGAGCGTTGGCTGGTCGAGCGGAACGCCCGCGTGGTTCTGCAGGCCCAGGGCGCTGGCTTCAGCATCAGCCGCGAAGGCAAGGCACTGGATAACGGCGGCCTGGGCAGTACCGTAAGGGTCGTGGGCAACGACGGCAAAATGCTCAACGCCCAGGTGGTAGGCCAGAATGAATTGCTGCTGCGTTACTGAATTTTTCAGCGAAACCCGATTACCGGTCAAAGTTTGCCGTCGCGATTGCCGATAGTTGACCCAACCACAGCCAATTGAAGCCTCTAACGTGAAAATCATAAGTGCAAACCTGACCAACACCCTGGCGCCCGCTGACAGCAAAGCAGGCGGTAATCAACGCGTTGAAGTGCAACCCCTCGAAGCCACCCTCGACGACGGTGTGCAAGTCTCCAGCAGCAACGCCAGCTCGCAGGTCGCGACGTCGGCGGACGTGGACATGGAGAAGGTCGCGGCGCTGCGCCAGGCCATCGACAGTGGCACCTACCAAGTCAGCGCGGATTCGATCTTCGACGGCCTGGCCGCAAGCGTGCGCGAAACCCTCCCATGAGCGTTGGTCGATGAGCAGCAGGTGCCTATGAGTCTGGCTAAACACTTGGCGTTGCAGCAGCAGGCGATTGTCGAACTGGTCGACTGGCTGGAACTGGAACGGCGTGCATTGGCCCAGGCCAAGGTCGACGGTGAAAAACTGCAGGAACTGACCGCGTGCAAGCAGGCGGCGTTGCAGAAGCTGGAGCAGTTGGAAGCGATTCGGTCTGGGGCGCAGTTGAAGCTCGGCTATGGGGCAGGGCGGCAGGGGGCGCAGAGGGCGGCGCAGGATGCTGATTGCCTGGCGGCTTGGCGGGAAGTGCAGGCGCTGGCGCGGCGGGCGCGGGAGGTCAATATTGCCAATGGTGAGGCGCTGAGGCAGCGGATGGCGTGTAACCAGCGGATTGTTGGGTTTCTTAATCGTATTGGCGGTAACCAGTTGTATGGGCCGGATGGGCGGACGCAGCGGGACCTAGGTTGACGAACCGTTAGGCGATCGGCTGCAACGCGTCCATCTGCCTGATCCAGGTATCGACATCTGGGCCGACTCGACGATGGCTACAACACCCTCGTAACACCCAAACGCTGCGCCTGGGTCAAGGGCGAAGTGGGTTTCCCCTGGCTACGTTTCGCAACGAGGAGTGCGTGCCGGAATGCCTGACGGAGACCCGGTTCACCACCATTCAAGAATCGTTAACTATTGAGTCTTTTAATGTGGCGAAATATTTCAACGAGGTTTACCTATAGACTCGCTCCTTATACGATGAAAACCGCATTTACTACTCTCCATTAGATCTGAGTCAGCGATGATTAGTCATTGACTGTCAATGATGTGATAAAACTATGATTTCTGGCCGCGCACAGTTTGCGCATGAGACAATAAACAGCAACTGGATACAGGCGCGATTATTTCGTGCGCCTATCGCCACGCTATTACTGAGTATCTGAACTATGGGCAGCACTGATTTGCTGACTGAAAAAGCTAAAGATTTCAGTATTGTTATCGTTAACTATAAAACACCAGAAATAACCAAAATATGCTTAGAGCTATTGCATCAGCATGTGGGTAGCAGCGGCGTCCCAGTATGGGTGGTTGACAACTATTCCGCTGATAAAAGCACAGAGTATTTGCGCACGCTTGACTGGATCAACCTGATCGAGCGAACCACTTCCGAACCAGAACAGGGCCATATTGCGCACGGCAAAGCACTCGACATGGCGTTGGAACGTATTGATACCGACTACGTATTTCTGCTGCACACCGATACGTTTATTTTCGATAAAAATGTGTTTCCGATGATGCTGAACAAATGCATGAAGAGCCCGAAGCTCGTAGCCGTTGGTTGCGTAGAACAATTAAATCGTGGCACCATTAGAACCCTTTGGCGCTTTAGCTCACGACTATTCAAACACCACTTCAGGCGTATGAAACTTTCCCTTGGACTACGTTCCAGAGAACCAAAGCCGTACAGGGAATTTTACCTGAAGAGCTTCTGTACGTTATGGAACTGCAAACTAATAAAGCAGCACGGCTTGCATTTTTCGATAGATGACCGAGTGCCTGGTTATACCCTCCAGGACCGCATGACCGAGTTTGGTTATAGCGTTGAGCTTTTGTCGCCGCGTAAGATATTCAGTTATCTCGATCACATTCAGTCCGGCACTGTAGCTGCAGCTGGAGGCTATGAAACGACGCATAGACGAACCAAGATGTACAACAATATCCTGAACCGCCTAAACAAGGGCGACAGCAAAGGTCAAACGTCGTCGACACGCAATAAATAGTGTGGGCAACACTGCTAAAAGTCATCCATAAGTCTTTATGTTCAGGTTATTGGAGCGGTAATGACACCCATCACGCAAACACTACCCATCACCCTCTCCCCGGAGCTTGATTTCGACCAGAACGCCGCCAGCACTTTTGGTCACTCGCTAGCCAGTGGCTATGTCCAGGCCACGCCATTTCCACACATCGTTATCGATGACTTTTTACCGAAAGACCTGATTGCGAGTATCTGCGCGCACTTCCCGGTCGAGCCAACCCACAACGAAATGCTCTACGAGCGTGGCTATAAAGGTCAGCACAAACGGCAAATCAGCCCCAACGAATGCGACCCCTATCTGAAGACGATTTTCAACGCCTTTAACTCGGCACCCATGTTGCAATTTCTTGAAAAGCTGACGGGCATCGAAGGTTTGATACCCGACCCCTACTTTATCGGTGGCGGGCTGCATGAAACAAAAAATGGTGGTTTCCTGGGTGTGCACTCGGACTTCAGGCTCAACAAAAAGCTTAATATTGAACGCAGACTGAATGCCATTATTTATCTCAACGAAGACTGGCAAGAAGAATACGGTGGCAACCTGGAGCTTTGGGATGTCGACATGAAGACTTGTCTTAAAAAAATCCTGCCGATTTATAACCGCTGCGTCATTTTCAACACAGACAAAGACAGCAACCACGGGCACCCAGAGCCTTTGACGACTCCGCAGCACATCACGCGCAGGTCTATAGCGCTTTATTACTACACGGCAGCCACGGTGGCGGTCGATCCCGCACAAAGAAACAAAACCCATTACAAGCCACGACCCAAAGATCGTTTAAGCCTCAAATACTATGTGAGCAAGCTGATCAAGAAGAAAAACTAAGCAATATCGTCAGACGATGGCTCTCACGTAAGGGTCTATGGCCTGCATCAGGCGCTCGCCAGCGCGCATGGTATGGCTGAGCGCCGATTGAGCCGCGGCGATCCTAGCCGCGGCCTAAGTAAAGCTGCACTCACGGGCGACTACCAGAAAGCGGGCAGGGTATTGGCGTTCTCGCGCAGCATTCATAAGACTCCTTCATGGGTAGTTGCGCGTTATAGCAACGCCTGGAACGCTTGGCCCGGCATAGATCCCTGCTCTGGTACCCGCCACCTGCATGCCTGGGCTACAGGTTGCGGGCGATGTTCAGGGCAGCGTAACTCTGAGCTACCGGCATGATTTCCACCGAGTTGATGTTCACGTGCGGCGGCTGGCCTGCTATCCACACCACCGTGTTGGCCAGATCCTCAGGGCGGATGGCCTCCACGTCGCGGTACAGGGCATTCACTGCGTCCTGGTCACCGGCCAGGCGTACCAGTGAAAACTCCGTGCCCGAGCACAGCCCTGGCTCAATGTTGCTGACCCGTACCTTGGTGCCCGCAAGGTCTGCGCGCAGGTTCAGGCTGAACTGTTTAACGAAGGCCTTGCTGGCGCCATATACGTTGCCGCCCGGGTAAGGATACGTGCCGGCAATGGAGCCGATGTTGATGATCAGCCCGTTGTTAGCTTCCACCATGGCCGGCAGCAGCTTGTGGGTGACCATGGCCAGGCCGGTGACGTTCGTGGCGATCATGCGCTCCCAGTTCTTCGCATCGGCGCTCTGGGCGCGGTCGATACCCAGTGCCAGGCCGGCGTTGTTCACCAGCAGGTCGATGTGCAGCGACGCGTCGCGAATCGATTCGCAAGCCGCATCCAGCGAGGCGGCGTCTGTCACGTCCAGGGTCAGGGCAATGAAGTGCTCGCCCAGTTCGCGCTCCAGTTCCGCCAATTTGTCTGCGCGGCGGGCGCCGCCGATTACGCGGTAATTGTCAGCGATCAATGCGCGGCAGATGGCCTTGCCAAAGCCAGCCGAAGCGCCGGTCACAAATGCAGTTTTCATCAGGTTCTCCTTGAGGGTTGAATCAAGCCAGGTACTTCACGCCAAGGCTGGCGAACAGGCAAAGCATCGAAAGCACCAACACCTTGCGCACAACGTCGTTGCCTTTACGGATGGCCAGGGCGCTGCCTATGTGGTTGCCCAGGATGTTGCAGGCCACCAGTGGCAGGGCCAGCAGGTACACCACCTTGCCGGCCACAACGAAGGCGACCAGAGCGCCAATGTTGGAGGCGAAGTTGAAGCTCTTGGAGTTGGCCGAGCTGGACACCAGGTCCATCTTCAGCAGGTAGTGGAAGGCGATGATGAACATGCTGCCAGTGCCCGGCCCGAAAAAGCCGTCATAGAAGCCGATGACCAAGCAGGTCAGGGGCACTACGGTGAACAGCATGCGGTTGCTGAGAGTGTGCTCTTGTACCGGCCGGTCCTTGGGCGTGAGAAAGATCAAGATGCCTAGAGGGATAAGCGCCAGGATGATCTTGCCCACGGTTTCCGGGGAAATCGACACGATCAGGTGGGCGCCCATGTAAGCGCCCAGCAGCGCGAACGGCACGCCCACCAGCGCCACTTTCCACACCATCTTGCTGTTGGCGAAGAAGTTGCGGATGGCGGCTAGAGTGCCGAGGGTGCTGACCAGCTTTTCCTGGCCCAGCGCTACCTGCGGCGGCAGCCCCACCAGCAGGAAACCGGGGACCAGGAACAGCCCGCCGCCCCCGGCGATGCTGTCTACGAAGCCGGCGACAAAAGCGATTGCGCCCAGCAGCATGATGGCCAGTATCCAGTGTTGGGCCCAGAACGATCCGAGTAATTCCATGGTGGTACCTGTCTAGTCAATGTGGCGGTCAGGAAAGGACTTCATAAAGGTGGTCGGCGCGGCTGTGGCGCACACGGGTCAGGTCGTTGACCGCGAACAGACGGATCAGCCAGCGATCAGCGCCGTCGTTCTGCGGCTCGAAACCGTCGCGGGCGTGCAGCACGCGCTGGTTCTTGAAGATCATGAAGTCGCCGGGCAGCAGCAGGTGTGGCTCGTCGAACTGACGAGAGTCGAGCAGCGCTTTGAGTGTGTTCAGCGCGCACTCGCCTTTGAGGCTAATCGCGTGGGTGTTTTCGCAGTCCATGCGGCACAGCCATTCGCCGCTCAGACCGCGCACCAGCACGGGTAGCTCGGCGGTCTTGCGACGGTTGCTGGTGAAGGAGTCGGGGCGATGAATCACGAACTGTGGCGCGGTCAGTTCACTAATCGTGGTGGCGGGCAGTGCAGCCACCAGTTCATCGACATTGACCAGCGTCGTGTTGATGCGTGGGTCGCAACGCATGCCGAAGAACGACAGGTATTCGGGGCAGCAGGAGAGCGTGCCGACGTTTTCCGAAGATAGCGGGAGGTCTGGGTTGTCGACGTGGTAGGAGAAGCGCAGGCGCGACCCGTGGGAGCTTTTCTGGCTGGAAGCGTTGCGCGACGGGATCACGTGGCGGAACAGGCGGCCGTCATTTTCGCCTTCGTATACCACCGGGTTAATGCCTAGCAGACTGTGAATCGATAGGCTGACCAGGCAGGCGATGGGTGTGCTGCGCGGGCTCAAGACCCCGGAGTAGGGCGTTGGCGGTGTGTCTCGATCACGAGGGCAGTTGCGGATGATCAGCGCGGTCAGCTGCGGGTTGTCGACAAAGGAGCGGATCTGCTCGGTCAGCGTCGTGCCCAGCACGTCCTGCGCCTGCTCCTTGAGCTGGAAGTAGATGTCCCGGTTGTGTTCGAACTCAAGTGGGGTCTGATTCAGCACCGCTTGCCAGGCGCTGGCTATGACCCAAGGCAGTCGGATTTCCAGGGCGGTGGCAGCGTCGACTGCGGTCTTGAGGTATGCGCTTTCCATTTCGGGTGATGTTCCATGTTTTGATGTGGGTGGGCAAAAAATTGAATCGATGTAATCATTCTAATTATTTGAAATCAATCGAATCAATATTTTTTGATGCTCAAATTGATATTATTTTTATTCTGTGATCTAACATAATGATTTTATTGATTTTTATGTGCGGATAAGTCCGCAGTCGATGCTGCCCGACTGCACTCCTCCTGCGCCACGGCGAAGATGCTTGGCGCAAAACGCGGTCGCGCTGCCTTACGGTGGCGGCTAAATCCTTGTGTTTAGGTAGAAAATAAATGATGTGTATTTGATCGGTGTAATATTTGTAATCGACTTATATTGAGTCGATTGTTGTGCAATTACGCTTATGAAAAGTTTCATGCTAGGATTTCGCGCTTCAGTTGTTTCTGGTGTCGTTCCTATGTGGGTTCCTGAATACAGCGGCCATGGCCAGCCGGTTTACTTGATGATCGCCGACGCACTGGCGCGTGACATCGCTTCCGGGCGCCTGGCCGCGGGCGAGCGCCTGCCTACCCTCAAGGAGCTGGCTGAGGCGTTGAAAGTGACGCCGGGCACCATCGGCCGCTCCTACGACGAGGCGGCCAAGCGCGGCCTGGTGATCGGGGAAGTGGGGCGGGGCACATTCGTGCTGCCGTCCCGCGGTGTCTTGGCACCGGTGGCCAGGCTCGGCATTGCCTCTAAGGTAGATACCGGGCAGATCGACCTGTCGATCATCAAGCCCTGCGACGCCGGCATGAGCGACTGGCTGCGAGGAGCGATCGAGGAGTTGGCGCAGGCGCCCGAGTTGGGGGCGATCTTGGATTACGTCACCGACGGCGGCCATTCCGTGCACAAGGAAGCCGGGGCGTTGTGGGTGCAGCGCAGCCTGCCGGACGCAAACGCCCAGCAGATCGTGTTGACGGCCGGTGCCCAACACGGCTTGCTCGTGGCCATCGGCGGCCTGTCCAGCGTCGGCGATATGATTCTGTGTGAGGAATATTGCTATCCGGGGATCATCTCCCTGGCCCACAGCCTAGGCCGTCGCCTGCAAGGGGTGCAGGTCGATGAGCACGGCCTGGTGCCAGCTGCGCTGCGGGCCGCGTGCATCGAGCACCGGCCCACGCTGCTGGTGACGGTGGCCACGCACCAGAACCCCACCAACTCGATCATGCCCGAATCGCGTCGCCTGGAAATCGCCGAGATCGCCCGTGAGTTTGACCTGTACATCATCGATGATGATATCTACGGCTTTCTTGAGACACGCCCCGCGCATAAGCCGTTGTCGGCCTATGCCCCGGAGCGCTCGGTGTACCTGACCAGCCTGTCCAAGAGCTTGCTGCCGGCCCTGCGCATCGGTTACCTGTACGCGCCGCCGCAAACCCTATCGCGGCTGTCGTCCATGGTGCGCAGCAGCGTGTGGATGCCGTCGCCGCTGATGGCCCAATTGGCCAGCAACCTGATCACCAGTGGCCGTGGGGCGCAATTGGTGCGGGTTCAACAGGAGGAAGCTGCGGAGCGCCAGCGCCTGGCACGGCAGCTACTGGGCTCGTATGACATTCGTACCCAACCCAACAGCTTCCATGTGTGGCTCGAATTGCCCGAGCCCTGGACCAGCGACGAGTTCGCCAACCTGGCGCGTGCCAACGGCGTGATCGTGGTCAGTGGCAGCCAGTTCCTGGCCCAGCGCAGCGCCAGCACCCGTGGCGTGCGCATCGCCCTGATGGGGCCTAGCCGTGCGGAGTTGGGGTTTGCGCTGACCAAATTGGTCAGCCTGCTGGCGGCGCCGGAGCCGCGGTTGTTTTATTGATTGTTGTGGAGGCGGTCAGTGGAAGGCATGAAGGCGATTGTCTTGAGGTCTTTTGCGCGCTTAAGATTGAGCGGCGCTCCCCGGCTCAGCCTCTCAGGCGCGAAGAAAAACTATCGAAAGACAGTTTGCTGCCCGTATTTGACTCACGTTTCGTAAGCAATGGCATAGGTGTTACCGGAGCGCTTGATATGAGCAAAGCCGAGCGCGCCCAGGTGCATGCCAGCGACCATCAAATGGTCTGAACTGGCAACATCCAGCAGCCCTGTTCGCGTGGCCGCCGATAGCATCGGGTCCTGGTCGAAGGCAATCGTGACATCGGGGCGCGCAATCTGAATCTGAGGAAAATGAACAATATCGCCCCACACCAGCAGGCCGCCTGCCGCGGACTCGAAGCGGTAGCCGCAATGCCCGACGGTATGCCCAGGCAACGGCATCGCACTGATGCCCGGCAGGACGTCATTGGCGGTGAATGGGCGCAGATTTTTCCGGTACCGCTCGAACACCCTGCGTGCAAACAGAAAGTTTCCACGCGCGCGTTCACTGGCCTGGCCAAGGTGGCCATCGTCCTCCCAGAACGCTAGTTCTCGCTGATGCACAACCAACTCAGCATTGGCGAAGGCCATTTCTCCTGCTGCGTTCAACAAGCCACCGATGTGGTCGGGGTGCGCGTGAGTCAGCAGAATCGTATCTATGTCACCGGGTTGCACGCCGGCCAATGCAAGATTGGTCAGCAACTCGCCGCCCCATTGATTGAATCCGCCGGCGCCGGCGTCGATCAGAATCGTTCGGCCACGCCCACGTACCAGATAGCAATTGATATGGATCGACGCTGGCTTGCTGATTCCGGCGGCTAACTGAAGTCGGACCGCCTCTGTTGGCGCGATGTTGGCGAGAAAATCCAGGCTCGCGCCCAGGTAGCCGTCGCTGATAGCTGTGATTGAAAACTCGCCGACTTGCTGGCTGGGGAGTTTCCAGTGAGGTATGTCCACGTTACTCATGACTGTAACTGCACAGTCATGGCGCGATAGACATTCAGCCCCTGCAGATCGCTGGCCCTGGCCTGAGCGCAATCCAGTTTGGCCAGCCAGCGGTGTGCGGGGGTCTTGTCCAACGCAACGGCGTGCAGCGCTACAGGCGTAAGGCCTAACTCAATCAACACGTGAGGGCCTTGTTCACTGACCAACAGGAGTTCGTCCGCGCCTACGGCAACTGCCTGGTCCGGCCCGGCATAGAGGTTGCGTCTCCAATCAGTGATGTGCGACTGCCAGCGGGAAAAATTGCCACCGCCTTTTTGGCGGTACTCATCGCTCTGCAATACGGCAAGCGTGTCGACTGAATGTAAGGCCAGGTAGGCCGGGCAAGTGCCGCTCAAGGCTTTGAAGCGCTGTGAGGAGCTGAAACCGCTCACCGAGATCAGCGCCGGCAGTTTTTCCAGGCTGTAAAACCCATTCCATTCGGCTTCGCTGGCGGGGTCAGCGTAGTTGCATTCGACTGTGTAAATCATAACGTCACTTCACGGATTGATGTTCCATCATGCTAGTGGCACGGTAATGACCCATAAAACGATTTTTCGGCACCCTTCAGTGACTAAACATCAAGCTGATTGCCTTGATTTCAGGAAAGACCATGCGTCGAAAGCTCCCTAGTAATGCTGCCCTGATTGCCTTTGAAGCAGCAGCCCGCCATGGCAGCTTCGCCCGTGCCGCAAACGAATTGGCCTTGACCGAGGGCGCAATCAGTCGGCAGATAGGCCGCCTGGAAGCCTTTCTGGGCGTCACCCTATTCGAGCGCGTTGGCAACCGCGTGCGGCTCTTGCCTGGCGGTGAGCGCTACGCGGCGCAAGTGCGCGAACTACTCGAGCGCCTCGACAGGGACAGCCAGTATCTGATGGGCCAGCCCAGAAACGGCGCAAGCCTGGATATCGCCGTCAGCCCAACCTTTGCCCTGCGCTGGCTAATTCCTCGGTTGTCCGGCTTTGGTCAACAACACCCGAATATCTGCGTGCACCTCTCGGAACGTATGGAACCGTTCGTGCTCGCTGGCAGCGGTTTTGACGCCGCCATCCATTTTGAGCACCCGGCCTGGACGGGCATGCACACGCACCGCCTGTTGAACGAAGTGTTAATTCCGGTTTGTCACCCTGGCCTCCTGAGTCCGGGCAAGCAGGCAACGGCTCTGGATTCACTCCCGCGATTACACCGACGACAGAGCCCGGACGCGTGGCAGCGCTATGCCCAGGAAACCGGGATTGTCCTGAGCAACCCAGCGATGGGCGCGCGCTACGATTTGCATGCGATGTTGATCGAGGCCGCACTGGCGGGTCTTGGAGTGGCGCTTGTACCGCGCCTGTACGTGGAAGCAGAGCTGGCACAAGGCCGGCTGGTTGCGCCATGGCCGCAGGAGAAGAATGTCGCAAAGACCTTTTGCCTCGTGTTGCCCGAGCCCCTTGAACTGAGCCGCGTGCCCATCCAGGCATTTGCGCATTGGCTGTTTGGGGAAGCGCAGGTGAAGTAGCGGCAGGTGATCAGAGGAGATTGGAGATGGATTTAGATGGTATGCAGATCTTCTTCAGAAACGCTTGAAATACGGGCTTCCTAGCGAAGAGTCTATCTCGTATTACGAGGCAGGATTTTCTGAGCGAGTAATAGCACAGCACATGGCGTTTACGATTTTTGATACAGCGGAGACGAGCTACGAAGCTCGTAATTTGATACGTGACAATCAAGCCGATTTCGAGCGAGTTCTCGACAATTATCCTTCTTATTTTAAAGATGTTTTCCAGCGGATTATCGCACCGCAGACGTAATTCATTGATCTGAGACTAATGCTGCACCACAAGCGATTGCTTTGGTCGAATGTGGCGATAACCCTAAGTCCGGCAAACCCGTCTCGACAGCTATTTTCTAGGGGTAGAGTGTACTGTGCGGCGGATTCTCGACCGCAATCAAATGTGATCGCGCCTCATCTCGGCCCACTCGATCAATGCCTGGATTGACGGCCCGAGTGCATGGCCGATCTGGGTGAGCTGGTACTCCACCCGGGGTGGCACTTGCGGGTACACCGTGCGCAGCACGATGCCATCCTTTTCTAACTGCTTTAGCTGTTGAATCAGCATCTTCTGATTTATTCCCTCGATCAGCTTCTCTAGATCCGAGAAACGAAGCGCACCTTTGGCTGCGAAAAGCTGGCACAAGATGATGATTTTCCATTTCCCTTCCAGCACGCGAAGAGTCTCAGTCGTTGCTTCGGCCCAATTCAACCGATTTTGCGGATCGCCGCAATCCCAATCCCGTTCCATTTCTTTCTCGAAGGTGTGCTACCCACCTTTTGGTAGGTACTTACCATTATTACATCAGCCGCCTAGAATCGGTGCAAGCAAACGATTACTGAGGCTTAACCATGAAAATCGGCATCATTGGAACGGGTAACATCGGCGGCACCATTGCTCGTAAGCTAAGAGCTGCTGGCCATGAGATCCGCGTGGCAAATTCTGGAGGTGTCAACGGCGTTCGTGCATTCGCCGAAGAAATCGGAGCGGAGCCTGTAGACATTCGGGGCGCAGTGGATGGCGCGGATGTGGTAGTGCTGTCGATACCTCTGCCAGCATTGAGCACACTCCCTTCTGACCTATTTACCTCCGTACCCGACAGCATCCCTGTTGTGGATACCAGCAACTACTACCCTGGTTTGCGTGACCCGCGCATTGCTGAAATTGATCAAGGGATGACGGAAAGCGTTTGGGTGACGAAGCAGATTGGGCGACCAGTAATCAAGGCTTTCAACAATGTGCTCGCCTACACATTGGCAGAGTTGGGCGTTCCGGACGGTACACCAGGTCGCTTGGCAGCGGCGGTAGCGGGTGACGATGAGAAAGCCAAAGAAACAGTGATGACTCTGGTAGATCAGGTAGGTTTCGATCCGGTTGACGCAGGCTCGCTTGAGGAGTCCTGGAGGCAACAGCCGTCTACACCAGGCTATTGCTGTGATTACGATGCTGAGACTATGCGTAGGGCTTTATCAGCAGCTATCAGAGGGCAGGCAGCCGCTAAACGAGATCGATTGCCTGAGCATTTCAAGTGGCTCGGGCCGAACCCGACCCATGGCGACGTGGTAGCCATGAATCGATCATTCAATCCACTCGACTAAGGTTTTTTGCTGAGCATGGAGCAAGCTCAAGAATGACTGATCGCTTGAGACGATGAATGAGTCCAGCATTGGGGTAACAACATTCCAATCTCACTTGCCCGCTGTGTCGGCAGCCGAGTCAGCACATCTTTGAGATAGGCATACGGATCGTGCCCATTCATGCGCGCCGACTGGATCAAACTCATAATCGCTGCCGCTCGTTTACCGCTGCGAAGAGACCCAGCGAACAACCAATTGGAGCGCCCAAGCGCCCATGGCCTGATCGTGTTTTCGACCGGGTTATTGTCGATGGGCACGGCACCATCATTCAGGTAGCGCGTTAGCGCTACCCATCGTTTCAAGCTGTAGTCCAAAGCCTTGGCCGTAGCCGAGCCTTCTGGCACAAGCTCACGCTGGGCCAGCATCCACTCATGTAGCTTCGCTGCGATGGGAACCGCTATTTCCTGGCGTAATCGCCTACGGTCTTCATCGCTCATTTCTTTGGCTTGCCGCTCGATCTCGTACAGGCCACCGATTGAGTGCAGTGCTTGTTCGGCCAGTTGGCTTTTGTTCGCCACATGCAGGTCGAAGAACTTGCGGCGGGCGTGCGCCATGCAGCCGATGAACGCGGAATTGCCAGGCCTGCACGGCCAAAGATCTTTTCCTGGCGGTACAGCGGAAGAGGGTCGGCAAACTTGGCCACCATTACGTGAGCCAACAGGCCAGCAGTGGGGATGCCCTTGTCGATCACCTGTGCCGGCACCGGCGCCTGGATCAGTGTTTCGCACTGGCGGCAGGCCCACTTTCCACGTACATGCTGCTCAACGGTAAACACGCCCGGTGTGTAATCCAGCTTCTCACTGACATCTTCGCCGATGCGCTGAAGCTGGCACCCGCAGACGCACTGGGTGTTCTCTGGCTCATGACGAATGACGGTACGAGGAAACTGCGGCGGAAGCGGCGCGCGCTTGGGCTTTTGGCGGATTTCGTCCGACGTCGGGGCAGGACGAAGCGCGTTCAGCTCTGCCTCGATGGCCTCAAGGTCGGTGTTGAGCAGGTCATCCAGCAAGCTGCCTTGCGCCGGGCTGATCTGCTCGCTGCGCTTAGCGAACTTGTGGCGCTTGAGGATGGCGATTTCGTGAGAGAGCTGTTCGATGATCGTCTCGTCACGATGGATCTTCCGGCCCATGGTGTCGACCTTCGATAGCAACTGCGTAGCGAGGGCGCGCAGTTGTTCGGGTGTCATTTGGTCGAGGTTGGGCGAGGAAGTCATGCCGTGGATTTTACCAAAGCAACTCATCCACCACAGCTCAAAGGCGGGACTAAATCACTGTAATTGCGCCGTTGGCGCCAACCCGCTGCCATGGCAAACCGAGCACCAACGCTTGCAGTTGTTCAGCGTCGAGTTCGACTTCCTGGCCGCGATGAGTGCCGGGCCAGTGAAACTTGCCTCGGTTCAACCTGCGTGCGGCAAGCCAGATGCCCACGCCATTGTGTACCAACACCTTCATCCGGTTGGCGCGGCGGTTGGCAAACAGATAGGCGCAGTGCGGCTTCGCCGCACCGAACACCGCTACCACGCGGGCCAACGCAGTTTCGGTGCCTGCGCGCATGTCCATCGGCTCGGTGGCGACCCAGATAGCATCGATGCGGATCATTGCGAGAGGCCACGGATGAAGCGTGCGCAGCCGTCTGGGTCGGATACGGGCCATTTGACCGTGATGTATTTGTCGCCCAGCGGCAGTGCGATAGACGCCGCTTCATCAGCGTGCCGTTTAGGCATCGGTTGCAGCGGTACAAACGCCGGAAGTGGCGCGACGGGTTTCTCACGGTATATCGGCAGCCACTTGCGAATCACGTTGGCATTGATGCCGTGGCTGATGGCGACGCTGGAAACTGAGGCACCGGGTTGCAGGCATTCCTGTACGATCTGGGCCTTGAAGGGTTTGGGGTAGGAGCTTCATTGGCGCATGGAAATCCTAGCGATTAGAGTGATCGCGTCCGCTTAAAAATGGTGTCCACTATCTTGGCTAATTTGGAGAACGGTCAGGAGTGGGTGCTGAACGGACGGTTACTCAGCGCGGGATACTTGCGCAGAAGGCTTGGTCGTCATGTTAGCTATTCTAAAAATCACCGTTCATGTGGCTGTTGAGCCGTTGAGTTCCTGCGATAACCGCAGCGCGCTCTTCGTTTCTTTCTCGGCAGCCTGCAGCTCCAGCGTAGGCCAATCTGTAGCAAAGGTATCGAGTTTGAACTGTTGGCAGAGCGCTTAAAACGTCATGTCAATCCACGGAGACAGCACAGGACCAGGCACTTCGACGGTCATCGGGCTTGTGAAATAACGCCACCCATGTATTGATTTAAATCGCGAAAATCCTTAACGCTCCATGAGTGCGGCGATAGCTTTACTCCATTCTCTCGCAAGGTTTTTGGAATTAAGTCGCCATTTGGGCGAAGTATTATCGAAGACACAATCACGCCCGGATAATCATTTAATCGTTTTTTGAAAGCGAGCGTTGTTAGATCAGGAGTCGGCGGATTACTTTTTTTAGCCAGCGGTCCTGTTGCTTTGAGATCCATTCCATGGCACATGCTGCATCGCTGTAGATAGAGATTTTTTCCATTAGCATTATCCGCGAAGGATAGTGATGTTTGAGTCAGCGACAACATTCCTAGCGAAGCGATGAGCAATACTTTCATTGTTTTTATCTTCCTTGATGGGATCGGCGTTGATTGGACGCGATTGGGCGCGCGGGAAAGATATCAGCCATCGCGTCGGCGCACACTGTCATTTCTGATGCCCATTAAACCAACACGTTTTCCCGGAG
The DNA here is from genome assembly GCF_024169655.1 of Pseudomonas marginalis. Taxonomy (GTDB): domain Bacteria; phylum Pseudomonadota; class Gammaproteobacteria; order Pseudomonadales; family Pseudomonadaceae; genus Aquipseudomonas; species Aquipseudomonas paraveronii. Next base: position 5,120,420 of record NZ_JALJWV010000001.1, on the reverse strand, counting down.
GTAATCGGGAGCAGACCCCGGTTGTTTCCTGCATCTGGGGGGGAATCGGCGTCGTTCGCCAACCCCGACCGACCTAACGGAAATTTTTCGCCACAGATACTGACTTTCAACCCCAATCGCTCCTGCGCTAACTTCCTCCCCGTCGCTTCCAACCCAGCGACCGGACTTGAGAATCCGAGAAACAATAGGCTCACTATATTAGGAGCTTAAGCAATGAGCATTTCTGACAGGCCATACCCTCACAACCCCACCACCCACACCTCCGCCCATCCAGGAGGTGTCCAATGATCAACCCACCCCTCAACAAAACCCTCGGCGTCATCACCTTTTCCACCTGCGGCAAACAGCCCAACTTTCACCGGCTATTCCGCGTCAATTCCGGCGTGCCCATCCGCGATGCCCTGGAGCATGCCTCCGAGTTGCTGCACTGTTCAAAACTGCTGGCGTTGGATGCCGCCATGGACACAGGCGCGGATCGTTATGCCTGGGCGGCGCATTATTTGGGGGAGATGGCGAAGGCGGTGGTGGATGATTTGGCGAATGGGATGTTGCCCAATGGGGTGATGGAGGAGGGTGAAGTGGCGGGTATTTAGTCAGGTGGTTTGAGGGCGTTGCGGCTGACGCTATCGCAGGCAAGCCAGCTCCCACAAGGGACGTGTTTCAAGTTGAGGGAGCGGTGGCCAGGGATTTTGCGGGTTGCCCACTTTTCGACAGGCGAAAAAAAAGACCTTGAATTTCAAGGTCTTTTTTTAAGATGGTGCCCCGAGGGAGAATCGAACTCCCACTTCTTTCGAAAACGGATTTTGAATCCGCCGCGTCTACCAATTCCGCCATCAGGGCTCAATGGCGGCGAAGTATAGAGATGAGATTACCGTTGGTCAATCACGTTTCATGGTCAATTTTGACTATTTCCGCTAGACTTCCCGGCCCTGCTAGACGAACCCCATCATGCGCGTTGCTGACTTTACTTTTGAGCTCCCTGATTCGCTGATCGCTCGCCACCCTTTGGCCGAGCGTCGCGCCAGTCGACTGCTGACCCTGGACGGGGTGAGCGGTGCCCTCGCACACCGTCAATTCACTGATTTGCTTGAGCATTTGCGCCCAGGCGATTTGATGGTGTTCAACAATACCCGGGTGATTCCGGCGCGGCTGTTCGGCCAGAAAGCCTCCGGCGGCAAGCTGGAAATTCTGGTGGAACGGGTGCTGGACAGCCATCGCGTGCTGGCCCATGTGCGTTCCAGCAAGTCGCCGAAACCGGGTTCGACCCTGCTGATCGATGGCGGTGGCGAAGCCGAGATGGTGGCGCGCCATGATGCGTTGTTCGAGCTCAAGTTTGCCGAGGAAGTGTTGCCGCTGCTGGAGCGCGTCGGCCATATGCCGTTGCCTCCTTATATAGACCGCCCCGACGAAGACTCGGACCGCGAGCGCTATCAGACGGTCTACTCCCAGCGCCTCGGCGCCGTGGCCGCGCCGACGGCCGGGCTGCATTTCGACCAGCCGCTGCTGGATGCGATCGCCGCCAAGGGCGTCGAGAGCGCGTATGTGACCCTGCACGTGGGGGCCGGCACGTTTCAGCCGGTGCGTGTGGATAACATCGAAGACCACCATATGCACAGCGAATGGCTGGAAGTCAGCCAGGACGTGGTGGACGCGGTCAACGCGTGCAAGGCGCGCGGCGGGCGGGTTATTGCCGTGGGCACCACCAGCGTGCGGTCCCTGGAGAGCGCGGCGCGTGATGGCGTGCTCAAGCCGTTCAGTGGCGACACCGATATCTTTATTTACCCTGGCCGGCCGTTTCATGTGGTCGATGCCTTGGTGACCAACTTCCATTTGCCGGAATCCACGCTGTTGATGCTGGTGTCGGCATTTGCCGGTTATCCGGAGACCATGGCCGCTTATCAAGCCGCCATCGACAATGGATACCGTTTTTTCAGCTACGGTGATGCGATGTTTATCACCCGTAATCCGGCGCCACGCGGCCCAGAGGAACAACTATGAGTCGTATGTCGTTTGAATTGCTGGCCACTGACGGCAAGGCCCGTCGCGGTCGTCTGACCTTTCCGCGCGGTACGGTGGAGACCCCGGCGTTCATGCCGGTCGGCACCTACGGCACCGTCAAAGGCATGCTGCCGCGCGACATCGTCGCCACTGGCGCCGAAATCATCCTCGGCAACACCTTCCACCTGTGGCTGCGCCCGGGCACGGAAGTGATCAAGAAGCACGGCGACCTGCATGACTTCATGAAGTGGCAAGGCCCGATCCTCACTGACTCGGGTGGTTTCCAGGTGTTCAGCCTGGGCGCCATGCGCAAGATCAAGGAGGAGGGCGTGACCTTCGCCTCGCCGGTCGACGGTTCCAAAGTGTTCATGGGCCCGGAAGAGTCGATGCAGGTCCAGCGCGACCTGGGCTCCGACATCGTGATGATTTTCGACGAATGCACGCCGTACCCGGCCGATGAAGACGTTGCGCGGGTTTCCATGGAGTTGTCGCTGCGTTGGGCCCAGCGCTCGAAGAACGCCCACGGCGACAACACCGCAGCGCTGTTCGGTATCGTCCAGGGCGGCATGCATGAAAGCCTGCGTAAACGCTCGCTGGAAGGCTTGGACAAGATCGGCTTCGACGGCCTGGCCATCGGTGGTTTGTCGGTAGGTGAGCCCAAGCACGAGATGATCAAGGTGCTGGATTACCTGCCGGGTCTGATGCCGGCTGACAAACCTCGTTACCTTATGGGCGTTGGCAAACCGGAAGATCTCGTAGAGGGTGTGCGCCGCGGTGTGGACATGTTCGATTGCGTGATGCCAACCCGTAATGCCCGCAATGGGCATCTGTTCATCGATACAGGCGTGCTGAAGATCCGTAACGCGTTCCATCGCCATGATGATTCGCCGCTCGATCCCACCTGTGACTGCTACACCTGCCAGAACTTCTCCCGTGCTTATCTGCACCATCTGGACAAGTGCGGGGAAATGCTGGGTAGCATGTTGAATACCATCCACAATTTGCGTCACTACCAAGTCCTGATGGCTGGTTTGCGCGAGGCTATTCAACAGGGTACATTGGCCGCCTTCGTCGATGCCTTCTATGCCAAGCGCGGGCTCCCTGTGCCGCCCTTGGACTGAGTTTTCCGACCCTAAGATTCACTATTTGCAACTGGAGTGCTAAATGAGCTTTTTTATCTCTAACGCCATGGCTGATGCCGCTGCGCCTGCTGCTGCCGGCCCTATGGGCGGTGGTTTCGAGTGGATTTTCCTGGTCGGCTTCCTGGTCATCTTCTACCTGATGATCTGGCGTCCACAGGCCAAACGCGCCAAAGAGCAGAAAAACCTGCTCGGCAGCCTGCAGAAAGGTGACGAAGTTGTGACGACCGGCGGTATCGCGGGCAAGATCACCAAGGTTTCCGATGCTTTCGTGGTTCTGGAAGTCTCCGACACCGTAGAAATGAAGTTCCAGAAGGGCGCCATCGCCGCCACGCTGCCTAAAGGCACGCTCAAAGCGATCTGAGTAACAACCTTTACCAATCGACGGGGCGCGCAAGGCGCCCCGCGTTATAAGCGGGCGGCGTGATGCTGAACAAATACCCTCTGTGGAAATACCTACTGATCCTGGCGGTGCTGGCGATCGGTTTTATTTATTCCGCTCCCAATCTCTATCCTGATGACCCTGCGATCCAGATCTCTGGCGCCAGCACTTCGCTGAAGGTCAATCAGGCTGACCTGGAACGCGCGAGCAAAGCGCTCACCGATGCGGGTATCCAGGTTAAAGCGGCAACCCTGGCAGCTGACGCGAAGGGCGGCTTGTTGCGCCTGACCAAGCAAGAAGACCAGTTGCCGGCCAAAGACGTCGTGCGCAAGGCCATGGGTGACGACTATGTTGTCGCGCTCAACCTGGCACAGACCACGCCAAAATGGCTGCGCAGCATTGGCGCGCACCCGATGAAGCTGGGTCTGGACTTGTCCGGTGGTGTTCACTTCCTGCTGGAAGTCGACATGGACAAAGCCCTCGACGCACGCCTGAAAGTCTACGAAGGCGACGTGAAGAGCCTGCTGCGTAAAGAGAAGTTGCGTTATCGCAGCCTGCCGCAGCTCAACGGTGCCATCCAGTTGGGCTTCTCTGACGAGGCCGCGCGCGAACAGGCCCGTGGGCTGATCCGCAAGAACTTCAACGATTTCGACATCGTACCGGCCGACCTCAACGGTCAGCCTGTACTGCGTCTGGCGATGACCCCGGCCAAGCTGGCGGAAATCCGCGAATACTCCATCAAGCAGAACTTGACCACGGTACGTAACCGCGTCAACGAGCTGGGTGTGGCCGAGCCGATCGTTCAGCGTCAGGGCGCCAACCGCATCGTGGTTGAGCTGCCGGGCGTGCAGGACACTGCTGAAGCCAAGCGTATCCTCGGTAAGACGGCCAACCTGGAATTCCGTCTGGCCGCTGAGCCGGGTGCTTCCAAAGCCACTTCCGAGACCTTCGAGTTCCGTGAAGGCAACCGCCCTGCGGCGCAGATCGAGCGTGGTTTGATCATCACCGGCGACCAGGTGACTGACGCCAAGGCCGGTTTCGGCGAGCACGGTACGCCTGAAGTGAACATCCGCCTGGATGGCCACGGCGGCGAGCTGATGAGCCGCGCCACGCGCAGCAACGTCGGTCGCAGCATGGCGGTGATCTTCATCGAGCAGCGCCCGGTGACCACCTACACCAAGCAAATGGTCAACGGCGTCGAGAAAGACGTGCCGGTGCAGACCTTCAAGGAAGAGAAGAAGATCATCAGCCTGGCGACCATCCAGTCGCCGCTGGGTGCTCAATTCCGCATCACCGGCCTGAACGGCCAGGGTGAATCGTCCGAGCTGGCCCTGCTGCTGCGTGCCGGTGGCCTGGCTGCGCCGATGTACTTCGCTGAAGAACGCACCATCGGCCCGAGCCTGGGTGCCGACAACATCACCAAAGGTGTCGATGCGGCCTTGTGGGGCATGCTGTTCGTGTCGCTGTTCATCATCGCCATCTACCGCTTCTTCGGCATCATCGCCACCGTGGCCCTGGCGGGCAACATGGTGATGTTGCTGGCCTTGATGTCGCTGCTGGGGGCTACGCTGACCCTGCCAGGCATCGCCGGTATCGTGCTGACCATGGGTATGGCGGTGGACGCCAACGTGCTGATCTTCTCGCGGATTCGTGAAGAGATCGCCGCCGGCATGACCGTGCAGCGCGCAATCAACGAAGGCTTCGGCCGGGCATTTACCGCGATTCTCGACTCCAACCTGACCACATTGCTGGTCGGCGGGATTCTCTTTGCCATGGGCACCGGCCCGGTCAAAGGTTTTGCGGTGACCATGTCCCTCGGGATCTTTACCTCGATGTTCACGGCCATCATGGTGACCCGCGCAATGGTCAACCTGATCTTTGGCGGGCGTGACTTCAAGAAGTTGTGGATTTAAGGGGCTGCCATGTTACGTACAATCAACTTCATGGGCGTTCGCAATATTGCGTTCGGCGTCACTGTGCTCCTTACCGTTCTGGCGTTGTTCAGCTGGTTCCATAAGGGCCTGAACTACGGTCTGGACTTCACCGGCGGTACGCTCATCGAGCTGACCTATGAGAAGCCGGCCGACGTTAGCCTGGTGCGCAGCGAGCTGGTCAAGGCCGGCTATCACGAAGCCATCGTGCAGAGCTTCGGTGCGACCACCGACCTGCTGGTGCGCATGCCGGGCGAAGACCCGCAACTGGGTCATCAGGTCGCCGAGGCCTTGCAGAAGGTCGGCGGTGATAACCCGGCATCGGTCAAGCGCGTCGAGTTCGTCGGCCCGCAAGTGGGTGAAGAGCTGCGCGACCAGGGTGGTCTCGGCATGCTGATGGCGCTCGGCGGCATCATGATCTACCTGGCTTTCCGCTTTCAGTGGAAATTCGGGGTTGGCGCCATTGTGTCGCTGATCCATGACGTGGTGGTAACCGTGGGTATCCTGGCGTACTTCCAGATCACCTTCGACCTGACCGTACTGGCTGCCGTGCTGGCGATCATTGGTTACTCCCTCAACGACACCATCGTGGTATTCGACCGGGTTCGAGAGAACTTCCGCGTACTGCGCAAGGCGACGCTGATCGAGAACATCAACATCTCCACCACTCAGACCCTGTTGCGGACCATGGCGACGTCGATCTCCACCTTGCTGGCGATCGCGGCACTGATGATCTTCGGTGGTGACAACCTGTGGGGCTTCTCCCTGGCGCTGTTTATCGGCGTTCTGGCGGGCACCTACTCGTCGATCTACATCGCCAACGTGGTACTGATCTGGCTGAACCTCAACAGCGAAGACCTGATCCCTCCGGCCGCGACTGGCAAGGAGGTCGACGACCGCCCTTGATGGGTGAGCGTTGATTTGTTGTTACAAAGAAGGCGCGAGTATTGAACTCGCGCCTTTTTTTTTGCTCCAAGGCTGGGTATAGCGCGGATCTTTCGGTCCGTTTGTGATGGTCAGGAGGTTCAACGTGAACAAGTCGTTGCTGGTTGGTGCGGTATTGGGTGCTGTCGGTGTGACTGCCGGGGGTGCTGTTGCCACCTACAGCCTGGTAAAAAGCGGCCCTGAGTATGCGCAAGTGCTGGCGGTGCAGCCGGTGAACACCCAGATTAAAACGCCTCGCGAGGTCTGCAAGGACGTCGCAGTGACCCGGCAGAAGCCGGTGCAGGATCAACACCAGATCGTCGGTACGGTGGTCGGTGCGCTGGCCGGTGGCCTGTTGGGTAACCAGGTCGGTGGCGGTAACGGTAAGAAGCTGGCCACCGTAGCCGGTGCGGTCGGTGGCGGCTACGCCGGTAACAAGGTTCAGGAAGGCATGCAGAACCGCGATACCTACACCACCACGCAAACCCGCTGTAACACCGTCAACGACATCAGCGACAAGGTTGTCGGCTATGACGTGCGTTACACCTTGGGTGGCAAGGAAGGTACGGTGCGTATGGATCGTGATCCAGGCGGTCAGATCCCGGTCGATAAAGAGGGGCGTCTGATTCTGGGCCAGAACCAGCAATAACCCCGGGCCTGGCACAGTTCACAATGTGGGAGGGGGCTTGCCCCCTCCCACAGTTGGCTTGTGGTGTTGCTGGTATTTAAGCTCACACCAAATCCCAGGCATAAAAAAAGCACCCCGAGGGGTGCTTTTTTGTGCTCGCTCGCTTAGCGCTTCAGCGACGCCGGCAGGTGCGGCTGGATCGCCGTCAATACTGCCTTGAAGCATTTGGTGTTACCGGCAACCACGTGGCCCTTTTCCAGGAAGTCGTGACCACCGGTGAAGTCGCTCACCAGGCCGCCGGCCTCTTGGATCAGCAGGGCGCCCGCTGCCATGTCCCACTCGGACAGGCCCGACTCCCAGAACGCATCAAAACGACCGGCGGCCACATAGGCCAGGTCCAGGCTGGCTGCACCGGCGCGGCGGATGCCGGCGGTCTGGCCAACCAGGGCGCGGAACATGCCCAGGTAGTTGTCCAGGTTGTCCATCTGGTCGTCACGGAATGGGAAGCCGGTGCCCAGCAGGGCGCCGTCCAGGCTGGTACGGCCGCTGACGCGCAGGCGACGACCGTTCAACTGGGCGCCACGGCCACGGCTGGCGGTGAATTCTTCCTGGCGAACCGGGTCCAGCACAACGGCGTGTTCCAGGCGGCCACGGTATTTGCACGCGATGCTCACGGCAAAGTGCGGGATGCCGCGCAGGAAGTTGGTGGTGCCATCCAGTGGGTCGATGATCCACAGGTAGTCTTCGCCTTCGCCGCTGCCTTTATGCATGCCGGTTTCTTCGCCGAGAATGCCGTGGGTAGGGTAGGCCTTGCGCAGGGCGTCGATGATTTTCTGTTCGGCGGCGCGATCCACCTCGGATACATAATCCTTGGCGTCTTTTTCGTCGACCTTGATGGTATCCAGGCGCTCGATGGAGCGGAAGATCAATTCACTGGCGCTGCGGGCGGCGCGCAGCGCGATATTCAGCATGGGCTGCATGGATGTGTCACCTAAGGTTGTTAAAGAAAGCCGAGCATTCTAGCAGAAACTTTCTTCAGGTGAAGGACGACGTGAGCTTTCATGGCATAACCTTAGGCTGTTCTGTAAGATTTGCTCCCCTTTCCCGTGTCCGAGAGCGCCTCCCTTGCTGCAAAACATTCGTGTCGTCTTGGTCAATACCAGTCATCCCGGCAATATCGGCGGGGTGGCGCGAGCCATGAAAAACATGGGGCTGACGCGCCTGGTGCTGGTCGAGCCGCGCGTGTTCCCGCACCACGAGGCCGATGCCCGGGCCTCCGGCGCCAATGACATCCTTGAAAAAGCCCAGGTCGTCGCCACCTTGGAAGATGCATTGGTCGGCTGCAACCTGGTGCTCGGCACCAGCGCCCGCGACCGTCGAATCCCTTGGCCATTGCTCGATCCGCGTGAATGCGGGACCAAAGTGGTGGAGGAAGCCGCCGGCGGCGCTGAAATCGCCCTGGTGTTCGGTCGTGAAGACTCCGGCCTGACCAATGAAGAGCTGCAGCGATGTCATTATCACGTGCATATTCCATCAGACCCTGAGTTCAGCTCGCTGAACCTCGGGGCGGCGGTGCAGGTGTTGAGTTACGAAGTGCGCATGGCCTGGCTGGCCGCTGAAGGGCAGCCGAGCAAGGTCGAGAAGGATGAAGTGGCATCGACCAAAAGTGGCGAGTTGGCCACCATGGACGAGCTGGAACGGTTCTATGAGCACCTGGAGCAAACCCTGGTGGCCATCGAATTCCTCGATCCGGAAAAGCCCCGGCACTTGATGGCGCGCCTGCGTCGCCTGTACGGACGCAGCTCGGTCAGCCGAGCGGAAATGAATATATTGCGTGGCATCCTCACGGAAACCCAGAAAGCGGCCCGTGGCGAGCTTCTTAAGCGGAAGGATTAAAAATGTTCGAGCGTTTGCGAGAAGATATCCAGAGTGTTTTCCACCGTGACCCGGCGGCGCGCAATGCCTTTGAAGTGCTGACCTGCTACCCGGGCATGCATGCGATCTGGATTCATCGCCTGTCCGGCGCCTTGTGGGGCATGGGTTGGAAATGGCTGGCGCGGGTGGTGTCCAACTTTGGGCGCTGGTTGACCGGCATCGAGATTCACCCGGGCGCCAAGGTCGGCCGCCGCTTCTTCATCGACCACGGCATGGGCATCGTCATTGGCGAGACCGCCGAAATTGGTGATGACGTGACCCTGTACCAGGGCGTGACCCTGGGCGGCACCAGTTGGAATAAAGGTAAGCGCCACCCAACCCTGGAAAACGGCGTGGTGGTAGGGGCGGGCGCCAAGGTGCTGGGTCCGTTCACTGTGGGGGCTGGGGCCAAGGTCGGCTCCAATGCAGTGGTGACCAAAGCCGTGCCGCCGGGGGCAACCGTGGTTGGGATTCCAGGGCGGATCATCGTCAAGCCGGAAGTCGGTGATGAGCAGGAAGCCAAACGCAAGGCTATGGCCGAGAAGATCGGCTTCGATGCCTACGGCGTCAGCGAAGACATGCCCGACCCGGTGGCCCGTGCCATCGGTCAGTTGCTTGACCACCTGCAAGCGGTAGACGGCAAGCTGGACGGCATGTGCGGCGCGCTGAAGGAGTTGGGCAGCAGCTATTGTGCGAAAGACCTGCCTGAGCTGCGCGAAGAGGACTTCGCCGAGATCAAAGACGAAGCCGCCACCAAGGCTGGCTGAAGCCTCGCGATCACCAAAAGTCCCCTGTGGGAGGGGGCTTGCCCCCAATAGCGGTGGTCAGTCACCCAATACATTGACTGATCCGTCGCTATCGGGAGCAAGCACCCTCCCACATGTTGATCTCCATTGGTCTCTGAATTCCTGCTCGGCCCTGTTCCTGCTGTTCGTCCCCACCCCATCCTGATATTATTTGCGCGCCCTTTTTGCGGCTAATCCTGACTAAAGTACTAGGTCTTATAGTTGACTTAAATACTCGGGAATCGCATACTTGCTCCCATTCTGAAACACCTTGGTACTTGTCCATGAGACTGACTACAAAAGGCCGATACGCGGTGACCGCCATGCTTGACTTGGCTTTGCACGCGCAAACTGGGCCGGTGTCCCTGGCCGATATCTCCGAGCGCCAAGGCATTTCCCTGTCCTACCTCGAACAGTTGTTCGCCAAATTGCGCCGCAGCAATCTGGTCTCCAGCGTGCGTGGGCCGGGTGGCGGCTATCAACTGTCGCGCGATATGCAGGGTATCCAGGTGGCCCAGGTGATCGACGCGGTCAACGAATCCGTCGATGCCACCAAATGCCAGGGTTTGGGTGATTGCCACGCCGGCGACACCTGCCTGACCCACCACTTGTGGTGTGACTTGAGCCTGCAGATCCATGAGTTTTTGAGTGGTATCAGCTTGGCTGATCTTGTGACTCGCCGTGAGGTGCAAGAAGTAGCCCAGCGTCAGGACCAGCGCCGTTGCAACACCAAGGCGCCGCGTCTGGACAAGATTGAAGCGTCTGCCGTCGAGTGACAGCCGAAGAGCTAACGGCACGCCAGCCAGCCTGATTTAGGAGAAAGTCCATGAAATTGCCGATTTACCTTGATTACTCAGCGACCACCCCGGTTGATCCGCGTGTCGCGCAAAAGATGAGCGAATGCCTGCTGGTTGACGGAAACTTCGGCAACCCGGCGTCGCGTTCCCACGTATTCGGCTGGAAAGCCGAAGAAGCGGTTGAAAACGCTCGTCGCCAAGTCGCTGACCTGGTGGGTGCCGACCCACGCGAAATCGTCTGGACCTCCGGTGCTACCGAATCCGACAACCTGGCAATCAAGGGCGCCGCGCATTTCTACGCGACCAAAGGCAAGCACCTGATCACCACCAAGATCGAGCACAAGGCGGTCCTCGACACCATGCGCCAATTGGAGCGTGAAGGGTTCGAAGTCACCTACCTCGAGCCGACCACCGACGGTATCGTGACGCCGGCGATGATCGAGGCGGCGATGCGTGAAGACACCATCCTGGTTTCCGTGATCCACGTGAACAACGAAATCGGCACCATCAACGACATCGCGGCCATCGGCGAGCTGACCCGCTCCAAAGGTGTGTTGCTGCACGTCGACGCTGCTCAGTCCACCGGCAAGGTCGACATCGACCTGTCGAAGCTGAAAGTCGACCTGATGTCGTTCTCGGCGCACAAAACCTACGGTCCTAAAGGCATCGGTGCCCTGTACGTGAGCCGCAAACCTCGCGTGCGCATCGAAGCCACCATGCACGGCGGCGGTCACGAGCGCGGCATGCGTTCGGGCACCCTGGCGACCCACCAGATCGTCGGCATGGGCGAGGCTTTCCGTATCGCCAAGGAAGAAATGGCTGCCGAAAACGTGCGTATCAAGGGCCTGAGCGATCGCTTCTACAAGCAGGTCGAAAACCTTGAAGAGCTGTACATCAATGGCAGCATGACTGCCCGTGTACCGCACAACCTGAATTTGAGCTTCAACTACGTCGAAGGCGAGTCGCTGATCATGGCGCTCAAGGACCTGGCGGTTTCGTCCGGTTCGGCCTGCACCTCGGCCTCCCTTGAGCCGTCCTACGTGCTGCGCGCCCTGGGCCGCAACGACGAACTGGCGCACAGCTCGATCCGCTTTACGTTTGGCCGTTTCACCACCGAAGAAGAAGTCGACTACGCCGCGCAGAAAGTCTGCGAGGCCGTCACCAAGCTGCGCACCTTGTCGCCGCTGTGGGACATGTACAAAGACGGCATCGATATTTCCAAGATCGAGTGGGCGGCACACTAACTATAGAAGCCGCCACCCCAGCTCTGTAGGAACGTGGCGGAAAACGCAGGCGTTTTTACAGGGCTCCAGAGCGGCCCTGATGAGTGAGGATTCAGTACCATGGCTTACAGCGAAAAGGTCATAGACCACTACGAAAACCCGCGCAACGTCGGCAAGATGGACGCGGAAGACCCTGATGTCGGCACCGGCATGGTCGGCGCTCCGGCGTGCGGCGATGTGATGCGCCTGCAGATCAAAGTCAATGAGGCGGGCGTTATCGAAGACGCCAAGTTCAAGACTTACGGCTGCGGTTCGGCTATCGCCTCCAGCTCCCTGGCGACCGAATGGATGAAAGGCAAGACCCTGGATGAGGCTGTGACTATCAGCAACACCCAACTGGCCGAAGAACTGGCTCTGCCGCCAGTGAAAATCCACTGCTCCGTGCTCGCAGAAGACGCCATCAAGGCTGCCGTTCGCGACTACAAGCAGAAGAAAGGCTTGATCTAAGCATTTGGCGACGAGTAAGGAGTCAACGATGGCTATCAGCATGACAGAAGCGGCTGCGCGGCACGTGCGACGCTCCCTGGATGGGCGCGGTAAAGGTGAGGGGATTCGTCTGGGTGTTCGCACCACGGGCTGTTCCGGCCTTGCCTATGTGCTGGAGTTCGTCGACGAGGTAGTGGCGGAAGATCAGGTGTTCGAAAGTCACGGCGAGAAAGTGATCATCGACCCGAAAAGCCTGACCTACCTGGACGGCACCGAACTCGATTTCGTCAAGGAAGGGTTGAACGAAGGCTTCAAGTTCAACAACCCCAACGTGCGCGGTGAATGTGGCTGCGGCGAAAGCTTCAACATCTGAGGCTACTTGTGGGCAATCCTTGTCATTTCGCTTTATTCGAGCTGCAGCCGAGCTTTCGGCTGGACCTCGAGCAGCTTGCCACGCGCTACCGTGAATTGGCGCGTGGCGTGCATCCGGACCGCTTCGCTGACGCTTCCGAGCGTGAGCAACGCCTGGCGCTGGAGCAATCGGCCAGCCTCAACGAAGCCTATCAGACGCTCAAAAGCCCCCCCAAACGCGCGCGTTACCTGCTCGCGATGAATGGTGGTGAGTTGCCGCTGGAAGTCACGGTGCATGATCCGGACTTTCTGATGCAGCAGATGCAGTTGCGCGAAGAGCTCGAAGACTTGCAGGACGAAGCCGATCTGGCGGGTGTCGCGGCCTTCAAGCGGCGTCTGAAAGTGGCTCAGGATGCGCTCTACGAAAGCTTCGCAGCCTGTTGGGATGATGCAGCGCAACGTGAGCAGGCAGAACGCCTGATGCGGCGCATGCAGTTCCTCGACAAGCTCACCTACGAAGTGCGCCAGTTAGAAGAGCGCCTCGACGATTAACCCAGCGCTGCCCATGTTGCACGCCTGAAAGACAGATAAGACCTGATTACCATGGCCCTACTGCAGATCGCCGAACCCGGCCAAAGTCCTCAACCGCACCAGCGTCGTCTGGCGGTCGGGATTGACTTGGGCACCACCAATTCCCTGGTCGCCGCCTTGCGCAGCGGCCTGTCCGAGCCGCTGCCCGATGCTGATGGCCAGGTGATCCTGCCGTCGGCAGTGCGCTATCACGCTGATCGCACCGAAGTTGGTGAGTCGGCCAAGCTGGCAGCGTCTACCGATCCATTGAACACCGTGCTGTCGGTCAAGCGCTTGATGGGTCGTGGGTTGTCCGACGTCAAGCAATTGGGCGACCAGCTACCGTACCGCTTTGTCGGCGGTGAGTCGCACATGCCGTTCATCGACACCGTCCAAGGCCTGAAAAGTCCGGTGGAAGTGTCGGCCGATATCCTCAAGGTGCTGCGCCAGCGCGCGGAAACCACCTTGGGCGGTGAACTGGTCGGCGCGGTAATCACGGTTCCAGCCTACTTTGATGACGCTCAGCGCCAAGCCACCAAGGATGCGGCGAAGCTCGCCGGCCTGAACGTGCTGCGTCTGCTCAATGAGCCGACCGCTGCTGCCGTGGCTTACGGCTTGGATCAGCATGCCGAAGGCTTGGTCGCGATTTACGACCTGGGCGGCGGCACCTTTGATATTTCAATCCTGCGCCTGACTGGCGGTGTCTTTGAGGTGTTGGCCACCGGCGGTGATACCGCCCTGGGCGGCGATGACTTCGACCACGCGATCGCCGGTTGGATCATCAGCAGTGCCGGTTTGTCCGCTGACCTGGACCCGGGCGAGCAGCGCCATCTGCTGCAAACTGCCTGTGCCGCCAAAGAAGCCCTGACTGATGCGGCCTCTGTTGACGTTTCCTACGGCAATTGGTCGGCCCAGCTGACCCGTGAAGCCTTCGATTCGTTGATCGAACCGATGGTCGCCCGCAGCCTCAAGGCTTGCCGCCGCGCCGTGCGTGATTCCGGTGTTGAGCTGGAAGATGTCGCTGCCGTGGTGATGGTCGGTGGTTCGACCCGAGTGCCGCGCGTCCGCGAAGCTGTTGCCGAAGCGTTTGGCCGTCAGCCGCTGACTGAAATCGATCCGGATCAAGTGGTGGCCATTGGTGCCGCGATCCAGGCCGATACCCTGGCCGGCAACAAGCGCGATGGTGGCGAACTGCTGCTGCTCGACGTAATTCCGTTGTCCCTGGGTCTGGAAACCATGGGCGGCCTGATGGAGAAGGTGATTCCGCGCAACACCACCATCCCCGTCGCCCGCGCCCAGGACTTCACCACCTACAAAGACGGCCAGACGGCCATGATGATTCATGTGCTGCAAGGCGAGCGCGAGCTGATCAGCGACTGTCGCTCCCTGGCACGCTTTGAACTGCGCGGTATCCCGGCGATGGTCGCGGGTGCGGCGAAGATTCGCGTGACCTTCCAGGTCGACGCCGATGGCCTGCTCAGCGTGGCCGCGCGAGAATTGGGCTCGGGCGTTGAAGCCAGCATCCAGGTCAAGCCGTCCTACGGCCTGACCGACGGCGAAATCGCCAAGATGCTCAAGGATTCGTTCCAGTATGCCGGTGACGACAAGGTCGCCCGCGTGCTGCGCGAGCAGCAAGTCGATGCCCAGCGCCTGCTCGAAGCGGTGCAGGGCGCCCTGGAGGTCGACGGCGAACGCCTGCTGGATGCCGAAGAGCGCATGGTCATCGACCTGCAGATGCAGGAACTCGCCGAATTGATGAAAGGCTCCGATGGCTATGCCATCGAGCAGCAGACCAAGCGCCTGTCGCAAGTGACCGATGCCTTCGCCGCCCGCCGCATGAACCAGACGGTAAAAGCCGCCCTGGCGGGCCGCAACCTGAATGAAATTGAGGAATAATTGATGCCGCAGGTCATTTTTCTGCCACACGCCGAGCATTGCCCGGACGGTATGGTCGTGGAGGCTGAGACCGGCAAGTCCATCCTCGAAGTTGCCCATGACAACCACATCGAGATCGAAAGTGCCTGCGGCGGTGTCTGCGCTTGCACCACTTGCCACTGCATCATTCGCGAGGGTTTCGACTCTCTGGAAGAAGCTGACGAGTTGGAAGAAGACTTTCTTGACCGTGCCTGGGGCCTGGAGCCGACTTCTCGCCTAAGCTGTCAGGCCAAGGTCGGGACTGAAGACATCACCGTCGAAATTCCGAAATATTCGCTCAACCATGCGGCCGAAGCGCCGCATTGATTCAAGGAAGTGTCATGAGTCTTAAATGGGTTGATGTGCAAGAGATCGCTATCCTGTTGGCCGATGGCAATCCGGATATGGATCCCTACTCGCTGAACTTTGTAGCTTTGCGTGACATGGTCATGGCTTTGCCAGGGTTTGACGATGAGCGCGACCGCGGCGGCGAAAAGGTCTTGGAAGCGATCCAGACTGCCTGGAAAGAAGAACAGGACTGACGCCTCCCTTACGCAGTTAGGCAATACCCAAGAACCCGCGTATAATTCGCGGGTTTAATTTTTCGTAAATTACCGTTTCTGGAGTTACACCATGGCTGTTCAACGTACTTTCTCCATCATCAAGCCTGACGCTGTTGCAAAAAACGTCATCGGCGAGATCACCACTCGTTTCGAAAAAGCCGGCCTGAAGGTTGTAGCTTCGAAACTCAAGCAACTGTCCAAGGCTGAAGCTGAAGGCTTCTACGCTGAGCACAGCGCTCGTGGCTTCTTCGGCGACCTGGTAGCCTTCATGATCTCCGGCCCTGTTGTTGTTCAGGTTCTGGAAGGCGAAAACGCTATCGCTCTGAACCGTGAGCTGATGGGCGCTACCAACCCTAAAGAAGCAGCTGCCGGCACCATCCGTGCTGATTTCGCTGATTCCATCGACGCCAACGCTGTACACGGTTCGGACTCCGAAGCCGCTGCTGCTCGCGAAATCTCGTACTTCTTCGCAGCTACTGAAGTAACCACTCGCTAAGCATTGGCTTAAGAGTGAAGGTGAATCCATGACTACATCGACTGTAAAAACCAACCTGCTGGGTCTGACTCAGCAGGAAATGGAAAAATTCTTCGACTCAATCGGGGAGAAGCGTTTCCGTGCCGGTCAGGTAATGAAGTGGATTCACCACTTTGGTGTCGACGATTTCGACGCCATGACGAACGTCAGCAAGGCCCTGCGCGACAAGCTCAAGGTTATTGCCGAGGTCCGTGGTCCCGAGGTTGTCAGCGAGGACATCTCCAGCGACGGCACCCGTAAGTGGGTGGTGCGCGTGGCGTCCGGCAGTTGCGTCGAGACCGTCTACATTCCCCAGGGCAAACGTGGCACTTTGTGCGTTTCGTCCCAGGCAGGCTGTGCCCTGGACTGCAGTTTCTGCTCCACCGGCAAGCAAGGCTTCAATAGCAACCTCACCGCCGCCGAAGTCATCGGCCAGGTGTGGATTGCCAACAAATCCTTTGGCAGCGTCCCGGCAACCGTCGACCGTGCCATCACCAACGTGGTGATGATGGGCATGGGTGAGCCGCTGCTGAACTTCGATAACGTCATCGCCGCCATGCACCTGATGATGGACGACCTGGGCTACGGCATCTCCAAGCGCCGTGTGACCCTGTCGACTTCCGGTGTGGTACCGATGATCGATGAGCTGGCCAAGCACATCGACGTCTCCCTGGCGTTGTCGCTGCACGCACCCAATGACGCATTGCGTAACCAATTGGTGCCGATCAACAAGAAGTATCCGCTTAAGATGCTGCTCGAGTCTTGCCAGCGTTACATGGCGACCTTGGGCGAGAAGCGCGTGTTGACCATTGAGTACACCATGCTCAAGGACATCAACGACAAGGTCGAACACGCGGTCGAGATGATCGAACTGCTCAAGAACACCCCGTGCAAGATCAACCTGATTCCTTTCAACCCGTTTCCACATTCTGGCTACGAGCGGCCGAGCAACAACGCCATCCGCCGTTTCCAGGATCAACTGCACCAGGCCGGCTACAACGTCACCGTGCGCACCACCCGTGGTGAAGACATCGACGCCGCTTGTGGCCAATTGGTAGGACAGGTGCTGGATCGCACCCGTCGCAGCGAACGTTATATCGCGGTGCGCGAACTGAGCGCTGCCGACGATATGCCGCAAAGCGCTGCGACTCGAACCTGAGAGAGGATCTCTATGCCCTTGCGCCTTGCGCTGCTGTTGCTTGTTACCGGTCTCTCGGCCGGTTGTGTTTCTTCGGGCCATGACAGCCCTTTGCAAACCGGCAAGGGCCGTGAAGAGGCGCGAGTGGCTTATGTGCAACTGGGCTTGGGTTACCTGCGCCAAGGCATGAGCGAGCAGGCCAAGATGCCGTTGAAGAAGGCTCTTGAACTGGACAGCGACGATGCCGATGCCAATGGCGCACTGGCCCTGGTGTTCCAGGCCCAGGCCGAGCCTGAGCTGGCCGAGCAGTATTTCAACAAGGCCTTGGCTTCGCGTCCTGCCGATCCACGGCTGCTGAATAACTACGGCAGCTTCCTGTTCGAACAGAAACGTTATGACCAGGCTTCCCGTTATTTCCAGCAAGCCTGCGCCGATACCCTCTACCCAGAGCGGTCGCGGGTGTTCGAGAACCTTGGGGTGGCCTCCAAGCGTCTCGGCCAGCGTGATATCGCGCGCCAGCACCTGGAAAAAGCCCTGCACCTGAACAGTCGCCAGCCTCGTGCCTTGCTCGAAATGGCTGAGTTGTCTTACGAAGACAGGCATTATGTGCCGGCACGTGACTATTACGAGCGTTTTAGCCTGCTCAGCGGGCAAAATGCACGTAGTCTATTGCTCGGAGTGCGCCTGGCGACGGTTCATGAAGAACGCGACACGGCCGCACGTTATGGCCAGCAACTCGAACGACTCTATCCCGGTACGCCGGAATATCAGCAATACCTGTCGGAGCAATGATGAAAGCCGCGCACCCGGAAGTTGTAGCAGCTAATCGCGTAAACCCAGGCGACACCTTGCGTCAGGCCCGCGAAAGCAATGGTTGGTCTCTGGCGGAAGTGGCCCTCAAGCTCAATTTGACCACCACGTCCCTGGGCAACCTGGAAGCCGGCGCGTTCGACAAGCTGCCTGGGCATACCTTCGCCCGCGGCTATATCCGCGCCTACGCCAAATTACTGGATATCGACCAGACCCTATTGGTCCAGCAATTCGACCAGTTCACCGGCACCGACTCCCAGGGCAGTAACGTCCATGGCCTGGGGCGCATCGAAGAGCCGGTGCGGGTGTCCCATACGATCCTGCGTATCGTCAGCCTGTTGTTGCTGATCGCCGTGATTGGTGGCGGCTTCGTCTGGTGGCAGGACCAAGCCTCCCAGCGCACCAAGGACTTGACCAGCAACGCCCTGGAGCACGTCGAAGTCGAAAGCGCCGACGGCACCACGCAGATTCACCCATTGGACGAGCCGGAAGACCAGGCTGTCGCCGAAGGCCAGGCTGTGCCTGAAGCACCAGTGACTGCCGAGCAGCCCGCAGCGGAATCGGCCCCGGCGGCCATCGCTGCGGTGCCGGCTCCAGCCGTTCCGGCGCACACCCCGGCCGTACCGGCTGCAGCGGCGCACACCCCGGCTGCACCTGTGGCGCCGGCCGCTCCTGTGCAAACGCCAGCGCCTACCGCCCCGGCGGCGCCCGCGATTTCGCCGCCGACCACGCCTGTGTTGATCGCCGGTGACGGGCGCGTACAGATTACCTTCGTCGCTGACTGCTGGACGCAACTCACCGATGGCAATGGCAAAGTGCTGTTTAGCGGTATGAAGCGTAAGGGAGATACGCTCGACCAGGGCGGCAAGCCTCCTTTGACGCTGCGTCTGGGCTTTGCCCGTGGAGCACAAGTGGCCTACAACGGCCAGCCTGTCGACGTAGCGCCGTTCACCAGTGGCGAAACTGCTCGCCTGAAGTTGGGACAATAGTCATGCACGGCGAATCTCCAATCAAACGTCGCCTATCGCGCAAGATCTGGGTCGGCTCGGTGCCGGTGGGCGGCGACGCCCCCATCGCGGTACAGAGCATGACCAACAGCGACACCAATGATGTTGCTGCCACCGTCGCCCAGATCAATCGTCTGGAAGCCGCTGGCGTCGACATCGTGCGGATTTCCGTACCGGACATGGATGCCGCCGAAGCCTTCGGCCGCATCAAGCAACTGGTCAAGGTGCCACTGGTTGCCGACATTCACTTCGACTACCGGATCGCTTTGCGCGTTGCGGAGTTGGGTGTTGATTGCCTGCGTATCAACCCGGGCAACATCGGGCGCGAAGACCGTGTGCGCGCGGTGGTGGACGCTGCCCGTGATCGCGGGATTCCGATCCGCATCGGCGTGAACGCCGGCTCCCTGGAAAAAGACCTGCAAAAGAAATACGGCGAGCCGACTCCCGCCGCGCTGGTTGAATCGGCGCTGCGCCACGTTGAGCACCTTGAGCGCCTGAATTTCCAGGACTTCAAGGTCAGCGTAAAGGCTTCCGACGTGTTCATGGCGGTAGAGGCCTACCGCCTGCTGGCCAAGGAAATCGTGCAGCCACTGCACCTGGGTATCACTGAAGCGGGTGGTTTGCGCTCAGGCACAGTGAAATCTGCGGTGGGTCTCGGTATGCTGCTCGCCGAAGGGATTGGCGATACTATCCGCATCTCCCTGGCGGCAGACCCGGTAGAGGAAGTGAAGGTCGGTTACGACATTCTCAAATCCCTGCATTTGCGTTCCCGTGGCATCAACTTTATTGCCTGCCCGAGCTGCTCGCGGCAGAACTTCGACGTGGTGAAAACCATGAACGAACTGGAAGGACGCCTCGAAGACCTGCTGGTGCCGCTGGATGTTGCGGTGATCGGTTGCGTGGTCAACGGGCCGGGTGAAGCCAAGGAAGCCCATATCGGCTTGACCGGCGGCACGCCGAACCTGATTTACATCGACGGCAAGCCGTCGCAGAAACTGACGAATGACAATCTGGTGGATGAGCTCGAAAGACTGATCCGCGAGAAAGCGGCCGAGAAGGTCGAAGCTGACGCTGCAGTTATCGCGCGCGGCTGATCCAGCGAATTTAAGGAATAGATGTGAGCAAGTCTCTGCAAGCCATTCGTGGCATGAACGACATCCTTCCGGAGCAGACGCCGCTGTGGCGCTACTTCGAGAACACCGTTGCGCGTCTGCTGGATAACTACGGTTACAAACAGATCCGTATGCCGATCGTCGAGTTCACCGAGCTGTTCAAGCGCTCCATCGGTGAAGTGACCGACATCGTCGAAAAAGAGATGTACACCTTCGAAGACCGCAACGGCGACTCCCTGACCCTGCGTCCGGAAGGCACCGCCGCGTGCGTGCGCGCCGTGCTCGAGCATGGCCTCACCGGCGGTGGCCAGCCGCAGAAGCTGTGGTACATCGGGCCGATGTTCCGCCACGAGCGTCCACAGAAAGGCCGTTATCGCCAGTTCCACCAGATCGGCCTGGAAGTGTTCAACCTCGACGGTCCGGACATCGACGCCGAGCTGATCGTGCTGACCTGGCGCCTGTGGGGCCTGCTGGGTATCCGCGATGCGGTCAAGCTTGAACTCAACAGCCTGGGCACCAGCGAGTCCCGGGGCCGCTACCGCGTCGCCCTGGTCGAGTACCTGTCCGCCCACCTGGACAAGTTGGACGAAGACAGCCAGCGCCGTTTGAAAACCAACCCGTTGCGCGTCCTCGATACCAAGAACGCCGACACGCAAGCCGTACTGGTCAACGCGCCGAAGATGGCCGACTACCTGGACGACGAATCCCGTATCCACTTCGAGGGCCTCAAGGCGCGTCTGGATGCCGCCGGTATTCCTTACGTGATCAACCCGAAACTGGTGCGCGGCCTCGATTACTACAGCAAGACCGTGTTCGAGTGGGTTACCGACAAACTCGGCGCCCAGGGCACCGTGTGTGCCGGTGGCCGTTACGACGGCCTGGTCGAGCAGATGGGCGGCAAGCCTACGCCTGGCGTGGGTTTTGCCATGGGTATCGAGCGGCTGATCCTGCTGCTGGAAACCCTTGAGCAGGTTCCGGAAGAAATCTCCCGGCAGGTGGACGTGTACCTGTGCGCCTTTGGCGAGGCCGCCGAACTGGCTGGCCTGGCCCTGAGCGAAAAAGTGCGCGACCAACTGCCGAACCTGCGCCTGCAGATCAATGCTGGCGCCGGCAGCTTCAAGAGCCAGTTCAAGAAGGCCGACAAGAGCGGTGCGCTGTACGCACTGATCCTCGGCGATGACGAATTGGCCCAGCAAGTGATAGGTTTCAAACCCCTGCGTGGTCAGGGCGAGCAACAGAACATTGCCTTTGATGCGCTCGCCGCGCACTTGGCCACCTGCGTCGTGCAGGGTTGAAGCTGTCGAACAGCCGAATTTAGCGATTAAGGAGTGTTGGGGTGTCGAGTACTGAAGATGAGCAGTTGGCCGAGTTCAAGGACTGGTGGCAGCGTAACGGCAAGCCCCTGGTTACCGGTGGCCTGCTGGCTTTAGTGGTAGTGTTCGGCTGGCAAGCCTGGCACAAGTATCAGGCCAACCAGTCCCAAGGCGCCTCGATCCTCTATCAGCAATTGCTGGAAACCACGCTGACGCCGAGCGGCAAGCCCGATCCTGCGCAAGTGGCAGACCTGGCTGGTAAGCTCAAGAGCGAATTTGGCGGTAGCACCTACGCCCAATACGGCAGCCTGTTCGTCGCGAAAGTCGCGGTCGACACCGGCAAGCTGGATGATGCAGTCACCGAACTGAAGGCCATCGCCGACAAGCCGACCAACCCGACCCTGGGTGAAATCGCACGTCAGCGCCTGGCTCAGGTATTGGCGGCACAGAACAAGGCCGACGAAGCACTCAAACTGCTCGACGGCGATGCTGACAAGGCATTTGTAGCCACTCGCGAAGAGCTCAAGGGCGACCTGTTGGTCCAATTGGGTCGTACCGACGAAGCCAATGCTGCGTACCAAAAAGCCAAGGCGGCGCTGTCTGATGAAGCAGCGGTCGGTGGCTTACAAATCAAGCTCGACGACTTGGCCAAAGGGGATGCGTGACGTGATCCGTTGGAAACATGCAGCATTGCTGGCTCTGGCCGTTCTGGCCGCGGGTTGCAGCAGCAACAGTAAAAAAGAACTGCCTCCGGCCGAGCTGACCAGCTTCAAGGAAGAAGTGGTCCTGCAAAAGCAATGGAGCCGCTCCATCGGTGACGGTCAGGGCGAAACCTACAACATGTTGGTACCGGCAATCGACGGTGACAACATTGTGGCCGCTGACGTGACCGGCGTGGTGATCTCCATGGATCGCATGAACGGCGACGTGAAGTGGAAGAAAGACCTCGAACTGCCTGTATCCGGCGCCGTCGGCGTGGGTTACGGCATGGTCATGCTCGGCACGCTCAAAGGCGAAGTCGTGGCGCTGGACTCCAGCACCGGTGAAGAGAAATGGCGCGCTCGCGTGACCAGTGAAGTCCTCGCACCGCCTGCCACCAACGGCGACATCGTCGTGGTGCAAACCCAGGACGACCGTGTGATCGGCCTCGACGCCAGCACCGGCGCACAGCGCTGGCTGTACGACAGCACCCCTGCGGTGCTGACCCTGCGCGGTACCAGTGGTCCGGTTGTGACCAATAATCTGGCCGTTGCAGGCCTGTCGACCGGTAAAGTGGTCGCCCTGAATACCCAGAACGGCGTGCCGATCTGGGAAACGCGTGTGGCCATCCCGCAAGGTCGTTCGGAACTGGATCGCGTCGTCGACATCGACGGTGGCTTGCTGCTGTCCGGCGAAACCCTCTACGTCGCTACCTACCAGGGCCGTGTCGCGGCACTGGACCTGCAAAGCGGCCGCGTCAACTGGCAGCGTGATGCTTCCAGCTACGCCGGTGTCGCCCAAGGGTTTGGCAGCGTCTACGTAAGTCTGTCGTCTGGCACCGTTGAAAGTGTCGACGAACGTTCCACCACTGCGCTGTGGAGCAACGACTCTCTGGCCCGCCGTCAACTGTCGGCACCGGAAGTGTTCTCCAGCTACGTAGCGGTAGGCGACTTCGAAGGTTACCTGCACCTGCTGAGTCAGGTTGACGGTCGTTTTGTGGGTCGCGAGCGCATCGACAGTGACGGCCTGCGTGCGCGTCCGCTGGTCGTGGGTAACATGCTTTATGTGTTTGGCAACAGCGGCAAGCTGGAAGCCCTGACCATCAAGTAAAGGTTTGACTATGCTTGGGGTTACCCCCAGGCGGCCCTGCTTCATTGCTTAATGTAGGAGCGAGCTTGCTCGCGAAGGACGTCAACGCTCACGCGGGTTTCTGGATAAACGCGGCGTCCTCAGGTTTTTCGCGAGCAAGCTCGCTCCTACAGGAACCAGTGTCGGGCAGGGTATGTGGCATTTCAAATGCCGCCCCGAGCACCAGCCGCTGCCTTGCAGCGGCTTTTGTATTTTCTGAAATAACGAAGTGGAGAGCCGCATGGTTCCCGTAATCGCCCTGGTGGGCCGACCTAACGTCGGCAAGTCCACCTTGTTCAACCGCCTGACCAGGACTCGCGACGCCATTGTCGGCGACTTGTCCGGTTTGACCCGTGATCGCCAATACGGTGAGGCAAAGTGGCAAGGGCGCTCCTACATTATTGTCGACACCGGTGGTATCTCCGGTGATGAGCATGGCATGGACGAAAAGATGGCCGAGCAGTCGCTGCTGGCCATTGAAGAAGCCGATGTCGTGTTGTTCCTGGTGGACGCCCGCGCGGGCTACACCGCTGCCGACCAGATGATCGGCGAGCACCTGCGCAAGCGCAACAAGCGTTCCTACGTGGTGGCCAACAAGATCGACAACATCGATCCTGAAATGGCCCGTGCCGAATTCAGCCCGATGGGCCTGGGCGATGCGATTCCGATCGCCGGCGCCCACGGTCGTGGCATCACCCAGATGTTGGAGATCGCCCTGCGCGACTTCCCTAAGGATGACGCCGAGGAAGAAGAGGGCGAAGAAGAGGTCGTCGCCGAAGGTGAGGAAGCCAAGCGCATTCCTGGCCCGAGCGAAAAAGATGGTATCAAGATCGCCATCATCGGCCGCCCCAACGTCGGCAAGTCGACCCTGGTCAACCGCATGCTCGGTGAAGACCGTGTCATCGTGTACGACCAGCCCGGCACCACCCGCGACAGTATCTACATCCCGTTCGAGCGTAACGACGAGAAGTACACGCTGATCGACACCGCCGGTGTGCGCAAGCGCGGCAAGATCCACGAGGAAGTTGAAAAGTTCTCCGTGGTGAAAACCCTGCAGGCGATCAAAGACGCCAACGTGGTGATCTTCGTGATGGACGCCCGCGAAGGCGTGGTGGACCACGACCTCAACCTGCTGGGCTTCGCCCTGGAAGCCGGTCGGGCCCTGGTGATCGCGATCAACAAGTGGGACGGCATGACGCCGAGCGAGCGCGATTTCGTCAAGATCGAACTGCAGCGTCGCCTGTTCTTCGTCGAGTTTGCCGATATCCACTTTATCTCGGCACTGCACGGCACCGGTGTGGGCAACCTCTACGCGTCCGTACAGAACTCGTTCAAGTCCGCAGTGACCCGCTGGCCGACCAACCGTCTGACCCAGATCCTGGAAGACGCGGTCGGCGAGCACGCACCGCCGATGGTCAACAACCGCCGGATCAAACTGCGTTACGCCCACTTGGGTGGTGCCAACCCGCCGATTATCGTGATCCACGGTAATCAGATCGAGAAGGTACCCAAGTCCTACGTGCGTTACCTGGAAAACACCTACCGCCGTGTCTTGAAGCTGGTCGGTACGCCGATCCGTATCGAGTTCAAGGGTGGCGAGAACCCATACGAAGGCAACAAGAACACACTGACTGACCGTCAGGTGAACAAGAAGCGTCGTTTGATGACTCACCACAAGAAGGCCGACAAGAAGCGCCGCGACAAGCGCTGATTCCGACCTCGCAAAAAGGGCTCTTTACGAGCCCTTTTTTGTGCGCGGTGGTTTGCGCCTTGACCCGATGCAATTGGCAGCTTAAAACTTGGGGCTCACCTGCAGGGGCCACCGATGATCAACAGCAAGCTGCCAAATGTCGGCACGACCATTTTCACCACCATGTCGCAACTCGCTGCCGAGACCGGCGCGCTTAACCTGTCCCAGGGTTTCCCCGATTTTAATGGCCCACAGGGCTTGCTCGATGCCGTGGGCAAGCATGTTGCCAGCGGCCATAACCAATACGCGCCGATGACCGGCCTGCCGGCCCTGCGCCAGCAAGTGGCGGCCAAGATCGCTCGCAGCTATGGCGCCACGGTCAGCCCCGACAGCGAAGTGACCATCACCCCAGGCGCCACTGCGGCAATTTTCTGCGCGATTCAGGCGGTGATTCGCAGCGGCGACGAAGTCATCGTATTCGACCCGTGCTACGACAGCTATGAGCCCTCGGTCGAGTTGGCCGGCGGTCGTTGCGTGCACGTGCAACTGAACCTGAAAAACTTCACCCTCGACTTTGAAAAGATTCAGGCTGCGTTATCTGCGCGCACGCGCATGATCATCCTGAACACGCCGCATAACCCCACCGGCGCACTGATCAGCCGCGCCGAGCTGGACCTGTTGGCGGCCTTGATCCGCGATCGCGATATCTACCTGGTCAGCGACGAGGTCTACGAACACCTGGTGTTTGATGGTGTGCCCCACGTCAGCGTGCTGGCCCACGAAGAGCTGTATCAACGTGCGTTCGTGGTCAGCTCCTTCGGCAAGACCTACCACGTCACCGGCTGGAAAACCGGCTACGTGGTCGCGCCCCCGGCCTTGACCGCCGAATTGCGTAAGGTGCATCAATATGTCAACTTCTGCGGCGTGACCCCGTTGCAGTACGCGTTGGCCGATTTCATGGCTGAGCACCCGGAACACGTCGAAGAATTGCCGGCCTTTTACCAGGCCAAGCGCGACCTGTTCTGCGACCTGTTGACGCCGTCGCGTTTCAGCTTTAATCGGGTCACCGGCACTTACTTCCAACTGGTGGATTACTCAGCGATTCGCCCGGACCTGGATGACGTCGCCATGTCCTTGTGGATGACCCGCGAGCACGGGGTGGCAACAATCCCGGTTTCGGTGTTCTACCAGCACCCACCCCAAGGCCAGCGCCTGGTGCGCCTGTGCTTTGCCAAACGCGAGGAGACGCTGCAACAAGCAGCCGAAAAACTATGCGTGATCTGAATACACTGCCCGACCTGAACATCGCCCTGGTCCAGACCAGCCTGGCCTGGCACGACCGCCAGGCCAACCTCGATCACTTCGAATTGTTGCTGGAGCAGGCCCGGGGCGCTGATCTGATCATCCTGCCGGAGATGTTCACCACCGGTTTTTCCATGGACTCGGCCACCCTGGCCGAACCGGAAAATGGCCCGACCCATCGCTGGCTCCAGGCCCAGGCGGCGAAGTACAACGCGGTGATCACCGGCAGTGTGATTATCCAGGCCGCCGACGGTAGCCATCGCAACCGCCTGTTATGGGCGCGGCCGGATGGCGAGGTGCTGCATTACGACAAACGCCATCTGTTCCGCATGGCCGGCGAGCACAATCACTACACGCCCGGCGAGCGCCAGGTGCAGTTCGAGATAAAGGGCTGGCGTATTCGCCCATTGATTTGCTACGACCTGCGCTTTCCGGTGTGGAGTCGTGATGCCCAGGACACCGATCTGCTGCTGTACACCGCCAACTGGCCAGGGGCGCGACGCCAGCATTGGAACCGGTTGCTGCCGGCGCGTGCGATCGAGAACCTGTGTTATGTGGCGGCGGTGAATCGGGTGGGCACGGACGGCAAGGGCTTTGTCTATACCGGAGATAGCCAGGTGCTGGATTTCCAGGGTGAGAACCTGCTGAGTGCGGGGGAGGCGGATGGGGTGTTCCAGGTGTGCCTGGACGCGGCTGAACTGGCGACGTATCGCAGCAAATTTCCGGCGAATCTGGATGCTGATAACTTTCAATTTGTCTGACAGACCGCTATCGCGGGCAAGCCCACTCCCACATTTTGACCGCGTTTTTCCTATAGAAACACGGTCGAAATGTGGGAGTGGGCTTGCCCGCGATGAGGCCCCGACACACAACACACATCCAAAGCCCAACAAAAAGGCCCCTGGGTTCTCACCCAGGGGCCTTCAGCATTACAGCGAGGCTTACGCCGCTTTCGCTTCCACCTGGCTCAGCGAGCGGTTCAGGGCGCTGAACACCGCCTTGAAGCTGGCCGTGGTGATGTTTTCATCAATGCCCACGCCATGCACCGGACGCTCGCCGTTCACTCGCAGCTCGATGTAGGCCGCGGCCTTGGCGTTGGTGCCGGAACCGATCGCGTGTTCGTTGTAGTCCATGATCTCCACGCCAATCGGCAGGCCGGCGACCAGTGCTTCCAGCGCACCGTTGCCCTTGCCGTGCCAGCGCAGGTTGGTTTCGCCTTGGCCTTTGCCCGAGACTTCCACTTCCACCGTGCTGTTGCCGTTTTCTTCCTGCAGGCGATGGCTGACCAGCGCATACGGCGTGTTGGCTTGCAGGTATTCACGCTGCAACAGCGCGTGAATCTGCGAAGCGCTCATCTCCAGGCCCACACGGTCGGTTTCGGCCTGTACCACTTGGCTGAACTCGATCTGCATGCGACGCGGCAAGCTGATGCCGTATTCCTGCTCCAGCAGGTAGGCGATGCCGCCTTTGCCCGACTGGCTGTTCACCCGAATCACGGCCTCGTAGCTGCGGCCGATGTCGGCCGGGTCGATCGGCAAGTACGGCACTTCCCACAGGGCGTCGGTTTTTTGCTGGGCGAAGCCCTTGCGAATCGCGTCCTGGTGGGAGCCGGAGAATGCGGTGTGTACCAGATCGCCGACATACGGGTGGCGCGGATGCACCTGGATCTGGTTGCACTCCTCGACCACTTTACGCACGCCGTCGATGTCGGAGAAGTCCAGCTCAGGGTTCACGCCCTGGGTGTAGAGGTTCAACGCCACGGTGACCAGGTCGACGTTACCGGTACGCTCGCCGTTGCCGAACAGGCAGCCTTCGACACGGTCGGCGCCTGCCATCAGGCCCAGCTCGGTGGCGGCTACGCCGGTGCCACGGTCGTTGTGGGTGTGCAGGCTGATGATCACGCTGTCACGACGGTTGATATGACGACCGAACCACTCGATCTGGTCGGCATAGATGTTCGGCGTGGCGCATTCAACGGTGGCCGGCAGGTTGAGGATCATCTTGTGCTCGGGCGTCGGGTTCCACACCTCAATCACTGCGTCACACACTTCCTTGGCGAACTCCAACTCAGTGGCGCTGAAGGTCTCTGGCGAGTATTCGAACGTCCACTGGGTGTCCGGCTGCTGGGCGGCGTATTTGACGAACAGCTTGGCTGCGTTGACCGCGATGGCCTTGACCCCGTCCTTGTCCTGGTTGAACACGATGCGGCGGAAGGACGGCGAGGTGGCGTTGTACAGGTGGACGATGGCTTTTTTCGCGCCGCGCAGGGATTCGAAGGTGCGCTCGATCAAGTCTTCACGGCCCTGGGTCAGCACCTGGATGGTGGTGTCCTCGGGGATGTGGTTGCCTTCGATCAGGGTGCGCACGAAGTCGAAGTCGGTTTGCGAAGCGGCCGGGAACGAGGCTTCGATTTCCTTCACGCCGACGGCGACCAGGGTCTTCCAGAAGCGCAGCTTTTTGACTGCATCCATGGGTTCGATCAGCGACTGGTTGCCATCACGCAGGTCGGAGCTGCACCAGATCGGCGCGCTGGTGATGGTTTTCGACGGCCAGGTGCGGTCCGGGATATTGATGGTCGGAAACGCGCGGTACTTCGAAGACGGGTCTTTGAGCATGCTCATCGGGAAATCCTTTGTAGTAGGGGCCGAAAAAAGGCGGCCTGCCGTGGAACTGTTATTGGGGATAAAGCGGGAGACGAGGCAGATCGATTCAGCCTGGCAGTCGTGCGCTGACAAGGCACAGGCTGCGGTGCTGACGGAGCAGAATGAGGGTGTGAGAAGTTTTCATAAGCTCAACCCTAACCCCAGAGGTGAAAGATGGCAAGTAGTCCGGAAAAATTGAGAGAAGTTCTTCTATTGGCGTAGGAAACGAGATTTTATGGTTGGAGATTGAGCATTTGCTTGCTTTAATTGCGCAGCCTTTGTTGGCCGCGCAATCGGGCCATTCAAGGTTGGAACGCGCCGATAAAGATCGCCGGATCTACCCGTGCATCGTTCAGGCTGACATTCCAGTGCATATGCGGCCCGGTTGCGCGGCCCGTCGCGCCGACCTTGCCCACCACTGCGCCGCGTGCCAGTGGCTGGCCCACGCTGACGTCGATCTTCGACATATGGCAGAACATGCTGATAAAGCCCTGGCCGTGGTCGACGAACACCGTGTTGCCGTTGAAGAAGTAGTTGCCGACCAGGATCACCTTGCCCGCCGCCGGGGTCTTGATCGGCGTGCCGGCGGGGACGGCGAAATCCAGGCCTGAATGCGGGTTGCGTTCTTCGCCGTTGAAAAAACGACGCACGCCGAACTTGCTCGACAGCGGGCCGTTGACCGGCTTGTCCAGCACCAGGTTGCTTGGCTGGTTAGGGCTGAAACTGCGGTAAGCCTTGATCTGCACCGCCAGCTCGGCCTCGATGCGTTTGAGCTGCGCCGGGGCGGGGTTGACTTGGCTTTTGTTTTTCAGGGTGATGCGCTGTTCCGGGTACTGCTTGTAACCGACGATAAACGGCAGGTTGCGCCCGCCGCTGCTGATGCGTTCATTGCCCGGTTTGACCGTCAGCGGAATGCCGACAATCGCCAGCCAGTTGGCCTGCTCCTTCACCACCAGAACCGGCTTGCCCTGGTAGGTGGCTTTTGGTGCGGCGGCCGAGGAGCCCAGGTCGACGACGGCAACACCGCCCGGCACCGGCTTGTTCAAGGTCCGGGAGATGTAGCTGTCGGCGTGGGCGTTGACGGTCAGGCACAGCAGCATCAACAGGCTAAAAAAACGTAGCATCGATCAATCCAATAACGAAAGGGTGACGGGTGTCAGGTGGTTGTCTTCCACCCGCACTTGCAATTGGCCTTCGCCGAGGCGCGCGGTCAGGCGCTGGCCGGTGTGGGTCTGCGCGGCATTGCGAATCGCCTGGCCGCGTTCGTCGAGCAGGATGCTGTAGCCACGGCCGAGGGTCGCCAGCGGGCTGACCACTTGCAGCGTCTGCACCTGGCTTTGCAGTAGCAGGCGGCGCGCCTTGAGGCCCTCGCGCATGGCGCGGGGCAGGCGCTCGGCGAGGCTGTCCAGGCGTTGGCGCAGCAAGGCCAATTGGCGGCCGGGGTGTTGGCCGGCGAGGCGGGTTTCCAGGCGGATCAAGCGTTCGCGGCGGGTATTGAGGCTGCGTTCGAACGCGCGGCGCAGGCGCATGTCCAGGTCATCCAGGCGCTGGGCCTGCTGGCGCAGACGTTCGCCGGGGTGGCGCAGGCGGCGAGCCATGCCTTCGAGGCGCAGGCGGTCGTGAGTCAACCGGTTGCGCATCAGCATCACCAGGCGGCGGTGCAGGCTGTCGACCTGGCGCACCAGGCTGCTGGCGTCCGGGGCCAGCAGTTCTGCAGCGGCAGACGGCGTCGGCGCGCGCACGTCGGCGACAAAGTCGCTGATCGATACATCGGTTTCATGGCCGACGGCGCTGACGATCGGCGTCACGCAAGCGTCCACCGCGCGGGCCACGGCTTCTTCGTTGAAGCACCAGAGGTCTTCCAGCGAGCCGCCGCCACGGGCCAGGATCAACGCGTCAAAGCCTCGCGCGTCGGCCAGCTTCAGCGCGCGCACAATCTGCGCCACCGCTTCGCGGCCTTGTACGGCCGTGGGGATCAGGGTGAGTTGCACCTGCGGCGCACGGCGACGGAACACGCTGATGATGTCGCGGATCACCGCGCCCGTCGGCGAGCTGATAATGCCGATGCGCTGCGGATGGGCCGGCAGTGCCACCTTGCGTTCGGCACTGAACAGGCCTTCGGCGCTGAGCTTTTCCTTCAGCGCCTCGAAGGCCAGGCGCAGCGCGCCATCGCCGGCGGGCTCGACGGTATCGAGGATCAGTTGGTAGTCGCCACGGCCCTCGAACAGCGAGACCTTACCGCGCACCTTCACCGCCAGGCCATCTTTCAAGGCCTGGCGCACCCGTGCGGCGTTCTGCCGGAACAGTGCGCAACGCACTTGGGCGCCGCTGTCCTTGAGGGTGAAGTACACATGGCCGGAAGCCGGGCGGGCGAGGTTGGAGATCTCGCCTTCGACCCAGATATTGGTGAACACGTCTTCCAGCAACACCCGCGCACGGCCGTTGAGTTGGCTGACAGTCAGGACCTCGCGGTCCAGGCCCAGGCGGGCGAACGGGTCTTTAATCATGGAAAGAGATCTTTAGTCATGGGCGGCAGTTTATAGGCATTCGCGCAAGGTTTGACAGAATTGCTCCACCAACGCGCCCGGTGTGTGCGGGCAGGCCAGGGCCACGGTACTCAAGCAGTCCGGATCGGCCAGGGGCAGAAAATGCACGGCGGCCGGGGCAATGTCCTGCATCGATTTTGGTAACAAGGCAATACCGAAGCCGGCCTGGATCAACTGCAACTGCGTGGTCTTGCGCGACATGACCCGCGCAGCCTTGGGGAAAAATCCGGCACGCATGCACAACTCGGCCGACAGATAGCTCAGCCCGCCGCGCTGGGGATGGGGGACCGAGATAAACGCTTCGTCCCTGAGCTGCGCCCATTCGATCGGCGCCTGGCTGCGCGCTAACGGGTGGGTCGGCGGTACGGCCAGCAGTAACTGCTCACTGTATAAAGGCACCACACGCACGCCTTCGCGCTGGCGCAGTACGGGCAGGCGCAGCAGACCGACGTCCAGGCGACCGTCGGCGATTTCTTCCAGTTGGGCTTCGGAGGACAGCTTGGCGATATCCATCGACACGCCGGGGCAGCGCTCCAGCCAGGTGCTGATGCCGCGCAACAACGGGCCGCTCATCGGCACGGTGCTCGAATGGCTCAAGCGCAGGGTGCCGACTTGGCCGTTACCCACTTGCGTCGCCATCTCGCTGGCCTTGTGCAGTTCGCTGAGCAGGTTGCGTGCCCTGGGATAAAAGGCTTCACCGGCGGCGGTCAGCCGAGGCTGGCGCGCGGTGCGTTCGAACAACGGGGTGTGCAGTTGGTTTTCCAGTTCTTTGATCTGCCGGCTCAGGGCCGATTGCGCGACAAACAGGCGCTCGGCGGCGGCGCTGAAGCTGCCGCTGTCGGCGATTTCGACGAAGTAGCGCAGTTGGCGGGTGGAAATCAAGACTCATGCCTTTTCGAGATGGGTAGAGGACTTTGAAGATATTAGTCGCAAGTCTCAGCGATGGCTAAAGTGATGGACATCTCTTTCAAGGAATTACCCATGAGCCCGGTTGAGCTGATGAGTCAGTGGTCGTTTGGCGGTACAGATTGGCTGGTGATCGGCCTGGGCGTTGCCGTGGCCTATATCGTGTTTGGCATCGCCGGGTTCGGTACGGCGCTGGTGGCGGGGCCGATCCTGCTTATGTTCATGCCGCTGTCGAAGATCATCCCGCTGCTGGTGTTGCTGGATTTCATCGCGGCCTTCGGCAATCTGCTGCAATCGCGACGGGATGTGAACAAGCCGGAGCTGTTGCGACTGCTGCCGTGCATGGCGATAGGTTGCACCCTGGGCGTGGTGTTTTTGCTCAACCTGCATTCGGATCTGTTGCTGTTGTTGATGGGGCTGTTTATCAGCGCCTACGCGATTTACACCTTGGCGGTGAAGGCCCGGCCGGCGCAACTGGCGGCGGGCTGGGCGATTCCCATGGGCACCGTCGGCGGCTTGTTTGGTGCGTTGTTCGGCAGTGGCGGCTTTTTATATGCGATCTACCTGAGCAGTCGTTTGCCCAAGGACGCGGCGCGCGCCACGCAAAGTGCGTTGATCAGTTGCAGCACCGTGGTGCGCCTGAGCCTGTTCCTGATCGCCGGGGTGTATGCCGACATGCCGCTGTTGCTGCTGGCGGTTTGCCTGTTGCCGGCGATGGCCCTGGGGTTGTGGTGTGGGCGGCGGCTGACGTTGCGCATGTCCCGTGAGGCGTTTGTGCGATTGGTCACGTGGCTGGTGCTGGCCAGCGGCATTGCCTTGATTGGGCGGTACCTGAGTACTTGACCTGTGTCGGGCAGGGATTAAGCTGCCTGCCTTCAGGGCTTCTTCGCGAGCAAGCCCGCTCCCACAGTCGATCGCATTGCAAGGTGGGAGCCGGGCTTGCCCGCGACGGCGCCAGACGTCATACCGCAGGGCTCCCATGAACTCCCAAAGCATCCTTGTCCCGAAAATCTCCACCTTGCCCGTCCACGAACCCCGCGCCCGGGCGGTCGTGCGTTGGCTGGTGCGCAAGAACATCATCAAGGAAGAGCTGACCACGTGCGGGCGCACCGGCAACCGCATGGCCTACGCCCTGGCCGACGGCGCCCGCGCCGTGGTACTGCATCCGGAGGCGCTGCCGTTCAACGAACCGGTCAATGGCCTGGAAATCATCTACAAGCGTTGCATCTATACGCCGGCCAAGGGCTTTCTCGAAGAAGCCGGCTGCCCGGAATGCCTCAAGGAAATCGGCGAGGCGCTGTTCGACAGCCTGGAAGAGTGGATGCCCGGCCACACCGACAACTTCACCTGCCCGCTGTGTGGGCATGAGGATGACATCAACGGTTTTCTGTTCCTGCAGGAATGTGGGTTTTCCAACCTCGGATTCATCTTCAACAACTGGGCGGAGGCGGGTTTCAAGCAGAGCTTTATCGACGAATTTGCCGATTGGTTGGACCAGAAGATCAGTTGGGTCAAAGTCGAGTTGTAGGCTGCAAGCTCAACCCTCTGTAGGAGAGAGCTTGCTCGCGAAAGTCGTCAACGCTAATCGGGGTAGTCTGGTTAAACGCGGTGTCTTGGTGTTCTTCGCGAGCAAGCTCGCTCCTACAGAAAAGCAGCATCTTTTCTCCATCTATCAGTATTACCAAGTTTGTCAGAGTTTTACGTTGAGACCTGAGGGGTGTCTGAGTATAATGGCGCGCTTCCATTTTCCCGCTCGGGAGCCCCCGCGATGCTGCGTATCAGCCAAGAAGCTCTGACATTCGACGACATTCTCCTAGTGCCCGGTTATTCCGAGGTGCTTCCTAACGAAGTCAGTCTCAAGACCCGCCTAACCCGTGGCATCGAGCTGAATATTCCCCTGGTTTCCGCTGCCATGGATACCGTCACTGAAGCCCGTCTGGCTATCGCCATGGCTCAGGAAGGCGGCATTGGCATCATCCACAAGAACATGACCATCGAGCAGCAAGCTGCCGAAGTGCGCAAGGTCAAGCGTTACGAAGCCGGTGTGGTCAAGGACCCGATCACCATCGAAGCTGACGCCACCGTGCGTGAACTGTTCGAACTGACCCGCCTGCACAATATCTCCGGCGTTCCGGTGCTGCACAATGGCGACCTGGTCGGCATCGTCACCTCCCGTGACGTGCGTTTCGAGAACCGTCTTGAAGTCACCGTCCGCGAAGTGATGACGCCTAAAGAGCGTCTGGTCACGGTCAAGGAAGGCGCGGACAAGAACGACGTGCGCGAACTGTTGCACAAGCACCGCATCGAGCGCGTGCTGATCGTCGACGACAAATTTGCCCTCAAGGGCATGATGACCGTCAACGATATCGAAAAAGCCAAGGCTTACCCGCTGGCCAGCAAGGATGACCAAGGTCGTCTGCGCGTCGGCGCGGCAGTCGGTACCGGTAAAGACACCGGTGATCGCGTGGCGGCCCTGGTCGCTGCCGGCGTGGACGTGGTGGTGGTCGACACCGCTCACGGTCACTCCAAGGGCGTGATCGACCGCGTTCGTTGGGTCAAACAGAATTTCCCTGAAGTCCAGGTGATCGGCGGCAACATCGCTACCGGCGCTGCCGCCAAGGCCCTGGCCGACGCGGGCGCGGATGCGGTCAAGGTCGGTATCGGCCCTGGCTCGATCTGCACCACGCGTATCGTCGCGGGTGTGGGCGTGCCACAAATCAGCGCCATCGCCAACGTCGCCGAGGCCCTCGAAGGCACGGGCGTTCCGTTGATTGCCGACGGCGGTATCCGTTTCTCCGGTGACCTGTCCAAAGCCATCGTCGCCGGTGCTTCCTGCGTGATGATGGGCTCGATGTTCGCCGGTACTGAAGAAGCCCCGGGCGAGATCGAACTGTTCCAGGGCCGTTCGTACAAGGCTTACCGCGGCATGGGTTCGCTGGGCGCCATGTCCCAGGCGCAAGGCTCTTCCGACCGTTACTTCCAGGACTCCTCGGCAGGCGCCGAGAAACTCGTTCCAGAAGGCATCGAAGGCCGTGTGCCGTACAAAGGCACCCTGAGCGCGATCATCCATCAACTGATGGGCGGCCTGCGTTCCTCGATGGGCTACACCGGTAGCGCCGACATCGAAGAAATGCGCACCAAGCCAGAGTTCGTGCGGATCACCGGCGCCGGTATGGCCGAATCCCACGTCCATGACGTGCAGATCACCAAGGAAGCGCCAAACTACCGCGTAGGTTGAGGCTTCCAGCATAAAGTTAAGTAACCGGGGCTGTCTTATTCAGCCCCGAGTTGTTTCTGATTCATTAGACGAGACTGATCTCATGGCCCTCGACATTCACGCCCACCGTATCCTGATCCTCGATTTCGGTTCCCAGTACACCCAACTGATCGCCCGTCGCGTGCGTGAAATCGGCGTGTACTGCGAACTGCATCCGTTCGACATGGACGACGCAGCGATCCGCGAATTCGCACCGAAAGGCGTCATCCTTGCCGGCGGCCCCGAGTCTGTACACGAAGCCAACAGCCCGCGCTGCCCGCAAGCCGTATTCGACCTGGGCGTGCCCGTGTTCGGTATCTGCTATGGCATGCAGACCATGGCCGAGCAGTTGGGCGGCAAGGTTGAAGGTTCCGAGCTGCGTGAATTCGGTTATGCGCGTGTCGACGTGGTCGGCAAGAGCCGCCTGTTGGACGGCATCGAAGACCACATCGACGCCGACGGCCTGTTCGGCCTCGATGTGTGGATGAGCCACGGTGACAAAGTCACCAAGATGCCGCAAGACTTCCACATCCTGGCCAGCACCCCGAGCTGCCCGATCGCCGGTATGTTCAACGACGAGCGTGGTTACTACGGCGTGCAGTTCCACCCGGAAGTGACTCACACCAAGCAAGGCGGGCGCATCCTGTCGCGCTTCATCCTCGATATCTGCGAGTGTGAAGCCCTGTGGACCCCGTCGAAAATCGCTGAAGACGCCATCGCCAACGTGCGTGCCCAGGTTGGCACCGACAACGTCCTGCTCGGCCTGTCCGGCGGCGTTGATTCCTCCGTGGTTGCCGCGCTGCTGCACAAGGCGATCGGTGATCAGCTGACCTGCGTATTCGTCGACAACGGCTTGCTGCGCCTGCACGAAGGCGAGCAAGTGATGGCCATGTTCGCCGAGAACATGGGCGTCAAGGTGATCCGCGCCAACGCTGAAGATCAGTTCCTCAACAACCTGGCCGGCGAGTCCGACCCGGAGAAGAAGCGCAAGATCATCGGCCGCACTTTCATCGACGTATTCGATGCCCAGTCCAACAAACTGGACAACATCAAGTACCTCGCCCAGGGCACCATCTACCCCGACGTGATCGAGTCGGCCGGCGCCAAGAGCGGCAAGGCCCATGTGATCAAGTCCCACCACAACGTAGGTGGCCTGCCCGAGGAAATGAACCTCAAGCTGGTCGAACCACTGCGCGAACTGTTCAAGGACGAAGTCCGCCGTCTGGGCCTGGAACTGGGCCTGCCCTACGACATGGTCTACCGCCACCCATTCCCAGGCCCGGGCCTGGGCGTGCGGATCCTCGGTGAAGTGAAGAAGGAATACGCCGACCTGCTGCGTCGCGCCGACCACATCTTCATCGAAGAACTGCGCAAGGCCGACTGGTATCACAAAGTCAGCCAGGCGTTCGTGGTGTTCCAGCCGGTGAAATCGGTAGGCGTGGTCGGCGACGGTCGTCGTTACGCGTGGGTCGTGGCCCTGCGTGCGGTGGAAACCATCGACTTCATGACCGCCCGTTGGGCACACCTGCCCTACGAACTGCTGGAAACTGTCAGCGGCCGTATCATCAATGAAATCGAAGGTATTTCGCGCGTGACGTATGACGTGTCGAGCAAGCCGCCGGCGACGATTGAGTGGGAATGATCCCGCGTCCGGCATTGCCGGGCACGATCTAGCAAAAAATGCCCTGGAGCCCGCTTAATTGCGGGCTTTTGGCTTTTTGGGTGTGGCAAATTCTGGCAGCTTTGTGCATCCCGCTAGCAAGCGGAACCGGTGGTTTTCAGAGTGTGTTCCTATTGGATTGGCTGTTGTAAGCCGAAACTCAATGTCAGGCGCTCGATATAGTCCCCCAGGGTCCCTTTCAATCCGATGGCCTTGAGATCGATCTTTTCCAATGCCAAGAGCTCCAGAAACGCTCTCATGTCGGTCTGAATGCTTTCTGGTAGCGCGATGGGGTCATCGGTCAATTGGCCGCTCAGATTCAGTACGTCGTTTCGATGTTTTTTGATGTTCTTGCTGTCGACCTGCTCGCCTGCCTCCTTTCGTGCTGACAAATCGAGCCATGCATGCGCCTTGAGTGGGATCAGCCGGTCGGCGCCGATGAAGGTCAGTACCTCATTGCTCTGCCGACCCTCAAGGAGGAAGTGGTAGTAGGGGGCATTGAGCAAGATTGCGGACAGGCTTGATACCGATTCGTCTGTGGGAATAGGGGTCAGCGTCGCGTCCGCCGGGAGCTCGATACCCTCGGGTGCGCGCGAGAACAATTCGATCTGGACGGGGAAGGCCTCATCCTCAGGGTTCTGGAACCGGTAGAAAACAGGCCGCTGACCGTCAATCCCACCAACCTGCCGGATGGCGTAACGTCCGGCACGTATAAAGGCCCAGAACGCCCCAGCAAAATCGGCGTTGAGCGCTTCAATAACCAGCACGATGTCAAGATCTTTGGTTGCGCGGAACGATTGGCCTGCTTCATCCATCGTGAGCCAGGAGGCAACACCGCCAATCAGCACATACTGATCACGAAAATCGCTGAAGTGTTGCCCGAATACGTCTAGTCCTCTGATTTTAGCCAAGCCACTGCCTCCTTAAGTTCGTCTAAAGCCAGCTGGACACGTTCGTCCGGGATGTTTTCCAAGCTCAGAAGCAATGACGCTTCGTCGGCGATGTTTTTTCCTTCCTTTAGGCTTCGATAAGCCCATATTTCCACCCATGCCCGAATCTCATCAACCGAGTCGGTGACCTTGAATGCCTGCTCCTCGACCAGGGTGTCGAACTGCTTTTTGGTCATGCCAAAAATCGGTTGGACGGGGCCAGCCAGCATCGTGCATTTGGCCAGAGCGGTCTCGCCGGCAAGAAATACGCCGTTGCCTGTATGAAGCACTCGGTCGATCGCAACCTTCCGTTTAACGGGAGAGCGCATAAAACGACGAACATTTTTGAAGACCTCGGCCGGAGGTGCCCCGAACGAATAGCAATTTTTGAATCCCTGACTTTGTGCAGGATGGACGATGCCAAGTTTCAGCATCTGATCGATCACTTTGGCAAGTGTGACGCGGCTGTATTTGAAACCGTTCATGATGCCGTTGGAGTTGAAGATCGTGTCGCTGTCCCATCCCTCATACAGGCGAGCCAAGACCATCGCTTGTGCTGCGGGAAGAAGGGTGGACACGTCTTCCTCGTTTCGGCGTGTCCGAACGCTCTCGCGCAGGTCCATCGCCAACTCTGGGATGAACATCTGATAGCCGGGCTGGATGAAGTTGATGTTGTTGGCGATCAGGCTACGCCGCTCCGGTACCGACAGTGACTGGCATACGTACACAACCACCTTGTCCGTGGCTTTTTGTACCTGGGCGATGTGCTTCCCTAGCGTTACGGCGCCCGGGTACTTATTTTCCACTGGAAGCAGTAGGAGCATCGCTAGTTTCTGTTTCGCCTTCGGCCCTACCATAAGGGCCAGATAGACGAGCTTGTAGGCATCCTTGATGTGAAAGGGAACTTTCAGGCCTGAGGCTGCTTGAAGGTGCGCCTCCAAGCCGACTGTGGATTCGAGATAATCTTTAATGTCATCCAGCAAAACCGGCATTTCGCGGCGCCTTGTTAATCACTTTTTTTCACTGTAAACCACGGGGGTTAACAAGTCAAAAAAGTGGTTAACGTTGTGGGCGAGTTACCGGCCCAGACCCACACCTGCCGGTTTTTTCGTTCTGGACCCGCGTCTGATAGAGGGTTTGCGTTACCGCCATGGAGCGTTTTTCACCGGCCGTCAGGCGCAAGTGTCAAGCGGTCGATCGTTCAGCTCATGTACTAACTGAACCACCGCCATCGCAAGTTCAAGCCCGCTGCCACATTTGATCTTCGCTCGCCCTCACCGCCGCGCGATATCCGAAAAGTAAAACTTATCCAACGTATGCCGCGACTCGGTGTACTCGAACTGCCGCCCGTCCTGCAAAAACGTCTGGTTGCTCACCACGATCACATGGCTTTGACCTTCGAGGTCGAGGTGCGTCTGGTCGTCTTTGCCGCGGGGCAGGGCTTCGATGGTGCGTTGGGCGTAGCTGATGTGCAGCTGCAACGTCTGCTCGATGAAGGCGTAGATCGATTGCTCGGCGATGTCGCGGTCCAGGCCGGGGATCAGGTCGGCGACGAAGTGGTTGATGTCGAGGATCACCCGTTTGCCGCCGATGCGCCGCACCCGTTTGATGCGGGTGATCAGGCTGCCGGGTTCGGCCTCGATGTGCAGCAGCAGCGAACCTTCCAGCGGGAACTGGGTGAATTCGACGACGTCGGTGCGTACGTCATCGCCCAGGTCGGCGTGGGTTTCGTGGAAGCTGACGATGCCGCCCAGTTGGAACTCGATGGGGTTGGGCGACAACACAAACGTGCCCTTGCCGTGGATTTTTTGCGCAAACCCACGTTCCTGCAACTGCTCGATGGCCCGTCGCACGGTGCCACGACTGGCCTGGTAGGCATCCATCAGTTCGGTTTCAGAGGGAAGACGGGTGCCGCGTTGCAGGCGTTCAGTGGTGATGTTGGCAAGCAGATCGGTATAGATCTGGTTGTATTTGCTCATGGGGATGGCTCTGTGCCGCGTTTGCGTTCAAGGCAGGAACCTTAGTGGCACGGCTGGGGTTTGTCCATTGGGCCCGTGGATATCTGTGGCCTGCGGGGCGGTCAGGCCTACAAAAAATAAACAACATGTAACTCGTACAGACGAGTTGTTGCTTTAACTCGTCTGTACGAGTACTTTTGCCTTCGGCGTGCTGCCAATGACTGCCCCCCAAATAAAAAAATCAAAGTGGAAACCAAGCATGAGCCACGACTATTCAAACATCGCCCGCGAGATTCTCGAGAACCTCGGGGGCCGCGACAACCTTGAGCAAGCTGCCCATTGCGTGACCCGCCTACGCCTGGCGCTCAAGGACCCGAGCCTGGTCAATGGCAGCGCGTTGAACCAGGTCGACCTGGTCAAGGGTTCGTTCTTTACCGGCGGTCTGTTCCAAGTGGTGATCGGCCCCGGCGAAGTGGAAAAGGTCTACGCCGCCCTGCGCGAGCAAACCGGCCTCGCCGCCGCCACCATCGCCGACGTCAAGAAGAAGGGCGCCGACAAGACCAACGCCATGCAGCGCCTGGTGCGGGTGTTCTCCGATGTGTTCATGCCGATCCTGCCCGCGCTGATCATCGCCGGCCTGTTGATGGGCGTGAACAACCTGATGGGCGCCAAGGGCATGTTCATCGAAGGCAAGACGCTGCTGGAGGCCTACCCGAACCTGGATGGCCTGTGGAGCCTGATCAACCTGATGGCGAACACCTCGTTCGTGTTCCTGCCAGCGCTGGTGGGCTGGTCGGCAGCCAAGCGTTTTGGCGGCAGTGAAATCCTCGGCATCGTGCTCGGCCTGATGCTGGTCCATCCAGACCTGCTCAACGCCTGGAACTACGGCAAGGCGGTGGCCGGTCTCGATGGCCAGAGCCTGCCGTACTTCGACATTTTCGGCTGGTTCAAGATCGAGAAAGTCGGCTACCAGGGGCAGATCCTGCCGATCCTGATGGCGGCGTATGTGATGAGCGTCATCGAGAAATGGCTGCGTGCGCGGGTACCGAATGCCATCCAACTGCTGGTCGTGCCGATCACCACCATCGTCGTCACCGGCGTGCTCGCGCTGGCGATCATCGGCCCGGTGACCCGTCACCTCGGCATCCTGATCACCGAAGGCGTGGTCACCCTGTTTGACCTGGCGCCGATGCTCGGTGGGGCGATTTTCGGCCTGCTGTATGCGCCGCTGGTGATCACCGGCATGCACCACATGTTCCTGGCGGTGGACCTGCAACTGATCTCCACCCAGGGCGGCACGTTTATCTGGCCGATGATCGTCATGTCCAACCTGGCCCAGGGCAGCGCCGCGCTGGCGGTGTTCTACATGGCCCGCAATGCGCGGGACAAAAGCATGGCCTCGACTTCCGCCGTCTCCGCGTATTTCGGCATCACTGAACCGGCGATGTTCGGCGTGAACCTGCGCTTCAAGTTTCCGTTTTATGCCGCGTTGCTGGGCTCGGCACTGGGCAGCATTTTCCTCTCGCTGAACAAGGTGCAGGCCTCGGCCATCGGGGTCGGTGGCTTGCCTGGGTTTATCTCGATCGTGCCGCATGCGATCCCGATGTTTGTGATCGGGATGGTCATCGCGATGGTCGTGCCGTTTGTTTTGACCTGTGCGTTGAGCATGAAGATCGTCCGGCCTGGGTATCGCGTTGCCTGAATTACCGCCTTCGCGAGCAAGCCCGCTCCCACAGTTGAAATGCGTTCCCCCTGTGGGAGGGGGCTTGCTCCCGATGAGGCCCGAGCGGCTGGTACAAAATTTTACTGAAGGGACCCCCATGCAAAATTGGCAACACTCGGTGATCTACCAGATCTACCCCAAAAGCTTTTACAGCCACGCGGGTAACGCCACCGGTGACCTGCTGGGTATCGTGGACAAACTCGACTACCTGCAATGGCTGGGCGTCGACTGCCTATGGATCACCCCGTTCCTGCGCTCGCCGCAGCGCGACAATGGCTACGACATCAGCGACTACTACGCCATCGACCCGAGCTACGGGACCATGGCCGATTGCGACCTGCTGATCAGCGAAGCGGCCAAGCGTGGCATCAAGCTGATGCTCGACATCGTAGTCAACCACACCTCCATCGAGCACGAGTGGTTCCAGCAGGCGCGCAGCAGCCTCGACAACCCGTACCGCGACTTCTATATCTGGCGCGACCAGCCGAACAACTGGGAGTCCAAGTTCGGCGGCTCGGCCTGGGAATACGAAGCGCAAACCGGGCAGTACTTTCTGCACCTGTTCGACCACACCCAGGCCGACCTGAATTGGGACAACCCCAAGGTGCGCGCCGAGGTGTTCAAGCTGATGCGCTTCTGGCGTGACAAAGGCGTGGGCGGTTTCCGCCTGGACGTGATCAACCTGATCTCCAAGCCCGCCGACTTCCCCGAAGACGCCAGCGACGGCCGCCGCTTCTACACCGACGGTCCGAACGTGCACGAATACCTGCAGGAAATGCACCGCGAAGTCTTCGCAGGCCATGCCCTGATCAACGTCGGCGAGATGTCGTCCACCAGCCTGGAGCACTGCATCCGCTACTCGCGGCCGGAGTCGAAAGAGCTGTCGATGACCTTCAACTTCCACCACCTGAAAGTCGACTACCCGAACCTGCAGAAGTGGGTGAAGGCCGACTTCGATTTCCTGCAGCTCAAGCAGATCTTTTCCGACTGGCAACTGGGCATGCAGGCCGGCGGCGGTTGGAATGCGCTGTTCTGGTGTAACCACGACCAGCCACGGGTGGTCTCGCGCTTTGGGGATGACGGTGAGCATCGTGTGGTCTCGGCCAAGATGCTCGCCACGGCGCTGCACTTCCTGCAGGGCACGCCGTATGTGTATCAGGGCGAAGAGTTGGGTATGACCAATCCGGGCTTCGACAAGATCGAACAGTACCGCGATGTCGAAACCCTCAACATTTACCGCCTCAAGCGCGATGCCGGTGAGTCCGAGGCGTCGAGCATGGCGGCGATCATGCAGAAGTCGCGGGACAACGGGCGCACGCCAATGCAGTGGAATGCCTGCAAGCATGCCGGTTTCAGTAGCGCTGAACCGTGGATTGGGATCCCGGCCAATGCGGCGCAGATCAACGTCGACAGCCAACGGGATGACCCGGATTCGGTGCTGCATCACTACCGCAGCCTGATCGCCTTGCGTCGCCAGGAGCCGCTGATTCAAGACGGCGTTTATCGCGAATTGTTGCAGGACCATCTCCAGGTCTGGGCCTACCTGCGCGAAGGCCATGGCGAGCGCCTGCTGGTGCTGAACAACTTCTACGGCAACCCCTGCGAAATCCAGCTGCCCGACAACGTCCTCAACGCAACGACGCGGCAGCGCCTGCTGATCAGCAATTACCCCGATTGCCAGGCAAGCACGGGCACGCTGGTGTTACGGCCTTACGAATCCTTTGTGCTGCATCTCAAGGACTGACGCCTGAAGCGTTGTAGCAACGGCCGAGCGCGACGCGAAGCAGGAGATTAATTCCCCGTGTGGGAGCACTGGGCGCTTCAAAAAACATAATAAAAATATCGGAGTACTGCATGAAAAAAACAATAAAGCTGGGCCTCGTGGCGTCGTGTCTGAGCTTGCCGTTCGGCGCTCAGGCCCTGGAGTTTTCCGGTTACTTGCGCAGCGGCGCGGGGACTTCAACCGGCAGTGGCAAGCAGCAGTGTTTCCAACTGCCGGGCGCGCAAACCAAATACCGTTTGGGCAACGAATGCGAACAGTACGGCGAACTGGAGCTGCGCCAGGACCTGCTGACCCTCGACGACGGCTCCGTGCTCAGCGTCGACGCCATGGCCTCCCTCTACAACAAATACGACCGCGCCCTTAAATTCCAGGGCGAAGACAACGGCTCGGCGCGCATGCCGCAGATGTATGCACAGTGGTCCAACCTGCCCAGCCTCAACGGCGGCTCGCTGTGGGCGGGGCGGCGTTACTACAAGCGTAACGACATCCATATCTCCGACTTCTACTACTGGAACCAGAGCGCCACCGGCGGTGGCATCGAGGACGTGCTGATTGGCGACCTGAAATACAGCTACGCGCTTTCGCGCAAGGACAACCTGTACCAGAAGGAATACGCGACCCGTCACGACTTCAACGTGGCCGGCTTCAAGACCAACCCCGGCGGCGAGCTGGAACTGGGCTTGAGCTACATCGAAAAAGCCGGAGGGCGTGACGCCAACAGCGGTTGGGCGCTGACCGCGCAACATGTGCAAACACCGTTCCTCGGCGGCAAGAACAAGTTCGCTCTGCAGTACGGTGAAGGTCCCGGCACCGGCCTCGGCTACACCGGCAATACCGCCCTGGATAGCAGCAGCAAAAGCTACCGCGCCGTGGAGTTCTTCGACTGGCAGCTCACCCCGCGTTTCGGTGGGCAGATCGAGGCGGTGTACCAGAAGGATATTCGCCCCGGCCGCCAGGACCAGACCTGGATGTCCATCGGTGTGCGCCCGGCATATGCGATCAGTGAACAGTTCAAATTGGTCACCGAGCTTGGCCATGATCAGGTCGATGCTACCGGCGGTACACGCAAACTGAGCAAATTCACCTTCGCCCCGACCTGGTCGCCCAAGGGCCCGGAGTTCTGGGCGCGCCCGGAAGTGCGTCTGTACTACACCTATGCGACCTGGAACGAAGCGGCCAAGCGTGCGGCGAATGAGCTGGCGGCGGGATCGGCGTTGTCCGACACC
The DNA here is from genome assembly GCF_024169655.1 of Pseudomonas marginalis. Lineage (GTDB taxonomy): Bacteria > Pseudomonadota > Gammaproteobacteria > Pseudomonadales > Pseudomonadaceae > Aquipseudomonas > Aquipseudomonas paraveronii. The sequence goes on along the minus strand of NZ_JALJWV010000001.1, from coordinate 5,075,473 downwards.
GGCGCCTACGGCACTGCGCGGCATGGCTCGAACGTCGGTGTGCAAGTCGAGTACTGGTGGAAGTGAATCTTCGGATGTAGACAGGCTTAAATGTGGGAGGGGGCAAGCCCCTCCCACATTTGATCTTTGTCACCTCGGGATTTGTATCCACCCAATGATTTTTACAGAACAAAACAGCAGGTGACGTCATGACCGCAACTCAACCCCTGGAATTGCTTGCGCCCTTGTCGGGTGTGCTGCTGGCACTGGACAAGGTCCCCGACCCGGTGTTCTCCAGCCGCCTGATCGGCGATGGCCTGTGCATCGATCCCACCTCGCCGACCCTCTGCGCGCCATTGACCGGGGTGATCAGCAATATCCAGGAGAGTGGCCATGCGGTGAGCATTACCGACGACAACGGCGTCCAGGTGCTGCTGCATATCGGCCTGGACACCGTGAACCTGGCGGGCAAGGGCTTCAGCCGATTGGTCGAGGAAGGCCAGCGGGTGGTGGCCGGGCAGCCGCTGATCGAGTTCGATGCCGACTACGTAGCGCTCAACGCTCGCAGCCTGCTGACCTTGATGCTGGTGGTCAGCGGCGAGCCGTTTGCGCTACTGGCGCCGGCCAGCGGCCTGGTCGCGGTGGGCCAGCCGCTGTTGCGCCTGTCTCCAGGTGAGGCGGCAGAAACAGTGGACGAGGAGGAGGGCGATGCACTGTTCTCCAAGCCGCTGACGTTGCCCAATACCAACGGTTTGCACGCGCGCCCGGCGGCGGTGTTTGCCCAGGCGGCGAAGGGGTTCAACGCCAGCATCTACTTGCACAAGCAAACCCAGAGCGCCAACGCCAAGTCGCTGGTGGCGATCATGGCGCTGCAAACCGTGCAGGGCGACACCTTGCAGGTGAGCGCGGCGGGAGAGGATGCCGCCGCGGCGATCAAGGCGTTGGTGGCGCTGTTGGCCGAGGGTTGCGGCGAGACCGTCGCGGCTCCGGTCGAGGACGTCGAGCCGCGTGTGCCGCTGTCGTCCGCGAGCGTGCTGCGGGGCGTGTGTGCGTCGCCGGGCTCGGCGTTTGGTCAGGTGGTCCAGGTGGCGGAGCCGACGCTGAGCATTCCCGAAACGGGGGGCGGCGCAGCACTCGAACGCGCGGCGTTGGAGCGTGGCCTGCTGGCTGCAACCGAGGCCTTGCAAGCGCTGCAAGCCAAGGCGGTCGGCAGTGCCCAGGCGCAGATCTTCCGCGCCCATCAGGAACTGCTCGAAGACCCGACCCTGCTGGAACATGCGCACGGCCTGCTGGCCGACGGCAAAAGCGCCGCCTTTGCCTGGAACAACGCCACGCTCGCCACCGCCAAACTGTTCCAGGGCCTGGGCAATGCCCTGCTCGCCGAGCGCGCGGCGGACTTGGCCGACGTCGGCCAGCGCGTGCTGAAACTGCTCCTCGGCATTCAGGATTGCGCCAGGGAACTGCCTGAGCGCGCGATCCTGATCGCGGAGCAACTGACGCCGTCGCAAACCGCCAGCCTCGATACGCACAAGGTGCTCGGGTTTGTCACCGTCGGCGGCGGTGCGACCAGCCACGTCGCGATCCTTGCCCGGGCGCTGGGGCTGCCGGCGATTTGCGGGGTGCCGCCGCAGGTGTTGGCGCTGGCCAACGGTCAACAGGTGCTGCTGGATGCCGACAAGGGCGAACTGCACCTGAACCCGGATCTGGCCGAGATCGAGCAATTGCAGGCCGCTCGCCGGGAGCAAGTGCTGCGGCGCCAACGCGACGTCGCGCAGGCGTGCCTGGCGGCCATCACTCGCGATGGTCATCACGTCGAAGTCACGGCCAACGTCGCGTCGCTTCAGGAGGTCGAGCAATCCCTGAGCCTGGGCGGCGAAGGCGTGGGCCTGCTGCGTTCGGAGTTCCTCTACCTGGACCGCCATCGCGCGCCGAGCCCAGAGGAGCAGGCCGGCACCTACAGCGCCATCGCCCGCGCGCTGGGCCCGGAGCGCAACCTGGTGGTGCGCACGTTGGACGTCGGCGGTGACAAGCCGTTGGCTTATGTGCCGATGGACGCCGAGATCAACCCGTTCCTGGGCCTGCGCGGTATTCGCCTGTGCCTGGAGCGCCCCGAATTGCTGCGCGAACAGTTCCGCGCAATCCTCGCCAGTGCCGGACTGACGCGGCTGCATATCATGCTGCCGATGATCAGCCTGCTCTCGGAGCTGCACCTGGCGCGCAAGATTCTTGAAGAGGAAGCATCGGCCCTTGGGCTTACGGCGCTACCGAAGTTGGGCATCATGATCGAGGTGCCGTCTGCGGCGTTGATGGCGGATGTATTCGCGCCCCATGTGGACTTCTTCTCCATCGGCACCAACGACCTGACCCAATACACCCTGGCGATGGACCGCGACCACCCACGCCTGGCCAGCCAGGCCGACAGCTTTCACCCGGCGGTGCTGCGCCTGATCGCTACCACCGTCAAGGCCGCCCATGCCCACGGCAAGTGGGTCGGCGTGTGTGGGGCGCTGGCGTCTGAAACGTTGGCGGTGCCGGTGTTGATCGGGCTGGGGGTGGACGAACTGTCGGTCAGCGTGCCGCTGATCCCGTCCATCAAGGCCACCGTGCGCGAGCTGGACCTGGCGGACTGCCAGATCATCGCCCGTCAGGTGCTGGGCCTGGAAGAAGCCGCGCAAGTACGCGAGGCCTTGCGCCTGTACCACGCGGCCACCGTTGAAACCTCACCTGTCGTGGAGCACTGAGCATGTTCGAGAAATTGCAGCGGGCGTTCTGGAAAGCCCTGACCCCGGATTTGATCGCCGAGACCGTCGCGGCGCCTGTGCCAGCGGGGGAGAACCTGTTGTCCGCCGATGTGCTGAATGCCCTCGGTGGCGCCGATAACCTCAAGTCGCAACAACGCGTGGCGCTGACGCGAGTGCGCGTGCAACTGCTGGATGCGGCGCGGGTGGATGCGGCGGCGTTAAAAGCGGCGGGAGTGTCGGGAGTGATGGTGTTGGCGGGTGGGATCGTGCATCTGATCAGCGGCCTCCAAGGCCAGTAGCGATTCAAATGTGGGAGGGGTGTCTGGATGATCGGGTCTACAGCTGCGGTACCGGGGGTGATGGTGTTGGCGGGTGGGATCGTGCATCTGATCAGCGGCCTCCAAGGCCAGTAGCGATTCAAATGTGGGAGGGGGCTTGCTCCCGATGGCGGTGGGTCAGTTATAGACAAGCTGACTGACACACTGCTATCGGGGGCAAGCACCCTCCCACATTGGGCGGTGGTGTTACAGCTGCGGGTTCTCTTCCGGCGGCTTGGTCTTGTTCACCCCAGGCACATGCAGGTTGCCTTCGACCACTTGGTTGCCTTCCAGCTGTGGCTGGGTCACCCAGGTCAGGATGTCGTAGTAGCGCCGGATGTTCGCCACAAAATGCACCGGCTCGCCGCCCCGGGCATAGCCGTAGCGGGTCTTGCTGTACCACTGCTTCTGCGACAGGCGTGGCAGCATCTTTTTCACGTCCAGCCACTTGTTCGGGTTCAGGCCGTCCTTCTGCGCCAGCTTGCGTGCGTCGTCCAGATGCCCGGTGCCCACGTTATAAGCCGCCAGGGCAAACCAGGTGCGGTCCGGCTCGGCGATATCGTCGTCCAACTCATCCTTGATCTTGGCCAGGTACTTGGCGCCGCCCATGATGCTTTGCTTGGCGTCCAGACGGTTGGATACGCCCATCGCCTGGGCGGTGTTCTGGGTCAGCATCATCAGGCCGCGCACGCCGGTCTTGGAGGTGACCGTGGGTTGCCAGAGTGATTCCTGATAGCCAATGGCGGCCAACAGGCGCCAGTCGACCTTTTCTTCCTTGGCATAGGCCTTGAAGTGTCTCTCGTACTTGGGCAGGCGTTGCTGCAAGTGCTGGGCGAAGGTGTAGGCGCCCATGTAGCCGAGCACGTCGACGTGCCCGTAGTAGCGATCTTTCAGGCGCTGCAAGGTGCCGTTCTTGCCGACCTTGTCCAGGTAGCTGTTGACCTCGTTGAGCAGGCTGTTGTCTTCACCGGCGGCCACGGCCCAACTCTGGTTGCTGGCATTGCCGAGGTCGAACGCCACGCGCACGTTGGGGAAGTACACCTGGTTCATTGCCACTTCGTTGGAGTCCACCAGGGTCAGGTCGATCTGGCCCTCGTCGACCATGCGCAGCAGGTCGACCACCTCAACGGCGTCGGATTCTTCGTATTCGATCGCAGGATTCTGCTTTTTAAGCTCCGCCAGTTGTTCGGCGTGGGTGCTGCCCTTGAGCACCATGATCTTCTTGCCCGCCAGGTCCGCCGCGTTGGTGGGGCGCGACTGGCCGTTGCGGTAGATGATCTGCGGGGTGACTTCCAGGTACGAGTGGGAGAAGCGTACCTGCTGCTTGCGTCGCTCGCTGCTGACCAAACCGGCGGCGGCGAGCACCGGGCCGTTGGGTTTGCCGAGCTGGCCGAACAGGTCGTCGAGGTTGTCGGCGGTCTCGATTTCCAGTTTCACCCCCAGGTCGTCGGCAAAGCGCTTGACCAGTTCGTATTCGAAACCGGTTTCACCGTTGCGGTCCTGGAAATACGTGGCCGGGCTGTTCCGGGTAATCACCCGCAATACGCCATCCTCCTTGATTCGCTCGAGCGTGCTGGGTTTATCAACACAGGCGCTGAGCATCAGGAAGAGTCCGGTGGCGATGAGCCATTTGGCGCATCGCGGGCGTAAAGCAGTTGGGGAGAACATCTGCGCAGTATACGCAAACGGCCCACGGCGCCATATCTCGACAGCAGGGGACTTGTCTGCTAGCCGCCCTGAAACTGTGCTGCAGCCCGCAGAAACGTGGCCTGGCGAGCGATTATGACGGTTAAAATAACTGCGCCCAATGCCGTGGATAACGCCCCGATACCGTGCAAACCCTGCCAACTGACGTTCGGCAGCGGCCAGCGGTAGCGTTTCGGGTGCCGTTGACGACGGTTTACGCTAGAATGCACGGCCTCAAAGCACACCCCTTCCCGAGGCTGTCCCGAAGATGTTGATCCTGCGCGGCGCTCCTGCCCTTTCTGCCTTTCGCCACAGCAAACTCCTTGAGCAACTGAGCCAGAAGGTTCCAGCTGTTACAGGCCTGTATGCTGAATTTGCTCACTTCGCCGACGTGACCGGCGTCTTGACCGCCGACGAACAGCAAGTGCTGGCACGCCTTCTGAAGTACGGCCCAAGCGTTCCCGTTCAAGAGCCGACCGGCCGCTTGTTCCTGGTTCTGCCGCGGTTCGGCACCATCTCGCCCTGGTCGAGCAAGGCCAGCGATATCGCCCGCAACTGCGGCCTGGAAAAAATCCAGCGCCTGGAACGCGGTATTGCCTTCTATGTCGCGGGCCAGTTCAGCGATGCCGAGGCCGAGCTGATCGCCAGCAGCCTGCACGACCGCATGACCCAGATCATCGTCAGCCAGTTGGAACAGGCCGGCGCTCTGTTCAGTCACGCCGAGGCCAAGCCGCTGACCGCGGTTGACGTGCTCGGCGGTGGCCGCGCCGCCCTCGCGAAGGCCAACACCGAACTGGGCCTGGCCCTGGCCGAAGACGAGATCGATTATCTGGTCAACGCCTTCAACGGCTTGAAGCGCAATCCGCACGACATCGAACTGATGATGTTCGCCCAGGCCAACTCCGAGCACTGCCGTCACAAGATCTTCAACGCCAGTTGGGACATCGACGGCGAAAGCCAGGAAAAAAGCCTGTTCGGCATGATCAAGAACACCTACGTGATGCACAGCGAAGGCGTTCTGTCGGCTTATAAGGACAACGCCTCGGTCATCGTCGGCAGCGTCGCCGGTCGTTTCTTCCCGGACCCTGAAACCCGCCAGTACGGCGCGGTGCAGGAACCGGTACACATCCTGATGAAAGTCGAGACCCACAACCACCCGACCGCGATTGCCCCGTTCCCGGGCGCAGCCACCGGTTCCGGCGGTGAGATTCGCGACGAAGGTGCTACCGGCCGTGGCGCCAAGCCCAAGGCCGGGTTGACCGGTTTCACCGTGTCCAACCTGCAGATCCCGGGCTTCGTACAGCCGTGGGAAGTGCCATACGGCAAGCCGGAGCGCATCGTCACCGCGCTGGACATCATGATCGAAGGCCCGCTGGGCGGCGCCGCGTTCAACAACGAATTCGGCCGTCCGGCGCTGACCGGCTATTTCCGTACCTTCGAGCAGTCGATCACCACCCCGCATGGCGACGAAGTGCGCGGTTACCACAAGCCGATCATGTTGGCCGGCGGCATGGGCAACATCCGTGAAGAACACGTCAAGAAAGGCGAGATCCTGGTCGGCTCCAAGCTGATCGTGCTCGGCGGCCCGGCGATGTTGATCGGCCTGGGCGGCGGCGCGGCTTCCTCCATGGCCACCGGCACCAGTTCGGCAGACCTGGACTTCGCTTCCGTACAGCGCGAAAACCCAGAAATGGAGCGCCGCTGCCAGGAAGTCATCGACCGTTGCTGGCAGTTGGGTGACAAGAACCCGATCAGCTTCATCCACGACGTCGGCGCCGGCGGTTTGTCCAACGCCTTCCCGGAACTGGTCAACGATGGCGAGCGTGGCGGCCGTTTCGAGTTGCGCAACATTCCAAACGACGAGCCGGGCATGGCCCCGCACGAAATCTGGAGCAACGAATCCCAGGAGCGCTACGTCCTGGCCGTCGGCCCTGCAGACTTCGCGCGCTTCCAGGCCATCTGCGAACGTGAGCGTTGCCCGTTTGCCGTGGTCGGCGAAGCCACAGCCGAGCCGCATCTGACCGTCACCGACAGCCACTTCGGCAACAGCCCGGTGGACATGCCGCTCGAAGTGCTGCTGGGCAAGGCCCCGCGCATGCACCGTTCGGCGGTACGTGAAGCGGAGCTGGGCGATGACTTCGACCCAAGCACACTGGAATTGGCCGACAGCATCGAACGCGTGCTGCACCACCCGGCGGTCGCGAGCAAAAGTTTCCTGATCACCATCGGCGACCGCACCATCACCGGCCTGGTTGCCCGTGACCAAATGGTCGGCCCGTGGCAAGTGCCGGTGGCCGACGTTGCCGTCACCGCCACCAGCTTCGACGTCTACACCGGTGAAGCCATGGCCATGGGCGAGCGCACGCCGCTGGCCCTGCTGGACGCTCCGGCGTCGGGCCGCATGGCCATTGGTGAAACCCTCACCAACATCGCCGCGTCCCGTATCGGCAAGCTGTCCGACATCAAGTTGTCGGCCAACTGGATGTCCGCTGCCGGTCACCCCGGCGAAGACGCGCGCTTGTACGACACCGTCAAGGCTGTCGGCATGGAGCTGTGCCCGGAACTGGGGATCACCATTCCGGTGGGCAAGGACTCCATGTCCATGGCCACCCGTTGGAACGATGACGGCGTGGACAAGAGTGTCACCTCGCCGCTGTCGTTGATCGTCACCGGTTTCGCGCCGGTCACCGACATCCGCCAGACCCTGACCCCGCAACTGCGCATGGACAAGGGCACCACCGATCTGATCCTGATCGACCTGGGCCGTGGCCAGAACCGCATGGGCGCCTCGATCCTCGCGCAAACCCATGGCAAGCTCGGCAAACACGCGCCGGACGTCGACGACGCCGAAGACCTGAAAGCCTTCTTCGCGGTGATCCAGGGCCTCAACGCCGACGGCCACCTGCTGGCTTACCACGACCGTTCCGACGGTGGTCTGTTGACCAGCGTGGTCGAGATGGCCTTCGCCGGTCACTGCGGCTTGAACCTGGTGCTCGACAGCGTTGCCGAGGACGCCTCTGAACTCAACGGCATCCTGTTCAACGAAGAACTGGGTGCGGTGATCCAGGTGCGCCAGGACGCGACGCCAAACGTATTGGCACAGTTCAGCGCCGCCGGCCTGGGCGATTGCGTGGCGGTGATCGGCCAGCCGATCAACAACGGTCAGATCGACATCGTCTTCAACGGCGACACCGTGTTCGAAGGCCAGCGCCGTCTGCTGCAACGCCAGTGGGCCGAGACCAGCTACCAGATCCAGCGCCTGCGTGATAACGCCGACTGCGCCGAGCAGGAATTCGACGTGATCCTGGAAGAAGACAACCCGGGTCTGAGCACCAAGCTCAGCTTCGACGTCAACCAGGACATCGCCGCGCCGTACATCAAGAAAGGCATTCGTCCACAGGTTGCCGTACTGCGTGAGCAGGGCGTCAACGGCCAGGTGGAAATGGCGGCCGCATTCGACCGTGCCGGCTTCAATGCGATCGACGTGCACATGAGCGATATCCTCGCCGGTCGCGTCGACCTCAACGAGTTCAAAGGTCTGGTGGCCTGCGGCGGTTTCTCCTACGGCGACGTGCTGGGTGCCGGTGAAGGCTGGGCCAAGTCGGCCCTGTTCAACAGCCGTGCCCGCGACGCGTTCCAGGGCTTCTTCGAGCGCAACGACAGCTTCACCCTGGGTGTGTGCAACGGTTGCCAGATGATGTCCAACCTCCACGAACTGATCCCGGGCAGCGAGTTCTGGCCGCACTTCGTGCGTAACCGTTCCGAGCAGTTCGAAGCCCGTGTCGCCATGGTGCAGGTGCAGGAGTCCAACTCGATCTTCCTGCACGGCATGGCCGGTTCGCGTATGCCAATCGCTATCGCCCACGGTGAGGGCCATGCCGAGTTCGCCAGCGAAGAAGCCTTGCTCGAAGCCGACGTGTCCGGCTGCGTGGCCATGCGTTTCGTCGACAACCACGGCAAGGTCACCGAAAGCTACCCGGCCAACCCGAACGGCTCGCCGCGCGGGATCACCGGCCTCACTAGCCGCGACGGTCGCGTGACTATCATGATGCCGCACCCGGAGCGTGTATTCCGTGCCGTGCAGAACTCGTGGCGCCCGGAAGAGTGGAACGAAGACGGCGCGTGGATGCGCATGTTCCGCAACGCTCGCGTGTGGGTGAACTAAGGCGGTGTACAAGCTCGCTTTCTTTGTGCCCGCGAGCCACGTGGAGACGGTGAAAGCCGCCGTCTTCGCAGCCGGCGGCGGGCGCATCGGCGACTACGACAGCTGCGCCTGGCAGGTGCTGGGCCAGGGCCAATTCCGCGCGTTGGACGGCAGCCAGCCGTTTCTCGGGCAAGTCGGCCAGGTTGAAGTGGTTGAAGAGTGGAAGGTGGAGCTGGTGGTGGCGGATGCGTTGATTGTGGCTGTTGTGGCTGCGTTGAAGCTGAGCCATCCCTATGAGACACCGGCGTATGAGGTATGGCAGTTGGCGGATTTTTGATTCGTTGATTGCATGAGCAAGAAACCCGCTGGGCCTGTTGGGTCAGTGGGTTTTTTGTTGTCTGGGAGGCCGCAATCGCGGGCAAGCCCCCTCCCACATTTACCCGCATTCCAGCGTTGGAACTCGGTCAAATGTGGGAGGGGGCTTGCCCGCGATTGCGGCCAGAACAGCCACTACATCTCTTAAACCTTGACGCCGATCTCATGGCCGCTGACCAGGCGCTCCAACGCTTCACTCAAGCCCGAGGCCTTGTCACCAATCAGCAAATGCCAAACACCGCTATCGAGCTGGCTTACACCCTGGCAACCGAGTGCAGTGAGCTGGTCTTCGGAGACCACCGAGTTATCCCCCAATTCCACCCGCAACCGGGTCATCGCCACCGCTTCCAACTGGCGCACATTTTCCCGGCCACCCAATGCATTCAGCCATTTCTCGGCTTCCCGCACATTCACCGCAACCAACTTATCCACAGGCGCAACCGTCACGGGCGCATTGGCTACAAACGACGGCATCGCCAACCGGATCTCATCGGCAATGCTGTCCGCCATCGGCCCGACCACTACCTGCAAGCTCCCACCGTTACCCGGCCGAACCACGGCCATCGCGCCGAGGGCTCTCAACTGTGCATCCACTGCTTTGTTGCGGTCGACCATGTCCAGCCGCAACCGCGTGGTGCAGGCCCCCACGCTGAGCAGGTTGTCTGCACCCCCCAACGCCTGGATGTAAGCCGTGGCGCGCTGGTTATCGCTCATCACTTCGGCCTGCGCCACCGGGATATCTTCGCGGCCCGGTGTCTTCAGTTGGAAGCGGCGGATGCAGTAGTTGAACACGCTGTAGTAGATCACTGCGTAAGCCAAGCCGACCGGGAGGACCAGCCAGCCATTGGTGGACTTGCCCCAGCCCAGCACCATGTCGATAAACCCACCGGAGAAGGTAAAGCCCAGGTGGATATCCAGCAGGTTAGTGACCGCCATCGACAGCCCGGTCAGCAACGCATGCAGCAGGTACAGGAACGGCGCGAGGAACATGAAGGCGAATTCGATCGGCTCGGTCACGCCGGTCAGAAATGAGGTCAGCGCCATCGACAGGAAAATCCCGCCCATCACTTTGCGTCGTTCCGGCAGGGCGTTGCGGTACATCGCCAGGCACGCGGCGGGCAGGCCGAACAGCATCACCGGGAACATGCCGGTCATGAACTGGCCGCCTTTCGGGTCGCCGGCGAAGTAGCGGGTCAGGTCGCCGGTCACCACCGCGCCGGTCAGCGGGTCGGTAAAGCTGCCGAACACGAACCACGCCATGTTGTTGAGGATATGGTGCAGGCCGGTGACGATCAGCAGGCGGTTGAACACGCCAAACACGAAGGCACCCAGGCTGCCGCTTTCCATCAGCAATACGCCGAAGCTGTTGATGCCGTGCTGGATCGGCGGCCAGATCAGGCCAAAGATCACGCCCAGGCCAACCGCGCTGAAGCCGGTGACAATCGGCACGAATCGCCGCCCGCCAAAGAACGCCAGGTACTCCGGCAGCTTGATGTCCTTGAAGCGGTTGTACAGCCCGCCCGCCATCAAACCGCTGGCGATCCCGGCGAGCATGCCCATGTTGATGGTCGAGTCCATCACCTTGAGCGTCGAGATCATCACCAGATAACCGATGGCCCCGGCCAAACCGGCCGTGCCGTTATTGTCGCGGGCAAAGCCCACGGCGATGCCGATGGCGAAGATCAGCGCGAGGTTGGCGAAGATCGCCTGCCCGGCGTCGTGCATCACCGCGATGTTGAGCAGGTCGGTGTCGCCCAGGCGCAGCAGGAGGCCGGCGATCGGCAGGATCGCGATCGGCAGCATCAGCGCACGGCCCAGGCGTTGCAGGCCTTCGATAAAGTGTTGATACATGGCGTGTCTCCCTTTTCTTGTTGTTGTCAGCTCAGCGGCCAGTGGTGTTGACAGGCTTGGCGTACCGCCTTGGCGCTGCTCAGGTCGAGCAGGCCCAGGCTCAGTTGCCGGCATTGCGCCGCGTCCAGGTGGCGGACGCGGTCCTTGATTTCGCCGATCTGCGGCGGGCTGACCGACAGCTCGCTGACCCCCAGCCCGACCAACACCGGCGTCGCCAGCGGGTCGGACGCCAGGGCGCCGCACACGCCGACCCAACGCCCGTGTTTGGCCGCGCCCGTGCAGGTCTGGGCGATCAACCGCAGCAGTGCCGGGTGCAGGGCATCGACCCGTGCGGCGAGGCCGGCGTGGTCGCGGTCCATGGCCAGGGTGTACTGGGACAGGTCATTGGTGCCGATGGACAAGAAGTCCGCATGCTCGGCCAGTTGTTCGGCCATCAGCGCAGCGGCGGGCACTTCGATCATCACCCCCAGTTCCGGACGCTGGGTCAGTTCCAGCTCGACGCACAGTTCATCGAGGCGCTGGCGGATCTGCAGCAGTTCGTCGACTTCACTGACCATCGGCAGCAGGATGCGGCAGCGCGCCAGCGGGCTGACTTGCAGCAGTGCGCGCAGTTGCTGGTCGAGCACCTCGGGGCGCACCTGGGCCAGGCGAATGCCGCGCAGGCCCAGCACCGGGTTGGCCTCGACCGGCAGCGGCAGGTAGTCGAGCTGTTTGTCGCCGCCCACGTCGATGGTGCGGATGATCACCGACTTGTCGCCCATCGCGTCCAGCACGGCTTGATAGGCCTGGCGCTGTTCCTGTTCATCCGGTGCGGTGCGGCGGTCGACGAAGAGGAATTCGGTGCGCAGCAGGCCGATGCCATCGGCGCCGTTTTCAAACGCCACTTGGGCCTCGGCGCTGGAGGCGACATTGGCGGCGACTTCAATGGTCATGCCGTCGCGGGTGTTCGCCGGCAGTCGGGCCTGGGTCTGTTGCGCTTGGCGGCGCAGGTTCTGCGTGTCGCGAATCCGGTGGACTTCGGCGTGGCGCGCGTCGCTGGGTGCCAGTTCCAGGCGACCGTTGGCCGCGTCGAGTACCACGCGTTGGCCTTGGGGCACATCGAGCACTTCGGCGCCCAGCGCCACCACGCACGGCAAACCTTTACCCCGGGCCAGGATCGCGACATGGGAGGTGGCGCCGCCCTCGGCCATGCAGATGCCGGCGGCCTGTTGCGCGCTCAGTTGCAGCAGGTCCGAGGGCGTCAGTTCATGGGCGCTGACAATCGCCCCGGCGGGCAACTCGAGGTGCCACGCTTCACCCAGCAGCGCCCGCAGTACGCGTTGTTGCAGGTCGCGCAGGTCGTTGGAGCGTTCGGCCAACAGCGGCTTGCCCAGGCCCAGCAACACCGCGCATTGCGCCTGGATCGCATCGCGCCAGGCGTGGGTGGCGGCGCTGCCGTGTTCGATGGCGTGGGTGGCGGCGTCCAGCAGGGCCGGGTCTTCCAGCAAGGCGAGGTGGGCGGCAAAGATGTCTTCTTCTTCGACATTTTTGCGTTGGCGGGCGAGGTCCAGGGTGCTGCGGATTTCGCCGCGCACGTGTTCAAGGGCCGCATCCAGCCGTTGCAGTTGTTCGTCGGCGCAGTGATTGCCGGGATCGGCCGGTAACTCAATGCCGCTCAGGCGGAACAGCGGCCCGCAGACCAAGCCCGGCGCCGCGCAGACGCCTTGCAATACACCGGCTTCGGTCGGCGTGCGACGGGGTGCGACGGCCGCCGGCGCGGGAGGTTCGTCGCTGATCGCTACCGACAGCGCGGCGACCAGTGCCTGCACCGCCGCCGCACAATCCTTGCCACGGCTGGTGACGCGGACCTCGTCGCCTTCGCCGATGCCCAGCCCCATCAGGCCAATCAGGCTGTCGCACGCTGCCGACTTGCCGGCGAAATGCAACTGCGTCTGGCTGCTGAACGCCTGGGCGGTCTTGCGGATCAATGCTGCCGGACGCGCATGCAAGCCGCCGCGGTGGGTGATGCGCACGCTGGCGCTGACTTGCGCGACGGAGTTATCCACAGCTGTTTGCGGCGCTACGCAGGAACGCAGCGCCACGCGCGCCAGCGGTTCACCGCGCTTGACCGAATGGAGCGCCAGCGGTGTCAGTTCGAAGCGCTCGCTGTTGGTGAGAATGATCAGGCTGACCAGGCTTTTGCACTGGCGCGCAATCCGGTCCAGATCGAACTGTATCAGCGCCTGGCCCTTGCTCACCCGTGCGCCGTTCTTCACCAGCAGGGCGAACCCTTCGCCGTTCAACTCCACGGTGTCGATGCCCACATGCATCAACAGCTCGGCGCCGTTCTGCGCGCGAAGCGTCAGCGCATGCCCGGTGCGCGCGACATGGATGATCTCGCCGTCGCACGGTGCGTACAGGCTATCGTTCAGCGGATCGATGGCCAGGCCGTCACCCATGGCGCCGCTGGCGAACACCTCGTCGGGGACGTTACCCAGGGCCAGCACCGGGCCGCTTAAGGGCGCGCAGAGGGTCAATTCATTATTGTTGTTGGACATGGGCACGGTACTCATCAGGAAATCGCGGTACGCCACTCAGTGGGTGCGGGTCACTTTGCTCAGGTGGCGCGGCTGGTCAGGGTTCATGCCGCGGGCGAGCGCCAGGCCGGCGGCCATGACATAGAAACTCTGGATGGCCAGGATCGGGTCCAGGCTCGGGTGTTCGGCGCAGCTCAGGGTCAGGTCGCGTTCGGTGATATCGTCCGGCGCGGCGAGCAACACGCGGGCGCCGCGTTGGCGCATATCGGCGGCCAGGCTCAACAGCCCGGCTTGCTCGGCGCCGCGTGGGGCGAAGATCAGCAGCGGGTAGTTGGCGTCGATCAAGGCCATCGGACCGTGACGCACCTCGGCGCTGCTGAAGGCTTCGGCCTGGATCGCCGAGGTTTCCTTGAGCTTGAGCGCGGCTTCCTGGGCGATGGCAAACCCCGCGCCACGGCCGATCACCATCAACTGCTGGCAGTCGCGCAGGGCGTCGATGGCTTGCGTCCAGTCCTGCTTGGCTGCTTCGCGCAGGCCCTCGGGCAGTGCGCGGCAGGCGTGCAGCAGGTCGGCTTCCTGGTTCCAGTGGCCGATCAACAGCGCGCTGGCGCTGAGGGTCGCGATAAAGCTCTTGGTCGCGGCCACACTGAGTTCCGGGCCGGCGCACAGCGGCACGTGGAATTCGCAGGCGGCTTCCAGGGGCGAATCTTCGGCATTCACCAGCGAGATACTCAAGGCGCCGCGTTTGCGCAGTTGGCGCAGGCTGTCGACCAGGTCCGGGCTCTGGCCCGACTGAGAGAAGCCGAACGCGACCTGGCCGCTGACCTGCAACGGCGCTTGCAGCAGGGTCACCACCGACATCGGCAACGACGCCACCGGAACGCCCACGTGCTGCATGGCCAGGTAGGCGAAGTAGCTCGCGGCGTGGTCGGAACTGCCACGGGCGATGGTCATCGCCACTTGCGGCGGCTGGCGGCGCAGGCGGTTGGCGATGTCTTGCAGGCGCGGGTCCAGGCGTTGCAACTGCGCGGCTACGGCGTCGCAGGAGGCGAGGGCCTCTTCAAGCATTTTTGAGGACAATGGTTTCTCCTTCGACCATGACGTCGGTGAGGTGCAGGGAGCGGTCCAGGCGCACGCAGTCGGCAAAGCTGCCGGGTTGCAGGCGGCCGCGTTCTTCCAGGCCCAGGTAGTCCGCCGGAAATTGCGACAGGCGTTGTGAGGCTTCGCTGATGGGCAGGCCAATCTTCACCAGGTTGCGCAGCGCCTGATCCATGGTCAGGGTGCTGCCGGCCAGGGTGCCGTCGGCCAGGCGCACGCCGCCCAGGCATTTGGTCACGGTGTGGCTGCCCAGCTTGTATTCGCCGTCGGGCATGCCGGCGGCGGCGGTGGAGTCGGTGACGCAGTACAGGCACGGGATCGCGCGCAGGGCCACGCGCATGGCGCCGGGGTGTACGTGGAGCAGATCCGGGATCAATTCCGCGTACTGCGCGTGGGCCAGCGCCGCGCCGACGATGCCGGGCTCGCGGTGATGCAGCGGGCTCATGGCGTTGTACAAATGGGTGAAGCTGGTGGCGCCGGCGGCGAGGGCGGCGACGCCTTCTTCATAGCTGCCCAGGGTGTGGCCGATCTGCATGCGCACGCCGCGTGTACTGAGGGCGCGGATCAGGGCGTCATGCCCGGCGATTTCCGGGGCGATGGTGATCACCCGGATCGGCGCCAGGCGCAGGTAGGTTTCCACTTCTTCCATCAATGCGGTGTGGGCGAAGTTGGGTTGTGCGCCGAGTTTGCCGGGATTGATGTAGGGCCCTTCCAGGTGTACGCCGAGGACCCGGGCGCTGCCGCTCAGGCGCTGCTCGCAGAAACTGCCGAGCTGGCCGAGCACGCTGGTGATCTCATCCACCGGCGCGGTCATGGTGGTGGCCAGCAGCGAGGTGGTGCCGAAGCGCACGTGGGTGCGGGTGATGGTTTCGAAGGCGTCGGCCCCTTCCATGATGTCTTTGCCGCCGCCGCCGTGGACGTGCAGGTCGATAAACCCCGGCAGCAGGTAGGGCAAGTCGTTGTCGGCCGGGTTGCAAGGCGCGCCTTCGATGGCGATCACTTTGCCGTGCTCGTGCGCGAGGTGGCCGCGAATCCAGCCATGGGGCGTGAGGATATTGTCTTCGGACATGGGCAGTTCTCTGAGGCCGCGGTGCGCGGCAAAGGCCTATCGCCGCAGTTCTGCGACAAAGTCGTAGTAGTCGTTGCGACAGTAGGTGTCGGTGATTTCGATCGGGGTGTTGTCGGCGGTGTAGCCGACGCGGGTCATCAGCAGCATGGCGGTGCCGGGGGCGATGCCGACCAGTGCGGCGAACTCGTCCGAGGCGTTGATCGCCTGGATATGCTGCAGGGCGCGCACGATGGGTTTGCCGATGCCCTCCAGGTACTCGTAGAGGGAGTGGCCGATGGCCTGCGGTTGCGGCAGCACCGAGGCGGGCATGGCGGTCATTTCGATTGCCATCACCGTGTCGTCGGCTTTGCGCAGGCGTTTGAGGCGCGTCACCTTGTCGGTCGGCGACAGGCCCAGGCGGATCAGTTCTTCATGGGTCGGCGCGCTGATGTCGCGTTCCAGCCACTGGGAGCTGGGCACAAACCCCTTGAGTCGCAGCATCTCGCTGAACCCTGACAGGCGCGACAGCGGCTGTTCCAGCCGAGGGGTGATAAAGGTGCCGGAGCCTTGGCTGCGACGGATCAGGCCTTGGGCAAGCAAGACTTCCAGGGCTTTGCGGGCGGTGACGCGCGAAAGGCTCAACTGCTCGCTGAGGGCGCGTTCCGACGGCAGGGCCTGTTCGGATTTCCACTGGCCGGCGTGGATCGCCGCTTCCAGGTTGCGGGCCAGTTGCAGGTACAGCGGCGTGGATTGCTTGTCGTCGGGACGCAGCGTCAGGATGGGGTTCATCTGTCAGGTTTCCGATGCGGTTATTAGAGTGTTGTCGCCCGGTATTGGTCGGAAACTAATACCACTTAAATACCATGTCAATGCTGCCAAAACGCTGTAAGTCCAGGTTTCAGGGCGTCTTAACGGTGCTTGGCATCAAGTGGTATTAGAGAGGTCTTTAAGGCGCGCAGAGCTGCGCGGCCTGCGGGGTGAATTGGTATTCACCGGCAGGCGCTGCCGAGGGCGGGAAACTTTTTTTAGTTAATTGACCGAGGGGCGAGGGTTACGGGCGGATCTCGATCAGGGTGCCGTCTTTGACCAGGTTCCAGACTTCGCGCATGTCGACGTTACGCATGCCGATGCAGCCGTCGGTCCAGTCCAGGGTGTGGAACCACTGCTCCGGGTACTCCGCGCTGTCGGGCGTGCCGTGGATCATGATCATGCTGCCGGGGTTCACGCCCTGGCGGCGGGCACGGGCGGAATCGCTGATATTGGGGTAGGAGATATGCATGGACAGGTTGTAGCGGTCGCTGGTTTTGCGCCAGTCGATCCAGTACAAGCCTTCCGGCGTGCGGCGGTCGCCTTCGAACAGCTTGGTGCCCTTGGGGTTTTTGCCCAGGGAGATACGGTAGGTCTTGAGGGGTTTGCCGTCGTTGATCAGTTGCAACTGATGGGCGGACTTGAGCACCAGAATTTTTTCGACCGTTTTGCCGCCCAGGGTTTCCAGGGTGGTGGCTGAGGACAACGTGGCGAACGACAGGCAGAGCAAAGCAAGCAACCAACGCATTAAAACGATTTCCCTTGGACGACGATCTGCCGGTTTGTTATTGGGCGGGCTGGGACAGCGGCGGCACAGCTTCGTTGCGCACCGGGAACGACCGTAGGCGACGGTCGGCGAAGAAGTATTCTAAGGTACGCCCGACCGTGCGGAAAGCCAGCTCGGACCAAGGGATGTCGGCCTCATCGAACAGTCGCACTTCCAGGCTTTCGGGGCCTGCGGCGAAGTCCAGGTCAATCAGCTCGGCGCGGTAGAAGACATGCACCTGGCTGATATGCGGCACGTCGATCAGGGTGTAGAGGTTCAGGTTGCGTACATGGGCGCAGGCTTCTTCCATGGTCTCGCGCATGGCGGCCTGTTCCATGGTCTCGCCGTTCTCCATGAAGCCGGCGGGCAGGGTCCAGTAACCCCGGCGGGGCTCGATGGCGCGGCGGCACAGCAGTACTTGATCGCCCCACACCGGCACCGTGCCGGCGACGATATTGGGATTCTGGTAGTGAATGGTCTGACAATTATCGCAGACAAAACGCAGACGTGCGTCGCCTTCGGGAATGCGTTGGGTGACCGGTTTACCGCACTGGCTGCAGAAATTCATGCTGGGGTTCCTGGAAAGTCTGCCTATCTTGGCGTGGGCGGCAAGGCCCTGCAAGTTGTCGTTTCGCGACAGCCCTCAGGTTTTGGGGTTGGGCACCCGCGCGCTTTGGTGCATGATGCAAGGTAGCCAACAGATCGAGATGACTCATGCTGGACGAGCTACTTCGCCGGGTAAGCAATCACACACCGCAACAGCTTGAGACCGACGGGCGTTTCCCCGAGGCCGCCGTGCTGGTGCCGATTACCCGCAGTGACGAACCCGAGCTGATCCTGACGCTGCGCGCCAGCGGCCTGTCCACCCACGGTGGCGAAGTGGCCTTTCCCGGCGGGCGCCGCGACCCCGAAGACCCGGACCTGATCTTCACCGCCCTGCGCGAAGCCGAAGAAGAAATCGGCCTGCCGCCGGGCCTGGTTGAGGTGATCGGCCCGTTGAGCCCGTTGATTTCCCTGCATGGCATTCGGGTCACGCCCTACGTTGGTGTCATCCCGGACTACGTCGAATACCTGGCCAACGACGCCGAAATCGCCGCCGTCTTCAGCGTGCCCCTGGAGTTTTTTCGCCAGGATCCGCGCGAGCATACGCACCGCATCGATTACCAGGGCCGCAGTTGGTATGTGCCGAGCTATCGGTTCGGCGAATACAAAATCTGGGGTTTGACGGCAATCATGATCGTCGAGTTGATCAATCTGCTTTATGACGATGCCGACATCAGCCTGCACCAGCCGCCCAAGAGCTTCATCCATCTATAAGCCATCGTTTAAATGGCCAGCCGTGAGGACACATCATGAAATACCGCCTGGGCGACGCCCGCGTCGAGACGCATCCACACAGCTGGGTGGCGCCGAATGCCACGTTGGTGGGCAAGGTCAAGCTGGAGGAGGGCGCCAATGTCTGGTTCAACGCGGTGTTGCGTGGCGACAACGAACTGATCCTGATCGGCAAGAACAGCAATGTGCAGGACGGCAGCGTGATGCACACCGACATGGGTTACCCGCTGACCCTGGGCACCGGTGTGACCATCGGCCATAACGCCATGCTGCATGGCTGCACCGTCGGCGATTACAGCCTGATCGGCATCAATGCGGTGATCCTCAACGGCGCGAAGATCGGCAAGTACTGCATCATCGGCGCCAATTCGCTGATCGGCGAAGGCAAGGAGATTCCCGATGGCTCCCTGGTCATGGGCTCGCCGGGTAAAGTGGTGCGCGAATTGACCGAGGCGCAGAAGAAGATGCTCGAGGCCAGCGCTGCGCACTATGTGCATAACGCCCAGCGTTATGCGCGGGATCTGGCTGAGCAGGAAGAATGAACCCGTCAGAACGCCCTGTCGCCTCGCCGTGCGTGAACATTTGCGCGCTGGATGACGACGATATTTGCATCGGCTGCCAGCGTAGCGTGGCAGAAATCACGCGCTGGAGCCGCATGGACAACGCCGAGCGCCGGGTGGTGCTGGGGGTGTGTCATGAGCGGGCGGTGGCGGGTGGGTTGGTGTGGGTGATGCCTAAGAGTTCCGGTGCCTGATCGACTGCCATCGGGGGCAAGCCCCCTCCCACACTTAACCGCATTTAATCTGTAGGAATGCGATCAAAATGTGGGAGGGGGCTTGCCCCCGATGGGTCCCTCCCACACTTAACCGCATTTAATCTGTAGGAATGCGATCAAAATGTGGGAGGGGGCTTGCCCCCGATGGGTCCCTCCCACACTTAACCGCATTTAATTTGTAGGAATGCGATCAAAATGTGGGAGGGGGCTTGCCCCCGATGGGTCCTCCCAGACGACATCCCTGTAATTGTGTACCCTGTGCGGCATTACCCACAGGTCCATCCCCTCATGCTCTTCCTGATCGCCTACATCAGCAGCGTCGTGCTGATCAACTTCGCCTTTTCCACCGCGCCGCACCTGGACGTCATCTGGTCCGCCTGGGGCGGTCTGGTATTCATCCTGCGCGATATGGTGCAAACCCGCTTCGGCCACGGCGCGATCCTCGCCATGCTGGCGGCGCTGGTGCTGTCGTATATCACCTCCGACCCGTCCATCGCCCTGGCCAGCGCCACTGCGTTCGCGGTGTCCGAGTGCATCGACTGGCTGGTGTTCAGCATTACCAAGCGCCCGCTCCACGATCGCCTGTGGATAAGTTCGGCGCTGAGCATTCCCCTCGATACTTTTATCTTTTTCGGCTTGATCGGCGCCCTCACGCCCGCCGTGGTGGGCACCGCCCTGGCGTCGAAATTCGCCGGGGTCACGGCGGTCTGGCTGATCATGGCCTGGCGTATCCGCAAACGGGCCGTCGCCAACTGAAGCCAATCTGCACAGTTCATGTAAAATGCCGGCCTTTCTCCCCATGATCCGCTCCCCTGAGGACCTGAGATGACCCGAATCGGAACTCCATTGTCGCCAACCGCGACCCGCGTTTTGCTGTGTGGCTGCGGTGAGCTGGGCAAGGAAGTGGTAATCGAGCTGCAACGCCTGGGCGTTGAAGTGATTGCCGTGGATCGCTATGCCAACGCGCCGGCCATGCAGGTTGCCCATCGCAGCCATGTGATCAACATGCTCGACGGCGCCGCCCTGCGTGCGGTGATCGAAGCGGAAAAACCGCACTTCATCGTGCCGGAAATCGAAGCCATCGCCACCGCCACCCTGGTGGAGCTGGAGGCCGAAGGCTTCACCGTGATCCCGACCGCGCGCGCCGCATCGCTGACCATGAACCGCGAAGGCATCCGTCGCCTGGCCGCTGAAGAGCTGGACCTGCCGACCTCGCCGTATCATTTCGCCGATACCTTCGAAGACTACAGCAAGGCCGTGCAAGACCTGGGCTTCCCGTGCGTGGTCAAGCCGGTGATGAGCTCGTCGGGCAAGGGGCAGAGCCTGTTGCGCAGTACCGAAGACGTGCAGAAAGCCTGGGATTACGCCCAGGAAGGCGGGCGTGCCGGGAAGGGCCGGGTGATCATCGAAGGCTTTATCGACTTCGACTACGAAATCACCCTGCTGACCGTGCGCCACATCGGCGGCACGACCTTCTGCGCGCCGGTCGGCCATCGTCAGGAGAAGGGCGATTACCAGGAATCCTGGCAGCCTCAGGCCATGAGCCCGATTGCCTTGGCAGAATCCGAGCGGGTGGCCAAGGCCGTGACTGAATCCTTGGGTGGCCGTGGCCTGTTTGGCGTGGAGTTGTTCATCAAGGGCGATCAGGTGTGGTTCAGCGAAGTGTCGCCACGCCCGCATGACACCGGTTTGGTCACCTTGATTTCCCAGGACCTGTCGCAGTTCGCCCTGCACGCGCGCGCCATCCTGGGCCTGCCGATCCCGTTGATCCGGCAGTTCGGGCCGTCGGCGTCGGCGGTGATCCTGGTGGAAGGGCAATCGACCCAGACCGCTTTCGCCAACCTCGGCGCGGCCTTGAGCGAGCCGGACACGGCGTTGCGTCTGTTCGGCAAGCCAGAAGTGAATGGCCAGCGCCGTATGGGCGTGGCATTGGCGCGGGATGAGTCGATTGAAGCGGCTCGCGCCAAGGCGACCCGTGCGGCTCAGGCGGTTGTTGTAGAGCTCTAAAAGCATCGGGGGCAAGCCCCCTCCCACATGTGACCGCGTTCAAGCTGTAGGAACGTGGTCGAGTGTGGGAGGGGGCTTGCCCCCGATAGCGATCTATCAGGCAACCTTGTTCAAATCGTTATCCCGCGTCTCTTTCAGGCACAGCACCGCAATCAAGCTCAGCAACGCTGCCGCCGACACATACCCGCCGACATAACTCAGCCCACCCATCGCCACCAGCTTGGTCGCGAAGAACGGTGCCGCCGACGCGCCGACGATCCCGCCCAGGTTATACGCCGCCGAAGCGCCGGTATAACGCACGCGGGTCGGGAACAGTTCCGGCAGCAACGCGCCCATCGGGGCGAAGGTCACGCCCATCAGGAACAGCTCCAGGGCCAGGAATAGCGCCACCGCCCAGGTCGAACCGTGGGTCAGCAACGGCTCCATGGTGAAACCCGACAGAATGGCCAGCACTGCACCGACTATCAGCACCGGCTTGCGCCCGAATCGATCGCTGGCCAAGGCTGCCAGCGGCGTCGCCAGGCCCATGAACAACACGGCAAAACACAGCAACCCGAGGAATGTCTCGCGGCTGTAGCCCAAGGTCGACACGCCGTAGCTCAAGGAAAATGCCGTGGTGATATAGAACAGCGCATAGCACACCACCATCGACGCGGCGCCCAGCAGCACTGGCATCCAATGCTGGCTGAACAGCTCGACCAACGGCACTTTTACCGGCGCTTCTTTCGCCACGGCATTGGCGAACACCGGGGTTTCATGCAGCTTCAGCCGCGCATACAGGCCGACCATCACCAGTGCGGCGCTGAGGATGAACGGGATGCGCCAGCCCCAACTGCGGAACTGCTCGTCGTTCAGGTTCATGGCCAGGATCAGGAACAGGCCGTTGGCCGCCAGGAAGCCAATCGAAGGACCGAGTTGCGGGAACATGCCGAACCACGCGCGTTTGCCCTTCGGCGCGTTCTCGGTGGCGAGCAACGCCGCACCGCCCCATTCCCCGCCCAGCCCCAGGCCCTGGCCAAAACGCAGCACGCACAACAGAATCGGGGCCCAGGCGCCGATGCTGTCATACCCCGGAAGCAAGCCGATCAGCGTGGTACACACCCCCATCAGCAGCAGCGAAGCCACCAGCGTCGACTTGCGGCCGATGCGGTCGCCAAAGTGGCCGAACAGCGCCGAACCCAGCGGGCGGGCGATGAACGCGATGCCAAAGGTCAGGAACGACGCGAGCATCTGCGCGGTGCCGGAGGTCTGCGGGAAGAACACGGGGCCGATCACCAGCGCGGCCGCAGTGGCATAGATATAGAAATCGTAGAACTCAATGGCGGTGCCGACGATGCTTGCGGTGGCGACGCGGGCGGTCGAGTTGGTCGGGGCGGCGGTCGCAGCCTCGTTATAGGTGGTGCTCATGGAGGTATCCCTGACGGTCAGTGCGCGTTTGGACGCGGATTATTATTGGTCGAACACCCCAGGATCAGGGTTGTGAGCGGAGCGGCTCGGGATGGGAGCGAACGCCGGTCAGACATGGCAAGGCGGTGCCTGGACGCGCTCGGTGCGGGTAGCACGCGGTCGGGCGGGGCTTGGGTAAGCCGACCCGATTATAGGAAGGGGGTTGCGCATCCAACAAGGGGGTGAATCCGATCTACTGCACACAGTTTGAAGTGTGTTGCGTCAGAGGAGTTACGCGGCGACCGGCACGCGGCTGGTGTGCCAGATCAGTACCTTGCTCACCCGGTTGTCCTCGGTCTCGAGGATTTCCAGGCGGTAGCGGCCGATTTTCAGGCACACCGCGCAATCGGGAATGGTTTCCAGCGCTTCGGTCACCAGGCCATTGAGGGTCTTGGGGCCGTCGCAGGGCAGGTGCCAGCCCAGGCTCTTGTTCAATTCGCGGATCGAGGCGGCGCCGTCGATGATATAGCGGCCGTCCGGTTGCGCTTCGATATGCGGGTTGTCAGCACTCTGTTCGCTTTCGAATTCGCCGACGATTTCTTCAAGAATGTCTTCCAGGGTGACGATGCCTAGCACTTCGCCGTACTCGTCCACCACCATGCCCAGGCGCCGCTGCTGCTTGTGGAAGTTCAGCAGCTGCAGTTGCAGGGGCGTGCTTTCCGGGACGAAGTAGGGTTCGTAGCAGGCGGCGAGCAAGCTCTCCTTGGTCAGGCTGGCATCCAGCAACAGGTGCTGGATCAGCCGGGTGTTGAGCACGGCTTCGACCTGGTTGATGTCGCTGTGGAACACCGGCAGGCGGGTGCGCTGGGAGCTGCGCAGTTGCTCGATGATCGCGTCGAGCGAGTCGTCCAGGTTAATGCCATCCACTTCGCTGCGTGGCACCAGGATGTCGTTGACGGTGATGTTGTCCAGCGCGTGGATGCCGGGCATGCCGGGCGTGCGACTTTCATCGGCCTCGGGTTCGGGTTCGTCATCATGCTCGGGCTGCGGTTCGTCGCTTTTTTTCACCACGCCGGGCGTGCGTGCGAAGGGGCGCAGCAACAGCAGGCTGATGCCATTGAGCAGCCAGGCGAGGGGATAGAGGATTTTCAGCGGCACGCCCAGCAGGGCATTGCCGAAGCCCAGCACCGCTTCCGGATGGCGGGTGGCCAGGGCGCGGGGTAGGTAATCGGCCAGCACCAGCAGGATGCTGCAGGAGACCAGCCAGCCAAGCCATGCGCCGTTTTGCGCCCAGGCGTAGATCGCCAGCAGGGTACAGAGGATCACCACGCCGGCACGGCACAGGGTGTTGCAGAGGATCATGCTGTGGCGTGGGAAGTTCAGGCGGGCGGCGGCCTTGTCGCCCTGGCGTGTACCAGGGCGCAGGGCCAGCAGGTGCTGTTGCGCGGCTTCGATGGCGGTAAACAGCGCCGCCCACAAAACCAGCAAGGCGATTACCGCGAGCATCGGCCCTAAGGGCAAGTTATCCATGATCGCTGCCCGTCAGATATGCAGGATGTATTCGCGAACCAGCTTGCTGCCGAAATAGGCCAGCATCAGCAGGCAGAAACCGGCCAGGGTCCAGCGGATTGCCTTGTGCCCGCGCCAGCCAAGGCGGTTGCGGCCCCACAGCAGCACGCTGAACACCACCCACGCCAGGCACGCCAGCAGGGTTTTATGCACCAGGTGCTGGGCGAACAGGTTTTCGACGAACAGCCAGCCGGAGATCAGCGACAGCGACAACAGCGTCCAGCCGGCCCACAAGAAGCTGAACAGCAGGCTTTCCATGGTTTGCAGCGGCGGGAAGTTCTTGATCAGGCCGGACGGGTGCTTGTGCTTGAGCTGGTGGTCCTGCACGAGCAGGAGCAACGCCTGGAACACCGCGATGGTGAACATGCCGTAGGCCAGGATCGACAGCAGGATGTGCGCAAGAATGCCCGGTGCTTCATCGATCACCTGCACCGTGCCGGTGGGCGCGAATTGCGCCAGCAGCACCGTCAGCATCCCCAGGGGAAACAGCAGCACCAGCAGGTTTTCCACCGGGATGCGTGCGCAGGCGATCAGCGTGAGGGCGATCACGGCGGCGGCGATCAGGCTGGCGGCGCTGAAAAAATCCAGGCCCAGGCCGACCGGCGTCATCAAGTGGGTGAACAGGCTCGCGGCATGGGCCAGCAGGGCGAGGACGCCAAGGCCTGCCAGCAGGCGCGTGTCGGCCTTGGCGCCTTGCGCCAGGCGAGTGCCTTGGTAGAGGGTCGCAGCGGCGTACAAAAAGGCGGCGGCGAGGCTGGGTAGTAAACTGGGTGACAAAGGGAGCATAAATCCTGTTAGGCAAGCCCGAAAGGCGCTGAGTTTGGCATACACCTGCGTTCCACGAAAGACTCCAGGGCCAGACAGCGGGTGTGCATGTGCGCAGTCTTCGCTATAATCCGCGACCTGCCCACGCCGCAGGCTCGCCGAGCGCTGTTTTTAATAGCGATTTACCACAGCCTGGGCCGCCATTACCTCGGTCTACCATAGGGCCTGAAAGGATCGCGCATGTTTGAAAACTTGACTGACCGTCTCTCGCAGACGCTGCGCCACGTAACCGGCAAGGCCAAGCTGACCGAGGACAATATTAAAGACACCCTGCGTGAAGTGCGCATGGCGTTGCTGGAAGCCGACGTGGCCTTGCCTGTGGTCAAGGACTTCGTCAACTCGGTCAAAGAGCGCGCGGTCGGCACCGAAGTGTCCCGCAGCCTGACGCCGGGCCAGGCCTTTGTGAAAATCGTCCAGGCCGAACTCGAAAGCCTGATGGGCGCGGCCAACGAAGACCTGAACCTCAGCGCCGTGCCGCCGGCCGTCGTGCTGATGGCCGGTCTGCAAGGTGCGGGCAAGACCACCACCGCCGGCAAGCTGGCGCGCTTCCTTAAAGAACGCAAGAAAAAAACCGTGATGGTGGTATCGGCCGACGTGTACCGTCCGGCGGCCATCAAGCAACTGGAAATGCTTGCCGGCGAAGTGGGCGTGACCTTCTTCCCGTCGGACCTGAGCCAGAAGCCGGTCGATATCGCCAACGCGGCGATCAAAGAAGCCAGGCTGAAATTCATCGACGTGGTCATCGTCGATACCGCCGGTCGCCTGCACATCGACGAAGAGATGATGGGCGAGATCAAGGCGCTGCATGCTGCGATCAACCCGGTCGAGACGCTGTTCGTGGTCGACGCGATGACCGGCCAGGATGCGGCCAACACCGCCAAGGCCTTTGGTGACGCACTGCCGCTGACCGGCGTGATCCTGACCAAGGTCGACGGCGACGCCCGTGGTGGTGCCGCGCTGTCGGTGCGCGCCATCACCGGCAAGCCGATCAAGTTCATCGGTATGGGCGAGAAGAGCGACGCGCTCGAACCGTTCCACCCTGAGCGTATCGCTTCGCGTATCCTCGGCATGGGTGACGTACTCAGCCTGATCGAGCAGGCCGAAGCGACGCTCGACAAGGACAAGGCCGATAAACTGGCCAAGAAGCTGAAGAAGGGCAAGGGCTTCGACCTCGAAGACTTCCGCGATCAGTTGCAACAAATGAAGAACATGGGCGGCCTTGGCGGCCTGATGGACAAGCTGCCGAATATGGGCGGTGTGAACCTGGCGCAAATGGGCAATGCCCAGGGCGCAGCAGAGAAACAGTTCAAGCAGATGGAAGCCATCATCAACTCCATGACCCCGGCCGAGCGCCGCGACCCTGAGCTGATCAGCGGTTCGCGCAAGCGTCGGATCGCCATGGGCTCCGGCACCCAGGTGCAGGACATCGGTCGCTTGATCAAGCAACACAAGCAGATGCAGAAGATGATGAAGAAGTTCTCCGCCAAAGGCGGAATGGCCAAGATGATGCGCGGCATGGGCGGTATGTTGCCCGGCGGCGGCATGCCCAAGATGTAAAGAATTCGAGCGGGAGCGTGCTCCTGCTCCGACCCACAGGGATGTGGGATCTCCAGCAAACCCGCCGTCTGGCGGGAGCTGACTTGCCGTTTTAACCGACGGCTCTATAGCAGATCTGAATGGCACGCTGATAGGCGCCAGAAAAAGACATTTGCAAAAGTCCGGATATTCCTTAGAATATGCGGCCTTTCGGGCACCTATGCCCGCTGTGCATTTAGATTTGCAGCACCGACTACAGGAACGATGTTCACATGCTAACAATCCGTCTTGCCCTTGGCGGCTCCAAAAAGCGCCCGTTTTACCACTTGACCGTAACCGACAGCCGCAACCCGCGTGACGGTTCGCACAAGGAACAGGTTGGTTTCTTCAACCCTGTTGCTCGTGGTCAAGAAGTTCGTCTGTCCGTGAACCAAGAGCGCGTAGCCTACTGGCTGAGCGTTGGTGCACAGCCTTCCGAGCGTGTTGCCAAGTTGTTGAAGGACTCGGCTAAGGCCGCAGCCTGAGCAATATGAACGCGACGCCAGCTGTTGCTGATGATTTGATCGTTATCGGCAAGATTTATTCTGTTCATGGCGTTCGCGGCGAAGTGAAGGTGTATTCCTTTACTGATCCGACAGAAAACCTGTTGCAGTACAAAACCTGGACGCTCAAGCGCGAGGGGAATGTGAAACAGGTCGAGCTGGTCAGTGGACGCGGGAGCGATAAGTTCCTGGTCGCAAAGCTCAAGGGTCTTGATGATCGTGAAGAAGCTCGTCTTCTGGCCGGTTATGAGATCTGCGTGCCGCGCAACCTGTTCCCTGAATTGACCGACGGCGAGTACTACTGGTACCAGCTGGAAGGTCTGAAGGTTATTGATCAACTCGGGCAACTGTTCGGGAAAATCGATCATCTTCTGGAAACCGGCGCCAATGATGTAATGGTGGTCAAGCCTTGCGCTGGCAGCCTGGATGATCGCGAGCGCCTATTGCCCTATACCGAGCAATGCGTGTTGGCCATCGACCTGGCCGCGGGCGAGATGAAGGTGGAATGGGACGCGGACTTCTAAGCGTGGCTAATTTGCGCATTGAAGTGATCAGTTTGTTTCCCGAGATGTTCTCCGCCATCAGCGAGTACGGCATCACCAGTCGGGCGGTGAAACAGGGGCTCTTGCAGCTCACCTGTTGGAACCCGCGAGACTACACGACGGATCGACATCACACTGTGGACGATCGCCCATTTGGCGGTGGCCCGGGCATGGTGATGAAGATCAAGCCCCTGGAAGACGCGTTGGTTCAGGCCAAGGCTGCCGCCGGGGAGAAGGCGAAGGTAATTTACCTGTCCCCTCAAGGCCGTCAGCTGAAACAGGCGGCGGTACGCGAACTGGCGAATGAGGAAGCACTGATCCTGATTGCCGGTCGCTATGAAGGCATTGACGAGCGTTTTATTGAAGCTCATGTCGATGAAGAGTGGTCGATTGGGGACTATGTCCTGTCTGGCGGTGAGCTGCCGGCGATGGTCCTGATAGATGCGGTTACACGACTGCTGCCTGGAGCTTTAGGGCATGCGGACTCCGCGGAGGAAGATTCCTTCACGGATGGTTTGCTGGATTGCCCGCACTACACCCGACCGGAGGTGTATGCGGATCAGCGTGTTCCCGACGTATTGCTAAGTGGCAATCACGCACACATCCGGCGTTGGCGTTTACAGCAGTCCCTTGGTCGGACCTATGAACGACGCGCCGATCTTCTGGAAAGCCGCTCGCTTTCTGGAGAAGAGAAGAAGCTGCTCGAGGAATACATCCTCGCGCGGGACGATAGTTAACAACGTATCGATGGTAGGTCCATTGACTTACCTTAGGAGCACAGCATGACTAACAAAATCATCCTTGCACTCGAAGCAGAGCAGATGACCAAAGAGATCCCTACCTTTGCCCCGGGCGACACCATTGTCGTTCAGGTGAAAGTGAAGGAAGGCGACCGTTCGCGTCTGCAAGCGTTCGAAGGCGTGGTAATCGCCAAGCGTAACCGTGGTGTGAACAGTGCTTTCACTGTTCGTAAAATCTCCAACGGTGTTGGCGTAGAGCGTACTTTCCAGACCTACAGCCCGCAAATCGACAGCATGGCCGTTAAGCGTCGCGGTGACGTGCGTAAAGCCAAGCTGTACTACCTGCGTGACCTGTCCGGTAAAGCAGCTCGCATCAAGGAAAAACTGGTTTAAGTCCAGCTTCCCGATGCAGAAAAAAAGCAGCCTACGGGCTGCTTTTTTTGTGCCTGGAATTTGTTGGCTGATCCGAGGCCGAGTCGCGGCTATCGCGGGCAAGCCAGTTCCCCCATTTGATTATCAGTGGTCATAAAATCGATGCGCGACACAAATCCCATGTGGGAGCTGGCTCGCCTGCGATAGGATCTACCAGACAATCCAGTCGTCAACCTGAGCCCACATGCCCGCCATCGACCACCCTCTGATCGACCGCTTCCTCGACGCCCTATGGCTGGAAAAAGGCCTGTCGGACAACACCCGCCAGGCCTACCGCAGCGATCTGGCCCTGTTCAACGGCTGGTTGCAGGAAAAAAACCTGGAGCTGATCAATGCCGGACGTGAGTTGATCCTCGATCACCTGGCCTGGCGTCTGGAGCAGAACTACAAGCCGCGTTCCACAGCCCGATTCCTTTCTGGTGTGCGTGGCTTTTATCGCTACCTGCTGCGGGAAAAACTCATCGCCCTCGACCCGACGTTACAGGTCGATATGCCGCAATTGGGTCGGCCATTGCCCAAATCCCTGTCGGAAGCCGATGTCGACGCCTTGCTCGCCGCCCCGGACTTGAGCGAAGCCATTGGCCAGCGCGACCGTGCCATGCTCGAAGTGCTGTACGCCTGCGGCCTACGGGTGACCGAGCTGATCAGCCTGACCCTTGAGCAAGTCAACCTGCGCCAGGGCGTGCTGCGGGTGATGGGCAAGGGCAGCAAGGAGCGGTTGGTGCCGATGGGGGAAGAAGCGATTGTGTGGGTCGAGCGCTACATGCGCGATGCGCGCGGTGAGCTGCTCGGTGGGCGCCCCAGTGATGTGCTGTTCCCCAGTCTGCGCGGTGAGCAGATGACCCGCCAGACCTTCTGGCACCGCATCAAGCACCAGGCCAAGGTGGCGGGGATCGGCAAGAGCCTGTCGCCGCATACTTTGCGCCATGCATTTGCCACGCATTTGCTCAACCACGGCGCGGATTTGCGCGTGGTGCAAATGCTCCTTGGCCACAGCGACTTATCCACAACCCAGATCTACACCCATGTGGCACGAGCGCGCTTGCAGGATATGCATGCCAAGCACCATCCGCGTGGCTGAAAACCGCCAAATTATCCCGCCACGGGCTGCCCTGCGGCCCAACTGTGGTAGGCTTTGCCGGTTAGCAAAGGGTACGGCGTGACTTGTGATTACAGCCCCGTGTTTTCAGATCGGTGTTCCGCACGCCTGTCCCTGCATCTGCCTTCAGGAGTTCCCATGCGCTTGACCCAGATTATTGCCGCCGCAGCCATTGCGTTGGTTTCCACCTTTGCCTTCGCCGATGACGCTGCCGAGCAGACCATTCGCAAGAGCCTGGCCAACCTGCAACTCGATACACCGATCGAAAGCATCAGT
This sequence comes from Pseudomonas marginalis, assembly GCF_024169655.1. Lineage (GTDB taxonomy): Bacteria > Pseudomonadota > Gammaproteobacteria > Pseudomonadales > Pseudomonadaceae > Aquipseudomonas > Aquipseudomonas paraveronii. The sequence continues at coordinate 5,045,081 of NZ_JALJWV010000001.1, read as the reverse complement.
GCCAGCCCGATGGCCGGCCTGTACGAAGTCAAGCTCAAGGGCAGCCGCGTGCTGTATGCCAGTGCCGACGGCCAGTACATTGTCCAGGGCTACCTGTTCCAGTTGAAGGACGGTAAACCGGTCAACCTGACCGAGAAAGCCGAGCGGCTGGGCGTGTCCAAGCTGATCAACGGCATTCCGGTAGCTGAAACCGTGGTCTACCCGGCCATCGGCGAGACCAAGACGCACATTACCGTGTTCACCGACACCACCTGCCCGTACTGCCATAAGCTGCACGCCGAAGTGCCGGCGCTGAACAAGCTCGGTGTGGAAGTGCGCTATGTCGCGTTCCCGCGCCAGGGCCTGGGCTCGCCGGGTGACGAGCAGTTGCAGGCAGTCTGGTGCTCGGCCGACAAGAAAGCGGCCATGGACAAGATGGTCGACGGCAAGGAAATCAAGGCGGCCAAGTGCGCCAATCCGGTTTCCAAGCAGTTTGCCCTGGGCCAGTCCATTGGTGTGAACGGTACACCGGCCATCGTTTTGGCTGACGGCCAGGTGATTCCGGGCTATCAGCCGGCACCGCAAGTTGCCAAACTGGCACTGAGTGCCAAATAAACCAGCATCGTCGAACCTTTGACGATCATGGCCCTTCGATAAGTCGATGGGCCATTAATTGAAAGCCGCGGTTGTGCGGCTGTTTTCCACGGCCGACCTCGCGTCGGCCGTTTCATGGGGAGTTCTTCAGTGAAACCGGTCAAAGTAGGCATCTGTGGGTTAGGGACCGTCGGTGGCGGCACCTTAAACGTACTTCAGCGTAATGCTGAAGAAATTTCCCGCCGTGCAGGGCGCGGGATTGAAGTGGCGCAGATTGCCACGCGTTCGCCAAAGCCTCAGTTCGAAACGACCGGTATTGCGATTACCAACGATGTCTTCGCCGTGGCGACCAACCCTGACATCGATATCGTCATCGAGCTGGTAGGCGGCTATACCGTGGCCCGCGAGCTGGTGCTCAAGGCGATTGAAAACGGCAAGCATGTGGTCACTGCCAACAAGGCGCTGATCGCCGTGCATGGCAACGAGATCTTCGCCAAGGCGCGTGAGAAGGGCGTTATCGTGGCGTTCGAAGCCGCGGTGGCTGGCGGTATCCCGGTGATCAAGGCGATCCGTGAAGGCCTGTCCGCCAACCGCATCAACTGGGTGGCTGGCATCATCAACGGCACCGGTAACTTCATCCTCACTGAAATGCGCGAGAAGGGTCGTACCTTCGAAGACGTGCTGGCCGAAGCCCAGGCCCTGGGTTACGCCGAAGCCGACCCGACCTTCGACGTTGAAGGTATCGACGCGGCGCACAAGCTGACCATCCTCGCGTCCATTGCCTTTGGTATCCCGTTGCAGTTCGAGAAGGCCTACACCGAAGGCATCACCAAGCTGACCACTGCCGACGTGAACTACGCCGAAGCCCTGGGTTACCGCATCAAGCACCTGGGCGTGGCGCGCAGCACACCGGCCGGTATCGAGTTGCGTGTACACCCGACACTGATCCCGGCCGACCGCCTGATCGCCAACGTCAATGGCGTGATGAACGCCGTGATGGTCAACGGTGACGCCGCCGGTTCGACCCTGTTCTACGGCGCCGGCGCCGGCATGGAGCCGACCGCTTCGTCGGTGATCGCCGACCTGGTGGACGTGGTTCGCGCCATGACCTGCGACCCGGAAAACCGCGTGCCGCACCTGGCCTTCCAGCCGGATTCGCTGTCGGCCCACCCGATCCTGCCGATCGAAGCGTGCGAAAGCGCCTACTACCTGCGGATACAGGCCAAGGATCACCCGGGCGTATTGGCCCAGGTTGCCAGCATCTTGTCGGAGCGCGGCATCAACATCGAGTCGATCATGCAGAAGGAAGTCGAGGAGCAGAACGGCCAGGTGCCGATGATCCTGCTGACTCACCGCGTGCTTGAGCAGCACATCAACGATGCCATCACCGCCCTGGAAGCCTTGCAAGGCGTAGTGGGGCCGGTGGTACGGATTCGCGTCGAACACCTGAACTAACCGATTTGTTCCAGGGGCCCCGTGTGATCGGCGGCCTCTGTTCGAGAATGTTTTTGAGGAGCCAGTCATGCGTTACATCAGCACCCGCGGCCAGGCACCGGCCCTGAATTTCGAAGACGTCCTGTTGGCAGGCCTTGCCACCGACGGCGGCCTGTACGTGCCGGAAAACCTGCCACGCTTCACCCAGGAAGAAATCGCTTCCTGGGCCGGCCTGCCGTATCACGAACTGGCGTTCCGGGTGATGCGCCCGTTCGTCACCGGCAGCATTCCGGATGCGGATTTCAAAAAGATCCTGGAAGAGACATACGGCGTGTTTTCCCACAGCGCCATCGCGCCTCTGCGCCAACTGAATGGCAACGAGTGGGTCCTTGAGCTGTTTCACGGTCCGACCCTGGCGTTCAAGGACTTCGCCCTGCAACTGCTGGGCCGCCTGCTCGATTACGTGCTGGAGAAGCGCGGCGAGCGCGTGGTGATCGTCGGCGCCACCTCCGGTGATACTGGCTCGGCGGCCATCGAAGGCTGCAAGCATTGCGAAAACGTCGACATCTTCATCCTGCACCCGCACAAGCGTGTGTCGGAAGTACAGCGTCGGCAGATGACCACCATTTTTGGTGAGAACATCCACAACATCGCCATCGAAGGCAACTTCGACGACTGCCAGGAAATGGTCAAGAACAGCTTCGCTGACCAGAGCTTCCTCAAGGGTACGCGCCTGGTCGCGGTGAACTCGATCAACTGGGCGCGGATCATGGCCCAGATCGTCTACTACTTCCACGCCGCGCTGCAGTTGGGTGGCCCGGCACGTTCGGTGTCGTTCTCGGTGCCGACCGGCAACTTCGGCGATATCTTCGCCGGCTACCTGGCGCGCAACATGGGCCTGCCGATCAACCAGTTGATCGTCGCTACCAACCGCAACGACATCCTGCACCGCTTCATGAGCGGCAACCAGTACGTCAAGGAAACCCTGCACGCCACACTGTCGCCGTCGATGGACATCATGGTGTCGTCGAACTTCGAACGCCTGCTGTTCGACATGCACGGTCGCAACGGCGCTGCCATCGCCGAGCTGATGAACAGCTTCAAGAGCGGTGGTGGTTTCAGCGTCGATCAAGAGCGCTGGACCGAAACCCGCAAGCTGTTCGACTCCCTGGCCGTGGACGATGCACAAACGTGCGAAACCATCGCTGAAGTCTATGCCCAGACCGGCGAGCTGCTGGACCCGCACACCGCTATCGGCGTGAAGGCCGCGCGCGAATGCCGTCGCAGCCTGGACATTCCGATGGTAATCCTCGGCACCGCGCACCCGGTCAAATTCCCGGAAGCGGTGGAGAAAGCGGGTGTTGGCAAGGCGCTGGAGTTGCCGGAGCATCTGGCCGACTTGTTCGAGCGCGAAGAACGTTGCACCGTGCTGCCGAATGACTTGAAGGCGATGCAGGCGTTTGTCAGCCAGCATGGCAATCGTGGTAAGCCGCTGTAAGGCAAACTGCTGGCGCTTCGGCGCAGACAAAAACGCCGCTTTCCCTTCCTTGGGTCAGCGGCGTTTTTTTTCTGGCAGGCCCGACAGTGTGCTGGTTACAACAGTAATTTAATGGCCATTCCGGTAATTGAAGCAATTGTTGCGACAACGGCCATCGCTACACCCATGGGGTACCAAAACGTCTCACAGGTTATCTTCAAGGACTCCGCGTTGAGCTTGCCTTGCTCGGCATGCATGCGTGAAATTTCGGCATAGATGCGAGATACATCAGCATGCATCTTCTCCATCGACGCTTGTTGTTCGTTGTGTTCCACCATCATGTTCATCCTTAGCAATAAGGGCCTTTGACATGCACTTCTAGCTGTGTGACAGCGTGATCAGCGCTTACTGAGTATAGGGTTCACCCTCAGCCGCGCTGCAGGGCGAACCCTGAAACGGCAACCCATTGGGTAAGCAGTTATGTGCGGCCGTTTTTTCGTTGTCATGTTGCAAGCGCATGCTGGATCAAGTCACTCCCTGACGGCTCCATAAAGACGAAAAAGCGAACTTTCCTACGTCACAACCAGTCACTTAGGAGAGAGGCAGCCCCCGTTGAAGCGATTGTTCCCGAACTATTGAGTGGTGATCGAAATGGAAAGTATCCGCCTATTGCTCGAAGAAGCGCTGAGCCCTTATCAGGTTACGCTGACCACCGCCGGTGTGCAGGGCGAGTGCCTGGTGACCGTAAAGAATCCTGCCGGTGCTATCGTGGTCGAGCGTGATGTCGACCGGGCGCAACTGACCGACAAGCGCGTGCTGGTGGATGTCGTGGATTGCCTGCTGCGCGACCTGAAAATTGCCGAAGGGCGCCTGGAACCCTCGGTGATCGCCGCCTTGCGCAATGCTGCCCAGACCCGCAGCAGCGCCCTCGCATGAAGAATTGTTTATCCGCGGAAACTTCCTACTGCGTGGCTGGTCTGATTTAGTAACAGCAAGAGCAGACATTGTGCTCCGGTGTTTGTGACTTGCTGTACTGGTCTTTGTAGGCCACGTTTAACCCCGAAGTGTCTCCCCACTCTTCGGGGTTTCTTTTTGCCCGCGATTTATCACGGGGTGGGCGCTTCTTCATAGAATCGCTGATGGTCCAGCAGGTATTGCTCACGCAGGGCCGGGTCGAGCCATGACGCGTAGGAACGTAGCAACTGCGCCTGCGGCAGGTCGCCCAGCAACTGGTTGATACGCGCCATGACCTGGCGCCCCTCGGGCGTATCCGAACAGCCGATATGGATGTGCTGATAGGGCGTGGTGCCGGCAATCGGATAAAACGCCAGCGCCTCGGGATCAATACCTTGCTGCAATGCGTGATAGCGAATTTCGGTCCAGTAACCCAGTACCCCTTCCAGGCGTCCCAGGCGCTGCATTTGCAGCAGGCTGCCCAAGGCGTCGTTGCCGTAGTGCATCACCCGATTGTGCGTGTCGCCATGCCGCAACATGCCGTCGATGAATGGCCCGTAACTGCGCTCGGCGATGATGCCCAGGCGTGTGCTCTTGTCCCGTAGCATCGCTTCCAGGTCGACCTTGCCTTGCGCAACAAAGGGCGCCAACACGTCCCGGTTTTGCTGGCGGACGACCACGCCATTGCTCACCACGGAAAACGCCTGGTCGGAATATACAATCCATTGGGTCCGCTCCGGCGTCCACATCAGGGTAGGGTCGCAGGTGAGGGAGGGCGCCTGGAGCATCTGCATGCTCCGGGCACGGTTGACGTGCTGGACCTGGTGCTGATACTCCGGCAGGTGCTCCATCAGCATCGGCAACAATTCGTCGATGGCGCCCTGGCCTTTTTGCGGACCGTCGAAGATCGTCAGTGGTGGCAGGTCTCGCACCAGCCAGATCAAGGTTTGCGCCGCCTGGGTCGGCAGCGGCAAAAGTCCCAGCAAAGGGGCGCACAGGCGCAACAGCCAACGGCGAGCCACTATCTTGAGCGCACCATCAGATCGCTCCTTGCTCACGCAAGCGGATGATGGCAGCCGCGTCATAGCCCAACTCTCCCAGTACCACGCTGTTGTGTTCGCCCAGTTGCGGCCCCACCCACTCACAACTGCCCGGCGTGTCGGAGAGCTTGGGCACGATACCTGGCATCTTGAAGGCCTTGCCGTCGGGCAGTTGCGCGTTGAGGAACATTTCCCGCGCCAGAAATTGCGGGTCCCCGAGCATGTCTTCGGCGCTGTAGATGCGACTGGCCGGCACCTCAGCCTTGTTGAGCTGCTCGATCACGTGTTCCAGCGATAGCGAATTGACCCAGCGATCAATCACGCCATACAGCTCGTCGCGGCGCTCGTCACGCCCGTCATTACTGGCCAATTGCGGGTCGTTGGCCAAATCCTCGCGGCCGATGGCGGACATGAAGCGTTTGAAGATCGCATCGCCATTTGCGCCGATCTGCACATGCTTGCCGTCCGCGCTGGTGTGGATCGAGGACGGTGTGATGCCGGGCATGATGTTACCGGTGCGCTCGCGAATGAACCCGAACACATCGAACTCCGGAATCATGCTTTCCATCATGGCGAAGATGGCTTCATACAGTGCCACATCAACCACCTGGCCCAGCCCGCCGTTGACCTCGCGGTGTCGCAACGCCATCAGCGCGCCGATCACCGCCCACAGGGCGGCAATGGAGTCGCCGATGGAAATACCGGTGCGCACCGGCGGGCGGTCTTCAAAACCGGTGATGTAACGCAGCCCGCCCATCGATTCGCCGACCGCGCCAAACCCCGGCTGATCTTTCATCGGCCCGGTCTGGCCAAAGCCCGAGAGGCGCACCATCACCAGCTTCGGGTTCAGTGCGTGCAGGATGTCCCAGCTCAGGCCGAGCTTTTCCAGGACGCCGGGGCGGAAGTTTTCGATCAGGATGTCGGCGTCCGCCAGCAACTGCTTGAGGATCGCCAGGCCGTCCGGGTGTTTGAGGTTCAGCGTCAGTGATTTTTTGTTGCGCGCCTGCACGAACCACCACAGCGAGGTGCCTTCGTACAACTTGCGCCATTTGCGCAGCGGGTCGCCGCCGTCCGGGGATTCGACCTTGATCACTTCGGCGCCGAACTCGGCGCAAATGCGTGAGGCGAACGGGCCGGCGATCAGGGTGCCGAGTTCGATGACCTTCAGGCCGGCAAGCGGTTTGGCGTTAAACGACATGAGGAACCTTTCATACGCAGCACAGTGGTGTAATGCCTTTTAACATAGCCGAGGGGCGCAGGGATAAGGATGATGCAGCGCAGCATTCGTTGAATAGCCTCGCCATCGGTTAGACTGCCAGCCTTTTCCTGTCTCTAGAAGTCCGTTCATGGCCCAGCCGTCCACGACCTACAAATTCGAACTCAACCTCACCGACCTCGATCGCTCGGTGTACGAGAGCGTCAAACAGACCATCGCCCGCCACCCTTCGGAAACCGAAGAGCGCATGACCGTGCGCCTGCTGGCCTACGCCCTTTGGTACAACGAGCAACTGTCGTTCGGCCGTGGTCTGTCAGATGTAGACGAGCCAGCCCTGTGGGAAAAAAGTCTGGATGATCGGGTTTTGCACTGGATCGAAGTCGGCCAGCCCGATGCCGACCGCCTGACCTGGTGCTCGCGTCGCACCGAACGCACCAGTCTGCTGGCTTACGGCAGCCTGCGCGTGTGGGAAGGCAAAGTGGTTCCGGTGGCGAAAAACCTGAAAAACGTACACATCGCTGCCGTACCGCAAGAAGTCCTCGAGACCTTGGCCAAGGACATGCCCCGCGTGATCAAGTGGGATGTGATGATCAGCGAAGGCACGATCTTCGTCACCGACGACCGCGGCCAGCACGAAGTGCAACTGCAATGGCTGGTCGGCGAGCGCGGTTGAGCTAGCGCTTGAAGCCTGCCGCTAATATTTCCCCTACAGAGAATTCCCCAGCGTCCCATGCGTATCGATCCTCGCCCGTTACCTGCTGTCCTGCCGTTTCTCGGTGAACTGCCACCGCTGTTGACCCGCCTCTACGCCGCGCGCGGGGTAGAGACAGAGGCCGAACTGGACAAGAGCCTGGCGCGGTTGATCCCTTATCAACAACTCAAGGGCATCGACGCGGCGGTAGACCTGCTGGTGACGGCTTTGGAGCAACGCCAGCGCATCCTTATCGTCGGCGACTTCGACGCCGATGGCGCCACCGCCAGTACGGTGGGCACCCTGGGCCTGCGCTTGCTCGGTGCGGCCCATGTCGATTACCTGGTGCCCAACCGCTTCGAATACGGCTACGGCCTGACGCCGGAAATCGTCGCCGTGGCCCTGCAGCGCCAGCCGCAGTTGCTGATCACCGTGGATAACGGCATCTCCAGCGTCGAAGGCGTGGCGGCAGCGAAGGCGGCGGGGCTCAAAGTGCTGGTGACCGACCACCACTTGCCGGGGGATGAATTGCCGGCGGCGGATGCCATCGTCAACCCCAACCAGCCGGGCTGTGAGTTTCCCAGCAAGGCGCTGGCCGGGGTTGGGGTGATCTTTTATGTCTTGATGGCCCTGCGTGCCCGTTTGCGCAGTTTGGGGTGGTACGAGAACAAACCGCAGCCGAACCTTGGCGAGTTGCTCGACCTCGTCGCCCTCGGCAGCGTCGCCGACGTGGTGCCGTTGGACGCCAACAACCGCATCCTGGTCCACCAGGGCCTGGAGCGCATCCGCGCCGGTCGCGCGCGGCCGGGGATCAAGGCGATCCTCGAAGTGGCCAAGCGTGACCATGCTCGCATCACGTCCACCGACCTCGGTTTTATCCTCGGGCCACGGCTCAATGCCGCCGGTCGCCTGGACGATATGAGCCTGGGCATCGAATGCCTGCTCACCACGGATTTCGCCGCCGCACGGGAAATGGCCGCGCAACTGGACGGCATGAACCAGGACCGCAAATCCATCGAACAAGGCATGCAGCGCGAAGCCCTGGCCCAGCTCAAGGACTTGCCGCTGGAGTCGATGCCGTATGGCTTGTGCCTGTTCGACCCGGAGTGGCACCAAGGCGTGATCGGGATTCTGGCGTCGCGCATGAAAGAGCGCTATTTCCGTCCGACCATCGCCTTTGCCGACGCCGGTGATGGCCTGCTCAAGGGCTCAGGCCGCTCTGTACAGGGCTTTCACATCCGCGATGCGCTGGCGGTGGTGGCGAGCCAGCATCCCAACCTGATCAGCAAATACGGCGGCCACGCCATGGCGGCCGGCCTGACATTGCCCGAGGCGAACTTCCCCTTGTTTGCCGAAGCCTTTGATGCCGAAGTGCGTCGGCAACTGCGCGAAGAAGACTTGACCGGGCGGCTGTTGTCCGACGGCACCCTGGCGGTGGAAGAGTTTCACCTGGAGTTGGCGCGCGCGCTGCGGCATGCCGGCCCATGGGGGCAGCACTTCCCCGAGCCGTTGTTTCATGGGGTGTTTCAGTTGGTAGAGCAGCGTGTGGTGGGGGAGCGGCACCTGAAAGTGGTGCTCAAGAGCGAATGCGGCTCCGTGAAACTCGACGGTATTGCGTTTGGGGTGGACCGTGAGGTCTGGCCGAACCCGACCGTGCGTTGGGTGGAGTTGGCCTACAAGCTCGACGTGAACGAGTTCCGTGGCCAGGAAACCGTGCAGTTGATGATTGCGCATATCGAACCGCGCTAGTTCCAACCCACACCACAAACCAATATGGGAGGGGGCTTGCCCCCGATAGCGGTATGACTGACCTATCGCTATCGGGAGCAAGCCCCCTCCCACATTGGGTTTTGCGTACAGCGTAGGATTACTCAGTCTTGGCCTGGTGCTTGACGATGATATCCACCAGGCGCTTGGCCAGCGCCGGGTAGTTCTCGTCGAAGTGGTGCCCGCCTGGTAGTTTTATCGCTTCGCCCACGGCGGTCTTGTCGGTGCAGCCGCTCTCGTCGACTTCTTCGGCACCGTAGATGCACACCACCTTGTCCGCCGGCAGCTTGGCCATTTCAGGGCCGGTCGCGGCTTCTTTGCCGGCGTTGCCCAGCCAGCCTTCCACTTCGATTTCAAAGCTGCCGGTGCGTGCGAACGCCAGCAGGATGATTGCGTCGACGCGCTGCTGCTCGTTTTCCGGCATGCGGTTGTAGATGGCCGGCAATACGTCGGCGCCGAACGAATAACCCGTCAGCACAAAGCGCTTGGTGCCCCATTTCTGCCGATAGTGCTGCATCAGCTCGCTGAGGTCCTTGGCGCTTTGCTCCGGGGTCTTGTGCTGCCAGTAGTAGCGCAGGGTGTCGATGCCTACGACCGGGTAGCCGATCTTGGCCATTTCACCGGCGACGTCGCGGTCGAGGTCACGCCAACCGCCGTCACCGGAGAGGAACAGGGTCACGGTGTCCTTGGCCTGGCCGGCGGGGACTTCCACGACCGGAATCGCCAGGCCGCCGTTGTCCGACCCCACCAGTTGCTTGCGCAGTTCGTTATTCAGCACTTGCGGGTAGTGAATGTCGTAGTCGCTGATGCTGGTGGTGGCGCGGGGTGTGTCGCGCACGAAACTGGCGCTTTCATCGTCAGGGTTGTCGTTCCATGCCACCAGCCAGTTGCCGTGGGCGGCGGTCTTTGGCAGTGGGTCTTTACAGCCTTCCTGTACCAGGGCGAAGCCGACGGAGATGGCATTGGCCTTGTCGTTGTTCTGTGTGGCCAGCCAGCGCCAGGCGAGGGCGGCGCCAGGGCCGATGCCGCTGACCAGCGTCGCGGGGCCCTTGAGCTGACTCAGGGCGCCTTGCAGTGCCTGTTGCTGCAGCGTGCAGTCATCCTTGGGCAGGATCACCTGGACGATTTGCGCTTTGCCGCCCTGGCTCAGGGCAATCAGTTGGCTGTCGGTCAGGGTCTCGTCGGCCATTACCGCCACGGCCACGCGGGCTTTGGGGGTGCCGGCGGGGGTCACGCGGGTCATCACCGAGCCATCGGCCTGGGGCAACTGCTCCAGGGTCGGCTGCGGGGCAGGGCGGTTCCAGTACCAATAGCCGCCGCCCAGGGCTACGGCGAGCACCACCACAGAAGCCAATACATACCGCCAGGAGCGTCGAATCATCAGCGTTTCACCAATCCAGTCAAGCCGCCCGCGATCAGGGCGGCGGTATCGGCCAGTGCCACCAGCGGATCAAGTCCTGCGGGCACGGCCATGTAACGGGGTTCCCAGTCAGGCTGGAACTTGTCTTTGAAGCGGCGCAAACCTTGGAAGTTATACAGTTGCTCGCCACGACGGAACACCATCGAGCCCAGGCGTTGGGTGAGCGGCGCGCCACGGCGAGGTTGCAGGCCCGACAATGGCACCATGCCGAGGCTGAAGCGAGCATAACCATGATTCTTATAGTGTTGAATCAGGCCGACCATCATGAATTCCATGGTCAACTTAGGCGCGTCGGGGTGGGCGCGCATCAGGTCGAGGCTGGCCAGGTCGTGGTTGTAGGTCTCGAGCAGGTTGGCGAAGGCAACCGGGTGCCCTTCGAAGCGAATGATCGCGATGCGAAAGTGCTTGAGGTAGTCGTCGCTGAAACGTCCCAGGGAAAAGCCCTTTTCCCGCACGTTCTTGCCGGTCAGCCAGGCGTCGGAAATGACCTTGAGTTCGTCCATCGGCGCCGTGCCCGGTTCGTGGATTTCCAGAGACAAGCCGTCCCGGGTTCCACGGTTCCAGGTGTAGCGCAAATCCTTCATCTCTTTGCCCTTGGCTTCCAGGTCAAAGCGTTTCAGGTCGACGCGGGCTTCTTCGCCCAGCTTGATCGCGGTCAGGCCGATGTCCATGTAGTACGGCAGGTTTTCCGCGCGTACCTGGTAGAACACCGGGCGCGCATGGTGGATGTCGCACAGGTCGCGGAACTGCCAGATCATCTCGGCACGGGGTTGGGTCGGGCCGATCGGGTCGTACAGGGCCACCAGGCTGCGCCCGCGACGGGCGTACATCAGGAAGGCTTCGTCGTTGGGGTGGAACAGCAGCGCCTTGTCGCCGGTCAGCGCCAGGCCGCCGTCGGGTTGCGATGAGGCCATCAGGATCTTGGTGGCGCGTTCCATTTCTTCCGGCGTCGGCAGGTGGATCACCGGGCGCGCGGTACGCAGTAGCCAGGTCAGCGACACGATCACCAGCAGCACCGCAGCCCCCAGCAGCGAGCGCAGGCCGCGCGGGGCGTTGGCGTCGAGGGTGAACTGCCACCACAATTGGTGGCTATACGGTACATCTTGATAGGCAAACAGCAGCAGCCAGATAGACGCTCCCAGCACGCACACACTGGCCACCAGGTACAGCGGCGAGAACGGCAATTCAGTCAAGCGGCTGGCGCGGTAGAAGGAGCGGCGGAAGATCGCCAGCAACACCGCAGTCATGGTCATCAGGCTGGCTTCTTCCCAGTCGAAGCCCTTGAGCAGTGAGAGCAGGGCGCCGGTCAGCAGCAGCACCATGGTCAACATCCAGGCCGCCGACAAGCGTCGACGCAGACCCTGGGCCAACAGCAGGCACAACACGCCGATCAGGCTCGCGCCAAAGTGCGAGGCGTCAATCAGGCGGTGGGGAATCAGGAAGCCGATGTTTTCCAGGCGTGAGTCGATCTCCGGCGTAGCGCCGGAAAACAGCAGGACCACGCCGGACAAAAAAACCAGTACGGCCAGCACCGGCGCTGCCAGGCCCGAAGCCACGCGCAGACTCTGCTGGGTCTGGAACAGGCGCTGGGCCTCGTTGATCAACAGGAACACACAGGCGATCAGCAGCGGCAGCACCACGTAGATCATGCGATACAGCAGCAGGGCGGCGGCCAATGGCGCGGCACCGAGTTTGTCGGCAAAGGCCGCGAGCAGGATCGCCTCGAACACCCCGACGCCACCCGGCACATGGCTGAGTACGCCGGCGGCCAGCGCCAGCAGGTACACCAGCAGGAACGGGCCGAAGGGTGGCGCTTCCGGTAGCAGCATATAAAGGACGGTGGCGGCAGCGGCGACGTCCAGGGCGGTGATGATCAGTTGCAGGAGCGTCAGGCGCCGACCGGGCAGGCGCAGGGTGCGACGGCCAATCTTGACCAGCAGGTTGTCCGGGTAGGGTTGTTCTGGCAGGCGCCGGCGATAAATACCGATGCACAGCGCGGCCGACAGCAGCAACACGGCACCGGAGATAGCGCCGAGCAAGCCTTGCGACACATGCAGGGCAGCGGAAGCGGCGGGCAAGTTGCTCAAGGTGGCCAATGCAGCCAGCGGCGGCAGGGCGCAGCCCAGTGCGAGGCTGGCGAACACGGTCATGTGGGCGACTTCCGAAGCCCCGATGCCATGGCGCGCATATAAACGGTAACGCACCGAACCGCCCGAGAGCATCGACAGGCCAATGGCGTTGCCGATGGCAAAGGCGGTAAAACCGCCGAGGGCGAGGGTCTTGGCGGGCAGTTTCACCCCGGCATAGCGCGCGCCGGAAAACTCATAGCCCAATAGAATGATGAAACCGCCGATGGCGGCAGCTAGCGCGCCCAGCAAGGCCGGTTTGGGCACTTCCAGGATCGAGTCGTGGAGGGCGTAGAGATCCAGTTCCAGCAGCAGGTGTCGGCAGGCGATCAGGGCGATTGCGAACAGCAGCAGCGTCACGGCCAGCCCGATGGGTTGCCGATACTTGCTTAACAGATCCAGCCAGCGCAAACGGGTGGGAGTGATCGGTTGTGTCGCTGTGACGGAGTCTTGTGGTTCAGACGAGTTGGCGCGCATCAATCACCTCGTGGATTGTGCGCGACAGGATGGGGGTATCCAGCCAAGTTACCAATCCCTATGGACAAAATAATTACAAATATTAACGCGGATCACCGGATGCGGCGACTGCGGCCATTGGTCGTAGAAGGATTAAGCCTAGCGTGCGATGAAATGGACTCCACGAACCGTCTACGGTTTCATGAAAGATGCCATACCATTGTTTCAGAAGAACTTTTTTTGCCGGATACAAAAAAGGCCACTCTTTCGAGTAGCCTTTTTTGATGTTTGGTTGCGGGAGCCGGATTTGAACCGACGACCTTCGGGTTATGAGCCCGACGAGCTACCAGACTGCTCCATCCCGCGTCTGTGGGCGGCATTCTACAGCCAAGCGGCGGGGTGTCAACCGTTAATGGGCCGATGGGTCAAATAAGTGTGAATTGACCGTTGAATCTCGACTATGTGGAGTAAGTGCGCGTAAGGGAAAGGCTTTTTGTCGGACAATCGTCTCGACCTAAAACAGGCCGGTACAAGAAAAGGCTTACCGCAAGGTCGCAACGGACTGACGGAACAGCAGCAAACTCGCCGCGAGAAACGTCACGCCCATCACCAGGACCGTCACGAACTCTTTCCAGACGATGTCGAGTCCCGCGCCTCGATACACGATCGCCTGCATGAAGCTCACATAGTGCCGCGACGGGAAAAACCACGTCACGTACTGGACCCATTGCGGCTGGCTCTCGATCGGCGACATGCCGCCCGACAGCATCATCATCGGCATGACGGCCATCATCATCAGCAGGGCAAATTGCGCCATGGTGCGGGCGAGGGTGCCGAGGAAGATGCCGATCGCTGCCGTGGCGAAGATATAGATGAGGGTGCCGAGCAGCAGGACGCCGCGCGAGCCGGCAATCGGAACGTCGAGGAGACCCTCGACCACGAATAACAGCGAGCAGATGAAGCCGACGAAGATCACCAACCCGCTCGACCATACTTTGGCGAGTGCTATCTCGAAGGCCGTCAACGGCATCACCAGCAGGTGCTCGATCGTGCCGTGCTCCCGCTCGCGCAAGAGCGCCGCGCCGGTCAGGATAATGATCAGCATCGACAACTGATCGGCAAGGCCGACGATCGCGCGGAACCAGGATTGCGTGCCGTTGGCATTGAACGCGCGGCGGATGACGAGATCCGAGGAGAGCCCGGTGGTTTGCGCCATCTCCTGTCGGTAGCGCGTGACCTCTTCGCTCACCATGTTCTGGATATAGCCCGACCCCAATGACGCTTGCTGGACTGCGGTGGCGTCCGCGTTGACCTGGACTTCAATATCGCGCCCCTTGCGCACATCCGCTTCAAAGCGCGGAGGAATGACGACGACGAGGGTGTAAAGACCGTTGTCCATGCCGCGATCGATGTCGGCGGCGCTGATCATTTTGGCCGCCTGGAAGTACGGGGGATAGAACAGCCCGGCAATCGATCGCGACAGGCTGGAGTGGTCCTCGTCGACGATCGCCACGGAGGCATTGTTGACGGTCTCGCCGGCTCCGGTCGACTGCATATAAATGCTGAGGCCGAAGGAATAGATGATGAAGAGGATCATCATCAGGTCCTTCGAGAGGGTGCGCAGATCTTTGACGCCGAGCCAGAAAATGTTGGAGAGACTCTGCATCTTATTTCTCCTGTTTGCGCAGGAGCAGCGCGGACAGCAATAAGAAGGCCGGGCAAAACAGGGTCAGCGCGAGCAGATCGTTAACCATGTCGGTGAAGCCAAGTCCCTTGGTGAACGCACCGACACTCATGTGCATGTAATAGCTCGTCGGCCAGAGGTACCCCATGAGGCGAGCGCCGCCCTCAAGCGTCGAGACGGGTTGCATCATGCCGGAGAACTGCATGGTCGGCAGCATCGACAGCACCGCTCCGGCGAACACCGCTGCGACCTGGCTCGAGGTGAAGGTCGAGATGAACAGCCCGTAACCGGTGGCCGCCGCCACATAGAACAGCGCGCCCAGGGTCAGTGCGAGACCGTCGCCCTTCAGCGGAACATCGAAGATGAATAGCACGGTCGCGGTCATGATGAAGAAATTGATCATGCCGACGCCAATATAGGGCAGTTGCTTGCCGACCAGGAACTCCAGGCGCGTCGTGGGTGTGGCATAGAAGTTCGTGATCGTGCCGATCTCCTTTTCGCGGGCAACGCTGACCGCTGTGAGAATGGCGAGAAACATCATGAGCAACATCGCCGGCACGGCCGGTCCGATCGCATAGATGCTCTCGGCCGTCGGGTTGTAACGGTTGCGGATCACGATGCTGGTCGTCGGTTTCGTGCTCGCTACGTCGCTGGACTGCCGTTTTCTCTCTTCGGCGAAGAGATTGTGCGCCGATTCCACGTAACCCTCGATGGTCGCGGCGCGCGAGGTGTTGGCGCCGTCGATCCAGGCCGACACCTGCCAATCCGAGTCGCGCTTTACCAAGCGCCCGAAGCCAGGTGGAATTTCGAGGGCCAGTGTGATGTCGTTCGACTTCAGGCGCCTTTGCATTTCGTCGACGCTGTGGATCGGCGTCTTTTCGATGAAGTATCGAGAGCTCGAGTAATTGGCGAGATAGGCTCTGCTCTCCGGCGTGTCGTCGTGGTCGAAGGCCGCATAGGTGAGATTGGTCACATCGCT
Organism: Pseudomonas marginalis; assembly: GCF_024169655.1. GTDB lineage: Bacteria > Pseudomonadota > Gammaproteobacteria > Pseudomonadales > Pseudomonadaceae > Aquipseudomonas > Aquipseudomonas paraveronii. Next base: position 5,029,264 of record NZ_JALJWV010000001.1, on the reverse strand, counting down.
GGAGACGCCGAAACCGAAGATCAACAGCATGATGAGGGAGCCAAGGAAAGCGAAGGCAAGCCGCACCGGATCGCGTACAAGCGACAACGTCTCGCACTTGGCAAAGGCGAGCAGGCGGCGCAGCGGCATGAAGGTCGAGCGGCTGGGCGACAACGCCGCCGCATCCTGCTGGGTCTGCGCTTCGGCATCGGCCACGGGGGGCGCGGGCGTAGACGGCTCGGCAGCCTCGATATAGGCGATGAACGCCTCTTCGAGGTTCGCGCTGCCCTTGGAGGTAATGACGTTTTGCGGCGTGTCGCAGACGAGGACACGACCCGCATGCATCAATGAGATGCGGTCGCAGCGCATGGCCTCGCTCATGAAATGCGTGGAGACGAAGATCGTGACATTGCGGGTTCGCGAGAGGTCGCCGAGCAAGCGCCAGAACTCATCGCGTGCCAACGGATCGACGCCCGAAGTGGGCTCGTCAAGGATCAGCAACTCGGGGTCGTGCACGATCCCCACGGCCAGTGAGAGGCGCTGGCGCACACCGAGCGGCAGCGAGTTCGCTTCGGTGTCGGCATAGTCGACAAGGCCGACATCGACCATGAGCTGGGCGATACGCGCGTTAGCCTGGTCCGCGGCCAGATGAAAAAGGCGTGCATGCAGACGCAGGTTTTGCCGCACGGTGAGTTCGCCATAGAGCGAGAACGATTGCGACATGAAGCCGACGCGCTGGCGGACCGACAGGTCGTTGGCATCGACAGGTTTTCCGCACACCTCGGCCTCCCCCTCGCTCGGTGCCAGTAGTCCGGTCAGCATCTTCATGGTCGTGGTCTTGCCGCTGCCGTTCGAACCGAGGAAGCCGAAGATTTCTCCGCGCTCGATGGCGAAGCTGACGTTATCGACCGCGGTGAAGCTGCCGAAGCGGCGCGTCAGATTCTTCGCGACAATGACCGGCGCCTCGCTGCCTGGTTGGCGCGGCGGAATGACGAAGCGCTGCGCCGTCGATTTTTGCCCCGGCTGCAGGGCGGCAAACACCGCTTCCATGTCTTGCTGGCCGGTCTTCGTGCGCAGCTCGTCCGTAGTGCCGCAGGCAAGCACGCGTGCGTGATCCATCGCGATGAGCCAATCGCATTGGCTCGCCTCGTCCATATAAGCGGTGGAAATGACGACACTCATCGTCGGACGCTCGCGCCGCAGTTCGCTGATCAGGTCCCAGAACTGTCGGCGCGACAACGGATCGACGCCGGTCGTCGGCTCATCGAGAATGAGCAGGTCGGGGTCGTGAATGAGCGCGCAGCACAGGCCGAGCTTTTGCTTCATGCCGCCCGACAGCTTTCCGGCAGGTCGATCGAGAAACGGCAGCAAGCCGATCGCGGCCGCCAGACGCCGTGTGCGTGCTTCACGTTCCGACGCGGACAGGCCGAAGAGGGTGGCGAAGAAGGCCAGGTTCTCGCGGACGCTGATTTCCTGATAGAGGTTTTTACCGAGCCCTTGCGGCATATAGGCAATGCGTGTGCAGACGGAGCGGCGATGCCGGGCATTGCTCATGCTGCCGCCGAGGACCTCGACTGATCCGGTCTGCATCTTCCGCGCGCCGGCGATCAGGCCGAGCAGCGTGGACTTGCCGGCGGCGTCAGGGCCGATGATGCCCGTCATCTGGCCGCTTGGCAGTGCGAGCGAGACATTGTCGAGCGCTAGAACCTTGCCATAGGCATGAGTCGCGTTGGAAACCTCGGCGATCAGCGCTGCGCGAGCCTCCATTGTCAATCCTCGGCATCAACAGGATCGGCCTGAATGCGCTTTTGCAGGGTGTCCGGCCAATTGGGCGGGTTCGGATCGAGGCGCACATAGCCGATGCCGCGGGTCCCCGTTTTCACTTGGTTGAGGTGGCGCGCGATGAGGCTTGGCGGGATGCGCAGCTTGACCCGGAACATCAGCTTGTCGCGCTCGCTGCGCGTCTCGACCTGCTTGGGGGTGAACTGCGCGTCCGGCGACACGAAACTTACTTTGGCCGGGACGGCGAAGTCGGCGCCGTCGAACACAATTCGCGCGGCCGACCCGATCGTTACGCGCATGGCCTGTTCGGAGGGGAGATAAATCTCCATGTAGATTTCGGACAGGTCGATGATCGTCAGCACCTTTCCGCCCGCCGAAACGACTTCCCCGGGGTTGACGAGACGATACAGAACGCGCCCCTGCACGGGCGCCACCAGAATGGTGTCGGCGATCTGGGCGTCGGTCTGATTAACCAGGGCTTGTGCGGCCACCACCGAACGCTCGCGCGCGGTCACGGTCCGCTGCGCGGCGTCGAGAACGGCGCGCGCAGAATCGCGTTCGCCCTGCGCCTCATCGCGGTTGTCCTCACTGATCGCCCCGGTGACGATCAGCTTGAGGGCGCGGCGCAGCTTTGCTTCCTTGAGGGTCAGTTCTGCCTGCCGTTGCACGACCGTCGCCTTTGCCTCGAGCATCGAGGCCTCCTCGGATGCCACGTCGGCGGCATATTTGGCGCGTTGCGCTTGCAACTCCGTGGTATCGAGGCGGGCGAGCACCTGGCCTTCGGTGACGAGGTCACCTTCCCGGGCCAGCACCTCGCGCACGCGTCCGGCCAACTTCGCGGCGATGTCGATTTGGTCGGATTCGATGCGGCCGTTCCCGGAGACAATGCCCTCGGGCAACTTGCCTTGCTGGCTTTGCCACCAGTACCAGGCGCCACCGGCGCCGGCTGCCAAGACGATGACAAGGATCAGAACAATCCTTGTGACACGCCGCCAAGACCACTTTGCATCGTTACTCGGGCTGGCCGTCATGATCCGATCCTTAAACGTGGGGGCGTGAGGGTCGATTGAGGCGCACACATGCACCTGTCGGGCGGCGAGACGCAAACGTGATCACGTTGTTGCTGGTGAATACCGGCGTTTGCCCATCGTGGTAGACGTTACCAATCGAGGGCTGCACATAACGTTGATCTTTATCAAACAATCGAGCTGAAACCGGGCGCGGCCATCGCCCTCAGTCTTCAGTCGTTAAAGTCGACACAAACGAAAACACCGCCGCGACGGTGAGGTCGTGGCGGTGTTTGACGTGTACTTAAAACTGGTTGCGGGAGCCGGATTTGAACCGACGACCTTCGGGTTATGAGCCCGACGAGCTACCAGACTGCTCCATCCCGCGTCTGTGTGTCGGCATTCTACAGCGGAACGCAGGGGTGTCAACCTATGAATCGAAGAAAAGCGCTTGTGGTTCAATCGCTTACCTCTCCATCACGGTTTGGGAAAGGGCTACGGGCCAGTCGGGCCGAGGCTTTCAGCTCTATTGGTAGGCTGATTTCGATTGAGAAAATAAATCTACCTGGGCTATTTCCTACCGCTTGCGCGGAAGATTCAAACTACTGGTGCTATATACAGGTGTGAGTGCGATACTGACCGCCCGTTGGATTGCACTCCCTTCTATATATATGACGCAGCGCAAAATCATCCATGTCGACTGTGATTGCTTCTACGCCGCCATCGAGATGCGCGATAACCCGAGCCTGGCACAAAAGCCCCTGGCGGTGGGCGGTTCGGCGGATCGGCGCGGCGTGATTGCCACCTGTAACTACGAAGCGCGGGCCTACGGGGTGCGCTCGGCCATGTCGTCGCGTCATGCCTTGAAGCTCTGCCCGGACCTGACCATCGTCAAGCCGCGCATGGATGCCTATAAGGAAGCGTCGAAAGAAATCCAGAGCATCTTTCGCGATTACACCGACCTGATCGAGCCGCTCTCCCTGGATGAGGCCTACCTGGATGTTTCCGACAGCCCGCATTTTGGCGGCAGCGCCACGCGTATCGCCCAGGACATCCGGCGCCGGGTCTCCAATCAATTGCACATCACCGTGTCCGCCGGTGTGGCGCCCAACAAGTTTCTGGCCAAGATCGCCAGTGACTGGAAGAAACCCAACGGCTTGTTTGTGATCACGCCGGACCAGGTCGAAGACTTTGTGTCGATACTGCCGGTAAAAAAACTGCACGGCGTGGGCAAGGTGACCGCAGAGAAGCTGGCGCGCATGGGGATCGAAGACTGCCTGCAATTGCGCGAATGGAACAAGCTGGCGCTGGTGCGCGAATTCGGCAGTTTTGGCGAGCGGCTGTGGAGTCTGGCCCGTGGGATAGATGAGCGCGAGGTGCAGAACGACAGTCGTCGGCAATCGATCAGTGTGGAAAATACCTACGATGTGGACCTGCCAGATCTTTCAAGTTGCCTGGCGAAACTGCCTGAACTGATGGAAACCCTGGCTGGACGCATCGCGCGCATCGACAGCAGTTACCGCGCGGGGAAGCCGTTCGTGAAGGTGAAGTTTCATGACTTTACCCAGACGACCCTGGAGCAGGCGGGGGCAGGGCGGGACCTGGAGAGTTATCAACAGCTGATGACCCAGGCGTTCAATCGCGGTGGCAAGCCGGTGCGGTTGCTGGGGATTGGGGTGCGGTTGCTCGACTTGAGCAGCGGTAACGAACAGCTCGAGCTGTTGTGGTAGAACCCGGAAACAAAAATGTGGGAGGGGGCAAGCCCCCTCCCACATTTAGATCTACAGCGTTTTCGAGGGCTCAGCGCGCGCCAGGATCTGCGACGAGTCGCCCCGCATCCTTGGTCAGCGCTTGCAGGAATTCCTGCTGCAACTCCGGATCATTGCGGGTCAGTTCGATCAGGCTCTGTTCCAGTTCGCTGGCTTCTTCCTCCAGGCCCAGCTCCGACAGGCGCTTGACGCGGTGGACCCACTGGCTGACTTCGTCGTCTTCCAGGTCGTCGTAGATCAGCCCGTGGGCTTCCAGCAACTTGCCGCGCAATGTGTGGCTCACCGCCAGGGTCGAGTCCGAATGCACGTCGTCCTGGCTATCTTCCACGCTGATCTTCAAGGTGCTGATGCGGTTCAGATCCTGCTCGGCGAACGGGCTGTCCAACAGGTTCAGGCGCAGTACGCCGTTGCGGTCGGTGGTCAGTTCATACACTTGCTTGCCCGCGGTGACCTGTACCGGGCGCTCGCTCCAGGGCAGGCTCGAATACTCCACGCGCTTGTCGCGCTGGACTTCATCGATCCCCGCCAGGTTCTGTTGCGCGCGCCCATGGGATTGCACGTTCATGAACGGGTTGAGGCCGTCGATGCCGTAGCTCAGCCAATCGTGCGTCATGCTGGTCGGCAGGTTGCCGAGGGCGAAGATATTCGCCACGTTGGCGCCCGCGCCTGCCACCAACGCGACCGCGCCCAGCGGCAGCTCATAGAGTTTGCGCCAGGGCTGGTAGGGGGTGTAGCGGTCGTAACGACGGGTGACTTCGAATTCGGTGACCTCAAAGGTCTTTTGCTCGTGAATGCGAACCCGGCGTTGCGGCAGCTCCAGCACTTTGGGTTCGCCTACATCGATCTGCAGGCTGTGGTCGAGCAATTTACGCTCGACCCGCTCCTCGTGCTCACTGCGTTGCGACATCTGGTTGGCGCAGCCGCTGACCAGCAGGGCGCCGCACAAGGCGGCGCCCCCCAGGGCTCTGGTGTTTCGCTTGAACATGACTTCTCTTGATCTGGTTTTCAGCGACGAATACGCGCCTGAAGGAAAGACAGCACGTCAGCCACCGGCAACGGTTGGGCTTCGGCTTCGGTCCGGCTCTTGTATTCCAGATTGCCATCAGCCAGGCCACGGTCGCTGACCACGATCCGGTGCGGGATGCCAATCAGTTCCATGTCGGCGAACTTGATGCCTGGGCTGGTTTTCTTGTCGCGGTCATCCAGCAACACTTCAAAGCCGGCGGCCGTCAGTTCGGCATACAGTTTGTCGGTGGCTTCACGGACCTGCTCGGTTTCATAGCGCAGCGGCACCAGGGCGACCTGGAACGGCGCCAGGGCGTCACTCCAGATAATGCCTTTCTCGTCGTTGTTCTGCTCGATGGCAGCGGCAACCACGCGCGATACGCCAATGCCGTAGCAACCCATTTCCAGGGTGATCGGCTTGCCGTTTTCGCCCAGCACTTCGCACTTCATCGCCTTGCTGTACTTGTTGCCCAGCTGGAAGATGTGCCCGACTTCAATGCCGCGCTTGATTTCCAGGGTGCCCTTGCCATCCGGGCTTGGGTCACCGGCGACCACGTTACGCAGGTCGGCCACGGTCGGCACCGGCAAGTCGCGTTCCCAGTTCACGCCGAAGTAGTGCTTGTCGTCGATGTTCGCGCCGATACCGAAGTCGCTCATCAGCTCGACCGAACGGTCGATGATGATCGGCAGCGGCAGGTTCAGCGGGCCCAGGGAACCGGCACCGGCGCCAATGGCGTCGCGCAGTTCGGCATCGGAGGCCATGACCAGCGGGCTGGCCACGCCAGGTTGCTGGGCCGCCTTGATCTCGTTGAGTTCGTGGTCGCCACGGATCACCAGGGCGATCAGCTTACCGGCTTCCTCGGCGTGAACGATCAGGGTCTTGATGGTCTTTTCAATCGGCAGATTGAATTTTTCCACCAGGGCCGCGATGGTCTTGGTGTCCGGGGTGTCCACCAGGCGCAGCTCTTCAGCCGGCGCTGGACGGGAGGTTTCCCGTGGCACGGCTTCGGCTTTCTCGATGTTCGCCGCGTAGTCGGAACCGTTGCTGAACACGATATCGTCTTCGCCGGACTCGGCCAGTACGTGGAACTCGTGGGAGCCGGCGCCGCCGATGGAACCGTTGTCCGCTTCAACCGGGCGGAATTTCAGGCCCAGGCGCGTGAACACGTTGCAGTAGGCGGTGTGCATGCGGTCGTAGGTGACCTGCAAGGACGCCTGGTCGGCGTGGAACGAATACGCATCCTTCATGATGAACTCGCGGCCGCGCATCAAGCCGAAGCGTGGGCGGATTTCATCACGGAACTTGGTCTGGATCTGATACAGGTTGAGGGGCAGCTGTTTATAGCTGCTCAACTCGTTGCGCATCAGGTCGGTGATCACTTCTTCGTGGGTCGGGCCAGCGCAGAAGTCGCGGCCATGACGGTCCTTGAAGCGCAGCAATTCCGGGCCGTACTCTTCCCAGCGCCCGGATTCCTGCCACAGCTCAGCCGGTTGGGTGCTCGGCATCAACACTTCCAGAGAACCGGCAGCGTTCATTTCTTCGCGAACGATGGCTTCGACCTTGCGCATCACCTTCAGGCCCATGGGCAGCCAGGTGTACAGGCCAGAAGCCAGCTTGCGGATCATACCGGCGCGCAGCATCAGCTGATGGCTGATCACAACCGCGTCGGAAGGCGTTTCTTTCAGTGTGGCGAGCAAATATTGACTGGTACGCATGGTAGGCCGTTGTCGGTTGCTTGGACTTGAAGTGACTTGGGATTGTACGGGCGCAAACTGCCGCCGTACAGGCATCAGGACGCAGAGCTGTTTGTAGGAGCGAGCTTGCTCGCGAAGATCGTCAACGATGACGCGGGAAACCGGGATAAACGCGGTGTCTGTGACTTCTTCGCGGGCAAGCTCGCTACAGCTACAAGGGCAGGCTCTGTCAGTCTTCTGCCGGCGGGTTCAAGCGAATCCGCCGGTTTTCCTGGAACCAATGCAGTGCAATCAGCAGCAACGTCGGCACGCCCAGCATGCAGGTGATCAGGAAGAAGTTGTGATAGCCGAACTTCTCCACCATCACCCCCGAATACCCGCCGATCAGGCGCGGCAGCAACAGCATGATCGAGCTGAGCAAGGCGTATTGGGTGGCGGAGAACTTGAGGTTGGTCAGGCTCGACAGGTAGGCGACAAACGCCGAGGTGGCGAGGCCTGAGCTGAAGTTATCCATGGAGATGGTGAAGATCAGCATCTGCAGGTCCGGGCCCATGTCGGCGAGCACCACGAACAGCAGGTTGGTGCCGGCCGAGGCGATGCCGCCGATGAGCAGGATCGGGAGGATGCCGAAGCGCACAATCAACAGGCCACCCATGCCGGCGCCGAGCAGCGTCATGATCAGGCCGAATATCTTGCTGACCCCGGCGATCTGGTCCTTGGTAAAGCCCTGGTCGATATAGAACACGTTGGCCATCACGCCCATCACCGTATCGGACATGCGATAGGTGGCGATCAGCCCGAGCAGCAGCAGCGCCTGCCAGCGGTAGCGCAGAATGAAGTCGTTGACCGGCGTCAGCACCGGCGCCAAGCCTCGGCGGCCCATGGCCGACAGGCACAATGCCGTCAGGGTGATATAGAGGATGGCACGCAGGAAGGCGCGGTCTTCCATCAACAGTTCCCACAGGCTTACGCCGTGGAACAGCACGCTGGCGAAATCGGTGTTGTACAACTGGGTGAACATCGCCGGCACCGACACCAACAGCACAATCAGTACAAACACCGACATCAATTGGTGCATGAAGCTGTAGCGCCCCGCCTGCAACTGGGTCCGCAGTGGCACATTGGGCTCGCGCATAAACAGGGTGGTCAGCAACGCCGGAATCATCAGTGCGCCGAACAGCACATAGGTGCCGGTCCACGCCGAGTGTTTATAGTTGAAACCGGTAGAGCCAAAACCTTCGGCAAAAAACAGCGCGCCGGCCGTGGCCAGCAGGGCGGCGATGCGATAGCCGGACATGTAGCTGGCGGCCAGGGCAGCCTGGCGGCTGTCATCGGCGATTTCCAGGCGATAGGCATCAACCGCAATATCCTGGGTAGCCGAAGCGAAGGCGACGATCACCGCGATAGCGATCAGCCAGGACAAGTGTTTTTGCGGGTCGCAGAACCCCATGCCGATCAATCCGAGGATCACCAGCGATTGGGCCAGTACCAGCCAGGAGCGACGACGTCCGAGTTTGCCGAGCAGCGGCAAGCGCCACTGGTCGAGCAGTGGCGACCACACCCATTTGAAGGCATACGCCAAACCGATCAGGCTCGCATAGCCGATGGTCTCGCGGGCCACACCGGCCTCACGCAACCAGACCGAAAGCGTCGAGAACACCAACATGTAAGGCAAGCCGGCGGCAAAACCGAGCAACAACAGCACTAACGTCGAGGGGCTGGCATAGGCGGCGAGCGCGGCGCGCCAGGTTTTACGGGGCATGGGCTGGAGTCTGCCTCAGATTCACGGAAACAAAGCGCGCACTCTAACCGCTGTGCTCTACCGGGCGCCAGCCATGGCGCTGAATATCCACGCGGTTGTTCAGGATAACGACACCTTCGCTGCGTAAACGCGCACGTTGTTCGTCGCCTGAGGCGCTGCCCACCGGCAGGCTTATCCGACCACCGGCACCCAGCACGCGGTGCCAGGGCAAGCGCGTGTCTTCGGGCAGTTGGCTCAGCGTGCGCCCGACCCAGCGCGCCGCGCGCCCAAGCCCCGCGAGGTGCGCCAGTTCGCCGTAACTCACTACGCAGCCTTTGGGGACTTGCGCCAGCGTCAGGTACAGCGCGGTGCGGCGCATCTCGGCAGGGCTTTGCGGGGCTTCGGCGGGTTGTTTCACGGTGGGGATATCCGTTCAGAGCGTCGGTTGTTTGTAAGAAACGTCTGTAAATATGCAGATGAGAACTGAACTCAACACAATTCCTTGAGTCAGTCCTAGCTATCTAACACGATAACGCCTCTTTTTCGCCAACCCTGAGCCCCCTATCTGCTTATGTTGTCCAGAACCTTGCTGTGCCTTGCTGTTTTCAGCGCCTCCACCCCCTTGCTTGCCGATACGGTCTGGTTAAAGAACGGCGACCGTCTGACCGGCAAGATCAAGGTCTTCGACGGTGGCAAGCTGCTGATCCAGACCGACTACGCTGGGGCTATCCCGGTGGACTGGAAACAGGTGAAAACCCTGGAGAGTGATCAGGAATTACTGGTCAAGCAGGATGCCTACACCGGAGAGAAAGCCAAATCCTTGCAGGCGGCGGACGATGGCAAAGTGGTGCTGGCCAATGGCGAGGCGCCCAAGACGGTGGAATTGGCCAGCATCCAGCAGATCATCAAGCCCAAACCGGTGATCGAAGACCTGGTGTGGAAAGGCAACGTCGACATGGCGCTGGACTACAAACGCGCCGAGAAAGACACCAACGACTACGACATCGACTTCAAGACCTCCGCCCGCCATGGCCAATGGCGCCACACCGGGCAGGGCGAGTACAACCGCGAATTCCAGGACGACGTCACCACCACCGACAACTGGGCCCTGGAATATGACCTCGACCGTTTCATCACCGAGCACTGGTTCTGGCAGGGTCGCCTGACCTACAAGCGCGACAAGGTGGAAGACCTGTCGCGCCAGCGCACGGTCGGCACCGGCCCGGGCTACCAGTTCTGGGACGATGAACTCGGCGCATTCTCCCTGGGCTCGCTGGTCAACCGCACCGATTACGAATATTCCGACGGCGGCAAGGACAACTTCTATTCCTTGGCCATGAAGTGGGACTACAACCGCTACCTGATCGGCAAGACGGTTGAGTTCTTCACCTCCGGCGAATTGGGCAAACCTATCGGCGGGCCGGCCGAATACGCCCTGGATGCGGAAATGGGCCTGCGCTACAAGGTCACCGAGTGGGCGTCGCTCAATCTCAAGGCCGAGCGTGACGTGATCAGTGGCGACTCGGAAAGCAGCTTGAGCAAGACCCGCTACACCGCAGGGTTTGGCGTGGCCTGGTAATCGGCCTCAAGCCCGCTGGCAACCTGCGCGGTTATTGATTACCTTGGCTTGAGATCCATTCCCATACGCCATGGGCGACTGAATTCCCGAGGAGTCATACGTTGAGCGCGCACGTTGCCAAAAACGCCCGAGAGCTGTTGCTCAAGGAATACCGTGGGGCTCTCTCCACATTGTCCAAAGCCATGCCCGGCTTTCCCTTTGGTTCGGTCGTGCCGTACTGTCTGGACGAGCAGGGCCGGCCGCTGATCCTGATCAGCCGGATTGCCCAACACACCCATAACCTGCAGAAAGACCCCAAGTGTTCGTTGCTGGTCGGCGAGCGTGAAGCGGATGACGTGCAGGCGGTCGGGCGCTTGACTTACCTGGCCGAAGCCGAGCAATTGCAGGACGCTGCTGCGATTGACGCGGCTGCCGAGCGCTATTACCGCTACTTCCCTGAATCGGCCAACTATCACAAGGCCCACGATTTCGACTTCTGGGTGCTCAAGCCGGTACGTCACCGCTATATCGGCGGCTTTGGCGCGATTCACTGGCTTGACCGGTTGACCCTGGGCAACCCGTTCGCCGGCCCGGCCGAGCGCAGCATGGTCGAGCACATGAACGCCGACCACTCCAAGGCCATCGCCCATTACGTCGAGTTGGCCGGCTTGCCCACCCACGAACCGGCGCAATTGGCCGGGATCGACAGCGAAGGCATGCACCTGCGCATCGGCCATGCGCTGCACTGGTTGCCGTTCGCTGAATCTTGCAACACGCCGACACAAGTGCGCGAGGCCCTGGTTTCATTGGCTCATGCTGCGGTCTGGCCGAAAAAAAGCGCCGCTGAAGCTTGAATTCACGAAATGGCGACGTCATCTAAGGTGGACTGGCAAGGCAATCTTGCGTTGAGGAAACCATTTGATGCGCCCTTTTTTATTGCTCTTTCTGCTGTTCCCGGTGTTGGAGCTGTTCGTATTCGTAAAAGTCAGTGGTGCGATCGGGTTTTTCCCGGCGCTGCTGCTGATCATTCTCGGCTCGATGCTCGGCGTTCTGGTGCTGCGCGTCGCCGGTCTGGCCACGGCGTTGCGTGCCCGTGAAAGCCTGAATCGCGGTGAATTGCCGGCACAAACCATGCTCGAAGGCCTGATGATGGCCCTGGCCGGAGGCCTGTTGATCCTGCCAGGCTTTATCAGCGATGTGCTCGGCCTGGTCATGTTGCTGCCCTTCACCCGCAAGCTGCTGGCGGGCAAAATGCGCCAGCGTGCCGAAGAGGCTGCGATTCGCCAGCGCGCGTTCGCCGACGACCTGCAACCCCGTGGCGGCCCGGCTCCGCGCCAGCCGTTGGGACGCGAAGGTGATGTGATCGAAGGTGAGTTCGAGCATCGCGACAGTAAATAACTGCTTCACTGGCACGGCACCTTCGGGTGCCGTGTTGTTTTTATGGGCTGGCAGACGCAAAAAAATTCATCCCCGGCCCCTTGTAATATGCTTATGCGCCCTTATGTAACGGTCACCGCAAGGTTTCTGGTGGCAACACCAGACAGACTTCCGCGTTTCGCCCTGCGAACCGCGACCGGCACCGCCGGATTAAACCTGCCGGTACTGACACCGGCCGATGAAAAACACAATTAGGAGAGATCGACAATGAGCAAGCTTCGTCCTCTGCACGACCGCGTCGTTATCCGTCGCAGCGAAGAAGAAAAGAAAACCGCTGGCGGTATCGTTCTGCCAGGTTCGGCTGCTGAAAAAGCCAACCACGGTGTGATCGTCGCTGCAGGCCCAGGCAAGACTCTGGAAAACGGTGAAGTACGTGCGCTGGCCGTTAAAGTCGGTGACAAGGTTGTATTCGGTCCTTACTCCGGCAGCAACACTGTGAAAGTCGACGGCGAAGACCTGCTGGTCATGGCTGAGAACGAGATTCTCGCTGTACTGGAAGGCTGATTTCCCCGCCCATTTTCCCGTTACTACAAAGTATTTAAGGAATATCGATCATGGCTGCTAAAGAAGTTAAATTCGGCGATTCCGCCCGCAAGAAAATGCTCACCGGTGTCAACATCCTGGCTGACGCAGTAAAAGCGACCCTGGGCCCGAAAGGCCGTAACGTGATCATCGAGAAGAGCTTCGGCGCTCCGACCATCACCAAGGACGGCGTTTCCGTAGCCAAAGAAATCGAACTGGAAGACCGTTTCGAAAACATGGGCGCGCAGCTGGTCAAAGACGTTGCCTCCCGTGCCAACGATGACGCAGGCGACGGCACCACCACCGCTACCGTTCTGGCTCAGGCAATCGTCAACGAAGGCTACAAAGCCGTCGCTGCCGGCATGAACCCGATGGACCTCAAGCGCGGCATCGACAAGGCGACCATCGCCATCGTCGCTGAGCTGAAAAACCTGTCCAAGCCATGCGCTGACACCAAGGCTATCGCTCAGGTAGGCACCATCTCCGCCAACTCCGACAACTCCATCGGCGACATCATTGCCGAAGCCATGGAAAAAGTCGGTAAAGAAGGCGTGATTACCGTTGAAGAAGGCACTGGCCTGGAAAACGAACTGTCGGTTGTAGAAGGCATGCAGTTCGACCGTGGCTACCTGTCCCCGTACTTCGTCAACAAGCCGGAAACCATGGTTGCCGAGCTGGAAAACCCGCTGATCCTGCTGGTCGACAAAAAGATCTCCAACATCCGCGAAATGCTGCCGGTTCTGGAAGCTGTTGCCAAAGCCGGTCGCCCACTGCTGATCGTTTCCGAAGACGTTGAAGGCGAAGCCCTGGCGACTCTGGTTGTGAACAACATGCGTGGCATCGTCAAAGTTGCAGCCGTCAAGGCTCCAGGTTTCGGCGACCGTCGCAAGGCCATGCTGCAGGACATCGCCGTTCTGACCGGCGGTACCGTTATCTCCGAAGAGATCGGCCTGAGCCTGGAAAGCGCCACCCTGGAAAACCTGGGTAGCGCCAAGCGTGTGACCATCTCCAAGGAAAACACCATCGTCGTCGACGGTGCTGGCGTAGAGGTCGACATTCAGGCGCGCATCACTCAGATCCGTGCCCAGGTTGCCGAAACTTCCTCGGACTACGACCGTGAAAAACTGCAAGAGCGTCTGGCCAAGCTGTCCGGCGGCGTTGCAGTGATCAAGGTTGGCGCTGGTTCCGAAGTTGAAATGAAAGAGAAGAAAGCCCGCGTTGAAGACGCCCTGCACGCAACCCGTGCAGCCGTTGAAGAAGGCGTGGTACCTGGCGGTGGCGTTGCGCTGATCCGTGCTCTGGAAGCCCTGACCAACCTGACCGGCGACAATGCTGACCAGAACGTGGGTATCGCTGTACTGCGTCGTGCTGTTGAAGCACCGCTGCGTCAGATCGCTGCCAACTCCGGCGACGAGCCAAGCGTTGTGGTCAACGAAGTCAAGAACGGCAAAGGTAACTACGGTTACAACGCTGCGACCGGCGAGTACGGCGACATGATCGAAATGGGCATCCTGGACCCTACCAAGGTGACTCGTTCCGCGCTGCAAGCAGCTTCCTCCATCGGCGGTCTGATCCTGACCACCGAAGCGGCGATCGCTGATGCACCGAAGAAAGACGGCTCGGCTGGCGGCGGTATGCCAGACATGGGCGGCATGGGTGGCATGGGCGGCATGATGTAAGCCAGCCTTACCCGGCGCCTGAAAAACCCCGCCTGCAGCGATGCAGGCGGGGTTTTTTTATGCGGGCGTGTAAAGGGCGGGCGGTAACTGAAGCGGCTGGCCGGTCTACGTACTCAATGCGCGCACTTCAGACACCCTGACCTTCGAGGGTCGATAAAGTATCAGGCAGTACAGCCCCAGGCAGATCAGCCAACAGAAAATCGCCGTCCACACATTGTGGGAAAAGAAGTGTGCGCCCTGCAGCATGCGGCTCACGGAAAAGACGCCGCCCAGCGCCACGGCGAAGATGAACGCTTTGCGCGCTATCCGCGGCCGCCGATCCCGTAGCGCAAAGAACCAGGCGAACAGCGCGAACCCGGTTGCCGCATGACCGCCGGGCCAGCAGCGCCCAGGTTTATCGGTGGGCGGGCGGGGGCTCAGCAGTTCGCTGTAGGTTTCCTGGCCACCGAACTCCTTGAGGCTCCACGGGCATTGCACGGCGGTGACGGTTTTCAACGGCGAGACGAACGCCGTGGCCAGCCCCAGGGACAACACCAGGCAGCCCAGTTCGCGGCGGTAAGGCTTGAGCCGCTGGAGGATAAAGGTGCCGGCAAACCCCAGGATGGCCAGCACCGAGAACAGGATGACCAACTGTTTGGCGCGGTCATGCAGGATGTCTTCGAGGAAAAAACTGTAACGCCCGATGAAGCCGCCATCCGCTGCATTGTAGAACTGCTTGGCGAGGTCCATGTCCAGCGATGTCAGCTCCAGCAAGAGCATCAGGAGCGCAGCGCCGGCGGGTATGCCCAGGCACAGCCAGAAATTGAGAGGTTTGGAAACCGGTACAACAGGGGTGGATTGCATGGTGAACCCTGATAAAAAAGTCCCGTACTTGGCTGTACGGGACGTTTTAGTTAGCGCGTGCTCAATGCCGGGGCCTCTTCCTTAGGGGCCCTCCAGCTCAGCAGTTGTTGTTTGAAATCATAACTGGCGGCCTGGTAGTAGGTGATCGCCCGCTGGATCAGCGGGTCATCGTTGCCGACCCGCAGTTCCTGGCTCTCACCCAGCGCCTCGTTGTGGCGGCGCAGGCCCAGGCGCGGGCTGAGAATCGCCAGGTCTTTGCCGTCGAACAGCCCCAGGTGCTGGTAATTACCCACCACGACCCGAGGGGGCAATGGGTTGTCCTGCAACAGGTCGCGGCCAAAGAAGGTCGATTCATAGCTCAGGTTGATCAGGCCCAGCAGGGTTGGCGCCAGGTCGATCTGGCTGGCCAGTTGTGCCGATTCCCGTGCGTCGATCAGCTTCGGCGCATAGATGAACAGTGGAATCTGATAGTTGGTAATAGGCAGGTCTTCCTTGCCCGCACTGCCGGCGGTGTGGTCGGCGACGAAGACGAAGATGGTGTTATCGAACCAGGGCTTCTGACGTGCCGCTTCCAGGAATTGGCCGATGGCATGGTCGGTGTACTTCACCGCGCCGTCGCGGCCATTGCCGGATTTGATATCGATGCGCCCTTCCGGATAGGTGTAGGGGCGATGGTTGGACGTGGTCATCAGTTGCAGTAAAAACGGCTGCTGTTTGGCGTAGTCGGCATCGGCCAGCTTCAGGGTCTGTTTGTACAGATCCTCGTCAGCCATACCCCAGGCGTTCTTGAACGAGATTTCCGCCTCGGGCACGCTGCTCTGGTCCACGACGCGATAACCGTTGCCGCTGAAGAACGCGTTCATATTGTCGAAATAGCCACGCCCGCCATACACAAACACGCTGTCGTAACCGATGGCCGTGAGTTGTTGCCCGAGGCTGGCGAAGCCGCTTTCCCGGCCAATACGTTTGACGATAGAGCGTCCCGGCGTCGGTGGGATTGCCAGGGTGATTGCCTCCAGGCCGCGGTCGGTGCGGGTGCCGGTGGCGTAGAAGTTATTGAAGTACAGGCTTTGTTGACGCAAGGCGTCGAGATTCGGCGTGAGGTTGCGCCCGTCGCCATTGCTGCCCATGTATTTGGCGCTGAAACTTTCGATGGTCACCAACACGATATTGGGTTTGCGCAGCGTGCCCGGGTGGGTGATGGCGCGGCGGATATCCAACGGGTCCTGGCCGATAAAGCGCGCATTGGGCTCGCTGAGTTCGGCGCGCAACTGCTTGGCCACGACCTCGGTCGGCAGGCTCTTGTAGAACTGTGAGTAATCCAGCTCATTGTTACGGAAAGCGGCGAAAAACTGATACGGGCCATTGCTCGCCAGTTCGTTCTTGTAGGCGTTGCCACCTTGGGCGCGCGGGCTGTCCTGGCTGATCAGCTGCAGGCTCAGGCCCGCGACGACCAACAGTGCCAAGGCATTCAACAGGCGGTCGCGCGTGGGCGGCAGGGGGGCATTCATGGCGGCATTGAATGGCTTGCGCAGCGCCAGGCTCAACACGATGGCCAGCATCGCCAGCAAACTGAGCAACTTGCCGATGGGGTAGGATTCCAGCAAGTTGTTCAGTACTTCATTGGAGTACACCAGGTAGTCGACGGCGATAAAGTTGAAGCGCACGCCGAACTCATCCCAGAACAGCCATTCGGCCACCGAAGTGAACAACATCGCGAACAGGCTGACAGTGAGTACCGCCTGCAGGAACCAGCGATGGCCACGGCGGCGCCACAGTGCGGGCGGACATAGCAACAGGTACAGTCCCAGAGGAAGCGCGGCATAGGCCAGGAACCCGAGGTCATAAAGCAATCCCACGCCAAACACCGGCAGCAGATTGCCGCCGACTTCATCCAGGTGCGTAATGAGCAGTACGCCGCGGGTGAGCAGGAAAACAACCAACCAGGCACCGGTTACCAACAGCAGATAGCGCATAGGCGCTGTTTTGAGAAACCCCATGTCCAACTTCCTTAGATCGATGGGGGGCGATCTTCGGCCTGGCACTGTAGTCAGTTTGTGAAGCTATAGTGAAAAACTCGTTCAGTGCTCTAATCGGTTGAAATCGTTTATCTGCGCAGCGTTCAGCTCTATCCCTGAGCCCCACTAGGCCTTAAGCTGCGCGAGCCAACACACGGCTGGCACGAAAGTACGGAGACACTGCCCATGCGAATTTTATTGGTTGAAGACAACCGCGATATTCTGGCCAACCTGGCCGATTATCTGGGGCTCAAAGGCTACACCGTGGACTGCGCGCAGGACGGTTTGTCGGGCCTGCACCTGGCCGCCACCGAGCACTACGACCTGATCGTGCTCGACATCATGCTGCCGGGCATCGATGGCTACACCTTGTGCAAGCGCCTACGTGAAGACGCGCGCCGCGACACGCCGGTGATCATGCTCACCGCCCGCGATCAGTTGGATGACCGGCTGCAGGGCTTCAAGTCCGGTGCCGATGACTACTTGCTCAAGCCGTTTGCCCTGTCGGAACTGGCCGCGCGCATCGAAGCCGTGCTGCGCCGCGCCCAGGGTGGCGGACGCCGTGCCCTGCAGGTGGCCGACCTGCATTACGACCTCGATACCCTGGAAGTCACCCGCGAAGGGCGCCTGCTCAAGCTCAACCCGGTGGGCCTGAAGCTGCTGGCGGTGTTGATGCAGAAAAGTCCCCATGTACTGCGTCGGGAAATTCTCGAAGAAGCGCTATGGGGGGATGATTGTCCCGACAGTGACAGTCTGCGCAGTCACGTCCATCAGTTGCGCCAAGTGATCGATAAACCTTTCGCCAAGCCATTGCTGCAAACGGTACACGGTGTGGGTTACCGCCTGGCCGAGGGTCGTGATGGAGTTTAAGCAAAGCCTTGCCCAGCGGATCATCATCGCCTTTGCCTTGATGAGCGCGTTGGTGGCGGGCGCCTTCGCCATGGGGATCATCGCGACGGTGCATCTGGTGGAAGAGAAGCTGATTTCGGCCGGTTTGGGCGGCGACTTGCAGCGCCTGCTGCTGATGGACAGCGTCGAAGACTGGAGCCACCGACCCGAGCCGGATCAGTTGTTCTATTTCAGCGGCGGGCGCGGGGATTTCGAGCTGCCCAAGGACCTGCGGCACCTGGAACCCGGTTTCCATGAAGTGTTCCGCGAGGCGTTGTCGTACCACGCCATGGTCGAAGTGGTCGCCGGTCGGCGCTATGTGCTGCTGCAAGACCAGAGCGATTTCGAAGAGCGTGAGCGCGTGCTGTTCGCGGTGGTGCTGGTGGGCTTCGTGCTCAGCCTGGCGCTGGCGGTCTTCCTCGGTTGGGTGCTGGCCCGCAAGGTGATGGCACCGGTGGTGCGCCTGGCGCGCCAGGTGCGTCATCGCGACCAGTTGCTCGGCCTGGCGCCGCCCCTGGCGCCGGATTACGCTGCTGATGAAGTGGGCGAGCTGGCCGTGGCCTTCGACGCCACACTGGGCCGTTTGCGCCAGGCGCTGTCCCGCGAGCAGTTGTTTACCAGTGACGTGAGCCACGAATTACGCACGCCGTTGATGGTACTGGCCAGTTCCTGCGAGCTGCTGCTGGAAAACCCGGCCATCGACGAGCGCGGGCGCAACCAGGTGCTGCGCATCGCCAGGGCCTGCGAAGAAATGCGCGAACTGGTGCAGACCTTCCTGATGCTGGCGCGCGCCCAGCACAACGACGCCACCATGTCGCCTCGGGTAACCCTCACGCAGGTGGCGGACGATTTGCTTGGCCTCTGGCGCGAGCCGATCGAGCATAAAGGCCTGCAACTGATCTATCAGCCGGGCAACCCTCTGGATACACGCTACAACACCACCTTCCTGCATGCGGTGATGGGCAACTTGCTGCGTAATGCACTGCATTACACCGAGCAGGGCTTTATCCGGCTCACCCTGGAACCGAGTGGTTTTGTCGTGGAAGACTCCGGCGTCGGCATCCCCGAAGACAAGCGCGAAGCCATGTTCGAACCCTTCGTGCGCGGCAGCGAAAAGCGCGGTGAAGGCCTTGGCCTGGGGTTGTCGCTGGTGCAACGCATCTGCGAGAACCAGGGCTGGAGCGTCAGCTTGAGCACCATGGAGCCCAATGGTTGCCGCTTTCACGTCCAGTTGAGTCAGGTCAAACCCTGACCTTGCGTGCTACCGCTATGCTGGCGTAGATCAGTATAATTTGTCGGGAGTGGCCCGTTGCCACTACTTGTATCTGTAAAGTCTTGAAATGTATGGGAGTGGACAGGACAAGTTTTTCACAACGAGTTGACCTGTTGATCACAGTTCGCAACCTAAGGTTGTAGGCATCAGTAAACGGAGACGTAAGATGCCTACCCCGATCAAGCTCGAATTTTCCGATAAGTACGACGATCAGCATGCGCAGAATTATTTGCTCAAGCATCAGGATAATTTGGCTCGCCGGCTGTCCCACAAACGTGACGAGCAATTGGCACGCGGCGCGTTGGCCATGGCCGGTGAACCCGGCCTGGTCTTGGACTTGCCTTGTGGGGCTGGGCGTTTTTGGCCGCTGCTGGCTGAAAAGCCCAATCGGGTGATTATCGGCGCCGACAATTCGGAGTCGATGTTGAAGGTCGCGACGTTCTCCCAACCGGCGGATGTGGTGAAGCGGGTACGGCCCTTGCGGACATCGGCCTTTGATATCGACCTGCCAGATAACTCGGTCGACAGCATCTTCTGCATGCGCCTGATGCACCACATTGGTGATCCTGAGCACCGGCTGGCGATACTGCGGGAGTTTCATCGCGTTACCCGCGACAGCGTGATTATCTCGTTGTGGGTGGATGGCAACTTCAAGGCCTGGAAACGCAAGCGTGCCGAAGTAAAACGTCGTAAGGAAGGCGAGCAGGAAGGTTACCAAAACCGGTTTGTACTACCGGCGGCTACCGTCGAGGCAGAGTTTGAGCAAGCGGGTTTCCGTGTTCAGGAATCCCTGGATTTCATCCCGCTCTACGCCATGTGGCGGGTGTATGTATTGCGCAAGAGGTAACAGGATGGCAGTTGAGTGCGTAGCAGGCAGTCACGTAGCTCCCGAAGAGCGATTTGATTATTTCTGGCGCCAGCAGGGCGAGTGGGTCGAAGAGCCCAATCGTCGACGCGGCGGAGAGAGTGGTGTGCAGCGTGTGATAGGTCCCAACGGGCGCCTGCTCTACAGCAAGCGTCAGACCGGGCATATCTACCGCAGTTGGCTCCATCCGTTTGGGCGCCCGACCGTGTTGCGCGAACGGGATGCCATCAAGGGCCTGCGCTCGCTGAATGTGCGGGTGCCGGAGATGGTGTTCTGCGAGGCGCGTCGTGATCCGCAACACCAATGGAAGGCATTGTTGGTGACGGCTTCGCTGGACGGTTTCGACGAAATCGAAAATTGGTACGCCGCCGGTGGCCGTGAACAGTACGGTGAGGCGGTCCATGAGCGCCTGCTCAAGGAACTCGCGGCGACGTTGGCGCGCATGCACAAGGGTCGCTGGCAACATGGTTGCCTGTACATCAAGCATATCTTTGTGCGAGTCACGGGTGAGCCCGACTCGGCCAGCGTGGAAGTCGCGCTGCTGGACTTTGAGAAGTGCCGCCAACGTCTCACCGCTTATCGGGCGGCCTCCCACGACATGCTGCAACTGCGCCGCCACTCGTCGTGGAGCGATGGCGACTGGGCAAAACTCAGCTACTTTTACGAGACGGCGTTTGGCAGCGCTATCAAGGGTTTAACCAAATGAAGCTAGAAATAGCTCGAGGTCTGTTTCTGTCTGGGGCGTTGGGCGTTGCTGCCCTGGCCCTGGTTGCATGGGAACAACCTCGGACACAGGTCCTCAGTGCGGTGCAAAGCGGCGGGCAATGCCTGCTGCCGCGCATTGCCAAGGCGAGTGCGACGGTCAAGCCCGATCATGACCTGCTGTTGTTCATGTTCGGGATGTCACGAGGGGTGGGGCCACAAAGTTGAAACGATCGAAACCACCCGAAAAGGGCCTTGTGAAACGAGGCCCTTTTTTTTCGCCTGCGATCTGGCTGTCAGGCGCAGCGCGGGATTAGCCCGAGCGGCTGACCGTCAGATCAGGTGCAGATGGTTATCCCAAAGCCCTGCCGGCAATTCCAACGGTTTTGCGATCAGTTGTTCCTGGCGACAGTCATAGAATCGGCACCGCCCTTGGCCGGATGTCACGACAAACCCGTCTGCTACCGCACCCACACCCGCGCAGTCCGGCAAAGGCCCGTCCAGGCGCAATTTGCCGCTGTCCATGTCCCAGATAAAGAAGCGGTTGCCGCGCGGCGCGGTCAACGCCACCAGGCGCAATTCACTGTGTACCGCGACGCTGGCGGTGTAATGCCCCATGGCCTGCAGTTGCTCATCGGCCACCGGAAATGCCACGAATGGCTGCCCTGGGCGCTTGATTGCGAGCAACTCGGAACGCTCCTGGGACGGCCCCATGAACTGCTGCCCGGTGAGGATGGTGCCATCGCTGGCGATGCCCATATGGCGCACGCTGTTCATCGGCTGGCCGAGGGTTTCCTTGCTGATCAGGCTGCCGTCGCGTTGCATCAGCACCAGGCTCGGCTCCATGGCGTTGAGGTTCATTTCCACGCGGCTTTCGGCTTCGGTGCGGATGCCGCCGTTGGCCACCACCAGGGTTTCGCCGTCGGGCATCCACGACACCTGATGCGGGCCAATGCCATGGGTGGAAATCTCGCCGCTGTGCACCAGCCGCTCGCCTTCGAAGCGGTACACCCCGAGCAGGCCACGGCCCGGGTCGGAGGTGTCGTTTTCGGTGGCGTACAGCCAGTCGCCACTGTTGTGAATCACCGCGTGGCCATAGAAGTGGCGGCCAGCATTCGAGGTGATGGTTTGCAGCAGCGCGCCATCACGCAGGTCGATCAGGTAACTCTCGGTGCCCGGGCGACGGGCGACAAACAGCGCGATCGGCAGCGTCGGGTGGTTGATGATGTCGTGGCAGCGCTGACCGACCTGGGTGGCGAACACCCGCTGGCCGTCCAGGCGATAGCCGACGGCATAGTGCTTGCCGTCTGCATCATCGCGCGCCGACAGCAGCAGCGGGCCCTTGTCGTTGTGCTTGAACAACGTCCAGCCGCCCAACGTGAGTGCGCCGAGCAGCGCGCTGCCAATGGCCAAAGCCTGTCGCCTGAGCATCATCAGTCACCGTCGTTGGCGTTAAAGCCCAGTTGGATGCCCAGCGCCTTGGCCAACTCGCCTTCGTGCAGGCGGTGGACGACGTTGAGGCTGTCGTAGAGATCGTTGAGCTGTTGGCGCCCGGCGTCGTCACCCAACAGTTCGTTGAGGGTGCGCTGGTTGCTGGCGAACAGTTTCAGGGACGCGGCGTAGGCGGCGTCGATCTTCTCGGTCAGCGCCTTTTGATCGGACGGCAACAAACCCCGCAGGCCTTTGTTGTCGACGCCGACCCATACCGTCTGGGCCGCAGCGAGGCTGGCTTCCAGGCTTTGCAGGGACGACTGGCTGCGCCACGCATCGGCCTGGAACGGCTGCGGGACGCCCTTGGTCTGGCGACCCATCGGCGTGCCGAGCTTTTTCTTCAGGGTGTCCAGTGCGGTCACTTGCACGCGCAGCAGGTCGGCGATGGCTTCGTGGGAATCAGCGTAACGCTGGTTGGGAAACTTGCTCATCTGCGCGAGCATGCCGTCGGTGCTGTTCCAACTGGCGAGGATCTCTTCGGCCAGGGCTTTCTGGCGCTCGCCGATGGCCATCAGCAGCGGGCAGTACCGGGCTTTCTGCGCGGCGTCGGCGATGTCGGTCTTGGCGTCGTAGAGGATGTATTCATAGGCCGACAGGCCCTGCACCACCACGCTGGACTTGGCCACGGCAGCCGCATCGATCTGCGGCTGGGCGGTGACCAGTTGCTCGACCTGGCGACCCACGAGGTTTTTCTTGTCGGGCCAGAACTGCACCTGCCACGAACGGTTGCCTTCGGCCAACGGGCCGATCAGCAGCGGTTGCAGTTCGGCCCAGGCTTTTTGGGCGTGAAGGAAGTCGGCACGTGCGGTGTCCAGGCTTTCCTTGCCTTGGCAGTACGCCAGGGCGCTGACGGCCAATTGGCGGTCGGCTTCCACCCAGCGGCTGTAGGTCGGCAAGATCACTTGCTTGGCGATGGCTGCCGAGGTCACCGCTTGTGGGTCTTGCGGTGAGCAGGCGCCGAGGGCGAGGGCGGCCAGGCTGGTGAACAACAACTTGGGACGGAACATGTCGAGCTCCCTTCGGTAAGTGGGTCGAAGCTTATAGAGAATTCAGGAACGCCAGCAGCGCAGCGCGCTGTTCGGCATTGAAGGACAACACATGCTGCTGCGCCGCGTGTGCTTCACCGCCATGCCACAGCACGGCTTCCAGCAGGTTGCGGGCGCGGCCGTCATGCAAGAACTGGGTGTGGCCACTGACGGTTTGCGTCAGGCCGATGCCCCACAACGGCGGCGTGCGCCAGTCGCGGCCACTGGCCTTGAATTCGCTGCGGTGATCGGCCAGGCCGTCGCCCATGTCATGCAGCAGCAGATCGCTGTAGGGGCGGATCACCTGGTTGGCCAGTTCAGGTTCGGCGGCGTTGGCAGCCGTGGTGAACGACGGCGTGTGACAGCCCTGGCAACCGGCCTGGTAGAACAGGTTTTTCCCGGCCAGCACCTGGGGCGCGTTGACGTCGCGACGCACGGGCACCGCCAGGTTGCGGGTATAGAACAGCACCAGGCGCAGGATGTTATCGCTGACTTCCGGCTCGCCATCGGGGCCGTTGCCGTTGGGCGCCTGCTTGCAGGCGACCTGGACGTCGGTGCAGTCATCGACGGGCCTCAGCGACGTGGTGAGGCCCATATCACCGGAAAAGGCGTGAACGTTTTGTTGATTGAGGTTGGGTTGCCCGGCTTTCCAGCCGAAACGCCCGAGCACGGTTTTCTGCCGGGCATCATCCCAGACCCAATTCGCGCGGCCGACAATGGCTTCCTTGTCGGCGGTCTTCGGGTCGGTGTTGCGCAGGATGTCCGCGTCGGCAATCGCTTCAAGCAGGCCCAGGCCGATCATCGGCGGGGCGATGCGCGCGGAGAAACGTGTGTCCGGATGCATCGGGCCGTAGCCGAGTTGGGTGATCTGCAGGTTGGGCTTGCGCAGTTCGACGACGCTGCCGTCCTTGAACGTGACGTTGACCGGCGTGTAGTCGACCCGCACCTTGCCCTCTGGCGTTACGCCGGGTATGGCCATGTCCTGCAATTGCCCACCGTAGACCGGCTCGGGCACCACGCCGAGGTGCTCGATGAGCTTGGCATACGGCGGCGCATCCGGGATCGACAGGCGCACCAGCATCGACACCGCGTTCTGCGCGTCGGCCAGCGGCGGGTGGCCACGGCCGTCCTTGATATGGCAGTTCTGGCAGGCATTGGTGTTGAACAGCGGCCCCAGCCCATCGCGTGCGGTGGTGGTGGACGGCGCGATCACCCAGGGGCTGCGGAAGAAACTATTTCCGACGCTGAAATCCAGGCGGCGGGTCGGCGACAGGTTGGCCGAGGGCAGGGAAAAGGCATTCTGGTCGCGCTTGTTCACCGTCGTTGCACCGCCGGCCCGCGCTTCTCCCGGATCAGCCTGGGTAAACCGGGGGGCGTCATCGCAGGCAACCAGGCTCATGGCCATCAGTCCTGCAGACAGGCGAAGAAGCGAACGGAACATCGAGTTTCCTGAAAAAAGGCGAAAAACAAGGCCGCAAAGTCTAACAGGGCGGGGCGGTTTGAATAAGAGCAATTATCGTTTGATGGCATGCCGATTCATTCCCGCTAGAATGACCGCACATTTTTCTCTGGAGGTGGCCAATGCAGGCTCTCGACGCTTTGCTCAACCGTGTTTCCGTGCCGCGCCTGCTGGAACCGGCACCGACCCAGGAGCAGCGTGATGTGCTGTTCGCCGCGGCCATGCGTGCGCCCGATCACGGCCAGTTGCGTCCTTGGCGGTTCCTCACCGTGGAAGGCGCGGCCCGTGAGCAGTTGGGCACGTTGCTGGTCGAAGCCGCCCGTGTGCAAGACCCCGACGCCCCGCAGGCCGCCCTCGACAAGGCCCAGAACGGCCCGATGCGCGCGCCGTTGGTGGTGGTGGTGATTGCTCGCCTGCAGGAACATTTCAAGGTGCCGAAATCCGAGCAGTTGCTGGCGGCGGCGTGTGCGGCCCATGGCATCCTGCTGGCGGCCTATGCCCAGGGGATTGGTGCGGTGTGGCGCACCGGGGATTTGTCCTACTCGGCCCATGTGGCCAAGGGGCTGGGACTGAAAGAGGGCGAGGAAGTCATTGGCTTCTTGTACCTGGGCACGCCGCAGAACCCGCCGCGTACTGCGCCGAAAGAGGATGTGGCGGCATTTGTCACGGCCTGGACCGGCCTGTAGGAGCGAGCTTGCTCGCGGACACCGCGTTCATCCAGGATGCACGCGTGATCGTTGACGTTCTTCGCGAGCAAGCTCGCTCCTACAGTGTTGTTTACACCCTGAACTGATCCATCAGTTTCATCTGCTGGCTGGCCAGTGCATTGAGTTGGCTGCTGATGGCCGCTGACTCCGTGGCCTGGCCGGTGAGGGTCTCGGTCACGGTGCGGATCGCCGACACGTTGCGGTTGACCTCTTCGGCCACGGCACTCTGTTGTTCGGCGGCGCTGGCGATCTGCAGGTTCATGTCGCTGATCACCGTCACCGCGTCGCTGATCTTGCCCAGCGCCTGAACGGCCTGATGGATCTGCCCGGCGTTGCTCTGGGCCTGCTGCTGGCTGGAATGCATGGTCGCCACCACGCCACGGGTGCCGCTCTGGATGCGTTCGATCACCTGGCGAATTTCCTCCACCGAATCCTGGGTGCGTTTGGCCAGGTTGCGCACTTCGTCGGCCACCACCGCAAACCCGCGGCCGCTTTCCCCGGCGCGTGCCGCTTCGATGGCGGCGTTGAGCGCCAGCAGGTTGGTCTGCTCGGCAATGCTGCGGATCACTTCCAGCACTGAGCCGATCTGTTCGCTGTTGACGGCCAGCGCTTCGACTTCGCCCACGGCCTTGCTGACTTCATTGGCGAGCGTGGTGATATCTCGAGTGCTCTGCTCGATGATCGACATGCCTTCACGTGCCGACTGATCGGCCCCGCGCGCCGCGCTGGCGGCGTTGGAGGCGCTGTTGGCGACGTCATGGGCGGTGGCGCTCATTTCGTTGGACGCCGTGGCTACCTGGTCGATCTCGCGAAACTGCACCTGCATGCCTTCGCTGGTCTGGCGCGCAATGGCCGAAGACTGATCGGCCGTGCCACGGGCCTCGGTGATGCTTTGCTTGATCTGCGCGATGGTCGGTTGCAACTTGTCGAGGAAACGGTTGAACCAGATCACCAGCTCGCCCAGCTCATCTTTCTTGGCATAGGCCAGGCGCTGGGTGAGGTCGCCGTCGCCGCTGGCGATGTCCTTGAGCATGGCGGCCACGCTGTTGATCGGCCGGGTCACGCCGGTGGCGGTCAGCCAGATCAGCAGCAGGCCGAGCAATGCGGCGACGGCCGCCACCAGCAAGGCCTTTAGCGTGCCGTTGGCGTGGGCCTTGTCGAGTACGGCTTGCAGCTTGACGTTATCGGCCAGCAAAACGGCCTTGGACAACTTGATCACCACGCCCCAGGACTTGGCGTCGGCAAGCGGTTTGACCGGGTACACCGCGCGGATGGTGTCGTCCTGTTCGTGAATCGTGCGGTTGTCGCTGGCCAGCAGTTGCACGATGTCTTTGCCTTCGGCACCCAGGGTGTCGATCAGGTTCTTGCCGACCTTGGCCGGTTCGCCACTGTAGGCGGCGATCAAGCCGGTGCTGGAGATAATTCCCAGCTGCGCCGTACCGTTGAACAGGTCTTTCTGCGCGGCATCGGTGGTCGCTTGCAAGGCACCGAGGGCAATGTCGACGCCGATGACGCCGATGACTTTACCGTCCACCAGCAGCGGCAGGGCGATGGTGGTCATCAGCACAAGCTTGCCGGCCACCGTGTCTTCATACGGGTCCAGCAGGCAAGTGCGGCGGGTGTCGCGTGGGCAGGTGTACCAGATGTTGTAGGGCGTGCCGTTGAGGTTAGGGGTGGTCTTGTTCAGGTCCTCTTCGACCAGCATCGTGTTCAAACCTTCGCCGCCGGCGCGGCTCCAGTAGCTGGAGAAACGGCCTTTGTCGTTGGAGGCATGCGCCTTGTCGTCGATAAACTCGCTGTCCTTGCCCTCCAGCCCGTTGGGCTCGAACGCCAGCCAGATCCCCAGCACCTTGCTGTTGCGTTCGAACGCGGTTTTCAGGCTCTGGTTGAGTTCTTCGCGCAGCGCGCCGGGTTCGAGGGAGCGCTTGGCGCCCAGGTTGCGCAGGTCTTTGACCTGATCGGCGAGAGCAGTCAGCGCCACCAGGCTGTCGCCGAAGGTTCTCTGCAGTTGCACCGCCTGTTCGGCGGCCTTGGCTTGCAGCAGTTGTTCGACACTGGCGGTGAGCATTCGTGAGCTTGAGTCGCTGACCAACGCGTCGTTCTGCGCGGTGTTGTAAATATTGATGCCGACCACCAGCCCAATCACTCCCAGCAGGCAGAGGCCAGACAGCAGCACGATTTTCAAGCGGATGGAGAGGGTATCGAACATAGCTTCACTCACGAATGGGCTTGTTGGTATGCGAGCCGGGCCAAGTCCATTCGGCGCCTTATCCGGAACATCGGCGCAGCCAGGGGTTTCATGAGAGGGAGGCGATGAACGGTAGGAAAACGCCTACATTCCGCGTTATACGGGGCGTGCGAGCCGTTCCGGACGGGACCAGATCCACAGGTTGCCCAGGCTCATTCCGGCGATGGCCAGGTAGATCGGCCAGCCGTGATCGAGCATCACCAGCATCAGGCCGGCGCAGAGCAGCATGCTGGCGGTGGCGCTGATTTTGGCGCGGCGCGCGATGATCTTGCCGTTGCGCCAGTTGAACAGGATCGGCCCGAACAGGCGGTGGTTTTCCAGCCAGGCGCTGAGGCGCGGCGAGCTTTTAGTGGCAGCCCAGGCGGCCAGCAGGATGAATTCGGTGGTGGGCAAACCCGGCACGACAATCGCCACCAACCCGATGCCCAGGCTGACATAGGCCAGCAGGCCGAAAAGGAGCTGGGCGATTTTCGAGGTGGATTGGGGTTTGCCGGTCATGGGTGCGTGCAACGTAGGGATAACAAAAAATCGGCTTGGAATGAGATCTAATTGTGGGAGGGAGAAAGCCCCTCCCACCGATCGCATTTCAATCGAGTATCAGGCCAGTTCAGGGGCTGTAGCGTAAGCCTGTTCGAGCAACACCGTGAAGCGCATAAACGCATTGATCGCGCCTTTTTCCACATCGGCCTCTTCTTCGGCGCTCAATTCCAGGCTGTCAAGGGTGCGGGTGAAGCGCTTCCAGCCTTCGGCACGACCGCCGGCCGGCTCGCCGAGGTGGCGGGCGCCGAAGGTTTCGCTCAGGCCCAGGCCCACGGCACGCTTGATCAGGAACGCGGCGCCCAGCTTGGAGCCTTCGGAGACGAACAACCAGCCCAGGGCTTCGGCTTTGCTTGGGTTCTGCACGGCGCCGGGGACGGGGGCCGGGACGTCGGTGTCCAGGTCGGCCAGGTCCAGCCTGGCGGCGTCGGCGCGGCAGCGTTCGGCCAGGTCGGGAACGATCTTGATCAGGTCGGCATCGTTGTACAGCGCCACCAGTTCCGACTGGAACAGGTACTGCGCCACCACGAAACGCGCGAAGTTGGGCTGGGTTTCAAACGGCGCGTGCGCCTTGACCAGCGCGTCGAGCCGGGTGTGCGGCGCGGTGGTGATCTGGTTCAGGCGCTGGGAGCGCAGGCTTGGGCGTTCTGCGGAAGGAGAAGCGGTCATGAAAAAGTCCTTGAGAAGGGGAGCGCCGTGATGCCCTGGGGCGTGGCTGGGCGGTTAGTAACTAGACGAACAAGAAGACGCGGCACAGTAAAAAATCCTCACCTCACCGATGATTAATTCCGACGAGGCGAGGCGGGTTGATCAGATGTCCCAGACCACATTGATCGCGAAGTTGCGACCGGGCTGGGTCAGGCGGTCAAGGTTGGCCGGGCCAGTGACACCGGCTTCGCCGACGCTGTCGTAGCTGCGCACGTCATCCCAGTTCCAGTACTTCTTGTCGGTGAGGTTGTAGAGCCCGCCGTTGAGCGTCACGTCCTGGGTGACTTTGTAGAAGGCGGTCAGGTCGATCACACCGAAGCCAGGGGTCTTGAACGGGCCGTCGGTGCTGCCGTCGGGAGCGTGGAAGCTGCTGCTGTCGACGCGATCCTGTTTTTTCACCAGCGTCCAGCTCAACAGGCCACCGTAGTTGTCCTGTTCGTAACCCAGGCCGAATACGCCTTTGAGTGGGTTGACGCTGTTCAGTGGCTCGCCGCTGTCGTCGTTGCGCCCGTAGGCGTAGGCAATCGACCCCTGGGTATACAGGCCCTGAGGCGCCCCGAAGGCGTCGAGGTTCAAGCGGCCCTTGGCTTCCGCGCCCTTGATGGTTGCGCGCTTGATATTGACGGCCTGGAACTGTTCGACGGTGCCGCCGACGACCGCGTTGTCTTCGTCGATAAAGTCGCGGTACTTGGTGTAAAACACCGCGATGTCGAAGGAGCCCGCGTCGAACTTGCCGCGAATCCCGGTTTCAATGCCTTTGCTGGTTTCCGGCTTGAGGTCGGGATTGGGCTCGACGGTGTAGCCCAGGTTCAGGTTTTCAAAGCGTCCGTACAGCGCCTTGGCCGAGGGCGTGCGGAAGCCTTCGGCGTATTGGCCAAACACGGTGTAGTGATCGGTCAGGGCGTAAGTCAGGCCGAACTTGGGGGTGACACGGTGCCAGGTTTTTTCCTTGTCGCTCACCGGGTATTGGCCGGTCGGGTTGACGTTGCTGAGGAATTCCTGGGTCAGCTTGGGTTTGAGCCGGGTGTAGTCATAACGCACGCCGGGCAGGAAGGTCCATTTGTCCCACGCGATCTGATCCTGGGCAAACAGCGAATAGGTGTTGATGGTTGGGTCCGGGAAGTCGCTGGTCTTCGTCACGCTGTCGCTGGCCGTTGGGCTGGGCGCGCCAATGGCTGTGCAACCGGCACCGACGGCGAGGCAAGTGGCCGCGCCCTCGCGGGAGCCAGTGACTTTCTGCTGCTTGAGCGTGGTGCCGTAGGTCACTTGGTGATCGGTGTCGCCGAGGCTGAAAGCCTTGTCCAACTGGGCATCGAATATCCACTGCTTTTCTTCGTAAAGTGTGTCGCGGGTGCGCAATACCCGACGGCCCGCCTGGTAGATTTCTGCGGTGGTCTGGTCGGTCTTGGCGATCTGGTAATTGAGGCTGGTCTTGATGCGATCAGCCATGGGCGAGTCGAGGGCGAAGGTATTTTCCAGGCCGAAACGTTCGCGGGTGATGGTGTCGTTGCCCCGTCGGTCACGGTAGAGATTGAAGCCTTGGCCGCCGACGAACGGGCCTCCCACCGCATTCTTCAGGTTGACGTCGCGATCGTCCTTGTACTTCTCGTAAGTCAGGCCCAGACGGTTGTCATCGCCATAATTCCAGCCCAGCTTGGCCAGCACGTTGGTGGTGCGCGCCTCCTCGGGGTTGGCGCCAGTGCGGGCCAGGCCGGTGGCGTTGTTGCCGTCGTAGGCTTCGGTTTCATGGCCATTGCGTTGGCTCAGGTGCAGCAAACCGTCGACGTCCTGCACGCGGCCGGCGACGGTGGCGGAGGTCAGCCAGCTCTCGTCGGCGGAGCTGTAGCCGGTCTTGAGGCGGGCGCCGACGTCCTGGCCGGGCTTGATGATGTCGTCCGGGTCGAGGGTGAAATAGCTCACCGCGCCGCCGATGGCGCTGCTGCCGTACAGGGCTGACGCCGGGCCGCGCAGGATTTCCACACGCTTGACGATTTCCGGGTCGACGTAGTTGCGACGGGTCTTGGCATAGGGACCGTTGAAGAAGTTGTCCGGCACTTCCACGCCATCGACCTGGGTGAGGATGCGGTCGCCGTCGATACCGCGAATGTTGTAGCCCGCGTTGCCGGCGCGGGTGCCGGCGCCACCGACCGAGACGCCGGGTTCGTAGCGCACCAACTCGCGGATGTTGTTGACGTTCTGGCGGTCCAGCGCTTCACGCTCATGCACGCTGACGGTGTTCGGTACGCTGTTGACGTCCTGCTCGTTACGGGTGGCGCTGATGGTCAACTGTTGCAGGTTGAGGACGCTGCCGGCAGCGCGCTTTTCCAGGGCGATGCTGCTGTTGCCGAGTTTGCGGTAGCTCAGGTTGGTCCCCATCAACAGGCGCTCCAGGGCTTTTTCCGGCGACAGCGCACCGCGCACGCCAGGCGACGACACACCCTGGCCCAGCTCCGCCGGCAGGCCGACTTGCCAGCCGGTCACGGCGGTGAAGGCATTGAGTGCCGCAACCAGCGGCTGCTGTTCGATGCTGAAACTGTAGTTGCCCTGGCTGCGGGCGGTGGGTTCGGCGGCGGCGACCATCACCGGCGCACCGGCCAGCAGGATGGCGGCGGTCAGCAAGGACAGCACGGGCGAAGAAGACCGGCGATTGAAACGAGAGGACATCGAAAGCGCTCCGGAGATACGAATCTTATAGTTGCGAACCGATTCAAATGGGAATCAGTTGCATTGGCTAAGACGAGACGTACCGCCGAGCGTTATCGAGTAAAAATAATTCTCATTTAGTTCAGGATCACCAGTGCCGGGTATTCAGAGAGCTTGGCCGAGGTGATGTGGGCCAGGGAGCGCACCACGTCCAACGGCTGGTCGAGGCGGTAGTTGCCGGTGACGGCGACGCTGGCGAGTTGCTCGTTGGTGTTGACGATCCAGCCTGGGTAATAGCGGCGCAATTCGGCGAGCACTTCGCTCATCGGGCAGTTTTCGAAAATCAGCCGGCCCTGGACCCAGGCCAGGTCTTTGTTGGCATCGAGTCTGGCGGGTTGGCCGAAACCCTTGGGGCCGATGCGGATGCTTTGCCCGGCGCTCAGGCGCACGCGGGCATCGTCGAAGGTGTTGCTCAGGTCGACATCGCCGCGCTGCACCTGCACCTGGGCTTCGCCATTGAGGTAACGCACGGCGAACGCGGTGTCGCGCACGCTGGCGCGCACGGGGCCGGCGTCGACTTCAAGGGGCAGGCCGCGGTTGGGCGTCACCTCGAAAAACGCTTCGCCTTGGTAGAGGCGGGCGATGCGCTGGTGGTCTTTGATGCTGCTGGAGAACGCCGAATCGGTGTTCAGCAAGACGTTCGAGCCCTCGTCCAATTGCAGGCGCTGGCGTTCACCCACCACGGTGAGGTGGTCGGCTTGCAGGCGTACCGGTAGGTTGCTGAAGCTGAACAGCCCGAGCATCAATACGGCGGCGGTGGCCAGTGGTTTCCAATGCGGCTTGATGCGGCGCCAGGCGTTGGGCTTGCGCGGTGCCGCCAGGGCGACGGCGGCGCTGTGGACGGGCGCGCCAGCCCAGGCCGCCTGGGCTTTGCCGAAGGCCTGGGCGCGCGCCGGATCGCCGGCCAGCCAGGCTTCGAACGCGGCCTGCTGCCCGGGTTGCGGGCACTGCAAGGCGATCAGCCAGTCGAGGGCCTGGTCCATCGCCGGGTCTTGCAACACCTCATGAGCCAGCGCATGGGGGCGCAGTTTATTCGGGTCCGTCACGGTGTGCCTCGGGTCTTCGCCGCGTTCTATTTATCTTTCCTACAGCCTGGATCGACATTTCTGTCGGATGAAGCTTAAGGCTGATCCAGCCGTTCGGCCACACCTACACAGATGGCCATGATCAATTTCAGTTCCTTTTGCACCGTGCTCAAGGACACTTCCAACTGATCGGCAATCTCCTGGTAGCTGCAACCGTGCAGGCGGCTGAGGATGAAGATCTGCTGCTGGCGTGCGCTCAACTGGCCGAGGCTGATGCTCAGGTGCTCAAGCAGTTGCTCGGCCTGGGTCGCGTCTTCGGGCGTGCTGATGGGGGCGGCGACGCTTTGCAGGACGTCCAGCGGGACATCTTCCTGCAGTGTGCGCGCCTGTATCCTGCGCGAACGCAAGTGATCCAGCGCGAGGTTGCGCGCGGTCTGGTAGACGAAGGGTTCGAGGTGATCGATCGGCCGCTCGCCCAGGGCCCGGGTCACGCGCAGGTAGGTTTCCTGCAACAGGTCC
This sequence comes from Pseudomonas marginalis, assembly GCF_024169655.1. Taxonomy (GTDB): domain Bacteria; phylum Pseudomonadota; class Gammaproteobacteria; order Pseudomonadales; family Pseudomonadaceae; genus Aquipseudomonas; species Aquipseudomonas paraveronii. Next base: position 4,996,079 of record NZ_JALJWV010000001.1, on the reverse strand, counting down.
TCGGCGGTGCTGTGGTTGTTCACCATCCGCTGCAAGGTGCGTAGCAGAATCACCCGTTGGGTGAGAAAGACTTGGTTGAAGCGAGATTGGCTCACAGTGATACCGGACCGATTTGCAGTTAATGATAATGCGTATCATCAACAAAAATGGCAAGTGACTGTTTCTCTGGGCCTCGACCGATCAAATGTGGGAGGGAGCTTGCTCCCGATTACGGAATGTCAGTCAACACATGCATGACTGATACACCGCCATCGGGAGCAAGTCGAATCGTCGGACCGCCCCTCCCGCAAAAGATTACTCGGCGCTGCAGAGCGCCAGGCAGTTATCCAGCATGCGGTTGGAGAAGCCCCACTCATTGTCGTACCAGGCCAGTACTTTCAGCAGTTTGCCGCTGGACTTGGTGTGGTTGGCGTCGAAGATCGACGACAGCGGGTTGTGGTTGAAGTCACTGGAAACCAGCGGCAGGGTGTTGTAGCCGAGGATTTTCGAGTGCTGGCTGGCTTCCTTGAGCAGCGCGTTGACTTCCTCGGCCGTGGCGTCTTTTTTCAACTGCACGGTGAGGTCCACCAGCGATACGTTGATCACCGGCACCCGCACGGCCATGCCGGTCAGCTTGCCCGCCAGTTCCGGCAGCACCAGGCCGACCGCTTCGGCGGCGCCGGTCTTGCTCGGGATCATGTTCTGGGTGGCCGAGCGCGCGCGGTAGGGGTCGGTGTGGTAGACGTCGGTCAGGTTCTGGTCGTTGGTGTAGGCATGGATGGTGGTCATCAGGCCGCTTTCGATGCCCAGCTCGCGGTGCAGCACTTGGGCCACCGGCGCCAGGCAGTTGGTGGTGCAGGAGGCGTTGGAGATGATCTGGTGGGATTGACGCAAAATGTCATGGTTTACCCCGTAGACCACGGTGGCATCCGCGCCTTTGGCCGGGGCGGAGATGATCACCTTGCGCGCGCCGGCGCTAATATGGGCGGCAGCCTTGGCACGGTCGGTGAACAGGCCGGTGCATTCGAACACCACGTCGATATTGTGCGCAGCCCAGGGCAGGTCGGCCGGGTTGCGAATGGCACTGACGGCGATCCGGTCACCATTGACGGTCAGGCTTTCCTGATCGTGGGCGACCTCTGCATCGAAAGTACCGTGGACGGTGTCATATTTGAGCAGGTGGGCATTGATCGAACTGTCGCCCAGGTCATTGATGGCGACGATCTGCAAATCCTGGCGATAGCCTTGGGTATACAGTGCGCGCAAGACATTGCGGCCGATACGGCCAAAACCATTGATTGCGATTCGAAGAGTCATTGGAAGCTGCCTGTCGTCGATTTGTTGTAAGAATTACAAGATTATTCGCATAAAAATAGAAAACAAGCCTTTTTAATGGCAATATTTTGTTCAATCTACAACGAGTGACCTGAATCAACTGGTCCGATGATCCAAACGACTCCCTGCCATCCCATGTGCTGCGGGCGTTTGATCAGCATAGACGCTCAGGTCGCCACATCCGCTAGCCTGGAGTTCTACACATGCATCCCCGCGTTCTTGAGGTCACCGAACGGCTTATCGCCCGCAGTCGTGCTACCCGCGAGGCTTACCTTGCGCTCATTCGCGGCGCCGCCAGCGACGGCCCGATGCGCGGCAAGCTGCAATGCGCCAACTTTGCCCACGGCGTGGCCGGTTGCGGCACCGAAGATAAAAATAGCCTGCGCATGATGAACGCCGCCAACGTGGCAATTGTTTCGTCATATAACGACATGCTCTCGGCGCACCAGCCGTATGAACATTTCCCTGAACAGATCAAAAAGGCCCTGCGCGAAGTCGGTTCGGTCGGCCAGTTCGCCGGCGGCACGCCGGCCATGTGCGACGGCGTGACCCAGGGCGAACCGGGCATGGAGCTGAGCCTGCTCAGCCGCGAAGTCATTGCCATGTCCACGGCGGTAGCGCTGTCCCACAACATGTTCGATGCGGCGCTGATGCTGGGCATCTGCGACAAGATCGTCCCCGGCCTGATGATGGGCGCCCTGCGCTACGGCCATCTGCCGATGATCTTCGTCCCCGGCGGGCCAATGCCCTCGGGCATCTCCAACAAGCAGAAGGCCGACGTGCGCCAGCGCTACGCCGAAGGCAAGGCCAGCCGCGAAGAGCTGCTGGAATCGGAGATGAAGTCCTACCACAGCCCCGGCACCTGCACCTTCTATGGCACCGCCAATACCAACCAGTTGCTGATGGAAGTGATGGGCCTGCATTTGCCCGGCGCCTCGTTCGTCAACCCGTACACGCCGCTGCGTGACGCGCTGACCCGCGAAGCCGCGCATCAGGTCACGCGTCTGACCAAGGCCAACGGCAACTTCACGCCGATCGGCGAGATCGTCGACGAAAAATCCATCGTCAACGCCATCGTCGCGCTCAACGCCACCGGCGGTTCTACCAACCACACCCTGCACATGCCAGCCATCGCCATGTCGGCGGGTATCATCCTGACATGGCAGGACATGGCCGACCTCTCCGCAGTGGTGCCGACCCTGTCGCACGTGTATCCAAACGGCAAGGCCGACATCAACCACTTCCAGGCGGCGGGCGGCATGTCGTTCCTGATCCGCGAACTGCTCGAAGCCGGCCTGCTGCACGAAGACGTCAACACCGTGGCCGGCAAGGGCCTGAGCCGGTACACGCAGGAACCGTTCCTGGTCGACGGCGAGCTGATCTGGCGCGACGGCCCGATCGAAAGCCTCGACGAAGCCATCCTGCGCCCCGTGGCCCGTGCGTTCTCGCCGGAAGGTGGTTTGCGCGTGATGGAAGGTAACCTCGGCCGTGGCGTGATGAAAGTCTCCGCCGTGGCCCCCGAGCACCAGATCGTCGAAGCCCCGGCGGTGGTGTTCCAGGACCAGCAGGATCTGGCCGATGCGTTCAAGGCCGGCCAGTTGGAAAAAGACTTTGTCGCGGTGATGCGCTTCCAGGGGCCGCGCTCCAACGGCATGCCCGAATTGCACAAGATGACCCCGTTCCTTGGCGTGTTGCAGGACCGTGGTTTCAACGTGGCGCTGGTGACGGACGGGCGCATGTCCGGCGCCTCGGGTAAGATCCCCGCCGCGATCCATGTCAACCCCGAAGCCCAGAGCGGCGGGCCGCTGGCACGCGTGCGCGATGGCGATATCATTCGCGTGGATGGCGTCAAAGGCACCTTGGAGCTTAAGGTGGACGCCGCAGAATTTGCAGCGCGCACACCTGCCACGGGCCTGTTGGGCAATAACGTGGGGGCCGGTCGCGAGCTGTTTGCCTTTATGCGCTTGGCCGCAAGCTCCGCAGAGCAGGGCGCCAGCGCCTTTACCTGTGCCTTGGAGACGCTTAAGTGAAACTTGCGCTGGTCGGTGACATCGGCGGTACCAACGCCCGTTTTGCGTTGTGGCGGGATCAGGCACTGCATTCGATCCGGGTGCATGCCACCGCGGATCATAAATGCCCGGAGGACGCGATCAAGGTCTACCTCAAGGAAGAAGGCCTGGCGATCGGCGACATCGGTGCGGTGTGCCTGTCGGTGGCCGGGCCGGTGAGCGGTGATGAATTTAAATTCACCAACAACCACTGGCGCTTGAGTAAGACTGCGTTTTGCAAGACCTTGCAGGTGGATGAACTGCTGCTGGTCAATGACTTCTCGGCCATGGCCCTGGGCATGACCCGCTTGAAGCCCGACGAATTCCGCGTGGTCTGCCCTGGCACGCCGGAACCGTTGCGCCCGGCGGTGGTGATCGGTCCGGGCACCGGCCTGGGCGTCGGCACCTTGCTCGACCTGGGCGGCGGCCGTTGGGCCGCGTTGCCGGGGGAGGGCGGGCATGTCGACCTGCCCCTGAGCAGCCCGCGGGAAGCCCAGCTGTGGCAGCACATTTACACTGAGATCGGTCATGTCAGCGCCGAAAGCGCCTTGAGTGGAGCAGGTTTGCCACGGGTGTATCGGGCGATCTGTGCGGTGGATGGTCACACGCCGGTGCTGGATACGCCGGAAGCGATCACGGCGGCAGGCCTGGCCGGCGACCCTGTCGCGATGGAAGTGTTGAACCAGTTCAGTATCTGGCTGGGCCGCGTAGCCGGTAACAACGTGCTGACCACCGGCGCACGGGGCGGTGTGTATATCGTCGGCGGGGTGATCCCGCGGTTTGCCGACTTCTTTATCCACAGCGATTTTGCCAAGAGCTTCAGTGACAAAGGCTGCATGAGTGACTACTTCAAGGGCATTCCGGTGTGGCTGGTGACGGCGCCGTATTCCGGGTTGACCGGGGCGGGTGTGGCGCTTGAACAGGCATTCGCCATGTAGGAGCGAGCTTGCTCGCGAAGAATGTTGACGATAACGAAGCGCATCAGGTGATACGCGGCAGCCTCAGGATTTTCGCGAGCAAGCTCGCGCCTACAGCATGGCCATAACAACAAGGAGGGCCCCGTGAGCGTATTCAGTAAATCGATTCTCCTCGTCGACGACGACCAGGAAATCCGCGAATTGCTGCAAACCTACCTCAGTCGCGCCGGTTTCCAGGTACGTGGCGTGCCGGACGGTGCGGGGTTCCGTCAGGCGATGGACGAGGCGCCGTGCGACCTGGTCATCCTCGATGTGATGTTGCCGGACGAAGACGGCTTCAGCCTGTGTCGCTGGATTCGCCAGCACCCGCGCCAGGCGCAGGTGCCGATCATCATGCTCACCGCCAGTTCCGACGAAGCCGACCGCGTGATCGGCCTGGAGCTGGGCGCCGACGACTATATCGGCAAGCCTTTCAGCCCCCGCGAGTTGCAGGCGCGGATCAAGGCCCTGTTACGCCGCTGCCAGTTCGGCCAGGAGCGCAGCGGCAATGGCGACGTGTTGGCGTTCGATGAATGGCGCCTGGATACGATCAGCCACCGACTGTTTCACGTCGACGGTGAAGAGGTGATCCTCTCCGGGGCCGACTTTGCCCTGCTCAAGCTGTTTCTCGACCACCCGCAACAAATCCTCGACCGCGACACCATCGGCAACGCCACCCGTGGCCGCGACCTGATGCCGCTCGATCGGATCGTCGACATGGCCGTCAGCCGCCTGCGCCAACGCCTGCGCGACACGGAAAAACCGCCGAGGCTGATCCGCACCGTGCGCGGCAGCGGCTATCAACTGGCAGCCAGCGTGGTTGCCGGCAATGCCCATTGAACACCTGAGCGAACGGCGCCGCCGCTTCCCGGTGCCGCGCTCGCTGCTCGGGCGCATGCTGCTGCTGACCTTGCTCGCGGTGCTGTTCGCCCAGGCGCTGTCCAGCGTGATCTGGGTTTCGCAATTGCGCGCCACCCAGCTCGAAGGCCTGGTCACCAGCGCCCGTAGCCTGGCGCATTCGATGACGGCCAGCGTGAGCTATTTCCGTTCGCTGCCGGTGGCTTATCGCCCGTTGGTCCTCGACCAATTGCGCAGCATGGGCGGCACACGTTTTGTGGTGACGCTCAATGACCGCCCGCTGGACATGGCGATCTTGCCGCAGACCCCGCGCAAGCAAGCGGTGCTCAAAGCGGTCGATGAAGTGCTGCGCCAGACCTTGGGCGCCGATGTGCATATCTCGGTGGAGTTCGTCAGCGCCGAAGACCTGCGCATCTTCAATGCCGGATTGAAACTCGATGAGCTGCCACGCTCCTGGGCGCATTACGCGTTGACCCTGGAGCCGGTGAACCCGCCGGTGCTGGTCACCCAGATCCAACTCGCTCCCGGCGAATGGCTGTACATCGCCTCGCTGTTGCCCGAGCCGTACACCAGTCTCGAAGAGCAAGGTCTGCCGTCGCAGCAAGTGTGGTTTATCGTGCTGACCAGCGGCTTTTTGCTGCTGTTCATCGGCCTGTTGGTCCACTGGCAGAGCCGGCCGCTCAAGCGCCTGGCGCGGGCAGCGCGGGACATGTCGCTGGGCGCCGACGTGGAGCCGGTGGCCGAAGGCGGCGGCAGTGAAGTGGTGGAAGTGGGGCGCGCCTTCAATGCCATGCGCGAACGCATCAGCCGTTACCTCACCGAACGCAGCCAGTTGTTCAGTGCAATTTCCCACGACTTGCGCACACCGATCACACGCCTGCGCCTGCGGGTCGAATTGCTCGAAGATGAAAACCTGCAAACCAAATTCGGCCGCGACCTGGACGAGTTGGAGTTGCTGGTCAAAGGCGCGCTGCAGTGCGTGAAAGACACTGACATTCACGAAAATATCGAACCGGTCGACCTCAACCATGTGCTCGACTGCCTGGTGGAGCCGTACCTGGCGCCCAACGGCAACGGCCGCGTGACCCAGCATGGGCGCGCGTTGGCGCCGTATCCGGGCAAGCCGCTGGCGCTCAAGCGCTGCATCGGCAACCTGATCGACAACGCATTGAAGTACGGGCAGAACGCCCATTTGCATATCGAGGACGATGGCGCGGAGTTCATCCTGCACGTCGACGACGAAGGCCCGGGCGTACCGGAACAGCGCCTGGAGCAGGTCTTCGAACCGCACTTCCGCCTCGCCGGCCAGCAGCAGGGCTACGGCCTGGGCCTGGGCATCGCGCGCAACATAGCGCACAGCCATGGCGGCGAAGTGAGTTTGCAGAATTTGCGCGAGGGTGGTTTGCGGGTCACCTTGCAACTGCCCCGAACCCTCGACTAAAGAACACCATCGGGCAAATGTGGGAGGGAGCTTGCTCCCGATAGCGGTGCAACAGTCAGCTTATCTTTAGCTGACTCACCGCCATCGGGAGCAAGTCGCACCACCCCTCCCACATCTGATCGGCAGTGAATCACACGCTCTGACGCAACCTCGCCAAATCCCGCAGCGGCGGCGCACCAAACAGCCGGCTGTATTCGCGGCTGAACTGCGACGGGCTTTCATACCCCACCCGATACCCCGCCGCGGAGGCTTCCAGCCCTTCGGCAAGCATCAGCCGCCGCGCTTCCTGCAAGCGCAACTGCTTCTGGTATTGCAGCGGGCTCATAGCGGTGATGGCTTTGAAACGGTGGTGCAAGGTCGAGACGCTCAGGTTCACTTCCTTGGCCAGGTCATCAATGCGCAGCGGCTGTTCGTAGTTGCCATTGAGCCATTTGATCGCCTGGCTGACCCGATGACTCTGACTGTTGGCCACGGCGATTTCATACAGCCGGTAACCCTGCGGCCCACGTAACAAGCGGTAGAGAATTTCGCGGCTGATTAACGGCGCCAGCATCGCAATGTCTTTGGGCGAATCGAGCAAGCGCGTCAAGCGCAGTACGGCGTCGAGCAGTTGGTTGTCGATGCGGTCGACGTACATCCCACGCGGGGTCGGGCGCGACGGCACCCCCATCGGCCCGGCTTCTGCGATCAGGGCGGTGAGCTGCGCCGGGTCGATGTTGATGCGGATCGACAGGTTAGGGTCTTGCGGAGTGGCATCGATGATCCGCCCGGCCACCGGCATCGACACCGAAAACACCAGGTAATTGAGCGGATCATAGGCAAAGATTTCGTCGGCCAGGCGCACTTCCTTGCGGCCATTGGCCAGGATGCACAGGGCGGGTTCCACCAGCACCGGGCTGAAGTCGCGCGGCGTGTTGTGGCGGTTCAGGAACAGTGACGTGATCGCCGTACCGTAGGAGCCGTCTTCCCAGGTATGTCGATGCACGATGCTGGCCAGTTCGGCGCGCTGTTTTTCCATCTCGGCATCGAGGGGCATGGACTTGGGTTCGGGCGACGACATGGGACGTCCTCTGCAGGCTTTTTTGATGGGCTCAGCTTAGCGGCGGCTGTTCAAACCGTGGTATGTCGATTCTGCACAATCCTTGCCTGATCCTGCGACACATCGTGAATCAGGCAAGCAGGAGAACGGTCATCGCCCTGAAATATGGCGTCTGCCTGTGGAATAAAACCGGCGGGCAATCGTTCTGTCTACGCTTTTCGCAGGATTGTGCAATAAGCCGGCAGGAATCGACTAACCGCGCCTCGACCTGCGCCGTTATCTTTGATCCTGTGGCAACACGCCCTCACCGTGCTTGCCGAGCATCACTTCTCAACGGGAGAGTCGAACATGTCCACCCCCATTCCCGCGAGCCATATGGCCTTTATCCGCGCCCGCAGCGGTTGCAGCACCGAACTCGGTGCTCGCTTGAGCAGTTTGATCGAACCGGGCCGTCAGGCTCAGGGTTGCCTGCAATTTTCGTTGCAGCATTCCCAGGTCGACCCTGATGTCTGGCTGGTCTCGGGCTTCTGGAGCAGCGAACAGGCGATGAGTGCCTACTTCAATTCGCCGGCCCTGATGATCTTCTCCGAGCTGTTGAACGACATGGTCGTGCGCAGCATGGACTTCCAGACCTTCACCGATGCATCCGCCGCCAATGCCTACGGCGAGTACCTGCAACTCGCCGGTTAGGGTTTAGAATGGCCGACTTTCCATTGGCCAGGACCTGCAACATGGCACGTAAACAATTTGCTCACCACGAAGCCGTTTCCGCCGTAGTACCGGGCGAAGGGGGCTACAGCGCCGCCGTCGCCGTCAAGGCGCTGGATGGTATGGGCGCACCGCAGTTTCACAAGATCCTGGATGGACAGAGGTTCAAGACGGCGTCCGATGCCGACGATGCGGCGACGCTGCAACTTGAGTGTCTGGTCGATGTGGATCAAGACGGCCAACTGGCCTGGGCAACCGGCGCCAACTAATGTGGGAGGGGGCTTGCCCCCGATGGCGGTGTGTCAGTCAGCCTATCTGTAGCTGAAACTCCGCTATCGGGGGCAAGCCCCCTCCCACATTTTTTATTGCACTGCAGTCAGGCTTGGGTGGCGCCTGGGCGATACATTTTGAACAGCGCCTCAGGGCCCACTTGGAAGTAATCCGCCGGGCCGCCGCCACGCAGGATCGGTTCGGCGGCGGCGGTGTCGTAGATCCCATCCTTGAGCAGCCACTTGGCAATATGCACCGCGACCACCTCGCCCAGCACCAGCCAACTGGGTACCAATACCTGGTCGGCGCGCTGCAGTTGGATGATCTGCGTGACCTTGCACTCGAACGACACCGGGCTCTCGCCCACCCGCGGCACGCCGACGATCTTCGAGGCCACCGGCGTCAGGCCGGACAACTCGAACTCATTCACCTCTGGCGGTACGGCGGCACAGCTCTGGTTCATCTGCTCGGCCAACGGGCGGGTGGCCAGGTTCCACACAAACTCGCCGGTCTGTTCGATATTGTTCAGGCTGTCTTTGCGCCCGACGCTGGAAAACCCAATGATCGGCGGAATGTAGTTGAACGCATTGAAGAAACTGTAGGGCGCCAGGTTCAGGCGACCTTGGCTGTCGTGGGACGAAATCCAACCGATCGGCCGTGGGCCAACAATGGCATTGAACGGGTCATGGGGCAGGCCGTGGCCGTTGGCGGGTTCGTAGTAATAGCTATCGTCAGACATCGCCGAGGTTCCTGCTGCGCTTTTCTGGGGGCCGTCATAGTGCAAGCCATGGCGGCGAATTTCCATTGGCGCTATGGAATTTTCATTCAGCGCCCACCTATTTTTCACAGCGCCCCGTTCAGTCTGCGCGCCAGGTCGACACCCCCCTATAAGTCGGCCCATTGATAGATTGAGCTTCGGAGCCTTGCACTGCATGAACAAACTTCCTCAGATCACCCTGGCGTTCTGGGTCATGAAAATCTGCGCGACGACCCTGGGCGAAACCGCCGGGGACTTGCTGTCGATGACCCTGAACGTCGGTTATGCCATCAGCTCGATGATCCTGATCGGCGTGTTCCTGGTCACCCTGGTGACGCAACTCTGGTCGAAATCCTACAACCCGGTGCTGTACTGGATTGTGATCCTGTCCACCAGCACCGCCGGCACCACCATGTCCGACTTCATGGACCGCAGCCTCGGCCTGGGCTACGCCGCGGGGTCGATGATCCTGATCGTGATCCTGATGATCATCTTCGCGTTGTGGCACCTCAGCGGTGATTCGCTGAACGTGAACAAGGTGCAAACCTTTCGCGGCGAGTTGTTCTACTGGATGGCGATCCTGTTCTCCAACACCTTGGGCACTGCTCTGGGCGACTTCCTTGCCGACGATTCGGGGCTCGGCTTCGCCGGTGGTGCCTTGTTGATCGGCTCGACCATCGCGGTGGTGGTGGCGCTCAAGTACTTCACGCGGATTTCGTCGGTATTGCTGTTCTGGGTGGCGTTCGTATTGACCCGGCCGTTTGGTGCGACCCTGGGCGACTTCCTGACCAAACCCCATGCCAAGGGCGGGCTGGACTTCGGCACTATCGGCTCGTCGGCGGTGTTGGCGGCGGTGCTGGTGGTGATGATTGTTGGGGCTTCGTATGCGCAGCGGCGCTATGTGCGGCGCGAAGTGGCAGAGTTGTCCTGATTGCACGTGTGGGAGGGAGCAAGCCCCCTCCCACATTCGTTACCGCATCCAGCCGTTAGTCAGTGGTGATCCGCGAATGCTTGCGGGTGTCCTTCATGGTCACGTAGACCACCAACGACACCGCGATACACGCAGTCACATACCAGTAGTAGCCGGTTTCCAGGCCGATGCTCTTGAACCACAGTGCGATGTATTCAGCGGTGCCGCCGAAGATCGATACGGTCAATGCATACGGCAGGCCCACGCCCAGCGCGCGGATTTCGGTGGGGAACAGTTCCGCCTTCACCACGGCGTTGATCGAGGTGTAGCCGCTGACGATGATCAGCGCCGCCATGATCAGGAAGAACGCGCCCCACCAGCTCTGGATGGTGTGCAGGGTGGTGAGGATCGGCACGGTGAACAGTGTGCCGAGGATGCCGAAGGCGATCAGGATCGGACGCCGGCCGACCTTGTCCGACAGCGCGCCGACCAGGGGTTGCAGGCACATGAACAGAAACAGCGTCGCCGCCGAGATGGTGGTGGAGTCGGAAATGCTCATGCCGACGGTGTTCACCAGGTACTTCTGCATGTAGGTGGTGTAGGTGTAGAAGGCCAGGGTGCCGCCCATGGTCAGGCCGACCACGGTCATCAGTTCCTTGGGGTGGCGCATCAAGGTGCGCATCGCGCTTTCCTTGGCTTTTTCCTTTTTGGTGAACGACTCGGTTTCTTCCATGCCGCGCCGCAGGTACAGCGCGACCACTGCGCACAGGGCGCCGATGGCGAACGGGATACGCCAGCCCCAATCGTACAGTTGCTCGGTGGTGAGGGTCTGTTGCAGCACGATCAGCACCGCCAGGGCAATGAGCTGGCCGGAGATCAGGGTCACGTACTGGAAGCTGGAGAAGAAACCGCGACGTTCCTTGGTCGCCATTTCACTCAGGTAAGTGGCCGAGGTGCCGTATTCGCCACCGACCGACAAGCCTTGCAGCAGGCGGGCGAACACCAGCAGGATCGGCGCACCGACGCCGATGGTTTCATAGCCCGGGCTCAGGGCGATGATCAGCGAGCCGAAGCACATCAACAGTACCGAGGCCATCAACGCGGCTTTACGCCCGGCGCGGTCGGCATACAGGCCCATCAACCAGCCGCCGATCGGGCGCATCAGGAAGCCCACGGCGAAGATCGCAGCGGTGTTGAGCAGTTGGGCGGTGGTGTCGCCTTTGGGGAAGAAGGCTTTGGCGAAGTACAGCGAGAACGCCGCGTAGACGTACCAGTCGTACCACTCGACCATGTTGCCGACCGATCCGCTGAAGATCGATTTGATGCGGCTGGTGGTGGTGCGTTCTTTCGCCGGCGCAGCCGCCGACCCCAGAGGCAAGGTATTGGAGTTATCCATTGAAGGATCCTTCAGATAGTTGTTTTTATGGAGCGTGCCTGAGCACAGCCTGATTGGGGCTATAGCAGGAGCTGTGCCAGGTGGGGGAAGGCCCGGTCTAGAAGGGTTTGCAGGTTTTTTTGAGCGGAAAGCCGCTGATGGTTTTGGGCTGGTTGAGCGGAAATCCGCTTATGCTTTGCCGGCGATGGGGTCTTTGAAAGCAACCCAGAGCATGGCCTAGAGAAACATCTCCCGCACTAACCCATGCCGCTGCATCTTCTCATTGAAGGTGCGCCGGGGCAGTTGCAGCTCGGCCAGCACCGCCTTGATATCGCCTTTGTGCCGGGTCAGTGCGGCTTTCAGGCAGTGGGCCTCGAAGGCTTCCTGTTGCGCCGCCAATGATTGCCCGGCCTCGATGCCTTCGGGCTCTGGCTCGCCAAGCCCCAACACCTGGCGTTCGGCGACGTTGGCCAGTTCGCGCACGTTGCCCGGCCAGTCATGGCTGAGCAGGCGCCCCAGTTGCGCGCCACTCAGCGGTTCAACGGTGCGGCCCAGGCGTTCGGCGGCGCTTTGCGCAAAGTGATCGAACAGCAGCGGTATATCTTCACGACGCTCGCGCAGGGGCGGCAGGCGCAGTTGCGCGACGTTCAGCCGATAGGCCAGGTCTTCGCGAAAACGTCCGGCGCGGGCCTCGTCCAACAGGTCCGGCTTGGTCGCGGCAATGATGCGCAGGTCGACGTGGATACTTTGGTTGGAGCCCAGCCGCTCCAACTTCTGCTCCTGCAACACGCGCAGCAATTTGACTTGCTGGGCCAGGGGCATGCTTTCGATTTCATCCAGAAACAGCGTGCCACCGTGGGCGTATTCCAGCTTGCCGATACGCTTGCCCTGGGCCCCCGTAAACGCGCCGCTCTCGTGGCCAAACAGCTCGGCTTCAAACAACTGCTCGGGGATCGCCGCGCAATTGAGCGCGACAAAGGCTTTCTTCGCCCGTGGGCCGAAGTCGTGCAGGCAGCGGGCGACCAGTTCCTTGCCACTGCCGGTCTCGCCGCGGATCAGTACATTGACTGGGAGTGTCGCCAGGTCCAGCACCTGGCGGCGCAGGTTCTGCAAGCTGCGGGACACGCCCAGCAGGCTGTTTTCCAATTGTGTCCGATGATCGGCCTGTTGATGCAGGCGGCGGTTTTCCAGGATCAGCCTGCGTTTATCGAGGGCGCGGCGTAGGCTGTTGAGCAGGGCTTCGGGGCTGAAGGGTTTTTCCAGGAAGTCGTAGGCTCCGTCGCGCATGGCTTCGACGGCCATCGGCACATCGCCATGGCCGGTCAGCAGGATCACCGGCAAGTCGGCATCGCGCCGCCGCACTTCGGCCAGCAGTTCCAGGCCGCTGAGGCCGGGCATGCGCACGTCGCTCAAAATCACCCCGGGAAAGTCCTTGGGCAGTTGCGCCAGACAGGCCTCGGCGCGACTGAACAACTGCACTTCAAATCCCGACAGGCTCAACCATTGCTCGACGGCTGTGCGAATGCTGGCTTCGTCATCGATCACAATCACCGCATTCAACATAGCTCCGGTGTCTCCAGCGCGATAGGCAGGGTCAGGGTAAACACCGCGCCGTCGCCACGGTTAGCGACGCACAGGCGCCCACCCAGTTCGTGCACGATAGCGTAGGACACCGCCAGCCCCAGGCCGAGCCCATCGCCCACGGGTTTGGTGGTGAAGAAGGGGTCGAACACGCTGTTCAGGTGTTCTTCGGCGATGCCTCCGCCGCTGTCGCTGACGGTCAACTGCCACAGTTGCTCATCGGCATGCAGGCGGATTTCCAGGCGTTTGCGCGGTTTGTTGGCCATGGCGTCGAGGGCATTGCGCAGCAGGTTGATCAGTACCTGTTCCAGGCGGATCGCGTCGCCACGGACCCAGGCGGGACGGGTCAGGTCCAGCACGGTGCCGATGCCTTCATCGCGCAGGCGTGCGTCGAGCAACTCCAGGGATTGGTCGACCACCTTGGCCAGGTCCAGGCGTTCGCGCAGGCCGCTGGGGCTCTTGCGGGCGAATGTCTTGAGATGGCCAGTTAGCGCGGCCATGCGCGTGAGCATGTCGTCCAGTGGCGTGAGCGCCTTGTAGGCATCGCCCACGCGGCCATGGTCCAGCAGCAGGCGCAGGGTCGCCAATTGCATGCGCTGCGCGGTGAGTGGCTGGTTGATTTCATGGGCGAGGGCCGCAGACATCTGCCCCAGCGCCGCCAGCTTGGCCGATTGCACCAAGCCATCCTGGGCCGTGCGCAGCGCCTGGGTGCGCTCCTCGACCAGCTGTTCGAGCTCTTCGCGGCTGCGCTGGCGCATGCGGGCCAGACGCCAGCGCTGGGTCAGAAACAGCACCAGAAACACCAATGCCAGCCACGAACCGGCGGCAGCGAGGCCGGCGTTGCGTTGGTCTTCGAAGGGGAACTGAGGTTTGCGCAGCAGGTGCAAGGTCCAGCCTTCGGCCTTCAGCGGCAGGGATTCCCAGATGTAATTGGCGTTGCCATCGGGGCCGTTGACGCGCATCAGGTGGCTGTTTTCGTCGAAACGTTGCAGGGCCTGGGTCTTCAGCGGTTGCAATTGTTTCTTGTCGTATTGGCGGGTGGCCTGTAGTTCGGCCAGGTCGCTAGCCGACAACGGGCGCAGGTTGCGATAACGCCAGCCCGGCTGGTTGGCGATAAACACGATACCGCGGGCGTCGCTGACCAGCAGCAGGTCGTTACCCTGGGCCCATTCACGCTCGAGTTCGGGGAATTCCAGCTTGACTACCATGGCACCGAGGAACTGCTCGTGTTCATCGAGCACTGCGCTGGAAAGGAAATACCCCGGCACGCCGGTGGTCACCCCGACCGCATAAAAGCGCCCGGTGCCCTGGCTCCGGGTCTGGCTGAAATATGGCCGGAACGCGTAATTGTGCCCGACGTAGCTGCTCGGCAGGTTCCAGTTGCTCGCGGCCACGGCCAGGCCGGTGCGGTCCATCAGTTCCAATGTGGAGGACTGTGCGGCGCCGTTGATACGTTCCAGTTTACGGTTGAGCACGTCCTGGGTCGCGGCATCCAGCGGGCCTTTCAGCGCGCTGATCATTTCCGAATCCAGCGCCAGCACGGCGGGCAGCGCGCGGTAGCGTTCGATCAGGGTGTGCAACGAGTTGCCGTATAGCATGAGCTGCTGATTGGCGCGTGCGGCATCGTCGACCAGGGCCTGGCGTTCGGCGTGGCGCGTGGCCAAGGCGGCGGCCAGCACCGCACCGGCGATGATCAATAGGGAGTAGGCGGTCAGGCGCAGTGGACGGGGGATTGCGATCATACGGGTATGAACAGCTGCAATTAGGGGGGAGCACCATAGCATGCGCCATAAAAAAGGCGACTGGGCTGTGTAGCCGCAGTCGCCTTTATCGGTGCGAAGAAGCGCTTACTGCACTTCTACCGCCAGGCTTTCACTGATCTTTTTCTGCCAGATGGCAGGACCGGTGATGTGGACGGATTCGCCTTTGCTGTCCACCGCAACGGTGACCGGCATGTCTTTCACTTCGAACTCGTAGATCGCTTCCATGCCCAGTTCGGCGAAGGCGACAACGCGCGACTTCTTGATGGCTTGCGCCACCAGGTAAGCAGCACCACCCACGGCCATCAGGTACACGGCCTTGTAATCCTTGATCGCTTCGATGGCGGTCGGGCCGCGCTCGGATTTGCCGATCATGCCCAAAAGGCCGGTTTGCTCGAGGATCTGACGGGTGAACTTGTCCATCCGCGTCGCAGTGGTCGGGCCAGCCGGGCCAACCACTTCATCGCGCACCGGATCAACCGGGCCAACGTAGTAGATGAAGCGACCTTTGAGGTCCACTGGCAGGGTTTCGCCCCTGTTCAGCATCTCGACCATGCGCTTGTGCGCGGCGTCGCGACCGGTGAGCATCTTGCCGTTGAGCAATACGGTTTCGCCCGGCTTCCAGCTCTGCACGTCTTCCGGGGTCAGGGTGTCGAGGTTGACGCGACGGGCCGACGGGCCAGCTTCCCAGACGATTTCCGGGTAGGCGTCCAGCGAGGGTGCTTCCAGCGATGCCGGGCCCGAACCGTCGAGCACGAAGTGCGCGTGACGGGTGGCGGCGCAGTTGGGGATCATGCACACCGGCAGGGAGGCGGCGTGGGTCGGGTAGTCCATGATCTTCACGTCGAGCACGGTGGTCAGGCCACCCAGGCCCTGGGCGCCGATACCCAGTTGGTTGACCTTCTCGAACAGCTCCAGGCGCATCTCTTCGATACGGTTGGAGGGGCCGCGCTTTTTCAGCTCGTGGATGTCGATGGATTCCATCAACACTTCCTTGGCCATGACGGCGGCTTTCTCGGCGGTGCCGCCGATGCCGATGCCGAGCATGCCCGGTGGGCACCAGCCGGCGCCCATGGTCGGAACGGTCTTGAGCACCCAGTCGACGATCGAGTCGGACGGGTTGAGCATGGCCATTTTCGACTTGTTCTCGGAACCACCGCCCTTGGCGGCCACATCCACTTCCACGGTGTTACCCGGGACGATGGAGTAGTGGATCACCGCCGGGGTGTTGTCCTTGGTGTTTTTACGCGCGCCTGCCGGATCGGCGAGGATCGAAGCACGCAGGACGTTTTCCGGCAGGTTGTAGGCGCGACGCACGCCTTCGTTGATCATGTCGTCCAGGCCCATGGTGGCGCCGTCCCAACGCACGTCCATGCCCACGCGCACGAACACGGTGACGATACCGGTGTCCTGGCAGATCGGGCGGTGGCCGGTGGCACACATGCGCGAGTTGATCAGGATCTGGGCGATGGAGTCACGGGCTGCTGGCGATTCTTCGCGCAGGTAGGCTTCGTGCATTGCCTGGATGAAGTCAACGGGATGGTAGTAGGAAATGAATTGCAGGGCGTCGGCAACGCTCTGAATCAGGTCGTCTTGCTTGATCACGGTCATGAGTCGCGCTCCTCTATAAGGGAACATTCAATAAAGGCGGCTTCAGTAGGGTGTATCGGTCGGCTGAAACCACCTTTCCAAGGCACGCCGAGTGATGCTGGCGCGACGCTAAAAAGGCGCGGCAGTATAACCCGGCACGGTGGCCGATACACCCGACTATGGTCAAACTCTGCCGGGCGTGATTCCCTGTGTACGCATTTTTTGATCCGAGACCTTGTATGCCTGAACTGCACGTCGGCGAACGCCACTGGTCGGTCTCCACCGGCAGCAACCTGTTGGATGCCCTGAACCAGGCCGGCGTCGCCGTGCCCTACAGTTGCCGCGCCGGCAGTTGCCATGCATGCCTGGTACGTTGCCGGGGCGAGGTCGAGGACCTGCAGCCCGACGCCCTCAGCCCGGCGCAACGCCAGGATGGCTGGCGCCTGGCCTGCCAGTGCCGGGTGACGGCGGACCTGCAGGTCGAAGCGTTTGATCCGAGCCGTGACGGCGTGTCGGCCGAGGTGGTGGGCGTGGATTGGTTGAGCGCGCAGGTGTTGCGCTTGCGCCTGCAACCGGAGCGCGGCCTGCGCTACCGGGCCGGGCAGCATCTGGTGCTGTGGGCGGGGCCGGTGGCGCGCCCGTATTCCCTGGCCAGCCTGCCTCAGGAAGATCCGTTCCTGGAGTTTCATCTCGATTGCCGTCAGCCCGGCGCATTCAGCGATGCCGCTCGACAGTTGCGCGTCGGTGACCGCCTGCGCCTGGGCGAACTGCGCGGCGGCGCGCTGCAATACGACCCCGACTGGCAATCCCGGCCGCTGTGGCTATTGGCTTCCGGCACCGGCCTTGGCCCGTTGTGGGGGGTGTTACGGGAGGCATTGCGCCAGGATCATCAAGGCGCGATCCGCGTGATTCACCTGGCCCACGATGCCAGCGGTCACTACTTGGCCGAGCCCCTGGCAGCGCTGGCCGCCCGCCATCCGAACCTGACGGTGGAGCTGTGGACGGCGGCGGACTTGACCCCGGCATTGGCGCAACTGCGGCTGGTTTCCCGGCAAACGCTGGCCTTGCTCTGCGGGCATCCGGCCAGCGTCGAGGCGTTTTCCAAGCGCCTGTTCCTGGCGGGGCTGCCGCGCAATCAACTGCTGGCCGATGTGTTCCTGTCCCGGTCGATTGCCGGGCGCTGATGACGCCATCGCAGGCAAGCCCATTACCGTGTGCTGCAAAGCAAAAAGCCCCGCCATTCACAGGGCGGGGCTTTGGTTTTTCAGCGGATCACTCAGACCATTGGGTCGCCAACGTGCAGGATTTTCATGCCGTTGGTGCCGCCGATGGTGTGGTAGCTGTCGCCCTTGGTCAGGATGACCCAGTCGCCTTTCTCCACTACGCCACGCTTGAGCAGTTCGTCGATGGCAGCCTGGCTGACTTGCTCAGGCGGCAACGACGCCGGGTCGAACGGTACGGTGTAGACGCCACGGAACAGCGCCGCGCGGGCCTGGGTTTCGCGGTGCGGGGAGAACGCGTAGATCGGCACCGAGGAACGGATGCGGGACATGATCAACGGCGTGTAGCCACTTTCGGTCAGGGCGATGATCGCTTTGACGCCAGGGAAGTGGTTGGCGGTGTACATGGCGGCCAGGGCGATGCTCTGGTCACAGCTTTCGAACACTTTGCCGATGCGGTGGCTGGAGGTCTTGCTGGTCGGGTGCTTTTCGGCACCGATGCAGATACGCGCCATGGCCTGGACGGCTTCCAGCGGGTATGGGCCAGCGGCACTTTCAGCCGAGAGCATCACGGCGTCGGTGTAGTCGAGCACGGCGTTGGCCACGTCGGACACTTCGGCGCGGGTCGGCATCGGGTTCTGGATCATCGACTCCATCATCTGGGTCGCCACGATCACCGCTTTATTGTGGCGGCGTGCGTGCAGGATGATTTTCTTCTGGATACCGATCAGTTCAGCATCACCGATTTCCACGCCAAGGTCGCCACGGGCAACCATCACGGCGTCGGACGCCATGATCAGGCCGTCGAGGGTTTCGTCATCGGCCACGGCTTCGGCGCGTTCGATCTTCGCCACCAGCCAGGCAGTGCCGCCAGCTTCGTCGCGTAGCTTGCGGGCGTATTCCATGTCGGCGGCGTCGCGTGGGAAGGACACCGCGAGGTAGTCCACTTCCATTTCGGCGGCGAGCTTGATGTCGGCCTTGTCTTTTTCAGTCAGGGCCGGCGCCGTCAGGCCACCACCGCGACGGTTGATGCCTTTGTGATCCGACAGCGGGCCGCCGATGATCACGGTGCAGTTCAGTTCGGTGACGCTGGCGGTGTCGACTCGCATGACCACGCGGCCGTCGTCCAGCAGCAGTTCGTCGCCGACGCCGCAATCCTTGACCAGGTCCGGGTAGTCGATACCCACGATTTGCTGGTTGCCTTCGGTCAGCGGGTGGCTGGTGGAGAAGGTGAACGTGTCACCGATCTTCAGCTCGATCCGCTTGTCGGTGAATTTGGCGATACGAATTTTCGGGCCTTGCAGGTCACCCAGCAGTGCGACGAAGCGACCATGCTTGGCGGCCAGGTCACGCACCAGCTTGGCGCGAGCCTTGTGCTCGTCCGGGGTGCCGTGGGAGAAGTTCAGACGGGCAACGTCCAAACCAGCCAGAATCAGCTGTTCGAGGACTTCCGGCGAGTTACTGGCCGGGCCAAGGGTGGCGACGATTTTGGTGCGACGGACGGACATGCACAGACTCCTGAGTTCAAGCGCTGGGGAAGGCTACTATGCTCTTTGGTTGTAGTCATTGTTCGTTTGCACTACTTATCGGCGATTCGCTTTTCGCTATGATTGATTAGATGAACATCCTTGAAGATTTTTGACGAGGGGTCGATACACTGCACGAGACAGGAGAACCCTCATGCGAATTTTGCTCATTGCTGCCCTGGCCGTCAGTGTTGTCGGCTGTACCCGTTGGTCGATGGACCACCATTTGAACAACGCCTACCGTGCGTATGGGGTCGGTGACTGCGAGCGCGTCACCCTGGAATTGTCCCAGGTCGACCGTGAAAGTCGCACTCGGCGCTATGTGCAGCCGGAGGTCTCGATGTTGCGCGGGCAGTGTCTGGAGCGGCAGAAGCTGTTCGTCGACGCGGTGCAAACCTATCAGTTCATCATCAACCAGTATCCGTCCAGCGAGTACGCCTACCGGGCCCGCGCGCGCCTCGATACCCTGCAGCAACTGGGGCATTACCCCGGTGCGAGCGTTGCGCAGCCACGTCCTGCGTCGTTGTGATGATATTTGTCATTCTATAGCTGGCTCGTCACCAGTCTTGGGCTATTCTTTGAATGTTCGTTTGTACAAGTTTGTGTTCGAGCGGATGGAATACTTGGGATTGGCAGGCGGTAGAGTGGCAAAGCGCTAGCTGTTGTCGCACCGATCTCCAGGGAGAGCGGGGGTGTTAGGCCCGTTCCGAATCACTGGCGCGGCCAGAGTTATGGCCAATGGATGGCGATATCAGCATGTTTACCAACCGACGAATTGAGCGGCATCAATTGTCTTGTTTCCTGCAAGTGTTCAACCGGCTTACGGACAAGCCCATTGGTTACTTGGGTAACGTCTCTGCAGAAGGGCTGATGTTGATCAGTCAATTGCCGATGATGGTCGACGCGGAGTTCGAGCTGCGCTTGAAGATTCCCACGGCTGGCGGCGATTTCCAGGCAGTTGATTTCACGGCGACCTGTTTATGGAGCTATGAGGACATCAATCCCCAGCATTACGACTCAGGCTTCAGTGTGGTTGAGGCGCCTGCAGAATACGGTCAACTGATCAAAGCCTTGCTGCGGTACTTCAGTTTTGACCCCTTACAGGCGTCCGCTTAGACATTGCGCGCAGTCACCCCGACTTGGGTGTGGCGACCCACGCCGGGGTGTGTTGCTTTCACAGTACGCCAGCTTTTTTCCAGCCCAGGTAGCGTGTCACCAGGGCGGCGCCCAATTCCGAGGGTGGCGTATCCAGTACCGACAACCCGTGAGCGCTCAGGCGGTCATGCAGTTCGTCGCGTTGATTGAGGTAGTCGACGGCGCCGCTATAGGCCAGCGCTTCGGGCAGGGTTTGCACGGGCGACAGGCGCAGTTGGTCGAGTACTTCTTCACGCAGGCTGGCGACCAGTACCCGGTGTTGCCGGCTGATGCGTTTGACCGCCGTCAGTAACGCTTCATCGTCCTCATCCCGCAGGTTGCTCACCACGATCACCAGCGCCCGGCGTTTCTGCCGAGCCAGCAGTTGGTTGGCCGCGGCCTCGTAGTCGGCCGCGCGTCGGGTGGTGTCCAGGTCGTAGACGGTGTTGAGCAACAGGTTCAATTGCCCGGTGCCCTTGACGGGAGCCAGGTAGCGCGGCTGGTCACAGGCGAAGGTGCATAGCCCGACCGCATCGCCCTGGCGCAAGGCGACGTAACTGAGCAGCAGGCAGGCGTTGAGGGCGTGATCGAAGTGGGAAAGTTCGGCATCCTGGCTGCGCATGCGCCGACCACAATCGAGCATGAACACGATCTGCTGGTCGCGTTCGTCCTGGTATTCCCGAGCGATCGGCGTGCGTTGGCGCGCGGTGGCTTTCCAGTCGATCTGCCGCAGGCTGTCGCCCTCCCGAAACTCGCGCAGTTGATGAAACTCCAGTCCCAACCCTCGTCGTTGGCGCTGACGCACGCCCAACTGGCTCAACCAGTTATCCACACCCAATAGCTGTGCGCCATACAGACGGGCGAAATCCGGATAGACCCGGGTTGCATCGCTGACCTCGACAAAGCGCCGCGCGGACCACAACCCGAAGGGGCTGGGCAGGTGAAGTTCGCAACGACTGAAACAGAAGTGGCCACGCCGCAAGGGGCGCAGCCGATAGCCCAGTTCGCTGCGCTCACCGGGGCGCAGTTCGATGGACTGCGGCATGTTTTCCATGCTCAGGCCGTCGGGGACGTGATCGAACACCCGTACAGTCAGCGGCTGTGGGTAATCGTGTTCAAGCGTCAGGCGTGCTTCGCCCCAGCGAGCCAGTGCCAGGCTGCCGGGCATCTGCCGTTGGACCCGTGGGGACGGACGGCGGCGAAGACGCATGGCGTCCAATAGCGCCAGCAGCAACAGGGCCAGCAGCAGGCCCCAGGCCACCGAATGCAGGCTGTCAGGCACCCGCAACTGCAACGCCTGTGCAGTGCCCAGCAGAATATTCAGGCCCAGCAGCACGCCAAGCCAGATCAACAGCAGACGGGTCGGCTTCATGGGGGGGTCATTGCCGAGGTGCCGGAATCTGGTCCAGCAGTTGCTGGAGAACCTGGTCCACTTCCAGCCCGTCGATATCCAGTTCGGGGGCGATGCGAACCCGATGACGCAGCACCGCCAGGGCGCAGCCCTTGATGTCGTCCGGGGTGACGAACTCGCCCCCGCGCAGCAAGGCGCGGGCTCGGGCGCCGCGCACCAGGGCGATGGAGGCGCGTGGGCCGGCACCGATGGTCAGCCCCGGCCAACTGCGGGTGGCTCGTGCCAGGCGCACGGCGTAATCGAGCACTTGCTCATCCAGCGCCAGTTCGCTGGCGATCTGTTGCAGTTGCAGCACGTCCTCGGCTTGCAGCACGGTGCGCAGCGGCTGTACGTCGAGCATGTCGGCCCGAGATGAGCGCGTGACTTCGCGCACCATCTCCAGCTCTTGCTGGGAATCAGGGTAGTCCATGCGCACCTTGAGCATGAAACGGTCCAGCTCGGCCTCGGGTAGCGGGTAGGTGCCTTCCTGCTCAATAGGGTTCTGGGTGGCCAGCACCATGAACGGTTGGCCGATGGGCAGCGCTTCACCCTCAAGGGTGACTTGGCGCTCCTGCATGGCTTCGAGCAAGGCGGCCTGGGTCTTGGCCGGCGCTCGGTTGATCTCGTCCGCCAGCAACAGGTGGGTAAACAACGGCCCCTTGCGCAGCTTGAACTGTTCGGTGTGCAGGTCGTACACCGCGTGGCCGGTGACATCGCTGGGCATCAGGTCCGGCGTGAACTGGATGCGCGCAAAGTCGCCGCCAAAGCAACGGGCCAGGGCCCGCACCAGCAAGGTCTTGCCCAGGCCGGGTACGCCTTCAAGCAGCACGTGGCCGCCGGCGATCAAGGCGGTGAGTACGTCATCGATCACCTGGTCCTGGCCAATCACCGCCTTGCGCAGTTCAACGCGCAGAGCCTGGGCTTGGCGGCTGGCGTGTTGCAGGGTGTCGGTGGTCAGGGCAGTGGCCGTTGGAAGTTCGCTCATAGGGCATTCCTGAGAGTTTGCAGGCACGCCACCTGGCGGCTGAAATCGGCGCTGGAAAGCCGTTTTGCCGCAAGTGGGCCGAGGGCCTGGCTGATCACGTGAGAGGGTTGGCGCGTCAGGTGTTCAAGCACCTGCCACTGTTCTGCGGTGTCGAGGTGTTCAAAGCCTGGGTGGCGCCGCCGGGCGGCGCGCAGGATATCGCGCTGCAAGGCGTGTAACAGGGGACCCTGGCCGCTGCGGCGCAGCAGGAAGTCGGCGCTGGCCTCCAAGTGTTCCTGCAGTTGCCGGCGTGCCTTGGGCGCTGGCGCCTGGATCGGGCCTTGGCGTATGCCGGCCTGCCAGAGCGCCAGGGCGATCAGCGCGGCGAGTGCCGCCAGCGCCTGGGGGAAATAGCGCATCAACAAGGTGAACAGATCGTCCACGTCGCTGTTGAACAGCAGGGTCACGTGCGTGCCTTGGTTCAGGTACCACAGCAGCCAGGCGTTATCGTGTTTGCCGATTCCCGGGGTTTTCCATAAGTCGCTGTCGGTGACTACTGTCACACTGCCTTGCCCGAGATTGAGTTGCATCAGGTGGCTGGACTTGGCGCTGTTGGCCGAAAACTGGGCCAGATGCTTGGGATCGGTCAGGTTGAAGTCGGTATCGAAGCTGAAATACGCCGGGGCCGTTTCATTGTCGACATAGAGTTTGGTCAGGTCTGGCTCTTTCTTTTTGCGTGCCGGAGCGAGTTGGTCGGGTTCGTCGCTCAAGGTCTGGTGGATGTACAGGCGATCGAGCAGCAGGTCGCCGCTTTTATCTGTTTCTTCATCCCACAGCGCTTCGGCCACCACCAATAGGTGACCACCAGACTTTGTCCAGTCCAGCAGTTGATCCACCTGGCGCGGGGTCATGTTGCCGCGTTCGGCCAGCAGCAACAGGCTGCGATCTTTTGGGGGCAGATCGGACAGTCGTTCAAGGCCGTTGGCGTGGTCCACCACCAGGCCTTGCTCGCGCAGAAAGTGTTCGGCTGCCAGGTAGGGATTGCCCAATGCCTCCGGTGAAGGGCCGCGATCCACGACTTCGTCATAAGGAATTGCCTTGTGCCACACATACAGGCCGCCTGCCCCCAGCAGGCATGCGAGCAACAACCCCACCCACAACAATGGCCGGTTCATCGGGCTGCTCCCGGGTTGAACAGGGCGCGCCAATCGCTGCACAGTTGCTGCTGCACCACTGCGGGAGGAAGGCGGTGCCCGTAGGCAAGGTTTTGCCAGTGCCGGGTCAGTTCATCGCTGTATGCCTGCAGTTGCGGTTGTTGCAAGCGCTGAACGCGCTCCAGTACCTGGCCTTCGGTGTCGGCGTTTTTCAGTGGCAGGTTGAAGTCGTGCAGTAACCGGCTGAGCAGCCCACGATACAACAGGCCCAAGGCTTCCCTGGGGTGCGTGGGCCATAGTTGCTCGGCGGTGCTGGCAATGTCAGCGGGCAGGGTTTCGGCGCCCAGTTCCAGGCCGAACAATTGCGTGGGTACCGGTTTGGCGAGCTTGGGTTTGCGTGGCCCGCGCCGGCTGACAAAGGTGTGCAGCCACTCGCGATAACGCCAGATCAGCAGGGCCACGCCGCCCGCCAGCAGGCTCCACAGCAGCAACTCCAGGCCTTGGGCGAGGTGCTTGAAGGTGTTGCTGTTGAAGTTGTCCAGCAGTGCTTGCAGCCAGACCGGTAGCTTGCCGTCACCGTGTGCCTTGGGCTTGACGTTGGTTTTTTCGTCACCGAAGCGATAGCGGGTCACGGTTTCCGGATTTTTGAACGGCGGCTTGTCCAGCAGCGCCTTGATCGATTGGTTGGCGGATTGGGGGGTGACTTGCCGGATGGGGGTCGAGTCATCGGCCATGGCGGGCCGGCCCAGCGGCAGCAGCATCAGCCCGATCACCAGCAGTACCAGTGGCGCCACGCTGCTCAGTCGCTGACGCAGGCGGCGAAAGGCCAGTTCCAGGTCCCACGCTTCCAGCACGGTGCGGCGGTTGAGGTACAGGCTGAAACCGCAGGCGACGTAGATCGGTTCCCAGAACACCAGGACCAGCGCGTAGAAGGCGTTGCTCAGGTGTTCCAACCACAGCCCCTCCGGGCCTGTCGCCAGCGCCAGCCGCTGCCAGTCCCAATCCAGTTCAACCTGCTGGGGGATGAATAGATAGAACAGTGCCATGCAGCCGAACCACAGGCCGATCTCCAGGTGTACCCCGAGGGTGGTCAACCAGCGCGCCGCGCCGGCGTTGTGTTGTTGCAACACACCCAGGCGTTTTTGGCGCGCCTTGCCATCCAGGCCTTCGAGTTGACTGACCGGCATCAAAAAGCTGCGGCTCAGGCTCAGTCGCCGCCAGGTCAGGCTGGCCAGGAGTTGGCCTTTGAGCAGGCGCGGCCAGTGACGCACGGCCTGCTTGAGGCTAGGCGTTTCGCCAAACAGAGCCTTGGACAGGATATACAGGGGCAAACGGTCGAAGGCCGGCTTCAACCACCAGAATACGAACATGGCCGTGGACGGGTATTGCCATAACAGGACGCTAAGCACGATGAATATCGGCAGGCTCACCAACGCCCAACTGGTCATCAGCAGCAGTCGATGTTCCTGGGCCATTAACACGCCCAAGTCCATGGCTTCCCATGATGTTCGAGGGCGAATCACCACGCTGGAATCACTCAGGCGCATGGCGAGTCCGTCCGGCAAAGGTCAGGTAGGTGGCCACCAGTAGCCAGAGTCCGGCACCCACCAGGTATTTGACCCAAGGCGCGATCGCGGTAGTGGAGGACCAATAGGCTTCGATAAAAGCTGCGATCAGCAGGAACAGCATGACACCGCAGAGCATCTGCACGCTTTTACGCGCCGCCAGCCGCAGCGACTCCCCTCGTGTCAGGTGCCCCGGAGCGATCAACGCCCAGCCCAACTGCAAGCCTGCCGCGCCAGCCAGCGCAATCGCGCTGAGTTCGAAGGCGCCATGGCCGATGACAAACGACCAGAAGGTCTGGCCGTAGCCGATTTCAGTGAGATGCCCGGAAATCGCGCCGATGATCAGACCGTTGAAAATCAGAAAGAACACGCTGCCCAGGCCAAACAGCAAGCCGGCGGCAAAGGTCTGGAAGGCGATGCCAATGTTGTGCATCACGTAGTAGCCGAACATCATCCAGTCTTCACTGGATGCACGTTCGGCGACGCGGCCCAGGCGACTGGCGTCGGGGTCATACATGCTCTGCATCTCGGCCACCTGCTGGGGGCTGACGATGCTGTAGATCAGTTCGGGAAACAGGTACACCAGCAGCGCAATACCCACCAGGCTGCCGAAGAACAGCAGGCTGGCGATCAACACGAAGCGCCACTGTTCACGTACCAGCCGGGGGAAATCGGCCAGCAGGAAACTCAATACGTTCGCCGCCAGTTGGCTGCGGTGGCGGTACAGCTGTTGGTGGCCGCGCAGGGCCAGTTGTTGCAGCGGGTCGACCAGGTAACTGCTATAGCCGCGCTCCTGAGCCAGGGCCAGGTGCTGGCACAGGCGCCGATAGTGGTGAGGGAAGTCAGCCAGCTCTTCGGCCTTGGCCTTGCCTTGTTCCAACTGCGTCAGTTGTTCGGCGAATGCTTGCCATTGGGGCTGGTGACGACTTTCGAACAGGCTCTGTTTCATGTCGGCCCCAGCAAACCACGGGCCACGCCGTTGAGCTGCTCGACGGCGCGAGCCGGGGACACCTGCAGGGGCGTGGCGAGGATCGAGGCCAGTTCCTGCACTCGCTCGGCGGACAGTTCGCCCTGGCGCTCGGCGAAATTGAGAATGGCGCGCTGTTCGCTCAGGTCCAGGGCAAATGGCAGGCGCAGGGCAGGGGCCTGCGGCACCCTGGGGCGTGCCAATGGTAGTTCGCGGTAGACCACCAGCGTGCCGGCCGCCAGATCGCCGAGCCGTTTGAAGTTAGGATGCTGCAGGCAACTGATGGCGCCGAGAAAGTAGCCGAAAGGCAGCATGTCGACAAAGCGCAGCAGGTTGCGGATGAGTGAGGCTGACCAGCCGACCGGCGTGCCGTCATCCTGTACCACGCGCAAGCCCATGACTTGCTTGCCTGGCGAGCAGCCCTGATTGAGTACTTCAAACAGCACCATGTACCACCAACTGACCAGGAACAGCAGCAATGAGCCCAGCCCTATGCCGATATTGCCGAGCAGGGCCAACGGAACCAGCAGGATGCCCATGAGCAACCCGCGCGCGCCCAGGTCGAAGGCGAAGGCCAGTACACGTGGTAGCAGGCCGGCCGGGCGCAAGGGTAGGTCGATGCCCTCCGGGGTCTCGATCTGGTAACGGGTATCCAATGGAGCTGATGGCATCGCGATCCTTGGCAGCGCAGGGCGGTTGGAAGATACGGATGCTAGCAGTGTCGGTGAGGGAAGCAACCACTCAAGGTTTTGCTGGATGTTTATACAGTGCGTATGGCTCTGGCCTCAGGCACCTTCCAGCGCCTAGACTTCGTCGATCTTCAGCACAGGAATAGACCGTGACCACTCTTTTTTGGTACGACTATGAAACCACCGGTATCAACCCGCGCAGCGATCGCCCCCTCCAGGTCGCCGGTATTCGCACCGACGTCGACCTCAACGAGGTTGGCCCGCCGGTCAATCTGTATTGCCATCCCAGCGACGATATCCTGCCCCATCCGGCAGCCTGTGCGATCACCGGCATCACCCCGCGCATACTGGCGGAAAAGGGCTTGGCCGAAGCCGATTTCATGACGCGGGTACATGCCGAACTGGCGGCTCCCGGTACCTGTGGGGTGGGTTACAACACCCTGCGGTTTGACGATGAAATGACCCGTTACAGTCTTTATCGCAATTTCTTCGACCCTTATGCGCGTGAATGGCAGGGCGGTAACAGCCGCTGGGACTTGATCGATGTGGTGCGTACCGCCTACGCGCTGCGTCCGGAGGGGATCGTCTGGCCCGAGCAGGATGGGCGCGTGACGCTCAAGCTGGAGCGTTTGACCGACGCCAACGGTATCGCCCATGGCCAGGCCCACGATGCGTTGTCCGATGTGCGCGCGACCATTGCCTTGGCCCGATTGGTCCGTGAAAAACAGCCCAAGCTGTACGACTGGCTATTCCAGTTGCGCAGCAAGCAACGGGTGATGGATCAGGTGCGGCTGTTGCAACCGATGGTGCATATCTCCGGGCGTTTTTCTGCCGAGCGCCATTACCTGGGTGTCGTACTGCCCCTGGCCTGGCACCCGCGCAATCGCAACGCATTGATCGTCTGTGACCTGGGCCTTGATCCGCAGGGGCTGCTGGATCTCGACGCCGATACCTTGCGTCAGCGCCTCTACACCCGTCGTGATGATCTGGCCGAAGGCGAGTTGCCGGTACCGCTCAAGTTGTTGCATATCAACCGCTGCCCGGTGGTGGCCCCATTGAATGTGCTGCGAGCGCAAGACCGTGAACGGCTACAATTGGATATGGACGCTTATCAGGCACGGGCGCTGCGGCTAACTGACGCACAGGAAGTTTGGCGCGACAAGTTAGCGGCGATTTATGCCGAGGAGGATTTTGCGCCGAGTTCGGACCCGGAGCAGCAGCTCTACGATGGTTTTATCGGTGATCGCGACCGTCGTTTATGCGAACAAGTCCGCGCGGCAGAGCCGACGCAATTGGCGCGGCAGCAGTGGCCCTTTGATGATCAGCGTTTGCCCGAATTATTATTTCGCTACCGTGCGCGCAACTTTCCTGAAACCTTGAATAGCGAGGAGCAACAACGCTGGAAAATTTTCTGTCAACAACGCTTGTCAGAGGGTGAATGGGGCGCCCCCAATACCTTGGAAGCATTTAAACGGGCGCGTAATGAGTTGGCTGTTAGTGCCACACCGTTTCAGTGCCAGGTGCTGGATCAATGGCAGGAGTATGCCGACTCTTTAGCCGCTCGGCTGAATCTGTAGCCGGGTAATTGCAGACTATTCAGACAATAAAAAACGCCAGCAAGCTGGCGTTTTTGTATATCGCGTATCAGGCGAGAGCCTGGCGAGGCTTAGCCCAGCAGGGTAGCCCAACCTTCAACCACGTCACCGCCCCACTTGGCTTTCCACTCTTTCAGAGTCTTGTGGTTGCCACCTTTGGTTTCAATCACTTCGCCGTTGTGCGGGTTTTTGTATTGCTTGACCTTGCGCGCACGCTTGGTGCCGGTAGTTTTTACGGCGCCGCGCGGTGCTTTAACTTTCGACTCTGGGTCCAGCAGCGCGATGATGTCACGCAGGGATTTGGAGTATTCGCCCATCAGGGTACGCAGTTTGCCTTCGAATTCCAGCTCGGTTTGCAGTTTGTCGTCTTGGGACAGATTCTTCAAACGGGCTTGCAGCTCTTTGATAGCTTCTTCGGTGGCACGGTATTCGTTGATCAGGGACATGTGGACTACCTTATGTAGAGCGCTGATTGGCAGGGACAGTGGCCAATAATAGTCAGGCTATTTCCCCAAGTAAACATTTAAGGGGATATTTATGTGAATTACTTTGAATGTTTGTGGCAAATCTAAGCAAACGAGTTAATTGGCAGGGGGATGGCTAAAGATAACCTGCTTAATTTCCACTAACTGCCTGAGCTTGCCGATGCGCATGCATATAGCGGTGGTAAAACCTTACGCCATTAAGCGGTGTGGCCAAGGCGAGGGCAGAATAAGCGTCAACGGATACTGCAGTTTTTCTGCGTAATCGCTAGAATGGCGACCTTTGCGAAGTTCTGGAGTTTTCCCCTAATGCGCACTTTTCGGCTGGTGATTGCTTGCCCGGACCGGGTTGGCATCGTTGCCAAAGTCAGTAACTTTCTGGCCTCCCACAACGGCTGGATCACCGAGGCGAGCCATCACTCGGACAATCTCAGCGGTTGGTTCTTCATGCGCCACGAGATCCGTGCCGATACGCTGCCCTTTGGTCTTGAGGCCTTTCGCGAGGCGTTTGCGCCGATCGCCGAAGAGTTTTCGATGATCTGGCACATCAGCGATACCGAGCAGAAAAAACGTGTGGTGTTGATGGCCAGCCGTGAATCCCACTGCCTGGCCGACTTGCTGCACCGTTGGCACAGCGACGAACTGGACTGTGAGATCGCCTGCGTGATCTCCAACCACGACGACCTGCGCAGTATGGTCGAGTGGCATGGCATCCCGTACTACCATGTGCCGGTCAACCCGCAGGACAAGGAACCGGCGTTCGCCGAGGTGTCTCGCCTGGTCAAGCAGCACGAAACCGACGTCGTGGTGCTGGCGCGCTACATGCAAATCCTGCCGCCGGAACTGTGCCGTGAATACGCCGGCAAGGTGATCAATATTCACCACAGCTTCCTGCCGTCGTTTGTCGGTGCCAAACCGTACCACCAGGCTTCCCTGCGTGGCGTGAAGTTGATTGGCGCAACGTGCCATTACGTCACCGAAGAACTGGACGCCGGCCCGATCATCGAGCAGGACGTGGTGCGTGTCAGCCACAGCGACAGCATTGAAGACATGGTGCGTTTCGGCCGTGATGTCGAGAAGATGGTTCTGGCCCGTGGCCTGCGCTATCACTTGGAAGACCGCGTGCTGGTACACGGCAATAAGACTGTGGTGTTCTGATCAACGCGTTTTGATTGAAGAATGAAGGGCCTGGGCGTTAAATCGTTCCAGGCCTTTTTTCATTGATCTGCCATCAGGACAAGCCCATGACCGACCCACTCGATAAAGCTACATCCAGGGCGCCCGCTACGTTGGGCGAGGGGTGTCTGAGTCGCTATGATCCGGATGCGCTGGATGCCGAGGACGGTACTGACTTTCCTGGGGCTGCCCAATTGTGGGATGAGTTGCAGAAACGGCCTGCTTCCCCTGAAGCAGACGCTTGAGCTGCGGCTCGCCGAGCATCAGCAGAAACATCGGCTCGCCGGCCAGTAGATAGAAGCGTCACCGCCCGCCAGATCAAAATCGCTGCCGCTGCGTTGGGTCACGCTGCTCAAACGTTCGTCGGCCAGGTTGGCGATTTCGACGTTGTCGAGGCTATGGCGCTGGCTTTCGCTCATGGTGCTGACCGAGTCCCGGGCGCCGACTTGCAGTTCCTCAATCATCTTTTGCACCTGTTGTGCCGACTCCTGGGCGGCGGCCCCCAATTGGTTGATGGCGGCGGCGCTGTTGGTGCGGTTGGCCTGCTCGTCGGAGTTGATCATCGATGAGTTGGAAGCGCTGACCACCCGCAGGGCTACTTCATTGACTTGCCCGGTGGCCGAGGATACTTCGCGGATCGACGTATGAATTCGCTCTACGAAACGGTTGAACGCATTACCCAGGATGCCGAATTCGTCGTGATTCTGGAGGGTCAGGCGGCGAGTCAGGTCACCCTCGCCATCGGCGATGTCCTGCATGGCGCGGGTCATCATGTGCAGCGGTTGCATCAGCACTCGGATCAGAGCGCGATGATGATCACCACGGCGATGCTCTGGCTGCTCTTGGCGCTGGGGGGCGATGGAAGTGATCAATTGCCCCGTCGCGGCATTGATATAGGGCTAGGTCAGGGCTGAACCATTCATGGCAGCGTCAAAAAAGGTGTGCTACTTCTGGTGATAGCTCTGATAGAGCCCTGTAAGAACTATCTGACCTATTTTTAGACTTTGTGGGTCTCACATTTATCTCTATCGACCTGGCGGCATGAAAAATTAACCATGGGTGACGAAATGCCTGACTCCACGCAACTGCTTATCGGCGCCGGCCTCGACGGCCAGCCCATCGCCCAGGCCATGCGCCTGGCCAATCGTCACGGGTTGATTGCCGGTGCCACGGGCACCGGCAAGACCGTCACCTTGCAACGTTTGGCGGAAGCCTTCAGCGACGCGGGCGTGGCGGTATTCGCCGCGGATATCAAGGGCGACCTTTGTGGTCTCGGCGCTGCAGCCAACCCCCAGGGCAAGGTGGCCGAGCGCATCGCCGGCATGCCCTTCTTGAATTACACAGCCAAGGCGTATCCGGTGACGCTGTGGGATATCCACGGTCAGTCCGGTCATCCATTGCGCACCACGATCAGTGAAATGGGCCCGTTGTTGCTCGGTAGCCTGTTGGAGCTCACCGACAGCCAGCAATCAGCGCTCTATGCCGCGTTTAAGGTTGCGGACCGCGAAGGCCTGTTACTGCTGGATCTCAAGGATCTCAAGGCGCTGCTCAACCACTTGCGCTATAACCCGGAGCTGCTGGGTGAAGATGCGGCGCTGATGACCACCGGCTCCAGCCAGGCGCTGTTGCGGCGCCTGGCGGTGCTGGAGCAGCAGGGCGCCGAAGCGTTGTTCGGCGAGCCGGCGCTGCAGCTTGAGGATATTTTGCAACCTGCCAGTGATGGTCGTGGGCGTATCCACTTGCTTGACGCCAGCCGCCTGGTACACGAAGCGCCCAAGGTGTACGCAACCTTCCTTTTATGGCTGCTGGCAGAACTGTTCGAGCAGTTGCCCGAGCGCGGCGATGCAGACAAACCGCTGCTGGCGCTGTTTTTCGACGAAGCGCATTTGTTGTTTGCCGATACGCCCAAGGCCTTGCAGGACCGCCTGGAACAGGTGGTGCGATTGATTCGCTCGAAAGGCGTGGGCGTGTATTTCGTCACGCAATCTCCGGGGGACTTACCTGACAGCGTACTGGCGCAACTTGGCTTGCGTGTCCAGCATGGTCTGCGCGCATTCACCACCAAAGAGCAGAAATCACTGCGCGCGGTGGCGGACGGTTTTCGGCCCAACCCGACATTTGATGCCTTGTCGGTCCTGACAGAACTGGGCACCGGTGAAGCACTGGTGGGCACTTTGCAGGAAAAGGGCACGCCGGAAGTCGTCCAGCGCGTGCTGGTCGCACCTCCGCAATCGCGGATCGGGCCGCTCAGCGACGCCGAACGGGTCGCGCTGGTCGCCAGTTCGCCGTTGCAGGGTCGCTATGACAAGCCGGTTGACCGGGAGTCGGCCTATGAAGTGCTGATGGCGCGCAAGGCGTTGGGCCCGGCCGAAGAAGCCCAGCCTGTGAGCGATGAACCGAGTTTTACCGACAGGGCCGGGGCGTTTCTCGGGACGGCGGCCGGCAAGGCGCTCAAGTCAGCCATGCAACAAGCCGCCAATCAGATGGGGCGCCAATTAGTGCGGGGCTTGCTGGGGTCGTTGCTGGGCGGCAGCAAGCGCAAATAGGGGGTCAGGCTTTGGGCTTGGCATGGGCGGCCAACCGCTCCAGAGCCGCACGCAAACCCGGATCGCTGATACCGTCGGCTGTTGCCTGAATGGTTTCGGCCGCGTTCGCCGATAAATCCATGGTGTGCCCCGCAGCGCCTTGCGGAACGGTCGGCGGCTGCACCTTGAACTGGATGCGCGTCAGGCTGGCGAACTCGTCAAATGCCATCAACTGCCGCTGCAGGCGTTTTTGCTGATAGCGCAAGCGTGTCGCCCAATGGCCGTCTGTGACAATAAGCAGCAGGTTGCCCTCGCGCCACGAAGCGACATGGCAGTGTTCCCGTGCCGCCGGTTGCAATTGGCTTTCAACCAGGCGTTGCAGATGGCCCAAGCGTTGCGCATGGCTGAAGATGGCTTTCAACGGCTTGGCTTCGCGAAGCAACACGCTGGGGGCGCGGGCTGTAAGAGGGCGAAACGCCATGATCAGACACCTTAGGTAACAGAGCCGCCATCTTAGCAGAAACCGCCTGTGGACCCCCAGGCAATGCATTTGTGGGGCTTTGCCCGCAAAATCAATGCCCTCCATGGGTTGAAGTTCCGGTAAAAGCCCTTATTTTAAATAAGCCCTCTCACGGGCTCATGCCTGCATTGGGGAACAACGCCACTTTCCTCACCCACGATTCCGGGTAGAATGCGCGTTCGCATGCGGCCGTGAGGGCTGCTCGGGCCACTCACGGTGCGCCCTCCATCCCTATGTGTGGAAGAACCTGCCGATATGTTTGCGCCTTTGTTAAAGAAACTTTTTGGAAGCAAGAATGAGCGCGAAGTTAAACGCATGCTCAAGACGGTGCAGCTGGTCAATGCCTTCGAAGAGCAGATGGTTGCCCTTTCGGACGAGCAATTGCGCGCCAAGACCGAAGAGTTCAAGGCCCGCATAGCCAAAGGTGAAACCCTCGACAAGCTGCTTCCCGAAGCCTTTGCGGTCGCCCGCGAAGCCGGTAAGCGCGTAATGGGCATGCGCCACTTCGACGTGCAATTGATCGGCGGCATGACCTTGCATGAAGGCATGATCGCCGAAATGCGCACCGGTGAAGGCAAGACTTTGGTCGCAACCCTGGGTGTTTACCTCAATGCACTGTCCGGCAAAGGCGTGCATGTGGTGACGGTGAACGACTACCTGGCCCGCCGGGACGCCAACTGGATGCGCCCGCTGTATGAATTCCTCGGCCTGACTGTCGGCGTCGTGACGCCGTTCCAGCCACCGGAAGAGAAGCGTGCGGCTTATGCTGCCGACATCACCTACGGCACCAACAACGAATTCGGTTTCGACTACCTGCGCGACAACATGGCGTTCAGCATGGAAGAAAAATTCCAGCGCGAACTCAACTTTGCCGTGATCGACGAAGTCGACTCCATCCTCATCGACGAAGCCCGTACCCCGCTGATCATCTCCGGCCAGGCCGAAGACAGCTCGCGCCTGTACACCGAGATCAACAAGTTGATCCCGCGCCTTGAGCAGCACATCGAGGAAGTGGAAGGCGTGGTGACCAAAGAAGGTCACTTCACCATCGACGAGAAGACCCGCCAGGTCGAACTCAACGAAGCCGGTCACCAGTTCGTCGAAGACATGTTGAGCCAGATCGGCCTGCTGGCCGAGGGCGAAAGCCTGTACTCGGCACACAACCTGGGCCTGTTGACCCACGTGTATGCCGGCCTGCGCGCACACAAGCTGTTCCACCGCAACGTCGAATACATCGTCCAGGACGGCCAGGTCGTCCTGGTTGACGAACACACCGGTCGTACCATGCCGGGGCGTCGTCTGTCCGAGGGCCTGCACCAGGCCATCGAAGCCAAGGAAGTGCTCAACATCCAGGCCGAAAGCCAGACGTTGGCGTCCACCACCTTCCAGAACTACTTCCGTCTGTATAACAAGCTGTCCGGCATGACCGGTACGGCCGACACCGAAGCGTTCGAATTCCACCAGATCTACGGTCTGTCGGTGATGGTTATCCCGCCGAACAAGCCGCTGGCGCGAAAAGACTTCAACGACCTGGTGTTCCTGACCGCCGACGAGAAATACGCTGCCATCGTCGCCGACATCAAGGAATGCATGACCCAGGGCCGTCCGGTGTTGGTGGGTACTGCCACCATCGAAACGTCCGAGCACATGTCCAGCTTGCTGAACAAGGAAGGCATCGAGCACAAGGTTCTCAACGCCAAGTTCCACGAAAAAGAAGCCGAGATCATCGCCCAGGCCGGTCGCCCCGGCGCGCTGACCATCGCCACCAACATGGCCGGTCGTGGTACCGACATCCTGTTGGGCGGCAACTGGGAAGTGGAAGTGGCTTCTCTGGACAATCCGACACCTGAGCAGATCGCCCAGATCAAGGCCGACTGGCAGAAACGCCACCAGGCCGTGCTGGAATCCGGCGGCTTGCAGGTGATCGCATCCGAGCGTCACGAATCGCGCCGTATCGACAACCAACTGCGTGGTCGTGCCGGTCGTCAGGGTGACGCCGGTTCCAGTCGTTTCTACCTGTCCCTGGAAGACAGCCTGATGCGCATCTTCGCCTCGGATCGGGTGAAGAACTTCATGAAGGCGCTGGGCATGCAGTCCGGTGAAGCGATCGAGCACCGCATGGTGACCAACGCCATCGAGAAGGCCCAGCGCAAGGTCGAAGGCCGTAACTTCGACATTCGTAAGCAACTGCTCGAGTTCGATGACGTCAACAACGAACAGCGTAAAGTGATCTATCACATGCGTAACACGTTGCTGGCCGCCGACAACATTGGCGAGACCATCGCCGATTTCCGTCAGGACGTGCTCAACGCGACAGTCAGCGCGCACATTCCGCCGCAGTCCCTGCCAGAACAGTGGGATGTTGCCGGCCTGGAAGCTGCGTTGAAGAGCGACTTCGGTGTCGACTTGCCGGTTCAGCAGTGGTTGGACGAAGACGATCACCTCTACGAAGAGACGCTGCGTGAGAAGTTGATGGCCGAATTGCTGGCCGCGTACAACGAGAAAGAAGAGCAGGCGAGTGCCGAAGCGCTGCGCACCTTCGAGAAACAAATCGTGCTGCGCGTGCTGGACGACCTGTGGAAAGACCACCTGTCGACCATGGACCACCTGCGTCACGGTATTCACCTGCGTGGCTACGCCCAGAAGAACCCGAAGCAGGAGTACAAGCGCGAGTCGTTCACGCTGTTCTCCGAACTGCTGGATTCGATCAAGCGCGATTCGATTCGCGTGCTGTCCCATGTTCAGGTGCGTCGCGAAGACCCGGTCGAGGAAGAAGCGCGCCTGCGTGAGGAAGCCGAGGCACTGGCGGCGCGCATGCAGTTCCAGCATG
This sequence comes from Pseudomonas marginalis, assembly GCF_024169655.1. Taxonomy (GTDB): domain Bacteria; phylum Pseudomonadota; class Gammaproteobacteria; order Pseudomonadales; family Pseudomonadaceae; genus Aquipseudomonas; species Aquipseudomonas paraveronii. Next base: position 4,959,735 of record NZ_JALJWV010000001.1, on the reverse strand, counting down.
ACGAAGCGCCAGGTCTTGATGCACCTGAGGAATTGGGCGAAGAGGTCGATGTGGCCCTGGCTCAGACCCCGGTGCGCAACGAACAGAAGTTGGGTCGTAACGAGCTGTGCTGGTGCGGCTCGGGCAAGAAGTTCAAACACTGCCACGGCGAAATCAACTAAGATTTTCGCCTGACGCTGTAACACCCCGCGCCGCGACCGGCATCAGCCGTCGCGGCGTTTTGCCATTAATTCCCACCGTCGAACGCGACGGCACAGACATCATCTATTTTTAAGGAGCGCATTCATGGCTGTTGGTCTTGGTCCTTTGCCCACATTGCACCCGGTTGCCGGTTTTGAGCTCGGTATCGCTTCGGCCGGCATCAAACGCCCGGGGCGCAAGGATGTCGTGGTGATGCGCTGTGCTGAAGGCTCGACCGTCGCCGGTGTGTTCACCCTCAACGCCTTCTGCGCAGCGCCGGTGATCCTGGCCAAGCAGCGCGTGGCCGGCCCGATTCGTTACCTGCTGACCAACACCGGCAATGCCAACGCTGGCACCGGCGAGCCGGGCCTGGTCGCGGCTGCGCGTACCTGCGCCAAACTGGCGCAACTGGCTGGCGTGGATGCCAGCCAGGTGCTGCCGTACTCCACCGGTGTGATCGGTGAGCCGCTGCCTGTGGAAAAAATCGAAGGCGCCCTGCAAGCCGCACTGGATGACCTGTCTGTGGATAACTGGGCGGCCGCCGCCACTGGCATCATGACCACCGACACCCTGCCAAAAGGCGCGAGCCGCCAGTTCGTGCACGACGGCGTCACCGTCACCGTGACCGGTATCAGCAAAGGCGCGGGCATGATCCGTCCGAACATGGCCACCATGCTTGGCTATATCGCTACCGACGCCAAAGTCTCCCGCGATGTGCTGCACAGCCTGATCCTGGACGGTGCGAACAAGTCGTTCAACCGCATCACCATCGACGGCGACACCTCGACCAACGACTGCTGCATGCTGATCGCCACCGGCCAGGCCAACCTGCCCGAAATCACCGAGGCCAGCGGCCCGCTGTTCGCCGCGTTGAAGCAAGCGGTGTTCGAAGTGTGCATGGACGTGGCCCAGGCCATCGTGCGTGACGGCGAGGGCGCCACCAAGTTCGTCACGGTTGAAGTCAACGGCGGCGGCAACCACCAGGAATGCCTGGATGTCGGTTACACCGTGGCTCACTCGCCGCTGATCAAGACCGCGCTGTTCGCCTCCGACCCGAACTGGGGCCGTATCCTCGCCGCCGTCGGCCGTGCCGGCGTGCCGGACCTGGACGTGAGCAAGATCGACGTGTTCCTCGGTGACGTGTGCATCGCCAGCCGTGGCGCCCGCGCCGAGAGCTATACCGAAGCCCAGGGTTCGGCGGTGATGCAGCAGGAAGAAATCACCATCCGCATCGAGTTGGGTCGCGGCGAGTGCAGCGAAACCATCTGGACCACGGACTTGTCCCACGAGTACGTGAAGATCAATGCGGAATACCGTACCTGAAGCCCGGAGGATAAGCGCGGTGAAACGAGTGCATGTAGCAGCAGCGGTGATCCGCGGCGTCGACGGCAGAATCCTGCTGGCGCGCCGTGCCGATACCCAGCATCAGGGCGGCCTCTGGGAATTTCCCGGTGGCAAGGTGGAGGCCGAAGAGTCGGTCGCCACGGCGCTGTCCCGCGAGTTGCAGGAAGAGCTGGGCATCCAGGTCACAACGGCGCGGCCGCTGATCAAGGTGCAGCATGACTATCCGGACAAGCAGGTGTTGCTGGATGTCTGGGAAGTCTCGGCCTTTACCGGCGAGCCCCATGGTGCCGAAGGGCAGCCGCTGGAGTGGGTGGCCCCTCGGGACTTGCTCAACTATGAGTTCCCTGCAGCCAATGCGCCGATCGTTGCCGCCGCACGGTTGCCCGGTGACTACCTGATCACGCCGGGTGAGCTGGAAACCGCGCCGCTGTTGTGCGGTATCCGGAAAGCCATCGCGGGCGGTATCAAACTGGTTCAACTGCGCGCACCCAACGGTTACGACCCCAAGTACCGTGACCTGGCGGTAGACGCCGTGGGCCTGTGTGCTGGCAAGGCGCAGTTGATGCTCAAGGGGCCGTTCGAATGGCTGGGGGATTTTCCTGCAGCCGGTTGGCACATGACGTCGGCGCAACTGCGCAAATACGCAAGCAAGGGCCGACCGCTGCCGAAGGATCGCTGGTTGGCAGCGTCCTGCCATAACGCTGAGGAACTGGCGCTGGCGGAAATGATGGACGTGGATTTTGTCACGCTGTCGCCGGTGCAGCCGACCCAGACCCATCCCGATGCCCAGCCGTTGGGTTGGGAGCAGGCGGCAGAGCTGATCCGCGGGTTCAGCAAGCCAGTGTATCTGTTGGGTGGCGTTGGGCCGGCTGAGCGCGAGCAGGCGTGGGATGCCGGCGCCCAAGGTGTTGCAGGGATTCGGGCGTTCTGGCCGCAAGATTGATGTAGCGTTTGCTGGCCTCATCGCGGGCAAGCCCACTCCCACATTGGAAGGTGTTCACAAATCCAAATGTGGGAGGGGGCTTGCCCCCGATGGCGCCAGACCAGGCGCCGAATAATCAGTGGGGCTTCGACGCCGCCTGCCACAAAATCTCCGCAACACCCTGGCGCTTGGCTATCACCCGCGCCGCCACAAACAGCAAATCCGACAGCCGGTTGATATACGCCAAACTCACCCCTTCCAACGGTTCAAGCGCATTCAGGTGCTGACAGCGTCGCTCCGCACTGCGCGCCGCGCTACGGCATACATGGGCCTGGGCGATCAGTGCTGAGCCACCGGGCAAGATGAAGTTCTCCAGCGACCCGACCTCTTCGTTCCAGCGATCAATCGCTGCTTCCAACCGATCAACTTCTGCCGCGTTCAGTGCCTTGTACTCTGGCATCGCCAACTCGCCGCCCAGATCGAACAATCGATGCTGGCAAGGTGTAAGCACCTCGATGACGTCTTGTAAGCCTGGATGCTGCCCGCCGAGTGCTTCGAGATAAGCCAGCAGTAACCCCAACTGGCTATTCAGCGTATCGACTTCGCCGATGGCCTCCACCCGTGGGTGGTCCTTGGGCACGCGGCGGCCGTCGCCGAGGCCGGTTTCGCCCTGGTCGCCGGTACGGGTGTAAATCTTCGACAGGCGAAAGCCCATGGTCAGTGCTCCAGTTGGGTAAGTTCAGCGGGGGGCAATTGGCTGCCGGCCAGGGGCAGGCGCAAGGTAAAGCAGGTGCCTTGGCCCAGGGTGGAATGCACTTCCATCTGCCCTTTGTGGTTGTTGGTGATGATGAAGTACGACACCGACAGCCCCAGCCCGGTGCCCTGGCCGATTTCCTTGGTGGTGAAGAACGGCTCGAAGGTACGTTTACGCACGTTCTCGCTCATGCCGATGCCGTTGTCTTCGACCTGGATCTCCGCCCAGGGCGGGTTGAGGCGGGTGCGCAGGATGATGCGCCCCGGCTCACGGTCGTCTTCGCGCTGGTGAATGGCCTGCGCCGCGTTTTTCAGCAGGTTGAGCAGCACTTGTTCCAACTCGTTGGCGGTGCCCGGCACCGGGCCGAGTTGTGGGTCAAACTGGCGGATGATCGCCTGGCCTTTGAAGTCGAAGCCGATGGCCAGGTCAAAGTCGTTGCCGGCGATTTCCACCGCCTGGTCGATCAACGCCGGCAAATCACAAGGGGCCATCTGCCGGTTGCTGAGGCGACTGAAACTGAGCATGTGGGTGACGATTTTCGCCGCCCGTGCGCCGGCCTGCTGGATACCGTCGAGCAATTGCGGGACTTCGCGGCTTTGCAGGTAGCGGTTGACCGTCTGCAGTTCGATGCCCACCTGTTCGGCGTGTTCCTGGTTCTTGGGCAGGTCGGGGGACAGGCGGCGGCGGATGTTCTGCACGTTATGCAGGATCGCCCCCAGTGGGTTGTTGATTTCATGGGCCATGCCTGCGGCAAGGCCGCCGACGGAGAGCATTTTCTCCGACTGCACCATCATTTCTTCCAGGGACAGGCGCTGGGTGATGTCATCGATCCGGATCACCACACCGCGCCCGGCACCGCCCATCAGCGGATAGAACGTCAGGGCGTAATGCTTGGGCTCATCGTCCTTGACCCAGGTGACGCGCTCGATGCGCTCCACCGTGTGTTGCTCGACCGTGGCCTTGATCTGCGGCAGGTAGGGCTTGAGCGGTTGGAAGGCGAGGAAGATCGGCTGGTTCAGCGCTTCATCCAGCCGCGTGCCGGAAAGCGCAGTGGCTTCCTGGTTCCACTGGGTGACATAGAGCTGCTCATCCAGGGCGATCAGTGCCGAGGGCATCGAGTCGATAATGCTGTTCAGATAGTTCTGGAAACCGGTGAGTTTTTTCTCGATCTTGCTACGAACCTGGACTTCCAGCTCCAGCTTGCGGTTGGTATGGCGGGTCTCTTCGGCCAGACCCTGTGCCTGGTCGTAAGCCGCTTGAGCCTCATCGCGCGCCCGCTTGAGCTGCTGCTCGCGGGCCTCGATACGCGACAACATGGTGTTGAAGGCCTCTGCCAGGCTGCCAATTTCGTCACGGTTTCCACGGCCGGCGCGCAGGGCGTAGTTCTCTTCGCGGGTGACCTGGCGCGAGAGCTCTTCCAGCTCATGGATCGGCCGGGTGATCAGGCGTTTGATCTGCCGGGCGATGACCAGCCACAGCAGCACGCTGAAAATCAGGATGCCCAGGCTGGCTGTCAACGTGCCGGTGTAGAACGCCACCGGCAATTCACTGCTGGCGACCAGCAATAAATGCCCGGAAGGCTGGCCGGGGCGGGGCAGGGTGATGACCTGGTTGCTGCGAAACTCGGTGACGCGCCAGGCCTCGATATGCCGGTAGTTGTCCGGCAGATGCAGGCGGTCGCCGTGTTGCATCTGCGCCAGGCGATTGCCCTCCGCGTCGTACAACGCGGCGGCGCGCAGCGGCGAATAGCTGGTCAGCTCATTGAGCAGGGCGTCGGCCTTGTCAGGCGACTCAAGGGCTTCGGCGGCGAGCGCCGGGTTGGACACCAGTCGACCGATCGCCTGCAGCGCCTGGGGCGCCATGCTCTCCTGGGAGATCCAGTAGGCGGCACTGATAAAAGTCAGGTTGGCCACCAGCAATACGGTGGTCAGCAGCACCAACAGGGCGGCCAGCAGTTTCTGCCCTACCGGTAGGTTTTCAAGACGCTGGCGCAGTGGCATCAGGGGTTTCACAGGTAATAGACGAGTAGGCAGGGTAGCGCGTGCCTCAGTCGCTGGGCAATCCGCGTGCAATCAGTTGGTCGACGAGGCGCGTCTGCACCTGTTGCAGATGCGGCAGCGTCAACCGGTGCCGAGCGGCGGCTTTGCAGGCATAGCCCAGCAGGTAGCTGATTTCGGTGCGCCGCGCACTGGCCACGTCCTGGAACATCGAGGAGTAATTGGCCGCCGTGGCCTGGATCACCCGTTCCACTTCCGTGTGCAGGTCCTGCGCTGCTGCTGGCTGGCCGCAGCATTCCAGCAACTCGGCCAGTTCGGCGCATAAGGTCGCGACTTCACACTGATGGGCTTGCAGGCCGCCATTGCAGCATTGGTACAGCACGGTCAGCGGGTTGATGGCGCAATTGAGTGCGAGCTTGCGCCATAGGCGCGTAAGAATGTCGCTGCTCCATTCGTGAGGAATGCCCGCGGCGCACAAATCGTCCAGCCACAGCGGGGCAGTGGGGTGACTGGCGTCCCCCAGCCAGGTGTAGCCGTGGCCGGCAAACACCACGCGCCAATCGCCGTCGCGAAATGCGCCTTCGGTGCTGGAGGCAAAAATGCAGCGGGCCTGAGGTAACTGCGCGGCGACGGCGTCCTGGCTGCCCAGGCCGTTTTGCAGCAGGATCAATTCGGCGCCCGGTGCGAGACGCGGTTGCAGTTGTGCGACTGCGCTTTGAGCGTCGTAGGCTTTGCACGCCACCAGTAAGCGATGAATCGGCTCGGGGCTGTCGGGTGTTTCGCCGAGTATCGGATAAGTGTGCGCTACGCCGTGCTCCACCAGGGTCAGCCCGCTGGCCGTCTGATAGCTGGCCAGGCGTGCCGCATCACGCAGGATCAGCTTCACCGGCACGCCGGCACGGGCCAGGCGGGTGGCCCACAGCGTGCCAAGGCTGCCGGCGCCGAGAATATGCCAGGTGGTCGACATCAGTTTGTGCTCCGTAGGGTCGCTCACAGCGAATAGGGCGAAAGAACCGCTATAATGCTCCGGCATTTTAGCTTGGGCGCGCTCCATCTCTACTGAGCCCGCCCCTTATATTGGAGAAATGACATGCCTTCGTTCGACGTGGTATCCGAACTGGACAAACACGAAGTCACCAACGCCGTCGAGAACGCCGTCAAGGAGCTGGACCGTCGCTATGACTTGAAAGGCAAGGGCAGTTTCGAATTCAAGGAAAAGGAACTGACCGTCAACCTGACCGCTGAAGCCGATTTCCAACTGGAAGCGATGATCGAGATCCTCAAGCTGGCCCTGGTCAAGCGCAAGATCGACGCACAGTGCCTTGAAGTCAAGGACGCCTACGCTTCCGGCAAGTTGATGAAGCAGGAGGCCGTCCTCAAGGAAGGCATCGACAAGGAGCTGGCGAAGAAGATCGTGGCCCATATCAAGGATGCCAAGCTGAAAGTCCAGGCCGCCATCCAGGGTGAACAGGTGCGCGTCACCGGCAAGAAGCGTGATGACCTGCAAGAGGCCATCGCGTCCCTGCGCGCCAAGACCTTCGACATGCCGCTGCAGTTCAATAACTTCCGCGACTGATGGCATTTTGGGGAACCTGAGGACGTTTTTGACGTCCCACGCCCCAGAAACCGCGCCTCACATTGAGCCCTTCCGGGCTCAATTGCGTAATGGGCACTCAATAACGCCGCACACCCGGTAAACAGGAGCATGTAGATGGATTTGAACGCTGAAGTGGATCACCTGATCAAGACCTCAGAATCGTGGTTGCCGATGATCATGGAATACGGCAGCCGGTTTTTGCTGGCAGTGGTCACCCTGGCCATCGGTTGGTGGCTGATCAACGTATTGACCCACCGTGTGGGACGTTTGCTGGCCCTGCGTAACGCCGACCTGGCGCTGCAACACTTCATTACCAGCCTGGCGAACATTGCGCTCAAGGTCATGCTGGTGGTCAACGTGGCCTCCATGATCGGTGTAGCCACCACCTCGTTCGTGGCCGCGATCGGTGCCGCCACCCTGGCCATCGGCCTGGCACTGCAAGGCAGCCTGGCGAACTTCGCCGGCGGCGTGCTGATTCTGTTGTTCCGCCCGTTCCGTATTGGTGACTGGATCGAAGCCCAGGGCACGTCCGGCACCGTCGACAGCATCCAGATCTTCCACACCGTGCTGCGCACCGGTGACAACAAGACCGTGATCATCCCTAATGGCAGCCTGTCTAACGGGCTCATCACCAACACCAACCGTCAGCCGACCCGCAAGGTGGTGTTCGATGTGGGGGTGGACTACGAGGCCGACCTGCAGAAAGCCCGCGAAGTGTTGCTGGAACTGGCGAAAGACCCGCGTGTATTGGCTGATCCGGCGGCAGTGGCCGTGGTTTCGACCTTGGGCGATAGTTCGATCACGGTGTCTTTGCGGTGCTGGACCCAGACGGCGGATTATTGGGACGTGATGTTCATGTTCAATGAACTGGCACGTGATCGTTTGAAAGCGGCGGGGATCGATATTCCATTTCCGCAGCGGGTTATTCGCGTGATGCAGGAAACAGCGGCGAAGTAATGAAAGGCATTTGCACTTAACTTGGCTGACAGGTCAGGTTAAGTGCGCGAGCGTTAATCTCGTTAGTTAGCTTGCTAGATATTTTGCTGCTGAAATAATACTGCAATAAAAAAGCCGCTCCCTTGCATGCAAGGGAGCGGCTTTTCATTTAAGGCCGAAGCCTTAAGTCATCGTTGTAATCGAACGGGCAATTACAAGATGTTCAGCGGGTATTGCGCGATCAGACGCAGTTCGTCGATAGACGACGAACCGTAGTACACGCCGTCAGACGAACGATAGGTGGCTTGACGGACGCGCAGGCTCAGGTCTTTTGCTGGGCCGCTCTGGATCACGTATTTGGCTTCGATGTCGCGTTCCCACTCTTTGCCGTTCGACGTGGTGCCAGTGTTGGCGCCGCTACCGTTGACGTAACGAGTCATGAAGCTCAGGCCTGGCACGCCGAAGGTGGCCATGTTCAGGTCGTAGCGAGCTTGCCAGGATTTCTCGTCTTCAGCGTTGAAGTCGGAACGGGCGATGGAGTTGGCCAGGAAAATCGTGCCGCCGCCGTCTACGCCGTAACCGTAGTCACCGTCACCGCTAACTTTCTGGTAAGCGAGGGTAAAGGTGTGAGCCTGGTAGGTGTAAGCGCCTTGCAGGCTGTAGGCACGGTTATCCAGCTTGGTGGTGTTGTCTTTTTCTGCGCGTTGCAGACCGGCACCGTCGCTTTTGGTGCTGTAGATGTTGAAGTCTACGGCCAGGGACTGATCAGCGCTCAGCGCGTGGGTCCAGTTCACGTTGGCGTAAAGTTTCTTCCAGTAGTCTTCTACTTTCGAGTAGTAGAGGCTGGTAGTGAACTCTGGCGTCCAGGCGTAAACACCGCCCAGGAAGTTGGCATCACGCAGGCCACGGCCGGTAATCGGCTCGGAGCTGGAGATACTGTCCTTGTAGGTATGGTCTTGAGCGACGATCGAGGTGAAGTGACCGGCTTCAAGCTTCAGGTCTTTGATCTCGTTGCTGGTGATCGAGATACCTTGCGGCAACTCAGGCAGCAAGCGGCTGTCATCAGAGGCGAATACAGGCGCTGTGGTGTATTGATCGCCGGCTTTCAGCACGGTATTGGAGACGCGGAATTTAACTGCGGCGCCGCCTTTGGAGTAGTCGTCTTGCGAACGACCATCCGAACCTGTTGGGAACAGACCAGTGCCAGCACGGCCCTTGCCGCTATCGAGCTTGAGGCCCAGCAGGCCGATGGCGTCGACGCCGACACCGATGGTGCCTTGGGTAAAGCCCGATTGGTACAGACCGTTGAAACCAAGACCGGTTTCTTCGCTGCGGCTTTGGCCGGAGTCATTGTTGCGTTTGTCGCGGCTGAAATACAGCGCACGGGTATTGATACTGAAAGTGCTGTCTTCAACGAAGCCCTTGGCATCGTCTTGGGCAGACGCCATTGCGAACTGCGAGGTGCCTGCTGAAACAGCCAGGGCGATCATGCTCCACTTCATCACGCGCATCGTGATTTGCTCCTTTGGTTTTAGGAAGAGTACTGCCGTCCCACCTGTATTTTTATCTGGGCGGCTCTTTCTTTTTTTGTGTCCGCGTAAAGTTATATCACGCTGACTCTAATGACGATACTTACCCATCTTTCCTTTCAGCTTCTTTACGAGGCTGTCGTAAATTGCTAGATCCGTGTCGCAAATCCACAGTCCGAATGCAACCGGACTGACAACTTCAATGCTCTTTTCAAACCCCTTTCATAGTTTGAATGCGTCCTTGTTCCGCATTGACTCGCTGCTGTTCTTATCGCGAAACACCCGCTTCCTGAAGGGTGCCGTTGCCGACGATGTGGGTGTGAATGCAACAAGCGCGCCCAAACCGGTAACTGAATGTCATTTTTTCGTGAAAAGCCTTGCTGCGCTGTAAAAAACCTATAAGCACGGGCTTTTTACGCCGTTTTGTTTGCTCTTGACGGCCATGCATTCTCTTGCTCCGGTGGTGCATGAATCCCGTGCCAGAGAGAAACGTTACCGATTCACCCTCATGGGTGGGTACTTGGCGGATCTCTTTGATGCACGGGTGGGTCATTTTGGTGCATCCCGGTGAGGCCCGAGTTAGCGTAGCTCAATTATCCGCCTGCCTCGAAAGGGGGCAGGTTTTTTATCGGGATGTGCGTTGGCTTCTGCATTCGAAGTGAAGCCGCAAGCGTTCGAAGGTATGCTGGGCTCCAGAATCTGACCTGCCGAACGGAGTGCCCGCGGTGTTCGCCTTAGATCAACGCCTGCAACAAGACACACTGGCCATCGGGGACTTCCCGTTGTGCCGCCTGCTGCTGTCCAATGACTCGAATTACCCCTGGTACATTCTGGTGCCGCGTATCAACGGTATCAGCGAAGTGTTTCAACTGGGTGTCGCAGATCAACAGAAGCTGTGGGAAGAAACCACGGCCTTGGCGCAATTGCTGAGCGAAGGCTTAGTGGCCGACAAGATGAACATCGGCGCGCTGGGGAATGTTGTCAGCCAGTTGCATGTGCATGTGATCGTGCGCAAACGCGACGACATTGCCTGGCCTGCGCCAGTTTGGGGCAAGCACCCGGCGCGGTCGTATACGGAAGAACAAGTGGCTGCCATTCGTGCGCGGTTGCGCGAGCTGTTGCCTGCCGACTTCATCTTTACCCAGGACTGAACCATGGATCTGCAAGACCGCGTGACCGACCTGGAAAGCCGCCTGGCCTTTCAGGACGACACCATCGAAACCCTCAACGATATCCTGGTCACCCAGCAGCGGGCGGTCGAACGCCTGCAACTGCAGATGACTGCGCTGCTCAAGCGTCAGGAAGAAATGGGCGGCCAGTTCGAGTCGTCCGAAGAAGAAGCGCCGCCGCCTCACTATTAATAGCCGCGCCATAAAAAACCGCGATCCAGCCTGCGCCGGATCGCGGTTTTTTTTACTGCTTAGCCTGGAATCAGCGACGCGGCAAGGCGGCGATCACGTCTTCGGCTTGCAGGCCTTTGTCGCGGTTCATGACGGAGAATTCCACACGCTGGCCTTCGACCAGAACGCGATGGCCTTCGCCACGGATGGCCCGGAAGTGGACGAAGATATCGTCGCCCGAATCGCGGGAAATAAAGCCGAAGCCTTTGGACGTGTTGAACCACTTGACGGTCCCGGTATCCCGATTGGTCATGTCGTAGTTTTGCGACGCGGCCGTAGGGGACGAACGGTAGAAGCTGATGGCCAGGTGAAGAACGATGGCGACCAGCGCAATCACCAGGCTGAGCAGGATGGCCGGGTGGCCGCCGACTTCAGGCATGGGCGCCAGGAGGGTGAGGGTTTGTACGACAACAGTCAGCACCAGCAGCGCACTGACCAGGTTTTGCAGTTGATGACGCGTGCCTTTGTTCCAGTAAGGAATCACTGGCGCCAGCGTCAGGTTGAGAAGGCCGAACAAGGCCAGGTACAGAGCGTCATGTTGTTGCAGGTAAGGCAGGCTTTCAGGCTGCAGGCTCGGGATAAAGGACAGCAGCAAAGCTGCAACGCCCGTTAGCAGGTGGACGATTTTCAACATTTTGATTAACTCACGTTAAGACGGATCACAAGGAAGAGCTGACTGGCACGGTTCGCTTCTGAACAATGGGAGGCGTTGAGCACGTGCGCGGGTATCAGCCTATGCGCTGGCCGAAGAAAATAACGACAGCGACACGCTGCCTATTTAACAGCAAAGGCTGTGCCTACTCAAATCAAGCATTTCCGGGCGTTGCAAGGGGGCAGGGCATTTCTGCGTCAAACGCTTGTCCTAGACAGTTGCAGGCGTTTTGCCTGCTGTCGGGAAACTTCCTATAGCGCCCAAAGCCTTCACCGTCGCGGGCCAGCAAGGCCAAGCAGGGCGATTTGCCGCACGTCGCCTCGGTGCGTCGGGCTGCACACGGTGAGTACTCTTGCTAGAGTGGTCCGGCACCTGATCAATGAATGCTGTTCAATTGAAGGGGATAAACATGGCAATCGATATCGGTATCAGTGAAGAAGATCGCAAATCCATCGTCGACGGGCTTTCGCGTCTGCTTTCCGATACCTATGTGCTGTACCTGAAGACCCACAATTTCCACTGGAACGTCACGGGCCCCATGTTTCGCACGCTGCACTTGATGTTCGAAGAGCAGTACAACGAACTGGCGCTGGCGGTGGACCTGATAGCCGAGCGAATTCGTGCCCTGGGCTTCCCGGCGCCGGGTGCCTATTCGATCTATGCGCGTCTGTCTTCGATCAAGGAAGAAGAGGGCGTGCCCAGCGCTGAAGAGATGATCAAACAGTTGGTGGCGGGCCAGGAGGCGGTTACGCGCACCGCGCGCGGCATTTTTCCACTGCTCGATAAGGTCAGCGATGAACCGACGGCCGACCTGTTGACCCAGCGTATGCAAGTTCACGAAAAAACCGCGTGGATGCTGCGTTCCCTGCTCGAAAGCAAGTAGACGTCGACCCCGGGTGGCGCCGTCCTGGCGCCGCTCGCTTGTTTCTCCGTGTTTCCTGGCGTTGTCCTACGACTATCAACTCCCCGTCTTCTGGCTGCCCCCGTCCTCCTGCTGTTTGATAGGCCCACCGTCCAATGGGAGAAACCCATGGACCGCTGTTTGGCAATGGAGTGTCGGTTGTATGTCACGTGGAGTGGGTAGTAGAGTGATGGAGACCTGTGGTTTTCAAAAGATAAACGTCGATCCCTTTGTCAAAGGGTTCGATATGGGGCTGGCGCGGCCGCTGTCCCGATCGGTAAGGCTCAATGGGTTTTCCACTTGCCTGCGGCTGGAACAGATCTACTGGAATATCCTCACGGAAATAGCCAGGCTCAATGCCTGTTCAGTCAGTGCGTTGTTGTCTTATGTCGATCGGGAAGTGCATTTGCGCTATGGCGGCGTGAAGAACTTCAGCGGGCTGGTCCGAGTGGTGTGCGTGGTTCACGTATTGAAAGGCCGTGCTTGCCTGTCAAACCCTGAGTAATCCGGAGGTTCCGGGGCCGGCCCAACGTGCACGCGGGCCGGGCCTCGGGCAGAAAGCCGGCTGCGCTGCCTCGATTTACCAGATATAATCCCGCGCTTTGCTGCTGCCAGCGCTTTCTGCGCAGTGCCCTCTGTCCGGAGGCAGGCGCGGCACAGTAACGATCTGATCGCCGAGACATCTCCATGCCCATGTACGACTATCAATGCGCTTCCTGTGGTCATCAGTTGGAAGCCATCCAGAAGATCAGCGACGCGCCGCTGGTCGATTGCCCAGCCTGCCAGGCGCCGCAGCTTAAAAAGATGTTGTCCATGCCGGGCTTCCGCCTGAGCGGCAGCGGCTGGTACGAGACCGACTTCAAGACCGGCTCGAAGAAGAATCTGGCGGGCGGCGACAAAGCAGACTGAGTTGAACTCTACGCGCAGGCTCCTGCATTATCCGTCCCCTGACTTATGTGCGGTGACTGAGGCCAAGCCTGCCACCGAATTTCGAATTACGAGAAGTGAAACCACTACCATGATGCGCAGCCATTATTGCGGCCAACTGAACGAGACCCTGGAAGGTCAGGAAATCACCCTTTGCGGATGGGTTCACCGTCGCCGCGACCACGGCGGGGTGATCTTCCTCGATATCCGTGATCGTGATGGTCTGGCCCAGGTGGTGTTCGACCCGGACCGCGCCGAGAGCTTCGCCGCCGCCGACCGCGTGCGCAGCGAATACGTGGTGAAGATCACCGGCAAGGTACGCCTGCGTCCGGCCGGTGCGGTGAACCCGAACATGGCTTCTGGCGCGATCGAAGTGCTGGGCTACGAGCTTGAAGTGCTGAACGAGTCGGAAACCCCGCCGTTCCCACTGAACGAATACTCCGATGTTGGCGAAGAAACCCGCCTGCGCTATCGCTTCCTGGACCTGCGTCGCCCGGAAATGGCCGAGAAGCTGCGTCTGCGTTCGCGCATGACCACCAGCATCCGCCGCTTCCTCGATGAAAACGGCTTCCTCGACGTCGAAACCCCGATCCTCACCCGTGCCACTCCGGAAGGCGCGCGTGACTATCTGGTGCCGAGCCGTACCCACGCCGGCAGTTTCTTCGCCCTGCCGCAATCGCCGCAGCTGTTCAAGCAACTGCTGATGGTGGCCGGCTTCGACCGTTACTACCAGATCGCCAAGTGCTTCCGTGATGAAGACCTGCGTGCTGATCGCCAGCCTGAATTCACCCAGATCGACATCGAGACCAGCTTCCTCGATGAAAAAGAGATCATGGGCATCACCGAACAAATGATCCGCAACCTGTTCAAGGAAGTGCTGGACCTGGAATTCGGCGAATTCCCGCACATGACCTTTGAAGAAGCCATGCGCCGCTACGGTTCCGACAAGCCAGACCTGCGTAACCCGCTGGAACTGGTGGACGTGGCCGACCAGCTCAAGGATGTCGACTTCAAGGTGTTCAGCGGCCCGGCCAACGACCCGAAATGCCGCATCGCAGCCCTGCGCGTGCCTGGCGGCGCGAGTATGCCGCGCAAGCAGATCGACGATTACACCAAGTTCGTCGGCATCTACGGTGCCAAGGGCCTGGCGTACATCAAGGTCAACGAGCGCGCCAAGGGCGTTGAAGGCCTGCAGTCGCCGATCGTGAAAAACATCCCGGAAGCCAACCTCAATGTGATCCTCGATCGCGTGGGCGCGGTCGACGGTGACATCGTGTTCTTCGGCGCCGACAAGGCCAAGATCGTCAGCGAAGCCCTGGGCGCGCTGCGGATCAAGCTGGGCCACGACCTGGAACTGCTGACCTGCAAGTGGGCACCGATGTGGGTCGTCGACTTCCCGATGTTCGAAGAGAACGACGACGGCAGCTTCAGCGCCTTGCACCACCCGTTCACCGCGCCGAAGTGCTCGCCAGAAGAGCTCGAAGCCAACCCGGCGGGCGCGCTGTCCCGCGCCTACGACATGGTCTTGAACGGCACTGAGCTGGGTGGCGGTTCGATCCGTATCCACCGCAAGGAAATGCAGCAAGCGGTATTCCGTCTGCTGGGCATCAACGAAGCCGAACAGGAAGAGAAATTCGGCTTCCTGCTCGACGCCCTGAAATACGGCGCACCGCCCCACGGCGGCCTGGCCTTCGGCCTGGACCGTCTGGTGATGCTGATGACCGGCGCCCAGTCGATCCGTGAAGTGATTGCCTTCCCGAAAACCCAGAGCGCTGCGGACGTCATGACCCAGGCCCCGGGTGTCGTGGATGCCAAGGCACTGCGCGAGCTGCATATCCGCCTGCGCGAGGCGCCGAAGGCTGAGTAAGGCCGCTGCGTGAAAGCGCGATAAGGTTTTACGCAGTCAAAAAGGCGCATCTTCGGATGCGCCTTTGCGTTACAAGGGTTGTATCCCGCCTGGGGCGGGGTTGATAAGGTTTCTAGAGAATTTCGGAGTTGTGTTATGGCTGGCCATTCCAAGTGGGCGAACATCAAGCACCGCAAAGAGCGTCAGGATGCCAAGAAAGGCAAGATTTTCACCAAGTGGATTCGCGAACTGACCGTCGCCGCCCGCCAGGGTGGCGGTGATCCGGGCTCCAACCCGCGTCTGCGCCTGGCGCTGGACAAGGCCCTCGGCGCCAACATGAGTCGCGACATCATCGACCGCGCCGTGGCCCGTGGCGCCGGTGCGGCCGATACCGACGACATGGTCGAGCTGACCTACGAAGGCTACGGCCCGGGCGGCGTGGCGGTGATGGTCGAGTGCATGACCGATAACCGCAACCGTACCGCCGCGGCCGTGCGCCACGCGTTCAGCAAGTGCGGTGGCAACCTTGGCACGGATGGCTCGGTGGCCTACCTGTTCGAGCGCAAGGGCCAGATTTCCTTTGCGCCGGATGTGGATGAAGACGCGTTGATGGAAGCCGCGATGGAAGCGGATGCTGACGACGTGGTGACCAATGAAGATGGCTCCATCGACGTGTTCACCTCGTTCGCCGGGTTCTATGCGGTGCGTAACGCGCTGGAAACCGCCGGTTTCAAAGGCACCGACGCGGAAATCGTGATGCTGCCGACCACCAGCGCCGAACTGGACCTGGACGGCGCGCAGAAAGTGCTGAAGATGCTGGATATGCTTGAGGACCTGGATGACGTGCAGAACGTCTACTCTAATGCTGACATTCCAGAGTCGGTAGCCGAGCAACTGGGCTGAAGGGCGATGTGGATCAACATGTGAGAGGGGGCTTGCTGCCGATGGTGGTGTGTCAGTCATTTATAAATCGACTGAACCACTGCCATCGGGAGCAAGCCCCCTCCCACATTGGATCTTCCCTGTATCAAAAATTGTGTTTACCCGACCTGCAG
Source organism: Pseudomonas marginalis (assembly GCF_024169655.1). Taxonomy (GTDB): domain Bacteria; phylum Pseudomonadota; class Gammaproteobacteria; order Pseudomonadales; family Pseudomonadaceae; genus Aquipseudomonas; species Aquipseudomonas paraveronii. The sequence goes on along the minus strand of NZ_JALJWV010000001.1, from coordinate 4,943,695 downwards.
GCGTTATGACTTTAATCCTAGGTATCGACCCCGGTTCGCGCATCACCGGCTTTGGCGTGGTGCAACACACCCCGCGCGGCTGCGTGTATGTTGCCTCGGGCTGCATCCGCACTGGCTCGGGCGAGTTGGCCGAGCGCCTGCAGATCGTCTATCGCGGTGTGCGTGAAGTGATCCAGACCTACAAGCCGGTGACCATGGGGATCGAAAAGGTGTTCATGGCGAAAAACGCCGACTCGGCCCTCAAGCTCGGTCAGGCCCGTGGCGCCGCCATCGTGGCCGGTGCCGAAGAGGCCATGGAAATCGCCGAGTACACCGCCACCCAGGTCAAGCAGGCTGTGGTCGGCACCGGTGCGGCCAATAAAGAACAGGTGCAGATGATGGTCATGCACATGCTCAAGCTCACCGCCAAGCCGCAGATCGACGCCTCCGACGCCCTGGCCATCGCCATTTGCCACGCGCACACCCGTTCCAGCCTGCTGCCTCACGGCCTGGGGGCGGCACGCAGTCGTGGCGGGCGGCTACGTCTCTGATAGCATCGGCGCAATCGTTATTTCCGGTCAGGCCTCGATCTGACCCCAAGCCTTAAGGATTTGAACCGTGATTGGACGCTTGCGCGGCACCCTGGCTGAGAAACAGCCGCCGCACCTGATTCTGGATGTCAACGGGCTGGGGTATGAGCTGGAAGTGCCCATGACCACCCTGTATCGCCTTCCGTCGGTTGGCGAGCCATTGACCCTGCATACTCACCTTGTGGTGCGCGAAGATGCGCAACTGCTCTATGGCTTCATTGGCAAGCGTGACCGCGACTTCTTCCGCGAATTGATTCGCCTCAATGGCGTAGGGCCGAAACTGGCCCTGGCGCTGATGTCGAGCCTGGAAGTGGACGAACTGGTGCGCGCTGTTTCGGCCCAGGACACCTCGGCGCTGACCAAGGTGCCGGGGGTCGGCAAGAAAACCGCCGAACGCCTGCTGGTGGAGCTCAAGGACCGTTTCAAGGCCTGGGAAGTCGCCCCGAGCATGTTCGCCCTGGTGCCGAACCAGCCGAACCAGCCGGCGGGCCAGGTGGCCAGTGCCGAAAGCGATGCGGTCAGCGCGCTGATCTCCCTGGGCTACAAGCCGCAGGAAGCCAGCAAAGCGGTGTCGGCCATCAAGGACAAGAACCTGAGCAGCGAAGACATGATCCGCCGAGCCCTGAAGGGAATGATTTAAGTGATTGAAGCTGATCGTCTGATCGCGGCCACCGGCCCCCGTGACCGTGAAGAAATCCAGGATCGCGCCATCCGCCCCCTGAGCCTGGCCGACTACATCGGCCAGCCCACGGTGCGCGAGCAGATGGAGTTGTTCATCCAGGCTGCGCGTGGGCGCAGTGAATCCCTGGATCACACCTTGATCTTCGGCCCGCCGGGGTTGGGTAAAACCACCCTGGCCAACATCATCGCCCAGGAAATGGGGGTGTCGATCAAGTCCACCTCCGGCCCGGTGCTGGAGCGTCCGGGCGACCTGGCGGCGCTGCTGACCAACCTCGAACCGCACGACGTGCTGTTCATCGACGAAATCCACCGGCTGTCGCCCATCGTCGAGGAAGTGCTGTACCCGGCGATGGAAGACTTCCAGCTCGACATCATGATCGGTGAAGGCCCCGCGGCCCGCTCGATCAAGCTCGACCTGCCGCCGTTCACCCTGGTGGGCGCGACCACGCGCGCGGGCATGCTGACCAACCCGTTGCGAGACCGTTTCGGCATCGTCCAACGTCTAGAGTTCTATAGCACCGCAGACCTGGCGACCATCGTCAGCCGTTCGGCCGGCATTCTCGGCCTGCCCCTGGACCCCGAAGGCGCGTTTGAAATCGCCCGTCGGGCGCGGGGCACGCCACGGATCGCCAACCGTTTGCTGCGACGCGTGCGCGATTTTGCCGAAGTGCGGGCCAAGGGGCATATCACCAAGCCTGTGGCCGACCTGGCGTTGAACCTGCTGGACGTGGATGAGCACGGCTTCGATCACCAGGATCGACGGCTACTCCTGACCATGATCGAGAAGTTCGACGGTGGCCCGGTGGGCGTGGACAGCCTGGCGGCCGCCATCAGTGAAGAGCGCCATACCATTGAGGATGTGCTGGAACCGTACCTGATCCAGCAGGGCTACATCATGCGCACGCCGCGGGGCAGGGTGGTTACCCGGCATGCCTATTTGCACTTTGGGCTAAACATTCCGTCACGATTGGGCGAGATGCCTGTAGTAGACGAATTCCTCGATGCAGTGGACGATTAAAAGCGCTTTGTTCGTCGATTTATTCGAGGTTTGTGCTGTCCTAGTGGCTGGCGTCGTCATTCAGTCAGTGAAAATGTTTCAGCGAATGAAAAAACAGTTGCCTGAGCGGATTGGCAACCTGAGGAGTAAGCACTAGAGTATGCGCGCGCAAAATGGGGATCAGTCGTTCGCACATCGCTGTCGCGTTTATTACGAGGACACCGATGCTGGCGGCATCGTGTATTACGTCAACTACCTCAAGTTCATGGAGCGGGCTCGAACCGAGCGGCTACGGGAGTTGGGCTTTGCCCAATCCCAGCTGGCAGGAGAGGACCTGTTGTTTGTCGTGCATTCCAGCGAGGCGCGTTATTACGCACCCGCGCGATTGGACGATGAGCTGCTGGTCAGCGCTGAAGTAATCGAATTGAACCGGGTCAGCCTGCGCTTTAAACAGCAGGTCAGGCGGGCTACGGATGCAACGCTGCTCTGTGAGGGGCAGTTCCTGGTGGCGTGTGTGCGCACCAATAGTTTGAAACCTCGGGCCATTCCCGAAACTCTACGTGCGGCCTTTGCTGCCGTGAGCGGCGCGGGTAAACAATCAAAGCAGGAGATTTAGCGTGGAACCTACCGTCGTCGACCATTCCTCCATGTGGAGCCTGGTCAGTAATGCCAGTGTCGTGGTTCAACTGGTGATGCTGATCCTGTTAGCCGCATCGGTTACATCCTGGGTCATGATTTTTCAGCGCAGCAACCTGCTGCGTGCCGGTCGACGAGCCCTGGAGAGCTTCGAAGAGCGCTTCTGGTCGGGTATCGACCTGTCCAAACTGTATCGCCAGGCTGGCAGCAACCCTGACCCGGATTCGGGCGTCGAGCAGATCTTCCGTGCCGGCTTCAAGGAATTTTCCCGCCTGCGCCAGCAGCCGGGCGTCGACCCGGAAGCGGTCATGGAAGGCGTGGCCCGTGCCATGCGTGTGGCCATCTCCCGCGAAGAAGAGAAGCTGGAGCAGAGCCTGCCGTTCCTCGCCACCGTGGGTTCTGTCAGCCCGTACATCGGCCTGTTCGGTACCGTGTGGGGGATCATGAACTCCTTCCGCGGCCTGGCCCAGGCCCAACAAGCGACCCTGGCCACCGTGGCCCCGGGTATCGCCGAAGCCCTGGTCGCCACCGCGATCGGCCTGTTCGCTGCGATCCCGGCGGTAATCGCCTACAACCGCTTCGCCGCGCGCGGTGAAACCTTGATCAGCCGTTACTACACCTTCGCCGACGAATTCCAGGCGATCCTGCACCGTAAAGTGCACACCAGCGAAGAATAAGCAGGTAATTCCCAATGGCTTTAATCGCTCGAGCTCGCAAAAAGCGCAAGCCGGTCGCCGAGATGAACGTAGTGCCTTACATCGACGTGATGCTGGTGCTGCTGGTGATCTTCATGGTGACCGCGCCGATGCTCAATCAGGGCGTGAAGGTTGATCTGCCCAAGGTTTCCAGCGAAGCCTTGCCGCAAGACAACAACACTCAGGTCCTGACCATTTCGATCAAGGCTGACAAGACCTATTACTGGAACCTTGGCAGCGAAGTCGACACCCAGAAACAGCAGGACAAGGCCATGACCTTGCCGCAGATGACCGACGCCGTGACCAAGATCATCCGGTCCGGCAACGAGGGCGGCAAGCACACCCAGGTGTTCATTCGCGGCGATAAAGTCGTCGACTATGGCTCCGTCATGGGCGCCATGGGCGGGCTGCAGAAGGCCGGCGTCGGTAACGTTGGCTTGATTACCGAGGCGCCCTGATGCACCAACAGCGAGAGCCGTCCGCCTCGGAAAGCTACTTCTGGCCTAGCGTCTGGGCAATTGCCCTGCACGTCCTGGTGTTTGGCATGCTGTTCGTCAGCTTTGCCATGACCCCGGACCTGCCGCCAGCCAAGCCGATCGTGCAGGCGACCCTGTATCAGCTGAAATCGAAAAGTCAGGCCACCACCCAGACCAATCAGAAGATTGCGGGTGAGGCCCAGAAGTCGGCTGCGCGCCAGACTGAAGTCGAGCAGATGGAACAGAAGAAGGTCGAGCAGGAAGCGGTGAAGGCTGCTGCGGAACAAAAGAAAGAAGAGGCGGCTCAAAAGGCCGAGGAATCGAAAAAGGCTGACGAAGCGAAGAAGGCTGACGAGGCGAAAAAGGCTGATGAAGCCAAGAAAGCCGAGAAAGCTGCCGAAGCTAAAAAAGCCGAAGAGAAACAATTGGCTGATATAGCCAAGAAGAAATCTGAAGAAGAAGCCAAAAAAGCTGCCGAAGAAGAGGCCAAGAAAAAGGCCGCTGAAGACGCCAAGAAAAAGATAGTCGAAGACGCGAAGAAGAAAGCCGCCGAAGACGCCAAGAAAAAAGCTGAAGCAGACGAGGCGAAAAAGAAAATCGCCGACGACGCGAAGAAGAAAGCTGCCGCCGATGCCACCAAGAAAAAGGCCCAGGAAGCAGCGCGTAAATCCGCCGAAGAGAAAAAGGCCCAGGCCTTGGCAGATTTGCTCTCCGACACGCCGCAGCGTCAGCAAGCCTTGGCCGATGAGCGTGGCGATGAAGTCGCGGGCAGTTTCGACGACCTGATTCGGGCGCGGGCAGCAGAAGGTTGGACGCGTCCACCTTCGGCACGCAAAGGCATGACAGTAGTGCTGCAGATCGGCATGTTGCCGGACGGTACGGTGACCTCGGTCAGCGTGGCCAAGTCCAGTGGTGACGGTTCGTTCGACAGTTCGGCGGTCGCGGCGGTCAAGAATATTGGCCGGTTGACCGAGATGCAGGGAATGAAACCAAGCGACTTCGCTCCCTATCGTTCATTCAAGATGACATTCACACCTGAGGATTTAGCCTTGTGAGAAACCTTCTTCGAGGAATGCTTGTCGTTATTTGCTGTATGGCAGGGATAGCGGCGGCGGATGAAAAGAACATCCTGGTCACCAGCGGTAGCGATCGGGCCACCCCGATCGCTGTTGTACCGTTCGGCTGGCAGGGCGGCAGCGTGCTGCCGGACGACATGGCCCAGATCGTCAGCGACGACCTGCGCAACTCCGGTTATTACGCGCCGATTCCGAAAGGCAACATGATCAGCCAGCCGACCCAGGCCAGCGAAGTCATCTTCCGTGACTGGAAAGCCGTAGGCGCCCAGTACCTGATGGTCGGCAGCATCGTGCCGGCCGGCGGTCGCCTGCAGATCCAGTACACCTTGTTCAACGTGGCGACCGAGCAGCAGGTCTTGACCGGCAGCGTATCGGGCACCGCCGAGCAATTGCGAGACATGGCCCACTACATCTCGGATCAGTCGTTTGAAAAACTCACCGGTATCAAGGGTGCTTTCTCGACGCGTCTGCTTTATGTAACGGCTGAGCGTTTCTCCGTAGATAACACGCGCTACACGCTGCAGCGTTCCGACTATGATGGCGCGCGGGCGGTGACCTTGCTGCAATCGCGTGAGCCAATCCTGTCGCCGCGCTTCGCGCCGGACGGCAAGCGCATTGCCTACGTGTCCTTTGAACAGAGACGTCCGCGCATCTTCGTCCAGCACATCGATACTGGCCGTCGTGAGCAGATCACCAACTTCGAAGGCCTCAACGGTGCGCCAGCCTGGTCGCCGGATGGTTCGCGCCTGGCATTCGTGCTGTCCAAAGACGGCAACCCGGATATCTACGTGATGAACATGGCTTCGCGCCAGATCAGCCGCGTGACCAGCGGTCCTGGTATCAACACCGAACCGTTCTGGGGTAAAGATGGTTCGACCATCTATTTCACTTCCGACCGTGGCGGCAAGCCTCAAATTTATAAAACGAGCGTGGGTGGCGGTGGCGCGGAACGCGTGACCTTTATTGGTAACTACAACGCCAACCCTAAGCTTTCGGCTGATGAAAAGACGTTGGTGATGATTCACCGTCAGGATGGTTTCACTAATTTCCGGGTTGCGGCCCAGGATTTGCAGCGCGGAACCGTAAAAATCCTTACAGATACCAACCTTGATGAGTCAGCCACTGTTGCGCCCAACGGCACCATGGTAATCTACGCCACCCGCCAGCAGGGCCGGGGAGTCTTGATGCTCGTGTCCATTAATGGACGCGTAAGGCTCCCGCTTCCTACCGCACAAGGCGAAGTCAGAGAACCATCCTGGTCCCCTTACCTGAACTGACGCGGCGCTACATGATTTGCTTAACACACTGGGGTTCATTAGGAGTTTCACGATGGAAATGCTGAAGTTTGGTAAGTTTGCTGCTCTGGCTCTGGCTCTGTCCGTAGCCGTTGGTTGCTCGTCTAAAGGCGGCGACAATGCCGGTGAAGGCGCAGCTGTTGATCCAAACGCTGGTTACGGCGCTAACACTGGTGCAGTTGACGGCTCCCTGAGCGAAGAAGCTGCTCTGCGCGCAATCACCACTTTCTACTTCGAATACGACAGTTCGGACCTGAAACCAGAAGCCATGCGCGCTCTGGACGTTCACGCGAAAGACCTGAAAGCTAACGGCGCTCGCGTTGTTCTGGAAGGTAACACTGACGAACGTGGTACTCGCGAGTACAACATGGCACTGGGCGAGCGTCGTGCGAAAGCCGTTCAGCGCTACCTGGTACTGCAAGGTGTTGCTCCAGGCCAACTGGAACTGGTTTCCTACGGTAAAGAGCGTCCAGTTGCTACTGGCCACGACGAGCAGTCCTGGGCTCAAAACCGTCGCGTCGAACTGCGTAAGTAATTCGTCATGCGAACGTGCCGTCGTGCTCTAACTGTATTGGCTCTCAGCCTCGCGCCGCTTGCGGTGTGGGCTGCGGTTCCTGTGGAAGATAGCAACTCAGGCTATAACAATAGCGGGAGCAGTTATCCGCCAGCGGGTTATGGCACGAACGGCGCCTATGCTGGGGGGGCGGCTACGTCCGCTCCCTCGGCACAGGGCGAACTGTTCAACCAGCTGCAACGCATGCAGGATCAATTGTCGCAGCAACAAGGCGCCATTGAAGTTCTGCAGAATCAAGTGAACCAGCTGAAGCAAGAAGGCCTGGAGCGATACCAGGATCTTGATCGACGTATAGGAGCCGGCGTTACACCTGCCGCTACTCCTGATAATTCTTCTGCCGGTGGCGCGCCAAGTGCCGCCGCCGGTGGAGCAGCAGCAGGGGCCGCAGCCCCTGCTGCCAGCAGTGAACCGGGTGATCCGGCGAAGGAAAAACTGTATTACGACGCAGCCTTTGACCTGATCAAAGCCAAGGATTTCGATAAGGCCAGCAAGGCTTTTACCGCATTCCTCGGTCGTTACCCAAACAGTCAGTATGCGGGCAACGCCCAGTACTGGCTGGGTGAGGTAAACCTGGCAAAGGGTGATTTGCAGGGGGCAGGCCAGGCATTTGCCAAGGTCAGCCAGCTGTACCCCAAGCACGCTAAGGTGCCGGATTCACTGTACAAACTCGCTGACGTAGAACGCCGCCTGGGTCACACCGACAAGGTCAAAGGCATTCTGCAGCAGGTCGTTGCCCAGTATCCGGGGACTTCCGCTGCGCAGTTGGCTCAACGCGACCTGCAGCGCCTGTAAGCGATACAGTCCGTTTAGAAGAAACCCGCGCCTGGCGCGGGTTTTTTCGTTAGAATCCACGCCCTTTTATGAAACACGCTTCCTGGGGTTGACGCGTTGGCGCAATTCCTTGAAGTGCCTGACGGAGGCGGACAGCCTGTTTAGCTGTTACGCCCGTGGCGACTATGCAAGACACATTACGCATTACCGAAGTTTTTTACTCGTTACAGGGTGAAACGCGAACGGCCGGCCTGCCCACAGTGTTTGTGCGCCTGACCGGTTGCCCTCTGCGTTGCCAGTACTGTGACAGCGCCTACGCCTTCAGTGGCGGCACCGTGCGCACCCTTGAAGACATCCTGGAGCAGGTTGCCGGTTACCGGCCGCGCTACGTCTGCGTGACAGGCGGCGAGCCGTTGGCGCAACCCAACGCCATTCCCTTGCTCAAGCAGCTGTGTGACGCTGGTTACGAGGTGTCCCTGGAAACCAGCGGCGCCCTGGATATTTCCGCTGTGGACCCACGTGTGAGCCGAGTGGTCGACCTCAAGACCCCGGGCTCCAAAGAGGCGCATCGCAACCTCTACGAGAACCTGGACCTGCTGACAGCCAACGATCAGGTCAAGTTCGTGATCTGTTCGCGCGACGATTACGACTGGGCGAGCTCCAAGCTGATTCAGTATGGTTTGGACCGCCGCGCGGGCGAGGTGCTGTTCTCGCCAAGCCATCACGACCTGAACGCACGCGACCTGGCCGACTGGGTGGTGGCTGATAACCTGCCGGTCCGTCTGCAACTGCAGCTGCATAAATACCTTTGGAACGACGAGCCAGGACGCTGAAATGACCGACCAACCGATTGATCAAAAACGCGCAGTAATCCTGCTGTCCGGTGGCCTCGACTCCGCCACGGTGGTGGCCATGGCGCAGGCTGAAGGCTATACCTGCTACACCATGAGCTTTGACTACGGCCAGCGCCATCGCGCCGAGCTGAACGCCGCTGCCCGCATCGCCCGCGAAATGGGGGTGGCCGAGCACAAGGTCATTGGTCTGAACCTCAACGGCATCGGCGGCTCGGCCCTCACCGACAGCAGCATCGACGTGCCGGAAGCGCCCAGCGAAGGCATCCCGATCACCTATGTACCGGCGCGCAACACCGTGTTCCTGTCCCTGGCCCTCGGCTGGGCAGAAGTGCTGAATGCCCGCGATATCTTTATCGGCGTTAACGCGGTGGATTATTCCGGCTACCCGGACTGCCGCCCAGAGTTCGTCGAGTCGTTCGAGCGTATGGCCAACCTGGCGACCAAGGCCGGCGTAGAGGGGCAGGGCTTCCGTATCCTGGCGCCGCTGCAGAACCTCAGCAAGGCCGATATCGTGAAGGCTGGCGTAGGACTTGGCGTCGATTACTCGCTGACTGTTTCCTGCTATCAAGCAGACGATGACGGCCGCGCTTGTGGGAAATGCGACAGCTGCCGACTGCGCGCAGAAGGCTTCCAAGCGGCCGGAATTACGGACCCAACGCGTTATTTCTGATTTATTTCAAATAAGGTGTTGAATAATCCTTAGAAATCAGTATTATACGCGCCACAACACAGCGGGTCGTTAGCTCAGTTGGTAGAGCAGTTGGCTTTTAACCAATTGGTCGTAGGTTCGAATCCCACACGACCCACCATTTTTGGCGGTTTAGAAAATCCGGAAGGCCCACGCAAGTGAGGATTTCCGGGTTTTTTTTTGCCTTGTGAAAAGATCGCGCAACGTGGCATGTTCCACCGCACGCTATCCGCCTTCCGATGCTCAAACGCGGCTCAGCTTCCGCCTGCGTGCGTGCTGGCGCTGAGGTCGCTTCGACCTATTCCTCTCCCAGCGAGCGGCCCAGCCGGCCTTTGACGACCTTTTGCAGGAGTAAGGCCAACGTCTCAGTGGCGTAGGGCTTTTGCAGCAGCACAAAGCGCTTGGTTTCTTCCTGGGCGATGCACGCGTACCTCCCCCCACCAGCGATTTCCTTACGCACCGCACTGCTTTTGCTGTGGTAGGGCATTCGATAATGCCGGCACGTTCTGTACATATTCCTACGAGCGATCGCGCGGTATGTGTTGCGTTGACTTACAGCTCCTGAGTCTGCGCGATGCGGCAAAGAGGCAGTTTTTTGATATGGCTCTTTGCCACTTATTTCGGCTTTAATGCTGTCAATCGCGCGTATCTTGGCTAGATTGGAGGCTGCTAAGCTTTTAAGACACGGACAGTCACGACTACGCTAACTCCGATCATCCCTAGCAATCCCCTCATTGTTCGCGCTGCAGCCACACCGCTCGCCATTTCGGCGAACACTGTCAATGTCTCGCCGGTTCGACCTGCGTCGGTGGTCAGCCTCGGTAATCCGGCTGCCGATGTCGTTGATATCTACTCTCGAGACGGGCAGATGCCGGGTCGGGAAAGTGTGCGGGCCTGGGAAAATAGCAGCCAGGACGCCGTCAGCAAGATCATCAACTGATGGCAGTCGCGAATTGCAGAATTACCTGTATGTGCAAGTACAGGACAGGGCCAGCAGCACCGCGAGCTTTGCCTATAAAGACGGCCAATTGACCCGTGCTTCGGTCACACAGTCGGCTTCCCAGAATACCCACACGCAGAAGTAGGTGATGGCCAGATGCGTCGCGCCATGCCAGATTAGGCTTTTGAATCCATTCGATATTCTGTAGCCTTGCGCAGCTTCACCTTAACCCGTGCTTGATGACACATCACTTCGTCCGGCGGCGCCCGAAGGGCTCCAGAGCCGGTGGTACACTCGACTTTCGCGCAACGGCGCCTGCAGGTCTTGCGAACATGACGCAAATTTCCGAACGCCTTCTGGTTCAAGCCCACCTCGACGCCAAGCAGCCCAAGGCCCTCAGCGCCGAGGAAGAGGCCAGCCTGCGTACTGCCATCGCCGCCGAGCTGAAGGCTCAGGACGCGGTGCTGGTCGCCCACTTCTATTGCGACCCGGTGATTCAGGCCCTGGCCGAAGAAACCGGCGGCTGTGTCTCCGATTCCCTCGAAATGGCGCGCTTCGGCGCCGCCCACCCGGCCAAGACCGTACTGGTCGCCGGCGTGCGTTTCATGGGCGAGACCGCCAAAATTCTCACCCCCGAAAAACGCATCCTGATGCCGACCCTGGAAGCTACGTGCTCCCTCGACCTTGGCTGCCCGGTGGATGAGTTTTCGGCGTTCTGCGATCAGCACCCTGAGCGCACCGTGGTGGTGTATGCCAACACCTCGGCGGCGGTCAAGGCGCGGGCGGATTGGGTGGTGACCTCCAGTTGCGCACTGGAAATCGTCGAAAGCCTGATGGACAACGGCGAGACCATTATCTGGGGGCCGGACAAACACCTGGGCACTTACATTCAGCGCCAGACCGGTGCCGACATGCTGCTGTGGGACGGTGCCTGCATCGTCCACGAAGAGTTCAAATCCAAGCAGTTGGAAGACATGAAGGCGCTGTACCCGGATGCGGCGATCCTGGTCCACCCGGAATCCCCGACGTCGGTGATCGAGCTGGCGGATGCGGTGGGGTCCACCAGCCAACTGATTGCCGCTGCTCAGCGTTTACCGAACAAAACGTTCATCGTCGCCACCGATCGCGGCATTTTCTACAAGATGCAGCAGCTGTGCCCGGACAAGGTCTTCATCGAAGCGCCTACCGCCGGCAACGGCGCGGCGTGCCGCAGTTGCGCGCACTGCCCGTGGATGGCGATGAATACGTTGGAGCGCACGCTGCAGTGCCTGCGTGAGGGCAGTAACGAGATCTTCGTCGAGCCTTCGGTGATCCCGCAGGCTGTGCGCCCGCTCAAGCGCATGCTCGACTTCACCCAAGCGGCGCGCCTGAAGCTGGCCGGCAACGCCTGACCCGGTCGAACATGTGGGAGGGGGCTTGCCCCCGATAGCGGTAAATCAGTCGATGTATCTGGTGACTGACACTCCACTATCGGGAGCAAGCCCCCTCCCACATTTTGATCCGCACCAGCAGGGCGTTATTTTTTTTGCTTCGGAATCCGTACCAACTGCGTGTCCGAGTAGATGTCATGCCAGCTGCGTTTCTGCTTGTCGAACAGCGACCAGATAAACCCCAGCCCCACGCACAACCACGATGCGATCGACACCACAAAGCGCAACAGCGCCTGCCACAGGCTGATCCGCGAGCCGTCGGCGTTCTGTACGCGCACGCCCCACACCTGCATGCCCAGGGTCTGCCCGGAATGGGTCCAGAACTTGGCGAAGAAGCCAAACAGCACGAAGAACAGAATCGTCGACAGCAACGGGTCGCCGTCCAGCGTGCCGGATTCGGTGAGGGTACGCATTTTGGCTTCGCCCACGAACGCGATCCACACCAGCTTGTAGATAAAGGCCGTGACAATCAGCAGCGCAGTGCAGAGGAGGAAGTCATAGAACATCGCTGCCAGACGACGGCCCAGGCCAACGGCGGGAAATTCGCCTTGGGGGCTCAGCAGGGGTTTGGACATGGCCGGCTCTCTGAAGAAAAAAAGCATTTTACGGCGCAATGCCCTTACCGCGCCCATAAAAAAGCCCCTGATGTCACCATCAGGGGCTTTTTGTCGCAGGAGGGATCAGCCTTCGGCGATCACTTCGTCAGCCTGCATGCCTTTCTGGCCTTGCACGGCGACGAAAGACACTTTCTGGCCTTCTTTCAGGCTCTTGAAGCCGTTGCCCTGAATAGCGCGGAAATGCACGAACAGATCCGGACCGCTTTCTGGAGTGATAAAACCAAACCCTTTTTCGTCGTTGAACCACTTGACGGTACCGCTCTGACGTTTATCCGACATTTTCTTATTTCCTTGACGCTAAAAATGAATGACAGTCCCTTTCGCATGAAAGAGTACTGGGCTGGGTTGCAGGAAAGTAAGAGACGTCGAACGGGTTGTAGCAAACTTTGGCTACTGCCCAGGTCAGGTTTCAAGCGACCCATGCAAACACAGTGGACAAACTCTACGACAACTAATGCAGAAAAAACAAGCCCTGCAAAAAGCCCAGCTTTTGCTAGGCCTCATGACATTTCGTTGAATACTCATGTACCGACTTATTCGATAGAATTAGTCACTTGTTATAGGTTGATACCTATAACAATGACTATCGGAAATGCACTGTTTTATGGCGGTCGCGTTACAGTTTAGTGCGCGTTATTGCGACCGCGTTACTTATAGGAACAGTCAATCAGCCGCGGTAGTAACGTTGCGGCACAAATGGCATTTTACTTACACGTAGAGGCACCTTTTTCCCACGCACCAGTGCAGACACTTCGGTATCCAGCGCGGTGAACGCGCTGTTCAGGTAGGCCATCGCCAATGGGCCGCCGAGGCTTGGGCCAAAGCCGCCGCTGCAGACGCTGCCGATCACGGTGCCGTGTTCGTCGACGATTTCCGCACCTTCACGCACTGGCGTGCGCTCTTGAGGCAGCAGGCCGACACGTTTGCGGCTTACACCGGCTTGCTGCTGGGTAAAGATCCGGTCTGCGCCGGGAAAGCCGCCGGCACGTGCGCCGTCAGCGCGACGGGCCTTGGAGATCGCCCACAGCAGGCTGGCTTCGATCGGGGTGGTGTCGGTGTTCATATCGTGGCCGTACAGGCACAGGCCGGCTTCCAGGCGCAGCGAGTCGCGGGCGCCCAGGCCAATGGCCTGGACTTCGGTCTCGGCCAGCAGGCTGCGGGCCAGGCTTTCGGCGTGGGCGGCGGGCACCGAGATTTCAAAGCCGTCTTCACCGGTGTAGCCGGAGCGGCTGACGTAGCAGTCCACACCCAGCAGGCGCAGGGACGCGAATTGCATGAAGGTCATCTTGGTCACTTCAGGGGCCAGGCGCGCCAGTACTTTCACGGCTGCAGGGCCTTGCAGGGCGAGCAGGGCGCGTTCTTCGAACAACGGCTCGATGGTGCACTGGTCGCCAATTTTGGCGCGCAGGTGCGCCAGGTCCTGGTCCTTGCAGGCCGCGTTGACCACCAGGAACAGTTCGTCGTTACCCAGGTTGGCCACCATCAGGTCGTCGAGAATGCCGCCCTGGTCATTGGTGAACATGGCGTAGCGCTGCATGCCGACCGGCAGGTCGATGATATCCACCGGCACCAGGGTTTCCAGGGCCTTGGCGGCATTGGCGCCGGTCAGGCGGATCTGGCCCATGTGGGACACGTCGAACAGCCCGGCCTGATCACGGGTGTGCAGGTGTTCTTTCATCACGCCCAGCGGGTATTGCACCGGCATGTCGTAGCCGGCGAAGGGCACCATGCGCGCGCCGAGTTCGATGTGCAGCGCGTGCAATGGGGTTTTCAACAGGGTTTCGGTGGACATATTCAGCTCCTGAAAAACGTGCGGACGCGTGTCTAAGCGTCAGCACTCGATAATGTTGACCGCCAAACCGCCACGGGCGGTTTCCTTGTATTTGCTTTTCATATCGGCGCCGGTCTGGCGCATGGTGCGGATGACCTTGTCGAGCGACACAAAATGCTGCCCATCACCGCGCAAGGCCATGCGCACTGCATTGATGGCTTTGACCGAGCCCATGGCATTGCGCTCAATGCACGGCACTTGCACCAGGCCGCCAATCGGGTCGCACGTCAGGCCGAGGTTGTGTTCCATGCCGATCTCGGCGGCGTTTTCCACCTGGGACACGCTGCCGCCCAACACTTCGCACAGCGCACCGGCGGCCATCGAGCAGGCCACGCCGACTTCACCCTGGCAGCCGACTTCGGCGCCGGAGATTGATGCGTTTTCCTTGTACAGAATCCCGATGGCGGCGGCGGTGAGCAGAAAGCGCACCACGCCGTCTTCATTCGCGCCGGGGATGAAGCGCATGTAGTAATGCAGCACCGCCGGCACAATCCCGGCGGCACCGTTGGTGGGCGCCGTAACCACGCGCCCGCCATTGGCGTTTTCTTCGTTGACCGCCAGCGCGTACAGGTTGACCCAATCGAGTACCGACAACGGGTCGCGCAGGGCTGACTCCGGGTTCTTGCATAGCTGGCGATGCAGGGCGGCGGCACGACGCTTGACCTTCAAGCCGCCCGGCAAGATCCCTTCATTGCGACAGCCGGCGTCCACACAGTCCTGCATCACCTGCCAGATCTTCAGCAGGCCGTTGCGGGTTTCGGCTTCGGGGCGCCAGGCACTTTCATTGGTCAGCATCACCTGGCTGATGGACAGCCCGTAGGTGGCGCAATGACCGAGCAAGTCCTTGGCGCTCTTGAACGGGAAGGTCAGGGGGGTGGCGTCTTCGACGATCCGGTCGGCGCCGGCGGCGTCTTCATCCACCACAAAACCGCCGCCCACCGAGTAGTACTCGCGGCTGCGGATCTGGATACCGGCGGCGTCAAAGGCGCGAAAGATCATGCCGTTGGGGTGATAGGCGAGGGGTTTGCGAATCATCGCCAGGTGTTCTTTCTCGTTGAACGCAATGCTGTGTTCGCCGAGCAGGTTCAAGCGGCCGTCGCTGCGCATCTGTGCCAGGCGTGCGGCGATGGTTTCTGTGTTCACGGTGTCCGGGTGTTCGCCTTCCAGGCCGAGCAGCACGGCCTTGTCGCTGCCGTGGCCTTTGCCGGTGGCGCCGAGTGAGCCATAGAGTTCCACCTTGACGCAGGTGGTGGCGCTCAGCAGGTCGTCACGGCGCAACCCCTCGACAAAGCGGGCGGCGGCGCGCATCGGGCCGACGGTGTGGGAGCTGGAGGGGCCGATGCCAATCTTGAACAGGTCGAACACGCTTAACGACATGAGTTGTTCTCCGGTTTCTTATTAGGTGTCGGGTGTACCCGATCAAAGTGTGGGAGGGGGGCTTGCCCCCGATGGCGGTGTGTCAGTCGATCAATAGATAACTGATCCACCGCTATCGGGGGCAAGCCCCCTCCCACATTTTTGATCGGGTTATGCGTAGCTCTCGATCGAAGGGCAGGCGCACACGAGGTTGCGATCGCCGAACACGTTGTCGACCCGGCCAACCGGCGGCCAGTACTTGCCGTCGATCAACGACGCCACCGGGTACACCGCTTGTTCACGGCTGTAAGGGTGGCTCCATTCGCCCACCAGTTCCGCGGCTGTGTGCGGGGCGTTTTTCAGGGGGTTGTCGTCCTTGTCCAAGGTGCCGTTTTCGACTGCGCGGATTTCTTCGCGGATGGCGATCATCGCGTCGCAGAAGCGGTCCAGTTCTTCCTTGGATTCGCTTTCGGTCGGCTCGATCATCAAGGTGCCGGCCACCGGGAACGACATGGTCGGCGCGTGGAAACCGAAGTCGATCAGGCGCTTGGCCACGTCATCTACGCTGATGCCGCTGCTGTCTTTCAACGGGCGCAGGTCGAGGATGCATTCATGCGCCACCAGGCCGTTGCTGCCGGTGTAGAGCACCGGGTAGTGCTCTTCCAGGCGACGGGAAATGTAGTTGGCATTCAGGATCGCCAACTGCGAAGCGCGCTTGAGGCCTGCGCCGCCCATCATGCTGATGTACATCCAGGTGATCGGCAGGATGCTTGCGCTGCCGAACGGCGCCGCGCACACCGCGCCTTCCTTGCGTGCCATGGCCGCGTGGCCGGGCAGGAATGGGCTCAGGTGCGATTTGACGCCGATCGGGCCAACGCCCGGGCCGCCACCGCCGTGGGGGATGCAGAAGGTCTTGTGCAGGTTCAGGTGGGACACGTCGCCGCCGAACTTGCCCGGCGCGCACAGGCCGACCATGGCGTTCATGTTGGCGCCGTCGATGTACACCTGGCCGCCGTTGTCGTGAATGATCCCGCAGATCTCGCGGATACCTTCTTCGAACACGCCGTGGGTCGACGGGTAGGTGATCATCAGCGCGGCGAGGTGGTCGCGGTGCTCGATGGCTTTGGCGCGCAGGTCTTCGATGTCGACGTTGCCGCGGCTGTCGCAGGCGGTCACGACCACGCGCATGCCGGCCATGTGGGCGGTGGCCGGGTTGGTGCCGTGGGCCGATGACGGGATCAGGCAGATGTCGCGGCGCTCATCGCCACGGCTCTGGTGATAGGCACGAATCGCCAAGAGGCCCGCGTATTCGCCCTGGGAACCGGCGTTCGGTTGCAGCGAGATGGCATCGTAGCCGGTGGCCGCGCAGAGCATGGCTTCCAGCTCGGTGGTCAGTTGCAGGTAGCCGGCGCTTTGTTCGGCTGGGGCGAACGGGTGCAGGGCGCCGAACTCGGCCCAGGTCACCGGGATCATTTCGCTGGCGGCGTTGAGCTTCATGGTGCAGGAGCCCAGCGGGATCATGGTGCGGTCCAGCGCCAGGTCCTTGTCGGCCAGCTTGCGCAGGTAGCGCATCAGCTCGGTTTCGGAGTGATAACGGTTGAACACCGGGTGGCTGAGGATCGGCGACTGACGCAGCAGCGCGGCCGGCAGGCTGCCTTCGACCTTGGCGGCGAAGTCCGGCAGGGCTTTACCGTCGGCGAAGAGTGCCCACAAGGTTTCGATATCGGCCTGGGTGGTGGTTTCGTCGACCGACAGGCCGAGACGCTCACCGTCCACCACACGCAGGTTGATGCGCTGGGCGCGGGCCTGGTCGTGCAGGGCGGCGGTGCGCGCGCCGGTGTTGAGGGTCAGGGTGTCGAAGAAGTGTTCTTGCTCGACCTTCAGGCCCAGGGCGCGCAAGCCGTTGGCCAGGATCGCGGTCAACTGGTGAATGCGCTGGGCGATCTGGGTCAGGCCTTTCGGGCCGTGGTACACGGCGTACATGCTGGCGATGTTGGCGAGCAGGACCTGGGCGGTGCAGATGTTGCTGGTGGCTTTCTCGCGGCGGATATGTTGCTCGCGGGTCTGCATGGCCAGGCGCAGGGCCGGCTTGCCGAAGCGGTCGACCGAAACCCCGACCAGACGGCCCGGCATGTCGCGCTTGAACGCATCCTTGGTGGAGAAATACGCCGCGTGCGGGCCGCCAAAGCCCAGCGGGACGCCGAAGCGTTGGGCGCTGCCGATGGCCACGTCGGCGCCGAACTCACCCGGTGGGGTCAGCAAGGTCAGGGCCAGCAGGTCGGCGGCCACGGCCACCAGAGCATTGGCGGCGTGGAAGCGTTCGGTCAGTTCGCGATAATCAAACACGTCGCCATTGCTGGCCGGGTATTGCAACAGGGCGCCGAAGAACGGGCTGACATCGCTCAGTTCGCGTTCATCGCCCACCACCACGTCGATGCCCAGCGGCTCGGCACGGGTGCGTAGCACGTCGAGGGTTTGCGGGTGGCTGTGGATCGAAGCGAAGAAGGCATTGCTGCTTTTGTTCTTGCTCAGGCGTTTGCAGAAGGTCATGGCTTCGGCGGCGGCGGTGGCTTCGTCAAGCAGTGAAGCGTTGGCAATCGGCAGGCCGGTGAGGTCGCTGATCAGGGTCTGGAAGTTCAACAGCGCTTCCAGGCGACCCTGGGAAATCTCCGGTTGGTACGGGGTGTAGGCGGTGTACCAGGCCGGGTTTTCCAAGAGGTTGCGCAGGATCGGCGACGGCGTATGGCAGTTGTAGTAGCCCTGGCCGATGTAGGTCTTGAACAGTTGGTTCTGGCTGGCGATGGCCTTGATCCTGGCCAGGGCCTCGGCTTCGCTCAAGCCATCTTCCAGGCCGAGCACGCTGGTGCCCTTGATGCTTTCCGGGATCACACTGGCGCTCAGGCCTTCCAGGGAATCAAAGCCCAGGCTGGCGAGCATCTGCAGCTCATCTTCCTGGCGCGGGCCGATGTGGCGGGCGATGAATTCGTTGGCGGTGCTCAAGTTGATCGTCATGGCGCGCTCCTCAGGCTTGTGCGTTGGCTTTGATCAGGCGGTCATACGCATCCTGATCCAACAGCGTAGCCACTGCATCGGCATCGGCGGGTTTAAAGCGGAAGAACCAGCCTTCGCCCATCGGGTCTTCGTTGACCAGTTCCGGGCGGCCCTCCAGCTCGGCGTTCACTTCGAGGACTTCACCGTCCAACGGCATGTACACGCCACTGGCGGCTTTGACTGATTCCACGGTGGACGCTTCGGCGCCCTTGTCGTAGGCCTGCAACTCCGGCAGTTGCACGAAAACCACATCACCCAGCGCGTTTTGCGCGAACGCGGTGATACCCACGGTGACGCTGCCGTCAGCTTCGGCGCGCAGCCATTCGTGATCTTCAGTGAAACGCAACTCGCTCATGGAAACTCCTCGGGGCCAGATTCGTCTGGTGGACGGGATTGGAATAATGGGGAGTTACTTAGCAATATCGCGGCCAATGTCATTAATTACTTATAAATCAATGACTTGATAAAAATGACGAATGCGTTGCCGGCTGAGGCTGTAGCGATTTCGCTACACTTCGCCGCAAGAAAAAAAGCCTATGTGGATCAAAGCCTTGCATGGCGCGCAAAAAACAGGGTTGTAGCGATATCGTTACGCTGTAGCGCTTTCAGTACAGTTGATGTCGTTCTCAGACCCGATTTGGAATGCGAGCCCTGTAGGCGCCCAGATCAGGGTTTGTTGGGGATGCCGTATTTGCGCAGGCGATGGGCGATAGCGGTGTGGGAGGTGTGCAGGCGGCTCGCCAACTGGCGGGTCGAGGGGTAGCTGGTGTAGAGCTTCTCCAGCAGGCTGCGTTCGAAGTCTTCCACGGCCTGCTCCAGGCTGTCGATTTCGCTGTCGCTCTGGCGTGCGACCGAGGTGCCGGCGATGTCCAGGTCGCCGATGTCCACCAGGCTGCTTTCGCAGATGGCGGCGGCGCGGAAGATCACGTTCTGCAACTGTCGCACATTGCCCGGCCAGCGGTTGCCCAGCAATGCCGGGTAAGTGCCCGGCGCCAGGCGGCAGATCGGGCGCTGGATCTGCGCGCAGGCCTGCTGCATGAAGTAGCGCGCCAGCAGCAGAATGTCCTGGCCTCGCTCGCGCAGGGGCGGCACTTCGACATTGAGGACGTTGAGGCGATAGAACAGGTCTTCGCGAAAGGTGCCCTCGGCGACCATCTTTTCCAGGTCGCGGTGGGTGGCGCTGAGGATACGCACGTTCACCTTCACTTCACGGTCGCCGCCTACCCGGCGAAAACTACCGTCATTGAGAAAACGCAGCAGCTTGGCCTGCAGGTACGGCGACATTTCGCCGATCTCATCGAGAAACACCGTGCCCTGGTTGGCCAGTTCCATCAGCCCCGGCTTGCCGCCGCGCTGGGCCCCGGTGAAGGCGCCGGGGGCGTAGCCGAACAGTTCGCTTTCGGCGAGGTTTTCCGGTAGCGCCGCACAGTTCAACGCCAGGAACGGCGCACTGCAGCGCGCGCTGATGGCGTGGCAGGCTCGCGCCACCAGTTCTTTGCCGGTGCCGGTCTCGCCCTGGATCAACAGCGGTGCGTCGAGCACAGCGACACGCTGCGCACGCGCCTTGAGGGTGCGAATAGCCGGCGAATCGCCGAGCAGCGCATCGAAGCCTTCGGCATGGTCATGGTGCAGGGCCGACAACTGTTCGCCGATGCGGTTGGGCTGGTAGAGGCTGAGCAGGGCACCGGCATCGGTGATCGGCGTGGCCTCCAGCAGCAAGGTCTGGCCGTTGACGCTGATCTCGCGCAGCGGCAAGCGAAAGCCTTGCTCCAGCAAGGTGTCGAGCAAGGCCGGATCGTTGAACAGTTCGCTGATGCTTTCCCCGGCCGGCTCGCGACCGTACAGGGCGATCAACGCCGGGTTGGCCAGCAGGATCTTACCCGCGCTGTCCAGGGCCAGCACCGGGTCGGTCATGGCCGCGAGCAGGGCGTCGAGTTGCAGGTGGCGGCGTTGGCCGGGGAGGATGTCCACCACCGTCACCGTCTGCACGCCGTTGACGCTGAACAGCGCGTCCCGCAGCTCTTCGAGGACTTCGGCGCTCAGGGTCGGCGCGTCGATGTAGACATTCGGCGGCACCATTTCTACCGCGTCCAGGTTGAGATTGCGCCCACCGAGCAAGGCCAGGACTTCCTGGGTAATGCCGACGCGGTCGATGAAGCTGACGTGGATACGCATGGGGCGGCTGACAATTCTGGGGAGCGAGAGGCGGCAAGTATGCCAGACAGGGGGGGAGATCAAAAATGGGGGAGGGAGCAAGCCCCTCCCTCATTTGGATCGTGTTATGCGAGGTGTTCGGGTTTGACCGGATCGCCCGGTTTCACATTCAACTGATGCCGCACGTCCTCGAACATCAAGTCGTACTGCTTGTGCATGTCGCCGTTGAGCGTCGCGATCTTCGGCATCCCATACTTCTGCGCGATATTCATCGCATGCCGGGCAAAGTCGAATGCCTGGTCCTTGGGCAGGAAGAACTCTTCCTTGAGGTCCTTGTCCTGCACCGAGCCATGCAGCGTGAACAGCATCCCCTGGCCTTCATTGGGGTGCTGGCTGACTTCATAGTCGATGTGCAGGTTGTAGCTGTAGTCGGCGTCGTTCAGCGCGTGGCGTTCGATGTGCAAATGCCCGGGTTCAAAGGTAGCCATAGGCGTTTTTCCTCTACTTCACAGATAACGGATGCCTGGGGTCGCCGTGCTGATACGGGTGCCTGCCAGGCCCTGGACGATGGCTTCGATGTCGGAGAGTGAACCGATCACTGCGGTTTTGCCAGTCTGACGCGCGAACTCGCAGGCTGCTTGCACTTTCGGCCCCATGGAACCGGCGGCGAAACCAAGCCTTTCCATTTCATCCGGGTGGGCCTGGCCGATGGCCTTCTGGGTCGGCTTGCCGAAGTCGATAAAGGCGGCATTGACGTCGGTGGCAATCACCAGCAAATCAGCTTCCAGTTGCGAAGCCAGCAGCGATGAGCACAGGTCCTTGTCGATCACGGCCTCGATGCCCTTGAGCTTGCCGTCTTCGCCATACATCGTCGGGATACCGCCACCGCCGGCGCAGATCACGATGCTGCCTTTTTCCAGCAGCCATTGGATCGGGCGAATTTCGAAGATGCGTTTCGGCCGCGGGCTGGCGACGACGCGACGGTATTTATCGCCATCCGGGGCGATGGTCCAGCCTTTTTCAGCCGCGAGTTTCTCGGCTTCGGCCTGGGAGTACACCGGGCCGATCGGTTTGCTGGGTTTCTTGAAGGCCGGGTCGTTGGCGTCCACTTCAACCTGGGTGAGCAGGGTGGCAAACGGGACTTCGAAGTCCAGCAGGTTGCCCAGTTCCTGTTCGATGATGTAACCGATCATGCCTTCGGTTTCCGCGCCGAGCACGTCCAGCGGGTACGGCGAGACGCTGGTGTAGGCCGCCGCCTGCAACGACAGCAGGCCGACTTGCGGGCCGTTACCGTGGGCGATCACCAGCTCGTTGCCGGAATGGATCTTGGCAATCTGTTCGGTGGCGATTCGGATATTGGCGCGTTGGTTGTCCGCTGTCATGGGTTCACCACGGCGGAGTAGGGCGTTACCGCCCAGAGCAACGACGATACGCATAATGCAATCCTTCTAGAGTTCAGCGTGTGAACACAGGACTAAGTGTGGGAGGGAGCGTGCTCCCGATGGCGGGCTAACATTCAATACTTGTGTCGACTGATACACCGCTATCGGGGGCAAGTCGAATCGTCGCACCGCCCCTCCCACATTTGACCGTGTTTCGACAGTGGATCGTTTAGATATCCGCCAACGTCGATACCAGGATCGCCTTGATGGTGTGCATGCGGTTTTCCGCTTGCTCAAAGGCGATGTTGGCCGGGGATTCAAACACCTCTTCGGTCACTTCCACGCCATTGGCCAGGTTCGGATAACGCGCGGCGATGTCCTTGCCAACCTTGGTTTCGCTGTTATGGAAGGCCGGCAGGCAGTGCATGAACTTCACCCGAGGGTTGCCCGAGGCTTTCATCATCTTGGCGTTGACCTGGTACGGCAGCAGTTGCTCGATACGCTCGTCCCACGCTTCCACCGGCTCGCCCATGGACACCCAGATATCGGTGTGGATGAAGTCCACGCCTTTCACCGCCGCGACAGGGTCTTCGGTGATGGTGATGCGCGCGCCGCTTTCCTCGGCAAAGGCCTGGCACTGCTTGATGAAATCTTCGTGTGGCCACAGGGCTTTCGGCGCGCCGATGCGCACGTCCATGCCCAGCTTGGCGCCGATCATCAGCAGCGAGTTGCCCATGTTGTAGCGGGCGTCGCCCAGGTAGGCGTAGCTGATGTCATGCAGCGGCTTGTCGCAGTGTTCGCGCATGGTCAGGGTGTCGGCGATCATTTGGGTCGGGTGGAATTCGGCGGTCAGGCCGTTGAACACCGGCACACCGGCGAACTTGGCCAGCTCTTCGACGATTTCCTGCGCGAAGCCACGGTATTCAATGGCATCGAACATCCGGCCGAGGACGCGGGCGGTGTCTTTCATGCTTTCTTTGTGGCCGATCTGCGACGACACCGGGTCGATATAGGTGACGTGGGCGCCCTGGTCGTGGGCCGCTACTTCGAATGCGCAACGGGTGCGGGTCGAGGTTTTTTCGAAGATCAGCGCAATGTTCTTGCCCTGCAAGTGCGGACGCTCGGTGCCGGTGTATTTGGCGCGTTTGAGGTCGCGGGACAGGTCCAGCAGGTAGTTGAGCTCGCGAGTGGTGTGGTGCATCAGCGAGAGCAGGCTGCGGTTGCGCATGTTGAAAGCCATGGTGGATCTCCTTCTGTTTAGGTTATCCCCTTGGCCGACGCCTTGTGAGCGGCGGCCAAGGCTGGAAAATTAATAATCGATAGGGTCGCGGATGATCGGGCAGGTCATGCAGTGGCCGCCGCCACGGCCACGGCCGAGTTCACCGGCGCTGATGGTGATGACTTCCACGCCGGCCTTGCGCAGCAGGGTGTTGGTGGAAGTGTTGCGGTCGTAGCCGATCACCACGCCAGGCTCCAGGGCCACCACGTTGTTGCCGTCATCCCACTGCTCGCGCTCGGCGGCGAAGCTGTTGCCGCCGGTTTCGACGACGCGCAAGGCCTTGAGGTTGAGCGCTGCGGCCACGGTATCGAGGAAGTTGGTTTTCTCCCGTTGGATATCGATGCCGTGCGGCTTGCTTTCGTCGGGGCGCAGGGTGAAGGCGACGATCTGGTTGACCACTTCAGGGAAGATGGTGACCAGATCGCGGTCACAGAAGCTGAACACGGTGTCCAGGTGCATCGCCGCGCGGGATTTTGGCAGGCCGGCAACGATCACCCGTTCCACTGCTTTGTTTTTGAACAGGTTGCGCGCCAACTGGCCGATGGCCTGGTGGGACGAGCGCTCGCCCATGCCGATCAACACGACGCCATTGCCAATTGGCATGACGTCACCGCCTTCCAGCGTGGCGGCACCGTGTTCCAGGTCAGGGTCGCCGTACCAGATCTGGAAGTCCGCGTTGGTAAACTCGGGGTGGAATTTGTAGATGGCGCTGGCCAGCAGGGTTTCCTGACGTCGCGCCGGCCAGTACATCGGGTTCAGCGTCACGCCACCGTAGATCCAGCAAGTGGTGTCGCGGGTGAACTGGGTGTTGGGCAGCGGCGGCAGAATGAAGCTGGAGTGGCCGAGGAAATCGCGGAACATCTCGATGGTCTTGCCGCCGAAGCTGCTCGGCAGGTCATCGGCCGATACGCCACCAATCAGGAACTCGGCGGTTTTGCGCGGCTCCAGACTGCGCAGCCAGGAGCTGACTTCATCGACCAGGCCCAGACCCACTGTATTGGCGGTGATCTTGCGTTCCAGAATCCAGTCCAGGGCTTCGGGCATGGCGACGATATCGGTCAGCAGGTTGTGCATTTCCAGCACATCAATGTCCCGCTCGCGCATCTTGGTGACAAAGTCGAAATGGTCGCGCTTGGCCTGGGCCACCCACAGCACGTCATCGAACAGCAGTTCATCGCAGTTGTTGGGGGTCAGCCGCTGGTGGGCCAAACCTGGGGAGCACACCATGACTTTGCGCAGTTTGCCGGCTTCGGAATGTACGCCGTACTTCACTTTTTCCGTGGTCATTACAGATCCTCCAGTGAACAATAATTACATAGTCAGGAAGCCGGCGTAGAGGCCATAGGCAGCCACCAGGGCGCCAACAACCACTGCGGCGAAAATCAGCTTCTCGACGTTGGTGAAAATCGGTTTGCCCAGTTCATGCTTGGCCTTGGCGAACAGGATCGCGCCAGGGGCATAGAGCAGGGCGGAGAGCAGCAGGTATTTGGTGCCGCCGGCGTAGAGCAGCCAGACCGCGTAGATCAGCGCGATCGCGCCGATGATCAGGTCCTTTCTGCGCTCGGCCGGGGCGTTTTCGTAGGTCTCGCCACGTACCGCCAGCAGCAGCGCATAAGCTGCCGACCACAGGTAAGGCACCAGGATCATCGAGGTGGCGAGGTAGATCAGCGACAGGTACGTGCTGGCGGAAAACAGGGTAATCACCAGGAACACCTGGACCAGTGCGTTGGTCAGCCACAGGGCATTGGCCGGCACGTGGTTGGCGTTTTCGCGGCGCAGGAACTCCGGCATGGTGTGGTCCTTGGCGGCGGCGAACATGATCTCCGCGCACAGCAACACCCACGACAGCAGCGCGCCGAGCAGCGAGATGACCAGGCCGACGCTGATCAACACGGCGCCCCAGTGGCCCACGACGTGCTCCAGCACGGCCGCCATCGACGGGTTCTGCAGCTTGGCCAGTTCCGGTTGGGTCATGATGCCCAGGGACAGCACGTTGACCAGCATCAGGAACAGCAGCACGGTGATAAAACCGATCACGGTGGCCTTGCCCACGTCGCTGCGTTTTTCGGCCCGCGCCGAGAAGATGCTCGCGCCTTCGATGCCGATGAACACCCATACGGTGACCAGCATCATGTTGCGCACCTGGTTCATCACGCTGCCCAGGTCGGGGTTTTTCAGGCCCCAGATGTCAGCGGTGAAGATGTCCAGCTTGAATGCAAACACCGCAATCAGCACGAACAGCACCAGCGGCACGAC
The DNA here is from genome assembly GCF_024169655.1 of Pseudomonas marginalis. Lineage (GTDB taxonomy): Bacteria > Pseudomonadota > Gammaproteobacteria > Pseudomonadales > Pseudomonadaceae > Aquipseudomonas > Aquipseudomonas paraveronii. Next base: position 4,918,087 of record NZ_JALJWV010000001.1, on the reverse strand, counting down.
CTTGGCGACGGTGGTCACGAGGTTGATGAACGCCGCTTCCTTGATCCCGCGCAGTACCAGGAAATGCACGGCCCACAGCAGCACCGAGGCGCCAATCACTGCGGCCGGGGTGTTGCCCTCGCCAAAGATCGGGAAGAAGTAGCCGAGGGTGCTGAACAAGAGTACGAAGTAACCGACGTTGCCCAGCCAGGCGCTGATCCAGTAACCCCAGGCAGAGGAGAAGCCCATGTAGTCGCCGAAACCGGCCTTGGCATAGGCGTATACGCCGCCGTCGAGGTCGGGTTTGCGGTTGGCCAGGGTCTGGAACACAAACGCCAGGGTCAACATACCTACAGCGGTAATCACCCAACCGATCAGAACGGCACCGACATCGGCGCTGGCTGCCATGTTTTGCGGCAGAGAGAAGATCCCGCCGCCAATCATTGAGCCCACGACAAGTGCAACCAGTGCACCAAGTCGAAGTTTTCCGGGAGATTCAGACATTGCATAACTCCAATGCAGGAGAAGAGAGAGCACAGAATAATTCTGCGTGCTATTCAAGCAACTGACTTAGATCACATCATTGGCACATTCCATTGTGAATTAATGACTTAGGCCGAAAACAGTGCGGGCGCAATAGCCTGGCGCAGACCCTCGTGGCAGAGCCTTTATGCGCTTTTATTGTTAAGGTTTGCTGATTGCAGAGACGATTTAAGCTAGCCCCTTTCTGTGAATGTGCAAACTTTTTCCGGGGTGACTCGGCAAACCGCTGATGTTCGTAAAATTCAATACTTATTTAATTTATAAATTTGCCTAAACTCTAGTTATTGACATGCCTTTGGGTTATTAGAACCCGCGTTTTGTTCGCGATACCTGATAAACGCGGGAGCTCTCGTGCAAATTAGTTGAGTACACAGTCGTTCGCTCATTTGTTTTTGACTCTGGAGAGTTCATGTCGCAATCGTCTGAAAAGCTTCGACTCAGCGCCTTGATCGCCCTGGTGGTGGGCTCCATGATCGGCGGGGGGATTTTTTCCTTGCCACAAAATATGGCCGCGCGCGCCGAAGTCGGCGCGGTATTGATCGGCTGGGCGATTACAGCCGTGGGTATGCTGACCCTGGCGTTTGTGTTCCAGACCCTGGCCAACCGCAAGCCCGAGCTGGATTCCGGGGTGTATGCCTACGCCAAGGCCGGTTTCGGCGACTACATGGGCTTCTCGTCCGCCTGGGGTTACTGGATCAGTGCGTGGATGGGCAATGTCGGCTACTTCGTGTTGCTGTTCAGCACCCTTGGCTACTTTTTTCCGGTGTTCGGCGAGGGCAATACGCCAGTGGCCATCGGCTGCGCCTCGTTGTTGCTGTGGGCCGTGCATTTCCTGGTGATGCGCGGGATCAAGGAGGCGGCGTTCATCAACCAGATCACCACCGTGGCCAAGCTCGTACCGTTGCTGATGTTCGTGGTCATCGCCGGCGTGGCATTCAAGGCGGATATCTTCACGGCTGACATATGGGGCTTGGGCAAGCCGCAATTCGGCAGTGTGGTGGACCAGGTGCGCAATATGATGCTGGTCACGGTGTTCGTGTTTATTGGCATCGAGGGCGCCAGCGTGTATTCGGCACGGGCGGAGAAACGTTCGGATGTGGGCCGGGCCACGGTGATCGGGTTTCTCGGCGTGCTGGCGCTGCTGGTGCTGGTGAACCTGCTCTCCCTGGGCATCATGAGCCAGCCGGAACTGGCGAAATTGCAGAATCCGTCCCTGGCCGGCGTGCTGGAGCACATCGTCGGGCCGTGGGGCGCGCTGTTGATCAGCATCGGTTTGGCGGTATCGCTGCTGGGCGCGTTGCTGTCATGGGCGCTGCTCTGCGCGGAAATTCTCTACGCCACGGCCCATGACAAGACCATGCCGGCCTTCCTGAAAAAGGAAAACGCCAACCAGGTGCCGATCAACGCCCTGTGGCTGACGAATGTGATGATCCAGATATTCCTGGTCATCACGCTGTTTTCCGAAAGCACCTACACCACCCTGATTTACCTGGCCTCGTCCATGATCCTGGTGCCTTACCTGTGGTCGGCGGCCTACGCGGTGTTGTTGAGCGGGCGCGGAGAAACCTACGAAGGCGCCCAGCGCCAGCGCCTGAAAGATCTGCTGGTGGGCCTGATTGCACTGAGCTACGCGGTGTGGCTGCTCTACGCCGGTGGGCTGAAGTACCTGCTGCTGTCGGCGTTGCTGTATGCGCCGGGCGTGGTGTTGTTTGCCCTGGCCAAGCGCGAGCAGGGCCAGCCGTTGTTTACCCATGTGGAAAAAGGCATTTTCGCCTGTGTGATGGCGGGCGCGGGGTTGGCGGCGTATGGGCTGTATAGCGGAGTGTTGTCGTTATGAGCAGGGTGGCTTGATCGTGTGGGCCTCATCGCGGGCACGCCCGCGATGGCGGTCTCAGGTCACCAGCGAGGCCGGTGCGACCCCAATTCCCCTGCCGGCAAATCCCACTGCAACGGTGTGCCGCTGATGGTCAGCGGCGCGAGCAATCGGTGCGCCGGTCCCCAGGCGGTTTGCTCCACCACCAGCCCCTGATCTTCGAGGGCTTCGGCCCGCAATGGCGGTTGCTCCGGAACCGGCCCGGCCTCCATCAAGCATTTTGCCGTGCGCGCCAACGATAATCGCGCCGAGCCGCCACGGTCGGACGCCAAGCGCTCGCGCAGGGCCTGGATCGCGCTGGCCGCCATCAAGTAGCCGGTGGCGTGATCCAGCGCCTGCAATGGCAGCGGCACAGGTTTATCCGTGTGTTTCCATGCCATGCCCGCGTCGGCGATGCCGCAGCTCATCTGCACCAGGCTGTCGAAGCCCCGGCGGTTGCGCCACGGGCCACTCCAGCCATAGGCGTTGAGGCTCACGTCGATCAGGCCGGGGGCGAGCTGTTGCAATGCGCTGGCGGTGTAGCCCAATTGCTCGAGGGCATCGGCGCGGTAACCGTGGAACAGGATGTCGGTGTCTTTGAGCAACCCTTCGAAAACCTGGCGGTCTGTGGCGGTTTTCAGGTCCAGGCGCGCACAGCGTTTGCCCAGGGTCATTTCCGGCACCACGCCCGGCTCGTTCCAGGTCGGCGAGTCGATGCGCAACACGTCCGCGCCTAGCCCGGCGAGAAAACGACTGGCCACGGGGCCGGCCAGCACGCGGGTCAGGTCCAGCACTTTGAGGCCGGCCAGCGGGCGGGCCGCCGCGCCGCGCCAGGGCCTGTTGGCAGCGGGTTCAAAAGTTTGGCGCTGAACCAGGTGCTCGGCATTCACCGCCAAGCCTTGGGGATGTTGCTGCCAGGCCTGCCACGACCGCATCTGCGCGGCACAACCGCCGGCATCGACAATCGCCTGCTCCAGCTCGGCAGCGTTCCACGCGGCGACCTTGCTCGCCATCTCGGCACGGTCAGCGACGTGGCCCAGCACCCGCTCGGCAGCCGCACGGTGATGGGGCGCGTTGGTGTGCAAGCGAATCCAGCCGTCGGCGCTGGCATAGTCGCCGGCCACCGGGTCCCACAGTGGCGGTACTTGCCAGCCTGTGGGGCGGATCGAAGAAGAGAACCAGAACGAGGCGAGGCGTCGGTCCACGCTCACGCTGGGCAAGCGCCCGGTCTGTTGCAGGATGAGTTGGGCAACCGCCTGGCCGGCGGCGCCGATGCTGGCGCAGGCCAGGTCGCTCACGGCGAAGATCGACGGCAGGGCGCCGGCCCCGGTCGAGGTCAGCGGGGTGCGCGGTAGATCGAGTGCGGCTTGGATCGGCGTCAGCAGGTCAGTCATCGAAGGCCCTCCATAAGAGAAGGGCCACTATAGAAGATCATCACACCGGTGTGACAACCCCCGGCGTCAATGGCAGGTCGATGCTGGCGCTGAAACCACCGTCGGGATGATTGGTCAGGATCAGGTTGCCGCCATGGCGTTCCGCTGCGCGCCGTGCAATCGCCAGGCCCAGGCCGTGGCCCTGCGCCGTTTGGCCGGGCGCGCGGTAGAACGGCTCGCCCAACTGGCTCAGGTGCTCGGCCTCGACGCCGGGGCCGTGATCGCGCACGCTGATCAGAATGCGTTCGCCCAGGCGGCGCGCCTGCAATTCGATCGGTTGGCCTGGCGGGTTGAAGCGCTGGGCATTGCGCAGCAGGTTATCCACGGCGCGTTCGATCATGGTCGGCCAGCCTTTGAGGCGCAGGTCGGGATCGGTGTTCAGTTGTACCACCTGGTCCGGCGCGCTGAGTTGGGCGTCCTTTTGCAGGGTCTTGAGCAGCGCGATGAGGTCCACCTCTTCGGCGCTGGCGTTGTCGGCATCGACCCGGGCCAGCACCAGGATTTCGCTGATCAGCGCTTCCAGGCGGTCACACTCGCGGGTCAGGCGTGGCCAGAGTTTTTCGCGCTCCTCGGGGCCGGCACGTTCGGCCAGGGCCAGGGCGATACGCAGGCGGGCCAGGGGCGAGCGCAGTTCGTGGGACACGTCCCGCAGCAACTGGCGCTGGCTGCCGATCAGGCTCTGCAGGCGCGCGCCCATGCGGTTGAAGTCGTTGGCGAGGACGCCGAACTCATCGCGGCGGTTGGCCAGTTGCGCCAGGCTGTTCTGCTGGTAGGTGGCCTGCCCGAGGTCATGCACCGCGCCGCGCAGACGGCTCAAAGGGCGGGTGATGGACAGCGTCACCAGCAGGCTGAACAGGGTCAGCACCACCAGGGCAATCGCCAATGCGCTCAACGGCCACGCCAGGCTGCTGCGGTGCCAGGCGTCCAGTTCCGGATGGGGGATGCGGTAGATCAGCAGGTAGGTGTCGCCGGTTTTCTCGCTGGTGTACTCGGCGGTCAGGCGCCGCCAGGGCAGGTGGCCGTCCTTGCTGTCGTTCTGCCGGGCTTCGAAGGCGGCGGCGCGGCGCGGAAAGGTGCCGCGTACCACGGGCTCGCCGCTTTCGTTGAGTACTTGCACGTCAATGTGGTACTGGCGCTTGCGCTGTTGCAGCAAGTCCTGCGCGGCGTCTTCGCCCTGGGCTTCGTAGAGTTGGGTCCACTCTTGGGCCAGGTTATTGAGGCCGGGATGGCGGCTGAGAATCCAGGCGTCCTGGTTGAGCATATGCCCAAGCAGGATCGACAGCCCGGCAACCAAGGCGATGGCCAGCCAGAAACTGGCCAGGATACGCCAGAACAATGAACGCACAGGAAACCCTCAAACAGGAAAAGCCCAGCGGCGCGAACCGCTGGGCTGGGGCAGTGAAGCTAGAACATTATTGCGCTTTTTGCGGCTGCTGCGCTTTCCATGCCTGGAATTCCTTCCACTCGGCGCGGCGTTGTTCTTGCTTCTTGATGATCTCGTCGAATTTCTTCTGCTGGTCGGGCTTGAGCACGGCACGGACGTCGGCCTGGGTTTTCTGCCTGCCGGCGGCGATTTCATCCTGCATGGCTTTCTGGTCAGCGGCCGGGAGTTTGTCCAGGTACTTTTTGACCAGGTCTTTGCGAGCGTGCCATTGGTCGCCCATCAGCTTGCCGATCTGCTGGCGTTGTTCCTTGCTCAAATCCAGCTGGCTGAACGGGCCACCTTTGCCACGCGGACCGTGTTCACCGTCAAAGCCTGGGCCACCCATCATGTGGCCTTCAGGGCCGCCCATCGGGCCTGGGCCTTCAGGCATTGCTGCCATGGCCACGGTGGGCAGGGCTGCGGCGAACATCAGGGCGATTAGGGTCTTGCGCATGGTGATTCTCCTGTCTCTATTCCGGTGAGTCCGGATGTGAGTAGATTACGGAGATCAAGGTCAGCGGCGGTCAGGTGTGGGTAAAGCTTGGGTAAAGAGGGTTTTGCTGGAAGCTGACAAAACCCTGGGGGCCGAGCAGATCAAATGTGGGATCAGAGTGTTGCTGGGCTCATAGGCTGTAGTAGTAGCCGCGGCTGCGCAACGCCACGATCCGTGGCCGGCCATCCGGGTGCGGGCCGATCTTTTTGCGCAGGTTGCTGACGTGCATGTCGAGGCTGCGATCATAGAGGGTCAGCTTGCGGCCGAGGGCAATCTGCGCCAGTTCCTGTTTATCCAGCGGTTCGCCGGGCTGACGCAGCAAGGCTTCGAGCAGGCGGCTTTCGGAAACGGTGAGGGTGAATTCCTGATTGTCGATGCTGACCACGCCGCGCACCGGGCTGAAGCACAGGTCGCCCAGTTCCAGTTGGGTCGACACGGCGGCCGGGTGGCTGCGGCGCAACACTGCGCGCAGGCGGGCAGTCAGCTCCCGTGGGTCACAGGGCTTGGCCAGGTAGTCGTCGGCGCCCAGTTCCAGGCCGAGGATACGGTCCAGCGGCTCGCCCCGGGCCGACAGCATCAGCACCGGCAGCTCCGGATGGTCGTTGCGCAATTGCTTGAGCAGCTCCAGACCACTGCCGTCGGGCAGCATCACGTCGAGCACCACGGCCGCCGGGGCGCTGTCGGCCAAGGCTTTGCGGGCGCTCAAACCGTCGTGGCAGGCGCGCACCTGGAAGCCTTCCTGGCTCAACCAACTGGTCAGCAGCTCGCAGAGCTCCTGGTCATCATCTATCAGTAACAGCTCGCTCATGACTCACTCAATTTAGCCATTGTCGACGGCGACGGTGCCCACCACTGGCGAAGATCCCGCACAGCAACGCGATCAGTGCGACGGCTGCGCCGGTGACAAACCACTGCTGTTGCTCGGTCAGCCATCGGGTCAAGCCGCCGCCCTGTGTCTCTTTGAGTTGCTGGGCCAGGCGTTGATTCTCTTGGCGCAAGCGACTCAGTTGGGCGCTTTCCCGGGCAGCATCCGTGGTTTGCAGTTGCTTGCTCAGTTCTTCACGCAGCCGTTCGCTTTCTTTCAAGCGTTGCTGCAATTCGGTGATCTGGCTGCCGGCACTCAAGGACAGGGGCGTAGAACTGCCGGTGTTCGAGGTTTCTTCAGCGTGGGCCGTAGCCCCGATCATTAACACTGCCAACAGACACAACTGACGTAAGCGCATCGGAACTCCTGATTCCACACGAATATTCAGAACGTTGTCGGCAGGTTACCCAGAATAATGAGCAATTAGGAGTGCGCCGAACCGAATTGGTTCGGCGCGACCGGGGTCAAGGCAGGACTTGCTTGAACGGTTTGATCACTACATCCGCGTAGACGCCGGCCGCCACATACGGGTCAGCCTTGGCCCAGGCTTGGGCATCGGCCAGGGACGCGAACTCGGCAACGATCAGGCTACCGGTGAAACCGGCGGCGCCCGGGTCGTTGCTGTCGATCGCCGGGTGCGGGCCGGCCAACACGATGCGGCCTTCGGCCTGCAGCACTTTCAGGCGCTCGACGTGGGCCGGGCGCACGGACAGGCGTTTTTCCAGCGAGTTGGCAACGTCGGTGGCAATGATGGCGTAGAGCATGTCAGTCCTCGGTTTTCGGCGTAGTGGAGTCGGTTTCATGCAGGTGGCGCGACAGGTAGATGCCCTGGCCGACCAGGAACAATACGGTCATGCCCAGGCTGCCGAACACCTTGAAGTCGACCCAGTAGTCCTGGAAGGTGAAGGCCACGAACAGGTTGGCGCCGCCGCAGAACAGGAAAAACACGATCCAGGCCACGTTCAGGCGTGTCCACACCGGTTCCGGCAGGGTCAGGGCATGGCCCATGATGCGCTTGATCAACAGGCGATCGCCAACGAAGTGGCTACCGATAAACGCCAGGGCGAACAGCCAGTTCACCACCGGGGCTTTCCATTTAAGGAAGGTTTCGCTGTGGAAGGCCAGGGTCAGGCTGCCGAAGACCAGGCAGGCGACCAGGGTCAGCCATTGGCTTTTTTCGAGTTTGCGCTGGGAGATGAAGATGGCGCCGTAGACCACGATGGAGCTGATGATCAGCACGGCGGTGGCGCTGTAGATGCCTCCGAAGGTCAGTTCATGGCCGGCGAGATCGATGACCCTGGGGTCGAGTTTGTAAACGATGAAAAACAGCAACAGCGGGATGAAGTCGATGAATTGTTTCACAGTAAGAGCCAGAAGCTGGATGTGGCGGCATAATAACAAACATCCTTGGTAGCGAAAGCGCCACCTGACTTGAGGTTACACACTTCCGTGAATGTTGATTTGCACTGCCACAGCACGGCCTCCGATGGCGCCCTGGCGCCTGCGGTATTGGTTGCGCGTGCGTTTGAAAAAGGCGTGCGAGTCCTGTCGTTGACCGACCACGATACCCTCGAAGGCCTCGACGAGGCCCGCGAAGCCGCCCAGGCGCTGGGCATGCAACTGGTCAACGGCGTGGAATTGTCCTGCACCTGGGGCGGCGCCACCATTCATGTGCTCGGCTACGGTTTTGACCAAAAAGCCCCCGCGCTGGTGGAGGCCATCGCTCAATTGCACGCTGGCCGCTGGCTGCGTTCCGAAGAAATAAGCCGCAAGCTCGGCCTTAAAGGTATGCCCAACGCCCTCGATGGCGCCCGGGCCATCCAGCAGGAACTGGGCGACAGCGGCAACGCACCGGCCCGGCCGCATTTCGCCGATTGGATGGTGCGTGAAGGGTTTGTCCGGGACCGCGCCGAAGCCTTTCGCAAATGGCTGGGCGCCGGCAAACTGGGCGACGTCAAGCAGCATTGGCCGACCTTGGACGACACCGTCGAGACCCTGCGGGCCTCCGGGGCCTGGGTCAGCCTGGCACATCCCTGGCATTACGATTTCACCCGCAGCAAGCGTCGCAAGCTGATTGGCGACTATATTGGTGCGGGCGGCCACGCAATTGAAGTGGTCAACGGGCATCAACCCGCCGAACAGGTTGGCAGCCTGGCGATTCTTGCCCGCGAATTTGGTCTGCTGGTCAGCGCCGGCAGTGACTTTCATGGCCCAGGCGGCTGGTCCGAGATCGGCGAATATCGCCCGGTCCCGGAAGACTTGCCGCTCTTGTGGGGGCGATTCAAGCATGACCCCATTATTGCCACCGTCTGAACAGGTAGAGCACGTGAGTCAATTCTTCCAGATTCATCCGGAAAACCCTCAGCCACGGCTGATCAAACAGGCCGTGGAGATCATTCGCGCCGGTGGCGTGGTGATCTATCCAACTGATTCGTCCTACGCCATCGGTTGTCAGATCGGCGACAAAAACGCGGTTGAGCGTGTCAGACGCCTGCGTCAGTTGGACGACAAGCACAACTTCGCGCTGATCTGCAGCGACCTGTCCCAATTGGGCCTGTTCGCCAAGGTCGACACCGGCACCTTCCGCCTGCTCAAGGCCCACACGCCGGGGCCGTACACCTTTATTCTCAACGCCACCCGCGAAGTGCCGCGCCTGCTGCTGCATCCGAAGAAGCGCACCATCGGCCTGCGCGTGCCGGAACACCCGATCGCCCTGGCGCTGCTGGCCGAGTTGGGCGAGCCGCTGATGAGCGTGTCGTTGATCATGCCCGGCGCCACCGAACCGCTGGAAGACCCCTACGAAATGCGCCAACTGCTGGAAAAACACGTCGACCTGATCATCGACGGCGGTTTCGGCGGCGGCAAGGCGTCCACCGTGATCAACCTGGCCGACGGCGACCCCGAAGTGATCCGTGTCGGCTGCGGCGACCCCGCGCCGTTTATGGCCGAGGCCTGAATGTCGGCCGTGGAAACCGTCGACAGCCAGGCCGGCGCCCAGCAGGAACTGCCGTTTGCCATGGTGTATGGCCAGGCGGTCATGGAAATGCCGCTGGACCTGTACATCCCGCCGGATGCCCTGGAAGTGTTCCTCGATGCCTTCGAAGGCCCGCTGGATTTGCTGCTGTATTTGATCCGCAAGCAGAACATCAACATCCTCGACATCCCGGTGGCGGAAATCACCCGCCAGTACATGGGCTATGTCGAGCTGATGCAGTCGGTGCGCCTGGAACTGGCCGCCGAGTACCTGGTGATGGCCGCGATGCTCGCCGAGATCAAGTCGCGCATGCTGTTGCCGCGCTCGGAGACGGTCGAGGCCGAAGAGGACGACCCGCGCGCCGAACTGATCCGACGCCTGCAGGAGTACGAACGCTTCAAGGCCGCCGCCGAAGGCATCGACGGCCTCAGCCGCGTGGGCCGCGATGTGGTGGTGCCCAAGCTCGATGCGCCGGAAGCCCGGGCGCGCAAGCTGTTGCCGGACGTGAGTCTGGAAGAGTTGCTGATGTCCATGGCCGAGGTGCTGCGCCGTGGCGACATGTTTGAACACCACCAGGTCAGCCGCGAGGCATTGTCCACCCGCGAGCGCATGAGCGATGTGCTCGAACGCCTCAAGGGCGGCGGTTTTGTGCCGTTTGTCGAGCTGTTCACCGCCGAAGAAGGGCGCCTGGGGGTGGTGGTGACCTTTATGGCGATCCTCGAGCTGGTCAAGGAGTCCTTGGTCGAGCTGGTCCAGAATGAGCCTTTTGCGGCTATCCACGTGCGGGCGCGAGCCGAATAACGAGCTGAATCGATGAATCTGACTGAACCCCGCGAACTGGCCCCGCTGCTGGAGGCCTTTCTTCTGGCCTCGGGTAAGCCGCAATCTTTGGAGCGCCTGTTCGAACTCTTTGAAGAGGCCGAACGCCCTGAACCGCCGGTCTTCAAGAAAGCCCTGGAGATCCTGCGCAAGTCCTGCGACGGCCGCGCCTTTGAGCTGCGCGAAGTGGCGTCGGGTTATCGCCTGCAGATCCGTGAGAAATTTTCCCCGTGGGTCGGCCGCTTGTGGGAAGAACGCCCGCAGCGTTACTCACGGGCGATGCTGGAAACCATGGCGCTGATCGCCTATCGCCAGCCGATCACCCGCGGCGAAATCGAGGACGTGCGCGGCGTGGCCGTCAACAGCCATATCGTCAAGACGTTGCTGGAGCGCGAGTGGATTCGTATCGTCGGTTACCGCGACGTGCCCGGCAAACCGGCGATGTTCGCTACCACCAAGGTGTTCCTCGACCACTTCAACCTGAAAAACCTCGACGACCTGCCACCGCTGGCCGAATTGCGCGAGATGGAAACCGAGCCGGTACTCGACTTCGACGACGCCCCGGTCCCGGCGAGCCTGCAGGAACTGGCCGACGCCACCGCCGAGCCGGAAGAGCCGAAGGACGAAACCAGTTTCCACACCTTGCTGCTGGAATTGGACGACATGGAGCAGGGCATCAAGACCGACTTCGATGACTTGCTGCGTGATGGCGCGGCCGAGCCCGAAAGCCAGGTGAATGTTGAAGTCGAGCCAGAGCCCGAAGCGGAACCTGAGGAAGACATTCTCGGCGTCGCCCAAGCCCGCGAAAAACTCCTGGCTGCCGTCGCCGCCCTCGAACAACCACCGCTGAGCGACGAAGAAGACGAAGCCCGCGCCCTGGCCGAAGCCATCGAGGCCGAGCGCCGCCAGTTCGACGACTGACGCCCACCTTGTAGGAGCGAGCTTGCTCGCGAAAAACCCAAGAACACCGCAGACAACCAGATTCCCCGCGTTATCGTTGACGATTTTCGCGAGCAAGCTCGCTCCTACAGCCGGTGGGCGCCACCGGTCGGCGGAAAAGCCGCTGACTCGGCACTTATCGACTAGTCTCTGATGCGCAGCGCGCGCCATGCGCGTATGATTCGCGACCCTTTGGCGATGTATTCGCCCAAAGCCCCGCTTTCAACACTCTTCAGGCCACGCCTGAATCGACCCACCGGGAGGTGCTTAAGATGAACGACAAAGACCAGAACGACAGCCAGGAAATCGGCCCTGCAGGCGAAAAACTGCAAAAGGTGCTGGCGCGTATCGGCGTGGGCTCGCGCCGCGACGTCGAAGCCTGGATCACCCAGAAGCGCATCAAGGTCAACGGCGTCGAGGCCACCCTCGGCCAGCGCGTCGACCTGCACGATGCAATCACCATTGATGGCAAGGTCATCAAGCGTGAAGAGGCCGCCGAATCGGTGCGCCGCGTGATCATGTACAACAAGCCCGATGGCGAAATCTGCACCCGTGACGACCCGGAAGGCCGTCCGACCGTGTTCGACAAGATGCCTAAGCCAAAAGAAGGCCGCTGGATCAACATCGGTCGTCTCGACATCAACACCACCGGCTTGCTGATGTTCACCACCGACGGTGAGCTGGCCAACCGCCTGATGCACCCCTCCTACGAGATGGACCGCGAATACGCCGTGCGTGTGCGTGGCGAAGTCGATGACGAGATGATCGCGCGCCTCAAGGCCGGCGTCGTGCTGGAAGATGGCCCGGCCAAGTTCACCGACATCAAGCAGGCTCCAGGCGGTGAAGGTTTCAACCACTGGTATCACTGCGTGGTGATGGAAGGCCGTAACCGTGAAGTACGTCGCCTGTGGGAATCCCAGGGCCTGGTGGTCAGCCGCCTGAAGCGCGTGCGTTTCGGCCCGGTGTTCTTGAACTCCGACCTGCCGATGGGCCGCTGGCGTGAAATGAGCCAGTACGAAGTCGATATCCTCAGTGCCGAAGTCGGCCTGACGCCAGTCGCGATGCCGCAGATGAACGCCAAGAGCAAAGACAAGCTCGACCGTATGCAGCGTAAATCGTCGCGCCCGGTTGCGCGCACCGAACGCGTGGCTCGCACCCTGCGCCCGGCCCTGAATGCACCGGCTACCGGCGGGCGTATTTCCCGTGAGCCGCACATTGAAGGTGAGCGTCGTCCAACCGCGCCATCGCGTCAGGAAGGCGAACGTGCGCCCCGCACGCCGCGCCCTGCCGGCCGTGGTGAAGCGCCAAGCGGCGGTCGTGGTAATCGTGGTGAAGCCGGTCGTGGTGCTCCCTCTGATCGCCCGGCCGACAACGCCAGCACCAAGCGCCCAGCCAAGCCTGCGCCGAAAAAGCGCCCAGGCCTGAAACTGGTGGCGGACGAGCCGTCGGGCAAGCGCCGTGGCGCACCGGCCGGTTCCGGTCAGCGCCCGGGTTTTGGTCGCAAGAAGCCGCAGTGATGTAAGCGCTGCATAAAAACGCCAACCCTCGGGTTGGCGTTTTTTTTTTGGATTTGATCAGAACGCAAAGGTGCCATCGAACACCGGCTTGTCATCCAGCGCCAACACCCCGCTGGCGAAGATCAAATCCAGATGATGGCTGCCTTTCTGCCCGCCACCCAACCCAAGGTGCAAGCCGCAGTGGCGTTCTTCGAACCCGGCGTTGCGCGCATACAGAGCCTTGACCCCTTCATTGGTACCGATCCCCAGTTCCTCCACGCGGCGGTTCGATGGGTTGGCGTTCAGGTACTTGTTGAAGTCGTCCGCCAGCCCGGGGATTTCACTGGCGACGCTGCAGATGGTCGAGTTTTCGATCCACAGCTCCAGCGGTGATTGCAGCACGCCATATTTGCGCGCGAAGGGGATGGTGCTGAGGAAGGTGCCGACAAACCGCACCTGGCCACTGATGGCCTCGCTGTGGGTGGCGATCTCGCCGGGGGCCAGGTCGTGGTTGCCGATGCCGTTGATATTGGTCCACTTCCTGATGCTGCTCAGCGGCGCTTGCAGGCGTGAGCCGTGCCGGTCGGTGAAGCTCAGCAGCGTGGCCTGGGACATGCGCCGGATCAGCGTGGCGTTGAGGTCGGCGATGCGTTGTGGCTCGACGCTGAAGGTGTCGTAGAAATAGTCGCCGTAGTCCTTGAACAGCAGGGATTTCTTCCAGTGCTCGGCCATTACGCCGTGCAAGGCGTGGATAAAGTCCGGGCCTTCGGCGCGGGGGTTGGGCAGGGTCGAGGCGTCGTAGAAAAACAGGTACAGGTCGCAGCTGTCGATGGCCTCGGCCAGGGCGGCGCTGGGGGCCAGGTCCAGGCGCTGCACCTGGAGGTTGAAGCGCGCGGCACTGCTGTGGGTGATCGCCTGGGCAATGGCCTCGTAGCGTTCGGTATGGCCCAACAGCACGGTCGGACAGCTCAAGCCGCTGAGGGCCGGGTGGTGGGCGAGGTAGTAGAGAAAGTGTTCGACGGCGCGGGCCTTGTCCATGACGAGTGTCCTTCTGTGCCTTGGGTAAGGGGGCAGGTGCAGCGCACTGCACCTGCCGGATGCCTGCCGGGGATTAGAAAGGCCACATCGCCGTGCCAAAGGGCACGACGGCATCGGCTTGCATCATTTCAACGGCGGCCTCATGGGTCGGCGCTTCAAACCAATCGTCGAGTTGCAGTTCGGTTTCCAGGTCGTTTTCCAGTGCTTGCATGGTGTATCTCCTAGAGGACGTTGTTTGAGAACGGCTTGCCCGCGGGCTTCGCTGGGCAAGTGAAAGAACCTAGGTGAGAGTGTTTCGGAATGCAAAAAATTTATTGACACGGTCTCATTTGGATTTTTTGTTCTGTTTTGGTGCGCGATTTTTTCCCCATGCAAAACAGCGCACTGGGGCAGGCGAGTGTTCGGATATGTCCTACCGCCAATTTTTGTGAGCTGACAGATACTGGCTGGGTGTAACGCCGATTTTCCGCGCTGTAACGATTGATTTACGCAAAAGGCCTGCGGTATCGGGCCGGCACCGCGCTGTAAGGAATACCTGACAGATTGTCGCGGATGCTTGTCAGGGCCGTCCGCAAGCGGTCGAGCGGTGTACAATGCGCCGCGTTTTACTGTGACCCCCTTGCGTAACCACGCAAAAGGCCAAGACCTCAGGGTTTATCCACCCTGATCACTCCGCCTGGCCACGAGCCAGACGGGTTCGATTTCGTCACAGATAAAAACAAACAGGTGACGCATGACCGTTAGAACGACGCTGTATTCCTGGTGCCTGCGCTGGGGTTTGAGCGGCGCTGCTTGAGTCGCACATCAAGGCAGCAACCTGCATTCAACATCATCAAACCTTGCGTGAGAGCCTTTTCATGAGTGGACCCGATTCCTCTTCAGGCGAACTGAAACGTGGCCTGAAAAACCGTCATATCCAGTTGATCGCCCTCGGTGGCGCCATCGGCACCGGCCTGTTCCTGGGCTCGGCCGGGGTGCTCAAATCCGCCGGCCCGTCGATGATCCTGGGCTATGCCATCTGCGGCTTTATCGCCTTCATGATCATGCGCCAGCTCGGCGAAATGATCGTCGAAGAGCCGGTGGCCGGTTCCTTCAGTCACTTTGCCCACAAATACTGGGGCGGTTTCGCTGGCTTCCTGTCGGGCTGGAACTGCTGGATTCTGTACATCCTGGTGGGTATGTCGGAGCTGACGGCTGTCGGCAAATACGTGCATTACTGGTGGCCGGAGATCCCGACCTGGGTGTCGGCGGCGGCGTTTTTCGTGTTGATCAACCTGATCAACCTGGCCAACGTCAAAGTCTTCGGCGAGGCCGAATTCTGGTTTGCCATCATCAAGGTGGTGGCCATCGTCGGCATGATCGCCCTGGGCAGCTACCTGCTGGTCAGCGGCAGCGGCGGCCCACAAGCCTCGGTGAGCAACCTGTGGGCACACGGCGGCTTCTTCCCCCACGGCGTGGGCGGGTTGGTGATGGCCATGGCGCTCATCATGTTCTCCTTCGGCGGCCTGGAAATGCTCGGCTTTACCGCGGCCGAAGCCGACCAGCCACGCACCGTGATCCCCAAGGCGATCAACCAGGTGATCTACCGCATCCTGATCTTCTACATCGGCGCCCTGGTGGTGCTGTTGTCGCTGACGCCGTGGGACAGCCTGTTGGTCTCCCTCAACGCATCCGGCGATGCCTACAGCGGTAGCCCGTTCGTGCAGGTGTTCTCGATGCTCGGCAGCAACACCGCCGCGCATATCCTCAACTTTGTGGTACTGACCGCCGCGCTGTCGGTGTACAACAGCGGCACCTACTGCAACAGCCGCATGCTGCTGGGCATGGCCGAGCAGGGCGACGCGCCGCGGGCGTTGGCGAAGATCGACAAACGCGGCGTGCCGGTGCGTTCGATCCTCGCCTCGGCGGCGATCACCCTGGTGGCGGTGCTGATGAATTACCTGATCCCGCAACATGCACTGGAACTGTTGATGTCGCTCGTGGTGGCTACGCTGGTGATCAACTGGGCGATGATCAGCTTCTCCCACTTCAAGTTCCGCCAGCACATGAACCGCACCGGCCAGGTGCCGTTGTTCAAGGCGCTGTGGTATCCGTATGGCAATTACCTGTGCCTGGCGTTCGTGGCGTTTATCCTGGTGATCATGTTGATGATCCCGGGGATTCAGGTCTCGGTGTATGCGATCCCGGTGTGGGTGGCGTTCATGGGGTTGTGTTACTGGATCAAGAACAAGCGCAATGCGGATCAGCGCCCGGCGACGGTAGTGCCGGCGGTGGAGTAACCGTTCGATGCTGTCGAGCAAACCCGGCCCTGTGCCGGGTTTGTTGTTTGAAGGGATGGGCGGGGCGCATTCGCGTATCCTTGGGCTCCCCTTAGAGGAACCCGTTGCTCATGCTGGTGATTTCCAACAACGTGCACCTGCCCGACACCGAGATCGAGCTGACCGCCATTCGCGCCCAGGGCGCCGGCGGGCAGAACGTCAACAAGGTGTCGAGCGCGGTGCATCTGCGCTTTGATATTCCGGCCTCGTCGTTGCCGGAATTCTACAAGGAGCGTTTGCTGGCGCTGCGCGACAGTCGGATCACCAGCGAAGGCGTGCTGGTGCTCAAGGCCCAGCAATACCGCACCCAGGAACAGAACCGCGCCGATGCGCTGGAACGCTTGGTCGAGCTGATCCTCAGCGCCACCAAGGTGGAGAAGAAACGCCGTCCGACCAAACCGACCCTGGGCTCGAAGAAACGCCGCCTGGAATCCAAGACCAAGCGCGGCAGCATCAAGGCCGGGCGCGGCAAGGTCGACTTCTAGGCGTCGCGCGCCTTGCGGGCCTTGGGCGCTTGCCGGTACAGGTAGACACTCAGCAGCAACCCGCCCAAGGCGGCGAGGGCGGCGAACAGGAAAATCGACGCAAAGCCAAAGCCGGCCGCCACGGCCCCGGCCAGCGGGCCGGTGATCCCCAGCGACAAGTCGATAAACAGCGAGTACGCCCCCACCGCCGAACCCCGGCTGGATGCAGGCACCAGATTGACCGCCTCTACCCCCAGCGCCGGAAACACCAGGGAAAAGCCAAAGCCGCTCAACGCCGCGCCCGCCAGTGCCAACTGGGCATCCGGCGCCAGCCACAGCAACAGCAGGCCAAGCACCTCCACCGACAGGCAGGCAATGGCCACGCGAAAGCCGCCGATACGGTTGATCAAATTGCCAAACAGCAGGCGCGCGCCGATAAAACTGGCGCCGAACAGGCTCAGTGCCCACACCGCGTTATCCCAATGCTGGGTGGTGTAGTACAGAGTGATGAAGGTGGCGATGGTGCCAAAACCGATGGAGCCCAGCGCCAGTGCGCAACCATGGGGCAGTACCCGGCCCAGCACGTTCATGAAGGGCAGGCGCACCCCGGCAACAATCGGTGCCGGCTCTTTACGCCACGCCAGCAGCAGGCCCACCGCCGCCAGCAGCAGGATACTCACGCCCATGCTCCACAAACCGAGGTGACTGACCAGCAGCACCCCCAACGGCGCGCCGACTGCCAGGGCGCCGTAGCTGGCGATGCCGTTCCACGAAATGACCTTCGCCGTATTCGCCGCACCCACCCGGCCAATGCCCCAGCCGATGGCGCCGGACCCCACCAGGCTTTCAGCACTGCCGAGCACCAGGCGACCGATGAGCAGGCTGCCCAGGCTCAGCGCCGGCAGGCTGGAAAACCACGCCGCGAGCAACATGAACACCCCGCTCAGGCCGCAGCCCGCCAGGCCGATCAGCACGGCGCGCTTGCTGCCCAGGTTATCGATGATGCGCCCGGCATACGGGCGGCTCAGCAGGGTGGCCAGGTATTGCACACTGATCACCAGCCCGGCGATCACCGCGCCAAAGCCCAGTTCACTGTGGACATAGCCCGGCAACACGGCCAGGGGAATGCCGATATTCAGGTAGCCGATAAAGGTGAACAGCACGATGGAAACAACTTGCAGCGTGACCGCCATGGGGCGCTGTGTATCTGGCATGGGAAGGGTCCACTGTCGCAGCAGGTAAAGATAGGCTGCTAATCATACCGATGCTTTGGCCCGCGCAGGGCAGTAAAAAACCAACGCGCCAATCTAAACGGCGTCAGGACCGGGCAGGGGCGAGCAATTGCGTGGTGACCAGGGCGGCCAAGGCGTTTTCCTGGGTGCCGAAGCGCTTGAGCAGGATGGCTTGTTTGTCCGCGCTGAGGCGGTTCCAAACGTCGACCATCTGCAGGGCAGTGTCGAGTACGGCGGTGTCGGGGCGATCGGGGTGGTTATCGGTCATGGCGGGTATCTCGGCAAATTCAGGCAGTGTGGAAAGCGCTCAAAGCTGCGCTTTCCACACGGTCTGCTACGGCGTCAGTCCTGGCTTTTGCGGTCGACTGGTTTTGCTTCTTTGGCCTCAGGCTGCTTGGCGCTGGCCTGCTGCGGTGCGTGCTGCTCTGTTGGGTGCAGGCTTGGGAAGGGGAGATTAGGTATCTCGTGCATCGTCGTCGCTCCTTGCAAAGTCTGTTTTTTTCAATCGCAGGTGATTCCGCGCTCTCAAAAAGCCTTGGCAGGATACAGCACTGTAAATGACAAAAAGACTTTTATATCGACGAATGGACAAACCTTCAGCGTTCAAGCGCAAGTGACAAGACGTCACACCGCTAGAACGGCACCTTCCCCAGGATCATGTCGCGGTACATCACGAAATCCCCCAGCAGGCTGTAGAACGGATGCTGAAAGGTCGCCGGGCGGTTCTTTTCGAAGAAGAAGTGACCCACCCAGGCAAAGCCGTAGCCGGCGATGGGCACCGCGAGCAGCAGGCCGAGAGCGCCTTTGCCCAGGGCATACGCCAAAAGCCCAATCACCAGCGTGGTGCCGATAAAGTGCAGGCGCCGGCAGGTGCTGTTGCCATGTTCCTTCAGGTAGTACGGGTAAAACTCGGCGAAGCTATTGAATCGCTTGATGTTTTCCACGGCAGCTGGCCCTTTGATTGTTATGCCGTCGAACAGTTGTTCGGCGGGGAGCTTATTTGAGTCTAGAGTGATCAGTGGTAACAGCCAGTGACATTAGATGCCACTTTAGTATCCTTGGCTTTCTGGCTGCTGTTTCAGCCTGCTTTATTAAGAAGACGCCATGAGCGAACGAACAACTTCTGCAAGCTGGGTGATGGGGATAGTCAAGTCACTGGAAATGGACGGTCTGGATTGCCAGGTGTTGTTCAAACAACTGGGTCTGGACTATGCCGCCCTCGACGATCCCGATGCCCGTTTTCCGCAAGACTCCATGACTCGGCTCTGGCAACGCGCCGTGGAACTGTCGGGCAACCCCGCGATTGGCCTGAACATGGGCAAAGTGGTGCGCCCGGCATCGTTTCATGTGGCCGGTTATGCGCTGATGTCCAGCAACACATTGGCGGAAGGTTTTATGCGGCTGGTGCGCTACCAGCGGATCATCGCCGAAAGCGCTGACCTGAGTTTCCGACTATTACCCGAAGGCTATGCGCTGATTCTGACGGTGCATGGCGATCACCTGCCGCCCACCCGGCAGAGCGCCGAAGCCTCGCTGGCCTGCGCGCTGGCGCTGTGTGGTTGGTTGACCGGGCGTACCCTGCATCCGCGTAAGGTGCTGCTGCAAGGTGAGCAACCCGTCGACCTCGCGCCCTACAAACATGCGTTTCATGCGCCGTTGGAATTCAACGCGGTGTATGACGCACTGATTTTCGAGCGCGCCGATATGGATGCGCCGCTGCCCACGGCCAACGAGGCGATGGCGCTGTTGCACGATCGGTTTGCCGGTGAATACCTGGCGCGCTTCTCCGAAAACCGCGTGACCCACAAGGCGCGGCAGGTGCTGTGCCGCCTGTTGCCCCAAGGCGAACCCAAGCGTGAAGTGGTGGCCCAGACCCTGCACCTGTCTCAGCGCACCTTGCAGCGGCGTCTGCAGGAAGAGGGCACCAGTTTCCAGACGCTGCTGGACGACACCCGTCGCGAACTGGCCGAGCAATACCTGGCGCAGCCGGGCATGAGCCTGCTGGAGATCGCCTACCTGTTGGGCTTTGCCGACCCGAGCAACTTCTTCCGCGCCTTCCGCCGCTGGTTCGATGCCACGCCCGGCGAGTACCGCGCGCGGTTGCTGGAGGTGTCGACGGTCAGTGACGCCAGAACGCCGGGATGCACAGAACAAAGACTGTAATGATTTCCAGCCGGCCCAGCAGCATGCCCAGCGACAGAATCCACTTGGCCGCATCCGGCAGGCTGGCGAAGTTGCCGGCCGGGCCGATGGTTTCGCCCAGGCCCGGGCCGACACCGGACACCGTGCTGGCGGCGCCGGTCAGCGCGGTCATCCAGTCCAGGCCGAGCAGCGACAAGGCCAGCGCGATCATGCTGATGGTGATGGCGAAGAAAAACGAGAACGTCAGGATCGAACGCACGATCTCTTCGTCGAGGCGGTGGCCGTTGTACTTCTGCTTGATCACCGCGCGCGGGTGAATCAGTTGGTTCAAGTTGGCCTTGAGCAGGATATAGGCGACCTGGAAGCGGAAGATCTTGATCCCGCCGGCCGTTGAACCCGAGCAACCGCCGATAAAGCCCAGGTAGAAAAACAGCATCAGTGAGAAGTTGCCCCACAGGCTGTAGTCCCCAAGTGCAAAACCGGTCGTCGTCACCACCGACGTCACGTTCAGCGCCACATGGCGCAGCGCATCCAGCCAATGCAGGTTGGTGGTCCACCAATACCAGGTGCCGAGTACCAGCCAGGTCACCAGCAGTAATGCGAGCAAACCCTGCACCTGCTGATCCTTGATCAACGCCCGACGGTTGCCGCGCAAGGTGGCGACATACAGGGTGAACGGCAGGCTGCCGAGGATCATCACCACCACCGCCACCCAATGCACCGCCGGTTGTTTCCAGTGCGCCAGGGACTCATCGGAGGTGGAAAACCCACCGGTGGAAATCGCCGACATCGCATGGTTGATCGCATCGAACAAGCCCATCCCGGCCCACCAGAACGCCAGGCTGCCGAGGATGGTGATGCCCACATACGCCGCCACGATCAGCCGCGCCACCATGTGCGAGCGCGGCATGACCTTTTCCGAACGGTCCGAGGACTCGGTCTGGAACAGGCGCATGCCACCAATGCGCAGCAGCGGCAGGATCGCCACCGCCATGCCGATAAAACCGATACCGCCGAGCCAGTGCAGCAGCGAACGCCACATCAAAATGCCGGGCGACAGGGTGTCCAGCCCGCTCAACACCGTGGAACCGGTGGCGGTGATGCCAGACATGCTTTCAAAAAACGAGTCGGTGTAGCTGATGTTCTGGGTCAGGAAAAACGGCAGCGCGGCGAAGATGCACACCACCACCCAACTGCTCACCGTCAGCAGGTACATGTCCCGGGGGCGCAGGTGGATATGTTCCGGGCGACCCGGAATCACCAGGGCCAGGCCGGCGATAAAGGTCATCAGGCTGGCCCACAGGAACGACGGCAGGTCGCTGGTGCGTTCGAAGAGCACCAGGATGGCCATGGGCACGACCATGGCGATCGCGAGGGTGATCAGGAAGATGCCGATGATGAAACCAATGATGCGAAGGGTCGGCAACGCCATGAAGTCTGCTCGGGTCACAGGGGAAAGGCGCCATTCTACCTGGGGTGCCGGGCATGTAAACCTTGGGCGCCGATCTGCGGCGCGTAGCTATGTAGCGCATGGTTCAGGGGGCGCTACGGCACGATGGGCCGGTCTGTTTCCTATTCGAGAGGCCACCATGCCGTCTGATTCATTGTTATCTGCACCGCCAAGTGTCAAGGACGCACCGCAACAGGTCGCGTTGCGCGAACAGTTAATGGCGCTCGATCGCCAGATCGCCGAGCAGTTTCAGTCACCACCGACGTTCCATTCGTTCGTGCAGCATGAGTTCGAGCAAGCATTCCCGACCGTGACGCCCAGCCTCGATGTGCGTCAGGCCTTCATCCGACTGCCCGCGACGACCATCCCGCCAGCGACCTCGGCAGCGCTACCGTCCACCGAGACCGAGTTGCTGCCCACGTTGTTCGAGGCGGTGGTGCAACGTATCGTCGCTGGCCAGCCTGCGAGTTATGCGAAGCGCATGGCGACTCTGCTGCGGCTGCCGGCGACTGGCGAAGCGTTGCTGCCCTTGAGCGGTATCACCCCGGCCGGGCTGGATAAATTCCTCGACCGCCTGGCCGCTGGGCTGACCGCTTATTACAGCGCTTTTGTGCAAGCCTTCTGGACGCGTGCGCGCAGCCTGACGGATGCGCGCACGCAGAAACAATGGTTGGTGTACACCCGTATCGAACTGCTGAAAGCCGAAGTGGCGCTACTCGCTGCCGATCGCCTGCTCAGCCCCGCCGACCAGGACCTGTTCGCCCTGGTGCTGCGTCACCCGCAAGCCCAGGCACGACAAGCACTGCGCGCCGACCGGCCATGTGTCTACGAGGTAGCCCTCAAGGGCGCGACCGGCGCGGCGGATCTGACCTTGCGCGGCGCCTTTGTGCTGACCGCCAGAGACCCGGAACAAGCCGTGGTGAGGGCGCAGGAGGAGATCACGCCGGCCCGGGTGCGGCCCGTGGACCCGAGCATGAACGTCGGCACGGTATTGCTGTTTCTGCCGGACTCCGGCCTTGAAGCGTTTGACTCCCTGGCCAGCCTGGATCAGGAGTTGCACCGGCGTTTGAACCACCCCGTCGAATTCGCCGCGGTGCTCGATGGCCTGGCCGTGGCCGACCAGGCGCAAGGCTTGGCCCTGCATCGTCAGCTCAAGGCCACGGGGCAGGTGGTCTACCATGAACAGCTCGGTTCGCCGTTCGAGGCTAGCGTCGAGGCGCAATGCCGGTTGATGCTCGACAACTTCACCTCAACCCTTTCCCACTACTCGTCACCGGTCGACCCCATCGAGATGGCCGAGTTGCCGCAGGTGCTGGACCGGGTGACGGACCCCGGTCGGCTCTTCAGTGCCAGCGGGGTGTTATGGGGGCGCGAGATCAAGCGCGGGCAGGCGCAGATCAGGACCTTTCTGCATGATGCCTCCCTTGCCGATAAAGACGCGTGGCGGGTCGCGATGACGGACTACTGCGACCTGCTGGCGAGCCTGCCGGACGCCGAGGGGTTGCCGTCGTTGGCGCAATTCAGCGATAAACCGGCGCTGCTGGCATACGCCAACGAACAGCTGCGCATCCGCCTCAAGGCTGACTATGCACTGGACATCGACCCCGACACGGTCCGCGTGCATACCAAAGAGCCGTTCGTTCCTGCGACTGTCGTGGTTCCGGGCGCGCCTGCTCCGGCGCCGCGCGAGCCCGGCACGCCGTTGTTCCGGCATCGAAGCCGCACGCTGAGCGAACTGGCGCTGGAGAATGTCGGCGGGCTGGATTTTAACTTCACGCACTTTTCCAGGCTGAGTGAAAACACGCGCAAACAGCCTGATGAAGCCTTGCTGCCGGAAGATCTGACGCCGGCCCCGGCCTATGACGGGCTGACCCTGCAACAGGTCAAGGACCTGGTGCGCGCGGTCAATGTCGGACAAAGCTACGACACCTTTCTGAAAGACCGCCTCATCACCTCGCCCGGCGCGCTCGCACTGAAGCAGACCTACGCTCAGGTCATGCGTCTGCAACTGCGACTCGACGCCATCGAGGCCAAGATCAACGGCGACTTTCTCCCGGACCGTCTGAACCGAGGCTTCAATTGGGTGCAGGCGGTGCTTGACGCCCCCGTCGACAGTGATCGGCGCGCGCGTGTCGAAGGCCACCGGATTCTGGTGCAGCACTTGAAACTGCGCGGTCAGCGCGTGCGTGGGGTACTGCTGTTCGCCTCGGCCTCCGCCGGGGTCGGCTCGATCGTGGTGTACACCCCCCAGGCGCCCGACGGTCGCGTGTTCCACGAGTACGCCAAAGACCGCCTGATGACCGACTTCGTCATGAACAGCAGTTGGCGCGCCTACCTGCTGGGGCGCGTGGAGCGGGCCTTCGAAGCCCAGGTCCGCGCCGTGCTCAGGGGGCGCGGCGACGTGTCGATGGTGAGCATGAGCCGGATTGCCGACGACCTTTTCGAGGAGGCCTACGAGGTTGAAGCGAACTTCGTGATCAACGACGCCGCCGCGCAATCGAGGAGTACCCAGCAAGTCAACGTCGAAACCGGCCTGAGCGTGGCGACTCTGGTCTTCGACGTTCTGTCCATGGTGCTGCCGGTCAGGATCATGTTGCCGATCGGCCTGGCGCGCAGCCTGTTTTCGGTGTTCAACGCCGTCGAGGCGTTGGACCTTGGCGACCGTGCCGGCGCTGCGCAGTATTTCGTGCGGTCGCTGGGCGAGCTGGTCGGGGCGCTGGTGGACGGCGCGGTCGGGGCCGGTGCGCCCGTGGCGGGCGCCAGGCCAAGGGCGTTGCCGGCGGAGATGGCGCTGGGGAAAAAGCCCGACGGCGTGCTGCCGTTGGCCGGATGGGAAGGCAAGGGCGTGTATCACTCGGCCTCGAACGCGGCGGGCGCCGAGCACTACTTCCTCAATGACGGCGGGCGTTGGTATTCGCTCCTCGATGACGGCGACAAAGCCGCCTGGCGGCTCAGGGACGCACGCAAGCTGACGCAATACCACTACGCGCCGATCCGGCAAAGTGCGGCGGGGCAGTGGGAAATAGGTTCTCATCCGGTCGGCGGACTCAAGGGGGGCAACTCGCCGGAGCGCGTCCTCAGGGACCTCTACCCGCGCCTGGATGACGTGCAGGCCAGGCGGGTGTTTGAGTCGTTCAACTTCCCGGCGGGGCGCGAAATCGAATACCGGCTGGCGCTGGTCGAAAACATGCGGTTGAGGCTCTCCACGGCGGCCTTTGAGCCCTATCTGAACGTGCCGCTCCTGCGGTTTCAGTTGCGTCTGGACGGCATCGATCTGCCGGACGTGCCCGCAGTGATCACCCGGCCGCCAGCGCCCGTCGAACCGCCACTGGCGCCGCCCCGCACCCCGGCCCCCGAGGCGCCCGTCGTGCGGCCTGCAAACGAACGATTCATTGAATGGGGCAGAACCCTCGACGAGGCCGAGCTTGAGGTGGTGGATGCGACACGCGGCATCTATCGGCGGATTGCAGGCGATCCGCAGTGGCTGGGGCAAGAGTACATCAAGATGGACCAGCGCTATTTCGCGATTTTGCCCCGGGATACAGCGGCTCCCAATGACGTATTCATTCGCGACCCTGCACGACCGGCCACGTACTTCATGGACCTGGAAAACCTGCTGCGTTCGGGCATCTACAATCAGCCCCGACAGGTGAAGTTCGCCACCGGGGACGGGCTGTGGGTGATCGCCAGTGAGGTTGCCTTGAAAAAACCGCTCTCGATGTATGTGCGCGAGGCCTACGCGCTGCTGACCACCCGCAGTCAGGCGGAGCTCGCCCAGGCCCTGTTCAATCGGGCCAACCCGAGAGGCCTGACCCAAGTGGGCCAGCATTCGCTGATACGCACCCTGCACGACTGGCAGTTTTGGCGGACCATGACATACGCAGGACTGGCCGATCCGTTTTCGTTACTTCCACCCACCCGCACACTCAGCGACGGCAGTTGGCAGCTACCGAATGCGCCGGGGCATTATCGCCGTCTGGACTTTCGTCAGGAGCCCGTCGTGGTGTCGCTGTTCAATGCGCTCCCGCCTGGCGCCGGCGGCCGCTTGAGAACCTTGATGAGTGAGGTGGTAACCCGCTGTCGCTACGGTGTCCTGAGCGGTTATGACTTTCCCGGAGAGTTGCTGTTCAGGCGCCCTGGAGATGTCAGGCTGTACTGGCTGCGATTGCGCCGTGTGGTGGGGGATCGAATCGCCGCAGACGCCCAGGTTACGCCCTACCAGAGCTTGATGGATGAGCCGACGCGCAGACTGGTCACGCAGGCTGAGGCCAGTCATAACCTTGTGCCGTTGATGGGCGGCATTCAATTGACGACGCCCGCCGCGTCGCCGCAGATTTTTATCATTCGGGTGTGATGCCTTCGACTGCCGATGTAAAAATGCCCCGAGCAGGTCGGGGCATTCTGGATGACGCTTAGGATCTCGGCCGTGATCAGAACTCGTGATCGGCGTTATCCGGGTTCAGGTCGCTGATCCCCAGCTTGCCGGCAGCCGTTTCGATCGAGCCGGTCTGCTTGACCAGTGCGGCGATGGCATCGCGCACGATCTGGTTGCCCGCGTCGTTACCCGCGGCGATCAGTTGGTCGTAGTGCTCACCCTTGTTGGCGTGGTCAACCATGACCTGGATCTTCGCTTCGGTCGCCGCCAGGTCCGCTTTCAACGCGGCGTCGGCAGCCGGGTCGGCCTTGGCCACCAGGGACGACAGGCTTGCACCGGTCATTTTGTTGCCGTCAACGCGGGTGTATTCGCCCAGGTAGACGTTGCGGATGCCCTTGGCGTCGTAGAAGTGCGAGTTATGGGTGTTGTCGCTGAAGCAATCCTGCTCGTCTTCCGGCGAGTTGGCTTCCAGGGAAACCTTCATGCGCTCACCGGCCAGTTCGCCGAGGGACAGGCTGCCCATGCCGAACAGCATTTTGCGCAGGCCGTCGGTGGCCGGTTCGGCCTCCAGGGTGGCGCGGTAGTTGTCTTCGACGTTGGGTTTCCAGTTGCCGACCATTTCTTCCAGGTCGCTGACCAGCAATTGAGTCACGGCGCGCAGATAAGTGCGGCGGCGCTCGTTGTGGCCACCGGTGGCACCGTCGCCGGTCAGGTAGTCCGACGCAGGACGGTTGCCGGCGCCCGGGCCGGTGCCGTTCAGGTCCTGGCCCCACAGCAGGAACTCGATGGCGTGGTAGCCGGTGGCGACGTTGGCTTCGGAACCGCCCAGCTCATTGAGGCTGGCGAGTTTTTCCGGGGTGATGTCCTTGACGTCGACCTTGTCTTCGCCGACCTGGATCTCGGTGTTGGCGATGATGTTGGCCGTGGCGCCTGGGTTACCCAGGGCGTGTTCGTAGGATTTGTCGGTGTAGTCGATCAGGCCTTCGTCCAGGGGCCAGGCGTTCACTTGGCCTTCCCAGTCGTCGATGATGGTGTTGCCGAAGCGGAACACTTCGCTCTGCAGGTACGGCACGCGGGCGGCGACCCAGGCGGTACGGGCGGCTTTGAGGGTCTCGTCGTTCGGATTGGCGAGGAAGGTGTCGACCGCAGTTTGCAGGGTTTTCGCTGTGGATTCGGCATCGCTGTACACCGCGAACACCATGTCAGCGTAATGCGCGACCACGGCTTTCGCGGCGGCTTCGTCGACCTGACCGGCGGAAGTGGCAGCCGCTGGAGCGGCAGTGCTGGTGGCCGGGGTCGGCGCCTGGGGCGCGGCGGCCTTGTCTTTACCTTCGCCGCAACCGGCGAGAGAAATGGCAATGGCCAACAGACTGGCGGTGGCCAGGGGCATACGAATCATGGTGAACATCCTGCTTCGGTTGTTGATGGGGCGCGTGGGCGCGCGCAAAACTGCAACATAATGCGAAGGATTTGCATTCTGTGTAAAGGGGTAATGCGCGGTAAATATGAAGTCTCGTTTTATCGTTTCAGATAATCGCCGCGTTATTGCGCTCGGCCTGCTTCAAATACGCCGCCAACTCCCGTGCCGGCAACGGTTTGCTGTAGTGGTAGCCCTGACCTTCATGGCAGCCTTCGGAGATGATGTAAGCCTCCTGTTCCGCGGTTTCCACGCCTTCGGCGATCACCTGCATGCCCAGGCTTTTACCCAATTGGATAATCGCGCGCACGATGGTGGCGTCGTCGTCATCGTCGAGCAGATCTTGTACGAAGCTCTTGTCGATCTTGATCTTGTCCAGCGGCAGGCTTTTCAGATAGCTCAGCGATGAATAGCCGGTGCCGAAGTCATCGATGGCGATCAGTGCCCCGGAGCGGCGCAGGCTCAGCAGGTGCTGGGCGGCGGTGCTGATGTCTTCCATCAGGCCGGTCTCGGTCACTTCCAGTTCCAGGCTGCGCGGCGGCAAGCGATAGATCTGCATCAGGTTATTCACCACCCGCGGCAATTCGGTGTGGTGCAGTTGCACGGTGGACAGGTTGACGGCCATGCGCAAGTCGGTGAAGCCCTGGTCATGCCATTCGCGCAATTGGCGGCAGGCCTGGTCGAGCACCCATTCACCAATCGCAATGATGGTGCCGTTCTGCTCCGCCAGGGGGATAAACAAGTCTGGCGGTACCAGGCCGTGTTCCGGGTGCTGCCAACGGATCAGCGCCTCGACGCCGACCACACGGTGGTCGCGGTAGCTGATCTGCGGCTGGTACACCAGGTAAAACTGGTTGCGGCTCAAGGCGTCGCGCAGGTCTTTTTCCAGTTCGCGGCGTCGGCGCATTTCGCTGTCGACGCTGGCGATATAGAACTGGTAACGGTTGCGCGAGCGGCTCTTGGCCAGCGTCATGGTCTGTTCGGCTTTTTGCAGCAGTTTTTCGGTGCTGTCGCCATCTTCCGGGAACAAGGTAATGCCGATGGTGGCGCGCAGGCGGATCTGCTCACTGTCGAGGGCAAACTCCGCTTCCAGATCATCGAGGATGCTTTGCGCCAGCTCGGCGGCTTCGTAGGGTTGGTCGATGTCGGCCTGCACCAGGGCGAACTGGTCGCCGCCGAGGCGGGCGAGGGCGCCGAGGCGGCCGCTGTGGGCGCGCAGACGATCGGCCAGGGCCAGCAGCAGTTTGTCACCGGCCTGGTAGGTGAACTGCTCGTTGACGCTTTTGAAGTCATCCAGGCCCACGCACAACACCGCCACGCGACGTTGCCGGCGGCCGGCGTCGATCAGGATCTTGTCCAGTTGCTCCTGCAGTTTCTGGCGGTTCGGCAGGCCGGTGAGAAAATCGTACTGGGCCATGCGCAGCAGGCTGGATTCCGCCTCGTGGCGCAGGTGGGTGTTGCGTTCGATGGACTCGAGCAACTGGTTGGCCGTATTGATCCACAGCCCCAGTTCATTGCGCTCGTGGCCCTTGATCTGGGGGATCTTGTGTTCGCTGGGGCGGTCGGGGTTGATCGACGTCAGGTGCTCGATAATCCGCGACAGCGGCTTGGTCAGCAGCCAGTGATACACCAGGTACAGCACCAGGCCCATGGCCAACGCGCGCAGCACGCCGGAAATAAAGATGATCACCGAGCTGACAATAAAACTCTTGCCGTAGGTGGCCGTATCAAGGGTGATGCTCAGGTCGCCGTAATATTCGCTATAGGGGCCTTTGCCGACCAGGGCGGTGGTGAACGTGCGTTCCTGGCCGAGAATCAGGTCGGTCAACCAGCGGCTGGAGGATTGTTGCAAGGCGCGGCTTCTTTCCGCGAGCATGGTTTCGTTGGGATGGCCGATGGAGGCCATGCGCACTGCGCTGTCCTGAAACAGACCTTCGATCACTTGCATGCCCATCTCGCGGTCCAGGCTGTAGACGGCCTGGGTCGAGGGGTCGCGGAACATGTCGAGGATGCGCTGGGCATCATCGGCCACGGCCTGGCGCGTCTTGTAGGCATCGAAAACGATCTGCGCCACGCTCAGCGCCACGCCCACGATCAATGCCGACAGCAGCACAACCCGTAGCAACTTCACCGACAAGCTGTTTTTGAGTTCCAGCTTCAAAGGGGCATTCCTTGTCTCATGCGGGTGGCCTTCAATATGCCATGAGTATTGGCAATCTGGTGATGGCAGTCAAAGGAACATTAGGGCAAACACGGGTTTGAATATGGGAGGAAGGGTTACATGGGCGCGGGAGCAAGGCGAGACGAGGCGGATTTGTGTCCGCCTGCTCGGTTCAGTGGTGCCATGACTAGGCGCTTGCGAGGTTCACTTTGCGTTTAGCAGTCTCCTGTGCGCTCGAAAAGTCCACGGGTTTGTTTTGAGATTCCAGGGTGTCCCCCAGGGCTTTGGCCAGCACATCGGCGAAGGGTTGAACGAGCGGTGCGACCGCTTTGGTGATGTCTCCAGCGGCCTTGGCCACTTCACCGACTACAGGCAGTGCTGCGAGTGCTCCAATCGACATGATTATTTCTCTGACAGGTGTGAGAGGCGAATTCCTCCCCCGCCTGGGTGGCGGGTGCCGGCCGCTCGGTTCCATCGCGCACAAAAAAGCCCGGCAATCGCCGGGCTCTTTTTACTGCAAGGGGTGCTTAGGCAGTGAAGGCCTTGCCTTCGAACTGCTCAGCCACGAACTTCCAGTTGACCAGGTTCCAGAACGCTTCCACATACTTTGGACGGGCGTTGCGGTAGTCGATGTAGTAAGCGTGTTCCCAGACGTCGCAGGTCAGCAGCGGGGTGTCGCCGCTGGTCAGCGGGTTGCCGGCGCCGATGGTGCTGGCCAGGGCCAGGGAACCGTCAGCCTTTTTCACCAGCCAGCCCCAACCGGAACCGAAGGTGCCGACGGACGTCTTGGTGAATTCTTCTTTGAACTTGTCGAACGAACCGAACGCAGCGTTGATGGCTTCAGCCAGCGCGCCGGTTGGTTGACCGCCGGCGTTTGGCGCCAGGCAGTTCCAGTAGAAGGTGTGGTTCCAGACCTGAGCGGCGTTGTTGAAGATACCGCCCGAAGAAGATTTGACGATTTCTTCCAGGGTCTTGCCTTCGAACTCGGTGCCAGGCACCAGGTTGTTCAGGTTCACGACGTAGGTGTTGTGATGCTTGTCGTGGTGGTATTCCAAGGTTTCCTTGGAAATGTGCGGCTGCAGGGCATCGTGTGCGTAGGGCAGCGGCGGCAATTCGAAAGCCATGATGATTCTCCTAATCAGGTCAGTTGCGGTGAGCGCAAGGCCGATCACGGGCGGCCAAACCAGCGCCGGGGAGTTTGTACTCTTTGCGGCGCAGGGTCCGGATCATAGCACCCGGGGTGTGGCAAAACCACGCAACAACTGTGTGGGATAGAGGTTCCAGAGCGTTTTGGAATATCTATCGGGCGCTGATCAATTGATAAGCCACGCTGAACATCATTGCCGCCACCAAAAGGTCGAGTAGACGCCATGTCGCCGGACGTGCCAGCCACGGGGCCAGCCAGGCGGCGCCCAGCGCCAGCGTGGCGAACCACAGGAACGAAGCGCTGGCCGCGCCGGCCACGTAGGCGCCGGGTTCGGTCTGTTGGGCGCCCAGCGAGCCAATCAGCAGCACCGTGTCCAAGTAAACGTGGGGGTTGAGCAGCGTGACCGCCAACGCGCTGAGCAACACGGCGCGCAATGAGCGCACCTTGAGGGTGTCGCCCTGGTCCAGGCTCTGTTTCGAACAGGCCCGCCGCAGCGCGCAGGCGCCGTACCACAGCAGGAACGCGGCGCCGCCCCAGCGGGCAATCCCCAGCAGAATCGGGCTTTGCGCCAGTACCGTCGCCAGTCCGAATACCCCGGCGGCCACCAGCAGCGCATCGCAGACGACACACAGGGCCGCCACCGGCAGGTGGTGTTCACGACGCAGGCTTTGCGCCAGCACAAAGGCATTCTGCGAGCCGATGGCCATGATCAGCCCCAAGGCGACCAGTAGGCCGTTCAGATAGCTTTGCCACATAGTTGAAGATCCTTGCTCAGGCCGAAACGATGCTGGCTATCTTCCCTGGCATGGCTGTATAAGAAAAACAAATATTGCTGATCGCCCATTAGAGAAACTGATGTTCGACTATAAATTGCTCTCCGCCCTGGCGGCGGTGGTGGAACAAGCCGGCTTCGAGCGCGGCGCCCAGGTGCTGGGGTTGTCGCAATCGGCGATCTCCCAGCGTATCAAGCTGCTGGAGGCTCGGATCGGCCAGCCGGTGCTGGTGCGGGCCACACCGCCGACGCCCACCGATATCGGCCGGCGGCTGCTCAACCATGTGCAACAGGTACGGCTGCTGGAGCGCGACTTGCAAAGCCAGGTGCCGGCGCTGGATGAAGAAGGCATGCCCGAACGCCTGCGCATCGCGTTGAATGCCGACAGCCTCGCCACATGGTGGGCCGAGGCCGTCAGCGACTTTTGCGCCGAGCAGCATTTGCTGCTGGACCTGGTGGTGGAAGACCAGACGGTCGGCCTCAAGCGCATGCGTGCCGGTGAAGTGGCGGCCTGTATCTGCGCCAGTGAACGCCCGGTGGCCGGTGCGCGCAGCCTGTTGCTGGGCGCGATGCGCTATCGGGCGCTGGCGAGCCCGGCGTTTATCGCCCGGCACTTCCCCAGCGGTGTGCGCGCCGATCAACTGGCGCGCACGCCGGCCTTGGTATTTGGCCCGGACGATTTCCTGCAACACCGCTACCTGGCCGCGCTCGGGGTGGACGGCGGTTTCGAGCACCATTTGTGCCCCTCGTCCGAAGGGTTTATCCGCTTGGCGGAAGCCGGACTCGGTTGGGGCCTGGTGCCTGAACTGCAGGTCGGCGACCAATTGCAAAGGGGCATATTGGTCGAGTTATTGCCAGATAAGCCCATCGATGTGCCGCTGTACTGGCATCATTGGCGCAGTGGCGGGCAACTGTTGGGTTTGTTGACTGACCATCTGGCTCAGGCCTGTGGTCAATGGTTGGTGCCGTTGGACTGATGGCGGGCGTCAAGGCAACAGCGATGAAAAACGAAAGAACACGGAGTAACACATGAAGATTCTGGTCACCGGCGCAAGCGGCTTCATCGGCGGGCGCTTTGCGCGTTTCGCCCTGGAGCAGGGCCTGGACGTGCGGGTCAACGGGCGGCGCGCCGAGGGTGTGGAACACCTGGTACGGCGCGGTGCCGAGTTTATCCAGGGTGATTTGAATGATGCCGACCTGGTGCGCGAACTGTGCCGCGACGTCGAAGCCGTGGTGCATTGCGCCGGCGCCGTCGGGCTGTGGGGGCGCTATCAGGATTTCCATCAAGGCAATGTGCTGGTGACCGAAAACGTCGTCGAAGCCTGCCTCAAGCAACGGGTTGGGCGCCTGGTTCACTTGTCCTCGCCGTCGATCTACTTCGACGGGCGCGACCACCTGGGGCTGACCGAGGACCAAGTGCCCAAGCGCTTCAAGCATCCCTATGCCGCCACCAAGTACCTGGCCGAGCAAAAGGTCTTCGGTGCCCAGGAATTCGGCCTCGAAGTCCTGGCCCTGCGTCCGCGTTTTGTCACCGGCGCCGGTGACATGAGCATCTTCCCGCGCCTGCTGAAAATGCAGCGCAAGAACCGCTTGGCCATCGTCGGCGACGGCCTGAACAAGGTCGATTTCACCAGCGTACACAACCTTAATGAAGCGCTGCTCAGCAGTTTGCTCGCCACCGGCTCGGCGTTGGGCAAAGCCTACAACATCAGTAACGGCACCCCGGTGCCGGTGTGGGATGTGGTGAACTACGTGATGCGCCAGATGGATTTGCCTCAGGTCACGCGGTATCGGTCCTACGGTTTGTCCTACAGCGTCGCGGCGTTGAACGAGGCATTCTGCGCGCTGTGGCCCGGGCGCCCGGAACCGGCGTTGTCGCGTCTGGGCATGCAGGTGATGAACAAAGATTTCACCCTCGACATCAGTCGCGCGAGGCATTATCTCGACTATGAGCCCAAGGTCAGCCTGTGGACCGCGCTCGACGAGTTCTGCCACTGGTGGAAAGCTCAGGAACCGGGGCTGAAGTAAGCTCACAAGCGGCAACACATCGGGAACCGAATTCAGCGTTCCGGGTCGATCAGTGCGGCGGGACAGCGGTTTATACTCCCGTCGCCCGGCTTTCCAGGTAGCCATTTCACGATTCAGGGTTGATTCATGCGCAACGATGCCAACGACGATTTCGACAATGTTCCCAGCCTGCGGGCCGACACCTTGGACGATGATGATTTCGTGCCGACCGCCGCCACCTCCGTGCGCTCGCGCAACACTCCCGTGGTCAAGGTCAAAAGCGCCAGTACCGGCCCGTTGTGGGCCTTGGTCGGCGCGCTGCTGATCGCCTTTGCCGGCCTGGCCTGGTGGAGCTTCCAGCAGATTTCGCTGATGGGCCAGCAACTGGTTGCCACCCAGGAAAGTTTTGCGCGCATCAGCGAAGAAGCGGCAGGGCGCCTGCAGGATATTTCCGGCAAGTTCGTCGCCAGTGAAGCCAGCGTGAACAACGGCAGCGAAGCGCTGAAACTGCAGATCAGGCAGTTGGAAACCCAGTTGCTGGAGCAGGGCAAGCAGCAAGTCGGTGTGGCCGGCCAGGCCACCGAGCTGGACAAGCGCCTGGCCCAAATGACCGCCGGCACCACTGACCTGTCCAACGCCAACGCCAAGTTGCAAGGCCAGGTGCAAGCGTTGACCGACGCTGTGGCCGGCCTCAAGGCGGCGCAAGGGGAGGCCGCCAAGCGCGATAGCGAGATCAGGGATCTGGTCGCTGACGTGGCTGCCCTGAAGAAACAGGGCAGCCCGAGCGCCGCCATCGCCCGTCTTGAACAAGACATGGTGGTGCTAAAGAGCGCGCAGGACAACCAGCCGGCCAATAGCGACGCACCGACCAATAAAGAGTTCGACGTGTTCCGCATTCAGACCACCCGCAATATCACCACCTTGCAGAGTCAGGTGCAGAACCTGAACCAGCGCCTCAATTCGCCGGCCGCAGCCACGCCGATCGGTCAGTAAAGGTCTTGGGAAATGTCACCATCTGGTGACATTTCCCTTGTCCTTCGTTACATGCCCTCGCGCCGCCCTTGTTTAGACTCCGGTCATCCCCCCAACAATAATAAGGGCCTGCCATGACCACCCAACCACTGCCTGCCGGCAGTTGGCTGAACGCACCTGCCCACCATGCCTGGCTCGCCAGCGAAGGCCAGCGCCTGCTGTCATTCGCCAAGGCCTCGCGCCTGGCCGACGGTTTCGGCAATCTGGACGATAACGGCCAGTTGCCGGCCAATGCCATTGCCGAAACCATGAACACCGCGCGCATGACCCATAGCTTCGCCATGGCCCACGCGATGGGGCTGCCGGGGTATGCCGAGCGGGTCGAGCACGGGGTTGCCGCCCTCAGCGGCCCGCTACGCGATAACACGCACGGTGGCTGGTTCGCCGCGCCCCACGCTGTGGATGGCAATACCGGCAAGGCTGCCTACCTGCACGCCTTTGTCGCCCTGGCCGCCAGTTCTGCGGTGGTCGCTGGCGCCCCCGGCGCACAAGCCCTGTTGAACGACGCGATCCAGATCATCGAGCAGTTTTTCTGGAGCGAGGAGGAGGGCGTCATGCTCGAATCCTTTGCCCAAGACTGGAGCGGCGTCGAAGCCTATCGCGGCGCCAACAGCAACATGCACGCGACGGAAGCGTTCCTTGCCCTGGCTGACGTCACCGCCGACACGCGCTGGCTGGACCGCGCGCTGCGCATCGTCGAGCGTGTGATCCACACCCACGCCGCCAGCAACCGGTTCATGGTGATCGAGCACTTCGACGCCCAGTGGACACCCTTGCGCGGTTACAACGAAGACAACCCCGCCGACGGCTTCCGCCCCTATGGCGTGACCCCAGGCCACGGTTTCGAGTGGGCGCGGTTGGTGTTGCACCTGGAGGCTGCACGCCTGCAAGCCGGGCTGGCCACGCCAGACTGGCTGGTGACCGACGCCAAGGGCCTGTTCGCCAGCGCCTGTGACTACGCCTGGGCCGTGGATGGCGCGCCCGGCATCGTTTACACCCTGGACTGGAACCAGCGCCCAGTGGTGCGTGAACGCCTGCACTGGACCCACGCCGAAGCCAGCGCCGCCGCGCAGGCCCTGTTGAAACGCACCTTCGATCCACATTACGAAACCTGGTATCGGCGTTTTTGGGAGTTTTGCGACGCCCATTTCATCGACCGCATCCACGGCAGTTGGCACCACGAACTCAGCCCGCAGAACCAACCCAGCAGCAAGATCTGGGGCGGCAAACCGGACCTGTACCACGCCTGGCAAGCGGTCTTGCTGCCGACGCTACCCTTGGCGCCCAGCATGGCCAGTGCATTGGGTCGCGGGTGCTATGTCACCGGGCTGTGACATTTGTGCATCCCTTTGTTACCTGCGCTTGAAAAATCCCTGTTTAAACTCCGTGCAGCGCAAGCTCTAGACTTGCATGCATAACAACAAGAAAAGGTACTCAGATGAACGCGATTAATCGCCTCGCCGTCGCTATTTCCATTGCCTCGTTGTTTCCCCTCAGTGCATTTGCCGCCGACTCGAAAGGCACGGTTGAAGTTGTGCATTGGTGGACCTCGGGCGGTGAAAAAGCGGCTGTAGATGTCCTGAAGGCCCAAGTTGAAAAAGACGGCTTCACCTGGAAAGACGGTGCTGTCGCAGGTGGCGGTGGCGCCACGGCCATGACCGTGCTGAAAAGCCGCGCGGTCGCCGGCAACCCACCCGGCGTAGCCCAGATCAAAGGCCCGGACATTCAGGAATGGGCCTCCACCGGCTTGCTCGACACCGACGTCCTCAAAGACGTGGCCAAAGCAGAAAAATGGGACTCCCTGCTCGACAAGAAAGTCTCCGACACCGTGAAGTACGAAGGTGACTACGTCGCCGTACCGGTCAACATCCACCGCGTGAACTGGCTGTGGATCAACCCGGAAGTCTTCAAGAAAGCCGGTATCACCAAGAACCCGACCACCCTCGAAGAATTCTACGCCGCCGGCGACAAACTCAAGGCCGCCGGCTTCATTGCGCTCGCCCACGGTGGCCAGCCGTGGCAGGACAGCACCGTGTTCGAAGCGGTCGTTCTGTCGGTGATGGGCGCCGATGGCTACAAGAAAGCCCTGGTTGACCTGGACAACGGCGCGCTGACTGGCCCGCAAATGGTCAAGGCGCTGACCGAGCTGAAGAAAGTCGCGACCTACATGGACGTCGACGGCAAAGGCCAGGACTGGAACCTCGAAGCCGGCAAAGTCATCAACGGCAAGGCTGGCATGCAGATCATGGGTGACTGGGCCAAGTCCGAGTGGACCGCCGCGAAGAAAGTCGCCGGCAAAGACTACGAGTGCGTAGCCTTCCCGGGCACTGAAAAAGCGTTCACCTACAACATCGACTCCCTGGCGGTGTTCAAACAGAAAGACAAAGGCACTGCAGCCGGTCAGCAGGACATCGCCAAAGTCGTGCTGGGTGAAAACTTCCAGAAAGTGTTCAGCATCAACAAGGGTTCGATCCCTGTGCGTAACGACATGCTGAACAAAATGGAATCCTACGGTTTCGACTCCTGCGCCCAGACCGCGGCCAAAGACTTCCTGGCTGACGCCAAGTCCGGCGGCCTGCAGCCAAGCATGGCGCACAACATGGCCACCACGCTGGCCGTGCAAGGCGCGTTCTTTGATGTCGTGACCAACTACATCAACGACCCGAAAGCCGACCCGGCCGATACCGCCAAGAAACTTGGCGCTGCGATCAAGTCTGCCAAGTAACGGTTGACCGGGTGGGGGAGCCCTGGCCCCCGCCCGGCATGTTCCTGTAGTCCTTTTCCCTTGTATTGGATTTCCCCATGAGTTCTGTTGCTGTGTTCAGCAAAGCCTCGCCGTTCGATGCACTGCAGCGCTGGCTACCCAAACTGGTGCTGGCGCCGAGCATGTTCATCGTGTTGGTGGGCTTCTACGGCTACATCCTGTGGACGTTCGTGTTGTCGTTCACCACGTCCACGTTCCTGCCCAGCTATAAATGGGCGGGCCTTGCGCAGTACGAGCGGTTGTTCGACAACGATCGCTGGTGGGTCGCGAGCAAGAACCTGGCGCTGTTCGGCGGGATGTTCATCGGTATCACCTTGGTGATCGGCGTGACGCTGGCGATTTTCCTCGACCAGAAAATCCGCCGCGAAGGCTTTATCCGCACCATTTACCTGTACCCGATGGCGCTCTCGATGATCGTCACCGGTACGGCCTGGAAATGGCTGCTCAACCCGGGCATGGGCCTGGACAAACTTCTGCGGGACTGGGGCTGGGAAGGCTTCCGTCTCGACTGGCTGATCGACCCGGACCGCGTGGTCTATTGCCTGGTGATCGCTGCCGTGTGGCAAGCCTCCGGCTTCATCATGGCGATGTTCCTGGCCGGCCTGCGGGGTGTGGATCAATCGATCATTCGTGCCGCGCAGATCGACGGCGCGAGCCTGCCGCGCATCTACTGGAGCGTGGTGCTGCCGAGCCTGCGTCCGGTGTTCTTCAGTGCGGTGATGATCCTGGCGCACATCGCGATCAAGAGCTTCGACCTGGTGGCGGCGATGACCGCTGGCGGCCCGGGCTACTCGTCCGACCTGCCGGCGATGTTCATGTACTCGTTCACTTTCAGCCGTGGCCAGATGGGCATGGGCTCGGCCAGTGCAATCCTGATGCTCGGTGCGATCCTCGCGATCATCGTGCCGTACCTGTACTCCGAGCTGAGGACCAAGCGTAATGACTAGTCTTGCCGCAAAACCTGCCATCAGCCTGAGCCGCATCGCAATCTACGCGGTGCTGATCTTCGCGGTGCTGCTGTACCTGGTGCCGCTGGTGGTGATGTTGCTCACCAGCTTCAAGACCCCGGAAGACATCAGCACCGGCAACCTGTTGAGCTGGCCGACCGTGGTCACCGGCATCGGCTGGGTCAAGGCCTGGGCCACGGTGGATGGCTACTTCTGGAACTCGATCAAGATCACCGTGCCGGCCGTGCTGATTTCCACCGCCATCGGCGCGTTGAACGGTTATGTGCTGTCGTTCTGGCGCTTCCGTGGTTCGCAGTTGTTCTTCGGCCTGTTGCTGTTCGGCTGCTTCCTGCCGTTCCAGACCGTGCTGCTGCCCGCGTCGTTCACCCTCGGCAAGATGGGCCTGGCGAGCACCACCACCGGCCTGGTGTTTATCCATGTGGTTTACGGCCTGGCGTTCACTACGCTGTTTTTCCGTAACTACTACGTGAGCATTCCGGATGCGCTGATCAAAGCGGCGCGCCTGGACGGTGCAGGTTTTTTCACCATCTTCCGTCTGATCATCCTGCCGATGTCGACCCCGATCATCATGGTCTGCCTGATCTGGCAGTTCACCCAGATCTGGAACGACTTCCTGTTCGGCGTGGTGTTCTCCAGCGGCGACTCGCAGCCCATCACGGTGGCGCTGAACAATCTGGTCAACACCAGCACCGGGGCCAAGGAATATAACGTGGATATGGCGGCGGCGATGATCGCCGGGCTGCCGACCCTGCTGGTCTATGTGATCGCAGGCAAGTATTTCGTGCGCGGCCTCACGGCCGGCGCGGTCAAGGGGTAATCATGGCTACGCTTGAACTTCGCAATGTAAACAAGACCTATGGCGCCGGCCTGCCCGACACCTTGAAGAACATCGAACTGTCGATCAAGGAAGGCGAGTTCCTGATCCTGGTCGGCCCGTCGGGGTGCGGCAAGTCCACGCTGATGAACTGCATCGCGGGCCTTGAGACCATCACCGGCGGCGCGATCATGATCGGCGACCAGGACGTCAGCGGCATGAGCCCCAAGGATCGCGACATCGCCATGGTGTTCCAGTCCTACGCGCTGTACCCGACCATGAGCGTGCGTGAAAACATCGAGTTCGGCCTGAAGATTCGCAAGATGCCGCAGGCCGATATCGACGCCGAAGTGGCTCGGGTGGCCAAGCTGTTGCAGATCGAACACTTGCTCAACCGTAAGCCGGGCCAACTCTCCGGCGGTCAGCAACAGCGGGTGGCCATGGGCCGCGCCCTGGCGCGTCGGCCGAAGATCTATCTGTTCGACGAACCGCTGTCCAACCTCGACGCCAAGCTGCGCGTCGAGATGCGTACCGAAATGAAACTGATGCACCAGCGTCTGAAAACCACCACCGTCTACGTCACCCACGACCAGATCGAAGCGATGACCCTGGGTGACAAAGTGGCGGTGATGAAGGACGGCATCATCCAACAGTTCGGCACACCGAAAGAGATCTACAACGACCCGGCCAACCTGTTCGTGGCGAGCTTTATCGGTTCGCCGCCGATGAACTTCATCCCCCTGCGCCTGCAACGCAAGGATGGCCGCCTGGTGGCCCTACTCGACAGCGGCCAGGCGCGTTGCGAGCTGCCGCTGAGCATGAGCACTGCTGGCCTTGAAGACCGTGACGTGATCCTCGGCCTGCGCCCGGAGCAAATCGTGCTGGCGGCGGGTGAGGGCAACGGTTCGTCGAGCATTCGTGCCGAAGTCCAGGTCACCGAGCCGACCGGTCCGGACACCCTGGTGTTCGTGCAGCTCAATGACACCAAGGTCTGCTGCCGTCTGGCGCCCGATGTGGCACCGCAGGTGGGCGAGACCCTGACCCTGCAATTCGATCCGGCCAAAGTGCTGCTGTTCGACGCCAATACCGGCGAGCGCCTGGGCACTGCCGCGTCTTTGCCCGCCCAGGATCGTGCCGACAACGTGGCCCAGTTCAAGGGTCGATAAAAAGATAAGTTGTTGTTTTTGAAAGAAAAAATGAACCGCGTTAGATAAAAACAGTTTAATAACAATAAAGACGAGGATGTAGGGATGAAAAAGCAACACAACAACACTCGGTTGATCTGCCAATTGTCAGCAGCGGCAGCCCTGGTCTTGTCCGCCAATGCGATGGCGGCCGATGCGTTCAGCGCCGACTCCAAGTGGATGACCGGCGATTGGGGCGGCGAGCGGACCAAGCTGATCGAGCAAGGTATCGACATCAAGGCCGACTACGTTGGGGAAGCCGGCTACAACGCGCACGGCGGCTACAACAACGACAAAACAGGGCGTTACGCTGACCAGTTCGGTCTGGGCGTGGCACTGGACCTGCAAAAGCTGTGGGGCTGGGATAACACCCAGGCGAAGATCCAGTTGACCAACCGTAATGGCCAGAACATCTCCAACGACCGTGTCGGTGATCCGCGTGCCGGCACCTTGAGCTCATCTCAAGAAGTGTACGGTCGCGGCCACATGGTGCGTCTGACCCAGTTCTGGATTCAGCACCAGATGTTCGACAACAAGCTGGACGTGAAGCTCGGTTACTTCGGTGAAGGCGAAGACTTCAACACCTTCCCGTGCGACTTCCAGAACCTGTCGTTCTGCGGCTCCCAGGTCGGTAACTATGTGAACACCTGGTACAACTGGCCGGTCGCCCAGGCTGCTATCCGCGTGAAGTACAACATCACGCCTGAGCTGTATGCGCAGATCGGTGCATACAATCAGAACCCGTCGCAGTTGGAGCACGGTAACGGCTTCAAACTCAGCGGCAGTGGCACCAAGGGCACCGTGATCCCGGTGGAATTGGTCTGGTCGCCGAAGGTCAATAACCTGCCGGGCGAATACCGTGTGGGTTACTACAAAAGCGCCGCCGATGCTGCCGATGTACGTGAAGACGTCGACGGTAACGATGCGGCCACCACTGGCAAAGCCTACCGCACCCACAGCAGCAAAAAAGGCTACTGGTTCGTTGCGCAGCAGCAACTCACTACCCATAACGGCGACGCTTCCCGCGGCCTGAACATCGCGGCCAACGCCACGTTCCACGACAAGGACACCAACACCGTCGATAACTACCAGTCGATTATGTTGGTGTACAAAGGGCCTTTCGACGCGCGTCCAAAAGACGATGTGGGGATCGGTGCCGCTCGTCTGCACGTTAACGATGACGTGCGCAAAAACGCTGAGTTGGCGAACGAGGCTGGCGGTTTCACCGATTACAGCCAAGCCGGTTACGCGCCACTGCGCAGCACCGAATACAACTACGAAATCAACTACGGCTTCCACGTCACCAACTGGCTGACCGTGCGTCCCAACCTGCAATACGTCACTCATCCGGGCGGCGTGGATAAAGTCGACAACGCCTTGGTGGCCGGTCTGAAAATTCAGTCGGTGTTCTAACGCGGTTGCGATAAGCTCTTCCTCTCTGTGCGCATTTTGCGGATAGCCATGGCTATCCGCTTTTTTTTGGGTTGCACTGTGAAGATATTCAGGACCGTGGCACATGCATGAGCATCCACTGCAACGCTTTTTCAAATCCCTGCGCGAGCGTCCGGTATTCGCCTGGGAGCGCTTCCAGGTGCGTGACGTGTTGGTGATCGACCATCCGCTGTGCCAGGCGGTATTCAGCCGGCAGGGCGCGCAATTGCTGCATTTTCAGCCCCGTGGGCAGAAACCCTGGTTGTGGTGCGCGGCCAAGTGGCCGCAAGTCGGCGCTATTCGTGGCGGCGTGCCGGTGTGCTGGCCGTGGTATGGCCGGCATCCCAGCGAAAATGCGTGGCCGTCCCATGGTTGGGCGCGGCTGATCGACTGGAAACTGCTCGACAGCAGCACCGACGACGACGGCGTGCGCCTGCACTGGCAGTTGCAGTTGTGCGACTGGCAGGTGGACTTGCACGCGCACCTGGGCGAAACCCTGGAACTGCGCTTGAGTACCGAGCATCAGGATGAGCTGCCGTGCCAACTGAGCCATGCTTTGCACGCTTACTGGCGTATTGGCAATGTCGGTGAGATAGCGCTGTCTGGGCTCGACGGGCTGCAAGGGTAT
The DNA here is from genome assembly GCF_024169655.1 of Pseudomonas marginalis. GTDB lineage: Bacteria > Pseudomonadota > Gammaproteobacteria > Pseudomonadales > Pseudomonadaceae > Aquipseudomonas > Aquipseudomonas paraveronii. Next base: position 4,875,927 of record NZ_JALJWV010000001.1, on the reverse strand, counting down.
GACCAGCTCAATCGCCAGGCTTGCCAGCAGGAAGGCGAACTGCGCGTGGAGGGCGGGTGCCAGCGGGTGTTCCAGCATGAGGGCGAGTTACAGATCAAGGACCACGCCTGGCAGCGCGAATTGTGCATCGACACCGGCGACAGCGCCGACACCGTGGTGTGGCACCCGGGCAGTCGGCCGCTGTTGGGCGTCAGTTTTAATGAGGCCTCGGGGTTTGTGTGCGTGGAGTCGGCAATGGCCGGGGCCAGCCTGGCGCCGGGAGAGCGGGCGCATTTGAGTTTGCAGGCCAGGGCTGGGGTTTAGCGCTGTTGCTGATAGCGTCTTCGCGAGCAAGCCTGCTCCCACATTTGAACCGCATTCCAAGGTAGGACTCGTCAAAATGTGGGAGCGGGCTTGCTCGCGAAAAGGCCGGGACTGCTGGAGGCATTGTCTGCCTCAGTTGAACTCATCTCCAACCGGATACCGGCTGTCATTCAAGCTCTCTTTGATCTTGCGCAGATGCGGCTGGAAGTCCACGCCACGGCGCAAGGTCATGCCGGTTGCCAGTACATCCAGCACCGTCAGTTGGATGATCCGCGAGGTCATCGGCATATAGATGTCGGTGTCTTCCGGCAGCGGAATGTTCAGGCTCACGGTGCTGACCTTGGCCAGCGGCGAGTTCTCGGCGGTCACACCCAGCACCGATGCGCCGTTTTCCCGGGCGATACGCGCCACTTCCACCAGCTCGCGGGTACGCCCGGTGTAGGAGATGATCACGAACAGCTCGCCGGTGTGCGCCACCGAAGCAATCATGCGTTGCATCAGCACATCGGCATGGGCGGTCACCGACAGGTTGAAGCGGAAAAACTTGTGCAGCGCATCCATGGCCACCGGTGCCGACGCGCCGAGGCCGAAGAAGTGGATCTGGCGCGCCTGGATCAACAGGTCCACGGCCTTGCTGATCAGGTTCGGGTCGAGGGCCTGGCAGGCGCTGTCCAGAGAGGCAATGGCGCTGCCGAAGATCTTCTGGGTGTAGGCCTCGGGGTTATCATCGGCCTCCACTGCGCGACTGACATACGCCGCACCGCTGGCCAGGCTTTGCGCCAGCTGCAATTTGAGTTCAGGGTAACCGCTGACACCAAACGAACGGCAGAAGCGGTTGACCGTCGGTTCACTGACCGAGGCGGCTTGGGCGAGGGCTGCGATCGAGAAGCGGGTCGCCTGCTGCGGGTTGAGCAGGATGACCTCGGCGACTTTTTTCTCAGCCTTGTTCAATTCTTCGAGGCGGTTCCGGATCTGTTCCAGAAGATTTCGCACGCGGTCCATACAGTCTTTCCTTGGGGCGACGATGCAAATAAAGGGCGGTCATCAATCGACGAGTGGCTCTTTGCGGTGGCCTATCCTACTGAGGGTAGCTGAACACCACCACTCGGAATGCGTATTTCGGGAAAATGTTGTGGTTATTACTACATTTTTCCTTGAGTGATGCCTTGAAAAAAGGTATTTGTAGCTTAACTTGATAAAAGAACAAACATCATGCCTTCGATAACCGTAGAACCCTGCACCTTTGCCCTGTTTGGCGCGTTGGGTGATCTGGCGCTGCGCAAGTTATTTCCCGCCCTCTATCAACTCGATGGTGCCGGGCTCTTGCACGACGACACGCGCATCCTGGCCCTGGCCCGCGAAGCCGGTTCCGAGCAACAGCACCTGGCGCATATTGAAACGGAATTGCGCAACTACGTTGGCAAGGAACTGGACGAGGCTATCGCCCAGCGTTTCCTGGCGCGCCTGACGTATGTTCACGTCGATTTCATGAATGCGGATGACTACGTGGTCCTGGCTGAAAAAGCCGGCACCGCGCAACGCCTGATCGCCTACTTCGCCACGCCTGCGGCGGTGTACGGGGCAATCTGCGAAAACCTGTCCAAGGTCGGCCTGGCGAACAATACCCGCGTGGTGCTGGAAAAACCCATCGGCTCGGACCTGGAATCTTCGCGCAAGGTCAACGACGCCGTCGCGCAGTTTTTTCCGGAAAACCGCACGTACCGCATCGACCATTACCTGGGCAAAGAAACCGTCCAGAACCTGATCGCCCTGCGTTTCGCCAACAGCCTGTTCGAGACCCAGTGGAACCAGAACTACATTTCCCACGTGGAAATCACCGTGGCCGAGCAGGTCGGCATCGAAGGCCGCTGGGGTTACTTCGACAAGGCCGGGCAACTGCGGGACATGATCCAGAATCACCTGCTGCAACTGCTTTGCCTGATCGCCATGGACCCGCCGGCCGACCTGTCCGCCGACAGCATCCGTGACGAGAAGGTCAAGGTGCTCAAGGCCCTGGCGCCGATCAGCCCGGATGGCCTGACCACCCAAGTGGTACGCGGCCAGTACATCGCCGGCTACAGCGCCGGCAAGCCGGTGCCGGGTTACCTGGAAGAAGAGAATTCCAACACCCAGAGCGATACCGAAACCTTCGTCGCCCTGCGTGCCGATATCCGCAACTGGCGCTGGGCCGGCGTGCCGTTCTACCTGCGCACCGGCAAGCGCATGCCGCAAAAGTTGTCGCAGATCGTCATCCACTTCAAGGAACCGTCCCACTATATCTTCGCCCCCGAGCAGCGCCTGCAGATCAGCAACAAACTGATCATCCGCCTGCAACCGGACGAAGGTATTTCCTTGCGCGTGATGACCAAGGAGCAGGGCCTGGACAAGGGCATGCAACTGCGCAGCGGGCCACTGCAACTGAATTTTTCCGACACCTATCGCAGCGCGCGGATTCCCGATGCCTACGAGCGGTTGTTGCTGGAAGTGATGCGCGGCAATCAGAACCTGTTTGTTCGCAAAGATGAAATCGAAGCCGCGTGGAAGTGGTGTGACCAGTTGATCGCCGGATGGAAAAAATCCGGTGATGCGCCCAAGCCGTATGCGGCGGGTTCCTGGGGGCCGATGAGCTCCATTGCACTGATCACGCGGGATGGGAGGTCGTGGTATGGCGATATCTGAATTGAAACTGCCTCAGGGCGTCACTGCCCATGAGTACCGTTCGCCCGCGTTGCTGGCGGATGGCCTGGCCAATGACGTGGCCGAGCAACTGCGCGCGGCCATCAGTGCTCGTGGCGAAGCGACCCTGGTGGTGTCCGGTGGCCGCAGCCCCGTGGCGTTTTTCCAGAACCTGGCCAAGCAGGGCCTGGACTGGTCCAAGGTCACCATCAGCCTGGCCGACGAGCGTTGGGTGCCGGTGGAACACGCCGACAGCAATGCCGGCCTGTTGAAGAAATACCTGTTGCAAGGTCCGGCAGCCAAGGCCAAATTCCTCAGCCTGTACGCCGCCGCGGCCAATCTTGAAGACGCCGCCGAGCAGGCCGATCGCCTGCTGGCCGAACTGCCGGCCATTGATGTGCTGGTGCTGGGCATGGGCGACGACGGCCACACCGCGTCGCTGTTTCCCAACAGCCCGAACCTGAGCGAGGCCCTGCAGGCCGACGGTACCCGCCGTTGCTGGCCGATGCTGGCGCCGACCGTGCCGCGCCAGCGCCTGACCATGAGTCGCGCGCTGCTGGCCACGGCGAACTACACCGTACTGTCGATCTCCGGCAGTTCGAAATTGACCACCTTGAGCGCCGCGCTGGCCAGTGACGACGTTGCTGCCATGCCGATTCGCGCGTTTTTGCAACCTACTTTAGAGATTTACTGGTGCCCATGAGCCAAGGATCAGCCGCGATGAAAAGCCCTCAATCGACCGTGTCCATGGCGGATAAAGTTGCCCTGATCGACAGTCTCTGCGCCAAGGCGCGGATACTGCCAGTGATCACCATCGCCCGCGAACAGGACATCCTACCGCTGGCCGACGCCCTGGCAGCCGGTGGTTTGACCGCATTGGAAGTGACCCTGCGTTCCGAGTTTGGCCTCAAGGCCATTCAGGTCCTGCGCGAGCAGCGTCCGGAGTTGTGTACCGGCGCCGGCACCGTGCTCGATCGCCATATGCTCGAAGCGGCCACCGTTGCCGGCTCGCAATTTATCGTCACCCCCGGCATTACCCGCGACCTGCTTGAAGCCTCGGTACACAGCCCGATCCCGCTGCTGCCGGGTATCAGCAACGCCTCCGGGATCATGGAAGGCTATGGCCTGGGTTATCGCCGCTTCAAGCTGTTCCCGGCAGAAGTCAGCGGTGGCGTCGCAGCCATCAAAGCCCTGGGCGGCCCGTTTGGCGAAGTGAAGTTCTGCCCGACCGGCGGCGTTAGCCCGGCCAATATCAAGAGCTACATGGCGTTGAAAAACGTGATGTGCGTGGGCGGTAGCTGGATGCTCGACCCCGAGTGGGTCAAGAACGGCGACTGGGCACGTATCCAGGAAGTCACCGCTGAGGCGCTGGCACTGCTGGACTGAGCTGATTTATCGAATCGTTGTTGCTGTGCTTAACGGCATTTTTTGCGGTGCACTTGGTCGGTGTGCCGCTTTTTTTTGCCTGCGCAAAACCTTGAACCCAACACACATCCAAATGTGGCAGGGGGCTTGCCCCCGATAGCGGTCTATCAGCCAATATTTTCGCTGACTGACACTCTGCTATCGGGGGCAAGCCCCCTCCCACATTTTTAGTCCGCGCTCAGTGCGGTGATGGCTTTGATCTGTGCGTGGATGTCTGCGGTTGATGTCACCCACCCCAGCGTCATCCGGATACTTTACGGTGCGCTTGGCCGGCGTGGCGCTTTTTTTGCCTGCGCAAAACCTTGAACCCAACACACATCCAAATGTGGGAGGGGGCTTGCCCCCGATAGCGGTCTATCAGCCAATATTTTCGCTGACTGTCACTCTGCTATCGGGGGCAAGCCCCCTCCCACATTTTTAGTCCGCGCTCAGTGCGGTGATGGCGCTGACCAGTAAATCGATGTCCGCCGCGGACGTCACCAAGCCCGGCGTCACCCGGATACAGGTGCCAAACGACGCGCCCACTCGAGTGGTGGTGAACAGGTTGTAGTCCCTGAGCAGGCGGTCTGCCATCACTTGCTGATCGCGCCCGATGAACGTGAACGCCGTGATCCCGCAATACAATCGCGGGTCATCCGAGGTCAGCACTTCAATTCCCGGTAATGGCCGCACCTGGCGCACCCACAGATCCCGCAGGTAATTCACGCGTGCGCCTTTGGCCGCCGCGCCGCCCAATGCGCGGTGTTCTTCAAATACCCGCGGCAAGGTCATCAGCGCCGGGAAGTTCGGCGTGCTGTACGGCGTGCGGGCGCGCACGTCGGTGGCGGGGTAGTGGAACTCACCCATGTCCGGGTCGATGTCTGCCAGGCGTTCGGTGGCTATGTAAAGAAAGCCTAGAGTCAGCGGCGCGCCGATCCATTTGTGCAGGTTGAAGCCGGCGAAGGCGATACCCAGCTCGGCGAGGTTGAACTCGATCTGGCCGAGGGCGTGGGCGCCGTCGAGGATCACATCGACAGCGTGTTCGCGCGCCGTTTTGGCAATGGCCTCGACCGGCATGACCAGGCCGGTGCGGTGGGTCACGTAGGTCAACGCCATCAGTTTCAGGCGGGGGTATTGGGTGAAGGCATCGCGATAGCTTTGCAGCAAACTGTCGAAACTGGCCGGGTGGGTGTGGGAGATTTCGATCACTTCCACTCCCCTGTAGTTGGCCAACCAGCGCATGGCGCCCTTGACCGTGTCGTACTCCAGGTCGCTGATCAGCACTTGGTCGCCAGGCTGCAGGCGGTTGTAGTTGCGGATCAGCGACTGCAAGGCTTCGGTGGCGTTGCGGGTGAAGGCGACCGACTCGGGGTCGGCGTCGATCAGCTCGGCCAGTTGGCGGCGGATCTCGACGTTTTCGCCTTGCTCGAAACGCTGACGCACATGCACCGCGTTACTGCGGTTGATAAACGCGACGTGCTCAAGGTACTGCGCCTGTACCGCGCGGCTCATGCGCCCGAAGTAGCCATTTTCCAGGTTGATCGGGCCCGGCTCCAGCTCATAGTGCTCGGCGATGGCCTGCCAGTGGGGTTCGTTGGCTGCATTCCATGGCATGGCGTGGGTTCCTAATGGCGAGGCGCGGGTTTGCCGTGCTTGGCGCGCAGCGGTTCCAGCAGTTCGGACAGGCCGTTGTGGTCAATTTCCTGCATCAATGCCAGCAACCCGCCCAGCTCGCCGTGGGGGAAACCTTCACGGGCGAACCAGTTCAGGTAGGGGCCAGGCAGGTCGGCGATGATCCGTCCCTTGTATTTGCCGAAGGGCATTTCGCGGGTAATCAGCAGTTCGAGTTTTTCGGGATTCATGACGGCTCAGGCGTTTGCATCGAGGTCTTCGAAAATACAGGCATTCTGCATGAAGACCAAATGACAGATCATGCAAATAACGCACATACAGAACCTTCATATATTTTTAAGATGTTGAAATTAAAAGAGAAAGTCGTTTTTTAAAACCTGGCACGGGCGCTGCAACCATTCAGACAACCTTTCTCAACCGGCATAAGGAACTGAAAAATGACTGATATCAATAAAGAGTCCATCTCGGTACTGAACGACCTGATCGAAACCAGCATCGACGGTCAAAAAGGTTTTAAAGCGTGCGCTGACGACATCAAGCATCCAGAACTCAAAGCGCTGTTTGCCAAGCGCTCCGCAGACTGCACCACCGCTGCGGCCGAGCTGAAAACCGCCGTGCGTGCCCTGGGCGGCGACCCGGAAAATTCCGGCAGCGTTGCCGGCGCCCTGCACCGTGGCTGGGTCGATGTGAAGTCGATGGTGACTGGCAAAGACGAAGAGGCTGTATTGAACGAAGCCGAGCGCGGTGAAGACCACGCACTCAAAGCTTACAAAGAAGCGATCGAGAAGATCGACAAGCACAACCTGCTGGGTATTCGTGACCTGGTTGAGCGTCAGTACCACGGCGTGCAACGCAATCACGATCAAGTGAAAGCCCTGCGTAACCAGGCTCGCGCTCAGTCGTGAGTCGTCGCTGAATAAAAAATCCCCGCCGATGCGGGGATTTTTTATGGGGGCTGATCAGCCGATGGTGATGGCCGGCAGTTCGGTCAACGTCACGACCAGTTGCTTGCGTGGCGCGAGGATCTCCGCCTCGCCATCCACCACCAGTTCATCGCGCTGGTTGAACACGCGGGTGGCGATACGCACGCGGAACTTCGGCAGCTTCTCGAGGATTTCCAGACGCACGGTCAGGGTGTCGCCGATTTTCACCGGCTTCTGGAAGCTCATCTGCTGGCCGATATAGATCGTGCCCGGCCCAGGCAGCTCACAGGCAACGGCCGCACTGATCAGGGCGCCGCTGAACATGCCGTGGGCAATTCGCTCCTTGAACATGGTCGCCTTGGCAAATTCGGCATCCAGGTGCAGGGGGTTGTGGTCGCCGGACATGGCGGCGAACAACTGGATATCGCGCTCTTCGACGGTCTTGCTGTAGCTGGCGGTCTGGCCGACTTCGAGGGCTTCGTAAGGGGTGTTGGTTACCTGGGTCATCTAAAGGTGCATCCTGTGGCTAATCGATAATTTAATTGGCTGATTTTAAACGAAAAATTATTCGCAGCGAGCCGGCCTGCGCAAGGTCAGGGCCTGGTCGAGCCACGTCAGCACATCCGCGGTGACTTCGTCGCGGTTGGTTTCGTTGAACACTTCGTGACGCGCCTGCGGGTAGATATTCAGTTGCAGGTTCTGGCAGCCGGCCTCACGCAGGGCATGGGCCAGGCTTTTGAGACGCTTGCCTTCACTCACCGGATCACATTCGCCGCCGATCACCAGAATGGGCAAGCCCGGATCGATCTGCGCGAGATTGGACGCTTTGCTGATTTGCTGCAAGCCGCCCAGCAGGTCGAACCACAGTTGGTTGGTGCAGCGGAACCCGCAGAGCGGATCGTGGAGGTAGCGGTCGACTTCATCCGGGTCACGGCTGAGCCAGTCGAAAGCCGTGCGGTTGGGCTTGAACGCTTGGTTGAACGAGCCGAACGACAGGCACTCAATCAGCGCACTGCGGCCGCGCAAGCCCTGGCGCAGGCGTTCGGCACGGGCGATCAGCCGCGCGGCGCGGTACAGCGCCACCGGCTGGAAATTCGAACCGCTGAGAACCGCCCCATGCAGGCTGGCACTGTGGTGCAGCAGGTAGGCCTGGGCGATATAGCTGCCCATGCTGTGGCCCAGCAAAATGATCGGCACTCCCGGCAACTGCTGGCCGATGTGCTGGTTGAGGCTGGCCAGGTCGCCCACCACCTTGTTCCAACCGTCCTGCTCGGCGAACAGGCCCAGGGTGCCCTCGTCGGCGGTGCGGCCATGACCACGCTGGTCCAGGGCAAACACACCGTAGCCCGTCCCGCACAACGCTTCGGCCAGGCGCACATAGCGTCCGCCGTGCTCGGCCATGCCATGAGACACCATGATCAACGCCTTCGGCGGCGCTTCCGGCAGCCATTGATTGACGTACAGGCGGCTGTGGTCATTCGCGGTCAGCCAGAAAGTGGTGTGGTTCATGGCGCTTCCTTTACTCAGGGTCGTTGCAGTGTATAGCTCATCCTCGGACAGCCGTCTGATCAGTACAGACCCTTGTAGGAAGATTCACGCAATTAATGACGCTCTTTCCTGTATTTGCCTGTTTGGCCATAGCTGCTAACGTCCCCGAAGCTCCGCTTTTTATAGCAGCAGAAAAGCGGCTGGGCACATTCAGGTAAGAGGACAAGAATAATGCAACCTGATTTCTGGAATGACAAACGCGCGGCGGGCGTTCCCAACGAGATCGATCTGAGCGCCTACACGTCAGTGATCGAAGTCTTCGAGCGTTCCTGCAAGGCCTTTGCCGACCGTCCGGCGTTCAGCAGCATGGGCGTCACCCTGACCTACGCCGAGCTTGAGCGCCAGAGTGCGGCGTTCGCCGGTTACCTGCAGCAGCACACCGACCTCAAGCCGGGCGATCGCATCGCGGTACAGATGCCCAACGTGCTGCATTACCCGATTGCCGTGTTCGGTGCGCTGCGCGCGGGGCTGATCGTGGTCAACACCAACCCGCTGTACACCCCGCGGGAGATGCGACACCAGTTCAAGGACGCCGGCATTCGTGCCCTGGTCTACCTCAACCTGTTCGGTTCACGGGTGCAGGAAGTCTGCACCGACACCGAGATCGACTACCTGATCGAAGCGAAGATGGGCGACTTCATGCCCGCAGCCAAGGGCTGGCTGGTCAACACTCTTGTCGACAAAGTGAAGAAGATGGTCCCGGCCTATCACTTGCCGCGTGCGGTGTCGTTCAAGCGCGCCTTGCGCATGGGCGCAGGGCAGGGCGTGACGCGCCATCCGGTGACTCTCGATGACATCGCTGTGCTGCAATACACCGGCGGCACCACCGGCTTGGCCAAAGGCGCGATGCTCACTCACGGCAATCTGGTGGCGAACATGCAGCAGGTGCGCGCCTGCATGTCGCAGACCGGCGAGGATGGCCACCCGCTGATCAAGGAAGGCCAGGAAGTGATGATCGCGCCGCTGCCGCTTTACCACATCTATGCATTCACCGCGAATTGCATGTGCATGATGGTCTCCGGCAACCACAACGTGTTGATCACCAACCCGCGGGATATCGCGGGCTTTATCAAGGAACTGAAAAACTGGCGCTTCACCGGCTTGCTCGGGCTCAACACGTTGTTTGTGGCGTTGATGGACCATCCCGACTTCAAGAGCCTGGACTTCTCCCATCTCAAACTCACCAACTCCGGTGGCACGGCGCTGATCAAGGCCACCGCCGAACGTTGGGAGCAGCTCACCGGCTGTGCGATTGGCGAAGGGTATGGCCTGACGGAAACGTCGCCGGTGGCCAGCACCAACCCGTATGGCAACAAGTCACGCCTGGGCACCGTGGGCATCCCTGTGCCGGGTACGGCGATGAAGGTGATCGATGACGACGGCGTCGAGTTGCCCCTGGGCGAGCGCGGCGAGCTGTGCATCAAGGGCCCGCAGGTGATGAAGGGCTACTGGCAGCAACCGGCCGCCACCGCCGAGGCGCTGGACGCCGAGGGGTGGCTCAAGACTGGCGATATTGCCGTGATCGACGAGGATGGATTTATACGCATCGTGGATCGCAAGAAGGACCTGATCATCGTCTCGGGTTTCAATGTGTACCCCAACGAGATTGAAGACGTGGTGATGGCTCACCCTGCGGTGGCCAACTGCGCAGTGATCGGCGTACCGGATGAGCGCACGGGGGAGGCGGTGAAGCTGTTTGTGGTGGCGCGTGCCGAAGGCGTGAGCCTTGAGGAGTTGAAGAGCTACTGCAAGACCAACTTCACGGGGTACAAAGTGCCCAAGCACATCGTGTTGCGTGAGTCGTTGCCGATGACGCCGGTGGGCAAGATCCTGCGGCGCGAGTTGCGCGACATCGCCTGATTTGAAAGGCAGTCAACAATGTGGGAGGGGGCTTGCTCCCGATGGCAGTGAATCAGTCACCAAATGTGTTGGCTGATTTACCGCCATCGGGAGCAAGCCCCCTCCCACATTTGTCTGCGTTTATCTCGTTAAGCCCTGTTCTAGAGCCATTTTCAAGCGTATAGAATTTTTGCTCTAAAAATGACTATTAGTTATTCATGAGTCATGTTTATGACTGTAGGGGCCTCTTTTGGCTCTAGTCGGCCCTTGGCAAAGCTGCTACTCTCGGCGCGCTTTGTGACCTCTCGGCCTGCTTAAACGCGCCAGACTCACCTAAAAAACACACACCAATAATAATCGCATCAAATGCGATGATGAATTCGCGTCGCTGAGGAGTGGGCTTCCATGAACGTAGACTTTTGGAAGGATAAGTACCCCGCCGGGATTGCTGCAGACATCAATCCAGACGAGTATCCAAATATTCAGGCGGTACTGAAACAGTCCTGCCAGCGCTTCGCCAACAAACCGGCTTTCAGCAACCTGGGCAAGACAATCACCTACGGTGAGTTGTACGAATTGTCCGGCGCTTTCGCTGCGTACCTGCAACAGCATACCGATTTGAAGCCCGGCGATCGAATCGCCGTGCAACTGCCCAACGTCCTGCAATACCCGGTCGCTGTGTTCGGCGCCATCCGTGCCGGCCTGATCGTGGTCAACACCAACCCGCTGTACACCGCGCGGGAAATGGAACACCAATTCAATGACTCCGGGGCCAAGGCTCTGGTCTGCCTGGCCAACATGGCGCACCTGGCTGAAAAAGTCGTGCCCAAGACCGCCGTCAAACACGTGATCGTCACCGAAGTCGCCGACCTGCTGCCGCCGCTCAAGCGCCTGCTGATCAACAGCGTCATCAAGTACGTGAAGAAAATGGTCCCGGCCTATCACTTGCCCAAGTCGATCAAGTTCAACGACGTGCTGGCCAAGGGGCACGGCCAACCGGTCAATGACGTCAGCCCGGCCAGCAGCGACGTGGCGGTGCTGCAATACACCGGCGGCACCACCGGCGTGGCCAAGGGGGCGATGCTGACCCACCGTAACCTGGTGGCCAACATGCTGCAGTGCAAGGCGCTGATGGGCTCCAACCTCAACGAAGGCTGCGAGATCCTGATCACCCCGCTGCCGCTGTACCACATCTATGCGTTCACCTTCCATTGCATGGCGATGATGCTGATCGGCAACCACAACATCCTGATCAGCAACCCGCGTGACCTGCCGGCGATGGTCAAGGAACTGTCGAAGTGGAAGTTCAGCGGTTTTGTCGGCCTGAACACGCTGTTCGTCGCGCTGTGCAACAACGAAGGCTTCCGCAAGCTGGACTTTTCTGGGTTGAAAGTCACCCTGTCGGGCGGCATGGCCCTGCAACTGGCGGCGGCCGAGCGCTGGAAAGCCGTGACCGGCTGCGACATCTGCGAAGGCTACGGCATGACTGAGACCAGCCCGGTGGCGACGGTCAACCCGATCCAGAAGATCCAGATCGGCACCATCGGCATTCCGGTGCCGTCGACCTTGTGCAAAGTCATCACCGACGACGGCGCCGAGCTGGGCCTGGGCGAGGTCGGCGAGCTGTGCGTCAAAGGCCCGCAGGTCATGAAGGGCTATTGGCAGCGCGAAGATGCCACTGCCGAGATCCTCGACAGCGAAGGTTGGTTGAAGACCGGTGACATTGCGATCATCCAGCCGGATGGCTACATGCGCATTGTCGACCGCAAGAAAGACATGATTCTGGTCTCCGGTTTCAACGTCTACCCCAACGAACTGGAAGATGTGCTGGCGACGCTGCCGGGCGTGCTGCAATGCGCTGCCATCGGTGTGCCGGACGAGAAGTCCGGGGAGCACATCAAGATCTTCATCGTGGTCAAGCCAGGTGCCACCCTGACCAAGGACCAGGTGATGGAGCATATGCGCGCTAACGTCACCGGCTACAAGGTGCCCAAGGCCGTTGAATTCCGTGATGTCTTGCCGATCACCAACGTGGGTAAGATCCTGCGTCGAGAGTTGCGCGATGAAGAGCTGAAGAAGCTGGGCCTGAAAAAGTAACCCGGCCCAAATGTGGGAGGGGGCAAGCCCCCTCCCACATTTGAAATACAGTGCTTAGAGGGCAAGCTGCGCGAAGCTCACGCCCGCACCGGCTGGGCGCACGTCCTTCAAGAACGAGTCCTTGTCCGCGCTCAGTTCCAGCGTGATTTCCGGCTTGCGCTTGCCGGCATTGCGCACCACCAGGCCTTCGAGCTTTTCACGCAGGAACACCGTCGGCACCTTCAGGTGCAGCAACTGGTCAGTCTCGGCGTTGTGCAGCAACAAGTGAATCCACTCGTACTGGCCCACCGCGATCCGTGCCACCGGCAGGTCGAACCACCAGATGTTGCGTTTGCGGTCCAGGTCGGTGAAGTGGCAGTTGTTGACGCCGAGTACGGCACCGCCCAGTTCCTGGTTTCTGCGGGCGATGGCCTGTGCTTTATTGAGTTTCATAACCTTCCTACGGGATCTGTTATTCAGCGTTGTAGCCTGAATGTGCCGCGCATTCTCGTGGGTTGGCCGCAAAACATAAAGCCAAACCTGCTGCCGGCGGTGAAATGCGCGCACAAAATAATTGAAACTCTGCCGAACAGCCTCGGGTCAATCTCTACGTAATGACCAAAACCCCTCGATTGTTCCAGGAGAAATACCATGAGCAGTACATCGGATAAGGTAAAAGGCGTCGCGAACGAAGCTGTCGGCAACATCAAGCAAGGTATTGGCAAAGTGACCGGCAACGACAAGTTGCGCGCTGAAGGTGTGGTCCAGGAAAAGAAAGGCGAAGTGCAGAAAGCCGTAGGCGATGCCAAGGATGCGGTGAAGAAAGCGATCAAGTGATCCTCGATCGCTGGCTGAGTTCATCCAGCCCGACGGCCATCCACGGATGGCCGTTTTTGTGTCACCTGATGCGGTTAATCTTTCGAAATTGTTTCAAGGTCGCCAAATAGGCTACCTTGATGTAGAAAACGGCCCCTGAGTCGCCCATGAACCTGATCTTTTTGCGGCGAAAGGAGACGCTATGATTTTTCCGGTACTCGATGGTCTCAAGCTGCACAAAGTGCTGGTGCGCACGGTCACGGAGTTCGTCAACGACGAGATGTCCACCTACGCCTCGGCGCTGGCCTACCAGATGCTGTTTTCCTTGTTTCCGTTCCTGCTGTTCCTCATTGCGTTGATCGGTTTCCTGCATTTACCGGACTTCTTCACCTGGCTGCGCCTGCAGTCGGAGCTGGTGTTGCCGCCCCAGGCCCTGGAGCAGGTCAACCCGGTGATCGACCAGTTGCAGCAGTCCAAGGGCGGCCTGCTCTCGGTGGGTATCGTGATTGCCCTGTGGACCGCGTCGGCCGGTGTGCGCCTGATGATGAGCGCGATGAACGCCGCCTACGACGTGGTCGAAGGGCGACCGATCTGGAAGCGTTTCCCACTGTCGGTTTTCTACACCGTCGGCATCGCCGGCATGTTGCTCGCCGCCGCCGCGCTGATGGTGCTCGGCCCGCAGGTCATGGAATGGCTGGCAGGGCAGATCGGCATGCAGGAATTCGTGGTCACGCTGTGGACCATCCTGCGTTGGCCGCTGATTGTGATCCTGCTGATGTTCGCTGTGGCTCTCATGTATTACGTGATGCCCGACGTGCAGCAGAAATTCCGCTTCATCACTCCAGGCTCGGTGCTGGCGGTGGTGGTGTGGATCGTTGCGTCCCTGGGCTTTGGCTACTACGTCAAAACCTTCGCCGACTACAACGCCATGTATGGCAGCATCGGCGCGATCATTGTTTTGCTCCTGTACTTCTATATTTCCGCCGCCGTGCTGTTGCTGGGGGCGGAGATGAATGCCGTGATCGAGCACATGTCGGCCGAAGGCAAGGATCCAGGGGAAAAGACCTTCGATGAAAACACCCACGCAGGTGAAAAAAAGCACGTCTCCGGCCTTGGCCGGGACCATTCCAAGCCCACTCCCGACGAAGTCTGATCGATGATCCGTGAAATCCTGAAAATGGGCGACGAGCGCCTACTGCGTATCGCCCCGCCGGTCCCGCCGGAAATGTTCGACAGCCCTGAGCTGTGGCAACTGATCGATGACATGTTCCAGACCATGGAGCACGTCGGCGGTGTCGGCCTGGCCGCACCGCAGATCGGCGTTGACCTGCAACTGGTGATATTTGGTTTCGAGAGCAGCGAACGCTACCCGGATGCCCCGGCTGTGGCACAGACGATCCTGATCAACCCGCTGATCACACCGCTCAGTCCGCTCATGGAAGAGGGTTACGAAGGCTGCCTGTCCGTGCCCGGCCTGCGCGGCGCGGTGGACCGTTACCAGCAGATCCGCTACGAAGGCTTCGACCCCAAGGGCGAGCCGATCATCCGCATTGCCGATGGTTTCCATGCGCGGGTGGTGCAGCACGAGTGCGATCACCTGATCGGCCGCTTGTACCCGTCGCGGATTACCGATTTCAGCAAGTTCGGGTTTATTGAGGTGATGTTCCCCGACATGGACCCGACGGCCGACGACTAGCCTCCCGACACAACACAACGCCAACCAGGGGAGGTTATACGGCTCGTTCCAAGCCCATCGCGATCATCGGCTTGTTGCGCTTGTAGCGCACCAACCGTTCGCTGAGGGACTGGGGCAGCACGGTATCCTGGGTGAAACCCATGCGTTGATACCAACCTTCCAGGTCCGGATGACACATCAGCCAGACCGTACCCACCCCATCGGCCACCGCTCGACGAATCAAGCGCGCCGCCAGCCCCTGACCACGATAGGCCGGGTCGACAAACACCCCGGTCAGCCATTGCCCGCCCACCACCGGCGTCAGGCATAAACCGGCAACGATCTCGCGGTCCCGCGCCACCCACAGACATCCGCCCTTGAGTGCCTTCATCGGCGAATCGTGGTGGCGGTAAAACTTGTTCAGCAGCGGCCACAGGGGCTCTGCCAGCGGTTCGATGTGCAATTCGGGCATGGTGTTCAGGCAGGCGTTATCAAGGGCCGGGGATTATAAGCGCCTAATGTGTGGCAATAGGTGGTATACCCAATGTTACATCCCCTGTAAGTGGAGCATGCATCATGGCCAAAGGTATGGATTCAAAGAAAGCCGCGAAGAAGAAACCGGCAAAGACCGCCGATGAAAAACGCGCGGACAAGAAAACCAAAAAATCCGAGACAGGGCTGTTCGGTCACTGAGTTAAAAACCTACGCTCTGTAAGCTGTTCCCGCCTCACCGCACAGAGCAGGACATACCTGCTCTGAGCTGTCGATAGCCAACTCGCGTCAAGTCCGTATCGCTTAGATCGCGGCC
Source organism: Pseudomonas marginalis (assembly GCF_024169655.1). GTDB lineage: Bacteria > Pseudomonadota > Gammaproteobacteria > Pseudomonadales > Pseudomonadaceae > Aquipseudomonas > Aquipseudomonas paraveronii. The sequence continues at coordinate 4,860,227 of NZ_JALJWV010000001.1, read as the reverse complement.
AGGGTCTCTTTCACCGCCTGCGCCTGCGGTTCTGTCGTCTTCGCCGCTACCTGTTGCTCTTGCTGCTGCTTCACGCGATCAGCCACTTGCTTGGCGATTGCATCCTGTTTTTCCTGCGGCATTGCCTGCACTTCTGCCTCGGTCAACCCCTGCTCCTTGAGCAACTGTTCGCGAATGCGTTCGGCCGGGGTTTTGCTCATGTAATCGGTGAAGTCTGCGCGGGCGGAACTGGTGGTAGAGTCGGCGGCGGGCACATCCGTGGTGGTCGCCTTTGAGGTCTGCAACTGCACACGGGTCTTGGCGAAGGCTTCGTCGATGCGGCTGGAGGCTTTGTCCAGATCTTTCGGCACAACCGGTACGGTCACGCTTTGCTGCGCCGTTTGCAAGGCGCCGCTGTACAGCGTGCTGGCGGCGGCGTTGGCGGGGTCCATGTCGGGGCGCTTGAGCTGTTGGACGGTCGACAAGGCCTGAGTGTTGTTGTTAACCAGCATGATCGGTCACCTGTGTAAATGTTCGGTGCCTCAGCTGGAGCAAATAGCATGCCGGGTGCCAACCCCCTGGTTTTACTGGAGCTGACGTGGCCATCGCGGCAAGGATTGTCCCGTCGACGGCCAAGCGTTGCCGTCAATGGGCGATGTTTTCCAACGCCCGGTGGCGTATGGCACTCCTGGACATTCGCTGACTAATCGCACAAGGGTTCAGTCGATGATGGGTTTAAGCGCCCGTAAGATTCAACTCGCCTTGGGTGACCTCCAGCGGTTCTTCCCCCTCGGGCACCCGTAGAGAGGTGAACGAGAATGTCGCAGTGACGTGCCGATGTTCTGGATCGATCACCGTGAGGTGCAATTCCCCGCTGCTGGGCTGGTAAGTCCATGGGGTCGGTCCAAGCGCATGGTAGTAATAGACCTGAACCTTGCCTTTTTCTTGGGCAACATCATATGTGCCAGGCTGGATATCGTTAGCCAATTGAAAGCTCATCAGCCGCTGGCCTTGATTACTCTTGGCGTCGATAAAAATAGCTTCAGGAAACCTGTGAAATTGGATGTCTTCGGATGTGAAGTTTCCAATGGGATCGTTGATGTTCGCTGTTACCAAGCCATCTGCAGGCTGCGATTTCAGGGCCCGTGACCGATCGTTATCCATGAGCGGATGCCTCTGAGAGGTTATAGGAATTGGGAGCGCCCAATCACTTCGCTGTCAGTCAAACGTCGGTAACGGGTAGCGTCTACTGTCAATGTTGACAGGTAGGCCGCAGTATCCGATGGGCGGTACGAAGCGAGCGTTTTGCTGTCGCAGGTCCCGGTGCGGCGCAGTACGTTGAGTCCTTGGGCTTAGTCGTGACCGTCGAGGGCGAAGGTCTTAAAGCCGGCATGCTGGCCGAGGCGCTGGTAATACGCCGCAACCGCCGGGTAGAGCGGGCGTTCCATGGGGGTCATCTGCCAGCGATGAACCGAGAGGCCGATGAGGATATCGGCCAGGGTGAATTCGTCGCCGGCCACGTAGGCGCCGGTCTTTGCCAACTGTTGTTCCAGCAGGCCCATCTTGTCGTTCCAGGCTTGTACGCCGGCTTTGATGCGTTGCGGGTCCTGATGGTCGGGGCTGTTGCGCACCAGGGCCTGGAAGGCATAGCCCCAGGAAGGGTTGAGCTCGGTGGCTTGCCAGTCCATCCACTGTTCGACCCGGGCGCGGGGTGCGGGGTCGAGAGGCAGCAGGTCGTGGCGTTGGTAGAGGCTGACGAGGTAACGACAAATGGTGTTGGATTCCCACAACACGCCATGGTCGTCGATCAGCACCGGCACTTGGGCGTTGGGGTTCAGGGCAAGGAATTCGGCGGATTGGGTCGGCTTGAAGCCGATGCCCCAGTCTTCGCGCACGTAGTCGATGCCCAGTTCCTGGCAGGTCCAGAGCACTTTGCGCACGTTGATGGAAGAGGCGCGCCCCAAGATTTTCAGTGAGTGTCCCATGGTGCTTCCCTGGCAGTGGAGAACAGTCAATCTAGCAGGGGAGGGGGATGACGGCGAGGATGTTAAGCGCGCACGGTCAAACGGTGGGAGCAGGCAAGGCGCTTTGCGCAATGCCAGTCGCGTCCTACAAGCGTCCTACGTACTTTCCCGCACCTGCAACTCAAATCCCATATCCACCACCGGCTTGGCGATCTTGTTACCCGCCATGATCGTCAGCAAATGCTCCGCCGCGCGCCGACCAATGGCTTCGCGTGGCGTGCTGATGCTACTCAGGCGCGGCACCATGAACGAGGACGCTGGCAGGTCGTTGAAACCCAGCACGGCCACGCGCGCCGGTACGTTGATGCCGTGACGCAGGGCTTCGAGCAGCGCACCCTGGGCCAGGTCGTCGTTGCCGAAGAAGATCGCATCCACATCCGGATGCGCCGCCAGCAACTGCAGGAACAGTTCGCCGCCCAGGCCCACGGAGGAGGGGCGTGGCGTCAACAGTTCCAACGCCGGGTCGTACAGGCCGGCCTGTTGCAGCGCACGCCGGAAGCCTTCGCCGCGCAGCAAGGTGCGTTGGTCCAGTTGCGCGCCGATATACGCCAGGCGCTTGCGCCCCCGCGAGATCAAATGCGCTGCCGCTGTCTCACCCGCCGCCAACTGCGAAAAGCCCACACAGTTCACGCCCGCGTTGGGGTCCAGATCCATCATGTACACGCACGGCACATTACTGGCCTCGACCATTCGTCGCGCGCTTTCGGTCCGATCGAACCCGGTCAGCAGCAAACCCCGTGGCTGATAGGCCATGTAGTTGCGCAGCAGGGTCTCTTCTTCGTCGCGCGAATAGTGGGAGTTGCCGATCAGTACTTCAAAGCCCTTGGGCCGCAGCACCTGATGGATGGCTTCGAGGGTTTCGATAAACAGCAGGTTGGACAGCGACGGCACCAGCACCACCACCGAATGGCTCTGGGCCGAGGCCAGGGCGCGGGCGGCGGGGTTGACCACGTAGTTCAGCTCGGCGGCGGCCCGTTGCACTTTTTCCACCAGTTCGGTGGCCACGGTGCTGATGCCACGCAAGGCGCGGGAGGCGGTAATCGGGCTGACGCCGGCCAGGCGGGCGACTTCATTGAGGGTCGGACGACCCGTGGTGCGCGTATTTTTATCGTTCTTGGAGGTCATCAGGCGGCTTGCCAAACAAAAATCGAGGCACTAAGGTAGCGCTGTCTCCAAACGGCTGCAAATGCTTGAGTGCTGGGTTGCCTGATCCGGTTCAAACGCTTGGAGCAGATGCACGCGTCACTCCATAAAAAAAGACAAGACGGCGCGGGAAAAGCCTGTTTTTGCACTAGCCTTACAGCGTGCAAAGGTAGCGCTATCTGCGTCCTGAGGTGTTTCATGAGTCAACCTGTTACCGCCCTGGTTATCATGGGTGTTGCCGGCTGTGGCAAGACCAGCGTCAGCGAGGCCCTCTGCCGCCTGAACGGTGCCACGGCCATTGAAGGCGACAGCTTTCACCCCGCCGCGAACATCGAAAAAATGAGCGCCGGCCACCCCCTCGACGACAACGACCGCGCCGGCTGGCTCGACATCCTGTGCGATGAATTGCGCCGTTCGCTCAAGGCCGGTGAACACCCGGTGCTCACCTGTTCCGCGCTGAAAAAGAAATACCGCGACCACCTGCGCGAAGCTGCGCCGGGCCTGGGCTTTGTATTTCTGGAGCTGAGCCGCGAAGTCGCCGCCGACCGTGTGTCCCATCGCCCCGGCCATTTCATGCCGGCCAGCCTGATCGACAGCCAGTTCGCCACCCTTGAATCGCCCGTCGGCGAGCCGCTGACCCTGGCCCTCAATGCCAGCGAAGACAGCGTCAAGGCGTTGGCCGAGCAAACCCATGCCTGGTGGCTCAAACACGGTTTTGAACCTACTCGTTAATTTTTTGCCGGATAAGATAGCGCTATCCCTGGCGACAAATTCAACACTGGCTTTAATAACAACAACAAACAGGAGAGACCCCCCATGTTTGGCATGTCCCACGAGTCCTACCTGCTGCTTGATGCAGTGGTCACTATCATTGGTCTGATCTTTTTGATCACCAAGTTCAAGGTTCACCCGTTTATCGCGTTGATCATCGCCGCAGGCTTCCTCGGCCTGACCTCGGGCATGCCGGTGGACAAGATCATCAAGGCCTTCCAGGACGGCTTCGGCGGGGTGCTCGGCTTTGTCGGCATCATCCTCGCGCTGGGTACGATGCTCGGCAAGATGATGGCCGAATCCGGCGGTGCCGATCAGATCGCCCAGACCCTGATCCGCGCCTTCGGCAAGGAAAAGGTCCAGTGGGCAATGATGTTCGCCGCGTTCCTGGTAGGCATTCCGCTGTTCTTCGAGATCGGCTTTGTGTTGCTGATCCCGCTGGTGTTTATCGTCGCGCGCCGCACTGGCGTGTCGCTGATCAAGATCGGCATCCCGTTGCTTGCCGGCCTGTCGGCGGTCCACGGCCTGGTGCCACCGCACCCGGGGCCGCTGCTGGCCATCGGCGTGTTTGGCGCGGACATCGGCAAGACCATTCTGTACGGCCTGATCGTCGCGCTGCCGACCGCCATCATCGCCGGCCCGATCTTCGGTACGTTCATCGCCAAGTACATCCCGGGCAATCCGTCCCAGGAACTGGTTGACCAACTCGCCCGCGAGTCGGAGCACAAGACGCTGCCGAGCTTCAGCATCACCCTGATCACCGTGCTGCTGCCGGTGTTCCTGATGCTGCTCAAAACCTTCGCCGACATCGCCTTGGCCGACGGTCATGTGGTGCGCAACTGGATGGACATGATCGGTCACCCGATCAGCGCCCTGCTGCTCGCGTTGTTGCTGTCGCTGTACACCTTTGGCCATCGCCAGGGCATCCACTCCAAGCAAATCCTCAAGCTGCTCGACGCCAGCCTGGCGCCAACTGCCGCGATCATCCTGATCATTGGTGCCGGTGGTGGTTTCAAACAGATGCTGGTGACCAGCGGCGTGGGCGACGTGATCGGCCATATGGCGGTGAACGCGCAGATCAACCCGATCCTGCTGGCGTGGCTGGTGGCGGCGGTGATTCGTATTGCCACCGGTTCGGCGACGGTCGCGACCATCACTGGCGCAGGCATCGTGGTGCCGGTGGTGGGGATGATTCCGGGGGTTAACCGCGAGCTACTGGTGTTGGCGACGGGGGCGGGGTCGTTGATTTTGTCTCACGTCAACGATGCGGGGTTCTGGCTGGTGAAGCAGTACTTCAACATGACTGTGGCCGAGACGTTCAAGACCTGGACGGCGATGGAGACCATTCTGTCGGTGGTGGCGCTGATTTTCATCATGTTGCTGTCGTTGGTGGTGTGACAGACACACCATAAGGCAAGGGTGTAAACCCAATGCAAATGTGGGAGGGGGCAAGCCCCCTCCCACATGTTTGACCGAGTTAGACGCCGGTTTTTGGTAAGAGCCCATCCGCCCGGAACATCCCGCGAATCCCGCGCACCGCCTGGCGAATCCGGTCCTGGTTCTCGATCAGTGCAAAGCGCACATGGTCGTCGCCATATTCACCAAAGCCAACCCCTGGCGATACGCAGACCTTGGCTTCGAGCAGCAGCTTCTTGGCAAATTCCAGCGAACCCATGGCGGCATACGCCTCGGGAATCTTCGCCCAGACGTACATCGACGCCTTGGGATTCTCCACCATCCAGCCCAGTTCATGCAGGCCCTTGACCAGCACATTGCGGCGCTGGCGGTACTGCTCGGCGATGTCTTTCACGCACTGTTGGTCGCCTTCCAGTGCGGCAATCGCCGCCACTTGCAGCGGGGTGAAGGTGCCGTAGTCGTGGTAACTCTTGATCCGCGCCAGGGCGTTGACCAGTTCCGCATTGCCCACCATGAAACCAATGCGCCAGCCAGCCATGTTGTAGCTTTTGGACAGGGTGAAGAACTCCACCGCAATGTCCTTGGCGCCCGGCACCTGCATGATCGACGGGGCTTTCCAGCCGTCGTAGACGATGTCGGCGTAGGCCAGGTCATGCACCACCAGCACGTCGTACTGCTTGGCCAGGGCGATCACCCGCTCGAAGAAATCCAGCTCCACGCACTGCGCGGTCGGGTTGGACGGGAACCCCAGGATCATCATCTTCGGCTTGGGGATCGAACCGCGAATCGCCCGTTCCAGCTCGGCGAAAAAGTCCACGCCCGGAATCAACGGCACCGAACGCACCTGGGCGCCGGCAATCACGGCACCGTAGATATGAATCGGGTAGCTCGGGTTGGGCACCAGCACGGTGTCGCCCTGGTCCAGGGTGGCCAGCATCAAGTGCGCCAGGCCTTCCTTGGAACCGATGGTGACGATGGCTTCCGACTCGGGGTCGATATCCACTTCATAACGGTCTTTGTACCAGCGCGAAATCGCCCGGCGCAGGCGCGGAATGCCCTTGGAGGTGGAGTAACCGTGGGTGTCTTCACGCTGGGCGACGGTGACCATTTTCTCCACGATGTGCGGTGGAGTCGGGCCGTCAGGGTTACCCATGCTCAAGTCGATGATGTCTTCGCCGCGCCGACGCGCAGCCATCTTCAGCTCGGCAGTGATATTGAAAACGTAGGGGGGGAGTCGATCTATGCGCGCAAAGCGGCGCGGCGAACCTTGGTCGGCCATTGTTGCCTCGAGAGTACGTAAGCGCCCGGAACCGTCCGAGCGACGTCGGCCACTGCGGTGGCCTGCGGGCAGACAATACGGTCGATGATGGCCAGTTGTCCAGATACGTAGGAAAAAATTCTACATGGAGTGCAGTCTGGATATACCCCTATACTCGATACGGGTTTGTTCCCTCATAAGAAGGAGACTGTTCAGATGGATCAGCAGACACAACAACCGTTAGAGCCGCGCATGGAAGAGGGCAAGGCCCTGGTGATCGCTGGGGTGCAGGGGCGCTATTCAAAGGCCACCGTGGGGGATATTCCCAAGTTGTGGGGGGTGTTTGACGAGAGCGTCAAATACATCAAAAAGCGTGTAGGCGGTTTTACCTACGGGGTTTGCCATAACCCGAAACACGATGAGTTCGACTACCTCGCCGGGGTTGAAGTACCGGCCAAGGGCGATGCGCCGAGTAATTTTAAGTCCATCGAAATCCCGGCGCATCGCTACGCCGTATTCCCGCACTACGGCCCGGTACAGGCGTTACCGCAGACCTACGAGCGGATCATGTTCGAATGGTTGCCGCACTCCGGCTACACAATCGCCGGCCCGGATTTTGAGCGGTACAGCGCGGATTTTGATGTAAGTAAAGGCCTCGGCACTGTAGAGGTCTGGTTGCCGGTAGCGCCTGAATAGGGGCTCCCACTTTAGGCGCGAGCAAGAACCTGGCGTCGCTCGCTCCTGCGAGGGGCTGCAATCGCGAATGACGAAGGTTGTGTTCAACCGCCAAAACTCAGTTGGTAGCCCTGAGAGGATTGCCGTATGGCTTTCGCAACATCAGGTGCTAATCGGCAGTAATCGTCTTCACGCTTAAGCACGATCTCAAGGGTTTGCAGCAGTGCTTGAATACGTTCTTCAGGCTTTTCGACTTCGCAGGTTCTTGCAAACTCGAGGATGCCCAGACGTGAAGCGAAAAAGGACTTGTTGCCGACCATGTCCAATGCGAGCGTGTCGTCGGGAATGTACGCCGTGGTATTCACAATGTCGTAAGCCGGTGCTAGCCGTGTATCGGCGTTGACCGGGTCGTTGTAGAGCACGCCGAAATTCTTCAGATGCGCATCACCGTTGCCCACTATGCAACTGAGCGCCACGCTGTCGAATAATTGGTCGAGCGAGCTGCGTTGATGGGCAGGTGAACAGAAGACACGCACAGCCTTGGCCATAGCGCCGTAGCTCTTGGTGTATTTTTGCTCGGCAGACAGGCCCATCAGCGTGGTCATATCTTCGAAGCCCAGTGGGTTGAGCTGCTCGTCCCGATCAAAGCGTCGCATGATGAAGAGTTTCTGGTTCTGCGACAGGTAAAACGGTGGTGTGGGTATGCCTGCATCCCTGGCGATGGACATGCACAGGTACTCATTGATGGCCAACCCCGGAAACTCGTCGCGCCCGCTCTTGATAATCAGGTCATTGGTTTTCGAGGTGACTCTCTGCTCGGGCGTTTGACGTTTTTCGGGCACCAGTACTTTGGGTTGTACGCCAGAAATGCCTGCTCGCAAGATGTAGCGATCCACCAGGTCAGCGAACAGATCTTCCGTGCCGTCCCAGGCGAGAATCTCGTCGAGGTTCTCGCCACTCGAAGGAGGGCTGTTACGTTGGATCAACTCGCTCACTTGATCCGAGCAGACGAAAACCCGGCCAATGGGTGCGCTGCTACCTGACAACGCAAGCAGCAACATTGGGTCGACTTTCACCGTCTTGGCGAGACGATTGCGCAACTGCTCAAGCACGTAACCTTCCGGCAGATTCATCTGGAAGATGGGGTGCAAGTCTCTACGACGATACTCATCCACGCGAACGGGCATCGAGAGGCTTATTGCGCTTTGTGCCTTTGCTTTGTCGCTGTATCGGAACAGATAGTCGTCGGCGCTTACCCGCACGCTTCCACTCTCGCCTTGAGGGGTATGAACGCGCAGAGTGGGGCTATTCATTGAACAAGTCCTCCAGTTCCTCCAAGGTCGGCATGGTCACGGGCACTAATTTGATCTCGCTGCCCAACGCCGCAATCACACGGGCATAGGCATTGATGGAAACCGAGAGGCTGCCTTTTTCGATTTCAATCAGTTTTTGCCGGGTAATTCCCGACAGCTTTGCCAGGTCCACCTGTTTATAGCCACGATTGAGGCGCATGGAGCGGATTTGTTTGCCGAGTCGTTGGGTGATAACTGAAATGTCCATGTAGCGTATTCATTACTTTAGATTTGATAGGTTATGTATACGTTACATTTAAGGTGTGTCAAGACCATCCCGACCAAACCCCCAACTCAACCTGCGCTCATACCCAACCCGCGCCTTATACGCCTCCCCGCGATCCACCCAGCCAAGCCCGAGGTACAAGCCCATCGCCGCGACGTTGTGGGTGTCCACCGACAACTCCAGCGCCTTGATCTGCGGCCAGGCCTGAAGCGCGGCCTCGGGTAGCGCCTGCAAGCAGGCTTTGCCAAATCCCCGGCCCTGCTGGGTTCGGTCCACCTGTAACGCGTGCAACGTGGCGCTGTGTGCATCGGCCCAATGGGGCAGGCACGGCGGGCGCTTGAGCAGAAGGAAGGCCACGGGAATATCGTCGGCCAGCAGCACGAAGCCCTTGATGCCGGGGCTTGGGTTGACCAGCAGGGTGTTGAGTGCGCAATACATGTCGCCGCAAAACGGCAACTGCTCAGGGTGAACTTCGATGGCGCCGACTTGCTGCATTTGCACAGCATTCAGCGCCTCGTAGGCGACAAGGCGGGTTTGCATCGGAGTGTCCGAACGGCTGCAAAGAAGGGCGCAGTCTATCGGGTTTGCACCGTGCGAAATGGGTTTTCAGTGGGGTGTTTGCCGCAGTCACTGGCGGCGGAACGTGCGGGAGTGGTGATCCGCGAATGGCACCTGCTGGCACCGACGCGCCGCAATTATCCACAGCCCTCCCACCGTTTGATCGGCATGGCCTGGACGGGCTCAGTCGAGCATCTTGCCCAACAACCAACTCCCCGCCGGCCCCGGCGGATGCTGCCGCGACCACAGCGCATCCACCGCCACCGAGCGCGGCCAACTGCGCGCCTTGAGTTCGACCAACTGGCCACCGCCAAAACGCTCCACCAGCCAGCGCGGAATCGGCGCCCAGCCAAACCCCAACTGCGCCATCTCCATCAGCATCAGATAACTGGGCGCCGACCACACCCGTCCGGCTGCCCGGGTTTCGTTGGGGTTGATGATGCTCGCCAGGCGCAGTTCCCGGTGTTGTTGCAAGGCCTGGACGCTGATGTTGTCCTGCTGCGCCAACGGGTGTTTGGGCGAGACGAACAGCGCGATTTCCGTGCGTTCTTCAACCGGTGAACAGGTCAGGTCCGGCGGATAGGTTTCCTGCTTCTCGATAAACGCGATCTGCGCCCGGCCGCTTTGCACCAGGGCGATCAAGTCATCGCATTCGGCGATCAAACATTCCAGTTCCAGGTCCGGGTAGCGCTGTTCAAAGGCACTGAGGGCGATCTCGAATCGGTCGGACTGGTAAGTATCGGACATGGCGATACTCAGCTTCGGCTCCAACCCCTGGGATAGCTGGCTCGCCGCCAATTCCAGCCGACTGCTCGCCTCCAGCACCTGCTCGGCGCGTTGCAGCAGCACATGGCCGGCGGCGGTCAGCGTTGGCTTGCGGCTGCTGCGGTCGAACAGCAGCACATCGAGGTCAATCTCCAGGCTCGCCACCGCCGCGCTGACGGTGGATTGGCTCTTGCCCAACTTGCGCGCCGCCGCCGAAAACGAGCCTTGGGTCGCGGCCTGAACAAAGGCCTGGAGCACTTCATGGGAGGCCATGACTATCGCCTTGATCGATGGTTATTGATTATGAAGTATCGATACAAAGCGCAATGATGGCAACCACAGTCACTCACGGAGCCGGGTCATGAACCCTACCAAGTCGATTACTGAACGCGTGTGCCAGGCCATCGGTTTCGAGGCCCTGGCGTTGTTGATCTGCACGCCGTTGCTGGCGTGGATCATGGACAAGCCCGCCCTGGAAATGGGCATGGTCACCCTGGCGATCAGCCTGATGGCGCTGACCTGGAACGTGATTTTCAACGGCCTGTTCGACCGCCTCAAGGCACGCCTGCAACTGGCCAACAACGGCTGGACCCGGGTGCTGCACGCCTTACTGTTTGAAGGCGGGCTGGTCCTGGTGTGCGTGCCGTTGATTGCCGCGTGGCTGAACATCAGCCTGCTGCAGGCGTTTATCCTCGATATCGGCGTGTTGCTGTTTTTTCTGCCGTACACCTACGTGTACCACTGGGGCTACGACGTGATGCGCGAAAAGCTCTTACAGAAACATGCCGCCCGACGCCTCGATCCGCTGGCCGGTGATCCAGTGGCTACCGTCCGCCAGCAGGCTGGCAATGGCCCCGCCGATATCATCCGGTAACCCGGCGCGGCCCAGGGCGGTGTTATTGGCGACCATCGCGTTGAGGTTGGCGTTGTCGCGCACGGCACCGCCGCCGAAGTCGGTTTCGATGGCGCCCGGCGCGAGGATATTCACGCTGATACCGCGCGCGCCGAGCTCTTTGGCCTGGTAGCGGGTCAGCACTTCCATGGCGCCTTTCATCGCCGCATACGCGGCATAGCCGGGCAGGCTGAAACGGGCGAGGCCGCTGGAAATATTGAGGATGCGGCCACCGTCACGGATCAGCGGCAGCAGTTTCTGGGTCAGGAAAAACGGGCCTTTGAATTGAATCGCGACCAGTTGGTCGAACTGCGCTTCGCTGGTTTCGGCAAAGCTGGCGTGGATGCCGATGCCGGCGTTGTTGATCAGAAAGTCGAAGTCATCCCGTGCGAAAACACGCTTGAGCACGCCGGCCACTTCCTCGACGAACGCGTCGAAGCTCGCGCTCTGGCTCACATCCAGTTGCAGCATGGCGGCGCGGCCGCCCCATTGTTCGATCTGCGCGACCACCGCCTGGGCCTCATCCGCCTGGCTGTGGTAAGTGCCGATGATATCCACGCCTTGGGCGGCCAGACGCAACGCGGCGCTTCTACCCAGGCCGCGGCTGGCGCCGGTGATCAGTGCGATTTTACGGGTCATGGTGCAGTCCTCTGAGGTGATCGAGGGAATGAGTGTATTTGTCCGCCTGTAACGTGATAAACAGCGGTAAAGCGAAATCACTGGCCGGATAAGGCGAACAATCCCATGAACAAACTGGAGTTGCTGCGCACCTTCGTGCGCGTCACCGAATTGTCGAGTTTTACCCGCGCCGGCGAGAGCCTGGGCCTGCCGCGTTCCACCGTGTCCGAGCATGTGCAGGCGCTGGAAGAACTGCTCGGCGCGCGCCTGTTGCAGCGCACCACGCGCAAGGTGCAGGCGACCCAGGACGGTCGCGTGCTGTATGAGCGTAGCAAGGACTTGCTCGCGCATATGGAGGAACTGGAAGGCTTGTTTCGTCAGGACGAAACACAACTGACCGGGCGCATTCGGGTGGACCTGCCGACCATGATGGCGCGGGATTTGATCCTGCCGCGCCTGCCGCACTTCATGGACGCGCACCCGTTGATCGAGCTGGAAATCAGCACCACCGACCGTCAGGTCGACCTGCTGGCCGAGGGGTTCGATTGCGTGCTGCGCGTCGGTGCGCAGCCAGACCAGTCGGTGGTCGCGCGGTTGTTGTGCAGCATGCCGATGATCAACTGCGTGAGCGCCGGCTACCTGCAGCGCTATGGCGTGCCGCAGACCCTGGCAGACCTGGCCGATCACCATTTGGTGCATTACGTGCGCCCGCTGGGTTCGCGCTCGGCGGGGTTCGAATACCTGCAGGGCAACAAGGTGCAGCGCCTGCCCATGGCCGGGCGGGTCACGGTCAACAGCACCGATGCCTACAAGTCGGCTTGCCTGGGCGGCTTCGGGATCATCCAGGTGCCGGCGCTGGGCATTGGCGATCAGTTGGCTAGTGGCGAACTGGTGGCGGTCCTGCCGGAATACCCGGCGCCGCCGTTGGACGTGTCCCTGCTCTACGCCGGGCAGCGCCATTTACCGCTGCGGGTGCGGGTGTTCATGGACTGGTTGGCCGCGACGCTGCAAGCCCAGCTCTAACGCCGTGCCGACAACTGCTGCGGGGCCAGGAAGGCGTCGTGGAAGTAGTCCCGGAACGCCTGCATCGCCGGGGTGAATGCGCGCTCGCGGTGCCAGGCCAGGCCGACGCTCATGGGCGTCACCGGGTCGGTCACGGTCAGGGTTTCGATGCGCTTGCCTTCCAGGGACCAGGGCCGATGCACCAGGTCCGACAGGATCGCCACGCCGCTGCCATTGGCGACCATGCTGCGCACCGCTTCCACCGAACTGGTGCGCAGCCGCACCTGGGGCGTTTGCCCGGCCTGTTCCCAGTAGCGCATGGCACTGTGTTCGGCCTCATCGACGGTCAGCAGGATGTAGGGCTCGCGGGCCACATCCGCCAGGCTGACGGCGCCGCGTTCACACAACGGGTGATGGCTGGGCAGCCACAGGCGGCGTTCGGAGTTGAAGAGAATTTCCGAGACGATGTCCGGGTGAGTGAGGTTGGCGGTGAGCACCACGGCCATGTCGAACTGGCCGTCGAGCAGGCCGTGTTCGATGGCCTGGCGCTCCTGCTCGAACACCTCGATGGTCACATCCGGGTGCCAGTGTTCCATGCGCTGCAGGTGGTGCGGCAGGAAGTAACCGAGCACCGTGTAGCTGGCGGCGACCCGCAGCACGCCGCTGGCGCGGTAGTCAGGCAGCGGGCTGTTCAGCGCGTCGTCGACACTGCGCACGATCACATAGGCGCGGTTGAGAAAGTGCCGCCCGGCGTCGGTCAGGTTCATGCCCTGCGCGGTGCGCACGAACAACTGCACGCCGAGCATCGCCTCCAGTTCTTTGATCGCTGTGGTCACGGCCGACTGGGAGATGTTCAGGTGAATCGCTGCCTGGGAAATCTGGCCGATCTCGGCGGTGGCGACGAAGTAGCGGATTTGGCGCAAGGTCAGCGACATGGCGATATCTGTTTTTCAGAAGATAGGTCATCTGATAATAGATCTTCCCAAGGGGTCAAGCCGCAGCCTACTTTTCAGCATCACCTTTGGCGGAGCGCCTTTTCATGCGGGCAGTGGATTTCAATTCAGACATGGGCGAAGGATTCGGCCCCTGGACCATCGGCGATGGCGTCGATTCGGAGCTGATGGCCTATATCAGCTCGGCCAATATCGCCACCGGCTTCCACGCCGGCGATCCCGGCACCATGCGCCGCACCGTCGCACGCGCCAAGCAACTGGGGGTCGCCATCGGCGCTCATCCGGGCTTTCGTGACCTGGTGGGCTTCGGTCGCCGCCATATTCACGCGCCGGCCCAGGAACTGGTGGACGACATGCTCTACCAGCTCGGCGCCCTGCGCGAAATCGCCCGCGCCCAGGGCGTGCCCCTGCAACACATCAAGCCCCACGGCGCGCTCTACATGCACCTGGCCCGCGATGAAGACGCCGCGCGGCTGTTGGTGCAAAACCTGCAAGTCATCGAGCCGACGCTGTTGCTGTACTGCATGCCCAACTCGGTGATCTGGCGCATTGCCAAGGAACTGGGGCAGCCGGTGGTGCGCGAGTTTTACGCCGACCGCGAGTACGACCTGAGCGGCTCCATCGTGTTCACCCGCACAGTGCGCGCGCTGGACCCTGCCACCGTCGCGGCGCGGGTCCTACGGGCTTGTCAGACGGGTCTTGTACGCACCGTAGAAGGCGAAGACCTGTTTATCGAATTCGATTCCATCTGCCTGCACAGCGACACCCCCGGCGCCCTGGAATTGGTCGAAGCGACCCGTGAAGCCCTGGACCAAGCGGGCATTGTGGTCAGAACACCCAAATAAGATCGAACCGACACTTTTTTGCCTGCCTTTCTATAACGATTCCAAGAGGAACAGACATGGCTGAAACGTCCCCCATCCGCTATAGCTTCGGCGCCGATGAACACCTGTTCGCCGAGGTCAGCGACAGCATGTCCCTGCAGGCCTTTTTCAAAGGCATGGCGGTGACCCGCGCCGTGGAACGCCTGGCGTTGGACGGTGTGCTGGATGTGTGCCTGGCCAACGCCTCCTTCCAGATCCGCTTCGACCCGGACCGCATTGCGCCCCATGTGCTGCTCGACGCGGTGCAAAGCGCCGAAGCCCAGGCCGTGGCCGAACGCACCTTGCACACGCGCATCATCGAAATCCCGGTGCTCTACAACGACCCCTGGACCCACGAGACCCTGATGCGCTTTCGCGACCGCCATCAAGACCCCAGCGGCACCGACCTGGAATACGCAGCGCGGATCAACGGCCTGGCCGATGTCGACGCCTTCATCGCGGCCCACAGTGGCGCACCGTGGTTTGTGTCGATGGTCGGCTTTGTCGCGGGCTTGCCGTTCATGTTCCAGATGGTCGAGCGCGAACGGCAGTTGCAGGTGCCCAAGTACCTGCGCCCGCGCACCGACACGCCGAAACTGACCCTCGGCCATGGCGGCTGCTTTGGTTGTATCTACTCGGTGCGCGGCGCCGGTGGCTACCAGATGTTCGGCGTCACCCCGGCCCCGATCTACGACCCGGCGCAGCAGTTGGCCTACCTCAAGGACCACATGGTGTTCTTCCGGCCGGGCGACATTGTGCAGTTCAAACCGATTGACCGTGCGGCCTACGACCTGGCCGTCGCCGAGGTCGACGCAGGATGTTTCGACCTGCGCATCCGCCCGCTGGAATTTTCCCTGGATGCGTTTCTCGCCGACCCCATCGGCTACCCGAAAACCCTGCAGGAGGCGCTGGCATGATCAAGGTGCTCAAACCCGGCCTCGCCACCTCCGTGCAGGATCTTGGCCGCGAAGGCTACTACCACTTGGGCATTCCGCCATCGGGCGCGTTGGACCAGTACGCGCTGAGCGCGGCCAACCATTTGGTGGGCAACCCGCCGGGCGCGGCCGGCCTGGAATGCACGCTGATCGGCCCCGAGCTGGAATTTCAAGCGGACGCCTTGGTCGCACTCAGCGGCGCCTTGATGTCGCCGCACCTGGACGGTGAAGTGGTCCACCAGGACACCGCGTTCCACGTGCGCGCCGGGCAGGTGTTGCGCTTTGAATTTCCCAAGGCTGGTGCGCGCGCTTATCTGGCGGTCGCCGGCGGCATCGACGTGCCGTTGGTGCTCGGCAGTCGCTCGACCTACACCCTCGGCGCACTCGGCGGTTTTCACGGGCGGCGCTTGCAGGCGGGGGATGAGCTGCCTATCGGCGAGCCCACTGGGCAGGGGCGGGCGGGCAACAGTTTACCGATGGCCTTGCGCCGTTCAGTTGGCGGCGATGTGACCTTGCGCGTGGTGCCCGGCCTGTATTACGAACGCCTGACGGCGGCGGCCAAAAGCAGCTTTTTTGCCGAGCCGTGGACGGTGGGTTCCGAGGCGGACCGTATCGGCTATCGCTTCAAGGGCGGCAGTGCATTGAGCTTTCAGCCACGGGAGCAGCCATTTGGTGCGGGGTCCGATCCGTCGAACATCGTCGACAGTTGCTACCCGATCGGCTCGATCCAGGTGCCGGCCGGGCTGGAGCCGATTGTGCTGCATCGGGACGCGGTGTCGGGCGGTGGCTACGCGATGATCGGCACGGTGATCAGTGCGGACCTGGACTTGATCGGGCAGATGCAGCCGAACCAGCGGGCGGGGTTTGTCGCGGTCAGCCTGGAGCAGGCGTTGGAGGCGCGGCGGGTGTACAAGAAGCGCTTGAAGGCAATGGCCGGACTCTTCAGTACCTGAAACACCACCAAACAAAATGTGGGAGGGGGCAAGCTCCCTCCCACATTTGATTCTGTGGCGTGTCAGAAGATCTGGGTGAACAGCCAGTACAGGCTACCCGACAGCAGAATCGCCGCCGGCAACGTCAACACCCAGGCCATCAGCAAATTGCGGATAGTCTTCATCTGCAAACCCGCACCGTTCGCCACCATGGTCCCCGCCACGCCGGACGACAACACATGGGTGGTCGACACCGGCAAGCCGAACATATCCGCAGCGCCAATGGTCAGCATCGCCACCGTCTCGGCCGAGGCGCCTTGGGCATACGTCAGGTGTGTCTTGCCGATCTTCTCGCCCACGGTCACCACGATGCGCTTCCAGCCGACCATGGTCCCGAGCCCCAGTGCGATGGCCACGGCGATCTTCACCCACAGCGGAATAAAACGCGTGGAGTTGTCGATCTGCTGCTTGAACAATTGCAGCTTGCCTTGGGTGTCGGCGTCGAAATTGCCGACCTTGGCCTTGTCCATCAAGCGGATGGTTTCGCTGGTCAGGTACATGTCGTTACGCACGTTGCGGACGGCCTCGGCGGGGACTTTGGCCAAAGAACCATAGCCTTTGACTTCGTCACCGATCTGGCCGGCGAGGGCGGCGAGGGCCGGGATCAACTCGGGCGTGGCGTCCTTGGTGCGCACGTAGGTCGAGAGGGTGGGGCGCGGGTCGCCCGGCAGCGCTTGCGGCGCGCTTTTCATCAGTGCGACCTGGGTCACTTCGGCCACCGCGGCAAACTGCAGCGATTGTTCGGCGGGCATGGCGCGGTTCAGCGCATACGCCATTGGCAGGGTGCCGACCAGGATCAGCATGATCAGGCCCATACCTTTTTGCCCGTCGTTGGAGCCGTGGGCGAACGACACGCCGGTGCAGGTGACGATCAGCATGCCGCGAATCCACCACGGCGGCGGGGTGTCGCCTTTCGGCGCCTTGTACAGCGCGCGGTTTTTCACGAACGCGCGCAAGGCCAGCACCAGCAACGCGGCAAACGCGAAGCCGATCAGCGGCGAGAGCAGCAGGGCATAACCGATCTTGATCGCCTGGCTCCAGTCCACGCCGCTGGTGCCATCACGCCCGTGCATCAGGGCATTGGCCACGCCGACGCCGATGATCGAACCGATCAGGGTGTGGGAGGACGAGGCCGGCAGGCCGAGCCACCAGGTGCCGAGGTTCCACAGGATCGCCGCGATCAGCAGGGCGAAGATCATCGCGAAACCGGCCGAGGAACCCACCTGCAAAATCAGCTCGACCGGCAGCAGGGCAATGATGCCGAACGCCACTGCGCCGCTGGAGAGCAGTACCCCGAGGAAGTTGAAAAAACCCGACCACAGCACCGCGAATTGCGGCGGCAGCGAGTTGGTGTAGATCACCGTCGCCACGGCGTTGGCAGTGTCGTGGAAGCCGTTGACGAATTCGAAACCCAGGGCAATCAGCAGTGCCACGCCCAGCAGCAGGAACGGCGTCCAGGTGGTGACCACCGTGCCCAATTCGCGCATGTCATGCATCAGGCTGTAGGCGGTGAACAACAGGCCCATGGCGAGCACGGCGAAGAAGATGATCACCGTTACCAGTCCGGGTTTTTTGTCCAGCCTGGGTTGGGTATCAACGGATGACGTATGCGTTGAAGCAGTCAGGGAAGGGGTGGCCATGCCGCAGCATCCAGTATCGGGGAGGATGTCGCCCATGATCATTGCAGAATGTGACGGAGATGCTGCGATAGGTCAGTGTTTAGCTGATTGGATTGGCCGCTGGTCGATAAACACCACACGTCAATGTGCGGGCGAGCAAGCTCGCACACAGGTGTTCAGCGCATTTCAGCTTCAGTAGTCTGTGCGCTTTCTGAAGGCCCAGCGCCCGGCAATCAAGGTGAAGGTCGCGACCAGCGCCACCAGAATCCAGAAGCCTTCCGGATCTTGGGAAAGCGGCACCCCGCCCACGTTCATGCCGAAAAAACCGGCGATGATATTGATCGGCAATGCCAGCACCGTCACCACCGTCAGCGTAAACAGTGTGCGGTTGCTTTGTTCGTTGAGGTTGGCGGCGATTTCTTCTTGCAACAACTTGATGCGTTCGCCCAGGGCCGTCAGGTCGTTGATGATCAGTGCAAATTCCTCGGTGGATTTGCGCAATTCCTTGACGTCTTCCTTTTGCAACCACTGCGGCGGGCGGTTGAGCAGGCGCAGCAGCGAGCCCGGCTCCAGCGCCAGCAGGCGTTGCAGGCGCACCAGCACCCGGCGCATGGCGCCCAGCTCGGCGCGGTTGGTGGACAAGCGCGAGGAGAGTAATTGATCTTCGATATGGTCGACGCTGATGCTGGTCTTGCGCACGATCTGCGTCAGCACCTCGCCCTGGTCGCGCAGCAGGTGCACCAGCAACTCCAGCGGCGAGCGAAAGCGTTCACCGGCTTTTACCGATGAGCGCAACTTATCCACCGAGTGCAGCGGTTGCAGGCGCGCGCTGATCAGCAAGCGACTGCGGGCGCAGACCCACAACGTGGAAATATCCGACGAGACCATGCTGCTGAAGTTGAACACCACGTCGTTGACCACCGCCAGCAAGGCCGAGTCGACGTGTTCGATACGGGTGGAGCGCGAGCCCTCATGCAGGGCTTCGAAAAACTCTTCAGGCAAGGCCAGGTGCGCCTGCATCCAGCGCTCGCATCCGGCGTGGGCCAGGTTCAGGTGCAGCCATAGAAACTCTTCCGGGTCTTGCGGTTGCTGCAAGGCCTGGAGGGCGGTGGCTGAGTCAATTTGCTCACCTTTCTCACCAGGGCGAAAACGGAAACCGTAAAGCAAGCCAAACAGATCGGAATCCTGGTGGCTGTGGTCGATGCTGTGGTTCATGGCGTCTCACAGAGAAAGGACCTGTAGGACGTTTCACAGGTTCGCGTGGGCGAATCATTGCAAGGAAGTTTGACAGTTTTGTGACGGTTTTCGACTTGTTTCGCTTTGGTGACACTTTATTGACCGCTTGTCGAAGTGGGCTCAAGAAGCGTCTAGAACGGCCGATTCAGAGCACAAGAACCGCTGCGGATGGCGGCGCCTTTGATGACAGGGAAGTCATGACGTATTTGCATTTTTCCTTGTTTCGAGGCTTTTTCCGATGACTTTTTTGCGAACATCCCTGCGGGCACAGATTTTGTCGCTACTCGGTGGCAGCCTGCTGGCGATGTTATTGATCGCCCTGGCCTGTTTCAACTTCCTCTCCAACGGGGTGCAGAGTTACCGCAGTTTGCTCGAAGGGCCGTTGCTCACTTCACAGTTGATCGATGAGGCCAACCTGCAATTCAAGGTGCAGGTGCAGGAGTGGAAAAACGTGCTGTTACGCGGCAAACAGCCTCAGGACCTGGAGAAATACTGGGGCCAGTTCCAGGACCGGCAACGCGATGTACAAGGCATTCTCGCGCGGTTGGTCACCCAGACTGCCGGTGACCCGGCGCTGAACCAGCGGATCCAGAACCTGCGTCAAGAACACCAGCAGCTTGGCGTTTCCTACCAGAAGGGTCGCGATGCCTACGTGGCCGCCGGCGCTGACCCGAGCGTCGGCGACACCGCGGTCAAGGGCGTGGACCGCGCCGCCAGTGAACAGATGAGCGCCCTGGTCAGCGACTTGCGCGCCCAAAGCACCCAACAATCCCAGACCATCAGCGCCCATGTCGAGCGCACGGTGATGGTGGGCCTGACGATTATGTTGCTGTCCGGCGTGTTGATTGGCTTGTTCAGCCTGTGGTTGATCAACCGCAACCTGATCTTGCCGATCCGAGGTTTGATCGGCTATGTGAGCCAACTGAGCCACGGTCGTTTTGCCGAGCGTGTCGCCAGTCGTCGCCAGGACGAACTGGGGCAGTTAGCGGAGGCGGCGAACACCTTGCGCGACTTTTTGGCCGAAACCTTCAGCCGCCTGCAGCGCAGTGCTACTGACTTGGTCGGCGCCAGCAGTGAGTTGAATTCGATCGCCGGGCAGATGGCGACCGGTACCCATGATCAATTCAGCCGCACCGACCAGGTGGCCACGGCCATGACCGAAATGTCGGCCACCGCCCAGGAAGTGGCGCGTCACGCCGCCAGTGCCTCACGTGCGGCCGATGATGCGGACCACTCGGCCCGCGAGGGCGGCGAAGTGATGAAAGTCACTATCGCCACCATCGGCCAGATGCGCACTGAGATCCTCAACACCGGCACCATCATCCGCCGTCTGGAAACCGACAGTGTGCGCATCGGTAAAGTGCTGGAAGTGATTCGCGGGATCGCCGAGCAGACCAACCTGCTGGCGCTCAACGCCGCGATCGAGGCGGCACGGGCAGGCGAGGCGGGGCGTGGGTTCGCGGTGGTGGCCGATGAAGTGCGCAGCCTGGCGCAACGCACGGCGGCGTCGATCATCGAGATCAACCAGATTATCCAGGCCGTGCAAACCGGCGCGGTCGATGCGGCCGAGGCGATTGTCACGGGCCAGTCGTGCAGCGATGACAGCGTGGAAAAAGTCACCCAGGCCGGCGCGATGCTCGCTCACATCACCCAGGCTATTGAAGCGATTCGCGACATGAACCGCCAGATCGCCACGGCGGCCGAGGAGCAGACGTCGGTGGCCGAGGATATTTCGCGCAATATCACCCAGATCACCACCGTGGCCACCGCCAACCTCGACAACGTGAAGCGCACCGAAGCGGCGAGCCAGAATCTGCGTGGTTTGTCCGGCGAGTTGAACGAGGTGACGGCGCGACTGGGCGCTTGATCAGGCGGCCATAAAAAAACGCGCCACCCGAAGGTGGCGCGTTTTTTAGGTTTTTACTCAGGTGTCTTGCTTGTCTTCCAGTACGGTGCCGGTCTTGGCGTCGAGTTTCACTTCAAAGCGCTTGCCGGCGGTGTCGGTCAGTTCAACTTCGTAGACCAGCACGCCGCTGTTGTTGTGGTCCAGCTCGGTGTCGGTAATCTTGGCGCCTGCATGTTTGGCCACGGCGGCGGCGTTGAGTTTCTCGAAAGGCATTACGGCACCGGATTTGAGCAGACCTTCGATTTGATCCGGGCGGACATCGGCCTGGGCCAGGCCGGCGGTCAGGGTCAGGGCAGTCGCTGCGAACAGAGCGGTCAAGGTTTTCATGGTGTGTATCCTTTTTTGGTGAGCTGTTTAAGTGGCGCCAGATTAACCAGCGCAACTTAATTCATCCTTAATGGCACACTGACTTATTCAGTACTTATGGTCGTTCAGCAAATCCTGCACGCTGGACGACGGCCAGCGCTTGTAGAACTTCAGCAGTTCGGCGGCGCGGTTGGTGAAGATGCCGTCGACGCCGTTTTTCATCACTTTCTCGAAGTCCACGGGTTCATCCACGGTGTAGACGTGCACCAGCAGGCCCTTGTCGTGGGTCAGCGTGTTCATTTCAGGCTTCACCAGGTCGGCGTAGCTCTGGTCGCCGTGGGCGGTCAGCTCCGCCGACGGGCCGGTGCCGATGGCGCCGAGGCTCTTGGCTTCGTCGAGCCATTTTTCGAACTCGGCGGCGTCTTTCGGTTCTTGCTTGGCGTAGTAAGCCGCCTTGGTCGGTTCGCCGGATTCGGCGAAGGTTTGCTTGGATTTCGGCTCGATGCTGCCTTCACCTACCCACAGTAGCAGGATCTTCGGGGTGTTCGGCATCTCTTTCTGCAGCTCTTTCAGGCTGGCCGTTTCGAAGGTTTGCAGCACCACGCGGCCCTTGCCCTGGCCGACACCGGTGTTGCTCTTGCCCAGTTTGGAGCCGGCGGAGCTCAACCAGCCTTTATCCAGCAGCTTGTTTTTCAGGTCGGCTTCGATGCCCGGGAATTGCTTGGGCTCTTTGGTTTCGATGTACAAGCCCGGTTTGTGCTGCGGGTTGCCTTCGGCGATCTTGATGATGTCGTCCAGGCTGAGGATCTTCAGGCCGACGAAGCCGGGGCGTGCGCGGTCCGGGTAGGCGGCGTTGAACCAACTGCCGGCGTCGAGGGTTTGCAGTTCTTTCCAGGTGAACTCGTTGGCCGGGGCGTCTTTGCGCTCGGGGAACTTGGTGGCCACGTCGGTGGTGCGTTGCAGGTTGTTGTCGTGCAGGGCGAACAGTACGCCGTCCTTGCTGCGCTGCAGGTCCAACTCCAGGTAGTCGGCGCCCAGGTCGCGTGCGACCTTGTAGGCGGCAGCGGTGGACTCAGGGGCGTCGTAGGACGCACCACGGTGGGCGATCACGGCAGGGTAGGGAATGCCTTCGTTAGTTGCCAATTCAGCCGGGCTGATCGGGTCGGCAGCCTGCGCCTGGCCAAGGCCGAGCATCAGGGCGAGCAGCAAGGCGCTCCCTATAGTGGCGGGCACCGGGCCGTTGGTAAACGTGACAGGCATATGCGGAGTCCTTTCGTGGAGAGAGCTTTGAGAAGGCCTCCTTTTTAACAATTGATAACGCAAGGCGCTATCACCAAACCGACATTAACGTGCGCACGCGCCAATTTTCTGGGTTTTTTTGCGCGACTTTGCAGTACTCTTGCCGCAAACCGCCCCGTAAGAGGGCAGTACTTTCCGCCACGCGTGTAAACCATCTTTCCAGTCCCTGTGGGACTTTTCAGTGAGGTTTACCATGCGCATCACCTCCGAGCTTATCTGCCAGGCCGCCGACCAGCTTCATGGTTTTGTCGGCCTCAACCGCAAGACCGGCCAGTACATCGTGCGTTTCAGCGAAGACTCCTTCGGCATGGACGTGGCCGATGACGGCATCATCCCCACTGCCGAATTTGTCTGGCTACCGGCCCCCGAGCACGCCATGACGTTGTCCCGTGAGCGCCTGCAATTGCTGCTCGATCAGAACATCGACGACCGCATCAACATCACCGAGCCGCTGCGTGTGTACATGCGGCGGGTGGAGATCCCGCAGATCAGTGCGTTGCGCAGCCTCGTCAGCTAGCCCGACAGCCTGTGTCTCGTCGCTGAGGATCACCTGTGCGAGGGCTTGCGGTCGCCTCTCAATGCGGGAACGCGTAGGCGCGCTCCACCTTGCACACGCGTGTGTGAAACGCCGAGTACCAGGTGGAACGCCCCTGCTCGCGTACCGCCCGATGCTCGGCCTGCTGTTTCCAGGCGAGGATGTCGGCCTCGCTGCGCCAGTACGATACGGTGATCCCCACGCCATCCTCCCGCGCCGATTCAACCCCGAGGAAGCCCGGTTGCTCACGCGCCAGTTCCAGCATGCGTGTGGCCGCCTCGCCGTAACCGTGGTCACCGGCGGTGCGCAGTGAGCTGAAAATCACCGCGTAGTAAGGCGGGGCGGGGGTGTGGGCAATCATACCGAGGTCTCCTGGCAGGCCTTGAGCAGGGCAATCGCCAGCGGCGGCGTGACGCCCTGGAGCGCAGCGCGTTCGGGCTGGAACAGGGTGGCGACGAAGAACGGATGGTCCAGCAGCTCCACGGCGCGCAGGTCGCCGGCCGAGTCGTGGCCGCTGGGGATCAGAGCGCCTTCCAGCAGCGCGCTGGCGAAGTCGGGGTTGATGCCGTAGCGGCAGCGATAGCCTTCATGAATATCGAGTGTGCCGTAGGCGTCGGCGATACGGGTGTAGGCGGCCAGGCGCACGGTGTCGCTGGCCTCCACCAGAGCGCAACTCAGTGGCGCGATCACTGCACGTTGGGCATTCGGGACCAACTCGCCGTGTTCGGCATCGGCCCAGCCCAACACATTGCGGGCATATTCCAGCACCGCGTGTTGAAAGCCGCCGCAGGTACCGAGGAAAGGGCGCCGCTGTTCGCGGGCAAAACGGATCGCGTGCAGTGCGCCATCGGTGTCGCGGTACGGGCTGGCGGGCACGCACCAAAAACCATCGAAACCTTGTAGTTCGGAGGTGGCGCTGAGGGTGTCGGTCTCCAGCCATTGAAGGTGAACCGTCAGGCCCAAGGCGTCGGCGGCCTGTTGCAGCGCCACGGGAATGGCTTGGTGCGCAATCACATCGGGGTTGTAATCGCCGATCAGGGCGAGGTGCAGCGTGCTGGCTTTCATTTGAGGCTTCCCCTGGCTTGTCGTGTCCTGGTGCGCACTATAGATTGGCGTTCACGCAATCAATATTGGCGTTTACCCACATGTTCAATGCAGTAACGCACTATCAGATCGATTACCCCGACTTGTCGCTGATCCTCGCCCTGGTGCGCGGTGGCAGCCTGGCGCGGGCGGCGGCGTTGTTGCGGGTGGATGTGTCGACGGTGTTCCGCGCCGTGCGGCAGCTGGAGGCTGCGCTGGGCCAGACGTTGTTTGAAAAAAGCCGCGCCGGCTACCTGCCGACCAGCCTGGCCAGCCACCTGGCGCAGCAGGCCGAACGCGCCGAACAAGCCCTGGAGGCCGCGCGCATCGGCGTGGAACAGGGCGGTGAAGTGATCAGCGGCACGGTGCGCCTGACCTGCACCGACTCGGTGCTGCAAGGCTTGTTGCTGCCGGCGCTGGCGCAGTTCATGCCGGATTACCCGGCGCTGACCCTGGAGCTGAGCACCTCGAATGATTTCGCCAACCTCAGCCGCCGCGATGCCGACATCGCCCTGCGCCTGACCCGGACACCACCGGAGCATCTGGTAGGGCGTTGCCTCGGCACCGTGCAGTATCAGGTGTGCGCCAGCACAGATTTTGCGCGTCAGCACGCAGGACGCGAGCTGGCGGAGTTGGCCTGGATCGCGCCGGATGACTTCCTGCCCGATCACCCCACCGTCGCCTGGCGCCGTGCGCAGTTGCCGGGCGTGCGTCCCAGCTATCGCTGCAACAGCATGTTGTCGGTCACCGAACTGGTGCGGGCGGGGCTGGGCGTGGCGGCGCTGCCGGACTTTCTGTTGGATGAACGCCTGCAACCGTTGGGCCCCGCGTTGGCGGGGCATGACACGGCGCTATGGCTGCTGACGCGCCCCGATTGCCGGGCATTGCGCTCGGTGGTGACGCTGTTTGATCAACTGGGGCGGCATGTGCGATTGAGCCCCTGACACCCCGCCGGCCGAATGTCTGGGGGACTTATGGTTTTCGCACAAACTGCTCATGCATCTCACACGTCAGGGTCTCGATACGCTCGGTCAGTTGCTTGGTCATTTCTGTCAGCCGGGTGTTCAGCTCCAGCAGTTCCAACAGCTGTTTGCTGGTGTTCTGCGTCTCGGCCTGGCGCTCGGCATTGGCGACGGCCAGCGCTTCACGGTGCTGCGCGTCGGCGTCGGACTGGGCTTTGTCGCGAGCGGCCTGGCGTGTCTGGGCCAGCAGGATCAGCGGCGCCGCGTAGGCCGCTTGCAGGCTGAAGGCCAGATTGAGCAGGATGAACGGGTAGACGTCGAAGTGCGTGATGCCGGTGACGTTGAGCACAATCCACACGGCCACGATCAAGGTTTGTGCGCCGAGGAAAGTCGGTGTGCCGAAGAAGCGTGCGAAAGCCTCGGCCTTGAGGGCGAAGGTGTCGGTGCCAAAGGTCGGCGCCAGGTGGGCGTGGCGTCGATGGAAGCGCAGATAATCGACGGGGGCGGCTTTGGGTTTGTCGGGTGTTGGGGTCATGGAAAACTCGGGTCATCAGTGTTTAAGACAGGTGTCCACTATAGCCTTGGCGATCTGTCTTACGCATGAATAACCCGGGGACGACATGGTTGCCTACGAGGAGTCGTGTGAAAACCTCAGGCGGAATGGGCGATCGCGTAGTTGCTGGCATTGACCCGGTTACGCCCGGTGTCTTTGGCCGCGTACAGCGCGCGATCCGCCGCATTCAGCCAGGTGGCGGCATCGGTGAAGATGAGTTGGAAATCGGCCAGGCCAATGCTCAGGCTCACGCGCAGCTCGGGGATTTGCGGGTTACGGTAATTGCTGAAGGTTTCGCGTATGCGCTCCATGACCCGTGCGGCTTCTTCCAAGGGCATTTGCGGAAGAATCACACAGAACTCGTCGCCTCCGTAACGGCCGGCCAAATCGTTTTTCCGCAGGTTGCGCCGTATCTCCACGCTCAGTTGCCGCAGCACGGCGTCGCCGACGATATGGCCGTGAGTGTCGTTGATCTGTTTGAAGTGATCGATATCAATCAGCGCGATGGTGGCGTGGCTTTGTTGCTGCTGGCACTTGTGGAACTTGAGGTGCAGCAGATCTTTCCACGAACCGTGGTTGAGCAGGCCGGTGAGGCTGTCGGTGCGGCTCAGGGCGCTGAGGGCGCGTTTATGTTCCGACAGTTTGATCGCCAACTCGTAGCAGACCCTGCCGATGGCCATGGGGTACAACGTCAACATCGGCAGGCAGGTGTAGACCTGGAGCGGGCTGACGTCGGGGTTGAAGCGCATGCCGAACAGCGCCCATGCCACCCCGATCCCTGCGCCCTGCGCGAGCAAACCGCGCAGGAACAGGCGACTGCCGCCAGCGGCGAAGTTGTTCATGGTCATCATCGAAAGGATGGTCACGGTCGTCAGCGGCGTGAACTGAGCGGCGGCGGCCCAGAAACCGCCGCACAACGAGTCATACAAAATGTTGCGCTGTTCGGCCTGGTAGGGGAAGGGGGAGCGGATTGACAGCTGGTACGCCACATGTGCCCACGCGAGCCCATTGAACAGCAGGAACGCCCACACCCAGCCCGGCATCGCGAGCGGGTACAAGCCGCCGAAGACACTGATGCAGCCGATACCCAGGCCGATGATCCTTGGCTTGTAAATACGCCTGGCAAATGAAAGCCCTTTGCCTCGTCTGTTTTCCATAGATTTCCGGGTCAGCTTTTTTTCGCAGATTCGGCCGCGCGCGCGTGCAGGGAGAACCGTTGATCGGATAATACTTGTGAATATTGTCAGTTATTTGCGTAGGAATAATCAGTGGCCTTCCAGGCCATTCGCGCAAAACAGAGGGCAAATAGGCCAAAAACGACCAGGGATGTCGCATATGCAACGGTTGTTTACTGCGAGCGGCGAGCGCCTGCTTCGTAGCCGGCCAGGAACATATCGATTGCCGACTCGATCACGCGGGCTTGGTCGGCGGCGTCGAGGGTGGGTTGGCCGAGGGTGATCTGCGGCCAGAAGGCGAACGCCTTGAGCAGGCTTTGAATCTGGTGCGCGGCGAAGGCCGGGTCGGTACATGTGAGCCGGCCGTCTTCCTGGGCGGCGCGCACCCATTGAGTGAAACCTTCTTCGCGCATGCTCAAGCGGTTGACCATGTCCTGGGCGCGTTCTGGCGAGTGAATGGTGGCGGCGATGGCGACCCGGGCCAGGTCGAGGAAGTTAGCGTCCGACATCATCTTCATCTTGGCTTGCAGCAAGCCGCGCAGTTGTTCACGCAGCGGGCGATCGCTGGCGTAGTTCACGTCGAGTTGCGCGACGCTGCTGGCCCAGAGTTGGTTGAGAATTTCGGCGAACAACTCTTCTTTGCTGGGGAAGTGGTTGTACACCGTGCGCTTGGAAACGCCGGCGGTGGCGGCGATCTTGTCCATGCTGGTGACCTCGAACCCGTTGACCCGAAACTCGGCGATAGCGGCGGCCAGGATGGCTTCGCGCTTGCGGTCGGTGAGGCGTTGAGGGACAGACATGGACAGGGATCGACTCTAAGAGGAAAATTACACTCGGTAGTTTACTTGCTCCGGGTTTTGTTGCAATCTTGAAACTACACTGTGTAGTGTAATTTCATGAGCGGTCCGTAGGAGTTACCTGGTAATGGCCACGATTTCAACCCGTCTCGATCCCTCGCCTGTGGTGCGCAAGCCTGCCGAACAGGAGCAAGGCACCTTCAGTAACCATGCTCCCGTACAGCGTGCCGGCTTCGGCAAAACCTTGCGTATTTTCTGGAAGATGCTGTTTCACAAGCCGCGCAGCACGCGGCCGGTCGGGGAGATTCCGGTACATTCGCTGACCCGCGAACAGCTGTCGGCCGCCCCCGACCATAGTGTGTTCCGCCTGGGGCATTCCACCGTGCTGCTGAAAATGCGCGGTAAATTCTGGCTGACCGACCCGGTCTTCGCCGAACGCGCTTCGCCGTTCAGTTGGGCCGGCCCCAAGCGATTCCATGCACCGCCGATCAGCCTCGAAGACCTGCCGCCCTTGGAGGCGGTGATTCTTTCCCACAACCATTACGACCACCTCGACCGCAAGGCCGTCATCCAACTGGCCGACAAGACCCGTTACTTCCTCGCGCCGCTGGGTGTGGGCGACATCCTGGTGAAGTGGGGCGTGGATGCCAGCCAGGTGCGGCAACTGGATTGGTGGCAGGGCAGCGAAGTCGATGGCATTCATTTTGTCGCCACCCCTGCACAGCATTTTTCCGGGCGCGGCTTGTTCGACAGCAACCAGACGCTGTGGTGTTCCTGGGTGATGATCGACGGCGCGCGTCGCGTGTTTTTCAGCGGCGACACCGGCTATTTCGACGGTTTCAAACGCATCGGCGAACAGTACGGGCCGTTTGATCTGACCCTGATGGAAACAGGTGCTTACAACGTCGACTGGCCTCATGTACACATGCAACCGGAGCAAACCTTACAGGCGCACATCGACCTCAAGGGCCGCTGGCTGTTGCCGATTCACAATGGCACCTTCGACCTGGCCTTCCACGCCTGGCACGAGCCGTTCGACCGCATCATGGCGTTGGCGTGGGAGCGCAACGTGTCGATTGCCACGCCGGCCATGGGGCAGGCGTTCAGTTTGAGCCAGCCCGCGCGAGGCTTTGCGTGGTGGTTGGAGGTGGAGGTTCTGGGCGGCGAAGACGCGCTTGTGAACTGACGCTCGGGGAGATCGGAAAAAAAGGAATTTTCAAGGTGTTGCAGGTCTACGACAAACGCCAGATGAGAGTGCGATGATCTTGGGAACGTCAATTTCCGGGAGTCGGCTCTGATGGACAATAAATGTGGGAAGTCTTTGCTATCGCCTATGTCTTGTCGGCGGGAAGCGTTTTTACCCCCCTCTGCGGAACCGGTTTGTTTGGCGCAGGCGCCCTCCAACGCTCACATCGAAACGGGGACCACGACGGCACTGGGTATCGGCTACGTCCCCGATGCACATCTTGGTGCTGGCGTTGTAATCCCTGGCTATAACGTGCCGGCCCTGCCTCTGAAACCCATGCGCGACCCCGCGCTGTCATTGATCGCCTTGAGTGGTGTCGAGCCCACTGAATCGGGCAAGGTGGAAGCTGCCTTGGTGCAACACTCCAGCAATTGCGCCGTCCCCTACACGTTGGCGGGCACTCGCGTGGGGTTCGCCGACCGCCTTGTGCGGGGCAATGATCAGGAGCCGATTGAACACAGCGCATCCTTCCTGGAAGCGTTGGGCTTCCTGCGTCAGGCCGGTGCCCAACTGGTGGCGGTGCCGGCGGAGCGAGCTGATGACACCCTGTGCTTCACCCTGCATTCGCGCAATGAAATCGATGAGCGTGTGAGCGAATATCGGCTGGATGCGCTGGTGTCCGAGAGCCATAGCGCCGCGTTCCATGCCGCGTGCTGGAGCGGCTACCCGAGCCTGGGGGAGCCGCTGGGGGACGGGGCGACGCTGTGGTTTTATGGCGCGCAGTGGTCGAAAGACTCGCTGAGGGTGCTGGTGCAGGGCTATCGCAACGCCCGTGGCCTGGCTATGGGGTAGGCAAAGCTACCAACGGCGTTGAACAATCCCACAGGTTGAAAGACCTGCGTCGCGCAGCTTCGGTGGAGCGGGGTTTTTAGACTGGTGTACGGATCAAGGTTGGTCCTTCATCATTTCTTACCCCTCCGGGAGGTGCTTCATGTTGGGTATTGGTTATGGCGTGGGGGTGTTTGTCAACCAGGTGCAGCGGTTGCTGCCTGTGCAGCCTTCACCGGGGGCTTCAGCGCCGGTTCCCCCGGGAACGGAATACGCCAGTGTTCGCGAACTCGGCGAGCAAATGGCCCGGCCGGGTGGATTCACTTCGGTCGATCTGGTCAGTTACCTGCAAGAGCGCATTCGTAAGCTGGACCCGCAATTAAGCTCGATCATTGAACTGAACCCCGAGGCCTTGCAGATTGCCCGCGAGCTCGATCTGGAGCGCGCCAATGGCAAGGTGCGTGGCCCGCTGCATGGCATTCCGGTGTTACTCAAGGACACTATCGAGACGGGGGATACCCAGCAAACCAGTGCCGGCGCCTTTGGCTTGGTGGGCAGTGCGGCGCCCAAGGATGCCTTCATCGTCGAGCGTCTGCGCGAGCAGGGTGCCGTGATCCTGGGTAAAACCAACTTGACTGAACTGGCGGGCTTTCGCGGTGGTCCCGATGGTTCGAGTGCGCGGGGCGGGCAGACGCGTAACCCGCATCAAGCGGGCGCAGAGGTGGGCGGTTCAAGTTCTGGGTCGGCCGCCGCGGTCGCCGCAGGCTTCGCGCCCTTGGCGGTGGGCACCGAGACCAATGGCTCGATCATCGTGCCGGCGGCGTTCAACGGGGTGGTTGGTTTCAAGCCTGGCGTGGGTTTGCTGAGCCGCAGCGGCATCATTCCAGCCAGCCATCGACAGGACACGCCAGGTCCGATGACGCGCTCGGTGTTCGATGCTGCGTTGATGCTTAACGCGATGTCGGGCCGCGACCCTCTTGATCCCGCGAGTGTGGACGCCCCCCACGGGATTGATTACACCGCGTTGCTCAAGCCCGGTGCCCTGCAGGACAAGCGTATCGGTTATCCCGTGACTTTTTCCGCGAATGGCGAAAGCCTGCCGGTGGACAACAGCCCGCAATTTCGCCAAACCCTTGAAGTGCTTCGTGCGCAAGGCGCGGTGCTGGTGCCGGTCGATATGCGCTTGGCCGACGCTTCAC
This sequence comes from Pseudomonas marginalis, assembly GCF_024169655.1. Classification (GTDB taxonomy): domain Bacteria; phylum Pseudomonadota; class Gammaproteobacteria; order Pseudomonadales; family Pseudomonadaceae; genus Aquipseudomonas; species Aquipseudomonas paraveronii. The sequence goes on along the minus strand of NZ_JALJWV010000001.1, from coordinate 4,829,121 downwards.
GCTATGGCGAACTCTTGTACGCCGACGTGAAGGACGAGTTGAACGACTACCTGGCCAAGCGCGAGGGCTTGCCGGTCAAGTCGGTGTCCGAGTTGATCGCGTTCAACGAAAAACGCGATGGCACCGACACCGATCACCAACCGACACTCAAGGAGATCGACGCGTCCACCCTCACCGCCGACGAGCGCCAGCCGCTATGGGACGCAATGATCGAGGACTTTCGTGGCACGGTGGATGAACTGATCGAGCGGGAAAACCTCGACGCCATGGTGTCGGACTTTGATACGAACAGCTACTTTGCGGTTGCGGTGGCCGGCTACCCAGGGATCAGCGTGCCGTCCGGGAAGAATGAGGACGGTGTGCCGACCAGTGCATACTTCTTCGGCGCCCGTGGGTCTGAACCCACACTGCTTGCAGTGGGCCATGGCTATGAGCAGGCAGCAAAGAAGGTCGCCAAGCCCAGCCTTTAAGCCGTCAGGCAATGTTCACACCCTGGCGTAGCCAATGCCGGGGTTCACACTCAGTGCCATCGCGTTACTGCGCCTGCGGGGTGGGTGAATCAACTGACGCCGCTGTTGAACCCATCAATCGAGACAGGATGTTTTGTGCAGCAGGTTCCGCGCAGGGGGCATTCAACTTGCGCGCACGCATCCCCCAGCCAGGCGCAAACCCTGGGAAAAACACCAACCCTTCGGCCTCCAGGCGGAACGCCAGGGTCAGGCGCACGTCGTCTTCCACGGCGCCCTGGGTTTCAAACCGTTGAATCGCATCCACCGTCACCCCGGCCTGGCGCGACAACTCTTCGCGGCTCCAGCCGAGCATGACGCGGGCCTGCACGCTGTGCTTGGCGGTGAATTGATGCAGGACGATCTGCTGTTCTACGAAAGAGCTCATTGCCAGAGAGGACATGGGGTGTCTCCAGGGTTCGACGGGGAGGGCAAACTATACTGTGTTTTTGTACAGTTGTTTTGACCGCTCATCAACTGGAATTTTCTCCAGCGCCGACACCGTTCTATTTTGAGGCTTGCACGATGGTATTCGTGTTCGAGGTCGAGTACGGTCTCGGCTAACTCGCCTGCGCCGCCGGCACTTCGCGAATAATCAAATGATCCAGATTCTCGATATCCGCACTGAACACCCCGAACGTCTGCTCGGGGTTTTTCTTGCTGGGCACCTGTCTAAGTGCCGGCGTCACCCCGTAAAAGAAGCAATATAACGGCCGTTCGCTGCTGGCTGCAGCCTTGATCTGCTCGAGGAACGCTGTGCGCTTGCGGTAACTCTCGATGAGTTTTTTGCTCAGGTAGACGTTGACCGAGTAGGGCTTCTTGTCGAGCCATACCTTCTTTTCGAAGTCGATGCGAAAGCTGCTGGTGTAGTCCTTGATCGCTTTGATCCGGCCCCAGTAGATCAGGCCCTGATTGTCCTGCAGGTACTCGATCTTCTTGAAAAACGTCCAGTACGTCGCGGTATGCTCGCCGATCTTCAAGGGCATCGCCTTGAGCTTGTCTTTGTCGTCGAGGTTCGACACATAGCATTCCACCGGGTGGGCGAACACGCTGGTTTTATCCGGGGTAGTGTCGTTGGAACCGACAGACACGCTAGTGCGGGTTGAAGGGGAATTCGCCGGGTCTTGTGGCGCTTGCCCTTCAGTGCCCGCCAGCGGGGTTTTGCGCGGGTAGGTGCGTCGGCTCAGGACAAATTCCGATGGGAAGTGTTCCTCGCGCTCGTCCTCACTGTCGCCTGTGGCAGGCTTGTGGCTGCTGGCGTAACGGCAACCCTCGATGTGCCGGGTGCCTGGGGTGTTTTTGAAATGCGGGGTGCGCCGGTAATTGACATTTTTCGCGTTGAACGTGCTCAGCACATTGCCTGCTTCGAAGGCCGCGCGGCATTCATCGTTGGGGCAGAGGAAACGGTCCGTGTCGGAGTCGTAGGCGTCGGTTTCGTCGAAATTCAACTCTCGCACGTCGTAGATCGACAGCTTGTCGTCGAGACTCAGGCTGTAGGCCGTGTCGAATTTCATGGGCTCGGGTCCGTGAGAGGTTTGGCTATTGATAGCCGGATATTACGCAGATGTCGCTAGGAAACCGCAACCCGCCGCCCGCATCAGCGCTGCAACCTGGCCTGCTGCTTCTTCCCATGAAAATGCCGAAAATGCGCATCCTGCGCCGCCGCCAGCAACTCCCGATCCCCGCGCGTATCGCCCCAGGCCCTGAGCCGATACTCCCCCAGGTCGCCATACACCGCTTCAAGCCGCAGCACCTTGTTCTCGCACCGGCAGTTGTTCCCGGTGAGCCTGCCGGTCAATACCCCGTCGAGCACCTCAAGCTCGGTCCCGATCAACTTGATCCCGAGCCGATCGGCAAACGGTTGCAACACCAACGCCGGCGACGCCGAACACAACGTCACCACCGCCCCCGAGCCCAGCTCCTGCTCCACCGACAACACCCCCGCCGGCCGCATCAACCGCGCCCAATTGCGCTGGCAGTACTCCTCGGCCTTTTGCTGCACCCACGCCTTCTCCACCCCGGTCATAAAGGTGCGGATCAACTGCGCCTTCAACTCGTCGCGGCTGATCTGCCGCACCAGAAACCGCAGCCCTGGCAGTGCCAGCTTGACCATCCGGCCATAGAACTCGCCGGGGCCAAAGGCAAACTTGAGGAACGGCACGAAACTGTCGTGATGGGTCAGGGTGCCGTCGAAATCAAAGACGGAAAGTACTTTGGCATCCACGGGGCCGGCTTCGAGCATGTCTGGGGTCACGGGTGGTCCTTGATCAGGTGGAGCGGGTTCATAGCGTTCTGACTGGCGCCTGCCTGTCGGGTTCAGGTTAATGGTTCTGTCCGATCACGGCGGGTCAGGGCCTGCGCTCTGTATTTCTGCGTGAGGGAATTTCACCCTTTCATGGCCGTAGGAGTTTACTACTCCAGAGCCTGGATTGGGATTTCTGAGACTCCAGCGAGCCAATTCTTGAGTGAACGCAGACAGTTCGGACGATTGATTACGTTCGCAGTTACACACGAATGGGGCCGGGTACAAAGGCTGCTGATGCGGGCGGATCGTTAAACTGCGCGAATTTCCGATACTGGGGTTCAGACCGGATTTGATAGCGGATTATCCTTTTATCAGCGATATCGCCATTTTCTGCATTTATCCATGCACGTGCTTTTCCTGTGGAAAAGGAGTTGAGAGGGTGGTTTTGAACGGTTCGTCTGGGTATCACCGGACGAACCGTCGACAGGGATTTAAAGCATACTTTATTCAAATATAAAAAAGCCCTGAGCTGCTCAGGGCTTTTTAAGGGCGATGATGTCCGCCTATTCATCCGTGCGGCGCGGGGTATCTACGAGGTAGACTTCTTGCTTCCAGACAAACGCTGATCATTAAGCAAGACTGGATGCCCGACCGCTTACACTCCAGCCCATCCGCCAAACGATAACTCTAGCAGCAACCGCACTGTGCGGGCACCAGGAACCCTTGCGGATATACACACCAGTCGCCGTGGCTAACCCCACAGCGGAACCGGTATCTCGCCTGCATGCCCGCGTAAGCGTCGGACAGACAGAGGTAAGTGGCAGCGGGGGGACACTAACCATATAGCTAAAAAGCCATTGGCCCAACAGGTTCGCTGGGCCAATGGTTTGTTTGACAAGTGATGCTTTTGGGGGGGGGCGGCCTTACATGTCCTGGAGTGATATCACTGCTACTCCGACCACGATCACGATGATCGAGAAAAATTTTCTTACTACGCCTCCCGGTGCAATATCCTCGGCGATAAATTTTGGAAACAGCTTCGTTGCCAGGAACCCAAAAGCCAAAACGAATAGCGGGTGGATACTGACGACTACCGAAACCAAGGCTGCACCTCCTCCCGCAGCCAGAGCGGCCATGAAGAACACATAGCCCCCAACATCAAAGATGTTCGTCACCCCAAAAATGCCAAATTGCTTATAATTCAAGACTTTCAGATCATCAATAATGAGCTTTCTCCACGTTGGTACCAATAAAAGAAACATCCCACCAAGGGCATAGCCGGCAAAGTTAAAAATCAGTACCGAGTCCAAGCTTTTGACTTGCAATATCTCGTCTGAAATCACGGTTGAAACGGCCCCAAAAAAAGCAGAAATCAACAAGACCACTACGTGTCTGGGATGGCCCAGCCCTCTAATCGTTCGCCTAGACATGCAGAGTATTAGAATGCCAACGACTATCAAAGCAAAGCCAGTCACTTGCCAAGATGTCGGGATAGCATGAAAAATCAACACTGATGCTGCCAATACAAATATTGGTTCAGATTGGTGGATCGGAATCACAACCGATACATCCATATCCTCCAAGGAGTAGCTGTAAGCAAAGTATTGCAAAAATATTGCGAGGCCAGAGCAGATATTTATTGCAACCATATATAAGTCTAGATCAGCAGGCTGAAAATAGGCATAAATGGCCGCCGCAAAAAAAATATTACCGATGCTCAGCAAGAAAATGAACGAAATGCAATTGGAGGTAATATTATTGATGGCGAACTTATCAACAATATTTGAAAGGCTCCAAAACAGCGGCGCCAAAAGGGCAAAATATAACCAGGTCATTGCTCTCTCCCGAGAACCTCAAGAATCGTGTTTTTGCTATCGATCAATAGCTCATTCGAGAAATCATCAGTATCGTGATCAAAAATAAACGTATTGTTATACCCGAAGCCATCAGAAGTTTCGAAGCTGACTATTTTGTCAAGAAGTTCTGGAAGCTCTTCAAATCGGGATGAGTGGTTTTTCTTCAAAAGTTTCATTGCATTTCCGTAGTGCGCCGCTTCATCTTTAGCAGCATTACGAATCCATACGGACAGACAATCAGGCCCAAGACTATCAAAAAGTTTAAAGTCCTGTTTATACGCCCGAGTGCTGGTAACCTCATCAAATGCAATGGATACCAATATGGTGAACTCATCAACCATGAACGATGAAATCAATTCAAACTCTGGCTGCCTGGACTTAATCTCTTTATCGATATCTTCTTCTCTGAATCCATACAAAACACTATTAATCTTTCGAAGGCCTCTGTAGTGATTCTGTTCATCCAGATGCCAGAGACATACGAACTCCAAAAACTCATCGCTTAAGTCCAAATCACTTCGATTCATAAGGTATATTAAGAAGTGCTTAGAGTCGAACTCAGAACTCATGTCATGCCAGAAGTGTTCTTGTCGTGATTTAATGACCTCCCTGGAGCCGGTGATGCTTTCAGGGGTCAAATGTTTGAGTAAATCAACTGAAGACCAGTCATAACTTTTTAAACCGATAGACGATTTCAAATAGCTCACGATTGCGCTCCCTGCAATTATTCCATGAAATTCTCAAACTGCCACTTATCTGATGAGGCGATGGAAAATAGACCTTTATCTTCTTCTACTGGACTCCAATCGGTGTACTCCCCCAGCATTTCACCTAGGTAGGGCCTTGCATTGTCGAGAACGAACCTAAAATCCATTTCTTCTGCCTCAACGATCCCGCAACAAGGATTGGCAATTGCCCATTTCATACCTGAAATCACGCCGGCCACGACTTGCAAGGAGGTAGCGGAACTTTCAGGGTTGAGCTTTTGAGCAGCCGAGTTCTCTAGATAAGAACCGAACCAATATGCATTTTTCTCATGCCCCATCAGAAGCACGCCAAGATAATCCCCTCCCGAGGTGATATTTCGTCCCTGCAAAATTCTCTTGTGTGGCTGTGAATGCCATGAACAGCCACTTAGTTCGTGGATGGAAAGTATAGCGTCACTGCAAGGATGGTAAGCGTAGTTGACCGTAGGCCGATAAGTGACCTGTTCACCTTCAAAGCAGGTTAGATAGTCCGAAAGAGAAACTGCTTCATTGTGTGTGATCAAAAAACCTAAGCAAGGGCCAAAAGCAGGAGTCCACGTTTTCAATCTGACCGAGGCTCCCGGACGATTCAAGTAGATCGCGCTATTGCGGCCTGTCGTATGCCGCTGCCCCTCTGGCGGCAAACGAAGTTCATGAGTCCCCCAGCCTAACTCAGCAGGCTGGCAACCTTCGCCAATAAATCCATCAATCGACCAAGTATTAACAAACTCGCCAGGCCGCTTAGGCAGTTTTGCAACCTGGGTATCATGCTCCGCAATATGAATTGTTTTCACACCCAGATCTGCAGACAGCTTCGCCCACTGCTGGCGAGTTTGCGGGATAGGCTGGCTTATCCCGTAAATATCATCACGAATGTTCAGAAGAGCCTGCTTTGCGAAATGGGACACCAGACCCGGATTCGCGCCGTGCGCTACGATAGCGGTAGGGCCATTTTGGCATTCAGCCTTCAATGCCAGCATCGCTTCCCTGAGGGCGTAGTTGGTGCGATCTGCAGGCTCTGCATCTGCATTTACATAATGGCCGGCCCATGGCTCAATGCATGTATCAATATATCTTGCCCCTTTCTTCTGGCAAAATGAAACCAGATCGACACTTGAGACATCAACAGACAAGTTTATTAAAAAAGAGTCGGAATCGAGTTCGCTCAGCAAATAGTCAAGGTTTTCCTTAGTGACACTCGTCGTCACCCACACCACAGGACAATCGAAATCTGCGCTGAGCTTCTTGACCCCATATGGATCTATTACCTTAAGGCATTTAATCTCTCCCTCGAACTCGCTGAGCAAGTTCGGCATAAGCGCAGACGCAATGGTTCCGTAGCCAATCAACACAACGTTCATAAACTTTCTTCCTTGATAGTGTATACGAGCGGGCAGGAATATATCTCGGCATCCAGGCTAAAAGCTGGTTGCTAAGTGTATTTTTGCGGAGAGCTTAGTGGGGCAAGCGCGGAAAACACTTACCTACAGGTGTACCTGTAATTAAGCGATGTGTAGGGGGGAGACGCAAGAGAGAGCTAATCATGGCATTTCCTTATGCTTTTTAATTATGACTAAACTAAGTCTTCTCAACACATGCATCACGTGCTTCGAATTGCGGCAGCGCTGAAATCCTTGTGTCGACAAAATATTTCTAACCAAATTTTTTTCGTGAGTCAACACCGAAATTACGACAGCGGCGATAACGCCTGGTTACCCAAACATATGTAAGAAAAAATCCCGATGGATCAGGCGGTTATAGCTCGCTGCGACGGAACATTACGCAGAACCTACTTTGCTGATAAGGGTATTTGAGAGGCATGCCCTCTATATCCCACGAGCGCCCAATCTGACCGTTCGGGTAGCTGGCTAGATCAACCGTCAGCCGGAACGACTCGGAAAGCGCTTCTGCTCGAGCTGGCGCCAGTCCACCGTTGAATTGATGTCGCCGCACCATACCTGATTGGGTGTCGGGACATCGAACTCCCGATTCAAGAGTTCGGGATATCCAACTGTTCAACCGCCGCTCGTTTACAGGCATGAGAACCTGGCTGTTTTCTGACGAGATCAAGCTCACGCATTAAGTTGCGCACTTTGAATCGACTGTGTTGCTTACCATTGTCACGCATCTACGAGAGAATGCTACGGCTGCCGGCAGCGCAGCGACTTTGTGAAAAAACTCGCTCACCCGGCTGCGCAATCGAAGCCGTTCAACATCAGGCGTTCGGCGTTCAATCAAAGCTCGTGATCTTCTGACATCAAGAGCGCGGTAGCTTTTTAATATCGATTTTCCCGTTCAAGGCGGGCGATCCGGGCCTCAAGTGCCTGAATTTTTTGCTGTTCCGGGGGCAGCGCTTTGCTTGGCGGGGTGACACCTTGGCGTTCTGTCTGAACCTGGTCAACCCAACGGCGCAGGGCCGACTCACCGACGTCAAGTGAACGACTGGCCTCGATGTCGCTGTAGTTTTGCTTAAATGCAAACACTCCACCTGGCTCGCTCTGACTTCGTGTCAATATGCTGGTGTTACCATTCCGACCAGAGGCCTGCAGATAGTTGATGCAACTTAATCCGGAGTCGGCGTTGCGTTGCGGCTATTTCTATTAGACCCCTATTGCAATCCGAAAGCCTGAAAAAATCAGGCTTTGCCAAATCGGAAGTTAAAGTGTCAAGTCATCGCGACAAGTGGGGCTCAGGAATCAATCCCAGCTCAACGCACCGCCAGTCTGATACTCGATCACACGAGTCTCGAAGAAATTCTTCTCTTTCTTCAAATCCATAATCTCGCTCATCCACGGGAACGGGTTGGTCGTCCCTGGATACTCTTCCTTCAAGCCAATCTGCGACAGACGACGGTTAGCGATGAACTTGAGGTAGTCCTCCATCATCGCCGCATTCATGCCGAGTACACCGCGTGGCATGGTGTCGCGTGCGTATTCGATCTCCAGTTGCGTCCCTTGCAGGATCATCTGGGTCGCTTCTTCCTTCATCTCGGCGTCCCACAGGTGTGGGTTTTCGATTTTGATCTGGTTGATCACGTCGATCCCGAAGTTCAGGTGCATCGACTCATCGCGCAGGATGTACTGGAACTGCTCGGCCACGCCGGTCATTTTGTTGCGGCGGCCCATGGACAGGATCTGGGTGAAGCCGCAATAGAAGAAGATGCCTTCCAGTACGCAGTAGTAGGCGACCAGGTTGCGCAGCAGTTCTTTGTCGGTATCGACGGTGCCGGTTTCGAATTTCGGATCGGAGATCGAGCGCGTGTATTTGAGGCCCCAGGCGGCTTTTTTCGCGACCGATGGGATCTCGTGGTACATGTTGAAGATCTCGCCTTCATCCATCGCCAGCGATTCGATGCAGTACTGGTAGGCGTGGGTGTGGATCGCTTCTTCGAAGGCCTGGCGCAGGATGTACTGGCGGCACTCCGGGTTGGTGATCAGGCGGTACACGGCCAGGACCAGGTTGTTGGCGACCAGCGAGTCGGCGGTGGAGAAGAAGCCGAGGTTGCGCATGACGATGCGGCGCTCGTCGTCGGTCAGGCCATCGGGGTCTTTCCACAGGGCGATGTCGGCGGTCATGTTGACCTCTTGCGGCATCCAGTGGTTGGCGCAGCCGTCGAGGTATTTCTGCCAGGCCCAGTCGTACTTGAAGGGCACAAGTTGGTTGAGGTCGGCGCGGCAGTTGATCATGCGCTTTTCGTCAACGGCGACACGGGCGGAGGCGCCTTCGAGTTCGGCGAGGCCTTCGGCGATGTCGAGTTTGTCGAGAGCGGCCTTGGCGCGGATGATCGCGGCGGAGTCGTTGGCGGTGACGGCGCGGGCTTCGATGGCAGCGGCGGCGCCGGCACCGTCGAGGCGGTCCATGTTGGCTTCGGTGGCGTGGCCGGCGTTGGCGCCTTTGGTGGCTACTTCGCCGTCTTCTTCTTTGTCGAATTCGTCCCAGCTCAGCATGACGTGTCGTCTCCTGCGTGAGGGCTCAAAGGTGCCCGTGTGAAACCGGATGGTTGGGGGTTCACACGGCCCTCGGGCCGCGGTGGATCTTAAGGAATCGTTTGTTGCAACAGCTAGCGCAGGCATTAAACGCAATGGGGTAACGGGTGCTCTGCGTGAGGCTGAGGGGCGGAGCGATAGATGCATGCTCCTGCGGAGGCCTCAGGTCTGGCTCTTCATCCCCATGTAAAGGGATATTGCAGGCCCGATTTACCCGCGCATTATAGGGAAAAAATCGGCTTTGTGTTGCTGCGCATGCGCTTGGACCGTAGACAAAAAGCCTGGTATTTGAGCCAGCGTGAGGGTTTACAGGGGTTTGGTGCAGGAGGATTTTTTTGACGGACGGTGGGCTATTTATAGCGAGGGGCAAACGAGGGGGTTTTGAGAGGAGGGAAGGTGAGGTGGGTGTGAGGCCGGTTCTTGGCCGCAAGAGCAATTTCTTGCGGCAAATAAGATCACCGTCAGTGTGAGCTAACGAAGTTGTTACCCGTTAGAGCAACCGTTACCCATCACGTGATAGTTAAGAATGTGGCGCTGACCTTTGGAATCTTCATATTCCATTTTTGCCGGGACTACTTCACATACATCTGGAATGCTGCTCATGGACACTACTTTGGCGATGTCCAAGTGAGTGCTGTAGGTATAGTCCTCAACAATCGGGGCTTTCTGGCCGGCTACGTCAGTCGGGGCTTCCTCGGCCAGAGCGGCGGTGGCGCACAAGCTGCTGAGGGCCATAACTAATAAAGCTTTCATTTCTCTATTTACCTTCTTCAGGGCGAAAGGGGCCACGGGGCCTTTTGGAGGCCACGTGTGTAACTTAGGGTTGTTTAGTTCGGATTAACGTGCCTTCGTGGGGGCTGTTACGGTGTTAATCAGGTTGCCTTGTTGGCGAAATCGATTTTAGGCCTGCGGGTTATATTCATATACCCGTGCTTTTGATAAACACTATTGGTGGTTTTTGTAACAATCCCTCGCTGAAGGTTTTTTACGTGCCCGCCAGGCGTTGCAGGCTGCGGGCCAGAGGGGTAAAAGGGATATCAGGGCAATTTGTAGGGTCTTGTTACTACCATCGTCGAATGGTTCTATAGGCTCACCCCGGCTACAACTGGGGTCATACAAAAACAACTATATCACCGAGGTAAGAAAGATGAGTGCGGCTTCCCTGTACCCCGTTCGCCCCGAAACAGTAGCCAATACGCTGACTGACGAGGCGACCTACAAGGCCATGTACCAGCAGTCGGTGGTCAATCCCGATGGTTTCTGGCGTGAGCAAGCCAAGCGTCTGGACTGGATCAAACCTTTCACCACGGTAAAGCAGACATCTTTCGACGATCACCATGTCGACATCAAGTGGTTTGCCGATGGCACCCTGAACGTTTCCTACAACTGCCTGGACCGTCACCTCGCCGAGCGCGGCGACCAGGCGGCGATCATCTGGGAGGGCGATGACCCTGCCGAAAGCCGCACCATCACCTATCGCGAGTTGCACGAACAAGTCTGCAAACTCGCCAACGCCCTGCGTGGCCAGGACATACACCGCGGCGACGTGGTGACTATTTATATGCCGATGATCCCCGAAGCTGCGGTCGCCATGCTGGCCTGTGCCCGCATCGGTGCGATCCACTCGGTGGTGTTTGGCGGTTTCTCGCCGGAGGCCTTGGCCGGTCGCATCATCGACTGTAAGTCGAAAGTGGTGATCACCGCCGACGAAGGTGTGCGCGCCGGTAAGAAGATTCCGTTGAAGGCCAACGTCGACGACGCTCTGACCAACCCGGAAACCAACAGCGTCCAGAAAGTCATCGTGTGCAAGCGCACCAGTGGCAGCATCAAGTGGAACCAGCATCGCGACATCTGGTACGAAGACCTGATGAAAGTGGCGGGCACCGTGTGCGCGCCGAAAGAGATGGGCGCCGAAGAAGCGCTGTTCATCCTTTATACCTCCGGCTCCACCGGCAAGCCTAAAGGCGTGCAGCACACCACTGGCGGCTACTTGCTGTACGCGGCCCTGACCCATGAGCGCGTATTCGACTACCGTCCGGGCGAAATCTTCTGGTGTACCGCTGACGTCGGCTGGATCACCGGCCACACCTATATCGTCTACGGGCCACTGGCCAATGGCGCGACCACGCTGATGTTCGAAGGCGTGCCTAACTACCCGGACATCACTCGGGTGGGCAAGATCGTCGACAAGCACAAGGTCAATGTTCTCTACACCGCGCCGACGGCGATCCGCGCGATGATGGCTTCCGGCACCGCCGCCTGCGAAGGGGTTGATGGCAGCAGCTTGCGCCTACTGGGTTCGGTGGGTGAGCCGATCAACCCGGAAGCGTGGGACTGGTACTACAAGAACGTCGGCCAATCCCGTTGCCCGATCGTCGATACCTGGTGGCAGACCGAGACCGGTGCCACCCTGATGAGCCCGCTGCCGGGTGCTCATGCGCTCAAGCCGGGTTCGGCGGCACGGCCGTTCTTCGGCGTGGTGCCAGCGTTGGTGGACAACCTGGGCAACATCATCGAAGGCGCTGCCGAAGGCAACCTGGTGATTCTCGATTCGTGGCCAGGCCAGGCCCGTACCCTGTACGGCGACCATGACCGTTTCGTCGATACCTACTTCAAGACCTTCCGTGGCATGTACTTCACCGGTGACGGCGCCCGTCGCGATGAAGATGGCTACTGGTGGATCACTGGTCGTGTGGATGACGTGTTGAACGTGTCCGGCCACCGTATGGGCACCGCCGAGATCGAAAGTGCCATGGTCGCCCACCCTAAAGTCGCGGAAGCGGCGGTGGTGGGTGTGCCGCACGACATCAAGGGCCAGGGCATCTATGTCTATGTCACCCTGAAAAACGGCGAAGAGCCGACCGAAGCGCTGCGCCTGGAGCTGAAGAACTGGGTGCGTAAGGAAATCGGACCGATTGCCTCGCCGGATGTGATCCAGTGGGCGCCGGGCTTGCCGAAGACGCGGTCGGGGAAAATCATGCGGCGGATTCTGCGCAAGATTGCCACGGCTGAGTACGATGGCTTGGGCGATATCTCCACCCTGGCCGACCCGAGTGTGGTGGCGCATTTGATTGAAACGCACAAGACCATGAACGCCGCATAAGGCGGGTTGGTGGGACAGAGCCCCATTCGGCGTGAGCCGGGTGGGGCTTTTTTGTGGTCTCTCAAAACCACTGAAGATCCCACATGGGTCTACACAACCCGCAGTCCAATAAATATCGGTTTATCGCAGAGGACGTTTCTGAATGTTACCGATAGGCGCAAATGTGTAACCCTTCGCCCTAACATGAGGCAAAGTGCTACGGGCTTGCCCCGAAAAGCCGTGTTTTAGACGCCCCGGGATATTAGATTAAACGCCAGACTTGCCGTGCTAGAAGGGTTTGCGAATAATAGGCCCGCTATTTGCAGTATCAACAGGTTTAATATCTTTTGTCTCTGCATAAAAAACAGGGGCTGTCAATGTGCTGGAACTGCTTTCTCAGTGCTTCTGTAAATTGTTGTCGCATTGAGGAAATATCGGCTTCCGGCCTGTCGTTAGAATGCCCATCACTCGCTCGTCGTCGCCGCTGTTGAATCGGCGTAGGACGCAGCACCGCTATTCGGTTTCACTCAGTCGCATCGTGGGCCATGGCTCATACTGCTGTTTTGCCCTATACCGATGGAGTCCCAAGATGAAGAAACTCGTGCTGTTGGGCGCCCTGGCGCTGTCCGTGCTGTCCATGCAGGCTTTCGCTGAAGGCAAGCCTCTGAAAATTGGTATCGAAGCGGCTTACCCTCCGTTTGCCTCGAAGGCGCCGGATGGCAGTATCGTCGGTTTTGACTACGACATCGGCAACGCTCTGTGCGAAGAGATGAAGGTCAAGTGTACCTGGGTCGAGCAAGAGTTCGACGGCCTGATCCCCGCGCTGAAAGTGCGCAAGATCGACGCGATCCTGTCGTCCATGTCCATCACTGACGACCGCAAGAAGTCTGTGGACTTCACCAACCGCTACTACCTGACCCCGGCGCGCCTGGTGTTGAAGGAAGGCACGACTGTCAGCGACAGCCTGGATGAGTTGAAAGGCAAGAAGATCGGCGTGCAGCGCGGTTCGATCCACGACCGTTTTGCCAAGGAAGTACTGGCGCCTAAAGGTGCCACGGTGGTTCCTTACAGCTCGCAGAACGAAATCTACCTGGACGTGGAAGCCGGTCGCCTCGACGGCACCGTGGCTGACGCCACCCTGTTGCAGGAAGGTTTCCTCGATACGCCTGCCGGTAAAGGCTACGCGTTCACCGGCCCAGCCTTTACCGATAGCAAATACTTCGGCGATGGCATCGGTATCGCGGTACGTAAAGGCGACAAGGAAAACCTGGACCGCATCAACGCTGCGATCACTGCGATCCGTGCCAACGGCAAGTACAAGGCAATCCAGGACAAGTACTTCAACTTCGATATTTACGGCCCAGACGCCAAGTAAATCGTCGCAGCGGTCTGTCCAGAATGGCGCAAGCAACAGAATTCCTGAGGTTTGCGCCATTTTTTCATCCCCCTTTTCGAGGACCTGAATCATGTTGAAAGGCTACGGGGCCGTCATCCTCGATGGCGCATGGTTGACGCTTCAGCTCGCCTTGTCGTCCATGGCCTTGGCCATTGTTCTGGGTCTGATCGGGGTCGCGTTACGCCTGTCGCCGGTGCGCTGGTTGGCCTGGCTGGGTGACTTGTACTCCACGGTGATCCGTGGGATTCCCGACCTGGTGCTGATCCTGCTGATTTTCTACGGTGGTCAGGACCTGCTCAACCGCGTCGCGCCGATGCTTGGCTATGACGACTATATCGACTTGAACCCCTTGGCCGCCGGTATCGGCACCCTGGGTTTCATCTTTGGTGCCTACCTCTCGGAAACCTTCCGTGGCGCCTTCATGGCCATCCCCAAGGGTCAGGCTGAAGCCGGCCTGGCGTATGGCATGAGCCCTTTTCAGGTGTTTTTCCGGGTGATGGTGCCGCAGATGATTCGGCTGGCGATCCCCGGTTTCACCAACAACTGGCTGGTACTGACCAAGGCCACCGCGCTGATTTCGGTGGTGGGCCTGCAAGACATGATGTTCAAGGCCAAGCAGGCGGCAGATGCCACCCGCGAGCCTTTTACCTTCTTCCTCGCAGTGGCGGCGATGTACCTGGTGATTACCAGCGTGTCGTTGCTGGCCTTGCGTCATCTTGAGAAGCGCTACTCGGTAGGCGTAAGGGCGGCTGATCTATGATCTTCGACTACAACGTCATCTGGGAGGCCATGCCGCTGTACCTTGGCGGCTTGCTGACCACCCTGAAATTGCTGGCCATGTCGCTGTTTTTCGGCTTGCTCGCCGCCTTGCCGCTGGGCTTGATGCGTGTGTCCAAGCAGCCGGTCGTCAACGGTATCGCCTGGCTCTACACCTATGTGATCCGCGGCACGCCGATGCTGGTGCAGCTGTTCCTGATCTACTACGGCCTGGCCCAGTTCCAGGCGGTGCGCGAGAGCTTCCTGTGGCCGCTGTTGTCCAGCGCCACGTTCTGCGCGTGCCTGGCCTTTGCGATCAACACCAGCGCCTACACCGCCGAGATCATTGCCGGGAGCCTCAAGGCCACCCCCCATGGCGAGATCGAAGCGGCCAAGGCCATGGGCATGTCGCGCTACAAGCTGTACCGCCGCATCCTGCTGCCGTCGGCCTTGCGCCGTGCGCTGCCGCAGTACAGCAACGAAGTGATCATGATGCTGCAGACCACCAGCCTTGCATCCATCGTCACCCTGATCGACATCACCGGCGCCGCGCGCACGGTGAACGCCCAGTACTATTTGCCGTTCGAAGCCTATATCACCGCCGGCGCGTTCTACCTGTGCCTGACCTTTATCCTGGTGCGCCTGTTCAAGTTGGCCGAGCGCCGCTGGCTGAGCTACCTGGCTCCACGGAAGCACTGATATGGAACGTATCGATCACCTGTTGCCCTGGGGTCACCTGGGCTGCGAGCGCCAACTGAGCGTGTTCCGTTTCGGCAGCGGCGAGCGCAAGGCCTACATCCAGGCCAGCCTCCACGCCGATGAGCTGCCGGGGATGCGTGCCGCGTGGGAGCTGAAAAAGCGCCTGGCCGAATTGGAACAGCAAGGCGCGCTCAACGGCGTGATCGAGCTGGTGCCGGTGGCCAACCCGATGGGCCTCGGCCAACTGCTGCAAGGCAGCCATCAAGGGCGTTTCGAGGTTGGCAGCGGCAAGAATTTCAACCGCGATTTCGTCGAGTTGAGCGAGCCGCTGATCGCGCAACTGCACGGCAAGCTCGGCGATGATCCCCACGCCAACGTGCGCGTGATCCGCCAGGCGATGCGCGATACGCTCGACGCGTTGCCCGCGCCGGCCAGCCAGTTGCAAGGCATGCAGCGCGTGCTGCTGAGCCACGCCTGCAGCGCAGACATCGTCCTCGACCTGCACTGCGACGCCGAAGCCGCGCTGCACATGTACGCGCTGCCCCAGCATTGGCCGCAGTGGCGTTCGCTGTCGGCGCATTTGAATGTGAAAGTCGGCCTGCTGGCGGAAGACTCCGGCGGCAGCTCATTCGATGAAGCCTGCTCGCTGCCCTGGCTGCGTGTGTCGCGGGCGTTCCCCGAGGCGCAGATTCCGCTGGCATGCCTGGCGACCACCCTGGAACTGGGCGGCCAAGCCGATACCGGCCGCGATGAAGCGATCTTCCACGCCGAAGGCATCCTCGCGTTCCTCGCCGAACAGGGCCTGATTCACGGTGAGTGGCCGGCGCCACAGTACGAACCCTGCGAAGGGGTGCCCTTCGAAGGCACCGAATTGCTGTTTGCGCCCCATGCCGGTGTGATCAGTTACCTGCGTAAAGCCGGTGACTGGGTGGACGCCGGCGAACCGATTTTTGAAGTGATTGACCCTCTGGAAGACCGCGTGAGCATCATCTGCGCCGGCACTTCGGGGGTGTTGTTTGCCGTTGAACGGCTACGTTATGCCCAAGCGGGTTTCTGGCTGGCCAAGGTGGCGGGGCGCGAAGCGCTGCGTCACGGGCGCTTGCTCAACGACTGACCACCTGTTTTTGTGAGAACCGACCGCATGTACAAACTTGAAGTCCAAGACCTGCATAAACGCTATGGCAGTCATGAAGTGCTCAAAGGCGTGTCCCTGGCCGCCTCGGCCGGTGATGTGATCAGCATCATCGGTTCCAGTGGTTCGGGCAAAAGTACCTTTTTGCGCTGCATCAACCTGCTGGAGCAACCCCACGCCGGCAAGATCCTGCTCAATAACGAAGAGCTCAAACTGGTGGCCAACAAGGACGGCGCCCTGCGGGCCGCCGACCCGAAACAGCTGCAACGCATGCGTTCGCGCCTGTCCATGGTGTTCCAGCATTTCAACCTGTGGTCGCACATGACCGCACTGGAAAACGTGATGGAAGCCCCGGTGCATGTACTCGGCATGTCGAAAAAAGACGCACGGGAAAAGGCCGAGCACTACCTGGCCAAAGTCGGCGTGGGCCATCGTAAGGACGCGTTCCCGGGCCATATGTCCGGTGGCGAGCAACAGCGCGTGGCGATTGCCCGAGCACTGGCGATGGAGCCGGAGGTGATGCTGTTCGACGAACCCACTTCGGCGCTGGACCCGGAGTTGGTCGGCGAAGTGCTCAAGGTCATGCAGGACCTGGCGCAGGAAGGCCGCACCATGGTGGTGGTGACCCACGAAATGGGCTTTGCCCGTGAAGTGTCCAACCAACTGGTGTTCCTGCACAAAGGCATCGTCGAAGAGCGCGGTAACCCGCGCGAAGTACTGGTCAATCCCCAGTCCGAGCGCCTTCAGCAGTTCCTTTCCGGCAGCTTGAAGTAGCCACTCCTTGTGAGCGCTGCTTTTATGTGGGAGGGGGCTTGCCCCCGATAGCTGAGTGTCAGTCAGCACATCTGATTCTGATACAGCGCAATCGGGAGCAAGTCGAATCGTCGCACCGCCCCTCCCACATTGGATGTTCATCGTTTTTGAGATTTGTGTTCATTTACGGGCTAGCATTGGCCCACGGCTTCTTTCACTGTTTTTGCTTCGGATAGCCCTCCATGACTGCCCATCGAATTGGTTTCCTGATTTGGCCCAGCACAAAAGCCCTGACGCTTGCGCTGGCTGAGGAGGCCTTGCGCGTTGCTCAGCGGGTGCATCCGGAGGTGGTCTACGAACTGTCGTTTCTGCAGGCCGAGCCGCAGACCGAAGGCGCCTGGCAACTGCCGGGCGGGCCATGGGCCGGCAAGCTGGAAGGTTTCCAGAAGCTGTTCCTGGTGGCCGACGAACCGCCCACCGTGATCGCTTCCCCGCTCAGCGCCGCGCTCAAGCAACTGGTGCGCGCCGGTTGCGTGGTCGGCGGTTTGTCGGCCGGTGTCTACCCGCTGGCCCAGCTCGGTTTGCTCGACGGCTACCGCGCCGCCGTCCATTGGCGCTGGCAGGACGATTTTGCCGAGCGTTTCCCCAAGGTTATCGCCACCAGCCATTTGTTTGACTGGGACCGCGATCGCCTGACCGCGTGTGGCGGCATGTCGGTACTCGACCTGTTGCTGGCGGTGCTGGCCCGTGATCACGGGGCCGAGCTGGCCGGTGCGGTGTCCGAAGAACTGGTGGTGGAACGCATCCGCGAAGGCGGCGAGCGCCAGCGCATCCCCCTGCAAAACCGCCTGGGGTCCAGCCATCCGAAGCTGACCCAGGCCGTTCTGTTGATGGAAGCCAACATCGAAGAGCCGCTGACCACTGACGAAATCGCCCAGCACGTCTGCGTGTCGCGACGACAACTGGAGCGCATCTTCAAGCAGTACCTCAATCGCGTTCCCAGCCAGTATTACCTGGAACTGCGCCTGAACAAGGCCCGCCAGATGCTGATGCAAACCAGCAAATCGATCATCCAGATCGGCCTGTCCTGCGGCTTCTCCTCGGGGCCGCATTTCTCCAGCGCCTACCGCAATTTCTTTGGCGCCACCCCTCGCGAAGACCGCAACCAGCGGCGCAGCAGCAGCCCGTTCGAGCTGTCGTCGGTGCCGTCCGAGCGCGGCTGATTGGCGGCTGGCGCGTTATTCCTCCATCGGCTCGGTCGAGTCGGGCCTGACCAGCACAGTGCCGGTTGAATCCAGGCGCGCCTCATCGACCGCCAGGTCATTGCCGGTTTGCAGGTAGTGCTGGCGCAGGTAGTTGAGGCTTGGCGCCGACCAGGGGTTGCCGCTGAAGTCCGATATGTCATCGAGGGGCGCGGCCATTTCCAGAAAGTCGGCGGGCAGTTCCTCGATCAGGTTGTCGCTCATGTCCAGGGTGCGCAGTTCAGGCAAGGCAAACACGCCGTGAGGCATTTCGCGCAGGTTGGTGTCGGGCAGGTACAGCGATTCCAGGTCGCTCAGGCGACTGACGTCCGGTGGCAGGTCCAGCGGGTTTTCGCTCAAATCCAGATACACCAGGCTCTTCATCTCGGCCAACGCACTGACACTCTGCGGCGTCAAGCGCACGGCAGCCTCGGTCAGGCTCAGGGTGGTCAACTCGGACAGCCTGAACAGTGAGGTCGGCAGCGTGCCCAGGCTGAATTTGGAAAGCGTCAGGCTACGCAGTTTCGGGAAGCACCGCAGGAACCCGTCGACCCCGGTGATGCTGCCTTCACCCTCGATTTCCAGGGACGACACGTGGTCAAACCGCGCGCGCAGTTCCGGCAGGTTGCCCAGGATGTTGGTTTCATACGCCAGCTTATGGGTGGGTTCGAGGCTGTCGTGGTCGTCGTCCAGTTCGCTTTCGCGGCGCCAGGCGTCTTCCAGGAAGGTTTTGAACGCCAGGCGGTTGAGCTGATCCTGCGCGCGCGTTTGTTCGTCCAGCGGCGCATCGAGGATCGGGTGGCGGGTCGGCACGTCCAGCATCCACAGTCGCAGGTCTTCGCACAGTGTTGTGTATTCGTCCTCCAGGCCTTTGAGGGCCGGCTCGGCCGCGTCCAGGTCGCCGGGCAATTCGAAGAAAAAGCGGTTGGCTTCGCCGTCGGTGAACGTGGGGTACAGCGCTTTGATCCGATCTCGCAGGGCGGCCGGCGCGTCGGCCTGGAAATGCCCGCCGATGTGCTGGCTGTAGTGTTTTATCTGCGTCAGCGCCGCCCTCGAAAGCGGGTTGCGCGAGAGGTCGAAGGCGCCGGTGACGGTGTTGGGTAAACGGAACGCACTGGCGGGAATCTCGCTGATCAGGTTGTTGCTCAGGTTGACGTGCTGGCGCTCGACGGCGGTCAACAGGCGGTCGGGGATGGTTGTCAGGCTGGTGGCTTGCAGGTTGATGTTGGTCAGCCTGGGCAGTGAAGCGAAGTCCGGCAGCCGCCCCAGTGGGTTGTGGCTCAGGTCCAATTGCTCCAGGTGGTCCAGCATCGCCAGGGACGCGGCGCTCTCGGCTGACAGCGTGACTCGGCAGTGGGGCAGGCGCAGGGTCAACAGTTGCGGCAGGTCGAATACCGCAGCGGGGATATCGCCCAGCCCATACTGTTCGATGGACAGTTGGCTCAGTGTCGGGAACCCGCGGAAAAACAGTGACGACTGCAA
This sequence comes from Pseudomonas marginalis, assembly GCF_024169655.1. GTDB lineage: Bacteria > Pseudomonadota > Gammaproteobacteria > Pseudomonadales > Pseudomonadaceae > Aquipseudomonas > Aquipseudomonas paraveronii. The sequence continues at coordinate 4,809,241 of NZ_JALJWV010000001.1, read as the reverse complement.
CGGGAACGGTTCCCCTGCGCCGAGCAGACGCAATGAAGAAACATGGCTGAAGACGCTGTTGAGCGCGGGGAATTCTCCCGTGAACGGTAACGGGTTTTCCAGGGTGTACGTGGGAATGACCTGGGGGTGGCGCTCATCCAACGGGCTTTCCCGGCGCCAGCAGGCCTGCAGCGAGTGGCTGAATGCTTGGCGCCGCGCTTGCTCCTCGGGCGCCGCGGCCTGGCGCGTCCAGCTGTCGAGTCCGGCGGACAGTTGTGCGTAGTCCGCTTCCAGGCGGGCCAATTCGATCTGGCCCATTTCCAGGTTGCCCGGCAGGCCGAAGATGAAGCGGTTGACTTCGTTCACGCTGAAGTCCGGGAACAGCGCTATGACGCGCTGGGTATCGACGTCTGACGCGTCGACTTCCCAATAGCGACCCGTGCGCTGGTAGTAGGCTTTGACCTGCTCCAGGCTCGCTCGCGACAAAGGGTTGCTGGACAGGTCGAGAGGGTTGCCGGTGTCTGCAGGCAGCTCGAACAGCGCCGCAGGCAGCTCGGTGATGCGGTTGTTGGACAGCACCGCCAGCTCCAGCGCCGCGCGGCTGAGCAGGCCGTCCGGCAGCGTCGAAATGCCGGTATGGGAGAGGTCCAGGTATTGCAGCTGTGGCATGTTGGCAACACTGGGCGTGAACCCCAGCGGGTTGTTGAACAGGTCCAGGGTGTGCAGCCGGTTCATGGTCGTCAGGGCATTCAGGTCCTCGGGCGTCAGGCGGATGCCGCAGTCGCTGAGAATCAAGGCGTTGAGATGAGGCAGGCTGCTCACGGCCGGCGGCAGATGGCCGAGTTGGGCATAGCTGATGCTCAGGTAACGCAGCCGGGGAAAGTTGCCCAGGAACGCGTCGACATTCAATGCGCGCTGGTCGCCGAGCAGTTCCAGGAAGGAGATGTGTTCGAAGTTGGCGCGCAGTGCCGGCAACTCACCATGGAGCGGGAAGGGCAGCCGGAGTTTCTGACCATTGCGGGCGGGTGGGTCGAAGTGGCGGTCTGCCTCGGTTTCGCGGCGCCAGCAGCGTAGGAGTTCACGCGAGAAGAGGTGGCGATTTTGCCGCACATCGACATACTCCTGGCGGCTCATATTCACCTCGCTGTGCGGGTAGCGCCCTGGCGTGGCGGCCTCCCAGGCGGCCAGGTCCTGGCCGAGCTGCAGGTACTCCTGGCGCAGCGCGGTGAGGATCGGCAAGGCCCCGCCCGGACGGCTGCCGAGGTCTTGCAGCAGTTCACCGATCTGTTCGTCGGTGTGCGCCGGAAACAGCTCGCGGGCCAACCCATGCAAATCCGGCTCGGCCGCCGGCGCTGCGGGTGCCGCTGCATAGTTGTCCAGGCCGAGCAGGCGCAGGTGCGTGCGTGTGTCGGTGGGCGGGCGGATCGCGTGGGCGCTGATCAGCGGGCGCGAGGCTTGGCGTTCCAACGCATGGCTGCGCAGCGCTTGGCGCAGGGCGGGACCTTGGCCGATGCGCAGGCCCAGGGCATCGCGCTCGGTGTCGGGCAGCGCCTGCAGGATGGCGCTGTACAGGTCGGTTTCCGCCGACAGCGGGCCCTGGCGGTCTTGCGGCGTGTAACGGCCTTCGGCGGAGCGCACCAGCACGCGTTTGATGCGCGCCTTCGGTTTGCCAACGGCATCGATCAGGTTATCGCTAGCGTCTCTGATTTCAATGCGTAGCTTTTTCCTGGCCCACCCCGGCAGGCGCTCCAGGGAATGCAAGGCCAGTCGATGGGTGCCCAGCGTGTCCGTCGAGTTCAGGTACAGCCCTTCGTAGGCCTGGGTGATCTGTGCTTCGTCGCGCAGGGTTTGAGCCAGCTGGTGCAGGCGCGGCGGGACTTTGCCTTGGTCGACTTCCTGCAGTTCCAGGCTGTTGGCGTGTTCCAGCACGGCATCGGCGGCGCTGAGCGGCAGGCCGGGCGTGTGCTCGCGCAGGACCCGCTGCCGAGGGTTGGTGGGGCTGTCGAGCCTTTGATAGCGCGCATCGAACAGTTCGCGCCGATGTGCCTGGGCCAGGCCCGCCAGCTTTTTCCTGAGTTTGAGCGCCTGATTGTGCAGGGAGGTGAGCGGGTCGCCGAAGGCTTCCCCGAGCAAGGTCTTGCGTTGCGCCTCGTCGAGGCTTTCCAGCAGGGTTTTCAGCAAGTCGCCGTTGCTGAGTTGGGCGTCGTGCAGTTGCACCACGCTGGCGTTGGGTTCGCCGGGCAGCTCCCACAGGGTTCGGCCCTGAGCATCCAAAAAGCGCAACGTCTTGGTTTTTGGCCACAGGCCCAGGTTGGCGAGCAGGTGCAGTTGGGTCTGCCCATCGGCCCGTGCGTAGATCGCCGGGTCGTCGCTGTTCATTTGCTCGACGAAGTCTTGCAGGGCCTGGTCGATCTTGAACCGTTGCAGCGTATCGGTCAGCAGCGGCGGCGGTGTGTGGCGGTTGAGGTACAGGCTGCGTAGCGCGCCGTCGTCGGTGGCGCTGATGCGCTGCGCTGTCGTCAACTGATCGTTACTGAGGCCTTGGGTGTGAGGGCCTTGGCGTTTCATCAGGGTGAGGCTGTCCCAGCTCAGCGGGTTGTCCAGTTCGGTCAGCCAGGCGCCCTTGCCGTTGCTCCTCAGGGGCGGGCGGTAGGCGTTGGTGCGCGTGGGATGCTGCAGGTAGGGCTGTTGCGTGACGGGATCGGTCTGGACCACGAACGGTTGGTCCGCGAGCTTGAGGATCTGCGTGCCATTGTGGGCGTACAGGCCCTCTGCGTTTGGGTAGGCATGCGGCGCCAGTTGCAGGTCGTGGGCGTAGGGCGTCAGGTCGGGCTTCCACAGGCGCGCCTTGCCATCGGGCAGCGTCACCGGCTTGAGCCTTTCGAAAAAACGCAGTGTTTCGGCGGGCAGCAATGCGCGCAGCGCGCCGCTGGCCAGGGGCGCTCCGGCGATGAACAGGCCCAATTGCAAGCCTTGCTCCACGAATGACAATAGGTGCTTGAAGGCTTCGCTCACGTCGCCCACGGCCCAGTCGACGATCCACTCGAAGGCATCATCGAGCATCTGGTAGGCACTGTAGCCGAGCATCAACAGGCCGACCGGGGGCACGAAGGGCGCGGCCACGAACGCGGCGATCTGCAGCAGCGTCGAGGCGATCTTGCGCACGATGTCCCAGCGTTCCCAGCGCGCTTTCTGATCGGCGCTGGCGGTGGACACGGCGAGGCTGCGGGCATCGTTGAATACCTTGCTGAGTTTGCGCTGGAACAGGTGGCTGAACAGGTCGCCGCTGATGGCGGTCGCTTGGAACGCCAGGTGCGGTTGGTCGATCGGTGTTTCGCGCCAGGACGGCAAGGGATCGCCGCGTGTATGCGGGTGCCAGCGGACGTTGGACAGCCTGCGATTGAGGTCGGCGAAGAACGGGCCGCGCTCTGCGTGATTGACGAAGCGGCTGAAGAACTGCTGGTACTCGGCGCTGCGCAGGTTGTTCCCGAGGGCGGTCATGAAGGCGACGAGCGTGGGGTACTGTTTGAGCGGGGCGTAGGGGTCGTCCGGGATGTAGGCGATGACGCCGACCGGGTGGCGGCTGCCGATGTTCTCGGCGAACAGCACGATGCCGGTGAGGGTGCTCGACATGATCGTCAGGTCATAACACAGCAGCGGGTAGCAGGTGCTGCGGCTGTCGTCGGTGTTGAGCAGGCGTTGCAGCAGCGTGAAGGACTGATCGTCGCGCAGGTCCTTTTTCATCCGGGCCATTTGTAGCGCGACGCTCAAGTCCGCCGCCTGGCTGTGCTTGAGCTTGCCTTGCAGGCGCGCGGCGGCCACCGGGTTGTTGAAGTCGAAGTACTGCTCAAGGTAGCGCTGGTATTGGCCGCCGATGTCCAGTTCGCGGCACAGCGCGGTGAACTGCGCGATGCTGATCTGCGCGTCGACGGCCCGCAGGGGCTCGAATTGCCCGCTGCTCGTGGGTGGGGTGATGAAGCCGGAGTGCGCTTCATAGTGTTCGTTGGCTTCGAAGTTGTGCAGGGCCGCCTCGAGCAGTGAGACGGTCCACGTCCTTGCGGCCCCAGTGCGCACGGGAAACCACGGGATGGTCTGCGCAATATAGAGCCGCAGATAGGTGGTCCTGACATCCAACTCGATACCGAACCGTTGCTTGAGCCGCTGTTGCAGCAGCGGCGCGCCGAAGTCTTGCGGCGATTTCAGGTTGGCCATCGCCTGGTCGACCTGGTTTTGTGCGAGCCAGGCGCTATTGACCTGGTTTTTCAGGGTGTCGTGGTCCTGGGCGGAGGCGCTTTTGTACCAGGCCGGGATGGCTGGCTGCACGTTGCTCAGTGCGGCGCGCTTGGCGGCGGAGGTGGTGGGCAGCCAGGCGGGTACGGCTTGTTCGAGGATATCCATGTGCAGGTCGCGGTAGGTCGACAGGTCTGCGAGTTGGATGGGCGGGGTGGGTTGAGTCACAGGGAAACGCCTTTGCATGATGAACAGGCGTATCAGCAAAACAACATCGGGCGGCCGACGGGGGGTAGATAGATAGCAGGCCGCCAACCAAGTTATGGCTATCCTGCTTGACCACCTGCCGCTGTGACCCGCGAGCGTTTAAACTGCGCCATTGCGATGCTATTTGTCGCATTGGCGTAAACCCGCCAAAATCGCGGGTTGGCGCTATAAGAAGTTGTCGCTTGGCGGCAAGGCCGCACTGAAAACTGTCCTTACAATCCCTGCATCGCCCGCCAGTTCCAGGCAGGCGTTCCTCTTCAGGAGACTCCGATGTCCGTTGAGCAAGCCCCGGTGCAACGTGCCGATTTCGACCAGGTCATGGTGCCCAACTACGCACCTGCCGCATTCATCCCCGTGCGCGGCGCAGGTTCGCGCGTGTGGGACCAGGCGGGTCGCGAGCTGATCGACTTTGCCGGCGGCATCGCGGTCAACGTGTTGGGCCATGCCCACCCGGTACTGGTCGGTGCCTTGACCGAACAGGCCAACAAGCTGTGGCACGTTTCCAACGTCTTCACCAATGAGCCGGCCCTGCGCCTGGCCCACAAGCTGATCGACGCCACCTTTGCCGAGCGTGTGTTCTTCTGCAACTCCGGCGCCGAAGCCAACGAGGCCGCGTTCAAGCTGGCCCGTCGCGTGGCGTTCGACCGCTTCGGCAGCGAGAAATACGAGATCATCGCGGCACTGAACAGCTTCCACGGCCGCACCCTGTTCACCGTCAACGTCGGTGGCCAGTCGAAGTACTCCGACGGTTTCGGGCCCAAGATCACCGGCATCACCCACGTGCCGTTCAACGACCTGGCCGCGCTGAAAGCCGCCGTGTCGGACAAGACCTGCGCCGTGGTGCTGGAACCGATCCAGGGCGAGGGCGGCGTACTGCCGGCCGAGTTGGCCTACCTGCAAGGCGCCCGCGAACTGTGCGACGCCCACGACGCGCTGCTGGTGTTCGACGAAGTGCAGACCGGCATGGGCCGCAGCGGCCACCTGTTCGCCTACCAGCACTACGGTGTGGTGCCGGACATCCTCACCAGCGCCAAGAGCCTGGGCGGCGGTTTCCCGATTGCCGCCATGCTCACCACGGAGGCGCTGGCCAAGCACCTGGTGGTCGGCACCCACGGCACCACCTACGGCGGCAACCCGCTGGCGTGCGCGGTGGCGGGGGCGGTGTTCGACGTGATCAACACGCCTGAAGTGCTGGCCGGCGTCAACGCCAAGCATGACCTGTTCAAGGCCCGCCTGGAACAGATCGGCAAACAATACGGGATCTTCAGCGAAGTGCGTGGCCTGGGCCTGCTGCTCGGTTGCGTGTTGAGCGACGCCTGGAAAGGCAAGGCCAAGGACGTGTTCAACGCGGCCGAGAAAGAAAACCTGATGATCCTGCAAGCCGGCCCCGACGTGGTGCGTTTCGCGCCGAGCCTGGTGGTGGAGGATGCGGACATCAATGAAGGTCTGGACCGTTTTGAGCGTGCTGTTAAAACACTGACCCAAGCCTGATACACATTTATCTGCCGGACTGGGTCAAATGTGGGAGGGGGCTTGCCCCCGATAGCGGTGTATCAGTCACCAGATGTATCAACTGACAGACTGCTATCGGGGGCAAGTCGAATCGTCGCACCGCCCCTCCCACATTGGATATGTGTTGTTCCTGACCCGTCCGGTACTTTTTCCTATGAGTTTTTCGAGTTAAGGAGTGACACCATGCTGGTGATGCGCCCCGCGCAAATGGCTGATCTGGGCGAGGTACAGCGTCTGGCTGCGGACAGCCCGATTGGTGTCACCTCCTTGCCGGATGATGTGGAACGCCTGAGCGACAAGATCGCCGCGAGCGAAGCGTCCTTCGCCGCCGAGGTCAGTTTCAACGGTGAAGAAAGCTATTTCTTCGTGCTCGAAGACACCGAGACCGGCAAGCTCGCAGGCTGCTCGGCTATCGTCGCCTCGGCCGGCTACTCGGAACCGTTCTACAGCTTCCGTAACGAGACCTTCGTCCACGCCTCCCGCGAGTTGAAGATCCACAACAAGATCCACGTGCTTTCCCAGTGCCACGACCTCACCGGCAACAGCCTGCTCACCAGCTTCTACGTGGTGCCGGAGCTGGTCGGTTCGCCGTGGTCGGAACTCAACTCCCGTGGCCGCCTGTTGTTCGTCGCCAGCCACCCCGAGCGCTTTGCCGACTCGGTGGTGACCGAGATTGTCGGCTACAGCGACGAGCACGGTGATTCGCCGTTCTGGGACGCCATCGGGCGCAACTTTTTCGACCTCAACTACGCCGCCGCCGAGCGCCTGTGCGGGCTGAAAAGCCGGACGTTCCTCGCCGAGCTGATGCCGCACTACCCGATCTATGTGCCACTGCTGCCGGATGAAGCCCAGGAAGCGATGGGCCAGGTGCATCCGCGTGCGCAGATCACCTTCGACATCCTCATGCGCGAAGGCTTCGAGACCGATCACTACATCGACATCTTCGACGGCGGCCCGACGCTGCACGCGCGTATTTCGGGCATTCGTTCGATCGCCCAAAGCCGTGTGGTGCCAGTGAAGATCGGCGAGCGGGTCAAGGGTGTCGGTCGCCAGTACCTGGTGAGTAACGCGCAGTTGCAGGATTACCGCGCGGTGATGCTGGAGCTGGACTACGCGCCCGGTAAACCGGTGATCCTGGACCTGGAAGCGGCCGAAGCCCTGGGCGTCGGTGAAGGCGCCAGCGTGCGTTTGGTTGCGGTTTAAAGCAGAGTTTTGCGGGTGGCCTGAACGGGCGGCCCGTCTGAGGAGATAGCATGATCGTTCGTCCCGTACGCAGCAGCGATTTACCGGCCCTGATTGATCTGGCGCGCAGCACCGGCACCGGCCTGACCACCTTGCCAGCCAACGAAGAACGCCTGGCCCACCGGGTTGGCTGGGCGGAAAAAACCTTCCGCGGCGAAGCCGGGCGCGGGGATGCCGACTACCTGTTCGTGCTGGAAAACGACGAAGGCCAAGTGGTGGGCATTTCCGCCATCGCTGGTGCCGTCGGTCTGCGCGAGCCCTGGTACAACTTCCGGGTCGGCCTGACTGTCAGCGCCTCCCAGGAGCTGAATATCTACCGCGAGATCCCGACGCTGTTCCTGGCCAACGACCTCACCGGCAACTCCGAACTGTGCTCGTTGTTCCTGCACGCCGATTACCGCAACGGCCTCAACGGCCGCATGCTGGCCAAGGCGCGCTTGCTGTTTATCGCGGAGTTTCCGCAGTTGTTCGGCAACAAGATCATCGCCGAGATGCGCGGTGTGTCCAACGAAGCCGGGCGTTCGCCGTTCTGGGAAAGCCTGGGCCGACACTTCTTCAAGATGGAATTCAGCCAGGCCGACTACCTCACCGGCGTGGGCAACAAAGCCTTTATCGCCGAGCTGATGCCGAAATTTCCGCTGTACAGCTGCTTCCTGTCCGAGGATGCGCGCAACGTGATCGGCAAGGTCCATCCGGACACCGAGCCGGCGTTGAGCATGCTCAAGAGCGAAGGGTTCAGCTACCAGGGCTATGTCGACATTTTCGACGCCGGCCCGGCGGTGGAATGTGAGACCAGCAAGATTCGTGCGGTGCGCGACAGCCAGTCGCTGGTGTTGGCCATCGGCACGCCGGGGGACGACGCCACGCCGTTCCTGATCCATAACCGCAAGCGCGAAGAGTGCCGCATCACCGCCGCACCGGCTCGCCTGGCGGCAGGCACGCTGGTGGTCGATCCATTGACCGCCAAACGCCTGCAACTGGTGGTGGGCGATCAAGTGCGTGCCGTACCGTTGTCTGCTGCTCGGGAGTCGAAATAATGAATTCGCTGTATATCGCAGGTAGCTGGCTGGCTGGCCAGGGTGAACTGTTCGAGTCGCGCAACCCGGTGACCCAGCACGTGCTGTGGGCCGGTAATGGCGCCAGCGCCGAGCAGGTCGAATCCGCCGTGCAGGCCGCGCGCCAGGCGTTTCCGGCGTGGGCCCGGTGTTCGCTGGAAGAGCGCATCGCCGTGCTCGAAGCCTTCGCCACTGCCTTGAAAAACCGCGCCGATGAAATCGCCCGTTGCATCGGTGAAGAAACCGGCAAGCCACTGTGGGAATCGGCCACCGAAGTCACCAGCATGGCCAACAAGATCGCGATCTCGGTGCAAAGCTACCGCGAGCGTACCGGCGAGAAGAGCGGCCCGCTGGGCGACGCCACCGCTGTGTTGCGTCACAAGCCCCACGGCGTGGTGGCGGTGTTTGGCCCTTACAACTTTCCCGGCCACCTGCCTAACGGCCATATCGTCCCGGCGTTGCTGGCGGGCAATACCGTGTTGTTCAAGCCAAGCGAGCTGACCCCGAAAGTCGCCGAGTTGACCGTGCAATGCTGGATCGAAGCGGGCCTGCCGGCGGGCGTGTTGAACCTGCTGCAAGGTGCGCGGGAAACCGGGATCGCCCTGGCGGCCAACCCGGGTATCGACGGGTTGTTCTTCACCGGCTCCAGCCGCACTGGCAACCACCTGCACCAGCAGTTCTCCGGGCGCCCGGACAAGATCCTCGCCCTGGAAATGGGCGGCAACAACCCGCTGGTGGTGGATGAAGTGGCCGACGTGGATGCGGCGGTGTACACCATCATTCAATCGGCGTTTATCTCGGCCGGCCAGCGCTGCACCTGTGCCCGTCGCTTGCTGGTGCCCGAAGGCGCCTGGGGCGATGCGTTGCTGGCGCGGCTGGTGGCGGTCAGCGCGACGATTGCCGTCGGTGCGTTCGACCAACAACCGGCGCCGTTCATGGGTTCGGTGATTTCCCTGGCGGCGGCGAAAGCCTTGATGGACGCCCAGGAATGGCTGTTGGCCAACGGCGCCGTGGCGCTGCTGGAAATGACCCAACCGCAGGATCAGGCTGCGTTGCTGACGCCGGGCATCATTGACGTCACCGAGGTGAGCGAACGTGCCGACGAAGAGCTGTTCGGCCCGCTGTTGCAGGTGATCCGCTACGCTGATTTCGCAGCGGCGATTGCCGAAGCCAACAACACCCAGTACGGCCTGGCCGCCGGTTTGTTGTCGGATTCCGAAGCGCGTTACCAGCAGTTCTGGCTGGAAAGCCGCGCTGGGATCGTCAACTGGAACAAGCAATTGACCGGCGCCGCCAGTACCGCGCCGTTCGGCGGTGTCGGGGCATCGGGCAACCATCGCGCCAGCGCCTATTACGCGGCGGATTATTGTGCGTACCCGGTGGCGTCGCTGGAGACCCCGAGCCTCGTGGTTCCAGCCACACTCACCCCCGGCATTACACTGATCTAAATGTGGGAGGGGGCTTGCCCCCGATAGCGGTGGATCAGTCGCCTGATTCATCAACTGGCAGACTGCTATCGGGGGCAAGCCCCCTCCCACATTTGACCCGGGGTGTGTTGAAGATTGCCTATAAAAACAGATGTTCGTGGAGCCTCGCCGATGAAATCCTATGAAGTCAATTTTGACGGTCTAGTGGGGCCGACCCATAACTACGGCGGTTTGTCCTACGGCAACGTCGCGTCCCAGAGCAACAGCCAGCAGGCGTCCAACCCGAAGGAAGCGGCGTTGCAGGGCTTGCAAAAAATGAAAGCGCTGATGGACATGGGCTTTGTGCAAGGCGTGCTCGCACCGCAAGAACGTCCGGACGTAGCCACCTTGCGCAACCTCGGCTTCAGCGGCAGCGATGCCCAGGTCATCCAGCAAGCGGCCAAGCAGGCCATGCCGCTGCTGGTCGCCAGTTGCTCCGCGTCGAGCATGTGGGTGGCCAACGCCGCCACCGTCAGCCCGAGCGCCGACACGGCAGATGGCCGCGTGCATTTCACCGCCGCCAACCTCAACTGCAAATACCACCGCAGCATCGAACACCCGACCACCAGCCGTGTGCTGGGGGCGATGTTTGCCGATGCGAAACACTTCGCCCACCACGCCGCGTTGCCGGCGGTGGCGCAGTTCGGCGACGAAGGCGCGGCCAACCACACACGTTTCTGCCGTGACTATGGCGAGGCGGGCGTCGAGTTTTTCGTGTTCGGCCGCAGCGCGTTCGACACCCGTTACCCGGCGCCGCAGAAGTACCCGGCGCGCCAGACCCTCGAAGCGTCCCAAGCCGTCGCCCGCCTGCACGGCCTGAATGATGACGGCGTGGTCTTCGCCCAGCAGAACCCGGCGGTGATCGATGCCGGCGTGTTCCATAACGACGTGATCGCGGTGGGCAATGGCGAAGTGCTGTTCTATCACGAGGACGCGTTCCTCAACACCGAGCAGATGCTTGGCGAGCTGCAGGCCAAGTTGGGCAAGCTGGGCGGTAACTTCCAGTCGGTGTGTGTGCCGCGTGCCCAGGTCAGCGTCGAAGACGCCGTGCGTTCCTACCTGTTCAACAGCCAATTGCTGACCCGCGCCGACGGCTCGATGCTGCTGATCGTGCCGGAAGAGTGCCGCGCCAACACGCGCGTCTGGCTGTATCTGCAGGGCCTCACCGCTGCTGGTGGTTTGATCCGCGAGGTCAAGGTCTTCGACCTCAAGCAAAGCATGCAGAACGGCGGCGGCCCGGCGTGCCTGCGTTTGCGCGTGGCGTTGAACGAAACCGAGCTGGCGGCGGTGAACCCAGGGGTTATCATGACCGCGCCGCTGTATGAAACGCTGACCCAGTGGGTCGACAAGCACTACCGCGACAGCCTGCGCGAAAGCGACCTGGCTGACCCGCAATTGCTGCTTGAATGCCGGACGGCATTGGATGAACTGACGCAAATCCTTAAACTGGGCGCGGTATATCCTTTCCAGATCAATTAACGCCACACGGCTGAGAGCTATTTATGAGCACCGATACCCTGCAACTGATCCTTGAAGACACCGACGGCACCCAACTGGAAACCTCCTGCACCCGCGTTGCCGTGATCTGGCAGGGCAAGGAAGTCTGGATTCAGCACGACGGCCGGGGCCAACTGCTGATCGGTGTGGATGTGGAAGAAGGCGACGCCGAGTACGCCAACCTGCTGATGCGCCCACTGGCCACCAACCTGATGAGCCTGCAACTGGAAATGGAACCGGCCGACGTTGAGGGTGATGACGACGATCACGTCCACGGCCCAGGCTGCAACCACTAAGGAAGCTGCTTATGCTCGCCCTCGGCAAACTCCTTGAACTGACGCTCGCCGGTCGTGAACCGGCGCAAAAAATTCAACTGACTGTCGACGGCGTGCAGATGCGCTGGCTCAGCGAAGGCGCGCTCGAAGTGCGCCCGCCGCAAGCGCGGGACAACGGCAGCGACGTGCTGCTGTCGTCCGGCATCCATGGCAACGAAACCGCGCCGATCGAACTGCTCGACCGCCTGTTGCATGGCATCGCCCGTGGGGAGATCAAACCCCGCACCCGTATTCTGTTCCTGTTCGGCAACCCCGAGGCCATGCGTCGCGGCGAGCGTTTCCTCGAACTGGACGTCAACCGGCTGTTCAACGGCCGTCACGAAAAAAACATCGGCCCTGAAGCCATGCGCGCCGCCGAGCTGGAACAATTGGCTCGCAGCTTCTTCAGCCTGCCTGGCCGTGCGCGCCTGCATTACGACCTGCACACCGCCATTCGCGGCTCGAAGGTCGAGCAGTTTGCGCTCTACCCGTGGAAGGACGGGCGTCAGCATTCACGCCACGAACTGGCGCGCTTGCGCGCCGCCGGTATGCAGGCGGTGCTGCTGCAGAACAAAACCTCGATCACCTTCTCCGCCTTTACTTATGAGCAACTGGACGCCGAGGCCTTCACCCTGGAATTGGGCAAGGCACGGCCATTCGGGCAGAACCAGGGCGTGGACGTGTCGCGCCTGGAAACCCGGCTGACGCAGATCATCGAAGGCACCGAGCCGGACACCGGCAGCCTGGATGGCCTGCAGCTGTTTGCCGTGTCCCGCGAAGTCATCAAGCACAGCGATGCATTCCTGTTGCACCTGCCGGCGGACGTGGAAAACTTTTCGCCGTTGGCCCAGGGTTACTTGCTCGCCGAGGACGTCGCCAAGACCCGCTGGGTGATCGAGGAGGAGGGCGCGCGCATCATCTTCCCGAACCCGAAGGTGAAGAATGGCTTGCGCGCAGGGATATTGATCGTGCCGACCACGGACGCCGGGTTGGCGTAGATCTCAGCCTTAACCGGATCCAAATGTGGGAGGGGGCTTGCCCCCGATAGCAGAGTGTCAGTCAGCTCATCTGTAGCTGAGACACCGCCATCGGGGGCAAGCCCCCTCCCACATTTTGTTTTGCGGTGTTGCTTAAACTGCTACCGCACGCGGCTCGCTGCGGCGGATCGCCCGCACCTTGTGCAAGGTGTCGGCGCAGGTGCGTGCCGCTTCCTGGCCTTTGTGTACGAAATGATCATGGAAAAACGCATGGTGCTCGCTGCCCGCGTGGAAGTGGTGCGGGGTCAGGGACACCGAGAACACCGGCACTTCGGTTTCCAGCTGCACCTGCATCAGGCCGCTGACCACCGATTGGGCCACGAACTCGTGACGGTAGATGCCGCCGTCCACCACCAGGGCCGCGGCAACGATGCCGGCGTAACGGCCGGTCTTGGCCAGCAGCTTGGCGTGCAGGGGCATTTCAAAGGCGCCACCGACTTCGAAGAAATCGATGTCCGATTCCTGGTAACCCAGGGCGATCATTTCGCTGAGGAAGCCTTTGCGCGATTGGTCGACAATATCCTTGTGCCAGCAGGCCTGGATAAACGCGACGCGCTCGCCGTGGTGGTTTTTGCTTTTGCTATCGATTGCGGTGGGTTGCATGTTCTGACTCCTGTTTAAGAAAAAAACAGGGCGTTATGGATCGAATGGGATTTAAGGGTACGAACAGCTGGGTCATGCAAGCATGAACTCAGCGCGCGGCCCTTTGGCGCCAATCCCGTTCTCTCTTCATCCGGACTATGACCGTCGGCCCCGGGATCACACCGGGTCTGCTGACCTTGTCGCCGTCCTGCCGGAGCAGTTCGAGGCGCCAAGCGCTCGCGGGCTATGCACATTGCGCGCAATTACCGCCGGTGGGGAATTGCACCCCGCCCTGAGAACGTTGCCGCCAGAACCCTGGCGGCGCAGAGTTTTTAACATGGTTTTTCAGAAACTGCACGATTGCCGTATCGATAGCCTATATCGGTTTGTTTGATTGATATTCGATTGACGCAGCATAGGGCTTGATATTCCGTGGCTTTACCCGCAGTAATCGTCAGTACAAAAAAAAACGCCCAACCCGTCAGAGGCCAGTTTAATGACCGTGATAGACCTGCGCAGTGACACCGTGACCCAACCCACCCCCGGCATGCGTGATGCGATGGCCAGCGCCGTCAGCGGCGATGACGTGTATGGCGAAGACCCCAGCGTCAACCGCCTGGAGGCCGAACTGGCCAAGCGCCTGGGGTTCGCCGCGGCGTTGTTCGTGCCCACCGGCACCATGAGCAACCTGCTGGCGTTGATGGCCCACTGTGAGCGTGGCGAGGAATACATCGTCGGTCAGCAGGCCCACACTTATAAGTACGAAGGCGGTGGCGCGGCCGTGCTGGGTTCGATCCAGCCGCAACCGTTGGAGGTGCAGGCGGACGGTTCCCTGGACCTGGATCAGGTGCTCGAAGCGATCAAACCCGATGATTTCCACTTCGCCCGCACCCGCCTGCTGGCGTTGGAGAACACCATGCAGGGCAAGGTGTTGCCGCTGGAATACCTGGCCAGGGCGCGTGCGTTCACCCGTGAACATGGCCTGGCCCTGCATCTGGACGGCGCGCGGCTCTACAACGCGGCGGTCAAGCTCGACGTGGATGCGCGGGAGATTGCCCGGCATTTCGATTCGGTGTCGGTGTGCCTGTCCAAGGGCCTGGGCGCGCCAATTGGCTCGGTGTTGTGCGGTTCCACGGCGTTGATCGCCAAGGCGCGGCGCCTGCGCAAGATGGTCGGCGGCGGCATGCGCCAGGCCGGTTCCCTGGCGGCGGCGGGGCTGTATGCCCTGGATCATCAGGTGCAGCGCCTGGCCGACGACCACGCCAACGCCCAATGGCTGGGGGATGAACTGCGTCAGGCCGGTTATACGGTGGAGCCGGTGCAGACCAATATGGTCTATGTGCAGCTCGGCGACCGGGCGCAGGCCTTGAAGGCATTTGCCGCCGAGCGCGGCATCAAGTTGAGCGCCGCGCCGCGTCTGCGCATGGTCACGCACCTGGACGTGAGCCGGGCGCAGATTGAGCAAGTGGTGCAGGCATTCGTCGAGTTTTCTCGGAAATGACCGTGCAGACTGTCTAATTGACTGTTTCTATCACATAAACACGCTGTACCACCGGCAAAGGGCCGATATAATGCGGCCCTTTGCCGTCGCTCCGTCTGATGATGTTGCGCACTGGCCTTTGGCCTCAGACTCCGTGGAAGAACCTAATGAAAAGCGCAGAAATCCGTGAAGCCTTCCTTCGCTTCTTCGAAGAGCAAGGTCACACCCGTGTCGCCTCCAGCTCCTTGATCCCAGGCAATGACCCTACCCTGCTGTTCACTAACGCGGGGATGAACCAGTTCAAGGACTGCTTCCTGGGCCAGGAAAAGCGTGCCTACACCCGCGCGGTCAGCAGCCAGAAATGCGTGCGCGCCGGTGGCAAGCACAACGACCTGGAAAACGTCGGCTACACCGCCCGCCACCACACGTTTTTCGAAATGCTCGGCAACTTCAGCTTTGGCGACTATTTCAAGCAAGATGCGATCAACTTCGCCTGGACCTTCCTCACTGGCGTGCTGAAACTGCCGAAGGAAAAGCTCTGGGTCACCGTCTACGCCAGCGATGACGAAGCCTACGACATCTGGACCCAGCAAGTCGGCGTGCCGCCTGAGCGCATGGTGCGTATCGGCGACAACAAGGGCGCGCCTTACGCCTCCGACAACTTCTGGACCATGGGCGATACCGGCCCGTGCGGCCCTTGCACCGAGATTTTCTACGATCACGGCGCCGATATCTGGGGCGGCCCACCGGGTTCGCCGGAAGAAGACGGCGACCGTTACATCGAGATCTGGAACAACGTGTTCATGCAGTTCAACCGCACCGCCGATGGCGTGCTGCATCCGCTGCCGGCACCGTCGGTGGATACCGGCATGGGCCTGGAGCGGATCAGTGCGGTGATGCAGCACGTTCACTCCAACTACGAGATCGACCTGTTCCAGAGCCTGCTGGCCGCTGCGGCCAAGGCCATCGGTTGCGCCAATGAAGACCAGGCATCGCTCAAAGTGGTGGCTGACCACATCCGTTCCTGCGGTTTCCTGATTGCCGACGGCGTGCTGCCGTCGAATGAAGGCCGTGGCTACGTGCTGCGTCGTATCATCCGTCGCGCCTGCCGTCACGGTAACAAGCTGGGCGCCAACGGCAGCTTCTTCTACCAGATCGTCGCGGCGCTGGTCGCCGAGATGGGCGCAGCCTTCCCGGAACTCACCCAGAACCAGGCGCACATCGAGCGCGTGCTCAAGGCTGAAGAAGAGCAGTTCGCCAAGACCCTGGAACAGGGCCTGAAGATCCTCGAGCAAGACCTCGCCGGCCTGCAGGGCAGCGTGGTGCCGGGCGACGTGGTGTTCAAACTCTACGATACCTACGGTTTCCCGATGGACCTGACCGGTGACATCGCCCGTGAGCGCAACCTGACCCTCGACGAGGAAGGTTTCGAGCGCGAGATGGAAGCCCAGCGTGTACGCGCACGTTCCGCCAGCTCCTTCGGCATGGACTACAACAGCCTGGTCAAGGTTGACGTGGCCACCGAGTTCACTGGCTACAAGGCCACCCACGGTTCGGCCAAAGTGATCGCCCTGTATAAAGACGGCCAGTCGGTCGACGTCCTGAGTGAAGGCGATGACGGCGTGGTGGTCCTGGACCAGACGCCGTTCTACGCCGAATCCGGTGGGCAGATTGGCGACTGCGGTTTCCTCAAGGCCTCTTCCGGTCGTTTTGATGTGCGCGATACCACCAAGACCGGCGGTGCGTTCCTGCACCACGGCGTGCTGGCGTCGGGCAGCCTGACCGTCGGTTCGCCGGTGGACGCCCAGGTGGACGCCGACGTGCGCCACGCCACTGCGCTGAACCACTCGGCCACCCACTTGCTGCACGCGGCACTGCGCCAGGTGTTGGGCGAGCACGTCCAGCAGAAGGGGTCGTTGGTTGACAGCCAGCGCCTGCGTTTCGACTTCAGCCACTTTGAAGCGATCAAGCCTGCGCAGATCAAGGCCCTGGAAGACATCGTCAACGCCCAAGTGCGTAAGAACACCGCGGTGGAAACCGAGGAAACCGACATCGAGACCGCCAAGGCCAAAGGCGCCATGGCGCTGTTCGGCGAGAAGTACGGCGACAACGTGCGCGTCCTGAGCATGGGCGGCAACTTCTCGGTGGAGCTGTGCGGCGGTATCCACGCCAATCGTACCGGCGACATCGGCCTGCTGAAAATCATCAGCGAAGGCGGTGTGGCGTCCGGTGTGCGTCGTATTGAGGCGGTGACCGGCGCTGCGGCCCTGGCCTACCTCAATGCGGGCGAAGAACAACTCAAGGAAGCGGCCAGCCTGGTCAAGGGTAGCCGTGACAATCTGATCGACAAACTGTCCGCCGTGCTGGAGCGCAACCGTGCGCTGGAGAAACAGCTGGAACAGTTGCAAGCCAAGGCGGCCAGCGCGGCAGGCGACGACCTGTCGGCTTCTGCGCAGGACGTCAAGGGCGTGAAAGTCCTGGCGGTGCGTCTGGACGGCCAGGACGGCAAGGCGTTGTTGGCCTTGGTCGATCAGTTGAAGAACAAGCTCGGCCGCGCAGTGATCCTGCTCGGCAGTGTCCATGAGGATAAGGTCGTTCTGGTTGCCGGTGTAACCAAAGACCTGACTGGCCAACTCAAGGCCGGTGATTTGATGAAGCAAGCCGCTGCGGCAGTGGGCGGGAAGGGCGGTGGTCGTCCGGACATGGCACAAGGCGGTGGTGTTGATGCCGGTGCCCTGGACGCGGCCCTGGCCTTGACCGTGCCGTTTGTCGAGGCAGGCATTTAAGGCGCTGTGAATGAGCCCGTGGTCTAGTCACGGGCTCGCTCGGTTGCTGGAAGATTGGTTTATTGGGCGCCCCTTTACGGGCTGAGGCGGCTTAGAAATGGCTTTGATCGTACAGAAATTTGGAGGCACCTCGGTCGGCTCTGTCGAAAGAATCGAGCAGGTCGCCGACAAGGTTAAGAAATTCCGCGACGCCGGCGATGACCTGGTGGTGGTGCTGTCGGCCATGAGCGGCGAGACCAATCGCCTGATCGAACTGGCCAAGGCCATCAGCGGCGATCAACAACCGCTGGCGCGTGAGCTGGATGTGATCGTGTCCACCGGTGAGCAGGTGACCATTGGCCTGCTGGCCATGGCGCTGAACAAGCGCGGTGTGCCGGCGGTGTCCTACACTGGCAGTCAGGTGCGTATCCTCACCGACAGCGCACACACCAAGGCGCGTATCCTGCAGATCGATGATCAGAAGATTCGCGCTGATCTGAAGGCTGGTCGTGTGGTAGTTGTCGCCGGTTTCCAGGGCGTTGACGAGCACGGCAATATCACCACCCTCGGGCGTGGCGGTTCGGATACCACCGGTGTGGCCCTGGCGGCCGCGCTCAAGGCTGACGAATGCCAGATCTATACCGATGTGGACGGCGTCTACACCACTGATCCGCGCGTGGTGTCCGTGGCCCAGCGCCTGGACAAGATTACCTTCGAAGAGATGCTGGAAATGGCCAGCCTCGGTTCCAAGGTGTTGCAGATCCGTGCGGTGGAATTCGCCGGCAAGTACAACGTTCCGCTGCGCGTATTGCACAGCTTCAAGGAGGGTCCGGGCACCCTCATTACTATTGATGAAGAGGAATCCATGGAACAGCCGATCATTTCCGGCATCGCTTTCAACCGCGATGAAGCCAAGCTGACGATCCGTGGCGTGCCAGACACCCCGGGCGTTGCGTTCAAGATCCTCGGCCCGATCAGCGGCGCGAACATTGAAGTCGACATGATCGTGCAGAACGTTTCGCACGATAACACCACCGATTTCACCTTCACCGTTCATCGCAATGAGTACGAAGCGGCCGAGCGTATCCTGCAGAACACCGCGAGCGGGATTGGCGCGCGTGAAGTGGTCGGCGATACCAAGATTGCCAAGGTGTCGATCGTGGGCGTGGGCATGCGTTCCCATGCTGGCGTTGCCAGCCGCATGTTCGAGGCCCTGGCCAAGGAAAGCATCAACATCCAGATGATCTCCACGTCGGAAATCAAAGTCTCGGTGGTGATCGAAGAGAAGTACCTGGAACTGGCTGTACGCGCGCTGCATACCGCTTTTGAGCTGGACGCTCCGGCCCGACAGGGCGAGTGACGCAATGCCAGGAAGGCGCGGTTTACCGCGCCTTTCATTTTTTTGTAGGGCGCGTGTGTTTTGCACGGGCTCGACAATACTTAGCCGGTAGGGCTATGGCCGTTGAGCCGTAGGTCGAAGGCCTTTTTTTGCAGACTGTTGTTCCTGAACTGAAGTGCGTGAGGTGAAAGGTATGTTGATTCTGACCCGTCGTTGCGCAGAAAGCCTGATTATTGGTGATGGCGAAATCACCGTGACCGTGCTCGGCGTCAAAGGCAATCAAGTGCGTATTGGGGTTAACGCTCCGAAAGAGGTAGCGGTCCATCGCGAGGAAATCTATCTGCGGATCAAGAAAGAGAAGGACGAAGAACCAAGCCTTTAATTTTTATCGTTTTTTATGTTTGCAAACGGGGAAGAACGTGGTTAATATACGCCCCGTGTTGCGGAGAGCTGGCCGAGTGGCCGAAGGCGCTCCCCTGCTAAGGGAGTACACCTCAAAAGGGTGTCGGGGGTTCGAATCCCCCGTTCTCCGCCATTATTTGCTTAGTACGTTGCAATCTGGATTTATCGGTAAGTTGTTGAAATTACTCGAAAAAATCGCTTTACATAGAGATTGAACGGCCTATAATGCGCATTGCAACAAATGCACTCGTAGCTCAGCTGGATAGAGTACTCGGCTACGAACCGAGCGGTCACAGGTTCGAATCCTGTCGAGTGCACCATTTAAGAGTCAGTTGCAGTAATGCAGGTGATTTTGTTACAACCAGTTGTGATCTGGTCTAAAAACACAATCTGCACTCGTAGCTCAGCTGGATAGAGTACTCGGCTACGAACCGAGCGGTCACAGGTTCGAATCCTGTCGAGTGCACCATACAAACAAAAAGCCCGCCGAGTGCGGGCTTTTTGCCGTCTGGGGGTTTTGTAGGATTTAGCCTTTTTCTCCCACCTCATGTGTTTTCCTTTCGCGCGGCGGCGTCGCAGTTCATAGATGCGGCCAGTCCTCAGCTTTGGCTCGCAAGCGCTTGTTCTTACCAGTTTTTTGACGTTAAAAGCGGCGGGCGGTGTATCATTGCGCCCGTCAGCCCCGCCGGGGCTTGTGGAATACCTCCATGGACTTACCCAGTAGTTACTCAGTACCCCGTTTTACCAATCATGAATTGACTGATTGATCCTTCCGGCGTGCCCCGCTGCTGGGAGTGGAGTTCGCCTATGACCGAAGTAGAAGTAAAGAAAACACAAGAAAGCCTGCAGGATCGTCTGGCTCAAGTTATCGAGCTGTTGCAGCGCCAGCGCTTGGTCGAAGACCTCACGCACCGCCAGGAAGGTCCGAACCACGACCGCGTCGAAAACCTGGTTCATCGGCAAAACCTCGTCGAGTTGCAACGCAAGCTCGATGACCTGCACTCCGCCGACGTCGCTTATATCCTTGAGGCCTTGCCGCTGGATGATCGACTGACCCTCTGGCAGTTGGTCAAGGCCGACCGCGACGGCGACATCCTGCTCGAAGTATCCGACTCCGTCCGTGAAACCCTGATCGCCGACATGGATGATCACGAGCTCCTGGCCGCGGCCCGGGAGATGGATGCCGACGAACTGGCTGACCTGGCCCCCGAGCTGCCCCGTGATGTTGTCCATGAGCTGATGGAAACCCTCGATGGCCAGCAGCGTGAGCGTGTGCGCTCCGCGCTGTCCTATGACGAGGACCAGGTCGGCGCGCTGATGGACTTCGAGATGGTCACCATCCGCGAAGACGTCAGCCTGGAAGTGGTACTGCGTTACCTGCGTCGCCTGAAAGAGCTGCCAGGGCATACCGACAAATTGTTCGTGGTCGACTACGAAGGTATTCTCAAGGGCGTGTTGCCGATCACGCGCCTGCTGGTCAACGACCCCGAGAAGAAGGTTGTGGACGTGATGGCCAACGATCCGGTGAGTTTCCATCCGGATGAAGACGCCTACGATGCCGCCCAGGCATTCGAGCGTTACGACTTGATCTCGGCCCCGGTGGTCGACAAGAACGGCAAGCTGATCGGTCGTCTGACCATCGATGAAATGGTCGACCTGATCCGTGAAGAAAGTGAAACCGAAGTCCTCAACATGGCGGGTCTGCGTGAAGAGGAAGATATTTTTGCGTCGGTCTGGCGCTCCCTGCGTAACCGCTGGGCGTGGTTGGCCGTAAACCTGATCACCGCGTTTATCGCTTCGCGGGTGATCGGGCTGTTTGAAGGCTCGATCGAGAAGCTGGTGGCGCTGGCGGCGTTGATGCCCATTGTCGCCGGGATCGGCGGTAACTCCGGCAACCAGACCATTACCATGATCGTGCGCGCCATGGCGCTCGACCAAGTCAATACCGGCAACACCTCGCGCCTGATGCGCAAGGAATTGGCGGTGGGGCTGATCAATGGTGTGGTGTGGGGCGGCGTGATCGGGATCGTGGCCTACTTGCTGTATGGCAGCTGGTCGCTAGGGGTGGTCATGACCGCCGCCATGACGCTTAACCTGCTGTTGGCGGCCCTGATGGGGGTGCTGATCCCCATGACCCTGGCGCGCCTTGGGCGCGACCCGGCCATGGGTGCCAGTGTGATGATTACCGCCATGACCGACAGTGGCGGCTTCTTCATCTTCCTTGGCCTGGCGACGATCTTCCTGCTCTGACCCCTCGCGGCGGGGGCAACCCAGCCCCCGCCCAGTATTGCCTTCCCGAATTACGCGCAAAAAAAAGCCAGCACGTGGCTGGCTTCGGCTTTCAGGGGCAGATCAATTGGCTTCTGCGGCCGCCTCAACGTCATGTGCAATAAGCGAAACGAGGGCATTTTGCTGGCGGTGGGAGAGCTGACGAAAACGCTGCAGCAGTTCGCGTTCGTGCAGTGACAGCTCAGGGCTGTCCAGGCGCATGCTTAACTCTTCACCCAACGCGCCTTCCTGAATGAGGCTCTGCTCAAGGCGCGCGATGATTTCGGAGTTCATGCTGCGGTGATGATTGCGAGCCACCTCGGCAATGCGTTCCCGCATTCCGTCTGGCAGACGTACGACGAACTTGTCAGCCGTGCGGCTGGAATAAATTGCCTGTTTCAATGGGCGCATATATTTAACCGGTTAGTTCAGGGGAGCGGTTATTGGAATTGGCCGCAAGATGAGTGTTAAGACAAGGCTCACGACCAAAGTTCAACCTGAATTGCAAAGAGGCCGCATCATGCCTCAATTTTGCCGGTTCCTTGGCGTCAATTCTGTGACAAATATTGAACTGCCTAAAGGCTTTATGCCAGTACTGATTTGCATTTTTGCGGGCTGGTTGGAAAACTTTTTTGCGGGCGATCGCCACAGTCCATCATCCCGCAAGCCGTTGCTGCTAAAGGGTTGGAGTCGCATATCGTATCGCAATATGGCCTTTTGCCCTTGTTTTTAAGACTAGTGGCAATTTGCCGATTTACTAGCGCGAGGCGACATAAGGTCGGTGCAGGGGCCGCGGAGAATCAGCGCAGCACGGGGTCGAATTTGATTCGGCGGCCGACGATCAGCGTCAACAACAGGAGGCTGCCGAACACGGCGCTGGCGATGAGGGTGGTGGCGTGAGCGTCCTGGGACGAGGTTGACATACCCAGTACGGCAGTTACGACGGTCAGGCACAAAAACAGCCAGGCGATTTTGGACATGGAAGGCTTCCTCAGAAAACCCAGTGTTCAGTGGCGGGCGCGGTCTGCGTGCTTTGGGTAAGGCGCACAGGTGATTGCGGGTTGGCCGTCATCACCGCCAATTGCGGGCGTTGTTGCAGATGATGCGGCACGGGCTGGCGGATCTGCGCGACGTCATCGCTGACGCTCGACTGAAAATGAAACATCACCAGTGCGGCCAGGGCTACGGTATTGAGGGCTAACAGAAGGGTGCTGTTCATCGTCATCTTCTCCGCAGCGGGTTCAGCCGAATGGATGTGTGGGAGAAGTGTTGCAGATGCCGTGCCAATGTTTTATTTCAATAAAATCAATGGTTTGAGTTTAATCTAAACAGCGCTCGGGTTGCAATTTGCAATGCTGGCATTTTGGTGTAATGCATTTTGCACGATAGCCTCAGGTGCCCGGATTTGCGGGGCGAAACCGGGATCAGTGGCGCAAGCATTGGCTTACACTCAAAAAGCCTACGGACGACATGACAAAACCCACCTTGGCCGTTAACATGCACGCCGTCCGTCGCAGCGCCGTTGGCCCGATGGCTGTCATTTGTCCCAGTAGCTCAATTGGATAGAGCATCCCCCTCCTAAGGGGAAGGTTGGCCGTTCGAACCGGCCCTGGGACACCATACAAATAAGGTCTCTCGCGCCGATCCACTGCCAGCTCATTTTTCCCATGACAGTAGGGTGACAGCAATAGGCCAACAAAAAGCCCAGCCGGGCGTTGCTCTGGCGGGGCTTTTTTGTTTTTGAAGGGCGACTCACATAATCAGGGTCTAAAGGTGAGCCAGGATCACACTCGTTCACTCGCCGGGAGATGCTCGACGGCACCCGTCTACCGCCCATTGGGGACGTCGAGTGAGGTCACGCAGGCCAGTCTTGCTCACATCATGAACAAATAGACCATGAGCAAAACGCCCAGGATTGCAGTAATGACATTAATGCCAGGGCCGGTATTAACGCTGTAGCCGAGGGGGATCTCAACGGGCCTGAGGGTCTTGACCACCTTTTTGTATTGCCAGGATGACCAGCAGGCAACCGATGAGCCCAGCATCAGAAAAGCCAGCCCGATCCAGAACGAAAAGTGTTTTCCGGGAGAACCCGGAACGTCCGGTTTCAGCATCTGCAGCAGTAGCCCGGATCGTTCAATCACAAAGCCAAATGCCATCAGCGAAAGACTGGTTCGGTTCCATGCCAGCAATGTGCGCTCGGCGGCAAAGAACACGCGCGGATCGTTCAGGTCGGACATTGAAATTTCCTTGTTCAAACAGCTTTTGAAACGACACCACGCAGATTTAAACAAAAATACTCGGTGTGTACGTTTATAGATCCAGCTGTTGGCGTCAACGCGCACATGCCCAACGCAGCGTCCCGTGCTTGGCGCATAGCCACGAAATCGGCTGCGCCAATGGCCTCATGCACGTGAACGCTATGGGTTTTTGCTCAGCAACGGTTACAGGTTTTGATGCCCAGCAACCTGTACACAGGGCAAAAACGGAAAAGACCAGTAGCCAGTGGCACTAAGCCGATCCAACCCCACCAGCCGATCACGCCCATCAGACTGAGGCCAATGAGAACCAGGCCGGCGACAATGCGCAGGCTACGGTCAATGGTTCCAAGGTTCGCTTTCATGACGATCTCCCGATCAGTGGTTGCGCCGGGTCTCCAGCGCAGTAAACAACAACATGCCGGCCAGCATGGCCAACATGAACACGATTGCTTGCCAGCGTCCTGTCAGCAGAATTGCCACCGCAGGGCCAGGACAGATGCCTGCTATCCCCCAGCCGATGCCGAATAGCAGGCTGCCGCCGATCAAACGCGGGTCCAATTCACGCTTGGTCGGCAACTGCATTGGCGTTCCCAGCAGCGAGCGGGATTGTTGGCGCGCCCAGGTCAGCGGGCCAATGGCTATGCCAATGGCCCCGACCATGACCAGCGCAAGGGAAGGGTCCCAAGCACCGGCTAAATCCAGGAACGCCAGGACTTTGCTCGGGTTGGCCATGCCTGCCAGCAGCAGCCCCAAGCCGAACAGCAGGCCAGCAATGAATGCCGTCAGTTTGTTCATATCCAGCCTCCCAGCAGATGACGCAGGACAAATACGGTAATGAAACCGCTGAACATGAAACAGGCGGTGGCGACCATCGATCGCGGCGAAAGGCGCGATATGCCGCACACGCCATGGCCACTGGTGCAACCTGAACCGTAGCGTGTGCCAATACCCACCAATACACCGGCGACGATCAGTCCAAACCCGCCACTTTGGAATTCAATCTGCGGCAGCGCGGCGAACAAGCCCCATAGAAGCGGCGCGATGAGCAGGCCCAGGAGAAAAAGCGCCTTCTCCCCAGCTCCCTCGCTTCCCCGCTGTAAAAGACTGCCGATCAGACCGCTGATGCCGGCGATACGCCCGTTGGCGACGACGAAAAGACTGGCCGCCAAGCCAATCAATGCGCCGCCTGCAAGGGATGACCAGGGAGTGAAGTTGAGCCAGTCGATATTCATGAGGCTTCTCCAGCGCAAAATTGTTGATACAAGGTTTGGATGACTGCCAATGCCGCAGGACTGCTGATGCGATAGAACACCTGCTTTCCGTCTCGACGGGTATCCACCAGTCCTTCGCGGCGCAGCACAGCCAGCTGTTGAGACAGCGTCGGTTGTTGTATCCCGAGCAGCGACTCCAGATCGCCGACATTGCGCTCGCCTTGGGATAGCTGGCAGAGCAGGATCAAGCGATCCGGATTGGCCAGAGCCTTAAGGAACTTGCTGGCGGCATCGGCGTTGGCGTGAAGCCGCTGGAGATCTGATTCGGGCATACGATTGATCACTAACTGTTCAGTTTGTTAAATAATAGTATATAAAAACAATAAGTGTGTGTCAGCACCGATCTGCGTTCGTCGCTGGCAGGAGAGGTCGGGGGCTAAAGGCGAAGCGAAAGTGAGTGGTGCAGCTTTGCTGATCCGATGAGGTCGCTCTGCGCCATCGCAAGGCGACCGAATTGACCGAGCCCTGGGAGTCGACACCCCGTGGCTCAACGCCTGTCCCTTCAGTACGGTTTGGCTTGCCCGGCTTTCCTCAGGCTCTGTACCATCCGGGTCTGATCAGGACAGCGTTAGAAGGCCATCCTGTAGCCATTACCGCCGTTCCCGTTTGGACACCTCATGACCTACACAGAACTTAACGACCCCGCACTATTTTCTGCGCAGGAGAAAGACGCGTTTGAACCTTCGACCATCGTCCAGAATGATTTTTCTTCTGCACTTCTGAAGTACGGCCAGTCATCTTCTACACGCCCCCTTCTTCTGAACGGGGATTGCCTCGACGTATTGAAGTCGCTGCCGGACGAGTCGGTTGATTTTGCAATGACGTCGCCGCCGTACTGGGGGAAGCGGGAATATCAAAACGGCGGGATAGGCCTGGAAAAAGACTATCGGGATTTCGTAGCAGATCTTTGCGCTGTGTTTCTGGAACTCAAGCGCGTGCTGAAGTCGACGGGGTCGTTCTGGCTCAATCTCGGTGATTCTTATAGCGGTAAGGGGCTGCTCGGGATTCCTTGGCGAGTGGTTTTCGAGCTTACCGACAATCAAGGCTGGATACTTCGAAACAGCATCATATGGAACAAACTGAAAGGCGGCATGGACAACACCAAAGACCGGCTTGGCAATGTTCATGAGAACTTGTTTCACTTTGTGAAGCAGTCAAAAAACTATTATTACAATGCTGATGCCGTCCGGTCCAAGCCCAGAGAATCCAAAGTGGTGAATGGCTCGATAGTTTCCGCCACGGGCGTTTCGGGCGTGCGTTACAAGCGTCAGATCGAGTTGTCGACCTCGTTGAGCGACGCAGAAAAATTATCCGCACATGCCGCCCTGGCCGGCATCCTCGCAGATTTGTCTTGCGGTAAAGTGTCAGACTTCCGGATGATCATTCGTGGCCAGCAAAGAGCGACGCACTCCGACAGTGAAAAAGTATCGGGACGAGCGAAGGAACTCAGGGATAAAGGTTATTACTTTCTTAAATACCATCCGAAGGGGAGTAAACCGTCTGACGTCTGGGACATTCTCCCGGAAGATTCGCAGGGCCGGGAAACCCACTTTGCGCCCTATCCGGTCGACCTGTGCCGTATACCTTTATTGGCGACCTGCCCACCAGGCGGTATTGCAATCGACCCTTTCTGCGGTACGGGAACAACGATGGTCGCGGCGCAACGCTTAGGCTTGAAGTCGATCGGGATAGATATCTCCGAGCAGTATCTTGAGATGACCAAAGACAGGTGCAATACGCTGTTATGAGCAAAATAATAGAGTTGTTCGGGAAGGGTACGCATAATCGCTCCGTCGACTGGCAAGGCGTGATTGGCGCTCAACGCTGCGCCTATACCAACAAGCGTTGCTACAAAGTCAGGAAGTCCAACCCCGACATTTCTATCGGTACGTGCAGCGTGCTGTACGGAAAAGTGCAGGAACCGGTAATCATCTGTCCTGTCCGGCTAATCGAGCGCCGGCAGATTTTTACCGACTGTTTTCATCTATTGACGACCCATGAACCGGGGAACGAGCTTCACATCATCCCCGAAGTGTCGATCCCGGGGGGAAGTGTCGATTATTTCTTGGTGTCGGTAAAAGATGGAAAGGTGAAGGACTTCGTTGGCATCGAGCTGCAGACCCTCGATACGACCGGAACGGTCTGGCCAGAACGCCAGAGAATGCTGGAAACGCTAGGGATTTCCAGGTCGGACAGTGCTGAAGCGTCCAATAAAACCTTCGGCATGAACTGGAAAATGACCGCAAAAACCATCTTGGTTCAAATGCACCACAAAGTGCAGACATTTGAACACCTCAACAAGAAGCTGGTGTTGGTGGTCCAGGACAAGCTGTTGAGCTACATGACCAAGGAATTTAAATTCGACCATCTTGAAACACCGGCATTGATTGGCGACTCAATGCATCTTCATGCCTATAAAATGGATAATGCAGGTGCTGGCGACTATAAGATCTCGATGTCATCCCGACTCAGTACGGATGCGGACGGAATCGGTATGTGCCTGGGGCTCCAGGCAGAGGCCCGGGTAGAACTTGAGCAAATATTGATTGGGCTGCAGACCAAGCTATCCGACCGCACGTTGTTCCAGGCAGTGGGGACGCCCGACAGTTTGGTGTGATACCGCCTGCGTGCGCGATTGCAAGAGGGCACCGAGTGGATGCCCCCTGTGCAGACGACGCTTTTAAAACGTCGCTTTAACCTGTAACCCCGCCGCCAACGCATTGTCGCGTTTTTTGCCGGAAAACGCGCCGGGCTCGATGTAGTACTGCAGGTCGGGGCGCAGCAGCAGCCACGGTGTGACCTGTGCGCCGTAGTTGAGCTCAAGCATTTGCTCGCCGTTGTCGAGGTTGGCGATCATCTCGGCGTCTTCGAGGTTGGTCGCCTTGGCTTCTTGCACATCCCGTGTGCGCGAGTTGAGCACGGCGCGCCCATAGCCAAAAGAGATGGAGTCGTTCGGGCGGCTCGCAAAAGGCTTTTGTTTGACCAGGCCCACCGAGTACCAGCGGCGCATCGGCGAGGTCGCTGCGTTGCTGCTGGCTGCCTGGCCGAAGAGGCGCAGCACGCTTTGCGGGTCTTGCTCATTGCGCCAGATGGCTTGGTCCATCAACACATAGGCGCCGGTACGGTTGCTGCTCTTTTGCGTACTGCCGATCTCGGGGGCGTTGGAGGTGTCGTAGTACCAACCGACTTTGTATTGGCCGTTCAGGAAGGCGTCGTTATTGAAGATCGCCTCCAGCGGCAAAATCGCCCCCGTGGTGCCGTTGCTGGGCATGGAGAACGCTTTGGAAGAGCGCGTGTTGTATTCCGGGTTGACCTGGAACACGGCGGTTTGCAGCGTCAGCGACGGGTTGACGTCGTAACGCAACTCGCCACCCCAGTGCGCCGTCGGGTAGTTGCCCCAGCCACTGCCGCTCGACATGGTCAGCGGATGCGCACAAAAGCCGGCGCTCACAAAGTTGGTCAAGATGGGCATGCCACCAAAATCGGTGCCCATCACCATGAAACCGACTTTGGTGGACAGGGCCGGCGAAAACAGGTTGCGTTGATAGCTGAACTCGGTCAGCCGGGTGTATTCGCCGCCGTAGTTTTCCTGGGACGACAGGCGGTTTCCAAGCAAATCTTCCGTGGCGCTGTGGCCGCGACGGTCGTTAACGAGCAGTTGCACGCGTCCCGCATCGGGGCTGTCGAGCAACTTGCTCAGATCAAACTGGGCACCGATGCGTATTTGTTGCGAATAGCGGGTGCCGCGCTTGATCCCGCCATGCAGGTTGGAAATCGTTTCGGAACTGTAGTCGCCGGTCAGTTTGATGCCCTCGTCGGCCAACTTTTGGCGTTCACCGTCCCAGTCGCCAGTGAGTGTGGAGCGGTTCATCAGATCGTCGGCCAATGCCGGGGACGGGGCGAAGAGGCATAGCGACAAACCGCTGCACAGGCTGCTGGTCAGCATGGCGCGGAAACAAAAAAACATTTTGGATGTGCTCCGTTACAGAGAAAGTGGGGGAATAGCTCAACGCTGCGCGTTGTTTATCGGTTGCGCTGTTCTTTTTTGATTTGGAAAAATAACCCCCGTAAACGGGGGTTATTTTCATGCAGTGGCAACTAACGCATTACGGCTTGATGTTGTCCGGCAATGCATAAGCAATGATGTAATCACCGACGTCAGGCGAATGGCTCATGCCGCCTGCGGAGATGACCACGTACTGCTTCCCGGTGGTGGGTGACTGATAGATCAGCGGGGCCGCAACCGCACCAACCGGCAAACGGGCTTTCCAGACTTCTTTACCGGTGGCCGAGTCGAGTGCGCGCAGGTAGTAGTCCTGGGTGCCTGCAAAGAACACCAGGCCAGAGGCTGTCGACGTCGGACCGCCAAGCGTCGGCATGCCCAGCGGAATCTGCAGGTGGGTCTTGATCCCCAGCGGGCCGGTATCCTGGACGGTGCCCATGGGAACCTGCCAGACCAGTTTCTGCGTATTCAGATCAATCGCACTCATGCTGCCGAAGGGCGGGGAGTTGCACGGCACGCCCAGTGGCGACTGGAGAATGTCGATTCTCACGCCACCATAGATACCGGCGACTTGCGGGCGAATGGTGCCCATGAAACCTGGCACTTCGTCGGTCGAGACCTTGAATTTCTTGGTTTCTTCCTTGGTCACCAATGTCATGCGCAGCGGCATGCGCATGTCGTTGACGAACATCGTGCCGGTGTTCTCATCGATGGAGATGCCACCCCAGTTCATCCCGCCCAGCAAGCCAGGCCATTCGATGTACGGCTTTTCGCTTGGCGGCGTGAACGGCCCCATGTAGACCGAATCTTTGAACATGATCCGGCAATACAGTTGGTCGAATGTCGACACCCCCCACATCGACTTTTCAGTCAGGGGGTCGGCCCCGATCACCGGCATGCCGGCCGAGTACGGTTGTGTCGGCGACAGGTGTTCGCCTTCTGCTGCCGGAGAGGTTGGAACCGGACGTTCCTGTACTTCTGTCACCGGCTGGCCAGTGCGACGATCCAGCACAAAGATTTGGCCGGTCTTGGTGGTCTGGATCAAGACCGGGGTTTTCACGCCCTGGGCATTCTTGATGTCATAGAGAACCGGCTGCGATGGCAGATCGTAATCCCATACATCGTGGTGAATGAGTTGGTAGACCCATTTGGCTTTACCAGTCGATGCATCGACGGCCACGACGGCCGAGCCAAATTTTTCTTTGACGGCGTTGCGATCACCGCCCCAATAGTCGGGCGGGCCGTTGCCGGTCGGCAAGTAGACCAGGTTCAGCTCTTTGTCGTAGGTCGGGATCGTCCATACGTTAGGTGTTTCCAGCGTGAACTGGTGATCGGCCTTGGTTGAGTCCGTGCCCTCGGGCGCGCCGACGTCCCATGCCCACACCAGCGCACCGGTCAGCACGTCGAAGGCGCGGACAGCGCCGGAAGGTTCGCCAGCCACAATGTCGCGTACCCAGCCGCCCACCACCGTGAGGTGGCCCATGACCACTGGCAGTGAGGTCGGGTGATAGCGCTTACTGTTCTCTGTCGGGCCCATGCCTTTCTTGAGATCGACGTAACCGTTGTCACCAAAACTCTGGCAAAGGGCGCCGGTATGCGCGTCAAGTGCAAACAGACGGGCATCTACCGACGACACCAGAATACGCTGGCGGCATTGCTGCTGATCGTTATACGAGGCTTTGACCGCTGCGCTCAGGCTGTCGTCTTTATCAATGTCGTAATAGCCCACGCCACGGCACGTCACATGCTCTTCGCTTTTGGCGTGAGGATCGAACTTCCAGATCGGCTTGCCTGTATCGCCATCCAGCGCGGTGATCAGGTTTTCCGGGGTGCACGAATACAGCACGTTGCCGATCTGCAACGGGGTGTTTTCGTCAACGCCAGCGCCGGCGCCGGTGGTCCTGCGTCCGGTCTGGTAGGTCCAGGCTACTTGCAGGTCCTTGACGTTTTCCGGCGTGATTTGCGTGTAAGGCGCAAACCGCGTCCCTGACGCATTGCGCCCGAAGAACTCCCAGTTTGCAGGCCCGCTGGCGGGCTCCGTGGCCTTGGGCGAGTCAGTCGCGGCGACAGGGTTCGAGATCCCGCCGTGCGGGTAGAACGCCGCAATAAAGGTGGCGATCAGGGCCAGGAACACGGCAAAGCCGAATCGGTTGGCGGTGCGCCGGGTGGTCAAGGACGTTTCCGGGAACGCAGCACCGACCCACAGGCTGAGGGTCAGGATGATCGCCGGCACCACCAGGCGTGGCAGCAGTTGCCAGTAGCTGAACTGGCCCACTTCGTAGAACGCCCACACACACGTGGCGAGGAAGATGACGACGGAGAGGGCAATGCTGATAGGTTTACGCAAGACAAACAGTGCTGCCAACAGCAGATAGGCGAAGCCGGCCAGCAGGTAGTAACTCGATCCGTCGAGTGCTACCAGTTTGAACCCGCCATAAATCAACGCCAGTGCCACGGCAAAAACAAGCAGGGAGAACAGTCCCCTTGCAATAGTACTCATTGAGGATCTTCCAGAGTGAGATCGATGATCGTCTGTCATATTTGTATATGCTCAGTTGGGGAAAAACGTAGCTGCGCCCACTGTGTACGAGCAACTTGGCCGAATGTTGAGTCCGGCCTTTAGTTGGCCAGGTGTGGTTGGTCCATGATCCCGCTGCGCTGTCTTGCTGACGGCAAGTGAGCAATGGAATCAGCGTAATAACTTGCCATCCCCGTATCTTGGCCCGAATGCCGGCACTCTTTCACCCCAACCCCTTCACGCTAAAAGCACCGTTCAATAACGAACTTGATGCTTAACCGGGGGCTGATTGAGTTTCGGCAGGAGGGGTAAAGAAAACGTGGGCGGCAGTATTACGCCTGCTTAATGACTATCCATGTGTTCAGTCGGTAATGAGTAGGCCCGAAGGCTCTGTCGGCCTTGATCGGGTTACATGCTTTGCTCCGACTGATTCGCAGGTCAATCGCGGTGGATTAACGCGCAGACCAGTTTATAGCGCTGGTTTTTTGGATAAATCCATAAGACTGGAAAACATTGTTGATGAAACAGTAACAATGCGCGGTGATACGGATTGTCGATGCCGGTGTCCGGGCAATCCTGTGCAGGGGGAGGCTTTTGGGGGGCGTGCTCGGTCTTTTCAAAATCCGGTCGAACCTTGCGCGTTAGCGAGGTTCACAGGAGGTGCGACGTGTATTTTGCGCAACCTTGTACCTTGTACGTTACCCGGTAGCGTCTGAGCTGTAGTCAATCGTTTTAAAACAAAATAATCCCCGGAAACAGCGCCTGGTGCCTGTCCGGACCCGCCCCCCGGGACTATCATGCCGGTAGCCCTGACCCTCACTGCAAGGAGCCGCTCGGAACGCCGATGCGCCAGATCTGGAAATCTTTTCGAGCCCTTTATTTCGCCTCCTTGATGATGCTGATCGGCTCCGGCCTGCTCAGTACTTACCTGGCCTTGCGCCTGGCGGCTGACAACGTCGACAGCCTGTGGGTCGGTGCGCTGATGGCGGCCAACTATTCCGGCCTGGTGCTGGGCGGCAAGATCGGCCACCGCCTGATCGCCCGGGTCGGGCATATTCGGGCGTATGCCACCTGTGCCGGGATCGTCGGCGCGGCGGTGTTGGGCCATGGCCTGATCGATTGGCTGCCGGCCTGGATCGTGCTGCGGATCATCGTGGGCCTGGGGATGATGTGCCAGTACATGGTCATCGAAAGCTGGCTTAACGAGCAGGCGGATGCCCGGCAGCGTGGCGTGGTGTTCAGCGGCTATATGATCGCGTCCTACCTTGGCCTGGTGCTGGGGCAGTTGATCCTGGTGATGCATCCCCAGCTCGGCCTCGAGTTGCTGATGCTGGTGGCGCTGTGCTTCGCCCTGTGCCTGGTGCCGGTGGCCATGACCCGACGCATTCACCCGGCGCCCCTGCGTCCGGCGCCGATGGAGCCGCGCTTCTTTATCCAGCGGGTGCCGCAGTCGTTGAGTACGGTGCTGGGGGCGGGGTTGATCGTCGGCTCGTTCTACGGTCTGGCGCCGCTCTATGCGTCCCAGCAGGGGCTGACCACCGAGCAGGTCGGTCTCTTCATGGGTAGCTGCATTTTTGCCGGGTTGGTGGTGCAGTGGCCGTTGGGCTGGCTGTCGGATCGTTACGATCGTGCGCTGTTGATTCGCTGCTTCGCCCTGTGCCTGGCGGTGGCGGCATTGCCGTTGGCCATCCTGAGCAAGGTGCCGTTGGAAGTGCTGTTCGTGGCCGGGTTTCTGTGTTCGCTGGTGCAGTTCTGCCTGTACCCGCTGGCCGTGGCGTTTTCCAATGACCACGTTGAAGGTGATCGGCGGGTATCGCTGACGGCCATGTTGTTGGTGACCTACGGCGTTGGTGCCAGTATCGGGCCGTTGCTGGCCGGTGTGGTGATGAAGCTGTTTGGTAGCCAGATGCTGTACGCGTTTTTCAGCCTGTGCGCGCTGATCCTGGTGTGGCGTATCCGTCCTAAAGCGGTGACCAACCTGCATCAGGTCGATGACGCACCGCTGCAGCACGTGGCGATGCCTGACAGCATGTCCAGCTCGCCGCTGGTGGCTGCACTTGATCCGCGGGTCGATGAGCAGATGGTGCAGGAACAGATGCAGACGGCTGTTGCGGAACCTGAAACCGACTCCGAGCCACCGCCCGATGAGCCGCCTTTCGAAGGGCCGCCGGAACCACTGGGCCCGGATGAGCACCCCCATGACCTGAGCAGGGCGCGCCCCTGAATGCAAAAACGGGCAGATCCCCAAAGGGTCTGCCCGTTTTTTGTCGCCATCTTAGTGCTTAAAAATCGTCGTCTTTGTCGAAGCGCCGTGCTTCGCGTTGCAATTGGTACACGAAACGCTCGACCTGGCGCTGCACCAGGCCGCTCATGTTGTGGAAGCGCACGCCGGCGAAGGTGGTGTTGATCTTCTCTTCGAAGTGCAGGTAACGCAGTTCGACCGAGGTGGTCATGCTGCCGAAGGGCAGGGCGGCGATGAAGCGGTCGTAGACCTCGCCCAGTTGCAGTCGCTCGGAAATATCGCCTTCAAAGCGCAATTTGCAGCCGGTGGCGGAGATGTCCAGCAGTTTGCCGGTGGGGGCGGCCTTGAGTTTCTCGCCGCCCAGCTCGATGTTCACCAGTTGTGCCAGCTTCAGCGCGGCACGGAACGCATTGCGGCGCTGATGGTAGACCACCTCGCCCGGCATGCTGCCGGTGTAGATACGGTGGCCGCCTTTTTCGCTGATGTTCAGGGTGCCGTTGCTTTCCCAGGCGATGCGTACACCGTCGTGAAAGCCTTCGATGCGGAAGGGTTCGCCATTCTCAAGGTGGCGTTCGCCATCGCGGGGAATCATTTCGTCCAGGGCCAGGGTCTTGCTGTCCCGGTCGACGTCGACCAGGTAGCTTTGAAAGCGCTGGCTGCGTTCATGGAAGGTGATGATCAGCGGGTCATGGCTTTCTTGCAGCATCCGCAAGGTGCCGGCGATTTCCAGAGGCGTGGTGAGCACCTTGGGTGGCTGCGGAGCATCTTCCGCATTAAGGGCGTTGAACACGGTTCTTCCATCTCCAGACAAAATACGACTACACGCAATAACCGTCATTTTGCCAGTATGTCGCGCGCCTTGGATAGGGCGCGCTTTAAACCGGCGTCAGGCTTGGCTGCGGGTGCTTGGCTTGACCAGGCGTGAGGTAGAGCCTTGGGCGTTATACAGGGCCGGAGGCTCACCGCCATGGAGTATGCGCAACTGATTGGCGGTCGTGGCTTGCTGAAGCTGGATCGACTGACCGTTGAGCAGGTTGGCTTCCTGACACTGGGTGAGTAATTGATTGAGTTCTTTGCTCTGGGCCAGCAACTGATCGCCGACCGAGGAGTGACTGGCCAACTGTGCAAGGCCGTCGTGATCAGCCGGCAGGCCGAGGCTGACGAGAATCTGGCTGCGCTTCTTGCCATGCTGTTCCAGCAGGACAATCAGCGACTGTTTGCGCGCCAGGATTTCTTCCAGCAGCGGCATATCCCGGCCGTAGAGGGCCAGGGATTCTTCTTTGAGCAGCTCGAGCAATTGTTGCGTCGGCGCCAGATCATCAATGATCAGTTGAAGCAGATTTTCGTCGTGGTGCATGGCTGGCCTTGGGTTTTAAGCGTCCAAAAGCCTGGCGCAGGCCTTTGCCTAGCGCTCGGCTTCGAAGTTAAGCAGCTTGCTGGCTACACGGTTGCTGTCGACTTTGTAGCTGCCATCGGCGATCGCCTGTTTCAATTCGGCCACGCGGGCTTGATTGACGACGGGTTGATCGCGCAGCGAGTCAGTGACCTTCTGCAACTGTTGAGCCTCATTGCTCAGGTGTACGGATTCCCCGCTTTGGCTGGCGCTGGCCTGTTCTGCCTTGGCGGGCAGAGGTTGGGCCTTGGCTTCTACGCTGTCCTTGGTGCCGCTGGTGCGCGTAGTGCCTGGCAAAGCCGGGGCGTTATTCAAACGGCTGAAATCGATGACCATGATAAAAAAACCTCTGGGTATTTGGACGCTTGCCATGGTTTCGGCCATACCCGGACAAACTTTAGGCGCGATTGACAATAAACCTGCATGCACGAACGTCAGGCGTACAGTGTAGGAAAAGCTGGCGTCCTATTCCAGTGATCTATAAAGCCACCTCGACTTGGCCGGGCGCTGTGACCCGTGCCTTGATGACGCGGTTGGAATTGAGGTTCTTGACCCGGATCTGTTCGCTCATACCGCCGTTGGACAGCGCTTCGCCCGGCATCTTCACGTTCAGCCCGCCGCTGCTCGCGGAAATGACGACCTGGTCGCCCTTGCGAATGACCTCGGCCTGTTCAAGATGGACCAGGGTGATGACCTGATCGGTGACCATTGGTCGGGTTAATCGTTGCCCGACAGCCTGGTCCACTGACGTCAGGTAACCCTGATTGATCAGGCTGATGTCCCGCTCACGCAAACTGACATCCTCATAACCGATGATTCCGCTGCGTTTGAGCGGCCGCGACACCACGACCACATCGCGAAACAGTTTGACCTGGGCGGGCACGAACACGGTCCAGGGCGAGGCACCTTCACAGCGGACCTTGACCGTCACGCGGCCAATGGGTTGGGCCGGGCTTTCCAGGGTGGCTGTCAATTCCTTGTCGCACATCGGCATGCGCAGGCGTGGGTCCAGTTGGTTGACCTGGATTTCATAACGTCCTGGTGTCTGAGTGGTTGCCAGATAATCTTCTACAGTGAACTCAAGAAAGCCTTGGGTGACGCCGATAAGTAGATCAGGCAAGGTGACGTTGTCGGCGCGGGCAGTGGCGCTTGCGCCCACGGCAAACAACGCCATCCAGGCGCAGAGTAATCTGCGGTACCGTGGGCGGCTGGTGCGTCGGGAAACTGTCGTTTTCATATCCATAGCCAATAAAAAGCAAAGCTCGTGCCGTTTAGTGTTGGGTGCGCGTCGTACCCCCAAAGGTTTTAGCGTAGGAGTCTGGGCATGGCAGGTGTAATGGATTCAGTAAACCAGCGCACACAGCTGGTAGGGCAGA
Organism: Pseudomonas marginalis; assembly: GCF_024169655.1. Classification (GTDB taxonomy): domain Bacteria; phylum Pseudomonadota; class Gammaproteobacteria; order Pseudomonadales; family Pseudomonadaceae; genus Aquipseudomonas; species Aquipseudomonas paraveronii. The sequence goes on along the minus strand of NZ_JALJWV010000001.1, from coordinate 4,772,742 downwards.
ATCGCCTCGAACTGTTGCTTTTTCGCCTGGACGGCAAGCAGCTATATGGCATCAACGTGTTCAAGGTGCGGGAAGTGCTGCAGTGTCCCAAGCTGACGATCATGCCCAAGTCGAGCCCGGTGGTGTGTGGCGTAGCCAACATCCGTGGTGCGACCATCCCGATTCTCGACCTGGCATTGGCCACGAGTTCGGCCGGCCTGCAAGACCGCGAGAACCCGTTTGTGATCATTACCGAATACAACACCAAGACCCAGGGTTTCCTGGTGCGCTCGGTGGAACGTATCGTCAACATGAACTGGGAAGAGATCCATCCACCGCCCAAGGGCACCGGTCGCGATCACTACCTCACGGCAGTGACGCGGGTGGACAACCAGTTGGTGGAAATCATCGACGTGGAGAAAATCCTCGCCGAAGTCGCACCGACTTCCGAAGCGATCTCGGTCGGCGTCGTCGACGCCGAAACGGCGCACAAGGCGGTCTCGCTGCGGGTGCTGACGGTGGACGACTCCTCGGTGGCGCGTAAACAGGTAACCCGTTGCCTGCAAACCATCGGCGTTGAGGTGGTGGCGCTCAATGATGGCCGCCAGGCGCTGGATTACCTGCGCAAGCTGGTGGATGAAGGCAAGAAGCCGGAAGAAGAGTTTTTGATGATGATTTCCGACATCGAGATGCCGGAAATGGACGGTTACACCCTTACGGCTGAGATACGTAACGATCCACGCATGCAAAAATTGCATATCATCCTGCATACTTCGTTGTCGGGCGTATTCAATCAGGCGATGGTCAAGAAGGTCGGTGCTGACGACTTCCTGGCTAAATTCCGCCCTGATGACCTGGCATCCCGGGTAGTCGACCGGATCAAGGCAGCAGATCACGGCTAGGGGGATTTCCCTGGCGGTCACACGATTTAAGAGGCGGTATCATTGTCTACGGGTAATTTGGATTTCGAACAGTTCCGGGTCTTCCTGGAAAAAGCCTGTGGCATATTGCTCGGTGAAAACAAGCAGTACCTGGTATCCAGCCGTCTCAACAAACTGATGGAACAGCAGGGCATCAAGTCCCTCGGTGAGTTGGTCCAACGGATTCAGAGCCAGCCGCGCAGTGGGCTCAAGGAAATGGTGGTCGATGCCATGACCACCAACGAAACCCTGTGGTTTCGCGACACCTATCCCTTTGAGGTACTCAAGAGCAAAGTGTTGCCCGAGGCGATCAAGGCCAGCCCGGGTCAGCGTTTGCGGATCTGGTCGGCAGCCTGTTCCTCGGGGCAGGAACCGTACTCGATTTCGATGGCCATCGACGAGTTCGAGCGGACCAACATGGGCCAGTTGAAGGCCGGTGCGCAAATTGTCGCCACCGATTTGTCCGGCACCATGCTCACCAACTGCAAGACCGGCGAGTACGACAGCCTGGCGCTGGGCCGCGGTTTGTCCCCGGAACGCCTGCAGCGTTACTTCGATCCGAAAGGCGCGGGGCGTTGGGCGGTCAAGGCGCCGATCAAGAGTCGGGTGGAGTTTCGCTCGTTCAACCTGCTCGACAGCTACGCCAGCCTGGGCAAGTTCGACATGGTGTTCTGCCGCAACGTGCTGATCTACTTCTCGGCCGAAGTGAAGAAAGACATCCTGCTGCGCATCCACGGCACGCTCAAGCGCGGTGGTTATCTGTTCCTCGGTGCATCCGAGGCGCTGAACGGCCTGCCGGATCATTTCCAGATGGTGCAGTGCAGTCCAGGGATCATTTACCAGGCCAAGTAAGTCGCACGCAGTCAAAGTGTGGGAGGGGGCTTGCCCCCGATAGCGGTGTGTCAGTCTCAGTATCTATGACTGAACCACCGCTATCGGGGGCAAGCCCCCTCCCACATTTGTTTGCGCGGCAAACTTCCCAATAGCGGCAACCGCGATTGCCGCTTTACTGGCGCCACGCGGAAACCGCTTGCCGCTTTTCTGGCATTGCCGCCGGCAATCTCCCCGCAAACCCTTGATATATGGGGTTCCACCAGATTGGCATGCACCTTGCTATAACCCTGTTAACGAACAGCAGGTCAGCCTAAAGGTTTCCGCCATGAGCATCAGCTTCGATAAAGCGCTCGGTATCCACGAACAAGCCCTGGGCTTTCGCGCCCAGCGTGCCGAAGTCCTGGCCAACAACATTGCCAACGCCGACACCCCGAACTACAAGGCTCGGGACCTGGACTTCTCCGCCGTGCTCGCCGCACAGCAGGACAAGACCAAGAACGGCACCTTCGCCTTGAATATGACCAACAGCCGTCATATCGAAGCGCAAGGCCTGAGCAGTGGTGACGAGTCGCTGCTGTATCGCACCCCGATGCAGCCATCGATCGACCAGAACACCGTCGACGCGCAGTTGGAGCAATCGGCCTACGCCGAGAACTCGGTGAACTTTCAGGCCAGCTTCACCCTGCTTAACAGCAAATTCAAAGGGCTGATGTCAGCCCTGCGTGGAGAGTAAGCCATGTCCCTAGCCAGTGTTTTCAATATTGCCGGCAGTGGCATGAGCGCGCAGACCACGCGTTTGAACACCGTCGCCAGTAACATCGCCAACGCCGAGACCGTGTCTTCGAGCATTGACCAGACCTACCGCGCCCGTCACCCGGTGTTCGCCACCATGTTTCAGGGCGGCCAGAGCAGCGGCGGCGATTCGCTGTTCCAGAATCAGGACGCTGCCGGGCAAGGCGTGCAGGTACTCGGCGTGGTTGAAGACCAGAGCAATCTGGAAGCGCGCTATGAGCCTAATCACCCCGCGGCGAACGAAAAAGGCTACGTGTACTACCCGAACGTCAACGTGGTCGAGGAAATGGCTGACATGATCTCTGCCAGTCGCTCGTTCCAGACCAACGCGGAAATGATGAACACCGCCAAAACCATGATGCAGAAGGTCCTGACCCTGGGTCAGTGATAAGGGGCGCCAAACAATGGCCATTGTTGATACGACGAACAACACGGCAGTCCAGGACCTGTTCAACAGCAAGGTCAAGACTGCGACGGACAACAGCAGCATCAGCGCCGCGACCAAGGCGGTAACGGGCAACCAGTCGATGGGCAAGGATGCGTTCTTGCAACTGTTGGTGACCCAGCTGAAAAACCAGGACCCGCTGTCGCCCCAGGACAACGGTGCGTTCGTGTCTCAGTTGGCGCAGTTCAGCAGCCTGGAAGGCATCAACAATCTGAATGATTCGGTAAACAACATCTCCAGCAACTACAGCTCGTCGCAAGCGCTGCAGGCTTCGTCGCTGGTCGGTCGCTCGATTATTACCCAGACCGACAAGGCGCTGGTGGATACCAGCAAGAGCATGACCGGCTCGGTCGCGGTGACGGCGGCAACGGGTAACGTCTCGATCAAGATCACCGACAAAGACGGCGTCGTGGTGCGCACCCTTGAGATGGGTGCTCAGAGCGCAGGGAGTTCCGACTTCATCTGGGATGGCAAGAACACCGCTGGTGAGGTCGCCGCCCCCGGGACTTACACCTTTACGGCCACCACCAAGAATGACGCGGGCGACTCGGTGGCACTGGCGACTTCGCTGCCAGCCACGGTAAACAGCGTGACCCTGAGCCAGACCGGCGGCGAAATGCTGCTCAACCTTGCAGGCGGCATGGGCAGCGTCAAGCTGTCGCAAATTCAGACTATCGGTACATAGAGCCGGCTAAATACGGCAGAGGGAGAGAAACATGTCTTTTAACATCGGCCTTAGCGGCCTCTATGCGGCCAACAAACAACTGGACGTGACCGGCAACAACATCGCCAACGTCGCGACCACTGGCTTCAAATCGTCCCGTGCGGAATTCTCGGATATCTACGCGGCGTCCAAACTGGGCACCGGCCAGAACAGCATCGGTAACGGTGTGAACCTGGCGGCCGTGTCCCAGCAATTCACCCAGGGTGATGTCAACAACAGTGGCGGCATCCTGGACATGGCAATCCAGGGCGGTGGTTTCTTCGTACAGAAGGGCAGCGACGGTTCGCTGGAATACACCCGTAGTGGTGCCTTCCGTTCGGACAAAGACGGCTATATCACCAACAACACCGGTACTTCGCGCCTGCAGGGCTACGCGGCGGATGACAACGGCAAGATCGTCAAGGGTGGCTTGGTCGACCTGCAACTCAACTTGTCGAACCTGCCGCCAAAAGCCTCCAGCACCGTCGATTCCAGCAGTAACCTGAACTCCTCGGAGCCGGTGATCGACCAGGTGGCCAAGCCATTCAACCCAACCGACACCAAGACCTTCACCACCCAGTACAGCACCACCTTGTACGACACCCAAGGCAACGCTCACCCGATGGTGCAGTACCTGGTGAAGACGGACTCCAACCAATGGAAGTCCTACACCTTGATCGACGGGCGTAACCCTGATGGTACCCCGATCAGTGGCGCAGGCGCGGTGGCACCTGTCGCATCGACCCTGACGTTCGACACCGGGGGTAAGCTCACTGGTGTGGTTACCCCGCCTAGCGCGGTCTCCAACACCACCCTGACCATTTCCAACTGGAAACCGGGCACCGTGACCAACGGTGTATGGACTGCTAACGGCGCCGCGGCCAATGCGGGCGGTATTGCGATCAACATGGCGGATATCACCCAGTACAATTCGGCCAGCTACCGCAACCCACCGGTCACCGATGGTTATGCTACCGGCCAGATCACCGGGCTGAAAATCGACGGCAGCGGCGTACTGTTCGCCACCTTCAGTAATCAGCAGAGCAAGGCCATTGGCCAGATCTCCCTGGCCAGCTTCAACAACGAACAAGGCCTGCAGCCATCTGGCGGCACCACTTGGAGAGAAACCTTCGCCTCGGGCCAACCGGGATACGACGCCCCTCAATCCGGTACCCTCGGTTCGATCGTGGCCAACTCCCTGGAGAACTCCAACGTCAACCTGACCAGCGAGCTGGTAGACCTGATCAAGGCCCAGAGCAACTACCAGGCGAACGCCAAGACCATCTCCACCCAGAGCACCATCATGCAGACCATCATCCAGATGACCTGATGCGTTAGCGCTGCACAAGAAGCCCCTCGATTGAGGGGCTTTTTTTTGCGTTTCATTTGGCATTAAGACCTTTTCCCACTACCGATGCGGTTACGAGATGACACGCCTTTGTTGGAACGCGCCACACCTGTCTTTCCACCTATCCAGCCGAGAGGCATTGGGTTCTCTCATTGTTGGGGAGAGGCGATATGTGGAGTTCATCGGTATCTGGCCAAGGGGTCGGGGGTGTGCGTTACGAAAGTGGGGGGGCAGGGCAGCACCTGAAGGCCACCAGCCAGTCTGATGGCACCAAGCAAGACACGGGCGCCGTCAAGGACAGCGTCACAAAGCTGATCAAAGAGCTTGAAGACGCCGAAAAAACCGGGAAGAGCCAGACGGCCCAGGAGCTGCGGAACAAGCTGAATGAAATGCGAAAGGAGCTCGGCGAAGAGAAGTTCAAGGAGATTCTCGAGGACGTGAAGAAAGACGCGTCCGACGACTTTCAGGCGTTCATGAAGAAAACCTTCCCGGAAGAATTTCCGGATGGTTCGTCTCCGGATGCGCCGCCGTCACCCGCACCGTCTCCATCCCCTTCCCCGGGCGGTGGTGGCGGAGGTGGAGGTGGAGGCGGTGGTGGCGGCGGCGGCGGTGGCGGTGGCGGTGGTTTCGGCCCCAGCGAGTCCATGAGCGACAAGCCGATTACCGAAGGCGCGAAGCATTTCGACTACAAGCCCGATGACAGCGAGCCGGGGAAAAAACCGGAGAATATCTGGAGCGGCTTCAGACAGGGGCCGGACGGCAATTGCGTGACGGTTTCGGCGATTAAAGCCGCCATGATGCAATTTGGCGAGAAGCCCACCGACGTCTTCAAAGAGGTCAAGGAGACGGGTAATGGCTACTCTGTGACCATGCGCGATGGTGTCAAGGTTGACCTGACCAAGGATGAAGTGCGGCTGGCTGCCACCCATGCACGTTTCCAGGGCGATGACCCGAAAATGATGACCAACGCCAATTTCATGTTTGCCGTCAGCGCAAAACGGGCGCAATTGGAAAACAACGACGGCACTGCCGGGCGCAGCTTTCTGGATGGCATACGTACCCTCAATGATGGCGAGAACGCTCGGGAAGGCTTGGACCGTCTGGGCTTGCGCAAAAATTACCGGCCGGCCACGGATGCCGACTTGCGAAGCAGCAAGGTGGGGACGGTGGAGTATGGTGGTCATTCGATGGCGGTGATCGATGGTCGGATTGAACTGTGGGGCAAGCGGGGCGGGGTGCCCCGGTCGGGGATTGCGACCATATTGTTCGGCGACTGACGAGCCTTTGCCCAGGCAAAAAAAACCCGATAAACCCAACTGCAGCAAGGGATTATCGGGGTTTTCCAATCCCGGGCCATCAAGCCCGGAACGTGCTCAGCTTATTGGCACGCTTCGCAATCCGGCTCGTCGATCGCACAGGCTTTCGGCACTGGCGCCGGGCCGGCAGGTGCGGCGAGCACCGAGTCATCACCGTGGTTGCCGCTGGAAACCGCGTTCAGCTTGCCGGTGTTGATGGTCGACTTCTCGGTGCTGGTCGCGGCCAGGGCACGGAGGTAGTAAGTGGTTTTCAAGCCACGGTACCAAGCCATGCGGTAGGTCACGTCCAGCTTCTTGCCCGAAGCGCCGGCGATGTACAGGTTCAGCGACTGCGCCTGGTCGATCCACTTCTGACGACGGCTGGCGGCGTCAACGATCCACTTGGTGTCCACTTCGAAGGCGGTCGCGTAGAGCTCTTTGAGTTCTTGCGGGATGCGTTCGATCTGCTGCACCGAACCGTCGTAGTACTTCAGGTCGTTGATCATGACCGAGTCCCACAGGTCGCGGGCTTTCAGGTCGCGAACCAGGTATGGGTTGATCACGGTGAATTCGCCCGACAGGTTCGATTTCACATACAGGTTCTGGTAGGTCGGTTCGATCGACTGCGATACGCCGGTGATGTTGGCGATGGTTGCGGTCGGTGCGATGGCCATGATGTTGGAGTTACGAATACCTTTCTGTACACGGGCACGTACCGGCGCCCAGTCCAGGGATTCGTTCAGGTCAACGTCGATGTATTTCTGGCCACGTTGCGCGATCAGGATCTGTTGCGAATCCAGCGGCAGGATGCCTTTGGACCACAACGAACCCTGGAACGTCTCGTAGGCACCGCGCTCGTCGGCCAGGTCGCAGGAAGCCTGGATCGCGTAGTAGCTGACCGCTTCCATGGACTTGTCGGCGAACTCGACCGCTGCATCCGAACCGTAAGGAATGTGCTGCAGGTACAAAGCGTCCTGGAAGCCCATGATCCCCAGGCCGACTGGACGGTGCTTGAAGTTGGAGTTCTGCGCCTGTGGCACCGAGTAGTAGTTGATGTCGATAACGTTATCGAGCATGCGAACGGCGGTGTTCACGGTGCGTGCAAGCTTCACGGTGTCCAGCTTGCCGTTGACGATGTGGTTCGGCAGGTTGATCGAGCCCAGGTTGCAAACGGCGATCTCATCCTTGTTGGTGTTCAAGGTGATCTCGGTGCACAGGTTCGAGCTGTGGACCACGCCCACGTGCTGCTGCGGGCTGCGCAGGTTGCACGGGTCTTTGAAGGTCAGCCATGGGTGGCCGGTTTCGAAGAGCATGGACAGCATTTTGCGCCACAGGTCTTTGGCCTGGATGGTCTTGAACAGCTTGACCTTGCCTGGGTACTCGGTGAGGGCTTCGTAGTACTCGTAACGCTCTTCGAAGGCCTTGCCGGTCAGGTCATGCAGGTCCGGTACTTCGGATGGCGAGAACAGGGTCCACTTGCCGTCGTCGAAGACACGCTTCATGAACAGGTCAGGGATCCAGTTGGCGGTGTTCATGTCGTGGGTACGACGACGGTCATCACCGGTGTTCTTGCGCAGCTCGATGAACTCTTCAATGTCCATGTGCCAGGTTTCCAGGTAGGCACAGACAGCGCCTTTGCGCTTGCCACCCTGGTTGACCGCTACGGCGGTGTCGTTGACGACTTTCAGGAACGGTACAACGCCCTGGGACTTGCCGTTGGTGCCCTTGATGTACGAACCCAATGCGCGCACCGGGGTCCAGTCGTTACCCAGGCCGCCGGCGAATTTGGACAGCATGGCGTTGTCGTGGATCGCGTGGTAGATGCCCGACAGGTCATCCGGCACGGTGGTCAGGTAGCAGCTCGACAGCTGTGGACGCAGGGTGCCGGCGTTGAACAGGGTCGGCGTCGACGACATGTAGTCGAAGGACGACAGCAGGTTGTAGAACTCGATGGCGCGGTCTTCTTTGTGCTTCTCTTCAATCGCCAGGCCCATGGCCACGCGCATGAAGAACACTTGCGGCAGTTCGAAGCGGATACCGTCCTTGTGGATGAAGTAACGGTCGTACAGGGTTTGCAGGCCCAGGTAAGTGAACTGCTGGTCGCGCTCGTGGTTGATCGCCTTGCCGAGTTTTTCCAGGTCGAAGGTGGCCAGGACCGGGTTCAGCAATTCGTATTCGATACCCTTGGTGATGTACGCCGGCAAGGCCTTGGCGTACAGGTCGGCCATCTCGTGGTGGGTGGCGCTGGGGGCTACGCCGAGGAAGCCCAGGCCTTCGGCGCGCAGGGTGTCCATCAGCAGGCGCGCGGTCACGAACGAGTAGTTCGGCTCGCGTTCAACCAGGGTACGGGCGGTCATCACCAGGGCGGTGTTGACGTCGGTCAGGGCCACGCCGTCGTACAGGTTCTTCAGGGTTTCGCGCTGGATCAGGTCACCGTCGACTTCTTCCAGGCCTTCGCAGGCCTCGGTGATGATGGTGTTCAGGCGGCCCAGGTCCAGCGGCGCGAATGTGCCGTCGGCCAGGGTGATGCGGATCGATGGGTGTGCTTGTACGGCGGCTTCGTCGGCCGGGGCGCGAACGGCACGTTCCTTGGCGCGCGAATCACGGTAGATCACGTAGTCGCGGGCGACTTTCTGCTCGCCGGCACGCATCAGGGCCAGTTCGACCTGGTCCTGGATTTCTTCGATGTGGATGGTGCCGCCCGAAGGCATGCGACGCTTGAAGGTCGCGGTGACTTGTTCGGTCAGGCGGGCAACGGTGTCATGGATGCGCGACGAGGCGGCAGCGGTGCCGCCTTCAACTGCAAGAAACGCTTTGGTGATGGCGACGGTGATTTTGTCATCGGTGTAAGGAACGACAGTGCCGTTACGCTTGATCACGCGCAATTGGCCAGGTGCAGTGGCGGACAGATCCATATTCGAATCAGCGGCCTGCGGCACGGAGCCCTGCGGGTTCTCGCGAGTTGTGTCGGTTTGCATGGGGTGTTGTCTCCACATTCTATATTTATTTGGGCACCATCTCGGTGCCCACCGTTCCGTCCTGAAGCACTTACAGCAGGCCTTGGCCTGGCATAACAACTTCGGGACAGGAGGAAGGGGGGCTTATCGCGCCGCTTCCATGCCGAAGTCTTCGGTTTGGCGCTCAAAAGCGCCTCGCCGTATTCCTGGTGGGTGACAGTTGCCCGGTTCAAGCACTGCAACACCCGTACCGTTTTGCGCTGTTGGAGCGCTAAAACGGTTGCCATCCACATGAGCGGTTTGGGCTTTCAAAAAATGCTGGAGTTGGACCAAACAGGAGCAAGAAAGGGCTTGAGTTCCTTGTCTGATTTGTGTTTGGTCTTTTAGTTCAAAACCCTACATGTAGGGTTTTTTTGGCGCCGAGGTACAAGATAATGCGTTTTTGGAGGCTTAGCAATCCAGGGCCTGTGGATAACGCTGTGAGTAAAATGTGTATGAAACGTAGAATGCCCGTGTAGGCCGCAGTACTGCTGGACCGCGCCGTTTGTCACTGAATATTCCAAGAAAAAAACGGCTCTTTGGATTTTTGAGGGCGCGAACCCTATCACAAAAAAACCGCATCACCGAATGCATTTCCTGGCTTGTGTTCGAGGGTTGGGGCATGGCTACAATCGATCATTGTTATGCCCTCACAACATTACAAATAAGGTGTGGCTGGCGAAGATCAACAGGTGGGAGGGCGCAAGTCCCCTCCCACATTTGATCGAGCAGACCAACCAATCCCCTAATAACAACGAGGATTACCTGTGGAGCATGAAGCCTGGCAAATCCTGATCGTCGAGGATGACGAGCGATTGGCCGAGTTGACCCGTGATTACCTGGAGAGCAACGGCCTGCGCGTGTCGGTGGAAGGCGATGGCGCCCAGGCTGCGGCGCGGATCATCGCCGAACAGCCGGACCTGGTGATTCTCGACCTGATGCTGCCCGGCGAAGACGGCCTGAGCATCTGCCGCAAGGTGCGCGAGCGCTACGACGGGGTGATCCTCATGCTCACCGCGCGTACCGACGACATGGACCAGGTACTGGGCCTGGACATGGGCGCCGACGACTACGTGTGCAAACCCGTGCGCCCGCGCCTGTTGCTGGCGCGTATCCAGGCGCTGTTGCGCCGCAGCGAGCCGGCGGAACCGGCCGTCGCGCAAAACCAGCGCCGCCTGCAATTCGGCCCGCTGCTGGTGGATAACGCCCTGCGCGAAGCCTGGCTGCAGGGCGAGGGCATCGAACTGACCAGCGCCGAGTTCGACCTGCTGTGGCTGCTGGTGGCGAATGCCGGGCGCATCCTGTCGCGCGAAGAAATCTTCATCGCCCTGCGCGGCATCGGCTACGACGGCCAGGACCGCTCGATTGACGTGCGCATCTCGCGTATCCGTCCGAAGATCGGCGACGACCCGATCCACCCGCGCCTGATCAAGACCGTGCGCAGCAAAGGCTATTTGTTCGTCCCCGAAGCCGCCGCCGACATGCCGCTGTGAACTCGATCTTCCTGCGCATCTACGGCGGCATGTGTGCGGCGCTGATCCTGGTGGCGCTGTTGGGCGTGCTGGCGTTGCACTTGCTCAATGACGTGCGCAGCGGGCAGTACCGTGAGCGCCTGGCCCACGGCACGTTTGCCTTGATGGGCGATAACCTGCAACCCATGAGCGCGATTGAGCGCCGGCGCGCACTGGCGGTGTGGGAACGCCTGTTGGGCATTCCCCTGACGCTGCGCACGTACACCGATGCCCAATTGGACCTCGGCCAGCGCACCCGCCTGCAGCGCGGCCAGGTGCTGGTGCAGCAGACCGGGCCGCATGCTGCGCGGGTGCTGCGGTTGGTCAGCGAGGCGGATCAATTGGTGCTGGAAGGTGAAGTGCAGCAGATCAGCGAGCAATTGGCGCGCGCGACGATCTACCTGTTGGCCGACGAACTGGTGCGTTTCCCGGTGGCCGAGCAGCCGCAACGACTGGCCGCGATAAAAGAAGCCAAGGGTTTTGGCTTCGAGATGCACTTGATGGCCCTCGACCAGGCCGATATGGATGACGACCAGCGCCGCCGCGTGTCGGAGGGCGATACGGTGATGGCGCTGGGCAAGGGGGGCGATTCGATTCGGGTGTTTGCCGGTATGGTCGGCACGCCCTGGGTGCTTGAAATCGGCCCGTTGTATCAAATGAACCCGTACCCGGCGCAATGGTTGATCCTGATTGCGTTGATCGGCCTGACCCTGATTGGCCTGATCGTCTATCTATTGGTGCGTCAGCTTGAGCGCCGCCTCAAAGGCCTGGAAGCGGCCGCCACGCGTATTGCCAAAGGCAACCTGGAAGTGCGCGTGCCGGCGCGCGGGGCCGACTCGGTGGGGCGCCTGGCCGCCGCGTTCAATGGCATGGCCGAGCACCTGCAGCAGTTGCTGGCGATCCAGCGCGAACTGGTGCGTGCCGTGTCCCACGAACTGCGCACCCCGGTGGCACGCCTGCGTTTCGGCCTGGAGATGATCGGCGACGCCGCCACCCCGCAGGCCCGGCGCAAATACCTCGAAGGCATGGACAGCGATATCCAGGACCTCGACGGCCTGGTCGACGAAATGCTCACCTACGCGCGCCTGGAGCAGGGCGCGCCGGAGCTGAATTTCCAGCGGGTCGACCTCAATGCGTTGCTCGATCAGGTGATCGGCGAATTATCGCCACTGCGTCCGCAGATCAACGTGGCCCGTGGTATTTGCCTGTCATCGGCGCATTGGGACGATGCCTGGGTCGATGCCGAGCCGCGCTACCTGCACCGCGCCTTGCAAAATCTGGTGAGCAACGCCATGCGCCATGCCCAGGGCCAGGTACTGATCAGCTACCAGGTCGGCCAACTGCGCTGCCGCATCGATGTGGAAGACGATGGCCCCGGCGTACCGGAAAGCGCCTGGGAGCGCATCTTCACGCCCTTCCTGCGCCTGGACGACAGCCGCACCCGCGCCTCGGGCGGGCATGGCCTGGGCTTGTCGATTGTGCGGCGGATTATTTATTGGCATGGCGGGCGGGCGTTGATCAGCAAGAGCAACAACCTGGGAGGGGCGTGCTTCAGCCTGAGTTGGCCACGGGACCAGGATAAATCCTGATACCGCTATCGGGGGCAAGTCGAACCGTCGCACCGCCCCTCCCACATTTGAATGCATTCCAAGTGTGGGAGGGGGCTTGCCCCCGATAGCGATGGATCAGACGCTAATTGCTACAAGGCTCAACAACTGCTCCCCATCCACCGCAAATTGCCCAACCAACTCCTTGCCATAGCACCACTCTTCGGACAAATCCGTCAGCAGCCGCAACCGCACCTGCCCGTTCTCTGACCATTCCAGCACCTCGGCATGCTCAAAGTAAAAGCGCTTCTGCACGATCGGGTAGAGCGCCTTGAACAAACTCTCCTTGGCCGAAAACGTCAGTGTCACCAGCAGCGCATGTTGCTCACGCGGCAACATGGCCATGCGCTGCAACTCTGCGGCGGTGAGGATTTCCCCGGCCAGGCGTTCGGCGCGCTCCAGGCTCAGGACATTTTCCAGGTCCATCCCCAGCCCACGCCATTGCGCCTTGTGACCGACAATCGCCGCCGCGTGCCCGCTGCTGTGGGTGATAGAGCCGCTGATGTGCTGCGGCCACACCGGCGCACGGTCTTCGCCGATTGCCGGCACGCAGTCCAGGTTATCGAGCTGTTGCAAGGCGGCGCGGGCGCATAACCGGCCGGCGAGAAACTCCGCCTGGCGCTTGGCCACCGAGCGCTGGATGCTCGCCGGCGGCGGCACGGCGCTGCGTTGGAAATCATCGGCGATCAATAGGGCCGGATCAAAGCGCGTACTGAGCAGCACCGTGCCCGGCAAGGGATCGGGCAGCGGCCAATGGGCGTCGAGCGGGGTGCAGCAAGCGGGTAGGGGCGTCATGGGCGGTATTTTGCCGAGTTGACGCGCCAGTGGATAGCCCGCAGCGGTTCAGGCCAGATTCAGAGCCTGTTCAGGGGGAGTTCAGGGGCACTTGCGTAGTCTGGGTCTACAGCCTAAACGCCTAGAGGTAAGTACCATGACTGCGATCAAGAAGCTGATGTTGGCGTTGACCATGCTCAGTGCCACCGCCGGGGTGCAGGCCAGCGATAGCGCCTTTGCGGGATTCGGTCGCGAGAAAACCAAGAAGTCCAGCACACTGATGCAGCGTGTGAGCTTCGATGAGGCGCACAGCCAAGTCGCGCCGTGGGGCCAGGCGCTGGGTTTGAGCAGTCCGCAGGCGGCTTACCGTGCCGGTTATGAACACCTGAGTGGCCACTACAATGGCATTAAACTGCGCCCGCAAGACCTGCAGGGCCGCTATGATATCCCTCTGTCGGACAGTTGATTTGCCTTGGAGAGCCTTATGAAATTGCTGGTGGTGGAAGATGAGGCGCTGTTGCGTCATCACCTGTATACCCGCCTGACCGACAGCGGGCATGTGGTCGAAGCCGTGGCCAACGCGGAGGAGGCCTTGTACCAGACCGGCCAATTCAATCATGACCTGGCGATCATCGACCTCGGCCTGCCCGGCATGGGTGGCCTTGACCTGATCCGCCAACTGCGCGCCCAGGACAAGACCTTCCCGATCCTTGTCCTCACCGCTCGCGGCAACTGGCAGGACAAGGTCGAAGGCCTGGCCGCCGGCGCCGACGACTACGTGGTCAAGCCGTTCCAGTTCGAAGAGCTGGAGGCGCGGATGAATGCGTTGCTGCGCCGTTCCAGTGGCTTTACCCAGTCGACCATCGTCGCTGGCCCCTTGCTGCTGGACCTCAATCGCAAGCAAGCCTCGTTGGATGAGCAGCCACTGGCGCTGACTGCCTACGAGTACCGGATTCTCGAGTACCTGATGCGTCACCATCAGCAGGTGGTGCCCAAGGACCGCTTGATGGAGCAGCTCTACCCCGATGACGACGAGCGCGACCCGAATGTCATCGAAGTGCTGGTCGGCCGCCTGCGCCGTAAACTGGAAGGCCCGGCCGGGTTCAAGCCGATCGACACCGTGCGCGGCCTGGGCTATCTGTTCAATGAGCGCTGCCGTTGATTCGCTCGTTACGTGTGCGCTTGATGCTGGCGGCCACCACCCTGGCCGTGCTGTTTATGCTGGGTTTGTTGCCGGCCATGCAGGGGGCGTTCAGCCTGGCCTTGCAGGACTCGATCGAGCAGCGCCTGGCGTCGGACGTAACGACCTTGATTTCGGCGGCGCGGGTCGAAAACAACCGCCTGCAGATGCCGGCGCAGTTGCCGGACGAACGCTTCAACCTCGCCGATAGCCGCCTGCTCGGCTATATCTACGACCGCGAAGGCCACCTGGTATGGCGTTCGCGGGCGACCCGGGAAGAAAACATCAACTACAAGCCGCGCTATGACGGGCGCGGGAATGAATTTGCGCGGATTCGTGAGGGCAATGGCCAGGAATTCTTCGTGTATGACGTTGAGGTCAAGCTGCTCGGCGGTAAGAGTGCGGCGTTCAGCATCGTCGCGCTGCAACCGGTGCGCGAATACCAACTGACCCTCGAAGGCCTGCGCGAAAACCTCTACCTGGGCTTCGGCGCGGCGTTGCTGGTGTTGCTGACCTTGCTCTGGCTGGGCCTGACCTGGGGCCTGCAAGCGTTGCGGCGCCTGAGCCAGGAGCTGGACCAGATCGAAGGCGGCACCCGCGAAAGCCTCAGCGAAGAACACCCCCGCGAACTGCTGCGCCTCACCGGGTCCCTCAACCGTTTGTTGCACAGTGAACGCGAGCAGCGTACCCGCTACCGCGATTCCCTCGACGACTTGGCCCACAGCCTGAAAACCCCGCTGGCGGTGTTGCAAGGCGTGAGCGAAGACATGGCCCAACGCCCCGAAGACCGCGACCAGGCCTGGGTGCTGCAATCGCAGATCGAACGCATGAGCCAGCAGATCAGCTATCAATTGCAGCGCGCCAGCCTGCGTAAAAGCGGTTTGGTACGCCATCAGGTGCGCCTGCAGCCGGTGCTGCAAAGCCTGTGTGACACGCTGGACAAGGTCTACCGCGACAAGCGCGTGAAGGTGTCCTTCGAGTTGCCGGACGAGTGCGATGTGCCCATCGAAAAAGGCGCCTTGCTGGAACTGCTCGGCAACCTGCTGGAAAACGCCTACCGCCTGTGCCTGAGCGAAGTGCGCATCAGGCTGGTGGAAAGCCTGGAAGGCATTGAGCTGTGCATCGAAGATGACGGCCCCGGTGTGCCGCCCGACCAGCGCGCGCGGATTCTGCAACGGGGCGAGCGGCTGGATCGCCAGCACCCGGGGCAGGGGATCGGCCTGGCGGTGGTCAAGGACATCATTGAAAGCTACGGCGCACGCCTGACCCTGGGGGACTCACCGTTGGGGGGCGCGGCGTTCAAGATTCACTTTCCGGCCCTGTGACCCTACGGCTGATGTGACTCATCAGGTTTCCTGCGCGCGGTAGGCCCCCGGCGTCAACCCCGTCCACTTCTTGAACGCCCGATGAAACGCCGATGGCTCGGAAAACCCGAGCTGCTCGGCAATTTCCTGCAATGACAAGTTCGCGCGTCCCAGATGGTAGATGGCGATGTCCCGCCGCAACTCATCCTTGAGCGCTTGAAAACTGCTGCCTTCTTCACGCAGATGCCGGCGCAGGGTCTGCGGGCTGATGTGCAGGTGTTGGGCAACGGCGTCCAGGTCCGGCCAGGGCGTGCGGTCACGGCTGAGCAGGCGGCGGATCTGGCTGCTCAAACTGTCGCCCTCATCGGGCCGCGACAGCAAGTCGGCGGGGGAGCGCTGCAGGAAATGCTTGAGGGTGCGCTCGTCCTGCAGCAGCGGCAGGCTCAAGTAACGGGCAGGAAACACCAGGCTGCTGTTCGGTGCGCCAAACACCTGTGGGCAGGGAAACAACAGGTCGTATTCGCTGGCGTGGGCCGGCATCGGGTAGCTGAACGTGGCCTGGTGCAGACGGATGCGCTGGCCGATCAACCAACTGCCGAGGCGATGCCAGATCACCAACAGGCATTCACTGAGAAAATGATCTGGGTCGCCTAGCTGTGAGTCGTCCAGGCTCAAGCGGGCCATTTCGCCTTCCCGTGTCAGATGCCAACGCGGACCTTGTGGGAATAGGCTATAAAACAATAAGCCGCGTTCCAGAGCCTTCTCCAGGGTGCGGCAATGGATCAGCGCGTGGCACATCATGGCGAACGTGCCGCGCTTGCTCGGCCCTTCGGCAAAGCCCAGGTACTCGTCGTCCAGCGCGAGCCAGAGCATTTGCAACAGCCGGGTAAATTGTTCCGGCGCGATGCGGGCGCGGGGTTCGGTCAACAGTTCCGGGGTGATGCCCACCTGCTGCAACAGACCCGAGTAGTCGTAGCCTGCCCGGCGCGCACCGCCGAGGGCCGCTCGGGCGTAGTGACTGGCGATGGTACGTTCACGCATGCAAGGGCCTCGTCCATGGAAGGGCGGATGGTAGCCATCGCCCGGTACTGCGACAAGGCGGATATCCGCCAAATTGTAGGACGAGATTCGATGAGTTGGCGGAAATCCGCCGCCTGACGGGCCGCAGTGAGGCACGGCTTAATCCCTCCAACCCTTATGTCTAAGGGGCTTCAGACCGTTTCAGAAAAGTGGCACGGCGTTTGCGATAAGTACTACAGCGCAGGCTTGGTCCTACAGGTCTCGCAAACAACAAATCCCTCCAGTGCAGGAGGGTTCGCAATTCAAGTGCCGTGGGCAATGGCGGATATTTGCCACACGGGACGATTGAGGAACTTTACAATGACGACTCGTCAGCCACTGTACAAATCCCTGTATTTCCAGGTGATCGTTGCCATCGTTATCGGTATTTTGCTCGGTCACTTTTACCCGCAGACCGGCGTGGCCCTCAAGCCGCTGGGTGACGGGTTTATCAAACTGATCAAAATGGTCATCGCCCCGATCATCTTCTGCACCGTTGTCAGCGGCATCGCCGGCATGCAGAGCATGAAATCGGTCGGCAAAACCGGCGGCTACGCGCTGCTGTACTTCGAAGTCGTGTCCTCCATCGCCCTGCTGATCGGCCTGTTCGTGGTGAACGTTGTGCAGCCGGGCGCCGGCATGCACATCGACGTGGCAACCCTGGACGCTTCGAAAGTCGCGGCCTACGTGACGGCCGGTGCGGACCAGAGCATCGTTGGCTTCCTGCTCAACGTGATCCCGAACACCATCGTCGGCGCATTCGCTAACGGTGACATCCTGCAAGTGCTGATGTTCTCGGTGATCTTCGGTTTCGCCCTGCATCGCCTGGGTGCCTACGGCAAGCCGGTGCTGGACTTCATCGATCGCTTCGCCCACGTGATGTTCAACATCATCAACATGATCATGAAGCTCGCGCCAATCGGTGCCCTCGGCGCCATGGCGTTCACCATCGGTGCCTACGGTGTCGGCTCGCTGGTGCAACTGGGCCAGTTGATGATCTGCTTCTACATCACCTGCGTCCTGTTCGTAGTCGTGGTGCTCGGCGCCATCTGCCGCGCGCACGGTTTCAGCGTGCTGAAACTGATCCGCTACATCCGTGAAGAGCTGCTGATCGTTCTGGGTACGTCCTCGTCTGAATCGGCACTGCCACGCATGCTGATCAAGATGGAGCGTCTGGGCGCGAAGAAATCCGTGGTTGGCCTGGTGATCCCGACCGGCTACTCGTTCAACCTCGACGGTACGTCGATCTACCTGACCATGGCTGCCGTGTTCATCGCCCAGGCGACTGACACGCACATGGACATCACCCACCAGATCACGTTGTTGCTGGTGCTGCTGCTGTCCTCCAAAGGCGCTGCAGGCGTGACCGGCAGTGGTTTCATCGTCCTCGCCGCGACCCTGTCGGCCGTAGGCCACCTGCCGGTTGCCGGCCTGGCGCTGATCCTGGGTATCGACCGCTTCATGTCCGAAGCCCGTGCGCTGACCAACCTGGTCGGTAACGCCGTGGCGACCCTGGTGGTAGCCAAGTGGGTCAACGAACTGGACGAAGACACGCTGCAAGTCGAGCTGGCTTCCGGTGGTCGTGGTATCTCCGACACCCGTGAAGAAGATGACCTGGGCGTGGCCGAAGGCCCTGCGCCGGTGATCAAGTAAGACGCTGATGGGGTGAACTGACGCCCACCGCAATCTGCAAACGCCCCGACTGGTTCGGGGCGTTTGCGTTTCTGCTCGGCCACTTTACGGATTTTTGGTTTACATTAAGCCCATGCTCCATCAAAGGCCCGGTGAAGATTCGTCTTCACAAGAGAGCCTCCTCAGCCTGAGCCAATCTGCGCGCACCCGAACCAGCGATACCTTTCGCGACAGATGGCTCGCCCCTAAAAGCAGAAAATAGGCGGGCGTGCCCAATGATTACCCTGAAACTCAACGGCCAAGACCATCAACTGGACGTCACCGAGGAGATGCCACTGTTGTGGGCGATCCGCGATGTGGCGGGCTACAACGGCACCAAATTCGGCTGCGGCATGGGCCTGTGCGGCGCATGCACCATTCATATCGACGGCGCGCCAGCGCGCAGTTGCATCACCCCGATCGGCGCGGTCAAGGGCCAGGCCGTCAGCACCATCGACAACCTGCACACCGACCCGATCGGCCAGGTCGTGCAGCAAGCCTGGCTGGACAGCGCCGTGGCCCAGTGCGGCTACTGCCAGGGCGGGCAAATCATGTCGGCCACCGCGCTGCTGAAAACCAACCCCAACCCCAGCGACGAGCAGATCGAAGAGGCGATGGTCGGCAATATCTGTCGGTGCGGCACCTACAACCGCATCAAGACCGCGATCCGCCAGGCTTCGACGCATCTGCAGGGGGCCAAGGCATGAGCCTCTTACCCGCTGATTTCGTCCTCAATAACCTCAGCCGCCGCGGTTTCCTGCAGGGCGTCGGCGCCACCGGCGCGCTGGTGATCGCCGCCAGTTGGGGCTTGCCCGAGGCGTTTGCCGCTGATGCCGTCAAGAAATATGGCGGCGATGCCATGCCCCATGGGCTGATCGATGACCCCAAGGTCTACGTCAGCATCGCCACCGACGGTACCGTGACGGTGATCTGCAACCGTTCGGAAATGGGCCAGGGCGTGCGTACCAGCCTGAGCCTGGTGGTCGCCGATGAGTTGGACGCCGATTGGGCCCATGTGCGGGTCCAGCAGGCGCCGGGCGACGAAGTGCGTTACGGCAACCAGGACACCGATGGCTCGCGCAGCATGCGCCACTGGTTCGAACCGATGCGGCGTTGCGGCGCGAGTGTGCGTGCGATGCTGGAACAGGCGGCTGCCGACCAGTGGAAAGTCCCGTTGGGCGAGTGCCGTGCGCAGTTGCATAAGGTCATCCACCAGCCCAGCGGTCGCGCCCTGGGCTATGGCGAATTGGCCGCCGCTGCCGGTGCATTGGCGGTGCTGGCGCGGGACACGCTGCGCCTCAAGCAGCCGTCGGAATTCCGCTACATCGGCAAAGAGGGCGTCAAGGCCATCGATGGTGCCGATATCGTCAACGGTCGCGCAGTCTACGGCGCGGACGTGCATTTCGACGGCATGCTCTATGCCACCATTGCACGGCCGCAGGTCTATGGCGGTAAGGTCAAATCCTTCGATGCCAGTGCGGCGTTGAAGGTGCCGGGGGTGATCAAGGTCCTCGAAATCGAAAGCCGCCCTCTGCCTTCGGAGTTCCAGCCGCTGGGCGGCGTGGCCGTGGTGGCGAGCAACACCTGGGCGGCGATCAAGGGCCGTGAAGCGCTGAGCATTGTCTGGGATGACGGCGTCAACGCCGGCTACAACTCCATCGATTACCGCAAGGATCTGGAAGCGGCCGCGCAGCAACCGGGCAAAGTGGTGCGCAACACCGGCACCCTCGACCAGGCCATGAGCGATGCCGACAGCACCCTCGAAGCCGCTTATTACCTGCCGCATCTGGCCCAGTCGCCGATGGAACCGATGGTTGCCATCGCCCGTTTCGACAAGGGCCAGTGCGACGCCTGGGCGCCAAGCCAGGCGCCGCAGGTGACCCGCGAGCGCGTTGCCGAGCGCCTGGGCCTGCCTTTCGATAACGTGACCATCAATGTCACGCTGCTGGGCGGCGGCTTCGGTCGCAAGTCCAAGCCGGACTTCGTGGTCGAGGCGGCCATCCTCGCCAAGGAGTTCCCTGGCAAGGCCGTGCGCGTGCAGTGGACCCGCGAAGATGATATCCACAACTCCTACTTCCACACGGTCTCCGCCGAGTACCTCAAGGCTGGCCTGAACAAGGACGGCCTGCCTTCTGCCTGGCTGCACCGCACCGTCGCGCCGAGCATCACTGCACTGTTTGCGCCGGGCATGAACCATGAGGCGGCGTTCGAGCTGGGCATGGGCTTTACCAACATGGCCTACGCGATTCCCAATGTGCGCCTGGAAAACCCCGAAGCTGCAGCTCACACCCGGGTTGGCTGGTATCGCTCGGTGTCGAACATCCCCCACGGCTTTGCGATTCAGAGCTTTGTCGATGAACTGGCGCACAAGGCCGGTCAGGACCCGTTGCAGTACCAACTCAAGCTACTCGGACCGGATCGTCAGATCGATCCGAAAACCCTGAGCGATGAGTGGAACTACGGCGAATCCCCGGAGCGCTACCCGATCGATACCGCCCGCCTGCGCGGGGTGCTGGAAACCGCCGCCAAGGCCGCCGGCTGGGGGCGCGCGCTGCCCAAGGGCCGAGGCCTGGGGCTGGCGGTGCATTACAGTTTCGTCACCTATGTGGCGGCGGTGATCGAGGTCGAAGTCAAAGGCGACGGCACGCTGATCGTACACAAGGCGGATATCGCCGTGGACTGCGGCCCGCAGATCAACCCGGAACGCATTCGCTCGCAATTCGAAGGCGCCTGCGTGATGGGCCTGGGCAACGCGGTATTGGGCGAGATCAGCTTCAAGGACGGCAAGGTCCAGCAGGATAACTTCCATATGTATGAAGTGGCGCGCATGTCCCTGGCGCCCAAGGTCGTTGCGGTACACCTGGTCACGCCACAGGGCGAGGTGCCGTTGGGGGGTGTCGGTGAGCCCGGCGTGCCGCCGATTGCGCCGGCGTTGTGTAATGCGATTTTTGCCGCCACCGGCAAGCGCATTCGTAGCCTGCCCGTGCGCTACCAACTGCAGGGTTGGCAGGAGACGAAGGCCTGATGGACAGTGTGGATCTGAATGTCCTGCGCAGCGTGCTCGAATGGCGCCGCGCGGGGCAGCGGGTGGTGTTGTACAGCGTGGTCCAGACCTGGGGCAGCGCGCCGCGTCCGCCTGGGGCCATGCTCGCCTTGCGCGGTGACGGGGTGGTGATTGGCTCGGTGTCCGGCGGCTGCATTGAAGATGACTTGATTGCGCGTTTGCAGGATGGTCGGTTGGCGGATGACGGGCCAGCGGTGCAGTTGGTGACCTACGGCGTGACGCGCGATGAAGCGGCGCGTTTTGGATTGCCGTGCGGTGGCACCCTGCGCCTGACCGAAGAGCGCGTGATGGAGTGGGAATGGGTGGCCGAGTTGCTGGCGCGCTGTGAAGCCCATGAAATCGTCGCTCGCGAGTTGGACCTGGCCACCGGCAATGTGCGCCTGAGCGCTGCGAGCAAGACCGACGTGGTGGCCTTCGACGGCGAGCGCTTGCGCGCCATCTATGGCCCGCGCTGGCGCCTGCTGTTGATCGGCGCCGGGCAGCTGTCACGCTATGTGGCGCAAATGGCGCGGTTGCTGGATTTCGAAGTGCTGATCTGCGACCCGCGTGACGAGTTCGTGTATGGCTGGGAAGAACAGCACGGCCGCTTTGTGCCCGGCATGCCTGATGACGCGGTGCTGAACATCCAGACCGACGAACGCACGGCTATCGTCTGCCTGACCCACGATCCGCGCCTGGACGATATGGCGTTGCTGACGGCATTGAACTCCAGCGCGTTCTATATCGGCGCGCTGGGTTCGCGGGTCAACACCCGTAAACGCCGGGAAAACCTGGCGGCGCTGGGGTTGTCTGCGCAGGCGATTGCGCGGCTGCATGGGCCGATCGGTTTGCATATCGGCAGCCATACACCCGCGGAGATTGCCCTGTCGTTGCTGGCGGAAATTGTCGCGATCAAGAACGGCGTGGCACCGCTGCAGAAAAAGCCGATGCCGGTGCAGGTTGAATGAGCGTCACTGTGATTGTGCTGGCGGCGGGGCAGGGCAGTCGTTTTCGCGCTGCAGCCGGGGCTGATCAGGATAAGTTGCTGGCTGATTGCGTGGGCCGTGACGCTGTGGTGCGGCCGGTGATCGAGCAGGTGTTGGTGAATTTGCCGGCGTGCGCTGTAAAGCGCGTGGTGGTGACCTCGCCCGATCGGCTTGAAGTTATTCGTCTGGCGCAGGCCCATGGTTGCGAGGTAGTGCAGCTGTGCTCGGCCGGAATGGGCGACAGCATTGCCGCGGCGGTCGCGGCCAGTGGTTCCAGCGATGGCTGGCTGGTGGTGCTGGGTGATATGCCGTTCATTCTGCCGTCCAGCATTGAACGGGTGTTGGAGCGCATAGACGGTATCAGCGTGCCGGTGCATGCCGGCCAGTATGGGCATCCGGTTGCGTTTGGACGAGCGTTCGGGCCGGCGTTGATGGCGTTGACGGGTGATCGCGGGGCCAAGCCACTATTTGCCCAGGGGGAAGTGCGTGAGATCCAGGTAAGCGATCCTGGCGTACTCTGGGATGTGGATCTGCCGCATCTGTTGGATTTCAAACCGCTCTGAAATGTGGGAGGGGGCTTGCCCCCTCCCACATTGAATCTTTGTTGGCATAAAAAAGCCCCGCCTGAGTGATCAGGCGGGGCTTTTTAGTGGCGGATGGAATCAGACGAGAGGTTTAGGCTCGTGCTCTTCTTCCAGGGCCTTTGGGTGATGCTCTGCCACTTCTTCAACGGAACTCGGGGTCTCGTCGACGATTGGGGCAGTGTGCTCGACCACTTCGGCGACAGCCGGTGCGGCAGCGGCAGCAGCGGCGGCAGCTTCGGCTTCCTTGCGACGACGGCGCACTTCACGTGGGTCGTTCGGCGCACGGCCGTTTTCGGTCAGGGCAATGGCCGGTGCGGCTTCAACCACCGGTGCGGCGGCTTCGGCAGCGACGGGTGCTTCAACCACTGGCGCAGGCTCGGCAACCGCTACCGGAGCGGCTTCAACCACTTCGGCTACCGGGGTTGGCGCTGCTTCTACCACAGGGGCGGGGGCGGGCGCTTCAACCGGGGTGGCAGGTTCGGCTGTCCACTGGAAGGCGGTCTGTTCTTCGCGAACTTCACGCACGGCTGGGGCGGCTTCTTCGACAACCGGTGCTTCTACAACGGCTTCAACCACTGGTTGTGGCTCAACCACCGGGGCAGGCTCCGCAGCAACTACTTCGGCTTCTGGTTGGGCTTCGCGAACCGGCGCAACTTCCACTTCCGCAACCACGGGGGCTTCGATCGGGGTAGTTGCTTCTACGACCGGTGCTTCAACCACTGGGGTCTCGGCGACTGGTGCCTCTACCGCAACGGTTTCTTCGACGGCGGCAGTGGCGCGTTCAGCCTGCTCGTGAGCCTGGGCTTCGGCAGGTGCGCTGATGACCGAGCTGGCAACGGCAGCCGTAACAGCCAGGCCGGCAGCCAGTTCGGCGCCAGTCGGTTCGCTGTTGGCGGCTTCTGCGTTCTCGCCGGCTTCTTCCGAACCTTCGATCACGTTGCCGTTGGCATCACGTTGACGCTCACGACGGTTGCTGCGACGACGCTGGCCACGGGAGCGGCGGCGTGGACGATCGCCTTCGGCGTTGTCCTGGCCGTCTTCGAGCAGTTGCTCTTCGCCGGTCAGCACTTCTTCGTCTTCTTCGCTGGCGCTAGCCGCCGGCTCGGTGCGTGGTTGACGTTCTTCACGCGGTGCGCGTGGTTGACGCTCTTCACGTGGCGCACGCTCTTCACGCGGCGGGCGAGCCGGGCGTTCTTCTGGGGTGGCAGCAGCAGTAGCAGCGGCAACGGCAGGCGCGGCGTCCAGCGGCTCGCGCAGTTCACGCACACGCTCTTCGCGCTCGCCACGTGGCTTGCGATCTTCACGCGGTGCACGTGGTGGGCGCGGTGCGCGCTCTTCACGCGGTGCGCGTTCTTCACGGGCTACTACGGCCGGGGTCTCTTCGCGGGCTTCGCGAGGCGCACGCTCTTCACGGGGTGCGCGCTCTTCACGCGGGGCACGTTCTTCGCGCGGCTTGCGCTCTTCGTCACGGCGACCGTTGCGGTTACGGCTCTGCTGGCGACCGTTGCGACGCTCTTCGTTACGCGCCGGGCGCTCGGTGGCAGGTTTTTCAACCACAACCGGTGCCGCAGGCTCTTCCTTGCTGGCGAACAGGCTGACCAGCGACTTCACCAGGCCCTTGAACAGGCTTGGCTCAGGCAGCGCGGCCGGGGCGGCAACCGGGGCCGCGACTTCAACCGGAACCGGTGCGTTGGCACGCGCCGGAGCGGTCTTCACGGCGGCTTCCTGGCGAACCAGGGTGCGGGTCGCGGCGGCTGGCTGGACTTCTTCCACTTCGGCAGCGGCAGCGGCGATTTCGTAGCTGGACTGGCCGCTGTGGGCTTCCGGGCTGTCATCACGCAGGCGCTGCACTTCGAAGTGCGGCGTTTCCAGGTGATCGTTCGGCAGGATGACGATACGGGCACGGGTGCGCAGTTCGATCTTGGTGATCGAGTTGCGTTTTTCGTTGAGCAGGAACGCGGCAACCGGGATCGGCACTTGCGCGCGGACTTCGGCGGTGCGGTCTTTCAGGGCTTCTTCTTCGATCAGGCGCAGGATCGCCAGGGACAGCGATTCAACGTCACGGATGATGCCGGTGCCGTTGCAACGTGGGCAAACAATGCCGCTGCTTTCGCCCAGGGACGGACGCAGGCGCTGACGGGACATTTCCAGCAGGCCGAAGCGCGAGATGCGGCCGACTTGCACACGGGCACGGTCGGCTTCCAGGCATTCGCGGACTTTTTCTTCCACGGCGCGCTGGTTCTTGGCGGGGGTCATGTCGATGAAGTCGATCACGATCAGGCCGCCGATATCACGCAGGCGCAACTGGCGGGCGATTTCTTCAGCCGCTTCCAGGTTGGTCTGCAGGGCGGTTTCTTCGATGTCGCTACCTTTCGTGGCACGCGCCGAGTTGATGTCGATGGACACCAGGGCTTCGGTCGGGTCGATCACGATGGAGCCGCCGGAAGGCAGTTCGACCACGCGCTGGAAGGCGGTCTCGATCTGGCTTTCGATCTGGAAACGGTTGAACAGCGGAACGCTGTCTTCGTACAGCTTGATCTTGCTGGCGTACTGCGGCATCACCTGGCGGATGAAGGTCAGGGCTTCGTCCTGGGCTTCGACGCTGTCGATCAGCACTTCGCCGATGTCCTGGCGCAGGTAATCGCGGATGGCGCGGATGATCACGTTGCTTTCCTGGTAGATCAGGAACGGCGCGGAACGATCCAGGGACGCTTCTTTGATAGCGGTCCACAGTTGCAGCAGGTAGTCGAGGTCCCACTGCATTTCTTCGCTGCTGCGGCCCAGGCCGGCAGTGCGCACGATCAGGCCCATGTCGGCTGGAGCGACCAGGCCGTTCAGCGCTTCACGCAGTTCGTTGCGCTCTTCACCTTCGATGCGACGGGAAATGCCGCCGGCACGTGGGTTGTTCGGCATCAGCACCAGGTAACGACCGGCCAGGCTGATGAAGGTGGTCAGGGCGGCGCCCTTGTTGCCACGTTCTTCTTTTTCTACCTGAACGATGACTTCCTGGCCTTCGCTCAGGACGTCCTTGATGTTCACGCGGCCTTCGGGGGCTTTCTTGAAGTATTCGCGGGAGATTTCTTTGAGGGGCAGGAAGCCATGGCGCTCGGAGCCGAAATCGACAAAGGCAGCCTCAAGGCTTGGTTCGATGCGAGTAATACGGCCTTTATAGATGTTGGCCTTCTTCTGCTCGCGTGCACCGGATTCGATGTCCAGGTCGTAGAGGCGTTGGCCATCTACCAGCGCAACACGCAACTCTTCGGGTTGAGTTGCGTTAATCAGCATTCTTTTCATGTTGTACCGTCGGTTTCCGGGCTGCCGGAAACGGCGTTCGGCACACACGACTTCTCACGGTCGGTGTCAGGTGCGTCAAGAGTGGTTGGCCACTCCAGTGTCCAGCAATAACCGGCAAATTGGGCTGGTATCGCGACGGACGCGTCCTGCTTGTTAGCGGTGGTGACAAAAGCACCACTTCAACAAAAGCTAAGGTCAGGAGGAGGAATCAACCGGCGACTGTGGACGAGATGAAGCGTCTATATATAAGCCTAATGCTACACGGTCCGACGGTTGTGCATCTCCACCCTACACGTATCCCTGATAATTCGGGTGCTGCCGCGCGCAGAATCCGCAGCGGGTTGGCATTTACCGTGTGCTCCAATGGGGAGTACACGCTCATGGCTAAACAAGACCAAGTGTGGGCGACTGCGCTCTCACTCAGCTCTTAACAGGCTTTGTTTCCGAAGCATTCGCCATGGTGTGTCCCAAGACTGACTGCACTTTGTGAACTGGCCGTAAATATCGGCGCAAAATGCGAGTATTCACTCTGCTTTCTGCGCTCGCTTCAGGCCTCATGTCACCTGCGCTTGTTACAATCTCGAGCTTTCCACGGTGACGAAAGCCCCGTAGGACGGCCTCGCGTCCTGATGAATTGCGATGGTCAGGGCCGGCAGTTTGCCGCAAGTCCTCTGTCCAGGCCGCTTTTGGCGGCGTTCGCGACTATAGCAGTAATGATTAAGTGCTTCAATTCCATAAAAAATTGTTATCATCGCCGACATGACGACTACCGCCCCCCAGACCCCCAGCGTCCAGCTGCTCGAGGTCTCGCCGGAATATGCCGGCCAACGCATCGACAATTTTCTCCTGGCCAGGCTCAAAGGCGTGCCCAAGACCTTGATCTACCGCATTTTGCGTAAAGGCGAAGTGCGCGTGAACAAGGGTCGCATCAAGCCCGAGTACAAGCTGCAGGCGGGCGATATCGTCCGGGTGCCGCCGGTGCGCGTGCCTGAGCGCGACGAACCTGTGCCGCTGGCCCAGGGCCTGTTGCAGCGCCTTGAAGCGTCGATTGTCTACGAAGACAGCAAGCTGATCGTGATCAACAAGCCCTGCGGCATTGCGGTTCACGGCGGCAGCGGCCTGAGTTTCGGCGTGATCGAAGCCTTTCGTCAGTTGCGTCCGGATGCCAAGGAGCTGGAGCTGGTTCACCGCCTCGACCGCGACACCTCCGGCCTGCTCATGATCGCCAAGAAGCGCAGCATGTTGCGCCACCTGCACACCGCCCTGCGCGGCGATGGCGTGGACAAACGCTACATGGCGCTGGTGCGCGGCAACTGGGCCAGTTCGATCAAGAGCGTCCGCGCGCCGTTGCAGAAGAGCAATCTGCGCTCCGGCGAACGCATGGTCGAAGTGGACGAAGAAGGCAAAGAAGCCCTGACCCTGTTCAAGGTGCTGCGCCGCTTCGGCGACTTCGCCACCTTGGTCGAGGCCAAGCCGGTCACCGGGCGCACTCACCAGATTCGCGTCCACACCCTGCATGCGGGCCACTGCATTGCCGGCGACACCAAGTACGGCGACGAGGCGTTCTCCAAGGAGATTCGCGACCTGGGCGGCAAGCGCCTGTTCCTGCACGCCTACATGCTCACCGTACCGCTGCCCGATGGTGGCGAATTGAAATTGCAGGCGCCGGTCGATGAAATGTGGGCCAAGACCGTGGAGCGCTTGAGTGTCGCACCTTGACTACAAGCTGCTGATTTTCGATTGGGACGGCACGCTGTGTGATTCCATTGGCCGGATTGTCGAGGCGATGCACATGGCTTCGACCCGTTCGGGCTATGAGCTCTGCAGCGACCTGGCAGTCAAGGGCATTATCGGCCTGGGGTTGCCCGAGGCGATTCGCACCTTGTACCCGGAAATCGCTGACGATGAATTGGTCGCGTTCCGCGAGCATTACGCCGATCACTACATCGCCCTGGAGGCTGAGCCTTCACCGCTGTTTGACGGTGTGGTGCAGTCCCTGGAAACATTCCGTGCCGAGGGTTATCACCTGGCGGTCGCCACCGGCAAGGCCCGTCGCGGTCTGGATCGGGTGCTCAAGGCTCACGGCTGGGAAGACTACTTCGACATCACCCGCGCAGCGGATGAAACCGCCAGCAAGCCCCATCCGCTGATGCTCGAGCAGATACTCGCCCATTGTGGCGTGTCGCCACGCCAGGCGCTGATGGTGGGCGATGCTTCCTTCGACCTGATGATGGCTCGCAACGCTGGCATGGACAGCGTGGCGGTCAGCTATGGCGCCCAGGCTGCCGAGGCGTTGCAGCAATACGAGCCCAGGCTGACGATCGATCATTTTTCTGAATTGCAGGCCTGGCTTGGCCGGGCCCACTGAGTCTTTGCTGGGGTAGATCATGAGTGATGAGTGGAAAGCGCCCGAAAAGGCTGACAGCGGCGATGACAAGAGTTGGAAGCTGCTGGAGAAGACCCTCCTGGCCAGCGTGCAGGAGCAGCGTCGTTCGCGGCGCTGGGGGATTTTCTTCAAGCTGCTGACCTTTGTTTACCTGCTTGGCATGCTGGCGCTGTTCAGCCCGCTGATGGACATGGAAAAAACCGCGACCCGTGGCCCCAACTACACCGCCCTGATCGAAGTGCGCGGGGTGATCGCCGATAAGGAATCCGCCAGTGCCGACAACATCGTCAGCAGTCTGCGCGCCGCGTTTGAAGACTCCAAGGTCAAGGGCGTGATCCTGCGCATCAACAGCCCAGGCGGCAGCCCGGTGCAGTCGGGCTACGTGTATGACGAGATTCGCCGCCTGCGCGCATTGCACCCGCAGACCAAGCTGTACGCGGTGATCTCCGACCTGGGCGCCTCGGGTGCGTATTACATTGCCAGTGCTGCTGACCAGATCTACGCCGACAAGGCCAGCCTGGTCGGTTCCATCGGTGTGACGGCGGCCGGTTACGGCTTTGTCGGCACGATGGAGAAGCTGGGTGTGGAGCGTCGCACCTACACCTCGGGCGAGCATAAGTCGTTTCTCGACCCGTTCCAGCCGCAAAAGGCCGATGAAACCCAGTTCTGGCAGGGTGTGCTCGACACCACTCATCGCCAGTTCATCGCCAGCGTCAAGCAGGGGCGTGGGGATCGTCTGAAGGATAAAGATCATCCAGAGCTGTTCTCTGGGCTGGTTTGGTCTGGGGAGCAGGCCTTGCCGCTCGGCTTGATCGATGGCCTGGGCAGTGCCAGTTCGGTGGCGCGGGACGTGATTGGTGAGAAAGAGCTGGTGGACTTCACCGTTGAGGAATCGCCGTTTGACCGTTTCTCCAAGAAGCTCGGCGCCAGCGTGGCTGAGAAGTTGGCCCTGTACATGGGCTTCCAGGGTCCGGCCCTGCGCTGAAATCTCAAGGTCTGTGTAGATAAATATGGGAGGGGGCTTGCCCCCCCGATAGCAGTGGATCAGTCAGCTTATCTGTAGCTGACCCGCCGCAATCGGGGGCAAGCCCCCTCCCACATTTGGTTTTGCGCTGTATTTAAGGGATTTGCACGCCTTCGGCCTGCAGCATGTCCACCAGGCGGATCAGCGGCAAGCCCACCAGGCTGGTCGCGTCCGGGCCTTCGGTGCTTTGAAACAGGCTCACACCCAGCCCTTCGGCCTTGAAGCTGCCCGCGCAGTCATACGGCTGCTCGATCCGCAGGTAGCGTTCGACCTGCTCCACGTCCAGCCTGCGCATGTGGACGGTAAACGGTACGCAGTCCACCTGGCAGTGCCCGGTCTCGCTGTTCAGCAGCGCCAGCCCGGTGAGGAAGCTGACACGCTTGCCGCTGGCTGCCAGCAGTTGCTCGCGGGCGTTCTCGAAGGTGTGGGGTTTGCCGATGATTCGGCCTTCCAGTGCGGCCACCTGGTCAGAGCCGATGATCAGGTGCCCTGGATAGCTGGCGGCGAGGGCGCGGGCTTTCTCTTCGGCCAGGCGCTTGACCAGTTCGACGGCTGACTCATTTGCGCGGTGGCTTTCGTCGATGGCTGGCGAGCTGCAGATGAACGGCAAGTGCAGGCGGCCCAGCAATTCCCGGCGATAAATCGAACTGGATGCGAGTAATAAAGGCAGCATGGGCGTCTCCTCGGGGCGGCTGGGGATTCTAGCGGGGCGACCGGCTGACGCCCAGGGCTGAATTTCCTTTGACATGGCTGGGGGCATCCCTATAATGCTGCGCCTATGTTGAATGACCCGATTCCACCTCACGTTGACCCGCGCAAATTGGCTGATCGTGGCACTTCCCTTCAAGGTGAATTGCTGCTGGCCGATTTGAAGAGACTCTGCGACCCGCTTTCCGACACTGTCGGTACGGTGCAGGCTAAATTCGTTTTTGAACGAGATGAACGTAAATCTGTGGTTATTCACAGCTTTATCGACACCGAGGTCAAAATGGTTTGCCAGCGTTGTCTTGAGCTGGTCACCCTGCCGATCCACAGCGAATGCAGTTACGCTGTGGTAAAGGAGGGTGCGAATACCCAGTCGTTGCCGAAAGGTTATGACGTGCTGGAACTGGGCGAAGATCCTTTGGATCTGCATGCACTGATCGAGGAGGAGCTTTTGCTCGCCTTGCCCATTGTGCCTGCTCATCATCCGGAAGAATGCCAGCAGCCGGCGGGCCTCGATGACGAGTCCGAACCGAGCGAGGACGAGGTAACGCGGTCCAACCCGTTCAGTGTATTGGCGCAGTTAAAGCGTGACCCAAACGTTTAGGAGTTAATCAATTATGGCTGTTCAGCAGAACAAAAAATCCCGCTCTGCCCGTGACATGCGTCGTTCGCACGACGCCCTGACGGCGAGCACTCTGTCTGTAGAAAAAACCACCGGTGAAATTCACCTGCGTCACCACGTATCGCCAGAAGGCGTATACCGTGGCCGTAAAGTGATCGACAAAGGCGCTGACGAGTAATCACTTGTCTGCTCAAGTCATCGCGATTGACGCAATGGGCGGGGACTTCGGTCCCCGCAGCATTGTTCAGGCCTGCATTGCCAGCCTGTCTGCCACGCCCTCGCTACACCTGACCCTCGTCGGTCAACCTTCCCTTCTTGAAGAACTGATTGCCAGCCATCCGGCGGTGGATTGCGCGCGCCTGACGATTACGCCAGCCAGCGAAGCCATCGGCATGGATGAAAAACCGTCGGCCGCCTTGCGTGGCAAGCCTGATTCTTCAATGCGGATCGCCCTTGAGCTGTTGCGTGATGGCAAGGTGCAAGCCTGTGTCAGCGCCGGCAATACGGGCGCGCTGATGGCGTTGTCACGGCATGTGCTCAAGACCTTGCCGGGGATCGACCGGCCGGCGATGGTCGCAGCGATACCGACGCAGGCAGGCTATTGCCAGTTGCTGGACCTGGGCGCGAATGTCGATTGCAGCGCCGAGCATCTGTTCCAGTTCGCGGTGATGGGTTCGGTGGCTGCCGAAGCGCTGGGTGTGGCCCGTCCGCGGGTGGCCTTGCTGAATATCGGCACCGAAGACATCAAGGGCAACCAGCAGGTCAAGCTCGCCGCCGCTTTGCTGCAAGGTGCGCGGGGTTTGAACTACGTCGGCTTTGTCGAGGGTGACGGTTTGTATCGCGGCGAGGCGGATGTGGTGGTGTGTGACGGATTTGTCGGCAATATCCTGCTTAAATCCAGCGAAGGCCTGGCAACCATGATTGCCTCGCGGATTGAGACTTTGTTCAAGCGCAACCTGGCCACACGTGTGGTCGGCGCGCTGGCGCTGCCGCTGATGCGCCGCCTGCAGGCGGACCTGGCACCGGCGCGGCATAATGGCGCGAGCTTTCTCGGCTTGCAGGGCATCGTGGTGAAAAGCCATGGTTCAGCGGGCGTGGAAGGCTTTCAGAGCGCGATTGCCCGGGCCTTGATCGAGATCCAGGAAAACCTGCCGCAACGCTTGCACGGCCGCCTGGAGGACTTGTTGCCTTAGGCGAATCGGCCCGGAAATGCTTAAATGTGACCGGCCGGTTCAATTGACCATCCAATCTGTCAGTTTCGTGCGCTCCCATCGTAGGAGCGCCAATATCCGACGACCAGATCATTAGGGGCTTGTTACATGTCTACATCCCTCGCATTCGTCTTTCCAGGGCAGGGTTCGCAGTCCCTCGGCATGTTGGCCGAGCTGGGCGCGCACTATCCGCTGATCCTGGAAACCTTCAAGGAAGCTTCCGATGCCCTGGGTTACGACCTGTGGGCACTGACCCAGCAGGGGCCGGAAGAGCAACTCAATCAAACCGATAAAACCCAGCCGGCCATCCTCACCGCTTCGATTGCCCTGTGGCGCTTGTGGCTGGCGGAAGGTGGTGCGCGTCCGGCCTTCGTGGCCGGTCACAGCCTGGGCGAATACAGCGCCCTGGTCGCCGCCGGTAGCCTGACCCTCGCTGAAGCGGTCAAGCTGGTCGAGCGTCGTGGCCAGTTGATGCAGGAAGCGGTTCCGGCCGGGCAGGGCGGTATGGCCGCTATTCTCGGCCTGGATGATGCCGTGGTGATCGAGGCCTGTGCCGAAGCGGCCCAGGGCGAAGTGGTCAGCGCGGTGAACTTCAACTCGCCAGGCCAGGTGGTGATTGCCGGTGCCAAGGCCGCTGTTGAGCGCGCCATCGAAGGCTGCAAGGCCCGTGGCGCCAAGCGTGCCTTGCCGTTGCCGGTGAGCGTGCCGTCGCACTGCGAACTGATGCGCCCGGCGGCCGAGCGTTTTGCCGAGTCCATCGCGGCCATCAACTGGCAGGCGCCGCAGATCCCGCTGGTGCAGAACGTCAGCGCGGCAGTTGCAGCGGATCTCGACACCCTCAAGCGCGACCTGCTGGAGCAGCTCTACAAGCCGGTGCGCTGGGTTGAATCGGTACAGACCCTGGCCGCCAACGGCGCCACCGAGCTGGTCGAGTGCGGCCCGGGCAAAGTCCTGGCCGGCCTGAACAAGCGCTGCGCTGAAGGCGTGTCGACCGCCAACCTCAATACCCCGGATGCCTTCGCTGCCGCTCGCGCGGCACTGGCCTGATCCCCAAACTTAGGAGAAGCCTGCATGAGTCTGCAAGGTAAAGTTGCACTGGTTACCGGCGCAAGTCGTGGCATTGGCCAGGCGATTGCCCTGGAGCTGGGCCGTCAGGGCGCCACCGTGATCGGCACTGCCACTTCCGCCTCGGGCGCCGAGCGTATCGCCGCGACCCTGAAGGAAAACGGCGTGCAAGGCACCGGCCTTGAGCTGAATGTGACCAGTGATGAGTCCGTGGCTGCCGTACTGGCCGAGATCACCGCACAGTTCGGCGCGCCGGCGATTCTGGTGAATAACGCCGGTATCACCCGCGATAACCTGATGATGCGGATGAAAGACGACGAGTGGCATGACGTGGTCGACACCAACCTGAACAGTCTGTTTCGCCTGTCCAAGGGCGTTTTGCGCGGCATGACCAAGGCGCGTTGGGGCCGAATTATCAATATTGGCTCCGTAGTGGGTGCCATGGGCAACGCAGGCCAAGTAAACTACGCCGCGGCGAAGGCCGGTCTGGAAGGTTTCAGCCGCGCATTAGCGCGTGAAGTCGGCTCGCGGTCGATTACGGTCAACTCGGTGGCCCCAGGGTTCATCGACACCGATATGACCCGCGAACTGCCGGAAGCACAGCGTGAAGCCTTGCTGACGCAGATTCCGCTGGGCCGTCTGGGCCAGGCTCAAGAGATCGCGAATGTGGTCACTTTCCTGGCATCCGACGGTGCGGCATACGTGACTGGGGCTACAATCCCGGTTAACGGCGGGATGTACATGAGTTAAATTGTGACGGATCGCTTCAAAAAAATGTCATACGAGCTGTCTAAAATCCGTTATAAAGCTGCAACTTAATTTATAGGCGGGTGGCCGACCGGGTACTGGGTGAACCTTTCAGTTGAAAAGCTGAAATGGCTTTCTATACACTTACCCACTGGCCAGCTGCCTGAATTTGTCCATTAGGAGTGAAAACAAGGTATGAGCACCATCGAAGAGCGCGTCAAGAAAATCGTTGCCGAGCAACTGGGCGTTAAAGAAGAAGAAGTGGTCAACACTGCTTCCTTCGTTGAAGACCTGGGTGCCGACTCCCTTGACACCGTTGAGCTGGTGATGGCTCTGGAAGAGGAATTCGAGACCGAAATCCCGGACGAAGAAGCTGAAAAAATCACTACTGTTCAAGCTGCAATCGACTACGTTACTAACCACCAGGCGTAATAGTTTGTAGTCGTCGCTTGCTGTCAGGGAAAACCGCACTGCTGTAAAGGCGTGCGGTTTTTTCTTTAGCTCTGATGAAAAGTGATTCTGAAGCAAAGTGTCGTCATTAGAAAAAGGAGAGTGCTGTGTCGCGTAGACGCGTCGTAGTCACCGGTATGGGTATGTTGTCGCCACTGGGCACAGATGTGTCGAGCAGTTGGCAGGGCATTCTGGCTGGCCGCAGTGGTATCGGTCTGATCGAACACACGGACCTTTCTGCCTATTCCACCCGTTTTGGCGGCTCGGTAAAGGGGTTCAATGTCGAGGAATACCTCTCGATCAAAGAGTCCCGCAAACTCGACCTGTTCATTCAATACGGCCTGGCAGCCGGTTTTCAGGCAGTGCGTGACGCTGGCCTGGAAGTCACCGACGCCAACCGTGAGCGCATCGGCGTGGCCATGGGGTCGGGTATTGGTGGTTTGACCAATATCGAAGAGACCAGCCGCACGTTGCACGAGTCCGGTCCCCGTCGAATTTCACCGTTCTTCGTGCCGGGTTCGATCATCAATATGATTTCCGGTTTCCTGTCCATCCATCTTGGCGCACAGGGACCTAACTACGCGATTGCCACCGCTTGCACCACAGGTACTCATTGCATCGGCATGGCCGCGCGCAACATTGCCTATGACGAAGCGGACGTGATGATCGCCGGTGGCGCCGAAATGGCGGCCTGTGGCCTGGGCATGGGCGGTTTCGGCGCGTCACGTGCGCTGTCGACCCGCAACGACGAGCCCGCTCGCGCCAGCCGTCCGTGGGACAAAGGTCGTGACGGTTTCGTCCTGGCCGACGGCGCCGGCGCCCTGGTGCTGGAAGAGCTGGAACACGCCAAGGCACGTGGTGCGACGATCTACGCCGAGCTGATCGGTTTTGGCATGAGTGGCGACGCCTACCACATGACTTCGCCACCGTCCGACGGTGCCGGCGCCGCACGTTGCATTACCAACGCCCTGCGCGATGCGAAGATCAGTCCGGACCGGGTGCAGTACATCAACGCCCACGGTACTTCGACGGCGACCGGCGACCTGGCGGAAGCCGAAGCGGTCAAGTCGGTATTCGGCGAGCACGCCTACAAGCTGGCGGTCAGCTCCACCAAGTCCATGACCGGCCACCTGTTGGGTGCGGCGGGCGCGGTCGAAGCGATCTTCAGCATACTGGCCATCAAGGATCAGGTCGCTCCGCCGACCATCAACCTCGATGAGCCGGATGAAGGCTGCGACTTGAACTTCGTGCCTCACGAAGCGCAGAAAATGCCGATCGACGTGGTGTTGTCCAACTCGTTCGGTTTCGGTGGTACCAACGGTTCCCTGGTGTTCCGCCGGTTCGCCGAGTAATGCTCAGCTGGGTCGACGGTCAGCCAGCGGACAGCGTGCCCCTGAAAGATCGCGGCCTGGCGTATGGCGATGGCCTGTTCGAAACCATCGCCGTCAAGGCCGGGCAACCCGTGTTGCTCGACCGCCACCTGCAACGCCTGGCTGAAGGTTGCAGGCGGTTGGCATTGGTTGCGGACCACGCATTGGTCCGCAGCGAAGTGCTCGCTTACGCCACCGCCCTCGGCGACGGCGTACTCAAGTTGATCCTCACCCGTGGCAATAGCCTGCGTGGTTATGGCATCAACCCCGGCGCCCCGGTGCGCCGTATCCTGCAGGGCAGTCCGCCTGCTGCTTATCCCCTGGCCCATGGCACCGACGGTATCCGCCTGTTTCCGTGCGCCACCCGTTTGTCCGAGCAGCCGCTGCTGGCCGGTCTCAAACATCTCAATCGCCTCGAACAAGTGATCGCGCGCGCCGAGTGGCAAGATGCCGAGCATGCCGAAGGTTTGATGCTGGATATGTCCGGGCGCGTCATCGAAGGCGTGTTCAGCAACCTGTTCCTGGTGCGCAACGGCGTGTTGCTGACCGCCGATCTGAATCGTTGCGGCGTGGCCGGGGTCATGCGTGCCGAGATCCTGGCCCAGGCGCAGGCGCTCGGCACCCCGGTAGTCGTGGCCGATATCAGCCTTGAGCAGTTGCAGTCGGCCGACGAGGTTTTTGTCTGCAACAGCGTTTATGGCATTTGGCCGGTGTGCGGCTGCGCTGCGATGAGCTGGCCGGTTGGGCCGCTCACCCGTAAACTGCAGGGCATTGTTCGCGCGCTATTGGATATTTGAGTTGATACGAAAACTGTTGTTACTGCTGCTGATCGGTCTGTTCGCGGCGGCGTTGCTATTGGGGGTTTCGGCCTGGAAGCTTGACTCAGCCCTGAAGCAGCCCTTGCACCTGACCGAGGAGCAACTGCTCGACGTCCCGGCCGGCGCCACGCCGACCGGCACCTTCAATCGCCTGGAAGCCGACGGTGTGCTCGACGGCGCCTTCTGGTTGCGTCTGTACTGGCGCTTCAACCTCGAAGGCCAGCCGTTGCACAGCGGCGAATACCGCCTCACCCCCGGCCTCACCGCCCAAGGCTTGATCGGCTTGTGGCAGCGTGGCGAAGTGGTGCAATACAGCCTGACCCTGGTGGAAGGCTGGAATTTCCGCCAGGTGCGCGCGGCGCTGGCCAAGCATGAAAAGATCGTGCAAAGCCTTGCCGGCCTGAGTGACAGCGAAGTGATGGACAAACTCGGCCACCCAGGGGTTTTCCCCGAGGGCCGGTTCTTCCCCGATACCTATCGCTTTGTGCGCGGCATGACCGATGTCGAGTTCCTCAAGAAAGCCTACAACCGCCTGGACGACGTACTCGCCCAGGAGTGGAGCAAACGCGCCGCCGACGCGCCGTACACCGACCCGTACCAAGCCCTGATCATGGCCTCCCTGGTGGAGAAAGAGACCGGTGTGCCGGAGGAACGGGGGCAGATCGCCGGGGTATTCGTGCGACGCATGAAGATCGGCATGCTGCTGCAGACCGATCCGACGGTGATCTACGGCCTGGGCGAGCGCTACAACGGCAAGCTGACGCGCGCCCATCTCAAGGAAG
This sequence comes from Pseudomonas marginalis, assembly GCF_024169655.1. Taxonomy (GTDB): domain Bacteria; phylum Pseudomonadota; class Gammaproteobacteria; order Pseudomonadales; family Pseudomonadaceae; genus Aquipseudomonas; species Aquipseudomonas paraveronii. The sequence goes on along the minus strand of NZ_JALJWV010000001.1, from coordinate 4,735,237 downwards.
CCAACCCCTACAACACCTACATGGTTGCCGGGCTCCCGCCGACACCCATCGCGATGGTCGGCCGCGAGGCGATTCATGCGGCGCTGAACCCGGTGCCGGGCAGCAGCCTGTATTTCGTTGCACGGGGCGATGGCAGCCATATTTTCTCGGATGACCTGGATGCGCATAATGCCGCCGTGCGTGAGTTCCAGCTCAAGCGTCGCGCCGATTACCGTTCCAGCCCGGCGCCGCAGGTGAAACCGTTGGAAGACGCCACGCCGGCGAACGACGCACCTGCCGAACCCGCCGCCCCCGCCGAGCCTGCGCCGGACGCCGCCGCACCGCAAAGCCCGCAATGACTCTGACTAAGGACTGCCTGTGACTGGCTTGTTTATTACCCTGGAAGGCCCGGAAGGCGCCGGCAAAAGTACCAACCGCGATTACCTGGCCGAGCGTTTGCGCACCGAGGGTATTGAGGTGGTGCTGACCCGCGAGCCCGGCGGTACGCCGTTGGCCGAGCGCATTCGTGAAGTGCTGCTGGCCCCGGGTGAAGAACAGATGAATCCGGACGCCGAGCTGCTGCTGGTGTTCGCCGCCCGCGCCCAGCATCTGGCCGAAGTGATTCGTCCGGCCCTGGCCCGTGGTGCCGTGGTGATTTGTGATCGTTTCACCGATTCCACCTATGCCTACCAAGGCGGCGGCCGCGGCCTGTCCCAGGCGCGCATTGCCACCCTGGAAACCTTCGTCCAGGGCGATTTGCGCCCCGACCTGACCCTGGTGTTCGACCTGCCGGTGGAAGTCGGCCTGGCCCGCGCCAGTGCGCGTGGCCGCCTGGACCGCTTCGAACTGGAAGGCCAGGCGTTTTTCAACGCCGTGCGCAGCGCGTTTCTCGCCCGGGCGAAGGCCGAGCCGGCGCGTTACTACCTGCTGGACGCGGCCCAGCCGCTGGCCCAGGTGCAGCACGCCATCGATGCGCTGCTACCCACATTGCTGGAGCGTGCCCGTGGCTGAAGCCTACCCCTGGCAGGACAGTCTCTGGCAGCAACTGGCCGGCCGTGCCCAGCACGCCCACGCCTACTTGTTGCACGGCCCGGCGGGTATCGGTAAACGCGCACTCGCCGAACGCCTGATGGCCAGCCTGCTGTGCCAACGCCCGGTCAACCTGGAAGCCTGCGGCGCGTGCAAATCCTGCCTGCTGCTCAAGGCCGGGAGCCACCCGGACAACTACCTGCTGGAACCCGAGGAAGCGGACAAGGCGATCAAGGTCGACCAGGTGCGTGATCTCGTCAGCTTCGTGGTGCAGACCGCGCAGATGGGCGGGCGCAAGGTCATACTGATCGAACCCGTGGAGGCGATGAACATCAACGCCGCCAACGCCTTGCTCAAAAGCCTCGAAGAGCCTTCCGGCGATACCGTGCTGTTGCTGGTCAGCCACCAGTCCAGCCGCTTGTTGCCGACCATTCGCAGCCGTTGCGTGCAGCAGGCGTGCCCGTTGCCCAGCGAAGCGATGAGCCTGCAGTGGCTGGAGCAAGCGCTGCCGGACTGCTCCGCAGCCGAGCGCGTCGAGTTGCTGACCCTGGCCGCGGGCTCACCCCTGGCCGCCGTGAAGCTGCAAGCCCAGGGCGTGCGCGAGCAACGTGCGCTGGTGGTGGACGGGGTGAAAAAGCTGCTCAAGCAAGAGCTGTCTGCCAGCCAGTTGGCCGAAGCCGCCTGGAAGGACATCCCCTTACTGCTGCTGTTCGACTGGTTCTGCGACTGGTCGAGCTTGATCCTGCGCTACCAGTTGACCCAGGATGAAAATGGCCTGGGCCTGCCGGACATGCGCAAGGTCGTGCAATACCTCGCGCAGAAAAGCGCGCAGGACAAGGTGCTGAATATCCAGGACTGGATTCTCGCCCAGCGCCAGAAGGTGCTCGGCAAGGCCAACCTCAACCGCGTGCTGTTGCTCGAAGCGCTGCTGGTGCAGTGGGTCGGTTTGCTCGGCCGGCGTTAATTTCCGTGGCCGACGGGTGTATCGTCGGCCAGACCCTTCCCGTGATTGAAGTTGTCATTTCCTATGCTCGTAGATTCCCATTGCCACCTTGATCGCCTCGACCTCGCCCAACACGGCGGTTCCCTCGACGCCGCCCTGGAAGCGGCCCGCCAGCGTGGGGTCGGGCACTTCCTGTGTATCGGCGTCAGCGCCGACAATGCGGCCGACGTCAAAGCCCTCGCGGATCGCTATGCGGACGTGGATTGCTCGGTGGGTATCCACCCGCTGGACCTCAAGCCCGGCGAAGCCCCGGCCCTCGACTGGTTGCTCGGCGAACTCAACCACCCACGGGTGGTGGCGATTGGTGAAACCGGCCTGGACTATCACTACGAGCCCGAAGCCGCGCAATTGCAGCAGGCGTCGTTCCGCCTGCACCTGCAAGCCGCCGAGCAGACCGGCAAACCGGTCATCGTCCACACCCGCGGCGCCCGCGCCGACACCCTGAGCCTGCTGCGCGAAGCCGCATTGCCCCAGGCCGGTGTGCTGCATTGCTTCACCGAAGACTGGGACATGGCCAAGGCGGCCCTCGACTTGGGGTTCTACATTTCCCTGTCGGGCATCGTCACCTTCCGCAATGCCGACGCCCTGCGTGACGTGGCGCGACAAGTGCCGGCCGACCGGCTGCTGGTGGAAACCGACTCGCCGTACCTGGCGCCGATTCCCCATCGCGGCAAGCCGAACCTGCCGGAGTATGTGCGCGATGTGGCGGATTATCTGGCGATGCTGCGCGGTGAATCCTACGAGCGCTTTGCCGAGCAGACCACCGAGAACTTCAAGCGCCTGTTCCCGCTGGCTCACGTCGCCGTTTAACGCGGCCAAAACGCAGGCAAAAAAAACCCGGGTTCTGGGGGGGGGAATCCGGGTTAAGACCATTAGGAGTAAAACAAGGGCACACAGTCCGTCGGTACCCAGATCGACGCTTCACTTGGGGGAGATGTCGCGCCGACAGTTGAAGTATTGATCAGTATCCGATTCAGTCCAGTCGCGTCTGGTCGTTTTTTAAACAGATTTGGAATACGCGCGCTTCGCTTGAGTTCTCATTGCGCGGATGTACAGGCGTAGACGTTATGTATTATTTCTGACTGATCGCCATGAATTCGTTGGCGCGCTGAAAGTAATGTGTATAACGGGTTCACATAGGCGTTGCCCAACGATCGTTCAGTCGGGATAATCCCTCGCACCGGGTAAATCGTACCGCCACGTATCCTTGGCCCTGCGCAACCCTCCCTATACCGACCTCTGCAGACCTTTTCCTCATGCAAAAAGAACCCCGTAAGGTCCGTGAGTTTCGCCGCCGCGAGCAGGAAATTCTCGATACCGCCCTCAAGTTGTTCCTCGAACAAGGTGAAGACAGCGTTACCGTCGAGATGATTGCGGATGCCGTAGGTATCGGCAAAGGCACCATCTACAAGCACTTCAAGTCCAAGGCCGAGATCTACCTGCGCCTGATGCTCGACTACGAGCGCGACCTGAACGAGCTGCTGCATTCGGCCGATGTGGACAAGGACAAGGAAGCTCTGTCGCGGGCTTACTTCGAGTTCCGCATGCGTGACCCGCAGCGCTACCGCCTGTTCGACCGCCTGGAAGAGAAGGTGGTCAAGGGCCATCAGGTGCCGGAAATGGTCGAGGAGTTGCACAAGATCCGCGCCTCGAACTTCGAGCGCCTGACCCTGCTGATCAAGGGCCGCATCAGCGAAGGCAAGCTGGAAGACGTGCCGCCGTATTTCCACTACTGCGCCGCCTGGGCGTTGGTGCATGGCGCCGTGGCGCTGTACCACTCGCCGTTCTGGAGCAATGTATTGGAAGATCAGGAAGGCTTCTTCCAGTTCCTGATGGACATCGGCGTGCGCATGGGCAACAAGCGCAAGCACAGCAGCGAGCTGCCACCCGTTGACGCTGCACCTGCTGGCACACCTGCCGCGTAATGATTTGCTGCCAGGTGCAGTAACCCAGGAATATACTCAGGTAAGGCTATTGCTAAAAGCTGATTTATGAGTCAGCTTTTGCTGCGTCTGAATTGTCCTCTGCCGGAGTGATCCATGATCGTTGATCGTCAAGGCAGGCGTTTTCGCAATTTGCGGATCAGCCTGACCTCAGCCTGCAATTACGCGTGTACCTACTGCGTGCCTAACGGCAAGCGGTTGGTGGCTGCCCAGGACGAACTCTCGGCCGAGGCCATGGCCCGTGGCGTGGCTTACCTGATCGAAGCCGCCGGTATCGAACGCCTGCGCATCACCGGCGGCGAACCGTTGGTCAGCCCCAAGCTGGAAGCCTTCATGGGCGCCGTGGGCGGGATGGGCCTCAGTGAGATCAGCCTGACCACCAACGGCCAACTGCTGGCGCGCAAACTGCCGCTGCTGGTGGACGCCGGCATTCGGCGCATCAACGTGTCCCTCGACACGCTGAACGCCGAGGCCTTCCGCAGCATCGCCCGTGGCGGCGACCTGGCCACGGTGCTCGATGGCATGGACCAGGCGCGTGCGGCCGGGATCAAGATCAAGGTCAATATGGTGCCGCTGCGCGGTCAGAACCTCGACCAGGTGATGCCGCTGCTCGACTATTGTCTGGAGCGGGGCTACGAGCTGCGCTTTATCGAACTGATGCGCATGGGCCACCTGGCCAAGGACTCCAATGCGTTCCTGCAGCAATTCGTCAGCCTTCAGCAACTGCTGAGCCTGATCGGCGAACACCACGAATACCTGCAAGCCAACGCTCCCGTGGACGCCACGGCGGTGCGCTACGAAGTGCCGGGCAAGGGTTTCTTTGGGGTGATCGCCAACGAAAGCGTGCCGTTCTGCCGCACCTGTTCACGGTTGCGGCTGTCGTCCACCGGTTGGCTGCATGGCTGCCTGTCGTCGAGCAATCGTCACTATGTCGGCGACCTGCTGGATAAACCGCGCCACCAGGCGCTGCCGGCCTTGCAGGGCTTGTTGATGAAGGCTCTGGGTGACAAACAGGAAGTGGCGTTCTCCGGCGGTGCGACCATCATGAAGATCATCGGCGGCTAACCCTGCCCCTGGATGACGCACAATCCAGTGTGGGAGGGGGCTTGCCCCCGATTGCAATGTGTCAGTCCCAGATAATCTGACCGACTCGCCGCAATCGGGAGCAAGCCCCCTCCCCAAATGGCGCGGATTCTGCATCTCATGCCCATTCGCCGGTTTTCCGTCACCGGCTTCTGGAGGATTAGGATGCGTAGTCTGGTTTTGTTGCTGGCGTCGTTGGCGCTGAGTGGTTGCATGACCGTCAGCGATATGGCCGAAGGCACCCGTTATCAGATGAGCGATGCCGGGTTGCTGGACCACAGCGACACCCGGCGCACCGCCTCGATTCGCGTGCAGCCGGACTCCTTCATCTTCATCGCCCAGGGCGCCTTCGTGCCGCCGGGCAGCGCGTATCCGCGACCGAACGTGGTCGCCGAAGAAGCCTTCAACGGCTTCGTCGAATACTTCCCCATGGTGCGCCGCGCCCGTCAGCCCGAAGGCCTCGAACAAGCCATGGCCGAAGCCCGTGCGGCCGGCGCTCACTACTTGCTGTACTGCCGCTTCGCCAAGGCGGATGACCGCATCGGCAACGCCGATGAGTGGACCGATCAGCAGGCCCTCGACCGTGTCGGCCTGGACAGCGGCGTTATCCAGATCATGTTGATCGAGACCAGCACCCAGTATTTGATTGATACTGCACGGATTCGCAGTCGTGGCGGTTTACTGACGTTCCACGACAATACGCCCCAAGATCTGATCGCCCGCCCTCTGGCGCAGTACGCCCGAGGCCTGCTGGGCATGAGCGATCAGTAAGCCAGAGGAGAACCCCATGACCGATTCCGCCAAGGCCAATGATCTATTGGCCCAACTGCCCAAGGGCAAGGGGCCGGCGCCGGTGCATTTGTGGAACCCGGACTTCTGCGGCCACATCGACATGCGTATCGCCCGCGACGGCACTTGGTATTATCAGGGCACGCCGATCGGGCGCAAGCCGATGGTCAAGCTGTTCTCCAACATCATCCGCCGCGATGGCGATGAGTACTTTCTGGTCACCCCGGTGGAAAAGGTCGGCATCACCGTCGAGGATGCGCCGTTTGTCGCGATCGCCCTGGAAGTCGAAGGGCAGGGCGAAAGCCAGCTGTTGCGCTTCACCACGCAAGTCGACGAGCAGGTTGAGGCTGGCCTCGAACACCCGCTGCGGGTGGTGATCGACCCCGACACCGAGGAGCCTTCGCCCTATCTGCGGGTGCGCACCAACCTCGAAGCCCTGGTGCATCGCAACGTGTTCTACCAATTGGTCGAGCTGGCGGTGAGCCGCTCGATCAACGGTCAGAACTGGCTCGGCGTGTGGAGCGGCGGTGTGTTTTTCCCGATTGGCCTGGAGCCCTGAGGGCGGTTTTTTTCTCCCCCTGAAATAATTCGCTTGCTGCAACCGGCGGCTTTCGGTTATCAATTTGTACATGATTAGACATGTCCGATTTGATAAGAAAAAACGCGTCGTCGACGAACTCATCCGCCGTATCGAAGGTGGGGTGATGGCCGACGGTTTCCTGCTGCCGGGTGAGTATCAACTGGCCGAAGAGTTTGCGGTCAGTCGCGGCACACTGCGCGAAGCCCTGGCCGAGCTCAAGCGCCGCCACTACATCGCCACCCAGAGCGGTGTCGGCTCCATCGTCACCTTTGACGGTATGGTGCTCGACCAACGCAGTGGCTGGGCCCAGGCCCTGGCGGACACCGGCGCCCTGGTGAGCACCGATGTCCTGCGCTTCGAAGCCGTGACCCGTCCGGACCTGTTCAGCCGTTTCGGCAGCGACCAATTTATTGCCCTTGACCGCCTTCGACGCGCCGCCGATGGCCGCGCCGTGTCCCTGGAGCGCTCGCTGATGCCGGCCTCGGGTGGCCTGGAAGGCCTGCCCCGGGTCGGGCTGATCGACAACTCCCTGACCATCACCCTGGCCGCCTACGGTTACGTCGGCGCCGAAGGTGATCAATGGATCGGCGCCGAGCCCCTGACCGATGACGACGCCGAGCTGCTCGGCCGCCCGGCGGGCACGGTGTTTCTCAAGGCGTCGCGCACTACCTACGACCGGCGCGAACGCTTCATGGAGTACGTCGAAAGTCTGCTCGACCCTGTGCATTTTCGTCTGCATCTGCAGTTTGGCGCGGCGAAATGACCGCGCACAGTCGCGCCCTCGGCGCCTTCTACGGCCTGGCGTTGGGCGATGCCCTGGGCATGCCCACCCAGTCCCTGAGCCGCGAACAGATCAGGGCGCGCTTCGGTGCCATCACTGGCTTGGAAGATGCCGACGCCGACCAACCCATCGCACCGAACATGCCCGCCGGCTCCATCACCGATGACACCGAGCAAGCGATCCTCGTCGGCGAGTTGCTGGTGGAAGGCCAGGGCACGATAGAACCGAGCGTACTCGCGCGGCGCCTGATCGACTGGGAAGCGCGGATGCGCGCCAAGGGCTCCCAGGACCTGCTGGGCCCGTCGACCAAGCGTGCCATCGATATGATCCTCTCCGGGCATACGCCTGAAGAGTCCGGGCGCTACGGCACCACCAACGGCGCAGCGATGCGCATCACGCCGGTGGGGATTGCCGCCGATGTTCGCGAGCCTGCTTCTTTCATCCGGGCCGTGATCCAGGCGTGCCAGGTCACCCACAACACCAGCCTGGGTATCTCGAGCGCTGCGGCGGTGGCGGCAGTGGTTTCGGCCGGGATCAACGGGGCGGACCTGGGTGAGGCGCTGAACGTCGGCACCCAGATCGCCCAGCAGGCCGAACGCCACGGACACTGGGTGGCCGGCGGCCGTATTTCCACACGCATCAGTTGGGCACGGACCTTGAGCGTCGCGCCTGGCGACAAGGCGCTGTTCGCCGACCTGCTCTATGAGTTGATCGGCACCTCCGTCGCTTCCCAGGAATCGGTGGTGGTGTCCTTCGCCCTCGCGCAGCAAGTGGCGGTGGGCGCGATGAATGCCTTCGACGCCTTGTGCCTGGCCGCCAGCCTGGGCGGCGACACCGACACCATCGCCGCGATCCTCGGCGCGATGCTGGGGGCGTGCCTGGGGATGCCGTGCTGGCCTGCGGCGATGATCGAACAGGTCAAGCAGGTCAACGGGTTGGCGTTGCAGCCGTTGGTTGACGGGTTGCTCACCTTGCGCCAGGTGCCACAGGCCAGCCCGCTCGCACATTGACCGCGTCAAGATTGCGATTTGCGAATTTGCCACAACCCTAACAATACCGGCACCAGGAGCACCCGCACATGAGTACGCCCACTTCCGGCCAAAGCGCCGGGCGCTTGGAAACACGCGGCATCGAACCGGTCCCCGAAGGCGAGTGCAACGGCCATCCACTGCAACTGTTCTGGGTGTGGTTCGCGGCCAACATCAGCATCCTGGGGCTGCCGCTGGGCGCCACCCTGGTTGCGTTTCGCGGCCTGGCCATCTGGCAGGCGGTCATCGTCGCCATCCTTGGCGCCGCTGGCTCTTTCGCGGTGGTGGGTGTCATCTCGATCGCCGGGCGTCGTGGGCGCGCGCCGAGCCTGACGCTGTCCCGCGCCATTTTCGGCGTGCGCGGCAATATCGGGCCGACGCTGGTGTCGTTGATGTCGCGCCTGGGTTGGGAAACCGTCAACACCACCACCGCCGCCTTCGTGCTGCTGTCGCTGTGTACGATCCTGTTCCAAACCCCGGTCGCGGCGAAAAGTGCGCCGCTGCTGACCCTGCTGTTCATCGCCATTTTCGTGCTGCTGACCCTGGCCGTTTCCGGCCTGGGCCACGCCACCTTGCTGGCGATTCAGAAGTGGGCGACCTACGTGTTCGGCGCCTTGAATATTCTGGTCGGCGGCTTCCTCTGCGCCACTATCGACTGGAGCGCAGTGTTCAACGCCACCCCGGCGCCCATGAGCGCGATGCTCATCGGCATCGGCACCATGGCCGCCGGCACGGGTATCGGCTGGGCCAACGCCGGCGCCGACATGTCGCGCTACCAGCACCGCAGCGTCACGGCCGTGCGCCTGGTGGCATCCGCCGCGTTCGGCGCGGGCATTCCGTTGGTGCTGCTGATCACCCTCGGTGGCCTGCTGTCGGTGGGCAATAACGACCTGGCGTCGGCGACTGACCCGATCGTCGCGATCCGCGACATGCTGCCCACCTGGATGGCTGTGCCGTACCTGATCACGGCGTTTGGCGGGCTGTTGCTGTCCAATAACCTGTCGGTGTATTCGGCCGGTCTCACCACCCTGACCCTCGGCTTGAAGGTCAAGCGCGTGTACGCGGTGATCGTCGATATCGTGGCGATCTTCGCCGGCTCCATCTACTTCATGCTGATCGCCGACAGTTTCTACGGCCCGTTCATCACCTTCATCTCGCTACTGGCGGTGCCGATTACCGCGTGGGTGGGGATCTTCGTGGTCGACCTGATTCACCGTCATTACTACAGTCCCAAGGACCTGCTGGACGTCAGCCCAAGCAGCGCCTATTGGTATCGCGGCGGCGTGGAATGGCGTGCGTTGGGTGCCTGGGCCGTGGCGATCGGGCTCGGGTTCAGTTTCACCACCATCGGCACCACCGCCGACAACATCTGGTTCGCCGGGCCGTTGTCCGACTCCTGGCTGGGCCACAACGGCCTGGGCTGGATCGTGACTTTCCTGGTAGCCGGCGGGATGTATGCGGCATTGGGCGGCGCCGCTGACCGTCGTCCGGCGTTAGTCGAGCGTGCCAATGCCTAGGTTGTTGCACACCGGCCAGGTCATCGTCGACCTGGTCATGGCCCTCGATCAATTGCCGGCGAGCGGCGGCGATGTGTTGGCGCAATCGGCCAGTTTCGAAGCCGGCGGCGGCTTTAATGTGATGGCGGCGGCGCGGCGCAACGGGCTGCCGGCGGTCTACCTGGGGCGCCATGGCACTGGGCGTTTCGGCGACCTGGCCCGCGCAGCGATGCACGCCGAGGGCATCGAAATGGCGCTGCCTGCCAGCGGCGGCAAGGACACCGGCCTGTGCGTGGCGCTGACCGAAGCCAGCACCGAGCGCACCTTCATCTCCCATATGGGCGCCGAGGGTGAGCTGAGCGCCGAGGACTTGGCCAACGTCGTGCCGCGTGCCGATGACTACGTGTACGTGAGTGGCTACAGCCTGCTCCTCAACGGCAAGGCCCAGCCGCTGATCGACTGGCTACTGGCGCTGCCACGGGCGATTACGGTGGTCTTCGACCCTGGCCCGCTGGTCAAGGCGCCGGATTCGGCGTTGATGCGCGCGCTGCTGCCGCGTATCGACATCTGGACCAGCAACGGCCCGGAAGCCGTGGCGTTCACTGGCGCGGCGGATATTGCCAAGGCGCTGCTGGCGCTCAACCAGCACCTGCCCGCCGAAACGCTACGGGTGGTGCGCGATGGACCGAAGGGTTGCTGGGTCGGGCGGGCGAATGCGCTCGAGCATGTGCCCGGCTTCAAGGTGCAGGCGGTCGACAGCAATGGCGCGGGAGATGCGCACGCGGGCGTGTTTATCGCCGGTTTGGCCAACGGTTTGAAAGCTCTCGACGCGGCCCGCCGTGCCAATGCAGCGGCGGCTTTGGCGGTGACGCGCTGGGGGCCGGCGACGTCTCCCGGCACCGCCGAAGTCGATGCGCTATTGGCCGACTAACCCCCCTATTCGATGCATCAAGGCGCAGGCTGTTTCGGTGCGCCAGGGATATTCGAGTCGTCGCCCTTGTTGATATTGGGCTGATTGACACCTGGGCCCATTTTGCCGTTGCCGACGGCCGCTGGCACCTGGCGCTGGGTGTCGTTGCCTTGGGTGCGCGGGTCGGCGCCGTTGTCGATGATCGCGCCACCATTGGTGTCGAGGCCGGTGCCCATCGAGTCCTGGGATTCCTGGGTCGCCGGGCTCGGCGGAGTGTCGACCGGATCGGTCTTGCCGGTGGACGAGGACGCGGCGAAGGCGCTCAGCGAGGCTGCGGACAACAGCGCGGTGAAGGCGAGGGCGGCACACTTGGAATGCTTCATGAGGGTGTCTCCATTAGGATTAATGTCCTTACCCTTTATTGGTCAGCCCTCATTTGCTGTTCGTGCCTCGATGCCGACGAGCGGTCTCAGGACACCTGTAAGATTTTGTGTGGCCACCCCTGGCTACCCCGAAATTGCACTGCAATCTGTCATCAAACCGTCTTAGTATGTGGCCTTTGAATTTACCCAAGGCGCGCCCATGACCATCGAGATTCGCCCCGCCGTGCCCAGCGATGCTGCGCAGATCCTGACTTTCATTACCGAGCTTGCCGAGTTTGAGAGGGCTCGTCATGAAGTGATCGCCAGTGTGGTGGACATCGAGCGCAGCCTGTTCAGCGAGGGCGCGACTGCCCATGGGCTGATTTGCCTGCGCGACGGATTGCCGATCGGGTTCGCGGTGTTCTTTTTCAGCTATTCCACGTGGCTGGGCAGCAACTGCCTGTACCTCGAAGACCTCTACATCAACCCCGAGCAACGCGGCGGCGGCGCCGGCAAGAAGTTGCTGCGCCACCTGGCGAAGATCGCCTGCGACAACGGCTGCGGGCGTTTCGAGTGGAGCGTGCTGGATTGGAACGAGCCGGCGATTGCCTTCTACAAATCCATCGGCGCCCAGCCCCAGGAAGAGTGGGTGCGCTACCGCATGGAAGGCGATGCGCTGCGGGATTTCGCCCAGGGCTGATGAAGAGCCCCGTGAGAACCGGCGTCCGACGCCGGTTTTTTTATATGTATTCTCACTATGTGGGATGTAAATTTATATATTGAGATATTTAAAGGTCTGGGTTTATAGTCGGCTGCATCAGCACTCACTACCAAAAATAAAACAGGTGAAGCGATGCAGGCACACCCTCTGTCACTCCCCGCTGTGCCCGAACCGACCTATGGCGAGCGGCTGAAGCACAAGGTGGTGATCATCACCGGCGCCGCCCAAGGCATTGGCGAGGCAATCGTTGCCTGCTTCCAGGCCCAGCAGGCGCGGTTGGTGATCGCGGATATCCAGGCCGAAAAGGTCGAGCAAGTCGCCGCCCACTGGCGCGAACGCGGCGCCGAGATCGTCGCGCAGCCGGTCGACATCACGTCCCAGGCGCAATGGCAGGCGCTGGTCAATCTGGCCATCGAGCGCTTCGGCCGCGTCGATGTGCTGGTCAACTGCGCCGGGGTCAATGTGTTCCGCGACCCGTTGCAGATGACCGACGAGGACTGGCGGCGCTGCTTCGCCATCGACCTCGACGGTGCCTGGTACGGCTGCCGCACAGTGTTGCCGCACATGATCGAGCAGGGCATCGGCAACATCATCAACATCGCCTCGACCCATTCCAGCCACATCATTCCCGGCTGTTTTCCCTACCCCGTCGCCAAACATGGCCTGCTCGGCCTGACCCGCGCCCTCGGCATCGAATACGCGCCCAAGGGCATCCGTGTGAACGCCATCGCGCCGGGCTATATCGAAACCCAGCTCAACGTCGACTACTGGAACGGTTTCCCCGACCCCCACGCCGAGCGCCAGCGCGCGTTCGACCTGCACCCGCCCAAGCGCATCGGCCAACCTGTGGAGGTGGCGATGACCGCGCTGTTTCTGGCCACCGATGAGGCGCCCTTTATCAACGCCACCTGCCTGATGATCGATGGCGGGCGGTCGGTGATGTACCACGACTAGAACTTGTCACTCTCCAATAACAACAAGAGGTGTCGTTCATGAAAAAAGCCCTACGCGTACTCACCGCCGCCATTGCGTTAAGCGGCCTCAGCAGTCTGGCCGTTGCCGAAGAGGTAAAAATCGGCTTTTTGGTCAAACAAGCCGAAGAACCCTGGTTCCAGACCGAATGGGCCTTCGCCGAAAAAGCCGGCAAGGAACATGGTTTCAGCGTGATCAAGATCGCCGTGCCCGACGGCGAGAAAACCCTCTCGGCCATCGACAGCCTGGCCGCCAACGGCGCCAAGGGTTTTGTGATCTGCCCGCCGGACGTGTCCCTCGGCCCGGCGATTGTCGCCAAGGCCAAAGCCAACGGCTTGAAAGTGATCGCCGTGGATGATCGTTTCGTCGACGCCAAGGGCAACTTCATGGAGGACGTGCCGTACCTGGGCATGGCCGCTTTTGAAGTCGGCCAGAAGCAAGGCGCGGCGATGGCCGCCGAGGCGAAAAAACGCGGTTGGGACTGGAAGGACACCTACGCGGTGATCACCACTTTCAACGAACTCGACACCGGTAAAAAGCGCACCGACGGCTCGATCAAATCCCTCGAAGAAGCGGGCATTCCCAAGGACCACATCCTCACCGCCGCGCTCAAGACCCTCGACGTGCCCGGCAGCATGGACGCCACTAACTCGGCCCTGGTCAAGCTGCCCAGCGGCGCGAAGAACCTGATCATCGGCGGCATGAACGACAACACCGTGCTCGGCGGCGTGCGCGCTACCGAAAGCGCCGGCTTCAAAGCCGCCAACGTGATCGGCATCGGTATCAACGGCACCGACGCCATCGGTGAGTTGAAGAAGGCCAACAGCGGCTTCTTCGGTTCGATGCTGCCCAGCCCGCACATCGAGGGCTACAACACTGCGCTGATGATGTACGAGTGGGTCACCACCGATAAGGAACCGCCGAAGTACACGGCGATGGACGAAGTGACGCTGATTACCCGCGCCAACTTCCAGGAAGAACTGACCAAGATCGGGCTGTGGAAATGACCGCAGCGGCACTGCGCTTTGACGGCATCGGCAAAACCTTCCCCGGGGTCAAGGCGCTCGACAGCATCAGTTTCACTGCCCACCCGGGGCAGGTCCACGCGCTGATGGGCGAGAACGGCGCGGGCAAGTCGACGCTGCTGAAAATCCTCGGCGGCGCCTACATCCCGAGCAGCGGCAACGTGCAGATCGGCGCGCAGACCATGGCCTTCAAATGCGCGGCCGACAGCATCGCCAGCGGCGTCGCGGTGATCCACCAGGAGTTGCATCTGGTGCCGGAAATGAGCGTCGCCGAGAACCTGTTCCTCGGGCATTTGCCGGCGCGCTTCGGCGTGGTCAACCGCCGGCGGCTGCGCGAGCAGGCGCTGGCCTGCCTCAAGGGTCTGGCCGATGAAATCGACCCGCAGGAGAAGCTCGGCCGCCTGTCCCTGGGCCAGCGCCAACTGGTGGAAATCGCCAAGGCGCTGTCGCGTGGCGCGCATGTGATTGCTTTCGATGAACCGACCAGCAGCCTGTCGGCCCGCGAGATCGACCGGCTGATGGCGATCATCACGCGCCTGCGCGACGAGGGCAAAGTGGTGCTGTACGTGTCCCACCGCATGGAAGAAGTGTTCCGCATCTGCGACGCGGTGACGGTGTTCAAGGACGGCCGCTACGTGCGCACCTTCGACGACATGAGCGCGCTGAGCCACGACCAGTTGGTCACCTGCATGGTCGGTCGCGACATCCAGGACATTTACGACTATCGGCCGCGCGAGCACGGCGAGGTGGCGCTCAAGGTCGACGGTTTGCTCGGCCCCGGCCTGCGCGAGCCGATCAGTTTTGACGTGCGCAAGGGCGAGATCCTCGGCCTGTTCGGCTTGGTCGGCGCCGGGCGTACCGAGCTGTTTCGCCTGCTCAGCGGCTTGCAGCGCGCCACGGCGGGGCAGTTGGAACTGTGCGGCGAAAGTCTGAACCTGCGTTCACCCCGCGACGCCATCGCCGCCGGCGTGCTGCTGTGCCCGGAGGACCGCAAGAAGGAGGGCATCATCCCGCTGTCCAGCGTGGCCGAGAACATCAACATCAGCGCGCGCGGCGCCCATTCCCGGTTCGGCTGGCTGCTGCGCGAGGGCTGGGAGCAGGGCAACGCCGGCCGGCAAATCAGCGCGATGAAGGTCAAGACCCCAAACGCCGAGCAAAAGATCATGTACCTGTCCGGCGGCAATCAGCAGAAGGCCATTCTCGGCCGCTGGCTGTCGATGCCGATGAAGGTGCTGCTGCTGGACGAGCCGACGCGGGGCATCGACATCGGCGCCAAGTCGGAGATCTACCAGATCATCCATGACCTCGCGGCCAGCGGTATTGCGGTGATTGTGGTGTCCAGCGACCTGATGGAGGTGATGGGGATTTCTGACCGTATTCTGGTGCTGTGCGAAGGCGCCCTGACCGGTGAATTGAGCCGCGAACAAGCGGATGAAGCACGGCTGCTGCAACTGGCGCTCCCGCGGATGCGGGCTTGAAGAATTCGAGGGCACAGGTATGTCTCAGGTAAAAACTGCAAAAGGCTTCTGGCCGGGTTTCAACCAGCGCAAGTTTCTCGATGACTGGGTGATGCTGCTCGCCGCGTTGGGCATCTTTGTGCTCAGCGCACTGTTTATCGATAACTTTCTCTCGCCGCTGAACATGCGCGGGCTGGGCCTGGCGATTTCCACGGTGGGCATTGCCGCCTGCACCATGCTGTTCTGCCTGGCGTCGGGGCACTTCGACTTGTCGGTGGGCTCGGTGATCGCCTGCGCCGGCGTGGTGGCCGGGATCGTGATTCGTGACACCGACAGTGTGCTGCTCGGCGTGTCGGCAGCCTTGGCCATGGGCCTGGTGGTGGGGCTGATCAACGGCATCGTCATCGCCAAGCTGCGCATCAATGCGTTGATCGCCACCTTGGCGACCATGCAGATCGTGCGCGGCCTGGCCTACATCTTCTCCAACGGCAAGGCGGTCGGCGTGATGGACGAGCGCTTCTTCGTGCTCGGCAACGGCCAACTGCTGGGCGTGCCGGTGCCGATCATCATTACCGTGCTGTGCTTTGTGTTCTTCGGCTGGCTGCTCAATTACACCACCTACGGGCGCAACACCATGGCCATCGGCGGCAACCAGGAAGCGGCATTGCTCGCCGGGGTGAATGTCGACCGCACCAAGATCATCATCTTTGCCGTACACGGGTTGATCGGCGCATTGGCCGGGGTGATCCTCGCGTCACGCATGACCTCCGGCCAGCCGATGATCGGCCAGGGCTTTGAGCTGACGGTGATTTCCGCCTGCGTGTTGGGCGGGGTGTCGTTGAGTGGCGGCATCGGCATGATCCGTCATGTGATCGCCGGGGTGCTGATTCTGGCGATCATCGAGAATGCGATGAACCTGAAGAATATCGACACGTTCTATCAGTACGTGATCCGCGGCTCGATCCTGTTGCTGGCGGTCATCATCGACCGCATGAAGCAACGCTGAATTCATGCCATGTGAAGATCTAAGTGTGGGAGGGGGCTTGCCCCCGATGGCGGCGTGCCAGTCTGCACATCTGTTACTGATAGACCGCCATCGGGGGCAAGCCCCCTCCCACATTGGGATCGCCACTGTACTGAGGTTCGGTATTTGCCATAATGCCGCTCGTTTTCGTACCACCACATAGGCCCGATATGCAGGAAACCGCCCACACCCCCGTCAAAGACGCCGCCCCCACCGGCACCCAGACCTTGCTGCGTGGCTTGGGCGTGGTGCAGGCGGTGGCGGCCGGTGCGCGGGATCTGAAAGAGATCGCCCGGCGCATCGGCACCACCCGCAGCACCACGCACCGCCTGGCCAGTTGCCTGGTGGAGGAGCGCTACCTGCGCGTGGTGCCGCAAGTCGGCTACCTGTTGGGGCCGAAGCTGATCGAGCTGGGGTTTCAGGCGCGCGAAGAGTTGCCGTTGGTGACCCTGGCGGTGCCGTATCTGGACGAGTTGTCGGCGCTGACTGGCGACACCATCCACCTGGCGATTCGTGAAGACGACGACGTGCTCTACCTGCACAAAAATCCCGGTCGCAACGGTCCGGAAATGCGCTCGCGGGTCGGCCATCGCATGCCGCTGGCGCGGACCGGCATCGGCAAGGCGTTGCTGTTGGATGACAGCGTCGATGAGTGGCAGCGCCTGTACGAAGTCAGCCAGCCGACGGCAGGGAAAAACCTGCAGTGGCCGCAACACCCGGAGCAATCCTGGGCGCAATTCGAGCAGCGCATGCATGAGTATGTGCTGGGCGGGTATGCGTTCGACCTGGAAGACAACGAACCGTCGATCCGCTGCGTGGCGGCACCGGTGCGCGATGCCAGCCGGCGAATCGTCGCCGGCATCAGCATCGCCAGTACCGTGCCCTACATGCCGCTGGAGAAAATGGCCGAGCTGATTCCCGTGATCAAACAGGTCGCGGCGCGGCTATCTGCGCAGTTGGGCGCGAAGGCCTGATCAGGCCTTCAAGGTCGCCATGTCGATGACAAAGCGGTACTTCACATCGCCGGCGATCATGCGCGAGAACGCCTCGTTGATCTGGCGGATGTCGAGCATTTCGATGTCGCAACTGATGCCATGCTCGGCGCAGAAATCCAGGACTTCCTGGGTTTCTGCGATGCCGCCGATCAGCGAACCGGCGAGCATTTTACGCCCCAGCACCAACTTGGCGGCGTTGACGGGCGGGTCCACCGGCTCGATCAGGCCGACCAAGATATGCACGCCGTCAAAGCGCAGCACATCGAGGTAGGGGTTCAGGTCGTGCTGCACCGGGATGGTGTCCAGCAGGAAGTCGAAGTGCCCGGCGGCGGCTTTCATTTGCGCGGCGTCGGTGGACACGATCACATGGTCCGCGCCCTGGCGCCGGCCTTCCTCGGCCTTGCTCGCAGAACGGGTGAACAGCGTGACTTCGGCGCCCATGGCCTTGGCGAACTTGATGCCCATATGGCCCAGGCCGCCCATGCCGAGAATCCCGACTTTATCGCCGGCCTTCACACCGTGGTGCTTGAGCGGCGAGTAGGTGGTGACGCCTGCGCAGAGGATCGGTGCGGCGCTGGCCAGGTCGAGCTTGGCCGGGATCTTCAGCACAAAATGCTCGCTGACCACGATGCTGTCGGAGTAGCCGCCCATGGTGTTGCTGCCATCGACACGGTCCGGAGTGGCATAGGTCATGGTCGGGCCTTCGAGGCAGTATTGCTCAAGGTTCGATTGGCAGGCGGCGCAGTGGCGGCACGAGTCGACCATGCAGCCGACGCCGACCAGGTCGCCGACTTTATGCGCGGTGACGTTGGCGCCGACGGCGCTGACTTTGCCGACAATCTCATGGCCCGGCATCAGCGGGTACACGGCGATGCCCCATTCGTTGCGGGCCTGGTGGATGTCGGAATGGCACACGCCGCAGTACAGAATTTCGATCGCCACGTCATCGGCGCGCGGGCTGCGGCGTTGAAACGACATGGGGGCGAGGGGAGTGGTGGCCGACTGGGCGGCATAACCGATAGCAGTGTACATGGGCAAACCTCGCAAAAGCAGTGACAAGTGAGGTGGGCCATTTTCCGCGCCGACCCCGCAGGCGACCATGGCGATTGCTCCGAGTCTCATGCCTATTCGTCCGGGAGTGCCTCTGGTTTGGATGCACGGGGCGCTCGACCTGCGATGATGCTCGCATCCCTTATTAGCGAAGTTTTTTGCCATGTTGTTGACCCGCCATCTCGACGCCAACGCCACCCTGGTTTCCTTGATCGAGAGGCTGACGCCCCGCGACGGTTTCTCCCCGACCCACCTGCCGGGTGTGCAAGTGTTGCGCGCCAGTTGCGACGTCGCGCGCGGGCCGCAGATCTATGAGCCGAGCCTGATGTTCGTCGCCCAAGGCAGCAAAGTCGCGTACCTGGGCCCGCGTACCCTGGAGTATGGCGCGGGGCACTACCTGATCCAGGCGATGCCGGTGCCATTCGAATGCGAGACGTTCGCCCGGGCGCCCGGCGCACCGCTGTTGGGGGTAACGGTGGGGATTGATCGGGTGGTGCTGGGCGAATTGGTGATGGCCATGGGCATGCAGGCCGGGCCGCCGCCGACCGCGCAGACCTTGGAGTCGATGAGTTCGGTGGTGCTGGATGACGCCATGCGCGGTTGCGTCGAGCGGCTGTTGCAATGCCTGCACGATCCGCTGGAAAGCCGGATCATGGGCCCGGCGCGGGTGCGTGAATTGTTGTTCACCGCGTTGCGTGGGCCCCAGGCGGATGTGTTGCGTGCGTTGGTGGAACAGCAGGGGCAGTTTTCACGAATCGCCACCTCGTTGAATCACCTGCACGCCCATTACGCCGACCCGCTGAATATCGAGACGTTGGCAGGTTATGCGCACATGAGTGCGTCGACCTTTCATGAACACTTCAAGCGCTGCACCTTGTTGTCGCCGGTGCAGTATCTGAAGCGTTTGCGGTTGCTCAAGGCGCAGCAGTTGTTGCTGGTGGAAGGCATGGGCGTGGCGCAGGCGGCGCATAGCGTGGGGTATCAGAGTACGTCGCAGTTCAGTCGCGAATATAAGCGCTACTTTGAGCGCAATCCCGGCGAAGAGCGCGCCGCATAGGTATTTCAGGCAAAACACAATCCAAATGTGGGAGGGGGCTTGCCCCCGATGACGGTGGGTCAGCCATCGATGTGCTGACTGTTCCACCGCTATCGGGGGCAAGCCCCCTCCCACATTGAGTTGATGCCAGCCACAAAAAAGGCCCCCATCCGGGAGCCTTTCTTTAAGCGGCTGACTTACATATTCGGGTAAGTCGGCCCGCCCGCGCCTTCCGGCGTCACCCAGGTGATGTTCTGCGAAGGGTCCTTGATGTCACAGGTCTTGCAGTGTACGCAGTTCTGGGCGTTGATCTGGAAGCGCTTCTCGCCGTCTTCCTGGGTCACCACTTCATATACACCGGCCGGGCAGTAGCGCTGCGCCGGTTCATCGTAGAGCGGCAGGTTGGTGCCGATCGGGATGCTCGGGTCTTTGAGTTTCAAGTGGCACGGCTGTTCTTCTTCGTGGTTGGTGCCGGAGATGAACACCGAGCTCAGTTTGTCGAAGCTCAGCTTGCCGTCGGGTTTGGGGTAGTCGATCTTCTGGCAGTCCTTGGCCAGCTTGAGGCAGGCATAGTCCGGCTTGGTGTCGTGCAGGGTCAACGGCATCTTGCCGCCGAGGATGTTCTGGTCGAACCAGTTGAAGCCGGCACCGATGATCGGGCCGAACTTGTGCATCGCCGGGCCGAAGTTACGCGTGGCGAACAGTTCTTCGTAGAGCCAGCTGGCTTTGAACGCGTCGACGTAGTTGGTCAGCTCGTCGCCGCCTTCGGCGTCGGCCAACAGGCGCTCGGCCACGGCGTCGGCGGCGAGCATGCCGGACTTCATCGCGGTGTGGCTGCCCTTGATCTTGGCCACGTTCATGGTGCCCAGGTCACAGCCGATCAATGCGCCGCCCTTGAACACCATCTTCGGCAACGAGTTGATGCCGCCCTTGGCCAGCGCGCGGGCGCCGTAGCTGATGCGCTTGCCGCCTTCCAGGTACTGCGCCAGCACCGGGTGATGCTTGAGGCGCTGGAACTCATCGAACGGCGACAGGAAAGTGTTGCTGTAGGACAGGTCGACGATCAGGCCGACCACCACTTGGTTGTTTTCCAGGTGATAGAGGAACGAGCCACCGGTGTTCTCGTTGCTCATGATGTCCAGCGGCCAACCGGCGGTGTGGACCACCAGGCCGGGTTGATGCTTGGCCGGGTCGATTTCCCAGATTTCCTTCAGGCCGATGCCGTAGTGCTGGGCGTCGGCGTCGCTGTCCAGCTTGAAGCGCTGGATCAGTTGCTTGCCGATATGGCCACGGCAGCCTTCGGCGAACAGCGTGTACTTGCCGCGCAGTTCCATGCCGGGGGTGTAGACGCCTTCCTTCGGCTTGCCTTCGCGGTCGACGCCGAGGTCGCCGGTGATGATCCCGCGCACCACGCCGTTTTCGTCGAACAGCGCTTCCTGCGCGGCGAAGCCTGGGTAGACTTCCACGCCGAGGTTCTCGGCCTGCTGAGCCAGCCAGCGGCACAGGTTGCCCAGGGAGATAATGTAGTTGCCTTCGTTGTGCATGGTCTTGGGCACAAAGAAGTCAGGCACCTTGGTCGAGGTGTCGGCGCTGCGCAGCACATAGATGTCATCGCGCACCACCGGGGTGTTGAGCGGAGCGCCGAGTTCTTTCCAGTCCGGGAACAGTTCGTTCAGGGCGCGTGGTTCGAACACGGCACCGGAAAGGATATGTGCGCCGACCTCGGAGCCTTTCTCGACCACGCAGACGCTGATTTCCTTACCGGCTTCGGCGGCCTTCTGCTTCAGTCGGCAGGCGGCAGACAGGCCCGCCGGGCCAGCGCCGACGATGACCACGTCGAATTCCATGTATTCGCGTTCCACAGGCTATCTCCTACTCAGGCTCACAGGCTTTTTTTCTAATGGGTGGAGGTTGGGTGTCGTAAGCGTCATCGCTGCGTTCACTGGGCAGGCGGATGACCACCTTTCTCTCTAGGTGGCGCATTATATCTACACCACTCTCAGCGTCCAATACAAACGTTTGTTTGAATTGCTTGGAAGCTAGGTAAATCAAAGCAACGGGGCTTATGACTGGCCATTTTGCCGTATTGACCAGAATAGGCGTTCCGGTCAAGATACGGTCGGTTTTGCGCTCGCCGTAGGCTGACTGTAGGTTTCAAGAGCACCTTTAAAGACAGGCGAAGGCGATAAAAGGGTGACGCGTGCCCAATGCTGGCGCGCAGTTTACACGTCGCGATCATGAATGACCTCCCAGTCACCACTGACGAACGGTCATCACTCTCCATCGTTGCGTCACTAGCCGAAGGTTTTGAAGGTGCCCTTGTGTGCCGATGAGCATCAACCGCCAGGTTCGCCTAGGCGACTTTCTTTTCACCGGAGAGTAACGAGGAATCCATGAAGGTTCTTGTAGCTGTCAAACGCGTTGTCGATTACAACGTGAAAGTTCGCGTCAAGGCGGACAATTCCGGCGTCGACCTCGCTAACGTCAAGATGTCGATGAACCCTTTCTGCGAAATCGCCGTGGAAGAAGCTGTACGCCTGAAAGAGAAAGGCGTGGTGACTGAAATCGTCGTGGTTTCCATCGGCCCGACCACTGCTCAAGAGCAGTTGCGTACCGCCCTGGCACTGGGCGCTGATCGCGCCATCCTGGTTGAGTCGGCTGAAGAGCTGACCTCCCTGGCCGTTGCCAAGTTGCTCAAAGCCGTTGTCGACAAGGAACAGCCATCGCTGGTGATCCTCGGCAAACAGGCCATCGACAGCGACAACAACCAGACTGGCCAGATGCTGGCTGCGCTGACCGGTTACGGCCAGGGCACCTTCGCCTCGAAAGTCGAAGTGAGCGGCGACAGCGTTGCCGTGACCCGCGAAATCGACGGCGGCGCGCAAACAGTTTCGCTGAAACTGCCGGCCATCATCACCACCGACCTGCGTTTGAACGAGCCGCGCTACGCGTCTCTGCCAAACATCATGAAAGCCAAGAAGAAGCCTCTCGAAGTGCTGACTCCGGACGCTTTGGGCGTTTCCACCGCCTCTACCAACAAGACCGTCAAAGTCGAAGCGCCGGCTGCACGCAGCGCGGGCATCAAGGTCAAGTCGGTGGCTGAACTGGTCGAGAAACTGAAAAACGAAGCGAAGGTAATCTAATCATGACTATCTTGGTAATCGCAGAACACGACAACAAGGTACTGGCTCCGGCCACCCTGAACACCGTGGCTGCCGCTGCGAAAATCGGTGGCGACATCCACGTGCTGGTTGCCGGTCAGGGCGCTGGCGCCGTGGCTGAAGCCGCTGCGAAAATCGCCGGCGTGAGCAAAGTACTGCTGGCCGACAACGCCGCTTACGCTCACCAACTGCCGGAAAACGTCGCGCCGCTGGTAGCAGAGCTGGGTGCTGGCTACAGCCACATCCTGGCCGCCGCTACCTCCAACGGCAAAAACATCCTGCCGCGCGTTGCCGCGCAACTGGACGTTGACCAGATCTCCGAGATCATCTCGGTCGAAAGCGCTGACACCTTCAAGCGCCCGATCTACGCCGGTAACGCCATTGCCACCGTGCAATCGAGCGCTGCGGTCAAGGTCATCACCGTGCGTGCCACCGGTTTCGACCCGGTTGCCGCCGAAGGTGGTTCGGCTGCCGTTGAAGCCGTCTCCGCTGCCCACGACGCTGGTCTTTCCAGCTTTGTTGGCGAAGAGCTGGCCAAGTCGGATCGTCCTGAGCTGACCGCTGCCAAGATCGTCGTTTCGGGCGGGCGTGGCATGCAGAACGGTGACAACTTCAAGCACCTGTACGCCCTGGCCGACAAGCTGGGCGCTGCGGTCGGCGCTTCCCGCGCGGCCGTCGACGCCGGTTTCGTGCCCAACGACATGCAGGTCGGCCAGACCGGCAAGATCGTTGCGCCACAGCTGTACATCGCGGTCGGTATCTCCGGCGCGATCCAGCATTTGGCCGGCATGAAAGACTCCAAGGTGATCGTGGCGATCAACAAGGACGAAGAAGCACCGATCTTCCAGGTGGCTGATTACGGCCTGGTGGCGGACTTGTTCGAAGCCGTACCTGAGTTGGAGAAGCTGGTCTAATCCAGTCGCTTCACTTATAAAGAGCCCGGTCTTGTGACCGGGCTTTTTATTTATCGGAGCACCTCGCCATGGAATTGCGCCCCTGGGCCGTACTGCTGGGTTTCACATTGTTGCTGCCGACCTTGTCGCTGGCCGCTGGCAAATGCGAGCGCCTGGTGGTGACCGGCAGCCCGGATGCGCCGCCTTTGCTCTGGCGCGACCCCCAGGACCCCACGCACCTGATCGGCGCCACCGCCGACATGCTGCAGCAAGTGGCCCAGGACCTTGGGCTGAAAATCGACCTGCTCTACGGCGGCACGCGCTCCCAGGCCTTGGATGAAGTGCGCAGCGGGCGCATGGATCTGCTCGCCGATGCGCCGTTGAATCTCGGCGAGCTGGAAACTCTCGACTACATCCATCCGGCGCTGGTGCAGACCGATTATCTGGTCTGGACCCGCAAGGATTCGGCGCTGGCCTATACCACGGCCACCGACCTGCACGGCCACAAGGGCGCGGTGTCCGAACGGGCGCGGTTGAGCCACGACTTTGAAACCTTCGCCGCCCAGCAATTGACCCTGCAACGCCTGCCTGCCTTGACTCCGGCGTTCCAGAAACTGCTGCTCGGGGAAGTGGACTACGTACTCGCCGGGCGTTACTCCGGCATGGCCATGGCCGAGACCCTCGGCATGAGCAATGACCTGATTGCCCACGACGTACCCGTCGATCAGCCTGGCCTGTACCTGGCGATTTCCCACAACTCCGCGTGCAATGATCCATGGCTGCGCGGACAGCTGGCGAAAAAGATGACAGAATTGTCCGGGTCTGGTGTGGCGCAAGCTGCGCTGCAGCGCAATCTGGAGCGCTGGAAAGCGCAATTGCAACAACCCGTCGGCACCCCAACAAAGTAGGGATTTTCAGTGACTTTTCGACCTCTTTTAGCGGCACTCGCCGTCGTTGCTCTGGCGGGATGTGCAGCCGATCCTGCGCCGAATGAACAAATACGCCTCACCCAGCAAGCCTTGGAACAAGCCAATGCCGTGGGTGCCAACCCCGATGAATCGCCTGAGCTGAAACTGGCCGAAGGCAAACTCACCCAGGCCCAGGCCGACATGGCCGACCGGTCCTACAAGGACGCGCGCATGCAGGCCGAACAGGCCGAACTGGATGCACGTCTCGCCGAAGCCCAAGTGTTGACCCGCAAGAGCCAGGAACAACTGAACGTGCTCAATACCCGTATCACCCGCCTGCGTAAGCAATTGCAGTTGGGAGAAGCCCAATGAGCCCGATGATCCGTGGTTTGAGTTGTATCGTGCTGCTGGGCAGCGCGGCCCTGGGCGGTTGCGCCAGCCACCCGAATGGCGAGCAGGCCCTGCAACAGGCGGGCAGCGACTTCCAGAAGGTCAAGGAAGACGCCAATGTGCTGCGCTTCGCGCCCAAGGACGTGATCCGCGCCGGAGAGTCCCTGGCCCGTGCCGATCGCTTGTCCAGCTACTGGGGCAGCGGCGCCGACGTGGTGCATTACGCTTACCTCAGCCAGCGCTACAGCGCGATCGCCCGCGAACACACCGAGCAGGCACTCAACCAGGAACACGGCGCCAAACTCGAACTCGAGCGCCAGCGACTGCAACTGGCCCTGCGTGAAAGCAAGCTGATCAGCGTGCAGCAGCAAGGCAAATGGCTCGAAGAACAGATCGCCAGCCTGGCCACCACCCAGACCGATCGCGGCTTGGTGATGACCCTGGGCGACGTGTTGTTCGACACCGGCGAAGCCGAATTGAAAAACTCGGCCAACCGCACCGTGCTGAAAATCGTCCAGTTTCTGCAACTGAACCCCAAACGCATCGTGCGTATCGAGGGTTACACCGACAGCACCGGCGGCGAGCAGGAAAACCTCCAACTGTCCCGCGACCGCGCGCAATCGGTGGCCGATGTGCTGGTGGACCTGGGGATCGACGAAAAACGCATCCAGGTCGAAGGCTATGGCGACCAGTACCCGGTGGAGGTCAACGCCTCCGAGCGCGGCCGCGCGCAGAACCGGCGGGTAGAGATCGTGTTCTCTGACGCAAAAGGCCAGCTCGGGGCCGCCCGCTAGGCGCCTGGCGCAAGCAAAATGTGGGAGGAGGCTTGCTCCCACATTTTTTTCGGGTGTACCCGAAACTCCTCAGGCCACCCTTACAGTTTTTTCTATCACTGCCGCCCGCGCTCGACTATTGTGGCAACTGTCCCCGTACACTTCTAAACTGTGCCGGTATGTTTCACACAAAAATAAAATACCCGTGAAATCGAGTGCTGCGTCATGACCAATCTGTTGCTTTATCAACGTATCGCCCAGCAACTGGCTGAGGATATCCGGCGCGGTGTCTATCAACCGGGCGAACGCGTGCCCTCGGTGCGCAAGATGAGCTCCCAGCTCAACGTCAGCCATGCCACGGTGTTACAGGCCTACGCCAATCTGGAAGATCAGGGCTTGATTCGTGCGCGGCCGCAGTCCGGGTATTACGTACACCAGACACCGGCGCTGACAGCACCGACGCCGGATATCGCCCGGGTCGAGCGCCCGGGGTTGGTGACCCGCAGCAGCATCATTCAGCAAGTGTTGGTGGAGTCGCGGCGCGAAGGCGTCTTCCCGCTGGGCGCGGCCGTGCCGAGTGTGGATTACTTGCCGGTACGCGCACTGCACCAGCAGTTGGCCAAGGTCACGCGCTTCCAGAGCCCACGGGCATTCAGCTACATGTTCAGCCCCGGCTTCGAGCCGTTGCGCCGCCAAGTGGCGATCCGCATGCGCGATGCCGGTGTGGTGGTGGACCCTTCCGAAGTGGTGATCACCCACGGCTGTGTCGATGCGTTACAGATGTCGCTGCGGGTGCTGACGCGGCCGGGCGACCTGATCGCCGCCGAGTCACCCACCTATTACGGCTTGCTGCAGTTGGCGGACCTGCTGGGCCTCAAGGTCATAGAGATCCCCAGTGACCCCGCCACCGGTATGAGCCTTGAAGCCCTGCAATTGGCCGCCAATCAGTGGTCGATCAAGGCCCTGGTGTTGACCACGCGCCTGAGCAACCCGTTGGGCGGCACCATGCCCGAGGAACGGCAGAAACAATTGCTGCGCCTGGCGTCGGATTTCGATATCCAGATCGTCGAAGACGATATCTACGGCGAACTGATGTTCGAGCTGGGTCGCACCAAAGCCCTGAAAGCCTACGATCGCCTTGATCGCGTGATTTATTGCTCGAGCTTTTCCAAAACCTTGTCACCCGGCGTGCGCATTGGCTGGATGATCGCCGGTAAGTATCAGCAGGAAATCCAGCGCTTGCAGATGTTCAGCACCCATTCGGCGTGCAGCGTCACCCAGATGGGCGTCGCCGCGTACCTGGAGAACGGCGGTTACGATCGGCACCTGCGTTACATCCGCCAGGAATATCGCAAGAACCTCAGTGCTTTCCAACTGGCGGTTCAGCAGTATTTCCCCGAAGGCACCCAGATGACCCGTCCGACCGGCGGTTTTATCCTGTGGGTCAGTTTGCCGGGGCGGGTCAATACCCAGGAACTGCATGTGCGTGCATTGCAACAGGGCATCAGCATCGCACCGGGGTTGATCTTCAGTAATACGGAACAGTTCAACCACTGTATTCGTCTTAACTGCGGCACGCCGTGGAACCGCGAGGCAGAGCGGGCGCTGATGACCTTGGGGATGCTCGCCAGTCAGTTATGCCAGGAAACCGCCGCCGGTTTTTGAGGTTCGCCAATCAGACAACTCTGATAGCTGGCTGATCACCGCGCTTGTCATGCTGCCCTCAACAAGCGAGCATATGGCCCTCTGCCGTTAATGCTGTTGGCAATATGACTTCTATTTTTCGCGCTGTTTTAGTGATTAGCCTGTTCAGCCTGAGTAATGTCGGCGCCACGCTGGCGGCAACGCCTGTGGTCAACCCCGCCCCGGCCGCGAGCACCGAGCAGAAAACGCCCGCAAAAAAACCGACCCCGGCCAAAAAAGTCTCGGCCACGAACAAAAAAAACACGCCGGTAAAAAAACGCGCGCCGATTGCGAGCAAGTCCAAGTCCGCCCACGAAGTGGCCCAGACCCAATTGCCACCGGCACAGTTGGATTTGTCCCTGCCCTCCGACATGGTCAGGCACTTGCAGCCCATCGGCAGCATGCCCGCGCCCAAAAACGTACCGTTGTTGCCGCCAATGTTTGGCGAGAAGCCGTCTGACAACAGTGCATTCCAGATCAACGGCCGCCTGCTCAGCAATGAGATGAGGCTGCAACTGCGCAACGAAGAACGGCGAGACGTGGAAGGCGCGGCGCTGGATTTCGAATTCAAGCAATAAACTTTTCCTACGCAGGTGACGTCGACACTCGACCATCTGTCGCAGACTGGTCAGTCACTTTTGTTTTCTGCGAAAAACCCCTGTTAGACCATTTTAAAACGGCTGTTTAAGGGCGTACTCTAGCCCGGCCATCCCTATTGAGCCGTCGAGGACCTGCTGGTCATGAAATGCCGTGAAGGCTGTGGCGCTTGCTGCATCGCCCCCTCCATCAGTTCACCGCTGCCGGGAATGCCCCAGGGCAAACCCGCGGGCGAACGCTGTCTGCACCTGTCGGTCGAACACTTATGCCAGTTGTTCGGGCAACCGGAACGGCCGGCGGTGTGCAGTGATTTCAAGGCGGATATCGAGGTCTGCGGCACCGACCAGGCCGATGCGATCAGGTTGATCGGCTGGTGGGAGCAGATGACGGCGGCTTGATGGCTTTACTATCGGAACTTCAACAATAAGGAATACAACAATGGGTTCGCTGAAACGAATGGCTGTGTTGTGCGGTTTTACGGTGTTGTTTGCTGCCACTGCTCAGGCTGAGGATTGGCAAGTCGCCAAGGATGAAGACGGGATCAAGGTGTCGCTGAGCGAAGTCGCCGGTTCCAAGTACAAGGCGTATCGCGGTGTGACAGTGATCAAGGCACCCGTGGCCAAGATCGAGGCCTTGCAGGAAGATGCGGTCGGTGCCTGCGCCTGGATTCATGACTGCAAGTCGCAAAAACTGCTCAAGCAGGAGGGCGTCAAGAGCTGGACCTACACCCAATTCAAGGCACCGTTCCCGGTGACCGACCGCGATTCGATCCTGGAAATCACCACGGCCAAGGCCGCCGATGGCAGCGTGACCCGCACCCTGCTGGAAGTGCCGACCTATCAGCCGGAAGTGAAGGGCTACGTGCGCGTTGCCCAGGTCGAAGGCTACTGGAAACTGGTGCCTAAAGGTGCCAATGAAACCGAAGTGACCTACCAGGTACACACCGAGCCAGGCGGCAGCGTGCCCTCGTGGTTGGCCAACAAGTTTGTGGTGGACGCCCCGTTCAACACCTTGAAAGCCCTGAAGGAACGCGCTGAGAAGTAAGCGCGGTTGATCCGGTGCCTGCGACCTTGAGTGGAACGTTTAGCGAGCCCTCAAGGTCCAGATAGAGGTAAGCCCACACGCGGGCTTTATCGAGGAGGCACCGATGCAAAATTGGCAGATTACCTTCGTTGATGATCACGGCGTGCAGTCCGTGGAGCGATTCGCCTGCGAGCGCAAGCCGAGCCTCGAGGATGCGGCACACATGATTCGCAACAAGCTGGTGCCGGTGGCCGCCGAACTGGACCTCAATGATCTGGACGGCCGCAAACCCGAGCCGACGGTCAAGATTCTCAAAGACCAGAACAGTATCCAGATCCTCGACATCTCTCCCGCCGCCTGAACATTCCCTGTCTGCCATTCAAGCGCCTCTGGTGGAGGTGATAGCTTCGCGCTACTCTGCAAGTGAGATCAGCGAATGAATCGCTAAGGTCTGGTCTTGTCAGCTACATGCTTGTTTTCCAGCGGTGATGTCATTGTCGTAGCCCCCGCGCCAGTACGGCGCCGGCTAGGGAAGCACGGAAAGTCTATCCATCGGTTTGAGGAGGACGTTTCATGAGCACAGCCTATCAAGAAGACATCAGCACCAACGTTCTGCGCCGCATGAAAGAGGGCGGCTTCGATTTTTCACGGTTCCACCCCATCGAGTTCTACGCCATTTTCCCGGACGAGGAACGGGCGCGCAGGGCTGCGGGTCGATTTCGTGGCGAATCCCTGAATGCCCAGGTCAGCGCGCGCGACGATGGCGCCTGGTACTTGGAACTGAGCAAGATCATGTTTGCAACCTACGACGGCATAGGAGACTTCGAGCAAGACTTTGAAGCGGTGGTCGAGCCGCTGGGCGGGATCATCGAAGGATGGGGCGTCAAGCAGGAGGTGCGTGGGTTACCCATGTAGCAGTATGAGAAACACAGCGTATCGGCTGACCTTTGGGTCGGCCGATTTTGTTTGTGGCGTCTGAAAGCGGGCGAAACTTGCGCTGTATTTTCAGGCAAAAAAAAGCCACCCGAGCAGGGTGGCCGAAAGGGAAGACCGGAGGAGTCGGTCGGTACACGAGGGCACACGGTACCGATTGCGCGATGGATTGGGCTGTAGGACGGGTCCTGTTCAGCAGATGGTGGCGATTATCCGCAACGGTGGCCGGGCAGTGAAATCAACTCTGGCTATGCTGTTGATAGTCAAAGCCCGCATTGTGATGAAGCGTGCGGCCGGACGCTGGGCATTCTGCGCACCAGGATGGTGCGCTTAGCTGTCCGTTATTATTTAACTCACTGATTTTTAAGTGTTTATGCCGCTGGCACGGGCCTTGCGATGATTCTCGCGTCCGGGTGACAAGGAGTACGGCATGATCCGCACTTATTACGACGAAATGTACGATGGGGCAGGGCAGGTTCGCCCCCATTACCGCGAGTTCGCCCGCTGGTTGGCTGAAACCCCTGCTGAATTGCTGGCCCAGCGCCGGCGCGAAGCCGATTTGCTGTTTCACCGCGCCGGGATCACCTTCACCCTTTACGGGGATGAACAGGGCACCGAGCGCTTGATTCCCTTCGACACCATCCCGCGCAGCATTCCGGCGAGTGAATGGCGGATTGTCGAACGTGGCTGCATTCAGCGGGTCAAGGCGCTGAACATGTTTCTCGCCGACCTCTACCATGAACAACGCATCATCAAGGCTGGGATCATCCCCGCCGAACAGGTGCTGGCCAACGAGCAATATCAGTTGGCCATGCAGGGCTTGAATCTGCACCGCGATCTGTATTCCCACGTCTCCGGCGTCGATCTCGTTCGCGATGGCGACGGCACCTACTACGTGCTGGAGGACAACCTGCGGACCCCGAGCGGCGTCAGCTACATGCTCGAAGACCGCAAGATGATGATGCGCCTGTTCCCCGAGCTGTTCGCGGCCCAGCGTATCGCGCCGATCGACCACTACCCCAATTTGCTGCTCGACACCCTGAAAAGCTCGAGCCCCCTGGATAACCCGAGTGTGGTGGTGCTGACTCCCGGGCGTTTCAACAGTGCGTTCTTTGAGCATGCCTTCCTCGCCCGGGAAATGGGCGTGGAACTGGTGGAGGGCGCCGACCTGTTCGTGCGCGATGACCGCGTATTCATGCGCACCACCGACGGTCCCAAGGCCGTGGATGTGATCTATCGGCGCCTCGACGATGCATTTCTCGACCCGCTGGCCTTCAACCCGGACTCCATGCTCGGCGTCCCCGGCCTGCTTGCCGCCTATCGTTCGGGCAACGTGGTGTTGGCCAACGCGATCGGCACCGGGGTGGCGGATGACAAGTCGGTGTATCCCTTTGTCACCGAGATGATCCGTTTTTACCTGGATGAAGAACCGATTCTGAAGAACGTTCCGACCTTCCAATGCCGTAAGCCCGACGAACTGTCCCACGTACTGGCTAACCTGCCGCACCTGGTGGTCAAGGAAACCCAAGGCTCCGGCGGCTACGGCATGCTCGTCGGTCCGGCCTCCAGCGCGGCGGAAATCGAAGCCTTCCGCGCCCGTATCAAGGCCAAGCCCCACGCCTATATCGCACAGCCGACCCTGTGTTTATCCACCTGCCCGACCTTTGTCGAAAACGGTATCGCCCCGCGCCATATCGACCTGCGCCCGTTCGTGTTGTCCGGCAAGGAAACCCGTGTGGTGCCCGGCGGCCTGACCCGCGTGGCCTTGCGCGAAGGCTCGCTGGTGGTCAACTCGTCCCAGGGCGGCGGCACCAAAGACACTTGGGTGGTTGAGGACTGATGCCATGTTGAGTAGAACTGCCTCGGATTTGTACTGGATGTCGCGCTACCTGGAACGTGCGGAAAACCTCGCGCGCATGCTCGACGTCAGCTATTCGCTGTCGCTGATGCCCCAGGACGGGCGCGGCGACGGCCTGCATGAACTGGCCATGCCGTTGCTGATCACCGGCACGCTGGACGACTATCACGCGCGACACGGTGAGCTGCACGCCGAGCGCCTGCTGCACTTTTTCGCGCTGGACGCGGCCAACCCGGCGAGCATCTACAGTTGCCTCGGCGCTGCGCGGGCGAGTGCCCATGCCGTGCGTGGGCGAATCACCGCCGACATGTGGGAAAACATCAACGCCACCTGGCTGGATATCCGCGATATCGCCCAGCAGGGCTTGAGCCGCTACGGCATGAGCCGGTTCTGTGAGTGGGTCAAGGAGCGTTCGCACCTGTTTCGTGGGGCGACCTACGGCACCATCATGCGCAACGATGCCTTCCGCTTTATCCGCCTGGGCACGTTCATCGAGCGCGCCGACAACACCCTGCGCCTGCTGGATGCGCGCTATGAAATGGCCGGCGACCAGGCCGAAGCGGTCAGCGATGGCACGGCCCACGCGTACTACCAGTGGAGTGCCTTGTTGCGCGCGTTGTCGTCGTTCGAGGCCTACACTGAAATCTACCGCGACGCCCCCGGCGCCCGGCAAGTGGCGGAGCTGTTGCTGTTGCGTGCCGATGTACCGCGCTCGTTGCGGGCCTGCAGCGAAGAGATCGACCAGATCCTCGCCAGCCTGCCCGGCCTCAACGGCCGCCCGGCCCAGCGCCTGGCCGCCGAAATGGACGCACGCCTGCGCTTTACCGCGATCGACGAAATCCTCGAGGAAGGCCTGCACGCCTGGCTGACCGACTTTATTCCCTTGGTCCGCCAGTTGGGCGACGCCATCTACAGTTCCTACCTGGAGGCGGCATGAGACTCTCCATCAGCCACGAAACCACCTACCACTACGACGATCAGGTGCGCGCAAGCATCCAGTACCTGCGTCTTACGCCCCACGATAGCGAGCGCCAGCACGTAATCAGTTGGCAACTGGACCTGCCGCGTCCGGTGCGCGCCCAGGTCGACCCGTTCGGCAATATCCTGCATGTATTGACCTTGGACGAGCCCCACGACGCCATCATCATTGGCGCCCGTGGCCAGGTGGATATCGACGAGTTGCGCGAGGCTGAGCACGAGAGCCAGTCAGCCTTCCCGTTCTTGCGCAGCACGCGCCTGACCGAGCCTGACGAAGCCTTGCGTCGCTTTGCCGAGCAGCATTGCCATCAGCGCCGCGACCGCAGCGCCCTGATCGATCTGATGCATGCGCTCAACCACTCGATGGTCTACACACCCGGCGCCACCGAGGTCGACACCAGCGCCGCCGAGGCCTTCGCGGGGCGTGCGGGTGTCTGCCAGGACCACACCCACGCGTTTCTGGCCTGTGCGCGCAGCCTGGGGATTCCGGCGCGGTATGTGTCGGGGTATTTGTACACCGAGGACAGCACGCACCTGGCCAGTCACGCCTGGGCCGAAGCCTGGCTGGACGACGCCTGGTACAGCTTTGACGTGACCAACCAACTGGCGCGGCCGGAGCGGCACCTGAAACTGGCCGTGGGCCTGGATTATCTGGACGCTTGCCCGGTGCGCGGCATGCGTCGCGGCGGCGGGCATGAGCAGATGCATGCCAAGGTGTTTGTGGCGCCGACGCCGCTGGTTTTGGTGCAGCAGCAATAACTCAGGGCTGCTGCTTACGTCCGGCCATATGCTTCAAATACCCCACCAACAACGTTAGCTCGCTGTCGGGCAACACACCGGCGGCGAAAGCCGGCATTTTCGCCTGGGGCCAGCGGCGCAGGCTTTGCGGGTCGCGGATATAGCGCTTGAGGAAATCGCCGCTGAAATATTCGGTGGGGTTGTAGGGAATGTTCAGGTCCGGCCCCACCTGTGCATCACCAGCTCCATTGAGGCGGTGACAGGCCATGCAGTTTTTCTGGAACAGCGCAAAGCCTCGGTTGACCGGATCATCCGCACTCAGCTTCGGGTCGGGCAACAACGCCGGAAAGCGCTCGGCGACCGTCTGCAACTGCTTGATCCCGGCGATCTGGAACGGCCATTGCTCGGGGCTGATGTGCCCGGCCTGAGGGTTCGTCCACACCAGGTAGAACGGCCCGGCACTCGGTTTGCCCTCGGCCAGCGCGGGCCACGGCTGGGTGGGGTCTTCCACCGCCAGCCAGGCGCGGGCGCCGTGGGTTTCCAGCAAAGGCGCGGCGCTCAGTTCGGCGGCGAACCCATCGAGAGCAACGGCCTGCAGATGGTTTTTCGCCTGCAGACCCGGTAAGAGTGCCGCCAGCGGGACTGCGCGATACGTCATGTTGCGCTTGTAGGAAACGTCATTAACGATATGCACCGTCTGTGCATCGGGGTGCTTGAGCAGGTCGGCGGTCTGCCAGGTCTTGCTGGCGTGGTCCAACTCAATGGTCAACTGCGCGGCGGCAGCGGGCAGGGCGAGGAACACGGCGAGGAGGGCGAGGATCGATTTCAAGAGGGAGGCCCGGTGCGAGAGGGAATGGCGCCTAAGATACCGGAAATTTCCCAGGCAAAACGGCAGCCCCTGCAACAGGACCGCTATTCGCAATGTCCCGGCAGGCGCTGCCAAAAACGGAAAGCCTGATGCACAGAATGAGGTGTGTGATTCGTCAGCCAAGCACCTTGGTCAGGTTGGGCAGGATCAGAATCAGTGTGGTGGCGAACAGAATAAGTCCCGCCTGACGTACTTTCGAATGTTTGAACATGGCTGACTGCCTTTTGTTGTTATTCCTGAGCGTCAAATGCGTGCCGGTTTATTTCAGTATCGCAACGTGACGTGTCACTTTTCTTACGGTTGCTCCAGCAAAACCCGGCAGCAACTTCCTACTGAGTGAACCTTAGAGCCCTCGTTCTGCCTGGCTTAGATCCATTTCGTATCACCCAGTCGTATATTTTAGTTAAATAGGTATGAGGCCTATCGCCATCTTGGCGCCAATGCCTTGGCTAGACCGCTAAAACGATTAATCAAAGGATTGCACTCACCCGCTACCGTTCGTCCGAGCGAGGGGGTCAAAAGCAATGAGCGCATCCGTCATTGAAACCGTGTCAATCGGGCCTAAGGTAAGGGCACACCTGCACAGCGGTTCGAGGACGTCATGACCCAAGCTTTGATCTTTGATGCGATACGCACGCCCCGGGGCAAAGGCAAGGCCGACGGTGCCTTGTACAGCGTCAAGCCGGTAAACCTGGTGGCGGGTTTGCTGACTGCGCTGGCCCGGCGCAGCGACCTCGACACCCGCCAGGTGGATGACATCGTCCTCGGCTGCGTCACCCCCGTGGGGGACCAGGGCGCCGACATCGCCAAGACCGCCGCGCTGGTGGCGGACTGGGACGTCAGCGTCGCCGGTCTCCAGGTCAACCGCTTCTGCGCCTCGGGCCTTGAGGCGGTGAACTTGGGGGCGATGAAAGTGCGTTCCGGCTTCGAGGACCTGGTGGTGGTCGGTGGCGTCGAGTCGATGTCCCGCGTACCCATGGGCAGCGATGGCGGCGCCTGGGTGCTCGACCCACAAACCAATCTGCACAGTCACTTCACGCCCCAAGGCATTGGCGCGGATTTGATCGCGACCTTGGAAGGCTTCAGTCGCCAGCACGTCGACGCCTTCGCCCTGCATTCCCAGCAGAAAGCAGCCAGGGCGCGCTCAGACGGTTCCTTCAATAAGTCGCTGATCGCGGTGCAGGACCAGAACGGCATTGTGCTGTTGGACCACGATGAATTTATCCGTGCCGACTCCACGCTCGAAGGCCTGGGCAAGCTCAAGCCCAGCTTCGAGATGATCGGGCAGATGGGCTTTGACGCCACCGCACTGCGGGTCTACAGCCATGTCGAGCGGATCGACCATGTCCACACCCCCGGCAACAGCTCCGGTATTGTCGACGGTGCCGCGTTGATGTTGATCGGCTCGGAAGCCAAGGGCCGCGAGTTGGGCCTGCAGCCGCGGGCGCGGATTGTCGCCACGGCGGTCACCAGCACCGACCCTACGATCATGCTCACCGGCCCCGCACCGGCCACACGCAAGGCGTTGGCCAAGGCTGGGCTGCGCGTCGAAGACATCGACCTGTTCGAGGTCAACGAGGCCTTCGCCTCGGTGGTACTCAAGTTCATCAAGGATATGCGCATCGACGCCGCCCGGGTCAACGTCAACGGCGGCTCGATCGCCATGGGCCACCCGCTGGGCGCCACGGGTTGCGCGATCCTCGGCACCTTGCTCGACGAACTGGAAGTGCGCCAACAACGCTACGGCCTGGCCACCCTGTGTGTCGGCGGTGGCATGGGCATCGCTACCATTATCGAACGCCTCTGAGCCCAAGGAATTGTCATGACCGAAGCCATTCGTTACGAAAAGGGCCAGGACCAGATCGTGGTACTGACCCTCGACATGCCTGGCCAGAGCGCCAACACCATGAACGCCGTGTACCGCGAGGCCATGGCGGCCACCGTGACGCGTCTGCAAGCGGAAAAGGACGAGATCGCCGGCGTGGTCATCACCTCGGCGAAGAAGACGTTCTTTGCCGGCGGCGACCTCAATGAATTGATCAAGGTCGACAAGGCTCACGCCAAGGAATTCTCCGACAGTGTGCGGGTATTGAAGGCGCAACTGCGCAGCCTGGAAACCCTTGGCAAGCCGGTGGTTGCCGCAATCAATGGCGCAGCCCTCGGCGGCGGCTGGGAGATTTGCCTGGCGTGTCATTACCGGGTCGCGCTGGACGACCAGTCGGTACAGCTCGGTCTGCCGGAAGTCACCCTGGGCCTGTTGCCGGGCGGCGGTGGCGTGGTGCGGATGGTGCGCCTGCTGGGTTTGGAAAAAGCCCTGCCCTATTTGCTGGAGGGTAAAAAAATCCGACCGCAGCAGGCCCTGCAAGCAGGCTTGATCGACGCGCTGGCGGCGGATCGCGACGAACTGCTGGCCAAGGCCCGCGCCTGGATTCTCGCCCACCCTGAGGCTGCGCAACCTTGGGACAACAAGGCCTACCAGATCCCCGGAGGCACGCCGTCTAGCCCGAAAGTCGCGCAGATGCTCGCCATCGCGCCATCGATCCTGCGCAGCAAAACCAATGGCTGCTTCCCGGCGCCGGAGAAAATTCTCTGCGCCGCGGTGGAAGGCGCCCAGGTGGATTTCGACACCGCACACCTGATCGAAACCCGCTACTTCACCGAATTGGTCACCGGGCAGGTGGCGAAAAACATGATCGGCACCTTCTGGTTCCAGCTCAATGACATCAACGCCGGGCGTTCGCGCCCCCAGGGCTTTGCGCCTTACGTCACGCGTAAAGTCGGCGTGCTTGGTGCCGGGATGATGGGCGCGGGGATTGCCTACGTCAGCGCCTGCGCAGGTGTTGAGGTGGTGCTCAAGGACATCGACCTCGCGTCCGCCGAGAAAGGCAAGGCGCACTCGGCCACGCTGCTGGACAAGAAGGTCAGCC
This sequence comes from Pseudomonas marginalis, assembly GCF_024169655.1. GTDB lineage: Bacteria > Pseudomonadota > Gammaproteobacteria > Pseudomonadales > Pseudomonadaceae > Aquipseudomonas > Aquipseudomonas paraveronii. The sequence continues at coordinate 4,698,244 of NZ_JALJWV010000001.1, read as the reverse complement.
GTGGGCAATTGACCGCCGAGCAGCGCGAAGCCACCTTGGCGCGTATTTATCCTACGCAGTCTGACGCCGACCTGGCCGGCTGCGACCTGATCATCGAAGCCGTGTTCGAAGACCGTGAGCTCAAGGCCAGGGTCTCTGCCGCCGCGCAAAACGTGGTCGGCTCCGAGGCGGTGATCGCTTCCAACACCTCCACCTTGCCCATCAGCGGCCTGGCCACGGCGGTGGCGGATCAAGCCAGGTTTATCGGCCTGCACTTCTTCAGCCCGGTGGACAAGATGCCGCTGGTGGAAATCATCAAGGGCACGCAGACCTCGGACGAAACCCTGGCGCGTGGTTTCGACTTCGTCCTGCAAATCAACAAAACCCCGATTGTGGTCAACGACAGTCGCGGCTTCTTCACCTCGCGGGTGTTCGGCACATTCACTAACGAAGGCATCGCCATGCTCGGCGAAGGCGTGGCTGCACCGATGATCGAGACCGAGGCGCGCAAGGCCGGTATGCCGGTGGGGCCGCTGGCGGTGTCCGACGAAGTGTCCCTCAGCCTGATGAGCCATATCCGACAGCAGACGGCTAAGGATCTGCAGGCCGAAGGTAAAGTGCTGCCAATCCATCCGGCGACGCAGGTGATTGATCTATTGGTCAACGAGTACAAACGCACGGGCAAGGCGGCGGGGGGCGGCTTCTATGAGTACCCCGCAGGCGGACAGAAGTATTTGTGGCCGGAACTGAAAAGCCGATTCGAGCGCCCTGACCAACGCATTTCAGCTCAGGATGTGCGCGACCGTTTGTTGTTTATCCAGGCCATCGAAACCGTGCGCTGCGTGGAGGAGGGCGTGTTGATGTCCACGGCGGATGCCAACGTCGGCTCGATCTTCGGCATCGGCTTTGCTGCGTGGACGGGTGGCGCGCTGCAATTTATCAACCAGTACGGCTTGAATGACTTTATTGCGCGCGCGCGCTACCTGGCCGAGCAGTATGGCGAACGCTTCGCGCCGCCGGCGTTGTTGCTGCGAAAAGCCGCACAGGGTGAAGTATTTGTCTGACCACTACGCTGCCCACTGAACGATAGCGATCCACTGTGCGCGGGCTTGCGTTGCGGGGGTATTTCAAGGCAGGCTCTGTGGGTGTTCAATATTCCCATCGCCGTGTCAGGTATTTTTTATGTCGCTACGCGTCTGCATCCTGGAAACCGATATCCTGCGTCCAGGCTTGATTGATCAGTACCAAGGTTACGGGCAGATGTTCAAGCGCCTGTTCTCCAAGCAGCCGATCCCCGCCGAGTTTGTCGTGTACAACGTGGTGCAGGGTGAATACCCCTCGGATGATGAGGTGTTTGACGCGTACCTGGTAACCGGCAGCAAGGCCGACTCGTTTGGCACCGACCCTTGGATTCAGACGCTCAAAACCTACCTGCTCGACCGCTATGAGCGCGGCGACAAGTTGTTGGGCATCTGTTTCGGCCACCAATTGCTGGCGCTGCTGCTAGGCGGCAAGACCGAGCGCGCCGGCCAGGGCTGGGGGATGGGCATCCACGACTATAAAGTCGATGCCAAGGCGCCGTGGATGAGCCCTGAGGTGCCGGAGCTGACGTTGTTGATCAGCCACCAGGACCAGGTGACCACCTTGCCGGACAATGCCACGGTCATCGCTTCCAGCGAATTTTGCCCGTTTGCGGCGTACCACATCGGCGACCAGGTGCTGTGCTTCCAGGGGCACCCGGAGTTCATCCACGACTATTCCCGCGAGTTGTTGGAGATTCTTCAGACAACCTTGGGCGAGAAGGTCTACAAGAATGGCGTCGCCAGCCTGGCGCGCGACCACCACGGTGTGACCGTGGCGGAGTGGATGATGCGCTTCGTCGCGCACAAGCCTGAAGCCAAGGTTTAAAGCCAGCCCGAACGCTTGAAGCTGGCCCACAACCCGCTGCACCCTACGGCGATGAACCCCAGCACGGCAAAATAGCCGTAATGCCACTGCAACTCGGGCATATTCTGGAAGTTCATCCCGTAAATCCCTGCCACCGCCGTGGGGAACGCCAGGATCGCCGCCCACGCGGCGAACTTGCGCTGCACCACGCTCTGGCGCGAGGCCTCCAGCAACACACCGATCTCGATGGTCTGGCTGGCGATGTCGCGCAGGGTGGCCAGGTCTTCCATCTGCCGTGTGACGTGGATTTGTACATCACGAAAATACGGGCGCATGTTCTTGTCGATAAACGGAAAACTCAGCTTCTGCAGCTCCTCGCTGATCTCCACCATCGGGGCCACATAGCGGCGCAGGCGCAGCACGTCACGGCGCAGGCCGTGGAGGTTCTGGACATCGTGTTCATTGAGTGAGCTGCACAGCACGTTGCGCTCCAGCTCATCGATCTCGGCGTGGATCGCCTCGCTCACCGGCTGATAATTTCCGGTGACGAAATCCAGCAGCGCATAGAGTACGAAATCTTCCCCATGCTCCAGTAACAATGGTCGCGCCTCACAGCGCTGGCGCACAAAGCCGTAGGACGCAGAGTGCCCGTTGCGCGCCGTGATGATGTAGCCGTTGCCGGCAAAGATATGGGTCTCGATAAACACCAGCTTGCCGTTTTCGCGCACCGGTGAATAAGTGACGATAAACAGCGCGTCGCCGAAGGTTTCCAGCTTGGGGCGGCTGTGTTTTTCCAGGGCGTCTTCGATGGCCAGTTCATGCAGGTTGAACTGGCGTTGCAGGTTGGCCAGTTCTTGGGCGTCGGGCTCTTCCAGGCCTATCCAGACAAAATGCCCGGGTTTGGCGGCCCAGGCCGCGCCTTCGTCGAGGGTTATATCGGTAACTTTCTTTCCGGCGCTATAAACAGCGGCCGCAACAACTCTACCCATGGTGCCGATCACTTCTTATCAGGGGGACAGATGTTGGGCAGCTTAGCTGGAAGCGAGTTCTATTGTTACGGCACTTTGCAATTGGTGGTCCATCGTCTTGATGCATTCATCCATCTGCGCGTAGCAGGCTTGCATCAACGCCGGGATGTCATCCACCGTCAGGCCGGTGGTAGGAATCGGCGGCAGTGAGCGTATGAGCACATCACCACTGTTCCAGCGATTGAGCCGCATATGCGTGACGTAATTGCTTACACACACCTGCACGATGGGCACGCCGGCGGCAATCGCCATGTGGAACGCGCCTTTCTTGAACGGCAGCAGGCCCTTGCCCAGGTTGCGCGTGCCTTCCGGGAAGACCCAGATCGACGTGTCCTTATGCTGCAACGTCCGGGTGGTGGTGAGCATTGCGCGGCGAGCCTTGTGCGCATTGCCGCGGTCGATCAGCACGTTGCCAGCCAGCCAGAACAACTGGCCGAACAACGGCACCCATTTCAGGCTTTTCTTGGCGATACACACGGTGCGGTGCGGCACCACGGTGCCCAGCACAAACAGGTCATAGTTGGACTGGTGGTTGGCGATGATCAGGCAACTGCCGGGCTTGTTGCGCAGCGAATCGACATCGGCCTTCACGCGCAGCCCCAGTATTCGCATCGCCGGCAACGCATACAGACGCGCGCACAGACGGCTGTTGTCCGGGTTGAACGGCCGACAGATCCCCAGCAGCACGCCCAAGCCGCCGGCGAGGATAAAGTGCAGGCCCATCAATAACATACGCAACATAAACAGCATCGACGTGGCCCATCGAGAGAAAAGGTGGCGCAGTGTACGGATGTGCACTGTATTCGGCAATTGCCCGGTAGAGGTAGGAGATAGGCGATGTTTAAGTGCATGTTTCAACAATTGCCAGCAGGGGCTGACTAGAGCGGCTAAGGAGGATTCGGATTTGCTTGTAAGAAAAAGCCCGACTCAAGGTCGGGCTCTGACACAACAGGTGTGGGGGCTTAGCTAAGGATATGGCCCTGGTCCTGGATGATTGCCTCATCCAGGGCTTCCAACAGTGCCTTGCGCACTTTCAGTTTGGTCTGCTTGTGGGCATTCATATTGAGCTTCTTCAACTGCCGAGCCGCCTCCAGCGCTGCCGTGTGCAATGCGTCCGGCGCCACCACCTTATCGAGGAAGCCGGCTTGCAAGGCGCCTTGCGGGTCGAACATCTCGGCATTGATCACCGAGCGGTGAAACGCCGACTTGCGCAGACGATCCCGCGCCAATTCGATACCGGCGTGGTGCATGGTCATGCCGATTGCCACTTCATTCAGGCCAATGCTGAACGGGCCCTCGACCCCGATCCGATAATCCGCCGACAACAGCAGGAAAGCGCCCTTGGCCACCGCATGCCCTGGGCACGCGACGATCACCGGGAACGGATGCGCCAACAGGCGCCGCGCCAGCGTCGAGCCCGACGTCACCAGGCCGATGGCCTCTTTAGGCCCGGCGGTCATCACTTTCAAATCATAGCCACCCGACAGAATCCCCGGCGTCCCGGTGATGATCACCACCGCCCGATCCTTCTCGGCCTGATCCAGCGCTTCATTAAACGCACTGACCACCGCCGGAGAAATGGCATTTACCTTGCCGTTGCTCAAGGTCAGGGTCGCGATACCGTCTTCCAGGTGGTAGGAGATCAACTCACTCATGACGCGGTTCCTTGTAGGACTTGTTATAGAGGTGCATGCGCAGACGTTACCCACCACGCCCGCCCTGGTAAAGCGCCGTGACTGACTGGCCGGTCAGGCTTTCCCTCGATACCCGGCGGTAAACCGCCTGGGCAGGGCGCAGCAACCGTTCCAGACGCGTGTCGTCGATGCCTGAGAATGGCAGAATCATCGCCCTCACATGGCCCGTCACGGAATACCGGTCTAACCGCATGAAAATTCTGAAAAAAACCTTTGCCATCAGAAAGGCTTTCGACTACATTAGCGCGCCTCGACAGACTGAACTGGTTTGACGAGATACGGTGAAGTGTCCGAGTGGCTTAAGGAGCACGCCTGGAAAGTGTGTATACAAGAAATTGTATCGAGAGTTCGAATCTCTCCTTCACCGCCAAATTTGAAACGACTAAACCCCTGAAAACGTTAAAGTTTTCAGGGGTTTTGTGTTTTCAGGGGGTAAAAAAGGCCCATATGGGAACATCCATGGGAACACGGGCTGCTGGACTGCCCGCGTTCGAACCCCGGTTTACGGAGCTTCGTCACCACTTGGTGGATGAATGCCTAGGGCGTGCTGCAGCATGCCGATGACGTCCGGGCCGTCCTCGTTGATCCACATGCCGTAGTGCTGTCGGATCATGTTCGCGCTGGTATGGCCCATCTGCTCCGCGATCCAGTCGACCGACGCCACGCCTGTGGTCAGCAACTGGCTGGCGTAGGTGTGGCGGCATTGGCCTGGCCCACGGTAGCGAACGCCGGCCGCTTTCAAGTGCGCTTTGAAGAACCTGTCCCTCACGACAAAGTCGCTGACGTGTGGCAGGCCGCTCTTGGTGTTCAGGAATACGAAGTGCAGCTTGTGTTTGCGGACGGTCTTGTTGTCCCGCTCGACGACATCGACCGTGTCTACGGTTTTGAGCTGGTTGATCGCGTCCAGCTTGCGCAGGGCATCCCACGCGGGCTCCAGCAGGCGCACCTTACGCGTCGAGCGTCGGGTTTTGGTCACTCGGTAGGCCCCGCGCACCTTGGATCGGCGAAAAGTCACCGTCCCCTGCTTCAGATCGACGTCCTCCCAGGCCAGCGCGATGGTCTCCGACACCCGTGGCCCCGCCCAAATCATGAACTGCACCATCAGCAGCTCCTGGGTGCGGCTGGTGTGTGTGTCGAGGATCTGCTTGATTTCCGCCCTGGTGAACGGGTCCGGCGCCTCTGGATCGGGCAGGCGCACGAATAACCCCTCGGTTGGGTCGTGCGCGACCTTCTTCCGGGTGCGGTAGAGCCTGAATACCTGGCGCACATTGCTGATGATGTCGCGGATGGTCTTGTTCTTAAGCCGTTTCGACAGCGGCCCTTGAATCCATTCCTGCAGGTCCAAGTGGTCAATCTGATCGATCTGAACGTCACCCCAGCGCGGCCGCACATGGACTTCAGCCTTGTTTTTGTACCCTCGGAAAGATGTCGCGGCCACGCTGTTGCTTTTGATGGTCAGCCAAAGGTCCAGGTAATGGCCGAAGCTGTTCTCTGCCAGTTTGGTCGACTCGGGAAAATGCCGGCGGTAATCGAAGGTGCCGGCCTGTATCTCGTATTCGATCACCGTCACCAGGCGCTTGGCATGCTCCCGGTTGGCCGGTGTGTTGCCGCCGGGCACCAGCTCCCGGCACAGCTCGCCATTGAAACGAAAATAGACCCGTACCGAATTGCCACGGGCCTCTACGCCATCTGCCATATGCGTCCCCACGCGATGTATCGAAAGATTCTTCCAACAGAATGAAAAAAGGCCCGTCGCCGGGCCTGATGTATTGCGGTTTTAGTGTTGCCGATCACTGCTGGCGAAGTAACCAGAACAGGCCGGCACTTTTTCTAGGTGCCGGTGTGGCCCCTGCTTGGGCCTCCTCGGCCCGACGCTTGGCGTTGGCTGCCTGGCGTGCCTTGCTGCATTTCTGGTGGTTGCCGTGGGCACGGGATCTGTTGCATTGGTCACAGACTCCCGTGAGGTCCAGGTTCCAGGGGAAGGATTTACCGTTGTTCATAGTTGAACCTCCGGAATGCAGGAAAGCGGAGGGCATGACTTAACCGCCTGGGCGTCAAGGAATACGTCCATTTGGGCTGCCCCATCAAGCTTCGCCGACGCTATGCGGAGTTCAGCCATCTCGGCATATTCAGGGTTCAGTTCGCACAAGATCGATCTGCGCCCCTCCTCCATAGCGACCACCGCAGTTGTGCCAGCTCCACCGAATGGATCTAGGACTACGCCACCGCGTGGCGCTCCGGCAAGAATGCATGGACGGATCAAGTCGGGCGGGAAGGTCGCGAAGTGGGCCCCCTTGAATCCTTTCGTTGGAACGGTCCACACGCTACGCTTGTTTCGAGTATCCAAAGGCCAGTCACTTTCCTCTCGGCCTGGCCGGTGCGTTCCTAGCGACTGCCCAGGGATAGTTTGTTCTCGCTTTGAATCATCGCGTTTGAAGCTGTCCCGCTTGCTACGCACAGCTTTCATTGGCCCATTTGCTTTTCCGGGCACGCGATCACTCCCGTGCTGTTGCTCGAGATCCTGCGCCAATCGCGTGATCGAACTGAGCGCCACAGGCTCCTTGATCGCATCCTGGTCGTAGTAATATCGAGGTGACTTGCTCAGCAGGAACAGGTATTCGTGCGATTTTGTGCAACGGTCACGGGTGGATTCCGGCATTGGGTTAGGCTTGTGCCAGATAATGTCCTGACGCAGATACCAGCCGTCGTCCTGCAGAGCGAAGGCCAAGCGCCATGGCATACCCATCAAGTCTTTTTGTTTGAAACCTTTGTGCGGCTGACGCCGATGCCCTCGCCGTACTGCACCTCTGGTGGATTTGGAAACGATATCGTGCTTGCCTGCTGAACCGTCCGGGGCATAGCCTCCGGCGATTGATGCATAGCTGTCACCCATGTTCACCCAGGCCGTGCCGTCGTCGCGGAGTACACGACGCACTTCCCGGAACACCTCAACCAAGCGTGCAATGAACTCCGCCGGCGTTTTCTCCATCCCGATCTGACCATCCACCCCATAGTCACGCAGTCCGAAGTAGGGTGGACTGGTTACGCAGGTGCTGACGGAACCGCTCGGGAGCGCCCGCATCATTTCGATGCAGTCACCCACGAGAATTTGATGTGGTTGATCCAACATGCTCACCCCTTTTTACATCCGAAACGATTGGTGAATGAACTCGGGCTCTGCCTTATGTTCTGCAGGTTTCGCTACGTCGTCCTGGATCTCGCAAACGAATCGATGCCGCTTCCGGTTGGGCGCAGTCAGGGCCTCGGTCAGGCCTGGTACGGCGGCGGAGCATTGCTCATAGGAGTGAGTGCCTTTCCAACTATCCGCCATCACCACCTGGCAATCCGTCCGGGTTGCATCCGCGCACAGGTAAAGCAAAAGGAATACGGTCATGGTGCATTCCCCGCGCCGCAGTTCGGGCAGTCGTCGAAGCGCTGACGCTCGCTGAGAAAACGCCCGCAGCCTTCGCAGTTGAGCCGGTCGCTGAAGATGCGGTTGCGCGGGCGTTTGATCTTGGGCAGCTTGAGGGCGACTGAGCGCAGTGCCTGCTTGTGGTCGAGCAGCGCGGCCCGGACCACCGGACGTGAAAGCTCGACGATGTATCCGCATGGCCAAAGCTCGAAGCCTTGGTCCAGGTACCAAGCGGCATCTGCCGCCGCCGGGTGGATGGCGTCATTGAGGTTGCCGGTTGGGCCTTTGCCGCCGCGCCACACCAGATCATTGCCGTCCCACTCGCGTGTGTAGGCCACATATACGCGGCCGTCTTCGTTGCGGTAGGCCTCGGCCTCTGACTTGGTGAGGTACTGGCAGTCAACGCCGACCTCTGCCAGGGTGCGGACGTACTCCACTGGCCAGGGCAGGTCGGTTTCGCGGCATTCGTACTGCTTGACTGCGGACTCGCGTTTGAACTGCTCAGCCTCGTTCAGGTTCGAGGTGTAGCCGCCCCCCTCACGCCAGAACATGGCCCGGCTGCCGACGTTGCTGCGGCTGTCCTGCAAGAAGAAGAGGTCAGACATGATTAACCTCCTGCTGCGCTACGCTCAGCGCAATCGCTACCGGCTTCACCCAAATCGACACGTTGCTGAGCATGAAGGTCTCCCCAGCCTCGGAAAGCAGCAGCGTCATGCCGAACACATCAGCCATTGCCCTTGCAGCCGCTCGCGGTACCGCGTTGCCGATCCGCTCCCGGTGGTTGCCGTCGTTGATGCCGTCCAGCATGAAGACTCCGGCCTGTTCGATCTTGCGAACGCGCTGCATTCGTTCGATCTCGCGGGCGGTCTGCGGATCTGCTGACCAGTAGTCCTCTGGATCAAACAGCGATTGCAGCGCGGCCAGCTCTAGGGTGGTGAACGGGCGGTGCCAGGTGCCGTCGAGGCTGGTGATCATGCAGGTCAGCCGGTCGTTGGGCGCCGGCATGCGCTGATCGGCTACCGACCACCGGCCATTGTCGTGGCAGGCACTGGCAGAAACGGCGCCGGCCGGGGCGTTGTAGTCGACCACACCGTAATGCCCGCCAGTCAGGTAAGCATCGCCCTTGCTGCGTGACATGCCCGGACGCGGGTCTGCAATCGATAAAGCACCGCTGGCGACCTGTTGCGAGCCGGTCACGGTCTTGGCGCTTTCGCACCAGGGGGTGATCCGCAGCTTTTGAGTGCTGGCGTTCGGGTGCCAGTTTTTGTAGGCGGGATCTGCCACGGCGAAAGCGCCTTGCCCGGTTGTGCTGCCGGCGATCACGGTGCCAGCGGGTTTGCTGTAGTCGGTGACCAGGTACTTGCCGAAGCCCTTGGACGGTTGTCGAGGGTCGGCCACTACCTGCCCACCGGAGCTTGGGCCGTGCCCTGCGGTGATAGTGCCAGCGGCTTGGTTGTTGCGCACCACGCGGAATACGTTGTTGTGGCGCTCGCCGCTTGTACGCGGGTCTGCAACGCTGAACGTCCCTTGCCCTGGGCTGCGTTGGCCGGTGACGACGCCGCAGTGGCGGTCATAGGGCAGCACACCGTATTGGGTGTATTCGAATTTGCTCGTAGGCCGAGGGTCGGCCACCGAGAATTTGCCGTTGGTCGGGCTCGACCGGCCGGCGACGGTGCCGGCGGTGTCCTGCCAGTCATGAACACCGAGATAACCGGCGCGGTATTCCGGCACGATCACAAAGTCACGTAGGTGACCGTCCTCGATCGCAAACCGACTCAGGCTGCGCCAATCTTTCCCGGCCTCCACCAGGGCCAGGCGTACCCACGTTTTCCACTGCAACGCCGGCACCCGGTGCATCGGTCCCGCCTGATCGATATCGCCGGCCAGCGGCATACGGCTCAGCACGTCACCGACTGCGCGCAGGCTGCGTTTTTCCGGTTCGTACAGGAACGCCGGCACCTTCTCGATATGCCTGGCCACCATCAGGAAGCGCTTCCGACTTTGGGCCAGGTTACCGATTTCGCCGCAGTCGTGGGTGGTCTCCGCCACTGCATAGTTGTAGTGCCTGAACAGCTTGGTGATCTGGTCCAGCAGGTACCGACCGCGGGTAGCTAAGCGCGGGACGTTTTCGAACACGATCAATGACACCGGGTTGTGCTTCCAGGCCTCAAGCATCAACCACACACAGCGCAACGTCAGCTCGTTGAGCGCCCGGTACTTGGGCGTCTGGCTCATAGTCTCGGACAAAAGGCCCGAGGCGCCCTTGCAGGGACTGCTGATGAACACTGCATCCGGATCTTCGTTGCCGGCAGCGCGGCGCAAATCCTCGGCGGTGGCTTCCTTCCAGCCGGCGGGCGGCTGCTGGCCGTGGAACGCTGTGTATTGCTCGCGGGTGAACAGGTCCATCAGCGTGCCAGGCACACCGGTCATCATCTGAAAGTCGCGTAAGCCGGCCGGGTCGACGTCGACGCCGCCCAGGCAGCGCCATTCAGCTTGCACGGGGCCCAGGACTGGTTTGGAGTCGCTGAAGCCAGCGGCGCCGCTGCCAAGGCCACAGCAGAGGTGGAAGTGGGTGAGGGTGCGCTTGATCATGAGCGGGCCTCCATCAGCATGCGCGTCAGCGCATTGGGCTGGCCAACTGGTGTCAGCTTGTCGAGCGGCTGCGTAACGGTGCGACCGTTGGCGGCGCGCAAGGTGGCAACGTTGCCATCAATCCCTACGATTACGCCTGTACGGGCGCTGAGCCGATATTCCCGGCCACCGCCGGTCATTGCGACGTAGCTGACCGTGTCGCCGATTGCCAGCGGGGTTGTGGTAGCCTCTGCGGTGCCGCCTTTGGGTTGATTCACTTGCATGGTGCTTCTCCTTTTGGTGGTCGGTGCCGAGGGGTTGCAGCCCTTCGGCACCACCTTCTTACTGGCTTTCGCCGGTTGGTTTTTGCTTCCGCACCAGGTGCAGCAGCAGATTTTCGAACTCAACAACCTCATCAGTCGCTGACTGCCATTCCAGAACTGCCTGGATCTGGTCCCGGCTGCACTCCAGCGCCAGGATCTCTTCGTTGTTAACCGCTTGAACCTCCAGGATCGCGACCAGCCCGGCTGGGTCGTAGGCTTCCGCGTGAACGATCTTCCCGGTCTCGCCAATCCAGTCCTTAAGGCTTTTCAGAAGCCTGAGCCGGATTGTTTCCCCGTTCTGGCCGTCACCGGTGATGACTTGTACGTGCATGGTGCTTCTCCTTTGGGTGGCAGGCGTTGCAGCGCCAAAACCGGGGAATTCAGAATTGAACGAAGTCGGTTTCGACGACATGTCGAACCGCGCTCAATGAATTGAGGCGTTGTTCACTGGTGAGGTTGAGCAGCAAGCTGAGAGCGTCCACAAGAGCCATCAACTGCCCACCGTTTTTGGCTGCACGCACACTGAGTTGATGGCCATGTTCATCGAGTAACGAGGCCGTATAGGCAGGCGCGAGCTTGTTGAAGGTACTGACAAGCTGGTCTTCACGTTGAGCTACTGCGTGGCCGAAAGCCCCCGCTTGTTGGGCGGTAAGTTGATTCAGGGCAGAGGCACTTTTCAGGCTTTCTGTTGTGTGAGTAATGCCGAGGTGCATATGGGCAATGCGACTTTCGAGGGCTTCACTGCACTGGATGGGCTGACTGCTGACGATTGTTAGCGCGCCATGGAAGTAAGCGTCTTCTGTCCCTTGCGTTTGGGCACGGCGAATGACTCCGCCGCTGTAGAGGTCGCGGAGTTCCTCCCAGTCAAAGGCAGGATTTTCGGTAGGCACCGACTCCAGAACCACGACTGTCTTTCCTATTGTTCCTGCGGCGGCAAGCCAGCGCGAACGTCCTGCCTGGGTGGAGTATTCCGGTGTGTGAACTCTAGGGGATTCTTCGCCAACGAGTTTCCACAAATAGCCCGTCAAGAAGGTTTTGCCGGCGCCTGCTTCGCCTTCGATGTGCAGGAACGGGAAGCTGTGATGTTCCGTGCGGATTCGGTCGGCGTGCAGTGCGCCGAGCCACCAGGCCATTGCGACAACCCCTTTCGTGCCAAATACGGTGTAAAAGTCATCAAATTGAATCGCTGATTTGAGTTCGTTTTGCATAGTGCAGCTCCTGTTGTTGCGGTGGTTACACGCCCTGGAATACCCAGCAGCGAATGGTTTTAGGTTTGTCGAAAGCGTCGACCTGGCGCGCCGAGTTGACGGGCTTGTTCGACTCCAGAAATTTGGGTGACTTGCTGGTCTTGAGCAGGCGTTTCAGGTCGCTCAGCGGCGGCACCTGCTGCCGTTTGTTGGCGGCCATTTCCACAAACTCGTTGAGGTTCACGGCGATCAGTCCATCGCGACGCGCATGGTTCAGCGCGGCTTTCTCGTCCATGCCATTGAGGAATTCGTACAGGTCCCAAAACTCGCGCACGGTTGGGTGGTCGGCGTTGATTGCCTGCTGCCGCTCCAGGGCCATGCGGCTGATTTCGGCGTGCGCGAGGGCCTTGCGGCGCTCGCCGAGCGGCACGACCCCGGCCAGTGCATCCACCAGGCTGCGCAATTGGGCGTGGTTCTTGGCGATACGCACGGTGCGAACGCCTGGCTGGGCCAGCAGCTCCTGTTCGTAGCCGGAGGTGTTTTCCTCCATCAGGCGCATGGTTTCGGCTTCGCGTTGCAGCGCCTTGACCAGGAAGCCGCTGATGCTGTCCATCGGCATGCGCTCCAACTGCTCGGCGTACTGCTTGGTCTCCGGTGTGTGGTGCTCGCGTGTCAGATGGACGTGACAGATACGCTGCAGGATCGGTTCCGAGGCGTTCACCGGGTTGTTTTGCGCGATCAGTAACGCGGCGCGGAACGGTGGTTCATGGGTGTCGTTGCCGTTGTTTTTCACCCCGGTGGAGCGAACGCTGCGGCCGTTGTAGGCGGTTTTAAGTTCATCCCAGTCGAAGTGTTTAACCGGCTGGCCTTCCTTTTGTTCACGCTCAGATTCGATCAGCACCACCGGCAAATTGCTGACCTGCGAAAAGTTGCGCGCACGGCTTGCAGCGGTCGCTTTCGACGGGTCGAAACCTTCGTAATCGGTACGTCCGACCGACTTCCACAGCAGCTCCACCAAGGTGGTCTTGCCCGAGCCGGCCTCACCCACCAGCTCCAGGAACATTAGTGACTTGTGGATCTGGCGGATTTGCTCTGCGTGCAACGCACCCAGCCACCAGGCCAACACCACTAGGCCCTGGACGCCAAAGCAGCGCCAGTAGATGTCGAACCAACCTTCGTTGTAGGCATTGAGGTCGGTGTTGATGTGCAGTACCGGCGACTGGCTCTGCGACTTGATGCTCAGCTTGCCCAGGTCAAAGAAGTCTTCCTTGTTGCGTGCCTGGGCCGCGCCGCCGAAAAAGGCCAGGTCGTTGAAGACATAAGCCCCGTGATCGCGGCTGTAACCGATCCATTCGATGGTGTTGACGGCTTTCAGGCAGTCCAGCTGGGGCGCCAAGATCCGTTTCAGTTGCTGGGCGCTGCCCTCAAACATCGCGCCGTTGGAGACGTTGAGCAGGCGGTTAGCGAACTCAGGCGCCGACGTCAGCTGCTTGGCCGTAAACGTGCTTTTGATGGCAGGCCCCTGCGGGCGCTCGATCCGGAAGTAGTACCAGGCCTCGTCGGTCAGGTCGTTGCGCATGTAGTACAGCGCCTGGAAATTGCAGTTGGCGATGCAGGTCACTGAGCCGGCCTGGCGCAACGCTTTGTAACGACGCTCGTCGTCGTTAAGCAGTTGGTCATCGTGCCGTTTTGAGTTCTCCAGATCGCTCATGGCGCGGTCGTACTTATCAAGGTCCAGCCGAAACCAGTACAGGCGCTTGCGGAACGTGAAGTTGAATTCCTTGCGCTCGTCGCGCAGGTAGATCAGGAAGCCCTTTTCCTCTGCCGAATCAGCGAGCAGCAAGTCGCCGTGATGGCGGGCCTCGTCGAGATCCTGCTCGATGCGCTCGGCGCGGTTGGCGTCACCCTCGATCGGTTTCCAGCGCAGGTGCAGGTCGTTCCAATCAACCTTTTTGCCAGTTGGCTGCGGGATCACAGCGGCCTTGCAGGTGAAGCCCAGGTCGCGTGCCTCCTTCGCCCAGCGGCGCATGTTGGCCTTGGCGACGGGCTCGTTATCGAGTGCCCACACCAACACGGGCAAGCGCTTGTCGGCGTCGTGGCGCAGTTTGGCCAGGGCCTTGAGTGAGTCAGTCGGGCAGGGGGCACTAGACATCATCGACACGGCCGACACGTCGTTATGCAGCAGTGCGATGGCGTCGAAGATGCCCTCTGTTATCCAGAGTTCGTCGACTTCCAACAGGTCCACGCTCGGTGGGCACCACCAGACGCCCTTGTAACCGGTCAAGCCTTCGCCGGTAGGGCGGAAGCGGGCTTTCATCTTGCCGAAGCGTTCTGGCCGATCGATCAGGCGTTCCCAGTACCCACCTTTCTCCAGGGCAAAACGCACCGTGGCACTGCCGATGTTCTGCCGGCCATCCCAGTAGTTGTCCTGGGTGAACCAACCGGCGATCAGCTCAAATTTGAAGCCCCGCGCAAACTCAAGGTAGGCGCGGGCCGTGGCGAGGGGATTGTCCGGTGTCGACGGGGCGGTCTTGCTCCAGTCGTTGAACAGGTCGTCGTAAACGTCCTTAACGTGGACGCGGTGGTCGCACTTTTCCGGCCGTCCGCAGATCAGCGTCCAGGGCGAGTTGTAGAAGGTGTAGAGGGTCTTCTGGCCGCAGGCAGGGCAAACACCCTTACGCATATAGTCGGTGCCGCGCATGTGCTTGAGCTGGTAATCCCGCTCAATGCGTTGAATGACGTCGGCGCGCAGCCTTTCTTTCATTTCCATCGTGGCTTACTTCGCTTCGTCGAGACTGTGTTTAAGGGCGCCAATCAGGCTTTTTCGCGCGGCCAATGCGGGGAAGGCCACCAGCAACGAGCCGTGCCGCAAACCCTCGGGGATCATGCGAAAACGGTCGTCATACCAATGCTCGTTGAACAGCAACGCGTACTGCGCGCGCAGGTCCTGGAGCAGTGCCTCGGCCTGGTCGCGGGGCAGTTTTGCGGTGATGGCGATGTCGATTTCCATGGTCCACCTCGGATTGCGGGCAAAGCTCACCCAAACCCATTGGGGATGGGGCAGGGCGGGGTTTAAAAGGGAGCGTTACTGAGGGTGTGGCTTGTGTACGGTGCTGCGCTGGTCGAGCAGTTTCTGTGGCAGAAAGCGAGCTGGAACCGGGAAGCGTTGATCCGCAAGAACGTCCACCAGGTGGACACGGGTGCTGTCAGCCCCACTGGCCCAGTCGATGCCGATCCAACGGCGCTTCTTGATCACCTGCAATTCAGTCCAGGCGTTGTGGACAAGTTTTGGTGCCATGAATACGGGCACTTCCAATGCAAGTGTCAGGTGGCGAATACAGCGATCAAACAACAGATCGGAATCCACCAGGTGTTCTGCCTCATGGCGTTGCAGGTAAGCGAAAGCAGCGTGTTGCATGCTGCTGCGGTAGTCATGAGTCTGTTGATCAAGGTTCATCACGCACGCTCCATTTCCAACTGGTCCAACAGATCGGGTTGATCGTTGGCTGTTTTCATTGCCTGGCGACGAATGACCACGTCCGCAATCGGCAGCTTTACAGCTGGGTTGGGCATGCCGCTGGGGCTCAGTTCGTGGGTCATTTGAAATTCAGAACGCACCGACCAGCCGCATGCTTCGTTGGTGCATTGCATGTAGGCGATGCGCAAAAAAATGTGCTGGCCTTCGCTGGTACGGATACGCATGCGGCCGTGGCAATGGGGGCAGACAAGTTTGTAGGTGCTCACTGTACGGTCCCCTTGCTGTGCAGCTGGATCGTGGCAAGTACTTCTGAGTGGCGGGCAGACATATAGCGGTTATGGGCTGCGATGATTGCCTCGGCTTCATCTGGCTCAATCACTCCATCGTCCAGCGCCTTGGCGATGATCTGGTCGACGACGCCCCGCTTGGCAGCCGCATTGACGGAGCGGCTGTAGAGGTCGACGTTGTCCAGCTTCTCTGGCTTGGCCAGGGGAACGAACATGCCGCCATACAGCGCCGCGATGTACTCCGGCAGGTGCGTAGTTCCCGCATCCTGTTCCAGGCAGTGAATTTGCTCGTCCGTCAGAGGCCGGCTACCGGCGTTTTCGTAGATGTGGTTATCGAACTTCTTGAGTTCGTAACCGAGGCGAGCTGCTGCGCATTCACGACCACCTTTGTAGTCGTTGATCACAGCGCTCATTACTTGCCGCTTGGTCGCTAGAACTGGGCGTTTCATCTTCTGGTTTCCCCTTGGAGCCAGAGGCCCTAGTTTGTGACCTGGCCGTCTTTGATCCCGAGCAATACCGCCGCTCGATGTGCTTCCCCACGACGGCCTTTTTTACGGCCGTTTAGCAGGTCGCTGACCAGATTTTTGTTCAAGCCATGTTGACGGCTAAATTCGGCAATGCTTTTACCCTCGCGATCAAGAACCGCGCGGGCTTGCTCGGGGGTCTGTAGGGCATGCATAGTGTTCGTCCGTGTTTAATCGTGTTCGACGAAAAGGATTCTTGGTCAGATTTCTGCTCAAGTCAAATAATTTTGATCAAAAAAATGCTCATTTCTTTAGGGGTAGGTGAACGCCTGCGGGAAGAACGCGAGCGGCTGGGCAAAAACCAGACCGACTTTGGCGCCTCCGCAGGTGTAAGCCGTGGGACTCAAAAGGCTTATGAGCTTGAGTCCAGTTCCCCCGATTTGCGTTATCTCTCAGGGCTTCATGCGCTTGGGGTTGACGTGCATTACGTGCTGACTGGCTCCCGTGTCGACACAGCCCCCAGCAACATGAGCGACACAGAACTGACGGTGTTGGAGCATATGCGGGAAATGTCCGATGCCGACCGCGCGACTCTCGCGCACTTGGCGTTCGCGATGGCACAGGTATCTAAACCCGAAGCGAAATGAATCAATTCCAAGGAGGAAACGATGCGTTGTTTGATGATTCCAGTCTTGCTGGTTCTGGCTGGATGCGGTGGCGAAAAGGCCGTGACAATTACTCAAGCCGAGTACGGTGCGAAATGGCCTTTCACTGTCGAAAAGGTCGACCTGCTTTGTCAGGACGGACCACCTTCCGCTCTGGTGAGAACAGAAGACGGGAAACTCTACGCGCTGAATGGCAGCGCACGGTCCAGAGCATCAAAGAATGGCTGGCTCGATGGGCAGTCGATTACCAAGCCAAATGCAAGCATGCCTGGCATCACAATGGATTACAGCGAGATCACCGTGCGCGCCATGAAACTCTGCCCTTCCTACGCTGGATAGATCCACCCACGCTAGTGCCTTTGGTCGAAGGTTGCGTTTTCCAGTCCGTCCGTAAGGTCTATATGTGCATGAGGACATGCATATTACGGACGATAGGAGCAATGGCGGCATGCTTGATAAGTCGAGTGAAGGTAACTCGGAACTGGCGCGCGAAGATGTAGTACTAACTTCGAGAGAGCAAATTTTGTTATTGCTTTTCAGACTTCTGAAGTCTGAGAATCAAGATAGGGTTCTTCGTTGCGCGGAGGTGCTTTCAAAAATTCAGAATTGATATAAATAGCCCCTCGATGTTTGAGGGGCTTTCATAATTAAAATGGATTGTGCTTTATTTTGTTATGTTGATTCTTCTTCTGTTTTTTCTTTCGTATTTATGTTTTTGTCATTTACTGCTTCTGTTGGTTTTTGTTGTTTTTTTGTCTGTACTGGATTGTAATCGAAGTTGGTTCCAAGGTCTTTGGAAAGATGGCTTTTAAGTACTTCTATCTTTAGTCTTAGCTGTTCTTGGAGTATGGTCTCGTTTGACAAATCTAAATTTCTGGCTGACGAATGAACCGCCTCTCTTGCTAGGACTAAGAGTTTTGCAAGTGTCAATCGATCACTGTGAATGGTGAAGATTTTTAGAATTATTGATGAGGTGAGTTTCCAGCTATAATAAATTGCAAGTCCGAACACAGCTGCGAAAGGTATGCGAAGAGTGAATGAAGCTAAAATATCTGTTGCTGTCTTGTAATCTGTTGTTAAGATCTTTGAGGCACCTGCGTAAAGTTCGTACACGGAAAATATTATAGCCAACAATGGGAATATTACGACAAACACGTAGATCATCGCTTGTGAACGTCCCTCCTTCACGTAAGGGCCATATTCGTCAGATATCAGACTTTTATCGGATGCTAATTTCTTTAATTCGGAATTTAGCTTGGATATGGCTTTGTTGTTTGTGACAACTGTCTCATTCAACTGTGTGATGTTATTTTTGGTTTGGGTAAGCACAGTTGATGTTTCGGATGCTTCTTTTTTCAATTCGGTGAGTTTAAGCGATTCCGCAGAAACTGCCGCAGAAACTTCGATTAATGCTGCGTTCTCCTGTTCTAGAGCATTGGCGATGTCAACGTATGCTGATTCTGCCTCGGTTTTTTCTAGTTTTAATGCGTGTATCTGTTCTGTTAGTTCGGTATGTTGTTGTATCGTGTCTGCTTTAAACTTTGCGATGTCTCTTTTGGAACGAATTGTTTCGGCTATGTCGTCCGAGTGCTCAATTAGCTGCGCTATATCTACGCCGAATATATTTATTTTTGTAAGTTTGGGTTTGTTTAGTAGTGAGTCACTGTAAATTTCAAACCATTCGCAAAAGCAACGGATGAAGCCATAACAAAACTTAGTACCTTGCCCTGTGATACTTAACTGCAAGTTATATTGAGCTTTGCCAAGAGGCTTAATTATAACCGTTAAGCTTGTCAGCATTTTGGCGGCGTTTTCGCCGTGGAAGTCAATGGAATCTATGAAAAAAGGACGATCAGGCGTAAAACGCTTTGCAATACTGGTGATTTTTACGGGTTTTGTGGTAGCACCAGACTCTTTTAATAGCGTTTGACATTGACTGGTAGATTTCCAAAGAGCGTTATTCACTGAGTTGAGTTCGGGAAGCTTCATCTCGTACTCGGTTAGTTTTGACTCCAGTTCTTCTAGTGTTTGGTCTGTCATACACGCTCCGTTTGATTTAGCAGACCCTAGCAGAGTAATGGCTTCTTGCTATATTTTCATCCTGTTCCACTCTCTCTCCACGGCCCTTTTTGCAGTTTTCTCACTTGCATACAGCCACCGTAACCTCCTCGGCTTCGTCTGATCCCCCGCCGTAATCGTCTTTTCCTTTCCGGTTTTTTTGTCGCGGTAGTACGCGATGATCCCCGTGTAATCCCCTTTGTTCTCTTCTGCCAGGTCTTCAACATTGTCCTCCGGCAGCTTGCTCTCCAACTCCAGGCTGACCGTGTACCCGCCGTCCGCACTTAGACTGTGCTGCACGTTGCCGCCGTACCAGATGATCTCGTCGATTTCCGCTTTCACGCCCTGGAGCGTGTACGTCAGCTCGGGTATCAGATCAGGCCGGCCCATGGCCAGGTTGTAACTGAGCGTGGCACTGCCGCGCTGCAGCCGTCGGAACTCAGACCGGGCAGCGCGCAGGGCTGACTGCTGGTCGCTGTAGGTATGGCGCAGGTCTTTGAGATTGTCGCCGCCGCCGGCTATGGCCTCCTGTTTCTTGGCGCTGTTCACGTCGTAGTAGTACGCACGCACGCCGTCGTAGCTGTCGCGGTCGGCCTGCAGGTATCGGTGCTGGTCACCATCGGCGCGGGTGAGGGTGATGTGTGGCAGATCCAGGCCGCTGGCGGTTTTGCCTCCGCCGGCCGGTAGGCACAGCAGACAACCGGCTTTGACGCTGGCCACCGCATCGAATTCTTCGCCCAGGCGGCTGATCAGGTTGGCGTCGGATTCGTTGGCCTGGTCGAGCTGCAGGATGGGCAAACCGTCGAGTGCGCCGGCAATGGTGGCGGTGAGGCCATTGCCGATGGCGATATCGCCCAGGACTTTGCCGAGGGTAGTGTTGCTCCAGCTTCGCTCGCGTTTGGTTTTTAGGCCCTTGCGCAGGTCTGCCGATCGAGCGCGGATGCTCAGCACATCCGGCGCGCCGCTGTGTTCGGTTTCGTCGACGGTATAGGTGCCTTTGTCTACCAGGCCGGTGTCGCTCCAACCCAGCCACAAGCGCAACACCGCGCCCTTGGGCGGGATAGCGAGTAGGCCGTCGTGGTCGCTGAGGGTGATGCTGAGTTGATCCGCCTCGACGCCGCGGTTGTCGGTCAGCTCCAGGCTCATCAGGCGCGGGCTGACCAGTTGCGCGATGTCCAGGCCGTCGACGGTGAGCCTGAAGGCCGGCACGGGATAGGCCGCGTCACGGACATACTGCTCGACGGTGCTGCGCACGTAGCCGGTGACTTTGGAGATGACCGATTCGATCACAGCAGGCCTCGCAGGATGTTGACGCCAGTGCTGGTAGCCGCACCGAGCAGGTCGATGCGGTCGTCGTCGGTGCGCTTCAGGCTCAGGGTGAACTCGATGCGCCGTGGGGTGCCGTCGCTGAAAAAGATGGTCTTGGTCTCGCTCATGCTTTCGATCACCCACAGGCCGTAGATCCGGCCACTGCCTTCGACCATGGGCCAGGCCTTGCCGGTGTTTGCCATCAGGCGCAGGGCGTCGAGGCTGAGAGCGCTGCCGGCCAGCTCCGGCAGGATGATGCCGGGGAGGGTGATAGCGTCTTCGCCACGGCCGACGAATTGCCGCGCGGGAGCGGCGCCGATGCGGTTGTTGCTGGCGTGACGCCAATCGGTTTGGCGTTGCAGCTCCTGGTAGGCGGCGGTTCTGAGGCTGAACACGAACATGCCGAGGGCCATCATCATGGTGGTTATTCCAGGTCAGAAAGTTTGCTGCGCTGACGCGCTTTCTTTTCGTTTTCGATGCGGGTCAGCATGGCGCGCACGGTCTTTTCCAGGCTTTGCAGGTCTGTGCCAGGCCCGGCGGTGATGGAGAATTCGTAGGTGTCGTGGCTGTCATAAACGGCTGCGGCGGGCGCACTGCTGATGGGGGGCGTGTTATCCACGGCAAACGCCGGCATGGCGGTGGCGCCCAGGGCCAAGGTGCCGGCGGCGGTCAGCTGTTTGCTCATGCTGGTCAGCGCGTTCAGAGGGCCTTTCTGTCCACCTTCCAGGCCTTGGGTGAGGCCCGCCATGGTGAACCCGCCCAGCTCCGCGAACACCCGTGACGGGCTGTGGATGCCGAGCTTTTCCTTGAACCAACCGATGCTGGCGTCGCCGATCGAGCTGATGGTGTCTTTGACGGCGCCGAGACCGGCTGTCAGCCCATTGACCAGACCATTCACGATCATGCTGCCGAACTCGGTAAAGCGGCTGGGGAGTTCGATGCCCAGGTAACTCAGCACACCGGAAAAGGCCTGGTAGAGCAGGCCGAGAGGGCTGAAGTTGACCAAGGTGGTGATGATGCCGCCGATTCCTCCGTCGAAGCCTGCCTTGATTTCTGTCCAGGCGTTGGCGAAGTAGTTCTTCACCGCGTCCCAGTTTTTGTAGATCAGGTAGGCGCCGCCAGCCAGCGCCGCAACGACGGCGGCAATGACCAGGACAATCGGGTTTGCTGCCAGGCCCCACAGCGCGATGCCTACCGTGCGCAGGGCGGTGACCAGGGCGCCGCCCATTGTCATGGCGAGCATACGAACGCCCTGCGCAAACATCGGGAACACGTTGCGAGCCAGACCGGTCAGCGTGGGGAGCAACCGGCCGAGCATTTTGGTGATGCCGCCACCCTGGAGACCGAACATGGTCATGCCGTAGCGCAGCACGGCGAACGGTCCCAGCATGCTCGCCATGGTCAACGCCAGGCCGCCGAACACGAATGCTAGCGCAGCGATCGCGGCCACGACCTTGACCAGGCCGCCGGCCAATTTCGGATTCTCCCGGGCCCAGGCTCCGATGCTGTTTGCGATCTCGCCCAGGGTTTTGATCAGGTCCTTTAGCTCCGGCGCAACGGCCGCGCCGAACTCTGCCATGGCGTTGGTGAAGCTGCCTTCAGCGGCTTCCATGATGTTGGTCAGGGTGTTGAGCTGTTCGTTGACTCGGGTACGCAGGTCGGCCTGAGTTTTCAGCTTCTGTTGGACCTCTTGGTATCCGGCCAGCCCCTTGTTCATCATTGTGTTCAACGTGGTCAGGGTTTCAGCGTCATCCCCGAACAGCTTCTTGATGATGGCGTTGCGGTCGACGTCGTTGAAGGCCTTGAGCTTTTCAACCTGGGCATACAGGTTCTCCAGGCCGGCAAAGTTTCCCTTGTCGTCGGTAAACTTGAAGGACACGCCAGTATTGCCACCGGCCGCGATCTTGTTGGCGCTATTGACGTGGTCCCCGTCCAGCCCGGCCTGGAAGATTTTGCGGAAGGCGTTGCCGGCGGAACCGCCCTCCATGCCGGCCTGGTCCATCATGATCAACAGCGGCGCGAGTTCCTTGGCTGCATCGATCCCTGACTTCTTGATGACGTCCATCACCGGGGCGATTTTGCTGAAGCCCTGGAGCATGTTGCCTGGGTCAACACCGGCATAGAACCCGCGCTGGATGGTGTCCATCAGGCCCATCATGTCTTTTTCAGTGGTGCGCGTGGCGTCCTGCATCTTGGCGGCAAATTCCGCTGCCTCAGTGGCCTCCATCTTTAGCTGAACGCCCAGGTACGCGGCTGCCTCGCCCGTGCCGCCGAGGATGCTTTGCGCGCTCAGGCCCTGGCGCCGAAGCATGGTCATCATGTTCTGGAAGTCAGCCGTGGTGCCTGGCAAGCGGTCGCCCAGCTTGGTGGCCAGATCGGTGATCTTCTGGAAGTCCTCCGAGACCTTGCCGGTGTCGTCCATCATCGACACCTTGAGCTGTGTGGCGGAATCCTCGTTGGGCGCAAAGGCCTTCACTGCAGCGGCAATGGGACGGCTCGCTGCATAGCCCACGCCCAAGCCAGCAGCACCGTTCACTGCCAGATTGCTGGCGGCGCGCTGGGATTTCTCCATCTGGCTACGTGCCGCCGCCGCCCGCTTATGCTGGGCACTCAGCTCGGCCATGCGCTTTGATTGCGTACTGATGCTGGAATTAGTGGCGTTGATCTGCTCGCGCAGCTGGCGTTCGTGGGAGCCAAGGTTTTTGGTGCTGATGCCAGCGTCGTAGAGCTTCGAACGTAGCCCCTGCAACTGCACGCTCTGTTGCTGGTGCTGCTGCTTGAGCCGTGTTGCCTCGCGCACCGCCGACTGGAAGCTCCGGGTCATTGCCCTGGTCGGTGCATCTGTGGCAGCGAGTTCCTGACTCAGGGATTTGACTCGGTCCCGTGCGGCGGTAAGCGAGGCGCCCGTTTGCTCCGCAGCGGCGCGCTGAGCCCGCCAGGCGCTGACGTCTTTCTGTTGGCTGGTGAGTTCTTTCAGGCGGTCGCGAGCGGCCTTGAGGGCGCGCGCGGTCTCAATGCCCCCTTCGCTGATGTGCTTCAGCGGGCGGGTGGCCTTGTCGATGGTACTGAGCAGCACCTGTAGTCGCAGATCATTTGCCATCGGTCGAACTCCGCACCCGGGCGCGCTCGCGCCATTCCATCAGCTCTTGCAGGCCCAACTGATCCATATCAGCCGGTGTCCAGTGAAAAACCACGGCCAGGTCGGCCATGGCGTCGTCTACGCAACGAGGGATGCGTCCGTCTTCATCGATTTCTGTAGCAAAAAACCGCACACCTTGGTGCCGAGTGCGAACAGATCGGCAGGGTCCATCGACGTGACTTCGACGGCAGTGAGTGTCGGGTTACTGATGCGCGGCACAACCTTCACCAGGCTGTTGACGTCGATTTGCAGCAGTTCGGCCAGGCTCACACCGCGCAGCTCGCCCGCGTTGGGTTTGCGCAGGGTGATGCTGTTGATGGTGCTGGTGCCACGGCGGATCGGCGTGTCGAGGATGACGGTGTTGTCGTCGGCCAGGGGTTTAACTTCGGGTTGTTCGGTATCTGCGTTTTTCATGGAAAAGCTCCTGTTGATGTGAGGGTACGTTTAGCGATCGAGGATAAGGATCAAAGGCCGATTGCGGAGCGCTGTTTCTCCAGCATGTCGACGCCGTCGACCTTCTCGATGAAGTTGAGCAAGTCGATTTCGATGATGTCTTCGTTGTCGACGGTCAGCTTGTAGTAGCTGCAGGTGGTGGTGATGGAATGCTCGGTGTCCTCACCAGGGGTGGCGTCACCCATTTCGATGGTTTCGTGACGGCCGCGCACGGTGACTTCCACCGCACTGACTTCCCCGGTGTCGTCCTGTTCGTAAGCCCCTGCGAAACGTAGCGCTACCCCCGAAGCATTTACCGCACCGAACTGCTTAAGCACGATCAGGTCGAGACCGCCGAGCTTCCACTCCAGTTGGATGCCATCGTCGGAGAAGCCCAGATCGGCCTTGACCGGTCCATTCATACCGGCGGCACGATAGGCTTCCATCTTGCGGCCCAGGGCGGGCAGGGTGACGGTCTTGGCTTTGCCTCTGTAGCTGCCGCCGTCGTTGAACAGCATCATGTTTTTCAGTTTGTGTGGCAGGGCCATGGCGGTGTTCTCCGGGGTTATGGCACGGGGTTAACTCCCCTTGCGGGGAGGCCCGGTTTAAGCGTTTACAGCGGTTGCGAACTGCATCAGGTAGCTGTCGGTGATGCGCTGGCGTAGGGTGAGGTTTTCCAGTGGCGGCACAGGCGTGTAGTCGTAGTCGATAGTCAGCTTGCCGGCCTTGAGGGTGTCCTTGTCGTTGATGTCTTCCGGGTACCAGCAGCTCCCGCCGATCAGATAGCCCTGCGCAACCAACTCGCGGAACTTGGCGTTGATGCCTCCGATGATGTCTCGCACCAGCGATGCGTGCATGGGCTTGTCCATGGCCCACATCTGCGCTTCGGCCATCGTGTCGGCAAGGATCTGCGCGGTGCGGGTGTAGTTTTCGAAGGCAAACAACGGATCGTCGCTGCAGGTGCGGCTACCCCAGAAGCGGAAGCCGCCCTCGTTGATCAGGGTGGTGACCTCGTTGCTGTTGAGGTAGTTGGCGTCGGTGGCCGGGTTTTGCAGATCCCAGAACACGTCGGCGCTGATACCGGTCACGCCGTTGACGGCGACGTTGGAGAGGGTTTTGTGCCAGCCGGTTTCCTGGTCGATCTTCGCCCGCAGGCCGAGGGCGCGAGCCGTGGCATAGGCGGTAACGGTCTTGCTGGTGACGGTGTCCCAGTTCAGGAAGTCCGGCCAGATCAACATCAGTTCACGGGCACCGAAGTTTTCGCGGTAGGCGACCACCTCTTCCTTGGTTTTGCAGTTCCAGGCGCTCACATAACCGAAGGCTCGCAGGTCCTGAAGAATCGAAACGAGGGCGGTGGCTACCGGCTGGCTGTCGTAACCAGGCACACCGATGATGCGCGGCGTCATGCCCACCCGGGCCTTGGCGGCCAGCAGGGCTTTCATGCCGGTGTATTTGCCGTCGGCGGTGGTGGTGCCGATCAGGGCGCTGGTGGTAGCGGCTTCGTCTGCGCCTTCCTTGACCCGCACGACGATGGTGTAGGGCTTGGTCTGGTCCGCGATGGCTTGCAGGCTGCTGGCCAGGGTGCCTTTGACACCGGCTTTGGCGATAGCGCTTTGCACGCTGGTCAGCAATACCGGGGTGTCCAGTGGGAATACGAGCGGGTCCGCATCTTCAGCCGTGCAAACCAGGCCGATGACTGCGGTGGGGATGGTACGAATGGGGCGGGTGCCGTCGTTGAGTTCGATGACCCGCACGCCGTGGAGATAGTCTGAACCGGCCATGGGTGGTTGCCTGCGCTGTGATGGAATGACAGTGGACAGGCTGACGCGCGCGCGCCGGTTGGGCGAGCGCGGCGAGTTGTAAAGCGTTGGGGTACAGGCGCCAGTTGTCAGAGGGTGGCGTTTTCTTCGGGTGAGACGGGCCAGACGATGGACTGAGGGAACCCACCTTGCTGCTCGATTCGGTTCAATGCAATCCGGTATTGCTTCCACGCTACGAGGTTTTGACGTTCTTCAGCCGTAGCTGTATTCGTATCAACCGCGTCCTGTAGCGGCCCCATACGGTTTGCCGCTACCGCTAGCAGCTTGTCGCGGGTTTCTTTGGCTTGGACACTGAGGTCCTCTTCGCTGGGTGGCAGCGGCACAATGGGCGCGGGCTCTACCTCAGAGAAAAACTCGTTTGGATTCAGCTCATCATCGCCGGCGACTGCCCGCCAGCCCGGTGTTCCATCGTTACGCACCGCAAAACCATTCATAGATTGTCCTCCCAGCCCGTTGCGACAAGCTGCCCAGAAGAGCTGCCGCTTGCGTAATAGATATTCCTCGACTCCAGCAGGATCAGAGCACTGCTGTTCATATTCAGCGGCGTGCTGCCTGGTGTTGTGACGCACAGCGGCGCCAAGTTGGTCGCCGAGTCATAGCCCCCATAGGCATTGCTGGGCGCCGCAATAACACCCGCTGGCCCTGTCTGAATATGCACCGTGCAAGCAATGGCCCGCGCGGTTGGCGGTATGAAAGGGTCCACGTTGACCGTCACAAAAGTGGGAGGGTGGTTCGCTGCACCCTGAACCCCTGAAGCCATCCCGCGTGTAAACGGAATGTTGGTGCCGAGCCTCCACTGCGCCCGATTTCCAAACTGAATCATGGCCAGGGGAAACTTATTGGCCGTTGCGTCAGTCAGGATCCAGCCCACGCGGGCGTAGCGAATGTCACCTGCCCAGGGCTGCGTCGGGGGTGTTGCACCGGTCGATAGGAGTGCCGCCAGATCACCATTGGCCGGGTTGTAGATCACCCAAACGCTGTACCAGGTATTCGCAGCAATGACGCCAGCGTCCAGCCCGCCAGCGCCCGCTATGGCTGTAGATGCAGCAAGGTTGACCAACTTTATGGTCGATGCTGCGCCTGACGGTCCTTGTAGAACCAACTGATCTGCGGTGATTGAGACTACGGCGTTTGAACCCGTTGTAGACACCCTCAAGTTTCCGCTTGCGCCACGAACCGAGGGGGCGGCCTTGGCGGCTTTTAGCGGCGTCATCATCGCGGCGTCGTCGAGCCCGGCATTGGCTTGTGCCTGGTTGGCGACCTTCGCAGCGCCTAGTGTCGCTTCTGTGGCCTGCACTAGAAGCTTGTTGAACGCCTGAAGCACACGCAAAGGCGTCATCGGCAGAGAATTGTCTGTCCCTGCCTCGGCCTGCAACTGAGTCGGAACAACAATCCCGTAACCACCCAACGTTGTAGCTTTGTCAGCCTTCTGCGCCAATGCGTTGATCATGGTGGTGGCAAAGTTCGGATCATTGCCCATCGCGCGTGCCAGCTCGTCCAGCTGGTCCAAGGCACCCGGCGCAGCGCCAACCAACGTAGCGATAGCCGTTTGAATCGCTGCAGTTGTCTGGGTTTTGGTGAACGCGTCGCCGATGCCATAACCGCCGAGTGTTGTCGCCTTATCGGCCTTCAAATCAGGATTAAGGTTTGCCCCCGTCCATACCTTCGATCCGCCCCAGAGCAAGTCGCCGATCGTTGACATCGCGATATCCCTGGCAAAGAAACCTTTCCAGGTGAAGACAATGCGCGGTGCATAGGACAAGTCATTCTTGGTGGCCTCGACTTCCTGCGCTTCGCGGATCAGCAGCGCACCACCGCCGCCAGAACCATCGGTTCCACCCGGTTGCGGTGCAGAGAGCGCGGGCAACTGACGACTTACCGCGCCCACTCGAAGCGCATCGGTGATGCCGTATCCAGCCATCGTCGTCGGGTTCTCGCCCGATACGACGATGCCATATTTGTTGATTGTCACCTTTCGATAGGTGCCAGGTACTTTATTCCCCGGCAGAACAACCTCAATGGAGTCATCGACGTACTTGCGGGTCGCCAGCACCACGGACGGGTCAATCTTCAACTCAATATTGGCCGTGCTGCTGACGATCAAGTTGATCCGAATCACCTGCGTGCGGCCTGACCCCTGGGCGAGCAGCGGCTTGAAGGTCGGCGCGCAGTTGGCAACGGCGACCATGTCGCCATCTGCGTCGTACAGCGCAAGTTCACGCACCCACCAGCCGCCGATGCTCTCCGGGATAATCTGCTCTGCGATGATCACGCTGGCGTTGGCCGGGTCCACTTTCACCTGATTCAGCGGCGCGCGGCGGCGCTCGTTGATCAGCTTGGTTTGCGTGCGACTGGGGATTGGGTCCGTGCCGTTGGCATCCCCCACGGCCATCTGGGCGAAGGTCCAGGCCGTACCGAGCGCCGCAGCGTTCGCCTGTTTGGCTTCGCCCACGGCGGTTAGAATCGCGAAGAACTGGCTGTTTTGGTCGGTCATGAGTAGATGTCCATCGTGTCGATATGATGTTCGCGGCCACCGATGCGAACTGCGCCGCTGACATCGATGTCGCGTTGAGTCGGTGGGTAAACGCTGAGTTCGTCGCCTTCGTACACGCAGGCTCCGATAAACACGGTGCCGGTGCTTTCCAGACTGATCGCCAGGCCTGTCAGTGGGCGGGTGAGGGGCTTGGCGTCATCGATCAGCCAAGTCAGCTCTTGGTACATTTCTTCGGTGATGCCGGTGTCCAGCACGCCGACCTTCAAGGCAAAGGTGCCGGGCACGCCTTCCGGCACGGTCTGCCACCACTCCATTACCTCAATCAGGTAGCCCAACGGCTCGACCACGCGGCGCAGGGCACCGATGGTGCCTTTGTGTGCGTGGATGTAGCGGGATGAACGGATGGCCGCCCGCTTCGTGGCTTCGGTCCAGTTGCTGTCCCACCGGTCGACGGAGAAGGCCCAGGCCAGGTAGGGCAGCACTGCCACCGGGCAGGTGTTCGGGTTGCACAATTGCCGGAGGGGGATCGGCACGCGCTGAATCTCCACGAGCGCCTGCGCCGCCTGGCGCTCAAGCGTTGTGGCGTTGTTCGGTAGCAGCTGTTGGGCGCCCATTACTCGGCACCTCGCATGATGGTGAGGCCGGTGCAGTAGGGCGCTTGTTCTTTGGTGGCGACGATATCGACCCAGTCTTCCAGCACAACCTTGCGTACACCTTCGACGAACAGCGCGGCGTGCAGGGCTGATTCCGACACCTCCATAGCCAGGCGCCGACGTTGGTTGACGTAAGCCCAAAAGCTCTGCTCAGCCGCAGCAAGGATCGGCTCCGACTCTGGGCCACTGGTCAGCAGGTACAACTTCGCTTTGACTTGGTAGCGGATGATTTCGGCGGGCTTCACGGTCAGGCGGTCGGCCACGGGCCGGCGGTCATCGTCGTTCAGGTACTTTTTGACGACGGCGACCAGATCGGCCGACGCGGTGCCGTCGCCGAGCAGCGCCTGCACGGTGACCACTGCCACGGCGGGTGATGGGCTTTCAGCTGTCGCGTCAGCAACGCGGCCATCGGCCCCACGAGCATGAAAAATGTAGCTCTGGCGCGGACCGGCGGTGCTCAGCCCCTCCCAGGCCATTTGCGCCCGTTCGCGCAAACTGTCGTCGCCTTCCATGATCCGCGCAACTGGAGGGACCGCCATGGGCTTGGCTTCCTGAACCACCAGGCGCGGGACGTTGAAGTTACCCGCCAGTTGATCCAGATCGGGGCCTTTGGCAAAGGCCAGCAGGTTCGCCATGGAGGCTTCATTAACCCGCTGACGCCATATGGTCTCGCGGTAGGCGTTCTCCTGCAGCAGCTTGGCCAGGGGCTCCGAATCCATGTCGAGGCGGGCGGCAATCTCGGCCTGTTCCTCGATCGGCCAGAGGCTGATCATGTAGGCCTTGCGCTCCGCCAGGATCAGTTCGAAGTCGATCTGCTCGACGATCTGCGGGGCGGGGAGCTGACTGAGGTCAATCGCGGCAAAGGAATTCATACGCTGCCCCCCAGTTGCAGCGGAAGACTCAGGCTCAGCGCTTCATTGGTGTCGACGATGGTGCCTTCCAGTTCCAGCACCGACTGACCTTGCAGGTTTGCGCCGACGAACTGCACGCGGCTTAGGCTGATACGGGTTTCCCAGCGCATCAGCGCCATGACCGTGCCCGCGTACACACGCAGGCGCGTGGCATCGTTGAACGGATGGTCCACCAGCTCGGGCAGCAGGCTTCCGTATTCGCGGCGCATCACTCGGGTGCCGATGCGGGTGGTGAGGATGTCGGTGATGCACTGGCTGATATGGTCCAGGGTGCCGATGGCTGCGCCGGTGTCTCGGTTCATTCTGGTTTCCCCGTCTTCGCACCGCCCACCAGCACGCCGCCATGCAGGTGCTTGACCAGGCTGATGTTGGCCGCGATCACGTCTTCGGAGACGGTCACGAGGCCGACCACGTTCTGGTTGCCGGTTTGGTTGTAATCGCCCTGGTGATTGATCGGGCCGATGATGTTGATCCCGCCCTTGCTCACGAGGCTGGTGGTGCCGATGTCCGGCAGGGTGGCGTTCAGGTGATGGGCGACGCTGTCGTATTCGACCACCGCGCCGTCGGCGTAGGTGCGACGGTGCAGGCCGGCGCGTTTGCCGTTGGGCGGGATGTGATCGCTGGGCAAACCGGTGATGACAACGCCGTTGGCGAGCTGACCTGATGGGCTGAATAGGATGACCTGTTCGCCTTTGGTGGGAGGATCCCACTCACGGTCAGACCCGGCGCGCAGGGCCAGCCATGGCAGCCAGGCGGTGGTCAGTGTTCCGGTTTTTACCTGCACGCGCGGGGGCTCCATCTGCACGGCGGCGATGACGCCGAAGCGGATGAGGTTTTCGAGCATGCGGGAGAGGGCGGCGAAGTCGTTCATGACGTCGATGGTGTAGAGTTTCGTGCGCGCTCGTAAGAGACAGACGTTTGTATGGAAACCTTTTACAAGTATTGACGAGAAAGGAGGTGATTTTACATGGCGGACTATATTGCTGAAAAAAGATTCGCTAAGGCATCTGAGTTTTTGGATGCGCTTACACCTTGGGGTTCAGAATTTGAAATTGACGAATATATATATCGGGGGCATTCAAACTCAAAGTATTTGCTATGCCCTACATCCATTCGAATTGAATCAAAAGAAAAAATTTGGGAGTGTTCTAGGGCGTATGCGACAGTCGCCGGCTCAACAGTAGATAACGATTTTTCTTTGGCGTTTGTTGAGTATCAGTTGATAAGAGATTTTTATAAGTTGGCGGATGCCAGGGGGCTACATGTGCCCACATCAGACCGGTTGCGCAGGATGTTGCACCAAGCTGTTGATTTTCGCTCAATGTCTGAGTGGGTTGATGGAGACAAGTGGCTGCCAGAGGATATGCTCGAAGTTGCTGCTTTAGCTCAGCATTACGGAATCGCCACTCGGTTGCTAGATTGGTCCTATGACCCTTTTGTTGCTGCGTTTTTTTCGTCAAAACCTCCTGCAAAGGTTGATCAGGATATTTGCATTTGGGCACTAAATATTAGTTTTGTAGGACGACTTGATTCTTTATTAAGTGATTTTCCATTACGACTGGTCACGCCGCACTACAGTGGTAATCCTAATCTTGCAGCTCAAAGTGGACTGTTCACGCATTGGGCGCATAGCGTCCCTGGTTTTTTCAAAATAGCCGCCGGTAAAACGGAGCCGCTACCCACTGTTGATCGGTGTCCGCTGGATTTTCAATTGAAGAAGTACTTATCTAAATTAGAAATTCATGAAGAGTCTACAGTTTTTAAAAAGATGGTTTTGCCTGGGTCTGAGTCGGCCGAACTGGCA
This sequence comes from Pseudomonas marginalis, assembly GCF_024169655.1. GTDB lineage: Bacteria > Pseudomonadota > Gammaproteobacteria > Pseudomonadales > Pseudomonadaceae > Aquipseudomonas > Aquipseudomonas paraveronii. Next base: position 4,666,650 of record NZ_JALJWV010000001.1, on the reverse strand, counting down.
CGGTTATTAAGAGGGCTTGGTTACGGACCTGCCAAGCTCTTTCCCGGATATGAGGGCGTTGCAATGGAAATGAGAGAGCGGCCTTTTCTCAAGCCAGTCAGATAGTTAGATGCCTCAACAGACTATCGCGTATTAAATCGATATCAGCCGGAGCAAAGCCCAGAACCTCGCGCTGCTCATAACGAATATCGGGTGTACCGCGCTCTGCACGATCTTTCAAACCATACTGGTGAACCCTTGCAATCCGGGCAATACGCCCGGTGAACCCCACCGTAACCGCATTGCTATCACTACGGACCTTCATGTACGACGCGGTCCGCAGCTTCTTAAACATCGCCAGCTTCCGCTTAACCCGCCCCTGTTTCCCTCGCAGGGCCCTGTGTTTACGAGGCGCGTACTTGCTCCCGTCCGGGTTTTCCTGCGCAATCACGCGCTTCTGCTGACTGCGGCGCAGCTCCTGCCCAATGCTCCGGGCAAGTTTGCCGCGCTCCCCTGGCTTAAGCCGATCCAGTAGCACCGCCGCCCACGTCTCCAGCGCTTCTAGGTTATTTGCCATCAGGCACTATCCATTCACTGGTATTGCCCTGGGCCCCGGGCTTCCAGTTCGGGTCGAGGTAGCCCGCCACGTACTGTGGTTCGTTCGGGTGCTTCACGGTGGTGTTGCCCTGGTCATCTTTTCCGACCACCACTCGCTCTGTCAGCGGCAGGGTTAGGCTGAGGTCCACTTTGTTCTTGTCGAGGATGTCGGCTTCGAACTGGATGCCGTTCTTGACCTTGTCGAGGCTCTCCAGCAGCTCGGATTGGTTGACGCTGAGCCAGCCTAGGATCGGCAAGATCACGCTGTCGGGGTGGCCGGCGAACTCGGTGAGGATGATCTGCAGGTCAAAGCTGTATTCAAACGATAGGGTGTGGGCAGCGGTGCAACGGACCTTGCCGTTGTCGATGAAGATCAGCAGGCGGTCGGGGTTGTGCTTGAACTCGGCAACGGTAGCTAAAAGGTGGGCACGCAGGCTTTCCGGCTTGTTCATGGGTTGGCCTGCTGGTGTTTGTAGACCATGTCGACCTGCGCCGCGCAGTCGGCCCAGGCGGCTTCGGCGCGGTCTTCGTCGGTCAGTAGGTCACCGTTGTTGAGGGGGCTGGTCGCCGGTAGGTGGCACGGCACCACGGCCGGACAGCCAGTCACGATAAGCTGCGGCCCCGGTGACGGCGGGGCGTTCGCGCAGCCGGCGAGCAGCGTCAGGCAAAGGCTGAGCAGCCCAGTCGCGTAGTTCGGTGTTTTCACGTTTCAGCTCCTCTATCGTTCGCTCGCGTTTTGCCAGGCCCTGGCGCAACAGGTCCTGCTGGGTATGTAGGGCAGATTGGTTCGCCCGTTCCTGTTTTAGGGTGTCGGTGAGGGTGTTGGCGGTTGCCAGGTTGCGGTCGGCGTCTTCGCGGGCGGTCTTGGCCGTAGCGTTTGCCAGCTCGGTTTGGCTTTCGGCGACATCGATGCGCTGTTGCTGGCCCCAGATCAGCAGCGCCAGGGCGACGAGCAGGGCGATGCCATACAGCGCCTGGCGCAGAGTGCTCATGCGCGGTACCAGCCGAGTTTGTTCATGGCCGCGGAGTCGAGCTGCTTGATGGGGCCGCGCACGATCACTGCCCTTGCGCCATTCATCAACTGGATGGCCTCGGCCAACAGCTGCATGTCGTCCTGTTCGGTCGACTCCGGCACCACCAGCAGGTCACCGTCCTGCACCCGTAGTTTTTGCAACGCTTCGAAGTCGATCATGCCGCCACCCCTTGTCCGCAATCGCAGCCGGCGTGCCGCTCGTAGGCGCGCTGGAGCTTGGTGTCGTAGAGATTCCGCAGATAGTTCGGACCGTTGTAGAGCTTGGCGAATTCGGCCCATTTGCGGGCTTTCAGGGCCTTGTGTAGCGCTGTGTCGGTCTCGATAAAACGAGTGAAGGCGTCGAACTGCTGCGATTCGCCGGCACTCATCGCTGCCACGAACGCCTGCACACTGGCATAGCCGAGGCGCTTCCAGTGGAAGCCCATGATCTGGAACGCGCCCCAGGAAGCCGACTCCAGCGCGGCGGTGTCGTCAATCAAGCGGGCCATTGCCAGGCGCTGGTGTTCGGCGGTACCGCCGATGTATCCGCCGGGTTTTGGGTTGACCAAGGCAGGGTTGGCGGTGGCGAGTTGGTCGGCATGACGCTTGAGTTCGGCCGGGTCATCGCCTGCGTTTCGAGCCGTGGCGAGCTGGCGGTACATGATGTGCCGTTCGAACAGGATCACCGGCTTGCCGTTGTCGAGAAAGCCCTTGCCTTTGGATTCCACTTCGTTGACCGCGTAGATGGCCGCAAGCGGTACGCCGAGGCGTTCGGCAGCGGCCACCAGATCGTGGTTGCGCAACAGAGCGGCGCAGTCGCCACCGGCCAGGCTGGTCTGGGTCTTGGTCCCGGCGATGCCATCGGCTACCAGGCCGACTTTGACCTGATAGGCGCGGACGGCGGCTTCAGTGGTGTCGCCGTAATCACCGTCCGGCACGAGGTTGGCGCCGTGCCGGTTGAGGTTCTTTTGCAGGATCAGTACCGCTTGCGAGCGGTCGCCGTGGCGAAGAGTGGTCATAGCTGCTCCACCTTACGGTTGAAAAACCTCTTGGCTGCCGCTCGGGTACCTTCGACGCCGAGCAGACCGATTACACCGCCGAAGAACGGCGCTGTGGATGTCGGGATGCCGAGCAGCGCCAGGCCGTGGCTCGCGGCCAAGGCCAGCGTGCCGCACAGCGGGGCCTCGATCAGCATGCGCCGGAGGGTGCCGCCGCCGTACATGATCCGCAGGGCAGCGATGATCAAGGCGAGGACTCCGGCGTAAAGAGTCGGCCAGTTCTGTTCGAGCCAGGCGGCGAGCCAGGCCCATGTGTCGGGACGTTCAGGCATGCGCTTCATTCCGTTGTCCAGGGTTGGTGGGTTCAAGGGCTTGGTGCTGCGGTGTCAGTCCCATAGGTTCACCATCTGCCGCTGGGGCGCGCTGGTTTGGGCTTCGGGCATGTTGACGACAAGGCCTTGCGGCAAGATGGGGCCGTGGTCTGCCAGGCCGGGGTTGGCTTCAAGCACGGCCTCGGTGACGCCTGCGGTGCGGCCGTAGTGCCGCCAGCAGAGTGCGTCGACGGTGTCGCTTTGATTGGCGCGGACGGCGACGGGCATCAGATCAGCTCCACGGTGGTGCGGGTGCGGCCGAGGAAGTCGCGCACAGCCCAGCGCAGGTCGCGGCGGTAGTCGTCGATGTTCGGGGTGAGGGCTTCCGCTTTGTCGATGCCGGTATTGGTCGCGCTGTAGTCGCGGTAACGCTCACAGACTTCGGCGCCGGTTCCGGCCTCGATCGCGCGGCGATAGAGGTGGACCTTTACCGACACGTCCTTGATGCGATCACCCGGCACCTCCGCCAGGGTGGCGTAGCCAGCGGTCTGTTGGGCTACTCGCCATTCGCTCAGTTCGTTGTTCAGGTTGATTGCGGCGGCGATTACGGCGGTTTCCAGGCGGGCTGGGGTGACGCTGCCGTCGATGCGCAGGGTGGCGCGCAAGCCGTCCAGATCAATCGACGGCCAGAACGGGTCGGTGTTGATATGGCCGCTGTCGACGGTGCCGCTGGCTACAAATGCACTCATGACTGCACTCGAAAATAGGTCGCCGGTGGTCGGGGCTTCACGTTCAGGAGGAGCGGCCTGGCCGATCCGCCCCGAGCCGGCGGGGTGCGTGGGGACGCTCGGTTAGCTGCTGGGGGCAGCCTGTTTTTTCAGGAGGCGTTCGGCGCCGTCCAAATCCTTCTTGCCGCCGCAGCCGTCGTGCAGCTCGATGGCGCGTTTGAGCAGATCGATACCGGCTTGAATCTGCCCGGGCTGGCCTGGCTCTTCGGCGGTGATGCCATGCAAGGTCGCGCGGCCCGTTGCCAGGAACAGCTTGGCGCGGGCCTGATCGGGCATGTCTTCTGCTTCGGTCAGTTCGACGGTGCGGTGCAAGATGCTCAAGTCGAAACTGCCGTTGGCCTTCTGGGCTTTCAGCGCGGCGGTGGCAATTTCCTCCGCCACTAGGCAACCGGTGGTGCGCTCAAAACGGTCAGGCATGATCAGCTTGTGCTTGAGCACGTAGTCCGCAATATCCAAGGCGCCGCTGTAGTCCTCGACGTCAATGCGCCAGACCATGACGGTGGTCATGACGTCGTCTTGGGCACCGTTGCCGGCTTCGAGCACACCCTCGACATACGGGATGTACTCGGGGAGCAGTTGCAGCTTGAGCGCGGCCTTGCCTTCGTTGGACTGGATGGCTTTCAAGCGCAGCCGGTCCTGCAGCAACTGATTCAACTGATGCTCGTAGGCGGTGGCACCGGCCATAGACTGCTGCGGCGCCGTTTTGGCCGCTTCCATTGCCGCGCGAGCGCGGCGTTGGTGGGCTTGGGCGATGCTGAGTGCCATGGGTTAACCCTCAACCGGAGTGATGTTTTCCAGCAGGCAACCCAGGCCGTATTCCTCAACCACATAGGCCTCGTTCGACGATTCGAAGTTGGAGACACGGTTCCACTCCGGCTCTTCCTTGAGGTAACGGCGACGGGCGCCGATCTGCCAGTACACCGACAGGTTGGCGAAAGTGGTGATGAGGATCGTGCCTTCAGGGATGTACGGCACCTCATACAGCGGCAGGCCACCGACGCGACGTTGCGAGATGATCAGGTCGCTTGCCAGGGTGTTGGTCGCGTCCTGGTCCTTGTTGACCAGGGCCAAGAACTTGTCGTGGACCAGCTCGCGGCCGGTCAGCACAACCAGACCGGGGTTGCGGCGATACCAAGGGTCCAGCAACTGGATGGCGTCGTAGACCAGGGCGTCGATGTTTTTGAAGTCGCCGGTTTTACCAATGGTGATCTTACCGGGGGTAGCGCCTTCCTTCAGTACACGGTCGGGGGCATGGGTGCGGTACTGCTGGAGCCAGCCGATGTTGACGTCTTCCAACAACGGGTGCGCCGTGCGGTCGGTTTGCTCGGCCGCCGAGGTGCCGTAGAAACCGATCTGGATACGGTCGAGCGCCTGACGTTGCGCAATGGCACCAGACAGTCGGGTTTGGAAGTCCGGGAACTTGGCCCAGGCGTCGAGCTGTTTGTAGCTGACGAAGGTGTCGAAGTCGGTTTGCTCGGCCTTGTACTTGTCGCTCGACAGGGTACCGATGCTGCGCGGCTCGCGTTTTTTTACGTTGGTGTTGGTGCGGCTGGCAACGGTGCCGCCCACGCCCAAGCCGACTTTTTCGCCTTCCTGCTCGTCGACGCCGATGACGTTAATTTTGGTCAGGAACTCGCTCGACTCCTGGATCTTGGTTTCCAAGCGCTGCTGGATAGTTGGGTCAACGCTGAACGTGGCGGTGGTCGATTCCACACCGTTGAGTTGTGCGACCTGGCTGAGGTAGCCGGTGTAGAGTTTTCGAGTGTCGTTACGCATGGGTATCTCCGATAGTGGGCTGGGCGGTGAAGGCCGCAGGTCAGAACTCAGCCAGGGCTTGTTTGCCGCCGCCGGTTACCGGTGGGCGCTGGGTTTGGGAGTGGTCTTGGGTCTTGCCGAGGGTGGTTTTCAGATCGACCAAGTCTTTGCTGAGCTGCTCAACCTTGGTATTCAGCTCGCCGGAGAATTTCTTCTCAGCGGCCAGTTGGTCGGGCAGGTCTTTGACGTGGTCGGCAATCGCTTCCACGGCCTGGCCCATCTGAGCGAATTCGGCATCGTCCTTCGCTTGTTTGCCGCCCAAGAGCGCCTGCACCTTGCTGAAAAGCTGGGCGCCGAGGCTGGGCTTGTCCTCGATTTCCTCAAACTGCAGCTCGGTTTCCACCGCCTCGGTGAACATCGACGTCGCGGAATAATGGCGGTCTTTGAATGGGCTGGATTCGGGCTTCTGCGCAGAGAAAGACAGTACGTCGGTGCCCAGGCTGGCCGGGGAGTCGGTCACCGCCAGGCCGACGATGTAGGCCTCGCCGGTGTCCGAGAAGCTGTCGTCGATTTCTATCGAGGTATAAATCTTCTGCTTGGCCTTGTTCATGGCGATCAGATCGGGCGTCGGTTCGACCTGGACGAACAGGGCCAGCTTTTTCGCACCGTTGATTTCCACTTCTTCGGTCTTGACCGCGAGCACGTCGCCATAGGCTTTGAACGGGCTGTCGGGCAGCAGGCTGCGGAAATGCTCCAGCCAGATACGGGCGCCATAGGTGGACGGGTTGAAGTTCTTCGCAGCCTGTTCCAGCCAGCTGCGTTTGATGGTCCGCTTGTCGGAGGTAGCGCCCTCGACGGCGACGCGGAACCAATTGCTGCGAAATTTCTTCATGCCGGGAATCCTCAATGCGTTGGGCGCTAAGTGCGTTGCAATGAGGGGCATGGTCGTGACGCGCGCGAGTTGCGGCAACGGGGCGGGATTGTAGAGAGCGGAACTACAAGGGGCGGCGCTACTGACTCGCAAGCGCGGGCGGCAGCATCGCGGCCATGACTACGACTGAACTGCTCCCAATCGATCCCCGACGCCAATCCAAGTTTCTGTATTGGATGGGTTGGCGCATCTGTGAGATTGCCGAGGCTACGGGCGAAAAGGAAAAAACGTTACACAGCTGGAAGGCCCGTGACGAGTGGGACCGGGCGGATAATATCGAGCGAATCGGCGGGGCGCTGGAAGCGCGGCTGGTGCAACTGATCCTCAAGGAAGGGAAGAGCGGCGGCGATTTTAAAGAGATTGACCTGCTGCACCGACAGCTGGAGCGCCAGGCCCGCATTCAGCGCTTTCAGGGTGGCGGCACCGAAACCGAACTCAACCCCAACCTCGCCAAGCGCAACGAGGGGCCGAAGAAAAAGACGCCGAAAAACGACATCAGCGAAGACCAGATCGAGCTGCTGCGTGAGGCGTTTATCGATGGGTGCTTCGACTACCAAAAAGATTGGTACCGGGCCGGCAATCAGCGAACCCGCGTCATCCTCAAAAGCCGTCAGATCGGTGCCACTTACTACTTTGCCCGCGAGGCGTTCATTGATGCGCTGGAGACCGGGCGCAATCAGATCTTCCTGTCGGCATCGAAGAACCAGGCCTACCTGTTCCGTGGGTACATCCAGGCGTTTGCCCGCGAGGTTATCGGTGTCGAGCTGACAGGTGATCCTATCGTTCTGCCCAATGGAGCGGAGCTGTTTTTCCTCGGCACCAACGCGCGCACCGCCCAGGGCTACCACGGCAATTTCTACTTCGACGAATTCTTCTGGACGTTCAAGTTTGAGGAGTTGAACAAGGTTGCGTCGGGTATGGCGATGCACAAGAAGTGGCGCAAAACCTACTTCTCGACGCCGTCGACCATGGCCCATGAGGCCTACACCTTCTGGACGGGCGAGCGCTTCAACAAGGGCAAACCGGCGGCGCAACACACCAAAGTCGATGTATCCCACGGGGCGCTCCAGCAGGGTAGGTTCTGCGAAGACCGGTTGTGGCGACAGATCGTCACCATCCTCGACGCGGAGCAGGGCGGTTGCGACCTGTTCGACATTGAAGAACTGCGGCGGGAGTACAGCCCGGAAGCGTTCGCCAACCTGCTCATGTGCGAATTCGTCGACGACGGCGCTAGCATTTTCCCGCTGACGGTGTTGCAGCCCTGCATGGTCGACAGCTGGGTCGAGTGGGCAGAGGACTACAAGCCGTTTGCGATGCGACCGTTCGGCGACCGCCAGGTGTGGGTGGGGTATGACCCGGCGGAAACCGGCGATTGCTCGGGTCTGGTGGTGGTCGCACCGCCTTTGGTACCTGGGGGCAAGTTCCGGGTGCTGGAGCGTCACCAGTTCCGTGGCATGGATTTCGCGGCCCAGGCCAGCGTGATCAAAGCCGTCTGCGACCGCTACTGGGTGACGTACATCGGGATCGATGTCACCGGCCTGGGCAGCGGCGTGGCGCAGCTGGTGCGCCAATTCTTCCCCAATGTCACCACGTTCAGCTATTCGCCTGAGGTCAAGACCCGCCTGGTGCTGAAGGCCTACGACGTGATCCACCGGGGCCGGCTGGAGTTCGACGCCGGCTGGACCGACATGGCGCAGTCATTGATGGCGATCCGCAAGACCATCACCGCAGGCGGTCGCCAATTCACCTACACCGCCGGCCGCAACGACAACACCGGCCACGCCGACCTGGCATGGGCGCTCTTTCACGCATTGCACAACGAACCGCTGGAGGGGCAGACGTCTGCCAACACCGGGCGGATGGAGATTTTTTGATGTCGAACCGCCGCAGAAATACCAAGCAAGTGGCCCAGCCTTCCACGGTTGCAACGCAGGAGTTTATTCCGCGCAGTGACAGCAAGATGGAGGCGTTCAGCTTCGGCGATCCGTCACCGGTGCTGAGTGGCCGAGAGGTGTTTGATTATCTGGAGTGCTGGTTTAACGGGCGCTGGTACGAGCCGCCGCTGTCTCTGGATGGCCTGGCACGTTCGGTGGGTTCCAGCGTGCATCTGCATTCGGGACTGATGTTCAAGCGCAACCTGTTGAGCAAGACGTTTATCCCGCACCGGCTGTTGTCGCGCGCGGCGTTCGAGCAGTTCGCCCTGGACTTCCTGTGCCTGGGTAACGGGTATCTGGAAGGACGGCGCTCGATGCTCGGCCCGGTGCGCGAGCTGGTACCGCCTCTGGCGAAGTACATGCGCTCGGGCAAGGATGGCCGGCAGTTCATGGTCCAGGGCTGGAAGGAAGAGCACGAATTTGAGCCGGGCACCGTTTTCCACCTGCGGGAGGCGGATCTGCACCAGGAAGTGTACGGCCTGCCTGAGTGGATCAGCGCCTTGCAGTCGGCATTGCTGAACGAGTCGGCCACGCTGTTTCGGCGCAAGTACTACGAAAACGGCAGTCATGCCGGCTTCATCCTCTACATGACCGATGCCGCGCAGAACGAAGCGGACGTCGACTCCCTGCGCAAGGCGCTCAAGGATTCCAAGGGGCCTGGCAACTTCCGCAACCTGTTTGTGTACTCGCCGAACGGCAAAAAGGACGGGTTGCAGATCATCCCGGTCAGCGAAGTGACGGCCAAGGACGAATTCAACTCGATCAAAAACCAGACCCGCGACGACGTGCTGGCCAGCTTGCGCATTCCGCCGCAGTTGATGGGCATTGTGCCGCAGAACGCTGGTGGGTTTGGGTCGATCAGGGAGGCGGCGCAGATCTATGCGGCCAATGAGCTGGAGCCGATTCAGGCGCGCATGGCGCAGGTGAATGACTGGCTCGGGGAGGAGGTGGTGCGGTTCAAGCCCTATGAAATTCCCGTGGGGGACTAAAAACCCCTGCGCAGCAAACGAGGCGACGAACCGGTGCGTCAACACCGGTTCGACGCTGAAACACTCGAACACGCCGAGTGCTCCAACCAAGGCCTCGCCCCACTGCGCAGGGGGTGCGAAGCCTAAGCGAATCCAATTGTCGAAACAAGGATCACTTATGAGCACACCAATAATCCCGTGGATGGGCGGCAAGCGTCGCCTGGCAGATCGTCTTATCCCGCTGTTCCCGCCGCATGAATGTTACGTCGAGGTCTTTGCCGGCGGCGCCGCGCTTTACTTCATGCGGCCCCAGGCTGCGCCGGTTGAAGTTCTAAACGACATCAACGGCGACCTGGTGACGTTGTACCGGGTCGTACAGAACCACCTGGAAGAGTTTGTGCGCCAGTTCAAGTGGGCGCTTAGCTCGCGCCAGGTGTTCGAATGGCAGAAGATGACCAGGCCGGAAACACTTACCGACATCCAGCGGGCAGCGCGTTTTTTCTACCTGCAGCACCATGCGTTTGCGGGGAAGGTCAGCGGGCAGACATTCGGCACAGCCACCACGGGGCCGGCGATCAACCTCCTGCGGATCGAGGAGAACCTATCCGCTGCGTGGCAGCGCCTCTCAGGCACCTACGTTGAGAACCTGGGCTGGCTGGAATGCGCGGAGCGGTACGACCGACCGCATACGTTCCACTACATGGACCCGCCTTACTGGCAGACCGCAGGCTATGGCGTGGACTTTCCTTTTGAAAACTACGAGCGGATGGCCGACTTCATGCGCCGCTGCAAGGGCAAGGTGATGGTCAGCATCAACGACCACCCGGATATCCGGCGTGTGTTCGACGGATTCCACTTTGAGACGGTGGACATTCGCTATAGCACGGCGAATCAGCGGCAGGCGAAGACTGAAGTCAGCGGAGAGCTGGTAATCATGAATTGGGAGCCAGCAGCACTGGGCGGGTTGTTCTGAATCAAGAAGGGCCGCGGGTATGAGTCTATACCCGCGTAACCAAGCCGCTGCCGAGGTAGCGGCTGGTTATTTCTTCAAAGGGCTACCCCTGTATGCTTTTCGAGTTGCTGCTTGACCAATCCCTTCGCTAATTGGCCCAGTAGTTCGAATGTGAAGCCGCTGGCTTTGAGCGCCCCTTGTTTTGTCATATTCCAGATTTTATCGTCCCTTACTGAGTCGGCAAAATCGTGTCCAGACGGTGTCAGCCCAGAAAAAATATAAAAGCCCCCGGCACCGCCTGGTATCTCAAAAAGCCCGCTCTGGATAGCCAGTTTGAGGTGATATTCAACCTGGGCTGGAGTAAATCCATCAATCACCATATCGGTGTCAAAATCTTCGTAACTTACTAAATCGTTTGGTCCCTGATGGTCTTTCTCAACCTCAAGCACTACGAGCCTCATTAAATCCATATCTCTTTGCATGTGTGTCTCCTTACGTTGTCTCAGGCTTCGCTCAACACCAAGCGCCCCTTGATACTACAACGCCACTAGCACGAATGCTTATATCTCTGGTGGCAATAGTTTCTTAAGGTACTGGCTGAATCAAACTGGCTTCCTTGTTTCTTACGTTGCCTACGGCGGTGCTGACCTTGAACCATTCAAAGGCCTCGGTCGGCTCGCCCTGGTGCAACACTATCTGCTCGGCGCGCTCTTTTGGCGTTGCCGGGTCAAGCCACTCGCGGGCAAGGTCCGGCGTCAGCACCACGGGCCTCCGGTCGTGAATGTCCACCATGCCGCCGGCACTATCGGCGGTGATGATCACAAAACCATCATGCTCGCCCGGGCCTTCATCGGCGTCCGGGAGTTGGCCGATGGCCGCGCATAAGATCGGTTCTCCGTCCCGCCTGCGGATCAGATATGGCTGTTTCTTTGTGCCGCCTTCATCCACCCACTCAAACCAATTGTCGATAGGCGTGATCGCACGGTGCGGCCAGATCGCCCGGAAGAATGGGCCGTGAGCGACCTTTTCGACGCGTGCGTTGATCGGTGCGGCGCGGTCTTTCGCCCAATGCGGTCGCCAGCCCCAGCGAACTGGATCGGCGTGCAGCAATTCGCCTTGCATGTGCAGTAATGCCACCTGGGTCGTCGGAGCAACATTGTACCGTTCGATCGGTTGGTCACCCACTGAGTTTGCCAGGGCGTTGGGCATGCTCAGCGCCGCAACGAAGTCATGGATTCCCCTGTACTGCGACAGCCTTCCGCACATAGCCAAACCCTCCTTCCGTTTGATCTTAGACAATCGTTGTCGGTCGAGGTCTCATCTCGTTGACGATTCGCTTCAGGCCTTCGGCTTCACGCTGACTTGCGCGCAGTGACGTCGTCAGCGTGTCGATCTGCTTTCGCATCTCAGCCGCTTCGCCGCCTCTCTGACGGAGGTATCCGGCGAACTCGGTGTTCTTCGCCTGGGTAGTCAGCAGCATCTGACTGATTCCGAAAACATCCTCCCGCGCTTTGCGCAGTTGCACGTTCAGTTCCTGGATCTCGTTCTCCAGGAGGCGACAGTGCTGCCGGTACATTTGCAATGGGGTAGGGAGGCCAAGCCAGCCGAGGGTGTCTTCATCGTTATTCATGGGGGCGAATCCAATACTGTATACGCATACAGTAATCGAGGTTTTCCCATGACGCGATTTGAGGCGACGAACTGTAGGAGGGAGGGGGGGCTTTGGGTCAGAAAAATCAGCTGGGATAGATGAAAGTTCACCCTTCAGCAGCATGAAAAAACCCAGTTCAACATAGCATTTGCAGGATGTCACGGCAAGCCAAAGCGGCTGCGCGGCCCAATAAACACGGGGCTTCGGAGGCTGCGCGGTTGGCACCCAGCGAGCTGCCGACAACGTGGGGAGTTGGCGTGCCAGATATCGGGGTACAGGCGTGCCACATCGGGGCGGTGACGTGCTTCAGCACTCGGCGCGCGCCGTCGTCCCCCCACCTCGCCTGCGGGCTAAATGGGTCGTTTTTTCCGCGTTCCTGCGGACCACTCGCGGCGGCTCAGGCTGGGCGCTTGCTTTGCGTTGTGGGGAGGTTGAAAGCCTGCGGAACCCTGCACCGGGGGATTTTTTTCGAAAGGCCTGGAGGCTTTGCTGCGGCGGTAGAGGGAGGGTGTTTCAGAAAGAGTAATTTCGGTAACCACTTCTGGGGAATGGGCTGGAGGCCGCGTATTCCGTGGGGTTAGGTATTACAAAAAGGAGTAACAGAGAAGTAATTAAAAAAGTAATTTTCTATCAAGTTATTGATTTTAAAGGGTTTTAAATATGGCGAGGGTTACAGTTATAAAGAGTAATCAGATTACTTCAATATTACTTAAATATTACCTTTTCGCCACTGACATAAAACCATATATTTCAATGACTTAGATGGTTTTTTTGGTCAAGATTACTAATGTTACTCTTTTTTTAGCCCCCACCCTACACCTTGAATTTTATGCCCCTACACGTATGATGCGCCCGCGAACTTAGATGCGTGCTTGAGCCCGTGGGAATGGCGTGGGAATGATTTCCCGCAGCCAGCACCGCTGGAGCCCTCGTAAACCGGGGTGTTTGTTGTGTGATGGAGGGTGCGGGTACTTTCGAATCTCTCCTTCACCGCCACATTCTACAAACACAAACCCCTGATTTTCCTAGTGAAAGTCGGGGGTTTGTGGTTTTTTGTGGCTGAAAAAAAGGCCATATAGGCCCAATGTGGGACTGACGGTGTTTTTTGCCGTCTGTCTTCAGACACGGCTGTTCGGCGGGTTCAGAATTGACAGGTGGGCTTTTATGCTTGTTAAGCAGGCTGCTTTCGGCCAAAACTGGTCGATCAGGTGCCTGCGAAAACTAGGAGGATTCATCCTGCATCGAATCGTTCGCAATTCTTCTGCCCATCCGGACTGCGTAAAATGACCACCCGACCGAAGCCGAAACTCAACCTTCGCATTCTGATTCTTATCTTTGTACTGCTTTCGGCAATCGCAACCCTGGGCAACAGTTTCTGGGTGATGTTCAAGATTCAGAAGCAGGAATTGATCGAGAATGCGCTGGAAGTGAACAAAGCCTATGGCTCTCGGATCGCCCGGAGTGTGGAGCAGGTACTCAACTCCGACCTCGATAAGCTGAAATATGGCTCGGGCGTCATTGGCAAAACCTTTGGCGACAAGCAAAAACTGGCAGATGAAGTCCAGCGACTGTTTGGGCAAGACGCCAGTTTCAACTCGGTGTTGATCGCCGATGCGGCGGGAACAGTCATTGCCTCAGTTCCCGAGAACCTCCATCTCGATGGACGGACGCTGCAACACAGGGAGCCTCTCAGTCTTCGCACGCCGATAATCAGCAACGCGTTCAAGTCCATCGCCGGCAATCTGGTGGTCTTTATCTCCCAGCCCATATTTGACGCGAAAGGAGAGTACCTGGGCCTGATCGGGGGCAGTATCCAACTTGAACAGAGGAATACGCTCCAGGCGCTGATGGACACCAATGTGCGTAAGGACGGGGCGCATGTTTATCTCGTCGACAGCGCTCGCCGGGTGCTCTATCACACCGATCCCGAGCGCATCGGGAACGTCACTGGAGTGGGGTTGATCGTCGACGCGGCACTTAGTCAGGACGCGGGAACGTTGCAGGCGACGGATGCCAATGGCGTGGACATGCTCGCGGGTTTCGCCAGGGTGCCCAGCAGTGGTTGGGGGGTGATCTCGCAGCAGCCACTCGAAAACATACAAGCCATCCTGCGACACACCATGGCCAAGGTGGCGCAGGGTATCGCGCCCCTGGCGCTGTTCGGAATCGTGTTGATCTGGTGGTTGGGCGCACGGATCTCGGCGCCATTGTCCAGGCTTGCCGATTGCGCCAAACGGCTGGACTCACCGGACAGCTACGAACGTATCAGCGCAATCCCGTCGCGCTATTTCGAAAGCTGGCAGATTCGCAGAGCACTGTTGCTTGGCGCCACCCTGCTACAGGAAAAGATCGGCAAGCTAAACCAGGAGGCACAAACTGATGTGCTGACAGGGCTGGCCAATCGTCGAGCGATGCAGGACGTGCTGTCGCGCTGGCAGGACGCCGACAAAGCGTTCGCAGTCGTTTCCATGGACATCGACCACTTCAAGCGTGTGAACGATACGTTTGGTCATGGTGTGGGTGATGAAACGCTGAGGGCCATCGCGCAACTCATGCACCAGAACTCACGGTCCAACGACTTGCCCTGCCGGGTCGGCGGAGAGGAGTTCGTATTGTTATTGCCCAACAGTTCGCTTCAGGCTGCAACGGATGTCGCCGAGCGATTGCGTGCCTCGATCGAAGCCGCAGACATTGTTACTGTCGGGCACATCACCGTGTCGCTGGGCGTCGCGTTATGGCATCCCGATGGCGATTCGATATCCGCTGTGCTTGAGAGGGCTGACCAGCTTTTGTACCAGGCCAAGCAAAACGGTCGTAATCGGGTGGTGGCGGAACAGGCTTGATGGGTGGCCCGCCAGTCTCGGGACACGCCTTCAATGCCGATGCCGATGATGAATGTCCGGAAAATGCGGATGGCTATGCTTGATCGGGTTATGGGTATGCACATGAGTGTGCGGCATTGCCGGGTCACACTCAAACGCGTGTTCATGTTGATGATGTTCATCGTGGACATGCCGATGCCCGTGTTCCGTCGCCTCATGCTGATGTGCATGGGCATGGCGCTCGGTCAGGTGCAGCCACACCCCCACAGCCATCAGCGCCGAAGCAATCCAGAACGCGCCGCTCACCGACTCGCCCAGCACCAGCAAGGCCAGTGCAGCGCCGAGGAAGGGCGCGGTAGAAAAATAGGCGCCGGTGCGCGCACTGCCCAGCCCGCGTAACGCCAACACAAACAGCACCAGGCTGATGCCATAGCCGAGAAACCCGACCAGCAAAATCGGCGCGAGCTGCGCCAGGCCGGGGATCTGCGCGCCGAGGTACAGTGCCAGGCTGCAATTGACCACACCCGCGATCAAGCCCTTGGCGCCGGCGATAAACAGCGCGTCCGAGGCCGACACCTTGCGTGTCAGGTTGTTATCAATCCCCCAGCACAGGCAGGCCACGGCAACCGCGAGTGGCCCGGTCCAATCGTGACTGTCGGCGCCGCCTTGGGGCCATGACAACGCCACGCCACCCAGCACAATCGCAATCATCCCGAGGACGATGCGACGGTCAGCGTTTTCCCTGAAGACCAGCCAGGCGATCAACGCGGTCAATACCGATTCAAGGTTGAGCATCAGCGACGCGGTGGCGCCGGAGGTTCGGGTGAGGCCTAACATCAGGGCCACGGGCCCGAAGATGCCGCCGAACGCAATGGCGCCGAGCAGCCACGGCCATTCGGAGGGCGTCAGCCCGGTGGGGGTCCAGCCGCGATCACGGATAAGGCGCACGATGGCGAGTCCGGCGCCGCTGCCGAGGTAAAGCAGGCCTGCGAGCAGCACGGGCGAGAGGCCCAGGCCGAGGCTTTTGGCGAGCGGGGTGCTGGCGCCGAACAGCGCGGCGGCGGCGAGTGCGTAAAGGATACTGAGGTTCATGGACCCTCCTCGAAAGGTTGGTCCATGATACGTCGCACGCTCAGGTTAAATCCCGGGCAAATAGTGCATCGTTCGGTTTAGTGCGCAGCTTTCAGCTTAACCACATCACCGGAGATCTTGGTGGTGTAACCGCTCAGCACCCAAGCCCAAAACCATTTTTCCTGGACTTCGGTATTGATCAGCGCGTCGCCACCTTTTGCCTGGATGGCAGCCGTCTGGGCGCGGACGAAACGGCTGTTCTGGCCGATTGGGATCACACCGAACAGCATGATGCCGGTGGCGGTGGCTTCACTGTGACCCAGCACGGTGTATTGGCTGCTGTCATATTGCGGGGATTTGATGGCGGTGCCGGTGCAGCCTGCGAGGGTGAAACCGAGAACTGCTGCTGCAACCACTTTACTGACGTACTTCACTGAGTAACTCCATGGGCTGAATCCCGAGATTCAATTCTCGGGGGGCGATACTTTAAACGCTCCTGTAACAGATTGAAAACAATTGCCGGTCGTTCAGGCTTGCACATACACCCAAGCCGTCAGGCCCGATGCCAACGCCACGCTGACCCGCTTGTAGTCGGACACTTCATACGCATCCGCCGCCGCCAACTCCTGCTCGGTAATCTGAAACACCCTGCCTTCAACGCTGGCGCCTTGGTCGGTGCTCGGCGCCACAATCGGGTGATGGGTCTTGCCACTGGTGGCCAGCACTTGCGGGTCGGTAATCTCTACCCAGTTTTTCGAGTAGCCCAACATTGCGTCGTGCTGGCCTACCAGTTCTCGGCCGAAGTGGGCGAGTTGGACGGCCTTGTCCTGCAAGGTGCCGTAGGAAAACAACAGTACGGGGAATTCGGCGCAGCGTTCCATTTTGGTTCCTTTGAACGATTAAGCGAGTAGGTCTTCATAGAATGCGCCATACGGCTTGCTCGGGTGAGCGATCTGGATTTCCAGAATCCACAGCCCCGCATTCGGGTAGTGCTCGAAGTCGCCGAGGTCGCCGCCACGATGGATCGCGTGGGGAAAGTCGCTGACGCGGTGGCCCTTGATGTCGAGGTTCAACTGCCAGCCCATGGCCTGGGCTTGTGCTTCGGCGTAGCGGTAGAGTTCGAGGCCGATGACCTGGTCGTTTTTCCAGCGCGCCTGCACGCGGTCGAACAGCTCTTTGGCCGCGTTGGCGCAGGCGATCATGTCCGGGTCGGTGCCGGTGCTGAAGGTGGCACCCGCGTCGCCTTCGTGACCTTGCCAGACGGCGCCCATGTCGATGAAGAACATGTCGTTTTCACCGAGTACCGGGTCACCGTCGGAGCGTTGCTTGAAGGTCTTGAGGGTATTGGCGCCGAAGCGCACCAGCAGCGGGTGCCAGATGCGTTGCATGTCGAGGTCGGCGAGGACGTGCTTGCCCAGCTCGCGCGCTTCGGATTCGAGCATGCCGGGGCGGATGCGCTGGGCCAGTTGTTCGATGGCTTGCCAGGTCATGGCCTGGGCATGGCGCATGGATTCGATACTGTAGGCGGCGCCCACGGCTTCTTTGGGTTGTTCCGACACCGTTATCTCCTTGTGCGGTGGGTAGCGTTATGAGGTTTACTATATAGCGACTGGTATTGGGCGCCCAAGCGAAATTATTAGACATGCAGCCACGCCAGGCTGCCCAGCACCACGGCGACACCGCCAGCGGTATACGACATGCGCTTCAACCATTCCTTGCGCGTCAACAACGTAATCGCCGCCAACGAAATCGCGATCTGAATCGCCGTCATCGCCTGGGCCCAGCGGTGATGCTGGTGCAGCGCTTCTTCGGATTTCTGATCCCATTCCCGTGAGGTTGCCTCAAGTTTCTCGGCCTGTTTACGCACGTCTTCCTTCTGGCCCTTGTAGCGCTCGCTCTCATCCTTGTAGTGCGCGGCGTCCACACCGGGAATATGGGTAGCCAGTTCCGCCAGGTTTTGCCGGCTGGATTTGGCCTGGTAGTAGTTCCACTGGTTGGCGGCTTCGGTCTTGAAAATGGCGGCGTTGTTCTTGTCCATCGCCGCTTCGCTTTCGGTGGAGCCGGCCTGGTAGCTGAGCATGGCGCCAAGGGTGGCCATCAGCGCGGTCATCACGGCGATGCGGCTGGCGAAATTGTCACCGCGCGCGTGGGCATGTTCGGTGGTGTGTTCGATGTGTTTTTCGTGGGGGCTGGGGACTTCGAAGGCTTCGGTCATGGGGGCGGCTATGAAGGGATTGAGGGCGTTTGATTCTTCCTCAGCGAAGCTGTCTCAATCCTGTACGTAATGCTGTAAACCCGCGACTAGCGCGTCAAACGTCGCCCGGCAGCGTGGGCTGTTGCGCAGGTCTTCATGCATGGTGACCCAGGTGTCGAGTTTGAGCGCGAATGCTTCCGGCAGTACCCGACGCAGGCGCGTGTCTTGTTGGGCCAGCTTGACCTGGCATCCGCCGATGCCGGCGCCGGCACGGATCAGCGCCAGTTGCGCCAGGTCGCTGTCGCTGCTGAGGGCGAAGGTGCTGCGTTCGAAGCCTTTAACGGCCAGGCTGCGGATAAACGCGTTTTCCCGGTCGTAGCCGATCACCGCGTGGTCGGTCAGGTCTTTCAACTCTTGCGGCGTACCGTGCTGGTGCAGGTAATCGTCGCGGGCATGCAGGCCGACTTCGATCAGGCCGATGCGCTGTGCCAGCAGTTGCTCCTGGCTGGGGCGGACCATCCGCACGGCGATGTCAGCTTCCAATTGCAGCAGGTCGCTCAGGCGGTTGGTCAGGACCAGTTCGACCTTGAGCTGAGGATGCTGTTGGCGCAACCGCGTGATGATTGGCGGCAGTACTTCCACGCCGACCACCTCGCTGGCGGATACGCGCACCACGCCGCGGACCTCGTCGCCTTGGGCGGAGGCGCTACGTTCGAGGGCGGCGGCCGTGCGCTCCATTGTCTCGGCGTGGGCTCTCATGGTGTGGGCCACTGCCGTCGGCAGCAGTCCGGTGGGGGAACGAGTGAACAGCACCACGCCCAAGGCCGTTTCCAGCGCGGCAATATGCCGACCGACGGTGGGCTGTGTGATGCCGAGCTGCCGTGCGGCCCCCGACAGCGATCCTTCCTTGAGTACGCCAAGAAACGATCGGTAAAGCTCCCAACCAATGTTCAATGCCATGCGTAAATGTATAGCGTCTGGATGGTCTTCGGCAATTCCTCTATAGCTGTGCTGCGAACAGAATGGCCGCTCCAACCAACGTGGGAGCGGATGATGAGCAAGGTTCTGGTATTGGGTGCAACCGGCGGTATCGGCGGCGAAGTGGCGCGACAGCTGAGCGCGGCGGGCTGGCAGGTGTGTGCGTTGACCCGGGATGTCGTCAAGGCCCGTAGCCAGAATGCCGCCTATACCTGGCTCAAAGGCGATGCGCTCAATCGCGACGAAGTGATCGCTGCCGCCCGTGGCTGCGCGGTGATCATCCATGGGGTGAACCCGCCGGGCTATCGCAATTGGGCCGAGCAGGTGCTGCCGATGATCGACAACACCATAGCGGCCGCCATCGCCGAGCGCGCGACCATCGTGTTGCCCGGTACGGTCTACAACTTCGGGCCGGATGCGTTCCCGGTGCTTTCCGAAGACTCACCCCAGCACCCGCTGACCCGCAAGGGCGCGATACGGGTGCAACTGGAGCAGCGCTTGCTGCAGTCTTCCCGCGAGGGCGCTCGTGTAGTGATCGTGCGTGCCGGGGATTTTTTCGGCGCCGGAGCGGCCAACAACTGGTTCTCCCAAGGCCTGGTCAAACCCGGTAAACCGGTGCGCGCCGTCAGCGAACCAGGCGTGCCTGGCGTCGCCCACCAATGGGCCTACCTACCGGATGTGGCGCGCACCATGCTCGAGTTGATTGAGCGTCGCGCCACCCTCGAGGCCTTTGCCTGCTTTCATATGGCCGGGCACGTGGACAGTGATGGCACGCAGATGAGCCAGGCGATCCAGCGCGTAGTGTTACGCAGGACGGGCCTGCAACCGCGTGTAGGCGTATTTCCCTGGTGGTTGTTGACGTTGGCTGCACCGTTTGTCGTGACCTTTCGCGAGATACAGGAGATGCGTTATCTGTGGCAAACCCCGTTGCGTATGGATAACCAACGCTTGCTTGCGGCCCTGGGCCACGAACCCCATACGCCGTTGGAACACGCGGTGGAGGCCGCATTGACCAGCCTGGGCTGCCTGCCCACGCCTGCCTGATCAGGCGCACAGCCTAAAGGGTTGCCTGCCGACAAGCGTGGCCGGTATTGTGCTGAATCCTTTTAGTCCTTCCTCCAGGGTTTTGTTGTGATGAATGCACCGCGTAGCGCAGTCGGTCCGATCAAGGCCGTGATTTTCGATATGGACGGCTTGTTGCTGGATACCGAAGGCATCTACACCGAAGTGACGCAGATCATCGCCGAGCGCTTCGGGCGTACCTATGACTGGGGGATCAAACAGCACATCATCGGGCGCGGTGCCCAGGACCTGGCCGACTACGTGGTCAAGGCGCTGGACCTGCCGATCACGGCGGCTGAGTTCCTCGAAATCCGTGAGCCGCTGATGAGCGAACGTTTCCCCAGGGCATTGGGCATGCCCGGTGCCGAAGCGTTGGTACGGCACCTGAGTGCGCACAATATTCCGATTGCGGTGGGCACCAGTTCGTCGCGCAACTCCTTTGGCCACAAGACCACGCTGCACCGCGAGTGGTTTGGCCTGTTTGGCACCATCGTCACGGCTGACGACCCGGAAGTCGGCGCGGCCAAACCCGCGCCGGACATCTTCCTCACCGCCGCGCGGCGCCTGGGCATTGCGCCGCAAGATTGCCTGGTGTTTGAAGACTCGCCGTTCGGCGTCACCGCGGCGAAGGCGGCCCGGATGACCGCCATCGCCGTGCCCGATGAAGCCATGGCCGACAGCAAGTACCACCACGCCGACCAGATCATCCGCAAACTCGCGGACTTCGACCTCGCCGCCTACGGCTTGCCGCCAATGTCCTGACCCGGGCTCCTACAGGCGGTTATGCACTGAACCCACCATCAATGGTCAGGCTGGCTCCGGTGATATATCCGGCTTCCGGCCCGGCGAGGTAGGCCACAAAGCTGGCGATCTCCTCGACATGGCCATAACGGCCCACCGCCATCAACCCGATCAGGCTCTCGGCGAATTCACTGTTCGCCGGGTTCATGTCGGTGTCCACCGGCCCTGGCTGCACGTTGTTAATAGTAATGCCACGCGGCCCCAGGTCCCGCGCCAGGCCCTTGGTCAAACCGACCAGCGCCGCCTTGCTCATCGCATACGGCCCGCCGCCGCCAAACGGCATGCGCTCGGCGTTGGTGCTGCCGATGTTGATCACGCGGCCGCCTTCGCCCATGTGCTTGGCCGCTTCCTGAGTGGCGATGAACACGCTGCGCACGTTGATTGCCAGGGTCTGGTCGAAGTCCTCCAGCTTGAAGTCTTCCAGCGGGGCGATGGCCAGTACGCCTGCGTTGTTCACCAGGATATCCAGGCGGCCGAAGGCTTGGACCGTGGCGTTGACCGCGTTGCGAATCGCCGTGGCATCGGCGCTGTCGGCCTGAATCGCCAAGGCTTTGCCGCCGGCGCTGATCACGCTGTTCTGCAATTCTGCGGCCTTGGCGGCCGAACTGACGTAGGTAAAGGCGACGGCTGCACCTTGCGCCGCAAGACGCTTGACGATGGCGGCGCCGATGCCGCGTGAACCGCCTTGAATCAAGGCGACTTTGCCGCTGAGGTTCTGGGTGGTCATGTCGATCTCCTAGCTGTTCAAGGCGGGATGCCTTGTTGATGGAGCCGAGTATCGACCTCACCCTGCGCTGTCGGTAGACCCTGATTGCTATAGTCTGTGTAAACCAAAAGTTTAGAGTGGGCGGATATGGAGAGCTTCGGCAGTATCGAATGCTTTGTGCGCAGCGCCGAAGGCGGCAGCTTTGCCGAAGCGGCCCGGCACTTGAGCCTGACCCCGGCGGCGGTGGGCAAAAGTGTCGCCAAGCTGGAAGCGCGCCTGGGTGTGCGGCTGTTCCAGCGCAGCACCCGGCGCCTGACCCTGACCGAAGCCGGCAAGCGGTTCCTCGCCGAAGTCAGCGACAGCCTCATCACCATTCAGAACGCCGTGGCCAACCTGGCCAGCGCCGAGGGTCGGCCGGTGGGGACGCTCAAGGTCAGCATGGGCACAGTGTTCGGTAATCGCTATGTCATGCCGTTGCTGGGGGAGTTCGTCCGGCGTTTTCCGGATATCAGCCCGGATTGGCATTTTGATAACCGCCAGGTTGACCTGATCGGCCAGGGCTTCGACGCGGCCATCGGCGGTGGCTTTGAGCTGCCCCAGGGCGTGGTGGCGCGCAAGCTCACGCCCGCGCACCGGGTGCTGGTGGCGTCAGCGGAGTACCTGGCGCAACGCCCGCCGGTACTGGCGCCGGAGGATCTGGCGCGCTGTCTGGGCATCCTGATCCGCTCCCCGCAAACCGGCCGCGTGCGCTCCTGGCAACTGAGCAACCGTGAGCGCGAACAGCGCCCGTTGGTGCTCAAGCCGCGCATGACCCTGAGCGATTCGGAGGCCGCCTGTTGCGCCGCCGCCCAGGGCCTGGGCATCGCGTTGGTGAGCATGCCGATGGCGGTGCCGTTCCTCGACAGCGGCGCGGTGGTGCGGGTGCTGCCCGACTGGTATGTCGACGACGGCAACATCTCCCTCTACTACGCCGAACACAAACTGCTGCCCGGTAAGACGCGGGCGTTTGTCGACTTCATCCTCGAGCAGTTTTTAATCGCGGGACTGGCGCAGCGCTTCAGCGCGATTTGATCGCCGCGCCCCGTTCTATCGGCTGCGCGGCCAGCCGATGACGTTCTTCGGCCGTGGCGTGGCGTAGGTCCTGACCTTCGACGTCGACAACCCCAGTCGCACCAACCCTTCGGCAATCGTCACCGCCGCCGTCACCCCATCCACCACCGGCACTCCGGTGCGCTGGCGAATGCGTTCGTCCAGCCCGGCCATGCCGCCGCACCCCAGGCAGATCACCTCGGCCTTGTCCTCGCGGATCGCCAGTTCCGCCTGCCGCACGATGGCCTCCATGGCCGCCAGCGGGTGTTCTTCCAGCTCCAGCACCGCCATGCCGCTGGCCCGCACCGAGGCGCAGCGTTGATACAGGCCGGCGAGTTTCAGGCGGTCTTCGATCAGCGGCACCGTGCGGTCCAGGGTGGTCACCACCGAATAGGCGTGGCCGAGGAACATCGCGGTGGTGGCCGCCGCTTCGGTGATGTCCACCACCGGCACGTTCAACAATTCCTGTAGGCCTTCGCGCCCATGTTCGCCATACCCGGCCTGGATCACCGCATCGAACGGTTGGTCATAGGCCATCACGCGGTCCATCACCGCGATGGCCGCCAGGTAGCTCTCAAAATTGCCTTCCACCGATTCGGCGCCGAAGTATGGGGTGAGCCCGATAATCTCGGTGCCCGGCGAGGCCACGGCCCGCGCTTGCTCGGCGATGGTTTGGGTGATGGATTCGGTGGTGTTGACGTTGACCACGAGGATGCGCATGGAATGTCCTTTTTAATGACTGACGTTATCGACTGCAATGCTTTCACCGCTGACATCAGCGTAGAACGGCTGGCGCTTGGCGATCAGCCGGTACAACAGCCCTGCAATACCGGCGCCAAACAACCAGGAAAACGGCGAGACACTGGCAAATCCCGGCAACAGCGCCAGCAGGATGGCGATCACCGCCGCAGGAATAAATGCCGCCACCGCGCGCATATTCACGCCACGGCTGTAGTAATAAACACCCTTCGGGTTTTCGCTGTACAGTTGCGGCACGTCGACCTGGCTTTTACGGATCAGCCAGTAATCGACCATGATCACCCCGTACAACGGCCCCAGCAGCGCGCCCAGGCCGGAAAGGAAGTACACGATCACCAGCGGGCTGTTGTAGAGGTTCCACGGCAGGATCAGCACCGCCACGGCTGCGCTGATCAACCCGGCGCGGCGGAAGTTCAGGTACTTGGGCGCCAGGTTGCTCAGCACAAAGGCCGGGGCGACGAAGTTGGCCATGATGTTCACCGCCACGGTGACGATCAGGAACGCCAGGCAGCCGAGTACCAGGAAGAACGTATTGGGGATCGCCGCGATGATCTCGGTCGGGCTTTCGATCACCCGGCCATTGAGCTGGAACTGCCCGCCGCAGAGCAGCACGGTGATGGCGGCGAACACCAGGATGTTCACCGGCAGGCCCCAGAAATTGCCGACCTGGATGGTCTTGCGGCACGGCGAAGAGCGCGCGAAGTCGCAGAAGTTGAGAATCAACGTGCCGTAGATCGCCAGCCACAGCGCGCCCCCGGCAAAGATATTGCGCCACATCTCGCCACCGGTGAGCGGCTCGCGAATCGACCAGGCGATGTGGCCGTCGGCTTGGAAATACATCCAGCCAGCCAGCGAAGCGACGGTCAGCAAAATCACCGGCCCGGCGAAGCCTTCATAGCGCCGCACCGTCTCCATGCCGTAGGCCAGGATCACCAGTTGCACGAACCAGATCGTCACAAAACATGCCCAACCCAGGGTCGACAGGCCCAGGATCGAGTTGTGGTCATAGTCGGCAAACCCTGGATGAATCGCCGTCAGCAACACTCGGAAAACCACTGAGGCCAGGTAGGTCTGGATACCAAACCAGGCAATCGCAATGACCGCCCGGATCAAGGCCGGAATCTGCGCGCCGTGAATGCCGAAACTGATGCGGCTGATCACCGGAAACGGCACCCCGGTCTTTTGCCCCATATAGCCCGATAAATTCATGAAGAAGTACACCAACGCCGCGCCGATCCCCAGGGATAACAGAATCTGCCAGCCACCCAGGCCCAGGGCATATAAGCCGATGGCGAACGAGTAATTGGCGATGTTGTGTACGTCGTTGGTCCATAACGCAAAGATGCTGTAGCGCCCCCAACGTCGGCCTTCGACCTTGGTCGGCGCCAGGTCCCGGTTGTGCAGGCGTGGGCTGAGTACCAGTGGGCCGGGGCTTGCGGCCTCGGGGTTCAGGGCGGAGGAGGGCAGATCCAGTGCGAGGGTGTTCGAGAGGCGTGTACGCATTCCGGCAGGCTCCAGCACAACTGCAGCAATGCCGCAGCGGGTAAAGTGTATGTATGTTTTGTATTTATTGTATACAAATCGCATTTCACCTTAAGCCACATGCGTGCCAGTTTTTGATCTATGAAAACCTTGGTTAATTTCGTTTTTGCAGGCTCTATAAATAACTGACTGAATTCAAAGCGATATAAATTGACCGTTTGAACAGGTATTTATTTCTAGCGGGGGAGGTCGTCTGTTTAGAGGATAAACAATGGCAGGACGGAGATGTTACGTTTTGGTGCTTGTAAAGAATGATTGCACACAAAAATGGCACCGATGGTTACATCTATGTGTACATTTTTTGCGTTCGGCACAAGACAAGTGTGGGAGGGGCGGTGCGCCGATTCGACTTGCCAGCGTTCCAGTCACCCCATGCAGTGCCTGATACTCCGCCATCGGGGCAAGCCCCCTCCCACACAGTGTTTAGCCTTTGCTGATGAGATTCCCGGCATGCAGCCCGCATTCCTTCTGCGTGGCTTCTTCCCACCACCAGCGACCTTCGCGCTCATGCTGGTTTGGCAACACCGGGCGGGTGCAGGGCTCGCAGCCGATGCTGATAAAACCGCGCTCGTGCAGGCTGTTGTACGGCAGCTCCAGCATGCGGATGTAACCCCAGATCTCTTCGCTGGTCATCTGCGCCAGCGGGTTGAACTTGTACAGGGTGCGTTCCGGTGTAGAAAAGGCCGTGTCGATTTCCAGCGCCGCCACTTGGCTGCGGGTGCCGGGGCTCTGGTCGCGGCGTTGGCCGGTGGCCCAGGCGCGCACGCCGGAGAGCTTGCGGCGCAGCGGCTCGATCTTGCGCACGCCGCAGCATTCGCCATGGCCGTCTTTATAGAAGCTGAACAGGCCTTTTTCTTTGACGAAAGGTTCCAGTTTGCTCTGGTCCGGCGAGATCAGCTCGATGTCGATCTTGTAGAACTCGCGCACCTGTTCGATGAAGCGGTAGGTCTCCGGGTGCAGGCGGCCGGTGTCGAGGCTGAACACCTTGACGTTCTTGTTCAGCTTCCAGGCCATGTCTACCAGCACCACATCCTCGGCACCGCTGAAGGAAATCCACAAGTCATCGCCGAACTGGCTGAACGCCAGCTTGAGAATGTCCTGGGCGGATTTGTTGGCATAGGTCGTGGCGAGTTCAACGACGTCGAAGGCTTGGTTCATCAGGACGGTTCCTACAGGTCAGTGGCGCTGAGCGCTCTATAGGGGAGCGATGGTATCAAAATCCGCCCTGCGTTGCGGCCGCCGCCTTGAATCGCTAGAGTTCGGCAGTCTTTTTGCTCGCTCGGCTTGAACAATACAAATAGGAGTGTCTCGTGGAAATTGCCTGTCTCGACCTGGAAGGGGTATTGGTTCCGGAAATCTGGATCGCCTTCGCTGAAAAAACCGGTATTGAATCCCTGCGGGCGACTACCCGGGACATTCCCGACTACGACGTGCTGATGAAGCAGCGCCTGCGCATCCTCGACGAACACGGGCTCAAGCTCGCCGATATCCAGGAAGTGATCGCCACCCTCAAACCGCTGGACGGCGCCATCGAGTTCGTCAACTGGCTGCGTGAGCGCTTCCAGGTGGTGATCCTGTCGGACACCTTCTACGAATTCTCCCAGCCGCTGATGCGTCAGTTGGGCTTCCCGACTCTGTTGTGCCACCGCCTGATCACCGACGAAACCGATCGCGTGGTCAGCTACCAACTGCGCCAGAAAGACCCCAAGCGCCAGTCGGTGCTGTCGTTCAAGAGCTTGTACTACCGCGTGATCGCTGCCGGGGATTCGTACAACGACACCAGCATGTTGGGCGAGGCTGACCGTGGGATTCTGTTCCATGCGCCGGAAAATGTGATCCGCGAGTTCCCGCAGTTCCCGGCGGT
Source organism: Pseudomonas marginalis (assembly GCF_024169655.1). Taxonomy (GTDB): domain Bacteria; phylum Pseudomonadota; class Gammaproteobacteria; order Pseudomonadales; family Pseudomonadaceae; genus Aquipseudomonas; species Aquipseudomonas paraveronii. The sequence goes on along the minus strand of NZ_JALJWV010000001.1, from coordinate 4,639,886 downwards.
GCATACGTTTGAAGCGCTGAAGAACGAGTTCATCAAGGCTTCGAATCGGCCGTTGAGTCTGTAAGTCGTTCAGCGAAGCCGACGGCCCCATCGCGGGCTCGCTCGCGATGAGGCCTCTATAAACGCCTGAGATCCTAGGCGCCTGCCAGCAACCGCTCATACGGGATGCTCAAGCCTTCATGCAGGCGCTTGATCATTGACAGGCTCAGCTTGCGCTTACGGTTGAGCACTTCGGACACCCGGCCGCTGGTGCCGATGAATGCCTCCAGGTCGCGCGCCGTCATGCCGAGTTGCTCCATGCGAAAGCGGATGGCTTCCACCGGGTCCGACGGCGGCATTGGATAATGTTCGGCCTCGTACTTTTCAATGAGGACCGCAAGGATTTCCAGCTCATCGCCCTCGGGCGAGCCGATTGGCGCTTCCCATATCTGTTCGACGCGTGCGAGCGCGGCGGTGAGGTCTTCTTGGGAATGTATGGGTTTGATGTTCATCACACGGTCTCCGCGTTGATCTGATCGTACTGTGCGTGGGTCCCGACGAAACGTATGAACCCAAGCTGACGCTGATAATTGATCGCCATGATCACTCGATACCGGTTGCCGCCCACGTTGAATACAACCCTGCTGCCTTTGAGGATGCTCGCGGTTCCGAGCTCCGCCTTGAGCGCTTGCGGCGTTGGGTATGCAGCCTTCTCCATATGGCGATACAACTCGACCAGCGGTGTTTTGGCGTCGATGTAAGCTGGGTGGCTCTCCCAGAAGAGACGTAAGGTCGAGAACGCGATTATCCGCATGAGCTGGACCTCCCAATTTGGGAGATATTAGTCTCAGGCAAGTGCAGATGCAATCTTGGAAATATTTTCTGACGAGTAAGCAATCGCTTCATGTGATCCTTCACAGATGGCGGGTGGACGGTCGAAACCGGACGCTATCCTCCAGCTCATACGCCGTCCACAGCGCTTCTGATTCAGGTTTTTTCTGCGCTCGGGCGCTACGCCCCGAAGCCAGGAAGGGCGCTGCGCTAGAGGTTTTCCAGCGTTTGTAACAACACCCGCACCTTGGTCAGCGACTCCTGATATTCCGCCTGCCATTCCGAGTCGGCGACGATCCCGCCGCCGCCCCAGCAGCACACCTGGCCGTCCTTGACCAGCAAGCTGCGGATGGCGATGGAGCTGTCCATCTCGCCGCGCACGTCCAGGTACACCAGCGAGCCGCAGTACAGCCCGCGCCGGGTCGGCTCCAGTTCGTCGATGATCTGCATCGCGCGGATTTTCGGTGCGCCAGTGATGGAGCCGCCGGGGAAGCTGCCGGCGATCAGATCCAGGGCGTCCTTGTCGTCGGCCAATTCGCCGGTGACGCTGCTGACCAGGTGATGCACGTTGGGGTAGCTTTCCAGGCTGAACAACTCCGGCACGTTCACCGAGCCGGTGCGGCAGGTGCGACCGAGGTCGTTGCGCAGCAGGTCGACGATCATCAGGTTCTCGGCACGATCCTTGGGGCTCGCCAGCAGTTCGGCGGCGTTGGCGGCGTCTTCTTCAGGCGTCAGGCCGCGCGGGCGGGTGCCTTTGATCGGGCGGGTTTCGACCTGGCGCTGGCTGATCTTGATGAAGCGTTCCGGCGACAGGCTCAGTACCGCGCCATCATCCGGCAGGCTCTGAAACCCGGAAAATGGCGTCGGGCAGGCTTCGCGCAAGGCGCAATAGGCCGCCCAGGGATCACCGCTGCACGCTGCGCGAAAGCGCTGGGTGAAGTTGACCTGGTAGCAGTCGCCCGCCTGGATGTAGGCATGGATGCGTGCGATGGCGTGTGCGTAGGTCTGGGCGCTGAGGTCCGGTGTCATGGGGCCGTGGAGTTTGAAAGCGGTCGCTGTCTCTGCACTTGGTTGGCTGAACAGGCTGATCAGTCGCTGCCGCTCGCCATCGACCAGCGCCGGGTGAAAGACCAACTGGCTGGTTTGCGCCTGGTGATCGCTGACCAGGGCCCAGGCATACAGCCCAAAACGTGCGTCCGGCAGGTGCAGATCATCCACCGCCTGGTGCGGCAGTTGTTCCAGGTGCCGGCCGAAATCGTAGCTCAGGTAACCGATCAGACCGCCGGCAAACGGCAATTCGTACCCAGCCGGCAATGCCGCTTCACCCAACTGCGTAAGGTTTTCCCGCAGGCGTTGCAGGAACTCGCTGCCGCTCTCGTCAGGCCGCACCGCCAGCGTCGCCTTGGGCCAGGCGCTGAGCAGGTCATAACGCCCACGCTCGGCCACCGGGCGGCCGCTGTCCAATAGCACTGCGCCAGGGGCGTGGCGAATCGCCGCAAAATACTCGGCGGGGTTGGCCCGGTAGGGCAGTGGGTGTACAGAGCAGGTCAACATGCGGGGTGGATCAGCTGATGGCGTGGGGGAGGGGATTGTAGACCCCTGTAGGATTTGGTCCTAGAGGGGATGTCGGGGATAGACAGATCGAAGGCCGGCTCAGCCTTCGACGGCGGGGATGTGCCCGAACATGGCCTGCACGAACTTCACCCGTTCTTCCGGCGTTTCCGTCGCGCCGGCAGCTTTCAACTCTTCCAGTCGTGCCTCGACCGCATGGGTGCGCAGGGTCAGGCCGCAGTCGTTGGCGATCTGGATATTCAGCCCCGGCCGCGCATTCAGTTCGAGGATCAGCGGGCCTTTTTCCTGGTCCAGCACCATGTCCACACCGATGTAGCCCAGCCCGCACAACTCATAACAACCTGCGGCGAGTTTCATGAACCCGTCCCAGTTCGGCAGTTGCACGCCATCCACCGCGTTGGTGGTGTCGGGGTGTTTGGTGATGATGCTGTTCAGCCAGGTGCCGCGCAGGGTCAGGCCGGTGGCCAAATCTACGCCCACGCCGATCGCGCCCTGGTGCAGGTTGGCCTTGCCGCCGGACTGGCGGGTCGGTAAGCGCAGCATGGCCATCACCGGGTAGCCCATCAGCACGATGATGCGGATATCCGGCACGCCTTCGTAACTGATGCTCTTGAAAATCTGGTCGGGCACCACGCGGTACTCGATCAGCGCGCGGTCGCGGTGGCCGCCCAGGGAGTACAGCCCGGTGAGGATGCTGGAGATCTGATGCTCGATTTCCTCATGGCTGATGATCTTGCCGGACACCGTGCGATAGCGCCCTTCAAAGCGGTCGGCGATGACGAGGATGCCGTCACCGCCAGCGCCCTGGGCCGGCTTGATCACGAAGTCGCTGCGCCCGCCAATGATCTCGTCGAGCTTGTCGATTTCCTTCTCGGTGGAGATCACCCCGTACATTTCCGGCACGTGGATACCGGCCGCCAGGGCCCGTTCCTTGGTGATGATCTTGTCATCCACGATCGGGTACAGGCTGCGCTTGTTGTACTTGAGCACGTAGTCGGCGTTACGCCGGTTGATGCCCATGATGCCCCGTGCTTCCAGGGCCTTCCAGGTCTTCCAGAAGCCGAACATTACGAGTCAGCCTTGAGGAAGGCCTTGAAGCGCACCAACTCGGTCAGGCGATAGCCGCGATAACGCCCCATGGCCAGCATGAAGCCCACCAGGATCAGCAGGATCGCCGGGAAGGTGAACACAAAGTAGACCAGCTCCGGCACGCTCATGATCAGGTGCGCCAGGGACGCTGCGAACAGCGTGCCGATCGCCACTTTCATCGCATGCCCGGCACCGCGCTCTTCCCAGGTGATCGACAGGCGTTCGATGGTCATGGTCAGAATCACCATCGGGAACAGCGCCACCGACAGCCCGCGCTCCAGCCCCAGTTTATGGCTGAACAGGCTGATGGCCGCGATCAGCACCACGACGAAGGTCAGCACCACCGACAGCCTCGGCAGCATCTGCAGTTTCAGGTGTTCCAGGTACGAGCGCAGCGACAAGCCCAGCGCCGTGATGATTGTAAACAGCACAATCCCGAAGCCCAACTGGGTCTCGCGGAACGCCAGGGCGATCAGCACCGGGGTAAACGTGCCCAGGGTCTGCAGGCCGATCAGGTTGCGCAGGATCAGGATCACCAGCACGCCAATCGGGATCATCACCATGATCATGAAGGTCTGCTGGGTTTGCAGTGGCAGGCCGTACAGCGAGTATTCGAGGAAGTTGGCGTCGGTGTTTTCGTCGGTCAACTTGGCCAGGCGAATCGCGTTCATTTCGCTGTTGTTCAGGCTGAAGGTGACCATGGCTTTCTTGCCGCCATCGACGGTGATCAGGTTTTCATCGCCGGTCCACCACAGCAGGCGGTCGGCGGGCAGGCCTGGTTCGCCGGTTTCCGGGTTGAAGTACAGCCAGTCATTGCCATTGAAGCTGCGCAGCCACAGTTCCGGGGTTTGCGGCTGGTCGGCGACGAGGCGGATGGTGTGGACTTTTTCCACCGGCACGTGGGCGATGGACAGCAGCAGTTCGACGATCTTGGCCTTGTGCGGCGTGGAGGGGTCGCCCGCCAGCAGCAGCTTGACGTTGTCGTCGTTGAGGTTGTTGGTGCGCTTGATGGCTTCGGTAATAAAGGTTTCAACATCGGCCGAGTGCTGGCGGATCGGCGCCAGCAGGGCTTCGGCGGCGATTTTTTCCGGGCCTTCCACGGCAATGCTGTCGCGGAAGGTCGGGCCCTTGATCTTGACCTTTTCGCCGCTGTAACGCTTGGTCAGCACCAGGCGGTAATACAGGGTCTGGTTGCCCTTGGCCCGGCGCGCCGACCAGGTGACCTTGCGGTTGCCATCGATGCGGTTGACGCTGACCCCATAGTTATTCGAGATGAAACTCTCATTGAGGCTGACGAAGTCGCGGCTCAGGGGCGGCACGAACATCTGGATCTTCACCGGGTCTTTCGGGTTGGCGACGAACTCGACCTTGGCGTCGATGTTCCACAAGTCGTCGGTGGCGTCCTCGGTGACGGGAATGCCCAGCACGAAGATCTGGTAGGCGGTGACCGAAATACCCAGCACCACCAGGAGGGTGATCAGGATTTTCAGGTGCAGGGTCAGAGAGCGCATTCGGTTTACTCGGCAGTATGAGCGTCGGCGGCGCAGGCAGGTTTGCCCGCTGCGTATTTAAGACTGGGGTCGACCAGCGCATCGAAGCGTTTCAGCGCTTCGGAGCCAATCAGCAGCGGGAATTGGAAAGCGCTGCGGTCAGTCAAGTTCACTTCGATGCTGCGTAAAGCGCTGCCCATGCAGATGTCCAGGGCAATCACTGGACGGGCGGTGTAGTTCTTGTCCTCATCGGGGTCGTAGTCACCGGCGCGGCGTTTGATCTTGCTGACGCGGGCCAGTGGGCGTTCGATGGGGTGGGAATGGGCGGTGTCGATGGCCAGGTAGAAGCGCACCCAGGATTCACCGTTGCGCTTGAAGCGTTTGATATCGCGGGCGCTCAACGAGGCGGTCTTGGCGCCGGTGTCGAGTTTGGCCGCCACTTCCAGGTCGATATCTGCCAGCTTGGCGTATTCGTTGAGGCCATACACGGTCTTCTCGGCGGCAGCACAGAGCCCCGGTATAAGTCCCGGTATGAACAGTAGGCAAAACAATCGGGGGAAGGGCTTGAGTCTCATAAATCCTGAGGCGGTGCAGTGCGATGTTCAATTCAAGGCGACTGGCATTGCTGCGCAAGCTCCCTCGTGCGCCGTTTCATCAAGAGATGTCAGGCAAAAGCGGCGGCTATTCTAACATGATGCTTTTTTGGCGCCAGCGCTGGCAGGCGGCCATGCTCGTGCTGCTTGCAACGTTGGTTATTAGACGATTGTCGACAATGTTGATTTATTCTTTGACTAAGTAGGGCTAATTGGCTAGTTTTTGCGACATTGCTTTTAAAGGTGTCGACAATATGCTGGATCAATCGGAATCTCCGGTGGTCTCCCCGGAAGAATCCCAGACAATGTCGGAGAACGTCTTTAGGCGTATACAGGCCGCTATCGTCAAAGGTGAGATCGCCCCCGGCAGCAAGATCTCCGAGCCGGAACTGGCGCGCACCTATGGCATCAGCCGCGGCCCGTTGCGTGAGGCGATCCACCGCCTCGAAGGCCAGCGCCTGCTGGTGCGCGTGCCCCATGTCGGCGCTCGCGTGGTGTCGTTGAGCCACGCGGAATTGATCGAACTCTATGAAATCCGCGAATCCCTCGAAGGCATGGCGTGCCGCCTGGCCGCCGAGCGCATGACTGATGCCGAGATCGAAGAACTGCGCCAGGTGCTGCACACCCACGAACGGGATGCGGCGTTCCAGGCCGGTGTCGGCTATTACCAGCAGGAAGGCGACTTCGACTTTCATTACCGGATCATCCAGGGCGCCGGCAACCGCACCTTGACCCAAATGCTCTGCGGCGAGCTGTACCAGCTGGTGCGCATGTACCGCATCCAGTTCTCCGCGACCCCCAATCGTCCACGCCAGGCCTTTGCCGAGCATCACCGAATTCTTGACGCGATCGCCGATCGCGACGGTGAACTGGCCGAGTTGTTGATGCGTCGTCACATCGGCGCCTCCAAACGCAATATCGCCCGCCACTTTCCAGGCGGTGCTCCCCAGACAGCCACTCAGCGAGGTGAGTCATGAGTTCCACTAACAACCGCACTCCAGGCCAGCGTTTTCGTGACGCGGTCGCCAGCGAACACCCATTGCAGGTGGTCGGCACGATCAATGCCAACCACGCACTGCTGGCCAAGCGCGCTGGCTTCAAGGCGATCTACCTGTCGGGTGGCGGGGTGGCCGCAGGTTCCCTCGGCGTGCCTGACCTGGGCATTACCGGCCTCGATGACGTGCTGACCGACGTGCGCCGCATCACCGATGTGTGCGACCTGCCGCTGCTGGTGGACGTGGACACTGGTTTCGGTTCCTCGGCCTTCAACGTGGCGCGTACCGTCAAGTCGATGATCAAGTTCGGCGCCGCCGCTATCCATATCGAAGACCAGGTCGGCGCCAAGCGCTGCGGTCATCGTCCGAACAAAGAAATCGTGTCCCTGCAGGAAATGGTCGACCGCATCAAGGCCGCCGTGGATGCGCGCACCGATGACAGCTTCGTGATCATGGCGCGTACCGATGCGCTGGCCGTCGAAGGCCTGGAATCCGCCCTGGAACGCGCCGCCGCCTGCATCGAGGCCGGCGCCGACATGGTGTTCCCGGAAGCCATCACCGAGCTGGACATGTACAAGCTGTTCGCGTCAAAGGTGAAGGCGCCGATCCTGGCTAACATCACTGAATTCGGTGCAACCCCGCTGTACACCGTCGAACAGTTGAAATCTGCCGATGTTTCCCTGGTGCTGTACCCGCTCTCGGCCTTCCGTGCCATGAACAAGGCTGCCGAGAACGTCTACACCGCGATCCGTCGCGATGGCACCCAACAGAACGTGATCGACACCATGCAAACCCGCATGGAGCTTTACGATCGCATCGACTACCACACCTTCGAGCAGAAGCTCGACGCGCTGTTCGCCGCCAAGAAGTAACGAACGCGCCTCCCGGATAACTACAAAATTGGAGAGTAACCATGGCTGAAGCAAAAGTACTGAGCGGCGCTGGCCTGCGTGGCCAGGTGGCCGGGCAGACCGCACTGTCCACCGTGGGCCAGGCCGGTGCCGGCCTGACCTATCGCGGCTACGACGTGCGCGAACTGGCCGCTGATGCGCAGTTCGAAGAAGTCGCCTACCTGCTGCTGTACGGCGAATTGCCGACCAAGACCGAACTGGCTGCCTACAGCGCCAAGCTGAGCAAGCTGCGTGACCTGCCCCTGGCGCTCAAAGAAGTGCTCGAGCGCATCCCGGCCGACGCCCACCCGATGGACGTGATGCGTACCGGTTGCTCGTTCCTCGGCAATCTCGAGCCGGAGCAGGACTTCAGCGTACAGCGCGATGTCACCGACCGTCTGCTCGCTGCCTTCCCGGCGATCATGTGCTACTGGTACCGCTTCAGCCATGACGGCAAACGCATCGACTGCGTGACCGACGAACCTTCCATCGGCGGTCACTTCCTGCACCTGCTGCACGGCAAGGCGCCGAGCGAGTTGCACGTCAAAGTGATGAACGTGTCGCTGATCCTCTACGCCGAGCACGAATTCAACGCGTCGACCTTTACCGCGCGTGTCTGCGCGTCGACCCTGTCCGACCTGTATTCCTGCGTCACCGCCGCGATCGGCTCGCTGCGCGGCCCGCTGCACGGCGGTGCCAACGAAGCGGCGATGGAAATGATCGAGCGCTTCCTGTCGGCGGAGGACGCCGTCGACGGCACCCTCGCCATGCTGGCGCGCAAGGACAAGATCATGGGCTTCGGCCACGCGATCTACAAAGACTGCGACCCGCGCAATGAGGTCATCAAGGGCTGGTCGAAACTGCTCGCCGAAGAAGTCGACGACAAGGTGTTGTTCCCGGTCTCCGAGGCCATCGACAAGGTCATGTGGGAGCAGAAGAAGTTGTTCCCCAACGCCGACTTCTACCATGCCTCGGCGTACCACTTCATGGGCATTCCGACCAAGCTGTTCACGCCGATCTTCGTGTGCTCGCGCCTCACTGGCTGGGCCGCTCACGTGTTCGAACAGCGCGCCAACAACCGCATCATCCGTCCAAGCGCCGACTACATCGGCGTCGAGCAGCGCAAGTTCGTGCCAATCGAACGTCGCTGAAGGCCGACGATTCCAAGACTGAAATGAGCTCAAAAGGTGGGAGGGGGCAAGCCCTCTCCCACATTTGAATCGCATTTCAAATCTGGATCAGTGGGTCCCTTTTGTAATCACCGTGACCGAGTCCCGACGATGAACACTGAATTTCGCAAATCGCTCCCCGGCAGCCGCCTCGATTACTTCGACGCCCGCGCGGCTGTCGAGGCAATCACCCCCGGCGCCTACGCCACCTTGCCTTACACCTCCCGCGTACTCGCGGAAAACCTGGTGCGCCGTTGCGCCCCGGCCACCCTCAATGCTTCCCTGAGCCAACTGATCGAACGCAAACGCGACCTCGACTTCCCTTGGTTCCCGGCGCGGGTGGTGTGCCATGACATCCTCGGCCAAACCGCCCTGGTCGACCTCGCCGGCCTGCGCGATGCCATCGCCCTGCAAGGCGGCGACCCCGCCCAGGTCAACCCGGTGGTGCCGACCCAACTGATCGTCGACCACTCCCTGGCCGTCGAAGCCGGTGGTTTCGACCCGCAGGCGTTCGAGAAAAACCGCGCCATCGAAGACCGCCGCAACGAAGACCGCTTCCACTTTATCGAGTGGACCAAAAAGGCCTTCAAGAACGTCGACGTGATCCCGCCGGGCAACGGCATCATGCACCAGATCAACCTGGAGAAAATGTCTCCGGTGATCCAGGTGCGTGACGGCGTGGCGTTCCCCGACACCTGCGTCGGCACCGACAGCCACACCCCGCACGTGGATGCCCTCGGCGTGATCGCCATCGGCGTCGGCGGCCTTGAAGCCGAGAGCGTGATGCTCGGCCGCGCGTCATGGATGCGCCTGCCGGAAAGCGTCGGCGTGGAGCTGACGGGCAAGCTGCAACCGGGCATCACCGCCACCGACATGGTGCTGGCGCTGACCGAGTTCCTGCGTCAGCAGAAAGTGGTGGGCGCGTGGCTGGAGTTCTTCGGCGAGGGTGCATCGGCACTGACCCTGGGCGACCGTGCGACCATCTCCAACATGGCCCCGGAATACGGCGCGACGGCGGCGATGTTCTACATCGACCAGCAGACCATCGCCTACCTGAAACTCACCGGCCGTGAAGACGCGCAAGTCGCCCTGGTCGAGCAATACGCCCGCCAGACCGGCCTGTGGGCCGACGACCTCAAAGGCGCCCAATACGAGCGCGGCCTGACCTTCGACCTGTCCAGCGTCGTGCGCAACATGGCCGGCCCGAGCAACCCGCACGCCCGTGTCGCCACCAGCGACCTCGCCGCCAAAGGGATCTCCGGCCAGTGGGATGACGTGCCGGGGCAAATGCCCGACGGTGCGGTCATCATTGCCGCGATCACCAGTTGCACCAACACCAGCAACCCGCGCAACGTGATCGCTGCCGGCCTCCTGGCGCGCAACGCCAACAAGCTGGGGCTGAGCCGCAAGCCGTGGGTCAAGTCGTCCCTGGCGCCCGGTTCGAAAACCGTGGCCATGTACCTGGAAGAAGCCGGCCTTGGGCACGAACTGGAAAAACTCGGTTTCGGCGTGGTGGCCTTCGCCTGCACCACCTGCAACGGCATGTCCGGTGCGCTCGACCCGGTGATCCAGCAAGAGATCATTGACCGTGACCTGTACGCCACCGCCGTGTTGTCGGGGAACCGCAACTTCGACGGGCGTATCCACCCGTATGCCAAGCAAGCGTTCCTGGCTTCGCCGCCGCTGGTGGTGGCCTACGCGATTGCCGGCACCATCCGTTTCGACATCGAGAAGGACGTGCTGGGCCTCGACGCCGACGGCAAGGAAATCCGCCTGAAAGACATCTGGCCGAGCGACGAAGAAATCGACGCGGTGGTCAAGGCGTCGGTCAAGCCGGAACAGTTCCGCAAAGTGTATATCCCGATGTTCGCGATCCACGAAGACACCGGCCCGAAAGTCGCGCCGCTGTATGAGTGGCGCCCGCAAAGCACCTATATCCGCCGTCCGCCGTACTGGGAAGGCGCGTTGGCCGGTGCGCGTCCGCTCAAGGGCATGCGCCCGCTGGCGGTGCTGCCGGACAACATCACCACTGACCACCTGTCGCCATCCAATGCGATCATGCTCGACAGCGCCGCCGGCGAATACCTGGCGAAAATGGGCCTGCCGGAAGTTGACTTCAACTCCTACGCAACCCACCGCGGCGACCACCTGACCGCGCAACGCGCGACCTTCGCCAACCCGAAACTGTTCAACGAAATGGTGGTGGAAAACGGTAAGGTCAAGCAGGGCTCCCTGGCGCGCATCGAGCCGGAAGGCAAGGTCACACGCATGTGGGAAGCCATTGAAACCTACATGGAACGCAAGCAGCCGCTGATCATCATCGCCGGCGCCGACTACGGTCAGGGTTCGTCCCGCGACTGGGCAGCCAAGGGCGTGCGCCTGGCGGGTGTGGAAGCGATTGCCGCCGAAGGTTTCGAGCGCATTCACCGCACCAACCTGGTGGGCATGGGCGTGTTGCCGCTGGAGTTCCTGCCGGGCACCGACCGTCACACGCTGAAGATCGACGGCAGCGAAACCTACGACGTGGTCGGCGAACGCACCCCGCGTGCGCAACTGACCCTGGTGATCAACCGCAAGAATGGCGAACGTGTCGAAGTGCCGGTGACCTGCCGTCTGGACACCGCTGAAGAAGTGTCGATCTACGAGGCGGGCGGCGTGTTGCAACGTTTTGCCCAGGACTTCCTGGAATCGGCGGCGACCGTCTGAAGAGGATAACCATGGCACACGTACCGCAAATCAAGATCCCCGCCACCTACATGCGTGGCGGCACCAGCAAGGGCGTGTTTTTCCGCGTCCAGGACCTGCCCGAGTCGGCGCAGGTGCCGGGTGCTGCGCGCGATGCCCTGCTGTTGCGGGTGATCGGCAGCCCCGACCCCTACGACAAGCAGATCGACGGCATGGGCGGCGCCACGTCGAGCACCAGCAAAACCGTGATCCTCGCCAAGAGCAGCCGCGCCGAGCATGACGTGGATTACCTGTTCGGCCAGGTCGCCATCGACAAACCGTTTGTCGACTGGAGCGGCAACTGCGGCAACCTGTCGGCGGCGGTGGGTTCCTTCGCCATCAGCGCGGGCCTGGTCGATCCAGCCCGTGTGCCGCATAACGGCGTGGCCGTGGTGCGGATCTGGCAGGCCAATATCGGCAAGACCATCATCGCCCACGTACCGATCACCGACGGTGCGGTGCAGGAAACCGGTGACTTCGAACTGGACGGCGTGACCTTCCCGGCTGCCGAAGTGCAGTTGGAGTTCATGGACCCGGCCGCGGAAGAAGAGGGCGGCGGTGGTTCGATGTTCCCCACTGGCAACCTGATCGACGACCTGGAGGTGCCGGGTATCGGCACCTTCAAGGCCACGCTGATCAACGCGGGCATCCCGACGATCTTCATCAACGCCGAAGACCTGGGTTACACCGGTACCGAGCTGCAAGGCGCGATCAACGGTGACCCCAAGGCCCTGGCGATGTTCGAGACCGTGCGGGCCCATGGCGCGTTGCGCATGGGGCTGATCAAGCACCTGGACGAAGCCGCCCAGCGCCAGCACACGCCGAAGGTAGCGTTCGTGGCTAAGCCTGCGGATTACGTGGCGTCCAGCGGCAAGGCGATCAAGGCCGGCGATATCGACCTGCTGGTGCGTGCCTTGTCCATGGGCAAGTTGCACCACGCGATGATGGGCACCGCAGCGGTGGCGATCGGCACCGCTGCAGCGATTTCCGGGACCTTGGTCAACCTCGCGGCGGGCGGCGTGGAGCGCAATGCGGTGCGCTTCGGGCATCCGTCCGGCACCTTGCGGGTCGGCGCTGAAGCTACCCAGGTGAACGGCGAATGGGTGGTGAAGAAGGCCATCATGAGCCGCAGTGCGCGGGTGTTGATGGAAGGCTTCGTGCGCGTGCCAGGCGACGCGTTCTAAAACCCAACACCAATCCCCTGTGGGAGGGGGCTTGCCCCCGATAGCGGTGTGCCAGTCGACACATTCGTTAACTGACCCGCCGTCATCGGGGGCAAGCCCCCTCCCACAAGGAATCTCTATTCCAAGGCAGGCATCCAAGATCTGCTTCCAGTAACCGTGAGCCCGAGGACTGACCCCCACCCACTTTGGAGAACAGCCATGAGCGCCAACGTCGACCAGAACAACCGTCCCGACTACGACCAGGTTTTGCAGGACATCGCTGACGGCGGGCGGCGTGGAGCGCAATGCGGTGCGCTTCGGGCATCCGTCCGGCACTTTGCGTGTCGGCGCCGAAGCCACCCAGGTCAACGGCGAATGGGTGGTGAAGAAGGCCAACACCAATCCCCTGTGGGAGGGGCTTGCCCCCGATAGCGGTGTGCCAGTCGACACATTCGTTAACTGACCCGCCGTCATCGGGGCAAGCCCCCTCCCACAAGGAATCTCTATTCCAAGGCAGGCATCCAAGATCTGCTTCCAGTAACCGTGAGCCCGAGGACTGACCCCCACCCACTTTGGAGAACAGCCATGAGCGCCAACGTCGACCAGAACAACCGTCCCGACTACGACCAGGTCCTGCAGGACATCGCCGACTATGTCCTCGACTACCGGATCGACTCCCCAGCCGCACTGGACACTGCGCGCAACTGCCTGATGGACACCCTCGGCTGCGGCCTGCTGGCGCTGCGGTTCCCGGAATGCACCAAGCACCTGGGGCCGCTGGTCGAGGGCACGGTGGTGCCGTTCGGCGCGCGGGTGCCGGGCACGTCGTTCCGGCTGGACCCGGTCAAGGCCGCCTGGGACATCGGTTGCATCGTGCGCTGGCTCGACTACAACGACACCTGGCTCGCCGCCGAATGGGGCCACCCCTCGGATAACCTCGGCGGCATCCTTGCCGTGGCTGATCACCTCTCGCAACAGCGCGTGGCCAACGGCGATGCGCCGCTGACCATGCGCGCAGTGCTGGAAGCGATGATCATGGCCCACGAGATCCAAGGTGTGATTGCCCTGGAAAACGCCTTCAACCGCGTCGGCCTCGACCATGTGCTACTGGTGAAAGTCGCCTCCACGGCGGTCACCGCCAAGCTGATGGGCGCCAACCGCGAACAGCTGCTTTCGGCGCTGTCTCACGCCTTTGTCGACGGTCAGGCATTGCGCACCTACCGGCACGCACCGAATGCCGGTTCGCGCAAATCCTGGGCGGCGGGCGATGCCTCCAGTCGCGGCGTGCGCCTGGCGGACATCGCGCTGCGTGGCGAGATGGGCATTCCCGGCGTGTTGAGTGCGCCGCAATGGGGCTTCTACGACGTGCTGTTCAGCCACACCAACAAGGACCTGGCGCTCAAACCCGAAGACAAGCGCACGTTCAGCCTGTCCCAACCCTACGGCACCTATGTGATGGAAAACGTGCTGTTCAAGATCAGTTTCCCCGCCGAGTTCCACGCGCAAACCGCCTGCGAAGCTGCGGTGACCTTGCACCCGCAGGTTGTCGAGCGCCTGCATGACATCGAACGCATCGTGATCACCACCCATGAGTCGGCGATTCGGATCATTTCCAAGGTCGGCCCATTGGCCAATGCTGCCGACCGCGACCACTGCCTGCAATACATGACCGCCGTGCCCCTGGCCTTCGGCACGCTGGTGGCCGAGCAGTACGAAGATGAATTCCACGCCGCGCACCCGATCATCGACGAGCTGCGCGAAAAGATGGTGATCGTCGAAGAGCCGCGCTACAGCCGCGAATACCTGGAGGCGGACAAACGTTCCATCGCCAACGCGGTGCAGGTGTTCTTCAACGATGGCAGCCACACCGAGCAGGTCGCGGTGGAGTACCCGATCGGGCACCGCCGTCGCCGGGTGGACGGCATTCCGTTGCTGGAAGACAAGTTCAAGGCCAACCTGGCGACGCGCTTTACGGCCCAGCGCAGTGCCGGGATTTTTGCGTTGTGCAAGGATCAGGCGCGGCTTGAAGCGACGCCGGTGAATCGCTTTGTGGATTTATGGGTGATATGAAAGCGCCGTGGTTGCGCACGCTCGCGAAGGGCAGGTTTTGACACTGACATACTTTGCGATTGATGCGTCCTACATCTTCGGAACCGTTTTCAGATAGAAGCCAATCAGGTGTCAGATGCCCTGTAGGGGCAGATCATCTGGCAAGCGATGCTTGCGGATTAAACACCTGAATCTGAAAAGGCCCTTCTATGAATAGCGTAAACAATCGCCAGCAAATGTACTACGCCATCAACAATGACCCTCAGCTCCGTCGCGCCGAAGAGGCCTTAAAAGGGACTGACAACCGCCTGGCCGATGCGTCGTCTGTGGCAAAAAACGCCGTACCCGCTTATCTCGAACATCTCGCTGGCCAGAACAAACAGTTGCTCGAAAAATATGATCAGATGGTCGCCAAAGTAACGCCGCAAATTATGAAGCTTCAGGAGCAAGTGAACCAGCTCGCGCAACACCACAACGTGAAGACAACACCTGGAAAAGAGGCGGCACCGTCGAACCCAGGTACTCGTGGTGATCCTGCGGCGAAGCAGAGCGGCACGTCGCCTGACGCGCGCGGCCGTTCGGAGAATACACAAGCATCCGGGCGTGATGCTCCTTCCTCCCTTGAGCGTTTGACTGCCGAAAATAAGCAACTGGGTGAGAGGCTCAATCAGATGGAGTCCCGTTTCAATTCGGTCGTTAAAGGGCTTCAAGACCAGATCGGTGATTTGAGTAAGAAGTTGGGCGGGGCGGGTACCCCCCAGACCCGGACGCCTCCCGCGGCGCAGGGTCAGCAAGGCGCGGCGCAGGGTCAGGGTCAGGGTCAGGGTCAGGGGCAGGCCAATCAGGGCGCTGCTTCGGGTCAAGGCAAGCAAGGTGCGGCACAGGGTCAGGGGCAGGCCAATCAGGGGGCTGCTTCGGGCCAAGGCAAGCAAGATGCGGCGCAGTCCAACGAAAGCAACCCGTCGGCCCGGTCCGATGAAGCAAACCAGGCGCCTCGTACCCTCGAGGATCTCGCACGCGACAATGAGCAACTTCGCGCGCGCATCGACCAGATGATGGCTGAATTTTCCAAGGTGATTTCCGAACTGCAGAAGCAAATCGAACAGCTGAATAACCAGATCAATTCGCTGAAGGGTTAAGGTCAGCGATAAAAAAACGGGTCAATGTGGGGCAGTAAGCCCGCACCTGCATCGACCCCGTTCTGCTGAACATTCATTCAAAGCGCAAAATAACCCGACGGTTATGCTTGCTCTTCTTCTCGATCTTCTCGCAAAACACCCGGCCGATTTCTTCGGTGTTGATCACATGGGTGCCGCCGCATGGCTGGATATCGATCCCGGCAATTTCAATTACGCGCACCGAGCCTTGGATCACGGGCGGAGCTACCGCTTGGGTGCGGGTGATCTGCAGTAGGGTCGCGTACTCCGACGCGGGCATCGACAGGGTTTGCACCTGATGGGCCTGTTCGATCAGCGCGTTGAGGTCGCGGGTGATGCTGTCCTTGTCCAGGGTCATTTCCGGCAGATCGAAATCCAGTCGTCCCTTGTCGGCGCTGATACTGCAGCCGGTGACCGGGGCGTCGATGATCGAGCACAGCAAGTGCAGGCAGGTGTGCATCTTCATGTGCTGGTAACGCCGGTCCCAATCGAGGCTGGCGTCCACTTGCTCCCCTGCGGTCAACTGCTCGGGACAGTGTTCCACCTGGTGCCAGATGATTGAACGCTGCACCGGGTCGCGCACCGTGCCGACGATGTCGACGCGCGTGCCGTCGGCCAGGGTGAAGTGGCCGGTGTCACCGGGTTGCCCGCCGCCGGTGGGGTAGAACAGCGTGTGTTCCAGGGCGATGCCGTATTCGCTGACGGCAATCACCCGGGCGCTGAAGGCGTTCTGGTAGGGCGCGCTGTCAAACAGCGCCAGGGTTTCCATGGTGTGCACAGACATGTTCAACCTCCGACAATCAATGGGCTGGCTTGCAGCAGGTGACGCACCATTGCGCTCAAGCCAGGAGGGGAAAGCAGGGTGATTTCAAATTCCGGTCCGCAGACTTTCAGGTTCAGCGGCAGGCGTGGCAGGCGGTCGGTCATTTCGACGCGGCGCAAGCGAAATTGCAGGTGATGGCGTTCTTTCACCGTGGGTTCCAGCATCAGCCCCTGCAACGGGTGAAAGTCAGCGTCCAGCACCGTGACCTTGTGGCTGGTGCTGATCTCGCCGACCACGTGCAGGCGCTCATCAAGGGCGAAGGCGCCGAGGTAGCTGCTGTGCTCCGATTCGTCGTTCTTTTGCAATTGGATCTGGTTGACCACCTTGACCTTGGTTCCCGCCGGCACGTCCTGGGTGATTACGCACGCTGGGCTGATAAACACGTTGTCGCCGATTTGCACGTAGCCCAGCACGCGGGCGCCGGAACCGATTTCGACGTTGTTGCCCAGGCGCGGGTGGCGCTTGCCATCGGGGTTGTTGGCGATGCCCCGGGCACCGAGGGTTACGCCGCAGAGGATGTAGCAGTCGTTGCCGATTTCGCAGGTTTCGCCGATTACTGTGCCGTAGCCGTGGTCGAGCACAAAGCGCCGACCGATGCGCGCTGCCGGGTGAATTTCGGCGCCGGAGAGGATCTTGCCCTGGTTGCTGAGCTTGAGGGCGATGCGCGAAAACATCCCGTTGGTCTGGTCGGGGAAATGCCACACCTGGTGCGCGAGGCGATAGAACAGCACCGCCTTGAACGAGGCATAGGACTCCAGGATCAACTCGCCACGCCCGCGCGACGCGGGGTCGCGGTAGGCGTAGGCAATCAGGTCCTCGGCTACTGCCTGGGCGGCGTTCTGGACCAACGGCGCCAAGTGCGGCTCCAGTTGCTTCATTTGCGTGGGCGTGAGGGTTTTGATGAGGTGGGTAAGCAATTCATCGTGCAGATGTTGCATGTCGATAAAGCCGCCCATGGAGGCACCCCCGCATTCTGGATGGTTGGATAACCGGTTATTCGAAACTGGGCAGGTAGCTGTCGGCATTGTCGTAGACCATGGTCAACACCACCGTTTCGGGCGGTAACTCGGGGGCGAGCTTGGCGATGGCCACCATATTGGCGGCCGAGGACAGGCCCAGGCTGATGGCGTCGGTGCGCATGATGCGTTTCATCATGTCGAGGCATTCCTCACGCGACACCTTGAGCATGCCGTCCAGCACATCCAGGTTGAGGATGCTCGGGATCAAGCCGATCGACAGGCCCTGGATATGGTGCGCTGCGTGCTGGTTTTTCAGCAGGTCGCATTCCTCCGGCTCCACACCCATCACGCGCAGGGCCGGCCAGGCGGCTTTGAGGGTCTCGCCGATGCCGGTGATATGGCCGCCGGTGCCGATGCCGCTGACGAAGTAATCCACACGCTGCTCACCGAAGGCGCGCAGGATTTCCGGCGCGGTGGTGTCGCGGTGGGTCTGTGGGTTGGCACCGTTGCGTTGCTGGTTGAGCATCACGTAGCTAGGGTTTTCCAGCTGCAACTCCATGCACTTTTCGCCATGGGAATTGTTGCCGAGGCGGCTGTCCGACAGCACCACCTTGGCGCCGTACAGGCGCAGCAGTTTCTGCTTTTCGGGGCTGTAGTTATCGGGGATCACCAGCACCACTTTGTAGCCGAGCACGTTGCCCGCCATCACCAGGCCAATGCCGGTGTTGCCGCCGCTGGGTTCGATAATGGTTTGCCCGGCGTCGCGCATCAGCACGCCGCGGCGCTCGGCGTCGAGGATCATGCCCAAGGCGATGCGTGCCTTATGGCTGCCGCCGGGGTTGAGGGATTCCAGTTTGGCGTAGACCTCGATGCCGAGGTCTTCGGAAAACTGCGCCAGGCGCACGATCGGCGTGTGGCCGATGGCGTCGAGAATTGAGTTATGCAGCATCAGGTCGTTACCCAGGGCCGTGATCAGTACAAAGGCATGTCGGGTTCGACGTCGCGAACCCAGTGTTTCATGCCGCCTTGCAGAACTTTGGTGTTGGCGAAGCCGGCTGCCAGCAGGGTGCTGGCGGCTTGCTCGGCGCGGGTTCCGGCGTAGCAGATCAGGTAGTGGGTGTTGTCTCGGCTGAGGCTGTCGAGCTGGCCGTCCAGTTCGGCGAGGGGGATATGCACCACGCCCGGCAATTTGCAGACCTCCAGCTCGCTGGCGTCGCGCACATCCAGCAGCACGTCGGCGCTGCTGTGGCGTTCGAGCAGTTGCTTGAGTACCTGCGGCTTGATGTAGCGCTCTTCGGCCAGGCTGGGTTTGCTCGGTATGGCGTCGGCGCAGACTGCGGGCGCCAGGGTTTCGCTATGGCGCAGTTCCGAGCAGCAAGGGCAGTCGGCGCGTCGCTTGAAACGGATCTCGCTGAATTTCATCGCCAGCGCATCGAAGCGCATCAGGCGACCGGACAAGGGTTCGCCGATGCCGATCAGCAATTTGATCGCCTCGGTGGCCTGGATCATCCCGACCACCCCCGGCAACACGCCGATCACCCCGCCCGCGCTGCAATTAGGCGCCAGTTCGGCTGGGGGCGCCTGGGGGAACAGGCAGCGGTAGCACGGCCCGCCCTTGTAGTTGAGCACGCTGATCTGCCCGTCGAAACGGTAGATGGCGCCATATACCAGGGGTTTACCCAACTGTACGCAGGCGTCGTTGACCAAGTAGCGCGTATCGAAATTGTCGGTGCCGTCGATTACCAGGTCGTAGGCGCCGACCAGTTCCAGAGCGTTGTCGGCGGTCAGCGCGGTGTCGTGGGCGTTGATCTGGATGTGGCTGTTGAGGTCTTGCAAGCGTTGCTTGGCGGACGCGACCTTGGACATGCCCAAGGTGCTGTTGCCGTGGACGATCTGGCGTTGCAGGTTGCTGCTCTCGACTACATCGAAATCCACCAGCCCCAGGGTGCCGATGCCGGCCGCGGCCAGGTACAGGCTGATGGGCGAGCCCAGGCCACCGGTGCCGATGATCAGTACCTTGGCTTTTTTCAGGTTCAACTGACCTTCGCGACCGACGCCGGGCAGGGTGATATGGCGCACGTAACGCTGCACTTCTTCATTGCTCAGGCTGTCGACGTCGATGCCGCCGGAGGTGGCGAGCAACACTTCGATCCTGGCCTTTTCCGGTAGCGGGTCGTCTGCGTTGAGCAACGCTTCCTCGGCGGTAAACAGGAAGTGTTCCTTGAGCTGGTTGTTCTTTTCGTGGAACAGGTGCGCACGCAACTGCGGGTGGCTACTGCAGAGGTTTTCAATGACTTCGCGCAATGTCGATCCGGTGCCCTCAAGGGTCGATTCCGGCAGCTTGGCCACGCGAACCAGAATGTCGGGGAAAGAGACAGCGTTCATGGACAACTCCGTGTGCAGGTCGTTGAGGGGGTGAAGGGCGAAATGCTTGCCATCCCAGGCAAACAGCTTTGAGCCCAGGGCCTGGCCCTGGCGAACGTCCACCACCAGGTAGCTGACGGGGTAGATCGGTTCGCCCATGAACAGCGCCTTGTCCTGGTCTTCGTCGCTGAAATAGGCGCCGACGTCGGGGTGGGAGTGGTAGATCACCACCACCGGGTTGTCGCTGCGAAATGCTTTGTTCAGCAGCAGCGTGTCGGCCACTGAAAAGGTGTAGCCGTTGGCCGCGCTGCGCGGGTACATCTCGGGGTTCTTGCGGTGCAGCTCGTTCTGGATATTGCTGCCCAGGTACACGCTGCCGTCGGCGAAGACGAAGCCACAGCATTCTTCGGGGTAGCTGCGGCTGGCGTGGGCGTAGATCTGTTCCAGGGCTTCTGGGCGGAGGACGTCCATGTTTCTCTCGCGTTGCTGTGTGAGGGCCGGGAGGGTCAATTTTTCTTGGCCATGAGTTTTTCGATGGGCAACTTGGTGATCGCAAAACCGGCCAGCAGGATGGCCGAGTACAGCATGAGGTCGCGGGAAATCGCCACGCCTTCGTACCAGGCGCCGATGATCACTGCGAACACCGGGAAGATGATGAACACGAACGAGAGGATGATCGGGCTCAGGCGCTTAAGCAGCATGAAATACACGATGAAACCACCCACCGACGCCACTAGGCCCAGGTAGAACAAGGCGCCCCACGAGCGCAGGGTGATGGCTTCGAAGGTCGGCGTTTCAAACCACAGGCCGGCGACGAACAGCATCAGACCGGCGATTCCGATGGGCAGTGTGTTGTAAGTGATCACGCTGATGGCGCTGCCTTTTTGCTTGGTAATGACGTAGCACAAGGCATGCATGATTGCAGCGCTCAGAATCGCCAGTACCCCGAAGAACTCGGCGTGGTCCAGGTGCAGGCCCTGGCTCCTGATGATCATGTAAAGGCTGCCGAAGCCGATACCGATGCCGACCACCTGGGAAAAGTAGATGCGTTCACGCAGGAACAGCGCTGAGAAAATCAGGATGAACACCGGCATGCAACTGAACAGCAGGGCAGTGAGGCCGGACGAGACATGCATCTCGCCGTAGTTGAGCAGGTAATAGGGCACGCTGAAGTAGGACAGGGTTACGAAGACGAAGAACCAACGGCTTTCCCGGGGGAACAGGATCGGCTCGCGGCGCACCATGGCGAAACACAGGAACAGCGGGAACGCGATCAGGAAGCGCAGGCCGGCGGAGGTCAGCGGTGGCACGCTCTCCACGGCGATTTTGATACCCAGCCAGGTGGTGCCCCAGCTCAGGCACACGATGAGAAACATCACGCTGGTCACCAGGCCGGCCAACCACTGTTTTTGAGTTTTTGTTTTTGCGGCGTTTTCGAGAACGGCGGACATTGGCATCGTTTATTACTTCCCTGAGCCGGAATTGAACTCTATATTGAACTTGTAATAAGTTATTTTTTTCGGCGATTGAACCCGTAAAAGCACACTATTAGGGCGAAAGATGGCTGTCAAAACAAATATTGACATGGTGTCAATTATGCGTGAGGGGTTGTCCAACGGGCAGGGCGTTAAGTACAAGCGCCTATCCGATGTCATGGAACGGGGCATCCTCGAAGGCTTGATTGAGCCGGGACGAAAACTACCGCCCCATAGGGTGCTTTCCGACAATTTGGGGGTGACCATCGGCACCATCAGCCGGGCTTACGGCGAGCTGGAACGCCTGGGGTTGGTGGTGGCGCGGGTCGGTGACGGCACGTTCGTGCGCAAGCGTGGGATGGAGCGCCAGCGGGATGAAGGCTTTCGCAACTTCAGCGAGGAGCCGCGCCAGTACTTCGACATGAGCCGCAACATGCATATTCCGGGGCAGGAGACGGTGTTCCTGGCGCAGAGCTTCCAAACCCTGTCGACCAACGCCAAGTTTCTCCAGGACATCAGTGCCTACACGCCGGACGCCGGCCTGCCGCGTTACCGGGAAGCGGGCGCGCAGTGGCTGGTGCAGCGCGATTTTCATCCCATCCCGGAGCAGGTCATTTGCGTCAACGGCGGCCAGCATGGGTTGCTCTGCGCGATGATGGCGCTGCTGCGCGCAGGCGATACGGTGGTCACCGAACAACTGACTTATCCCGGGCTGATCACTGCTGCGCGCATGCTCGGTGTGCGGCTGATCGGCCTGGAAATGGATGAAGAAGGTGTGTTGCCCGGGGCTCTGGATGAAGTCTGTCGCAATCACCGGGTTTCGGCCTTGTACTGCACGCCCACTATCCAGAACCCGACCACAGCGGTGTTATCGGTCGCACGCCGCGAGGCGCTGGTCAAAGTGTGTCGCGAACACAACCTGCTGATTCTTGAAGATGAAGCCCACGGTGTGCTGGTCGAAGACCGACCGCCGCCCCTCAGCTATTTCGCGCCCGAGCGTACGATTTTGATCAGCAGTTTGAGCAAGGCCGTGTCGGCGGGGCTGCGTGTTGGCTATGTGCATGCGCCGCCGGCATTGGTCAGTCGTATTTCGGCGGCGCTACGTTCGACCTGTTGGATGGCCACGCCGGTGACCCTGGAACTGGCCACCCAGTGGATCGAGAACGGCACGGCGGAATACCTGCTGCGCCAGCAGATCAACGAGATCAGTCGGCGCAAAGCCTTGGTGCAGGGCCTGTTGGTCGGCCTGGAATACCGCACGCACCTCAATAGCCCGCACTTCTGGATTGAAGTCCCGGAGCCCTGGCGTGCGTCGGAAATTGAGGCGGAACTCAAGCAGAATAATTACCTGATCGCCACCGCCGAGGCCTTTGCTGTGGGGCAGACAGCGGTGCCGCAGTTTATTCGGGCGAGTATTTGCAATACGTCGGGCGATGATCAGTTGTTGCGGGCGGGCTTCGATGCGCTGGCCACTGCACTGGGCCAGGGGGGCGGGCGGTTCCATCTTTAGGCAGGTTCACCGAGTTATCGTCCATCGCGAGCAAGCTCGCGATGGCGTCGGTTCAGACAACCTAATTATTTAAACCGGCGCTCGACGCCTTTCTCCACCAGAATTTTCGCCGAGATCTCTTCCACTGAGAAATGCGTGGAATTGATGTGCGCAATGTTCTCGCGACGGAACAGATTTTCCACTTCGCGCACTTCGAATTCGCACTGGGCATAGCTGGAGTAGCGGCTATTGGGCTTGCGCTCGTTGCGGATGGCTGTCAGGCGATCCGGGTCGATGGTCAGGCCGAACAGCTTATGTGCATGCGAGCGCAGGGCGGCCGGCAGTGTCAGGTGCTCCATGTCGTCTTCGGTCAGCGGATAGTTGGCCGCGCGGATGCCGAATTGCATAGCCATGTATAGACAGGTGGGGGTCTTGCCGCAGCGCGACACGCCGACCAGGATTATGTCGGCCTTGTCGTAGTAGTGGGTGCGGGCCCCATCATCGTTGTCGAGGGCGAAGTTCACCGCCTCGATACGTTCCATATAGTTGGAGTTATGCCCAATGGAATGGGACTTTCCTACGGAATAGGAGGAGTGCTCACTCAACTCTTGTTCCAGCGGCGCCAGGAAGCTCGAGAAAATGTCGATCATGAAACCATTGGAGGTTGCGAGGATCTCACGAATGTCTTGATTGACGATGGTGTCGAAAATGATCGGACGAAAGCCGTCTTTTTCTGCTGCCAGATTGATTTGTTGTACCATAGCCCGCGCTTTATCTGCGTTGTCGATATAAGGCCGCGTGAATTTGGCGAAGGTAACGTTTTCAAACTGCGCGAGCAGGCTTTGACCCAGAGTTTCGGCTGTGATGCCGGTGCCGTCGGAAATAAAGAAAGCAGATCGTTTCATTTGAGCCCTGGGCCTTAAGCTGATGGCGAATCTTGGATATGATAGGCGCGATTTTGCCGTCCCACAGTGGGCCGCATTCTCACTTATTTTCCAGGTCCAGGCCACAAGCGCTGGCGAATGCTCCTACTGAGCAGCCGGCGTCCTGAGCTTTTCCAATACAGAAAGTGGAGAGATCACCTTGGTAGAGTACGTAGTTTCCCTCGATAAGCTCGGCGTCCATGATGTGGAGCACGTAGGGGGCAAGAACGCATCCCTCGGCGAGATGATCAGTAATCTTGCAGGCGCTGGTGTCTCGGTGCCAGGTGGTTTTGCCACCACCGCCCAGGCTTACCGTGATTTTCTCGAACTGAGCGGCCTCAACGCTCAGATCCACGCCGCGCTGGACGCTCTGGACGTCGATGACGTCAACGCCCTGGCCAAGACCGGCGCCCAGATCCGTGAGTGGATCATGGACGCCGAGTTTCCCGAGAAACTCAACGAAGAAATCCGTACCGCGTTTGCCACGCTGTCGGCCGGCAATCCGGACATGGCGGTCGCTGTGCGCTCCTCGGCTACCGCCGAAGACTTGCCCGACGCCTCCTTTGCAGGCCAGCAGGAGACCTTCCTCAATATCCGCGGCGTGGAAAACGTGATCCGCGCAGCCAAGGAAGTGTTCGCTTCGCTGTTCAACGATCGCGCCATTTCCTACCGTGTACACCAAGGTTTCGACCACAAACTGGTGGCCCTGTCTGCCGGCGTGCAGCGCATGGTGCGTTCGGAAACCGGCACCGCCGGCGTGATGTTCACCCTGGACACCGAATCGGGCTTTCGTGACGTCGTGTTCATCACTGGCGCCTACGGCCTGGGTGAAACCGTCGTACAAGGTGCGGTGAACCCGGACGAATTCTACGTGCACAAGCACACCCTTGAGGCTGGCCGTCCGGCCATCCTGCGCCGTAACCTGGGCAGCAAGGCCATCAAGATGATCTACGGCGACGAGGCCAAGGCCGGTCGCTCGGTGAAAACCGTTGATGTGGACAAGGCCGAGCGCGCGCGCTTCTGCCTGACCGACGCTGAAGTCAGCGAGCTGGCCAAACAGGCGATGATCATCGAGAAGCACTACAAGTGCCCGATGGACATCGAGTGGGCCAAAGACGGTGACGACGGCAAGCTGTACATCGTGCAGGCCCGCCCGGAAACCGTGAAGAGCCGCACTTCGGCCAACGTCATGGAGCGCTACCTGCTTAAAGAAACCGGCACCGTGCTGGTGGAAGGCCGCGCCATCGGTCAGCGCATCGGCGCCGGCAAGGTACGGATCATCAAGGACGCGTCCGAGATGGACAAGGTCCAGCCAGGCGACGTACTGGTCTCCGACATGACCGACCCGGACTGGGAACCCGTGATGAAGCGCGCGAGCGCCATCGTCACCAACCGTGGCGGGCGTACCTGCCACGCGGCGATCATTGCCCGTGAACTGGGGATTCCTGCGGTAGTCGGTTGTGGCAATGCCACCCAACTGCTCAAGGATGGCCAGGGCGTGACCGTATCCTGCGCCGAAGGCGACACCGGCTTCATCTTCGAAGGCGAGCTGGGCTTCGACATCAAGCAAAACTCCATCGATGCGATGCCTGATCTGCCGTTCAAGATCATGATGAACGTCGGCAACCCGGACCGTGCCTTCGACTTCGCGCAACTGCCGAATGCCGGTGTGGGCCTGGCTCGCCTGGAATTCATCATCAACCGTATGATCGGCGTCCACCCCAAGGCCCTGTTGAACTACGACGGCCTGCCGCCGGAGATCAAGGACAGCGTCGACAAGCGCATCGCCGGCTACAACGACCCGGTGGGCTTCTATGTCGAGAAGCTGGTGGAAGGCATCAGCACCCTGGCTGCAGCGTTCTACCCGAAAAAGGTCATCGTGCGTCTGTCGGACTTCAAGTCCAACGAATACGCCAACCTGATCGGCGGCAAGCTCTACGAGCCGGAAGAAGAAAACCCGATGCTGGGCTTCCGTGGCGCCTCGCGTTACATCAGCGAAGCGTTCCGTGACTGCTTCGAACTCGAGTGCCGCGCCCTCAAGCGCGTGCGCAACGAGATGGGCCTGACCAACGTCGAGATCATGGTGCCGTTCGTGCGCACCCTGGGCGAAGCGAGCCAGGTGGTGGACCTGCTGGCCGAAAACGGCTTGTCCCGTGGTGAAAACGGCCTGCGCGTGATCATGATGTGCGAACTGCCGTCCAACGCCATCCTGGCCGAAGAGTTCCTGGAGTTCTTCGACGGTTTCTCCATCGGCTCCAACGACCTGACCCAGCTGACCCTGGGCCTGGACCGCGACTCGGGGATCATCGCGCACTTGTTCGACGAGCGTAACCCGGCGGTCAAGAAGCTGCTGGCCAACGCCATCCAGGCCTGTAACAAGGCTGGCAAGTACATCGGCATTTGCGGCCAAGGCCCTTCCGATCACCCTGACCTGGCCAAATGGCTGATGGAGCAGGGCATCGAAAGCGTCTCGCTGAACCCCGATTCGGTGCTGGAAACCTGGTTCTTCCTGGCGGAAGGCCAAGCGTCCGCCTAAGGTCGACGCGTCAAAAGTGCCGGTCAATCGTCAGGTTGACCGGCATTTCTTATCTGTACAGGGCGGAACTCCTTCCGGACGCCGCCCTTTTTTGTGCAAGAGCATTATGCAAAGCAGCAGCAACCTGTTTCCCGTCGCCTTGATCAGCGCTGAACGTCGTGGCGACCTGAGTGAAGATGTATACCGGCTCAAACCCGGCAACAGTCCCGACGGCACCGTCGAGCTGGCCGTGACGCGTTTGGGCCTGGCCGATGTCCCGGAAAGCCGGGGCATCCCCGTGATTTTGTTACATGGCAGCTTTTCCAATCGGCGCTTTTGGTACTCACCCAAGGGTATCGGCCTGGGCGCCTACCTGGCACGCCAGGGGTTTGATGTGTGGATACCGGAAATGCGCGGCCATGGCCTGTCCAAGCGCAACCAGGACTACGCCCGGAATCGGGTCGCCGACTACGCCCGCTACGATTTGCCGGCGATCGGCGCGTTTGTGCGCGAGCAAAGCGCGCAGATTCCCCACTGGATCGGGCACTCCCTTGGCGGTACCACCCTGGCTGCGGCCTTGGGTGGCCAGTACCTCGGTGCGCCGGCGGTGGCTTCAGTGGCGCTGTTCGGCAGCCAGGTCAGTCGCTCCTTCTGGCCGTTGAAAATTCCACCGGTGGAGTGGGGCGGTCGCTTGCTCCTGAAGCGGTTTGGCCAGTTGTCCGGCCCACGGCTAAAGCGCGGCCCCGAGGACGAGCCGGTGGGCGTGATGATCGAAACCATGCGCTGGCACGGCCTGTTCGGACGGTTTGGCGAGGCTGGCCGTGATTGGTGGAAAGGCCTCGCGGAAGTCAACGTGCCGCTGCTGGCCGTCAGTGCCGCCGGTGACCTGCAGGACCCGGACTGGGCTTGCCGCAAGCTGTTCGAACAAGTCGGCTCGGAGCATCGCCAATACCTTTGCCTGGGACGCCAACAAGGTTTTACTGAGGATTTTGGGCACGTGGAGATGTTGGTCAGCAAAGCGGCCCAGGCCGAAGTCTGGCCGCTGGTGGAGCAATGGCTGAAAGATCCGCTCACACCGTTGTTTGATGCTCCGGCTGAGGCATTGGTCGTAGTTTGACGCAGCGCTCTGCCAAGGGCGTTTCGCTCGTCTGTGGTTGCGGCTAAGATATGACGCGTTAAACGCTTCTGGTCATATTCAGTCGCGCAGTGGCTATTGCGTAGCGGCGAAACGGATGGGATGTTTTGCCGCTGCATCGGCCGGCGCCTCTTTCGAAAGACACGTCTTTGACAGAAAGGAAATTTTTCAATGAACCACTACGTCACTCCCGATCTTTGCGACGCCTACCCGGAACTGGTGCAGGTGGCCGAGCCGATGTTCAGCAACTTCGGCGGCCGCGATTCCTTTGGCGGCGAGATCGTCACCATCAAATGCTTTGAGGATAACTCCCTGGTCAAGGAACAGGCCGACCAGCCGGGCGCCGGCAAGGTGCTGGTAGTCGACGGTGGTGGCTCCCTGCGCCGTGCGCTGCTGGGCGACATGATCGCCGAGAAAGCCGCGAAAAACGGTTGGGAAGGGCTGGTGATCTACGGTTGCATCCGGGATGTCGACGTCGTCGCCCAGACCGACCTCGGCGTGCAGGCCTTGGCCAGCCACCCGATGAAGACCGACAAGCGCGGCATTGGCGACTTGAACGTGGCAGTGACCTTTGCCGGCGTGACATTCCGCCCGGGTGAATACATCTACGCCGACAATAACGGCGTGATCGTGTCGCCCAGCCCGCTGAAAATGCCTGAATAAACCGCAATAGCCGACAGGGGTGAGGATGTTCGAGGAAGACAACGCGCAATGGGGGCTGGTGCATGCCCTGGTGCTGGATGGTAAAGGCGGTGCGCGTTCGATTGCCCGGACTGAGCTTGACGAATTGCAACTGCAGCCCCAGGAAAGCCTGTGGCTGCATTGGGATCGCAGCCACCCGCAAACCCAGACCTGGCTGCGCAAGGCCAGCGGCTTGAGTGAGTTCGCCTGTGACCTGCTGCTGGAGGAGAACACCCGCCCGCGCCTGTTGCCGTTGCCGGACGCGGAACTCCTGCTGTTCCTGCGCGGGGTCAACCTCAATCCGGGCGCAGAGCCGGAAGACATGGTTTCGGTGCGTATCTTCGCCGCGGCCAGCCGGGTGATTTCCCTGCGCTTGCGCCCGCTGCGCGCCACCGATGAACTGCTGGTGCAGTTGGCGGATGGCAAGGGGCCAAAAACCGCGTCTGAACTCATCCTTTATATGGCGCAGTACCTGACTCACAAAGTCCAGGATCTGGTGTCCGACCTGTCTGAAATCGTCGACGTAGAGGAAGAAAAACTCGATACCGACGAACGGTATACCCCGGAGCATGGCAGCATTTTGCAGATCCGTCGGCGAGCGGCCGGACTCAAGCGATTCCTGTCGCCGCAGCGGGATATATTTGCCCAACTGACGCGGATCAAATTGCCGTGGTTCTGTGATGACGATGCCGACTATTGGAACGAATTGAACAACAGCCTGACCCGCTACCTGGAAGAACTCGAATTGACCCGGGAGCGCGTGGGGCTTGTGCTGGAGGCCGAAGATCGGCGCTTGAGCGTGCGCATGAACCGTACAATGTACCGCTTTGGGATCATCACCGGGATCTTCCTGCCGATGAGTTTTCTGACCGGCTTGTTAGGTATCAATGTGGGGGGCATACCGTTCTCTGCCAGCCCTTACGGATTTGTGATTGCCTGCTTGCTGATGATCTCGGTGGCGCTCGGACAATGGTGGCTATTTCGACGATTGCGCTGGGTTTGAGCTGAATATGACCTGAACGTAGGAAGGGGTCGATGTGACCTCGGGAATTTAACCCTCGTCTTTTAAATCACTTGCGAGAGGTCTTTATGCACGATCCGTTCGAACAGTCTTTGCGTGACATGCTCAATGCGTCGCCATCCAACCGTGATGACGATGCCTGCCTGGGCCGCGTGTTGAAAACCGCCAACCGTCAGGTCGGGGCGGGGGATCTGTTCGGTATGCTCGGTCGTTGGCTGCCGGCGTTGATGATGGCCCTGAACAACGGTTCGGCCCACGTCTCGCCGGTTTCCCGTCGTAAACCTCTTGCTCGCACTGCTGATAAGGCTGATTGAATATGGAACTTGATCTCTGGACCCAGAGCCTGGTCACCGCGATGACCGCATTGTGGACCAAGGTGGCGAATTTCATTCCCAACCTGTTTGGTGCGCTGGTCCTGGTATTGCTGGGGTTTGTCGTGGCCAAGCTGCTCGACACCCTACTGTCCAAGCTGCTCGCCAAACTCGGCCTGGACCGCTTGATGGCAGGCACCGGCCTGACCAAGCTGCTGGGCCGTGCAGGGCTGCAAGTGCCGATCTCGACCCTGATCGGCAAGATCGTTTATTGGTTCGTTTTGCTGATTTTTCTGGTTTCTGCGGCTCAATCCCTTGGCCTTGAGCGAGTTTCAGCTACGCTCGACATGCTGGCACTGTATTTGCCGAAGGTATTTGGCGGCGCGCTGGTACTTCTCGTCGGCGTTTTACTCGCACAATTGGCCAACGGGCTGGTACGCGGGGCTGCTGAAGGCGTCGGGCTGGACTACGCGGCAGGCCTGGGGCGAATCGCCCAGGGGCTGGTGATCATCATCAGTATTTCGGTCGCGATCAGCCAGTTGGAGGTCAAGACTGACCTGCTCAACCATGTGATTGTGATTGTTTTGATTACCGTTGGTCTGGCCGTTGCGCTGGCCATGGGCCTGGGAAGTCGTGAAATTGCCGGTCAGATTCTGGCGGGAATCTATGTGCGTGAGTTGTATCAGGTAGGGCAGCACGTGCGTGTGGGCGAGGTCGAAGGGCAAATCGAGGAGATCGGTACGGTCAAGACAACCGTGCTGACCGATGACGGCGACCTGGTGTCGCTGTCCAATCGGATTCTCCTGGAGCAGCAGGTCAGTAGCCGCTAACCCGGTAAACCCTGCTAATGTACGCCGCCGCGAACCCGGGTGACCGGGCTGTGGCGGACATTGACCTGACTGTCGGCACGACTTGTTTTGAATAAAGCCCAAACGCTGTCCACGCGCTATGACCCCCGTGAGCTCTCTGATGAGGAGTTGGTCGCGCGCGCACACACGGAGCTGTTTCACGTAACACGCGCGTATGAAGAATTGATGCGCAGGTATCAACGCACTCTGTTCAACGTTTGTTCAAGGTATTTAGGGAACGATAGAGATGCGGATGATGTCTGTCAGGAAGTGATGCTCAAGGTGTTGTATGGCCTGAAGAACTTTGAGGGCAAATCGAAGTTCAAGACCTGGCTGTACAGCATCACGTACAACGAGTGCATCACGCAGTATCGGAAGGAACGGCGAAAGCGTCGCTTGATGGATGCTTTGAGTCTGGACCCCCTTGAGGAGGCGTCTGAAGAAAAGGCGCCGGCACCCGAGGATAAGGGCGGACTTGATCGCTGGTTGGTGCATGTGAACCCGATTGACCGCGAAATTCTGGTGCTACGTTTTGTCGCAGAGCTGGAATTTCAGGAAATCGCTGACATCATGCATATGGGTTTGAGTGCTACAAAAATGCGTTACAAACGTGCTCTTGATAAATTACGTGAGAAATTTGCGGGCGAGACTGAAACTTAGTGCGTGGCAAATATCTCTTACGTGTAGGCAAGTTCTGTTAGACTTGTCGCCGAGTTGTCCCCCGGTTTGTGGGACTGCTTTACAATCACCAGATGGGGATTTAACGGATGAAACTGAAAAACACCTTGGGCTTGGCCATTGGTTCTCTTATTGCCGCTACTTCTTTCGGCGTTCTGGCACAAGGCCAAGGCGCAGTTGAAGGCGAGCTGTTCTACAAGAAGCAGTACAACGATAGCGTCAAGCACATCGAAGACGGCTTCAACCCAGGCGCTCGCATTGGTTATTTCCTGACCGACGACCTGTCGTTGAACTTGTCCTACGACAAGACCAACCACACCCGTTCGAACGACGGTACCGGTAACCAGAAGATCAAAGGCGATACCACCAGCCTCGTGGCCCAGTACCACTTCGGTCAAGCTGGCGTCGACTCCCTGCGTCCATACGTAGAAGGCGGTGTTGGTCATCAGAGCCGTGGCAACGTTCAGGCTGATGGCCACAGCGGTCGCGACCAGTCCACCCAGCTGATTGCTGGTACTGGCGTGAAGTACTACTTCACCAACAACCTGTACGCTCGTGCCGGTGTTGAAGCTGACTACGCACTGGACAACGGCAAGTGGGATTACTCCGCACTGGTCGGCCTGGGCGTGAACTTCGGCGGTAACGCTGGCGCAGCTGCTCCAGCTCCTACCCCAGCACCGGCTCCAGAGCCAGTTGCAGAGCCAGAAGCTCCAGTTGCTAGCGTTGTTCGTGTTGAGCTGGACGTTAAGTTCGACTTCGACAAGGCCGTTGTTAAGCCTAACAGCTACGGCGACGTGAAAAACCTGGCCGACTTCATGAAGCAGTACCCAGCTACCCACGTAGAAGTGGCTGGTCACACTGACTCCGTAGGTCCAGACGCTTACAACCAGAAGCTGTCCCAGCGTCGTGCTGACGCTGTTAAGCAAGTCCTGGTTAAAGACGGCGTAGAATCTAACCGCGTTACTTCGGTAGGTTACGGCGAATCCCGTCCAGTTGCTGACAACGCAACTGAAGCTGGTCGTGCTGTTAACCGTCGCGTAGAAGCTGCGGTTGAAGCTCAAGCTGCTCAGTAATTACTGAGTAGTAGAAAAAAACCCGGCTTCGGCCGGGTTTTTTTTCGCCCTGGATTTGCCTCAGGCGCTGGCTGCCGCTGCGACGTAGGCGGCCTGCGAGATGGCGGCGACGCTGCCGATCACCAGGATCGCCGGGCTCTTCAAGGCGAACGCCAGCGCGTCGTCCTGCATCCGCGATAAATGACTACGGCACTCCCGCTGCTGCGGCAACGAGGCATTTTCGATCATTGCCACCGGCATATCCGCAGCCATCCCGCCTTCCAGCAATTGCTGACGAAGCTCTTCCAGCTTCGCTACGCCCATATAGATCACCAGCGTCGTCCCGCCTTCCGCCAGCGCGCGCCAATTGAGGCTGCTGTCGTCCTGGGTGTGGGCTGTGACCAGGGTCACGCCGCGGCTGACACCGCGCAAGGTCAGCGGAATTGCGCAGTTCGTCGCGCCCGCCAGCCCGGCTGTAATCCCGTTGACCAACTCGACTTCGACGCCGCGTTCGCGCAGCCACGTAGCCTCTTCGCCACCACGCCCGAAAATGCATGGATCACCGCCTTTGAGCCTTACCACGCACTTTCCCTGGCGGGCATAACGCAGCATCAGGCGGTGGATAAAGTCTTGCGGGGTAGAGCGGCAGCCCCCGCGTTTGCCGACCGTGATCACCCGCGCCGCGGCGCAGTGTTCCAGTACTGCCGGGTTGACCAGGTCATCGATCAGCACCACATCGGCCGTGTTCATTGCCCGTACAGCCTTGAGGGTCAGCAGCTCCGGGTCGCCGGGGCCCGCGCCCACCAGCCAGACTTTTGCGTTCATGTGGTTTTCCTCGTCTAGAGATGACGTCAGCGGTGAAAGAGTAAATAGAGGAGCGCCAGATTGATCAGCATCGAGAGCAACCCCAAGGTGCGCCAGACCTTCAAGGGTTCCCGCTCCAGCAACGGTCGGGGGCGGACACTCAGTTCGCGTCGGTCTGCCTGCTCGAGAACCAGCAGCCATTCTTCGGCGGTTTCATAGCGTTGCGCCGGTTGAGCCGCCACCGCGCGGTCGAGGCTGAGCGGTAACCAGTCCGGCAGGTCGGGACGGTAGCGGCTGGCGCTGACCGGATGGGTGAACCTGGGCCGTTGGAAAGCCTCAATTTCACCGTAGGGGTAATGCCCGGTCAGCAGGTAATACAGGCAGACGCCTACGCTGTATAAATCTTGTTGGGCCGTAGGACGCTCACCATGGAACGCCTCGGGCGCGATAAAGCTCGGCGTGCCGGGCAGCACATGAGCCCGGTCCTCCGAGAGACCCGGGCAGTAGGCCAGGCCGAAATCCAGCACGCGTAATTCACCATCGTCACCCAGCAGCAGGTTCTCCGGTTTGATGTCGCGGTGCAGGATTTGCCGGCGATGCAACAGACCCACCGCCCGTAGCAAGCGTTCGGCCACGGATTGCCATTGCGCCAGGGGCAATGGGCCCTGTTGCTCGAACAGTTCTGCCAGGGTTTGCCCCGGATATTCACGCATCACGTAGTACAAATGCTGACGCGCGCTGGCCGCGTGGACTTCAGGAAACGCACGCCCGGCCACCCGCCGCAGAAACCATTCCTCCGACAGCAAGGCCTGGCCGGCGTCGTTGTCATCGTCACGGCTGAGGGGCAGGGTTTTCAGCAGCCAGGGTTGCCGTTGGGCATCGCGTACCCGATACAGCAACGACTGTCGGCTCTGGGCCAGTACGCTTTCCACCTGCCAGCCTTCGAACTGTTGCCCGGCTTTCAACGCGGGTGGCAGCGGCCATTGCTGCAACTGCACCAACGCGTCGCCCAGGGTCGCGGCGCCGAGTTTATCGATGCGTACCAGCAGGGCGCTGGCGTTGTCCTGGCTGCCGGCCAGGTGTGCGGCAGTGACCAGGGTGTGTACCGCCAGATCGAGGTCGGTCTGCTCGCGCAGGATCGCACTGATGCTGTGATCACCCAAGGTTGCCCACACGCCATCGCTGAGCAGCAGGAAGCATTCGCCCTCGCGCAATTGGCCGTCGAGAAAATCCAGCACTAGGTGTTGATCCAGGCCGAGGGCGCGCTTGAGCACATGCTGCATGCCCGGCTGTTCCCACACATGATCTTCGCTGATGCGCTGTAACTCGCCGTCCAGCCAGCGATACACCCGGCAGTCGCCGACGTGGGCCAGGGTGAAACGTTGCCCGCGAAACACCAGGGCACTGAGGGTGGTCAGCAACGGCTGGCCGCCGCCATTGGCCTGCAGCCAGCGATTTTGCGCGAGCAATAGACGTTCGAGCGCCTGGGCCACGCCCCAGGTTTGCGGTGTGGCGTAGTAGTCCAGGGCCAGCGCCTGCAAGGTCGAGCGTGCGGCCAGGCCACCGTCGGCGCATTGGCTGACGCCATCGGCGAGGGCGCACAGGTAACCCTTGCTCGCGGCCAGCTCCGCCAGGGGCGTGACCACGCGCAGGGCGTCCTGGTTCTCGGCCCGTGGGCCGATGGCGCTGGCCTGGGCGACGCTCAGGTGCAGGCTCATCAGACGCGCGCGGCGGTCACGGCGGCCGAACCCCAGGTGGTTCTCCAGCGACGCTTGACGCCGTGCAGGCCGAACCAGGCCAGTACGCCGAGGCTGGCGAATAACCACAGGGCCAATTGATAGCTGCCGGTGCTTTGTTTGATCGCGCCCATGCCCGCCGCGAGGGCAAAGCCGCCGATACCGCCGGCCATGCCGATCAGGCCGGTCATTACACCGATCTCGCGGCGGAAACGCTGGGGCACCAACTGGAACACCGCGCCATTACCGGCGCCGAGGCCGAGCATGGTGCAGACGAACAGGGCCAGGGCCGCGTAGGAACTGGGCAGGTTGAAACCCACCGCTGCGATGCAAATCGCCGCCACGCTGTACATGCCCAACAACGTGCGAATCCCGCCGAAACGGTCGGCCAGGGCGCCGCCGAGTGGGCGCATCAGGCTACCGCCAAACACGCAGGCGGCGGTGTAGTAGCCGGCGGTCACCGGGCTCAGGCCATATTGGTCGTTGAAGTAGCCGGGCAGGGCGCTGGCCAGGCCGATAAAACCACCAAAGGTCACGCTATAGAAAAACATGAACCACCAGCTATCGCGATCGCCCAGAGCCTTGAAGTAGTCGGCCATGGATTTGGCCTTCGGGCGTTCGGGGGCATTGCGTGCGAGCCAGGCGAAGATGATCAGCGTCAGGATCAACGGAATCAGGGCGAAACCGAACACGTTGCTCCAGCCGAACGCCGCCGCGAGTACCGGTGCCAGCAGGGCGGCGAACACCGTGCCGGAGTTGCCGGCGCCGGCGATGCCCATGGCTTTGCCCTGGTGCTCAGCGGGATACCACTGGGACGCCAATGGCAGGGCGACGGCGAAGGAGGCGCCGGCCATCCCCAGGAACAGCCCCAGCAGCAGTGCTTGCTCGTAGCTGTGGATGCCGAGTTTCCAGGCGCCGAAGAGTGCGGCGATCACAATCACCTGACCAATCAGCCCGGCGGTTTTGGGTGAGAGTTTGTCTGCCAGCATGCCCATCAGAAAGCGCAGCACCGCGCCTGCCAGGATGGGTGTCGCCACCACCAGACCGCGTTGTTGCGTGGTCAGGTGCAGGTCGGCGGCAATCTGCACCGCGAGCGGGCCCAGCAGGTACCAGACCATGAAACTCAGGTCGAAATACAGGAACGCGGCAAACAGGGTCGGGGTGTGCCCGGATTTCCAGAAGCTTGATTTCATCACGCACCTCAACGGTTGGGAGTCTTGTAAGAAGGCCTGGTGATGGAACAGCCGGCTAAGGCCGCCCCACCGGCCCCGTGTTACGGGGGCCAAAACGAAAAAACGCCGCCACCGGGTTCGCGAGGGCAAACCGGGTGTGCGACGTCTTTGTCGTGGAGGGGCAACCGCCGTTGGTTACCTGTGTTGAATACTTAGCAAGTCCTGGGCCAACTGGCCACGATGGGTTTTTAGCCAAGCAACTCGCTCATGGCGATGATCTGCTCCGCCACTTGGATCAGTTTCTGCTGGCGGCTCATGGCCTGGCGGCGCATCAAGGTGTAGGCCTCTTCCTCGTTGCAATCCTTCATTTTCATCAGCATGCCTTTGGCCAGTTCGATGCGCTTGCGCTCGGCCAGTTGTTGATCGCGGGCCTGCAACTGGGCGCGCAGGGCCTGGTCGCTTTCGAAACGGGCCATGGCCACGTCGAGGATCGGCTGCAGGCGTTGGGCCTGGATGCCTTCGACAATGTAGGCGCTGACGCCGGATTTGATGGCTTGGCGCATGACGTCCGGGTCGTGCTCGTCGGTGAACATCACGATTGGACGCGGTTGGTCGCGGCTGACCAGCACCACTTGCTCCATCACATCGCGGCCGGGTGACTCGGTATCGATCAGGATCACGTCCGGCCGCACCGTTTCGACGCGCGCAGGCAGATCGATGGTCAGGCCCGACTCATCAATCACCTCAAACCCGGCCTCGGTCAGTGCCGCCTTGAGGCGTCCGACCTTGCGCGGTGTGTCGTTGATCAACAGGATTCGCAACATATCGGTCCTCCTGTCAGCGCAAGGCGTGGCGGCTGGCGTGGTCGGCCAGGGCATGCAGGCGGAAGCTGCGGGCGTAGGCGGCAGGGTCGGAGCCATCCCAGATCTTGCCGTCGATCAACTGGCTGCTGCGCATGTCCTGGGCGTTTGCGGGGACGCCGACGGCATCGGCCGCCTGGCGATACAGATCCAGTTGCTGCACTTGGCGGGCAATGCCCAGGTAGTCCGGGTCTTCGCGCAACAGGCCCCAGCGGCGAAACTGGGTCATGAACCACATGCCGTCGGAGAGGTAGGGCAAGTTCACCTCGCCATCGGCGAAAAAGCGCAACGCATGGGGATCTTGCCACTGGTTGCCGAGGCCATCGTCGTAGGCCCCGAGCAGACGCGGTTCGATGCAGTCGAGCGGTGCGTCGAGGTACTCGCGGGCGCTGAGCAACTGTGCGGTGGAATGGCGGTTTTCGTGGCTCGCCTCGATAAAGCGGCTGGCCTCCAGGATCGCCATCACCAGCACGCGGGCGGTGTTGGGGTATTGGTCGACGAACGCCTGGGTGCAGCCGAGCACTTTTTCCGGATGATCGGGCCAGATCGCCTGGGTGGTCGCCAGGGTGAAACCCTGGTTCTGCTTCACCGCGCTGGCGCTCCAGGGTTCGCCGACACAAAAACCGTCAATGCGCCCGGCTAATAGATGCGCCACCATTTGTGGCGGAGGGACCACCACACTGTTCACATCCTGCAATGGATGAATGCCTTGGCTTGCCAGCCAGTAGTACAGCCACATGGCGTGGGTGCCTGTGGGAAACGTCTGGGCGAAGGTCAGTTTTGTTCGGCTTTGGTGCACGTGGCGATCCAGTGCCTCAGGAGTGACCACCCCTTGCTGTTGCAGATCGTGGGACAGGTTGATGCTCTGCCCGTTCTGGTTCAGTCCCATCAGCACTGCCATGTCGGTGGCGGCCACGCCGCCGATGCCCAGGTGTACGGCGTAGATCAGTCCATACAGGCTGTGGGCGGCATCCAGTTCACCGCTGACCAGTTTGTCGCGCAGGTTGGCCCACGACGACTGGCGCTTGAGGTTCAGCGTCAAGCCATAAGGTTGCGCGAAGCCCTGGGTAGCCGCGACCACCAGCGAGGCGCAATCGCTCAAGGCCATGAAGCCCAGGTCGAGGCTGCTCTTTTCCGGGGCGTCACTGCCGTTGACCCAGGCCAGCGGGTCGTTTATCGGGCTGTTGCCGTCCGAATCGTTCATCAACACCTACCTTTTCGTTCAAAAAAAAGCGTCGTTCCCTCAGATGGCGGTGCGGGCCATTGCGGGTAACGACGCCTTTGTCCGTAAGCCCGCTCCGACGTTGGCGCGCGCTCTGATGCAGAGTGCGTAGCAAGGCACATGCCACGGGCAGATCGGCGCGGTACGCCGTCAACTTTCCATCAAGATTGAAACGCCGCAGGCTTTCAGTATGGCCGCTTCCCTATGCCAGACTGCCCAGGAAACCCCACGGTGTACGACTCTCCCACAACGATGGCCGCCCACCGGCTCCGCCGCTGGCTGTTTTGCGCGGTGTTGATGCTGGGCTGCGCGTCTGCCTGGGGCGAGACCTATCAGGCGCGGGACGAAAGCTTGCATACGTTTTTTAGCGCGTTGTCGCTGCCCCTTGGCCTGCCGGTCGTTGTCAGCCGGGCGGTGGCCCGCCAACGCGTTTCCGGAACCTACGATTTCAGCCAGGCACAGCAGGTGCTGGAGGCGGTGGCCGAGCAGCATCACCTGATCTGGTACAGCGACGGGCAGGTGCTCTACCTCTACGCCGCAGATGAAGCGAAGAGCTCGGCTGTGACGTTGCGGCATATTTCCGTCTCACGGCTGCGTGAGCTCATGCGTCGCTCGGGGCTCGATGAGTCCCGCTACCCCCTGCGGGAGAGCGGGGGGCGGATGTTCTATGTGTCCGGGCCGGCGAACTATGTCGACCAGGTGCTGCACCTTGCCCAATTGATGGACCGCCAGCGGGCCGGGCTCCGCGTGGGCAAGCAGGGGTTTGGCGTGGTGCAGGTGCTCAATACCCATGTGGCGGACCGTGAGTACGTCATGGGTGATGAAAAGGTCAATGTGCCGGGCATGGCCTCGCTGATCGAGACCGTGCTTTCCCGCGAACAACAGGCCCCTGCGCAACGGCCGCCCGGCTTGCTGGCCGATAAGAGCCTTGCAGTGATCCCCTACCCGGATACCAACAGCCTGCTCATCAAGGGCAAGCCTGCCCAGGTGAGTTTTATCGAGCAATTGGTGGCGGAGCTGGACGTGCCCAAGCGCCCGATCGAGGTTTCGCTGTGGCTGGTGGATGTGGACCGTGACGAACTCAAGAAAATCGACCAGGCCTGGGCCGAGGAAACCCACACATCAGTCTCGGCGACCCGGGTGCTGGAGCCGTTGGAGGACAATCGCTTGATGGCGCAAATCGCCGTGCTGGAGCGGCGGCGGCGGGCGCGGGTGGTGACACTGCCCGTGATTCTCACCCAGGAGAACGTTCCTGCGGTCTTCCAGGATAACCACACACTTTACTTGCCGGCCCCTCCCGCCGGACGCACCGCCTGGAAACCCGTGCGCTATGGCACCCAGGTCAGCGTGTTGCCGCGGTTTGCTGAGGCGAACGAGATCGAGATGCTGTTGAGCCTTGAGGATGATCGCCAGATGGGCGAGGCGCGGCAGCGTCAGAAAATGACCGCAGTCGGGCGGGTGAGCGTTAGCAGCGTCGTTCGGATGCCTCAGGGTAAACGTCTGTGGTTAGGCGGTTTTCGTCGGGATGTTGATGCAGAAGGGCGTGCCACTGCGTCTGGCCAGCGTGCCGAGGTCCGGCTGTTTGTGATTCAGGCCCGGGCCGTGGGCAACGAGCTTAAGACCTTGGGTGGAGCTATCGGGCCTCCGCCGCTGACTCAGCCGCAATACGAACGGGTGCAACGTGCGTTTGTGCGGTCGATTCGCGATGTCGATCAATGAGGTAGGCGTTCGCCATGCATCTGGAAATTCTTTTGCAGGAACAACTGATCACGCGCAAGCGGCTGGCGCTGTTTGCACCGGGGAAAGTGCTGCCTTTGGCGCCGGAAGTCATCCATTGCGTGGAAGTGCGGGTCAATGGCCAATTGTTGGCTCTGGGCGAGCTGGTGCAGTTGGAAGACCGCCTGGGAGTTGAGCTGCTTGAGGTGTACCAGGAGTGGGTATCGCCTTAGTTGTTAGCTCCAGTGAGATTTCTTACAAGGCTATTCCTGAAAGCCTTGCTGATATGGGTTTTTTCCTAGGGTGGGTAGGGGCCGCCTTTTTTATAGTCGTGCCGTCGGCGTATGAGCCGGTTCTGGAAATTAGGATTTTAATGTCAGTGGTTGGATGCAGAGGTGTGTATGGCCGTCGTGAATGATGGAGGGATGACGACTTCCCTGGTCTTTGGCCACTGGACCCTGCATGGCGATGGCCGCTTGACCGGTGAGGGCGCGGATATCCAGTTGCCGCCCAAGGAGTGGCAGGTGCTGCGCTTGCTGTTGGTGTCTGGTGGTGCGCTGATGACCAAAGACTGTTTGCTTGAAATGGCTTGGCGCCAGGGGGAGGTGTCGGAGGAGTCGCTGACTCGCTGCATTTATTCAT
This sequence comes from Pseudomonas marginalis, assembly GCF_024169655.1. Classification (GTDB taxonomy): domain Bacteria; phylum Pseudomonadota; class Gammaproteobacteria; order Pseudomonadales; family Pseudomonadaceae; genus Aquipseudomonas; species Aquipseudomonas paraveronii. Next base: position 4,599,759 of record NZ_JALJWV010000001.1, on the reverse strand, counting down.
TGCGTAAGCATCTGCGTGCCGACAAAGGGTTTATCAAGACGGTCTATGGCAGAGGCTATCGCTTTACGTGCCCGGTGCGACCTGCTGAGCGCCCCCCGTCGTTGCCCATCCATGTTTGCTCGGCCTGTGGCAGGTAATGCGCGACGTGTGGCGCAGGGGCCTGTTGCTGGTGGTACTGATGGGAAGCAATCAGGCACTGGCGTATTGCTGGGACGAGGTGGCCAGTCGTTACGATCTCGAGCCGGAGTTGCTGCAGGCCATTGCCGCCGTAGAGTCGGGGTATCGCGCGGGCGCGATGAATTACAACAATCGCAATGGCACCCGCGATATCGGTCTGATGCAGATCAACAGCATCCATTTGCCCCGCCTGCTCAAACAGGGCATCACTGAAGAGCGGCTGTTGAGTGAGCCTTGCCTGTCGGTAGAGGTCGGGGCCTCGATTCTTGCCGAATTCATTCAGCGTTTCGGCTATAACTGGACGGCCATAGGCGCCTATAACGCAGGCCCGGGCCCCGGTCCGCAGCGTGAGGCGTTACGCCTGCAGTACGCACAGAAGATCTGGGCCCGCTACGAAGCGTTGGTCGCGCATCGCTACTGACGATTGGGTGGCACGCCTCGCACGCAGCCCGCCAGCCCGGCTATAATCGCCACCACTTATCGCTGCCATCCGAGTCTAGCCCGCCCATGTATACCCTGGCCCGCCAGTTGTTGTTCAAACTCTCCCCGGAGACCTCCCATGATCTGTCCCTGGACCTGATCGGTGCCGGTGGCCGCCTGGGGCTCAATGGCCTGGTATGCAAGGCACCGGCGAAAATGCCGGTGTCGGTGATGGGCCTCGACTTCCCCAACCCGGTCGGGCTGGCTGCCGGCCTGGACAAGAACGGTACGGCCATCGATGGCTTTGCGCAGTTGGGTTTCGGTTTCGTCGAAATCGGCACCGTGACCCCGCGCCCTCAGCCGGGCAACCCCAAGCCGCGCATCTTTCGCCTGCCGGAAGCCGAGGCGATCATCAACCGCATGGGCTTCAACAACCTCGGTGTCGATCACCTGGTGTCGCGGGTTCAAGCGGCGAAGTACAAGGGCATTCTCGGGATCAATATCGGCAAGAATTTCGACACGCCGGTGGAGCGCGCGGTGGATGACTACCTGATCTGCCTGGACAAGGTCTACGCCCACGCCAGCTACGTCACGGTGAACGTCAGCTCGCCCAACACCCCTGGCCTGCGTAGCCTGCAGTTTGGTGATTCCCTCAAGCAATTGCTCGAAGCCTTGCGCCAGCGCCAGGAAGACCTCGCCGTGCGCCATGGCAAACGCGTGCCGCTGGCGATCAAGATCGCCCCGGACATGAGTGATGAAGAAACCGTACTGGTCGCCCAGGCCCTGGTGGATTCCGGGATGGATGCGGTGATTGCCACCAACACCACCCTCAGCCGTGTCGGTGTTGAAGGCCTGGCCCATGGCGACGAAGCGGGCGGCTTGTCGGGCGCCCCGGTGCGTGACAAGAGCACGCATATTGTCACGGTGCTGGCTGCCGAGCTGGCAGGGCGTTTGCCGATCATCGCGGTCGGCGGTATTACCGAAGGCAAACACGCGGCCGAGAAAATCGCCGCCGGCGCGAGCCTGGTGCAGCTGTATTCCGGCTTTATCTACAAAGGCCCGGCGCTGATTCGCGAGGCGGTGGACGCGATTGCGGCGTTGCCAAAAAAGGCCTGACACACGCCCAATAAAAAGGGCTCCTCAAGAGGAGCCCCTGGGCCGAAGCCCGCCGCCTGGATAGGGCGTGCGTGGTTAAGTGGTTACCTGTATTCGTGCTGGTGTCGGAATTAAATGCCCTTGATTAGCCGACCGCGTGAAGTTCGTTGAGTCTGTGGATGCCCGCAGTGCCTGTCATACCGTCCCAGTTGTCGCCGCGTCCTTCTCGCCAGCCGTTGATCCAGGCTTGGCGTACCGACGGTAGAGTAAATGGGCAAAGCTCACGGGATTTGCCATGAACGCCATATTGATATCCGCGTAAAAATGCTCTTTCCAACGGATCACGCTTAAGTCTTCTCATAGGGTGTTTCCCTCACTTGTTGACTGTCTTGATATCCTTCGGCCTCGTCTGGGGCCGGGCAGAGTTTTTCTGCCGTTGGTGCGGCTCGCTGCCGGCGTGGCGAGCCAATGTGTCAACGTCGTTGTGGCGCTGACCTGTGTTGAGTTCTAACCAATAGGTCACATGGATTCAATGATCGTTTTGTCATAAGCACGTCACAATAGTGATGCTATAGCCATAAGCTGGGATGGCTTTTCGCCCCTTTTATTGGGCAAAGCCAGCTATGATGTGCCTTACGAAGAGAATGGGCTTTTTCCTGCGGTGAGAAAGCCCGCCCGTCACGGTCGGTCACTATTCGACGAAGGGTCTGAATATTTCTTTTTGTTGCAAAAATTATCTCTCTGCCCCGTCAATCAAGGCCCAAAGGCCCGGCAGACGGGGTGGGACGGCACATTCGTGCCACGCGAGCACTCTTCAAGAAAAGTGCTTGATTGAAAACCGAGCCGGCGATGCGTCGCCCGTTCATTTATTGCTGAAAAGCCTGGATTACCCATGTCGGACCGTTTTGAACTCTTCCTCACCTGCCCCAAAGGCCTCGAAGGCCTGCTGATCGAGGAAGCCGTCGGGCTTGGCCTTGAGGAAGCCCGCGAGCACACCTCGGCCGTGCGCGGCATGGCCGACATGGAAACCGCCTACCGCCTGTGCCTCTGGTCGCGCCTGGCCAACCGCGTATTGCTGGTACTCAAGCGCTTCCCGATGAAGGACGCCGAAGACCTCTACCACGGCGTGCTGGATATCGACTGGGCCGATCACATGGTCCCGGACGGCAGCCTGGCGGTGGAGTTCAGCGGTCACGGCTCGGGCATCGACAACACCCACTTCGGCGCGCTGAAGGTCAAGGATGCAATTGTCGACAAGCTGCGCACGCCAACCGGCGAGCGTCCGTCCATCGACAAGATCAACCCGGACCTGCGCATCCACCTGCGCCTGGATCGTGGCGAAGCGATCCTGTCCCTCGACCTGTCCGGCCACAGCCTGCACCAGCGCGGTTACCGCCTGCAGCAGGGCGCCGCACCGTTGAAGGAAAACCTCGCGGCAGCGATCCTGATTCGTGCCGGCTGGCCGCGCATCGCTGCTGAAGGCGGCGCGCTGACCGACCCGATGTGTGGCGTGGGCACCTTCCTGGTGGAAGGCGCGATGATCGCCGCCGATATGGCGCCCAACCTCAATCGCGAACTGTGGGGTTTCACCACCTGGCTCGGTCACGTCCCGGCGCTGTGGAAGAAACTTCACACCGAGGCCAGCGAGCGTGCCGCCATCGGCATGAACAAGCCGCCGTTGTGGATTCGTGGCTACGAAGCCGATCCGCGCTTGATCCAGCCTGCTCGTAACAACATCGAGCGTGCTGGCCTCAGCCATTGGATCAAGGTGTACCAGGGCGAAGTCGCTACGTTCGAGCCGCGTCCGGACCAGAACCAGAAAGGCCTGGTGATCTGCAACCCACCCTACGGCGAGCGCCTGGGTGACGAAGCGAGCTTGTTGTACCTTTACCAGAACCTCGGCGAGCGTCTGCGCCAAGCGTGCATGGGCTGGGAAGCGGCGGTATTCACCGGCGCGCCGGACCTGGGCAAGCGCATGGGCATCCGCAGCCACAAGCAGTATTCGTTCTGGAACGGCGCCTTGCCGTGCAAATTGCTGCTGATCAAGGTCAACCCGGACCAGTTCGTCACCGGCGAGCGCCGCACCCCGGAGCAGCGCCAGGCCGAACGCGAACAAGCCGCCTACGACCAGGCCCCGACCGAGCCGCAAGAGCGCCAGTACAACAAGAACGGCAACCCGATCAAACCAGCAGCGGCGCCAGCCCCCGTGGTCGAACAGGCGCGCCTGAGCGAAGGCGGGCAGATGTTCGCCAACCGCCTGCAAAAGAACCTCAAGCAACTGGGCAAGTGGGCCAAGCGTGAGGGCGTGGATTGCTACCGCGTCTACGATGCCGACATGCCGGAATATTCCATGGCCATCGACCTTTACCACGATTGGGTCCACGTGCAGGAATACGCCGCGCCGAAATCCATCGACCCGGAAAAAGCCTCCGCACGCATGTTCGATGCCCTGGCGGCCATTCCCCAGGCGCTGAACATCGACAAGAACCGCGTGGTGGTCAAGCGCCGCGAGCGTCAGAGCGGCACCAAGCAGTACGAGCGCCAGAGCGCCCAGGGCAAGTTCACCGAGGTCAGCGAAGGCGGCGTGAAGCTGCTGGTCAACCTCACCGACTACCTCGACACCGGCCTGTTCCTCGACCACCGTCCGATGCGCATGCGCATCCAGAAAGAGGCGGCCGGCAAGCGTTTCCTCAACCTGTATTGCTACACCGCCACCGCCAGCGTGCACGCCGCCAAGGGTGGCGCGCGCAGCACCACCAGCGTCGACCTGTCCAAGACCTACCTGGACTGGGCGCGTCGCAACTTCTCCCTCAACGGTTTCTCCGACAAGAACCGCCTGGAGCAGGGTGATGTGATGGCGTGGCTGGAAGCCAGTCGCGATGAGTTCGACCTGATCTTCATCGACCCGCCGACCTTCTCCAACTCCAAGCGCATGGAAGGTATCTTCGACGTGCAGCGCGACCACGTGCAGTTGCTCGATCTCGCCATGGCGCGCCTGGCACCGGGTGGCGTGCTGTACTTCTCGAACAACTTCCGCAAGTTCGTGCTTGAGGACAACCTCAGCGAACGCTACGCGGTCGAGGAAATCAGCGACAAGACCCTCGACCCGGATTTTGCGCGTAACGCGAAGATCCATCGGGCCTGGAAAATCACCGCTCGCTGATTGCTCCTCCCATAAGCCGCAAGCCTCGAATAATCGGGTCTTGCGGTTTTTTACGCTGGTCAAACACAGGGCCGCTAGCTATAACTAAACGTCCAGCCAAAGTGACACCCCCGCACGCTGGCGTTGTGAGTGTTGCCTATGCCGTTGCAAGCCGTTCGCCCCAAGATCCTAGGTTTTATCAGTGAGCAGGTATCGGCTTGGCTGATGGCATTGGTGGTGTTTTTGGCAGGCAGCACCTTGACGATCATCATTGCCTGGGCGACATCCGACCTCTATCAACAGCAGGAGCGCCAGCGTTTCCAGCTGTTGGTCAATGAGCGATTCACCCGTCTGCAGGAGCGTTTCGAGGACCAGGAGCAACGTCTGGCCAGCCTGCAACGCTTTTTCGTCAATTCCAGTGACGTGTCCCAGGACGAGTTCGATGGTTTCGCCCAGCCCCTGCTGCTGCGTTCCCGTGCGTATGTCTGGGCGCCGCGGGTGCTGCGTGATCAGCGCGTTCAGTTTGAACAGGAGGTGTCGCGCCAGCGCGGTCTGCCCTTCAGCATACGTGAACTGAATTCACTCGGTGAGTTGGCCCCGGCGGTGGAGCGCGATGAATACGTGCCGATCCTGTACAGCCAGACCCACAGCCTGCTCGGTTCGCCCCTGGGCTTTGACCTGCTGGCCCAGCCTCTGCGGCGCTCGACCCTTCAGCGCGCACAAGCGAGCGGTAAGCTGGCAGTGTCCCAGCCCATGCAGTTGGTGGGTGTGGAGCCGGCCTATGCCACCGGCGTGTTATTAGTCGCACCAGTCGTCTCCCTAGGCGGGACAGAACCCTACGGCTTTGTGATGGCCGTGATCAGCATGCGCCAGTTGATGGCTGACGGCTTGCCCAAGCCGGATCGCGATAATCTGGTGACGCAGATTGTCGACACTTCCGACCAGCAAAAGCGCCTGCTGTACGAGTCCAGCAATGCCTTGGCCAACAGCGATCTGGTGGCCACGCGCCGCCTCACCCTCGGCGATCATGTCTACGCCCTGACGCTGCGCCCCAGTCTGGTGTTCGAACAGGGCAGCGGTTTCTCCCTGGTCTCGATCCTGGCCATGGGCGGGCTCTTCAGCCTGTTGCTCAGCGTCTTGCTCTATATGTTGGTCAGTCAGCGTCAGCGCGCCTTGAAACTGGTGGAGCAGCGTACCGTGCAGTTGCGCCTGCGCGAGCAGGAACTGCGCGGCGCCCACGGCCAGTTGCGCAGCGTGCTGAACGCCGCGACGCAGGTTGCGATCATTGCCACCGATTTGCATGGCGTGATCAACACCTTCAACGCCGGCGCCGAGCAGATGCTGGGGTTCAAGGCCGAGCACGTAATCGGCCACTCGACCCTGGAGAGCCTGCATGTGGCAGCGGAGCTGGAAGCGCGCGCGACGAATTTGAGCGTGGCGTTGGGCCGGCGAATCCCGCCGAGCCAGGCGATGCTGGTGGAAAGCCCGGACAACCCGCACGAGGCCCGTGAGTGGACCTTGGTACGCGAGGATGGCAGCCAGTTGACGGTGAATATGCTCGGCACCGTGTTGCTGGATGAGCATGGCTTATGGGTCGGGCACCTGGCGATGTACCTGGATGTCACCGAGCAAAAACGCGCCTATGAGGCCCTGGCCGTGCGGGACCGCCTGCTGAAAAAACTCAGCGCCCATGTGCCTGGCGGGATCTTCCAGTTCACCCTGGAACCCCAGGACAACTGGCGGTTTATCTATGCCAGTGATGGCATGCGCGATATCTATGAGATCGAGCCAGGGGTGCTGCAACAGGATGCGAAACAGGTCTTGGCGCGCATCCACCCCCTGGACGTCGAGCGAGTGCGTGCGTCGATCCGCTTATCCGCGCTGCAATTGAGCCACTGGTGCGAAGAGTACCGCGTGCAGTTGCCGCAACGCGGCCTGCGCTGGATTCGCGGTGAGGCCACGCCGGAGGAACTGCCGGGCGGCGGTACGCTGTGGCATGGTTATGTGTCTGATATTTCCGATCTCAAGCGGGTGGAAGAAGAACTGCGCGCGCTGTCCATCACCGACGCCCTCACCGGGATTCACAACCGCCGGTATTTCCAGGATCGTCTCAAGGCCGAGATGGTCCGCCTGAATCGCACGTCGGGGGCGTTGTCGGTGATCATGCTGGATATCGATCATTTCAAGCGTATCAACGACCAATACGGACACGCGGTTGGCGACGGGGTGTTGCAGGAACTGTGCAAGCGCATCAGCCAACGTCTGCGCCGCAGCGATGTGTTCTGTCGCCTGGGCGGCGAGGAGTTCATGGTGTTGTGCCCCAATACCGATAGCACCCAGGCCTACAGTTTGGCGATTGAGTTATGGCAGTCGCTGCGCAGCGCGCCGATGGAGCCGGTGGGGACCGTCACCGCTAGCTTTGGCGTGGCCAGTTGGCGGGTCGACGAAGGGGTCGACGGGTTGCTGCTGCGCGCGGATTCGGCGGTGTACGTGGCCAAGCAGGCGGGCAGGGATCGGGTCGAAACTGTGGCGAGGGAGCGTGCTCCCGCTGGGCCGCGAAGCGGTCCCGATTAACACACCGCATGCTTGCAGAGACCATTCAGGGCCGGGCTTCAGGGCTGCGTCGCAGCCCAGCGGGAGCACGCTCCCTCGCCACAAGCACTAGAGGACTGGCGCCGCTGCCGCCAGCTTCGGCTGGCGATACAGGTCCAGCAGCACCTGGTCGAGCACCGACGACGCACCCCATGGTTTCGGATCGTTGAGAATCGCCACCACTACCCAGGTATTGCCGTTGTTATCGCGGCTGAACCCGGCGATGGCACGCACGGTGTTCAAGGTGCCGGTCTTGACGTGGGCTTCACCGCGCATGGCGGTGGTCTTCAGGCGTTTGCGCATGGTGCCGTCGGTGCCGGCAATCGGCATCGAGCTGATGTACTCCGCCGCGTAGGGGCTTTTCCACGCGGCTTGCAACATGGCCGCCATCTCACGGGCACTGACGCGTTCGGCACGGGACAGGCCGGAACCGTTCTCCATCACCAGATGCGGTGCGGTGATGCCTTTCTTCGCCAGCCATTGACGCACCACGCGTTGGGCGGCCTTGGCATCGTCGCCGTCGGCATCGTTGCGAAACTGCGCGCCCAGGCTCAGGAACAACTGCTGGGCCATGGTGTTGTTACTGTATTTGTTGATGTCGCGGATGATTTCCGCCAGGTCCGGCGAGAAGGCCCGCGCCAGTACCTTGGCGTCCTTGGGCACCGAAGCCTGGATGTCGCGGCCCTGGATGGTGCCGCCCAGTTCCTGCCAGATCGCCCGCACAGCGCCGGCGGTATACGTGGCATGGTCGAGCAGCGACAAGTAGGTCTGCGAGCTGCAGCCTTCGCCCAACTGGCCGCTGACGGTCACTGTGATGCTGCCATCGGCCGCCGTCACCGGGTTGTAGCGCACGTCACCGGTACACTGTTTGGCGTTGGATACCTTGACCTGATTGTCGATGCGAATGCTGGCAATCGGCGGCTCGACCGACACGATCACGCGTCCCGAATCGTTGCGAGTCACGAAGCGCAAGGCCTTGAGGTTGACCAGCAGGGCATCGGGCTTGACCAGGAACGGTTTGTTCTCGTCATTGCCGTCGTCATTGAATTCCGGCAGTTGCGGCGGGATAAAGAAACCACGGTCCAGCACCAGGTTGCCAGTGACTTGCTGCACGCCATTGGCCCGCAGGTCACGCATCAGCAGCCAGAGTTTTTCCATGTTCAGCTTGGGGTCGCCGCCACCCTTGAGGTACAGGTTGCCGCGCAACACGCCACCGCTGAGGGTGCCGTCGGTGTAGAACTCGGTCTTCCACTGGTGGTTGGGGCCAAGCATTTCCAGGGCCGCGTAGGTGGTGACCAGCTTCATGGTGGAGGCCGGGTTCACCGAGACGTCGGCGTTGAATACAGTGGGTGTGCCGGGACCGTTCAGCGGCAGCATCACCAGCGACAGTGCGGTGTTTTGCAGTTTGGCCTTCTGCAGGGCCTGTGCAACATTGGGTGGCAGGGTGTTGTTGATCGGGGCGGCGGTGGCGGAAAAGGCCAGCGGCAGGAGAAAGCCGGCAAGGAGCAATGGACGCAAAGATTTGATCATAAGAAATAAGACCCTACTGCTGAGGAGGGTGAAAAAGGCGAGGGTTATGTAAGAAAATCCCCCAGTGGTCATGAAAGTGTCGGCATTATGCCCCAAGCTGGAGCCACTTGTAGCTGAACGATAGCTGCTAATCGGCGTTTTTTTTTCGAGCATTTCGCCGCCTGTCCTAGAGAATCGGGCAATCGCTTCCTTAAACTGCTAAAGTGCCGCCCGTTATTACTTATGAGGATTGTTCCAATGGCGACTAACCGTTCCCGGCGTCTGCGCAAAAAACTGTGCGTTGATGAATTTCAAGAGCTGGGTTTCGAACTGAACCTGGATTTCAAAGAAGGTTTGGACGATGCAGCGGTTGACGCGTTCCTCGACGCATTCCTGACCGAAGCGATGGACGGCAATGGCCTCGACTACGTCGGCGGCGATGACTTCGGTCTGGTGTGCAAAGCCACTCGTGGTTCGGTCACCGAAGAGCAACGTGCAACCGTTGAAGCGTGGCTCAAGGCCCGCGCAGAGCTGACTCGCGTTGAAGTAAGCGCGCTGTTGGACGCTTGGCATCCAGAGACGTCGATCAACTCGGCCGTCTGATGTCATGAAACAGCGACCCGCCCGGGTCGCTGTTTCGTTATGGGGCCTTAAACACTCAGGCCTTGCGCCAGTTCAGAATCAGCAGCGTCAACACCCCCGCCACAATCCCCCAGAACGCCGACCCGATGGAAAACAACGTCAAGCCTGACGCGGTGACCATAAAGGTGATCAGCGCCGCTTCCCGTTCCTTCGGCTGATTCATGGCGATGCTCAAGCCATTGATGATCGAGCCAAACAAGGCCAACGCCGCAATCGACAGCACCAGCTCCTTGGGCAGCGCTGCGAACAAGGCCGCCAATGTGGCGCCGAACACCCCGGCAATGCCGTAGAACACCCCACACCAGACGGCCGCCGTGTAGCGCTTGTTGCGGTCTTCATGGGCGTGTGGCCCGGTGCAGATCGCCGCACTGATCGCCGCCAGGTTGATGCCGTGGGAGCCGAACGGCGCCAGCACCAGCGAGGCCAGGCCGGTGACGGTGATCAGCGGCGATGCCGGCACGTTGTAGCCATCGGCGCGCAATACGGCCACGCCCGGCATGTTCTGCGAGGTCATCGCCACCACGAACAGCGGGATGCCGATGCTGATGGTCGCCGCCAGCGAGAAGTGCGGCGAGGTCCACACCGGCGTTGCCACTTCCAGGTGAAAGCCGCTGAAATCCAGGAGCCCCATCAGCCCGGACAGCACGCTGCCGATCACCAGCGCGGCGAGCACCGCATACCGCGGCGACAGGCGTTTGATGATCAGGTAGGTGAAAAACATCCCCAGCACCAGGCCGGTGCGATGTTGCGCGGCGACGAAAATCTCGCTGCCGATCTTGAACAGAATCCCCGCCAGCAAGGCCGCCGCCAGCGACGCCGGGATGCGTTTGACCAGCTTTTCGAAGCTGCCGGTCAGCCCGCAGAGCGTCACCAGCACCGCGCAGGTGATGTAAGCGCCGATGGCTTCGCCGTAACTGACGCCGCCGAGGCTGGTGATCAACAGCGCGGCGCCGGGTGTCGACCAGGCAATGGTGATCGGCGTGCGGTAGCGCAGGGACAGGCCGATGCTGCACACCGCCATGCCGATGGAAATCGCCCAGATCCACGAGGAAATCTGCGCGGTGGTCAAACCGGCGGCTTGGCCGGCCTGGAACATCAGCACCAGGGAGCTGGTGTAGCCGGTCATCATGGCGATGAAACCGGCGACGATGGCCGAGGGAGAAGTATCGGCCAGCGGGCGCAAGGGCGCTTGGGTGGCGTCGGTCATGGCGAGGTGTTTCCTTTTACCTGGGAGTTTGCCAGTGAAGGCGCAGATTCAAGCCTAAACTCAAACGTAACGATTCATTGCAATACAGCCGGGGCCGCAAACAGCCGTACAGTGTGTTGGCGCATGGGGTTGTGTACAATGTGCGCTGATTTTAGCTGATACTTGCCAGCGCCTCTTTGTTGCCGTATTACCGTTAATTCGCCGCCGTTCTCCCGATCCGAGTGCCCATGAACGAACAGTTGCAACCTCTCAAGAAACAACCGCGAGCCAGCAAGACCGGCCGCAGCGGAACCCAGGACGATATCGTCTACGCGCATATCTTCGAGGCGATTCTCGAACAACGCCTGGCACCCGGTACCAAATTGAGCGAAGAGGCACTCGGCGAAATCTTCGGCGTCAGCCGCACCATCATTCGCCGTGCGCTGTCGCGTTTGGCCCATGAAGGCGTGGTGCTACTGCGGCCCAATCGTGGCGCCGTGGTGGCCAGCCCCAGTGTCGAAGAAGCGCGCCAGGTATTCCTGGCCCGACGCCTGGTCGAGCGGGCGATCACGGAACTGGCGGTGCAGCACGCGACGGCTGAGCAGTTGGCCGAGTTGCGGCAGATGGTCAACGACGAACGCGACAGCTTCTCCCGCGGCGATCGCGGTGCCGGTATCCGCCTTTCCGGCGAGTTCCATTTGAAGCTGGCTGAAGCCGCGAAGAACGCGCCGCTGATCAGCTTCCAGCGCAGCCTGGTGTCCCAGACCTCGTTGATCATCGCCCAGTACGAAAGCGGTAACCGCTCGCACTGTTCCTACGATGAACACACCCAGTTGATCGATGCGATCGAAGCCCGGGACGCGGCGCTGGCGGTGAATTTGATGATGCATCACATGGATCACATCGACAGCAAGCTCAACCTCGATGAGGAAAGTGCGTCGGATGATTTGCATGCGGTGTTTTCGCATTTGTTGCTGAGCAAGAAGCCTGGGCGTTCTTCGGTCAAACTGTAAACCCAATCAAAAATGTGGGAGGGGGCTTGCCCCCGATGGCGGTGTATCAGTCACTGGATGCTTTGACTGAACCACTGCCATCGGGGGCAAGCCCCCTCCCACATTTGTTTTGTGTTTGCTTGGAATTAGCGTTGGTGGACTAGACTGCCCGCCGCATAGGTCTGCAACACCGCCCGATCATCCCCCAGCGTCATCAGCACAAACAACCTCTCGGCAATGTCCTTCGCCTGCTTCATGCGGTAGCTGAGCAGCGGCGTGGCGTTGTAGTCCAGCACCAGGAAGTCCGCATCGGTGCCCGGCTGCAACGTGCCGATCTTGTCTTCCAGTCGCAGCGCCCGCGCGCCGCCCAGGGTGGCCAGGTACAGCGACTTGAACGGGCTCAATCGTGCGCCCTGCAGTTGCATGACCTTGTAGGCTTCGTTCAACGTCTGCAGCAACGAGAAACTGGTGCCGCCGCCCACATCAGTGCCCAGGCCCACGTTGAGTTTGTGCTTCTCGGCCATCGGCAGGTTGAACAGCCCGCTGCCGAGGAACAGGTTCGAGGTCGGGCAGAATGCGACTGCCGAGCCGGTCTGCGCCAACCGCGCGCATTCGTCATCGCACAGATGCACGCCGTGGGCAAACACCGAGCGTTCGCCCAGTAACTTGTAGTGGTCGTACACATCCAGGTAGCCGCTGCGCTCCGGAAACAGTTCGTTGACCCACTCGACTTCCTGCTTGTTCTCACTGATGTGCGTCTGCATGTACAGGTCCGGGTATTCGCCCAGCAGTTGCCCGGCCAGCGCCAATTGCTGCGGCGTGCTGGTGGGGGCGAAGCGTGGCGTCACCGCATAGTGCAGGCGGCCCTTGCCGTGCCAGCGTTCGATCAGCGCCTTGCTCTCCTGGTAGCCGGATTCGGCGGTGTCGGTCAGGTAGTCTGGAGCGTTGCGGTCCATCATCACCTTGCCGGCGATCATGCGCAGGTCGAGTTTTTCGGCGGCTTCAAAGAACGCGTTCACCGATTGCGGGTGCACGCTGCCGAACACCAGCGCGGTGGTGGTGCCGTTGCGCAGCAACTCCTTGATGAAGATATCCGCGACTTCCTCGGCATGGGCCTTGTCGGCGAACTGGCGCTCGCAGGGGAAGGTGTAGGTGTTGAGCCAGTCCAGCAACTGCTCGCCATAGGCGCCGACCATGCCGGTTTGCGGCAGGTGGATATGCGTGTCGATCAGGCCGGGGGTGATCAGCGCGTCCTGGTAATGGGTGATTTCGACCCCGGCGGGTAGGTGCGGCAGCAGGTCATGGGCGTGGCCCAGGGCGCTGATCCGGCCGTTGTCGATGACCAGCAGGCCGTCTTCGAAATACTCGTAGGACGCCTCGATCCCCACTTCAGCGGGGTCGGCGAGGCTGTGCAGGATCGCGGCGCGGTAGGCTTTGCGGGTCGAAGGCATGGTGATCTCAATTTAGATAGCTTGGCTGCGACGTGAAGCCGGCAGCAGTTGGGCAATCGGTTCGGCGTTCGCGGTGTGCTGGCCGAAATGGGCGTTATAGGTGGCGATGATTTCCCCGGCGATGGAGATGGCGATTTCCACCGGCAATTTGCCCTTCACTTCGCTAAGGCCCATGGGGCAGCGGATGCGTTGCAGCTGTGCGGTGTCGACGCCGCGATCCCGCAGGCGGTGTTCGAATTTGACGCGCTTGGTCTTCGAACCGATCAGGCCGAAGTAGGCAAAGTCATTGCGCTTGAGCAGGGCGGCGCTGAGTTCCAGGTCCAGCGCGTGATTGTGGGTCATCACGATGCAGTAACTGCCCACGGGTAGGTCGGCAATTTCGTCGACCGGTTCTTCGCTGACGATTTTGCGCACGCCCTGTGGGATGTGTTCCGGGAACTCTTGCTCGCGCGAATCGATCCAGCGCACCCGACACGGCAGGCTCGCCAGCAACGGCACCAGGGCGCGGCCGACGTGGCCGGCGCCAAATACGGCGATCTGTGCCTGCACCTGGCCCATGGGTTCGAACAGCAGCACGGTCGCGCCGCCACAGCACTGGCCCAGGCTCGCGCCGAGGCTGAAGCGCTCCAGATGGGTGTGTTGCTGGCCGCGGGCGAGCATGTCGCGGGCGAGCTGCATCGCTTTGTATTCCAGGTGCCCGCCGCCGATGGTGTCGAACGTGTGTGCGGCACTGATGACCATCTTCGAACCGGCATTACGCGGCGTGGAGCCGAGCTCTTCGATGATGGTCACCAGTACGCAGGGCTCGCCCTGGTTTTGCAGGTTGGCGAGGGCGCTGATCCAGTTGTTCATGTCTACCTCAACATTTCTGTTGTCAGTTCTACCGTCATCGGGAGCAAGCTCCCTCCCACACTTGAATGTATTCACAGGTCAAAAATGTGGGAGGGGCAAGCCCCTTCCCATACTTGAATGTATTTACAGGTGAAAAATGTGGGAGGGGCGGTGCGACGATTCGACTTGCCCCCGATGGCAGCACCTCGATTTACAGCGAAGCCATCTCGGTTTCAGCCTCAACCGCCTTCGCAGCAGCCAACTGCCGCATCTGTTCACACCCCCACAACACCCGCTCCGGCGTCGCCGGCGCATCGATGTTCGGCTGGTGGCGATAGTCACCCAGGCTCGCCACCGCATCCTTGATCGCGCACCACGAAGCAATGCCGAGCATGAAGGGCGGCTCGCCCACAGCCTTGGAATGGAACACTGTGTCTTCCGGGTTCTTGCGGTTTTCCACCAGCTTCACGCGCAGATCCAACGGCATGTCGGCCACGGCTGGGATCTTGTAGCTGGCCGGGCCGTTCGTCATCAGCTTGCCCTTGTCGTTCCATACCAGTTCTTCCATGGTCAGCCAGCCCATGCCCTGGATAAAACCGCCTTCCACCTGCCCGATGTCGATGGCCGGGTTCAGCGAAGCGCCGACGTCGTGGAGGATGTCGGTGCGCAGCATCTTGTATTCGCCGGTCAGGGTGTCGACGATCACTTCGCAACAGGCCGCGCCGAACGCGAAGTAGTAGAACGGCCGACCGCGCGCCTGGCTGCGGTCGTAGAAGATTTTCGGGGTCTTGTAGAAGCCGGTGCTCGACAACGACACCTGGGCGAAATACGCCTGCTGGATCAGGTTCTCAAAGGTCAGGATCTGCTCGCGCACGCGCACATGGCCGTTGTGGAATGCCACGTCCGCTTCGCTCACCTCGAATTTACGCGCGGCAAATTCCACCAGGCGTTGCTTGATGGTTTCGGCAGCGTTCTGTGCGGCCTTGCCGTTCAGGTCGGCACCGCTGGAGGCTGCGGTCGGCGAGGTGTTGGGCACCTTGTCGGTGTTGGTGGCGGTGATCTGCACGCGGTCGATGTGCACCTGGAACACCTCGGCCACCACTTGCGCAACCTTGGTGTTCAAGCCCTGGCCCATCTCGGTGCCGCCGTGGTTCAGGTGGATGCTGCCATCGGTGTAGATATGGATCAGCGCCCCGGCCTGGTTGAGGAAGCTGGCGGTGAAGGAGATGCCGAATTTCACCGGGGTCAGCGCCAGGCCTTTTTTCAGGATCGGGCTGTGGGCGTTGTAGCGGCGGATCGCTTCGCGGCGCTCGGCGTATTGGCTGCTGGCCTCAAGCTCGGCGGTCATCTCTTCGAGCAGGTTGTGCTCGACGGTCTGGTAGTAGTGCGTGACGTTGCGCTCGGTCTTGCCGTAATAGTTGGCCTTGCGCACCGCCAGCGGGTCGAGGGCCAGATGGCGAGCGATGGCGTCCATCACTTCTTCGATGGCGACCATGCCTTGCGGACCGCCGAAGCCGCGATAGGCGGTGTTGGACGCGGTGTTGGTCTTGCAGCGATGGCCGTTGACCGTGGCATCGCCCAGGTAATACGCGTTGTCGGCGTGGAACATGGCGCGGTCGACAATCGAGTTCGACAGGTCCGGCGAGCAGCCGCAGTTACCCGCCAGCTCCAACTGGATGCCGTGCAAGCGCCCGCTGTCGTCGAAGCCGACGTCGTATTCGATATAGAAGGGGTGGCGCTTGCCGGTCATCAGCATGTCTTCGACGCGCGGCAGGCGCATCTTGGTCGGCTGCCCGGTCAGGTGCGCGACCACCGCACACAGGCACGCCGGGCTGGCGGCCTGGGTTTCCTTGCCGCCGAAACCGCCCCCCATGCGGCGCATGTCGACGACGATCTTGTTCATCGACACGTCGAGCACTTCGGCCACCAGCTTCTGCACCTCGGTGGGGTTTTGCGTGGAGCAGTAGACGATCATGCCGCCGTCTTCAGTGGGCATGACCGAAGAAATCTGGGTTTCCAGGTAGAAGTGTTCCTGGCCGCCGATATGCAGCGTGCCCTTGATGCGATGCTTCGCGGCCGCCAACGCCACCGCAGAATCACCGCGTTGATGGGTGTGGCTGTCCAGCACGAAGTGCTGGTTGCGATAGGCCTCGACCACGTCCAGCACCGGCTCCAGGTCTTCGTATTCGATCACTGCGGCCAACGCCGCTTTACGCGCGGTTTCCAGGTCGCGTGCGGCCACGGCGAGCACCACCTGGCCGACGAACTGCACGGTGTCGATGGCCAGCAACGGATCACCCGGTAGCAGCGGGCCGATGTCTTTGAGCCCTGGCACGTCTTCGTGGGTGATGACGATGCGCACGCCGTCGAAGGCGTAGCAGGGCGCGGTATCGATGCTGAGGATTTTGGCGTGGGCGCGGTCGGACAGGCGCGCATACAGGTGCAACTGGTTGGGGAATTCCAGGCGGTCATCGATGTACTGCGCTTCGCCGGATACGTGCTTGGCGGCGCTGTCGTGCTTGACGCTGCGGCCGACGCCGCAGGTCAGGTCCTGGGCAAACAGCTCGGCCAGTTCGGCCTGGGTTTTTGCCACGGCGTGATGGTTAGACATAAGCGGTCACCCGAGTCTCGATGTGCGGCGTTTGCAGCTCGATGAAGTATTTGCGCAGCAGGTTCTGTGCGCTGAGCAGGCGGTATTCCTTGCTGGCGCGGAAGTCCGACAGCGGGGTGAAATCCTCGGCCAGGGCGGCGCAGGCGTGCTCCACGGTGGCGGCATTCCAGGGCGCGCCGATCAGCACGGTCTCGCAGTGTTTGGCGCGTTTTGGCGTGGCGGCCATACCCCCGAAGGCAACGCGGGCGTCGCTGATCACCGCGTTATCGATCTTCAGGTTGAAGGCCGCGCACACTGCAGAAATGTCATCGTCCAGACGCTTGGATACCTTGTACGCCCGGAACCGCGCGTGGCCCTTGGGCACGATGATTTTCTCGATGAACTCGCTGTCCTGGCGCGCGGTGACGCGGTAGTCGATGAAGTAATCTTCCAGCGCCAGGGTGCGCCGGACATTGCCCTTGCACAGCACGATCTGCGCGCCGAGGGCGATCAACAGCGGCGGCGAATCACCGATCGGCGAGGCATTGCCGATGTTGCCGCCCAAGGTGCCCTGGTTGCGGATTTGCAGGGAGGCGAAGCGCTGCAGCAGCTCGCCGAAGTCCGGGTATTCGTGGTGCAGCGCGCTGTAGCAATCGGAAAGGGCGGTGGCGGCGCCGATTTCCAGGCGATCGTCGAACGTCTCGATGCGCTTCATCTCGTCGATATTGCCGACGTAGATCATCACCGGCAGCGTGCGGTGGAACTGCGTGACTTCCAGCGCCAGGTCGGTGCCGCCGGCCAGCAGGCGGGCCTGGGGGTAGACGTCGTAGAGGTCGGCCAGGTCGGCGACGGTCAGCGGCACCAGGCAGCGTTTGTCGCCGCTGTTGAGTTCAGCGGTTTGCGTCGGTGCGATGGCCTTGAGACGGGCGATGGTCTGGGCCTCACGGCTGTCGAACTGATCCTGGGGTTTGTTGCCGCAGGCCTGTTCGGCGGCGGCGAGGATCGGGCGATAACCGGTGCAACGGCAGAGGTTACCGGCCAGGGCTTCATGGGCTTTCTCGCGGTCGGGGGCGTCGCTGTTCTTTTGCAGGGCGAACAACGACATCACAAAACCGGGGGTGCAAAAGCCGCATTGCGAACCGTGGCACTCCACCATGGCCTGTTGCACGCTGTGCAGTTGGCCCTGGTGCTTGAGGTCTTCGACGCTGATCAGTTGTTTGCCATGCAACGACGCCACAAACGTCAGGCAGGCGTTGAGGCTGCGATAGCGAATGCGCTCGGCGCCTTGCTCATCGCGGTGCAGTTCACCGACCACCACGGTGCAGGCGCCGCAATCGCCGCTGGCGCAGCCTTCCTTGGTGCCGGGTTTGCCCACATGCTCGCGCAGGTAGTTGAGCACGGTCAGGTTGGGGTCCAGGGCGTGCTCGCTACGGAGTTCCTGGTTAAGTAAAAACTGGATCACGGAAGGCCTCGCAGACACATTATTGTTGTTAACCGCTTTGCGCCGAATCTAGTCATGTCTGACTTTTCGGTCAACGATTTTCTGACCTGTGGGTCAAGAAAGTGCGGCCGCAACACGTTCAATTATGGTTCAGTCTTCTGGAACCGGCGTTTTTTGGGGCTTCTGGCTGTTCACTGCTGCTTATTTCATGCCAAATTGTTGAGCGTGGGCCGAGCGCCATCAGCGGGCATTTGCGCTACACTGCCGCGCTTGTATCGATAGAAGATTTTGAAGGAAAAACATGACGTTCAAGGCGCCGGACAGTCTCGCCGAGCAAATCGCTCACCACCTCGCCGAACGTATCATTCGCGGCGATCTCAAGCCTGGGGAGCGGATACAGGAACAGAAGGTTACGCTGGCACTCAACGTCAGCCGTGGTTCCGTGCGTGAAGCCCTGCTGATCCTTGAACGTCGCCACCTGATCGCGATCTTGCCGCGCCGTGGCGCCCACGTCACCGAACTCACGGCGCACAAGGTGCAGAGCCTGTGTACGCTGATGGCCGAGCTGTACATCCTGCTCGGCAATGCGGTGGCGCAGGGCTGGCAGACCCAGGCCGACATGGCGCCGTTCGTGCAGATCCAGCAGCGCCTGGTGAGCAATTTCGAACGCCAGGACATCCGCGCGTTTGTCGAAGAATGCTTCAGCGTGATGCGTGCCGCGTACCCCTTCGCCAACAACCCGTATTTGCAGGAAACCGTCGAGAACCTGCAGCCGGCGATGAACCGCGCCTACTACCTGGCCCTGGATCAACGCAAGGCCTCCATGAGCGAATACCTCGCGCTGTTCGAGCAACTGCTCGCCGCCGTGCTCGCCCGTGACTTGCCGCAGATTCGCCAGGTGCTGTCGGCCTACGGCCAGCGCAGTTGCTCGCTGGTGATCGCTGCGTTGGCGGACGTCTAAGCGTGCGGCTCAAGTGCATCAAACTGGCGGGGTTCAAATCCTTCGTCGACCCGACCACGGTGAACTTCCCCAGTAATATGGCGGCGGTGGTCGGGCCCAATGGCTGCGGCAAGTCGAACATCATCGACGCCGTGCGCTGGGTGATGGGCGAGAGCTCGGCGAAAAACCTGCGTGGCGAGTCGATGACCGACGTCATCTTCAACGGCTCCACCAGCCGCAAGCCGGTGAGCCAGGCCAGCATCGAACTGGTGTTCGACAACTCCGACGGCACCCTGGTCGGCGAATACGCGGCCTACGCGGAAATCTCCATCCGCCGCAAAGTGACGCGCGACAGCCAGAACAGTTACTTCCTCAACGGCACCAAGTGTCGCCGTCGGGACATCACCGATATCTTCCTCGGCACCGGCCTTGGCCCGCGCAGCTACTCGATCATCGAACAGGGCATGATCTCCAAGCTGATCGAAGCCAAGCCCGAAGACCTGCGTAACTTTATCGAAGAAGCTGCCGGCATCTCCAAGTACAAGGAGCGCCGTCGCGAGACCGAAAACCGTATCCGCCGCACCCATGAAAACCTCGCCCGCCTGACCGACCTGCGCGACGAGCTGGAGCGCCAGTTGGAGCGCCTGCACCGCCAGGCCCAGGCCGCCGAGAAGTATCAGGAATACAAGGGCGAAGAACGCCAGCTCAAGGCGCAACTGTCGGCCCTGCGCTGGCAGGCGCTGAACGATCAGGTCGGCCAGCGCGAAGCGATTATCGGCACCCAGGAAATCAGCTTCGAAGCCCTGGTGGCCGAACAACGCAACGCCGACGCCAGCATCGAGCGCCTGCGCGACGGTCATCATGACCTGTCCGAGCGCTTCAATCTGGTGCAGGGCCGCTTCTATTCGGTGGGCGGCGACATCGCCCGGGTCGAGCAGAGCATCCAGCACGGCCAGCAGCGTCTGCGCCAGTTGCAGGATGATCTGAAGGAAGCCGAGCGTGCGCGCCTGGAGACCGAGTCCCACCTCGGCCACGACCGCACCTTGCTGCTGACCCTCGGCGAAGAGCTGGAGATGCTCACCCCCGAACAGGAAATCACCAGCGCCGCCGCCGAAGAAGCCGCCGCCACCCTGGAAGAATCCGAGACCACCATGCACGGTTGGCAGGAGCAGTGGGACACCTTCAACCTGCGCTCCGCCGAGCCGCGCCGCCAGGCCGAGGTGCAGCAGTCACGCATCCAGCAACTGGAAACCAGCATGGAACGCCTGGCCGAGCGCCAGCGTCGCTTGCAGGAAGAGCGCGTGTTGCTCGCCGCCGACCCGGAAGACGCGGCGATCATGACGCTGAGCGAGCAACTCGCCGAAAGCGAAATGACCCTCGAAGAGCTGGAAGCCAGCGAAGAACAGCAAGTGGAACGCCTGGAGCAATTGCGTCAGCAACTGCAACAGGCGACCCAGGCCCAGCAACAGGCCCAGGGCGATTTGCAGCGGCTCAACGGGCGCTTGGCGTCCCTCGAAGCCTTGCAGCAAGCGGCGCTGGACCCCGGCACCGGCACCGCCGAATGGCTGCGCGACCAGCACTTGGCCGAGCGCCCGCGCCTGGCGGAGGGCTTGAAGGTCGAGGCGGGTTGGGAGTTGGCGGTGGAAACCGTGCTCGGCGCCGACCTGCAAGCGGTGCTGGTGGATGATTTTGCCGGCTTCGACCTGGCCGGCTTTGCCCAGGGCGATCTGCGCTTGCTCAGCCCCGCCGCCGATGGCACCCGTGTGCCGGGCAGTTTGCTGGATAAAGTCGAGGCCGCGATTGACCTGTCGCCGTGGCTGGGCCAGGTCAAACCGGTGGAGTCCCTGGAGCAGGCCTTGGCCCAACGCGGTCAGTTGGGCGCCGGCGAAAGCCTGATCAGCCGCGACGGCTATTGGGTTGGCCGCCACTTCCTGCGGGTGTGCCGCGCCAGTGAAGCGCAGAGCGGCGTATTGGCCCGTGGCCAGGAAATCGTCCACCTGATCGCCGAGCGTGAAGAGCGCGAAGCCACCCTGGAAAGCCTGGAAACCGAACTGCAAACCCTGCGCGCCACCCAGCGCCAGCAAGAGACCGGCCGCGAACACCTGCGCCGCCTGTTGCAGGACGAAGCGCGCCAGCAGGGCGAATTGAAAGCCCAACTCTCCGCGAGCAAGGCCAAGGCCGAGCAACTGACCCTGCGCCGCACTCGCCTCGACGAAGAAGTGGCCGAGATGGGCGAGCAGCGCGCCCTCGAACACGAACAGATCGGCGAAGCACGCCTGCAATTGCAGGAAGCCCTCGACAGCATGGCCCTCGACACCGAGCAGCGCGAACTGCTGCTGGCCCAGCGCGACAGCCTGCGCGAACGCCTCGACCGGGTCCGCCAGGAAGCGCGCCAGCACAAGGACCACGCCCACCAGTTGGCGGTGCGCCTCGGCTCCCTGCGCGCCCAGCACGACTCCACGCGCCAGGCCCTGGAACGCCTGGAGATGCAATCCGAGCGCCTGACCGAAAAGCGCGAGCAACTGAGCCTCAACCTGGAGGAGGGCGAAGCGCCCCTGGAAGAGTTGCGGCTCAAGCTCGAAGAACTGCTCGACAAGCGCATGACCGTCGACGAAGAGCTCAAGACCGCGCAAATCGCCCTGGAAGACGCCGACCGCGAACTGCGCGAAGCGGAAAAACGCCGGACCCAGGCCGAGCAGCAATCCCAGCTGATTCGCGGCCAGCTCGAACAACAGCGCATGGAATGGCAGGCCCTGACCGTGCGCCGCAAAACCCTGCAGGACCAACTGCTCGAAGACGGCTACGACCTGCACGGCGTACTCAATACCCTGACCGCCCAGGCCAACGAGAAAGACGCCGAAGAAGAACTTGAGCGGATTGCTGCGCGTATTCAGCGACTCGGCGCGATCAACCTCGCCGCCATCGACGAATATCAGCAACAGTCCGAGCGTAAACGTTATCTGGACGCCCAGAACGCCGATCTGGTGGAGGCGCTGGACACCCTGGAAAACGTGATCCGCAAGATCGACAAGGAAACCCGCAACCGCTTCAAAGATACCTTTGATCAGATTAACGGCGGTTTACAGGCGTTATTCCCAAAAGTTTTCGGTGGTGGCAGCGCTTACTTGGAACTGACGGGCGAAGATCTACTCGATACAGGGGTAACGATCATGGCGCGGCCTCCGGGCAAGAAGAACAGCACCATCCATTTGTTGTCCGGTGGCGAAAAAGCCCTGACCGCTTTGGCCCTGGTGTTTGCCATCTTCAAGTTGAACCCGGCGCCGTTCTGTATGCTCGACGAAGTTGACGCGCCACTGGATGACGCTAACGTAGGACGTTACGCACGCCTGGTTAAAGAGATGTCCCAGACCGTGCAGTTCATCTATATCACCCACAACAAGATCGCCATGGAAATGGCTGATCAGTTGATGGGGGTGACGATGCACGAGCCGGGTTGTTCGCGATTGGTGGCGGTGGATGTCGAAGAAGCGATGGCGATGGTGGAATCCTGATCCACGCCAGCAGCGAAGATTTTCAGCTCGATGTAGGGCGGTTTACCAGTCTGACGAAAGTGGCAAATGGACATATTTGTTCAAGGCATTTTGACAGACGGTGTAAAGTTATCTTTGGTCGTGCTAGTTTAATGTCAATTTTTCGTATGCGTGGGCAAAACGTCAGTCAGAACATAGAGTTGGCGCCACGTTTTAAAGCGGTTTGCACGGTGCTAAACCCCTTATTTTTCAGCATTTTTTATTAGAGGCACGGGATTACATGGAAATCGGTCTGCGCGAGTGGCTGATCGTCATCGGCATTATTGTCATTGCCGGTATTCTTTTTGATGGCTGGCGCCGTATGCGCGGTGGCAAGGGTAAGCTCAAATTCCGTCTGGACCGCAACCTGTCCAACTTGCCCGACGACGACGCCGGTGCGGAGCTGCTGGGGCCGCCCCGTGTGCTGGATACCCATAAGGAACCGCAGTTGGACGAGCACGACTTGCCGTCCATGAGCGCCCCTTTGCGCGAAGCCCGCGAACCGTCCTCCAAGCGTGGCAAGCGCGGCAGTGCCGCCGCCGCCGAGCCGCATCAGGGCGACCTGAACCTGGGCGTGGATGACGGCCCGAGCTTCAGCAGTCGCGATGACGATTTCCCTGACGAGAGCCCGACCAAGAGTGTGCCGCGCCAGTCGGTGAACGATCAGCCGGCCGCCGAAGAAGTCCTGGTGATCAGCGTGATCTGCCGCGACGCCGCCGGCTTCAAGGGCCCGGCACTGTTGCAGAACATCCTGGAAAGCGGCCTGCGTTTTGGCGAGATGGATATCTTCCACCGCCACGAAAGCATGGCCGGTAATGGCGAAGTGTTGTTTTCCATGGCCAACGCGGTCAAGCCAGGCACCTTCGACCTGGACGATATCGACCTGTTCAGCACGCCGGCGGTGAGCTTCTTCCTCGGCCTGCCAGGTCCGCGTCATCCGAAACAAGCGTTCGACGTGATGGTCGCCGCAGCGCGCAAGCTGTCCCAGGAGCTCAACGGCGAACTGAAGGACGACCAGCGCAGCGTCCTGACCGCCCAGACCATCGAACACTACCGTCAGCGCATCGTCGAGTTCGAGCGTCGCGCCCTGACACAGAAACGCTGAGGTCTGGCCTCAAGCGTTGTCGATAGAATCAAGCGCACCAACATTTGAGCAGCTTCGGCTGCTCTTTTGCTTTATGAGAGAACACCCATGACCGCCGCCCACACCCGCATCCTCGAACTGCGCGCTGAACTGGATCAGCACAACTACCGTTATCACGTCCTCGACGAACCGAGCATTCCGGACGCCGAGTACGACCGCTTGTTCCAAGCGCTCAAGGCCCTGGAGGCCGAGCATCCGGAGCTGGTCACGCGTGATTCACCGACGCAGCGGGTCGGCAGTGCGGCGTTGTCGGCGTTCACCCAGGTCAAGCATGAGATTCCCATGCTCAGTCTGGGCAACGCCTTCGATGAAACCACCATGCTCGAGTTCGATCGCCGCGTCACCGAGGGTCTCGACCTGCCGGTGGGCGACCTGTTTGGCGGCGGCGCCTCCGTGGAATACAGCTGCGAGCCAAAGTTGGACGGCCTGGCGGTCAGCCTGCTGTACCAGGACGGCGAACTGGTGCGCGGCGCCACCCGGGGCGATGGCACCACCGGCGAAGACATCAGCGTGAATGTGCGCACCGTGCGCAATATCCCGTTGAAACTGCACGGCAGCGGCTGGCCGGCGACCCTGGAAGTGCGCGGCGAAGTGTTCATGTCCAAGGCCGGTTTCGAGCGCCTGAACGCCTCGCAACTGGAAGTCGGCGGCAAGACCTTCGCCAACCCGCGCAACGCCGCCGCCGGCAGCCTGCGCCAGTTGGATTCGAAAATCACCGCCAG
The DNA here is from genome assembly GCF_024169655.1 of Pseudomonas marginalis. GTDB lineage: Bacteria > Pseudomonadota > Gammaproteobacteria > Pseudomonadales > Pseudomonadaceae > Aquipseudomonas > Aquipseudomonas paraveronii. Next base: position 4,575,355 of record NZ_JALJWV010000001.1, on the reverse strand, counting down.
CCGCCCGCTGGAATTCTGCTGCTACGGCATTGGCCAGGTGACGGCGGACATCAGCGACACCCACATCGGCAATTTGCAGCAGTTGCGCAAGTGGGGCATGCCGATCAGTCATGAGCTGAAGTTGGCCAAGGGCATCCAGGAATGCCTGGACTACTACCGCGATATCGGCGAGCGGCGTAACAGCCTGCCCTATGAAATCGACGGCGTGGTGTTCAAGGTCAACAGCATTGCCTCCCAGCGCGAGCTGGGTTTTCGCGCCCGTGAGCCGCGTTGGGCGATCGCGCACAAATTTCCGGCCATGGAAGAGTTGACCGAGCTGCTCGATGTGGAGTTCCAGGTCGGCCGCACCGGCGCCGTCACCCCGGTGGCGCGTCTGAAACCGGTCAAGGTCGCGGGTGTGACCGTGTCCAATGCCACCCTGCACAACATGGATGAAGTGGCGCGCCTGGGCCTGATGATCGGCGACACCGTGATCATCCGCCGCGCCGGGGACGTGATCCCGCAGGTCGTATCGGTGGTCACCGAGCGCCGTCCGGAACACGCCCGCGCGGTCCATATCCCGGAAAACTGCCCGGTGTGCGGCTCCCATGTCGAGCGCACGCAACTGGTCAAGCGCAGCAAGGGCAAGGAAACCGTCAGCGAAGGCGCGGTGTACCGCTGCGTCGGTCGCCTGGCCTGCGGGGCGCAGCTCAAGCAGGCGATCATCCATTTCGTCTCGCGCCGGGCGATGGACATCGACGGCCTGGGCGACAAGACCATCGAGCAATTGGTGGATGAAAAACTCATCGCCTCGCCGGCCGACCTTTACACGCTCAAGTACGAACAGATCATCGACCTGGAAGGCTTCGCCGATGTTTCCAGCAAGAAGCTGATCAGCGCCATCGAACACAGCAAGACGCCGACCCTGGCACGCTTCATCTACGCCCTGGGTATTCCCGACGTGGGCGAGGAGACCGCCAAGGTGCTGGCGCGCTCCCTGGCGTCCCTGGAGCGCGTGCAGCGCGCGTTGCCGCAAGTGCTGACGTACTTGCCGGACGTGGGCCTGGAAGTGGCGCACGAGATCCACAGCTTCTTTGAAGACCGCCACAACCAGGACGTGATCGGCGCGCTGTTGGCGCCGGACAAATGCGGCCTGCAACTGCAGGAACAAGGCGACCTGAGCGCCGAGTTCGCCGCCAGCACCACCCTCGGCGGTTTGCTCGACAAACTCAACGTGCCCAGCGTTGGCCCCGGCGCTGCGCAGAAACTGGCGGACAAGTTCGGTTCCCTCGACGGCGTGATCAAGGCCGACTGGCTCGATATGCGCCAGGCGCTGCCCGAGAAGCAGGCCAAGGCCGTGCGCGAGTTCTTCGATAACCCCGACCACGCCAACCTTGCCCTGGCCATCGAGCAGCAGCTCAAGGACTTCGGCATGCACTGGCAGAGCGAGAAGAAAGTGATCGAAGGCTTGCCGGAAGCGGGGCACACCTGGGTGCTGACCGGCTCCCTGGAGCTGATGAGCCGTGACGTGGCCAAGGACAAGCTCGAAAGCCTCGGCGCCAAGGTGGCCGGTTCGGTGTCGGCGAAGACGTATTGTGTGGTGGCCGGGCCGGGTGCCGGTTCAAAACTGGCCAAGGCGAGTGAGTTGGGCCTGAAGGTATTGGACGAAGCCGCTTTCGTGGATTTTCTAGCCCGGCACAACATCACTGTCTGACGACTTCTTGTTCCCATTGGGCTGCCAAGCAGCCCTTCGAAGAAAGGGGAACGATCCCGGGCGCGAAATGATCTAGTCTTGGTCGCCCCGGGAGAGATCGCCATGTACCGCTTCTTCGAACAACTCAGTTCGCGCATCGCCGCACCGTTCGTGGCCGAATCTTCGCGCAACAGCAAGGTCTGGCAGTGTCGGTGTGGCCAGTCGTTGTTCTTTCGCAACAGCCAGTGCCTGGCCTGCTCGGCGCTGCTGGGCTACCAGCCGCAACAAAGCCGTCTGTCCTCGCTGCAACCGGGTCCGGTCGCTGACACCTGGCTGCTGGATGACAACCTCGATGCCGGCGCTTTTCGCCGCTGCGCCAACCTCGACAGCCCGGCCGCCTGCAACTGGCTGATTCGCGCCCACAGCACCAGCTCGCTGTGCGTGGCGTGTAGCCTGAACCGCACCATTCCCGACCTGTCGATCGCGGAAAACCCCGAGCGCTGGTGCAAGGTCGAAACCGCCAAGCGCCGGCTGGTGGCGCAACTGATCAGCCTGGGCCTGCGCGTCGTGCCCAAAAGCGTCGACGAAGACAACGGCCTGGCCTTCGACTTCGTCGGCATCGACCTGGAAGGCAACGCGCCGACCACCGGCCATGCCAACGGCCTGATCACCCTCGACATCAAGGAAGCCGACGACGCCCACCGCGAAAAAATCCGCGTGCAGATGCGGGAACCGTACCGCACCTTACTCGGCCATTTTCGCCATGAAGTCGGCCACTACTATTGGGATCGGCTGATCGCCAACAGCCACTGGTTGCAGCCGTTTCGCAACCTGTTCGGCGACGAACGCGCCAGTTACGCCGACGCCCTCGACCAACACTACCAGAACGGCCCGCGCCCGGACTGGCAACACACCTGCGTCAGCGCCTACGCCACTATGCATCCCTGGGAAGACTGGGCCGAAACCTGGGCGCATTACCTGCACATGATGGACGCCGTCGACACCGCCCTGGGCTTCGGCATGAGCGCCCGCGAGATGGACCTGGATTACCAGCCGTTCCCCCGCGCCAGCCTCTATGACCCCGAACACCCCGGCGGCGCGGCGTTCCTCTCGTTCGTCAATGCCTGGATCGAATTGGCCGGCATGCTCAACGAACTGTCCCGCGCCATGGGCCAGCCGGATTTCTACCCCTTCGTATTGCCACCGGCGGTGATCGCCAAGCTGCACTTCATTCACCTGGTGATCCAGGAAGAGGGCGGCAGGGCGGATGAGGTCCTGCAGGCACAGTCATGAGCCAGTGTGGCAGGGGCGATGCTGACGGCCATGGCAAGTGCTTGAACCTCTTGATTTTTTAATCCAACACCAATGGTTGTAACTTCCGATGAGATCGGTACAATGGCGCGGCTTGCCGAGAGGTGAGCGTCGTTATGGTGACCCCATCGGTCCCCCCGCAACGATTACCCGTGAACCTGGTCAGAGCCGGAAGGCAGCAGCCACAGCGGGAACATTGTGTGCCGGGGTGTGGCTGGTGGGGTTGCCTCCATAACGCTCCTCCTTGTAGTAGCCCTTCTGTTTCAACCCCCTTTGTCTTCTTTTCAGTCGTCTGCCGGTATTTTATTGCGCAGCCTATGATGTGGTCGGCGTGCTGGCCTTCAAGGATGGCTGGGCCCAGGTCGAGTTCGTCAATGCTCCGGATCGGTCGTTCCTCGGCTGGATCAGTACGCGCGATTGGCTACTCCGAAAAGCTGATGTTCGATCAGTGTTGGCCGAAGGTTTCGCGCAGCAGCCCAGCGAATGCATCCCTGGCCAGATGTCGCTGCGTGTCCTTGTGCCAGAACAACAGGTTATCCACGGCCGCCAGTTCTTCGAATCGATACGAGGCCAACTGACTGGTCTGCTCATAGCGCGCCAGAATGCCCTCCGGCGCCAATGCCACGCCAATCCCCGCGCTGACGCAGCCGATGATCGTGCCCCAACTGGCGTAGCTGGCGATGGCCGGCTTGAGGTCGTGGGGTTTGACCCAGTTTTCCAGGGCGGCGCGATAAGGGCAGCCGGGCGGCCAGACCAGCAGGGTGCGTCCTGCCAGGTCCTCGGCGCCGTTGATCGGCGCGCTGGAGGGGCTGGCGATCAGCACCAGGCGTTCGCTGTAGACCACGCTGTGTTCGAGCTTGGTGCGTGTGTTACCGGCGGCTACCAGCGCCACGTCCAGGCGATGGTGTTGCAGGTCGTCGAGCAGTTGGCCCCAGGCACCCGTCACCAGTTCCAGGCTGACGTCGGGGTAGCGTCGATGGTATTCCGCCAGCAGCGGTGGCAGGCGGCCGCTGGCACTGGACTCCACCGCGCCGATACGCAAGGTGCCCCGCGGGATCGCGTTGGCGTCCACCGCTCGTTTGGATTCGTCCACCAGTGCCAGGATGCGCTCGCAGTAATCGAGGAAGATTTCACCGGCGGCACTGATCGCCAGCCCGCGTCCGGCACGGATGAACAGCGGCGTGCCCAATTCGCTTTCCAGCTGTTTGATGCGCGTGGTGATGTTCGACGGCACGCAATGCAATTGCAGCGCGGCTTGGGCCACGCTGCCGGTTTGCGCCACGGCTCGCACCATCTTCAGTTGGGCCATTTCCATCGCTCAGTTCCACTGATTTCAGAAGTCAGAAACGCTTAATTGTCCTGCCGCATGACCCGGCCAAGACTGGCGGCACTCCTTTTCTGTTTCTGGATGCCGTCGATGAATGCCCCGTCACCCGCAAAGCTTACGCTAGTCATCGCCAGCGTGATCCTCTGTTGGGCCTATTCGCCGATTGGCGTACACGTGGGGCTGCACAGTTATAGCCCCGGCCAGTTGGCGTTGTTGCGGTTTCTGGTCGCATCGGTGTTCATGGGGGGTGTGGCGTTGGTGCAGGGCATCAGTCAGCCGCGCCTGCGGGATGTGCCATGGTTGCTGGTGCTGGGATTTTTCGGGGTGTTCCTGCATCACACCTGCCTCAACTACGGGCAGCAATGGGTGACAGCGGCGGCATCCAGTGTATTGGCGCAGTCGGCACCGCTGTTCAGTGTGCTGATTGCGTTTTTTGGCTTGAAGGAGCGGATCAGCGCCTGGCGCTGGAGCTGCGTATTGCTGGGGTTGCTCGGCGTGCTGGTGGTGATCTGGGGTGAGCAGGGGGTGGGTGACATCGATCCACGTGGTCTGTTGATCCTGCTGGCGGCGGTGTCGTGGAGCGTGTATTTCGTCATCCAGAAGCACTATGCCCACCGCTACAGCCCGTTGACCCTGGCGTGCTACATGGTGTGGTCGGGCACCCTGATGCTCTGCGTGAACCTGCCCGGCCTGCCCGCCGCCATGGCGCAGGCGCCCTGGCCGGAAAACCTGGCGGTGCTGGTCCTGGGCATTTTCCCCAGCGCCCTGGCGTACCTTGCCTGGGCCTACGTGTTGAAGCATGTCGAGGTCAGCCGTGCATCGGTCGCGATGTACCTGGTTCCCCCGGTGGCCATGGCGATGGCGGCGACACTGCTGGGCGAGCACCTTGCCGGGCAGGTGATGCTCGGCGCGGTGATTGTGCTTGCCAGTGTGGCGGCCATCAGCCTGGAAGGACGCTGGCGGCGCTGCTCAGTCGCTCATGCAGAACGCCCGCAACCGATGGCCGTCGAGGTCCTGGGCGACAAAGGTGTAGCCAAAGTCCACGACGGTCGGTGACTGAATGATCGTGGCGCCACGTTCCAGCCATTGGTCGTGCAGGGTGTCCACGGCGGCTTGGTCGGGCAGGGCGAAACCCACTTCGCCGCCGCCGCCCGTGGCTTGGGCCGCCGGTTCCACGGTGTGGCGCGACCACAGGCCCAGCTTTACACCATTATTGAGAATGAACAGGGCAAAGGTCGGGTTCAATTCAACCGGTGCTTTGTCCAGCAGGCGGCTGTAGAAGTTGGCGCTGGTGGCGGGGCTGTCGACATACAGCAGGAAGTAATGAGCAACGGTGTTCATGGGGGCTCCTTGAGAACGGGGGTTGGTTGAGCCCAGTCTATAAGGTGGCTCTGTCAGTTCTTGTCAGGAGCGTGCAAGGGCACTGCGTTTTCGCCGGTGTACAGCTTGATGATGTCGTCGATTTCGCCTGACGTCTTCATCTGCAGCAGGGTGCGCAGGATTTGTTGCACCGGCAGGTCCGGGTCGTTGCGCACGACGCAGCCCAGGCTTTGCTCCTCGATCATGGCAACTTTGTGCAGTCGCTGATCCATCGGCAGGTTCTGGTTGAAGCGGTCGACGATCCATTCGTTGGCCACCGCATACTTGAAGCGCCCGGCCACCAGTTTGTGCAGCACCTGCTCTTCGCTGCGGGCGTCGTCGCGCCTCAATTGGCCGTTGGCGAACAGCGGGTCGAGTGTGGAGTAGCGGTAATTGAGCACTGTTCCGATCGACTGCGGCGCCAGCCGGGTCACTTGCACCGGATGGCTGTGAGCGCTGACCAATACGTTGCGCTGGACCAGCAGCGGTAGGCTCCAGATGTAGTCGTCAGACAAATTGTCGAGCCAGGCCTGGGTGACATAACAGCGCACATCGATGTCGCCGTGGGCCATCGCGTTGGCAATGCGTGCGCGGGACAGTACGTGGAACTCGACCGGGCGGCCGACCTGGGTGGCCAGGCTCAACATCAGGTCATACAAAATGCCCTGGGTGGGTCGGCCGTCCTCCACCTGCACCATGGGCATCGCCCAACTGTCGGAAACCGAGAAGCGCAACGGTGCGGGCGCCGCCAGGCAGGCCGTGGTGATTATCCATAAAGCGCCCAGGACTACGCGCATACACTCTCCGGGTTCAGGCCTTTTCATGGCCAATCAGGCAATCTTAGTCAGATTAGGCAAGCGTGCCGGATGCAATTTCCCCCTTGCTCCGCTAGCATTACCGGCTCCGCTTCTCAGTTGCGACGGTTTTCGATGAGTTATCAGGTTCTTGCACGTAAATGGCGCCCGCGCTCGTTCCGCGAAATGGTCGGCCAGACCCATGTGCTCAAGGCTCTGATCAATGCCTTGGACAGCCAACGGCTACACCACGCCTACCTGTTTACCGGTACTCGCGGTGTCGGCAAGACTACCATTGCCCGAATCATTGCCAAATGCCTGAACTGCGAAACGGGTATCACCTCGACGCCCTGCGGCACCTGCTCGGTGTGCCGCGAGATCGACGAAGGGCGTTTCGTCGACCTGATCGAGATCGATGCCGCGAGCCGCACCAAGGTCGAAGACACTCGCGAGTTGCTCGATAACGTGCAGTACGCGCCGAGCCGCGGCCGCTTCAAGGTCTACCTGATCGACGAAGTCCACATGCTCTCCAGCCACTCGTTCAACGCCTTGTTGAAAACCCTGGAAGAGCCGCCGCCCTACGTCAAATTCATCCTGGCCACCACTGATCCGCAGAAACTTCCTGCAACGATTTTGTCGCGGTGCCTGCAGTTTTCCCTTAAAAACATGACCCCGGAGCGTGTGGTCGAGCACTTGACCCACGTGCTGGGTGTCGAGAACGTGCCGTTCGAAGACGACGCACTGTGGCTGCTCGGCCGCGCCGCCGATGGTTCGATGCGTGACGCCATGAGCCTCACCGACCAGGCCATCGCCTTTGGCGAAGGCAAGGTCATGGCCGCCGATGTGCGAGCGATGCTCGGCACCCTCGACCACGGCCAGGTGTTCGACGTGCTGCACGCGCTGATCGAAGGCGACGCCAAGGCATTGCTCGAAGCTGTGCGTCACTTGTCGGAGCAAGGTCCGGACTGGAACGGCGTGCTCTCGGAAATCCTCAACGTGCTGCACCGCGTCGCCATCGCCCAGGCCCTGCCGGAAGGTGTCGACAACGGTCACGGCGACCGCGACCGCGTGTTGGCCCTGGCCCAGGCGTTGCCGGCCGAAGACGTGCAGTTCTACTACCAGATGGGCCTGATCGGTCGCCGGGACTTGCCCCTCGCGCCGGACCCGCGCGGCGGCTTCGAAATGGTCCTGCTGCGCATGCTGGCCTTCCGGCCCGCCGATTCGACAGACGCGCCGAGACAGCCGCTAAAGCCAGTGGGGATCAGCCAGGCCACAGTTGATTCCGCCAAACCCGTGGCTGGCGCAGCGGTGGTCGCGCCAGTGGTTGCTGCACCTGCACCTGCACCGGTTGTGCCGGTACCTGAACCTGTGGTTGTCGCGCCTGTGGTCGCGCCTGAGCCGGTGGTCGAGCCAACCCCGGCCCCGGTGGTCGACTTGCCCTGGAATGCCCCGGTGGAGGCTGAGCCCGCCGTGGAGCCCATGCTGGAAACCGCCAGCGAGCAGCCCGAGCTGACGCCGATGCCCACACCGACCCCGGACAGCGTGGTGCCGGACGCGCCGGAGTGGGTCAGCGCGCCCGCCCCCGAGCCGACCGTCGCCCAGGTGGACGCCGCAACGCACGGCATCGACCTCGACGACGAACCGCCGCTGGACGAAGACTACATCGAGCCGGATATCGATTCGGCCTACAGCTACCTGGACGAACTGGCCAGTGAGCACGCTGCCGAGCCGGCCCCCGAACCCGAAGCGGAACCCGCTGCGGCGCCGGCCACCGGCCTGGCCCTGCAATGGCTGGAGCTGTTCCCGAAACTGCCGATTTCCGGCATGACCGGTAGCATCGCCGCCAACTGCACCCTGATCGCCATCGAGGGCGACCACTGGCTGCTGCACCTGGACCCGGCCCACAGCGCCCTGTTCAATGCGACCCAGCAGCGCCGGCTCAACGATGCCCTCAACCAGTACCACGAGCGCACGCTGACCATCGCCATCGAGTTGATCAAGCCCGAGCAGGAAACCCCGGCCCAGGCCGCGACCCGCCGGCGCCTCAATCGCCAGCGCGAGGCCGAGGAGTCGATCCACGGCGACCCGCTCATCCAGCAATTGATGCAACAGTTCGGTGCGGTCGTCCGTCACGATACTATTGAACCTGTCGAAGCCACGGTGCCCCAGGCGTCATAACACCGGGCTACTTATTGATCCACGTACTTTTGAGGTGATTCCCATGATGAAAGGTGGCATGGCCGGCCTGATGAAGCAGGCGCAGCAGATGCAGGAAAAAATGGCCAAGATGCAGGAAGAGCTGGCCAACGCCGAAGTCACCGGTAAAGCCGGTGGCGATATGGTCAGCGTGGTGATGACCGGTCGTCACGACATCAAGCGCGTGAGCATCGACCCGAGCCTGCTCGAAGGCGTCAGCGATGACGACCGTGAAGTGCTGGAAGATCTGTTCGCCGCGGCCGTCAATGACGCTGTGCGCAAGATCGAAGCCAACAGCCAGGACAAAATGTCCGGTGTGACCGCTGGCATGCAACTGCCTCCGGGCATGAAACTGCCGTTCTGATCGGCCAGCCTTAGCTAGACTGAAATGCCAGGCATCGCGCCTGGCATTTTTTTTGGCTGCTCACCCCTCTGCATTTGCTACCGGGCGGCAACTATGTCGAACCTCGGCGCCTTGGCCAGTGTCTGCACTTAATGCCATTGAATTCGCTCATCGATAAAGGAGTCCCTCGATGCCTCAAACACCGATTCTTAACCAGCGCATTGTTCTGGTCTCGCGCCCTCACGGCGCGCCAACCCCGGAAAACTTCCGCCTTGAGCGCGTGACGCTGCCGGAACTGGCAGACGGCCAAGTCTTGTTGAAGACGCTGTACCTGTCCCTCGACCCCTACATGCGTGGGCGCATGAGTGATGCTCCGTCCTACGCCGCTCCGGTAGAAATCGACGAAGTGATGACGGGTGGCGCTGTCAGCCGTATCGAGCAGTCGCGCAACCCGAAATTCGAAGTGGGCGACCTGGTGGTCGGCTCCACCGGCTGGCAAAGCCACAGCGTTTGCGACGGTCGCAACCTGATACCGGTGCCCAACGGCCTGGCCAGTCCGTCGATGGCATTGGGTGTGCTGGGCATGCCGGGCATGACCGCCTACATGGGCCTGATGGACATCGGTCAGCCCAAAGCCGGGGAAACCCTGGTGGTGGCGGCCGCGTCCGGTGCGGTGGGCTCGGTGGTGGGCCAGGTGGCCAAGCTCAAGGGTTTGCGCGTGGTGGGTGTTGCGGGCGGAGCCGAGAAGTGCCGTTACGTGGTGGACGAACTGGGCTTTGATGCCTGTATTGACCACAAAAGCGAGCACTTCGCCGATGAATTGGCCCATGCCTGTTTCAAGGGCGTGGATATCTACTTTGAAAACGTCGGTGGCAAGGTGTTCGATGCCGTGCTGCCGCTGCTCAACCCCAAGGCACGGATTCCGCTGTGCGGGCTGATCGCCGGCTATAACGACCATGAAGCGCCCAGTGGCCCTGATCGACTGCCGGCGCTGCAACGCACCTTGCTGACCAAGCGCGTGCGTATCCAGGGCTTTATCGTGTTCGATGACTACGGCGATCGCCAGCCGGAATTCCTCAGTGCCATGGCGCCGTGGGTACGTGACGGCAAGATCAAGTTCCGCGAAGACGTGGTCGATGGCCTGGAGCAGGCGCCCGAAGCGTTTATCGGTTTGCTCGAAGGACGCAACTTCGGCAAGTTGGTGGTGCGCGTCGCGCAGGATTGAGCATTTGACGCTAATCCGAGGCGCGGGTATAAACCGCGTCTCGTTGTTTTGTCGGACCCTTCGCCCATGAGCTTCAGCCCCCTGATTCGCCAACTGATCGACGCCCTGCGCACTTTGCCCGGCGTCGGCCAGAAAACCGCCCAGCGCATGGCGCTGCAACTGCTGGAGCGTGATCGCAGCGGCGGCACCCGGTTGGCCCAGGCCTTGAGCCAGGCCATGGAAGGCGTTGGCCACTGTCGCCAGTGCCGCACCCTCACCGAAGAAGAACTCTGCCCGCAATGCGCCGACCCGCGTCGCGATGACACGCTGTTATGCGTGGTGGAAGGGCCGATGGACGTGTACGCGGTGGAACAGACCGGTTATCGCGGGCGCTATTTCGTGCTCAAAGGCCATCTGTCGCCGCTGGACGGTCTGGGCCCGGAAGCCATCGGCATTCCGCAACTGGTGGCGCGGATTGAAGCGCAGGGCACCTTTACCGAGGTGATTCTGGCCACCAACCCAACCGTGGAGGGTGAAGCGACCGCGCATTACATCGCCCAACTGCTGAGCAACAAAGGCCTGGTCACCTCGCGGATCGCCCACGGCGTACCGCTGGGTGGCGAGCTGGAGTTGGTGGACGGCGGCACCCTGGCGCATTCGTTTGCCGGTCGCAAACCCATCGCGCTTTAAGTCACGCGGCAGGACAAAGTGTGGGAGGGGGCTGTGTGGTGTCGGTGATAATCCTCAACGCTCGCTCAGCGCAAACTGCGTCAGGCAAAACGTCGCAATCCCCATATCTTCCAGGCGTTGCGAGCCACCCAGCTCCGGCAGGTCGATAATCGCCGCCGCTTCGAACACCTTCGCGCCCATGCGCCGCACCAGGTTCGCTGCGGCGATCAGCGTGCCGCCAGTGGCAATCAGGTCATCGAAGATCAGCACCGAATCGCCTTCACACAGGCTGTCGGCATGCACTTCGAGGAAGGCTTCGCCGTATTCGGTCTGGTAACCCTCGGCCAACACGTCGGCCGGCAGCTTGCCCTGTTTGCGGAACAGGATCAGCGGTTTGTTCAATTGGTAGGCGATGATCGAGCCGATCAGGAAACCCCGGGCATCCATCGCACCGATATGGCTGAAATCGGCTTCGACGTAGCGGTGGACGAAGGTGTCGGCCACCAGACGCAGGGCCTTGGGCGACTGGAACAGCGGCGTGATGTCGCGAAAGATCACCCCGGGCTTGGGGAAGTCGATGACAGGGCGGATCAGGGATTTGATGTCGAACGAATCGAAGGTCATCGTCGCAGAGTCCTGGGGCGGAAAACGGACTCGAAGTATACCTTGCGGCCTTGCCGATTGGCGCGGCCGCAAGTGTCTGGATCAGCCCTCCAGGGAGCCGCCCGCCAACGCGCACAGTTGGATCGGGTCGAGGATATGCACTTCCTTGCCTTCGGCGGCAAGCAGCTCGTTCTGCTGGAAACGGGTAAAGACCCGGGACACGGTTTCTACCGCCAGGCCCAGGTAATTGCCGATTTCATTGCGCGACATGCTCAGGCGGAACTGGTTGGCCGAGAAACCACGGGCACGGAATCGCGCTGACAGGTTGACCAGGAAGGTGGCGATACGCTCGTCGGCGGTTTTCTTCGACAACAGCAGCATCATTTGCTGGTCGTCCCGGATCTCGCGGCTCATGACACGCATCAGTTGGCGGCGCAGCTGCGGCAATTGCAGGGCCAGTTCGTCCAGGCGTTCGAAAGGAATTTCGCACACCGATGTGGTCTCTAGTGCCTGAGCCGACACCGGATGAATCTCGGTGTCCATCCCCGACAGCCCGACCAGCTCGCTCGGCAGGTGGAAGCCGGTGATCTGCTCTTCGCCACTGTCGCTCAGGCTGAAGGTCTTCAATGCACCCGAACGTACTGCATAGACAGAATCGAACTTGTCGCCCTGGCGATATAGAAACTCGCCTTTTTTCAGTGGGCGCCCGCGTTTAACGATTTCGTCCAGCGCATCCATGTCTTCCAGATTCAATGAAAGTGGTAAGCAGAGGGGCGCCAGGCTGCAATCCTTGCAATGGGCCTGGCTGTTAGCGCGCAGCTTAACGGGCTCGGACATTTCTTAAATCCTTGTGGGAAAACACACATAAGACATAAGGGTAACGCACTGTGGGTAGAAGAGGCCAGCATGGACGAAAAACCGATGCCGGGATAAAGATTATTGTATCGATGCCGATAGAAGTCAGTGTCCCTTAGAGCCTGGAGGCTCACATCATGCTTTCCATCGGTGAAAACTCTGCTGCCAAGCTGCCGGTTCCGGCGGTTCGCGAGCCCAAAGACCTAGTGGCGGAGGCTAAAGAAGCCGAGGCAGCCAAAGCACTTGAGGACGCCACATCAGCGCCGCTGAGTCCGGCCAAGGCGGTCGAGGGCGTGACCGTGACTATTTCCGGCGCGGCATTGAAGGCTGCGGGTGCCGCGAAGAAAGCCAACAGCGATATCGAAGAGAGTGGCCTGCCGGATAACATTCAGCAGACGCTGAAAATGATCCGTCAGATCAAAGAGCAGATCGCCAAGAAACAGGCCGAGCTGGCCGCCGTGATGGCGGACACGAACCTGACGCCTGACCAGGCGCGGGTCAAGGCCAGCAACCTGCAGGCCTCACTCAGCGCACTGCAGGCGAGCCTGGTGACCGCACAAGCCTCACTGGCCAAAGCCATGAAAGGCCTGAGCGGCGAAGACGCCATGAAGGCGGCCTCCCTGGCGATGGCATAGAACCTTCAGATCACCCGCGAAAAGCGCTGCCGGTTCTGATGCTCCAGATAGGCATCGAACACCATGCACACCGAGCGCACCAGCAGCCGTCCTGCGGGGAGGACGCGAATGCCTTGTGCGTCGAGTTCGATCAGGCCGTCTTCGGCCATCGTCTCAAGTTGTGACCAAATCTCGTCGAAATAGCCGCGAAAATCGATATTGAACGCCTGTTCGATCTGCTCGAAGGTCAGGCTGAAATTGCAGATCAATTGCTGAATCACTTCCCGCCGCAACCGATCGTCCGTGGTGCAGACCAGGCCGCGGTTGGTCGCCAGTTGCGCATCGGCCAGGGCGTGCTGGTAGCTATTGATGTCGCTGGTGTTCTGGCAATACAGATCGCCGATCTGGCTGATGGCCGAGACCCCGAGCCCGATCAGGTCGCAATGACCGTGGGTGGTATAGCCCTGGAAGTTGCGTTGCAGGGTGCCTTCTTCCTGGGCGATGGCCAATTCGTCGTCCGGTAGCGCGAAGTGGTCCATGCCGATATAGCGGTAGCCAGCGTTGGTCAGCTGTTCGATGGTGGTTTGCAGCATCAGCAGTTTTGCCGCCGGGGACGGCAGGTCATCGGCGTTGATCCGCCGCTGAGGCATGAAACGTTCCGGCAAATGCGCATAGTTGAACACTGACAGGCGATCCGGTTGCAGCTTGATCACCTCTTCCACGGTGCGCGCGAAGTTGATCGGGGTTTGCTTGGGCAGGCCGTAGATCAGGTCGATGTTGATCGAGCGGTACTGCAGGGTGCGCGCCGCATCGATCACGGCGCGGGTCTCTTCCAGGCTTTGCAGGCGGTTAACCGCGCGTTGCACTTCGGGGTCGAGGTCTTGCAGGCCGATACTGACGCGGTTGAAGCCCAACTCGCGCAGCAGCCCCATGGTTGCCCAGTCGGCTTCGCGCGGGTCGATTTCGATGCTGTAGTCGCCGGAATCATCATCGAGCAGGTTGAAATGCTTACGCAGGGAGGTCATCACCTGGCGCAACTCGTCATGGCTGAGAAAGGTCGGGGTGCCGCCGCCGAAATGCAGCTGTTCCACGGTCTGTTTCGGGTCGAGGTGGCAGGCGATCAGTTGGATCTCCTGTTCCAGGCGCTGCAGGTAGGGCTGGGCGCGGCCGCGGTCCTTGGTGATGACTTTGTTGCAGGCGCAGTAGTAGCAGATGTTTGCGCAGAACGGCACGTGTACATACAGCGACAATGGCCGTGCAGCCTTGCGGCTGTCGCGCAGGGCGTGGAGCAGGTCGAAGGAGCCGACCTGGCTGTCGAATTGCACGGCGGTGGGGTAGGACGTGTAGCGTGGCCCCGCCAAGTCGTAGCGATGAATCAGATTGCTGTCCCAACGAATGGCGTCGAGCATGCGGGCGTTCCCCCGGATAGACTAATGGGTCGAGTCTAGGGGCGTGGCGGATATGGCATCTTGATTTGCATCAACGGGGAGCGGCGCTATGCCACATGGCCTTTTAGTGGCCCATTAGCCAGTGCTGATGGGGGCCGGGCAAGGTCCAAATACCGAACAAAATTACTAGCACGCCGCCGGCCATGCGTACACTGCGCTTGCGCAATAGTGCCGTGACGCGTTCGGCGGCCAGCCCGGTCGCCAGCAGCACTGGCCAGGTGCCCAGGCCGAACGCCAGCATCAGCACCGCACTGTCCAGCGCATTGCCTTGGCTGGCGGCCCACAGCAGGGTGCTGTAGACCAACCCGCACGGCAACCAGCCCCACAGCGCGCCCAACAGCAGGGCGCGGGGCAGGCTGGATACCGGCAGCAAACGGTTAGCGAACGGCTGGATGTGCCGCCACAGGCCGCGACCGAGGCTTTCGATGCGGGTGAGGCCGCTCCACCAGCCGGCCAGGTACAGGCCCATGCTGATCAGCAGCAGGCCGGCCAGCACGCGCATGAACATCGCCGCCGGGCTGTTGGCCACGGCCCAGCCGGCCAGGCCGATCAGCAGGCCGGCGGTGGCATAGCTGAGGATACGCCCCAGGTTGTACGCGAGCAGCAGGCGGAACCTGCGGCTGCGTTGCTCTTTGGGGATCGCCAGGGTCAGCGCGCCCATCAGGCCGCCGCACATGCCCAGGCAATGGCCGCCACCCAGCAGGCCAAGGATCAGCGCGGAGACCAGCAGCGGCGCCAAATCAAGCATGGGGCGGATCTTTGGGGTCGGCGGGGGGCTCGGGGTTATTGGCCTCGTCGATGGCGGCCAGGTGGTTTGGGTCCTGATCGTCGAACAGCACGCTGTGGGCCGGGCCATCGAGGTCGTCGTACTGGCCGCTGTCCACTGCCCAGAAGAAGATATAGATGGCGATGGCCACAATCAGCAGCGCCGCTGGAATCATTATGTATAAAGCTGGCATCTGCACTCCATGCCCGCGTGGCTCAAGCCGGTAGCGGACGGGTTACTGAAGGGGCGCCGACGGCCGGCGCGCTCGGCAGGCGAGTCAGGCGCAGGGCGTTGAGCACCACGGTCAACGAACTGAGGGACATGCCGACCGCCGCCCAGATCGGCGTGATCCAACCGAGGGCCGCAAACGGCAGCATAAGGCCATTGTACAGCCCAGCCCACAGCAGGTTCTCCGTGATGACCCGACGGGTGCGTCGCGCCAGGGTAAACGCTTGTACCAGGGCGTCCAGGCGGTTGGACAGCAACACCGCATCCGCGCTGGTTTTTGCCAGGTCGGTGGCCGAGCCCATGGCCACGCTGATATCGGCAGCGGCCAGCACCGGCACATCGTTCACCCCGTCGCCGAGCATCAGCACTTTGCGCCCTTCTTTGTGCAATTGTTGCAGTACTTGTAGCTTGTCATCGGGGCGCAGGCCGCCGTGGGCTTCGTCGATGCCCAGTTCGGCGGCGACGCTGGCGACCATCGGTGAACTGTCGCCCGACAGCAGCAGCGTGCGCCAGCCGCGCGCCTTGCAGGCCGCGAGCAGGGCAGGGGCGTCGCTGCGCAGGCGGTCATCCAAAACGAACCAGGCGAGGGCGCCGTCACGGTCGCCTAACAGCAGCCATTGCCCGGCTTCATCCGGCGCGGCAGGGATCGGGCAACCGCTGAGTTCGCACACATAGCCAGGCTGGCCGATGCGCAGTTGGCGCTCGCCCACCCAGCCTTCCAGACCGAGGCCGGGGGAACTGAGCACTTCGTCGGCGGCCAGGGGCGCGCGGCCGAAGGCGCGGGCGATCGGGTGTTCGGAGCGATTCTCCAGGGCGGCGGCGAGGCCCAGGCACTGGTCGCTGTTCAACGCGCCCAGGGGGCGGATCGCACGCAGCGCCAGGCGCCCCTCGGTGAGGGTGCCGGTCTTGTCGAAAATCACCGTGTCGATCTGGTTCAGGCCTTCCAGCACATGGCCACGGGTCAGCAGCAGACCGAGTTTGTGCAGGGTGCCGGTGGCGGCGGTCAGGGCGGTCGGCGTGGCCAGCGAGAGCGCGCATGGACAGGTCGCCACGAGCATTGCCAGGACGATCCAGAACGCCCGCGATGCGTCCAACTGCCACCACAGCAGGCCGATCAGCACGGCGGCGATCAGCGAGCACAGCAGGAACCACTGCGCGGCGCGATCGGCGATTTGTGCCAGGCGCGGTTTTTCCGCCTGGGCCCGCTCCAGCAGGCGCACGATGGCGGACAGGCGCGTGTCATGGCCCAAGGCGCGGACTTCGACGGTCAGCGCGCCCTCGACGTTGAGGGTGCCGGCCGTTACCGCATCGCCGACTTGACGCGGTTGCGGCAGGTATTCGCCGGTGAGCAGGGATTCATCGATGCTGGACTGGCCGTCGAGGATCACCCCGTCCGCCGGCAGCACGGCGCCGGGATGCACCAGCACGCGGTCGCCCAGGGCCAGTTCGGGGAGCAGGATGCGTTCGCTCTGACCTTCAGCATTCAAGCGCAGGCACGAGGCGGGCAGCAGGTTGACCAACTGCGCGGTCGCGGCGGCCGTGCGTTCGCGGGCACGCCGCTCCAGGTAGCGGCCGGCCAGCAGGAACAGCGCGAACATGCCCACCGCGTCGAAATACAGTTCACCCACGCCGGTGATCGCGGTCCAGATCCCGGCCAGGTAAGCCCCGCCAATGGCCAGGGAGACCGACACGTCCATGGTCAGGTGGCGGGTGCGCAGGTCGCGCATGGCACCCTTGAAAAACGGCGCACAGCTGTAGAACACGATGGGCGTGGTCAGAAACATCGCGACCCAACGCAGGATGACATGCAGCTCCGGGCTCAGGTCGATATTGAATTCCGGCCAGGTGGCCATGGTCGCCATCATCGCCTGGAACCACAGCAAGCCGGCAACGCCGAGTTGGCGCAAGGCCAGGCGGTTTTCGCCGGCCAATTGCTCGGCGGCGCGGTCTGCCTGATAGGGGTGGGCGGCGTAGCCGATGTGGCGCAGCTCACTGAGCAGTTGGCTCAACGGCAGTTGCCCGTCGGCCCAGCGCACTTGCAGGCGATGGTTGGACAGGTTCAGGCGCGCCTCGGCCACGGCGGGCAGGCTGCGCAGGTGTTTTTCGATCAGCCAGCCACAGGCTGCGCAGCTGATGCCTTCCATCAGCAGCGTGGCTTCGGCCAGTTCGCCGTCGTGGCGCACGAAGGGTTTTTGTACGTCGGCGCGGTCATACAGCGCCAATTCGTCCACCAGTTGCACCGGCAACGCCTCGGGGTTGGCCGAGGCTTCGCTGCGGTGCTGGTAATAGCTTTCCAACCCGCCCGCCACGATTGCTTCGGCTACTGCCTGGCAGCCCGGGCAGCAGAGTTCGCGGCGCTCGCCGAGGATCACGGCGGTGAAGCGGCTACCGGGTGGAACGGGCAGGGCGCAGTGGTAACAGGGGGTTGGGGTGGTCATGGCGTTAGATCTTTGGTGGCGGGTAGGGCCTCATCGCGGGCAAGCCCGCTCCCACAGTGGATCGCGGTGTCCATATGGGAGCGGGCTTGCCCGCGATGCGCGAAGCGCAGCCTGTTTACTTCTTCAGGTCTTCAGCACCCTGCAGCGGTTCATCCCCCAGCAGCAAGTCCTTGTCGTGGTTGACCTGTTCTTCTTCGAACAAGCGCCAGGTCCTGTCGCCTTCCACACCGAGCAGTTCGACGAAGCGCCGGCCTTCGACCTTGTCGGTGACCTGACCGATGTAGCGACCGGGTTCGCTGTCGCTGCGGGCCAGGTTGATCTTGCGGTCTTTCTCCGGCTGGGTCGGCGAAATCAGGTTCAGTTGCAGGCTCGTCGGGTTGCTGTAGCCGGTGAGGTGCAGTTCGACTTCGCCGGTCAGCTCATCCAGATGCACCTTGGCGCGCAGTTGCAGGGTCTGGGCCAGGCGTTCGCGGTCCAGGGAGCGGTTGATGCCTTTGCCAGCCTCGTAATAGTTGTCGTTGACCAGGTTGTCCGGGTTGTTCACTGCAATGGTCACCATGGACAAGGTCAAGGTCACCGAGCAGGCCAGGATTGCGATGATGATCCAGGGCCAGAGGTGCTTGTACCAGGGACTTGCGGCAGTGGTTACGGGCATTGTTCTGCTCTCTCGTTAACGAACTTGTGGGCCGATGAATCGGCTCTTGGCTTCAATATGAATGCTGGTGTCATCGGCATCCTTGAGGATAAACATCACCTCGTTGGTGCTCGATGGCAGTTGTTCCGGCGCGCTCGACAGTTCTACCGGCATGCTGACGATGTCGCCGGCAGCCACCTTGATTTCGCGGCGGCCTTGCAGCTTGAGGTCCGGCAGGCCGGCAGCGTCAAGCACGTAGGTGTGGTCGCGCTGATCCTTGTTCATGATCTTCAGGCTGTAGACGTTTTCGATCCGCCCTTCGGCGTTTTCGCGGTACAGCACGCGGTCTTTGCTTACGTCGAAACCCACCAGCGAACGCATGAAGAATGCCGTGGCCAACAGGCTCATCATTGCCAGCAACACCAGCGCATAGCCGATCAGGCGCGGACGCAGCTTGTGGGTTTTCTGCCCGGACAGGTTGTGTTCGGTGGTGTAGCTGATCAGGCCGCGCGGGTAGTCCATCTTGTCCATGATGTTGTCGCAGGCGTCGATGCACGCGGCACAGCCGATGCACTCGATTTGCAGGCCATCACGGATGTCGATGCCGGTCGGGCACACCTGTACGCACATCGTACACTCGATGCAATCGCCCAGGCCTTGGGCCTTGTAGTCGCTGCCTTTTTTGCGCGGGCCACGGACTTCGCCGCGACGCGGGTCGTAGGAGACGATCAGGGTGTCTTTGTCGAACATCACGCTTTGGAAGCGCGCGTAGGGGCACATGTAGATGCACACCTGTTCGCGCAGCCAGCCGGCGTTGCCGTAGGTGGCGA
The DNA here is from genome assembly GCF_024169655.1 of Pseudomonas marginalis. Taxonomy (GTDB): domain Bacteria; phylum Pseudomonadota; class Gammaproteobacteria; order Pseudomonadales; family Pseudomonadaceae; genus Aquipseudomonas; species Aquipseudomonas paraveronii. Next base: position 4,556,064 of record NZ_JALJWV010000001.1, on the reverse strand, counting down.
GGGTGAAGAAGCCGACCCAGAAATACGACCAGCCATCGGCCTGGCCGGTAAAGAAGTCAAACACCAGTTCGCGGATCGGTGAGAAGTAACCGACGAAGGTCATGCCGGTGACAAAGCCGATCAGCAGCCACAGCGTGTGCTTGCTGAATTTGCGCAGGAACTTGTTGGCCCCCATCGGCGCCTTGTCCAGCTTGATACGCTGGTTACGGTCGCCTTCGGTGACTTTTTCGCACCACATGAAGATCCACGTCCACACGCTTTGCGGGCAGGTATACCCGCACCAGATGCGTCCGGCGTACACCGTGATGAAGAACAGGCCAAAGGCCGCGACGATCAGGATGCCCGAGAGGAGGATGAAGTCCTGGGGCCAGAAGGTTGCACCGAAGATAAAGAACTTACGTTCCGGCAGGTTCCACCATACGGCCTGGTGGCCACCCCAGTTCAGCCACACCGTGCCGAAGTAGAGCAGGAACAGACCGGCGCCGCCAAGCATGCGCAGGTTGCGGAACAGGCCCGTGAAGGCGCGGGTGTAGATTTTCTCTCGCGACGCGTAGAGGTCGACACCGTTGTTGGAGTTTTTGGCAGGTGGAGTAACGTCTTGTACCGGTATTTGGTTGCTCATCATTGCATCCCACGGCGGTGGAGATTTGCCTCGGCCAGTACGTGCCGGTCGGGGTCAAATGAAGGGTCTTGCAGTGGCGTAATGATACGCCCCCGATGACGCGCAAAGGGTGCGACCTTTGGTCGCGTTGGGGGAAATCAATTGATGGTGTAGGTGACGTGGATCAATTGACTTGTGAAGTATGGACGGTTTTTGCGGCTTCAGTCTTCAAAACACGGACGATCCAATGTGGAAGGGGGCTTGCTCCCACATTGAACCTTCGGTGTTTTCAGAATATGTGCAACAAAAAAAGGCCCATCATTTTTCAATGAATGGGCCTTTTGGTTGCTGCTCAGACTTACTGCTCTTGAGCCTTTTTATCCCCATGGGACAAGCTGTAAACATACGCCGCGAGCAAGTGCACCTTGTCGTTCCCTTGCAGTTGTTCCTGCGCAGGCATCTGGCCCTGGCGGCCGTAGCGAATGGTCTGCTGCAGTTGGGCGAAACTTGAACCGTAGATGAACGCACCCGGGTGAGTCAGGTCAGGTGCGCCCATGGCAGGCGTGCCTTTACCGGCCGGGCCGTGGCAGGCGACGCAGTTGGCGGCGAAGAGTTTCCCGCCATTGGCCACGTCGGCCTTGGCGCCTTCCGGCAGTTTGCGGCCGTCAAGGTTGGTCACCACGAAGCCCGCCACGTCGGCCACGCCTTGTTCGCCGATGACTTCGGCCCAGGCCGGCATCACCGCGTGGCGGCCTTTCATGATGGTTTCCTTGATGGTGGCGGGCTCGCCGCCCCAGCGCCAGTCGGCGTCGGTCAGGTTGGGGAAGCCGTAGGCACCCTTGGCGTCGGAACCGTGGCACACCGAGCAGTTGGAGGCAAACAGACGGCCCCCCATCTTCAGGGCTTGCGGGTCTTTGGCGACGTCTTCAATCGGCATTGCGGCGAATTTGGCGAAGATCGGCCCGAACTTGGCGTCCGACTTGGCCATTTCCTTTTCCCACTCATGCACGCCGGTCCAGCCGGTCTGGCCGTTGGCGAAGGCGGTCTGCTTGTCGTTGTCGAGGTAGTTGTAGCCCGGCAGCAGGCCTTTCCAATTGCCCAGGCCGGGGTACAGCACCAGGTAGCCCAGGGCGAAGACGATGGTGCCGACGAACAGCATGAACCACCATTTCGGCAGCGGGTTGTCGTACTCCTCGATACCGTCGAACGAGTGGCCGACGGTCTCGTCCGTTTGCTCGGCGCGCTGGCCCTTGCGGGTCGACAGCAGCAGCCAGGTCAGGGCGAAAATGGTACCCAGACTGAGGACTGTGACGTACAGACTCCAGAACGTAGTCATTCTTTGTTACTCCTAGAAGCTTGCTCGACGTGCTTGATGGCTTCGGGGTCATCCGCAAAGGGCAGCATGGTTGCGTCGTCAAACTCCGACTTGCGCTTGGGGCTGAACACCCACAATGCCAGGCCGATAAAGGCCACCATCACCACAACGGTGCCCAGGCCACGAATCATCCCGATATCCATGAAGAATCACCGTTTGCTTTTGATGATGGTGCCAAGGCCTTGCAGGTAGGCCACCAATGCGTCCATTTCGGTCTTGCCCTTCACGGCTGCGGATGCACCGGCGATGTCTTCGTCGGTGTAGGGCACGCCCAGGGTGCGCAAGACTTCCATTTTCTTCGCGGTGTCCTTGCCGTCGAGCTTGTTTTCCACGAGGAACGGGTACGCCGGCATTTTCGATTCCGGCACCACGTTGCGCGGGTTGTACAAGTGCGCGCGTTGCCAGTCATCGGAGTAACGCCCGCCCACACGGGCCAGGTCCGGCCCGGTGCGCTTGGAACCCCACAGGAACGGGTGGTCCCACACACTTTCACCGGCCACCGAGTAGTGGCCATAACGTTCGGTTTCGGCGCGGAACGGCCGGATCATCTGCGAGTGGCAGCCGACACAGCCGTTGGCGATGTAGATGTCGCGGCCTTCCAGTTCAAGGGCGGTACGCGGCTTCATGCCTTCGACCGGCTTGTTGGCCACGTCCTGGAAGAACAGCGGAACGATCTGGGTCAGGCCGCCGATACTCACGGCGATAACCATGAAGAAGGCCAGTAGGCCGATATTCTTCTCGATTACTTCATGCTTCATCAGTGGGCTCCCACAACGGCGATCTTGGCGGCGGCTTCGGCTTCTGCAGGGTCGGAGGCACGCACGGTGCGCCAGACGTTGTAGGCCATGAACAGCATGCCGGAGGCAAAGAACGCGCCGCCCAGGGCACGGACGATGTAGCCCGGGTGGCTGGCTTGCAGCGCTTCGACGAAGGAGTAGGTGAGGGTGCCGTCATCGTTGATCGCACGCCACATCAGGCCTTGGGTAATGCCGTTGACCCACATCGAGGCGATGTAGAGCACGGTGCCGATGGTGGCCAGCCAGAAGTGCGTGTTGATCAACCCGACGCTGTGCATCTGCGCACGCCCGAAGATTTTCGGGATCATGTGGTACAGCGCGCCGATGGAGATCATCGCTACCCAGCCGAGAGCGCCGGCGTGTACGTGGCCGATGGTCCAGTCGGTGTAGTGGGACAGGGAGTTGACGGTCTTGATCGCCATCATCGGCCCTTCGAAGGTCGACATGCCGTAGAACGCCAGGGACACGACCAGGAAGCGCAGGATCGGGTCGGTGCGCAGCTTATGCCAGGCACCCGACAGGGTCATCATGCCGTTGATCATGCCGCCCCAGCTCGGGGCCAGCAGGATGATCGACATCGCCATGCCCAACGACTGTGCCCAGTCCGGCAGCGCGGTGTAGTGCAGGTGGTGCGGACCGGCCCAGATGTACAGGGTGATCAACGCCCAGAAGTGCACGATGGACAGGCGATAAGAGTAGATGGGACGTTCGGCCTGTTTCGGCACGAAGTAGTACATCATCCCCAGGAAACCGGTGGTGAGGAAGAACCCTACGGCGTTGTGGCCGTACCACCACTGGATCATCGCGTCCGTCGCCCCGGCGTAGGCCGAATAGGACTTGAACAGGCTGACCGGCAGCGACGCATGGTTGACGATGTGCAGCATCGCCGTCACCAGGATGAAGGCACCGTAGAACCAGTTACCCACATAGATGTGCTTGGTCTTGCGCTTGGTGATGGTGCCGAAGAACACCACCGCGTAGGTCACCCAGACAATCGCGAGCAAAATGGCGATGGGCCATTCCAGCTCGGCGTATTCCTTGGTGGTGGTGTAGCCCAGCGGCAACGAGATACCGGCCCCGACGATCACGGCTTGCCATCCCCAGAAGGTGAAGGCGGCGAGGCTGTCGGAGATCAGTCGCGTCTGGCAGGTTCGCTGCACGACATAGTAGGAGGTGGCAAACAGTGCACATCCGCCGAAGGCGAAAATCACCAGGTTAGTGTGCAGCGGGCGTAGGCGGCCAAAGGTCGTCCATGGCAGGCCGAAATTCAATTCCGGCCAAACCAGTTGCGAGGCGATGAAGACCCCGAGCCCCATGCCAAGGATCCCCCAGACCACCGTCATGATGGCGAACTGGCGGACTACCTTATAGTTATAAGCAGTCGGACTGATTGCTGTGCTCATTCTAAGGTTCCACGGTTTAGGTTTTTTTATAGATAAAAATCGGTCGCAAGTATGTAGAAACCGAGGTGCCATTGCAACGCAAGGGTGACCTGTGTCAATACGTTCAACGCCAGATTCTGCGCCCTTTCCATGTTTGATGTAAGGACAAAATCAGAAATCAAAAGCTGATCGATCGGACAGGAATTTTTTCGGGGCACGCCGACGGATGACTGGCTGTGTGTCAGCACGCGGCAGAGGTGATGAGTGGTCAGTGGCGCGACAGCCGGTCACTGCCTGCCTTTGCGCCTGTCATCCCTGCAGAAGCGTTCAACCCATTGAGTGCAAGTCGACCGTCGACCGGTCCGTACCGATCCACTGTGCAGACAAGCGTAGACCCGAATGGCAGGAGGGGAAAGCAGTGCTTTGGAAGGGTGCGACACTTGGTCGCGTAGAAGGGTAGAGCTACCGCCCCTGGATCAGGGGCGGCAGTTCAGGGGTGAAGCGTTACTGTGCCTGGCGTTGCGGCGTTGCGCCGTCAGCGTTGTGGGACAGGCTGTAAACATAAGCGGCCAGCAGGTGAACCTTGTCATTGCCTTGCAGCACTTCCTGCGCCGGCATCTGGCCTTGGCGGCCGTGGCGAATGGTTTGCTGCAACTGCGCCAGGCTGGTGCCGTAGATAAAGCCGCTTGGCGCGGTCAGGTTCGGCGCGCCCATGGCTTCGACACCGTGGCCTTGCGGGCCGTGGCAGGCCACGCAGGTGGTGTTGAACGTGGCTTGGCCGGCGACCAGGTCGGCGCCGCTGTCGGCTGGCAGTGGCAGCTTGGCCAGGTCGTGACGCACATAGGCCGCGACGTTTTTCACACCGTCCTCGCCCAGCACTTCACCCCAGGCCGGCATTGCCGCATGGCGACCGCCCATGATGGTGGTCTTGATCGCGTCGGCGGAACCGCCCCAGCGCCAGTTATTGTCCGCCAGGTTCGGGAAGCCATACGCGCCCTTGGCATCCGAGCCGTGGCACACCGCGCAGTTGGAGGCAAACAGGCGACCGCCCATTTTCAGCGCTTGCGGGTCTTTGGCGACTTCTTCCACCGGCATGGCCGAGAATTTGGCGAAGATCGGCCCGAACTTGGTGTCGGCCTTGGCCATTTCCTTGTCCCATTCCTTGGCCGAGGTCCAGCCGCCTTCATAGCCCGGCAGTACGCCTTTCCAGTTGCCCAGGCCCGGGTAGAGGATCAAGTAGCCGACGGCAAACACCAGCGTGCCGGCGAACAGCATGAACCACCACTGGGGCAGCGGGTTGTCGTATTCCTCAATGCCGTCGAAGGCGTGGCCCATGGTCTGGTCGACACTGCCCTTGGTCTCGCCCTTGCGGGTGCCGAACAACAGCCAGGTCAGGCCGATCAGGCTGCCGAGGGTCAGTACGCAGATCCATGTACTCCAGAAGGTAGTCATGGCCGATTGCTCCTTGTTGCAGGCGCTTCTTGAGCGTCGGATGGGGTGGCGGTGGGTTCGTCGGCAAACGGCAGCAGGCGTGCCTGCTCGAATTCTTCATTGCGTCGGTTGTTGAATACCCACAGCGAGAGGCCGATAAAGGCGATGGCGACGACTAGCGTGCCGAGGCCGCGGATGGTGCCCGCATCGAATTCAAATCCCATGGCTCACCTCTTGCTCTTGATGGCGGTGCCGAGGACTTGCAGGTACGAAACCAGCGCGTCGATCTCGGTCTTGCCCTTGAGGCTGGCCACTGCACCGTTGATGTCGTCGTCGGTGTAAGGCACGCCGAGGGTACGCATCACTTTGAGCTTGGTCTCGGTATGGCTGCTGTCGACCGGCGCCGTCACCAGCCATGGGTAAGCCGGCATTTTCGACTCAGGCACCACGTTGCGCGGGTTGTACAAGTGCGCGCGGTGCCAGTCGTCCGAGTAGCGTGCGCCGACGCGAGCCAGGTCTGGCCCGGTACGCTTGGAGCCCCACAGGAACGGATGGTCCCAGACGCTTTCGCCCGCTACCGAGTAGTGGCCGTAGCGCTCGGTCTCGGCGCGGAACGGACGGATCATCTGCGAGTGGCACTGTACGCAGCCTTCGCGGATGTAGATGTCGCGGCCTTCCAGTTGCAGCGCGGTGTAGGGCTTCATGCCTTCCACCGGTTTGTTGGTCACGTCCTGGAAGAACAGCGGGACGATCTGGGTCAGGCCGCCGATGCTCACGGCAAGCACCATCAGCAGCATCAGCAGGCCGACGTTCTTTTCAATCGTTTCGTGTTTCATCACTGACTCCTCAGGCCATCTGCGTGGCAGGGGTGGCTTCGACAGGTTGTGCCGAGCGCACGGTGCGCCATGTGTTGTAAGCCATCAGCAACATGCCGCTGAGGAACACCGCACCGCCTACCAGTCGCACGACGTAGCCCGGGTGGCTGGCTTGCAGCGCTTCGACGAAGGAGTAGGTGAGGGTGCCGTCGTCGTTGATCGCACGCCACATCAGGCCCTGGGCGATGCCGTTGACCCACATCGAGGCGATGTAGAGCACGGTGCCGATGGTGGCCAGCCAGAAGTGCGCGTTGATCAGGCCGACGCTGTACATCCGCTCGCGACCGAAGACTTTCGGGATCATGTGGTACAGCGCGCCGATGGAGATCATCGCTACCCAGCCGAGAGCGCCGGCGTGTACGTGGCCGATGGTCCAGTCGGTGTAGTGGGACAGCGAGTTGACGGTCTTGATGGCCATCATCGGCCCTTCGAACGTCGACATGCCGTAGAACGCCAGCGAGACGACCAGGAAGCGCAGGATCGGGTCGCTGCGCAACTTATGCCAGGCACCCGAGAGGGTCATCATGCCGTTGATCATGCCGCCCCAGCTTGGCGCCAGCAGCACCAGGGACATCACCATGCCCAACGACTGTGCCCAGTCTGGCAGAGCGGTGTAGTGCAGGTGGTGCGGACCGGCCCAGATGTACAGGGTGATCAGTGCCCAGAAGTGGACGATCGACAGGCGATAGGAATACACCGGACGTTCGGCTTGCTTGGGTACGAAGTAGTACATCATCCCCAGGAAGCCGGCAGTCAGGAAGAAGCCTACTGCGTTATGCCCATACCACCACTGCACCATGGCATCCGTCGCACCGCCGTACAGCGAGTAGGACTTGGTCAGGCTGACCGGGATTTCCATGTTGTTGACGATATGCAAGATGGCCACGGTGATGATGAATGCACCGAAGAACCAGTTGCCGACATAGATGTGCTTGGTGTTGCGCTTGGCCACAGTGCCGAAAAACACGATGGCATAAGCCACCCAGACAATCGTGATCAGGATGTCGATCGGCCATTCCAGCTCGGCGTATTCCTTGGAGCTGGTGTAACCCAGCGGCAAGGTGATCGCTGCCAGGACAATGACCAGTTGCCAGCCCCAAAAGCAGAACTGAGCGACTTTTGGTGCGAACAGCTGGGTCTGGCAGGTGCGCTGCACCGAGTAGAAGGAGCTGGCAAACAGCGCACAACCCCCGAAGGCGAAGATCACCGCGTTGGTGTGCAGCGGGCGCAAGCGGCCGAAGCTGGTCCAAGGCAAGTCAAAGTTGAGTGCAGGCCACACCAATTGGGCTGCGAGAAAAACCCCGAGCCCCATGCCGACGATGCCCCACACCACCGTCATAATCGCGAATTGGCGGACCACCTTGTAGTTATAGGCGGTACTTAAAGTAGTGTTCATGGTTCCCCATCCACGGTTCAACCCAAGCAGATGCGACACTTGGGCTGGAGTTATAGGCAGACTAAAAAGCGAGGTAAGCATGGGCAAAGAGCACAAGGCCAGTATTGACGGGGATCAATGGGCACGGTGTGTGCAGGAACATGGCTGGCGATGGGATGTTGCCTCGGGCGCTCCAACGCATACGCCGGTGACGTTGATCCTGGCCCACGGCGCCGGCGCGCCGATGGACTCATCCTTCATGGACGACATGGCTGCGCGCCTTGCCGTGCAGGGGGTGAGCGTCTTGCGTTTCGAGTTTCCCTACATGGCCCAGCGCCGCGTGGACGGGGGCAAGCGCCCGCCCAACCCGGCGCCGAAACTGCTGCAGAGCTGGCGCGAGGTCTATACCGAGGTGCGACGCCATGTCGCTGGGAAACTGGCCATTGGTGGCAAGTCCATGGGCGGGCGCATGGCCAGTTTGCTCGCCGATGAATTGGGTGCCGATGGGCTGGTGTGCCTGGGCTATCCGTTCTATGCGGTGGGCAAGCCGGAAAAGCCGCGAGTCGCGCATTTGGCCGGGTTGAAGACGCCGACATTGATTGTGCAGGGCGAGCGCGATGCGTTGGGCAATCGAGCGGCGGTGCAGGGGTATGACTTGTCGCCGAGCATCGAGGTGATGTGGCTGGCGGCGGGGGATCATGATTTGAAGCCGTTGAAGGCGTCGGGGTGCAGTCATGAGCAGCATTTGGAGGCGGCGGCGGTGCAAGTGGCTCGGTTTCTCGGCGCCTGTTAGGGCCCTATCGGGGGCAAGTCGAATCGTCGCACCGCCCCTCCCACATTCGACCGCATTCCAAGGGGTGTATGCGGTTAAATGTGGGAGGGGGCTTGCCCCCGATAGCGGTTTAACGGTTAAAACGCTCTACCAGCGAATACTGGGTATTGGCGGTAACAGTAAGCTCTTCACTCAACTGCGCCGAGTTCAACGCCTGTTCCGACGTCTGATCGGCCAGCAGCGCGATGGTGCTGATATTGCGGCTGATCTCTTCGGCAACCGAGCTTTGCTCTTCCGTGGCGGCGGCGATTTGGGTGGTCATGTCGGTGATGTTGGCCACCGCTTCGCTGATGCCCACCAGCGCCTGATCCGCCTCCATCACCCGCGCTACGCCTTCTTCGGCCTGGCGATGCCCGGCGTCCATGGTTTGTACGGCAGCGGCAGCGGTTTGCTGCAGCTTGGCGATCAGGGTATGGATCTGCCCGGTCGATTCAGCCGTGCGTTGCGCCAGTTGGCGGACTTCGTCGGCAACCACCGCAAAACCACGGCCCATCTCACCGGCACGCGCGGCTTCGATCGCGGCGTTCAAGGCCAGCAGGTTGGTCTGGTCGGCAATGCCTTTGATCACGTCGACCACGCCGCCGATTTCATCGCTGTCCTTGGCCAGTTGGGTGACGGTCACGCCGGTCTCGCCAACCGCGGCCGACAGCCGCTGAATTGCCGCGCGGGTTTCCCCGGCAATATCGCGGCCGCGCCCGGTCAGGCGATTGGCTTCCTGGGTGGCGTCGGCCGTGCGCTGCACATGGCTGGCGACTTCCTGGGTCGTCGCCGCCATCTGGTTGACTGCGGTGGCCACCTGTTCGGTTTCCACGCGCTGGCGTTCCAGGCCGCTGGAGCTGTTGTGCGCCAAGGTGTTGGATTGCGCCGCCTGCTCGTTGAGGTGTTCGGCGGTGTCCTGCAAGCGCGTGAGACAGGTCTTCAGACGTGCCTCCTGGCTGAGGATCGACATTTCCAGGCGCGCCTGGGCGCCACGGCTGTCGGTGTACATCTGCGCGATCAACGGATCGGAGGTGGTCTGTTCGGCCAGGCGCAGCAAACGCTTGAGGCCGCGCTGTTGCCAGCTCAGGCCCAGCAGGCCCAACGGCACCGACAACCCCGCCGCGAGGGCAAAGCCCCAGTGGGAATTGAGCGACGCGCCAATCATGAAGCTCAGCTGGCTGACCAGAATAAACGGCAGCCAGTCCTGCAGCACCGGCAGCCACTTGTCCCGCTGGGGAATGGCGGACTTGCCCTTATTGATGCGTTGGTAGAGCGCTTCGGCCCGGCGGATCTGCTCGGCGGTGGGCTTGATGCGCACCGATTCATAGCCGACCACCTGGTTGCCGTCGAACATCGGCGTCACATAGGCGTTAACCCAGTAGTGATCGCCGGTCTTACAGCGGTTCTTGACGATGCCCATCCATGGCAAGCCTTGCTTGAGCGTGGACCACATGTGTGCGAACACAGCCCCCGGAACGTCCGGGTGGCGAACCAGGTTGTGCGGGGCGCGCACCAGTTCGTCGCGGGAGAAACCACTGATTTCGACGAAAGCGTCGTTGCAGTAAGTGATGACACCCTTGGCATCTGTGGTGGAGATCAACCGTTGCTGAGCGGGGAAAGTACGTTCGCGCTGGGTAACGGGTTGGTTATTACGCATGGTTATTCAATCCGCAAGGCTTTCAATGGGTATCGGCGATGGCGATCATTTATTTAACTTATTTTTGCAATAATCAGCCGGCGAGCATTGGGTAGGAAAACAGTCCGAAATGCAGCAAATTAAGGCCGAAATGCGTAGCAATCGCCGCGCCCAGGCCGCCAAAACGATAAGCAAGGCCATAGCCGACGCCAGCGATGCTGGCCAGCAGCACCCACTGCCAGCCCGCGCTCAGGTGTACAAGGCCGAATAGCAGAGCGGCCAGCAGCAATGCGAGGTTTTCGCCGTAGGGCAAGTGTTTGAGGCGCTGGCTCAGGCCGCCCTGAATGTAGCCGCGAAACAGCGCTTCTTCCACCAGCGTCACCAGCAACAGGTTATTCAGCACCCACAACCATGCCTGTTCCGGCCACTTCGGTGCCCAACTGATGATCCCCAGCAACGCCGCGCCGCCCAGTGCCGCTATGGCTGTCAGGGTCAACGCCAAGGCGGTGACGCAGATCGACAGGCGCAATGAACGCCGCGCCACAATCCACGGGCAGGCCAGCAGCAGCCAAAAACCGATCAGCGGTTTGTCCTGGTTGAGGTACATCGAGAAGGGCACGGCATCGGCGCTGAAACGCTGGGGTGCGATACCGCGCCCGTTGTAGAACCCCGGCAGCCAGTGCATTGCAAGGCCCAAGGCCAATACGATGAACAACCCGTGGCCGACGTAACGCCCCCAAGGGGTCCGTTGCTGGCGTACCGCATACCCGGCGATCAGCAGCAGGGCCACGGAGATTGCCGCCAGCACCCCCAGTTGGCCGTAAACCAAGGCCATGGCATAGCCGATGGACAGGAGGGCGAGGTACAGCCAAGGCAAAGCGGTCATGTGAAATCCTTGGAAAAAACTGGGCGGTAGTATAACGGGCGGCCTGCGCGGCAAGATGAAAAAGCCATCACGCGAAAGCGGTTCTGCTGGAGCGATTGCAAAATATGTCGGCGGCTGGTTATAGTCATCGCGTCTTCATCTCCTCAAAAGATCAGCCCATGCCTGCATTCCTGTGCATAGCGGTAGTCGATTCAGCGTCCAGCGCTGTGGTCGTGCCGTGCGGGAACCTGCAGCCTGCGCAGATCAGTCACTACCCCCCACCTGTCAGTAGCACGCCGGTGTACGCAGTCGTATCACCGCCGGGTGTTGGCATTTCGGGCTGATCAGCTGATTGCTGTTCCCGTATGCCCGCCTGAAAAAAACCTACTGAGCTGAACCTACGCGTTTTAGCTTTTGCTGAATCGGCTTTTTGCCTGATTACAGGTGGTAACCATGTCTGTTATTTCGAAACAATCCGTGGCCGCGGCGGCCTCGACGAGCCTGTTTGTATTGCTATGGAGCAGCGGGGCGATTTTCTCCAAGTTGGGCCTGGCCCATGCGTCGCCCTTCGCCTTTTTGCTGATCCGTTTTGCCATCGCCCTTGCGGGATTGGTGATTCTGGTACCGATCCTCAAGCTGAAACTGCCGCAACCCGGCAAGCCGCTGCTGTATGCGGCGGCGACGGGGCTGGTGTTGTTGGGGGCGTACCAGATTTTCTATCTGCTGGCCCTGGACCTCAAAGTCACCCCAGGGGTGATGGCAACCATCATGGGGGTGCAGCCGATTCTCACCGTGGTGCTGATGGAGCGCCAACGGTCCTTGCGCCGGATGTTCGGTCTGGGGTTGGGGTTGGCGGGGTTGATCATGGTGGTCTACCAAGGCATCGGGCTGTCGGGGATGTCCCTGACCGGGATGCTCTTCGGTTTGTTGGCCCTGGCAAGCATGACCTTCGGCTCGATCATGCAGAAGCGCATCACCGATAACCCGTTGGGCACGCTACCCGTGCAGTACCTGGCGGGGTTGCTGCTGTGCTCGGTGTTTGTGCCGTTCCAGCCGTTCCACTTTGAGCACAGCGCCAGCTTTTACCTGCCGGTGCTGTGGATGGGCCTGGTGGTGTCGCTGCTGGCGACGTTGTTGCTGTACCGCCTGATCGCCCGCGGCAACCTGGTCAATGTCACCAGCCTGTTCTACCTGGTGCCGGCAGTGACGGCGGTGATGGATTACCTGATCTTCGGCAATCGGCTCGCGTTATTGAGCCTGCTGGGGATGGGGTTGATCATCATTGGTCTGGTGTTTGTATTCCGTAAAAGCTGACGTCTGAGCACGCTGTAGGGGCAAGGCGCCCCTACAGCGCTTTGGCCAATTTCCCCGGCCGCAACACCAACCATAACGCCCCCGCAATCAACACCCCGCCATACAGATGTGCCATCGACAATGGCTCATCCAGCAGCAACGCTCCCCACAGTACCCCGAACGGCGGAATCAGGAAGGTGGTGGTCATCGACTTCACCGGGCCAATGGCCGTCAGCAGGCGAAAGTACAGGACGTAGGCAAACGCCGTACACATCAGCCCCAACCCGAGCAGCGACAACCACACGTGCCAGCCGCCCCAGCTTGCCGGCGGATGGCGGATGGCGCTGTAGGCAAACAGCGGCAGCAGGAACAAGGTCGCGCCGAGCATGCTGCCCAGGGCCGCGAGCCGACTGTCGAGCCCACCGCGCTGATCCAGCCAGCGCCGCGCGAGAAAACCGGCAAAGCCATAGCACGTGGTGGCCAACAGGCAGGCCAGCGCGCCCATCAACAATTCCAAGTCAAATGCCACCGGCCCGGCGCGGGTCAGTACGCCCACGCCAAACAGGCCCAGGCACACCCCGGCGACTTTCGATGGCGTCAGGCGCTCGCTGAAAAACAATCCGCCAATCAGCACGCCCATTAACGGCGTGGTGGCATTGAAGATCGCCGAGTAACCCGCCGGCAGTACCTGGGCGGCCACGGCGTACAGGGTCGCGGGTATGCCGGAGTTGATCACGCCTAGCAGCAGGATGGTCTTGAACTTGCCCTGGAAGTCCCAGTTCACGCGCATCACTGCCAGCATCACCAGCAAGCCGGCGGCGGCAATCGACACGCGAAAAAACGCGGTCGGCAGCGTGCCGATTTCCGGCGCGATAATGCGCATGAACAGAAAACTCGCGCCCCAGATCGCGGCCAGCCCCAGCAGGTACAGGGTGTCGACAGGTCTCACAGAAAACTCCTAGATCAATAAGGCGGCGAGTGTTGCCCAGCGACTGGCTCGACACAATCACTGATTACAGGACAACCCGCGTCACCGGCCTGTGCTGGCCGATTTGCGCATTGGCCGCAGTGAATGTTTCCAATAACGCCCATAAATCTGCGAAATGAACGAAAGTCCACAAACAAGCATGCTAAATGACTGCTTCTCCTGGCTCCCTTGACTGGCTAAGCTCTGGGCTTCCAGATGCCCGTTCGAGGTTTCCCGCATGTCGCAGCGCACACCCGCCCTCGCTATCGCCCAGATGATCCTTGATGGCTTTGACGATTACCGCGAGCACTTCCGCCAGATCACCGATGGCGCCCGTGAACGTTTTGAAAAGGCCCAGTGGCAGCAGGGCCAGGCAGCCTCGGCGGCGCGTATCAACCTGTATGAGGAGAAAGTCAGCGAAGTGACGACCCGCCTGCGGGCGAGCTTCGATGACGCCACCCTGATGGACATCGAGGCCTGGCCGTTGGTGAAAAGCGCCTACATCGGCCTGATCGACCTGCGCTTTGACGATGAGCTGTCCGAGACCTGGTACAACTCGATCTTCTGCGGCCTGTTCAGCCATGACCTGATCAGCGACGGCTGCATGTTCGTCCATACCACCCGGCCGAGCCTGCGCCGGGCGAGGGCGGCGCAAACCCGGATCTACACGCCTGTCGGGAAAATCTCCGACATGCTGGCGCAGATTTTCGCGGATTACAGCTTCAGCGAGCCCTACGCGGATCTGCCGGCCGACCTGCGCCGCCTCGAAGTGCAACTGCGCGAGAACCTGCCGGACTGGGTGTGCAAGGACCCTGAGCTGAAGGTCGAGCTGTTTTCCTCGGTGCTCTACCGCAACAAGGGCGCCTACCTTGTCGGGCGTATCTACACCCACGACGAGCAGTGGCCGCTAGTCGTCCCGCTGCTGCACCGCGAAGGGCAGGGTATCCAGATCGACGCACTGATCACCGACGAAGCCGATGTGTCGATCATTTTTTCTTTTACCCGCTCCTACTTCATGGTCGACGTGCCGGTGCCGGCGGAGTTCATCGGCTTCCTCAAGCGCATCCTGCCGGGCAAGCACATTGCCGAGCTGTACACCTCGATCGGCTTCTACAAGCACGGCAAGTCGGAATTCTATCGCGCCCTGATCAACCATCTGGCCACCACCGATGATCAGTTCATCATGGCGCCCGGTATACGCGGCATGGTCATGAGCGTGTTTACGTTGCCGGGCTTCAACACGGTGTTCAAGATCATCAAGGACCGCTTCTCGCCGTCGAAAAACGTCAGCCGCGCCACCGTGATCGAGAAGTACCGCCTGGTCAAAAGCGTCGACCGCGTCGGGCGCATGGCCGATACCCAGGAGTTCGCTGATTTTCGCTTTCCGTTGAGCAAGTTCGAACCCGAGTGCCTGGCCGAATTGCTCGACGTGGCGGCCAGCACGGTTCAAGTCGAAGGCGACAGCGTGCTGATCCGCCACTGCTGGACCGAACGGCGCATGACCCCGCTCAACCTCTACCTTGAAAACGCCAACCCCGCCCAGGAACGCGAAGCCCTGGAAGACTATGGCCTGGCGATCAAGCAACTGGCGGCGGCGAACATTTTCCCCGGCGACATGCTGCTGAAAAACTTCGGCGTCACCCGCCATGGCCGCGTGGTGTTCTACGACTACGACGAGATCTGCTACCTCACCGAAGCCAACTTCCGCCACATCCCCGCACCCCGCACGCCAGAGGATGAAATGGCCTCGGAGCCCTGGTACTCCATCGGCCCGCTGGATGTGTTCCCCGAAGAGTTCCCACCGTTCCTGTTCGCCGACGCCGGCCAGCGCAAGTTGTTCGATCAACTGCACGGCGAGTTGTACAACGCCGACTATTGGAAGGGCCTGCAGGACGCGATTCGTGCCGGAAAGGTCATCGACGTGTTTCCGTATCGGCGCAAGGAACGCGATAACGAATGAGGGGCGCGCGTGCCGGCGGTTTTCTGCGACAATCCGCCCCCTGCATAAATAGACGACCAAAACGCACCTGATGACTGACCAAGCGCCTGCTATCGACCAACTGCTGAAAAATCTCGATCACGCCATGCTCGCCGACCGCCACCGTTTGCGGCGGCAGTTGCTCGAGCTGCGCAAGAAGCCCGATGAGGAGAAGCTGGCGCAGTGGGTGACGCGCATGCAGGCGTCCTGCACCCAGGTTACGGCGCGGCGCGCCAGCCTGCCGCTGATCCGCTACGACGACAGCCTGCCGATCGCCGCCAAGCGTGACGAAATCAAGGCGGCGTTGCTCAAGCATCAGGTGCTGATCATTGCCGGCGAGACCGGCTCGGGTAAGACCACCCAGTTGCCGAAAATCTGCCTGGAGATCGGTCGCGGCCAATACGGCCTGATCGGTCATACCCAGCCGCGCCGGATCGCGGCGCGCAGCGTCGCCAGCCGGGTCGCCGAAGAGTTGGCCACGCCGCTCGGCGCACTGGTCGGTTACCAGGTGCGCTTCGAAGACCAGAGCGATTCCAACACCCTGATCAAGCTGATGACCGACGGCATTCTGCTGGCGGAAACCCAGAACGACCGCTACCTCGAACGCTACGACACGATCATCGTCGACGAAGCCCACGAACGCAGCCTGAACATCGACTTCCTGCTCGGCTACCTGAAAACCCTGCTGCCGCGTCGCCCGGACCTGAAAGTCATCATCACCTCGGCGACCATCGACCTGGAACGCTTCTCCAAGCATTTCGACGATGCGCCGATTGTCGAGGTGTCGGGGCGTACCTTCCCGGTGGACACCTGGTACCGCCCGCTGACCCTGGAACAGGACGAGGAGGGCAACCGCGTCGAGGACGACTTGACCGTCGACCAGGCGATCCTCGCCACCCTCGATGAAATCGCCGCCTATGAACGCAGCGAACGGCGCAGCCCTGGCGACGTGCTGGTGTTCCTGCCGGGCGAGCGCGAGATTCGCGACGCCGCCGACATGCTGCGCAAGGCCCAGCTCAAGCACACCGAGATTTTGCCGCTGTACGCGCGCCTGTCACCGGCCGAACAGCAGCGCATTTTCCAGTCCCACCCCGGTCGGCGCGTGGTGCTGGCGACCAACGTCGCGGAAACCTCGCTGACCGTACCGGGCATTCGTTATGTGATCGACAGCGGCACCGCGCGCATCAGCCGCTACAGCTACCGCGCCAAGGTGCAGCGACTGCCCATCGAGGCGATCTCCCAGGCCAGCGCCAACCAGCGTAAAGGCCGGTGCGGCCGGGTCGAACCGGGGATTTGCATCCGCCTGTACAGCGAAGAAGACTTTATCGGTCGCCCGGAATTTACCGACCCGGAGATCCTGCGCACCAACCTGGCCGCCGTAATCCTGCAGATGCTGCACCTGCGCCTGGGCGAAATCACCGATTTCCCGTTTATCGAACCGCCGGATGGCAAGGCCATCAGCGACGGTTTCAACCTGCTGCAAGAGCTGTCGGCGGTTGACCGCAACAGCCAACTGACCCCGCTGGGCCGCCAGTTGGCGCGCCTGCCGGTGGACCCGCGCATGGGCCGCATGCTGCTCGAAGCCGCCAAGCTGGGCAGCTTGCAGGAAGTGCTGATCGTGGCCAGCGCCATGTCGATCCAGGACCCGCGCGAGCGCCCGCCGGAGCGTCAACAAGCCGCCGACCAGGCCCACGCGCAATGGAAGGACGTCGATTCGGACTTCGCCGGGCTGGTCAATCTGTGGCGCGGCTTTGAAGAGCAGCGCCAGGCATTGACCGCCAGCCCGCTGCGCAACTGGTGTCGCAAGAACTTCCTCAACTACCTGCGCCTGCGTGAGTGGCGCGATTCCCATCGCCAGTTGAGCCTGATCTGCCGCGACATGCAGTTGAGCCTCAACAAGGAACCGGCGGACTTCGCCAAATTGCACAAAGCCGTGCTGTCCGGCCTGCTCAGCCAGATCGGGCAGAAAACCGAAGACGGCGATTACCTCGGCGCACGTCAGCGGCGCTTCTGGATTCACCCGTCGTCGGGCATCGGCAAGAAACGTCCGCAATGGCTGATGGCCGCCGAACTGGTGGAGACCACCAAGCTGTATGCGCGCATGGTGGCGAAGATCGATGCCGACTGGATCGAGCCGTTGGCCGGGCACCTGATCAAGAAAAACCACTTCGAACCGCACTGGGAGAAGAAGCGCGGCCAAGTGGTGGCGTTCGAGCAGATCACCCTGTTCGGGCTGATCGTGGTCGGGCGCCGGCCCGTGCATTACGGGCCGATTGACCCGGTGGTGTCGCGTGAGCTGTTTATCCGCGAAGGCCTGGTGCGCGGCGAAATCCAGTCCCGGGCCAAGTGCCTGACCGCCAATCAGCAGTTGCTGGAGCAGCTCGACGAACTGGAAGCCAAGGCGCGTCGGCGCGATATCCTTGCCGACGAAGAGACGCTGTATGCGTTCTACGATGCGCGCTTGCCGGCGGAGATCCACCAGACCGCGACGTTCGACAGCTGGTACAAGGTCAACAGCCAGAAAGACCCGCAATTGCTGATCATGCGCGAGGAAGACGTACTGGCCCGCGACGCCAGCGAAGTCACCGCTGCGCATTACCCGGACACCCTGCACCTGGGCGACCTGGCGCTGGCTTTGAGTTACCACTTCGAACCCAACCATCCGCGTGACGGCGTGACCCTGCGCGTACCGGCGCCGCTGCTGCCGGCCTTGCCCGCCGAGCGCCTGGAATGGCTGGTGCCGGGGGTGATCGAAGCCAAGTGCATCGCCCTGGTGCGTAACCTGCCCAAGGCCCTGCGCAAGAATTTCGTGCCGGTGCCGGACTTCGTCAGGGCCGCCCTGCAACGTATCGAATTCGCCCAGGGTTCGCTGCCCCAGGCGCTGGGGCGCGAGTTGCTGCGCATGACCGGCGCACGCGTCAGCGATGAAGCCTGGGCTGAGGCCGCGCAGCAGGTGGAAAGCCACCTGAAGATGAACCTGGAAGTGGTCGACGGCCAGGGCAAGTTTCTCGGCGAAGGCCGCGACCTGGCCGAGCTGACCGCACGCTTTGCCGAGGCCAGCCAGGCCGCGTTGGCCGTGCCGCAAACGGCGAAAAGCCAACAGCCGGTGGAGGCCAAGGGGTTTGCGGCGGTAGCCGAGAAGACCCAACAAAAGATCGCCGGGTTGTCGATGACGGTGTATCCGGCGCTGGTGGAAGAAAACGGCACGGTCAAGGAAGGCCGATTCTCCACCGCCGCCGAGGCCGAATTCCAGCACCGACGCGCCTTGCAGCGCCTGCTGATGCAGCAATTGGCCGAGCCGGCAAAATTCCTGCGTGGCAAATTGCCCGGCCTGACCGAACTGGGCCTGATGTACCGCGAGCTGGGACGCATCGACGCACTGGTGGAAGACATCCTGCTGGCCAGCCTCGACACTTGCGTGCTGGACGGCGAAGCCAACCTGCCGCGTGACGGCGCCGGGCTGGCGGCGCTGGCCGAGCGCAAGCGTGGCGGTTGGACCGAACACGCCGAGCGCCTGGCGCGCTTGACCCTGGACGTGCTGAAACTCTGGCACGGCCTGCAAAAGCGCTTCAAAGGCAAGATCGACCTGGCCCAGGCGGTGGCCTTGAACGATATCAAGCTGCAACTGAGCAATCTGGTTTATCCCGGCTTTGTGCGTGAAACTCCGGCGCTGTGGTTCAAGGAGTTGCCGCGTTTCCTCAAGGCGATCGAGCTGCGTCTGGAAAAACTGCCCAGCCAGGTGCAAAAAGATCGGGTGTGGAGCGGCGAGCTGGCGGGCCTGTGGGCGCAGTACCAGAACCGTTTGAACAAGCATGCCCAGGAAGGCAAGCACGACCCCCAGCTAGCGCTCTATCGCTGGTGGTTGGAGGAATATCGGGTGTCGTTGTTTGCCCAGCAGTTGGGCACCAAGGTACCGATTTCGGACAAGCGCCTGAGCAAGCAATGGAGCCTGGTCGAAGCGTAATCACACCAATGGGCAATGGCGCTTATCCGGGATATGGCGCCAAATCCCCAGGGTTGTGGCAAACTTCGCGGTTATAAATGCCGGGATCGTCGTGATGGGCTGGTGTGCAGCCGCGGCGCGATGGAATAAAGCGTTGCCAGTTTGATGCCCGCTGGATGGCATCAAACGACCTACAGTTTGGTACGACGGTACCAATATCTTCTGCCTGACAGATTTAGAGGAACGACCGTGCATAACGTCGTCATCAGCGGCACTGGCCTGTACACCCCGGCCAACAGCATCTCCAACGAAGAGCTGGTGCAGTCTTTCAATACCTACGTGCAGCAGTTCAACACGGAGAACGCCGCTGCCATCGAACGCGGTGACGTGCAGGCGCTGACCGAGTCCAGCGCGGCCTTCATCGAGAAGGCGTCGGGCATCAAGAGCCGATTTGTGATGGACAAGGACGGCATCCTTGACCCGCAGCGCATGACCCCGCGCCTGCCCGAGCGCAGCAACGACGAATGGTCGGTGCTCTGCCAGATGGCCGTCGGCGCCGCCGAACAGGCGCTGCAGCGCGCCGGCAAGACCGCCGCCGACATCGACGGTGTGATCGTCGCCTGCTCCAACCTGCAACGTGCCTACCCGGCCATCGCCATCGAAGTCCAGGAAGCCCTCGGCATCGCAGGTTTCGGTTTCGACATGAACGTGGCGTGTTCCTCGGCAACCTTCGGCATCCAGAACGCCGCCAACAGCATCAAGCTGGGCCAGGCGCGGGCGATACTGATGGTCAACCCGGAAGTCTGCACCGGCCACTTGAACTTCCGCGACCGCGACAGCCACTTCATTTTCGGTGACGCGGCCACTGCGGTGATCCTCGAACGCGCTGACCTGGCGACCTCCGAGCACCAGTTCGACGTGGTGAGCACCAAGCTGCTGACCAAGTTCTCGAATACCATCCGCAACAACTTCGGCTTCCTCAACCGCGCGGCGGAAGAGGGCATCGGCGCGCCCGACAAACTGTTCGTGCAGGAAGGCCGCAAAGTCTTCCGTGATGTCTGCCCGATGGTCGCTGAGTTGATCGGCGCGCATTTGGCGGAAAACCAGTTGAACGTCGACGACGTGAAGCGCTTCTGGCTGCACCAGGCCAACCTGAGCATGAACCACCTGATCGTGAAGAAGCTGCTGGGGCGTGAAGCCACGCTGGAAGAAGCGCCGGTGATTCTCGACACCTACGCCAACACCAGCTCGGCGGGTTCGGTGATTGCGTTCCACACTTACCAGGACGACTTGCCCAAAGGCGCCGTCGCGGTACTCAGCTCGTTCGGCGCGGGCTACTCGATCGGCAGCGTGATTCTGCGCAAACGCTGATTCTGCGGCGCGCCGCGGTCAAATGTGGGCGCTGGCAAGCCAGCCCCCACACAGATCGCGTTCTCACTTGGAAACCGAGGTCTCGAATGGCAGCAGCGGACGACGCGCACCTGCTTGAACGCTTGCTCAAGGGCGAGCAGCGGGCCTACAAGGAATTGGTCACGCAATACCAAAGCGCAATGCGCGCGGTGGCTTATGCGATTGTCGGCCAGCGCCATGCCGACGAAGTGGTGCAGGACGCCTGGCTGTCAGTGGTACGCAACCTGGCCAAGTTCGAAGGGCGCTCCAGCCTCAAGACCTGGCTGCTGACCATCACCGCCAATGCCGCCAAGGGCCGCTACAAGCAGAATCGTCGCGAAGTATTGCTCGATGATTTGCCCTCGCCCCACGGCACGATCGGCGATGAACGCTTCACGCCGGATGATGGCCACTGGGCTGTCGCCCCCTTTGCCTGGCACCAGGACACCCCGGAAGCCCTGCTCACTGAGGATGAACTGCGCAAATGCCTGGAGCATACGTTGCTGAATTTGTCGGAATTGCAAAGCAGCGTCCTGGTGCTGCGTGAACGCCAGGGCCTGGAGTTGGAGGAAATTTGTAATCTTTTGACGCTTTCGCTCTCCAATGTGCGGGTGCTGTTGCATCGTGCGCGGCTTAAAGTCTTCGCCACGGTGGAGCATTTTGAGGAGACCGGCGAATGTTGACGTGTAAAGAGCAAGTGGCGCGTTCCAGTGACTTTCTCGATGGTCTGTTGACCTTTCGCGAGCGGCTGCTGATGCGTCATCACTTGATGTTCTGCCCCAATTGCCGGCGTTTTATCCGTCAGATGCGCCTGATGCAGGCCACATTGCGGATCATGCCGCAGGCACCGGTACAGGATGTGGATGCCTTGGCTGAACGGCTGGCCGCCGAGCGGCGCAAGGATCAGTAACGGCGGGGGGAAGGCAGACTCGCGTGGGGGAATCGGACGGATGATGGGGACCGATTCACCCACGCCAGGCTGTTAAAGCCACCCTGGGCCGTCCTGGCCCAAGGCGTGTCGCACTTACATTTAGAACTTGGCTTCAGCATCCAACTGCAGGGTGTTGGTGTTGGCATCACGCTGCGTGCGGCTGGCATAGTCAGCCTTGGTCAGGTAGTACGTGGCGCCGACGGCGAAGTTCTTGTCGATGTCGTAGCTGACCTTCATCTTATGGCCGCGCGAACCGGTGGTGCCGTTGGCGAAGTCCGAATCGGTGAAGGCGCCGACTACAGCGTTACGTTGCGTATCGCGGTAGTTGTAGTCCAGGTTGAAACCGAACACCTTGGACTTGGCACCCAGCAACCAGGCGGTGTCCTGGTCGTTGGACGCATCGTTGTTCTTCACGTATTGACCGTAGAACGCCAGCGGCACAGCCAGGCCACCGATGTCAGCTTGGGCAAAACCCTCGTACAGACGGAATTCTTCGTTCGCCGAGTTGCCGTTGACCGCCAGTGCGCAAGGCGTGGTGCTGCTCGTACAGGTGCTGTTTTCGTCGTTCTGGTAGGCGTAGATGCTGCCGCCCAGGGTCATTTTCAGGTTGTCGGTCACCGAGAAACGTGTACCCAACTGGCCGGAAGTCAGGCGCAGGTCGTTGCGAAATTGCACGCCGTCGCCGTCGACGTTGTCCTTGAGGTTGTAGTTACCGAGGCTGCCGAACAGCTCGGCGCTGCTACCCAGCGGGTATTTGTAGGTCAGTGCCAGACCTTCCGGGTTGATATCGCCATCCCAGATCACGTCGCCCATGCTTACCCACGGCTGGAGCATCTTGCCGCCGATGACGTGCAGGTTCTTGATCTGGTCCGGGTGGTAGTCGATGTAGCCAAGGTCCAGCCAGATCGACTTCTTGTCGAAGTAGTTGTCTTGGTCCTGGTTGGTGGAGCGTGCGTCGTCGCTGCTGCCGGTGGAGATACGAATGCCGGTGTCGACCTGGTTGTTGATCTCGGTGTAGGCACCCAGGCGGGCACGGATGCGTTGACGGTCCTTGTCACGGCCACCGTTGTTGGATTCGCCCTGGATCTTCACGGTTTCCTGGCGGAAACGCACGTCACCCTTGAACTGGGTCTTGGCGGCCCAGGCGAGTTTCTGGTCGAACACGCTCAGGTCGTTGGTTTTTTTCGCGGTGGCCGCGATCTGTTCGTTGGTCTCTTGTTGAGCTTGCTGTGCGATCTGCTTTTCTTTCTGATCCTTGGCCAGCTCAGCTTGCAGTTCAGTGTACTGCGAACCGGTGATCTGACCGTTGGCCTTGAGCATGTCGAGCAATTTAGCGTCGACTGCAGCGCTGGCCGGAACGCTCAGGGCCAGCAACAAGCCGCCACAGAGGGCCGCCGCAGTTTTAGTGGAAGCAAGACGCATATCAATCTCCGAAAGTGAGGAGGGATGGCAAACCATCCAGGACACAACCGACCGATGACGGACGGAAAATAACCGCCGGGGTAGAACCAGGCGCGCTAAAAACAGGCGTCAGTATCGCGATCGTTTATGACTGCGCAGTGGCGAAATGATGTCAGGTAGATGACAATTTATTTAGAATGGAACTATTGATTTAGAGCCTTGTCCGGCGATTCGAGGGTGTGTCGGGGGCGGCGATAAGCGATACTCGCGAGGCTTTCACGCCCTGAAGTAGTGAGGATGCCGATGCCGCTGCAACGCCTGGACAGCCTGTCCGAAATCGCCCCGCAGGTCTGGGACGCCCTGGTGCCGCAGGCCCAGCCCTTTGTGCGACACGCGTTCCTGAGCGCACTGGAAGACAGCGCCAGCCTAGGCCCGCATTCGGGCTGGCAGCCCGAGCATTTACTGCACTGGGAAGGTGATCGGCTGGTGGCGGCTTTGCCCGGTTATCGCAAGTGGCATTCCTCCGGCGAGTACGTCTTCGACCACGGTTGGGCGGATGCCTGCCAGCGGGCGGGTATCGATTACTACCCCAAGCTGTTGGTCGCCGTGCCGTTCAGCCCGGTCAGCGGCCCGCGCTTGCTGGCCGCCAGCGCTGAAGACGGTTTCGAGCTGCTCAACAGCCTGCCGGGTTACCTGGAAATCGAAGGGCTCTCCAGTGCGCACATCAACTTCACCGATCCGCTGGCGGATGACGCCCTGGCCCAACAGCCGGGTTGGTTGCAGCGCCTGGGCTATCAGTTTCACTGGCAGAACCGTGGCTACCGAGACTTTCAGGACTTCCTCGACGCCTTGAGTTCGCGCAAGCGTAAACAGATGCGCAAGGAACGCGAACAGGTGGCGGGGCAGGGCATCGAGTTCGAATGGTTGCAAGGCCATGAACTCAGCGAGGCGCAGTGGGATTTTGTCTACGCCTGCTACGCCAACACTTACGCGGTGCGCCGCCAAGCGCCGTACCTGACCCGCGCGTTTTTCAGCCTGCTGGCCGAACGTATGCCCGAAGCGATCCGCGTGGTGCTGGCTAAGCAAGGCACACGCCCGGTGGCCATGGCGTTCAGCCTGATCGGCGGCGACAGCTTCTATGGTCGTTACTGGGGCTGCCTGGCGGAATTCGACCGCCTGCATTTCGAAACCTGTTTCTACCAAGGCATGGATTACGCCATTGCCCACGGCTTGCAACGCTTCGATGCCGGCGCCCAGGGCGAGCATAAATTGATTCGCGGGTTCGAACCGGTGATCACCCGGTCGTGGCACTACCTGCGCCATCCGGGGTTGAAGAATGCGGTTGAGGATTTCCTGGCGCGCGAGCGGGTGGGGATTCTGACGTATGCCGAAGAGGCGAGGGCAGCCCTGCCGTATCGGCAGGGCTGACCCCGTGTTACCTCAGGCCGGCTCCTCCTTGCCCAGCCATCGATAGACCACGCCGCCGATCACCGCGCCAAGAATCGGCGCGAGCCAGAACATCCACAATTGCTGGATCGCCCACCCGCCCACGATCAGCGCCGGTCCCGTACTGCGGGCCGGGTTGACCGAGGTGTTGGTCACGGGAATCGAGATCAGGTGGATCAACGTCAGGGCCAGGCCGATGGCGACGGGCGCGAGGCCCTTCGGGGCACGGTGGTCGGTGGCGCCGAGGATGATCAGCACGAACATCGCCGTCATCACCAGCTCACAGACGAACCCCGCTGCCAATGAATAACCGCCAGGCGAATGCTCGCCATAGCCGTTGGACGCCAGGCCTGACGCCAGTTCAAACCCCGGTTTGCCGCTGGCTATCACATACAGCAGCGCAGCCGCGACAATGCCACCAATGACCTGGGCCACGATGTACGCCGGTAACTCCCTGGCCGGAAACCTGCCGCCCACGACCAGCCCCACCGATACCGCCGGGTTGAGGTGACAACCGCTGATGTGCCCGATGGCGACCGCCATGGTCAGCACCGTGAGCCCGAACGCCAGGGCCACCCCCAACAACCCGATACCGACTGCGGGAAACGCCGCGGCCAACACCGCACTCCCGCAACCGCCCAGCACCAGCCAAAACGTACCTAAACCTTCTGTGACTGAACGCTTGAACAAAGACATGCACCCGTCCTTGATAGATCGCTCTACCGAATCAGTAAATCAATGATGCTCCCTGCGATTTACTTCAGCGCCCGTCTGGGCACTGCACTGATTACAGCAGGGTTGTGACACAAATCCAGGCCACCCCTCCCACATGTTGAGTTGTTCAGTCGATGCCGACAAAACCTCCGGTCTGGTGCTGCCACAGCCGCGCATACAGCCCGCCGTGGGCGAGCAACTGGGCATGGCTGCCGGTCTCGGCGATCTGGCCTTTCTCCAGCACCACCAGGCGGTCCATCCGCGCAATGGTCGACAACCGGTGCGCAATCGCAATCACCGTTTTGCCTTGCATCAGGGTTTCCAGGCTTTCCTGGATCGCCGCTTCGACTTCCGAGTCCAGCGCCGAGGTGGCTTCGTCCATGATCAGGATCGGCGCATCCTTGAGCAGCACCCGCGCGATGGCGATGCGCTGGCGTTGCCCGCCGGACAGTTTGACCCCGCGCTCGCCCACATGGGCATCCAGCCCGGTGCGGCCTTCGGCGTCCGACAGCAGCGGGATGAACTCATCGGCACGCGCCTTGTGTATGGCGGCCCAGAGTTCTTCGTCGCTGGCGTCCGGCTTGCCATACAACAGGTTCTCGCGGATCGAGCGGTGCAGCAGCGAGGTGTCCTGGGTGATCATGCCGATCTGTTCGCGCAGGCTTTCCTGGGCGACCTCGGCGATGTTCTGGCCGTCGATCAAAATGCGCCCGCCTTGCAGGTCGTACAGGCGCAGCAGCAGGTTGACCAGGGTCGATTTGCCCGCGCCGGAGGGGCCGATCAGGCCGATTTTTTCACCGGCCTTGATGTTCAGGTTCAGGCCGCCAATGATCCCGCTCTTCTTGCCGTAGTGGAAATCCACCTGCTCGAAGCGTACTTCGCCATGGGGTACGGTCAGGCGTGGAGCGTTGTCGCGGTCGACCACGGCCAGCGGCTGGGCGATGGTTTTCAGGCCGTCCTGCACCATGCCGATGTTTTCGAAAATGCCATTGACCACCCACATGATCCAACCGGACATGTTGACGATGCGAATCACCAGGCCGGTCGCCAGGGCAATCGCGCCCACGGAAATCAGCGAGTGGGTCCACAGCCACAGGGCCAGGCCGGTGGTGGTGACGATCAGCAGGCCGTTCATGGTGGTGATCACCACGTCCATGCTGGTCACCACACGGCTGGCCAACTGGGTTTTTTCGGTCTGCTCGATGATCGCTTCCTTGGCATATTCCTGCTCGGACTGGGTATGGGCGAACAGCTTCAAGGTGGTGATGTTGGTGTAGCCATCGACGATGCGCCCCATCAACTTGGAGCGCGCCTCGGAGGAAATCACCGAACGCGCTTTCACCCGTGGCACGAAGTAGCCCAATGCCAGGCTGTAGCAGACGATCCAGGTCACCAACGGGATCATCAGGCGCCAGTCGGCTTCGGCAAACAGCACCAGGGAACTGATGGCGTAGATCGCCACGTGCCAGATCGCATCCACGGCCGCCACGGCGGAGTCGCGCAGGGAGTTGCCGGTTTGCATGATGCGCTGGGCGATGCGCCCGGCGAAGTCGTTCTGGAAGAAATTCAGGCTCTGCTTGAGCACGTAGCTGTGGTTCTGCCAACGGATCAGGCTGGTCATGCCGGGGCTGATGGTCTGGTGGACCAGCAGGTCATGCAGGGCGCCGAAGATCGGACGCAGCAGCAGGGCGACCACGGCCATCCAGATCAGCTCGGTGCTGTGAACCTGGAAGAAATTCGCCGGCGGTGTGCCCTGGGCCAGGTCGATGATGCGGCTCAGGTAGCTGAACAGCGCGACTTCGATCAGTGCGCCGATCAGGCCCACCACCAACAGGGCGGCGAAACACGGCCACACCTGACGCAAGTAGTAGAGGTAGAAGGGCAGGACTTTGTCGGGAGGGGCGGCGCTGGGCGCGTCGCGGAAAATATCGATCAGTTGTTCGAAACGACGATAGAGCATTAGGGTTGACGCCCGCCCGGCGGGCTCTCCTGTTCAAAGGCGCGCGACGCCTTGTGAGCGCCGCGCGGAACTACCTGCGGACCTCAGTCGATGCGCTTGGCCGACTTGATCAGGACAGGATCGATGGGCACGTTTTGCATGCCTTGTTTGGTGGTGGTCTGCGAGTTGACGATGATGTCGACCACGTCCATGCCCTTGACCACTTTGGCGAACACGGCATAACCGGCATCGCGACCTGGGTCGAGGAAGGCATTGTCCGCGACGTTGATGAAGAATTGGCTGGTGGCCGAATCCGGGTTCGAGGTGCGCGCCATCGACAGCGTGCCCCGCACGTTATGCAGGCCGTTGCTGGCTTCGTTTTTGATCGGCGGATTGGTGTCTTTTTGCGCCATCTGCGTGGTGAACCCGCCGCCCTGGACCATGAAGCCCGGGATCACACGGTGGAAAATCGTGTTGGTGTAGAAACCCTTGTCGACGTAGGCCAGGAAGTTCTTGGTACTGATCGGCGCCTTGACCGGGTCCAGTTCGATTTCAATGTCGCCGTTGGTGGTGGAGATCAATACGTGGGGCGCCTTGGCAGGCTCGGCCGCCATCAGGTTGGCAGCGAACAGCACGGAACCGGCAAAGAAGGCGATTTTTTTCAGCATGGGTCAGTGATCCTGGGTAGTGATTTCGACTGTCTTTAGAAAATCGAGAAGGGTAGCGTTAAAGACTTCGGGTTGATCCAAGGGCGTGGCATGGCGGGAATCTTCGATCACCACCAGCCGCGCATCGGGCAGCAGTTTTACATAGATTTCTTTCTGTGCCACAGGGGTGTAGTCGTGGTCGGCGCTGATGACCAGGGTTGGACAGGTAATTCTGCAAAGTTGTTCCTGCACGCCCCAGCCCACAATCGCATCGAAGCTGGCGAGATAAGCACGTTTGTCGTTTTTTGCCCAGCGCTCGGCCATCTTGCGGCGCAGGTCGGCCTGCTGCGGTTTGGGAAACAGGCGGTCGCCCAGGGCCTTGCCGATGGTGCCCAGGCTGAGGACGCGTGCCAGGGTCCAGCGCTTGGCCCACTGCCAGTAATCGTCGGCGCTGCGCACCTTGACCTCGGGCGCGCTGTTGACGATGCACAGGCTCTTGACCCGCGCCGGTTCGTCCACCGCCAGTTGAAACGCGATCATGCCGCCCATGGACAAGCCCACCACATGGGCGGGAGGCAGGTCCAGGTGTTCGATCAGGGCGATCAGGTCGAAGGTGAAACCTTTGATGCTGTAGCGCTCCCGGGGTTTGTCCGAGCGCCCGTGGCCGCGCACATCCACCACGATCAGCCGGTAATGCCGGGCCAGCACCGGAATCTGCAACTCCCAATCCTGGCTGCTGGAGCCCAGGCCGTGGATCAAAATCAGTGGGGCGCCGTGGCCATATTCCTCGTAATGCAGGCTGCACCCTTCATGTTCGAACCAGGCCATGCATGAACTCCGTTTCAGGCTTGCTGCGGGGCGGCGAAAGGCGCATCCAGGGGCGCGGTGTCAAATGTGCGCAGCAGCTCCACGAGGATCTGCGTCGCCGGCCCCAGGGGTTTGTCCTTGTTCGAGTACAGGTAGAACGTGGGGTGGCGGCTGCCGCCCTGTTCCAAGGGTAGCTGCTTGAGCACGCCTTCGGCGAGTTCGCGCTCGATCATGTGTCGCGGCAACCAGGCAAAACCCAGGCCGCTGCCGACGAAACTGCTCGCCGTGGCGAGGCTGCCGACGGTCCAGCGCTGTTCCGCGCCGAGCCAGCCGACATCGCGCGGCTGCTGGCGCCCGGAGTCGCGGATCACCACTTGCATCTGGCTTTCCAGGTCCTGGAAGCTCAGTTCGCGATTCATACGGTGCAGGGCATGCTCGGGGTGAGCGACGGCGACAAACTCCACGTTGCTCATCTCCGTGCCGAGGTAACCGGGGATGCTGAAGCCGCTGATCGCCAGGTCGGCCACGCCTTCGATCAACAGCTCTTCAACGCCCGACAGCACCTCCTCGCGCAGGCGCACGCGACAGCCGCGGCTCTGCGGCATAAAGGCGGTCAGGGCGCGCACCAGGCGCGCATTCGGGTAGGCGGCATCGACCACCAGGCGCACCTCGGCTTCCCAGCCTTGTTCCATATGATGGGCGAGGTCTTCGAGTTGGCTGGCGTTTTTCACCAGTTGCCGGGAGCGGCGCAACAGCACTTCGCCGGCGTCGGTGAGCACGGCCTTGCGCCCGTCGATGCGCAGCAGCGGCACCCCGAGCTGGTCTTGCATGCGGGCCACGGTGTAGCTCACCGAGGACTGTGAACGGTGCAGCGCTTCGGCCGCCTGGGCGAAGCCGCCATGGTCGACCACGGCTTGCAGTGTGCGCCATTGATCGAGGGTAACGCGGGGCGCTTTCAAGATGAGCTCCTCTTGTCCTAAGCTGACAGTCCTTATTGGAGACTGCCGAATGAGAAAATTATGTTGTGTGTTGCTGGCGCTGCTGCCGTTAAGCGCGTTTGCCTACCCGATCGACGTGACAAAAAAAATCGACGGCGTGAGCGTGGATTACACCGCGTCCGACGTGGACGGTGACATCAGTTCGATCCAACTGAACAACTACGGGACCAACGACGCGGTGTGTTCCGTCACCTTCACCAATGGCCCGGAAGCGCCACGTCGCCGTACTGTCAGCGTGCCGGCGGGCAAGAGCACCAACACCACCGCCAAGTTCAACCGCGCAATCATCAAGATGCGTATCGCCCTGGCCTGTGCCCCGAAATAAAGCAGCAGCGGAGCATGTCTACAGGAATACTCCGCTTATAAACAAATTTCTAGATGGGTTGTAGCAGTTTTTTGCGCTTTTTTATCGAATTGGCTCTGGTTAATCTTTCCTCCATCGACTTACAGCAATTACAGATGGAGCCTACGCAGCCATGTCCAACGTTCTGATCATCGAAAGCAGCGCCCGCCAGCAGGATTCGATCTCCCGCCAACTGACTCGGCAGTTCATCAGCCAGTGGCAGGCGGCTCACCCGGCGGATCAGATCACTGTGCGCGACGTGGCGCTCAACCCGCTCCCGCACCTGGACGCCAACCTGCTCGGCGGCTGGATGAAACCGGCGGATCAGCGCAACGCCAGCGAGCAGGCCTCTCTGGATCGCTCCAACGAATTGACCGACGAATTGCTCGCCGCCGACGTGTTGGTGATGGCGGCGCCGATGTACAACTTCGCCATCCCCAGCACCCTCAAAGCCTGGCTGGATCATGTGTTGCGCGCGGGTGTGACCTTCAAGTACACCGCCACCGGCCCCCAGGGTTTGTTGATCGGTAAGCGGGCCATCGTGCTCACCGCCCGGGGCGGGATTCACACCGGTGCAAGCTCCGATCACCAGGAACCTTACCTGCGTCAGGTGATGGCGTTTATCGGGATTCATGACGTGACGTTCATTCACGCCGAAGGGGTGAACCTGAGCGGCGACTTCCAGGAAAAAGGCATCAACCACGCCAAGGCGTTGCTGGCGCAAGTCGCGTGATCCTTTAATCGTCAGATAATCGCGGGGTGTTTATATCTCCCCACGCAAACCCTTCAAGTCCGCGTAAAAACCTCCCTTTGCACTTGTTGCTCCTGAGTGCTCCTGCCCGACTGCCGCTCTAGCGAGGTCGGGTTTTTTTTGCCCCGAGTTTCGTGAACCGCCGAAAACCTTTAATGTCCCGCCCATTCGATACGAGGCGCGCATGGGCTACTTACTGGTTGTCACCCTGATACAGGCATTTTCCTTCAGCTTGATCGGCGAATACCTTGCCGGTCACGTCGACAGCTACTTCGCGGTGCTGGTGCGCGTGCTGTTGGCCGGGCTGGTGTTCATTCCGCTGACGCGCTGGCGCTCGGTGGAGCCGACCTTCATGCGCGGCATGCTGTTCATTGGTGCGCTGCAATTCGGTGTGACCTACGTGTGCCTGTACCTGAGCTTTCGCGTGCTCACGGTGCCCGAGGTGCTGCTGTTCACCATCCTTACGCCGTTGCATGTGACCCTGATCGAAGACGCCCTCAACCGGCGCTTCAACCCCTGGGCACTGGTCGCCGCCCTGGTCGCGGTGGCGGGCGCGGCGCTCATTCGTTTCGATCAAATCACCCCGCACTTCCTCATGGGCTTCCTGCTGCTGCAACTGGCCAACTTCACCTACGCCGCCGGGCAAGTGATGTACAAGCATCTGGTGGCGCGCTACCCCAGTGATCTGCCGCACTACCGGCGCTTCGGCTACTTCTACCTCGGCGCGTTGCTGGTGGTGTTGCCGGCGTTCCTGGTGTTCGGCAAGGCCGATTTCCTGCCCGAAGCGCCGCTGCAGTGGGGCGTGCTGGTGTTCCTCGGGCTGGTCAGCACGGCCCTGGGCATGTACTGGTGGAACAAGGGCGCGTGCCTGGTCAACGGCGGCACCCTGGCGGTGATGAACAACCTGCATGTGCCGGTGGGGCTGCTATTGAACCTGTTGATCTGGAACCAGCACGAGCCGCTGGGCCGCCTGGCGCTGGGCGGCTTGGTGATTCTGGGCGCGGTGTGGATCAGTCGGTTGGGCATAAAACCCGAAGCAGGCGTACAGTCTGCGGGGTAATAGGCCCTGGGCATGCGTGAGCGGGAATGAAAGTCTGTTATCGAAAAGAAAAGTGTGGGGGCGGCAGAGTGGACAAGGTTGACGAACAGATCATAGCGGCCTTGAAGGACGACGCCCGGGTCAGCCTGGCGCAGTTGGCGCGACAAGTTCACAAGTCTCGAACCGCCGTCGAATCGCGGGTTCAAAAACTGATCGAAAAGGGCATTATCCTCGGCTTCACCATCAACGTCGCTGAAGATGAAGAAGCCCAGCAGTCGGCGTTTCTGATGCTCATGCTCAATGGCAGCAACTGTCACCTGGTGTTTCCGAAGATCTACCAGTTTCGCGAAGTGGTTCAGGCTTACTCGCTGTTCGGCGACGTCGACATGATGCTCGAGGTCAAATACCGCAACTTCGAAGAGCTGATGGTGTTCAAGGACAACCTGCTGAAGATCGAGCATGTGCGCGAGGTGGTGGTCAACCCGGTGCTCAAGGCCTGGCGCTAGCCGCTGCTGTTTCGGCAACGGCTACGCGGCATCAGCCTCAGGCGTGATCGTGTACGGTCTCGAGAAAGTGATGACTCAAGGCCGGCATTCGCTGGCGCAGGGTGTCGACGAACTCTTCGATGACGGCCTGGTTGAAGGCAAACGTCGTGTCGTCGTGCCCCAGCACCACCACCAGCAGGCTGGACGAGTCCTTCGTCAGCCTGAAGTCATGGGCGTCGGCGTCGACCTTGCCGATGCTCGCCAGGGGCACGTCACCGCAGGTATAGACGATGTCGCCCGCCGGAATCGTAATGTCCTTCTTCGCGAACAATGGTCGGAAAGCCCTGGGGGCCTGCGAGCGCATGACGTAAATATCATCCCGCTGATGATAGGTGTGTACGCCGATGCTGACCCCATGCCGGATCGCCACGGCGTTATAGGCATCGACGATGTTGTTGATGGGGTGGACGCCTTTGGCGATGAAGCGCCGCAACAGTTTCTCGTTGGCGCTGACGGTGTTTTCGTAGCCGAGCTTTTTGAGTTGCTTGGCAAAGCCGTCGTAAATGACGTTGGAGTCCAGTTCGTTGAGGTGGGACGCAACGTGATTGAGGTTACTTTGCAGGACGCTGACGAAGCTCTGGTCGTCCGACACGGTAATGTCTTCGATAACCGCCGCGCACGCATTGTTGATGCCCAGATCACTGGCTGATTTTCGGATGATTAAACGACTTTTCATTGCCTTAACACCACAGTTTTTTACGTAGATTGGCGGTACTGATGTCCAGTTGCGGTGCCGAAAGGTGTTGCAGCCAGAACAGCCCCGGACAGGTGGCGAAGTCGATCGTGATCGGCGTGGTATCGCCGGCGTCGATGAAGTAGCGGTGGCCGCAATAGGCCTCGTCCTCCATCACGCTCTGCAAGGCCTGCGACGAGGGGGTGGCGAAGGTGCGTTGTTCATCGGAGCAGAAGAACCCGATCCGGCCGTGGCTGATCTGGCTGACCGCATCCGTGCGGGGGCGTGGGCGGCCGAGGTAGCTGTCGATGGCCAGCGACAGCAAGTCGGGGTGGTACACCTGTTGAAACAACAGCGGTGCGATGCCGCCATGCAAGCGGCCGCCGGCTTCAATCATCACCGGGCCGTCTGCAGACCAGATGATTTCCATATGAATCGGGCCGACCTCGATGCTCAGCGCCGCAGCGGCCTGGCGGGCGTAGTCGGTCAGCGGCTGCAGTTCCTCGGCGCGGGGATCGAGGGTGTCCAGGCTTTCGTAGACAAACATGCTGCCGTTTTTCTGGACCTTGGTGTATCTGCACACCGAGGCAATGATGTACACGCCGTCAAAGGCGACCATATCCACCACATATTCCGGGCCTGAGACGAACGGCTGCACGATGAAGCCGAGGTTGATTTCCCCCAGGTCGTTTTTGCGCTGCCAGGCCGCATTCTTCAAGGCACTTTCGACGCCCGCCCGGCCTTGGGCAAACACCACGCCTTCGGTGGCGGCGGAATTGAGCGGCTTGACTACATAGGTGGCGGTGTCCTTCAGCGTGGCAACCACCTCTGCGATGCGCGTCGGCGAGCTCAGCAGTTGCGACTCAATGTTCGCCAGCCCGTGTTTTTTCAGGGCATGCTGCATCGAGAACTTGTTGCGACGCAGGTCGCTGGTGATGCGGCTATTGCCGGGAATACGCAGGACTTCGGTGAGGTAGTCGGTCAGGTAGATCGCGGTTTCGCAACCCGCGATCACGGCGCTCAGCGACAGCGGTTCGAGGATCTCCAGCAAACCCTCTTCCCAGTGGTAGACCGCGTCGAAGTTTTCTCTGATCAGGTCATCGGTGAAATGCTTGGGCAAGCTGTCGGTGGAAATCACGGCAATGCACCTTACGCCCTGAGCCTTGAGCAAGGGCGCGTAGAGTTTGCCTGTGGAGAACGGGTCAACGATCAGTACGGTTTCCAAAGCAGGTACTCCTATTCGGTGGTGGCGGTGGCCGCGACGGCAGGGGTGAGGTTCCACGCCAGTACGGCAGCGGCCAACAGCGCGGCGGAGACGATCATCAGCACGCG
Source organism: Pseudomonas marginalis (assembly GCF_024169655.1). Taxonomy (GTDB): domain Bacteria; phylum Pseudomonadota; class Gammaproteobacteria; order Pseudomonadales; family Pseudomonadaceae; genus Aquipseudomonas; species Aquipseudomonas paraveronii. The sequence goes on along the minus strand of NZ_JALJWV010000001.1, from coordinate 4,521,780 downwards.
CGCACCTTCGAGCCCGAGGAAGGCAGCGGTGGTGAAAAACGTCAGGATCATCGGCGCCGAGCCACTGACCAGCAGGTAGTAGAGCGAGCTTTTGGCGGCGATCACGTCGGCGATCCGTGCGTTGGACGCCGACTCAATCAGGGTTTTACGCAATTGGATGCGCAGGCTGTTGATGCAGAAACCCAGCAGGAAGGCGGCGCCCATCATCACGTAGAGGTTATGGAAATAGACGATTGCTACGTCGGCCAGTATCACCAGCAGGATCGCGCTGTAGCTGTTGAGCTTGATCCGTGGCAGCACTGCGGCGCTGAAGGCACCCAGGCCGGCCAGGCCGCTGGCGACGCCAAACAGGGTGGCGTTCCATTCGTTGAGCTTCTGGAACACGATGGGCACCAGGCTGTTGAAGGCGCCGATATGGAAGCCGATCATGCTCAACACGATGATCAGGATGTACAGGTTGCGCGGCAGGTGCAGAGGCTGCGCCGTGTGGCCGTCGGCGGCCTGCTCGGGGGTATCGGCGACGGGGGTTGGCGCCACAAAAAGAATCGCCGCCAATGACAGGATCGCCCCCAGGCTGATGATCTGCAGGGTCTGGTTGACGCTGAACACATCCACAATCACGCCGCCCAGCAGCGCACCGCCAAAGGCCCCGATCTGGATGGAGGTTTGCATCAAGCGCGCCGAGGTGTCGCTGTTGGTCAGCCCGGCCAGCACCAGCTTGGTGTTTTTCGATTCCAGGGTACTGATGGTGAAGTAGTCGGTGACTCCCACCACGAAGGCAATCGCCAGGAAACCGATCGGCAACAGCGCCGCGTCGGTAAACGACAGCCCCAGCACGGCGGCGAACGCGGTCAGGCGAATGTACAGCAGTCGTTTCATGCTCAGTTCAATGGTGAAGAACTTGCCGATGTACTGTTCGCACAAATACGGCACTACGGTCGCTACGCATAAGGTGGCGCCCACCAGGAACGTCGAGCCGGTGGTCTCCAGCCCGAACCAGACCATAGCGATCACAATCGCCATGTCCAGGCCGGTGAAGAGGGTCACGATCGAATAAAACGCAGCAAGGGTCGATTTATTATTCATGGGCACCATCAGTCGTAACGAGAGAGTTTAAGGAGAGGTACGCATCGCTCGGTGTCACCGATGACGGTACTGATCTGGTTTCTGACGCGAACGGTGGGCAGCGACTTCTTTTCCAGGTTGCAGACCTTGTAGGCGTTGTCGTGCCAGGGGCAGATCACGCTTTGCCCGTCACCCGTCACTTCCCCCATGTGCAGCGGGCCGCCGCGATGGGGGCAGGCTGTCGGCAGCAGTTGAGTCGAATGCGCATGACGCTTGAGAAAGTAGGTTTTCCCGTCCACCGCCACATAGTGGGTATGGCTGAGGTTCAGGCTGATGGCTTTCATGGGGCGGGGTCCTCAAATGGCCGTGACGGTGTAGGTGCAGGAGGGGCTGACGATGCAGGTGCCATGCAGCATGCCCTTGGGAATCACCACGCCTTCCCCGGCTTTGAGCCGCACGGTCAGTTCGGGGCTGGCGACAAAATCCAGCTCGCCGGATTCGACCCAGAACAGTTCGTCATTGGGGTGGGTGTGCAGCACCGAAAGCTCGTGTTCAGGCTCGGTGATCGTCAGGTCCACCGGCTTGCGGCCATGGAGGGCGCTGGCGTGGGCGCGGTGTTCATCCATCTCGTCATGCCACTTGATATGGGCATAAAGCTCATCGTCGGCGATGTCCTGCAGTAACCGGAACTCCTCAAACCCACGGATAAGGTCGGGGATGATCGCGTTGCCGAATTGTTTGATCATCGGCAGGATCAGGCGTTGCAGGGCCATTCTTCCGTGATGCACATCGATGTGTGAGTGCTCATCGAAGTATTCGGTGGAGACCGCGCCGTTGAAGATCGTCTTGATAGCGCGTGACTGATGCTGGGTGGTCAGGGCCAGTGTGGCTTCGGTGTAGTACATGGCGCCGATATAGCGGAACAGCTCGCCATGGTTGGCCGACACGTAATGGAAGTAGTTGGTGAGCGACAGCGAGGCGGGGGTATAGAACTGCCAGTAGTGATGCACGTGATGGGACATGTTCATGTCCTTGAGCATGTCTTCAAAAATGGTGCTGTGCTTCTTCTTGTCGATGCCGTAGCCGTATTCGTCGATCAGGATCTTGAACAGCTCACTGGTGTACACGCCGCAGTTACCCAGCACATTGCGCGCCATGGCCGAGGCTTCACTGAGGAAGTCGCCGGCGCATTGCGTCATGAAAAACCGCGCAGCACGTTCGGGATGGCGGCTGGTGGTCAGGACTTCATGGAGCTTGGAGTCGGACCGGGCCACATCGTCCAATACCTTGTCGGTGTGGGCGACGAAGGAGTCCAGGCACCAGGGACCGTTGATGTGAACCTCTTCCTTGAGCCAGTTGTAGAGGTATTGCTCCAGTAGCGGACGAATCTTTTTACCGGACGCGGCATGCTGCGGATCATAAAAATTCTTGAATGCCTTGAGATCCAGTGCCATGGGCGGCTTGGGTAAAAAGACCAAGTCTTGTTCATAGATGTTCAATAACAAGCGTTGCGCCAAAAGATGCTGGCTGTGTGAAAGTTGGTCGCTTGTCAGGCGGGTGCTGATAATTGCATCGGTCACGTCCTGCGGCCTTGAAGGTCGCTGGTAAGGGCTGTCGGTATAAAAGTCGCGAGGTTGAGAAAAGCCAGTTGCACTGCAGTAGTGAGTCAGCGCTTCCGCATCCGAACTTAATACAAAGTGTGCCGCATCATCTGAAAGCTTAGTTGTCCATAACATAAGTAACGCCTTCTCACAGAGTTGTTCGATGGCCAGATGCTATAGCTTTGGTTTTTCTAAAAACAGATTAAAAATCGGGCGCCTGGATAGTGAAATTCACTAAATGTATAGGTGAAGTTTTCTTTGTTGCTACGTGGGTTTGATTTTGCGGAGGGTGGCAACTAAACATGTTCGTCAGCTATTTGCCGGGCAGGCTTGGCCTGTAGCGCAAGGCCTGATTTGGCGCTGGGGGGCGATCCAACAGGCAAGGGGCAAGCGAGCCCCTCACCGTGCGCGGTGTCAGTTCTCCAGCGCTTGCGCGGCGGTGGCGTTCTGCGTCATTGCAAACAGCCCGCTGCGCAGGTCAGTGCCGCTTGGCTGTTGGTACAGGCTCAAACCGAATTCCGGCAGCACCGCCAGCAGGTAATCGAAGATATCCCCTTGAATCCGCTCGTAATCCGACCACGCCGTGGTGCGGGTGAAGCAGTAGATTTCCAGCGGCACGCCCTGGGCGGTGGTTTGCATCTGACGCACCATGCAGGTCATGTTCGGCTGGATGTCCGGGTGGCTTTTCAGGTAAGCCAGGGCATACGCGCGGAAGGTGCCGAGGTTGGTCATGCGCCGGCGATTGGCCGACAACTGCGCGCTTTGGCCCTGGGCTTCGTTCCAGGCCTTGAGTTCGGCCTGCTTGCGGCTGATGTAGTCGGTGAGCAGGTGGACCTGGGTCATGCGGACTTCTTCATCGTCGCGCAGAAAGCGCACGGCGCTGGCGTCGATGAACAGGCTGCGCTTGATCCGACGCCCGCCGGACGCCTGCATGCCGCGCCAGTTCTTGAACGACTCGGACATCAGGCGCCAAGTCGGAATCGAGACGATGGTCTTGTCGAAGTTCTGCACCTTGACCGTATGCAGGGTGATGTCCACCACGTCACCGTCGGCGCCGACCTGGGGCATTTCGATCCAGTCGCCCACCCGCAGCATGTCGTTGCTGGTCAACTGCACGCTGGCGACGAACGACAGCAGGGTGTCCTTGTACACCAACAAGATCACCGCCGACATCGCACCCAGGCCGGACAGCAGCAACAGTGGCGAGCGGTCGATCAGGGTGGCGACGATGATGATCGCGCCAAACACGAACAGCACCATCTTCGCCAACTGCACATAACCCTTGATCGAGCGGGTACGCGCGTGTTCGGTGCGCGCATAGATGTCGAGCAGGGCGTTGAGCAGCGCGCTCATGGCCAGCACCATGAACAGGATGGTGAACGCCAACGCCACGTTGCCGATGAACAGCGTTGCGGTCTTGCTCAGGTCCGGCACCAGGTGCAGGCCGAACTGGATCACCAGCGACGGGGTCATCTGCGCCAGGCGGTGGAAGACTTTGTTGTGGCGCAGGTCGTTGAGCCAGTGCAGGGCCGGTTGCCGCCCGAGCAATTTGACCGCATGCAGGATGAGGTAACGCGCCGCCCGTCCGAGCAACAGGGCCACCACCAGCAGCACCAGCAAGCCCAGGCTGGAATGCAGCAGGGGATGTTCGTCGAGGGCGCTCCAAAGGTCTTTGACGTTGAGCCAGAGCTGTTTGATATCCATGGGTGAAACCGATTCTTCTGTAAGACAAGACCGGGCGATTAGAGCATTTAAGTGCCGCAACATTGGCGTTACGGACAAACGCCTTAACAAAAAAGCAGCTGATTAGCCCTGTTCGCGTAAAGAAACTCGGTTTGGACGCCCGAAACCGTTACCCTATGCAGCTGATATTTTGTAATTCTTCGAGGTAGCACCCGTGTTTTCCCAATTCGCCCTGCACGAACGCCTGCTCAAAGCCGTGGCCGAGCTTAAATTTGTCGAGCCTACGCCTGTGCAGGCAGCGGCCATCCCGCTCGCGCTCGAAGGGCGTGACCTGCGGGTGACGGCTCAAACCGGGAGTGGCAAGACGGCCGCTTTCGTCCTGCCGATTCTTAACCGCCTGATCGGCCCGGCCAAAGTCCGCGTCAGCATCAAGACCCTGATCCTGCTGCCGACCCGCGAGCTGGCCCAGCAGACCCTGAAAGAAGTCGAACGTTTCTCGCAGTTCACCTTCATCAAGTCCGGCCTGATCACCGGCGGCGAAGACTTCAAGGTCCAGGCCGCCATGCTGCGCAAGGTCCCGGACATCCTCATCGGCACCCCGGGCCGCATGATCGAGCAACTCAACGCCGGCAACCTCGACCTCAAGGAAGTCGAAGTGCTGGTGCTCGACGAAGCCGACCGCATGCTCGACATGGGCTTTGCCGATGACGTGCAGCGCCTGGTGGCTGAATGTGTGAATCGCCAGCAGACCATGCTGTTCTCCGCCACCACTGGCGGTTCGACCCTGCGCGACATGGTTGCCAAGGTCCTGAACAACCCCGAGCACCTGCAGGTCAACAACGTCAGCGACCTGAACGCGACCACGCGCCAGCAGATCATCACCGCTGACCATAACGTCCACAAAGAACAGATCCTCAACTGGCTGTTGGCCAACGAGACCTATCAGAAGGCCATCGTGTTCACCAACACCCGGGCTGCGGCCGATCGCATCTACGGCCGCCTGGTGGCGCAGGATTACAAAGCGTTCGTCCTGCACGGCGAGAAAGACCAGAAGGACCGCAAGCTGGCGATCGACCGCCTCAAGCAAGGTGGGGTGAAGATCCTGGTCGCCACCGACGTCGCCGCGCGCGGCCTGGACGTCGACGGCCTGGACATGGTCATCAACTTCGACATGCCCCGCAGCGGCGACGAATACGTCCACCGTATCGGCCGCACCGGGCGTGCCGGCAACGATGGCCTGGCGATCTCACTGATCTGCCACGGCGACTGGAACCTGATGTCGAGCATCGAGCGCTATCTCAAGCAGTCGTTCGAGCGCCGCACCATCAAGGAAGTCAAAGGCACCTACACCGGGCCGAAGAAGGTCAAGGCGTCGGGCAAGGCCGTGGGCGTGAAGAAGAAAAAAGTCGACGGCAAGGGTGACAAGAAAAAAGCCGGCGCCAAGTCGCCGACCAAGCGCAAGATCGCCAACCGGCCGAAGACCGACAACCTGTCGTTGGTCAGCAAGGACGGCATGGCGCCACTCAAGCGCCGCAAGCCGGAAGCGCCAGCTGCCGAGTAAGGCCGGGCCGCTACAAAAAAACCGGACGTTGTCCGGTTTTTTATTGCCTTCGGTTTTTGCATTGGTCGCAGCTTCTTTCCGCTCAGGTGAGGCGGCGAACGTCTGGAAAGTTCAGCGCAATGACGCCTGTCCATTCGGCTGAACGGCCAGTGACGTCGCGTGTCACACCTCTAGACGGGTTACTTTCCTTTGGCCCGCAGGAGGAATCAGGATGACGACTTACAACTGGGATCTGATCGAGCGTCTGCTGCATGAAGTGCAGAATGGCGAGGGCAGCTTTGCCCCGCGCAAATACGCCGAGGAGGAAGCCGCTGATAAGGCCACGGCGGGCGAGTCCACCGGCAATCTGGATGCGCTGAAAAAGACCGCTGCGGATTACGAAGCGCTGTTGTTCAAGCGCGGGTTTATCGAGTCGCGGCCAGAGGACGAGGGTGGCAGTGGTGAGAACTTTGTTCTGACGCCGCGAGGTGCCCAATTGCTGGCCTTGATCGACAGCTCAATACCGGGCAACGCTCACCCGCGTGAGGTGCTGGATGAGCAGGTGGATGCGCTGGAACCGGTGACGTTTGATGACGTGGCGTCCAAGGCGGCGATTGCCTGAAGAGCATGTGGGAGCAGTCTTGCTCCCACGTTCTAGTCAGCGGCGGCGTTGAGGCATTTGAGCGCCTTGAAATCGCTGCGCACGCCTGCGATTTTGTGCGTCAATTTCTGGCGTTGTTGTACGCTGCTTTGCGCCATTAGATCCACGATCAGGCTGCGCGCTGCTGTTTCTGTCTGGGCATCAGCCTCCCTGTATTCCGGGGTCCATGCACGTTCCCGGTCCACCAACAATTGTTGCATTTTCTGCGCAAAGTCGGCGTCGTGGCGTTGTTGCACGGCGTCGATGAACTGCGCCTGCCAGCGGGCGCGGTTGCCGATCCACTGTTGGTTCTGGTCACCCAGCTCCGCAGACCAAGCCGTCACGCGTTGCTGCTGGCTGGCGCTGAGCGGCCCGATCCACGTATCGAGGCGCTTGCTCATACGCTCGGCACGCGCCTGGATCTGTCGCGGCAGGGGCGGTTTCAGGTATTCGTCCTGGCGCTTGCGCAGGTCTTTGGCCAGGGCGTCGTTCATGTCCTTGACCTGCTGGTCGTCCAGCCCGCGCAGCAAGTGGACCGCCGACGGGGTGATCGCGCGTGCGATCTCGTTAACCGCCTGTTTGGCTTCGCCGGTACGGCTCTGCAAGGCGCTGTCGCTGACCTGATGGTTGTCGACCATCTGTTGCAGGCGGTCGAGCCAGTCCAGATAGCCTGGCAACTGCGTGGTGCAATGCCAGGCCAGGTGTTGCTGGAGTGTGTCGTTGAACCAGCGCTTCTGCCCGGCGTTCATGTCCAGGTAATCATTGAGGGTCCACGGGATGATCACATCGAGATTGCGATAGGCCAAACCCACACGGTTGCAGCCGCCAAGCACCAGGCTCGCGATCACGAATACCAGCAGAAATGTGAGCCGATGCAACATGGGCAGGTCCTTGCGCAGAGGGGGTGATGCATGTGAACCCGCGCTGGGTGCGACAGTTCAGCCCATCAATAAAACGTCCGCGCAGCCTTCAGGGTCAACAACCCATCGCATTGCGAATTGTGTCCGGAGTAGGCCGAGCAGTCGCCGCCATTGAGGCTGGAGTCGCTGTAGATCAGGTCGAGGTCAACGCCCATCCACGCCCTCGAGAATTGCACCGACCAGTCGCTGAAACTGCGGATCGAACCGCCGTCCACCGAGACCGGGCTGCCCAGTTGATGCGTGGTGTACTTCATGCTGACGCCGATGCCGAACGGTTGTGTACCGCCAAGGTCGGCGAACAGGGTGCTGTCCTGGCGGTCGGGGTCATTGCTGAAGGACGCGCCGAAGCGATTGCCCAGCAGGTTCAGGCCGCCATAGAACTCCTGGCTGTCGAGGGGGCTGAGCGAGGGATAGCTGTAGTGGATCAGTCCCACTTCGTAGCCCAGCGTCTGGTCGAAGGGGTGTTTGAACCCCAGGTACGAGTCGATTTCAAGGTTGCTCGCCGAAGACAGGCCCATGTTCGGTGAGAACTGGCCGACGTACAGGCCGCTGTCGTGGCTCAGGTCGAGGCCGCCGTGGAAGGCGTCGCTGCCCGGCGAGGTCGGCTTGACCAGGCCCTGGGCCATGCTGCGGCTGGGCGTGGTGCCCAATTTCAGATCGAAGTCGCCCAATTCGCGCTGGAAAATTTGCGCTTCGGCCAGTGGGCTCGCGGCGAGGGCACTGAGCAGGAAAATAATCGGTTTGAGCATGCTTCACTCCATGAAAAGCGAGGAGCAGTAACGGAAGAAATCAGGCGGATGCCCGTGCTAGACGCGTGCAAGCATACCGGCGAATGCCAGGCGCTGAGGCCCGTTCGTCGATTTTGTGGCGCAGGGGGTGAAGCAAGAGGGTGTTTCGGACTCTAGTCCTAGCGCCTTGCTGGCAAGACGCTTAGGGACCAGGTGTATTGCGCCGTCAGCTTACTTCTTGCCCAGGCTGATCTGCTTGGACGGGCCGAAAGTCTGGCCGCTCACGCCCTTGGCAATCTGCTGGATTTCGCCACCGGACTTGAGGAACGCAGCGATCTGGCTGTTGATCGACTCGCTGGTTTCGACGGCGGGAGCTGGCTTTGCTTTGCTATTGGATGCTTTTACGCGCATGGCGGCCACTAACCTGTAGAAAATTAACTTGGCCAGGCATAGTACAGGAAATGCTTGACAATTGCTTGGTAAATATCCTCTGGTATTTGCTGTGATGGCCGAAACACGCAAAGTTTGTCGTCGAAATAAGCCCCTAACTTGCTGTTTTAACTCGAAACCACGCGGCCTGCCGGGCGCCGCAAGCGCTGCAAAATTCAGCCGACTGATCAGACGAGCGGGGCGCAGCCAGTAGAACGCCATGCGAGCCCGCGATTTTTCAGGCGCGCGCGCGTGCAGGGCGCAACTCGGGTAGAATGCCGCCCACGCAATGAGGGTATTGGAAATGGCTTTAGTCGGGCGCTACAACAGTTTGCAAGTGGTTAAACACACTAACTTTGGTTTGTACCTGGATGGTGCGCAAGACGGTGAAATCCTCTTGCCTAATCGGTATATCCCCAAAGATATTCCCAGTGAAGATGAAGACTGGCTTAACGTATTCATTTACTTGGACAGCGATGACAAACTTATCGCCACCACTGAAAAACCCAAAGTTCAAGTTGGCGAATTTGCCAGTTTGAAAGTCGTCGAAGTCAACAGCATTGGTGTTTTCCTCGATTGGGGTTTGCCCAAGGATCTGTTGCTGCCGTATTCGGAAGAAAAACGTCAATTGACCGCTGGCGAATATTGCGTGGTGCATGTCTATCTCGACAAACACACCAAGCGCATCACCGCCACCGCGCGTCTTGACCGCTACCTCGACAAGACGCCCGCCAACTACGAGGTGGGCCAGGAAGTCGACCTGCTGGTGGCCGAGGCCACGGACATGGGCTTCAAGGCGATCATCAACAACAAGCACTGGGGCCTGATCCACAAGAACGAAGTGTTCAAGTTCCTGCGCCCGGGCAAGGAAGAGAAAGGCTTTATCAAGGAAATCCGCGCCGACGGCAATATCAGCCTGAGCCTGCAGCCGGTTGGCCAGGAAGCGGCCTCCAGCCTCAACTCGAAGATCCTCGCCAAGTTGCGTGAAAACAACGGCAGCTTGCCGGTCAGCGATAAAAGCGACCCGGCGGTGATCAGCAACTTGTTCGGCGTCAGCAAAGGCAACTTCAAGAAGGCCATTGGTGCGCTCTACAAGCAGGGCCAGATTGTGATTCATGCCGATCGCATTGAACTGAGCTGAGTGCGGTTTGCTCTTCTGTAGGCGCAAATCGCTCCTACAGAAGCTGTGCCGATGACCCGTAAATCCTTGTTCTGTCGGCCTACGGCGCAGATGACCTGAGCAACGTGGCCACATTCCTCAGCGCCGCCTAGTGCACAGTCAGGCACCTGTGTGCACAACGGGTGTGCAAGTGATTGTGTACAGGATTAAGGCGTGCACCGTTGCTGAGCGGTATACACCGATCTAACTCTCGATACATCCTTTGGCACCCCGTCCCGTGGGGATTGTGTGCCATTGGCGCGCATTCTGCTGACTCTCTCGTATACAAACCGTGCCGCCTTCCGTATGCATCCCGTTACGGCAGCGCAGGCGGGTATTTCGAGGAGCCCAGCGATGACCGAACAATTGCCTAAAGGCTACAGCCCGCGCCTGTACAACCAGGACCTGGGCCCACTGCCGCAAAAGTGGACCTGGTACAACATCTTTGCCTTCTGGATGAGCGACGTCCACAGCGTCGGCGGTTACGTCTTCGCTGCCAGCCTGTTCGCCCTCGGGCTGGCCAGTTGGCAGGTGCTGATTGCATTGCTCGCGGGCATTTGCATCGTGCAATTGATCGCCAACCTGGTGGCCAAGCCGAGCCAGCAAGCGGCCGTACCGTACCCGGTGATCTGCCGACTGGCGTTTGGGGTGTTCGGTGCGAATATTCCGGCGGTGATACGTGGCTTGATCGCGGTGGCGTGGTACGGGATTCAGACGTATCTGGCGTCGAGTGCGCTGATCATCGTGGTGCTGCGCTTTTTCCCACAGATGGCCGTGTATGCAGAGCCGCACTTCGCGGGCCTGTCCTACCTGGGCTGGTTTGGTTTCCTCAGCTTGTGGGTGTTGCAGGCGGCCGTATTCTGGGCGGGCATGGAGTCTATCCGGCGCTTTATCGACTGGGCCGGGCCGGTGGTCTATGCGGTGATGTTCGCCCTGGCCGGCTGGATCGTGTGGAAGGCGGGTTGGGCGAATATCAGCTTTACCCTGGCGGAAAAATCCCTGTCGGGCTGGCAGGCTTTTGGCCAGGTGATCGTGGCGACGGCGTTGGTGGTGTCTTACTTCTCCGGACCGACGCTGAATTTCGGTGATTTCAGCCGCTACTGCCGCAGTATGCAGGACGTGCGTCGCGGTAATTTCTGGGGGCTGCCGGTGAATTTTCTGGCGTTCTCTTTGGTGACTGTGGTGATCGTCTCGGGCACCTTGCCGGTATTCGGCGAAATGCTCCACGATCCGATCGCCACCGTGTCGCGTATCGACAACAGCGTGGCCGTGTTGCTGGGCGCCTTTGCCTTTGTCACGGCCACGATCGGCATCAATATCGTCGCCAACTTCGTGTCCCCGGCGTTTGACTTCGCCAACGTTGCGCCGAGCAAAATCAGTTGGCGCGCCGGCGGCATGATTGCTGCGGTGGCTTCAATCTTTATCACCCCGTGGAACCTGTTCAACAACCCGCTGATGATCCACTACACCCTGGACATACTCGCCGCGTTTATCGGGCCGTTGTTCGGGATTCTGCTGGTGGACTTCTACCTGATCAAAAAACAGCAGATCGACGTAGACGCGCTGTTCGACGACAGCCCGAGCGGGCGCTACTACTTCGACGGTGGCGTGAACTGGATGGCGGTCAAGGCTCTGGTGCCGGCGACGCTGGTGGGCGTCGCGATCACGTTCACCCCGGCATTGCAGGGCATGGCCAACTTCGCCTGGTTTACCGGCTGTTTCCTGGGTGGGCTGTTTTTGCTGGTGCTCGCTCGACGCGAACAAGCTCGCGTGCCAACGCCGCTGATTGCTGGCTGACCGTCGTAGCGGGGCGCAGCAACCCCGCGCCCGCCAATAACAGCCCGCAACCGGCAATTACCAGCGCCGGTTGCAGGCCGTCGCTCAGGTGATTGCTCACCGATGCGAGCAACGGGCCGCTCAGTTGACCGATGGCAAAGCAGGCAGTCAGCACTCCGGTGTTGCGCTGATAGCCGTGAGGCGCCACCTCCCGCAAGCGCGCCATCACCAACTGCATACACGCCAGAAAAGGCCCGCCGCACAGCAACACGCCCAGCGCCAGACCCAGCCGTTGCCGAGCAAGCAGGCAAACACGCCCGCCGCTTGCAGCCATAAGGTTGTCATCAGCCAGCGACGGGTTGTGTTCGCGGCCTTGCGGCGCAGGCTCGCCACGACCACACCGAGCGCAGCCGCCAGGCCAAAGCATGGCCAGAACAGGTCTGCCTGCCAGGCGCCCTTGAACTGCGCGCTGGCCATCTGTGACAGAAAGGTCGCCGGAATGATGTAGCCAAGGCCGAACAGAAAATAAATCCAGCCCAGGTGCGCGATGCTCGCATTGCTGTCCGCGCCGCTGATGGGCGCGTCAGTGAGGCTCGGTCGAGGCAGGAAAGGCAGGATCGCCAACAGCATCAGCAGCGCCACCCCGCCATAGACCAGCCACAGTGTTGCGGAGCTTTGCCGTAGCAGGTTCGAGCCTAGCGCCAGCAGGCCGGTCAACAGAATCCCCAGGCCCGGCCCGGCAAACACCAGGGCGCCCAAGCGTGGCCGCCCGGCGGCAATCGCCAGCGGTTGGCTGAGGCTGGTGATCATCACCAGTGCCCAGGCGCTGGCCACGCCGGTGCCGAAGCGCAACAACAGGTGCGGCCAGAACCCATGGGCCCAGTACGACGCCAGGGTCAGCAGCACGCACAACCACAACCCGCCGTACAAACGGGCGCGCACATGGCGATGGCTGCGGGCAAAAGTTGAATCCACCGCACCGACGAAGTAGCCCAGGTAGTTGGCGGCAGCGATCAGCCCGGCACCTGTCAGGTCGATCTGTCCTTCGCTCAGCAAATGCGGCATTTGCGGGGTGAGGGCGAAGCGGCCAATGCCCATGGCCATCATCAAGGCAATAAAGCTGGCGAGGAGGCGAGTCAACGGCGACATGTGCAAGGTTTCCTGCGGGAAAGCGAATGACGTGCAGGCTAAGGTGGATTGATGTTCTGTAAAATTGAATAATAGTGATCAACTTGTTCAGTTTTGGAGAAAGGTATGGAGTTCAGTCAATTGCGCATTTTCCAGGCCGTGGCGGAAGAGGGCTCCATCACCCGCGCTGCCGAGCGTTTGCACCGCGTGCCGTCGAACCTGTCGACCCGGCTCAAGCAGATGGAGGAACAACTGGGCGTCGAGTTGTTCGTCCGTGAACGTCAACGCCTGCAGCTTTCCCCGGCGGGCAAAGTGTTGCTGGACTACAGCACCCGTCTGCTGGCGCTGCACGACGAAGCCCACGGTGCCGTGCAAGGCGGGCAACCGGCCGGCGACTTTGTGCTGGGCAGCATGTACAGCACCGCCGCGATTCACTTACCGAAACTGTTGGCGCGCTACCACAAGGCGTATCCGCTGGTGAATTTGCAGGTGCAGTCGGCGCCCAGCGGGGAGCTGCTGGAAGGCTTGATCACCGGGCGTCTTGACGCTGCGCTGGTCGACGGCCCGCTGACCCTCGCGACGCTGGACGGTGTGCCCTTGTGCGACGAAAAGCTGGTGCTGATTTGCGAAGCCGACCACCCACCGGTACACGGTCCCCAGGATGTGGCCGGCCGTGCGGTGTTCACCTTCCGACGCAGTTGTTCCTATCGCCGGCGTTTGGAGACGTGGTTTTCCCACGAGCGCGTGGCCATGGGCCGCGCCATTGAGATTGAGTCTTATCAGGGCATGCTCGCCTGTGTGATCGCCGGTTCCGGCGTGGCCCTGATGTCCGAATCCATGCTCGACAGCCTGCCAGGCAAGGACAGTGTGTCCGTTCATCCCCTATCTGGGCCTTTTGCCACTGCGACCACCTGGCTGATGTGGCGAAAGGGTATGCTCGGCGCTAATCTCAACGCATGGATCGAACTGCAGCGCGAAGGTCAGGCAGAGTCGCCGCAAGATGCCTGTGCGATTGCCTGAACGATCCGTCGGCATTTGAATCAATTCAGTAATAGTTCGTTGTGGTTTCGTTGAAGCAATACGTAGGAGTTAGGGCTACTATCTGTAGGAAGAGGCGAACGAATTCCCGCCGACCGGCACTACCCTCAAAGGGGGCAATCATGAAAGAGAAAATCCAAAACTGGCTCCACGACCTTGGCGTTGCGCTGGGTCTGATCGAGCCCCCGCTGCAGCCGGTGCCCATTCGCACGGATGATGAGCAACGTCGTCCACGTCGGCGGTAAACCGCAGCCGCTGTAATGCCGCAGAATTGCAGCCGCTGTAATGCCGCAGAATTAATGTAGGCGCGGGCTTGTGTAGGAGCGAGCAAACCCGCCCCCACCCTGTCTTGTACGCCACGCAAAAAAAACGGGTACGACATCCGACGTCGCACCCGCTGAAGAAAACGTGATAGGCCAGGTGTTTGTTCAGGCCGCCCGAGCTGGCACCGTTTCAGGCCGGCGCGACAACAGGCTCACTCCGACAAAACTCACCAACGCCACCGCCAGACTGTAGTAGATCGGCGTGTTCGCGTCCAAGCCATCCTTGAACATGAACACCAACGCGGTCACAAAGCCCAGGGTCATGGACGTAATCGCCCCTGAGGTCGTCGCGCGCTTCCAGAAAATCGCCCCGATCAGCGGGATCAGCATGCCCCCCACCAACAGGTTGTAAGCCAGGGTCAGGGCGCTGATCACATCGTTCACCACCAGGGCGATGCCCAGTACCGCGATACCAGTCAGCATCGTGAACAGGCGGTTGATGTTCAGGCTCGACTGCTTGCCGCCGCGCAAACGTGGCAGCAGGTCTTCGGTCAACACGGTGGACGCCGCCAGCAAGCCGGCGCTGGCCGTCGACATCATCGCCGCCAACGCTGCCGCAATCACCAACCCACGAATCCCATCGGGCAGCGACATTTTAACGATCGCGGCGAACGCGTTGTTGACGTTATCCAGATCGGGGATCAGCACATGGGCCGCCATGCCGATCAACGCACAGGCCAGGCCGTAGAGAATGCAGTAGAAACCGGCGAAGGTGCCTGCGTACTGGGCGACTTTTTCGTCACGGGCGGTGAACACCCGTTGCCAGATGTCCTGGCCGATCAGGATGCCGAAAAAGTAGATCATGAAGTAGGTGATGATTGTGTCCCAGCCGATCGCGGTGAAGCTGAAGCTCGACGCTGGCAGCTTGGCCACCAGTTCGTCCCAGCCGCCGACACGGTACAGGCAGATCGGCAGCAGGATAAACATCAGGCCGACGGTCTTGATCACGAACTGCACGATGTCGGTCAGGGTCAGCGACCACATGCCGCCGATGGTCGAGTACACCACCACCACGCCACCGCCGAGCAGCACCGAAATCCAGAAGGGCAGGCCGAACAGCACCTGCAGCACGGTGCCGATGGCCAGGATCGAGGTCACGCCGATCATCAGCGCGTAGGCCAGCATGATCACCGCACTCGCCTGGCGGGCCATGGGGTTGTAGCGTTTTTCCAGGACCTGGGTGACGGTGAAGATTTTCAGCTTCAGCAACGGTTTGGCCAGGAACAGGTTCAGCGCAATGATCCCCATGCCCAGCGCTGCGCACAGCCAGAAGCCGGAGATGCCGTGCACATACCCCAGGCGCACGGTGCCGACGGTGGACGCACCGCCCAATACCGTGGCGGCCATGGTGCCCATGTACAGCGACGGGCCGAGATTGCGCCCGGCGACCAGGTAGTCTTCGTGGGTCTTGGCGCGGCGCATGCCGTAATAGCCGAGCACGAGCATGCCGGCGGCGTAGAGGAGTACGACGAATAAATCCAAAGCCATGATGGCGGGTCTCCGATTATCTTTTTTATGGAAATCAGGCGGCTTTTTGCAGCGCCGGTTCAGCGCGCACGTCCGTGCGTTCGCTGCGCGGATCGGTAGGGCCGTACACGGCAGCCGGTTCCGGGAACAGGCGCAGCAAGCTCAGGTACACCACCGAGGCCAGCCCCAAGGTCACCGGCAGGCTGATATCGATGCCCTCGGCGAGGTTGCCCAATGGCCCGACAAACTGCCCCGGCAGGTTGACGAAGCACAGCCCCACCAACGCGCTCGGAATCCAGGCCCCCAGGCCGCGCCAGTTCCAGCCGTGGCTGAACCAGTAGCGCCCGCCGCGTTCGCCGCGGGTAAATACTTGCAGGTCGTCCGGGCAGTAGAAGCCGCGACGCACGATCAGACCGATGATCATCATCACCATCCACGGGGTGGTGCAGGTGATGATCAGCACCGCGAAGGTCGACACGCTCTGCACCAGGTTGGCGGCGAAACGTCCGATAAAGATGAAGGCAATCGACATCAGCCCGATCAGCAGCGTGGCCTTGACCCGCGACAGCGCGCGCGGGAACACGCTGGACATGTCCAACCCCGTGCCATACAGCGACGTGGTGCCGGTGGACATGCCGCCGATCACCGCGATCAGGCACACCGGCAGGAAGAACCAGCTCGGCGCCACCGCCAGCAGACCGCCGACGTAGTTGTTGGCCGCGATGTAGTCCGGTGCCTTGACCGCGACGATGGTCGCGGTGGCTAGGCCAAACAAGAACGGGATCAAGGTGGCGATCTGTGCCGCGACCACTGCGAGCATGATGCGAATTTTCGGTGTTTCACGCGGGATATAGCGCGACCAGTCACCGAGAAACGCGCCGAAGGAGATCGGGTTACTCATCGCCACCAGCGCCGCGCCGATAAACGCGGCCCAGAAGCCGCTCTGGCCGAGGGCCACGCTGCCGGCGAAGTGGCTGTCGAAGGTCGGCGCGAACGCGAAGATCCCCAACAGAAACAGCAGGCTCGCCGCCCATACCGCGATGCGGTTGACCCACAGCATGAAGCGAAAGCCGTAGATACACACCGTCAGCACCAGAATCGCAAACACGCCGTAGGCCAGGCCCAGGGTCAGGTCGGTTTCCGGCAGGCCGATCAGCCGCTTCGCACCGCCGACCAGTGCATCGCCCGAACTCCACACCGACAGTGAGAAGAAGGCAATCGCCGTCAGCAATGACAGAAACGAGCCGACAATCCGCCCATGCACACCGAAGTGCGCCCCGGACGACACGGCATTATTGGTGCCATTGATCGGCCCGAACAGGCCCATGGGCGCCAGGATCAGCGCACCCACCAGCACGCCCAGCACAATCGCCCAGACGCCGGCCTGGAACGACAGGCCGAACAGCACCGGAAAGGCGCCCAGCACCGCCGTGGCAAAGGTATTGGCGCCGCCGAAGATCAGGCGAAACAGATCCTTGGGCCCGGCGCTACGTTCGTGGTCCGGGATCTGTTCGACCCCGTTGGTTTCTATCTTGCGAATACTGTTTTCGTTGTTTTTATTATTCATGATCAGCTCCGATCACATTGGCTAAGGGGGCGGCAGCCCTTCCGGCATAGCGGACAAATGTTCGTGACAGGCCAGCCACAGGCCTTGTTTTTGTTGTACGTCCAACCCTTGTCGTGTGAAGACAATGGTCTCGCGTTCCTGGCTATTGAATTGCTCCCCGTTCATGCGCAGCTCGGTGGCCACGTCATGCATAAAAATCGCCACATCACCCTGCAGGCTGACAACGGCGTTGCTCGAGATGCAGGACAGCACCTCGAACCCCTCGTCCCGGCGCCAGCTGTCCCACAACGCCTGGTAGGCATCGCGACTGAGCAGCGGCTGGGGCAGGGTGTAGAACACGAAGCTGGCGTCGGCGCTGAATGCGCCGAAGTAAGCCTCGCGGTCGTTGCGTGCGAAGGCCGACACTAGGTCGGCCGCCGCTTTCAACACCTCATGGGTGCTCATCAGCGGTGCACCACACCGGGCAGTACGCAAAGCATTTCGTACAGCAGGTTGGCGCCCAGCAGCGAGGTGTTGCCGGTGGTGTCGTAAGGCGGCGAAACTTCTACCAGGTCGCAACCAATCAGGTCGAGGCCTTGGCAGCCGCGGATGATTTCGATCGCCTGGATAGTGGTCAGCCCGCCGATTTCCGGGGTGCCGGTGCCGGGCGCCCAGGCCGGGTCGATGCCGTCGATGTCAAAGCTCAGGTACACCGGGCCGCCACCGACTTTTTCGCGCACTTCGGCCATCAACGGCGCGAGGGAGTGGTGCCAGCATTCTTCGGCCTGCACCACGCGAAAGCCTTGCTTGCGGCTCCAGTTGAAGTCTTCGGCGGTATAGCCCTGGGCGCGCAGGCCGATCTGTACCACGCGGTCGCAATCGAGCAAGCCTTCTTCCACCGCGCGGCGGAAGGTGGTGCCGTGGGCGATTTTCTCGCCGAACATATGGTCGTTGACGTCGGCATGGGCATCGATGTGTACCAGCCCGACCTTGCCGTGTTTCTTGTGGATCGCCCGCAGGATCGGCAGGGTGATGGTGTGGTCGCCGCCCAGGGTCATGGGGATCACGTTGTGCTCGAGGATCTCGTCGTAGGCTTCTTCAATGATGCGCACGGCGTCGAGCAGGTTGAAGGTGTTGATCGCCACGTCGCCGATGTCGGCCACCGACAGCGAGTCGAACGGTGCGGCACCGGTGGCCATGTTGTACGGGCGGATCATCACCGATTCGGCGCGGATTTCCCGCGGGCCGAAGCGGGTGCCGGCGCGCAGCGAGGTGCCGATGTCCAGCGGCACGCCGATAAAGGCCGCGTCCAGGCCCTTGGCCGATTGCAAATGGGGAAGACGCATCATGGTGGCGATGCCGGCGAAGCGCGGCATTTCGTTGCCGCCCAGTGGTTGGTGGAAAATCTTGTCCACGGGATTGCCTCATCGTGTTGTGTTTATTAGTGGCCGATTCTGCGAAAAGCCCGGGGTAGGAAGAATCGCTAGGGGTAAATACTTAGTTCAGATTTTTCTAAACTAATGCCGACAGGTAGACTGCTGCGATCACCTCCCCGGAGCCGACCATGGCCAACGCCTTGCCCGACCTGAAACTCCTGCGCATCTTCGTCAGCATCGTGCGCCACCAGGGGTTCGCCAATGCGCAGCACGAACTCAACCTCTCGACCTCGGCGATCAGCACCTATATGAGCCAGCTCGAATCGGCGTTGGGCCTGGTGCTGTGCCACCGTGGCCGGGGCGGGTTCAGCCTGACCAGCAAGGGCGAGCTGTTCCATCAGGAAACCCTGCGGCTACTGGGCGAGCTCGAAGGCTTCGAGCAATACGCCGCCGCGCTCAAAGGCGAACTGCGTGGCACGCTCAAGCTCGGCGTGCTCGATTCCACCGTCAGCGACAAGGCCCTGCCGTTCGCCGAGGTGATCGGCGCCTACAGCCTGGAACACCCGGCGGTGCATTTGCATTTGTCGGTGCTGAGCCCTTACGAACTGCAACTGGGCGTGCAGGACAACCGCCTGGACCTGGCCATCGGCGCGTTTTCCAATCGCATGAGCGGGCTGATCTATATGCCGCTGTACCGCGAGCAGCACTGGTTGTATTGCAGCACCCGGCACCCGCTGTTCAATGAGCGGCGCATCCCTGAACAGGTGATCACCCAACAACGCATGGTCGGACGCGGCTACTGGAGCCAGGCGGAGCTGGCACGCCATGGCTTCAAGCACAGCGCCGCCACCGTGGAAAGTATGGAGGCGCAACTGATCCTGGTGTTGTCCGGCGCCTACATCGGCTACCTGCCCGAGCACTACGCCCAGGCCTGGGCCGACAAGGGCGACCTGCGCGTGCTGCTGCCGGCGACCTTCGGCTACCAGGCGCCGTTCTCGATGATCATGCGCCGTGGCCGTAGCCGTGAACCGCTGATCCAGACCTTTCGCGACTTGCTCAAAACCCAGCTCAACCAGGCCTGAAAAACCATGTCCAGACCCCAATGCTCCCGTTGCCTGCGGCCCGCCAGCCATTGCCTGTGCGCGCTGATCCCCAGCCTCGACAGCCGCACCCGCGTGTTACTGCTGCAGCACCCGAGCGAGGTCAACCATGCGCTCAATACCGCGCGGCTGGCGGCGTTGGGCTTGAAGAATGCGCAGTTGGTGGTGGGCGAGGTATTCGATGATCTGCCGAGCTTGTTGAACCCGCCTGGTTATCAGGCGCGCCTGTTGTTTCCGGCTGACGATGCCCAACCGCTGCAGGCGTATGGGCCGGGTGACGAGCCGGTGTTGCTGGTGGTGCCCGACGGCACCTGGCGCAAGGCGCGCAAGCTGTTGCACCTCAACCCGCTGCTGGCGGCGCTGCCCAGGGTGACGCTGGCCGCGGGCGCCGTCTCGCGCTACCGCCTGCGCAAGGCGCCGGGCCCCGGTGCGTTGTCGACGGTAGAGGCGATTGTGCAGGCGTTGCAGGTGCTGGAGGCGCCGACATCGTTCGAGCCGTTGCTCAACCCCTTCGATGCGTTGATCGAGGGCCAGATCGCGGCGATGGGGCCGGCGGTTTTCGACAAGAACCACGGCTGATCCATGGCGCTACATAACTACCTGAGAGGCTGACGGCGAGGCGCTAGGCTGAGCTTTTCAGGAGCGACACCATGGGCGAGCCGATTAACCCCGCGCCGCAGAACGAACTGACCGATTTTATCGCGCAGCAGCGCGCGCCCTTGATGGCTGGCCCGGAGTGGTCGGCCTTGCAAGCCCTGGATGCCTTGAGAACCGAGTTCGATGGCCTTCTGGGCGTGCTAAACCTCGCAGAACAACGCGAGTACGTGAGCCTGCAAAGGGCCTGGATCGATGCCCAGCACACCCTGGAGCGCGACATTCGCCAATTCACCGTTGCGTTCGAAGAACACGCCATGGCGTCGTTGCGCAGTGAATTGAAAGCCCTGACCGGCCAGGACATCGACCCTACGGTAGCGAAGATCCATACCCGTTACCTCAAGCCGTCCGGTCGAGTCCGGCGCGAATTTAAAGGCGATGAGATCCTGGTCTCGCACGTGACCCTATGGGACGCCGCCTGTATGAACTATGACGGCCTGACCGGTTGGAGCTACCCCGGCCGCACCGGCCTGGCCGATGCCAGTTACCTCGACCAGGGCGTCAATGCGACCGCCAGCGATTTCATTGCGCTGGTGCGCCGGCTCGATCTCGGCGGGCAACTGCGCGACCATCTCGACCAGGCGCTGCAGGCCAACGCTTCGCTGGGCAGCGGCATCATGCGGTTAGCCAATGCCGAGTTTGCGTTTGCCCTCATCGACGCCTTGAGGGACACCAAAGCCAGCCGCGTCGACCGGGACAAATACCAGCAGGTGAAACGTGCGTTGGCGGGAGAGGCGCGCTGGGAGCACGTAGAGGAAATGCTGTTGTTCGTGCCCCATGGGACGGACAACGTCAGTTGGCTGCCACAATCGATCGGCTTTGTCGGGCAGTACGTCGGCAAGCCTCCCGGCGACAGCTTGAGCATTCCCCACATCGTGTTCTCCGTCAGCGGTTGCAAGGGGGCCTTCAGTTTTATCCCGAATCGCCCCGGCGGGTCTCTGCGTCATCACGACAGCCATCGGGAAGCCTGCGAGGTGTTTCATGCGCAGTTTCATTCGGCCTACCGCGAGGGGCAGACCGGTTGGCTGTACCAGATCATGTGTCTGAGTGACTGTGCGCGGCTCAAGCAAATCGCCCAGACCGCGCAGCCGCGTCGCGACCTTGAGGGCTTGGAAAAGCTGGTCGACTGGCTGGCCCGAGCGATTCCGAAAGTCGATATCGTCGACAAGGTCGGCTATGTGCGCAACGCCGTGCAAAAGGTCCCGCCGGTGAGCTTGAACGATTTCTATCTCAAGCGCAGTCGCGCCAATCTGCAGGAGCTGGCCCACCAGACGCCCGGGTTTATGTCCACGATGCTTGAGCTGTTCCAGACCCTCATCAGTGAAATTCTCGATGTGCTGTTGATCCCGGTGCCGGGGGCGTTGAAAGGGTTGGGGCGGGTAAGGGCCTTTGCGATGTTCGTGGCGATGGAGCAAGCGCTGGTCGAAGGTGGGCAGCGGGCGCTGCTGGGTGAGCCGGTCGAGTTGGTCCAGGGGTTTGCCGACCTTGCCGATTTGCTGATCAGTGGCCGATTGCATACTCGTTTGGCGCGCAGCGTGCAGCGTCGCCATCAGCACTTGTATCAACGCTTGTCCCGGCAGCACGGTGCAGGGCCCGAGCATCGGCAGCTGACGAGCCCGCAGGTGCTCGAAAGAATGCTCGGCAGTCAGGACGTACCGCTACGGGACATTGAGGTTGTCCTCGAAACGAGCGCTACCTCGGTGCAGACCTTGAGCCAGGTATGGGAGGGCGCGCCCGCGTCGGCGTCCCTGGTCGACGCGGTGCATCGGTTGCGCGCCGACCGGCTGATCGATTGGGTGGCCACGGCCGACCCCGAACGCCCCGCGCCGATCGACGCGCTGGACGTCATGGCGCCGCTGCTCACCCAACTGCAGGGTTGGCCGGTGGAGACCTGCTTGAGCATTGAAAACCATCAGGGCCTGGAGGTGCGTCGCTACAGCAAACAGGCAACGCGCGCGACAACCGCGGTGGTCACGCTGACCGCGCTGGAAAACCATGCGTTCGCCTATGCCACGCCGCGCCGCTTCACCGCCCATCCGGCACAGGCTATCGTGGCGTTGTTGCCGACGCTTGTTTCAGGGGGCGTGCAGGTGCTGTGCCAGCAATTGGCGACTAAAGCCAGGGCCTTGAGGATCGACCTGTTTGACGCGCTCACGCGGTTTGCCCAGACCCGGCGTGCTGACGCAGCGGGCGCGAGTGCGTCGGTGCTCAGCTTGTTGCCCGAGCGTGTCAACCTCGATCAGCCCGTACCGGCGGTGATTGCCCAACTACGGACCTTGCACCCCGAATTGAGCCTGGCGCGGCTGCTGGAGGTGTTGCGCGAACACCCGTTATCGGCGCATCAGCAGACCCAATTGCTGCAGTCGCAACTGCAACCCGAGGCGCTTTACGACGCATTGCGCGCCGCGCGCCAGGTGGCGCGCCGCGAAGCCATCGTCGATGGTCTGTTTCATCCGCGCCGGTATGCCCGGCAAACCCAGGACTGGGCCGCGCATTTCGCCCACTGCGTGCTGCGCGACGGCAGCGCCCAGGCGTTGCTGGTCAGCCCGGCCACGCAAGCGGTGCCCTATGTTTCGCAGGGGGCGCAAGACCGCAGCGTGGTGGTCATTGATCAGGACCAAGGACGATTTTCACCGTATTACCACCGTGAGTCGCGCACCGGCGCCATGCTGAGCGGCGCCAACGCTTTCTATCTGGCGATCATGCGTCAGTTGTCCGACGATGAGCAGCGTCGACTCGGGTTGGATGCGCAGCACCGCGTCGCCGATTTTCGCAATCAGGTCGCTCGCGCCCTGTTGCGCCATCGTGCGCCGGACGGCTCGTTTTATCCCGACCGGCGCGACATCGCGCACTACGTCAGTCACGTCGATACGGCCCATATCGCCGCAGAGCCCGATGCCCTTGGCCTTTACCGTCAGGGGACGGAGCGCTACCTGCGGCTGGACGATGCCTATTTCAAGGTGGCGGAGCAGCCATGGCGCATCGTACACCCGTCCCTGAACGATGCGTATTCCCCATTGTTGAGCCACAACGGCGCCGGCGCCTGGCGGCATGAATGGGAAAACCCGCTGACGTGGGACGGGCACAAGGCGTTCCAGCGTCTTGGCCCGTTTGCCCGCGCGTTGCCGGCGGATGCCATCGAGCAGATTCAGCGGATCAGCGGGGTGACAGCGGACATCCTGCGCCGGATACATACAGGCAATGAACGCCCGCCGGTGGCCGTGCTGGAAACCCTTGAGCGGTTCACGCTTCATCAACGGGTCAGCAGCGGCGTGGATGCGGGGCGGGACTTTTTCGACAGGGTGCTCGGTGAGGTCGGCAACGAAAGCGCCGAGGCGTTGGTGGGGCAGGCGGGGGGCAGCCGTGTCGAGCAAGTCGCGCTGATCGAGGCCAAGGTGGCGCGCGACCGGCCCCACATGGAGCGCCTGTTTTTCAAGGCGCTGAGCCCAAAACAGGCGCCATCGAGCGATCCGTTGGCGCAGGTGCTGCAGCGCGATTTTCCCAGTTTGACGGCGGCACTGGCCGAAGAACTGGTGCGCGACATCACCGCGCAGGAGCGCCTCAGCCTGCAGGCCGACCGCATCCCCTTGAGCCTGATGTCGGCCGTGCGTTGGCGGGTGAGTGCGGCGCGCAAGATCAGGGCGCTGCAGGGATTGTATCTGCCGGCTGCAGCAAGTGAAGAGACCTCAAGACTGATCCTGCATACATTGCCGGACATCGACGGATGGCCGAGCCACCTGCGGGTCGAGGTGTGGGAGCGCGGTCGCCTGATCGATAGGATCGGCCCGGTCGACGCTGCGCTCAGACGGATACTGGAACCGGTCGACGTGGATTATCAGGCCTACATTCTTCTCGCGAACGGTGAGCGGCAACCGACGGGGCGTCCTGGGGCGTTCCTGGCTGTGCTGCTGGACGCATTACCGTCGATTGAACGTGACGCCCTGCACTACACCCACGATGCGCTGCGCCAGGAGATCGAACAGCGTTCGCAACACACGCTCAGCCGGTTCGACCCACAGCGACGCCCCTGGTACATCCCGCCGCAGCGCCTGGCGGATGGGCGCGTGGGTTACCCGCTGAGCGGCGGTGAGCATTGGGGACCGGTGGACCGTGAACAGGTCGCCCGGCTGCGGCAGTTGTTTCCAACGAAAACCGATGAGCAGGCCTTCGAGCTGCTCAATAACCTGAGTGATTCCGTTCAGGAGCGGGAAGCCTCGATCAACTTCATGTTCAAAGAGCGCGCCGTCTTGAATGACAACCTTGACCGATGGTGCCTGCTGGGGAAGCCCGAGCACTTGTCCGCACAACGTGAGGCGGCTGCGCGCATTCGGCGTTGCTGGGCTAAAGAAGACTCCATTCGCGGGATACCGTATGAACTCGTCCTGGATGACTTGGCATTGAGTGACTTGCCGACGCTGGGCGCCTATTTCGGCCATGTCGAAGTGTTGAGCCTGAAAAATAATCGGCTGCAGGCCATTCCCGCGAGTTTCCTCAGGTGTTTCCCGCAAGTGCGCTGGGCTTTTTTCAATGGCAATCATCTGCAGCGCTTTCCCGTCGGGTTGACACAGCTGGGCTATTTATCGCTGCTCAACCTCTCGAACAATCAGCTCAGGTTTCGACTGGGGGACGTGGAGCGGCTCGCGGACATGACCAGCCTGGTCAAGCTGGATTTATCGGTAAACCCATTGCGGCAGGGGCAACGCTTGAAGCTGCATCAGTTGAAGAAGTTGCGTGTGCTTAACCTGCGCAATACGCAAATTGAAAGCCTGCCCCTTGGCGCCACCAGCTTGCGATCGCTGGAGCGCTTTGATTTGCGTGACAATCGAATATCGGTCCTGACCAGCCTCGATTTGTTTATTTTCCCGAACGTCTATCGCGCGATGAATTTGCAAGGTAACCCGCTTTCACAGGGCTCCTTGCAAGTGATACGCCGCTACCGTGAGGTCCCAGGCCAATCGGATATCGATTTTGGCCTGGACACCCAGCCCACAGCGGCCCCCACGGGCTCCGACAGATGGTTGGTGGTGCTGCCTTTCGATGAGGTTCCCCGCTATAAAGAACTCTGGAAACAACTGCAGAAACGCCAGATGGCGGAAGATTTTTTTGCGCTGCTGGAACGTATCGCTGCCTATCCTCCGCTCGTCGCTCCCGGCTTTCGGGCGCTACGGAACGATCTGACGTACCGTGTGTGGCAGTTGATCGAGAGTGCGATCCATAACGAGCAACTGGCCGTGATCCTGTTTCAGCACCGCTTCGAGCTCAATCGCGGGGTGGATGGCTGGCTGTTATCACTCAACGCGCTGGAGCTTAAGTTCCTACCGATCGAACTGCTCGCCCGCGACGCGGACGGGGATGCCGCGCCACTCCTGAACTATTTTCGAGCGATGCACCGGTTCCGGATCATTGATGTGATTGTGGAGCGTTCCCATGTCACTCCAGAGCCGGAGGCGCAGAGCAGCATTATTCTTGCCTGCCGCATCGCGTTGGCGCACAGCCTGGATTTACCCCTGGGATTCGACGAGCGTTTGGCCAGGACAATGCCAGGCCCCAACGCAGACTTCATCGCCACGACGCACGGCTTCATCGTGGCCGCCGAGGCGGATGTCGACTGGCCGGCTTTATTCGCGCAAGAGGACTACTGGAGGCAATTTCTCATGCGTAAATACCACGCGCGGTTCGACGCGCAACTTGGGCGTTACGATCGAGAAATGGAGCGTGCGCAGGAGGGCGTCGAAAGCGGGGAGATGAGCGAAGGCGCGTATCTGCGGCGGGTGCGTCAGATTCAAGTCATGAGGACACGCGACGAGGAGCAATTGATTGATCAACTGACACGCGAGGAATGGACCCGCTTCGTGACCGGCTGATTGCGTGCTTATGCCTTTAAGCCATAAGCACCGCACTTTGCGTGATATGGCGCGCCAGGCTTTCCCGGTATGATGTTCGCCCCCGCAGTCTGGATTGCGAATACGCCATGACCTTGCAGTACCCTACAATCGCCGATTGCGTCGGCAACACGCCCCTGGTCCGCTTGCAACGCATGGCGGGTGAAACCAGCAATACCCTGTTGCTCAAGCTCGAAGGGAACAACCCGGCCGGTTCCGTGAAGGACCGTCCGGCGCTGTCGATGATCACCCGCGCCGAGCTGCGCGGGCAGATCAAGCCCGGCGACACCCTGATCGAAGCCACCTCCGGCAACACCGGGATCGCCCTGGCCATGGCTGCGGCGATCAAGGGTTACAAGATGGTGCTGATCATGCCCGACAATGGCAGTGCCGAGCGCAAGGCCGCGATGACCGCCTACGGTGCCGAATTGGTCCTGGTCACCCAGGAAGAAGGCATGGAAGGCGCCCGCGACCTCGCCGAGCGCATGGCCGCCGAAGGCCGTGGCCAGGTGCTGGATCAGTTCGCCAACGGCGACAACCCCGAGGCGCACTACACCACCACCGGCCCGGAAATCTGGCGCCAGACCCAGGGCACGATTACCCATTTCGTCAGCTCCATGGGCACCACCGGCACCATCATGGGCAACTCGCGCTACCTGAAGGAGCAGAACCCGGCGATCCAGATCGTCGGCCTGCAACCAATGGAAGGCGCGTCGATCCCCGGGATTCGTCGCTGGCCTGAAGAGTATTTGCCGAAGATCTACAACGCCACGCGTGTGGATCGCATCATCGACATGGCCCAGCGTGAAGCCGAAGACACCACGCGCCGCCTGGCCCGTGAAGAAGGCATCTTCTGCGGCGTGTCCTCCGGCGGCGCCGTGGCCGGCATGTTGCGATTGTCCAAGGAAGTGGAAAACGCAGTGATCGTCGCGATCATCTGTGACCGTGGCGACCGTTACTTGTCGACCGGCATTTTCGACGAACCCAACTGATGGCCAAGCACGAGAGAGGCCTGCGCTTCCAGCCGACGGGCGGCAGCCGTACCCCACAGATTCCGGTGGGCAAGAAGCAACGCCTGACCATCGAGCGCCTGGCCAATGACGGTCGAGGCATCGTGTTCTTCGAAGGCCGCACCTGGTTCGTCAACGGTGCGCTGGCCGGCGAAGAGGTGGAAGCACGGGTGTTGGGCGCCCACGGCAAAGTGGTCGAGGCGCGCACCGAGCGGGTGTTCAAGGCCAGCGAGCTGCGCCGCCCGGCACCGTGCGCGCACTTCGGCCGTTGTGGCGGTTGCAGCGTGCAGCACCTGCCCCATGCTGAACAACTTGCCCTGAAACAGCGCATGCTCGCCGAGCAGTTGTCGCGTGTGGCGGGGGTCGAACCGCAAGCGTGGGCCGCGCCGTTGAGCGGGCCGGAGTTTGGCTATCGGCGTCGCGCCCGTGTGGCCGTGCGCTGGGATGCCAAGGCCAAGAAACTGGAAGTCGGTTTCCGCGCCGTGGCCAGCCAGGACATCGTCGCCATCGACGATTGCCCGGTGCTGGTACAGGCCTTGCAACCGATCATGCAGCGCTTGCCCGGCATGCTGCGGCGCTTGAGCAAACCGCAGGCATTGGGGCATGTGGAGCTGTTCAGCGGGTCGTCCATCGCCGTGTTGTTGCGGCATATGGCGCCGTTGTCGGACGCCGACCTGCAGATCCTCAACGAATTTTGCGCCTTCCATGAGGCCCAGTTGTGGCTGCATGGCGAGGGCCAGCCCGAACCGGTCGCGCCTGACCAGGCCCTCGGTTATCGGTTGGAACAGTGGGATCTGGAACTGGCGTATCGGCCGGGCGATTTTGTCCAGGTCAACGCCGGGGTCAACGCGGCGATGGTCGCCCAGGCCCTCGAATGGCTGGCGCCGCAAGCCGATGAGCGGGTGCTGGACCTGTTTTGCGGCCTGGGCAACTTCGCGCTGCCACTCGCTCGCCAGGTGCGTGAAGTGGTGGCGGTGGAAGGTGTACAGACCATGGTCGAGCGCGCGGGGCTCAATGCCATCAGCAATAATTTGCATAATGTGCAGTTTTTTCAGGCCGATTTAACCCAGTCGTTGACTGACGCGGAATGGGCCAAACAGGGCTTTTCTGCGGTACTCTTGGACCCACCCCGCGATGGTGCCCTGGAGGTTGTGCGCAAGCTCGCCACTCTGGGAGCCAAGCGCCTGGTGTACGTGTCCTGCAACCCGGCAACGCTGGCGCGGGACACGGTTGAGCTGGTCAAGCAGGGCTACCGGCTAAAACGTGCCGGGATTCTCGACATGTTTCCGCAAACTGCGCATGTCGAGGCGATGGCGTTATTTGAAGCGGGCTAGGATGCCCGTTTAATCCGACTGGCCTGCATTCTCCTGGGCCGTGATCTGCCTGGGAGTGTGTGAGCTTTAGTGATAAAGCAGGTCAGCGATGATTTTTGGCGCATCAAAGGTGCGTCGTAGGGAAGGTAAGCAAGATGGTACAGGTGAGAGCACACCAGCCGATCAACACCGACGGTAGTATCAATCTCGAGGCATGGCTGGATCATGCCGTCAGTGTCGACCCGGCACTGGACCGTGAAGCCTTGAAAGCAGCCTGCGAGTTCGCTCGTGAGTCTGAACAGCAAGACAATGCGGCCAAGAACCTGTGGGCGGAGGGCACTTCAAGCTTTCGTACCGGGTTGGAAATCGCTGAGATCCTCGCGGATCTCAAGCTGGACCAGGATTCACTGATCGCCGCCGTGCTCTATCGCGGCGTGCGGGAAGGGCATATTGCCTTGCCGCTGGTCAGCCAGCGTTTTGGCACGCTGGTGGCCAAGCTGATCGACGGCGTGCTGCGCATGGCCGCCATCAGCGCCAGCCTCAGCCCGCGCCAGTCCATGGTACTGGGCACCCAGGGCCAGGTGGAAAACCTGCGCAAGATGCTGGTGGCGATGGTCGACGACGTGCGCGTCGCCTTGATCAAGCTGGCCGAACGCACCTGCGCGATTCGTGCGGTGAAGACCGCCGACGACGAAAAGCGCAACCGCGTCGCCCGCGAAGTCTTCGACATCTACGCACCCCTGGCGCACCGCCTGGGTATCGGCCATATCAAGTGGGAGCTGGAGGACTTGTCCTTCCGCTACCTCGAACCCGACCAATACAAACAGATTGCCACGCTGCTGCATGAGCGCCGGCTCGACCGTGAGCGTTTCATCACCGACGTGATGGGCCAGTTGCGTGCCGAGCTGCAGGCCACCGGTGTTGACGCCGACATCAGCGGCCGCGCCAAGCACATCTATTCGATCTGGCGCAAAATGCAGCGCAAAGGCCTGGCGTTCAGCCAGATCTACGACGTGCGCGCCGTGCGCGTGCTGGTGCCGGAAGTGCGCGACTGCTACACCGCGCTCGGTATCGTCCACACCCTGTGGCGGCACATCCCCAAGGAATTCGACGACTACATCGCCAATCCCAAGGAAAACGGCTATCGCTCGCTGCACACTGCGGTGATCGGCCCCGAGGGCAAGGTGTTGGAAGTGCAGATCCGCACCCACGCGATGCACGAAGAGGCGGAGTTGGGGGTGTGTGCGCACTGGCGCTACAAGGGCACCGACGTCAAGGCCGGGTCCAACCAGTACGAAGAGAAAATCTCCTGGCTGCGCCAAGTGCTGGAATGGCACGAAGAACTCGGCGACATCGGCGGCCTGGCCGAACAACTGCGGGTGGATATCGAACCGGACCGGGTCTACATCTTCACCCCCGACGGCCACGCTATCGACTTGCCCAAGGGCGCCACACCGCTGGACTTTGCCTACCGCGTCCACACCGAAATCGGCCACAACTGCCGGGGCGCCAAGATCAACGGGCGCATCGTGCCGCTCAACTACAGCCTGCAGACCGGCGAACAGGTCGAGATCATCACCAGCAAGCACGGCACGCCGAGCCGCGACTGGCTGAACCCGAACCTGGGTTACATCACCACGTCGCGGGCGCGGGCGAAGATCGTCCACTGGTTCAAGCTGCAGGCGCGCGATCAGAATGTCGCCGCCGGCAAAACCCTGCTCGAACGCGAACTGGCGCGCCTGGGCCTGCCCCAGGTGGACTTCGACAAGTTGGCCGAAAAAGCCAACATGAAGATCGCCGAAGACATGTTCGCCGCCCTCGGTGCCGGCGACCTGCGTCTGGCGCAACTGGTCAACCTGGCCCAGCAACTGGTGGAGCCGGAGCGGGGCAACGAACAACTGGAGTTGATCCCGCGCAAAGCCACCGGCTACAAGCCTGGCAAGCGTGGCGATATCCAGATCCAGGGCGTCGGCAACCTGATGACGCAAATTGCCGGTTGCTGCCAGCCGCTGCCGGGCGACGCCATTGTCGGCTACATCACCCAGGGCCGTGGCGTGAGCATTCACCGCCAGGACTGCGCCTCGGTGCTGCAGTTGGGCGGGCGCGAGCCGGAGCGGATCATCCAGGTCAGTTGGGGGCCGGTGCCGGTGCTCACCTATCCGGTGGACATCATCATCCGTGCCTACGACCGTTCCGGCCTGCTGCGTGACGTGTCGCAAGTGCTGCTCAATGAGCGGATCAACGTGCTGGCCGTCAATACCCGCTCGAACAAGGAGGACAACACCGCGTTGATGTCCCTGACCATCGAGATTCCGGGGCTGGACGCGTTGGGGCGGTTGCTGGGGCGGATTTCCCAGTTGCCGAACATCATCGAAACCCGGCGCAACCGCACGCCATGAACATCTGGATGAACACAGTCTGAAAGGTGGGAGGCGGCTTGGCCCCGAAAGCGGAGTGTCAGGTACCCGATTCTTGGTTGACCCACCGCAATCGGGGGCAAGCCCCCTCCCACATTAGATCGGCGGCGTTCTGAACTGATCGGATAGAGATCGATGTATTCACTTGAAGACCTGCTGCACCTGATGAGCCGCCTGCGCGACCCGAAGTACGGGTGCCCGTGGGACATCAAGCAAACCTACGCGAGCATCGTCCCGCACACCCTGGAAGAGGCCTACGAAGTCGCCGACGCCATCGAGCGCGGCGACTTCGATCACCTGCAAGGCGAGCTGGGCGACCTGCTGTTTCAAGTGGTGTATTACAGCCAACTGGCGCGCGAAGAAGGGCGCTTCGAGTTCGCGGGAGTGATCGACAGCATCACCCGCAAGCTGATTCGACGTCATCCCCATGTATTCCCCACCGGCGATCTGTACGCGCCGCTGGATGTCCCGCAACTGAGCGAGGAGCAGGTCAAGGCGCGCTGGGAGCAGATCAAGGCCGAGGAGCGTGCGGAAAAGTCCGATGCCCCCGAGCAGCTTTCCCTACTTGACGATGTGCCCACCGCTTTACCGTCCCTGTCCCGTGCCGCCAAATTGCAAAAGCGCGCCAGCCAGGTCGGTTTCGACTGGCCCGCTGCTTTGCCGGTGGTGGATAACGTCCGCGAAGAGCTGGATGAAGTGCTCGAAGCCATGGCCGATAACGATGCCGTGGCCATCGCCGATGAAGTCGGTGACCTGCTGTTTGCCGCGGTCAACTTGGCCCGGCACCTTAAGGTCGACCCGGAAACTGCCTTGCGCGGTGCCAATGCCAAGTTCGAGCGACGTTTCCGATTTATCGAACAGGCATTGCGCGATACGCGCCAATCCATGGAAGATTGCACCCTCGAAGAGTTGGACGCCCTGTGGGGCGAAGCCAAACGCCAGGAAAAGAATGTGTCCAGCTGCGGTTGAGCAGTTGCCTAAGTGAGTAAGCACCATGAGCCTTTCCCTTCGCGACCAGTTGCTCAAAGCAGGTCTGGTCAACCAAAAGCAGGCCAAGCAGGTCGGCAAAGACAAACAGAAACAGCAACGTCTGGTCCACAAGGGCCAGGCCGAGGCCGATGACACCCAGGCACGCCTGGCCCAGGAAGCGATGGCCGAGAAGGTCAAGCGCGACCAGGAGCTGAACCGCCAGCAGCAGGAAAAAGCCGAGGCCAAGGCCCGCACGGCCCAGGTCAAGCAACTGATCGAGACCTCGCGCCTGCCCAAGCTGACCACCGAGGACTACTACAACTTCGTGGATGACAAGAAGGTCAAGCGCCTGTCGGTCAACACGCTGATGCGTAACAAGCTGAGCAACGGTTCCCTGGCGATCGTGCATCACGCTGGCAGTTACGAGGTGATCCCGCGCGAAGCGGCGCTGAAGATCCAGGAGCGTGCGCCGGAGCGTATCGTCCAGCTCAATATCCTGACGGAAAGCCAGGTGCCGGATGAGGATGATCCATACGCCGCCTACCAGATCCCGGATGATCTGATGTGGTGAGGCTGTAGAGCCAACAAAACCCGCTCAAAGGCGGGTTTTTGTTTTCAGGCAACCAAGCTGCGTAGGCCTGGCGCCTGAGTCTTGCGAATATTCAGACGCTTTGTGCCTGGCGTTTCATCTCAAGGCTTTCGAGCTCGTTCTTATAATTATGAGCGTCGCTCTCGTTATGAAACATGCCGACCAGCAGGTCTTGTTGGTGTACATCCCAGATGTGAATCCCATGGCCCAATGCTTCGTGGGACATATGTTCGTCGTCGCGTTCAGTTACTTTTACAGTCATCTGCTTGCTCCAATCTCTGGTTGATCTGCGGCAAGTCGTCGCAGGCTTTTGTTATATGTTTTGTTAGCTTGCTAGGTAAACTGATTTTTCCTGCAACAGTTCTTTGCAGTATTCGCAACAATCCCGCAGGCCGCGTAAGCTGCGACATTGCGCCGCAGGCTGCTGAGTTTTATGACAAAAGTTTCATCTTGGCGTAAGGCTTTGGCATTGGATTGGCGTTGTTCGCGATGGCGATAGTGGCCTTGCCTAAAAAATCCCGGGCGAAAAAAAGCCCCGCATTGCGCGAGGCTCTTTTTAACTCATCGGCGCTATCAGCTACCTTTGACAGACTGACCGTCAACCGTACCGTCTTGCAGCATGATGTTGTATTCCTTGCCGTCGGTTTCCACCTGACGCAGAGCAACCAGGATGCCGCCCCAGTCCTTGGCAAACCACATCTGGGTGATGCGCTTGCTTTGAGTCGGATCGCGCACGCGCTCGACCTTGATCGCGTCGATGGAGCCGGCTTTGGTCTGGACCTTTTCCGGGCCGATCACGCGGAAGTCGTAGGTGTCGACGTCGGTGCCTTCAACCACGTTGTAGCTCATGCTCTTCTTGCCAGCCGCGACATCGCGCTGCAGCGCCAACTGGTAGGTCGACTTGTCGAGCATGCCGCTTTGCAGGGCAACGTTGACCGGATCTTTGTTTTCAAAGCCGGTGACTTTCTTGGCCGTCTGGTCGAAGTCCAGGTTGATCTTCTTCGCCTTGCCCAGGCCGCCGCGTTCGAAGGTATAGCTCTTCGGTTGCAGGGCGTCCTTGTCGAAGTGGAGCACGCTGGTTTCGGTGAGGCTGGCGATCATCATGGACGCCTTGAAATTCAAGGTCCAGGTGCCGTCGCCATTGTGGGTCAGGCTGCGCTCGGCCGAGCCGCTCATGGGCAACTGTTTCCAGTCGGCGGTATAGCTGGCGGAGAAAGGATGTAAATCTGCTGCTTGCACCGCAGGCAAGGCGAACAGCGCAAAAGCGAAGAGCAAGGCGCGACGCATAAAAACTCCTAGGTTCGAATCAAGTGGCCGCTGGCCGCGAGTAACTGGCCGTCCAATAATGCACCCTGTTTACCAAGAATCAACCGTCCCTCGGCAAACCAGCGAACAGCCAGCGGGTAAATCCTGTGTTCCTGGGTATGAACCCGTTGCGCAAGCGTCTGCGCCGAGTCGTCAGACTCTACCGGAACCACTGCCTGTACGACCAGAGGCCCGCCATCGAGTTCCTCCGTCACAAAATGCACGCTGCAGCCATGCTCGCTGTCGCCCGCGTCGAGGGCGCGCTGATGGGTGTGCATGCCTTTGTACTTGGGCAGCAGGGAAGGGTGGATATTCAGCAGCCGCCCTGCGTAGTGCCGCACGAAATCCGCGCTGAGGATGCGCATGAAGCCGGCCAGTACCACGAGTTTGGGGTTAAAGGTGTCGATCAGTTCGATCAAGGCGCTGTCGAAGGCCTCGCGACCTTCGAAAGCCTTGTGATCCAGGGTGCGCGTGGCAATGCCGGCGTCCCTGGCGCGTTGCAGGCCATAGGCGTCGCTGCGGTT
Organism: Pseudomonas marginalis; assembly: GCF_024169655.1. GTDB lineage: Bacteria > Pseudomonadota > Gammaproteobacteria > Pseudomonadales > Pseudomonadaceae > Aquipseudomonas > Aquipseudomonas paraveronii. Next base: position 4,487,598 of record NZ_JALJWV010000001.1, on the reverse strand, counting down.
GGAGATCACCGCAGCGATGCGCGCCGGGCTGTCGCCGGTGCGCGTGCTGTCGATCAGGGCCTGCAAATTACTGCCGGTGCCGGAGAGCAGCACCACGACATCACAGGTTGCAGGCATCAGTGCGCCTTAAGGTTCTTCAGTTCAACCTGAGCCGCGCCTTCAGCAGCGGCGGCGATCTGGCCGATGACCCAAGGCTGCTCGCCGGCTTCGCGCAGTACGTTCAACGCAGTTTCCACGTGCTCTTGCGCCACGCAGATCACCATGCCCACGCCGCAGTTCAGCACGCGGTGCATTTCGGTTTCGTTGACGTTGCCTTTCTCTTGCAGCCAGTCGAATACCGCAGGACGTTGCCAACTGGCCACGTCGACAATCGCCTGGGCGCCTTTTGGCAGGACGCGCGGGATGTTGTCCAGCAGGCCGCCGCCGGTGATGTGGGCCATGGCTTTGACCGCGCCCGTGTCCTTGATCAGCTTGAGCAGTGGCTTGACGTAGATGCGCGTCGGGGCCATCAGCAGGTCGGTCAGTGGCTTGCCGTCGAGCTGGATGTTTTCGATGTCGGCGCCGGACACTTCGATGATCTTGCGGATCAGCGAGTAACCGTTGGAGTGCGGGCCGGACGATGGCAGGGCAAGCAGGGCGTCGCCGGCAGCGACTTTGGAGCCGTCGATGATCTCGGCTTTTTCGACTACGCCGACGCAGAAACCGGCCAGGTCGTAGTCTTCGCCTTCGTACATGCCCGGCATTTCAGCGGTTTCGCCGCCAACCAGGGAGCAACCCGACAATTCACAGCCGGCGCCGATACCGGTGACCACCTGGGTGGCGGTCTCGACGTTGAGCTTGCCGGTGGCGTAGTAGTCAAGGAAGAACAACGGCTCGGCGCCGCACACCACCAGGTCGTTGACGCACATGGCGACCAGGTCGATGCCGATGCTGTCGTGTTTGTTCAGGTTCAGTGCCAGGCGCAGCTTGGTGCCCACGCCGTCGGTGCCGGAGACCAGCACCGGCTGTTTGTAGCCGGCCGGGATTTCGCAGAGGGCGCCAAAACCGCCCAGGCCGCCCATGACTTCGGGGCGCGCAGTGCGCTTGGCGACGCTCTTGATGCGTTCGACCAATGCTTCACCGGCGTCGATGTCTACACCGGCGTCCTTGTAGCTCAGGGAGGGTTGCTTGCTCATGATCCAGGCCTTTAGGGGGGATTCAGGGGTAACGACCGAGTGGGCAAGGGCGCTTGTGAAAAGGCCCAGCCGCTGACGGTCTGCGAAGGCGCGCGATTTTATCAGGCTTGAGGGGCAGCGGCCATCCTCGGGCCGACGGGCAGGGCCATATAGATTAAAAAAGCCGATTAAAAAAATGCTAATCGGGTCTGCTTCGGTGCGTATTAAGGTATAGCCTTGAACCCGCTATCGTTATGACAGTAGGAAAACTTACCGAGACTCCGTGAATGTTTTACCGGTCGCTGGGGTCACAGCCTTGGCAAACCGAGATCACGCGGTCTGTTCCAGTCGCTAATTTTGTCGTTCGGGAATCTTCCATGCGTCTGTGTAATGTCTTTTTTGTAGGCTGCTTGTCGTTGGTCAGCCTGGCGAGTCATGCCGAAACCCTCAATGGTCTTTATCAAGTACTCGAACCGGTCAGCAGCCAGTCCCCGCAAGAACGCGACCAGGCGACCCAGCGCGCCGTTCAAACCCTGGTGCTCCGCCTGACTGGCGACGCCAAGGCCGCCGATGGCCCTGGCCTGGCGGCGGTGCGCAAGGACCCGCAACAAATCATCAGCCAATACGGCTACGACGCCGGGCCACCGGAAAGTCTGCAAGTGGATTTCGATCCGGTCAGCACCGATCGCGCGTTGCGTGGGGCGGGCTTGTCGATCTGGGGCAGCAATCGGCCGTCGATCCTCGGTTGGTGGCTGAACGACTCCACCGACGGCAGCAACCTGGTAGGGGATGGCCAGGCCGTCGCCCAGGCGCTGCGTCGTGCGGCGCAACACCGTGGCTTGCCGCTGCGCCTGCCGTTGGGGGATCTGGATGAACAGGTGGTCGCCACTGCGCCGAATCTGGAAAGCGCGGACGCCACGCCGTTGCGTGCGGCCTCGGAACGCTACGGCGCCGATGCGATGCTCGCGGTGCATGCGCGCCAGGAAGGCAGCCAATGGCAGGCCAAATGGCGCCTGTGGCTGGGCGACAAGAGCGAGCAGGGCACCGCGCAAGGGGCCGACACCGCCGCCGTGGCCGATGCCGTGATGCTGGCCGTCAGCCAAAAACTGGCGCCCCGCTTTGCCGTCAAGCCGGGCGTGAGCACCGAGCAATTGCTGGAAGTGCAGGGCATGACCCTGGAACGCTATGCGGCGCTGGGCCACTTGCTCGAGCCGTTTGGCGGCCAGCCGCAGCGTGTGGATGGCAATCGTATTGTGTATCGCGTCAATGGCAGCGCCGATCAGTTGCGTACTCAACTGAGCCTGGCCAGGTTGCAGGAGATTCCCGCGGGTGAAGCACTGGCTGCGCAACCGCCAGTGGACGGCACGCAGCCGGCCGCCGCCCCTGAGCCGCAGGCGCAACTGCGTTTTCGTTGGTAAATGTTCTGCTTTATATAGCAGCCGATAAAAGATGGAGTGGTGTATGGCGGATACGCGTCGTTGGGTTTGGCTTGGCGGGATCGCCCTGCTGTGCATTTTTGTGTTCTTGCTGCATTCGATCCTGACGCCGTTCCTGATAGCGCTGTTGCTCGCCTATCTGTTCGATCCCGTGGTGGATCGCCTGGAGAAAGCCGGCCTGTCACGGACCTTGGGCGTGGTCACGGTGTTTGCGCTGTTTACGCTGATCATCACGGCGCTGGTGCTGGTGCTGGTGCCGATGCTGGCCAAGCAATTGTTCCGTCTGTATGAGCTGGCGCCGCAAATGCTCGACTGGCTGCAGCATACGGCGATGCCGTGGGCCCAGGCCAAGCTGGGGCTGGCGGATGGCTTCTGGAAGTTCGACAAGGTCAAGGCCGCGATCAGCGAGCATATGGGCCAGACCACCGACATCGTCGGCGTGGTTCTCAGTCAGGCCACGGCATCCAGCCTGGCGCTGATCGGCTGGTTGACTAACCTGGTGTTGATCCCGGTGGTGGCGTTCTACCTGTTGCGGGACTGGGACATCATGATGGCCAAGATTCGCAGCCTGCTGCCGCGCGCCCGTGAGGCGCGCATTGTGTCCCTGGCCGGGGAGTGTCATGAGGTACTGGGGGCGTTCGTGCGTGGCCAATTACTGGTGATGCTGGCCCTGGGAATTATCTATGCCGCCGGCTTGATGGCGATCGGTCTGGAGTTGGGCCTGTTGATCGGCTTGATTGCCGGCCTGGCAGCCATCGTGCCGTACATGGGCTTTGTGATTGGCATCGGTGCTGCGCTGGTCGCCGGGCTGTTCCAGTTTGGCGGTGACCTGTACCCGATGCTTGGGATTGTCGCGGTGTTTATGGTCGGCCAGGCCCTCGAAGGCATGGTGCTGACCCCGCTGCTGGTGGGCGACCGCATCGGCCTGCACCCGGTCGCGGTGATCTTTGCGATCTTGGCCGGCGGTGAGTTGTTCGGCTTTACCGGCATCCTGCTTGCGCTGCCGGTGGCGGCGGTGATCATGGTGCTGGTGCGTCATGTACACGATCTGTACAAGGATTCGGATGTGTATACGGGTGTCGAAGACCCCGACTTGTAATCGCGGTGTCACAAACCCGGCTCAGGCCGGGTTTGTTGTTTCTGGCACTGTCGCGTCAAACAATTCGCGTAAATCCAGCAAGTTAACGCAAACCTTTGATTTTGCTTGTGGTCTGCTGCATTGTGCGCCCAGCGTCACGGGTATAAACTTTGCAAACTTTTCACAGAGGCCACTAACGGTTCGATCGGAGCCGTTCAGTCAGCATGAAACCGATTCAGCTGCCCTTAGGTGTGCGTCTGCGTGACGACGCCACCTTTATCAATTACTACCCAGGCGCCAATGCCGCTGCACTCGGCTATGTCGAGCGGCTCTGCGAAGCCGACGCCGGGTGGACTGAAAGCCTGATCTATCTGTGGGGCAAGCAGGGCGTGGGGCGCACCCACCTGTTGCAGGCCGCGTGCCTGCGCTTCGAACAAATGGGCGAACCGGCGGTTTACCTGCCGTTGGCCGAGTTGATGGATCGCGGGATCGGGATTTTCGACAACCTCGAACAATACGAACTGGTGTGCCTGGATGATCTGCAGGCCATCGCCGGCAAGGCGGATTGGGAAGAGGCGCTGTTTCATCTGTTCAACCGCCTGCGCGACAGCGGCCGCCGCCTGTTGATCGCGGCTTCGACCTCGCCCCGTGAGTTGCCGGTCAAGCTGGCCGACCTCAAGTCGCGCCTGACCCTGGCGCTGATCTTCCAGATGCGCCCATTGTCCGACGAGGACAAATTGCGTGCCCTGCAATTGCGTGCGTCCCGTCGCGGCCTGCACCTCACCGACGAGGTCGGGCACTTTATTCTCACCCGTGGCACCCGCAGCATGAGCGCGTTGTTTGATTTGCTCGAACAGCTCGATCAGGCCTCTTTGCAGGCCCAGCGCAAGCTGACGATTCCCTTCCTCAAGGAAACCCTTGGCTGGTAGCAAACCCTTGTATTTCGTAGGGCTTCAGCAGATTTCAGGCGCCAGAAAACCTGCGTTTGGGCCGGCTTGGCCACGCAAAACACGTGCATAGGGTATTAAGGGCTTAGATGTCATAGCGCAAACAATAAGTCACATAGGTCACGATTGAATTTGCAAATCGATGTGATAGAAGGCATAGTCTCGACTTCTTTACACATTTGCCACGGTCGTGCCCATGCTAAATCGCTTCGCACCCCTCGTGCCTCTCGCACTTGTAGCTCTGTTGTTTGGTTGCGCCTCCCACCCTCAACAAGTGGCCGAGCAGCACGCTCAACAGTATAAAAATCAGGCAAAATTCGTTGCTGCGCAGTCTTCCACTGTTTATGAGGAAGAGCTGGCAACCGAAAAAGAACTGGCCGCCTTCGCTGGCAACAAGCCTTATCAGCTTCCCGTTCTGGCCGACAGCATTCTCGAGCGCGGCATGTCCCTGATCGGTACCCGTTACCGTTTCGGCGGTACTTCCGAAGCCGGTTTCGATTGCAGCGGTTTTATCGGTTACCTGTTTCGTGAAGAAGCTGGCATGAACCTGCCACGCTCCACTCGCGAAATGATCAACGTGAATGCACCGTTGGTCGCGCGTAACAACCTCAAGCCGGGTGATCTGCTTTTCTTCAGTACCAGTGGTCGTGGTCGCGTCAGTCACGCCGGTATCTACCTGGGCGATAACCAGTTTATCCACTCCAGCAGCCGCCGCAGCGGTGGTGTTCGAGTCGACAGCCTGGGCGACAGCTACTGGAGCAAAACCTTCATCGAAGCCAAACGCGCACTCGCCATGGCCCCGACGACGATTACCGCCAGCAAGTAAAGTTAAAGTGATACTTGAAGTTTGACGTGTAAGCGCTAGAATCCTTGAATATTGTTGTAATCCGTTCGCGCAAGCCTTGCTTGCGCGTTCTGGTTTTCAGCGTTCGGCAGCGAAAGCCGCATCCAGACCAGGATTGTTCTGCACATGTCGACCTCGGCCCGCCTGATTCTTATTGTTTGCGCCGCGCTGATCAGCGCCTGCGCAAGCCGACCGCAGCCTGCGCCCGTAGCGGCCAAGCCTAAACCGGTGTTCAACACCAGCCAGAGTTTCTCGCCAGCCGCCGAAGACGTGCTCTTCCGAGCGCTGGGCCTGGTCGGTACGCCTTATCGTTGGGGTGGCAACACGCCAGACTCGGGGTTCGATTGCAGCGGGCTGATCGGGTTTGTCTACCGTGATGCCGCCGGCATCTCCCTGCCGCGCACCACGCGCGAACTGATCGTGATGCGTGGCCAGGACGTCAGCGAGCAGAACCTGCAAACCGGTGACCTGTTGTTCTTCGCCACGGGCGGTGGCTCGCAGGTCAGCCACGCCGGGATCTATGTCGGCGAAGGGCGCTTTGTGCATGCGCCGCAAACGGGCGGTACGGTGAAGCTGGACACCTTGTCCAAAGCCTATTGGCAGAATGCCTACCTGAGTGCCAAGCGTGTGTTGCCGGCTGAAAATCTGGCGCGTAACCCTTAAGTCAAACCAGGATCCCAATGTGGGAGGGAGCTTGCTCCCTCCCTCCCACATTTGTTTTGTGGCGGTCTTGAGAATAGTTACTTAGCCGCAGAAACCCGCCACACCTTATTCCCCACATCATCCGCCACCAGCAAACCGCCCTGCTTGTCGATGACCACGCCAACCGGTCGTCCCATGGCTTGCCCGTCGCTGTTGAGGAACCCGGTCAGCACGTCGACCGGTGGCCCCTTCGGCTTGCCGCCCTCGAACGGTACGAAGATCACCTTGTAGCCGCTGTGCGGCTTGCGGTTCCACGAACCGTGCTGGCCGATAAACGCGCCGTTGATAAAGGGAGCTGGCAGTTTGCTGCCCTCGGCGAAGGTCAGGCCTAGCGAGGCGGTGTGTGGGCCTACGGCGTAGTCCGGCGCAATGGCTTTGGCCACCATATCCAGGTTTTGCGGCGTGACGCGTACATCCACGTGCTGCCCGTAGTAGCTGAAGGGCCAGCCATAAAAGGCGCCATCCTGGACCGAGGTGATGTAGTCCGGCACCAGGTCGCTGCCGATCTCATCGCGCTCGTTCACCGCCGTCCACAGCTTGCCGCTCTGCGGTTCCCAGGCCATGCCGTTGGGGTTGCGCAGGCCGGAGGCGAAGATGCGGTGTTGGCCGCTGGCGCGGTCGACTTCCCAGATCGCCGCGCGGCCTTGTTCCGCCTCCAGGCCGTTCTCGGCGACGTTGCTGTTGGAACCGACGCTCACATACAACTTGCTGCCGTCCTTGCTGGCCACCACGTTTTTCGTCCAGTGATGGTTGATGCTGCCCGCTGGCAGGTCGATGACCTTGCTGCCGGCGGTCTTGATCGCGGTTTCGCCCGTCTGATAGGCAAAGCGCAGCAGCTTGTCCGAATCGGCCACGTACAGGTCATTGCCCACCAGCGTCATGCCGAAGGGCGAGTTGAGGTTTTCCAGGAATACCGTGCGGGTCTCCGCGACCCCATCATGGTCGGCATCGCGCAGCAGGGTGATGCGGTTTGGGCTCGGCACACCGGCGCCGGCGCGGCCCATGACTTTCTCCATCACCCAGCCACGAATGCCTTTGGAGTCATCCGGCTTGGGCGGCGCGTTGGTTTGCGCCACCAGCACATCGCCGTTGGGTAATACGTACAGCCAGCGCGGGTGGTCCAGGCCTTCGGCGAAGGCCGCCACCTGGGTGCCGGCGGCGGCCGTGGGCTGGGTGCCCGCCGGCCAGCCAATGGCCGGGGCGATGTTCACCGTGGGGATCAGCGTCTTGTTCGGTTCCGGCAATCGCGGCGAGGGCCCGGTGCCGTCGGATACCTTCAGGGTCGAGCTTTCGCCGCAGGCGGCAAGGCTGCCCGCGAGCATGATCAGTAAGGCGAGTCTTGTTTTATGCATGGTTTTCTCCTGGATGCCTGTAAGGGTAGAGGTGTGCGTTGCGGCGATGGTTCAAGTACAAGGCCAGCTTTAATTGACGCTCCACCCCCAACCCACTAACCTTCGCGGCTTGTTCCAGGTGCTCTGTGACCTACGGGTCGACTGAGTGAAACAGGGAAGCCGGTGAGTGAGCGCACTTGTACACAGTGCTGCCGCGATTCCGGCGCTGCCCCCGCAACGGTAAATGAGTCAAAACGGTGCTGTTTGCCACTGTATCGCTCGCGATATGGGAAGGCGCGCCGTCGGCGTGCGCTCTAGCGCGCCACTCATGAGCCCGGAGACCGGCCCGGATCATCCAACAGCATCACGGTGGGCGATGCTTGGCTGTCTGTTTTTGATTTTTCCTGCCCGCCGTTTTTGTCCAGCCCCAACGGAGAGCTGCCATGACTGATTCCCCCGAGCGCGACGAACGCCACCTGGCGCGCATGCTGCGTAAAAAAGCCGTGATCGATGAGCGCATCGCCAATTCCCCGAACGAATGCGGCTTGCTGCTGGTGCTGACCGGCAACGGCAAAGGCAAGAGCAGCTCGGCATTTGGCATGCTGGCCCGCGCCATGGGCCATGGCATGCAGTGCGGTGTGGTGCAGTTCATCAAGGGGCGCAACAGCACCGGCGAAGAACTGTTCTTCCGCCGCTTCCCCGAGCAAGTGCGTTTCCATGTGATGGGCGAGGGCTTTACCTGGGAAACCCAGGACCGCCAGCGTGATATCGCGGCCGCCGAAGCCGCCTGGGCGGTGTCCCGCCAATTGCTGCAAGACCCGTCCATCGGTCTGGTGGTGCTGGATGAGCTGAACATCGCGCTCAAGCACGGCTATCTCGACCTGGATCAAGTCCTTGGCGATCTGCAAGCCCGCCCGCCGATGCAGCACGTGGTCGTCACCGGCCGTGGCGCCAAGCCCGAGCTGATCGAAATGGGCGACACCGTCACCGAGATGGGCATGCTCAAGCACGCGTTCCAGGCCGGTATCAAGGCACAGAAAGGCGTCGAACTTTGAATCAGCCCCGTCATTGCCCGGCCGTCTTGATCGCCGCACCGGCGTCCGGCCAGGGCAAAACCACGGTCACCGCCGCGCTGGCCCGTTTGCACCGCAACCTGGGGCGTAAGGTGCGCGTGTTCAAATGCGGCCCGGACTTCCTCGACCCGATGATTCACGAGCGCGCCAGCGGTGCGCCGGTGTATCAATTGGATATGTGGATGGTGGGCGAGCAGGAAAGTCGTCGCTTGCTGTGGGAAGCAGCGGGGGAGGCGGACCTGATCCTGATCGAAGGCGTGATGGGCCTGTTCGACGGCACGCCTTCCAGCGCTGACCTGGCGCGACACTTCGGTGTCCCGGTGCTCGGCGTGATCGATGGCACGGCCATGGCGCAGACCTTCGGCGCCCTGGCCCTCGGCCTGGCACGCTACCAGCCGGACTTGCCGTTCGCCGGGGTGCTGGCCAACCGCGTCGGCACCCTGCGCCATGCACAACTGCTTGAAGGCAGCCTCACCGAAGGCCTGCGCTGGTATGGCGCGCTGTCCCGCGAGACCGCTATCGAATTGCCCAGTCGCCACCTGGGCCTGGTGCAAGCCAGCGAACTGAATGACCTCGACCTGCGCCTGGACGCTGCCGCCCAGGCGTTGGGCAGCAGTTGCGAGGTCGCGTTACCGCCGCCGGTGACCTTTGCCGCACCGCCCGTGACCCGCGCCGAACCGTTGCTGGCCGGCGTGCGTATTGCCATCGCCCGTGACGAAGCCTTCGCCTTCACCTACGGTGCGAGCCTCGATCTGCTGCGGGCGATGGGCGCTGAGTTGAGCTTCTTCTCGCCGATCCACGATCGCCAATTGCCCGATGCCGACAGCCTCTATCTGCCGGGCGGTTACCCCGAATTGCATCACCAGGCGCTGTCGGAAAACACCGCGATGCTGGATGCGATCCGTGCCCATCACGCTGCCGGCAAACCGCTGCTCGCCGAGTGTGGCGGGATGCTTTATCTGTTGGACTCGCTCACTGATGTCGACGGCATCCGCGCCGAGCTGGTCGGCCTGCTGCAGGGCGATGCGGTGATGCAAAAAAAGCTCGCGGCCCTGGCCCTGCAAAGCGTCGAATTGCCCGAGGGTGTGTTGCGCGGTCATACCTATCACCACTCGCTGACCAGCACCGAATGGCAGCCCGTTGCCCGTGGCGTGAGCCCCAATGGTGGGCGCGGGGCCGAGGCGGTGTATCGGCAGGGGCGGCTGACCGCGTCCTACGTCCACTTCTATTTCCCTTCCAACCCCCGCGCCGTTGCTGCGCTGTTTGCGCCCGGCGAAGGCAAATCGCACTCGGCTAAACACCACGAATCCACTGCGGGAGCGGGCTTGCCCGCGATAGGCTCATGACCGACAACGCCTTCCCCGAAGCCGAGCGCCAGGCCGTCTACCGCGCCATAGCCGAGCGCCGTGACATGCGTCACTTCAGCGGCGGCGATGTGGCTCCCGAACTGCTGCACCGTTTGCTCCAGGCCGCACACCAGGCGCCGAGCGTTGGCTTGATGCAGCCGTGGCGGTTTATCCGCATCAGTGACCGCCAACTGCGTAGCCGGATTCAACAGTTGGTGGAGGAAGAACGCATACGCACCGCCGAAGCGTTGGGCGAGCGTTCCGATACATTTATGAAGCTCAAGGTCGAAGGCATCCACGACTGCGCCGAAGTGCTGGTGGCGGCGCTGATGGATGACCGCGAGCGGCATATCTTCGGCCGACGCACTTTGCCGGAAATGGACATGGCCTCGTTGTCCTGCGCGATCCAGAATCTGTGGCTGGCGGCGCGTGTCGAAGGCTTGGGCATGGGCTGGGTCTCGCTGTTCGAGCCGCAGGCCCTGGCCGACCTGCTGGGCTTGCCGCCCGGCGCGAAACCCCTGGCGGTGTTGTGCCTGGGGCCGGTCGAGGCGTTCTACCCGGCACCGATGTTGCAGCTCGAAGGCTGGGCCGAACCGCGGCCGCTGAGTGACATGTTGTATGAGAATACCTGGGGAGTGCGTCAATGAGTGTGGCCTTGCTGTGTGTCGCTGCGGTGGCGCTGGATGCGCTGCTGGGCGAGCCCAGGCGCGGGCATCCGCTGGTGGCGTTCGGCAATTTTGCCGCGCGTATCGAGCAGCGTTTCAACAGCGGTGGCCGTGGCTGGCGCAGCCATGGTGTGACCGCGTGGTTTATTGCGGTGGTGCCGCTGACGCTGCTGGCCACTGCGTTGTCGTGGGCGCCTTATATCGGTTGGGTGCTGGAGATCCTCGCGTTGTACTGTGCCCTCGGCATGCGCAGCCTCGGCGAACATGTGATCCCGGTGGCCCAGGCCTTGCGCAGCGATGACCTGGACGAAGCCCGTCGACGCGTGAGTTACCTGGTGAGTCGCCAGACCAGTGAGCTGGATCGCACTGAAGTGGCCCGCGCCGCCACTGAATCGGTGCTGGAGAACGGCAGTGACGCGGTCTTTGCCGCGCTGTTCTGGTTTGTCGTCGCGGGTGTGCCGGGCGTGGTGCTTTACCGCTTGAGCAACACCCTCGACGCGATGTGGGGCTATCGCAACGCACGCTTTGAGCGCTTCGGTTGGGCGGCGGCCAAGATCGACGACGTACTGAACTATATTCCGGCACGCCTGGTGGCGTTGACCTACGCCGTACTCGGTAAAACCCGGCTGGCGATCAAATGCTGGCGCCGCCAGGGTCCGACCTGGGATAGCCCCAACGCCGGTCCGGTGATGGCGGCGGGGGCAGGTGCCTTGGGCGTCGAGTTGGGCGGTGCCGCGATCTACCACGGTGAGCTGCACCAGCGCCCGCCACTGGGCGAAGGCCCGGCGGCGGATGCAGACGCCATCGACCGCGGCTGGCAACTGGTGCAGCGCGGCGTATGGTTGTGGCTGCTGATTCTATGCATCGGGGGGCAATTGTATGCTTGAGCACGGTGGCCGCCTGCGCAAGGCGGCGATTGAATACGGGATTGCCGAAGCCGAATGGCTCGACCTGTCCAGCGGCCTGGCGCCCTGGCCGTGGCCGGTCCCCGAGATTCCGTTGCGCGCCTGGGCGCGCCTGCCGGAAACCGACGATGGCCTCGAACAAGCCGCCAGCGAGTATTACGGCACCGCGCATTTATTGCCGGTGCCCGGTTCCCAGGCGGCGATCCAACTGCTGCCGCGTCTGCGTCGGGGTGGCAAGGTCGGTGTGCTGTCACCTTGTTACGCCGAGCACGCTGAGGCTTGGCGCCGCGCCGGCTACGTGGTGCGCGAAGTGCAGGAGCAGGAAGTCGACTTCTTTCTCGACAGCCTGGACGTGCTGGTGGTGGTCAACCCGAATAACCCGACCGGCCTGAGCCTGACCCCGCAACGCCTGCTGGATTGGCACGCGCGGCTGGCCCAGCGCGGTGGCTGGTTGGTGGTGGACGAAGCGTTCATGGACGTCACGCCGCACCTGAGCCTGGCCGGCCAGGCCCATCAGGTCGGCCTGATCGTGCTGCGTTCGTTCGGCAAGTTCTTCGGCCTGGCCGGTGTGCGCCTGGGATTTGTGTTGGCGGAGCGCCGGTTGCTCAAGCTGTTGGCCGAACAGGTTGGGCCATGGGCGGTCAGCGGGCCGACGCGGGTGATCGGCCAAGTGTGTCTGCGCGATACCGCCGGGCACACCCGGCAACGTAATCGTTGCCTGGAAGCCGGCCAGCGCTTGTTCGAATTGCTGGAACGCCAAGGCTTTCAACCCCAGGGCGGCTGCGCCCTGTTCCAATGGCTGATCACCCCTCACGCCGAACGCATGCACAACTTCATGGCCCAGCGCGGCATTCTGCTGCGCCTGTTTGTCCACGACAGCAGCCTGCGTTTTGGCCTGCCCGACACCGATGCCGACTGGCTGCGCCTTGAACAGGCGCTGATCGCCTACAAGGAAGCGCCATGAGTACGCTGATGGTGCAAGGCACGACGTCCGATGCCGGTAAAAGCACCCTGGTCACCGCCCTGTGTCGCTGGCTGGTGCGCCAGGGCGTGGCGGTGGTGCCGTTCAAACCGCAGAACATGGCGCTCAACAGCGCGGTAACGGCCGAAGGCGGCGAAATTGGCCGCGCCCAGGCGGTGCAGGCCCAGGCCGCCAACCTGGCGCCGCACACCGACATGAACCCGGTGCTGCTCAAACCCAACAGCGATACCGGCTCCCAAGTGATCATCCATGGCCGTGCCGTGACCAGCATGAACGCGGTGGCCTATCACGACTACAAAGCCATCGCGATGCACGCGGTGCTGGCGTCCCACGCGCGTTTGAGCGAAGCCTACCCGGTGGTGATGGTGGAAGGCGCAGGCTCCCCGGCGGAGATCAACCTGCGCGCCAATGACATTGCCAACATGGGCTTCGCCGAAGCCGTGGACTGCCCGGTGCTGCTGATCGCCGACATCAATCGCGGCGGCGTGTTCGCGCATCTGGTCGGCACCCTCGAATTGCTTTCGGCCAGCGAGCAGGCGCGGGTCAAGGGCTTCATCATCAACCGCTTTCGCGGCGATATCGCCTTGTTGCAGCCGGGGCTGGATTGGCTGGAAGCACGCACCGGCAAGCCGGTGGTCGGCGTATTGCCCTACGTGATGGACCTGCATCTGGAAGCCGAAGACGGCATCGACCAGCGCCAGATCGACAAGGCTGCCCAGGTGCTCAAGGTGGTCGTCCCGGTATTGCCGCGCATCAGCAATCACACCGACTTCGACCCGCTGCGCCTGCATCCCCAGGTGGACTTGCAGTTCATCGGCCCGGGCCAGCCGATTCCTGGCGCCGACCTGATTATCTTGCCGGGCTCGAAAAGCGTGCGCAGTGACCTCGCGTACCTGCGTGCCAATGGCTGGGACACGGCGGTGGCGCGGCACTTGCGCTACGGCGGCAAGGTGCTGGGGATTTGCGGCGGGTTGCAGATGCTCGGCGAGCAGGTGCATGACCCGCTCGGGCTCGAGGGGCCGGCCGGGTCGAGTGCAGGCCTGGGCTGGCTGGCGTTCAGTACGACGCTGGAGGAGCACAAGCAACTGCGCAATGTGCGTGGGCGCCTGCTGCTGGAGGACGCCGAGGTCAGTGGTTATGAGATCCACGCAGGGGTGACGTCCGGCGCGGCCTTGTCGAACGCGGCCGTGTTGCTGGACGACGGCCGCAGCGATGGCGCGCAGAGCCCCGACGGGCAGATCTTCGGCACCTACCTGCACGGCTTGTTCGAAACCCCTGCCGCGTGCAGCGCCTTGTTGCGCTGGGCCGGTTTGCAGGCGGTACAGGAGGTGGATTACCACGCCCTGCGTGAGCGCGATATCGAGCGCTTGGCCGACCTGGTGGACAACCATCTGGATACCGCGCTGTTGCGCACATTGTGTGGGGTTTGACGGTGTACATGCGCTCAAACGGTGGGAGCTGGCTTGCCTGCGATGGCATCAATCGGATTTCCCTGAGGCAGCGAGGTGCCCTCCCATGCTCCAACTGATCCTCGGCGGCGCCCGTTCCGGCAAAAGCCGCCTCGCCGAAAAACTTGCCGGCGACAGCGCGTTGCCCGTCATTTATATCGCCACCAGCCAACCGCTGGACGGCGAGATGAACCAGCGCGTCGCCCTGCATCGCCAGCGTCGCCCAGATGCCTGGGGCCTGATCGAAGAACCGATCGAACTGGCACGGGTGCTGCGTGAAAACGCCGCGCCCGAGCGCTGCCTGCTGGTGGATTGCCTCACGCTCTGGCTGACCAATCTGTTGCTGCTCGATAACCCCGAGCGCCTGGCTTTTGAGCGTGACCAATTACTGGAAAGCCTGGCCTCATTGCCCGGTGAAATCCTGTTTGTCAGCAACGAGACCGGTTTGGGTGTCGTGCCGCTGGGCGAATTGACTCGCCGCTATGTGGATGAAGCCGGTTGGCTGCATCAAGCCTTGGCCGAACGGTGTCAGCGTGTTGTCCTGACCGTTGCCGGCCTGCCCCTGACTTTGAAAGGTACTGCGTTATGACGGAAACCTGGTGGCTCAACCCGTGCAAGGCCAGCGACGCTTTGGCGTATCAACAGGCCTTGGCGCGCCAACAGCAATTGACCAAGCCGGCCGGCTCCCTCGGCCAGTTGGAAGCGTTGGCGGTGCAGTTGGCCGGCTTGCAAGGTCGGGTCAAACCTACGCTGGAGCAGGTGTGGATCGCCATCTTTGCCGGCGACCACGGCGTGGTGGCCGAAGGCGTGTCGGCGTATCCCCAGGCAGTCACCGCGCAGATGCTGCATAACTTTGTCTCCGGCGGTGCGGCCATCAGCGTATTGGCGCAGCAACTGACGGCGCAGTTGGAAGTGATCGACCTCGGCACGGTGACGCCGTCGCTGAACCTGCCCGGTGTGCGTCACCTGAATATCGCAGCGGGCACCGCCAACTTCGTCAACGCCCCGGCGATGACCGAAGCACAAGGGCGGCTGGCGCTGCAGGCCGGTCGCGACAGCGCGCGCCGTGCGTTGGCGAGCGGCGCGCAGTTGTTTATCGGCGGCGAGATGGGGATCGGCAACACCACCGCCGCCAGCGCGTTGGCGTGTGCCTTGCTCGATTGCCCGGTCAGTGATTTGACCGGGCCGGGCACCGGCTTGGATGCCCAGGGCGTCAGCCACAAAGTCGCGGTCATCGAACGTGCGCTGGCCGTGCACGCCGCGCAACGCGGTGACGCGTTGCAAACCCTGTTCAACCTCGGCGGGTTGGAGATTGCAGCGTTGGTCGGTGCCTATCTGGCCTGCGCCCAGGATGGCATTGTGGTGCTGGTGGACGGCTTTATCTGCAGCGTCGCGGCGTTGGTCGCCACGCGGCTGAACCCGGCATGCCGTGAGTGGCTGGTGTTCGGCCATCGCGGCGCCGAGCCGGGCCATCGCCACGTACTGCACAGCCTCGACGCACAACCGTTGCTCGAACTCGGTCTGCGACTCGGCGAAGGCAGCGGCGCGGCCCTGGCGGTGCCGCTGCTGCGCCTGGCCTGTGCGCTGCACGGGCAGATGGCCACATTCGCCGAAGCCGCCGTGGCGGACCGCCCGGCATGACCTTGCACCTGGACCTGTTGCGCCACGGCGAAACCGAATTGGGCGGTGGCCTGCGCGGCAGCCTCGACGATGCGCTCACCGCAAACGGCTGGGCGCAAATGCGCGCTGCCGTGGCCGAGCAGGGCCCGTGGGATCGCCTGATCAGTTCGCCGCTGCAACGGTGCGCGCGGTTTGCGCAAGAGCTCGGCGCAACACTCAACGTGCCAGTGAGCCTGGAAAAGGCTCTGCAGGAATTGCACTTCGGTGCCTGGGAAGGGCAGAGCGCGGCGGCGTTGATGGAGACCGACGCCGAAGGGCTGGGCGCGTTCTGGGCCGACCCCTATAGCTTCACGCCACCTGACGGTGAACGTGTCAGCGACTTTTCCGATCGGGTCCTCGGCGCGGTCTCACGCTTGCATCAGGCTTATGCCGGCCAGCGTGTGTTGTTGATCAGCCACGGTGGCGTGATGCGTCTGCTGCTGGCCCGGGCGCGCGGTTTGCCCCGAGCGCAGTTGCTGAATGTCGAAGTCGGCCATGGCGCGCTGTTCAGCCTGCAGGTCGCGGCCGACGGCGTGTTGAAGGAAGGGCGCTGAACATGCTGCCGTTCTGGATCGCCCTGCAGTTCCTGAGCAGCCTGCCGATTCGTCTGTCGGGCATGCCGCAACCGCAGGAACTGGGGCGCTCACTGCTGTTTTATCCGCTGGTGGGCCTGTTGTTCGGCCTGCTGTTGTGGGGCCTGAACCTCGCGTTGGCGGGCGCGCCGTTGTTGCTGCACGCCGCGTTGTTACTGACGGCCTGGGTGTTGCTCAGCGGCGGCTTGCACCTGGACGGGCTGGCGGACAGCGCGGACGCCTGGCTCGGTGGGTTCGGCGATCGCGAACGCACCCTGACCATCATGAAAGACCCACGTAGCGGGCCGATCGCCGTGGTCACCCTCGGCCTGGTATTGCTGCTCAAGTTCACCGCGCTGGTGGCGCTGATCGAGCAGCACAATGGCGCAGCGCTGATCCTCGCGCCGCTGATCGGGCGTGCGTCGATGCTCGCGCTGTTTCTCACTACACGCTATGTGCGTGCCGGAGGATTGGGCCAGGCATTGTCGGATCACTTACCGAGGATTGTCGGCCAGCAGGTGCTGATCCTCAGCGGTCTGGCCTGCCTGCTGATCGGTGGTTTCAGCGGCGGGATCGCGGTCCTGCTCGCGGCGCTGTGCTTTATCGGCCTGCGCCACCTGATGGTCAAGCGCCTCGGCGGCACCACGGGCGACACCGCCGGCGCGCTGCTGGAGCTGCTGGAAGTGGCGGTTCTGGTCGGTCTGGCGCTGTAACACTTGCTTGCATTTGCTGAATCGCGGGTATATACACGTTCCATGCTTGCCTCCCAATGTTTATGCACCAACCTGCGACGTGCCGCCCGTGGCGTCAGCAGGCATTACGACGGCGCTCTCGACGGCTTCGGGATCAACGTCGCCCAGTATTCTTTGCTGTGTAATCTGCAGCGTCTCGATCAGCCGAGTATTTCCAGCCTGGCCGACGCCATGGGCCTGGATCGCAGTACGTTGGGGCGCAACCTGCGTGTACTGGAAGGCGAAGGCCTGGTGCGGTTGGTCGAGGGCGACGATCTGCGCAACCGCCTGGTGCTGTTGACCGAAGCCGGCGCGGCGCGATTGGCAGCGGCCTTGCCGGCCTGGGAGGCGGCGCAGCAGAAATTGATTGATCGGTTGGGCGCGGAAAAACGCGAAACCCTGTTGGCCTTGCTGGATGAACTCGCCTGAACGGGGGTTTGTTCGACTACAAGCGGGTATATACCCGTAAATGGAGAATAAGAAATGACTTCGATGTGGCGCACCAGTGGCTGGATTCTTGTGGGGAGTGCGCTGATCCTGGCGTTGTCCCTGGGTGTGCGGCATGGCTTCGGGCTGTTCCTGGCGCCGATGAGCGCCGAATTCGGCTGGGGACGTGAGACGTTTGCCTTTGCCATTGCTTTGCAGAACCTGATCTGGGGCCTGGCGCAGCCGTTCACCGGCGCCCTGGCCGACCGCTTTGGGGCGAGCAAGGCGGTGTTGGTTGGCGGTGTGTTGTACGCCGTCGGCCTGGTGCTGATGGGGATGTCCGATTCGGCGTGGTCGTTATCGTTGAGCGCCGGTTTGTTGATTGGTATTGGCCTGTCCGGCACCTCGTTTTCGGTGATTCTGGGCGTGGTCGGCCGTGCCGTGCCACCGGAAAAACGCAGCATCGCCATGGGCATTGCGAGTGCCGCCGGTTCTTTCGGCCAGTTCGCCATGGTGCCGGGCACCCTGGGCTTGATCAGTTGGCTGGGTTGGTCGGCGGCACTGCTGGCGCTGGGCTTGATGGTGGCGCTGATTCTGCCGCTGGTGAGCATGCTCAAGGATCGGCCGCTGCCTGTCATGGCCGGGCAGCAAACCTTACGTGAAGCGCTGAAGGAAGCCTGCTCCCACTCCGGGTTCTGGCTACTGGCGTTCGGTTTTTTCGTCTGCGGTTTCCAAGTGGTGTTTATCGGCGTGCATCTGCCGGCTTACCTGATCGATCAGCATTTGCCGGCGACTACCGGCACCACCGTCTTGGCCTTGATCGGCCTGTTTAATATCGCCGGCACCTACACCGCCGGCTGGCTCGGCGGGCGCATGTCCAAGCCGCGCCTGCTGACCGGCCTGTACCTGTTGCGGGCGGTGGTGATCGGGCTGTTCCTGTGGGCGCCGGTGACTGAAGTCTCGGCCTACCTGTTCGGTATGGCGATGGGCTTCTTGTGGTTGTCCACAGTACCGCTGACCAATGGTACGGTCGCGACGCTGTTTGGTGTGCGAAACCTCTCGATGCTCGGTGGGATCGTGTTCCTGTTCCACCAGCTCGGTTCGTTCCTCGGCGGCTGGTTGGGTGGGGTGGTCTATGATCGAACCGGCAACTACGATTTGATCTGGCAAGTGGCGATTCTCTTGAGCCTGCTCGCCGCCGCTCTGAACTGGCCGGTGCGTGAGCGGCCGGTGGCGCGGTTGCAGACGCAGATGGAGGTAGCATGAGTTCCAATGGCTATTGGCTGGTTGGGGCAGGGGCGGCAACGCTTCTGCTGCTTCTGGCGTGGTGGGGCTGGCAGCGCGGTGGGCTGGCGTTGATGCAACTGGGTATGTCGATCTGTTAAGTTCGTGGTCTGACTCCTTTGAAGGACACACGATATGCAGATGCGCTGGCTTGCAGTACCCGTCCTGATGGCTGCTTTTGGCGGTGCGGCCATGGCTGCCAGTTGCCCGCCGTTGCTGGAGGGGCAGTTGCCCAAGTTGCGCGCCAAGGAATCCATCGACCTGTGCCAGCGCTTTGCCGGTAAGCCTCTGGTGATCGTCAATACCGCCAGCTTCTGTGGGTTTGCGCCGCAATTCAAAGGCCTCGAGGCGTTATACCAGCGCTACAAGGGCCAGGGCCTGGAAGTGATTGGCGTGCCTTCCGATGACTTCAAGCAGGAAGCCAAGACCGGTGAGGAAACCGCCAAGGTTTGCTACGTGAATTATGGCGTTACCTTCACCATGACCGAGCCGCAGACGGTCAAGGGGCCGGATGCCGTGCATCTGTTCAAGATACTGGCGCAGCAGAGCAGCGCGCCAAAGTGGAATTTCTACAAGTACGTGGTGGATCGCCAGGGCAAGGTGATCGCCAATTTTTCCAGCCTGACCAAGCCGGACAGCCCGGACTTGCTCAAAGCGGTGGAAGAGGCGTTAGCGTCGAAACCCTGATCGTTACCCATTGAAAAGCCCCGCCTCCTTTGCAGGAGAGCGGGGCTTTTTTTCACCGGTCTGAATCAGAAGGTGTAAGTCATGCCCAGGCCGAAACCGTTGGCACTGTTGTCGTATTTGGCGTGGTAGCTCGGCGCGGTGCTGCGATCAATATTGACCTTCTCTTCCTTCAGGTAGGAGTAAGCCAGGTCGACGGTCATGTTATCCATGACTTTGTAGCCCAAGCCCATACTGAAGATCGTGCGGTCACCGGTCGGGATACGTGGCGAACGATCGGTGTTGTTGGTCGGCGACTGGTCGAAGGACAGGCCGGTACGCAGCACGACCTGCTTGGTCAACTGATACGAGGTGCCCACAGCGTAAGCCCAGGTGTCGTGCCAGTTTTGCGGCTCGCTGATGCTGGTGAGTTGGCTCGGCGCGGCGATGCCGCCGGCACTGGTCACGCCTTGGTTGTTGACGGTGATTTCTTTCAGGCGACTCCAGCGTGTCCAGGTGGCACCGCCGTAGAGTTTCCAGGCATCGGTCAGGTCCTGAGTCACCGACAGGTCGTAGGACTCAGGCGTCTCGATCTTCAGCGAAGCGTCGTAACGGTTGTTGCGCAGGACCGCTTGGGTCTGGGCCGGGCCGCTGATTGTGGTGTGGCCTTCGAGCTTGTAGTTGACCTTCGAGTGGTAGGTCAAGCCGACTCGGGTGGTATCGGTCGCCTGGACCAACACGCCGACGTTGAAGCCCAGCGCGGTGTCGTCACCCTTGATCTTGACGTTGGTGTCTGCAACATTCGGGTTGAGGGTTTTGTCCGACTCAAGCACACCGGAAATCCGGTTGATGGTCGGGCCGAAACCGATGGACACCTTGTCATTGAACGCATAGCTGACAGTCGGCTGGAAGGTCATGACCTTGACTTCGCTTTTGCTGCCGTAGCCCTTGCCCTGATAGCCGCGTTCATAATCGGTCACCAGGCCGAACGGTGCGTAGACACCGAAGCCGACTGACCACTGATCGTTGAGTTTGTTGGTGTAGAAGCCGAACGGAACGGCGATAAATGGAACCATGTCGCCTTTGTTGGTTCCGCGCGCGGTGCCGCTGGTGTCTTTGATATCGGTCGATGCATCAATGGCTGCAACGCCACCAGTGATTTGCTGGCCGTTCAGGCGAGACATGCCGGCAGGGTTACCGTAGACAGTGCTTGCATCATCGGCAGAGGAGGAGCGACCTGCGAAACCCGTACCCATCCCGCTGACGCTCTGTTCGTTGAGTGCAAAACCGCTTGCGAACAGTTGGGAGGATGCCATGGCAACGGCGAGGCTAAGTGTGGTCTTGAGCATTACTTTTTTCATTATTAGAACTCCGTGTGATCACCGCAGCGGAAAGTATCAACAAATTACACATCACGCTATAGGCTGTAACACTGGAGATAGAGCGGTTTTGTAGGACAATCCTACCAAAATCGCGGCTTTTTAGCGAATATTGCAAATTTCCCGATCAGCAAGCCACCTGATTCATGGATGAAACACAGGATTTCCAGGCATGGGTGAAATCGCGAAGGCGGCCTTGAGGGTGAAATATTTCTTTCCAGATACGCGCCATGGCCAATACATCTCCCGGTGCGGGCAAGACGAGGCGCTGTTGTTCCACCAGCAGCCAGGCGATGGCCGTGGCGTAACGCAGGTTAACGGTCAGCTCAAGCTGGGGCGCGCTGAGGAAAGCATGCTGGCTGGCCAGGCCGCGCACCAGGCTGGCGCGTTCCGGGTCCAGCGCCAGGTAGGTGTCCCATAGGGCGCGGTGGCGTGGTTCGGTGATGCTATACAGGCCGTGGCCGCGACGGTCGTGCAAGGCGGAGCCAAGTTCCGACTGGCTGGCGGCGATGCCCAGCAACAGAGATTCAGCCGTCTGGTCGTGGCGCCCGAGGTAAATAAGCGTCGGCTTGATCACATAACGACACAATTCGCTGGCAGCGATACCCATACTCGCCTCAATCCGTGAAAGTGGTCGACGAAGCCTGAGCGGGTGGGGGCTTGGCAGCGGTGGATCGGATCTCAGGCCCGTCGGAAGCGGATCAAGCCGCTTGAGTTGAAGTGTAGTGTCATATTCGTGGTGTAAAGGACTGTTTTTAAAACATCTTCTTTAATCAGTTATAACGTTTATATCTATTTGTGCTGAGTGAAAACATTCAAATCCTGAATATCAGGCAATAAAAAACCCTGCGTTTTAAACAGGGTTTTTGTGTTTCAGCAGCTCGGGTCGATCAGGCAACCAGTGCCTGACGGGTACGCTCGATCACGGCCTGCAGCGGTTCTGCGCTGGAGTATTGATCGGGGTACAGGCGTTCGCTGTGACGAGCGATACCGTGTTCGTTGACCAGGGTGAAGCTGAAGCAGCCTTTGCGAGCGGCCATGATCAGACAGTTCATTGGTGCAAAAGCGTTGGTGAGGGTGCGAATGGCATCCTGAGTATGGATTTGAGTGGACATATTATTGGTGTTCCTACAAATAACACGGTTAAGAACCGCGCAACGTTAAAACGTTCCAGTGACGTTGATCACCATTGATCGAACGAAGAACCCGACTGGAACAAAGCAGCCAGTTTGAAGCGCTAATAGTTTAGGCGCGCTTGGGCTGGCAGGTAGGTACTTAGGAGGGCAGGCAACACAACAGGGGCAAAGGTTCTGGGCCCAGGGTGAAGATCCTGATCAATTGGCAGGTTGGTTCGGTCAGAGTATTGATACTTCGCGACACCCTTTGCTTGTTCAAAGGCTGTGTCGTCGCAAGTGATACCTGGAAACCATCGAGGTGGTCGATCCCGTGTTGTTCAGGGGAGTTGTTCGACCAGAATTGACTTTCAGCTTGGTACTAACACTGCCGATGATAACGGATTGAAGCGATGAATGAAAGCGTGCTAACAAAAAAACTTCAATCAGCCGTCCAGCAGCCCGTGATACACCAGTACCGTGACGGCTGCCGCCAATGAACAGCCCAGTGCATACGCGGCCAGGGTCAGTCGCAGGGACTGGCCGGTCTCGACCACTTTTATCACATCGCCCATGTCGTTGATCCTGCCTTCGCCCAACTCAATGCTCAGGCTGATGGCAGTGAATGCCGCAGAGAGCAGGATCGCGATGGCGAACAATGCGCCGTCGGGCGAGGGTAGTGCGGCATTGACTCCCAGGGAGGTCGCGCAGATAGCCAGCAGCAACACAGTGAATAACAGAATTCCTTTCATCGACCCGCACGTGGTTGCGTTGTAGGTGGGGCAGTGTGGCGACCTGCACTGAATTTGAAAAGTCCCTGCCTGGCCGTGCCGGTAACATATTCAAGCAGTGTCGGATCAAAAAACACCGGCGATATAACCAGGGAAGAGGGGCTTGTACACATTGTTCACAGTATGTGTCACCGGCCTGTCAAGTGTTTCGAATTGGCTCCGTTTGCCTGCAATGAAAATTTAAGTCAATGAAAAATATCGCTTTTTTTTATTGGTGAAAAAATCGTCAGTTTGACTGCGGCCCCCATTCCATGGGGCTTTGCGCGAGTTAAAGGAGGGTTGTCCACTGAGTTATCCACAGCTTCTGTGGATTGTCCCAAGCGCTTGCTCTAGCACGGGCGTGCAGGTTTTTTTCGGCTTTACCTGTACGAAAAAAAGAGTAGAGTGGCGCGCCTTCCGTTCTGTCCCGCAGTGCTTTATGAAGTTTCGCTCAGTGTCACCTTCTGCTACCGACACCCCTCCGGCTGTTACCCCACCCAAGCGCTTCTCCTTGAAAGTCGCATTGTGGTTGCTCGACAGCCCGCGCCTAGGCCACAGCACCAACGTCAAACATTTTGCCGGGCGCTTGCTCAAACAGCCGGCCCGTGACGGCGTTGTCGCCGCGCAAAGCCGACTCGGCCAATTGATGTGCCGCGAATGTGGTAATGCCCGCGACCGCCGTATCGGCCACGACCTCCTGCGCCTGGCCGCTCGCGCTGGCGACCGCCGCGCCCAGCGTGAATTGGGCCAGGTCGAAGACTGAGCTGTCCTCAACTCCCTTGCTTGGTTAACCTTGCTCTTTTTCGGTGATGGCAGACATGGCTATGGCTTTTGACTGGACCAGTATTGCCCTGGGACTTGCTGGCGCGGCAGTGCCGTTATTGGCCGTGTGCTGGCAGCTTCAGCGGCGCTTGGCCGCGCGCATGGCCGGCTGGGAGTTGCTTGAAGAGCGCCTGGCCACTGCGCAACTGGCCCAGGAAGGTTTGGCTGCCCAACTGGACGCCAGTCGTGACGAGATCAGCGACCTCAGCCAGGCCAATGCCGCCAAGCAGGCTGACTTGGCCGCCGTGCGTCGCGAAGTCGAATTGCTGCAGATCGATCGCGACAACGCCCGCGACGCGGCTCACGCCTGGAACCTCGACCGCAGCGCCAAGGAAGCCGAACTGCGCCGCCTTGACGCGTTGTCGGCGGCCTTGCGTGCGGAGCTGCGCGAGCAACAGGAAAGCCATCAACAACGCCTCGCTGACCTGCAGGGCGCGCGGGACGAGTTGCGGGCGCAGTTCGCCGAACTGGCCGGGAAGATTTTCGACGAGCGTGAACAGCGCTTTGCCGAAACCAGCCAGGAGCGCCTCGGGCAGTTGCTTGATCCCTTGAAAGAACGCATCCAGTCTTTCGAAAAGCGTGTCGAAGAAAGCTATCAGAACGAAGCTCGCGAACGCTTTTCCCTGGGCAAGGAGCTTGAACGCCTGCAGCAACTGAACCTGCGTCTGTCGGACGAAGCCACGAACTTGACCCGCGCGCTCAAGGGCCAGAAGACCCAGGGCAACTGGGGCGAGCTGATCCTTGAGCGTGTGCTGGAACACGCCGGCCTGGAGAAGGGCCGCGAGTACCAAACCCAGGTCAGCCTGAAAGGCCCGGACGGTGAGCGCTTCCAGCCGGACGTGCTGATTATGTTGCCCGATGACAAACAGGTGGTGGTGGACTCCAAAGTCAGCCTGACCGCCTATCAACAGTATGTGGCGGCGGACGATGATGTGATCGGCCAGGCCGCGCTCAAACAGCACGTGCTGTCCCTGCGCAATCACGTCAAGGGCCTGGCCGGTAAGGACTACAAGCGCCTGGAGGGCTTGCACAGCCTGGATTTCGTGTTGCTGTTCGTGCCGATTGAAGCCGCTTTTTCCGCAGCCTTGCAGGCCGAGCCCAATCTGTTCCAGGAAGCGTTCGACCGCCATATCGTCATTGTCAGCCCCACCACCTTGCTCGCCACCCTGCGGGTCATCGACAGTCTTTGGAAACAGGAGCGTCAGAGCCAGAACGCCCGGGAAATCGCCGAGCGCGCCGGCTGGCTGTACGACAAGTTCGTGCTGTTTATCCAGGATCTGGATGAAGTGGGCAACCGTCTGCAGCAGTTGGATAAGGCTTACAGCGCCGCGCGGAATAAGCTGACAGATGGTCGCGGTAATCTGGTCAGCCGCACCGAACAATTAAGGTTGCTCGGCGCCCGCGCCAGCAAGAGCCTGCCCGCCGATCTGCTGGAGCGGGCAATGACCGATGCCGACGGTGTGGCGCACTTACCCGAATAGAGTCGGGTCAATGTCGGAGCTATCGAGCCTCGGCAATGGATTGAGTTCAGCCTGATTAAAGCGGTAGATGCCGACTGAGCAACGCCCGCAACGCCGCGGGCTTCACCGGCTTGGCCAGATAATCCAGCCCCGCGGCATGCACTTGCGCCACCATCTCCGGACGGCCGTCGGCGCTGATGACCACGCCGGGGATCGGCTCAGCCAACTGCGTGCGCAGCCAAGCCATCAGCTCCGTGCCGGTTTCGCCGTGGTCCAGGTGGTAATCCACCAGCGCCAGTTGTGGGCGCACGCCGTCGGCCAGCAGCGCGGCGCACTGCGCCTGGTCGGTGGCGGTCCATACTTCGCAGCCCCAACGCGTCAGCAGGCTGCGCATGCCTATCAGGATGCTTTCTTCGTTATCCACACACAGCACCTGCGCGCCACTCAGGGGCAGACCATTTTCCTGCACGGTCTTGATCGGCGGGCTGGTCTGGTTGCGAGCCAGCGGCACGCGCACGCTGAACACGCTGCCCTTGCCCGGCCATGAACGCACGCTCAGGTGATGGTCCAATACGCGGCACAGGCCATCGGCGATCGCCAGGCCGAGGCCGAGGCCTTTTTCAGCGCGGGTCTGGTGGCTGTCCAGACGCTTGAACTCCTCGAAAATCACCTTCTGTTTATCCTGCGGGATGCCAGGACCGCGATCCCATACTTCCAGGCTCAGCTCGCCCTCGTGTCGGCGTACGCCCAGCAGCACCGGGCCGTCGGCATAGCGGAATGCATTCGTCAGAAAGTTCTGCAAAATGCGCCGCAGCAACTTGATGTCACTGTCGACCCGCAAATGACTGCCGCGCAAGCGGAAGCGCAAGCCTTGTTCCTGGGCCAGTGCCTTGAATTCGGCACCGAGTGTGTCGAACAGTTCGTTGAGCACGAACGGCTGGCGTTGCGGGTTGATCTTGCCGTTTTCCAGGCGCGAGATGTCCAGCAGGTCGCTGATCAGGTCTTCGGCGGAACGCAGCGAGCTGTCCAGGTGTTGCACCAGTTGCCGGGCTTCGCTCGACAGGCCATCGTTCTGGTGAGAGAGGGCGGAGGAGAACAGGCGTGCAGCGTTCAGCGGTTGCATCAGGTCATGGCTGACCGCTGCGAGAAAGCGGGTCTTCGATTGGTTTGCGGACTCGGCCACGCCCTTGGCATCGGTGAGCGCCACGTTGAGCTGCGACAGCTCGTGTGTACGCTCGGTGACCCGTCGTTCCAAGCCCTCGTTCGCCTCGGTCAGTGCGTGTTCGGCCTCGCGGAACGCGGTGATGTCGGTGAAGCTCATGACGAAACCGCCGCCGGGCATCGGGTTGCCGATCAGTTCGATCACCCGTCCATTCGGGAACAGGCGTTCGGAGGTGTGCGCGCGGCCTTGGCGCATCCAGTGCAGGCGTCGCGCCACATGCACTTCGGCCTCGCCCGGACCGCACAAGCCGCGCTCGGCGTTGTAGCGAATGATGTCGGCAATCGGCCGGCCGACGCTGATCAAGCCTTCGGGGTAGTTGAACAGCTCCAGGTAACGGCGGTTCCACGCCACTAACTTGAGAGACTGATCCACCACGCTGATGCCCTGGGTGATGTTTTCGATGGCGCCTTGTAGCAGGGCTCGATTGAATTGCAGCACTTCGGAGGCTTCGTCGGCGATCCGTACTACGTCCTCCAGCAGCATGTCCCTACCTTCAATCGCGGCCTTTACGACGGCGCGAGTCGAGGAGGCGCCGAGTACGCCCGCCAGCAGGCGTTCGGTATGCGCGATCCAATCGTTATCGGCATTTTGGTTGGGGTTGAAGCCTTTGCCTTGGCGATAGGCGAAGCGGATAAAACTTTGCTGGGCGCGTTCTTCCCCGACAAAGCGCGCGGCCAGGCTCAGCAGGTCGCTGATCTGGACCGACAACATGGAGCGAGTGCTGGCGCGTTGGCTGGTTTCCTGGCCGATGAAGCGTCCGGCCTGCCAGTGTTCGGACACCCGGGTACGCGAGAGCATCGAAACCCAGACGAACAGCGTGAAGTTGCCCGCCAGGGAGAACACGGTGCCCAGGGTCAGCGAGGTGAGGGGCAAGCCGAGCGGGTGGGAATGCAACCAGGTCAGACCCGGGAAAAGGCTGAGCGACCAGCCCAGGCTTTTCGCGGTAACCGGTAGGACCAAGGTGTAGAACCACAGGAACGTGCCCGCCGCCAAGCCGGCAAACACGCCGCGCCGATTCGCCGGTTTCCAATACAGCGCGCCAAGCATGGCGGGTGCCAGTTGGGTCACTGCGGCGAAAGCGATCTGGCCGATAGTCGCCAGGCTCGCGCTGGAGCCCAGCAATCGGTAGCTGACATAAGCCAGCAGCAGGATGATCACGATGCTGACGCGGCGTACCGACAGCAACCAATGGCGGAACACTTCAAACGGCCGTTCCGCGCTGGAACGGCGCAACAACCAAGGCAGCACCATGTCGTTGGAAACCATGGTCGACAACGCAATGCTCGCAACAATCACCATGCCGGTGGCGGCCGATGCGCCACCAATGAACGCCAGCAAGGCGAGGGCCGGATGGGCCTCGGCCAAGGGCAGGCTGATCACGTAGGAATCGGGCGGCACCGAGCCGGGCAAGAGCATTTTGCCGCCGAGGGCGATCGGCACGACAAACAGTGCTGCGAGGATCAGGTACGCAGGGAACACCCATTTGGCCAGGCGCAAATCCTGGGGGTCGATGTTTTCCACGACGGTGACGTGAAACTGCCGGGGCAGGCAGATGATCGCCATCATCGCGACGCCGGTCTGTACCACCATCGTTGGCCAGTTGACGGTTTCTTTCCAGTATTCCTCCAGCCGTGGCGCCAGCATCGCCTGGCTGAACAAATCGCCGAAACCGTCGTAGAGGCCGTAGGTCACAAACGCACCGACCGCGAGAAACGCGAACAGCTTGACGATCGATTCAAAGGCAATCGCCAGCACCATGCCGCGGTGGTGTTCGGTGGCGTCGAGGTTGCGCGTACCGAAGACAATGGTGAACAACGCCAGCACCAGCGACACGATCAGCGCCGTGTCCTGAGCTCGGGTGCCGGTAGCATCCGCGCCAGCGCCGATCAGCAGGTTCACCCCAAGTACGATGCCCTTGAGTTGCAGGGCGATGTAAGGCAGCACGCCGACCATGCAGATCAGCGCGACCACCACCGCCAACGATTGGGATTTGCCGTAGCGTGCGGCGATAAAGTCAGCGATAGAGGTGATGTTTTCCTGCTTGCTGATCAGAATCATCTTTTGCAGGACCCAAGGGGCCAATACCAGCAACAGCACCGGTCCCAGGTAGATCGGTATAAACGCCCACAGTTGTTCGGCCGCCTGGCCTACGGCGCCGAAGAAGGTCCAACTGGTGCAATAAACGGCCAGCGACAGGCTGTACACCCAGGCACGCATACGCGGCGGCAGCGGCGCATGGCGGCGGTCACCGTAAAAGGCGATGGCAAACATAGTGGCCATATAGGCCAAGGCAACGGCGGCGATCAGCCCGCTGGACAGCGTCATGGTAACTCCGGACATAAACACACCCAGGCGTTTCGAGCCCGGTCGGACAGTCTCGCATGATGCCTGGGGATTAGTCAGTGTCGACCAAGGTCTCGTGAGCACTAATGTCGCAGGGGCTGGTGTTAAAGAGGCTCAGCGCGGCGGCAGGGTTTTCTGGCGCAGGATGTAGATCGTCACCAGCACCGCACTGGTCAGCATGAAGCCCCGCGCCCAGGGTAGAGGCACCAGGTAGCAGGAAAAACCGATGCTCAGCCACATCAGGCCGATGGCGTAGACCTTGCCCT
This sequence comes from Pseudomonas marginalis, assembly GCF_024169655.1. GTDB lineage: Bacteria > Pseudomonadota > Gammaproteobacteria > Pseudomonadales > Pseudomonadaceae > Aquipseudomonas > Aquipseudomonas paraveronii. The sequence continues at coordinate 4,458,978 of NZ_JALJWV010000001.1, read as the reverse complement.
TGAGCGGGATGCCATTGCCGTCCAGGTAGTCACGAATCCATGGGCCCAGGCGCGGATGTTCCACCAGCCAGTCGTAGAAACGTGGGGAGCTTCGCGCGAAGCAGGCGGCGGCAAGAAGCAGGAAGGGGGTGGTTGGCAATACCGGCAGGAAAATACCGATCACTCCCAGCGCTACGCTCAGCCAACCGATGGCCAGTAGTGCATAACGCAGGAGCGGCGAGCGCTTGCCCATGGGTATCACGGGCAGGCGACTCAGTGGTGACGGGGCTTGAGGAGCGCCGGTTTTTCGTCAGGGGCGTTGCACAGCAGGTACAGGGCGGTCAGGGCTTCCGGGATCTGTACGATCATGTCGTCCATCAGGTTGGCGTCGGTGGCGATGTCGGAGAACTCCGGCTGGTCGTCGAACAGGCCTGAACCGACCATGATTGGCAGCAGCATTTCGCTGACTTCTTCTTCGGCGGTTTCGAACCAGGCGGCTTCGCGCAGGAACACGCCTTCCATGAAGCCGATGCACCAGCCGCGCAGGTCGGAGTCGTCCGGATCTTCGCCCAGGTCCAGGTCGCACGGCAGCTCGAATTCCTCATCGGAGGCCAGTTGGCGACCGATGTGGGCCTTGAGGGCGAGCAGGGTGGCTTCGATCTCTTCGCGCTGGGTGGCGTCAGCGTAGTGAGGTTCTTCGGCGAACAAGGCGTCGATCCACTCACGGTCCGGCACGATGTCGGAAGAAATCGACAGGGCGGTCAGGTAGCCGTGGGCGGCCACGTAGTCCAGCGCCTCGTCATGCAGCTCATCGGCGTCGAGGAAGGCTTGCAGGCGGGTTAGTTGCTCAGCGAAGGACATTGAAGGACTACCTTGGGAATAAACGATGCTGAATTCTAGGCTTTCTTGAGCGCCCCGGCCAGCCACACTGCATATTTGGCCGGTTTTCGATAGCGGCCGCTGTTCGTCAGCCGCGCCCTTTGCCGGCCGACGCTCGGGTATACTGCCGCGTTTTGTGATGCCCCTGCAGGCCAGTGCCAACCCGAGAAAACTTCGCTTACGGATTATTTTCCGTAGAACAGCGTTTTTTCGGCCAGCCTGTAGAGAGGGATTTCGGCGATATTTGGAGTTTTACATGCTCGAGCAGGCTCAACGCGTCCTCAAGGACATCTTCGGCTACGACAGTTTTCGTGGCCGCCAGGGTGCGATCATTGAGCGCGTGGCCAATGGCGGTGATGCCCTCGTCCTGATGCCCACCGGTGGTGGCAAGTCGTTGTGTTTCCAGGTGCCGGCGTTGCTGCGTAACGGTCTCGCCGTGGTGGTGTCGCCGTTGATCGCGCTGATGGACGACCAGGTGGCGACCCTCGAAGAGCTTGGTGTTGCCGCCGCCGCGTTGAACTCCACGCTCAGCGCCGAACAGCAGCGCGACCTGGCCGCGCGTATCAAGCGCGGCGAAGTGAAAATGCTCTACCTGGCCCCCGAGCGCCTGGTGCAGCCGCGCATGCTGGCCTTCCTGCAGAGCCTGGAAATCGCCCTGTTCGCCATCGATGAAGCTCACTGCGTATCGCAATGGGGTCACGATTTCCGCCGTGAATACCTGCAGTTGGGGCAGTTGGCGGAACTGTTCCCCGACGTTCCGCGTATCGCCCTGACGGCCACCGCCGACAAGCGTACCCGCGAAGAAATCGTCGAGCGCCTGCATTTGCAGAACGCCGAGCGCTTCCTGTCGAGCTTTGACCGGCCGAATATTTTTTACCGTATCGTGCCTAAAGAACAGCCGCGCAAGCAGTTGCTGGCGTTCCTGTCCGAGCGGCGCAGCGATGCAGGCATCGTCTATTGCCTGTCGCGCAAGAAGGTCGACGAAGTGGCCGCCTTCCTGTGCGAGCAGGGTTATCCGGCGTTGCCCTATCACGCGGGCTTGCCCAACGAATTGCGTGCTTATCATCAGAAGCGCTTCCTCAACGAGGAAGGCCTGATCATGGTGGCAACCATCGCGTTCGGCATGGGCATCGACAAGTCCAACGTGCGCTTCGTGGCTCATATGGACCTGCCCAAGTCCCTCGAGGCTTATTACCAGGAAACCGGGCGTGCCGGCCGTGATGGCCTGCCGGCCGATGCGTGGATGGTCTACGGCCTGCAAGACGTGGTGATGCTCAAGCAAATGCTGCAGAACTCCGAAGGTGACGAGCGCCATAAACGCCTGGAGCAGCACAAGCTCGACGCCATGCTGTCACTCTGCGAAGAGACGCGTTGCCGCCGCCAGACCCTGCTGGCGTATTTCGACGAAGACATGCCCGAACCCTGCGGCCATTGCGACAACTGCGTGGACGGCGTGCAAACCTGGGATGCCACTGAGCCGGCGCGCCAGGGCTTGTCCGCGATCTACCGCACCGGTCAGCGTTATGGCGTCGGCCATCTGGTGGATGTGTTGCTGGGCAAGGACAACGAGAAGGTGCGCAGCTTCGGCCACGAGAAACTCTCGGTCTACGGGGTGGGCAAGGCCCGTGCCGAAGGCGAATGGCGATCGCTGTTCCGCCAGATGGTCGCGCGCGGCTTGGTAGACATCGACATTGAAGGCTACGGTGGCCTGCGCCTGAACGACAGTTGCCGGCCGTTGCTCAAGGGCGAAGTCAGCCTGGAACTGCGCCGCGACCTCAAGCCGCAGACCACCGCCAAGAGCAGTACCAGCCAGGCCAGCCAACTGGTGCGCTTTGAGGAGCGTGAACAGTGGGAAGCCCTGCGTACCCTGCGGCGCAAACTGGCGCAGGAACACAGCGTGCCGCCTTACGTTATTTTTCCCGACTCGACCTTGCTGGAGATGTTGCGCGAGCAGCCGACCACCCTGGCCGAAATGGGCCGGGTCAGTGGTGTGGGGGCGCGCAAGCTGGAGCGTTATGGCCAGGCCTTCCTCGAAGTGCTCGGTGGCCAGGCCGAAGCGCCGAAGGAAATCGCCGATATTCGCCACGAATTGATCAGCCTGGCGCGGGCCGGCATGACCCCGATCCAGATCGCTGGCCAACTGCAATGCTCGGAGAAAAACGTCTATACGCTGTTGGCCGAATCCATCGGTCAGCAACAGTTGTCGTTAGAGCAGGCTCTTGATTTACCAGAAGATTTGCTCAGCGAAATCCAGGATGCCTTCCTGGACGGTGAGGGCGAATTGCCACCAGTTGCGGAGATCGCACCGCTGTTCACCGGGCGGGTTCCCGAGGGGGTTTTGTACTGCGTGCGTGCTGCGTTGCAGTCTGAGTTCGAAATTTAGTGTGCCAATTGCGACAATGTAACGAATCAGTACAGACGAGCGCTTGCCTACTGACATGGCTCATGCTTAGCTGACTAATAATTAGCCATACTTTGTTTTCAGTCTAAACCATGAGTTTTTTATGCCGTTAACCGATCAACACCGTTTTGGCATGCAGTTGGCGCAAATGTCCCGAGGTTGGCGCGCCGAACTGGACCGCCGTTTGGCGGGGCTAGGCTTGTCCCAGGCACGCTGGCTGGTGCTGCTGCACCTGGCTCGTTTCGAAGAAGCGCCGACTCAGCGCGAACTGGCACAAAGTGTCGGCGTTGAAGGGCCGACCCTGGCGCGGTTGCTCGACAGCCTGGAAGGCCAAGGACTGGTTCAACGTCAGGCCGTGGTGGAAGATCGCCGGGCCAAGCGCATCCTGCTGTGCGACACCGCCCGACCGTTGATCGAGCAGATTGAAACCATCGCCACTGCGTTGCGCCATGAGTTGTTCGTGGGCGTGGATGAAGAGGACCTGCGGGTGTGCATGCGCGTGCATGGGCACATTCTGGCGAATCTGGAAAAGTCCTGACCTCAAGTACACGGCAGATCAACATGTGGGAGTCGGCTTGCCACTGCAAGCCAGCTCCCACATTGGGTTTTACGGTCGGCGTTTTAGAAGGTCTGGCCGAGGTTCAGGTACACCGCTTGCTGATTGTCATCATTGAACCCGTAGCTGAAATTCAGCGGTCCCAACGGTGTGTCAAACCCCAGGAAAATGCTCGCGGCGTTGATATAGCCGCTGTCGAACTCATTGTCGTTGTTCCACGCCCGTCCGCGTTCCAATGACGCGCCCAGGTACAGCGGGAAATCCAATGGCAGGTACGAGCGTGGCGTCAGCCGGCGGTAGTACACGGCGCGCATCAAGCTGACGTTCTGCCCCGAGATCGCATCCTGGCGAAAACCCGACAGCTGCCGTGCGCCGCCCAGCAGGAAGCTGGATATCACCACGTCCGAATTATCCATGGTGCGCCCGTAACGGCCGCCCAGTACGAGCGTGTCCGGACCGTGGCTCATGGCCTTGTCCAGCTTGAACTCCCATTGTCGGTAGCGTTGATCCGAACCCAACCCCGGTTCGAATTCGCGCAAAGCCAGGCCGATGTCTTCGCCTGTGTGGGGGAAGTACACGTTGTCCAGGGAGTCGAAGGAGTACTTCAGTTCGTAGAAGCCTTCGCTGAAGCTCACGCTTGGCAGGTCACGGTCGCCGATGCGCACATCGGCCTTGCCCCAGGCCTCGCCGACGCCGAAGCGGATCTCGCCGCTGGTGCCGATCTGGCGCCCCACGTTCAGGCCGAAACCGTAGCGTTCCAGGCGGTATTCGGAGATGGGGTCGTTGTCCAGAATCAGTTCCACATTCTGCGCCTGGGCCTTGAGGTAAGGTGCGACGAAGTAGCGCGAGCCGGTGTCCATCGGTTGGTAGAACTCGCTGTACAGCTCCTGCCGATCGCCGATCTGCACCCGCGTCAGCCATTCCGCGCCGAGGCGGTTGATGCCATTCATGCGGTAGCTCGCGCCGAGGTTGAAGGCGCTGTCGCCACGCATATCGTCCGACAGGTTCAGGCCCAGGCGCAGGTAGTCGGTGCCGCTGCGTTTGCCGCGGGCACTGATCACCAGGGTGTTGTCGTGGCCTTTTTTCACCACGCGGTATTGCACCTGTTCGAAGTAATCCAGGCCATACAAGGTGCCCATGTCCACTTGCAGGCGATCCAGGTTCAGCGGCTCGCCCAGGGTTTGGCGGATGTAGTAGCGGATCACGTCGTCGCTGACTTTCGAGTCGTTCTCCACGCTGATCGCGGTAATGATCGGGGTCCGTTCGCCCGGGGTGCGCGCGGCCACCAGTTCCGGGTTGATCGGTTCGGCGGGGCGCAAGTGGGCCAGGCGCACATCGAGGGCGCGGGTGGCGCGGTAGCCGGCGTCGATCATGTCCTTGGCGCGGCCGAAGTCCGTGACGCCATAGGCGGCCAGCGGCGGCTGGATCAGCACATCTTTAGGGTTCAGGGCCTTGAGTTGTTCTTCGGAATTGCGCCGGGTCATCAGGGTGATGGACTGGTTGAGCACGTCCACCACCGTGGCCAGTTGCTTGCGTGAGCGCAGCGGCGTGCCGATGTCCACCACGATGGCAATGTCGACACCCATCTCCCGCGCCACGTCCAGCGGGATGTTATCGGTCATCCCGCCGTCCACCAGCAGCCGGCCGTCGAGTTCCACCGGCGCGAATACGGCAGGGATCGACATGCTCGCGCGGATTACCTGGGGCAGGTGGCCTTTGCTGAAGACTACTTTTTCGCCGGTGGTGATATCGGTTGCGACGGCGCGAAAGGGGATCGGCAGCTTGTCGAAATTTCGCGTGTTGCTGCTGTGGGCGAACATGCTTTCCAGCAGCAGCGCCAGGTTCTGGCCCTGGATGACGCCCAGCGGCAGGCCGAGGCTGCCATCGTCGCGGATACTGAGTTTCTGCTTGACCAGGAAATCGCGGTCATCCTGCTTGCGTCGAAACGGCACATCTTCCCGAGGAGGCGCATCGGAGAGCGCCCGCTGCCAATCGATACCCAGCGCGAGCTTTTCCAACTCATCGATCTTGTAGCCCGACGCGTACAACCCGCCGATCACCGCGCCCATGCTGGTGCCGGCAATCGCATCGATATGAATCCCCTGTTCCTCCAGGGCCTTGAGCACGCCGATATGGGCGAGCCCGCGCGCGGCACCGCCGGACAGCACCAGGCCGATTTTCGGGCGTGGCGTTTCAACCGCCTCGGCAAGAAGGGGCAGCAGGCAGAGCAACAGGCAGGACAGCAGGCGGTGCATCATGAATCTCGGGGCTGGACGATAAAGGCCGGTATTATAGCCACCCGACCCTCCCAGCCCGTTACGCCAGGAACCTGTCAAATTATGTCGCCGAATAAACCCGAGATCGTCATCACCTATTGCACCCAGTGCCAGTGGTTGCTGCGCGCCGCGTGGCTGGCCCAGGAACTGTTGAGTACCTTCGCTGAAGACCTAGGCAAAGTGGCGCTGGAACCGGCGACCGGCGGCGCGTTTCGCATTACCTGCGACGGCGTGCAGATCTGGGAGCGCAAGGCTGATGGCGGTTTCCCGGAGGCCAAAGTGCTCAAGCAACGTGTGCGCGACCAGATCGACCCGCAGCGCGACCTGGGGCACAACGATCGTAAGTAATGAAGGCCACCGCCGCACAAGGGCGGTGACCGGTTGGTACGTGCTTACTTGGCGGCCATCTTGCTCTTGATGAAGCCGATGACCCACGTCAGCAACAGGCCGCCGACGCCACCGCCGACAATATTGCTGCCGACCGTCGCGACATCCAGCGCTTCGCCACCGGGCGTGCCCGTCAGCGCCGAGACGATCTGGCCCAACACCAGGCCACCGACGCCGCCGAGGAGGGTATTGAGCCCGGTGCCCAGGCTCTGTTTGGTCATCCCCGCCAAATTACCGCCGACGGCACCGCTGATGATCTGAACGAGCAAGCTGATAAACATTTCCATGATGCAACTCCTGCATAGCGTTAATGGAGTGACCACTCGCTTGCAGCAACTTCATACATCCTGGCTGTCGTCGAGGAGTCTTTATCCGTAGACGACGACACACTGTTGCGGATGGGCAGAGTATAGATCAGGCCGCTGCAGCCGGCTGTTTGGCCTGGCTGGCGCTGCCCATCAGGCCGGACAGCACGATGGCGACGATGATCAGCGCGCCGCCCAGCAGCATGCGCAAGGTTGGGGTTTCGGCAAACAACAGCCAGGCGACGCTGATGCCGTAGACCGGTTCCATGGCGAACACCACCGAAGCGGTGCGGGCCTTGATCACTGCGAGGCTGGCGACAAACAGGCTGTGGGCCAGGCCGGTACAGAACACGCCGAGCAGGCCGATCCACAGCCAGTCGAGCGCGCGCACATCCGCCAGCCCCGGCGCGGCCACGGGCAACAGGCACAGCGCGACCACCACGTTCTGGCACAACGCCGCCTGCACCGCTGGAATCCGCCCGGAGCTGGCGCGGTTATTCAGTGACAGCAGGGAGAACAGCAACCCCGAGGCGATGCCCCAGAGCAGGCCGCCCGTGGCTTGGCTGGCGAGGTTGAAGTCCGGTGTCACCAGCACCAGGCCGACCGTGACCAGAGCCACCAGCAACACTTCATTGGCGCGAATGCGCTCGCGGAAGATCAAGCCTTCGAGGATCACGGTAAATGCCGGAAACGCGGTAAACCCCAGGGTAGCGACGGCCACGCCGGCGACTTTGACCGCAATGAAGAACGTGACCCAATGCGCCGCCAGCAACACACCGCTGATCACCAGCCGACGCCAGTCGCGCATTTGCAGCTGTTTCCAGGGGGCGTTGCTGGCGAAGCGCGCAAAGATCGCCAGGGCAATCACCGCAAACGCGGCGCGGCCGAACACGATGATGGCCGGTGAGGCGGCCGCCAGCTTGCCGAATACGCCGGTGAGGCCAAACATCAATGCGCCGATATGCAGGGCGCCGAGGGCTGAGCGGGGAGTCATTGCGATCCTTGTACCAACGGGGTGACAGGCTCGCAGTCTAGAGGCTGGGTGCGTGAGTGTCTGTCGCCTGGCTCGCGATTTTTAGCGCAGGACTCGCTATTTTGTCGTGCGCCGCAGGGCGCTCGGCGCGGCGCCGAATTCGCGCAGCATTGCAGCGGCAAACGCACTTTGCGAGGCATAGCCGACGCGCTCGGCAATCTCGCCGATGGGCAGTGGCGTTTCCCGCAACAGGCCCAAGGCCTTATGCAGGCGGCGACTGCGGATGTAGTCCATGGGCGTCTGCCCACACTCGGCAACAAACCGCGCATGCAGGCGTGCGACGGACAAGTCGGCGATGCGTGCCAGGTCAGCGACTTGCAGGGGGTGGGCGACATGCTGTTCGATATGCGCATTGAACGCGGTGTAGGGCAAGCGGCGGCCCGACACGCTGGCGGCCAGCGGATGATTGAGGCTGGCCAGCAGCAGCACCGCCCCTTGCTGGACGATCAGCGGGTCATCCACCGGGCTGTGCGCCAGCCATTGCACCAACTGGTTTTGCCGCGAATCCAGCGCCAGGCGCGTCGGTTGGTCGAGCAGACGGCGGCTGGCATCGGCATGCTCGCCCAGCGATTGCAGCACCCAGTGTTCGGTGGGCACGTCCAGCACCAGGCATCGGCTGCCGTCGCGACTGCCGCAGGTGTGGTGAGCCGAGAAGGGCAGCACCATTACGCTGCTCTCGCGGACCTGGCTACCCTGCCCATCCACTTCAAGGTCCAGGTGCCCGGACAGGCCGAAGACCAACTGCGCATGGTCATGGCTGTGCGCAATCGGCGCTTCGATGTAATGGCGTAGCGTGAGGGACGCGCTCATTGCGTTCTCCTGGGCAGCAGGTTGCCAGTCTACAACGCTTCGCCGTCGGCGGGCGCTGTCATCAGACTGACGCATAGCTGTCATGGGCTATTAATCGCCAGGGCGCAAGCTCGCGAAAACACCGTCGAGGGATGCCCATGACCCGTGCCGAATTCGCCACACCCAGCCGCAAGCAACGGGTTCGTACCCTGTGGATTTCCGATGTGCATCTGGGCACCCGGGATTGCCAGGCCGAACACTTGTCGCAATTCCTCAAGGGCTACCACGCCGATAAGGTGTACTTGGTCGGCGACATCATCGATGGCTGGAAACTGCGCGGCGGCATGTATTGGCCCCAGGCCCACACCAATGTGATCCGCCGCCTGTTGACCATGGCCAAGCGCGGCACGGAGGTGATCTACGTCACCGGCAACCACGACGAATTCCTGCGCCGCTACTCCAAGCTGATCCTGGGCAACATCCAGTTGGTGGACGAAGCCATTCACGTCACCGCCGATGGTCGCCATCTCCTGGTGATCCACGGCGACCAGTTCGATGTGATCACGCGCTATCACCGCTGGTTGGCGTTCCTCGGTGACTCGGCCTACGAGTTCACCCTGACGTTGAACCGTTGGTTGAATCACTGGCGTGCGCGGTATGGCTACGGCTACTGGTCGCTCTCGGCGTATCTGAAGCACAAGGTGAAGACCGCGGTGAGCTTTATCAGCGATTTCGAAGAAGCCATCGCCCATGAAGTGACCCGGCGCGAATTGCATGGGGTGGTGTGCGGGCATATTCACCACGCGGAGATTCGCAAGGTAGGCGAGGTGGACTACCTCAACTGCGGGGATTGGGTGGAGTCGTGTACGGCGTTGATCGAGCACTGGGATGGGAGTATCGAGTTGTATCGGTTGGCGGATGCGCAGGCCAAAGAGGCGCAGCTGAAATTGGAGAGGGTCGCGGGTTAAGGCCTTGCTCGGCCCAACAAGTGGGCGCGAGCAAGCCCGCTCTCACATGGGGGGCCGATTTCGTCAGTCAGTCTTTGCAGACATCGGCAATCGCTTGCGCCAGCAGGGTCAATCGCGTTGCGTCGATCCCCGCCACATTCGCCCGCCCCGAGCTGACCATATACACGCTGTGCTTCTCGCGCAGTTGCTTGACCTGCTCGGCACTCAAGCCGGTATAGGAAAACATCCCACGTTGCGCGCCGATATGCGCAAACTGCTCGGCCAGCCCGTGTGGCGCGAGGGCCTCGACCAGTCCGGAGCGCAACTGCGCAATACGCGCGCGCATCGCTTCGACTTCGCCGCTCCACTGCGCCTTCAGCTCGGCGTCACCGAGGATCGTCGCGACGACTGCCGCGCCGTGATCCGGTGGGGTTGACCACAGGTTGCGTGCGATATTTGCCAACTGGCTGCGTACATCCGTGAGTTTCTCGGCATTCGCCGCACACACGATCAGCGCGCCGACACGGTCGCTATACAGGCCGAAGTTCTTCGAGCAGGAGCTGGTGATCAGCACTTCCGGCAGCTCGGCCGCGAACAGCCGCACCGCCCAGGCGTCCTGCTCCAGGCCGTCGCCAAAGCCCTGGTAGGCGAAGTCGATCAGCGGCAGCAGGTGGCGCTCGCGCACGATCTGCAAGACCTGGCGCCAGTCCTCCTGGGACAGGTCGAAACCGGTCGGGTTATGGCAGCAGGCATGCAGCAGCACCACGTCGCCCTCGGGCACCGTGGACAAGGTCGCCAGCATTGCGCTCACATCCAGCCGATTGTCCGCGCCGACGTAAGGGTAGTGACCGACCTTGATCCCGGCCTTGGCGAAGATGCTTTCGTGGATCGGCCAGGTTGGGTTGCTCAGCCATACGCCACGGCCAGGCAGGCTGTGGGCGATAAAGTCGGCGCTCAGGCGCAGGGCCCCGGTGCCGCCTGGGGTCTGGGTCGCGCCGGCGCGGTGTTCACGCAGCAGCGCGGACTCGGCGCCGAGCACCAGCTCGCTGATCAACTTGCCGAACGCGGCGTCGCCGTGGCCGCCAATGTAGGTCTTGGTGGTTTGCCGTTCCACCAGGCGCTGCTCGGCGCGCTTCACGGAAGGCGGAATCGGTGTCAGCCCCTGGTCGTCCTTGTATACGCCCACGCCGAGGTCGAACTTGTTCGGGTTGGCATCCTGGGCATACAGGTCCATCAGCCCGAGGATCGGGTCGCCGGGCACGCGGCCAATCGCATCGAAATGCATTACTTGCGGCCCTCGGCATCCTTGGCCACTTCGTCGGTGCGCGCGGCCATGATGAAGTCGTTGCGGTGCAGGCCTTTGATGGAGTGGCTCCACCAGGTCACCGTGACCTTGCCCCACTCGGTGAGCAGGCCTGGGTGGTGGCCTTCAGCTTCGGAGATTGCCCCCATGGAATTGGTAAAGGCCAGGGCGAACCTGAAGTTCTTGAACAGGAAAACCTTCTCCAACTGCATGACGCCATCGCGCACTTCAATGTTCCAGTCGGGGATCTGTTTGAGCAGCACCGGTAGTTCTTCATCGCTGACTTGCGGGGCATCGGCGCGGCAGGCTTCGCAGTGGGCTTGGTTCAAGGTCGTCATGTGGGGTGTCCTGAATTCGAGTGTTTGGAAAACGGTCGTCAGTGGCGTCACCCTAAAGCAACGCGGGACCAGGGAACAGATTCACCTGGTATCAAAACCTACGGTTCACGCCGCTTTGGGTTTGGGGGCGAAGAGCGGTGCGTGCAGACCCAGCTGCATCCCACGCTCGACCATGCCCATGATGTCTTCCTGCGCTACGTCGAACAGGCGCTTGAGCTCGGGCAAGACAAAATATAGCGGTTGCAGGATGTCGATGCGATACGGCGTGCGCATCGCTTCCAGCGGATCGAAGGCTTGATGTTTGGGCTCGGACGACAGGCTGTACACCGTCTCCTTGGGCGACGACAAAATACCGCCACCATAGATGCGCCGACCGGCGGGCGTGTCCACCAGGCCAAATTCGATGGTCATCCAATACAGGCGCGCCAGGTACACCCGCTGCTCCTTGGTGGCCGCGAGGCCGAGCTTGCCGTAGGTGTGGGTGAATTCGGCGAACCAGGGATTGGTCAGCAGCGGGCAGTGGCCGAAGATCTCGTGGAAAATATCCGGCTCTTGCAGGTAGTCCAGTTCTTCGTGGGTGCGAATAAAAGTCGCCACCGGAAACTGCTTGTTGGCGAGTAATTCGAAAAACGTCTGGAAGGGAATCAGCGCTGGCACGCGGGTGACTTGCCAGCCGGTGGTCTCGGCCAGCACCGTGTTGATTTCGCTCAGTTGCGGGATGCGATCCAGGGGCAGGCCGAGCTTGTCGATGCCGTCCAGGTATTCCTGGCAGGCGCGTCCCTCAAGCACTTTCAACTGGCGCGTGATCAGGGTGTTCCACACCGCATGTTCTTCCGGCGGGTAGTGGATAAAACCTTGCGCATCGGGCTCGCGGGCCACGTAGTGCGTCTGCTTCATACGGCTCTCCTGCTAGGCATTCGTTCTTGTTATGTCCTGCGATGTACGTATTGATAACCCGGCTGGAGCGAGATTCCATCCGCCTACGCGAGGAGGTTGTAGGAAAATTTACTGCTATTCGTAAAGTATTCGTTACGGATGGGCCGCTAATCGATGGGTTGGGCTGTGAAAAGGTCGCCAGGTGTCACATAATCTTGACGACTATCTGCGCCCAGCGACAAAAAGACGCGGCGCCTACCCTTCTTCGGGCCTTTTCATGCGTATCAAAGTGCATTGCCAGAACCGCATTGGCATCCTGCGGGACATTCTCAACCTGTTGGTGGAGTACGGCGTCAACGTCGCCAAGGGCGAGGTCGGCGGTGAGCATGGCAACGCCATTTACCTGTTTTGCCCGAACCTGGTGAACATGCAATTCCAGGCGTTGCGCCCGCAGTTCGAGGCGATTGCCGGGGTGTTTGGTGTAAAGCGTGTAGGGCTGATGCCAAGCGAGCGTCGGCACATGGAGCTCAATGCGCTGCTCGGTGCCCTGGAGTTTCCGGTGCTGTCCATTGATATGGGCGGCTCGATCGTCGCCGCCAACCGCGCGGCCGCGCAGTTGCTCGGGGTGCGGGTGGACGAGGTGCCGGGCATTCCGCTGTCGCGCTACGCCGAGGATTTTGACTTGCCGGAGCTGGTGCGCGCGAGCAAATCGCGGATCAATGGCCTGCGGGTCAAGGTCAAGGGTGACGTGTTCCTGGCGGACATCGCGCCGCTGCAGTCGGCCGAACACGACGACAGTGAAGCCATGGCCGGCGCGGTGTTGACCTTGCACCGTGCCGACCGCGTCGGTGAGCGTATTTATAATGTGCGCAAGCAGGAACTGCGTGGCTTCGACAGTATCTTCCAGAGTTCCAAGGTCATGGCTGCGGTGGTTCGTGAAGCGCGGCGCATGGCGCCATTGGATGCGCCGCTATTAATAGAAGGCGAAACCGGCACCGGCAAGGAGCTGCTTGCCCGCGCCTGTCACCTGGCCAGCCCCCGTGGCCAATCACCGTTGATGGCCCTCAATTGTGCCGGCCTGCCGGAGTCGATGGCCGAGACCGAACTGTTTGGCTACGGCCCCGGCGCTTTTGAGGGGGCACGGGCCGAAGGCAAGCTGGGGCTGCTGGAGCTGACAGCGGGCGGTACGTTGTTTCTTGATGGTGTCGGGGAAATGAGCGCGCGGTTGCAGGTGAAGTTGCTGCGCTTCCTGCAAGACGGTTGCTTTCGCCGAGTCGGCAGTGATGAAGAGGTGTACCTGGACGTGCGGGTGATCTGCGCAACCCAGGTGGACCTTTCGGAACTCTGCGCGCGGGGTGAATTCCGCCAGGACCTTTATCACCGCCTGAACGTGCTGTCGCTGCATATCCCGCCTCTGCGCGAATGCCTCGATGGTCTGGGGCCACTGGTGGAGCACTTTCTCGACCAGGCCAGCCGACAGATCGGTTGCCCGTTGCCCAAACTGGCCCCGGCGGCGATGGATCGGCTCAGCCATTACCACTGGCCGGGCAATGTACGGCAATTGGAAAACGTGCTGTTTCAGGCGGTGTCGTTATGTGAGGGCGGGACGGTCAAGGCTGAACACATTCGCCTGCCGGACTATGGCGTGCGTCAGCCCCTTGGCGATTTTTCCCTGGAGGGCGGCCTGGAAGCCATCGTCGGCCGTTTTGAAAAGGCCGTGCTGGAAAGTCTGTATGCCGAACATCCCAGCAGTCGGCAGTTGGGTAAGCGCCTGGGCGTTTCCCATACAACGATTGCGAATAAACTGCGGGACTATGGCATGAGCAAGGAAAGTGCTGGCAAAAGTCCTGAACACGGCACTTGAAAGGCGCTATGTTCAGGTTGTTCTGCGGTGGCCGGCAGCGTTAAAACACCAGGAACCCCCTGTCCGGGCCTATGACGACGGAGCTACCCGTCTCCTTTTCTATCCAGGCCAGATTAGGTTCTTGATTCGGAGTCTCGGGGAAGAGTACGCCCAGGTTGTAGTTCTTGTTTTTCGGCAGTCCCTCAAGGCTCTTAGTAATGTCAGGGGACAGCGCTCCGTACTTTCCGGATCTCAGTTCGTCGGTAGATATCCCTTCATTGGTGCTTTTGGGTTCGAGCATTAACAGGTCGATGTGTTCGAGCAACGCCGCACCATGGGGTGGAAATAATCTACCTTCTTTGCGACTTTCGATTTCGATGGCGGCGCCACCTTTTTGCGGGACCCAAAATACTCCGCCACTCATCATTTCATTCTCTTCTTTAGAGATTGAGACCATTCGGTAATCCTGGTGTTTATCCAGTTTTTCCAGTTCATTGAGTGCGCTGCGCGACAAGGGGCCGAACTTGCCGCTGCGCACATCATTAGCGGACACGCCAAAGTCGATCTCAAAGGTCCTGCTCGGGAGGCTCTGCAGCAGTTTTTGTAGTGCGAAGACCGTTGGGTTGACGTCGCAGCAGGGCAGTTGTGCGCCAAACTTATTTTCCCAATCCGTGTTTTTCGCGTAATTGTTTGGGGTTAAGTCTGGGGCCGTCTCAAATTGGCGCCGTTGTTCGGAAGGACGGGCGCTTAGCGGCTCAAATATATCGAGAAGCTTGTTATAAGAAAAGTGTGCTTGCCAGTTTGTCGCTTCTTGCATACAGGGAGAGTTACAAATGCCAGACATTTAAATATCCTTAAGCGTTAATTAGTTGGTAGGGCACGAATGATCGGAAAGTAGTCATGACTGCTTTGCGATGGGGTGAAGTTACGAGGGCTGCATTTAATCGCCAAGCGGGTTTTGATCAGTAAATGTAAAAGGCTATCGGAGTATTCTTGTTTGGGGTTGGGTTTGTCTGATGGTTATAAAAAACAAGAGAATTACATATGCGCTCACTCATTTGCGGTGCCGTCAGGTATGCGGCTTTTTTGGGGTTTGTAATGAGTGGACAATAAAACTTCGGGCCAGTCGTTTCGAGATGGCCAAGGGGGAGGGCAAGTGTCCAGTGGCTTGCCAAGTGTTTCAGCGGTTCGGCTTCGTCCGCGACCATCCAATGCCGTAGCGCTTGAGTACTTGAAAACGCCCGCAGGACTCCAACCTTTGCCGTCAGCGGCATAACTCCGCCGTTTTTTCGACTCCTCCTGGGCCGGCCTTTTTCGACGCCTTGGCGCAAACCCTTGCCCCGCCTGGACTTTCTGCGCTTTTAGAAAGTTGGTTCGCAAATTGCTTAAGTCTCATCAGTACAGCGGTGGGCGGCAAGCGTCCGTCAGAAAGAGGATAGAGCGTGGACAAGTACCTTTACGTGGCAATGACCGGCGCCAGCCAGAATGCTCTGGCGCAGAAGGCCCATGCCAACAATCTGGCGAACATTTCCACCAACGGCTTCCAGCGCGATCTGGAGCAGGCGCGCTCGATGCCGGTGTTCGGCGACAGCTTTCCGGCGCGGGCCTTTGCCCTGACCGAGCGGCCCGCCACCGATTTCTCTCCGGGCGCCATGATCGAAACCGGTCGTGACCTCGATGTGGCGGTCAGCGGTGACGGCTGGATGGCCGTGCAAACCCCAGATGGCGGCGAAGCCTACGTGCGCAGCGCCAGTATGAATGTGGATGCGCTCGGCGTGCTGCGGGCCGGCAATGGTATGCCGATCATGGGCAACGGTGGCCCGATCGCCGTGCCGCCGCAGCAGAAGATCGAGGTGGGCGCCGACGGCACCGTCAGCATCCGTGCGATGGGTGAAGGCCCACGGGTGATGGCTGAAGTGGATCGGATCAAGCTGGTCCAGCCCGACCTCAAGAACATGACCAAAGGCCTGGACGGCACCATCCATACCAAGGACGGCCAGCCGGCCCAGGTCGACGCGAACGTCAAGCTGACCTCGGGTTTCCTGCAGGCGAGCAACGTCAATGCGGTGGAAGAAATGACCGCGGTGCTGGCGCTTTCCAAGCAGTTCGAGCTGCACATCAAGATGATGAACAGCGCTAAAGAAGACGACCAGGCCATGACCCGCGTTCTGGCGATGAGCTGATTGCGGTTTCACTGAATACTAATTTTGCGGCGCAGCGCCAACAAACAGGCGCACGAAGGAGAACAGCATGCTTCCGGCTCTATGGGTTGCCAAAACAGGTCTGTCCGCCCAGGACACCAACCTGACCACTATTTCCAACAACCTGGCGAACGTTTCGACCACGGGTTTCAAACGTGATCGCGCCGAGTTCCAGGACTTGCTCTATCAGATCAAGCGCCAGCCAGGTGCCCAGTCGACCCAGGACAGCGAACTGCCGTCGGGCCTGCAATTGGGTACCGGTGTGCAGATCGTCGGTACCCAGAAAAATTTCACGGCCGGTAACCTGCAGCAGACCGGTCAGCCTCTGGACATGGCGATCAACGGCAAAGGGTTCTTCCAGATCCTGCAACCAGACGGGACTACGTCTTACAGTCGTGATGGTACTTTCCACCTGGACTCCAACGGCCAGGTCGTCACGGCCAGCGGTTTTGCCCTGGAGCCGGCCATCATCGTGCCTGCCAATGCCCAGACCTTCACCGTCGGCAACGATGGCACCGTGTCCATCACCGTGGCTGGCAACCCGGCGTCGCAAGTGATCGGCAACCTGCAAACCGCCGACTTCATCAACCCGGCCGGCCTGCAAGCCATAGGTGGCAACCTGTTCCTGGAAACCGCCTCCAGTGGTGCACCGCAAATCGGCACCCCTGGCCTGAACGGCTTCGGCACCACGCTGCAAAGCACCCTGGAAACCTCCAACGTCAGCACCGTGGAAGAGATGGTCAACATGATCACCACTCAGCGCGCCTACGAGATGAACTCCAAGGTGATTTCCACTGCCGATCAGATGCTTTCGTTCGTTACGCAGAATCTGTAATCAAGTCTATGGGGCGCTCCTTAGGGCGCCTGCAACACCGTGAGGTTAGGGTCATGAATCGCTATGTTTCCGTTCTGGCATTGAGTGGGATTGCCGTGCTCGCGGGCTGTGTCGCCCCGACGCCAAAACCCAATGACCCGTACTACGCGCCGGTGTTGCCGCGCACGCCGTTGCCGGCGGCGGCCAACAATGGCTCGATCTATCAGGCCGGTTTCGAACAGAACCTGTACAGCGACCGCAAGGCGTTCCGGGTCGGTGACATCATCACTATCACCCTCAACGAGAAAACCACGGCCAGCAAGAACGCCAACTCCCAAGTGGACAAGACCAGCAAGACCGGTATTGGCCTGACCTCGTTGTTTGGTGCCGTGCCGAACACCAACAACCCCTTGGGCAGTGGTGACTTGAGCTTGAGCGCAGGCTACAGCGGTGACCGTGCCACCAACGGCAAGAGCTCCGCTGGACAGAACAACAGCCTGACCGGTTCGATCACCGTGACGGTGGCCGATGTATTGCCCAACGGCATCATCGCCGTGCGCGGTGAGAAGTGGATGACCCTCAACAGTGGTGATGAACTGGTGCGCATCGCCGGCATGGTCCGTGCCGACGACATTGCCACCGACAACACCGTATCGTCGACGCGCATTGCCGATGCGCGTATTACCTACTCGGGTACGGGTTCGTTTGCTGATGCGAGTCAGCCGGGCTGGTTCGACCGTTTCTTCCTTAGCCCGCTGTTCCCTTTCTAGGTGGCCACTTTGAAATTCAAACAGCTGATGGCGGCGGCACTGTTGCTGTCCCTGAGCGCAGTCGCCCAGGCCGAACGCCTGAAAGACATCGCCAGCATTTCCGGCGTGCGTTCCAACCAGTTGATCGGCTATGGCCTGGTGGTCGGGCTCAACGGTACGGGTGACCAGACCACCCAGACCCCGTTCACCCTGCAGACCTTCAACAACATGCTCTCGCAGTTCGGCATCAAGGTGCCGTCGGGCTCGGGCACTGTGCAACTGAAAAACGTCGCGGCCGTGTCGATCAGTGCCGACTTGCCGGCGTTCTCCAAGCCGGGTCAGGTAGTGGACATCACCGTGTCGTCCATCGGTAACTCGAAAAGCCTGCGCGGCGGCACCCTGTTGATGACGCCGCTCAAAGGTATCGACGGCAACGTCTACGCCATCGCCCAGGGCAACCTGGTGGTGGGCGGATTTGATGCCGAAGGTCGCGACGGTTCGAAGATTACGGTGAACGTGCCCTCGGCCGGTCGCATCCCCGGCGGCGCCACAGTTGAACGCACCGTGCCCAGCGGCTTCAACCAGGGCAACAGCCTGACCCTGAACCTCAACCGTTCCGACTTCACCACCGCCAAGCGTGTGGTCGACAAGATCAACGACATGCTCGGCCCTGGCGTGGCCCAGGCCATCGACGGCGGCTCGATCCGGGTTACCGCGCCGCTGGACCCGAGCCAGCGTGTGGACTACCTGTCGATCCTGGAAAACCTCGAAGTCGACCCAGGCCAGGCGGTGGCCAAGGTCATCATCAACTCGCGCACCGGCACCATTGTGATCGGCCAGAACGTCAAGGTCTCGCCAGCCGCTGTGACTCACGGCAGCCTGACCGTGACCATCACCGAAGACCCGATCGTCAGCCAGCCTGGGCCGTTGTCCAATGGCCAGACCGCCGTGGTGCCGCGTTCGCGGGTGAATGCCCAGCAAGAAGCCAAGCCGATGTTCAAGTTCGGCCCCGGCACCACCCTGGACGAGATTGTCCGCGCGGTGAACCAGGTGGGCGCAGCGCCCGGCGACTTGATGGCGATCCTCGAAGCCTTGAAACAGGCCGGCGCCTTGCAAGCCGACCTGATCGTGATCTGAGGTCATGGCCATGGATATGCGCAACAGCGGGATCAGCAGCACGGCGGACTCGGGGTCTTATTCCGACTTGAACCGGCTTAACCAGCTCAAGGTCGGTGCCGACAAGAACAGCGACGGCAACATGCGCAAAGTGGCGCAGGAGTTCGAGTCGCTGTTTCTGAGCGAGATGCTCAAGTCCATGCGCTCGGCCACCGATGCCCTGGGCAAGGACAATCCGCTGAACACCCCGGCCGCCAAGCAGTACCAGGAAATGTACGACCAGCAACTGGCCGTCTCGATGTCCCGCGAGGGCGGTGGTATCGGCCTGGCCGACGTGCTGATGCGCCAGATGCAGAAGAACAAACCGGTGGACGCCCAGGCGGCCACCTTGCAGGGGCCGGCGGCGGCTGAGCCGGTGAAAAAAGTCGATGTGCCGACTGAAATCGCCGCCGGCACTCAAGCGGCTGGGCCGTTGGGCCGCTCCAATGGCCAGCGACCGCTGTGGGCCTACCGTGTGGCCGTCGCCGAAGGCGCCAGCGCTCACACCAACGACGTGGCGCTGATGAACCAGCGCCGTATCGCCTTGCCGAGCAAGCTGACCGATCGACTGCTCGCCGGCATCGTGCCGACTGCGCCGGTCGCTATCGATGCCAACCGCGCGCCACTGCGTAACAGCGCCGCGGATGACGGCGTGATCAACAGCAGCGCACGCAGCTTGGCCGTGTCCAGCGGCCGCATGCAGGTCTACGGTCGCGCCGTGGCCCAGCCGCCGCTGGCACCGGCGAAGAAAGCCTTCAGCTCCCAGGATGAATTTGTCGCCACCATGTTGCCGATGGCCAAGGCCGCAGCGGCGCGTATCGGTGTCGATCCGAAGTACCTGGTGGCCCAGGCCGCCCTGGAAACCGGTTGGGGCAAATCGGTAATGCGCGCCGGCGATGGCAGCAGCAGTCACAACCTGTTCGGTATCAAGGCCGGCCAGAGCTGGCAGGGCGGCCAGGCCCGCGCGATCACCAGCGAGTTTCGCGATGGGGCGATGGTCAAGGAAACGGCGCAGTTCCGTTCCTACGATTCCTACCAGGACAGCTTCCATGACCTGGTGACGTTGTTGCAAAGCAATGATCGCTATAAAGAAGTTGTGAAGTCAGCCGACAACCCGGAACAGTTTGTGCGCGAGTTGCAAAAAGCCGGTTATGCCACCGATCCGGATTACGCCAGCAAGATTTCGCAGATTGCCAAAACGATGAACAGCTACCAGAACTACGCTGTCGCGGGCGCAACCATACATTTATAAGGTCTGAACCATGAGTTTGCTCAATATCGGGATGTCGGGGCTGAACGCCGCTCAGGGATCGTTGTCGGTCTTAAGTAACAACATCGCCAACGCTAACACCGCGGGCTACTCACGTCAGCAGACCCTTCAGAACTCCAGCGCCTCGAACGCGTTTGGCGGCGTATTCATCGGCAGTGGTACCACGCTGGCGGATGTGCGGCGCGTGTACAACGAGTACCTGGACACGGCTTACCAGAACAGTACTGCGCTGAATAATGACGCCAAGGCTTATCAGGACCAGATCGGTGCCGTGGATAAGGTCCTGTCGGACAAAAGCACTGGCCTGTCGTCGGTGCTCAGCTCCTTTTTTGCGACCCTGCAGACGGCATCGTCCAACCCCAACGATCTTTCCGCCCGGCAACTGCTGGTCAGCAATGCCCAGACCTTGAGCAATCGCTTCAACTCAATCTCTACCCAGTTGACTCAGCAGAAAGAAACCATCAACAGCCAGTTGAGCACCATGAGTGATCAGGTCAATCAACTGACCTCATCGATTGCCTCGCTCAACAAACAGATCTTCCAGGTTCAGGGTGCGTCGGGTAATGCGCCGGCCAACCTGCTGGATTCGCGCAACGAGGCGGTTCGCTCGCTGAATGAGTTGATCGGGGTAACGGTCACCGAGAAGAACGGCCAGTTCAGCGTGACCACCGGCAGCGGCCAGTCGCTGGTGGAGGGGGGGATTTCCAACACTATTTCGGCTGTGCCGAGTAGCACTGATAACAGTCAGTACACCATCCAGCTGAATGTGAGCGGCACCGCCATGGACCTGGGTTCAGTGGTCAGCGGCGGAAGCATCGGTGGCCTGCTGCGGTATCGCAGTGATGCCTTGATGCCGGCCATCAATGACCTGGGACGTATCGCCATCGCGACTGCGGACACCCTCAACAATCAACTGGGCCAAGGCCTGGATTTGAACGGTGACTTTGGGGCGTCATTGTTCAATGACGTCAACAGCGCGGTCGCCGTTGCTTCGCGCAGCCAGGGCGCTGCGGGGAATAGTGCGGGTTCAGGTAACCTGAATGTGTCGATCAGCGACAGCAGCAAGCTCTCGACCTTCGATTACAAGGTCACCTTCAGCGACAGCACCAACCTCAACAAGGTGACGGTGCTGCGCTCGGATGGTAAGTCCATGGGGGTCGTCGATCTCACCGCCACGCCGCCGACACCGATCGATGGTTTCACCCTGTCGCTGGACGGCAAGGGCCCGATGGCATTGGGAGACAGTTTCAAGGTCAGCCCGACCGCCACTGGCGCAAGCGGCATTGGCGTGGCGCTCACCGACGCGAACAAGCTGGCCTTTGCCGGGCCACTGGCGGGCACCAGCAGCAACACCAACAGCGGCACGGGTACGTTTACCCAGCCCGCCTTGACCGTACCGCTGGATATTCATGGCGGCGCCGACACGGCGCAGTTGCGTGCAGGTATCGAGAACTCGATGCCGGTGAAAATGGTCTTCGGCAAGGCGGCCGCCGATGGCACTCAGCCTTATACCCTGAATGACGCGCAGGGCAATTCGATTGGCACCGGCATCATCATTCCGGGGCAGGGCAACAAGATCACCGTGGATGTGCCGATGCGTGACGCCGCCGGTGCTGCGATCCCGGGCAAGAGCTTCAAGTTCGACACGACGGTCAACGGTTCTCCGGCTGAGGGTGATAGCACCACCTTTGCCTTCAACAGTGGTGGTAAGTCCGACGGCCGTAACGCCCAGGCCCTGCTCGACCTGCAGACCAAGGCCAGTGTCGGTATGGGTGACGGAAACACGGGCGTGAGTCTGGTCGCGGCGAACAGTCGCCTCGTGTCGCAGGTCGGTTCCAAAGCGAGCCAGGCTGGCGTCGACACAACGGCCACCGGCGCGTTGCTCAGTGCCAACAAGGAAGCGCGCAACTCGGTGTCCGGGGTTAACCTGGATGATGAGGCCGGCGACATGATCAGGTTTCAGCAGTACTACACCGCGTCGTCGCAGATCATCAAGGTTGCGCAAGAGACCTTTACCACACTGATTAATGCCATTTAAAGGAGGCTGGGACGATGCGTATTTCTACACAGCAATATTTTGAGACCAGCTCCGCCAAGTACCAGGACAACTATTCCAGTGTGGTCAAGGCGCAGGACCAGGCAAGCTCCGGCGTGCGCGTGCAAACGGCAGCGGAT
This sequence comes from Pseudomonas marginalis, assembly GCF_024169655.1. Taxonomy (GTDB): domain Bacteria; phylum Pseudomonadota; class Gammaproteobacteria; order Pseudomonadales; family Pseudomonadaceae; genus Aquipseudomonas; species Aquipseudomonas paraveronii. The sequence continues at coordinate 4,436,702 of NZ_JALJWV010000001.1, read as the reverse complement.
GATCCGGTGGCAGCGGCGCGGCTGTTGATGCTGCAGCAGCAGAAAGACATGCTGGGGCAGTTCAATGGCAATATCGATACGTTGAAGAATTCGCTGAACACTGAAGACGGCGTACTGGAAAATATTAACACTGCGCTGCAAAAGGCCAGTGAGTTGGCGCTGAAGGCCGGTAACGTCGGGATCAGTGATGCCGACCGTAAATCGATTGCCGCCGAGGTTGGCTCGATTGAAGACCAGGTGCTGGGTCTGCTCAATACCAAGGATGCCAACGGTAACTACATGTTTTCCGGGAGCAAGACCGATACGCCGCCTTATTTGCGCAACAACGATGGCACCTACAGTTACCAGGGTGATGACACGCCCTTGAGCCTGAAAGTGGCGGAAAACCTGTCGATATCGATGGGGGATACCGCGAAAACCATGCTCGAAAGCTCGGCGAACACCGGTCGTACCCAGTCGACGCGCGTGCTTGTGCCGCCTGCGGTCGATGACAACAAGGTGACGGTGTCGGCGGGTCTGGTTGCTTCCGGGGCCACCTACAACAGCAGCTTTGCCGATGGCCAGCCATATAAGCTGACGTTCACCAGCAGCACCCAGTACACCGTGAGCGACAGTGCCGGTAACGACATCACCTCCGAGATTCCGGGCAACGGTACTTTTGACTCGACCAAGGAAGGTGCTTCGACCATCAACTTGCGCGGGGTCAAGTTCGACATCGGCTTGGACCTGGGCAAGGGCGTGGCGCCGGGTGCGCCCTCGGATGCACTGGTCAAGGATCGCGAGTTCAGCCTGTCGGTCAAACCGGACACCTTCAGTGTTTCGCGTACCCCAAGCAATCCGACCACGGCGCAATTGAGCGGCGGCCAGGTGACCAACCAGACGGCTTACGCCAGCACCTTTCCCAACGCTGGTGCGGTCGTCAAGTTTGGTGCGGCAGGTGCCTACGATGTCTATGCACAACCGTATACGGCGGACAGCAAGTCCATCGCCAGCGGCACCTTGGCCGTTGGCGATACCTCGATTACGGCCGCAGGCGTGACGTTTGACGTGACCACCGCGCCGGCGCCGGCTGATGGCGACCAGTTTACGATCGGAGCCACCAGCAACAAGAACGAAAACGTGCTCGACACCCTCAGCCATTTGCGCAGAACCCTTGAAGCACCGTCGGACGGTAATCCGGCTGCGCAGAAGGAACTCAAGGATGTGGTCGCCCGCTCCATCGGCAACCTGGCCAATGCCTACGGCCAGGTTGACCAAGTGCGTGGTTCCATTGGCGCACGTCTGAACGGTCTGGATATCCAGACTCAGGAGAACACCAGCCTGAGCCTGGCAAATTCCACGACCATGAACGCGTTGGGTAACGTTGACTTCGCTGACGCCGCGATCAATCTGAGCTTGCAGCAAACCATGTTGCAGGCATCGCAACTGGCGTTCGTGAAAATCTCCCAGTTGAGCCTGTTCAATAAGATGTAATCAGCTGGCGGTCACGCAGCGGCTCACCCTGGAAACAGGCTGGGCCGTTGCCGTTTTTGGCACTCAATTGTTCAAAGGTTTTGCACAAACCACAGAAAATTGAGTGACCTGTGAGTCATAAAGCGCATCTTCACTGTATCGTGTGAAAAGGATAAGTCGTCGCAGGGTCTTTGCGTTGCGGCTTTCAGCGAGTTTTTGCGGGGTTATCCCCTTTATTGTCAGCACCCGGCGAGGCAGTTCGCGGGGTGTTCTCCAGCTATTTAGTATTGGGAAGCCACAATGATTGGCATAAAAAGCATCGCCAGTTACGTGCCGGCCGACGGGATCGATAACTACGCCCAGGGTGCCAAATTTGCCAAGGATGAAGAGTTCATCATTGGCAAGATCGGGTCGGCATTCCTGCCGCGCAAGGAAACCACGCAGGAAACCTCTGATCTGTGTGTCGAAGCGGCCAACGCGTTGTTTGCCAACAACCCGCAGTTGAAGCGCGAGTCCATCGACGCGCTGATCGTCGTCACCCAGAACGGCGATGAAGAGGGCCTGCCCCACACCGCCGCCATCGTCCAGGACAAGCTCGGTCTGCCGACTCACGTCGCCGCCTTTGACCTCTCCCTGGGCTGCTCGGGTTACGTCTACGGCATCTACGCGATGAAGGGCTTCATGGAAGCTGCCGGTCTGAAAAACGGCCTGCTGATCACCTCCGACCCGTATTCGAAGATCGTCGACCCGGAAGACCGCAACACCACCATGCTGTTCGGCGATGCCGCCACTGCGACCTGGATGGGCGAAGATGCCCCATGGCTGCTCGGCAAAGCCAAGTTTGGCACCGACGGCTCCGGCGCACCGCACTTGAAGGTCAGCAACGGTGTGTTCTTCATGAATGGCCGCCAGGTGTTCAACTTCGCCTTGCTCAAAGTGCCGGCGCACTTGCACGCGCTGCTCGATGAGTCGGACCTCAAGGCCGACGACATCGATGCCTTCTGCATTCACCAGGGCAGTGCGGCGATTGTCGACGCCGTGGCGCGGCGTTTTGAAGATGCGCCAGTGGACAAGTTCATCAAGGACATGGTCGAGACCGGCAACACCGTGTCATCGAGCATTCCGTTGCTGCTGGAAAAACACGCGATGGACTCCACCTGGAAACGCGTGGCAATCAGCGGATTTGGTGTTGGCCTGTCCTGGGGCTCGGCGATTCTCTATCGGCCGTGACACTTCAATAGGCGGCACGCGCTTCAAACATGAAGACGCCGATGATCGAACGATCATCGGCGTTTTTTATTTGGCGCCAGAAAAGCCAATGAAGTCGGGCCTTTTTGCCTGCATAAACCCTTGAATTACAAGGGGTGGCACGGTGCTAGTAAAAAATTTCAAAAAAACCCTCAAGCAACTGGCTACCACGACGATAACTATTACGTAGGTTCTCTAGGCCACACCCGGCGGTTGCCAGGGCCGGAAGCCGCAGTATCCAATCAACGAGGATTTTGTCATGGCATTATCAGTAAACACCAACATCACTTCCTTGGGTGTCCAGAAGAACCTGAACAAAGCTTCCGACGCTCTGAGCCAGTCGATGAACCGTCTGTCCTCCGGCCTGAAAATCAACAGCGCCAAAGACGACGCTGCCGGCATGCAGATCGCCAACCGTCTGAACAACCAGGTTAAAGGCCTGAACGTTGCGATCGCCAACGCCAACAACGGTGTTTCCATCGCCCAGACTGCTGAAGGCGCAATGCAAGAATCCACCAACACCCTGCAGCGTCTGCGTGAACTCGCCCTGCAAGCGGCGAACGGTGATAAAAGCGACGCTGACCGTGTTTCCCTGCAGCAAGAATTCACCGCTAAAGTGGGCGAGCTGAACCGTATCGCCAGCACCACCACCTTCGGTGGTCGTAACCTGCTGGACGGCTCGTTCAACAACGTAGCGTTCCAGATCGGCGCCAACGCCAACGAGACTATCTCGTTCGGTATGACCGACATCAGCTCTACAGCGCTGAAAGGCAACTACAAAGAAGCTGCTGTAAACGGCGCTGCGATGACTGGCCTGGCGGCTACTGCCACTGGTTCGGTGATCGGTGATAAGGCGACTGTAACAGGTAGTGGTACTGCTACTGCTCTTGCTGCTGGTGATGCGATCACCATTAACGGTACTTCGATCACCCTGGCCTCTGGTGCCGTGGCTGCCGGCGCCGCAGCCGCAGCCGCTTCTGTGACAGCTATCAACGCACAAACAGCCACTACTGGCGTTACTGCGAGTAATAACGCTGGTGTAGTAAGTTTGTCTTCCAGCAGTGCAATTACTATTGGTGCCACTCCTGCTACCGGTCCAACCGCTCTCGGCATGACCGCTGGCACCACCGCCACCGCTACCCCGACTACCCTGGGTGCTGCCGGTTCCGTTTCTGTAAACGGCAATAACGTGACTTGGGCTGCAAACGACACCATCGCGAGCGTCGTGACTAGCCTGACAACCGCTGCCGGTACGGGTGGTGCTGCATCGTTCACCAACGGTCGTTTCCAGGTTACCTCCGGTCAGGGTGCTGACATCAAGCTGGCCAACAACACCAGCGGTTCGCTGTCGCAGTTGGGCCTGGCCGCCGGTACTACTCAGGCCAAGCTGACCGCAGACACCTCGATTAGCCTCAACGGTGTTGAAGTCAAGTTCAAGAAAGGCGATACCGCTGACGCGATCGTTTCTTCGATCAACAGCGCCAGCACCGGTGTTCAAGCCAGCAAAAACACTGACGGCACCCTGAACCTGTTCGCTGACAAAGACATCACCGTCAAGGACGGCAGCGCCGGTACTGGCCTGGCTGCTCTGGGTCTGACCACTGTTGCCGCTGCTGGCACCAAGACCGCTGTGACCATGGAAACTACCGTTTCCGACCTGAACATCCTGTCTGCCGCTTCTTCGCAGCAGGCCATCCAGGCTCTGGACGACGCCATGCAGCAGATCGACAGCCAGCGTTCGCAGCTGGGTGCCGTACAAAACCGCTTCGCCAGCACCGTGGCCAACCTGCAGAGCATTTCGCAGAACTCCACCGCAGCCAAAGGCCGCGTAGAAGACGCTGACTTCGCTTCTGAAGCCGCTGAGCTGACCAAGCAACAAACCCTGCAACAGGCTTCCACTGCGATCCTGTCCCAGGCCAACCAACTGCCATCGTCTGTTCTGAAGCTGCTTCAGTAATAGCGCCAGCGGTTAAATAACGGGAGGGTGCGTTTAACGACGTGCCCTTCCGTTTTTTCAGTTTGGAGGTGATGACATGGACATGAGCATAAAGCTGAGCACGTCTTACCCGGTTGGCAGTACCCAGGCCAGCAGCGCACCTGCACCGCAGGCCAAGCCTGCGGCCAGCAGTGAACCGGCCAAGGCTGAGGAGCCGCAGCGCGTGGCGTTGGAGCAGGCGGTAACTGATATACGAGAGTTTGTGCAGGCAACCCAGCGCAACCTGGATTTTTCCATCGATGACTCCACCGGCAAAGTGGTGGTCAAGGTGATTGCCACCGACAGTGGCGAAGTGATTCGACAAATTCCATCGGAGACCGCGCTGAAGCTGGCGCAGAACCTGAGCGATGCGAGCAGCCTTTTGTTTGATAGCAAGGCTTGAGTTGGCACGAAACATGTTTCTGATTGCGGTCAGAGCGCACAAGCGCCAAAAAATCGGCCGCTGCAGGACAAGGAGAATGGCAAATGGCTAGTTCAACGATTTCCGGCCCGGGTTCGGGCTACGACACGCAGGCTATCGTCAAGGCGTTGGTGGGGGCTGAGCAAGCGCCCAAGCAGCAGCAGATCACCAGCGAGCAAAAAAAAGCTACCGTCCAATTATCGGCGGTTGGTTCGGTCAAGACGGCGCTGGAAGCCTACCAGTCGGCGATCACCAAGTTGAACAATGCCTCCGCATTCAACGGGCTTGCGGCGTCTTCTTCGGAAGAGAAGAACGCCAAGGTCACCCTGGGTGACGGCGCATCCAGCGGCAAGTACGTGTTGAGAGTCTCTAACCTGGCGACCGCTTCGAAAGTTACCACGGCAGTGAATACGGACGGCGCGACGGGCAAGGCCAACAGCACCGACGGAGACCAGACGCTGACGATCAGCCAGTCGGGTAACAACTACGACGTAGTGATTCCTGGCGGTGCGACCCTGCAACAGGTGCGCGAATCGATCAATACCCAGCTCTCGTCCCAGGGGATCAGCGCCAACGTACTGAGTGACTCCAACGGCGCGCGCCTGGTGCTGACCTCGTCCACTATGGGCGTAGGCACCGACATCACCCTCAGTGGTGATTCGGAGCTGGTCACCGGGTATGACAAGGGCACGGCGCCGACCAACGCCAAGTACTTCATCGATGACGTTGAGATGTCATCCGCCAGCAACAAGATTACGTCTGCAATCAGCGGCGTGACCTTGGATCTGTTGGACACTGTTGACACTAGCAAACCGACGACCATCACCGTGGCGAGCAACACCGACACGTTGAAAACCTCGGTGCAATCCTTCGTCACCGCCTACAACGCGCTGATGACTGCCGTTAATACCCAGACCAAAGTCACCGCCACCGGTGATGCGTCCACCACCACCGCCGGTGCGTTGACGGGTGATTCGTCGATGCGTCAATTGGTGAACAGTCTGCGCTCCGAGCTGACCAGCGGCTCCGGTGCGGGCACCATGACCAGCCTGGCGCAGATGGGCATCACCACCGACCAGAAAACCGGGCTGCTGAGCCTGGACGACACCGCGTGGAACAAAGCGGTGGTCAAGGGTGCAGGCGATATCGCCAAGCTGTTCACCGGCGACACAGGCTTGATCACGCGCATGAACAAGGCGACCAACAGCTACGTGGGCACCACGGGCACCCTGGCGACCCGTGCCACCGATCTCAACAACAAGTTGACTGACTTGACCAAAGAGACGGATGACCTGACGCGGCGTATGGATGCCTTGCAGAAATCCCTGACGGCCAAGTACACCGCGATGGACACCATGATCGCGCAGATCAACTCCAGCAGCTCCAGCATCATGACCACGCTCAACTCGCTGAACAATCCGAAGTCGAGCTGATAGCCGGGGCGTTTCGGCGCCCCGCTAAAGATTCGCCGGTGGTCTGACGCTGGACGTCTGGATTAAAGAATTTCGCGGCGCAGTCGAATAACTGGTTAAGCAAACCTATTTAGATTGTCGCCAGTAACGAGGTAGCAACATGAACCCGATGAGAGCCCTTCGCCAGTACCAAAAGGTCAGTTCCCATGCTCAGGTCTCCGAAGCCAGCCCGCACCGTCTGGTGCAGATGCTGATGGAGGGCGGTCTGGACCGCATGGCGCAGGCCAAGGGCGCATTGAGCCGAGGTGATATCGCCCAGAAGGGCCTGATGCTGGGTAAGGCGATCGAAATCATCTCCGGCCTGCGCGACGGGCTTGAGCCAGAAAAGGCCGAAGACCCGGCCGTCGTGCAGCGGTTGGACGCCCTGTATGACTACATGAGTAATCGCTTGGTGGAAGCCAATCGCGTGAATGATGTCGAGATGATCGACGAAGTCGCTCGCCTGCTGATTACGGTAAAGACCGGCTGGGATGCCATCGCTCCACAATAAGGCTTGAGGCCTTGAGGTAAATATCATGAGCCACGCACTGCAACGCATCGATGAAACCCGCGAAGCTCTGATCGGCGCACTGGCTGAACGCAATTGGGAGGCTGTCGGCGAGCTGGACCTGGGTTGCCGCGCGGTCATTGATGAAGTGCTCAGCGACGCGCCAGTGGACGAAGATGCGCTGCGGGAGAAGCTGGAGAGCCTGCTTGTGGTTTACCAGCAATTGCTCGAAGTAACGATGGGCGAGCGCCAGGCAATTTTCGAAGAGATGTCGCAGATCAACCAAGCGAAAAATGCGTCAAAGGTTTACCATCTGTTCGGTTGAACGGGCGCAGTTAATCCGAACGGCGCGTCATATATTTGACTGTGCCAGCATTTTTGACTTAACTAGTGCTGTTTTCAGATTTCAGACGTCTAGTAAGGTAAGAAGTCTTACAGGCATCTAGATAGCCCACACTCTGGGCGGAGCGTTTTACTAGGGAAGTTGCTATTGCATGTGGCGTGAAACCAAAATTCTGCTGATTGATGACGATAGCGTCCGCCGCCGCGATTTAGCGGTGATTTTGAATTTTCTCGGCGAAGAAAATCTTCCCTGCGGTAGCCACGATTGGCAGCAGGCGGTCAGCTCGTTGTCGTCGAGCCGTGAAATCCTTTGTGTGCTGATTGGGACGGTAAACGCTCCTGGCGCAGTTCTGGGCTTGTTAAAGACACTGTCAACCTGGGATGAGTTCCTTCCGGTGTTGCTGATGGGCGATATTTCTTCGCTCGACCTGCCGGAAGACCAGCGCCGCCGCGTGTTGTCCGCCCTGGAAATGCCGCCCAGCTACAGCAAATTGCTCGACTCCCTGCACCGCGCCCAGGTCTATCGCGAAATGTACGACCAGGCCCGTGAGCGTGGTCGCCACCGTGAACCCAATCTGTTTCGCAGCCTCGTCGGCACCAGCCGGGCGATCCAGCACGTGCGCCAGATGATGCAGCAAGTGGCCGATACTGACGCCAGCGTGCTGATCCTCGGCGAGTCGGGCACCGGCAAGGAAGTGGTTGCGCGCAACCTGCATTACCACTCCAAGCGCCGCGACGGGCCGTTTGTGCCGGTCAACTGCGGGGCGATTCCGGCGGAGCTGCTGGAAAGTGAATTGTTCGGCCACGAGAAGGGCGCCTTTACCGGGGCGATCACCAGCCGTGCCGGGCGTTTCGAGCTGGCCAACGGCGGCACCCTGTTCCTCGACGAAATCGGCGACATGCCGCTGCCGATGCAGGTCAAGCTGCTGCGCGTGCTGCAGGAGCGCACCTTTGAGCGCGTGGGCAGCAACAAAACCCAGAGCGTCGACGTGCGCATCATTGCGGCGACCCACAAGAACCTCGAAAGCATGATCGAGGTCGGCAGCTTCCGCGAAGACCTCTACTACCGCCTCAACGTATTCCCGATCGAGATGGCCCCGCTGCGTGAGCGCGTGGAAGACATCCCGCTGCTGATGAACGAACTGATCTCACGCATGGAGCACGAAAAGCGCGGCTCGATTCGCTTCAATTCGGCGGCGATCATGTCCCTGTGCCGCCACGCCTGGCCGGGCAACGTCCGCGAGCTGGCCAACCTGGTGGAGCGTATGGCGATCATGCATCCCTACGGTGTGATCGGCGTGGTCGAGCTGCCGAAGAAATTCCGCTACGTCGACGAAGAAGACGAGCATCTGGTGGACAGCCTGCGCAGTGACATGGAAGAGCGGATTGCCATCAACGGCCATACCCCGGACTTCGGTGCCAACGCCATGCTGCCGCCCGAAGGCCTTGACCTCAAAGACTACCTCGGCAACCTCGAACAAGGGCTGATCCAGCAAGCCCTGGACGACGCCAACGGCATCGTCGCCCGTGCGGCCGAGCGCCTGCGCATCCGTCGAACCACCCTGGTGGAGAAGATGCGCAAGTACGGGATGAGTCGTCGAGACGGTGATGAACAGGCAGATGATTGACGCCTGTTTTTCAAGCCACTGTTTTATAGGTGGTTTTTTTTAGGCACGGGTATTGCTACAGCCCTCGCAACGTTCCGTTTAACTGACGGTCAGCCAAGCGAGAGAGCATGATGCCCCACGCCGCCCAACTATCTTCGGCCCCTGAGCTCCAGGGGCCTGTCCCGACCGCCGAACAGCTCAGCCGACATGGCCTTGAGCAGGCGTTCTCGCTGTTCAGCCAGATGTCCAGCCAACTGAATGACTCCTATAGCCTGTTGGAAGCGCGAGTCTCCGAGCTCAAGGGCGAACTGGCAGTGGTCAGTGCGCAGCGCATGGAAGAGCTGGCCGAGAAAGAGCGCCTGGCCAACCGTCTGCAGAACCTCCTCGACCTGTTGCCCGGCGGCGTGATCGTCATCGACGACCAGGGCCGCGTGCGCGAAGCCAACCCGGCCGCCTGCGACCTGCTCGGGCTGCCGTTGGAAGGCGAGCTATGGCGCCATGTCATCACCCGCTGCTTCGCGCCGCGTGACGATGACGGCCATGAAATCTCGCTCAAGGATGGGCGCCGCCTGTCTATCGCCACGCGCTCCCTGGATGCCGAACCCGGCCAACTGGTGCTGCTCAACGACCTGACTGAAACCCGTCACCTGCAAGACCAACTGGCGCGCCATGAACGCTTGTCGTCGTTGGGCAGGATGGTCGCTTCTTTGGCGCATCAGATCCGCACGCCGTTGTCGGCGGCGTTGATCTACGCCAGTCATTTGACTGATGAGCAATTGCCCGCCGAAACCCAGCAGCGGTTTGCCGGGCGACTCAAGGAGCGTCTGCATGAGTTGGAGCACCAGGTGCGCGACATGCTGGTGTTTGCCCGCGGAGAGTTGCCGCTGACCGACCGCCTCACGCCGTCCGGCCTGATGCAGGCGCTGCAAGCGGCGGCCGCCACCCACGTCCAGGACGCCAATGTGCGCTGGCAGTGCGACAGCCACCAAGGCGAATTGTTGTGCAACCGCGACACGCTGGTGGGCGCGCTGCTCAACCTGATCGAAAACGCGACCCAGGCCAGCGGCCCCGGCGCGCAGCTCAAGGTGCATGTGTATGCCCGCGCGCAAACCCTGCGCCTGTGCATCAGCGACAGCGGCAGCGGCATCGAGCCGGGGGTGCTGCAGCGCCTCGGCGAACCGTTTTTTACTACTAAGACCAACGGTACGGGCCTGGGCCTGACGGTGGTCAAGGCAGTGGCACGTGCCCATCAGGGCGAATTGCAACTGCGTTCCCGCTTGGGGCGTGGCACCTGTGCATTGATGACCTTGCCGCTGTTTTCATGCGCGGCAAGCGCGGAGTAAAAGGCTATGGCTATCAAGGTTTTGTTGGTGGAAGACGATCGTGCCCTGCGTGAGGCATTGGCTGACACGCTGTTGCTGGCGGGCCATGACTATCGGGCGGTCGGTTCTGCCGAGGAAGCCTTGGAGGCGGTGGAGCAAGAGTCCTTCAGCCTGGTGGTCAGTGACGTGAACATGCCTGGCATGGACGGTCACCAGTTGCTCGGCCTGCTACGTGCGCGCCAGCCACAACTGCCGGTGTTGCTGATGACCGCCCATGGCGCCGTCGAGCGCGCGGTGGACGCCATGCGCCAGGGCGCGGCGGATTATCTGGTCAAGCCGTTCGAGCCCAAGGCGTTGATCGAGCTGGTGGCGCGGCATGCTCTGGGGGTGATTCCGGCCGGTGAGAGCGACGGCCCGATTGCCTTCGAGCCCGCCAGTGCACAATTGCTGGAGCTTGCGGCCCGCGTGGCGCGCAGTGACTCCACCGTGTTGATTTCCGGCGAGTCGGGCACCGGCAAGGAAGTGCTGGCGCGCTATATCCACCAGCAGTCGGGCCGCGCCCAACAGCCCTTTATCGCGATCAATTGCGCAGCGATTCCCGACAACATGCTCGAAGCCACGTTGTTCGGCCACGAAAAGGGCTCGTTCACCGGCGCCATCGCGGCCCAGGCGGGCAAGTTCGAACAGGCCGACGGCGGCACCATCCTGCTTGACGAAATTTCGGAAATGCCCCTGGGCCTGCAAGCCAAGTTGCTGCGGGTGTTGCAGGAGCGTGAAGTGGAGCGTGTCGGTGCGCGCAAGCCGATCCAGTTGGATATCCGCGTGGTCGCCACCACTAACCGCGATCTGGCGGGCGAAGTGGCGGCGGGGCGCTTTCGGGAAGACTTGTTCTACCGTCTCTCGGTATTCCCCCTGGCCTGGCGCCCACTACGCGAGCGCCCGGCGGACATCATCCCGCTGGCCGAGCGTCTGCTGAACAACCACGTCAAAAAAATGAAGCACGCCCAGGCGCGGCTGTCGGCCGAAGCCCAGGCCTGCCTGATCAGCTACCCGTGGCCCGGCAACGTGCGGGAACTGGACAACGCGATTCAGCGCGCGTTGATTTTGCAGCAGGGTGGCTTGATCCAGCCCCAGGACTTCTGCCTGGCCATGGGCAGCGGCGCCGCGCCGTTGCCGAGCCTGGCGCCTGCGCCGCTGGTCGCTGAAGCCGAGTCCGCAGGCGCTCTGGGCGACGACCTGCGCCGCCGCGAATTCCAGATGATCATCGACACCCTGCGCGCCGAACGCGGCCGCCGCAAAGAAGCGGCCGAGCGCCTGGGCATCAGCCCGCGCACCTTGCGCTACAAGCTGGCGCAGATGCGCGACGCTGGGATGGACGTGGAAGGCTACCTTTTCGCCACCTGATCGGTAACAAGGTCGACAAGTTTTGTCGCCTTTTCTTACAAGTTGCTACAGAGCTGGCACCCTTGTTGCTACCACCCCTAGTAACTGCTGCGTAGTGTCAAAAAAATGCGGGTCGTCGGAGAGAGAAGGTCATGAGCCAGGGTATTGAGTTCAATCGGTTGATGTTGGATATGCGCTCCATGCAAATGGACGCCATGGCTCAACCGAAATCCGTCGCACAAGCGCCGGAATTGAGCCAAAGCAGTTTCGCCGACATGCTCGGCCAGGCCGTCAACAAAGTCAGTGACACCCAACAAGCCTCCAGCCAGTTGGCGACCGCGTTCGAGATCGGCAAGAGCGGCGTGGACCTGACCGACGTGATGGTCGCTTCGCAGAAAGCCACGGTGTCCTTTCAAGCCTTGACCCAGGTGCGCAACAAACTGGTTCAGGCTTATCAAGACATCATGCAGATGCCGGTTTAAGGGCGAGATTTAAGTCATGGCAGAAGCAGTCGTGGACAACGTACCCGCCAAGACAGACGGCAAACCGCCGCTGTTTGGCCTGTCGTTCCTGGAAAACCTCTCGGAAATGACCATGTTGCGTCAGGTGGGCCTGATGGTCGGCCTGGCTGCCAGCGTGGCGATTGGTTTTGCCGTGGTGCTGTGGTCGCAGCAACCCGATTACCGGCCGCTGTACGGCAGCCTGGCCGGTATGGATTCCAAACAGATCATGGAAACCCTGGCCGCCGCCGACATCGCCTACACCGTGGAGCCAAACTCCGGGGCGCTGCTGGTCAAGGCCGATGATGTCGCCCGTGCCCGCATGAAGCTGGCCGCTGCCGGCGTGACCCCGTCCGACAGCAATATCGGTTTTGAGATCCTCGACAAGGACCAGGGCCTGGGTACCAGCCAGTTCATGGAAGCGACCCGCTACCGTCGTGGCCTGGAAGGCGAACTGGCACGCACCATCTCCAGCCTCAACAACGTCAAGGGCGCCCGCGTCCACCTGGCGATTCCGAAGAGCTCGGTGTTTGTGCGTGATGAGCGCAAGCCAAGTGCCTCGGTATTGGTCGAACTGTTTTCCGGCCGCTCCCTGGAGCCTGGCCAAGTGCTGGCGATCATCAACCTGGTGGCCACCAGCGTTCCCGAATTGAGCAAGTCGCAAATCACCGTGGTCGACCAGAAGGGCAACCTGCTGTCCGACATGGCGGAAAACTCTGCGCTGACCCAGGCCGGCAAGCAGTTCGACTACAGCCGCCGCATGGAAAGCATGCTCACCCAGCGTGTCCACAACATCCTGCAACCGGTGCTGGGTAACGATCGCTACAAGGCCGAAGTGTCCGCCGACGTGGATTTCAGCGCGGTCGAATCGACCTCCGAGCAGTTCAACCCGGACCAGCCGGCCCTGCGCAGCGAGCAATCGACCAGCGAACAACGCACCGCCAGCAGCGGCCCGCAAGGTGTGCCGGGAGCCCTGAGCAATCAGCCGCCAGCCCCGGCTTCGGCCCCGCAGACCACCGGCGGTGCCGCCGCGACCGCTGGCGCCATTGCCGCTGGCCAGCCACTGCTGGACGCCAACGGTCAGCAGATCATGGACCCGGCCACCGGTCAGCCGATGCTCGCGCCCTACCCGGCGGACAAGCGTAACCAGTCGACCAAGAACTTCGAACTCGACCGCTCCATCAGCCACACCAAGCAGCAACAGGGCCGGATCAATCGCCTGTCGGTGTCGGTGGTGGTCGATGATCAGGTCAAGATCGCCGCCGCTGATGGCGCCGTCACACGCGCCCCGTGGAGCGCCGACGAATTGGCGCGCTTCACTCGCCTGGTGCAGGATGCCGTCGGTTTCGACGCCAGCCGGGGTGACAGCGTCAGCGTGATCAACATGCCGTTCTCCGCCGAGCGTGGCGAAGTCATTGCTGAAGCGGCGTTCTACACCCAGCCGTGGTTCTGGGACATCGTCAAGCAAGTGCTGGGCGTGTTGTTCATCGTACTGCTGGTGTTCGGCGTGCTGCGTCCGGTGCTCAACAACATCACCGGCAATGGCAAGAAACAACTGGCAACCTTCGCTGGCAGCGATGTCGAGTTGGGTGGCATGGGCGGCCTGGACGGCGAACTGGCCAACGACCGCGTCAGCCTCGGCGGCCCGCAAAGCATCCTGTTGCCAAGCCCGAGCGAAGGCTATGACGCTCAGTTGAACGCAATCAAGAGTCTGGTGGCAGAAGACCCGGGCCGTGTGGCCCAGGTCGTGAAAGAGTGGATTAACGCAGATGAGTGATAATCGAGCCGCTGTTGCCAAACTCACCAAGGTCGACAAAGCCGCAGTCCTGCTGCTGTCCCTGGGTGAAACCGACGCCGCACAAGTGCTGCGCCACATGGGCCCCAAAGAGGTCCAGCGCGTGGGCGTGGCCATGGCGCAGATGCGCAACGTTCACCGTGAGCAGGTCGAGCAGGTGATGAGCGAGTTCGTCGAGATCGTCGGCGACCAGACCAGCCTGGGCGTCGGCTCCGACAGCTACATCCGCAAGATGCTCACCTCGGCCCTCGGCGAAGACAAAGCCAACGGCCTGATCGACCGCATCCTGCTGGGCGGCAACACCAGCGGCCTCGACAGCCTGAAATGGATGGAGCCGCGCGCCGTCGCCGACGTGATCCGCTACGAGCACCCGCAGATCCAGGCGATCGTGGTGGCGTACCTCGACCCCGACCAGGCCGGCGAAGTGCTCGGCCACTTCGACCACAAAGTGCGCCTGGACATCATCCTGCGCGTGTCGTCGTTAAACACCGTGCAGCCGGCGGCCCTGAAAGAACTCAACACGATTCTCGAGAAGCAGTTCTCGGGCAATTCGAATGCTGCGCGCACCACCTTGGGCGGTATCAAGCGCGCAGCCGACATCATGAACTTCCTCGACAGCTCGGTCGAAGGCCAGTTGATGGACTCGATCCGCGAGATCGACGACACCCTGTCCGGCCAGATCGAAGACCTCATGTTCGTGTTCAACAACCTCTCCGATGTCGACGACCGTGGCATCCAGGCGCTGCTGCGCGAAGTCTCCTCCGACGTGCTGGTGCTGGCCCTCAAGGGGTCGGACGAAGGCGTCAAGGAGAAGATCTTCAAGAACATGTCCAAGCGCGCCTCCGAACTGTTGCGCGACGACCTGGAAGCCAAAGGCCCGGTACGCGTCAGCGACGTGGAAACCGCCCAGAAGGAAATCCTCACGATTGCCCGCCGTATGGCCGAAGCCGGAGAAATCGTTCTCGGCGGGAAGGGCGGCGAAGAAATGATCTAAGGCGCTTTCCATGTCGAACAAAGATGAGTCGCCCAGCGATCTGATTCGCGCGCGGGACGTGGGCGGGTTCGACATCTGGTCGTTGCCCAGCTTCGACCCGCATGTGCCGGAGCCCGAACCTGAGCCAGTGGTGGAAACACCGGTGGAAATGGAAGAAGTGCCGCTGGATGAAGTCCAGCCGCTGACCCTTGAAGAGTTGGAAAGCATTCGCCAGGAGGCCTACAACGAAGGCTTCGCCGCTGGCGAAAAAGATGGTTTTCGCAGCACCACGCTCAAGGTGCGCCAGGAAGCCGAGGCCGCCTTGAGCGTCAAGCTGGCCAGCCTCGAACGCCTGATGGGCAGCCTGTTCGAACCCATCGCCGAGCAGGATTCGCAGATCGAAAAAGCCATGGTCGGGTTGGTCGAGCACATCGCCCGCCAGGTGATCCAGCGTGAGCTGGTGCTGGACTCCAGTCAGATCGAAAGCGTCATGCGTGAAGCCCTCAAGCTGCTGCCCCTGGGTGTCGGCAATGTGCGGCTGCACATCAACCCGCAGGATTTCGAACAGGTCAAAGCCCTGCGCGAGCGCCATGAAGAAACCTGGCGCATCGTCGAAGATGCGGCGCTGCAGCCCGGTGGTTGCCGCGTCGAGACCGAATACAGCCGCATCGACGCCACGGTGGAAACGCGCATCAGCCAGATCATGGCCCAGTTGCTGGACCAGGTTCACGAGCAGGTCCTGAACCCGGCCGAACCTGACATGAGCGTGGACCTGGACGCCCCCGATGCGCCTTGATCGCACCAGCTTCGCCAAGCGCCTGAGCGGGTATGCCGAGGCCACCAAGTTGCCCGGCCAGCCGATCCTCGAAGGGCGCTTGCTGCGCATGGTTGGCCTGACCCTCGAAGCCGAAGGCCTGCGCGCCGCCATGGGCAGCCGCTGCCTGGTGATCAACGACGACAGCTACCACCCGGTGCAGGTCGAAGCCGAGGTGATGGGCTTTTCCGGCAGCAAGATTTTCCTGATGCCGGTGGGCAGCCTGGCGGGCATCGCCCCCGGCGCCCGCGTGGTGCCGCTGGCCGATACCGGCCGCCTGCCCATGGGCATGAGCATGCTCGGCCGCGTGCTGGACGGTGCCGGTCGTGCGCTGGACGGCAAGGGCGGCATGAAGGCCGAAGACTGGGTGCCGATGGATGGCCCCACCATCAACCCGCTCAAGCGCAACCCCATCAGCCAGCCGTTGGACGTGGGCATTCGCAGCATCAACGGTTTATTGACGGTCGGTCGCGGTCAGCGCCTCGGCCTGTTCGCCGGTACTGGCGTGGGTAAGTCGGTGTTGCTGGGCATGATGACCCGCTTTACCGAGGCCGACATCATTGTGGTGGGGCTGATCGGCGAACGGGGTCGGGAAGTGAAGGAGTTCATCGAGCATAGCCTCGGTGAAGAAGGCCTCAAGCGTTCCGTCGTCGTTGCGTCCCCGGCCGACGATGCGCCGCTGATGCGTTTGCGCGCCGCCATGTACTGCACGCGCATCGCCGAATATTTTCGCGACAAGGGCAAGAACGTCCTGTTGCTGATGGACTCCCTCACGCGTTTCGCCCAGGCCCAGCGGGAAATCGCCCTGGCCATCGGCGAGCCTCCGGCCACCAAGGGCTATCCGCCGTCGGTGTTTGCCAAGCTGCCCAAGCTGGTGGAGCGCGCCGGTAATGCCGAGGCGGGGGGCGGCTCGATCACCGCGTTCTACACCGTGTTGTCTGAAGGCGATGACCAGCAAGACCCGATTGCCGACTCGGCGCGGGGCGTGCTCGACGGCCACATCGTGCTGTCGCGGCGCCTGGCGGAAGAGGGGCACTACCCGGCGATCGACATCGAAGCGTCCATCAGCCGGGTGATGCCGTCGGTGGTCACGCCGGAGCACATGGCCCGTGCCCAGCAGTTCAAGCAGTTGTGGTCGCGCTACCAGCAAAGTCGCGACCTGATCAGCGTTGGCGCCTATGTGGCCGGCGGCGATCGTGAGACCGACCTGGCGATTGCCCTGCAACCGCAATTGGTCACCTACCTGCGCCAAGGCCTCAACGACAACATCAGCATGGGCGAAAGCGAAGCGCACCTGCAGTCCATCTTCGCCCCCGCGCCAGGCGGCTAAGCCATGGCCAGCAGCCGCTCCTCACGCTTGGCCCCGGTGGTGGACATGGCCGAAAAGGCCGAAAAAACCGCGGTCCAGCGCCTGGGTTACTTTCAGGGCCAGGTGCGCCTGGCACAAAGTAAGCTCGGCGACCTGGAGCGCTTTCGCGGCGAGTACCAGCAGCAGTGGATCGAGCGCGGCACCAAAGGCGTGTCCGGCCAGTGGCTGATGGGCTACCAGGGCTTTCTCAACCAGCTTGAAACCGCTGTCGGCCAGCAGCGCGAGAGCCTGGCCTGGCACCAGAACAACCTCGACAAGGCCCGCGAGAGCTGGCAGCAGGCGTATGCCCGGGTCGAAGGGTTGCGCAAGCTGGTGCAGCGCTATATCGACGAGGCGCGGGCGCTTGAGGATAAGCGCGAGCAAAAACTGCTCGATGAGTTGTCCCAGCGCCTGCCGCGCCAGAATCCCTACTAGCGCCAAGCCCTCTACTCAATGTGTTGCCCACATCCGGTTAGCCTGCTACACCTTGTATCTAGGCCTATGACAAGGAAGCAGTCACATGTCAATCGAGTCAGAAGTATCCCTGGATGGGAAGAAGTTGACGATCGCAATCAAGGGCCGGTTCGATTTCGGCAGCCATCAACTCTTTCGCGACGCCTACGAGCGTTTCTACAAGGTGCCGCAGGTTTATATCGTCGACCTGAAAGACGCCACCTACATGGACAGTTCCGCCCTGGGCATGCTCCTGCTGCTGCGCGATCATGCCGGGGGGGATGATGCGGAAGTCCGGGTGATCAACAGCAGCGCCGATGTGCGCAAGATCCTCGCGATTTCCAACTTCGACAAACTGTTCGATATCCATTGAGCGCGCTGGCCCCGGTCCTCGAACCGCTGACCATCCTGATCGCCGAAGACAGCGCCGCCGACCTGCTGTTGCTGTCGACCATCGTCCGGCGCCAGGGCCACCAGGTGCTCACTGCCAGCAACGGCGCACAAGCCGTCGAGCTGTTTGCCCGCGAACGCCCGCAACTGGTGCTGATGGACGCCCTGATGCCGGTGATGGATGGCTTTGAGGCCGCGCGGCGGATCAAGCAACTGGCGGGCGAGGCCCTGGTGCCGATCATCTTCCTCACCTCCCTGCGCCAAAGCGAAGCCCTGGCCCAATGCCTGGATGCCGGTGGCGATGACTTCTTGCCCAAACCCTATAACCCGCTGATTCTCGCGGCCAAGATCAATGCGATGGACCGCCTGCGCCGTCTGCAGGCCACGGTGTTGCAGCAGCGTGACCTGATCGCCAAGCACCATGACTACCTGCTGCATGAGCAACGCGTGGCCAAAGCGGTGTTCGACAAGGTCGCCCATTCGGGTTGCATCAACGCGGCGCCGAACATTCGCTACCTGCAATCGCCCTATGCGCTGTTCAACGGCGACTTGTTGTTGGCGGCCTACACGCCGGCGGGTGACATGCATGTGCTGCTCGGCGACTTCACCGGGCACGGCCTGCCAGCGGCGGTCGGCGCCATGCCGTTGGCCGAAGTGTTCTATGGCATGACGGCCAAGGGCTACGGGCTGACGCAGATCCTGCGGGAGATGAACGCCAAGCTCAAACGCATCCTGCCGGTGGACATGTTCTGCTGCGCGACGCTGTTGTGCCTGAGTGCGCAACGGCGTGCGGTGGAAGTCTGGAATGGCGGCATGCCCGAGGGCTATGTGCATGAAGTCGCCACGGCTAAGCGCACGCCGCTGATATCACGGCACTTGCCGTTGGGCGTGCTGTCAGCGCAGGCGTTCGATGATCGCACGGAAGTCTGGCCGATGGCCCTGGGCGACCGCGTATTTCTGCTCTCCGATGGCGTGCTGGATACCGCCGATGCCAACGAACAATTGTTCGGCGCCGAGCGCTTGCAGCAGGTGTTTGCCGCCAATCGTGAGCCTGACCGCTTGTTCGAGGATATCGAGCAGGCCCTGGCGGCGTTTCGCGGTGAGGCGCGGGATGACGTGAGCATGGTTGAGATCACCTTGCAGGCCGGCCAGTCGATACGTGCCACGGGGCCGCTGTATGCCGACAGCGGCCAGTCGTGCCCGTTGGATTGGTCGGTGAGTTTCGAATTTCGCGCCGAGACCCTCAGGCGTTACAACCCGTTGCCCTATCTGTTGCAACTGCTGCTGGAGATCCACGGCCTGCGCGAGCAGAGCGGGGCGCTCTACAGCGTGATGGCCGAACTGTATTCCAACGCCCTGGAGCATGGCGTGCTGGGCCTGGACTCGCGGCTCAAGCGCAATGCTGAAGGTTTTGCGCAGTATTACCGCCAGCGCAATGAGCGGCTGGTGCAACTCAACAGCGGTTATGTGCGCGTGCATGTGCAGGTAGAGCCCACCGCTACGGGCGGCAGGTTGACCTTGCGCATCGAAGACAGCGGCCCCGGATTCGATGTGGAACAGGTACTGGCTCGCCCGCTGGATGTTGACCGTCTGTCTGGTCGCGGCTTGGGCCTGGTGCGTCAACTGAGCAGCGATGTACGCTGGTCCGACGGCGGGCGCAGTGTCTGCGTGGAGTTTTGCTGGGAGGCTCTGGCATAATCCGCCGATTCTTGATCAAGGAGCGAACAAGTGGTTGAGGTTCATCTGGACCCGGACGTGTTATCGGGTTTGCAGGAAGTCATGGAAGGCGAGTACCCCAAATTGCTCGATACCTTTCTCGATGATTCGCAAAAGCGCGTCGAAGCGCTGCGCAAGGCTCGTGACGATGCCAAGGCGTTGGCGCGCATCGCCCATAGTTTCAAGGGCAGCAGTGGTAATCTCGGTGCGGTGCGGTTGGCGCACTTGTGCCAGCGCTTGGAGTCTGAGTCCGTCGAGGCTGCAGCGGACCTGGGGGCCTTGGTCGATCAGATCGACCATGAGTTTGCGCTGGTCAAGCCGCTGTATGAGTCGGAGCGCCAGCGCTTCCAGCTTTAATTTCAGGCGTGGCAGGGCTTTTCCGAAGAGCTGGCCCGACTCTTGCTCTATCTCCTGATACTGCATCCCCGATTCCCATGCAGTGGAGACCTTACCTATGCCAGTCGCCCCTAATTCGCTCCTTCAGGCTGCCCCTGCGGCCAAGTCTCAAGCACCTGCCGCCAATCCACCGGCGGCGGCCGCGGAGCCGCAGGACAAGGGCCCTGGCTTTGCTCAGGTGTTCGCCAGCCAGGGTTCGAAGCCCTCGGCCAAGGCCGACGACAACGCGGCCAAACCCGCGCGCGACAAGCCTGCTGGCGCGAGTGCCAAGCCTGTTGCCGGCAACGATAAGCCTGTCGCGAACAACGATAAACCTGCCGCCGGTACGCCAGCGGTTGCCGATAGCGGCAAACCCTTGCCTGCCGACCCGCCGGCCAACCCCGCCAACCCCGCCAACCCCGCCAACCCCGCCGACAGCGCCAGCAGTGATCAAAACCCGCCCGCCGACCCGGCCCTGGCGCAGCAGCCTGCGGCAGACCCGGTGGCTGATCCGGCGCTGATTGTCACGGTCACGCCGGTTGCTGTGCCGGTTCCGGTGGAAACGCCAGCCTCGGCTGCCGCCACCAAGGATAGCAAGGCCCAGCCGGTGGTCACGGCAGCGCTGGCAGCGACCGATGTGGCCAAGCCGGCCTTCGATCCCACGGCAGACCCTCTGGACGCCATGCCAGCGGTACGCCTGGCGATGGAGCAGGGCGGCCATGTGTCCGCCAGCAGTCAGACCCCGCAGAGCGCCGCACCGACGTCCCAGGACCAGCCGACCGCCGCGCAGAACTTCGCCACCGGCATGGCTAACATGGTGGATCAGCAAGCCAGCAAGGACAGCACCGACCAGGGTGGTGACAAAGCCTTCAGCGGGCTGATCGAAGACGGCCTCAAGGATTTGAAGAGCGCGAGCAGCGACACCCGTGTCGATGACTTCGCCAACCGCCTGGCCGCACTGACCCAGGCCGCCACGCCGAAAACCGCCAACGCTTTGCCGCCGGTGACCAACGCACCGCTGGCCATGCATCAGAGCGGCTGGACCGAGGAAGTCGTCAACCGCGTGATGTACCTGTCCAGCGCCAACCTCAAGTCGGCAGAGATCCAGCTACAGCCGGCCGAACTCGGGCGCCTGGATATCAAGGTCAACATGACGGCCGACCAGCAGGCCCAAGTCACCTTCATGAGTGGTCACGCGGTGGTGCGTGAAGCACTGGAAACCCAGTCCGGCCGTTTGCGCGAGATGTTTGCCCAGCAGGGCATGGGGCAGGTCGACGTCAATGTGTCCGACCAGTCCCGTGGCTGGCAGGGCCAGGGCCAACAGCAACAGAACCAGAGCCAGGCGAACGGTGTCAGTGGCCGTGGCGGTCGGGGTGACAGCGGCGACGTTGCCGATCATGCCGAAGTGGCCGCGGCCGTCGCGCCGGTGACGGCCACCGTGATCGGCTCCAGCGCCGTTGACTATTACGCCTGATTCAGGCTCAACACCGGCCTGAGTGTGGGAGGGGGCTTGCCCCCGATAGCGGAGTTCCAGTCGACCGATTCGTTGACGGGCACACCGCCATCGGGAGCAAGCCCCCTCCCACAAAGGACCTGTGGCGTGGCCGCTGTCCTGCTGTGGCTGACAACTCTGGCATAACACTTGCTCTTGCCTTTCCGTAGATCTATGAATCCCCAAATAGTGACGGATTATTGGCATGGCGAAGAGCGAAGACGCAGCACAAGCACCCGCAGGTAAGGGCAAGGGCAAGCTCAAGCTTATCCTGTTGATTGTCCTGGGCCTGGTCCTGGCGATCGGCGCGTCCGTGGGCGGCACTTGGTACATCATGCACAGCAGTGCGAGCAAACCGGCACCCGCCGCCGAAACTGCCAGTAACGTCAAGCAACCGGCAATCTTCGAGCCGATGCTTCCGGCCTTTGTCGCCAACTTCAATCAGAACGGTCGTCAACGCTACCTGCAGGTGAGCATCACCTTACTGGCGCGCAACCAGGCGGACCTTGAGGCGCTCAAGGTGCATATGCCGGTGATCCGCAACAACCTGGTGATGCTGTTTTCCGCGCAAAGTTTCGACAGCCTGGCCACCCCGGTGGGCCAGGAAATGTTGCGCCAGAAGGTCACTGCCAGCGTGCAGGAAGTGGCCCAGAAAGAGCTCGGCAAAGTGGTGGTCGAGCAGGCGCTCTTCACTAATTTCGTATTGCAGTAGGATCACGACATGGCCGTGCAAGACCTGCTGTCCCAGGATGAAATCGATGCGCTGCTGCATGGCGTGGACGATGGTCTGGTACAGACCGAAATGGCTGCCGAGCCCGGCAGCGTCAAAAGTTATGACCTGACCAGCCAGGATCGCATCGTCCGTGGACGCATGCCGACCCTGGAAATGATCAATGAGCGTTTTGCCCGTTACACCCGCATCAGCATGTTCAACATGCTGCGCCGCTCGGCAGACGTGGCGGTGGGCGGCGTGCAGGTGATGAAGTTCGGCGAATATGTACACTCGCTGTACGTGCCTACCAGCCTCAATCTGGTCAAGATCAAGCCATTGCGCGGCACTGCGTTGTTCATCCTCGACGCCAAGCTGGTGTTCAAACTGGTGGACAACTTCTTCGGCGGCGACGGCCGTCACGCCAAGATCGAAGGCCGCGAGTTCACCCCTACTGAGCTGCGCGTGGTACGCATGGTGCTGGAGCAGGCCTTCATCGACTTGAAGGAAGCCTGGCAGGCGATCATGGAGGTCAATTTCGAGTACATCAACTCGGAAGTGAACCCGGCCATGGCCAACATCGTCGGCCCCAGCGAAGCCATTGTGGTGTCCACCTTCCACATCGAACTCGATGGCGGTGGCGGCGACCTGCACGTGACCATGCCGTACTCGATGATCGAACCGGTGCGCGAAATGCTCGACGCCGGCTTCCAGTCCGACCTCGACGATCAGGACGAACGCTGGGTCAAGGCCCTGCGCGAAGACCTGCTGGACGTCGACGTGCCCCTGAGCGCCACCGTGGCCCGTCGTCAGTTGCGCCTGCGGGATATTTTGCACATGCAGCCGGGCGACGTGATTCCCGTCGAGTTGCCGGAAGAACTGATCATGCGCGCCAGCGGCGTGCCGTCGTTCAAGGTCAAGCTCGGTTCGCACAAGGGCAACCTGGCACTGCAAGTGGTGGAGCCGATCAACCGGCGCTGAGTCACCCGTATTGATGCACCCCTATTTATGAATGTTTGCTCCGCCGAGGACATGTAATGGCTACCGAACACGAAAACACTTCCGCCGAAGACCAGGCCCTGGCTGACGAATGGGCTGCGGCCCTGGAAGAAACCGGCGATGTTGGCCAGGACGATATCGACGCGCTGCTGGCGGCCGATGCCTCCACCGCGCCGGCCAGTAACCGCCTGCCTCTGGAAGAATTCGGCAGCGTGCCGAAGAACAACGACCCGGTGACCCTCGACGGCCCGAACCTGGACGTGATTCTCGACATCCCGGTGTCGATCTCGATGGAAGTCGGCAGCACCGACATCAACATCCGCAACCTGCTGCAGCTCAACCAGGGCTCGGTGATCGAGCTGGATCGCCTGGCCGGTGAGCCGTTGGACGTGTTGGTCAACGGCACGCTGATCGCCCATGGCGAAGTGGTGGTGGTCAACGAAAAGTTCGGCATTCGCCTGACCGACGTGATCAGCCCGAGCGAACGCATCAAGAAGCTGCGCTGACATGAAGTATTCGATGGCGGGACTGTTTCTGGCGCTGCCATTGAGCGCCCTGGCGGCCGAGCCGGTCGCGCAAGCGGCCGCCGCCCCCGTGGTGAGCAGCGGCATCGGTGGCCAACTGACCCAGTTGGTGCTGGGCCTGTTGCTGGTGGTCGGGCTGATTTTCGTGCTGGCCTGGCTGATGCGCCGTGTGCAGAGCATCGGTCCGGGCAACGCCCAGGTCATCGAGATGATCGGTTCGCGCGCCCTCGGCCCGCGTGATCGGCTGGTGCTGGTGCAGGTCGGCGAGGAACAGATCCTGCTGGGCATCACGCCTGGCCGCATCACCCCGCTGCACGTGCTCAAGACCCCGGTCAACGTCGCCCCGACCCAGGCCGCCACGCCAGAATTCGCCCAGCGCCTGATGGAGTTGCTGGGCAAGGATCAGAAGGATAAGAAGTAATGCGCGTTTTATTGACGCTCATGCTGTGGCTGGCCGCGCCATTGGCGTTCGCCGCCGACCCGTTGTCGATCCCGGCGATTACCCTGGGCACCAACGCGGCCGGGGCCCAGGAGTATTCGGTCAGCCTGCAGATCCTGCTGATCATGACGGCGCTGAGTTTTATCCCGGCGTTTGTCATGCTGATGACCAGCTTCACCCGGATCATCATCGTATTCTCGATCCTGCGTCAGGCCCTGGGCCTGCAACAGACACCATCGAACCAGATCCTCACCGGCATGGCGCTGTTCTTGACGATGTTCATCATGGCGCCGGTATTCGACAAGGTGAACCAGCAAGCCCTGCAGCCTTACCTTGCGGAAAAGCTCACGGCGCAAGACGCCATCGACAAGGCCCAGGGCCCGATCAAGGACTTCATGCTGTCGCAGACCCGCTCCAGCGACCTTGAGCTGTTTGTGCGTCTGTCCAAGCGCACCGACATTGCCACCCCGGATCAGGCACCGCTGACGATCCTGGTGCCGGCGTTCGTCACCTCGGAATTGAAGACGGCGTTCCAGATCGGTTTCATGATCTTTATCCCGTTCCTGATCATCGACCTGGTGGTGGCGAGCGTGCTGATGGCCATGGGGATGATGATGCTGTCGCCGCTGATCATCTCGTTGCCGTTCAAGATCATGCTGTTTGTGCTGGTGGACGGTTGGGCGCTGATTATCGGCACGTTGGCCAGCAGTTTCGGCGGAGTGTAGGGCAATGACCCCAGAAATTGCCGTCGACCTGTTCCGTGAAGCGTTGTGGCTGACCACCATGATGGTCGCCGTGCTGGTGGTGCCGAGCCTGTTGGTCGGCCTGCTGGTGGCGATGTTCCAGGCCGCGACCCAGATCAACGAACAAACCCTGAGCTTCCTGCCGCGCCTGCTGGTGATGCTGGTCACGTTGATTGTCGCCGGCCCGTGGCTGGTGCAGACCTTCATGGAATACATCCTGCAGTTGTACGGCAGTATTCCGCAGTTGATCGGCTGACCGCATGCAATCGCTGCTGGCGTTGACCGACACCCAGATCAGTACCTGGGTGGCTTCGTTTATCCTGCCGCTGTTCCGGGTCACGGCGGTGCTGATGAGCATGCCGGTGTTCGGCACCACCCTGGTACCACGGCGCATCCGCCTGTATTTCGCGGTGGCGATCACCGTGGTCCTGGTGCCGGGCTTGCCGCCGATGCCGCCCGTCAACGCACTGGACCTCAGTGCGCTGATGCTGATTGCCGAGCAGATCCTCATCGGCTCGCTGCTGGGCTTCTCCCTGCAGCTATTCTTCCAGGCCTTCGTGATTGCCGGGCAAATCATCTCAATCCAGATGGGCATGGGCTTTGCGTCCATGGTCGACCCCACCAACGGCGTGTCGGCAGCAGTGATCGGACAGTTCCTGACCATGCTGGTGACCTTGCTGTTCCTGGCCATGAACGGCCACCTGGTGGTGTTCGAGGTGCTGACCGAAAGTTTCACCACCTTGCCGGTCGGCTCGGGGCTGGTGGTCAATCACTTCTGGGAACTGGTGGGGCGCCTCAGTTGGGTGTTGGGCGCGTCACTGTTGCTGGTGCTGCCGGCGATCACTGCGCTGTTGGTGGTCAACATCGCCTTTGGCGTGATGACCCGCGCGGCGCCGCAACTGAATATCTTCTCTATCGGTTTCCCGTTGACCCTGGTGTTGGGCATGGGGATTTTCTGGATCGGCATGGCCGACATTCTCAATCAGTATCAACCGCTGGCGACCGACGCCTTGCAGTTCCTACGTGATCTGGCACGGGCGCGCTGAGCCATGGCCGAGAGCGAGAGTGGTCAGGACAAAACAGAAGACCCCACGGATAAGCGTAAAAAGGACTCCAGGGAAAAGGGTGAGATTGCCCGCTCCAAAGAGCTCAACACCGTTGCGACAATGATGGCCGGTTCCGGCGCCTTGCTGATCTACGGCGGCGGCCTGGCGCTCGACCTGATGGAGTTGATGAAACACAACTTCACCTTGCCCCGCGAAGTGTTGCTCAACCCCGGCGCCATGGGGCAGTACCTGCTGCATTCGGGAAAAATCGCCATACTGGCGGTGCAGCCGATTTTGATCACCTTGCTCCTGGCTGCGCTGATCGGCCCCGTCGCCCTTGGCGGATGGCTGTTCGCTGCGAGCAGCATGGCGCCAAAATTCAGCCGCATGAACCCCGCCGCCGGGCTCAAGCGCATGTTTTCCGCCAAGGCGTTGGTGGAACTGCTAAAGGCGTTGGCCAAGTTCATCCTGATTCTGTTCGTGGCGCTGGCGGTATTGTCCTCCGACATCGATGACCTGCTGCGCATCGCCCATGAACCGCTGGAGTCAGCGATCATCCACAGCGTGCAAGTGGTGGGCTGGAGTGCGTTATGGCTGGCTGCCGGGCTGATCCTGATCGCCGCCGTGGATGCACCGATCCAGCTGTGGGAAAGCCACAAGAAACTGTTGATGACCAAGCAGGAAGTGCGCGACGAACACAAGGACCAGGAAGGTCGCCCCGAGGTCAAACAGCGCATTCGCCAACTGCAGCGCGAAATGTCTCAGCGCAAGATGATGGCTTCGGTGCCCGACGCCGACGTGGTGATCACCAACCCGACCCACTACGCGGTGGCCCTCAAGTACGACCCGGAGAAGGGCGGCGCGCCGATGCTGCTGGCCAAGGGCAGCGACTTCACCGCGCTGAAGATCCGCGAAATCGCCGTGGCCAACGACATTCTGTTGCTGGAATCGCCGGAACTGGCGCGGTCGATCTTCTACTCCACCGACCTCGACCAGGAAATCCCTGCCGGGCTATACCTGGCGGTGGCGCAGGTGTTGGCGTATGTCTATCAGATTCGCCAGTACCGTGCGGGCAAAGGCAAGCGGCCTGATCCGCTTAAAGACCTGCCGATTCCGCCGGACTTGCGCCGCGATTCTTGACGGGTCGTTCAAATTGGCACTGTGCCATTCGTCGTAAAGCCTTCCTGACCTGTCAACTTTGACAGTAGCCAGCATCGCTTGCTCGCGGTTCTATTGCCTCAGGTACTGCGCAGCAAAATGCCGGGAGTGGAGCGATGCAGCTATTCACAGGCTGGGTTAAGTCTTATGACCAGCAGACCGGATTGGGTTCGATTGCGCTGGATAGTGGGGGAGAGGAGGTGTCGGTAGATCTGTGCAGTTCGGATAGACGTCTGCTTTCGCAAGGCCAGAAAGTGGCCTTCCGGATGATCCATCGACCCGATGGCATCTATGCATGCGATATCGAACTGATCTGACGGCACCTGTGTAAGTCCTTGATTGAAGTGTGCGGAGAACGGCCATGGCAACGGGCACTGTGAAATGGTTTAACGCGGAGAAGGGGTTTGGGTTTATCAGCCAGGATGGCGGCGGCGATGTGTTCGTCCATTTTTCCGCCATCCAGGCAGAGGGTTTCAAGTCTCTTGAAGAGGGCCAGAAAGTGGAGTTTCTCGTCGAAAAAGGGCCTAAGGGCGATCAGGCCACGAGCGTGAAAACCCTCTCTAAATAACGTCGGCTGGTTTGATCGTTCCCACGCAGAGCGTCGGAGCGATCCACCATCAGGTCGTTAAGTGCCCGCGATCGTTCCACCGGTGGTGCTATTGAGCGCCCGCTCTGCCAGTAACTGGGCCAGTTCGACTAATTGTGCAATTCCTCGTGCCCCCTCGCGTCGAATCCCTTCCTGCTCAAACGAAAAGTCATTGAGCAATCCATTGGCTCAAGCAAGTGTTTCGCTGAGGCCTGCCAGCAGGTCTTCGGTCATTTGAATCAGTTGATCCCCGACCTGCTCGTCCGTCAGTCAGTCCTCGTCATAAGGGATCTGCGACCTCACGCAAAAGTTGGAAGGCTTCTTGCAATACCGCCTTCAGGACGCCCTCTGGCGTCAAAACTTTGCTTCAAGGAACGCGAGGAATACCGGTGGTAGATCGCTCTCAAATGCTCAACACGGCCCGTGGCACCCTGACTGACTTGTCGCGGGGCAATCTGGGTGTGCCGTTGTTGTTGCTGGTGATGCTGGCAATGATGATGTTGCCAATACCGCCGTTCCTGCTCGACGTGTTCTTCACCTTCAACATTGCCTTGTCCGTCGTCGTGTTGCTGGTCTGCGTCTATGCCCTGCGGCCGCTCGACTTTGCGGTCTTTCCGACCATCCTGCTGATCGCCACGCTGCTGCGGTTGGCGCTGAACGTGGCGTCCACGCGGGTGGTGATGCTCAACGGCCAGGACGGTCACGCCGCCGCGGGTAAGGTGATCCAGGCCTTCGGTGAGGTGGTGATCGGCGGTAACTACGTGGTCGGTATCGTGGTGTTCGCGATCCTGATGATCATCAACTTCGTGGTGGTGACCAAGGGCGCCGGGCGGATTTCCGAGGTGAGCGCGCGCTTTACCCTCGATGCCATGCCCGGCAAACAGATGGCCATCGACGCCGACCTCAACGCCGGCCTGATCGACCAGAACCAGGCCAAGTCGCGCCGCTTGGAAGTGGCTCAGGAAGCCGAGTTCTACGGTTCCATGGACGGTGCCAGCAAATTCGTGCGCGGCGATGCCATCGCCGGCCTGTTGATTCTGTTCATCAACCTGATCGGCGGCATGGCGGTCGGGATCTTCCAGCACGGCATGACCTTTGGCGATGCGGGCAAGGTCTACGCCTTGCTGACCATTGGTGACGGTTTAGTGGCGCAATTGCCATCACTGTTGTTATCCACAGCTGCGGCGATCATGGTGACCCGTGCGTCGGGCTCCGAAGACATGGGCAAGCAGATCAGCCGGCAGATGTTTGCCTCGCCCAAGGCCCTGGCCGTGGCGGCAGGCATCATGGCGATCATGGGCCTTGTGCCCGGCATGCCCCACGTCTCGTTCTTGAGCATGGCGGCTTTGGCCGGCGGCGGCGCCTACCTGTTCTGGAAAAAGCAGAACGTGATCAAAGTGACTGCCCAGCAAGAAATCGCGCGTCAGCAGGAACTGCTGCCGTCGCCGGCCCGCGCCCAGGAAACCAAGGAGTTGGGCTGGGACGATGTGACCCCGATCGACATGATCGGCCTGGAAGTCGGCTACCGCCTGATTCCATTGGTCGACCGCAACCAGGGCGGCCAATTGCTCGCGCGGATCAAGGGTGTGCGCAAGAAGCTGTCCCAGGATCTGGGCTTCCTGATGCCCACCGTGCATATCCGCGACAACCTCGACCTGGCCCCCAGCGCCTACCGCCTGACCCTGATGGGCGTGATCCTCGCCGAAGCCGAGATCTACCCCGACCGCGAGCTGGCGATCAACCCAGGCCAGGTGTTCGGCACGCTGAACGGTATAACCGCCAAAGATCCGGCTTTTGGTCTGGAGGCGGTCTGGATCGAAGTCAGCCAGCGCAGCCAGGCGCAGTCCCTCGGGTACACGGTGGTGGACGCCAGCACCGTGGTCGCCACGCACCTCAACCAGATTCTGTACAAGCACTCCCACGAGCTGATCGGCCACGAAGAAGTCCAGCAATTAATGGGGTTGCTGGCCAAGGCGTCGCCAAAACTCGCCGAAGAGCTGGTGCCGGGCGTGCTGTCGCTGTCGCAATTGCTCAAAGTGCTGCAGGCGCTGCTGTCCGAACAAGTGCCGGTGCGCGACATTCGCAGCATCGCCGAGGCCATCGCCAACAATGCCGCCAAGAGTCAAGATACCGCCGCCCTGGTGGCTGCGGTGCGCGTCGGATTGTCCCGCGCTATCGTGCAAAGCATTGTAGGGGTTGAGTCTGAGCTGCCTGTGATCACCTTGGAGTCAAGGTTGGAACAAATATTGCTCAATAGTATTCAGAAGGCAGGACAAGGTCAGGAAGAGGGCGTTCTGCTGGAGCCAAGCATGGCTGAAAAACTGCAGCGTTCGTTGATCGACGCCGCACAGCGCCAGGAAATGCAGGGCCAACCGGTGATTCTGCTGGTGGCAGGTCCGGTCCGAGCGATGTTGTCGCGGTTTGGACGCCTGGCAGTGCCGAATTTGCACGTTTTGGCTTATCAGGAAATCCCTGACAACAAGCAAGTGACTATCGTCGCGACAGTAGGGCCCAACGGCTGAGGTAGTGGGTTATGCAAGTAAAGCGTTTTTTCGCCGCCGATATGCGTCAGGCCATGAAACTGGTACGTGACGAGCTGGGCGCCGACGCTGCGATTATCGGTAACCGTCGTATTGCCGGCGGTGTCGAGCTGACGGCTGCCCTGGATTACACCCCTTCGGCGCTGGCCCCGCGTGTCCCGAACATGGAGCTTGAAGACGAGCTGCGCAAGACGGCCTCGCGCATTGTCTCGGCCCAGGCCGAACTGAGCATGCGTGGCGACAGTGATGCGACCACCAATCGCCAGTTGTTCGCCGGCCTGCCGCTGACCGCCGCCGAGCCGTTGATCGAGCCGACGTTCATCGAACCGCCGCGTCCTGCCGCGCCAGCCCCGGCCGCCGCAGTCGACCAGCGTGTGTTCGATTCGATGCGTTTTGAACTCAACGGCCTGCGTGAGCTGCTGGAAGTGCAGCTTGGCTCGCTGGCGTGGACCCAACTGCAGGGCAGCAAACCGCAACAGGCCAACCTGTGGCGTCGCCTGCAACGCATCGGCCTGTCCGGCCCGTTGTCCCGCGACCTGCTGGCGCTGACCACCGAAATCGAAGAACCTCGCCAGGCCTGGCGCATGTTGCTGGCCCACCTGGCGCGGATGATCGTGACCCCGGAAATCGAACCCCTGGAAGAGGGTGGCGTGATCGCCATGGTCGGCCCTGCCGGCATGGGCAAGACCACCACCCTGGCCAAGCTGGCCGCGCGTTACGTGCTCAAGTACGGCGCCCAGAATATCGCGCTGGTGAGCATGGACAGCTACCGCATCGGTGCCCAGGAGCAGCTCAAGACCCTGGGCCGTATCCTCAATGTGTCGGTGACCCACGTTGACCCGGGCCAGTCCCTGGCCAACGCCCTCGATCCGTTGCTGCGCAAGCGTGTGGTGTTGATCGATACCGCCGGCCTGCAAGCCAGCGACCCGGCGTTGCGCATGCAACTGGAAAGCCTGGCCGGGCGTGGTATCAAGTCGAAAAATTACCTGGTGCTTGCAACCACCAGCCAAAAACAAGTTCTTACCGCTGCGTACCATAGCTACAAGCGCTGTGGCCTGGCCGGATGCATCCTCACCAAGCTCGATGAAACCGCGAGCCTGGGTGAGGTGTTGAGCCTGGCGATCAGTCATGAACTTCCGGTCGCCTACCTGACCGACGGGCCGCGGATTCCAGATGATTTGCATCTGCCGCGCCGTCATCAGTTGGTCAGCCGTGCCGTCAGCGTGCAAATGCAAGAAGAGCCTAGCGAGGAAGCGATGGCCGATATGTTCGCTGACCTTTACCACAACCCGGCAAAACGGGTGGGTTGAGGTCAGCATGAACACCCTGAATTGTATCTACATCGATGGTCTGCAGCGATTCACGCGGCCAACCCATGTAGCCTGCGTCTAAGCAAGACAAGGTAAAGAAATAAAATGGGCAGCATGCATCCCGTACAGGTGATCGCGGTGACCGGCGGCAAAGGTGGCGTCGGGAAAACTAACGTGTCAGTGAATTTGTCCCTGGCCCTGGCAGAGCTTGGCCGTCGTGTCATGCTGCTGGATGCTGACCTGGGATTGGCGAACGTCGACGTTTTGCTGGGGCTCACGCCCAAACATACCCTCGCCGATGTGATCGAGGGCCGCTGTGAGCTGCGCGATGTGCTGCTGCAAGGCCCTGGAGGCATCCGCATCGTGCCGGCCGCCTCGGGCACTCAGAGCATGGTCCACCTGAGCCCGGCGCAGCATGCCGGCCTGATTCAGGCGTTCAGCGATATCGGCGACAACCTCGACGTGCTGGTGATCGACACCGCCGCCGGGATCGGCGAGTCCGTGGTCAGCTTCGTGCGCGCCGCGCAAGAAGTCCTGCTGGTGGTCTGCGATGAACCCACCTCGATCACCGACGCCTACGCCCTGATCAAACTACTGAATCGTGACTACGGCATGAACCGCTTCCGCGTGCTGGCCAATATGGCCCAGAGCCCGCAGGAAGGGCGCAACCTGTTCGCCAAGTTGACCAAGGTCACAGATCGCTTTCTCGATGTCGCCTTACAATACGTCGGCGCAGTTCCCTATGACGAGTGTGTACGCAAGGCTGTGCAAAAGCAGCGTGCAGTCTACGAAGCGTTCCCTCGTTCGAAATGCGCCTTGGCGTTCAAGGCTATTGCTCAGAAGGTCGATACCTGGCCATTGCCCGCCAACCCACGGGGGCATCTGGAGTTTTTCGTCGAGCGATTGGTGCATCAGACGAGCGCAGGACCGGTGCTATGACAGCCAGCGGCTATAACCTTTACAAGAAATCGGCACGTGACTGCCAAGGTGAATTGATCGAGCGCTATGCGCCCCTGGTCAAGCGCATTGCTTATCACTTGCTGGCACGCCTGCCCGCCAGCGTCCAGGTCGAAGACTTGATCCAGGCCGGCATGATCGGCCTGCTCGAAGTGTCGACCAAATACGACGCGAGCAAAGGTGCGAGTTTCGAGACGTATGCGGGTATCCGTATCCGTGGCGCGATGCTCGATGAAGTGCGTAAAGGGGATTGGGCGCCGCGTTCGGTACACCGCAATACGCGCATGGTCAGTGACGCAATTCGTGCAATTGAAGCAAAAACCGGTCGCGACGCTAAAGATCACGAGGTTGCGGCCGAACTCCAATTGAGTCTCGACGATTATTACGGGATTTTGAACGATACCTTGGGCAGCCGCCTGTTCAGTTTCGACGACCTGTTGCAGGACGGCGAACACGAAGGGCTGCACGAGGATGGCGCGAGTACTCATCTCGAGCCGTCGCGTGACCTGGAAGATGAACGCTTTCAGGGGGCGCTGGCGGACGCGATTGCCAATTTGCCGGAGCGTGAGCGACTGGTGTTGGCGCTGTACTACGACGAAGAGCTGAACCTCAAGGAAATCGGTGAGGTCCTGGGGGTCAGCGAATCGCGTGTCAGCCAACTGCACAGCCAGTGCGCAGCCCGCTTGCGGGGACGCCTGGGAGAATGGCGCGCGCGCTGACAGGCAGTGTGGGGACACTGCAAACACTACCGTGAGGGCCCTGGTCTTCGCGGGTGAGTTTCGTGGTGCCCTGGGCAGTCCTTTTTGTGTAACGCCTGTTGATTGAAATGGCGCGTCCAGGTGCTGGGCGCGTTTAAGACTGCTTGGAGGTCGAATTGGACAAGAACATGAAAATCCTCATCGTTGATGACTTCTCAACGATGCGGCGGATCATAAAAAACCTGTTGCGTGACCTTGGGTTCACCAACACGGTCGAGGCGGATGACGGCCTTACGGCGATTCCGATCCTCAACAGCGGGAGCATCGACTTTCTGGTAACCGACTGGAACATGCCCGGCATGACCGGTATCGACTTGCTACGTCATGTGCGCGCCGATGAAAAACTGCGCACTCTTCCCGTGTTGATGGTGACCGCCGAAGCCAAGCGTGAGCAGATCATCGAAGCCGCCCAGGCCGGGGTCAACGGCTACGTGGTCAAGCCATTCACTGCATTGGCCTTGAAAGAGAAGATCGAAAAAATCTTCGAACGCATCCACGGCTAATGCCATCGCGGGGGAGCTATGGAGCATAAAGAAACGTCACAGGGGGACTTTGAGTCGACCCTGAAAAAGCATGCTCACCAACTCGTCGAGAGCCTTGAAAAAGGCCAGTTCGGCGACGCGGTGCAGTTAATCCATGAGCTTAACCAGACCCGTGACCGCGGCCTGTATCAGGAAGTGGGCAAGCTCACGCGCGAGCTGCACAGTGCGATCGTCAATTTTCAGATTGACCCGCACATGCCCCAGGCCGAAGAAATTTCGCAAATCACCGATGCTACTGAACGCCTGTCCTATGTGGTCAGGCTGACTGAAGCGGCGGCTAACCGCACCATGGATCTGGTGGAAAACGCCACGCCCCTGGTCAACGGCATGGCCAATGAAGCCCAGGCCCTCAGCGTTGACTGGGGCCGTTTCATGCGTCGGGAAGTGGGGGCTGAGGAGTTTCGTGAGTTGGCCCGTCGGGTCGAGGGTTTCCTGTCGCGCAGCGAACAGGACAACCACACGGTGTCCAGCAACCTCAATGACATTCTGCTCGCCCAGGATTACCAGGACCTCACCGGTCAGGTGATCAAGCGCGTGACCCAATTGGTCACCGAAGTGGAAAGCAACTTGCTCAAATTGGTGCTTATGGCAGGCCAAGTCGATCGTTTCGCCGGCATCGAACATGACCGCGAAGCGATCCTCTCGGAAAAAGATCCACAAAAACATCTCGCCAAGGGTGAAGGTCCGCAGATTCATGCCGATAAACGTGAAGACGTTATGTCAGGTCAGGATGACGTAGATGACCTGTTATCCAGTTTAGGCTTCTAAGGAGCACACCCATGAGCTTCGGCGCCGATGAAGAAATCCTTCAGGATTTCCTTGTAGAGGCCGGCGAAATTTTAGAGCAACTGTCCGAACAACTGGTCGAGCTGGAAAGCCGACCGGATGATGCGAACCTGCTCAATGCAATTTTTCGCGGTTTTCACACTGTAAAAGGGGGCGCCGGCTTCCTCCAGCTCCATGAGCTGGTGGAGTGCTGCCACATCGCCGAG
Organism: Pseudomonas marginalis; assembly: GCF_024169655.1. Lineage (GTDB taxonomy): Bacteria > Pseudomonadota > Gammaproteobacteria > Pseudomonadales > Pseudomonadaceae > Aquipseudomonas > Aquipseudomonas paraveronii. Next base: position 4,401,834 of record NZ_JALJWV010000001.1, on the reverse strand, counting down.
AACGTGTTCGACATCCTGCGCAAGGGTGAGCGTCACGTTGATTCGGAGCTGATGGACGTGATTCTCGAAGCACTGGATGCGGTCAACGGCATGTTCAGCGAAGTCCGCGAACGTGCCCCGATCACCGCCGCCACTCCGGAACTGCTGGCCGCCCTGGCGCGCCTGGCTGAACCTGCCGACACCTCGGCCGCGCCGGTGGTGGAAGCGGCTCCGGAGCCTGTGGTCGAAGCCGAAGTGGATGTCACCGACAGCGAGTTCGAGCAACTGCTCGACTCCCTCAATGCGGTCAAGGCCGAAGCCGAAGCGCCGCAAGCAGTTGCAGCAGTTGCAGCAGTCGCTGCGCCCGCCGCGCCGACCAGCGAAGATATTACCGACGCAGAATTTGAATCCCTGCTCGATCAGTTGCACGGCAAAGGCCAGTTCGCCGCCGACGCCGTTGCCCCCACCGCTGCGCCGCAAGCGCCGGCGGCCACCGCCGGCACCGACATTACCGACGACGAATTCGAAGCCTTGCTCGACCAGTTGCATGGCAAGGGCGCCTTTGCTGCCGATGCCTTGCCGGAAGTCGCTGCGACTGCCGCCGCACCTGCTGCCAGTGCAGCACCTGCCGGCGACGGGCTGATTTCCGATCACGAATTCGAAGCGTTGCTCGACGAATTGCACGGCAAGGGCAAGTTCACCGAAGTGGCCCCGGCCGCAGCGGCGACGGCCGCTCCGGTAGCCGCCAAACCAGCGCCGGCCAAAGCCGCAGCACCTGCTGCTGCCGCCAAGCCTGCGCCGGCCCCAGCTGCTGCTCCCGCACCCGCGCGAGCCCCAGCGGCGGCCGTGGCCGACAAGCCCGCCAGTGAAGCCGAAACCACCGTGCGCGTGGATACCGCGCGCCTGGACGACATCATGAACATGGTCGGCGAACTGGTGCTGGTGCGTAACCGCCTGGTGCGCCTGGGCTTGAGCAGCGGCGACGAAGCCATGCAGAAGGCCGTGTCGAACCTCGATGTGGTCACCGCCGACCTGCAGACCGCAGTGATGAAGACGCGGATGCAGCCGATCAAGAAAGTCTTCGGCCGCTTCCCGCGCCTGGTTCGCGACCTGGCACGTCAGCTCAAGAAAGAGATCAACCTGGAACTGGTGGGTGAAGAAACCGACCTCGACAAAAACCTTGTCGAGGCCCTGGCCGACCCGCTGGTCCACTTGGTGCGCAACGCCGTCGACCACGGCGTAGAAACCCCGGAAGAACGCGAAGCCGCGGGCAAGTCCCGTGGCGGCAAGGTGATTCTGGCGGCGGAGCAAGAGGGCGACCATATCCTGCTGTCGATCACCGATGACGGCAAAGGCATGGACCCGGCGATCCTGCGGGGTATCGCGGTCAAGCGTGGCGTGATGGACAAAGACGCCGCCGACCGCCTGACCGACACCGAGTGCTACAACCTGATCTTCGCCCCGGGCTTCTCGACCAAGACCGAGATTTCCGACGTGTCGGGCCGTGGCGTGGGCATGGACGTGGTGAAAACCAAGATCAGCCAGCTCAACGGTTCGATCAATATCTACTCGACCAAGGGCCTGGGCTCGAAGATCGTCATCAAGGTGCCGTTGACCCTGGCGATCATGCCGACCCTGATGGTGATGCTGGGCAACCAGGCCTTCGCCTTCCCGCTGGTCAACGTCAACGAAATCTTCCACCTCGACCTGTCGCGCACCAACGTGGTGGACGGCCAGGAAGTGGTGATCGTGCGCGACAAGGCGTTGCCCCTGTTCTACCTCAAGCGCTGGCTGGTCGCCTCGGCTGCCCATGAAGAGCAGCGCGAAGGCCATGTGGTGATTCTCTCCGTGGGCACCCAGCGCATCGGCTTTGTCGTCGATCAACTGGTCGGCCAGGAAGAGGTCGTCATCAAGCCTTTGGGCAAAATGCTGCAGGGAACCCCGGGCATGTCGGGTGCGACCATCACCGGTGACGGTCGCATCGCATTGATTCTCGATGTTCCGAGCATGCTCAAGCGTTACGCCGCACGGCGTATTTGATTCTGGTGGGGCAGGGCGGTATTGCCCGCCCCGCCTAACGGAGTGTTTATGGTAGTCAAGGTCCTGGTGGTGGACGATTCAGGTTTCTTCCGCCGCCGCGTCTCGGAAATTCTTTCCGCCGATCCAACGATCCAGGTGGTCGGTACGGCCACCAACGGCAAAGAGGCGATTGATCAAGCCATAGCGTTGAAGCCGGACGTGATCACCATGGACTACGAGATGCCGATGATGGATGGCATCACCGCAGTCCGGCACATCATGCAGCGCTGCCCGACCCCGGTGTTGATGTTCTCCTCGCTGACCCATGAAGGCGCCCGGGTCACCCTGGATGCGTTGGACGCCGGCGCAGTGGACTTCCTGCCGAAGAATTTCGAAGACATCTCGCGCAACCCCGAGAAGGTCAAGCAGATGCTGTGCGAGAAGGTCCACAGCATTTCGCGCAGCAACCGTCGCAGCCTGTTCAGCGCTCCGGCGCCCGCGCCGGTCGCAGCCCCGGCCGCACCCACCAGCACCGCGTTTGGTCGCCCGGCTCCGGCGCCTGTGGCCCGGCCTGCCGTAGCACCTGCGCGCACGCCTGCGCCCAGCGCCCATTCGCCGGCGCCGAAACGCAAGGCGTATAAACTGGTCGCCATCGGCACCTCGACCGGCGGCCCGGTCGCCCTGCAACGGGTATTGACCCAACTGCCGGCCAACTTTCCGGCGCCGATCGTACTGATCCAGCACATGCCCGCCGCGTTCACCAAGGCCTTTGCCGAGCGCCTGGACAAGCTGTGCCGCATCAGCGTCAAGGAAGCCGAGGATGGCGACATTCTGCGTCCAGGCCTGGCGCTGCTGGCCCCTGGGGGCAAGCAGATGATGGTCGATGGCCGTGGTGCGATCAAAATCCTGCCAGGCGATGAGCGCCTCAACTACAAGCCCTGCGTGGACATCACCTTCGGTTCGGCAGCCAAGTCCTACGGCGACAAAGTTCTGGCGGTGGTGCTCACCGGCATGGGCGCCGACGGTCGTGAAGGCGCGCGCCTGCTCAAACAGGGCGGCAGTGCAATCTGGGCCCAGGACGAAGCCAGTTGCGTGATCTATGGCATGCCGATGGCTATCGTCAAGGCTGACCTGGCCGACGCCGTCTACAGCCTGGACGATATCGGCAAGCATTTGGTGGAGGCCTGCCTCTGATGGATGTACTGAGCCTGATCGGCATCACCATGGCATTTGTCGCGATCATCGGCGGCAACTACCTCGAAGGCGGGCACCTCGGTGCCCTGGCCAACGGCCCGGCGGCGCTGATCGTGATCGGTGGCACCGTCGGCGCGGCGTTGCTGCAGTCGCCCTTGAGTTCGTTCAAGCGAGCCATGCAGATCCTGATCTGGATCATTTTCCCGCCGCGTGTCGACCTGGCCGGTGGTATCGACCGCGTGGTCAACTGGAGCCTCACCGCACGCAAGGAAGGCCTGCTGGGCCTGGAAGGCGTGGCCGACGCCGAGCCCGACAGCTACGCGCGCAAAGGCCTGCAATTGCTGGTGGACGGCGCCGAGCCGGAGGCGATTCGCAGCATCCTGGAAGTGGATTTCTACACCCAGGAAAGCCGCGATATCAATGCCGCCAAAGTCTTTGAAAGCATGGGCGGCTACGCGCCGACCATCGGCATCATCGGTGCGGTGATGGGCCTGATCCACGTGATGGGCAACCTGGCCGATCCGTCGCAACTGGGCAGCGGCATTGCTGTGGCGTTTGTCGCCACCATCTACGGTGTGGCGAGTGCCAACCTGGTGTTGTTGCCGGTCGCCAGCAAGCTCAAGTCGATTGCCACGCGCCAGTCGCGTTACCGTGAAATGCTGCTCGAAGGCATCCTGTCGATTGCCGAGGGCGAGAACCCGCGCTCCATCGAATTGAAGCTCCAGGGCTTCATGGACTGATGGGAGGTATTGGTTGTGAGCCGTCGCCGTCGCGAGCCTGAAGAACACGTCAACCATGAACGCTGGCTGGTGTCCTACGCGGACTTCATCACCTTGCTGTTTGCGTTTTTCGTGGTGATGTACTCCATCTCGTCGATCAACGAAGGCAAGTACAAAGTCATTTCCCAAGCCCTGATCGGCGTGTTCAACGACGCCGACCGTTCGCTCAAGCCGATCCCTATCGGCGAAGAGCGGCCCAAGACCGTGACCCCGGCCAAGCCGCTGGTCAACGACAGCGATGAGACCTCCGCCGGCATGGGCGGCACCGGCGACCCGCTGAAAAGCATCGCCGACGATATCAGTGCCGCGTTTGGCGACCTGATCAGCTCCAACCAGATGACCGTGCGCGGCAATGAGTTGTGGGTAGAGATCGAGCTCAATTCGAGCCTGCTGTTTGCCAGCGCCGATGCCATGCCCAGCGACCAGGCGTTCACCATCATCGACAAGGTGGCGGCGATCCTCAAACCGTTTGAAAACCCGATCCACGTGGAAGGCTTTACCGACAATTTCCCGATCAGTACCGCGCAGTACCCGACCAACTGGGAGCTGTCGTCGGCCCGGGCGGCGAGCATCGTGCGGATGCTCGCGATGCAGGGTGTGAACCCCAGTCGCCTGGCGTCGGTCGGCTACGGCGAGTTCCAGCCGGTGGCCAATAACGCCACGGTCGAAGGCCGCGCCCGCAACCGCCGGGTGGTGCTGGTGGTCTCGCGCAACCTGGATGTCCGCCGCAGCCTGACCGGCACCGGCACGGCAAATGCGAGCCCGGACGCAGCATTGAAGCGGGCTGGCACACAAACTGCACCGGCCTCTGCAAAGCCGCCGGTACGGCAAAGCTCCGTCAATTCTCCGTCACCGGCTCAATAACTTATGCACTGTCTCGGTCGCGCCTGTGCCTACCGGGAGGAACCAACCGAATGAGAGTCTGGGCAGTTGCCAATCAAAAAGGTGGAGTCGGCAAGACCACCACCTCCATCGCCTTAGCCGGCTTGCTGGCTGATGCGGGCAAGCGCGTGGTCGTGGTCGACCTGGATCCCCACGGCTCAATGACCAGCTATTTCGGCTACGACCCGGACGCGCTGGAGCACAGCAGCTATGACCTGTTCCTGCACAAGGGCAACGTGCCGAGCGATCTGCCCGGGCAACTGCTGCTGCCCACCAGCAATGAAAGCATTTCCCTGCTGCCGTCGAGTACCGCCCTGGCCACCCTTGAGCGCCAGTCGCCGGGGCAGAGCGGCCTGGGCCTGGTGATCGCCAAGACCCTGGCGCAGCTATGGCAGGACTTCGACTACGCGATCATCGACAGCCCGCCGTTGCTCGGTGTGCTGATGGTCAACGCCTTGGCGGCCAGCCAGCAATTGGTGATCCCGGTACAGACCGAGCACCTGGCGGTCAAAGGCCTGGAGCGTATGGTCAGCACCCTGGCGATGATCAATCGCTCACGCAAACAGGCGCTGCCGTTCAGCATCGTGCCGACGTTGTTCGACCGCCGCACCCAGGCGTCCCTCGGCACCTTGCGCGTACTGCGCGATGCCTACCCGGACACCATCTGGGAAGGCTACATTCCGGTGGACACGCGCCTGCGCGACGCCAGCCGTGCGGGCCTGACCCCTTCGCAGTTCGACGGTAAAAGTCGCGGCGTGTTGGCGTATCGCGCGCTGCTCAAGCACCTGCTGTCGCAACAACTTGTGGCGCAGGTGGCGTGATGAACCGTCCCGTCGAACTCAAGGTCAAGACCCGGCCGCAACTGGCACTGGAATCCTACCTGGATGCCTTGCTGCAGGAAGCGACCGCCGAAGACCTGCCGGAACCGATCCTGGCTCTTGAACCCGTCGTCGAAGCGCCAAGCACACTGGATGAATTCCAGTTGGCGGTGCTGGAAGAACAGGCGCGTGATGCGCAAGTTGTGGTGCCGACGATTGCACCTGTTGTGGTTGCGCCTGTGGTGGTCGAGCCGGTGGTTGAAGTTCACATGCCGCCGAGCATCACACCGCCGCCGGTCACCGGTGACGGCCGTCCGGCGTGGGCCGCAGAGCCGTTCGAATGCCTGCTGTTTGACGTCGCCGGGTTGACCCTGGCGGTGCCGCTGGTGTGCCTGGGCTCGATCTACTCGCTGGAAGGTCAGGAGTTGACGCCGCTGTTCGGGCAACCGGAATGGTTCCTTGGCATCCTGCCCAGCCAGGCCGGCAACCTCAAGGTGCTGGACACCGCGCGCTGGGTGATGCCCGATCGCTACCGCGATGACTTCCGTCAGGGCTTGCAATACGTGATCTCGGTGCAGGGCTACGAGTGGGGGCTGGCAGTGCATCAAGTCAGCCGCTCGTTGCGCCTGGACCCGAATGAAATCAAATGGCGCAGCCACCGGGGCCAGCGCCCCTGGTTGGCGGGCACCGTGATCGAACACATGTGCGCGTTGCTCGACGTCGCCGAACTGGCCGAGCTGATCGCCAGCGGCGCCGTCAAGTCGATGCCGGGCCAGCAACGCAGTTAATTGAACAAGATCGGCCGCACGGTTGTGCGGCCACAGCGAAGAAGCACACACGCCGTGTCCAACGGCATTTGAAGGGGTCAGGGGTATGAATAAGTCAGCGTCCGCACAAGGTTTGGATGATCCGATCCTGCAATGGGTTACCTTCAAACTGGACAACGAGTCCTACGGCATCAACGTCATGCGCGTGCAGGAAGTGCTGCGCTACACCGAAATCGCTCCGGTTCCGGGGGCGCCAAGCTACGTGCTGGGCATCATCAACCTGCGCGGCAACGTGGTGACCGTGATCGACACCCGCCAGCGTTTCGGCCTGATACCGACCGAAGTCAACGACAACACCCGTATCGTCATCATCGAGGCCGACAAGCAAGTGGTCGGGATCATGGTCGACAGCGTGGCCGAAGTGGTTTACCTGCGCCAATCGGAAGTGGAAACCGCGCCGAACGTGGGTAACGAAGAGTCGGCCAAGTTCATCCAGGGCGTCTGCAACAAGAACGGCGAACTGCTGATTCTGGTCGAGCTGGACAAGATGATGAGCGAAGAAGAATGGTCGGATCTGGAGAGCATCTGATTGTTCCTTGAAGCAGCGGTGATCGTCCTGGCCCTGTTGTGGGCCGGGACATTGGCGTTTTTGCTGCGCTCAGTGCGCCAGCAACGCGAGTGGGTGGCGCAACAGGCCGAACGCGACGCCGTGCGTGATCGGCGCGTGGTCGAGTTGGCCAAGCGCGTTGATCACTTCCAGCAAAGTGCCGTGCGGGTCGGGGATGAGGTGCATGAATTGCGCGCGATCCTCGCACCCATGCCGGATAAGTTGGAGCAGTTGGAACAGCGTGATCCAGCGAACCTGTCTTTTGCCCAGGCGGCGAAGCTGGTGGGCATGGGCGCGACCGTGGATGAACTGACGCAGTCGTGTGGGTTGACCCAGGCTGAGGCGCAGTTGATGAGCAAGTTGCACAAAAGCTGATTGCGGCCTGGCAGGTTTATACCTATCCAACGGTAGGCGCTGGGTGTTGCCCGCAGCCAATTAAATTCCAAACCCGATGGCTTTTTTCATCTCCTCAAAGGTCAACATCCTTCAAGTACCTTTGACCCCAGGAGAGTTCCCCCATGACCGCCCACAAAGCCCTGTTGATCCTCCACGGCAAGCAAGCCCTCAACGAGGAGGTGCGCGCCGCCGTGCTGGCTCGGCGTGAGCAGGGCTGGGAGCTGGCGGTGCGGGTGACGTGGGAGGGCGGCGACGCACAGCGGTTGGTCAAAGAGGCCCTCGACGGCGGGTACACGCGCATCATTGCCGGCGGTGGTGACGGCACCTTGCGTGATGTGGCCGAGGCGATGGCCCAGGCCGAGACCGACGCCAGCCTGGTGCTGATGCCTTTGGGCACCGCCAATGATTTTGCGCGCGCCGCCGGTGTACCGCTGCAGCCCGATCAGGCCCTGGCGCTGCTGGACGTGCCGGCCAGGGCGATCGACCTCGGCCGTGTCGGTGGGCAAGTCTTCCTCAACATGGCCACCGGTGGCTTTGGCAGCCAGGTCACCGCCAACACCTCCGAAGAACTGAAGAAAGTGCTGGGCGGCGCGGCCTATTTGTTCACCGGTTTGTCGCGCTTCAGCGAGCTGAAGGCGGCGTATGGCGAGCTGGAAGGCCCGGGTTTCCATTGGAAAGGCGAGCTGCTCGCGCTGGGTATCGGCAACGGCCGCCAGGCAGGCGGTGGGCATGTGCTGTGCCCTGGCGCACTGGTGGACGATGGGTTGCTGGATATCAGCATTTTGCCGGCGCCCCAGGAAGTGGTCGGCACCTTGCGTGAACTGATGAACAATGGCTGGGGCCTGGACACCATGTTTGTCCGCGCGCGCCTGCCGTGGGTCAACATCAAGGTCGCGCAAGGCTTGTACATCAACCTGGATGGCGAACCGCTGGAGGGCGATGACCTGCACTTCGAGATCGTGCCCAAGGCCCTGCGCGTGCACTTGCCGCCGGGCTCGCCGCTAGTCGTCCAGGCTGATGATCTGCTCGCGCACGGCAAATAACACCAGGCCCGCCACATCAAAAATCTGCAGGCGCTTCATGATTTGCGAGCGGTGGGCTTCTACGGTCTTGATGCTCAGCCCCAGGCCGTGGGCGATTTCCCGGGTGGATTTGCCGCGCACGATCAGGCGCAGGATTTCCAGTTGGCGAGCGGTGAGATTATGGTTGTGGGCGACCGCAGAGGCCGGGGCCTGGTTGCGCACCAGCGCCTGTTTGATCACGGTGTGGGCAATCGCCGGGCTCAGGTAGCGCTCGTCGTTGCTCAGCGCCAGCAGTGCTTGCTCCAGCTCGTTGGCGGTGGTGTCCTTGAGCAGGTAGCCGTGGGCGCCGGACTCCAGCGCACGCATGATCAGCTCTGGGTCGGTGTGCATCGACAGGATCAGCACCTTGCTCTTGGGATAGGCCGTCTTGAGTTGACGCAACGCATCCAGGCCGCCGGTGTGTTTCATCGACAGGTCCAGCAGCACGATATCCGGCAATAGGGCGCTGAATGTTTCCAGCACCTGTGCACCATCGCTGGCTTCGCCAATCACGGTGTAGCCGGGAATATCCTGGACCAGTGCGCGTACGCCGGCCCTGATCAGTGCGTGGTCATCCACCAGGAGTAAAGTGCGGGTCACTCGAGAACCTTCCGGGAGCTGGCCCGTTCGAGGGCGCGCGGCGCCCAGGGGAAAAGCGCGTCGATCCGCGTGCCTTTGCCTGGTTGGCTGCTGACGGACAACGAGCCCCCCAGTTGATCAATCCGCTCGGACATGCCGGCCATGCCCCGTTGGCCTTCCAGGCCTGGGTTGATGGCGGGCGAAAAGCCCAGGCCGTCATCACTGATAAACAGCGACAGGCCCTGGGGCAGGCGTTGCAGGCGTACCAGCAGGTTTTGCGCCTGGGCATGGCGCAGCATGTTGGTTACCGCTTCCTGGGTGATGCGAAAAGCGGCCACGGCCATTTCTTCGGGAATGCCGGTCAGCCGCTGCTGGCATTCCAGGCTCCAGTGAATCGGCGTGTTTTCCAGGGTCTTGAGCAGGTGCGCGCGCAGGCTGGCTTCCAGGCCCAGGCTGGCCAACTGGCGTGGGTTGAGAATGGCGGACACGTCGCGCACCTTGGCCAGCGTCTCGTTCAGGGTGTTGCACAGCACCGTGCATTGGCCCTGCAGGTCTTCCGGCAGGCGGCGCTTGAGCCATTCGCTTTGCAGCTTGGCGGCGGTGAGCAATTGGCCGATATCGTCGTGTAGCTCACGGCTGAGGCGGTGCCGCTCGTTTTCCTGGACCTGCAACAGGCGGTCGGCCAGTTCCTGGGGCTGGAACTTGATCGATTTACGTGAATTCCAATGCCGCAGGCCCAACACCACCAGGGTGGCCAGGTTGAGTAGCAGCACCGTCAACGGCAAGGGGGCGGAGCGGGCGTAGGCCCACAGCCCCAGCAACAGCGAGCACAGGCACAACACGAGAACCAGTCGACGGGCATTGCTGCGGGAGGCGGATTTGGCGAGGAGTGACTTGAGGCTGGCGTACATAGCGGATGCTTTTCACGTTTTATGCATCATGAAGTTGGGTCACTTCGAGGGCGGCATGGTACCACTTTGCTTACCGTTGGTCGCCAGGCGTCATTCGTACAGTGTGGGGCGCATGCCTATTCAGAAAAGTTGTCTATCGGCGGTTGTTTTGTATCGATTGTCTTTATAGCGCAGGCAACTTGGTTGCCTGCAACTTATTGCAGGGCACATTAGTTATTCTTGTCGTTTTTGGGCAAGACGCTGGATAAAAGCGACACCTTAGCGGTTAACGGTGCAGCCTTTCATGGGACATGGAGCAGGCGCTGCTGTGGCTTATTGGCGAAGTCCTTTTGCGGGATCTGGAGAGTGACCGTCGCAATCAGTGAGGTTTGTTCGCTTTCGTCCAAACGCAGTTCACCGGTGCGGGTGTCGATCAGCTCCAGTTGCCACGCCAGTAATGTCAGGCAATTGTGCAAGGCATCGAGAGCCTGGTCGTGCAGTTGCAAAGGGCTCTCTGCGTTGGCAATCAGGTACTGGATATGCCGCGAGAACTCGCTGATCGCCTGCAAGGCCAGGTCGTCGGCTTTTTCGGCGAGCTTCGTCAGGCTGTAATTCATGCAGTCGATGGCATCGCTGTCATTACGAATCAAATGCAGATGGCTCAGGCACTCTTCCGACTTGCTCAGCAGCTTTTCGGCCTCCAGCAGGAACTCGGGAAGTGCAGTTTGCCACTCGTTCGCGCTATTCATCAGGCAAGTCTCCACAACGTAAGGTCGGGTGATGAGATGTCGCACCGCGTGAATGGCGTAAAACTACCGCTGAAAGATGACTGAAATCTGTAGGTCGCTTCTGAGATTTTAGTAGGACGTTTATTTGAATGATCGTGCGAGGCGCGAACCGTCCTCGTCATCCGGGTCGATTGCACAACTTCGATTGCCGACACGTGAGTGTCTGTAAGACCGGTGGGCCGTGGGCTTGCGATGGCAAACAAAAGCCTGACTCCATTCATGCAATGAGAATGGCGTCACATTAATGGCTATTAGATATCGCGAATATCAGGTTGGACCTGATTGCGCATAGGGGAATCCCTTACACGGCGGAACCTCGCGTCGATTTAAATGTCGCGCAATGTTGCCGTTCTGCCAAATAATGAGGCCTGCGCAGTAAAGCATGATGTCAGTGTGACATCAATCGATTTGCGTGGCACTTTACAGGGGTCAAGGTCTGGCGCTTGCCGCCGATAACAAGCTTAGTGAACCGCATAATCCCTTAGCGCGACCTGCGCGCATATCAGGAGCTTTTAATGGCCGGCATTCTCGACACGGTAGATCAACGCACGCAACTGGTGGGTGAGAATCGCCTGGAGATTCTCATGTTTCGCCTGGCCGGGCGGCAGCTGTTCGCGATCAACGTATTCAAGGTGCAGGAAGTCTTGCAACTGCCCAAGCTGACCTTGATGCCCCAGCGCCACCCGTTTGTGTGCGGCGTGGTCAACCTGCGAGGCCAGACCCTGCCGGTGATCGACCTGTCCCAGGCCATCGGCATGCGCCCGTTGGTGCCGGGGCCCAACAGCACCATCATCGTCACCGAGTACAACCGCTCGGTGCAGGCGTTCCTGGTGGGCGGCGTCGACCGCATCGTCAACATGAACTGGGAAGCCATCCTGCCGCCGCCGACCAGCGCCGGGCGCCAGCACTACCTCACCGCCATCAGCAAGGTCGATGACCAGTTGGTGGAAATCATCGACGTGGAAAAAGTCCTGGCCGAGATCGTGCCGTACAACGCCAAGGTCTCCCGCGAAAAACTCGATGACCCGATACTGGAACGCGCCCGTGGCCGTGAAGTGCTGCTGGTGGACGACTCCAATGTTGCGCTGTCGCAGTTACGCGACACCCTGGGCCAGTTGGGGGTGAAAATGCACATCGCCAGCGACGGCCTCAAGGCGCTGAACATGCTCAAGGCCTGGGCCGACACCGGCCAGGTGATGACCGACAAATTGCTGATGATCTTCACCGACGCCGAAATGCCCGAGATGGACGGCTACCGCCTGACCACCGAAATCCGCAGCGACGCGCGCCTGCGTGGGCTGTACGTGGTGCTGCACACCTCGCTGTCGGGCAGCTTCAACGAGTCGATGGTGAAGAAGGTCGGGTGCGACAATTTCCTGTCCAAATTCCAGCCGGACAAGCTGGTAGATGTGGTGCGCGAGCGACTGATGCTGGACGTCGTATCGGCTTGACCTTAGGGTGACGGTTTTGCCCCCTCAGGAATGCAGGCCCATGCTTCGTCTCAGCGCGCTGTACCGTTACCCCTTGAAATCCGGCAAGGCTGAAATCTTGCAGCAGATCGGCCTGGATAAACTCGGCCTGGACGGTGATCGACGCTGGATGCTGGTGGACGAGGCCAGCGGGCGCTTTTTGACGCAGCGCGCCGTGGCGAAGATGAGCCAGTTGTCGGCGCTGTGGAACCGCAGCGGTGGCCTGACCCTCAGTTCGCCTGGCTACGCGGCGCTGGACGTGGCGCTGCCCGGCAGCGCGGCCGAGCTGCGCGGTGTGACCATCTGGCGCGACACCTTGCGCGTGCCGGATGCGGGCGATGCAGCCGGCGCCTGGGTCAGCGACTTTATCGGCAAGCCGACGCGGCTGGTACACGTCCCGCTGGAGCGCGCTCGCACCACACAAGCCGGTTATGGCAAGGACGATGATCAGGTCGCGTTTGCCGACGGTTACCCGTTGCTGTTGATCGGCCAGGCCTCCCTGGACGACCTGTCCCGGCATGTCGGCCGGCCTATGGACATGCTGCGTTTTCGCCCCAACCTGGTGATTGACGGCGCCGACGCGTTCGCCGAAGACGGCTGGAAACGCCTGCGTATCGGCGATGTCGAGTTTCGCGTGGTCAAACCGTGCTCACGCTGCATTCTCACCACCATCGACCCGCACACCGGCGAGCGCAGTGCCGACCGCGAACCCTTTGTGACGCTGGAGGCCTATCGCAAGACCGAAGACGGCGCGATGTTCGGCCAGAACCTGGTCAACGATGGCGTGGGCCGCCTCGAAGTGGGCATGCCGGTGACTGTCCTCGAGTAATTGGCCTGCCAAAAAAATGCCCGTCTCGCAGGAGACGGGCATTTTTTTCGCGCTGCGGAACCGCTTAGCCGCGGTATTCGCACAGGTAAGCAGTGTCGACGGCGACCTTCAACTGGAACTTGCTGTTGGCCGGAACGTGGAACAGGCTGCCGGCGGCAAAGGTTTCCCAGGTGCTGCTGTCGGGCAGTTTGACGCTCAGCGCGCCGGACACTACGTGCATGATTTCACGCTGGGCGGTGCCGAATTCGTATTCGCCCGGGGCCATGACGCCGATGGTCGCCGGACCTTCTGCGGTGCCGAAAGCGATCGACTTGACGGTGCCGTCGAAGTACTCGTTGACTTTAAACATGGGCGAATCCTCGGAAAAGGGTCTGGAAAGGTCAGCCAGTATGCCCAAGGGCAGGGGAGCTGCCTAGACCGGCAAAATCAGCGGCAACAGGCGTGCGGTGTTGCGTGCATCCTCCAGCGCCCGATGTTGCTGGCCTTGGAACTGCATCCCCGCCAATTGCAGGGCGCCATTGAGCCCCGGTGGCTTGTCCAGGCGCCGGGCCTTGGCGAAGCGTTGCTTGAGGTTGACATGGGGGGTTTGGGCCAGCGCGCTGCTCAGGCCATGGCGCTGCCACTCCAGTTCGAGCTGCTGGCGATCGTAGTCGCCCCAACTGGCCCAGCCTTCCAGGCGCGCCTGATGCTGGCCCAGCCAGCGCTCGAACAGCGCCCACACTTCGCTGAAGGGCGCGGCGCCGTCCATATTCGCCTGGGTGATATGGGTCAGCTTGCGGCAAAAGGGCGTCAGCAATGGCCGACGCTGCGGCCGCACAAAGCGCTGGAAATGATCGCGCTCGCGACCCTGGCGGTTGACCAGGCTCGCGCCGATCTCGATGACTTCCATCTCTGTCACGGGCCAGCCGCCTTCATCCGTTGTGGCTTCAAGGTCAATAATCAGCCAATGAGGCATCGTGCAGGTTCCCGTACTCTTCCCGTCCTGATGGGGATAGAGCGTAGCCCGGCCGTGTAGTTCCGCCCAGGCTTTATTCGATCTCCAGCAACACCTGGCGATTGCGCACCTGATCGCCGGTCATGACCAGCACGGCCTTGATCACACCGTCGATGCCGGCCTTCAGCGGATGCTCCATTTTCATCGCTTCGAGTACCAGCAGCAGTTGCCCCTGGGTCACGCGTTCACCGGCACGCACGCGCACCTCGACGATGGCCCCGTCCATCGGTGCCTTGACCATGCCGCCGTTGGCCGGCGGCTGGCGGCTGGCGACGTGTTGGGTGCGGTTGGTCACGCTCACGCCGGGTAGCCACAGCTGGGCGCCGTCGAGGTGGTAGGCGCTGCGGCGGCGGATGCCGTCGATCACCGCGGTGGCCCAGCGGCCGTCGCTGCTGAGGTGGCGGATCTCGATGCCGTTGGCTTGCAGACGATGGTCGGCCAGGACGCTGACCGTGATGTCCTGGACCTCATCGTCGACGGCCAACTGATAGGTCCACGGCACGTCAGCGCTGTTACGCCACCCCGATAAAGCCGGGGCATGGGCCTGAGCGCTGTGTTGATAAAACAGCGCGGCCGCCAGGGCCAACTGTTCGGCGGTTGCGTTCGTGCGGCGAATGTCGCTGAAGTGCTCGGCGATCAACGCGGTGCTGAAATCGCCTTGGATAAACTGCGGGTGCTTGAGCAGGTCGGCCAATAGCTGCTGGTTGGTCGTCACGCCCAGCAGCACGCTGTCCTCCACGGCGCGCAGCAGCTTGCGCCGCGCCTCCTCGCGGGTGGCGCCATGGGCGATGATCTTGCCGAGCATCGGGTCATAGAACGGGCTGATGCGCTGACCTTCCAGAACACCATGGTCAATCCGCACACCCGCGGCGGGTTCCCAGCGCAACACCGCGCCGGTCTGCGGTAAAAAGCCCTGGGCCGGGTCTTCGGCGTACAGGCGCACTTCCATGGCGTGGCCGCTGAGGCTGACTTCAGATTGCGTTAACGGCAGTGGTTGGCCGGCGGCAATTTGCAGTTGCCAGTCGACCAAGTCGAGGCCGCTGATCAACTCGGTGACCGGGTGTTCGACTTGCAGGCGCGTGTTCATTTCCAGGAAGTAGAACCGGCCGTCGCGGTCGAGCAGGAACTCCACCGTGCCGGCGCCGACGTAATTCACCGCACGCCCGGCCTTGAGCGCCGCGTCGCCCATGGCCTGGCGCAGGGCTGGGGTCATCACCGGGCAGGGCGCTTCTTCAATGATTTTTTGATGGCGGCGCTGGACCGAGCAGTCGCGTTCGCCGAGGTAGATCAGGTTGCCGTGGCTGTCGCCGAACAGCTGGATTTCGACATGGCGCGGCTCGATCAGCGCCTGTTCCAGGATCAGTTCGTCACTGCCGAACGCATTCAGGGCTTCGGAGCGGGCGGTGCGCAGTTGCTCATGCAAATGTTCGCGCTGATGCACCAGGCGCATTCCGCGACCGCCGCCCCCGGCGCTGGCCTTGATCATCAGCGGGTAGCCAATGCGTTCGGCTTCTATTTGCAACGTGGCGTCGTCCTGGGCGCGGCCTTGATAGCCGGCGATGCACGGTACGCCGGCCTCGAGCATGGCGAGTTTGGACAGGCGTTTGCTGCCCATCAGCTCAATGGCCTCGACGCTGGGGCCGATAAAGGTCAGCCCGGCGCTTGTGCAGGCGCGGGCGAAATCGGGGTTTTCAGAGAGAAAGCCGTAGCCGGGGTGGACCGCGTCGGCGCCCGTGCGGTGGGCCGCGCTGAGGATCGCTGGAATATTCAGATAGGACTGCTGCACCGGCGCCGGGCCGATATTCACGGCTTCGTCGGCCATCTGCACGTGCGCGGCCTGGGCGTCGGCGTCGCTGTAGACCGCCACGGTTCGGTAGCCCAATGCCTGGGCGGTGCGCTGGATGCGGCAGGCGATTTCGCCGCGGTTGGCGATCAGGATCTTGTTCATTCGGCCCACCGTGGCTTGCGCTTTTGCACAAAGGCCTGGGTGCCTTCGAGCCCTTCTTCGCCCGTCACCGCTTCAGCGAACCACGCGGCGGCCTGGTCCAACAACGCCCCCGTTGGTTGCTCCACGCTGGCCAGCAACAACGCCTTGGTCCGCCCATTGGCCTCCGGCGCGCAGCGCAACACCTGGCCCAGTACTTCATCCAGGCGTTCGGCCAACGCCTGCGGATCGCGCTCGACAAAATGCACCACGCCCAACCGTTCAGCCTCGACCCCATCAAACCGCGCCGCCGTCAGCGCCAGCCGGCGTGCGTGCGTCAAACCGATGCGCTTGACCACAAACGGCGCGATCTGCGCGGGCAGCAAGCCCAGGCTGGTCTCCGGCAAACCGAACTGCGCCTGGTGATCGGCCAGCGCGATATCACTGACGCACGCCAAGCCAAAGCCGCCGCCCAGCACCGCGCCTTGCAGCACCACGATCACCACTTGGGGCACGGCTTCAACTTCCTGCAGCAAGGTGCCGAATGCGCGGTTCAACGCCTGCAATTGCGCCTTGTCGTCAGCGCTGAGCAGGTCTTTGACGTCCGCCCCGGCACAGAAATGCCCGGCCGCGCCACTGATCACCAGGGCGCGGACCTGATCGTCCAACTGCGCCAGCACCGCACGCAGTTCATTGACCATCTCCAGGCTCATCGCGTTGCGGCTTTGCGGCCGGTTGAGGGTGATGTGCAGCACACCGTTATGGGGTTCGAGCAGCAGGGTGTTCATGGTTTTTTCCCCGGCAGGGTGCCCATCAGTTTGCAGATAATGCCCAGCATGATTTCGTCGGCGCCGCCGCCAATCGACACCAGGCGCACATCGCGATAGGCGCGGGCCACCGGGTTGTCCCACATAAAGCCCATGCCGCCCCAGTATTGCAGGCAACTGTCGCTGACTTCGCGGCCCAGCCGCCCGGCCTTGAGCTTGGCCATGGAGGCCAGGCGCGTGACGTCCTGGCCCTTGATGTATTGCTCGGTGGCCTGGTAGACCAGGGCGCGCAGGCATTCGATTTCGGTGGCCAGTTCGGCCAGGCGAAAGTGAATCACCTGATTGTCGATCAGTGCTTTGCCGAAGGTCTGGCGCTCTTTGCAGTATTCGATCGTGCTGTCGATGCAGGACTCCAGGCCCTTGATCATATTGGCCGCGCCAAACAGGCGTTCTTCCTGGAATTGCAGCATCTGCATCATGAAACCGGCGCCTTCGTGGCCGATGCGGTTGCGTTGCGGCACGCGCACGTCGTCGAAGAACACCTGGGCGGTCTCGGAGCTGTGCATGCCGAGTTTTTCCAAGGGCGGGCTGACGCTGATCCCCGGCGTGTTCATCGGCACCATGATCAGCGATTTGTTGATGTGCGGCTTGTCGTCGGAGGTGTTGGCCAGCAGGCACATGAAGTCGGCGCTCGGCGAGTTGGTGATCCACATTTTGCTGCCGTTGATCACGTAGTCGTCGCCGTTCTTGCGTGCCTGGGTTTTCAGCCCGGCCACATCGGACCCGGCGCCGGCTTCCGAGACGCCGATGCAACCGACTTGCTCGCCGCGGATGGCCGGGCGCAGGAATTCTTCGCGCAGTGCGTCGCAGCCGAAGCGGGCGAGGGCGGGGGTGCACATGTCGGTCTGTACGCCGATGGACATGGGGATGCCGCCGCAGTGGATGCTGCCGAATTCTTCGGCGGCGACGATTGAGTAGCTGTAGTCCAGGCCCATGCCGCCGAATTGTTCGGGTTTGGAGATGCCCAGTAGGCCGAGGTCGCCGGCCTTGCGGAAGAGGTCGTGGATGGGGAAGCGGCCGGCTTTTTCCCATGCGTCGACGTGGGGGTTGATCTCGCGGTCGACGAAGGCGCGGACGGTGCGGCGCAGTGCCTGGTGTTCTTGGGTGAAGATCATTTTTATTGTTCTCCCTGTGGGCGTTCTTCGGGCGTGCATGGCTCCATCTGCGGGAGCTGGTTTGCTGGCGGTCTTACAGCGGGTAGATATCCAATGGGCTCACCTCGCTCGAAATTGGGCTCACCTCGCTCCAAATGTGGGAGGGGGCTTGCCCCCGATGGCGGCCTCTGGGCCGACCATTTTTTTGGGTTGAGTACATATCCGTTTCTTTGGTAACGGCTGCTATAGGTTCCGCTCTTACAGCGGGTCACTTTTGGAAAAGAGCCCCAAAAGTAACCAAATGGGCTCTTGCCCCACCACTCGGCACCTCGCCTAGGCTCGGTGTGCCCGAACGCAGGCTTGAATCCGTGGGCCGCCGTCATGGGCCATCCCTGGCCCAGGACGGCTAACCCGGCGTCCTGCCGGGTTGCCCACGGATTCAAGCCTGCGTTCGGCCAGCGTGGTTTAACGGGGCGCCTAAGATCAAAATCAAAATCAAAAGCAGAGCAACAGCAGAGCAAACGCAGTGTTTCGTTGTCTTGATTACTTTAGAACCGCGCTACGCCAAAGCTGTTCGGCTGCAACGCGCGCATGTCGGCTTCATGGCAGATATCCAGCAGGAATCCCAGCAATGTGCGGGTATCCCGTGGGTCGATCAGGCCGTCATCCCATAGGTTCGCACTGCCGTACAGCGCGGTGGATTGGCTGTCGAGTTTCTGTGCGGTGACCTGTTCCAGCATGTCCAGCATCTTGGGGTCGGGTACCAGGCCGTCCTTCAGTTGTTTGGCTTCGGTGACGATGCGCAGCACCTTGCCGGCCTGGGCGCCGCCCATCACGGCGGTGCGGCTGTTGGGCCAGGCGAAGATGAAGCGCGGGTCGAGGCCGCGGCCGCACATGGCGTAGTTGCCGGCGCCGTAGGAGCCGCCGACCACCACGGTGAGTTTAGGCACGCGGGCATTGGCCACCGCCTGGATCATCTTCGCGCCGTGCTTGATCACGCCTTGCTGTTCCGCCTCGGTGCCGACCATGAAGCCGGTGGTGTTGTGCAGGAACAGCAGCGGCGTGCGGCTCTGGTCGCACAGTTGGATGAATTGCGCGGCCTTGCTCGCACCCTTGGGCGTGATTGGGCCGTTATTGCCGATCACGCCGACGGCGCGGCCCTGGATGTGCAGGTGGCCGCAGACGGTATGCGCGTCGAACTCGCCCTTGAACTCGAGGACGTTCGAACCGTCGGCCAGGCGCGCGAGGATTTCGCGGACGTCGTAGGGTTTTTTCGGGTCGTCGGGGATCAGCCCGAGCAGTTCGTCGATGGGGTACAGCGGCTCGGCATACGTGCGTTTCGGGATGAGCGGCAGGCGCTCGTTCCACGGCAGCAGGCTGACGATCTCGCGCACGATGCGTACCCCGTCGGCGTCGTTTTCCGCCAGGTATTCGGCGGTGCCAGCGGTTTGCGCGTGCATCTCGGCGCCGCCCAGTGCTTCATCGGTGGCGACTTCGCCGGTCGCGGCCTTGAGCAGCGGCGGGCCGGCCAGGAACAGCTTGGCCTTGCCGCGTACCACCACCACGTAATCCGACAGCCCCGGCTGATACGCGCCGCCCGCCGTGGCCGAACCGTGGACCACGGTGATCTGTGGCAAGCCCATAGCCGACATGCGCGCCTGGTTGGCGAAGCTGCGCGCGCCTTCGACGAAAATCTCCGCCGCGTAGTTGAGGTTCGCGCCGCCGCTTTCGGCGAGGGTCACCACCGGCAGGTGGTTTTCCATGGCGATCTGTTGCAGGCGCAGGGATTTTTTCAGGCCCGTGGGGGAGAGGGTGCCACCCTTGATCGCGCTGTTATTCGCCACCACCAGCACGCGCACGCCGCTGACGTAACCGATGCCGGCGATCAACCCGCCGCCGGCGGCGCTGCCGTCCTTGTCATCATGCAGTTTGTAGCCGGCCAGGCTGGCCAGTTCCAGGAACGGTGCGCCAGGGTCCAGCAGCAGGTTGAGGCGCTCGCGCGGCAGCAATTGCCCGCGTTTGTCGAACTTGGGCTTGGCTTGCTGCGCCTTGCTCAACAGGTTCTGCTCCAACAGGCGCAGGTGCTGCAGGCTCGCCAGCAGCGCGTCGCGGTTGCGGGCGAAGTCGGGGCTGTGGGCGTCGATCAGGGTTTCGATCACCGGCATGGTTTATGACTCCCCTTTGAGGACATCCGACAGGTCGGCTTTGAAGATCGAGTCGAAGGCCACGGCAACGCTCCTTTAGGTGAGTTGATCGGCGATGTGTTGCGGCACGGCGATAGGGATCTCCAGCAACTGCTGGGCGAAGGCCTTGCCTTGCGGGTCGATGCGCAGGCTGGCGATGCCGCCACCGCCCAGGGCGTTTTCCAGCAGGAAGTTGAGGCTGTGGCTGCCGGGCAGGTACCAGCGCTCGACGCGACCGTGGATCGGATCGAGTACGTGGCGCATCCAGTCGACGACCACTTCAGGGGTCAGGGCTTCGGCAATCCACGGCAGGTATGCCGGGTCGCGGGCAATCACCCCGATATTGCTGTGGTTGCCCTTGTCGCCGGAGCGGGCCACCGCGAGTTTCACCAGCGGCACGTTGGCGTCGGCGCGGCCTTGGGGTTTGGGCGGATCGATGGCGGCCGCCAGCGTGCCCAGTACGTGGGTGGCCGGGAGGGCGCAAGGGTGACGCTCACCCTGGAAATCAATCGCCAGCTCGCAAGACGATTTATCGATCAGAAACGAAAACAGCCGAATCAACGGATACACCGTCGGCCGCCCGCCGACGATACCGGTCAGCCCCGGCGCCATGCCGGTCGCGGCCTGGGCGATTTCGCGGGCGAACAGCAGCAGCGCCGGCTTGCTCGGGTGGCGCACCGCCAGCTTCACCACCACCTCGCGGCAGTCCTGGCGTTGGGCATGGGCACCGTAGGTGGCTTCGCTGCCGAGCTGTTCGATATTCACCTCGGTGTAGGGCGCCCAGCCGCGCAGGCTGAACAGTTCCGAGGTCTTGTTGATAATCGCCTGGCTGACCCGCTCGGCCTTGGCCACCGCATCGATCCCGGCAATCAGGCAACTGGCGGTGCAGCGAAAGCCATCCGGGTAGGTGGCACTGACCTTGTAATGGTCGGTCGGCGGCAAACCCTTGGCCCCGTGCAGACGCACACTGTGTTTGCCTTGCTGCTGCAATTTGACCTGGCTGAAATCGCAGATCACATCGGGCAGCAAGTAGGCACGCGGGTCGCCGATTTCGTAGAGCAGTTGTTCGGCCACGCTCAGCTCGCTGATCAACCCGCCGCTGCCCGCGACTTTATTCACGCTGAACTGGCCGTCGGCGCTGACGTCGACGATGGGAAACCCGATGTGTTCGTAGTCTGGCACGTCGCGCCAATCGGTGAAGTTGCCGCCGGTACACTGCGCGCCGCATTCGATGATATGCCCGGCCAGGGCCGCCTGGGCGAGGCGGTCGTAGTCCTGCCACGACCAGTTGAATGCGTGTACCAACGCGGCGCTGACCACCGCGCTGTCGACCACCCGCCCGGTGATGACGATATCCGCGCCCAGCTCAAGGGCGCGGACAATGCCCGGCGCGCCGAGGTAAGCATTGGCGGACACGCACAGCGGCGGCAGCGGCGCGCCGTTGAACATGTCGGCGGTGCCGTGCAGGTGTTTGAGTTGGGGTTGCAGGTCATCGCCCAGCAGCACGGCGATTTTCAGCGGCAGTTGCGCCGCATCGCAGGCCGCTTGCAGGGCGGCGGCGCAAGCCTGGGGGTGGATGCCCCCCGCGTTGCTGATCACGCGGATGCCCTGGCGCTGGATCTCGGCCAGCAGCGGCGTCAGCACGTCGACAAAGTCCGTGGCGTAGCCGGCCTGGGGATCTTTCATCCGCGCAGCGGCGAGGATCGACATGGTGACTTCCGCCAGGTAGTCGAACACCAGGTAGTCCAGCTTGCCGCCATGCACCAACTGGGCGGCGGCGGTGCAGGTGTCGCCCCAGAAGGCGCTGGCGCAGCCGATACGAACCGTCTTGCTCATGAGAAATCCTTCCTCGAATGGCAGGTGATGAGACTACCAAGCAAGCGCTTGGTTTGTAAACTCCAGGCACAGTTTTCGGCCAAGCGCTTGCTTGGCTGGCAGTCACGGCCTAAATTGCCGCCCAAGACGTCAGTAGAAGTAGAGGAGAGCAGCATGGATGAGCAAAAAGCCCTGCGGGTGATGCGCACCATGGTCGACGGCGGCCAATTGACCGACCCCGAGAGTGCCCGGGGCAAGTTGCTGCAAACCGCGGCTCACCTGTTTCGCAACAAGGGCTTCGAACGTACCACCGTGCGCGACCTGGCCGGCGCCGTAGGCATCCAGTCCGGCAGCATCTTTCATCACTTCAAGAGCAAGGACGAGATCCTGCGTGCGGTCATGGAAGAAACCATCCACTACAACACCGCGCTGATGCGTGCTTCGCTGGAAGAAGCGAACACCGTGCGCGAACGGGTGCTGGCGCTGATTCGCTGCGAATTGCAGTCGATTATGGGCGGCAGCGGCGAAGCCATGGCGGTGCTGGTGTACGAGTGGCGTTCGCTGTCGGCCGAAGGCCAGGCCCAGGTGCTCGCCTTGCGTGATGTGTATGAGGCGATCTGGCTGCAGGTGCTGGGCGAGGCCAAGGCCGCCGGCTACATCAAGGGGGACGTGTTTATCACCCGGCGCTTCCTCACCGGCGCCTTGTCCTGGACCACCACCTGGTTCCGCGCCGAGGGCAGCCTGACCCTGGAACAGTTGGCCGAAGAGGCGTTGTTGATGGTTTTGAAGGCTGATTGAGGCGCAGGCTGTTAATTTGGCGGTGGAAAGTTGTCTCGACCGGCGAAAACGCCTAGCTTACTGCCATCAGCATGTTAAACGGTGTGTGCCTTAATGTTTTCGCCATTGCGATTGGCTGCAGGACTTACTTTATGGGCACTGGGCACGGCGGCGTGGATGCCGGCTTCGGCTGCGCAATTGGTGAGGATCGGCGCTGCGCATTTTCCACCCTACACCGTGCGCCCCGAACAGGGCGCCGACACCGGGTTGCTGCCGCAGTTGGTCGAAGCCCTGAACGCCTCGCAAGGCGATTATCAGTTCGTGCTGGTGCCGACCTCGATCCCGCGGCGCTTTCGCGATTTTGAGCAGGGCCGGGTCGACGTGGCGATTTTCGAAAACCCCGACTGGGGCTGGCAGAAAATCCCCCACACTGCGGTCGACATGGGCCTGGAAGATGCCGAAATCTTCGTCGCCCAGCGTGAGCCCGATCGCGACCAGAGTTATTTCGCCAGCCTTGGCGGCAAGCGCCTGGCGGTGTTCAGCGGTTATCACTACGCCTTCGCCCACTTCAATGCCGACCCCAAGTTCATGGCCGAGCACTTCAACGCGACGTTGACCTATTCCCATGACAGCAACCTGCTGATGGTCGCTCGCGGCCGCGCCGATATCGCCCTGGTGACCCGCTCGTACCTGAGTGATTTTCTGGTGCGCAACGCCGATATGGCTGCACAATTCCTGATCTCGCAGCGCGTCGACCAGGTGTACCACCATTACGCCTTGCTACGGCCCAAGGCGCCGATCAGCGGGCCGGCGTTTGCCGAATTACTCAAACGTTTGCGCGATGACGGCGAGTTGCTGAAGATATTCGAGCCCTACCGCATCGATGTGACCGCAGTACCCTGAGGTTGCAGGCGATCAAAATGTGCAAGGGCGCGCTTCAGATCCGCCGCGCAAACGTATCGCTGTGACTGCCCGACACCTTGCGGCAATGCACCAGCGCATCGCGAATCATGAAGTTGACCAGGGTCGGTGAGACGCCGAGTTCCTTGGCGATGTCCTTTTGCGGCACGCCGTGCAGGCGGTACATCTCGAACGCATAGCGGGTGCGCTGGGGCAGTTCCGTCAGGGCGTCGGCGATGTTCTCCAGGGTGTTGAAATTGATGTGCGAAGTTTCCGGTGACGCGCCCTGAATCACCACATTCAAGCCTTCCTCTTCGGTCCCCGAATATTTGAGCTCCAGGGCCTGTTTGCGATAGTGATCGATCGCCAGGTTGCGCACGATCTGGAACAGATAACTCAATTGGGCCTTGAACGATGAGGTGATCGTCGGCGCCGCTTGCAGCCGGAAGTAGGCGTCCTGCACGACGTCTTCGGCCCGGGAGCGGCAGCCGGTAATACGTGCTGCGATCTTCACCAGAATCAGCCGATTATCGACGAATGCCTGGAGCAGCGGTGAGTCGCACCTGCCTGTGGATACTTGTTCCGTCATGGAAATCACCTTGCCAAAAAGAGCTTAGGGGAGGGCGTCCTTGCTGAGGCCTCCTACACATAGGGCAGTAAATTATGATGAATGATAATTATTGTCAAATGGGAATTTAATCCAATAAACGGATTGGTTGAGTGATTTGATGGTGGGGCTGGAGGGATTTTGAAGCAGCCGTCTGTCGGCAAGACCGTGGGTCAGCGGCACAACTGTCAATTCTGACAGTAGGCAAGGTGCTTGATCCAAGCGTTAGATAAACAGAGTTTCTGGCCCGCGAGGGCCGGCCCCGATGCTTATATAACGCTGGACAGGAGTCTTATTGTGGCTAAAAAACCGATCCCTAAAACTACACCTTCCGCGCAAACGGCGAGGGTTGCGTCTCCTCCGACAGCCAACGCAGCCGCTGCGGAGTTGCCCGTTGCGACAATCGAATTCGCCCAGAACAACAGTGTGCTTTATCCCCTGGAGGCGGCCCAAGGTACGACCGCGACGCTGACGCTGCCGGCCGGCAGCACACAGGTCGTTGTGCATTTCGCGATCAAAGACCAGGCCAGCCCGACATTCCCGCCGATCAATGTGGCGAGCGGCGACGTGGCCGAAATTCCCTGGCAATGGATCAGTACCTGCATCGGGCATACGGTGTTGATCTGGTACGAGGCCGTCGTCGGTGGCGTGCGCAAAGAATCGCTGGTGCTTGAGCTTGAGATTCAGCAAGTTCGCGAAGAGGATCTGCGTGAGTCAATGCCTGAGTTTGCGCATGCCAAGTTGGAGTGGAGTACGTTGTGGCTGAACATGTTCACCTTCGAGGGCGATGAAACCATCCGGATCAAAGCCTGGCCGATGATCCAGGCCGGGCAGCGTTTGTTTGTGGTGGTTGCCGGCAATCAGCATCAGGTGCCGTTCAGATTTACCTGGGCGGCCTATGACCACCTTGTGACCGAGGCGGAAGCGCATCTGGGGTTTGTGTTCGAGTTCAGTTTGTTGCGTGACTGGCTCTCACGCCTGGAAGATTACTCGTCCCTGACCTGCCATTGTGGGGTTATCTGGGACGGCACCGGGCCGGCTGCCCCGGTGTCGACTGATAACCCGTTGCCTGAAAACGCTCAGGATTTCCACCAGCGCTCGACGACGTTGCTGCGTGTTGATCCGCAGCTCGATTTGTCTGCGCCTCACCTGCGCGAGTCGGTGGAGGTGCATCCTGATGACTGGCAGGTCAATCCGATCAATACGGTCAGTGGGGGGCACGTATTCATCACCTATGAAGGTATGACCGAAGGTGATCATGTTTGTGCTCACGCTTATGGGCCGAGTTATGGGCCTGTATCCCTGGGTTGCCAGGACGTGACGGCGGAAGATTCGAGCCTGTCATTTGATTTGGCTCCCGATATCATCGCAGCCCTGTTCAATCAGACGATGACGCTGAACTACAGCGTCCAATTCAACAATAACCTGCCTCGGTTTTCTCCTGACCGTGCGATCAAAGTACTGTCGCCTCAACTGACCACCCCGAGTATCGAAGAGGCAACGGCGGGCGAAGTCGACCTCACCACGTTTGAGGGTAACGCCACGGGGCTGGTGCCGATCTGGGATTATGCCGTGCAGGGGCAATGTTGCTGGATGTGGGTGAGCGGTATGAGTGCCGACGACAGTCCTTACCAGTTCGACATCCTGAGGGATGAACCCCTGACGGCGCAGTGGCTCAGGGGTGGGGTTGATGCGTCCATCCCACGGGCAGAACTGAAAAAACTGGCGGACTGCGGCGAGTTCGTCCTGCACTTTGCCGCGAGCTTTGATGGCGTGTGCAATCGGGCGACGGCCCTCGAATTTACACCGAAGTCTTTCAAGCTTGTTCCGGAATACATGGTGTTGCTGGCGCCCACCGTCATCGAGGCGGTGGGCAGCGACTTGACCGCCTGGAACGGACGCGACGGTGTACATGTGGCGGTGGATTATGTCGGCAGCCACCCCAGCCAGAGCATCAGCGTGGACTGGACCCGACCCGACGGCAGTCGCTGGCCGTTGGCCGCCGAGCCTGGCAGCACGGCGGGCGCGGTCATCTTCTTCGTGCCGCGCGAAGCGGTGATCGAGAGCATCGGCAAAACGGTGAAGATCAATTACACCGTGACCCGCGTCTGCCAGATGCAGACCTCGGCTGATTTGAACTTGCACGTCAGCGTTCCGGTTCCGGTGCGTCTGCCGATGCCGGTTGTGCCGCAGGCTACACCTCCCGCCGTTCAAGGCGCTATGTTGGATCTGCGTAATTTCCCTGGGGATGTTGATATCACTATCGATCCGTGGTGGTTCATTCTGCTTGGGCAGAATGGCTGGTTACAGTGTTCGGGGACCAAAACGGACGGTTCGCCATACACAATAAAAGTCATGACCCGGGAACCGATAAAAAGAGACGACTTGAACGGAGTGTCGCGGATTTTGCCTCGCGTTGAATTGGAGAAGTTGCTTATAAATTCTACGTTGACTATTACTTTCAAAGTGGCGACAGATGAAGGTTCACTTGAGACTGATGCGGTGGTTTTTCCAACGTTGAGTCTTAGGGTTGGGAGAGAGTACCGGGATTTAACTGACTTCAATGATAGAGATTTTCGCGGTTGGGAAGTCGGGACAGGGGCTCCGGACCCAAGGGATATTAGCCTGGAGCCGGCGGGTAATGGCTTTGTTGTGAAAAACTACACGTATTCAACGAATAATATCGGCCCTATCTTGCAAAGGACGTTTAGGGATCTTGAAACGGGGCGTGCCTATCGTTTTTCAGTCAAGGCCCGCCGAATTAACCATAATAATCCTTGGCCGAAGTTGTCCTTGCGTCAAGATTCTGTGCAAAAAACCGGCGTCACAGAGTTGGTCGATCAGGCATGGCACACGCTCAGTTTCACTTTCGTGGCTGCCTCTGCGACTGTGTTACTGGATATTTACAGCCATGAAGCCGCTGCAGAACTGTCAGGGAATGACTACTATATGGATGATTTTTTGGTTGAGGAAGTTTAAATATCCCCAAAGTGAATACCCGCATTTTTGCGGGTATTCGTTTAATACAGGGCGATGCGTTATTCTTTGACACCCAATATTTTTACCAACTTATCCGGCGACGGCGCCCCTTGCTGTTGCTGCAACCCGCCCTTGTCATCCAGATAGAAAATCGCCGGCGTCGCCGACAACTCCAGTTCCTCCATCAACTTCATGTTGGCATCGAGCTTGGCTTCAATATTGGCAGGGATTTTGTCCAGCGCCTGCAACTTGCTGCCCTTGCCGGCGGCTTCGTGTGCTTGCAGGGCTTTTTGCGGGTCTTGGCTGGCCAGCAGGGCGGCGGATTTGCCTGGGCTGTCTTCGCGGATGATGCCGACCATGATGTGGCGCAACTGCACCTTGCCGGCCTTGACCCACGGCCGCGCCTGTTCCCAGAACATGTTGCAGTACGGGCAGTTGGGGTCGCTGAACAGGTAGACCGTGCGCGGCGCGTTGGTGTCGCCGTCCTGGATCCAGCTGCTTTTTTCCATCTTGGCCCAGACTTCCTTGGCCATCGGCGCGTACACCAGTTTTTCCAGGGGCGCGTTGCTCAGGTCATTGCCCTGGGCGTCATACAGGGTGCCGGCGAGCACGCTTTTGCCGTCGGCGCTCAGGTACAGCGCCATGCCGCGGTTCTGGTACTGCGCGGCGTAGCCGGTGAGGCCGCTGGGAGCGTCGAACTTGCCGAGGATCTTGGCGCCCTTGGCTTCGATCTGTTTGATCGGTGCCGGCCAGTCTTCGGCCTGGGCCAGGGTGGCGGCCAGCGTGAGTGGCAGCAGGGTCAGCAAGTGGCGGAGGCGAGGCATGTCGGTTTCCTTTCAGTGGCGATGTCGAAGGGTTCCATGGCGCGGGCCAGGCTGGCCTGGGACAGTTCACCGAGGTGGCTGTTGATCAGGCGTCCATCGGCTTGGTAGAACAGCGTGGTCGGCAAGGCCATGGAGCCCACGGCCTGGCCGAGGCGGCCGCTGGCGTCGAACAAGACGTTGTCCAGGGTCAGGCCCTGGGTGGCCAGGTAGGTGCTGACGCTTTGCATGCTTTCGGCCTGGTTGACGAACAGGAAGGTCACGTCGGGGCGTTGGCGTTGGGCGCGTTCCAGTACCGGCATTTCCCGGCGGCACGGCGGGCACCAGGTGGCCCACAGGTTGATCACCAGCGGGCCGCCCTGGTAGTCCGCCAGTTGCACCACCTCGCCATTCGCGTTGCGCAGGGTGATGTCCGGCAGGCGCGAGCCTTTGTCATACAGGCTCAGCGACAGGCTGGTCATGCCCCAGAACAGCAGGCCGGTGATCACCCCGGCACTCAATGGTTTGCGCAGGGCCGGGCGGCGCCAGCCGTACAGCAGCGCGCCGAGGATCAGTGCAATGACGCCGGGCCAGGCGAGAAAGCCGCCGTCGCGCAGGTCGACGATCTGCAACGGGTCGTTGCGGTAGTAACTCCAGTACATCAGCACAAAGCTGATGCGGGCTGCCAACATGCCCAGCAGGAACAGGTAGAACAGCACCGACTCCGGGTTTTCCCCGCCACGCTTGGCCACGCGCCACCCCACCAGGGTGGCGA
Source organism: Pseudomonas marginalis (assembly GCF_024169655.1). GTDB lineage: Bacteria > Pseudomonadota > Gammaproteobacteria > Pseudomonadales > Pseudomonadaceae > Aquipseudomonas > Aquipseudomonas paraveronii. Next base: position 4,373,102 of record NZ_JALJWV010000001.1, on the reverse strand, counting down.
GAATCAGCGCGCTGATCAGCAGGATGTGATTCAGCGCGATGGCGAAGGTGCCGATGGTCAGGGTCAGCATCAGCGGGCGTCCCGCGTCTGGGTCCAGCGTTGCAGGAACGTATCGGCATCGACTTCGCCGGTAATGCGCCGGGCGCGGCGTTCTTCACCGTCCGGGCCGATCCACACGAAGCTCGGTGGCCCTGGCACTTTGTAGCGGCCGAGCAGTGCGCGGCTGGCAGCGTTGTCGGCGGTGACGTCGAGGCGCAGCAGGCGCACGTCTTTCAGGGCGTCCATTACGTGGGGTTTGCCGAACACCTGTTTTTCCATGATCTTGCACGACACGCACCAGTCGGCGTAGTAATCCACCAGTACCCATTGGCCCTGGGCCTTGGCGCTGTCGAGCTGGCTTTGCAGCACGGCCGGGTCGTTGATCGTCATGAACGCCTCGTGGGCACTCGGCGCGCCGCTGATCCGCGAGCCGCTGTAGACCTTCAACGGTTGCCACACATCGTCGCTGCCACCCGCCGCGCCGACCAGCAGCAGGCCGCCCCACAACCCGAGCACCACGGAAACGGCGCCGGACAGCATGGCGACCCGCCCGAAATCCTGGGCCAGGCGCCAGCCGCAATAGGCCATGGCCATGGCCAGCGCGCCCCACAGGCCGAGCCACAGGTTTTCCCCGACCACCGGGCGAATCATCAGCACGGCGGTGGCCAGGAACAGGAAGCCGAACACGCCCTTGAGCACATTCATCCAGGTGCCCGGCTTGGGCAGGAAGCGGTTGCCCACGGTCACCAGCAGCAACAGCGGAATGCCGATGCCGATGCCCATGGCGAACAGGATCAGCCCGCCGTGCAGGGCGTTACCGCTCTGGGCGATGTAGAGCAGGGCGCCGGCCAGGGGCGCGGTCATGCAGGGGCCGACCAACAGGCCGGACAGCGCGCCAAGTACCCCGGCGCCGATCAGGCTGCCGCCACGCTGGTTGCGGCTGACGTTGTCCAGACGATCACGCACGGCCACCGGCAGTTGCAGTTCAAAGAAGCCGAACATCGGCAGGGCCAGGATTACAAACAAGGCGGCGAAGCTGCCGAGTATCCACGGGGTTTGCAGCAGCGCCGCCAGGTTGCTGCCGAGCGACGCGGCCAGTACGCCCAGCGCGGCATACACCAGCGCCATGCACACCACGTAGCTGCCGGCCAACGCAAAACCGCGACGCGGGCTGGCGCCGCTGCCGACCACCAGGCCGGCGAGGATCGGCAACATCGGCAACGAACACGGGGCAAACGCCAGCAACAGGCCCAGGCCGAAGAACACCAGCAGGCTCCACCCCAGGCTGCGCTGCTGCAGGCCGCTGGCCAGGCTCTGGTCCTGGGCTTGTGCGGTGGCGGCGACGGCCGGGTTGCCGCCCAGGTCCACGGTCATCGACTGTGGCGGGTAACACAGGCCGGCATCGGCACAGCCCTGCCAGCCCAGCTTGACCTGGCCGGTCGTCCCCGCCGGAATCTTCACTTCGAGGCCTTGGCGGTACACTTGCTGCTCGCCGAAGAACTCATCGCTATGGGCTTCACCCTCGGGCAGCGCGGGTTTTTCGGCGAGGCCGTCGAACTTCATGCGCTGCTGGTACAGGTAATAACCATCGGCTATCTGCCAGAACAGCTGGGTTTCGCCGGACTCCAGGCGTTCGGTGGTCAAGGTGAAGGCCTTGCCCACCGGGAGGAAATCGGGTTTGGTCTCGAACGGGTTACCCGGCACGGCCTGGGCGAATCCCGCGAACAACATCAGCAGTAAGGTAAATAGATGCCGCATGGTCAAGCCTTAGTTCGATGCAAGTGAGGCACACAATGTGTGGCGTTGATTAACCGATGATTAACCGGACGCTATTCTAGAGTGTAGGGAATATCTGATGTTGCGAACTTTGGCGGCATAATGCGCGCTTAATCGATCTGTCTTCTAATCCCCCCATCTTTCATGAAGGGTTCAGCATGCACGTACTGGTCTGTGAAGACGACGAACTGATCGCCAGCGGCATCGTGGCCGGCCTCGGCGCCCAGGGCTTTACCGTCGAGCGCGTCGCCAGCGCTGCTGCCGCGCGGGCAATGCTCAAGGCTGCCGAATTCGACATCATGGTGCTCGACCTCGGGCTGCCCGACGAAGATGGCCTCAAGTTGCTGCAACAGCAGCGCAGCCAGGGCCTGGAAATTCCGGTGCTGATCCTCACCGCGCGGGATTCGGTGACCAACCGCGTCGACGGCCTGCAGGCCGGCGCCGACGATTACCTGCTCAAGCCCTTCGACCTGCGCGAGCTCGCTGCGCGCCTGCAAACCTTGCTGCGCCGCGTGGCGGGGCGCAGCGTCAACCTGATCGAACACGGCCGCCTCACTTACGACCCGAGCAGCCGCGAAACTCTGCTGGCCGGGCAGCCCGTGGACCTTTCCCGCCGCGAACAAGCGCTGTTGCAGGCGCTGCTGCACAACAAGGGCCGCGTGCTCTCCAGCGAACAGCTCAAAGACAGCGTCTACGGCTTCAACGACGAACTGGAAAGCAACGCCCTCAACGTGCATATCCACCATTTGCGGCGCAAATTGGGCAACGGCATCGTCGAAACAGTACGTGGCCTGGGTTACCGCCTGGGCCCGGCGGATGGTGGAGATAGCACCCCGTGATGAGCCTGCGCCTGCGCCTGACCTTCAAGCTCGGCGCCGCTTTTGTGTTGATCTGGGCGCTGGCGGCGGCCTGGATGCTCAACGATCTGCGTAACCAGATGATGTTCTCCCTCGACCAGCGCCTGGTCGCGTCGGCGCGCATGGTCGCCGGCTTGATGGAGCAGATGCCGGGCCTGGCGAGCAGCGCCGAGGGCAAACACTTCAGCGCCGAGCAACTGAACGTGCCGGGCGGCATGGCCTGTCAGGTCAGCTCCTTGCGCGGCGAAGTGTTGGCGCGCAGCCACACTACCCCGGACCAGGGCCTGGAATCCCATCGCAGCGGTTTTCGCGACCAGATCATCGACGGTGCGGCGTGGCGCAGCTTCACCCTGGCCCGTGGCGATCTGTTCATTACCACCGCCGACCGCCAGGTCGAGCGTGAGGCGTTGAACCTGTCGATCCTGCTGGCGGCCTCGGTGCCGGTCGGTGTGGCGTTGTTGGGGTGCCTGTGCCTGCTGTGGCTGGGGATCGGGCAAAGCCTGCAGCCGCTCAATCGCATGCGTGACGCCTTGATGCGACGCAGTGCCGATTCCCTCGAACCGTTGCAGATCCACCCGCTGCCCAGCGAGTTGAAACCGCTGCTCGACACTCAGAACCAACTGTTGCAGCGCATCGCCAAGACCATCGAACGCGAACGGCGCCTCACCGGCGACGCCGCCCACGAACTGCGCAGTCCGCTGACCGCGATCAAGACCCACCTGCAAGTGGCGCGCATGACCGAAGGCGCGGCCCGCGATCAGTCCCTGGCCCATGCCGAGGAGGGTGCCGACCGCCTGCATCGCACCCTCGAGCAATTGCTCTTGCTGGCGCGGGTGGAGGGCAGCCTGTCGTTCGATGACGGCTTGCAGTCCAGCGCCGAGCAAGTCGCGCGGTTGGCGATCCAGGACGCCAACGCCGGCGACAACCAGCGTATCGACCTGATCCTGCCGGACAACCTCAGCGACACCCCGGTGGAAATGCCAGTGGGCCTGGCCGTCGCCGCCCTGCGCAACCTGCTGGACAACGCCCTGCGCCACACCCCGGCCGATACCCGGGTGGAGCTCAGTGTGTTGATGGCCGGCGATCAGGTGGTGTTCCGCGTGCGTGACCATGGCCAACAGATCGCCAGCGAAGACCTGCAGTACCTGACCCAGCGCTTCTGGCGCAACGGCAACAGCGAGGGTTGTGGCCTGGGCCTGGCGATTGTGCAGGCGATTGTCCAGCGCTGCTCCTGCTCGTTGACGTTCGATAGCCAGCCGGATGGCCTGCAGGTCGATCTGGGTATGCCGCTGCGGCGCTGATCAGCGTTCTTTCGCGTGCCAAATAGTTACCGCCCGCCTGACGTTCAACCCTTCAGGATGGCGGTCATTGTTTTGCGCTTGAACGGGCCGAATGACTCGGCCTGTACCGAAAAGGACGATTCTTATGTTGGTCATCGATACCAGTTTCCCCGCCAAGGACTTCAACGCACGCAACGGCGAGCCCGTGGGGCAAGTGGTCCTGCATTACACCGCCGCACCGTTTATGTCATCCCTGCACACCCTGACGCGACACGGTGTCAGTGCGCACTATCTGCTGCCCGATCCGGCAGAGCCCGGCTACCGCGCCGCCGGTTATGACGAGTTGCGCGTGTTCCGCCTGGTGGATGAGGCGCAGCGCGCCTGGCATGCCGGGGTGAGCCACTGGGGCGGGCGGGACAACCTCAATAGCCGCGCGATCGGCATCGAGATCGTCAACCAGGCGCGCGATGAGGACGGCGTGTTTACCTTTCCTGCGTACCCTCGGGAGCAGGTGGATGTATTGATCGAATTGCTGCGCGACATCCTTGCGCGTTACCCGCACATCGGCCCGAGCGAGATCCTTGGGCATTCGGATGTGGCGTATTGGCGCAAGAGTGATCCGGGGCCACGCTTGCCTTGGCGTTGCCTGTTCGAGGCGGGCGTAGGGGCCTGGTTCGATGAGGCGACGCGGGCGATGTACCAGCGCCGATTTTGTGTCGGGTTACCGCCCGAGGTGGAAGTGGAACGCGCCTTTCAGCGCTACGGGTATAAACCGGCGCAGAATCGCCAGGCGTTCGAGCTGCGGACCCGCGCGTTTCAAATGCACTTTCGGGCCAGGGATTATTGTGGGTGCCTGGATGCCGAGACGTGTGCGATTTTGTATGCGCTGAACGACAAGTACCGGGGGCTTTGACGTCAAGCGTTGCCTCATTTGGCGCTTCATCCATCCGTAACCTGCTCAACGACCCGGAAGACGGGGTGTTGTTGCCTGCGGCGGTGATTGTCGAAGGATCAGGTCGCCGAGATTTTCGGGCGTGCCTTGGCGGCAGCGGTCGCCAGCCTCTAATTTTTCGCCAGCCTGGTACGTTTCTATAGATATCAGCGCTGCGCGTGGTGCGCAGCCAGCCTTTGAACGATGGAGAACAGCAATGACCTCAGCATTTGACCGCGACGACATCCTGTTTCAGGTAGTGGTCAACCATGAAGAACAGTATTCCATCTGGCCCGACTACAAGGCCGTGCCGGAAGGCTGGCGTAACGCGGGCAAGAGCGGCCTGAAGCAAGAGTGCCTGGACTACATCGAAGAGGTCTGGACCGATATGCGTCCGTTGAGCCTGCGCCAGAAGATGGACGGCGCCGCGCTGGCCTGAGCCCACCCCACTGAAATCAGCGAATCTCCAATGTGGGGGCTAGGCAGCGCCCACATCGCGCCTGAAGGCTCAGGCGTTCTTCTCTTTCTCCAGCCCGCCCGAAGCGCCGGTCACCACCTGCACACTCAGGCGCGGTGTGGCCAGGTCCAGCCCGGCCTCGTCCAGATGGCGTTTGAGCGACAGGTTGAACGCCCGCGATACTTCCCATTGCTTGATCGGCGCAGTCTTGAAGCGCGCCCGCAGAATCGCGCTGCCCGACTCGAAACTTTCCACGCCCTGAATCTCCAGCGGTGACCAGATATTGCGGCGTTGCAGCGGGTCGTTGCGCATCTGCTGGCCGACGTCGCGCATCAACTTGATCGCATCGTCGATGTCCATGTTGTAGGGGATCGCCACCCGAAAGATCGCGTAGCCGAACTCACGGGAGTAGTTCTTGATGCTCTTGATCTCGCTGAACGGGATGGTATGCACGATGCCGTCGATGTCGCGCAGGCGCACGGTACGGATGGTCAGGCCTTCGACTGTGCCGAGGTGGCCGCCGACGTCCACGTAGTCATCGATGGCCAGGGAGTCTTCGATGATGATGAACAGGCCGGTGATCAAGTCCGCCACCAGCGACTGCGCGCCAAAGCCGATGGCCAGGCCGATCACACCGGCACCGGCCAGCAGCGGCGTGACGTTCATGCCCATGTTGGCCAGGGCGACGATGGCCGCGATGATGAAGATGGTCACGAACAGCACGTTGCGGATCAGCGGCATCATGGTCTGCGCGCGCGCGTTGGCCAGGCCTTTGCGCGAGCGGGTGAGGGCGTGGTGGATCGCGGTGTCGCTGAGAATCCAGATCAGCCAGGCAAACAGCAGCGTGCCGCCGAGGCCGAACAGCTTGACGCTGATTTCATGGCCGTCACCTTCGGTGAAGCGGATCAACGACCAGCCCCAGACCCTTAGCCCCAGCTCGATAAACGTCAGCCACACCACCAGGTGGGCGAGGGTGTAGAGGAAGCTCTTCAGGCGTTCGGAGTACAGCGCATGGCGCTTGTGCCCGCGTTGCGGCTTGAGGGCATGGCGGCGTACCAGGCCGTTGATCACCATGCACAGCACCAGCAACACCGTGCATAGCAATGACTGGCGCAACGCGTTGCTGGTGTCGCCGGCGGAGACGAAGGTGGCGAACAGCGAGATGCAGACCAACAGCAGGGCCGGGATGTACCAGAAGGTGCCGATGATTTCGATCGCATCGCTGAGGGCGCGGCGGGTCAGGCGACGGGACAGCGGCTGGTTGCGGATCAGGTGCGCAATCGGCCGGCGAAAGCGCAGGATAAACACACCGGTGGACAGCGCGGCCATCACATTGGCGACAGTTGCCGCCGTGTGCGCCAGGTGCTGGCCCAGCGCGACGACCAGCCTGGGGTCACCCAAGGCTTCGCCAAAGGCGGCAAAACTGCCGATCAACCACAACGGCCGGAACGCCTGGCGCCGCAGGATATACAACGCGCGACGGCGATGCGGGCCGTCCAGCACGGAGAATGCGATCACGCAAATTGCCGAGAAACAGGTGCCGACCACCAGCGCATATGCCAGCACCATCGCCAGGGATTTGCCCAGGGACGAGGGCAGCGCGTAACTCAGGTACACGGTGATCACCAGTGCGATCAGCCACGGCCCCAGTTTGCGTAGGGCGAAGCGCAGCATGTCCCAGGTGCGCGGGTGTTGCGGCAGTTCTTCGGGCAGGCCGAAGCGCTCGCGCACGCGGTGGCTGAGCCAGATCAGCGCGGCGGCCAGCAGGCTCCACACGGCGAGGATCAGGGCAAAACCGAAGATGATCGGCAGCCATTCGCTGGCCGGCAGCATCAAGGCCTTGAGTTCATCCGTGGCCATGTCCACTTCATCGGACCAGCGTCCCAGCGGGCTGTCGACACCGGAGAATTGCTGCTCAAGGCCAGACAGCGTGCTGCCGATCAGCCCGAGCACGCCTTGTTCGGCGGCCGGCTGGGCCTTTTGCGTGGCTTGGCGAAGTTTCTTCAGGTCGCTCAGCAGTTGGGTGCGCTGCTGGTCGTTTTCCAGGGTCTTGATCACCTCGTCCAGCGACTGCCCCAGCGGCAACTCGGCCTGGGGTTGCGGCTTGCTGGTGCCACCCAGCAGCCCGGGCAAGCCAACGGCCTGGGCCGGAGCGAGCGGGAGCAGGGTGAGCAGGGCGATCAGCAAGCAGCAGGGCAGGGCAAACAGACGGGAAAGCACGAGGCGGTCAACCTTGAAAACGACGAATTGACCGAGTGTACGAGGCCCCTATGCCCAATGCGAGGGCATTTGTTATTCAGCGAGTTTAGCGAGGATCTTGTAAACCACGGTGCCCAGGATCAACAGCATGCCGACCCACATGCCAAACACACCGAGCGGCTTGTCACGAAAATTGAAACCGACCGCGAGCATGGTCATGCCGATCAGGATAGGGATGAGCATGGTGTGGAAGGAGGACATGGTGATCATGAGGCGATGGCCTTCTCAGAGTGGGAATATTGACAAGTCTAGGTGGGATTGCGGGAAATGCAGGTGATATAGATCAGGTGTACGCGAAGCCAAATGTGGGAGGGGGCGGTGCGACGATTCGACTTGCCCCTCCCACATGGTTAACTGCATTCAGTCTTTGGCTCAGGGCAGATCACGGCTTGCGTAGAACGCGCCGAGCACTTTCACCAGATGCGCCAGGTCATGGCTGCCGCACAGCTCGCGAATGGAGTGCATGGCGAACGTCGGCAAGCCGATGTCGACGGTGCGCACGCCCAGGTGGCTGGCGGTGATCGGGCCGATGGTCGAGCCGCAGCCCATGTCGCTGCGCACCACAAAACTCTGCACTGGCACTTCCTCGGCCATGCACAGGTGGCGGAAGAAACCGGCGGTTTCGCTGTTGGTGGCGTAGCGCTGGTTGCTGTTGACCTTGATCACCGGCCCGGCATTGAGTTTCGGGCCGTGGTTGGCGTCATGCTTGTCGGCATAGTTCGGGTGGATGCCGTGGGCATTGTCGGCCGATACCAGCAGCGATTTCTGAATGGTGCGTACAAATTCGTCACCTTCGGGCAACAGGCGCCGCAGGGTCTGCTCCAGCATCGGGCCGTCGGCACCGCAGGCTGAGCAGGAGCCGACTTCTTCGTGGTCGTTGCACACCAGCACGCAGGTTTCATCGGTCTCGCTGGTGAGCAAGGCTTGCAGGCCGGCGTAGCACGACAGCAGGTTGTCCAGGCGGGCGCCGGCGATGAAGTCGCCATTGAGGCCGATCACGGCGGCGCTTTGGGTGTCGTAGAAGCTCAGCTCGTAGTCGAGCACCACGTCGGCGTTCAGCCCGTGCTCGCGGGCCAACTGCTCGGTGAGCACGGCGCGGAAGTCCACGCGCTCGTCACCGGCAAACTGCGCGAGGATCGGTGGCAGTTCGGTCTGGGCATTGATTGCCCAGCCCTGGTTGGCTTCACGGTTCAGGTGGATGGCCAGGTTGGGGATGATGGCAATCGGCAGTTTGAAGTCGATCAGTTGGCTTTCGACCTTGCCGTCGCGGCGGAAGGTCACGCGGCCGGCCAGGGAAAGGTCGCGGTCGAACCACGGTGCTAGCAATGCGCCGCCATAGACTTCGACGCCCAACTGCCAGAAGCCCTGGCGTTGCAGCTCGGGCTGGGGCTTGACCCGCAGGCACGGGCTGTCGGTGTGGGCGCCGACCAGGCGGATGCCGCCCTGCAGCGGCGAGTGGCGGCCGAGCTTGAAGGCGATGATCGCGGAGTCGTTGCGGGTCACGTAATAGCGACCGTTGGCCTCGGTGGTCCAGGTGTCGCGCTCGTCGAGACGCTGGTAACCGGCCGCTTCGAGACGCTGGGCCAGGGCAGCCGTGGCATGAAAGGGAGTAGGGGAGGCCTTGAGGAAGTCGATCAGGCCTTGATTCAACGCTTCGCGCATAAATAGCTCCAGACAGCAATGCGCGGAGTTTACCGTTCGATGGCGAGAAGTGCACAGCACAAATGTGGGCGGGGGCTTGCCCCCGATGGCGGAGTGTCAGTCACTGCATTTGTTCACTGACCCACTGCAATCCCCTCCCAGATTTGACGGTGTTTACAGCTTTAGAAGGGGGCCGGGCACTCGAAGCGCAGCCGCTCGCCGCTTTGCGGGTGAGTGAAGCTCAGCATGCTCGCGTGCAGGCACAGGCGCGGCCAGGCGGCCAGGGCTTGTTCATGGGCATACAAGCCATCACCGAGCAGCGGGTGGCCGATAGACAACATATGCACGCGCAACTGGTGCGAGCGCCCGGTGATCGGCGTCAGCTCGACGCGGCACCAGTCACCGCAACGTTCCAGCACCTTCCAGAAGGTCAGCGCATGCTTGCCGAACTCGTGGTCGACCACATGGCGTGGCTTGGTTGGCGGATCGTAGCGCAGGGGCAGATCGATGCTGCCGCTGTCCAGTTCCGGTTGACCCCAAGCCAGGGCGGTGTAGGCCTTTTCGGTTTCGCGGTCATGAAACTGGCGGGACAGTTCGCGATGGGTGTCGGCGTCCCGCGCGAGCAGGATGATCCCCGAGGTTTCCCAATCCAGTCGATGGACGATTCTGGCCTCTGGGTAGCCGTTTTCCTGCAGGCGAGTGATCAGGCAGTCCTTGTTGTCGTCGGCGCGGCCAGGCACCGAGAGCAGCAAAGTCGGCTTGTTCACCACCAGGACAGCGTCGTCCTGGTAGAGGATATGGATGTTGGACAACGGCATTAAACAGCCTCGTAACAAACGCCAACGGCGGCTCGACCACCCGGCTCCCGCAAAGGGATCAAGGTGACGGAGCCGCCGTGGCGACCGCCCGTTCGATCAACGATCAGGCAGGGTGATATTGAGTTCCAGAATCGAGCAACTGCCGTCGTTTTCCAGGGCGACATGCACGTCGTCGTTGCCGATATTGACGTACTTGCGGATCACCTCGACCAGTTCCTTCTGCAAGGCTGGCAGGTAGTCCGGCGTGCTGCGTTGGCCGCGTTCGTGCGCCACGATGATCTGTAGACGCTCTTTCGCTACCGACGCGGTACTTGGCTTTTTGTTTGCGCGAAAGAAGTCGAGAAATTTCATTATTTAGTTGCCTCCAAAGATACGCTCGAAGAATCCCTTCTTCTGTACATCGAGGAAGCGATGTTCCACGGTTTTGCCCAGCAAGCGATCGACGGCATCGCTGTACGCCTGGCCGGCGTCGCTCTGGTCGTCGAGAATCACCGGTACGCCTTGGTTGGAGGCTTTCAGTACGGCTTGCGATTCTGGAATCACGCCCAGTAGGGTCACGGCCAGGATGTCCTTGACGTCTTCAACGCCGAGCATTTCGCCTTTGCTGACGCGCTCCGGGTTGTAGCGGGTCAGCAGCAAGTGCTCCTTGATCGGCTCCTGGCCGTCTTCGGCGCGCTTGGACTTGCTGGCCAGCAGGCCGAGCATGCGGTCCGAGTCACGTACCGAGGAGACTTCCGGGTTGGTTACCACGATGGCTTCATCGGCGAAGTACATCGCCAGGTGAGCACCGGTTTCGATACCGGCCGGGGAGTCGCACACCACGTATTCGAAGGTTTCCTTCAGTTCAGCGAGGACTTTGCCCACGCCTTCCTTGGTCAACGCTTCTTTGTCGCGGGTCTGGCTGGCGGCCAGTACGTACAGGTTCTCAAGGCGCTTGTCCTTGATCAGGGCCTGTTGCAGGTTGGCTTCGCCGTTGACCACGTTGACGAAGTCATACACCACGCGGCGTTCGCAGCCCATGATCAGGTCGAGGTTACGCAAACCGACGTCGAAGTCGACGATGACTGTCTTGTGGCCGCGCAGAGCGAGGCCGGTACCGATAGCGGCGCTGGTGGTGGTCTTACCCACACCACCCTTGCCGGATGTAACCACGAGAATCTTGGCCAAGGTGTTTCACCCCTAAGGAAAAAGGACTTTCAGTCCCTGAAAAACATCTCTTGGAACTCGCTGCAGGCGGACAGCCTTTGTAGGGAAAAGATGTGGTTTCCGCAGGGAAACGCCAACTTCAAATGAGTCCTACGCAAGTCTTGCCGGTTTCGCTGTGCTATCAGAGTCTAGAGATGCTTGGAAAATGCGGCAGTATCCGTTAAAGACGGATGATGTTCAACACATCACCCGACAGGCTGACTTGTACTGCTGCGCCCCACAGCGGGTCACGGCGCAAGTCTTCTGAAACCTTGTACTGGCCCGCGATCGACACCAGCTCAGCGGTCAATTGCTGGCAAAAAATACGCGCCTTGGTATCACCCTTGATGCCGGCGAGGGCACGCCCGCGCATGGGGCCGTATACATGGATGTTGCCATCGGCCAGAAGTTCCGCGCCCGGACTGACCGACGCGATCACCACCAGGTCGCCGCCCTGGGCGTAAATCTGCTGCCCGCCGCGCACGGGGGAGGTGATGATCTTGGTCGGTTTGACCGTAGGCTCCGGTGGTTTTTCCGGTTTTTTCTTCACTTCACCGGCCAACGGATCGAGCGGACGCTCGCGGGCACCCGACGGTGGCAGTACTGGCAGTTCAATTGCGATGGCTGCGGCAATGTCTTCGATACGGTTGGCACGAATCGCCAGGGTGCGCAGGCCATGGGAGCGGCAAACGCGCATCAGGCCCGGCAGGTCGATCGTGCCTTCGCCGGCTGGCAGTTTGTCGAGGGCCAGCACCAGTGGGGCATTGTTGAAAAAATTCGGCGCCAGGGCGACCTTGGCGGCGAGCTGGCGATCCAGTGCGTCGAGGTCATTGCGGGCCAATTCCAGCACGGTAATGGCGAGCATGCTGCCTTTCAGCTGGAACACGGGATCTTGGTCTAGCGGTTCGGTTTGGCTCATGGTCGGCAAAAGCGGCTTGTCACGAAAAGTGTCGAGACTTATAACGAGAACAACCACTGGCCGCAAGCCGAGTCGAACCGTTGTAGAATGCGCGGCCCATGTCTTTACCGGAATCTGTAATGGATCGCCCGCGTTTTCGAGCTGTATTTTTTCATCCGCGATTTTGGCTGTTATGGCTGGGACTCGGCCTGCTGTGGCTGGTCACTCAATTGCCGTACCGTGCGCTGCTGACCATTGGTCGCCTGCTGGGTGCCGGCATGTACCGCGTGGCCGGCGAACGGCGCCGCATCGCCGCACGCAACCTGGAGCTGTGCTTCCCGGAAAAGTCCGCACAAGCGCGTAAACACTTGCTCAAGGAAAACTTCGCCTCCACCGGCATCGCCTTCTTTGAAATGGCCATGAGTTGGTGGTGGTCGCGCCAGCGTCTGGCGCGGCTGGCCCACGTCGAAGGCCTGGAGCACCTCAAGCAGGCCCAGTTGGACGGCAAGGGCGTGATCCTCATGGCCCTGCATTTCACCACCCTGGAAATCGGCGCGGCCCTGCTCGGGCAAAAGCACACCATCGACGGCATGTACCGCGAGCACGGCAACCCGCTGTTCGACTTTATCCAGCGCCGTGGCCGCGAGCGCCACAACCTCGACTCCCTGGCCGTGGAGCGTGAAGACGTGCGTGGCATGCTCAAGCTGCTGCGCGCCGGCCGGGCCATCTGGTACGCACCGGACCAGGACTACGGCGCCAAGCAAAGTATCTTCGTGCCGCTGTTCGGCATCCAGGCCGCCACCGTGCCCGCCACCAGCAAGTTTGCCCGCCTGGGCAAGGCGCTGGTGGTGCCGTTTACCCAGGAACGCCTGGCCGACGGCAGCGGTTATCGCCTGGTGATCCACCCACCGTTGACGGATTTTCCCGGCGAGAGCGATGAGATCGATTGCCTGCGGATCAACCAGTGGGTCGAAACCTCGGTGCGCGAATGCCCCGAGCAATACCTGTGGACCCATCGCCGCTTCAAGAGCCGGCCGCCGGGCGAGCCCAAACTGTACGAAAAACGCCGTCGATAAGACCTGCTTTTCCCCCCATGGAGTAATGCGATGCGCCAAGCTGAACCGGTCACAGGCTTGATTCTTTCCGGCGGCGGGGCGCGAGCGGCGTATCAGGTGGGGGTACTGGCGGCGATTGCCGAGTTGCTGCCGCCGGGCGCGGCCAATCCGTTTCCGGTGATCGTCGGTACATCGGCCGGCGCGATCAACGCGGTGAGCCTGGCCAGCGGCGCCATGGACTTCACTGCGGCGATCGAGCGTCTGACGGCGTTCTGGCAGGGGTTTCGCAGCCATCTGGTGCTGCGCAGCGACTGGCCGGGGGTGATTCACCAGGCCGGTCGCTTCTGTTTCCACAGCCTGCTCGGCCTGGGCGCCCAGGTGCCGGTGGCGCTGCTCAACAGCTCGCCGCTGCGCGATTTGTTGCACGACAAACTGCACCTGGACGGCATTGACGAAGCCATCCGCGACAAACACCTGAAGGCGGTAGCGGTCACGGCCTTCGGTTACGAATCCGGGCAAGCGGTGACGTTCTACCAGGGCGGCGGCACCATCGATGCCTGGTTGCGCCATCGGCGTATCGGTGTGCCCACCCAACTCACGGTTGAACACCTGTTGGCCAGTTCGGCGATTCCCTTGCTGTTTGCCCCGGTCAAACTCAAGCATGAGTATTTCGGCGATGGCGCCGTGCGGCAATCGGCGCCTATCAGCCCAGCCTTGCACCTGGGCGCCAACCGCGTGCTGGTGGTGGGCGTCAGCGGCAACCCGCGCGGCGTCGAGCATGAACACTCGTTGCAGCGTGCCTACACTGGCCAGCAGCCGACCCTGGCGCAGATCGGTGGGCACATGCTCAACAGCACGTTCATTGACAGCCTGGAAAGTGATATCGAATTGCTGGAGCGCTTGAACCAGTTCAGCCATTTCCAACCGATCGACAGCGCGGCCCAGGGCCTGGCGCCGGTGGACGTGCTGGTGATTGCGCCGAGTCAGCCGATCGATGAAATTGCGGCGCGGCATCGGCAGGAATTGCCGGCGGCGTTGCGTCTGTTCCTGCGGGGGCCGGGTGCGACCAAGACCAGCGGGGCGGGGGTGCTCAGTTATTTGCTGTTCGAGGCGGGGTATTGCAGCGAATTGATCGAGTTGGGGCGCAGTGATGCCCTGGCCAAGCGCGAGGAAATAACGCGGTTCCTGGGCCTGTTACCGATCTGAAGGTGGGAGGAGGCAAGCCCCCCTCCCACATGAATCGGCGGTGTTCAATCAGAAGTGGTACTTGACCAGGAAGCTCGCCGTATCCTGAGTGGTCTTGAACGCGCCGGAATCTTCGATCCCGTATTTGTTCTTCCAGTAGTCGTATTCAAAACCGACATACAGTTGTTTCTCGCCCCAGTTCATCGCCTTGCCCAGGTCATATTTGACCTGCGGGTTGAAGTGCAGGTTGGCGTGATAAGTGCCACGGGCGTTCTTGTCGTTGTCCACCACCCAATCCATATAGCCGTCGATGAGGATGTTGGAGTTGCCCACCGGGAGGGTGTACGACCACACCGGGGTGATCTGCCATACGCCGTCGCCTGCGCGATTGCCTTCGGTCTGGCGCTGATAGAAGTTCAACTGGAAGTAGTCGAAACCGGGGATGTTCAGGTCGAAGCCCGGGCCTACCAGGTACGATTCGTTATCGCCTTCGCCGAACTCATAAGTGAACGCCAGCAATACATCTTTGATCGGTCCGAAGGACAAGTCTTTGTCGAAAATCTTGCCGAACGACAGGCGTGGAGTGAACTCGCCGTAGTAAGTACTGGGGCCGACGTTGCCGTCTTCCTTACCGTTGTAAAAGATGCGGTCGAGGAAGAAGAAGTTGTCGCCGTACTTCCACGCATCGGCGTGTTCAAACGTGACGGTCTGTTGGATCTGCGGGTTGACGGTAAAGTTTTTGCCCCACAGGTACGTCAGGCTGTTGTTCTGCCACTGCAACAGGTCACCGGCCACAGCTTGGCCACCAGCCAGCAGGGTTCCTGCCAGCATCAGGCCTTTGAACATAGGTTTCATTCGGTTGCTCCCGAGTTAAAGTTTTATGGTTTTTCTTCTATGTCGGCGCTCTGGTGTGGCGCCTTTTGGTTCGCTGAAAAAATCGTCTGTTCGGTCAGCTTTGATGCTTTAGCAAGAGCTGCGCCAAGGTGCTAAAAAACCCAAAAAAATGTCGTCGACGGCAACAGATGCAGTCGAACTCAGGGGACTTTTGCGCACTTGGGCCGCAGACCGCAGGCCGGGATAAGTTGGCCTTATAGTCAGCTTTTATATTCGCTGTTTTTTTTTGAGTCGATTCGAGCGGGCGCGGAGAATACTGGCTCCAAAGCCTTGGCTCAAGTGCGCTGTTAGAGCGCGTGCGGGGCGAGAATGGGGCACGGCGTGTGGCTGTTCCCCGTTGGATGGCATGCATGTTGGGGTTCCTGTTCTTTATTGTTTTTCTGGAACGAAGGAATCAATGCGTGTGGACGACGGCGGGTGGTTCAAAGCCGCGAGGATGTGGAACAGTACATTCAGCGACAACGCAGGCCGGATGTGGGAGGGAGCAAGCCCCCGCCCACAGGTTAGTCCTGCGCTAATCCGTTAATTCGTGCGCGCCCCTTGATTGATCCAGGTGCCGATCAGATCGCGTTCCTGCTGGGTCATCTGGGTGATGTTGCCCAGTGGCATGATCTGGCTCGCCACGGCCTGCGCCTGAATACGCGCAGCCTGCTGCTGGATCTGCGTCGGTGTGTCGAACATCACGCCCGCCGGTGCAGTGCTGAACAGCGGGCTGCTGGGCCTGGCCGAATGGCAGACGGCGCAGCGTGCCTGGATCACACCATGCACCTTGTCGAAATCAATCGTCGCCTGGGCGGGCGCGGCTACAGCAGCGGGGGCGGCGGGCGCAGCGGGTTTCAGGCCGCCGCCCAGCGCGGTTTCCGGCAACGGTTGGTACTCGATGGCTGCCGGTGTCTTGGCCACGTCCGTGACCGGCTTGGGCCCGGTGACATACGCCAGGCAAATCATCGCCAACGCGCCCACCGGCAAGGTCCAGGCATATTTCTGGCTGTTATGCCGGGTGTTGAAGTAATGCCGCACCAACACCGCCGCCACGGCAATCCCCGCCAGGATCAGCCAGTTGTACTGGCTGCCGTAAGTGCTCGGGAAGTGGTTGCTGATCATGATGAACAGCACCGGCAAGGTGAAGTAGTTGTTGTGTCGTGAACGCAGCAAGCCCTTGGCCGGCAGGGCCGGGTCCGGCGTGCGGTTCTGCGCGATTGCCGCCACCAGCGCGCGTTGCGCCGGCATGATGATGCGGAACACGTTGCCGACCATGATGGTGCCGATGATCGCCCCCACATGCAGGTACGCGCCGCGGCCGCTGAACACTTTGCTGAAGCCATACGCCGCCGCGATCAATAGCACGAACAAGGTCAGGCCGAGCAGCGCAGGGCGTTTGCCCAGGGCCGAGTCGCAGAGAAAGGAGTAGATGAACCAGCCGGCGAGCAGTGAGCCGATGCCCAACAACACGCCTTCGGTGCCGCTCAGGCTGCTGCCAGGGGCGAGCAGGTACAGCGTAGGGTTGAGGTAGAACACCACGCACAGCAGCGCGACGCCCGACATCCAGGTGAAATAGGCTTCCCATTTGAACCAGTGCAGGTTGTCCGGCATGGTCGGCGGGGCCAGTTTGTATTTTTCCAGGTGGTAGATACCGCCACCGTGGATCGCCCACAAGTCACCGGCCAGGCCGTCCTTGGGGTTGGCGCGGTTGAGGTTGTTTTCCAGCCAGACGAAGTAAAACGACGCGCCGATCCAGGCGACGCCAGTGATCATGTGAACCCAGCGCACGCTAAGGTTCAGCCATTCCAACAGATGTGCTTCCACAGTCTTTACCTCTCGCTTGTCGCCCTTGTTGTCGGGTGATCAGGCCTTCTCTTATTGGTGGGGGGCGAGGATCAACCGCTCATCCTCTTTGAAAAAATGCTCATCGCAGTTATTGCCGGTGCCACTGCGATCAACCACCAGGAAGTCATCCCGCTTTTCGATCGTCAGCACCGGGTGGTGCCAGACGCCGCGATGGTAATTAATGCCCTGCCTGCCGTTGGTGACGAAGGCGCGGACCAAGCCTGATACCGGTGCATCGCCAAGTGGCGCGACCACGATCAGAAAGGGGTTGCCGAGCAGCGGTATGAACGCCTGGCTGCCCAGCGGGTGTCTCTCCAGCATGCACACGGTCAGTGGCATTTGCAGCGCGTCGGCGCGGAAAATGCTGATGATGGCGTGGTCTTCCGGCGTTGCGGTTTCGACCGTCGCCAGTTTGTGGAAGCGCATGGTCGAACCGTTGTTGATCATGAAGTGATCGCTGCCGTCGGTTTCGATAACGTCTCCGAAGGGGGCGAAGGCTTCTTTGGTCAGGGGTTCGATCATCAGTGTGCGCATGGCTGTCTTCTTAAGTTTTTGAATGTGATGGTGTCTGATCTACCGCTATCGCGGGCAAGCCCGGCTCGCACATTTGTCCGCGTACCCCTGTGGGAGCCGGGCTTGCCCGCGATTGGGCTCACGCCGATTTAGCGACCTTGCCCAATACTCGCAGGCGGCTCACACCACCATCCGGGAACACGTTCAGGCGGATGTGGGTGATCGGGCCCAGCGCCTTGATCTGCTCGGCGAAGGTGTGTTCGGCGTGCATTTCCAGCTTCTGCGCCGGCAGCAGTTCGCGCCAGAACAGCGATTGGGTTTCGATCTGGCTGTCGGTGCCGCCTTTCACGAACGCGGCCTGGATCGAGCAGGTGTCCGGGTAGTTGCCCTTGAAGTGCAGGGTGTCGACGATGATTTTTTCGATCTCGCCCGCATGCCCCAGCGCGACGATCACCCAGTCATTGCCTGGCGTGCGACGGCGAGCGGTTTCCCAGCCATCGCCCATATTGACGCCACGGCCCGGATTGAGAAGGTTGCCCATCCGGCCGAAGTGTTCGTCGGAGCAGGCCAGGGCGCGGCCGCCGTTCAGCGCGGCAGCCAGGTCGACCTGTTCGTTGTCGCCCACCGCCGACCAGTCGCGGAACGGCACACCGTACACACGCAGACGGGCCACGCCGCCATCCGGGTAGATGTTGAAGCGCAGGTGGCTGAATGCCTGGTCGTGGTTGATTGCGTGGTAGTGGTGGCTGTTGCCTTGCAGCTCGACGGCCGACAGCACTTCCACCCACTCGGTGCTGTCGTCCGGCTCGCCCGAGGCGAGGAAGCAGGCTTCCAGGGAGGCCGACGGCGGGAAGTTACCGGTGAAGAATGAAGTGTCGATGTCCACGCCCTTGATCGAGCCGGCGGCGCCCAGGCGGATCACTGCGCTGTCGTAGCCTTCGAAGCGTTTGCGGCGTGACTCCCAGCCGTCCATCCACTTGCCGTTATCATCGAAAACGCCTTCCTTCCACACGGCCGGGGTCGGCTGGAACAGGCGGTTGGCGTCGGCGAACCAGTCATCGGTCACCGAGATGATCTTGGTGCCGAGGCGGGCGTCGGCGAGGTTGACGAACTTCTCGAACGGTAAGGGTTGCGCTTTCATTCTTCTTGTCTGCCTTGGATAGAGTGGCTGGGGATGGTCGTTTAGAGGGTCAGTAAGCGGAACAGCGCGATCTTGTTGATCTCGTCCAGCGCGCACTTGAACTCGGTGTCTACCGGGTTATGGATGCGCGATTCGAACGCGTTGATGATCTGATGCCGGTTGCTGCCTTTTACCGCCATGATGAAGGGAAACTTGAACTTGGCTTTGTAGGCCTCGTTCAGCTCGGTGAAGCGTGAGAACTCTTCGGCCGTGCATTGGTGAATACCGGCGCCGGCTTGTTCCTGGGTGCTGGCTTCGGTCAGTTGGCCCTGGATGGCCGCACGGCCGGCCAGGTCCGGGTGAGCGTTGATCAGCGCCAGTTGCCGGGTGTGATCGGCGCTCAAGAGGATGTCGCTCATGCGTTGGTGCAGGGTTTCGACCGCGTCGAGTGAGGCGTCCTGGCCCAGGTCGAAAGCCTTTTCAGCCACCCACGGCGAATGTTCGTAGATGTCGGCAAAGGCGCTGATGAATGCATCGCGGTTCAGGCTCGACGGTTTCAAGGTCTGGAACGCGGTCATTGCGCCGCTCCCTTGTAAGGGTGCGTGGCGTGCCAGTGACGGGCAATGTCGACACGGCGGGTGAACCACACCTGTTCATGGCCCTTGGCGTATTCGATAAAGCGCTTCAACGACGCAAGGCGCGCCGGGCGGCCGATCAGGCGGCAGTGCAGGCCGATGGAGAGCATCTTCGGCGCGTCGGCCCCTTCGGCGTAGAGCACGTCGAACGCGTCTTTGAGGTACTCGAAAAAGTCATCGCCCTTGTTGAAGCCCTGCACCTGGGTGAAACGCATGTCGTTGGTGTCCAGGGTGTAAGGGATCACCAGGTGCGGCTTGCCGGTGGGGGTGTTGGGTTCCCAGTAGGGCAGGTCGTCGTCATAGGTGTCGCAGTCATAGAGGAAGCCGCCTTCCTCCATCACCAGGCGCCGCGTGTTCGGGCCGGTGCGGCCGGTGTACCAGCCCAGCGGGCGTTCGCCGGTCAGCTCGGTGAGGATGCGGATGGCTTCGAGCATATGCTCGCGCTCCTGGGCCTCGTCCATGTACTGGTAGTCGATCCAGCGATAGCCGTGGCTGCAGATCTCATGGCCGGCGGCGACCATTGCACGGATCACCTCCGGATGGCGCTGGGCGGCCATGGCCACGGCGAAGACGGTCAACGGGATATCGAATGCTTTAAACAATTTGAGGACGCGCCACACGCCGGCACGGCTGCCGTATTCGTACAGCGACTCCATGCTCATGTTGCGCTCGCCCTGCAGCGGCTGGGCCGAGACCATTTCCGAAAGGAAGGCTTCGGACTCTTTGTCACCGTGCAAAATATTGCGCTCGCCGCCTTCTTCGTAGTTGAGTACAAAAGACAACGCGATGCGTGCCTTGCCCGGCCAGTGGGGGTGAGGAGGGTTACTGCCGTAACCGATCAGGTCGCGTGGGTAGTCAG
Source organism: Pseudomonas marginalis (assembly GCF_024169655.1). GTDB lineage: Bacteria > Pseudomonadota > Gammaproteobacteria > Pseudomonadales > Pseudomonadaceae > Aquipseudomonas > Aquipseudomonas paraveronii. The sequence continues at coordinate 4,352,873 of NZ_JALJWV010000001.1, read as the reverse complement.
CGCTCACTGCAGTCTTCCTTCTTGTGCGTGGTAGCGGTGTGTGTGGCGGCCGGGCAGTGGAAAGACTGAGTGGCGTCACAGTGATGAGTGATTGTATACAACTTATTGCCCACTTTGTAAGCCTGGATTTCTGCCTTTTTTCTGCCACGCTCACCTTCAAGGGTGTAGCAAGAAACTTGCCTGACTGGTCAGCTAATGGACAAAAGGTTGTTTAAAAGCAAGGATTACTCGTGAATCGGCCGGTCGAGCAAGGTCGACTGGAGGATCGTAGGGTTTGTGGTTTTTATTGTGTACAATTTTTTTAAAAAGTGTCTTAATCAGCCGGCGCCGGCTTTTTCGCTGCACAAAAAAAGTGCGGCATTCACTTCTACTGACCTCGGGAGGCGCGTACACGCCATGGGACGTTTGACCACACACGTTTTGGACGCCGCTCACGGCTGTCCCGGCAGCACCATCAAGGTTGAGCTGTACCGCGTCGACGGCGCGCAACTGGAGCTGATCGCCAGCGCCGTGACCAACAGTGACGGCCGCTGCGACGCACCGTTGCTCCAAGGCGACGACTACCGCAGCGGTGTGTACCAGCTGCAATTCAGCGCCGGCGACTATTACCGTGCCCGTGGCGTGCAATTGCCAGAGCCGGCCTTCCTCGACGTGGTGGTGCTGCGCTTCGGCATCAGCGCTGAACAGGATCACTACCATGTGCCCCTGCTGATTTCGCCCTACAGTTACTCCACCTACCGCGGTAGCTGAGCGCCACCCCAAAGCTCTTCGCTGGTTTTTCGCCCGCCGACACGGCGGGCTTTTCATGCCGCTTGCGCGTGCAACTATCTAGCGCCTTTTGCACGGAGGCACTGCCTAGGCTGGGCGTTTTCCTCATGCAGAAGAAAACACCATGACCTCGTCCCCCGATCACGTGAGCGTTTCAGCCGATACCGCTACTGCCGACGACCCGGACCTCGCTGCCCAAGCGCAATCGCAGGCGATTCGCGAGCAGTTGAAACGGCGGATCAATGCCCATACCCATCCCAGTCGCCTGATCAATCAGATCGGTCTTGCCGACGCGCGCTGCATCACCGCGACGCGGACACTGGCACGCCTGATAGGACGCTCGCCCAAAGTCTTGACGGTCATTCGCGCCGAGCTGCGCAAAGCGTTCGAGATGGACCCGGACCACCTGTTGTTCACCGAGCCCAAGCCGCCAGCCGTGCCGCGCAAAGTCGACAGCCTGACCGATCGGGCGCTGGCGTTGCTGGTCCTGCCGACGGTGGTGATCAACGTCAATCAGTTCACCACCCTGAGCGTTAAAGACGAGCCGAACCGGCGCTTGCCTTATACGCCGCTGGAAGCACTGCGCCGTGTGATCGCGCTGAGGCTGTTTGAGCGGCTGGCCCATGCGGTCAGCGTCTATTGGGACACCCTGGCGCAGGGTTCCTGGCTCACTCGCCGGGAGCGCTGGGTCGAGTTGCACAAGGCGCTCTTCGCCGACCGGGCGTTTATGGCGCGGCAGTTGGAGCAGCTATCGAGTGCGGCATGGGACATGGTTCAGGCCCTGATCGATGCCCCCACCGCCGAGGCCCGCCAGCGTGCGGGCGGGGCTTGGGCCACGCTGCAAGTGGGGCAGTTGCTGTGGCCGGGTACGCCTCCGGTAGCGATTCCCGGGGTCTTGCATCTTTATCGAGAAGGCGACCCCTGCGAGGCACCGCATGTGGTCTATCTGCCGGGAGAGGGCTGCAACTTCTACGAGTACCCGTCCTACACGGCCCTGCAGGACGGCCTGCTGGTGTTGGACCGGTCCCGGTTCCACGCGCTCTGGCAGTGCTTGCCGCTGAGTCGGCGCAATGACTTATGCCGGCCAACAGTCTTGTCTGCGGCGCACCGCTTTGTTCGCGGCCTGCCGCTGATGGACGACGCGCTGACGCTGGGCGCCCAGGCGTTGCTGACCGGGCAATGGAGCAACGAGCTGGCTTGTGCGGTGAAGATCAATTACGCGCACGTGTTTTCTGAGCAACGGCCTCGGCCTCAGCCGCTGGACGCCGCACCTTTTCTGGCACAGGTGGAGGGGGCGAGGCGGCAACTGGTCGGTGGCGCTCGGCTCGGCGTTATTGGCGATCAATTGCTCAACTGGGACCGACAACGACGAGGCGCAGAAATCATCTTCGCCAGCACGGCGTCCGGCCTGGCTCTGCGCGCCGCTGAGCGTCAGGTCAAACGCTACGAAAAAGCGCTGGTTGCGCTGCTGGTCCCGGACGATCCCTGCGCGGACACGCTTGCGTACCAGATAATCGTGGCGCTGGTGGGCCAACTCAAGGCGCATGCCGACGTGTTGAATACACTGATGCGGGATGGGCAGCATCGGTTGCTCGATTTGGCTTTTTGGGCCGAGCGTCCCGACGGCGCGGGTACGCCCAGGCGCGTGTCGCTGTTCATGCGCACCCAAACCGAGGCCTTGCGCTGCGAGGTTGAGTTGCAACACCGGCTCAAGCTGATCAGTACGGCGCATCGCGACCTGATGATCGAAGTGGTGGAACAGCCGTCGCCCAGCCAACGCCTTGGCAGTCAGACCCAAGTACTGTCGATCGCGGTGGGCAGCGAACCGGACGCCTTTTACGCCCTCCATAACGTCTGGGTGGTGACCACGGGCGCGGCGGTAAGGCGCCCGTCGCGCCAGCTCCCGGTGGTGGTGTACGCGTTTGGCATCGAAGGCGGGGTCAAGGCGTTTGCCGGACTGGACGCCTTGACCCAAAGCCTCAAGGCAAGCCTGAGCAGCCTTGACGACTCGGTGCTTTGGGGCTGCGTCGAGCACGATAAGCGGCGTGACTTACGCGCACATGCGGCCTGTGGAACCCTCGGCGTGCGCTACGTTGAGATCAAGGGCAAGCCTGCGCTGGTGGCGCTCAAGAAACTGCTGGGCTGCTACGACCGCTTGAAACAAAGCCGCGAAGACATCACGCGTATTTTCAGTGAAGTGACGGATGCCGAGCTCAGCCGCTCGCTGCTGATGGTCGAGCTGGAAGAGCAGCTGAATATTCCGCTCAATGACGCCCTGAGCCAGGCTCTGGCCAACATCGAGCTGCTGCGCACGGCGGCGTCTGACGCGAAGAAACTGCCCACTTGGTTGGCGCACGCGACCCAGGCCCAGCGTAGAGCCTTCAAGCGCTTGCTGCGGCTGTACCTGGGCAGCGCCTTTGCGTTTAAAGGCCGACTTGAGCAACGCCTGCCTGACCTGGACACGTTCGCCCGGCGCGCGTTGATCGCCCGTTTGCGCCAGGACGGTTTCTTCCCGCCGTTGGACATCGACCAACCGTTGATTGATATGCCGGATGATGTCCACGGTGCCTTTTGTGGATGGATCAGCGGCTGTACGGTGGGTGATCGCAACATCGTGCTGACCCCAACCGCAGCGCGCACGACCTTCAGCCTGCTGCAACTGACGCTGCATAACCTCGACCCACTGGCGCCCTGGACCGCTTGGCGATTCAGTCACGCGCGCTATCTGCAACCTGAGTGGAAGCAACGCCTGAATGCCGCTTACTTGACCCGTATGGTGTCCTCGCTGGATATCGGTGGTCAGTACGACACCTTGATCAACCGGGTTTTCTATCCGCGTATTGAAGCCGATCGCGAGCTCAGCAACGGACGGATTCCCGAACTGTTGAATCGCGCCTTGCGCGCGGGCGTTGAGTATCACCTGTTCTGCGCGACTCAGCAGGGGCTGACGGCGACGGCACAAAGCGTATTCAAGACCGCGATGGCGGCCCGCACACCGCAAGACCTGTCGAACAACCAGCACCAGTTGCAGCTGTACGTGGTTCATCTGGTGGGCCACACGATGCAGCATGATCGCTATGTCGCAGGGATCGTGGTGGTGCATGACCGGCGCTCCGAACTGTGCCTGGTTTACTGGCCCGATGCGCCGTCGTCCCTGGTCCTGACCGAGTACGATAGCCTGCAACGGGCCCAGGCTGAATTGAACCGCATCGGCGCGTTACCGGATAACGTCAAGGCGTTGGCGCGACAGGTCGCACCGGGTTGGGCATTCGAGGCGATCCCCCAGCCTGCGGAGGGCGGCGGTGCACACGTCCAGGCTGCAAAAACGCTTAAAGCCATACCGGCTTTTTTCATGGTGAAAGGGATCTGGCGCGGGATCGAGTTTGTTCGTTCATTCAGCATCAAGCACTTGGAGCCTGCGGCGGTGCTTGAGGAGATCGAAGCCCAAACCCTTGAGCAGATCGCCAGCGATCCGCAGGACTGGCTGGGGTTTGTGGCTACGCCCCACAGCAACGCCGAGGCGTTGCTCTACCACGCCAGCGTGCTGGATTTGCAACGGCGGACCCAAGCCGCCAGCCATTCCGGCAAGGCGCTGGCGAGCTATCGAACCCGCCGTCTGAGTGAGCAGGGCGACACCCGCGCGCGGGCGGTGGTGGGGTTTTTCTCACCGTTGTACGGGATGTTCAATGACTTCTATGAGTTGCTGCGCGTATCGCGCAGTTATCACCGTTTCGGCGACCCCCACGATGCGGTCGATGTGGGTTTTATGAGCGCCTTTATGGCGATCGACCTGCTGCTGAACTTAATCCCCGGCCCGAAGAAGGTGGGCCGTGCCGGCGCAGGTATTGCGCGGCCGGTGCTGAGAGGGTTGCTGGGGCGCATACATCGTTTGCGGATGACGGTACACAGCGGGGTGTCCCGCACGGCGTCGTCCCCCGTGACCCAGTTGAAAGCCTTGGAGCGGTTCAAAATCAAGGGGGTGCCGGAGGGCGCCATTGCGCTGAAAGGGCCGGGCGAGTCGGGCGTCTATGTGAAAAATGGTGAGCCCTTTGTGGCGGATGACACGCACTATTACCCCCTTTACCGGCGTGGGGACGAACCGGTATTTCGCCTGAAAAACACGCAGGCGCCGGGGCAAGACGAACTGATTTTGCACCTCCATCAGCCCAAGGAATGGTCACTCGGCGCGGACGCCCCGCAACCGGTGGCGGGCACAAGTTCCGGCGTGCTCAACCCATGGCGCGCGCCGCCGACGCCACCGCCGCCCGACTGGTGGCCCGCGACTGCACGGGTTGCTACGGAAGACGCCATTCGCCAGTCATCCACGACGTCGAGCTACTGGTCGAATTGGCGGACTTCACTTCAGAGCCCGGATGCGCCTTCTCCGGTTCCCGAGGTGTTTCATATTGCGTCGGACAGCCGAGGGTTTCCCCACAATGTCCTTCGGGTGGCCCCGCCGAATACCGGCGTGATGGACCCTATGAGCGGCTATTACAGGATGCTCCCTCAGGGGGATCAGGCGCCGTTGGACGGCATCGTGTTTATCCACAGGAATGAGCCAATGGTGTCATTGGCCAGTTTTGACATTGAGCGCTGGACCAGCGTGGATATTCTGGAGCAGCCTTTCCCGGTGACACGTAGCCCTGCGGGTGAATGGCTGGTCCATGCGCCCCTGTTCGATAAGCCTTTGCCGGAGTATGTGGGCGCGGTGTTCCCCACCATGACGCTCTCCAGTCGACAGTTTACCGCCGCAAGGTTGATTGAGTTGGCAGGCCCATCCCGCCCGGCAACGGCCACGCATCTGCTCAATATCCGCGCGACGCTGGACAACTGGTCGCCTCCAGCCCCCGCGAGGGCGGGTCAGACGGATGATTTGCTGAGAATGCTGCGGTCCACCGAAAGGGGCAAAAGAACCTTTCACATCGGTTTTGACGGCAAGGCACCGGGCTTCACTCGCGTCGATTTCAAGGTGACCGACTTGGACCCTGCGCTGCGATCCGGCGGCCGCGAGATGGGACCTCGGCGAGACATTGCACAGTGCGCGGCGATCAAACGTGTGCTGGAACAGCAGGGGTTCAGCGTCGAGGAGCTTCTGGTAAGGCACGGCAACAAGACCACCCGTGATTTATTCGTGACTCATCCTCTTTCCGGTTCAAACCGGGTGTACTACGTGTCCGTTCATTGGCTTGAGCTGGGGTCTATCAAGTTGGAACGCCGGCTGACGGATCGTTGGTTCAATATTGCGATCAGCAATAATCCGACGTCGGTGGCGTTGGCTGCCGTCAAGAGTGCGATGAACGACAAGCGCCTGTTTCGAATCGTAGCGGGCATCCAATGGCCTACTGCAGGAGACGCCCTTCCGAGCGTCTATTTCGCTAAAGTGACCCCGTCCTAGCGGTTGATCAGCGACGCAACGCCAGCGGCCCCGAACAGCCCGGCACTGGTGCGGTTGAACCAGCTCTGGCCGTTGCCGCTGCGCAAATACCGCGCAGCACCGTGGGCGCCAAGACCGTAGGCGAGCTTGCACAGCAGGTCGAGTACGGTCCAGGTGGCGATCATGACGAGCAACTGCGGCAGAAACGGCCGGTCGCTGCTGAGGAACTGCGGCAGGAAGGCGGCGAAGAACAGGATGTCCTTCGGGTTGCTCGCGCCCAGCACAAACGCACGGCCAAACAAGGCGCGAAAACGCGGCGTGGCGACGGCCTGGGGCACCACCGCGCCCCGGGCCGGTTGGCGCGATTGCTGCCAGCTCTGCCAGGCGAGGTAAAACAGGTAGAGCGCGCCGACCATCTTCAAGGCGCTGAACAGCTGTTCCGACGCCAACAACAGCGCGCCCAGCCCCAGTGCCGAGGCACTCAACAGGCAGATCGAGGCAAACACGCCGCCGAGAAACGCCGGGTACGAACGGCGCAGGCCGTAGTTGAGGCTGTTGCTGATCATCAGCAACGACAGCGGGCCGGGAATCAGGATCACGATCAACGCCGCGCCACTGAACAGCAGCCAGGTTTCCAGGTTCATTTACAGTGCTCCTTTGATGCCAAAGCCTCACCCGAGGGTGAGGCGGTTTCTTTGTGCGTTCCCGAACTACAGGAAGATAAATTTTGCGATAAAAATCGCGCACAACACCCATAGGCTGATGGAGATTTCGCGGTACTTGCCGGTGCCGGCCTTGAGCGCCACATACGTGATAAAGCCCAGGGCGATCCCGTCGGCGACTGAGAAGGTCAGCGGCATCATGATCGCGGTGACGATAGCCGGAATGCTGTCGGTGGCTTCGTCCCAGTTGATATGGGCCATGCTCGCCATCATCAGCATCGCCACATAAATCAGCGCACCGGCGGTGGCGTAAGCCGGAATCATGCCGGCCAGCGGCGCGAAAAACATCGCCGCCACAAACAGCACGCCCACGGTCACAGCGGTCAGCCCGGTACGGCCACCGGCGGCGACACCGGCGGCGCTTTCCACATAGCTGGTCACCGGCGGCACGCCGACCATGGCGCCGAATACGCTGGAGGCGCTGTCGGCCTTCAACGCACGGGACAGGTTGTGGATCTTGCCGTCGGCGTTCACCAGACCGGCGCGTTGCGCGACGCCCATCAAGGTCCCGGCGGTGTCGAACATGTGTACAAACAAGAAGGCAAATACCACGCTGATCATGCTCACATTGAACACACCCTTAACGTCCATGGCCAGCCAGGTTGGCGCCAGGCTCGGCGGGGTGGAGAGGATGCCGTTGTAGTGAACCAGGCCCAGGCCCCAGCCGGCGAGGGTCACGGCGATGATGCTGATGAGGATCGCGCCGAACACCCGGTGGTAGCTGAGGATCGCGATCAGTAGGAAGCAGATGGCTGCCAGCAACGGCGCTGGCTCGTGCAGCGAACCGAGCTTGATCAGGGTGGCCGGGCTGTCGACGATGATACCGGCGGTTTTCAGGCCGATCACCCCGAGAAACAACCCCACACCGGCGCCCATCGCGTGGCGCAGGCTCACCGGAATGCTGTTGAGCAGCCATTCACGGATGCGCGACAGCGTCAGCAGCATGAACAACACGCCGGAGATAAACACCGCACCGAGTGCCGTCTCCCAGGTGTAGCCCATGGTCCCGACCACGGTGTAGGTAAAGAACGCGTTCAAGCCCATGCCCGGCGCCAGGCCCACCGGCCAGTTGGCGTACAGGCCCATCAACAGGCACCCCAGCGCGGCGGCGATGCAGGTGGCGACGAACGCGGCGCCGTGATCGATTCCGGCGTCGGCCATGATGTTCGGGTTGACGAAGATGATGTAGGCCATGGTGATGAACGTCGTGAGGCCGGCGATCAACTCGGTCTTCACTGTGGTGCCATGCAAGCGCAGTTTGAACAGGCGTTCCAGCCAGCCAGGGTTCGTGAGGGAGAGGTCCGGCGGGGCGAGGTCCAGCGGGGCTTCGGATTTGCGGCTATCCACAGCGAGTACTCCTCAAGCATTTTATTGTTATGGCCAGCGCGTAGGCGCTGTGAGGTACTGGCGGGTTTTGTTGACTAATTGGTCAGGAACTCGCACGAAGCGAATTATGCTTTTGTATACAAATAAAGCAAATAATGTTTTCGATTGTCTGCGCAAAAAAGGATGAAAGGCTAATTCACCGCACTCAGTGCCAGATTGACCGCCAGCCAGCCGTTCACCGCTTCTTCCCCCGCCTCATTGAAGGCGCGCTGCAACAGCTTCACCTGTTCACGGCGTAAGGATTGCTCGAAGCGCAGGCCTTCGGTGCTCAATTCCAGCAGGCGTTTGCGCTTGTCGGTCTCGGACGCGACGCTCTCCACCAGGTGCATTTCCTGTAATTGGCGCAGCGGCATGTTCAGCGCCTGCTTGCTCACGCCGAGCAATTCCAGCAGCTCCTTCACGCTCAGGCCGGGGTAGCGCGCGATAAAAAACACGATGCGCTGATGCACCCGGCTCAGGCCACGGCGCTCCAGCATTTCGTCGGCCTTGGCGGTGAACGCCTGGTAGCCGAAGAAGAACGCCTCCATGGCTTTTTGCTGGCTGGTCTGGTTTTTAAGGTCAAGCATATTGACGTATCCACTGAAGTCGTCGTAATTTCGGTCAACCAGTTTGACGTATTTCCCACAGGCTTTGCTACCGGTGACCCTATGGCCTTCTCAGAACGTGTTACACGCCTCAAAAGCTCCCTGATCCGTGAAATCCTCGCGGCGGCCCAGCGCCCGGAAGTGATGTCGTTCGCCGGCGGGTTGCCTGCCGAAGCGATGTTGCCCGCGTTGAACTGGGACGACATGCCGTTGAATATCGGCCAATACGGCATGAGTGAAGGCGAGCCGCAACTGCGTGAATTGCTCGCCGCCGAGGCGCGCGCACTCGGCGTGCCGTGCCAGGCCAGCCAGGTGCTGGTGGTCAGCGGCTCGCAGCAGACCCTGGACCTGGCGGCCAAGCTGTATATCGACAAGGGCACGAAAATCCTCTTGGAAGGCCCGACCTACCTGGCCGCGCTGCAGATTTTCCAACTGTTCGGCGCCGAGTGTCTCACCGTGCAACTGGAAGCCGACGGCCCGGACCTGGCCGCGCTGCGCACAAATCTGGAACGCCACCGCCCGGCGTTCATCTACCTGATCCCGACGTTCCAGAACCCTTCGGCCGTGCGTTACAGCGAGGCCAAGCGCGAAGCCGTCGCGGCGTTGCTCGACGAGTTCGGCGTGACCCTGATCGAAGACGAACCCTACCGCGAACTGACCTTCGACGGCGGCAGTGCACAGCCCATCGCCGGCCGTCTGAAAAAGGCCAGTTGGATCTACACCGGTACCGTGTCCAAAACATTGTTGCCCGGCCTGCGCGTCGGTTACCTGATCGCCAGCCCCGACCTGTTCCCGCACCTGCTCAAGCTCAAGCAGTCGGCCGACCTGCACACCAATCGCATCGGCCAGTGGCAGGCGATGCAGTGGATTGGCAGCGAAAAGTATCAACAGCACCTGGTGGAACTGCGCAGTTTCTATCGCCAGCGCCGCGACTCATTCCAGGCCGCATTGGTGCGACATTTCAACGATCTGGCGGACTGGCAGGTGCCCCAGGGCGGATTATTCTTCTGGCTGACCTTGAAACAACCGCTCGATACCCGCACCTTGTTGGCACCTGCACTCGATCAGAACGTCGCGTTCATGCCCGGTGAACCGTTTTTTTCCGAGCCGGACCAGCACCTTGGCTCACTGCGGCTCAATTTCAGCCATATCGACCCGTCCCGTTTGGACGAAGGTCTCAAGCGCCTGGCCGCAGTGGTCCGTCAAGCACAGCACGCGCAAGCGGCATAAGGGGAGCCCCATGTACAAGGTTTATGGCGATCACAAGTCGGGCAACTGCTACAAGGTCAAATTGATGCTCAACCTGTTGGGCATCCCGTATCAATGGGTGGATGTCGACATCCTCAACGGCGGCACCGAGACCCCTGAGTTCCTGGCCAAGAACCCCAACGGCAAGATCCCGGTGCTGGAACTTGAAGACGGCACCTGCCTGTGGGAATCCAACGCGATCCTCAACTTCCTCGCCGATGGCAGCGAGTTTCTGCCCACCGAACCGCGCCTGCGCACCCAGGTGTTGCAGTGGCAGTTCTTCGAGCAGTACAGCCATGAGCCGTATATTGCGGTGGCGCGGTTTATCCAGCTGTATTTGGGCATGCCGCAGGATCGCCTCGACGAATACAACACCAGTCACAAGGGCGGCTACAAGGCGTTGAGGGTGATGGAGCGTCAGTTGCAAAGCACGCCGTACCTGGTGGGCGAGCAGTATTCGATTGCCGATATTGCGCTGTATGCCTACACCCATGTGGCGCATGAGGGCGGTTTTGACTTGACGCCTTACCCGGCCGTGCAGGCGTGGCTGAAGCGGGTGGCCAGCCATCCCAAGCATGTGGCCATGCTTGACTGACTCACTCGGTCAACGGTGGGAGGGGGCTCAGTGGTGTGTCGGATAATTGCTCATGCAGTAAGTCGAAACAGCGCTGCGCCGCCGGGCTCAGGCCCATCCCGCCGCGACTGATCAGCCCGATCTCCCGGTTCACGCCGGGATGATCGATGCTGATGCGCTTCAACCCCTCCAGGCTGTCCGCCGCCGACTCCGGCAACACACTGATCCCCAAGCCCTGACGCACCAGCGCCAACACCGTCGACATGTAGTTGGCCTCCATGCCTGCGTTCATCGTCAGGCGTGTCTGATCAAATAACGCCTCGACGTGTTCGCGCACGCTGCTGTCGCGCCCGGTCAGGATGATCGGCTGATCCGCCAGTTGCTCCAGGGTCAACGTCCGATGGCGGGCGAGCGGATGATCCAGCGGTACAAACGCGCACAACCGATCATTGAGCACCGGCACAAACGCCAGCCCGTGGCTCAGTCGTGCGCGCACGCCGATGCCGAAATCCACCTCGCCCGAGCGTACCTGGGCGTGAATGCGGTGGGCCACCAAGTCATGCAGGCGCACTTCGATTCCGCCAAACCGTTCGCGAAACAGGCGCAGCGCGGGCGGCAGGGCGCCTGCGCAGACCGAGGGCAGGGCGGCGATAGTCACCACGCCCCGGCGCAGGGCGGCGAGGTCGCGGGAGCCGGTGACGATGTTGTCCAGGTCCAGCAGCAGTTTTTCCATCGGCCCGCGCGCCTCCTGGCCGGCGGCGGTGATGCTCACATGCCGCGGGCTGCGGTCGAGCAGGGCGACGCCGAGCCAGTCTTCCAGTTGCTGAACTTGCACGGTGAGCGCGGACGGCGACAGGTGCAGTTCGTTGGCCGCCTTGGTAAAGCTGCCGGTGCGCGCGACGGCGAGGAAGGCGTGGATGTGTTGGATTGAATTCTTCATTTTGTTTTTTCGAACACCAGCGGGTGAATATTCCAATTTACAAAGTCTAACGCGCTTCCAATACTCCAGGGAAAACAATAACCGGCCACCAAGGCCGCTCTGGAGTAACCCATGCTCGCTACCCTGGGTGTCATTACCATCCTTTGCTTGCTCGCTGCCGTCATGAGCAAACGCCTCTCGCCCCTGGTGGCGCTGATCGCCTTGCCGATCATCGCCGCGCTGCTCGGTGGGTTCGGCCTGCAAACCAGTGCCTTCGTCATTACCGGTATCAAGAACGTCGCCCCAGTGGTGGGCATGTTTGTGTTCGCGATCCTGTTTTTCGGGATCATGACCGATGCCGGCATGCTGGACCCCATCATTGATCGCATCCTGCGCACAGTAGGGACGCGCCCGACACGCATTGTCGTTGGCACCGCGACCCTGGCCCTGCTGGTCCACCTCGACGGCTCCGGCGCGGTGACGTTTCTGGTGACGGTGCCGGCGATGCTGCCGCTGTATACGCGGCTGGGCATCGACAAACGCATCCTCGCCTGCGTCTGCGCGATGGCCGCCGGGGTCAACTTCCTGCCGTGGACCGGTCCGGTGCTGCGCTCGTCGGCGGCGTTGCATGTGCCGGTGGCGGACCTGTTCCAGCCGCTGATCCCGGTACAGATCGTCGGCTTGATCTTCGTCTTCGCCTGCGCCTGGTGGCTTGGCCATCGTGAGGAAAAACGCCTGGGCCTGGGCGCCGGTTCGACGGTGGACGCGATGCCGCAACGGGTGCTCAGCGACGACGACATCAAGCTGCGTCGCCCACGGCTGTTCTGGGTCAACCTGCTCCTGACCGTGCTGGTCATGGTGGTGATGATTGCCGGCTGGGTCGACCCGGTGGTGATGTTCATGCTCGGTACCGTGGTCGCGCTGTGCATCAACTACCCGAATGTCGACGCCCAGCGTGCACGCATCGATGCCCATGCAAAAACGGCGCTGACCATGGCCAGTATCCTGCTCGCCGCCGGGGTGTTCACCGGCATCATGCAAGGCACCGGCATGCTCAAGGCGATTGCCGAAGTGGCGGTGGCGCAGATTCCGGCTGGCCATGGCAAGTTGATCCCGGCGGTGGTGGGCTTTATTTCCATGCCGCTGAGCATGTTGTTTGACCCTGATTCCTACTATTTCGGCGTGATGCCGGTGATCGCCGAAGTCGGCAAGGCCCTGGGCGTCGACCCGCTGCAAGTGGCCCAGGCCTCGTTGCTCGGCGTACACACCACCGGTTTCCCGGTCAGCCCGCTGACCCCCGCGACCTTCCTGTTGGTGGGCCTGTGCAAGATCGAACTGGCCGATCACCAGCGCTTCACCATTCCGTTTCTGTTCGCCGCGTCGGTGTTGATGACCATGACGGCGTTGCTCTTGGGAGTGTTTTGAGATGAAAACCTTGCGCATCGGTTCCGGCGCCGGCTACTCCGGCGACCGTATCGAACCTGCCGTGGAACTGGCCGAACTTGGCGACCTGGATTATCTGGTTTTCGAATGCCTGGCCGAACGCACCATCGCCTTGGCGCAACAGGCGCGCATCAGCGATCCACAGGGCGGGTATGACCCGCTGCTGAGTGAACGCATGCGCCGGGTGCTGCCCTTTGTGGGCGAGCATGAAGGTCGTCGGCGCTTGCGGGTGATCACCAATATGGGCGCGGCCAACCCGGTGTCGGCGGCCCGTGAAGTGCGGCGCATCGCCAGCGAACTGGGCCTGGCCCTCAAGGTCGTGGCGGTGGTGGGCGATGATGTGCTCGACGTGTTGCGCCCCGAGCAGGTGTTGGATAACGGCCAGACGCTCGGCTCGCTGGGCGCGCGGCTGATTTCCGCGAACGCCTACCTGGGCGTCGACGGCATTCTGGATGCGTTGCGCGCCGGGGCCGATGTGGTGATCACCGGGCGTGTTGCGGACCCCTCGTTGTTCCTGGCGCCGCAGATGTTTGAGTTTGGTTGGGCGGCGCACGATTGGCCGCGCCTGGGGCGGGGCACGCTGGTCGGGCATTTGCTCGAATGCGCGGGGCAGGTCAGCGGTGGTTATTTCGCCGATCCCGGGTTCAAGGACGTGGATGACCTGGCGCGCCTGGGCTTCCCCTTGGCCGAGATCGATGCCGAGGGTAACGCCGTGATCACCAAAGTGAGCGGGTCCGGCGGGCGCGTCAGCCGCGCCACGTGTACTGAGCAACTGATCTACGAAGTGCATGACCCGGCGGCATACCTGACGCCGGACGTGACGGCCGACTTTTCCCGCGTGAGCTTTGTCGAGGAAAGCGTCGACCGGGTACGCGCCCAGGGCGCTGCCGGACGGGCGCGGCCAGAGCGGCTGAAAGTCAGCGTGGGTTATCTGGACGGGTGGATCGGCGAGGGGCAGATGTCCTACGGCGGCCCGGGCGCCGTCGCACGCGCCCAACTGGCGCGGGAAGTGGTGCTCAAGCGTCTGGAACTGATGGGCGTGAAGATGCAGGACGTGCGCGCCGAGTTGATCGGCATGGACTCGCTGCACGGCCCGCGCAGCAGCGTCGAGCCGTGGGAAGTGCGCCTGCGCGTGGCCGCGCGCTGTGAAGAGCGCAGCGAAGCGGTGCGGGTTGGCAATGAAGTGGAAACCCTCTACACCAACGGCCCGTCCGGCGGCGGCGGTGCCAGCAAGAGCGTGCGCCAGGTGGTGGCGGTGGCATCGTTGTTGTTGCCGCGCGGCGCAGTCAACCCGAGGATCGAAGCATGAAGCTGCATACCCTGGCCCATTCCCGCACCGGGGATAAGGGCGACACCTCGAATATCTCGATCATTGCCTATCGCGCCGAGGATTATCCGCGGCTCTGCGAACAGCTCACGGCCGAGCGTGTGGCGGCGTTCTTCGCCGGTTTGTTGGAACCGGGAGCGGCGCCGGTACGGCGCTATGAGTTGCCCAATGTCCAGGCGCTGAACTTCGTGTTGCCGGGGATCTTGCGCGGCGGAGTGACCCGCTCGCTGGCGCTGGATGCCCATGGCAAATGCCTGGGTTCGGCGCTGCTGGATCTGGACCTGGATTTGCCAACACCGAACTAAATGTGGGAGGGGGCAAGCCCCCTCCCACAGTGGATCGGCGCAGGTCTGTCAGATGGCGGCGAAACGCTTGTCCAGGTAATCGATGATCACCTTGGAGTCATACATCCAGGTGGTTTGGCCATTCTCTTCGATGCGCAGGCACGGCACTTTGATCTTGCCGCCTTGTTCCAGCAGGGCCTGGCGATCCTGTTCGTTGTTCTTCGCATCCTTCAACGCTACCGGCACATTCAGGCGATGCAGGGTACGACGGGTCTTCACGCAGAACGGGCAAGCGTGGAACTGATACAGGGTCAGCTCTTTGGCGGCCGCGTTGACCTGCGCCTGCTGCTCGGCGGGGCGCTGCTTTTTGCGTGGGCGGGTAATGTAGTCGCCCGCGATGATGACGTGGCCGAGGCCCACTCGAAGTGCTTTGACGAACATGGCTGAAACCTCTTGCCCAGAACAGAGGGCCGCATCTTACTTGATTTACGGGGGCGAAAAAAAACCGGCGATGAACGCCGGCTTTTTCCTACCCGACCGGTTACTTGATCAGGCTGAGGAACTCGCTGCGGGTCGCCGCGTTTTCGCGGAACTCACCCAGCATCACCGAGGTGATCATCGACGAATTCTGTTTCTCCACACCGCGCATCATCATGCACATGTGCTTGGCTTCGATCACCACGGCCACGCCCAGCGCGCCGGTCACTTGCATCACGGCATCGGCGATCTGGCGGCTGAGGTTTTCCTGGATCTGCAGGCGGCGCGCATACATGTCGACAATTCGCGCGACTTTCGACAGGCCCAGCACTTTGCCGCTCGGGATATACGCGACATGGGCCTTGCCGATAAACGGCAGCAGGTGGTGTTCGCACAGCGAGTACAACTCGATGTCCTTGACCAGCACCATTTCACTGTTGTCGGAGCTGAACAAGGCACCGTTGGTGACTTCTTCCAGTGTCTGTTCATAGCCGCGGCAAAGGTACTGCATCGCCTTGGCGGCACGCTTTGGCGTGTCGAGCAGGCCCTCGCGGGTAACGTCCTCGCCGAGTTGGCCGAGGATCGCGGTGTAATTCTGTTCCAGGGACATGAAACTACCTGTGGGATTTTCGCAAAGCGCAAGGGTACGGTGGCCGACACATCGCTGCAAGCCTGACGATGGCACTTGTTACTCGTCGCGTCCTTCCATCATGGTGCGCTTGAGCATCACGTATACCGCGCCCGCGCCACCATGGCGGGCCTGGCAAGAGGTAAAGCCGAGCACCTGGGCATGCTGGCGCAGCCAGGTGTTGACGTGGCTCTTGATCATCGGCCGCTTGCCGTCCAGGCGCACGGCCTTGCCGTGGGTGACGCGCACGCAGCGGATTTCGAACTTGGTGGCTTCGGCGAGGAATGCCCAGAGGGTTTCCCGGGCTTTTTCCACATTCATACCGTGCAGGTCGAGGCTGCCTTCGAACGGAATCTGGCCGACCTTGAGCTTGCGCATCTGGCTTTCCTGTACGCCGTCGCGGGCCCACATCAACTCGTCTTCGGGGCCGACGTCGATGACGAACTGGTCCGACAGACCGTCCACGGTGGTGGCATCGGTGCGCACGGTCGCGGCCTGGCGCAGCTTGGCGATCTGCGCCCGGTCAGTCTTGGGTTTGCCGGTCTCGGCGCGGTCGTGCTTGATCGGCTTGACGCCGCGCAGCTCGTTTTTGAACAGGGAAAAATCGTCGTCTTGCATGTCAGCCTCCGCGAGGGGCGGGCAGTTTACCTAAATCGCGGCGGCCGGGGCGCAGGAAACGCTATCCAAGCGCCATCAGTCGTGCTTTTTCATCAAGTGCGAGGCGATGTTCAGCTCCAATGGCTGGCGCATCCGGCGACGGCTGCGGCGCCACAACCACACGCCGAACCACAGCACCAACAGGCCGATCACCAACAGAATCGCCGAGCCGCCGGGGCTGGCATTCAGTTCGCCCAGCGCCGGGGAATGTCCCGACAAGCCAGCGCCGCCGGCGACCGCCAGCAGCACACCTATTATCGCCAGCAGCGCGGCAATGCCGGTTGCCAGGCGCAGACGCCAGTTGCTCGGGCCCTTGGAGCGCAAGCGACGAGCATCAAAACCATCGGATATCTTCATTCCGACCTTTCCTCCAGGGTATCGGCCCTTCGACCGGAAGATACACAGGTTGTTCCTGTGCCAGAGGTAATTGCAGCAAATGACAGGCATTTGCAGATGAGCGGGGCCTTGAATCGGCCGCGCCGCTCATCCCAGGGCAATCAGATCAGGTCTTTGGTCAAGGCGAGGGTGGCGAAGTTGTCGGCCATGATGGCCATTTCGGTTTGTTGCACGTGCTCGGCACTCAGGACGCCGCCCTTGTACGGCAGGTCGCGGGTGGCGCAGGCGTCTTCCACCAGGGTGCAACGAAAGCCCAGGTTCTTGGCGGCGCGCACGGTGGTACTGACGCTGGAGTGGCTCATGAAACCGCAGACGATCAGGTCCAGAGGACCGAGGTCCTGCAGGTGTTTTTCCAGGCCGGTGCCGTGGAACGCGCTGGGCAGCAGTTTACCGATGATGGTTTCGTCGCCCATAGGCTCCAGGCCGGGAATGAACTCGCCGCGCTCGCCTTGTGGGTCAAACAGGCCGCCCACGGTGCCCAGGTGGCGCACATGCACAATTGGGCGACCGGCGTTGCGCGCCGCGGCGACCAGTTGCTTGATATTGCCGACCGCCGCGTCCATGCCCGTGAGGGCGAGTGGACCGCTGAGGTATTCCTTCTGCGCATCGATGATCACGAGGGTCGCATGGCTGAGATTGGCAGCCGCGTAACCTCGACCGCTGATTTGAAACATCGTCTTTGGAACGGACATTCTGGGGGCTCCTGTGAGGGGGGCTTTTGCGCCATTGTCCACTGGCTGAGCGGTTCTGTGAATCGCTACCATCGTAAGCTACGCCGTTGCTGGCGTGCAGCCATGTCAAGAGGTGCGCTTGTTTGACGCGATGATGGCAAATTGGATGAAATCCGACATACGGCTGAGGCTTTTCGTACATCGTCGGTACAGACGAAGGCTGTTAGAATCGCCAGTCGTTTTTTCCAGGAGTCTGCCCCCGTGATCACTTCCCGCCTGCGCACCTTGCGCGACCATATCCGTTGGGCTGTCAGCCGTTTCCATGGGGAAGAGCTGTTTTTCGGGCATGGTACCGACAATGCCTGGGACGACGCCCGGCAATTGGTGCTCGGCGCCTTGCATCTGCCCTGGGAAATCGCCGACAGCTACCTCGATTGCAACCTGGAAGAAGAGGAAGTCGCCCACCTGCAACGGCTGCTCCACCGTCGCATCCATGAGCGGGTGCCGACAGCCTACCTGATTGGCGAGGCTTGGTTCTGCGGCATGTCGTTTATCGTTGACGAGCGCGTGCTGATCCCGCGCTCACCGATCAGCGAACTGATCGAAAACCGCTTCGAACCCTGGCTGGACCAGCCGCCGGCACGCATTCTTGACCTGTGTACCGGCTCTGGTTGCATCGGCATCGCCTGTGCCTACGAGTTCCAGGACGCCGAAGTGGTGTTGGGGGACGTGTCGTTTGAAGCGTTGGAAGTGGCCAACCAGAACATTGAGCGCCATGGCGCCGACGAGCGTGTGTATACCGTTCAGGGCGATGGCTTTGATGGTTTGCCAGGCCAGCGCTTCGATTTGATCGTGTCCAACCCGCCGTATGTGGACGCTGAAGACTTCGCCGACATGCCGGACGAGTACCAGCATGAACCGGAACTGGGCCTGGCCTGCGGCGACGATGGCTTGAACCTGGTACGGCGGATGCTGGCCGAAGCGGCGGACCACCTGACCGAGAAGGGCTTGTTGATCGTCGAAGTGGGCAACAGCCAGGTGCATGTCGAGGCGCTGTACCCGGAAGTCGACTTCGCATGGCTGGAGTTCCAGCGCGGCGGGCACGGGGTGTTCATGCTCACGGCGGAGCAGTGCCGCAACCATCAGGCGGTATTCGCCGCCAGGGTTTAACCGACCCGTGTGGGAGGGGGCTTGCCCCCGATGCGGGCGTGACAGTCACTGAATGCATTGACTGATGCACCGCTATCGGGAGCAAACCCCCTTCCACATCACCGGTGGGTGGCAATCCAGATCAACAACCCCGCCTGAAACACGGTAAACGCCACCAGACAGGTGATGGTGAAGCGCAGCCCGCTGTCCTCACGCTTGAACTTGGTGACCTTTTCCTCTTCCTTGCGCAGCTTCACCTCCTGCTCCATCAGGTTCTGCTCGGCCTGTTGCAGCATTTGCGCGGCTTCAAGGATTTCCACGAACTGCACTTTCTCGGTGTTCCAGCTATCGAGCACGTCGCTGACCTTGCCGGGTTGCACGTTGCCCTTCAGATGCTGCACGTCGGCGTAGGCCACATCAAAACCCTGGATACGCAAGAAATGATCGCGGCGCAGGCGTGTGGCTTCGTTTAGGGCGTCCTTGTTGGACAGGTCCACACCGTCGACGCGGTAGTGCGACCACTTCTTCTTCGCCCACGCGGCGCCTTGGGCGACCAGGAAGCGGCCGATGCCACGGTTGGCCGGTTCGATTTCGAGGCTATTGCCCGGGCCGAAATGCACGCGGTGTTTAGCGTGATCGACCCAGATATCCAGGTGATTCTGCTCGCGGCGCACCCTTTGTCCCGGCAACTGGATGACCATGCGCAGCAGGCTGTGATGCTGGTCATGGCGCTCGACATAGCCAAATTGCACGAACCGCAAGGGCCGCACCCCGGTGGCGCGGTCGGTGGCCAGAGGCGCCAGACGCAGCATTTTGAAATGTTCGGCCTGCACGTCCGCCCACGGCAGGGACGCCGCGTCGACGACCTCGGTATGTTCCGCCGGGGTGTCGGCGGTAGGTTCTGGTGTTGCTTCGGTGTTAGTCATGCGGCGCGATCCTGTCCTAGCCCAGCCAATCGACAGGCTTTTTGCTGTCGACGTTGGGCTTATCGGCCGTTTTTCCCAGTACTGGAGGCAATTAGTCGGTTAACGGGGTTGAAGTCCGTCGATAAAGCGCACCAGGCGGGTTCCCAGCTCGGCGGCGAGGGGCAATTGCGGGTCGTTGTAGGACGCCAACTGTTGCTTCACCTCATTGGGCACGATGCGCATCACATGGTTCATGCCTTCGATCACCGTCAGTTCGGCATCGGGCTTGGCGCTCTTCAATTGTCGGGCATCGCCCACACCCACCTGGAAATCGTGGGTGCCCTGGATGATCAGTGCCGGCATGCGCAACTTGGCAAAGGCGGCCGAAGGATCGGCGCGAAACAGGCTGATCAGATACGGCTGCACGCTGGGTCGGAAAATGCCCAGCAGTGGGTCAGGCACATCGGCATCCACTTGGCCTGCCTTGAGGTGGTCGAGGATTTCATTGCTGCGCAACTGCAGGGCCGGGGGGAGATGACCGGCCAGTTGCTGGCGGATCACCTGGTCGACCGGGCGGGCGCTGCCGGACAGGGAAATCACCCCGGCCGGGTCGAGTTGCGGTGCCGCCAGCGCAGCCACCAGCGCGCCTTCGCTATGGCCGAGCACGATCAGCGGGCCCATGCGCTTGTCGGCTTGGAGCAGCTTGCCCCAGGCCACGGCGTCGGCCACGTAGGCGTCGAGGGTCAGGTTGCGTTCATCGGGGGTGGCGGCCAGGCTGGCCGCCACGCCGCGCTTGTCGTAACGCACGCTGGCGATGTTATGCCGAGCCAGGACCCAGGCCAGGCGCTTGAGACTGTCGTTGCGCGCGCCGTCGGCACTGTTGCCGTTGCGGTCGGTCGGGCCGGAGCCGGCAATGATCAGCACCACCGGCACCGGTTTGTCGGACTGCGGCAGCAGCAGCGAGCCGAACAGCTCGCCGCTGCCGGTGTCGAGGCTGATGGGGCGTTGCAACACCACGGGGGACGCGGCATGGGCTACGGCAGTCAACAGGGTGAGGGTAAACAGCAAAACTCGAAGCATCATCGCGCCATCATTGAGGAGGTGCCGGTTCGACCAACGTCTACCGGGAAGGTTTCGAGGATGAACTAGTCGGTTGGCCCGCGTATACTGGCGCGCTTGGTTATCACCTCTGAGTGATTACAACTGATTTCACGGAGCGCCCTGCATGTCCGGCAATACCTTCGGCAAGCTGTTCACTGTCACCACCGCGGGCGAAAGCCATGGCCCGGCGTTGGTCGCCATTGTCGACGGCTGCCCGCCCGGCCTTGAGCTGTCCCTGGAAGACCTGCAGCGTGACCTCGACCGCCGCAAGCCCGGCACCAGCCGCCACACCACGCAGCGCCAGGAACCCGATGAAGTCGAGATCCTCTCCGGCGTGTTCGAAGGTCGCACCACCGGCTGCGCCATCGGCCTGCTGATCCGCAACACCGACCAGAAGTCCAAGGACTACTCGGCGATCAAGGACCTGTTCCGCCCGGCCCACGCCGACTACACCTACCACCACAAATACGGCGAACGCGACTACCGTGGCGGCGGCCGCAGCTCGGCCCGCGAAACCGCGATGCGCGTGGCCGCCGGTGCCATCGCCAAGAAATACCTGGCGACCCAGGGCATCGTTATCCGTGGCTACATGAGTCAGCTGGGCCCGATCGAAATCCCGTTCAAGACCTGGGACAGTGTCGGCGACAACGCCTTCTTCTGCCCGGACCCGGACAAAGTGCCTGAGCTGGAGGCCTATATGGACCAGCTACGCCGCGACCAGGATTCGGTCGGGGCGAAAATCACCGTGGTCGCCGAAGGTGTGAAACCGGGCCTCGGCGAGCCGATCTTCGACCGCCTGGACGCTGAACTGGCCCACGCGCTGATGAGCATCAACGCCGTGAAAGGCGTGGAAATCGGCGCCGGGTTCGCCTGCGTGTCCCAGCGCGGCACCGAGCATCGCGATGAACTGACCCCGCAGGGCTTCCTCAGCAACAATGCGGGCGGCATCCTCGGCGGTATTTCCTCCGGTCAGCCGATCGTTGCGCACCTGGCACTCAAGGCCACGTCGAGCATCACCACGCCGGGCCGTTCGATCGATGTGTACGGCAACCCGGTGGACGTGATCACCAAGGGCCGCCACGACCCGTGCGTCGGCATCCGCGCCACGCCGATCGCCGAAGCAATGATGGCCATCGTGTTGATGGATCACCTGCTGCGCAACCGTGGGCAAAACGCCGATGTGCGCGTGAGTACTCCGGTACTGGGCCAGCTGTGACGGTGTGTGGCGCGCGAGCTTGCTCGCGCCTTGCCGCAAAGCGGCCCCTTGCATGACTCCAGCACTTCCGTACTGGCGACTCTCCAGCTTCTACCTCTTTTACTTCGCCCTGCTGGGGGCAACGGCGCCGTTCCTGGCGCTGTACTTCGATCACCTGGGGTTCTCCAGCGCGCGTATCGGCGAGCTGGTGGCCATCCCCATGCTGATGCGCTGCGTGGCCCCCAATCTGTGGGGCTGGCTGGGCGACTACACTGGCCGGCGCCTGGCCATCGTGCGCTTTGGCGCGGTGTGTACCCTGGTAAGTTTTGCGCTGATTTTCGTCAGCAAGACCTACGCCTGGCTGGCTCTGGTCATGGCCCTGCATGCGTTCTTCTGGCATGCGGTGCTGCCGCAGTTTGAAGTGATCACCCTGGCCCACCTGCACCAGCAGACCTCGCGTTATAGCCAGATCCGCCTGTGGGGCTCCATCGGGTTCATCCTCACGGTGGTGATCATGGGTCGCCTGTTCGACTGGCTGAGCCTGGATATTTACCCGGTAGTGGTCGTGGTGATCATGGCCGGGATCATTGCTGCCAGCCTGTGGGTGCCGAATGCGCAGCCCGCGAACCACGGCCCGCGCCTGGCCAGCGAAGGCTTCCTCAAGCAGTTGCGCAGCCCCTGCGTCCTGGCGTTTTATGCCTGCGTGGCGTTGATGCAAATGAGCCATGGCCCGTATTACACCTTTCTCACCCTGCACCTGGAACACTTGGGCTACAGCCGTGGCGTGATCGGCATGCTGTGGGCCCTCGGGGTGGTGGCGGAAGTATTGATGTTCCTGGGCATGAGCCGCATCCTCACGCGCTTTTCGCTGCGCCGGGTGTTAATGGCGAGTTTCCTGTTGGCGGCGCTGCGCTGGTTGTTGCTGGGCGCGTTCGCGGAATTTTTCTGGGTGCTGCTGTTGGCGCAGGTGATGCACGCGGCCACCTTCGGCAGCTTTCATGCGGCGGCGATTGCCTTTGTGCAACGCAGCTTCGGCCCCCGCCAACAAGGCCAGGGCCAGGCGTTATACGCGGCCTTGGCCGGCACCGGCGGCGCGCTGGGTGCGTTGTATTCCGGTTACAGCTGGAACCTGCTGGGGCCGGCCCTGACCTTCAGTATCGCCAGCGTTGCGGCCCTGGCCGCCGCCCTTATCATCGGCTTTCGATTGCACGAGCAGAACCAAGGAACTGTCCTATGAGTTATGTAGCTGTTTACCACGTCTCCACACCGGATACCCCGAACAAAGTCCTGACCCACTTCGAGGATGTCGTGTCGACCCTGGCCGAGCACGGCGTGCGATTCGAGCGCTGGCAGCCCGCCGTTATTGAAAAGGGCGCGGACGACGCCGCCATGATCGCAGCGTACCGGCCGCAGATCGACGCCCTCGGCTATGCCAGCGTCGACGTGCTGCGTGTCCCCGGCGATCCTGCGCAGAAGGCGGCATTGCGCGATCAGTTCCTCGCCGAGCGCCGTCGCAGCGAAGATGACGTGCGCTTTTTCGTCGCCGGCCAAGGCCTGGTTGCCTTGCACATTGGCGACTATGTGTACGGCGTGCGCTGTGAGAAAAATGACCTGTTGGTGATCCCGGCCGGCATGCCTCATTGGTTCGATATGGGCGAGAACCCACATTTTGTGATGTTGCGCCTGTCCCATACGGCAAACGGTGGGGTGTCTGAGTTCACCGGGGACGATATCGCTGCCGGTTTTCCAGGGATGGATGACTAGTCTTAATCGACTTGAATGTTCAACCCCGGCAAGTTGGAATTTGTTGTGGGAAAAGGCCTATTTACCTGTAAGGCCTGGCTGTTTATCACCGGCCTTACGCTCTAACGCTCTGCATTATGTAACTCTCTCCGGCCTCAATGTTTATATCGCCTGTCAATAGGAGGAATCCGAAAGGCGATAAGCATCAACCAATAAGAAGGAGAGAAAGCGATGAGTGATCCAGAGGCGTCAGGTACGCCGTTCAGCGTGCCCATCGATGCCAGAAAGCGTCTGGCCCTGTCCGGCAAGCCCCTGACCCGGACCGAGTTGGAGATCTTGCGCTGGGCCTCCGAAGGCAAGACGATCTGGGAAATCAGCCGGATTCGTGAAACGTCCCAAGCCGCGGTGAAATTCCACCTACGTAACATCTACGGCAAGTTACAAGTCAACAATCGTGTACAAGCGATGAATGAAGCGGCCCGCTTGGGCTTGTGTTGAGTTCATAAAAAAGGCCGCGACGCTTAATGGCGTCGCGGCCCTTTTTTATGGGTGGCTTATGCCGAGTGGTAAGTCGGCAGGGCAAAGCGGTTCTGGCTTTGCAGCATCGAAATCTGCGGCAGGTCGCTGGCTTGTTCGGCCAGGTCGCGGCGAATGGCGCTGATTACCCAGGTGAGTTGATCGGCCGTGTGCAATTGCTGGTAGGAGATCGAACGCTTGACCTGCTTACCTTCGCTGTTGCGCAGGGTCAACAGGATACCGCCGTCCGGGCGTGGCTGAGTGGTGACGTCGTATTGGGAAAATACTGAGGCGAATTTATCTTGGATCAGGCTCATGTCTATCAGCTCCGTTGGCTCAAGTTGGCAAGCATGGAGTGATAGGTGCAGTGATTGTGCCACCTCACTACTTTACAATAAGTCTTTAAAAATCAATCAGTTGTGAAAAATAGAGATTTTTGATTTCGTGCAATTTGCATGAGTGGCCATCATGCATCCTGCATTTTGCGCTATTCGATCCGGCCAGGCGGGCGCATCGTTACTCATAAGGACTGTGGATGTGTCGCTAAATTCCCTGTTTGTCGGTTGCCTGTTGCCGGCCCGGGATACAAAACATTTCAAATCCCGCGTGTACAGCCTAAGAACGGCTGGCGTATTTTCCCGTAAGCATGTGGCTTGCTGCCTACAAAAGTGCCGGAGCTTCTGGCCTCCACGAAGAATAAGAAAAAGGACGTTCCTCTATGAACCCTCCGCAAAACGACATGATTACCTGGAGCATGCTGCTGCGTAAGGTGCCCGCCATCGTCCGGGCCTTGCCTCGGGTAGTCCGCGGCATGCGTGCCGCCAATGTCACCGACCCCGCGCAGCCCTGTGGCCTGGGCTGGCATTTCGAGCAAGCGACCCTGCGCAACCCTGACGGTGCTGCGTTGTTGTATGGCGACAGCGTGCTTAGTTACCGCGACGCCAATCAGCGTGCGAACCGCATCGCCCATCACTTGCACAGCCAGGGCATCCGCAAAGGCGATGTAGTGGCGTTGTTTATTGAAAATCGCCCCGAATTGCTGCTCAACGTGCTGGCCGTGGCCAAGCTGGGCGGCATCTGCGCCATGCTCAATACCGCGCAAACCCAGGCGGCGCTGGTTCACAGCCTGAATCTGGTCAACCCGGTGGCGATTGTGGTGGGGGCGGAATTGGTGGCGGCCTACACGGCGGTGCGCGAGCAAGTGGCGATCGAGACGGACCGCACCTGGTTTGTCGCGGATCAACACAGCAGCGCCGTGCCTGCTGGCTATGCCGACCTGATGGCCGCCAGTGCCGAGTGCGCGGTGGACAACCTGGCCAGCTCCCGGCAGATCTTTTTCAACGACCCGTGCTTCTATATCTACACCTCCGGCACCACCGGCTTGCCCAAGGCCGGCATCATGAAACATGGCCGCTGGACCAAAACCGCCGTCAGCTTCGGCAGCATCGCCCTCGACATGGGTCCCGCCGACGTCCTGTATTGCACCTTGCCGCTGTACCACGCCACTGGCCTTTGCGTGTGCTGGGGCTCGGCGATTGTCGGCGCGTCGGGATTTGCGATTCGCCGCAAATTCAGCGCCAGCCAGTTCTGGGACGATGTGCGCAAGTTCAACGCCACCACCCTGGGTTATGTCGGTGAGTTGTGCCGTTACTTGCTCGACCAACCCGCCAACGTCCAGGATCGTGACAACCGCGTGACCAAGATGGTCGGCAATGGCCTGCGGCCCGGCGTATGGGCGCAGTTCAAGCAACGCTTTGGCGTCGAGCATATCTGTGAGCTGTATGCCGCGAGTGACGGCAATATCGGCTTCACCAATGTGTTGAATTTCGACAACACCATCGGCTTCTGCCTGCAGCACTGGGCGCTGGTGGATTACGCCCACGACAGCGGTGAGCCACTGCGTGGCGCCGATGGCTTCATGCGCAAGGTGCCAACGGGCGGGCAGGGCCTGCTGCTGGCCAAGATCGACGAAAAGGCGCCGTTCGACGGCTACACCGACCCGGAAAAGAACCGCAAGGTGGTGCTGACCGACGTGTTCGAAAAGGGCGACCGTTACTTCAATACCGGCGATCTGCTGCGCAGCATCGGTTTTGGCCATGCGCAATTTGTCGATCGCCTGGGGGACACCTATCGCTGGAAAGGTGAAAACGTCTCCACCACCGAGGTCGAGAACATCCTGCTGCAACACCCGCAGATCGCCGAAGTGGTGGCCTACGGCGTCGAGATCGAAAACACCAATGGCCGCGCCGGCATGGTCGCCATCACCCCCAGCGAATCCCTGGCCGCCCTGGATATGCGCGAGTTGCTGCAATTCGCCCATGGCCAGTTGCCGCACTATGCGGTGCCGCTGTTCCTGCGGATCAAGATGAAGATGGAGACAACGGGTACGTTCAAGTACCAGAAAGTGCGGCTCAAGGAGGAAGCGTTCGACCCGGACAAGGCGGGCAACGACCCGGTGTACGCCTGGTTGCCCGGTTCGGACAGTTACGTGCCCGTCACCGGCCAGTTGCTTGCGCAGATCCAGGGCGGTCAGTTCCGCTATTGATTCTGCCTATGGCCGCTTTCGACAAAAAAACCATGACAGTGGGGAACTCCCTCGCGACACTGGGCGCCTACTCTTCAGTACCCCAAGCCTTACCAGACAAGGAGCCCCCACATGTCGGACCACGCCAAACAAATGACTGACGACGAAGCCGCCGAATTTGCCGAGCAGGTCTTCGACGTCGCGCGCAGAGGCGATGCCGCCCTGATGGCCGCGCTGCTGGCCAAGGGCTTGCCAGCCAACCTGCGTAACCACAATGGCGACACCTTGCTGATGCTGGCCGCTTATCACGGCCACGCCGACGCGGTAAAAGTGCTGCTGGAATTCAAGGCTGACCCGCAGATCGCCAATGACAAGCATCAACTGCCGATGGCCGGTGCGGCGTTCAAGGGCCATTTGCCCGTGGTCAAGGCGCTGATCGAAGGCGGCGCGCCGGTTGACGCGTCATCCTCGGACGGGCGCACGGCATTGATGATGGCGGCGATGTTCAACCGCGTCGAAATGCTCGACTACCTGCTCAGCCAGGGCGCCAACCCCAAGGCGATCGACGCCCAGGGCGCCACGGCATTGGCAGCGGCACAGACCATGGGCGCGGTGGATACGGCGGCGCAGTTGCAGAAACTGGTGTAGGCTACGCGCCCTCAAAAACCAGCCCGCCACAGGACCCTTTCATGAAAAACGCCCTCGTCGAACTCATCCGTAAAATCAGCGCCGGCGTCATGGGCGACGACGAGGTGGCACGCATCGCCGAAGAAGCGGCGCAGGCCTACGCCGACCCTGTGGCGTTTCTGGCGGCAAACCCGGACATCAACTACGACGATACGTTCTCGATTCCGTTGGGCGAGTGGGTAGTGGTCGGCAGCCTGCCGGACACCGTGCTGTTCCAGGCCGACACCTATGGCGACCTGTTTACGCAGATCGTTGCATCGTTCGGCCCCGGCGTGGCGTTTAACCTCAAGCCCAAGCAACTGGCCAAGACCGAAGCCCTCACCGCGCTCAATCGTATCCAGATCCAGATGAGTGCCCTCAGCCCGCAAGACGGTGGTTATGTGTTGCTGAACTTCAGCCAGCCACTGGACGACGAGATCCAGGCCGTGCTGGTGTACGGCAACGACCTGCCGCGCGTGCTGGAACTGTGCGCCGAAGTTGGCATCAAGGGCGAACCGTCCCTGGAAGCGCTGCGGGTCGCGGTCCACGTCTGAAATAAAACGGAACCCCCTGCCAGGGCTGGCTATCCTACAAGGGCATGCCCTCACTTAGGAGCGACACCATGGGTTCCACTTTCAACGGTCTGGTCGGGCTGATCATCCTCGCGCTGGATATCTGGGCGATCATCAATGTGTTCAAAAGTGGCGCAAGCACCGGTGCCAAGGTGCTGTGGATTCTGTTGATCCTGCTGCTGCCGGTCCTGGGCCTGATCATCTGGGCGATCGCCGGGCCACGGGGCAACATGCGCTTCTGAGCGCTCGACTCACTCAAGCAGGAGTGAGTACGGAAAATGTGGGAGGGGGCTTGCCCCCGATAGCGGTGTATCAGTCGTTACAACAGTGGCTGAACCACCGCTATCGGGGGCAAGCCCCCTCCCACAATGGTTTCAACGAATGCCTTGATATTGTGTGTCGAAATATTCGCTGTACGAAATTTTCACATCTCATCCAAGACAATTCGCCGGCTTTATCTCCCTGCAACGGCTCTATCTCACGCTCCGTCAGCGGCAGGATTGCGGCATGCGTTCAGTAATTAATAGCGTTGCCGGCAGTGATCGGGCACCATTTGCGCCACCGCGTTTACCGCCTACCCCAGCCAGCCTGGGCGAGGGTCGGACGCCACTGCACTCTTTCGCAACTTAAACTTCCAATGGGTCCTGAAACGACATGGCAAACCCGGACGCCCTGAATCAGCAGCGAGCTTCTAATCGCCTGCTGCAACCGACCGTCAAATCCCATCTGGCATACACGCTGCTTTGCGCACTGGTCATGATGGTGATGTTCTCCCTGCTGCGCCTGGCGCTGCTGGCGTACAACCGCGAGATGATCCTCGACACACCGGCCTCGACCTTCCTGGAAGCGTTCGCCAACGGCCTGCGCCTGGACATTCGCCTGGTGGTGTACCTGGTGATCCCCTTGCTGCTGGCACTGTTCAGTGTGCGGGCCATGGCCGCGCGCGGGTTCTTCCGTTTCTGGCTGACCCTGGCCTCTAGCATCGCGCTGTTCCTGGGCCTGATGGAAATGGACTTCTACCGCGAATTCCACCAGCGCCTCAACGGCCTGGTCTTCCAATACGTGAAGGAAGACCCGAAAACCGTGATGAGCATGCTCTGGTACGGTTTTCCGGTGGTGCGCTACCTGCTCGCCTGGGCCGTGGGCACGCTGATCCTGAGCATGGCCTTCAAGGGCGCCGACCGCGCGACGCGCCCACGCGGCCCGTTCAGCGGCGGCAGCATTGGCACCCGCCAAGTGGCGCCGTGGTATTCGCGGATCGCGGTGTTTGTGGTGTGCCTGCTGGTCGCCGTGGTCGCCGCTCGCGGCACCCTGCGCCAGGGCCCGCCGCTGCGTTGGGGTGACGTCTATACCACCGATTCGAACTTCGCCAACCAGTTGGGCCTCAATGGCACGTTGTCGCTGATCGCCGCAGCCAAGTCGCGCTTCTCCGAAGACCGCACCAACATCTGGAAGGCCACCCTCGAACAACCGCTGGCCACCCAGACCGTGCGCGACATGCTGGTGCTGCCGCAAGAGAAGCTGGTGGATACCGACACCGCCGCCGTGCGCCGTGATTTCACGCCACCGGCCGAGAAAACCCTGCCGATCAAGAACGTCGTGGTCATCCTGATGGAGAGCTTCGCCGGTCACTCGGTGGGCGCCCTGGGGCGTCCGGGCAATATCACGCCGTACTTCGACAAACTGTCCAAGGAAGGCCTGCTGTTCGACCGCTTCTTCTCCAACGGCACTCACACCCACCAGGGTATGTTTGCCACCATGGCGTGCTTCCCGAACCTGCCGGGGTTCGAGTACCTGATGCAGACCCCGGAAGGCAGCCACAAGCTGTCGGGCCTGCCGCAGTTGCTCAGTGCGCGCAAGTTTGACGACGTGTATGTCTACAACGGCGATTTCGCCTGGGACAACCAGTCGGGCTTCTTCAGCAACCAGGGCATGACCAACTTCATCGGCCGCAACGACTTTGTCGACCCGGTGTTCTCCGATCCGACGTG
Source organism: Pseudomonas marginalis (assembly GCF_024169655.1). Classification (GTDB taxonomy): domain Bacteria; phylum Pseudomonadota; class Gammaproteobacteria; order Pseudomonadales; family Pseudomonadaceae; genus Aquipseudomonas; species Aquipseudomonas paraveronii. The sequence goes on along the minus strand of NZ_JALJWV010000001.1, from coordinate 4,323,053 downwards.
GGGCGTGTCCGACCAGGACATGTTCAACCGTGGCCTGGAAGAACTGAAAGCGCGTGAAGGCGGCAAACCGTTCTACGCCCTGCTGCAAACCCTGTCCAACCACACGCCGTATGCCTTGCCGACCCCGTTGCCGGTGGAGAAAGTCACCGACCGTGGCAGCCTCAACGAGCATTTGACGGCGATGCGCTACTCCGACTGGGCCCTGGGCCAGTTCTTTGAAAAGGCCCGCAAGGAGCCGTACTTCAAGGAAACCCTGTTTGTGATCGTGGGCGACCACGGTTTCGGTAACGAGCAGCAGATCACCGAGATGGACCTGGGCCGCTTCAACGTGCCAATGCTGATGATTGCACCGGGCATGCAAGAGAAGTTCGGCGAGCGTGACCACACCGTGGGCACCCAGATCGACATCGTACCGACCATCATGGGCCGTCTCGGTGGCGACACCCTGCACCAGTGCTGGGGCCGTGACCTGCTCAACCTGCCGGAAGGCGACAAGGGCTTCGGCGTGATCAAACCTTCGGGCAGCGATCAGACCGTGGCGTTGGTCACCGGCGACCGCGTGCTGGTATTGCCTAAGGAAATGCCAGCGAAACTGTGGCAATACGAACTGGGCGCCGAGCCGACCGGTAAAGTGATCGCGGAATCGCCGGACGAGGCTGGGCTGAAACAGAAGCTCGAATCGTTCCTGCAGACCGCGACCAAAAGTTTGCTGGATAACACCGCCGGTGTTGTCGACGGTAAGCCGGACTAATCGCCCGGCAATAAAAAAGAGGCCTTCATGAAGGCCTCTTTTTTTTGCCCGGCGTTTATATCTTGCCGAGTAACAACAGGATCAGCAGCACCACCAGGACGGCACCGAGAATACCCGACGGCCCATAACCCCAGCTACGGGAGTGCGGGAACACCGGCAAACCGCCGACCAGCAGGAGAATCAGGATGATGATTAAAATGAGGCTCATAGTTGTATTTCCTTATAGGCCTTGTGCAAGGACTGGTTGTTTAACATTAGGCCCGCCGGTTTAATTGCGGACGCCTTAACAACTCCGACTGTGCCGCTTCGCAGAAAATTCCGTGTTTTTTTAAAGCATTTTGGAAACGCACTTATTTCTTTTAACGCGCCGACAAATGCCTGCGCTTAGTTGAAAAAGATTGAACTTAGGCCAGGCCATGGCATCCGACCCGTCCCGCGGTTTGCTCAGGGCATTCATCAATTGGATGGTGCGTGGGTGTAGGAAAAACCTTCGCTACACTGCCGATCACTTCTTCCGTGAACCACAAGGCTATTTTCCTATGCAAAATCGCATGATGATCACCGGTGCCGGGTCCGGACTGGGTCGCGAAATCGCGCTGCGCTGGGCCTGCGAGGGTTGGCAGTTGGCCTTGTCGGATGTCAGCGAGCCGGGCTTGCAAGAGACCCTCAAGCGAGTGCGCGAGGCGGGCGGCGATGGGTTTATCCAGCGTTGCGATGTGCGCGACTACAGCCAGCTCACCGCCTTTGCCCAGGCCTGCGAGGTCAAGCTGGGCGGCATCGATGTAATCGTCAACAATGCTGGCGTGGCCTCTGGCGGGTTCTTCGCCGAACTGTCCCTGGAAGACTGGGACTGGCAGATCGCAATCAACCTGATGGGCGTGGTCAAGGGCTGCAAGGCGTTCCTGCCGCTGCTGGAAAAGAGCAAAGGCCGCATCATCAACATCGCCTCAATGGCGGCGCTGATGCAAGGGCCGGCCATGAGCAACTACAACGTGGCCAAGGCGGGTGTGGTGGCGTTGTCGGAGAGTTTGCTGGTGGAGCTCAAGCAGCAGGAAGTCGGGGTTCACGTGGTGTGCCCGTCGTTCTTCCAGACCAACCTGTTGGACTCATTCCGTGGGCCGACCCCGGCGATGAAGGCGCAGGTGGGCAAGTTGCTGGAAAGCTCGCCGATTTCGGCGGCCGATATCGCCGATTACATTTACCAGCGGGTGGCCGAGGGTGAGTTCATGATCCTGCCCCACGAGCAAGGGCGGATGGCCTGGGCGTTGAAGCAGAAGAACCCGCAGTTGCTGTATGACGAGATGACCGTGATGGCTGACAAGATGCGCGCCAAAGCCCAGGCGATTAAGGGCTGATCGGTTTCTTGACCGGGCTCTGCGCAAAAAAATCATGTGGTCTGTCAGGCAAATTACCTGCTGCTGTAGGTGATGCCTGATTCGACCGCAAGTCATTGCTGAGCATCACCCAAGCGCGCAAGGTCGGGGTCCTGTCACTCGAAAAGGACAACCGCCATGCTGGTCTTAAGCCGTGCCGTAGGCGAAATCATTTCCATCGGCGATGACATCGCCTTGCACATTCTCGAACTCAACGGTTCCCAGGTGAAATTCGGGGTCGAAGCCCCCGCCGGGGTGCAGGTCCATCGCGCCGAGGTGTACCAGAAGATCGTCGAACGCCAGGGCGCCGCGACTCATCCGGTGCTGGTGCCCAACCCCTGAACTGCCATTTCAGTCGAACAGATGCTTGGGCACGTCGTGTTTGAGCATCAACTGGCATTGCTCGCTGTCGGGGTCGAATACGATCAATGCCTGGCCCTTGGTCAGTGCCTGGCGCACGCGCAGTACGCGGGTTTCCAGGGGCGTGTCGTCGCCATTGTCGGTGCCGTCGCGGGTCACGAAGTCTTCGATGAGGCGGGTCAGGGTGTCGACTTCAAGTGCGTCGTAGGGAATCAGCATACAAGCCTCTGGGGTTAAGTCCCGGCGATGCTACTGCGCCGGGACCGTTGTTGCCAGTGTCAGGACTTCTGGCCGACCAGGCTGTCCACCGACGGCACGCGGGTGTCGCTCTCCATCTGGGTCTCGTGCTCGAGCTGATGACTGAACCGATCCAGTGAACCCTGCGCCGGTTGCGCGTCGCTGGCGAATACCGGCGGGCTGAGAATGTAAGCCGCCAACAAACGGCTCAGCGCCGCGAGGCTGTCGATGTGGGTGCGTTCGTAGCCATGGGTCGCATCGCAACCAAACGCCAGCAAAGCAGTGCGAATGTCGTGGCCGGCGGTGACCGCCGAGTGTGCGTCGCTGAAGTAATAACGAAACAGATCGCGGCGTACCGGCAGTTCGTTATCCGTCGCCAGGCGCAGCAGGTGGCGCGACAGGTGATAGTCATACGGCCCGCCGGAATCCTGCATCGCCACGCTGACGGCATGTTCGCTGGAATGCTGGCCGGGGGCGACCGGGGCGATGTCGATGCCGACGAACTCACTCACGTCCCAGGGCAGGGCGGCCGCCGCGCCACTGCCGGTTTCCTCGGTGATGGTGAACAGCGGGTGGCAGTCGATCAGCAAAGGTTCGCCGCTGTCGATGATCGCCTTGAGAGCGGCGAGCAGGGCGGCGACGCCGGCCTTGTCATCGAGGTGACGCGCGCTGATATGCCCGCTCTCGGTGAACTCGGGCAGCGGGTCGAACGCCACATAGTCACCGATGCCGATCCCCAGGGAATCGCAATCGGCGCGGGTGGCGCAGTACGCGTCCAGACGCAGCTCGACATGGTCCCAACTCACCGGCATCTCATCCACGGCGGTGTTGAACGCATGCCCGGAGGCCATCAGCGGCAACACGCTGCCACGGATCACGCCGTTGTCGGTGAACAGGCTGACGCGGCTGCCTTCGGCAAAGCGGCTCGACCAGCAGCCGACCGGGGCGAGCGTCAGGCGGCCGTTGTCTTTGATCGCACGCACGGCGGCGCCGATGGTGTCCAAGTGCGCCGACACCGCGCGGTCGGGGCTGTTTTTCTGGCCCTTGAGGGTGGCGCGGATGGTGCCACGGCGGGTCATTTCAAAGGGGATGCCGAGTTCTTCCAGGCGCTCGGCGACATAGCGCACGATGGTGTCGGTAAAGCCGGTCGGGCTGGGAATGGCGAGCATTTCCAGCAGCACTTTTTGCAGGTAGTTGAGATCCGGTTCGGGGAGGGTTCGGGTCATGGAAACTCCTGATGGGGTGAGGGCATCGATGGTTTCGATGAGGGGTTGGAGCGGCGATAGCGCCGCTCCAGGCAATACATCTTTCAAGCGCTTGGCTGACTGTGCGGAAACAACAAATCCACAAACCGCTCCGCTGTCGGCTGCGGCTCATGATTGGCCAGCCCGGCCCGTTCGTTGGCTTCGATAAACACGTACTCCGCTTGATCGGCCGCCGGCACCATCAGGTCGAGGCCGACCATCGGGATGTCGAGGGCACGCGCGGCGCGCACGGCGGCGTCGACCAGCGTCGGATGGAGGATGCCGGTGACGTCTTCCAGGCAGCCGCCGGTGTGCAGGTTGGCGGTTCGGCGCACGGCCAACTGCACGCCGCTGGGCAGGATGCTGGAGTAGTCATAACCGGCTGCGTGCAGGGTGCGCTCGGTTTCGGCGTCCAGGGGGATTTTGCTTTCACCGTCGGTGGCGGCCTGGCGACGACGGCTTTGCGCCTCGATCAGGGCGCGGATGGAATGCTGGCCGTCACCGATCACTTCGGCCGGGCGGCGGATCGCTGCGGCGACTACTTCGAAGCCGATCACCAGGATGCGCAGGTCCAGGCCTTCGTGGAAACTTTCGAGCAAGACCCGGCTGTCGAACTGGCGCGCCGCTTCAATCGCCTGTTGCACCTCTTCGATGGTCTGCAGATCCACCGCCACGCCTTGGCCTTGTTCGCCATCGAGCGGTTTGACCACGATGCGCTGGTGTTCGTCGAGGAACTCCAGGTTGTCATCGGCGCTGCCTGCCTGTTGTTGCGCCGGCAGTTTCAACCCGGCGGCGTTGAGCACCTTGTGGGTCAGGCTTTTGTCCTGGCACAAGGTCATGCTGATGGCGCTGGTCAGGTCGCTCAACGATTCACGGCAGCGCACGCGTCGGCCGCCATGGCTGAGGGTGAACAGGCCGGCATCGGCGTCGTCCACGTGTACGTCGATGCCACGACGATGGGCTTCTTCGACGATGATCCGGGCGTAGGGGTTGAACCCCGCCTGCGGGCCAGGGCCGAGGAACAGCGGCTGGTTGATGCCGTTCTTGCGCTTGATCGCAAAGGTGGTCAAGGCACGAAAGCCGAGCTTGGCGTACAGGCTCTTGGCCTGGTGGTTGTCGTGCAGCACCGACAGGTCCAGGTAGCTCAGGCCACGGCTCATGAAGTGTTCCACCAGGTGGCGCACCAGCACTTCGCCGACGCCGGGGCGGGTGCAGTGTGGGTCGACCGCCAGGCACCACAGGCTGCAACCGTGTTCCGGGTCGTGGAAGGCTTTCTGATGGTTGAGGCCCATCACGCTGCCGATCACCGCGCCGCTGTCTTCGTCCTCGGCCAGCCAATACACCGGGCCGCCCGCGTGGCGGGGCGTCAGGCGTGCGGCGTCAACCGGCAGCATGCCGCGTCCCTGATAGAGCTGGTTGACCGCTTGCCAATCGGCCTCGGTCTGCACGCGGCGAATACGGAAGCCACGAAACACGCGGGTCGACGGACGATAGTCAGAGAACCACAAGCGCAACGTGTCGGACGGGTCGAGGAACAGTTGCTGCGGATCGATCCCCAGGATCTGCTGGGGCGCGGCCACGTACAGCGCGATGTCGCGCTCGCCGGCCTGCTCGTTGAGCAGCTCCTCGGCGAGGCTGGCCGGGTCGGGAAACGTGTGGCCGATCAACAACCGGCCCCAGCCGCAATGCACCGCGATCGGCTCGGCGGCCAGTGGGCTGCCGTCTTCGGCCAGGCGTGCTTGCAGGCGCTCGTAGGTTGGCGCCTGGCCCTTGAGCAAGCGTTGGCTGTAAGCCGCTGCGAGAGGTTTCATCGATCAGATTCCTTGTTCGCTGAGCCACAGGTTCAGCGCCGCCAGTTGCCACAGCTTGGAGCCGCGCAGCGGGGTGAGTTGACCGTGTGGGTCGGTGAGCAGGCGGTCGAGCATGGCCGGATTGAACAGGCCGCGGTCCTGGCTCGGGTCCAGCAGCAAATCGCGGACCCAGTTCAAGGTATCGCCCTGCAAATGCTTGAGGCCGGGCACCGGGAAGTAACCCTTCTTGCGGTCGATGACTTCACTCGGGATGACCCGACGCGCCGCTTCCTTGAGGACTTGCTTGCCGCCGTCGGGCAATTTGAATTTGCCCGGTACGCGGGCCGACAGTTCCACCAGGCGGTAGTCGAGAAACGGTGTGCGCGCTTCCAGGCCCCAGGCCATGGTCATGTTGTCGACGCGTTTGACCGGGTCGTCCACCAGCATCACCGTGCTGTCCAGGCGCAGGGCCTTGTCCACGGCGGCGTCCGCGCCCGGCATCGCGAAATGCTCGCGCACGAAGTCGCCGGCGGCGTCATTGGCGGTCAGCCATTTCGGCGCGACGGTGGCCGCGTAGTCGTCGTAGCTGCGGTCGAAAAACGCCTCGCGGTACGCCGCATACGGATCGCTGGCGCCGTCCACTGGCGGGTACCAGTGGTAGCCGGCGAACAGCTCGTCGGCGCCCTGGCCGCTTTGCACCACTTTGCAGTGCTTGGCCACTTCCCGCGACAGCAGGTAAAAGGCGATGCAGTCGTGGCTGACCATCGGCTCGCTCATGGCGCGGAACGCGGCCGGCAGTTGCTCGATGATCTCGCCCTCGGCGATGCGCAGTTGGTGGTGACGGGTGCCGTAGTGCTTGGCGATCAGGTCCGAGTACTGGAACTCGTCGCCGCGTTCGCCGCCGGCGTCTTCAAAACCGATGGAGAAGGTCGACAGGTCCTGCACGCCGACGTCCCGCAGCAGGCCGACGAGCAGGCTCGAGTCGACGCCGCCGGACAGCAGCACGCCCACATCCACGGCAGCGCGTTGGCGGATGGCCACGGCTGCGCGGGTGCTGTCGAGTACGCGGTCGGTCCAGTCTTCGAGGGTCAGGTGCTGCTCATCCTCACGCGGGCCGTAAGGCAGGGTCCACCAGGTTTTCTGCTCGGTGTTGCCGTGGGCGTCGATACGCATCCAACTGGCCGGCGGCAGTTTCTCGATGCCAGCCAGCAGCGTGCGCGGCGCGGGCACCACGGCGTGGAAGTTCAGGTAATGGTTGAGCGCCACCGGATCGAGGATCGGGTTGATATCGCCGCCCTTGAGCAGCGCCGGCAACGTCGAGGCAAAGCGCAGGCGCTGGCCGGTGCGCGACAGGTACAGTGGCTTCACGCCGAGACGGTCACGAGCAATAAACAGACGCTGGGCATCGCGCTCCCAGATGGCAAACGCAAACATGCCGTTGAGCTTGGGCAGCAGGGCTTCGCCCCAGGCGTGGTAGCCCTTGAGCAGCACCTCGGTGTCGCCGCCGGAATAGAAGGCGTAGCCCAAGGCTTCCAGCTCCTGGCGCAGTTCCGGGAAATTATAGATCGCGCCGTTGAAGGCCAGGGACAAACCCAACTGCGCGTCGACCATCGGTTGGGCAGAACCGTCCGACAGGTCCATGATTTTCAGGCGCCGATGGCCCAGGGCAATCGGCCCTTGGGCATGGAAGCCCCAGGCATCGGGGCCGCGTGGGGCCAAGTGATGGGTGATGCGCTCAATCGCAGCCAGGTCGGCAGGTTGGGCATCGAAACGTAGTTCTCCAGCTAATCCGCACATAAATTCCTTACCGGTTTTTCCGTTGGGGAGGTTCAACACTCAATACGCCCAAAGGGCGCGTACCCAGAAACTGACACGGGCAAATCAACGGAGTTTTAGAACAATCTGTTATAAGGCAAACAGCCTTGACTGCTCGGGCGCGACCCTGCGCCGCGCGTGGCGGCGGATTCGCGGGCGGTAAATAGGGCTGGTAAACATACAAATTTTGCGCGGTTTGGTGGGGCAACCGCCCCGGTTTTTGCGTCATTCGCCGCAGGCGTCGGGCTTATCGTTGAGCGTCATTACTCAACGCGATAAGGAAGGCTACCGATGGCCGAATCACAGGATTCAGCTCAAACCGCCGCGCCGGTGACGCAAGAACAAGTCACCGCCGCGCTGTTGGAGATCACCGCGGACTTGGACAAAGCCCAGGTGCTGCAAGAGACGTTGCCCGCCTGGTGGATAGACGCCGATAGCCAGACGCGCCAGGCCCTGCAAAACGCCCATGAACACAGCCAGCACCCTCACGAACGAGCGGCGCGCCTGTTGGCGCGGGTCAAACCGCTCAAGGTTTTTTGCGCCGAGCGGCTGAAGGCGTTTCTGGCGGGCAAGGGGCATGCGTCGTTGGATATCGAGCGCGACACGCTGGATGTGCCTCAGCGTTCTTTCAAAATGAAAGCCCCGGTCGGCCCGGCGATCGAGGTCATCAAGACTGAGCGACACAGCCTGCTGCAGGCGGCCATGCAGAACTTCCCGCAGGCGTTTGCCGAGCCCGGCGGGATGGAGCAGGGCTCGGTCATTCGTGCGGGGCAGGCGGTCATTGAAGGCCTCAGCGCCGAAACCTTCGTGGGCTACTGCCGGGAGCTGGACCTCGGTGCCGCCTATCAACGGCATCTGCGGGAGGTGTTCAATCTGCCGGCTTCGGGCAACTCAGCGGCGGCTGCGCGCAGTTACAACCCAACCGTCTCGACCCTGGGGCAAGCCAGGTGCATGGACATGCAGACCGATCTGCACCTCGCGTATGCCAAGGGCGATATCAGCCAGTCGACCTACACGGTGCTGCAGGCGCTGATCAAGGCGGATGCCCCCGCCGAGCAGATGCAGCATCTGCTGTTTCACGGTAAGCCGCTGGTCTGGCAGGGGCTGAATATCGGCGGGAGCTGCGTGTGGGGCGTGATGGTGTTGGCCCACGCCTCGACAGATGGTTTTTCCTCGGGCCCGGTGGTGCTGTACATGCCCAATGAACCGATACGCCCCTGGTACGAGTACCCGTCGCTGGATGACTTCAAACAGTACCTGACGCTCAAGCTCCAGGTGCAGACCTATCGGCGCTTCTTTACCGGCTACCTGGACGAGTCGGAACGCTTCGATTTTTTCCAGCGATTTGACCGTAGCCGAACCCTGGCGCGTCTGGAACCGGTGGCGGAGACGGGCAACCTGTCGAGGTTCTTTTTCAACGTCGGCACCGGCAAGCTGCTGCTCGACGCGCACCTGTTGGCGGTGCCCACGGCGCAGGCGGATGAAGACGCGCGCCGGAAGCGCCTGCAGAACTACCTGGACGCCGGCTTGACCGTGCTCAACGTCGCCGGTTTTGTGGTGCCGGGGTTGGGGGCCTTGATGATGGGGGTCGGCATCGGCCAGTTACTGGGCGAAGTGTTTGAGGGCACTGACGACTGGAATCATCGTGAAAAAGCCGAGGCGCTCGGGCATTTGGTCAACGTGGCTGAAAGCATCGCGGGGATGGCTCTGTTTGCGGCAGGTGCAAAGGTGTTCAGCGCAGCCAAGCGCCTGATCACCCGGCCGGTGGATTTTTTTGACAGCATGGAGGCCGTCAAGCGGCCCGACGACAGCACGGGGTTATGGCGGCGTCGGGCCCAGGCCTATCGTCAGCCCCCGGAAGTGATCGCCGGCAGCGTGGCCAACGGCGCGGGTGTGTATCAGGTCAACGGGAGGTTCTACGTCAAGATCGAAGGCGGGGTGTATTCGATGGTCTTCGACGCCGGCACCAAGCAGTGGCGCGCCCTGCACCCACAGCGCGGCGAGGCCTATCGTCCGGTGCTTGAGCACAATTCCATGGGCGGTTGGCGGTTTGAGTGGGAGCGGCCCGAAGAGTGGGAAAACCGGTCCTACATCATCAAGCGCTTGCATCCCGCGCTGGGTGCGCTGAGCGATGAGCGCTTGAACGAGATTGCGCACATTGCCGACCTGTCGTTGTCCGAGTTGCGCTACCTGGCGGCGGAAAACCTGCCATTGCCGGAGCGCTTCAGGGACGGTGTGGTGCGTTTCATACAAGAGCAAAAAGTGCGTGACCTGACCTGGCAGCTTGAACATCAGGCACAGTTGGATACCAGTACGGCACGCACCCAGATGTTCGCCTTGCCGCATATGGCCGATTGGCCCAGCGGGCGCTACTTCGAAGTGTTGAGCCGTGAGGGCAACCTGCTCGGGCGCTACCCGGACGTAGCCCCCTTCAATTATGAAGACATGAGCATCCACATCACCGAGCGACAGTTGGAAGACGGCGAGGTCATACCAACGCTGCTCGCCGCGCTGGACGCCGATGAAACCCAGACATTGCTCGGCGGCGTGGTTGAACCTGACGCGGCTGAGGCGACCTTGAAACGACGCTTGCTCGCCTCGCTCGATCTCACTCATCGGCAGGTGTGCGAGCAGCTGTATCAGGACGCCGAGGTGATCACTCACAGCGATCATGGCTTGCTCAAGTCGCGCTATCCGCGCTTGCCCAATCGCATCGCCTGGGAGCTGCTGTCCAGGACACCGAGCGTGGAACTCGGGCGGTTGCGTGAGTCCGGTCGGGTGCCGCTGGCGTTGGCGCAACAGACCCGCGAGGCGTTGCAACTGCTTGAAGAAGATCAGGCGTTCAGTGGTTTGTACTGGCCGCGCCAAGGCAGCGAAGCCACCCAGCGGCTGGCTGTCGGGCTGCTGGCGCGAGTGCCCGATTGGCCGCAGGCGATGTCGCTGCAAGTGCGCCGCGAAACGCTCACGGGCGAGCTGATTGCGCAACAGGGCGCGCCGGACGCGGCGTTGCGCCGCACCGTCGTGACAACGGCCCGGGGCTGTCAGGCATTTGATGGGCAAGGCAAGGCGTTGGCCCCGCTCGCTTCCGGCGAAGAGGGGTTTTACCAGGCCCTGACGGATACGTTGTCGACCGATCAACTGGCCACGCTGAAACTGACGAGCGCACAGCGCGGCGCGTTCTTGCGCCATGAGCTGCTGGCCAGGGCGCAAGCGGAGCGCAAGACGCTGGCGCGTTACCTCTGGCCGCAGCGCCCGCAGCCCAAGCCGGCGTTGGCATGCATTCAGGCGGTACGGCAAGATCCGCCGACGCAGCCGGCCGCGTTGATGCGCAAGGGGCGCAAGCTCTACCCCAAGCTCGACTCACGCCAGCTCGGCTGGTTGCTGCACGACCTGGGCCCGGATCACGTGTCGCGCGCCAAGGCGGTCAAAGGGCTGGAAGGCCAACTCAAGGTGCTGCTGCTGACGTTGAAGCGCTGGTATGACGACAAGGCGGCGACCAAAGGTATGTCCCGTTCTGCCCGGAAGGATTTTCGCTCGGCGCGCCAATCGGTCATGAAGTCCATTGAGCGCAGTTGGAAACGCAAGACGCTGCTGCCCAATGAGGAGGGGCAGGTATTTGGCCTGAAGTTGGACGGCATGGTGGCTGGCCCGTTGCCTCAGTTGCCTGCCGAAGTTGATTTCGCCCATGTTCGAGTGCTGTCGCTCAAGCACATGGCGCTCAACAATGACGTTGCGCAGTTCCTTGAGCACTTCAAGGGCCTGCAGACGCTCGACCTGATGGGCAACACACTGACCGACCTGCCGCAGACGCTGGAGCAGATGCCCGGGTTGCAGCGCTTGTACCTGAGCGACAACCAGTTGCAACTGACCGAGGCGTCCCGCACGACCCTGGCGGGCTTGACCGAACTGCGGCTACTGGACCTGAATAACAACCCGCTGCTGAACGCGCCGACGGTGGGGCGGATGTTGGATCTGCGCACATTGTTCCTCAATAGCTGCTCGCTCAGGGAACTGCCGGGCGGTCTGCGCAGGCCACCGTACCTGGAGACGGTGGACCTGCGTGGCAATCGAATCACGGCGTTGCCTCAATGGCTGGCCGATGTCCCGCGCGGGGTTGCGCGCACGCTTAACCTTGGGGGCAACCCCCTGGATGCTGCCAGTCGGCAGTTGCTGAGTCGCTACCGAAGCCGTGTCGGTGTGGGCATGGGCTTTCTGGAAGATGATATTGCCCGTATGACCGAGCAAAGGGCGCAGGAGCTCTGGTTGACGGACGTGGGCACGCTGTTCACCAGCAAACAGGCCACCTGGAGCGCGCTCAAGGCGGAACCGGGCTCCGATGGGCTGTTCCATCTACTGGCCGGGCTGGGGGGCGCCGCCGATACCAATACGGTCCGTGAGGACATGAGCCGGCGCGTGTGGTGGGTGCTGGAGTCGGCCGAACACGATGCCGCCTTGCGCCAGGAGGTCTTTGACCGCGCCGCCACGCCGCTCAATTGTGACGATGCCGCGGCCGCGAGTTTCAGCAATCTGGAGGTGCTGACGCATATTCACGAGGCCTCGAAAGCCGTCGAGGGCGGTCAGTTGACCGCCGAACCGCTGCTGCATTTAAGTCGGGGATTGTTTCGGCTCGACCGGCTTGAGCGTTTTGCCCGCAAGCACAGCGACGAACACCCCAGCGCCGACCCGCTGGAGGTGAGCCTGGCCTTTCGAAAAGGCTTGGCCGACACGTTTGACTTGCCGGGCCAACCCCGAGATATGCGTTTCGAGAGCTTGAGTGAGGTCAAACCCTTGCACTTGAGGGCTGCCGCTGACCAGGTGCGGGCGGCCGAGGAATCATCCGAGTTGTTGAATTACCTGGTCGAACTGCCGGTGTGGACCGGCTATTTGAAGAAGGCCAACAGTGTGTCGCTCGGGCGCTTGACCGCGCCGTTCGACGAACGGATGCAGGCGGTGTTTGATCAGGGCGAGACGTTGAGCGATACCGACTACCGCGAGCAGATGAACGTGATTTTGCAGGAGCGGAACCAGGTTGAGTCCGCCGAGATCCGGCGTCAGACCGTAGAGGCGCTCAAGCCCGGCGCGCTGACCGCCTGCCCGCTGCCGTTGTTATGACCCGCCCGTGCCGCGGATCAATGCACGCAAGGCAAATCGATTCGGATGGCAGGCGTCGGCCACGCTTTTGGGCAGCGGCAAGGGTTCATCGTCCAGCCAGGCCGCCAGCAATTCAGCGCACAGCGGCGCGGTCACCAGGCCGCGTGAGCCGTGGCCGCTGTTGATGTACACGCCGTCGAGCCACGGGCAGGCGGCCTCGGGGACCTGGCGGGCATCCTTGCGCAGCGCGGCATAGGCCTGGTCGAAGAGGGCGTGATCGGCCAGCGGCCCGACAATCGGCAAGTAGTCCGGGCTGGTGCAGCGGAACGCGGCGCGCCCTTCGAGTTGATCGGCGGCCAGTGTGTCGGCGTTCAAGCGGTGGGCCAGGTCGACGGAGATTTCCCGCAGCATCTCCAGGTTGCCGACATGCTCGGCGACTGTCGGCGCCAGGTCGTCACTCTTGAAGTCGAAGCTGGCACCCAGGGTGTGTTCGCCGAGGCGCGCCGGGGCCACATAGCCTTCGGCACAGACCACGGTGGCCAGCGCCTGGCTGTCTGGGGTTTGCGCCAGGCGGGTGATTTGCCCGCGAATGCGCTTGAGGGGCAGCTCGGCGCTGAACGGGAACCGCTTGATCTCGGCCGCGCCGGCCAGCACCACCACCGTGGCGCTGGCCAGCAGGGTGTCGCCGGCCAGGGCTTGCCATTGCCCGTCGACCCGTTGCAACTCAAGGGCCTCGTGATGCGTCAGCACGTTGATCAACGGGTGCCGGGCTTGCCATTCGCATAAGGCCGGCGGATGTACCCAGCCGCCCTCGGGGAAAAACAGCCCGCCGTGTTCCAGCGCCACACCGGCGCGCGCTTGGGCCTGGGCCTGGTCCAACGGATGCAGCAGGCCTGGGGCAAACGCCGCAGCCAACTGGGCCTGGCGCTCGGCTTCCTTGGCGTTGAACGCCAGTTGCAGCACGCCGCAACCGTCCCAGTCGACGCCTCGGTGCAGGTGTTCGAGCAGGCGCCGGGTGTGGCCGAACCCGCTCAAAATCAATTGCGAAAGGGCCGTGCCATGGGCCGACAACTTGAGGTACAGCACCCCTTGCGGGTTGCCCGAGGCTTCCTCGGCCAGGGTGGTGTGGCGCTCCAGCAGGCTGACGTTCCAGCCGCGCGCGGCGAGGCTGGCCGCCGTGGTGCAGCCGGCTAGGCCGCCGCCGATCACCAGGGCGCTGCGTTCGCCGTGCAGCGGCGCCAGGCGCGCGAACCACGGTTTGCTCGCGGCAGGCAACGGCGTCTCGGCCGGCCAACCGAGGAATTCACCGCGCAGGATTTCCCATTTATGCCCAATGCCCGGCGTGCGCTTCATCTTGAACCCGGCGGCATTGATCAGGCGTCGCACCCAGCCGGTGCTGGTGAAGGTGCTGATGGTCGACCCCGGGGCCGCCAGGCGTGCCAGTTCGGCAAACAGCTCGGCGGTCCACATGTCCGGGTTCTTCGCCGGGGCGAAACCGTCGAGAAACCACGCGTCGATCTGCGCATCCAACTGCGGCAACTGCTCCAGCGCATCGCCGATCAGCAGGGTCAAGGTCACGCGGCCGTTATCCAGCACCAGGCGCTGGAAGCCTGGGTGGATGGCGATGTACTGCGCCAGCAATTGCGCGGCGAACGGCTGCAGTTGCGGCCAGAGCAGCAGGGCGCGTTGCAGGTCGGCGTGGCTCAGCGGGTACTTTTCCACGCTGATAAAATGCAGGCGTGCGCCGGCCACCGCGTGTTGCTCGAACAGTTGCCAGGCGCAGAGAAAGTTCAGCCCGGTGCCGAACCCGGTTTCGCCGATCACCAGGCGCCCGCCCGCCGGCAAGGCCGCAAACCGTGCCTGCAAACGGTTCTGTTCGAGGAACACATAGCGGGTTTCTTCAAGGCCCGACTGGTCGGAAAAGTACACATCGTCGAAGACCCGCGAGTGCGGGCGACCTTGGTCATCCCAGTCGAGCTGGGCGTGGGTTACAGGGTTCATGGGCGACTCGGCAAAGGCAAGGCGGCCATTCTAGCCGATCAACCGGCAATGAATTGATCCATGGCAAGCGAGCGTGGAATTTCCTGCCGCGTGTTGCTGCCCAATCCGCTAGTCTTGAGCGATCTTGAAACGGAGCTGCTCATGTTCGAATCCGCTGAAATCGGTCATGCCATCGACAAAGACACTTATGACGCCGAAGTACCGGCCCTGCGCGAAGCCTTGCTGGAAGTGCAGTTCGAGCTGCAACAGCAGAAACGTTTCCCGGTGATCATCCTGATCAACGGCGTCGAAGGCGCTGGCAAGGGCGAGACGGTCAAGCTGCTCAACGAATGGATGGACCCGCGCCTGATCGAAGTGCGCACCTTCGACCAGCAGACCGACGAAGAGCTGGCCCATCCGCCAGCCTGGCGATACTGGCGGCAGTTGCCCGCGAAAGGCCGCATGGGGGTCTTCTTCGGCAACTGGTACAGCCAGATGCTGCAAAGCCGCGTGCAGGGCGATATCAAGGACGCGCGGCTCGATCAGGGCATCGCCGGCGCTGAGCGCCTGGAGAAGATGTTCTGCGACGAAGGCGCGGTGATCTTCAAGTTCTGGTTTCACCTGTCCAAGAAACAGATGAAAGCGCGGCTCAAGGCCCTGGCCGACGACCCGCTGCACAGTTGGCGGATCAGCCCGCTGGACTGGCAGCAGTCCAAGACCTATGACAAGTTCGTCCACTTCGGCGAACGCATCCTGCGCCGCACCAGCCGCGACTACGCGCCCTGGCATGTGATCGAAGGGGTCGACAGCAATTATCGCAGCCTCACGGTGGGCAAGATTCTGCTCGAAGGCCTGCAAAACGCCCTGAGGCAGCCCAAGGGCAAAGTCAGCGGCATGAACCCGGCGCCGTTGCCGGCGGCCGTGGATCAAGTGAGCCTGCTCAACAGTCTGGACATGACCCTGAGCCTGGAAAAAGACGATTACGAAGAGCAATTGATCACCGAGCAGGCGCGTCTTTCCGGCCTGATGCGCGATAAGCGCATGCGCAAGCACGCGTTGATCACGGTCTTCGAAGGCAACGATGCGGCCGGCAAAGGGGGCGCGATCCGCCGGGTCGCCGCGGCCCTCGACCCTCGCCAGTACCGAATCGTGCCGATCGCCGCGCCCACTGAAGACGAACGCGCGCAGCCTTACCTGTGGCGCTTCTGGCGGCAGATTCCGGCGCGGGGCATGTTCACCGTGTTTGACCGTTCCTGGTACGGCCGGGTGCTGGTGGAGCGCATCGAAGGCTTCTGCACGCCGATGGACTCGATGCGCGCCTATGGCGAGATCAACGATTTCGAAGAGCAACTGCGCGATGCCGGGGTGATCGTGGTCAAGTTCTGGCTGGCCATCGACAAGCAGACCCAACTGGAGCGCTTCCAGGCCCGCGAAGCGATCCCGTTCAAACGCTTCAAGATCACCGACGACGACTGGCGCAACCGCGATAAGTGGGATCAATACCGTGCCGCCGTGGGCGATATGGTCGACCGCACCAGCACCGAGGTTTCACCGTGGACCCTGGTCGAAGCCAATGACAAGCGCTGGGCGCGGGTCAAGGTGTTGCGCACCATCAACCTGGCGCTGGAAGAGGCGTTCGCCAAGTCCGACAAGCACGACCAGAAAGGCAAGAAGAAGTAGGCCTATAGACGGGGTGAATGATCGTCGCGGTTGGGCAGGCCTGGATCTATCCTCGGTCCATCTCCCAACAACGACAAGATCGAGGTAGCCCCATGCGTGAAGTAGTGATCGTCGACAGCGTGCGAACCGGCCTGGCCAAATCCTTTCGCGGCAAGTTCAACCAGACCCGGCCGGATGACATGGCGGCCCATTGCGTCAACGCGCTGCTGACGCGCAATGGCATCGACCCGGCGACGGTGGAGGATTGCATCGTCGGCGCGGGCTCCAACGAGGGCGCCCAGGGCTACAACATCGGGCGCAACGTCGCGGTGCTGTCGCAACTGGGCACCGGCACGGCAGGGATGACCCTCAACCGTTTCTGTTCCTCGGGCTTGCAGGCGATTGCCATCGCGGCCAATCAGATCGCCTCGGGCTGCAGCGATATCATTGTCGCCGGCGGCGTCGAGTCCATCAGCCTGACCATGAAAAGCGTCAACACCGACAACCTGATCAACCCGCTGCTCAAAGAACAGGTGCCGGGCCTCTATTTTCCCATGGGCCAGACCGCCGAAATCGTCGCGCGCCGCTATCACGTCAGCCGCGAGGACCAGGACCGGTATGCCCTGCAAAGCCAGCAACGCACCGCCCAGGCCCAGGCCGATGGTTTGTTCAACGATGAAATCGTGCCGATGGCGGTCAAGTACGCCGTCGAGGACAAGAACAGCGGCGCGGTGCAGGTGCTCGACGGTGTGGTCGACCGTGACGACTGCAATCGCCCGGACACCACCCTGGCCAGTCTCCAGGGTTTGAAACCGGTGTTTGCCGAAGACGGTTCGGTGACGGCGGGCAACTCTTCGCAATTGTCCGACGGCGCCTCGATGACACTGGTGATGAGCCTGGACAAAGCCCTGGCGCTGGGGCTCAAGCCCAGGGCGTTTTTCCGTGGCTTTGCCGTGGCCGGTTGCGAGCCGGATGAGATGGGCATCGGCCCGGTGTTCTCGGTGCCCAAGTTGCTCAAGGCCAAGGGCTTGCAGGTGGCGGATATCGACCTGTGGGAACTCAACGAAGCGTTCGCCTCCCAATGCCTGTATGCGCGCGACCGCCTGGAAATCGACAATGCCAAATACAATGTCAACGGCGGCTCGATCTCCATCGGCCATCCGTTCGGCATGACCGGCTCGCGGCAAGTCGGGCACCTGGTGCGTGAGTTGCAGCGGCGTAATCTGCGCTATGGCGTCGTCACTATGTGCGTGGGCGGCGGCATGGGGGCGACCGGGCTGTTCGAAGCTGTGCGCTGAGTCCGTTGTGGGGCTGGCTTGCCTGCGATAACGGGTGTTTGGCTGACACTCCGTTATCGCGGGCAAGCCAGCCCACATTTGAATGGCGGCGTATCCCAATCGGTGTCCTTGCCCCTAGAATGCCTGTTCCACTTCCTCTGGCTTCTGGGGCGCGCATGCACATCTCTTCCGGCCGCTGGGTCTACGGCTTTTGCTTGACCCTGCTGACCGCGCTGCTCTGGGGCATTCTCCCGATCAAACTCAAGCAAGTGCTGCAAGTGATGGACCCGATTACCGTCACCTGGTTTCGCCTGACGGTCGCGGGCAGTTGCCTGTTCGTCTATCTCGCCGCCGTCAAGCGGTTGCCCAGCGTGCGCGTGCTCGGGCCGCGCGGCGGTTGGCTGGTCGCAATGGCCGTGTGCGGCCTGGTGGGCAACTACGTGCTGTACCTGGTAGGCCTGAACATGCTCAGCCCCGGCACGGCGCAACTGGTGGTGCAGATGGGGCCGATCTTCCTGATGGTCGCCAGCGTGTTTGTATTTAAAGAACGCTTCAGCCTGGGCCAGGTGCTGGGCCTGGTGGCGCTGCTCATCGGCTTTGGCCTGTTCTTCAACCAGCGTCTGGTGGAGTTGCTGACGTCCTTGGGCACTTACACCGCCGGGGTGCTGACGATCCTGCTCGCCACGACGATCTGGGTGTTCTACGCCCTGGGCCAGAAACAATTGCTGACGGTGTGGAATTCGTTGCAGGTGATGATGGTGATCTATCTGTCGTGTGCTGTGTTGCTCACGCCTTGGGCGCATCCGCTGGAGGCCCTGCAACTGAGCCCGGTGCAAGGCTGGCTGCTGCTGGCGTGCTGCATGAACACGCTGGTGGCCTATGGCGCATTTGCCGAGGCCCTGGCCCATTGGGAAGCCTCGCGGGTGAGTGCGACCCTGGCGCTGACGCCGTTGGTGACGTTTGTGGCAGTGGCCTTGGCGGCGTGGTGGTGGCCGGATTTTGTGCAGGCTGAACAGATCAATGCGCTGGGGTATGTGGGGGCGTTGGTGGTGGTGTTGGGGTCGGCGATGGTGGCGTTGGCGCCGTCGTTGTTTGCGGGGCTCAAGGCGCGGCGGGCGCGGTTGGCGTCTTGATTGGCCCAGGTGTTTTTATCGGGTGTACGCGGGCCTAAGTGTGGGAGGGGGGCTTGCGGATACATATCCAACAGGTTCACCTCGTTCCAAATGTGGGAGGGGGCTTGCCCCCGATGGCGGCCTCTGGGCCGACCATGTTCTTTCGGTTGACCGGGTACATATCCGTTCCTGCGGTAATGGCCGCTATGGGTTCCGCCCTTACGGCGGCTCACTTTTGAAAAGCGCAAAAGTAAGCAAAACGCTCTTGCCCCACCACTCGGCACCTCGCCTAGGCTCGGTGTGCCCGAACGCAGGCTTGAATCCGTGGGCCGCCGTCATGGGCCATCCCTGGCCCAGGACGGCTAACCCGGCGTCCTGCCGGGTTACCCACGGATTCAAACCTGCGTTCGGCCAGCGTGGTTTTACGGGGCGCCTAAGATCAAGATCAAAAGCAGATCAAGAGCAAGAGCAAGAGCAAAGCAAAAGCACGTGCTATGCGCTTATTGTCCGGCCTCCAGCATGTTTTCCGGGCGTACCCATTGGTCGAACTGTTCGTCGGTCAGGTAGCCCAGATCCAGCGCGGCTTCCCTGAGGGTCAGGCCTTCGGCGTAAGCCTTCTTGGCGATCTGCGCCGACTTGTCGTAGCCGATGTGCGGGTTGAGCGCGGTCACCAGCATCAGCCCGCGTTCCAGGTGCGCGGCCATTTGTTCGGCGTCGGGTTCGAGGCCGGCGATGCAGTGTTCCTGGAAATTGTTGCAGCCATCGGCCAGCAAGCGGATCGATTCCAGCAGGTTGTGGATGATCACCGGTTTGTACACGTTCAACTGCAAATGTCCCTGGCTGGCGGCAATGCCGATGGTTACGTCGTTGCCCAGGACCTGGCAGGCGAGCATCGACAGCGCTTCGCACTGGGTCGGGTTAACCTTGCCGGGCATGATCGAGCTGCCCGGTTCGTTGGCCGGCAGTTTGACTTCCGCCAGCCCGGCGCGCGGGCCGGACCCCAGCAGGCGCAGGTCGTTGGCGATTTTCATCAGGGCCACGGCCAGGGTTTTCAGGGCGCCGTGCAGGGTCACCAGCGGTTCGTGGCCGGAGAGGGCGGCGAATTTGTTGGGTGCGGTCACGAACGGCAGGCCCGACAAGGCCGCCAGCTCGGCGGCAATCGCCTCGCCAAAGCCGTGGGGTGAATTGAGCCCGGTGCCGACGGCGGTGCCGCCCTGGGCCAGCTCGCACACCTGGGGCAGGGCGCTGCGGATCGCGCGTTCGGCGTAATCGAGCTGGGCGATGAACGCCGAGAGTTCCTGGCCAAAGGTGATCGGCGTGGCATCCATCATATGGGTGCGACCGGTCTTCACCAGCTTCATATGGCGTGCCGACAATTCCGCCAGCCCGCCGGACAGGTGGGTAATCGCGGGCAGCAGTTGCTGGTTGACCGCCTGCACCGCCGCGATGCTCATGGCGGTGGGGAAGCAGTCGTTGGAGCTCTGTGAGCGGTTCACATGATCGTTCGGATGCACCGGGCTCTTGCCGCCGCGGGCCTTGCCCGACAGCTCGTTGGCGCGCCCGGCGATCACTTCGTTGGCGTTCATGTTGCTCTGGGTGCCGCTGCCGGTCTGCCACACCACCAGTGGGAACTGGTCGTCATGCTGCCCGTCGAGCACTTCGTCGGCGGCCTGCTCGATCAGGCGAGCGATGTCGGCGGGCAGGTCGCCATTGCGACTGTTGACCCGCGCCGCGGATTTCTTGATCAGGGCCAGGGCGTGCAGTACCGCCAGGGGCATGCGCTGCTCGCCGATGGCGAAGTTCACCAGTGAGCGTTGGGTCTGCGCACCCCAGTAAGCGTCATCCGGGACTTGGACTTCTCCCAGGCTGTCGGTTTCGATACGGCTCATCGGGCACACTCCTTCAGGTTCGTTTGCGCAGTTTAGGCCGTGATCGACCCAGTGGGTTCCCTAAAAGACTTCTCATCGGATTCATCCACCGCAAATCCAGGCCCGACAGGGCCTGGGGTTGAGCCGCGAGGTTTTTTAGGCGCAGAATGGGCGCCCTTGGGGTCTGACCTCGCCTGCTAGAAAAGGAAACTCGATGACTCGTCTTCGTGCCATCTGTACCGCGGTTGCTCTGGTTTGCGCCAGCGGCCAGGTTTTTGCCGATACCGCCAGCCACAACGCCAGTGCCGAAGCCTTCCTTACCCTGGCCCACGCTGACAAGCTGGGGACCCCGGTGTACATGCAAGTGCAGCAAATGTTCGCCCAGCGTTTCGAACAGACCAAAGCGCCGGCCGCCAAGCAGTCCGTACTGGACAGCTACCAGGCCAAGGCCAATGCCGCCCTGGACCAAGCCATCGGCTGGCCAAAACTGAAACCGGACATGGTCAAGCTCTACACCAGCAACTTCAGCGAATCCGAGCTCAAGGACCTGGTTGCGTTCTACCAGTCTCCACTGGGTAAGAAAGTCCTGGAAAAAATGCCGCAGTTGACCCAGCAATCGGCCCAGATGACCCAGGCCAAGCTGGAAAGCGCCGTGCCGGTGGTGAACAAGCTGTTGGAAGACATGACCAACGAGCTGACACCTAAAGCCGCCGCTCCGGCCAAGAAGAAGTAAGCAGGAATGACCATGCAACAGCGTATCGAAACGGCGCTTGCCGCCCTGGGCCCGGACCACTTGAGCGTGCTGGACGAAAGCCACATGCACAGCCGTGGGTTGCAGACCCACTTCAAGGCCGTGCTGGTCAGCCAGCAGTTCGAAGGGCTTAACCGCGTCAAGCGCCACCAGAAGGTCTACGCCACCCTGGGTGACCTGATGAGCGAGTTTCACGCGCTGGCGCTGCATACCTACACGCCTGAAGAATGGGCGAAAATCGACGCAGCCCCGGCCTCGCCGACCTGCGCCGGCGGCCATTGACGGGTTGATGTTGAATCTACTGTAGGAGCGAGCTTGCTCGCGAAAAAACTCAGAGCGCCGCTGGGCGTCAGGTTATCCGTGTCATCGTTCACGACCTTCGCGAGCAAGCTCGCTCCTACAGTTAACGGTTCATCCCTGATAGAATCCGCAACGCGCCGCTTAGCCGGCGCGTTTTTTTTGCATCCGGTTCACCCCTTACGAGGGTAGCCACCTGGAGAGAACACCCATGACTCAACCGATTGTCGTGGCGGCACTGTATAAGTTCGTCACCCTCGAAGATTACGTCGCCCTGCGCGAGCCCTTGCTGCAGGCGATGGTCGACAACGGCATCAAAGGCACCTTGCTGATCGCCGAAGAAGGCATCAACGGCACCGTTTCCGGTAGCCGCGAAGGCATTGATGGCCTGATGGCCTGGCTGAAGAACGACCCGCGCATGGTCGATATCGACCACAAAGAGTCGTACTGCGACGAGCAGCCGTTCTATCGCACCAAGGTCAAGCTCAAGAAAGAGATCGTGACCCTGGGCGTCGAAGGCGTCGACCCGAACAAAAAAGTCGGCACCTACGTCGACCCGCAGGACTGGAACGCGCTGATCAGCGACCCGCAAGTGCTGCTGATCGACACCCGCAACGACTACGAAGTGTCCATCGGCACCTTTGAAGGCGCGATCGACCCGAAAACCACCAGTTTTCGCGAATTTCCCGACTACATCAAAGCCAACTTCGACCCGGCCAAGCACAAGAAAGTCGCCATGTTCTGCACCGGCGGCATTCGTTGCGAGAAGGCTTCCAGCTATATGCTCAGCGAAGGCTTCGATGAGGTTTACCACCTCAAGGGCGGCATCCTGAAGTACCTCGAAGAGGTGCCGCAGGCCGAGACCAAATGGCAGGGCGACTGCTTTGTGTTCGACAACCGTGTGACCGTGCGCCACGACTTGAGCGAAGGTGACTACGATCAATGTCATGCCTGCCGCACACCGGTTAGTGTGGAAGATCGTGCATCCGAGCACTACGTGGCGGGCATCAGTTGTCCACATTGCTGGGATAAGCTACCGGAGAAAACCCGTCGCAGCGCGATCGACCGGCAAAAGCAGATTGAACTGGCCAAGGCCCGCAATATGCCGCACCCGATTGGCTTCAACTACAAGCAAACCCCTTCCGAGGCCTGAGCCATGTCTGCGCGCCTGCTCTATGTGATGGACCCGATGTGTTCCTGGTGCTGGGGCTTTGCCCCGGTGGCCGAGGCGTTGGTCGAGCAGGCCAAGGCGGCCGGTGTGGAGCTGCACCTGGTGGTGGGCGGCTTGCGCACCGGCAGTGGCGCGGCGCTGGAGCCGACGACACGGCGCTACATCCTGGAACACTGGCAGGCGGTCACCGACGCCACCGGCCAGACGTTCAAGCGTGACGGCGCGCTGCCTGACGGTTTTGTCTACGACACTGAGCCGGCGTGCCGCGCCATCGTCACCGCGCGCAGCCTGGCGCCGGATTGCGCGTGGAAGCTGCTGGGGCTGATCCAGCATGCGTTTTATGTCGAGGGGCGCGACGTGACCCTCGCCAGTGTTCTGGTGGAGCTGGCTGAAAAAGCCGGCATACCGCGCATTGAGTTCGCCGGGGCGTTTGACCGTGCCGAACAGCACGCCGCCACCGCCGCCGATTTCACCTGGGTGCAGGATTTGGGGATCGCCGGTTTTCCGACGCTGCTGGCTGAGCGCAATGGCCAGTTGGCTTTGCTGACCAACGGCTACCAGCCGCTGTCCGCGCTGTCGCCGCTGCTCGCCCGCTGGCTGGAGCGAGCTGCCTGTGCCTGATCAGCCTGACGCAGAGCCCACCCATCACGTCGATCGACTGACCTGGGCGGAAATACGCCGCCTGGCCTTGCGTCACAAAAAATCCCTATGGGTCGCCAATGGCGTCGCCGTGCTGGCGACCCTGTGCAGCGTGCCCATCCCCCTGCTGTTGCCCCTGCTGGTTGATGAAGTGCTGCTGGGCCATGGCGATGCCGCGCTCAAGGTGATGAACCACGCGCTGCCCCTGGGCTGGCAGAAAGCTGCCGGTTATATCGGCCTGATGCTGCTGGTGACCCTGACCCTGCGCTGCGCTGCGCTGGTGTTCAACGTGGTGCAGGCGCGCTTGTTTGCGCGGCTGGCCAAGGACATCGTCTACCGCATCCGCGTGCGCCTGATCGAGCGGCTCAAGCGTATTTCCCTCGGCGAATACGAAAGCCTCGGCAGCGGCACCGTCACCACGCACCTGGTCACCGACCTGGATACGCTGGACAAATTCGTCGGCGAAACCCTCAGCCGTTTCCTGGTGGCCATGCTGACCTTGGTCGGCACCTCGGCGATTTTGATGTGGATGCACTGGCAACTGGCATTGCTGATCCTGCTGTTCAACCCGCTGGTGATCTATGCCACGGTGCAGTTGGGCAAGCGCGTCAAGCACCTGAAGAAACTGGAAAACGACAGCACCTCGCGCTTCACTCAGGCGTTGACCGAAACCCTCGACGCCATCCAGGAGGTCCGTGCGGGCAATCGCCAGGGCTTTTTCCTCGGCCGCCTCGGCCAGCGGGCCCGGGAAGTGCGTGACTATGCCATTCACTCCCAGTGGAAAACCGACGCCTCCAGCCGCGCCAGCGGTTTGCTGTTCCAGTTCGGCATCGACATTTTTCGCGCGGCGGCCATGCTCACCGTGCTGTTTTCCGATCTGTCCATCGGCCAGATGCTCGCCGTGTTCAGCTACCTGTGGTTCATGATCGGCCCGGTGGAGCAGTTGCTGAACCTGCAATACGCCTACTACGCCGCGGGCGGGGCGCTGACGCGGATCAACGAGCTGCTCGCCCGTGCCGATGAGCCGCAATATGCCGGCGGCGCAGACCCGTTCACCGGGCGCGAAACGGTCGGCATTGACGTGCGTGGCCTGACGTTCGGCTATGGCGAAGAGCGGGTGCTCGACCAGTTGAACCTCAGCATCGAACCCGGTGAGAAGGTGGCGATTGTCGGCGCCAGCGGCGGTGGCAAAAGTACCCTGGTGCAACTGCTGCTGGGGTTGTACACACCGCAGGCGGGCAGTATTCGTTTTGGCGGTGCAACCCAGCAGGAAATCGGCCTGGAGACCATCCGCGAGCACGTCGCGGTGGTACTGCAACACCCCGCGCTGTTCAACGATACCGTGCGTGCCAACCTGACCATGGGCCGCAATCGCAGTGACCAGGCCTGTTGGCAGGCGCTGGAAATCGCCCAGTTGGACGCGACCGTCAAGGCCTTGCCACTGGGCCTGGACAGTGTGGTGGGGCGCTCCGGCGTGCGCTTTTCCGGCGGCCAGCGCCAACGCCTGGCGATTGCGCGCATGGTCTTGGCCGAGCCCAAGGTGGTGATCCTGGACGAGGCGACCTCGGCCCTGGACGCTGCCACCGAGTACAACCTGCACCAGGCGCTGGCGCGGTTTCTCAGTGGGCGCACTACACTGATCATTGCTCATCGACTCTCGGCGGTGAAACAAGCTGATCGGGTACTGGTGTTCGACGGTGGGCATATCGCCGAGGACGGTGACCATCAGCAACTGATCGCTGATGGCGGCCTATACGCCAAACTTTACGGACACTTGCAACAAGTGCGTTGATTTAGCCTACGCTGTGCTATCAGGAGCGGATGTTCGCGTGCGTATTTGGCTGTGCATGTGCAAGGGACTTCATGAAGCAGAAGCGGACTCTCGGAACGCCAAGGCTGTTGGGCATTGTCTGGCCCTTTATCGCCGTCGTATTGTTCCAGGCATTATTAGGCTGCATCAGTCTATATGTGCTTTCAGCGGTGCGCGTCTATGTGGCTGGCGAGAGTCTGTGGTCCAAGGGCCAGAAAGACGCCATCTACTATCTGACGCTGTACGCCGATAATCGCGACGAGGCCACCTACCTCAAATACCAGCAAGCGATTGCTGTGCCCCAGGGCGGGCATGAGCTGCGTATCGCCCTGGACCGCCCGGCCCCCGACCTCAACGCGGCGCGCCTGGGGATCATCAAGGGCGGCAACCACCCGGATGACGTCTCCAGTGTGATCTGGCTGTATCTCAACTTTCGCCATTTCAGTTACTTGGAAAAAGCCATTGAGCTGTGGGCCGTGGGCGATGGCTACCTGGTCCAGCTGGACGACCTGGCCCAGGCGATGCACCGGGCGATCACCACCGGCCAGGTCCGTGACGACAATGTGCGGCAATGGAAGGCGCAAATCTTTGCCATCAACGACGGCGTAACACCCGCGGCCAAGGCGTTCAGCGATGCCCTGGGGGAAGGCTCGCGCTTTATCCTGCGGCTGTTGCTGATCACCAACCTGGCCACGGCACTGTGCCTGATCGCCCTGGCGCTGCTGCGTACCTATAAGTTGTTGACGCAGCGGCACGCTTTCGCCGATGCCCTGCAAGTCGAGAAGGAGCGGGCACAGATCACCCTGGAGTCGATCGGCGATGGCGTGATCACCACCGATGTCGATGGCGCCATTACCTACATGAACCCGGCCGCCGAGGCACTGACTCGTTGGGCGTCGGCCCGTGCCCACGGCCAGCCCCTGGCGGCACTGTTCAACCTACTCGATGAAAATGCCCAGCCCGATGGTTTCGCCCTGATCGAACACATCACCAAGGGCCACTTGAGTGGCGGCAGCGAACACTCCAAAACCATCCAGCGCCTGGACGGCAGCACCGTCTCGGTGACATTGGTGGGCGCGCCGATCCGCAGTGCCGGCAAAGTCAGCGGCGCGGTGCTGGTGCTGCACGACATGACCCAGGAACGGCAATACATCGCCAATCTGTCTTGGCAGGCGACCCATGACGCATTGACCGGCCTGGCCAACCGTCGTGAGTTCGAGTTCCGCCTGGAACAGGTGCTGCAACACGTCGGGCGTGAGCACAACGGGCGGCATGCCTTGATGTTCCTCGACCTGGACCAGTTCAAGCTGGTCAACGACACCTGCGGCCATGCGGCAGGCGACGAGCTGTTGCGGCATATCTGCGCACTGCTGCAATCGGATCTGCGGGAGGGCGACACTCTGGCGCGCCTGGGCGGTGACGAGTTCGGTATCCTGCTGGAGAACTGTCCTGCGGCGGTGGCGGAAAAAATCGCCGAAAGCCTGCGCCACACCGTGCAGAACCTGCATTTCGTGTGGAAGGGCCGGCCATTCATGACCACCGTCAGCATTGGCCTGGTGCATATTTCACAGACCCCGACCACCCTGGAAACGTCGCTGCGCGCCGCCGACATGGCCTGCTATATGGCCAAGGAAAAGGGCCGCAACCGCGTGCAGGTCTACCACCCCGACGACTCCGAACTGTCCCTGCGCTTCGGCGAGATGGCCTGGGTGCAACGCCTGCACATGGCTTTGGAAGAAAACCGCTTTTGCCTGTACTCCCAGGAAATCGCGCCCCTGGGGCACACCGACGCCGGCAGTGGGCACATTGAAATCCTGCTGCGCCTGCACGACGAGTCCGGCCGGATCATCCTGCCCGACAGTTTTATTCCGGCCGCTGAACGTTACGGGTTGATGAGTTCCCTGGATCGCTGGGTGGTGGACAACGTGTTCAACCTCATTGCCCGTTGCATGCATGAGCGTCCGGGCCGGCCCATGGCTATGTGTGCGATTAATCTGTCAGGCATAACTATTGGTGATGACGCTTTTCTCGATTTTTTACGCGAGAAGTTCGCGGCTTACAGCGTTCCGCCAGAAATGATTTGTTTTGAAATAACTGAGACCTGCGCTATCGCCAATTTGCGCAGTGCAATTCGCTTTATTAATGAACTCAAAGACTTAGGTTGCCATTTTTCACTCGATGACTTCTGCGCCGGAATGTCCTCATTCGCTTATCTGAAACATTTACCTGTAGACTTCTTGAAGATCGATGGAAGTTTCGTAAAGGATATGCTGGACGACCCGATTAACCGCGCCATGGTCGAAGTGATCAACCACATCGGCCACGTCATGGGTAAACGCACAATTGCCGAGTTTGTTGAAACGCCGCACATCGAACAGGCTTTACTTGAGATCGGTGTGGATTACGCTCAGGGCTACGTGATTGAACGCCCGCAATTGTTTACCTTTGATAGCTTGCAGTGTCGACCTGTGCGGCCGCAGCCTCTGTTATTCAAGGCGCCCGGCACATTCCGCTGAAACATTTGCTGGTCTGTACAATCACACTTAAAAAGGAGCGTTATAGTGATCGACACCTTCAACAGAACCGGCCCACTTATGGAAGCCTCGAGTTACCCCGCCTGGGCACAGCAATTGATCCAGGGCTGTAGCGAGAGCAAGCGCCGAGTTGTCGAGCACGAACTGTATCAGCGCATGCGTGATAACACGCTGAGCGCCAAGACCATGCGCCAATACCTGATCGGTGGCTGGCCCGTGGTTGAACAGTTTGCCTTGTACATGGCACAGAACCTCACCAAGACCAAGTTTGCCCGTCATCCTGGCGAGGACATGGCGCGGCGTTGGCTGATGCGCAATATTCGGGTGGAATTGAACCACGCCGACTATTGGCTGCATTGGGCCGGTGCCCACGGCGTCAGCCTCGAAGAGCTGCAAGCACAGAACGTAGCGCCGGAACTGCACGCACTGAGTCATTGGTGCTGGCACACCAGTTCGGCCGATTCGTTGATCATTGCGATCGCCGCCACCAACTACGCCATCGAGGGCGCGACGGGGGAGTGGTCCGCGTTGGTGTGTTCCACCGGCGTTTATGCCGCAGCCTTCCCAGAGGAAGACCGCAAGCGCGCAATGAAGTGGCTGAAGATGCATGCCCAGTACGACGATGCCCACCCTTGGGAAGCACTGGAAATCATTTGCACGTTGGCCGGCATGAACCCCAGCCGACAACTGCAGGCAGAGCTGCGCCAGGCCGTGTGCAAGAGCTACGACTACATGTACTTGTTCCTGGAAAGTTGCATGCGCCTGGAGAACGAAAAGCCTGCGGCCGCGACTGTTCGCGAGCGCCTGGTGCGCGTCGCCAGCGAAGCGTGATGTAAAACGCGTGGCGGGGGGCTACCCCGCCATTGCCAAGCGGTTGCGACCTTCGCGCTTGGCTACATACAGGGCGCTGTCGGCCCGGCGCAACAGGCTTTCGGCAGACTCGCCAGCCAACAACGTCGAGCAGCCCAGACTCACCGTCAGATCGATGCGTATGTCACCCGCCCAATATTCCTGGGTCTGTGCCGCCAGGCGCAGGCGCTCGCCGACGATCGCCGCCGCTTCCCGGCCGGTGTTGGAGAGCAGGACGAGAAACTCTTCCCCGCCAAACCGGAACACCATGTCCATATTGCGTAGCTGGCCCTTGATTGACGCGGCCACGGCGCGCAGTACCTTGTCGCCAACCGCATGGCCGTGAGTGTCGTTGACGCGTTTGAAGTGATCGATGTCGAGCATTAGCAGGGACAACGGGTTCGAGTGTCGCCGCGCCATGTCGATTTCGCGCTGCAGGGTCTGGTCCATGGCGATGCGGTTGCCGGTTTCGGTCAACGGGTCACGCAGGGCGCTGCGGGTGGCGGCGCGATAGAGCAGGGCGTTGCGCATCGGGTAGAGCAGGGTGGCGAGCAGGGATTCTAGCTGACCCAGTTCTTCTTCCATAAAGCGTTGGTTGCGACGGAATACCAGCTCGCCCAAATGTTCGCCTTCATGGCTCAAGGCGTAGCTCACCGAATGATGGCCGCGATGGCCGAATTCCAGGCGTAGGTCGCTGGGCTGATGGGCGTAGTGCATAGCGTCCAGGGGCACCAGGCGCTGGATCTCGCGAAAGAACAGGCCGAGGATGCGTTGCGGTTCCAGGCTGGTCTGCAATTGCAGGCCCAGTTGTTGGCGCAGTTGAACAACCGTGGTGGGGCGGTGCGGGAGAGAGGATGGCTGACCAAAGCCCAGGCGTTGCAATTTGGCACTGTCAAAGTCGATTGCGTGAGTCTGGGGCGGGGTTTTCATAAGCAGTCGGCCTCTAAGCACTTAGCTGTCTTACAGGCTCGATGAGAGTGGCGAGTGCCAAGCGTCTTACTGTTCCTTCAGTTCCGTAAAACATTGGAAACAGTTTAAACCGCTTTGCCAGGGGTTATAACCCCTGGGCACTGCCACACGTCTTGTCATCGCATAACCTGCTTGAAAGGGTTAGAGCGAGATTCATGCCACTTTGTTGTTTTTTAATAAAATCCTTATAAATCAAAGGCTATTCAGGGGGTCAAAAACAGCCACTGCCGCGCAATGTCAGTTATTTGGCAGGTTGATGGCAGGTTGATGGCAGTTTTACACGCCGTGCTGAACCAAGGTGCTCGGGTCGATCTGCTCGATCGATGTGACGCCGGTCAGCGTCATGGCCACACGCATTTCCTTGGCGAAGATATCCAGCAGGTTTTCCACCCCGTGCTGGCCATCGGCGGCCAGCGCATAGGCGGTCGAGCGTCCCAACAGACATGCCTTGGCGCCCAGGGCGAGCATGCGCACCACGTCGAGCCCGGAGCGAATGCCGGAATCCACCAGCACTGTCAGGTCGTCGCCTACCGCTTGGGCAATCGGCGGCAGTGCCTTGGCAGTGGAGAGCACGCCGTCCAATTGGCGGCCACCATGGTTGGAGACCACGATGCCATCGGCTCCGAAGCTCACCGCGTCCTTGGCGTCCTGCGGGTCGAGGATGCCCTTGATGATCATCGGGCCTTTCCAGAACTCACGTATCCACTCCAGGTCTTTCCAACTGATCGACGGGTCGAAGTTGTTGGCCAGCCAGCCGACGTAATCTTCAAGGGTGGTGGGCTTGCCCAGGTACTTGGAGATATTGCCCAGGTCGTGCGGGCGGCCCATCACGCCGACATCCCATGCCCATTGTGGTTTGGTGACGGCCTGCAGCATCCGGCGCGCCGAGGCATACGGCCCGGACATGCCCGAATGTGCATCGCGGTAACGTGCGCCCGGCGTCGGCATATCGACGGTGAACACCAGCGTCGTCACCCCGGCGGCCTGTGCCCGTTCCAGCGCATTGCGCATAAAGCCGCGGTCCTTGAGTACATAGAGCTGGAACCAGATCGACTGCGCGCTTTGCGACGCCACTTCCTCAATCGAGCACACCGACACTGTCGACAGGCAGAAGGGAATCCCCTTGTTGGTCGCCGCCTTGGCCGCCTGCACCTCACCGCGCCGCGCGTACATGCCGGTCAAACCCACCGGGCTGAGGATGATCGGCATGGCATGTTCCTGACCGAACAGCGTGGTCTTCAAACTCAGGCTATCCACGTTGCGCAGAATGCGCTGGCGCAGGCTGATCTCGGCCAGGTCCGAACTATTGGCACGCATTGTGTGTTCGGCGTAGGCGCCACCGTCGATGTAGTCAAACAGGAAGCGCGGCAGCTTGCGCTTGGCGGCAGCACGGTAATCGGATGCCGACGAAATGATCATGAACAGTGTCTCCGCAGGGCAAAGGGGGATTACGGTAAGCAAACATCTGGCATGATAAAAACAACTTTTATCGCTAGCATCCAGTCGCAAAAGGAATACCGATGAACCTGAGAACACTGCGTGTCTTCGTCGAGGTGGTGCGTCAGGGCGGATTTTCCCAGGCGGCGCAGGTGGTGTCGCTGACCCAGTCGACGGTGAGCAAGGCGGTCAAGACCCTGGAAGACGAGCTGGGCGCGCCGCTGCTTAATCGCCTCGGTCACAAGAACGAACTTACCGCCGCCGGCGAAATTGCCTACCGCCGTGCCCTGGTGCTGCTCGCCGAGCGCAGCGACTTGGTCGCCGAGATCAACGACCTGCGCGAGCTCAAGCGCGGCCTGCTGCGTATCGGCCTGCCGCCAGTGGGATGCGGCGTACTGTTCGCGTCGATGTTCGCGACCTACCGCAACCGCTACCCCGACATCGATATCGAACTCACCGAGCATGGCAGCAAAAAACTGCGCGAATGCCTGGAAGCCGGGGAGGTCGATCTGGCGGCCCTGCTGCTGCCGGTGGACGAAGGCTTCGACTACCAGCCCGTGCGCAATGAGCCACTGATGGCCGTGCTGCCCATGAGCCATCTGCTCGCGCGGCGCAAGCGCATCGACTTCACCGACCTCGCGGATTCACCGTTCATTCTGTTCGAAGCCGGTTTTGCCCTGAACGCATTAATCCTCACCGCCTGCGAACGCAAGGGCGTGACGCCCAGGGTGACCGCCCGCAGCGGGCAGATCGACTTCATCGTCGACCTGGTGGCGGCAGGGTTGGGCGTCGCCTTTCTGCCACGCATGCTCGCGCTCAAGCACCAGCACGCCGGCATCGCGCTGATCCCCTTGGACGAACCCCACACCGACTGGCACATCGCCCTGGCCTGGCGCGCCAGCGCCCACCTGCCACCTGCAGCCCGGGCCTGGCTGGACTTGGCCAAGGAAATGGCCGTCGCGGGGTAGGGGCGCACGCCAATTGTCCGAATGCGCCCGCCAGGCGCTACGGAGTGCTTGACTTATCCTTTTTAATCAGTAACATACGGCGAATTCCGCGATAGCTCAGTTGGTAGAGCAAATGACTGTTAATCATTGGGTCCCTGGTTCGAGTCCAGGTCGTGGAGCCAGATAGGGAAAAGCCTGCAGCGATGCAGGCTTTTTTTTGCCTTGGATTTTTCCGGGGTGATCAAAGCGCACAGCGTGACCAGCATGAATGCGTCTCTAATCCTACGATTCAGAGGTAAATATCATGAAAGTCGCTGCAGTCGTTTCAACCAAAGGCGGGCCGGGTAAAACCACGGTCGGCGTCAATCTGGGCGCGTTCTGCGCCGATGCAGGGATCCGCACCCTGCTCATTGATCTGGATAATCAGCCGTCGCTGTCGTCGTTTTATGCGCTATCGCATGAGGCGCCTGGTGGAACCTATCAACTGATCGCGAATAACGAGACTCGGGCCGACCAGGTCATTTCGCAGACCTGCATTCCTAATCTCTCATTGATCCGTTCCAATGATCCGTTCAATCAGCTGGGAAATTTGTTGCTCCATGCTGCTGACGGGCGCCTTCGTCTCAAGAATCTGCTGCCGGCTTTCGAGCAGGACTTTGATCTGATTCTGATCGATACCCAAGGAGCTCGCTCCATCGTGCTGGAGATGGCCTTACTTGGGGCACACATGGCTATTTCGCCCATCACCCCAGATATGCTGACTGCACGAGAGTTTCAGCGTGGAATGCTCCAGCTCTATCGAGATCTTGAGCCGTTGGCAGCGCTGGGTGCAGAGACGCCAATGTTGAATGTCGTGATCAACAAGCTTGATGCAACCAACGATGCAAACCTGATCTATCACACGCTAACCGAAACTTTTTCTGATCATCCGAAGGTCCAGATGATCCAGACCAAGATCCCGGCCGCAGTGAGCTTTCGTCGTGCTGCGACAGAAGGCATTCCTGCCCACCGCCTGGAGTATCGCCTCCCCACTTACCGCCGTTCACCAACCGCCTTCAAAGTCATCAAAGACCTCTCAATCGAGCTATTTCCCGAATGGCGCTCGAAATTTGAAGCGCTGAACGAAGAGCGTCTGAGTCAGAACATATCGTTGTTATCGAATAGGGTGGCCATGGTGCGTTCTGCGCCCAGGTAAGGCAGGGTCAACAGGCTGCCATTGCGGCCCTTCATCAGCTCCCGACCGGGAATATTACGAGGCACATGGGCGGTTGGGGAGATACTTTTTCAAATGATGGCATTAAGCTATCTCGCACTTAACCATCATGGCATTTAACAGGGTTTGAATTTATCTATGGGTCGTTCCTTTGCTTGGGTCTTTCCGTTGTGCCTGGTGGCTGTTTTTGGTGCGGGTTGTTCTTCTCATAAAGGCCTGCCGCCGGCCAAACCCAAGCCGGTCGTACTGACGGCAGACGACCACCATGCGAAGGTTATTTTCAGAATGCTCAGCACCGAATCGCAGGTGAGCTTCAGCGCTGGGCCCGTGGGGAATTTGAGCGGCGTGGGGGTTGTTTACAACGATTCCCTGGAGCAACAGGCGCCGGCGTTTGTCCGAGGGTTATACAAGGGCCTGGCCCATGGGCTCTATCGTGCCCGGCCGTTCCGGGAGACGTTGGTGCCGGCGGATCAGTTGACGGTGGTGGAGGGCGTTGCGAACTGGCGCAATGATCGCGGGACCTCGTACAGCCTGGAAAAGTGCGGGCCGTTGTCGCGCAGCTTTCTGCCGAAAGCGAACAAGACCTATCTGGTGGAGTTTGATTTGCAGGGGTTCTCGGTGTGTAGCGAGAAGGTTTATGACGTGACGGTGGAAGGGCAGAAGGAGTTGGTTTTGCCGGTAGCGAAATGACCGGTCACGACGCGCAAAATACGGCGAGCACCGCGATGACTCTTGAAAAACGGCGCTTACTCCAGAACTTCTCTAAGGAATACCTGTGCAACGAATTGCGTTACTGCTTTCCGTGGCAGCCGTCGGGGGGGGGTAGTCAGTGTCGCTGAGCAAAAGTGCGGTAAAGGCATATGACGTTTTTCTGGGTCAACCTGTGGTAGCTGATACGGTATTCCGTGACGGAGACAGATTGAATTTCCAGCTCGTCGCTCCGAAAACAGATGCAAAACCGGAACGCACCGTTGTGCAATTGGAGGCGTCTTGCAGCGTGGCGCAACTGCGTGCCGCGTATATTGATTCTCCCTTTGCGCGGGTTTATATCAATCGGCAAAACGGCGTGTACGTGGGCGCACGCTCCCTGACGTCATCCCTTTATTCAGGGCTCACCAGTAACCCGAGTTTCATTCACGCCTGTTCTGAGACACCGCAGCCCGACTGGAGAGTCGCCAACGTAAAAGAGGATGACCAATGGGTGATGCTTGATAGGCATAGCATCAAACAGCAAGGCTCGGAAACGCTGTTCTGGGGGGGCGTATGACAATAAAAAAATAGTGACGGATGCCTCGCACACAGATTGTCTTTCTGTAAGCAATGGGATGGACGCCCCCGCCCATAATTGCCCGGGAGCATTCCTTGCCAGCGCCTGGTTGACCCGGCAATCCAGGCGTACAACGTGATTTGCAGGAAGCCGTCTTACGACCAGAACCTAACCGGTGACAAATGAATGCCCTGCTATTATAATTTGATTATCATTGATCGATTTAGGCGACAGGCAATTCCATGGAAAACAAGACTGCACGACTGACTGTGCTCATTGATCCCGTCAAGAAAAAAGCCCTTGAGGAACTTTGTGCGTCTCAGGATCTGACGCCTTCTCAGGTCGTTCGTCAGCTTATTAGGGACTACCTGGAGACGCATGGCGTGTCCTACGCGACCAAAAGCAAAATTGCGGCCAATGGCAAATAATTCATCCCTGTATGAGCGGGCACGACAAATGCCTGCTTGTCGCGCCTCATTCACTCCTGCCCCCACGCCTAGCCCTGAGTCTCGTTAATCGGGGCATGGCTGACCAGTGCGCCGCTGAAGTCAGCATGATAATGCTGTGAACCAAGCGCCTGAAGAATCCCTGCCTTGTCGAGCTTGCCAAGCACTTTTTCGTTGGCTTCGCACAGCTTTACGACAATGTTGCGTTTTTGCAGTTGCTCTATCACTTCGAGCAGCGTTTGCAGGCCCGTGATATCCATAAACGGCACTCGCTTCAGGCGAATAATCAACGTCTCGGGATCGGTGTGCGTTTGAGCCAAAGCACGCTCAAGGGTTTCTGCTGCGCCAAAGAAAAGGGGGCCTTCAATGGTGTAAACCAAAACACCGGGAGGAAGATGTGTATGCCCATTCATGCGCAACTCCACCTCCAGCTCTTTTTCGACCATGAGCTGTACCTCCACGGAGGAAGCCATACGACGCATAAATTGCAGCATGGCGAGAATGACCCCAATGTTCACGGCGATCGTCAGATCACTGAAAACGGTCAGGCCGAAGGTGATTAAAAGGATGGCGACGTCTGCTTTGGGGGCGCGTTTGACCATGCGCTTGAAGTGCTTCAGTTCGCTCATGTTGTAAGCGACCACGAACAAGATCGCGGCCAGCGCGCAAAGTGGGATATCCGAAGCCAAAGGAGCCAAGAAGAAGATCAGCAGAATCAACGTGAGGGCGTGCGTAAACCCCGCGATTGGACTATTGCCGCCATTGCGGACGTTGGTTGCTGTTCGAGCGATCGCACCTGTCGCAGCAAAGCCACCAAACAGCGGGGTAACCAGGTTGGCAATGCCTTGGCCGATTAACTCCTGGTTGGAGTCATGTTTGGTGCCGGCCATCCCATCGGCGACAACGGCCGACAACAGTGACTCGATGGCCCCCAGCATTGCGATTGCAAATGCAGGGCCAATCAACTCAATGACCTGTGGCAGCGTTATTTGAGGAAGGCCTATTTGGGGAAGCCCTTGGGGAATGCCCCCAAAGGCACTCCCGATCGTGGCCACGCCGTCGAATTGAAAATAGGCATGCAATGCCGTCACCACGACCATGGCGATCAGGGGGCCAGGAACGCGCTTTACGCCGGGCAGTCTGGGTGTGAGGATCACCAGTGCCAGGCTCAGCAGGGCTAACAGTGTCGTGGGTACATGAAGGCTGGGGAATGCCTGGATGAGGTGCCACAGCCGCTCGTGGAAATGCTCGCCACTGATTTTCGGCAAGCCCAAAAAGTCTTTCCATTGGCCAACCCAAATGATCACCCCGATGCCGGCAGTGAATCCAACAATAACGGGGTCAGGGATGAACTTGATGAGCGCGCCAAGTTTGGTGATACCGAGCAGTAATAAAATTGCCCCGGCCATCATTGTCGCGACCTGCAAGCCATCAACACCGTACTTGGCTGTCACGCTGGCCAGAATGACGATGAACGCCCCTGTGGGGCCAGCAATCTGAAGCCGGCTTCCGCCGAACAGCGAAACCAGCAAGCCACCCACAATGGCCGTGTAGATCCCCTGTTCCGGCTTGACGCCGGAGGCGATGGCAAATGCCATGGCCAAGGGCAGCGCCACGACGCCGACGATGACCCCCGAGACGATATTTCTAAGCCAATGTTCGCGCCCTAACAAGCCCGCTTTCCAAGCTTCTCGTATCGCAATCATGACTAGCCTCGTTCTGGTGGCATGTGCATACTATTCACACGATGTGATAATAGCAAAGCAATTGGTCTAGCCTCGGCACAACACCTGAGACGCTCTAGATTCAGTGCTCAGAGAGCTGAACCCTATGCCCGGAGACCCCGCATGAAACGCGAAGATGTCAAAACCAACCACGGGGAAGGCATGCACTTCGACACCCACGTGATAGCCAATCCGGCCAACACGCACGAGTGGATCATTCTGTTCAAGAAGGATGCAGGGAGAAGCTATTTTCTGGTCAATGACAATGAGGAAGTGGAGTCATTTGGACGCCTCGATGATCTGATCCATGAGCTTCGCGAGCTGGGTATCAAGTCCGCCGAAGTTCATTTCTGAGAGCTGCACTCAGGAAGGTTGATCATGTCTGTAACGATTGAGCGCTGTTAAAGAAAGAGTCGACGCCCCCCATCCTGTTCCCTGAATTCCATTCGCACGATTGTCGAAGTGCGTGGATCAGCACCCAAAACGCAATGAGAAACCCCTGAATCCCGATGTGCCGCGCTTAGGTCGTGGCGCATTGGGTATTCGTGCGCGCAAAAAAAAAACGGCCACACAAGGTGGCCTAAGACGGGTTCAAGCATAGGAGGGCTCTATTGGCCAAAAAATACAGGCCCGCCCTGAATTCTTAGGGCCAATAGAGTGAGTCTGACGGCTGATAAACCCCTTCATCAGCAGCATTCAAACCGGCAATGTGATCCTGGTCTGTGGCTCAGGATCTCATTGCCTTGCATTATAATAGTGTTAACATAAGATTGTAATCAACGTCTAATTAGGGGCTCGCATGACTACCGACTTCAAAAAGGCTGCACTGGATTACCATGAATTCCCAACCCCAGGAAAAATCGGCATTGCGCTGACCAAGCCTGCCGACACCGCCGCCCAACTCGCACTGGCGTACAGCCCCGGCGTAGCCGAGCCTGTTCGCGAAATTGCGAAGGACCCGGAGAACGCCTATCGCTTTACCGGAAAAGGCAATCTGGTGGCCGTGATCACAAACGGTACGGCCATTTTGGGCCTCGGCAATCTAGGCCCCTTGGCCAGCAAGCCGGTCATGGAAGGCAAAGCGTTGCTGTTCAAACGTTTTGCCGGCATCGACTCGATCGATATCGAAGTCAATGCTGAGAGTTCCCAGGCCTTTATCGACACAGTCGTGCGTATTGCTGACACCTTTGGTGGCATCAATCTGGAAGACATCAAAGCCCCTGAGTGCTTTGAAATCGAAGAAGCCCTGATCGAGCTGTGCAGCATCCCGGTCTTCCATGACGACCAACACGGCACCGCCATCGTCACTGCGGCCGGTATGCTCAATGCGCTGGAAATTCAGGGCAAAACGCTGGAGAACGCGAGAATCGTTTGCCTCGGCGCGGGTGCCGCAGCCACGGCCTGCATGCGCCTGCTGCTCAGTCTTGGCGCGCAAAAAAGCAATCTGTACATGGTCGATCGCACCGGGGTCATCCACTCCGCCCGCAAAGACCTCAACCCATACAAAGCACAATTCGTTAACGACGGTGGCCCGCTTACGCTGATGGAAGCCATGAGCGGTGCTGACGTGTTTGTGGGGCTGTCTGGAGCCAATCTTCTTCCGGCGCAAGCGCTGGCGGCGATGGCTCCCAAGCCGATCGTGTTTGCCTGCTCAAACCCCGACCCTGAAATCAGCTACGAACTGGCCATGGCCACACGTGATGACCTGATCATGGCGACCGGTCGTTCTGACTACCCGAACCAAGTTAATAACGTTCTGGGCTTTCCGTTCATCTTTCGCGGGACCCTGGATGTTCGGGCAACCCGGATCAACGAAGCGATGAAAATTGCGGCAGTGGAAGCACTGCGCCAATTGGCCAAAGAGCCAACCCCTGTGGAAGTGCTGCAAGCATTCAATGTCGATAAGCTTGAGTTTGGGCGCGATTACATTCTCCCCAAAGCACTCGATGCTCGCCTGCTCGGTGCAATCGCCGGCGCAGTGGCCAAGGCCGCTATCGACACCGGTGTTGCGAAGCTGCATTACCCAGCGCACTACCCGCTGTAAGCGGAGGTCCATCAGGCTGATGTGCGGCAGTTGCACGACCTTTTGCACGGTTGGCAACTGTCGCACTCAGTGTGCATCCAGCCGCCGCAGCGCCTGAATATCGACAGCCCGCCATTTGCAAGATCATCCGTTCTTGAATGAACCGAGCCACAACTCGTCTTCTTTTATGCCTGCCTAAACGCGACCTGGCCCTGCCACGCACAGGCGTTCTAAGACCTTTGTCTCATCGGGAAAACGCTGCTTTCCACCACGTGGAATTAGCATTGTATGTTAATGTTATGCGCGTTATCGGTGGAGCAAATGACTGCACGCTTGATCCGGGCGCTCGCTCGTAGCAGTCGCGTTCATGCCCGTTTTGTGCGACGCGAGAGCTGACACCCACTCAGGTCGCTCGTCAATTGATCCGTGATGACCTGCGCAGTCACGGCGCGGAGGATGACACACGGCACTCTGCCGCGGTGAAAGCCGTCAGACAGTCAATGCCTATCAGCAGACTCGTGACACCAGTCTCAATGCCCCCATCAAAACAGCAGGCTGACAAAGCGCTGTTAAGGAAGAGACCATGAGCAAAACCATCGCAATCATCAAGGGTGACGGCATCGGCCCTGAGATCATGCAAGCGACGCTACGCGTACTCGATGCCCTTGACTGCAATCTTCAGTATGACTTCGTTGAGGCCGGTTTGGAGGCCTTGCAGCAGCATGGGCAACTGATGCCGCCCGTGTCCATCGAGACGATCGCCAAACACGGTGTCGCACTCAAAGGCCCTCTGACCACGCCGATTGGC
The DNA here is from genome assembly GCF_024169655.1 of Pseudomonas marginalis. Lineage (GTDB taxonomy): Bacteria > Pseudomonadota > Gammaproteobacteria > Pseudomonadales > Pseudomonadaceae > Aquipseudomonas > Aquipseudomonas paraveronii. The sequence continues at coordinate 4,283,611 of NZ_JALJWV010000001.1, read as the reverse complement.
CGCGGCTTCTCCTCGATCAACGTTCACCTTCGCCGCCACTTCGATCTCTACGCCAACGTCCGGCCAGCGATCAGTTTCCCTGGCACTCGTTCACGCTTCGAAGATATCGATATCATCACGGTGCGCGAAAATACCGAAGGGGCGTACCTGCCAGAAGGGCAGAGTATTTCGGAGGACGGTGAAGTTGCTCTGGCGAGCATTCGCGTCACGCGCACAGCCTCTGAACGCATCGTGCGGTACGCGTTCGAGCTGGCTCGTAGCAAAGGCCGTAAAAAAGTGACTGCGGTGCACAAGGCCAACATCATCAAGTCTTGCTCCGGGTTGTTCCTTGATGTGGCGCGTGAAGTTGCTGCGGATTATCCGGAAATCGAATTCCACGAGATGATCGTCGACAACGCCTGTATGCAGTTGGTGATGAACCCCCATCAATTTGATGTCATCGTCACCACCAACCTGTTTGGCGACATCCTTTCAGACTTGTGCGCTGGCCTGGTCGGTGGCTTGGGCTTGGCGCCGGGGTCCAACATCGGCGCCGATGCGGCCATCTTCGAAGCGGTCCATGGCTCGGCGCCGGACATCGCCGGCAAGAACATCGCGAACCCATGTGCATTGTTGTTGGCTGCCGCAGACATGCTTGATTACCTGGGCATGGTGGACAAGGGGACACGCGTGCGTACCGCTATCCGCGCTGTTCTGGAAAACTCCCGTGATCAAGTGACACCCGATATGGGCGGAGCCGGTACCACTGAGTCCTTCGCTGACGCTTTGGTGGCCTACGTGCGCGGCTAAATAGCGCATCAGGAAACACGCGCGTCGTCCGATTCGCCAGCTCACTACGAGCTGGCGATTTTCTGCGTGTGTTCCACGCTGACCTACCCAGAACCCCATGCGGCCACTGGGTCGAGAGCAGAAGCTCCACGGCGCGCTACGGAAGTAGCAATACTGTGTTGTCGTAATGTTAGCGTTAATAGAAATTCATTAAATATTATTGTTCGCTGCTATCGCGCTTGTCGGCGGACGACCATGCGCGAGGGAATGAGTGCGGGGCTTCAATACGCTCTTTTAGCTTTTCTGCGTAATCTTTTGCGCCCTGTTCATTGCGAAATTGAATGCGCCTGGCTCCAATGCACACAGACCACCGATGTTCACTCTGGCTAGATAGCTGCTCGATTTTGACGGACATGACGACACTCCAAGGAAAACAATTCAAAAGTGAATTTCAGCAACCTTGATACCGATTTCTCGCAGTTCATGAATCAAATCATCAAGGTACCGAAAGGGTTCGATTTCTTCGTTGTCATTGACTAGGAAGAAGCTTCTTCCTGCATCCTTTTTAAAGAAGACGATCCACTCCTGGGTATTGGCCGGGTTGGCAATCAAATGGGTATCAAACTGAATGCCTTCAGCGTATTTGGTTTTTACGTCCTCACGTTTCATACGGGTCTCCAAGCGCTCACGTATTGCTGTTCTCATGCATGTATTTGCCACCCCGCAATTGATTAAAAGACCTCGCCCCTGCCTGAAGCAGGGGCGAGTCGATTGCCTTTCTATTATCATTACATGATAATATTATGCACATATGAGTCGCTTGAGGCTAGTCATGAGCAGGATTGTCGAAGCACCTGAGCCACGCGGCGCCGAGTAGGTCCGCCCAAGGCGTGGCTTTGCAGGTGCACGACCGTGCGGCCGGTTTTGCGTGATTGTTGAACGCCCCGTAGGGCGTCATGCGCAAAGGCTCCAGATGAGTGCCTCGGCGCAGCGGACTCCCTTGCTTTTGATGCAACGCGTAAGGTTTTTGAATTTTAAGGACGGCAGTCATCATGCGGAAAACAGCAATTGAGAAGCGCCTTCCGCTGAATGCTCCGACCCTGGAGCCAGGGCAACGAGTGTTGGTTTGCCTTGAGCAATGCGTCGTCGTTCAGCAGCGAGAAACAAGAATTTATCAAGTTGTATTCGACTGCAAATCACCCAAAACGATTCGAATTTTTTGGGCGGAATATGAGTGGATTTTCATCGGCAGGCTTAAGCAGCACGCCGAGAAAGATCCGTCATTGAAAAGCTTTGTATCAACGCTGAGAGCGGGTCTGAAGGCTGTCTGGCGATAAATACGGTTCTGATAAACCCAGTACAGACAGGCCTACGTCTTGCTGCTGCCGTGCTGATGGAACATCGAAGAATTCGCATAAAGTACGAACTTGATTGGGATAATCGTAGGGATATAAATCAGCAGGGTCTCATTGCAAAACGGATGCTTGTTTCTCTATTCGAGTCCGGGGCGTGCCAGACAGAGAAAAGCCTGCCGCGATGCAGGCTTTTTGGGGTTTGGGATTTGCTCCAGCAATCCAGGCGCACAGCATGAGTTCGCCGCGTATCGCTTCAGTCCAGCAGGCGCTTCAACCCGGCGACGCCAACCGGCGGCTCCGCCGTCCAGGGCACCACGATGACGGCGTGCTGGGTTTCGTCGGCCACCCTCGCCATTTGTTTGCGCTCGCTATCCAGGCGCGCTCGCAGCAGCGGGTCTATCGTATCGGTGGCCAGTAGCGACTTATTGACCACCCAGGCAAACGGTTCGATGTTGGCCCTGCGCAAGTCATCCTGCAGCGCCGCCGCCTGAGACACCGGTGTGGCTTCGGGCAGCGTCACGAGAATGATTTTGGTGTAGTCCGCATCTTGCAGGCGCATCAGTGGCGTGACGATGTGGTCCGAGGCTTTGCCTTTGAATTCGCGAACCATCTGGCGGTGATAGGCGCCTGTGGCGTCCATCAGTAGCAGGGAGTGCCCGGTGGGGGCGGTGTCCAATACCACGAATGCGCTTTTGGCTTGAGCAACCACGCGGGAGAATGCGTGGAACACCGCGACCTCTTCGGTGCAGGGGGATCGCAGATCCTCGATGAGCAAGGCTATTTCGTCTGCCGTCAGGCCTGGCGCGCGGGAAGCGACGATCTTGTCCACGTATTTTTGGGTCTCGACCTTAGGGTCGATGCGGCCAACGCTGAGCCCCTGCACCTCGGCGTTGAGGGTTACCGCCAGATGTGCGGCAGGGTCTGTCGTACTCAGGTGTACGGACTTGCCATGCTGCACGAGGCCCAACGCGATGGCGGCGGCAATGGTGGTTTTGCCAACACCGCCTTTGCCCATGACCATGATCAAGCCGTGCTGGTCGTGGGCTAGCTCGGCGATCAATTCCGAGAGTGCGTGATATTCCAGGCGTGCCGGTGCCGGGGTTGCAGTGCTGGCAGGGCGAGCAAGCTCCGGGGTCAGCAGTGCGCGAAGTGCGGGCAGGCCCACGGAATCGACTGCCTTGAGTGGGATGTAGTCGGCTGAAAGCTGGCGCAGCGACGCGGGCATCTCGTCGAGCGCCTGTTGGCCTACGGCCTCGATCGCTGCTGCGATCGGGTCATGCAAATTGCTGCGTTTAAACACCGCATTCACCACCATGCGCTGGTTTTTCAGGCCCAATTCACGCAGCTCATCGCTGGAGCGTGCCGCCTCGCCGAGTGCGCCTTTATCAGGGCGGGTCACCAGTACAACAGTGGTCAAGGCTGGATCGTTGAGCGCCGCCAATGCCTGATTGAATAGCTGCTCCTGCATTTTCAAGCCTGAGTGCGGCCCCAGGCATGACGCACCACGATCATTGCCCTTCAAAAAGCCGCTCCACGCTTTTGGCAGGCTCAACAGTCTGAGCGTGTGCCCCGTGGGCGCGGTATCGAACACGATGTGCTCGTAGGCCGCGCTGCTCTGCGACAGCAGGTGCGAGAACTCATCGAAGGTTGCGATTTCGGTCGTGCATGCCCCTGAGAGTTGCTCGCGCACCAGGGCAATGTCTTCATCGCTGGCCTGATCGCCCATTTGTTCGACCACCCGCGCCCGATAGTCAATGGCTGCGGTCCCCGGGTCGATATTGAGCACGAACATTCCAGGCACGTGCGGCACCGCGACAGGTTGATTGCTTAACTCAACGCCGAGCATCTCATCAAGGTTCGAGGCGGCGTCTGTGCTGACCAGCAGTACTTTCTTGCCTGCGTCAGCCAGTGCGATTGACACCGCGGTGGAGACCGACGTTTTGCCGACGCCGCCCTTGCCGGTGAAGAACATATATCGGGTGGGTTGATCGAGCAGTTTGAGGGTGGACTGCATGGCACGCTGACTCCCTTGCGGAGCATGACTGGGTATTGGAGTTTAGCCCGATGTTCAGAATCGCCAATGTGGTCATATCAATCAAACGCTGATTTTTGCCGTCCATTGAGCGCAATTGTCTGTGCAGGTGGGCTGCAACTCGCGGCCCAAGCATAGAGCAGGGGCCGCCGTGTGGCACTAACCAGGCTTTTCAGGATCAACAGCCCCCGCACCACCGTCGGTGGTCATCGATTTACCCTTACCAAAAAGATCTAAAGCATGCACTTACGCAACCTTGCCGTCGGGTTGTCGGCCCTTGTTTTGCTCTCGACCGTGGCCCACGCCCGCAGTCTGCCCAACCTCTATACCGCCACCGAGCAACGCGCGTCCTTTGATGGCTGTGCCGATCTTTTCCCCGCCGCGAAACCCATCAACACCGCCACCGTGCCTGCAGGTATGCGCCCCCTGGCCCTGTGCTCCGACAATTTTGCAGTGCTCTATTCGCAGACCAGCAAGACGCCGCTGGTGGTGGTCGAGCGTCTGAACGCCGCGCAATTGCAGGATGCCAAGGGCGAGGAACGCACCAACCTGTTCTACCCCGACCCGCGCATCCAGCGGCCGATGGACTATGACGCGTTCGTGAAGAGTACCGGGCTGAAGTTGCTCGGTAATCTTCCGGTCTCCGGGTCAGTAGGGCGCACGTAAGGCGTGTGAGTCGCCCAGCGTCGCCGCTACGCCGCACCGAGCGTGCGAAACTCGACGGTGAGGTGACTTACTTCATGCACCGGTTTGAGGCGCTCGCGAATGCTGTCGGCATCCGCTGTGGCGTGGCCGACGACGCTCACGATTGCCGCATGCACACCTGGCCCTACCTGCCAGACGTGCAAGTCGGTAATCGTCGCGTCGCCCGCTTGTTCCACCAGTTCTCGGATCTCTGCGGCAACATGCACGTCGGTCTGATCGAGCAGGACGCCGGCGGTCACGCCCATCAGGCTCCAGGCCCAGCGTGCAATCACGATGGCGCCGACGATGCCCATCGCCGGGTCCAGCCAGACCCAACCCAGATACCGCCCCGCCAGCAACGCAGCAATCGCCAGCACCGAGGTCAGCGCGTCGGCGAGCACATGCACGTAGGCGGATCTCAGGTTGTTATCGTGGCCATGGCCATGTTCGTGCTCGTGGTCATGCCCGTGGCTATGACCGTGGCCGAGCAACAGCGCACTGACGATATTGACCACCAGTCCCACCACGGCAATCAGCGTCGCCGTGCCGAACTGCACCTCGGTCGGCTGCAGCAGGCGCATGATCGACTCGATGCCAATGCCCAGAGACACCAGCGCCAGGATCAGCGCCGAGGCAAAGCCGCCCAGATCGCCGACCTTGCCGGTACCGAAGCTGAAGCGCGGGCTGGACGCATGGCGCCGGGCATAGGCATAGGCCGCAGCGGCGATGCCCAACGCACCCGCATGGGTGGCCATATGAAAACCGTCGGCCAGCAGGGCCATCGAACCGGTCAGGGCGCCGGCGGCGATTTCCGCGACCATCATCACTACCGTCAGCATCACCACCCATAAGGTGCGCTTGGCGTTTTCTTCGTGGGCCGCGCCGAGGAAGACATGCTCGTGGGTGTGACCGTGCGCGTGATCGAGGCTCATTTCGAGTACCGCCGAATGGCTTCAAGCAGCTCTTCTACGCCCTGGTTACGTTCTTCCTCGCTGAGGGATGGGTCCGCCACATGCGCCCTGGCATGTTCTTCGATGATTTCTTCCATCAAACCGTTGATGGCGCCGCGTGTGGCGGCGACCAGGTGCAGGGTCTTGGCGCAATCGCTGTCCGATTCCAGTGCTCTTTCCACCGCTTGAATCTGACCGGCAATGCGTTTGACACGCTTGATCAGACTGTCTTTGTTTGCCGCTATATGGCTCACAATATACCCCCCCTACCTATGAGGTGCGGAGCATCACATACCTGGCCCCCCTATGCAATATTTCACTCCGGGCGCCGATTCCCCTGAAGGCCGGCCCCCTCGGTTTATACTCGATGGCCTCGTAATCAAACCTCTTCCAACACGCGCCCGATCCGGCTGAGCAATCTGTTCAAGCTAGTTGAGCATCCGAGGTAGACCCCATGGGGGTCTACGCATGCGTAAGCCCAGTCAGCGTATCCGCAATCGTCTTGGTCCGTTGCGCAGTCCCCTCTGTCGCACGGCTTGACGCCTCCAGTGCATCGAGCATTTCGCGCAAGGCACCGACGCCGCTGGACTGGTCTTCAATCTGCTGGGCAACACGCTGGATTTCGCCGGATAACAGGTCGATATCCACGCCGATTTCTGCGGCATTCTTGCGGGTGATTTCCGCCAGCTTGCGCACCTCGTCCGCCACCACCGCAAAACCCCGGCCCAGGTCGCCAGCGCGCGCGGCTTCGATCGCCGCGTTGAGCGCCAGCAGGTTGGTCTGGCCGGCGATTTGTTGAATCACCTGCACAATCGACTGGATGCGCAAACTCGAACCGGCCAGGGTCCGCGCACCGACCACGGCATCATCGGCCTGGCTGGACAAGCCCTCGACCGTCGCCCCGGCCTTCGCAGACACGGTGTTCTGCTGGTCGATGGTGCCAACCAGTTCGTCCATCGAGGCGTGCAACTCGCCGGAGTAATGCTTGATCTGCGAGGAGATTTCCGCGTGTTGACGTTCGGCCTGGGCCAACACTTGGCCCAGGTCCGCCAGGCCCTCGAACACCGGCAAAATATTGCTGTCCAGCCCGCGGGTATTCAGGGCGCCGCTGAAGTCATTGTTTTTGAACGCCGCAATCTGCTTGACCACTACATGGTTCAATCCCGCCAGTTTATTCACCTGGCGGCGTAGGAAGAAGGCTTTGAACTCGCCGTAGTGCGCAATGAAATTGTCCGCGTACTCGTCGCTGAAGCTGGCGCCCTTGGCCACCCGAAAGAAGAAAATTGCGGTCAGCGTCTGGTTCAGGTTCAAGCCCAGGATTTCCCCAAAGGTCGACATCCCTGCCAGCGGCACATCGCCAAACGTCCCGGCCATGCTGCCCAATTCGGTGGCGTTGTTCAGCCTGCGCAAAATGCAGTCATTGAGAATGCCCGCCACCGGCTGCCCGCCCTTGCCGCGCAGAAACTGCTCGTAGTCCACGCGGGTGGCCTCACGCAACGGCGTGCGCCGGACCATCACCAACTCCTCGCCGGGTGCCACGTCGCAATACAGTTGGACGATCTGGTGTTCATAGTCGATCCGTGCGATGGAGCGCACGAACAACTCATTGCCCACGCGGATGGCGAACGAATAATCCGCCAACTTCGACTCCAGCGCCTGGGGCGCGCAATTGAAGGCGTCACACAGCGCCTGCACCATGCTCTTGATATTGCCCGCGCTGTCGATCACCTGGTCAATCGTGCGGTCCTCTTCGGAGGCGGTCAGCACGTTGAAGGTCAAATCAGCCGGTTTGAAGTTCTGGCTTTTAAATACGCCAAAACGCACATTCGCGGCGGTCTTCAGGAACACGATTTGTGCGTGGTTCTGGTAACTGCGCTGGCCGTCATGGATCAGCGTTTTCTGGAAATCCAGCTTGCCCCCGGCCGACCCGCCGACAAACAGGCAGGGGAAACGCCCCGATTCATACAGCGCCTCCATGAAAAACGACTCCGACGCCGATAACCCGTCGAACACCACGTAGGCCAGCGTGTCGCGATGGTCGATCAGTGTGTGCGCCTGCACGCGCTTGATATTGCTCGTCAGCTTGGCAATCCGCTCCTTCATGCCCATGCGCTTGCCGCCGCTGCGGATGTCTTCACACTCCAGCGGCACCATCACCACTTCGGCGGAGGCGATCAGGCTGTCGTCAAACAGCTGCAGCACAATCCGGTCCCAGCGCTCGCCGGTGGTGCAATACAGCGAATTCGCCGCGTTGCACAACTCGCCGGCGGAGGTACACAGGCTGATGCTGGTTTGCGGGAAGCGGCGCTTGAGCTTGGCGGCGACCTGGTCGATGTCCAAGTGAGGGGAGATGAAACCGGTGATCAGCACCGGCGCGATGCGCAGGTTAGCCAATGAAGACTCCAGCTCATTGGCGGTGCAGGTGAGGGTGGCGGTGCCTTGACGATCGGCCCGGGCTTTTTTTAGGAAGTTGAGTGGATTCATGGCGACGGGCTCGATCCAGTGAGTGGACGCATGCAATAGGCTTGCGGCTAATAAGGTTATCGGCCGATGTGGCGGAGACTGGAGGAGGAGAATCGGGGCGACGACGAGGTGCAGGGGGCCAATCCGGCATTTACATCCGAACGGGTGGGTATCTCTGCACAACCCTGCAAGCACAGAAACAGCATAAAAGTGGGGAAGGACAGTTTGCGCATGTATAAAACCATGCGCTCGCTCAATCGATAAAAGCTCAGTCTTTACTGTTGCGCTGTCCAAACGGCCAGTTCATAGCCGTCAGGATCAATGAAGTGGAACCTGCTTCCACCGGGGAACGAAAAGGTTTCGCGGGAGATCACCGCGCCCACAGCCTTGAGCCGCCGCTGCGCGTCCTCGAGATTGTCCGCATACAAGATGACTAAAGGACCGCCCGGCCGCACCGGCTCCCCCGTGGTGAAGCCACCCGTCAGCCGGCCATCGCTGAATTCGGTATAGGTCGGGCCGTAGTCGACGAACGTCCATCCGAACGCGTGGCCGTAGAAAGTTTTGCTGCGGGCAATGTCGCTGACATTGAATTCAATATTGTCGATCTGTCGATCTTGACCACGAACGCTCATGGCTGCCTCCTTGGCGAATGTCCAAAGCGGCGATTGTAGCGGATCGGTCGTTGGAAGGCTGCTGGGAGCAAGGCGCTAAGCCTTGCCATACGCCATGTACTCGTTCTGCAACACGATGTGATCTGCCACGTACTTCGCATCATGCCAAACCCCATAGATAAACGACGACGCCCGGTTCACCAGATTCGGCAGGCCCAGGAAGTAGATCCCGCTCTGTGCCGAAATCCCGCGTTTGTGGAACGGTTCGCCGTTCTCGTCGAACGCATCGACCTTCAACCAGTTGAAGTCGAACTTGAACCCGGTGGCCCACAGAATCGTGGTCACGCCGGCTTCGGCCAGGTTCAGGCTGAGGATCGGGTCCAGCAGGCATTGCGGGTCGGGCAGCAGTTCCCAGGCTTGCGGTTCTTCGGGGAACGGCAAGCCGTTTGCCTCGATATAGGCATCGGCGTCGCGCAGTACCTCGAAGTACGCTCGATCCCCCTCTGCCACGTTGGCGGCCAGGCCAGGGGCGAAGGTCATGACGCCTGCGTTCCACTGTTCGGTGACGCCCACCAGGTTGATCCCTTGATGCGCGAGGCGGCGGAAGTCGACGGTCTTGCCGCCTTCGTAGCCGCTGACGGCAAAGGCCACGTGTTTTTTCTTCGGCTGGATTTTGACTTCATCCCACAGGCCCAGGGCGCCGAGCCACCAGCAGTAGTCGCGGCCGCGGTAGGCGCGGGGAGGGCGGTAGTGTTCGCCGACCGAGAGGTACACGGTTTTGCCGGCCTTTTGCAGTTCTTCGGCGATCTGCGAGCCGGAAGCACCGGCGCCGACCACCAGCACGGCGCCTTCGGGCAGTTGGCCGGGGTTCTTGTAGGCGCAGGAATGCAACTGATGCAGCGGCGCGGTGGCGGGCACGATGTCCGGGATCGAGGGGCGTTGGAACGGGCCGGTGGCGGCCACCACGTTAGCGGCCTCGATCACGCCCGCCGAGGTAGTCACCTTGAAGCCGGGGCGACCGACATGGCGCTCCACTTGCTGCACTTCGACGCCGGTGCGCACCGGGGCGTTGAGCATCTCGACATAGGCTTGGAAGTAGTCGGCCATGCGCTCCTTGGGCGGGAAGGCTTCGGGGGAAATGCCCTCGAATTTCAGGCCGGGGAAGCGGTCGTGCCAGGCCGGGCCGTTGGCGACGAGCGAGTCCCAGCGCTCCGAACGCCAGCGCTCGGCGATGCGGCTGCGCTCCAGCACGATATGCGGCACGCCCATCAGCGACAGGTGCTCGCTCATGGCGACGCCGGCCTGGCCTGCGCCGACTACCAGGGTGTTGATTGTTTCGACGGACATAGGCGTTTCCTGAAAAGTTAGAGGTTTATCTGCAATACCGCAGAGCCGCATTTGATCGATGATCGGCCTGCTCACTGCTGCGGTTCGTTGAGCAGCTCGGCCACCGCCGTGAGTGCGAGTCGGTAACCCAGCGCGCCCAACCCGGCGACCACGCCGGTGGCGGCTTTGGACACGTAGGAGTGATGCCGGAAGCTTTCGCGCTTCCAGATATTGCTCATGTGCGCTTCGATGATCGGGCCGTCGAACGCCAGCAGCGCATCGAGGATCGGCACCGAGCTGTAGCTCAGCCCGGCGGCGTTGATCACGATGGCGTCGGCGTTCAGGCGGGCCTCTTGAATCCAGTCCACCAGCACGCCTTCATGGTTGCTCTGGCGAAAGTCCAGGGTCAGGCCCAACTCTGCGGCGTGGCCCTGGCAACACGCTTCGATGCTGGCGAAGCTGGCGCTGCCGTAGCTGCCGTGCTTGTCCAGCCCGTAGAGGTTGGCGTTGGGGCCATTGAGGAAGTACACGGTGCGGGGCATGGGGTTCTCCGGCTTATTTCGCGACGTGCAGCGCGACGTTGGCGTCGGCCGCTTTCATACGGCCCAATCGTCCGGCACCACGGCGATCACATCGATCTCCATCAACCACTCGGGCTGGCCCAGGCCGGAAATCACCAGCCCGGTAGATATCGGGAACACGCCCTTGAGCCATTTGCCGACCTCCTGATACACCGGCTCGCGGTAACGCGGGTCGATCAAATAGGTGGTGGTCTTGACGATATGGGACAGGTCGGAACCCGCCTCCTCAAGCAGTTGCTTGACGTTTTTCATCGCTTGTTCGGCTTGCGCGCGCGGGTCGCCGAGGCCGACCAGGTTGCCGTCGAAATCAGTGCCGATCTGGCCGCGTACATAGATAGTGTTGCCGGCGCGCACGGCCTGGCACAGGTCGTTGTCCAGCGCCTGGTTGGGGTAGGTCTGCTTTGTGTTGAACATGCGGATGCGGGTGTGGGTGGGCATGGCTGGCGACTCGTCGGAAGCGGGATGCAATCAGCTTCACATCGCCTGTTGCCGGGCGAAACCAGCATTTGTGCGGGGTAGTGCTTAGGAAAAACCGAAGCCCGAGCTGGTCATCGCCCTGCGCCGGCCCCGCGCCTATCCCGGCATGAACCCTGCAACACGCTGGGCATACAGTCATTACCGAGGTACAGGCCTGATGCTCAGTCGTATTACTCAGCGCCAACTGGAATATTTTGTCGCGTCGGGCGAGGCGGGCAGCATCAGTGCCGCCGCTGAACGCATCCATGTGTCGTCGCCGTCGATCTCGGCGGCGATCACTCATATGGAGGCTGAGCTGGGCATCCAGCTGTTTATCCGGCATCACGCCCAGGGCATTTCCCTGACGGCAGTGGGGCGTCTGGTGATGCAAGAAGCCAAGCAGATCATGGAACAGATGAGCAACCTCTACACCATCGCCTCGGAGTCATTGAACACCGTGCGCGGGCCGTTGCGGGTGGGCTGCCTGGAGTCGCTGGCGCCGATGATCACCCCCGAGCTGGTGTTTGGCTTCGGCCGCGCGTTTCCCGGCGTGCGCCTGACTCAGGCCGAGGGCAACCACGAGGAACTGCTGGAAAAACTGCGCAGCGGCGAGCTGGACATCGCCCTGACCTACGACCTGGTGACCAGCCCCGACATCGACTTCCAACCCCTGGCGCACCTGCCGCCGTATGTGATGGTTGGCGAGTATCACCCGCTGGCGAGCCTGTCGGCGGTCAGCATGCAGGATCTGGAGGCGTACCCGGTGGTGCTGCTCGACACGCCGTGGAGCCGCGACTATTTCCTCAGCCTGTTTATGCAGGCGGGCACCACGCCGAACATCATCATGCGCTCCACCAACCTCGAAACGGTGCGCGCCATGGTCGGCAACGGGATCGGTTATTCCTTCGCGAATGCGCGGCCCAAATCGAACCTGTCCCAGGACGGTAAACGCGTGATCCGTCTGCGCCTGGCGGGCACGCACCGGCCGATGAAGCTGGGGTACGCCACGGCGAGCAACACTCAACTGTCACGCGTGGTGTCGGCGTTTGCCGAGCGCTGCCGGATGTTTGTGTCTGACCAGTACATCCCCGGCATGGCTCCGCCGAGCTTTTTTGACCCGCATGCGGTGCGCTCGCTCAGCGGTGTGAGCTGAATTTGCACCAAAAGGTGGCGTGTTCGGCGCGGTGAGTTCAGGCGTGCACCCTTTCGGTCAGGGCGTGCGGCCTATGCAATGTGGGAGGGGGCTTGCCCCCGATTGCGGTGTGTCAGCGACATATCCGCTGGCTGATGCGCCGCTATCGGGGGCAAGCCCCCTCCCACATTGATTTTTGGTGGTTTCGGGGGCGGAGGGGGGCTGCGTAGGTTCTGCCTACCCAGTGGACCGGGTTTTACGAATTGACCCTAAGGGCCTCCCGCCACGACTCTGAATTCATTGACGCAGATCAATTTCCTTCTTTTGGGGCAGGGCACCGCGACGATGACATTCGACTGGAATTATATGTTTGGTCTGCTGGGCGATGCCGAGTTCTGGCGCGCGACGTGGACGGTGATCAAGCTCAGCACCCTGACCTGGGTCTTGAGCATCGGTCTGGGCTTTCTGCTGGCGCTGGCCAAGCAATCCAGGCATGGGCTGCTCAGCGTTCCCGCGCGTGGCTATATCTGGCTGTTCCGCAGCCTGCCGTTGTTGGTGCTGTTGATCTTTATCTACAACCTGCCTCAAGCGCTGCCCGGCACTTCGGCGATTCTGGCCGACCCGTTCTGGTCCGGCCTGCTGGCCCTGGTGATTTGCGAAACGGCGTATGTGGCCGAGATCCATCGCGGCGGTCTGCTCTCGATCCCCAAAGGTCAAGGCGAGGCGGCGCGGGCGTTGGGCTTGAAGTTTTTCGGCACCCAATGGCGCGTGGTGATCCCCCAGGCATTGCGGGTGGCGCTGCCATCCCTGGCCAACGAATACATCTCCATCGTCAAGCTCACCTCGCTGGTGTCGGTGATCTCGCTGACGGAAATCCTGATGGTCGGCCAGCGCCTGTATTCGCAGAACTTCCTGGTGATCGAAACCATGGCGGCGGTGGCGTTCTTCTATGTGTTTATCGTCACCGTGTTCGACTTCCTGCTCAAACGCCTGGAGCGCTTTCTCGACGTCAACCAGCGCAATGTGTCGCGGGTTCCCGATGCGGCGGTGCTGGCCCTGGCCACGCAACAACGGGTTGCGCTGCAACGTCCGGCCACCACTGTGGCCCCGGCGCTGCACGCCACGCGGCTGCACAAGGCCTACAACGACATCGAGGTGCTGGGCTCGGTCAACCTGCAGGTCCTGCCCGGTGAAGTGGTGTCGGTGATCGGGCCGTCGGGGTCGGGCAAAACCACCTTGATTCGCCTGCTCAACGGCCTGGAGCAACTGGACAACGGCGAGATCAGGATCAACGGCCAGCCGTTCATCCACCTGAACAAAACCGGCGCGCAGAAACCGCAGTACGTCGAACACGCCGAGCATCGCCTGAACATCGGCATGGTGTTCCAGAGCTTCAATCTGTTCCCGCACTTGAGCGTGCTCGACAACCTGTTGATGGCGCCGAAATACCACGGCCTGGGGCGCACCGACGAGCTCAAGCAACAGGCCTACGCGCTGCTGCACAAGGTCGGCATGCTCGACCACGCCTGGAAGTACCCGCACCAACTCTCCGGCGGCCAGCAGCAACGCGTGGCCATCGCCCGCGCGCTGATGATGCGCCCGCAGATCATGCTGTTCGACGAGCCCACTTCGGCGCTCGACCCGGAGAAAGTCAACGAAGTGCTGCAGGTCATCGAAGCCTTGGCCGAGGAGGGCATCACCATGGTGATCGTCACCCACGAGATGAATTTCGCGTTCAAGGTCTCCGATCGCATCGTGTTCATGGAGAAGGGGCGTGTGGTCTGCGACGACACGCCTGCGGTATTGCGCAGCGGCCAGAACCCACGCGTGGAGGCGTTCCTCAAGGACGTCTCGCTGGCGTGACCCTCTAACGTTCAGGAAAAACAAAATGATCGAGCAACATCAAATCGAGCAGTTCCAGCGCGACGGCTACCTGGTGGTGGAAGGCGTGTTGTCGATGGACGAAGTGGCCGCGCTGCAGCACGACTTCGACCAATGGGTAGAAGAAAGTCGCCGCCATGACCAGGGCTGGGGCACGACCGTGGATGGCCGCGCACGCTTCGATCTGGAGGGCGACCATCGCGCCGATCACCCGTCGCTGCGCCGTGTCAGCTCGCCCACCGAGATTTCCCCGGTGTATGAACGCGTGGCGTTGCATTCACGCATGGCGGCGATTTCCGCGCAGTTGATCGGCGCCAGCGGCGCACGCTTTCACCACAGCAAGATCAATTCGAAGTTGCCCCACACCGCGACCCAGGTGAAGTGGCACCAGGACTTTTTATTCACGCCCCACAGCAACGACGACATCATCACCGCCTTGCTGATGGTCAGCGAAGTGACCCCACAAAACGGCCCGCTGAATGTGATCCCCGGCAGCCATAAAGGCCCGCTGTGGTCGCACTGGCAGAACCAGCGTTTCACCGGCGCGGTGGACGACGCAGTGGTCGCGGAACACTGCCGGCAACCGATCGCCTGCTACGGCCCGGCCGGTTCCGTGTGCTTCATGCACACCCGCTTGCTGCACGCTTCCAGCCCTAACGAGACCGAACTGCCGCGCACCCTGTTCATCAGCGTCTACGCCGCTGAAGACGCGCTGCCATTCGGCGAAAACCCTCTGCCCAGCGCACATGCCGGCCTGCTGGTGGCCGGTGAAGAAAGTGGCTTGATACGTTCCACGGACAACCAACTGCGCTTGCCGCAGAAACCCCGTGGCGCGTCGTTCTTCGTGCAACAGGCCGGACAAGATTCTGCCACTGCCTAACCTCCCAACTCCCTTGCAGGTATTGACCATGACAGCGTTTCGTAAAAGTGTTCGTCCCCTTGCCGTGTGCCTGCTGGGCGCAGCGGTTGCGATGACCTCGTTGGCGGCTTCGGCGTTCCAGCAGGACGGCAAGATCATCGCCGGTTCCGATGTGACGTTCTTCCCCTATGAATACATGGATAACAACAAGCCGGCGGGCTTCGATATCGAGTTCATGGACGGCCTGGGCAAGGTCATGGGACGCAAGGTCGAGACCCTCGACACGCGCTTTCCCAACCTGATCACCGGCTTGCAGGCCGGGCGTTTCGATGTGACCAACTCGTCGATGTACATCACCGCCGAGCGGGTCAAGGTCATCGACATGATTCCCTACCTGAAAAGCGGCGAGTCGATCCTGACCCTCAAGGACAGCACCTTCCAACCCAAGACCCCGGAAGAATTCTGCGGCCACAAGATCGGTTCCATGGGCGCTACCTCGTGGCTGGCGCAGATGAACAAACTGTCGGCCGAGTACTGCGTGGCCAAAGGGTTGAAGCCGATCCAGATCAGCGAGTACAGCACGGACCCGCAAACCACCCAGGCGCTGCTGGCCCATGCGGTCGAAGCGCAGATCACCGACGCGGCCGTGGCCCGTGGCGTGATCGACAAACTGGGCAGCCGCGTGGTGATTTCGTCCGACGCCTTGATCTACCCGGTGCTGAACGGCTTCGGCGTGAAGAAGGGCAATGACACGGTCAAGCAGGCCTTGCTCGACGGCCTGGAGAAGTACCGCGCCACGCCGGAATACGCGGCCTTGCTCAAGAAGTACAACTTTGAGGCGCCTACCGATGCCGACCTTGCGGCGCTGATGCCCAAGTAAGCCTATTGCGCGGCCGCAGTCTTGCGGTCGCGCCCTGCGGAGACCGATCCATGGCGTTATCCCTCGAAGAACAGACGCGCATCGACCTGGCGGCGACCTTTCGCATCGTTGCCCACCTGGGCATGCACGAAGCGGTGGCCAACCACTTCAGCGCTGCCGTGTCGGCCGATGGTAAACAGTTTTTGCTCAACCCGAAGTGGAAGCACTTCTCGCGCATTCGCGCCAGCGACCTGCTGCTATTGAACGCCGACGACCCCGCCTGTGCCGACCACCCGAACGTGGACGCCACCGCCTGGTCGATCCACGGGCAGATCCACCGACTGCTGCCACACACTCGCGCCGTGTTGCACCTGCACCCGGTCTACACCACGGCGGTGGCGTGCCTGGCCAAGCCGCACATCCCGGCGATCGACCAGAACACCGCGCGCTATTTCAACCGCGTGGCGGTGGACGAACTCTACGGCGGCATGGCCGACACCGAAGCCGAAGGCGCACGCCTGGCCGGTTTGCTCGACGGCAAGAGCCGCCTGTTGATGGGCAACCACGGCGTGATGGTGACCGCCTCGTCCATCGGTGAAGCGTTCGACGATATCTGGACCCTGGAGCGCGCCTGCCAGATCCTCGTCACGGCGTGGTCCACCGGGCAGCCGTTGCGGATGTTGTCCGATGAAGTGGCGGAAAAAACCGCGCGGGGCTGGGAAGGCATCACCGATTTCTCGCGCCGGCATTTTGAAGAAATGAAGCAAATGATGATCGACGCCGATGCGTCGGTGCTCGACTGAGGAAGCCCTATGACCTTTTCCGTTGTCGCCCGCTGTGCCGAGACGGGCCAGTTGGGGATCGCTATCAGCTCGTCGAGCATCGCCGTGGGCGCGCGTTGCCCGTGGCTGCGCCCCGGTGTGGGCGCGGTGGCGTCGCAGAACATCACCCTGCCGAGCCTGGGCCCGCAGATTCTCGACCTGCTGGAGCAGGGCATGGCGCCGAGTGAGGCCGTGGCGGCGGTGTTCGCCGGGCAGGACCACCGCGACTATCGGCAGGTGACGGTGATCGATCGCCTGGGCCGCACCGCGCACTTCAGCGGCGCGCAGACCCTCGGCATGCATGCCGCGCAGAGTGGCGAGCAATGCGTGGCGGCCGGGAACATGCTGGCCAATCCCGATGTGATCGCTGCGATGGTCGACGCGTTCGAGAACGCCTCCGGGCATCTGGCCGACCGGCTGCTCGCCGCGATGCACGCAGGCCAGGCCCACGGCGGCGAAGCGGGGCCAGTGCATTCGGCGGCCCTGATGGTGGTCGATGATCTGCTGTGGCCCATCGTCAATCTGCGCGTGGACTGGGCCGACGCCGACCCGATTGGCGCCCTCGATCAGCTCTGGCAGGCCTATCGCGGGCAATTGCAAGACTACCTCGACCGCGCCCTCAACCCGCACATCGCGCCGGGCTATGCGGTGCCGGGAGACGACCGATGAGCCACAGCCGTGACCTGCTGGCGCAATTGGTGCGCTTCGACACCACCAGCCGCGAATCCAACCTCGCGCTGATCGACTTCGTGCGCACGTATTTGCAGGGCCACGGCGTCGCCTGTGAACTGGTGTTCAACGAACACAAGAACAAGGCCAACCTGCTGGCGACCATCGGCCCGGCGGATGTGCCTGGCATCGTGCTGTCCGGGCATACCGATGGGGTGCCGGTGGACGGCCAGCGCTGGAGCGTGGCGCCGTTCGACCTCACCGAAAAAGACGGCAAGTTGTACGGGCGTGGCACCGCCGACATGAAGGGCTATATCGCCTGTGTGCTGGCCTGTGTGCCGGCGCTGGTGCGGGCGTCGTTGCGTATGCCGGTGCATATCGCGCTGTCCTATGACGAAGAGGTGGGTTGCCTGGGTGTGCGTTCGTTGATCGAAAGGTTTCACGCGCAGCCGGTCAAGCCGTTGTTGTGTGTGATCGGCGAGCCCACCGAGCTCAAGCCGGTGCTGGGGCACAAAGGCAAATTGGCCGTGCGTTGCGACGTGCAGGGCGCGGCGTGTCATTCGGCTTATGCGCCGTCAGGCGTCAACGCCATCGAATACGCGGCCTGCTTGATCCGGGAACTGGTGCGGCTCGGTGAGGAACTCAAGGCGCCGCAACTCCAGAACGCGGCGTTCGATCCGCCGTTTGCCACGGTGCAAACCGGCGTGATGAGCGGCGGCAAGGCGCTGAATATCGTCCCGCAGCAGTGCAGCTTTGATTTCGAAGTGCGCTCGCTGCCGACCCAGGACCCGTGGCAGGTGGCGCACCAGTTACGGTTGTATGCCGAGCAAACCCTGCTGCCGGCGATGCAGGCGGTGAGTGCGCAGTGCGCGATCGGCTTCAGTGAGTTGTCCAGCTATCCGGGGTTGGCGACTTCGTCGCAAAGCCAGGCGGCTGAGTGGGTCGCGCAGTTTTGCGGTTCGCAGGACTTCGGCACCGTCGCCTTCGGCAGCGAAGGCGGGCTGTTCGATCAGGCGGGGATTCCCACCGTGGTGTGCGGACCGGGCAGCATGGAACAGGGGCACAAGGCGGATGAGTTCATCAGTCTGCAGCAACTGGATGCGTGTGATCGAATGCTGGAGCGGGTGGTGGAGTTTGTGCGTCAATAGCCTTCGCACTGACACTCGTGGTGAAGAAGGAACCGCAGTTGAACGAACACACATTGTCCATGCGCCTGGAACGCGTAGCCGCGCATGTGCCGGCTGGGGCGCGGTTGGCGGATATCGGCTCCGACCATGGCTACCTGCCGGTGGCGTTGCTGCGCCGCGGCCTGATCGCGGCGGCAGTGGCGGGGGAGGTGGCTGCGACGCCATTCCAGGCGGCCGAGCGCACCGTGCGTGAGAATGGCCTGGAGCAACACGTCAGCGTGCGCCTGGCCGATGGCCTGGCAGCCATCACGGCTGCCGACGCGATCAGCGCGATCAGCGTCTGCGGCATGGGCGGCGAGACGATCCGCAATATCCTCGACCGCGGCAAGATGCACCTCACCGGCCAGGAGCGCCTGATCCTGCAACCCAACGGCGGCGAGCAACCGCTGCGCCAATGGCTGATGGACAACGGTTACTGCATCCTGGTCGAAGAGTTGTTGCGGGAAAACCGCTTCTACTACGAAATCATCGTCGCCGAGCGCGCCGAACCGGTGGCATACAGTGCCGAAGAGTTGTACTTCGGCCCGCTGCAGTTGCAGGCCCGCAGTCCGGCCTTCCTGGCCAAGTGGCAGCGCCTGCTGCGGCAAAAGCAGAAAACCCTGGCCAGTTTCGAACAGGCCCGACAGGCGGTGCCGCAGGCCAAGGTGCAAGAGGTCGCCCGGCAGGTGCAGTGGATCTGCGCGTTGCTGGCGTGAGGTGGCTTTTCATAGCTGCAGCGGGTTGATCGAACCCACTCGCTACTCGGTCGTTCCCTTGATTGAGTGCTTTCGCCCCATTTTCGAGCGCTGCGCGCGATTTTTTGTGTGCCGCACCGCCTATTTGGGGGCTCGTTAGCGGCGGCTCGTATCTTGCTTGAGCCTTCCCAATCAATGACATGGCACTTTGCCGTGATTCATTTCAAGGCTTCGTTCATCGTTGCCTCGCGTGGGTTGTTTTGGGGAGTAGTCGGCCATGCACAGTCTGTTGTCACCCGGTATCCGCCTGCTCGGACGTTTCGGCTTCGCCCGCAAATTCCAGATCCTGTTCATTCTGTTCATGCTGCCCCTGGTCGGGAGCCTCTGGATGATCGGGCTGGACTATCGCGACAAACTTGCGGTGATTTCCAGCGAAAAGTCCGGCGTTTCTCAACTGCTGGCCCTGGACGCGTTAGATGGCCAATTGATTGCCCAGCGCAACCTCGCGTCGCGCTGGAAAGCGCTGGACCTGCTGCGTGAACCGACGCCCGCAGCCAAGGCGGCGATGGACAAGCTGGATGCGAACAACCCGCTTATCCTGCAAAGCCTGCAAGCCCTGGGCGACGCGCTCAGACAACAGGGCGCGAGCGTCGAAACCCTGGCGCGCTTCGACGCGTTGCAGGCAACGGTCAAGGGGATGGATGTGCAATCCCTGCGCAGCGTGGGCTGGTGGCCGGACGGCTACGATCGTTTCACCTCGGCGCTGACCGCCATGCAAACCCTGCGCGAACAGATCACCCTCGACGCCGGCCTGATCCTTGACCCCTGGCTGGAGACTTACCTGCTGATGCAGATTTCCACCCAGAACGCGCCGGACCTGATCGAGCGTATCGGCCGCATGGCCAGTATTGGTCAGTCGTCCATCGCCTCGGGGCAGTTCACCCTGCAAAGCCGCTTGCAGATGCGCGACCTGCGCGGCCGTATCGGCGATGCGCGAGACCAGTTGGTCAAGGCCGCAGCGTCGCTCAAGGCCAAGCCATACCTCGGCCTGGAACCCTGGACCGCACAGTACGACAACAGCCTGCAACAACTGGACAGCGAGTTTAAAGTGCTCGACGACGGCGTGTTCGGCGGCACCATCAAACTCGACCCTGCCGGTTTCGAGCGCAGTGTCGACACCATGCTCGGCAGCCTGGGCGCGCTGCGCAACCAGTCGCTCCGCTCGCTGGATGCGCGCCTGAGCCATTACCACGACCGTTCCTTGGAGCAATTCATCCCCGTCGCGGCCATCTTCAGTCTGCTGGCCCTGGCGGCGCTGTACCTGTTCATGTGTCTGCAAGCCTCGATCCGTCGCAGTGCCAGCGGTATCACCACGCTGGCCCAGTCTCTGCGCGACGGCAACCTGTGCGTGGAAGTGGCTGTTGACGGCCGCGATGAACTGGCTGCGATCAGCGCCGCGCTCAACGTGGCGGTGGTGCAACTGCGTACCAGCCTGCTGGGCGTCAATCACGAGACTCAGCAGCTTGGTTCGGCGGTGCTCACGCTCAATTCGCAATCGGGCAGCACCCTCACCGATGTCGAAGACCAGCAACACCAGATCAGCCAGATCGCTGCAGCGGCTACGCAATTGGCCGCCACTTCCATGGGCGTCGCCAAAAGCTGTGAACAGGCCTCCGGTAGCGCCCAGCACACCCGACGCATCGCCGAAGACAGCAGCCGCGACAGCCAGCGCACCACGGCCAGCATCCAGCAACTCAACCGGCGCCTGACCGACACCGCCAACGCCCTGGAACAAGTGAGCCAACAGGGCCAGCAGATTCAGTCGGTGGTCGACACCATTCGTGGCATTGCCGAGCAAACCAACCTGCTGGCACTTAACGCCGCCATTGAAGCCGCGCGCGCCGGCGAACAGGGCCGGGGCTTTGCCGTGGTCGCAGATGAAGTGCGCAGCCTGTCGCAACGCACCCAGGCCTCCACCGCACAAATCGCCGACACCGTGGACAGCTTGCGCGCCACGGTCAGCCAGGCGGTCACACTGATGAGCGCCGCCTGCGCTCAGGCCCTGACCGACGCCGAGTCCGTCACCGGGCTGGGCACGCGGCTGGGCGAGATCGCCGGGGCGGTGCAGAACGTCACCGACACCCTGGCGCAAATCTCGGCGGCGGTGGAAGAGCAGGCGGCGACGGCGGATGAAGTGAGCGGCAATATCCAGCAGGTGGACCAGGCGGCGGGGCGCTTGCTCGATGGCGCGCGGGCGGTGAACCGGGCTGCGGATACGCTGAGCAAGGGGAGCCGGGCGTTGAGTGACAACACCGCACGTTTCCGCCTGAGTTGAGAGGGCTGCCGGGTGTAAACCGGTTCAAATGTGGGAGTTGTCGAGCTTCAGCGAGGCTGCGACAGGATCACCTCGGTGTACCTGTTAAACCTCAGCGCCTGCGGGTCGCCGGTTCAAGCACTCGCTGAAAGGCCTCATCGCCCGTTACTTCGCAAACGCATACTCCCCACCCTGTTCCAGCGCCTTGCGATACGCCGGTCGCGCCTGGAACCGCTGCACCCATGCCGCCAGGTTCGGATACGCCTGCAACTTGCCCTGTGCGTTGGCGATTTCGCCGATAAAACTCATCTGAATATCCGCGCCGCTTAACTCGTCACCCACCAGATACGGCGTGTGCGCCAGCGCATCGTTGAGATAACCCAGGTAATTGGCCACCTCGGACTCGATTCGCGGATGCAACGGCGCGCCAGCGTCACCCAGGAACCCGACGTACAGGTTGAGCATCAACGGCAGCATCGCCGAGCCTTCGGCGAAGTGCAGCCATTGCACGTACTCATCAAAAGCGGCGGTGCTTGGGTCCGGTTGCAGGCGGCCCGCACCGTGGCGACGGATCAGGTAATCGATGATCGCGGCGGACTCGATCACCACGCGCGAGCCGTCTTCAATTACCGGGGACTTGCCCAGCGGATGAACCGCCTTGAGTTCCGGCGGCGCCAGGTTGGTCTTCGGGTCGCGCTGGTAACGCTTGATCTCGTAAGGCAGGTCGAGCTCTTCGAGCAGCCAGAGAATGCGCTGCGAGCGCGAGTTGTTGAGGTGGTGGACAGTGATCATGGGAACTCCGCTGGGCGAGAAGGGGCGAGGAACAGACTGCTACGCCGCTATATAGAGTGCCTTGAATCAAGTTTCGTTGTCTGGGGAACTGCTGGCGTCCTGATCGGCCCCCTCCGCCAGTTTCGAGCGGTCCGCTTTACTGACGTATTTATCTTTGCTTTTAGGTGCCAATTTGGCACTGGCCTTCTTTGCGTTGGCCTTTAATAGCTGATTGATCTTTTTACGACGGTTCATGATTGCTACTCAGCAGGTGAATGCTGGAATGATATCAGCTTGAAACAGTGCGCCACTGCAACCGGGCGGCGTTCGAGGCGGGCGTTGTCGGCGTCATCCTTTCAATAACGTGCTCTGCGACCTTGGAAGTTTGCAGAGCGACAGCCCAGGCTCCCGGGCAAGGAAAAGAATTTTCAGTCGGGGGTTGACCGGTTAATTTAATCCTGTATTATTTGCCTCCCGCTAACGAGCAGTTCACTGCTGGTCTGGCTTAAGTAGTTGATTTCCTTAGTGAAATTAAAAACTTTTAAGGTTGCTACTTCGGGAAGTGTGCTGTAGAGTGCGCTCCTCGGTTGAGACGAAAGATCTTAACCAACCGCTCTTTAACAACTGAATCAAGCAATTCGTGTGGGTGCTTGTGGAGTCAGACTGATAGTCAACAAGATTATCAGCATCACAAGTTACTCCGCGAGAAATCAAAGATGTAACCAACGATTGCTGAGCCAAGTTTAGGGTTTCTTAAAAACCCAAAGATGTTTGAACTGAAGAGTTTGATCATGGCTCAGATTGAACGCTGGCGGCAGGCCTAACACATGCAAGTCGAGCGGTAGAGAGAAGCTTGCTTCTCTTGAGAGCGGCGGACGGGTGAGTAATGCCTAGGAATCTGCCTGGTAGTGGGGGATAACGTTCGGAAACGGACGCTAATACCGCATACGTCCTACGGGAGAAAGCAGGGGACCTTCGGGCCTTGCGCTATCAGATGAGCCTAGGTCGGATTAGCTAGTTGGTGAGGTAATGGCTCACCAAGGCGACGATCCGTAACTGGTCTGAGAGGATGATCAGTCACACTGGAACTGAGACACGGTCCAGACTCCTACGGGAGGCAGCAGTGGGGAATATTGGACAATGGGCGAAAGCCTGATCCAGCCATGCCGCGTGTGTGAAGAAGGTCTTCGGATTGTAAAGCACTTTAAGTTGGGAGGA
>NZ_JALJWV010000001.1:5000-4257500 GCF_024169655.1 Pseudomonas marginalis | reverse complement strand
TCAAACCATACACCGAAGCTACGGGTATCACTTAGGTGATGCGGTAGAGGAGCGTTCTGTAAGCCTGTGAAGGTGAGTTGAGAAGCTTGCTGGAGGTATCAGAAGTGCGAATGCTGACATGAGTAACGATAATGGGTGTGAAAAACACCCACGCCGAAAGACCAAGGTTTCCTGCGCAACGTTAATCGACGCAGGGTTAGTCGGTCCCTAAGGCGAGGCTGAAAAGCGTAGTCGATGGAAAACAGGTTAATATTCCTGTACTTCTGGTTATTGCGATGGAGGGACGGAGAAGGCTAGGCCAGCTTGGCGTTGGTTGTCCAAGTTTAAGGTGGTAGGCTGGAATCTTAGGTAAATCCGGGATTCTAAGGCCGAGAGCTGATGACGAGTTATCTTTTAGATGACGAAGTGGTTGATGCCATGCTTCCAAGAAAAGCTTCTAAGCTTCAGGTAACCAGGAACCGTACCCCAAACCGACACAGGTGGTTGGGTAGAGAATACCAAGGCGCTTGAGAGAACTCGGGTGAAGGAACTAGGCAAAATGGCACCGTAACTTCGGGAGAAGGTGCGCCGGTGAGGGTGAAGGACTTGCTCCGTAAGCTCATGCCGGTCGAAGATACCAGGCCGCTGCGACTGTTTATTAAAAACACAGCACTCTGCAAACACGAAAGTGGACGTATAGGGTGTGACGCCTGCCCGGTGCCGGAAGGTTAATTGATGGGGTTAGCTAACGCGAAGCTCTTGATCGAAGCCCCGGTAAACGGCGGCCGTAACTATAACGGTCCTAAGGTAGCGAAATTCCTTGTCGGGTAAGTTCCGACCTGCACGAATGGCGTAACGATGGCGGCGCTGTCTCCACCCGAGACTCAGTGAAATTGAAATCGCTGTGAAGATGCAGTGTATCCGCGGCTAGACGGAAAGACCCCGTGAACCTTTACTATAGCTTTGCACTGGACTTTGAATTTGCTTGTGTAGGATAGGTGGGAGGCTTTGAAGCGTGGACGCCAGTTCGCGTGGAGCCAACCTTGAAATACCACCCTGGCAACTTTGAGGTTCTAACTCAGGTCCGTTATCCGGATCGAGGACAGTGTATGGTGGGTAGTTTGACTGGGGCGGTCTCCTCCTAAAGAGTAACGGAGGAGTACGAAGGTGCGCTCAGACCGGTCGGAAATCGGTCGTAGAGTATAAAGGCAAAAGCGCGCTTGACTGCGAGACAGACACGTCGAGCAGGTACGAAAGTAGGTCTTAGTGATCCGGTGGTTCTGTATGGAAGGGCCATCGCTCAACGGATAAAAGGTACTCCGGGGATAACAGGCTGATACCGCCCAAGAGTTCATATCGACGGCGGTGTTTGGCACCTCGATGTCGGCTCATCACATCCTGGGGCTGAAGCCGGTCCCAAGGGTATGGCTGTTCGCCATTTAAAGTGGTACGCGAGCTGGGTTTAGAACGTCGTGAGACAGTTCGGTCCCTATCTGCCGTGGACGTTTGAGATTTGAGAGGGGCTGCTCCTAGTACGAGAGGACCGGAGTGGACGAACCTCTGGTGTTCCGGTTGTCACGCCAGTGGCATTGCCGGGTAGCTATGTTCGGAATAGATAACCGCTGAAAGCATCTAAGCGGGAAACTAGCCTCAAGATGAGATCTCACTGGGACCTTGAGTCCCCTGAAGGGCCGTCGAAGACTACGACGTTGATAGGTTGGGTGTGTAAGCGCTGTGAGGCGTTGAGCTAACCAATACTAATTGCCCGTGAGGCTTGACCATATAACACCCAAGCAATTTGACTACTCGAAAGAGCATCAGATTGCGGTGTGTGAAGACGAAACGAACCGAAAGTTCGACTCTTACAAAACACCGAAAGCTATCACATACCCAATTTGCTGAAGCGAGGCCAGCTGGCCACGACTCAGTACCCGAATTTCTTGACGACCATAGAGCATTGGAACCACCTGATCCCATCCCGAACTCAGTAGTGAAACGATGCATCGCCGATGGTAGTGTGGGGTTTCCCCATGTGAGAGTAGGTCATCGTCAAGATTAAATTCCAGAACCCCTGTTTGCTTACGCAAACAGGGGTTTTGTTTGTCTGCGGGAAAATATTCTCAGACTGCTACGGAGTCTCCGTTCGGTGTGCGCCAGCTTGAATCTGTCGACACTCGATGCCCGGTTTTGGGCCGAAAGCAGCCCCTTTCTTTCCAAACAGGTCTACCATGCCAGCCCGGGAGTGGTCCACGCGCTACCGTCCATTTTTCATAAAGGTACCGCAATGACCATCGACCAAATTTCCCTTCCCAAAGGCGTAGGCCCTCACGCCTCCAAGCTTCTCGACGCCATCACCGGCGCCTCCACCCACGAAGAACTCAACCGCGCCGGCGGCAAAGCTGAAGGTTTTGTCCTGGGGCTCGAGTCCACCAAGGCCATCAAAAGCCAAATCGCCGAGTCGTTGTATGTGGCTTACGACGACGCGGCGAGTAATCGTGCGAGTGAGTTGAAGGGTTAGTCGCTAGCCGCAGAGGTCTTCGGACTGGGTCAAGCGGTAATGCGCGGTGGCCGCGCGGGTTACACGGTAAGACTTAATAACCATCCCGCCGCGCCACTTCCTACAACCACCAGCCACGGTGGCAGCTTCCATACCATCAACGCCACCAGGCCGATCAGGGCCAGGCCGAAATCCCCTGCGCTAAAGATCGCACTGGTCCACACCGGCTGGTACAGCGCCGCCAGCAACAGCCCCACCACCGCTGCGTTCACGCCCGCAAGGGCGGCCTGGGTGCGCGGGCTGCGGCGCAGGCTTTCCCAGAAGGGCAGTGCGCCCAGCACCAGTAAAAACGACGGGGCGAAGATGGCCAGCAGGCAGAGCAGGCCACCGAGCCAGCCGCTCGGGGCCTGGCTCATCGACGCGCCGAGGAACGCGGCGAAGGTGAACAAGGGGCCGGGCATGGCCTGGGCGGCGCCGTAGCCGGCGAGGAATATGTCGTTGCTCACCCACCCGTTGGGCACGACTTCGGCCTGCAGCAGCGGCAGCACCACGTGGCCGCCGCCGAATACCAGCGAGCCGCTGCGGTAGAAGGCGTCGGTCATCGCCAGGCTCTGGCTGGGGATCAATTGGACCAGGAGCGGCAGGCCGGCCAGCACCAGCACAAACAGCGATAACCACATCGCCCCGGCACGGCGGCTGAGCGTCACGGGCAACGCATCGTGCGCAGCGGGCGGCGTGGGCTTGAACAGCAGCAGGCCAGCCACCGCCGCCGCGCCGATCACTGCCACCTGGCCCCACGCCGAGGTTTGTAGCAGGGCCGCGCAGGCGGCGAGCAGCATCAAGGTGATGCGCGCTGCGTTGGTACACAGGTTGCGCGCCATGCCCCACACGGCTTGGGCGACCACGGCGACGGCCACCACCTTAAGGCCATGCAGCGCGCCGGGCGGGAGGGCTGTGCTGTGTTGGGCAATGCCCAAGGCGAACAGGATCAGCACAATGGCGGACGGCAGCGTAAACCCTAACCACGCCGCCAGCGCCCCACCGTAGCCGGCCCGCGACAGGCCCAGCGCGATGCCCACCTGGCTGCTGGCCGGGCCGGGCAGAAATTGGCACAGTGCGACCAAATCCCCATAGCTGCGCTCGCTCAGCCAGCGGCGCCGGGTGACGAATTCGTCGCGAAAGTAACCCAGGTGCGCGATGGGGCCGCCGAAGGAGGTAAGCCCCAGGCGCAGAAAAATCAGAAACACCGACCAGGCGCTGGCGGGACGATCAGTGGGGAAGTGGGCCAAGGTGGGTGTCTCGGTGAGGGTAATAGAGGAACGGAGCGTCGAGGCACCTTAGCGAATTTTGATGACGTGAAGAAGGGGCCGTTACGTGAAAGCGTAACCCGCGTTGTTGTACTGTTGGCTGCCCAGGACCGGCGACCATTACAAAGGATTGAACATGACATTGACCGTCGAAACCTTTCTCAAGCTGGCCATGGCCAACCCCATCAACGCCGAGATCACCGCCCGCCTGCCCACTCTTGGTTTGAGCCAGTGCATGCTGACGGCGGGCTGTCTGTTCCAGGCCGTTTGGAATCATCAGTCGAATCTGCCTGCTGATCAGGGGGTGAAGGACTACGACGTTTTTTACTTCGATCCGGACCTTTCCTGGGCGGCTGAAGACGCGGTCATTCGCGCAGCGCAGCGGCTGTTCGAGGATTTGGACGTTGAAATTGAGGTAAAAAATCAGGCGCGCGTTCACCTATGGTATGGCCAGCGGTTTGGCAGGCCGTATCCGCAGTTGCGCTCGGCTCGCGACGGGATTGATCGTTACCTGGTGGCCGGGACGTGCATCGGGCTGGATGTGGCGACAGGTGAGGTGTATGCGCCGTTTGGTTTGACTGATATGGAGCAGGGCCTGCTCAGGATCAACCCCATCAATCCGCAGCCGGGGTTGTTTGAGCAGAAGGCGCGCAGCTATCAGGCGCGGTGGCCTTGGCTCAGGATTGTCGAAGGTTAGCGAGGCGAGCGCGGTGATCCCATCGCCGCGTCGCCGGGCTCGACAGTCCAACATTTGAACGGCGTTGTTTTTAACAGCGCAGCCGCAGAATCTGCGCCCCATCAAACGGGTCCGTCAGATAGTGCGCCTGCACCCCGAACGTGTCCTGCAGCCGCTGCGGTGTCAGCACTTCCAGTGGCTTGCCCAGCGCCACCAAGCGCCCGCGCTCCAGCACGGCCAGGCGATCACAGGTCAGCGCCTGGTTGAGATCGTGCAAGGCGATCAAGGTAGTGACGGGCAACGCCTGCACCCCCTTCAAAATCGCCAGTTGATGCTGGATGTCCAGGTGATTGGTCGGCTCATCCAACAACAGAATCTGCGGCCGTTGCGCCAAGGCCCGGGCGATGTGTACGCGTTGGCGTTCACCGCCGGAGAGGCTGCGCCAGGCGCGGTTGCTCAAGTGGGTGGCGTCCACGTCGTGCAGCGCCTGGCGCACGACGCACTCGTCTGCCTCGGACCACGGGCTCAGCGCCGACAGCCACGGGGTGCGGCCCAATGCGACAGCGTCGAACACGCGAATGGCATCGTCGGTGTCCGCCTGTTGTTCCACCACCGCCAGGCGTTGTGCGATGGTGCGGCGGGACAGTTCGACCAGACGCTCGCCCCCAAGGCGTACTTCGCCATGGGCCGGTGTACGCAAACCGGCCAACAGCTTGAGCAAGGTGGATTTGCCGGAGCCGTTCGGTCCGACAATCCCGAGGGTTTCGCCTGACGCCACCTCCAGGTGGATATCCCGCAGCAACTCGGCGTCGCGCACCTTGAAGCCCAACCCGCTGCAGCTCAACACAGGCGCATTCATCGAGCGTTTCTCCGGCCGATCAGAATCAGCGCAAACACCGGCGCACCGACCAGTGCTGTGACCACGCCGACCGGGATCACCTGGCCCTTGATCAAGGTGCGCGACAGCACATCGGCAGCAATCAAAAATAGCGCGCCACCCAACGCGCTGGCCGGCAACAGGCGCGAGTGCCCGGTGCCGAGCAGCAGACGCACGGCATGGGGGATTACCAGCCCGACAAACCCGATAGAGCCGACAATCGACACCATCACCGCCGTGACCAATGCCGCGCAGCCCACCAGCACAAACTGCACCCGGCGCACTGGGATACCAAGGGCGGCCGCCGAGTCGCTGCCGAAGGTGAACGCGTCCAGCGCACGGCGATGCCACAGGCACACCGCCAACCCGGCGACCGCCACCGGCACCGCCAGCCACACCGACGGCCAACGCACGCCGCTGAGGTTGCCCAGCAGCCAGAACAAAATGCCGCGCGCCTGTTCGGAACTGGCCGATTTGGTGATCAGGAACGCAGTGAGCGCATTGAACAGCTGCGAGCCGGCGATGCCCGCGAGGATGATCTGCCCGGTGCCGCTGGACGAACCGCTGGCCCGTGCGAGCAATACCACCAGCGCAAACGCCGCCATCGCCCCGCCGAACGCGCCGACCGACAGTGAAACCAAGCCACCGCCGACGCCCATCAGCACCACCAGGACTGCGCCGGTCGAAGCACCGGCGCTGATACCCAGCAGGTACGGATCGGCCAGGGGGTTGCGCAACAACGACTGCAAAATCACCCCGCAGGTGGCCAGCCCCGCCCCGCACGCAGCGGCGACCAGGGTGCGGGTCAGGCGGTAGTTCCACACCACGCCTTCATCGATCGGGTCCAGCACGTAGCCGGCCGCCCACAGTTTGTTGGCCAGCACTTGGAGCACCACGTGTGGCGTGATGGCGGTTTCGCCGATGGCCACGCCGGCGAGCACGGCGATCAGCAGCAACGCCAGGGCAAGCACGGTTCGTATCAGGCTGGCGCTCATTTCGGCAGATCGTAGCCGTCGATGGCCGTCGCCAGTTGTTCAAGGCCATCGAAGGTGCGCACGCTGGCCTGCAACGCCATGGCGTCGAGGATGATGATGCGGTTGTGTTTCACCGCGTCCATGTTGCGCGTCACCGGGTCGCTGCGCAGGAAGGCCAGCTTCTGTTCGTGATCGTCAGCCGGGTAGCGGCGGCGGTCCATGCGCGCAATCACCAGCACGGTGGGGTTGGCCCTGGCGATGGTTTCCCAGCCGACGGCGGGCCATTCCTCATCGGACTGCACCACGTTGCGCAGGCCGAGGGTTTGCAGCATGAATTCGGGGACACCCTTGTGACCGGCCACGTAGGGATCGCTGGCCATCTCGGCGCTGGAGAACCACACCAGCGCGCTGGCCTGCTTGAGCCCCTTGCTTTGCACCGTGGCGACGGACTTGGCCAGGCGCGCCTTGAGTTCATCGTTGAGTTGCTGGCCGCGATCCTGCACGTCGAAAATCTCGGCCAGTTGGCGGATGCTCTTGTAGATCGTGTCGACACGGAATGGCTCCAGCCGCGTGCCGTCGGCGCCCACCCGGTTGTCCTTGCCTTCGCAGTCGGAGGGCAGCAGGTAGGTGGCGATCTTCAACTCATGAAACTGCTCGCGGGTGCCCACCACGCCTTGCGGGCCGACCACCCATTCCAGCTCGGCCGCCACCAGTTGCGGGCGCTTGGCGATCACCGACTCGAAACTCGGTTCGTTATTGGCCAGGCGTTCGATACTGTCGTTCAGCGCCTTGAACTGCGGCAACACGTTGTTGAACCACAGCGACGTGCCGACCACTTTATCGCCCACGCCGAGGGCATAGAGCATTTCGGTAGCAGCCTGGCCGATGGTTACGCTGCGGGCGGGCGCTTGTGCGAAGGTCAGGCTGCTGCCGCAGTTCTCCACCGTCAGCGGGTACTGAGTGGGGTTGGCTTGGGCCAGGGCACACAAGCCCAGCCCGGTGAGCAGGGCGATAACGCGTGGCAGCATGGGGCAATCTCCTTGAAGCCGTACCTGGAACTGGGGATGTACGGTTCGGAAACACGCCCTCGACCGCTGCGGGTGAGGCAGGCAAGGATGTCCTTCCCGGACACCCCGCCGGTGAGTGATTTTGCTGGGCCGGCAGGTCTCCTGACTGATGCGTCGTCGCCACGCTCCGGCCTTCCCGGACGGGGTCCAGTGGCAGTGGGGGAGCGGGCTCGGCATCTACAGTTGCGGGGGCAGTTCCGATTGACGCGATGTACCGCGCTTCGGATTCCCTATTAGTCCCGTTTGGGAACCGGCGCGGTATGGTAGTCGATCACGGCGAGGCGATATAGCTTTAGGTCGCCCGCTCAAAGACGAATATCTTCAGGGCCCTGGATCAGCGCTTCAATTCGCGTCCCCGTGGCGCGCTCTTCGTTGCTGAAACCGTCGTAGTCGGCCAGGTTGCCGAAGCGAATACCGGTCAATCGTTCGATCTGAATCACACTGCGCTGGTAGGTCCTGAGCTGCCCGAACATGAGGTCGAGCTGACCCAGTTCACGGCTTTGGTCGATCATGTAGGCGCTGGCGGAAGGCTTGCCGTCGTCGCTGAGGTAGGCGACCACTTTCCAGAATGCTTTGGGGATTTTAACGCCTCGGTAGACACGGTCGTCATCCGCCAACACCGGGCCGGTAAACACCGTGGCTCGGGCTTTCCAGCGTTGAGTGTTATCGAGAATGTAGTCCTCGAGTTCCAGCCAGGTCTTCTGGTTGAAGCCGCTCATCTGCGGTGAGCAGTTGGTGAAGTGGAAGGTATCGGCATTGGCCGTGTTGGCCGCGTCGCCCCAGTTGGGGTCTTGTCGGCGTACCAGGTGACCGCGGTCCAGGCCATTGTTGGTGTAGAGCGCGTCGCCCACCTGTGCGCTGATGGGCAGGCGGCCGTCATAGGCCCAGGCGTCGTTGGCGCGGATGATATCCACATGCTGTCCGCCATCGATATTGGCGCCCACGTAGAGCGCCAGTCGCCTTGAGCGCGACATGGTCACTGAGAAATGCGTGTAGTCCAGGCGCAGCGGTTGTACGTCAGCCGCCAGAGCCTCATCCACCGTGGGCCATGGCACCACGAAGCGGTCGAGAAACGCTTCAGCGTAGCCGCCCCGGTCCTGCAGGTCCTTGGCCGCGGTGACACGCGCAGTCGCCGTCCTGGCCTCCATGAGACTGGGGCTGGCCGCGATCAACGGGCGCAGATCGGCGAGCCGGGGGCGGTGCGAAAGGGCGATTTTGGCGGTGCGTGGGGGCATCGTAAGTTCCTCGCAGTCCTTGGATAAACACTACTGCAGCATAGCTTCATGACAATTTGGGCCAAGCCGTCGCAGCAGGACTATCCTTGAACGGTTACCCGGACGTTCACCACTCGCCAAAATGGAGCCAGCCAATGTGTGTTCGCCAGCATCGTAATCCGATTTTCTGCCTGATCCCGCCGTACATGCTCGACCAGATCGCCCGCAATGGCGATAAAGCGCAACGGGACGTCGCGTTACGGACCCGTGCCAAAGACAGCACGTTCCGCTCGTTACGCATGGTTGCCGTGCCCGCCAAAGGGGCCGCCCATATGGCCCTGGCCATGGGCGCCGACAAACGGCGTTCGATCTACAGCGCCGAGGGCGCCGATAGCCTGCCGGGCAAGCTGATCCGTGGCGAAGGGCAGCCCGCCAGTGGTGATGTCGCGGTGGACGAGGCCTATGACGGGTTGGGCGCCACGTTCGATTTTTTTGATCAGGTCTTCGACCGCAATTCCATTGACGACGCCGGTATGGCACTGGACGCGACGGTTCATTTTGGCCAGAGCTACAACAATGCGTTCTGGAACTCGAGCCAGATGGTGTTTGGTGATGGCGACCAGCAGCTATTCAACCGGTTCACGATAGCCCTTGATGTCATTGGCCATGAGTTGGCCCACGGTGTGACCGAGGATGAGGCCAAGCTGATGTATTTCAATCAATCCGGTGCGTTGAACGAGTCGCTGTCTGACGTGTTCGGTTCACTGATCAAGCAGTACGCGCTGCAGCAAAAGGCGCAAGATGCGGATTGGTTGATCGGCAAGGGGTTGTTTACCAAGAAAATCAAAGGCACTGCGTTGCGCTCGATGAAAGCGCCAGGCACCGCGTTTGATGACAAGCTGCTGGGCAAGGACCCTCAGCCGGGGCATATGGACGATTTCGTGCAGACCTATGAGGACAACGGCGGGGTGCATATCAATTCCGGCATTCCCAACCATGCGTTCTATCAGGTGGCCACGAAGATCGGCGGGTTTGCCTGGGAGCGCGCCGGGCGTATCTGGTATGACGCGCTGCGCGATGCGCGGTTGCGGCCGAATTCGGGGTTTCTGCGTTTCGCGCGCATCACCTACGACATCGCCGGTCGGCTGTACGGTGCTGACAAGGCTGAGCACAAGGCGGTGAAGGAAGGCTGGAAAGCCGTGGGCATTAACGTCTGACAACCCGCCTGGGCGGTGAGGAGCAGCCATGCAAATTTCGATCAAGGAAATCGGTGGTCCGGCGTTTTTTCCGGGCCTGGCCCGACCGAACACCGTGGAACTGGAGAAGCTGCCCGAGCCGGACCAGCAAGAGTTGCGGCAACTGATCGAGGCTTCGCACTTCTTTCAGTTGCCGCAAAGCACCGCGCCGGAACCCGGTAATCCAGGCCAGGTGCATTACACCTTGACCGTGACGGAAGGTGAGCGCGAGCACACGGTCTGTGTGCTCGCACCGGTGAAGTCACAGGCGCTGGACGGGCTGGTGCAGTGCGTGCGGCGGCATATTCGCTGTTGAGCCTGTTGCGCAGCCCAGTGGGATCACGCTCCCTGGCAATAGGGGGTGCTTTGGCTTACTTGCGATCCAGCCATACCGTCTGCGCATTGCAGAATTCCCGCACGCCAAAGTGCGACAACTCGCGGCCAAAGCCGCTTTTTTTCACGCCGCCAAACGCCACCCGAGGGTCGGACACGCTGAAGGCGTTGACGAAGATCCCGCCGGTTTCGAGCTGGTCGGCGATATCGCGCGCTTTCGCCGAGTCGCGGGTGAAGATGCTCGCGGTCAGGCCAAACTCGCTGTCGTTGGCCAGGGCCACAGCGTGGTCAGCGTCGCGGGCGCTGATGATGGAGGCGACGGGGCCGAACAGCTCTTGTTTGAACGAGGTCATCTGGTCGGTGACATCGGCCAGTACGGTCGGAGCGTAGTAGTTGCCGGCGCCGGGCACTTTGTTACCGCCCAGCAGCAGGGTCGCGCCTTCTGCCAGGGTGGCCTGCACCTGGCTGTGCAGTTCGTCGCGCAGGTCGAAGCGGGCCATCGGGCCGACGTAGGTGCTGGTCGAGGTCGGGTCGCCCATCACCAGTTGGCGGCTGGCTTCGACGAACTTGGCGGTGAACGCGTCCACCACGCCGGCCTCGATGATCAGACGCTTGGCGGCGGCGCAGACTTGGCCGCTGTTCTGGAAACGGCCGATCACGGCAGCCTGGACGGCGGCGTCGAGGTCGGCGTCGTTGAGTACGATGAACGGGTCGCAGCCGCCCAGTTCGAGCACGCATTTCTTCAGCGCGGCACCGGCCTGAGCGCCGATGGCCATGCCGGCGCGCACGCTGCCGGTGAGAGTGAGGGCGGCGATGCGCGGGTCGGCGATGGCTTTGGACACGCCGTCCTGGGTCACGTTGAGCACTTCGAACAGGCCTTGCGCAAAGCCGGCTTTGTGGAACGCCGCTTTCATCAGGTAGGCGCTGCCCATCACGTTCGGCGCGTGTTTGAGCACGTAGGTGTTGCCGGCGAGCAGCGTCGGCACGGCGCCGCGCAAGACTTGCCACACCGGGAAGTTCCACGGCATCACGGCGAGGATCGGACCCAGCGGGCGGTATTCGATATGCGCGGTGCCGTTGTCCACCAGCGTCGGTTCCGGGGCCAGCATGGCGGGGCCGTGGGCGGCGTACCACTCGCTGAGTTGCGCGCATTTCTCGATTTCGGCGCGGGCCTGGGCGATGGGTTTGCCCATTTCCAGGGTGATCATCTGCGCCATCTCTTCGGCTTGCTCACGCAGGGCCCCGGCCAGGGCCAGCAACCGCTCTGCGCGCAGGCTGACCGGCTGACGGCGCCAGGTGCGGAAGGCTGCGGTGGCACGGGTGAGAGCGGCGTCCAGCTGGGTCTCGGTTTCATACGGGTAACTGCCGAGCGTTTCGCCGGTGGCGGGGTTGATCGAGAGGGCGTGGGTCTGGTGATTGATTGCGCGCATGGCACCGTCCTGCTGAAGGTTTGGATTGGAATCAGCGTAGGGGGCTATATCTTTTCTGGAAAGTGAATAATATTAAGCAATACGTTCACGATTGGAGAATGATTTGGACCTGGTGCAGCTGGAAATCTTCAAGGCCGTTGCCGAGCAAGGCAGCATCAGCGCCGCCGCCCAGTTGATTCATCGGGTGCCGTCCAACCTGACCACGCGCATCAAGCAACTGGAGCAGGATCTCGGCGTGGAGCTGTTTATCCGCGAGAAGAGCCGCCTGCGCTTGTCGCCTGCCGGGTGGAATTTCCTCGGCTATGCACGGCGCATTCTTGACTTGGTGCAGGAAGCCCGCGCGACGGTGGCGGGGGAGGAGCCCCAGGGCGCGTTTGCCCTTGGTTCGCTGGAAAGCACCGCAGCGGTGCGCATTCCTGCGTTACTGGCGGCGTATAACCAGAAGCACACCAAGGTCGAGTTGGACCTGAGTACCGGGCCGTCCGGCACGATGATCGAAGGCGTGCTGTCAGGGCGCCTGGCGGCAGCGTTTGTCGATGGGCCGGTGTTGCATGCCACCCTGGAGGGCGTGGCGGTGTTCGAGGAGGAGATGGTGGTGATTGCACCGTTGCACCACGCGCCGATCACCCGCGGGCAGGATGTGAACGGGGAAAGCATCTATACCTTTCGCTCCAACTGTTCGTACCGGCACCACTTCGAGCGCTGGTTCTCACAGGACGGCGCGGTGCCGGGGCGGATTTTTGAGATGGAGTCTTACCACGGCATGCTTGCCTGCGTCAGTGCCGGGGCCGGCCTGGCGCTGATGCCGCGCAGCATGTTGGAAAGCATGCCGGGGTTTACCACGGTGAGTGTGTGGCCGCTGACGGACAGTTTCCGCGTCTTGCACACTTGGCTGATCTGGCGCCGGGGCACGGTGTCGCAGAGCCTTAACAGTTTTGTGCGGTTGCTGGAGGAACGCGCCCTGGCAACCCCATAAAACCAATGTGGGAGGGGGCTTACCCCCTCCCACCTTTCAATCTTCATCAGCCGCCGAATTGCAGGGTTCCCATCGCCAATTTGGCCATGATGGCTGTCGCACCCAATTGCACCAGCCACAGGGCCAACCCGCCGAGGAATACGCCGAGGGCTACTTGCAATACCAGGCTTTTCTGGCGCTTGGCTTGAGGCGCACGTGGGGTGAAGTGGTCCAGCTCGTCGCGCTCGGCATGCAGGTCCAGGTCGTCGTTTCTCATAGGGGTCTCATAGCAAAGGGGCAGTCGGGGTTCAGTCTAGGGGAGCAGGGCGTTTTCTGACAGGCATTAAAAAGGGAAGCCGTAGCTTCCCTTCGTACAGCGCCGCCAGGTTTATAGAACCTGAACAATCGCCTTTGTTACCGCACCGATGTTCGCCTGGTTCAACGCTGCTACACAGATACGCCCGGTATCCAGCGCGTAGATCCCAAACTCGGTGCGCAGGCGGGTGACTTGCTCAACGGTCAGGCCGGAGTAGGAGAACATCCCACGCTGGCGACCGACAAAGCTGAAGTCGTGGCCCGGCGCAGCCTTGGCCAGTTCGGCGACCATCTGCTCGCGCATACCACGGATGCGCAGGCGCATTTCGGCCAGCTCGGCTTCCCACTGGGCACGCAGCTCAGGGTTGTTCAGCACCGCGGCCACGACTGCCGCGCCGTGGGTCGGCGGGTTCGAGTAGTTGGTGCGGATCACACGCTTGACCTGGGACAGGATGCGCGCACTTTCTTCCTTGGATTCGCTGACGATCGACAGCGCGCCCACACGTTCGCCGTACAGGGAGAACGATTTGGAGAACGAGCTCGATACAAAGAACGTCAGGCCCGATTCCGCGAACAAGCGCACCGCAGCCGCGTCTTCGTGAATGCCGTCGCCAAACCCCTGGTAGGCCATGTCGAGGAACGGCACCAGGTTTTTCGCCTTGACCACGTCCAGCACTTGTTGCCAGTCGGCCGGGCTCAGGTCGACGCCGGTCGGGTTGTGGCAGCAGGCGTGCAACACCACGATGGACTGTGGCGGCAGGGCGTTGAGGTCTTCGAGCAGGCCGGCACGGTTCACGTCGTGGGTGGCGGCGTCATAGTAGCGGTAGGTCTGCACCGGGAAGCCGGCTTTTTCGAACAGCGCCTGGTGGTTTTCCCAGCTCGGGTCGCTGATGGCAACCACGGCATTGGGCAGCAGTTGCTTGAGGAAGTCAGCGCCAATCTTCAGTGCGCCGGTGCCGCCGACCGCTTGTGCGGTGATCACGCGGCCAGCGCTCAGCAGCGGCGAGTCAGCGCCAAACAGCAGCTTTTGCACGGCCTGGTCGTAGGCCACGATGCCGTCGATCGGCAGGTAGCCACGGGCGGCGTGTTGCGCCACGCGAATGGCTTCCGCTTCGGCAACGGCACGCAAGAGCGGAATCTTCCCCTCTTCGTTGCAGTAAACGCCCACGCCAAGGTTGACCTTGGTGGTTCGTGTATCGGCGTTGAATGCTTCGTTGAGGCCCAGGATTGGATCGCGTGGTGCCATTTCGACAGCGGAGAACAGGCTCATTTTTGCGGCAGCTCTTTGGGGGAAAGGAGGGACGTGTCGCGCTCCAGCCGAATGCACTAGAGCGGTGCACAAACGGGGAGCTAGTATAGAGGCCATCACGGTCAAGGGCGACAACCGAAACGGCTTTTCGGCCAACTTTTTCGGTTTATTTGCCGACCGTTAGTCTTGATCCCGCCTTGAGCGTAGACGGCAGGTCGGACGATTGCCTTGAAACCCGACACATTCGCCACCACTTCTACAGCTATCATGGTTTTTTCCTGCAACCTGCGATGAGAATTCGCGGGTCGCTGAGCTTTTTTCGTCCTTGGTGGAGTGCAGCCGGGGGTGACTTGAAAGAGGTACGTTATGTCGGATTTCCAGCTCGTCACCCGCTTTGAACCCGCCGGCGATCAACCCGAAGCGATTCGCCAGATGGTCGAAGGCATCGAAGCCGGCCTGTCGCACCAGACGCTGCTCGGGGTGACCGGTTCGGGCAAGACATTCAGCATCGCCAACGTGATCGCGCAGATCAACCGCCCGACCCTGGTACTGGCACCGAACAAGACCCTGGCCGCGCAGTTGTATGGCGAGTTCAAGGCGTTCTTCCCGAACAACGCGGTGGAGTACTTCGTTTCCTACTACGACTACTACCAGCCCGAAGCCTATGTGCCGTCCTCCGATACCTTTATCGAGAAGGACGCATCGATCAACGACCACATCGAGCAGATGCGTCTGTCGGCGACCAAGGCGCTGCTGGAACGCAAGGACGCGATCATCGTCACCACGGTGTCGTGCATCTACGGCCTGGGCAGCCCGGAAACCTATCTGAAGATGGTGCTGCACGTTGACCGTGGCGACAAACTCGACCAGCGCGAACTGCTGCGTCGGCTGACGAGCTTGCAATACACGCGCAACGACATGGACTTCGCCCGCGCCACCTTCCGTGTGCGCGGCGATGTGATCGACATCTACCCGGCGGAGTCTGACCTGGAAGCGATCCGCATCGAGCTGTTCGACGATGAAGTCGAGAGCCTGTCGGCCTTCGACCCGTTGACCGGCGAAGTGATCCGCAAACTGCCGCGTTTCACCTTCTACCCCAAAAGCCACTACGTAACGCCGCGTGAAACCCTGATGGGCGCCGTCGAGGGCATCAAGGTCGAGCTGGCCGAGCGCCTGGAATACCTGCGCGCCAACAACAAGCTGGTGGAAGCCCAGCGCCTGGAGCAACGCACCCGCTTCGACCTGGAGATGATCCTGGAGCTGGGCTACTGCAACGGCATCGAAAACTACTCACGCTACCTCTCGGGCCGTGAATCCGGTGCGCCGCCGCCGACGCTCTACGACTACCTGCCGGACGACGCGCTGCTGGTGATCGACGAATCCCACGTCAGCGTGCCGCAAGTCGGCGCGATGTATAAGGGCGACCGTTCGCGCAAGGAAACCCTGGTGGAATACGGCTTCCGCCTGCCGTCGGCGCTGGACAACCGGCCGATGCGCTTCGACGAATGGGAACGCATCAGCCCGCAGACCATCTTCGTCTCGGCGACGCCCGGCAACTACGAGGCTGAGCACGCGGGGCGCGTGATCGAGCAACTGGTGCGCCCGACCGGCCTGGTCGATCCGCAAATCGAAATCCGCCCGGCGCTGACCCAGGTCGACGACCTGCTCTCGGAAATCGGCAAGCGCGTGGCCCTGGAAGAGCGGGTACTGGTCACCACGCTGACCAAGCGCATGTCCGAAGACTTGACCGACTACCTGGCCGACCACGGCGTGCGCGTGCGCTACCTGCACTCGGACATCGACACCGTGGAGCGCGTGGAAATCATCCGCGACCTGCGCCTGGGCACCTTTGATGTGCTGGTGGGGATCAACCTGCTGCGCGAAGGCCTGGACATGCCGGAAGTCTCGCTGGTGGCGATCCTCGACGCGGACAAGGAGGGCTTCCTGCGCTCCGAACGCTCGCTGATCCAGACCATTGGCCGTGCGGCGCGTAACCTCAATGGTCGGGCGATTCTCTACGCCGATCGCATCACCGGCTCCATGGAACGGGCGATTGGCGAGACTGAGCGCCGTCGCGATAAACAGATCGCCTTCAACCTGGCAAACGGCATCACGCCCAAGGGCGTGTTCAAGGACGTCGCCGACATCATGGAAGGCGCCACCGTGCCTGGCTCGCGCAGCAAGAAGCGCAAGGGCATGGCCAAGGCCGCCGAAGAAAGTGCCAAGTACGAAAACGAACTGCGTTCGCCGAGCGAGATCACCAAGCGTATCCGGCAGTTGGAAGAGAAGATGTACCAGTTGGCGCGGGATCTGGAATTCGAAGCGGCGGCGCAGACGCGCGATGAGATCGGTAAGTTGCGTGAGCGCTTGCTGGCGGTTTGATTGGTAGTGGCTGTACTGGCCTCATCGGGGGCAAGCCCCCTCCCACATTTGACCGGGTTCCAACTTTGAAATGCAGTCAAATGTGGGAGGGAGCTTGCTCCCGATAGGCGCGACACGGTCTCAATGACTCTCCCCAGCCTTCAGCCCCGCCGGCAATGCCTTGGTCAGCAAAATCGCCAGCATACTCACCCCCAGCGCGAACCCCACACAGTGAAACGCATCGTTGTAGGCCATGATCTGCGCCTGCTGGTGCGCAATCTCACTGAGTTTGCCCAGCGCCGCCGTCTGGTTGCCCAATTGCTCCGTCAGCGTCGCCATCCGCTCCGCGACTTGGGGATTGGTCGGCACGATCGCCTCGCGTAAATAATCGAAATAGACCTTGGTGCGCGCATCCAGCAAGGTCGCCAGCAGCGCGATGCCGATGGCGCCACCGAGGTTACGCAGGATGTTGAACAGGCTTGAAGCCGACCCGGCGTCCTGGGGCAGGATGTAGGCCGTGGCGATCAGCGAGATGGTCACCATGATCAACGGCTGCCCGAGGGCGCGGATGAGTTGGATCTGGTTGAACTGGCTGCCGGCAAAGTCCGGGTTGAGCACGCCCGAGGAAAAACTCGCCAGGCCGAACAGGCCGAATCCTAAGGCGCACAGCCATTTTGGCGACACATACTTCATCAGTTTCGGCACCAGCGGGATCAGGAACAGCTGGGGAACGCCCATCCACATGATCACTTCGCCGATCTGCAGCGCGTTGTAGTTCTGGATCTGCGCCAGGTACAGCGGCAGTAAATAGATCGAACCGTACAACCCGACACCCATGCCCAGGCTGGAAATGCTCGACAGGCCGAAGTTGCGATTGGTCAGAATGCCGAGGTTGATCAGCGGGTTGGGTTTGGACAGTTGCACAATCACGAAGGTGATCAAACTCAGCAGGGCGACGCTGCCCAGGCTGACGATCAGGTTCGACTCAAGCCAGTCCTTGCGGTGGCCTTCTTCCAGAAACACCTGCAAGCAGCCCAGGCCGATGGCCATGCTGACGATGCCGGCGTAGTCGGTGCTTTTCAGCAGCTCCCAATGGGGCGCCTTTTTTTCCAGGCCGTAGAGCAGCCCGGCGATCATCAGCAGCCCGGGCGGCACGTTGATATAGAAGATGTATTCCCAGCCCCAGTTTTCCGTGAGCCAGCCGCCGATGGTCGGGCCGATGGACGGCGCGAAGGTGGCGGTCATGGCAAACATCGCCATGCCTTTGGCGCGGTGATGCTCGGGCAGCTTGATCAGGGTCAGGGTAAACGCCAGGGGGATCAGCGCGCCGCCGGTAAAGCCTTGCAGGGCGCGGAACACGATCATGCTTTCCAGGCTCCAGGCCATGGAGCACATCAGCGAGGCAGTCAGGAATCCTATCGACACCCACACCGCCAGCCGCCTTGCCGAGAGCAACTGCACCAGCCAGGCGGTGAGGGGGATCATGATGATTTCGGCCACAAGGTAGGAGGTGGAAATCCACGAGCCTTCTTCCAGGGTGGCTGACAGCGCGCCCTGGATGTCCTTGAGGGACGAGTTGGTGATCTGGATGTCGAGCACCGCCATGAAGGCGCCGAGCATCACGCTCATCACCGCGATCCAGTCGCGCCGGGTCGGTTCGCCGACCGGGCGCAGCAGTGGGTCACCGGCCATCAGGCTGGTCTTTGATGTTCACTTTGACGGTGACGGACATGCCGGGGCGGATCTTGCCCTTCAGCGGGTTATCCGCGGCAAACGTGAGTTTCACCGGCATCCGTTGTACGACTTTGGTGAAGTTGCCGGTGGCATTGTCCGGCGGCAACAGGCTGAACTGCGCCCCGGAGGCGGCGAAGAGGCTGTCGACCCGCGCCTCGATCGGTGTATCGCTATAAGCATCGAAGGTCAGCTCGGCTTTTTGCCCGGGCTGCATATGGCCGATTTGGGTTTCCTTGAAGTTGGCCTGAATCCAGATGTCCTGGTCGGGGACGATCGACAGCAGGTAGGCGCCGGCTTGCACGTATTGGCCATTGCGCGCGGCACGCTGGCCGACCAAGCCGCTGATGGGCGCGTGGATGTCGCTGCGGGTCAGGTTCAGCTCGGCCTGGGCCAGGTCGGTTCTGGCGTTGGCGATCAGCGCGTCGAGGCGCTTGATCTCGGCATTCAGGGCGTTGACCTGCTGGCGCTGGCCCTGCAGGTCGGCCTGGGCCATGGTCACTTGGGAGCGGGCGATGTGGTTGTCGGCGGAGAGGGTGGTGACCCGTTCTTCCGAGACGTAGCCGGGTTTGCGCAGGGTCTGGGCGCGGGACAGGTCGATCTGCGAACGGCCCAGGCTGGCCTGGCTGGACGCCACTTTGGCTTCGCTGGCGGCGATCAGGCTGGCTTGCTGGGTGAGTTTGCTCTGCGCCTGGGTGCGCTCGGCTTCACGCATGGCGAGGGCGGCGTTGGCGCGGTCCACGGCCAGGTGGAAGTCGTCGCCTTCAAGCCTCACCAGCAGTTGACCTTGTTGCACGTGCTCGTTATCACCGACCAGCACCTCGACAATCCGCGCGCCGAGTTGGCTGGAGACACGGGTAATCTCGCCCTGTACGTAGGCGTTATCGGTGCTTTCGTAGAAGCGCCCCCTGAAAAACCACTGGGCGAAGAAACCCAGGGCGATCAGGCTCACGATCAATACAAAGATAAGCAGGCGGCGTTTCAGTGGGGCAGGCATGGGCGCGGCGTCTGTAACAAGAGGTAATGGAATATAACCAGCCAGCCAGTTGGCAAATAGCTATAGCGAGACTCCAGACCCAAACTTGGCCTATATGCCATGCTCGGTACGGAGGACGCTGGAGCCCAAGTGCCCATGGCTGTTACCATTCGCCCCTTGTTTTAATTTCAGTTATATCGCCCATTCGAGACCTGCCATGACCACCGTCCGCACGCGCATCGCGCCATCGCCTACCGGGGACCCCCACGTCGGCACTGCTTACATCGCCTTGTTCAACTACTGCTTTGCCAAGCAGCACGGCGGTGAATTCATCCTGCGGATCGAAGACACCGATCAACTGCGTTCGACCCGCGAGTCGGAACAGCAGATTTTCGACGCCCTGCGCTGGTTGGGCATCACCTGGTCGGAAGGCCCGGACGTCGGCGGCCCGCACGGCCCGTATCGCCAGAGCGAGCGCAGCGACATCTACAAGCAGTACACCCAGCAGTTGGTCGACATGGGTCATGCGTTCCCATGCTTCTGCACTGCAGAAGAGTTGGACCAGATGCGCGCCGAGCAACAGGCCCGTGGCGAAACCCCGCGCTACGACGGCCGTGCGCTGCTGCTGTCGAAAGAAGAAGTGGCCGCACGCCTGGCCGCCGGCGAGCCCCATGTGATCCGCATGAAGGTGCCGAGCGAAGGCGTGTGCGTGGTGCCGGACATGTTGCGCGGTGACGTCGAGATCCCGTGGGATCGCATGGACATGCAAGTGCTGATGAAGACCGACGGCCTGCCGACGTACTTTCTGGCCAACGTGGTCGACGACCACCTGATGGGCATCACCCACGTGTTGCGCGGTGAAGAATGGCTGCCGTCGGCGCCGAAGCTGATCCTGCTCTATGAGTACTTTGGCTGGGAACAACCGCAGCTGTGCTACATGCCGCTGCTGCGTAACCCGGACAAGAGCAAGCTGTCCAAGCGCAAGAACCCGACTTCGGTGACGTTCTACGAGCGCATGGGTTTCATGCCTGAAGCAATGCTCAACTACCTGGGGCGCATGGGCTGGTCGATGCCGGACGAGCGCGAGAAGTTCTCGCTGCAGGAAATGGTCGACAATTTCGACCTGTCCCGCGTCTCGCTGGGCGGGCCGATCTTCGATATCGAGAAGCTGTCGTGGCTCAATGGCCAATGGCTGCGCGACCTGCCGGTGGAAGCGTTCGCCAGCCGCATGCAGCAGTGGGCGTTGAACCCCGAGTACATGATGAAGATCGCACCGCTGGTGCAGGGCAGGGTGGAGACGTTCAGTCAGGTCGCACCGTTGGCCAGTTTCTTCTTTGCCGGTGGCGTGAACCCGGATGCGAAGCTGTTTGAGTCGAAGAAACTCTCCGGCGACCAGGTTCGCCAGTTGATGCAGTTGATCCTGTGGAAGCTCGAA
This sequence comes from Pseudomonas marginalis, assembly GCF_024169655.1. Lineage (GTDB taxonomy): Bacteria > Pseudomonadota > Gammaproteobacteria > Pseudomonadales > Pseudomonadaceae > Aquipseudomonas > Aquipseudomonas paraveronii. The sequence goes on along the minus strand of NZ_JALJWV010000001.1, from coordinate 4,236,889 downwards.
AGCCTGCGCCAGTGGGAGAAGGACGCCATTACCGCGACGATCCAGGCGGTGGTTGAATCCCTGGAGCTGAAATTGCGCGATGCCATGCCGCTGATGTTTGCCGCGATCACCGGGCAGGCCAGTTCGGTGTCGGTACTCGATGCGATGGAAATTCTCGGTCCGGACCTCACGCGTTTCCGTCTGCGCCAAGCCCTTGATTTGCTTGGTGGTGTGTCGAAGAAAGAAAACAAAGAGTGGGAGAAGCTGCTGGGCGCTATCGCCTGAGTCAGTGCTTGTAGCGGCCAAACCCCGGTTTTTCGGGGTTTGGTTGGTAAGTGATTGTTATCCCGGCAAAAAACTTTGGAAATTGTTGAAAATAAATTTGACACGTTTCCAAAGCGCCATTAAGATTCGCCCCGTCCTCACCGATGAGGGGCTATAGCTCAGCTGGGAGAGCGCTTGCATGGCATGCAAGAGGTCAACGGTTCGATCCCGTTTAGCTCCACCAATTTACAGGTTCAAGGTCTGGCCACACCGTCCTTGAATTGATCAGGCCTAGCTTGATCGTGTTGTACAGAAGGTTTTGTCCCCTTCGTCTAGTGGCCTAGGACACCGCCCTTTCACGGCGGTAACAGGGGTTCGAGTCCCCTAGGGGACGCCAGTTTCAACAAGCAGTTCGCAAGGTCTGCTGCGCCGCGAGGCGAAAAATCCGGGGCTATAGCTCAGCTGGGAGAGCGCTTGCATGGCATGCAAGAGGTCAACGGTTCGATCCCGTTTAGCTCCACCAATTTACAGGTTCAAGGTTCTGGCCACGCCGTACTTGAATCGATCAGTCTCAGCCTGATCAGTTGTATAGAAGGTTTGTGTCCCCTTCGTCTAGTGGCCTAGGACACCGCCCTTTCACGGCGGTAACAGGGGTTCGAGTCCCCTAGGGGACGCCACGATTACCCGCTCTGCGGGATTTTTAAGGGTCATTCAATTATTGAATGGCCCTTTTGTTTGTCTGGCGTTTGGCCAATTCTCCTTTCTCTTGCCCGTGCGGGCTTCTGACCAGTGGTTATGCTACTCGCTTGCGAAATATTATTATGGTTATAATATTAGGCTCATGAGAGTCGGAGGCAACGATGAGCGATAAAAAAGCGCAAACCCGCGAACGTATCCTGCAGGCCGCCAGCGCCGCGTTGATTCAGCGCGGCCCGGCCGAGCCGAGCGTTGGTGAAGTCATGGGCGCGGCGGGGCTGACCGTCGGCGGTTTCTACGCGCACTTTGAAAGCAAGGATGCGCTGATGCTCGAAGCCTTCAGCCAATTGTTGGCCCAGCGCCGTGCATCGATTGACGACATGGATGCGCAACTCACCGGCGAAGAACGCCGCGCCTTGGTTGCGGCGTTCTACCTGTCGCGCAAGCACCGTGACTCCACGGCCAAGGCCTGCCCGATTCCGGCGACCGTCGGCGAGATGGCCCGCCTGCCGGACGCGTTTCGCCAAGTCCTCAATGAGCATGTGGAGTTGATGGCCGCGCAACTGGCCGCCAGTCCGGAAGATACCGACAAGGCCCTGGCGGACATGGCCTTGATGATCGGCGGGCTGGCGTTGGCGCGTGCCCTCGGGCCGGGCGAATTGTCGGATCGTGTGTTGCGTGCCGCGAAGTCGGCCATACGTTAAGAGGGTTTGCAGAATGGGCGCATTGACCTGGATTCGTAGCGTCAACGGCACCTTGGGGCGCCTGGCGCCGCACACGGTGGCCAACAACATGCGGCGGGTCTTCATGACCCCACGGGATCTACCGCCGCGTGATTGGGAGTTGCCACTGTTGGCGCACGCAGAGCGCATCACCTTGCGTTTTGGTCTGTCGGCGTTGCGCTGGGGCCAAGGCCCGGCGGTGCTGCTGATGCACGGTTGGGAAGGGCGGCCCACCCAGTTCGCCAGTCTGATCACCGCGCTGGTGGAGAACGGCTATTCGGTGATTGCCCTGGATGGCCCGGCCCACGGCCGTTCGCCGGGGCGTGAAGCCAACGTGCTGCTGTTTGCCCGCGCCATGCTTGAAGCGGCGGCCGAGTTGCCGCCGCTGCACGCGGTGGTCGGCCATTCCATGGGGGGCGCCAGTGCGATGCTGGCGGTGCAATTGGGGCTGCGCACCGAAGCGCTGGTGAGCATTGCTGCGCCATCGCGCTTCCTCGATGTGCTGCGTGGGTTCGCCGGCATGGTCGGGTTGCCATCGCGGGCGCGCTCGGCGTTTATCCAAGAGGTCGAGCTGACCCTGGGCATGCCGCTCAAGCATTTGGACGTGGCCCATTACCAGATGAACCTCCCCGGTCTGATCGTGCATGCCGAAGACGATACCTTCGTGCCGGTCAGCGCGTCCCAGGTCATCCACGACGCCTGGTTCGACAGCCGCCTGTTGCGCCTGGAGCAGGGCGGGCACCAGCGAGTGCTGGCCGATCCCCGGGTGGTCGACGCGGTGCTGGCGCTGCTGGCGGGCTGCCGTTTACAGGCGCGCCAAACGGCCTGATACACTGCCCTGCCGACATCAATCGACAGGAGCAAGGTATGGGCTGGGATTTGGCAACGCCGTTTATCATCGATCTGCAGGTCGCCGCTGAGGACATCGACGGCCTGGGGCACGCCAATAACGCGGTGTACGTGTCCTGGCTGGAACGTTGCGCCTGGCGCCATTCCCAGCGCCTGGGGCTGGACCTCGCCGAGTACCGGCGACTGGACCGCGCCATGGCCGTGGTACGCCATGAGATCGACTACCTGGCAGCGGCCTATGAAGGCGACGAACTGCAACTGGCGACCTGGATCGTCGACTGGGACCAGCGTCTGAAAATGACCCGTCGTTTCCAGTTGGTACGCCCTCGCGACGGCGCGACCTTACTGCGCGCGCAAACCACCTTCGTCTGCATCGAGCTGTCCAGTGGCAAGCCCAAGCGCATGCCGGCGGAGTTTCTCGACGGCTACGGCCCCGCCCTGACAGGGGGTTAACGGTTGCGGCGGGAAACCCAGTAAACTGCGCCACGATTTTTGTTGAGTGTTTTCCATGCAAATTGCTTTAGCGCCCATGGAGGGGTTGGTCGACAACATCCTGCGGGACGTGTTGACTCGCGTGGGCGGTATCGACTGGTGCGTGACCGAATTTATCCGCGTCAACGACCGCCTCCTCACCCCCGCCTATTTCCATAAGCTCGCCCCGGAACTGCTGCACGGTGCCCACACCGCCGCTGGCGTGCCGCTGCGTGTGCAGTTGCTCGGTTCCGACCCCGTGTGCCTGGCGGAAAACGCGGCGCTGGCTTGCGAGTTGGGCTCGCAAGTGATCGACCTGAACTTCGGCTGCCCGGCCAAGACCGTCAACAAGTCGCGCGGCGGTGCGGTGCTGCTCAAGGAGCCGGAGTTGCTCAACCGCATCGTCGAGCATGTGCGTCGCGCGGTGCCGGCGCATATCCCGGTGACCGCCAAGATGCGCCTGGGCTTCGACAGCCCGGATGGTGCGCTGGTCTGCGCTACGGCCCTGGCAGAGGGTGGTGCGGCGCATATCGTCGTGCATGCACGGACCAAGACCGATGGCTACAAGCCGCCAGCCCACTGGGAGTGGATTCCACGCGTGCAGGATGTGGTCAAGGTGCCGGTGTTTGCCAATGGCGATATCTGGAGTGTCGAAGACTGGAAGCGTTGCCGCGAAGTCAGCGGCGCCGAAGACATCATGCTCGGTCGCGGGCTGGTGGCGCGTCCTGATCTTGCGCGGCAGATCGCGGCGGCGAGGGCCGGTGAAGAGGTTGTGGCAATGACCTGGGCGCAGATGCAGCCGTTGCTCCAGGACTTCTGGACCCAGTCGGTGGCGCAGCTGACCGAACGTCAGGCGCCCGGTCGGCTGAAGCAGTGGTTGGCAATGTTGACGCGCAATTATCCCGAGGCGGTGGAGCTGTTTACCGCAATGCGCCGCGAGACCGATTTGAAGCAGGTGAGTCGATTGCTGGGGATGGCCCATTCTGGTGAACCTGAGTCATAAGTTATAACGCTTGAATGCCTTTGAAGTGCATTGCAACAGTGGATGAATGCGTGGGGTGTTTCAATAAAATGCTTCGTATCGAAAGATGCGGGGCATTTTGCGTTTATGCGGGTTGGAATATCACACTCGGCGGTTGCGCGGTGTCTGGGGTTGTATCGGTAAATTGCGCAGAACAGGGTTTATTAGCGTGTGTGTCCCGTTAATGTTCGGCAGAGGTACTTGGGGTGCGGGTTTTTCTAAATGGCCATGAGGCAAAATCCGAAAGTTTGATTTGGTTTCCTTATATAAGTCGCGATTTCTGGAACTCGATGGCCTCAGATTCCACGAAAGTACGGGCTGTGAAGCAGCGTGAGTTGCTTCCAGCCAATAAAAACTCTCGCGTCTGCGGCCAATTAACTGAGCCGGGTCGTGCCAATAAGGAACTCACTGATGTCTCTAACGATTAACCATTCGCCCTTCCTCAATGTTGATACAACCGTCACGGGGCGGCAGCCGTCATCTACGTCGACAGCCATCCACCAATCGGGTACTTCGGGGGGCAACGCGTTTGCCACTCCTGTGGCATTGCGTCATGACCATTTCAACGTGGCGAACAATGCAATGACGATTGATGTAGGTGGCTTCTCGCGGTTGATTGACATGCTCGAGCAAGTCTTCAAAACCATGCGCGAGATATTGTCGGGGAAGAATAGTGCGCCTGGTGCATTCCCCACTCAGTATAAGCCGCTCGCCGCTCCAGTCGATGCGCGCCAACTGCCTGGACACTCTACATTGACGGTTGATCCGCGAGGGCAGCACGCTTTGTCGGTGTTACCGCACGTGCACAAACCCGGCGTCTCCGTGACCAAGGATGCCAACGCCAATGTGCAGGTGAATGTAAACGTCGGCCACTGTCCTTGCCCTGATACCAAGGCGCTTGCGAACAGCGTAGTGGTGCCGAGGGTGATGCCGTCTTTACCCCACGTCCCGCCCATGGCCGAGACAGTTCGCAAGCTTGACGTGCTGCCGGAGCGTCACATTCACTCCCATGTCAGGCCGACCCCAAGTCCTGGCGTGATGCCCGGCCATGCGCATGGCGTCACTCCGCAACCGACGGTCCCGGTGGTTCCGCCGATTACGCCAGCGCCGCTGCCGGATACGCCCGCCCCGGATATCACCAGCCCTGGGCCGGCGGAAAGTCGATTTGATTCGAGGGACTGGCGCATCAGCCCGCGGTCACTGCGCCGGTCCTGAAGTTATCAACCTCTTTTAATAAGAACGAATAGGGCGCGCACTTCTTTGAAGTTTAATGTTTTGGGAAGTGCATGCCAGTGGAGGCATGTATGTCGTGTTGTTCAATTAATAATATTGCGCGTGTCGTGGATGTGCGTCAGTTACTTCCGGTTGATTCCAAGAGTGCAAAAAATGAACAATTGCCTCAATTCGACAGCGTCGTAAATGATCCGGCCTCTGGAAATAATGCCCGGCCGATAAATGCGCAGGATAACAGCGCTGGCGTGGCGAATAACTCAGATGCAGTCGATAAGTTAGTGACACTGTTCACGTCTTTTTTTACTCAATTAATCAGTCTGGTGTCGGATAAGAAAGATAAAGCCGTGCCGGATATAGCCCCGCCACGACCTGGGGTCGTGCCGCGCGTGGTGCCAGAGCCGGCGGCGCCACAACCTGCGCCTGCTGCGAACATTGCTGGCCTTTCGGGAAAGCGCAATGGCGCGAAGCCCGACAACATCTGGAGCGGCTTTCGCCAAGGACCGGATGGCAACTGTGTGACGGTATCGGCCATCAAGGCGGCGATGTACCGGTTTGGCCAAAGCCCTACGGATATTTTCAAGGAAGTGAAAAAAACCGAGCGCGGTTATCACGTGGTCATGCGCGATGACGTATCCGTCAACCTGACGGACCGGGAGCTCAGCGAGGGCGCGCGGGGGGCAAAATTTTCCGGGCCTGACAAAGAGATGCTCAAAGACGCGCAATTTCTCTTCGCGGTCAGCGCCAAGCGTGCCCAGAACGAAAACAACGATGGCAAGGCTGCGCGCAGTTTCAGTGCGGCGATCCGCAGTCTGAATGATGGCGAGGATGAGAGGGGGCCGGGGGAGGGTTTGAAGCGGTTGGGGTTGAGCAAGCACATGAAAAGGGTTTCTGTGCGTGAACTCGCCAAGGGGCAGTTGGGCATGTGCAATCGGGCCAGGCATTCGGTAGCGGTTATCAACGGCCGCGAAGAGCTGTGGGGCCGACAGGGAAAAGCCCCCACGCAGGGTGATGCCATAGCCCTAATGTGACGACGGTTGTCTTCAGTTCAGCGACGAACAGTGCAGCCAGTCTGAATCTGGCTGTCTGTTCGACAAATGCTTTTTAAGGTGTCAGGAACTCAGTGCATGAATATCTCCACAGGTGGCCGTTCAGTGAATGCAACGGCCCAGCAGCGCGATGCTTTGCGCGTATTTCCGGTGAAGCCTGCAGGTGAAAAACCGACTGATATCGCTTTGGCGTTTAATGCGACCGAGCGGCGGTTTGGCGAGAACTTTGATTGCAGCACCCACGCGGCCGTGATCAAGTTGATGATGATGACGTTCGGTCAGCGCCCAGCCGCGATGTTTAATGAGTTAGTACCTTCGGGGGACGGGTACGACGTCACGATGAAGGATGAATTCAAGCTGCACCTGTCCCGCCAGGAGTTGCAGCAGGCGTCGCAGGCTTCACGCTTCGCGGGGGCGGACAGCGAGGTGGTCGAGGATGCCAACTTCGTGTTTGCAGCCTTTGTTAAGCGCAAGCAACTGACCCAGGGGTATGCGACGTTTGAAGCCGCCTTGTCGAAGACGCTCGAGGGCGAGACTCCCCAGCGTTGTCTGCAGGGTATGGGCGTGTTTGGCCTGTCTCAGTTTGTTTCGGTGAGCGATATGGCGGGCCAGGGGGCGGTCGGTGTACTGGAAACCCATAACCGCGGGGCGGTACTGGTGCGCGAGGGGATCAGGCATGACGGTGGCACACCGCAAAAGGCGGATCGGGGTTACGGGTACATGTTGTTCAACGATCAAGCGTCGCCTCCGAGCAATCGTGACGCCGTCCCTGTGGTCCCGAGCATCCGGCCTGCGGACGTCTGGAGTGGATTTTACCAAGGGGTAGAAGGCAATTGCGTCACGGTATCGGCGATCAAGGCGGCGATGATCCGGTTCGGGCAGGACCCCAGGGGGATCTATAAGCAGGTTCACATCACGCCGGCCGGGTATGACGTGGTCATGCGAGACGCCTTTCGGCTGCAACTGACCCACGAGGAAGTGCGCCAGGCCGCCGCCGAGTCGGACTTTTATGGCAGTAATCGGCCGTTGCTGGATGCCGCCCACTTTTTATACGCGGTCAGTGCCAAACGCGCGCAGATCGAGAACAACGATTTTCGTGCCCGCGAGAGTTACGCGGCGGCTCTGCGTACCCTCAACGATGGTGAGTTCCCAGGCGAAGCGCTGCGCCGCCTCGGGTTGTTTGGCTACTTGCGTGAAAGTACGGTCGCAGAGTTGGCCAAGGGTGCGATCGGCACCCTGGCGGACAATGGGCATTCGGTGGCGGTGATCGATGGGGTGCTGGATTTCTATGGAGAAAAGCACGACTTGGCCTCATCGCGTTGGATGAATTCTGGGTTTCGGGCCCTGAAGCTGGTCTGAGCCTTAATCCAGCAATAGCCTGAACCCTTCTATCGGTAATGGCCGGCTGTGCAAATAGCCCTGGAACAAGTGGCAGCCCAGCTTTTGCAGGAACGCCAGTTGCTCGGGGGTTTCGACGCCTTCGGCGATCACCTCCAGGTTCAAGCTCTGGGCCATGGCCACAATAGCGCGGATGATTTCGGCGTCGTTGGGGTCGTGGGTGGCATCGCGCACAAAGGACTGGTCGATCTTCAGCGCATCCACCGGCAAGCGCTTGAGGTAGGTGAGCGATGAGTAACCGGTGCCGAAGTCGTCCATCGCAAAACTGACGCCGAGCTTTTTCAGGCGCAGCATTTTGCTGATGGTGTCATCGAGGTTCTGGATCACGATGCCTTCGGTGATTTCCAGTTTCAGCAGGCAGTAGGGCAGTGAATGCTGCTTGAGGCTGCGCTCGACCCGTTCGACAAAGTCGTCCTGGCGAAACTGTCGAGGGCTGATGTTCACGCACAGGCTGAAATTCTGCGGGTCCACCTTGCCTTCTTTGATCAACTGCTCGAAGGCGGCGCACGCTTCATCGAGTATCCAGGTGCCAACTTCGAGGATCAGGCCGCTGTCTTCCAGCACCTTGATGAATTCGGACGGCGCCTGCGCGCCCAATTGCGGATGCTGCCAACGCACCAGCGCCTCGGCACCGACGATCTTATTGCCGCGCGCGTCCACCTGGGGCTGGTAATGCACGCTGAATTCGCCGCGTGCCAGGGCCAGGCGCAGGTCGGTTTCCATGCGCAGTCGTTCGCTGGCGGTTTTCTGCATGCTGTTGTGGAACATCTGCGTGGCGTTGCGCCCCGAATCCTTGGCCCGGTACAACGCGATGTCAGCACGTTTGAGCAAGTCGGCTGGGGTCGAGCCATGATCGGGGATCAGCGCCACGCCAATGCTCGGCGTGACCTGCAGGCGTTGGCCGTCAAGGAACATCGGCTCGGACAGCAATTCACGCAGGGTATCGGCCAGTTCCTGAACCTGGGCGCTGACTTCGGTGCGCGTGCCTTCCAGGCCGCTGAGCAGCACCACGAACTCATCGCCACCCAGGCGCGCGACGGTGTCTTCCATGCGCACGCTGGCTTCCAGGCGTGCGGTGACGATTTTCAGCACGGTATCGCCCACCGGGTGGCCGAGGGAATCGTTGATGTGCTTGAAGTGGTCGAGGTCGAGAAACAGCAATGCGCCGCGCAGGTTATGGCGCTTGAGCAGGGCGATCTGCTGGCTCAGGCGGTCCATCAGCAGCGCCCGGTTGGGCAGGTTGGTCAGCGGGTCGTGGTAGGCCAGGTGGCGGATCTGCGCCTGGGCGTTTTTCAACAGGCTCACATCCCGTGCGGTCAGCAGCAGGCAGGGGGTTTCATTGAGGGTGATCGGCTCGACTGAAACCTCCACCGCCAGCACATCGCCGCGCTTGTTGTGCCAGAGCATTTCCAAATGGCGGATACGGCCTTTGAGTTGCAGTTCGGCCAGCAGCACCGCGCGCTGGTTTTCATCGGCCCAGATGCCGACCTGGTACAGCGTCAGGCCAATGACGTCTTCGGCGCGAAAACCGGTCAGGCGGCAGAAGCCGTCGTTCACCTCCACATAGCGGCCGGTGTCGTGTTCGGTGATGGAAATCGCGTCGGGGCTGGAATGAAAGGCCTTGGCGAATTTTTCTTCGCTGGCCTTCAGCGCGGCCTCGGAACGTTGCTGCTGGGTAATGTCGCGCAGGGTGGTGACGATGCACGGCTGGTCGCCGACCTTGATCAGACGACTGGAAATCACGCAGGTCAGGGCCTGGCCGCTTTTGTGGTGCGCAACGATGGCCACGTTGCTCAGTGCCTGGTCGCGAATCACCTGTTCGATGCGTTGCAGGCGCTGGCTCGACTCGTCCCACAGGCCGATCTGTTCGGCGTTCATGTTGATCACTTCGGCGGCCGTCCAGCCAAAGGTCTGGGTGAACGCGGGGTTGATCTCGATGAACTCGCCGCTGTCCAGGCAGGTGACGCAGATCGGGTCGGGGCTGGCCTGGAACAGGCTGGCGAACTTTTCTTCGGAGGCGCTCAGGCGTTGTTCGCGCTCGACCTGGTCGGTGATGTCCAGCAGGGTGCCGGCCATGCGCAGCGGCGCGCCTCGCTCGTCGCGGTACAGGCGTGCGCGGCTTTCCAGGTAGCGCGAGCTGCCGTCTTCCAGTGGTACGCGGTACGTCAGCTGATAGTTGCCGGCTGGGCCTTCGCGCAGGGTGCGATAGGCATTGCGCATATTCTCACGCTCTTCCTTGGGCATGCCCTCGAAAAACGCTTCGAACGATTCATGGAACGCCTCGGACGGCAGGCCGTGCAGTTGGGCCGCGCGTGCCGAGCCGTAGAGCATGCCGGTGGGAATGTGCCAGTCCCAGGTGCCCAATTGCGCCGAGTCCAGGGCCAGGTCCAGGCGCTCTTGGCTGTCCTTTAAGGCTTGTTCGGCGTTTTTACGCTCGGTGGTGTCGAGAAAGGTGCTGATCAGGTAGGCCTCGCCCTCCAGTTCGACTTTCTGTGCGCAGAGCGTGCCGTCGTGGATCTGCCCGTTGCTGGCACAGAACCGCACTTCCATGGTGATGGGTTCGCCCTTGCGCTGGGTGGCCTTGACCAGTTGTGCGCGCTGTTCGGGGTGGCGCCACAGGCCGAGGTCCAGGGTGGTGCGACCGATGGCGTCGGCGACCGGCCAGCCGAAGAGGATTTCGAAATACTGGTTGGCTTCGCTGATCAATCCGTCGGACTGGCGGGTGAGCAGGACCATGTTCGGGCACAGGTGAAACAGCGTGGCGAAGCGCTTTTCGGAATGGCTGAGGGCGTGTTCCCGTTCGCGCTGGCGGGTGGTCTCGCGGATCACCCCGATCATGCGGCGCCGGCCGGCTTTGTCCGGTGCCAGGCTGCCATTGATTTCCAGCCAGTGCTGGCTGCCATCCGGCCACTGGATATGATGGTGCATGGCCTGCTCGAATGGCTCGCCGGCGACGACCGCGTGAAACGCGCGGACCACCCGGGCGCGGTCTTCTGGCGCGAGCAGGTCCAGGTAATCCAGATCCTTGGGCAACGGTTGGCGCGGGTCAAAACCGAACAATGCCTGGGTGCCCCGTGACCAACTGATACGCCCGGTATCGATTTCCCAGCACCACGCACCCAACCGTGCAGCGTTAAGCGCTGCCAGCAGTTGCGGGGCGCTGTCCCAGCTTTGTTCCGCCTCTTCAGGGTCCAGGGCGTAAATGCGGGGCAGGGGTGGCATTGGGTCGACGGGATTGCGCATTATCAAAAAGCCTTGGCTCGATGGGCGTTCGGCGCGGTTTTGCTCAGGCCTTGAGGCCGCACAGTTTCATGCCGGTGTCCCTGGCAGATCGACCTGTGCATCCAAAAGGCTCATAAAAGCCCGCGCAGCGTTCGACAGCGTCCTTTCGGTATGCACGATATAGCCTAGCTGGCGACTGAGTTGTATGCCTGGCAAAGCGATACTTGCCACTTGATCATCGAGCATGGTGCGCGGTAATACGCTCCACGCCAAGCCGATGGACACCATCATCTTGATGGTTTCCAGATAGTTGGTGCTCATCGCGATGTTCGGCGTGAGGCCCTGGGCCTCGAACAGGCGTCTGACAATGTGGTGGGTAAACGTGTTGCCACCGGGAAAAACCGCCGGGTGCCCGGCGATGTCCGCCAGGCTGACCGAGCCGTTGTGGGTCAGGCTGTGCTCGGGCGCCACCACGAAATCCAGCGGGTCGTCCCACACCGGGGTGGCGCGCACCAGGTTGTGCGGCTCGGGCGCCAGGGTGATCACTGCCACTTCGGCGCGGCCATGCAGGATCTCTTCGTAGGCCACTTCCGAGTCGAGAAACTGAATATCCAGCGCAACGTTGGGGTATTGCCGGGTGAAGGTGCGCAGGATCGGCGGCAGGCGATGCAGGCCGATATGGTGGCTGGTGGCCAATGTGAGACGCCCGCTGACTTCGCCGGTGAGGTTGGTGAGGGCGCGCCGGGTGTCGTCCAATACGTTGAGAATCTGATAGGCGCGCGGCAACAAGGCACGCCCGGCTTCGGTCAAGCCGACTTCACGACCCAGGCGATCGAACAAACGCACCTTTAATTGCTGCTCCAGGCCGGCAATGCGTTTGCTGATGGCCGGTTGGGTCAGGTGCAGGCGCTCGCCGGCGCCGGAGAAACTGCCGGTCTCGGCGATGGCGATAAAGGCATTGAGGTTGGCCAGGTCCATTGTGGTATTCCAGTTGGTAATCCAAAGCATAAAAAATATGAATTTGAGTTATTTAATGTAGCGCCATACCATCAGCCTCACAAGCCAAAGGGTTATTGAATGTCTCAAGACCCGGGGCATAGAAAGACCGCTGATGAGGACCGACTGATGGCCGGCAAAACGCTTTACGACAAGCTTTGGGATTCCCATGAAGTGAAACGGCGCGACGATGGCTCGTCGCTGATCTATATCGACCGTCACATCATCCATGAAGTGACCTCGCCCCAAGCGTTCGAAGGCCTGCGACTGGCCGGGCGCAAGCCCTGGCGCGTCGACTCGATCATCGCCACCCCGGACCACAACGTGCCGACCACCCCGGAGCGCAAGGGCGGGATCGACGCCATTGTCGATACCGTGTCGCGTTTGCAGGTGCAGACCCTCGACGACTACTGCGACGAATATGGCATCACCGAATTCAAGATGAATGACGTGCGTCAGGGCATCGTTCACGTGATCGGCCCGGAGCAGGGCGCCACCTTGCCCGGCATGACCGTGGTCTGCGGCGACTCCCACACCTCCACCCACGGTGCGTTCGGCGCCCTGGCCCATGGCATCGGCACCTCGGAGGTGGAACATGTGTTCGCCACCCAGTGCCTGGTCGCCAAGAAAATGAAGAACATGCTGGTACGCGTTGAAGGCCAATTGCCGTTTGGCGTGACCGCCAAGGACATCGTGCTCGCCGTGATCGGCAAGATCGGCACCGCCGGCGGTAACGGTCATGCCATCGAATTCGCCGGCAGCGCTATTCGCGACCTGTCCATCGAAGGCCGCATGACCATCTGCAACATGTCCATCGAAGCCGGTGCCCGCGTGGGCATGGTGGCGGCGGATGAAAAAACCGTCGACTACGTAAAAGGCCGTCCTTTCGCCCCGAAAGGCGCCGACTGGGATGCCGCCGTTGAGGCCTGGAAAGACCTGGTCTCCGATGCCGATGCCGTGTTCGACAGCGTGGTTGAACTCGACGCCAGCCAGATCAAGCCGCAAGTCAGCTGGGGCACCTCGCCGGAAATGGTCTTGGCCGTCGACCAGAACGTGCCGGACCCGGCCAAGGAAACCGACCTGGTCAAGCGCGGTTCGATCGAGCGTGCCTTGAAGTACATGGGCTTGAAAGCCAACCAGGCGATCACCGACATTCAGTTGGATCGCGTGTTCATCGGTTCCTGCACCAACTCGCGGATCGAAGACCTGCGCGCCGCGGCGGTGATCGCCAAGGGCCGCAAAGTCGCCTCGACCATCAAGCAAGCCATCGTGGTGCCGGGTTCGGGCCTGGTGAAAGCCCAGGCCGAAGCGGAAGGCCTGGACAAGATCTTCCTCGAGGCCGGTTTTGAATGGCGTGAACCGGGCTGCTCCATGTGCCTGGCGATGAACCCGGACCGCTTGGAGTCCGGCGAGCATTGCGCGTCGACCTCCAACCGTAACTTCGAAGGGCGTCAGGGCGCCGGTGGGCGTACCCACCTGGTCAGCCCGGCCATGGCCGCCGCCGCTGCCGTCAACGGTCGTTTCATCGACGTTCGCGAATTGATCTGAGGAATACCCGATGAGAGCTTTTACCCAACACACAGGTCTTGTCGCGCCGTTGGACCGTGCCAACGTGGACACCGACCAGATCATCCCCAAGCAGTTCTTGAAGTCGATCAAGCGCACCGGTTTCGGCCCCAACCTGTTCGACGAGTGGCGCTACCTGGACGTGGGCTACGCCTACCAGGACAATTCCAAGCGCCCGCTGAACAAGGACTTCGTGCTCAACGCCGAACGTTACCAGGGTGCCAGCGTGCTGCTGGCGCGGGAAAACTTCGGCTGCGGCTCCAGCCGCGAACACGCGCCGTGGGCTCTGGAAGAATATGGTTTTCGCAGCATCATCGCGCCGAGCTACGCCGACATCTTCTTCAACAACAGCTTCAAGAACGGCTTGCTGCCGATCATCTTGAGCGATGCCGAAGTGGATGAACTGTTCAAGCAAGTGGAAGCCAACCCCGGCTACGAACTGACCGTCGACCTCGCCGCGCAGACCGTGACTCGTCCGGACGGCAAGGTGTATCACTTTGAAGTCGATGCTTTCCGTAAGCACTGCCTGATCAACGGCCTGGACGACATCGGCTTGACCTTGCAGGACGGCGATGCGATTGCCGCGTTTGAAACCAAGCACCGGGCCAGCCAGCCTTGGTTGTTTCGCGACGCTTGATGTGATCTAGGCAGGACCGCCGCCATCGGGAGCAAGCTCCCTCCCACATTTTGATGTGTGAACACCTTCAAATGTGGGAGGGGCTTGCCCCCGATGGCGCCAGAACAAACACCACAAGGTCCATTGAGGAAACTCCCATGACCAAAGCCGCCCACACCCAAGTCGTGCAAAAACAATTCGGCGAGCAGGCCTCGGCCTACCTGAGCAGTGCCGTACACGCCCAAGGCACTGAATTCGCGCTGCTCCAGGCCGAACTGGCCGGGCACCGCGCTGCGCGACTGCTGGATTTGGGCTGCGGTGCCGGTCATGTCAGCTTCCATGTGGCGCCGCTGGTAAAAGAAGTGGTGGCCTATGACCTGTCCCAGCAAATGCTTGACGTGGTCGCAGCCGCTGCCGTGGACCGTGGCTTGGGTAATATCCGCACGGTACACGGCGCCGCTGAGCGCTTGCCGTTCGCCGATGGCGAATTCGACTTCGTGTTCAGCCGCTATTCGGCGCACCATTGGAGCGACCTCGGCCTGGCCCTGCGCGAAGTGCGCCGGGTGCTCAAGCCGGGTGGCGTGGCGGCGTTTGTCGATGTCTTGTCACCGGGCAGCCCGCTGTTGGACACTTACCTGCAAACCGTCGAAGTGCTGCGCGACACCAGCCACGTGCGCGATTACTCCGCCGCCGAATGGATGCGCCAGCTCAGCGAAGCCGGTCTGCATGTGCGCAACAGCAGCCGCCAGCGCCTGCGCCTGGAATACACCTCGTGGGTCGAGCGCATGCGCACGCCGCCGGCCTTGCGCGCGGCGATCCTGGAGCTGCAACAGGCGATGGGCCAGGAAGTCCGCGATTACTATGAAATTCAAGCCGACGGCACCTTCAGCACCGACGTGCTGGTGGTTTGGGCCGAACGCTGAGTATTTTTCCCGACCTGCCCCTGGGCGGGTCGCACGATGAAATGAGGAACGCATGAGCAAGCAGATTCTGATTCTCCCAGGCGACGGTATTGGTCCGGAAATCATGGCCGAAGCGGTCAAAGTCCTGGAATTGGCCAACACCAAGTACAACCTGGGCTTCGAATTGAGCCACGACGTGATCGGCGGCGCGGCCATCGACAAGCACGGCGTGCCCCTGGCCGACGAGACCCTGGACCGCGCCCGTGCGGCCGACGCCGTGCTGCTCGGCGCTGTGGGTGGCCCGAAATGGGACAAGATCGAACGTGACATCCGCCCTGAGCGCGGCCTGCTGAAGATCCGCGCGCAACTGGGCCTGTTCGGCAACCTGCGCCCGGCGATCCTCTACCCGCAACTGGCCGACGCGTCGAGCCTCAAGCCAGAAGTGGTGGCGGGCCTGGATATCCTGATCGTGCGCGAGCTGACCGGCGGTATCTACTTCGGCTCGCCACGCGGTGTGCGCGAACTGCCGAATGGCGAGCGCCAGGCCTACGACACCCTGCCGTACAGCGAAAGCGAAATCCGCCGTATCGCCCGGGTCGGTTTCGACATGGCCCGCGTGCGTGGCAAGAAGATCTGCTCGGTCGATAAGGCCAACGTCCTGGCCTCCAGCCAGTTGTGGCGCGAAATCGTCGAGGAAGTCGCCAAGGACTACCCGGATGTCGAACTCAGCCACATGTACGTCGACAACGCCGCCATGCAATTGGTGCGCGCGCCGAAGCAGTTCGACGTGATCGTCACCGACAACCTGTTCGGCGACATTCTGTCCGACCAGGCGTCGATGCTCACCGGTTCCATCGGCATGCTGCCGTCGGCGTCCCTGGACACCCACAACAAGGGCATGTACGAGCCGTGCCACGGTTCGGCGCCGGACATCGCAGGCCTTGGCATTGCCAACCCGTTGGCGACTATTTTGTCGGTGTCGATGATGCTGCGTTACAGCTTCAATCTGAGCGACGCAGCGGACGCCATCGAGAAGGCCGTGAGCCTGGTGCTGGACCAGGGCTTGCGCACTGGCGACATCTGGTCGAAGGGTTGCACCAAAGTCGGTACGCAAGAAATGGGCGACGCAGTAGTCGCCGCGCTGCGGAATCTGTAATCTCTCCGGCCCGCTTGCAGTTATTGCTGCAAGTCGGCCCACTTTTTAACAAGGTGTAGTTGCGATGAAACGTGTAGGTCTGATCGGTTGGCGCGGTATGGTCGGTTCCGTGCTCATGCAGCGGATGCTGGAAGAGCAGGATTTCGATCTTATTGAGCCGGTGTTTTTCACCACTTCGAACGTGGGCGGCCAAGGGCCGTCCGTGGGCAAGGATATTGCTCCGCTCAAGGACGCCTACAGCATTGAAGAGCTGAAAACTCTCGATGTGATTCTGACCTGCCAGGGTGGCGACTACACCAGCGAAGTCTTCCCCAAGCTGCGCGAAGCCGGCTGGCAGGGTTATTGGATCGATGCTGCATCCAGCCTGCGCATGCAGGACGATGCGGTGATCGTTCTCGACCCGGTCAACCGCAAGGTCATCGACCAGCAGCTCGACGCGGGCACCAAGAACTACATCGGTGGCAACTGCACCGTCAGCCTGATGCTGATGGGCCTGGGCGGCCTCTTCGAAGCCGGCCTGGTCGAGTGGATGAGTGCCATGACCTATCAGGCGGCGTCCGGCGCCGGCGCGCAGAACATGCGCGAACTGATCAAGCAGATGGGCGCGACCCACGCGGCCGTCGCCGATCAACTGGCCGACCCGGCCAGCGCGATCCTCGACATCGACCGCCGTGTGGCCGAAGCCATGCGCAGCGACGCGTACCCGACCGAGAACTTCGGCGTACCGTTGGCCGGTAGCCTGATCCCGTGGATCGACAAGGAACTGCCGAACGGCCAGAGCCGTGAAGAGTGGAAGGCCCAGGCCGAGACCAACAAGATCCTCGGTCGCTTCAAGAGCCCGATTCCGGTGGACGGCATCTGCGTGCGCATCGGCGCCATGCGCTGCCACAGCCAGGCGCTGACCATCAAGCTGAACAAAGACGTGCCGATCGCCGATATCGAAGGGCTGATCAGCCAGCACAACCCATGGGTCAAGCTGGTGCCGAACAACCGCGACATCAGCATGCAGGAGCTGAGCCCGACCAAGGTCACCGGCACCCTGAATGTACCGGTGGGACGTCTGCGCAAGCTGAACATGGGCACCCAGTACCTGGGCGCGTTCACCGTCGGCGACCAACTGCTGTGGGGCGCGGCCGAACCGCTGCGCCGCATGCTGCGGATTCTGCTGGAGCGTTGATCGCGTAAGGCACTAGGAAAAACCCGCGACTGGCGACAGGCGCGGGTTTTTTATTGTTCTTTCGGGCGCTATCGGGGGCAAGCCCCCTCCCACATTCGACCGAATTCCAACGTTGAAAGGCTGTTCACTGTGGGAGGGGGCTTGCCCCCGATAGCGCCGTCAGCTACACCGCAAGCCCCGGGCTAATTGCCTCACCCCCAACCACCCGGTAAAGTGCCGCTCCCCCCCGCAATGCCCGAGGCAGCCCCCATGACCCAGACCTTTGATATCGCCGTGATCGGCGCCACCGGCACCGTCGGTGAAACCCTGGTGCAGATCCTCGAAGAACTGGCTTTCCCGGTGGGCACCCTGTATCTGCTGGCGGGCAGTAACTCTGCGGGCGCGTCGGTGCCGTTCCGTGGCAAGAACGTGCGCGTGCGGGAAGTCGATGAGTTTGATTTCAGCAAGGCGCAACTGGCGTTTTTCGCGGCCGGCCCGGCGGTGACCCTGAGCTTCGCCCCGCGTGCCACGGCAGCCGGCTGTTCGGTGATTGATTTATCGGGCGCATTGCCGGCCGCGCAGGCGCCTCAGGTGGTGCCGGAAGCCAATGCCCATGTGCTGGACGGTTTGAAAAAGCCTTTCCAACTCGGCAGCCCGAGCCCGTCCGCCACCAACCTGGCGGTAGTCCTGGCGCCGCTGCGCGGTGTGCTGGATATCCAACGTGTCAGCGTTACCGCTAACCTGGCGGTGTCTGCTCAGGGCCGTGAAGCGGTCAGCGAACTGGCGCGCCAAACCGCCGAACTGCTGAATGTGCGCCCCCTGGAGCCCAAATTCTTTGATCGGCAGATGGCGTTCAACCTGCTGGCACAAGTCGGCACGCCGGACGCCCAGGGTCATACAGAGCTGGAGAAGCGCCTCGTACACGAACTGCGCGCCGTGCTGGAAACTCCTTTACTAAAGATTTCCGCGACTTGCGTTCAAGCCCCGGTGTTTTTTGGCGATAGCTTGACTGTGTCTTTGCAATTGGGCTCGCCGGTCGACCTCGCCGTCGTCAACCGCGCTCTCGACGCCGCAGCGGGTATTGAGCGGGTGGAGGAGGGGGATTACCCGACTGCCGTGGGTGATGCCGTCGGCCAGGATGTAGTCTACGTCGGCCGAGTGCGTGCGGGAGTGGACGATCCGGCGGAACTAAATCTGTGGTTGACGTCAGATAACGTGCGCAAAGGCGCCGCACTGAATGCGGTGCAGCTGGCGCAGTTGTTGATAAAAGGCCTTGTGTAAAAGATACTTGGCGGCAATTTGTAGATTGATTCTAACCAGGCGCTATGCTTGGCCCCAAGCAGGAACAGTTGCGCGTCGGTGACCTATCGGCTCGCCGTGCCTTATGGCAACGGTTACCAACCTTCTCGCAGGCCGGGGAGTGTTCAAACAAAGGATGAGGCTATGGTTCAAGTTCGCAAACTGGTGTTAGCAATAGCGGCCGCCTCGGCGCTGTCCTCCGGTATGGCGCAGGCGCTGCAGCTTGGGGAGATGACCCTCAAGTCGAAGTTGAACCAGCCATTGTCGGTGGAAATCGAATTGCTCGACGTCGGCGGCCTCACGGCCTCCGAGATCACCCCGAGCCTGGCATCGTCCCAGGCGTTTGTGGATGCGGGGGTCGATCGCCAGGCGTTCCTCAATGAGCTGACGTTTACTCCGGTGATCAACCCGGCCGGGCGCAGTGTGGTGCGTGTCACGTCGAGCAAGCCGCTGCCTGATTCCTACGTGCGTTTCCTGCTGCAAGTGCAATGGCCGAATGGCCGCCTGATGCGTGACTACAGCGTGTTGCTCGACCCGGCCAAGTTCGACCAATCGACGCCGACCAACACCGCGGCCACGCCTCGTTTGAGCGCACCTGCGGTGAGTGTGCCTGCCCAGCACACCACCACGGCCCATGACACGCTGTGGGAAATCGCCGAAAAGCATCGCAATGGCGCTTCGGTGCAGCAGACCATGCTGGCGATCCAGGCGCTCAACCCTCACGCTTTTGTCGATGGCAACATCAACCGTCTGAAAACCGGTCGCGTGCTGCGTCTGCCGGATACCGTACAAAGCACCGCGCTGCCACAGCCCAAAGCCATTGCCGAAGTGACCGCGCAGAACGCTGCCTGGCGCCAGGGCCGTCGCGCCGCGACCAATCAAGCGGCTGGCAAGCAGCAGTTGGACGCCACTAAGCGCACCCAGGCGGGCAATGCGCCGGCCAGCACCAATGCCAAGGACAGCTTGAGCCTGGTTTCGGCCGAAGCGGCCAAGAAGGGCGCGAAGGGTAAGGCGGGTGATAGCCAGGCCCTGGGCGACAAGCTGGCGATGGCCCAGGAGCAGCTCGACACGACGCGCCGTGACAACGAAGAACTGAAAAGCCGCGCAGCAGACCTGCAGAGCCAGTTGGACAAGCTGCAAAAGCTGATCCAGCTCAAGAACGATCAACTGGCCAGGTTGCAGGCTGAAAAAGGCGACCCGGCAGCCCAGGCGGCAGCGGTCATGCCCGCGCAGTTGGCCGGTGAGCCGCCCGCCCCTGTGGTCGCGCCCGTCGAACCGGTAGCCACTGCGGCCCCGGCGTCCGAGCCGATCAAGCCCGACGCAGTGCCTGCGAGCAGCGAAGACAAATTCAACGAGCTGCTGACCAACCCGATCGTCCTCGGCGTCATTGGCGGCGCGGCCGGTCTGGTGGTGTTGTTGCTCCTGCTGTTGTGGGCGCGTCATCGCAATGCCCGTCGCGCAGAAGAAAAGCACGTGCGCATGGCGCGCGCCCTGGCTGAAGAGCCGGAATTCACCTCGAACATCGACCTTGATCTGCCACCGGACAGCTTCGCTGGCCTGGAAGTGCCGGCACCGAACGTCACGTTGGCTGCCGCGCCTACGCCAGCGCCAGCGCCTGTCGTCGCACCGGCAGCGGCACCGAGCGTGGCCTCGGTGCTTGCGCCCCTGGCTGTCGCCGTAGCGCCGGAAAACGCCAATGATGCGCTGGTGCAGGCCCAGTCCCATATCGACCGCGGTCACTTGAACCAGGCGGCCGATGTATTGGAGCAAGCCATCAAGTACGAAACAAAGCGCAGCGACTTGCGCTTGAAACTGATGGAAGTCTACGGCCTGCAAAACGACAAGGACGGTTTCATCACCCAGGAGCGTCAACTGGTGGCCAATGGTGAAAACCATGCCCAGGTCGAGCAGCTCAAGTCGCGCTTCCCGGCCATGGCCGTGTTGGCCGCGGGGGTGAGCGCCGCCGTGGCCGCCGCCGCGCTGGACGCTCAATACGTCAAGGATCTGATGGAAGATAAGCCGGCTTCCGTGCCGGAAGCTGAAGCAGAGGCGTTCGACACCGATTTCGATCTGAGCCTGGACGAGCTGGAGGCGGCTTCACCGGCGGCGGTGGACAATGCCGATCAGCAGACCTTCGAGGCGCTGTTGCAGCAACAGACCGAAGCCAAGCCAGCTTCGGAAGACCTGTCGGACTTTGATCTCGACCTGCAGTTGGAGCCGCCGTCTTCCCAGTCCGATGACGACTTCCTCTCGGGGCTCGAAGATCAGATGAAGGACGTGCCTGCGGTCGAACCGCCGACCCTGACCCCGGCCGCCCTGGACGACCTTGACTTGCCGGAAGACTTCGACCTGTCCCTGGCCGACGAGCCGGAGGCCCCGGCGGCCAAGCCCGATGCGTTCGCCTCGGAACTGGATGACGTCAACGCCGAACTCGATCGTCTGTCCCAGAGCCTGGAAAGTCCGCCGATCGAACCGTCTTTCACCGCCGAAGACGCGGCGTTGGGCGGTGATGAGCCGGAATTCGACTTCCTCTCCGGTACCGATGAAGTCGCCACCAAGCTGGACCTCGCCCAGGCCTATATCGATATGGGCGATGCGGACGGCGCGCGGGATATCCTTTCCGAAGTGCTGACCGAGGGTGATGAAGCCCAGCGCGGCGAAGCCAAGGAAATGCTTGGCCGACTGGCGTAATCGCCAGGGGTTAACCCAGACGGCGGCCTTCGGGCCGCCGTTTTGCATTGCCGGTACCAAACACATGGCGTCTGGGGCGCAGCGCCTTATAATGCCCGCCTTCGCGCAACTCATCAGGCTCTCAGTTCTTGGCAAATATAGATAACCCGGCTGCCGAAATGGCGGCTGCAGGCTTTTACCGCATCGCCCTGGGCGTGGAATACAAAGGTTCGCGCTATTGCGGCTGGCAGCGCCAGGCGTCCGGCGTGCTGACGGTGCAGGAAACCCTGGAAAAGGCCCTGTCCAAAGTCGCTGACTCGCCGGTATCGCTGATGTGCGCTGGGCGCACCGATGCAGGCGTACACGCCTGCGGCCAGGTGGTGCACTTCGATACTCAGGCCGAGCGCTCGATGAAGGCATGGGTGATGGGCGCTAATATCAATTTGCCCCATGACGTCAGTGTCAGTTGGGCGAAGGTCATGCCGGCGCATTTTCATGCGCGCTTCAAGGCCATCGCCCGGCGTTACCGCTATGTGATCTACAACGACCAGATCCGCCCGGCGCACCTCAACCAAGAAATTACCTGGAACCACCGCCCGCTGGATGCCGAGCGCATGGCCGAGGCCGCGCAGCACCTGGTTGGCGTCCACGATTTCAGCGCGTTCCGCGCCGGCCAGTGCCAGGCCAAGTCGCCGATCAAGGAAGTCCATCACCTGCGGGTCACGCGTCACGGCAAGATGATTGTGCTGGATATCCGCGCCGGGGCGTTCCTGCACCATATGGTGCGCAACATTGCCGGCGTGCTGATGACCATCGGCACCGGCGAACGCCCGGTGGAGTGGGCCAAGGAAGTGCTGGAGAGCCGCATTCGCCGCACCGGCGGTGTCACGGCGCATCCGTTTGGCCTGTATCTGGTGGAGGTGGAGTATCGCGACGAGTTCGAGCTACCGCAGCGCTTCGTCGGGCCACACTTCCTCACCGGTTTCAGCGAACTTGGCGGCTGACGCCCGGAAAAGCTTTTGTTACCATCCGGGACTTTCTCGGTCCAACCCCTGAGGTTTCTACGACATGTCAGCCGTTCGCAGCAAGATTTGTGGGATTACCCGCATAGAAGACGCGCTGGCGGCAGTCGAAGCGGGGGCGCACGCCATCGGTTTCGTGTTTTATGCCAAGAGCCCGCGGGCGGTGAGTGTGGTGCAGGCGCGCGCGATCATCGCCGCGCTGCCGCCGTTCGTGACCACCGTGGGCTTGTTCGTCAACGCCAGCCGTTGCGAACTCAACGAAACCCTGGATGCTGTGCAGTTGGACATGTTGCAGTTTCACGGCGATGAAACCCCTGACGAGTGCGAAAGCTACCAGCGCCCGTATATCAAGGCGTTGAGGGTCAAGGCCGGGGATGATATCGCGGGCGCCTGCGCTGCCTACACCGGCGCGCGCGGGATTCTGCTGGACACCTACGTCGAAGGCGTACCCGGCGGCACCGGCGAAGCCTTCGATTGGTCGCTGATCCCCGAGGGGTTGAGCAAACCGATCATCCTGGCCGGCGGGCTCACCCCCGCCAATGTCGCGGCGGCGATCGAGCAGGTTCGGCCGTATGCCGTGGATGTCAGCGGGGGCGTAGAGCAGGGCAAGGGCATCAAGGATCACAGCAAGATTCGCGCTTTCTTGCAGGCTGTGCGCAACAGCAACGGCGCGATGTGACGGCTGGCAGTCTGCCGCCGTCCATAACTATCACTGTGTAAAACAGCCCGGTGCCGCCTGCGGGAGGCCCGGAAATGAAGTGGCAACCCTGCACGGGCAGGTTGTCTGGAAGGCTGAGGATGCATGCGGGAAATGGCCGGTCGAACGTCTGACCCCGTCCAGCATGTGTCATCGCCACATATGAATTTAGCTCAAGGGCATACGCGGGGCTGTGTTCAAGCCACCGGTA
Organism: Pseudomonas marginalis; assembly: GCF_024169655.1. Lineage (GTDB taxonomy): Bacteria > Pseudomonadota > Gammaproteobacteria > Pseudomonadales > Pseudomonadaceae > Aquipseudomonas > Aquipseudomonas paraveronii. The sequence continues at coordinate 4,213,697 of NZ_JALJWV010000001.1, read as the reverse complement.
CTGGAGAAAGAAAGCATGAGCAACTGGTTAGTAGACAAACTGATCCCTTCGATCATGCGTTCCGAGGTGAAGAAAAGCTCGGTTCCTGAAGGTCTGTGGCACAAGTGCCCATCCTGCGACGCGGTGCTGTACCGCCCGGAGCTGGAAAAGACCCTGGACGTTTGCCCCAAGTGCAACCACCACATGCGTATCGGCGCTCGCGCCCGCATCGACATTTTCCTCGACGCCGATGGCCGTAACGAACTGGGCGCTGACCTGGAGCCGGTTGACCGCCTCAAGTTCCGCGACGGCAAGAAGTACAAGGATCGCCTGACCGCTGCGCAGAAGCAGACCGGTGAGAAGGACGCGCTGATTTCGGTCAGCGGCAAGCTGCTGGGTATGCCGGTTGTGGTGTCGGCGTTTGAGTTCTCCTTCATGGGCGGTTCCATGGGTGCCATCGTCGGTGAGCGTTTTGTGCGCGCCGCCAACTACGCCCTGGAAAACCGTTGCCCGATGATCTGCTTCTCCGCCTCCGGTGGTGCGCGCATGCAGGAAGCGCTGATCTCCCTGATGCAAATGGCCAAGACCTCCGCGGTGCTGGCGCGTCTGCGCGAAGAGGGCATCCCGTTCATCTCCGTGCTGACCGATCCGGTGTACGGCGGTGTTTCCGCCAGCCTGGCGATGCTGGGCGACGTGATCGTCGGCGAGCCCAAAGCCCTGATCGGTTTTGCCGGCCCGCGTGTGATTGAGCAGACCGTTCGCGAAAAACTGCCGGAAGGCTTCCAGCGCAGCGAATTTTTGCTGGAGCACGGCGCGATCGACATGATCATCGCCCGTGCCGAGCTGCGTCCACGCCTGGGTAGCCTGCTCGCGCAAATGATGGGCCTGCCGACGCCGGTCTACGTCGCGCCGAAGGTTGAACCGATCGTCGTGCCGCCGGTGCCTGCAAACCTATGACCCAACGAGCCCTGGGCGAATGGCTCGCCTACCTTGAGCAGTTGCATCCGTCCGCCATCGACATGGGTCTGGAGCGCTCGCAACAGGTAGCGGCACGCCTCGGGTTGGGCCGTCCGGCGCCGCGAGTGATCACGGTGACCGGCACCAACGGCAAAGGCTCGACCTGTGCCTTTGTCGCAGCGCTGCTGCAGGCCCAAGGGCTGAGCGTCGGCGTGTACAGCTCGCCGCACCTGCTGCGCTACAACGAGCGAGTGCAACTCAATGGCGTCGAAGCCACTGACGAGCAACTTTGCGAAGCCTTCGCCGCGCTCGATGCCGGACGCGGTGAGATTTCCCTGACGTACTTCGAGATGGGCACCCTGGCGGCGTTCTGGCTGTTCGAACGGGCGCGCCTGGACGTGGTCGTGCTTGAAGTGGGCCTGGGCGGGCGCCTGGATACGGTCAACGTGGTGGATGCCGACCTGGCGCTGGTCACCAGCATTGGCGTCGACCATGTCGACTACCTGGGTGATACCCGTGAGTCCGTGGCCTATGAAAAAGCCGGGATCTTCCGCCAGGGCAGGCCTGCGCTGTGCGGTGACCTGGACCCGCCGCAGACGTTGCTGGACAAGGTGCGGGAGCTGGATTGCCCGTTCTTTCTGCGTGGGCGCGAGTTCAATCTTGAAGTGGGCGCTGAGCATTGGCAGTGGCGCGGGCGTGATGCGCGCGGCCAGCTCGTGGAGCTGCATGACCTGCCGCTGCTGAACCTGCCGATGGAAAACGCCGCGCTCGCCCTGCAAGCCTATCTGCTGCTGGACCTGCCGTGGAATCCTGCGCAGATTGCTCGTACATTGCTGGCTACGCGGATCGTCGGGCGTCTGGACCGCCGTGCTTTCGACTGGCAGGGCAAGCGCCTCAACCTGCTGCTGGATGTGGGGCACAACCCCCACGCCGCCGAATACCTGGCGCAACGCCTGTCGCGTACAGCGCTGGTGGGTCGTCGCCTGGCGGTGTTCGGTTTGCTGGCCGACAAGGATCTGGAGGGGGTCGTCGTGCCGTTGCTGGCGAATGTCCAGGCCTGGGCGGTTGCGCCCCTGGACACGCCGCGCAGCCGGCCGGCCGCTGAGCTTGAGGTTGCCTTGCAGAACCTTGGTGCCCACGTGACGTCATATGCAAGCGTCACTGCGGCCCTTGAAGCGCAGTGTGCGGTTGCCATGCCCGAGGACGAGATTCTGTTGTTCGGGTCATTTTATTGTGTTGCCGAGGCGCTCGAATGGTTGGCCCGGCGCTCCACGGAGGAAGCTGCACATGGCATTACTGGATAGCGCATACAAGCAGCGAATGGTCGGCGCCCTGGTGCTGGTGGCCTTGGCGGTGATTTTCTTGCCGATGCTGTTCTCCCGTCAGGATGAGCAGCGCCAGGTGGTTGTCGAGGCGCCGGCATCGCCCCAGGCGCCGGCAGTGCCTCAGGTACAGGTTGAACCGGTGGTGGTGCCTGAGCCGCAGGCATTGCCTGAAGAAGAGCCGGTGCCGACCGATGAGGACCTGGCCGCGCAGCCGGCTCCGTCGATGCCGGTGCAGCCGAGTGTGCCTGTGGTCAAGCCAGCGCCTGTCGTCGCCAAACCTGCCGCACCAGCGCCTGCCCCCAAACCGGTCGCCCCGCAACCTGCCGCGCCGGGCAAGCCGGACGTGGGCCAGAGCCGTATCGACCCGAATGGCCTGCCGATCAGTTGGTCGATCCAACTGGCCAGCCTGGCCAATCGCGAAAGCGCCGAGGCCTTGCAGAAAAAACTGCGCAGCCAGGGCTACAACGCTTACATCCGCAGCGCAGATGGCAAGAATCGCGTGTTTATCGGACCGCTGATCGAGCGTGCCGAAGCGGACCGCCTGCGCGATTTGTTGGGGCGCCAGCAGAATCTCAATGGCTTTGTGGTGCGTTTCCAGCCTGAGCGCGGCTGAGTTCACGCCGCTTTCAGCTTGGAATGCAGTCAAATGTGGGAGGGGGCTGGCTCCCGATGGCGGTCGATCAGTATCGGTTGTGCTGACTGATCCACCGCCATCGGGAGCCAGCCCCCTCCCACTTTGGTTTTGTGCGGGCCTTGAAATGCGCTTAACTCGTCACAAACTATTGATTTGCAAAGCACCCGCAATCACCGCTTACCGATAGCTCGGCGCTCTGCTAAAATGCGCCGCCTTATCCGTCCGTAGGCTGCGCCGTGCCATTTACCTGGGTTGATTGGGCGATCGTCGCAATCGTCGCCATCTCCGCTTTGATCAGTCTAAGCCGCGGCTTCGTAAAAGAAGCACTGTCGTTGCTGACCTGGATCATCGCAGGAGTCGTCGCCTGGATGTTCGGCGGTTCGCTGTCGGTCTACCTGAGCGGATACATCGAGACACCTTCGGCTCGCGTCATCGCGGGCTGCGCCATCATGTTCATCGCCACGCTGCTGGTGGGAGCAATGGTCAATTATCTTATTGGCGAGTTGATACGTGTCACCGGCCTCTCCGGGACCGATCGATTTCTCGGCATGGCCTTCGGTGCTGCGCGTGGCGCGTTGCTGGTGGTCGTGGCGGTCGGGCTGTTGAGCCTGGGGCCGGTACAGCAGGATTCGTGGTGGCAGGAGTCGGTACTCGTGCCAAAATTTCTATTGGTTGCAGATTGGTCCAAGAACCTCATATTGGGGTGGAGCAGTCAGTGGCTGGCCAGCGGGATCAGCATGCCCGCTGATCTTCCGTTCAAGGAGCACCTCTTACCGGCCAAAACGCCTCAGTAAGCAGTGTTCAGTCAAGATTCATTAAGTAGGGGTTGCGTCGCATGTGTGGCATCGTCGGTATCGTCGGTAAGTCGAACGTCAATCAGGCGCTGTATGACGCGCTAACCGTCCTCCAGCACCGCGGCCAGGACGCTGCCGGTATTGTGACCAGCCACGACGGCCGGTTATTCCTGCGCAAGGATAATGGCCTGGTGCGTGACGTGTTCCATCAACGTCACATGCAGCGCCTCGTCGGGCACATGGGCATTGGCCATGTGCGTTACCCGACGGCCGGTAGCTCGACCTCGGCCGAAGCTCAACCGTTTTACGTCAACTCGCCTTACGGCATCACCCTGGCGCACAACGGAAACCTGACTAACGTTGAACAACTGGCCAAGGAGATTTACGAATCTGACCTGCGTCACGTCAACACCAATTCCGACTCGGAAGTGCTGCTCAACGTGTTCGCTCACGAACTGGCCCAGCGCGGCAAGCTGCAGCCGACCGAAGAAGACGTGTTTGCCGCCGTGACCGACGTGCATAACCGTTGCGTCGGTGGTTACGCGGTAGTGGCCATGGTCACCGGGTATGGCATCGTCGGTTTCCGCGACCCGCACGGCATCCGTCCGATCGTGTTCGGCCAGCGTCACACCGACGAAGGCGTCGAGTACATGATCGCCTCCGAAAGCGTGTCCCTGGACGTGCTGGGCTTTACCCTGATCCGCGACCTGGCGCCGGGCGAAGCGGTGTACATCACCGAAGATGGCAAGCTGCACACCCGCCAGTGCGCTGTGGCACCGAAACTCACCCCGTGCATCTTCGAACACGTCTACCTGGCGCGTCCGGATTCGATCATTGATGGTGTTTCGGTGTACAAGGCGCGTCTGCGGATGGGCGAGAAGCTGGCCGACAAGATCATGCGCGAGCGCCCTCAACACGATATCGACGTGGTGATCCCGATCCCGGACACCAGCCGTACCGCCGCACTGGAGCTGGCCAACCATCTGGGCGTCAAGTTCCGCGAAGGCTTCGTCAAGAACCGCTACATCGGTCGCACGTTCATCATGCCTGGCCAGGCGGCGCGCAAGAAGTCGGTACGCCAGAAGCTCAACGCCATCGAGCTGGAATTTCGTGGCAAGAATGTGATGCTGGTGGATGACTCCATCGTGCGTGGCACCACCTGCAAGCAGATCATCCAGATGGCTCGCGAAGCCGGCGCGAAGAACGTGTACTTCTGCTCCGCAGCGCCCGCCGTGCGTTACCCGAACGTGTACGGCATCGACATGCCGAGCGCCCACGAACTGATCGCCCACAACCGCACGACCCAGGACGTAGCCGACCTGATCGGCGCCGATTGGCTGATCTACCAGGACCTTTCCGACCTGATCGAAGCGGTCGGCGGTGGCAAGATCAAGATCGAGCAGTTCGACTGCGCCGTGTTCGACGGCAAGTACGTGACCGGTGATGTCGATGAGGCTTACCTGAACAAGATCGAGCAGGCGCGCAACGACTCGTCGAAGATCAAGACCCAGGCGGTCAGCGCGATCATCGATCTGTACAACAACTGAGTAAACACCGGCCCTGAGGGGCCGGTTTTGTATCTTAAATAAAGAATTGAGTAAGGAGTCGCAGCATGAGTCAGGAATGGGATGCCGGTCGGTTGGACAGCGACCTCGATGGCGTAGCTTTCGATACCCTGGCTGTGCGCGCCGGCCAGCACCGAACGCCGGAAGGTGAGCACGGTGATCCGATGTTCTTCACCTCCAGCTACGTGTTCCGCACTGCTGCCGACGCCGCTGCGCGTTTTGCCGGTGAGGTGCCGGGCAACGTCTATTCCCGTTACACCAACCCAACCGTGCGCGCGTTCGAAGAGCGTATCGCTGCACTGGAAGGCGCTGAGCAGGCGGTCGCCACGGCGACCGGCATGGCGGCGATCCTGGCGGTGGTGATGAGCCTGTGCAGCGCTGGCGACCATGTACTGGTGTCGCGCAGCGTGTTCGGTTCAACCATCAGTCTGTTCGAAAAGTATTTCAAGCGCTTCGGTATCGAAGTGGATTACGTGCCTTTGGCGGATCTTTCCGGCTGGGATGCGGCAATCAAAGCCAATACCAAGCTGCTGTTCGTCGAGTCGCCGTCCAACCCGCTGGCCGAGTTGGTGGATATCGCCGCGCTCTCGCAAGTGGCGCATGCCAAAGGCGCCATGCTGGTGGTCGACAACTGCTTCTGCACCCCGGCGCTGCAACAGCCGTTGAAGCTGGGCGCGGACGTTGTCGTGCATTCGGCGACCAAGTTCATCGACGGCCAGGGCCGTTGCATGGGCGGGGTGGTGGCAGGTCGCAGCGAGCAGATGAAAGAAGTGGTGGGGTTCTTGCGTACTGCCGGCCCGACCCTGAGCCCGTTCAATGCGTGGATCTTCCTCAAGGGCCTGGAAACCCTCAGCCTGCGGATGAAGGCCCATTGTGCGAACGCCCAGGCCCTGGCCGAGTGGCTGGAACAGCAGGACGGTATCGAGAAGGTTCATTACGCAGGCCTCAAGAGCCATCCGCAGCACGAGTTGGCCCAGCGCCAGCAGCGTGGCTTCGGCGCCGTGGTGAGTTTTGAAGTGAAAGGCGGCAAAGAGGGCGCCTGGCGCTTTATCGATGCGACGCGCCTGATCTCCATCACGGCCAACCTGGGTGACAGCAAGACCACCATTACCCACCCGAGCACCACGTCCCACGGTCGCCTGGCGCCACAGGAGCGTGAAGCGGCGGGCATTCGTGACAGCCTGATCCGCGTCGCGGTAGGGCTCGAAGACGTGGCTGACTTGCAGGCTGACCTGGCTCGCGGGCTGGCAGCCTTGTGATCGAGTGGGCCATTGACGCTGCTGCGGCCGGTAACGGGCGCGTCGCGCTGGTGACGGGCGCCGCCCGGGGCATTGGCCTGGGGATCGCTGCATGGCTGATCAGCGAAGGCTGGCAGGTGGTGTTGGCCGACCTGGACCGCGAGCGCGGCTCCAAGGTGTCCAAGGTGCTCGGTGAGAATGCCTGGTTTATCACCATGGACGTGGCCGACGAGAAGCAAGTCGCCCAAGGCGTCGCCGAAGTGCTTGGGCAGTTCGGACGCCTGGATGCGTTGGTGTGCAATGCCGCGGTGGCCGACCCGCGCAATATCACCTTGGAAAGCCTCGATCTGGCCTCCTGGAATCGCGTGCTGGCGGTGAACCTCAGCGGCCCGATGTTGCTGGCCAAGCACTGTGCGCCGTACCTGCGTGCCCATGGCGGTGCGATCGTCAACCTGGCGTCGACCCGGGCTCGGCAGTCGGAACCGGACACCGAAGCCTACGCTGCGAGCAAGGGCGGCGTGCTGGCCCTGACGCATGCCTTGGCGATGAGTCTTGGCCCGGAAGTGCGGGTCAACGCCGTCAGCCCTGGCTGGATCGATGCGCGTGATCCGGCAGCCCGTCGCGCAGCGCCGTTGACCGACGCCGATCACGCCCAGCATCCGGCGGGCAGGGTTGGCACAGTAGAGGACGTGGCGGCGCTGGTGGCATGGTTGCTGTCGCGCCAGGCCGGGTTCGTCACGGGGCAAGAGTTTGTCGTGGACGGTGGCATGAGCAAGAAGATGATTTACAGCGAGTAGGGTGGGTAGCCGTCTTGAAGCAATTTTGTCTTTTTCAGAAAAACTTCAAGCAGGCTATTGACTTAGGTCCGCTATCTGCGTAAATTTCGCGGCCTCAACGAAGCAAAGGGTGATTAGCTCAGCTGGGAGAGCATCTGCCTTACAAGCAGAGGGTCGGCGGTTCGATCCCGTCATCACCCACCACTTCTTGAGAGTTTTGCCTTCGGGCAAGACGCAACGTTAAAGGTTGCACCGACGCGCAGCGGTAGTTCAGTCGGTTAGAATACCGGCCTGTCACGCCGGGGGTCGCGGGTTCGAGTCCCGTCCGCTGCGCCATATTTTCCAGGTTCGACGTGTCGAGCTTGAGATTGAACAGCCAAGGCTGATCGATCAGATGTTTAAAGACGGTTGAGGGTTTACGCTCAGCCGGTCAAGCGATACGCAGCGGTAGTTCAGTCGGTTAGAATACCGGCCTGTCACGCCGGGGGTCGCGGGTTCGAGTCCCGTCCGCTGCGCCATATCTGCTTCAAGGCCCACTGAACGCCTTGCAGCACAAAGAAAGCCTTTGGCTATCTTTGATCCGATAGCAAAGACCCTGGTCGAAAGACCGGGGTTTTTTGTGTCTGCGATTTGGCTCTGGTCAGCCGGTTTTTGCAGGCCTCCTCGGAGCTGGCTTGCCTGCGATGGCATCGACTCGGCCTCGTCATGAGTCCGCCGCGTCGGCATCCCAGGCAGGCGGTCCAATCAGAACCCCAGCTTATCCCGCAGCCCGTAATACCAGGCGCCCATTGCGGCAAACGGCGTGCGCAATAGCTGTCCGCCCGGGAATGGGTAGTGCGGCAGGTCGGCAAACGCATCAAAACGCTCTGCCTGGCCTCGAAGGGCCTCCGCCAGTACTTTGCCCGCCAGGTGCGTGTACGTCACGCCGTGGCCGCTGCAGCCTTGGGAGTAATAGATGTTGTCGCCCAGGCGACCGACTTGCGGCAAGCGCGACAGGGTCAGTAGGAAATTGCCTGTCCAGGCGTAATCGATCTTTACGTCCTTGAGTTGCGGGAAAGCCTTGAGCATTTTTGGGCGGATGATCGCTTCGATATTCGCCGGGTCCCGCGCGCCATACACCACGCCGCCGCCGAAGATCAGGCGCTTGTCGCTGGTAAGGCGGTAGTAGTCGAGTAGGTAGTTGCAGTCTTCGACGCAGTAGTCTTGCGGCAATAGGGTCTTGGCCAGCTCATCCCCCAGCGGCGCGGTGGTGATCACTTGTGTGCCGCACGGCATCGACTTGGCCGCCAGCTCTGGCACGAGGTTCCCCAGGTAGGCATTGCCGGCGACGATGATGAACTTCGCCCGGACCTTGCCCTCGGCGGTGTGGACCACCGGGTTGGCGCCGCGCTCGATGCGCACTGCCGCCGACTGCTCATAAATCGTACCGCCGAGGGACTCCACGGCTGCCGCTTCGCCCAGTGCCAGGTTAAGCGGGTGAATATGCCCGCCGCTCATGTCCAGCAGGCCGCCGATGTAATTGTCACAGGCCACCACCTCGCGGATGCGCCGTTCATCCAGCAACTCCAGCTGCGTATGGCCGTAACGCTCCCACAGGCGCTTCTGCGACTCCAAGTGGTCCATGTGCTTGCTGTTCAGTGCGGCAAATACCCCGCCGTCCTTCAGGTCGCACTGGATCTGGTACTTGGCCACCCGCTCGCGAATGATCTTGCCGCCCTCAAACGCCATTTGCCCCAGCAGTTGCGCCTGCTTCGGCCCGACACTGCGCTCGATCACATCGATATCGCGGCTGTAGCTGTTGACGATCTGCCCACCATTGCGGCCTGACGCGCCAAACCCCACCTTTGCCGCCTCCAGGACCGTCACGCGAAAACCGTTCTCCAGCAGAAACAGCGCACTGGAGAGGCCGGTGTAGCCGGCACCAATCACGCAAACATCCGTTTCGACTTCACCTTGCAGTACTGGTCGAGGCGCAACCGCATTCGCGGACGCGGCGTAATACGACTGGGGGTAGGGCGTGTTCGCCATCCTGGAACCTCTGTTTTATATTTTTTACGAGTGCCCGGATCCTACCTGAGTTGAAAATTGCCTGCCAGCCGCCCAAAAAATACGGATGTACTGACCGAAAATAAAAAATTCGCATATTCATAGGGTTAGCTGCAAAAAAGATGTTGACAGCCCTCCGGAATTCCGTAGAATGCCGCCTCACAGCAGGCACGTAGCTCAGTTGGTTAGAGCACCACCTTGACATGGTGGGGGTCGTTGGTTCGAGTCCAATCGCGCCTACCAAACAAAATCCGCTCTGCTGGGCGGTCTAGAAGGGCTCACCGAAAGGTGAGCCCTTTTTTGTTGCCTGGAATTTTTGGCACAGCTTCGCCCCACCCCGTTCACGGCGGACGGTGAGGCGGGCGATCAGAAGAAAAGCTGAGCCACCGCTAGCAGGCAGATGATTTGGACGAGCATTTGGCAGAGAATCTCGCCATTGAACGTTTCCATATGCATTTGTCCGGCGTACATAGGGGTTTGCCTCCCTGTCGGTAACATTGCCGTGGGCAGCGGTGCACGAACCGCGCAGCTGCTTTGTTGAGTGTAGTGGCTGAATAAGAATCTTCACGCTGAGCCGACACAAGGCAATCACTCACAAAATTTATTGGTTTGCAGCACCAATTTTTCTTGTTGGACACCTCCCGCCCCCAGGCAGCAAAGTTGCCGCCATCGACGCTCGACCTTCCAGGTCAACAATAAAAAACCGAGCCGACTGCACGCCACTGTCCTGCTGTGAACCCTTTGTTCACATCCTGCTGTCATTGGCGCCGCAGCGCGCATTAAAGGACCTCACCGCCATGCAAACTGTTGTGAACTTATGGCCGCTGATCGGCGTGCTTGTGATCGTGGTTGGCTTTGTCTTGCGCTTCAATCCGCTCTTGGTGGTCACCGCCGCCGCCATCGCCACCGGGTTGGCTGCCCATTTCCCGCTAGAAAAAATCCTCGCGACCATGGGCGATGGTTTCCTTCAGACTCGCGCCCTGCAATTGATCCTGTTATTGCCCCTGGCGGTGATCGGCTTGCTGGAACGCCATGGCTTGCGCCTGCATGCGCAGAACTGGATCGCGCGTTTTGAGCGGGCCACGGTCGGGCGCTTGCTGATTATCTACCTGTTTGTGCGCGAGTCGACGGCGGCCATGGGGCTGACCAGTCTCGGCGGGCATCCGCAGATGGTGCGACCGCTGCTGGCACCAATGGCTGAAGGTGCGGCGGAAAAACGCTACGGCAAACTGCCGGACAAGGTGCGTCACAAGGTGTTGGCGATGTGTGCCGCCACCGATAACGTTGGGCTGTTTTTTGGCGAAGACATCTTTGTCGCGTTTGGTGCGATTGCGTTGATGCACACCTTCCTGCTGGGTTTGGGGATTGATGTGGAGCCACTGCACATCGCGGTGTGGGGCATTCCCACGGCGATCTGCGCCTTCATTATTCACGCGGTCCGCCTGCATCGGTTCGATCGACGATTGACCCGTGAGATGACTGCCGTCGCCACGCCAGTGGAGGCCGCGCAATGATCATTTCCATTCAATACTTGTACTGGCTGGCCGGTGTGTTGCTGCTGATCACTGCGGGCATGATCCTGCTCGATCGCAGCCACCCCAAGCGCTGGTCCAGCGCGTTGTTCTGGTTGTTGTTCGCCATTCCGTTCCTGGTGGGGGAGCGCTTGCCGTCGGTGGCGATCGGCGCGGGCGTGGTGGTCATGGCGTTGATCGCCGGTTTGGGTGGCGTGGGGCGTGGCACCCATGCCCAATTGCACGACAAGGCGTCCCGAGCGAGTGCCGGTCGCCTGGGCCACAAGTTGTTTATCCCGGCGCTGGCGATTCCCCTGGCTACGGTGATTGGCTCGGTCTTGCTCAAGCACACCGAGATCGGCGGCGTACCGTTGTTGGACCCGAAAAACACCACGTTCGTCTCGCTGGGGATCGGCTGCCTGATTGCCCTGGGCCTGGCCTGCTGGCTGACTCGCGATACGCCGGTGCAAGCCTTGCGCGAATCCCGTCGCCTCACCGAGGCCCTGGGTTGGGCCATGGTGTTGCCGCAGATGCTGGCAATGCTCGGGCTGCTGTTCAACGAGGCTGGAGTCGGCACTGCGGTTGCCCACGTCACCACCACTTACATCAACCTGGATTTCAAGTTGGTGGCGGTGATGGTTTACGTGCTGGGCATGGCGCTGTTTACGGTAATCATGGGTAACGGTTTCGCCGCGTTTCCGGTGATGACCGGCGGCGTCGGCGTGCCGGTGCTGGTCGGCATCTACGGTGGCAACCCGGCGGTGATGGCGGCGATCGGCATGTTTTCCGGCTATTGCGGTACGCTGATGACCCCGATGGCGGCCAACTACAATATCGTGCCGGCAGCGTTGCTGGAACTGCCGGACAAAAACGCGGTGATCAAGGCGCAGGTGCCGACCGCGTTGATGATGCTGGTGGTCAATATTGTCCTGCTTTATCTGTTGATGTGAGGTCAGGATGCACACCTTACTGCTGGCGTTTACAAGCGCCGAGGTGATCCGTAGATTGCATCGGGTCTATTTTTGTCGCCGCCTACAAGGAAGCCACGCCGTGCCCATCCCTGGTCCTGCTGTATTTGCCCAGCGTTACCGCGCCTTCCTGTTCGATATGGACGGCACCTTGCTCAACTCCATTGCGGCTGCAGAACGGGTGTGGAGTATCTGGGCTGAACGTCATGGCCTGGATGTGGCGGCGTTCCTGGCCACCATTCATGGCGCCCGCGCGATCGATACGATCAAGCGTCAGGCGCTGCCTGGAGTCGACCCTGAGGCTGAGGCGCAATGGATCACCGAGGCTGAGCTGAATGATGTCGAGGGTGTCGTGGCGATTCCCGGCGCCGTTGCGTTCTTGAGCGGTGTGCCCGGTGATCAATGGGGGTTGGTGACGTCCGCTCCCAGGGAGTTGGCGCTACGGCGCCTGCAGGCGGCTGGCATCAGTCCGCCGGCGGTGTGGGTGACGGCCGAGGATGTCGACAACGGCAAGCCCGACCCCGCCTGCTATGTGCTCGCCGCGCAGCGTCTGGGTGTCGCGGCCCAGGACTGCCTGGTATTTGAAGATGCAACGGTGGGGATTCGAGCGGGGGAGGCGGCGGGCGCGGATGTGATGGTCGTGACTTCGACGCACCAGACCCTCATGGTGACGGCGCATGCTTCGATCGACGGGTATGAACAGTTTCAGGTGCAGCGCGACGCTGAAGGCTTGCTGCGCGTCGAGCGCCGAATGGATTGAGAGGAAAGGCTGCGCCCTCTACCGGCCCTGGCCTTCTTCGCAAGTGCTGGGTGCGCCGGGCATCTGCAACGGATAACTTTTCACACCCCGGCGCGATAGCACCATTTCCCTGAGTATCTCGTTGGCAAGTCGGGCAATCGCTGCTTCGCCGCGATAGTGCGCGCGCACGATGCCGGTGATCGTGAAGTGGTCGGTGTTCGGGCCGCTGAGAATGGCTGAAAGGGTGCCGTCAGTATGCAATGTGCAGGCGACCTTATAGCTGGGTAAGCGTGATGCCAGTGCAGATTCGATTTGGGATTTGCTCAGGGTGTCCATTGGCTTCAGCGCCTTTCAACTGACCGGGCAAGGGCAAGCATAGGTGCTGGGGCGGGACTGTAAATACCGGCGATCTGATAGCGAGGCATTGGCGATCAGCGTGCAGTTCTCCGATGTCCCCCCAGAGCCGCGCGCTGGCACATTTTGCGCTGGACGGTTTTCTGGATTGGCTTGAGGCAGAATACAAACAGGTAGCCGCCGAGCAACAGCGTCAAGTCCAGCCACGAGGGTACATCGGTGACGTAGATGCCTTTGATTTCGAATCTCAAACCGCATTCCAATCCCGCAAAGACGAACCCGATGAGCAGGGCGATCATCCAGGAACGGGCGGCAAAGGGTCGCTTCGTGGTAGGCCTCATCGATGTGCTCCTGAGTGCACTCGTATGGCGGAAGAGGGTTTCACGAGATTCGGCCGCGAATCATGCAACAAGTTCCGGGCGTGATGACAGTTTCATCTTTCAGCGACGATGAAGGGGCGGGACACGCTGAGCGCGAAAAGAACGCGAGCAGGTCAAAAGGGTTTTCGCCAGCCGTTACAGTGAACGAAAAGGCTGGCTACTGAAGGCGCTTCAAGGCGTCTGGTTTTTATCTGGCGCCGTTAGGCCAGCCTGGATGCGCTGGTAAATCTCCTCGCGATGCACGGCAACATCCTTAGGTGCATTGATGCCGATTCTTACTTGCTGGCCGCTGACGCCCAGAATGGTGATCGTAATGTCATCACCGATGTTTATGCTTTCACCAACTTTACGGGTGAGTATCAGCATGGACTTCTCCTTGATTACCTTTAAGGACACATGATTCAGACAGGGCAGGTGTCGGATGTGTGTAGCTTACTGCTAAGCGCTTCCCTGTGACTGCCTCTTTTAGGACGCATAGAGGCGACATTAATTCCCATGGCGTCATCATACAGGTCTGCGATACATGATTCGCATTGTTTAAGCCAACGTTTATGACCGCCAGAATAGACAGTGGATGATAAAGTTGCCTCTTTATCCTTAAAGGAGCAGGGCAGTGCGTAAAGTAGCGATGGCAATGGCGGTGTTGGCATTGGCCGGTTGCGGTGAAGGCAAGCGTGTCGAAGAGCCCAAGGCGAAGCCGGCCGTGACTGAAAGCCAGCCGCAAATCGGTGCGATTGCCGCCCAGGAATGGGACGTGCGCGTAGGCCCGCCGGACCACAAGCTGCAGGCGATCACCGACCTGACCGCCTGGTTGCTGGAGCATGGTTTCAATTTTTATATCGTGAAGGAAGACGGCAAGGACGTGGTGCTGTTGGGGCCATTTCCTACCCGGGCCGAGGCTGAAGCCAAGCAGGCCCTGCTTACGGAAAAGCTGGCCCGCGCCAAGAAAAACGATACCGAGTCGCAGGTCATCGAACACAAGGTCGCGCAGTAACTGGCAGATTGAGCGGGGAAATGCCGATTTTTCCCGCTCGTTTTCAGCCGCAGGCTTTCAGATTCACCGGGCCGACGAACTCATTCCCACGCCCCATCACACAGGCCACCGTCTGATTGCGCTGGCGCTCCCAGGCCTGCACCGGATAGGTCTTGTTCCAGGCTTCGTACAGTTGACGATCCTGTTTCGACAGGCGCAAGCCGTATTGTTTGCTCATGTAAAAATACGTCCGTGCGATCATCCCGCGAATGGACGGGCGCGGCATGACCTTCTTGGCCTTGAAGTCGACCTGGGTCAGGCATGAGCCGTACTGTCCACTTTGCACCGGCAGCCAGCCAAAACTGAAGTTGTTCCGGTCGCCATTGACCTCGCCGATGCTCGGCACGAGGTTGTGCAGGTCGGCTTCGGCGCGTTTGAACACGTCGTCATGCCGCGTACAGTTCTTACGCCCGCCATTCTGCCAGCACTGGCGCTGATGCCCGATCTGCCAGGCCGGCACGATATGTTCCCATTCGATGCGCGCGGCGCGGTTAGCGTTTTTGCGTGGGATGTAGCCGCAGGCTTTCAGGTCCACGCGGTTGCCCGTGTATTTGCAGCCGCAATAGAACTCGGTGGATTGCGGTGCGTAGAGCTTCCAGGCGATTTTCTTGGCTTCGCTGAACGTTCGGGGCGCTTGGGCATGGGCGGTGACGGCAAAAAACAGGCAAAAAAACACAGCAGTAAAACGGACACTCATTGAATCAATCTTCCTTCGGCACAACCCAGAAAATCTGCACGCCACCGTCGTCCCGGTGAGCGAGTGTGACGTTGTCGTTCTCCGCAATTTCTTCCAGCAAGCGTTGCCATTCGTCCTCCGGCTCATCCGGCAGACGGAAGATCAAGGCCGCCTTGGCTTTCTGGGCGTTGGTCGAATTGATGATTTTTTGCACACGAAGGGCCAGGCGTTCATAGGCGTCAGGCGGGGTTGGCACTGCGGAAGAGGATTTTGCCACGGCGGATTCCTTAATAAGCTGTACGTGCATACAGTATTTGACTGTGGGCGATTTCGCAACTGCTTAAAACTCAGCGCACTCGTCTGACAGCGATTCAGGCGAATTGATGTAGGGCGGGGAGGTGGGTAGCGAGGGGTCTACGGGGAAGCAGGGGCGAGCGAATCCGCCCCTGCACAGGTGTCACCAGGAATCAGTATTCCCAGAACATCCGTTGCAGCTCTTTGCTGTCCTGAGTCTTGGTCAGGGCAACCATCGCCAGGATCCGCGCTTTCTGCGGATTCAGGTCATGGGCAGCCACCCAGTCATACTTGTCGTCAGGCTGTTCGGCGTTGCGCAGCACGAAACCGCCGGCATTCACGTGGGAGGAGCGAATGATTTGCACGCCTTGCTTACGCAGTTCCTGCAGAGCCGGGACGACCTTGGAGGACACCGAACCGTTGCCAGTGCCTGCATAGATGATTGCTTTGGCGCCGGCCTGGGCCAGGGCCTTGGCGGCAGTGTCGCTCACGTTGCCGTAACCGTAGGCGATTTCGACGTCAGGCAGGCTCTTGATGGTCTTGATGTCGAATTCAGAATCCATGGTGTGGCGCTTGGCCGGCAGGCGGAACCAGTAGGATTTGCCTTCAACCACCATGCCCAACGGGCCCCATGGGCTCTTGAATGCTTCGGTCTTGATGTTGATCATCTTGCTGACATCGCGACCCGATTGGATCTCGTCGTTCATGGTCACCAGCACGCCCTTGCCGCGGGCATCCTTGCTGCCAGCGACGGCGACGGCGTTGTACAGGTTGAGCATGCCGTCTGCCGACATGGCGGTGCCTGGGCGCATGGACCCGACTACAACGATGGGCTTGTCGGTTTTTTCCACGAGGTTCAGGAAGTAAGCGGTTTCTTCCAGGGTGTCGGTGCCGTGGGTGATCACGATGCCGTCGACGTCCTTGCTGTCAGCCAGTTCGGCGACGCGGCGACCCAGTTGCAGCAGGTTTTCGTTGTTGATGCTTTCGGACGCAATTTGCATCACTTGCTCGCCACGCACATTGGCGACCTGGCTAAGCTCCGGAACACCGGCGATCAATTGCTCGATGCCGACTTTGGCTGCCTGGTAGGTGGCGCTGTTAGCGGCGCTGGCGCCGGCACCGGCAATGGTGCCGCCGGTGGCGAGGATCACCACGTTGGAGAGTTTGGTTTTGGTTTCGACGTCTTTTGCCTGAGCGGCAACAGGGAACAGCAGCAGAAGGGCTAGGGCGCCCGGAACAATGGTCTTCAATGCAGATTTCATTATTTTTCTCTCTGGTTTTTGATGAGTGCGGTAGCAAGTTCATCTAGAGCGCTCGAGCGGTTCTGAACGCATCGAGGTGCTGGGAGGGAGCAGGATTTGTACCAGCCTGAAACTGCCGGTCGTTATTATTTAACCTACTGATTTTATTGGTATTTAATTCGCATTTAGAGTGGTTTTTCTAAACGATTGTCCGGCTTTCCGAACAAAAGGCGGGTGTTGCGTTCGGTTGTCCGAAAATAATGACGAGATAGTCGCGTGCGGTGTATGTCATCGACGTCACGGCCTGTCGTTTTAGAAAACGATCCGGCGGCGGCGATGTTTAATAACCCAGCGTGACAGGCGAGAGAGTAAGGGCTAGAGGGCTTGGAGGGCGTGCGGTTTTCTTCCGTTGACAAATCCCGACAAGGTTCTCATAGTTTGATTAACGCAAACGTTTGCGAGATGTTTCACGGGGGCACCCTGAACCTCTTGAAAGTTCGTATCAGCCGCCCGGGTGGGAGGGCTGCCGAAGTGCTCTTCGGTGCAAGCGTTGCTCCCAATAATCATAAGATCGGAGTGAACCCATGAAGCTGCCATTCGCTGGACGTCTTCTTGCTGTCGCTGTGCTTGCCGCCGCATCTGCTGCGCTGCCTTTCTCTTCTGCATTCGCTGATGACGCCGCCGCCAAACCCAAGGTCGGCCTGGTGATGAAGTCCCTTGCCAATGAATTCTTCGTCACCATGCTAGAAGGCGCGAAGGACTACCAGAAGTCCCACGCCGCGGACTTCGACATGATCAGCAACGGTATCAAGAACGAAACCGATACCAGCGCGCAGATCGATATCGTCAACCAGATGATCCTCGCCAAAGTGAACGCCATCGTCATCGCGCCGGCTGACTCCAAGGCATTGGTCACCGTGCTGAAAAAAGCCTCCGATGCCGGCATTAAGGTCGTCAATATCGACAACCGCCTGGACCCGGGCGTGCTGAAAAGCAAAAACCTCGATATTCCCTTCGTCGGCCCGGACAACCGCAAGGGCTCCAAGCTGGTGGGTGATTACCTGGCCAAGCAACTGGCTGCAGGTGACAAGGTCGGCATCATCGAAGGGGTACCGACCACCACCAACGCGCAGCAGCGCACTGCAGGCTACAAGGATGCGATGGACGCGGCTGGCATGAAGATCGTCTCCACCCAATCCGGCAACTGGGAAATCGACCAAGGCCAGAAAGTCGCCTCTGCGATGCTGAGCGAATATCCGGACCTCAAGGCACTGTTGGCCGGTAACGACAACATGGCCCTGGGCGCTGTCTCCGCAGTGCGCGCGGCAGGCAAGGCCGGTAAGGTGCTGGTCGTGGGCTACGACAACATCGAAGCGATCAAGCCGATGCTGCAGGACGGCCGAGTCCTGGCGACAGCCGACCAGGCTGCCGCACAGCAGGCCGTGTTTGGTATCCAGAACGCGCTCAAGCTGGTCAAGGGTGAGAAGGTAGAGGCTCAAGACGGCGCGATCGAAACCCCGGTCGAACTCGTCCTCAAGAAGTAATCCTGGCTGCACCCAACAGCGTCCGCTCACCCTGAGCGGGCGCCTGGAGATTTTCCTATGTCATCTTCCGCCCCGAACGCTGTCCTCTCGGTCAGCGGTATCGGTAAGACCTATGCCCAGCCAGTTCTATCCGACATCACCCTGACGCTCAATCGCGGGGAAGTGCTGGCGCTGACCGGTGAAAACGGCGCAGGCAAAAGTACCTTGTCGAAGATCATCGGCGGGCTGGTCACACCGACCACCGGGCACATGCAGTTCAACGGTCAGGACTACCGCCCCGGCAGCCGCACCCAGGCCGAAGAGCTGGGCGTGCGCATGGTCATGCAGGAACTCAACCTGCTGCCGACGCTGACCGTGGCCGAAAACCTGTTCCTGGACAACCTGCCCAGCCACTGTGGCTGGATCAGCCGCAAGCAACTGCGCAGCGCGGCGATCGAAGCGATGGCCCAGGTTGGCCTGGATGCGATCGATCCGGACACGCTGGTTGGCAGCCTGGGCATCGGCCATCAGCAAATGGTCGAGATCGCCCGTAACCTGATCGGCGACTGCCATGTGCTGATTCTCGACGAGCCCACGGCGATGTTGACCGCCCGTGAAGTCGAGATGCTGTTTGAGCAAATCACCCGCCTGCAGGCCAGGGGCGTGGCGATCATTTATATTTCGCATCGGCTCGAAGAGTTGGCCCGTGTCGCCCAACGCATTGCGGTACTGCGTGACGGCAAACTGGTCTGCGTCGAGCCGATGGCCAATTACAACAGCGAGCAACTGGTGACCTTGATGGTCGGTCGCGAGCTGGGCGAACACATTGACCTGGGGCCACGTACCATCGGCGGCCCGGCCTTGACGGTAAAAGGACTGACCCGCGCCGACAAAGTCCGCGACGTCTCCTTTGACGTGCGTGCCGGCGAGATCTACGGCATCTCCGGCCTGATCGGCGCCGGCCGCACGGAATTGCTGCGCCTGATCTTCGGTGCCGACCTGGCCGACAGCGGCACCGTTGCCCTGGGGTCGCCGGCCCAAGTGGTCAGCATTCGCTCGCCGGTCGACGCGGTGGGTCACGGCATCGCCTTGATCACCGAAGACCGCAAGGGCGAAGGCCTGCTGCTGACGCAATCCATCAGCGCGAATATCGCCTTGGGCAACATGCCGGAAATTTCCGGCGGCGGTGTGGTAAATAGTCGCGACGAAACCGCTCTGGCCAAGCGTCAGATCGATGCCATGCGCATCCGCAGTTCCAGCCCGGCGCAATTGGTGTCCGAACTGTCCGGCGGCAACCAGCAGAAAGTCGTGATTGGTCGCTGGCTGGAGCGCGACTGCTCGGTGATGCTGTTCGATGAGCCGACCCGCGGCATCGACGTGGGTGCCAAGTTCGACATTTATGCGTTGCTCGGTGAATTGACCCGTCAGGGCAAAGCGCTGGTGGTGGTGTCCAGCGACCTGCGTGAGCTGATGTTGATCTGTGACCGCATCGGCGTGCTGTCTGCCGGGCGGTTGATCGAGACCTTCGAGCGCGACAGCTGGACCCAGGATGAATTGCTCGCCGCCGCCTTTGCCGGCTATCAGAAACGTGACGCGCTGCTCAACGACGCAGCGCTTAGGGATGCCCAATGAAAACAACAACTTCGCCCGGTAAAGCGGGTGGTAACTTTTACGGCATGGGCACCTACCTGGGGCTGGCGGGTGCGTTGCTGGCGATGATTGCGCTGTTCTCGGTGCTCAGCGATCACTTCCTGTCCTACGACACTTTCAGCACCCTGGCCAACCAGATCCCGGACCTGATGGTGCTGGCGGTGGGCATGACCTTCATCCTGATCATCGGCGGTATCGACCTGTCGGTGGGCTCGGTGCTGGCCCTGGCGGCGTCGGCGGTCAGCGTGGCGATTCTCAGCTGGGGCTGGAGCGTGTTGCCGGCCGCCGTGCTCGGCATGGGTTGCGCCGCGTTGGCCGGCACCATCACCGGCTCGATCACCGTGGCCTGGCGAATCCCGTCGTTTATTGTGTCTCTCGGCGTGCTGGAAATGGCGCGCGGCGTGGCGTACCAGATGACCGGTTCGCGCACGGCCTATATCGGTGACTCCTTTGCCTGGCTGTCCAACCCGATTGCCTTCGGGATTTCGCCTTCGTTCATCATCGCTTTGCTGGTGATCGTCGCCGCCCAACTGGTGTTGACCCGTACTGTATTCGGCCGTTACTTGATCGGTATCGGTACGAATGAAGAGGCTGTGCGTCTGGCCGGGATCAATCCCAAGCCTTACAAGATCCTGGTGTTTAGTCTGATGGGCCTGCTGGCCGGTGTCGCGGCGCTGTTCCAGATCTCGCGCCTGGAAGCGGCGGACCCGAACGCCGGGTCCGGTCTGGAGCTGCAAGTGATCGCGGCAGTGGTGATCGGTGGCACGAGCCTGATGGGCGGACGCGGCTCGGTGATCAGCACGTTCTTCGGTGTGTTGATTATTTCGGTGCTGGCGGCTGGCCTTGCGCAGATCGGTGCCACGGAACCCACCAAGCGCATCATCACCGGTGCCGTGATCGTGATTGCCGTGGTCCTCGATACCTACCGCAGCCAACGCGCAAGTCGGCGGGGCTGAACCATGGCGACGATTAAGGATGTGGCAGCGCTTGCAGGTATTTCCTACACCACCGTGTCTCATGTAGTGAACAAGACGCGCCCAGTCAGCGAGCCGGTACGCCTCAAGGTGGAAGCCGCGATCAAGCAACTGGACTATGTGCCCAGCGCCGTGGCGCGTTCGCTCAAGGCCAAGACCACCGCCACCATCGGCCTGTTGGTGCCGAACAGCCTCAACCCGTATTTCGCCGAGCTGGCCCGGGGTATCGAGGACTATTGCGAGCGCAACGGCTATTGCGTGATCCTCTGCAACTCCGACGACAACGCGGAAAAACAACGCAGTTACTTGCGGGTGTTGCTGGAGAAGCGCGTCGACGGTTTGATCGTGACCTCGGTGGGCGGCGACGACAGCGGCCTTGCCGCGGGCTTGAGCGCGGTGCGCACGCCTATGGTGATCGTCGACCGGGCGCTGGACGGTATTGATGTCGACCAGGTGCGCATTGATCATGAGCAGGGCGCTTACTTGGCGACCCGACATTTGCTTGAACTGGGCCATCGGGACATCGCCTGCATCGGCGGTCCCGGCCATACCCGCGTGGCGCAAATGCGTCTGGCTGGGTATCACCGGGCTTTGCGCGAGGCGGGCGTCGATGTGGCAGCCAATCGCACCCAGGAAAGTGACTTCACCAGCATCGGCGGTTATGCCGCGGCGGTGAAGTTGCTGTCGGAAAACCCGCCGAGCGCGATTTTCGCCAGCAACGACATGATCGGTTTCGGCGTGTTGCGTGCGGCAGCCGAGCGCAACATCCGCGTGCCGAGCGAATTGTCGGTGATCGGCTTCGATGACATTCAAATGGGCCGTTACGTGTACCCGGCGCTGACCACGGTCGGGCAGTCGATCGTGCAATTGGGCGAGACGGCGGCCGAGTTGTTACTGCGACGAATTGCGACCCCCCAACTGCCGATCGATCAACGCATCGTGACGCCAAGTATTGTCTTGCGTGAGTCGACGGCGCCACTCGCTGGTGTGTTCGCCCAATACCGCTGAACCGAATTGATGAGTACTGATGTATGCCCGCAAAAGTAGTGGTAGTAGGCAGCTTGAATATGGACCTGGTGACCCGTGCCAGTCGGCTGCCCCGCGCCGGTGAAACCCTGATAGGCCAGTCGTTCTCCACCGTCCCCGGTGGCAAGGGCGCCAACCAGGCCGTCGCGTCGGCGCGGCTGGGGGCCGAGGTTGCGATGATCGGTTGCGTCGGCACTGACGCCTACGGCGGCCAATTGCGCGATGCGTTGCTGGTGGAAGGCATCGATTGCCAGGCTGTGAGCCGCGTCGACGGTTCCAGCGGTGTGGCGTTGATTGTGGTGGATGACAGTAGCCAGAATGCGATCGTGATCGTTGCCGGCAGTAACGGCGAGCTGATGCCCGCTTCGTTGCAGGCGGCTGACGCGGTGTTGCAGGCCGCCGACGTAATCGTCTGTCAGCTTGAAGTGCCGCTGGAGACCGTCGGTTATGCGCTCAAGCGCGGGCGTGAACTGGGTAAGACGGTGATCCTCAATCCGGCCCCGGCCAGCGGTCCTTTACCGGCGCAGTGGTACGCCTCGATCGATTATCTGATCCCCAATGAAAACGAAGCCACCGCCCTGAGTGGCGTGACGGTGGACTCCCTGGACAGCGCCAAGCTCGCCGCGATGCAGTTGATCAAGGCCGGCGCCGGTAAAGTCATCATCACCCTCGGTGCTCAGGGCGCACTGTTCAGCGACGGCAAGCGTTTTGAGCATCTGGCGGCGCCAAAGGTCAAGGCGGTGGATACCACGGCTGCCGGTGACACGTTTGTCGGCGGCTTTGCCGCAGCGCTGGCCGATGGCAAAAGCGAAGCCGAGGCTATTCGTTTTGGCCAGGTGGCGGCCGCGCTGTCAGTCACCCGCGCGGGTGCGCAACCCTCCATTCCTACGCTGCACGACGTTCAAGGTTTTGTGTCCTCATGAAAAAGACACCGCTGCTCAATATTGCCCTGTCACGCCTGATCGCCTCCCTTGGTCATGGCGACATCCTGGTTATCGGTGATGCGGGCCTGCCCGTGCCGCCGGGTGTCGAGTTGATCGACCTGGCACTGACCCAGGGCATTCCCGACTTCATCAGCACCTTGCGCGTTGTGCTCAGTGAAATGCAGGTGGAAAACCATGTGCTGGCAGAAGAAATCCTGCTCAAGCAACCGCCGGCACTCAGTGCGCTCAACGCCCTGACCGACCAGGCGGCGCTCGGCGAGCGGCGTCTGGTCAGCCATGAAGCCTTCAAGCAATTGAGTCGCGGTGCGCGTGCCATTGTCCGCACGGGCGAGTGCCAGCCTTATTGCAATATCGCGCTGGTGTCCGGCGTAACGTTCTAGAGTTCCCCAACGACAAGGAGTGTTTTATGCAACGGCGTCTTCCAACCCTGAAAAATCTGTTCCGGAGTGTTCTGCTTTTGTCCGCACTCACCGCAGCGAGCGCCCAAGCGGCGGAAAAAATCGACCTGATCATCGACACCGACCCAGGTGCCGACGATGTAGTGGCCTTGCTGTTTGCGATGGCTTCCCCGGAGGAGTTGAACATTCGGGCGCTGACCACCGTCGCCGGCAATGTGCGCCTGGACAAGACTTCGCGTAACGCGCGCCTGGCCCGTGAGTGGGCAGGGCGTGAGGAGATCCCCGTGTACGCGGGCGCGCCGAAGCCGCTGCTGCGCACGCCGATCTACGCCGAAAATATCCACGGCAAGGAGGGCATCTCCGGTGTCGCCGTACACGAGCCGAAAAAAGGCCTGGCCGAAGGCAATGCCGTTGATTACCTGATCAAGACCCTGAGCACCGCCAAGCCCCACAGCATCACCATCGCCATGCTTGGCCCGCAGACCAACCTGGCGCTGGCGCTGACCCAGGCGCCTGAAATCACCCAAGGTATCAAGGAAGTGGTGGTGATGGGCGGCGCGCACTTCAATGGCGGCAATATCACACCGGTGGCCGAGTTCAACCTGTTCGCCGACCCGGTCGCAGCCGAAATTGTGCTCAAGAGCGGCGTCAAGCTGACCTATCTGCCGTTGGACGTGACCCACAAGGTGCTGACCAGTGAGGCGCGCCTGAAGAAAATCGCCGACATCAAGAACAATGCGAGCAAAGTCGTCGGCGATATTCTCAATGAATACGTAAAGGGCGATATGGAGCACTACGGCATTCCTGGCGGCCCGGTGCACGACGCTACGGTCATCGCGTACCTGCTCAAACCGTCGTTGTTCAGTGGGCGTCAGGCCAATATGGTGGTGGACAGCCGCGAAGGACCGACCTTTGGCCAGACCATCGTCGATTGGTATGACGGCCTGAAGCAGGAAAAGAATGTGTTCTGGGTTGAGAATGGCGACGCCCAGGGCTTTTTCGATCTGCTGACCGAGCGCCTGGCGCGCCTGAAGTAAGGTGATTGCCGGTCGGCGCTCGCCGGCCGGTTCTTATTCGCGCCCGGGGTTGTGTGCGCCCATGTGATTGGCCGGGTATTTCTCGAAAACCTGGCCAATGAACGCTTGTGCGGCCTGGGTGCCCAACTCCTTGACCAGCAGGTCGATACCGATGATCGCCAATTCTTCCGGGCTTCCGGGGCTGTAGGAGCTCTGCCCTTGGGGCCACTTGGCTTTGATGTCGGCTTGGAGCGTTACGGTGGTCATGGGGGACTCGCGAGCAGGAAGTACGGGGTAATGCGCTAAAACGCGGTGCTTACTCCGGCAGTTAAGCATTTTGTACGGCATTTGGCACTGCTACTTATGCATGAGGTACTTCGGAATGGGGCCGGCCGTGTGCGACACTGTCAGCCTGTTTTAATTGCCGGGGAACGCCGCGTGCAGATCGACTTGAACAACCCCGAGAACCTGACACTGAGCGCCGTGCGCCAACTGCTCGCCAGTGCCAGCGACGATGAACACACCCAATTGCGAGTCACCAGGGCCGGTATTGCCTACATCTCCTCCGGCCAGGCCGTCGGGGGAGTCGATATCGATGGGTTGCTGTTTCGCCTGGAAACCTGGGCCAAGGGCTCCGGTTACGTCGGAAATGTGGCCGCCAGCGATGAGGTCTGGGTCACGCAGATTTTCAATGCGTTGAAACAGAATTGGCCAAAACCGCCGTTTGACTACATCGATATCTACTGAATTCGTTCATATCTGGTGACGATTGACCGGGCGAATGCTTGTCCTGAGTCAGGCAGACTTGCCAGCGGGCGATTTACGTCTTGAAACCAATCCGCCTGACTGCTGTCGCACGATCTCTGTCCATTTTTTATCATAGGAGGCTTCATGCCTTGGAAGCTCGCATCATTCGGTACTTTGTTGGCGGCACTCGCGTTGGCGGGTTGCAGCACCCCGGGTACCTCTGAGCCAGCCAAAGACGCCGCCGTGACCGATGCCGGTCATAGCCGCTGTGAGGCGAAGGCCGCCGAGTTCACGATCGGCCAGAAAGCCTCGCCCCAGTTGCTGGAGCAGGCGCGTACCCGTGCCGGTGCGCAGAACGCCCGAATTCTCAAGCCTAACGATATGATCACCCTGGAATACCGTTCCGACCGCCTGAACCTGAACACCGACGACAATCTGGTGATCACCCGGGTCAATTGCGGCTGATAGCCACAGGCTTTTGCAGCGCCCATAAAAAACCCCGTCACATGGACGGGGTTTTTTTAGCTCAGCGGAGAATTACTCGCCGCGAACCTGTGCAGCTTGCATACCCTTTTGGCCTTTCTCAGCCACGAAGGAAACGGTTTGGCCTTCTTTCAGGCTTTTGAAACCGTCGCTTTCGATAGCTTTGAAGTGTACGAACAGGTCGTCACCGCCACCTTGAGGAGTGATGAAGCCGAAGCCTTTTTCATCGTTGAACCATTTAACGGTGCCGGTTTGGCGATTAGACATGGTGTATCTCCAAGAAACATATATTTTCAGTAGTGCTGTGCTGCTCAGGCCAACTGGGCACACTGGGCTATCATAGTCGAAATGTTCGGCTTGGGAGCCCCCCCAAGGCACTGTTTGCTAATCAATAGCCTTGGGTTTAGTCCTTCGGTGGGCTGAAAGCCCCGATCTACGGGGCTTCTGCACGAAATATCAACTGGTAAAAAAAGCCGTAAAAGCTGCGTAATTTGTGCGAAATGGCAGTTTTAAGAGGGTTTTTACTGAAAAACTGCCATCCGAATCGCGGTGATTCTTAGTTTTTCTTCACGACTTTGCAGGACGAAATCGCCGCGACCGCTTTGTTTTTTAGCGCCTGGCTCGCGTTCTGGTTCGTCATGAGTTCCTTGATTTCCGCGGTGCTCAATTCGGCATTGATCTTGTCGGCGCCGCATTCGCAGTGTGCTTTGGCGGTTTTGATGTCCACGTTCTGGCTGGCGGCTGAGCTGCAGTCTTTAACGAACGCGTCCCTGGCGCCCGCAGGCCAGTTCGAAGGGGCTGCTGCGTGTGCGCCAAGGGAGATAAGGGTAAGGGATGCTGCAAGCGCAAAAGTTGAGGAAAAACGCATCATTAAATGCTCCAAAGTCGTGAGGACGAACGGCGATTCTCGATGGATTTGAGGGCCGGCGTACAGCTCAAGTTCACTTTTTCCCCTATAAAGACGGGAATTTGTTATTACCTGCGGCGCTGCGGGCGCGATGACCGTTCATCTGTGCTAGCATCTTGCGCTTGGCTATTTCCGGGCGCGCCAAATGCCGCCTTGCCATGTTCCTTTTTTTCCACTCCAGTCACTCTGGTTCGATCATCGGTTGGCCGAAAGGCTCCTGCCGCTGTAAGGCAGGCGTTCATCACTGAACGGCCTGGTATTGGATCTTGTACTGGCTCATCCCAACCCACGTGACCTTTGGTAGGGGTCACCACTAGGAGAGGAGGCGCCATGCCAACTATTACTCTTCCCGACGGCAGTCAACGTTCATTCGATCATTCGGTTTCCGTAGCCGAGGTCGCCGCATCTATTGGTGCCGGCTTGGCCAAAGCCACCGTGGCCGGCAAGGTCGACGGCAAGCTGGTCGACGCCAGCGACCTGATCACCGCCGATGCCAGCCTGCAAATCATCACGCCCAAGGATCAAGAGGGGCTGGAGATCATTCGCCACTCTTGCGCGCACCTGATTGGCCACGCGGTCAAGCAGCTGTACCCGACGGCGAAAATGGTGATCGGTCCGGTCATTGACGAAGGCTTTTATTACGACATCGCCTACGAGCGTCCTTTTACTCCGGACGACTTGGCTGCGATCGAACAGCGCATGCACGCGCTGATCGAAAAAGATTACGACGTGATCAAGAAAGTCACGCCGCGCGCCGAAGTGATCGACGTGTTCACCGCCCGTGGCGAAGACTACAAGCTGCGCCTGGTGGAAGACATGCCGGACGAGCAGGCCATGGGCCTGTACTACCACGAAGAATACGTCGACATGTGCCGTGGCCCGCACGTGCCGAACACGCGCTTCCTCAAGTCGTTCAAGTTGACCAAGCTGTCCGGCGCCTACTGGCGCGGCGACGCGAAGAACGAGCAGTTGCAGCGCATCTACGGCACGGCCTGGGCTGACAAGAAGCAGTTGGCCGCCTACGTCCAGCGCATCGAAGAAGCCGAGAAGCGCGACCACCGCAAGATCGGTAAGCGCCTGAACCTGTTCCACCTTCAGGAAGAAGCGCCGGGCATGGTGTTCTGGCACCCGAACGGCTGGACCCTGTACCAAGTGCTTGAGCAGTACATGCGCAAGGTTCAGCGCGAAAACGGCTACCTGGAGATCAAGACTCCCCAGGTCGTTGACCGCAGCCTGTGGGAGAAATCCGGGCACTGGGCCAACTACGCCGACAACATGTTCACTACCCAGTCGGAAAACCGCGACTACGCCATCAAGCCGATGAACTGCCCATGCCACGTGCAGGTGTTCAACCAGGGCTTGAAGAGCTACCGCGAGTTGCCGATGCGCCTGGCCGAGTTCGGTGCCTGCCACCGTAACGAGCCGTCGGGTGCGCTGCACGGCATCATGCGCGTGCGCGGCTTCACTCAGGACGACGCCCACATCTTCTGCACCGAAGAGCAGATGCAGGCCGAATCCGCTGCGTTCATCAAGCTGACCATGGACGTTTATCGCGACTTCGGCTTTACCGAAGTCGAAATGAAGCTGTCCACTCGTCCGGAAAAACGCGTCGGTTCCGATGAACTGTGGGATCGCGCCGAAGCGGCACTGGCCGCCGCGCTAGACAGCGCGGGCCTTGCGTATGATCTGCAGCCGGGTGAGGGCGCCTTCTACGGCCCGAAAATCGAGTTCTCGTTGAAAGATTGTCTTGGTCGTGTCTGGCAATGTGGTACTTTGCAGCTCGATTTTAACCTGCCGATCCGTCTGGGAGCCGAATACGTCTCCGAAGACAACAGCCGTAAACACCCGGTTATGTTGCACCGGGCGATCCTCGGCTCGTTCGAACGGTTCGTCGGTATCCTGATCGAGCACTACGAGGGCGCATTCCCCGCGTGGTTGGCTCCGACCCAGGCAGTGATCATGAATATCACTGATAAACAGGCCGATTTTGCTGCTGAAGTTGAAAAAACTCTCAACGAAAGCGGATTTCGTGCCAAGTCCGACTTGAGAAATGAAAAGATCGGCTTTAAAATCCGCGAGCATACTTTGCTCAAGGTTCCCTATCTTTTGGTTATCGGAGATCGGGAAGTCGAGATGCAGACTGTCGCTGTGCGTACTCGTGAAGGTGCTGACCTGGGCTCGATGCCCGTCGCCCAGTTCGCTGAGTTCCTCGCGCAAGCGGTTTCCCGGCGTGGTCGCCCAGATTCGGAGTAATTATTATTAAGCGTGAAATGAGACAAGATAAACGAGCTGCACCGAAAGCCCCGATCAACGAGAATATCTCGGCACGCGAGGTTCGGTTAATTGGGGCTGAGGGTGAGCAGCTTGGGATTGTGTCAATTGAAGACGCGCTTCTTAAGGCTGAAGAAGCCAAGCTCGATTTGGTGGAGATTTCCGCCGATGCTGTACCGCCTGTCTGCAAGCTGATGGACTACGGCAAATCGATCTTCGAGAAGAAGAAGCAGATTGCCGCTGCCAAGAAAAACCAGAAGCAGATCCAGGTTAAAGAAATCAAGTTTCGTCCAGGGACGGAGGAAGGGGATTACCAGGTAAAACTGCGCAACCTGGTACGTTTCCTGAGTGATGGGGACAGGGCCAAGGTATCCTTGCGATTCCGCGGCCGTGAGATGGCCCACCAGGAGCTGGGGATGGAACTCCTCAAGCGGGTTGAAGCTGACCTGCTCGAGTACGGTTCGGTCGAACAGCATCCTAAGATGGAAGGACGCCAACTGATCATGGTCATCGCCCCGAAAAAGAAGAAGTAATCAATAGGGCACGGCAGGCCTTCTGATTATGTTTATCAACTGAATGCGGAGTATCCGAACATGCCAAAGATGAAGACTAAAAGTGGTGCTGCTAAGCGGTTTCTGAAAACTGCTAACGGTATCAAGCACAAGCACGCTTTCAAGAGCCACATCCTGACCAAAATGTCGACCAAGCGTAAGCGTCAACTGCGCGGTAGCAGCTTGCTGCATCCGTCTGACGTGGCAAAAGTCGAGCGCATGCTGCGCCTTCGTTAATTTTTGGATCAAGAATAGAGGAAGTAACTCATGGCTCGTGTTAAGCGTGGCGTCATGGCCCGTAAGCGTCACAAAAAAATTCTGAAACTTGCTAAAGGCTACTACGGCGCGCGTTCACGCGTATTCCGTGTTGCCAAACAAGCGGTAATCAAGGCAGGCCAATACGCCTACCGTGACCGCCGTCAGAAAAAACGTCAGTTCCGCGCTCTGTGGATCGCTCGTATCAACGCTGGTGCTCGTGTTAACGGTCTGTCCTACAGCCGTTTCATCGCTGGCCTGAAAAAAGCGTCCATTGAGATCGACCGTAAGGTTCTGGCTGATCTGGCAGTGAACGAAAAAGCGGCGTTTGCTGCGATTGTCGAGAAAGCTAAAGCCACCTTGGCTTAAGTACCCCCGACAGTCACCCTGGGCTACTCCTGTGGCCCAAGGTGTTAAACGTCATAAATAGGGGAAGAGCCTTCAAGCTCTTCCCCTATTTTGTATCTGGAGTCTGTACATGGAAAACCTGGACGCGCTCGTCGCTCAAGCTCTTGAGGCTGTGCAAAGCGCTGAAGATATCAATGCCCTGGAGCAAATCCGGGTTCACTACCTTGGCAAAAAGGGTGAATTGACTCAGGTGATGAAGACCCTGGGGAATTTGCCGGCTGAAGAGCGTCCGCAAGTCGGTGCGCTGATCAACGTCGCCAAGGAGCGTGTCACAGAGGTTCTCAATGCGCGAAAGGCGTCGCTCGAGGAGGCCGAACTTGCGGCCAAGCTCGCCGCCGAGTCCATTGACGTGACCTTGCCTGGCCGTGGTCAGGCCTCGGGCGGTCTGCATCCGATCACCCGGACTCTGGAGCGTATCGAGCAGTTCTTCACCCATATCGGCTACGGCATCGCCGAAGGCCCTGAGGTCGAAGACGACTATCACAACTTCGAGGCGCTCAACATCCCAGGCCATCACCCGGCCCGGTCGATGCACGACACCTTCTATTTCAACGCAAACATGCTGTTGCGCACCCATACCTCGCCGGTACAGGTCCGCACCATGGAAGCGAACAAGCCGCCGATCCGCATTGTCTGCCCAGGCCGTGTGTACCGCAGCGACTCCGATATTACCCACTCGCCGATGTTCCATCAGGTCGAAGGCCTGCTGGTCGATCGCGATATCAATTTCGCCGACCTCAAAGGCACCATCGAAGAGTTCCTGCGGGTGTTCTTCGAGAAAGAGCTGGCAGTGCGTTTCCGTCCATCGTTCTTCCCGTTCACCGAGCCTTCCGCCGAAGTCGACATGGAATGCGTGATGTGCAGCGGTAAAGGCTGCCGCGTCTGCAAGCAGACCGGCTGGCTGGAAGTAATGGGCTGCGGCATGGTTCACCCCAACGTGCTGCGCATGTCCGGGATCGACCCGGAAGAGTTCTCGGGCTTTGCCTTCGGCATGGGCGTTGAGCGTCTGGCCATGCTGCGTTACGGCGTGAACGACTTGCGTCTGTTCTTCGACAACGACTTGCGGTTCCTCGCGCAATTTCGCTAGTCGTAACGAATCTTTAGGAGAGCAGGATGAAATTCAGTGAACAATGGCTGCGTGGCTGGGTAAGCCCGCAGGTAAGCCGCGACGAGCTGGTTGCTCGTCTGTCGATGGCCGGTCTTGAGGTCGATAGCGTTACTCCGGCCGCCGGCGTATTCAGCGGTGTGGTTGTGGGCGAGGTGCTGAGCACCGAGCAGCACCCCGATGCCGACAAATTGCGTGTGTGTCAGGTCAGCAATGGCGCGGAGACGTTCCAGGTCGTGTGCGGTGCGCCCAATGTGCGCCCGGGCTTGAAGATCCCGTTCGCCATGATCGGTGCCGAACTGCCGGGCGACTTCAAAATCAAGAAAGCCAAGCTGCGTGGCGTTGAGTCCAACGGCATGCTGTGCTCCCAGGTTGAGCTGCAGGTGGGCGAGGGCAATGATGGCCTGATGGAACTGCCGGCCGACGCGCCCGTGGGCCAGGACATCCGTGTCTACCTGGAACTGGAAGACGCCAGCATCGAGGTCGACCTGACCCCGAACCGCGGCGACTGCCTGTCCCTGGCGGGCCTGGCTCGTGAAGTCGGCGCGCTGTACAACGCTCCCGTCACCCGGCCGGTGGTTGCCGCAGTCGCTGCGGTGCATGATGAAGTGCGCCCGATCGAAGTGCTGGTACCCAACGCTTGCCCGCGTTACCTGGGGCGTGTGATCCGTAACGTCGACCTGTCCAAGCCAACGCCGCTGTGGATGGTTGAGCGCCTGCGTCGCGCCGACGTGCGCAGCATCGACGCTGCCGTTGATATCACCAACTATGTGATGATTGAACTCGGCCAGCCGTTGCACGCTTTCGATCTCGCCGAAATCAATGGCGGCATCCGTGTGCGTATGGCGGAAGAAGGCGAGAAGCTGGTTCTGCTCGACGGTCAGGAAGTCAGCCTGCGTGCCGACACCTTGGTGATTGCTGACCATTCCCGCGCCCTGGCAATTGCCGGTGTGATGGGGGGCGAACACAGCGGTGTGTCCGCAACCACGCGTGACATCTTCCTTGAGAGCGCATTCTTCGACCAGATCGCCATCGCTGGCAAGGCTCGCTCCTACGGCCTGCACACTGATGCGTCGCACCGCTACGAGCGTGGCGTTGACTGGAAACTGGCCCGTGAAGCCATGGAGCGCGCCACTGGCCTGCTGCTGGAAATCACCGGTGGCGAGGCGGGCCCGATCACTGAAACCGTCAGCGAACAATACCTGCCGTCGATTGCACCGATCACCCTGCGCGCCAAAAGCGTTGAGCAGATGCTCGGCCTGGTGATCGAGCCGGCTGAAATCGAGCGTCTGCTTTCGGCCCTCGGCCTGGGTATTGCTGCGGGTGAAGCCGGGCAGTGGCGCGTTGAAGTGCCAAGCCATCGCTTCGATATCAGCCTCGAAGTCGACCTGATCGAAGAGCTGGCCCGTCTCTACGGCTACAACCGTCTGCCGGTTCGCTACCCGCAAGCGCGCCTGGCGCCGCAACCCAAGGCTGAAGCGCGCGCGCACCTGCCTGAACTGCGCCGCCTGCTGGTTGCCCGTGGCTATCAGGAAGCGGTGACCTACAGCTTCATCGATCCCAAGCAGTTCGAACTGTTCAACCCAGGCGTCGAGCCGCTGTTGTTGGCCAACCCGATCTCCAACGATATGGCCGCCATGCGTTCGTCGTTGTGGCCAGGCTTGGTGAAAGCGCTTTCCCACAACCTGAACCGCCAGCAAGACCGCGTGCGCATGTTCGAAAGCGGCCTGCGTTTCGTCGGCCAACTGGATGGCTTGAAGCAAGAGCCGATGCTCGCCGGTGTTGTTTGCGGCAGCCGCTTGCCGGAAGGTTGGGCCCAAGGCCGCGATGCGGTGGACTTCTTCGACGTTAAAGCTGACGTGGAAGCCGTATTGGGTTTTGCCGGAGCACTGAACGACTTCACGTTCGTGGCGGGCAGCCACCCGGCGCTGCACCCGGGCCAGACGGCGCGTATCGAGCGCGAAGGTCGCCTGGTGGGTTTCGTCGGCGCGCTTCACCCGGAACTGTCGAAAACCCTCGGTCTCGACCGCCCGGTCTTCGTTTTCGAACTGGTTCTGGCCGAAGTCGCTTCGGGCAAGATGCCGAAATTCAGCGAGCTGTCGCGCTTCCCGGAAGTACGTCGCGACCTGGCGTTGATTGCTGATCGCGAAGTGTCCGCCACGGCTGTTCTGGATGTAATCCGTGAAAATGCAGGCGAATGGCTGACGGACCTCAGGCTATTTGACGTCTATCAGGGTAAAGGCATTGATCCGCATAGAAAAAGCCTTGCAGTTGGCTTGACCTGGCAGCATCCATCGCGCACTCTTAATGACGATGAGGTGAATGCCACGACACAAAATATCCTCACATCGCTTGAACAAAGGTTAAACGCCACGTTAAGGAAGTGACGTATGGGGGCTTTGACGAAAGCTGAGATGGCGGAACGTCTGTACGAAGAGTTGGGTCTGAACAAGCGCGAGGCCAAGGAATTGGTCGAGCTGTTTTTTGAAGAAATCAGACACGCTCTGGAAGACAACGAACAGGTTAAATTGTCCGGTTTCGGTAATTTTGACCTGCGGGACAAACGCCAGCGGCCTGGCCGCAATCCAAAAACGGGAGAAGAAATCCCGATCACGGCTCGCCGTGTGGTCACCTTTCGTCCAGGGCAGAAGTTGAAGGCCCGAGTTGAGGCTTATGCTGGAACCAAGTCATAACGACGAGTTACCCGTCATCCCAGGCAAACGCTACTTCACCATCGGTGAAGTCAGCGAGCTCTGTGCGGTAAAGCCTCACGTGCTGCGCTATTGGGAGCAGGAGTTTCCTCAACTCAACCCCGTCAAACGCACCGGGAACCGTCGGTATTATCAGCGCCAGGATGTGCTGATGATCCGACAGATCCGTGCATTGCTATACGACCAGGGGTTCACCATCAGCGGCGCGCGCCAGCGCATGTCCGGTGATGAAGCCAAAGACGACACCACCCAATACAAGCAGTTGATCCGCCAAATGATCTCCGAACTCGAAGATGTGCTGGTGGTTCTGAAGAAATAATTCAGGCTTTTAAAATACTTCCACATTTCAAAAGCTTGCGGTATATTCCTGATCGCTTCATTGCGAAGCGAACCCAGTAACACGCCTAGTCGGGGCGTAGCGCAGTCCGGTAGCGCACTAGCATGGGGTGCTAGGGGTCGAGTGTTCGAATCACTCCGTCCCGACCATATTTTTCAATGACTTGGCCCAATCTGAAAAGGTTGGGCTTTTTCATGTCTACAAAATTACTCCCACATTTACTCCCACGGATATCATGGATCTTGGTAGCGCTGCCATCTGAGAGGCGTATTTGTGTTGGAGTCTCGTCCGCTGCGCCATATTTGCTTCCACTAAGGCCCTCTGAACGCCTGGAAGCCACGGAAATAGCGGTCTTTAGCCGCTTTTTTCGTTTTCTGGATTCACAGGAATCTATCTCCAGTCACGGTTTTTAAGTACACATTTACATGCCGCAAATCGGGCGACCTTCAACGGATTTTCTGAGCGCGCAGCGGGTATCTGCTGATTGGCAACCTGAAGTCAGGCTATGCGATCAAGGTCGGACAGGATAGATTTGAGGAGACCAAGGAATGAAGCGCTGCGGCATGACTCCTTCGATTATTGATCAGGTCAAGAAGAGCTTTGAGAAAGCCAACGTGAGGAACAACGGTGAGTGCTACTAATGCGATCAACAGGATCGACAAAATCGCAGCTGAATCAGGTAGGCGAGATATTTCTCCGTGGGGGGGGCTTGACGCCTGAGACAATCACTCGACTACTAGCCTCTATGAACGCCGGCAGCCTTTTAGTGGTCTGCGGCGCTGGGCTTTCCATGGATCCTCCTAATAGTCTGCCGTCAGCTAGAGAGGTGGCAAAGCGCTGCTTCGACAAATACCGTCTTGATTTGGATGCAAATTGGGACGTCTCAGACGCGGAAATCCATCCTACACCGGTCGGCGTTCTACGTGTTGTTGCCACTGCACGAAGGACTAAGGTGTGCTAATCGAGGCTTCTGTGCTGCCCGAACGGAGAGCAAACGGCCCTTGGAGCGATCTAGCGCTCCATACCATCGGCTGGCGCGCGTTTCAGGATCTATGCTCGCAAGTATGCGAGGTCGTGCTCGGCCGGCCCGTGGAAATCTTCCGCGAAGCTCAAGACGGCGGTCAGGACGCGGTCTTCCTCATTTCTGCAGAAAACGACGCCCTGTTGATCGGAACCGTGCAATGCAAGCATACGTCCGATGCCGCAAAGGCGTTGAAGCTCAGTGATCTCACCGCCGAGATCGCTCATGTCGAGGAACTGGTCAAAGCCGGCCAAGCAGAAACCTATGTCTTCATGACGAACATGAGCGTAGATGCGCCCATCGCAGCCGCAATGCGTGCCAAACTCCGCGCGCTTGGCGTGCGTAAGCCGCACATTCTCGGTCGCCAGTATATCGTCCGTGTTATCAGGAGCAGCGCGCGCCTCCGGGCCCTCGTTCCGCAGGTCTACGGCCTAGGCGACCTCACCTCGATCGTAGATGAGCGGCTCAGCGAGCAGAGCCGGGCATTGCTTGACAGCTGGATTCCAAAGCTTCGCACCTATGTGCCTACCCAGGCTCATCGCGATGCGGTCAACGCGATCTCTGAGCACGGCGTAGTGCTGCTACTCGGTAATCCTTCTAGCGGTAAATCGGCGATTGGCGCCATCGTGTCGACCATAGCGTCGGAAAATCCAGACAACACCGTACTTGCTCTGACCAGCCCACGCGACTTTGAGGCCGGTTGGAATCCTAATGATCCGGGGCGCTTCTTCTGGATCGACGATGCCTTCGGCTCCAATGTGCTACGCGACGACTATGTGCAGGACTGGACGTCTGCCTTCTCCAAGCTGCGGGCCGCGATCAAGCATGGCAATCGATTTCTTCTAACTTCCCGAAAACATATCTATGAAGCGGCGCGGCGCCGGCTCGGGCAGCGCAACCTTGCCCAATTCGTAGACGGCAGCGCCGTGGTGGATGTTGGCGAGTTGACGTTCGAAGAGAAGACGCAAATTCTCTATAATCATGTAAATTTCGGTGAGCAGAGCCAGAGCTGGCGATCGAGCATCAAACCGCATCTAGCCGCTGTCGCTGCGGTTCGCGATTTTCTCCCTGGGATCGCCGAACGTCTCGGCGACCCAAACTTCACCAAGGGCCTAGCGCCCCGCGAAAGCTCACTCGTACGCTTTATGGAGGAGCCGACAGAGCATCTGATTGATACCGTCAACGCCTTAGATGATCAGCTGCAGGCCGCGCTCATCCTCGTGTATGTCCATCAGGCCGGATTCGATCCTAGCGATCATGACGCTTCGGCCGCACAGGCTGTCGCTGAGCTGACTGGGTACACTCTCACTAAGATTCAGGATTGTTTCGCTGAGCTGAAAGGCTCGTTCCTGAAGCTTTCCGGATCAAAATGGACCTTCGCCCATCCGACGATCTCCGACGCCCTAACGGAGATTCTGCGCCAGAAGCCCCATATGATGGCGGCGCTCATACGAGGCGCGACTATCGACACCATTCTTAGCAGCTTCACGTGCGAAGGCTCGCCGCTCATTCGAGATGCGCTTGTCATCCAGACAACGCTCGACGACGCTCTGGTCGCACGACTTGGCCACACGCCCGACGAATTACACCGCAATTGGATGCTGTTCCACTTCCTTTCCTATCGTTCGAGCGAGGCCGTGTTCGTCAAAGCCGTCGAGCAATTTCCCAATCTACTTCGACGGCCATGCTGGCAATCTGATCTCACTAGCAACGATCCCCAGATCGCCACCTATGCACGTGCTCATCACCTCAGCGTCTTGCCTAACGATCTTCGCTCTGAGGTAGCCGACAGGCTGGAATCAGCCGTGCTCAACGGTCTCGACGTCTCCTTCTTCGACGAGCCACAGATGCTAGCGGTCATACCGCCGCTAAGGCTTATCGGTGTGGGCT
Organism: Pseudomonas marginalis; assembly: GCF_024169655.1. Classification (GTDB taxonomy): domain Bacteria; phylum Pseudomonadota; class Gammaproteobacteria; order Pseudomonadales; family Pseudomonadaceae; genus Aquipseudomonas; species Aquipseudomonas paraveronii. The sequence goes on along the minus strand of NZ_JALJWV010000001.1, from coordinate 4,176,970 downwards.
TAGCGCTGCGGACAACTGTGCTGCCTTCGCTCGAAGAGAGGATCGATGAGATCGCCGCCGACGCTGACTTGGACGAAGAGCCTGACAACCACTTTAAAAAGCTTCTCGGCGTGCTTGATCGCATTGAGACGACTGGTGTCGACGCGGACGCCACGGCTTTGATCGACAACGCGCGCGATCACGTGAAACGCTCAGTCGAGACGCTTGAAGAGCGCAAGCGCCAGCATGATGAAGGCTCCGAAGACGAAGCGGATTGGACGCACATCGTGACGCAAAAGAAGGAGGAAGCTCCGCCTTCCACCCCCGTCGTGACAAAGCGCTCGGTGTTCGACGATGTCGACAAATAATCGTCGAGACATCAAGCAATCGCACTCCGACGCGTCGGACACATCCTTCTCCGATAGCGCGGAAGCAAGGCGTCCCCTGCGGGGCGGGGCCGCCGCTCAAGCCGGCTTCGACTATCAGCTCGACGTCTCGATCCTCGCAGCCCTGCAACTCCTCCTCATTTCCAAAGCGGCTACGCGCCTGGTGCTGGAACCGGCAAACGAGGAAGATCTGGAGGCGGATCTGGAGCCCAACGTGCCAGGATGCGTACAACCCAGTGCGATTGTCTCTGGCGGATATAAGCTTGTCATCCAGATCAAAATGGACAACGGCGAGCCTTGGTCGATTGAGGATTTCGAGGGTCTGCTCAAGCACGGCTCCGACAAAAAAGGTGGGCGCCGAAAAGCACTGCATCATCTCGACGATCCGAGCACCCGCTATCTGCTCGTGACCAATGCCGACGTCAAGGGGGTCGCGCGTAACCTGCTGGTCGAAGGCTTCGAAGAGGTATCCGACAAGGCAAGCTTCCCTCCGAGCCTTCATTCCACACTGAAAGCTTCGCCCGAAGGCCGCGTCGCGATCTGGGGCAAGCTTACCGAAAAGCAGCTCGCATCAGATATCCGGGAACTGATGTCGGACCTGCTGCATGTCCCGAAGGTCGAGCAGCAAAATCTGATCGCAAAGCTGCGTCTCGAAGCCAAGCGGAGGACCCGAGGCAGCACGCCCGGTCTATGGACGAGCGACGATCTTCTCGCGACGGTAAGGACGCACGGCGGGTTCCTGGCCAGCTCTGCCAGCCTCGAGCATTTCGTGGCGCCTGCGAACTTCGATGAGATGCTCAGAATCCTAAACGACAAGAATGCAGTCGTGATTATGGGCCCTTCAGGTACGGGCAAGACGCAAGCGGCGCTCAAACTATGCGATATCGCGCGACGGCGCGATGGTGCGCTGGAAGTCGTTACCATCGGCGCGGACGATTCGCCGACCAACGTGCGTAAGGTCGTTAACAAAGGATCGACACTCTTCTATGTCGATGATCCGTGGGGCCAATTTAGCCTACGCGGGGGCAGCGAAGCATGGACCGAGCAGCTGCCGCGCCTGCTCGCCAAGGCCACGCTGGATCACCAGTTCGTCATCACGTCCCGCAGCGACATGATGCAGAGCGCCAAAGTCGGGGTGAGTCTCAATACGTGGTCGGTCGAGTTGGATGCCGGCCAGTATCGGGATGGCCAACTCCGCGACATTCATGACAATCGCATGGATCAGCTACCGGCCGCTCTGCAAACCAAGGCGTACGCGTTTCGCAATGAGGTGCTAGACAAGCTTGGGACGCCGCTCGAGATAGAGCTGTATTTCGCCCACATGCAAACCGGCCCCGATGCCGGGGAAGAAGACCATATCTTCTTTCGCCGGCTGCTCGAGTTGGCGCAGCGCGATGCGGTGGAAGGTGTCGTCGTCAGAGCTCTATCATCCATCGACACTTGCGGAACCTCAGCCATCGTTTGGGCGCTGCTGGTGGCGCGCGGCCAGTTCGACCGCGCCCGACTTCACTCTCTTCAACGCACGCTACGTGGACTTGATCGAGCGCTAGGCGATGGCTTGGATCGCCTCGTAGACCGTATGGTCGCGGCCCGCCATCTGCGGCAGCCGGCCCGCACGATCGCCTTCGCTCATCCGAGCGTCCGCCAAGGCTTTGAGGCCTTCGCAAGGGGCTGCTGGGGGCAGAGCGAGTTTGCGATCGAGACCCTGATCTCCGCGCTCGTTCAGCTGCCGTCAACGCACCGCAGCTGGGGCATGGAAACGGCAGCCCGAGTTTATGAAGTTGCTCGCACGTTCGCTGGCCGACAGGACGTTGACCAAGCCTTCGCAATTGACTCCGACAGCCAGGAAGCGATCGATGCCTGGCTGGACGAAAGCCTCATGGACCCCGAATCCAAGTTCGCACCATTGCTGGAGCTGGCGTCCGAGGTAGGTAGCGATGCCTCGATACCAAGCCGCGTGGCGCGATGGCTGTTGAAAGGTACACAGCGGGGGGCTTCCTTCTTCACCCATAACTGGCAGCCGCCGGTCTTTGACGATGCCTGGTACGACACTGTGTCCGCGAGCCCCATCGCGGCCAAAGTCGCCGCCCGATTTATTCGTGAGGAGCTTGGCTTCGACCGAGGGGACTACGGAGCAGACTTCGCCAAGCGGCTCGATCGCTTCGCACCCAACCTGACCGCCGCCTATCTCGACGCCGCGCACGAGATGGTTGGCCACGGCTTCGAGCTTAACGCCAACGCCGTCGCGGCTGGCGCCGTGCGCGATCTAGCAGGGTTCGAGAGGATAGTGCAGGCTGCGTTGGATGACCTCGCGAGCATCCACCGTCAACACGCTAAGAGTGGCCTAGAGGAATGGCGTGCAATTGAGGATGGCGAGCGGGACCATGCCGCTGAAGAGGCCGCGCAGTCGAACCATGAAGGCGACGGTTACACATCCGGCGTCTTCATCGACGCCTACATCCGCCAGCTTCGCGTAGAGGGTCGCTGGCTGCTCCTTGCCAACCATCCGCGCGTAGCGGAGTTGGTCCGTGCCTGGGCACAGGCGCTCTTAACCTCCCCCGGACCGGTGGGTGAAAGCGAGCTTCGAGCCATTCTCGTAGCGGGCAAGGGTATGGATGAGGAGCCATATGTCTGGGCGGCAGCGCGAGAGCACTGGCGCACAGCGCTGGAGCCTACGCTTACGGCGCGGATCAGCTCAGTCCCCTCTGAGGTGGATCTGTGTGACGAGCTTGCGCTCACAGCTTTGAAAGTCGCACCAAAATCCCTGGTCGCCGCATTCCAGGTGAATAGTGGACAGCCTGATCGACAAGTCACCCTGCTAACTGCCATGCAGCGCGCCCGCCGGCAACTCGGGAAAGACAGCCACGCGGCTACACTAAGTCTGATTACAGGCGCGCTTCCAAGGGAACTAAAGGAAATCTACAAAGCGTTCCCGACCAGGAAACGGAAAGCTCGCAAGGTCAACGGTCAGACGCTATTATTCCTGACGGCTTGTGCCTCGCAGCTCGATGCGGATGCGCTCGACCTTGTCGTGCCGGTCATCATCGAAAGCAGTGGCGACGCCTCGCCAGCGATCATCCAGTGGCTGACCCTTGCCAGCCGCACAGAACATGCCGTCAGTGCGACCGAGGCGGCGATTGCGATTGGCGATACCGTCCTTGTTGAGGCTGCGCTTTGCCACCAGCGCGCCGATGCACGCCGTACGGCGCTGTTTCATCTGGCGCCGACATTCCCGGACCCCTTGCCGCCTACAATCCTCGCAATGGCATCCGATCCTGGAAGCCGCGTTCGCCGCGCCCTAGTCGCCCTGCTTGCAGAACGGCCGCACCCGGATCACCTCAAAACGCTGTTGTTTCTGATACATGACACTTGGTCGAGCGCCGAACCGCACTACGATGAACCCGAGAGCTTTGATATTGCGCAAGAGGCGGTCGTTGCCCTTGCAGTGAACGGTCCCTTATCCGATACAATCGGGAATACTCTGCTCGATCTTGCCGCCACAACGGTCGACCGCGCGCTTAGCCGAAATGCCCTGATCGTCGCAGCGAATTGCTGCAGCGCGAGAATCCAGCAGAAAATATCGAACCTCGTCAATATTCCGGAAGCCCGTTGGATACGCCTCGACGCCATTGATGCCCTGGCCGACGCCGATTCCGTAGACCCTAGCATTGTCGAGCATCTGACATCCGCGTTTCTGCTGAGTACGCCGCCAATCCTTGCCGCGTCAGCGGCTCAACTCGTCGGCGCCCATGCTTCCGAGGAAATTGCCCTTAAACTCTTTGAGCGGGTCGCTAACTCGAACAAGCGACGCGCTCTGCTGCTGGTTGGCGCCAACGCTATGGCCAGGCGTGATCGTACGACTGCCGATCGAATCCTCGATCTGCTTGAACCGGATCATCCCGGACGTCAATTGTTGAAGGCTTCCGAACCTCTTTCAGCCTCTATTCTCGACGATCTCGGCAAAGTCCAGTTGAGAGAAGCCGTCCGAAAGCGGCTTGGAGATCGCATTGTCGTACCTTGACCAGCGCAGGGAACGGGCAAGCACAAGCCCGCTAGCTGATCGCTCACCTGAAGTCTGAATCGCCCCGGGTTTCGTAGACACCTTCATAAGCGGGCTTGTGTGCCAGCAAGTCCAATTGCTGAGGATTACTCATGAGGAAGTAGCCAGCTTGGTTTCATCCCCAGTCTCCGAATCGCTCAGCGCCGCCGCTCATTCGCGTTGAGCATATGGCAGGGTTTGCATACAGCTTGGAGTATTGCAGTCTGATGAGCCTCATCGATGAGCTGCAAAGCAGCGTGTCCTGGCGGAAGAGAGAATGGCTCTTTGTCCAGCCAGTCGAAGCGAGAAAATATCTCCTCGACCTGGGAGAGGCTGAGCGTTTGAATAATCTGAGTGACCATAATGTTGAACTCGGGAAGAACGTGGTCAACTTCCGTTGACGGGTGGTTCCCGCACCGTTCGCATATTGGATGCATCGCCCTATAGCTCGAAATTATGGGGTGCGCAGCATCCCGGAGTGCGCGATCCAACCAGGCCATTTCGTCTCGAGGTTCAATGCATTGCGTCCATGAGACCCCGTGCCAGCCATGGTCTGGAAAGTAGCCTTGGAAGTCGTAAGCCGCTCCGGGCCGGTGTAGTTTTCGAAAGAGACTTGGGCGAAGGCTTTGCGCCGCGCAGTGGTAATGCTTCTGGAGTATGAGGTCGGCAATGAGGGCGGACTCAAATTCCTGTCCGAAATCAACTGCCGCGATTTCCTCCCGAATCGCCTCCTTCAGCCGGGTTTTCGTCATTCCTCGAAAGAACTCTTTGCCTCGACCCATTTTTGATTTCCTGGAGTTACATCGTAAGGTCAACCATGTGGTTTCATTTTTTTTCACGGGAGGGATCAGCTTCGGCCTCTGAGTCTGGAGATGCTCAATCTCCCGGCCCAGTGGATTCTCCCAGTTCTAGACAGGTGCCGCTGTATCGGTTGGAACCCCATTCACTGACGCTTTCACACCCGTTCTCGGATTTCCTTCCAGATAGATTGTGTTCAATAGCTGCTTATCCGAAACGCTCGAAAATTTCTGCATCAGGTGTCGGGCTAAACTGTCGCTTGCGGTCGTAAGGATCAAGTTCATGTTTGGCATTGATGTCGCGGCGAGCCTGAAAATATCCAGCATGGCCACTCGGTTCAGGTCATCCAGGTGAGCGATCGGTTCATCCAACAGGAAACTGCCACCGGTACTTTTTGCCCTGGCAAGGTATAGAGATAGCGCCAGGTCTTGCCGCTGTCCTTGGCTCAATTTTTCTTGAGCTTCCAACGGTGTGTCGTGACCCTCAGCGAGTACCATCCAGTTCAAATCGTCCCCAGAAACGCTCAGCTTGTGATACACCTCGTTTGCGTGCATCCGAGAGAACAGTTCAGTCGCCGGGCCCAGGAGCGGGGATAGGCTAGAAACGGTCGCGTCACGAACATGATTGCTGTACAGGCCGATCGCGCTGTCTGCCGCTGTTATGTGGCTTTGGCCCGCATTGAGCTTTTCTGTCACCACCTGTTTTTCTTTCAGAAGCTTCATCAATTTTTCAGAGTCTTCATCGACACTCAGGAAAATTTTGCATTCGCTAATCTCAAGCTCATAGCCTTTCGCCCTCGCGAGTTCTTCGTCCACGCGCGTTTGTGTGGCGGAGTGCAATTCCACAGAGATTGGGAGACCACTGTTGACTTCGTTCCACTGGCTTTGGAAACGATTCACTATTTGAGAAGCCGCCGCGATCCTGGCATTGACCTGGTGAGATTCTTGGGTTTTAGCTTGAATGTTTTGGAGCTTCTCGTTCACGGAGCGGGTTAGAATCGGCTGCTCTGCATTATCTGACCTAAGCTGTTGCTCGAAATGCTGGGTGTAACCGATCAGCGCCTTTCTCGCAGCGGATACCCCATCTCTCGCGTTGGCAGGGGATGGCAACTTGAAGAACTCATCAACCCTTGGCATGGCTTCAGCGATTATTTTTGTGTCGATCGCGATTTTGATGCGGGTGAGTAGGTGTTCAAAACTGCTGACGTCAGAACCTGAAAACTCAGCTTTGTTCATGGTAGCTAGATAGCTTGTTTTTTCGTCAAATGACTTCAATTTATCGTTTGCAGACTTAAGCTGGCCAGAGTAATTCTCAGCTGCAGATTGCTGTTGGCTAGCGGTTTGTAATGACAAGTCGCAGAACTTCTCGGTCGCCTGAGCAATATCTAGTTTTTCTTTTGCAGCCTGCAGCTCTGGCGTCGTAGCAGCGTAAGTGAGACGCTGGCGCAATGCGTCAGCTGATTTCCAGTCATGGCTGCATAGGGGGCAATGGCCGCTCGTAAGGGAATTCACCGCTTCATGTCCGAGCGATCTCAGGCGTTCTATCACGTTCGATAAAGCGTCGAATTCGGCTTGAGCTTTAATTCTCGCTTGCTTCGCCTCATCTGCTGATTTTGATATCTGAACGAAATTCGCTGGGGGTAAGACAGGGCTGCGCAGCAGATCTTCTTTACGTTGTAGGAGATCCAGCAGGGTGTTCTTGTTGCTGATCAAGTATTCAAGGGCATTCCGCCATCGCGTTTGCCGGTCTGCATCCCAGCCATGTTCAACGAAGCTTTGCTGCAGACGATCGAAGGAAATATCGGGTTGAGGGAACTGCTGGATGAAGACGGGATTCGCAATGATGGCGTCCCAGCGATCGAGAATCTCAGTATTTTTTCGTGCCCAGTCAATACTGATTTTTGCTTGGCCCATTCGTGTATTGAGGGCAGCGAGCTGCTCAGATAGCTGGCGGTGCTCATTGTTCAATTTCGTGGTGGTCTCGGTAAGCTCTCTGAGCAAGTCCCGGTTGATTCCGAGCTGCTGAAGACCTGATTCGTATTCTGCCCATCCCTCCAGTAACAAACTCAGTATGTTCTTCTGGTGCTTAGCAGTCTGCAGCAGCCCGGCCACCTTCATTTGAATAATTTTGAAATCGTTTAGAAGATTTCCCGTTAACTGAGTGCCTGGAAAACCTGCTAGCACCTCGTTCAGCTTGATAGACACTTGGTCGTGCCCGTGTTGGCTTTCAGAAAGCCTTGCTTCAAGTGCATTAATTTCGGTCGAAAGCCCCTGCAGTTTTGTCTCCAGACCTTGAGTTTTGGGTAGCTCAGTCCGGTATTCCTTCAGATTGCTAAGTGTGCTCGCAAGGTGGCCCAATCCCAATATGTCCGCAAATATCTGCTGTCGGAGCGCCGACTCGCTGTTATCTACCAGAAGGGCCAGGGAGTTTGCGTATAGCCATCTGCAGTTGCGTAGCCAGTCACGGCGGGCTTTGGTCGTGGCTTGGGCGCTACCACCCGAAATTGAGCCGGGGGTGAGCATCTCCAGCAGATTAGCGTCTTTGATGGGTTTCTTTTTGCGATCGCCCTGTTTTTTGATCCAAGCTTTACCCTTTAGCCGTTCTAATTGATACGGTTCGCCGTTGATCTCGCATTCAGCGCTTACGAATGTGTCGCCAGATCCCCAATGGCACGAAAAATCAGTGGTAGTTGGAAGATCGTTCACTTTATTCGTTAGCAACCATTCCAACGCATAGCATATGGTGCTTTTACCGGTGCCGTTAGCTGCGTGAATGATCGTCAGCGGTGCGCTCAGTGGGATTCGTAGAACATCTCGCACGCCTCGAAAATTCTGGATCTCTACCGAAATGAATTTAATAGGTAAGTTATTCATTCAAATCCCACTTCTTTCCATGATTGCGAGCGAGTTCCTTTCCTTTTGACGTTGATAGGGTTGCCAGCAGGTCAGCCATCTCTTCATTTTCAGGCACGAATTGCGGGTAGTCAGCCTGTTCATACGGCTCTGCCAATCCAAGCGGGGTGATACGTTGGCACCGTTGCCAGCCTTCGGCGTCCTGGTACACGACGTGCTTCCTGACGAACCTCGTATCTTTCTCGACGTCAGTAATGAATTGCTTGAGCTCTTCATTCGATTGCGCCAGCGCTAAAACCAGGTAGCCATCCACGACGGAACCCTTTTTTTCCAGCCGCAGGAGTCCGGCGTCGAGAAACGCTTCAGCATGCTTCGTTTCTCTCCAGGCTTCCTCTGCGGTAGCGCCGTCGATGTGTACAAGCAGCACTGAGGCAAAAGTAGTCGACCAATATTTCACTTGAGTCGTAGGGGGAGGGCCCGGCCAGTGAGGGTCGCCTGTAAACTCCAAAACACCCTTCTCGGGGGAAGTGAAGCCGGCCTGGGTTGCTCGCTCATCCAAGAGCGTAATCAGGTCACTGAGCATCTAGTGTTTTCCTGCGATTAGATATGTCGTCCATAAAATCTTCAGCGGGAATAGCCTTTGCCTTGTCGTACATCGACTCGATCCCGTCGAGAGCGAAGAAGTACACCTTATTCACCATTGCAACATCGGTGATGGAGTCTTTTCTGTGCGGTGGGTCTGAAATGTCGAAGCGCTCTCGACTGGTTTCCTCATCATCGGTAGATTCGCCAGGCTTTGTATCCTCAACACGACCAATTCCGTTCGCGAACACAACTAGTTGTGGATGGTTTGCAGTACCTCTGGCCCATCGATAGAGATCGTTAGCCATATCCCTCACGCCGAAGTCGTCATTTGCCCACGCAAGGACGTTGTACTCACCTTCTGCGTTGCTGAATTGGAGGTGGCCTTTCGTGCCTGGTTCTGTGATCCAGACAGAGTCTTTGTGAGACTTGAGGTAGCTCAGTGCTTTCACCGCTCTCATCACATATTTTCCTGAGGAGGCCATTTCGTCTAACGTAAAATCGTTATCTGGCTTCACTCCGTACCTGGTCTGATATGTAAAGTCCTGTGAGTCTTTAATGCTTCCTGCTTGCACAAGTGTGTTAAGCCGCTTGAGTTCTTCCTTTACCACATCAAGATAATAGGCGTCGGGTGGATGACGGTCGAAGAGTTCGTGGAACTCGAGTGCAGCTGGTTCCAAGTCATCTTGGACTACACCACCTTGCAGTCTAAGGCCCTTCACACGCTCCAGAGACCCATTAGCATCCCATGTCAATGTGAGCATCATTCCACCACTGGTGCTTCTGCGCATGACACGGCTTGGAGGCTGTATTCCAGGTAGGCTTGAGCGGGTACTTTGCGCTCGGTCTGCGGCTGGAAATATCCCGGTTGCGCTGTGAATTTTCATCGAACAATTTCGCAGCTGCCCGCTGTTGGCGGCCGCAACCACAACCGAAGAGGTCAACCGTCTTGCGTAGTAGTCCGGCAGAGATTTCGCGATACCCTTGAGGTCTGTGATGTGCTGAGAGGTCAAGATTAGATTGTGCCGGCGTTGCCGATCATCAGCTTGGCTCGCGATGATTCTCCGCAGTTGAGAGTTTTTATTCTGGAGTGAATTAGTGAAATCATTTCCCAAGGTAGGCCAGACGATAAGATCCTTGAAAGCAAGCCTCAGAGAAATGTTACCTCGATCAAAGTCAGGGTTATTGGGTTCATTTTCCACCAGAACATAGCAGTTGATTAGCCCTTCAGCAGGGTCGGTTACCCAGCACCATCCCGCCCTGAATTTTTGAGCGGGTGCCGGCTTCCAAGAAGGGTCAATGGAGGACATTCCATCGGTTGCTGTCCATCCGATCAGTATAGCCCCGGTGACCTCTCCGCATCCGACTACTAATACGAGAGGATTTGGGTAGGCTTCTACAAGCGTATTTATGTCACTCCATTGTCCAGGAGCAGCGCCTGCAGAACCTGCCGCGAGCACTACGGGGCGGTTACCAAAACTTTGCTCAAACATCCCCACTTCTGGAGCAAGCATGGCCTGTAGAAAAGGAATTAAATCCTTACCTTGGATAAGTCCAATATTGAGTTGATCGCCCTCACGCAGCTCCCGATCAATGTATTCTGTACGGATCTTTTTTAGGTAAGGCTCGTCAGCCCCTGAAAGTGCCCCACCTTGAGATACTAGGTAGTCGCGAATGCTTTCGATGATCGCAGTACTGTCCGATTCGAGTTGGAAGTAGGTACGTTTTACTATTGAGTGTTTAGCCACCAAGCTTGAAAGGCTGTCTTTTTTCAACACCCTAGTCTGCAAATGAGGTATCCACTGCCAGACGATATTGCATAGCTGGGGTTTTGTTAGGTTTTTGAGTAAAGGGTGTTTTTTTAGAGTTTCTGATTTAGTACGCACGGTGCCGCATTTCGTCTGAAAAGTCGCACGCAAATCATCGAAGCGCGCTTGACCTGTTCCTTGCATAAATTCAAAAAGCTTGGCGCTGACACCGTCTGCTACTGCTACGTAATATCTAAAGGCAGTTCCTGGCGTAGAGGAGATTTGTGGTCTGATGTGAGCGTATAGAAAGAATTTACAGATCTCATAAATAAGCGCATCGAGCTCAAGAGTTTTCTTCAAGCGCTTACACTGAATTACTCCAACGGGACTGCCTTCGTTGAACAAGATGACGTCTCGTCCTTGGTCGGCCCCGTCATTCAAGCGACTGACGGTGTCGTACCAGTCTTCAGAGTCAGCTTGCAGCTCTGCGCGAAAGACATCTGCGACCAAAAGCTCAAAATGAGCATCTCCCATTCGTTCGAAAGGTAGTTGGCCAGAATCGAGGGCGAAGAGCTCGGGAGCTTGAGTTCTATCCTCTCGAACCTCTGCTTCGTCCTCTGAGGTGATGAATGACACTGCGTCTTCAGCCAATTTTTGCTCCTAGCATTGAGAGACTGACATTGTGCGGAAAGCGTACTTTCTTGGCGGACGAGAGGCCTGAGGACTATTTCGCGAAGCGCGGAGCCTAGGATCCATCCGTGGTTAGAAAAGGCGCGTAGCTCCGAAGCGCTCCGAGAACGGAGCGGGGCAATGCCAAGCTGCCATCATCATAAGCCGTGCGGGGATGAGTAGCTAGAATGTCCAGACGAAGAGGGCGTGGCCAACATTGCTAAGCTTCGATTGGCGACGTTCGGACTTTACCGTAGCAGGACTTATCTTCCACTACCCACTGCGTAACGCTTTCTAGTGCTAGCCGACCCGAGGTGGTGATCGAGTGACGTTAGGTACTGCTCGACAAGCATCGGAAATGTTGAACAGTAAGGTTTCGGGGGAGGGCGCTGTTAGCAAGGCACGCTTTCTGTAAGCGAACGGCAAACACGCCTATCGAAATTCAGAGGCTTATCACAGCCGCTCTCCGGGTTGGACAAGTGTTCAAGGTGAATGGCAGCAGTGTCGGTTTCCCTACAGCCAGGGGCATGAGCGGTTGCGGTGCATGACGACTCGGAGGATGTGAGAGTTCGAAAGCAGGTACAGTTGTGGCTAAAGGATCGAATTGAAAAAAGTATGAGGCCACCAAGGCCGTTATTGATCGTGATAGGACTGAGTGGAGTGGACAAGGCTGGCAAGTACTCGCGATACAGAATGTCGTAGGATCCAATAGGCTGCTATGGAAATTTAAGCATTGACGATTTTAAGAAAAGGATTGTCGGCAGGCACAATGTTGAACAACAACGCCGGAGTCTCGAGCAAATAACCTTTGAGATTTGCTTTCTTCCGAGGACCTTCGACCTGACAGATCCATATGTTCAAGCCATCGTCACGTTTTCTGTGGACCTTCAGTTTCTCAAACTGCTTCTGCACCCAACGCCATTCTTCGATCTCTTGACAGGCGCCCTGAGAGATACCAGGAAACTCCTGCGCATAGCGTTGAAAAAGGCCAGGTGTTACCAGAAATACGCTGCCACCCACCGTGTGGATTTTCGCGTTGCTGTCATTGATGATCAGCTTGTGGCTCTGGATGCCTTCCCTAACCCAATTCAGGAAAACCTGACCAGGGTTATTCACAGGAGGGTTTGAGATTTTGAGAGCAATTGCGGACGGTGCATCGCAGGCCTCAGGCTTCTCTACCTCGAACATATCCAGCAACGATCCTAAGTAGTCCGCATCTTCCATAGTCATTGGATCGGGCTGCGATTGGCTTTGAGTTGACCTTGTACTGACCGCCTTCGGCGGTGGTGATACCGGAGCGTCAGTCGGGAGGTCATCGACTGCCACGCTCACCGTTCCGCTGAAAGCCTCAGGCCGGTTTTCGTTCCCCCAGATCAACGCCGGTTGAAGGCGCAGAAAGGTAAAGGTCTGCTGCCAGTCCCTCTGCGCGACAAGAGCGGTCCAGATGGCTTTGCCTTCTGGCGTGGACTCGACCAGCCCATGCGACTGTAGTTCATCGAACACGGCGATATTGGATGAGGGAATGCCTTCTATCGACTGCGACAGCAGATAGGCCCGTAGCTTATCCGTGACTGTCTTACTGACCAGCCACAGTGCGTCCTGGGTCAGCCAACCCGCGGCTCCCGGCTGGTTGAGTTTCAGCTCGTGCTGAACCAGGTGACGCAGTCCGCTGATCAAGTGATGTTGCAACGAATGGATCGGGGCCTGCAGTGCCTTGTTCGGGTTGCCACCGATGTTCTGCGCAGTGGAGACGCGGTCGGCCTGCATCACCAATTCGCCCAGCACACCGGCGCGCTCGTACTGGCCCGCCAGGACATACAGCAGGCTGGCCCACAGTGACGGAAATCCACTGAGCCAGTTCAGGATAGGACGGTCGAGAATCTGGGGGTAGAGCAAGCCAGCGGCGGCGCCGTGCAGGTGATAGTCGCGACCTTTGAGGTAGCGAAAACGGTAGGGCTGATCCAGTGGGCCGTGCCAGGGGTGCCAAGGACGGCCATCCTGGCGTTCGACCTGCAGGTCCACGGCGATCTTGCCGATGTCATGCAGCAGCGCGCCATAGGCGATGCCAGCCGACCAGGCATCGGTCTGGGCGGCTTGGTCTTCGGGCGCGGCGCCGGTGGGAAGCAGATACGACTGACGCAGTTTCAAACTGCAAGCGACCAGCTCCAGGCCATGGTCGAGCATGCCACCGAGATACGCATGGTGGTGCGTCTCGCTGGCCGGGAGTTGCTGGACCTGTTCGGCGTAGCGATGGATCGGATTTAAGTAGAGCTGGGTGAATTGGACGTGGGAGAGGGCGGTGTATTGCCAGATGCGATCGAGCAACTGACGGCGGTGCTCCACTGCTAAGAGGGTATGGGCTGACTCGATGGACAGGTAACCTTCGGCTACGTTGACGGTCGGTGGCGGAGGGGGCTTCTGCCTTTTGTGGCGAAACAGACTGAGCATCGTGACCTCCGGGAAGTGGCTGGGTCAGTGGCCTTTTAGCCTTTTCGGATAGCGCTCTTACCCTTGAGTGCCCATTCCCTTCCAACCCTTACCCGTCCTTTTGGCCCGTGTCCCTTTGTGCGGCAATTGGGATATTGATTTTGCTAGACATCGTTTTGCTGGAGGCTAGTACGGCAAAGAAAAGAGCCGGTACACTGCGGTGCATATTTTTTGGGCCTTGCCATGAACCTCACTGACGCCACGCTCGTGCTGCTGCTCGCGGCACGTATCCATGGGACCGACGAAGCCGTCAGGGCCTCGGCGAAGAGCGTGGTCAAGAAGTTACCGCGCAGTAAACGCGATCTGATCTACAAGGTGATCGACAGCCGGAGTCCGCTCGAGCTGGTGGATTTACTGGCGCAGAACCTGGATGCGGAATGACAGGCTGCGGGTGTGCGCCCCTCTCTTGTTCTTTGCGTGAGGGGTCCGCCGTATGATTCCGTCTGTTTTCTGGAAACAGAAAAAAGGGCTCAACTCGCGTTGGGCCCTGTGAAGCGTTTGCAGCGGTGAGGTAACGATCAAGCTCCATCGTTCATGCATCGTGAGTCATCCAAGACCGCTTGCTTCAGTTGCTGCTCCAGGTTGAGTACATACTCCGAGGCGCTTCGGGCCTGGCCACTGGCACGAAAGATCGCGCGCTTGTCAGCCTTGAGCAGGCTGAGCCAGGAATCGATATAGCCCTCGTGCCTCAGCTCTCCCTGAATGCCGGCGTAAGCACATAAAAACGCAGCGCCCATCTCGGCGATCAACTCCTCAAAGGCATAGCCTGGCGAGCTGAACGGACAGGCTGACGTCACCCCCTCGCGCTGCAACCGAGCGTGATGCCCGGTCCAGTGCGTCAGCTCGTGCAGTGCGGTGGCGTAGTACCCGCCTTCATCGTGGAATTGCGCTTTTGTCGGCAGTTGGATGAGATCCCTGACCGGGTGGTAAAAGGCTTCGTCGGCAGGCCGATGAACGATGTGTGCACCCGAACTTAACAGCAGATTTTCCGCAGCACTGTTGGCCAGGAAGGGATCGGTCGGGTCCGCTTCGAGCAAGGTTTCGTTGAACGTTTCGAGCCCCTCCGTTTGCTCGATGTTGAACAGAAAATGCGTCCTGAGAATGCCAAAGTGAGCGACCTTGGGCTGACCGTTTTCATCGAGTACGGGTTGGCCTGACTCGCTCTGTTCCTCGCGCTCCATCGGCTTGTAGAGCACCGCCAGGGTGCTGTGCTCACCCTTACGGATGTGCCCACCGGCCTTTTTGGCTTGGTTGAAGGTCAGCCAACGATCTTGAGTGAATCCCTGCAACCTCGCCTCGGCCCAGAGTAACGGTAAGTTGATGCCTGAATACGGACGCCGCGTGATGGCGTTGATGGGGTAGGGTTGATGACGACCAGCGTAAACCGAGTCGGTTGAGGTCCAGGGTTTGATCCAGGGGGCTACGCCTTGGTCCAAAGCGGTAACGATCTTCTCAGTCACGTCTTGGTAGATATCGCGCATGGCATTTTCCTCGAGAGAAAACGGAGGAACGCCTTGCCCGTCGGGGAGGGTTCCCCCGGTTGGGTGATGTGCAGGATTGATGCAGGTCTTGCAGGCCGTCCGAATGTGGATCTGAGCGCCGAGTACGGTCGTATGCACTCAGCGCTGGTGCTCTCCTGCAAGCGCTATCAGCAAGGCGTCAGGCTGGTCCGGCTCTTGGAGCAGGCTGAGGCTCATTTGCAGCACCGGGTCATGGCGTGGATGACCCGGTGACGCGATGTGGACTACCTCGAACAGCACATAGGGCTCGTGTGGAGAGGCCCGGTGGGCTTCGAAGGCTGCGCGCAATACGTGGCTCAGCCGATTGACCTGCAGCTTCCCAGCGTGATCGGAACGCTCGAGCTGTACTGCGCGTTGCCAAGCGCCAGGCGTGAACACGATGGGCAACCGAAGGGGGCTCAGTGCTTTCGGTGTAAGTGAGTCGGGCATGGTGTGCCTCCGTTGAAAGCGCGAAGAAACCTGTCCCGTGGGGGAAAGAATTTCCCCGCGATGGGTTGAAGAAAAACAAGAAAGTTTGCCTGACGAGCAGAGCTCGGAAGGCGCTCAGGAGAGCAGTAGGCGTTCATCACCGTAGAAACGGTCACCGTGCGAGCTACCGAACGCTCATCGCACTTGGGGAGAACCATCACCGAAGTGACGTAGCCTTGAAGGCTCTGGCTACCTGGGAAGGTGCTGTCGATAACAGCGATCCGTACCTTGGGTTTAGCCAAGTCATTTACGAATATCAATCGGATAAACGACGGCGTTTGACGGGCTGAGTCTACTGAGCTCCAGCTTTGTTTTTTCGGGCCGATAGACTGACAAACGGTAAAGCACAGAGCGCTACCGGCGAGCTTCTGTAAATTGGCAGGTGACACTGGAGCGATGACGTTCAATGAAGCTGTATGAAAATGTGGTTATCGGAAATTTTCTTTACGGGTTGGGGTTCGCTCTTGGTTCACAGCTGAAATCCGGCCAGTTACCGAGCATGGTGAACTTGCTTCAGCAAACGCCAGACGACAAACGGCTGGGGGATTTGCTGATGGCTTTCCCCGGCACAGTACGTTTGATCGAGTTTAAGACTGAGGCCAATAAGTCAAAAAAAGAGGCTGGTCGACACCAGTTTCTTTCTCGAATTTTTTCAGAAAAATTGGACGAGTTGCCTGACCTGCCGAGCACTTCACGACGGGTGCATTGGTACATCGAAACAGCACCTCTTCCAGACGCCGCGTTGAAGGCACGTATCGAGCCCTATCTTGATGCATTCGGCGATGGAGCTAGACAGAGGCCTAAATCGACTGAGAGGTTTCAAAACTTCATCGAGGAGTTGGCTACAGGCATTCTGCAAAACAGATCGACTGAAAACGCCAAGGCGGAGCGCGATTACATCGACTTGGTGAGGCTTGCTCAAGGACCTGAGGAGACCGGAACGGGGGCGCTGGTGTTGGTGGCCGGCAGCGGTGGTGCTCTGCATTTCGCGGCCCTACAGGACCTGATGGACTTAAACCTGTCTCACACACAATGGATGGAGTACAGCAAGAGTCAGGACCTTTCTCGTCGTCGGGGACTGCAACAACCAAAACATGAGATGCCTGACCTAGAAGGTCCAACGTTAGGAAGATTTAGATGAATGGAACGAGTAAAGAACAAGTGCACGATCGTAATTTTCAGGCCCTCTTCGGCTCAGCTCGTAAAATATTGGAAGCGGCAGAGGTCAATGAGAGCGAGTCTCGACGGGCTACCGGTGCCTTGCGTGAGTTACAGGATAATGTCGAAAAGAAACTGACTCGACTGGAGGCTGGCGTCAAACAGAGTATCGAGAGCTCCGCACAGTCAACCGCGAGTCAAGCCGCCGAGTTGTTGAGCAAGAGATTCATCGAGGCAGATGCTGCCGCACAGCGGGCCGCTAAACTGTACGACACAGCAGCAAAAAAATTGGATAGTAGGCGCTGGCTCTACTTCCTGTCGGCGCAGGCCACGATCCTTACACTGGTTGTAGTGTTTCTCTATCTGTGGGTGCCGTCGTTAGACGAGATCAAAGCGCGTCGAGTTGAAGTCATGAGGCTGGATGAATTAGCTAGTCGGGTCGAGTGGTCGAAATGCATTGTGGGGAATGGTCAGACTCGGAATTGCATACGCACAGACGAATCGGAGCATACGGATAATTTCGGAGACAAGAAAAAAGGCGAGACCTACCGCATACCCAAAGGTTACTAGCCATCTGTTGGTCCTGTCCATTCGAAGCATTCCTGGCGGAAGCGATACGGGTCGCGTTCACCGCGACGCCCAAAATCAATGCGTGAGGTAACAGCAACGAATGCCTATCAGCAGCGTCCGATAACAGACGCAGGGCAAAGCGGCTAGCATGGGCAATCAGTCTCAATACCCTGCTTAACCGTGCCGCCCGCTTTACTCCAGCGAAGATTTTTCGGCTAGGTAAACTGATAAATGGTCAGGAACGGACCGTTTTCAGTAGTAGGCTATTACTCCTGTCTCAACCATGAAAACGTTCAGAAGAGGCCGAGACCATGCCGACTCAGCAACCTGTTCAGAATTCACGTGCCCACCGCTGGGCGTACGCATGTGGCATGTCGGTAAAACGTGGTTGCCGTATGTTGAAAACGTTTGAGCTCCGCGTGGCTGAGCGTGCGGTGACGGCAGGTATGCCCGCAGGTAAATTACTTGTTCGCGGGAGTTTTTTGATTGCCAAACTGGCATTGATCGGAGGATTGCTCTTTGTCAGTGCTTGGATGGTTACGTTCATTGTGATGATGCTGGCTGTCACTGCTTTGCTATGGCTCAGGGTTTTTATTGGTGCCGATCAACAAGAGAAAAATCCAGGGCCAGACTACCTAGGTGCTGACCTCTACATCGGTGACTTCGACGACAACGGGCATTATATAGGCGACAGCAAGTCATCTAATTGAGCGCTTAGCAGCACCCAATATTTGATCCGTACCTTTGCTCGCTGCGTCACTTGCTGCTTTGCTACCGTTCGCCAACATGCCTTGAATCCCGCTGCCGACTGAATATCCTGCCCAGCTCATGGCCCCTAGAAACAGCATCGGCAGCACGATGAACATGGCCCCCATCACGTACTCGATCACCTGTGCCGTGACTGTCCCGTCCATAAACCCGGACGTAGGCAGCGACAACAGCGCTTGATTGGAAGCCGAAACTTGGTTGTACAAGGTGTCGAGCATGCTGGAGTCGACCCAGCGCGCCAGTTCCCACCAGAAGCTCAGCATGTGTAAGGTGAACAGCGCGAACGTCACTGTCATGACGGTCTTCAGCTGATAGGTACTGACCAGCAGGATCAGCGGCAAGCTGATGATGACGCCCATGATGAGGAAGGCCTGCACCATTGGCAGTGCGGCGCGTAGTGCATTCATTGCCGGGAAGTTGCTGAAGGAGCCCAGTGCTAACCCGGTATTGGTGGCCAGATTATTGAGCCCCTGATTGATCGAGCCGCCACGAGCGCTGGAGCCATAGTCCTGGTACACCTGTCCGGGCGACATGGACATCGATTGCTGGCGCGGGCTGACCAACTCACGGAGGGTGGCATCCTCTATCTCGTTGCCCGAACGGCCAGCCAACCAACCTTTCAGCTGAGTCAGCAGCAAGGGATCAACCTGCTCGATCAAACGTTCGCGTAACCCTACACCGCTATCACTCCACCACTGCTTGCAGGTGGGGTAGCCCGCGCCATTCTCCAGCCGCGGTAAGGAGACATCGCGGTTGTCGTCATACGGCCAACTGACTCGCGGCGTTCGTGAGCGATCCGTATCATAGTAGCCAGGGGTATCGAGAAAGTAGCTTGAGCCGATCCAGGACGCGTCGTGACTTTGTGCCTTGTCTAACTGCGGGCGATTGGTAAACAACCGAGAACGGGAGTAGCCATAGCAATCGCGAGTGAAGTCGGCAACTTCCTGCAGCAGTACCTGACTGTCGATGCGCGAGCTGTCGATCTCCATGCGCATTTGTCGGATATCCGGTGCGCAGGGGATGGAGGCGGTGGCCGCTGCGGTTACCCCTTTGCTCAAGGCATGCACCAGAAACCACCAGATCGGTACGTTGGCGGAGCGTTCGCCGATGGTATTGAAGGTGGTCCCCCATGCCGTTTCTGCTGGCTTGACCACACTAATACCGCAGCGCTGGCTCGCCGCATCATCGAACGCCATTGACGCGAGGCTCAACGGAAAGACGGGGGCACAACCAAACAATACGACTATGTAGGCCAGCCACAATCGGTTCTCAATCCGCGGTACCGACAATAGTCCCTTGTTGCCTTCATCCGCGCCTTGCTGACGGGCCGACAACCATTCCTGCAGGATGATTGCGCCAAAGGGCGCGGCGAACAGTCCGGTGTCGGACAGGACGCTCCAGAGGCCGTTGTTGATAATCCAGGCCAGCAGGGAGAGGTAAAACTCCAGGTAGCTATTGGTGCTCATGAGCATGGTGGTGATCTCACAGTCGGGTGAGTTCGACGCAGGTAAAGAGTACGAGACCTAATGTCCCGATGCGTTTCACGCGCAGTCGATCCTGTGGTCGATGTCGGTGGCGCCGAAGTAGATCCCACCAGAGCGCAAAGAGGGCGCCGTAGAGCAGGGCACGCCACCACCGCAGATAGGGCCGTACGGATTCGAGTGCCTGCTGCCAGGCCTCGAAACTACCCAGCGCAGTGCGGCCGATCCAGGCGACCAGTGCGGCGCTCAGGATCATCACCGTGGCAATCCCTAGACTCGAAAGCAAAGTGAATAGCGGTGAGCGTTTCATGGCTCACTTGCGCCTGGCGTCAGCATCCTTGAGTCGACCGGGCTCGGGGTCGCCTTGCTCGACGGTGCGCGAAGCATCAGCACCGCCGGCATGCCGATCGAGCACCAGGCTGGCGGTATTGGTGGTCAGCATCTGCCGGACCTGCAGTTCGGTCTGCAGCAGGCGGATTTCACGCTCCAGAGCGTCGATGTTTTTCGTCAAGGCGGTTTGGGCCGGTTCGGCGGAAGCGATGTTCGGCTCGTGACTGCCCGCCAGCAGGGTGCGCAGTAGCAGCAACGCTTTGTCGAGCACGCTGGACAAGGCCGTTTCACTGGCCAGGCGCCGTGCCAACAGATCCTGATCGGGATCGTCGCGCAGGGCTTCAACCACACCACGAGTCACCGGCAGCATCGGGCTGGAGGCTTTCGCCAGGTTGTCAGGGGTAGGCGGCAGAGAGCCAGACAACAGCCCTTGCAGGGCCTTGAGGCGCTCGTTATAGGCCTCCTGGATCAGCGGCGTTAGTCCGCTGCCAGCGGTCGCACGCAGAGTTTCGCAGCTGTCGCAGGTCGCGACTTCGCTCTCGCCCAACACCCGAACGGCCCAGTCGGACTCCTCTTGGGGCGAAGCCCATGTCTGACAAATAGCCCCTCCCAGGCAATCACTGCTACTGATCGAGGCACTGTCATCCACCGTACGGTTATGCAGCAGGTTATAGCCTGCGCGGACCACGTCGGCGGTCACCCGAATGGGCGTCTGTCCGTTACCTCCGGCCTTCGAACCGCCGACCCAGGACACCCCATTGTTGCCGTTATGGGCTTCGGTGTTTTTCACCGCTGCCACCGCATCACCGCCGGTTTGCTCCAGATTGCCCTGCATCTCCTGGTTCTTGGCCAGCGCACCCCAACCGGCTTGACCGACCTTGTCCGCCATCTTCTCGGCCATGGCTTGGCAGGTCAGTTTGGAGCGATCGAAGTCGATACGGCCCTGCATCACCCCGTTACTGAGCAACTCATAGAGACCGGGGTTGGCGCGCTGGATGATCAACGCCGGCAGCGACATCACCGCTTGGGTCGCGTTCTGCACGACGCTGCCCATGATCTGCTGGAAACCTTCGGTGGCGCCGTTCAGCTGGTTTTGCAGGGTATTGGTGAGGCTCATGTTTCCGCACATCATGTTTGCTCGCCAGGACCCGCCGACCCCGAGACCGCTAGGTCGGTAGAGCGAGCTCGGTGAGCCGACTGCCGAGCCGCCACCGATGGTGTACATCACCCGGTCGTCGAGCACTTCGCCTTGAGTACCCAGGCGGTAATTGCCCTCGGCGGCGTAGGCATGCGTGGCCATGGCGAGCAGTCCACAGAGCAACAGACTCATCACGCCCAACCAGGGTCGTGCGAGAAGCCGACTCATGAAGCACCTCCTTCGAAGTCGATGCTGAACAGGAAGGTCTGTCCCTCTCGTTTGCAACAGCTATAGGGACGCCACAGCGACCAGGCGTAGCCGCCATCCGCGCTCTGTACCGGATCACTGGGGAAGATGGCGCAAGTCGGTTGAACCTGGGGGTAGAGCAATTGCCATTTGTGGGTCGAGGCGTCGTTTTCAACGATCGGGCCAGGCGGCCAGTAGCCGTCTCGTTTGGCGGGCGTGAGCGGTAAGTACACATGCGGCTGCCAGTTGCGGGTAATCACATCGCCGACCCGTTGCGCCATGACTGCAGCCGCCTTGAAATCGTCGGGCTGTACCAGAAAGCCCTGCCGAGGATAGACGTTGCCCCACATGTTTCCCGAAGCCTGGCGACCAATTTCACGGATCCCCGGTATAAGCGACTCGGGGTAAAGACTTTCCGGAATGCCATGGCGCCAGGCCAGTGAGTCCAGGGTGCTCAGGTAGTAGGGCATGAACGCAGTAGCGCCGCTGGCGCAGGCGTAGCCGGATTGCGAGGCCAGTTGTGTGGCGACCCAGCCACCGGGGTGACCGATGGCATCGACGTTCTTGAAGCGGGGTAGGTTGTCGCGCTGGGTGTTCGGCGTGATCAGGTTACCGCCACCTTCCGCACCACTGATGGGAGCGGAGAGGGTGGCCATCTCGGTCCAGGGGTTACTGCCGGTGGTGGCGTAGCTCGAGACCACCTGTTCAGGAATGAAATGATGAACCTTGGTTGAGGTTTTGACTGTGCAGCCGAAGGGCGTGCAGAGCAGCCAGAAACAAATGCCGACGACCCGGTATTCGAGACAGTTTGGCGAAAGCACGGAGGACGTGATGCTGCCGGTGTCCAGCGCCATGCTTGGGCCGCACGCCAGCAGGAGGCTCAGCGCCAAGGGCCGTAGCTTTGTGGGCGGGATTGACGAGCAGGCAACAGGCATGATCCAGGCTCTCGGTGTATGGCCTGGGCAGGTTCGGTTAGGGGCTGAAGACTGTCAGTGGAAATTATGAAGGCGGATCTATCGGGTTTGTGAGACGTGAGACTATTATTTGACGTGAAGGGCGCTGCGCAGGCTATCGGGTTCCACAAGTAACTGATCTGCGGTAATTTCGAAAATATTGGCGAGCTTGCACAGGACCAACAGCGACGGATTGCCCGTGCATCGTTCGATTTGACTGACGTAGGTGCGATCCACCTCGGCCATGAGCGCCAGCTGCTCTTGGGTAAGGTTTTTCACGCGTCGCATCAAACGGATGTTTTCCGCCAGCTGCAGACGAAGCTGTTCGTAGTCTTGAGTCATGCGCGCAAATTGCGCCTTGAGGGACTCTCAATCCACGGGATATAGTCTACATTGGTAGTGATCTAGGCCATTTGGTGTTCATGTCTGTTATCGAGCGTTCATTTGGTGTCGTTAAGCTTTTCGAAGCTGGGCCCAGCGTCTAACAAAAAATCAGAAATTTAGGGTGTGTATGGACGAAAACTACATTTCAATTCCTGCGGCGGATGGTAGCCCAAGTCTTCTGACGCCTTGGGGCAACGAATTTGCCCCGATGATCGAACGTGGCGTGCAATGCGCTCAGGCTTGGCTTGATACGCCCGGCGAGATTCCACTGTGGTGGGAGTTGGCGCAAGCGCGCAAAACCTTTCCTGTCGGTGACTACCAGGATGCCTTTGAAGCCGGATTCCTGTTGAGGATTCAGCAGCGGCTTCTTGGGGATTGTCGCTGATCCTTTATTGGTAATCGCCGCATCGGTTTGCCCCGTACGTGATCGCGGCAGAGAAGTCAGGCCGCAAATAGACCGGGGCAGCCATCCGTAATACTCTCATGTATCGCCCAGATCCACGATGTCCCTGAGCTTCGCGAACAGCTCATCGTATGTAAGCACAGTTGTGTGCTGGGACCACCTAAATAGCTCGAATGAGCGGCGCTGAGTAGTGTCCATCTCCTCGCCTAAAAGGCTTCCGCCGAGGACTACACACCTTGGGGCAGAAGCATTGAACCGATCAGGACTGTTCCCAGCGAGCATGTAATAACTTTTAAGTAGTTCCTCGCGATAGTTTAGGACTTGTACAATCGAACCGGAAAGCTGCTCGGAAATTGAATAAGCATTTCCGCGATATTGTCTTCCAAGCAAACGCATCGCTGGCGTCTTGATCTCAATAAGAACTACGTTTTTGGTTGTGCTAGATCTGTACAGGAAGTCGATTAAGTTGCCATTTTGGTTGGATATATCTTTCCCTCCCATATAGCACTTGTCCTTAAGTTTTAAAAGGCTATCAGGGAATGCTTGGGCCAGCACAAACGGATTGGTATTGAAGAAGTTTTGCCAAAACTCCTCATCTTGGTTAGTCGAATTCTTTTCCCAAAAAGAGATGGCCTCTTTAAAAGTGCGAAGCGCTGCCGGTTCAAGGCGAGGTACCAATGGAGCCTGTTCTGAACGCGTTTCATCGAGTGCGGTCTCGTAACCTTCGCGTATCTGACGCAGCCATCCGATGGTGTAAAGGTCAGGCATTGCATCTATCAAACGGTGGTGAGTAGGGCAGAGTACAAGAAGGTTATCTAAACCTAAGCGCTCTTGCGCGGTAGATTGGGCATTATAGCGAGGACCACCAGAGGATAGTGATTCTATGTTGCAAAACTCTCCAACGATCGCGCCATTTGGGCTAAGCAGGGAAGCTTCACATCCAGGAAACGCACATTGATTACCTGAGCGCCTAAAGGCTTCGCGCTTAGTCGCGGCCGAAATGCGGCGGATTTGTTGGGGCACATTTTGTGGGTCAGCCAATTTATTATCCTCTGCGACTAGATCTGGCACCGAATGGCGTAAAATTTACACCATTTTTTATGATGATGTTCAATTGAGGCTGCCCCTTACCGGCTTGTTTCGCTGACTATACCGCTATCGACATCGTGTGATGTGTACATGAGCAAACTCACTGCCCAGTTGTTATCCGAATGTTTAAGCAAGGGAGAGGTATTCTTCGTAGATCGCATAAAGCGGAGCGGGCAATTTTTACCACCTACTTTTTTTGCTCTATTCCACGCCAACTATCGATCCTCTCACCTACCCTGTAAGCCGCTTCCAACTCTGTGCATCCGCTCTCCTGCATCAATGCCCACCGTTCGGCTTTTTCCTCCGGCTCCGTCATGGCCAGCGCGAGATAGAGGCTAGGCGGTACGGCGCGAAACAGCGTTTCGAGCTTCTTCGATAGCACGACCCCTTCGGTGTATTTACCTGGTTCCTTGCTGGCGGAAAGCAACAAGGCCTTTTGCGCTGGCGTGAGCTTCTTGAAGCGGGCGATCTCCTCTATCTCCGCTGGCGGCATGTTCAAGCAAATCCACCACTCAATCATGTTGAGCATGGTCTGCGCGGCAGCTGGAAAGTCAGCAAGGTTCTGGGTTGCCAGCCAGAACCATGCGCCAAGCTTGCGCCACATCTTCGTGCCCTTGATCACGAAGGGCGCCAGCAGCGGGTTTTTGGTGATGATATGGCCCTCATCGGTGACCATGATAATCGGTCGGCCCAGGTACTGGTCGCGCTCGGCGAGGTTGTTCACGGTGTTCATCAGGCTGATGTAGCTAATGGACATCTGGGCTTCGTAGCCTTCGCGAGCGTACGTGGCGAGATCGACAATGGTCACATCGCTCTCGGGCCAAGGCGTGCCCTCGCGATCGAACAGTGCACCCTCGAAACCCTGGCAAAAAAGGTCGATGGACTCACCCATTTCCTGGGCACGCTCGCGGCGTTTCTCCGGCAAGTGCGTGTCAGCGGCGACTTGCAGCAAGGCGTCGCGCACGTCGCGGGTCAGGACCTGGCGACCCGCCGCGACACAGGACTGCGCCGCATCCAGAATGCATTCGCGGATCAAGCTGCGATCGGCTCGACTCAGGCGCGCCTCTTCCTTGGCCTCGCCGCCAGTGATCATCAGTCGGGCGGTGATTTCCAGTTCACCGAGAACATCGCGCTGGTCCTCGCGACTGGCTACCGCCTCCTCGTCCCACTCATCGATCGACAGACTTGCCACCTGATCCGGCTGCTCGACCAGGCGCCAGGCATCGGCAAAGGGCGCAAGGCTGACCGAGGCGCCAGGTTTCAATTGGACCTTGTTGACTGACAGACCCTGTGTCGCGAAGTAGTCGCCCTGCAAGCCGAAGGAGTTGCCGGCCTCGGCGATAAACAGGCGAGGGCGGTACACCGCCATGACCTGCATCAGCAGGGTGACCAGGGTCGCCGACTTGCCGGCACCGGTGGGGCCGAACAACAGCAGGTGACCGTTCATGGCCCGGTCCAGGCGTGATAGAGGGTCGAAGCTCAGTGGCGAACCACCGCGGTTGAACAGGGTGATGCCCGGGTGGCCTGTGCCCGTGCTGCGGCCCCACACCGGAACCAGGTTCGCCAGGTGCTGGGCGAACATCAGGCGCGTGTACCAGTTGCGCGTGTCGCGGGCCGGGTTGTAGGCCATCGGCAACCAACGCAGGTAGCTGTTGCAGGCAGCGACTTCATCGCCTTCGCGTACCGGCTGCAGCCCCGCACCCAGCAGCGCGTTGGCAAGGCTGACCGAGCGCTGGTGCAGTTGCTGTTCATCGTGACCGCGCACGTAAAATGCCAGGGTTCCGCGGTACAGCTTGTGCTGACGACCGATGATCGCGCGGGCTTCTTCGACATCTTGACGGGTCTGGGTCGAGGCCAGGTTTTCACCGATGGCTTTGCGCGCCAGGCGGTTCAACTGATCCTCGAGTACATCCTGTGGTTTGACCACCAAGGTCAGACTCATCACCGTACCTTCGGGTAACTGGTCGAACAGGGCATTCACCGCGTCGCCCTTGCGGGTTTCTCCGGTGAGTTGACCAATCGATGGGGCCCGGCGCAGTTTGTCCACCACCATGACCCGGTGGGGCTGATCATCGAAAAACCAGAGTCCGTGCTGCAGATCCGAACGCGGTTCGTTGAAGAACAGCCGCTCGGCGAAGTCGTGGTCGAAGGGCAGTTCCAGCGACTCACCGTCGCCCGACTCCGGATAGGTCACGCGGCGATAGAACTCCTCGGGCGCTTCATCGGTGAGACTGGGGGCCGGATTGAACCAGGGCAATAACCAGGCATACAGACCTCGACCATCGACTCGCATCGATTGCACCCCGCACGCCTGCAACGAAGCACCGACCCGTTCGCAAGCCTGTTGCAGGGATTGCACCGGGGTGAGTCCCGTCTCCTCGCCGTCAGACTCAAGCCAGCGATAGACCACCAGGCGCACCCGGCGGTTGTTTCCGCGCCAGGGCAGGCGCGTGACGGCCTTGTCCTCGAACAGACCGCCGGGCTTGGCGATGGCCTTCAGATGTCGGCGAGTAAGTTCCAGGTACGCTTCGGTGAACACCGTGCCTCGCACGCTGTCCTGAATATAATTGGTGAGCCGGGTCAGGTAGGGCGTGAAGTCGTTGTCGTCCTGGCAAAAAAACTGCGCCACCCAAGGGGCTTGATCCAGCTCGTCAAAACTATCCTGCAGGGCATCCTCGAGGGCATCGCGGGCCGCCATCAGCCAATCGGGTTCGCGCCCTTCGGTGCCGATGGGCAGCAACTCGAATACTGCACCCACCGAGCGATTGTCATCGAGCAGAAAACACTGCTCGGTGTCGAGGTACTCGACCCAAGGCAGGTGATCGGTGAAGCTGGGGTTGTGTGCATAGAGTGTGGCGTCATCGGCCAAGGTGGCGCGAGAGCGCAATGGATTGCGCCAGGCTTTCCACGCAGGAGTAGGGGGCCCCGAATCGCCGGTACGCACTACAAGTCTTCCTGACGTTCACCCGGCAATGCGTACTGCACACGCTGGTAGAACGGAAAGACGGTCGAGTAACCCGGGACCGGTGCCTGCTCGGTACCACTCAAATGCGGATACACGTACAGCACCAGATCGGGATTGGGCAGGCGAGGGAACAGGCTGCGGATCTCGTTCGCTGCGGTGCGCGTGTACGGTTCTTGGAGAGAGGCGGAGAAATCTGCCTGGGCCAGCGGACGGCGTAACTGCCGCCGAGCATCCAGCAGTTGCTGCTGAGTGCCTTGCGAACCGGCACCGTTCCAGATGTCCAGCATGCTTTGCTCGCCATGGGGCAGCAGCGTCTCCTTGTCGGTGGAGCACCCCGCCAGGACCCAGCAGAACACGCTAATCCAGATCAGGCAGGGAGGCATGGTCTTTTTCATGGCGAACGCTCCGGCCCTTGGGCTCGTAGTCGATGGTGATCTCATGGTCGAGGTGCAGCGCGACCTGTGCGGCCGGTGGTACGTATACGGCGGCAAAGGCTTCGCCATACAGTTTGTTGACCCACTCGCGGATGTCGCTGACCCCGCCACTGAGAATTGAATTCAGTGCGCTGTTGCCCGTGCTGTTGGTAACCCCGAGCGTACTGCCGCCCGAACTGATCACACTGCTGTTGTTCTGCTCATCCCCGAGCAAGGCGGCGACACCGGCGCCGGCCGCCGTGATGAGGCTCTGGCTGCCGAGGTATTGTTGGGCGTTCGAGCGACGTTCGCCGGCAATGCAAGGAATGCCATACGGATCGGAAAGGTAACCGAGTCCACCACGAATCTTGTCGGTGTTCGAACTCTGGGTGGTGGAGGCATTGCGGCCGGCGACCGCCTTCGGCTGAGGCACCGTACGGATGGTGCCATCGGTAAACACAAAGGTGATTGACTCGACCTGACCACGCACGCAGGACAGGGTCCAGTCACCGGACGCCGTGCCGCTCATCACAGCACCCGCGACGTCCGGCAGGTCGATGCCGTTGGCCGTCAGATTCTCCGGACCGACCAGCACCTTGAAGGGATAGGGATCATTCACGGTGCCGTCCACTGGGACTCGGCCAATCAGCGCGGTCATGGCAACTGAGCCCATCAATGTTGCGTTTTCGGGAATGGTGTAGACCGGCTTCGCGCCTTCGGTACGATCAGCGGATCGTGTCGGGTCACGCTCGCCCTGGGTGACTGCACGTAGCTGTTTCTGGCTGCGATCAATAGCGTTATCTTTCAAGCCTTCCAGTGAGTTGAAGGCGGTAGGGAGACTCAATGCGGGGGAAGTCTTGGTTTTGCCTCGGGCGTCGGTGGACGGAGCATCCGAGGGTTCAATCCACTGCAGCGCATCATTGGCAGAGTGCTGCCCTTCAAACTGAGCACCGTCGCCGGGCTCAAGCCCCAATCCGATCGGCATGTCTTTGCCTTTGCCGGTCAGTCCCGACAACTGGTCCTGCAATTGCTTCAGCAGACCACGGGCCTGGCGACTGTCTTGTTCAGCCTTGAGTCTTGCTTCGTTGGCTTGACGGCGGCCTTCGTCGACCTGCTGGGTTACGCTGCCAAGCGCCGTCTGGATACGCGAATCGACACTGTTTTCCCGCACGCGTAGGCGGTTGTTCTCCGTCTGCAGTGAATCGTTGTGTTTCTTCAAACCGAGCATGTCGCTGCGCATGGCCTTCACCTGCCCGACCAGGGTGGCGACCGTGTCGCGTGGGGTATCGCCCGCAATGCCGAGCGACTTGGCTTGCTCGGCGGATAACTGAATATTGCCCTGATCAACTGGGTGCTCTGGAGAGGGCGTGCTGCCACCCGCGACCCAGCTTTTCAGGATGATCAACACCACGGCCAGCAGCGCAGCCGGTACCAGCCATTTGAGCAATACGTTAGCCTTCATCGTCTGCACCTCGCGCAACGGGCGGGAGCAGTACGGCTTGCTCGAGGCCGGCACCGCGGGTGACGAGGTAGGTAATCGTGGTGTCTTCCGCACTGCCGACAGGCCCGAGGAAAGCATGCTGGAAGGTCGCGGCGAACAGCTTGGCCTGAAGCTGGCGCGGATCGAGTTGCACTATTTCTGAACCACGATTGCGCAACTTCACCGCCGTCACCCAGTAATCACCGAGTCGCCAGGCGGCGATGGGCGTGCAGGACACGTTTTCGGTCGGCAGCAGGGTTGCCAGTTCGGTGCGCAGCTTGAGCGGGACGCGGCGTACACCAGTCAGGGACTCCACGGTGCGCAGCGGCGCGTACAGGCTTTGCGCGGCGTAGCGCGTCAAAGCGACCGGGATCGGTGTGCGTTCTGGAACAGGGACGGCGCTAGATTCAGCCTCGGTAGCTTGCACCTGAGCATTCTTGAGAATACGCACGGGCTCCAGCGATTGATCACCAGGCGTGGCTGCGATATCCAGCAGGATGATTTCACCCGTCGCGACCGATTGCAGTTGCAGTCGGGTCGGTGCAATGGCTTCCGACGCGCGCAGGTACAGCGTGCCACCAGTTGATTGCACGCGCAGCTTACCTGTCAGGGTTGAGGGCACGCCGACTCGAACATCCTCATCGAAAAAAACCACTCGTTCCTGATTGATCACCAGAGGGACCGCGAGGGGTAGGCGTTCCCAGTGCATCAGCTCGACGGCCTGCGCTGCAGCTCCCCATAGCATCAGTGCGACGGTGAGTCCCAGGGTAGACATCCGCTTCATGGCTCACCTCCAGGCAGGGAGATTTTTTGCGGTGTGCCCTGATAACAATCCAGTGCCAGCCCCCATTTATTGCGCTCGGGATCCTGGTCGAAACGCACTACGCGTAATGGATAACGCACCACCACCCGTTTCACCGGTTCCGCGGCGTAATATTCATCGGCATTGAGGTCGAGCTTGACCAACCAGCTGTCGCGGTCGAGTTGCTTGACCCTGAGTTCCGGATCCTCACTGTAACCTCGACCCAGAATTTCGTAGACGCCACGCACCCGCTGGCGCAGTTCGCCGGCGGCCTTGCGGTACTCGTAGTCGCCGTCGAGGAAGGCCTTGCAGGCGGGTGTCAGGTAGGACTGCAAACTATAGATAGCGCGGCGATAATCCTGCTCGCCATCCGAGGGCCAACGGTTGAGCTGACCGAAGATGTACAGGGCAAAGGCATAGACATTCTCTGAGGGGATATCCCACCACTTGCGCGTGCTGCCCGAGCGCAGATCCGGGGGGACATGCACGGTCAGATCGGTCGGTGCCGAGCGCCAGCCGTACCAGAGTCCGGCACAGAGCAGGGTCAGGATCATTACCGCCAGGCGCAGACTGAAGATATGGGCCTGTTGGGCATCCACCTTGTTCCGAAATCGGCTCATGGCTGCCACCGGGACAGGGCAGGACGCAGTCGGCTCGAACGGCGAACCGTCCAGGCGCCGGAGTGGAGGATCAGACTGCCGCGACCCAAGCGCCAACGGCTGGCCAGTACCCATTCGAGCTTGCGGTACAGCCAGGTCTCGGGGCGGGCTCGTTTGGCCCGCCGCAGTAGCGTGCCACCGGCCAATAGCACCACCGTCATGCCCGCGATCATGCCGGTCGGCGCCACTGCAATGGAGGCGGTGGTGATCGCCAGAGGGATGCCCAGCAGCAGACCAATGACTGCGCCAGCGCCGAGCGCTACCCACATCTCATCATTGGTCAAGCCGCGTAACACGGCGGGATCACGGTTGAGTCGCTCCGGCAGAAAGACCAAGGTGCCGTCGGCAAAACGTTCGATAGTGTCGTTCATGCCAACCTCACAAAATCGCGGCGGCCTTGGTCAGAAACCAGATGATGATCACCACCAGCAGGGCGCCGATGCCAACCACCGCGCCGAGGTCTTTCCAGGTCTTACGCTGGTTCTGCACGTCGGCATACACGGTCAGGGAATGCCAAGCCACACCGAGAAAAGCGAGCAGGGCAATCAGCAGGCCGAGCAGGATGCCACCGTCGTAGGCGTAGTTTTTGATCGTCTCGATCAACCC
Organism: Pseudomonas marginalis; assembly: GCF_024169655.1. Taxonomy (GTDB): domain Bacteria; phylum Pseudomonadota; class Gammaproteobacteria; order Pseudomonadales; family Pseudomonadaceae; genus Aquipseudomonas; species Aquipseudomonas paraveronii. The sequence goes on along the minus strand of NZ_JALJWV010000001.1, from coordinate 4,145,997 downwards.
GGATCCTTCGCCACGCGAAGGCGCTTCCATGGTCGGTAGTTCGGCAAAAGCCAGGCTTGGACCGAGTACCAACAGCAGACCGATCAAGCGCTGGCTTGCACGATCACGCAGGTTGTTTTTCAGAGGGGCAAAGTGCTTGAGCATGGCGGCGATCTCCTGGGTTAGGACAGGGTGAAGAACATCAGGACGAGTAGGGCGAGCAAGACGCGCGCGGCACTGCCGCCGAAGGCGCCGAAGCGCACACTGCCGGCCGCCCAACCCCGATAAGCCGTCCACATCACCCAGGCACACCAAAGCAAAGCCAGGACGAGAACCAGGGACAGCCACAGTGTCGAACTGCTCTGCGGTGCGAAGCCGGAGGCGTTTTGGAAAGCGGCGGTCTGAGCGTCGGTCATGCTCATGGCGAGGGCTTCGCGGGCAGTGTGTCGAGACGGTAATCGTCGACCAATTCAATGGGATCGCGAGGTTGGGCGCGGGAGGGGGACAGATAGCCCTGCACGCCCTGGCGAATACGTTGGATGTCCTGAGACAGACGGGGATAGTCGAAGCGATAGCGATCGTCGGGTTCAGCCGTGCTGGCTGCCTCAGCTTGCGTTGCAAGGCGTTCGATAATGTCGAGCTGCTGCTGGACTAGGCTGAGCTGATCCTGCTCATGACCAGATGCGGCATAGCTGCTGCCATCGACGATAGCCAGCGAGAGTAGTAAGCAGCGAAAGACGGTAGTTGGCATGATGCTGGCCCATATGGATCTGGGAGAAGAATCAAGTCAGAGGTCGAATTATTCTGTAAGAAACCTGAGGTCTGATGAATCGCTTTTTCTGGGAAAGGACTGGGGATGTTTACATTACAGCTAATGTGCTCCTTCGATCTTTGGTGGAGAGAGTGATTGAGGCTCTAGGGAAATTCCACTCTCGATGAGTTTCGTTGATAACGATATCGTCACAACCCACTTTCCGTGAACAGCACAGCAGGCTTGCCTGTAAGCTACACAGGAGGCCTCAGTCCAACTCTCTCAGGATCGCTAGCGATTACATACCAATCCTGACAGAGAGCCCCATATGGCCACCGCTACCCGCCGCGCAGCATCCCTTCGCCCTGGACAATTTCGGCACCTGATTCGCGTTGCATCCGTCACGGGCCGAATGCCTGAGCGGGACGTGCTTTTACTTTGGCTTACTCATACAACCGGTATCCGTGTAACCGAGCTGGCCTTGCTGGAGATCGCAGACGTGCTGTACCCGAGTGGCACCATTAAGCCCGAAGTCTACCTGCGTGCCGATATCACGAAGGGCTGTCGACCGCGAAACGTGTACCTGACCCATGCTCGATGCCTTGCCGCCCTGGATGACTGGATAGCGGTGCGATCTCGGCGCCGCTGGGGGCTTTCCGGCACTGGTGAGTATCGAGGGTTGCGGCCTGCATCGAAGCTGGTCACGACACACAAGGGCCAGGCTTTTGAACTGGCCTTCAAGCATCGGGAGCTGGACAGTGGGCCAGAGGTTTACCGGGCGTGCGATTCGCTCCAACAGACCATCAGCAGGCTCTACCGACAGGCCGGTATCAAGCTAGGATCATCCCACAGTGGCAGACGCTCGCTTGCTGCAAAAGTCCTGGCCGCAACCGGCGACGTTGAGACAGTTCAGATCATTCTCGGGCATGCCTGTCTCGACCACAGCAAGCCGTATCTAACTGTTGATATCGAGGTTATCCGCCGCGCTTTCGAGCTTGCACTGGCATAGTGAGATCGGTAACTCTATCCACTAGTCAGCATTAATATGGAAATTCGAATATGCCCATGATGATAGATGCCGAACCGCTGCTGTCTTACTTGGCTGCCGTCGATGAAGCTAACGAGCCTAGGTACGCCTTGGCGAAGGCTTATCGCGAGTTGCCGCAACCCGTGACCCAGGCGCAAACCGACCAGTTCCAGGCGAACTACCAGAAGGCCAGCACTGAATGGGCGAACGCCTGCGGTGTTCTGGCACACTGGCTGGGCGTGGAAGTCGAACGTGCCAAAGCCAAAGGGTTGGGTCTGCTGACTGGACCGAAGGACACCGCCCTGGGCGACTTCACCGGAGTCACACGAGACGGCGGCTAAACTGTGTGGCGCTGGAAGAGTGGAATGCTAAGCAAAGGGGAAAAGACTTCAGGTCGAACACATGCCAACTCTCTCAGAGTTCCAGCAAAAGCTCGAAACTATCATCGGTAGACCAAGCGATCAGAGGCCTTTTGTCTGCGACGGCTCTCCCCTTGATTGTCGAGTTTTCATCGTCGGTCTGAACCCGGCGTCTGCTAGTGAAAGAGACTTTTGGGAGTTCTGGGATTGTGAAAGAGGTTTCGACAAGCGCGCATGGTTTGAGAGCTATCTTGTTGATAGAACGCTACGTCCGCTTAAACCTGGTAAAACTCGTCGAAATCCCATCAGTAACACGCGGCGAGTTCTGGATTGGGTTATATCCTCAGCGGTTGACATTCGCATTCTCGAGACGAACATTTACGCATCGGCGACAGAAGACGCGAAGGACCTTACCTCTAGCATGAGGTGCTCGCGAGCTTTCGATTTCTTAATTGAGACGCTTAAGCCGAGGCTGGTTGTGGCTCACGGTAACGATGCGGGTGATTTTATGCGAGCTAGGCATGCAGGGGTGCAAACCATTGCCGTAAAGCATTTTTCACGGGGGTGGTCTCAACAGGCTGCTCGGGACCTTGGGCTGTCAATTGCTCGCGAGGCATGCACTTCCTAACCATTCACAGAAAAGATCGCTGCACACCCAGGCCCTTAATTGGGCCTTTTGCAGTACTAGGGTGCGGCTTTCGCGTCCGCGATACTGAGACGAAAAAGTCATGGCAGAGATCAGTGCATTAGAGCGGCGCAAGCTCGAAAAACTGCTGGAGATGGGCGACGGGTATGTCCTGAACTTCTCAGATCGCACCTATGCGGAGTTCTTCCTCGACTTCCGTGTCGATATTGACTCCGCTCAGTTCCGGGTAGCTGGTAGCTCCAAGGCCAAGCGGATGCGTACCTTCTGGGACACCGCACCGAACCACACCGTTGGCAAGGTACTCGAAGGGCTGATTGCCTATGGGGTCCAAATTGGGCGGCTTGGTAACAGCAACCCGCTGATAGTAGATGACTGCCGCAAGATCGCTCAGCGCCTGCTGAGCGACCAGCCTGTCGCCGATCTGGAAGCGCTGACGGCGATTGCCGACGAGCGCGATTTCGAGGTGGTGGCCCAGCACGTGCGCGAAGCCATCGAAAAAAATCAACCCGAGGGCGCCCTTGATCGCCTGCATACGTTCGTGAACAAGTTCATCCGGGTCACCTGTGAGCCGCATGGAATAACGATCAGCCGAGACAAGCCGCTGCACAGTGTCTTCGGCGAGTACGTGAAGTCGCTACGTGGGAGTGGCCATCTTGAGTCGGCGATGACGGAACGCATATTGAGGTCCAGTATCTCGGTGCTGGAGGCCTTCAATGATGTGCGCAACAACAAAAGCCTCGCGCATGACAACCCGATCCTGAACTACGACGAGAGCCTGCTTATCTTCAATCACGTGGCAACGTCCATCCGGTTTATCAAGTCGCTGGAAGCGAGAATCAAGGCCAAAAGCCCAGCTCAGAAGACTGACGAGCCCCTGTGGGATGAGACCATACCATTTTGATCCACACACTCAGCATTCCAAACAAATAGGAAATTCAGATGGACTTTACGATGTGGGAATTAATCAAGCGTCTTTTGTCCAGTGCAACCGATCGGCAGAGTTTTCTTCCTGGGAGCGTGGTTGACGCTTATTACCGTGAAGGCAAGGCCGCCGGACTCACCATGGGACCGACGCGCGAAGAGGCCGCCGAGTTCGCAGATTCTATTTCGATTGAGCTTGAAGATATCGGCTTGATAGAAGACGTAGCGAAGACTGATCTGAGCAAAGCGATGGTGGGTTGTAAGCGCCGGACTGCTTTTGGAGATGAGGTCTACCAGGCCTTGCAGGGGCACAATGTGGTTGCTCTCTTTGAGGGGATGCATTGTGAGATCGATGCCGGCGAGATCCGCAGAATCCTCCACCAGCTCAACTCTTGATCATCCACTTATGATCAGCATATACAGCATATACAGCATATACAGCATATACAGCATATACAGCATATACAGCACAAACAGGCGTTTACTACGACGGCAAAATCCAAGCACAAAACTTTGAAAAAGCCTATTCCTTTGCCAGGAGAGCTGCAAATCAGGGGCTTGGCGAGGCATCTATGTTACTCGGAGTACTGTACTACAAAGGCGCGGGCGTGCCGCAGGACTCCGTCATCGCCTTGGCACTTTGTCGCGATGCTTCAGAGAAACTGCTTGCTGCCGTTGGAAGGGGGCAGGCCGTAGACGCGGCGCTCACTGATTCGAGGAAGGCCGTTGGTGCTATCGAAGGTAGGCTAACTGCTGAGCAAAAAAATGAGGCGTCAAAGATTTTGGTGGTGTGGCGCTCAAAGCATCTCCTACCAGGAGATGAGTCTCTTGGTTCGCATAACAATAGCGGCCAGTGATATAGGAAATTTCGATCCACCACCAGCCTCGTTCATGCGGGGCCAGGTCAGTAGAGGACGCCCATTTTCGCGTCCAGAATACAAAGGAGTAAGGCATGTCTAAATGGAAGTCATATCTGCCATTGGCAATCATAATTTTGGTGGGATTTGGTGCAGCCAACATAGCTGACTCTCTCCGCTTCCGTCAGGAAAGCATGGGAATTGGCTGTGCCATTTTCGCGGCAGTTTTCTTCCTCTACAAAGTGTGGTCAGAGCGTCCGACTGCCAAACAGTCCGAAGGTTGAGGAAAATCAATCCGCTGCACCCACCAGCTCGCAGATGCGGGCTGAGGTGCACGAACAGTCCGCTACAGTGCATGAGTGTAAGATCAGATATCAATCTAATATCACGGAAGGCAACTGAATGAAAAACCTCGGCCTGATCGCCTTAGGGCTGTCTTTGAGTAGCGGCGCAATTGGAGATCCACAACAACTGCAAAGTGGAAAGGGGACGATGGGGCTCGCTGATTTATGCGTGCTGTCAGGTATTCCCAATGCACGGCAGCTATCACAATCAGAGGAGGCGGTACTGTCCTTGTACATGAGCACAGGAGTGAGCATTGTCGGGTTTTCCGATGAACAAAAAGCTAAGGAAGGAATGTTCAAAGGTGCCATCAAATTCTGCAAAGATCCTGTAAAAGCGACCGCCGAGGTTCGGGCATTAGTCCTCAAGGACATAGAGAAACTCTAGGTACTCTTGCTGGCGATGACGTTTCGATCAATTGTTAAGGGAACGTTGAATCAATGAACATTGAAAACCGCTACAGCGCAGCCCGCGAAAGATTCTTCGCTGAAAATCCTCGCGCTCTCACTCAGATTGAGTCGGTCAAACCAGCCATAATCGAGGCATGCGGCATGACCGTTGATGAGTACCGTGAACAGCAGCGCCTTGTGGTTTTCGCAGAAGCTGCCCGAAGCCGTGGACTTGAGGTTGATGAGTTCGTGATTCGCTTGGTAGCCGAATCACCGGAGCAAGCTAACGAATGGCGCTTGGATCAACACCGCAAAATCGCCGCAGCGCTTGGTATCGATTGGGATGAGTACAAGCAGCTAAACCGTATCGCTGGATAGGAAAAGGCGACCGGTTTTCCACCGAAACGGCCGATGGCCGAAGGACTAATACGATGGTCGAGATTCAGGTTGTAAACGGGCAAAGCTCGCCGTTTCTTTTCTGTGACGTTTGCGGCGAGCGAATTGAAGACGCTGGTAAAGCAGCAGTCGTCTACGAAAACTTCCGACCAGATAAAGAGCGTTTGAAGCTGCTGCATGTCCACAAAGGCAGCATTGATGGCAGGACTTGTCATCATGAAGCCGAACAGATCATCCGGTCTGGAGGCGGTGAACCCGGTTGGCAGGAATGGAAGCAGTATCTCTGTGATCTGGCTCATAACGTCGCTTTTCCTGCCACGGCGATGGTGACGTACGACAAGTAGACCGAAGCAATGACCTTCGATTCAGCGATGAAGACTTTCATTCGGCCAATTACGATTGCTTGCGACGACGACTATTACCAGTTCATCGGCAGTGGGACGGCCTTTATCTGCCAGTATAGAGGGCAGGTTTTCGTAATTTGTGCCCGTCACACTTGGGAAAATATGGGGATTACGATTGAGAATTTTCGCATATTTATCCCTGGGTATGATTGGGCGCTGCCGTTCGACTATGAAGCCGTTTTTGGCCCTGAAGAGCGTAGTGATCTGAAGGTTCTCCGGGTCGATAGTCAGATCATGGCCAGCAATCCCCCAGCCCAAATGAGAGCGTTCGATTTGAATTCCTTCATATTTCCGGCCGAAGATTTCAAAAAGGGTTCAGTGTTTCTGGCTGTCGGATACCCTCAATGTCGAAGAGAATTTCACTACGATACAAAACGATTTGTGGCTGGCTTGGCAGCGTTCAGTGGCCCCTTGGTGGGGGAGCTTACTGACGCGGTGATTACGATGCGTACTGATTTTGGTCATGTGGATGATATTGATGGTTTGAGTGGATCACCCGTCTTCATATCAGGTGACCCTCACTTATTTGCCGGTGTAGTCATCAGGGCTGGACAAGACGCCGGGCTTATCCATTTCATCCATGGAGCATGTCTCATCCACGCGATGGACGCACTGGTAGAGCTTCCCCCTCGGCTGATGATGAATTGATCCAGGAAATTCTGAGCCATTGTTTTCCTCCGGACAATAAAAAAGCCACCAATAGGCGGCTTGTTTCGCATAAAACTTCAGAATTTCGTATTGCTTGGCGCCTTGACAATAGAACATGGCGAGGTTTCAACGTAGATGGAGCCGGTCATTCCGCTTGTAGTTTCTCTTTTCAGAGTCAAGTTGACACGATCAACGGAAAATTTCTGCTGAAAACTCTTCGATTCACTACGCCAAGTCACCTCTTTAGGTCCAAACGACGCAGGAGATGTAAAGTTAAGCCCTGATCCACTCTTATTGCTTTGCAGGGAGGCCGTTCCGCTTGGTTGATCGACTATAACCAATAAGTCATCAGCTCTTTTATCAAGAGATGGGCAGGACAAATATGTGACACTACCGGCAGCAAAAGATGCCTGAGACGAAACACCAATAACCAGCGCTATCAAAACCTTATGCATCACGATCGCTCCATTATGAATGGCAGCAATCTAACACCAGATCGTGATCGCGACATAGGTGCGCCACAAGCTGAATAAGCTCGGGGAAAATCCCGCCCATTGCACCACAAGCCCAGCCGTCGAACGTTGGGCTAAGCCCGTAAGAGAGGCACGGTTTTCGCGTCCTCACACGATGGAAAAATGCTCATGAGCAAGCGCGTTTGGATCATTGAAGGTTGGCAAGGTCAGGCCTCGATCTGGTCGAAAGAGATTCCGTGTAGCGATCTTCCTGAGAGCAGAGTAGAAGACGTGCTCAGATGTTTAGTGGCTAAACATGGCCTTTCTGAGGACGAGATTGTGAGTGCGTTCGCTCGGGCAAACACTGGGCTTTTTGCACCCCATTTAGAGATTACAAAATCGCGGGCGAATGAGCCTTGGTCCCTGTCGTGCGGTGGCAATCCGTTTTTCACCGCGAGGGTAGTCGAGCAGTCGGAGTAAAGAGGAAAAGGCCGCTATGGCAATTCTAAACCTTGAGCTTTCCAGTCGGCGCTATATCTACACACGAGGTGCAGACTACAGCCAAAGTAGACTGATTTTTGAGGCGGCTGTTATTTCGGGCCAACTCAATGTCATCGACAAAGGTTTGCTACAGAAGGGAGACGTTACGTTCACAACAACACCGCATGAAAGCCTAATTGCAACTCTCAAGTACGTAGATGCTTGGGAGGACAGATTAGACGGTACTTCAGATCCTCATGCGTTTTCCCTCGGTGCCATTCTGGAAAATGATATTTTTAAGCTACTCACCGCAGTTAGCCTCGATGATTTCCAGGTCTTTCTGACTTTTGACACAGGTTTTGATGATAAGGGCTTGGCATATGGTTACGACCCTGATGGATGGGAGAAATTTTGGGATCTGAAGAAGGGAGATCCTCTCAAGGCCGAATCATTCAAAGTTGTCGTAAAAGCGAAAGAGCTTCCTGCGGAAGAGCAGGCTTTTGAAACGGTACAGGTCCCCGTACCTACCCTGGTTTCGGACCCGAAAATGTTAAGGCAATTGCGAGAAATCGGGTGGGTGATTGTGGTGCTGGGAGTTCTGATTTTGATAAAAATTACTTGGTAGCGACTCCTAAACGCTGGCAATAGGAAAATCCCGACCGGCCCCACGGGGCTGTATCGGAAAGCGTTCATTGCCCAATCAAGCTGGCCGGGGACAGTCATGAGCGCTTTACCAATGCAGCTACGACACGAAGGAAAAAGCTTAACTAAGCACCTAGAGATGTTTTTTGAACGTCGTCACTGTGATCGCTACTGTTGCTCCAAGTACTACTGCGCAAGGCAATAGAATAGCTATAGGATTGAGTGAAAAGGGCAGGGACAGGTAAATGACCCAAGGCACGATCAGCAGTGGTATCACTGCTCGTTTAGCGCGGTGATAGACAAAACTGCTTTCTCGCCCAGCTCCAAATTTGCGTAGGTCACGGCGCATCAAGCCATCGACAAAACCGGTGAGCGTGGCCAGCAGAAACAAGGGTGTGATCAGGACCAGAATGGTCAGGCGCACCACGAAGGTGAAGGTGACATACACCGCCGCTAGCACAAAGTCCTCGATACTCACGTAGAGCTGGTTGATCCAGCTCCAGAAACCGTTGCTCTGGCTCAATGCTCGTGCCTGCTGGGTGAAGTCTGCAAAGCCGGTCTTGACCAACAACCACTGATTGAGTAAATCCAGCCACTGGACAATCGTTGCCCCAGGCTGTTGGATGAGAAGTGAAGATTTGAAGTGCTCGTTGAGCCAGCCCAACTCACTGGTTAGCATGGCCTGACTATGTCGCCAGCCCTGATCACCCCAGAACAGTAGCAGCCCGGCGAATTCGATCAGAATCGAGAACAGCAACGAGGCGATCAGCAAACCGATGATGCGCAGGACCAAGCCAATCGCCGAGACGATTAATCCTGGGTGCTGGATCGGTTGTGGCGGCATGTTCTGGGCGGAAGTCGCCATTGTTCACTCCATTGCGCGCTGCAAAGTTGATGTCGTCACAACGCCTTCTGGATCGTTTTCTGCTGAATCGAAACCTGTCGCGGGTGCGGACTACCCCACCTGATCCCAATCGAAGTTTGTTGTTGGGCCGCCACCGCTTGCGCTCCACCATTGACCTGCCTGCGAGTTGTAGGCCTCCCGCATCCGTTGAGTGAGCTCCTGCAGGTCCTTGGGCATGGCATCGTCGTTGGAGGGTTTTGGCAACGGCATGCGGACCTTCCAGAGCTGCCCACCGGCCTGGAAGGAGAACATTTGCCCCTTGGGTAAACTGACGATATGCGCTGGCTCGATCAGCGGCACGCTGGTGCTGCTGACACGGTCCTGTGAGGAAGAAGTGAAGTCGGTGTTGGCCTCAGGATCGGAGGTGTCGGTGGTGCCCGACACCAGGGCTTTGGTCAACACGTTGACTTTGGGCAACTGCTGGGTGAGCAGCTCAGCGGTGACGGTTTCGCGCACGCGGAACATCTGCAGGGTGTTGAAATTGCCGATCACCTGGCCGGCCTTGGCGCGGTTACCGATTCGCGCTTCGATATCGCTGAGGGTCTGGGTGTAGGCGGTTACCTGAATACCGGCACCGCCGCCCTTATTGATCAGTGGGATGAATTCATCACCCATCAACTCGTTGAACTCGTCAGCGTGGAGGTTGATCGGCAACTTGTCACTGCTGTTACCCGATGGGGGCAGGCCATGGTCGATGCCGTGTTTGTAGATGTGTCCGGCGACCGAGACCAAGTCGGCAAACATGGAGTTGCCCACAGCGGCGGCCACCTCGGCGTCGGTCAGCGCATCCAAACCGACGTAGACGATGCCGCGTTTTCGGATGATCTGCATCCAGTCGAAGATTGGCCGCGGGTCATCTAAGTCGGTGTAGTTTGGCGCAAGCAGTTGGGCGGTCTTACCGGTGGTGAGTTTCTCCAGCAGCGGCAGCAGCGAGGCAACGATTTTGTCGAAGTAAGTACGGTCATAGCGTACCGCCGAACGCAGTCCGTCCATTACCGGATCAAATACCCGCTTCACCGCCAGGTACTGTTCGATGGCCACCACACGTTTTTCGCGTCCCACCATATGCCGGGGAATATTTTTCTCGGTGAGCTTGCCTTCAAGCTGGACGATCACTTCCCACGCTTTCGGGTCGGTCTTGGCGAAAAACTGCTGGGCGTATTCGATGAACAGTGCGTCGATGTTGACCACATGTCGCTGGATCTGCAGGTAGTCCGGACGTCGGCCCAGCTCGATCAGTGCGCGGGCGATGATGTTGACGAAACGCCAGGCGAACTCACGGAAGGCTGCAGAGTTACCTTCACCACTGAGCTGCCCAGCAATGCGAGACGCCACCTCAGAAATACGTCCGAAACGTCCCACGGCGTTGTAGCGGGCAGAGATTTCTGGCCACCCCAGATGGAAGACATAAAACTCCTTCTCCCGACCGGCGCGTTTGGCTTCGACATACATGCGCTTGAGCAGGTCGGCATCGCCCTTCGGATCGAAGACAATCACTACCTCGTGTTCGGCGCGGTGTATGTCCTGGGTGATGTACACCTCGGCGAGTCGCGTCTTGCCGACGCGGGTCGTGCCGAGCACCAGTGTGTGTCCGACTCTTTCGCCCAGCGGCAGACTGACTTCCGTTTCGTCGGGCTCGACCCCATGCAACAGCGGCGAGCCACCCACCGGGGGTAATGGGCGCAACGGATTGAAGGCACTGTCCCAGGCGGTGACACGCGCCAGTGTCGAGAACGGAAACGGTGCATGTTCCAGGCGACGTTCGAGTCCACGTGCCAGGCGGTAACGGGTCGGTTGCTCGACATAGTGGGCGACCGCCGGATCCTGGGCCTCGACCAAGCGCTGGGTGTGCAGGCGGGTCCAGCGAAATCCTCGGCCCATGAACAGACGCTTGCGGCTGACCGGAATCTGCCGACTGGTCAGCTCGTAGCGGGGCAGCCGACGGATATTTCGCCGATAACGCAGCACCTCCCAAGCTTGTCGCAGGCGGATCAGGCCGAACAGGGCATAGGCCAGCGCTGCAACCAGACCGATCTCGGGTGACAGGGCCACAGCCCAGGGCGAGTACACGCACAACACCGCGGCAGCGATACAGATTGCTACGGTATACAGCTCCACCGCTGGCCGGAGCTTGGACTCCATCGCATGCTCGGCCATGACCTGGACTCACTGTTCCAGTGAGGTGGCAGTGATCAAAACGGGATAGTGCTCAATCTGCAGGCGGGTGGCGATGTCGTTGCCGTTGACCGGCAGGATGGTGATGCCGGGAGCGGCTGCTCGAATCCGGGCCAGGGCTTCAGTATTGGCCACTTCGACGGCGAGCCCCGCCGCGCCCATTTCCTGCAGCTCTGCCGCGCGTTGACGCAGCCAAGCCAGCGACTGGAGATCGTCGCCGACCAGGAAAAATGGCCGCAACCCCGGCATGTTCAGGGAGCGGGACGTGATTTGGCCGGGGCTCAAGTGAGAGCTGCGGATGGGCAGTATCCAGGCTTCATCGGCAAACGTGGACAGGTCCGCATGCATGGCCCGATCAGGCTGAGTCTTGTTGTTTATTGGCGGCCTGGAAACTTGAAAATGGGGCCGGGTGAAGTCGCTAGGCTGATCCCCAGCTACGGTCAGTCCCGGCTGGGCGAAAGGTGTCACGAGCAGGAAGAAATAACAGGTAAGGGATGTTCGCTTCATGGTGGTGTGCCCTGTTCGAAGGAGACCAGTAGTCGTTCGAGTTGCCGGGAAAATCCGGCGCGGTAACGCGCCGCCGGCGTTCCTCCTGCCGGGCGGTGATAGCGTCCGGCAGCTGACACCCAGTCACCGGTGGCGGTGTGATGCTCCTGCAGCAGCGCGGCGGTCACGGCGAGATTTCGGTAGGGGTCGAGGGCCTCGCAGGGGCTGGAAAAATGTTGTCCGTGGTAGCCCAGGTTAGTTTGCCCAAGTCCGGCGTCGACCTGCTTGGCGTCATACTGAGTGAGCGCCTGAAGTAAGGCGTGACAGGCGGCCTGGCGAGTGGTGAAGCGGTAGGGTGTTCCGGCGATGTTCAGGGTCCAAGGCCAGGGCAGCAGTCGACCACGGACATGGATACCACTCTCCTGCAAGGTAATCGCGAACAGCACCGTAGACGGGATGTCGGCGTCATGCGCCGCCAGTTGGTAGGCAGGCGGCGGAAGTTCGTCAGCCTGGACGGCGAGCATCGCCAACATCAGCGCAATACCACTCAGTCGAGGCGTTGCCATTGTCCACTCACCTGTTGAAATGTGGCAGGCAATGGCCCCGGGGCACCCAAGCTGAACCAGCGACCACGGTCATGGTTCAGGGTGATCTGTCGGCGTTGAACCTTGGCCGGATCGATGTCTGCTTGCCGAGCCCAGCTACGGACGCGTTTATCCTCGCCTTGGCTGCCCACCAGGTAGATATCGAATTCCGTGTTGCTGCTTTGCAAACGCTGTGCTTCGGCGATGCACGCTGGGCATTGGTCCTCCACAAACAGGACCTGGCGCGGCACGACCGATGAGCTGGCAGGGGACGAGGATGCCATGCCCTGGATCGGCAGCAGCCCGGGAAACAGCTTGACCCAGGCTGTGGTGTAAGCGCTTTGGTAGGCCAACTCGCGTTCGGCGCGTTTGGCTTCCAGCGCTACCTGTAATTCGGCATAGCGCTGGCGCTCTTGGTCGGTCTCGGCCTCAACCCCGAGTGTGGTCAACGGATCAAGGTTCGGGCTCCAGAAACCGCGTGGGCCGGCTTGGATCTGTTCGAAGCGCGTCCACTCCTGCTCCGTCAGACCCCAGCTCGCCGCCTGTGCAGAGTCAGAGCGTCCCAGCGGAGCGGATTGTGTGTCCTGGAGCCGTGACTGTGTCGTGACGGGGTTACCCATCGCAGCACCTGTGGTCAGTAGCGAAACCAGGCAGGCGACGGGGAGTAGTGACGCTTTGTTCATGATCGCTTCTCAAGGGACTTGCACGGCCTGGTCTGGCTGAGTGGCCACCGCGAAGACGGCTGAGTTCGGCTCCAGTACTTTTAGGTGCCAGGCCCCCAGTTGCTCACCGCTATGTAGCAGCCGGACATCCGTGAGAGAGCGACTGTCATGAGGTGCGACCGCCAGAAAACGCTCACCACCACGGGACTCGACACTCAACACCGAGAACGGTGGCGAGAGCGGGGTGGGCTTGGGGCGAATGGTCTTTTTCAGCTTGGTCGCGGAAGACGTCGGTGGTGGAGTTGATGACAGAGTTTTGAGCCCCAGGAGCTGCTGCTCGACGTGCTCAATGCGTGCGCGTAGCGCTGTCAGGTCTGCCACGGTGGCGCGGGCTGCCAGACCGTCGCGCAGTTCCTGTATTTCTTGCGCCCACTGATCCAACATCGGATCGAGGGTATTGGCCTGTTGCTCGCCGGTATCGACCATCTGTTTCAGGTCTTTCAGCGCGTACTGCAGCTTCTCCTGGGCGTCCTTGAGGGCGCTTGAATCACGTTGCAGGGTATCCAGGGTTTGTCGGTATTGCGTGTTCGTGCTCTGTAGTTCCGCCACGCGCTGATACTGGTTATACAATCCACCACTCAGCCCGGCGGCCGCCAGGCAAAGCAATCCAATAATGAGGGTTTGAAACGTCGAGGCTTTCATGGACGTGCCTCCGCCTGATGGGGCGAGACGGGTGTGGCCCGCACGACGCCGGCCTCCGTTTTCTGCTGTTCGAAGCAGACTGAACGGCTGACTTCATCGGTCGTGAGTTGCCAGGCGGGCCCAGCTAGCACTTGTAGCGCGTTGCGCAAAGAGAGCGGGCCGAGCCGGTAATGAGCCGCGGGCAGGGGCCGAGTAAAGAGCACCTTCACCGACGCAGTAGCGGGGCAGAGCGAATAGCCCGAGCGTCGCAATACGTACTGCAACGCATCCTGCACCGAAGGACTCAGACTGGACGGGATGCTCACGTCAATGATTTGGGCAAGAAGATCGCGTTGTTCCGTGGTGGGCTCGGTGCTGACCAGCGTGTAGCGGCCATAACGAAGTTCCGCCGGATGGCTTTCTTCGGCTGTACCCCTCGAGTGCGGGGCCTGATTGGAGCCGCTGCCGATTTCTGGATGGGGCGGCAATGGGGTGGGGATTTGCGCGGTGCAGGCGCTCAACAAACCCAGTAGGCAGACAGGGGTGAAAAAACGCTCCATGGAAAAAACCTCATGTCAGATTCAGTGCAGAACCTGACATGAGGTGAAGGAGCGATTCAGTGAGAAAGTTGATTCAAAGCGGGTCGTGTTAAAGCAGAACGCGTTGTTACTCATCAAAAATGGCGAGTCCATCCAAGACGGTGGCGTCGGGGTCGAAGATCAACAATCGCACATCCGCCAATGCCGCCAGGTATAACACCGTGACCAGGGCTTCCGGTGTGCCGGCGTCGAGTTGCTCTTGTCTCAAGCTTGAATAACGTTTGCCCTCAATGTTCAGCAAGTTCTCGTCCGTCCATGGTGTGCCGATCAACTTGCAACCGATGCCGCAGCAATCCGGCAACGCGAAAAGTTCGAACAAAAGACCGGTTTGCCTCGGAGCGGAGTGACTGACCCACCCTTCCAGATAGAACATCGCTTCTTCAGGAAGGTGTGCGGTACTGATCTCCCAGGCTCGACTGTAGTGTCCCGTTTCGAAGCGCAAGCGATGGACCATGGCTTGGGCTTCTTCCAGGGAGTACAGATCGCCGACGTGATGCTGCTCGTTGAACATCTCGCCCATCACGGCGTAGATCACTTGGCGCACCAGTCCGGTGGACTGGCAGCGTTCATCCAACTCTTCAGGAATGGATTGGCCTTCGCTGATCAAGGCGAAATCGTCATTGAACAGGCAGGGGAACAGCTGCAACTCATCGTCGGACAGATGGGCCTGTGAGTCGTGCACAGGTCGAAAGCAGGGAGGGCAGTCGTTTTCGTAGGTGATCAGTAGCCGCCGTTCGATATGCAAGTTGTCGTAACCGCGAGCAAATGGGTTTGAGGCCGTTAGCAGTGCTGGGGCTTGGTGTGTGAGGTTCATGAGGGTGCTCCAGAATGGAAATGAACAAGGCGCCCGTAGGCGCCTGTGAGGGTTAAAGCCAGCCGTATTCGGCAAGTGAGAGCGGACGACCTTCACCCACGATGAAGTGATCCAGTACGCGCACTTCGATCAAGGCCAAGGCCTCTTTCAACCGTGCGGTCAAGATGCGATCCGCCTGGCTGGGTTCCGTACACCCTGAGGGGTGGTTGTGCACAAAAATGGCGGCTGCAGCGTTATGCGCGAGAGAGCGCTTAACGACTTGGCGGGGGTAAACGCTGGCGCCATCAATGCTGCCGTGAAAGAGGACTTCGAATGCCAGCACGCGGTGCTGGGCATCGAGAAAAATCACACCGAAGACTTCATGCTCTTGTTGCACAAGATGCAGTTTTAGGTATGAGGCCACGGCGCCAGGTGACGTCAGGTTAGGGCCGCGGGCGAACAGCCGACGATCCAGAATATGCAGTGCCTCGTCGATCACCTGGTTTTCTTGGCTGATTCGATCAGCATCGAAATCCGAGGTTTCAATCAGTGTGAATTGGGTGTTCATGGTGGTACCTCCGAAGGGAACAATCAGGGGTACACGCCCGAGGGGAGTGGTGTCCCCGAGGTGGAAATAGAGTCGCGGGCATTAGCCGATGACGCGCTGTTTACAGCCGGGTGAATCGGTGACGTTGACCGTGTAGGGGTGAGCCACAACCGTCGCAGGGCAATGGGGAAAAGGCTTTTATGCCCCAGCCGGTTTCGGGATCGAAGTCGGCACTGATGGGCATTAAGCGAACCAGTCCACGATGGATATCGGCGATGCGTTTCTCGATTTCATCCGTCGTGTAGTAGAGCGATAACGTGCTGTAGTCCTCGTAAGCCGCAGCGAACAGGCAGTCGTCGCATAGCCAGAAGGATTCCATGTCGGTTCTCCTGTGCGGATTGAAGAAAAGGCGCTCGAGGGAGCGCCTTGATGTGGAACATCGTGGACTATTCAGGCGGACTGAACGGTACGGGTGGCATCACGGCGGGCCGCGCGCGGAGTGGGTGGAGATTCAGGTTCGACCCGAGTTTCTATTGGGTTTTCGGCCTCCTCAACTTCGGCATCAGCCGATGATGGGGATGACTCACTGGTGGGCGCTTGCTCAGCAGGTGCTGTTGCTTCCTGCCTGGCGGGCGCTTTGTACTCGAATGTGCCGTCGACCTTGATCCAGTCGATGAACAGCAAACGACCTTTCAGACTGGCGCCTGGTTGACCTTGTTTCTCGCCTTTCTCGTAGAGAAACGGATCGATCCACAGGTCGCCAATACGGAACGACAGCAAGACTTTTTTCTCGGCCTTGACGGCGTCCATATAGAGACGAATCAAGCGTTCAGCTTCACCCCCAGCGACTTTGCAGTCGAAGCGGGTGTACTCCACCGCGTCGGTGGCACCGTGCAGGGCGGCGATATCGCAGGCCATGAACGGCTGGCCGCGGCGGACTTGGACTTCACGAACACGGTTGAGGTAGCCGATACCGGCGGTGTGCAGATTGAAGTAAGTGGTCGCTTCTTGGGAGTGGTTGGCGTGGGCCATGGTGGTTCTCCTGCTTCAAGGGAAAACGGCGACGCACAAGCCCTAACGGGGAAGTGAGCCCCCGTCAGGGTGGGTAAGGTGAAGGCGAGCGATGAACGACTCGCCACCGGCAAGCCGATGACGAGCAGAACGATGCGTCTGGGGGAATAGCGGTGCAGCAGAGAAACGTCCGCGGTGGTGATCCGCAGGCATGGGGTAGTGGGCATTCATCACCGCTGAAGCGGTAACCGCGCGAGCTTCCGAACGCTGATCGCACTTGGGTAAACCACCACGAACGTGGCGTAGCCTTGAAGGTTCAAGCTACCTGGGCTGGGCTGTCAACGACAGCGAACCACGCCCTTTGTATAAGCCTGTCACAGGGGAGCGTCAAGACGCTGCAACCCGATTTTTTATGGCCGGAATACGGTGGCAGTCACTGGAATGAGAAAAAGAAGAGCTGGCCTGGTGGGTCACCAGGCGAGGAATAGAAAAGCCACCTTTGACGGTCATACGCAGTCGAAAAGCTCCTCGCAAAGCTTGGTTTAACTGCGCCTTGATTCGTCAACCGACCCTTGTCGTGGCCTGGGTCGGAACATGCTGGCACGCATCCGCGCACAAAGGGTGCCCCGTGTTTCCCCGGGGGGCTCCGGGACTGAATACGATCGCCGAGGCGGATGGCCGCTGTTGCCTTGTAGAGGCAACACTGGTCATCCGCCACCACGATCAGGTCGAGCACAAAACGGGAACGAAATCCCGCAGAGGAGAAGGCTCCGAACTCTAAGAGTCTGACCGAGCTGCCCGGAGCGAATCGGTCTTGGGTCGCCGTTGGCGATGATCCTGAGGCACTACAGCAGAGAGGGTGGGACGACGTCAAGGCAGAGTGCGCCGCCTCAAAGACCCCGGTATCGGATGCGAGTGAATGAACTCACTTGTTGGCGAGATGAGCGACTAATTGTTCGACGGTTGCCAAGATAAAGGCACGGTCGCTTTCTTTCAGACCGTTCAGCAGACCCGCGATCATCTGGCCCTGGTCATTGGGGCGATTGCTCGACGCCGTCAGCAGTTCATCCATCCGGCAGTCGAAGACATCCGCCAGTTGCATCAGCTTGACCACGGAAAGCTCCACCACACCTCGCTCTAAACGCGATACAGCTTCGCTGCCGATCCCCAAGCGTTCAGCCACCTCTTCCTGAGTCAGATTACGCTCGCTGCGGTGCTTCGCGATCATGCGCCCGATTTGGGCTTGGGTTGGATGTTTATGTGCCAAGTGATGAGTTCTCCAGTTCAACCCGAATGGTTGAGCAAAGACCCGTTGACATGAACATCCTTAACGGTTGAGTATCGACTTATTAGGTTGTTATATTGGCTGAAATCGCTGTGTAATGCGACGTGGCTTCTATTCCTCCAGGAATCAGAGTCCGAGGTGGTCAGTGAGAATGAGCGGTCTGAAAGGGCCAAGCTGAGGAACGGTTGAGCATGGAAGAGAAGAGCGAGAACGTCATGGATCAGATCTGGGATCGAACACTGGAGCTGTTCATCAAGATCCATGATTGCCCGGATAACCCCGAACACTTCGACAGCCTTGTTCATTGGCTCAACGAAAATCCTGATCACCTGAAAGCGTTCAACGAACTGGGGCAGATATGGATTTCGACAGGCATCGCCCTGGCCCGTGAAATCGGACAACCCTTAATCGACTTAGAGAGGGATCAGTCACCGTTGATGATGCACTGACCATTACATTGACCCCAATGCTTATGTTGATCTCCAATGGCGCGTTATGGGCGAGGCGTATCTTTTTTGAACGGGGCAGTGCCCTTGCAGTCTGGGTAGTGGGAGCATGACCAGAACGGCCCTGATTTCCCCTTTCGCTTGAGCATTGAGGCGTTGCAAATGGGGCAGGCCGGGCTGGCTTCGACAGGCATGGCTAAAGTCAGTGATCCGCAGTGTGCGACCAGTTGCGCTATCCAGTTTGCCTGCTTGGCGACGAATGCATCCAGGGTCAGACGTCCCGCTTCGATTTCGTCCAGAGCCTGTTCCCAGATCGCGGTCATACCCGGATCTGCAACCGCTATTGGTACCGCTTCGATCAGGGTATGGGCAGCCGCCGAGGCCATTAAGGCGCGTTTTTTCTTCAGCAAATAACCGCGATCAATCAACCCCTTGATGATGCTGGCTCGCGTGGCTTCGGTACCGATACCGGTGGTGTCCCGAAGTTTCTGTTTCAGGCGTGGATCGTTGACCAGCTTAGCCACATTTTTCATCGCCTTGATCAGATCGCCCTCAGTGAGAGGTTTGGGGGCGGCGGTGTGCATGGACTTGAGTTCGACGTCGTCCACTGCGCACTGCGTACCCTGTTGCAAGACGGGTAAGACCTGGGACTTGTGATTGGGCTCATCCTCCTCGGTGTTCTCGTAGAGCAAGCCTTTCCAGCCCTGAACCAGGATCTGTTTGCCAACAGCGGTCAATCGCTCTGGGCCACACTCCAGTTCGACCTGGGTCCGATCAAACTCATGGTGCGGAAGAAATTGCGCGAGGTAGTGGCTACGGATCAGTTCGTAGACTTGGCGCTCTTGTTCAGACATCCGCGCAAGGTTGGCCGACTCGGTGGTGGGGATGATGCCGTGGTGCGCGGTGACCTTGTCATCGTTCCATACCCGTGAGCGCAGTGATCGATCGAGGCTTCCGAGTGCGTGCCGCAGTGCGGGATCCGTTTTGAGCAGGGCATCGAATACCGCGGGTACTTCGTCGAACATACTCGCTGGCAAATAGCGGCAATCGCTGCGCGGGTAGGTGGTGGCTTTGTGGGTTTCATACAGGGCTTGGGCGATGTTCAGGGTTTCCTGAACGCCGAGTCCCAGCTTGCGCGAGCAGATCTCCTGCAGGGTGCTCAGGTCGAAGGGCAGGGGCGGCGCTTCGCGGAAATGCTCAGTCTGCAATGAGAGAACTGTGGCGGCGCAACCGTCAATAATTGTTTGGACTGCCTGACGGGCAAGCGTCTGCTGCAGGCAACGACCGGCTTCATCTTGTCCTAAGCTGGGTGGTAACCACGACGCGATAAATGGTTGCCCCATGGAGGACAGGTGCACCTCCACTTCCCAGTAGGGCACCGAGACGAAGCTGGCAATCGCACGATCCCGATCGACCACCAGACGTAAAGTGGGTGTCTGGACGCGTCCAACCGACAGTACACCGTCGTAGCCCGCCCGCCGACCAAGAAGGGTAAACAAACGACTCAGGTTCATGCCGATCAGCCAGTCGGCGCGGCTACGGGCGAGGGCGGAGTGGTAGAGCGGGAAGGTCTCCTGACCAGACTTCAGCGAGGACAGTGCCCTGCGAATCGACGCCTCGTTGAGTGCGGACAGCCAGAGGCGCTGAACAGGGCCTCGATACTTGCAGAGCTCCAGCAATTCTCGGGCAATCATTTCACCTTCGCGATCGGCGTCGGTGGCGATGACGACGGTGGCCGCTTCACTGAGCAGGCGCTTGATGACTTTGAACTGTGCCGCAGTCTTGGGTTTGACCTCTACCTGCCACTGCGGGGGAATGATCGGTAGGTGATCCAACGACCAACTCTTGAATTGTTCACCATAAGCTTCAGGCGGTGCTGTCTCCAGCAGGTGGCCGATACACCAGGTGACGGTTGTCTCGGGTCCGATCAGGCAGCCATCGCTGCGCCGGCTGGCTCCGAGAACCTTGGCGATGTCACGACCTTGGGACGGTTTCTCGCAGAGGAAGAGGCGCATAGAACTGCTCCGAATTGAGTTCGGAGCAGCGTTGTTGGAAACAGCAGGTGAGGAATATGAGAAACCTGAATCGAAGGATCCTCATATTAGTCAGTCAGGGCCGCCAGGTATGGAACGAGGTTGTACCCCATCGCACCGACGACAGTGTGCATATTCACGAGCAGAGAGTAAAAACGGCTCAGCAACCTCGCGCTAAGGCGCAATGTTTATGCCTGAAGTCTGTCAGTCCGTCGCTGGTTGCCCTCTGCGCTTTCTGGATTTCGACGCAGGTGAACTGGCTTGCTCTGTGTTTTGCCCGACGGGTGTCGCCGATGCCGCCGGTTCACTGGAGCGTTCCCGCATGACTACGCTGTGCACGCGGTGAGGCAGGATGCCGACGCGACGGGCCTCGATCTTGAAGGTCACCCGCGCGTTATCTTCGCTGTCCTCCCATTCATCGCGCACCGTACGACCTTCGACGAGCACGCGCATGCCTTTCTGGTACAGCGTGCTCCAGTGTTCAGCCTCGCGGTGCCAGAGCTCAACCGGCGCCCAATAGCCGCCTCGATCTTCATAGCTGCCCTCGCGTGGTACGGGGTTGTCGAAGTACACATTCAGCCGCAGTAAACGCCGTGGCTCGTCATTGCCTGAGGCGAATTCTTGGAACTCTGGCGCACTGCCGATGTTGCCTTCGCCGACGAAAAAAGTACTCATCATGATATCTCCACTGCTGGTGTGAACTGGCGCAGCAGTTGTTCGGCGCTGGCCATTTTGATCGCGCAGGTCGTAGCCTGGCGGTAGAGCGAATGCACCACACTCATCTGAAGGTTTAGTGCGATACGCGCGCATTCGAAACGGTGCAATTCCTCTCGTACGATCTGCGGCAATGCTTTGTTGGAGATCTGACGTTCCCAAACCGCCACACCCATGCGAGAAAAATCACGGGTGCGCCAACGCAAAAAGGTGCTGCCCGCACTGGTCTTCTGCAGCACCAATCGTATCTTCAATAGCGAGTACGGCGGCTCCCCGGATTGCTGCACGACAGCCTCCATCAGGCGACATAACTGCGCCTCGATTTCCCTCGCCACCTGCGCCAGGTGCTCCAACTCCCCCTTACCCTTAAAAGGTTTTAAAAGGCCTTTTAGGGAGGCAGCGTGTTCGAGCTGCCGATAGGCATCCGGTGTCAACGCTTCGAAGGACATTGGTTGAATAGGGGTCATGGGATTCATGCATCAGCCTCCGACTCATCTACGCTCGCAGACGGACCGTCCACTACCTCTGCCAAAGCGTCAGCGTCATCCACTGCTACAGCACCACGGCGAATGATCGGCGGCGCAAACTGAGAACGGCGATGACCCTCAAGGATGTCCATCGGGGGCAATCCATACTTCTCCACGGCCGCCAGTGCGCGGGCATTATTTGCGGCCATATCATCGCGTGTAATGCCGGCATGTCGATAACGTTGCGCCTGACCGAACAGGCTGCGTAACAGGTGGGCACCGTCGTCGATCCAGGCTTCCATGTCTCTTCGGCCGATCAGAGCCGTGTGATGGGCCAAGAGGGTATGGCGGACCAGCGTGTCGTAGTCGGTTAGCAGGTAAACCGCCAGAAAACCCAGCTGACTGCCAATGTACAATGGCAAAGTGACGGGGTGGATGTTGAGGTTGTCCCCCATGTCGATCTGAGTCGGCAAGTCCTGTCTGATCCGGTCCAGCTGTTGGGTCAGTTCTCCCATCCCAGCCTTTGCCTGCATCAGTTTTTCTTCGAGCTGCACGATGGCCCAATCGGCATAGGGATCGTCCTGGGCCGCGGCTTGTTTGATCAGGTTGGTGACACTGATGTAGCCGGCCATGCCCATGATCGAGTGGACGCCTTCACGTGCGGCCCGACCCTGCCATATGCGGGCTGCATGGTGGGTATGCAGGGTTAAGGTGATGCTGCTGCGCAATGAACCCAGATTGAGTTGATAGTGATCGGCCATGGTGTTGTCCTCGCATAGGCTTGGACGGGACGTTGCGACAGATGAGGGGCAAGGGCAGCCAAAAAGCTGAACGCGGTCTATTCGGTTTGATGAGAAAGAGAAAATACATAACGTCTACGTTTAGTTGAGGACGTCCCTGTGTTCCTCTAAAAGCTCCATGGCTCGGTCCGACATTTTCGTAGACTGGAGCTCTATGGATTTGATGCCACTGGCATCAAATCTATTGAGTTCCACCGCGTCCACGCAGTTGGCGCAGCTCATTCAGACACGCTTGGGCGAGGGCTGATGCGGGTTCGCCCTTTTCCCGAGTCGGCCGCGAGGGAGCGGGTGGGGGCGGCTCTGCGACGGGTGACGGTTCGACCTGACTTGCCCAAGGACGAAAGTCGCCTTTCAGCGCACGCTGGATCAGGCCCATCAGATAGGCCGCTGGCTTGCGGATACCGCCGGCCTTACAGCGTGCCCCCGCCTCGTTGAGCACAGCCTGCTGATCCGCAGGGTTAAGCTTGATCAGCGCCACCGCGACGGCCTGACGTTCGCTGGGACTCAGGTGTAGCGCAGTGGGCCAGCGCAGGTTATCCACAGTAGAGGTCGCGCGCGGTACTGTACATTTACTTTCTTTTAATACAGTACAGGCAGCGTTCGGATTCCGAACGGTGCTGGAAACGTTAGGATTCGAGCCTGATTCGGAATCCGAACGAGGGCCTGCACGATTCCGAACGCGGTGATCTTCCCCATGTTCGGAATCGTGGAATGCATCACCGGGTGGCTGATCCAAGCCTTGCTGCGCCCACTGTTCGGCCCAGCTGTCCAGCCGCGTCGGTAACCGACCCTGATCGATATTCGTGTCCTGTCGGACCTCCTCCACAATGTGCTGAGCGACAATACGCACGGCCTTTGTCGCATGACCGAGGGCATGTCCGACCAGTTCTAGATAATCTTGATCCAGTTCCATGGCTTCGGCGGGGGTTAACGGATCATCGTGCAGAACGTACAAAGAACCTTGTAGACGCCCGCTGACTTGATCGCGACCGCGGCTAACCAAACTGAGCCAACGAGTGAGCCTGAGCATCGTCAACACTCGAGCAATGGTTTCACGCGAGGCTGAGGCACCGTAAGGCACGCTCGAGAGGTAAGGCTGCAAATCCTCATAGCGCGGCGTGACCACGCCCTGGCCTTGCAGCATGAGTCGAAATACCTGCCAGGCATTTCGCTCCAATGGCGTCAGCCGATTATCCAACAGCAGCCGACGTGGCACGACTTCGTGTGATTGGCCACTAAACAGAAAGCCAGCCTGTAGAGCCTGGTTGGAGGGCTGTTCAGTGGTAGGGCGTGCTGGCCAGCGCTCATGCAGCTGCTGTGTGCATTGCTGCAGGACACGTTGCCAGCGACTGGCAGGACCAGCATTCATGTTTTGTTGCTGTACTGGTCGATTTGCTGCCAAACGATGGTCAAGCTGATCTGCTGTTCTTCTGCAAGCATCATCATGGCGTCGAGTTTATCCTCGGTGCCGTCCTCTGTTCGTATTTGACACCAACGTTGCCACAACACATGCTCCTGCGCTTCGCTTAAATGTTGGGGGCGGCCTTTACGGGTTTCTATCTTGAGTAGACGCCGGCGCATGGCTGTTTCCGAATGCGCCAAGCCAAAACACTGGTACATAATGGTGCTGCTGGCGCCGAGTTTGAGCGCTCGGTTGATCAACCGTTCGTTCTGTTCGTCGCGTTCAGCTTGTTCAATCAAACGATGCAGCACTGGCGAGTCAATCTTGACCTCAAGCCAAGGGACTGTGGCATGGGCCAGGCGCGATAACGTGGTCGGTGGTAAGGATTGCAGCACGAAGATGTCATCCTCACTGAGTCCAAGTGCCTTGCAGCGTTGCAGGTTGCCCAGGCGTAGTTCGTGCAGTACCTGGGTTAGCATGGCTTGATTGAGCATATTGAAGGACAAGTTCATCTCAGCTCCTCCGGTGAGTTTTTGTCTTCAGATATGAGTGTTAAGTCGATTAGACGTCGGGCCAGGCGTATCAGGCGAAACAGCTTAATTAACAGACTGTCAGGCAGTCGCTCCAGCCCCACGTCCGTGACTGGTCGATCTGGCAGATAGAGTTGATAGACCCCTAACAACAGTTGCCCGAACAGTGCGGAAGGTATTTGCTTGCGATCTTCCCAGTTCACCTCGTCTTGAGCACGTAGCAGGGCCAGGAGCATTAGGTGAACGCCGGTCGAGCGAGGCGCTGAAAGATCGAGTCGCTCAATGTCCAACGCGAAGCCCAAGCCAAGCTTTTGATCAATGATGCACTCGGCATCTCCGGCATAGGCCGCCATTTCCCGAGCCAGTTCTGCAATGCTTAAACGCAGTTGTTCGGGCGTATCCAGCGTTGGTGCGATGGTCCAGAGGTCGTCGATTGTGCAGGTTTCGAATGAAGACTCCGCTTCGGCAATGATCTCGCGATCGATTTGCTCACGAATCTGTTGAACGCGTGATACGTGGCTGACCGCAGGTAAAGTTTTTGTTTCGGGTTCGTTGAGCCGTTCCTCTGAAATTGGCTCTATCTTGCTCTTGGCATCAGTTGATTCGGGTTTAGTATCGGAGGAGGGCAACTCAGCCGCAGTTTCATGCACGCTTGGCCGATGGCTGCTTTCTGAGGGCGTGGTGGGGACAGCCCCAGGCGTGGAGACGACCCGTTGGGTATCGCTCAGCTCCAGGGCCAGCATACGGTAGGACTGTCCCAGCAAGTGGCTCATGCGTTCGAGCAATTCGTCCTGGATCTGCTCAAGATCAAAGGATTCAGGATCGCTATCGAAGTAGCCCATGGTCTCCAGCCAGAACTCTGCAAACGCGACTGTGGCGGTTGGATAGCGGTTCCAGGTTCGCTCAGCCTGACTACGTAGACCGATCAGACGTTCTATCTGAGGCTTACCCAAGCCGGCATACAGAGTTTGTGGAATGGCGGGTAATAAGTGTTCGAGGGTGTCCAGCATCCGGCTGATATGCGACTGCGAAACCGGATAGCCTCCAGCGGCAAGACGTCGAGCCAGCTCCCGTTGTGAGAGCTCTGGGCCATCCGACTCAAGCATGGTTTTGAGTTTGGCTACTGCCAGGGCTCTTTCGATGAACGTGAGTTGGCCGTGCAGGTCGCTTTCCGCCAGATGGCCGAGTAGGGTGTTGGTTTCATTGCTCCAAGGTCGGAACAGGCAGTGAATCCGAAAGAAACGCTCGTCGCGAGTTTCCTGCCACAGCTCGCCGAGAATTGCTAAGCGCGTATTACCGCCGTTGCGGATGATGAAAGAGGTTTCACCCGGGCGGCGGGTAATCGGTGGCGGTTGATCCAGCCCGCGTTCACGGATCGATGCCTTGATATCGTCATAAAGCGGGTTACGAATGAAGCGTGGGTTGAGTTCGTAGGGACGTAACTGTTCCAGAGTGACCAGCATGGGAGTGTCTATGACGGGATCGGACAGGCGTTCCAGTTCTGGACCTCGAGTGAAGTGGTCCTGGTGCAGCTTGTCGGTGATTTCCTCCTGACTGAGCTTCTTCATCTCAACCGCCTCGGTTAACGTCGGCTATGTAAATGGTCACCGACCTCGAATTTCACGATTTCGGCAGTCCCTGAACCTTCGAAATGTTCGGAGAGTTCTGCGAGGAACCACACCATTGCCGAGCGCCCACCTTGCAAACGAAAAACCACGGTGCAGTATTCCTCGCAAGCCGCGTCGCGTGGTCGAATGGAAGGCTGAACAACGATAGGAAACTGATCCAACATTAGAAAACTCCTTACCAAGCTCTATTTGCTTCAAGGTCGATCAAACAAAAAAATCGGTGAAATGCTGATTGGGTGATTTTTTATCGAGGCTCCGCACACCTCATTACCGAAGAGATCGCTTCACGCCATTGAGGGAATAATTCGATGGCCAGCGCCTGCATGACTTCTAGCGCAGATTGCGAGCGTCGGCGTTTACTCGACGGGCGAGCGTCTATTCGGTGGACCGGTAAGCCGAGGGAGGCGGCATTGAGATACGCCACCCTGTCCGGGATTACAGTGTCTAGCACCGAGATATTGGTAGCCTCTGCGAAAGTCGCCCGCAGGCTCCGGATGATCATCTGGGTGTCCAGTCGATTGACGTTCACTTGGTTTAGTAAGAGCCGTAACGGCGGCGGGTCTATACCTAGATGGCGAAACGGTTCGAGCTCACTCAGTAGCGTCAAGGTGCCCCGGCGCATTTCGCGGGCAGCGAGCATTTCCGGCGTGATGGGAGAGAGGGCGAGATCGGAGGCCAGGATTGCCATTTCCACCAGTACACTGCGTACTCCCTGAGTATCGATCAAAAGCAGGTCATAATTGAGACACAACTCGTTGAGCAAATTGTGCAGGCGCAGTCGTCCGTCAGGGGCATGCAGCAACAAGGTGCTCAGTCGACCTTGATCGTCGTTGGAGAAAATCAGGTCGAGACCGACGACTGCAGTCCTAGAAATTATTCGTTCAGGTATTGTTAGATTGAGTGCAATGAGCTCGTACGCACCTGCCTGAGCTTTCTGGCTCAATGAATAATAACTGGAGAGGGTGGGTTGGCTATCCAGATCCAAGAGCAGAACACGCAGGCCAGCGTCGGCCAACAGACCACCAAGATTGGCCGCTACTGTAGTTTTGCCTACCCCACCCTTGGTGGAAACCACAGAGACCACGTGCATCACCTCACTCCTGTCGCGAAAGGCGTTCTGCAATCCAGTGCTCGATTTCCAGTGAGTCCCAGCCAACTGCGCGCAGTCCAATACGCTTCGCCCGCGGAAACTTGCCTTCCTTCATTAGGTTGTAAATGTGCGCACGTTTGAAGCCGGTTTTTTGTTCAACCTCGTCACGTCGCATGATGTGGCGTTGGGGTTGAGGTGCTTCAACTGAGGTGACAGGTTGGTTGGACATGTTAGTCACTCCTGGCGCCAATTGGCGCGTGGTGGGAAGTGACATGGATTGAATCGCACAAGGCGGGATGAGTCATTGCATTGCAATCAAGCCCATTGCAACGCAATTGACTGGATCAGTTGTTTTTCTTGAGGCTACGATTGGCCACGGCAAACTTTTCATCCAGCGTGCGCTTGCTGAGGCCGGGGACATCTTTGTGGCGGGCGACAATGGCGTCAACGATGGCTGCTTGATTCGTGAATACCGAAAGAGGTTTTCCGGCAGGCGAACGGTCCAAGAGAAGGCTGACCAATGCCCCAATGATGTTGTGATAGGTCAGTTCGCTGCGCTCGCTGAGTTGACCATTCGTTTTGGCCAAGGCTTTGAGATCATCTCTTTCAAGTCCAATCGACTGGAGCTCTCCCAAGATTTCTTGAATGCGATGCTGTTGCGCTTTGAACGCTCTCGATAACTCATCTCGATCTGCTTTCAAGGAGAGAAAAGTTCCTAGACTGACCTTTGAAGGCGCATCTTCACCAGACTCGAATAAGAAACTGGGCTTGTGGTCGGGGTAATGAATCTCCATCCAACGGCGTAAGTCCGAATGGCGTATGGTCAGCTGATAGGGCTCTACATAGCTTCCCAAAGGAACAGAAATGCCGAGACAGCCATACGGCAGCTCACCATTGCGTATGGCGTCTAAAATCCTTTCGAAAGCCATGTGAAGATTGGGCCATTGGGGAAATAGGACTGCAAGCTTCTCGGGCTGAGACCAATCCGCCTGAACTATTTGGGATTCGTAGCGAGTGAGATTGCACCAGCGCAATGCTGCGTCTACAGGGCGATAGAAGCTTTTGCTATGTGGATTGAAAACATAAACGCTCATCTGCGGCGGACTTCCATTCCTAATGGGTAGGCCTCACACCGACTATCAAAAAATCAAAACTAGCTATTCACGCTAGCTGTTTCCTCGGTTGACCAACTCGGTGAGGTCACTCCATTTCCAGTTAAACGATTTTTTACGCGTAAAATTTCTCGGAAATAGTAGTTCTCGCTCAGTGCTCATTATTTCCGTCTTCTGAAACCCATCTCCAGCAACTGTGTGGTTTAGTGCAATGGCCCCAATCCGACAGGATGGGGCCATACATTGCTCATCAGATAGGGAAGGCACGCTCCCCCAGTTGTAAAGTCACCCACTTAAGCTCGGTCATGTCGTGAATTGAATAACGACCATTTTCCTTACCGTGACCGCTATCCTTGAAACCTCCGAAAGGCGCATTGGGGTCGTCGTCAAAAGAATTATCATTGATATGTACCGAACCTGCGTCGATACGAAGTGCGAAGTCGAATGCCTTCTGAAGATCGTTTGTCACGATGCCTGAAGAAAGGCCGTAGGAAGTATCGTTTGCCAGCTCAATGGCGTGCTCGAAGTCTTTGGCCTTGTAGATGGAAACCAACGGTCCGAAGCTCTCTTCATCATAGACAGCCATCGACGGCGTGACGTCGGTCAATACGGCGGGTTGGAACAGGTTTCCCAGATATTCACCACCCGTCAGCAGAGTTGCACCTTTGGCAATGGCGTCGTCGATCTGACCACGGATAAATTCGCACTGGTTGGCGCTTATCAGTGGACCCACTATCGTGGTGGGGTCGGTAGGATCACCGCACCGAATGGAGCGGACTTTCTCAACGAACGCAGTGCAAAACGCCTCATAAATGCCGTCTTCGACAATGATCCGGGAGTTGGCCATGCACACCTGGCCCTGGTTGAAGAAAATTCCGAATGCAGCGGCGCTGACGGCATAGTCCAGCTTCGCATCATTGAGGATGACGATGGGACTCTTGCCGCCAAGTTCCAGGACAATTCGCTTCTGGAACCTCCCTGCCAGCTCGGACAGGTACCGACCGACTTTCGCCGACCCCGTGAAGGTCACCATTTTCACGCGTTTGTCTGAGAAGAACTTATCCCCTAACGCTTCATTGGTAGTGGGCAGCACGCTGAACACGCCTGGAGGGACGCCGGCTTCTTCCAGAATCTCAGCGAAGAGCAAACCAATCAGCGGGGTTTGCGGGGCAGGCTTCATTAGGAACGCGTTCCCGGCGGCCAGGGCTGGTGCAAGCTTTTTCCCGTTCAAGAGCAGCGGTGCGTTAAAAGGACCAACGCCCGCAATGACACCCAGCGGCTGCCTTATGGACATCGAGATACGACCCGCACCATCGGCAGGCATGGTTTCGCCACGGATATCCCGCGCCTGTCCTGCCGCTATACGAAATGTGCTGACCATGTAGTCGCATTCGAACATGGCTTTGCCGAACACATTGCCACCTTCCTCGATGAGGATCTTCGCAATGTCGCCTCGACGACGTTCGATGATGTCCGCAGCACGGCAGAGAATGGCTTCGCGCTCCTTGGCGAGGGTTTTCCCCCAGGCCTTTTGCGCCTCGAAGGCTGACGCGATAGCGCTATCGATGTCTGCTGCCGTTGCAAGCTTCACACGTGCAATAGCTTTTTGGGTGTAGGGGTTAATCACGACCTGTTCCGGCTGGTCTTCGCTCTGCCAGGATTTACCATTGATATAAGGGTGGTAGATTTTTAGGTCTTTTAGGGCTAAGTCGGTCATTGCAGCACACCTATGGGTCATGTTTGCGCAGAAAATTATTGTTGAAGTAACGAACTGGATAGGGGCTGCGCGTCCCTGTCCTTAGGACTCTCCAGCGGCGCATTACAAGGCTTCGCTATTCTTCCAATTATTCATCAGCGTATTCGAAGGCAGTGCCTCATCCAGAAGCTTCTGCGCAGTGATCACGCCTGCGACAGGCAAGCCTTTCGGGTCAAGAAGACCGACCTGGACCAGCAGACTCGCTTGATCCCAGTAAATATGCTCGTGATAGAGCTTGTCGCCCCTGAATCGGACGACTCCCAGCATGGGGATTTCGACATACTTTCCGGTAGGCGCCACGTTCGGGAGCATCCAATCGATCTCTGTCGTGTGGGTAAAACACATGATGAATTCATCGACGATCTGGAGCGCACCGACCGTCCGGGAAAGGGGGATCAGTTTCATGTCCGGCGGGTTTCCGTGGACAAAGTGGTGCTGATAAAAACGACTCAGTTGCTTGCTGCCAACCCCACCAGTCATCGTCGGAATGTGGTTGACGTAGGGTTCCGAGACCATGGTTGCCATCGTTGCAGGAACGTCCCGAGTATCGAACTCATGCTTTACATGCTCGTCCCACAAATCAGAAAGGTTGAAGTTTGGACCAATCTCCCGCTTCAACGCGGCGATGGTTCTTTCGTGGGCCATAAGGGCGGCGGGTTTGTCGAAGTGGTCACTACCTACACGTGCAAAAGCATGGTCGACATTCGGATAGACATAGATCTCCGAGCCTTTACTGCCTTTTAATGCTGAGCTGATTTTGGCGCGGGCTCGGGCGTCGCAGTAAGCATCGTTTTCGGCAAAATGAAGAACCAGCCGCCCCTGGATGTTATCCACTTCGTCGAGATAGTTTTCGATACCCATGCCATAGAAACCGACGGAGCAAGCAGCCTTGGTGCGTGTGGCCGTGAGATACGCCAGTTTGCCGCCCATGCAGAAACCGACGAAACCCAAGTCGTCACCTTCGACCTGGTCCAGGGTCTTGAGCTTGGCAAAGCATGCAGAAATATCGTCAACCGCCAGATCCAAATCCAGGCGCTGGAAGAAATCGATCGCTTTTGCAAAATCCTGTTCCGTGTAACCGAGGTCGACGTCCCGCTCCATTCTCCAGAACAGGTCGGGCACCAGTACCACATATCCCTCTTCAGCATAGAGGTCTGCAACGGCCCGCATATTTGCGTTGACGCCAAAAATTTCCTGACCAAGAACCAGTCCCGGGCCTTTTCCGCTCGCGGGAACAGCAAGATAGCCGCGAAACGTTTGTGCTTTGTCCAGGGTCTGGATACCGATGAATTCGCCCATTTTTATGTTCCTCTCGATCAAACTATTGAGAATCGGAATGACGCTGGAACCACACACGAGGTGATATACCTCTGTCTGGACCCAGGATGGAAAAACCTCCATCTACAGGTATATCCACACCGGTCATCCAAGAGGCGCCGGGTGTGCAGAGAAAAGCGACCACATTCCCGACTTCCTCACCTCGTCCGATACGCCCTAGAGGGTGGAAGTCAGCGCCGACGCGGTCAGCGAGCGCAATATCGTTATTGGTCAGGTTGGCTACGGTTGGGGACCAGGTCCACGCCGGTGAGACGCTCAGCACGCGCGTGCCCCTGGGTGCCAAGCTCACGGCGAAATTCTTGGTCAATTGAAGCATCGCGGCTTTAGACGCAGGGTAGAGTGCGCGGCCTGCTGCACCGAATTTCCCACCCGTGCTGGTGATGTTCACTATCGTGCTGCCAGGCTTTAGAAGCGGAGATACTTTTTGCACGAAGATGGCGGCAGAGATGACGTTGACGTTCAGGCTTTTGTGCCAATCTTCCCTTGAAGACTGGATGCCCAAATCAGTGTAGATACATGCGTTATTGACCAGAATATCAATTTTCCCGAATTGATTGATTGTATTGTCAATGCACTTATCAATATCTTCGTCGTTTTCCACGTCGCACTCTGTATAGGAAGCCCATGGACCCAGCTCGTCGCATAATGTTCTTCCGGCACTGGCGTTGCGACCAACCAGCATGACTTCCGCCCCTTGGGCTATCATGACTTTAGCAATATCCAGACCAAGTCCCTGGGTGCTTCCCGTGATGATTGCGACTTTTCCTGTCAGGCTCATGATTGCACCTTGAACAATTGGTCAACGCTGGAAATTTCAGCGATTAAGCTCATGCTATTAATCGACGCTTGATGCGCCGCCGGTTCTGCGGCAGAGCAGGCATCTGCAGGGACGACTACGTGATAACCGCAGTCCACGGCGTGCCTTACGGTACTTTCCACTACAGAATGAGTTGCCACGCCGGCAATGATCAGCGTCCTCGCGTTAAGCATGTTTAGAAGTGCTTCCCCATGCGTCCCGTAAAACGCATTGATCCGCTTGTGGGTAATGATGAATTCCCTGCCGTTTTCATGGGGGCTCAACGCGTCGAGGAATTCGGCGCCCCACGTGCCGTCAATCACGGCACCTATCTTCTTTACGTTCTTCAAGATGGGCGCGTTGGCAATCAAGTCGGAGTAATCACCTCGATACGCGACACGCGCATGGAGGATGGGCCAGCCGTTTAATCGCGCGCCACGAAGTAATGCCGTCGCAGAGGCAATCAGATTCGCGCGAACGGCCCCATCTTCGTCCATGCCTACCTTGATACGTCCTTCCGGATGCAGGACATCATTCTGATAGTGGAGCGCGATAACCACGGGCCGCTCCATCAGACAAATACCTCCAGGTTGGCAAAAACATCATTGCAATTGACCAGGTCAACACGCTTGAGCTTGATCTTCCAACCTTCCACTTTATTGCCGGCAAGTTTGTAGGTGTAACGCCCGGCGAGCTGACGTTGATCCAAGCGCCATTCCGTGGCTTGGAACACCGCGCTGACCACAAGGTAATCATCCTCGTCCAGACCTTCGATGCACACATTCCCAACCAGGTGCGCTGTTTGAGTTTGTGGTTGCTGTGACCAGTTACGCGCATTCTCCACGCGACGAATACGCGTCTCGCGCAGCATGCGGTTTTCCCAGAACAGGGAAATATGATCGAAAGGATTTACCTGGTTATGCTTTTGCGGTACCCAATACATGCCATCGTCGGTAAAGAGTTTGTCCCACTCCCAGAACTTCCATGTATCCAGCAGACGAGCTTCCTTAAACAGAAACTGCTCGACCGAGCGAAGGGTGGTTTCTTCGGCAAGTGCAGGCTTGAGGTCGGATGTATTTACGTTGAAAGCGCGGTCAAGCAACATTATTGCTCTCCTTGGCGATAATTGTTCCGGTCATGAACTTTTTCCAGGCTGCAAACTGATTACGCATGGGCAGTTCGCTGGTGCCATTGGTAGAGACTGCACCGTCTTCAAGAAGGGTGTCGGTGCCGACATAACGGTGCATGCTGATCCAGTTGCCGCCTCGGGTCATGTTGCCCTCCTGGCAGCGTGCATACACTTCAACGTCGTCCGGCATGACATTGGAAGAGGGGGAGTTGATGACGTTGGCGTAAGTTAGTGCCCGATCGAACACCACATCTGGGGCACCTTTACAGCGGAACGTCTGGATCTCCACCATGGTTTTATCGACAGCAACCGGGCGGATAACCCGAAATTGCATGAAGACGGTATGAGGCGATCCGCTGCCGTAAATCACGGTGTTATGGCGGTTCATGCCCATGATTTCACGGGCGCGGTCCGCTCCGTAGGCTTCGCTCAAACATTCAAAGTGCGCGCGGGAAACTTCGTCCTTCTCGGCGGCGTCCGGATCGAAGATCGCCTCCATGTAGCCATGGCCATTATGGTAGGCGCGCAGTTCCAGCTTTTCCCAGAAGTCATAGGGCTCGCCATTGCCATCCATGATCAGCAGTTCGAACGGCATCTCGCCGATGGCTTCAGCCTGTTCCCGAGCTGCATCGACTGATGACTCGTGGGTGACACGTGCGTGCATGGTGTCGTGGAGGTTTTCGTAGAAAACTTTCCAATTGGAACGTTGTTGGACGCGGAAAATACCGCCCGCTACTTCAAGCTCACCCACCGGAGATCTGTCGCACATGTTGTCGATGGAGCTGACGACGCCGCCAAGGAACGTCTTCAGGTCTTCGCCGTAGGACGCCTGGCTGGCGAATACGAAACCGCGGTAGCTATCGACCCTGGCCACACTGGCCATGGAGAAATCCGGATGTTTCGGGTCATAGCATGTGCCCTCGAAGCCGCTCTTCAGCGGTGCCGACAGGTGAGTGCCGTCCAACTTGAATGTCCAGGCGTGGTAGGGGCAGCGGAAGAACTTGCCGACATTGCCGTCACCGTCCGCCACCAACTTTGCTCCTTTGTGAGGGCAGCGGTTGTAGTGGACGTTTACTTTGCCGTCAGGCGCACGAACCATCACCACATCCTGGTCGCCGATCCGGGTCGTGTGGTAATCGCCAGGGTTCTTTACTTGACTCTCATGGCCCACATAAATCCAGGCATGCCCATAAATTCGCTCCATTTCGAGTTGAAAGAGAACAGGGTCGGTGTACACGCTTTTATGAACGCTGTCGGGCCGGATCAAATCGGCAATTTGTTCATTGCTGGGAATCATTGTTCGCTCCTTTACTTATTAGAGGTCAAGTACCAACTTGGCAGTCTTGGCACGAGAAACACAGGTGCAGAAGGCGCCGCCGGAGCGCTCGCGATCAGACAGGCAGATATCACGGTGATCGGGTTCACCCTCAATGACTTGAGTTACGCATACTCCGCAATCACCACGTCGGCAGTCGAACATCGGGTCCAGGCCTGCCTCGATCATCACGTCCAAGAGGGTCTGGCCTGTGTTCACTGCAAGCGTTACTCCACTGGCGCGAAGTTCTACTTCAAACGCTTGGTCGCCATCTTCTTCAAGGGCACCGGCGAACAGTTCGTAATGGATGTGATCTTCCTGCCAGCCAAGTTCCCGAGCGATTTGTATGACCGAGGTGATCATCTCTACGGGGCCACATATATACAGATGAGTGCCTTCGGATGGTGTCGCCAATACAGTGGATGCGGCAAAACGTTTGCTGGCGTCTCCGCCGCTTATCCAGCATTGGCTGTTGCCCAAACACTGGACTTCATCCAGGTACGCCATGTGGGTGGCATCGCGGCCAGCGTAATGCAGGGTGAAAGCCTTTTTGGACGCTTGCAGTGCGCGGCCCATGCTCAGCATCGGTGTAATACCGATTCCACCGGCTATCAACAGTATGTGTTTCGCCTCGTCGACCAGTGGAAAATGATTGCGAGGTGTTTCTACCTCAATGACTTGACCTTCAGTAAGTGTATGTACCCACTTCGAACCTCCCGTGCTTTTGTCATCGAGTTGCACGGCTATTTCATAGTGGTCGCCTGCCGACACATTCACGATTGAATAGGCACGCTTTTGCTTTCTATCACCTGGGATGTGCAGCTCAAGGTGGGCGCCTGGGGTAAATTCAGGCAGCCGCCTACCGTCATGAGCAACTAATACCAAGCGTCGAATGCGGGGAGTAAGCGCCTCAATGCTTTCTATTTTTACTGATAAAGTGGACATAAATAACCTGCGTACATAACTAGCAGTCAATAAAATCAGCTGGGCTTGCGGTGCCGCTAATCATTAAAACAATGCAAATCAGGGAAGTCTTCACCGCGTTATCGGCAGTGTTTGAATGAACCTAGGTATTGCTTTCCGTAAACTTTTCAAAATACATTCTGACGGAAGTAAGTTTTTTTTCCATGTGCCAGGTTTTTACAGACTCTACCATTGGGGGAGGGCCGCACATATACAGGTCAAAGGGGCTGTCTGAATCCTCAAAGGGGGCGAGGTGTTCAGGAATAAACCCCTTTTTACCCTGCCAATCGTCAGCGGCATTGCTGAGGACCGGTGTGAAATCGAAGGCTTGAATCGTTGATTTATACGCCTCGATACGCGGAATCTCGCACAGGTCCTGTTCTGTCCTGACGCCATAGAAAAGATGGACAGGGAACCCGGCCCCACCTTGCTCTGCCAACTGGTCGAGCATGCCGAGGAAGGCGGACAGTCCGGTTCCGCCTGCGACCATCAACACCGGACGGTCGATATGTCTTAGGTAGAAGGCTCCCAATGGCGCCTCCATCTTGATGATGTCGCCTACTTTGCAACGATCGCGCACGTAGTCGGTCATGACCCCGCTGGGTAGAAGCCGAACCAGAAATTCAAGTGTTCTACTTCCGGGTGCACAGGCAAACGAATAGGAGCGACTGTGACCGGTGCCCGGCACTTGCAGGCGCGCATATTGGCCGGGTAGATAATTGAGTGGAGCAGCACCGGAGGCCAACTCTACCTTCAATATTGCGGTGCTATCAGACACTTGAATGACGTCAGTGACAGTCGTTATCAATTCCGAGGTTCCAGTACTTCCACACAGTGTCGAGTCGAAGTCGAAATAGAAGGATGCGTCGGACAACACCCTTGTTTGGCACGATAGAATCTTGCGATCCGCTAAGTCCTGTTTGGAAAGGGCCTCTTCGTCTACGTAATCCTGAGTGTAACTTCCGGATTCACAACGGCCTTGGCAGGTCGCGCAAACCCCTTCGCGGCAGTCCAGAGGGATTTTGATCCCACTTTTGAGCGCAGCGTCCAGCAAAATTTCGTTAGGCTGGACGGGGCAAAACAGTGTTTTACCGTCGGCGAAGTTCAACGCAACCTTGTACATGATTTAACCTTTCTCGGACTTAAATATGGTAGAAATCCAGCACTGAATTGATCTTGTCATTCAGCAGCACGCTGTGCTTTTTGGAGATCAACCAGCTATCGCCATGCGGTCGAAGCGTGTAGGTAGCACGCCCGAAGAATTGCTCAGACAAGGACTGGCGGTAATACAAAGTCTGCCAATTAACGCGCACTTCAAGATCGCCACCCTCCAACGGGTTAATCCGCACGTTATTTATTTGATGCAATGTCCTTGGCAGCGGTGTCGCAGAGGCCGCTTTGCCTGTACGAATTCGAAATACCCGGTCTTCCAGGCCCCCGCGATTGGGATAATAAATCAGCGACATCTCGCGCTTGGGGTCGGTGGTGTAGATGTGCTCGGAATCCCATTGGGGAAGGTGGAACACGCTATCTTCGCTAAATAGCGCGAGGTAGCCGTCCCAATCTTGGTCATCGCAAAGCTCTGCTTTCTTGTAAAGGAATTGTTCTATTTGATACTGAAGTTCGACGTTCATTGCCTTATACCTCCTTCAACTTCAGCGCTTGGGCATCGGCTGCTTTGCGCGCCAGACCATTGAGCAGGAACTTCTGCCAGTTGCCGTGTTGATTCACGTATAGGCCTTCATGTGTAAATTCGGCCCCGATCATGGCGGGAGAAATGCCAATGGTGTCCGTGTTTTTCGTCGGTCCTGTTGTCCACTTGTCGCGACCACGGGAGATGTCGCTCCAGCGCTCCAGGCGCGCCTGGAATCCACGCTGCGCTTCACGAAACTCGACGAGGTCGTCGGGAGTTCCCATGCCGGACACATTGAAGAAGTCTTCGAATTGGCGGATGCGGTTTTCGCGGTCGGCATCGGACTCGCCTTTCACTCCAAGACAAAAACTGTTGATTTCAGTCTTGTTCCACGCAATCGGGCGGATGATCCGCAGTTGTGAGCTGATCTGATCAAGGAAGAACATGCTCGGATAGACGTTCAGATTGCGTAGGCGATGCATCATCCACTCGGCTTTGTCCTGGCCGTATTCCTTCACCAGTCGCGGCATAATGGTTGCGTACCCTGGGCGAACCTCCGGGTTCGGCATGTCGCTGAACAAGACACTGTGGCCGTTGTTGAAGGCGAACCAGCCATCGTCGGTTTCGGCATCCCCTGCGCCTAGCTTGCTGTAGTCGAGGAATTCGCCGGCGTTATGCCCCTTGGAGGCGTTAACTTGCTGACGGTGTTGCACGGTCGACACATAGTTATAGTGGACAGTGCTGACGTGATAGCCATCAAGACCATTCTCGTTTTGCAGCTTCCAATTACCATCGTAGGTATAGGCGGATTTGCCCGGCAGCACTTCCAGTTCGCCAGTGGGCGATTGGGCGACCATCATATCGAAGAATACTTTGGCATCGCCCAAGTAATCTTCAAGCGAATCAGTGCCATTCACGTCAAGGCTGACGAAGACGAAACCCTTATAACTTTCGATACGGGCTTTCTGCAATCCACGAGTGGCTTTATCGAAGTCTTCCCCATATTCAGCAGGTGCCTTGACTTTCACAAGTCGCCCATCGCTCTTATAACACCAAGCATGGAAAGGGCAGGTAAAAGTCGACTGATTACCTTTGCCGACGCGAGTCAAAGTAGTGCCACGGTGTTGGCACGCATTAATCAAAGCGTTTAACTTGCCCTCGCCATCACGCGTAATAATAAGTGGCTGACGGCCTGCTTGCATTGTAAGGAAGTCGTGTTTGTTTAAAATCTCGCTTTCGTGGCAGGCATAGATCCAGTTTTTTTCGAAAATCAATTCCATTTCCAGATCGAAAAGTTCTGGCTCCGTGAACATATCACGGGCAATGCGATAGATGCCTTCCTCGCTTCGAAAGTCCAAGCAGCTCTCGATATATTCTTTCCATTGGTTAATATCACGCATACGGCTCATGGGTAGATCCTCAATCGTGCGGTTATGCAGGGTTCCTATTAGAGGTGGCGGGCGCCGATTGGTCTATCCAATTTATTGATGACTTAAAGCCACTTAATGAGATTAGAAACATCCGAAATGTGAGCAGCAATTTGACGATTGCCGTAATTGATAGTGATAATCATTGTTGTTTGTGAGGGGGGGTTACTTGTCTTGAGTAGAATGGTGTCGACCCGTTATTCAGGGCAATTTTCTCCGGTAGGATGCAGGGCAAATTCGTTTGTTTTGATCATGAATGGTGCTCGCAATAATGCTTCAGGTGGAAATTACGAGCTATATAGGCGAAGTTGTCCGATTATTCCGCTGATACTATCCAAATTGGTTGGCTTTAATGAGGGGGTGGCTCGGTGGCATACGTCTTCGAAACCGCTATCCTGAGCCAGTTTTTCGGGCTGCATTTGGACCGTTTCCGGATGACGCCAGGTGATCAAGAGCTGTCGGAGCCGCTGTAACGTCACACTGAGCTACGAGGCATCTGTTACCTAGTCTGGGCAATCGGGAATGATGGTAACGACGCAGGTCTAGTCGCTAAAAAAATGAGCACTGTTTTGGTGCTATCGAATAATTTATTGATCTGAATCGGCCCAGGAACTGATTTTTTTGAGTGGGGTTATCCGTAAATTTTCATATTGATATCCCGATATTTTTTTTCCTGAGGTTGAGCGGTTCGTCGGCACAACACTTGCTTGGATAGCGCTGAGTCACGCCGATTAGAGCGTGAAAAAATAGCCGTGAGTGCCTTATCATGCAAACGAATAGTCACGTCGTTGGTAATATTCGTGTTGATCAATTTGATTTTTCCGGGGCGCAAGCATGGATGGAGCGAATTTGCGGGCCGCATTCGCTCCGGGCAACCAAACCTCAGGATATCCGGTTTCGTCATAGTGCCAAGGTTTTTAACAGTTTTTCCACTGCGCTAGGTTTTATGGAGTATGGCGCTGACGTCACTGTAAAAATTGAAGAATCTGATTGTTTAAATAGTTACAGCCTCAGTCTCCCGTTGATGGGAGAGCAAAAGCTAATGAAAAATGGTAAGTTGTTTAACTCTTATACAGGTAGCGGTTTAATTGTTTCTCCGCACGAAACACAAGAGTTGTGGATGGCTGGTAACTGTAGAAAACTCTCTATTGTAATTCCTCGGATGTCTATGCGGCAGACACTTGAGGAAATGCTTCATCGTACCCTAGACGTTCCTCTTCGATTTGAACCTGTTATTGATGCAATTAACGGTGCTACAGCTTCGTGGTGGCGCTTAGTGCGAAACTTCGCAGAAGAGTTTGAGCGCGGCGGTGGTGTGTTTGAGCATGCTATATTTTCTCGAGATATTGAGGCTGCTCTGATCAAAGGTTTAATTTTGTCTCAGCGCAATAACTATAGCGACCTTATAAATGAGCATCTTCAGTGTCAGCTCCCTTATTATCTTATAAAGGCGCGAGATTATATTCACAATAATGCTCGTGAAAATATTTGTCTGGAGGATATAGAGCGAGCTTCGGGCGTATCAAGGTTCAAGGTTTTTGATGGTTTCAAAAAGTACTTCGGTATGCCGCCTATGGCGTATCTAAAAAAATACAGGCTTACTGCCGTTCGTAGAGAGATTTTAGAGGGTGGTCCGGTTAAAAGTTTGTCACTACTTGCCACTGACTGGGGCTTCAATCACTTGGGAAGATTCGCGATTGAGTATCGTAAACTATTCAATGAAACACCGAGTTCGACATTGCATCGCGGTGAAATGAATAGGGAAAGGTTTCTCTGATATGGGACGGCTTTTCTATGCAAGAGATCCTTGGGGGCTGGTGTCAGTGTCCGAAGCTTGCATTTCGCTATTAGCGACGTCGGATAAGAACTCGATGTGGTGACTGAGTGACCTTTGGCTAGAAGTCACGAGAGTTCTAGTGCTATAGCCAAAGGGGTTGAGTTTGTAGAAGGGCTTTAGAGTATAGTTTCAGTCATACAGATCCATTTCTAACTGTGGCAGGTAGCGACTTAGCGAGCTACCGCGCTTAACTGTGGGGGGGGATTTCTCTAAAGCTATTGCCGGTTTAAGCATGAATTTACAAGTCGAAATCAAAATAGCGCTGACATATCTCTATAGTGCGGTGTTGAGTTGTCAAAATCGGCCGATTTTTTGGATGAGAATGAAGTATAAATAGGATAGACGTCATAGGGGTTTTAACGTCTAATAAATTTGCATTAGTTAAATCTGTGGGTTTTAGGTGGTGCTGGGATTTGTATCTCTTGCGTGCTAACTGCTGTCGAAAAGCATATAACTCTAGTTGATGGGTTGTTTGTCCGACTGCCTGGGAATTAAACCAATAAAGTAATGGCGAGACTTAAATGACTGACAACGATAATGACTTATTAAAGGCTACTTACAACCGTCGCCAAACCCTAAAAGGGATTGCCGCAGGCGCCACCACAGTGCTTGCCGCTTCTGTGCTGAATTCTGCGATGGCAAGTTCGATAAAGCCTGCGCCCGATGTTCCGGAAAAAACTTCGGCTGACGGGGGCTACGACACTATTATTATCGGCGGCGGTATGGCGGGGGCTACAGCAGCAAGAGAGTTGGGAACTCGAGGCAAGAAATGCTTAGTATTAGAAGCGCGCAACCGAACAGGTGGCCGCACTTTCACTACAGAGGTCTTTGGCGAGCGTGCAGACGTTGGTGGTCAATGGATCCACTGGATCCAGCCGCATGTTTGGGCGGAAATGCAACGTTATGGTTTGCAGCTGCTTGAAACGCCAGGTGCAAGTCCAACTGCTTACGGTGTTGTGGTAAATGGTAAGCTCGAACCCTTTGATCCTGCTAAGGCCTTTGAGCTGTTAAACCTAGGCATGCAAGTGTTTAGTAAGGATGTGATTGATCTGTTTCCTCGCCCCTATGACCCAAATTTCAATCCGGACTCCTTAAAGACCGATAATATTTCTATTGCTCAGCGAATGAAACAGATCAATGTTTCTGATGAAACCCGAGCAATTCTCGAATCTTATTTCACTACTGCTGTGAACGGCCCTATCGAGCAGGCTGGGTACTTGGATCAGATTCATTGGTATGCGCGCGCAGGCAACGATATGGATCGTCTGTTACGGGCGTGTACTCAATATAAAATTAGTACCGGTACGTCTTCGCTTATTGAATTGTTGTTTCGTGACAGTCGTGCTGAAGTAAAATTGAATACGCCAGTGCAAAAGGTGGAGCAGTCTTCGCGCGGAGTAAAAGTAACTGCGGAAAACGGCAAAACCTATTTCGCTAAGTCTTGCATCGTCGCGTTGCCTATGAACTGCTGGAACGA
This sequence comes from Pseudomonas marginalis, assembly GCF_024169655.1. GTDB lineage: Bacteria > Pseudomonadota > Gammaproteobacteria > Pseudomonadales > Pseudomonadaceae > Aquipseudomonas > Aquipseudomonas paraveronii. The sequence goes on along the minus strand of NZ_JALJWV010000001.1, from coordinate 4,104,084 downwards.
TATTGAGTGGTTGCCTGCTCTATCTCCAGGAAAAGTAGCTGCAAGTAAAGAACGGCACGTGGGTTCTGGTTTTGAATTGAAGGTTAAGGTTAAGGGCAACAAAGGTAGCTATCAAGGTATGGCATCCTCCGGATATCCTATCAACTTGGTATATACCGATTATATTTCTGACCATCATACCAAGTTTGTAGCTATGGGATATTCAGTGCCCGGCTTCGATGTAAACGACGACGATAATGTTCGTGAAGCATTTACTCGTTTGTTACCGGGAGCCGAAATTATGGAAAGTTTCGCCTACGACTGGAATTCCGACCCGTATTCGAAGGGGACCTGGTGCGATTACAAGCCGGGGATGTGGAGCAAGTATGGCGAGGATATGCGCAAAGACGAGGGCCGCGTGGTTTTTGCTGGCTCCGACATAGCCAATGGATGGCGGGGGTTTATCGACGGTGCGATTGAAACAGGATTGCGGGCGTCAAGAATTGTACTGAAGCAGTTGGGGTGAGGGGCTTCAGATGAAAAAAACAACACTGGTTCTGACTTTTATGTTGGTTTCGAATTTGGCAGAAGCGGATACTGCTAACTGTTCGCCAGAGACCGCAGAAAAAGCGTGGGGGAAGTGTGCAGCTTGTCATTCTCTTGCAGAGGGTAATAACTCGATGCTGGGCCCGAACCTACATGGCGTTATTGGCCGAAAAGCGGGCTCGCTCGAGGGGTTTATTTATTCGCCAGCGATGAAGGCCTCGGATGTAGTGTTTACGATCGAGAAGCTTGATGCGTTCTTGGCCGCTCCCCAAGATGTAGTGCCTCAAACGCGTATGCCTTTTAGCGGCCTTAAAAACCCCGAAGACAGAGCGGCCGTTATCTGCAAAATAAAGTCCACTTAACCTTATAAATATAGATTGGAGCACCCATTGTGAATAGTTTAGACAAACAGCTTGTTCTCAGTAGAAATAGGCTGGTCTCAGTGACCAGTTGGTTAGCTATTTGTTTCTGTATGTTGACAACATACTTGGCAATCCAAGCCGGTAGTTTCGAATATGAGGCCGCTGGTGATGTTGCCGCGCAGTTGCAAGTTGGTGTCGCAGGCGCTGCCAACCTCAAATGGATGATGCTGAGCGATACGTTTGGTTTTTACCTATTTAGCATTCCTGCTGCTATTTATCTATGGATGAACTTTAAGCAGGAAAATCCGTTTCTGGTATCGCTGGCAACAGTTGCAGGCATATTTTTCGCATTGGTAGGTGCTATTGGTGCATCGATTCTGTCTGTAGCGTGGCCTGTGCTTACGATTGCAACAGCTACCGCATCGGATCCTTCCGCTGCTCAAATTTACACGGAGCTTTTTCGTGTAATCACCATGTTTGTTCAGGACGGCATGTGGGGGCGTTTAGAGTTCTTCCTTTCCGGGGTCTGGTACGTAGGTCTAGCGTTGGTCATTTGGCCGCACCGTAAAGGCTTCGCTACTGTAACTTTTTTGAACGGCTGTTTTGGGTTGTTATCGAGTGCTGCGAAAATACTAGATGCCGGTGAAATTGCCGGCTTGGGTCTCCAGGGTGTTCTGTACGCAACCCCTATCTGGTTCTTTTGGCTCGGCGTATTGGCTTGGAAAGGCAAATCAACTGTTGCCCAATCTTCAGGGCAGCAATAGCTAGTTTCGCAATAGGATGCTGCCACTTGCAGCATCCTTTCTCTCATGTGGAACCTCGTTGCAATTTACGTTAGTGATCAAGTTAAGAAGATTTATAACTACGTAAACAGTAGTGGGGACGATTCCACTTGTTTACGCCGTTTTTTTCGATTTCCTGGGTAGCTTGAAATGATTTATTGAGGAGTGAATCGAATCTTCGATTTGCTTAAAAATAAAAAGCCTAATATGTTGAGGGTAGTTATGAATACGTCTCTTCGAACCGTGTCAGTTAGTTTCTCTTTTATGGCTTTTTCCCTGTGCTCTAGCGGCGTAGGCGCGTTGGAATTATATTCGGACGAAAGCTACGGGTTAAATGCCGATCTTGATGGCGGTATTGGAATTTATCATAGCCAACAAAATTATGCTCAGTCTGGAACTTTGAAGAAAGGGGGGACTGATTGGCAAGAGGCATATTTTAAGTACGGATTATCCGGTTGGGTTTCTGCGGGCGAACAGAAGCAAAAAGTGTATGGTGCTTTAAACTGGGTTAGTAGTGCGACGTTCGGCCAAGGAGATGCTGCCGGATGGACTGATGGCACAGAGCGGACTACCAAAGTCGAAGACGCATATCTTGGCTGGAAATCGGGAAATTACTTTCCCGCGCTTGGGCTTGACGGAATTGATTTATCGTTTGGTCGGCAAAATATTGTTGTGGGCGATGGATTTCTTATTGGCGGTGACGCGCTGAACCTTGGCAAAGGGATCTCTAACGGAACTCTGAATCGTGGTGGTGCGTATTACATCACTCCACGTAAGGCGTTTGACCAGACCGCAGTCCTTCGGATCGGCGGGCGTGAAGGTTTGCGCAGTGATTTGATGTGGTTGAAGTCAGATAACCCTGCCCAAGCCAAAGCAGAGTCCTTCGTCGCCACGTTAGAAAACGTGGGTGAAAAAGGAACTGTCGGTTTCACATATATGGATGTATTGAATACCGATGATAAGTTTGATTTAATTCGTCGAAACGGAACTAAGACCTATACCGTTAGAGGCCAAGGTAGCTTAGGCCACCCAGATCTTTTTCTTTCTGGCGAATATGCATGGCAGGACCGCCCTGCTGGCAATGAAAGTGCGTGGTATCTTGAGGCAGGTTGGAAGTTCTCGGATGTATATGGTACACCTTCTGTAAATTATCGTTACAGCCGATTCTCTGAAGGTTACGATCCTTTCTTCTTTGGAAATATTCGCGGGCTTGGAACTTGGTTTCAGGGCGAAGTGGCTTCGAATTACGCAGGCCCATTTAACTCTAATACAAGAATTCATCAGGTTGCTCTTTCATTCACCCCCGTTGAGTCGCTCTCGCTGGGTGTGCTTCTATATAATTTCGATACATTAAGTAAGAGGGCTGGAACATTTTCTAACCTTGGCGGAAATGAGGTGGATATATATGCAAGTTGGCAGGCAACTAAAGAACTTACAGTGGTGCCTTTGTTGGGTATTTATAAGCCTGATGCTTCTGATTTAGAAGGTGGTTCTCAAATCGGTACTGATCGACGTAATATTTATAGTCAGGTTCTTTTTCTCACGCATTTTTAAGTTTTTTAAGGCGCAAGGCCCGTCCCTTTGAGGGATGTGCCTATGCGCTGCTTATATATTCTTCTTAGGGACCCTCAAGGCTATTGAGGTTGTACGGCTATACCAGCAAACCTCGTCGATTCTTGAAGGTGACCTCTAAGTCCGACTTTCTTACTTTTTCTGTTTTAAGAGTTACAAGAGGAGGATAAAAAATGGCCGTTATGATTTCACATACCAGCAATGCTCAGAAATTTCTTGAGGACGCTAGCGGCCTCACCAACAGTGCCGGCAACCCACGAGTCAAAACTCTGATTCACCGAATTCTGTGCGACTCCGTGAAAATTATCGAAGACCTTTCGGTAACTCCTGAGGAGTTTTGGAGAGCGGTTAACTACCTCAACGTTCTTGGCGTTCGTCAAGAGGCCGGTCTTTTGGTTGCAGGACTCGGTGTTGAGCATTACCTGGACCTCCTCATGGATGCTGAAGATAAGCTGGCGGGTAAGTCCGGCGGCACTCCTCGGACCATTGAAGGTCCGCTCTACGTCGCAGGTGCGCCGCTCTCGGATTTTGAGGCACGATTAGACGACGGTACCGATCTAGGTGTTGTGCTATTCATGCAAGGCCAAGTTAGAAATACCTCCGGCGAACCATTGGCAGGTGCGGTAGTTGACGTTTGGCACGCTAATACCCTCGGCACATATTCTTACTTTGATACTACTCAATCGGAGTTCAACCTTCGTCGCCGCATCGTTACCGATGCCAACGGCCGTTACCGTTTTCGTAGTATCGTTCCTTCGGGCTATGGCTGCCCCCCAGATGGCCCTACGCAGCAATTGCTGGACCAGTTGGGTCGTCATGGCCAGCGCCCGGCGCACGTGCACTTTTTCATCTCGGCGCCCGATCATCGCCATCTGACCACGCAAATCAATTTGGATGGCGATCGGTATCTGCATGACGATTTCGCCTACGCCACCCGTGATGAACTGATCGCGAAGATCATTTTTACCGATGATCCTGAGCGCGCTGCAGCGTATGGCATTACTGGCCGCTTCGCTGAGATCGATTTCGACTTTACGCTTCAATTATCCGACCAACCTAAAGAACAGCAACGTCACGAGCGAGTTCGCGCGCTCGAGGGGTGAAGTCTTTGAATGCAGGGAGGCGATGCGTCTCTCAACGATATATGCATTGCTTCCTATTCCGTTGTTCTTGCCACCAAATGGCTTCGTGACCTAGGCGCAAAAAAGCGAATTTCGCTTCTTCAAGATTTTTACCGAGAGAGGCTTTACCCATGGGAGTTTTTGATTGGAAACACTGGCTAGTAATCCTAGCTGTAGTGATTTTGATTTTTGGGACAAAGAAGATAAAAGGTTTGGGCGGAGACATTGGCGAAGCCATAAAGGGTTTTCGCAAATCAATGACTGACGACGAGAGTAACGAATGTTCGACGGCCTCTCAAAACGCTACGCTCGAGCAGTCTCACACCATCGACGTCAAGTCTCAAAAGGTTGGGGAACATTTTCGTAGCGATGTTCGGCCCTAGATTCCTGTATTGAATCTAGGCTATTCACCAAGCACACCTACGGCGATCTGCAGAATATTGTAGGCGAACATCGCCAGCACCACAGTCGAGCCGCTGGCCAGAACCACCAAACCATGCGAAGTGACGGTGTAAAGACCAGCGGCAGTCATGAGTCAACAGTTCAAAATTACCAAGTCGGTCTCGTTAAATCGCGAGACCGGCCGATGTAATGACATCACCTATAAGAAGTCAGTGGCCCAGGCCACCTGATGGTCAACTGGCCGCTGTTCACTCACGAGATACTCCGATGATCGACGCACTCTCCATCCGCTTGAAAATCATCCTGCTGTCCGGCTTGTGCCTCATGGGGGTGATCGGCTTGATCGTCTACATGAACCTCTATCAAGGCGACCAGAACAACCGATTGATCAGTGCCTCGAGTAGTAAGATGCTGACCGACAGCGGTGAGAGTCTGCTGCAGGCCAAGGCCGCCGAACAGGCTAGAAACTTGGAGCATGTCTTCGGTAACAGCTTGCTGCTCATCTCTGCTCTGGCCGACCAGGTGAACAACTTGCGTAACATGGCCAGCCAGCGTGGGTTGCCGGCCGCTACATTGCGTGAGGAACTGAACCATAGCGTCAAGATAACATTCGAGCACAATCCGCAGATTCTTGGGTTCTGGCTGGTGTACGAACCGAATGCGCTGGAGGGTAAAGACAGCGAGTTCGTTAACGACGCAGCGCGCGCCTCCAACGAAAGCGGACGCTTTAGCAGCGCCTGGAATCGGGGTGGCGGCCAATCGATGAACTTGATGATTACAGAAATCGATCTGCAGAATACCGAGCTGAGCATTAGCGGCACCGCAAACAACAGTTGGTACACCTGCCCGCGAGACACGCGGCGCACGTGCCTGACGGCGCCTTACGCCGTCACCCTGGACGGGCAAGCCCAAGTGATGACTACGCTCTCTATGCCGTTGATTGCCGATGGCAAGGTGATCGGCACCCTGGGCGTAGACCTCGCACTCGGCGCCCTACAAGCGGCCGCAAGCGATGCTCAGCGTACCCTGTTCGAAGGCTCTGGAAGCATGCTGATTGTATCCGACAGTGGTGTACTTGCGGCCTACAGCAAGGACGCAGGTCAGGTCGGCAAACCTGTCAGCATCACTATGGGCGAGGACGGCAAGGCGATACTCGCAGCATTGACGCAAAAAAAACCGCTGGTGCTGGCACAGAATGATTTGATCCGCGCCGTCTACCCCGTCTCCCCAATCCCCGATGCGCCAGCTTGGGGGGTGGTCATTGATTTGCCCAAACAAGTATTGCTGGCCGACTCGGTAGCGCTTCAGACCTTGCTTGATCAGACCCAAACCCGCGACACCCTGAAGTCGCTGCTCGTGGCCATAGGCGCAGGCCTGTTGGGCCTGCTGCTCATCGGGTTCACCGCTTCCGGGGTGACGCGCCCGATCAACAGTGTCGCGCAGATGCTCAAGGCGATTGCCAGCGGCGACGGCGATCTGACCCAACGCCTGCACTACCGCAAGAAAGATGAACTGGGCGAGCTCGTGAACTGGTTCAACCGTTTTCTCGACAAACTGCAGCCCACCGTCGCGCAGATCAAGCAGAGCATTACCGATGCGCGCGGTACCGCCGACCAGTCTTCGGAAATCGCGCGGCTGACCAGTGAAGGGATGCAGGTGCAATTTCGCGAGATCGATCAACTGGCAACTGCGTCCAACGAAATGAGCGCGACTGCGCATGAAGTCGCCCACAGCGCCTCGAGTGCTGCCCAGGCAGCGCGCGGTGCCGACCAGGCGTCCAGGGAAGGCATCACCCTCATTGAGCGCAGCACCCAGGACATCAATGCGTTGGCCCGCGAGGTCAGTAAGGCCGTGACGGAAGTCGAAGCCCTGGCGGTCAACAGCGAGCAGATCGGTTCGGTGCTGGAAGTGATCCGCAGTATTGCCGAGCAAACGAACCTGCTGGCACTCAACGCCGCGATCGAAGCGGCGCGCGCCGGGGAAAGTGGCCGGGGTTTTGCGGTAGTGGCCGATGAAGTACGCAACTTGGCCAAGCGCACCCAGGATTCCGTCGAGGAAATACGCATGGTCATCGAACGCATCCAAACCGGCACGCGGGGCGTGGTGGCGACCATGCATTCCAGCCAGACGCTCGCCCAGGACAACGCCGGGCAGATCCATCAGGCCGTGCAGGCGCTTGGCAAGATCAGCGACGCGGTAACGGTGATCAGCGACATGAACCTGCAGATTGCAAGCGCGGCGGAGGAGCAAAGTGCGGTAGCCGAAGAGGTCAATCGCAACGTTTCGACCATCCGCAGTGTGACCGAGACCCTGACTGAACAGGCCGCCGAGTCGGCGCAGATCAGCAGTCAGCTCAACGCACGGGCCAATCAACAGATGAAGCTGATGGATCAGTTCCGCGTATAACACGCGGCGGTATAGCGGCGCGTGACGAGTGGGACGGTAACTAGGCAACAGCTCATGTTACTAAGCTGCGAAATGGCTGAGGTGGCAGGACTCCCATCGGGCCGCGACATTGTCAATTGAGAGATGCTCGGCCTGGGGTGGACATCATCCTTCGCCGATGCCCCCTTTCCGTCCGGCTGGCAATGGGGCGAAGAAAATGGCATAGCCCGGAATCACGCGTTCTTCGCCCTTGATACTCTCCAAAAACAAATCCAGAATTAAGTCTTTTCTTGCTACGTCAGCAAAAGAAACCTCTAGATTTCAATAAGTCGGATGCTAGGTACGAGTCTCGTTTCGCGGCCCGCACTCAAAGTGTCTCCTCATTTGTGTGTTCAAATCCCTCCAAGTCATCCTGGTCGATCAAGATGTCGATTAGCTTCTCGCCCAACAGGTTCCAAGCAGCTTTTTTCTCTACAGCATAATCATGGTGTAAGTAGTGCCGACGGACCCGGGAACCTGCCAGCACGTGGTTCTGGCATCGATCTATTACATCAAGGCTTATCCCCGAGGCTTGCATCATGGTTGCCCCTGTTCGTCTCAAGTCATGAGGGGTCCATTCGCCATTCAAACCACCGGACAGCACCAAGGTGTCATCATGTCGGCGACGTGCTAGCGGCTTGCGATTCTTAAAGCGTGATTGTCGGTCCCTAACCGTTTGCTGATGACCTTGAGATCAACATGCCCGTCATGATGCTTTGCGGGGAACCACCATTGAGAATGTCCTGTGAGCAGCCGAAGCTTGCTGAAATAGTGGATCGCAAACGCAGATAGGAAAACGTGGTGGTCCTGCTTTTTTCCCCGGCTACCTTTGACGTTTGCCACGGGAATAAACCAGACACCATTTTCCAAATCAACGTTTTTCCATTCGGCCTGAAGCAGTTCACCAATCCGGCATAACGTTCCCAAACAGATCCAAAGCGCAAGTTGGGACTCTGGCTTAAGTGGGCGAATCCCATCGTACTTTTCGCCGGCAGGTAGTGCTGCATAGTCCGCAGTCATTTTTTGAAAGCGTTGGTATAATTCTTGAAGTTCAATAGAGGAGAGGATCCGAGTTCGCTCCTCCTGGTAGTCACTGGGTACAAGCTTGTTGATTTCGACCAAGTCTGCTGGGTTTCCGTCAATCAGCAGTGTTCGCCATGGCTGGCGTTTCTGAGCCCATCCAAGCATCTGAACGATATCCGAAAAAAGACTGATGGCCTGACGAGTAGCGCCGCTAGCCATTACGCACGCCAGCAGCAGGCAACCTTCTCCCAAAGGTGTGCTTCAAGTCGTGGATGCGGATTCTGGCAAAGCCATCATGTGCCGGCCGCAAGAACTTCTCCTGCCACTTCTTTGCCGCCCGAACCCGCGCCTTCTTCCAGGCCGAGTCATTTATGCGGTGAACCGTCGTCTCATTCCCCTCGCCATCTGGCTTGCCAAACGGGAACACGTAGAGCGGATGCTTCCCGCGCTGCTTCTCGATCACTGACTTGGCAACGTCATTCATTACGACCAGGCGCTCGTCCCGGTTCTTCACTCCAGCCCTCGCGCTCCTACCTCCAAATCCAGCCGGTATCAGGAACACACTCGTTCCCAGCTCAGCTGCGGCAATCTCCCAATTCCACTGAAGTTTGCAAACCTCCTGCTCCCCGCACCCCGTATTGACCTTGAACATCGCCATGGTCTGAAGGTGCGCCGGCAGCTCGGCAAACAGGATCGACTGCTCTTCCCACGAAAGCGGGTAGGGCTTCCGGCTGTTTGTCTTCTCATCCAGCAGGGAAATCATCGGTACCACGTCGAGCAATGGTCGGCGTTCTTCATCTCGCCACTTGCGCGCGCAGAGGTTCAAAACCCGTATAACCCTCTGTAGCGCGATGTTCACAGTCCTATTCGTGACCGGCTTTCCCGTCGCCGGGTGAAGCTTCGATCGCACGTATGGGGCAAGCGCGTCGTCATCTATGTGAGTCAGCGGCATGTCGCCAATGAACGGGTCGAGCTGTTCCATATAGGTCGCTGAAATGTGTATCGACGCCTGATCCTTTGCTGACAGGGTGCCAGCGGCCGGTGTTGTCCTGGATTCGGTGGGTGGTCATGGCTGATCACCTTTGGCCATAGCGGCGTCAATGGCTACATCCAGGACTTCAAGGCGAGGGGCTTCGCCCATAGCGCGATCTGGGGAAATCTGATTCCATCGGGTTACGCTGATCTCAGGATCTTCTGCGCTTTCACGGCTTCGCAGCCACTGATAACGATCTGCATCCTTACGCAGCGCCTCGTTCTCGGCCTTGAGCTGGTCGCGCTCATCCTCTATGCTTTGAAACCGGTCAATTTCGGCGCTAGCCTCATTTGCCCACTCGCATCGAGATTCCGCGTCATTTCGAAGCACATCAATCGTAGCGATCATAGACAGGACTACGGCAGGACTTGCAGCAGCATAAAACTCAGCGTTGTTTAGGCCTTTGCCATCTGGAGTATGCCAAGCGCTCAATATTTCCAGCTTCCTTGGCCAACAACCTGATATGTTGCCGCTGACCGAAAACTGACCCAGTAAAGGCTGTTGGGGATGCGGCGGAAATCTTGGACTACCTGGAGGTAGTTCATGTATTCATACGAAGACCGCATCCGAGCAGTCAAGCTCTACATCAAACTGGGGAAGCGCACCGGGGCAACTATTCGTCAGTTGGGCTACCCGACGAAGAACTCTTTGAAGACCTAGTATGCAGAGTATGAGCGATGCCTCGACCTGCCGCGTGGCTACGCGCCCTCGAAGTCGAAGTACTCACTGGCCCAAAGGGAAAAGGCTGTCGGGTACTATCTCGAACACGGTCGTAGCATCGCCGCTACCATCAAGGCGTTGGGCTACCCCGCACGGGATTCGTTGCGTGCCTGGATTTACGAATTGCACCCCGAGTTGCATACGCGTGTCATCGGTCGATCTGACGGGCTGGCCCGCCCGCCAGTGATGAAGCAGGCAGCGGTCATCGCGCTGTGCACGCGACATGAAAGTGCGAACGCCGTGGCTCAAAAGCTGGGCGTGTGCAGGCCGACCTTGTACAACTGGAAAAATCAGTTACTCGGCCCAGAGGCATCCGCATCCATGAAACGCCGACAACAAACTCCGTCGTCACCGGAACGAAAAGAGTTGGAGCGGCAACTTGAATCTCTTAGGCTCGACGTGCGTCGTCTGCAGCTTGAACACGAACTGTTGATGAGGGCGAGTGAACTCATAAAAAAATAGACGGGCATCGATCGGCAAGTCCTGACCAATCGGGAGAAGACATTGCTGGCTGATGCCCTGAGTCAGACGTATTCCTTGTCAGAGCTGCTTGAAGCGCTTGGCTTGGCCCGAAGCCCCTATTTCTATCATCGAGCCCGAATGCAGGTCGCGGAAAAGTACACCGAAGTGCGTGTTGCCATGGCGGACATTTTCGAGCGCAATCATCGCTGCTACGGCTACCGACGGATGCGGGCTTCGCTGAGCAGGCAGCGTATGCGTCTGTCAGAGAAGGTTGTGCAGCGCTTGATGAAGCAGGAGTGCCTGGTCGTCGCAAAGCCGAAACGGCGTCGATACGGTTCCTACCTCGGGGAAATCAGTCCCGCGCCGGAAAACCTCGTCAACCGTGACTTCACGGCTATTGCTCCGAATGAGAAATGGCTGACTGACATCTCGGAGTTCCAGATCCCGGCTGGCAAGGTGTACCTGTCGCCCATGATCGACTGCTTCGATGGGAAGGTAATCAGTTGGTCGATCGGCACGCGTCCTGATGCCGAGCTTGTGAACACGATGCTGGATGCCGCCGTTGAAACGGTGGCCTGCACCGATAAACGGCCTGTTGTTCACTCCGATCGTGGCGCTCACTACCGCTGGCCTGGCTGGTTATCGCGCATCGCTGATGCGAAGCTGATTCGTTGGATGTTGCGCAAGGGCTGCTCGCCTGACAACGCGGCTTGTGAGGGCTTCTTCGGCCGGCTGAAAACGGAACTGTTCTATCCTCGCAATTGGCAGTCAACGAGCATCGAGCAGTTCATTCAGGCCCTGGATTCATACATTCGTTGGTACAACGAGAAACGAATCAAGATTTCCCTCGGCGCTCTCAGTCCCATTGAGTATCGTGAGAGCCTGGGCCTCGCGGCATAACCAGTCCAAGTTTTTGTCCGCATCCCCGAATACAAAAAAGCTGAGGCGTTGGACTTTGCTATCGGCAAGTGTCGGCGCCTGTACTTCGGTGGTAATCGTCCCGTGCATCACTGGCGCTCCCTATTGTCTTTTTGGTAGGAGAGGTTGGGCACCACGGTTTGTTGACCGTGACAAAATGGGAGGATGCCGAAGATTGGCTGAGCAGGGCAGTATCAGTAATGGCGTTGAATGGTACGATTGTGGCGTGTTCAATTCCTTGAAGGGCAGTATGCTGTCATGAAGCCCAGTTTCGAGCAGGTTCCTACCGACGCTAATACTTCCTGGACGCTCCTGAACAGGCGGCTTGCGGATGCAATACCTTTTGAGTGGCACCATCACCCGGAGTACGAGCTGACACTCACTTTGAACAGTCGTGGTCACCGCTATATCAGTAACGATGTAGCGCTCTACGAGGATTGTGATCTGGTGTTGGTTGGCCCGAATGTCCCACATAGCTGGTCATCAGTCGAGCGCATCGATCCCGCGAAACCTTATATTGCCTTGGTCATTTGGTTTTCCGATGTATGGGCAGAATCACTGGTAAAGCTCTGCCCGGAAATGGGGGCTATTCGAACCATACTGAGTGCTGCGCAAACTGCTTTGCATTTCAGCGATGCGGCATCTCGAGAACTGCGCCCCATCATTGAGTCGATGGTTGATCAAGACGCTTCGCAGCGTCTGGTTTCACTGTTAGTCGTCCTTAACAAGCTGTCTCAAGATGCAAATGCCAGGAAGATCGCCGCCGCAAGAATTCCGGATGCTGCTAGTCAAGTCACCGAGGATGCGAGGATTCGGCGAGTCCTCGATTACATTCACGCTCACTACACCAGCGCTCTTGGTTTGCCGGCGTTGGCTGAGATGGCGTGTGTCAGCGTTTCAGCGTTTCATCGAATGTTTAGAAAGCATACGCGGTGTTCGGCGTTGGACTACATCGTTCGACTACGTATCGGACATGCCTGCTCGTTATTGATGCAAGGCAATCTGGCCATTTCAATGATCGCCGAGCAAGTGGGCTACTCATCGCAAGCGCTCTTCAATCGTCAGTTCAAGACGCTAAAGGGCGTTACCCCTTCAGAGTTCCGGCATAAGCACGGACACCATTTCCAGTGATGCTGCCATGCGACTGATCGAGCTTATCCAGTAGCTCGATCGTTCCGCAGGCGTCGAAAGAAACGCCAGAATCGTATTATCCAACGCTCGAAATGAGGCTGCCGTAATCCCTATTGCGGTGTTTTCATGCATGTAGGAAAAACAAGAACTCAGGTGTCTCATGAGCAAGTATCAATCTTTCGAAAGTGCCGACCTTCCCGAAAACTACAAAGACAGCATCGTCAAAATGAAAAAGACGTTGCGTGCGCAGATAGGCGATGTGGAATCGCTTTTTTCTGAGGTAAGCGAGTTCATTACGGCCGAAATTGGATCGATCAAAGAGCAGCAGGCACTGACCGGCTCGGGTTGGCCCGTGCTTGAGTTCGACACCATAGCCAATGGGAAAGTGACAGAGGAGCAATTGACACAAATTAAACGTCGCGGTTGCTTGGTCATTAAAAACCACTTTCCTAGAGAGCAAGTCCTGACGTGGGACAGGAACCTGTTGGAGTACCTCGACAGGAATGATTTTGATGGGGTTTATCGCGGGCCTGTCGATCAGTTTTTTGGAAACCTCGATGCTTCGCGGCCGGAGATTTTTCCGATTTATTGGTCGAGCTCGCAGATGCAACTGCGCCAGGATGAGCGCATGGGCACTGCGCAATCCTTTCTGAATCGGCTATGGAAAATTCATTCCCAGGGGCAGGACTGGTTCAATCCGAATGTCAACGCTCTTTACCCTGACCGAGTACGCCGCCGGCCACCTGGCACCACCTCTAAAGGGTTGGGGGCACACACCGATTCGGGTGCTTTGGAGCGGTGGCTGCATCCTGCCTATTTGAAAATTTTCGACAAAATCTACAGCAACGATTTCAAATCATATGACCCGTGGGATGCCGCCCATCGCACTGAGGTGGATGAGTACGCGTACAAAAATACAGTCAAGTGTTCAGCTTTCAGAACTTTTCAGGGGTGGACAGCCCTTTCCGACATGAGAGCCGATCAGGGAGTCCTGCATACATTGCCGATCCCCAAAGCCATGGCTTATATGCTTTTACGCCCATTGCTGAACGACGTTCCAGATGATGAGCTGTGTGGTGTTTCCCCAGGCAAGGTACTTCCGGTATCGGAAAAGTGGCACCCGTTACTGCTGCAGGGAATGACCCCTATCCCCGACGTGCAGGCAGGTGATTCAGTTTGGTGGCATTGCGACGTCATCCATAGTGTTGCTCCTGTTGAAAACCAAGAGGGGTGGGGCAACGTAATGTACGTGCCGGCGGCTCCGATGTGCCCAAAAAATCTCAAATATGCCAAGGACGTATTTAGAGCGTTCAAGGCAGGCGAGTCGCCAGACGATTTCCCGCCAGAGCATTACGAAACAGCATGGGAAGACCGATTCACGTCGGAACAATTGAATGCTATCGGTCGCAACGGGTTAGGTATCTCCTGAGTTCACGGAGCTGTTGCTATCGAAATTGGCGCACTCAATCCGATTGAGGAGCGCCTCTACTTGGCAGGCGACGCTTGCCATACATAACAACAAAAAAGGTACAAAGATGAACGCAATCAATCGCCTTGCTGCTGTCATTTCCTTGGCCACACTTTGTCCTCTCTCGGTGCACGCCGCTGATAGCAAGGGCACTGTCGAAGTCGTTCACTATTGGACGTCGGGAGGAGAAGCCAAATCTGTGGAAGTGCTTAAACAGATAGTGGAAAAGGATGGCTTCACTTGGCAAGACAGCGCTGTGGCGGGCGGCGGCGGAGCAGCTGCAATGACGGTGCTAAAAACCCGAGCTGTCTCCGGTAACCCGCCCTCAGCTGCACAGATCAAGGGGCCGGATATTCAGGAGTGGGGCAAGCTGGATTTGCTGACCAGCGTCGATGAGGTGGCCAAGGCAAACAACTGGGACAGTTTGCTGTCCAAGACCGTTGCCAACATCATGAAGTACGAAGGTCACTATGTAGCAGTGCCGGTGAACATCCATCGCATCAACTGGTTGTGGGTCAACCCTGAGGTGCTCAAGAAGGCCGGCGTGGACAAGGCCCCGTCAACCCTGGAAGAACTCTACGCTGCGGGCGACAAGCTCAAGGCTGCGGGCTTCATTGCGATTGCTCACGGTGGACAGCCCTGGCAGGACACAACTGTATTTGAAGGTCTGGTGCTGAGCATCATGAGAGCCGAGGGTTTTCGGAAGGCCTTCATTGAAAATGATGAGGAGACACTGACCGGCTCAAAAATGACCGAGGTTTTTGCGGCGCTTCGCAAACTACAAACCTATATGGATCCTGATGGCACCGGCCAGGACTGGAACCTGGAAACGGCAAAGGTCATCAATGGCAAAGCGGGCATGCAAATCATGGGCGACTGGGCCAAAAGTGAGTGGACGGCGGCCGGTAAGAATGCTGGTACGGATTACGAGTGTGTACCTTTCCCAGGTTCGCAAGGGATCTATACCTACACGATTGACTCACTGGTCATGTTCAAATTGTCTAAGAAGAATGATATGCCCGGCAACAATGCGGCGCGTGACTACTTGGCCAAGGTCGCTCTGGAACCGGAATTCCAGTACGTCTTCAATCAGAACAAAGGCTCAATCCCGGTTATCAAGGGGCTGGACATGAGCAAGTTTGATAGGTGTGCTCAAGCTTCCTCCAAAGATTTCGCCGAAGCCGAGAAGGCTGGTACGTTGGAGCCAAGTATGGCGTTCAACATGTCCACTTCCCAAGCAGTGCAGGGGGCAATCTTCGATGTGGTCAGCAATTTCCTGAGCAACAAGAATGCTGCCCCTGGTGAGGCTGGCAAACAGATGTTTTCGGCCATCAAGGCCGCTGCTCAGTAGCAGTGGATGGTTGCCTTCGAGACCTGCAAACAACACGGCAGGTCTTTGAATAAGTCCGTATAAAAATTACCGCTTCCTGCATAAGTTTTTCGCACGCCCCCCTGCCGAAGCCCCTCGTTAACATTCCCGCAGATCATAAAAAGAAGATGTTTGCGCTATGCGACTTGGTTGGTATTCGGTGCTTACGCCAAAAGAAAAACGCACCTATTGGCCTGCTTTGGTGGATTCACGCTGGATACGATGGATTCAACCATCTATGCACTGATGATGCCTGTGTTGATGACTGTGCTGGCGTTGAGCAAATCTGACGCCGGCATGCTGGGTTCGGTTTCGCTGATCGGCAGCGCTATCGGAGGTTGGGGTGCAGGCCTTTTGGCCGACCGCTTTGGGCGTGTAAAGGTAATGCAGATCACTGTGTTGTTGGTTGCATTGTTTACCTGCCTGGCCGGCTTATGCAGTAGCTTCTGGCAGTTTCTGCCAGTGCGGTTTCTACAGGGTATCGGCTACGGCGGAGAAGCGGTTGTCGGCGCGGTTTTGATCAGTGAAGCCATTTCACCGGCCTTGCGGGGGCGTGTTGCTGCTTCGGTGCAAAGTGGCTATGCCGTCGGATATGCTATTTCGCTGACCTTGATGCCGGTCGTATTCGCCTGGCTGCCAGAATACATCGCCTGGCGCGCCTTCTTCGCCATTGGGCTGTTACCAGCGTTTCTGATCTGGTTCATCCGGCGCCTTGTGCCAGAATCCGAGGCATTTACTCAAGCCAGCCGCACACCGAAGAAAATGAACCTACGGGAAATTTTCGGCAGTGAGCACCGTCGAGTAACCTTGATCAGTACGGTTCTGGCCAGCGGCATCTTTGGCGATGCTTACATCATGATCACATGGCTCCCCACCTACATGCGCATGGTGCTCAACCTACCGGTGGCGTCGACCTCAGGATACCTGGCGGTGCACATCATCGGTTCGCTATTGGGGTCTTTAATCTATGGTCGTATCAGCGTCAACATTAGTCGCGGTAAGGCCTTCATGCTGTTTTTGATCTGCCAGGCGTGCGTGGTTTCGGTGTATACCTTTGCGCCGATCAATATGGCTGTAACGCTGGGTTTGGGTTTATTGCTGGGAGCCTTCCAGGGTGGACTGGCATCTGGGTTAGCCAAGGCGCTTCGGCCTTATCTCTCGCTTTCAGTGTTGCCGTAGTCGGCGCATTAATCGGCTGTTTTCTGGTCATGGCTGTCTGCTGGCTTCGTGGCGTAGGCAGTGATGCCGTTCGCCTGATTTTGGCTGGTGCGGCGTTTTCAGGGTTTCTCAGCGCCCTGAGTGGTCTGTTGCTGCTCCGGGATCAGCGTACCGCCGACGAAATGCGCTTTTGGGTGATTGGCTCTCTGGCTGGTCGGCCTGTCGAAACACTCTACGCAGCGCTACCGGGCCTGATTTGCGGACTGATATTGATGCTACCTTTGGTTCGCCCATTGGCGGCACTGGCCTTGGGAGAGGCGTTGGCCAGCAGCCTTGGCCATCATCCACAGCGAGTGCGTCTGGGGGCGCTAATCGTGGTCGCGATACTGGTCGGAACGGCCAATGCCGCGGCTGGCCCGATTGGATTCCTGGGGCTTACCTGTCAAGGACGCGTTGCTCGTCCTGGCAGATCAGGGAGATGCCGTCAGCCGGTTACTGATCAATACGCTTCGAATGCCGCGGATACTCGCGGCTGTGTCGACCGGCGCCGCCGGCTGCCTGATGCAAACCTTGGCGCGCAATCGACTGGCTACTCCTGGAATTGTCGGATTGGACAATGGCGCCACTGCTTTTGCGGTGGCTTCCATCGTGGCAACGTCCACTAGCCTGTTGCCCTCGATTCTGGCTCTTTCCGGAGCGGCCACTGCAGTTGTTTTGACGTTCGCTCTGGCGTCTGGCTCGGGTTCACGGGGCTATCGTTTCATCGTTACGGGTATCGGCGTCGGCGCGATGTTCAGCGCACTAACAAATCTCATGCTCTCCCAGGCCCCTATAGACGCTGCCAATCGCGCCTACCCGTGGACGGTAGGCAGCCTGAATGGGACGTCGGCCGTTGCCATTAGGGCGCTCGCGGCAGGATTGTTCTTTGGCTCGCCCTGGGCCTGTCTGCTGGGGCGCCGGCTGGCTGCGATGGGTTTTTCTGAACGGGTGTCTATCAGCCTCGGCGTGCGCCTGACGACGTTGGCGGCGACCGTTTGGCTTACAGCGTTGGGCGTAGCGGTGGTCGGCCCGGTAGGACTTGTGGCGCTGATTGCACCGGAAATAGCGCGTTATCTTGCCAGGCAGCGTGGTGTTCCGGTTTTGAACTCGGCCTGGAGCGGGGCGCTGCTGATGGTGGTCGCCGACTTGGCAGGTCGCAATAACCTGTCCCCCATAGAGGTGCCTGTCGGTATCGTGATGGCCATCATTGGCGGCCCTTATCTGATATGGATTGTTTTGCGCCAACCTGATCGGAGAGTCCAATAAAGCGATTCGAGTTACCGTGCATCGGCGACGCCATGGCCACTCTGGAAACGCGCGATCTGTATCTCGGGTACGGACGACGCATGGTGGTCAATGGCCTGAACTTGCACATTCCGCAAGGACAGGTGACGGTCATCGTCGGCCCCAATGGCTGTGGAAACTCCACTTTGCTCGCTGGCCTGGCGCGGCTCAATAAACCACGCAGTGGCGCCGTCTTGCTTAACGGTCAGCCAATTGGTTCATTGCCAACCCGCGACGTTGCCTGGTTATTGGCCCTGCTACCTCAGGACGCAAGTGCGCCAGAGGGGATAACCGTGAATGAGCTCATCCGGTTTGACCGGCAACCGCATCAGGGCTTGATGCGTCAGTGGAGCTCCAAGGATCAACTGATCTCAGAAAATGCATTGCACGCCGCCGACCTTGTCGAGTTGGCAGGCTGTGCGCTCGAATCCATCTCCGGTGGACAGCGACGACGCGCCTGGATTGCGATGGCAATCGCCCAGGACACGCCTTTGCTGTTGTTGGACGAGCCAACTTTAGCGCTGGATTTGGGTCACCAGATAGAAGTCTTTGAGCTCGTTCGCCAACTGACCAATGCCGGCAAGACGGTGGTCATGGTTCTGCATGATCTTTCCAGCGCGTGCCGATATGCAGACCATCTGGTGGCCATGAAGGCGGGGCGTATTGTTATTTAGGGCGCTCCAGACACAGTCGTGACTACTGCTCTCATTGAAGAGCTTTACGGAGTGAGTTGTGTACTGTTGAAGTGCCCCCAGACAGGCAAGCCTGTTATCACCGCGATTCAACCGCTACCGCATAAGCAGCAGAAGCAGCAAGGTCAGACAGAGTTCGTGGCTGAAGAGTTTCAGTGCTGATCGAGACTGCCAGTAAGAGCCTCAAGCAAGTACCACAAGGCTCTGTTGCGCAGGGATTGAATGTTTTCTCTAGATGTAATGGGGAGCGGATTGACCGAGTGGGTAGGGAAGCGACAACGGTCGACTTCTTTCTGTAACTAATAGACCTTATGGGATGTTTGCTGCCGGACTCAAGGTGATCGGGGCCGGAAGAGTAAACCGAGAGAACCTGGCATCGTATCAACGGCCCAAACAGATCAAGCTGTTACTTAAGGACATTTCCTTCAGGGGCGGTGAACCGGCGCAAGGCGAAAAACCGGATCTCTGCCGCCTGAAGGTCGAACGCTTTTAAGCTACCGATAGATCAGTCTTAACGGGTGCTCCGAACTACGCGCCCGGGCACGACGCCATCAACCTCTTCACGGTTAGTGCGAGTGATACCGTGAAGAAGAAGTGCGACATGAAGCCGCCAATGATGACGACAGGGTCGTAGTAATTCGGATGATTGTCCGAAGCAATGGCGATAGCCACGTGCATCACGACCCACGCGATGACTGCGTAGAACAGCGCGATGAAAGTCGCTTCATATCCACGACGGCGGAAATACGGCCAGATGAGGGCAAACAGGACGCCCCATCCGATTGCGAAGAAAAAATGAATCGCAGTGCCGAGAAGATAGGCCCATGGGCCGAGCGCCTCTTGAACTTCCTTGCCGAACACGAGACCTGTCGCGTTACGCGGAATGCCGGCGAGCGGCATTAGATGTTGTACCCCAACCCAAATCAGGGCCTCGTAAATCCAGATGATTACCGCGCCAGTCAGCCCGCCAATCACACCGGCGCGAATTAAAGCTCTCAGATTCTGCTTATTTGAGTTCAACGTCGAACCCGTGTTGACATCGTTGCCGCTCATGCTGAAGCCTGTTTCGTGACTCATGCTTTCACCTTCTTATTGTTGTAAAAAAGACTACAAAGTTGGACTGCTTAATAGCCTAACTCTGGGGCTGACTCTAGGCCACAGGTCTCTGCTACTCCTCTGGGAAATGCTTAAGCAGGTATCGTTTTTCTTTATCGGGTGATTTTGAGCTTTGTATCAGCTTATCTAGCAAAAAGCGTAGGTGATTGAATCTGCGACCTGTGCCGAGAATCGGGCAAGAAGAACTTGGCCTAATGCTGGCGGCGGGCCGCCAGCCAGAAACTTGGCTTATCCTGCGCCTGCACCTTCTCGCGATTGGCGCGACGGTTGGCAAAGGGATAAGCACAGTGCGAGCACGCAGCACCTGCGGCCATCTGCGCAAATGCGGTTTCGGCACTCCAGGGCTGTGGTGTCGTAGCGCCATTCGCGCAATTGCTCATGGGGCAGCGATAACCAAGCAGCATTAGAGCGCCTGTTTATGTCATGCGCTCATAGATTGCCTGTTGAGTTGCGATGATGAAGTTGCCGGAAGAGTCGGTTGCCACGAAGACATCCAAAACGCTCTCCGAAGCAGGCAGCGCGGGAAACAATACGCTGGCGCCTGTGATCAGGCTGGCACTGATTAGCTGTTCGCGAACCATTGCGTTGATTACGCCGTCCTTGCGTCCCCGATAAGAAAAACCGATATCTGCTTAAGGATTTCCTAGAGGCGGGGCGAGCACTTGCGGCTTTACAGTCATGCCTAGTATCCGACTGAGTGAAAAGGTCTTTTCATTCCCTAGCCTGTCGGATGGTCTACAAAAATAAGAAGGTGAAAAGCATGCGTCACGAAACGGTCGATATCAAAGCGTGGATCGACAACCGCCCGGTTGCCGGCTATCAGTGGCTCATCATGAGCCTGTGTTTCTTCATTGTGCTGTTCGATGGCTTTGACGTCGCGGTCATGGGTTTTATCGCGCCTTCGCTGATTCAAGATTGGGGCCTGTCCAAAGCGGCCTTTGGCCCAGTCATGAGTGCCGGCATGGTCGGGTTGGCCATTGGCGCCCTGACGGCTGGCCCCTATGCCGATCGCCTAGGGCGCAAAAAAATACTGCTGTTCGCCGTTACTGGTTTCAGTTTGTTGAGTCTTGCTTGCGCATTTGCCAGCAATCCTTACGAACTGGCGGCCTTGCGTTTGTTGACGGGTGTGGCTTTGGGCGCAGCGCTGCCCAATACCACAACACTGCTTTCCGAGTACCTGCCAGAGCGCAACCGGTCGTTGTTCATTACCATCATGTTTACCGGTTTCAACATGGGGTCGGGGATGGGCGGTTTTTTGGCGGCCTGGCTAATCCCGCACCACGGCTGGCAATCGGTGCTCCTGGCTGGTGGAATCCTGCCGCTAGTGTTGTTGCCGTTCCTCTGGCTGCTGTTGCCCGAATCCGCACGTTTCCTGGCAACTCGTAATGCCCCCGCCAGCCAGATCGCCCGAGTGCTGAACAAACTGGGTGGCACCTTTTCGGCCACCACGAAATTCACCATGACCGAGCCTCAGACTCAGCATAAGGCGCCCGTGCGCATGCTCTTCAGCGAGGGCTTCCGGTTTGGCACCGTCGCGCTATGGATGACTTATTTCATGGGCCTGTTGGTGATCTACCTGACCATGGGCTGGATGCCGACGCTTTTGCGCGAAGGTGGTCTGTCCATCGAGCGCGCGGCGACTATTACTGGCCTGTTCCAGATCGGCGGCACGGTCGGCGCAATTGTGGTCGGCTGGGCCATGGATCGGCGTAATCCAAACCGTGTGATTGCAATGGCCTACGCGATGGGCGGTGCGTTCATCCTGCTACTGGGAGCATTCAGTCTCGAGTCAAGTCTGTTGGCATTCGGCGTAGTGGCGGCTGGATTCTGTATGAGCGGTGCGCAGACCGGACTCAATGCTTTTGCTCCCGGCTACTACCCAACTGATTTTCGCGCTACGGGTGTGAGCTGGATGCTGGGGATCGGTCGCTTCGGGGCTATCTTTGGTTCTCTCATCGGTGGTGCAGTGCTCAGCCTCGGGTTAGGTCTGCCGTTGCTGTTCACCCTGCTGAGCGTGCCGGCTTTCATCGCTGCACTGGCAATCCTGGCCAACGGTCATGCTCGGCGACGGGTAAATAAGGCTTTGCTGACGCAATAATCTACTTCGAACAAAGGAACTCATCATGGCACGCATCATCGGTGGCCTCGCTGTATCGCACACACCAACCATCGGCTTTGCCGTCGATCACGAAAAACAGAATGAGGCGGCCTGGGCGCCGATCTTCGAAGGCTTCGAACCGATCAAAGTCTGGCTGAAGGAGCAACAACCGGATGTGTTATTCTACATCTTCAACGACCATGTGACCTCGTTCTTCTTCGACCACTATGGCGGGTTCTCCTTGGGAGTCGATGAGCATTACGAGGTGGCGGATGAGGGCGGTAATCCGCGTTTGCTGCCCGCGGTTGGCGGACATGCGGCGCTGTCGCGGCACATTGGTCAAAGTCTGATGGCCGATGAATTCGACATGAGTTTCTTCCGTGACAAGCCACTGGATCATGGCTTTTTTTCGCCGATGTCTGCACTTTTGCCGTGCGAACCTGAGTGGCCGGTAGAAATCGTGCCGCTACAGGTCGGCGTGTTGCAGTTCCCGATTCCCAGTGCCCTGCGCTGCTACAAACTGGGCCAGGCCTTGCGCCGTGCCATTGAAAGCTATCCCGAAGATCTAAAGGTGGCCATTGTCGCGACCGGTGGGGTGTCCCATCAGGTGCATGGCGAGCGTTGCGGCTTCAATAACCCGCAATGGGATGAGCAATTTGTTGATCTGCTGGTCAACGACCCGGTGCGCCTGACCGAAATCACCCATGCCGAGTACGCCACCCTCGGCGGAATGGAAGGCTCTGAAGTCATCACCTGGCTGATCATGCGCGGTGCCCTGTCGGCCACGGTGAAGAACCTGCATCAGGACTACTACCTGCCGTCCATGACGGGTATCGCCACGCTGTTGTTGGAGAATCAGGACAGGGAGGTGCCCGTCGAAGTCACTGCGCGTCACTTGCAGCATATGCAGCATCAGTTGGCGGGTATCGAAAAACTGGAAGGCACCTACCCGTTCACCTTGGAGCGCAGCGCCAAGGGCTATTGCCTGAACAAATTCCTGCACCGGATGATCGAGCCGCAATGGCGCCAACGATTTCTTGAGGCACCGGAGGCGCTGTACGAGGAGGGTGGCTTGAGCGAAGAGGAATGCGATCTGATGCGACGTCGTGACTGGCGCGGTCTGATCCAGTACGGGGCGATTTTCTTTGTGCTGGAAAAACTCGCTGCTGTGCTCGGCATTCCAAATCTGCAGGTCTACGCAGCAATGCGTGGGCAGACCCTTGAGGAGTTTATGAAGACCCGCAACCAGCAGGTGCTGTACTCGGTGGCGGGCAAAACCTCTCGCTGATCCTCAGGGGCGATCGCTCCGTTAGTTCTCGGCGACCTTTTCCGGGTCGCCATCACCCATTTTTCGCTTGATCCCAGTGTGCCCGGCAAATAAGGGCGCAGGGCATTTCTTTACCCAAAAATCGGAAAACAATAACAATGAAAATCACCGTTAATCGCCGAATCGCTTGCTCGCTGGCTGTTGCTTGTACGGCACCTCTGGAAGTTCAGGCCGCAGGTTTCATCGATGACGCCAGCGCGAACCTGAACCTGCGCAACTTCTACATCAACCGCAACTTTACCAATCCGGCTTACCCGCAAGGCAAGGCCGAAGAGTGGACGCAGAGCTTTATCCTCGATGCTCGTTCGGGTTTCACCCAGGGCACGGTGGGATTTGGCGTAGATGTGTTGGGACTCTATTCGGTCAAGCTTGATGGTGGGCAGGGCACCGGTGGTACGCAGCTATTGCCACTCGATAGCGATGGGCGTCCTGCCGATGATTTCGGCCGCTTGGCGGTCGCCGGGAAAATGAAAGTGGGCAAAACCGAACTGAAGGTCGGTGAGTGGATGCCGGTATTGCCGATCCTGCGTTCCGACGATGGCCGTTCGCTGCCGCAAACCTTCCGTGGCGGCCAGATCACCTCGCAGGATATCGATGGCCTGACCCTGTACGGCGGTCAGTTCCGGCATAACAGCCCACGCAACGATTCAAGCATGGACGACATGTTCATGCAGGGGAAAACCGCGTTCACGTCCGATCGCTTCAACTTCGTCGGCGGTGAATACAGCTTTAACGACAAGCGCACCATGATTGGCCTGTGGAATGCCGAGCTCAAGGACATCTATCAGCAACAGTATCTGCAACTGGTACACAGTCAACCGCTCGGCGCCTGGACGCTGGGGGCAAACCTGGGTTACTTCTGGGGACGCGAGGACGGCAGTGCCCGCGCCGGCGACCTAGACAACCGCACCGCCTCAGCGCTGCTCTCGGCCAAGTACGGTGGCAACACCTTCTACGTCGGCCTGCAAAAGCTCACCGGTGACAACGCATGGATGCGGGTCAACGGCACCAGCGGCGGTACCCTGGCCAACGATAGCTTCAACAACAGTTATGACAACGCCCGAGAGAAATCCTGGCAACTGCGCCACGACTACAATTTCGTTGCCCTTGGCATCCCCGGCCTGACTTTGATGAACCGCTACATCAGCGGGGAAAACGTGCACACAGGCAGCATCACCGATGGCAAGGAGTGGGGACGTGAGTCCGAGCTGGCCTATACCGTGCAGAGCGGCACCTTCAAGAACCTCAACTTGCGCCTACGTAATTCCAGCATTCGTCGGGACTACAGCAGCAATGAGTTTGATGAGAACCGTCTGATCATCAGCTATCCATTGAGCCTGCTCTAACGCCTTGGCAAGCAGATTCGCCCCACAGGTGACCATTGTCGTTCACGAAGTCGTGTACGGCCTCAATCCCCTGCGGGTGCGAGCCTGCTCAGCCGCGGTCACTACTTGGAGCTCGTCAAATGTTCCCTGATCTTAAAATCCGCACCGGTATGATCACGGTGCTCTTACTCTTCATCGTGGCATTGCTCTTCTTGACCCTGAGCAGTTGGCGGGCGGCAGTCACCAGCCACGACGAGATCATCGAGTTGAACAGCGCCACTATTGTCATCGACGGCGTAAACAATTCGCTGCTATTGGCTACCCGAACTAGTGCTAACGTCTCTTCGGCGTTCATAGAAAGTATGGGCGGCCACGTTGAGGATGCACATGCGCGTCTGTTGCGTAGCGAGGGTATCTGGGTGGAAAGTATCGCCAAGCTCAATGCTGCCGCCGACGCCATTAAAGATCCGTTGCTCAAGGGTATGGCCGACGAACTCAAGGTCTGCTTCGACAAGTTCGGGGCTGCCGTTGTCGGCCAGCGCGCAGCGGTGCGTGCTTTGTCGGCCGCAGATTACATTGAGTCAAATAAAGCGGCCGTTGATGGCATGGCCAAGCTGCAGGCGGTACGCCTAAAGCTGGTTGGCGAGCTGGAAACACGAAGCAAGCAGATCATTGTGCAATCAGTTGACCGGCTGAAAATGGCGCAGACCGTGGCAGCTACACTGGGCGTTATTACATTGGCCATGGCCATCCTGTGCTGGGTCTTTATCGCTACCCGTGTATTGCGGCCCTTGCGCGATGCAGGTCAACATTTTCGACGTATCGCAGGTGGCGATCTCACTCAGCCTGTGACCGTTCCTGGCCGCAACGAAATTGGCGAACTCTTCGTCGAGCTTCATCGCATGCAAACCAGCCAGCGCGTCACCCTGGATCTGATCACCGGTTCCGCGACCCAACTGGCGTCAGCTGCACAAGAACTGAATGCGATAACAGGAGAAAGCAATCGTGGGCTTCAGCAGCAGAACCAGCAATTGGAACAGGCCGTCACGGCAGTCAACGAAATGACGAGCGCCATCGAAGAGGTGGCTCGTAACGCCGTGTCGACTTCGCAAACGGCCGCTGCCTCCGACAACCTATCGAAAAAGAGCCGTCAGCAAGTCCACGAGAATATCGAGGGAACCCAATCGATGACAGCCGATATCCAGGGCAGCGCCGAATGCATTCAAAATCTGGCTCATGAAGTGCGAAACATTAGCAAAGTACTGGACGTAATACGGTCGGTTTCCGAACAGACCAACCTACTGGCGCTCAATGCTGCCATTGAAGCAGCACGCGCCGGTGAAGCCGGACGTGGTTTTGCGGTGGTGGCCGACGAGGTACGGACGCTGGCATACCGGGCGCAGGAGTCGACTCGTGAAATCGAACAGATCATTGCTAGCGTGCAGAGCACAGCCGAACAGGCGGTTGGAGCTATGCACGCTAGTTCGTCTAAAGCACAGGTGGCGCTAAACATGACTCAAGCGAGCGGTGTAGTGCTGGAAGAAGTATTCGCTGCCATCGGCCAGATCAATGAGCGCAACCTGGTGATCGCGAGCGCAGCGGAAGAACAGGCGCAGGTGGCGCGTGAAGTGGACAGCAATCTCCTCACAATCCGCGACCTCTCGGCGAAATCTTCGGAAGGTGCGCAACAAACGAACACTGCCAGCAAGCAGCTGACACAGCTTGCGGAGGAGTTAAGCGGGCTGGTAGGACGCTTTCGCACGTGACTATTGGTAGTTTTCCCGTAAATGGGCAAACTCAAACTGTTTCATTGAGCCTCCTCGCGAAGCAGTGCTCCAGGCACATATTAGGTTGGTGACGGGCCTGAACCACTGCCTGCCTCAAGGATTACCCGGCGAATCGTATCCATCAGGGCTTGAGCCACCGGAGAGTGCAGGCAGCCGCTACGATAAGTCAGGCCGATGGCCCGGGTAGTTTGCCTCAGCTCCAGCGGCAGGATGCACAATTCGCCAGAGGCAATCTCATGTTCCAGCTGGTGAGTGGACACTGCGGCGAGCATGTCCGAACGCAATAACAGTCCACGAATGATAGACATGTCGCCGCTTTCCACCATCGGTCGGGGCGGCGCAATCCCGAATCGGGTGAAGCACTCGTCGAGCATTTGCCGGGCGGGCGATCCGGCGCGAGGCAGTACCCACTGGGCGGCGCTGAGCTCATCTTGCAAAGCCGTTTTTAGATAGAGTGGGTGATCACGCCGCGCCACCACTACCATTTCCTCCGTGAGCAACACTTCACCGCTCAGGTCGCTGGCATAGGCCTGCGGCCGTAGGGCGCCAAAAATGAAGTCCACATCGCCGGCTCGCAACTCGGTCGCCAGCAGATCGAATGGGCTTTCGTTGGTGATAACTTGGGTCGCAGGGTGTTCGGCCATCAAGCGCACGATGGCCTCGGGCAAAATACGCGTACGACCCAAGGGCAGGGCACCGACATGTACCAGGCCTTGCAGGTCACCGCGCATTGCGGTGATATCGGTCTCGATATGGCGCAACTCGTTCAGCGCCCGACGGATCGGAAAGAGGATTTCATGGCTGACACGCGTCGGCTGCAGTCCGCGAGGTGTACGCTCGAACAATGATTGGGCACAGCCATTTTCCATGACCTTGATGGTCGAGCTGATCGCCGGCTGGCTTAGACCAAGCAAGCTGGCAACGGTCTGCATATGGTGGGTTTCACAAAGTTTGACAAAAACTTGCAGGCGCCTGTTCTGGAACAGGTAAAGCGGTTCGACAGCACGCTTCTCCCCATTACCTAGTAAGCGTGGCACGCTTTCAAGCTCGGCCAGTACCCGACGAGCCCGAGGCAATAGCCGCGCACCGTAATCGGTCAAACGCATACCGTTGGCATGACGTTCAAACAACAGTACATCCAGCCGGGCTTCCAATTCGGAAATAGACCGGGTGACCACTGACTGCGCCCGGAACAGGGCCACAGAAGCCTTCGAAACGCTGCCATGGTCGGCGACTCTGACGAAGGCTCGCACCTGCATCAGGCTGGGAAGTTCATTGGTCTCCATGGGAAGCGTGCTCTACATATCGATGTTTAAGTCTGACTATGTATCGCCCATTGGCTGTAGGCAATAAAAAAAAAGCATACCTCGAAAACTCTAACGCATTTCTACCTCAGTGGTTCACGGTGCGATGCTCTTTCGAAACGCAGGAGGAGAATCCGCAATGAACGAATCACCAAAAAACGCGCTGGTCGTCAGCGCACACTCTGCCGATTTCGTCTGGCGTGCCGGTGGTGCCATCGCGCTGCATGCACAGCAGGGTTACAACGTGCACATCGTCTGCTTGTCCTTCGGCGAACGCGGTGAGTCCGCCAAGCTGTGGCGCAAGGGCGAGATGAGCGAAGGCAAAGTCAAAAGCGCTCGCCGCGAAGAGGCCCAGGCCGCCGCCGATATCCTGGGTGCCAGTGTCGAGTTTTTCGATATCGGCGACTACCCGATGCGTGCCGACAAGGAAACGCTGTTTCGCCTGGCCGATGTGTTCCGCCGGGTTCAGCCCGAATTCGTGTTGAGCCATTCGCTGAAAGATCCTTACAACTACGATCACCCGCTTGCCATGAACTTGACCCAAGAGGCACGTATCATCGCCCAGGCCGAAGGCTACAAACCGGGCGAGAAAATCGTCGGCGCACCACCGGTCTACAGCTTCGAACCTCACCAGCCCGAGCAATGCGAATGGCGCCCTGACGTGTTGCTTGACATCACTTCGGTCTGGGACAAAAAGTACGCCGCCATCCAGTGCATGGCCGGTCAGGAACACCTCTGGGAGTACTACACGCGCGTTGCCCTGCAGCGTGGTGTGCAAGCCAAGCGCAACGTCGGGATTACCTCCAGCCGCGACATCATTTATGGCGAGGGCTACCAAAGCATCTTCCCGCGCGTGACGGAGAATCTGGGATGAGCGAGTTGATCGGAAAAACCGGTGTTGTCGTGCGCAACATCGCCAGGGCCGACCAGGTGTTGGTCGATGAATTGCGGCGCTTCGGTGTCGCGACCGTCCACGAATCTCAGGGGCGAAAAGGCCTGCTGACGTCTTCGATCACACCAATACAACGAGGCACAGTGATCAGTGGCTCGGCGGTCACGGTGCTGGTGGCGCCGGGCGACAACTGGATGTTCCATGTGGCGGTGGAGCAGTGCCGCCCCGGCGATATCCTGGTGGTCGCCCCCAGTTCGCCATGCACCGACGGCTACTTCGGCGACCTGCTCGCCACTTCGCTCAAGGCTCACGGCGTGCGCGCCCTGGTGATCGATGCCGGCGTGCGTGATACCCACACGCTGCGCGAGATGGGGTTCCCGGTATGGTCTCGTGCCATCAGTGCTCAGGGCACGATCAAGGAGACCCTTGGTTCGGTCAACTTGCCACTGGTATGCGGCGGTCAGTTGGTCAACCCTGGTGACGTGGTGGTAGCCGATGACGATGGTGTGGTTATCGTGCGTCGCGGCGAAGTGCCCCAGGTTGTCGAAGCCAGTCGAGCGCGTGCCGATCTGGAAGAGCAAAAGGCCTTGCGCTTGGCGAAGGGCGAATTGGGGCTGGACATCTACAACATGCGTACACGCCTCGCTGAAAAAGGGTTGCGGTACGTCGACAGTCTTGACGATCTCGGAGATTGAGCATGAGCCAGACACGCATTCCTTGCCTGTTGATGCGCGGGGGGACGTCGAAAGGGGCTTATTTCCTTGCTCAAGACTTGCCAGAGGCGTCGGCACTGCGAGACCGCGTTTTGCTGGCCGTCATGGGCTCGCCTGATGCGCGCCAGATCGATGGCATCGGTGGCGGCGACTCGCTGACCAGCAAGGTGGCGATCATTAAGCCGTCCACGCGTGCCGAAGCTGATGTCGACTACTTGTTTGCCCAAGTGTTGGTGGAGGAGCCGCGAGTCGATTATGGCCAGAACTGCGGCAACATCCTCGCCGGTGTCGGCCCGTTCGTCATCGAACGCGGACTGGTGGATGTGACGGGGGATGTGACCCCGGTACGTATCTTCATGGAGAACACCGGGCAGATTGCGATTGCGCATGTGCCTACTCCCAATGGTGCGGTTTGCTACACCGGTGATGTGCGAATCGACGGAGTTCCCGGTGGTGGTGCGTCGTTGATCGTGGAGTTCGAGGATGTCGCCGGCTCTAGTTGCGGTGCTTTGTTGCCGACTGGCAACGCAGTGGATCTGTTCGACGGCGTTGAAGTCACCTGCGTGGACAATGGCATGCCAGTGGTGCTGATCCGAGCCGAAGACCTCGCTTTGGGCGGCTATGAGAGTCCGGCACAACTGGATGCCAATACTGAGTTGAAAGCCCGCCTTGAATCGATCCGCCTGCAGGCCGGCCCGCGCATGAACCTCGGCGATGTTAGTCAGCGTAACGTGCCCAAAATGTGCCTGATTGCACCGGCACAAGCCGGTGGGGCGCTCAGCACCCGTACATTCATCCCTCATCGTTGCCATACCAGCATTGGGGTGTTCGGTGCAGTCAGTGTTGCCGCTGCCTGCTTGATCGAGGGCAGTGTGGCTTCACGTCTGACCAGGGTGAAGGATGGAGACGTAAAGCGAGTTTCGGTTGAACACTCGATGGGCGAGTTCACAGTGGAGATGCGCCTTCACAATGGTCAGTTGGTCAGTTGCGGGCTGATGCGAACGGCAAGGTTGTTGTTGGATGGAGCCGTATGTGTTCCGGCGAATTTGTGGGAAGGCCGGGGCCCATCTCGGCGATAACACTCAGCGAAATGAAAGACCTGGTGCCGACGGGCTGCGCCCTGTGCAGCCGCAGTCGGTACCCAGCAGCTAAAGTCGGACGCCCACCCATCGACGGCAAGCAATCAACCGACAAAGTGTGTGACTCCATTGGTTGGATCTCCATCAGCGAGCATCTGTTTCAAGCGCTGACGTTCCTCAGTCCCAGGCAGTACGCCAGTCGTCTTCGCCTCCAGCACCGTAATGCCCTCTGCGTTCAGTATTCTGACTTCTGCTTTTGCGCGACCGCGCTCATCGATATCAACGATGAGCCAGTGGCAGGTGATCTCGTCTCCCGCATAAACGGGACGTTTAAACTCGAAACTCATTCCTGTAGCGAGCCAACCAATTTGCCCACCCACTTCGGTGACGAGGCTGGCCGTCAGCAAGCCATGGGCAATGGGGGCCTTGAACCCACGCAACTCTGCGTAGCGTGTGTCGCAGTGAACCGGATTGTAATCGCGAGAGATTTGCGCGAATCGGCGAATATCGTCCTCTGTAAAGCAGCGGACTACCGTGAATCGGTCTCCTACCTCAAGACCTTCGGCTGCACGCTCTCTTGGACTTTTCATCACAACTCCCTGGACGGTGAGGGCTGGGCCTGAAAAGTATGTTCAGGGCCTGGAAATGTTCCAGCATTCACCTCAAGCGCAAAGTCCCTCGCTGCCGAGTGAAGTACTGATCGAAGATCTGCGTATTGTTTGACGAATCGCGGCAGACGGCCGCCGCGCAGTCCGGCCATGTCCTGCCAGACCAGCACCTGGGCATCGCAATGATTACCCGCGCCAATCCCGACAGTCGGAATTAAAATGGCTTCCGTGATCGCTCGACCGACGTCACCAGGCACCATCTCAATCAGAACAGCAAAGGCACCAGCGGCCTCAAGCGCTTTGGCACTATCAATCAGGCGCTGCGCATCTTCGCCTCGGCCCTGGACGCGGTAACCGCCCAGCTGATGTTCCATCTGAGGGGTAAAGCCAATGTGCGCCATGACCGGTATGTCTGACTTCACGAGCTTCTCGACCTGCGGCAGCATTTCGATCCCGCCCTCGAGTTTGACCGCATGCGCACCGCCTTCTTTCATGAAGCGCACCGCTGTATGGAAGCACTGTTCCGCAGATGCCTGATAGGAGCCGAATGGAAGATCGGCGATCACCAGTGCCCGTCGGGTCGAACGGCTGACCGCACGAACCAGCGGGATCATTTCGTCAACGGTGATCGATAGCGTGGATTCATTACCGTAGACATTGTTGGATGCAGAGTCGCCGACTAACAGGACGGGTATTCCCGCTTCCTCGAAAATGGCTGCGGTGTACATGTCATACGCAGTGAGCATCGCCCATTTCTGGCCCTCCATTTTCATTTGTTTCAGGTGCGGAATTCGCACTCGGGTCGCCGGTTGGGCGTTGCCATATGGCGAAGGCTGATCGCTCATGATGCGGTCTCGCGGAAAAATTGGATTAACTGAACATCTGCTCGCTGAGCAGAATGACTGCGATGATGATCATGGCCGCGCCGGAAAAACGACTGACGAATTGAGCTGCAGCTGGACGTGCCCGCAGTACCACCTGCGAGCCAAATCCGACCAGCAGATAGATCACGCCGCAACTGAAGGTGTGGATGAGTCCCAGCGCAATCATTTGCATCGGCACAGGCCAGGCAGCGGTGGCGTCGGTGAATTGCGGTAAAAGCGCCAGGAACAGCAGGAAGACCTTCGGATTCAGCCCGCTCACGCAAAGCCCCTTGATCGCCCAGTGCGTCCAGGATCCCGATGTCTGAACTTCATCAGAGTGTGGTGTAGCGGGGTGCGCAAGCATATTCAGGCCCAGCCAAAGTAGATAGCCCGCCCCGGCAACGGTCAGTACGGTCAAGGTAGTGGGGTGGTTGGCCACCAGCGTGCCGACAC
This sequence comes from Pseudomonas marginalis, assembly GCF_024169655.1. Classification (GTDB taxonomy): domain Bacteria; phylum Pseudomonadota; class Gammaproteobacteria; order Pseudomonadales; family Pseudomonadaceae; genus Aquipseudomonas; species Aquipseudomonas paraveronii. The sequence goes on along the minus strand of NZ_JALJWV010000001.1, from coordinate 4,072,034 downwards.
CGCCGGCAACAATCATGGTTGCGATCAAATGGCCGGACAACAGCCCACCCACGGCGGGTATGACCACTCGGCCCTTTAGGCCTGCCGAAATTGCATAGGCCCAATCTGCGCCCGGGGTAATGACGAATAAAATCGACACTGCCCAAAAGGCAACGAAAACGCTCAAGGTCATGGTGCTATCCACCCCTGCTGCTGACATCCCGCGTACTGCATCGTCCCGCTCCGGTAATTATTGGTGCAAGGAAGAATAATGAATTCTTGTTAGAATTTAATTCCAAAGATAATCAGATAATCTCTATTGTTGGGAAGATTCTTCTAAATGGACAGGATTGATCGAAAAATTCTTTCTGAGCTGCAAAAGGATGGTCGCCTTTCAGTCACCGAACTCGCCGAGCGCGTTGGGCTGAGCCTCTCCCCTTGCCATCGACGGGTACGCGCACTGGAAGAGTCGGGTGTGCTGCTCGGCTATCGAGCACAGCTTGATCCAGGCGCATTAGGCCTTAACTTTTCCGCCATGGTATTTGCCACGTTGCGTGAAGGTGACAGGCAAGCGGTCGAGGCATTCGAGAGAGCGCTTGTTGATATCCCGCAAGTGGTTGACGCTCAACGATTATTTGGCGAGCCCGATTACTTGCTACACGTCATCACTCAAGATCTGCCAGCGTTTCAAAGGCTCTACGATGAGAGCCTTTCGGCGCTGCCCAACGTTCAACGTCTGACCTCGACGCTGGTTATGAAACGGGTCGTTCAGGACAGGCCTCTTCCTTTGTGATCCCGATAGCCGTCGTGGCCGTGGATTATCGGCTGGCCCCAGAGCATCCGTTCCCAGCACCTCTTGAAGATGGGCTGGAGATTTGGCGCGCTTTATGTCGCGGTGATTTCCCATAGCTAGATCAGAACAGCCTTGCAAATGCAGGAGATAGTGTTGGTGGTTCATTGGCGGCAGGACTATGCGTGGCTCTAAGAGAGATGGAGTTGCCGCAGCCCAAGCTTCAAGCTTTGGTCTATCCGGTTTTGACGGCCAGCGTCGAGTTGCTCTCTATGCAGGCGCACGCAGAGGCTCCCATGCTTACTACCTCAGGCTTGCTTGCCTCGCTAGAAGGCTATGTTCCAGGATAAGAACGCAAGGCCGCCCCCCGAGCCCTTGCGCTGGAAATCGACAACGCTACCGGCTTGGCTCCGGCGTTCATTGGCGTTGCTGAGTACGACCCGCTATTTGATCACGGAATTGCGTACGCGAGTGCGCTTCGAAAAGCGGGTGTGCCTGTTCATTTGCGCATATTTCAGGGATTGGTTCTTGCAAGTCTTCGTGCTTATGGAGTTGCTGAGGTAGAAGATTTCTACGATGCCCTTGATGGAGGTATCGCTTCTTCGGGCACTTGTGCCCGGCTAACGCGGTCAGGCAAGGATCTCTTTCACGATGGAAGCGAAATTTCTCGCATCGTCTATCCCTCGCTGACGGGTACCTACCAAACCGTACCTGTCGACTCTATTGTTTGCTGGATTGCCGATGGTACTGCAGAGGTCGTTCACACTTCTTTGCTTTGGCTGCAAAACCCAGCGAGAGGCACAAGCGACATAGGTTTCCAGCCGGAAAATGATAAATCTCACACTGTTCATCACTCGAGACTCCGCTCCTGGAGAACTGCAAGATGCTGTCGTTGAATTGTGGAGTTTAGATGCAGCATTGAACGCAAACATCCCTACGCCACTCAGGCGTCCAATGACTGTGCTTTTGCGAGCGGTTAATTCTGTCTACAGCAATCGGATTGAGGGAGATCCTACTCATCCAGCGGAAATCTTGCACGCTCGCCACGATCAAGCTATCGTCTGTAAGTAGTCAAAGTTGATGATGGCGGACGCAGGAAAGTGATTTTCTAGGTCAAAGTGGATAAGTCAATTTCAACCAGTAGGCACTTCCCTCCGGTCTGTTACGCACATCGCTTTCCTGCTGCCACTTGGCGGTTACGAACCAGCCCGAGGCGCTGCTGTATTTAATCGAAGGGCCAATGGCAAAGGCACGGCCTTTGTTGTCGGCGACGCGATCACCGTCTTGCCGGTCGTCTGTGACCTGGTGATAGATATACCCCCCTATGCCCACGACCCAGCCATTGCCCATGCCCCAGCCCAAGTCGTAATCAGCATGGGCTTCCTGGCCTGAACGGTAATGGGTGGCGGGGTTTTTCGCGTTGAAGTCATACATCAATTTGATATCCATGTTCGGACCAACGGGGTCGATGTAAGAGAACGCTGCCACGGGCTCTGCGGCCCAGTAATTGCGTCCGATATTGGCCTGGTTATCTTTATCGTACTGACCTGTGGGCGCGATTATGTCCAGTGCGTAGACGGCATGAAACTTGTCGCTGTAGTGATAGCCCAGCGCAGGGCCGAAGATGATGTCGCCTAGACCGGTGCGATGATCGCGGTTGCCGTTGACGGTTACGGTGAGGTCGACCAGCGGGGCGATAGCTTGGAACGCCAAGTCGCCTCCCAGTACTGTCTGTTGCGTTACCCATACCACTCGCGGTGCGATGACATTGGCACGCAAGCGAAAGTCAATGGCCTGAGAGTGCCCGCCATTGTCCTTCAGGTCGTTCGCGGCATAGTGCTCGCTATAGACCTGTGCGTACCAGCCCGGTGGCGGCAAGGCGCCGGACAAGTAGTTCTCGGCACCCATGGGGTAGGACGAGCCGCCCCGTTCAGAGGCCCATGCAGTGCCAAGCGTGCAACTCAACACGCCAATGAGGAAAAACCGTTTCTTGTTATTCATGTGGTTATCCAGGATTCGAGGCAATAGAGCGCCCAGCCGCTCGAGCGGTAAGGAGCAGCCGTGGTTAATGAAAGATGTTGAACGCGTTGAGATCAGGCTTTGCGCAATGGCCAGAAATCAAAGTACTGACTGGACACAACCAGCAGCGGGAAGGTCATGGCCAGTAACGCAGAGGCGAGCCAAAGTTCGTGGGTATAAGTGGGCGCGCCCTCGCTCATTGGCCCACTTAGGAGCGGCCCCAGGGCCCAGTAGAGGCGTGGCAAAACGGCACCTGCCAGGCAGGCGATACCCAGTTGCAACAAACCCCTGACGGGTTGAGTTCGGTGTTCAAACAACTGGTCTTCAAACATCAGTAACGGTACCAGTGCGCCAAACAGCAGGGCGATGGCGCCATGCACCATGAACTTCACCGGTTCGATTCCCAGCACGCGAGTGCCCAGCCAATAGAGCAGCGCAGTCACAGCCATCGTCTGAACGGTGATGGCAACCGCCAGCAACCGTGGTTTGCGTGCCAGTGTCGCAGTGTTCAGTGGCCAGAAGTCCAGCAGCACGCCGGAAAACACGACACTCACACTGGTGACTGCAAAGGCCAGTATTTCAAACGCTGCGAACAGACCGTGGGGGTCAAGACTTGCAAGGTAGAACGGCGCCTCGGCCATCGCGGAGAAATCGAACAGCACACAGAACAACAGATAGCCCAGGCCATAAGCTACCAGCAGTGTCCCGATGCCGAGGATCGCCGGATTCTCGGTAAATGACGAGAGTGGCCAGCAGCGCCAGACAATCACGAACCAGAACGTCAGCAGCACGCAGAAGATCACATACATCAGTGTGAAGGGCGTAGGTGGCCCGACTTGCTGGGCCTGGGTATAGAAGATCACCGCACTGACCGCACACGCCACGGCCAGCGTCAAAACCAGCATTACCAGCCCCTTGGCCGGCTGGGGTAATGCCGCGACCCAGCCAGGGTATTGGCTGCGCCAGAGCATGGACAGCACGATCTCCACGGGCACGCCGACGACAACCACAAAGGTCACCCAACTGGCGAAGAAATCACCTTTGAAGCCACCGATGATCAACAGTGACAGTGCCATGACCACCAGCAACATGAGGCTGCCAAGCACCGGTTGTCGCGCCAGCGGAGCTAGCGCAACCCGGCTCGGCTGGCGCAGTGGGGTGGGGTTGTCCTGAGTAACGCTATTGTTTTTATTATTCATGCTCAGTGCTCCTGGTAGGGTCAGCCTGCTTTTTTCAGCAGGTCGAGGGCGACATCGACAATCATGTCTTCCTGGCCGCCGACCATTTGCCGGCGGCCCAGTTCGACGAGAATGTCCAACGTCTTGAGTCCGTAATGCTCGGCAGCGACTTCGGCATGGCGCAAGAAGCTTGAGTACACACCGGCATAGCCTAGGGCCAGGGTTTCCCGATCGACCCGCACGGGACGGGTTTGCAACGGGCGCACGATGTCATCGGCGGCATCCATCAGCGTGTACAGATCGGTGCCATGGTTCCAGCCCAGACGCTCGGCCGCCGCGATAAATACTTCCAGTGGTGCATTGCCCGCACCGGCCCCCATGCCGGCCAGGCTGGCATCGATCCGGTCGCAACCTTCCTCCACGGCGACGATGGAGTTGGCCACCCCCAGACTCAGGTTGTGGTGCGCGTGAATACCGGTTTGCGTGGTCGGTTCGAGCACGTCCTTGAGGGCTCGGAAGCGCTCACGAATATCCTGCATGTTCATCGCTCCGCCAGAATCGACGACGTAGATACAAGTCGCGCCATACCGCTCCATCTTCTTCGCCTGCTGGGCGAACGCAGCCGGTTCGATCATATGACTCATCATCAGGAAGCCCACCGTGTCCATGCCCAGGCCGCGGGCATGTTCGATGTGTTGCTGAGAGATATCGGCCTCTGTGCAATGGGTCGCTACGCGAACGATGCTGGCCCCTGCCTTGTGTGCGTTGTCGAGATCGTGAGTAGTGCCAATGCCGGGTAACAGCAACGTTGCGATCTTGGCGTGGCTGATAACATCCGCCACTGCCTCGATCCATTCAATATCACTATGGGCGCCAAAGCCGTAGTTGAAACTGGAGCCCTGCAGACCGTCGCCGTGAGCGACTTCAATGCTGTCGACTCGGGCCTTGTCCAGTTCGCGAGCGATGTCCTGCACATTCTTTATCGAGTACTGATGGCGCACGGCGTGGCTGCCATCGCGCAAGGTCACGTCGGAGATATAGAGTTTTTTGTTCATTGGGGGTCCCATTGAGCATCTGAATAAATGATCAGGTCATCACAGTCAGGAAGCGTTCGTTGAGTACGCGGCTGTGATAGAAAATCGCCTTGCCCAAGTGTTTTTCATCCCAGGTGATGGGCTTCTGATCCGGGTAGTGGAAGTCTCCGCCGGCAAATACTTCGTTTCGGTTGCCCGAGGGGTCGAAGAAGTAAATGGTCTGGCCATGAGTGATACCGTGGCGGGTTGGGCCAAAGTCCAGCGAGGTGTCGCTCATGGAGATCAAGTCTCCCGCGCGCAACAGGCCTTCCCAGGTGTCGATCAGGAACGAGGCATGGTGGAATCCGCCGATGTTCCCGTCCTCGATGAATGCGACGTCATGGGCCTTGGTCGACAGTGAGAGGAAGTTGGCCACGGCATGCCCCTCTTCGTTGACGACCTGTTCGGCAAGGTGAAAACCCAGGACGTCGATAAACAGTTCACGGGTCAGGTGCAGGTCGCCGCCGTGCAGTTGGCAATGGTCGAAGCGCATGGCGCGCATGCCTTTGAGCCCGCGAGGCCAGGCTTCCGGATTCTTCTCGGCAATACCCCAGCGGCCGGTGTATTCCTTCTCTGCATACAGCTCGAACCAGTGCCCGGAGGGGCCGAAGAAACGCACGCGGCGTCCGCAAAAATCCAGCTCGCCGGCAGGGATATGTTCGACCTGGCAGCCGTAGGCCAGCAGGTCTTGGGTCAACTGCACCAGCGACTGATCGTCGATGACCTTGTAACCCATGAAATCCATGCCCGGTTTATCCGCTTCAACCAGCACCACTGAAAAGCGTTCCACCTCTGTCCAGCCCTTGAGGTAAACCCTGCCTTGGCTGTCACGGTGGGTCAGAATCAACCCCACCAGTTCAACGTAATGTTTGACTGAGGCTTCCATGTCCAGCACACGGATTTGCACGTGGCCAGGACGCAATATGCCTTTTTTCATGATTTCACCTGTCTGTTGTATTTGTTTTTTCGGCTGCCCGAAGGGGCGCCTATATAGGTTCTTTCAATCGCTCGATTTCCAGATCGCTCTGGGGGATAACGCGGCACGCCAATACGAAGCCTTGCTCCTGTTCTCCGTCAGCAATATGTTGGCGGCTCATTCGCCCGCATTTGTAGTCCCCTGACAGGATTCGCACCTTGCAAACTCCGCAGCCGCCACCGCGACAGCCCACAGCAATGGCACGGCAACCTGCCAATTCCATGGCGCGCAACAGTGGGGCTCCCTCCAGCACCTGGAACACCTCGCCGCTTACGCGTTCGCGGATGCAGTGTGTTCGCGCGCCCATCAGTCCAGGTTGCCAGGCAATGCCGTGGTTGCCGCCAACCGTTCGGCACAGGCCAGTGCTGCCGAGGTCATGATGTCCAGATTGCCTGCATAGGCGGGCAGGTAATGCGCTGCACCTTCCACTTCGAGAAACACCGAGACCTTCAATCCGCGTGTCAGGCCCAGGCCAGGCACATTGACCGGCGTGTCGATCTGCTCGAACTGTACCGCCTGCTTGAGCCTATAACCCGGCACATATGCATGTACTCGGGCCACCATTGCTTCGACACTGGCGGTTATCGCTTCGCGGTCGGCGGGGTCACACAGTACAAACACGCTGTCGCGCATGATGGGTGGAGGCTCCGCCGGGTTGAGGATGATGATTGCCTTGCCACGTGTTGCACCGCCCAGCACTTCAATGGCTTTGGCTGTGGTTTCGGTGAACTCATCGATATTGGCCCGTGTGCCCGGGCCTGCCGAATGGCTGGAGATCGAAGCTACGATTTCGGCGTAATGCACCTGGGTCACCTGGGAGATGGCCTTGACTATCGGTATGGTCGCCTGGCCACCGCAGGTCACCATATTGATGTTGGTGGCCTCCAGTTCGTCATCCAGATTGATTGCCGGTATCACGTAAGGACCGATGGCCGCGGGTGTGAGGTCAATTACTCGAATGCCGTGTGCCTGCAATACGGTGTTGTGGTGCGCATGGGCCTGTGCGGACGTAGCATCGAACACGATGCCAATATCTTTGAATTCGGGTAGCTGTAGCAAACCCTCGACGCCGTCGGCGGTAATGGCGACGCCCATGCGTTTGGCACGAGCCAGGCCATCCGAAGCGGGGTCGATACCGACCATTGCACCCATGGCGATGTGTTCGCCGTGGCGCAATACCTTGATCATCAGGTCGGTGCCGATGTTTCCCGAGCCGATGATTGCAACTTTGCAACGAGCTGTTGTCGTCTTCATGTGAACCCCAGACACTTATTGTTTTGGTCTTGCGTACAGCACTGGCTAGCGACCGCGTTGCTTGGCGGTCTGACCGGCAATACCGAAGTCGGTATTGGGCACTTCGTTGATGATCACGCGCACCGATTCGATCGGTGCGTCCAGGGCCTCAACTGCAGCGCGTGTCAGTGCTTCGATCAGGCGCGCTTTCTGTGCTTCGCTGCGACCCTGGATCAGGTGGACTTGCATGATGGGCATAGCATTACTCCAGACGAGTTAGACGAAACGCATTGAGACGGAGCCCAAATGCTGATAGCGCACAGTGATGTTGTCTCCGGCCTGGACTGCGATCGCTTCTGTGGCGCCGCCGGTCAAAATCAGGGTACCTGCGGGGATTTCACGTCCTTGGGCGCCCAGCATGTTGGCGAGCATTGCGACGCTTTGCGCGGGGTTACCCAGCACGGCGGCGGCGGAGGCAAGGGCTACGATCTCGCCGTTTTTCTCCATCACCACGCCGAGGTTTTTCAGGTCCAGTCCCTGCACGTTGCGATGGCGGCCTCCCAGTACGTAGCGTGCAGACGAGGTGTTGTCGGCGATCACGCTTTTCAGATCGAAGCGGAAGTTCTCGTAGCGAGAGTCGATGACTTCGACGGCAGGCAGAATGAAATCGGTCGCTGCCAAGACGCTGCCGACGTTGCAACCTGGGCCACGCAGGGGCTTGCGAGTAACAAAGGCAATTTCGGCTTCGACCTTGGGGTGAATCAGCCCGGCAGTTTCGATAACACCGCCGTCGGCAACCGAGCCGTAGTCAGTGATAAAACCGTGGATCGGGTCGATAACGCCCATCTGGCGCATCTTGGCGTGTGAAGTCAGGCCCATTTTCAAGCCGGCAATCCGCACGCCCCGGCCGATTTTAAGGGCACGAATTGCGTCCTGAATCGCGTAGGCGTCTTCCCAATCCATTTCGGGATAGTCGTCCGTAATTTTATGGACGGCTCGGTTTTGCATTTCCGCTGCGTCCAGGTGCACCGCCAGTTGCTCGATAACGTCTTGTGTCAGGTTCATCAGGCATTTCCCTTCAAATAAAACGTACGCCGGCCGAGCCGATGCCGCCGATGCTCATACGCAGATTGTCACCGGCTTTCACGGCAACCATGGCGCCCAGCGAGCCGGACAAAATCACTTCGCCGGGTTTAAGGGTCATGTCCAGCGTGCCCAGCGTATTGGCCAGCCAAGCTACGGCATTCGCGGGGTGGCCCAGTGCTGCGGCACCCGCGCCCGTCGAAACGATCTCGCCGTTGAGCTCAAGGGTCATGCCGACCAATGAGAGGTCGAGTTCACGCGGGTCGACGGCACAATCGCCAAGGATAAACAGGCTTGAAGAGGCGTTATCCGCCACGGTGTCCTGAATCTGAATCTTCCAGTCACGGATGCGCGAGTCGACGATTTCGAAGCAAGGCATTACGTATTCAGTGGCCCGCAATACATCGGCAACGGTAACCCCCGGGCCGGCCAATTCGTGTTTGAGGATGAACGCAATTTCGCCCTCTGCCTTAGGTGCGATCAACTCATTGATCGCGATAGCCGCTCCGTCTTCGCGCAGCATTGCGCTGGTCAGGTGGCCGAAATCCGGCTGATCGACTTTTAGCAAGTCCATGACTACCTGGCTGGTCACGCCGATTTTTTTGCCAATGACGCGCTCGCCGTCGATTTCGACGCGATGCGCCAACACACGCATTTGAATGGCGTAAGCATCTTGCAAAGTCAGGCTAGGGACCCGTTCGGTGAGCGGGGCGATGGGTTGGCTATCCTTGAGCGCGCGATAAAGCTCATCACTTAACTGCTCGATAAACATGGGCTGCATAAGAAGGCCTTTTATTGGTTTAGTCCTGGTCCTGATGCGCAAGACCTTTAGGCAGCTCATGGTGTAAAAGTTAGACGATGCCGTCCAATGCCATATAATTACTAACTGATGCCGATCAGGCATCGTTGACGAGCCCTCAGGTACCCCCATGGAAATCAGGCAGCTGCGTTACTTCATTGCCGTTGCGGAAGAGTTGAACTTCAATCGCGCCGCTGAGCGATTGCACATCACTCAACCCGCGTTGAGTCGACAGATCCAACAGCTTGAAGAAGCTATCCCAGCAGTGCTGCTGGAAAGGAACTCTAAGCGGGTGACGCTCACCGACGCTGGCAAGTCGTTCTATGAGCACGGGATCAGGATTCTGGAGCAGTTGCAGCATGCGGCGGATGAGTCGCGCATGTTGTCAGTGGGCCAGAGGGGGAATCTGAGTGTGGGGATATTCGGTTCGGCGATCCTGGATTTGATCCCCCAAGTCCTGCACCGGTTTTCTACGATTTATCCCAATGTGAATGTCTCGCTGCACCCCATGGACAAAGATGCCCAGATCCAGGCATTGCGCGAACGCCGCCTCACCATCGGTTTCAATCGATTGGTCCCGGCAGAGCCGGATATCGAACAGGAACGGGTACGAACGGAACCCCTGATCATCGCGATTCCGGCCACGCATCCGCTGGCAAAACGAAAGGAGGTTGAATTAGGGGATGTGCTGGACGAGCCTTTGATCCTGTACCCGCGAGGTGTTCGGGGCAGCTTGATGGTTCAGGTACGCAAGTTGTATTCCGAGTATGGAGCGGTGCCCGTGGTTGCCCAGGAAGTCACAGACGTGACCACCAGTATCGCGTTGGTGGCCGCCGGGGGAGGGTTGAGCATTGTACCTAACGCGGCGAAAAACTTGCGTTTGCCTGGCGTGGTGTATAGGCCGCTGAAATGTCGGGGAGACTCCTCGATCGAATTGATTTGCTTGTATCGCAAAGGTGACAAATCACCCGTTCTGCAGGCTTTTCTGCAGACGATACGGGCGTTTATTAGTGAGACAGATAGCTAGGTCTGATCTACGTTGTGCTGTTCAGAGATAACGTCTTTGAGCTACTGTCGCCGAAAGCCATGGATCGCCGCACCTGTCCCGATCCAAGGCTTTTATTCAATGGTATCAAGCGGTTCGTGAGACATTGTATTGGCAGGCCAACTTCAAAACGGCATTGTCAGTTTCAGCCAATATGCATCGCCTTCCGCACGATTTCTTACGTTGGACTCCTGTTGACATTTCGCCGTTATAAACCAACCTTTGCGGTTGGTATATTTGATCGATGGACCAATGGCGAGCGCATGGCCCTTATTATTTTCGACACGCTCACCGTTCTGCCGATCATCCGTTGTTTGTTGATAGATATAGCCACCCACACCCACTACCCAACTATTGCCAAGCCCCCAACCTATAGAATAGTCGACGTGAAACTCCTGACCTGATGTGTAATCGGTAGCGTGATTTTTCAGATTGAAGTCATACATGATTTTCGCATCGGCATTCAAACCCTCGGGATCGATATACGATAATGCCAAGACGGGTTGGATATCCCAGTAGTTGCGACCGATATTGGCGATGTCGTGGCGATCGTATTCACCCGTCGGCGCCATAACATCGAGGGCTACGATGGCTTGTAGATTATCGCTCATATGATAGCCAAGCGCCGTCCCGAACGTCATATCGCCCAACCCTTGCTTGCTTTGCGACTGGCCATTGACGTCTACCTTGAGGTCAACCAATGGCATGATGGTATGAAATGCCAGGGAACCACCCAGTATCTGCTGATCACTCACCCATATGAAACGCGGATCAATAGAGCTGGCCCGCACTCGAAAGTCGACCGGAAGTTTTGCCCCATCGTTACCGCGTAAAGAGTCCGCGTCGTAATGGCTAGCGTAAACAATGGCGTAGAATCCTGGCGGAGGCATGGCTCCACTCATGTAGTTTTCAACACCCATTGGATAGCTGGAGCCGCCACTCTCAGTGGCCTGCGCATTGCCAGAAAGTCCCGCGGCAAGCACGCCAAGACTTACACAGAGCAACCCTCCAAGAATGTTGATCCACGCTGTTGTTTTAGATGTTTTCATATTGTTTTTATTAGTGGGCATAGAAATTTCCGTTATGTCATAAAGAATCGCAGAGTAATGTTTTACGGGGTCTCTGTGGTGCAAGCAGATAAAGGAACGGTTTGCTATTGCTGACTTTGCGACTTCAATTTAGAGATGCCACCGACACCGTAATGCTGTTTGCACATATCGGTAATGATGATCCTCACTGAATCCCGAGGCGCATCAATAGCTCGGTGACAAGCCTCTGTGACTTCATGGATCAGCCGCTCTTTCTGCTCATCGGTGCGGCCTTCTAAAAGATTGATAGTGATAATGGGCATGGGATTTTCCTGTGTAAGTCCCGACGCGTTGATTGAGTGGCACCGAGCCTTTGTGATAAATCAGCGCATCGCGGCAGTAGTGATTGTTTTTTGAGCTACGGACGAGCCCTGAAACCTTGCCCCGACTCAGGTAAGGTTTCTTTTCGCAGTCTCTGTAGGAACGAGACGATCAGGTGGTTTTGAGAACCGCTGCGGTACGCACCGGCGCTGTCTCCTTTATCGCAAGCGTGATCAAAAGCCCCGTAGCCATGGCACCGATTGCCAACATTAAGGTGTATTGGATGCCATGGTTATGCGCGACGTAGCCCGCTAGGCTGGGCGCAATGCCGCCTCCAAAAATCTCGCCAATGCCAACAACGAAACCAGAAGCGGTCGACATCAGCCTTGCGGGCACGGACTCGGTGGTGGAGGGGCCTACGGTCAGGCAAATGAGTCCGAAGTCGAAGAAGACTGTGAAAAACAGGGCCGCGAACAAGCGAGTGGTATCGGCACCGATGTTAATCAGTAGATAGAGCGAGGCAACGCCACCGATGACCGACAGAATCATGACCGGCTTGCGACCGATGCGATCGGAAAGACATGGCAGGAGGATGGTTCCCGCAGCGCCCCCGAACCCGATGGCGGAGAGGACAAAGCCCATTTGTTCAAGGCTCAGCCCCATGTAGTCCAACAAGTAGTTGGGAAGAAATGCGCCGAGCACCACGAGGACTGTCAGCCAGCACATCATGCCCAAAATATTAAGCGAAACATTGCGACTGGTGAAAATGTCGGTCCAGCGGTGGCTGGTTGCATCATGGGTCATCGTGTGTTCGGCGGCCTCGGTGGAGTCGGTGTTTCGTAACACCTTGTGCAGCAGGAGACCGACGATCAGCCCTGGAACCATCACCATGACAAAGACCCAATGCCACGCGACGACGTGCAACAACTGAGTCACCAGAATCGGCGCCAGCGCGAGGCCAAAGAGCGGCATTGCCGCCTGCTGGATACCCAGGTTCAAGCCATGACGGCTCGGTTTTGAAGCATCCAACGTCGCCACAATACTTGCCGGGGTGAAGGCGCCTTCCGCAGCGCCGATCACGGCGCGAATCAACATCAGACTGAGCAAGCCATTGGCCAGTCCGCTGAAACCGGCCAGCAGGGAGAATAGGATGACAGCCGGCACGATGATCGCGCGATGGCCGAACCGATCAGACAACTTACCCGTAAAAAGTGACGAAATGCCCCACGTTACGGAGAGGACTCCTGTGATCAGGCCGAGGTCCTGATAATTCAGATTCAGGTCCTTCATGATGACCGGGAACAGCGGCATGATCATGAAACGATCAATGCTCACAAGCCCGAAACCGAGCGCCAACAGGGTGACTGCTTTCCACTCATAAGAAGCATCTGCACGATAGCTGCATGGGTTTTTCATAGTGTGTTCCGTTATTGTTCTTGTAATTAGGAGTGTGCCGGCGCAACGAGTCGCCGTACTCAACCGGCACGGAGGTTTCCAGGCGAAGAAAAACAGGTTCCGGCAGTCAGCCTGGCACCAGGACAAAGTCGAATTCGGCTTTCCACTGAGTGGCGCCACTTTTGTTGTGTTCAAACGTCTGGAGCAGTGAGGCTTTCACACCGAACACCGTGTCGGAGGTCAAGTACTCATCGCCGACGGCGAACGTGTGCGTCACGACGCGCTGGTAACCCAGCGCCGTTAGCATGAAATGCATATGCGCCGGCCTCCAGGGATGGCGTCCGAGCAGGGCCAGCATCTGACCCACCGGCCCATCGTCCGGAATAGGGTAGGACACCGGTTTGATGCCGCGGAAGCTGTAGCATCCATCGGCGCCGGTGACAAATCGACCACGATTGTTCCACTTGGGCTGCAGGTCCGGTTGCTGCACGTCGTAGTATCCATCAATGTTGTCCGACCAGACGTCCAGCATGGCCCCTTCTATGGCGTTGCCTTGCAAGTCCAGGACTCGCCCTTCATACAGGCAGCTTTCTCCCTTTTCATCCAAGGAGATGGTTTCCCCCATTTCACGAATCGGCGCTCCGTCAACGTGGAAAGGTCCGAAAACGGTATTTTCAGTGGCGCCTTGAGGTCGTCGGGCATTTATGGCGTCCACCAGCATGGAGACGCCCAGGGTGTCGCTGAGCAGGATGAATTCCTGGCGATGCTCAGAGCAGATTTGCCCCGTTCTGGTCAGGAAGTCGATCGCCGTTTCCCACTCGGGTTCTGTGAGTTCGACGTCCTTGATAAAACCATGGAGGTGCTCAATCAACGAAACCATGATAGTGCGCAGGCGCGGGTTGACGGTGTCTCCCATGCGTGCGTTAACGGCCTTCGCCGAGCCTTCTTCGGTAAAGTATTCGATCATGTTGTCCACCTGGATTATGTTTGTGATCCTGATTGGCGGGTGCAGGGCGTCCGCTTACGATCGCCCGCTTCTGGTCATTCCGGTCGCAGGCCGGACCAGGCCCGTTGCAGGAGTGCGCGAATGGCGTCGCGTTCAACCGGTCGCGGATTCCAGTAGGGGTTCTTGACTGCCAAGTTTGCGGCATGGTCGAGGTCACGTTCATTCAGACCCAGGTCCTTCAACGCCAGCGGAGCGCCCAGCGCTGCAGCGAAGTCGTAGAGTCCGCTTCCCAACAGCCCACCGAACAGTTTTGTCACGGGACGCAAGGCATCAGCCGCGGCGACTTGGTTGTACGCGGCCGTATGCGGGAGCATGACGGCGTGGGTTTCTGCATGGGGCAAGTTAAAACTGCCACCCAGGGTGTGACATAGTTTGTGATGCAGGGCCATGCCGACAGTGCCCAGCACGGTGCCGCATAGCCATGAGCCATAAAGGGCCGTACTGCGTGAGGCGATAGATTCTGGTTGCCTGACTACGCCCGGCAAGGCCTCCTTCAACGCCCGAATGCCTTCCACCGCCATCAGTGAGGTGATGGGATTGCTATTGCGGGCATAGAGCGCTTCGACTGCATGAGCCATGGCATTGAGGGCGCTGGTAACACTCATGGAGACGGGTAGCCCCAGCGTCAGCTCCGGGTCGTAGATCACCACTTCGGGCAAGATTGACGCAGCGCTCACGGTGGTTTTTTCGCCGTTTTCCGTCTGTCCGAGAATCGGTGTGACTTCAGAGCCCGCGTAGGTGGTCGGCACCACTACCTGCGGTGCGTCGTTGCGATAGGCAATCGCCTTGCCCAAGCCAATGGTGGAGCCGCCACCGATGGCGACGACGCAGTCCGCGCCGAGCTCAACATAGGTTCTCAACGCCTCTTCGGTGACCTCAATGGGTGTGTGCATCGTCGCGTGAGCAAATACGCCGGCGCCCAGCCCACCGAGAGCATCATTGAGTCGTTCTGCGTCCTTCTGCTGGGCAGGCGTCGAAAGCACCAAAGCGCGGCGGAGGCCCAGGGTTTTGAGTTCTTCAGCCACTCGTTGGGAGCTGCCTGCACCGAAAATGATCCGTGCCGGATTGTTGATGTAGATGAAATCGGTCATCAGAAAATACTCCTGGGTCTGTCGGTCAGGCGGATGTGGCAATGACTGCGCACGGAGTGGCCTGGTCGGCTGTCGTTAGATGAAGCTGCTCCAGCAGTTCATCCAACTGGCGTTGCAGGGCGTCGGCCGAGCGCGCGCTGGCCGCGACATAAAAGTCAGGGCGAATTACCAGGTAGCGTGCATTGATGTTTTCAAGCCAGGCCGCATAGGTGCCGTCAACGTCTTCCACGTCACAGGGGCTACCTACCGCGCCCAAGTTGATGAACTGCGCGCTCAACCGCTCCAGGGCGTCCAGTTGATGCGCTTTGAGCGCCTGACGGGGCGACTCCCCGAAACCGATGACCAGCCAGCCACGGCCGACGATGTCATCGAAGCGGCCACGCTGGTCACCTTTGCAGACGATGCCCTGGACCGACAGCTCACCGGCATGACCCGCGTCACGGCACCAGGCACCCGGCCCCAGGGTGGCCTTGTCGGTGGCGACCGGAACGCGACCGGAAGTTTGCAGCTCTGCCTGCATGCGCACGTCACGCGCTGCCGCTTCGGCGGGATCGGTGATACAGATGATGCGCCCCAGATCCATGGAGAACTCGATGTAGTGTTTGGCGTGTTCGCGACGCTCGGAGGTATAACTGTCGAGTACTTTATCGGTCATCTTGCCGGTGAGGATGGCATCCAGGCGCCAGTTAAGGGCCACGGCATCTCGCAAGCCTGCGCACATGCCTTCCCCGGCAAAGGGAGGCATCAAATGCGCAGCGTCACCCGCGATCAGCCCGCGACCATTACGCCAGGATTGGGCATAGCACGCCTGGAAGCGGTACACAGCACTGCGCTCGATAGTGGCCACCTGCGGTGTCATCCCCCAAGGGGCCATCAGTTTCCAGGCACTTTCAGGAGACGCCAATTCTTCGGCTGATTCGCCGGGAAGGGCCATGAATTCCCACCGTTTGCGACCGGGGCCGCCAGGCACGATGGTCGTAGGTCGCTTCGGATCGCATAGCTGCCAATGCACAGGATCGATTGCGAACTCCTGATGCGGGATCATGTCGAGGATCAACCAGTCATAGAAGAAGCCGCAATCGACAAAGCCGAGGTCCAGTTCTTTGCGCACAAAGCTGTTTGCGCCATCTGCGCCCACAACATACTTGGCACGAATTCGAGTGGGCACCCCGGAATCTTCGCTCTGGCCACCCAGGCAAATACTGTCCCTATCCTGGCTGAGCGTGTTGGCTTCCCAGCCACGGATCGACTGAATACTCGGAATGGTGGCGGCTATATCCAGCAGGCGTTTTTCGAGGTCCGGTTGATAGAACCAGTAACGAACCCGCCAGCCCGATGCCGAGGTGCTTTTCCAGTCGACGATCTGCAGGTCTTCACCCTTGGCGTTGCGCCAATAGTAAAAATCGTCGTGGTAGTCGATGGCTGAGTCATTGTCGGAGTCAATGCCGAGGCTAGCGAGGATCCTGGCAATCTCATGGTCGAATGTCACGGCGCGGGGGCGTTCATAGCGCTCTTTCCAGCGCTCTACGAGTGTGACTCGGTGTCCTTTCTGCCCTAGCAGGATTGCCAACAGGGTACCTACTGGACCGGCTCCGACGATGGCGACATCGACGTCGGAATGATCAGTTGTATTGCTGTGATCCACGGGCAGGCTTAGCACATTCATTGTCATTGTTATCGCTCTCCTGACACCGGACGGCCACGTCCGGCACCACTATCTTATTGTTGGAAGTTCGCCTTGCAGGGGAGAGGTATCCTCCGATGCATGACGACTAGGAAGAGCAAGCGGTGTGCCAAATCAGATAAGAAGCTAATTGTTTATATAAAACAATAAGTTGACGTTTTTGTTATTGGCAATGATTTTTGTATGTGTTGCTAGGAATTAACATAATTGTTATAAGTTATGTAAATAACAACAAAAATGTTACGTCATAATGAGTGCTAAATGTTCCCAAAGGATTTGATTCGGCAGCTACGACTGGAGCCGGAAAAGGGCAAAATCTGGCTCGGCAACCAACGTGCCTTCCTGATGCAGTTGCCGGCTTTCGCCGCGTTTCGGCGTGAGCTAATCGCTGAAATAGGCATAGCCCACTCACGTCGACTCCTGGCGCGAATGGGTTACGCCGCTGGCTCAAGCGATGCCGAGCTCGCGCGAAGCCTTCGGGGCGACGAAAGTGATCACGCTTTCATGGCCGGACCATTACTCCATGCGATGGAAGGTGTGACACGCGTAGAGACGTTGCGCATGGAAGTCGACGTTGAGTCTGGCCACCACTATGTCGAGCAGATCTGGCACGACTCTATCGAGGCCAACGCCCACTTGGCCCATCTGCCGCTTTCCGCCGAGCCCGTCTGCTGGATGCAGGTCGGCCACGCTTCCGGCTTTACCAGCGCTTTCTTTGGTCGAACGGTGCTGTTTCGCGAGGTCGAGTGTCGTGGAATGGGGCATGCGCAATGCCGCATCATCGGTAAGCCTATCGAGGAGTGGGGCCCCGATGCCGACCAGCTGGAACTGTTCGGTTCCACCGATTACATCAATGCCTCACTGAACGACCCGATACTCGATGACGCCCTGGTAGTCTCAGATCTGATTGGGGCGGCCCCCAGTTTTCTCGCCACCTGCCGGCGGATCGAGAAGATCGCGGGGCGGAATGTCACCGTGCTTTTCCAAGGGGAAACCGGTGTTGGTAAGGAGCGTTTTGCCCGACTGCTGCACCAGCTCAGCAACAGGGCAAACAACCCCTTCGTGGCCGTCAATTGTGCTGCACTGCCGGAGACGCTGATCGAGTCGGAGCTGTTCGGGGTTGAAAAGGGCGCCTTCACTGGCGCTACGCGTACCAGGGCCGGACGTTTCGAGCAGGCCAATGGCGGAACACTGTTCCTCGACGAAATCGGCACCCTGACCTCCGTGGCGCAGGAAAAGCTTCTACGGGTGTTGCAGGAGCGTGAGGTGGATCGGTTGGGTGGCGATGCACCCTATCCGGTAGATATTCGGGTCATCGCCGCAACCAATGCGGATTTGGAAGAGGACGTCCGACAGGGCCGCTTCCGTAAGGATCTGTACTATCGCATCAATGTAGTACCTATTCACATACCGGCACTGCGCGAACGACCTACAGACATTCCGTTGCTCATCCGTTATTTCGTCAAGCGTTTTTCCACCTTGCATCAACGCTCGATCAAGGGGCTTTCGCGGGCGGCTGTGCGGGCGCTGTTGGAGTATAATTACCCGGGCAATGTGCGAGAGTTGGAGAACATCATCGAGCGTGGAGTTGTGCTGGCCGATGAAAATGAGCCGATCGGTCTGAGTGAGCTTTTTCTTTCTTCGACTCGGGAGCAGGTATCGCGCAAGAGCGTTGATGGCCCGCAACAATCCCAGAAAATCATTGAGCGTTGGTTGGACGAACATCACTTGGAAGCACTGATCACAACGTCGGTAAATCGCGCACTTACTCGGGCCGGTGGCAACATTTCAAAGGCTGCGCGGCTTCTCGGTGTTACTCGCCGACAATTGGAGCATCGCCAGAAAAAAGATCTTTCGCGGAATTCTGGTGGCGAGCGAGTTGAGAGCAAGGTAAGTAGTTAAATTGATACTGGCCGACTACCACCGTGGCTATGAAAGTGATTTGACTTAGCTACAGGGGCTGTTGCTGAGCGGAGCTATTTTGCCCTCTAGGGAGGCGCTGCAAAAATAGCCAACTGTCCCCACCCTTGACACACTGAGTATCTTCAACCAGCCACCCTCTCCGTGAGCCTTTTTACGCGCGTGCAGAAGACCTTTTCTGAACTCGAATACACCGGCAAGAAAAAGCAGACTCGCCGAGATCGCTTCCTGGCTGACCTTGAACAGCTGGTGCCCTGGGCACAACTGGAGGCGCAAGTGGCGCCGTTTGATAGCGACACCACAGGCAAGCGCGGGTGCCCTGCAATTGGGTTGTAGCGTATGTTGCGCATGTATGTCGTGCAGCAGTGTTTCGGTTTCTCCGACGAAGGCACCGAAGATGCCGTCTACGACAGCCTGCGCATTCCACGCCATCCGGTCGGGCAGTCGGAGCGCAGCGACGCAGGTTTGCATTGTTAGTCTGAAGTCTGTGTTACCGTCAATTTTGTTGCGCGTCTGCGCATCGATTCGCCCTTCAGTTCGATCCGATAAGCGTTGTGCATTAGTCGGTCGAGGATCGCATCGCCCAAGGTCGGATCGCCGATCAGTGCATGCCATTTGTCCACCGGCATTTGGCTGGTCACCAGTGTTGAGCGGTTGCCGTAACGGTCGTCCAGCAGTTCGAGCATGTCACGCCGTTGCGCAGCGGTAAACGGCGCCAGGCCCCAGTCGTCCAGGATCAGCAAGTCGGTCTTGGCATAACCCGCCATCAGTTTCGCGAAGCGGCTGTCGCCGTGGGCCAGGCCCAGCTCTTTCATCAAGCGCGGCAGGCGCAGATAGCGCACGCTGTAACGGTCGCGGCAGGCTTTGTGGGCCAGCGCACAGGCGAGCCAGGTTTTACCTACGCCAGTCGGGCCGCCGATGATCAGGTTCAGACCGTCGCGCAGCCACTGGTCGCTGCCCAGTTGCAGGATCAGCGCCTTGTCCAGGCCACGCGGGCTGCGGTAGTCGATGCCCTCCAGGTAGGCGTTATGGCGCAGTCGTGCGGCTTTGAGGCGAGTCGTTAAGCGTGCGTCTTCGCGCTCGGTAAGCTCGCGGTCGACCATCAGGCCGAGGCGTTCGTCGAAACTGAGGTCGTTGATGTCAGGCGTCGCGTGTTGCTCGTTCAGCGCCTTGACCATGCCGTGCAGGCGCAGGGTTTGCAGCTTGTCGAGTGTCGGATTGGCCAGCATGTTTGTGCTCCTTTTTCAGGTCAGTGGTAGTAGCCGGGGCCGCGCAGATTGATGTGTTCTTCGGGCAGTAACGGCAGGTTTTGCTGGGCCAGCGGTAGTCGTTCCAGCCCTTGGCGCAGGATCGATTCGAGGCTTTTGTAACTGCACGCGCCTAGTGCCAGCGCACGCTGGCAAGCGGCTTCCAGCCGCTCTTCGCCGTGCTGTTTGCTCAGGCGCAGGATGCCCAGGCAGGCGCGGAAGTCGTGTTGCGGATGGATTCGGTGTTCGAGGATGTAAGCGATAACGCCGGCGGTGTTAGGCCCGGTCTGTTCTGCCCAGCGGATCAGTCGCTGCGGCGTCCACTCGGCATGTTCGCGGTGGCTCTTGGGCATGTGCTCGGTTTGGGTGGTGTGGCGGCCTTTGTGTGGCGAGCGCAGGTGGCTGGCCACGCGCTGGTTGGCGTGGAAGCATTCGACGGTTTGTGCGGTCAGCCGCACTTCGAGTTGGTGCTTCACCAGTTGGTACGGCACCGAGTAGAAGTGGTCGTCGACCTCGACGTGGTAATCGATGTGGACACGTACCTTTTTCCACTCGGCGTAGACGTATGGATGTTCCGGCAGCGCTTGCAGTGTCGGTTGGTCGAGGGTCTCGAAGGCTGACCAGCGTGAGCCGGGCAGCTTTTTGAAGGGCTTATGATTGAGGCGATCCAGCAGCAGACCGATGGTCGTATTGAGTTCGCCCAGCGAGAAGAACTGGCGGTTGCGCAGCACCGCCAGGATCCAGCGCTCGACCACTTGCACGCCGACTTCAACCTTGGCTTTATCTCTCGGCTTAGGCGAGCGAGCAGGCAATACGGCTACGCCGTAATGCTCGGCCAAGTCTCGGTAACTGGGATTGATATCAGGTTCGTAGCGATGGGCTTTGGTGGCGCCGCTGCGCAGATTATCAGGCACCAGGATCTGTGTAGTACCGCCGAAAAAAGCAAAACAGCGCACGTGTGAGCCCAGCCAGTCAGGCAGTTTCTGCGACCAGGTGGCCTCAGCGAAGGTATAGCTGGACGCGCCGAGGACGGCGACGAAGATCTGGGTTTGGCGGATCTCGCCGGTTCGCCGGTCGATGACCGGCACGGTTTGGCCGGCGTAATCGACAAACAGCTTTTCACCGGCACGATGTTCCTGACGCATGACCACGTCGATCTTGGCGGCCCAGAGTCGGTAGTGCTCGCAGAACCAGATGTATTGGAAACCTTGTGGGTGGCTGAGTCGATATTCCTGCCAGAGCAAGGCTAGGGTGACGCCGGGACGGCGCAGCTCGGCGTGAACATGAGCCCAGTCAGGTATCGGGCGTTGCTCACTGGGAACGGCGGGCGGCGGCGGAAAAAGATGCCGTTGCAACTCGGCGTCAGTCAGCGCGGAGGGCCAAGTCATGCCGCTGGCAGCAAAGCGATTGAGGTACTCACCGACGCTGGCTCGGCCTGGCGGGCAGATAGGCCGACCTCGAACTTGAGACGTAGCACTTCTCGAATCTTACGCATGGATAACCGCTCCACGACGGCCTCTCTGCTTCGATAAAAGAGGTCGATGGTAGTGAATTAATCCTGCGTTGCTGCCTGCCTTAAGGGCGGCCGGATGGCCGTGGAATCCGCAGATAGCCATGCCATTCTTGGTTATATCGGCATCGACCTGGGCCGTGAGTCGGCACCGGATGCTACCACCTTGCTGCGATTTCGCCGCTTGCTGGAAACCCATCAGCCGACGCGAGTGCTGTTTGAAACGATCAACCAGCATCTGGCCAGCCGGTGTCTGCTGCTCAAGGAAGGCACTATCGTCGACGCTACCCTGGTCGCCGCGCCGCCCTTGGTCAAGAACCGAGAAGGCAAGCGCGATCCTGAGATGTATCAGGCGAAAAAAGGCAATCAGTGGCACTTTGGGATGAGGGCCCATGTCGGTGTCGACGCCACGTCGGGGCTGGTACACAGCTTGGTAGGGACGGCCACCAAAGTGGCGGATGTCACCCAGGTCGACCAGTTGCTGCACGGTGCCGAAACCTATGTTTCGGGTGACGCTGGATACACCGGTGCGGCCAAGCGACCGGAGCATGCTGAACGAGACGTTATCTGGTCGATTGCAGCACGGCCGAGCAGTTACCAGCACCATGGCAAAGGCAGCTTGCTGTTCCGGGGCAAGCGCAAGATCGAATACGCCAAGGCGCAACTGCGTGCCAAGGTCGAGCATCCCTTCCAGGTAATCAAGGTGCGTTTCAATCAGCGAAAGGTTCGCTACCGTGGACTGGAAAAGAATACGGCGCAGTTGTTCAGTCTGTTTGGGTTGGCCAATCTGTTGCTGGCCAAGCGGTATTTGCAACGGGCGGCGGGATAAATCCGTCTGAAAGGCGAGGCTGGCCCGAAAATCAGCAAAAGGAGAGCAGAAATCGGCCCCAGAAACGCAGAATAAGGCCGATGGGTTGAAAAAAACGGCTTGAAAATGGAGGACGGCGAGAACGGGTTAATTGTTCAACGTCTCCCTAGACCGCTTTCCTGCGTACAACATCACTTGCCATTCGTTTTTGCTTTTTTCTTATTAGGATTCTACCGCCTCGGCTGCCTTGGATCTTGCCTGTTACGATATGATTACCCTTGCCCGTGACTGGGCTCACGTCCAGTGGTGCATCCGACCGCTCCGAGGAGTAACCACGCAGGCGAGCGAGGCCGCATACACCAAACAGTGAAAGTGCCGCCAGCAAGCTGAAGAAGATCGCTAGCGGTAGCCATTGCCCGGCAAACCGACTCGCTAGCAGCGCGCCGATGATCGGTGTCGAACCGCCCGCAATCGCGCAGATCAGTTGGTAGGCAATGGAGATTCCTGAGTAACGCAGGTGCGCGGGAAACGCTTGGGCCATGTAACCGGCAATCACGGCGTAGAGCCCGGACAGCGTCACCACGGCCATGGCAATACCGAGCGTCATCAGCACCAGGTTCTGGGTGCCGACCAGCAGAAACATGGGATAGGGCACGAGCATCGACAGCACTGCCGCGAGCATCAAAAAGCGAGCTTCACCTATGCGCTCGGCCAGGAGGGCGCTGATGGGCTGGGAAATGAACTGCAGGATGGTGACCAGGAACAGGCAGTCGATAATCGTGGGCCGTGCAATTCCCTGGTACTGCGTGACGTAGGTAATCATGAAGGTGTTGGTGAAAAAGAACCCTGCCGAGCCGATGGTCACGGCGGCAGCAGCGAATAGAATCTGGCGCCAGCAGGTACGGATCACTTCAAGTACCGGGTATTTGGCGGTTTGGCCTTTGTCCTGCACTTCTTTGAATTCGGGGGATTCATGCACACTCGAGCGGATCAAAAGGCCGATCATCATGAGCACACCGCTGAACAAAAACGGCAGGCGCCAACCCCGCTGGGCGAACTGATCAGGCGAAAGTGACGTCACCAGGCGAAAGGCAATCAAGGCCAGAAGCAAACCGGCGGGGCTGCCGAGTTGGGCAAAGGAGGCATAGAAGGTTTTACGGTGAGCTGGCGCGTGCTCGCTGGCCATCAACACCGCGCCACCCCATTCACCACCGACCGAAATGCCCTGGATAATCCGCAGCACAATCAGCCCGATAGGTGCCCAACTACGATCATGAACTTCCGGCACTTGCTGGAGAAGCATCAACTCGCACCTGCGATCCTCGCGGTCATCAACGGTTATTTACAAGAAAAAGGTCTGTCGCTGCGTCAAGGCACTATTGTCGATGCCACCATTATTCATGCCCCCAGTTCCACCAAGAACGAGGAAGGCAAGCGCAATCCCGAGATGCATCAGACCAAGAAAGGTAATCAGCATTTCTTCGGGATGAAGGCCCATATTGGCGCCGATGCAAAGTCGGGATTGGTTCATCACGTCCATGGCACCGCCGCCAATGTGGCCGATGTCACACAGGTCGCCGAGCTACTGCATGGCGAAGAAAACGCGGTGTATGCGGACGCTGGATACACCGGTGTCGAGAAGCGTGAAGAGCATGAAAATCGTGAGGTGATCTGGCAAATCGCAGCGCGCCGCAGTACCTATTCCAAGTTGAATAAACGCAGCCTGCTGTACAAAGCCAAGCGCAAGATCGAGTACTGCAAAGCTCAGACACGGGCCAAGGTTGAGCATCCGTTTTGGGTGATCAAGCGGCAGTTTGGTTACGTTAAAGTGCGCTTTCGTGGACTGATGAAAAACACAACTCAATTGACCACGCTGTTCGCCCT
This sequence comes from Pseudomonas marginalis, assembly GCF_024169655.1. GTDB lineage: Bacteria > Pseudomonadota > Gammaproteobacteria > Pseudomonadales > Pseudomonadaceae > Aquipseudomonas > Aquipseudomonas paraveronii. The sequence continues at coordinate 4,047,965 of NZ_JALJWV010000001.1, read as the reverse complement.
GTCAAACCCGTGGATGGCTCGAAAACAGCTGATGGGTATGGGCGAGTTGCGTGCTTAACACGGAAGACCAGACGAAATAGCCCTCAATACACGAGGCATCGGTCGTTTTTTGGCAAATAGCGGTGCGCCCCGAGGAAATTTCGACTTGCCGCCGCCGTGCGGCAAGTTGATCGGAGCATCCTTAGATTTCAATGGGGCGGACGCTAGATGCGAGTCTCGTTTTCCGCTCCAAATATTACGCTGCAGAGTTCCACGGAATTTTGTAAACGATTGAAATAAGGACCGTCGGGTAATGCCGGTCAGTTAAGCGATAAAACTGGTACCCGGTAACCCGTGGCGAGGGAGCGTGCGCCTGCTGGGACGCGAAGCGGCCCCAACAGATGGGACTGCTACGCAGTTCAACGGGAGCAAGCTCCCTCGCCACAGTGAAAGTTTCTTCCTTAACTGACTGGCATTAGGACCTTCGGGTCTTGTCGGGGCCAGGTTCGAGAACTGCTGGCACGCATCCGCCATCGTGATCAAACTGAGCACAAATCAGGAATGAAACTACGCCGAAGAGAAGGCTCTGAACTCAAGGCGTTCTGCCTAGCTACCCGGAGCGAATCGGTTTTGGGTCGCCAAGGAAGAGGCGGCCTGGCAACTGTCAGGCCTCGATCTTCTGATATTGTTCTCAACAGCAAAGTAAGAAATTGCAAATTGCTGCAGCTGTACTGGCGCTAGCGGAGATGGGCCACAGGTATCAGTTCATCAATCATTCGCAAACAATGGTTCAACCCCGGTGATACATCGCTCATCCGCCGACTGAGGATGATCGGCGAGGTCGCGTTGTCTTCCAGCAACGGGGTGAAGCCGATGTCGTCGCGGTGCAGCAGTTGCACCGAGGCCGGCACCAGGGTCACGCCGATTCCAGCCCCCACCAGACCAATTGCTGTCTGCAGCTCGTTGGTCCATTGCGCCACATGGATACTCACGCCGTAGGATTCGAAAAGCGCAATCACGTGGTCGGCATAGCTGGGGCGCGGGTTGCCGGGGTACAGCACGAAGGGTTCTCTGGCCAGGTCGCTCAGGCTGATGGGGCCTGCGAGCAAAGGGTGGCCGTTGGGCAGGGCGGCAACCAGGCGATCGTTGGTCAGGACGGTCTGGATGATCGCCGGGTCATTGATGCGGATACGGCCGAAACCGATGTCGATGCGCCCAGCCTTGAGCGCCTGTACCTGTTGCAGCGTGGTCATTTCCGAGAGCCCTAGTTCAAGCTCCAGCGGTTCGCCACTGCGCAAGCGGCGAATCAGTTCCGGCAGCACCCCATACAGTGTCGACGGCGCAAAACCGATGCCCAACCAGGTTTTTTCACCCAGGCCGATCCGTCGTGTGTTGTCGCAAACCTTGCCCAGTTGTTCGAGCAGGGCAGTGGAGTGCTCATGGAAAAAACGTCCGGCGTCGGTCAGTCTCAACGGCCGCCCGCGTTCCAGCAACAAGACCCCGAGCTCACCTTCCAGTTGCTGGATCTGTCGGCTCAGCGGCGGCTGGGCGATGTGCAACAACTCGGCGGCACGGGTGAAATTGAGGGTTTGAGCCAATACCTGGAAATACCGCAGGTGACGCAATTCCATGGAGCCTCCGTGAATGCATTGGATGCATACCTTAAAGGTATCAAGTCAGACCAATTCTATATTGGCCTCGCGAAAAAAGCCGTAAGAGAATCGGACCCAGAACTTTAAGAACCTGACGGGTATCGACATGCTTGCAACAGTCATTGAATCGATCGAGACGATCATCATCGATCTGCCGACCATTCGCCCGCACAAGCTGGCGATGCACACCATGCAGAACCAGACCTTGGTGATCATCCGTGTGCGCTGCGTCGATGGCATCGAAGGTATTGGCGAGTCGACCACCATCGGTGGTCTGGCCTACGGCAACGAAAGTCCCGACAGCATCAAGACCAACATCGACCAACACTTCGCGCCGCTGCTGCTGGGTCAGGACAGCGCTAACGTGAATGCCGCCATGTTGCGCCTGGAGCGCAGCATCCGTGGCAACACTTTTGCTAAATCAGGTATTGAAACCGCCTTGCTTGACGCTCAGGGCAAACGTCTTGGGCTGCCGGTCAGCGAGCTGCTGGGCGGCCGCGTTCGCGATGCATTGCCGGTGGCGTGGACCCTGGCGAGTGGCGATACCGACAAGGACATTGCTGAAGCAGAAAAAATGCTCGACCTGCGCCGCCACCGTATCTTCAAACTGAAAATCGGCGCCGGTGAAGTCAACCGCGATCTGGCACACGTCATCGCCATCAAGAAAGCCCTGGGCGATCGCGCCAGCGTGCGAGTCGATGTCAATCAGGCCTGGGATGAAGCAGTCGCGTTGCGCGCTTGCCGGATTCTCGGCAGCAATGGCATCGATCTGATCGAGCAGCCGATCTCGCGCAACAACCGCGCGGGTATGGCACGCCTGAACGCCATGAGTCCGGCGCCAATCATGGCCGACGAATCCATCGAGTGCGTGGAGGATGCGTTCAACCTGGCCCGTGAGGGCGCCGCTTCAGTATTCGCCTTGAAAATCGCCAAAAACGGAGGCCCGCGTGCTGTGCTGCGAACCGCCGCGATCGGCGAAGCGGCCGGTATCGGCCTGTACGGCGGCACCATGCTCGAGGGCGGTATTGGCACGCTGGCGTCGGCCCATGCCTTTGTCACGCTGAACAAACTGGCGTGGGACACCGAGCTGTTCGGCCCGTTGTTGTTGACCGAGGACATTCTCAGTGAGCCGCTGGTCTATCGCGATTTCGAGCTGCACGTGCCGAACACACCGGGGCTGGGCCTGAGCCTCGATGAAGAGCGCCTGGCGTTCTTCCGTCGCGATAGAACCGCTACTGCCATTCATCAAGCCTGAGGAGAGCACCATGCTTTTCCACGTAAAAATGACCGTTAACCTGCCGGTCGATATGAATCCTGAAGTTGCCGCCAAATTGAAGGCTGACGAAAAGGCCCTCGCGCAGCGCCTGCAAGACCAAGGCAAGTGGCGTCACCTGTGGCGCATTGCCGGGCTCTATGCCAATTACAGCGTGTTCGATGTCGCCAGCGTTCAAGAGCTGCACGACTTGCTCATGCAACTGCCATTATACCCGTATATGGCGATCGAAGTCACCGCGATGTGCCGGCATCCTTCTTCGATCCGCGAGGATGACCGCTGAATCCGGCCTGTTCAGTTTTCCAAGCTAATAATTACAAGATGAGGAACCACCCATGAACGTCAAGATTTCCCACACAGCCAGTGTCCAGAAGTTTCTCGAAGAGGCCAGCGGTTTGCTCAACGACGCTGGCGACCCTCGGGTCAAGGCCCTGGTTTACCGCATCCTGCGTGATTCGGTAAACATCATCGAAGATTTGGCTGTAACGCCGGAAGAGTTCTGGAAAGCGGTCAACTACCTCAACGTGCTGGGTACGCGGCAGGAGGCGGGGCTATTGGTCGCCGGGCTTGGACTTGAGCATTATCTCGACCTGTTGATGGACGCGGAAGACGAGCAGGCTGGCAAATCCGGAGGCACGCCGCGGACCATCGAAGGCCCGCTGTATGTTGCCGGGGCGCCACTGTCGAATGTCGAAGCGCGGTTGGATGATGGTGTCGATCCAGGTGTAACGTTGTTCATGCAGGGCCGGGTGTTCAACACCGCTGGTGAAGCGTTGGCCGGGGCTGTGGTAGATGTCTGGCATGCTAATACTGGCGGCACCTATTCGTATTTCGATACCGCTCAATCGGAATTCAACTTGCGTCGACGCATCGTCACGGACGCCGAGGGTCGTTATCGCTTTCGCAGCATCGTGCCGTCTGGTTACGGCTGCCCACCGGACGGTCCGACCCAGCATTTGCTCGATCAACTGGGCCGTCACGGGCAGCGTCCGGCGCACATTCACTTCTTCATCTCGGCGCCGGATCATCGTCACCTGACCACCCAGATCAACCTCGACGGCGATCAGTACCTGCATGATGATTTCGCCTATGCCACCCGTGATGAGTTGATCGCGAAAATCACTTTCAGCGATGATCAGCAACGCGCCGCGGGGCATGGCGTCAGCGGTCGGTTTGCCGAAATCGAGTTCGACTTCTTCCTCCAGTCGTCCGCCCAGCCGCAAGAGCAGCAGCGTCACGAGCGGGTGCGTGCACTCGAGGACTGATCTCCTCAATCAGGGTACGGGCGGCGCTTCGCGCGAATGCTCAGTCTGCGGCGAGAGTACGGTGGCGGTCTTTCCGCTTGAGATCGCTTGGGTTATCTGTCGGGCAAGCGCCTGCCGCAGGCAACGAACGGCATCGTCTCGTGCTGAGCTGGATGGTTGCCACGACGCGATGAATGGTTGCCCTATTCTGCCCCCATCGAATATCCAGCAGTGAATAAGGGGGGGCTGTCCGGCCTGCTGCACAACGGTTGAAAAGATAAGTTTTCGAAAGTGCTAGAACGATCCGGGTTAAATGCTCGAATTTTGTCGCGGGGAATATGGCAGTTCAAACAGCGTTGAACAAAAAAGTTATGTTTTTGGAGCATATTCAATAGTAGCTGCCAGTCGGATAAGGAACTCCGACTGGCAGCTGCTGAATTGTTGAATTACCGGGTCTATTGCTTTTGCGGATCGAATTGCTTGTCCTTGATGAGCAGGGCCGGAATCACGCCGCAGATGAAGTACGCCGCGCCCATCACGAGAAAGCCCACGCCAATCGAGCCATGGGACGCCAGGAAGCCAATCGTGGCAGGCGCCACTGCGGCCCCCAGACGACCGATGTTGTAAGCGCCACCCACCGCGGAGCCGCGTAGCTTTGCCTCGAAACTTTCGGTCATGTAGGTCGCATTGACGCCATACGGAATGCCGTACAGAAAGCCGAACACGATCAGCATCCACAGGATGTTTTCCTGGCTCTGGAACAGCACGATCACCGGCAGAAATACGGCCGTCCCCAGGGCACCAAAGGCGAACACGGTGCGCCGACCGATACGGTCGGCGGCCATGCCTGCGAGGACTTTGCCGAGGATCATGGCGGTGTAGGTGCCGACCATGTAGCTGGTCATGGACTTGAGGTTCATGCCCAGTTCGCTTTCCAGGTAGGTTGGCATCCAGTTGTTCACGCCGTAGTAGCCGAACTGCAGAAAGCCCGCGGTCAGCGCCCAGCAGATGAACATGCGGCGCGATTGCGGGTCAGCGAAAATCTGTTTGTACATGCTGTCGCGCTTTTGTGCCGAGCCGCTGCGTATTCCAGCGACTGTTTGCTTGGCGCGCTCGGCCTGGGCGTTGATCCAGGCTTGGGGTTCCGGCACGAAACGTTGCATCACCAAGGCAAGAACCACTGGGATGATCGCGATGTAGAACAGCCAGCGCCAACCATGGATGGGCAATATCCAGCCGGCCAGCAAGGTCGCGACGATGTAGCCCACCGACCAACCTGCCTGTAGTGTGCCGAGCACCGTGGTGCGGTAGCGGGTGGGCACGTATTCGGACATCAGGGTGTTGCACGCCACGTACAGCGCGCCGATGCCCAGCGAGGCCAGGAATCGGATCAGCGCAAACTCCCAGTAGCTGTGGGTCAGCCCCAGCACCGCAGTGCCGACGGAGAACAGCAAAATACTCCAGACCACGGTTTTCACCCGACCGAAGCGGTCACAGGCCCAGCCGCCGTAGATACCGCCGATCGCCATCCCGGCCAGGGTAAAACTGCCCAGGCTGCCGGCTTCGACGTTAGTCAGACCGAATTCAGTCTTCAGGCTATTGAGGCTGTAGGACAGCAGCATCAAGTCGGCACCGTCGATCAATAATCCGAGAAAGCAAAAAATGAACACCAGCACCCAAGTGCTGGATTTGGCGTGGGCAGTCGCACTTGCCTGAGCAGCAGCGTCCATGGAGTTACCTTTATTGTATTTATGGGGTGGGACTAGAGTTGAGTGTTGCGCGCTGATCTAGCGTTGAGCGTCGCGGATCATGTTTCGCGCAATGACGATCTGCTGGATCTGGGTGGTGCCCTCGTAGATGCGGAACAGGCGCACATCCCGGTAGAAACGCTCGATCGCGTATTCGCTGACATAGCCGGCACCACCGTGGATCTGCACGCAACGGTCGGCGACGCGGCCGCACATTTCGGTCGAGAACATTTTCGCGCAGGAGGCTTCGGTGCTGACGTTACGGCCGTCGTCGCGCTTGCGTGCAGCATCGAGCACCATGCAGCGGCTGGCGTAGATTTCCGCCTTGCTGTCGGCCAGCATCGCCTGGATCAATTGAAATTCGGCGATGGGCTGGCCGAACTGTTTACGTTCCAGTGCGTAGCGCAGGGCATCATCGAGCATCCGCTCAGCCGCACCGACACTCAATGCCGCGATATGTAGGCGACCCTTGTCGAGGACTTTCATCGCGGTCTTGAAGCCCACGCCTTCGACACCGCCAATCAATTGGCTGGCAGGTACTCGGGCATTTTCGAAGATCACGTCGCAGGTATGGGCGCCTTTGTGGCCCATTTTGTGGTCGGGCTTGCCCAGGGACACGCCCGGTGTGCCGCGCTCGACAATGAATGCGCTGATACCGCCTGCGCCTTTGATGTCAGTGCTGGTGCGCGCCATCACCGTATAGATGCCAGCGTGCGGGGCGTTGGTGATGAAGCGCTTGGTGCCGTTGAGGATGTAACTGTCACCGTCGCGCACGGCGGTGGTTTTGAGCGAGGCGGCATCCGATCCTGCATCGGGCTCGGTCAGGCAGAAGGAACTGAGCAGCTCACCGCTGGCGAGCTTGGGCAGGTAGTGTTGTTTCTGCTCTTCAGTGCCATCGAGCAGAATGCCGATGGAACCGATCCCGTTGTTGGTGCCGATGTAGGAGCGAAACGCCGGGGAGGTGCGCCCCAGCTCGAAGGCGATATTCACCTCTTCCTCCATCGTGACGCCCAGCCCGCCAAACGCTTCCGGCAGTGTCAGGCCAAACAGGCCCATGGCCTGCATCTGCTCGACGATGTCCTGGGGAATCGCGTCGGTCTCAGCCACTTCGTTTTCACGGGGGATCAGCACTTCGCCGACAAACTGACGAAGGGAATCCAACAGCATCTGCAGGGTTTCGGTATCACGGATCATGTGCGCTCCTAACGCTCGCAGGCGAGCGGTTCTTTATTGGGGCGCCGTTACTCCGTTGCGTCAGCGAGCAGCGGCGCCAATGTTGTTCACCATGTTGATCAGGCGAGGCCCGATATCGTCCACGAGCTGTTCGCGGGGCAGTTGGAAGCTCGGCCCGCCGCAGTTGAAGGTCAACAACCCGTACTGCGGGTGCAGCAACGGCACGGCCACGGAGTTAACGTCGCGATGCCACTCACCGATCGACAGGCAGAAGCCGTAGTCGGCGTAATCCCTGAACGCCCGATCCAACCCTTTGCGAATGGTTGGCCACTGTTCCGATTCGCGCTGGCGAATGTGATCGAGCAAAAACTCCCGCTCGGTCTCCGGCATCGCCGCCAGGCACGCACGGCCTACCGAACTTTGTGCCAGCGGCAAGTAACTGCCGATTTGACGGCGCATGGTCATGTTGCCCTGACCCTGAACCACATCCAGGTACACCATCTGCAGGCGATCACGGGATGCCATGGCGACGGCCGCCTGTGCATGATTGGCCAGGTCCTCCATCAACGGATGAGCCACCGTGCGAATCGCCAGGTTCGACAGCATGGCGTAGCCAAAACCCAACACCCCGACATCCAGCTGGTACTTGCCCGAATGCACTTCGCGTTTAAGGCAGCCCAGGCGCATCAGCGTATTGGTCAGCCGCGTCACGGTCGGTTTGGGCAGGCCGGTCATGCGCGCCAGGTCCTGATTGCCCAGCACGTTGTCGCGCGGGGTGAAACACCTCATCAGTTCCAGCCCGCGCGCCAATGCCGTTACAAACTGGCCACTGTTTTCTTCGTCGCTCAATGCGCTGGCGGGATCGAGCATGCCCATCTTCAGTAACCCGATTTCATCCGCTCCCTTTGCCGTGTCAGCGGCCTGCCGATCTGCCTTGATGCGAGCCATGGTAGAACCTCACTTTGAAAAAATGCAAGAAAATAAAACGCAGTTTCGCCTGGCGAAATTATATTCGTTGTTTCTTTAAAAACCAACGGGTTTGTTTTGTTGACTTAAAACCAAGCAATTATTGGGGTTAAACAGATTTTTTGCTTTTTATGTTTACAGGATTTTGTAAGCGTCCTTATGATTAAGCGTAATTACGGTATTCAGTTTCGCCTGGCGAAACAATAATAAGAGGTCGCTATGAACTCCCATCCAGAACCGGTCGTGCATGTCCAGATAAGAGAGGATGCCGTCGCGGTCGTCCGCATCGAGCGGCCCGAGGTCAAGAACGCGCTGAACAGCGCCGTGCGCGAACAACTGGCTGACAGCTTTCGCCTGTTGTCTGCCGATGAGCGCGTGCGCTCGATCGTGCTCACCGGCGGCGAGCACTGCTTCGTCGCGGGGGCCGACATCCGCGAGTTCGCCCAGGCCAGCCCGATCGAGATGTATCGCCGTCACACGGAATACCTGTGGGACGCCATCGCGCGTTGCCCCAAACCGGTGATCGCCGCAGTGAATGGTTTTGCCCTGGGCGGCGGCTGCGAGCTAGCGATGCACTGCGACATCATCGTCGCGGGGCAATCGGCGCGATTCGGCCAGCCGGAGGTCAAGCTGGGCCTGATGCCGGGCGCCGGGGGCACGCAGCGCCTGATCCGCGCCGTCGGTAAGTTCCAGGCCATGCGCATTGCCCTGACCGGCTGCCTGGTGCCGGCGCCCGAGGCGCTGGCCATGGGCATGGTCAGCGAGGTGGTGAGTGATGAACGCACGCTGCCTCGGGCGCTTGAACTGGCCGCGCAAATCGCTGCGTTGCCACCGCTGGCGGTCGCGCAGATCAAGGAAGTGATGCTGCTCGGTGCCGACTTACCCCTGGACAGTGCGCTGGCATTGGAGCGCAAGGCGTTTCAGTTGCTGTTCGACTCCCGGGATCAGAAAGAGGGCGCCAGTGCCTTTCTTGAAAAACGCAAAGCCAGCTTCTTGGGGGAATGACCCATGACACGTGAAATCAAGCGCATGGCGGTGGTGGGCGCCGGCATCATGGGCACCGGCATCGCCCAGATTGCTGCCCAGGCCGGCATCGAGGTCGTGCTGTTCGACAACCGCGAAGGCGCCGCCGAGGCGGCCCGCGAAAACCTGCGCCAAACCCTGGACAAGCTGGTGAGCAAGGGCAAGATCGCCGACGGCGATGCCCTGGCAACGCTTGAGCGTCTGCGGGTCGCGACGGCGCTGACTGACCTCAGTGACGTTGACCTGGTAGTGGAAGCGATTATCGAGCGCCTGGATGCCAAGCAGGCGTTGCTTGCACAACTTGAAGCCGTCGTGCGCGACGACTGCATCCTGGCGACCAACACCTCATCGCTGTCGGTGACCAGCATCGCCCGTGAATGTCGGCACCCTGAGCGGGTGGCGGGGTTCCACTTCTTCAACCCGGTGCCGCTGATGAAAGTGGTGGAGGTCATCGATGGCCTGGCCAGCGATCCGCGTGTCGGCGATACCTTGCAGGCATTGGCCGCGCGCATGGGGCATCGTGGGATTCGGGCCAAGGACACCCCCGGTTTCATCATCAACCATGCCGGGCGCGCCTACAGCACCGAAGCGTTGCAGATCCTCAAGGAGGGCGTCACGGACGCGGCGGAAGTGGATCGCATCTTGCGCGAAGGCTTGGGGTTTCGCATGGGACCGCTGGAGTTGTTCGACCTCACGGCGCTGGACGTTTCCCATCCGGTGATCGAATCCATCTACAACCAGTTCTACCAGGAACCGCGTTACCGACCGGCCGCGCTGACCCGCCAGATGCTGGAAGCCGGTTACGTCGGACGCAAGGTCGGGCGCGGCTTCTATCGCTATGCCAACGGCCAGATGATTGATGCCCCCCAAGCCCAGGCGGTACCGGTGGTTGAAGCGTTGCCGCCGGTGTGGCTGGGCACCGAGAGCGATGCTGACCGCGCCAGCCTTGGCGCGATGCTGGAACGACTGGGCGCGCAAGTGGAGCAGGGCGCTGCACCCTCGGATGCAGCCTTGTGCCTGCTGGCGCCCTATGGGTTGGACGCGACCAGCGCAGCGCAACGGTTCGCCACCGACCCGACGCGCACGGTCTGCATCGACCCGCTGCTCGACTGCACACGCTACCGCACGCTGATGCTGACACCGGCAACCCGCGTCGACATGTGCAATGCCGCACACGCGCTGCTGGCCCGCGATGGCGTGGGCGTCAGCGTGATCAACGACAGCGTCGGCTTTGTCGCCCAGCGGGTGTTGGCGATGATCGTCAACCTGGCGGGCGATATCGTGCAACAGCGCATTGCCAGTGTCGACGACCTGGACGAAGGCGTGCGCCGCGGGCTGGGCTACCCGCAGGGGCCATTGGCCTGGGGGGACAGCGTCGGCGCCCAACGCTTGCTGACCATCCTGGAACGCATGACGGCACTGACCGGGGACCCGCGCTACCGGCCCGGGCCTTGGCTGCGCCGTCGCGCGACGCTGGGCCTGTCGTTGTGCCACCCCGAACCAACCCTGAAACCTTGACACTTAGGAAACTGCCATGCTCGATGCTTATATTTTTGCGGGGTTGCGCACACCCTTCGGCCGCCACGGCGGCGCACTGGCGCCTGTGCGGCCTGACGATCTTGCAGCCCATGTGATCCGCGAACTGCTGGCCCGCTATGCGATCCCCGGCGACGCCATCGAAGACGTGATCCTCGGCAATACCAACCAGGCCGGCGAAGACAGCCGCAACATCGCGCGCCATGCCGCACTGTTCGCCGGTTTGCCGGTGACGGTGCCGGGGCAGACGGTCAATCGGTTGTGTGCCAGTGGACTGGCCGCCGTGATCGATGCCGCCCGCGCCGTCACCTGTAACGAAGGCGAACTGTTCGTGGCCGGCGGGGTGGAGAGCATGTCGCGGGCGCCGTTCGTCATGGCCAAGGCCGAGAGCGCCTACAGCCGCGATTTTACGATGTACGACAGCACCATCGGCGCACGCTTTCCCAACCCCAGGATCGTCGCCGAATTCGGTAACGACAGCATGCCGCAGACCGGTGACAACGTGGCCCAGGAGTACGGCATCGAGCGCACCCAGGCCGATGGGTTCGCCGCACGCTCCCAGGCCCTTTACGAAGCCGCACGCCAGCGCGGTTTCTTCAACGACGAAATCCTCGCCGTCAGTGTGCCCACCGGCCGCAAGACGCCGCCCAACCTCGTGGAGCAGGACGAACACCCGCGCCCGCAATCCGACCTGGCCGCGCTGACGCGCCTGCGTCCGTTGCACGAAGGCGGTATCGTCACCGCCGGCAATGCCTCCGGGGTCAACGACGGCGCCGCCGCGCTGCTGATCGGCACCGTCGCCGCCGGTGAGCGTCACGGGTTGGTGCCCATGGCACGCATCCTGTCGAGTGCCGCAGCGGGTGTCGCGCCGCGCATCATGGGCATCGGCCCGGTGGAGGCGATCAACAAAGCCCTGGCCCGTGCCGGGCTGACGCTGGCCGACATGGATATCATCGAAATCAACGAAGCCTTCGCCAGCCAGGTACTGGGCTGCCTCAAGGGGCTGGGCCTGGCGTTGGACGACCCACGGGTCAACCCCAACGGCGGCGCGATTGCGCTCGGTCATCCCTTGGGCGCCTCGGGTGCGCGCTTGGCGCTGAGCACCGCACGGGCGTTGCAGGAGAGTGGCAAACGCTATGCGGTGGTCAGTCTGTGCATCGGTGTCGGCCAAGGGCTGGCGATGGTTATCGAGCGTGTGTAAACGCGCTCCAGCAGAGGTGAAATGACATGGGTGCTTTGACTGGATACCGCGTGCTCGACTTGAGCCGTGTGCTTGCCGGCCCCTGGTGCGGGCAAACCCTGGCCGACCTGGGCGCCGAAGTGATCAAGGTCGAACGGCCGGGCGTGGGCGACGACACCCGTGGCTGGGGCCCGCCGTGGATGAAAGGCCAGAACGATGAGCGCACCTCGGAAGCCTCTTATTATCAGTCGACCAATCGCGGCAAGTTATCGGTGGCCCTGAACCTGGCCAGCCCGCAAGGGCAGGAGCTGGTGCGGGCGTTGGCGACCGATTGCGATGTGCTGATCGAAAACTACAAGGCCGGTTCCCTGGCCAAGTACGGCCTGGATTACGCCTCGCTGGCGCAACTGAATCCGCGCCTGGTGTACTGCTCGGTCACCGGCTTCGGGCAGACCGGGCCGCGTGCGGCGGAACCGGGCTACGACTTTATCGTGCAGGGCATCGGCGGGCTGATGAGCATCACCGGCGAGCGCGATGACCTGCCCGGCGGCGGGCCGCAAAAGGTCGGCGTGGCGTTTTCCGATTTGATGACTGGGCTTTATTCGACGGTCGCGATCCAGGCGGCATTGCTCAGCCGCGAAAAAACCGGCCTGGGCCAGCACATCGACATGGCGCTGCTGGATGTGCAGGTTGCCACCTTGTGCAACCAGAGCCAGAACTACCTGGCCTCGGGCAAGGCCCCTGGCCGTTACGGCAACGCCCACGCCAACATCGTGCCGTACCAGGTGTTCCGCGCCAGCGACCAGGACTTCATTATCGCCTGCGGCAACGACTCGCAATTCGTCGCACTGTGCGAGGCCATCGGCCTGGCGCACCTGCCCGAAGACCCGCGCTTCACGCGTAACGCCGAGCGCGTGGCCAATCGCGAGGCGATTATCGAGATTCTGTCGGCGCACTTCCTTCAGGGGCGTGCCGAGGAGTGGATTGATCGCGTGCATCCCCGGGGTGTGCCGATCGGCGCGATCAACAGCATCGCCCAGGCTCTGGATGAACCCCAGGTCAAGGCGCGCAATATGCTGGTGACGATTCCCCATCCGCTGAAACCGGACTTTGTCACCGTCGGCAGCCCGATCAAACTGTCCGGCACGCCGGTGGAATACCTGCGCCCGGCGCCGATGCTCGGTGAGCATACGGATGAAGTGCTCAAGCGTCGGTTGGGGTTGGATGACGAGCGTCTGGCGCAGTTGAAAGCCAGCGGTGTCATTGAGCAACTGGGCGAGCGCTGATCTGCTTTTTCCGGTACTTCGCTGCCGGGGTGAGTCATTTTTTTTGTAATGGAGTGCTCCATGAAAGTCCTCGTAGCCATCAAGCGGGTGGTCGACTACAACGTCAAGGTTCGGGTCAAAGCGGACCAGTCCGGCGTCGACCTTGCTAACGTCAAAATGTCGATGAATCCCTTCTGCGAAATCGCCGTGGAAGAAGCTGTACGCCTGAAAGAGAAAGGCGTGGTGACTGAAATCGTCGTGGTTTCCATCGGCCCGACCACTGCTCAAGAGCAGTTGCGTACCGCCCTGGCACTGGGCGCTGATCGCGCCATCCTGGTTGAGTCGGCTGAAGAGCTGACCTCCCTGGCCGTTGCCAAGTTGCTCAAAGCCGTTGTCGACAAGGAACAGCCATCGCTGGTGATCCTCGGCAAACAGGCCATCGACAGCGACAACAACCAGACTGGCCAGATGCTGGCTGCACTGACCGGTTACGGCCAGGGCACCTTCGCCTCGAAAGTCGAAGTGAGCGGCGACAGCGTTGCCGTGACCCGCGAAATCGACGGCGGCGCGCAAACAGTTTCGCTGAAACTGCCGGCCATCATCACCACCGACCTGCGTTTGAACGAGCCGCGCTACGCGTCTCTGCCAAATATCATGAAAGCCAAGAAGAAGCCTCTCGAAGTAGTGACTGCGGACGCTTTGGGCGTTTCCACCGCCTCTACCAACAAGACCGTCAAAGTCGAAGCGCCGGCTGCACGCAGCGCGGGCATCAAGGTCAAGTCGGTGGCTGAACTGGTCGAGAAACTGAAAAACGAAGCGAAGGTGCTTTGAATTGGGGAGCCGAATCATGACTATCTTGGTAATCGCAGAACACGACAACAAGGTACTGGCTCCGGCCACCCTGAACACCGTGGCTGCCGCTGCGAAAATCGGTGGCGACATCCACGTGCTGGTTGCCGGTCAGGGCGCTGGCGCCGTGGCTGAAGCCGCGGCGAAAATCGCCGGCGTGAGCAAAGTACTGCTGGCCGACAACGCCGCTTATGCTCACCAGTTGCCGGAAAACGTCGCGCCTCTGGTAGCTGCTCTTTGTTTAGAGGCGGGTGGTGCTGGCTACAGCCACATCCTGGCCGCCGCTACCTCCAACGGCAAAAACATCCTGCCGCGCGTTGCCGCGCAACTGGACGTTGACCAGATCTCCGAGATCATCTCGGTCGAAAGCGCTGACACCTTCAAGCGCCCGATCTACGCCGGTAACGCCATTGCCACCGTGCAATCGAGCGCTGCGGTCAAGGTCATCACCGTGCGTGCCACCGGTTTCGACCCGGTTGCCGCCGAAGGTGGTTCGGCTGCCGTTGAAGCCGTCTCCGCTGCCCACGACGCTGGCCTTTCCAGCTTTGTTGGCGAAGAGCTGGCCAAGTCGGATCGTCCTGAGCTGACCGCTGCCAAGATCGTCGTTTCGGGCGGGCGTGGCATGCAGAACGGTGACAACTTCAAGCACCTGTACGCCCTGGCCGACAAGCTGGGCGCTGCGGTCGGCGCTTCCCGCGCGGCCGTCGACGCAGGTTTCGTGCCCAACGACATGCAGGTCGGCCAGACCGGCAAGATCGTTGCGCCACAGCTGTACATCGCGGTCGGTATTTCCGGTGCGATCCAGCATTTGGCCGGCATGAAAGACTCCAAGGTGATCGTGGCGATCAACAAGGACGAAGAAGCACCGATCTTCCAGGTGGCTGATTACGGCCTGGTGGCGGACTTGTTCGAAGCCGTACCGGCGCTGCAACAGGCGCTGTAATAACCAGTCGGCAGGCGGGCGAAGAGCGCGCCTGCCGCAGGTTCAGTTGTACGAACCCTTGCCTGGCATTTTGATGCCGTGCAAGTTGACCTTGCGGTACAGCGTTGCACGGGAGATCCCCAGTTCTTGGGCGGCCAAAAGGGGTTTCCATCGATTGCGCACAAGCGTGTCGATCAAAGCCTGGCGCTCCGGGCTGCCGCTGACGGTCTCCTGGCCCTTTACCGGCGCGCTCGCGCCGAGCGTCACCGGCAGATCATCCACCCCGATCACCTGGCCTTTACACACGGCGCACGCGTAACGCAGTACGTGGTGCAGTTGCCGCATGTTGCCGGGCCAGCTGTAGTTCAAGAGCATTTCCAGTGCAGCTTCGCTCAGTTCAAGGCGTTCGCCTGAGCGCTGGCATTCGTCGCCCAACAGTTTGTTGATCAACGCCAGTTTGTCTTTGCGTTCGCGTAGCGGCGGTATATCAAAGCGTGCGCCGCTCAGGCGGAAAAACAGGTCTTCACGAAAGCTGCCGGTTTCAACCAGCGTGGCGATATCGCGGTGGCTGGCGCAAATCACCTGAATATCGATGGACTGGGTGCGAGCTCCGCCCAAGGGGGCCACTTCACCCTCGCTGAGCACCCGCAATAGGCGGGTTTGCAGGGGCAGGGGCATATCGCCGATCTCATCGAGAAACAAGGTGCCGCCATCGGCTTGTTGCAACAAGCCACGCATGCCTTTGGTTGAGGCGCCGGTAAAGGCACCTGCGGCATAACCGAACAGTTCACTCTCGATCAGACTCTCGGGAATCGCCGCGCAGTTCACCGCAACAAAGGGTTTGTCACGGCGCTTGCTGGCAGCATGGAGTTGCAATGCAAAGTGTTCCTTGCCTGCACCGGTTTCACCATGGATCAACACTGGCAGGCCACGATCCTTGACCCGTACCGCCAGCTCCAACGCCTGCGCAACCTTGGGGTCGAGCGCTGACGCCGGATGGCTGACCACGGGGGCGCTGATGGGCCGGCGAGGCATCTTGAGGCGCACATGCAGCCCCATCGACGGCAAATAGTGGAGGCTGTCATCCCCGGCGGCGGGCAGTTGCGCTGAGGCGAAGGCTTCGTCGATATGCGCGGGGATCCGGCCACAGCGCTGCAACAGCAGGCGCCGCGCGGCAGGGTTGAGCGCTTCAATCCGACCATCACGGTCCCAGGCGAACAGGCATTGAGGCTGGCTGTCGACATAACCTGGCAGGGGGTGAGCACGTAACACCCATAGATCTTGGGTGCTGTACATGAAGTAGGCATTTTCGAGGTCCGTGGCGCTTTGAATGACCATTTGCCGAATCAAATACTGGCTGCGCCGGTCATCCGGAGCACGAACCGAAGAGACGTCCAATACCGCCAGGATCTCTCCGCGGGGTGAAAATATCGGCGCCGCAGAGCAGGTGTTGCCGATGAACGCCGCACGGAAGTGATCCAGCTTGTGCACGGTGACCGGCAGTTTGTCGATCAACACCGCGCTGACAGCTGTCGTACCTTCTTCCTTTTCCGACCAGCAAGTGCCGACGTCCATGCCGGAACGGCGGTACTCGCCGCGCAGGGCTGACTCGATCCGGTAGTCGACGGTACAGCCCAGCGTATCGGTGAGCATCACACAGTAATCGGCGTCTCTTACGCGGCTGTGCAACCGTGACATTTCGTCACCTGCCAGGTGCAGGAAGTCGTCGACACGCTGGCGGTGTTCATGGATTTGGTGGGCCTCAAGAACCCTCGGGCCCTGTAATGAACCCGGGTCGAGCTTGTAGTGCTGTACCGAGCGTCGCCAGGAATCGAGGATGGCATTGGGCACCGGCAGGGTCGGTGCATGTTGGGCAGTGCGCAATACGCGACTCACGTGTTCCACATGAGTCTTCGAAAAACCAGAGGACATGGTACCTCCGAAGGTTGGATCTTATTTTTCTGTTGATGGCCATTAAAGGCGGCTTGGCCGATCCCTTCAAGCTGAATCCGTCAGCCGGTGCCGGTGAGACATAACCGCTCAGTATTCGCAGCGTCCCACGCAAGGTACGAGCGGTTATGTCTTGCGCAGGCATTGACGCGGGGTACGTTAATTAAGCTGACGATCCCTCTATTCCGGCCTTTACAGCCAAGTATTACGGTATTGGCATTCGCCTTGCTCTGTCAGTCTCAGCAGGCCGCGTCGAACGGTCGCAACTCAACAAAAATAATGACAGAGGCAGTACATGAGCGAATTCAATGCTGTGAATTTCTCCCTGAACGGCAAGGTTGCCCTGGTGACGGGTGCCGGTCGTGGTATTGGCCAGGGCATTGCGCTGAGCCTGGCCCAGGCAGGCGCAGACCTGGTGCTTGCTGATTATGACTTGGGCATCGCCGAAGAGGCCGCCGCCCTGGTACGGGCCTTGGGTCGTCGGGCGGTAGCCCTGCAAGTTGACGTCAGCAAGCCCGAGAGCGTCGTCAGCCTGATCGAGCAAGTTCGGGCAGAATTTGGTCGCCTGGATGTGGCTGTCAACAACGCAGGTGTAGTCAGCCTTGGCCGCGTTGACGAGCTGGCGGTCAGCGAGTGGGACCGCATCATGAACATCAACGCCCGTGGCGTATTCCTCTGCTGCCAGGCCGAGCTCAAGTTGATGCGCGAGCACAACTTCGGCCGCATCATCAACCTGGCGTCGATTGCCGGCAAAGTCGGCTTCCCGGACCTGTCCCACTACAGCGCCTCCAAGTTTGCAGTGATTGGATTTACCAACGCCTTCGCCAAAGAGGTCGCCCGCGAGGGCATCACTGTCAACGCCCTTTGTCCGGGTGTGGTCGGCACCGGCATGTGGCGCGGTGACGAAGGGCTTTCCGCACGCTGGGCCCAGCCTGGCGAAACCGAAGTGCAGTCCTGGGAACGGCACCAGTCCAGCCTGCTGCCCCAAGGCGAAGCGCAAACCGTGGAAGACATGGGCCAACTTGCGGTTTACCTCGCCTGCGCGCCCCACGTGACCGGGCAGGCGATCGCCGTTGATGGCGGCTTCTCGCTTTAGTTGAACCCCGCTTACTTATTGAGTTTACGTCCCCTGAAACCTTGATTCGGGGGAACGGATACGGCTTGCCTGCAGCTTTGTTCAAGCCGCAGGCGCACTGATCGAAACAGGAGAACATAATGACAACTACAGTTCTGGCCAAACGTTCGGTTGGCACCGACATCATCCACTACGACGCCATTGTGATTGGTGCAGGCTTCGGCGGCATTTACATGCTCAAGAAGTTGCGCGATGAACTGGGCCTGAAGGTGCGTGCCTTCGACAAGGCCGGCGGTATCGGCGGCACCTGGTTCTGGAACCGCTACCCTGGCGCGTTATCCGACAGTGAATCGTTTGTGTACTGCTTCTCCTGGGATCGCGAGCTGTGCCAGGAGTGGGATATCACCACGCGCTACCTGACCCAGCCGCAGATTCTGTCCTACCTCAATCACGCGGTTGATCGCCATGACCTGCGTCGTGATATCCAACTGGAAACCGGCATCACCGCTGCGGTGTTCGATGAGCACAGCAGTCGCTGGCTGGTCACCGCCGATGACGGCCATCAATACAGCGCCAAGTACCTGGTGACGGCACTGGGCCTGCTGTCGGCGACGAACGTGCCGAAGATCAACGGCCTGGACCAATTCAAGGGGCACATGTACCACACCGCCAACTGGCCGGCCGATGCCGTGCTCGAAGGCAAGCGGGTGGGCGTGATCGGTACTGGGTCCACGGGCTGCCAAGTCATTACCGCGATCGCGCCGACTGTCGGTCACCTCACGGTGTTCCAGCGTTCCGCGCAATACACCGTGCCGGTAGGCAACGGCCCGGTCAGCCGTGAATACGTCGACGACATCAAGCGCAACTACGATGCGATCTGGAAGGAAGTGCGTTCCTCGCGGCTGGCGTTCGGCTTCCCGGAGAGCGACATCCCCACCATGAGCGTGGGCGCCGCCGAACGCAAAGCCATCTTCCAGCGCGCCTGGGAGGGTGGCGGCGGTTTCCGCTACATGTTCCAGACCTTCAACGACATTGCCACCAGCGAAGAAGCCAACATCGAAGCCCAGAACTTCGTGCGCGAGAAAATCGCTGAAATCGTCCAGGACCCTGAAACTGCCCGCAAGTTGATGCCGCGCGATCTCTACGCCAAGCGTCCGCTGTGCGACAGCGGCTACTACGCCACCTTCAATCGCCCCAATGTGTCGCTGGTGGACGTCAAGGCCAACCCGATTGAAGAAATCACCGCCAAGGGCATTCGCACGGCGGACGGGGTCGAGCACGAGTTGGATGTACTGGTGTTCGCCACCGGTTTCGATGCCGTGGACGGCAATTACAAGCGCATCGACATTCGCGGGCGCGACAACGTCTCGATGAAGGATCACTGGGCTGACGGCCCGTCGAGCTACCTGTCGGTCGCCACCGCCAAGTTCCCCAATATGTTCATGATCCTGGGCCCCAACGGTCCGTTTACCAACCTTCCACCGACCATTGAAACCGAAGTGGAGTGGGTGTCCGACCTGATTGGTTTCATGGAGCAGAACGAGTTGGCCTGCGTGGAGCCCTCTGCGCAAAGCGAGCAGGAATGGGGAGTTATCTGCCAGGACATCGCTGACCAGACGCTGTTCGCCAAGACCGACTCGTGGATCTTCGGCGCGAACATCCCGGGCAAAAGCAACAAGGTGTACTTCTACATGGGTGGCCTGGGCGCGTTCAGCGAACAGCTGGCGGCGGTCAAGCACGACGACTACCTGGGCTTCAAGTTCAAGGCCGTGAGTGTCGAAGGCGCGCAACCGCGTCGTGTAACGGAGAATCAGCAATGACGTTGAACAACCCCCAGCTCTTGCGCCATCAGGCCTTTATCGACGGCGTGTGGCTGGCTGCCGACAACGAGGCCACGATCACCGTGGTCAACCCGTCGACCGGTGTGACCATCGGCCAAGTCCCGCGCATGGGCCAGGCGGAAACCCGCCGGGCCATCGAGGCCGCCGAGCGTGCGTTGCCGGCCTGGCGCGAACTCTCGGCCAAGGCCCGTGCCAATGCCTTGCGCCGCTGGTACGACCTGATCATCGAACACCAGCACGACCTGGCCCATATCATGACCCTGGAGCAGGGCAAGCCGTTGCCGGAAGCCTTGGGCGAAATCGTTTTTGGTGCGTCGTACATTGAGTGGTACGCGGAGGAGGCCAAGCGCGTCTATGGCGACCTGATCCCCGGCGCGACCGACAAACGCCTGTTGGTGATCAAACAACCGGTGGGCGTGTGCGCCGCCATTACGCCGTGGAACTTCCCCAGCGCGATGATTACCCGCAAAGCCGGGCCGGCCCTGGCCGCCGGCTGCACGATGGTGATCAAGCCGGCCTCGCAGACGCCGTTCTCGGCCTTGGCCTTGGTCTACCTGGCCGAGTTGGCGGGCATTCCCAAGGGCGTGCTGTCGGTGGTTACCGGCGCCGCAGCGGAGATCGCCGAAGAGCTGACCAGCAACCCGGTGGTGCGCAAGATTTCCTTTACCGGCTCCACCGAGATCGGCCGCCAGATCATGGAGAAATGCGCCCACGACATCAAAAAGGTCTCCTTGGAGCTGGGCGGCAACGCGCCGTTTATCGTGTTCGAGGATGCCGATCTCGATGCCGCCGTGGACGGTGCGCTGGCCTCCAAATTCCGCAACGCCGGGCAAACCTGCGTGTGTGCCAACCGCCTGTACGTGCATGACAAGGTGTATGACGCGTTCGTCGACAAGCTGACCTCGGCGGTCGCGGCCCTGAAGGTCGGTGATGGTTTTACCGACGGCGTGACCCTCGGGCCGCTGATCGACGGCAAGGCCGTGGCCAAGGTGCGCGAGCATATCGAGGATGCGCTGGCCAAGGGCGCCAAGGTTGTCCAGGGCGGCGGCGCGCATGCTCAGGGCGAGAACTTCTTCGAGCCCACCATCTTGGTGAACGTGCCAGACAACGCGCGGGTGGCCAAGGAAGAAACCTTCGGCCCGCTGGCGCCGGTGTTCCGCTTTTTTGATGACGCCGAAGTCATCAAAAAAGCCAACGACACCGAGTTCGGCCTGGCGGCGTATTTCTATACCGCCAACCTGAGTCGCGTGTTTCGGGTGGGCGAGGCGCTGGAGTACGGCATCGTCGGGGTCAACACCGGAATCATCAGCTCCGAGGCCGCGCCGTTCGGTGGGGTCAAGGCCTCGGGCGTCGGTCGTGAGGGTTCCAAGTACGGCCTTGAGGATTACCTGGAGATCAAATACCTGTGCCTGGCCGGCATTTGAGCTGATCCGTCGCTGTCCGTTTTTTGCTTGATGGCCGTGCGGGCCTTGCCCCGCGGCCCGCTTCACGCTGTGTCGTAAAACATAAAAACAATAGGAAATATCGACATGAACATCGCTTGGAAACTGCCGCTGGGGCTTGGGCTCCTGTCGTGCATTGCTGTACCCGCATCCGCCGCTGACCCTTCCTCGCAATGGGGCACGGGTGATTGGGGCGGGTTACGCAGTGAGCTGCTGGAACAGGGCGTTGACGTGATCGTTGGCTACGTCGGTGAAGGGGCCACCAACGTTCACGGCGGCTACAACCATGACCGCACCGCACGCTACACCGCGCAATGGGCACTTGGCACTCACCTGGACCTGCAAAAGTTGCTGGGCTGGAACGACGCCGAGTTCCAACTGCTGGTGACGGAGCGCAATGGCAATAACCTCTCCAACGAACGCGTCTCCGACCCGCGCGCCCCGCAGCTCAGCTCGGTGCAGGAAGTGTGGGGCAGGGGACAGACCTGGCGCCTGACTCAGATGTGGTATCGCCAGAAGTTTTTCGACAGCGCCCTGGATCTCAAGCTGGGCCGTTTGGGAGTCAATGAAGACTTTGCCAGCTTCCCGTGCGACTTCCAGAGTTTGTCGTTCTGCAGTGCGCCCATCGGTAACGTGGCCGGAGATGTCTGGTACAGCGGCCCCGTCAGCCAATGGGGGGCGCGCGTTCGCTACAACCTGAATGAACAGTGGGCGGTGCAGGTCGGGGCGTATGAGCAGAACCCGTCGTACCTGAGCACCGGCAACGGTTTCAAGCTCAGCGGCAGTGGCACAAAAGGCGCCTTGGTGCCGGTCGAAGTGATCTGGAAGCCAACGGTGGGCCAGCAAGCGTTGCCCGGTGAATACCGCTTGGGCTACTACCACAGCAGCGCCGCCGCCAATGACGTGTACGAGGATATCAACGGCGCACCGCAGGCGTTGACCGGCCAGGCGCCCAAATCCCGTAGCAGCAAACACGGTGCGTGGATCATGGGCCAGCAGCAATTCACCGCCCATCATGGCGATGCATCACGGGGGTTGAGTGTGTTTGCCAGCCTGACCGTGCATGACAAGGCCACCAGCAGCATCGAAAGTTTCCAGAACATCGGTGCGGTCTACAAAGGCCCGTTCGATGCGCGTCCCAAGGATGACATCGGCCTGGGGGTTGCCCGCCTGAAGGTCAACGACGACGTCACCAAGCGCCAGCGCCTGATCAATGACAGCACGGGCATCACCGACTACGACGACCCGCTCTACGTCCCGGTGCAGCACAGCGAATACAACATCGAGCTCAACTATGGCGTGCATGTCACCGACTGGCTGACTGTGCGCCCGAACGTGCAGTACGTGCGCAATCCTGGCGGTGTGTATGAAGTGGATAACGCCTGGGTCGCCGGCCTGAAACTGCAAGCGAGCTTTTAAGCCGTTGTCTGCACCTGAACCGTCAGTCATCGCTAGCCAATATCCCCATCACGATTGAGAAGGAATATAAAAATGAGCAAGTCCTTGGGAAAAGTTGCGTTTGTTACCGGCGCCGGTCAAGGGATCGGTGAGGCCATTGCCGTGCGGTTGGCGGCAGATGGGTTTGCCGTGGCCTGCGCGGACATGAATATTGAAACCGCTCGTCAGGTCGCCGAACGCATCAACAAAGCCGGCGGCAAAGCCCTGGCCATCAGCGTGGATGTGGCTGATCGAGACAATGTCTTCAAGGCTGTAAAGGAAGCGGTGGATGGCCTTGGCGACCTGCATGTGGTCATCAACAACGCCGGCATCGCGCCAATCGCCCCGATTGAAGCGATTACGCCCGAGATGTACCGCAGAACCTTCGATATCAACGTTGGTGGCGTTCTATGGGGCATTCAGGCTGCAGTGGACGCATTCAAAACCCTGGGCCACGGCGGTAAAATCATCAGTGCTTCGTCCCAGGCCGGTCATATCGGCAATCCGGACCTGGCGGTGTATGGCGGGACAAAGTTTGCCGTGCGTGGCATCACCCAGACTGCGGCCCGAGAGTTGGCCCACCTGGGCATTACCGTGAACGCCTACTGCCCCGGCATCGTCAACACGCCGATGATGCGCAAAGTTGCCCAGGATGTCGCGGACAACGCCAATCAAAGCGTGGAGTGGGGGATGGAGCAGTTTGCCCAGCACATTACGTTGAAGCGACTTTCGCAGCCGGAAGATGTAGCGGCCTGTGTGTCATTCCTGTCCGGTCCGGATTCGGACTACATGACCGGCCAGGCCGTGATTATCGATGGTGGAATGGTATTCAACTAAGCGCTTAAGGCGCCAAGTACAACGTGAGGGTAGATGAGATGAATATTACCAAGGGCATTGCATCGCCAGCTAAATTCCTGCTGCAGGCCGACGCATTAATGGATTTATCCCTGCATGGCAAACCGTATGGGGCCAATGCGTATTTGATTTGTGATCAGTTCATTGTTAACCGCGTTCATGAGAAAGCCTTGCCGGGATTCACGAATGAACAGGCGGCTGAACTGGTCGTGTTTGGCGGGCAATGTTCGGACAGTGAAATCGATAAGCACGTTCAGGCTGCCCGTAACTTTGACTACATTGTCGGTATCGGCGGCGGCAAGACCCTTGATACGGCCAAGGCGGCCGCGCATTTCTTGGGAAAACCGGTATTGATCGTGCCGACGCTCGCCTCTACGGATGCGCCATGCACGGCGATTTCAGTGATTTACAATGACGACGATACGTTCAATCGCTACTTGTTTTTATCCAAGAATCCTGACGTGGTGTTGGCGGACACGCGGGTTCTGGCAGAACAGCCAGCGCGATTTTTTGCGGCTGGCGTAGGGGATGGCTTGGCCACCTACTTTGAGGCCAGAGCCTGTTTTGCCGCGCAACGCGACAACCTGATACTGGGCAATGACGGGAACATGTTGAAGCCGACATTGATTGGTTTTGCGATTGCCCAAACCTGCTATGAAACCATCAAGAAATACTCGGCGCAGGCGGCTTATGCCGTTGAGAATAAAGTCATTACGTCTGCGCTGGAAAATACCATTGAGGCGACCATTTACATGTCTGCGGTGGGGGCCGAGTCGGGCGGCTGCGCGGCGGCGCATGCGATTCATAACGGGATGACCACCGTGCATGATCTCCATGGCGCACAGCATGGTGAAAAGGTGGTATTTGGCCTGTTCACGCAACTGGTGATGGAAGCTGCCTCCATGGAGGAGATCGAGGAGGTCGTGGATATTGCGATTGCAGTCGGCTTGCCGTTGACACTGGAGGACCTGGGCCTGAAGACCTTCAAAGAGGAGGAGTGGCGCAAGGTGGCTGAGGTGGCCTGTGATAAAAACGACACGATTCACAACATGCCGTTTACGGTCACGCCCAATCTGGTCTATGACGCCATAGTGGCAACGGATGCAATGTTGCGCGCCTTTAAACAGAAGAAGTGTGCGCACTAGTTTCCAGCGCGCCGGCGTCGTCAACCGGGTTGAGTGATTGACGACGCCTCAAGGCGGGTTGCGCTATTGAGGCGTTTCAGCGGCAGGCTGAGTGCCACCAGCGGCATCAGTCCAATAAGTCCGCAATCGATTCGGCGGCCAGTTGGTAGGAGCGGCAGCGTGCTTGGGGATCATAGATCCGCGCGTCGATCATCACCTCGTCAGCCTGGGTGGTGTCGATGAACCGGCGCAGCCAATCGCTCACATCCTGCTGGTCACCCACCGCGGTACAGGCCATTGCCTGGGCCAGGCTGTAGCGGTCGCGTTCGGCAAGTCTCTCCATATACCCTTCTTCGGGCCGTGGCAGGGGGCCCGGTTTGCCTGCATATAGGCGGCTGACCCACTGGCGGTGAGAACTGGCCAGGTACTCGCCTTCAGCGCGAGTGGGCGCGGCGAAGACATTGGCGCCCACAATCACATAGGGTTGCTGCAACGTGGCGCTGGGACGGAAGTTGTGGCGGTAATACGCAATGGCATCCATCAGGTAATGCGGGGCGAAGTGCGAGGCGAACGCATAAGGCAGCCCTGATTTTGCCGCGAGTTCGGCACTGTTCAGGCTCGAGCCCAATAGCCAGAGAGGGACATTGTGTTTGCCGGGGATCGCCCTTACAGGCTGACGACCTTCATCGGCCAGGTAGTCGGTCAGTTGGCGGATGTCCTGGGTGAAGTCGCGCTCGGAGGCATCGCCGCGCAATGCCCGGATCGCCGGTCCGGCTGAGCCCGGTGCGCGACCGATTCCGAGGTCGATGCGCCCGGGGAACAGGGTGTCCAGGGTGCCGAAATGTTCGGCCACCATCAGCGGCGAATGATTGGGCAGCATGATGCCGCCGGCTCCCACGCGCAGGGTTGTGGTGTTCGCCGCCAGGTGTTGGATAAGCAGGCTGGTTGCCGACGAGGCGATGCCCGGCAAGTCATGGTGCTCGGCGATCCAGTAGCGTTTGTAGCCGTGGGTTTCCACATGTCGCGCCAGGGCGACCGCTTCATCCAGGGTTTGGGCGAAGGTTTTGTCCTCGCCGATCATCATCAGGTCAAGCACAGACAAGGCTGTCATTGCAGGCTCCGTTTCAAGGTGATTGGACAGGCCACTATTTGAGTGGGAAGTCCGCCCAGGAAGGGTGGTGTTCCAGGCGTTGGTCGATATCGCGCAGGGTGGCCAGGCAGCGCTGCAGCTTGAGATAAATGTCACCGCCGTAATCCCAGCCGAGCACGCCAAGGCTGCCGGTGTAACCGACGCGATTGAGGGCTGCGATCAGCGCGAAGTTGTCCATCTCGCCCCGATCAACGGGCTCCATGGTGGCCACGCCACCCCAACCCAGTTGCGACAGCGCGCTGCCGGAGGTGACCACTTGCATCAGATAGGGCTTCATTGCCGCCAGACGTTGCTCCAATTCGCCTTCCTGGCTGGCGTACCAGTGGTAGCCGTTAAACGAAGCGCCCAGGCGCGGGTGTGCGAAGTGCTGGCAGATCTCGACCACCTGCGCGGTGGTCTGGGTCACGTGGTGCAAGTGCGGATACAACGCGATGCGTAAGCCGCGACGTTCGGCAATCGGCAGCAGCGATTCGATGAAGCGCATGATCGCGGGGTGGCCGTTGACCGACGTCTGCACGGCCAGCTCTATCAGTTCGACGCCTTCGACCGTTTCGACCAGGCGTTGGATCAGCGCGTCGTTGCGTCCTTCATGCAGCACCAGGTACAGCCCTTCGATCCGCAGGCCATGTTGTTGTGGCACGTTCGGCAGCAGCGAGAGATCGGTCAGCGGTGTGCCGCCCCAGGCCGCGACGGTAATGCCGTCATAGCCGAGTTCGGCAAGCATTTCGCACTGGGTCTGGAAGGCATACACGCCCATGGACGAGTAAAAGAACGAGTCAAGTGCATGGATACGATGAGTCATGGCGGCTCTCCTGACTCAGTAAGGCGCGTCGGCGAGGACGGCCCATTCGGGGTGGGCGGTCAAGCGCTGTTCCATGGAGCGGAAGGCCGTGACGGAGCGGCGCAGATTGCCGTAGACGTCACCGCCCATGCTTTCCCAGCCAAGCACGCCGAAGCGTCCTGCAAAGCCCCGACGTTCGAGGGCGCCGAGCAGCACGAAGTTGTCCATTTCACCCTCATCCAACGGTTCGATGGTGGCCAGGCCGCCCCAGCCGAGTGGGGAGCGACGCGTGCCGGCGATGTTCACCTGTTTGAGCCATGGCCACAGGGCGTCGAGGCGCTGCTCCAGGGCCTTTTCCTCCATTGCGTACCAGTGGTAACCGTTGAAGACGATGTTCAAGCGCGGATGATTGAATTCCTTGCACAACGCCACCGCTTGAGTGGTGGTTTGCAGGCCATAACGTGCGTGTGGGTAAAGGTTGATCTCCAACCCACGGCGCTCGCAGATCGGCAATAGGCGCTCGAGCATCCGGCGATCAAAGTTCGTGACGTCGTCGCCGGAATGCAGGGCCAATTCGATGGTGCTGCAGCCTTCGAGGGTCTCGAACACATTGATCACAACGGCTTCGAGACCCTTGCGATAGATCAGGTACACCGCGCCCACATCTAGGCCCCACGCAGGTTTTACTTGGGGGATCGACTTCAGGTCTTTGCTCCACGCGGACATGGTCATGCCCTGATAGCCGAGCTCGGCGAGCATTTCGCATTGCGCGGCCAAGGGATAGGTGCCCAGGGTGGTCTGGAAGATGAAATCCATATGATGCAACGTGCGATTCATGAGTGGGCCTGTGCTGGCGATGGCTCGACGGGTAAGACGGCGCTGGGAAAGTGCGGCAGCAGGTATTCACCGAGCTCGTCGATGACTTCCGCGGCCGGGCGGTGCTGGGGCTTGAAGTGCAGGGCAACGTGACCGACCCCCTGGTCCTGCTGGCGTTTCCAGTGTTCGATCAGGCTGTTTCGACCGGCACGCAGCACGCGCCCCGCCTGCAGCGGATGGTCGGGATCACGGTCCAGGTCGAACAGCGTGCCGTAGCCATACGCCTTGTAGACGTTGGGGCCGCAGGCGGCGCGCCAGCGCTCGATGATCTGCGGGATCAATGCCGGGTTGGAAATGTACGAAAGAATGCCGTCGGTGTGCTGCGCGATCCACTCCAGCGACTGCCCGGCCTGGCCCACGATAATCGTGGGCATGCGCGCGCCGAAGGCTTTGGGCACCAGGTCGATATCGCCGTTCAATTGCCCATAGAAACGCGACGTGTGGGTGGCCCAGTGGGTTTGCGTGGTGGCGCGAATGATCGCCAGTGCATCCCGAAATCGTTCGGCGCGGTTGTCGAAGTCGAGGCCGAAAGCGGGGTATTCCACCGGCCTGTCGCCGGTGGCAAGGCCCATGATGAAACGCCCGCCGAGCAATTGATCGACGCTTGCTGCCTGCTTGGCCACAATCAGCGGATCGCGTAGCGGCAAGACGATGCCAGCGGTACCAATCGCAATGTCCTGGGTCACGGCGGCGAGGAAGCCGGCGTAGACCAGTGGGTCGAGGATTTGGCCGACGTCACCGAAGTTCGGGTCGTAGAAGGGCACGTCTCGCAGCCAGATGGCAGAAAACCCCGCCTCATCGACTTTTTGCGCCATATGCGCGTGGTCCTGCAGGGTCGGGCCAGGGCTGTTGGGGTAGCTTTCCAGCGGTGCGATAAAGCCGAAGGTCAAGTGGCCGGGCTGGAACACGCGAGCATAGCCGGGGTGTTGCTTGAGCTCGGGCGCAAGCACGAGGTTGGACGGCATCGAGGTCATTCGAGGAGTCTCGTAGAGTCGGACGGCGGTGGCTTCGCTGAGCATTGCAGCGGTTGAAGTCACGATTGCGCCGACTATAAGTTGTATGATTCGAAAGAAAAATAGGATGAAGTTCCGATCATTTGTGAATAAAACGCTCAAATAACCTGAGGTGGCCATGGATCATTTTGGAGCGCTCGGCGCATTCGTACAGGCCGCGCAAACCCGCAGCTTTACCGAGGCCGGACGCCGCACCGGGGTATCGTCCTCGGCGGTTGGCAAGGCGGTGGCACGGCTGGAAGAAGAGTTGGGCGTGCGCTTGTTTCACCGCTCTACCCGCGCCATTACGCTGACGTCCGAAGGCAGCCTGTTTCTGGAACGTTGCCATCGGATCTTTGCCGAGTACGAAGTGGCCAAGCGTGAACTCACCCAGGCCGCCGGCAAGCCCCAAGGCAAGTTGCGCCTTGGTTTGCCGCAGTTGGGCATGCGCCTGATGCCACACTTGATTGCGTTTCAGCAGGCCTATCCGGAGATCGAGCTCGAACTGGAGTTCAGCGACCGATTGGTCAACGTCATCGAGGAGGGGTTTGATGCGGTGATGCGCATCGGCGAAGTTCAGGATTCGCGCTTGATGATGCGCACGCTGAACGGCTACAGCCATCGCCTGGTGGCGTCTCCCGGCTATCTGTCGACTCGCGGGGTGCCCTCACGGCCGGCGGAGCTGTCCAGCCATTCGTGCCTGCGTTACCGCTATCCCACCAGCGGTAAGCTTGACCCTTGGCCTCTGGTGGTAAAAAACGGCCAGCAAAGCGTTGAGCTGGGGCAGTCCGCCACGGCCAATGCGATCGAACCGTTGCTCGCCATGGCCGAGGCGGGGCTTGGCATCGCGTGCCTGCCGGATTTTTTCGTCGAACAAGCGATTGCCGCCGGGCGCTTGGTGCCGCTGCTCGACCGTCACCTCAGCGACCACCGCACCTTCAGCATCCTCTGGCCGTCCAGCCGCCAGCCGTTGCCGAAGATCAAGGCGTTTGTCAGTTTCATGTCGTTGCGCCTGACCTGAACGGCCCAACGCAAACTGCCGACGCGCCCGCTTTTACGGAGCATCGGCGGGTCTGAGTCGAGTCGATCAGGCTTTGCTGGAGGACTTCGCGGCAAAGGCACCGTCACCCAGCAGCGCGACGACCAACGCGGTGACGCACAGGTAGATCGGATATTCCCAGCCGCCATTGGCGTTGGTGAAGCTCCAGCCGTTGCCGAAGTGTACGGTGGCGGCGACAAACAACTGAACCACGGCCAGGGCGGCGATCCAGCGCGCGTAGATGCCCAGTACCAGCATCAGGCCGCCGATCACTTCAAAGGCCATGACCGGGTAGGCCAGAAAGCCTGGGAAACCGATGGATTCAAAAAAGCCTGCGGTGCCGGCGGGGGTAAACACCAGCACTTTGGTCAGGCCGTGGGCGATGAACATGATGCCCAAGGCAAGGCGTAAAACGAAGGCGGCATAGGGAGCAGTACGGTAGTCGATCATGGTGCAGTTCCTTTTTGTTTAGTGAGAAAGCGGCAAGGTTTGAGTCAGCCATTGAGAAAAATCCGCCAGTTCCTGCGCGACGATCTCGTGGGCCATGTTGTAGAAATGGGTTTCATGGACGACGCCGATCCGTTCCAGCCAGGTATCGGCCTCCTGCGCCCATGCGACGGGTAGAACGTTATCCTGATAACCATGCGCGATGAATGCTCGCACGGATTTTAGCCTCTCGGCGGAGGCGATGCGTGGCTCAAGCTCGCGCAACATGCGCCCGCTCAACAGGGCAAAACCGGCTACCTGTTCAGGCTCGGTGAGCCCTACGCTGGCGCTCATGATGCCGCCCTGGCTGAAGCCAGCGATCACGGTCGGCATCGCTGGCAGCGCATCAATGAAGCGGCTCAACAGTTGCCGGCTGGATTCAGCCTGTTCCTGGTTGAACGAGGGGCCGTTGCTGGTGAAGTTCACCTGATACCAGGCAAAACCCTGTGGGCCGATTTGCAGCGGGCCGCGCAACAGGATCACTTCCAGCGCCTCAGGCAATGCATCGGCCAGGGGCGCCAGGTGCGCTTCGTTGGAACCCACGCCATGCAGCAGAATCAAGCGGGCCTTGGGCGCGGTTGTGTTGCCGCCCTTGCGCAAAGACAGGCCGGTCTGTGGCTCGCGGCAGACGTCGGAAAAATGGGTATCACGCATGGTCTGTAACGCCTTGATGAGGTTGAGGGGTGGCGGACGAGAACAGGTAGCTGTCCATCGACAGCACGCCGTAACTCACGCCGCCTTGCAGCACGCGGGTGTCGTAGTGTTCACCGGCCGCGCCGAGGGCGATGAGCAGCGGCAGGAAATGCTCATCCGTCGGGTGGGCCCGTTCAGCCGACGGTGCGTGCTGTTTGTAGTCCAGTAAAAACTCGGTGTTGCCTGCCTGCAGCGTCTTTGCGGTCCAGGCGGCGAACGCCTTGACGTAGTCGGCGCCGAGGCCGGAGGCACTGCGGAACTCATACAGGTTATGGGTCAGGCTGCCGGATGCGACGATCAATACGTTCATCTCCCGCAGAGGCTTGAGCGCCTGGCCCAGTTTCCACGCCTGGCGGGTATCGAGGCTGGCGGGCATCGACACCTGAACCACGGGGATGTCGGCGTGCGGTGCCAGATACAACAACGGGACCCAGGCGCCGTGGTCCAGGCCGCGGCGGGCATCCAGGCGGGATTTCCAGCCGGCGTCCTGCAGCATCTCGACGATGTGCGCCGCCAGTGCCGGTGCGCCGGGCGCCGGATACTGCAACTGGTACAGCGCGTCGGGAAACCCACCGAAATCGTGAAGGGTTGCCGGGGCGGTGCTCGACGTCACGCTGACTTCGCCATGGGTCATCCAGTGCGGAGAAAGGATGACGATGGCATCAGGGCGTGGCAGTTCACGACCGAGCTGGGCCAGGCGTGGACCTGCCTGGCCGGGCTCGATGGCAAACAGCGGAGCACCATGGGACACAAACAACAGCGGGAATGACGTGTTCATGGTGCGTGATGCCTCGGTTCGTGGGTTATTTGCTCAGCCAGGCCGGCGCGATCGAGGTGCCCAGGCCTGCGCCGTAGCCCAGGTAAATGTTGAACCCGGCCAATGGCTCCAGGTAGCGGGCATTCACCAGTGCGCCGGCGTCCACCGTGTTCCAGCCCAGGCTGTGCGCGAGGGCGATGGCGGTCTGCTTGGCGCGTTCGCTGTCGCTGGCGACAAACACACTGCCGGTCTGGTCATGGGCAAAGGTCGGACCGTCGGCCAGCACTTGGGCGAACAGGGTGTTGAAGGCCTTCACCACCTGGGCCTGCGGCAGCGCCCTGGCGATTTCTTCGCTGGCGCTGGTGACATGCCCGATAGTCAGCGACATGTAGTCGGCGCTCAGCGGGTTGGTGATGTCGATCACCACTTTGCCCGTCAGGTCGCCCAGGCTTTGCAGAGCCTTGACAGCGTCTTCATAGGCGGTAGCAACCACCACGACGTCGCTGTCAGCCAACGCCTCGGCCGCCGGGTAGGCGCTGACGTTCACGAACTGCGCGGCCAGGGTGCTGGCCTTGCCGATGTCACGCCCGGTGATCCGAACGATATGCCCAGCGGCCGACAGTTGTTTGGCAAACGCCGAACCCATGTTGCCGGTACCCACTACTGTGATTTTCATGTCGACCTCGTGTGCGTTGATGTGTGTTTCGATGGGTTCAGTCTATAGGTTGTGATTTTGAGATAAATAAGGCCAGATGTGATTAATAGTTCCACTAAGTGAGACAGTTATGGATCGGGCGCTGGAGATGCAGGTGTTTTGCACGGTGGTTGATAAAGGCACCTTCGTGGGCGCAGCCGAACCCCTGGCGATGTCCAAGGCCGCCATTTCGCGGTATGTGAGTGCGCTTGAGGAGCGATTGGGGGCGCGGCTCCTGCACCGCACCACACGCAGGCTTTCGCTGACGGAGGAGGGGCGCCAGTTCTACCATCAGGCCCGTGAGGTGCTGGCGCTGATGGAACAGGCAGAAGAAGCCGTGTCGTCCACCGCGCCGGAACCCAGCGGCGTGTTGAGGGTGAATGCGCCGGTCAGTTTCGGCGTGCTGCACCTGGCGCCGCTGTGGGGCGAATTCATCAAGACCTACCCCCATGTCGAGTTGGACATCAGCTTGAACGATCGCTTGGTGGATCTGGTGGAGGAGGGCTTTGACGCGGCGGTGCGCATCGCGCGCATGGAAAACTCGTCGCTGGTGGGACGACGCCTGGCGGGGACGCGGATGTGCCTGTTTGCGTCTCCCGACTACCTGGACCGTCATCCGCCGATTCGCACCTTGTCCGACCTGGCCGACCACGGCGTGATTGCCTACACCCACTTCGCCATGGGCAATGAGTGGCAATTCGAAGGGCCTGACGGCAGCGAGACGGTGCGCACGCGCTCGACCGCGCGCTGCAACAACGGCGACACCTGCCGCAGCATCGCCCTCGCGGGGGCCGGTATTGCCCTGCAACCGAGCTTCATGGTCGCCGAGGATTTGCGCAGCGGCGCCCTGGTGGAGATCCTGCCGGCGTACCGTTCCATCGAGTTGGGCATCTACGTGGTCTATCCCTCGCGCAAACACCTGGCGAGCAAGGTGCGGGTGTTGATCAATTTTCTGGCTGAGCGCTTCAGCCATCCCCATTGGGAGCGATAGCGCTGTAGAGCCTGAGTTTTTTCGAAAAACCACCTGTTCCAGATCATCCGTCGCCCTGGACGTGTGTCTATGCTTGATCAACCCCCGCAGTCGTCGGCAGGTTCGCGGCGTCAACTGTTGAGGGACACATAGGCCTGTTCATGCTGAAGGAGCGATGATGAATATCGAACTGAAGACGAAGCGCGCATTGGTTAGCGCCTCCACCGGTGGTATTGGTTTTGCGGTGGCAAAGGGGTTGGCGCAAGCAGGCGCTGCGGTGGTTATCAATGGTCGCAGCGAACGCTCGGTGAACGACGCCATTGCGCGTTTGCTCGCCGAGGTGCCTGATGCGGTGGTCAGCGGTGTCGCCGCTGACTTGAGCACTGCGCAAGGGGTTGAAACCCTGCTGGCCGGGCTTGGCGCTATCGACATCCTGGTGAACAACGCCGGCATTTATGAGCTCCAGGACTTCTTCGAGGCCGGCGATGACGTCTGGAACAACCACTGGCAGACCAACGTCATGTCCGGCGTGCGCCTGAGTCGCGCGCTGCTGCCGGCGATGGTCGAGCGCGGCTGGGGACGGGTGGTGTTTGTCGCGTCCGAGTCGGCACGCAACATTCCTGCCGACATGATCCATTACGGCGTGTCCAAAACCGCGCAATTGGCGTTGGCCCGTGGCCTTGCCAAACGCGTGGCCGGCAGCGGTGTGACCGTCAATAGCGTGCTGCCGGGGCCGACGCTTTCCGATGGCGTGGCCGAGATGATGAAGGGCGAAGTCGAACGCACCGGCAAGCCCCTCGAAGCCGTGATGCGTGATTTCGTCCTCGAGCGGCGTCCCAGCTCCATCATCCAGCGCGCGTCCAGCGTGGAAGAAGTGGCCAATATGATTGTGTACGTGTGTTCGACCCAGGCCTCCGCCACCACCGGCGCTGCGCTCAGGGTCGATGGTGGGGTCGTCGACGATATTGTCTGACCTGCGTTCAGGGGCGGCGTGACACGTAGACCACCACGCCAATGCAGATGAGCAGGGCCAGCGCTGACAGCAACATCGCGTTCGACATCCCCTGGGCGAACGCGGTGGCATCAGCGCTGGCGATCATCGCCCCGGAAACGGCGACGCCGATCACGCCGCCCAACTGTCTGGCGGAGGCCATCAACCCCGACGCGATACCCGCATCGTGCTGGCTGACGGACGAGAGCATCGCATTGGTAATCGACGGAACCGACATGGCACTGCCGATGCCGACCAGCATCAGCGCGCCGTTGAGCAGCCAGGGCGAGCCGTGTGCGCTGGTCTGCGACAGCGCAAGGAAGCCGATGATCTGTACGCTGAACCCGGTGGTGATGATGCGCGGGGCGCTGAACCGTTTGGCGAAGCGTGACGAGAGCAGGGTTGAAAGGGTCAGCACGGCGGTCAACGGGATAAACGACAAACCGGTGGTGAACGCGTCGTAGTGCAGGAAGGTCTGGAAGTAAATACTGAAAACGAACACCGTTCCATAGAAGGTCAGATTGATCGCCGCGCCGGCCAGCGCCATGCTGCCCAGCACGGCGTTCCGGGCCAGGTGCGGGGGCAGCATTGGGTGCGCGACCCGACGCTCGATCAGGATGAACGCCACGGCACAGATCAACGCCACCGCCAGGGCGGAAAAGGTCGCAGCGACCCAGCCTTGTGCGCTGGATTCGGTCAAGCCGTAGGTCAGCGCCGCCACGCAAATGGCAATGCTGATTTGCCCGGGAATATCGATGTGCTTGTCGACTCGCGGGGAGGCGGGGGCGTAGCGCAGGATCAGCGCGATAGCCAGCAGGCCGATCGGAATGTTGAGCAGAAACACACTGCGCCAGCCGAAGTACTCGATCATCAGGCCGCCGATCACGGGGCCGGCCGCCAATGCGATACCTCCGCAGGCGCCCCACAGCGCCACGGCGGAGCGGCGTTTGTCGGGGTCTTGGAACGACACGCGAATCAACGTCAGTGACGTGGGGATCAGCAATGCGGCACCGATGCCCTGGATGACACGCATCGCGATCAGCTGGGTCGTGCTGTTGGCCAGGCCACAACCGATCGACGCGAGGGTGAAGATGGCGAAACCGACTGCGAAAACGGTTTTGGCCCCCCACTTGTCGCCCCAAGCGCCTCCCAGGATCAGCAGGGCGGAAAACGGCAGTGCATAGCTGTTGATGACCCACTGCAGGCCCGTGAGGTCGGTATTGAACGCCTCTTTGAGTGCGCCTAGGCCAACGTTGACGACGCTGACGTCCAGCTGGACAACCAGAAAACCGAGGCAGGCGGCGATCAGAATCGCGCGTAACGAAGGGGAGGGGGTCATGTCAGGCGTTTACCTTGAGCGTCGGCGCGGCCAGGCCGCGCAGGCGCCCTCCATTCAGACGAACTGCAACACGTCGTTCACGGCTTTACGCGGCTTTTGCGGCCAGTTGGTCGCGCCCGGGTAGCCAACGGTGACCAGCATCACCGGAATCTCGGTGTCCGATAGACCGAACGCCTGGGCCACCGCCGACTGATCGAAGCCGATCATTGGGGTCGACACTAACCCTTGGCCCTTGGCGGCCAGCATCAGTGTCATCGCGGCCAGGGAGCCCGAGCGGATCGCTTCGTCGCGCTGCAACTGCGGGTTTTGCGCGTACATGCCCTGTGCGGCACCGAGCCACATGTCGTAGATCGCCTGGTCGATGATGCCGGCGTCCAGCGTCGGTTTCAGCGAGGCAGGCAAGGTGGCTTGGGGGTTGAGGGTGCCGCAGACGATAAACGTCACGGCTGCGTCCACGACCTTCTGCTGGCCGAAGGCCAATGGCAGCAGACGGGCCTTGGCCTCGGTGCTGCGTACCGCCACGAATCGCCAGTTTTGCAGGTTGAAGGCGGACGGAGCGTGGGTGGCCAGGTCGATCAGCTCAGCGATCTGCGCATCGGTCAATTGACGTGCAGTGTCGTAGCTGTTGGCGGAGATTCGGGACTTAATAACTTCGGCAATACCGGACATGGTGATCTCTGTGGGTAAAAGGAGGGGGCGCGGTCGCCCGACTCAGCGGCTGAAGCCGTCGAACGGGGTCATATACACCGCGCCGAACGGGTCCAGACGCTTGCGGATTTGCGCATCCGGCGTGCCGTACACCACCAGGCTGGTGATGCTGCACAGTTCGAGGAAGCGCTGGCCGAAGGGGGCGAAGGTGGTGTCGACGTGGCTGACCACGGCGTCGGCGTTGTAGCGCTCAAGAATGTGCACGGTGCTGTTGTGTTCGTTGACGCTGTATTCGTAGACCAGAGTGCCTGGCTCGGCGCGGGTGGCGGCCACGATAGTCGCGATCAGCGCCTTGAATTCGGCGAACTCTGCGGGTTTTACCGCGAGGCTGAACAGGCAGGAGATATAGGGATGCATGATGAGTGTTTCCGTCAGAGGCGCCGGGCGGCGCCTGTGGAGTGGGAGAGGCTCAGGACTTGTCGGGCGCGTCCCCGAACAGCTTGCCGGCACCGGCCCAGTCGGAGGCGGCGACGTCTTCGAAAATCACGTAGATGTAGTTGGCATCGGTGCCGGTGTGCTTGACGATGCTTTCGGTGATGTCAGCGGCCACTGCGGCTTTCTGCGCGTGTTCTTTACCTTCGAACCAGCTCACACGGACGACGGGCATGATGTATTCCTCTTGGGACATTGATCTGGGAAAGGTGCGGGTAGTGCACCGTTGTCTGACTGGAATCCATCGTACTGTTGAACAAGCTGGCGATAAACGGCCTCTGGCTATAATCTGGGTAGACTAAAACTCTACAATCAGCGAGCGCTGCATGGTTCCTATCGATTCCTTCCAGGGCGTTATCACCTTTGTCGTGGCTGCACGTTCATCCAGCTTCACCCAGGCCGCCGAGCGCCTGGGGTTGTCGAAATCCGCCGTGGGCAAAGCCATCGCGCGCCTGGAAGAGCGCCTGGGCACGCAGTTGTTTCATCGCACCACCCGGCGCATTTCACTGACCGCCGATGGCGAAGCGTATTTCGTCGCGTGTTCCGCGGCACTGGAGGAAATCGGCGCCGCCGAAAGCGGCCTGGGCCCTGGTGGCGGAGAGCCTTCCGGGCGCTTGCGCGTCGATGTGCCCGTGGCCTTCGGGCGGCGGGTCGTGGCGCCGTTGCTGTTCCAGATCGCCAACCAATACCCGGCGCTGCAATTGAGCCTGACGTTTTCCGACCACTTGGTGGACCCGTTCGAAGAGGGCATCGACCTGTTGGTGCGCTTCGGCGAACTGCAAGACACCAGCGGCCTGGTGGCGCGGCGCTTGACGAGGCAACGCTGGGCCATCTGCGCCGCCCCTGAGTACCTGGCGCGCTTCGGCGTCCCCACGTCCCTGGAAGACCTCAGCCAGCACCGCTGCATTGTCGGCCATCGACGCGGCCAGCCGCTGGCCTGGCGCGTCACGCAGGCCGGGCAGACCGTGCGTTACGCCCCCCCTTCCACCCATCAGATCGGCGATGGCGAGGCCATGATCCTCGCCGCCGTGGCCGGTGCCGGCCTGTGCCAGATGCCGCGCAGCCTGTTCCAGGACGACATTGACGCGGGCCGGCTGGTGGAAGTGCTGCAAGCGTATGAGCCCGAACCGGTCGATGTGCATGCCGTGTGGCCGAAGGTGTCCCATCTGCGGCCGAAGGTGCGGTATGTGGTCGATGAGCTGGTCAGGCTGTGTGCGCATTGGCAGTGAGTGGCGCTTAATCGCTGAACAGTTCGAACATCAGTTGGCGGAACCATTTGTTGGCCGGGTCGCGATTGTATTTACCGTGCCAGAACAGGTTGATGGCGATTTCGGGCAACGGCAGGGGTAGCGGCAGGCTCGTCAGGCCGAAGGGCTCCACACAGCTGGTGGCGAAGCGCTCGGGCACCGTGGCGATCAGGTCAGTGTTCTGCAGGATATGGCCGACCGCGACAAAGTGCGGCACTTCGAGCCGAATCTCGCGTTGCAAGCCCGCGCGTTGCATATGCGTGTCGATTTCGCCGTGCCCGGTGCTCGCGGCCAAGATCCTGACATGCCCGAATGCGCAAAAGCGTTCCCGGGTCATCGGCTGTTGAGTCAGCGGGTGGTCCTTGCGACACAGACACACGTAGCGATGGTGAAACAGGCGTCGTTGGTAGAAGCCTGCCTGCAGGTCCGGCAGTAAGCCGACGGCCAGGTCCACTTCACCATTGGCCAGGTTCTCGGACAGATCCGCGGTGCTTCGCAGGGTGGTCACCGAGATGCCGGGGGCCTGTTCAAGCAGCGCTTGGATCAAGCGCGACATAAAGTAAATTTCCCCGATATCGGTCATTGCCACCACGAAGCGCTTCTGGCTGGTCGCTGGGTCGAATTCGTCCTGCCGGTTGATCGCGCCATGCAGCAGGCCGATCGCCTGGGAGATCGGCTCCGCCAGTTGCGCGGCATAGGGTGTGGGCTGCATGCCCTTTGGCGTGCGCACGAACAACTCGTCGTTGAAGGTGGTGCGCAAACGCTTGAGCGCATTGCTGGCTGCGGGTTGAGTCAGCCCCAGGCTCTCGGCCGCCACCGACACGCTTCGGTCCACCAGCAACTGGTTAAAAATCACCAGCAGATTCAGATCAAGCTCGCGCAGGTTCATCTCGGTTTATCGCTCCGTGGCCTTACCAATGGCTATGTGTATTCAGGCTGGTGATAGCTTGTATGGGTATGAGGGCATTTATCAATGGTTTGTGAATAGTCATGATCGATCTATTCCAAAAAAAACACTAAAAAGGTTTTCCCATGACTCGCCCTCATTCTGTCTTGCAAGTGGGCATCGTCGGCGGCGGTATCGCCGGCGTAGCTTTGGCTCTTGATCTCTGCCGTCACCCGCACCTGCAGGTGACATTGTTTGAAGCGGCCTGCGCCTTCGGTGAGGTCGGTGCCGGTGTGTCGTTCGGTGCGAACGCCGTGCGCGCCATCGAGGGACTGGGAATCGGCAAGCCCTACGAGCGGATTGCCGACCGCACTTTGCAACCCTGGCAAGACATCTGGTTTGAATGGCGCCGTGGCGTCGATGCCGGTTATCTCGGTGCCAGCCTCGCCCCGGGTGTCGGACAGTCCTCCGTACACCGCGCGGATTTCCTCGACGCCCTGGCCCAGCAATTACCCGAAGGTGTCGCCCGCTTCGACAAGCGCGCAGTCGGCGCCGAGGAGACGGGTGACCGCGTCAGCGTTCGGTTCACCGATGGCACGGACTACGAGTGCGACCTGCTGATCGCGGCAGACGGCATCAAGTCTTCGCTACGCGACTATGTTCTCCAGGGGCTGGGCCAGCCTGCGGTCGCCCCTCGTTTCAGCGGTACCTGCGCCTATCGCGGCATGATCGACAGTGATCAACTGCGCGCCGCCTATCGCTCGGCTGGCGTAGATGAGCACCTGATCAACGTGCCGCAAATGTACTTGGGCCTCGATGCCCACATCCTTACGTTTCCGGTCAAGCAGGGCCGCTTGATCAACGTGGTGGCGTTTCTTTCCGATCGCAGCGAGCCCAACCCGGTATGGCCGCCCGGCACGCCCTGGGTCAAAAGTACCAGCCAGGCGCAAATGCTGGATGCGTTCGCGCAGTGGGACGATGCGGTGCGCGTGCTGCTTGGGTGCATTCCCGAACCGACGTTGTGGGCCCTTCACGAACTGGACGAGTTGGCCGGCTATACCCATGGCCGTGTTGCGCTGATCGGTGACGCGGCCCACGCCATGCTTCCCCACCAGGGCGCCGGCGCCGGGCAAGGGCTCGAAGACGCTTGGCTGCTCGCGCGGCTGCTGGGTGATCCACGTGTGCTGGAAGGTCACGCCCAGCGCGTGCTGCAGGTGTACGACGCCATCCGCCGGCCGCGTGCCTGCCGTGTGCAGCGAACCTCCCGCGAGGCGGGCGAGCTCTATGAGTTTCGCGACGTTCAGGTCGAGGACTGCGAGCCCCTTTTGTCGAGCACCCTGGCCAGCCGTTTCGACTGGTTGTGGCACCACGACCTGCAATCGGACCTGATAGCGGCTCGCGCACAGCTGGGCTGGGCCGCGTGTGAATAACCCGATCAACGTACCCCGCGCCCCGTGCCGCTGGGATGACTTCGCCCCAAGAGGATAAACCGATGCCCCAAAGCACCCTCCAACCCATCGAAGTGACCGTCGCGGTGCTGCGCGAAAGCGGCAGCAAACTCCTGTTCGAACAGGCGCAACTGGCGGTTCCACGCCCGGACGAAGTGCGCGTGCGTGTGGTCGCCACCGGTGTCTGCCACACCGATATGGTCGTGCGTGACCAGCTGTTTCCCACACCGTTGCCCATCGTGTTGGGCCATGAAGGCGCGGGCGTTGTCGAGGCGGTGGGGGCGGCGGTGACCACCATCGCTCCTGGCGATCACGTGGTCATGACCTACATGTCCTGCGGGTTGTGCCTGCCCTGCGAGACCGGACATCCCGCGCACTGCTCGCACATGCACCCGCTGAATTTCGGCGGCGCCCGCCAGGACGGCAGCACATCGACCTGCAGTTGTGGCACCGGTGCACCGATACATGACCACTTTTTCGGCCAGTCGTCCTTTTCCACCTATGCCATCGCCAATGAGCGCAACGTGGTGAAAGTGTCCAAAGCGGCCCCGCTGGAATTGCTCGGCCCGCTGGGTTGCGGCATTCAGACCGGCGCAGGCTCGGTGCTCAAAGCGCTGAAGGTGGAGGCGGGCGCCAGTTTCGCCGCGTTCGGCGCCGGTGCCGTGGGCCTGGCGGCGGTGATGGCTGCCAAGGTTGCCGGAGCGACCACCATTATTGCGGTCGACGTGACCCCGAGCCGTCTGAGCCTGGCGCTGGAAGTGGGCGCCACTCATGTCATCAACAGCCGCGAAGAAGACCCGGTGGCGCGCATTCGCGAGATCACCGGCGGCGGGGTCAACTACAGCCTCGAATGCTCGGGACGCGCCCCAGTGCTGCGCCAGGCCATCGACGCCCTCACCACGCTGGGCACCTGCGGGATCGTCGGGGCGACCCGGATGGGCACCGAAGTAGCGTTCAACGTCAACGACGTAATGATCCCCGGCAAGCGAATCATGGGCATCGTCCAGGGCGACGTGGTCGCCAACGCGTTCATTCCCACCCTGGTCGACCTGCACCTGCAAGGCCGTTTCCCGTTCGATAAGTTGTGCCGCTTCTACACGTTCGACCAAGTCAACGAAGCGATGGCCGACAGCGAAAGCGGCATCACCATCAAACCGATATTGCGCATGCCGGCTACGGCCGACGTGGCGTGATTTTTCAAGCCCATCAAAGGAACCCAAGATGAATGTTCAACTCGTCATCGACAACATCCCGCAAGCGGCTTCGGACGGTAAGACCTACCAGCGTATCGATCCGGTCAGCGGCAAGGTTGTCACCACTGGCGCCGCCTGTAGCGTAGAAGACGCACGCCGCGTTGCAGCTTCTTCGCAGCAAGCGTTCAAGACCTGGTCGAAGGTCGGCCCGACCGAGCGCCGCCGCCTGCTGCTGGCCGCCGCCGATGCACTGGAAAGCAAGATGGAGCAGTTTTGCGCGGTGATGGCCGAAGAGATCGGTGCGTCGCGCCTGTGGGCGCAGTTCAACGTGCAGGGTTCAGCCAACCTGCTGCGAGAGGCAGCATCACTCACCACGCAAATCAAAGGCGAGACCCTGGCCACCGACAAGCCCGGCACGCTCTCTGTCACCTTGCGTCAGCCCGTTGGCACGGTGCTGAGCATTGCGCCCTGGAACGGTCCCGTCCTGCTCGGCACGCGGTCTGTCGCTTACCCGTTGGCCTGCGGCAATACCGTGATTTTCAAGGGTTCGGAGAACAGCCCGCGCACTCACGAACTGCTGGCCCAGGCCTTCTATGACGCTGGCTTCCCGGCCGGTGTGGTGAACTTCATCATCTCTGCGCCCGAAGATGCCGGTGCGGTGACCGAAGTGCTGATTGCCCACGATACGGTGCGCCGGGTGAATTTCACCGGTTCGACCAACGTCGGCCGGATGATTGCCCAGACCTGTGCGAAATACCTCAAACGCTCGCTCTTGGAACTCGGTGGCAAGGCGCCGTTTATCGTGCTGGCAGATGCCGACCTCGACGGCGCCGTCAACGCCGCGATCTTCGGTGCGTTTCTGTACCAGGGGCAAATCTGCATGTCCACCGAACGCTTCGTGGTCGATGAGGCGGTGGCTGATGAGTTCGTGGGCAAATTCGCGCAACGCATCCGCGGCCTTGAGCATGGTAATCCGGTGACCAACCCGGCCAGCGTAGTGGGCCCGATGATTTCCCAGGGCTCGGTGAAGCGCATCAACCAGATGCTCGATGATGCTGTCGCCAAAGGTGCCGAGATTATGACGGGTGGGCGGGCGCAAGACGCGCAAATGGTGCCTACCCTGGTGGATCGCGTGTCGTCGGCGATGGAAATCTACGATGAAGAAACCTTCGGCCCGGTCACGACCGTGGTTCGTGTGAACGGCGCCGAGCACGCGCTGCAGGTGGCCAACGACACGGCATTCGGCCTGTCATCGGCGATTTTCAGTCGCAATGTCAGCCTGGCCCTGGACCTGGCCAGCCGCCTCGATGCCGGTTGCGTGCATATCAACGGTGCCACCGTGCAAAACGAGCCGCAGGCCCCCTATGGCGGCATGAAGAACAGCGGCTATGGCCGCTTCGACGGCAGCGCGGTGATTGAGGAGTTCACCGAAGTGAAATGGGTCACGGTCGAGCCTTCCGACCAGCCTTATCCGTTCTGATCCCAAGGCAGTGAGACCGGCTCTGCAGAGCCGGTTTTTATCGTGAACGTCCCGCCCAAGCCCCTGCGACAACCTTCACTTAAAAGTCTTCTGCACCATCGAAACCCCCAACGCCACCCCGGCCACCACGATAACCACCCAGAAATACTCCATGCTGGCCACCAGGGTTGCCTGTTGGTGCAGGTCCTGGGCCAGCGTCGCGACGGCGATCTGGTTGGCCGGGCCTGCGCCGACGGCGGGGGTGAGGGCCAGGGTCAGGCGTTGTGCGCTGTCTTGGTACAGCGGATCGCCTGGGTTGAAATGCCCGTTGAGGTTGTTGTACTGCAGCGTGCTGCGCCATTGCAGGAACAAGGTGGCGAGGGTCGTGCCGATGGCCATCGCGATTTGCCCGAGCATGCTTTTGATCTGGTAAGCATGGGCGAACAAGGTGTCGTGATGGGTCACGTCGCGAAAGGTCTGCATCGCGGCGGTGGCGAGGACCAGCATCACAAAGCAGCCGTTGAGCACCAGCGCGGGCAAGATATGGCTCCACATGTTGGCGTCGAGGGTCAGGGAGGACAGCAACAGGCCGAAGCTGATCAGCGCGGCAAAGCCGACCACGAAGAACTTCTTGGGCGCCGGGTACTTGGGGATGACCAGGGCCATCGCGAACCAGGTCAACAAGGCGCCGGCAAGGCCGAATGCCTGGAACGTGCCGATGGTGTCCCAAGAATAGCCAAGCCCGCTCTGCAGGAAGTACGGCAGGATGTAGTTGTTGCTGCCCAGCACGATATAGGTGAAGCAAAACAAACCCACGCCGAGGATATAGCGTGACTGCATCAAGTCTTTGACCTTGAGGAAGGGCTCGTCTTTCGCGTGTTCGGCATGGAAGAAAATG
Source organism: Pseudomonas marginalis (assembly GCF_024169655.1). Lineage (GTDB taxonomy): Bacteria > Pseudomonadota > Gammaproteobacteria > Pseudomonadales > Pseudomonadaceae > Aquipseudomonas > Aquipseudomonas paraveronii. Next base: position 4,004,392 of record NZ_JALJWV010000001.1, on the reverse strand, counting down.
TACACGCCCAATGCCGCCAGCAGCGCGAAGGCCAGGAGGATGATCGACTCATTGTAGAAGTCGTAGTAGGAGCGCTGCAGCACATACAACAGAAAGAAGGTGCTCACGGACAACAGCAGGATATTCGCCGGGCTGGACGGTGAGCGTTCGTCTTCGTGAATCGGCTCACTGGGCAAGAACCGCATGCACAGCACGCCTGCGGCCACCGCGCCGGCGATCAGCAGCCAGAAGATTGCGTGCCAGGTGTCTTCGACCACCGCCAACGAGGACAGAAACGGCGCTGCCGCCGTGCCGCTGGCCAGGCCGGTGGCAAACACTTTGACCCCCACGAATCGCCCGGGCCCCGGTGGCAGCAGGTTCACCATCAGGCGCGCGGAGGTCATAAAGGAGGCTCCCCCCAGCGCCATGACGACCCGGCCGACGGTGAAGCTGGTCAGGTCACCACTGATCCCGCACACAACGGCGCCCAGCACGTAAATGCTGATCGAACCGAGCATGAAGTTGCGCCAGCCGAGCCGTTCCACCAACCAACGCTGCTTGGAGATCACCACCACGGCGATACACGCATACAGCGCCGCGACCAGGGTGAACTCCTCGGGGCTGGCGTCGATTTCGCCCCGGATCGGCGCCGACGCAAACGCGATCATACCGGCCTGCAGGTATTCCAGCGCGCAGAGCAGCCCTACGGTCATCAACAAGGCAGCGTTTTTCCGGTACATGCAGGGACCCCGTCAAGGCTTGAGCGACTGAGCGACCTGGCCGCGGTCTTCGTTGGCGCTGATGACCTGTTCGACCATCGCATTGGCGTCCTTGAGTTCGTTTTCGAACACATCGGTGCTGTAGGCGGGTTGGGCCGGCGAGGTGGTGTTGAGCACCTGGCCACGGGTGTCGGTGGTGTCCACGGACACGCGCATGGAGAGCCCCAGGCGCAGCGGGTGAGCGGCAATTTCATCGGCGCGCAGCGCAATGCGCACCGGCACGCGCTGGGTGACTTTGATCCAGTTGCCGGTGGCGTTTTGCGCGGGCATCAATGAAAACGCACTGCCGGTACCGGCATCCAGGCCGACGATCGTGCCGTGGAACACCACCTTGCGTCCGTAGGCGTCGGCGCGCAGCACGGCAGGTTGGCCGATGCGCAGATCTTCGATCTGCGACTCCTTGAAGTTGGCGTTCACCCACACTTGATCGATCGGTACCACCGACATCAAAGCCACGCCGGGGTTGATGCGCTGACCCACTTGCACGCTGCGCTTGGTGATCAGGCCGCTGACCGGCGAGTAGATCTGCGTGCGGTGCAGTGCAATGTACGCATCGCGCAAGTTAGCGGCTGCCACCAGCACATCGGGGTGGGTGCGCAGTGTGGTGTTGTCGACCATCGCCAGGCGCACGGCCAGCGCATGTTGTGTGCCGTCGAGGCCGGCGAGGGCGTTTTTGAGGACTTCCTCGGCATGGCTGATTTCTTCACGGGACACCGCGCCGCTGGCGGCCAGTTGGCTGCGGCGGCGCACATCGTCCTGGGCTTTGCGCACGTCGTTTTGCCGTTGGCTGACTTGCGCCTGCAGTTGCTGAACCTGGTAATACTGGGTGCGCGCCTGGCGCACGGCGCGGGCCAGGTTGGATTGGGCGCGCTGGTACTGGATCTCGGCATCCACGGGATTGAGCGTGACCAGCGGCGCATGGGCGTCGATATGGTCGGTGTTGTCGCCGCCGATGACGGTCACGGTGCCGCTGACCTGGGCGGTGACCTGAACGATGTTGCCGTCCACGTAGGCGTCGTCGGTGGACTGGTTGCCCAGCCCGAGCAGGTACCCGCCGCCGAGGGCGGCCAGGAGCAGCACGATCCCCAGGATCAGCAGCCGCTGCGGGCGATAGGACGGTTTGACAGGCGTGGGGGCGGACGTCGGGGTGGTCATGAGTGATCTGCTACGGTTGGGAGGGCAGGGACGGAGGCGCGGAACTCGGGGCGGTAGCCGCCGCCCAGCGCCCGGCTCAAATTGGCTTGCAGCGACAGGGCGCGAGACGCCAAGGTGACCAGTTGGCGCTTCTGGGCCAGAGTCGCGTTCTCGGTCGCCAACACTTGCAAGTAAGTGGCCAGGCCTGCGCGATAGCGCAGGTTGACCAGGTCGGCGGCCGCCTGGGCGGTGTCGACCGCTTCCTGTTGCTGAGCCAGGCGTTCTTTCAACCAGCGCAGCGATGACAGTTGATCGGCGATATCGCGCAGCGCATCGACGACGGTCTGGTTGTAGTTTTCCACGGCCAGGTCATACGCCGCGTCCTGTGCATCCAGATTGCCGCGTAAGCGGCCACCTTCGAAGATGGGCAGGCTGATCGCCGGTGCAAACCCCAGGATTCGACTGCTGTGGTCGTTGAACGTATCGAACGCCAGGCTTTGCAAACCGACAAACGCCGTGAGGTTCACGTTCGGATAAAAGCGCGCTTTCGCCACGTCGATCTCATGCCCACAGGCCTCGACCCGCCAGCGTTGGGCGACCACGTCGGGGCGATGGCCCACGAGTTCGGCGGCAATATGGCTGGGCAGCACCACGCTGTTGCCGGCTTGCAGGTGAGGGCGCGTAATCGAGCGCCCACGGTCCGGCCCCTGGCCCAGTAATGAGGCGAGCTTGTTTTGGTGCAGCTCGATCATTTCCTTGAGCGCTGCAATGCTGGCCCGGCTGGCGGGCAGCGAGGCCTGGGATTGCTTGATATCGATCTGGGTGCCCAACTCCGCGGCAAAACGTTGCTGCGTGAGCTGTTCGATCTGCACTTGCTGGTCCAGCAGCGCTTGGGCGACGTCCAACTGCGCGTAGGTATCGTTCAGGTCGATATAGGTTTGCACCACGGCCGCCGAGACCATTAGCGCGGCTGCTCGGCTGTCGACTTCCAGGGCATGACGGCGTCCCACGGCGGCCTCGACGGCTGCGCGATTTTTGCCCCAGAAATCCAGTTCATAGCCGATGTTCAGGGTCGCCTGGTCGACATTTTGCCAAGTGCCTTTGACCGGGGCGGGCGTCGTGCCGTTAGCACTGAATCGCTCGCGGGTGGTGCTGGCGGCAGCGTCCACCCGTGGCAGCCGCGAAGCGCCTTCGATGGCTTCCAGCGCGCCAGCCTGACGCACGCGGGCGGCGGCGGAGCGCAAGGTGGGGCTCTGGGCGAGGGCCTCTGCAACCAGGCGGTCGAGTTGCGTGTCGTTGAAGCGGGTCCACCAGCTTTCGGTTGGCCAGGCCGCCGGCGAGAGTGTGATCCCGCTGTGGGCCAGGGTTTCACCGGCATCCCCGGCAGGTAGCAGGCGGGCCTGGGGCTTCAAGTCATGGTAGGAACATCCCGCCAGCAGGATCGACAGTACGATAGCTGATGTCCTGACGGCGACCGAGCGTCGGGACGCCGGGATTTTTCGATTGTTCATCAACGGTGTTCTCTGGCGTGTAACCCATACGGGGGGTAGGGCAGCGATAGCTCAATAAAAACTGTCAGTGTCGTTATGCGCAAAAAAAACGCCCGGGCCCGCTGGCTAGCGGACTCTCAGGCCTTTGACGAGGACCGCGACGCAATGGTCGATGTCATCGAGGTTCTCCAGGTTCGCGGTAATCAGGTGCAGCCAGGACATGCCGGTCAGCATGGCGACGGCCATCTCCACCGCAGGGCCGTCGACAATGTCCCCGGAAGCGACGGCTCGGGCGAAGATCCTGCGCAGCGTGCGCTCGCGGCGCGGTAGAAACCCATCGCGAAACTCGGCAATGGCCTTGGAATCCAGCTGGATCTCAATGAAGAAACTGCGCAGGGTCTCCCCGGCACTCGACGTGCGCCACCAGTTCCACAGCGAGCGTAAATGCACGACCAGATCCTGTTCGAGGTTGCCGGTGTCGGGGGAGGTCACGAACGTCAGCGCTGCGCGTTCGTAAACGTCGCGCAACAACGCGCCTTTGCTGCGCCACCACCGATAGATGGTCGGTTTGCTGGAGCCGGCGCGTTCGACCAGCGCGTCCATGGTGAACGCCCGATACCCTTGCTCTTCAAGGATGGCGGCCGCCGCTTCGAGGATCGCCTCGGTGCTTTGCGGGCTGCGCACGGCACCGATCGAAGATCGGCTCCGGGGTTTGGTAGGCGTAGCCTTGGTGGTCTTTTGCGTCATGGGCTTGGCAATACTCGAGATCGGCTGTTCAGTGCCTAGAGAACTCTATAGAAACTATAAGTGTTTATAAAAGTATTTTTCAGAAAAGGTGCAGTAAACGGATGGTTTGGGAGGCGGGGGAGTTGCGGCGATGAGCTGAAAGCGTGCTTGCATTACAGTCGGCGGGAACCTTCTGAGCGTCAGGTTGGTACGCCGCAACTAGCCGAAGGGGCGTTGCAGGCCGGGCAACTCGAATTGGTGTCAGTGGGCCGTGCGCATCTGGCCGACCCAAACTGAGCTTACTTTGCGGTAAAGGAGCTGGGTGTTGAAAGGTCCTCCTGGACACTACCTGCGCCCTATGCTCACTGGCTTGAGCGTTATCGTTGAGGTGTAGCCGCATGTTAGGGGGCTGTTTTTTTGAGCACACGAAGCTGGAATACCATGTCGGCTTATTTCGGCAACACATGGATGTCTAAGTTCGCTGCCAAGGCCAGGAATACAGAGGATGTAAGTAGAAAATTGAGCGTCCGCAAAGCTTTGTGGTCTAGACTTGCCCCTCGGCACGTAAGCCCCCGCGGGATTTTGCACGGTGTATAGCGTTATCCGAAGGTGCATTATTAATGATCCGCAAACGTTATAAATGCGCTCTCGCACACAGTTAAAAACTCCGTCGGCATCCTCTGCACCACGTTCTGACTCCTACACGACATGGCAGTATGAAAAAAACAAATCCGATAGTGCTCCAACTCCAGCCTGAACCAAAAAAGAAAAGGACGCGTCTGCTCCCTGAGGTTCGTCGCCAGCAGATTCTCGACGCGGCGCTGATTGAGTTCAACGCTTTGGGTTTTACCGGTGCCAGTATTGCCAAGATTGCCGAAAGAGCGGGAATCTCGAAGGCTAATGTCTATGCTCATTTCGCTAGCAAGGACGACATGTTTGAAACGCTCCTTGAGCAATTGATGAGCCGCTCGGAACGTAACTGGAGTCAGTTACAGAATCTCACCTCTGCCGATGACCTTATCGAGCGCCTTATCGACTTTGCCTACAGCGGGCTTACCGATGACACGGTTGCGATTGCCCGGCTGCTGATTACCGAGGGCCATCGTGTGCCGCACCTGCTGGCGAAGTGGGAAGCCAAGGACATGCATGGTCGTATGGATCGCCAGGCGCTGATCGATGGCTATGTGGCGAACGGCATCGTGAAGTCCAGTCCCTTGACCGACCATTTCAGCCTAGTGATGGCGCCTGTGGTCTATTCGGCAGTGGCGCAAATGGTCATGGGCAAGGATAAAGCGCAACCTGAAATACAGGCGGTCAAGCATTCACATCGCCAGTTGTTGGCCTTGCTGTTGCGACCCGACAGCAGTGATTAGCGGAGGCTCTGCGAGTGAGTGCCAATGAGATTGCACGCTGACAGTCTAAGACCCTGTTTTTTCTGGGGCTGGCAGCGATATCAGAAAAACTGTTGATCCCGTTACCCAAGGCAATGACAACGCAATGTTGTTCAGGATCAACGTCGTAACCGACATCCCCTCATCCGGCCATTCGCAACGGCGCAGGCTCTCCCGTGTTAACGGAACAGCAGTTGCGGCCGAATATCTCGTCCACGCGCGCTCGAACCTCCAATATTTTCCTCGTTAAATCAAATACCTAGCGTGAGTGTATGGTTTAGCGAGCGCTCGACCCGCAGGTCTGCTCTGCATCAGGCTGCGCATCCACAAGCTGTTCAACCGCTGAAGTCAGCAATGGGTCAAGGCGCTAGCCTGGGGTGCTGCCTGCAATGTTTAGTTTTAAATTGATGATTTACTGACCGATCGTTCGGTAGTATCTTGCTCGCTAATGACCGATCGGTCGTTAGCGCGTTTTTGATGGATGTTTTATGGCGCCTACCGAGTTCCGGCCAGGCCTTCCCAGCACTCTTCTCCGGACGATTAGATTATGTCATCACGTGCTTTCTCTGCCGTTTCACTGAAGCTGGTTCGCACCCTGCCGGCGACCCTGGCTCTCCTTGCCTCCGGTGGCCTGCCCATGACTTCTGTGTTTGCGCAAACCACAGACACCACGGCCAAGTCATCCGGCGAGAACTGGTCGGAAGCGGATACCCGCAATTCAAAGTGGGCCATCGGGTTCGCAGGCGGTATGAATTATCGGGTCTACCGTGATTTTGACAACAAAGTACGCGGCTTTCCGATGGTGACCTACGAGGGCGAATATGTTCACGTATTCGGTTCCGGTGTCGACATAAAGCTGCCACCGGTAGGGCCTGTGACCTTCCGTCTGCGCGGGAAATACATCAGTGAAGGTTACGAATCAGGCGACTCGCCTTTCCTTCGAGGTATGCGTGATCGCGATAGCAGTTTTTGGGTAGGTGGCGTTGCCACCTGGAGAACGGACTGGGCCAGGCTGTCGGCCGAAGTTCTTACAGACGCCATGAATAACAGCAAAGGATCTCGGGCAAAACTGCAGATTGATCGTCGATTCGCTGCCGGAGCCTTCGGTGTTACGCCTCGATTGGCAGCCGAGTGGGTGGACAGCAACTATGTGGATTACTACTACGGTATCACGGAGGGTGAGGTGGTTGCCGGGCGCCCAAGCTACCAGGGTGCTTCAACAGTCAATACCGAGGCCGGCATACGGATGGATTGGCGCCCGGCGCAAAATCACTCGCTGTTCGTTGACTTGGGCGCCACCCGAATGGGAGGGGGTATCCAAGACAGCCCATTGGTTGAAAAGAGCACCCAGTATGGTGTTGGCTTCGGCTATTTCTATCGCTTCTGATCTAAGTGCATCAACGCAGGGTAGCGGGTCTGGTTCCTGGTCGAGAGAGGGGAACTAGGCCTAGGTGCTGTGCTGGAAAATGCTCACGCAACGTTTTTGTGGACCTAGGGCATCGTCCTGTTGCCAGGGCTCAAGATCCGTCAGTCTCTCTGCATACTGCCTGTCAACCTTGGCTGTGTGATTCATAGCTCACCCCGTGGGGAAAAATAAGAGCTTACGGTCGACGGACGACTATTGCCGTTCAGATGTTGATTCATTAGGGTTCAATTTTCCGGTGGTCGAGGCAGACGTCGTCATGGGCGCTTTGTGCCCATTTGAATTGCCTCTACCTAGTCCCTCCAGACCGTCCTGGCCGATCATGATGTCGGTGAGCTTCTCGCCCAGCAGGTTCCAAGCTTCTTTTTTCTCTTCGGCATAATCATGGTGTAAGTAGTGACGGCGGACCCGGGAACCTGCCAGCACGTGGTTCTGGCACCGGTCTATCACGTCAAGGCTTATGCCCGAGGCTTGCATCATGGTTGCACCCGTTCGTCTCAAGTCATGGGGTGTCCATTCCCCATTGGCACCACCGGACAGCACCAGGGTGTCATCATGTCGGCGACGTGAAAGCGGCTTGCGATTTTTGAAGCGTGATTGGCGGTCTCCCACCTGTTTGCTGACGACCTTGAGATCGACATGACCATCATGATGTTTTGCGGGAAAGCACCATTGAGAGTTTCCTGTGAGCAGCCGAAGCTTGCTGAAATAGTGGATCGCAAACGCAGATAGGAAAACGTGGTGGTCCTGCTTTTTTCCCCGGCTACCTTTGACGTTTGCCACGGGAATAAACCAGACACCATTTTCCAAATCAACGTTTTTCCATTCGGCCTGAAGCAGTTCACCAATCCGGCATAACGTTCCCAAACAGATCCAAAGCGCAAGTTGGGACTCTGGCTTAAGTGGGCGAATCCCATCGTACTTTTCGCCGGCAGGTAGTGCTGCATAGTCCGCAGTCATTTTTTGAAAGCGTTGGTATAATTCTTGAAGTTCGATAGAGGAGAGGATCCGAGTTCGCTCCTCCTGGTAGTCACTGGGTACAAGCTTGTTGATTTCGACCAAGTCTGCTGGGTTTCCGTCAATCAGCAGTGTTCGCCATGGCTGGCGTTTCTGAGCCCATCCAAGCATCTGAACGATATCCGAAAAAAGACTGATGGCCTGACGAGTAGCGCCGCGAGCCATTACGGATCGCACCAGGTTCCGCAGGTCATGCTCACTAATTGAGCTGATGACTTTTGAGCCAAGGGCGGGGTAAAGATCCTTCGCAAATTTTCTCCGTAGCTCGGCATTACCATCCTTGCGCGCCACACCATCGCGAAGCCATTCTCCCGCGAGGTCTAGTAGCGTTAGCTCCTTAGACTTTTGCCGATCGGCCTCTGCGAGTTGTGCAGCCAGTTCCGCTTTTTGTCTAACCTTCCCTGCGCGCTTGTTCTCGTTTGGATTGATCCCTTTGGCTACAAGGTCTCGTGCTTCGTTGCGCTCCTTGCGGATTTCGGTCAACGACTTATTTGGCCAGGTACCGCACGAGAAGCGGGTGTAAATCCCTTCCCAGCGAAACTGGAAATAAAAGGGGATGGCGATACCTTTTTTGCGGAGTGAGACTCTGCCCGCGAGGCTGCCTTCGTCGCGTATGATGATTCCGACATCCTGCTCGGTCAGTGCTTCCAATTCCTTGGCAGTGAGCTTGGCCATAATCAACCTCCTGATAAGTTTACTCCCACATTTACTCCCACTGATTCGTCAGCTAAAGGTAGATCAGGATAGAGGTCGTTGGAAGAATGAAGCGCTGAAAAGCCTTTTCTACTGGGCTTGAGGATTCTATAGGAGAGTGGCGCGAGCCAAGGATGTCTAATGCTTAACTGAATGGGGTGCTAGGGGTCGAGTGTTCGAATCACTCCGTCCCGACCATATTATTCAATGACTTAGGCCAATGTTCACAGCATTGGCCTTTTTCGTGTGCGTGACTTTTGCGTGACTCCTCTATTTTTCACGCCTGCTTCCCGCTCCAAAAGGGGTCTGCCGGGAAAACCAAAGGTCATTCGCCTCTTGCCGGTGTGGCCGCATTTTGAGCAGTCGCTTGCTTCATACGAGCAACGGTATTCAGCGCCGCAATCACACGAACATCCACTGCACTCGAGCGTGCATGTCTGGATCTGCTTGTCTTGGCCATTCCGCTTGATCAGGTAATTGGTGCGTCGTTCCAGCCGAAAGCCGGTTAGTTTCTCGGCCACCGTGTAAGTAGCCGGATCCCATCGGAAGTTGTATTTGGCCTTTGGATCATCGGCGATTCAGTTTACTGGGCGCGTGGCGATTCCTCGCCCGTCGTTCACCAGTCGGCTGATAGGTGAGTTGTGGTCATCAGATGAGCGGGGCCAGGCAAGTCAAAAGTTATGAGGCGGAGGGGCCGACAATGAGGCGTCTCGATCAATTCCTCGTCCTCGAATCAAGCGGGGGCGCTCACCGAGCCTGGGTATCTCTTGCGCAAGACGCAACACGACATTGCGTCTTGGCCATATTCTCTCAAGGTGCGCTGCCGCCTATGTTGTTGGCCTGGAAAACATGAATGCGAGTGACCTTTTCTGAAGCGTCACCGCGGTCGAACCTCAGGAGTCTATGGCATGGGCGTTTCTACAAGAGATACAGCAGCGACGATACAAAAAGCGTCAATGACAAAGGGGCTCGTGCTTCTATTTGCTTTTTGTTGCGGTGCCATTGTGGCCAACATCTATTACGCACAACCGATTATTAGCTTGATCGCCCCGGATATCGGCATGTCGAGTGGAAGCGCGAGTTTCATCGTTTCGCTGACTCAGATTGGTTATGCGCTCGGATTGTTTTTCCTGGTGCCCTTGGCGGATCTGGTAGAAAACCGTCGGCTGATGATTGCGACAATTGTGATTACGATCTTCAGCCTGGTAGCCGCCGGTTTGTCCAGGCAGCCGAGTGTATTTCTAGTGGTGTCGGCACTCATCGGTTTCAGCTCAGTCTCCGTGCAGATGCTTATCCCGTTGGCGGCACATCTGGCACCGGAAGACTCTCGCGGTCGGGTGGTTGGCGGGATTATGGGTGGCTTGCTGCTAGGAATTCTGCTGGCGCGGCCGCTGTCGAGTCTGGTTGCCGATCATTTGGGCTGGCGGGCAGTGTTTATCGGGGCCGCCGCCTTGATGCTCGTTATCTCCATCGTGATTGGCATGACCATGCCTAAATGGCAACCGACCCATCGCGCGTCGTACGGTCAATTGCTGATGTCCCTGGGACAACTGTTTTGTCGCGAGCCCGTGCTGCGTCAACGCGCGCTCTATCAAGGGCTGATGTTTGCGGCGTTCAGTTTGTTCTGGACCGCTGTGCCGTTGATATTGAGTCGTGAGTTCGGCCTCACGCAAAGTCAGATTGCGATTTTCTCTCTGGTCGGCGCCGTCGGTGCAATTGCCGCACCTATCAGTGGTCGACTCGCTGATGCAGGACATACTCGACGAGCGTCGCAGTTGGCCATGGTGCTCGGCGTATTGAGTTTCCTGCCGGCCTTCATCAATCCCCTTTACGGCGTGATTGGATTAGCGGTCACCGGTGTAGCGCTGGATTTTGCAGTGCAAATGAACATGGTGCTGGGTCAGCGAGCCGTCTACGCCTTGGGCACTGCTAACAGAGGCCGTCTGAATGCGTTGTACATGATCAGTATCTTTATTGGTGGTGCAATCGGTTCTTCGGTCGCCAGTTCGCTTTATGAACATGTCGGCTGGTTGGCGATTGCTGCGGTGGGAAGCGGATTGTCACTGGTGGCTTTGGTCGTCTTCTCGGTGGTTTCTCGTCGGACCCGAACTGGCGAAATGCTCAAGATGAACAACGGGTGAGACAAGGAGTGTCATGGACAAGCTGCTCGCATTGAAGATGTTCGTCCAGGCTGTGGATTCGAAGGGTTTTTCTTCTGCCGCTCGACAGTTAGGCCTGGCGACGTCTTCTGTGACTCGGATGATCGATGGGCTTGAGGCGGAACTAGGCGCTGTCCTGCTTAATCGATCCACGCGTCAAATCTCATTATCAGATGCCGGGGCTGCCTACTACTTGAAAGCGCGGGAGGTGCTGAATGCTGTCGCCGAGGCGGATGCCGCGGTCACTGACCGCGGGGAACTCCCTGCGGGTCATCTTCGTATTTCCGTGCCTGTAGCGCTGGGGCGTCGTCTGATTGCGCCTCATATTGCCTCGCTGTTGAAGCGATACCCTCAATTTGTGTTGGACATGACGCTCTCCGACGACATCGTTGAATTACTGGGAGCGCGCGTCGATCTGGCGATCCGATTGGGATCGGCAGCAGCCATGGATGGTGTCGTCAGTCGTCCCGTCGGTCATTTCAGACGCCGGGTGGTGGCCAGTGCCGAGTACCTGAATGCACATGGTTTTCCTGAACATCCCATGGAACTCATGCAGCACGAGTGTCTGCGTTTTAGTTATGGCCCAAAGCAACAGGTGTGGACTTTCTTAAAGGAAGGTGAGGAGACTCGAGTACCGATTGAGGGGCGATTCAAAAGCAACAATGCGGAAGTTTTACGTGAGGTTGCGCTGGCGGGTGGCGGGGTGGCTCTGTTACCTGACTGGCTCGTCAACGACGATATTGGCAGCGGTGATTTGACTTCATTATTCGAGCCGTTTGTTATCAATCCGAACGACGCCAGTTCGGCCATTTCTGCGTTGTATCTTCCCAATCATCGTGGCTCCAAACGCGTCAATGCATTTATCGAATTCATCAGCGAATTACTCGGGCCTGAAGGCTTAGCCGAGAGCTGATCGCCTCATTGCTGTTTTCGAACGTTTGATCCACGACGTAACGAAGCCTTTTCGCCGTGTGGCACGGCAGATCCCGGAGATTTGAATGAGCACTGCGACATTGCATTACGTCTACGACCCGTTCTGTGGCTGGTGCTATGGGGCGGCGCCGATGATCACGGCGGCCACCGCTATTCCTGGCCTGGAAATTCAGGCCCATGGCGTGGGCATGCTCTCGGGGGACAAAAGCAAGTTGATGTCGGGTGAGTGGCGCGATTTTGTTCGTCCTCACGAAGCCCGGATTACGGCATTCAGCAAACAGACCTTCGCAGACGCCTATGTTCAAGGCGTACTGGAACATGAAAATGTCCAGCTGGACTCTTCACCACCGATTGCAGCGATGTTGACCGCTCAACAGCTGTCCGGATGTGGCATCGAAATGCTCAAACGCCTGCAAATTGCCTACTACCAAGAAGGTCAGGCCATTGCTGACCGAGGGGTAATCGCCAGCATTGCCAATGAGCTGGGGTTTGAACCCGAATCGTTTATGGCAACTTTTGATTTGATCACTGCAGACTCATTGCAGGACCACATCGACCGCAGCAACGAGATGCTTGAAACTCTGAATGCGCGCGGCTTTCCGGCATTTGCGCTGGAGATCGATGGCCAAATGGAAGTGTTGGCCATGGGGCATTATTTAAGCCGACCTGCGTTGTTCAAGAAGGATATTGAAAGTCGTCTGGCCAAATAGGTATGGTTCATAGTCAGTGCATTCTTTTGTTTTGTATGATGCCTTAATGAAGCTCCAGCGAGGCGTTATGCAAGACTCAAAAGATAGAGACGAGAACGAGTCGGGAAAATCAGCGAAACCAGCAGACCCCGTCAAATCGACGACTCGACGCCTTTCGCCTGAGGTCAGGGAAAAGCAAATCGTGCAGAAAGCTATCGAGCATTTTGCGACGTGCGGGTTCTCGGGCAGTACCCGTGAGCTGGCGCGACAACTGGATATTACCCAACCGTTACTCTATCGATATTTCCCCAGCAAAGAGGCACTGATAGACCGCGTGTACGACGAGGTCTATCAGTGGGATTCCTCGTGGGAGGCGATGATCAAGGATCGCTCCGAACCCCTTCAGTCTCGCCTGGTTCATTTCTACACCTCATACGCTCGTGTGATTCTGCGGCGAGAGTGGATTCGTATCTTCGTATTCGCCGGGCTGACACGTGAAGGTATCAATGATCGGTATCTGGCTAAATTGCGTGAGCGGGTCTTCATCCCTGTCATTGCAGAAATCCGCCAGACTCATGGATTGGCGCCATCCTCAGGTGAAACGATCAATGAAAAAGAGCTCGAGCTGATCTGGAGTCTGCATGCCAGCATTTTCTATATCGGTGTTCGCAAATGGATTTACGATCTTCCAGTGACTGAAGACATAGATGCGCTGATCGAGCAAATGGTCGATGCGTTCCTTAACGGCAGTCCCCACGTATTGCAGCAAGTCGATAACGATTTGGGTAAGAAGCTCGCTTGAATTGATCGGTTTCGATTTCCTGTTTGTTGCCTCCGGATCACCTATTTTCCCCCGCTTTTTTGTCGACCACTCATCACCTCTTTCAGCCTTCAACTGAGCGGGGCAAGTGATCCTTCACCGCCTTTTTTATTCCGGCACGCTGATAGTCCGTTGAATCGACGCAGCAATTGAATCAGTTGTTCCAGATACTCATCGTTCCAGTTGTCGATACGTTGCCGAAAAATGTCGCCCTTGTGAGCGGTGGTCTGGCGGATTCTGATCCGGCCTAGATGGCTCAAATTCAAAAGGGTGCCTCGACTATCCGAAGGATCCGGTTGCGCCTGCACCCGGATCAATCATGACCCCAGTACATCCTGCCAGCCTCGTCGTGCCAGGGGCAGATCGAGCAAGCGCTTGCCGGTGGCATCGTTGATGGCATTGCCCAGTGCTGCTGCCATGGGGCCTTGGACGATTTCCGCAGCTCCGAGAAATGGCTGATCCGGCTGATCAATCATGTGGACCTCGACCTGTTGCGGCAAATCCGGAAAACGCATGATCGGATAGCCGCTCCAGTCGAAGCTGTGTATGCCGCTGGTGTCGTAGAGGATTCGTTCATAGAGCGTCCAACTCGCGGACTGCGCGATGCCGCCCTGGATCTGATTGAGCAGCCCGTCGGGGCTGACAATTTGCCCCACGTCGACGGCGGCGACTACGCGATCGATCATCACTTGCCCGGTCTGGCGCTGCACATGCAACTGCACGGCGATCGCGCAGTAACCCATGATGTTTTTGTAGCGGGCAAAGGCGAAGCCGATTCCGCTACCGGGTCCCGTTGCTTTTTGCGGCCAGCGGAACTCTGCGACCACGCGCTCCACCACCGCCCGTGCTCGCGGATCGCTCAAGTGATTCAGGCGAAATTGCACCGGGTCCACGGCGGCCCGAGCCGCCAGTTCATCGACGGTGCTCTCGATGGCGAAGATGTTGATGTGGGCACCCAGCGAACGCATGGCCGAGGTCCTGAATGGCATGGTCAGCACAAAGTTCATGTCGACCTTCAGATTGGGTATCTCATACAACGGAACGGCATTACGGTCGCCGTCACCTTCGGGCTGAGCGATCGGCACTGAAGGTGCCGGGGTGAAGGGATTGGCCAATAGCCACGCCGGCAACAGGCGCCCGGCATTGACGATACGTTCGTTGTGCGGCGTACTCCAGAGTTCGTATTTCCAGTCGCGAATGCGCCCGCTGTCGTCCAGTCCTGCTTCCACTTCGGCAAGCATGGCCGAGCTGTAGGGCTCCCAGAGATTTTCCTGTTCGCGCATCCATTGCACCCGTATCGGCTTGCCGGGAATGGCCATGGCAATCAGCGCGGCGTCGGCGGCGGCGTCATCGGCGCCGTTGTGGCCATAGCAACCGGAACCTTCAGCGTGGATGCAACGCACCTGAGCCACCGGCAGGCCGACCATCTCGGCGATGCCCATGCGCAGAGGGTAGACACCTTGGGTATGGGTCCAGACGGTCAGTGTTCCATCCTTGAACCAGGCCACTGCGCAGGAGGGCCCGATGGAGCCGTGCATCAGGTATTGCTTGGTCACTCGAGCCTTGTAAGCACGCGGCAGCGGTTGCGGGAGGTCACCCTTGGCACCCACCGGGTAGTGCCGCGCCGGCAATTCGGTGAGGAGTTGATGGATGTGTGTCGAGTCAGGTAGCGGGTTACCTTCTGTCCAGCGGGCCGTGGCGTAGCCCTCGCGCATCGCTTTGATCGCCAGCCATTCATCGGTGGCGACCACGGCGAGGTAGCTGCCGTTGCGGATCAGTTTCACCTCGCCGGGAAGTTGCCTGAGGGCGGCCTCGTCAATGTCCAGAAGCTGACTGCCGCGCCGGGGTGGGCGTATCACACGGGCATGCAGCATATCGGGCAGGCGCATGTCCTGCACATAGGCCGCACCGCCGCTGACTTTGGCCGGGATGTCCAGCCGAGGCAACGATTTACCGATCAGAGTGAAACTGCTGGCTGGCTTGAAGGGCGAGTTGGCCGATGCAAAGCGATGCAGTTGAACGCCTACCACGGCTTGTGCGTAGGTCATGCTGCGGTGTTGTGCATCGTAGATCACCGCATCCCGCGTGGTCAGGCTGTCGATGGGGCGTTGCCATTGCCGCGCGGCGGACTCGAGTAACAACTGACGCACCTGAGCCGCGGCGTTGAACAGCGCGGTGCCGCTGTCGACGATCGTATGGCTCCCGGCGGTATAACCTTCATTGGGTGTCAGTGCGGTGTCGGCAGTGAGAAAACGGATGAGCCCAGGTGGCACTTCCAGGCGTTCGGCGGCGATCTGCAGGAGCGCAGTTTTAACGCCAGTGCCCAGCTCCACTTTGCCGGTGTAGACGGTGATGCCATCTTTCGCATCAATGCGGATCCAGGCGTCCAGATAGGGCGTGGCCCGCAGGCTGCCGGGCAGATCAGGCGCCAGGATTGTCGTACCCAAGGTGTCCACCTCGGTGTCAGCGAAGGCGCGGGGGATACCTGGAAGCATCGCGAACCCCATCACCAATGCCCCGTTTATCACGAAGGCGCGGCGGCTCAGATTGACGTTTTGCGTGGCGCTTTTCATACCTTGCCTCCCTGTGCGACGACCGACTTGATCGCGGCGAAGATCCGCACATGGGTGCCGCAGCGGCACAAGTTGGGTGCCATGTGGCGGCGGATCGTTTCATCGTCTGGATGAGGGTTGGCCTCCAGCAGCGCCTGTGCCCGTACGATCATTCCCGCGATGCAATAACCACACTGGGCGGCCTGTTCATCGATAAAGGCTTTCTGCAACGCCCCCGGTTGGTCGGCACTGCCCAGGCTCTCCACGGTACGCACCGATTTGCCCGCCAGCGCGCCGCAGGGTGTCAGGCAGGAAAACACCGGTTTGTCGTTCACTAACACAGTGCAGGCGCCGCACTGACCCAGGCCGCAGCCGTATTTGGCGCCATTGAGCCCCACCTGGTTGCGCAAGGCATACAGCAGGGGCATGTCGTCCGCGATGTCCAGTTCGTGAGTCTTGCCGTTGATGTCGAGTGTGATCACGGTTGCTGCTCCTGAGCCCGAATGCTTTTGATTGTCTTGTCGAGATCCGTCCAGGGTCGGTTTGCACAGCTTTCATTGCGCAAGTACTCGGCAAGTGCAGCCACATGGGTGTCGTCCAGGCTATGGGCGAAGGCAGGCATGTAGTGGCTGGAAGCGGCGCCGGACATCGGGATGCCCTGTAGGAGGGTCTGGATCAAATTACGTGGCGAGTCCGCCATCACCGCCGAGGTGTTCGTCAGTGCCGGCCGCGATTCAATGACGCGCATCGGTGCTGCGCTGCCGTGGCAACTCGCGCAGGCCCCGTCGAACAATGCGGCGCCTAGAAGTGCCCTGGCGCTGGGCTTGACCCCGGAGGTGCAGGGCGGCGATGGGGCGTCCGATGAGGTTTTCTTGAGGTCAAGAATGTACTGTGCGATGGCATGGGCGTCTTCCGTCGGCAATTGCGCCATACTCAGGCTGACCGGCAACATCGGGCCCGCCGCTGCGCCGTGTCCTTCGGCGACCTCGCCCGTCAGATAGGCGACCAACTGGGCTTCATTCCAGGGGTGTTGCGCCTCGGTCATTCCGCGCAGGGCAGGGGCTGTCCAGCCGTCGACGACGCCACCGTTGAACAGTTCGCTGCCTTTTTCCCCGCCAATCAGATTCAGGGGCGAATGGCAGGATGAACAGTGCCCCGCTCCCTCGACCAGATAGCGTCCGCGGTTCCATTGTGCTGACCGGTCGGGAAGTGGTTCCAGCGGATCCCCATGCAGGAACAGCAAGTTCCAGAAGGACACCAGCGGACGGAAGTTCATGGGGAAGACCATATGATTTTCCGGTGCGGTGTATTTGATCGGGTCCACGCTCATCAAGAAGGCATAGGCGTCGGCAATATCGGCATCGCTCATCTTCCGGTAATGCACGTAGGGGAACGCCGGATAGAGAAAATGGCCGTCACGCGCGATGCCTTCGCGCATGGCCCGTTCAAAGGCGTCCAGCGACCACTTTCCGATACCGGATTCCGGGTCCGGGGTGATGTTGGTGGTGAAGAGGGTTCCGAAGGGCGTTACCAGCGGCAAACCGCCGGCCATGTAGGCGCCCCCTGGCCGCGTGTGGCAGACCGCACAGTCGCCCGTTTCGACGACGCGGCGGCCTCTGTCCAGCGTCTCGCGATCGGCATTCAGGGATTGGCTGACAGTGGCAATTTCCGGCCTCCACATCATCCAGAACGCAAACCCTAACCCCACGACGCTGATTGCCAGAACGGCACCGATGATCGTCTTGCGCTTCATCGCCTTACCTCTCAAGCTGAATTAACGACAGATTTTTCAATCCGCCGCGAGCGATTGGCGTACGGCGATTTTCCATGGAGTGAGCTTAGAGAGAGCGCTTGTGATGGAGTACCCCATCAATGCGCAACGCTACATTGCGCCAGGCGCAATGGCGGCAGAATTAACAACCGTTAACTCGCGCAGCGTGCGCCCATGCCCAAAGATAGGCCCTCAAGGATCGTATCGATGTCACCGAGGGGATTTATGGACAAGCTGCTCGCACTGAAAATGTTCATACAGTCGGTAGATTCCAAGGGCTTTTCGTCTGCCGCCAGGCACCTCAATCTGGCCACCTCTTCAGTGACCAGAATGATCGACAGGCTTGAGGATGACCTGGGTGTCGTGCTGCTGAATCGCTCTACCCGGCAAGTCACGTTGACCGATGCCGGTGGTGTGTACTACCTGAAAAGCCGGGATATTCTGAGCGCCATGGCTGACGCCGACGAGTCAGTCTCGGACCGCGGTGACGTGCCCGCGGGCCAGTTGCGTATCTCAGCGCCCGTGGCGTTGGGTCACCGTCTCATTGCCCCCCACATCGGTGCGCTTTTAGCGCGCTATCCATTGCTCGCACTGGATATGACGCTATCGGACGACATCGTCGATTTGCTCGGCGAACGCATCGATCTATCGATCCGGATGGGGTCGCCAGCGGCGATGGAAACGGTGGTCAGCCGCTGCATCGGCAGCTTTCGACGCCGAGTAGTCGCCAGCGCCGAGTACCTGAACGCTCGAGGATTTCCCGACCGCCCCATGGACCTCATGCAGCACGAGTGCATGTGTTTCAACTATGGCGCGCCGCAGCAGTTCTGGACATTTACAGAGCAGGGCCAAGAGATGCGCGTGCCCGTCGAAGGGCAATTCAAGAGCAACAATGCCGAGGTCCTGCGCGAAGTGGTACTGGCCGGGTGCGGGGTGGCGCTGTTACCCGATTGGTTGGTCAATGATGACATCGACGGTGGTCGACTCACGTCCTTGTTCGACGCTTTTGTCGTCAATCCGAACAGCGCCAGTTCGGCGATCTCAGCCCTGTACCTGCCCAATCACCGCGGCTCGAAACGTATCAACGCGCTCATTGAGTTCCTCACCGAATTACTCCAGTCGCAAAGCCAACCGAAGGCGTGATCGGCTCATCGTTGCGTTTTGCGAAAAGCAACGTTGTGCAGCAGATGGATTCTCTGACGGCGCTCCGGCACCTACCGTGGGGAGGTGAAACATTCAACCACGGAGACCGTCATGAGTTTGCACTCATCCAAAATTCAGGTGACTTACGATTTCATCTGCCCATGGTGCTGGATCGGTGAGGAAAATCTTGAACGCGCGCTGGCCGCTTCAGGTTTTTCAACGGACCGCCCCATCAGTTTTCTGCCTTATCAGTTGAACCCGGACATGCCTGTTCGAGGCGTGGATCGCAAAGCCTATCGCTCTGGCAAGTTCGGCAGCTGGGCGCGTAGCCAGGCCATGGACGCACAGGTCACCCACGCCGGTAAGGCCGTCGGTCTTGAGTTCGATTATGAGCGAGTCGAAAAAACGCCCAACAC
Organism: Pseudomonas marginalis; assembly: GCF_024169655.1. Lineage (GTDB taxonomy): Bacteria > Pseudomonadota > Gammaproteobacteria > Pseudomonadales > Pseudomonadaceae > Aquipseudomonas > Aquipseudomonas paraveronii. The sequence goes on along the minus strand of NZ_JALJWV010000001.1, from coordinate 3,985,277 downwards.
CCTGGCCGCGCATCGGTTGGTATGGCGCGAGCAACAGGCGGGTCGAGACGCTTCTTTGCTGGTCAAGGCCATTTTCAAGGCGTACTTCGGCGAAGGGCGGGATATCGGCGACCTCATTGTGCTGGCCGACATTGCTGCCGAAACCGGGCTGGACCGAGAGGTCATTGTCGACTTTCTCAAGGCCGATGAGGGCACGGCTGAAGTCTTGAAGCTCGAAGCCCTAACCAAGGCGTCCGGTGTGCGCTCGGTGCCGAGTATTCAGATCGCAGATGACGTGATCAGTGGCGCGCAGCCCATCGAAATAATGATCCAGATACTGAAGCGAAGCCAAGCCGCCTGAGGCGGTTTTTCAATCCCAATCCATTCAGGACATCATCATGACTCATCACTTGTTCAGCCCTATCAAACTCGGCCAATTCACCCTCGATCACCGCGTCGTCATGGCGCCTCTGACTCGCTCGCGAGCGGGGCAACCGGGCAACGTACCGACACCGATGAACGTTGAGTACTACCGTCAACGTGCCAGTGCCGCATTGATCATTACCGAGGCTACGCAGATTTCGCAGCAAGGCCAGGGTTACGCCTGGACGCCCGGCATCCATAGCGACGAGCAGATTCAGGGGTGGCGAGCTGTCAGCGAGGCCGTGCACGCTGAAGGCGGGCGCATTTTCCTGCAGCTCTGGCATGTGGGGCGAGTGTCGCACCCGGTATTCCAGCCCAACGGCGGCTTGCCGGTGGCGCCGACCGCGCAGCCTGTACCCGGCAAAACCTTCATCCTTAATGAACAAGGCGAGGGTGTCTGGGGTGATGTACCTGTTCCTCAGGCGCTGGACATTCCGGGGATCGAAGCGATCGTTGCCGACTTCCGCAAGGCCGCTCGCAACTCGATTCTGGCCGGTATGGACGGTGTGGAAATTCACGCGGGCAATGGCTACCTGCTCGACCAATTCATCAACAGCGCCAGCAATCAGCGAAGTGATCGCTACGGGGGAAGTATCGAAAACCGTGCGCGGTTGCTGCTTGAAGTCGTGGAAGCCGTGACCGCGGAAGTAGGTGCCGAACGCGTTGCTGTCCGCCTGACACCGATGGGACGTTTCATGGGAATGGGCGATGACACCCCGGAACAAACCTTTGGCTACATCGCATCCCGGCTCAATCACTGGAATCTCGCTTACCTGCACCTGGTAGAACCGATGATGGTCGGCACAGTGCTCGATGAAAGTAACGATCCACGCTGGGACGCGATCATCAAGCAACTGCGTGCGGACTTCCACGGCGTTCTGATGTTGGCGGGTGGCTACTCCGGCGAAACGGCCGAACAGGCCATTGCGCAGGGCCGTGCGGACCTCATTGCGTTTGGTCGCCCGTTCATTGCCAACCCCGACTTACCGGCTCGCTTGCGCGATCGCAACGAACTCAACGTGGCTGACGGCAACAGCTTTTTTGGCGGCGACGCCAAGGGGTACATCGACTATCCGGTGTTGGCATAACGCAACGGTAAACCGGAGCTGGGGGAATCACCCTGCAATGAGGAGAAAGGTAATGAAGAGTTCAGGCGTTCCGAAGGCCTTGGTCATTGGAGGATCCCTGGGAGGGCTGTTCGCTGCCACGGCGTTACGCGCGATTGGTTGGCAGGTCGATATTTACGAGCGATCCCCTGCGGCGATGGATAGTCGTGGCGGGGGCATCGTTCTGCAAGCGGATGTCCTGCACCATTTTCGTTATGTGGACATTCATCCGGCAGGAGCGCTCGGCGTCCGGTCCCATGATCGTCTCTATCTGGATCGAGCTGGCAGCGTCGTGCATAAAGAGCCGATGCCGCAAACTCAGACGTCCTGGAACACACTGTACAGCTCACTATTTTCTGCATTTGCTGCTGAGCATTATCACCGTGGCAAGACGCTGGTGGATCTGACTCAGAATGAACACCGAGTGACTGCGATTTTTGCCGACGGCAGCACTGCCGAGGCAGACCTGCTGATTGGCGCTGATGGCGCGGGTTCAACCGTGCGAAGCGTGGTGTTGCCTGGAACAGTACCTAGCTATTCGGGGTATGTGGTGTGGCGCGGGCTGGTCGATGAAGAGCAACTTCCAGACTTCGCCAAAATGCAGCTTTACGAGGACTTTGTTTTTCAACAAGACCCTGAATCGCTGATGCTGGAATACATGGTGCCGAGCGTGAGTGGCTCCGTTAATCCTGGCGAGCGTCGGTTCAATTGGCTGTGGTATTTGAAAGCTGCACAAGGGTCGGAACTGGACGCTGTGCTCACTGACAGCAATGGCCATCGGCGTACTCACTCCATTCCACCCGGGGCTTTGGCCACCGGGCAGGATGCATATATACGGGAAATGGGTGAGCGGCAGGCGAATCCGGCTTTTCGGGAACTGATTCGCCAGACCAAGGATATTTTTGTGCAGGCGATCCTTGATCTCGACGTCCCGCAAATGGTGTTTGGCCGTGTGCTGTTGACTGGCGACGCTGCTTTTGTGCCGCGTCCTCATACCGCCGGAAGCACGGCCAAGGCAGCCCGCAATGCACTGTCTCTGGCTCAAGCAATCGACGACGTCGGCGACATTGATAAAGCCCTGCTAGCCTGGCAGCAACAACAACTTGCAGAAGGCAAGCGCATGGCCGATTGGGGGGTGAGTATGGGCAATCGGATTATGGGTATCGCCCAAGCCTGATGTAGCTGTTCACATCGGACTTATTGGCGAGCGCCTGGCCGTTGATGTTGGTGCCCATGTACACCCCACGAACGCCAGGCAATTCGGCAGCGCGTTCCAACTCGGCAATGGCGTCGTCAGCCTCTAGCATCGGCAACGTGGCCAGCACCACAAAACGTTGTGGGTGTTGGCGATGGACCGTCGACGCAGCATCGTTCCAGACACGTGCCCGTCGTGGCATGTACCTGCTCCGAGATGCCGCTCTATTAATTAATCAATCGATCATTTGGTGAATTTTGATTATCATTCGATCAATTGGAAGATCGCAAGCCTCTTTAATCAATCAGGCCATTGAGCACAGCCATGCAAGATTCCCATTGCCTGGTCATGCACAGTCGCTACCTTTACCTTTCGATCTCGGAATCCGTTCATGGACAAGTTGCTGGCGCTGAAAATGTTTGTCGAAACGGTGCGCTGTGGGGGTTACTCATCTGCGGCGCGTAAGCTCGGCATCTCCACGTCGTCTGTGACGCGGCAGGTCGCAGGGCTGGAAAGTGAGTTGGGCGCCAGCCTGCTCAACCGCACCACGCGCAATACGAGCGTCACGGTGGCGGGGCAGCACTATTTCGATAAAGCCGTGGCGATCCTTGAGGCCATCGATGAAGCGGATGCCGTCGTTGCCGACCGTGGCAGCGAAGCGCAGGGGCGTTTGCGGGTCAGTGTCCCGGTGGAATTCGGCCGGCGAATCATCGCCCCGCACTTGGGGCGGTTGCTTGAACGCCATCCCGGTCTGGAAATCAGTCTCTCGCTGAGTGACGAGGTCAGTGACCTGCTCAGCGAACAAATCGATGTGTCAGTACGTCTCGGTTCATCGGTTGTCAGTGATGACATCGTCAGCAAGCGGCTGGGCGATTTCCAGCGTTGGGTTGTGGCGAGTCCCGAATACCTGACACGAACCGGACTGCCCCTACACCCTCGCGACTTGCTGGAGCACCAGTGTTTGCGTTTCGATTACCACATGGGCCACCACAACTGGACATTCCAGGGCGATGAGGACGTCATCCGCTTGAATGTGCAGGGACGGCTGCAAAGCAACAATGCCGACATTCTGCGCGAGGCTGCCTTGGCCGGTGGCGGGGTGACGCTATTGGCCGATTGGCTGGTACGTGAGGATGTCAGCGCAGGTCGGCTGACGCGGGTGTTGGAGCAATATGAAGTCAACCCAGGCAGTGCAAGCACCTGCATCAATGCGCTGTATCTGCCCAACCACCGTGGTTCCAGCCGCATCAGTGTATTCATAGAGTTTCTGCATGAAATACTCGCGCCCTAAACACGTCCTGTGCATCAGGTAAGACCGTGTTGTGCGTGCCGGCCACTACCAGCGCTGCCGAATGCGCTATGAAGCCTTGCACAGGGCAGCGATTCTCCCCGCGTGCTCGTGTTCGTACAGTGGCACCCATCAACTTACCCAGGTCGTCAAAGCAGTATCCCGAGGCCACTGACAAAAAAATCGTTTAGAACTCGCCCCGATTCGGCCGGCTACGACTCGCTATCGCCTGGCGAAAGTATGAGGAATGCCCCATGAATACGCTGTAATTGAGTCCGGTATGACAGGCATATTCCTACGCAAATAAAAAAGCAGCTCTCGGGAGCTGCTTTTCGATTCTATTTCCCCCCTTTTATGCTTATGGGGTTTCAGGCCTGGATGATCCTTCTGCTTTTCGGGCGTGACTCTCTGCCTCTTGTCCGGGCTGCCATCCTTGTTTGTTCTTTTAGGGCCAGGTTTGATACTCACTGTCGATTTCCTTTATCGCTTGGGTTGTTAAATCCTGCTTTGTAATCACGGTTGTGGAGAGCCAACTGCCGACAGGCTAACCTGCTGCTCCTATAAGAACATAAACTCCAGAGAGCCTGCCCCCATGGATCGTTTACTCAGTGTCGAAGCCTTTGTCCGCGTTGCCGAGACTGGAAACTTCGCCAAGGCGGCTCAGCAATTGGGCGTCACCCGCTCGGTAATCACTCACCGCATTCAACAACTGGAACAGTTCATCAACGCGCCGCTGTTCCACCGTAGCACTCGTCATGTGCGGCTATCCGAGGTGGGGGAGACGTACTACAAGGAGTGCGCAGACATGGTCGCGAGTTTCAACTCGCTGACTGAGCATATGCGCGAGCTGCGCGCCAAACCCACCGGTAAATTGCGCGTGCAGATGCTGCCGGGTTTTGCCATCGGCCACTTCGGCAGGATGCTGGCTGAATTCACACGGCTTTATCCGGACATTGAGGTCGACGTTATCGTCAATGATCGGGTGGTGGACCCTATCGAAGAAGGCTTTGATGTGGCGTTCCAGATGTTCCCGCCACTGGCCGAGACCCTGATCGAGCGCCGGTTGTTCAGTGTGCGTCGGTTGTTCTGCATGTCCCCCGATTATGCCGCCGAGTTCGGCATGCCCACGCACCCGCAGGAACTGTTGCAACACAAGATTGCGTTGTACGAAGGCTATCCCTCGCGTAACCGTTGGGTCTTCACTGGGGCAGACGAGCAGGTCGAGCTGAGCCTGCCAGGGCATGTACGATCAAACTCGGTGCATCTACTGCGCGACTACGCGTCGACCGGGGTCTGCATTGTCTGCCTGCCGACCCTGGTCGCCAGTGATGATCTGCTCAGCGGCCGGCTGATTCCTGTCCTGCCTGAGTATGCGCTGTCCTCCTTCAGCTTTTCTGCGGTGTACCCCGCAACCCAGCGGCGGGCCTTGAAAGTACGCACCCTGATTGATTTTCTTGTGGAAAGTTTTGGCGATGAGCCGTGTTGGGATAAGCCCTTGCTGGAGCGCGGCTGGATCCGCTGATCAGGGCGTTGCCAGCGTATTGTTTGCGTTTTGCAAACACTGTTGTCGCCAGCACTCTCATTGTTCCTGAAGAAAGCACGACGTACTGTGGGGCCACTGTTACTACAACAACAAAACGGTGAAAAACCATGAGCAGCGCTGCAATCGAAACGGTCTTCGGCTCGCTGGACAACTACAGCAAAGGGTCGGTTGAAATCATCAGCGGCCAGGCCAGCCATTACGCCTTTTCAAATGTCTTCGAGGTCGCGGAAAAATCCCTTCCCTACGAAAAAGTCGTCGTCGGCCTCAACCTGGGCTACGTCATTGAAACCCTGCGCGCGGAAGGTCAGTCGCCTTGGTACACGGCGGCGCACGATGAGTTCGCTATCGTCATGGACGGCGAAGTACGCGTGGATTTCCTCAAGCTCGATACGCCTTTGAGCGACGGCGAGGGCACACGGTTGGCGGGCGAAATCCCCGCAGGCAAGCCGATGGGCTACGTGCTGCTCAAGCGCGGCCATCAATGCCTGTTGCCGCACGGCACCGCCTATCGCTTCGAATCCAGCCGTCCTGGCGTGTTATTGCAGCAGACCATTAAAGGCCCGCTGTCGGTCGAGAAGTGGGCAGACATCTGCTTCAAGTGATCACCGCCGTTTTCCACTCAGAATAATCAGAAAAACTTGAGGAATCCTGTCATGGCCATGCTTGAAAACGCTGTCGATAACGCCATTTTTGCCGAGGATGAAGTCCAGGTCAGCCTGCCCCATGCCGTCACCGGCTACTGTGCTTTCAAGCTCGGCGCTTTCGAGCTGTCGCGCGACGAGTATTTTGCCCGTATCACCTGGCCCGCCAAAGGTCAGACGCGTTCGCACCTGATTCCTATCGATGCCTTTCTGCGTGCGATGATGCGCGATGTGGCCTGGGGCTTTTTCTACGGCTGGGTCAACTTCGACCACGTGATCGGCACGCGCAATTACTACGGCAAGGTCGACCTGTATGCCGGCACCTTCAACGGCACGTTGAAAGCCGCAGGCGTCAACTACACCGAAAACTTTGAAACACCGCTGATCATGGCCACGTTTAAAGCCATCTTGCGCGACTGGACCAACGCCACCTTCGACCCGTTCGCGGCGCCGGAAGAGACCGGCACGGCGTTCGGCCGCAAAAACGGCAGTAACATCGAAGCCATTGAGCGCTTCCGCATTGCCACCAAACGCATGCCTGGCCTGGCGGATGATTCGCCGTTGCGTGACGATCTGCCGGTCAATCGCCAGTTCACCGATGTTTCTCAAGGCGAACCGGAAGTACACGCCGCCGAAGGCTTTGAAGGTGAGCTGCATGCCTTCAGCCTGTTCAAATACTTGTCGCGCTCTGACGTGACGTGGAACCCGTCGGTCACCTCGGTGTGCAAGGCCAGCCTGTTCTGCCCGACCACCGAAGAATTCATTCTGCCGGTGTTCCACGGCAATGACCGGGTCGAGTGGTTCCTGCAACTGTCCGATGAAATCCTCTGGGATGTTGGCGACAAGGATGACGGCAGTCCACGCGCGCGCATCACCATGCGTGCTGGCGACATCTGCGCCATGCCGGCGGACATTCGCCACCAAGGCTATTCGACCAAGCGCTCGATGCTGCTGGTGTGGGAAAACGCCACGCCGAACCTGCCGCAACGTTATGAAAGCGGCGAACTCACGCCTTATCCGATCGCGTTCTAAGCCCCTTCTTCGGCCCGGCGCTCGCCGGGCGATGTATCCGGATCAAATCGTCAGACACTGCGCCATTGGCGCGGTGCGAGGAAAATATTATGCAAAATCAGCTGTATATAGATGGACGATTTGTTGATGCGGTCGCGGGCGGCACGATTGACGTCATTTCACCCCATGACGGTTCGTTGATCACTCGAGTTGCCGCCGCCGAAGCGGCTGACATCGACCTTGCTGTCGCCGCCGCCAAACGCGCTTTTCCTGCCTGGTCCGGCCTTGGCGCCGCCGAACGCGGGCGCTTGTTGCTGAAGTTGGCAGACAGAATCGAAGCCTGCAGCGAAGAACTGGCGCAGCTTGAATCCCTCAATACCGGCCACCCGATTCGTGACTCCCGCGGCCTCGACGTTCCACGCACGGCCGCTTGTTTCCGGTATTTCGGCGGCATGGCGGACAAGATCGAAGGGTCGGTGATTCCGGTCGAAGCCGGGTTTCTCAATTACGTGCAGCGCAAGCCGATCGGTGTGGTCGGGCAAATCGTGCCGTGGAATTTTCCGCTGATGTTCACCAGTTGGAAAATGGGCCCGGCGCTGGCCGCAGGTAACACCATCGTGATCAAACCGTCGGAAATCACGCCGCTGTCGACCTTGCGCATTGTCGAGTTGATGACCGAAGTTGGCATCCCCAAAGGCGTGGTCAACGTGGTGCCGGGTTATGGGCATACCGCGGGGCAGGCGCTGGCCGAGCATCCTGACGTCGGCAAGATCGCCTTCACCGGCTCGACGGCGACCGGTCGCCGGATTGTTGAAGCCTCGACCGGCAACCTCAAGCGCATTCAGTTGGAACTGGGCGGGAAGGGCGCGAACATCGTGTTTGAGGACGCCAATCTTGAAGCGGCCGTCAACGGCGCGGCGTGGGCGATCTTTCACAATCAGGGCCAGGCCTGCATCGCGGGGTCGCGTTTGATCCTGCATAAAGACATTGCTGAGCGCTTCCTCGAACGGTTTGTCGCGTTAGCCAAGTCTATACGCCTTGGCGACCCGATGGATCCCGAGACCGAAATGGGGCCGTTGACCTCGGCGCTGCACCGCGACCGTGTGCTGGCCTATATCGATATCGCCATCGAGCAGGGCGGCCGGGTTCTCGCTGGGGGCAAGGCGCCGGACGATCAGGCATTGGCAGGTGGCTTTTATGTTGAGCCGACGATTGTCGAAGCCTCGCCCGAGGATCGTGTGTGCCAGGAAGAAGTCTTTGGTCCATTCGTCACCGTGGTGCGATTCAGTACCGACGAAGAAGCCCTGGCCATCGCCAACAGCACGCAGTACGGGCTGGGCAGTGGCCTGTGGACGCAGAACCTGACCCGCGCGCACAAAATGGCCAACGCCATTCATGCGGGAATGTGCTGGGTCAACTGCTACAAACGCGTCAGCCCCGGCAGCCCGTTTGGTGGCGTTGGGCAGTCTGGTTATGGCCGTGAGATGGGGTTCGAGGCGATCCATGACTACACCGAAGCTCGCTCGGTATGGGTCAATGTCGACGCCAAAATTGCTCCGCACTTCAAACGTTGAGGCCTGCCATGAATCCTTTTGTGTACCAAAGTTTGCCTACCCGCGTGGTCTTTGGCTGGGGCAAGCTCTCGGCGCTGGCCGATGAGATCGAACGCCTCGGCGCCAGGCGCGCGCTGATTCTCACCACGCCTGAGCAACAGGCATTGGGTGAACAGGTCGCGGCCTTGCTCGGCGACCGTGCGGCGGGCGTCTATCCCCAAGCCGTGATGCATGTGCCGCTGGAGGTGGCGCAAGCGGCGCGTATCGAAGCGGCTCGGCTTGATGCCGATTGCTGTGTGGCCGTGGGCGGCGGTTCGACGATAGGCCTGGGCAAGGCGATTGCGATGGGTTCGGGCCTGCCGATCGTGGCGGTTCCGACCACCTATGCCGGTTCGGAAATGACCCCGATCTACGGGCTCACGGAAAACCGCCTGAAGAAAACCGGGCGCGATCCGAGGGTTTTGCCCAAGACCGTGATCTACGACCCGCAACTGACGCTGACCTTGCCAGCGCAGATCTCCGCCTGCTCGGGGATGAATGCCATGGCGCACGCGATTGAAGCGCTGTATGCCGAGGACGCCAATCCGATCATCGGGTTGATGGCCGAGGAGTCGATTCGCGCGCTGGCGCTGGCGCTGCCGGGTGTGGTCAATGATCCAAACGATCCGCAAGCCCGCAGCCAGGCGCAGTATGGCGCGTGGCTGGCGGGGATTTGCCTCGGATCGGTGGGCATGGCCCTGCACCACAAGCTTTGCCACACCTTGGGCGGAACGTTCAACCTGCCGCACGCCCAGGCCCATGCGATCGTGCTGCCGCACGCCGCGCACTACAATCGCGAAGCGGCGGCCGGCCCTTTGCAACGCGCTGCCCGCGCGCTCGGTGGCAGCGAAGCGAACGAGGTGGGCGCCTTGTTGTATGCACTGAACCAGAAGCTGGGTATTCCGTTGGCGCTGGCCGACATCGGGCTGCCTGAAAATGGGGCGGCCGAGGCGGCGAAAATTGCCTGTGCCAGCCCGTATTACAACCCGCGGCCCTTTGAACAAGGCCCGATCGAAGCGCTGTTGACCCGCGCCATGCATGGCCTCGCGCCGGCCTGATCCTTCGGTGTGTCTATCCTCGTCGGAATAACAATAATGACCGATCAAGACAACGTTATAGAGTCACTGATCTCCGAACAGACGGTGAACAGCTTCAACGGCGCTCCCGATGCGCGTTACAAGCAGATCATGCAAAGCCTGGTGCGTCATCTGCACGCCTTTGTCAGCGACGTCGAGCTGACCGAGCAGGAGTGGTTTGAGGGCATTCGCTTTTTGACCGAAACCGGCCAGACCTGCGATGGCCTGGTGCGCCAGGAATTCATTCTGCTGTCGGACACCTTGGGTGTGTCGATGCTGGTCGATGCAATCAATCATCGACACAGTGCAAACGCCACCGAGACCACGGTGTTCGGTCCGTTCTATATCGAAGGGATGCCGGATCGCGAGTATGGCGAAAACATGGCGTTCACCGCAGGTGAGGCTGCCCTGGTGCGTGGACGTGTGGTCAATACCCACGGCGACGCACTGGCGGGCGCTGTGCTGGATGTCTGGCAGACCGCTGAAAACGGCATGTATTCGGGTCAGGACAGCACGCAGCCGTTCGGCAACTTGCGCGGTCGCTATCGCACCGATGCCGACGGCTATTTTGCGATTCGCACGATTGTCCCGGTGTGCTACCCCATCCCCACCGACGGTCCGGTGGGGCGCATGCTCAATACCGCCAATCGGCATCCCTGGCGGCCCGCACACCTGCATTTCATGATCCAAAGACCAGGCTATCGCAAACTGGTCACCCACCTGTTCAATCACGATGATCCTTACCTGGACTCCGATGCGGTATTTGGCGTCAAACAGTCGTTGCAAGTGATCTATGAACACCGCGTCACTCACGACGACTTATCCGAGAGCCTTGGCCTCGAATTGCCGTTCAAGCGGGCGTGTTACGAGTTCGTCATGGAGGCCGAGTGAATCATGGGGCATTTTTTTGCGGTATTCGCAACGGACCGTCCGGACTCACTGGCCTTGCGCCAGCGCTTGCGCCCCAGTCACCAGGCTCACTTGCGCGCTACCGAGATGCATCGGGTGATTGTCTGGCTTGGCGGTCCGACGCTCGATGATGCGGGGGAGGCGATGAATGGCACCTTGCTGGTGATCGAGGCGGGCAGTTTGCCGGAGGTCGAGGCGTTCATCCAGGAAGACCCCTATGTCCGGGCCGGGCTGTTTGCCACGATTCAGATCCGGCCGTGGCACTGGAGCCTTGGCAACCCACAATTGCGCGGCTGATCGTGAACGTCATTACGTTGTGCCGATTGGATGATATTGCCGATGGCGGTGCCCTGGGGCTGCCCGAACAGCAGCAACTGCACCCCGGCGGGCTGGTGGCGGTGCGCCAAGGCGAACAGGTGCGGGTGTACGTCAACCGATGCCCGCATTTTTCTGTGCCTCTGGATTATCGTCCGCAAGCGTTCTGCACCTATCGCGGCAAGATCCTGATGTGCGCTCACCACAGCGCGATGTTCCGTTTTGAAGACGGGCATTGCATCGATGGGCCGTGCAAGGGCGCGCGCTTGGAGCCTGTGCCGGTGCGTTGGGTCGAAGATCGATTGGTGCTGGATCTCGAACGCTAGCCGTAGCCCCCCTGTTTTGCCGCGCAATCCTGCGCCTCCTTCCTGCGACCCGATAGAGCCTTTGCTCACGCATCGGGTGGGCTTGCGAGGCACGATGGGTGAGCGTAGGTTGATCTGTGTAACCTGATTGGAGTGGCCGAATGATAACGCGACTGCGAACCCTTGATCGTGGCCTGGACGTTCTGGGGTATCTCAATAAAGTACGGTCCGCCTCGGCGCAAAATATCGCCAAGGCGCTGAAGTTACCCTTGCCAACTGTCTATCGAATCATTGAAACGCTTTCTCAAGGTGGTTTTGTCGAGCGAGTGAACCCCGATGAAAATACCTATCACCTGACCATCGCGGTTCGTCGTCTGAGCGGTGGGATGACCTGTGAATCGGTGTTCGTCTCGGTGGCCACGCCGGTGCTTTTTGGGCGTCGACAACAACTGAAGTGGCCAAGCGCAGTGTCGACGTTCGAGGACGATGGCATCGTCGTGCGTGAGAGCACGGACCGCTTCACCCCGCAGTCGATTGGATTGAGTGCGGTCGGCAGGCGGATTCCGCTGTTGTCCACCCCGCTGGGTTGGGCTTACCTGGCGTTCGCCCGTGACGAGCAGCGCCGTGAAATTCTCGCGCATCTGCGCAAGTCCCAGGCCCCGGAAGACCAGGCAGCCCGTGACTCACACCGCATCGTTCATATGATCCGCTCGGTCCAGGTGAAGGGCTACTGTACGTCCGATGATGTTCCCTACAAGCGATGCAACAGCATTGCGCTGGCGGTGTTGTGCCAGGGCCGGGTGTTCGGCTGCATCAGCACCGTGTGGCCTTCTACGCTGATCAGTCCGGATGCTGCCATCGCGCGCTGCCTACCGGTATTGCGTGAGGCCAAGGCGGAAATAGAACATAACCTCGAAACCGCGGGTATCGAGTGGTAGGTCACGCACCGAGCGGTTTGAAAAAAAAGGCGGGGAGCTTGATGCTCCCCGCCTTTTTTTGGGTTTCAGGCGTTTGGCTTGGAGGAGTGTTCCATGCGCTCAGGGGAGGAGGGCAGGCCCCATCCTTGCACGCCACTGGCCTTCGGCGGGCCGATCACGCGGAGCAAGACCATCGCGACCACCGTCATGATCACAATCACGAGGATGACCGGCTGGTAGCGACCGGAGCTGTCGAAATACACGCCCGCCGCGATAGGGCTGACGGCGGCGCCGGCGGTCTGGATCAGCAGCCCGAGCGCGGTCAGCATCGGGAACACCTGGACACCCCAGTAACCGCTCAGCAGCACCATGGGACCGACCTGTGCGGCGCCGAAACCAAGCCCGTACAGGATCGCGTAGCCGTACAGACCGACTGAGCCGGTCGCGTAGATCAATGTGAAAAGGCCGACCCCAAACAACACCAGGGCACCGAAGTAGGCGCGGCGTGGGCCAAGACGTTGCGCCACCGAGCCGATACCAAAGTTGCCGACGACCATGGCTGCGGAAATGATCGAAATGGTCGCGGCAGCCAGCACCGGTGAGTGCCCGATATCGCGCAAATGTGCCTGCGCATGTGCAATGACGAACGCCGAGCCGCAGGTTGTCGCAAACATGCTGAAGTAGATCGCCCACAAGGCCGGTGAGCAAAGTACTTTGCGCAGCCCCTGATCAAGGTTGAGCGGCGCGGGGGGCGGAGCGAACGGTCGTGCGGCCAGTCGGTGGCTGTCAGCAAGCTCCCATGCGTTGAATTGATCGGCGTCGGGCTTGTTGCGGACCAACAGCAGGGTGACCACCAGGCCGATAACCGAAAAACCGAAGAACACCCAGCAGCCCATTCGGTAGCCGATTGTCGAGCCTTGGATTGCCCACGTCATCAACCACACGAAGATGAAACCGCCGATGCCCATGGCCGCATAGAGCAATGACAACGCAAACGGGCGCCGGTGGCCGAACCAGGCGGTGACGGCCGTTTGACACGGGATGATACTGGCGAATGTTGCAGCCACGCCAATCGCCCCGAACGTCACCGCCGCTTGCCACGGCGCGGTGACCCAGGTTGCCAGCGCAATCGAGGCTGCCGCCATGAGGATACAGCCGATGATCAGGCACCCGCGCACGCCGATTTTCGTTGTCAGTGCGGCGACCAGTGGCGCACACAGGCCATTGGCGGCCATGTTGGCAGCGATCAGTAGTCCCAGGGTGCTGCGTTCCCAGTGGAGCTCTGCAGTCATATAGGTGCCGAGCACGCTGCCGCCGTAGATGGGCAGCGCCATGCTGACGCACATCATGAACGCGAGTGCGCCCAGTACAACCCAACGCGAGTGCAAATATGTGTTTGTTTTTATTGTTGTCATGAGGATCTGCCAATCAGAACTGAGGTCTGTCCAATCACTCGGCGTGGGCCGAGTGAGTTCTTGGGTGAGACGGCAACGCAAGAAATATCGCCGAACAAACGCAAGCCGTGCGCCCTTGCTGCATACCGCCGAGGTGAAGAGACACTGGCTGCCACCCGCCAGGTAGCGATGGCGCGGCGGAGACGGTGAGATTTTCGGCAGGCAAATCCGTGGCCAGTATCCGCTTTCGCGAACCGGTTCACTCATCTCGTTTGCGCACCGCGATCAGGCGGGCTTATCGCTGTTGAATCTAACGAAGCGTACTCAGCAGTGCCTTCGCTTCCTTGGGCGAAAGCAATTTCAACTTGAGCGACAACGGGCCGCCCATGCCGTGCAATTTCCCGCCTTCAACCAGCGAGCCCGCATCTATCGGCTCGCCCCCCAGATCGCGAATCAACTGAGCGACTGAGGCCTTGGCCTGGGAATCATCGCCGGAGAAGAAGATTGCACCGCTGTCGCCTTCTGCGGGCAAGCCTGCGGCAAACACCGGAATCGGCTCGTAGTTGAAGGTTTTCACCACATGAGCCCCCGGAATCATCTGTGCGACGACTTCACTGGAGCCTTTGCCGCCGATATCAATCAGGTCTTCAGGGCGTGGGCCGCGACGGTTGTTGGTCGCATCGATCACCACCTTTCCAACCCAGGAGCCCGCTGCGGCGATGGCGGCAGGGGTTTTTTCCCAAGGCGTGGCCAGAATCACCACATCGGCCTCAGCAAGCATCTGCTCCGGCGTCGCCGCGCTCACGCCACTCCCCAATTGCTGGATCAGCGGCTGCAGGGACTCGGGGCCCCTTGAGTTACTGATGAGGACGTGATGCCCGCCCGACACGAGTTTGGGGACAAGCATTTGTGCCATTTTTCCTGCACCCAGAATTCCGATTGCCATGATGTCTAATCCTTCATTGGTTTAGGTTGGGATGAGCGGTGCTTACGCTTCATTTGCAATCACATTGCGCAGCACGCCGATTTCCGCGATTTCCACTTCGACCACGTCACCGTCCTTCATGAACAGTTGCGGGTTGCGACGTGCGCCTACGCCGCCGGGGGTGCCGGTAACGATCACATCGCCTGGTTCGAGTTGGGTGAATGTGGAGCAATAGGTCACGAGTTCAGCAATCGAAAAGATCATTTGCCGACTGGTGGCGCGCTGCACTTCCAGGCCGTTCAAGCGGGTGCTCAGATGCAGCTCGGGATCGCTGCCGAATTCGTCAGCCGTGCTCATCCAAGGCCCGAACCCGCCGGTATGCAAAAAGTTTTTCCCGGGCGTCCACTGATGGGTATGGCCTTGCCAATCGCGAACCGAAGCGTCGTTGTAGGGCGCGTAACCGGCGATGTGCTCCCAGACTTGAGCGGAAGAAATACGGCGTCCGGCCTTGCCGATAATGACCGCGATTTCACCCTCATAGTCGAGCTTCACCGATTCTGGCGGCAGCGGAATCACGCCCAGGTGGCCCACTTGCGAGTTGCTGAAACGCCCGAAAACCGGCGGTTTGAGCGTAGGCTCACGGCCGATCTCAGAGCGGTGTTCTTCATAGTTGACGCCAATGCAGATGATTTTTGGCGGCGAGGGAATTACCGGCAGAAACGTGATTTGCTCAAGGGTGAAGTCGGGTTCAGCGCCCTCCAGAGCCTCGGCAACGTTGGGGAGCGCGCCCGCTTGCAGCACGCTCAACAGATCAGGAAATTTACCGGCCAGGCGTTGCGTCAAATCGACGACCCCGCCGTTGACCCAGGCACCGAATTTCGGTGAACCATCAACTTCAAAACTCAGGAGCTTCATCGTCTCTTCTCTCTATCAGGGTGTCGGCAATCGTCCCTTGGGCCAGAGGCACGTGATGCAGCGCATCAGGCAGGCCTTGCCCGGGTCGATGAAGACTAGTCCCGCGCTGAAGCGGCGAACAAGCACGCCACCTGTTCTGTCCGGTGTGTGTATCAGGGGGGGCTAACGGGGTGGCGATTGATTCGAGCGGTTGAAATCGACGGTTGCCGATCAACGTGCCGGACTGGGGCTTGATACACAGAACGGACAGAACAGGTGGCGTGCTTGTTTGGTGGGTCGCGTGGGCACTAGTCTGATTTTGCCCGAGAGGGCTTGGCCGATGCGTTGCATCGCCGCTATTGCTGAAACCCTAATAAGAGAGAGACGAGACGATGAAGCTCCTGAGTGTTGACGTTGGAGGTCCGCAGAGGTTCGGTGTCTGGATCGCGCGCGCAGTCGCCACACTGACATTGCGTCTGGGCGGTAAAGCGCCACAGGCGCTGTTCAACGATGAGCCGCTTTCTTTTTTTGCCGCAGGCCTTTCGGTGGAGGATGACAGTGGTGTGATCTTCTTTTCGCGTGAGGATGTTCCAGCCAGGGCGAAAGTGCCGTTCGATACGGATCGTTACGTTTTCAATAACGAACCTTTCCTGTGTTCCTATCCAGCATTGCGGGGCTCCAAATGATTGATCCACTCAGCTTTCGTGACGGCATGTCTCGCCTCATCGGCGCAGTCACCGTCATTACCACGGATGGTCCCGCAGGCCAGGGCGGTTTCACGGCATCCGCTGTCTGCAGCGTGACGGACGACCCGCCGATGCTGCTGGTGTGCATGAACCGCAACAGTCGGCAGCACAACGTTTTCAGTGGCAATGGGGTCCTGTGCGTCAATGTGCTCACAGCCGACCAGGAGACCATCTCCAGGACTTTTTCAGGCGCGGCGACGGTGCACGAGCGCTTCCAGATCGACCGCTGGAGCGTGCTGGAAACGGGCGCCCCCGCGCTGGAGAACGCGTTGGTCAACTTCGATGCGCGCATCGTCCAGACCATCGAGGCTGGCACTCACAGCATTTTCCTGTGCGGCATAGTGTCGGTGCGGGTAGAGCCGGAAGTCCACTCGGGTCTGGCTTATTACGCTCGCAAGTACCACCCGGTCGCGGCACACCGGCCAGAGGAGTGAGTGGGCCCGGGCGCTTGCACATTCAGTGCAGGCGACCTGCAACCCCGCCCAAAAAACATCGCGAGACGTCCCCCCCTCATCACACTGCCAGTGAGCGGCGAAATCACTTTCGCCGCAAGCAGATCAATGGGCAATCGCAAGTGCCACGAGGAATCGGGAGACCATGTTGTAGGCGGCAATCGTCGCGACCAATTCCACGACTTCCTGTGGGTTGAACCGCGCGTTCATGCGCGCCATCAATGCATCCGGCACGGCCACTTCTTGCGTCATCCTGTCCGTGAGTTCGAGCACGAGGGCCTGCTGTTCGTTGAACAGCTTCGCGTCGACCACATCGGGGGTGCGCAGGCTTTCGATGGCTTGCTCACACACGCCAGCGCTGAGGGCGTGCGGCACGTGTGCCTCGAATTCATAGGTGGCTCGGTTAAGCACAGCGACTCGCAGAATCGCGAGCTCGCGCAAGTCTGCCGGGATCGAGCTGTGATTACGTACCGCCGACAGCATTTGTTCCCAGCCGCTGGCAATCGGGGCGCTATTGAGCAGTACCTGGTAGAGCAAGGAGATATTGCCGCCACGTTGCTTTTTGATTCTGTCCTCAAGCTCGGCGAGCTCGGGCCTTGTACCTGGCGTGACAACGGGAACTCGAATCTGACTCATGAGAAGCCTCTGTTTGGTCGGCAAAGCGCCGAACATAGGGGTGCAGTTGTCTGGAGTATCGGTATTCGTCAGCGCCTGTTTATTGCACGGGGTGATGCGGGCTCACGAGGCCTGCTGCGCTGTCGCGTGACGATGCAAGTTCAATCTGTCGGGCGCTGTTCTTCATCAACTCGATCAATCTGGCTTGATCGGTGAGGGCGAAGCGCGAGCGGGTCGTCACCAGAATCAACGCCGCCGGTTCCAGCGATGTGCCTGTGTACAGCGGAACGGCGGCGCCGGCGGCGTCGGGATCCAGTTGGCCGACCGAGATCACATGCCCCTCGTGCTGAATCTTGAGCATTTGGGCGCGGAACGCTTTCCATGTGTCACCAAGGCCCGCCTCGGCGATTTCTGCCGCGTAGCTTTCATAGAGTCGCTTATGCCTGGCAGGCGAGAGCGCAGCGAGGATGACTTTCGACCCGCCGCCGCGAAAGAGAGGCATGGGGCGGCCCCGCCCGTATGCGACGGGGCACGCCAGTTCTCCCTGCTCCTGGTGAACGGCAAGAATGCGCACGCCATAGATGCTGGCGAGCAAAATGTTGCAACCGGTCTCCTGCGCCAATCGGCTCATCACCGGTTGGCAGGCGATCAACAGCCTGTCGCTTTGACGGATGTAGTAGTCCATCTCGATGATTCGCGGCCCCAGCGAATAACCGTTCTCCGCGCGTCGAAGAAGGCCTGAGTCGCACAGTTCCTTGAGGTAGCGGTAGCCCGTCGGCCGGGACAGGCCGGTTTCGGCGATCAAATCCTCGGGCGACCAGGTGGCCTTGTCGATCGAGAAAAAGTCGAGCATCGACAGCATCTTAGTTAGGCTGGACATTGAGCGCTTCAGAGGAAAGTTAGGACGCCGGCATGGTAGTCAGCGCAGGTTGAGCGTGCAAGCAAACGCCGCAGCGCCCGCAGGCTCCCACCTTGGAGCCTGAGAGCCTGCAATGCACGCGTTCTATTGGCTGGCCGCATATTTGCCGGTCAGTTGTGGGGAGAGCGCGTTCAGTCCCTGGGTTTGCCTTTGCAGGCGCGTTTCGTTCGACCAGGTTCGACGCAGGTCGTCTTTGACGTTGACCGATAGCGTGCCTAGGCCCTCGACCGAGAGTTCGAGTACGTCGCCGTCCTGAATGGCGCCAAGGCCGCGATGGTTGGTGCCCGTCGCGATAATGTCCCCGGGTTCGAGCGGGTGGATATGGCTTAGCCACTCAATGCTGTTTGCGATGCTGTGGGCCATGTCATTGGTATTGAAGCGCTGCCGGGGTTGGCCATTGAGGTTCATGGCGATGTCCAGGTTCTGCGGGTCGGCGATCTCGTCTGCGGTGACGATCCATGGGCCCATCGGGGCGAAGGTGTTCCTCGACTTTGCCTGGAAGAAACTGTTCTTTTCCGGCTTCATTCCCCGGGCCGAACCGTCCATGAAATTGCTGTATCCAAACACATAGTCCCGCCAGTCCGCCGCCGCGACCTTGTCGGCCCGGCGTCCGATAATGATCGCGAGTTCCGCTTCCGCTTCGAAAACGATCGCCGGGATATCAGGAAGCACCAGAGTGTCTCCCGGCCCGATCACACAGGAGGACGCCTTGTGAAATGCATTGATCAGTGGCGGCTCCGCCAGGGTGCCGTCTTCCATGTAATTGACCGCCATGCAGACGATGTTGCCCGGCTTGGGCAGCGGTGCTCGCAGCCGAACGCCAGACAGGTTGATCCGTTGCCCCAGGCGTTGCGCTTTCTCCAGTGCGTCCTTGTATTCATCGAACCGCTCAATCAGATGAATCATTGCATCGTTGGGGTTTGCGTAGGGAAATCCACTGATCAATGACGAAATGTCCACGATCGAGTCGTCGATGATCAGGCCGAGTCTGTAGGAGTCGAAGAACGCAAGTTTCATTGGCGGCAGTCTCTTGTTGATGAGGCATTGGACACGGGACCCGCAAAGGCTCGAGGTTTGGAGGCTGGTTGAGCGTCGGTGTGATCACGTGGATCTCGTCGGCCGCCAAGCGGGCTGCTGTGGTTTTGTTTCGAGTAAATCTATCACTGTGAGATTTGATCGTAAAATATAAATTCTGTTCGATTGCCTGATTTATCGTTATATGTGCGAATAAATTCATATTTATCATGTTGTTACAGTGTTTTTAATGGAGGGTGTAAAATTGTGCCAATTCTCATAATTCAAGATTGAATTGATGTTCGTGTTTTGTGTGTGCTAAGTTTTGGTCCAGCGCGCCGTGCGCACGTGCGGCGCCGCGACAGGCAGAAGAGGCAACTGCGCCGCAGGCCTCAGTGACCGCAGGCGTCTACGCCGGCCCAGGAACGTTCTCGATGACCCTCATTGATACGCTTGCTCAAAGGATGACCGCGGGGCCTTCCATCGACGCAATGGAATCTGCCGCGCAAACGCTCTCGGTGCATGTGCTCGATACCGTGGGCGCCTGGATCGCCGGGCGCGCAACCCGCGAGGGGCGGCTTCTCAACGGGCTGCGAGGCGAGCATGCACCGTTCAATTCGTCGACGCTCGATGCGGTAGGGCTGTTTACGGCCACGGCAAGATTGACCGAGGTCGACGATATCCACATGGCGTCGTGCACCACGCCCGGCGCGCTGGTGGTCATGACCGCGTTGACCCTGGCAGCGAACCTGCCGCGCGATTGGTTTGGCCAGGCGCGTTTCGCCGAAGCGGTTCACGTTGGTTATGAAGTGATGACCGGACTGGGGGAAGCGGTGTCGGGCCCGAAAATATTGCACCAGGGCGTTTGGCCGAGCCTCCTGCTCGCGCCGGTCACGGCGGCGGCCGTCACGGCGAAGCTTCTCAACCTGGACGCGGAGCGCACGGCCCACGCGCTGGCAATTGCGCTGACCTCGTCCAATGGCCGACCGGGGGGCAATGCGAGTGCCGGGGTTGCATCGGTGCGAGGAACCTCGGCCAGATGGCTGCTGTTCGGGATGGCCGCCCGAACCGGTTGCGCCGCTGCCATGAGCGCCGCCGCAGGCTTCACCGGCGACCGGGGCCTGCTTGAGAATGATCAGGCGTCGCCGATGCGCGGGCTGACCCTCTGCCACGAGCGTATTGCGCGTATCTTGCAGGGCCGTCCCGCGATCCTGAGGGCGAGCATCAAGCCTTACTGCGCGGCGAAGCACAACATCGCCGCGATGTTCGGGTTCCGGCAGTTGCTTGACCAGGGTATCGACCACGAGTCGCTGACGACGGTGCGCGTTCGCTTGCCGCCGTCACACGCGAACATGGTGGCGCATTACGACGTGGAGATCAGTCGGCTGTCCCGTGTGACCAGTTGCGCCTACAACCTCGCGCTGGTGGGCGTCATGCCCGATGAGCTGCTGGATGTCGAGCGTGCGCAGGCCCATCGCGGGGTTGAGATGACGCGTCTTGCCGACAAGGTTGAAGTGCTGGCCGACGAGCATCTGCAAGCGGCGACACCGCACGCCTATCCGGCGGTGGTAGAGCTGCTCATCGGCGAGCGGATCATCGCCAGCGAGACAATCGTTCATGCCTGGGGCGATCCGCAACGGCCCTTTCAAATCGACGAGGCGAGACAAAAGTTTCGCCGGCTGTCCAGGGACCTGCTCGAGCCGAGCACAGCCTTGGAGATCGAGAACCTCTGCCTGGAGGTTGCGGACTCGGCGCACGCTCGCGCCAGCGTGTGGAATCACCTCGTGGACATCGACCGACGCGAGTCGGAACGGGATTCGCTGCAATTGACTCACCCTCGCAACTAACGGGGCTCGCTTTACAGGAGCGCTAAGCCCTCTGGATCAACCCCCATCATGAGCATTGTCATGAGTAATTATTCAGACGTCATTATTGTTGGACTCGGGCCTACGGGAGCCACGCTCGCCAATCTGCTCGGGACCTTTGGGCTGTCGGTGACGGTGATAGAAGCCATCGACGAGACTTTTCCACTGCCGCGCGCGACGCATTTCGATGGTGAAATCATGCGCGTGTTGCAGTCGATCGGGCTGGCCGAAGAGGCGCTGCCGTTCACCCATGTGAACCCCGGCATGACCTTTGTGAACCTCAAGCACGAGGTGATTTTGAGTTGGCCCAGGCCGGACACCGTCGGCCCGCACAACTGGCACCCCAGCTATCGGTTTCACCAGCCCGCGCTGGAAGCGGTGTTGCGCAAAGGGCTCGATCGTTTTGCGCACGTGAGCCTCAGGACCGGATGCGAACTGCTGTCCGTGGTGCAATCGGAAGACGGGGTGCAGGCGCAATTCATCGCCCGAGGCAAGACCACGCCAGAGGTCGTCAACGGGCAGTATCTGATCGGCTGCGATGGCGGCAGATCGCCGGTGCGCGGCATCCTCGACGTGCCTCTGGAGGACTTGGGCAGCCACGAAAAATGGCTGGTGGTCGACGTGATCATGAATCGCGAAGTCGCGGGCCTCACCGACGGTACCGTTCAATTCTGCGACCCCCAGCGCCCCACGACCTACATGCGATGCGTTGGCCAGCGGCGACGCTGGGAATTCATGGTCATGCCGGGCGATGACATCGAGGCACTTACCTCGCCTGAAGGCGTCTGGGGGTTGTTGTCTCCGTGGCTGGTTCCCGACGACGCGCAAATCGAACGCGCCGTGACCTATATGTTCCATGGGGTTATTGCCCACCCGTGGCGTCGGTCGCGGGTAATGCTGGCCGGGGATGCCGCTCACCTGATGCCTCCTTTCCTCGGTCAAGGGTTGTGTGCAGGTCTGCGGGACGCCGCCAACCTGGCCTGGAAACTGGACTGGGTGATCAAGGGGCGCGCATCGGCGGACCTGCTCGACACCTATGAACAGGAGCGCTCTGCACACGTTCGCGCGACCATCGAACACGCGATCGAAGTCGGCGAGATCATCCAGACAATCGACCCCGAACAAGCCCGCGAAAGGGACGCCAAACTCGGCCAGGGGCCTCGAAAAATGAGCTCCCTCGTGCCTCGGCTCGGGGCGGGGCTGCATCGGGCCGAGGACGCCTGCGCAGGGTTTATCTTCGCGCAACCCATACTCGAATCCGGCGTGCCCCTCGATGAGTTCGTGGGTTCGAACTTCGCGGTCATCGGTGATCGCCAGTTGCTGGATTCGGTTTCGCCGGCGACCAGGATGCTGTGGGACCTCAATGGCGTCATACGCCTGCCGGACGAGGCGCAGCAGTGCCTGGACGAACTGAATGCCAGGGCGGTAATCATTCGTCCCGATCGGTACATCCTGGCGGTTGCCAATAGTGTCGAGGCGTTGGATCACGTATCAACCTATCTCCCCGGAGGAAACGAAAATGAGCACTCACGCCGTACATGAAGTATCAGCGCTAGCCGACCTGGCGCGGCCGCTGAAAATTGGCATGCTGTTGCCCTCGAGTAACGCCATGGCCGAACCCGAGATTCAACGAATGCTGCCGCCGGGCGTGAATATATTGACGACCCGCTTGAAACTGGCCGGCTCGTCTAAGGCCGCGCTGCTGGGCATGACCGAGAAGATCGAAGAAGCCAGCAGCCTGCTGGCCGACGCTGCCGTGGACTTGATCGTGTTCAACTGCACGGCGGTCTCGACGTTTGATCCGAGCATGGGTGAACAGCTGTCTTCGCGGATTGCTGACGCCAGCGGTTGTCCGGCGACGGCGACATCGGATGCGTTGCTGGCCGCCTTCAAGGTGCTGCGGGCCAAGCGCATCGTACTGATCACACCCTATATCGAGGAGGTGAATCTGCGTGAAGTCGAGTATCTCAAGCATTTTGGATTTGAGGTGCTGAGCCAGGTTGGATTAGGCCTGCTGGAAGGTACTAGCATGGCCGCGGTACCGCCTGCCAAATGGCTTGAACTCGCGCGAAGCTATCGAGACGACTCCACCGACATTTACTTTCTCAGCTGCACGGCGATCAACGTGTCTTCGATCATCGACACATTGGAGGCTGAGTTGGGACGGCCGGTCGTTACGAGCAATCAGGCGATGTTGTGGCATTGCTTGCGCCTGCTGGGGCGAACTGAGCCTGTGCACGGGTTTGGCAAGCTATTCGAAATGGCCTGACGGTCTGAAACGCGCTCGGGCCAATGAGGCCCGGCGCGACAATCAATGGGTTCAACTGTTTATCTGCCGATGATCGATCGGCCCGAACTCCGGCGCACGCACGTGCTGCCGGAGTCAGCGTCGACGGCTTTTATCGGGACAGACCACTGATGCGGCCAATGTCGATGACAAACGTCAGGGCGAACAACCAGCCGCTTTGAGTCGGTCCTACCAGCGCGTTTGGACCTTGCCTGTTCGGATTCAGAAAGTACTGGGCCGAGGCGTTGGCCAACACGCCAGGGGCGACGCCGTACTGACCGTGCACGTCAAACGTGAACGTGTCTCGGTGAACCTTATCGTCGCCCCAGCCGCTTGCCGCACTGGTCTGTTGCTCGTTTAAAGCGCGCCCCTTGCTCAGCTGTAGATAGCGCACAGTCGAGCCCACCAGTGCCGCCGGGTTGCCTTTGATAAAGCCACCATATTCGCTACCTGCGTACAGTTCGAGGGGAAATGACTGACCGGAGCCTGGGGTGACAAATGCGCCCCCGTACACCGCAACGTTAGGTGGAACGATGCTGTCCGCGTCGGCTTTGGTCCAGAGCACCTTTCTTGCCTGGCCGTAAAAGCCCGAGGTGCCGCTGTCATGTGTAACTGCGGTGCCAAAGGGATTCTGCGACTGAGTCGATCCGTCCTTGTTGTACAGGTCATCCGTGTACGGACTTGTGTTGTGGTACACACCGACTTCAGCGTTCAGTGGATATCGGCTGTCGGAGAAGTCGCTGGTGTACGTCATATTCCCCAGCCATATCCAGCCTTTCCTGGTGTCAGAGATCCAATCCCATCCGGACGACTGGCTGAAAAGGCCGTAATTGTCCTCGGTCACGCCCAATCCCAGGCGAGTATGGGGCGACAGTTTGTAGGAGGCGCGTGCCCCCCAAAGTGATTTATCGAAGGGCGGCACGCCCACCGTGATCAGCGGGGTCGATGTGATGCATCCGGCGCACATTGTCGAGACCATGAAGTCATCGCCCAGATTCATGCGGCCATATTCAAGGTGAAGCTGTTTATCGAAGACGTCGTGCGACAGTGTCAGCTTGACCAGGTTCGAACTCGTGGTTGTCGCGGGAAAGGGCGCAAGGGAGGAACCGACTTTATAGGAGTAATCGCCGTTGTTTTGAGACAGCGGCTCCCACGCCTCCGTGATGTGCAGTTGTGTATTGGGAACCCCTAGGAGCTTGGTCAGATCGGCGTTGGCCGACATGAACAATGCCGGGGAGTCCATGGAACTGCCCGGTTTGATACCCGCCGTAGGGTTTGTGAAATAGCCATTGGTAAAGAACAGACCGAACGTGAAGCCCTGCTTTTCCAGTTCATCGCCTAACTCGCTAAGTGGCCCCTTTCGGGTGGGTGGGGGAATATCGGCCGGTGGTCTTACGCTGACGCTCGCGACACCGGGTGGGTTCTGCCCGGTTTCAGTCTGGGCTTGCAGGAAGACGCCTCTGATGAGCTTTTTTGTGGGATCGATTGAGCTGTTGGCGGCGACTGCAGCGCTCGCATCCAGTGGGTTGTTTGTTGCATCGGTCGAAGCTATTGGCGTCTGCTGACCTGATTCGGCAGCTGTCGCGGTAAGGGCTGAGAATCCCAGTGCGAAGACAATTGTTTTGGCACGCGTGACATTGATGAAGCGTTTCATGTGTTTCCTCCATTGTATTTATTGTTGAGTCAACGCGCTGAAGCATAACGAGCGACCCTATGGAGTTAACCCAACACCTGGTTGCTGTCCGCTGGGTGTACGGGCGCGGACTGGCAAGCGGCTGAAGACACATTGGGGAGGGCGATTGCCATTAGAGGAGGGGGCGTGCGATGGGTTTTGAACCTGGCGCCGAATACGGCAATCGGGTGGTCGGTACACCCAGCGGACACTCGCCAGAACATACGATCACGCGCGCGTGGCACACGATAGACTTCGAGACGTCTTGCATGTTTAGAAGGTCTACGGCAGTCGCCTGAGCTCAACCACCCTAGCGACTGCCCAATAGCGTATGCGGCTGCCCGCCGCAGTCTGTCCACCGAGAGAGGAAGTAGCGATGACGATTGTCACAGTGAGCAAGAGTGTCAAATTGAAAGCTGGCGCGTCGGATGTCTGGGAATTTGTTAAGGACTTTGCCGGCTTCGCCGCCTGGCAGCCCCACATCAATTCGGTAGAGATGCTGCCCAATGGCGATCGCAAGGTGTTATTCAAGCGTGGCAACACCATGCTCGATCGCATCAAGCATCTGAGCGATGAGTCGAAGACGTTGACCTACGAACTCGTTCCCGGCCAGGAAACCCCGCCAGGTGCACCACCGATCAAGAGCCTGGATGCAACCTTTGTAGTGGTCGCTGACGGCTCGGGCTCCGACGTCACCTACACCATTGAAGCGGATGTTCCTCCGCCCATGGTGGAGTTGGCGCCCAAGGGTATCGGCGCAGATATCGATGGCGCACTGGAAGGTCTGAAGACGCAATTCGGCAACTGAAAAAACGCACGCACGGAGTGACGGTCCGTCCCCGCGAACGTCCATGTGTTCGCGGGTGGATCAAAGGTCGTATCGGGTCGATGTGACGGTACTTCCGCTGCGTTGCGGTGGAACTCGCGGTTAACCCCGCGAGCGCTCGAACCCCATCTTTATCAGGCCGGCTTCCATGTCGAGCTTGGTCTGCAAGAGGTCAGGCAGGTAACGGCTGACCACCTCGTCGTAATCAATCGTCGCGGCCACCCACACAATGTTGATACAGGCGATCACGCTCTGTTGGTACATGATGGGAACGGCGATGCTCGCGCACTTGGGATGCTCCAGATCGCGGCAGTTGCTGTAGCCATTGGCGTGCGAGCTGCTGATCATTTTTTGCAGGAACGCTTCGTCACGGCTCAAGGCGTTGTCCGGATCCTGCGAGCAGCGCAGTGAGGCGAGAATGTCCTCACGTTCGTCCTCGGGACAAAACGCGAGATACGCGCGCCCAAGCGGACTTTTCAGAAGGTGGCGTTTGCGTCCGATCATCCCCACGTCGACTGAAAAGGGGCTGAAGCTATGGGTGCTTTCCCGAATGATCATCGCATCGCGCTCGAAGGTCGCCAGATCGGTTGGCCACAAGACCTTCTCGCCCAGGCGCTGCAGCAGCGGCGCCCCGAGGGTGCGAATCCACTCTTCATCGGTGAACCCTGCGCTCAACTGGCGCACCGCGTCGGTCAAGCGAAATACGCTGTCGGACACACTGCGATAGAGCAGCCCGCGGTCTTCCAGGGTTTCGAGGATGCGATACACGGTGGGGCGTGGAAGTTGGAGTTCCAGAGCGATCTCGTGCACGGTGGAGGCGCGAACCGTATTGAGGTACTCAAGCACTCTGAGCCCTCGGTCCAACGAACAAATCGTCTTATAAGTCATGAGCGTTTCCCGGCGTTCGTTATGGTCGATTTTTTGTGTGCGGGATGAAGTAGCCATTGAAGAGGGGCGGCGTGCCTGAGTCCGGTGTTTGTCGAATAACACCCAGCCTGCCGTGATTCATTCTCTTCAACGATCAAGGTTATACACCAAACACGTGGTGGTAAATCGACGCGCCGCCCAGCGGCCTGGGTGAGTTGAGTGCGCAAGCCCTCTCGGCGCAGCGTGTGGGGTTGGCGCTGTGTCGGCTGCACGCCGCCGGACGCGCCTGTCGGCATCCTGGTCGACGTTTGGCTTGCCGATTTCGGCCTCAGATACACAGGCCGGACAGCCATCAACCGCGCCTTGTTCCGCCTGATCCGGGAGGACTACTGTGGCTTCTCATAGTAGCTATCCATAGAAGATTGCTAAGGAGATACCGATGGTCAGTACGCTTAAGAAAAACATGGCCGGTTACATGGCGCCGCCTGAGCCAGGCTTGACTGCCGAAACTTTGATTGCGCGCGCGGTGGCAATGCGTCCTGCGTTGCTGGAGGGGCAGGCTGCTGCAGAGGAGCGCGGAACCTACTCGCCGCAAATGCACAAGGCGTTTGAGGAGGCGGGCTTTTATCGGACCTTGCAGCCGCAACGTTATGGCGGATACGAGTTCGACGTGCCGACGTTCGCGCGCATGGTCATGGAGGTTGCACGCGGCTGTCCGGGGAGTGCGTGGTGCCTGGCGTTGTCGGCGGGGCACGCACTGAATGTGGCGCAACTGTTTGGCGAGAGCGCGCAGACCGAGGCTTTTGGGGTTGATGGGCACTTCGCCGCAGCGGCACGCGCCATTCCGTCAGGTACCGCCACCCGTGCCGATGGTGGCTGGCGCCTGGAAGGCACCTGGGATTATTGCTCCGGGGTGCCGTACTCAACCCACGTGATGGTCGGTGTCAGAATCATCGAGGAAGGCGGCGCGCCGCAGGCGGCGGTGGCGTTGGTACCGCGCTCGGAGTGGAAGATGCTCGACAACTGGGGCGATTTCATCGGCATGCGCGCCAGTGGTTCCAACAGCGTGGAGATGCACAGCGCCTGGATCCCGGAACACTTCCTGGTGCGCGAGGATTTCTTCGCACCGAATATCTCTCAAGGCACCGAAGGTGCGCGGTTGCATGGCAACCCGATGTACGCCGGCGGCACGTTGGGGTTTTTCCAGACCGAGATCAGCTCGATCATGGTGGGCGTTGGCTTTGCCGCGCTGGATGAGTACGAGAACATCATCCGTGCCCGCAAGGCTTTCGGCCCTAACGCAGTGCTGCAATCGGAACACCCCGATTACCAGCGCCCTTATGGGATTGCCCTCGGCAAGCTTGAAGCGGCGCGTCACGCAGTGGTTGGCGCAGCGCAGGAATATATGGACCTGGCACGCCTGAGCATGGAAGGCAAACGCACCTACCTGCGCTCCGATGACCAGCGTCTGCAAGCGGGGCTGCAGCATGCGGCGCAGTTGTCTTTCGAGGCCGTCGACATGCTGTACCGCGCCTCGGCGACCAGCGCTGCGGCGAAAAATGGAACGCGCATGCAGCGCTACTTCCGCGATATCTCCATGGCTCGCACCAACCCTGGGTTGCAGTTCGAGCTGAAGGCCGCCGACCTGGCTCGACAATTGTTCGCAGAACGCGACCAACGCCAAGGGAGCAAGCAGCCGTGATCGACGCTGAACAAGCCCGTGATCGGCAGAGATCACAACCGGCGTCGACGGCTGGCGGCGCCATCCCGGTTCCCGAGCTCAACTTGACGCCGCAGGAGATGATTCGCCGTGCCACGGCGATGCGTCACACCTTGCGCGAGCGGCAGGCGGCCACCGAGGCAGAGGGTCGCCTGCTGGCGCAAACCAACGAGGAATTCATCAACGCGGGCTTTTACCGCGTGGTGCAGCCGCGCCGGTTCGGCGGCTACGAATTCGATCTGACCACCTATGTCCGGGTGATGAGCGAAGTCGCACGCGGCTGTCCTTCAAGCGGCTGGGTGCTGGCGTTGACCTCGGGTCACCCCATCATCCTGGCCGATCATTCCGAACAGGCTCAGATCGAAGCCTACGGCAACGACGGCGAATACCGTTGCCCGTCCCTGGGCTCGCCGATACCGGTGCAGCCTGTGCCGGGTGGGTACAGGGTTTCGGGGTTCTGGGATTTTGCCTCTGGCTGCGACATTGCAACCCACATCATGGCGAGCGGCTTGATTGCGCAGGAAGGCGCCGCGCCCAAGCCGGTCCTGATGCTGATTGATCGCCAGGATTATTCGATCGTCGATAACTGGAACATGCTCGGCATGCAGGGCACCGGCTCGCGCCGGGTGGTGGTGGAAAACCTGTTTGTGCCGGAGCACCGCGTGGCACCACTGGCGATGTGGGTGGGGGCCGCTGGCGACAAAGTGCATCCCAATCCGATGTACAACGGGCGCAAGGCCGGGTTCTTCATGATCGAGGGCGGGGCCGTGTTGATGGGCACCGCGCGGGGCATGCTCGATCTCTACGACGAACTGCTGCGCAACAAACCCATGCGCTTCGCGCCAAAGACCAAGCTCATGGAACATCACGAGTTTCAGCATTACTTCGGTGTGGCGCAGGCGCTGATGGACAACGCCGACGCCGCGCTTCTCAAAGCGGCGCAGGACTACATGGATGCCTGCACGGCGCAGTCGGAACAGGGTATCGAATTCTCGGAGGAGGAAGACCGGCGCATATTCCTGATGGTCCAGCAGGCGACCCGCCTGGCCTTCGAAGCCGCCGACCGGCTCTTCACTACGGCAGGCACCCAGACCGGCCAAAGCACGTCGATGTTTGGGCGCTACTACCGTGACCTGGCGATTCAACGCACGCACTTCACCCAGCAGATGGACCGAACCGCGGTGAACTTTGCGCGCATTCACTTCGGCTTCGCGCCCTTGTCACCGTTCTAAGGAAAGCGACCATGCCCTCTGAAGCGACGGCCTCCCGCATCCGGGAGAGTTTCAAACAGCGACGCGGTTATTGGAACGATGATTGGGAACGGCTGATGCACAGCAACCCGGCCTATGTGGCGGCGTATCTGGAGTTGTCCGCCTACACGTCGGAGCGCGGCAGCCTTTCGTCGAAGATGCGGGAGTTGATCTACGTGGCCACCAACTGTTCGCCCACGCACTTCTTCGAGCGCGGCGTGCGACAGCATGCGCGTTTCGCCCGGCAATTCGGGGCCTCGCTCGAGGAGCTGATCGCGGTGGCGATGATTGTCAGTACGGTCGGCATTCAGACCTATCTGCTGGGGGCGGCCGCGCTTGAGGAGCTTGTGCCGGGTGCACTGACCTCAAGCGACCATCAGGCGCATGTCAAGGCAATACACAGCCGGCATCTCCAATTGCTGGGCGCAGCCCTGCCTGAGGTCGATGCCGCCATCAATGTCGATCCTGCGTTCTATGAGGTCTGGTTGAATTTTGCCGAGGCCGCGATGGGTGCCAACGGGCTGCTCTCGCCCAAGGACAGTCATCTGATCGCCTTGGCCGCTTATGCGCAATGCACGCAACTGTCGGGCCCAGGCGTGCGACAACACATGCGGGCGGCGCTGGCGAACGGCGCAACTCCAAACGAAATCATCGACGTGTGCAAGCTGATCACCAGCATGGGGGTGCACGCTGTGGTGCACCCCGTTCCAGTGCTGATCGACGAATGGGAGCAACAGCCTTGAGTACAACGCCGCTTCGCTATAGCGCCGATGACCTGAGCTTCTGCGGTCAACTGGCCTGCCCGGATGTGCAAGGCAAGGTGCCCGGCATCCTGATCTTTCCGGAGGCGCCAGGCGTCGGGCCGCATGTGATCCGCCGCGCTGGCGCCCTTGCACGGATGAACTACGTCGCCCTCGCCGCAGACGTCCACGGAGAGGGCGTGCTGTTCGACGATCCCACGACCATGCGCGCGAATATCGACCAACTCAAAAGCCAACCCGAGCGACTGATCCAGCGTCTGCAAGCGAGCCTCCAAGCGCTCGCGCAGGTCCCTCAGGTGGACCCTCAGCGCATGCTGGTGATTGGTTACTGCTTTGGCGGCTGGTGTGCGCTGGAACTGGCGCGCACCGGCGCACCGCTGCTGGGCGTCGGGGTGTTCCATGGCGCCTTGATTCCGACGCAGGCCAATACCGCCAACCGGATCCAGGGCAAGGTGCTGGTCTGCTCGGGTGCATCCGACCCCCTGGTGCCTACGGAACAAATCACCGCGTTCACGCAGGAGATGTCTGCGGCGGGGGTTGATTGGCAAGTCCACTTGTATGGCGGCACCGGCCATGGGTTCACCAGCCCCGAGGCCGGCAGCAACCCGCGCCCCGGCTTCGGTTACTCGGCAGCGTCCGATCATCGTTCCTGGGCGGCGCTGGGCGTATTTCTGAATGAGACCTTTGACATGGGAAAAGACTGATGGAATTTGCGAATAAAACCGTCCTGATTACCGGCGCGGCAACCGGTATCGGCCGCATGACCGCCAAGAAACTGGCCCTGCTGGGCAGCCGCGTCGTCATCGCCGATCTCAACGGCGAAAAAGCCGAGGAAGTCGCGAAGTCGATTCAACTCGAAGGTGGCGATGCGATAGGCGTGCGCTGCGACGTGACCCAGGACGCGGACGTCGCTGCGTTGATAGCCACGGTCGTCGCCACCTACGGCCCGGTCGACGTGCTGATCAACAATGCGTCGATGCCGCCCATTGCCGGGCGCATCGAGGACATTCCTTTTGTTGCCTGGGAAACCGCGCTGCAAGTCAACGTGCTGGGCTACGTGCGCATGATCAGCGCCGTGTTGCCCGCCATGATGGAGCGGGGCAGCGGTTACCTGGTCAATACCGCGTCGTCACTGGCCATCCTGCCCGATCCCCCCACGCGCTTTCAGATTCCGTACACGACCACCAAGGGCGCGCAGTTGGCCATGAGCTACGGCCTGGCGCACGCGTTGAAACCCCATGGCGTGCGCGTGTCGGTGTTCTGTCCAGGCATCACGGCTACGTCCGATCGCCCTGGCGGTCAAAGCCAGACCACCTCGGGCACCGCGATCCCGAGCATGGCCGAGTTTCTTGACGGCGTTGACCCTCGGCGCGGCAAGCCGGCGACGGCGGAGTTCGCGGCATCTACGTTGATCGAGGGGCTGCTGCAAGAGAAGTTCTTGATCAGTTCGCAAGTGGGTTACGAAGAGCAGATCGTGGAGTTTGCGCGGGCCGGCCTTGACCCTCTGGCGTTGATCGTTGGCGAGGGTGTCTGATCATGGCCCGTGTACGCTATCTCGACCGTGAAGACCTGGCACCTGAATTCCAGGACATGCCGCGCATGAAATCCAATATCACCCGTGCGCTCGCCAACAGCCCACGCGGCGCCCGGCATGTTGCCGGCACCGGCATGTACCTGCGGCACGAGAGCACGCTCGATGCGCGCCTGCGCGAGCTGGCCATTTTGCAGGTGGGCTACTCGACCGGCAGCGAATACGAGTATGCGCACCACGTCGATGTCGCGTTGTCGTTCGGTGTCAGTGAAGCCGACATCCTGGCCATCGCCGCCGACAGCGCCGGGCAGCCAACCACACTCGAACCGCTGGCCCGTGCGGTGTTGCAGGCCGCCCGCGAGATGACCGAGCGGCTGAGCTTAAGTGATGCGACGTTCGCGGTATTGAGTGAAGCACTGGACGCCGAATCGCTCATCGATCTACTCATCGCCATCGGCGAATACAACGGCATGGTTCGCATCATGGCGGCGCTTCATATCGATCTGGAACCGGAATTCGTGACCTACCTGGAGCGGTTTCCGCTGCCTGTGCGTCACTGACGAACCGCGTTACTCCAACTGAAAAGGTTAAAGACTATGGACTTGGGACATGTGGGGATTCATGTGCGCGATTTCGAAGCCATGCTGGGTTTCTATCAGCGCGTGTTCGGCTTCGTGATCAGCGATATCAAGCGCGGCCCGGAGCGGTCGATTGTGTTTCTGACTTCGGAGCCCGAGGTCCATCACCAGTTTGTTATCGCCAACGGCCGGGCGGCCGACGACCACTCGCGCGTCATCAATCAGATCTCGTTTCGCGTGTCGAGCCTGGCTGAATTGAAACGCATCGGCAGCGCGCTCAGGGGCGAGCAGATCGAAGACCTCGACATCATCACCCATGGCACGGCGTGGTCGATTTACTTTCGCGACCCCGAAGGCAATCGCGCCGAGGCGTTTGTCGATACGCCGTGGTATGTCGACCAGCCGTTTCGCGCACCGATCGATCTGGACCAACCCGAAGACGTATTGCGTCGCGAAACGGAAGCGTTGTGCCGCACGCAGCCCGGGTTTCAAGGGATCGAGCAGTGGCGGCTCAAGCTGGCTCAACGCTTCGAAGGGGCCAAGGCACAGGCCTCTTCGGCGGTGTGAAGCGAAGGCCGATTACGTGCGGATTCACACTGCGGACACTAGCGCGCTGCGCCTGGCAGCCCGGTACCAGGGCCATTAACGTGTAGTGATCGCAATGTGTCTTGGAGTACTACGTGAGCTTAAATGCAAAGGCGGTAATTGTGGGTGCTTATGAGCACCCGGGCCGAGACCTACCGGATCGCTCGGCACAGCAGATTCACGCGGAGGTGGCGTTTGGCGCGCTCGCCGATGCGGGGCTGGGGCTGCAGGATATCGATGGTTTTTTCTGCACCGGCCAACTTGGCTTCGGCGCCATCTCGCTGGCGGAATACATAGGTCTTAAACGACTGCGTTACACCGACTCTACGTTTACGGGCGGGTCTTCCTATCTGTGTCATGTCGGCCACGCCGCGCTTGCCGTGGCGAGCGGCAAGTG
Source organism: Pseudomonas marginalis (assembly GCF_024169655.1). Lineage (GTDB taxonomy): Bacteria > Pseudomonadota > Gammaproteobacteria > Pseudomonadales > Pseudomonadaceae > Aquipseudomonas > Aquipseudomonas paraveronii. The sequence goes on along the minus strand of NZ_JALJWV010000001.1, from coordinate 3,951,679 downwards.
CCGTATCGCCTTGGTGACACAAGGCGCGCGGGTTCGCGGCATAGTCCGCGGCCCGAAGCTGGCGCCGGACACGCCCGAGTACGCCTTCGAGGCGCCCTACGGCGAAACCAACCTGGGGATCTACGCACTGGCCGCACGGCGGCACATGCACGAATACGGAACGACTGCGCGGCAAATGGCTGAAGTGAAGGCGGCCGCGTCGTTTCATGCACAGTTCAACCCCAACGCGATGCTGCGAAAACCCGTCACCCTCGACGAGGTGCTCGCGTCGCCCTTCGTTGCCGATCCGCTGCGGCGCATGGATTGCTGTGTGGTCACCGATGGCGGCGGTGCCGTGATCGTCACGACGCCGGAAATAGCCGCCGGATTGCAGCGTCAATCGGTCGACATCCTGGGGCATGGCGAAGCGATCAAGCACACCATGGGTGGGCGTCTGGACATGACCTACACCGCTGCCGTGTGGTCGGGACCCGCAGCGTTCGAGGAGGCTGCGGTGACACCGGCCGACATCGATTACGCGTCCATTTACGACTCCTTCACCATCACGGTGCTGATGACCCTGGAGGATCTTGGGTTTTGCAAGAAGGGGCAGGGCGGCGCGTTCGCGGCGGACGGGGCGTTGCGTGTGGGTGGGCGGCTTCCGATTAACACCGATGGCGGCGGCCTGTGCAACAACCACCCCGGCTATCAAGGCGGCATGATCAAAATCATTGAAGCCGTTCGCCAGCTTCGCGGCGAGGCCCATCCCGAAGTGCAGGTCGACAATTGCCGACTGGCCTTGGCCCATGGCACGGGCGGCGGGATTTCACGCCTGTGCAGTGCGACATTAATTCTTGGTCGAGGTGATGCATGAGTGGTTCTGAACTGCCGGCGCCAACCCCACTGGTTGTCCCGGAAACCCAGCCCTTCTGGGAGGGGACAAAGGCCGGTCGGCTGATGTTGCCGCGCTGTCTGCGGTGCAGCTTTGTGATTTGGTATCCGCGCCAGTTCTGCCCGGAATGTGGACACGATTGCGTCGAATGGTTTGAAGCGAGCGGACGCGGTTCGATCTACAGCTTCACCATCGTGCGCCGTGGCGAAGGCGCGTACCGCGAAACGCCGTCTTATGTGCTTGCCTTCGTCGACCTTCACGAAGGCCCGCGCGTGATGACAAACATCATCGACTGCGACCCCACGCAACTTCAGATCGGTCAGCCCGTGAGCGCTGTGTTCTGCGATGCGGGAGACAGCGCTGCGTTGTTGCGATTCCGTCCACTCCTGACTGAGTAAGCCCCATGACAAAAATATTTTCTTCTCCCGAGGCCGCTGTCGCCGATATTCCCGACGGTGCATCCGTTGCCATTGCCGGCTTTGGCGTGGGCCATAGCTATCCGAACAGCCTGGTAATCGCCCTCAAGGAGCAGGGCGCTCGTGACCTCTGCGTGGTTGCCAACTCGCTGGGGGCTGGTGAATACCGGCCGGAACTGCTGCTTGAAAACGGGCAGGTCAGTAAGGTGATTTTGTCGTTCTCCGCGCGGCCCGGCCTTGCGTCTCTGGTGGAGCAACGCGCCGCTGCCGGCGACGTGCAGCTGGAGATGGTGCCGCAAGGGATTCTGGTGGAGCGCTTGCGTGCAGCCGGCGCCGGCTTGCCAGCGTTCTACAGCCCGGTGACCGTGGGCACGCGCCTGGCCGAGGGCAAGGAGCTGCGCGAGTTTGATGGCAAGGAGTATGTGCTTGAGCGCGCACTGCCGGTCGACTATGCGCTGGTGCGGGGTTTCCGTGCGGATGCGAGTGGCAACGTCGAGTTTCGCGGCAGCAGCATGCATTTTCACCCGAGCTTCGCCAAAGGCGCGCGCGTCGCCATCGTTGAAGTTGATGAAATTGTCGAGGTAGGCGCTATCCCGCCGGAAAGAGTCGGCTTGCCTGGCGTGTTTGTGGCGCGGGTGGTGCTTGCCACCAAGAAGATCGCAATCCCCAAAGGCGCGCTGGGCCGCCGGGCGCCAGACACCCGGCGCGAGTATTTCGGCAAACCGGCACTCTCGCGGTTGGAATTTGCGCAACGCGCTGCGGCGCTGTTGCCGGAGCATGGTTACGTCAACCTGGGTTCCGGCTTGCCAACGTTAGTCGCCTCGCATGTCAGCGGGCGCAGCATCACGCTGCATGCCGAGAACGGGGCGCTGGGCTATGAATTGCTTGGCGATACCGGTGTACCCGATCCTGACTTTTTCGATGCCGCTGGCGGTTTCATCGACATGCGTCCGGGTGGCGCCTTGTTCGATAGCGTGGTGTCGTTCGAAGTGGCTCGCTCGGGAAAACTGTCGGCCGTGTTGCTGGGCGCATACCAAGTGGCGCAGAACGGCGACCTCGCCAATTGGAGCGTGCCGGGCCAGGTCGGCGGAGGCATCGGTGGGGCAATGGATCTGATCGCCGGCGCCAGCAAGCTCATCATCGTGATGGAACACAGTGACAGCAAGGGGCGCTCCAAACTCGTGCGTGAATGCCAATACCCGCTCACCGCTCCGCAGTGTGTCGATGTGATCGTGACTGACCTGGCATTGCTGGTGCGCCGAGGAAACCGGTTCGTCCTTGAAGAAATCGCTCCAGGCTTTTCCGTAGAGGAGATCCTGGAACTGACCGATATGGAACTGCTGATCGCCGATGACGTTCGCGTGATGCAGCCCGACGCTGCGCCCGTGTGATGTAGCCCTTGCGCGTTACCCTCTGTCCCCACTGCGCAGGTCACGCAACTTCAATGCTGCGTGGCCTGTTTCGCTTTGATCGACGATCACAATCCACGCAAAGGTGATGTGTGACCATACAGGCTGTGCTTGACCCTCGCACTGCACGCTTATTGCCTTGGTTGGTGGCAGTGGCGTTTTTCATGCAAACCTTGGATGGCACCATCCTCAACACGGCATTGCCGGCAATGGCCGTCGACCTGGGAGAAAGCCCACTGCGCATGCATGGTGTGTTGATCGCCTACCTCATTACCGTCGCCACCCTGATCCCGGCTTCCGGCTGGTTGGCCGACCGCTTCGGTACCCGCAGGACTTTTTACACGGCGATCATGTTGTTTTGCTCCGGTTCGTTGCTGTGCACCCAGGTCAACACCCTCGACTCGCTGATCATCGCACGTGTCATCCAGGCGCTGGGCGGTGCCCTGATGATGCCCGTCGGACGACTGGTGGTGCTGCGCGCCTATCCGCGCAGCGACCTGGTGCGGGTCATGAGCTTTGTCACATTCCCCGGACTGGTCGGCCAACTGATGGGGCCAACCCTTGGCGGATGGCTGGTGGAGTACGCCAGTTGGCGCTGGATTTTCGCGATCAACCTGCCGATTGGATTACTTGGCGCTTACGCTGCTCATCAGTTGATGCCCGATTTTCGCCGCGCCATACGCACACGCTTTGACGTGGTTGGTTTTAGCTTGTTCGGCGCATTTACCCTGTCAATCATCCTGGGTCTGCAAAGTCTGTCCCAGGACTCGCTGCACGCCTCGGGTGGGTTCTTTGGCATCGCGGTGAGCGCGCTGGTGCTGTATTGGCTACATGCCTCCCGCAGCCAATACCCGTTGTTCGCACTGTCGCTGTTTCGCCTGCGCAGCTTTTCCGTCGGCATCATTGGCAGCCTGATGTCGCGCTTGGGCAGTGGGGCAATGCCATTTCTGACGCCGTTGATGATGCAAGTGGGGCTTGGCCATTCACCCTCAGTCGCGGGGATGAGCATGATCCCGCTGACCGTGTCCGGAATGGCCACCAAGCCGTTTATCGGCGCAGTGATACAGCGTTTCGGATATCGTGCGGTGCTCGGTTGCAACACGCTGGCTCAAGGCGTGCTGATTTGCAGCATGGCACTTGTCGAAGCGAAAACACCGTTGTGGCTGATTATCCCGTTGCTGTCGCTGATCGGCGTCGCCAACTACGTCCAGTTTACCGCCATGGGCACAGTGACGCTGATCGAACTGAATGATCATCAGGCAAGCGCAGGCACCAGTTTGATGTCGGTGACTACCCAACTGTCGACTGGCCTGGCAGTTTCGGCGGCGGGGGCCTTGCTGGTGCTATTCAATCCGAATGAGGGCGTGTTGCGCCTGTTGGGCGTCATGGATGTTTTCTCCAAGGTTTATCTCAGTCTGGGGGCGCTGACCATTGTGTCAGCGCTGCTGTTCCTGCGTTTACCGAGTCAGGATTAGGCGCCGCCTCATTGCAATAGGCCGGTCGCCCGTCCGGCGGCAGATCAACCTTTACCGTTCTGCCGGTGCCAATGGGGGGCGGCTGTATTCGGCCATCTCGCATGTCTCACGGTTTTGGCGTTGTAGCGGGTCAGGGCGCCCCCCTCGTTGCCTTGCGCCAGATCAAGTCACGTTCCTGATTTCACACTCTAATGGTGCCTGTGCAGCGGCACCCACTGATGTTTGAAAACGGAGCAACTCAAGATGAGGGTTTTTCATCACGCCAAGGCTGGCGATGTCGGCGATGGCAAGGTCGGCCTATTCGGCCTGACCGCACTCATTGTCGGCAGTGCAATCGGTTCGGGGATTTTCGCTCTGCCGGCCACTCTGACAGGCGGCGCAGGAACCCTCGGCATTCTGTGCGGCTGGGGCATTGTTGTGTTTGGCATGCTTTCGTTGGTGTCGGTGTACCGCAACCTGACGCTGCGCCAACCGGACATCGACGATGGCATCTACGGTTGGTCCAAGGCCGGCTTCGGTCACATCGGCGGTTTTATCGCGGCTTACGGGCATGGCGCCGGGGATGCCATCGGTAACGCCTCTTATCTGGTGGTGATTTTCAGCGCCCTGGGGGCGTTCGGGGTATTTTCCTTCTTTGGTGAAGGCACCACCTGGACCGCGATCCTTGCCGCCTCGGCGTTGTTATGGGGCGTCAATCTGTTGGTGCTGCGGGGGGTCAAGACCAGTACCACGTTGAACAGCATCGCCACCGTCGCCAAGGTGGTGCCCATCGTGCTGTTTATTGGCTTTGCCCTCTATCACTTCGACAGCCGGGTGTTCATGGAGGATTTCCGTGGCGAACGCCATGCCACCTCGATCTTCGATCAAAGCAAGACGGTATTGTTGGCCGCCATGTGGACGCTGATCGGACTGGAGTCGGGAACTATTTACGCCACGCGGGCGCGCAAACTGTCGGATGTGGCCAAAGCCTCGACATTGGGGGCAATCATTGTCTCGCTGCTGTTAGTGGGCACCTCGGTATTGGCGCTTGGCATCATGCCGGCCGCGCAAATAACCACCTTGCACCAGCCGTCCATGGCGGGGTTGATGGCGTCGATGGTCGGCCCCTGGGGCGGATTGCTGATTAACCTGTGCCTGATCGTCTCGGTCGTCGGGGCGTTAATTGCCTGGGTGGCCCTGAGCGCCGAAGAGGTGATGCTCGCAGGACGCGGCAAGAGTGCCACTCAATGGCTGGGCCGACTCAACAAAAGCGGTGCGCCGCGCAATGCCATGTGGCTGACCACGGGCATCGCCCAAGCGATGATCCTGGTGGCGGGCTTCAGTAACGCCGGTTACCTGGCGCTACTGTCGTTCTCTACCTCGTTGGCGCTGTTTCCTTATTTGCTCTCGTCAATGTACTCGTTCAAGTGCGGCTTTAATGGACGAGGCTACGAGCCTGAAAAGGCGCCCGGGCGTTACTGGGAAATGGCCTTGGCAGGCTTTGCGGTGTGCTTTGTGTTGTTCATGCTTTACGGCGCTGGCTTGAAGTACGTGTTATTGGCCGCCGTGGTGTGGATGGTCGGTCTACCGCTGTTTATCCTTGGCAAGCGGGAACAGCGGCAAAAGCTCAGCCCCGTGGAATGGGTCGTGTGTCTGGGGGTGGTAGCGATGGCGTGTGCGGGGCTGCTGGGCTTGTTCTCGGGCTACTTGAGTCTGTAGTTTCGATTACCCAGGGTCGATTTCCTCGATGTGACCAGCGCTAAGACCTACGCCGCAGTTCCGATGGTGGCTCGTGAGGCCGGTAATGGCGTCTGCGCCGAGCGCTGGCCGGCACAGACGTCTAGGCGGGTCACCCTTCAATCCGTGCGCCGCACCAGCGAGGAGCTAGCCCGCACCTGTAACTGCGGCGCCAGGATGATCGACTCGGCAGGTTCGCCCTGAATGCGCTTGTGCAGCAACTCCACCGCATGCAGGCCCATCTGCGCCAGCGGGAGGCGCACACTGGTCAGCGGCACGAAAAGTTCTTTGGCCAGTGGGGTGTCGTTGAAGCCAACCACTGCAATGTCCTTGCCCGGCGCCAATCCCTTATCACGCGCCGCACCCATCAGGCCGATGGCAAGGAAGTCGTTGACCGCGAAAAACGCCTGCGGGGCAGGGTTGAGTCCCAACAGGTACTCGCCTTGCTTGTGCCCGGTGAGGCTGTCAAAAGGGCCATTGAGGGTCCACTCCGGGCGCAGTGTTATGCCCTGCTCGCGGTAATAGCGGATGAACCCACGGGTCCGATCTGCCCCGGTGGATGCATGCCGTTCGCCCGCCAGTATCGCCACATCGCGGCAGCCCTGTTGGTACAGGTGTTCGGCCGCCAACCAGCCGCCCATTTCGTCGTCGCTGCCCGCCGTCAGGTGCCCGCAAATCTGTCGGCTGACGAGTACGTAGGGCGTGTGTTTGCGTTGAAGCAAGTCAAGCAGTGGCTGGGTTTCACCCACGTGAGAGTCACCGACGATCAGCCCGGCCACCGAGCGGCGTAAAGCGTGCTCGGCACGTGCCATTTGGCGTGCCTGCTGGTCGTCGGTGTTGGAGACGAATGTGAGATAGCCCGCTTGCTCGGCCGCGCTGTCGATGCTGTCGTAAATGGTCGCCATCACCAGGTCGGTGAGGCGTGGCATGAGCACGCAGATCTCCTGGCTTTTACGCAATTTCAGGTTGGATGCCTGCGTGTTCGGCCGATAATCCAGTTCTTTGGCCAACGCACGAATACGCGCCACGACCTCCGTCGAAGCCGCTCGCTCGACCCCTGCCGGGTCGCCATTGAGCACCCGCGACACCGTAGAGACGTGTACCCCGAGAGCAGTCGCCATGGACTTCAGTGTGGCGGGGCGAGATTGATTCGGCATGTCTGAGAGGCTTCCAAGCATCTATTTCCAGCGCGCGATTCTATCTCAATCGACGCGCCAGCCCGCGAAATAAATCTTTACCCAAACGATTGACTAACACTTTTTCAATCTCTACATTTTGCCAACCCAAACGTTTGGGTAAAACAATAAAAAAACGCCGGACGCGGCCGATTTTTTGACTTCTGCCATCATTTGAAGAGTCAGTTCCTATGAACAGTCCCGCTATCCCACGTTTCCGCTACCAGATTTTCTTCCTGATCATGCTGATGGCATTGCTCAACTACATCGACCGTGGCGCGATTTCTTATGCCTCGGCGAGCATCCTTCCGGAGTACGGCTTCGACAAGGCTGACTGGGGCAATGTGCTGGGGTTCTTCGGCTACGGCTACATTCTCGGGGCGTTGATCGGCGGCATTCTGGCCGACCGCTTTGGCGCCAAGCGCATCTGGCTGATTGCCGGGGCCACCTGGTCGATCTTTGAGATCGCCACCGCGTTTGCAGGCGACTTTGGGCTCGCGTTCATGGGCGGCTCGGCCATGGCCGGTTTCGCCACCATTCGCGTTTTGTTTGGCTTTGCCGAAGGCCCGGCGTATTCGGTGATCAATAAGAGCGTCGCTAGCTGGGCGACGCCCAAGGAGCGAGGCTTCGTGGTTTCGGTCGGCCTGCTGAGCACACCGCTCGGTGCGCTGCTCACGGCACCGGTGGCGGTGGGCCTGCAAACCCTGACCGGCGACTGGCGCAGCATGTTCGTGGTGTTGGGCGTGCTCAGCCTGGCGCTGCTGATTTTCTTTATGACACGCTTCACCAACACCCCTGATGAGAACCCTCGGATGTCCAAGGCCGAGCTCGACTTCCTGCGTCAGGAGCGTGCCACGGCAACCCATGCCTCGCCCCCTGACACAAGCGTCACGCCGGTGTGGCATTTCTTCAAGAACAAGGACCTGCTGCTCAACGCTGTCGGTTACTTCTCGTTCGTGTATGTGACCTTCCTGCTGCTGACCTGGACCCCCAAGTACCTGCAGGACGAGTTCCACTACAACCTCTCGTCGCTGTGGTACATGGGCATGATCCCCTGGACCGGCGCCTGCTTCACCGTGCTGCTGGGCGGCAAGATCTCCGACTGGCTACTACGCCGCACCGGCAACCTGAAGGTGGCGCGCAGTTGGCTGGCCGCGACCTGCCTGCTGTTGACCACGCTGTGCTTCATCTTGGTCTCGCAGGCCCAGACGGTGTGGGGTGTGATTGCCCTGATGACCGTGGCCAACGCCCTCAATGCGCTACCGAACTCGGTTTACTGGGCCGTGGTGATCGATACCGCGCCGTCGAACCGTGTGGGCGCCTACAGCGGCATGACGCATTTCATTGCCAACACTGCCTCGTTCATCGCACCGATGCTGACCGGTTACTTGACCGTCCGCTACGGCTACTCGTCGATGTTCGTCGCGGCGGCGGTGGCCACTGCGCTGGGCATGGGCGCGATGTTGATGGTGCGCCCCGGCAGTCGGCACGTTGCCCCGTCCCCTTTACCCGCCGTGGTTTGATGGAGCTGTTTGTATGAACCTGACGAAGCCTACCCATGCTGGCTATTTTTTTGCTCAATCGGTCACTGATTTGGCTCAGCGCCTTCGTGCGGGCAGCCTGACCAGTGTCGAGCTGACCCAGGCGACGCTTGACAGCATCAAGCGGCTGAATCCGATCTTGAACGCCTTCGTGTGCGTCGATGCAAGCGTGGCGCTGGCGCAGGCGAGCAAGGCTGATGAACTGTTCGAACAGGGCCTGGACCTGGGGCCGTTGCAGGGTATTCCAGTGGCGGTCAAAGACAACATCGATACGTTCGACTATGTCACCACCTACGGTTCGGCGCATTTTGCAGGCTTCAAACCCGAGCACGATGCTGTGTGCGTGAAGCGTTTGCGCGAGGCGGGCGCGGTGATCGTGGGCAAGACCCTGACGCATGAATTCGCCTATGGGCCGACGGGCGACCGCTCGCTGCAGGGCGCCGCGCGCAACCCTTGGAACGCCAACTGCATCACCGGCGGCTCCAGCGCCGGCAGCGCCGCCGCAGTCGCCAGCGGCATGGTGCCGCTGGCGCTGGGTACCGATACCGGTGGCTCGATCCGTATTCCTGCGGCGTTGTGCGGCGTGGTCGGCTTCAAGCCATCGTTTGCCAGCGTGCCGCTGGACGGCGTGTTCCCGCTTGCGTCGAGTCTCGACCATGTGGGCCCGATCGCCAACCACGTCGAGGATGCGCGCCTGTTGTTCGAGGTGATCGCCGGGCGCACGTGCGCGCCGTTGGCTAACCCCAGGCCGTTGCGGGTCGGCTGGATCAAGTCCGGCAGTTTCGGCCCGGTAGACGCGGAACTGGATAGCCAGGTGTACCAGGCGGCGCAACAGCTCTTTGGCGAGGGGCTGCAAGAGGTCGACGAACTGGCGCAACTGTCGGCCGACATGAAAGCGACCTTGCAGGTGCTACAACGCGCCGAGGCTTTCAATGTTCACGCCGAGCGCATGCAGAGTGCGCCGCACATGTTCGAGGCCGAGGTGCGCGAACGCCTTGAGTTGTCGTGTGAAGTCCGGGGTTGGCAATACATCCGCGCACAGTCCAGCCAGGCACGCCTCAAGGCTGCGATGGCGCAGGTGTTCAAGCGCTATGACTTGCTGGTCTCGCCCAGCGTGCCGATCACGGCGACGGTGGTTGATGCGCGTGAGGTGCAGGTTGGCGCGCAGGACATTGATGTGCGCGCCGCCTTGCTCAGTCATACCAGTGCCTGGAACCTCACCGGGTTACCTGCAATCAGCCTGCCGGTGGGGCTGGTGAGAGGGATGCCGGTGGGGCTGCAGGTCATTGGCGCAGCGGGGGAGGATGATCGATTGTTGAGGGTCATGGCGCAGCGATTCGCAGGGCATGCAGTGGCTTCGGAACCCACTGAACGCTAATGCAGGATCTGCGCAAGAAAGCTCTGCGCCCTGGGGCTTTGCGGGTTATTGAAGAAAGCCTCTGGTGGGCTGTCTTCAATGATCCGGCCACCGTCGAGAAACAGCACCCGCTCCGCGACCTGCCGGGCGAAGCCCATTTCATGGGTGACACAGAGCATGGTCATGCCGGTGTCGGCGAGCTTGACCAACACATCCAGCACCTCGGCAACCATCTCCGGGTCGAGGGCTGAAGTCGGTTCATCAAACAGCATGATCTTGGGTTTCATGCACAACGCCCGGGCAATGGCCACGCGCTGCTGTTGCCCGCCGGACAACTGGCTGGGGAACTTGTCGGCCTGGTTCTCGATACCGACTTTGTTCAAGTAGAAACGCCCCAGCTCTTGTGCTTCCTTGCGCGACAGGCCTCGCACCGACATCGGCGCCAGCATGCAGTTTTGCAGCACGCTCATGTGCGGGAACAGGTTGAAGTGCTGGAACACCATGCCGATCTCGCTACGCACCTGAGCCGCTTGGCGGGTGTCCAGCGCCAGGTCGGTGTGGTTGACCCGGATATGGCCTTTCTCGGCGATTTCCAGGCGGTTGATACAGCGGATCAGTGTTGATTTTCCCGAACCGGAAGGCCCACACAGCACGATACGTTCGCCTTCGCGCACGTTCAGCTCGATGTCATGCAAGACATGGTAGGCACCGTAGAACTTGTTCAGCCCTTCAATGCTGACCACGACATCGCGTGTGTCCGGCAACCCAGCGTTGCCGGGCAGGTGACGTTGGGTGTTTGTCGCTGGCATGGCGGTTACTCCGCTAATCAGTGGAAACGTTCTGCGCTGTAAGGCGCCGGGTCAGTAAAGGTCGCGGCGCCGGTGAGCATTTCGGCGAGCAGGCGCCCGCTGACCGGGCCGAGGGTCAGGCCGTGGTGGGCATGGCCGAAGTTGAACCACAGGCCCGGGTGATGCACCGCCGGGCCGATCACCGGGCGCATGTCCGGCAGGCACGGACGGCGACCCAGCCACGGTTCGGGGTCCAGACGCTCGCCGAGTGGGTAGAGCTTGCGCGCCAGGGCTTCACAGCGACTGAGCTGAATGTCATTGGCCTGATCGCTGCTCTCGGCAAACTCGATGCCCGTGGTCAACCGGATACCCTGAGCCATCGGCGCCAGGACATAGCCGCCCTGGGCATCGCAAATTGAATGCTGCAACTGTGCATCGTGCAAAGAGCTGTAGTGCATGTGGTAGCCGCGCTTGATTGCCAGCGGAATGCGATAGCCCAGTGGCTTGAACAGCTCGGGCGCCTGTGGGCCGAGCGCGATCACCGCCTGTTCGGCACTCACCGGGCCTTGTTCGGTCTGAACCTGCCAGCCGCCGTCGAGTTGTTTGAGCGTCAGCGCATCGCCCTGAATGAACTGCCCGCCGCGCTTGATAAACAGCGCGGCGTAGCCACGGGTCAGCGCCCCGGGATCGCTGACGGTTTTCGGATCAAGCCAGTGAATGCCGCCCACCGCCTGTTCGTTCAACGACGGTTCACGCTCGCGCAATTGCTCGCCGTCCAGCACTTCATAACGCAAGCCATAAGGCTGCAAGGCATGGGCATCGGCCTGGGCCTTGATAAAGGCCGGTTGATTGCGAAACACCTCGATCCAGCCATTGGCTTTGATCAGGTCGCCCATGCCGGCGGCCTCGATCAGCACATCGTGCTCATCCACGCAGCGCTGCACCAACGGCAGCATGGCGCGGGCGGCCTGGTTCAACCTGGGCGGCGACGAGTTCTGCCAGTAGGTGAACAGCCACGGCGCGACCTTGGGCAGGTAGCGCCAGCTATACCGCACATCGGATTGCTGGTTGAGGCCGTAGCGCACCAGGCTCGACAGCTCTCGCGGGAACGCATAGGGAATCACACTGGAGCGCTCGATCAACCCGGCATTGCCATGGCTGGTGCCGTTCCCGGGTTGCTGGCGGTCGATCAGGATGACCTGAACACCACGCGCTTGCAGGTGCAGTGCAGTACAGACGCCGACAATCCCGGCGCCCAGAACGATGGTTTGGCAGTGCATGAAAAATTCCTTGTAACGCGCCGTGTGGGCGTGGGGGTAAACGACAGGCATCAGAGCAGGTGGCGACCCAGTCGGGCTTCGACGCGCTTGAGCACGCGGCGGATAATCTCGACGATCAGCAGATAAAGCACGGCTGCCCACAGGTAAATCTGGAAGTCGAGGCTGCGCGAGAAGGCCAGCTTGCTAACGCCCATCAGGTCGTAAATGGTCACCAGCGAAGCGATGGCGCTGGCCTTGATCATCAGAATCAGCTCGTTGCCCAGCGGGCCGATGGCGACCACCAGCGATTGCGGCAGGATGACTTTGAAGAATGTCGTTGAGCGTTTCAGGCTCAAGGCCTTGGCCGCCTCATGCTGCCCCTGGGACACCGAGAGCAGGCTGCCGCGGAAAATCTCTGCCTGATACGCCGCCGTATTCAAGGTGAAGGCCAGCAGCGTGCAAAACCACGCGTCGCGGAAAAACCACCACAGCCCGACGTCTTGCCAGAACCCCTTGAACGACCCGAGGCCGTAATACAGCAGGAACAACTGCGCCAGTAATGGCGAGCCACGAAAGCAGTAGACATACAGGGCGCTCAAGCGCTGCAACAGCAGGCTGTTGGACACCCGAGCCAAGGCAATCAGCAGGCCGAGCAGGGCGCCGAGGGTGAATGAAATGGCTACCAGTTTGCCCGTTACCAGCAAGCCTTCGAGCATGCGCGGGCCATAGCGCTGCAACAGGTCGAGGTCGATAAAAAACTGCGCAAAACTCTCGAGCGTCATGGGCGTGCGCTCCGCAGATGCCGATTGAAGTGCTGCTCGATAAACGCGAACACGCGCCCCGACAGGGCCGAGAAGAACAGGTAACCGAAGCAGGCCACGGCATAGAAGAACAACGGCTCCTTGGTCACGCTCACCGCCAGGTTGGTCTGGCGCATCAGATCGACCAGAGAAATAGTCGAGACCAGCGACGTGTCCTTGAGCAGCGACAACCAGTTATTCGACAGCCCGGGCAGGGCGATGCGCACCAGTTGCGGGAACACCACTTTGCGAAAGGTCGTCGCCTTGCTCAGGCCGAGGGCCGCAGACGCCTCGTATTGACCCTTGGGGACAGTCTTGAACGCAGCGAGCCAGATCTCGCTGGAGAACGCCGCAAAGACGAAGCTGAAGGCGACCATGGCGGCCAGAAAGGTATTGATGGTGACCTGGGTTTCGTAGCCCATGGCCGCGAGTATTTTTTGTGCCGCAATCTGGCAGCCATAGTAAATGATCAGCAGCGTCAGCAACTCGGGCAAGCCACGGAACACCGTGGAAAACAGCGTGGAAAATGATCGCAGCCAAGGCTTTTTCGAACGCGCGGCCAAGGCCAGTCCAAGCCCCAGGGGCAAGCCGATCGGCAAGCAGGCCAGCGCCAGTCCCAGGGTCACCAGCGCCCCGGCCAGCAGCGCTTGCCCCCAGCCGCCGCTGGCAAACGACAACAGCGATAGATGTTCGATCATGCTCGAACCCTCGTGAAAGGACATCGTGGAATGAACATCGGCCAACCTGCGTCCGGCCAGGGCCGGGCTCAGGCAGCGGGTGGACAGTCAGTGCTCGGAGCGGCGACGAATCAGTGGTAGATGTCGAAAGCAAAGTACTTGCTGGAGATCTTCTGATACGTGCCGTCGGCAACAATTTCATCGATGGCTTTGTTGAAGCGTTCGCGCAGCGCGTTGTCTTCCTTGCGCACCGCAATCGAGGCATCTGCCTGGGTGCCGTTGACGTCGCCGAGCATTTTGCAGCAGCTCTTGCCGGCCTTGTCGATCCAGTCGGCGAGCGGGAATTTGTCGGCAATCACACCGTCGAGCCGACCCGACGCCAGGTCGCTGTTGGCCTCGTCCAGGGTCGGGTAGAGCTTCACATTGGCGCCGGCTTTGCCATACACGTCTTCGGCATAAATTGACTGGGTAGAAGAGGATTGTGCGCCGACGGTTTTACCTTTGAAGTGGGTCTGCGCATCGCTGATGTCCGAGTCGCTGGGAACCGCAACCGACAGTGGGGTTTTGTAGTAGTGACGGGTGAAGCTGATTTTCTTGCGACGCTCTTCGGTGTCGATCATCGACGCCACGACCGCGTCATATTTCTTGGCCATCAAGGCCGGAATGATGCCGTCCCAGTCCTGCGCCACAAGGGTGCATTGGGCCTGCATGCGCTCGCACAGGGCGAGGGCAATATCGACGTCAAAGCCATGGAGTTTGTTATCCGAATCGACATAGTTAAACGGCGGGTAAGCGCCTTCAGTGGCGATTTTCAAGACGTCGGCCTGAGCGACACCGACACTGGCGGCGAATACCGCACACACACTTGCAAAGCGAATGAATCGTTTCATCGTTGCCTCTCAATCTGCTGGCCTATTGCTCTTGTTTGCTCGCGAGTGACGATGTGTAACCCACGAATTCGTTGTGTAGCGCGGCAGTTGCTTCCAAGCGTTTTTCTACATCGGGCCCGAGTTTCTTGCAGACCTCGTTGACCATCAGGTGCACCAGCGACAACATCGTCGCCGTCGATTCCCAGAAAAGATTGAATTCGGTAGGCAGGCGAAAGACCTCGTCGGCGTGCAGTTCGGCCCAATCGCAAAAGGTGTCAGTGATCAGCGTCACCGGGATGCCTGCCGCCCGGGCCTTGCGGCACAGGGTCAGGGCGTGGCGCGAATAGCGGCGCGCCTCGAACACCACCAGCGCGGTGTGTTCCGGGTTGCTCAGCAACACATCGCCGAAATGCCCGGCAGAGCCGTCCACCACCTGCACGCCATCGCGCAGGTACTGCAACAGGTGCACCATCGAGAGGGCGATGCCGCGTTCGGTTTGAAAGCCGGCAACGAAGATTTTTGGGGTGTTTGCCAAGCGTTCGCTGACGGTATTCCAGGCGGGCGTCTGGCTGTGTTCATAGACGCGTACCAGCGCGGCGACTTCCAGTTCCAGGCTGCGTGAAGGGCCTTGCGGGTTGTGGCTCTGTTGCTGGCGAAATTCTTGCAAGCGGTCGCCCACCAGCCACGGGCCATCGCCGAGGTCATCTTTCAGGTCGTTTTTCAGATCCTTGAAATGGCTGTAACCGAGTGCGCGACAAAAGCGCCCCACGCTCGACTCGCTGACCCCGAGTTTCTGGGCGATATCGGCGGCGGTCTGAAAGGGCAGCTCATGCAGGTTGGCGAGCATGTACGTGGCAATCGTCCGACCGGAAGCGGCAGCTGTCGACAGACTGTTTTCAAGACGTTGCTTGATCGGTTGGCTCACGGTACGACTCACTGTATTTTTTTGCTTGCGACAGAAAATGAATGTTTTCTGTCACCAAGTCAACATTTGACAGTTTGCTGTCATGACTAGATAGTCGAATGCTTGCAACGGCGCTGGCTTTGCCCTACCTCGATCCGGGAGTTTTCAAATGTCTTCACCTGCACATTCTGCTGTAGAGCCTATTGCTTTCAGCGATCTGGTCGTGTTGCTGCGCGCCATTTTCGAGCGTCATGGCACGTCGGCCGAAGTCGCTGCGGTACTGGCCCATAACTGCGCCAGCGCCCAGCGCGACGGCGCTCACAGCCACGGGGTGTTCCGGATTCCCGGCTACGTCTCGACCCTGGCCAGTGGCTGGGTCGACGGCCGGGCGGTACCGGTGGTGGAAGATGTCGCCTCGGGTTATGTCCGGGTCGATGCGCGCAACGGTTTCGCCCAACCGGCCCTGGCCGCTGCCCGCGAGTTGTTGCTGGAAAAAGCCCGCAGTGCCGGGATTGCCGTGCTGGCGATTCACAACTCCCACCATTTCGCGGCGCTCTGGCCAGACGTTGAACCCTTCGCCGAGGAAGGGCTGGTGGCCTTGAGCGTGGTCAATAGCATGACCTGCGTGGTGCCCCATGGCGCTCGACGCCCCCTGTTTGGCACCAACCCGATTGCCTTCGCGGCGCCTTGTGCGGGAAGCGATCCGATCGTTTTCGACATGGCGACCAGTGCCATGGCCCATGGCGATGTGCAGATCGCTGCGCGTGCCGGTGAGACCTTGCCGCCGGGCATTGGTGTCGATAGCCAGGGGCTGGCGACACAGGACCCCAACGCGATTCTCAATGGCGGCGCATTGTTGCCGTTTGGCGGGCACAAGGGCTCGGCCCTGTCGATGATGGTGGAGTTGCTGGCGGCCGCGCTGACCGGTGGTAACTTCTCTTTTGAGTTCGACTGGAACCAGCACCCCGGGGCGAAAACCCCGTGGACCGGGCAACTAATTATCGTGATCGATCCGCGCAAGTCCGTGGGCGAGCGTTTTGCCCAGCGTGCCCAGACCTTGGTGGCGCATATGCATGAAGTCGGCGTGCAACGTATGCCGGGCGAACGTCGTTACCGCGAACGCGAACATTGCGCGCAGCACGGCGTGGCAATCGCGGAGCAGGAGTTGGCGCAGCTGCGGGCGATGGCTGAAGGCTGAGGCGGTGTACGACGGGCAGGCGTTGCCGCGCCCTGAGCCTCATTGCCGCGCGGCCTGGGCCTGAAGGCGAAACTCACTGGGGCTGCACTGGGCGTGCTTGCGAAAAAAACGGCTGAAGTAGCCGACATCGGAAAACCCCATGCCGTGGGCAATCTGCTTGACGCTTTGGGGCGAATGGGCCAGTTCGCGTTTGGCTTCGAGGATCAGTCGGGCGTTGATCAAGGTCATGGGGGTCATGCCGAGTTGTTCATGACACAGCCGGCCCAGGGTGACCACGGTGATCCCGAGGAAATTGGCGTAGTCATGCAGCGAAAGGTGTTCGCGAAAGTGCCGGTTCACCCGTTCGCGGAACGCGATCATCTGCTGGCTGCGGCGATCGTGACGGTGCGCATGCAGGTCGTGGGTGTGCTCGCTCAGGCGCAGCATCTGGATCACCAGCGCGAGCAGCAATGACATGCTGCACGCGACATGCTCCCGGCCACGACCGTGATACTCCTCGTACAAGGCCCGATACAGCGGCTCCAGCGGATTGTCGGCCGGTTCCCAATGCGGCAGGGCGACGACGCAGGGTTTCTGGATCTGCGCCAACAGGCCCGGGGAGAGCACTTGGACGATGCTTTCCAGCGGGTGTTGCACGGCAGTGATCACATGCCCTTCGACCCGTCCGTGCCAGGCGAAGCCATGCACGATCTGCTCAGGGATGAACAGCAGGCACGGCGCCTTGACCTCGACCCGCTGGTTGTCCAGCAGCACCTCGCCTTCGCCGCTTTGCAGGTACAGCATCTGCAACAACCCGTCGTGTCGATGGGCGGCGATCTCCCAGTTATAGGCGCCGGAGCGCAGGGAGATCGACTCGACATGCAGGGAGTCGTGCCATATCGGCGCCGCCGCTTCGCCGTACAGGGCATAGCTGGGAATCTTGTTCATTATTTTTATAGTCTACGGGCACGAGTTTTCTACCTTAGCGAAGAATCCGCGCGTTGGGCAATTTGCCGCAGATTTGTCGTAAAAGTCTCGACGGTTGAACGTTTTGTCCATTCTTGCGCGCCGTCCCACGCTTCTATCCTGAGCAGCGCCTGCGGCTTCCCGTGCAGTGGGCGAACTGTCTTGAAATGCGTGTTGGAGATAACAATGAATAATAACGACCTGCAGAAAAGCTGGCTGAACCTCGATTCCAGGGTGTGTGTGCTCACCGGCGCGGCCGGCGGTATTGGCGCCGCGATTGCCGCCGCGCTGGTGCGCCAGAACGCCCATGTGGTGCTGCTTGATCGCGACGAACACAAATGCCGTGAACTGGCCGCCGAGCTGGCGCAAAACAGTGCAGCGGATGTCTCTGTGCTGCACTGCGATATTGCCGATCCCGTCAGCGTGCAACAGGCCGCCGAACACGTGCAGGCGCTCCATGGGCGCTGCGATGTGCTGATCAACAACGCCAGCGTGCTGCAGGCCGGGGCGCTTGAAGCGCTGACCGTGGACGAATGGAACCGGGTGCTCTCGGTCAACCTGACGGGCTATTTGCTGTGTGCCCAGGCGTTCGGGCGGCTGATGCTGGCCCGGCACAGCGGCAGCATCGTGCACATCGCGTCGATCGCCGCGCATTACCCGCAAACCTTCAGC
The DNA here is from genome assembly GCF_024169655.1 of Pseudomonas marginalis. Lineage (GTDB taxonomy): Bacteria > Pseudomonadota > Gammaproteobacteria > Pseudomonadales > Pseudomonadaceae > Aquipseudomonas > Aquipseudomonas paraveronii. The sequence goes on along the minus strand of NZ_JALJWV010000001.1, from coordinate 3,933,607 downwards.
GGCGCCTACAGCGTCGCCAAGGCCGGGGTCGCCATGCTCTCCCGGCAGATCGCCGCGGAGTGGGGGCCACGGGGCATTCGCAGCAATGCCATTTGCCCGGGCCTGATCCGCACGCCGCTGTCGGCGGCGTTCTACGCCGACCCCAAGGTCGAGCAGCAGCGCAAGGCGATGACCGCCAACCAGCGCATCGGCGAGCCTCAGGACATCGCCGATGCCGTGCTCTTCCTCGCGAGCTCGCGGGCCGGTTATGTCAACGCTGCCGAACTGACCGTCGACGGTGGCCTGGAAAGCATGCTGATGGCGTTGATTCCTCGCCCCGGCTACGAATCCCCCATGGCCAGCCGCCAGGCCTGACCCGCGTCCGGCCGCTGATGGCCGACTCCGAATACCCAAGCCAACCTGTGCCTGTCGTGCTGTCGATGACGGCGAGCGTTCGGCTGGCTTTTACCGAGTGAGACTGACTATGACGACGACAACTACCGAGGCGATCCGTCGGTGCGACGTACTGGTGATCGGCGCCGGTGCCGGTGGCCTGGCGACCGCCATCACCGCGCGCAAGCAGGGGCTGGAAGTCATTGTGATTGAAAAGGATGCGTACTTCGGCGGCACCACCGCGTTCTCGGGAGGGGTGCTGTGGATTCCCGGCAACACGCTGTCCAAGGCCAAGGGCATCGCGGACAGTCGGGAGGCCGCGCTGACCTACATGAAGAACGAAACGGGCGATTTTTACGATGCCGAGGCTGTCGATGCGTTTCTCGATAACGCGCCGCAGATGATCGACTTTTTCCAGCGAGAGACCGAGGTCCGGTTCATTCCGACCCTCTATCCGGATTACCACCCGGACGTGGGCGGTGGCGTCGATATCGGCCGTTCGATCCTCGCCGCGCCTTTCGACATTCGCCGGCTGGGCGCCGACATGGCACGTCTGCGCCCGCCGCTCAAAACCATCACGTTCATTGGGATGATGTTCAATTCGTCGAATGCCGACCTCAAGCATTTCTTCAATGCGACCAAATCCCTGACCTCGTTCCTTTATGTCGCAAAGCGCCTGATGACGCATGCCAAGGAATTGCTGCTTTACCGGCGCGGCATCCAGGTCACCAGCGGCAATGCCTTGGCCGCGCGGCTGGCGAAATCGGCGCTGGACCTGGGGATTCCGATCCTGACGCAAACCAGCGCCCGGCAATTGTTGAAAAGCGCAGACCGGGTAACGGGGGTGATCGCTCAGACCGAAGGCGGCGAGTTGCGGTTTGAAGCCCGCCACGCGGTGGTACTGGCCAGCGGCGGGTTTTCCCATGACCTGCAACGCTTGAAGCAGGCCTATCCCCATGTGCGTCGCGGTGGCGAGCATTTCTCACCGGTGCCGCAGACCAACACCGGGGATGGCGCACGCATGGCCGAGGCGTTGGGCGGCAGCGTCGATATCCGGCTCAAGGCGCCCGCTGCCTGGATGCCCGTCTCGAAAGTGCCGATGGGGCACGGCACGTTCACGGCCTTTCCGCATTTGCTCGATCGCTACAAGCCCGGCGTGATCGGTGTGACCCGCAATGGCCAACGGTTCACCAACGAGTCCAACTCCTACCACGACGTCGGCGCGGCGATGATCGAAGCCTGTGCCGATCAGAGCGAAACCGCCATGTGGTTGATCTGCGACCGCCGGACCATGGCCAAGTACGGCCTGGGTTACGCCAAGCCGGCGCCGATGCCCCTCGGGCCATTGCTGCGCAATGGCTACCTGCACAGCGGCCGCACCCTGGCTGAATTGGCGCAGAGCGCCGGGCTCGACGCGGCCGGGCTGGAACAGACCGTGCGCGACTACAACCGCACGGCGGGGCAGGGCGTGGATCGGCAGTTCGGCCGCGGCACCACTGCCTTCAACCGCTACCTTGCCGACCCGCAGAACCTGCCGAACCCGTGCGTGGCGCCGATTGGCGACGGCCCTTACTACGCCCTCAAAGTCATCATGGGCGATCTCGGCACCTTTGACGGCATCAAAACCAGCGTCTGCGGTGAAGTGCTCGACCTTCAGGGCCAGGCGATCGATGGGCTGTACGCGGTGGGCAACGACCGCGCGAGCATCATGGGCGGCAACTATCCCGCCGCCGGTATCACGCTCGGGCCGATCATGACTTTCGGCTACCTCACGGGCCTGCACCTGGCTCGGGTGGCCGCCGCAAAAACACCGGGCACGCCTCGGCAGGAGGTGGCCTGATGAATCACAAGCCGGTCATCGACCACCGTATCTACACCATTCGCCCACGGGGCATGCCCGAGTTCATCGAGGTCTTCGATCGCCTGGCGATGCCGGTTTTGCTCGAGCATCTGGGCGCGCCGCTGGGGTTCTATACCAGCAGCATCGGCCCTTTGAACCAGGTCGTGCACCTGTGGGGCTACGACAGTCTCGATGACTTCGAACGACGCAGTCAGGCGCGGGATAGCGATCCCCGCTTCCCGGTCTACCTGCAGGCTTCGGCGCATCTGATCGTTGCCCAGGAAACCCGGATTATCCGTCCGGTGCGGTTCCACAGCCTCGGCCGCGTTTGAGCTGCCGGTTGCCGTTTCACCCCAATAAAAAAGCGGGCGCAGTGGTTGAGCGCCCCCACAACACAGAGGTGACTTTTATGCTGACCACTCAACCCATCGACATTCACGCGCTGATCAACAGTCGCCCTATTGGCGGCTTTCAGAAGTGGGTGGTGTTTCTCGGTTTCCTGATCATCGGCCTGGATGGCTTCGATGTGGCAATCATGGGCTTTATCGCACCACAATTGAAAATGGACTGGGGCTTGAGCCATCAGCAGTTGGGCCCGGTGCTGAGCGCGGCGTTGATTGGCCTGGCGGTCGGCGCATTGGTCGCCGGGCCGCTGGCCGACCGTTACGGGCGCAAGATCGTGCTGGTGAGCAGTGTGTCCATGTTTGGCTTGTGGACGCTGGCGACGGCGTTTTCCCCGGACATCAGCACCATGGTGATCCTGCGCTTCCTCACCGGGTTGGGGCTCGGCGCGGCCATGCCGAATGCCAGTACCCTGGTCTCGGAGTACGCGCCGCAGCGCAGCCGTTCGTTCCTGATTACGGTGGCGTTTTGCGGGTTCTCCCTGGGCGCCGCCGGAGGCGGGTTTCTGTCAGCCTGGATGATCCCGGCCTTCGGCTGGAAAAGCATGCTGGTGCTGGGCGGCGTCTTGCCCCTGCTGGTGGCGCCGTTGCTGTATTTCAAACTGCCCGAGTCGGTGACCTTCCTGGTCGCCAAACGGGCGCCGAACGCGCGTATCCGCGCCATTGTGGAAAAACTCGCGCCGGGCGTCAGTCACGCGAAATCGACCTTCTGCCTGCCGGCTCATCCGCTGCTGCGCGCTTCGGCGATGCGCATCGTATTGTCCCCGTCCTATCGCGTCGGCACGTTGATGCTGTGGAGTGGTTATGTGCTGGCGTTGTTTCTGGTCTACCTGTTCAGCGGCTGGTTACCGACCCTGGTGAAAGAGGGGGGCGGTTACAGCGTGGCGGACGCGGCCATTGTGACCGCGATGTTCCAGATCGGCGGACCTGCCGGCGCGCTGTGTGTCGGTTGGGTCATGGATCGCTGGAACAAATACCGGGTGTTGATGGCGGTGTTCGTGTTGAGCGGTGGGGTGATTTATGCGATCGGCCAGGCCACGGGGCACTTCCTCCTGCTGTGCCTGATCGCGTGGCTGGTCGGGTTTGGCCTCAATGGCGCCAGCGTCGGCATGAATGCGCTGGCCGCCACGTTCTACCCCACCCAGGCGCGAGCCACTGGCGCCAGTTGGATGAGCGGCATCGGTCGTTTGGGCGCGATCCTCAGCGCCTTTGCCGGCGCGCAGATGCTGAGTTGGGGCTGGACCTTCGCGCAAGTGTTTGCAGCACTGGTGGTGCCTTGCGGTCTGGCAGCCCTTGCGATCTATGGGTTGGGGCGTAGCGCCGGCGCGCTGTCGAGCGATCGACAGGGCGTGTCTGCGCCACCGAGCCGGACTCATTCCTAGACCTTGAAACGCTCCACGAGCTTTTCCAGCTCATGCCCCAGCCGCGCCAGTTCGTTACTCGACGCGGCGGTTTCTTCGCAGGTGTTTGCCGTCTGGTCGGAGATGTCGCGAACGTTGATCACGCTGCGATTGATCTCCTCGGTGACGGCGCTTTGCTGTTCCGCCGCCGTGGCAATCTGCTGATTCATCGCCTGAATGATCGAGACCTTGCTGGTGATGTTCTCCAGCGCGCTGACGGCGCGGTGGGTGTGTTCCACGCTGCTTTCGCTCAGCAACAGGCTGCTTTCCATGCCGGTGGCCACGGCTTGGGTGCCGCTTTGTACGCCGGCGACCAGGATTTCAATTTCTTCGGTGGAGCGCTGGGTACGCAGGGCGAGGTTGCGCACCTCGTCAGCCACGACCGCAAAACCGCGACCGGCCTCTCCGGCGCGGGCGGCTTCAATCGCAGCGTTCAGCGCCAACAGGTTGGTTTGCTGGGCGACGGCCTTGATCACATCCAGTACGCCGCCGATTTTATCGCTTTGTTCCTGGAGGTGGCGCACGGCGTCTGCCGACTGGTTGAGTTCTGCCGCCAGGCGCTGGATCTGCGCGATGGCTTCCCCGACGATCTGCTCGCCCTCGCAGGCTTGCTGATCTGCGGCGGAGGCGGCGGCGGAGGCCTCCTCGGCGTTGCGGGCGACGTTGTGGACGGTGGCGGTCATCTCGTTCATTGAGGTGGCGACATGATCCGTTTCGGCTTTCTGGTTGCTGATGCCGGAGTTCGTTTGCTCGGTGACCGCCGACAGCTGTTCGGCAGCGCTGGCAACCTGGATGACGCCGGATCGAATGCCGTCGATCAGCTCATGAAGGTTGAGCATCATCTGTTGGAGGCCTGACTGCAGTTGGCCCAGTTCATCACGCCGGGTCACCGCCACAGGCTCGGTCAAATCGCCCCGGGCAATGCGGTTCACCGCCTGGAGCGTGTGCTGCAGTGGATTGACGATTTGCCGTGTGATGACCCATGCGGCGAGTGCGCCCAGCAGCAGGGCCAGGGTCGCGACGAGTCCGAGTGAGGTCTTGGCGGACGCGGCATCGGAATCGCGTTTGGTATTTTGCGATTCAATCAGTTTTTGCGTGGTGTCGAGCAGCACGTCACCCAACTGTCCCATCCGTTTAAACAGGGATGCTTGGTCAACGTTGGGCGTGGACAGGTCGTGCAGCAGTTGGCCGTACTCTTTGGCCGCATTTCCCTGCTGTTGAATCAGGTCTTGATCCCGTGGGTCGATGAATGTTTCGCTGATGCTGTCCAGGTGGGCTGCTAGGCGGTCCAGGGTTTGCTGCAGCGGTTGATAGGCATCCGGTTGACTGTTCGTACCGATGCGTAAACGAATGATGCGCAAGTCTTTGGTGTAATCGCTGATCTGAGCAATTTCCTCAACCTTCAGCCCGCGATCGGTCAATGTCACAACGGCGTACCAGCCGGTGGCGGCCAGCAGCAATGCAAGCCCCAGTACCAGGCCGAATCCCAAACTTAATTTAGCACTGACTCGGATATTGCTGATCCAGCCGAACATATGGACTCCAGGTTGTAACGCAGGTTGAGTGATCCTTGATTCCCTGAATGTCGACCATCCATCCCAATGCTTTAGTTTTAGTCTGACGGTTGCGCTGTTCCGAAGGACAATTCGCGCCGTGTCTAAAAAATGTTGGAATGTGCGAGACATTGTGGGGCGGTGGGGCTGAAAGGTTACAGCCCACGTCTGTAGGGCGTTGGAGAAGAGGCTGGCTCTTCAACTAAGGGGGTGTTTGCGAGCGTAACAGTGCGGCCTTGTACTTTAGTCGAATATTCAGAGAGTCCGGGTTATGGCCGGCCCGTATTCAGGGCTCCAACGCTCGAAAAAAGTGCAGGGTCGTAATTAGGGATTTAGATCTTGATCGCTTTTTTTAGATAGGAAAACAGCTGGTCCTGGCAAGCCCTGTATTGGTTTTCAAGGCTCTCCACCTCAAACATGCGAGCCAGCCATACCTCATCACAGGCCGCCTCTAAATGATTGACAGTTGTCATCCAGAGCGTTTGGGCGTTCGCCGTCGCTCGGAGTAATTGCAACAGTTCCTCATTTATCTGAAGGGTGTTGGGTGAGGCGTGTATGGGCGACATTAAAAGTACCGAGAGTCGATTTTAATCGTGGTTGGTTTTTCTATCATGCACTATAAAGCCCTGCTTGTGAGGGGCAGTATTCGACTAATGGCTAACGCGGTGGCACAGTAAATTTGGATTTTTTTGGTGCGGATATTCACCCGACTTATAATGTTGCGCGCGCAGCTACAGTGGTTTGTCGCATTAAGCAGATGATTCGATTCAGCTGATAAGTTGAGTCTGCCTTTAACCGTTATTCAATAAAATACTGCGGCGGTAGTTGCGTCTTAGATGCAAAAACACGACGGCTTGCCAGTGTTCTTTCAGCAGGATGGCCACCGCCGGGCCGGGGCAAATCCTGGCAATGCCCCAACCGATGCCAAATAACAGGCTGCTGCCAACCAGGCGTCGGTCCAGTTCACGCTTGCCGGGGAACTGCATGGGGCTTGTCCCGTCATGGGTGACAGGCGTGGCTCAGGCACGCCTGGTAGTCGCTAGTCTAGGCTCATGCTCCAATCGCTTTGACCAAGAGGGCCACCGCGACCAGCATCGACACGGCGGCAAACCCGCGTTGCAAGTGCGGGCCTGCCAGCCGCGCTGCGATCAGGCGCCCGCAGGCCATTCCAAACAATGCACCTATGGAGAACGGCAGGGCAATCGCCCACTGCAGATGCCCGGCCGCAGAGCTGGCGGCAACGCCGGACATCGACACCAGTGCAATCACCGCCAGGGACGTTGCCAGCACCGACTGCGCGGTCAAATTGGTGTATCGCTGCAGCGCCGGCACCATCACAAAGCCGCCGCCCACGCCGAGCAAGCCCGAAAGCCCGCCCGCAACCACGCCCGACACCGTGAGCGCCCAGGCGCACGGCGCCGTCCAGTTCAGCTTGCCGCGTTGGGCGTCCAATACGCAGGGCGGCGGCTTGGTCGCGACGGCGGCCTTTGACGCCGGGGACGGTGGCAACGACCGTTTGAATACCCGGAACGCCACATACATCAGCACGCAGGCAAATATGATCGTCAACGGACGATTCGGCGTGCGCTGCGCCAGCCAAAGGCCCAGGGGCGAACAGATGATCCCAGCGAAGGCAATCAACAGCGCTGCCTTGTAGCGGACGGTGCCGTTTTTCAGGCCCATCACCGCGCCCAGGGTCGCGGCCAGGCCGACGGCCAGCAGGCCAATGGGCCCGGCCTCGGCCATGCTCAAGCCCGCCCCGAACACCAGCAACGGCACCGCGAGTATTCCACCGCCGGCGCCGGTCAGCGCCAGAATCACGCCCACTGTCAGTCCGAGCAGTAAGACCATGATCATTTCAGTCTCCTTGCGTTCAGCCCTGATTTCATCGGTCGGTCAACTCGGGTTTCGCCAGCCATTCGCGGCCCTTGAGCATGCCCTTCCAATACAGCGGTGGAAGAATCCGCTCTTTGAGCAGCCAGGCCAGCCGGGAGGGGCGGGTGCCGTCGATCAGCCATGACGGGAAGCTGGGGGCGACCTTGCCGCCATAGGTGAACTCCGCCAGGACGATCTTGCCGCGTTCCACCGTCAGCGGGCAGGAGCCATAACCGTCGTATTGGGCGCAACCGTTCGCCTTACCCATGACCGCCAACACGTTATGGGCCACCACCGGCGCCTGCTTGCGGGCGGCGGCAGCGGTCTTGGCGTTGCTCGAATTGGCCGCGTCGCCCAGTGCATGAATGTTTGCCCAGGTTTTATGCCGTAGCGTGGCGGGGTCGACATCAATCCAGCCGGCCGCGTCAGCCAGCGGGCTGACCCGAATGAAGTCCGGCGCGACCTGCGGTGGCACCACATGCAGCAAATCAAACTCACGGGTCACCACACGGGGGCTGCCATCCGGATTCACGCCGCTGAACGTGGCCGTCCGTGCCGGGCCATCGACGTGGGTGAGGGTGTTGCCGAAATTCAGGTCGATACCGTAAGCAGTGACGTATTCCATCAGCGCCGGCACATAGTCGGGAACCCCGAACAGCACCGCACCGGCGCTGTAGAACTCGATCTCGACGGCATCCAGTACGCCGCTGCGTTTCCAATGATCGGCCGATAGGTACATGGCTTTTTGCGGCGCCCCGGCACATTTGATCGGCATCGGCGGCTGCGTGAAAATCGCCCGGCCACCCCGCAGTTGCTGCACCCTTTCCCAGGTATAAGGCGCCAGGTGATACAGGTAATTGGAGGTCACGCCGTTGCGGCCCAGGGTCTCCGACAACCCCTCGATGGCATGCCAATCGAGCTTCAGGCCGGGGCACACGATCAGTTGCTCGTATTTGACGACCCGGCAGCCATCCAGAATGACCGCATTTCGCTCGGGCTCGAAAGCCGCCACCGCCGCCTTGATCCAATGCACGCCGCGGGGCAGGGTGGTGCCCATCGTGTGAGCCGTTTGGCGCGCGTCGAACACACCGCCACCCACCAAGGTCCAGCCGGGCTGGTAGTAATGCACATCGGCCGGGTCGACGATCGCAATGTCGAGCCCCGGCGCGCGGGCCAGCAGGCTGGAGGCGGTGGCGATACCCGCCGCGCCAGCGCCGATGATGACCACGGTGTGCTGCGCCTCAGCCACTTCGACCGGCGTGCGACCCTGGTTCGCAATCCGCCGAATCACGCCTTTCATGTCGAAGCCGGCTTTTTTGGCGCTCTCGACGATGTGCGGCAGGTCGTGTTGACCCGCTTGTGACAGCGCCCACATCGTTGTCGAGCGCATACCGGACCGGCAATAGGCCAACACCGGCTTGGGCAGCGTTTCCAACAGCTTGCCGAAGGCCGCCCCTTGCTCGTCGGTGACTTTGCCCGATTCGGCGGGAAGGTAGTGCGCCTCGATGCCGACTGCGTCGGCGGCGCGTTTGATTTCGGCAAACAACGGTTGGTCGCTGCCTTCGCCATCGGGGCGGTTACAAATGATGGCACGAAAGCCGGCGGCTTTCAGTTCAGCCAATTGGCTGGGGAGAATCTGTTCTGATACCGATAAAGCAGGTGCAAGGCGGCGGATATCCATAAGTGTCTCCGTTATGGGTATTTTTTCTTATATGTTTTTTTGGGGGGGGGGTGAGTGTCAGGCGACGTTGAGCGGGATTTTCAGATAGCGGGTCCCGTTCGATTCAGGCTCGGGCAAATGCCCGGCTCGCATGTTGACCTGGACCGAGGGCAGGATCAGTGTCGGCATGTCCATCGAGGCATCCCGCTTGGTACGCATCGCCACGAACTCCTCCTCACTGATGCCATTGCGCACATGCACGTTGTGCTCGCGTTGTTCGGCAACGGTGCTGACGAATTGCACCTCGCGGCCGCCTGGCTGGTAGTCGTGGCACATATACAGCAACGTATCTGCGGGCAGGCTCAACACTTTGTTGATTGACTGGAACAGCGTGCGCGCATTACCGCCGGGGAAGTCGCAGCGGGCGGTGCCGTAGTCGGGCATGAACAGCGTATCGCCGACGAAGGCCGCCGTTTCGCTGCCCTTGCTGATCAGGTAAGTCATGCAGGCTGGCGTATGGCCGGGTGTATGCAGCGCGGTGCAGTGCAGCGTGCCGATGCTGAACGATTCGTCGTTGACGAACAGGTGATCGAACTGGCTGCCGTCGCGGGGCATCTCGCTACCGGTATTGAACAGCGTGCCGAAGACCTTTTGCACGGTCGAGATCTGGCTGCCGATGCCTATTTTTCCGCCGAGCTTTTCTTTCAGGTAGGGCGCGGCGGTCAGGTGGTCGGCGTGGACGTGGGTCTCGAGAATCCACTCGACCTTTGCGTTCAGCTCGTTCACCCGTGCTATCAGACGGTCGGCGGAGGTGGTGGCGGTGTAGCCTGATTTAGGATCGTAATCCAATACGCTGTCGATGAGCGCGCAGTGGCGGGTGGCCTCATCGAGTACCAGATAGCTGACGGTGTGGGTAGCAGGGTCGAAGAAGCCTTCGACGTGAAGTTTGACGCGCATGAACTGTCTCCTTAGGGGGGGCTTTTTTTTCGAGCCGCTTAGACTAAGGACTGACGCTGCAATAAGTTTGCCAGGCCAGGATTTTAGCCAAATAGCCTAATATCCAATTGATTTTATTGGGCTTTGTGTTTGTCTATGGGCTTGTTCAGGCCTGCGTCTGGCGGATTAATCTGCCATTGGCAGTGCCTTGACAGAGGTGGCAGTGCCACAACAGGATGGAAGAATGGATACCAGGAGCCGTGATGAAGACTTTTCTGCCTACCCCACCCGACGCCGTCCCACGCCCGGATCAAGTGCAGTCGCTTGTTTCGTTTCTGGAACACGAGCCCAATCCAATGATCGTGCTCGATCCGGACTACAACATCCTGGCGGCCAACACGGCCTATCAGCGCCAGTTCGGTAGCGCTGACAAACCGTTTATCGGCCATAAGTGTTATCAGATCTCACACCATTACGACGTCCCCTGTGACCAGGCGGGTGAGAATTGCCCGATGAAAAAGGCCCAGGAAATGCGTGGGCCGGATCGTGTCTTGCACATCCACCACACACCGCGGGGGCCTGAGCACGTCGATGTCGAATTACGCCCGATCCTCGACGAGCACGGTGCGATCACCGCTTATGTGGAGCGCCTGACGCTGGTGCGCAGCGCGTCGGCGCGCCCGAGCAACGATGGCTTGGTAGGCTGTTCACCGGCCTTCAACCTCGCCCTGTCGGAACTGCAGCGGGTGGCGCCCTCCATGTTGCCGGTGCTGCTCCTGGGCGAGTCGGGCACGGGCAAAGAGCTGTTCGCGCGCGCCGTCCATGAAACCAGCGAGCGGGCCAGCGGGCCGTTTGTCGTGGTGGATTGCTCTGGCTTGACCGAAACACTCTTTGAGAGCGAGCTGTTCGGCCATGAAAAAGGTGCCTTCACCGGCGCCGTCACGCGCAAGCCCGGCTTGGTTGAAACGGCCCAGGGCGGCACGTTGTTTCTAGATGAGATTGGCGATGTGCCGTTGTCCATGCAGGTCAAACTGTTGCGCCTGATCGAATCGGGCACCTATCGCCGGGTCGGCAGTGTCGAGACCTTCCACGCCAATTTCAGATTGATTGCCGCCACCCACAAACCGCTGGAAAAAATGATGGAAAAGGGCGAGTTCAGGCAGGACCTGTACTACCGCATCAGCGCTTTTCCCATTCACTTGCCCCCTTTGCGCAACCGGGTAGAAGACATCGGCTTGCTGGTGAATTCATTTCTACAACGTCGCGGTGCCGGCAAGCGTCGGCTGACCATCGACGCCGAAGCCCTGGCAAGGCTTCAGCAGTATCCGTGGCCTGGCAATATCCGTGAGTTACGCAATGCCCTGGAAAGAGCGAGTCTGTTCGCTGACGATGGCGTCATCCGCGCCATCCATTTACCCCAGGCGTCCGTGGCGCTGCCGCTTCAGGCTGATGCTGATGCTTCGACGACGTTCGATGACAGCTCGCTGGCGCAGGCACTGGCGACGTTCAAAGGCACCCGCAGCGAGCTGGCCAAGCACCTGGGGATCAGCGACCGCACCTTGTACCGACGCCTGAAAGAACAGGGCCTGGCCTAGTCATCTACGACTGCCAATGACTGCCATGCTGGCAGATTGGCAGCGGATTGATCTGCGGTGGTGCGTCAAACTCGCCGCTAAAAATCTATAAATTACTGTTTTTAAACGATAAAAATAGAAATTCTGCCTTTGGCATGTCCTGTGCTTACTGCATAGGCATGACCATTTCCGACAAACGCCTACTACGCCATCTGATTACAGCGGTGCTGATCAAGCTCCTGCTGTTGAGCGTGCTGTGGTGGCTGTTCATCCGGGATTCGCACGTCAGTGTCGACCCGAACATTGTCGGCAACCGTTTCGGTGTACCCACCTCGACTCAAGGGGCAAGCAAGTGATATCAGAACAACTGGTGGATTTGTCACGGCTGCAGTTCGCAGCTACTGCGCTTTACCACTTTCTATTCGTACCGCTGACGGTTGGCATGGTGTGGCTGCTCGTCATCATGGAAAGCGTCTATGTGATGACCGGGAATGTCATCTGGAAGGACATGACGCGCTTCTGGGGCAAGTTATTCGGCATTAACTTCGCCCTGGGGGTGACAACCGGTATCACCCTGGAATTCCAGTTCGGCACCAACTGGGCGTACTACTCGCACTACGTGGGCGACATCTTCGGTGCGCCGCTGGCCATCGAGGGCTTGATGGCGTTCTTCCTCGAATCGACCATGATCGGTCTGTTCTTCTTTGGCTGGGATCGCCTGAAGAAAGAACACCACTTGCTGGTCACGCTGCTGATGGCCGTCGGTACCAACCTGTCGGCGCTGTGGATTCTGATCGCCAATGGCTGGATGCAGAACCCGGTGGGCTCGGAATTCAGCTACATCACCATGCGCATGGAGATGGTCGATTTCTGGGCGGTGGTGTTCAACCCGGTCGCCCAGGCCAAGTTTGTGCACACGGTGTCGGCCGGTTATGTCACCGGTTCGATGTTCGTGTTGTCGATTTCCAGCTGGTACTTGCTCAAGAACCGTGATGTCGAGTTCGCCAAACGCAGCTTCCGGGTGGCGGCGGCGTTCGGTCTGGCCTCGGTGCTGAGCGTGATCGTGCTGGGGGATGAATCGGGTTACACCGTGGGTGAGGCGCAGCAAACCAAGCTGGCGGCCATGGAAGCCATGTGGGAAACCAAACCCGCGCCGGCGGGCCTGACCTTGCTGGCCAGCATCAACGAAGCCGAGTCCAGGAATAACTGGGAAGTCGATGTGCCCTGGGTGATGGGCTTGATCGGCACACGCTCGATCAGCAAGCAGATTCCTGGCATTCACGACATCAAAGCGAAGAACCGCGCGCGCATCCTGCGTGGCATTACCGCCGTCAATGCGCTTGAAGCCCTGCGGGCCGATCGCACCGATAAGGCGGCGTTCGATACCTTCGAAGAGTACAAAGCGGACCTCGGCTTTGGCCTGCTGCTGAAAAAGTACGTTGAAGATGTGAACCAAGCCACGCCGGAGATCATCGACAAGGCGATGAACGACACCGTACCGCACGTGACCCCGATGTTCTGGGCGTTCCGCGTCATGGTCGCGCTGGGTTTCGCCATGCTCCTGCTGTTCGGGCTGGCCTTCTGGAGCACCTTGCAGTCGGCCTGCACACGCCGCCGCTGGCTGCTGCGTTGGGCCCTGTGCATGCTGCCTGCGCCTTGGCTGGCCTGTGAGCTGGGCTGGTTCGTCGCTGAATATGGTCGTCAACCCTGGACCATCTACGGCGTGCTGCCCACTCACATGAGTGTCTCCACCCTTAGCGTCAATAACCTCTATGGCTCGCTGGCAGGCTTCGTCGCTTTCTACACCGTGCTGCTGGTGGTTGAAATGTTCCTGATGGTCAAGTTCGCCCGCCAAGGGCCGGGCAGCCTCGGAACCGGTCGTTATGCTTACGATGCCAACATGAAGGAACTCCATCATGCTTGATTACTTCACCCTGAAAATTATCTGGTGGGCACTGGTCGGCGTACTGCTGATCGGCTTCGCCATCATGGACGGCCACGACATGGGCGTCGGCACCTTGCTGCCCTTCGTCGGCCGCTCGGACGTGGAACGCCGCGTCGCGATCAACACCGTAGGGCCGCACTGGGACGGCAACCAGGTGTGGTTCATCACCGCGGGCGGCGCGCTGTTCGCCGCGTGGCCGGTGGTGTATGCCACCGCGTTCAGCGGGTTTTACTGGGCGATGATTCTGGTCCTGTGGGCGCTGTTCTTCCGCCCGGTGGGGTTTGACTATCGCAGCAAGATTCACAACGCCAAATGGCGCAGCACCTGGGACTGGGGGCTGTTTGTCGGCGGGGCCGTGCCGCCGCTGGTGTTCGGCATCGCGTTCGGCAACCTGTTGCAAGGCGTACCGTTCCACTTCAATAACATGTTGGTTTCGACGTACACCGGGAGTTTCTGGCAACTGCTGAACCCCTTCGCGTTGCTGACCGGTGTGGTGAGCAGTGCAATGATCACCCTGCAAGGCGGTACCTATCTGGCGCACCGCACTGAAGGCGTGATCCAGGCCCGTGCGATCAAGGGCGGGGTTGGCGCGGCGCTGGTGCTGATGTGCACATTCGTCATTGCCGGCGTGTGGTTGCAATGGATCGACGGCTATCGCATTACCTCGGTGGTGGATACCGCCGGGCTGCCGGATATTCTCAACAAAACCGTGGTACGCGAAGCCGGCGCCTGGATGGCCAACTATGGTCATTATCCTGTGTTGTGGCTGCTGCCTGCACTGGGCCTGGCGGGCGCCGCCGGTGCCGCATTGTTGATGCTGATGCGCCGCACGCTGGCCGCGTTTGTCGCCTCGTCGCTCGCGGTGGTCGGTGTGATCAGCACTGCCGGTGTGTCCATGTTCCCGTTCGTCATGCCGTCGTCAACCGTGGCTGCGGCGAGCCTGACCGTGTGGGACAGCGTGTCCAGTCATCTGAGCCTGGCGATCATGTTCTGGGCCACGTTGATCTTCATGCCATTGATCGTGATCTACACCTCGTGGGCCTATCGCGTCATGCGCGGCAAGGTCACCGTGGCGCATATCAACGCCAACGAACATTCGGCCTACTAACGCCATCAGAGGAGTAAAGACTATGTGGTATTTCGCCTGGATGCTGGGAGTCGGTTTTGCGCTGCTGCTGGCGATATTGAATGCGATGTGGGGCGAGACCGAAGCCGGTCGCGCCCTGAGCGACCGTGAGGAGCCGCGGCCATGATGCCGCGTGTCGCCGACGCCCCGGCACCCTCACGCCTTCACCCGCTGAGCCTGTTTATTGCGATTGCGATCATGCTCGTGTGTACGCTCTATCCGCCGCTGATGGCGTCCCCGGACGGGAAAGCCGATCACGGGCTGGCAACGGCCTTGTTCGTGGCGATGAGTGTGGCGTTTGTGCGCGGTGTCGGCTTCGTGCCGCGCACGCGCGCGTGGCGCTGGCTGTTCTCGGGCTGGACCTGCTTTGGCGCGCTGGCACTGGCTGGCTGGTTGAAGTTCCTGCACTGAGAGCGGACGATCCCGGCGCCACGCTGGCGTCTCTGCGGGGCGGCGGGATCGTCAATCCATACTCGGCTTACGCACGAATGACCCTCGCCGGAATTCTTGAATCGTCAGATTCGGTGTGAGTTTTCCGAGGGGAAGTGGCTGCAGATGAATGTCCTGTCTTGGGTTTTTCTCGGTTTAGGCGCGGAGCTAAGCGCCTTAGCGCGCTGAAACAATCAGAACGTCTGCCCCATGGAAAACTGGAATATTTGCTTTTCCGCGTTATCGGGTGTGCGAATCGGATAAGCCAGGTTGAAACTCAGCGGCCCCAGCGGGCTGTACCACGTCACACCCACCCCTACCGAACTGGCCATCTGGCTCAGGTCCACACCGTCGCAACCTAGGGTGGTGCTCAGGTAGCACTTGTCCGAATACACCGTGCCCATATCCCAGAACACCGAGGTGCGCACGGATTTGTTGTCCTTGATGAACGGCACCGGGAACAAGTACTCCGCGCCACCGGTAATCAGGATATTGCCGCCCAGCGCGTCCGTGTCCCGGTCCGAATAGTACGCCTGACCCTCACTGGCATAAGCCCCGGTCGCCGGCGTGCTGCGTGGACCGAGGGTACCGCTTTTAAACCCGCGCACCGAGCCTTCGCCGCCCGCCGTATAGCTTTCATAGAAGGGCAACCCGTCCGTGGAACCATAGCCGTTGCCGTAACCGAGCTTGGTGTGCAAGCGCAGGGCCGTGGCATTGCTGATCGGCAGGAAGGTTTGCCCCGTGTAGTCGATTTTGTAGAAGCTCAGGTCACTGCCGGGTACCGTCACCATCAGGTTGAGGTTTTGCGAATGCCCGCGCGTCGCCAGTACGCCTTTGTTCAGGGTCGATTCCGACCAGCCTGCGCTGGCCTTGAAGTTGGTGAACTGCTTGCCTTCGCGCTCGATGAAGTCGTAGATCTCGTCGGCGCTGTAGGTGCCCGGCTCGATGTTGTCGTGCTGTGCCGTCAGGCCGAAAGTCAGACGGGAGGTCTCATTGATCGGGTAACCGAGGCTGGCGCCGAGGCCAAAACTGTTGATGGCGTAATAAGACACCCCGTCATCGTAGTACTTGTTGTAGTCGGTCTTACTGTAGAACGCGTTGTAACCCAGGCTGACCCCATCGGTGGTGAAGTAGGGGTCGGTGAAACCGATGTTGTACTTGCTCTGGTAGGACGAACGGGTCAGCCCCAGGCTGGCGTAATTACCTGTGCCGAGAAAGTTGTTCTGGGTAATCGACCCGCCGAGGATCAGGCCCGAGCTCTGGGCGAAGCCGACGCTGGCCGTGATCGAGCCGGAGGCTTGTTCCTCCACGGCGTAGTTCACATCCAACTGGTCATCCAGCCCGGCCACGGCTGGCGTCTCGACGTTCACCTCCTTGAAGAACCCCAGGCGCTCCAGGCGCACCTTGGATTGGTCGATCAGGTAGGTCGACGCCCAGCCGCCTTCCATCTGGCGCATTTCGCGACGCAGCACCTTGTCGTCGGTCTTGGTATTGCCCCGGAAGTTGATGCGATTGACGTAAGCCCGCTTGCCGGGGTCGACGCTGAAGGTGATGTCCACCGTGTGGTCTTCTTCATGTACCTGAGGCGTACCGTTGACGTTGGCGAACGTATAGCCTTCGTTGCCCAGGCGGCGGGTGATCAGTTCCGAGGTGGTCGTCATCAACTTGTGTGAAAACACCTGGCCCTTTTGCACCAGTAATAATGACTGGACCTGGTCTTGCGGGACTTTCAGCTCACCACTCAACTTGACCTCGCGCACCGTGTATTTCTGGCCTTCCTGGATGTTCACGGTGATGTAGACGTGCTTCTTGTCCGGGGTCATGGAGACCTGGGTCGAGGTGATATCCATGTTGATGTAGCCACGGTCCAGGTAATAGGAGCGCAGCCGTTCGAGGTCGCCGGAGAGTTTCTCCCGCGCGTATTTATCGTCGTTCTTGAAAAATGACAGCAAGTTACTGGTCTTGAGCGTAAATTGGTCGCCCAACGTGTCGTCGGGGAACACCGTATTGCCCACCACGTTGATGTGCTGGATCGACGCCACTTGGCCTTCATCGATCTTGATTTTCAGGCCGACCCGATTGCGCGGCTGAGCCACGACCTCGGTGTCGACCGACGCCGAGTAACGGCCCTGGGCGACGTACTGGCGCTGCAACTCGTTGCGCACGCCTTCCAGGGTGGCCCGCTGGAATATCTCGCCTTCGGCAAGGCCCGATTGCTTCATGCCTTTCATCAAGTCTTCGGTGGAGATCGCCTTGTTGCCCTCGAACTCGATACTGGCAACCGAAGGGCGCTCGACTACATTGATAATCAGCACGTCGCCTTCGCGACTCAACTGGATGTCCTGGAAGAACCCGGTCTTGAACAACGCGCGAGTGGAATCCACCAAACGCCGGTCATCCGCTTCGTCGCCGACGTTCAGCGGCAATGCGCCGAATACGCTGCCCGCCGAGACCCGTTGCAGGCCATTGATTCGAATATCGGAGATTTTGAAGCCTTGGGCGAGTGCCAGTGAGGTGTTGAGCAGCAGCGCAACCGAGCAGAGCAGGCGCGAAAAATTCATCAAGATCTTTTCCAGAATACATCGACAAGCAGCGCCGGCTCGCTTGGATAAATCGCCACGCGGCCAGACTGGTGAACCCCCAGCATAAGAGCGCATCGCGTTTGGTGCGGTTAACTGAATGTCAAGTTAGGTAAAGGTTGGCCCGAATCCCTGCTGCAAGGCTGATAATGCGCCCCCACTCCACTGACGAGCCCGCAATGATCTCCGTACTGCTAGTCGACGACGATCAGGAATTGACTGAAATGCTGAGCCAGTACCTGGCGTGTGAAGGCTTCGAGGTCACGGCCGTGCATACAGGTGAGGAGGGTGAGGTCGAGGCGCTGTCGGGGCGCCATAGCATTGTGGTGCTGGACGTCATGCTGCCCCAGCGCTCGGGTATCGAGGTACTCCGGCGTATCCGTGCCGTCAGCCAAGTACCGGTGGTATTGCTCACCGCCCGTGGCGACAACATCGATCGCATCACCGGCCTGGAACTCGGTGCCGACGACTATGTGCCCAAGCCCAGTTCCCCAGGTGAATTGGTGGCACGCCTGCGCGCCATCATGCGCAGGGTGCAGGCGGTGGGCCAGCCGACCACCGAGGTGATCAAGACCGGCTCGCTGGTGTTGTGGCCAGGCAAGCGCCAGGCTCTGTGGAACGGTGCCGAGCTGGGTGTGACCAGCACCGAGTTCAGCCTGCTCGAAGAACTGGCCCGCAGCGCCGGCCAAGTGGTGAGCAAAAGGGACCTGTCGCTCAACGCCCTGGGCTGTCCGCTGACCCGCTATGACCGGCGCATCGACGTTCACATCAGCAGCATCCGGCAAAAGCTCGGGCCGCGCCCGGATGCCAAGGCCTGGATCCAGAGCGTGCGCGGTCTCGGCTACCTGTTGATTGCCGAATGATCAAGCCCAGCCTGCTGTTCTGGAAACTGTTCCTGGCTTTCTGGCTGGCGACCACCTTGACGTTTCTGGTCGGGGTCGGCGTGCTTGAGTTGGGCCGCTTCCGCCCAGGCGACCCGCATGTTGAAGCCATCCTCGCGAGTGAACAGAAGCTGCTACAACAATTTGGTGTCGAAGCGGCCGGCCAGCTTCTGGCGGTATGGGAGCATCCGTCGGACCAAGCCATCGGTGTCTATGACAGCGCCGGCCAGTTGCTGGTTGGTGCCCCCGTTACGCGGCCGGCCTATGAACACGCGGTCATCAGCAAGGAAGGCCTGGCGCTTTCGCTGCGCTCGACCCACTTCCCCGGTATTGACGGCGGCAGGCCGTGGCACCAAATCCCGCTGATCATCGGCACGTTGATGAGTGCGCTGTTCAGCGGTTACATGGCGTACTACCTGGCCTGGCCATTGGCGTACTTACGTCGGGCGATGAGCGATGTGGCCCAGGGACGCTTCGAAACCCGGGTCAAGCCCTCGATGGGCAAGCGCCGTGATGAAATCGTCGACCTGGCCGAAGACTGCGACCGCATGGCCAACCAGCTCAAGGTGCTGGTGCAAGCCCAGCAGCATTTGCTGCACGACATCTCCCATGAACTGCGCTCACCGCTGACACGCATGCAAGCGGCTATCGGCCTGTTGCGCCAGGATGCCGCGCGCCTGGAAATGCTCGAACGCATCGAGCATGAATCCGAACGCATGGACACCCTGATCGAAGCGCTGCTGACCCTGGCACGCCTGCAAGGCCGGCCCGAAAGCATCGAGCGTGAGCCCGTGGACATCACTGAGTTGCTGGCGATGATCGTCGAAGACGCGCAGTTCGAGGCCGGGATCAAAGGCTGTCGCGTGCACCTGCAGGCCTGCCCGCCGTTTATCGCGTGTGTCAGCGGTGAGTTGCTGTACCGCTGCTTCGAGAATGTGATCCGCAACGCCGTGCGCTACACCCGACCGGACACCACGGTGCGGGTTTCGGCGCATATCAGCCGCGACGCGAACCGTCTCACGGTGCGCATCACCGACCACGGGCCGGGCGTTGCCAATGACCGATTGCACAGCATCTTCCAGCCGTTCGAGCGGGGCGCGGGGGATGCCCGCGTCGGTTTCGGCCTGGGCTTGGCCATCGCCGCACGGGCGGTGCAGATGCACGGCGGCACCATCGCGGCCCGCAACGAAGCGGCGGGCGGGCTGACCGTGGAAATCAACCTGCACAGCGCACGATCTTTACACGACATTACATTGGCTTGACCGCCCTGTACGTCGCCGCTCATTAGACTGGTCGCCATTGATTGAGCGGAGGTGGCGATGTTTCAGGTGCATAAAAAGGGCTTTGTGCCCGGCAGGAAAATGGTCGACGGCCTGGTGCCTTACGACTTCTTTTGCGAAGACAGCCCGGCGATCAATCTCTTCGTGTTCACCGGCGCCGCCACGCCGGACGCCACGGTCGAGGAACAGACGCTGTGGGGCTTCACCCGACTGGAGCGGTTCGAGGCGATGACCAGCGCGCTGGTGGGCAACAAGCAGCACGCGGGTTGGTTTCAAAGCGTCAACGTGCTGACCGGGCCCAACCAGAACGGTACGCAAAGCGTGAAATTCCAGCGCGTGCTGAAAATCATCAAGCACGCCAGCGCCACGCGCAAAGCCGACTACGAGATCCTCACCGACGAAGGCGACACCTACTTCACCCGGCCAACCGTTGCGCCGGGCAGTGCGCAAACGGTCATCTATTCGGCCGACGCATCCGGTCAGAGTGCGTAAACACGCCATGAATGCTGCTTAAGGAGCGCTTGAACTTTTTCTGAAAAGTATTCGTCGAAGCCTGTCCCTTTTTTTCACCTCGCCTGTCATTCCAGGTAAGTGAACAAAATCGAGAGCTTCTTCCCATGTCCGCAGTCCCCTCCTTGCGCTTGCGCCCGTTGCTCAACCTGAGCCTGCTGCTGAGCCTCAGCGCCAGCCCGTTGTTCGTGCCCGTCAGCTATGCCGAAGACACCGTCAGCCGGCGCAGCTACCAGGTGCCAGCCGGTAGCCTGAGTGCGGCGCTGACGCGTTTCGCCGGGCTGTCGGGGGTCAACCTGTCGGTGGACCCGGCGCTCGTCAGTGGCCGCAGCAGCGCTGGCTTGTCCGGCGAGTACGCCGTGGAAGAAGGCTTTGCACGCCTGCTGCAAGGCTCTGGCCTGCAACTGCAACCGATGGGGGAGCAGGCCTACATGCTGGTGCCGGTGCCCGATGGCAGCAGCCTGCAACTGGCGCCGACCTCCATCCTCGGCACCAGCAGTCTGGACGACGGCGATACCTACGCCGGTGGGCAAGTGGCGCGGCGTGGTTCGCAAGGCCTGCTGGGCTCGCGGGACTTCATGGACACGCCGTTCAGCATGACCACCTACACCCAGGAGGCGGTGAAGAACCAACAGGCGCGCACCCTCGGCGACCTGATCGCCAGCGACCCGTCGGTGCGCGCCACCAACCCGGCCGGTGGGCGTTATGAGCAGTTCACCATTCGCGGGTTCAGCCTGTTCAACAGTGATGTGGCCTACAACGGCCTGTACGGCGTGTTGCCGACGTACACCATCGACATGGAAATGGCCGACCGCGTCGACGTCGTCAAAGGCCCCAGCCAATTGATCAACGGCATCTCGCCGCGCGGCAGTGTGGGCGGCGGGATCAACGTGGTGCCCAAGCGCGCCACCGACAAGGACATCACCTCGTTCACCGGCACCTGGGCCTCCGGCAGCCAGGCCGGCGGCGCGGTGGATGTGGGCCGGCGCTTTGGCGAGGACAACAAGTTCGGCCTGCGCTTCAACGGCGTGAAGCAGTCCGGCGATACCGAATGGGACCATCAGAGCGTCGATCGTGAGATGGCCGTACTGGGCCTGGATTTTCGCGGCGAGCGCCTGCGCCTTTCCACCGATATCGGCCACACCGAGCGCGACACCGATGCGCCCCAGGAGCGTGTGCAGGTGGCCGCCGCTGCCCCGGTGCCCAGCGCCAACGATGTGCGCCGCAATTACGCGCAGTCGTGGAGCAAGGCCAGCACCAACGACACGTTTGGCACGGTCAATGCCGAGTTCGACCTCAGCGATAACGTGATGCTGTACGGCGGCGTAGGCGCGCGCAAAAGTAACCACGACTTCCTGCGCCACGCCGTTTCCGTCAGCAACAGCGCAGGGGATTTCAGCGTGCAGCCCCGTGACTTCACCCGCGATGAAAATGTGCGCACCGCCACGGCGGGCGTGCGCAACGGGTTCCATACCGGGCCGGTGAGTCACGAGGTCAACCTGGCTGCCAGCTACTTCTACATGGACTTCACCAACGGCGGCGCACGGTATGCGTCGCCGTCGAGCAATCTCTACGACCCGGTACAAACGCCGACGCCGTCCACCGCCACCCGCCAGGATGCGAAGGTGTACACCGAGAATAAATTCAGCGGCGTGGCGTTGTCCGACACCCTGGGCTTCTTCGACGACCGCCTGTTGCTGACTCTCGGCGCACGCTGGCAACGCGTGAAGGTGGATGACTGGACCAACAACGTCAAAGGCCGCACCGGCTACGACGAAGAAAAAATCTCGCCGTCCGGCGGCATCCTGTTCAAGGCTACCGACACGCTGTCGCTGTATGCCAACTACATGGAAGGCCTGAGCCAGGGCAAGGTCGCGCCGTCGACCTCGAAGAACGAAAATCAAATCTTCCCGCCGTTCATCAGCCGCCAGGTGGAAGTGGGCGCCAAATACGACGCCGGTGCTTTCGCGGTGACTGCGGCGGTGTTCCGCATCAAGCAACCGGCCTATGAAACCAACGCCACCTCGAAAGTGTTCGGCCCCAACGGCAAGCGCCAGAACGAAGGGGTGGAACTGAGCGTATTCGGCGAGCCGCTCAAGGGCGTGCGTTTGCTTGGCGGGGTGATGTACATCGACAGCGAACTGACCCACACCACCAACGGCACCTACGACGGCAACCGGGCCCCGGCCACGCCCAAGTACAACGTCAACCTCGGCGCGGAATGGGACGTGCCGAGCCTCGAAGGCCTGACCTTGACCAGTCGCGGCATCCACTCCAGTTCGCAGTACCTGGACCAGTCGAACGTCAAGGAAATCGAGGCCTGGAACCGCATCGACGTGGGCGCGCGGTATGCGTTCAAGGTCGATGACAAACACATCACCCTGCGCGCGAATGTGGAGAACGTCGCCGATAAACGCTATTGGAGTTCGGCGGGCGCGTCGGACGACAGTGAGCCGGGATTGACCTTGTCGACGCCGCGTACTTACCTGTTGTCGGCGACCGTCGACTTCTGATCGGCAGATCGCCTTTGTTTGCTCTCACGCGGTTCGCAGGTGCCAGCGGCGGTGAAAATCACAAAGGCTATTTGAAAGTTTGAGCGTGATGCCCGCCGAGGGAAAACTTCGGCGCCTGGCGCTAATTAGAGAAGTGGCTAATTGCAATTAGCTAAATTCGGTCTTTTTGGCGCTGAGGCTTTAAATCAAGGTTTGTAAGGCCATTTCAAGATGGCCGAAGCCTATTCTTTTCAGTTTGTTTCCCCGCTTCAGGAACTAGCGTTGGAACTTTCAGTCGATTAACCCAGTTAACTCCGACTGCGGCGTGGCGAACTAATGGCATTTTCTTTGTATATCCAGTAGTTCCAAATAGCCATACTTTCTCGCAACTAGACACCCCACTATGTCGTCCATGCCCATCGATGCCTGCCATACGCAGATACCGCACACCGACACCGTGTGCGCGTGGCTGATGCAGCACGCCGGGCTGAAAACCGTTGATCTGGAGCGCGCCCGGCGCTTGTCCACCGACGCCAGCGACCTGTTGGGGTTGCTCACGCGCCTGGGGCTGGTGTCCGAAATCGAACTGGCCCGCGCCTGGGCGGCGTTGCTCGGTGCGCCGCTGTTGCTGGCCGATGCCGCGCCGCCGCTGCTCGACCCGTTGCCCACGCTCACCGAGCGCTTTATGCGCCATTACCAAGTGGTGCCGATGGGGTGGACCCAAGGCGGGCTGCGCGTCCTCGCGGCCAACCCGGCGCAGCACTATCCCTTTCAGGCCCTGGCCTACGCCTGCGATGTGCCGATATGGCTGGCCATCGGCCCGCGCAACGAAGTCGATACGTTGATCGAGCGCTATTACGGCCAGGGCCGTTCCGCCATGGGCACCCTGATCGAGAACCTCGATGAGCAGGGCGGCGCACTGGAAGATATCGAACACCTCAAGGACATGGCCTCCGAAGCACCGGTGATTCGCCTGGTCAACCTGATCCTGCAGCGGGCGGTGGAGCAGCGTGCATCGGACATCCATATCGAACCCTTCGAAAACCAGCTCAAGGTGCGCTACCGCGTCGACGGCGTGCTGCACGACGCCGAAGCGCCGCCGGCCAGTTCGTCGGCGGCGGTGATCTCGCGGGTGAAGATCATGGCGCGCCTGGACATCGCCGAACGGCGCCTGCCCCAAGACGGGCGGATCATGTTGCGCATCCAGGGCAAGGAGCTGGACTTGCGGGTGTCCACGGTGCCCACCAGTTTTGGCGAGTCGGTGGTGATGCGCCTGCTCGACCGGCAAACCGTGCAGTTCGACTTCCCCAGCCTGGGCTTCGACGGCCAGCGCCTGGCCGCCTTCCTCGACGTGCTCGAACGGCCCCACGGCATCCTGCTGGTCACCGGGCCCACCGGCTCCGGCAAGACCACCACGCTCTACACCGCGCTGGCGCGGCTCAACAGCGCCGAGCGCAAGATCATCACCGTCGAAGATCCGGTGGAATATCAGCTCGAAGGCATCAACCAGATCCAGGTCAAACCGGCCATCGGCCTGGACTTCGCCGGGGCGCTGCGCTCCATCGTGCGCCAGGACCCGGACGTGATCATGATCGGCGAGATCCGCGACCTGGAAACCTGCCGCATCGCCATCCAATCGTCGCTCACCGGCCATCTCGTGCTCTCCACCCTGCACACCAACAGCGCCGCCGCGAGCATCACGCGCCTGCTGGACATGGGCGTGGAGAGTTACCTGATCGCCTCGACCGTCACCGGCATCCTCGCGCAGCGCCTGGTGCGACGCCTGGACCCGGCGACCCGCGTCGCCTTCGAAGCGCCGCCGGAGCTGATCGAGGAGCATGGCTTGGAGCGTTTTACCGATGAGCGCCCGATCCTGCTCTACCGCCCCGGCGCCGAAGGCGGTTACCACGGCCGCAGCGCCATCACCGAATTGCTGGTGATGAATGACGAACTGCGTGGCCTGCTGATGCGCCACGCCGACGCCGCGACGCTGGAGCAGGCCGCCCGTCGCGCGGGCCTGCGCACCTTGCATGAAGAAGGCCTGCGCCAGGCCGTGGCGGGCGTCACCTCGCTGGAAGAAGTGCTGCGCGTTACCCGTGGGGACGGCGCGTGAGTCTGTTCACCTTCCGCGCCCTGGACAGCCAGGGTGTGACCCAGCGCGGCACGCTGCAAGCCAGGGATCAAGCCGCCGCCGTCGCAATCTTGCACAAGCGCGGTTGGCTGCTGTTGCAGATCGACGCGGCCGGTAGCCAGGGCCTGCGCCATGCCTTTGTGCGCGGGTCGTTGAAGGGCGCCGCGTTGGTGAGTTTCACCCAGCAGTTGGCGACGCTGTTGGGCGCCGGTCAGCCGTTGGAGCGCTCCCTGGGCCTGCTGCTCAAGCAACCCGGCCAGCCCCAGGTGCGTGCGCTGATCGAACGCATCCGCGACCAGGTCAAGGCCGGCAAACCGTTATCGGCCGCGCTGGAGGACGAGGGCGCGAGTTTCTCGCCGTTGTACCTGAGCATGGTGCGCGCCGGTGAAGCCGGTGGCGCGCTGGAAAGCACCCTGCGCCAACTCAGCGATTACCTCGAACGCAGCGAGCGGCTGCGCGGCGAGGTCATCAATGCGCTGATCTACCCGGCATTCCTGGTGGTCGGCGTGCTCGGTTCCCTGGCGTTGCTGCTGGCGTATGTGGTGCCGCAGTTCGTGCCGATCTTCCAGGACCTCGGCGTGCCGATTCCGCTGATCACCGAAGTGATTCTGGCCCTGGGCCAATTCCTCGGCGCCTACGGTCTGCTGGTGTTGGCCGGGTCGAGCGTCGCGCTGGGGACCCTGGCGGCACGCCTGCGCGATCCCCAGCGCCGCGAACGCTACGACCGCCGCCTGCTCGGCCTGCGCGTGCTCGGCCCGTTGTTGCAGCGGGTTGAAGCGGCGCGCCTGACCCGCACCCTGGGCACCTTGCTCAGCAATGGCGTGGCCTTGCTGCAAGCGTTGGTCATCGCGCGGCAGGTCTGCACCAACCGCGCATTGCAGGCCCAAGTGGCCGATGCGGCCGAGTCGGTGAAAGGCGGCGGCACCCTGGCCAGCGCGTTCGGCACGCAACCGCTGTTGCCCGACCTGGCCCTGCAAATGATTGACGTCGGCGAACAGGCCGGCGAACTCGACAGCATGCTGCTCAAGGTCGCCGACATCTTCGACGTCGAAGCCAAACGCGGTATCGACCGCCTGCTCGCGGCCCTGGTGCCGTCCCTGACCGTGGTCATGGCGGTGCTGGTGGCGGTGATCATGCTCGCGATCATGCTGCCGCTGATGAGCCTGACCAGCCATATATGAACCTTCAAGGAACCCGATCGATGAGAACTCAACGCCGTCAAAGCGGTTTCACCCTGCTGGAAATGCTCGCGGTGATCGTGCTGCTGGGCATTGTCGCGACCATCGTGGTGCGCCAGGTCGGCGGCAATGTGGACAAGGGCAAGTACGGCGCGGGCAAGGCGCAACTGGCCAGCCTGAGCATGAAGATCGACAGCTACGCCCTCGATGTCGGTTCACCGCCCAACAGCCTGCAGCAACTGGTGGACAAACCCGGGAATGCGGCAAGCTGGGCCGGGCCGTATGCCAAGCCGTCGGAGCTGAAAGACCCGTTCGGCCATGCATTCGGCTATCGCTTCCCGGGCGAACACGGGGCCTTCGACCTGATCTTCTACGGCCAGGATGGCCAACCGGGCGGCGACGGCTACAGCGCCGACCTGGGCAACTGGGAATAACCCGCCCATGCCCCAACGCGGCTTTACCTTATTCGAGATGCTGGTGGTCATCCTGTTGATCAGCCTCGCTGTCGGGTTGTTGGGGCTCGGTGCGCGCCAGGCTGTGCAGGCGGCGAACGAGCGGCGCGTGGTCGGGCAGATGGTCGACGCCCTGCGCACCACGCGGGCCGGGGCGATTGTCAGCGGGCGTGCGGCCAGGACCGAATTCGATCTGCAGCGCCTGACCTTCCAGGCGCCGGGCCGCGCCCCTCACGCCTGGCCGCCGAGCCTGCAGGTCACCTTGCACACCGCCGAACAGGTCGCAAGCGCCGTAGAGTTCTACCCCGACGGCAGTTCCACCGGCGGCAATCTGCTGCTGGCCAACGGCAGCCGGCGTTGGCGCATCGACATCGGCTGGCTGACCGGCAGCGTGCAGTCCAAGGCGCTGCCATGAAGCGTCAGGCCGGTTTTACCTTACTGGAAATGCTCGCCGCCCTGACGTTGATGGCGGTGTGCAGCACGGTGTTGCTGGTCGCCTTCGGCCAGAGCGCGCGCTCGTTGGCGCAAGTGGCCCGCAGCGATCGCCTGAGCCATGCCGCCCTCAGTGTGCTGGACCAGGAAACGACGGGGCACCTGGTCGACGGGGTCCGCCAGGGCGAGCTGGACGGCATCCATTGGCAACTGACGTGCGTGCGCCAGCAACCCCATCTGTATCGCCTCGACCTGATTGTCAGCGAGGGCTCGCACCAGGCCCGTTTCAGCACATTGAAGGTGCGCCAGTGAGGCGCCGCGAGCGGGGTTTCACCCTGCTGGAAATCCTCGTGGTGCTCAGCTTGCTCGCGGTGCTGCTGGTGCTGTTGAGCGGCGCGTTGCTCGGTGCCAATCGCGCGGTGTCCAAGGCCCAGCGCTATACCGTCAGCCTGGACGAAATGCGCGCCGCCCAGCAGTTCTTACGCACCGCCATCAGTGAAGCATTGCCGCTGGATGTCACGGAAGACGACAGCCAGGCCGATGGGTTTTTCGTGGGCACGTCCGAGCGACTGCAGTTTGTCGCGACGTTGCCCGGTGTGCTCGGCGGCGGGATTCAGCGTTTTACCCTGCAACGGGGCGCAGAGGGTTTGCAGGTGGCGTTCTCGCGGTTGGAGGCGCAGACCACTGCCTCTCGCGATGAGCCGCAGGTGCTGCTGACGAACCTTGCGGCGCTGCAGTTCAGTTATCGCGGTGTATCGCCCCTGGGCCAACCCACCGGATGGATCGATCAGTGGCCGTGGCCCCGGCGCTTGCCGTCTGCGGTGCGGATTGCCGCGCGTGTCGACGGGCCGGTGCCCTGGGTCACCCAGGTGATTGCGTTGCGCTTGAACCTGTCCAGCGGAGCCACGGGCGAATGATGCGTCAACGCGGTGCGGCGCTGCTGCTGGTGCTCTGGGTGCTGGCCTTGCTCAGCGTGTTGCTGGGTGGCTTGGCCGGTTGGGTGCAGCTGGAAAGTCGCCAGGCACTGTGGCATCGCCAGCACACCCAGACGGTGCTGGCGGCTGAAGCCGGCGTCGCCCTGGCGATGGCCGATCCACGTTGGATCGCCGATGGCCGTGAAATGCCGCTGACTTTCGACGACGCGCAGTTGCACGTCAGCCTGCGCAGCGAGCGCGGCAAGCTGTACCTGATCAACGCCGAGGCGGATGACCTCACGCACCTGGCCCTGGCCTGCGGCGCCACCCCGGCCCAGGCCACGCAACTGGCCAAGGCGTTGAAGGCGCGACGCAACCAGGGCCTGGCGCCGTTTCGCGTGCTCGAAGAAGTGCGCCAATTGCCGGGCATGACCCAGGCGCTGTACAGCCAATTGTTGCCCGAGATCACTTTGTGGAGCGACCTCGATCGGCCCGACCCGGCGTTCGCCAGCGCCCTGATGCGCCAGGCCTTGAACCTGCCGCAGCAGAACGCGCAGGGCGCCGATCCCGGCGAGGTGCTGGTGGTCGACAGCCGCGCACAGCGCCCCGGCGGTTATGAAGCGCGTTTGCAAGTCACGGTTTTATTGAGCCCAACGGAGGACGGCGCACAGCCCTACCGGGTGTTGCGTTGGCAAGAATGAATCGACTGGAACCCGTCGCCCGGTATTGGCGTGGCAGCCTGGCGCAACAAGGTTGGCGCCTGTGGCTCGCGGAGCTGCGTGCGTGCGTGCCAGCATGGCTGGCGCTGCACGAGCCGCCCGAGCTGCGCTATCACTGGCCGTTGCGCGAGCCGGTTGAGCTGGCGCCGGGCAACGCGCGCCAGGTGCTGGTGCTCGCGGCCGACGCCGTGCTGGTGCAAACCGTGCAGTTACCCGCCGCCGCTGCCCGCAACCTCAGCGCTGTGGTCGGCTATGAACTGGATCGCTACACGCCGTTCGAGGCCGACCAGTTGTACTTCGTCGCACGCCAGGAGCGGCGCACGCCGACCCACCTGCAGGTGACGCTGGTGGCGATCCTGCGCGAACGCCTCGATCAGATCCTCAGCGACTGTGCCGCCCTCGGTCTGCATCCTCATCGCGTGGATGTGGGCAACCTGGGCATCGACCTGCTGCCCGCGCCTTTGCGCCCGCGTCCGCGCCCGGCAGGCAAGGGCTTGCAACGCAGCTTGCCGTGGCTGTGCGGCGCGTTGCTGATCGCGGCGATGCTGCTGTGGCTCAACGACCGCCAGCGCGTGCTCGACGCCATGCACGAAAGCGTCCAGCAGCAAAAAGCCCAGGTCGCCGAGGTGCATGCGCTGCGTCAGCAACTGCTCACCACCCGCGGCGCGGCGCAGTACCTGACCCGGCGCAAATTGGCCCAGCCACCGCTGGTGGCGCTGCTCGACGACCTCACCACGTGCCTGCCCGCCGACACCTGGCTTGACCAGTTGGACATCAAGGGCAGCGAGATTGCTTTCTCCGGCCAAAGCGCCAAGGCCAGCGCCCTGATCACTCGGATCAAAGGCTGCCACCGCCTGGACAATGCGCAGTTTGAAGGGGTGATTCAACCCGATGTGCGCAGCGGCAAGGATCAGTTTGCCTTGCGTGCCCATCTTCGCCCGGAGGCCGCCGATGCGCCGACCCCTCACACCCCGTGAACGCCGTGGCACGGCCTTGCTGATCCTGGCCGTGGTGCTCGGCGCGGCGTACTGGCTGTTGATCGACAGCTGGTTTGCCGGGCCTTTGCGTGCCATGGGCGAACAGGCCGAGCAGTTGCGCGAACAGCAGCAACGCTATGCCGGCGTGTTGCGCCAGGGCGATGCACTGCGCGAGCAACTGGACCAGGCCCGCCAAGACCCGGCCAGCCAAACCAGCCTGCTGCCGGGGGATGACCCGGATGCGGTCGCCGCCGACCTGATGCAACGCCTCGCCGATTTGATCAACCGCCACGCCACCCTCGGTGGCGGCTGCAGCCTGAGCCAACGCAAACCGATCACCCCGGAGCAGGACGACGGCGAACCGTATCGACAGGTGCAGGTCAGCCTGACCCTCAATTGCGCCATCGAACCCTTGACCGCGATCCTGCATGAGCTGGAATACCCGCCGCCGTTTCTGTTCGTCGATGAGCTGCGCATCCGCCGTGGCAAACAGGCGCCGGCCAGTGGCGGGGCAGGGCAGTTGGTGGTGCAGTTGCTGGTGCGCGGCTACCTGCAACCGCAGGTGGCCCGATGATCGGTGTATTGCGCCCCTTGGAATGGGGCTTGCTCGGGTTGGTCGGGGTATTGGGCCTGTTGATGGCGGTCATCCTGAGCAGCATCGGCGACGAACCGCAGTGGCTGCCCGAACCGGGCGTGCGCGAGCATTCCTCTGCGCGGGTGCACGTCGCGCCCAGCGTGGCGTTGGACCGCCTCGCCGGCACGTGGCAAACCCCGCTGTTCAGCCCGGATCGCAGCCCCGATCGTGCGGTCGGCAACACCCAGGCCAGCAGCCTGGCCAACCTGACCCTCAGCGGCATCCTGATCACCGGCAACCTGCAAATGGTGATGCTCAAGCAAACCGACGGCCGCCCGCTGACGGTGCGTCTGGGCCAGGTGCTGCCCAACGGCTGGCGCCTGGAACACCTCACGCCGCAATCCGCCCGTTTTACCCTGGACGGTCGCACGCAAACCTTGAGCCTGTACGCCAAGCGTTTGCCGCCGCCGTCGACCCGGCCACCGATTTCCCTGCCTCGCGAGCCCCTCCCTTGATCGATATGCGCACCTCGTTGTTTTGCCTGGCTACCGCCGTCTCCCTGGGAGGCTGTGGCTCGCTGCCCGAGCGTCTCGACGCAGACGACGCTTTACTCCACGAAGCCATGCAAGGCACCGGCGCGCAACGCCCGCCGAGTGAGACGCCAGCGGTGGACAGCCCGCGGCCCGTAGCGAAGGCCCCGGCCCAACGCCAGTTGATACGTGGCAACCAGCAATTCGTGCGCCCACCCAGCGCCAGCCCGCGTGACGAAGAGCAGGGCGGCGGCGATATTGTATTCAACTTCGCCGACCAGCCTATCGAAGCGGTGATCAACAGCGTGATGGGCGACCTGCTGCACGAGAACTACAGCATCGCCCAAGGGGTGAAAGGCAGCGTCAGCTTTTCCACGTCTAAACCGGTGGACAAACAGCAGGCGCTGTCGATTCTCGAAACTCTGCTGTCCTGGACCGACAACGCGATGATCAAGCAGGGCAAGCGCTACGTGATCCTGCCGGCCAACCAGGCGGTGGCGGGCAAGCTGGTCCCGCAAATGAACGTGGCTCAACCGTCCAGCGGCCTGTCGGCGCGGCTGTTTCCGTTGCGTTATATCTCCGCCACCGAGATGCAGAAACTGCTCAAGCCGTTCGCCCGGGAAAACGCCTTTCTGCTGGTGGACCCGGCGCGCAACGTCCTGAGTTTGGCCGGCACACCGGAAGAATTGGCCAACTACCAGGCCACCATCGACACCTTCGATGTGGACTGGCTCAAGGGCATGTCGGTGGGCGTATTCGGCTTGCAACGCGCGTCGGTGGCCGAGCTGATGCCCGAGCTGCAAGCCATGTTCGGCCCGGACAGCGGCATGCCCCTGGCCGGCATGCTGCGCTTTCTGCCGATCGAGCGGACCAATTCGGTGGTGGCGATTTCTTCCCAGCCGCAGTACCTCAGCGAGGTGGGCGACTGGATTCGCACCATCGACGAAGGCGGCGGTAATGAGCCACAGATGTACGTGTACGACGTGCGCAACATGAAGGCCTCGGACCTGGCCAAATACCTGCGGCAGATCTACGGCAACGGCGCGATCAAGGACGATACGCCGGCCAAGGTCGCACCAGGGTTGCGCACCACTACGTTGTCATCGCTCAACAACAATGCCGGTGGCCAGCCGAACACTCCGCCGCCGGCTGAAGAACCCGAGCAAAGCGCGGAAGCGCCCGAGCCCGCAGCGGATAAAAGCCTCGAAGCCGGCACCCGCATCACCGCGCAAAAAAGCAGTAACCAACTGCTGGTGCGCACCCGCCCCGCGCAATGGAAAGAGATCGAAGCCGCGATCAAACGCCTCGACAACCCGCCGCTGCAAGTGCAGATCGAGACGCGCATCCTCGAAGTCAAACTCACCGGTGAACTGGACCTTGGCGTGCAGTGGTACCTCGGTCGCCTGGCGGGCAATTCCTCCAGCACCACCGTCGCCAACGAGTCCGGCAGCCAGGGCGCGCTGGGCGGTGGCGGGGCAGGGCTGGGGGCGTCGGATTCGTTGTTCTATTCCTTCGTCAGCTCCAACTTGCAAGTAGCCTTACACGCGCTGGAGACCAACGGCCGCACGCAGGTGCTGTCGGCACCGTCGCTGGTGGTGATGAACAACCAGCCGGCGCAGATCCAGGTCGGCGACAACATCCCCATCAGCCAGACCACGGTGAATACCGGCGACGCCGACACCACCCTGAGCAGCGTCGAATACGTGCAGACCGGGGTGATTCTGGATGTGGTGCCGCGCATCAACCCGGGCGGCCTGGTGTACATGGACATCCAGCAGCAGGTCAGCGATGCCGAGAGCCAGAGCGGCAGCAGTGACACGGCGGTAAATCCGCGTATCTCAACGCGCTCGGTCTCGACTCAAGTGGCGGTGCAAAGCGGGCAGACGGTGTTGCTCGGCGGGTTGATCAAGCAAGACAACGCCGAAAGCGTCAGTGCCGTGCCATACCTGGGCAAAATCCCCGGCCTGCGCTGGCTGTTCGGCAACACCAGCAAATCCAAGGACCGCACTGAGCTGATTGTGCTGATTACGCCGAGGGTGATCACCAGCAGCAGCCAGGCGCGGCAGGTGACGGATGATTATCGTCAGCAGATGCAGTTGCTGAAGCCGGCAAACTAAAGGACTGCGGTAAAAAACGTGTGCGGGCTTGCTCGCGATAGGGTGGCGTTCGGGTCTCGGTGATCGGATGTCGACTGTGCCAGCAACCGCGCGGGTTACCACCATTTCCAGCGGCCTTGTTTTTTCAGGGTGGCGATGATGGCTTCGCGCTTGTGGCGGATTTCTACCATCTTTAGACGCATTTCCCGTTGGCGCTTGCTGTTAAGGCACAGCAGTCCAAGTAACGGGCTCAGCAGGGCAAAGGTAAATAGGGCGTGATCTGGGCTATAAATGGTTGTCGGAACTACAAGCAGCAAATAAATCATGAACACGCCAACCTGAAGCCAAACCCACTGAGGATAACCGTGGAGGACAATGCTCTGTGCGACGCCAAATACCACGCATGCCATACCGCCTCCGAGAAAAAATACCCCATCGCTAACCCCATCAGATGCGTCAGAGAAGTAAGTAAGGTTCATTAGCGTGCTGGCAGTGGCAATCGAAAAGCACAGGGCTAAAACTCCGCCAAACAACGCCAGCCTGTAGTGAGCCAAAAGTGGGCGAGGATCTACGATGTAAAAGGGCTCTCTGTGGTTTTTCATTCGCTGAACTCTTGGTAAATACCGATGGCCAGCGTCTTCGTATTTCCGGACATCGCGCTGCTGGTGAGACCCAGCGCTGCTGCAAAAGTATCCCTGCGATGGATGGCGGTGATTGGTTTTATCTGTGTCGCTGGAATGCGTTTGGGGGCATTGCCTGCGGCCTGTTTGAGCTTGAGGAGCTTCGGTGTCAGTCGTGGGTCTTGGATTCTCAACAGTTCATCCGTCAATTTTGCCCGCTCCTGTCGGCTCAGCCCACGAAGTACCTCTCGAAGTGGTTTGCCTGTTGCTCGCTTGGACAGGTTGATAACTTTCACTGTCGTTACGGCAGAAGTGGCCACCCCAAGTAAGGAAACAGCGTCCAGAGCCGCCATCATTCCTTCGTACCAAGCGCTACTGTCCAGATGGTCATTCCTCTGAGGGTCCCAAACTTCGTTTACGGTTCGATAGACTCCTGCTGCGCACTGGAACGAGCTCGCCACTGCTGCGGTTGTGCCGATGAAAGAGATGACAACGCTTGCGCCAGCAATAAAGGGCATCAAGGCTATCCCGCTGTATATAACATGCCAACTCAACAGCGCCCCCGCACACGTCACCGCCATATTCATCGCCTCCGCCATCAACCTCGACTCTCGCGGCTCATGTTCCAACATCCGCTTGAATTCCACCGGCCCCACATACCGGGGCGCTTCACGCAGCACCACGGTAATCGGCCGCACACTGCAAATCGCCTGGAACTCACGCAGTGTCACCACGTTGAACGCTTCGTCGATGTACACCACCCCTGCGCCGATCAGCGCCGGGTCGGCGTCGATGGCGAAGAACAACCGCCGCAGGTTGAGGCTGCCTTCGAGACGTTGGCGCGTGTTGAGATGGGCTGAGAGAAATCCATCCTTGAACAGGGAGATCGTCATTCCTTAACTCCTGGTTTGTGGGAGTCGAGAGAGTAAAGATGGCTTCGCGCGGATGAATGTCGGAAGTTTCGTTTTTTCAAGAAAGGCACTTCTCAATTCCGTCCTGACGTCTTGTGAGCGGGGTGTTGATTCAGGAACAGTGCGCCCCACGTCACTACCGACGCATAACAGGACAGGGCGCTCACATGGCCGTCGATATGTTTTTGAAACTGGGCGATATCAAGGGTGAATCACGGGACCAGGCCCATCGGGATGAGATTGATGTCACCGAGTGGGCGTGGGGGTTGTCGCAGACCGGGTCGATGCATTCCGGCACCGGTGGCGGTGCGGGCAAGGCCGACTTTGCCAACCTGAACCTGAAAAAGCCGCTGGATAAATCCAGCCCCAACCTGATGATGGCCTGCACGACCGGCAAGCATTATCCCGAAGCACGACTGGTGGTGCGCAAGGCGGGCGGTTCCAGCCCGGTGGAGTATCTGGTGATCACCCTGAAGGAAGTCATGGTGGTGTCCTACGGCACCGGTGCTGAAAGTCAGGATGAGGTGCTCTACGACAGCATCGCCTTGAACTTCGCCAGCGTCGACGTCAGCTACCAGCCGCAGAAGGCCGACGGCGCCAAGGACGGCGGGCCAGTGAAGTTCGGCTGGAATATCCGGCAGAACGTCAAAGCCTGAAGCCTCCCCTTGTGCCCGGATAGCGTGTCTTTGCGCATCCGGGCGCCAGAATTCCTGGTCGAACTCCACCGGCTGTTTTTCATTGACTGTGCCGATCAACTTACGAGACGAAATTTATGAGCGATATTTATTGGTTTTCTGTTCCCAATCTTGAGAAAAAGCGTTATCCCGAATGGCGTCGGTCCTTCGGAGTAAATGAAGAAAGACGCGTGTTCGTGCCTGCTGCTATGGCCGAAGATACCCCGACATACTTGGTTGTAGTATTGGCAATCACTGAAAATCAGCCTGTGGCGGAGTATCTCAATCACCCCTTCGTCCCCAGCGACTGGCTAAAAATAGAATTTCCAAAATATCGTGATTGGATCGAGATCATTGAAACTCGAGCTCAAGCTGGGGATGTTGTTTTACCTCGTGATCAGCAG
Source organism: Pseudomonas marginalis (assembly GCF_024169655.1). Lineage (GTDB taxonomy): Bacteria > Pseudomonadota > Gammaproteobacteria > Pseudomonadales > Pseudomonadaceae > Aquipseudomonas > Aquipseudomonas paraveronii. The sequence continues at coordinate 3,898,142 of NZ_JALJWV010000001.1, read as the reverse complement.
ATTACGTAAGCTATTTCTGAATAGTTGGATCTCAAGAGAAATACCATGAAGCGTTCAGACAGTCGGCCGTTCTGGATCATGACTGCGGTTATGACCTTGATTGTGGGGCTTTTGGGCTACCAAATAATTGATGGGTTAATTCGCGGTGTGGTGGTGTCTCACAGTCGCGTGAGGCCTTCCATCACTTACACGCTTGTGGCACAGCCAAAGCAGTATTGGGCGACCCTTATTTGGCTGGCAATTGTTGAAACTTTTTTAATTGCAGTGACCCTGGGTAATGCTTGGATTTCCAGGGAAATAGATAAAACCGAAAAATCCACCTAAAGCTTTTTGACGCCAGTCTTCGTCGTCATCGACGGTGGTGATTACGTTGAAAGCACCTTGCGCCGGGCCTCACCGATATTGTGTCCGGCCCGGACGAAATCCCCCCGCGAATCAAGGCCGCCATACCGGCGACAGCTGTTCATCAAGGCTCCAATGAGATTGGCCGGGCCTCAGGCAAACACCGCCGACCCAGCGTTCATGGCTGGCGTGGTCCAGCCAATAAGCATCGCCGCTCAGTACGGTGTGCCCCAACGCCGTCAACGCCAGTACCCGCCGAGGCCATTCAAGATGAGTCTCGGTTTCCGTCAACAAAGGCCGCTCGCCGTCGATCAACGGCCGCAGCAGTGCATGGAACATCATGTCCCCGAGGAACGGCAGTGGTTCGCGCTTGCCCATCAACTCGGCAAACACGCGCCCGAACGCGACCGGCCCGGCTTCGGCGATGTAGGCCAGAGACAGGCGTTCGGTCAGTGACAAGCCATCCCTCGCCCCTGGCAATTCCTGCAACTGGCGTCGCAAGGCGGGTGCCAGCAAGGGCAGGGCGGGATGCGTACCCTGGGCCAGTGCCGCCAGCTCAAGCGGAGAACTGGCGCAGTAGGCTGACCATGCTTCACGGGCCAACTGCACCGCGTCGTCATCGATCAAGCGCCGCTGCGGCCATAACCACGCCAGTACATCGGGGGCTAATTGGCCAATGCCGATAAAGCGTTCTACCCCCGGGATGCGGTCCACCTCGATCAGTTCCAGCTTGCGCGGTGCCTGGTCAAGACCGGCCAGGGCGCGGATCAGGAACAGTTGGTCATACGCATCCGCCTCGCACCACTGCACGCTGTGTTCGGCGCTGGCCAAGGTTTCCAGTTGGTTGTATTCATCGGCGACACGGCGCGCGACATCCGCTTCGCCCAGGCCAAAAGCCTGGCTGATGAATGCGCTGCGCATGGTGCGGAATTCGTCGCGGGGCAGGTCGCGAACCGGGCCCATGCACAACGGGTCGCTGAGCATCTGGAAGCGCCCCTTGAACCCCGCCAATTGCAGGCTATGGGCAATGTCGTTGCCACAGCGCCAATGGGTGGTGCGGGCTTCGTCGCTGGCGGCGAAGTCGGGATGGCGGGCGGCGAAGTCGATGGCGTCGACATGGGCCTTGAGCTGGGGCCAACTGCTGAAACCCAGCTGTTTGGCGATCTGCCATTGAGCCTGGGACAAGGTGGCGTCGGGGTTTTCGCTTTTCAGGCGTGCCAACAGTTCCTTGGCGCGCTTGCGCTGCTGCTCAAGGTTGAGACGGCCATCAGCGGTCGAGGATACGCGGCGTTGCGACATACGAGCTCCTAGCACAAACCTTTTCCGCTTTAAGGTTGGGAGTCGTAGAAACGAGGGAGTGCTTCACTGTCTTGGGCGCAGCCCTTTCCGCGGAAGGTGGCGTAGAGAGCGCCAGGCGGCAAATATAGGCAGGGCAGGGGCTGATTGCAAGGCGCTCGCCACAGGGCCGGTCGCCATCGTATGAACTTTTGCTATGAAACGCCCGCTCGCCTGCTTCACCATTGCGCCTGACCGAACCATGAGGAGCATCGCGTCCATGAGCGCACTGATCGAAACCCGCGCCCTTGCGCGCCGGGATGAGCGTCGCCAGGTGGCCTTGCTCCAGCCCACTGACTTCAGCTTGCACCGCGGCGACCGCGTGTCGATCACTGGCGCGTCCGGTTCCGGCAAAAGCGTGTTCCTGCGGGCACTGGCGTTGCTGGACGCGCCCACATCGGGGCAGGTCCTGTGGAATAGCCGGCCGATCGCTGACACAGACATTCCCGAGTACCGCAGCCGCATCTGCTATCTGTCTCAACGCCCGGCGCTGATCGACGGCACGGTGCAAGACAATCTGCGTTTTCCCTTCAGCCTCAAGATCCTGCGTAAACGCCATTTCGAGCTGGCGAGCGTCACTGCGCTGCTGCAGCACGCCGGCAAGTCGCCCGACTTCCTGGCAAAAAACGCCAGCGACCTGTCGGGCGGCGAGTCTCAGGTAGTGGCGTTGATCCGCACGCTGCAGCTCAACCCCGACGTGCTGTTGCTGGACGAACCCACCGCCGCCCTCGACCCCGCGTCCTCGCACGATGTCGAAGCGCTGATCGACGCCTGGTTCGCCGATGATCCCACCCGCGCGTATGTCTGGGTGTCGCATGACCTGGAACAGGCCCAACGCATGAGTGACATCCACCTGCACATGCGCGCCGGTGTGCTGAGCGGAGCCACACCACCATGAACTATCAGAACCTGACCGCGCTGGACATGGCCATCGCCGCCTCGCTGATCCTGATCAACGGCGCGCTGTCGCTGGCGTTGCGCCTGGGTCTGGAGCGCCAGTTGCTGTGGGCCGCCGTGCGTACCGTGGTGCAACTGTTGGCGATCGGTTACCTGCTGGGCTGGGTGTTCGCGTTCGCCTATTGGTACGTGGTGCTGCCGCTGATGTGCGCGATGACCCTGATTGCCGGCCTGTCGGCGGCGGGGCGCGGGCGGCGCACTTACCGTGGGCAACGGATCGACAGCATCGTGTCAGTGTGGGGCAGTTCGTGGCTGGTCACGGCGGTGGGCTTGTTTGCGGTGATTCGTATCCACCCGTGGTACGAGCCGCAGTACGCGATCCCGATCCTCGGCATGATCCTCGGCAACACCTTGACCGGCGTGTCCCTGGGCATAGAGCGCATGACCCAGGAATTGACCTCGGGTCGCAACACCATCGAGATGATCCTGGCCCTCGGCGGCTCACGCTGGGAAGCGGCGCAGGAAGCGATCCGCCAGGCGGTGCGCGCCGGGATGATCCCGACGCTGAACCAGATGACCGTGGTCGGTATCGTCAGCCTGCCCGGCATGATGACCGGCCAGGTGCTGGCGGGGGAGAGCCCGGTGGACGCGGTGCGGTACCAGATCGTGATCATGTTTTTGATCGCCGCCTCGTCGGCGTTGGGCACGGTCGGCGCGGTGCTGCTCACCTACCGGCGCCTGTTTTCCAGGAGTCATCGGTTTTTGCGTGATCGGCTGCAAGAGCGCTGACGGCCAGGCGACGAACCGCCGATGATTGTTTCACCAGCTGAAATGCTCGATTGTAAATCCTGGTGATTCCATCGATTGAGGCAGCGGCGGAACATGCCTGGCGTCAAGACCCCCACTTTTTTGGAGCCTTTCATGTCCCAATCTGCGATCAAACTCTATGGTTTTCCCCTGTCCGGCCATTCCCATCGGGTCGAGCTGATGTTGTCGCTGTTGGGCCTGCCCAGTGAATTCATCTTGGTCGACCTCAAGCAAGGCGCGCACAAGGCCGCTGAATTCGTCGACACGATCAACCCGTTCGGCCAGGTGCCGGCGATCGATGACAACGGCACCGTACTCGCCGATTCCAACGCGATTCTGCTGTACCTGGCGAGCAAGTACGGCAACGGCCAATGGCTGCCGAGCGACCCGCTGGGCCAGGCGCGTGTGCAGCGCTGGCTCTCGGCCGCCGCCGGTCAGTTGCACGCCGGACCGGCGACCGCGCGGCTGGCGGTGGTGTTTGGCGCGGATGTCGATACCGTCACCGCCATCAGCCGCTCCCATGCCTTGCTGCAATTGCTTGAACAGCAACTGGGCCAAAGCCGCTTCCTGGCCAGTGAGCAGCCGAGCATTGCCGACATCGCCTTCTATACCTACGTGGCCCACGCGCCGGAAGGCAATGTGTCGCTGGCCGACTACCCTCAAGTGCGCGCGTGGCTGGCCAGTATCGAAGCGTTGCCGGGGTTTGTCGGCATGCCACGCACGGCGGTGGGCCTGCAAGCACAGTAACCTTCAAGAGGGACGCCGATGGACCGATTTCATGAAATGCAGGTGTTCCTCGCGGTGGCCGAGGAGGAGGGCTTCGCCGCCGCCGCGCGCCGCCTGAAAACTTCGCCGCCCAGCGTGACCCGGGCGATTGCTGCGATGGAACAGCGCATCGGCACCCAACTGCTGGCGCGCACCACCCGCAGCCTGCACCTGACCGAAGCCGGCCAGCGCTACCTGGAAGACTGTCGACGCATCCTCGCCGAGCTGGACGAAGCCGAGGAAGCGGCGGCGGGCAGTTATTCCATCCCCTGCGGCCAACTGAGCGTGACCGCCCCGGTGCTGTTTGGCGAGCTGTATGTGGCGCCGTTGCTGGGGGCGTATCTCGATCGTTTTCCCCTGGTGAACATCAACGCCTTGCTGGTCGACCGCGTGGTGAACATGACCGACGAAGGCGTCGACGTGGCCGTGCGCATCGGTCATCTGCAGGAGCCTTGGCAACAGGCGATCCAGGTCGGTGAAGTGCGGCGGGTGGTGTGCGCATCGCCCGGCTATCTCGATCAGCACGGGCGGCCGCAACGTCCCGAGCAGTTGCGTGAAGCCAAGATCGCCACGTCGTCGGCCAGCCAGTTGATCAGCGAGTGGCAATTCGTCGACGGCGACCGGCTGCTGACGGTGCCCATCGCGCCGCGCCTGGTGGTCACGGCAAACAACGCCGCGATCAACCTGGCGCGCATCGGCTGGGGCATGACGAGGGTGCTGTCCTATCAGGTGGCGGCGGCGGTGGCGGCCGGTGAGCTGGAGATTGTCCTCGACGCGTTCGAACCCGCGCCGCTGCCGATCCAGGTGGTGTTCCAGAAGGGCGTTCGCGTACCGGCGAAGGTGCAGACCTTCGTCGACTTCCTCACCCAGCGTTTCGCCCAGGACCGTGGCCTGAACCCGGCGCCGCAGCGGCCTAGCTGATGGAGCGCTATCGCGACATGCAGCTGTTTGCGGCGCTGGCCGGGCAACCGAGCCTGGCTGCGGCGGCGCGCAGTGCCCAGGTGTCGAGCGCGACGCTGGTGCGCGCGCTGGCGCGGTTGGAAGCACGCCTGCACGTGGCGTTGCTGCAGCGCAGTACGCGGGGAGTGCGCCTCACCGACGCAGGCAGCGCCTACCTGGCCGACTGCGTGCGCCTGCTGGCCGCGGTGGACGCCGCCGAAGCCTCGGCCAACGGCGCGCATGTGCAGGCCCAGGGCAATCTGCGGGTGTTCTTGCCGTTGCTGTTCAGCCGGTACGTGATGGCGCCGATCCTGGCCGGTTATATGGACCGCCACCCCGATGTGTACCTGACGGCCCGCTACCACGACTATTACCCCAACCTGCACGAAGAGGGGTTGGACGTGGCGATCCTGGTCGGCGCGTTGCCGAACTCGTCGCTGATCGCACGGCCGGTCGGCCAGGTGCGGCAGATCCTCTGCGCCAGCCCCGATTACCTCGCGGCCCACGGCAAACCCGCGCACCCGGACGATCTCAAACAACATCGCCTGATCGCCAGCGCCGATCAGGTCCACTGGGATTTCCCCCACGCCCACCTCAAGGCCCGTACACGCCTGCGCTGCGCCACGGTGCAAGGTGCGATCAATGCGGCTGTGCATGGCGCAGGGATCATCCGTTGCCTGAGCTACCCGATTCACGAGCACCTCATCAGCGGTCAGTTGCGCCGCGTCCTGCCCGCCCACGAGTTGGCGCCGTTGCCGGTCAACGTGGTCTACCGCGAAGGCCGCCATGCACCGATGCGCGTGCGCAGTTTTGTCGATCACTGCGTGGCGGCGCTGCGCGAGCATCCGGCGTTTCAGTTGGCGTAATGCTCGATTGCCGAACGTGGGTATTCTCTCGCTGCCTGGCGGGGCGCAGCATCTGGCTATCTGACACGAGGTGATTGCCATGCAACCGACCGAACACTCCCCCTGGCATGCCGGTGAACGGCAGATGCAAGCAAGCGCCGGTGCTGCCGAGCGCATGGACATGATTGGCGCCAAGGTGATCCGCGATCATCTGCCCGAGCAGCATCGAGGGTTTTATCCGCTGTTGCCGTACCTGATGCTCGGCGTGGTGGACGCGCACGGCATGCCCTGGGCGACGATGATCGAAGGCGCGCCGGGGTTTGCCCATTCGCCCGACCCGCACACCTTGCAGATCGACAGCCTGCCCGGTATCAGCGACCCGGCGCGGTCCGGCTTGCGTCCGGGGGCCGCCGTCGGCTTGCTCGGCATCGACCTCGACACGCGCCGCCGCAATCGCCTGAATGGGCGTGTCGGCGCGCTGGATCACGGGGGCTTTGCGGTCGATGTGGTCCAGTCCTTCGGCAACTGCCCCAAATACATCCAACTGCGACCTGTCGACGGGGTCGCCCGCAAACCCGGGCAGGTGGCCGAGCGCAGCAACCGCCTGGATGACGCCGCACACGCGATGATCCGCAACGCCGACACCTTCTTTGTCGCCAGCTACGTGGACATCGACGGCGAGCGCTCGGTGGACGTCTCCCATCGCGGCGGCAACCGCGGCTTCGTGCGCGTGGAAGGCAACGTGCTGACCATCCCCGACTTTGCCGGCAACCTGTTCTTCAACACCCTGGGCAACCTGCACGCCAACCCGGTGGCGGGGTTGTTGTTCATCGACTTTGCATCGGGGGACGTGATGCACCTGGCCGGGCGCACTTCACTGATCCTCAGCGGGGCCGAGGTGGCGCGGTTCGAGGGCGCGCAGCGGTTGTGGACGGTCACGGTGGAACAGGTGGTCCGCCGCCCGGCGGCGTTGGCGTTGAGGTGGCGGTTTGCGGAGTTTTCGCCGTACAGCCTGGCGATGGGGCGTTGGTAGGGCACTGGCTGTGCGGCCACCAATACCCTGCCCGAGCGCGCGTTGCCCGACGGTTAGGACTACCTCAAGCCGATCCACGTCATGGTCGACGACCCGCTGAATGCCGCGCAAAGTCGTAACCAGTTACGCGAAACCGGGGTGTTTCGCAGTGTCGAAACCGGCCAGGGCAAGGCAGGGGATTATTCGGTGTTGATCCGCTTCAATAGCCAGCGCGATTTGCCACCTTTCCCGGTAATTCTGCTGAGTACGGCGACGCTGTTTTTGCTGCCCTTGTCCCAGAGTATCGACACCACCACCGAGTTTTCCCTGCAACATAATGGAAAGCGCCGATGAGCGTCTCTATTCCGCCGCCCGAATCCCGGTTCGATCAGCAAAAAACGCGCAGACCTTTCCTCTAAGAACATATGGCGAATAGTTGAAGTTAGACCGTATGTCGGATTCTCTTATAAGTTTCTTTGAATGTGTTCTGCGTCCTACATGCTCTTCCTGGATTTAAATAAAAGTTATGTGTGCAGGTTGAGGCTTCGTAAGGTATTAATTCTGCGAGGGTTAAGTGTTCCTATTCAGCGTGGGTAGCGATTTTTTATCTTACATGGAGTTATTTGTTTTCTGATTTTTGTGAAAGAATTTTCCTAAAGTTATTGGTAAATTTTCCTACATTATGAGGTATGCAAAAATTGCATTTTTTTCCAGAAAAGCTAGATTGCTATCGTCACTTGTTTATAAGTGGGCAAAGATAGTGTCTGTGTGGACTCAGGAGAATTGAGATGAAAAGTGAAGAGTTTGGAGAGCTGTTTTTTAGTTTTGATAATGAGTACGGGTTCAATCCGTATGCAGGTAACGCCGGCGCATCAGGAAGCCAAGGTGGGTGCGGCGGAAGCGGTGGATGTGGTGGCGGCGGTGGATGCAACGGCGGTAGTGGTGGGTGTGGTCACAATTCAATAACCGAGCAACAACCGACGAGTGAGTAAATTTAACCGTCACCCACTTAACGAGGTTTTCCGGCGGAGGCTAGAAAACCTCTACAGGGGAATGCATGATGAATATAACCATACCTAACTATGAGATTTTGAATTTTGAAACGGAAAGCTTAATTATCTCTGATATGGGTGTTTCAAAGGTGCACTCGCAACCGCTGCTGAAAGCACTTCGGCAGCTTAAACTGTCGAGTGTTATGACCAAGGGCGATGTGGACGAGGTGCTTTCTGAAAATGGCCTGGAGGCAAACAGTGCGTTTGAATTTTTGAAGGGGATTATTCCTTTTGGCGCTGTTGAGGAATTATATTTTGAAAAGACAGTGGTTGTGCACTCTTTGGGAAGGAAAGGCTTTTTTGAGGATGTTTTTAGGCAGGAGTTTTCTGGGGTTTTAGAGTTCAAAGAGTTTTCAGACGACGTCGTTGAGTCCGTTAGAGGGGGCAGATGTTTTGTGGTGTTGATGTGTTATGGTTATGAGTATGATTCTATAAAGAAGCTGCATTTTGATTTGGCGAAAGCTTCGCCACAAAGTGCTATTAGCGTTTGCTGGCCGATGGGTGGTTTTTTTTGTATAGGACAGCCATATATTGCAGAAATAGGAAATCCTTGCCATTTTTGCACCGTTGACAGGCTGGTCAATAATGAGTCTGTTACGCATTCTAAAAATAGCTGGGCAAGCGTTCTGGCATTTTGTAAAGGAAAGCATGTCAGTGTGCCTTTCAAGGCATTAAGTCTTTATCAAGAATTGATTGTGATCGGTGCTATAGTCAGGAAAGTTAAGTTTTTTACTGATGTTGGCATGGTGCGCAAGTATCAGGATAATATTCTGTATGCGACATACCTCCAGTTAAGTGATGGTAGGATTTTCGAGGAGTCGAACTCGCACTGGTATATGTGTGATTGTTTGGGGGCGGAAATATGAAAAAAGTCCCGCATGATTATTATCTCAGGTTTATAGACGCGTCAGTCTATGAAGAGGTACTTGAATTTCATAGTAAGGGTAATTTTACTCTCCATAAGGCATTTCAACATCACACCAGCTTGCATTTTCTGGATGAGGGGCATCTTGCACAATTAACAGGGAACGAATTGGTTCTCTATCCTGACATGGATTTGACGGTTGAACTAAAGCTCTCCGATGAACACAGGAAAGGGCTGCTATGCCGAAATGAGTCTTGTGAGCGATTTGTGCCAGGAGAGTTAGAGTTTGCAGACGTCGAAAAGTTGGTTGGTCCATTGCTATCAATGAATACGGAATCTTACAAGGGGGGCTATCCAAGTGGTGGGGCGCTTTACCCAGCCGAAATTTTTCTTTGTTCTCTTTCTAATGAATGTAGTACTTGGCCGGGTGCGGGAAAGATTCTGCATTTACTCCCAAAATCCAGAAGGTTTGAGGTGATGCAGGTTGAGACGGATATTGAAAAACTCAAAGCCGCCATACTAACGCCGCCCAATGATATTGGCAGCCCCAGTTTGGCACTGATTTACGTCGCCTATATGCCGAAAAACTTGTTCAAGTATCGGTATCGCGGCTACCGAATGGCGCTGATGGAAATTGGCTCGATCTACATGCTGGTGGAACTCCAAGCTAAATCACTGGGGCTTGCATGCCGACTCTGGTCTGCGTATACAGATTCTATGCTTTGTAAGGTACTGGGGTTAAATCCAGCCCTGTTCTTTCCTATGTGTGTTCATTTTATAGGCAAGCAGCATGAAAGTTATTAATTTAATGCAGAAGCCAGACCTGCCTGGTTCATTGCTGTTTCAGCCTGCAGGATTGCTCGCGTTACCAAACTCTGTAGAAGTATCTGATGCGCTATCGGTGAATGGGTCCGGCGTGGGTTGAGGTTCGAATTCAATCAAAACTGCCTTAGGTGAATATTTTGAACGTCGTCATTTTTATAGAGAAGTTCTTTCGAGTAAGTATGGTTTTCTCAGTGACTCATTGACGGACACAGAAGTTGATAGCTTTGCCCGTGCCTTTATTCAGACGGCATCTAAAAAAGTTTCTATTCGAGAGGTTGAGGAACATAAGTTTACTTTAAGTAAGGTTGTGAGAGCTCTAGATTTCTCTACGTGCTTGATTCCCACAGTCTGTATTTCTCTTTCTTCATATGGTCTTGATGATGATAATTTTATTTACCCACTAAGAGATACCTGTGGGTGCAGTTTCCATTGGCGCCCAAATTTTGCTTTTTTAGGCGCCGTGAAGGAGTATCTTGAGCGGCAATTCCTTGTGAGGTTTTGGTTGACGAAAAAATGTCGCTCCATAGTGTCCACTGATCGAGCGTTAGAGCTATTGTCGCGCAAAAAAATCAGGCATTTATATCATGCTCTTATTTCTGCGGGTGAGATCTCGGCATTTGATATTTCTGATGCTAGATTTCCGGGTGTTTGCATATTGGTTGTGTATGGCCAAAGCAAGGCAAATCATCATGTGAATTATTGCGCAGGAATGTCCTATTCGGCGACGGTTAGTGATGCACTTGAAAAATCAATACTGGAGCTTTGGCAAACTTATCGATTTATGGATTTGTTTAAGTCTGTCGATTCTGATGAGAAACGAGTTGAGGACTATTATTTGCGATATTTTTTAGAATGTAATTTATATAAAACGTATCAGGAAATCATTGATGTTCAGGTTGTTGTTGACGGAGAAAGTTTGGTGTCATCTGTGGAATTTACGTTGTCCGGTTTTTTGTCTGCTTTAAATGATCAGGGTATTTTAGGTTATTTTTATGTAAGGCATTCGATGGTTAATGGTGTTGGCTGTATTTTTAGTAAATATGTTTCGCCTGATCTTTTTCTTCATATGAATAATTCACAGAATATAAATTTGAGCAATAAGTACTCCAAAAGATTTGCGGGCGCGATACTGCAGTCGCGCGTGGAGAAAATGGTACCGTTTCCCTGAGGTGAGTGATGAAGTACTACCCTTTGTATAAGTCGTTTTTATTGGCGGGACTATTTATTAAAGAACAGTTAAAGGAGCCCGTCGCGCTGTTTTGGATTGTTATATCTCCTGCGGTAACTTTCTATTTGATAAGCTATGCCAGGGTAGGTGGTGGCGAAGTGCCTAAAGGTTATCTAGATAGTACCTCGTGGTTTTATGCGTTCGTATCGTCGAGTGTTGCTCTGTTTGGCTTGGCTTTTTATATAGTGGGAAGAAGAGAGAGTGGTTTTCTAAGGTCTTTCGTATATGCCTGGCGTACAAAGGCCGTCTTTCTTGTTGGGCAATTTTTTGCCTATTCTGTTATGTCGATTGTCTATTGCTCAGCTTTTTATGTGTTTACGAGAAATTACTTTGGTGTGATGGAAGTGGCTGAGTTTCTTACTGTTCTTGTAAGGTTCTACATATGCTTTCTTCTGTTTTCCATTCCGTCGCTTCTGTTGACGTTGATTCCTATAGGCTTTCAAAATGCCAACACGCTGTTCTCTATATTGTCGTTCCTGATGTTGGCACTGGGAATTGTCGGTATGAACTCGTCTCACCCGCTATTTGAAGTGATTAGGTTTTTCAATCCGATGTGGTGGGCTAACCGGATTATGTTGATCGGTGTCGCTGAATGTTCACTCCTTGTTATAATGGTTTTTTGTTTTTTTATTCTTTCATTTTTGACAACTTTACGCTTTTTGCTCATTAACCCAGTTTGGAGTCGTTATTGATGAAGCGGCTTGTCGTAAAATCACTTGGTATCAAGTACGCGCGTCATGTCGTGTTTGAAAACGCGTCATTGACGATCCAGGCTGGATCGATCTCAGGCCTGTTAGGACCTAATGGTTCTGGTAAGACGACTTTTTTTGATGCGGTTTGTCGTCTGAAAAAAATAAACTCCGGTGAAATATCTAATTCGTTCTCAAGGCTGCTTTATCTATCGCAAATCATTGCTACGCCGCCGGTGCTGCGTATGTTTGATGTTTTTAAGATGATGATGCTATTTTGCTCCGATACAAAGGTCACACAAAAGCACGCGCTGGAAAAAATTGAGAAATGGAGCCCGGGGATAGCTGAGCGCTATTGTCAAATATGGAAGAAAAAATCATCCCTTTGCAGTTACGGAGAAAAACGATGGTTTTTTACATTATCCCTACTCTCCGTTAACGCAGATCTGGTGATACTGGATGAGCCCACCGCAGGTGTCGACCCTGAGTTTCGTTATCACATCTGGAAATGCCTGGAGGGGGCTGCCGCAGAAGGTGTCGCTGTTTTAGTTTCATCGCATAACGTCGATGAGATCGTTGCTCACTGCGATGACTTTTACATGCTGAGTCAGCAGCGTTTCAACCGCTTCACTGATGCGCAGGGTTTCATGAACGCTTATGGTGCATCCAGTTTGGATGAGGCATTTATTCATGCGGCGAGCCTGCCAAAAGGTTAAAGACAGGCGCTCGTTAAGCTCGGTTATTTCCTCATCGGGATAAACGCCACACTCCCCCCCGCACGCTGGTGAAACAGCCGCTCGCCATTGTCCGGCTGAGTGGTGATCACCTGATGATCCGTGCCCAGGTACGCGAGGGGCGCGGGATCGTCCTTGGAATACTGCACGATGATAATCGTGTGTTGTGGGTCGAAACGGCGGCCGCTGGTGTGTTCCAGCCAGGCCATGAACGCAGCGCTGTCGCCCTGGCGGGGGAAGTCCTGGGTTTCGGCGACGTAGTAGAACGGCTGGCCGCCGTTTTGCAGGTACATCGGCAGTTTATTGTCGACTTCCACCAGCACCATTTGCCATTGGTTCCACGGCGCGGTCTTCTCGGCTTGAGCTTGCACGTCCTCGACGAAACGCGTCACGCCGCCGTTGCCGTTGGTCCACGGGTACGCCACGCCGAGCACCAGCAGCATCAGTGCGGCGGCAATGCCAAAGCCTTTCTGCCAGCGCGGCCAACTGGCGGTTTTTTTTGCCAGCCGTTCGCTGAGCCACCACGCGCCCAACAACTGGGCGAACGGCACCAGTGGCAGCACGTAGTAACTGCGGCGGCTGCCGCTGGCGGTGAAGAACACGAATAGCAGCCCCAGGCCCCATACCAGCCAGCGCACGTTGGGCGGGGTCTGACGCCAATGTCGCACGACCAGCCACAGGCCGAGCAACCAGCACGGTGCCCAGGGCAGGGTGTAGGCGGGCAGGTAAATCAGATAGGTATAGATCGGCCCCATATGGTCGAAGGGGTCGAAGAAACGCACGACGTTTTCGCGGAATACCAGGGCCAGGCCGCTCTCGCCATAGGTCGGCGCGCCGTAGAGGTGCGATAGCACAAAGGGGATGGCATAGAACCCTGCGGCAATCAACAGCGCCAGCACCAGGCGCAGGTTGAGGTGACGTTTGTAGCGATGCTCGCTGAGCAGGTGCGGCAGCAGCACCAGGCCCGGCAGCACAAAACCGATCAAGCCCTTGAGCAGCGAGGTCGCGGCCAACAGCAGGAAAAACACCGTGTAGCGCCACAGTCGTGTGTCATCCGGCCCGCGCCAGTACCACCACACCGCCGCCAGCACGCCACACACGGTGAGCACATCCGCCGTGGCCACGCGCGCCCAGAACAGGAAATAGAACGTGGTGGCGAGCATCCAGCCGGCAATCAGCCCGGTGCCTTTGCGAAACAGGCGCTCGCCGATCAGGTACACCAGCCAGATGCTCAACCATGCGGAAATCACCGACGACAGACGCAGCGACCACGGCCCCAGCCCGCCCATCAGATTGGCGAAGCCGGTGATCAGCCAATAGGAGGGCAGGGGCTTGTCGTAATACGGCGTGCCTTTGAGGTAGGGGTCGAAGTAGTCACCGCTTTGCAGCATCTGCACGGCGATGTTCGCCCAGCGGGTTTCCGGGCCCCAGAGGTCGCGACTGCCCAGGCCGAGCAGCAGGAGCAGGGCGGAAACGCCCAGCAATAGCAGCAAGGCGCCACGTTCGGTTTTCCAGACAGTCATGGACGGTTCCTAAGGGGATGTTGGATAGAGGGTGAGCACCAGGTCGCCCTTGCGATAGCGCTTGCCGCCGGGTGGCAGTTGCCCTTCTTCAAGGTGTTCGCTGGTGCTCCTGACGCGCATCAGCACCCCGACCGAGCCCTGTTGGCGGGCCTCGGCCAGCCACGACTGGACATCGTCCAGCCCGACTTTGCGGTGTGCCGCGTCTGGGTATTGCAGGCCGTATTGCAGCTCGCCTTCGGTGTTATAAAACGCGACATCCGGCCGGCTCAGGCGCCAAGCCAGTGCCGAGGCCGAGCCTAATTCGTTGCTCAGCAGGGCGTGGGTTTGCTGCAGTTCTTCCAGATGCTCCAGCACAAACTGGTCAGGCATTTCGTTATTCGATATCCGCGCCGGCATGCCTGCTGGCAGGAGCAGCACCAGCAAGCCGATGCCCAGGGCTGGCGTCGCCCAGAGTGTCAGCGGGCGAAAGGCTTGCAGCAGGTTGGTCAGGACCCAGCCCAGCAGCACAATGAAGGTCAACGACAGGCTGAACATCTCCGCGTGGCTGTTGCCGTATAGCGGATCATCGATTTGCAGATAGATCAGCGTCACCATCGCGGCCATGCCGACCACAAAGTTGAGCAGGCCGTTGATGCAGATGGCGCGTGTTTTGCCCTGGCTTATCAAGTCGATCAAGGCATGCCCCATCAACAACGCCAGCGGTAACAGGCACGGCATGATGTAGGTCGGTAGCTTACCGTTGCTCAGGCTGAAAAAGCCCAGCGGCAGTAGCATCCACAGGGCGAGAAAGGCTATCGCCGGTTGGCGCTTTTCTTTCCAGGTTTTGTGCAGCGTGGTCGGTAGCAGCGCCGCCCAGGGCAGGCACGCGACGACCATGATCGGCAGGAAGAACCACCATGGCCGTGCATGTTGCGCGGTGCCGGAGGCAAAACGGTGGATGTGTTCATGCCAGAAAAAGAAACGCCAGTAGTCGGGCTCCTGCACATGGATCGCCCACACCCACGGCAGACATATCAGGACTGCCACGACGATCGCCAGCGGGCCATATCGCAGCAACTCGCCCAGGCGGCGTTGCCAGAGCATATAGGGCACGGCGATCAGCACCGGCAGCAGCAACGCGAGGAAGCCCTTGGTCATGAAGCCCATCGCGCAGGCCAGCCCCAGCACTGCCCAGGCGCCGAGTCGGGCGCGCGGGGTGCGGCTATCGAGGGCAAACCACAGCGCCACCAGGCTGAGGTTGACCCAGAAGGTGAATTGCGGGTCGAGATTGGAGTAGCCGGCTTGCCCCGCCACCAGGCCAAAGCTCAAGTAGAGCAAGGCGCAGGCGAAGCTTTTGCGCGGGTCGTTCCACAGGCGCCGGGCGATCAGGTAGGCCAGCAGCACGCTCAGGCCGCTGGTCAACGCCGAGGCGATGCGCACGCCGAACAGGTTCTGGCCGAACACCGCCTGGCCGAGGGCAATCAGCCAATAGCCGGCGGCGGGCTTTTCAAAATAACGCACGCCCATGAAATGCGGTGCGGCCCAATTGCCGCTCATGAGCATTTCCTGGCTGACCTGGGCGTAGCGGGTCTCGTCGGGTATCCATAGACCATGCAGACTCAGGGGCAGGAGATAAAATGCGACAAAGGCCAGCAGCAATAAAGGCAGGGGTTTGAATCGGGTCATGCGAACGTCGCTCCTTGACGTTTAAGTGCAGGAAAAGGATGTAAGAAAATAGTGCGATAAAAGCTCACAGTGTTCACTAATTGGCTGAAAGTATTCATGACGTCCTTAACTAACAGGCGCAGTTAAACATGCCAGAAGTTGGCTGTCGTTTGGCTGAACATCTGCGTCTTGTATAGGTGAAAAGTGTCTACAGTTGCTTGAGCGCCGCCGGCCAATCTCCACTGTTTATGATGCCCACGGCCTTGAGCTTGCCGCTGCCCAGCACCTCGACGAACAACGCGCTGCCGTATTCGGTGGCTTTTGCGTGGGGGTAGCCTAGGGCCCGTTCGATGTCACTGATGCAGGCGCTGTGAGTGAGCAGCACCAGGTTGTGTCCAGGCGCCTTTTGGCTGAGGATTTCTTCACCCATGGCATCACCGCAAATTGCCAGTTGGCTTGGCAATAGTTCGGTCTTGCCGAACATGAACAGCGAGGTCTGGGCGGTGCGTGTGGTCGGGCTACTGAGTACATCGCTGTTCTCCATGCCCAGCGTTTTAAAGGCTTTGCCTATGTCGACGGCCTGTTGAGTACCGTTGATCGTCAGGCCGTCAGTGGGGCCGAAGCAAGGATTGGAGGAACGGTCGCAGCGTTCTTCATGGCGGACCAGCACCACCAGATTGCCGTCGCGCCAACTGGCCAGCAGGCCCGACGTCAGCAGGCGATTGCCCGAGCCCAGGTCCGGTGGCGACACCGGCCAGGCCAGCAAACCTGTCAGCAACGTGCCGAACAGGGCGAGCGCAGCCATGCCCAGCCAGAGTTTCTTCAGGCGTTTTGCTTGAGCTTGATACGAACGCGGTTTGGTCAAGGTCAGGTTAACCACACTATTCACCGTGGGATGTCAGGCAGCTTTTTATTAGTCAGGCACAACCGTTTGACTGTGCCCGTAGTGGAGCAAGAGCCTGTCATACGGTTGCTGTCTTTTTGCTGAAAACTGGAGCGTTAAAAGTTATGTGTGCCGACAACTAATAAGTTGAGCGTTATTGGCGCTTGTTCGGCACTTTATTCGGTGATCGGTAGGTAACCGGTGAAATGCTTGTGAAAAATTTGCGTGACAAGGGCAGTCAGCCGTTATCCTCGGTTGCAGTCCATTGGCGAGCGAGCATTCCCATGTTGCAGGTGCAAGGTGTCCATAAATGCTACGTCACTGCGCAGGGCCCGCTGACGGTATTGGCCGGGGTCGATCTGCACTTGGCGCAGGGTGGCAGCCTGGCGCTGATGGGCGAGTCCGGTAGCGGAAAAAGCACGCTGCTGCACCTGGTGGCCGGTTTGGATCGCGTCGACGGCGGCAGTATCCGCGTGGGTGAGCAGCGCCTGGATCAGTTGAGTGAGAGGCAACTGGCCGATTGGCGGCGCACTGAGATTGGCCTGGTGTTCCAGCAATTCAACCTGATCGGCAGCTTGCGCGTCGATGACAACCTGGCGTTCCAGGCGCGCCTGGCAGGGCGCTTTGATCCGCACTGGCAAGCGCAGTTGATCGAGCGCCTGGGCCTGGGGGATCTGCTCAAGCGCTACCCGGAACAACTCTCCGGTGGCCAGCAGCAACGGGTGGCGGTGGGGCGGGCGCTGGCGTCTCGACCCGGCTTGCTGCTGGCGGACGAACCGACGGGTAATCTGGATGAGGCCACCAGCGATGAAGTGCTGCAACTGCTGCTGGACCTGTTGCGCGACACCCCCACCAGCCTGTTGATGGTCACCCACAGCCCGCGCATTGCCGCGCGGCTCGACCGGCAGGTGGTGTTGCACCGCGGCCACGTCCTGCCTGCGGACGTCGGCTGAGATGGCGGTGTTCTATTGGACGTTACGCGCGTTGCTCAGCCACTGGCGGCGCCATCCCGTGCAGTTTTTCAGTGTGCTGACCGGTCTGTGGCTCGCCACCGCGCTGCTGACCGGGGTGCAAGCGCTCAACAGCCAGGCGCGGGACAGCTACGCGCGAGCCAGTCAATTGATCGGCGGCGAACCCCAGGCCAGCCTCAGCACGCCGGACGCTGCCAGTTTCCCCCAGGCGCTGTTTGCCGAGTTGCGCCGCGCCGGCTGGCCGGTGTCGCCGGTGGTGCAGGGGCGGGTGTTGCTCAAGGGGCATGAGGATCAGCGCCTGCAATTGATGGGCATCGATCCGCTGTCGCTGCCCGGCAGCGGGGCGGTGGCGGGGCAGCGCTTGAGTCAGGCGCAGATGGTCGCGTTCTTCGACCCGCCGGGGCGTACCTGGATTGCCCCGCACACTTTGCAGGCGCTGGGGTTGCAGGCCGGTGAACGGCCGCTGACGGCGAGCGGGCAAGCCCTGCCGCCGTTGCAGGTGCAACAGGACATGGCCCCTGGCATGTTGCTGACCGATATCGGTTTTGCCCAACCGTTGCTGGACATGCCTGGGCGCCTGTCCCGGCTGCTGCTCGACAAGTCGTTCGCCGCCGCCCATCCCACGCCGCCGGCCGGACTGCAACTCAAACAGGCTGAGGACAATAACCTCGCGCGCCTCACCGAGAGCTTTCACCTGAACCTGGATGCGTTGGGCTTTTTATCTTTTGTGGTCGGGCTGTTTATTGTCCATGCCGCCATCGGCCTGGCCCTGGAGCAACGGCGTGGGCTGCTGCGCACCTTGCGCGCTTGTGGGGTGAGTGCGCGGATGTTGATCCTCGGCCTGGGGGTGGAGTTGGGTGCCTTGGCCTTGCTTGGCGGTGTGCTCGGTGTTGCCAGTGGCTATGTGCTCGCCAGTCTGTTGTTGCCGGACGTGGCGGCCAGCCTGCGCGGCCTGTACGGTGCCGAAGTGCCGGGGCAACTGAGCCTCAGCCCCTGGTGGTGGCTCGCCGGGTTGGGCCTGAGCCTGCTCGGTGCGTTGCTCGCCGGCGCCGGCAGTGTGTGGCGGGCGGCGCGTTTGCCGTTGTTGGCGCTGGCCAATCCCCAGGCCTGGCATGAGGCCCATGGGCGCTGGTTGCGGCGTCAAGGCTGGGTGGCGAGTGCGGCGTTGCTGATCGCGCTGTTGGCGCTGTGGTGGGGCGACAGTCTCGCCGCCGGATTTGTGCTGATGGCGGCCTTGCTGCTCGGTGCCGCGTTGGGGCTGCCGGTGCTGCTCAATGCACTGTTGAAAGCGCTGTTGGGGCGCAGTCGCTCGGTGCTCGGGCAATGGTTTCTTGCCGACTGCCGCCAGCAGTTGCCGGCCTTGAGCCTGGCGCTGATGGCGTTGCTGTTGGCGCTGGCGGCCAACATCGGCGCGGGCTCCATGACTTCGGGCTTTCGCCTGACCTTCAACCACTGGCTGGAACAACGCCTCACCGCCGAGCTGTACCTCAACCCACGCAACCCGGCCCAGGCCGAACAGTTGAATACCTGGCTCACGCAACAACCGCTGGTGCAGGCGGTGCTGCCCACCTGGCAGGTCGCCGTGCGATTGCAGGGCTGGCCGGCGGATGTGTTCGGCGTGGTCGACGCCCCGACCTATCGCCAGCACTGGCCGTTGCTGGAAGCGGCGCGTGCGCCGTGGGACCAATTACTGCGCAATGACACGCTGATGCTCAGCGAGCAACTGGCGCGGCGCTTGAACGTGCAAGTCGGCGACGCCGTTGAGATCCCCACGCCCCAGGGTGTGTGGTCGCCCCAGGTGGTGGGGATCTACGCCGACTATGGCAACCCCAAGGGCCACGTGCTGGTCAATGCGCAGCACCTGTTAGCGCATTGGCCGACGCTGTCGCCGGCGCGCTTCAACCTGCGCGTACTCCCGCAAAACGTGGCGCCGCTGGTGCGTGAAGTGCAGCGCGAGTTTGCCCTGGACGACAGCCGTATCGTTGATCAGCAGCAACTCAAAGGCTGGTCGAGCCAGGTCTTCGAGCGCACCTTCGCCGCCACCGCCGCGCTGAATAGCCTGACCCTCGGCGTGGCAGGCGTGGCGCTGTTCATCAGCCTGCTGACCCAGAGCCAAAGCCGCCTCGGCCAACTCGCCCCGCTGTGGGCATTGGGCGTAACGCGCCGGCAATTGATGCTGCTCAACCTGGGGCAGACCTGGTTATTAGCGTTGCTCACGCTGCTGCTGGCTCTGCCCTTGGGGTTGCTGTTGGCGTGGTGCCTGGATGCGGTGATCAATGTGCAGGCATTTGGCTGGCGCCTGCCATTGCACGTTTTCCCCTGGCAGTTGGCGCAACTGCTGGGGCTGGCGCTGCTTGCCACGTTGCTGGCGTCGGCGTGGCCACTGTGGCAGTTGTACCGCAGTCGCCCGGCGGATTTGTTGAGGACGTTCGTCCATGAAGATTAAGGCGCTGCTGTGCGTCGTTCTGTTGCTGGTGAGCGGCTGTGACAAAGCCCCCGCGCCCGAGGAAAGTTTCGCCGGCCTGGGCAGTGAGGCGGCAGATTTTGCCCAGGTGCTGCCAGGCAAAGTCTTCGATTTTCCCGAGGACCACGGCCCCCACGCCGGTTTTCGCATCGAGTGGTGGTACGTCACCGCCAACCTGAAAGACGCCCAGGGCCATGTATTCGGCGTGCAATGGACCTTGTTTCGCAATGCTCTCAAGGCCGGGCCGACGCAATCGGGCTGGCAGGATTCAACGATCTGGCTCGGCCACGCCGCCGTCACCTCGGCCACCCGGCACTACGCCGCCGAGCGCTACGCCCGTGGCGGCGTCGGCCAAGCCGGGGCCCAGGCCGCGCCGTTCAGTGCCTGGATCGACGACTGGAACTTCGCCACCCGCCCAGGCGCAACCGGCCCCTTGGCGGACATGCAGCTCAAGGCCAGTGGCCCGCAATTCGCCTACGACTTGCACCTGACGTCCAGTCGCCCGTTGGTGCTGCAAGGCGACAACGGCTACAGCCGCAAGTCCGACCAAGGCCAGGCATCGTACTACTACAGTCAGCCGTTTTTCACCGCCAACGGCAGCGTCAGTCTCGACGGCAAGGTGTATCAGGTCACGGGCCCGGCCTGGCTCGACCGCGAGTGGAGCAGCCAACCCCTGGCCGCCAGCCAGACCGGCTGGGACTGGTTTTCCCTGCACCTGGACCGTGGCGAGCAGTTGATGCTGTTTCGCGTAAGACAAAAGGACGGCACGGGTTATCTCACCGGCACCTGGATCGACCGCGAGGGCCATACCCAAACCTTGCACAACGCCGATATCCAACTTACGCCACTGGCCACCACTGACATCGACGGGCGGCGTATTCCCACACGCTGGTCGCTGAAAATTCCCGGCAAACAGCTCGATATCACCACAGAAGCCGTCAACCCGAAGGCCTGGATGAACCTCAATATTCCGTACTGGGAAGGACCGGTGCAGTTTGAGGGTGGGGTTGGGTATCTGGAGATGACCGGGTATTAGCATTTTTCTGTAGGTGCTGATCCTCTTCTGCGTAGGCAACTTCCCAAATGTGATTTAGCCCCCTCGGGCTTGTGTCCTGGCCGTATTCGCTTGCTTATATTCCGACGCCATCTTCATTGCATTCGGGATGTAAGGCATGGCGCGGGGATACATCAACGACAAGCCAATCAGCTACAGCAGTTTGAAAACCTGGCTGATGGGCCACAGCATGAGCCGCCAGCACTCTGATCATTTTGACGTATTGAATCAGCACCTGCGCGGCGGGTGGGTGATGCCGGGGCGGATGGTGATTGTTCCAGACACAGAGAGCGTCAGTTGCTCCTGGAACGAATCCTGGTGGGTGCGTTATGCCGAGGAAATTGATCGCAACCTGGAGCTGGATGCTGCGGCTGCACAGACGATGATCGATAACTACGACCTGCTGCAGAGCCTTCTGACGTATGGCTCGATAGGTATCGGCAGTACAACATCGGCGTGGTCGCGGCACCTGGATGAAGTCGTGAATACGTTGGAGGAAATCGAGCGCCTGCATCAACGCCTGAAAGCGGGCGGGTTGGATCGCCAGGCGTTTATCCGCCAGCGCCAGGTGCTGCTGGCGCTGCTGGGCACGCAACTGCGCGGTGCCGCACGATTTGGCACGGGGTTGCGCGGCAATCAATCGCTGAAGAAGGTGCTGGGGATTTCGACCAAAAGCTATCTGAATAAAGGTGAGATCGCCGGGTATGCACAGCGGTTGAAGGCGATTTCGCAGACGTCGAAGTGGTTGGGCAAGGGCACTTATATTGGGTTGGCGCTGGATGTGGGTGCAGCGGGTTTGGAGATCAAGGAGGCGTGTATGGTGGGGCGGGAGGCGCAGTGTCGGCGGGCGAAGTATGTGGAGACGGGGAGGCTAGTAATCGGGGTGGCAGGAGCATCCTGGCTCACTGCGGCGGGTGCTATTGCTACGCGTCGCGCCTGTACGATTTTTTTGGGTATTGCAACTAAAGGCCCCGGAGCACTGACGTGTGGAATTATCGGCGGCGCCGGGGGAGGGTATATAGGAGGAAATGCAGGGGGGGATAGCGGTGCGTTTCTGGGCGGCAAGATCATAGAGAACGATGGTGTTTTTATCTTTCAACCCGAGGGGGCCTGACTATGGATCTTTTTCTCGTCTTTAGTATTTTACTGTGTGTAGGCTCTCTGGTTGGCGTAGGGCTGATGTTATACGCCGAGTGCAAAAAGCTCGAAGTGTTGGAAAGCTACTTCAGTGAAAACAAGCTGGTTTGCGATAACAAACGCTTTTGGGGAAGAAATATGCGGATCGACAGGTTTCAGCGCATGCTCTTGATCAATCAATTGTTAGGAATGCCAAAACTGCATGTAAAGCGGGGCGATGTGACTGAGGCAGAGCTGGCTTCAATCCCGATATCCCTCAAGCGTTGGGCACTTTGGCCGTATCGTCTTGCTTTTATTTGGCTGGCTGCATCAGTCGTTTGGGGCATTTGGTACCGATGGTAGCTCACCTGTCTTCACCGCCACCTGGATGAACCTGAGTATTCCGTACTGGAAGGGCCGGCGAGGTTTAAGGGGCTCTGGAGATGACCAGGTATTAGCACTTTTCTGTAGGCGCCGATCTTCTTCTGTGTGGGCAACTTCCTAAATGTGATTGAGCCCCCTAAGGGATTGTGTTCGGACGGTATTCGCTTGCCTATATTTCGACGCCAACTTCATTGGTGATTTGATATTCCAGCCAGAGGGGGCTTAACCATGGATTTTTTTCTCGCATATTCCATTGTGTTGTTTGTTGGGATGTCTGTCGTCTTGGGACTGCTGCTATTTGCCGAATATACAAAACTCGACGAATTGGAAAGTTACTTCAGTGAAAACGAAGAAGTTCGCAATAACAAGCGCTTTTGGCGACGAAATCAGTGGATCGACAGGCAATATCGCATGATGCTGATTTTTGAATACCTTGCAGACTCTAAACGCCATGTGAAAGCCGGTCTTGTGACCGAAGCCGAACTGGCGTCTATTCCTTTAGCGCTCAAACGTTGGGTGTTGTGGCCCTATTACCTTGCGTTCATTTGGGCTATCGCAACGGTCGTTTGGTCGGTTTGGCGCAGGTGGTGCAACATTCCAATTTGAACGTGGTGAGCGACCGTTGGAAAAGGCGCCGATAGCGGCGTCAGGTACGTATTGAGACGATGAGCGAAAGCAAACCGTCCGAAGACGCATTGTTAAGGATTCAAATGCTGTCAAAACCGAGGTCGCCCAGTAGTCTCGGGATCAGTCAGTTCCTACCGCGACCGATTTATAGACATCCCTGGATCTCTATAAATCGGTACTTAGTGGCACGCAGGGTCTACAACCAAGGATGCCGAGTGGGTTTGATGTTGTTCAGATAGTAGTTTCCGATGGCGTGAAACTTCCAGCGTACCGGATCGTGAAGGGTATGGGTGCGGGCATTGCGCCAGTGGCGGTCGAGGTTGTATTCCTCCAGCGTGGCGCGGGTGCCCACCAGTTCGAATAGCTTGTTGCTGGCCAGCAACGCCACTTCCGTGGTCAGCACCTTGGCCTCGGCTACGGCAATTGATGCTTCGGCCACAGTCTCTTCGTTGGGGTTGTCAACAGCCAGCTGGATTTTGTCGGCGGCCAGGTCGAGCACCGCTTCGGCTGCGCGCAGGCGAATCTGCAATTCGCCAATCTGCTGGATGGTGTAGGGGTCCTGATGCGCGTGCTCCTGGCCTGAGTCGATCCAGGCTCGGGCGTAGGTGCGCACTAGGCGAATGGTGTCGGCGATGATGCCGCGCGCGATACCCGCGTCGATGGCCGCCTGCAGGAACTGTGACGTCGGACCGGCGGCAGTGGGGTTGGTGAAGGCGTTGAAGATTGGCACCACATGCTCGGCCGCGACCTTGACGTTTTCCAGCAGTACCGTGCCGCTGGCAGTGGTGCGCTGGCCAAAACTGCTCCAGTCATTGACCACCTTGAGGCCGACTGCGTCGCGCTTGATCAGTGCAAGATGCGGTAGCTTCTCGGCATTCACCACCACGGTCGGCACCCAGTGGGCGAGTAGGGCTCCGCTGGAATAAAACTTCTCGCCGTTGACGCGAAAGTCCTCGCCGTCTGGAGTGATCAGGGTTTCGAAATCCGCCACGGTACGGCTGTTGCGCTCGGAGAAGGCATTACCGAAGCGCACACCGTTGAGGATTAGCTCGAAGAACTCCTTCTTCTGCGCTTCGCTGCCGTCCAGGCGCAGGTGATCGATCACCACCAGATGGTTTTGCGGCAACTGCGCCAGCGACGGGTCGACTGCGGCAATGATCTTCAGCACCTCGGCCAGCGTACGGTAACTCACCTCGGCACCGCCGTATGCCTTGGGCACCGTAATGCCCCAAAGGCCGCTTTGCGAAAAAGCAGTCAGCTCGGCAATCGGCAGACGCCGGTCGCGGTCGCGCTGGGCTGCCTCTACGGCAAAACTGATGGCTAGTTCCTTGGCCACGGCAATGGCTTGCGCATCACTGCTGATGCGCTGAGCGGGTGTGCTCGGTATTTCTTGTACATACGAATCGAGGTTTGGGTTGACGGTTTGGAGGTCGCTCATGTTTAGGTCCTTGAATAATCACAAAGGTGTTGCGCCGCTTGCTTGGGCCGGCTACGCGATGGGGTTGGCAGTCAGAAGCGGTAACCCAGGTTGAGGCTGTACACGGTGGGGTCAACATCGACACTGCCAACCTTGACGCCATTGATCTTCACGTCGCTGTCGATCTTGGCGTAGCGCACATCGCCGCCCACGCTCCAATTCGCGTCCAGGGCCACGTCCAGGCCGGCCTGAAAGGCCACGCCCCAGGAGTCGGAAAGTTCGAGCTTGGCTCCGTTATCCAGCTTCTCGTCGTAGAAGTACGTGTAGTTCAGGCCAATGCCGACGAAGGGCCGAATCTGCGCATCGGGTGCGAAGTGGTACTGCAGTGTGACGATCGGAGGCAGTTGCTTGGTGCTGCCAACCTTGCTGCTGTTGAGTTTGATGTCATGCTTGAATGGCAGGCCGCCGAGTACGTCGACGGCCCAGTTCGGGGTGAAAAAATAGGCTACGTTGAATGTCAGGCCTGCATCACTGTCGATATCGATGGTGCCGGGCCGAATGTCGCCCGAGTTCGACGTCGGCACGATATTGCTAATACCCCCACGCACCAGCCAAGGACTTTCCCCAGCCTGAACAAGTGTAGTGCCTGCCAGTAACGCACTGCCGAAGGCGGCGTGGCTTAACCAATGTAATGACATGTGTAGCTTCCTTGTCCGAAGTATTAATAGACGTTGTGGTGACGCGGTTCGAAAGTTTTGCCACCACGTCCGTACTCTCGGTCGGCAGGGCTGCCATGGTCTTATTGCAGGCTTTGTGCCATGTAGCTATCTAATTGTTTTATATGTATTTTATTTTGTTTTAAGGCGAATGCCGCTGTACCGAAAGGCATAATGGTGATGAATTGCTGTTGTCTGATGGACAGTGCATGCCGGTTGGCGGCCATTGGCGTGTATTCAGGCTTGCCCACTGCGGTTTTTGCGAGGCCGGTAGTCAGAAGCCCCGTACTTACTTAATCGAGAGTGCGCCCCCTTCCGGACGCTCTATCGTCGGCGCAGCAGGACCAAAACGCACCACTGCTAACTCACGTCCCGGTTGTTCCTGGCTAATTATCCTTGTTTCAATCCGCCTCCAATCTGCCTACACGAGTGTCAGGCAGTAAGCGGTAGCAGCAGTAGAACGCTGATGTTATAGCGACGCTGCGGATTCCACGACATTTGGACAGCCGTGCGCAGGAAGTACCATTGCGCCTGTTGGAAAGTTATCGCGGCTATGTAATGACCGATAATTACGCAGGCTATAACGCCTTGGCGTTGCAACCGGGCGTGTAACGGATGGCGTGCATGGTGCATGTGCGACGCAAGTTCGTTGAAGCGCAAAAAGTGCTGCCCAAGGGCAAGACCGGGCATTATCTGTCGAGCAATTGGGGCCGGTTGGAGCGCTATATCAAATCTGGTTATCCATCGATAACAACACCGCCGAAAGAGCGATCAAGCCGTTTGTCATTGGGCGTAAGGCCTATACCTCCAATGGCGCCACCGCTCAAATTTACAGCCTGGTCGAGACCGCCAAGGTCAACGGCCGAGAGCCCTACACGTGGCTGCGCCACGTACTGGAGCGGTTACTCCATGCCTCGTCGGTTGAAGACTATGAAGCCTTGCTGCCATGGAACTGCTCGCCGGAAATGCCAAGGTAGATCGCTGCCCTATCTTTGGGTAGGTGGGGTTTATGGATCGCTTACAAATCATAGAGATCGATGGTGATTTGATATTCCAACCAAAGGGGGCTTAATCATGGGTTTTTTCTCGCCTATACCATTGTCTAGTTTGTTGGAATGTCTGTCGTTCTGGGACTGATGCTATTTGCCGAATATACAAAACTCGACGAGTTGGAAAGTTACTTCAGTGAACACGCAGAGGTTCGTAAACGCCTGCAACTTTGGGGACCAAACCCGCAGTTCGGCAGTTTTCATCGCATGGGACGTATGGCCATATCACCTTGCGACAATATGGCCGCGCGCTCGTTTTTTGTCGGAGGGTGAGCTTCGCGGGCGACGGGTGATGTACGAGTTCCTGGCGCGGTACGCGAACCCGTGATAGCACGGCCTCAGGCGCAAACATTCAAATCAGCGGGTCCCAGCGTTGCGACCAGTCACCTTCCGCCTTGACCACGCCACGCAGCAATTCCAGCGCCTGCTGCAGCACCGCCGAATCCCGCGCCCGCGAGTACACCAGGAACGTCGGGAAGCTGAACTCCGGCGCTTTGGGCACGCGTTGCATCACGCCGCTGTCGAGGTAGCTTTGCACCACTCGGGTACGGAAATACCCGGCACCGCCGTGCTCCAGAATGTACTGCAGCGCCAACGGCCCGAGGTTGAAACTCAGCGCGGCGCGGGCCTTGTCGGGCAGGGCGGCGTCATGCTGCTGGCGAAACCCCGGGCCCCAATCGATGTATACGTATGGGGTCGGCTTGCTCGCCAGTTGTACCAGGATCAGTTTTTCTTCCAGCACCTGCTCCACTTGCAGCCCCGGCCAGTACTGCGGCTGGAACACCAGCGCAGCGTCGATCACACCCAGTTCCAATTGGCGCAGCAGGTATTCGCCTTCACGGATTTCCGTGCGCAGCGCATGCCCCGGGATATGTTCGCGCAAGGCCTTCGCCCAGCCGAGCATCAACGGGTTGCACAGGCTGACCTCGCCGCCGATATGCAGCACATTGCGATAGCCCTCGGGCAATGGCAGGTCGCGGCGCGCGGCTTCCCAGGTTTGCAACAACTGGTTGGCGTACACCACAAAGGCCTCGCCGTCGGCGGTCAAGCGCGCACCGGCGCGGTTGCGTACAAACAGCGTGCTGCCCAGTTGGCTTTCGAGGTTCTTCACGCGGGCGGTGATGGCGGTCTGGGTGACGTGCAGTTTCTCGGCCGCTGCGGCCAGGCTGCCGCAGCGGGTGATTTCGAGGAAAGTGCGTGCCAGTTCGATGTCCATGAAGCCCCCGGGGATGAATGGGGGGCTATTGTAGTGGAATGCGATCAAGAACTGTGGGAGGGGGCTTGCATCCCGATGGCGGTGGGTCAGTTACAGATGAGCTGGCCGACCCACTGCTATCGGGGGCAAGCCCCCTCCCACAGTTGGATCTACGGTGTTCCGGTGATCGGGGCTGGCAGATGCTCGGTCGGGAATGCCTTGGCATATGCCTGGCAAACCCGCAATACCGTCTCATCGGCAAACCGCGCCGCCACCACGTGTAACCCCACCGGCAAGCCATTCGCCGCCAGCCCGCACGGTACCGACGCGGCCGGCTGCTGGGTCAGGTTGAAGGGGTAGGTAAACGGCGTCCACTCCATCCATTCCTGCATCCCGGAACCTGGCGGTACGTTGTGCCCGACCTCGAACGCGGTGATCGGCATCATCGGCGACACCAGCACATCGTAGTGCTCATGGAACGCCGCCATCCGCGCCACCAGCGCTGCCCGAGCTTCGAGGGCCGCACTGAAATCGTCCAGGCTCAAGCGCTCGCCGCGCTGTGCGATGCTTAGCAGGCCGGGGTCGAGCAGGTGTTTTTGCGCGTCGCTCATCGGGCCGGTCAGGCGGGCGGCGCCGGCTGCCCACAAGGTGCTGAACACCTCCAGCGGGTCGCTGAAACCCGGGTCGATCTGTTCGACATGGGCGCCCAACTGCACCAGGCCCGCCACCGCGTCGGCGACTACCTTGGCCACTTGCGGGTCGACGTCGACGTAGCCGAAGGTGGGGCTGTAGGCAATGCGCAGGCCCTTCAAGTCCGCGGCCTCCGACAACCAGGGCGTGGTCCGCGGCGCGCCGATCAAGCCGTCCCGCGCATCCGCTTGTGCGACGGTTTGCAGCATCAACACGCTGTCTTCCACGGTGCGGGTCATCGGCCCCAGGTGCGACAGGATCGTCATCGAGCTGGCCGGCCACTGCGGCACATAGCCGAAGGTCGGCTTGATGCCGAAGGTGCCGGTAAACGCACAGGGAATCCGGATCGAACCGCCGGCATCGCTGCCCTGGTGCAACACCCCCAGATTCAACGCCGCCGCCGCACCCGCGCCGCCGGATGAGCCGCCCGTGGTCATGCGCGTGTCCCACGGGTTGCGGGTGATGCCGTACAGCGGGTTGTCGGTGACGCCTTTCCAGCCGAATTCCGGGGTGGTGGTCTTGCCCAGCAGCACCGCGCCGGCCTTGCGCATCAGGGCCGGGAAGGGCGCATCCACCGCCCATGGCCCGTCGGCCGAAGAGGTGCGCGAACCCTTGCGCGTGGGCATGCCGAGGGTCAGGGTCAGGTCTTTGATCGACGCTGGCACGCCATCCAGCGCGCCGCAGGGTTCGCCCTTCAACCAGCGCGCTTCTGAGGCCCGTGCGGCATTGAGTGCGCCCTCGGGGTCGACATGGCAGTAGGCGTTGACCTGCGGGTTGTAGCGCTCGATGCGCAGCAGCGCGTCTTCGGTGACCTCCACCGGCGACAAGGTCTGGTCACGAAAATGCTGCAGCAGTTGCACTGCCGTCAGTTGGCCGATCTCACTCATGGTCGATCTCCTGTGCCGCATTGACCATGGCGCGCAGCAACACTGCGCAACCTGCCGCCAGGTCATCCGGTGCGGCGTTTTCGATTTCGTTGTGGCTGATGCCGCCTTCGCACGGCACAAAGATCATCCCGGCCGGGCCCAGTTCGGCGACGAAAATCGCGTCGTGCCCGGCGCCGCTGACGATGTCCATATGGCTCAGGCCCAAGGCGTCGGCGGCGTCGCGCACGGCGTTGACGCAGGCCGGGTGGAAGTCCAGCGGCGGGAAGTCGGCGGTGGCGGTCAACTCGAACGTCAGGCCGTGGCGCGTGGCGCTGGCTTCGATCACGCCGCGCACTTCATCGACCATGGCCAGCAGCTTGTCGGCATGCAGATGGCGCAGGTCGATGGTCATATGGACCTGCCCGGGAATCACATTGCGCGAGCCGGGGTGCAGGCTCAGGCAACCGACCGTGCCGCAGGCGTGGGGTTGCTGCTGATGCGCGATGCGGTTGACCGCGCTGACCACCTCGGCCGCGCCCACCAGGGCATCCTTGCGCAGGTGCATCGGCGTCGGGCCGGCGTGGGCTTCGACGCCGGTGAGGGTCAGGTCGAACCACTTCTGACCCAGGCAGCCCATCACCACGCCGATGGTGGTGGCCTGGTCTTCCAGCACCGGGCCTTGTTCGATATGCGCTTCGAAATACGCACCGACCGGATGGCCGAGCACCGCACGCGAACCGGCGTAGCCGATGCGCTGCAATTCGGTCCCCACCGACAGGCCCTGGTCGTCCTGTTTGTCCAGGGTGTCCTGCAAGTCGAACTTCCCGGCAAACACCCCGGAGCCCATCATGCACGGCGGAAAGCGCGAGCCTTCTTCGTTGGTCCACACCACCACTTCGATCGGCGCGTCGGTCTCGATTTTCAAGTCATTGAGGGTGCGGATCACTTCCAGGCCGGCCATCACCCCAAAGCAACCGTCGAACTTGCCGCCGGTGGGCTGGGTGTCGATGTGGCTGCCGGTCATCACCGGCGGCAGGGCGGGATTGCGCCCTGGGCGCCGGGCAAAAATATTGCCGATGGCATCGACACTGACGCTGCACCCGGCCGCCTCGCACCATTGCACGAACAGGTCGCGGGCCTGGCGGTCGAGGTCGGTGAGAGCGAGGCGGCACACGCCGCCTTTGACGGTGGCGCCGAGGCGGGCCAGGTCCATCAGCGATTGCCACAGGCGGTCGCGGTTGATCAGCGGGGCGTTGCTCTGGAGCGGTTGTGCAAAGCTATTCATCTTCGAACTCCGGTCAGGCACTCAGGGCCAGGTAGCGGTTCTTGATCGTCGGGTCGGCGCGGAAGGCGGCGGCGCTGCCCTCGTACACCACGCGGCCCTGTTCGAGCACGTAATGGCGGTCGGCGAGCTTGTCGCAGACCATCAGGTTCTGTTCCACCAGCAGCACCGGCAGGCCGTCGTCCTTGACCTTGCGCAGGATCTTCACCAACTCGTCGACGATCACCGGGGCCAGGCCTTCGGTGGGTTCGTCGAGGATCAGCAGCTTGGGATCGTTGAGCAGGGCGCGGGCGATGGCGAGCATCTGTTGCTCGCCGCCGGAGAGCGCGTGGCCGGCGTTTTTGCGCCGCTCCTTGAGGCGCGGGAACATGCCGTAGACGTCTTCGAGCTGCCAGCGGCTGGTCTTGCGCGCGGCGATGCGCAGGTTTTCCTCGACAGTGAGCAGGCGGAAAATCCCACGGTTCTCCGGCACCAGCGCCAGGCCCTGGCGTGCGATTTCAAAGATCTTCTGGCCCACCAGCGGCTGGCCGTTGAAATGGATCTGGCCCTGGCGCGGGCAGATGATGCCGAGGATGCTGCGCAACGTGGTGGTCTTGCCGGCGCCGTTGCGGCCGAGCAGGGTCACCAGTTCGCCGGGGTTGACGGTCAACGACACGCCTTCGAGCACGTGGCTCTTGTCGTAGTAGGAATGGATATTTTCGACGATCAGCATCAGGCAGCCTCCCCAAGATAAGCCGTGCGCACGCGTTCATCGGCGCGCACGAATTCCGGCGTGCCTTCCACCAGGATCTGGCCGTGGCTCATCACGGTGATGCGTTGGCTGATGGACATGACGATGCTCATGTTGTGTTCGATCAACAGCACCGTGTGGTCGCGGCCCAGGTCGCTGATCAGTTGGGTCATGATCGGGATGTCATCGATGCCCATGCCCGAGGTGGGCTCGTCGAGCATCAGCAGTTTGGGTTTGGAACAGATCGACATGCCCACCTCCAGCACCCGTTGCTGGCCGTGGGACAACTCGCCGGCCAGGGTCGCGGCGCGGGCCGTGAGTTGCAGGCGTTCGAGCACCTGGTCGGCGATCTCCAGGTGTTCGCGTTTGCTCTCGACCCGGCGCCAGAAATTCAAGGCGCGTACACCGTCGCGCCCTTGGGCGGCCAGGCGCAGGTTTTCGCGCACGCTGAGGTTCTGGAACAGGCTGGTGAGCTGGAACGAACGCGCCATACCGAGGCCGACGCGGGCGTGGGCCGGTTTGCGCATCAGGTTCTTGCCGTCGAAATGGATCGCCCCGCCAGTGGCCTGGCGCTCGCCGGTCAGGCAGTGGAACAGGCTGGTCTTGCCCGCGCCGTTGGGGCCGATGATGGTGTGGATGGTGCCGGCTTCGACCTTGAGGTTGACGCCGTTGATCGCATGGAACGCACCGTAGGCCAGTTCCAGGTCTTTGGTTTCCAGCAGGATGCTCATAGCCCTTGCTCCTTGGCGACGACGGCAGCTTTGCGGCGGCCGCGCACGTTCTCGAACAGCGACGCCAGGCCGCCCCACAATCCGCCACGCATGAAGATCACCACCAGGATCAGGATCACCCCCAGCAGCATCAGCCAGCGCGGCCACAGGTCGGAGAGGAAATCCCCCAGCAGCACGATGGAACCGGCGCCCAGCAACGAACCGAACAGCGAGCCGGTGCCGCCGACGATGGTCATGATCAGGATGTTCTCGGACATCGCCAGGTCGATATTCGACAGCGGCACAAAGTGCAGCAACATGGCGTACAGCGCGCCGGCAATCCCGGTGACCGCGCCGGACAGCACGAACACCAGGATCTTGAAGTGGCGCGTGTCATAGCCGATGGCCGAGGCACGGGTTTCGTTTTCGCGGATCGCCATCAGCGTGCTGCCGAACGGCGAGGCAATGACGCGGCGTGCGCCGATGAAGATCAGCAGGAACAGCACCGCGACAAAACCGTAGAACGCGCGGGCGTCGGCCAACGACAGCAACACGCTGTCGCCGATGCGGATCTCCGGGCGCGGCACGCTGAGCAGGCCGTTGTCGCCGCCGGTCCAATCGCTCAAGGTGTAGGCGACGAAGTACGCCATCTGGCTGAACGCGAGCGTCAGCATGACGAAGTAGATGCCGGTGCGGCGGATCGCCAGGGCGCCGACCAGCAGCGCCAGAAAGCCGCCGGCCACGGCAGCGCCGAGCAGTGCGCTGAACAGGCCCAGTTGCAGGTGAATCATCAGCAGCGCCGCGCAATAGGCGCCGGCACCGAAGAAGATGCCTTGGCCGAACGACAGCAGCCCGGTGTAGCCGAGCAACAGGTTGCAGGCCAGGGCGGCCATGGCAAAGATCAGGATCTCGCTGGCCAGGGTTGCCGAGGGCAGGATCAGCGGCAGGCCGATCAGCACTGCCAGCACCCACAGCAACATCGCTTTGGATTGGGTCTTGGCAAACGGCAGGGGATTTTTCTCGCTCATGTCAGGCTCTCCCGAACAGGCCGTAGGGGCGGACCAGAATCACCACGGCCATCGCGCCGTAGATCATCAGGCTCGCACCCTGGGGCCAGAGTGTGGTCATCAGGCTTTGCACCACGCCCACCAGCAAACCGCCGACCAGCGCGCCGCTGAACGAGCCCATGCCGCCGATGACGACAACCACAAAGGCGATCCCGAGAATTTCCGGGCCGACAAAGGGCTGGGCACCGCGCAACGGCGCGAACAGCACACCGGCCATGCCGGCCAGGCCGACGCCTAAGGCAAAGGTCATGGAGAACAGGCGGAAGATATTCGTGCCCAGCAGCGACACGGTTTCGGTGCTCTCACTGCCGGCGCGCACCAGCGCACCGAAGCGTGTGCGTTCCAGCAGCAGCCACAGGCCCAGGCCCACCAGCCCGGAAAACACGATGAGGAACAGGCGGTAGTAGGGGTAGACGAAATCGCCCAGCACCAGCACCCCGCGCAGCAGTTCCGGCACGGCGACGCTTTTGCCCACCGGGCCCCAGATCATCACGCTGGCTTCCTGGATGATCAGCGCGATCCCCAGCGTCACCAGGATCTGGAACATGTGCGGCAAGTGATAAATCCGCTGGATCAGCAAGCGCTCGATCACCCACGCCAGCGCAGCCACCGCCAGCGGTGCGAGCAGCAGCGCCAGCCAGAAGCTGCCGGTGAGGCTCACGGCGGTGTAGCAGATGTAGGCGCCGAGCAGAAAGAACGCGCCGTGGGCGAAGTTGACGAAGTTGAGCAGGCCGAAAATGATCGTCAGCCCGACCGCGATCAGGAAGTAGATCATCCCCAGGCCAAGGCCATTGAGTATCTGGAACAGGTAAAGATTGAGCATGCAGGAACCCTCGGCAGGACGCCGCTCGCGCGGCACCTGCGGTGCAAATAGTCAGGGGGTCAGCCGAGCGTGCAGCCCGTGGCCTCGACCGGCGGGAATGACTGGCCGGCGCTGAGCACCTTGGCCAGGTCGTCCTTGTCGGCCATGTCGGCGGCGGCTTTGCCGATCAGCAGGTAGTAATCCTTGATCACCTGATGGTCGCCGGCACGGATCGACTCCTTGCCGGTGGGGCCGTCGAAACTCAGGCCTTGCATGGCCTTGGCCACGGTCGGCCCATCGAAGCTGCCGGTGGCGATGATGGTATCGAGCATGACCTTGGTGCTGATGTAGTCGGCAGCCAGCGGGTAGGTGGGATTGATGCCGTACTTGGCCTGGGTCAGCTTGACCAGTTCGCGGTTGAGCGGGCTGTCGACCTGGTGCCAGTACTGCGCGCCGAGGTACACGCCTTCGAGTATGTCGCTGCCCAGTTCCTGGAACTGGTCGAGGCCGGCGGACCACACCAGCAGCACTTTCATGCGCTCCTTGATCCCGAAGTTGACCGCCTGGCGCAGGGTGTTGGACGACTGGCTGCCGAAGTTGAGCAGCACCAGCACGTCGGGTTTGGTGGCGATGGCGTTGGTCAGGTAGCCGGAGAATTCTTGCTCCTGCAGCGAGTGGTAGCTGTTGCCGACGTGTTCCAGGCCGTGTTCCTTGAGCACGTTTTTGGCGCCTTCGAGCAAGGCTTCGCCGAACACGTATTGTGGGGTGATGGTGTACCAGCGCTTGGCGTCCGGCAGCCGCTTGATCAGCGGCACCAGGGTTTCGCGGATCGCGCCGTAGGTGGGCACCGACCAGCGGAAGGTCGCGCGGTTGCAGTCTTTGCCGGTGACTTCATCGGCGCCCACCGGGGTCATGAACACGCCGCCGGCCTTGTCGACTTCCTTGGCCACCGCCAGCGCCGATGACGACAAGGTGCAGCCCTGGAAGAACCGCGCGCCGTCCTGCGCAATCGCTTCCTGCACCTTGCGTACTGCCTTGCCCGCGTTGCCTTCGGTGTCGATGACCTTGTAGTTCAGCGGGCGCCCGAGAATCTCGGGGTGCTGCTCCACCGCCAGGCGCGAACCCATGTCGGCAAACTTGCCATAGCTGGCAAAGGCGCCAGACATGGACTTGAGGCCGTACAGGGTAAAGGGCTCGGCGGCGAATGCCGAACGCACGCTCAGCGGCAGGCTGAGGGCGGCGGCGGCGGTGAGGCTGGCTTTCAATAACGTACGACGCTGCATGGGGTGACTCCCTGGTTTAGTTATTGGCAGGAGTGGCAATGGCGATACGGTGGAGCAGGGCCTGTGGGCAGGCGCTTTTTTATTGGGGTAACAGTGTGCGGGTTGGAATGCAGTCAACTGTGGGAAGGGCGGTGCGCCGATTCGACTTGCTCCCGATAGCGGTGTGTCAGTCGATATAACGGTGACTGTGCCGGCCTCATCGGGAGCAAGCTCCCTCCCACATTGGATCTGGGGTGTTCTTAAGAGTGATCGAACTCCAGTAGAAAGTGCGGGCTGACCTGGCCTTCGAGCGCGGTCATATGGTGTTCGGCGTCGCACATGTGTTCATGCATCAGGCTGCGCACCGCGTTTTCATCGCCTGCGCGAAAGGCGTTCAACAGTTGCTTGTGATAGTCGAGGTTGGCCGCGTCGAACTGCTTGCGCTTGGGCTTGTAGGCTTTTTTCAGCACCACCAGGTCGCGCAGCAGGTCGTTGAGAAACTGCGCCATAAAGCTCAGCAACGGGTTGGGGCAGGCCTTGGCCAGCAGGTTGTGGAACTCCAGTTCCGCCAGGCGTTGTTCGCGCTGGCCGGCCTCGCTGTCTTCCGGCGCACTGCAAAAATCCACGTTGGCCTGCAGGGCCAGGTAGTCGTCCTCGCTCAGGCGTCCGAGCACCGACACTGCCAGTTCCACTTCGATGACCTTGCGCAATTGGTACACCTGCTCGCCATCCAGATGCTGGAAGTGCAGGTAATTGCGCAGCGCGCGGCTGGCCGGTTCGGTGCCGGCCTGGTTCAGGTAGGCGCCGCCGCTGGGGCCGGTGCGCGTGCTGACCAGGCCTTCGACTTCCAGGGCCTTGAGCGCTTCGCGGGCCGAGCCCTTGGAGCACTGGAAACTTTCCATCAGCTCGCGCTCGGTGGGCAGGCGATCGCCGGGTTTCAAGGCGTCGGTGACGATGGAGCGCTTGACCGACTCGACAATCACGTCGGACAGCTTCTGGCGTTTGCGTCGTAGCGGGCGAGTGAGCATGGGGTCTATTTATCGTATTAATGCGGATAAATAGCACTTAATAACGATTGGGCCGTAGCGTCAACGCAGGGTGTCGTTTCTGGTATGGAAAGGTCGTAAACGGAGATTCATTGCACAGTGGCATCCGTACACACCGTCGAACGCGGCGGTTTGTTCCCATGCACCAGATAATCGCCTACCCACTGGTTCACACAGGCACTCACGCCGCTGAACGAAACCCCGTGGGCATAGGCGTTCTTCAGTTGTACGCGGCTCGCCGGGAACGTGCGCTCAAAGGCCCAGGCGGCGCCGGTGGACGGGGTGTGGTCGTCGAATTCGGCCTGGACCATCAGCAGGCTGTCGAGCCGGGCGAGTTCCTTGTGAGGCAAGCCCTTGCTGTGGTTTCGCGGCCAGGTGGTGCATTGGCGCGCCTCAAGGGCGCTGCCGGCGACCGGGTACTTGGTGAGCGATTCGGTTTCTTTTTGCTGCCAGAGGTCTTCGCTGGAGTAGGTCGAGTCGTTGCACAGGATCGCGGTTTTGACCGAGTCGGCGGCCGACATGCGCAACGGCCCAGGCTTCGGCACGTTGGCCTGCAAGGGTTCGCGCACGCGTTGCAGCAGCAGGCTGAACATCGATTTGGCACGCTCTTCGATGACCGGGTCGGGGCTGAAGCGATGCGCACGGGCACGCGCCTCGAGCGCCAGGTCGTCGCTGTCGGGGGTTTCCCGCAGCCAGCGACTGAGCAGGTGGGCGCTCATCAGGCCGGTGGGGTCGCTGTAGAAGCGGTTGCTGGAGCGCAGGGCCGTGCGCACGCTGGGCAGCAGTTCCATGAACACCCGGCGCACGGCGGCTGGCGTATCGCCCAGTTGATACACGCCAGGGTCGAGGGCGGCGGGCTGGGCCACGAAGCGCTCGAAAATCTTCTCCTTTTCGCCGGCAACGATCAGGCTGGCGTGCTCGAAGGTTGAGGTCCAGTTGATGTTCGAATCGAGCACCATGCGCCCCACGTTCGCCGGAAACAGGCCGCCGTACCAGGCGCCGAGCCAGGTGCCGTAGGCGTTGCCCAGGTAGTTGAACTGCAACTCGCCCAATTGTTTGCGCACAAATTCCAGGTCGCGGGCGGTCTGCTCGGTGGTGATGTACGGCGTCAGCGGGTGGCTGGCGCACGCTTGGGCGATCAACCGGGCATTCTGGCGCGCAGCGGCGAGGTTGGCCGCGCTGCGGTCTTCGCTGACATCCCCTTGCGGCACGATCCGTCCCTCGGAGCGGCATTCCAGACGTGACCCTGGCAGCCGGCCCAGGCCCCGCGGGGTGACTTCGATCACATCATAGGTATCGGCCAACTGGCGGTAGGTGTCGCCCCAGTCGGGTTGCCGGGCGTAATGCTTCCAGACGGTGGCCAGGTGTACGGCGAAGGCGCCGCCGGCGTCGAGCCCGGGGCCCCCTGGGTTGGCGAATAATGCCCCCTGGCGTGACAGCGGCAGTTTGGCGCCGACGCGGGTGATGTCGAAGCTGATGCGACCGCGCTCAGGCGCCGCATGGTCCAGGGGCGCAGTGACGATGCCGCATTGGGTGCGTTCGATGACCTCTGGGTCCAGATGTTCGAGCGCCGGTTGTGGGCAGTCCAGGAACCATTCGATGCCGAACGGTGAACGCGGCGCTTCAGCGTGAGCGCTGGCGGGCGCCAGGGCTGCAACCAGCACCAGGCAACGGTAGGTAATTGCGCTTGCAGCTGGAAGGGGGGTCATCAGCGATCCTGGCCAGTCGTGTGAGAAAAAGAAGCCACTGTTGTGGCTTCTGATTCGGGACGACTTTTTTACCAAGGACCGTGGGGGGAAAAATGTAGGAGGACAAAACGGTACGTGTACGAAATGCGACTTTCGTTTATCGGATGTCGGTCTCCCAGCCGCCGCCTAACGCTTTGTACAAGGCAATGCTGGCGTGACAGGCGCCGTTGCACATTCAGGTCCGGGGCGGCGTACAGGATGCGCGCGTGGAACGCGCCCTGAGCGTCGATCGGTTAAATTTTAATTCACTGTCCTCGTTTCCTATCAACACGTGGCCTGTTGTGCAGGTCGTGAAGGTATTCCCGCCCCACCGCCAAGGGGCTTATCCAGAGGACACTGGAATGACACAGGCAATTGCTTCGCCCGCGGTTCACGACCTGATCGGTATCGGTTTCGGCCCTTCGAACCTGGCGCTGGCCATCGCCCTGCAGGAGCGCGAAAAGGCCCAGGGCAAACTGGACGTGCTGTTTCTCGATAAACAGGCCGATTACCGTTGGCACGGCAATACCCTGGTGACCCAGAGCGAACTGCAGATTTCGTTCCTCAAGGACTTGGTGACCCTGCGCAAC
The DNA here is from genome assembly GCF_024169655.1 of Pseudomonas marginalis. GTDB lineage: Bacteria > Pseudomonadota > Gammaproteobacteria > Pseudomonadales > Pseudomonadaceae > Aquipseudomonas > Aquipseudomonas paraveronii. Next base: position 3,859,992 of record NZ_JALJWV010000001.1, on the reverse strand, counting down.
CCCACCAGCCCGTATTCCTTCGTCAACTACCTGAAAGCCCACAATCGCCTGGTCGATTTCATCAACCTCGGCACCTTCTATCCGTGCCGTATGGAGTTCAACGACTACCTGCGCTGGGTCGCGGGGCAGTTCCAGGCCCAGAGCCGCTACGGCGAGGAAGTGCTGGCCATCGAGCCGATCCTGCACCAGCAGCAGGTTGACGCACTGCGTGTGATTTCCCGCGATGCGCTGGGTGAACAGCATGTGCGCACCACCCGTTCGGTGGTGGTCAGCGCCGGCGGCACGCCGCGTGTGCCCGAGGTGTTCAAGGCGCTCAAGGATGACCCCCGCGTCTTCCACCATTCCCAATACCTGGCGCGCATGGCCCAACAACCCTGCGTGCAGGGCAAGGCGATGCGCATCGCGGTGATCGGCGGCGGCCAGAGTGCGGCCGAAGCGTTCATCGATTTGAACGACAGCTTCCCGTCGGTACAGGTCGACATGATCCTCCGCGGTTCGGCGCTGAAGCCAGCGGATGACAGCCCGTTCGTCAACGAAGTGTTTTCGCCGGCCTTTACCGACCTGGTGTTCCAGCAGGTCAGCGCCGAGCGTGAGCGCCTGGTAGCCGAGTACCAGAACACCAACTATTCGGTGGTCGACCTGGACTTGATCGAGCGCATCTACGGCATCTTCTATCGTCAGAAAGTCTCCGGCACTGCGCGCCAGGCCTTCCGCACCCTGACCGTGGTCGAGCACGTCAGCGCCAGTCCGTTGGGCATCGAGTTGGCGCTGCGCAACAACGCCACGGGCGAAACCAGCGTCAGCCATTACGACGCGGTGATCCTGGCCACCGGCTACGAGCGCCAGACGCACCGCGAACTGCTGGCGCCGCTGGAGGCTTATATGAGCGACTTCGAAGTCAGCCGCGACTACCGCATCGTCACCGACGAGCGTTGCAAGGCTGGCATCTACATCCAGGGCTTCAGCCAGGCCAGCCATGGGTTGAGCGATACCTTGCTGTCGGTGCTGCCGATCCGGGCGGATGAGATTGCGGCGTCGTTGCATGCGCATGATCGCCACCGTGGGCAGGGGCGTTCGGTGCAGGATTTGCTGCTTGCTACGGCGAGCTGACGAACGGGTGTTCGGGCTGCACGCTTGTAGGGGCAAAGCAGGGTAAGAAAATATTAAGCGGGCACGGTTGAGAAAATGTGGGAGGGGGCTTGCCCCCGATAGCAATCTGTCAGCTACCAATTAGTTGACTGATCCACCGCAATCGGGGGCAAGCCCCCTCCCACACTCTTGACCGCGCTCGGCTTTCAGGATCAGGCCGGCTATATGGCTGTGCCCAAGAGCAGAATGAGCCCTATCTGGTCCACATTTGATCTTCGGTGTTTGGGGGGCGGTCAGGCCAGTTCGGTGGCGGTGTTTTTGACTACCGCGAGCTCGGGGTGGGCTACCAGTTTGTCGATGTGCAACTCGTCGTTGTTCAACCAGGTTTCCGTCAGCACCCGGTAATGCTCCATGTCCCGGCAACGCATGCGCAGGCTGTAGTCGAACGGCCCGCTGATCAACTGGCATTCGAACACCTGCGGGCAGGCTTTGACGCAGGCTTCGAAGGCCTTTTGCGCCGAGCGCCCGCTCTGGTTGGACAAGGCCACCAGCACCAGCAGCGACAGCCCCGGTGAGACCATCTGCACGTCGATGATCGCCCCGTACCCACGGATCACCCCGCGTCGTTCGAGTTTGCGCACCCGCTCCAGGCAGGGCCTGGGGGTCAGATGCACCAGCGACGAGAGCTTTTCGTAGGTGATGCGCCCCTGATGCCGCAGCACATCGATGATCGCCTCATCGATGCGATCCAGCGCAGGGGCGGAATGGGGTCCGTTGGCCTTGGTATCCATGGGTTTCACTTCAAACGGTTGGAAAGAAATTGCTGCAAGCGTTCACTGTTGGGATGGTCGAGGATCTCGGCGCCGCCTTGCTCTTCGACCCGGCCCTGGTGCAGGAACAGCACTTGGCTGGACACCTGGCGGGCAAAGCCCATTTCGTGGGTGACCATCAACATGGTACGACCTTCCTCAGCCAACGTCTGTATGACTTTGAGGACTTCTCCTACAAGCTCAGGGTCCAAGGCGGAGGTCGGTTCGTCGAACAGAATGATTTCCGGTTCCATCGCCAGGGCTCGGGCGATGGCGACGCGCTGCTGTTGGCCGCCGGACAGAAACGCTGGGTATTGATCCGCCACTCGGCCCGGCAAGCCCACCTTGTCCAGGTACATTCGCGCGCGTTTTTCCGCTTCGGCCGCGCTTACGCCCAACACCCGGCGCGGGGCCATGGTGATGTTTTCCAGCACGGTCATGTGGCTCCACAGGTTGAAATGCTGGAACACCATCGCCAGGCGTGTGCGCAGGTTCTGCAGTTGTGCCTGGTGCGGCGCGTGGGTGCCGGCGCGGCCCTGGCGCATTTCGATGCTGATGCCGTCCAGGGTGATGACGCCGGCGTCCGGCTGTTCGAGAAAGTTGATGCAGCGCAGCATCGTGCTTTTGCCCGAGCCGCTGGCGCCGATCAGGCTGATCACGTCGCCATTGCGTGCGTTGAGGGACACGCCTTTGAGCACTTCGTGTTCGCCGTAGCGTTTGTGGATGCCTTCGACCTGGAGTTTGATCGCGGCGGTATCGGTAGCGGTCTTGGCAGCGAGTGGTGCATCAACCGGATAAGTGGCCAGGGCCTGCGCGGACTGATTCATGGGTTAGCCTCGGGTAGGAACAAGAAAACGCATCCAGCGACGTTCGGCCAGTCGAAACAGGCCCACCAGTGCAAAGGACAGCAGCATGTAGAGCAGCGCGGCGATACCGAAGGCCTGGAACGTCAGGAACGTCTCGGCATTCGCATCGCGGGCCACTTTGAGGATGTCGGCGACGGTGGCGGTAAACGCCAGCGACGTGGCGTGCAGCATCAGGATCATTTCATTGCTGTAGGCCGGCAGCGCACGGCGCAGCGCGGCGGGCACCAGCACAAACAGGTTCAGTCGCCAGCCGTGCAGGCCATAGGCGCGGGCCGCTTCGATTTCGCCATGGGGAATGTTGCGGATCGCCCCGGCGAAGATTTCCACGGTGTAGGCGCAGGTGTTGAGCACGAACGCCAGCAGCGTGCAGTTCAGCGCGTTGCGAAAGAACTGGTTGAGCAAGGCGTTGTCCTGCACCACCTCCAGGCTGTATAGCCCGGTGTAGCAAATCAACAGTTGGATATACAGCGGCGTGCCGCGAAACAGGTAGGTGTACACCTCCACCGGCCAGCGCAGCCAAAAGTGCTCCGAGACGCGCGCAAGCGCCAGGGGGATCGACAGGAAAAACCCGAACAGCACCGAGATGATGAACAACCACAGGGTCATCGCCACCCCGGACAAGCCCGCGCCATCGCTGAACAGGTAGGCCAGGCCGTATTGCTGGAACAGTTCGATCATCGCGCCATCCCCTTGATGCCGAGGTTGTAGCGCCGTTCGAGGCGCTTGAAGATGCGGTTGGAGAGGGTGGTGATCACCAGGTACACCAGGCCCGCGAGGATCAGGAAGTACAAGGGTTCGTTGGTGGTCTTGCCAGCGTTTTGCGCGGCTTTGACCAGGTCCGACAGGCCGATGATCGACACCAGCGCCGTCGACTTGAGCAACACCAGCCAGTTATTGCCCAGCCCCGGCAGGGCGAAGCGCATCAACTGCGGGAACAGCACCAGGCGAAAACGCTGCCAGCGGCTCAAGCCGTAAGCGGTCGCGGCTTCCAGTTGGCCGACCGGCACGCTGAGGATCGCGCCGCGAAAGTTTTCGGTGAAATAGGCGCCGTAGATAAACCCCAGGGTGATCACCCCGGCGGTAAACGGGTCGATTTCAAAGTAGTTCCAGCCGAAGGTTTCGGTCAGGTCGTTCAGCCACAGTTGCAGGCTGTAGAAAATCAGCAGGATCAGCACCAGGTCCGGCACGCTGCGAATCAGCGTGGTGTAGAGCGTGGCCGGCAGCCGCAGCCATTTGGCGCTGGAGAGCTTGGCGCCGGCGGCGATCAGGCCCAGGCCAAGGCTCAGGCCCAGCGCCAGGAACGCCAGCTTGACCGTCATCCAGGCGCCCTGGGCGAGCATGGGGCCGTAGCCCTGCAGGTTGAGGAATTCGTTCATGGGGGAGATCTCTAAAGGGCGCAGACATACCCCAGTGTGAGACGGCTTGTGTGGGAGGGTGCTTGCCCCCGATGAGGGCCTGCCAGTCGACGCATGTACTGACTGACCCACCGCTATCGGGGGCAAGCCCCCTCCCACACAAGCCTTTTCACACAAGGGCGGTGTTGGCTTACTCGTTGTAGATGTCTTGATCGCCGAAGTATTTTTTCTGGATATTGGCGTAGGTGCCATCGGCCTGTACGGCAGCGATGCCCTTGTTGATCAGCGCGCGCAGTTCCTGGTCGTTCTTGCGCAGGCCCATGGCGATGTCCAGGGGCAGCGTCGGGTCCTTGAAGGCCGGGCCGGTCTTGAAGTCGGCGCCTTCGGGCTTGGACAGGAAGTTGAGCTGGGCTTCGAGTTTGTCGGTCAGGGTGGCGTCGAGGCGGCCGTTTTGCAGGTCGGCGTAGTTCTGCTCCTGGGACTGGTAGGCCTTGATCTGGGCGCCCAGCTTGGCCAGGTGCGCACGCGCATAGGCTTCCTGCAGCGAGCCTTGCAGCACGCCGACTTGCTTGCCTTTCAGGGAGTCCGGGGTTTCGCCGAAGTCGGCGCTTTTACGGGTGATGACCGAGGTGGGGCTGAGGAACAGCCGGTCGCTGAAGTCGATGACTTTCTCGCGAGCCGGGGTGATGGCCATGGACGACATGATCGCGTCGAACTTGCGCGCACGCAGGGCGGGGATCATGCCGTCGAATTCGTTATGCACCCAGGTGCATTTGACTTCGAGTTTGGCGCAGATCGCGTTGCCCAACTCGATATCGAAGCCTTGCAGGCTGCCATCGGCGGCCACGGATTCGAAGGGTGGGTACTCGGGGAATACGCCGAAGCGGATTTCTTTCCAGTCTTGGGCGTGGGCGGCGGTGGCGCACAGCGGCAACAGCAACGCAGCGAATAGTGAGCGGAGTGGCGTCATGTTGAGTCCCTATATTTTGTAATTGATGTCAGGGCAGTCAAAGGGGTGCAGCGTGCATTCATTTACTGACTCTTCGGTCGCGCTCAGAATGCTTCAAGGTGGTGCGTTTTTTGTGTCGTTTACCCCGTGCTCAAAGCGCGAATTGCGCTGTTAAAACAGGCAATGCAGCGGAATCGGCTGTCGCACCCGCTGAATCGGCTTTTCACCCTCGAGATTCTGGCCTGCCCTTGGCGCAAAGCGGCAGGCCAGAGCGGTTTCAGGCGCGCTTTTTGTGCTGTACGCGTGGCGGTTGGGCCAGGCGTGCGAACAGGTCTTTCGGGTTGGCGAGGTCGGGTACCAGTTCCAGTTCGCTGCCGACGTCCAGCGCCTTGGCCACGTCCAGCACGTAGCGCAGGGCCGAGTAGTCTTCGATGGCAAAACCCACGGAGTCGAACAGGGTGACCTGGCGCGCATTCTCGCGGCCGGGCGCCTGGCCGTTGATCACTTGCCACAGTTCGGTGACCGGCGAATCGGCCGGCATGTGCTGGATTTCACCTTCGATGCGGCTTTGCGGTTCGTATTCGACGATCACCCGGGCGCGCTCGACGATGCGTCGGTCCAGTTCGGTCTTGCCTGGGCAATCGCCGCCCACGGCGTTGAGGTGCATGCCGGGTTCGATCATCTCGTCGGTGAGAATGGTCGCGTAGGCCTTGTCGGCGGTGACGGTGGTGACAATGTCCGCGCCTTTCACCGCCTCGGCCACACTGCCGGCCAGGAGCACTTTGATTGCCGGGAACGCCTTGAGGTTTGCCGCCAGCTTGGCAGTGGCCTTGGCGTCGATGTCGAACAGGCGGATTTCATTGATGCCCAGCAGGGTGTGGAACGCCAGCGCCTGGAATTCGCTTTGCGAGCCGTTGCCGATCAACGCCATGCTGCGGCTGTTGTCCCGGGCCAGGTAGCGTGCGACCAGGGCCGAGGTGGCGGCGGTGCGAATCGCGGTGGTCAGGGTCATTTCCGCCAGCAGCACCGGTTTGCCGGTATCCACATCGCCCAAGGCACCGAAGGCCATCACGGTGAGCATGCCGGCCTGGGTGTTTTTCGGGTGGCCGTTGACGTATTTGAAGGCGTACAGCGACGCGTCGGACACCGGCATCAGTTCGATCACGCCCTCCGGCGAGTGGTTGGCCAGGCGTGCGCATTTCTCGAAATCCTGCCAGCGCAGGTAGTCGGCGCGGATGTAGTCGGCCATCTCGGTGATGCAGGTTTGCAGGCCTTTTTGCGAGACCAGGTAGCTGAGGTCGTTGACGTCGATATAGCGGGTCATGGAGTGGCTCCTGTATTTATTGGACGGTGGCGCGGGCGGGCAGATGCACTTCCGCGAGCATGCAGCGGGCACTGCCGCCGCCGATGCGTTCGATGTGGTCGATGTTCACCACCACTGGCCGCGTGTGGCGTTCCACATGCTCGCGCTGGGCGGGTTGCAGGGCGTTCCAGGCGCTGGCGGACATCACCAGCAGCGGTTGGCCGTCGCGGTCGTGGACTTCGAGCATGTTGCCGGCGAAGGCTTCCAACTGGTCGAAGTCGAGGGCGAGGATGTCCTTGCCGGTGTCGCGCAGGGAGCGTTCCAGGGCCTGGCGCTCGTCGGCGTCCGGCAAGGCTTGCAGGCACACCACCGAGAGGTTGCGGCCGACGCTCATCATCACGTTGCTGTGGTAGATCGGCGCGTGGTGGCGGTCGACGGCGTGGAACACGCAGAGTTGGTAGTCGAGGCGTTCGGCGAACTGGCGCAGGGCGTCGTGGTGCGTGCGCCCGGAGTGGCAGGCGTAGCTGATCCGGTGCTGGCGGTCGAGCACCATGCTGCCGGTGCCTTCGAGGAAGATGTTCTGGTGTTCGAGATGGCTGAGGTCAATGGTGTCTTTGATTGCAAAGCGTTGTTCCAGGACTTGCAGCACGCCCTTGTTGCGCTCCAATCGTCGGTTCTGGCCTTCCATCGGGTACAGCACCAGGCTGCCGTCGGCATGGCTGCTCCACCAGTTGTTGGGGAAAATCGAGTCGGGGGTATGCGGCGCCGGGGTGTCCTGCACGACCAGGACTTCGACGCCATGCCGGCGCAGGGTATCGACATAGCCGTCGAACTCTTCCAGCGCTTTTTGCTGTGCGCTGAGCGGATCGAGGGGCTGGCGTTGGAAGCGGTTGTTGATCGCGGTGTCCGGGTTGAAGGCAAAGCGCGCCGGGCGAATCATCAAGACGGTGTTGGTGGTTTGCATGGGGGCACGAATCCATGGGTTGAGCAGTGGGGCTATTTTGTGCGTTGTGGCGGGGGAATCCCGGCTGAAACCAAGGAGGGGCTCAGCCGGGAAAGCTGAAAAGTTGGGTAGGGCAGCCGAATCGGCTGTGCTGGCTGACGGACCGCTATCGCAGGCAAGCCAGCTCCCACATTAATATGGGGGTGGTTGTGGTATCCGAGTCAGGAAGGAGAGTGCATGTCTATCGCCGTTCGTATTGCCCAGGCCGCCGACGCAGATGGGATCAGCCAGGTCATCCTCGCCGCCTTGCACAGCAGCAATGCGCGCGATTACCCGGCCGAGGTGATCGTCCGGGTTGCGGGCAACTTTTCGCCCGCTGCGGTGCTGGAACTGCTTAGGCACCGGGTGGTGCTGGTGGCGGTTCAGGACGAGGTAATCGTTGCCACCGCTGCCCTTGACGGCAATGCAGTGCGCTCGGTGTTCGTCAACCCGGCGCTGCAAGGGCAGGGCATTGGTCGGCTGCTGATGATTGAAATCGAATTGCGCGCCCGCGAGGCCGGAGTGACGGTGTTGAGTGTGCCGTCCTCGCTGACGGCCGAGCCGTTCTACACCAAGTTGGGTTTTCACACCGTGCGTGATGTCTACCATGGCCATGAACGCACGCTGGTGATGGAAAAGGCACTGTCGTCGCGTCACCCCATCGGCGCCTATCGCGACCGTCTGCACCGGGCGCAGGTGGTTGCGTTGTGGCAGGAGGCTTTTGGGTATGACACCGCCCATAACCTGCCGACCCTGGCGATTGATAAGAAGCTGGCGGTCAATGACGGGCTGTTCTTCGTGGCGACGGATAAGAATGTCGTGATCGGTACTGTTCTGGCGGGGTACGACGGGCATCGTGGTTGGTTGTATTCGGTGGCGGTGCGCGCTGACTATCGCCGGCAAGGGCTGGGTGCGTCATTGGTGCGGCATGCGGAGCAGGCGTTGAGTGCCTTGGGGTGTATGAAGATCAACCTGCAGATCACCGGCGGCAATGACACGGTGGTGGGGTTCTACGAGGCGTTGGGGTATGGGGTGGAGCCGAGGATCAGTATGGGGAAGAAGATGGTGGAAAATATCCCGACTCAATCCTGAGAATGATCGCAGATCAAATGTGGGAGGGGGCTTGCCCCCGATGGCGGAGTGTCAGTCACCGGCAATATTGACTGAGCCACCGCTATCGGGGGCAAGCCCCCTCCTACAGGGGTTTGCAGTGTGGTTGGGTTAGACCTTGACGATCCAGCCTTCTGGCGCTTCGACGTCGCCGGATTGCACGCCGGTCAGCTCTTTGTAGAGCTTCTGGGTGATCGGGCCGACTTCGGTCTCGCTGTAGAACACGTGCAGTTTGCCCTTGTACTCGATGCCGCCGATCGGCGAGATCACGGCGGCAGTCCCGCAGGCGCCGGCTTCCTGGAAGATATCCAGTTGGTCGATGAACACTTCGCCCTCGATCACTTCCAGGCCCAGGCGGGTCTTGGCCAGTTCGATCAGCGACAGGCGGGTGATGCCTGGCAGCACCGAAGGCGACTTCGGTGTGATGAACTTGTTGTCACGGGTGATCCCGAAGAAGTTGGCCGAACCGACTTCCTCGATCTTCGAGTGCGTGGCCGGGTCCAGGTAGATGCTGTCGGCGAAGCCGGCTTTTTTCGCTTCCGAACCTGGCAGCAGACTGGCGGCATAGTTGCCACCGACCTTGGCGGCGCCGGTGCCGTGTGGTGCGGCGCGGTCGTAGCCGGAGATCTGGAAGTTGTGCGGCACCAGGCCGCCCTTGAAGTAGGCGCCGACCGGGATTGCGAACACCGAGAAGATAAACTCCGGCGCGGTGCGTACGCCGATGTTGTCACCGGTGCCGATCACGAACGGGCGCAGGTACAGCGCGCCGCCGCTGCCATACGGCGGGATGAACCGCTCGTTGGCGCGAACCACTTGCTTGCAGGCGTCGATGAAGGCTTCGGTCGGCACTTGCGGCATCAGCAGGCGGCCACAGCTGCGCTGCATGCGTGCGGCGTTCTGGTCCGGGCGGAACAGGTTGATCGAGCCGTCCTTGCAGCGGTAGGCCTTGAGGCCTTCAAAGCATTGCTGGCCGTAGTGCAGGGCGGTAGAGCCCTCGCTGATGTGCAGCACGTTGTCTTCGGTCAGGGTGCCCGCTTGCCACTCGCCGTTTTTCCAGGTCTGGATAAACCGCTTGTCGGTCTTGATGTAGTCAAAACCCAGCTTGTCCCAATTGATGCTTTCGTTACCCATGACACCCTCTATCTCTGGTCAAGTCGGTTTTTTTCTGAATGGGCGCAACAATACTGCATTCTTGCTTCATGTGGGAGCGGGCTTTTGTGGGAAGGGAGCTTGCCCCCTCCCACAAAAGCCCGCGGGGCGTTTTTTACAGGTGGAGGGCGTGGCCCAGGGCTCGTAGGGCGGCTTCCTGGACGGCTTCGCCGAGGGTCGGGTGGGCGTGGATGGTGCCCGCCACGTCTTCCAGGCGTGCGCCCATTTCCAGGCTCAGCCCAAAGGCGGTGGACAGCTCGGACACACCGACGCCAACCGCCTGCCAGCCGACAATCAGATGATTGTCACGCCGCGCCACCACCCGCACGAAGCCGGTTTTCGACTCCAGGGTCATGGCCCGGCCATTGGCCGCAAATGGGAAGCTCGACACGATGCAGTCCAGGCCCGCCGCCTTGGCCTCGTCGGGCGTCTGGCCGACCACCACCAACTCCGGGTCGGTAAAGCACACGGCCGGGATCGCCGCCGGGTTGAATTCGCGGTGTTGACCGCTGATCAGTTCGGCGACCATTTCGCCCTGGGCCATGGCCCGGTGGGCGAGCATCGGCTCGCCGCTCAGGTCGCCGATGGCCCACACATTGCGCATGCTGGTCTGGCAGCGGTGGTCGATCTTGACCGCCGCGCCGTGCATGTCCAGGTTCAGCGCTTCGAGGTTCCAGCCCTGGGTGTTGGGGGTGCGACCCACGGCGACCAGCACCTGATCGGTCTCCAACGACACGGTGTCGCCCTTCGGGTCGCGCACTTGCAGGCGGTTGTGCTCAAAGCCGGTGACGCTGTGCTTGAGGTACAGCTTCACGCCCAATTGCTTGAGGGAATCAGCCACCGGCTGGGTCAGTTCGGCGTCATAGGCCGGCAGGATGCGTTCCTGCGCCTCGACCACGCTGACCTGGGCGCCGAGCTTGCGATAGGCAATTCCCAGTTCCAGGCCGATATAACCGCCACCCACCACAATCAGGCGCTTGGGCACGCGGGTCGGCGCCAGGGCTTCAGTGGACGAAATGATCGGCCCGCCAATCGGCAGCATCGGCAGGTTGACGCTTTTCGAACCGGTCGCCAGCAGCAGGTGTTCGCACTGGATGCGCTGGTCGCCGACGTCGACGGTCTTGCCGTCCACCACCTTGGCCCACCCGTGGATGACCTGCACCTTGTGTTTCTTCAGCAGCGCGGCAACCCCGGTCGTCAGGCGGTCGACGATGGCGTCTTTCCATTCCACGCTTTTGCGGATGTCCAGGGTCGGCACATCCACTTCTATCCCCAGGGGCGAACCCTGGCTGTGGTGGACGCTTTGCTGGAACTGTTCGGCCACATGGATCAAGGCCTTGGACGGGATGCAGCCGATATTCAGGCAGGTGCCGCCCAGTGCCTGGCCTTCCACCAGGACGGTCGGGATACCCAGTTGACCGGCGCGGATCGCGGCCACATAACCGCCAGGGCCGCCGCCGATGATCAGCAGGGTGGTGTGCAATGTCTGAGTCATGTCCTTACTCCAGGAACAGGCTGGCGGGTTGTTCGAGCAGGCCGCGAATGGCCTGGATGAATTGCGCCGCGTCCATGCCGTCGACCACGCGGTGATCGAACGAGCTGGAGAGGTTCATCATCTTGCGGATCACGATCTGGCCCTTGATCACCATCGGCCGCTCGACGATGCGGTTGACGCCGACGATGGCCACTTCCGGCAGGTTCAGCACCGGGGTGCTGACGATGCCGCCCAAGGCGCCGAGGCTGGTCAGGGTAATGGTCGACCCCGACAGTTCGTCGCGGCTGGCCTTGCCATTGCGCGCGGCGCTGGCCAGGCGCGTGATTTCCTCGGCATTGCCCCACAGGCTGCGGGCTTCGGCGTGGCGCACCACCGGCACCATCAGGCCCACATCGCTCTGGGTGGCGACGCCCACATGCACCGCGCCGAGGCGGGTGATGACCTGGGCTTCGTCGTCGTAACGCGCATTGATCTGTGGGAAATCGCGCAACGCCACGACCATGGCGCGCACGATGAACGGTAGCAGCGTCAGCTTGCCGCGTGTCGCACCGTGTTTTTCATTGAGGTGTACGCGCAGTTCGTCGAGGGCGGTGACGTCGATCTCTTCCACATAGCTGAAATGCGCGGCGCGCCGGGTGGCGTCCTGCATGCGCTGGGCGATCTTGCGGCGCATGCCGATCACCGGGATCTGTTCTTCGTCGTTGCGTTCGGCGTAGGGGTTGGCGGCCGTAGTTTTTTTCGCCGGACGCTGGAGCAAGTAAGCGTCCAAATCTTCGTGCAGAATCCGGCCCGCCGGACCGGAGCCCTGCACCAGGCGCAGTTGGATCCCCGCATCCAGCGCATGCTGGCGCACGGCGGGGGAGGCCAGCGGGCGTTCGTTGGCATCGCGGGCCACGGGAGCCTGGGGCGCGACGGACGGTTTGAGCGCCGGCTGGCTTTCCAGCATCGGGGCCGGCTTGCTGGCAGGCATCGGCGCAGGCGCCGCCTTGGCCGGTTCAGCCGCCACCGGCACGTCCTTGGTATTGCCCGCGCCTTCGACTTCGATGCTGATCAGCACACTGCCGACGGCCATGACTTCACCTGGCTCGCCGCCGAGGGCAATCACCTTGCCGTGGACCGGCGAGGGAATATCCACCATCGCCTTGTCGGTCATCACATCCGCCAGCACCTGGTCTTCGACGACCATGTCGCCAACCTTCACATGCCAGACCGACAGTTCAACTTCTGCGATGCCTTCGCCAATGTCCGGCATCTTGATAACGTGCGTGCCCATTCAGACCTCCATGACCCGTTTCAACGCCGCGCCCACACGGGACGGCCCTGGGAAATACGCCCATTCCTGCGCGTGCGGGTAGGGGGTGTCCCAACCGGTGACGCGTTCGATCGGCGCTTCCAGGTGGTGGAAGCAATGTTCCTGCACCAGCGCCACTAGTTCGGCGCCAAAGCCGCAGGTGCGGGTGGCTTCATGCACCACCACGCAACGGCCGGTCTTTTTCACCGACTTGACGATGGTTTCCAGGTCCAGCGGCCACAGGCTGCGCAGGTCGATGACCTCGGCGTCGATGCCGGTTTCTTCGGCGGCGACTTGCGACACGTACACGGTGGTGCCATAGGTCAGCACGGTGACGGCCGACCCCGGACGCACGATTGCGGCCACATCCAGCGGCACGGTGTAGTAACCGTCCGGCACTTGTGCCTGCGGGTGTTTCGACCACGGCGTTACGGGGCGGTCGTGGTGCCCGTCGAACGGGCCGTTGTACAGGCGCTTGGGCTCAAGGAAGATCACCGGGTCATCGTTTTCGATGGAGGCGATCAACAGGCCCTTGGCGTCATAGGGGTTGGACGGCATCACCGTGCGCAGGCCGCAGACCTGGGTGAACACCGCTTCGATACTCTGGCTGTGGGTCTGGCCGCCGTAGATGCCGCCGCCGCAAGGCATGCGCAGGGTCAACGGCGCGGTGAACTGGCCGGCCGAGCGATACCGCAGGCGCGCCGCTTCGGAGATGATCTGGTCGCTGGCCGGGTAGACGTAGTCGGCGAACTGGATTTCCGCCACCGGGCGCAGGCCGTAGGCGCCCATGCCCACCGCCACGCCGACGATGCCGCTTTCGGAGATCGGCGCGTCAAACACCCGCGAGCTGCCGAACTTGTTCTGCAGACCCTCGGTGCAACGGAATACGCCGCCGAAATAGCCGACGTCCTGGCCGAACACCACCACGTTGTCGTCACGCTCAAGCATCACGTCCATGGCCGAGCGCAGGGCCTGGATCATGGTCATGGTGGTGGTGGTCATGGCGGTTTCCAATTCGATGCTGTTGTTGTGATCGTTCATGTCAGACCCCCGACTCTTGACGCTGGCGCTTCAAGTGCTCCGGCATCTCTTTATAGACGTCTTCGAACATGGTCGCGGCGCTTGGAATCTGGCCGCCGGCGAGGGTGCCGTACTGTTCGGCTTCTTTCTGCGCCTTGACCACTTCGGCTTCCAGTTCGGCACTGACCGCCGCGTGTTCCTCTTCGGACCACTGACCAGTCTTGATCAGGTGCTGCTTGAGGCGCGCAATCGGGTCGCCCAACGGGAAGTGGCTCCAGTCATCGGCGGGACGGTATTTGGAGGGATCATCCGAAGTGGAGTGCGGTCCGGCGCGGTAGGTGACCCATTCGATCAGGGTCGGGCCAAGGTTGCGCCGCGCGCGTTCGGCGGCCCAGGCGGAAGCGGCGTACACCGCGATGAAGTCGTTGCCGTCCACGCGCAGCGAGGCGATGCCGCAACCGACGCCGCGTCCGGCGAAGGTGGTGGCTTCACCGCCAGCGATGGCCTGGAAGGTGGAGATTGCCCACTGGTTGTTGACCACGTTGAGAATCACCGGCGCGCGATAGACGTGGGCGAAGGTGAGGGCGGTGTGGAAGTCCGATTCGGCAGTGGCGCCGTCGCCGATCCAGGCCGAGGCGATCTTGGTATCGCCCTTGATCGCCGAGGCCATGCCCCAGCCCACACCTTGTACGAATTGGGTAGCAAGGTTGCCGGAAATGGTGAAGAAACCGGCGTCTTTCACCGAATACATGATCGGCAACTGTCGGCCCTTGAGCGGATCGCGCTCGTTGGACAGCAGTTGGCAGATCAGGTCCACCAGCGGCACGTCGCGTGCCATCAGGATGCTTTGCTGGCGGTAGGTGGGGAAGCACATGTCGTCGATGTTCAAGGCCAGGGCCTGGGCGCTGCCGATGGCTTCTTCGCCGAGGCTCTGCATATAGAACGACATTTTTTTCTGACGCTGGGCGACCACCATGCGGTTATCGAAGATCCGCGTCTTGAGCATGGCACGCATGCCGCGACGCAGGATCTCGACAGGCACGCCTTCAGCCCAGGGACCGAGGGCCTGGCCCTGGTCGTCGAGCACGCGAATCAGGCCCTTGGCCAGGTCGGCGGTGTCGGCGGGTTCTACGTTGATAGGGGGTTTGCGCACCAGGCCCGCGTCCGTCAGACGCAGGTAGGTAAAGTCAGTCTTGCAGCCTGGGCGGCCCGAGGGTTCGGGAACGTGCAGGCGCAACGGTGCATACGGCTGGTTCATGGCTTTCTACGCTCGATCTTGTGAATTTCTTGTAGTGGGCGCGCTAGCTGACCGTCTTCCTCCGGGTAGGAGAAATCTTGTCCTACAACAATCATAGGCGGGGCGTAGAAGAATATTTATCTGTGTTTCATTGCGCTTGGGCTCATTTGCGGATAAAAAAACTGCATAAACACAATAAACAGGTGATTTTGTCTCATGCGCAAACTGGACCGTACCGATATCGGCATTCTCAACGCCCTGCAGGAGAATGCGCGCATCACCAACGCCGACCTCGCCCGCTCGGTCAACCTGTCGCCCACACCGTGCTTCAACCGGGTCAAGGCGATGGAAGAACTGGGCCTGATTCGCGACCAGGTAACCTTGCTCGATGCCGACCTGCTGGGGCTGCACGTCAACGTGTTTATCCACGTCAGCCTGGAAAAACAGAACGAACTGGCCCTGCAACAATTCGAAGGGGCGATTTCCGATCGGCCCGAGGTGATGGAATGCTACTTGATGGCCGGCGACCCGGACTACCTGATCCGTGTGTTGGTGCCGACGATCCAGTCGCTGGAACGTTTCATGATGGACTTTCTGACCAAAGTGCCAGGCGTTGCCAATATCCGCTCCAGCTTCGCTCTTAAACAAGTGCGCTATAAGACCGCGTTGCCGCTGCCGCCGGATGGCTTGATGGTTTGAGACAAGGTTCGCGGCGCCAATAGTCTGCATTGCCGTCCGCGTCTTTTTTATATTGACGCCTGTCAATATACGTTTTGTCTGAGCGCTCTACTGTGTCTGCTACGCTCCTCATTTATATGATCGGACAAGTCATGGATTGTCAGCAGTCAATATGCCGTGCGCTCTACGACTTTAATCCAGCTCCGCACTCTAAATGTCGCTGCCCAGCCCGATTGATCTCCAACGCGCTGGGGTTTAAGGCTGGATGAATTTTGTTGTTTAGCTAAGTAATTTAAATGTCCGAATTATTTTGTTTGTCTCATAAAAATTTTCTTGAACACTCACGAATTTTTCACGCTTTATTAAACAAATTAGTAGCTATAAGCCACCTAACTAACAAGTCCAGGCAAAAGGTGAATCGAGATGGCCATGAGATCCCTGAAATTGAATCTACGTACCACCCTTTGTTTCGGAGTGGTTTGCATTCTGCTGTTAATACAAGGGGGGATGACGCTGGTAAAAGTCGACTCTGTCTATTCTTCAACCGTCGCCATCGAGACGAACTGGCTTCCGAGTATTCGCCTGGCCGGGAGAATCGACTCCGCTCTTTATAAGCTGCGCCTGGAACTGCGCAGTTTTGCCATGGACTGGGCCCGTCAGGATCAAGGCGCACGGGATAAAATTCAAAGCCTCCGATTGAATCTGACCAAGATTTCCGAGAGCTATGCGCCTTTGGTGTCGAGTCCCGAAGAACAGGCTAAATATGACGAAGTCCTGAGCGGCATTCGGGCGTACAGCCAGAAGGTTGACGCGTTTCTGGCGTTTTCCAGCACGACGCCTCTCGAGCAGATCGCGGTTTATCTGCGTGATGATCTAAGCCCAATTGCGCTTAAGGTGCAGGACTTGATCAATGACCTGATCGTATTGAATGAGCGTGGGTCTCAGGACGCGGTGAGCGCAGCCTCCAGCGAATACAACGCGACTCGCCTGTTTACTTGGGCGCTGATGGGTATTTCAGTGATGCTGACCGTGGTGGTCGCCAGCCTGTTCACCCGCAGTATCATTACCCCGGTGCGTGAGTTGCTGGTGTCGACCTCCAAGATCGCCGACGGTGATCTGCGCGTGGCCATCGCCGTCAACGGCAAGGATGAGCTGACGGCGCTGCAACAATCCACCGCCGCGATGCAGATGAACCTCAAAACCACGTTGCAGCACATCTCCGAAGCGTCCGGGCAGTTGGCCTCGGCTGCCGAAGAGATGAGTTCGATCACCCGTGAGTCCAGCGCCGGTATCGAGCGCCAGAGCATGGAAACCGACCAGGCCGCCACGGCGGTCAATGAGATGACGGCGGCGGTGGAAGAAGTCGCGCGCAATGCCGTTTCGGCCTCCCAGTCGACCCAGGACTCCCAGCGCTCGGCCAAAATCGGCCAGGAGCGTGTCACCCAGACCATCGCGTCGATTGAAAAACTCAGCGCCACCGTGCAGCAGACCGGTATGGAAGTCGAAGGCCTGGCCAAGCAGGCCCAGGACATCGCACGGGTGGTGGAAGTGATCCGCTCGATTGCCGAACAGACCAACCTGCTGGCGCTGAACGCCGCCATCGAAGCGGCACGGGCCGGCGAGCAAGGCCGAGGGTTTGCGGTCGTGGCCGATGAAGTGCGGGCGCTGGCCCACCGGACCCAGACCTCGACCCAGGAAATCGAGCAGATGATCGCGAAGATCCAGGTCTGTTCCAACGAGGCGGTGTCGTCGATGTCCATGAACCGCAGCGAAGCGGTGGACTCCCTGAAAATCGCCCACGAAGCGGGCGAGGCCATCATCCAGATCACCGAAGCGATTGCCGACATCAACGACCGCAACCTGTTGATCGCGACGGCCTCCGAAGAACAGGCGCATGTGGCGCGCTCCGTCGACCAGAACCTGATCAGCATTCGCGACCTGTCGATCCAGAGTTCGTCGGCCGCCGGGCAAACGTCCATTGCCAGCCACGAACTGTCGAAGCTGGCGATGGACCTCAAGCAGATCGTCTCCCAGTTCGTCATCAACTGAATCAAGCTGGCCCCGCAGGTGTGCGTTCCGTTTGGCGCGCACGCCGCGCTGATTCGGCGCAACGTCCTCGGCAACTGGTTCACGCCCGGTCTTACACCCTAAGTGCCGGGCCTGTAACCGGGCCCGTCTTACACCGAACTTGCCGGGCACCCGTGGCCCACCCAAAGCACCCGCAAACCAGCGCCAAGGCAGCGTAGGCCGTGGCCTGGCAGCTTTCGATAATCGCCTCCGACATCACGTCCCCGTTGCGGAGCGCACCATGCATAACAATAAGAATCTCCCCCTGCGTCTGTTGCCTGCCTTTCTCGTCGGCCTGGGCCTGAGCCCGTTCGCCAACGCCGAAATCATGCTGTACGACAAAGACGAAACCACCTTCTCCACCGATGGCTACATCAACGCCTTCTACGTCAATAGCAACGTAGACCGCGCCGGTGACCAATACGACCGCCGCCAGGCCCGGGTGAAGATGGGCTTTTTGCCCAACTACCTGGGCTTCAACATGAGCAAGCAGGTCGACGACCTCAAGCTCGGCGCCCGTGCCTCGTTCTGGGTGACCATCAACGACAGCGAAACCAACGGCACCGACACCGCCATCGATGTGCGCCAGTTCTACGGCACGGTGGCCAACCCGGAGTGGGGCGAAGTGCTGATCGGCAAGGACTTCGGCCTGTTCGCCCGTTCCAATATCCTGCTCGATGAATTGCTGGCGGGCTACGGCCAGGTCAGCGACAGCCTCGGCCTGGTCGATGGCGGCGGGGTTTCGTTCGGCAATATCGGCAGCGGCTACCCGTACCCGTTCCCGACTTCGCAGATCACCTACCGCACCCCGGTGATGGACGGCCTGCGTATTGCCGTCGGCATCCTCGACCCGGTCGACACCAACGACAGCAGCCCCCAAGGCAAGGCCTACCAGGAAAACCCGCGCACCGAGAGCGAGATCACCTACCAGTTCGACCTGGGCGGGGCGAAGATCTACAGCTGGCTCAACGGCAGCTACCAGACCTCGGACAACACCGATTCCAACGTCGACAGCGTCACCTCCAAAGGCGTGGGCTACGGCGTGCAGGCGAAAATGGGCGGCCTGTCCCTGACCGGCTCGGGCTTCCAGGCCAAGGGCATCAACCCGTTTTTCACCAACAATGCCGGCGAAGCGACCCTGCGCAATGTCGACAGCAACGGCTACCTGATGCAGGGCTCCTACAAGCTGGGCAAGAACCGCCTGGCGCTGTCGTATGGCAAGACCAAGGACGACGGCAACGGCGTGGTAGGCAGCGGCGCGGATTATGAAACCCGCGGCATTGCGCTGTTTCATGACGTGAACGACAACCTGAAGCTGGTCGCCGAATACAACCAGTTCCAGATCAAGGGGCATGACACCAGCGCCCAAAATGAAGACACCGACACCTTCGCCGTCGGTGCCGTACTCACCTGGTAGTCATTTGGAATATGCGGTCAAAATGTGGGAGGGGGCTGCCCCCGATAGCGGTGTTTCAGCCACATCATCAGTGACTGATCCACCGCCATCGGGGGCAAGCCCCCTCCCACATTTGATCACCTGCACCCTGAGCGTCTAATCCCATCGCATCCCCCCACCCAGTACCCAAGTAGCATAGGTTCCGCCCCCCCAGCCTTCGTACACTCATGCCTCAGAGCGGAGAGTCGACGATGCACAACCATGAAGGCGTAGTCAGTGCCATGTCCCTGGCCACCGATGCCGAGCAGGCCGCCGAAGAATTGGCCGAGCAACTGCTGCATCCGTACCTGGGCTTCGTGCTGTTTTTCTGCTCGGCCTCCTACGACCTGCAGGCGCTCGGCCAAGCCCTGCAACGTTGTTTCGGCAATGTGCGACTCGTCGGTTGTACCAGCGCCGGCGAGATCACACCCCAAGGCTACGGGCGCAATTGCGTGACGGCGATGGGCTTCAATCACGCGCATTTTTCGATTGCCACCGAACTGATCGACCAGGTCGAACACTTCAGCCTGATCGACGCCCAGCACATGGTCGAACGCCTGGTGGGCGGCTGTCGCAGCAACACCCTGGCGCCGATCAAGGGCAATACCTTCGCCCTGACCTTGCTCGACGGCCTGTCCAGCCGTGAAGAAATGGTGCTCGCGGCCCTCAGCGCGGCGCTCGGCGATATCCCGCATTTCGGCGGGTCGGCCGGCGACGACAATTACCTCACGCACACTCACGTGTATTTCAACGGCGTGTTCCACAGCGGCGCGGCCGTGGTGGTGCTGGTCAATACCTGGCTGGACTTCGAAGTGTTCACCACCCACCACATTCTGCCGCGCGCGGAAAAACTCGTGGTGACCGGCGCCGACAGCCCGTCGCGGCGGGTATTCGAGCTCAACGCCGAACCCGCCGCCGAGGAGTATGCGCGGCATATCGGCGTGGCCGTGGCCGACCTCGACCACCGCGTCTTCGCCGCGCACCCGCTGGCGGTGCGTATCCACGACCAGTATTACGTCAGGGCGATTCAGCAGGTGCACGACGACCTGAGCCTGAGTTTCTACTGCGCCGTGGAAAACGGCATCGTCCTCACGGTGATGAAACCCGGACCGATCCTGCCGAACCTGCAAACTCTGTTCGACGGCCTGCAATCGCGCCTCGGCGAGCTGCTGTTGACCATTGGCTGCGACTGCTTCCTGCGCCGCCTGGAGCTGGAAGACAGCGGCACCCTCGAGCAGATCGGGAGCTACTTGCGCGACCAGCGGGTGATGGGGTTCAACACCTACGGAGAACAGTTCAATGGCATGCACATCAACCAGACCTTCACCGGCGTCGCCATTGCCCGAGGACGCGCCCCTGGATCGCAATGAACTGTTGGCCGAGCTGGCGCGGCTGCGCCTGGACAATCACAAACTGACACGGATCAACGCGGCGCTGATCGAGCGTATCGAGTCCGGGGTGACCCAGGGCAACGACCCCTACACCACGTTCCAGCACTCGGTGGTGCTGGCCGAACAAGTGCGCGAGCGCACCGACGCGCTGAACCAGGCGATGGCCGAACTGCGCGCCAGCAACCACTTGCTGATCAACGCCCGGCTGCGCGCCGAGACCCTGCGCCGTGAACAGGCTGCGGCGCAAAAGGCCCAGGAGAGCGAGCGCTGGATTCGCCTGATCACCGACCATGTGCCGGCCCTGATCGGCTACCTCAATGCCGACCTGGTGTATGAATTCACCAACAAGGTCTATGAAGAATGGTACTGCTGGCCGCGGGGCATGATGCTCGGCCAGAGCCTGCGCGAAGTCCACAGCGAAGAACACTGTCAGCGCCTGGATGCCTACGTCGCGCAGGCGCTGGCGGGGGAGAGCGTGACCTTCGAATTCGCCGAAACCAACATCAACAACCAGGAGCGCTACATGCTGCGCTCCTACGTGCCCAACCGCCTGGCCAGTGGCGAAGTGGTGGGGATCTTTGTGCTGATCCGCGACATCACCGAGCGCCGGCGCACCGCCGAGGCCTTGCACCAGGCCTATCAAAACCTGGAACTGCGCGTCGCTCAGCGCACCTCGGAGCTGACTTCGCTGAACGACCAGTTGCTGCGCGAAATCGACGAACGCCGCCGCGTGGAATCGCGCCTGCGCGAAGCCAAACTCGAAGCCGAGCAGGCCAACCTGTCGAAAACCAAATTCCTCGCTGCCGTCAGCCATGACCTGCTGCAACCGCTGAACGCCGCGCGGCTGTTCACTGGCGCCTTGCTCGAACGCCGCGAACCCCAGGCCAATGAAACCCTGGTACGCAACGTGAGCAACTCGCTGGAAGACGTGGAAAACCTGTTGGGCACCCTGGTCGATATTTCCAAGCTGGATGCCGGGGTGATCAAAGCCGATATCGCCCCGTTCGCCCTCAGCGAACTGCTCGACAACCTGGCCGTCGAGTTCACCCAACTGGCGCGCAGCGAAGGCCTGGAGTTGCACTTCATCGGCTGCTCGGCGCTGGTGCGCAGCGATATCCAGTTGCTTGCGCGGATTCTGCGCAACCTGCTGAGCAATGCCATTCGCTACACCTATTCGGGGCGCGTGGTGCTGGGCTGTCGACGCCAGCATCAACGCTTGTCGATCCAGGTCTGGGACAGCGGCATGGGCATTGCCGAAGATCGCCTGGAGGAAATTTTCCAGGAGTTCAAACGCGGCGATGTGCAGCGGCGCGACCAGGATCGCGGGCTGGGCCTGGGCCTGGCCATCGTGGAAAAAATCGCCGGCATCCTCGGCCATCGCATCACCGTCAAATCGTGGCCGGGCAAGGGCTCGATGTTCGCGGTGGACGTGCCCTTGAGCGCCACCGCGCCCAAATCGCTGCCGCAGCCGTGCATGAGCGAACCGATGCTGGAACGCCTGCAAGGCGCACGCGTGTGGGTGCTCGATAACGACGCGGCGATCTGCGCGGGAATGCGCACCTTGCTGGAAGGGTGGGGCTGCCGGGTGGTCACCGCGTTGTCGGAACAAGACCTGGCGCGGCAGGTCGACAACTACCACGCCGAGGCCGACCTGCTGATCGCCGATTACCACCTCGACGATGAGCAGAACGGCGTCGACGCCGTAGCCCGCATCAACGCCCGGCGCGCCAGCCCGATCCCGGCCATGATGATCACTGCCAACTACAGCAACGAGCTGAAACTGCAGATCCGCGAGCTGGGACACACCTTGATGCACAAGCCGGTGCGGCCGATGAAGCTCAAGACCGCGATGAGCCACCTCTTAGGCAAGTGACCACCGAACGCTCCTCAAACAGCGATCCAGAGATCAAATGGAGATCCAATGTGGGAGGGGGCTTGCCCCCGATAGCTGACTGTCAGTCACTGCACCTATAACTGATCCACCGCTATCGGGGGCAAGCCCCCTCCCACAAGGGTTCTATGTTGTTTCTGGAAGATCAGCGGCGCAGGTAAGAACCAAAATCAATATCCCCGGCACTGAGAATCGCCTGCACCCGATTATGCACATTCAACTTACGCAAAATCGCCGACACATGGGCCTTCACCGTGGTTTCAGCGATCTCCAGAGTGTAGGCAATCTGCTTGTTCGACTCGCCCTTGGTCATCCGCTCCAACACCAGCAACTGCTTGCGGGTCAACGCCTGCAGCAATTCCGGGGCGAAGCCCGGGTTTTCGTTCAGGCGCCGGTGGGTGCCGGGTTTCTGGGTGCGGATGATGTCCGGCGGCAGGTACACATTGCCGTTGAGAATCTGCTGGATCGCCTCGGTCATTTGCAGGCGCGGCGACGACTTGGTGATAAAACCGACGGCGCCATAAGTGATGGCCTGCAGCACGATCTGTTTATCCTGCTCGGCGGACACGATCACCACCGGAATGGTCGGCGATTCGTTGCGCAGGTTGATCAGGCCATTGAGGCCGTGCATGCCGGGCATGTTCAGGTCGAGCAGGATCAGGTCGAGGTCGTCGTGTTCCTGGGTCAACGCCAGGGCGCTGTCCAGGTCGGCGGTCTCCATCACTTCGCTGCCGGGGAAACCGTCGCTGATGACGTTATGCATCGCTTCGCGAAACAGTGGGTGATCATCGGCAATCAGGATTTTGTACATGGCCGTTCACCTTTCTTATTGTGGTTATTCAAATGGCTCGGGTTGGGCGACCGACACCGGCAGTTTCGCCGCTTCCCAGGCATCCAGACCGTCGCGATACCAATACACAGAGGTATAGCCCAGGTTGGCGGCACGTTTTACCGCGTTCCAACTCAGCCAGCAATCGGAGCGGCAGTAGAAGACCAACGGTCGCGCGAGGTTGCCGCCGCTGTAGGCGTACACATGGCGCACGAAATAACTTTGCCACTCCGGTGTGAGATCGCCGTCGCCGGTGTTGGCCAGCCAACGGCTGCCGGGTAGGTTGGCGTGGGGCTGGTCTTCGATGAAGCGGCCTTGCAGCCATTGGCGGCGGTACACGTCGATCAGCACCGGGGCCGGGGTCTGGGTCAGCAGGGCTTGCAGGGCAGGGGTGTCGATGATCGTCGCGCCCTGCACGTGATCGGGCGTGGGGCTGCGGTACAGGCTGATGCGATAGCCGTCGGCGGAAAACAGTGGCGTATCGGCCTGTACGTTGGCGGCAAACAGGCACAGGAGTGCCAACAAGGGCAGTCGGGCAGGCAGCATGGCAGGGCGATCCTTATCGTTATGCGCCCATTACACGTGAGTCCCGAGCCCTTGGGAATGCGACGATAGACATGAAAACCAGTACTAAAGTAGTAGTTTTTGCCGCCTTCAGCCTTTTTTGCGCAACGCCGCATGCTGTGGGTTGAAGGTGAGCACCGCCAACAGTGCGAACAGCGCGGTCAAACCCAGGCAAACCGCGAGGGCCAGGCCGGCGAAGCGTTCATACAGGGCAAAGCGCACCAGTTCCACGGCGTGGGTGAAGGGGTTGATTGCGCACAGCCAATACAGCCACTCGCTGGAGTCGCGCATCTTCCACAACGGGTACAGCGCCGACGACATGAAAAACAGCGGGAAGATCACGAAATTCATCACCCCGGCAAAGTTCTCCAGTTGGCGAATCGCGTTCGACAGCAGCAGGCCCAGGGCGCTCAACATCAAGGCCACCAGCAGCAACGCCGGCAGGGCGATCAACAGCCCCATGGCTGGCGGTTGCACGCCGTAGACCCAGGCGATCGCCAGGAACCCGTACACCTGCAACAGCGAAATCAGCGCGGTGGCGAGCAACTTGCTGCACAGCAAAAACGTGCGCGGCAGCGGGCTGGTCAGCAGCACGCGCATGCTGCCCATCTCGCGGTCGTAGACCATCGACAGCGAACCCTGCATGCCGTTGAACAGCAGGATCATGCAGGCCAGCCCCGGGATGATGTAGACCTCGTAGGGAATGTAGGTGTCGTAGGGCTCGATCACCGAGATACCCAGTGCGGCGCGGAACCCGGCGGCGAACACCAGTAGCCACAACAGCGGGCGCACCAGGGCGCTGAGAAACCGCGTGCGCTGCAACACAAAGCGCAGCCACTCGCGCAGCACGATGCCGCGCAAGCATTGCCAGTAAGCATTCATGCCGGGGCTCCCGTCGAAGTGGCGCGGGTCAGGCGCGCGAACACGCTGCCGAGGTCGCCGCCCTGTTCCAGGATCAGCGCATCGACTTGCCCGCTGGCCACCAAGCGGCCCTGGTGCAGGATCATCAACGCATCGTCGGGTTGCACTTCATCGAGCAGATGGGTGGTCCACAGCACCGTAATGCCTTGTTCAAGACACAGGCTGCGCACGTGCTGGTTCAGCGCCAGGCGGCTGGCGGGGTCGAGGCCGACGCTGGCTTCGTCCAACAGCAGCAAGCGCGGTTCATGCAGCAACGCCCGGGCGATTTCCACGCGGCGTCGGTGCCCGCCGTTGAGCTCGCGGACTTTTTCGCGGCGCCGTTCGGTGAGGGCCTGGCGCGCCAGCTCGGCGGCGACGCGCACGTCGGTCTGGCGCCGTGACAAGCCGTGCAGCGCGGCGTGATAACGCAGGTTCTGTTCGACGCTCAAGTCCAGGTCCAGGGTGCTTTGCTGGAATACCACCCCCAGTTGCGTGAGGGCTGCGCGCGGTGCGTCGCGCAGGGAATGGCCGCCCACGCGGATGTCGCCGCTTTGCAGGTCGTACAAGCGCGTGAGCAGGGCGATCAAGGTCGACTTGCCGGCACCGTTTGGCCCCAGCAACGCGGCAAAGCACCCCGGTGCCAGGCTGAAACTCACCTCGTGCAAGGCCTGGCGCGCGCCATAGGCGAAGCTCAGGTCGCGCACCTCCAGGGCGTTCATGGCGTGACCACCACGCCCCACGGATAACGCCCGACCTTCACCGACTTGAGCACCTTGAGGCTGTCCACATCGATCACCGACACATCGCCGCTGACGCCATTGGTGGCCAGCAACTGTTTTTCGTCCGGGGTAAATGCCATCTGCCACACGCGGCGGCCCACCAGCAGGTAGTCGAGGATCTCGAAGGTCTTGGCGTCGATCACCGCCACATGGTTGGCCGGGCCCAGGGCGACAAAGGCGTACTTGCCGTCGGAACTGAGCTTGATCCCCACCGGCTGCACCTTGTCCGGGTGGACGCCCTTGATCTTGAAGGTCAGGGTCTTGAGGATCGCGCGGCTGGCCACATCGAGAATGGTCACGGTGCCGCCGATCTCTGCCGAGGCCCACAGTTGCGAGCCATCGTGGTTGAACTCGACGAAGCGCGGGCGCTGATCCACCAGGGTGCTGTCGGCCAGGGTCTGGGTGCTGGTGTCGATCCAGTGCAGCATGTTCGTGGTTTCGCTGGTGTTCACCGCCCACTTGCCGTCCGGGCTGACGGCCATGCCTTCGGGCTCGACGCCGACGCTGATCTGGCCAAGTACTTTGGAGGTCTCGGTGTCGATCACCGTGACCAGTGCGTCGTCTTCGTTGGACACATACAGCCAGCGGTCGTTGGGGTGCAGGGCGAACTGCTCGGGGTCTTTGCCGGAGGGCAGTTCCTTGATGATCTTGCGCGTGGCCACGTCCATCACCTGCACGCGGTCCGAATCGCTGGCGCAGATGTACAGCAGCTTGCTGTCATGGGACAGCAGCAGGCCGCGTGGGCGCTGACCGACCTTGAGCGTGTCGGTGACTTGCAGGGTCTGCATGTCGATCAGGCTCAGTGTGTTGTCTTTCTCGTTGGAGACCCAGGCGGTGCTGGCCACGGCGTGCCCGGCGGCAAGCAGCAGGGCGCATGAGAGCAGGGTGCGGCGCATGGCGGATTCCTTATTATTGTGTGAGCGATCAGGGGAAGCGGCAGGTCACCTCGGGCTTGTCGTAGCCCAGGCTGTCCATTTCGTTGAAGGGGTGCAGGAAACCGTCCTGGGGCGAAGTGCTGACCAGGGCACGCGGTTGCACGATGGGGATCGGTTGGCGCAGTTCGCCGTTCCACGGGCGGTAGCTGAGCTTGCGGCCCTTGAAGCCGTCCAGCGGCAGTTGCTCGCTGATTTCCAGTTGGCGGATGGTCATGGGATCGACCTGGCGCAGCTTGCTCACCGCACTGGCGACGCTGCGCACGGCCATCCAGGCGGCGAAATCGCGGTCGTTCATCCAGCGCCCGGCCAGGGCCTCGAAGCGTTTTTGCAATTGCGCGGCGCCGTAGGTCTCGACGGTCTTGTGCCAGCCGGTGGGCGTCAGGCCCTGGGTGCCGGCGACGGGGCGCGGGTACCAGGTCTGGTAGGGCACGTACTCGCCGAAGTCACCGCGCTCGTCCGCCACCAGTACCACGTCGTATTCGGCGGTCTGGGTGAACAGCGGCATGTCCGCCTGGGCGCTGCGGCGTTGGTCGTTATCGAAGCGCCAGGCTTTCTCCGCCACCAGTTTCACCCCGAAGCGCTTGGCGGCGCGGCGCAGGGCGGCGGCGTAGGCCTGGTCATCCTCGGTGGGGCCGACGATCAGCAACGCCTTCTGCCATTTGCGCACCACCAGAAATTGCGCCAGGGCATCGGCGAGCATGGCCCGGCTGGGCAGCGTATGCAGCACGTTGCCCAGGCAATCGGTGCTGCGCAGGCTGTCATCGGGGCTGCCGGCGTTGAACAGCAGGCTGTCGGGCAAGGCCGCGCTGAGTTGGCGCAGGCTGGCGGCCGGGGCGTTGACCACGAACAGGCGCAGGCCTTGGGCGTGCTGGGCCTGGGCGGCGGCGAGCAGGGCGTCGGGGCTGTCCACCGTGGCGGTGGCCAGGCTGTAGCGTTGGTTGAGAAAGGCGCCGGTGCTGTTGCTGTCGATGATCGCCAGCTCCGCGCCACGCTGCCCGGCATCGGCGGGCTCGGGAATCACATTCGACAGCAGCGGGCCCGGATCAGGTCGATAGCCCAGGTAGCCGATCTGCACCGCCAACGGCGCCTCGGCGGCCTGGCTGGCGGTGGCCACCCCGGCGGCGCACGCAATCGCCAGCAGGTAGAGCACGGCGTAGGGGGCGAGCTGGCGCATAAGGCACTCCATGTCAGGTTGCGCCAGCATAGGAACCCTTGAGGCCGCTGCAAATATGCAGAAAGTACCGCTGAGCCAGTACCAAGGTAGTAGCCCCGCGCAGGGGGTGGGGTCTTAGCATGGGTTACCCCCACCGTGTCCATCCGGGAGATGAACGATCATGCAAATCCTCAAGGCGCTGCTTTTGCCGTTCCTGCTGATCGTGAGCCTGATCGGCGTCGACAAGCTGCACGCACCACGCCCGGCGTTGAGCGTGCCCGCCAGCGTGGCGCACTAGGTATGTCGGCACTGTGGCGCATCAACCTATGGGTGTGCGGTTTCTTCGCCTTGGTCACCTGCGCCTGCACCGCGCTGTTGCTGCATCAGGCCCTGACGGATGTGGAGCGTGAGCTGCAATCGGCCGAAGCGGTGGTGCATTACCTCAGCGCAACCGCCGAGCGCGACCCGGCCAGCCTGCAACCGCATCTCACCGCCAGCCTGCGGCATGTGCGCGTGCATTGGCTGGCCGCCGACGCGACCTTGCCAACCCCGGAGGTGGACGGCCTGGACGCCTGGCTCGGGCGCCTGTTGTTCGCCGAGGCACGGCGCAGCGCCGAGGTGATGGACTTGCCGGACGGGCGGCGCGTGTCGATCGTGGTCGACCCGCGTGATGAGATCGACGAAGTCTGGGACTCCCTGCAACAACTGTTGGGCCTGTGCGCCCTGGCGCTGGCACTGAGCCTGTTGACCATCCGCTGGGCGGTGCGCCGTGGCATGGGCGTACTCGACGAACTGTTGCGCGCACTGCAACAGGTCTGCGCCGGCCAGCTCAATGTGCGCCTGCGCAGCGCCGGTTCGCCGGAAGCGCGGCAACTGGCGCTGCATTTCAATCGCATGACCGATGCCTTGGAGCAGGCACACACCGACAACACCCAACTGACCCAAACCCTGATGGCGGTGCAAGAGCAGGAGCGCAACCACCTGGCCCAGACCCTGCACGATGACCTCGGCCAATACCTGGCCGGTATTCGCGCCCAGGCCTGCCTGTTGCGTCTGGTCACCGACCAACCGCAGTTACTGGCGCGCACGGTGGGGCAACTGGAAGATCACTGCGACCACCTGCAGCAAGGCTTTCGTGCGCTGGTCCACGACCTGTACCCGGTGGCCCTGCAACACCTGCCGGTGGCCGAGGCGTTCGCGATGCTGGTGACGCAGTGGCAGGCCAGCCATGGCATCGATTGCCGGCTGCGGGTCAGTGCGGACCTGCCGGCGTTGTCCGGGGCGAGCAAGACTCATCTCTATCGTCTGCTGCAGGAAGCCCTGACCAACATCGTGCGGCATGCCGACGCCAGCCAGGTGCGTGTACGCCTGCAACATCGCGGTTCGCGTCTGCGCCTGTGGGTGCGCGATAACGGGCGCGGTGCGCAAACGCCGCAGCGTCCCGGCGTCGGTCTGTATTCGATGTACGAACGCGCGCGCTGCCTGGGCGGCGAACTGAAAATCCTCAGCCACCCCGGCGCCGGTTGGGCGCTGGCGTTGAACATGCCATTGGAGGCCTGATGAATATTCTGTTGGTGGATGACCATGCGGTGGTGCGCCAGGGCTATGCCAGCCTGTTGCGTGCGCTGTTGCCGGCCATTGAAGTACGCGAGGCGGCCAGCGGCGAAGAGGCGCTGAGCCGGGTCCAGGAAGCGGTGCCGCACCTGGTGATCATGGACTTCGGCCTGCCCGGCATCAGCGGCCTGGAAACCACGCGCCGCCTGCGCCAGCGCCTGCCGCACTTGCGCGTGTTGTTCTTCAGCATGCACGACGAACTGCCGCTGGTGCGCCAAGCCCTGGAGGCTGGCGCGGCGGGCTACCTGACCAAAAGCTCGGCGCCCGAGGTGTTGATCGAAGCGGTGCGGCGCATCCTCGACGGCCACGCCTATATCGAGCAGGCCCTGGCCACCGAGCTGGCCTACACGCCA
Organism: Pseudomonas marginalis; assembly: GCF_024169655.1. GTDB lineage: Bacteria > Pseudomonadota > Gammaproteobacteria > Pseudomonadales > Pseudomonadaceae > Aquipseudomonas > Aquipseudomonas paraveronii. Next base: position 3,830,748 of record NZ_JALJWV010000001.1, on the reverse strand, counting down.
AGCGATCAACGCTTGCAGGGCATGACGCCGCGTGAGCTGGAAATTTTCCTGATGTTGGCCAGGGGCACGCCCACACGGACCATTGCCGAGCAACTGAATATCAGCAGCAAGACCGTGTCCAACCACCTGACCTTGCTCAAGAGCAAGTTGCAGGTGAGTTCCCATGCCGAACTGGTGCACCTGGGCATCGACATGGGCGTGGTGCGCGTGGCGGGCTGACAAATTCCTCTCTGTTCCACAGCATTCAAATGTGGGAGGGGGCTTGCCCCCGATAGTGGTGGATCAGTCATGCATGTATTGGCTGACACACTGCTATCGGGGGCAAGCCCCCTCCCACATTTGAATGGTGGTGGTCTAACGATTCCAGGTGGTAGGGCAGTCTTTGCAGCCTTCCATATTGGCATCCTGGAAATTCGCATAATGCTGCCGCGCGCCCGTGAGGATCGCGCTTTCCAGGTTGCTCTCACCGAACTTGGCCTCTTGCAAATTAGCATCGCTCAGGTCCGCCCCTTGCAGGTCGGCCTTGCTCAGCCAGGTCATTTCCAGATCCGCCGCACGCAGGTTGGCCTTGTGCATTTTTGCCCCGGACAGCCGGGCGAATTGCAGGTAGGCCGCGCTCAGGTTGGCGTTTTCAAACTGCGCGCCTTGCGCAAACAAGCCCCACCCCTGGATCGCCATCAGCGTGGCGCCGGTGAAATCGGCCAGGCGCAGGTTGCTTTGTTGCAGGCTGGCGCGGGTCAGGTTGGCGCCTTGCAGTTGGGCTTTTTCCAGGTTGGCCAGGTCGAGGTTGGCGTGGCGCAAGTCCGCATCGCGCAGGTCGGCGCCGGCCAGGTTCATTTTGGCGAGGTTCTGGTTGCTCAGGTTAGCGCCCTTGAGGTTGGCGCCGGGGCATTGGCTGTGTTCGGCGATGGTGCAACCGTTGATGACCAGCGGGGCGTCGTCGCCGTCGTCGGCGTGGGCCACGGGCAGGGAGAGCAGGAGCAAGAGGGGCAGGTATTTCATGGCTAGGCCTCTAAGGAAGGAAAGCGGGGGCGCGTGGCTTGACGCTCCCCGCAAAGGGTTACTTCTGCGCGGTCTTGTTATCCCAACTCGGGATCTTGAACACCCAGAACGACCCACCCTGTGCCACCGGCTTGGTCAGCTCGGCCATGTCGCCGCCCCACAACGGCACCGCGCCGCCATAGCCGACGGTGACGCCGATGTACTGTTCGCCATCCTGTTCCCAGGTGATCGGCGGCGAGACGATGCCGCTGCCGGTCTGGAATTTCCACAGCTCCTTGCCGGTTTTCGCGTCGAAGGCCTTGAAGAAACCGTCGCCGGTGCCGGTGAACACCAGGTTGCCCTTGGTCGCCAGCACGCCGGCCCACAGCGGCAGGGCTTCCTTGTGCTCCCACACCACCTTGCCGGTGGTCGGGTTCATCGCGCGCAGGGTGCCGACGTGGTCGTCATACATGCGCTTGATGCGGAAACCCATGCCCAGGTACGCCGAGCCTTTCTTGTAGTTGACCTCTTCGGTCCAGTATTCCTCTTTCCACTGGTTGCCCGGGATGTAGAACAGGCCGGTGTCCTGGCTGTAGGCCATGGGGTTCCAGTTCTTGCCACCGAGGAACGGCGGCGAGACTTCCACCGACTTGCCCTTGGTTTCACCCGGCAACGGCTTGGCCGGACGCTGGCCTGGGTTTTCCACCGGACGCCCGGTTTTCAGGTCGATATGGCTGGCCCAGGTGATGTTGTCGACGAACGGGAAGGCGTTCTGCAGCTTGCCGTTGTTGCGGTCGACCACGTAGAAGAAACCGTTGCGGTCGGCGTGGCCGGTGGCCTTGACCACTTTGCCGTCTTTGTCCTTGTAGTCGAACAGCACCAGCTCGTTGTTGCCGGAGAAGTCCCAGGCATCGTTCGGGGTGTGCTGGTAGAACCATTTCACTTCGCCGGTGCTCGGGTCGACACCGACCTGGCCCGAGGTGTAGAGGCTGTCGAAGTCGTGCGGGTTGCCGTCCTTGGAGGTGCGCGCCCAGGTGTTCCACGGGCCGGGGTTGCCGGCGCCGACGATGATGGTGTTGGTCTCGGCATCGAAGCTCGCGCTCTGCCAAGGCGCACCGCCGCCGTGGCTCCAGGCTTCGACTTTGCCGGTTTCGGTGGTCGGGTCATCCGGCCACGACGGGGCTTTCACGTCGCCGGTCGGGGTGCTGTCCTTGCCGTTCAGGCGGCCCATGTGGCCTTCGACGAACGGGCGCATCCACACTTCTTCGCCGGTGTCCGGATCGCGCGCATACAACTGGCCGACCACGCCGAACTCATCGCCGGAGCTGCCGTGGATCAGCAGCACCTTGCCGCTGACCTTGTCTTTGATCAGCACCGGGGCGCCGGTCATGGTGTAACCGGCGGCGTGGTCGCCGAACTTCTTGTTCCACACCACTTTACCGGTGTTCTTGTCGAGGGCGATCAGGCGCGCGTCGAGGGTGCCGAAGTAGATCTTGTCGCCGAAGATCGCCGCGCCGCGGTTGACCACGTCACAGCACGGGCGGATGTTCTCGGGTAGGCGATGGTTGTAGGTCCACAGGCGCTTGCCGGTCTTCGCGTCGAGGGCGAACACGCGGGAGTAGGAGCCGGTGACGTAGACCACGCCATCGTTGACGATGGCCTGGGATTCCTGGCCGCGCTGCTTCTCATCGCCGAACGAGTAGGACCAGGCCGGGGTGAGCTTGAACACGTTCTTGTCGTTGACCTGGGCCAACGGGCTCCAGCGCTGGGCGTTGGTGCCCATGCCGTATTGCAGCACGTCCTTGGTGGTCAGGTGGTCGTTGGCGATGTCTTCCCAGGTGACGTTGCGCGTCGCCTTTGCGGTGGACGGCGCGGCAGGGTTGGCGGCGGCGAAGCTGGCCGCACTCAAGGACAGGCTGCCGACCAGCAGGAAAGCCTGCACGGCAAGGCTCAGCGGCGAACGGGCGGGTAGCGATCTTATTATCATGGTTGCAGTTCCCAGTGGAGGTTTTGGCCTGCACAGGGTGGAGCGCCAGGGTGCTGGGCGGATACGGAAAAAGTCCCGCTGTTGCCGGGAAGACTTCCCGGCGCGCCGCTGTTTTAGGCGTGCCCCACAAGCCCTACTACCAAGGGAGGATAAGCCGGCCACCAAAGCAGCATACGGCCCATGCCCCAGGGTTTCTAAGATGGTTGCCATAACCTCTGCAGTGAGGTTTTGCGTGCAATCCTGAGGGCAAAAATAATGACAACAAAACTCAATGCCTTGCTCGTCGCCGGGCTGTTGGCCGGTGTGATCGGTGCAGGTCCAGCCTGGGCCCACGGCAACGTGGTCCCGCAAGCAGTGGAAACCAAAGGCCTGACCTCGATCAAGGACGCCGGTGTGCCGGTTGACGAGGACGGCTGGGCGGCGGTGAACCCCTATCGCACCTCGCCTGAACACGACCGGGCCTTGGAAATCGGTTCGTCCGCCTACAATCAGAACTGCGCCGCCTGCCACGGCCTGGAAGCCAAGTCCGGCGGCATCGCCCCCGACTTGCGCATGCTGGATGTGGGCGAGGCCGGTGATGAGTGGTTTGTGCAGCGCGTGCGTCACGGCGCGGTGCGCGACGGCCGGGTGTATATGCCGAAAATGGCCGATTACCTGAGCCAGGAAGCCTTGTGGGCGGTACGCACCTACCTGGACAGCGTTCACGTCGAGGAGTAAGCCATGCGCCTGTTCGCTTATGTGCTCGGCCTGGCCCTGCTGTGTTGCCAGACGGCACAGGCGCAGGTGCGCAGCTATGACCAGATGATCGCCGCCGGTGAGCTGAAAGTGGCGGTGTACAAAGACTTTGCCCCCTACAGTTTCGAAGACGGTGCCACCGCGCGCGGGGTTGACGTGGAGCTGGCCCAGGCCCTGGCCAAAGCGCTGGGGGTGCAGCTCAAATTGATCTGGGCGCCGGCCGGGGAAAAACTCGACGACGACCTGCGCGACTACATCTGGCGCGGCAGCCAGTTGCATAACCAGCAACTGGCCGACCTGATGATGCGCGCACCCTACGACCACGATTACGCGCAAAGGCGTAACGATCAGGGCGAACTGGAAAACGGCCATGTGGTGATGTTCGGGCCGTACCAGAACGAACAATGGCAGGTGGCCTACGACCGCCGGCGCCTGGACAAGGTCGCCAGCGTGGCGGTGTTCGAGGAACACCCGATCGGCGTCGAAGTCGACAGCGTGCCGTCGTTCTACCTGACCTCGGTGTTCAACGGCATGCTCGCCCGCCAGACCCATCACTACCCCGGTGTACCCCAGGCGTTTGCGGCGATGAAGGCCGGTGAAGTCGACGCGGTGATGGCGATGCGCGGCGAGATCGACTGGCAGGTGCATGAGGCGCACGACCCGCAACTGGCCCTGGCGCAAAACGCTTACCCGAGCATGGGCCGGCAGCGCTGGGAGATCGGCATGGCGGTACACGAAAGCAATCGCCAGTTGGCCTACGCGGTGGAAGAAGCGCTGGAAGGCTTGATCCGCGACGGCTCAGTGCAAACCATCTACAGCCATTACGGCCTGCAGTACGAAGTGCCCGAAATGTACCAATAGGAGCAGGCGATGAACTGGCGACTGAACTGCATGTTGGCCTGCTGGTTGCCGTTGGCGGCCCACGCTGCGGCGGTCGAACCGGGCCCGGACCCGGTGCCGTCGGTGATGTGGGCGTTCTACCACAAGCAGTTGCTGGCCGATGCGCCGTTCGTGTTCGACGAGCGGGTCAAGCTCTTGGCGCCGCCGTTCGCCGAAGATGCGCGGCAGGTGCCACTGGAAATCGATGCGCGGGCATTCAAGGGCCATGTGGTGAAGATCCTCGCCTGGGCCGAGCTCAACCCGTTGCCGAAGATTGTCGATTTTCAGCCCAAGGCCGGGGTACTGCCCTGGCTGTCGATCCGTATCCGCATCGAACAGGCCACGCCCCTGCGTGCGGCGGTGCTCACCGATGACGGGCTGTGGCACGTCGGCTCGACCCTGATCGACGCGGCCGGCGGCGGTTGCACCGCGCCCAGCGTGGTCCGCACCCAGCCGGGTTGGGAAGAGCATATCGGCGAAGTCCTCGGCGGGCGTTATCCACGCGGTGAATTCAGCCGGGTGCGCGTGCAGGTGGCGCACCCGATGGATAACGGCATGGTCAGCGGCATCCCCGAGTTCTATCTCAACCACGCGCAACTGCGTGGCCGGGACGGTCAGGTGCTGGCCGAGCTGGAGCTGTTCCCGGCGGTCAGCGAAAACCCCAACCTGGCCTTTGACATCGACGCACCCGGGCCGACGCGCCTGGTGCTGCGTGACAACAGCGGCAATGAATTCGACGCAGCCATTCCCTGACCAGAAGGAGCGCGGCATGCGCTGGATTCTATTGTTGTGCCTGAGCCTGAGCCTGCCCGCCGTGGCAGACCTCGACTACGCCCTCAAGCCACGGCTGATCGCCGACGACACCTGGCTGCTGGAAGGCAGTACCGACAATTTTGCCAAGGACAACGGCGGCAATATCGTCAATACCGCGTTCATCGTCACCGAGGCTGGCGTGGTGGTGATCGACACCGGGCCGTCGCGGCGCTACGGCGAAGCCCTGCGCAAGGCCATCGCCAGCGTCACCGCCAAGCCGGTGATCCAGGTGCTGCTGACCCACCACCACCCCGACCATGCGCTGGGCAACCAGGCCTTCAAGGACGTGCCCATCGGCGCCCTGGCCGGCACCACGCGCCTGCTGCATGAGCAGGGCAATGGCATGGCGGAAAACCTCTACCGCATGGTCGGCGACTGGATGCGCGGCACTGAAGTGCAATTGCCCACGCAAGTGCTCGAACCCGGCGTGCTCAGCTTTGGCCGCCACGACCTGCGCCTGCTCGCGCTGACCGGTCACACTGACGCCGACCTGGCCATCCTCGACCAGAGCACCGGTGTGCTGTTTGCCGGCGACCTGGTGTTCTACCAACGTGCCCTCACCACCCCCAACAGCCCCGGGCTGGCGGCGTGGCTGGCGGACATCGACACCCTGCAGGCATTGCCCTGGACCCTGGTCGTGCCCGGCCATGGCCCGGTGGCCAACGATGCGCAGCCGTTCGCGCAGATGCGCGACTACCTCACCTGGCTCGACCAACTGCTGCGCGACGGCGCCGCCCAGGGCACCGACATGGCCGAGATGATCCGCAGCCCCATTCCCGAGCGCTTCGCCGCGATCAACCTGAGCCGCTATGAACTGATCCGCAGCGTCAGCCACCTGTACCCGCGTTACGAGCGCGAGCAGATGCAGCGCGTCGATTCCGCCCGCTGACAGGCCCGACCCGCTACTAAGGAACTAGCAATCTCGATACTGCGGTCAATTGTGACAACCGCCCCTGCGCCCAAGAATCTGTACCAGACCGGGAAAATTTCCCGGGTATAACAAAAAACCGCAGAGGTAGCCGTCATGACCCAACCCGCACGCCGCCAACCCTTCGCCTTGAGTGTGTTGCTCGGTGCCATTCTGTTATCCGGCCAGGCCATGGCCGCCGTGAGCGACCAGGACATCCTCCAGGACCCGAAAAACCCCGGGCAGATCGTCACCAACGGCCTGGGCGTGCAGGGCCAGCGCTACAGCCCGCTCGATACCCTGAACGTGGACAACGTCAAGGACCTGCGCCCGGTCTGGGCGTTCTCCTTTGGCGGCGAGAAGCAGCGCGGCCAGCAGGCGCAGCCGATGATCAAGGACGGGGTGATGTACCTCACCGGGTCCTACTCGCGGGTGTTCGCGGTGGACGCGCGCACCGGCAAGAAGCTCTGGCAGTACGATGCGCGTCTGCCCGATGACATCCGCCCGTGCTGTGACGTGATCAACCGGGGCGTGGCGCTGTACGGCGACCTGGTGTTCTTCGGCACCCTCGACGCCAAGCTGGTGGCCCTGAACAAAGACACCGGCAAAGTAGTGTGGAGCAAAAAAGTCGCCGACCACAAAGAAGGCTACTCGATCAGCGCCGCGCCCCTGGTGATCAACGGCAAGCTGATTACCGGTGTGGCCGGTGGCGAATTCGGCGTGGTGGGCAAGATCGAAGCCTACGACCCGAAAAACGGTGACCTGCTGTGGACCCGTCCGACTGTCGAAGGTCACATGGGTTACGTCTACAAGGACGGTAAGGCCGTGGAAAACGGCATTTCCGGTGGCGAGGCGGGCAAGACCTGGCCTGGCGACTTGTGGAAAACCGGCGGCGCGGCGCCGTGGCTCGGCGGCTACTACGACCCGGAAACCAACCTGCTGCTGTTCGGCACCGGCAACCCGGCACCGTGGAACTCGCACCTGCGCCCTGGCGACAACCTCTACTCGTCCTCGCGTCTGGCATTGAACCCGGATGACGGCACCATCAAGTGGCACTTCCAGACCACGCCCCATGACGGCTGGGACTACGACGGCGTGAACGAACTGGTCTCCTTCAACTACACCGAAGGCGGCAAAGAGATCAAAGCGGCGGCCACCGCCGACCGTAACGGCTTCTTCTACGTGCTCGACCGCACCAACGGCAAGTTCATCCGTGGCTTCCCGTTTGTCGACAAAATCACCTGGGCCACCGGCCTGGATAAAAATGGCCGGCCGATCTACAACGACGCCAGCCGCCCCGGTGCGCCAGGCAGCGAAGCCAAGGGTACCTCGGTGTTCGTTGCGCCGGCGTTCCTCGGCGCGAAAAACTGGATGCCGATGGCCTATAACCGCGACACCGGGTTGTTCTACGTGCCGTCCAACGAATGGGGCATGGACATGTGGAACGAAGGCATCACCTACAAAAAAGGTGCGGCGTTCCTCGGTGCGGGCTTCACCATCAAGCCGCTGAACGAAGACTATATCGGCGTGCTGCGCGCCATCGACCCGGTCTCCGGCAAGGAAGTCTGGCGCCACAAGAACTTCGCGCCGCTGTGGGGCGGGGTCCTGACCACCAAGGGCAACCTGGTGTTCACCGGTACGCCGGAAGGCTTCCTGCAGGCCTTCAACGCCAAGACCGGCGAGAAGGTCTGGGAATTCCAGACCGGTTCTGGCGTACTCGGCTCGCCTGTGACCTGGGAAATGGACGGCGAACAGTACGTCTCGGTGCTCTCCGGCTGGGGCGGCGCGGTGCCGTTGTGGGGCGGTGAAGTGGCCAAGCGCATCAAGGACTTCAACCAGGGCGGCATGCTCTGGACCTTCAAACTGCCCAAAGACCTGGTCGGCAAACGCTGAATCTACGACCAAATGACAAGAATCCCCCTGCCAACGGCGCATTCGCCCGGCAGCGGGGCCTCTTTACTATCGGGTCATCGCCTGTTGACCGACAGGCCCGGACCCAGACAGAGGCTTCAACATGATCTACGCACAACCTGGCACCCCTGGCGCCATCGTCAGCTTCAAGCCACGCTACGGTAACTTCATCGGCGGCGAATTCGTCGCGCCAGTCAGCGGTGAATACTTCACCAACACTTCGCCAGTGACTGGTGAAGTCATCGCCGAATTCCCGCGTTCCAACGCGGCCGACATCGACAAGGCCCTCGACGCCGCCCACGCCGCCGCCGACGCCTGGGGCAAGACTTCGGTCCAGGATCGCGCCCTGGTGCTGCTGAAAATCGCCGACCGTATCGAACAGAACCTCGAAGTCCTGGCCGTCACCGAAAGCTGGGACAACGGCAAAGCCGTGCGCGAAACCCTCAACGCCGACGTACCGTTGGCCGCCGACCACTTCCGTTACTTCGCCGGTTGCATCCGCGCGCAGGAAGGCGGCGCCGCTGAAATCAACGAACACACCGCCGCTTACCACTTCCACGAGCCGTTGGGCGTGGTCGGGCAGATCATCCCGTGGAACTTCCCGCTGCTGATGGCCGCCTGGAAACTTGCCCCGGCCCTGGCCGCCGGTAACTGCATCGTGCTCAAGCCGGCCGAGCAGACGCCGCTGTCGATCATGGTATTTGCCGAACTGATCAATGACCTGCTGCCACCGGGCGTGCTGAACATCGTGCAGGGCTTTGGCCGTGAAGCCGGTGAGGCGCTGGCCACCAGCAAGCGCATCGCCAAGATCGCCTTTACCGGCTCCACGCCAATCGGTGCGCATATCATGCATTGCGCGGCCGAGAACATCATTCCGTCGACCGTGGAACTGGGCGGCAAGTCGCCGAACATCTTCTTCGAAGACATCATGAACGCCGAGCCACAGTTCATCGAAAAAGCCGCCGAAGGCCTGGTACTGGCGTTCTTCAACCAGGGCGAAGTGTGTACCTGCCCATCGCGTGCGCTGGTGCAGGAGTCGATCTACGACGACTTCATGAAAGTGGTGATGAAAAAGATCGCCAAGATCAAGCGTGGCAACCCGCTGGACACCGAAACCATGGTCGGCGCCCAGGCGTCCGAGCAGCAATACGACAAGATCCTGTCCTACCTCAAAATCGCCCAGGAAGAGGGCGCCGAGCTGCTCACTGGCGGCGCGGCCGAGCGTTTGGAGGGTGACCTGTCCAGCGGTTACTACATCCAGCCGACCCTGCTCAAGGGTCATAACAAAATGCGCGTGTTCCAGGAAGAAATCTTCGGCCCGGTGGTGGGTATCACCACCTTCAAGGACGAAGCCGAAGCCCTGGCCATTGCCAACGACAGCGAATTCGGCCTGGGTGCCGGGCTGTGGACCCGCGACATTAACCGTGCGTACCGCATGGGCCGGGCGATCAAGGCCGGTCGCGTGTGGACCAACTGCTACCACCTGTACCCAGCGCACGCCGCGTTTGGCGGCTACAAGAAATCGGGTGTGGGGCGTGAGAACCACAAGATGATGCTCGATCACTACCAACAGACCAAGAACCTGCTGGTGAGCTACGACATCAACCCGTTGGGCTTCTTCTAACCCCGACTTGAAATGCAATCCAATGTGGGAGGGGGCTTGCCCCCGATTGCAGTGGGTCAGTGAAGATTTATGTCACTGACCCACCACTATCGGGGGCAAGCCCCCTCCCACAGTTTTGATCGGCGTACCCCCCTTCAGGCACAACAAGAAGACTTTCCCCATGCAACAAGCTGATGTTGGATCACTACCCGCAGACCAAGAACCTGCTGGTGAGCTACGACATCAACCCGTTGGGCTTCTTCTAACCTCGACTTGAAATGCAATCCAATGTGGGAGGGGGCTTGCCCCCGATAGCAGTGGGTCAGTCAAGATTTATGTCACTGACCCACTGCTATCGGGGGCAAGCCCCCTCCCACATTTTGATCGGCGTACACCCCTTCAGGTACAACAAGAAGACTTCCCCCATGCAACAAGCTGATGTTGGATCACTACCAACAGACCAAGAACCTGCTGGTGAGCTACCACATCAAGCCACTGGGCTTCTTCTAACCCCGACTTGAAATGCAATCCAGTGTGGGAGGGGGCTTGCCCCCGATTGCAGTGGGTCAGTCAAGATTTATGTCACTGACCCACCACTATCGGGGGCAAGCCCCCTCCCACAGTTTTGCTCGGCGTACACCCGCTACCAAGGCATGCTCCAGGCTCGTTCGAAAGTAGCATTCGCACCCCCATCCCCCCATGCATTAATGCCATTACCGGAATCTTCCGGCACAACAAGAGGATCGCCCCATGTGGACTAAACCCGCGTTTACCGACCTGCGTATCGGCTTTGAAGTGACCATGTACTTCGCCAGCCGCTGATTCACCCCCGGCCAGCCCTGCGCTGGCCGGGGTCGTTTGGGGAATGACTCTTTGGTCTGATTGCATTCGCGCGCGGATGGGTTAGTGTGGAGTGCATCTTCCCAAAAATAATAAAAACAGGCTTACCAATGAGCCCAAATCTGAGCCTCCTACGTAAATTCGTCTCGCCTGAAATCATCTTTGGTGCCGGTTGCCGGCACAACGTCGGTAATTACGCCAAGACCTTTGGTGCGCGCAAAGTGCTGGTGGTCAGCGACCCCGGTGTGATCGCCGCCGGCTGGGTCGCCGATGTGGAAGCCAGCCTGCAGGCCCTCGGTATCGATTACTGCCTGTACAGCAGCGTCTCGCCCAACCCCCGTGTCGAAGAAGTCATGCTCGGCGCCGAGGTGTACCGCGACAACCATTGCGACGTGATCGTGGCCATCGGCGGCGGTAGCCCGATGGATTGCGGCAAGGCCATCGGTATTGTGGTCGCCCATGGGCGCAACATCCTCGAATTCGAAGGCGTGGACACCATTCGCGTGCCCAGCCCGCCGTTGATCCTGATCCCCACCACCGCCGGCACCTCGGCGGATGTCTCGCAGTTCGTGATCATTTCCAACCAGCAAGAGCGCATGAAGTTCTCCATCGTCAGCAAGGCGGTGGTGCCGGATGTGTCGCTGATCGACCCGGAAACCACCGCCAGCATGGACCCGTTCCTGTCCGCCTGTACCGGCATCGATGCGCTGGTGCATGCGATCGAGGCGTTCGTTTCCACCGGCCACGGCCCGCTGACCGACCCCCACGCGCTGGAAGCCATGCGGCTGATCAATGGCAACCTGGTGCAGATGATCGCCAACCCGACGGACATCGCCCTGCGCGAGAAAATCATGCTCGGCAGCATGCAGGCCGGGCTGGCGTTCTCCAATGCGATCCTCGGCGCAGTGCATGCCATGTCCCACAGCCTCGGCGGCTTCCTCGACCTGCCTCACGGCCTGTGCAACGCGGTGCTGGTGGAGCATGTGGTGGCGTTCAACTACAACTCGGCGCCGGAGCGCTTCAAGGTGATTGCCGAGACGTTCGGCATCGACTGCCGCGGCCTGACTCATCCGCAGATCCGCGGGCGGCTGGTCGAGCATCTGATCGCGCTGAAGCATGCCATCGGCTTCCACGAAACCCTCGGCCTGCACGGCGTGCGGGTGGCGGACATTCCGTTCCTGTCCCAGCACGCCATGCACGACCCGTGCATCCTCACCAACCCTCGCGAATCGAGCCAGCGTGATGTCGAGGTCGTCTATGGCGAAGCTCTCTGACGACCAGCAGCGCGCCCTCGCTGGGCTGCTGGGGTTGGGCGACCAGTCGGCGCGAAAAAGCCACTACCCGGAACTCACGGCCCGCCTCCATGAGCTGGAGGCCGAGCGCAACCGCTACATTCGCCTTAACGACGAGCTGGAGTTGCGGGTGGCGGCGCGCACCGATGAACTGCTCGAAGCCAACCGCAACCTGCAACAGCAGATCGCCCAGCGCGAACAGGTCGAACAGGAACTGCGCGACGCCCGCGACGCCGCCGAGGCCGCCAACCGCAGCAAGGACAAGTACCTCGCCGCCGCCAGCCATGACTTGTTGCAGCCGCTCAACGCGGCACGGCTGCTGATCGCCACCCTGCGCGAACGGCCATTGCCCAGCGTCGAACAGGTGCTGGTGGAGCGCACGCACCAGGCCCTGGAAGGGGCCGAGGATTTGCTCACCGACTTGCTCGATATCTCGCGGCTGGACCAGGCGGCGGTCAAGCCGGACGTGGCGCTGTATCGCCTGGACGAGCTGTTTGCGCCGCTGGTCTCCGAATTCCAGTCCGTCGCCCTGGCCGCCGGACTGAATTTGCGCTCACACACCGGCCATTACGCGATCCGGACCGACCTGCGGCTGGTGACGCGGATTCTGCGCAACTTCCTCAGCAACGCCTGCCGCTACACCGACGACGGTTGCATCCTGCTCGGCGCCCGCCGCCGAGGCGATCGCCTGCGTCTGGAAGTGTGGGACACCGGGCGCGGCATCCCGGCCGACCGGCTCGATGCGATCTTCCTCGAATTCAACCAACTGGATGTCGGCCGCGCCTCGGACCGCAAGGGCGTGGGCCTGGGGCTGGCGATTGTCGAACGTATCGCTGAGATCCTCGGTTACCCGGTGGCGGTGCGCTCGTGGCCGGGACGCGGGTCGATGTTCAGCATCGAAGTGCCCATCAGCGAAGAAATGCCGTTAGCCATCAGCCAACTGCCCGCGCAACCGACCACCGGCAACCCGCTGCCGGGGCGGCGTTTGCTGGTGCTGGATAACGAGGTCAGCATCCTCGAAAGCATGAGCGCGCTGCTCGGGCAGTGGGGCTGCGAGGTGGTCACAGCCACCGACCAGGCCGGTGCGTTGCTCGCGTTGCAGGGCAGGGCGCCGGAGTTGATCCTGGCGGACTACCACCTGGACCACGGCGTGGTGGGCTGTGAGGTGGTCAAGTACCTGCGCGAGCATTTCGCCCAGTCGATTCCCGCCGTGATCATCAGCGCCGACCGCACCGACCAGTGCCGGCGCATCCTGCGGCGGCTGGACGCACCGCTGTTGAACAAACCGGTCAAGCCCGGGAAGTTACGGGCCGTGTTGAGTCAGTTGTTGGCCTAGAAGTTTGATACCTGTCAACACCGCCTGCGACATTTTGCGCCATGCTCCCAGCCTGACTTGATGGCCGACGGAGCCCCCCCCATGAGCGCCCCCGCAACAACCGCTGCATCCTTCAAGTTGCCCTTGGGCCTGGTCGCCGCTGTGCTGGTGATGGTCGGGGTGCTGCTGTTACCGCTGCCCGCTGACTTGCCGGTCGCTGGGCATCGCATGCTGGCGATCCTCGCGTTTGCCGTGGTGGTGTGGATTACCGAGGCGGTGTCTTATGAAGCCAGCGCGATCATGATCACCTCGCTCATGGCGTTCTTGCTCGGCACCGCGCCGTCGCTGCAAGACCCGACGCACCTGATCGGCTCCAGCCCGGCCATCAGCATGGCCCTGACCGGCTTCTCCAACCCGGCGCTGGCCCTGGTGGCGGGCGCGTTGTTCATCGCCGCCGCGATGACCCATACCGGCCTGGACCGGCGCATCGCCCTGGTCACCCTGACCCGGGTCGGCACCAGCACCCGTGGCATTCTGCTGGGGGCAATCGCGGTGACCATCCTCCTGAGCCTCGTGGTGCCCAGCGCCACCGCGCGCAGTGCCTGTGTGGTGCCGATCATGATGGGCGTGGTGGCGGCGTTTGGCGTCGACAAGCGCTCGAACATCGCCGCCGGCCTGATGATCGTGGTGGCCCAGGGCACCAGCATCTGGAACGTCGGCATCCAGACCGCCGCTGCGCAGAACCTGCTGACCGTCGGGTTTATGGACAAGATGCTCGGCCAGCGCGTGTCGTGGATCGACTGGCTGATCGCCGGCGCGCCGTGGGCGCTGATCATGTCGGCGGTGTTGCTGTTTCTGGTGATCAAACTGCTGCCGCCGGAAAGCGACAGCATCCCCGGCGGCAAAGAAGCCGTGGCCCAGTCGCTGGTGGACATCGGCCCAATGACCGGCCCGCAAAAACGCTTGCTCACCGTATCGCTGCTGTTGCTGTTGGCATGGGCTACCGAAGGGCGCCTGCACAATTTCGACACCACCTCGACCACCTACGCCGGGCTGGTGTTCCTGCTGTTGCCGGGGATTGGCGTGATGACCTGGAAGGATGTGCAGTCGCGGATTCCGTGGGGCACGGTGATTGTGTTCGGTGTCGGTATCAGCCTCGGTACGGCGTTACTGACTACCCAGGCCGGGCAATGGCTGGGCTCGCAGGTGGTGGCACACACCGGGCTGGACCAGGTCGGGCCGCTGGGCGTGTTTGCGATCCTCGGGGCGTTTTTGATCTTGATCCACTTGGGGTTTGCCAGTGCGACGGCGTTGACCTCGGCGTTGTTGCCGATCCTGATTGCGGTGTTGCAGACCTTGCCGGGGGAATTCAACCGGTTGGGGATGACCATGCTGCTGGGGTTTGTGGTGAGCTACGGGTTTATTCTGCCGATCAATGCGCCGCAGAACATGGTGTGCCTGGGGACCGGGACGTTTACGGCGCGGCAGTTTGCCAAGGTGGGGGTTTTGGTGACGTTGATTGGTTATGGGTTGATGTTGGTGTTTGCGGCGACGTACTGGAGTTGGCTTGGCTGGATCTGATATGGCGCGTGGTTTTCAACATACATGGGGTCTCCAATACACATGGGGTCGCCAATACAAAGGAGATCCAATGTACAAAGGAGATCCAAATGTGGGAGGGGGCTTGCCCCCGATGGCAGTGTGTCAGTCACTACATGCATGACTGATCCACCACTATCGGGGGCAAGCCCCCTCCCACATTTGGATATCCATAGATCAGATAGACCCCCTTGCCCCCTTGAAAACGCCGTTGCTCTTGCTCTTGCTCTTGCTCTTGCTCTTGCTCTTGCTCTTGCTCTTGCTCTTGCTCTTGCTTTTGATCTTGATCTTGATCTTAGGCGCCCCGTAAAACCACGCTGGCCGAACGCAGGTATTACGCAGCGGGTAAACCGGCAGGGATGCCGGTTTAGCCGTCCCGGGCCATGGATGGCCCGTGACGGCGGCCCGCGGAGTAATGCCTGCGTTCGGGCACACCGAGCCTAGGCGAGGTGCCGAGTGGTGGGGCAAGAGCCCTTTGGTTACTTTGGGGCTTTTCCAAAGTGACCCGCTGTAAGAGCGGAACCATAAGCGGCCGTGACCGCAGCAACGGATATGTACTCAACCCAACCCAACCCAACCGGCCCAGAGCCCGCCATCACCGCCAACCCCCACACTTGACCACGCCCGCTCCAGAAATCAATTGCACCCTCAACATGGCAAGATGAACTCCTCTCAGGTTTACTACTCCCTGAGTAATGGAGTCACCGACCTTGCGTGTCGGCTCATCAAGGTCACTGAATGGACAACTACACCCCCCGCACCTGGCAGCCCCACGAGCGTCCGGCCCTGCCGGGTTCGCCGTCGACGCCGCTACACCCCACCCACAAACGCTGGCTGTATGCATTGGTCGGCGTCCTGGTCGCAATCACCGGCGGCCTCGGCAACTCGTTGGTGATCGCCAACCTGCAATACCTGCAAGGCGTCCTCGGCGCGACCACGGCGGAAATGGCCTGGCTGCCCGCCGCTTATGTCATGACCAACGTCTGCATGAACCTGCTCCTGGTGAAGTTCCGCCAGCAATTCGGCCTGCGTGCGTTTACCGAGGTGTTCCTGGTGCTGTATGCGCTGGTGACCTTCGGCCACTTGTTCGTCAACGACCTCAACTCCGCCATCGCCGTGCGCGCCGCTCACGGGATGGTCGGCGCGGCGCTCAGTTCCCTGGGGTTGTATTACATGATCCAGGCGTTCCCGGCCAAGTGGCGCTTGAAAGCCTTGGTGCTGGGCCTGGGCACCGCGCAGTTGGCGTTGCCGCTGGCGCGGCTGTTTTCCGAAGATTTGCTGCAAATCGCCGAATGGCGTGGCCTGTACCTGTTTGAGCTGGGCATGGCGCTGATCTGCCTGGGCTGCGTGTTCCTGCTCAAGTTGCCACCTGGCGACCGCTTCAAGACCTTTGAAAAACTCGACTTTCTCACCTTCGCCATCCTCGCCAGCGGGGTGGCGCTGCTCTGCGCAGTGCTTTCCCTCGGGCGGATCGACTGGTGGCTCGAAGCGCCGTGGATCGGTGTGGCGTCGGCCTGTTCGCTGGTGCTGATCATGACCGGCCTGGCGATTGAGCATAATCGCGCCAACCCGTTGCTGATGACCCGTTGGCTGGGCAGCGGCACCATGATTCGCCTGGCGCTGGCGGTGATCCTGATTCGCATGGTGCTGTCGGAGCAGTCCACCGGCGCGGTGGGCTTCATGCAGATGTTGAACATGAGCTACCAGCAAATGCACACGCTGTACGTGGTGATGTTGGCGGGCGCGGTGGCCGGGCTGGTGGTCAGTGCGTTGACGATCAACCCGGCGCACTTGCTGATGCCGCTGGTCATTTCCCTGGCACTGATGGCCACCGGGTCGGTGATGGACAGTTTCTCCAGCAACCTGACCCGCCCGCAGAATCTGTACATCAGCCAGTTCCTGCTAGGCTTTGGCGGCACGTTTTTTCTCGGGCCGACCATGGTGCTGGGCACCAAGAACGTGTTGACCAACCCGCGCAACCTGGTGAGTTTTTCGGTGATGTTCGGCATTTGCCAGAACCTCGGCGGCCTGATTGGCGCGGCGTTGCTCGGGACGTTCCAGGTTGTGCGCGAGAAGTTTCATTCGAGCATGATCGTCGAGCACCTGACCCTGCTCGACCCGCGTGTCGCCGCGCGGGTGCAGAGCGGCGGTTCGGCCTATGGCGGTATCGTCGCCGACCCGGACTTGCGTAACCTCATGGGCATTCGCAGCCTTGCCACGGCGGCGACCCGTGAGGCAAATGTGATGGCCTACAACGATGTGTTCATGCTGATCGCGATCGTCGCGATCCTGACCATGCTCTGGATCTTTACCCGCAGTCTGTGGCTGTTAAGCACCACCAAAGCGGCCACTCCCGTTCAACCCAGCGGCGCTTCTTCATGACCGAACCGACCACCACCACGACCACTACCAACGCCATCGCCGCCACCCCTGAAGGCGCCACGCCACCGGGTGCCACGGTCACCGAACCGCGCTCCCTGGGGGTGCGCATTCTCTCGTCCCTGGGCTTTGCCGCGATTGCCCTCGTCGGCGTGTTGATCGTGCTGTATGCCTGGCAATTGCCGCCGTTCAGCAGCGCGGTGGAAACCACCGAGAACGCCCTGGTGCGCGGCCAGGTCACGATCATTGGCCCGCAGCTCAGCGGCTATGTGTTCGAAGTGCCGGTGCAGGACTTCCAGTACGTCAAGGCCGGCGACCTGCTGGTGCGCCTGGATGACCGCATCTACAAGCAGCGCCTGGATCAGGCCCTGGCGCAACTGGCGGTGCAAAAGGCCGCGCTGGCGAATGTGGTGCAGCAACGCAACAGCGCCGAAGCCACTATCAAACTGCGCCAGGCCGCGCTGGTGGACAGCCAGGCCCAGGCGCGCAAAAGCACTGCCGACCTGCGCCGCAACGAAGAACTGATCAGCGACGGTTCAGTGTCCAGGCGCGAACTGGACGTGACCCGCGCCGCCAATGCCCAGACTCTCGCCGCCGTGGCGCAGGCCCAGGCCAGCCTGGAAATCGCGCGTCAGGACCTGCAGACGGTGATCGTCAATCGCGGTTCACTGGAAGCCGCCGTGGCGAGTGCCGAAGCAGCGGTGGAGCTGGCGCGGATCGACGTGTCCAACACCCGCATCACTGCGCCGCGTGACGGCCAGTTGGGGCAGATTGGCGTGCGCCTTGGCGCTTACGTCAACTCCGGCGCGCAGTTGATGGCGCTGGTGCCCAAGCAGCTGTGGGTGATTGCCAACATGAAAGAAACCCAGATGGCCCATGTGCAGGTTGGCCAGCCGGTAACGTTCACCGTCGATGCGCTCGACCACCGCAAGTTTCGCGGCACGGTGCAGTATATTTCCCCGGCGACCGGCTCGGAGTTCAGCCTGTTGCAGGCGGATAACGCCACCGGTAACTTCGTCAAGATCGCCCAGCGTTTGCCGGTGCGGATCACCGTTGATCCCGACCAGGAGCAGAGCGAGCACTTGCGGCCGGGGTTGTCGGTGGTGGTGAGTATCGACACCGCCGGCCGCCTGAAAAACTCCCCACCCTGACACCATGCCGATCAAAATGTGGGAGGGGGCTTGCCCCCGATGGCGGTCTCTGGGCTGACCAGCTTTTTGGGTTGGGTTGAGTACATATCCATTGTTGCGGTCACGGCTGCTATGGGTTCCGCCCTTACGGCGGGTCACTTTGGAAAAGCCCCAAAGTAACCAAAGGGCTCTTGCCCCACCACTCGGTGCCTCGCCTAGGCTCGGCATGCCCTCACTCCGGCTTGAATCCGTGGGCCGCCGTCATGGGCCATCCATGGCCCAGGACGGCTAACCCGGCGTCCTGCCGGGTTGCCCACGGATTCAAGCCTGCGTTCGGCCAGCGTGGTTTTACGGGGCGCCTAAGATCAAAAGCCAAAGCCAAAGCCAAAGCCAAAGCAAAAGCCAAAGCCAAAGCGAGGCTGCCTTATAGCCGACCTGATCCTGGAAGCCGAACCGGGTTAAAAATGTGGGAGGGGGCTTGCCCCCGATAGCGGTGGGTCAGTCATGCATGTAGTGGCTGACACACTGCCATCGGGGGCAAGCCCCCTCCCACAGTTGGAATGTATTTCAGGGTGAAATTGAGTTGGGTTGACTGGTTGTGTTCCAGCAGTTTCAGGCCCGGCCTGCCCGGCAAGTGATGGGCATTCACCGGATGGCTCACCGGCTCGATGCAGAAGAACCCCAGCCCCGGCGGGCAGTACAGCAAGAAGTAATCGGCGCCGGTGGCCTGGCATTCCAGGGCATAACCCAGCTCCGGCTGTTCGATCCGGCAATGCCCGTCCCATTGGCAAAAACCGTTGTCGACCAACGCTTGGGGCAACCCCTTGAGCTGTTGGAAATCCCAATCGGCGTGTACGGGGGTCAGCGCCGTCGGCAGCTTGGACGCATCACTCATCCACACCTGCCCAGCCTTGGCCTGCAACCGCGTGCCCGCCCGGCGCGGGAAGTAAGGATGCAAGCCCAAACCGTGCCACGCCGCTGTTGCGGCCAGATGCGTCACGCTCAGCTCGATACTCAATACGCCGTTGCTCAACCGAAACCGCTGCTCGGCGCGATAGGCGAACGGCGTCGCGCATTCCAACGCAAGCAGCACTTCATCCGCCGACCGGCTGACCACGCGCCACGCCTGTTGCCAGGCCGACCCGTGAATCGGCAGCGGATCGGTGAGGCTGTTGGGCGTGAGTGCCAGCCAGCCGGCGGGCGTGTCGAAACCGCCGTTGGCGATGCGATTGGACCACGGCGCGAGGGGATAGCAGGCCAGTTTGCCGGGCAGGCCGGCGTCCAGCGCCGCTTGATCGCTAGCCCGCAGCAGGGGCTGGCCGCTGGCGCGCACGCGCCAGTTGACGATGCTGCCGCCCACGGCCGGGGCGAGGG
Source organism: Pseudomonas marginalis (assembly GCF_024169655.1). Taxonomy (GTDB): domain Bacteria; phylum Pseudomonadota; class Gammaproteobacteria; order Pseudomonadales; family Pseudomonadaceae; genus Aquipseudomonas; species Aquipseudomonas paraveronii. Next base: position 3,811,003 of record NZ_JALJWV010000001.1, on the reverse strand, counting down.
TGAGGTGGGTCAGGTGGTCTTGCAGTTCAATCAGCATCACAGCACCAGCCCTGGCAACCACAGCGACAAGGCCGGAATGTAAGTCACCGCGATCAGCACCAAAAACAGCACGCCATAAAACGGCAGCAGCGCCTTCACGGTGTTCTCGATACTCACCTTGCCCACCGCCGCCCCCACGAACAGCACCGCGCCGACCGGCGGGGTGATCAGGCCGATGCCAAGGTTGACCAGCATGATCATGCCGAAGTGTACCGGGTCGACGCCGATGCCGAGGACCACCGGCAGCAGGATCGGCGTGAGGATCAGAATCAGCGGCGCCATGTCCATCACCGTGCCGAGCAACAGCAGCATGGCGTTGATGCACATCAGGATCACGTAGCGGTTGTCCGACAGGGTCAGGAACAGCGTGGTGATCTTCGCCGGGATCTGCATCAGGGTCATGATGTAGCCGAAGCTGGCCGCGAAGGCGATCAGGATCATCACGATGGAAATGGTGCGCACCGTGCGGTGCATCAGCTTGGGCAGCTCGTTCCATTGGTAGTCGCGGTAGATGAACATGGTCACGAAGAACGCCCACAGCACGGCGATCGCGGCGGACTCGGTGGCGGTGAAGATGCCGGAGAGAATGCCGCCGAGGATGATCACCATGGCCATCAGGCCCCACAGCGCGTCGGCGCAGATTTTCAGCGCTTGCTTGAGCGGGATGACTTCCCCTTTGGGGTAGTCGCGCTTCTTCGCGAAGATCAGGCACAGCACCATCAGGCACGCGCTCATCAGCAGGCCCGGGACCACGCCGGCCATGAACAGCGAGGCGATCGACACCGTGCCGCCCGCCGCCAGGGAGTAGAGCACCGAGTTGTGGCTGGGCGGGGTCAACAGTGCTTGCACCGAACCGCTGATGGTCACCGCCGTGGCGAACTCGCGGGGGTAGCCACGGCGTTCCATTTCCGGGATCAGCACCGAACCGACCGAGGCGGTGTCGGCCACCGACGAGCCGGAGATCGCGCCGAAAAACGTCGAGGCCATGATGTTCACCAGCGACAAGCCGCCGCGCACAAAACCCACCAACACCCCGGCAAACGCCACCAGCCGCCGCGACATGCCGCCCTCCGCCATGATCGCGCCGGCCAGCACGAAGAACGGAATCGCCATCAGCGAAAACTTGTTCACCCCGCCGGCGATTTGAATCATCAGGGCCTGGTACGGAATGTCGATCCACCACGCGCCGATCAACGCCGACAGGCCCAGGGCATAAGCCACCGGCATGCCGATCAGGATCAAGCCGATAAAGCTGCCCAACAGAATCAATGCGTCCATATCAGGCAGCCCCTTCGCTTTCTTCAACCAGGTCGAAGCGCACGACCCGTCGGTTGCTCTGGTCACCGAGCAGGAGTTTTTCCACCACGAAGATCAGGGTCAGCAACCCGCCAATCGGGATCGGCATGTAGGTGATGCCCACGCGCAGGGTGGGAATGGCGCTCATGAACTGGTTCCAGGTGGACAGGCACAGCTTGCTGCCCCAAATGGTCATGAACAGGCAGATGGTGCCCATGAGCAATTGCGAGAGGATGCCGACGATCTGGCGTTGGCGCGCAGGCAGGCGGTCGGTGACCATCGCCACCGACATATGCGCCCCGGCGCGGTAGCTGGCGGCGGCGCCGATAAAGGTGAAGACCAGCATCAGCAGGATGGCGGTGGGCTCCGGCCAACTGGAGCCGGTGCCGAGGATGTAGCGGGCGAAGATGCCCCAGGGGATGATCAGCGCGACCCCTAGGACCGAGAGGCCGGCGACCCAGATGCAGGTCATGTAGATACGGTCGTTGATGCGCAGCAGTCGATTCTTCATGGCGTTCACCGTGACTGGGCGCGGCAATGCCGACCGCGCCGGGCCTTATGCGAGAGGCAGGGCAGGTTATTGAACGGCGTCGATGCGCGCGATGATGTCGGCGAAAGGCGCGCCGTACTTGGCGCGAACCGCTGCGGTGGCGTCGTAGAAGGGCTTTTTGTCGACGCTGATGAACTCCACGCCGGCGGCTTTGAGTTTTTCCTCGCTGCTGGCGGTTTTTTTATCCCACAGCACGCGCTCATCGGCCTGGGCGGCCTTGGCGGCGTTCTTCACCATGACCTGTTGCGCAGGGGTGAGTTTGTTCCAAGTGATTTTCGACATCACGATCGGTTCGGGCAGGATCAGGTGCTCGGTGAGGGTGTAGTACTTGGCGTTTTGGAAGTGGTTGTGTTCCAGCAGGGTCGGTGGGTTGTTTTCGGCGCCATCGATCACGCCTGTCTGCAAGGCACTGAAAATTTCGCCGGTATCCATGGCGATACCGTTGGCGCCCATCGCATTAAATGCGTCGATGAACAGGGGATTACCTTGCACGCGAATTTTCATACCCTTGAGGTCTTCGATTTTGCGTACCGGCTTTTTGCTGTAGAGGTTGCGCGTGCCGCCGTCCATCCAGGCCAGGGCGACCAGGCCGAATTCGGAGTCGGTGATCTTGGCGAGGATTTCATCGCCTATCTCGCCGTCGATGACTTTGCGCATATGCGCCTGGTCGCGGAATACGAACGGCAGGTTGAACACGTTCACGTCCGGTACCACCGGGCCGACGATGCCGAGGCTGACCCGGGTCATCTGGACCGCGCCGACCTGGGCCTGTTCGACGACTTCTTTTTCCGAACCCAGGACTCCGCCGGGGAAGTACTTGAAGGTCAGTTCGCCGTTGCTTGCTTTAGTGAGGGCCTTGCCCATGTTCTCTTCGGCCACGACGGTGGGGTAGCCGGCGGGGTGGACGTCGGCGAATTTGATTTCCAGCGCGTGGGCGGCGCTGCTGAGGGTGAAGACTGCGGCGGCGAGCAAGGTGCGTTTGAAGTCCATGGGCGGTCACTCCTGTCTTGTTATTGTTGTATTCAAGGCACAGCGATGCAGCTAGAGGGTGAAGTGCGGTTCGGGCAGTCCTTGGACGCCAGGGTTGAGGGCGAACACGCCGCCGGACAGCGACTGCTCACTCGGGTCATCACGGATCGAGGTGACGAATAAAGTGTCCAGGCGACTGCCGCCGAAGGCGCACATGCTGGGCTTTTTCACCGGCACGCTCAGGGAGCGGTCCAGGCGCCCGTCGGGGGTGAAACGGTGGATCAGGCCGGCGTCGTTGGCGCAGATCCAGTAGCAACCGTCGACATCCACGGCGGCGCCGTCAGGGCGGCCTGGGTGTTGCTGCATGTCGACAAACACGCGGCGGTTGCTCGGCGTACCGGTTTCGGTGTCGTAATCGAAGGCCCAGATCTGTTGCACCAATGGGTGCGAGTCCGAGACATACAGCGTGCGGCCATCAGGGCTGAAGGCCAGGCCGTTGAGGGTGATAAAACCCTCTAACTGCGCATGGGGCGCGGCGCCCGAAGCGTAACGGTAGAGGATGCCTGCGGCGGCATTCGCGCCCATATCCATGACCATGCTGCCGGCCCAGAAACGGCCCTGGCGATCACAGCGCCCATCGTTCAGGCGCATGCCCGCGCGCGGGTGCGCGACCTCGGCCAGGGGTGTGGTGTCGAGGCTGCCGTCGTTGTGTGCGGTGAGTTGGAAAAAGCCGCTTTGCATTCCTGCGACCCAGTTGCCTGCACCGGTGCGGGCAATGCAGGCGAGCATCTGCGGGGCTTTCCACGCGTCGCTATGACCGGTGGCGGCGCTCCAGCGTTGCAACCCGCCGTTGGGGATGTCCACCCAGTACAGGGCGTTTTCTTCGGGCACCCACACCGGGCATTCGCCCACGGCATTGCGGGCGTCGACAATCAACTCAGCAGTCATGGCAACTCATTCCCTTGGGTGAGTGTGGCGTCAGTCACCGAATGGTCCCGCTGCGCAAAAGGCGCCGCCCTGGTAGACCTTGGCCGGGTCATCGGCGGCGAGCGGCGGCTGGGCCTCGACCTGGGCGCGGAACCCTTCGGAGCTGTCTTTTGGGGTAAAGCCCAGGTGCGCGGCGTAGCGGTTGTCCCACCAGGTATCGAGGTTGGCCGACATGCCGTAGACCACGGTGTGGCCGACGTTCGGCGTGTACAGCGCGCGTTCGAGCAGTTGGGTCAGGTCGTCGAAGCTCAGCCAGGTGTGCATCATCCGACGGTTCTGCGGTTCGGCGAACGACGAGCCGATGCGGATGCTCACGGTCTCGATGCCGTAGCGGTCGAAGTAGAAACTGGCCATGTCTTCGCCGTAGGACTTGGACAGCCCGTAATAGCTGTCCGGGCGACGCGGCGAGTGGGCATCGAGTTGCTCGCCCTGTGGGTAGAAGCCGATCACATGGTTGGAGCTGGCGAAGATCACGCGTTTGACGCCATGACGGCGTGCGGCTTCGTAAATATGGAATACCCCGCAGATATTGGCGCCGAGGACTTCTTCGAACGAGCGCTCTACCGAAACGCCGCCGAAATGCAGGATGGCGTCGACGCCTTCGACCAGGTGGTGGACCGCTTGTTTGTCGGACAGGTCGCAGGGTTGCACTTCTTCATCGGCTCCGGCGGCGGCCATGTCGGCGATATCCGACAGGCGCAGCACCTGGGCATACGGGCGCAGGCGTTCGCGCAGGACTTTGCCGAGGCCGCCGGCGGCACCGGTGAGGAGGAGGCGGTTGAAGGGCGCTGGGGTAGTGGTGGTCATCTGGATTCCAGTTTTTGTTGTAGGTTGTCGTATGACTATGCCGAAGTATTGTTAGAGAGTCCCCGCTTGTCAATGTGGGAGGGGGCTTGCCCCCGATGGCTGTGGGTCAGTCACAGAGACATTGCCTGATACACCGTCATCGGGAGCAAGCCCCGTCCCACAATGGATGTGCCCGGGTTTTAGCTCTTTAAAGCAGTGAAATCGGGTAGCTGACGAAGACCCGGTTCTCATCGAATTCGTTATTGCTGAAGTCCCGGCGCATGGTCGAATTGCGCCAGCGCACGTTGAGGTTCTTCAAGACACCGCTCTGCACCGTGTAGGCCAGTTCCGATTCGCGGCCCCATTCCTTGCCATCGGTGATCGTGCCGGTGTGGACGTTACTGCCGCTGATGTAGCGGTTCATCAGGGTCAGCCCCGGAACGCCGAGCACCACGAAGTTGAAGTCATGGCGCAGTTGCCAGGATTTTTCCTTGGCGTTGTCGTAGCTGGCGTTGTAGCTGTCGTTGGCCAGGGTGCCGCCACTGGTGCCGTTGACCCGCATCCATGCGCTGTCGCCGCTGAGTTTCTGCAGGCCGACGTAGAAGGTGTTAGCGCCGTATTTAGCCGAGAGCAGGGCGAACGCGGTTTTGTTGTCGAGGTCGCCGGCCAGGGCGCTGCCGTCTTCCTTGCCGTTGAAGAAACCGAGGTTGGCGCCCAGGGTCCAGTCGCCCAGCGGCTGGCTGTGGGTCAGGTTGAGGTACTGCTGTTGGTAGATGTCGGTCAGTTCGGCGTACCACAGCCCGACCTGGGTGCGCTTGTCGTTGAAGGTGTATTCGCCGCCGCCGAAGTTGAAGCGGTCTGAGGTGAAGGCGGCTTTGCCGTTCATGAACATGTCTTCCATGCTCGCGTCGTTGCGCGGGCTGTTACCGCGAAACTGCCCGCCGTAGAGGGTCAGGCCGGCGATTTCATTGGAGGTGACCTGGCCGCCCTGGAAGGTTTGCGGCAGGGAACGGCCATCGTCGGAGCGCAGGATCGGCAGCACGGGCATCCATTCGCCGACTTTCAATTCGGTGTTCGACAGCTTGGTTTTCAGCGCCACGCCCAGACGCCCGAAGTTGTCGGCGGGGCGACCGTCGTTGTGAACCGGCAGCAACTGGGTGCCGGCGGTACCTTTGCCGCCGTCGAGCTTTTGCGAGTACAGGCCCAGCACATCAATCCCGAAGCCCACGGTGCCGCGGGTGTAGCCGGATTTGGCGTCGAGGATGAAGTTCTGCGTCCACTCTTGGGCCTTGGCCTGGGGGTTGGACGGGTTGGTGAAATTGCGGTTGAAGTAGGCGTTGCGTAAGTTGAGCGTGGCCTTGGCGTCGTCGACAAACCCTTCGGCCTGGGCGGTGAGGGGCAGGGTGAAAGCCAGGCTGCCGAGGCCGATAAGGCCGAGACGCGAGGAGGAATTGCGGGCGGATGGACGCACAGTGACGCTCCCTTGGGTTTGTTGTTTTTATTATTTGTCATACGTCGTCGTACAACATTGGGGCGATATTTGCGGGGTTTTTGTGGCTTGTCAATCAGAAGTTATACGATGACTAGGCTTCACTGAGCAGAAGTGGTTGTGGTCCAGTGGGGAAGCTGACTATGGATTCAACCGGCCATGGCCATTGGGGGCAGGGTGCCGAGGAGAGAGACGGCGGCTACCGCTGAAATACCTAGTAACCATTCAGCCATCACGCTGGCCTTCAAGGTCTCCACTCGCTGTTCGCAGCGCTCGATACGCAAGCGGTTCAGCAGCGCCAGGGCCAGCATGCCCAGCACCAGCATCGCCTTGATCAGCAGAATCAGGGCGAAACCGTTGAACAGCGGGGTGGGCCACAGTTGCCCGGTCAATACACGCACGTTGATCAAGCCGGTGACCAGCAAGCCGGCGACCAGGCCATAACCCACGCCGCTGAAACGCCGCAAAATCGGCTCCAGCCCCTGACGTTGCGGTTGGCGCAGGATCAACACCAGCAACAGCAAACCGCCAAGCCAGGCGCCCACGCACGCCAGGTGTACGACCTGATTGAGGATCAGCAACTGCCCGCTGAGCCCGTTGAGCATGGCGCCGTGACCGACCGGTGCGAGGGTTGCCAGCAGCAGGCTGAGCAAGGGCAGGCGCAACGCTGGCCAGGGTTTGACCAAGGCGATCAGCAGCAACAGGTTGAGCAGCAGATGCCAGAGCCACACTTGGCCAAAAAAGGTCTTGCCCAGTACCAACTGCACCGTGGCCGGTTGCAATGCGGCGTCCCAACTGCCAGCCATGCTGACCGTGATCAGCAGCAACCAGGCCACGCCGGAGCCGAGCCCGAGCCAGGCCAGTACTCGGCTGATACGCAGCAATTGCCGGTCCAGCGCCGGCTGCGGTGAATGGCCCATCAGCCAGGGCCTGAATACACAGGCCCCGAACATCAACAAGACGACGATGAAATGCAGGAAACGGCACAGCACCAGCAGCGTCGCCATAGGTTATTGGCCGACCTTGAAGCTGTATTCGCCATTGCTCTTGTGGGTGTCGACCGAGACCGCGTTCCACACCACTTTGTAGGTGCCGGCTGCGAGGGGCGCGGCGGGCGTCACCACCAGGGTTTTCTTGTCGGCATCCGGCGTTGCCAGACCCTTGATTGCGATTTCGGTGCCGTCCTTGCTCAGGGAAACCTTGGAAAAGGTCGCCTCCACGCCTTCGCTGAAGGTCAGGCGCACATCGTTCGGTGCGGCGACGCTGCTGTCTGCCGCAGGCGTCGCGCTCTTGAGGTGAGCATGGGCAAACGCCGCCGAGGCGCCCAGCAGCGAGGCCAGCAGGGCGACGGTGGTCAGGGTTTTCTTGATCAACATTGAGCAATACCAATCAAAGGATAGGACGGGCAGTGTACGAAGTTTCGGCTCCTCCTGTCGCCCCGATCTAGAGCGGGTGGTAGTCTTTCCGTTATGTCTTTGTCAGGGAGCCCTTATGGGCAATCACAAGATCGGAATCCGTCGAGTCAACGTCGAAAAAATCCTGCTGGCCGCGGAGAAGATCTTCGCCGAGAAGGGTTATGGCAGCACCGCCATGGCCGATATTGCCGAAGAAGTGCAATTGCCGCGTTCCAACCTGCATTACTACTTCACCACCAAGAGCGAGCTGTACAGCGCGGTGCTGTTCGACCTGCTGGAAGTGTGGAAGCAGGACGCCCTGAGCTTCGAAACCTTCGATGACCCACGGGTGGTGCTCAGCAGCTACATCCGCGCCAAGATGCAACGCTCGCGCACGCGGCCGTATGGGTCGAAGGTCTGGGCCAACGAAATCATGCACGGCGCGCCGACGCTCGGTGAGGCGCTGGATGAAAGCCTGTACGACTGGGCCAAGATGAAGGAAGCGAAGATTCGCCAATGGGTGGAAGACAAACGCATCCTGCCGGTCGAGCCGGCGAGCCTGTTGTATATGATCTGGGCCTCGACCCAGCACTACGCCGACTTTGATCATCAGGTGAAGATTCTGAACGATCACCAGCCGTTGTCGGATATGCAGTTCGAGAGGGCGATTCAGACGGTGACCAGTGTGATTTTGCGGGGGATTGGGTTGGAGCCTTGAGTCTTGAGCCTTGTGGTGAGACTGAGGGCCTCATCGGGGGCAAGCCCCCTCCCAATTGACTGCATTTTGTCTGAAAGAATGCGGTCAACTGTTTGAGTCTTGAGTTTTGTGGTGAGGCTGAGGGCCTCATCGGGGGCAAGCCCCCTCCCACATTGACTGCATTTTGTCTGAAGGAATGCGGTCAACTGTTGGAGCCTTGAGTTTTGTGGTGAGGCTGAGGGCCTCATCGGGGGCAAGCCCCTTCCCACATTGACTGCGTTTTGTCTGAAAGAATGCGGTCAACTGTTTGAGTCTTGAGTTTTGTGGTGAGGCTGAGGGCCTCATCGGGGGCAAGCCCCCTCCCACAATGAACTGCATTTTGTCTGAAAGAATGCGGTCAACTGTGGGAGGGGGCTTGCCCCCGATAGCGCTCTACAGGACTACACCGCTTCCCGGTACGGATTACGCGGATCCTGGGTCCAGTTCAAGAACGGCTTGCCGGTGTCCACCGGTACCATCTCGATGCAATCGGCCACCGGGCAGGTGATTTGGCACAGGTTGCAGCCCACGCACTCATCATCGATCACCTCGTACTTATGCGTGCCGTCCGCCTGTTTCAAACTGGCGATGGCCTGGTGCGACGTATCCTCACAGGCAATATGGCAACGCCCGCAGCCGATGCAGGCGGCCTGATCGATCTTGGCGATCACCTGGTAGTTGATATCCAGGTACTTCCAGTCCGTAGTATTGCCCACTGCGCGCCCGGAAAAATCCTGCAGGCTGGTGTAGCCCTGACTGTCCATCCAGCGCGACAGGCCGTCCTTCATTTCTTCGACGATGCGAAAGCCATGCAGCATCGCCGCCGTACACACCTGCACGGCGCCGCAGCCGAGGGCGACGAATTCCGCCGCATCGCGCCAGTTGCCGATGCCGCCAATGCCGCAGATCGGCAGGCCGTGGGTCTGCGGGTCGCGGGCGATTTCAGCGACCATGTTCAGCGCGATCGGCTTGACCGCTGAACCGCAGTAACCGCCGTGGGTGCTCTGGGTGCCGACCGTCGGCAGGGCGACCATGCGCTCCAGATCCACGCTGGTGATGGAGTTGATGGTGTTGATCAGCGACACCGCATCCGCACCGCCGCGATACGCCGCACGCGCCGCCACTCGAATGTCGGTGATGTTCGGCGTGAGCTTGACGATCACCGGTAGCGAGCAGTACGTCTTGCACCAGCGCGTCACCTGTTCCACATACTCCGGCACCTGGCCCACCGCCGCGCCCATGCCGCGTTCCGGCATGCCATGGGGGCAGCCGAAGTTCAGCTCGATGCCGTCGCACCCAGTGGCTTCCACCAGGGGCAGGATGTTTTTCCAGGAGGCTTCGACGCACGGCACCATCAGCGACACGATCAGCGCGCGGTCCGGCCAGTCCTTTTTGACCTGGGTGATTTCGCGCAGGTTGATCTCCAGGGAGCGGTCGGTGATCAGCTCGATATTGTTGATGCCCAGCACTTCGCGGTTAGCGCCATAGTGCGCCGAGTAACGCGACGACACGTTGACCGCCGCCGGGTCTTCGCCGAGGGTTTTCCAGACCACGCCGCCCCAGCCCGCTTCAAACGCGCGGACCACGTTGTAGGCCTTGTCGGTGGGCGGCGCGGAGGCCAGCCAGAACGGGTTGGGGGCTTTGATACCGGCGAAGACAATCGAGAGATCGGCCATTACGCAGCCTCCACGTTGAGCATGAGTTGGGCGTGCATGGCTTCTGCCGCCAGCTTGCCGTGTTGCACCGCCTGCACGGTGAGGTCCTGGCCGAGGCTGACGCAGTCGCCGCCTGCATACACGCCGGGGATGCTGGTGCGCAGTTGTTCGTCGACGAAGATGCGTTCGCCGACTCGCTGCAGTTGCTGGGCCAGCGGGTCGTGCAGTGCGGCGTTGTCGAAACTTTGGCCGATGGCTTTGAAGATCGCATCGGCGGCCAGTTCGAAGGTTTCGCCGGTGGGTTGCAGGCGCCCGTTGTCCAGGTGCGTGCGGGCGAAACGCATGCCGCGCACGTGGCCTTGCTCGTCCAGCAGCACTTCTTCGGGCTGGGCCCAGGTCAGCAGGCGTACCTGATTGGCCTTGGCGATGTCCTGCTCATGGCCGGTGGCGCCCATGTCCGCCAGGCCCCGGCGGTACACCAGGTTGACGTCGCGGGCGCCGAGGCGGGCCATTTGCACGGCCATGTCGATGGCGGTGTTGCCGGCACCGAGCACGATGCAGCGGTCGGCCAGCGGCAGTTGGCTCAGGTCGTCGGCCTGGCGCAGTTCGCGGATGTAATCGGTGGCGGCGAGCAGGCCGGGGGCGTCCTCGTGGGGCAGGCCGAGTTGCTTGCTGGCGGCCAGGCCGAGGCCGAGGAATACCGCATCGAAGTGCTGGTGCAGTTCGCTCAAGGTCAGGTTGTCGCCCAGGCGCTGGCCGTGGCGGATTTCGATACCGCCGATCTGCAGGAGGAAATCCAGCTCCTGCTGCGCGAAATCATCCACCAGCTTGTACTTGGCGATCCCGTATTCATTCAGGCCACCGGCTTTTTCCCGGGCTTCGAAGATCACCACATCGTGGCCGTGCAAGGCGGCGCGATGGGCACAGGCCAGGCCGGCCGGCCCGGCGCCGACCACCGCGATGCGCTTGCCGGTGGCGGCGGCGCGCTGGAACGGGTGTTCGCTGAAGTGCGCGTTGTCGATGGCGTAGCGTTGCAACAGGCCGATCAGCACCGGGGCGCATTCTTCGCCGTGGTTACGCACGCAGGCTTGCTGGCACAGGATCTCGGTGGGGCAGACCCGGGCGCAGCTGCCGCCGAGGATGTTGGCCGAGAGAATCTTCTGCGCGGCGCCTTGCACGTTGTCGGTGTGGAGGTTGCGGATGAACGACGGGATGTCGATTTCGCTGGGGCACGCGTTCACGCACGGCGCGTCGTAGCAATACAGGCAGCGCGAGGCTTCCAATTGCGCCTGGCGGGCGTTGAGGGGCGGCGCCAGGTCGGTGAAATGGCTGGCGAGGGTGGCGCCGTCTTCATGGGGATGGGGGAGGTGGGTCAGGGTCTGGATCACGGTGTGGGCCTCACGGTGTTTTTTCGGATTGCCTCTGGCGGGCATTTTTGTTGTCTGGACTGGCTTTATCGGGGGCAAGCCCCCTCCCACAATTGACCGCATGCTTTCAGACACAATGCGATCACTGTGGGAGGGGGCTTGCCCCCGATAGCGCTCTCAGCGCTTCACAGCCACCGGCCTGGAACGCTCAGCCCGCTTGCTCAACTGCTCGAACACCGACGGATACGCCGGCCGTTCCACATAGCGCCCGGCACCCCGCTCGGCGCGCAGGTCGCCATCGGCCCAGACCAGCTTGCCCTGGCTGATGGTGTGGCTCGGCACGCCGCGCACGGTCTTGCCTTCGAAGATGTTGAAGTCGACGTTCTGGTGGTGGGTCTTGGCGGAAATCGTGCGCGTACCCTCGGGGTCCCACAGCACCAGGTCGGCATCGGCACCGACGCGGATTGCGCCTTTGCGCGGGTAGAGGTTGAAGATCTTCGCGGTGTTGGTGGAGGTCAGCGCGACGAACGCCTGCATCGACAGGCGCCCGGTGTTGACCCCTTCGTCCCACAACAATGCCATGCGGTCTTCGATACCGGCGGTGCCGTTGGGGATCTTGCTGAAATCGTCACGCCCGGCGGCTTTCTGCTCGGCGCAGAAGCAACAGTGGTCGGTTGCGGTGGTGTGCAGGTTGCCGGATTGCAGGCCATGCCACAGCGCCTCTTGATGCCCGCGCGGGCGGAACGGTGGGCTCATCACGTAGCCGGCGGCGGTCTGCCAGTCGGGGTGACGGTAGACGCTGTCGTCCAGCAGCAGGTGCCCGGCGAGCACTTCGCCGTACACCGCCTGGCCCTTGCCGCGAGCGTAGGTGATTTCATCCAGCGCCTCTTTGGTCGAGACGTGTACCAGGTACAGCGGCGTGCCGATGGTCTCGGCGATACGGATCGCACGGCTCGCCGCTTCACCTTCGACCTGGGACGGACGCGACAGCGGGTGCGCTTCCGGCCCGGTGATGCCCTGGGCCATCAGCTTGCGTTGCAGGTGATACACCAGCTCGCCGTTTTCTGCGTGCACGGTGGGCACCGCGCCCAGCTCCAGGCAGCGCTCGAAGCTGGCCACCAAGGTATCGTCGGCCGCCATGATCGCGTTCTTGTAGGCCATGAAATGCTTGAAGCTGTTGATGCCGTGGTGGCTGACCAGCTCGGCCATTTCCTCGCGCACCTGCTCGCTCCACCAGGTGATCGCCACGTGAAAGCCATAGTCGGCTGCCGACTTTTGCGCCCAGCCGCGCCATTGGTGAAAGGCTTCGAGCAAGGATTGCTGCGGGTTGGGAATCACAAAGTCGATGATCGAGGTGGTGCCCCCCGCCAGACCCGCTGCCGTGCCGCTGAAAAAATCCTCACTGGCCACGGTGCCCATGAAGGGCAGTTGCATATGGGTGTGCGGGTCGATGCCGCCGGGCATCAAATATTGGCGGCTGCCATCGAGTACTTCGGTGCCAGCGGGAATGTCCAGGTCCGTGCCAATCGCGCGAATCAGACCGTCTGCGCATAAAACATCGGCGCGGTAACTTTCATCGTGGGTAATGATGGTGGCGCCACGGATCAACAGCGACATGTCGAGTTCCTCACAAGGCTTGACCGGCTTGTGCCAGTTCTAAGTGTTGTAGTTCTTTCCAGTGCAGGTTTTGTAAAACCTGTCATGGGTGACAGGAATAGAAACTAGCCGGTGTTTTTAGAATGAGCAAGAAGATTTTTCCTACGTCTATTTGTGTTTTAACTAGTTGAATTTAAACGATAAAAATTAATAATCACCAAAATGTAGCGAGCGCTCACCATTTTGACGCACTTGACAGGTTTTCAATGTGAGCAACATTTCTTATTGCAAATCAGGCGCTTGAGACTTGCCACTTGACGGCGGCGGCAAATAAAAATAATTGTGTTGCACCAGATTGAGTCCTGAATGTTCGGCCAACTTTCGCGTTATCCAGCCTGCGTCACGCGGCAAGTACCGCAGGATTAATCGGCGTTTGAAATAAAGCTGATAAACATCAGCGAGTTATATACGCGGTGCGGGGTCGGGTTGGGTTGTCGGCACGGTTATTGAGTGCAGTGGCGGCTGGCCGGACCCGTGATGTCATGTTGTTTACGAGGTACTCCGGCCACCTGCACCGACCTTGCAGGTGAGCAACAATAATTCGAAAAAAACCGTGGAGCGGCCATGCAACAGAACAGATCGCAAGTTATTGAACGCAACGGCCTGTACGAACTCGACGCCGGCCCCGACGTCCTCGACAGCCCTCGCTACAACCACGACATGGCACCGACCAAGGTGCATGAACGTACCTGGAACAAGTGGCACATCACCGCGCTGTGGGTCGGTATGTCGATCTGCGTGCCCACCTACACGTTGGGCGGGGTGCTCACCGCGTACTTCGGTTTGTCGGTGGGCGAGGCGCTGATGGCGATCCTCCTGGCCAATATCGTGGTGTTGATCCCGCTGACCCTCAACGCCTTCCCCGGCACCAAATACGGCATCCCGTTCCCGGTGTTGCTGCGTTCTTCGTTCGGCATTCTTGGCTCCAACGTGCCGTGTCTGATCCGGGCGCTGGTGGCGTGCGGCTGGTTCGGTATCCAGACGATGTTCGGCGGGTTGGCGATTCACCTGTTCCTGGGCTCGATTTTCGAGGGCTGGAAGGCCTTGGGCGGCACCGGTGAAGTGATCGGCTTCATGATCTTCTGGACCCTGAACCTGTGGGTGGTGCTGCGTGGCGCCGAGTCGATCAAGCGCCTGGAAACCCTGTCGGCACCGCTGCTGGTGGCGGTGGGCATTGGCCTGCTGGTGTGGGCGATGCCGAACGTGTCCCTCAGCGAACTGATGGCGATCCCGCCCAAACGCCCCGAAGGGGCGAGCCTGACCGGTTACTTCATGGCTGGCCTGACCGCGATGGTGGGCTTCTGGGCCACCTTGTCGCTGAATATTCCCGACTTCAGCCGCTACGCCAAGAGCCAGAAGGACCAGATCCTCGGGCAGATTTTCGGCCTGCCGTTGACCATGTTCCTGTTCGCCGCCCTCGGCGTGATCATGACTGCGGCGTCGGTGAAACTGGTGGGCGTCAGCGTGTCCGACCCGGTGACGCTGATCGGGCATATCCAAAGCCCGGTGTGGGTCGCCGTGGCCATGGCGTTGATTATCGTCGCCACCTTGTCCACCAATACTGCGGCGAACATCGTGTCGCCCACCAACGACTTCCAGAACATCGCGCCCAAGCTGATCAACCGCACCACGGCGGTGATTCTGACCGGGTTGGTGGGGTTGGTGTTGATGGGGCACGAGCTGCTGAAAAAGCTCGGGCTGATCGTTTCCGACGTGAGCCTGGAGACTGTGTATTCCAACTGGTTGCTCGGCTATTCAAGCCTGCTGGGACCGATCGCCGGGATCATGGTGGTGGACTATTTCATCACGCGCAAACAGCAATTGGACCTGGCCGGTTTGTACCGTGACGACGTGTATCCGGCGTGGAACTGGAAAGGCTTTCTTGCGCTTGGCGTGCCGGTGGTGCTGACGTTGTTGTCGTTGGGCAGCGATGCGTTCAGCTGGTTCTACAGCTATGGCTGGTTTACCGGTTCGGCGTTGGGCGGCGTGTTGTATTACGGCCTGAATGCCAAGCGTGGTCTGAGTCCGGTGCCGGTCAAATCCCCGCTGTAACGGAAGTGGAATGCATTCCATTCATAAAAATGTAGCCTGAGGAGATCCCCATGAACGCTGCTCTGGACGTTCTGCAATCGACCCATCAGCACATCAACCGCGACCGTTTGTGGCAGTCGCTGATGGACCTGGCCAAACTCGGCGCCACCGCCAAGGGCGGCGTCTGCCGCCTGGCTCTCACCGACCTCGACCGCCAGGCCCGCGACCTCTTCGTGCAATGGTGCGAAGAGGCCGGGTGCAGCGTGACCGTCGACGGTATCGGCAACATTTTCGCCCGCCGGCCGGGGCGCAATCCCGACCTGCCGCCGGTGATGACCGGCAGCCATATCGACACCCAGCCCACCGGCGGCAAGTTCGATGGCTGCTTCGGCGTGTTGGCCGGTGTGGAAGTGCTGCGCACCCTCAACGACCTCAAGGTGCAAACCGAGGCGCCGCTGGAAGTGGTGGTGTGGACCAACGAAGAGGGTTCGCGCTTCCCGCCGTGCATGATGGGCTCGGGGGTGTTTGCCGAGAAATTCAGCCTCGCCGATACCCTCGCCAAGGTCGATGCGGAGGGCGTCAGCGTAGGCGACGCGCTGAATGCGATTGGCTACGCGGGGACGCGGGCGGAGAGTGGGCATAAAGTCGGCGCTTACTTCGAAGCGCATATCGAGCAGGGGCCGATTCTGGAGGACGAGAAAAAAACCATCGGCGTGGTGCTCGGTGCCCTCGGGCAAAAGTGGTTCGACTTGACACTGCGCGGCGTTGAAGCCCACGCGGGGCCGACGCCGATGCACCTGCGCAAGGACGCCCTGGTCGGCGCGGCCGCAGTGGTCGCGGCGGTGAATGCGGCGGCGTTGGGGCATCAGCCGCATGCGTGTGGCACTGTCGGTTGCTTGCAGGCTTATCCGGGCTCACGCAATGTCATCCCGGGTGAAGTGCGCATGACCCTGGACTTCCGTCACCTGGAACCGGCGCGATTGGATTCGATGATTGCCCAGGTGCGCCAGGTGATCGACGAGACCTGCGCCAAGCATGGATTGAGTTTTGAAATGGAACCCACCGCCGACTTCCCGCCGCTGTATTTCGACAAAGGCTGTGTGGACGCTGTGCGCGATGCCGCGAATGGGTTGGGGTTGTCGAACATGGACATCGTCAGCGGGGCAGGGCACGACGCGATCTTCGTCGCCGAACTCGGCCCGGCGGGGATGATCTTCGTGCCGTGCGAAGGTGGCATCAGCCACAACGAAATCGAAAACGCCGCACCGGATGACCTGGCGGCGGGGTGTGCGGTGTTGTTGCGGGCAATGGTGGCAGCCTCGGCCGCCATCGCCAGCGGTAAGTTGGCTGCCTGAAATGCGCTAAAAACTGTGGGAGGGGGCTTGCCCCCGATAGCAGTGGGTCAGCCAGCTCATCTGTAACTGACCCACCGCCATCGGGAGCAAGCCCCCTCCCACAGTTGAACTGCGTCTATACCCAAATGGCATCCCACAACGGGTAGTCGCCAATCCGGCTAACCAATCCCGCTCGCAATGGATTGGCCACCACATACCGGGCCATTTTCACCAGGTCGTCTTCCTTGCGCAGTGCGCGGTCATGGAAGCTTTCCTGCCAAAGCCGCCCCTTGCGTCCACTCGCACCGTTGACGCTCCGCGTGCTTTTGGACTTCACCTGGCGCATCAGGTCAGCCAGCGAGCCTTTTTTCAGTTCGAGCAGCCAATGGAAATGGTCCGGCATGATCACCCATGCCAGGGAGTGCGCCAGCCCTTGGTACTGAGCTAACCGAAACTGCCAGACCACCAAGCGACCGAGATGGAAATTCTTGAATATCGGGACGCGTTCGTCGGTGTTGGTGGTGATGAGGTAGATACGGTTGGGTTCGCTGAATCGGCCGATATGCAGGCGGTGTGAAGCGGGTAGGTCAGGCATTCCTTGGCCTCTTTCTGGGTGTGTTTTGAGAGGCTAGATGGGGGAGCAGCGGGTTGAAGGGCAGGCTTTTGGCAGGATGTGTCTGTACGCACGCTATCGGGGGCAAGCCCCCTCCCACATGGGCTCTGCGGTGTTCATACATTGTGTGTCTGGCACCGGATCAGTGTGGGAGGGGGCTTGCCCCGATGAGGCCGGAACTGACGCCGGCGCTATTGCGGCCGAACCTCACTAAAGGGTTGTAGGAAAAAACTTGCTCTGGTAGTGGCATGCAAGGCATGTCCTGCTCCGATGTACGAAGTTTCTTTTACTTCGTGCAATGCACAATAGTCAGCACCTCCAGTGTTAGGTTTCGTCGGGTAAAAATCTGATGCAGAGGAAGCATTCAATGGCAAACCCAATACCGCCACCCGGTGTCTCGCTTGACATGAATATGGCCACAGCTGTTCACAAAAAGAATGCACTGAAAGCCGGTTCAGCGTTTATGTACTCTTGGTTTTATACTCAGGTCCGCAATCGTGGTCCTTGGGACTACAAGCAGTTATCAAAAGAATATGAAGCCTTTGGAAACTTCCACTATGGCGCTGTAGGGATTGCTGCGGGCTTCAGCGAAGAGGTGTTGTTACGCGCTGCGGGTTTTGCTCAGAATAGTGCCGGTTCTGACAAGCCCGAGTTTGGACATTGGTGGGGGAATGCGCCGTTTGGTGATGATCCAGTCGACCAATATTGGATCAAGGAAGGAATCAGATATGCCAGGTTCAGGAACTACTAGAAAGTCGCTTTATTCGACGGTTACTACGATCTTGCTGGCGGTTTGCTTGGTGTATATCTGTGGTAATTGGCTTCTTGCGCCGGGCCGTCCGCAGTTGACAGAGGTTGTACTCCGAGTACCGATCAGCAATGACGCTTCCATCTACGGTGTCAAGGATGATCGTGGTGGAGCAACGGTTCCATTCAGTTACCGTTACTACGTTTATCGAAACCTGGCAGCAGACAGTGAAATTTTGTCTGCGTTGGAAAGTGCCGGCCCGTTTCTTGTTACGCGAGACGCATCGGCGAAAGTAAATGTTCAAGGTCGTAGCATTACTGTTTCAGTATCGGGGGCTGTCTCTGACTATCACAGCAATACCGCGTACCGACACGCCAATGACAGTGATTACACGGCAGTGACCGTGTTTCTCAACAGTCGGCCAGAAGACTGAATGTGTGCTGGATCAGTCGGTGATGTTTGGCTGATCCAGCCTCATCAAAGGCAAACCAGCTCCCACCTTTGAGCTGGTTTGCACAAAAAAAGCGTCAGGCGCCAGGTTGCCAGCCGCCGCCCAGCGCGGTGACCAGCCCCACACTCGCCTGCAACTGCCGTGTCTGCACCGTCTGCAAGGTCATTTGCGCCTGCAACGCCGCTGTCTGCGCGGTCACCACATCCAGATAACTCACCGCGCCGGCCTGGTAGCTGTTCATCGCCAACGCTTGCGTGTGCTGCGCCGCATCCGCCGCCGCTTGTTCATCCTGCGCCTCCTGCTGCAAATCCCTTAGCTGCGCCAGGTTGTCTTCCACCTCGCGCACGGCCTTCAATACCTGGCTGCGGTACTGTGCCGAGGCTTGTTCGAACTCGGCTTTGGCCTGGCGTTCGTTGGCGCTCAAGCGACCGCCATCGAAGATCGGCAAGTTCATCAGCGGCCCCAGCGCCCAATACCGATTGCCCGCCGACAGTAAATTCCCTACGCCTTGGGTCTGCCCGCCAATCAGCCCGGTCAGACTGAAATCCGGGTACCACGCGGCCTTGGCCACGCCGATATTCGCGTTGGCCGCAAACACCCGGCGCTCCGCTGCCGCAATATCCGGGCGACGTTGCAGCAGGTGGCTTGGCAGTTGCGACGGAATCCCCGGCAGGGCGATCAGTTGTTGGCTTGCCGGCAGTGTGAAGTCGCTGGCCGCCACGCCGACCAGTTCACCGATGGCATGTTCGGTGAGGTTGCGTTGCCCACGCACTTCATCCAGTTGCGCCTTGGCTTGGGCGAGCTGGTTTTGCGCGCGGGTCAGGTCCAGTTCCGACGCTATCTGGCCCTCGTAGCGGCTGCGGGTCAGTTGCAGGGCCTGGCTGAAATCCTCCAGCGAGTTGTTGAGAATCCGACTTTGCGCATCCAGCCCATTGAGCTGCACATACAAGGTCGCCAACTGATGCTGCAAGCTCAAACGCGCTACCGCCAAATCGTCGCCCGACGCTTGCGCCTGCGCATCACCCGCCGCCACCTGGTTGCGGATTTTGCCCCACAGGTCCAAATCGTAGCTCAACGAAAACCCCGCAGTGTTGCTGTTGTACACCGACGGCTGCGTGGTGCCGCGCAGCGGTCGCGAGTCCGATTGGCGCTGACGCAACGGCTGTGCGCTGGCTGTGATTTGCGGGAACAGCCCGGCATGCAATTGGCTGGCATATGCCTGGGACGCATCGAAGTGCGCCAGCGCTGCCGCCAGGTCCGGGTTGGCCTTGAGCAGTTGCTGTTGCAACTGATCCAGGCGCGGCTCGTGGTAGAGCGCCCACCACTGCGGCGCCAGTTGGTCGGACGGCTGCGCACTGTGCCAGGGGCCGTCGCTGGTCTGTTCGCGGTAGTTGGCCGGCAGTTTGATCGCCGGCACGTTGTAGGTCGGCGTCAGCGAGCAACCTTGTAAAGCCAGCAGCATCACGGCAACGAGCGGTTTAAGCCTTGGGCGCATGGGCACCTCCGGAGGCGTCGGCCAGTTGCACGGGGTCGCCTTCGCGCAGGGCGTCGGGCGGGTTGTCGACCACGCGGTCGGCGGGTTTCAGGCCCTGGTCGATCACCAGGCGTTCGCCCAGATCCAGGCCGATATGGATGGCCTGCAGGTGCACGTGGTTTTGCGCATCCAGCACCGCGACCTGGGTGCCTTGGGCGCGGAAGATCAGCGCGCTGGCCGGGATGCTCACGCCATGGGTGTCCGCCGGGATCGGCAGGGTGGCTTCGGCGTAATCGCCGGGCAGCAACTCGCCGTTGGGGTTGTCGGCGACAAACTGCGCGAGCAGGGTGCCGGAGCGGCGGTCGATGGCGGTGGAGTCGCCGATCAGGTGCGCCTTGAAGTGCTCGCCGGGGTGCTCGGGAACGGTCAGCTCGGCTTCAAGCCCGGGGTGGATGACGGCCGCATAGTTCTGCGGCACCGGTACGTAGAGGCGCAATTGGTGGGTGTCGGCGATGCTGAACAGCTCCGGGTCGCTGTCGGTGTCGGCCTTGATCAACTGGCCGATGTCGGTGTTGCGCGCGGTGATGGTGCCGGCGAACGGTGCGCGCAGGGTCTTGTAGCTTTCCAACGCGGATAACCGTGCGTAGTCAGCGGCGGCCGCTTCGGCGTTGGCTTTGGCCGCTGCGGCGTTGGAGGTTTTTTCATCGGCCTCCTGGCGCGACACTGAATGGCTGGCCAGCAGGTTTTGCCAACGCGTCGCGGTGGTGGCGGCCAGTCGCGCATTGGCCTGTTGCTGCACCAGGCGCGCATGGGTTTGCGCCAGTTGTTGATCGAGATCGGGGCTGTCGATTTCGGCGAGGATTTGCCCGGCTTTGACCTGGCTGCCGATGTCGACTTTCCAGTCCTTCAAGTAGCCGCTGACCCGCGCATGGATCGGCGCTTTGCTCCAGGCTTCAAGGTGGGCGGGCAGGCGCAGGGTGTCGCCGGCCACATTCTGTTGCGGCTCAAACACCATCACCTGCGGCACGGCGGCGGTTTCGGTCCAGGCCGTGACGGATCGTTCGTGCATTGTGCGGGCGTACAGGCCGTTGGCGACCAGCAGGGCGGCCAGGGTCAGGCCGCCGACACCCATGAGCATCAGACGCTTGCGCGAGGGTTTGTGATCAGACGACATGGGGCGTTTCTCCAACAGTTGCGCGAGTAGGCTGACGACCGTGGACCAGGCTGAAGACCACGGGAACAAATAACAGGGTGGCGACGGTGGCGAGGATCAAACCACCGATTACGGCGCGGCCCAGCGGCGCGTTCTGCTCCTCGGACAAGGCCAGCGGCAGCATGCCGATGATCATCGCCAGGGCGGTCATGCACACCGGACGGAAGCGTGTGTAACCGGCTTCCAGCGCGGCCTTGAGCGCATCGCCATGTTCGGCCAGGCGTTCGCGGCAGAAGCTCACCACCAGGATCGAGTTGGCCGTGGCCACGCCCATGCACAGGATGGCGCCGGTCAACGCGGGCACCGACAACGACGTGCCGCTGAGGAACAGCATCCACACGATCCCCGCCAGCGCCGCCGGCAACGCGGTGATGATCACGAACGGGTCGACCCACGACTGGAAGTTGACCACGATCAGCAGGTAGATCAGCACCACCGCACCGAGCAGGCCGACGCTCAAACCGCTGAAGGCTTCATGCAGTGCATCGATCTGCCCGTGCAGGCTGATCGTCGCGCCTTTGGGGCGCATGGACGCGGTATCGTCCAGCACCTTTTGCACGTCACGCGCGACGCCGCCGAGGTCGCGGCCTTGCACGTTGGCATACAGGTCCAGGGTCGGTTCGATGTTGTAGTGGGTCACCACCGCCGGGCTTTGCACGCGGGAGATGCTGGCCACGCCGCCGAGGATTTGCGACTGGCCATCGGCACCGGTCACGGGCAGCGCTTCCAGCGCCGGCAAGCTGTCGAGGCGGTATTGCGGGGTGGCGGCGACGATGGAATAGGACACGCCGTTGGCCGGGTTGAGCCAGAAGGTCGGCGCCGTTTGCGAGCTGCCCGCGAGGGACGCGACCATGCTGTTGGTCACATCGCGCTCGGTGATGCCCAGGCCGTTGGCGCGCAGGCGGTCGACATTCACTTGCAGCGACGGGTAGCCGGTGGACTGCTGGATGCGCAGGTCGGCAATGCCCGGTACGTGTTGCAGGCGGCGTTCGAGTTCCACGGCGTAAGCACGGTTTTCTGCATCGCTGCGCCCGGAGATTTTCACGTCCAGTGGCGCCGGCGCGCCGAAGTTGAGGATCTGGCTGCTGATGTCCGCCGGCAGGAACGCAAAGTGGCTGCCAGGGAAACTTTGCGGCAGCGCCTCACGCAGTTTTTTCACGTAGTCGGCGGTGGGCGCGTGGTGCTGTTTCAGGCTGACCTGGATATCGCCGTCCTGCGGGCCGATGGTGCCGCTGCTGCTGTAGGCCATGTCGATGCCGCTCAGCGGAATGCCGATGTTGTCGACGATGGTGTCGAGTTCGTCGGCCGGGATCACTTCGCGTATCCGCGCCTCGATCCGGTCGAACGCCGCAGCGCTTTCCTCGATCCGCGTACCCAGCGGCAACCGCACATGCAGCGCCAGCGCGCCGGCGTCGGTGGCCGGGAAGAAGTCCTGGCCCAGGCTGGGCAGCAGCAGGAACGAGGCGAGCACGCAGGCCAAAAAGCCGACGATGAAGCGCTTGCGATTGCCCAGGGCCAACGTCAGCAGGCCATGGTAGGTGTCGCGGATATTCGAGAAGTGCCGCTCGAAACCCTGCTGGAAATTCAGCACCGACTGCAGCACGGCGTTGCGTGGCTTGGTGTGCTGCTCGCCTTCGTGATGGTTGATGAATGCATCTTCCGGGTGGTGGCCGGTGCCCGGTTCCGGCGTGTGCGGCTTGAGCAGGTACATCGCCAATGTCGGCACCAGGGTGCGCGAGAGGATGAACGAGCTGGCCATGGCAAAGATCACCGCCAGGGCCATCGGCCGGAACAGGTACCCAGCGATGCCTTGCAGCAAGAACATCGGCACGAACACGATGCAGATGCACAGCAGCGAGACGAACGCCGGGCCGACGATCTGCGCGGCGCCGTCGAGGATCGCGGTCTTCACCGCCTTGCCCTGTTCCAGGTGCCAGTTGATGTTTTCGATGGTCACCGTGGCGTCGTCCACCAGAATCCCCACCGCCAACGCCAGCCCGCCGAGGGTCATCACGTTGAGTGTCTGCCCGCTGACCGCCAGCAGCGCGATAGCCGCCAGCACCGCCAGCGGAATCGAGACGGCGATGATCAGCGTCGAGCGCCAACTGCCGAGGAACAGCAGGATCATCGCGCTGGTCAGCAGCGCGGCGATGATGCCTTCCTGGGCCACGCTGCCCACCGATTGTTTGACGAACACCGACGCATCGCCCAGCAACGAGGTCTTCAGCGACGGCGGCAGGGTTTCGTTGATGCGCGGCAGCATCTGGCGGATGCCGTCGATGATCGACAGGGTGGAGATGCTGCCGTTTTTCAGCGCCGGCATCAGCACTGCGCGGTGCCCGTCGACGCGCACGATGTTGGTCTGCGGCGGCGAACCGTCACGCACGTGGGCCACCTGGCCGATGGTGATCAAGGCGCCGTCGACGGTCTTGATCGGCAGGTCGTTGAGTTCATCGATGGCCTTGGGGCTGTTGTTGAGCAGGATCGTGTATTCGTTGGGGCCGAGCTTGGCGGTGCCGACCGGGATGATCTGGTTCTGCAACGCCAGCGCATTGCCCACGTCCTGGGCCGACAAGCCTTTGGCGGCCAGCGCCTGCGGGTCGAGGTCGAGGGTGATCTGGCGCTGCTTGCCGCCCATCGGCGTGGGCATGGCCAGGCCGGGCAGGGCGCTGAGGGGCAGGCGGATATTGTTCTGCACCAGGTCGCGGATCTTGGCTTCGGACAGGGTCGGGCTGGAGAACGCCATTTGCAGGATCGGCACGGTCGACGCGCTGTAGTTGAGGATCAGCGGCGGGGTGATGCCGGGGGGCATTTGCTTGAGCACGGTTTGTGACACCGCCGTCACTTGCGCGTTGGCCGTGCGGATGTCGACGCCGGGCTGGAAGAAAATCTTGACGATGCCCATGCCCGGCAGGGATTGCGATTCGATGTGTTCGATGTCGTTGACGGTGGTGCTCAGGGAGCGTTCATAGGTGTAGATCACCCGCCCGGCCATGGCGTCCGGCGACAGGCCGTTGTACTGCCAGACCACGGCGACGACAGGGATGCCGATATCGGGGAACACATCGGTGGGGGTTCGCAGGGCCGCCATCGGCCCGATGATGCAGATGAATATGGCCAACACGATAAACGTGTACGGCTTGTGCAGTGCGGTCTTTACCAGCCCGAGCATGCGTGAACCTCCGAGGGAGCAGGATTGCAAACCCCGGCAGTCTTGCCCGACCCACCTAACACGCACCTTTCAGCCAGGTGAAGGAAGATTTAGGTATGGGCTGAAGATCGTTTCATGTGTATTCATTTGTTCTACAAGGGGTGGCTCTCCAAGCTGGTGACCGATCGGACGCGATGCGTCTTTTGACTGATGTCCTTTGGAGTTCTGCCATGTCACTGAAGCCTTTATTGCTGATTCCCGCCTTGAGCGCTGTGTTGTTACTGTCGGCCTGCGCCGGCCCGATGCCCAAAGCCGACCCCAGCGAAGCCTGGATCGGATTGAAAGAAGAAGCGCCGAATGACCTGCTGGCCGAGCGTGTCGATGGCAAGCGTGTGGATGACGGGCGCTTTTTTGAAGTGTCGCCGGGGGACCATCGTTTGGATGTGACGTTGTTCGAGGAGGAGCCAGGCGACGACAACCAGCGGGACTGCCAGGGCCGCGTGGAGTACAAGGACTTCAAGGCGGGCGAGCACTACACCTTGATCGAATCCAGCCTGGGCACCACCGTGCGCGCATCGCTCTTGGATGATCACGGCAAGGAAGTCGCGGCAACGCAGGACTTCAATTGCATGCCCGGCTAGGCGTGATGCACTGCCGCCGGGTGCGGCTTGGCGGATGCAGCCGGTTTGACGTGGGGGTGATGGTGCCGGCGGGTAATGCGCAACACCCCCCACAACATGGCGCCGGCGACCGCCAGCCAACCGCAGAACAACAGAAAAATCGTCGTTGCAAGGCTCATTCGGGCCTCCTTTCGCCCCGTAGGGGGCACACACAGTCTTCTCAATGGACAGTCTAGCCAACCGACGGTTACCTGCTATTGACCAATGGTCGTGTCGATCCAACTTCTTTGCTCTATCCCGGGCGTTTTACTGCGGTTCAAGGCTATACCCGGGCTGAAGAGCGTCCTATGATCAGGGCCTTTACCGGCAGTTGATCAAGAGAGTAAAAAATTGCGGTTACGGTCGAACGTTACAACCTCCTTGCTGCTGGCCTGCGCCCTTGGGCTCGCGGCCTGTTCCGGGCACCCGTCGAAGCTGCCGGGCTTGCCGGAGCGCGTCGAACTCAACGGTGTGCCGACGTTTCGCAGCGACGCCTATCAAAGCGGCCCTACGGCGTTAGCCAGCATGCTGTCGCAACAAGGCATTGTCATGACACCGGGTTTACTGGAAAAGCCGCTGCACTTGCCGGGCGGCGAGGCGAACCTTGAGCGCAACATGCAGGTGCTGGTCCGTGAATACGGGCTGATGGTGTATCCGCTCGACGCCAAGCTCACGTCGGTGTTGGCGCAGGTGTCCGCGGGGTACCCGGTGATGGCGCGGATCAGCGGGCGGTTTTGGTCTGAGCCGCGCTACGTGGTGGTCGTAGGGTTTAACCAGCGCAAAAGCACGGTGCTGTTGAGTTCGGGCATGGACCGGCGATTGTTGATGGACTTCAGTGATTTCGAGTCCGCCTGGAAAGGCGCCGGGCACTGGGCAATCGTCACCCAGCGCCCGAGCCAGTTGCCGGCCAATGTGGATGCACAGCGCTGGCGCGACGCGGCCAATGCTACCGCGCAGGCCGGGCAAGAGCAGGCCGCGGCGCAGGCGCTCAAGGTGTTGGCCGAAAGAAAGTAAAACACACCGCGCCCGCCACGCTGGGGGGCGGTGTGTTTTTGCACTACACCACGGCGCCGAACAATGCCCCCACGGCGGCTGTAATGCCCATGGCCAGCACGCCCCACAGGGTCACGCGCCAAGCGCCGACGATGACTTTCGCCCCGCCGGCCCTGGCCGCCACGGCGCCAAGACTGGCAAGAAACAGCAGGGACATGCCGGATATCCACGGCACAACGCTGTGCGCCGGCGCGATGACCGTCACCGCCAGCGGCAGCGCGGCACCGACCACGAAACTCGCCGCCGAGGCCAGCGCCGCTTGCAGCGGTTTGGCGGTGAGGGCTGCGCTGATGCCCAGCTCGTCCCGCGCGTGTGCGCCCAAGGCGTCGTGTGCCATCAATTGGTCGGCGACCTGATGGGCCAATTCGGGTGATACGCCACGGTGCATGTAGATGTGCGCAAGTTCGCTGTGTTCGGCTTTGGGGTTGCTGGCCAGTTCGGCCCGTTCCCGTGCCAGGTCGGCCTGTTCGGTATCGGCCTGGGAATGCACGGAAACGTATTCACCGGCCGCCATGGACATCGCACCCGCCACCAGGCCGGCCATGCCGGTGACGATCAGTGAGGCGTGGCTGGCGTTGGCGGCGGCTACGCCGATCAACAGGCTGGCGGTGGAGACGATGCCGTCATTGGCCCCCAGGACCGCGGCGCGCAGCCAGCCGATACGGTCACTGCGGTGGGATTCGGTGTGCCGGTGCATGAATTTCATGGGTGTGCGGGACTCACGTCTGTGGGCGGGTTAGGGGCGGACGGCTTTCAATCTGCGCTTGCAGAATGCCGCCGACAATCGATATTTCTTTGAGTTGTTCACCCTGGCGCAGCACGAACAACGCGTCCATCCCGCGTGCCTGCGCCAGGCGTGGGCCTTCGATTTCGCCCAGCACCATCAACGCCGTGGCCCAGGCGTCGGCGAGCATGCATGAGGCCGCCACCACGGTGACGGACGCGATCGTATTGCACAGCGGAGCGCCGGTGGCCGGGTTCATGGTGTGGGCATAGTGGCGGCCCTTCACGTCAATCCAGTGTCGATAGTCGCCGGAGGTGGCGATGGCCGCGTCGCTGAGCTCCATGACCCCCAGCACTTCACGCTGGCCACGGCTCGGTTTTTCAATGGCCACGACCCACGGTTGAGCATCCGGCTTGACGCCGCGGGCACGCATCTCGCCATCGATGCCGACCAGATAGCGCGTGAGCCCAAAGCTGTCCAGGCAGCGCGCCAGTTCGTCGACGCCAAAGCCTTTGGCGATACCATTGAGGTTGAGGTGCAGCGGCGCGCGTTTGCGCACTTGGTGGCGCTGGGCGTCCACCGTCAACGCCGCATTGGCCGAGAGACCGCCGCGCGGCGGCAGGGTGTCGATGGTCTGTTCGGTGACTGACTGTGCGCCCGGACCGAAGCCCCAGGCGTCCACCAGATCACCCACGCCGATGTCAAAAGCCCCGCCGGATTGCTGGCTGACGCGCAGCGCGGCGGCCAACACGGTGGCCAGCTCTTTGGGCACCGCCAGCCATGTCTGCTCGGGGCCTGCGTTGAGGCGATTAAGGTCGGAATCGGCTTTCCAGGTGGACATCTGTTGGTCCACCCGGCCCACGGCCTGGGCCAGGCTGCGGTTGATCGCGGCGGTGTCGATGCCGGTTTCGGCATAGAACACGGCGGTGTAGCGCGTGCCCATGGTCTCGCCGTTCAGGCTGTAGCGTCGTGTCTCAGTAGACGTCTTCACGGTAGCGTCCTTGTGCTTTAAGGGTCAGCACACTCAGGTGGAGCGGGGCTAACACGTTATCCAGCGCTTGCATCACGCCTTTGGCCATCTCGCGGCTGCCGCACACCAATACTTGGGCGCCGTTTTCGATCAGGGCGCGCAACGTCAGGGCGTCGCTGGTCAGCCGGTCTTGCACGTAGCTGCGGTCCTGAACCTGGGAAAACGCCGGGCGTAATGCGGTCAGGCGGTGGTCGGCGAGGTAGCGGTTGAGCTCTGGTTCATAGAGAAAGTCCGAGGCCGGGTTACGTCCGCCCCAATACAGGTGCATCGGGTGTTTGGCGGTGTTGTGGCGAATAAAACCGGCCAACGGCCCGATACCGGTGCCGGCACCGATCAGAATCACCGGGTGCGCGCCCGACGCCGGACGAAATTGTGGATTGGGCTGGATGAACGCTTCGACCGACGCGCCGATCTTCAGGTCATGCAGGAACCCCGAGCATAGGCCACCTTCGTGTTTGCGCACGCAGATTTCCAGCGTGCCATCTTCAGAGGAACTGGCCAGCGAGTAAAAGCGCGGCACCGGATTGTCCGGCGCGAAGATGCCGACCAGGTCACCGGCCTGGAAACTCGGCAGCTTGCCCGCAGCCTTGAAGCGCAGGACGTGGGTCGGCGCGTTCACCGCTTCGCCATAGGCGATGCGCTCGGTCAACGCCAGTTGACGGGTGGGCGGGCGCTGGGCCGTATGGTTCAGCGGCAGGGCGTGGCCCAGGGGCGCCGCCAACGCGTTGCCCCAGCGCGCAAATTCCTGCGAGGACTGCCGGTTCACGGTCTCCAGCCCCAGCAATGGCGTGCCGCCGGCCTGCACCATCGCGTCCTGCACCTGATGGGCGTACTGACAGAACCGGGGAAACTGCCGGTCGCCAAACCCGAGTACCGCAAAGGGCAGGCCGGGTTTGAGGCCCACTTGCTTGAGGCGTTCCAGGAACTGTGTGGCCGACGCGGGTGCATCGCCGTCGCCGTGGGTGGCGGTGAGGATGAACAGGCGCTGAGCATCGCGGTACGTGCCTTTCCATTCATTCATCGCGGCGCTGTGAACCCGGTGCCCGGCCTGGTGCAGCGCCGCGTGCAAGGTATTGGCAAAGCCCCAGGTGCTGTTGTTTTCACTGCCCACCAGAATCACGCTGTCGGCTGAGTGGGCGGGGCTGTTATGGCGAATCTTCGGCGCGGCTTTGCGGCGGCGCCACCACAGCAGGATGCCGGTCACGCTCATCAACGGCACGCTGAGGGCGCAAACCCCGAGGATCAAGCCCAGCCACCAGAGGCCCTCACCGGTGTGCAACTGATAGATCAATTGATAAAGGTTGTGCATTGAGTCGTGGGCCTGATACGACAACAGCGTGCCGCTGACCGGGTCCACGTAACCGTCACCCTGGGCGGTGCGCAGGGAAAATACGTCCTCGGGGTTGCCGGGGCTTGGGTAAACCAATTCGCGCAGGTCATTCAAATCGGTGGCCTGCAAGGCTTGCAGGTTGGCCACCGGCTGCGCCGCGCCGACGCTGATATGCGCGGGGAAGGCCGGCTCAGCCTGACTGCCGTCGGCGATCAAACCGAAGGTCGTGGCGCACATGTACAGCCCAGTCAAGGCCGACAGCAGCAGCCCGAGCACGGCCAGGCGCCCGACTTCGGCGTGCCAGCGCTGGCTGAACGAGCCGCGCAGCGGCCGCAACAGGTTGCGCAGGCCACCCAGGCGGCGCGCCAGCAATAGCGCGCCGGACACGCAAAGCAGCAACATGACGAATGCGCCGACGCCCGCGATCCCATGCCCCGCTGTGCCCATGAACAGCGAGCGGTGCAGGTCTTTTACCCAGCGCGAAACGGCAGACGGCTCATAGGGTCCGAGGCCCTGGCCGGTGAGTGGGTCGATGGTTTGCGCACCGGCCTGGCCGTCCTGGTTGTAGTAGATGATCACGGTTCCGGAGGCGCTGCGCTGGATCTGCTCCACCCCCGGAAAGTGGTTGGCGATGTTCCCCGCCAACTGGCCGACAGTGAGCTGCCCGGCCGCGGTTGACGTGTTGTGCAGGCGTTCCAATGCCGGATTGACGGACAGTACTGCGCCGCTGATGGCCAATATCATGACCAGCAGGGCGGCGATCAGACCGGGCAGTGAATGGAACTGGCGAAGCATGTTCAGCCTCCAGAAGTTGCAGGTGTTACAGGTCGTAGGTAAAGGACTCGACATAGCCGTTGCCGCTGACCGGCTTGCCCGACCCGCCCGATGTCAGCGGGACACTGATGTCGGCACGGTTGTCGCGCTTGTCTTCCACGGCGCTGTCGATGCGGATCTGATACCCAGCGTCGATCAAGGTGTCGGCCAGTTCTACGTTGACGGTGAGGCTGCGGCCGCTGCCGACACTGGCACCGCTGAGGCCGTCAAACTCGCTCGGCTTCATGCCGCTGCCACGCGCCCAGTCGCTCAGGTGCCGGTAGTACTTGGCCTTCTTGCCGGCGACCCAAAGGGTTTTCTGGTACTGGCCGTTGGCGTCGGTGACATAAATCGCCAGGTAAGCGCCGTTGCCGCTGTAGTCCTTGAGTTGGGTGGTCAGGGTCACTTCGCGGGCCTGGGCCAGCCCAGGCAAGGCGATGGCGCCGGCGAGGCAAGTTGCAGCAATGATTTTTTTCATGAGGATGTCCTGGTTGAACGTTGTGGCGAGAGCCTGGACCTGCTGGCTGACAGCAACCTGAAAGCCGTGGAAAGACGCGATGATCATTCAGATCCCGGGCGGTTGAGGTAATCCCGGGCGTCGCCGTTGGCGCCGAAATGGATTTCCAGTTTGCGCAGACGAAGCGAGGCCGGTGCGTAGCTGGCTTCGATCGCATTACCTTTGCGGTCGGTG
Organism: Pseudomonas marginalis; assembly: GCF_024169655.1. Classification (GTDB taxonomy): domain Bacteria; phylum Pseudomonadota; class Gammaproteobacteria; order Pseudomonadales; family Pseudomonadaceae; genus Aquipseudomonas; species Aquipseudomonas paraveronii. The sequence goes on along the minus strand of NZ_JALJWV010000001.1, from coordinate 3,780,764 downwards.
CCCTTGAGCTCGTAGCAGCCGTCGTCGACCTTGATGCGCTGCACGCTCCAGCCGTATTGCTGCTCCACTTGCTGGCGCAGGGTTTCGCGTGGTTGCCAGTCGCTGACCGGCTCGCTGCAGTCTTCATCGGCCAAGGCGTACCCGCTGAGCAGGACGCTGAGCAATGTGGTGCTGACAATAAAAGCTGATTTCATGATCTGTCTCCGGCCGGATTGGCATTTGCGGCTTACCCTAAAGGTCATTCCTGACAACTAGCTGAATCTTCAGATTCGCGTCAGGAAAGGTGGGTAAGGTGCTGCACGACAACCATCACAGGAGGTGCCAGATGCGGGTTTTATTGGTCGAGGATGCACCCGGGCTGGGCGAGGCGGTGCGCGAACAGATTGCCGATGACGGCCACGCGGTCGATTGGGTGCAGCGACTGGACCATGCGAACAACAGCGTGCGCACTACGCCGTATGACCTGATCCTGCTCGACCTGATGCTGCCCGACGGGCGCGGGCTGGACTTTTTGCGCCAGCAGCGCTCGGCCGGCAACGTGACCCCGGTGATTATCCTCACCGCCCAGGACCAGATATCCGATCGCATCGCCGGCCTCAACGCCGGGGCCGACGACTACCTGGTCAAACCTTTCGACCTGTTCGAACTCTCGGCCCGGGTGGCCGCCGTGGCCCGGCGTTACAGCGGCAACCCCAACCCGCTGATCAAACTCGGCGACTTACAGATCGATATGAACGCGCGCACCGTGCAACGCGCCGGCATCACCGTCGACCTCACGGCGCGTGAATGGGCGTTGTTCGAGGCGTTTGTGCAGCGCCCTACGGCATTGCTGTCGAAGTCGCAGCTCGAAGAGCGCTTGTACGCTTTTGGCGCGGAAATCGAGAGTAACACCATCGAGGTCTACATCAGCCGCCTGCGCAAAAAACTCGGCCGCGACCTGGTGGAAACCGTGCGTGGCATGGGTTATCGGTTGATGGCCGTATGAAGTCGTCGATCAGCCTGCAAAAACGCCTTGGCCTGGGGTTGACCCTGGGCATGACCTTGCTCTGGCTGGGGGCGACTGTCGGGGCCTGGCTGGTGGTGCAACATGAATTGAACGAGGCGTTCGACAGCGCCCTGGAAGAGACGGCCCAACGCATCCTGCCCTTGGCCGTGTTGGAAATCAGCAACCGCGAGGAGCCGCGCGCGGCCCAGCACGTCGCCACCCTGAAGATGCACAAGGAACACCTGACGTACCTGGTACGCGACGCCCAGGGCCAGATTCTGATGCAGTCCCATGACGCCGATCCGAAGATCTTCAACGAACGGCCGAGTGAAGGGTTTTCCACCACGCAAAAGTACCGGCTGTATGGCGCGAGTGCGCTGCGCGACACCGTGTTCATTGAGATCGCCGAGCCGCTGGGGCATCGCCGTGAAGCGGCGCGGGAAGCCTTGCTGGCCTTGTTGGTGCCGTTATTGGCACTGATCCCCATCAGCCTGTTGGGCACTTGGCTGTTTGTGCGCCTCAGCCTGCGTAGCGTGTTGGCGTATCGCCGGGCCGTGGAAGCCCGTGGCGTGGGGGATTTGTCGCCGATCGGCGTGGCGCGGCTGCCGGCTGAAATCGAGCCGTTGGCCGATGCGGTCAACCACCTGCTGGAGCGCTTGCGCAAGGCCTTGGAGGCTGAGCGCAGCTTCACTGCCAACAGTGCCCACGAGTTGCGCACGCCGTTGGCGGCGACGTTGGCGCAGATCCAGCGCTTGCGCCAGGAAGCACCGGAAGGCCCGTTGCGCGTGCGTGCGGCGAAGATCGAAGACTCCCTGCGCGAACTGGCGCGGCTCTCGGAAAAACTCATGCAGTTGGCCAAGGCCGAGGGCGGCGGGCTGTTGTCCGAGGCGCCCCAGGACCTGATTCCCTTACTGGCCCACGGGGTCGATGAGTGGAATCGCAGCAGCGGGCAGCGCATCCGGTTGCAGTTGCCAACCGAGGGCAGCGTGTATTGCGCGATTGACCCGGACGCGTTCGGCATCCTGCTGCGTAACTTGATCGAGAATGCGTTGAAGTACGGCGCGGCGGATCAACCGGTCGACGTCAGCCTCACGGACCAGGCACTGCTGCGGGTGGTCAACGGCGGACCGGCTGTGCCGGCGTCGGTGTTGCAGCGCCTGACCGAGCGTTTCGTGCGCGGCAGCAGCGAAGCCAGCGGTACAGGGCTGGGGCTGGCGATTGCCAAGACCATCGTCCACGGGGTCAAGGCGCGTATGACCCTGGCGTCGCCGGCGACAGGCAGGGAAGACGGGTTTGAAGTGAACGTTCAGTTTTTACGCTTGCCGACATGAACGTTCATCGAGCCCCGGCGACTGTGCCAATCAGAAATCCACGGTGACGCCGGTATACAGCGCGCGCCCGTCGCCGGGTGAGTGCAGCGAGGCCTGGGCGCCGTCCGGGTCATACCAGACGTATTCGTAGTAGCGGTTGGTGAGGTTTTTCAACTGCAGGTCGACACTGACCGATTCAGTCACCTGGTACGTGGCGCCGAGGTTCATCAAGACGTAGCCGCCGTAAGTGCCCTTGGTGTTCTCGCGTTCCAGGTAGTAGTTGGTCTGGCCGTTCATCCACGCCGTCAACTGCAGCGCGGGCGTGGCCTTGTAGCTGACGCCGGCGTTGTACAGGTGATGCGGGATGTGGTCGATTTCCTGGCCTTTGCTGTTGGGCAAGCTCGAGCTCGGCTGGAGGATTTTCGAATACTGCCAGGAGTAGGCCATCCAGATGTCGGTGCGCTCGTTCGGGTGCAGGTTCAACTGCGCGTCATATCCCCAGCGCCGGGTTTCGCCGACGTTATCCGACTCGCCGCTCGGGTCGTTGAGCCGGCGACTGACTTCACCGCTGGCCTCTTGCTGCCAATAGGCGACGCGGCCATCGATCCAATCGGCCGGGGTGAACTTGATCCCGGTTTCCCAGCCTTCGTTGATCGACGGCGCCAGGTTGGTATCCCGCGGTGGAATCTTATAGGCCGCCGCGCCGGTGCCGACCTGGAAGGTACGCCCCCAGTTGGCGTAGACGCTGGCCACGTCCCACGGTGAATACACCACGCTGAGCTTGGGTTGTTTGATCAGCCCATAGTCGTTGATGTCGTAGTCCATGCCGGTCATTTCGTTGGTGAAGTTGCCCTGGATCTTATCGACGCGATACGCCGGGACGATTTTCAGCGACTCGAACGGCTTGATCTCGGCCTGGACGTAGGCGCCGTAGGTGTCGAAGTCGAATCGCTGGTCGCGGGTTTGCGCCAGGCGCAGGCGGTCCTTGGTGCGGTAGCGCTCGCTCTTGTTCTGTTGCTGCTGCATGTCCGCGCCGCCTTCCAGGGCGAAGTCGTACAGCCAACTGACTTCCGGGCGCCAGGTCAGGGAGGTGAGGGCGCCGTACTGGGTTTCGTAGGCATCGCGCTCCTGCTGGGCGCTGGTGCGCCAGTACTGCGTCCAGCGCCGGTCGTCGAAGGTATTGACGTAGGTTTTTGCCGACCAGGCCAGCGTCTCGGCCAGGTCGGTGTCGAAGTGCACGCTGACCTGGTTCATCCGCCGCGTGCCTTTGTCGGAGGCGTTGTAGCTGTTGGTCATGGTCGGGTGCTGGTGGGCATCCTCTTCACTCAAGTAGCCGGGCTCCTGCGCCTCGGTTTCGTAGTGACGGGCGATCAGGCCGATGCGGTAGCTGTTGTCGTCCGGGGTGTAGAACCATTTGCCGGACATGGAAAATTTGTCCGCCTCGGCGTGATCGCGGTAACCGTCGGACTTCTGATAGGCGAAGAAGTAGTTCTGCGTCCAGTTGCTGCCTTCGATGCCCTTGGCCAGTTGCGTTTCCTGGGTGTTGTAACTGCCGTAGCGCACTCGCGCCTTGGTGTAGTCGCCGCCGGTGCGGGTCAGCATATTGACGTTGCCGGCGATGTTGTTCAGGCCGTAACGCGCATCGCTGGTGCCGCGCACCACTTCGATGCTGTCCAGTTCCATCGGGAAAATCATGTCCATGAACGGCATGTTGCCGTCGTTGCTATTGCTTGGAATGCCGTCGATCAACAGCTTCACTGCGTTGACTTCGCCTTCGCCGTTAAAGCCGCGAAAGGAAATCTTGCCGGAGGTGGTACCTTGGTTGAACTCGGTGAGGATCACCCCCGGCGCACGGCTGAACAGCTCCCAGCTGTAGTTGACCGGCATTTTTTCGAGGATGTCGGCGCCGAGCACATCCACCGAACTGAGCACGCTGCTGGTGCTCAGCGGGCCGCTGCTGGCGCTGGCGCCCTGGACCGTGACGGTGCCTAGGGTGAGGGTTGAGTCTTCGGTCTTGCCGGTTTCGGCCAGGGCCGAGGACAGCGGGTTGAGGGCGAACAGGCCGATGGAGAGCAAGGGCCATAGCGGGCGGGACACAGAGACACGCTTTGCGCGAGGCAAAGTCATTCGAGCAGGCATAACGCACCATTCCTGATGATCAAGACACTTCGAGGACGCCCAGGCGGGCGGCTGACAAGCAGATCGCGCCGCCTATGGGGCGGCGCCGGTGTCGATCAAGCGGTAGGGGAGGCGCGCGGGCTCAGGCTCGGCCAGCGGATTCTGGGGTGCAGCGTCGGCAACTCGGGGTTGTCGAGGGTGGTGTCCGGCGCATAGCGCGGTAGGAAATGTCGGTAGTAGTTGGATGGCAGCGCCGCCAGCCCTGCATGACCGCAGCAGCAATCGCTGTGTTTCATGGCGGTGTTTGACGGCGCCGTCTGGAGCGGGTCGATCAGCTTGCTCAAGTTGGACGGCAGCGCTTGCGAGGCGCCGCCCGAGCAGAATCCGCCCCACAGCAACAGTCCCATATCCGGCGTCTGCATGGCGCGGCTGAGCGGCATGGCCAGCATGTTCAGCACGACGGCCAGGCAGGCAATCCAGGGACTGATGCGTTTGAGACGAGCCATGAACGAAGTCGATTAAAAGGGGTGAACATTTAGCGGCAGTTCAGGCACAAAGTAAAAGCCCGTTCGTGCGCTATTTTGCCGCAGACCAACCGTCTGTTTTTGTGTGGCGCATGCAGAAAAAACAATGCCCCGAACAGGTCGGGGCATTGGTCAGATGGGGGCGTTTGGGTTCAGCGACGAACTTCTGCGGTGTTCGGGCGGTTCTTCAGGTTCTTGTCGGCCTTGTAGCGCAACGCAACGTCCGGCACCGAACCGCCCTTGCCGGTCTCGACCCAGTTGCGAATACGGCTGGCGTCGGCGAAGTGGGTGAACTTGCCGAAGGCATCGAGGATCACCAGCGACACCGGGCGGTTACCCATGCTGGTCACCAGCACCAGGCAGTGGCCGGCCTGGTTGGTAAAGCCGGTCTTGGTCAGCTTGATATCCCAGTTGGCGCGATTGATCAGGTGGTCGGTGTTGGAGAAACCCAAGGTGTAGTTGGGCTTGCGGAACGCGACGGTCTTTTCCTTGGTGGTGCTCAATTGGCTCAGCATCGGGAATTTACGCGCGTAGGCCAGCAGCTTGCTCAGGTCCCTGGCGGTCGACACGTTATGGATGGACAGGCCGGTAGGCTCGACGTAATGGGTGCTGGTCATGCCCAGCGCCTTGGCCTTGGCGTTCATCGCCGCAATGAAGGCTGGGTAGCCGCCCGGGTAGTGGTGGGCCAGGCTGGCGGCGGCGCGGTTTTCCGAGGACATCAGGGCGATCAGCAACATCTCTTTGCGCGGCATTTGGCTGCCGATCTTCACTCGGGAGAACACGCCTTTCATTTCTGGCGTGTCGGTGATGTTGATGTCGATGTACTCGTCCATGTTTTGCTTGGCTTCCAGCACGATCAGGCCGGTCATGAGCTTGCTCACGGACGCAATGGGCACCACCACGTCCGGGTTGCTGGAATAGATGACTTTGTTGGTTTGCAGATCGACCAGCATGGCGCTGCCGGAAGCGATTTGCAGTTTTGAGGTGTCACGCGGGGCCAGGGTGGTTTCGGCGGCGTGCGCAAAGGTGCCGGTGAAAGCAAATAAAAGGCTGACGAGAGAGAGACGAATTTTCACGCGGATGAACTCGCTAAAAAAGTAAGGAAATACCGTTCTGCAACGGGCGTTATGAAAAATGACGTTACATTTTAGGAGTATGGATCAGAAAACGATAGAGAGCCTTTAAATAAAGGCTGTAAGGCGATGATTGGTGGGCCTTGTACTCACCCTAAGGGAAAAAAAAGGCCCGCTTGTGGGCGGGCCTAATGGGATTTTTCAAAGGAGTGGCGGTAAGTTGCGCCCTGTCCCGTCGATGGCCGGTGAAAAGGATGTCGAAGAAACGAGAAATCTGGTGCTGCGACGGGCGTTTTCAGACTGAAACAGGTGTAAACCTATTTCAGGACCAGAACCATCGATCAGCCGTGCAGGGTTTCCGCCGCGTACAGTGTATTTTCTAGCAGGCAGGCACGGGTCATCGGGCCAACGCCACCCGGTACCGGGGTGATCCATCCGGCGCGGGGCAGGGCGGTTTCGTACACCACGTCGCCGACCAGCTTGCCGTCTGCCTGACGGTTGATGCCGACGTCGATGACGATCGCGCCTTCCTTGATCCACTCACCCTTGACCAGGCCCGGCTTGCCGGCGGCCACTACCACCAGGTCGGCACGGCCGACGTGACCGGCGAGGTCTTTGGTGAAGCGGTGGGTCACGGTCACGGTGCAGCCGGCGAGCAGCAGTTCCATGGCCATCGGGCGCCCAACGATGTTGGAGGCGCCGACGATCACGGCGTCGAGGCCGTAAAGATTGACGCCGGTGCTTTCCAGCAGGGTCATGATGCCTTTCGGCGTGCATGGGCGCAGCAGCGGGATGCGCTGCGCCAGGCGGCCGACGTTATACGGGTGGAAGCCGTCGACGTCTTTGTCCGGGCGGATGCGTTCGAGCAACTGGGAGGCGTCCAGATGCGCGGGCAATGGCAGTTGCACCAGGATGCCGTCGATGTTCGGGTCATCGTTGAGGCCGTCGATCAGGTCGGTAAGGGCCTGCTGGGTGGTCTCGGAAGGTAAGTCGTAGGCCTTGGAAATAAAGCCGACCTCTTCACAGTCCTTACGCTTGTGCGAGACATAAACCTGAGACGCAGGATCGCTGCCGACCAGGATCACCGCGAGGCCAGGCGTGCGCAGGCCTTGCTGGCTACGCTCGGTGACGCGTTTGGCGATCTGCTGGCGCAGGCTGGCGGCGATTGATTTGCCGTCGATAAGTTGTGCAGTCATTACGCGTGATTAACCATCGAGAGGGGGAAGAAAAGTGCGCGCATTCTCGCATGCCAGCGCGCGAGGGCAAAGGCGCTTGGTCTGCAAATTGGCCTAACCCCTTAAATAAAATGAATTTTTTTCAAAAAAGATTTGACGGCTTTCCGGTGCGTCTATACTATTCGTCGCACTTGTCGGGCACAGCCTAGCACTGGTTAAGAAGGTCAAGCAGGATTGTTGCTCTGCAAGGCTGGAAGCACTTAGTTTGTAATCCTCAAAGAGTACAGATTAATCAGGCGCCCGTAGCTCAGCTGGATAGAGCATCCGCCTTCTAAGCGGATGGTCGCAGGTTCGAGTCCTGCCGGGTGCGCCATTAGGCAGCTTTGGCACAAGTAGCGTTAGATGGTGGGCGTAGCTCAGTTGGTAGAGCACGGGATTGTGACTCCCGTTGTCGAGGGTTCGATCCCCTTCGTCCACCCCATATTTTGAAAAGGCGCCAGATTAACCATCTGGCGCCTTTGCTTTAAGAGCTTCAAGCGCGGATGTGGTGGAATTGGTAGACACACTGGATTTAGGTTCCAGCGCCGCAAGGCGTAAGAGTTCGAGTCTCTTCATCCGCACCAATTAAAACTTTGCCCGGCCGAAAGGCGGGGTGAGGTTCGACAAAGAAGTGGTTTGGTTTCTTTGTTAACGCAATATGGTGGGCGTAGCTCAGTTGGTAGAGCACGGGATTGTGACTCCCGTTGTCGAGGGTTCGATCCCCTTCGTCCACCCCATATTCGAAAGGCGCCAGATCTAACAGTCTGGCGCCTTTTTTGTTTTAGCGGTTCGAGTATTCCGCGGCCGCAGGTTCTGGGTCGCAAGGCAGGGCGTTTCGTCGTATTTATGTGTCTCGATGATGCCGCGCTGCCCGCCGGTTCTGTTCGCGGGGCTGGCCGTCAGGGAGATGATTGGCGACTTCTTCTATATATAGAAGGGTCGGCGCAGAGCCCTGGCGTGATTGGTTGTATTTGTCACCGGGGCGAGGCGCAACAGTGTCTTCGTACCGATAAATTGCCTGCTGTTTTTTTACCCGTTTCCAGTAGGGTGACTTCTTGAGTTTGACCCACTAGAATGCATGCCCTTGATTCTGGGGTCGGAAACGGCCGGCTAACGTCTGTGCAACGAGGAATATCCATGCAAGTTTCTGTTGAAAATACTACTGCTCTCGAGCGCCGCCTGAGCATCACCGTGCCGGCAGAGCGCATCGAGACTGCGGTCAACAAGCGTCTGCAGCAGACTGCCCAAAAGGCCAAGATCGCTGGCTTCCGTCCAGGCAAAGTGCCAATGAGCGAAATCAAGCGCCGTTTTGGTGCTGATGCGCGTCAGGAAGCGGTAGGCGATGTGATCCAGGCTTCTTTCTACGAAGCGGTTGTTGAGCAAAAGCTGAACCCGGCCGGCTCGCCGTCGATCGAGCCTAAGTCCCTGGAAGCGGGCAAGGACCTGGAGTACGTTGCTGTATTCGAAGTGTTCCCAGAGTTCGAAGTTGCCGGTTTCGAAGGTATTGCGATCGAGCGCCTGAGCGCTGAAGTGGCTGATGCCGACCTGGACAACATGCTGGAAGTCCTGCGCAAGCAGAACACCCGTTTCGAAGTGGCCGAGCGTGCTGCCCAGAACGAAGACCAACTGAACATCGATTTCGTGGGCAAGGTTGACGGCGAAGCATTCGCTGGCGGCTCCGCCAAGGGCACTCAGTTGGTGCTGGGCTCCAACCGCATGATCCCGGGTTTTGAAGACGGCCTGGTTGGTGCAAAAGCTGGCGAAGAGCGCGTTCTGAACCTGACTTTCCCGGCTGACTACCAGAACCTGGACCTGGCCGGCAAAGCCGCCGAGTTCACCGTGACGGTCAACAGCGTTTCCGAGCCTAAGCTGCCAGAGCTGAACGAAGAGTTCTTCGCTCAATTTGGCATCAAGGAAACCGGCATCGACGGCTTCCGCACCGAAGTTCGCAAGAACATGGAGCGTGAGCTGCGTCAGGCCGTCAAGTCCAAGGTCAAGAACCAGGTCATGGACGGTCTGCTGATCGCCAACCCGATCGAAGTGCCTAAGGCTCTGCTGTCCAACGAAGTGGATCGCCTGCGCGTACAAGCTGTTCAGCAGTTTGGTGGCAACATCAAGCCTGACCAACTGCCGGCCGAGCTGTTCGAAGAGCAAGCCAAGCGCCGCGTCGTGCTGGGCCTGATCGTGGCTGAAGTGGTCAAGCAGTTCGACCTCAAGCCTGACGAAGACCGCGTTCGTGAAATGATCCAGGAAATGGCTTCGGCCTACCAGGAGCCTGAGCAGGTTGTGGCTTGGTACTACAAGAACGACCAGCAGCTGAACGAAGTACGTTCGGTTGTGCTGGAAGAACAAGTTGTGGATACTGTTCTGCAGAAGGCTAAGGTGACCGATAAAGCGGTCTCTTACGAAGAAGCAGTCAAGCCGGCGGAAGCAGCACAAGCCGACTGATTGTCCAACTCGTTCGAAATACAACCATAAGCCAGCCTCGCGCTGGCTTATGCGTTTTCAAGACATGACTATTTGGGAGTAACTGCAGAGCATGTTCCGTAATTCCTATATTCAGCAGAACTCTGATATCCAGGCCGCAGGCGGCCTGGTCCCGATGGTTGTCGAGCAGTCCGCTCGTGGCGAACGCGCCTACGACATCTACTCGCGCCTGCTCAAGGAGCGAGTGATCTTTCTGGTGGGCCCGGTAGAGGACTACATGGCCAACCTGATTTGTGCGCAACTGCTGTTCCTTGAAGCGGAAAACCCGGACAAGGACATCCATCTTTACATTAACTCGCCAGGCGGTTCGGTGACTGCAGGTATGTCGATTTACGACACCATGCAGTTCATCAAGCCAAACGTGTCGACCACCTGCATCGGCCAAGCCTGCAGCATGGGCGCTTTCCTGCTGACCGCGGGTGCCGAAGGCAAGCGTTACTGCCTGCCGAACTCGCGCGTGATGATTCACCAGCCACTGGGCGGTTTCCAGGGGCAGGCATCGGACATCGAAATCCATGCCAAGGAAATCCTCTTTATTCGTGAGCGTCTTAACACGCTGATGGCCAAGCACAGCGGGCACACCTTGGAAGAAATCGAGCGTGATACCAACCGTGACAATTTCATGAGCGCTGAAGCCGCGCGTGATTACGGGTTGATCGACGCAGTGATTGAAAAGCGCCCCGCTTAATATAAGCAGCTCAAAATAGGGCTGGTCGGCAAGTCCGATCACCTGCGGGCTTGAAAAAGCCCGCATAAGCCTTCATCTTGTGTTGCAAGCCTATCGGATTTGGATCGAACGAATGACTGACACCCGCAACGGCGAGGACAACGGCAAGCTGCTCTATTGCTCCTTCTGTGGCAAAAGCCAGCATGAAGTGCGCAAATTGATTGCCGGCCCCTCGGTCTTTATCTGCGACGAGTGCGTCGACCTGTGCAATGACATCATCCGTGAGGAGGTGCAGGAAGCCCAGGCCGAGAGCAGTGCGCATAAATTGCCTTCGCCTAAAGAAATCAGCGGCATCCTTGATCAGTACGTGATTGGTCAAGAGCGTGCAAAAAAGGTTCTGGCCGTAGCGGTGTACAACCACTACAAGCGCTTGAACCAGCGTGACAAGAAAAACGACGAAGTCGAGCTCGGCAAGAGCAACATCTTGCTGATCGGTCCTACAGGCTCGGGTAAAACCCTGCTTGCAGAAACCCTTGCTCGCCTGCTGAACGTTCCGTTCACCATCGCCGACGCTACCACCCTCACCGAGGCTGGCTACGTGGGTGAAGACGTCGAGAACATCATTCAGAAGTTGCTGCAGAAGTGCGACTACGACGTAGAGAAAGCCCAGATGGGTATTGTCTACATCGACGAAATCGACAAGATTTCGCGCAAGTCCGACAACCCGTCGATCACTCGGGATGTTTCCGGTGAAGGCGTGCAGCAAGCCTTGCTGAAACTGATCGAAGGCACGGTTGCTTCCGTACCGCCACAAGGTGGCCGCAAGCACCCGCAGCAGGAATTCCTTCAGGTTGATACGCGCAATATCCTGTTCATCTGCGGCGGTGCATTCTCCGGTCTGGAAAAGGTTATTCAAAACCGCTCCACCCGCGGCGGCATCGGTTTCAGTGCAGAAGTGCGCAGCAAGGAAGAAGGCAAGAAGGTGGGCGAGTCCCTGCGTGAAGTTGAACCTGACGATTTGGTCAAGTTTGGTCTGATCCCTGAATTCGTTGGTCGTCTGCCGGTCCTGGCGACATTGGACGAGTTGGATGAGGCTGCTCTGATTCAGATCCTCACCGAGCCGAAAAACGCCCTGACCAAGCAATATGCCAAGCTGTTCGAAATGGAAGGCGTAGACCTCGAGTTCCGTACCGATGCACTCAAATCAGTGGCCAAGCGGGCACTGGAGCGCAAGACCGGTGCGCGTGGCCTGCGTTCGATTCTCGAAGGCGTATTGCTCGACACCATGTACGAAATTCCCTCGCAGTCCGAGGTGAGTAAAGTGGTGATCGACGAAAGCGTTATCGAAGGTAAGTCCAAGCCACTGTATATCTACGAAAACAGTGAGCCGGCTGCCAAGGCTGCGCCAGACGCGTAAGCGTCCTGCAGCTGCATAACAACAAGGGGCCTTTAGGGGCCCCTTTTGTTTTAAGGGTGTGTTTTTCCTGCGTTTAACTGCTGGCATTGAGCTTGTTTTTTTTGCTAGCAGCCCCCATCTTGGTTTCATGCTTACTTTTCAACTGTCATAGAGGCGAAATCATGAAGACAACCATCGAATTGCCTCTCCTGCCGTTGCGTGATGTCGTCGTCTATCCGCACATGGTTATCCCGCTGTTCGTGGGGCGCGAGAAGTCTATCGAAGCCCTCGAGGCTGCGATGACGGGCGACAAGCAGATCCTGCTGTTGGCCCAGAGAAACCCTGCTGATGATGATCCAGGCGAAGATGCCCTGTATCGCGTCGGTACCGTTGCGACTGTCCTGCAACTGCTCAAGCTGCCCGATGGCACCGTCAAGGTGCTGGTGGAAGGTGAGCAGCGTGGTGCGGTCGAGCGTTTCATGGAGGTGGACGGCCACCTGCGGGCCGAAGTGGTGCTGATCGACGAAGTCGAGGCCCCGGAGCGCGAGTCCGAAGTATTTGTACGCAGCCTGCTCTCGCAGTTCGAGCAGTATGTGCAGTTGGGCAAGAAAGTCCCGGCTGAAGTCCTGTCTTCCCTCAACAGCATTGATGAGCCTAGTCGCCTGGTCGACACCATGGCCGCGCACATGGCGCTGAAAATCGAGCAGAAGCAAGACATCCTCGAAATCATCGACCTGCCGGCCCGTGTCGAACACGTCCTGGCGCTGCTCGATGCCGAAATCGACCTGCTGCAGGTTGAAAAACGCATCCGTGGTCGCGTGAAGAAACAAATGGAGCGCAGCCAGCGCGAGTACTACCTGAATGAGCAGATGAAGGCCATTCAGAAAGAACTCGGCGACAGCGAGGAAGGCCACAACGAAATCGAAGAGCTGAAAAAGCGCATCGATGCCGCCGGCCTGCCGAAAGACGCCCTGACCAAAGCCAATGCAGAGCTGAACAAGCTCAAGCAAATGTCGCCGATGTCGGCCGAAGCCACTGTGGTTCGTTCCTACATCGATTGGCTGGTGCAGGTGCCGTGGAAGGCTCAGACCAAGGTCCGCCTGGACCTGGCTCGCGCCGAAGATATCCTCGACGCCGACCACTATGGCCTCGAAGAAGTCAAAGAACGCATTCTCGAATACCTCGCGGTGCAAAAGCGCGTGAAGAAAATTCGTGGCCCGGTGTTATGCCTGGTCGGTCCGCCTGGTGTGGGTAAAACCTCCCTGGCCGAGTCGATTGCCAATGCCACCAACCGTAAATTCGTGCGCATGGCTCTCGGCGGCGTGCGTGATGAAGCGGAAATTCGGGGTCATCGCCGGACATACATCGGTTCGATGCCAGGAAGATTGATTCAAAAGATGACAAAGGTGGGTGTGCGCAACCCGCTGTTCCTGCTCGATGAAATCGACAAAATGGGCAGTGACATGCGTGGCGATCCGGCATCGGCCTTGCTCGAAGTGCTTGATCCCGAGCAGAACCACAATTTCAACGACCATTACCTGGAAGTCGACTACGACCTGTCCGACGTGATGTTCCTGTGTACCTCCAACTCCATGAACATTCCGCCAGCGTTGCTGGACCGGATGGAGGTGATTCGTCTGCCGGGTTACACCGAAGACGAGAAGATCAACATCGCCGTCAAATACCTCGCGCCCAAGCAGATTTCGGCCAATGGCCTGAAGAAAGGCGAGATTGAATTCGCGGTCGAGTCGATCCGCGACATGGTGCGTTACTACACCCGCGAGGCCGGTGTACGGGGGCTTGAGCGCCAGATCGCGAAGATTTGCCGCAAGGCGGTCAAGGAACATGCACTGGAAAAACGCTTCTCGGTGAAGGTCACGGCCGATGTGCTGGAGCACTACCTCGGCGTGCGTAAATTCAGTTACGGCTTGGCTGAGCAGCAGGATCAGGTAGGGCAGGTGACTGGCCTGGCGTGGACCCAGGTGGGCGGTGAATTGCTGACCATCGAAGCTGCGGTGATCCCAGGCAAAGGCCAATTGATCAAGACCGGTTCCCTGGGTGACGTGATGGTCGAATCCATCACTGCCGCGCAGACCGTGGTGCGCAGCCGCGCCCGGAGCCTGGGGATTCCCCTGGACTTCCACGAGAAGCACGACACCCATATCCACATGCCGGAAGGGGCGACCCCGAAAGACGGCCCTAGCGCTGGCGTAGGTATGTGTACGGCCCTGGTTTCGGCCCTGACCGGCATTCCGGTGCGCGCCGATGTGGCCATGACCGGGGAAATCACCCTGCGTGGGCAGGTATTGGCCATCGGTGGTCTGAAAGAGAAATTGCTCGCCGCACACCGGGGTGGAATCAAGACCGTGATCATTCCTGAAGAGAATGTCCGCGACTTGAAGGAAATTCCTGACAATATCAAGCAAGATCTTCAGATTAAACCAGTTAAATGGATTGACGAGGTCCTGCAAATTGCGCTGCAATACGCGCCGGAGCCCTTGCCGGATGTGGCTCCGGAGATAGTCGCTAAGGACGAAAAGCGCGAGTCTGATTCCAAGGAAAGAATTAGCACGCATTAATGCGTTAAAGCCTGGGGGCTTCCTTGACAGCTTTTTAGAGCCCTTGTTATAAAGCGGCTCTTAAGTGTCTGTAGTCCATTCAGCACTGGTTTTTGCTTTCACCAAAAAACTTAGAATCATACTCAATAGATATATAAGGGGACTTAGAGTGAACAAGTCGGAACTGATTGATGCTATCGCCGCATCCGCTGATATCCCGAAAGCTGCTGCTGGCCGTGCGCTGGACGCAGTGATCGAATCCGTCACTGGCGCTCTTAAGGCCGGCGACTCGGTGGTACTGGTAGGCTTCGGTACTTTCTCTGTGACTGACCGTCCAGCTCGCACTGGCCGTAACCCACAGACTGGCAAAGCACTGCAAATCGCTGCTGCCAAGAAACCAGGTTTCAAAGCCGGTAAAGCCCTGAAAGAAGCCGTTAACTAAGCCTCGATCAAGCCTTTACCTACCCGGGTCCGACGCAGGTCTGGCCTGGCAGCGGAGCGGCAGCTGACCCACGTATCCATCGGGTCACCACGCCGGGGGTGTGGGTTCTAACCCCCGTCCGCTCCGCCAGTTACGAGAGAAGGCGCATCCTCGGATGCGCCTTTCTTCTATCCGGACTCTACCCACGCTCCACGGTTGCCAATTTTTGAAGTTCAACCGTTTCTGGGGGACGCATGCTGCAAAATATCAGGGACAATTCACAAGGCTGGATTGCCAAGACCATTATCGGGATCATCGTCGCATTGATGGCGTTCACCGGTATCGAGGCTATTTTTCAGGCTTCGACCAACACCAAGCAGGACGTGGCCAAGGTCAATGGTGAAGCAATCAGCCAGACCGAACTGAGCCAGGCCGTCGACATGCAACGTCGCGAGTTGATGCAACGGTTCGGCAAGGATTTCGATGCTTCCTTGCTCGACGAAAAGCTGCTGCGCGACGCCGCCCTCAAGGGGCTGGTTGATCGCAAGCTGGAGCTGCAGGGCGCCGCCGATTCCAAGTTTAGCTTCTCTGAAGCTGCGCTGGATCAGGTGATCCTGCAGACGCCGCAATTCCAGGTGGACGGTAAGTTCAACGCCGAGCGTTTTGATCAGGTGATCCGTCAACTGGGCTACAGCCGTCTGCAGTTCCGTCAGATGATGACCCAGGAAATGCTGATCCAGCAGATTCGTAACGGCATCGGCGCCAGCGCATTCGTGACTGACGCACAGGTGCTGGCATTCGCTCGTCTGGAAAAACAGACCCGCGATTTCGCCACCGTCAATATCAAGGCCAACCCTGCGGCGGTGAAACTCACCGACGACGAGGTCAAGGCTTACTACGACCAGCACGCCAAAGAGTTCATGACCCCGGACCAGGTGGTCATCGACTATCTGGAGTTGAAGAAGTCGTCTTTCTTCGACCAGGTCACCGTCAAGGACGATGAACTGCAGGCGGCGTATGAGAAAGAAACCGCCAACCTCGCTGAGCAGCGTCGTGCCGCGCACATCCTGATCGAAGTCAACGACAAGGTCACCGAGGCGCAAGCCAAGGCCAAGATCGAAGAAATCCAGGCGCGCCTGGCCAAGGGTGAGCAGTTTGAAGCCCTGGCCAAGGAGTTCTCCCAGGATCCGGGTTCGGCCAGCAATGGCGGTGACCTCGGCTTTGCCGGTCCTGGCGTTTACGATCCGGACTTCGAAGCAGCCCTGTACGCCTTGAATAAGGATCAGGTCTCGGCACCCGTGCGCAGCACCTTCGGTTGGCACCTGATCAAGCTCTTGGGCGTTGAAGCGCCAGAAGTGCCATCGTTCGCCAGCCTGAAAGGCAAGCTGACTCACGAGCTCAAGAATCAACAGGTTGAACAGCGTTTTGTCGAAGCGACCAAGCAATTGGAAGATGCGGCATTTGAAGCCTCCGACCTGGCTCAGCCAGCGTCCGACCTCAAGCTGACCGTTCACACCTCTGCGCCGTTTGGTCGCGAAGGCGGGGAGGGTGTTACAGCCAACCGTGCCGTGGTCACTGCCGCGTTCAGTCCGGAAGTGTTGGATGAGGGTGCCAACAGCACCGCCATCGAGCTCGACCCGGAAACCATCATCGTGCTGCGGGCCAAAGAACACCTGAAGCCTGCGCAACTGCCGCTGGAAAGCGTGGCAGCGGCGATCCGCACACAGATGACCAAGGAACGCGCCAGCGCGGCTGCCAAGACTCACGCTGATGAGTTGATCGCCAGCCTGCGTGATGGCAAAACCCCGCTGAACCAGCCCATTGATGGTCAGGCCTGGAAAGTCACCGCAGCGGCTACCCGTAGCCAGGAAGCGATCGACCCGGTCGTACTGCAAGCCCTGTTCCGCATGCCCAAGCCTGCGGCCAAGGACAAACCGACCTTCACCACCGTGACTCTCACGGATGGCAGCCTGGTGATCGTGCGCTTGAACAACGTCAACGAAGCGGCGGCGCCATCGGACGACGAGAAGGCGCAATACCGCCGTTTCCTCGCTTCCCGTGTAGGTCAGCAGGACTTCGCGGCGTACCGCAAGCAGTTGGAAACCAAGGCTGAGATCAAGAAGTACTGATCTCGGTTTGAATAAAAAGCCCCCGGCCTGAAAAGACCGGGGGCTTTTTCATGGGCGTTTGCTAAGGGCCAGCAGCATTAAAGCAACTACCGCCAAGGGAAACGCGAACACGCCCCAACTCTGCAGCAGCAACCCCCCCGCTAACCCGCCACCGGCAATGCCCAGGTTCCACACGGTCACCAGCATCGATTGCGCAGCGTCCGCCGACTCGCCAGCGGACTTGGCCAGAGCGGTTTGTAGCAAGGCCGGCAGGCCACCGAATGCCAGGCCCCAAACCGCTACGGCGGTGTAGATGACCGCCGGCGAGTCGATCCAGAACGCCAGCGCCAGCGCCGACAGGCCAAACAGCACGCAACTGAGCAGTACCAGCGGGCGCAACCATCGATCGATCAGCAGGCCCACCAGCCAGATGCTCAACAACGCCGCGAGGCCAAACACCAGCAGTACCCGGTCGATATCTGCCTCGATTCCGGCGGGCTCCAGCAGTGGGGCGATGTAGGTGTAGAGAATGTTGTGGGCCAGCACGTAGGTAAAGGTCACCCAAAGCACCGGGCGAATGCCACGCAACGTCATCACCTGGCGCAGGCCCAGGCGCTGTTGTGCCGCTTGGCCGGCAAAGTCCGGCAGTTGCCAGCGCGCCCAGAGTAGTAGCACCAGCGTCAGTCCGGTCATGATCGCAAAGCTCAAGCGCCAGCCAACGAGAGTGCCCAGCAGTGTGCCGGCCGGCACGCCCAGGGACAGGGCCAGCGGCGCGCCAAGCATTGCGATGGCAATCGCCCTGCCTTGCAGGTGAGGGGCGACCATGCGACTGGCATAACCCGCCAACAGGGCCCAGAGCAACCCGGCGAATACCCCGGCGAAAAAGCGCGCTACCAGTGTCAGCCCATAGTGACTGGATACGGCAGTCACGCTGTTGACCAGGGCAAAGCCACCAATGGCCACCAGCAGTAGCGGTCGGCGGCGCCAACCACGCGTCAGTAGCGTCAATGGGATGGCTGCAAGCAGCGATCCAAGCGCGTAGAGGGTGACCAGTTGGCCAACCAGGGCGGGTGACACGCCCAGGCCTGCGCCCATCTGCGGCAGGAGCCCTGCGGGCATGGCTTCGGTGAGGATGGTAATAAACCCTGCGCAAGCCAGGGCCAGCAAGCCACCGAGCGGCAGCGCGTCAGGCTGGGCGTTCGCCGGGCAATGGGTCAGTGACGGGTTGTCGCTCATAACGCTCTATCCATGTGAAAGGGGCAAGGCGGCAGAGTAAGGGGCTGTGGTGCGCGGAAAAACAGGCTAAGGTTCCGAACTTATCGGACGTAGGTGTCCGTAATCAGTCGGGGTGTCATCATGGACAGCTTGAGCAGCCTGTCGGTCTTTGTGCAGGTGGCGGAGACGCGCAGCTTTACCGCTGCTGGCCGTGTGCTGGGGGTATCGTCTTCGGCCGTGGGCAAAAGTATCGCGCGCATGGAAGAGCGCCTGGGTGTAAGGCTGTTTCACCGCAGCACGCGCAGCATCACCCTGACCAGCGAAGGCTCGCTGTTTCTTGAGCGTTCGCGGCGCATTCTGGCCGAGGTCGAAGCGGCCGAGCAGGAGTTGACGGACGCCAGCGCCGCGCCCCGGGGCAAGTTGCGCATCAGTCTGCCGCAGGTGCGCGGTTTGTTGATGCCGGTACTCAGTGACTTTATGCGCGCCTACCCGGATATCGAGTTGGATGTGGATTTTTCCGACCGTATGGTGGACGTGATCGAGGAAGGTTTCGATGCGGTGATTCGCACGGGCAAGCCGGAAGATTCGCGCTTGATGGCGCGTCATCTGGGCTACTACCAGTTGGTGCTTGTCGGCACGCCGGGCTACTTCGCGCAATACGGCACCCCGCAGCAACCGCAGGATCTCAACGATCACGCGTGCCTGCGGCACAAATTCTGCGCCACCGGCAAGCTGGAAAACTGGCCGTTGCGTCAGGTGCCGGGCGCCGCCGAGCCGACCTTGCGTACACCGCTGGTCAGTACCACCATCGAGTCCCTCAACCATGTGGTACACGAGGGATTGGGTATCGCCTGTCTGCCGGACTACATGGTCAACGAGGCCGTGGGGCAGGGGCGTTTGCTACGGGTGCTGGACGATCATCTCGAACACCGTGGCAGTTTCTGGATATTGTGGCCATCAAGTCGCCATGCATCAGCCAAGTTACGCGTGTTTATTGACCATATGTGCGCCGGGCTTTTTCCTGCAGGCACCGCTGTGTAGGCTTGTGACGTTTTACCGACAGGAATGCGCGCGCCAAGGCCTCGTTCTGTTGCACAATACCGCCCAGATCGTTTTCCTCAGGATTTTCAATGTCGACATCATTTCACTTGCGTAGCCTCGGCTTGGCGCTGGTGTTGGCGGGCGCCACGGGCTGCTCGTCACCCAAGACCGCTATTTACGAGCACGAGAATTTCGACGACTCCGGTACGTTCTCCCGTGATTACCCGGTCAGTGACATCGCCGCGTGCGAGGCCGCGCGCCGCGCGCTGCTGAGCCAGGGTTACATCATCACCAGCAGCGATCCGAAGCTGGTGGTGGGCAACAAGAGCTTCCAGCAGACCGGCGAGACTCACATGCAGATCAGCTTCAACGTGGTGTGCGCGGACGATGGCAAAGGTAAAAATCATTCGACGATATTTGCCAACGCCCTGCAGGATCGCTATGCGCTGAAGAAGGTCAACAACTCCGCAAGCCTGGGTGTGGGTGTGCTGGGCTCGGTATCGATGCCGATCGGCTCCACCGACGACTCGATGGTGAAGGTGGCGAGTGAGACTGTCTCGGCACCGAAGTTCTATGAGCGTTACTTCTCACTGGTGGATGTGTTCCTGCCCCAAGAGGTGAAGAAGGCCGAACATATTCCCGAGCAGCCTAAGGCGGAGTTGGGCGTGCCTGAGCCTAAAGCCGCGCCGGCCGCCGAAAAAGTCGAAGCACCGAAGCAGGAGCTCGCCGCACCGGTTGTTTCCGAGCCGGTCGCACCTCCGACCGAGCCCGCACCGATTGCTCCGCAACAAGAGCCTGCTGCACCCACGCTGCCGCCGCCGACGGAGGCTATTCCGCCCCTGCCGACGCCGTCCCAGTGACACCGACGGCCTTCGACGGGGCGGGGCTGATTGGCACCTGATAAATTCTTGCAGCGCTGCTACGTTTAATCCTGTAGTGCAGGAACGTCATGGCGCTGACATTTTTTCGTCATGACGGCACTTTAGGCTGGTCTTGCAGGTCATCAACCTGCAGCCGCTTTCACCCTAAAGGAGCTTAATATGGACGATTATCAGGAAGAACTGCTCGAGTACCAGGCCTTTGAATGGGACCCTTTGGACCCCGCCGACGATGCCACCGAGCTGTAAAACCGGCTTCAGGCGGAATGCCGCTGACTGCGGCGAAATTCCCCTGGGGTCTGGTTGTTCCACCGCCTGAACGCTCGTTGAAAGGCTTGAGCCGAGGCAAAGCCGAGCAAGTAGGCGATCTCGCCGAATGCCAGTTCCGTATCGCGAATGTAGGTCATGGCCAGGTCGCGGCGGGTATCGTTGAGGATCGCCCGGAACTGAGTGCCTTCTTCGGCCAGTTTGCGGCGCAGGGTCCAGGTCGGCAGCTTCAAGCGCGCCGCCACTTCTTCCAGGTCGGGTTCCCGGCCACCATTGAGCATCGGCCCGAGCAAACGGGTAATGCGCTCGCGCAGGCTGCGGGTGCGGGTCAACTGCTCCAACTCTCTTTCACATAGCTGTAACAGCAGGTGCCAGGTGCTCGGGCAATGCTGCGGGTTGCGCAGCGCCAGGGTTGGTTGGCTCAGGCGCAGTTGATTGGCGTCGGCGCCGAAGTGGACCGGGCTGTCGCCCAACGCGCGGTATTGTTCACTGTAGTCCGGTGCCTCGAATTCGATCTCGATGCGCTGCGCCTGCACCGGTTGCTGGGCCAGACTCGACAGTTGGTGCAGCCAGCCGGCGATGATCGAGTCGACCACAAAGCGGTTATAGGCGTTGTAGGGGCTGATGGAATAGAAACGCAGCCAGGCGCCTTCGGCGTCTTCATGAAAGCTCGATTGCCCGCGATAGTTGGAGCCATACAGCGCTTCAAAGCGCGTGAGGGTGCGGGCCGCTTCGCGCACGTTGGGCGCCTGGGCGGCCGTGACGCCCGCCAGGCCGGCCTGGTTCAAGCGGCTCAATTGGCCCATGCGCAGGCCAAGGCCCGGGTCGCCGGTCAGTTGGATGGCGGCGTGCCCCAGGCGCATATATCGCGGGATCGACAAGCGTGCGCCGGCTTCGGCGAGCCGCGCCGGGTCCAGGCCGTATTGCAGCAACAGCGGTTGCGGGTCCAGGCCGTGGTGGGTGATTGCGTCGGCCAGGGTGTGTACGAAGCCCACCGACATATCCCCCAGGCGTACCGGCTTCACGGCGTTACAGCCAGAGATTCAGCAAGCGCGCACCACGGGCGTCGCCGTCGGCGAACACTTGACCGTTGCTGCTGAGAAAGCTTCGGCCGGCGCTGCCCAGGTCCCAGAACTGCCCGCGCAAAAACACACTCATGCCCGCGGTGGCCTGGCTGATGGGTTGCTGGCTGATCAAGGTCAGGCGCCGCCAGGCTTCGCCTTCGCTGAGCTCTTCGGGTTTGAGGCTGATTTCCGTGGGCGTCGACACGCTCTTGAAGCCGCGCCATGGGCGGTCCCACGTGTCACGCCCGATGACAAACGCGGGGACGGCGATCAACTGGGCGCCTTGCTCATTGAGCTTGCGATAGTTGTCCGGGTACCAGCTGTCGCTGCCGATCAGGATGCCCAGGCGTCCGGCCGGGGTGTCGACCACGCTGACGGTGTTTTCATCGCCTGGCGCAATGAAACCGCGCTCGTCGTAGATCGGGTAGAGCTGACGCTGCGGCTGGCCCAGGGGCAGGCCGTCGGCCGCAAACACCAGGCTGGCGTTGTACAGCGCGCCATGCCCGACCTGCAGTTGCCCCTGGCTCACGCTGGGGTTGGGCAGCGCGATGGAGCCGGCCACCAGGGTCACGCCAAACTCCTTGGCCAGGCCGCCGAACAGCACCTGGTAGTCCCGCGCCATCGCTGGGGCTTTCATGCGCAAGTAAGCGTCGTCCATGCGGTTGTCGCCAGTGGCGTTGATCCAGGCGCGCATGAATTGCACCGGATTGCTGATCGACAGCCAGTTCATCGCATCTTTCAGATGGGGCGCCTGATACAGCTCGTTTTTTTCGCCGCTGAGCATCAGCCAGGTGCCGATGTGTTCCGGTAGCACTACGATGGTTTTTTCATTGAGCAGCCCCTGGTCTCGGGCCGTTTGCAGGTAGGCCGCGAGTTTCAGGTGCAAGCGTTCCAGGCTCTGGTAATCGCCGGGGAACAGTTCCGGCTGGATGCCCAGCAGGTTGCCGCGATCGGCAGGCTGGCCCTCGTTGACGGCCAGGGTGATGCGCAGGTCGGACAGGTAATGCGCCACGGGGCGCTCCTGGGTCCAGACCAGATAGGCGGCGACGGCGGCAACCAACGCCATGGTGACGGTAAAAGCTAGAAGTTTACGCATGGGGGAACAGACAACGGACCAAGTGCAGGGTTCGCGACTAGGGTAGGGCCCGTGGGTCTGCTTGCCAAGGGGGGCTGTGCATTTGGATCAATAACTTGTCAGTTTCAGTCATTGAGCCCTGGCCGATCGCCTCTATAGTCTGTGGGACATAAACCGATGGCAAGCCGTTAGAGCGTGCCACGTCCCGTGATGATCCGTTGTGGAGCTTGACCATGACCGCTGCTGCGTACCCCCACCTGCTGACCCCGTTGGACCTGGGTTTTACCACCTTGCGCAACCGTACCCTGATGGGCTCGATGCACACGGGCCTGGAAGAAAAACCGGGCGGTTTCGAACGCATGGCGGCCTATTTTGCCGAGCGCGCCCGTGGTGGCGTGGGCCTGATGGTCACCGGCGGCATTGGCCCGAACGATGAAGGTGGGGTGTATTCCGGCGCGGCCAAGCTGACCACCGACGAAGAGGCGCAGAAGCACAAGATCGTGACCCGCGCCGTACACGCCGCCGGCGGCAAGATCTGCATGCAGATCCTCCATGCCGGTCGTTATGCCTACAGCCCCAAGCAGGTGGCGCCGAGCGCGATCCAGGCGCCGATCAACCCGTTCAAGCCCAAGGAGCTGGACGAAGCGGGCATCGAGAAGCAGATCCAGGATTTCGTCACCTGCTCGCTGCTGGCCCAGTCCGCCGAATACGACGGCGTCGAAATCATGGGCTCCGAAGGCTACTTCATTAACCAGTTCCTCGCCGCCCACACCAACCACCGTACCGATCGTTGGGGCGGCAGCTACGAAAACCGCATGCGCCTGGCGGTAGAAATCGTGCGCCGGGTGCGCGAAGCCGTCGGCCCGAATTTCATCATCATCTTCCGCCTGTCGATGCTCGACCTGGTGGAAGGCGGAAGCAGCTGGGAAGAAATCGTGCAACTGGCCAAGGCCATCGAGCAGGCTGGTGCGAGCATTATCAACACCGGGATCGGCTGGCACGAAGCGCGCATTCCGACCATCGCCACCAAGGTGCCGCGTGGCGCGTTCAGTAAAGTCACCGCCAAATTGCGTGGCGCGGTGCAGATCCCACTGATCACCACCAACCGCATCAACACCCCGGAGATTGCCGAGCAGATCCTCGCCGCAGGCGATGCCGACATGGTCTCGATGGCGCGGCCGTTCCTCGCCGACCCAGAGTTCGTCAACAAGGCCGCCGCCGGCCGTGCCGATGAAATCAACACCTGCATCGGCTGTAACCAGGCCTGCCTGGACCACACCTTCGCCGGCAAGTTGACCACCTGCCTGGTCAACCCGCGCGCGTGCTACGAGACCGAACTCAACTACTTGCCGGTCAAGCAGATCAAGAAAATCGCCGTGGTCGGCGCCGGTCCTGCGGGCCTGGCCGCGGCCACGGTGGCGGCCGAGCGTGGCCATCAGGTGACATTGTTCGATTCGGCCAGCGAGATCGGCGGCCAGTTCAACATCGCCAAGCGCGTGCCGGGCAAGGAAGAGTTTTTCGAAACCCTGCGTTACTTCAATCGCAAGTTGCAGACCACCCATGTGGAGCTGTGTCTCAACACCCGTGTCGACGTCGCGCAACTGACGGCGGGCGGGTACGACGAGATCATCCTGGCCACCGGTATCGCACCGCGCACGCCGGCGATTCCGGGCATCGATAACCCCAAGGTGCTGAGCTACCTCGACGTGATTCTCGAGCGCAAACCGGTGGGCAAGCGCGTCGCGGTGATCGGTGCCGGTGGTATCGGCTTCGACGTGTCGGAGTTCCTCGTGCATCAGGGTGTGTCCACCAGCCTGGACCGCGACGCGTTCTGGAAAGAGTGGGGCATCGACACGCAGTTGCAAGCGCGTGGCGGTGTCGCCGGGATCAAGCCTCAACCTCACCCGCCGGCGCGCGAGGTGTTCCTGTTGCAGCGCAAGGCCTCCAAGGTCGGCGATGGGTTGGGCAAGACCACCGGTTGGATTCACCGCACCGGTTTGAAGAACAAGCAGGTGCAGATGCTCAACAGCGTCGAGTACCTGAAAATCGACGATGAGGGCCTGCATATCCGCATCGGCGCCGAGGGCGAGCCGCAGCTGTTGGCGGTGGACAACATTGTGATCTGCGCTGGCCAGGACCCGTTGCGCGAATTGCAGGACGGCCTGGTCGCGGCGGGCCAGAACGTCCACCTGATCGGTGGCGCCGATGTAGCGGCCGAACTGGACGCCAAGCGCGCCATCAACCAGGGCTCGCGCCTGGCGGCTGAGTTGTAAAATGCCCGGAAGGGGCGGTGTTAGACTACCGTCCCTTTTTTTCATGCGGACTTGCCCCGATGGGCCCTTTCGATTGGCTGCCCCATGCGCCCCTGGAACCGCTGCCGCTGGATTGGCTGAACGGGGTTGAGTTGGCCGTGCTGCGCCTGGACCGCATTGACCCGCTGATCAGCGGCAACAAGTGGTTCAAGCTCACCGAGCATCTGGCCCAGGCGCAACAGGCCGGTGCTGGCGGGATCATCAGCCTTGGAGGGGCATACTCCAACCATCTGCATGCGCTGGCGGCGGCCGGCAAACGTTTTGATTTTCCCACCGTCGGCCTGTTGCGCGGCCATCCCCAAGACACGCCCACCGTCCTCGACCTCAAGGCCTTCGGCATGCAGCTGGATTGGCTGGGTTATGGCGGCTACCGTGCGCGGCATGAGCCAGGTTTCTGGCTGCCGTGGCGCGAGCAATATCCCCATCTTTATCCAGTGCCCGAAGGCGGCGGGGGTATCGCCGGCGCGTTGGGTTGCGGCGTATTGGTCGAGCAGGCGCGCGCGCAGTTGAGCAACGTGGGGTGGGACGATTACGACGCATGGTGGCTGGCGGCAGGCACCGGCACGACCCTGGCCGGGCTGGCACTGGCCGAGGCGGGGGCGCATCCGGTGTACGGCGCAATGGCGGTGCCGGACGACCACGGCGTAGCACAGAACGTGCGCGCCATTGTGCAGGGCGGGTATGAGTTGTTGGACGCCAGTCGGGGCGGCTTCGCCAAGGTCGACCGGTTATTGCTCGACTTTATCGAGACCACGCAACAGGCTTGCGGCTTACCGCTGGAGCCGCTCTACACCGGCAAAGCACTGCTGGCGTTGAAGCAACAGGTCGCAGCCGGACGCTTCCCTGCGGGCACGCGTCTGATCTTCGTTCACACCGGCGGCTTGCAAGGCCGCCGAGGGTTGGCTGCCTAGCGTTTGGGGATCATGCGCAACACGGTGTTATCACGCATGAAGTAGTGGTGGTACAGACCGGCCGCGGCATGCAGGCCAATCAACCAATAACCGATGGAGCCGCCCAGTTCATGCCACTCTTTGATCTGCTTGGACAAGTCCTTGTTTTCGCCGATCAAGGGCGGTAACTCGATTCCGTAGAACATCACGGAGTGCCCTTGGGCACTGACGATCAGCCAGCCGGCAATCGGCATGCCGATCATGAACGCATACAGCGCAAAGTGCATCAGGGTCGCCAGTAGGCTCTGCCATTGTGGCGGTGCCGGTACAATCTTCGGCGCCACCCCCAGCGAGCGCGCAAACAGGCGCAGCCAGACCAGCACAAACACGGTCAGGCCGAGCATGAAGTGCATTTCCACGATCAACGTGCGCCCGCCACTGCCTTTGGGGAAGATCCCGCGAAACTCAATACAGGCGTAAACCACCGCCAGCAGCACAAGCATCAACCAGTGCAACGCAATCGACATAGTGCTGTAACGTGACTCGGAATTTTTCCACGGCATTGCTTGGTTCCTCTCTCATCAGGGCAAATCTCCGTTCTTTGGCGACGAAGTTCTTTTACTTTAAGCCTGTTTTGCGGGGTTTGCCCGACGTGAATGCCGTTGAGTTGACCTTGATCAGTGGCTTTGCGGCATTTCACCACGCGCCAGGCGCCGGTTGATGTCGGCGATCACCGCTGGCAGGTCGGTGATGGTGTCGATCAGGTAGTGCGGCTGCGAACCTTCGAACATGGCTTCGATACGCGTGCGCTCGCGGGCCAGGGCGGTGCTGTCCAGGGCACGGAACTGCGCGTAGGTCAGGCCCAGGGCGTTGCCGGAGCAGGTCAGGGCCACGGTCCACATCCCGGCGCGACGGCCTTCGAGAATGCCCGGCACGGTGTCGTCGACCTTGACGCACGCCGCTACATCGTCAATCCCCAGGGCGATCACGTTGGCCAGCGCCTGCGCCGGCCATGGGCGGCCATTGGGCACGTCGTCGGTGGCGACCACGTGGTCGGCGACGTAGCCGTTGGTGGCGGCCAGCGCGACGACCTTGTCCATCACTTGCTTGGGATAGCCGGAACAGGAGCCGATCTTGAGCCCTTGCGCACGCAGCGCAGCGATGCAGTCGAGGGCGCCGGGGATCAGGGCCGAGTGCTCGGCGATTTTTTCGATCTGCAGCGGCATGAAGCGCTGGTAGATGGCGGTTACGTCGTCATCGGTTGGCGTGCGGCCGAACGTTTTGCGGTAACGCTCGGCAACCTGCGGCTGGTTGCACAGGGTGCGGATATGCTCCCATTTGCCCATGCCCATCGGGCCACGGGCTTCTTCGATGGAGACGTGCACATCGAACTCGGCGAAGGCTTCGACAAAGATCTGCGTCGGGGCGAACGAGCCGAAGTCGACCACGGTGCCGGCCCAGTCGAGGATGACGGCCTGCAGGGTGTCGGGGTGTTGATAGTTCATGGTTCAGATCCTGTGGGTAAAGGGCAATCAGATGTCCAGCACTTGCATTTCTTGCAGCGCCTGCGCAACGGCCGCGACCGCCGCACGCATCTCGGGCGCATTGACGTGGCCGATGCAGCCCACGCGAAAGGTCTCCACCTGGGTCAATTTGCCCGGGTACAGAATGAAACCCTTGGCCTTGACCCGTTCGTAGAACGCCTTGAACTGGTAGCGCGGGTCTTTCGGCGCATGGAAGGTGACGATGATGGGGGCCTGGATCGCCGCCGGCAGAAAGCTGCGCAGGCCCAGTTCGGCCATGCCGTCGAGCAGCACTTGGCAATTGTTGGCGTAGCGTCGGTGGCGCGCGGGCCGGCCGCCTTCTTCGTGGTATTGCAGCAGCGCTTCGTGCAGCGCGGCGACCACGTGGGTCGGCGGGGTAAAGCGCCACTGGCCGGTCTTGGCCATGTAGTGGTGCTGCTCGAAGAGGTCCATCGCGAGGGAGTGACAGTTGCCTTGGGCGGCGCCCAATGCGTGTTTTTCGGCGAAGACAAACCCCATGCCTGGCACGCCTTCCAGGCATTTGCCTGAAGCGGCGATCAGGGCGTCGAACGGTACTTCGCGGGCATCGATCGGCAGCGCGCCGAAGGAACTCATCGCGTCGACGATCAGGCGCTTGCCATGCTGTTTGACCACTTGGGCGATCTGCGCCAGCGGGTTGAGGAGGCCGGTACTGGTTTCGCAGTGGATCAACGCGACGTGGGTGATGGCCGGGTCGGCGTGCAGCAGGCGGTCGACGTCGGCGGCGCTGGCGGGTACGTCCTCGGCGGTTTCAACGGTGCTGAAGTCGCGGCCGAGCACTTCGCAGATCTTCGCCAGGCGCTTGCCATAGGCGCCATTGATCAGCACCAGCACCTTGCCGTCGCGTGGCACCAGGGTGCCGATGGCGGCTTCGACGGCGAACGTGCCGCTGCCTTGCAACGGCACGCAATGGTGGCTGTCTGCGCCGTTGATGATCGCCAACAGTTGCGCGCAGACGCTGGCGGTCAACTGGTTGAAACGCTCATCCCATGAACCCCAATCCACCCGCATTGCCTGGCGGGTGCGGGCAGAGGTGGTCAGGGGGCCAGGGGTCAGCAGGATCGGCGCGGCGGTGCTCATCTCAAGTCCTTGCAAGGTGTCGGGGGTTGACGTTACGGCGCCTAAATTGCAGTTTGGCTTGTCATCAATCAAATTGTTTGTTGTTATGCGAGCTATCAGTTAGGCCGATAGTCGGGTCAGTCAGCATGAACTTGTTCCAACTACGCGCATTCGATGCGGTGGCCCGCGAGGGCAGCTTTACCCGTGCAGCGGCGCGGTTGTTCATCAGCCAGCCGGCGGTGACCGGGCACATCAAGGCTCTGGAAGAGCACTACCAGATCCCGTTGTTGCGCCGCACTGCGCGACGCGTGGAGTTGACCGAAGAGGGCACACGCCTGGCGGCGCTCACCCGGGCGATCTTCGGCCTGGTGGACGAAGCCCAGGCGCTGCTGGAGGCTAATCGGCAGTTGCTCACCGGGCGCCTCGAAGTGGCGGCGGATGGCCCGCACCTGGTGATGCCGATGATCGCCAGCCTGCGCGCGCGCTACCCGGGCATTACCGTCAACCTGCGGCTGGGCAATGCCCAGGAAACCCTGGCGGCGCTGCTGTCCGAGCATGCGGATGTGGCGGTGCTCACCGAAGTTGAACCGCGCAACGGCCTGCACCTGCAAGCGTTGAGCGAGTCGCGGATCTGCGCGTTGGTGCCGGCTGGCCACCCGTGGGCGATGCTGGCCGAGGGCATTCAACTGGCGCAACTGCACGAGGTGATCATGGTGCTGCGCGAGCCCGGGTCCATCACTCGGCGCACCTTTGACCACGCCTGTCTGAGCGCGGGTGTGCAACCGAAAGTACTGCTGGAGCTGGACAGCCGCGAGGCGGTGACCGAAGCCGTTGCTGCGCAGTTGGGGGTGGGCGTGGTGTCCTCGATGGAGGTCAGCCCGGACCCACGCGTGCGTGCGCTGCCGATCCACGGGGAGGGGCTGGTCAACCGACACAGCCTGGGGTGCATGGAGCGCCGTCGGTCGCTGCGTTTGATTCAGGCGTTTTTCGAGCTGGCGCCGTGAAGGTTTTTTGGTGGAACGTTGCGTTTTTGCCCTATAAACTCTGCCCCCAAAGCGCCGGCCAGTAGACGTCTCGGCGCGATGCATGAGGAAGAGAGCAAGTCATGGGCGCACAGTGGAAAGTCAAACATAAAGAAGCGGCAGCCAATGCCAAGGGCAAGATCTTCGGCAAACTGGTGAAAGAGATCACTATCGCTGCCCGTAACGGTGCCGACACCGCGACCAACGCCCACTTGCGTCTGGTGGTGGAGCAGGCCAAAAAAGCCTCGATGCCCAAGGAAACCCTGGACCGCGCCATCAAGAAAGGCGCCGGTCTGCTCGGTGAGACCGTGCAGTACCACCGCGTGACCTACGAAGGGTTCGCCCCGCATCAGGTGCCGTTGATCGTTGAATGCGTGACCGACAACATCAACCGCACCGTGGCCGAAATCCGCGTGGCGTTCCGCAAGGGCCAACTGGGCGCTTCCGGCTCCGTGGCCTGGGACTTCAACCACGTCGGCCTGATCGAAGCCGCGCCGGACAGCCCGGACGCCGATCCTGAAATGGCGGCCATTGAAGCCGGCGCCCAGGATTTCGAAGAGGGCGAAGAAGCGGGCACCACCCTGTTCATCACCGAAACCACCGACCTCGACGCCGTGCAGAAAGCGCTGCCGGAGCAGGGTTTTACCGTGCTGTCGGCCAAACTGGGCTATATCGCGAAGAACCCGGTGACGGGTTTGACCGACGAGCAGATGGCTGAAGTCGAAGCCTTCCTCGAAGGCCTGGACAACCATGATGACGTGCAGGATATGTTCGTCGGCCTGGCCGGCTGATTCGTGGCTGAATAAACGCGCTTCAAACGGTGTGAGGGGGCTTGCTCCCGATAGCGGTGTGTCAGTCAACGACGATGTTGAATGGGCCACTGCCATCGGGAGCAAGCCCCCTCCCACATTGGGTTCAGTGGTGTGGAATAGATTGCAGCAGCGCTTCGACTTCTTTGAAGCTCGGCCGGGCCAACACCTCGGGCTGACAGCAGCGCGCCTGTAAGCCTTCCAGGATCTGGCGTGCGGCGTCGCTCAAGCCCGTGTCAATCCGCTCCAGCAACTCCCCGAGCAACACCCCGAACGCACGCACTTCAATGCGTTGCAGCGCCCTGGTTTCCACGGTGTCCGCCGAGGCATGGAACGACGCCGCGCCGAAATCCCCGAGCAAGCAGTCGCCCGCCGCGTTCCACAGAATATTGTGGGCGTACAGGTCGCCATGGGTGATGCCGTGGCGGTGCAGGTGCGCGGCCACCGAGGCGATGCCGCGTGCCATGCGCAATGCCACGGCGAGGCTGAAGCGGGTGGCCGGTTCGTAGATATCGCGGGTGCAGGACGCCAGGCTCGGCAGGGCGGCGAGGTTGCGGTAGCTCGGCTCGATCAGGTCCATCACCAGTGCGGCCTGGTCATCCGGGTGGCCAACCACGCGGCCTTCCACCTTGATCAGGTTCGGATGCAGCCCGGCGGCAATGCACGCCTGCATTTCGTGCAGCGGTGAGCCATCGCTGGTGATGCTGCCTTTATACAGCTTGACCGCCACCGGCTTGGCCGAGGGTTGCCAGAGCGCCTTGCGAATCACCCCGGAGGCGCCTTCTCCGAGAACCTCGGCCAGTTCCAGTGCCGACCACGGAATATCTGGCGTCGCGTCGTCGTCAGCCACGTCTACCGCCATTTCCACCGGGTTGCCGGCGTAGGCCAGCCAGGTCAGGCTGGGCAGTGCCAGGAGCCAGTGCGGCAAGCCGGTGAGGCGGTTGGAGGCGATGCGGATCAGTTCCAGGTTGCGACAATTGGCCAGGCTTGGCGGCAGGTGCGCCAGGTGGTTGCCGGCCAGCATCAGTTTTTGCAGCAGCGGCCGCTGGCCCAATTCGTCGGGCAGTTGGCTGATGCAGTTGTCGGTGAGGATCAACCAGCGCAACAGCGGTGGCAGCGCGGCGGCCGGTACGTGGCGGATGCGGTTGGCCTTGAAGCCGATCATGCTCAGCTTTGCGCATTGGCCCAGGCAGGCCGGCAGCTCGGTAAAGGCGTTGTCCGAGCAAAACAGCACGCGCAGGTGCGGCAGGCGGTGCAGGTC
Source organism: Pseudomonas marginalis (assembly GCF_024169655.1). Taxonomy (GTDB): domain Bacteria; phylum Pseudomonadota; class Gammaproteobacteria; order Pseudomonadales; family Pseudomonadaceae; genus Aquipseudomonas; species Aquipseudomonas paraveronii. The sequence goes on along the minus strand of NZ_JALJWV010000001.1, from coordinate 3,749,448 downwards.
GTCGGGCAGGCTGCTCAGGGCGTTGCCACTGAGGTTGAGGATTTCCAGGGAGTCGGCCAGTTCGAAGATTTCCCGGGGGAATTCGGTCAGCCCGCAGGACAGGTCCAGGCGCTGGATGCCGGCCAATTGGCCGGCCTTGAGTTGGGCGAGGGTATTCATGAACGGCGCGGTCACTCGGCAAGGGGGGTGTAAACGGCGCTCATGATAGCGGGTCGGGCGTGTGTTGCGGGTGGACCGCTTGCAATTGGTTCAGGCGACTGGCAGTACGCGCCAGATCGATGGCTTGGCCGCTCAACGCCTGCTCCAGCGGGTGCGCACCGATCAGGATCAGCTGTTTATCCTGGTCGTAGAGCACGTCCACCAAATTGATAAAGCGCTGTTGCACGGCAATCGGACAGTCTGCCAGGTGCGGCAGCCCGTCGATGATCCAGTGGTCGAAGTCCTGGCACAGCAGCAGGTAATCCATCACCGCCGTGAGTTGTTCGCAGAGGTCAGCGAACGTGAAGGCGATGCGCCGTGCCTGCTGGCTGCGGCAGCGCAACGGGCGGTTGCCGACTTTCAGCACCTGCGCCAGGCAATCCGTGGCCGGCAGCCCGAGCGCGGTGCGCTGCGCCGTCGTGCCTGGCCACACGTACTGACCGCTGCTGAAGCGCTGTTCGGCATGGGCCTGGGGCAGGCTGCGGAAGTCCTCGGGCGAGCTGACTTCCAGCACGTCCATGCGCGCCGCGATCAGCTCGATCACCGGTTTGAAGCGCTCGTGGTACAGCGGGTTGGGCAATAGCCCTTGCGGCGGGTAATTGGACGTCACCAGCACCAGCACGCGACGTTGGAACAACGCCTTGAACAGGCGATTGATCAGCATTGCATCGCCGATATCGTGGACGTGGAACTCGTCGAAACACAGCACGCGGCAGCCGTCCAGCAGCGCATCAAGGGTCACGGCCAGTGCGTCGTGGTGCTGACGATGGGCGAACATGCCCCGGTGCAGGTGGGCGAAAAAGTCATGGAAGTGCACACGTTGTTTTTCGGCAATCGGCAACGCCTGGAAAAACCCATCCAGCAGCCAACTTTTGCCGCGCCCCACCGGCCCGTGCAAATACAGGCTGCGGGTGGGCTGGCCGGCGAGCAGGTGCCGGGTCTCACGCGCCATCGCGGCAATCGCCTGGGCCTGTGCGGCGCTGAGGGTATAGCCGTGCTGCTCGGCCTTGGTCTGAAAGAACGTCGGGATGGGCGAGTCGTCGTGGGTGTGGGTTTTTTTACCGAGCAAACGACGGATCAGGGAACGCGGCGCCAAAGGGAGTCACTCTGTGTGCGGTGGTCGCTCACTTTAGGGCGATACCTTGGATTTGACCAATAGAGAAGCGCGCCGCCAGCTATCTCGAAACCGCATGGCTGTCGGTTTCTAGAAGCGCAGCAGCGGCGTGGTCGGCTGATCCACCGGGCTGACCATCGCGTAGTTGTACCCGCCGCCGGACCAGTACTCGGCCTGCAAGCCATCGGCGCTGCGGCTGCCACGGGGCAGGAAGTTATTTTCCGGGCCAGGTGGGCGGATATAAAAACTGATGTGCCGGCCTTGCAGATCTTCGTACAGCACCATCGCCGCCGCGCCTTGTTCGGTGCTGAGCAAGCGCCCGCTGACGGGACTGAAGCCCGCCTGGCTCAGGTCTGGCAGGCGCTGGGCCTGGTTGAAATAGCGGTCGAGCCAGGCTTGCATCGTGTCGCTGCCCTGGGCGTGATAGTCGGCGGGCAGCACGCCGTCCTGGGCAAACAGGCGGTAGGCCTGCATGGCGTCAGTCATGGGCAACATGGACGGTTGCGTGGCTTCGCGGGCCTGCCAGCCGCCCAGACCGCCAAGGCTGATCGCTATCAGCAGCAGCGCCGCCGTGGCGAAATGGCGGCGCGACTGCTGCTTGATGCGCTGGCGGATCAGCGCCGGGTCCAGATTCGGGTTGGCCGGCTGCTGGAGTGCGCCACTCAAGGCGGCGCGCAATACGTGTGCGTCCTGCTGCCAGGCATGGACCTGAGCGGCGACCTCGGGGTGGGCCGCCAAGTAGGTTTCCAGCACGCGCCGATCGCTCTGCGGCAGTTGCTGATCGACGTAGGCATGCAAATCGTGTTCGCTGGGGGGCAGGCTGATCATTTGAGTATCCGCAGGGAAGGGCTGCTAATTTCGCCATCGCTGAGTTGACGCAGGGCTTGGCGCGCCCTGGACAGGCGCGACATTACGGTGCCGATGGGCACATCGAGAATCTGCGCGACTTCCTTGTAGCTCAAGCCTTCGACCGACACCCACAACAGCAAGGCGCGCTGTTCGCTGTTGAGCTGGTCGAAGGCTTGCAGGGTCGACTGGGCGATCACCGTGCGTTCGACCGAGGGCTGCACATCATCGCGGCCAGTAAACAACTCAAGCATGCGTGCATAGCGACGGGTGCGCCGATGGGCATCGAGAAACTGCCGGTAGAGGATCGAGAACAGCCAGGCGCGCAGGTCGCCGTCGACGGTTTTGTCGGCCCAGCGCGTGATCGCCCGTTCCAGGGTCGATTGCACCAGGTCGTCGGCGCTGCTGGCGTTACGGCTCAAGGACACGGCAAAACGCCGCAGCCTGGGGATGAGTTCACGTAACTGTTCGTCGAGTTCATGCATGGGGAATCGAGTCTAGCCGGTTGTATGCAGGTAGACGCTGCTCCCTGTAGGTTATTCCACTCGCGATGAAAAGAAACTTTACGCGTGACGGTGAGACGTTTCTGTAAATCCTGAGCACCTGTAATCACCGGCTCGCGCCTCAATCCACCCTCGTACCTGCCAGCTATTTTTCGGCAGTCAACCGATAAGGGTGTATCCATGACGTTTTCACCGACCGACAAGCAGCTTTTTTCCCACCCGGTGCTGGCGCATCTGTCTGTCCTGCAGCGAGTCTTGTTTGAGCAATGGGGCTTTGGCCCGTCAACCCCTCCGGGCTACGGCTGTATCCACCACGCCATCGAAGCGCAAGCGGCGCTGGCGCCACACGCGACGGCGGCGGTGTGCGCGGGACAGCGCATCAGTTACGAACAACTCAACCGCCAAGCCAATCGTTTGGCCGCGCGTCTGGTCGAGCAGGGCGTGCAACGCGGCGACACGGTGGCGCTGTTCGTCGAGCGTTCGATCCCCATGGTGGTGGGCCTGTTGGCGGTGTTGAAGGTCGGCGCCGCGTATGTGCCGCAGGACGCCAGAATCGTACCGCCCCTGCAACTGGCCATGGTCCTCGAGTCCTTGACCAGCCCGGTGATTCTGACCCTGTCGAACCTCGCGGATCGCATTCCGCCGGACGCCGCCCAGCGCCGCCTGTGCCTGGACACCTTCCTGGCCGAAGAGCCCTGGATCTCCCAGGACCATCATCCCGCGTTCGCCGCCGCCGACACCCATGACCTGTGTTTCGTGCTGTTCACGTCCGGCACGACAGGGCGCCCCAACGGCGTGTGTGTCAGTCACCGTAACGTCTGCAACATCCTGCTGACGCAGCCCGGGCGGATGGGCATGGCGCCGGGCCGCAACGTGGGGCAGATCCTCAATATCGGGTTCGACATGGCGGCCTGGGAAATACTCGGCTGCCTGGCCCATGGCGCGACGTTGCTGATTCGCGGCAAAGCCATTGCACAGACCGCTGCACAGTGCCATGTGTTGATTGCAACCCCCTCGATACTGGCGCGCCTCGACCCTCGGCAGTGCCCCGATCTCCAGGTGGTCGCGGTCGCCGGAGAACCCTGTTCCCAGGCCCTGGCCGAGCGTTGGGCCGAGCACTGCACGTTCTACAACGGCTGCGGGCCCACCGAAACCACCATCGTCAACACGCTGCATCGGCATGTGCCTGGCGCGCCATTGACCATTGGCCAGCCGACACCCAACAACAGCGTGTACGTGCTCGACGAACAGGGCCGCCCCTGTGAGTTGGGGCAAACCGGGGAAATGTGGGCGGGCGGCGCCGGGGTGACGGCGGGCTACCTGAACAACCGCGCACTGACCCACGAACGGTACCGCCCGGACCCCTTTCTGGGCGGCGACGCCATGATGTTCCGCACGCGCGACCTAGGGCGCTGGACCGCCGACGGACAACTCGAGCACTTGGGCCGCGTCGATGACCAAGTGAAAGTCCGCGGGTTCCGCGTGGAACTGGACGCGGTGTCCACCGCCCTGGAGGCCGGCGATGGCTGCACGCGGGCGGTCACGCTGAAGCTCGACAGCCGCACCTTGGTGGCCTTTGTTTCGCCGGCCGGCGCCGACGTCGCGTCTTGCCGATTGCAGTGCGAGCAACGCCTGGCCTATTACTGCGTGCCGTCACTGATTGACGTGGTGGAGCATTTTCCACTGACCGCCAGGGGCAAGATCGACAAGGCGCTGTTGCTGCAACGGGCGCGCCAACGGTGGGTGGCATTGCAGGCGTTCGCGCCGCGGGAGTCTGGCCATGCTTGATGCGCTGAGCCAAACCGTGGTGCCGCCCAAGCCGGCGCTCTGGCGGCGCTGGACGGCGTTGCCGGTATTTTCCTACTACAACCGCCTGATGGCGCTGGTGTTGATCAGCAACCTCGCGTTTGCCGTGTTCGGCGTCGGCCTGCCGGGCATCACCGCGCAGACGTTGTCGGAGCTGGTGCTGATCAACCTGTCGCTGGCGATCCTGATTCGCCAGCAATACCTGATCAATGCGTTGTTCTGGTTGGCGACGCGTGTCCCCGTCACCTGGCCGCTGCGTGTGCGGCGCAGCGCGGCCAAGGTGTACCACGTCGGCGGGCTGCACAGCGGCGCGGCCCTGGCGGCCACGGGTTGGTTCGCGGGGTGGGTCGGTGTGCGGGCCACGGACTATCTGCAGCAGCCGGGCAGTGTTTCGCTCGCCGGGTTGTGGCTCGGCGCTACGTTGCTCGGTGTGTTGCTGTTGATGGTGGTCATGGCGCAACCGCGCATTCGGGGGCGATTTCACAATGGCTTCGAGCGGGTTCATCGGTTTGCGGGTTGGGGCGCGTTGCTGTTGTTTTGGGGGCTGACGGTGCTGGCGTCCGTCGATAGCTTTGCGAGCCTGTTGCGCAGTTGCGCGTTCTGGATGCTGGTGCTGTTGACGCTGAGCATCGCGCTGCCCTGGCTGCGGCTGCGCAAGGTTGCCGTTGAACACACGCGGCCTTCCGGGCATGCGGTGATTACGCGTTTTACCCACACCACGCCTTTCGCCGGTTCGTCGACTGCGATCAGCCGGCATCCGCTGCTGGAGTGGCACTCCTTTGCCAACATCCCTACGCCGGGCCAGGCCGGGTTTCGTCTGACCATCTCCCGCGCCGGGGATTGGACGGGGCGGTTTATCGAGGACTTGCCGAGCCATGTATGGGTCAAGGGCATCACCACTGCCGGCGTGGCCAATGTGGAAACCCTGTTCAAGTCGGTGGTGTACGTCGCTACCGGCAGCGGGATCGGTCCGGTCATGCCGCATTTACTCGCGGCGCGGCTGCCGATTCAACTGATCTGGTCGACCCGCAGCCCAAGGAAGACCTACGGCGACGAATGGGTCGACGAGATCCTGCGCGCCCAGCCCGGCGCGTTGATCTGGGACACCGATGCGCGCGGCAAACCGGACCTGGTGCAGTTGGCCTACGGCGCGGTGCAAGCCTTTGGCGCGGAGGCTGTGATCTGTATCGCCAACCAACGACTGACGCGACAGGTGGTGCAAGCGCTGGAAGCCCGGGGCATACCCGCCTATGGCGCGATCTGGGATTCCTGAAAAGCGCGTGTTCATTCAACAATATCAATCACTGGAGGTGCCTATGAATGTAGTGATCGAGCGTCAGGGTCGGGTGGTCCTGGTCAGGCTCAATCGTCCCCAGGTCAAGAATGCGCTGAACTCGGCGCTGATGACCGAGCTGGTTTCCTGTCTGGAGGCTCTGGACCAAGACCCCCAGGTCGGGTGTTTTGTCATCACCGGCGGTGCGCAGTATTTTGCCGCCGGAGCCGATATCAAGGAGATGAGCGGCAAGACCTATCAGGACATGCTCAACGAGGATTACTTCGTCGGCTGGGAGGCATTTACCCGCCTGCGCACGCCGACCATCGCCGCCGTCAACGGTTACGCCTTCGGTGGCGGCTGTGAGCTGGCGCTGATGTGCGACATGATTTTTGCTGCCGATAGCGCCACCTTTGCCCAGCCGGAGATCAAGCTCGGCGTGATCCCAGGCATGGGCGCGACCCAGCGTCTGACAGGCTTGATCGGCAAGGCCAAGACCATGGACCTGGTGCTGACCGGGCGGCCGATGAGCGCTCAGGAGGCTGAACAGGCCGGGCTGGTGTCGCGTGTCTATCCGGCGACGAGCTTGTTGGAGCAGACGCTGGTGGTGGCCGCGCAAATCGCCGGTTTTTCTCGCCTGGCCACGCGGGCGGCGCGTGAAGCGGTCGAGCAATCCCTGCAGCTGGGCTTGCACGAGGGCGTGCGGCTGGAACGCCGGCTGTTCCACAGTCTGTTCGCCACGCCTGATCAGCAGGAGGGCATGCGGGCGTTTCTCGACAAGCGAGCGGCCGTGTTTAATCAGGTCTAGGAGGGCGCAGGACCCAGTGCTGGGGCTACTCTGAAAAAAACTACAGCGGAAGGGGAATAAACCTACACGGGATTCGTCTCATAGCTCAATTCCCCCCTGGCCACGTGCCCTGGAGCTTTCATGGTAGATCACTCATCACCGCCCCGTCGGCCACTCGGCACGGCTAGCCTGGTGCTTAGGCTGGCGTGTATCGGTGGCGTGGTAGCGGCTGTCGCCGGGGCGTTTGCCTACGTCAACGGCACCTTCGACCCACAACGCCTGCAGCCCAAAACCCTGGTCAATGCCCTGGAAACCAATAACGGCGTCCACCCGGGGTTCCGGCGCAACCATGCCAAGGGCGTGTGTGTCGCGGGGTACTTCGAGAGCAGCGCCGAGGCGCGGGCCTACTCCAGTGCCCAGGTATTCAGCGCGGCCAAGACCCCATTGATCGGCCGGTTTGCCTTGCCCAGCGGTAATCCCTACGCGCCGGACAGCAGCGTGCCGATCCGCAGTTTTGCCGTGCAATTCAGCCAGGCCAACGGCCAGCAGTGGCGCACCGGGATGAACAGCATGCCGGTGTTTCCGGTGGGCACCCCTGAGGCGTTCTACCAACTGCTCAAGGCCGGCGCGCCCGATCCAGCCACCGGCAAGCCGAACCCGGCGAATATGCCGGCGTTCTTTGCGGCCCATCCCGAGGCCGCGCCGTTCCTGGCGTGGGTCAAGACGGCCAAGCCATCCGCCAGCTATGCGACGGAAACCTACAACGGTATCAACGCGTTTTTCCTGGTGGGCGCCGATGGCAAGCGCCAGGCCGTGCGTTGGGCGGTTGTCGCGCAGAGCCAGGATGCTGTGGGCGATACCGCGCCAGCCGGCAGTGACTTCCTGGAAAAAGACCTGGTGCAACGCCTGGCTTCCGGACCGCTGCGCTGGCAGTTGAAGCTGACCCTGGCCAACCCCGGCGATCCGCTCGACGATGCAAGCAAACCCTGGATCGGTGAGCACACCGTGTTGAACGCCGGCACCCTGGTGCTGCAAAGCAGCCAAGCGCAAGCAGACGGCGATTGCCGCGACATCAACTTCGATCCGCTGATTCTGCCAAGCGGTATCGAAGCCTCGAATGACCCGTTGCTGGCCGCGCGTTCGGCCGCCTACGCCAGTTCCTACCTGCGCCGCGCCGCAGAAGTCAGCCCGTTGCACCGCAGCCCTCAGGAGTCGAAGCCATGAATGCCCAACCACGGTTTTTCGCCCCGCTGGCGCGCTTGCTGCACTGGCTGATGGCGCTGATGATCATCGCCATGCTGTTTATCGGAGCGGGGCTGGCAGCGTCGGTTTCCGAACGGCATGAATGGTTGATTCACCTGCACAAGCCGCTGGGTATCGCGATTCTGGCGTTGGTGATGGTGCGCTTGGCAGTGCGCTTTTCCACGCGCCAACCGCCGTTGCCTAGCGATTTGCCGCGATGGCAAGTGTTGGCGGCCAAGGCTTCCCATTGGCTGCTGTATGCCTTGATGCTGGTGTTGCCGCTGCTCGGTTGGGCGATGATTTCGGCGGCGGGCGACCCGGTGATGCTCAGCCGTTCGGTGCAACTGCCGGCGCTGGTGGCGGCCAACGCGCCGTTGTTCGCGGTGCTGCGCAAGGCCCATGGCTATCTTGCCTACGTGCTGTTTCTCACGGTGCTATTGCACCTGGCGGCGGCGCTGTTCCATGGGTTGATTCGCCGTGACGGCGTGCTGCAGAGCATGACGGGCACCCAGGACTGAGGCCCGCGCTCGATGGTTGTGGCGAGTACGCTCGCCGCATTCAGCGCAACAGGCTGACGATATCGGCCACGCTGCTCAACACATCCTTGCCCAACTGCATCGACCGTTTGCCCGACCAGCCGGTGTGCGGGTTGGGCGCGTCGTCGTTGTCCTTGAAGGGCATCTCCAGGGTCAGCGACAGGCAGTCGTATTTCTCCCCGACGGCATTGCAGGCCAGGGTCATATTGGCTTCGCCCGGTAGGTCGCGGGTGTAGCCGTGGGTAGTCTGGAAGTCACGGGTCAAGGCGCTCAGGTGGCTGCGGAAGTGTTTTTCCAGGCCTTCGATACGCGGGGTGTAGCCGGGGTTGCCTTCGCAGGCGGCGGCGAATACGTAGGGGATTTCCTCGTCACCGTGGATATCGAGGAACAGGTCGACACCATACTTTTCCATTTGCGTCTGGACGAACAGCACTTCAGGGCTGATCTCCTGGCTGGCGTTCTGCCAGGCGCGATTGAGGTCCTGGCCCATGGCGTTGGTGCGCAGGTGGCCGTGAAACGCGCCGTCGGGGTTCATGTTCGGCACCAGGTACAGGTCGGCGACGGCCAGCAGCTTTTTCAGCTCGGTGTCACGGTCCTGCTGCAGGCGTTCGATGATGCCTTCCATAAACCATTCGGCCATGTGCTCGCCGGGGTGCTGCTGGGCGATGATCCACACCTTGCGCCGACCTTCGCCACCTTTGCCACGGCGCAACAGTTGGATATCACGGCCTTCGACACTTTTACCGGTGGCCAGCAAGCGGGTGCCCGCATGGCTCAGCGCCTGGTCGATGAGCCAGTCGTGGCGCTCGCGGCTGTAGGGTTCGAAGTAGGCAAACCAGGCATGCTTCTCGCGGGTTTCGAGGCTGATGTGCAGGGTTTCGCCGTCGAAGCGCGTAGGCACCCGGAACCAAGTGACATGGTCATACGACGCCACGGCGTTATAGCCGCTCCAGGCGTGCTTATAGGACGATTGCCCGGCGTTGCTCAGGCGGAAGGTGTGGGTGTGGCCCACATGCATGCCTTCGGCCTTGAAGTGGAACCATTGGAAATGGTGACTGCGGGTATCGGGTTTGATTGCCAGCAACAAGTGATAGGCATCGCTGGCATCCAGAACCTGGATGTTGCCACTGTCGAAGTCGGTGCTGATTTTGATGGAGGTCAAGGCCACGGTCATAGTCTGGCTGCCTGAGTAGGAGTGTTGTGGCGGTTATCTTACACAGAGGCCGGGCAAAATCCGGATGCAAAATTGTTGCGGGGAGGGGGGGGCGTCATCCTTGACGCCGCGGCAGCTTAGAATTTATGAGATTGATTCTCAAGTGCTATTTCGCAAAGGTCTACGCCAGAGCGGTCGCCTGACTTTCTTTTGACGATGGTCTTTTGCTATCATGCGTGCCATCAAGCAACACAGTCTTCATTAGCCTGAAGCCATGCCAGGAAAACTGGCAAAAAAAAGACCCGGCCAAAGAGCCGGGTCAAAAACCGTGATTAGCCTGATGAGGAGATATTCCAAGAGTCCGACCTAAGGTCCCTTGGTCTATCGACTGATCTCGCGATCAGCTGGGTCCAATAATAATCATTATCATTTGCAAGTCAAATGTTTTTATCCGAGGGATAGAACTATTTTTCTTTCGCGTGGCTCATGCATCGTCCTGAGCCTGCGGCGCCTGCAACGATCGCTCCACCATCGCCTTCGCCATATCAATCAAATACACCACTGAAAATGCCAGGTCACGCTGGTTGCCTTGATGGCTGCTCGCCGATTCGTAGGCCGTGGCAGCCGCGCTGCGCAACAGGTCCGAGGCATGCACCAGGGCTTCCTCCGGGCTGATGCCGGGCTTGATGCTGAAGAAGGCGTCATTCGGGGCCGAGTCGCACATCTCTTCTTTCAAATAATAGTCCAGCGCACGTTGAGCGGCGCCGCTGCTGCGCATGTCGAGCAGTTCATGGGATTCGGGTTCGCCGGGCAGGCGATAGGGGCTTGTCGTCATAGGTCGGTACTCGGGTTGGGTGTCGAAACGCTGATGCCCGATAATAGTACGTATCGTATTTATGTCGTTTTATGGATTACTACAAACTGTTTATTGCCCTGAAAAATACGCAACGTATTGTCAGGCCCCATGGATAACTGGATAGCGTTGGTCAGGGCCAACATGAAAGACCGCAAGGTCACGCAGGATGAACTGGCCGAACGCCTGGGCATGTCCCAGGGCGGTGTGGGGCATTGGCTGAACAAGCGCCGGGTGCCAAGCCTGGCGGACATGAACCGGGTGCTGGAAGCACTGGGGCTGGGCGACCTGGAAGTTGCGCTGGATATTCGCCAGAAGACCGATGCACAGCCGGCCGGGCTACAACATTACAATCCGTATTTTCGCTACCCGGTCAGTGACTGGAAAGGTGTGTGCGAACTTCGCGAAGAGCGCCCGGCCTACGGCGCGGCACGCTTTGAACTGACGGATTATCACGCCCAGGGCGAGGCTTACTGGCTGCCCGTGGTCGGCGATGCCATGACCGCGCCCAGTGGCCTGAGCATCGGTGACGGCATGATCATCCTGGTGGACCCGGCCATCGACGCCGAACCCGGCAAGCTGGTGGTCGCGCAGTGTGCGCACAGCACGCAGGCGACCTTCCGCCAATTGCGCGAAGAGAGCGGCCAGCTGTACCTGGTGCCGCTCAATCCGACTTACCCCAAGCGGCTGTTCAGCGACGATTGCCGCATCCTCGGCGTCGTCGTGCAGGCCTCGGCTAAGTTCTAGTCCGCTGTTTCAAGTTCCACCAGCGCGCAACCTTCGGCAACCATTTCGCCTTCCTGGCAGAACAATGCCTTGACTACGCCGGCCTGGGGCGCGCGGATGCTGTGCTCCATCTTCATCGCCTCCAGCACCACCAATTGCGTGCCGGCTTCGACGGTCTGGCCGACGTCCACCAGCACACGCACGATGCTGCCGTTCATCGGTGCGGTGAGGCCGCCTTGGTGGGATTGGTTGGCCTCAACCGCCGCAATCGGATCGAACAGGCTGATGGCATGCATTTCGCCATCCCAGCGCAGGAACAGCGTGCCGGCGCTGCGCACTGCCAGATGGGCGCGGCGCATCCCCTGGTGCTCGATCAGCAGCTGTTCGCCTTGCAGTCGCGGCGCGTGCTGCGCCAACGTCACCAGGCGATCCTGGCCGTTGCTGCTCAAGTGCAGCGAGACTTCGGCGGGCAGCCCCGCGCGAAAGCCACGGGTGTCCGCCCATGGCCCGTTACCCGCTGGCAGGCTCTGCATGAAGGCCGAACCTGCGGCCTGCCAGAACGCGTCGCTCAACGCTCCGGGCGCCGGCAACAGTTCGTCCTGATAGCGCGGAATAAAGCCGGTATCCAGCTCGGCGGCGGCAAACGCCGGATGGGCGATGATGCGTCGCACAAAGCCCAGGTTGGTCTTGAGTCCGCCGACGGCGAACTCGTCGAGCATGCTCAACAGCCGCAGCCGCGCTTGTTCGCGGTCCTCGCCCCAGGCGATCAGTTTGCCGAGCATCGGGTCGTAGAAGGGCGAAACGCTGTCGCCTTGCTCGACACCGCTGTCCACGCGACGACCCGGGCCGGGTGCGGATTCACGGTACAGCGTCAGGTGGCCGGTGGCGGGGAGGAAATCATTGGCCGGGTCTTCGGCGTACAAGCGTACCTCGATCGCATGCCCGATCAACGGCACCTGCGCCTGGGTGATCGGCAGCGCTTCGCCCTGGGCCACGCGAATCTGCCAGGCCACCAGGTCGAGGCCGGTAATCGCCTCGGTCACCGGGTGCTCCACCTGCAGCCGCGTGTTCATCTCCATAAAGAAAAAATCGCCCCGGGCATCCAGCAAAAACTCCACCGTGCCCGCGCCCACATAACCAATGGCCTGGGCCGCACGCACTGCGGATTCGCCCATCGCCCGGCGTTGTTCGGCACTCAAGCCGGGCGCCGGGGCTTCCTCGACGACCTTTTGGTGGCGCCGCTGGATCGAACAGTCGCGCTCATTGAGGTACAGGCAGTGCCCGTGCTGATCGGCAAACACCTGGATCTCCACATGGCGTGGCTTGAGCAAGTACTTCTCCACCAGCATCTGCGCGTTGCCGAACGACGACAACGCCTCCCGCTGGGCGGAGGCCAGGGCTTCCGCCAGTTGGCTGACGTCCTCGACCACCTTCATGCCCTTGCCACCGCCCCCGGCCGTGGCCTTGAGCAGCACCGGGTAACCGATACGCGCACAGGCGGCGCGGAAAGTTTCCAGGTCCTGAGCCTCGCCGTGGTAGCCCGGCACCAGCGGCACGCCGGCGGTTTCCATCAGGGCCTTGGCCGCCGACTTGCTGCCCATGGCGTCGATCGCCGAGGCGGGCGGGCCGAGGAAGATCAACCCGGCGGCCTCGACGGCGCGGGCAAAACCGGCGTTTTCGGAAAGGAAGCCGTAGCCCGGATGAATCGCCTGGGCGCCGCTGGCCTGGGCGGCGGCGATCAGCTTGTCGATTTGCAGGTAGCTGTCGCTCGCTTTGCTGCCGCCGAGGTCGACGCGGATATCGGCTTCGCGGCTATGGCGCGCCTCGCGGTCGGTGGCGCTGTGTACCGCCACGGTGGTCAACCCCATCGCTTTGGCGGTGCGCATCACCCGGCAGGCAATTTCGCCACGGTTGGCCACCAGCACGCTGGTCAGTGTGTTCATGAACGTGGCTCCTGCGACTGCCAGCTGGGCGGGCGTTTTTGCAGGAATGCGCGTAAACCTTCCTGGCCCTCGGCGCTGACGCGGATCCGTGCGATGGCATTTTCGCAATAGCGCCGCAGCGCCGGGGTGAGGGCGCCGTTACCGACTTCGCGCAGCAAGTCCTTGCTCGCACGCATCGCCGCCGGGCTGTTTTGCAGGAGGTTGGTAATCCAGTGGTCGACCTGTTGATCCAGGGTTGCGGCCGGATAGCTTTCCGCCAGTAGGCCGAGGTCGCGCGCTCGCTCGCCGCCAAAGCGCTCCGCGGTCAGCGCATAACGACGCGCGGCGCGCTCCCCAATGGCTTGCACCACAAACGGGCTGATCACCGCAGGCGCCAAACCGATGCGCACTTCCGACAGGCAGAACTGTGCTTCATTCGCCCCAATCGCCATGTCGCAGCAACTGATCAGGCCCAGCGCGCCACCGTAGGCGGCGCCTTGCACCACCGCCAGGGTCGGGATTTTCAGCTTGGCCAGGTTGTACATCAGCTCCGCCAGTTCGCGGGCGTCGTCGAGGTTGGTGGCGTAATCCAGTTCGGCCGATTGCTGCATCCAGGCCAGGTCGGCGCCGGCACTGAAGTGTTTGCCGCGCCCGCGCAGGACCAGAAAGCGCAACGACGCATCGCCCTGCACGTGGTCGAGGGCGATGATCAGTTCGCGGATCATCTGGGCATTGAACGCGTTGTGCTTGGCTTCACGGCTGAGCCACAGCGTGGCGAAACCACGGCTGTCGGTGATCAGTTCGAGGGTGTTGAAATCGTTCATGGGGTACAGCTCCATTTACATGCGGAACACGCCGAAGCGGCTCGGCTCGATGGGGGCGTTCAGCGCGGCAGACAGGGCCAGGGCCAGCACGTCGCGGGTCTGCAACGGGTCGATGACGCCGTCATCCCACAGGCGTGCGCTGGAGTAATAGGGGTGGCCCTGGGTTTCGTACTGGTCGAGGATCGGCTGCTTGATCGCCGCTTCCTCATCGGCACTGAACCCGTTGCCGGCGCGTTCGGCCTGCTCGCGCTTGACCTGCACCAGCACGCCGGCCGCCTGTTCGGCGCCCATCACGCCGATGCGCGCGTTGGGCCACATCCACAAAAAGCGCGGGTCGTAGGCGCGGCCGCACATGCCGTAGTTACCGGCGCCAAAACTGCCGCCGATGATCACGGTGAATTTCGGCACTTTGGCGCAGGCCACCGCCGTGACCAGCTTGGCGCCGTGCTTGGCGATGCCGCCGGCTTCGTACTTCTGGCCGACCATAAAACCGGTGATGTTTTGCAGGAACAACAACGGAATCCCGCGCTGACAGGCGAGCTCGATAAAGTGCGCACCTTTTTGTGCGGCTTCGGCGAACAGAATCCCATTGTTGGCCAGGATCGCTATCGGGTAGCCGTGCAAGTGCGCAAAACCACAGACCAGGGTGGTGCCGAACAGCGCTTTGAACTCATCGAATACCGAGCCGTCCACCAGCCGCGCAATCACTTCGCGCACATCGAACGGCTGCTTGGCATCCGCCGGGATCACGCCGTACAACTCGTCGCCGCTGTACAGCGGCGCCACCGGTGTGCGTTGCAGCAACTGGCCCTGTTTGCGCCAGTTGAGGTTGGCTACGCTGCGCCGTGCCAGGGCCAGGGCGTGTTCATCGCTGTCGGCATAGTGGTCGGCCACGCCGGAGATCTTGCAATGTACATCGGCACCGCCGAGGTCTTCGGCGCTGACCACCTCGCCAGTGGCGGCTTTCACCAGCGGCGGGCCGGCGAGGAAGATGGTGGCTTGCTGGCGCACCATGATTGCTTCGTCCGCCATCGCCGGCACATAGGCACCGCCAGCGGTACACGAGCCCATCACCACGGCAATCTGCGGGATACCCTGGGCGCTCATGTTGGCCTGGTTGAAGAAGATCCGCCCGAAGTGCTCGCGGTCCGGGAAGACCTCATCCTGGCGCGGCAGGTTGGCGCCGCCGGAATCCACCAGGTAGATGCACGGCAGGCGGTTCTGTTCGGCGATGGTCTGGGCGCGCAGGTGTTTCTTGACCGTCAGCGGGTAGTAGGAGCCGCCTTTCACCGTGGCGTCGTTGGCGACGATCATGCATTCGACGCCTTCGACCCGGCCGATCCCGACAATCACCCCGGCGGCGGGCACGTCTTCGCCATACACCTGGTGGGCGGCCAGTTGGCTGAGTTCCAGGAACGGCGAGCCCGGGTCGAGCAAGCGGTTGATCCGCTCACGTGGCAGCAGTTTGCCACGCGAGGTGTGACGCTCCTGAGCCTTGGCGCCGCCGCCTTGCTGCACCCGGGCGAGCAGGGTGTGCAGGGCGTCGACCTGTTGGCGCATCGCCGCGCTGTTGGCGGCAAATTCCGCCGAGCGCGGGTTGAGCTGGGTGTGCAAGGTGGCCATGACGCGCTCCTTCAGCGGGTTTCGTTGAAGAGTTCGCGACCGATCAACATGCGTCGGATCTCACTGGTGCCGGCACCGATTTCGTACAGCTTGGCGTCACGCAGCAGGCGTCCGGCGGGGAATTCATTGATGTAGCCATTGCCGCCCAGGATCTGGATCGCGTCGAGGGCCATTTGCGTGGCGCGTTCGGCGCTGTAGAGGATCACCCCGGCCGCGTCCTTGCGCGTGGTTTCGCCGCGCTCGCAGGCCTGGGCCACCGCGTACAGGTAGGCGCGGCTGGCGTTGAGCTGGGTGTACATGTCGGCGACTTTGCCTTGGATCAGTTGGAATTCGCCGATGCTCTGGCCGAACTGCTTGCGGTCGTGGATGTAGGGAACGATCAGGTCCATGCAGGCTTGCATGATCCCGGTCGGGCCGCCTGAAAGTACGACGCGCTCGTAGTCCAGGCCGCTCATCAGCACTTTGACGCCGCCGTTAAGTATGCCGAGGATGTTGTCCTGCGGCACTTCCACGTCATCGAAGAACAGCTCGCAGGTGTTGGAGCCGCGCATGCCGAGCTTGTCGAACTTGTTGCTGCGGCTGAAGCCTTTCCAGTCGCGCTCGACGATAAACGCGGTGATGCCGTGGGCGCCTTTCTCAAGGTCGGTCTTGGCGTAGATCACGTAGGTGCTGGCGTCGGGGCCGTTGGTGATCCAGGTCTTGCTGCCGTTGAGCACGTAGTGGTCGCCGCGCTTGTCGGCGCGCAGTTTCATCGAGACCACGTCGGAACCGGCATTCGGCTCGCTCATGGCCAGGGCGCCGACGTGTTCGCCACTGATCAGTTTCGGCAGGTACTTGAGTTTCTGTTCATGGCTGCCGTTGCGGTTGATCTGGTTCACGCAGAGGTTGGAGTGGGCTCCGTAGGACAACGCCACCGACGCCGAACCCCGGCTGATTTCTTCCATGGCCACCACATGCGCCAGGTAACCCAGGCCGGCACCGCCGTATTCTTCCGCCACGGTAATGCCCAGCAGGCCCATGTCACCGAACTTGCGCCACAGGTCGGCGGGGAACAGGTTGTCGATGTCGATTTGTGCCGCGCGCGGAGCAATCTCCTTGGCCACGAAGGACTGCACTTGGTCGCGCAGCATGTCGATGGTTTCGCCGAGGGCGAAGTTCAGGGAGGGGTAACTCATGGAAGGCACCTTTATTATTGAGCTTTGTTGTTGTGGGGTGACGGCGCCGGGGGAGGGGCGCTAACCTTTACGTTAACGTAAGCCTGTGTCGCGGCGCTGTCAATCGTAGTTTACGTATACGTCAACCTGCAAAAAAGACAACAGGGGTGAGCGGTGTACCCGAGGCTACAGCGTGATCGGCCAGCGAGCTGGAACTGCAAGCGTGGTGCAAAGGCCGCATTGCGCATTTCAAGACGCCCAAGCATTTCAGAATCGTGGAGGAATTCCTGATTATGGTGACGGGCAAGGTCCAGAAATTCCGCATGCGCGAAATCGGCATCGAAGAGCTGCACGCCGAGCGCTGAATTGAGGTACATGCCTACTGCTTCCCGCTGACACGCGTTACCTAAAGTGGCGGATTATTTCGCCACTTGAAGGTTGTAACGATGACAGGCAGCACAATTACCCCGCGCGCACGCCCGGTTCCTGATGAGCAGAGCCCACATGTGCAGGTAATCAGGAGCAACACCCCAGACTGGTACACCGAGGCGCTGGATGAGCGCAAAACCGAGTTGGCGTCGTTGGGCCTGAATATTCCCCCCTGGTACAAAAAAGCCTCGACGAGTGCGAGGGACCGCATGAAGGCCGTCCACACGCGCAGCAGGCACTCCTTGAACCAGGTGGATCAAATGTTCAGTGGGCTGCAAGGGCCGACGGAGTATGCCGAGCCGTTGTTGGTGGCCGCAATCGAAAAAAAGTTCGGCCAACGGCTGGACGTCAGAGCGGTGTTTTATGCCCGCAAGATGGAGCAGAAAGAATGCAGCACCGAGCCCAATGAGGTCCTGACCACTCGCGTCAGCGAATTGGCCTCGGAGTACTATTTCTACCGCGGAATCAGCCTGCTGGAGGCAGCGCTGAACAACTTCACCCCGGACGAGGCAATCGAGCCGGTTTGCCAGGACTGTCACCTGCTCACGCGATACAACTTTTACCAATATTCAAGCACGAGGCTTCATCCGGCGGGAAACGTTCGGGTGGCGAAGTTGGGCATCAAGGCCCATGAGTTTGCCCAACTGTGCAGGGAGCTGGATCTGGGGCACTCGTACTACGAACATGTACGAGCCTTTATCAATAGCCAGATACAGACAGACGCAACGCAAGGACGGATTGGCAAACTGTACAGCAACCTGATCATCAGCCATCGGCATCAATTGGAGCTGGCAGCCGAGATTGCCTTGATGAAGGGCGACATCCAGCCCGATGATTACCAACTGATCAAGGACATTTTGATTGACCAGTTGGGGGCCAAGCAAGCACAGGAGACGGTAAAATTTTCGCCGCTGCGGTTATGCACCTTCGTTCTCGAGAACATCCTGATCATCGGACCGGTCATATGGCGCGCCAACCTGAGAAATGCCGAACTCTTGCCGCGACGGTGCATGGTGTACATCCCTGGCGATCCCCTCCATCCGCTCAGAGCCTATAGCAACATTGCGGCCTTTACCGACCACCTGACGACACGCTTGTGTAGTGCCGACTACCGGAAATTCTTCAGTCAGTTCGTGCCGCTTGCCCATCAGGACGGGTTCTTTACGCAACTCAAAGCTTTGCTCGATCCGGATGCGGCCTACTCCGACGGCGACGATTTTGCCCCTGCCAAAAAAGGCCGGATCAATCACCAGGGAACCTACGCGACGTCGTGGCGAGATATGTGGATGGACTGCGCGAAGCAGCGCATCCAGATGATCATGAACAATGCCAGTTCCTGTGCGGTGTCGACTCAGGACGTCACTGATCGGGCTTATAAGGCCTGGCTCTGGTCGTGGGGCGGTACGGCGCTGGATATTCTCAATCTTGCCTCTGCGGTGGTGCCGTTTCTCGGTGAAGTCATGTTGGTCGTCGCGGCCGTACAGATGGTCTATGAGATCGGCGAAGGGATTGAAGCCTGGTCTGAAGACGATGCTCAAGCGGCCTGGGCGCATTTTTCGGTGGTGGGGCTCAACCTGGCGATGCTGGCGGTACCCGTGGGGCTGATGGCGGCGAAAGACACGGCATTTGTCAAACGTCTGGTGCATGTGGAGTTCGGTGGACGCACACGTTTGTATGATTTCAAACCGAGGGAATACCTGCACCAGGTTACGTTGCCCGACGGGCTCAAGGCGAACGCCCAGGGGCTCTATGCGCATGAACGAGGCCTGTACCTGTCGGCAACGGATGGGGGGTACTACAAGGTTGAGGCCAGCGACACCGCACACGAATTCAAGCTCCTTCACCCCGATGGCGATTCACGTTATGCGCCACGGCTGCGTCACAACAATGAGGGGGCCTGGGTGCATGAGTTTGAACAGCCGTTGACGTGGGATCGCAAGACCCTGCTGCGTCGTATCGGCCATACAGTCGATCACCTGAGCGATAGCCAGCTTGAGCACGCCAGAGCGATGAGCGGTGTGTCGGATGACGAGTTGCGTCAGGTATTTACCGAGCATCGGGAGCCTGCGCCACTGTTCAAGGACATGCTCCGGCGATTTGAATTCAACGCCAGGCAACAGGCCTTTATCGACCGCTTGGGCCACTCGGATCCTGAGGTTTTTGCCCGGGTCGACTGGTTTATGCAAGTCAGGTTGTTGATTGACAGTGGTCGGTGGCCTGAATCGCGGGTGCTGGTGGCCGTTGATGAAGGGGGTAACCAGGTGTGGAGATCCGGCCCTGTGACGGACTCCGCTCGGGTGGTCACGCTCAAGCATGAGCAGGTCCAGAGCGGCCTGCTCTTTCCTACATTATTAAACCAGTTGAGCGAGCCCGAAATACGCCACTTGTTGAATGAAGAACTGATTGAGCGCAGGACTCGGCCTATCATCGAAGCGCTCCGTCGGCCACCGGCACATCAACCTGCTGGCGCCGCCGCCCCAACGCTCGACTCCCTGCTCGAACTGGAGATGCTAAAACGGCGTACACCTGCCGGCAGGGCATTGAGATACCGCGACTATTTGCTGGAATTAGCCAAAAGCAACAGAGGCAAGCTGTTCAATATGGAGATGTCGGCCGGTGAAGTTTCCGGTGATGCAAACGTGCAGTTGATCCAGAGCAGCGTTCCCGGTGTGCCTAAACTGGCTGCCGAGCAAATAGTGATCCATGCCAGCAGCCGGGAGTTGGCAAGCATGACGTCTACGTCACGCTTGCCGTTGCGTTTGGCTGAGGAGGCGCGCTACTACGCGCAGAAGGCGCGTGTCATGCGGGCGCATGCGGATCTTCTGTTCGGCAATCAACTCACGATGGACGGCGTGCGTCTGGCCCTGCACAAACTGGCCTCATTACCGGAATTTTTGAGTGATGTGTGTATTGAGTTGCGTGCGGATACGAACGATGGCCCTGTACTGGACCAGGTGGGAGATGTGAGCGCCCCCACACGATTTCGCCTGATCTGCACCGACATGAAGGAGTGGGCGCTCTACCGCACGGCGGAAGACCTTGTGTACCGGGGCACAGGCGAGAACGCCTTTTTCAGTATGCTCTGGTTAGGCAGCGGCGGTAAGTTCACCACTTGGTCAGCGTTCGAGACGTCTACTCAAACCCTGAAAGTTCGGCTTACGCAACTGCCACTGAGCGAACAGGCAAGCCGGCGTGCGCTTGGTTTGCAAACAATCAGGCCGGGGTTCAAATCACCGATGCGCCTGGCCGACGGACGCATCGGTTATCCGCTAAGTCCGGTGGGCGGCGCGGACGGGCGGCCGTTTGTTTGTAAGATGAAAGCGATGTCGCTCTATCCATCAAAGTCCCTGGAAGAGGTCGAGGCAATGCTTGGCCTTCTAGGCGCCGGCGACGCCACGCTTCTGGAGAGGCTGACTCACCTGGAAGTGGAGTTCGCAGAACTGGACAGGACGCTGGTCAGTTGGCAGCAGGAGGCGGGCTCAGGCTACGCAATGACCAGGCGCCGAGTCGCGGGCGCGATCAAGAACGCTTGGCGGCGAGGCTCCGCACAGGCGTTCGCAGGGGATCAAACACCGATCGGTCACGTGCTGGATCTGTCGGATGAGGTGGTCGGCGAACTGCCGGCGATCACCGCGAACATGGACCATGTGGGCCGCCTGGTGTTACGTCGGATGGGGCTTTCGGACAGCACCTCTTCTTTTCTGAATGCATTTGGCGGATTGCGCTGGCTGAACATGAGCGAGAACAACCTCACGCAACTGCCGGAGTTCAAGAATGGCGGAGCAGGGCTGACCAAGCTCAACCTGAGTCGAAATGATATCCAACTGACCGAACAAAGCCGCGTGCGCCTGGAGGCTATGCAGAGCTTGAAGATTCTGAATCTGGGGGATAATTCCCGCTTGGGATGGCAGGCCGATCTGCGCGGCTTGCGAAATCTGAATCAACTTTATCTACCGAATACGGGCACCATCAGGTTTCCTGTGGGGGCCGAACGGGTGCCGCACCTGGCCCACATCGACCTGCATACGAACCGGATCACCCAGTTGCCCGAATACGCTTACGAGCATCTGGAGCGCATCAACGTGCATGACAATCCTCTGTCGGCGGCTACCCTCGAGCGACTTCGTTTGGACAGGCCAATGAGCCCGGCGCAATGGGGTGAGCACATCTCCGTGGACGAAGCACGCGGTTTGTGGCTGGAGGGGGCTTCGCCCGCAGAGCTGGTGCGGCGTGGTGGTGTGTGGGACGGACTCAGGGCCAGCCCTGAGTCGGCCGATTTTTTTACGGTATTGGCCGACACCACCCGCAGTGCCGAATACGTCAGCGAAGTGACCCGCCCGGCACTGGCGCAGCGAGTGTGGGACATGCTGGAGGCGGCGAGTGAAAGCCAAGAGATTCGCGAGTCGTTATTCGCGGTTGCCGACGACCGAGTCACCTGTGGCGATGGCAGCTCGGTCGAGTTCATGAACCTTGAAAGTGAGCTGATGGCAGCCAGGGCGCTTGAGTTGGCGGGCGCGCAGAATGCCGAGAGGCCGCTGATATCCACGGCGAAGAGGTTGTTCCGGTTAACGCTGGTGGACGCCATTGCCCAACGGGATGTCGCGTCGCGAGGGCCGGGGTTTACCGAGCAGGTCGAAGTGATCCTCGCGTATCGGACCCGGCTGGCGGAAAAACTGGACTTGCCGGTCATATCCCGGGACATGTTGTTTTTCGAGCAGGCGAACGTGAGTCAGGCGGCGATTGATGAGGCCTATGCGCAAGTGCTGAGGGATGAGGGTAATGCCGCTGCCGAGGAAGTCTTTTTTGTCGGACGCATGTTCTGGGAGAAACACCTGCGTACCCAATACCCGCAAGCGCTCAAGGCGTTGATGGTGCCGGCGGTTGATCTGATCGAGCAGAAAAGCACTGCGTTGTTTGAGCTTTCGGATCTGCAAGGAGAGCCGCTCAGCGACGCGGACGAGAGCACAAGGAATCAGTGGCAGATAAAGTATGACGCGGCGGCCGACCGGTTGGCGGGCCTGTTGGGCCAGCGTCGGGCTGACATTCTGGTGGACGGCTCGATGCAAAGTGCCTTTTTCGAGAGCGAGCTCAGCCTATTGGGGTGGGAGCGACGGGAGCTGGAACAACGAGCGCTGAAAGCCCTGACGCGCAAGGTGCTCAATAACTTTGCGGCCATGGAAGGGACATCGCTCTGAACGAAGGGTGCAGACAGCACAAAGGGGACCCTAAGGTCCCCTTTAATTTGTTGTTACGTGCTCTTTTTTTATTATTGAGGGGCGGTCTATTGTTGTTGTTAGCAACCGTTACCCTTTACCGCTGTTTTTGGCGACCCCCATTCAGGGTCAAGAGCAAACGTATTTTTTTGAGCGCTGATCTGCTTCTTCGCACGCGATCCAACCAGTGGGTAGCTACCTGAGGTAGTTTTATTGTTCTCTATCCGGTTGCGGGTTTCGGCAAGCCGTACCCTGCGAAGCACATCTTCTCCAAAAAAATCTGTTAGCTGCGTCTCTGCCGTGTTGTTTTTGTTATGTCAGAGTCGTTTCGTCTTATTTTTATTAGGTTTGGCGCTTTTTATTCTTGTTATGCCATAGAGATAGCAGAAGCCGTGCCAACTTTTAAAAATCGTTTAAAATCAATGGTTTGAGTTTTTTTGAGAAATGGCCTACGGTAAACGCGGGAAAATATGTTCCCGTGTTACTCGTCCGGCCAGCCTGCGGTAACACATTGTCACGGCTAAGCTACTCAACTGGCGTTACGCGCCCTGGCAACGCGCGAGCCGCTGGGCCGGCCGAGTACGTCGCTGATCTGCCGGCCCGCGAGAATCAATCGCTCCAGGTCGATGCCGGTCTCGATCCCGAGGCCGTTGAGCAGGTACACCACATCTTCGGTGGCGACGTTACCGCTGGCGCCTTTGGCGTAGGGGCAACCGCCCAGGCCCGCGATAGAGCTGTCGAACACGTTGATTCCTTCCAGCAGGCTGGCATAGACGTTGGCGACGGCCTGGCCATAGGTGTCATGGAAGTGCCCCGCCAACTTGTCCCGTGGCACCTGTGCGCCCACCACCTCGAACAACCGGCGCGTGGCCCCCGCCGTGCCGGTGCCGATGGTGTCGCCCAGGGACACTTCATAGCAGCCCATGGCAAACAGTTCGCGGGCCACCGCCGCCACTTGTTCCGGGGCGACCGCGCCTTCATAGGGACACCCCAGCACGCAGGACACATAGCCGCGCACACTGACCCCCTGCTGTTTGGCGGCCGCCATGATCGGCACGAAGCGCGCCAGGCTTTCACTGATCGAGCAGTTGATGTTGCGCTGGGAAAACGCCTCGGATGCGGCGGCAAACACCGCGACCTCCTTGACCCCGGCGGCCAGCGCATCTTCAAAACCGCGCAGGTTCGGCGCCAGCGCGCCATAGGTCACGCCGGGCTTGCGCTGGATCTGCGCAAAGACTTCGGCGGAGCCGGCCATCTGCGGCACCCATTTAGGCGAGACAAAACTGCCGACTTCGATATAGCTCAGGCCGGCGGCGCTTAAGGCATCCACCAACTGCACCTTGTCGGCCACGCTGATGGGTTGGGCTTCGTTCTGCAATCCGTCGCGCGGGCCGACTTCGACCAGGCGCACATGGGAGGGGAGGGACATGGCAACTACCTTATGATCAACGGCCAGCCTGGCCTTGGATGGTTTCGGCCAGGGCCTGGGTGCAGCGCTCTTCGGCGGTGTCCAGTTCCAGCTTCATTTGTTCGATATCCAGCAACTGCTGCTCCAACTGTTCGCGACGCTCGGCGATCTTCACCAGCATGCTGTTGAGTTGGATATGGTTGCCGCTGGTGGGGTCGTAGAGTTCGATCAGTTCACGGCATTCGGCCAGGGAAAAACCGATGCGCTTGCCCCGCAGGATCAGCTTGAGGCTGACCTTGTCCCGCGCCGAGTAGATGCGCTCCTGGCCCCGGCGTTCCGGGGCCAGCAGGCCTTGTTCTTCATAGAAGCGAATGGCGCGGGTGGTGATGTCGAGCTCGCGGGCGAGGTCGGAAATGCTGTAGGTCGTGCTCATGAGGGCGCTCAAGAAGGTCTTGGCGCTAAGCTAATGGCAGGTTTACGTAAACGTCAAGGGGCGCTGCGCAGCCCATCGGGGGCAAGCCCCCTCCCACAGGGGGCGTTCTTCAACCTCAGGCCTGTTGTTTATCCAGCTTATTTTCATGGGCTGTGACCTGCTGGCACAACTCGATCATTTGCTCACGCATCCAGCGGTTGGCCGGGTCCTGGTCGGTGCTTTCGTGCCAGTACAGGTGGGTTTCCACCGCTGGCACGTCGTTGACCGGCAGATTGAACCAGTGCAGTTCATGACGGCGGGCGAAGCGTTCGGGAACGGTCATTACCATGTCGGTCTGCTGCAACACTTGCGAGGCCATCAGGTAATGCTGGGAGCGCAGGGCGATCTTGCGCTGGATGCCCATCTTGCCCAGGGCCAGGTCGACATGGCCCAGGCCGTTGCGGCGGCTGGAGATATGGATATGGGTCAGCGACAGGTAATCATCCAGGCTGAACGTGGCCTTGCCCGCCATCGGGTGACCCTTGCGCATGGCGCACACGTAGCGGTCTTCCATCAGCTTGACGTGGCGCACCTGCGGGTCGGTGTTGAGCGGCGCATCGACGGCAAAATCCAGGCGCCCGGCGGCCAGCTCTTTGGTGGTCTCGCGGCGTTTGGACAGGAAGCTCTCGATCACCACCGTCGGCGCCAGGCGACGCAGGCGCTGGAACAGCAGCGGCAGGATTACCGCCTCGGTCAAGTCGGTCATGCTGATGCGGTAGGTCTTGGCCGCCTGCTGCGGGTTGAAAATCCGGCTTTCCTGCACCGACACCCGCAGCAATGACAGCGCATTGCGCACTGGGCCGATGATGTTCTGCGCCATCGGCGTGGGCACCATGCCTTGGGCGGTGCGCACGAACAGCGGGTCGTTGAAGGTCTCGCGCAGGCGTGCCAGAGCATTGGACACCGCCGGTTGGGTGATGCCGACAATCTGCCCGGCACGGGTCAGGTTGGCTTCGGTGTAGATCGCGTCAAAGACGATAAACAGGTTGAGGTCGACCTTGCTCAGATTCATTTCGTTGCGCTCTTATTGTTAGGTGGCCATGCCCCGATCATATATCGGTGATGAATGTTAATACACGCCGAGAATAGGCTAGGTAAATTATCAACGCTGTTCTAGCATCGATTGCATGACCTAAACAACCTCTCAAAGAAGGGAGCTGCTCATGGATTTCGCCTATTCGCCCAAGGTTCAGGAACTGCGTGAACGCGTCACTGCGTTCATGGACGCTTATGTTTACCCAGCCGAACCGGTGTTCGAACGCCAGGTCAGCGAAGGCGACCGCTGGCAGCCCACCGCGATCATGGAAGAGCTGAAAGCCAAGGCGAAAGCCGAAGGCCTGTGGAACCTGTTCCTGCCCGAATCCGAATTGGGCGCCGGCCTGACCAACCTTGAATACGCGCCGCTGGCGGAAATCATGGGCCGTTCGCTGCTAGGTCCGGAGCCGTTCAACTGCTCCGCGCCGGACACCGGCAACATGGAAGTGCTGGTGCGCTATGCCAACGCCGAACAGAAACAGCGCTGGCTCGAACCGCTGCTGCGTGGCGAGATCCGCTCGGCTTTCGCCATGACCGAGCCTGACGTGGCCTCCTCGGACGCCACCAACATGGCTGCCCGCGCCGAGCGCCAGGGCGACGAGTGGGTAATCAACGGCAAAAAATGGTGGACCTCCGGCGCCTGTGACCCGCGCTGCAAAATCCTGATCTTCATGGGCCTGAGCAATCCCGATGCGCCGCGCCATCAGCAGCACTCGATGATCCTGGTGCCGGTGGACGCCCCTGGCGTGAAAATCGTGCGCCCGCTGCCGGTATTCGGCTACGACGATGCGCCCCACGGGCACGCCGAAGTGCTGTTCGATAACGTGCGTGTGCCGTATGAAAACGTCCTGCTGGGTGAAGGCCGTGGCTTTGAAATTGCCCAGGGGCGCCTTGGTCCTGGCCGCATTCACCACTGCATGCGCTCCATCGGCATGGCCGAGCGCGCGCTGGAACTGATGTGCAAACGCGCCATCAGCCGTACCGCGTTCGGTAAACCGTTGGCGCGCCTGGGCGGAAATATCGACAAGATCGCCGACTCGCGGATGGAAATTGACATGGCACGCCTGCTGACCCTGAAGGCGGCGTACATGATGGACACCGTGGGTAACAAAGTGGCGAAAAGCGAAATCGCGCAGATCAAGGTCGTGGCGCCGAACGTGGCGTTGAAGGTGATCGACCGCGCGATCCAGATCCATGGCGGCGCGGGCGTCTCCAACGACTTCCCGCTGGCCTACATGTACGCCATGCAACGCACCCTGCGCCTGGCCGACGGCCCGGACGAAGTCCACCGTGCGGCGATCGGCAAGTTCGAGATTGGCAAGTATGTGCCTAAAGAGCTGATGCGCGGCGGGTAGTAACACCGCGTCGCCTGCTATCGCGGGCAAGCCCCCTCCCACACTGGACCGCGTTCTCATGCACAACTCGGTCGACTGTGGGAGGGGGCTTGCCCGCGACGAGGCCCATGCGAACAACACCAAACCCAAACCTCAGTACACCCACACCTCCACCCGCCGATTCTTGATCCGGCCTTCATCCGCCGTATTTGCCGCCACCGGCATCTGCGCGCCGAACCCGCGAATATCGCGCAGCACCACGCCGTTCTTGACCAGTTCCCGACGCACCGCCATCGCCCGCAGCTTGGACAACAGCGCCGCGCGTTGCGGGTCATTCTTGATATCGCCGAACCCCACCAGCGTCACCTGCTTGTCGAGCTTGTCGTGGCTTTTTATATACGCCACCACGCGTTGCACATCCTGGCGCGCTTTGTTGTCCAGGCTGGCGCTGCCTTCTTCGAAGCGAAAATTCACCGTCAGGCGCTGGGCCTCGCGGGCAATTGCCTGATAGTCCTCGGGCATCGAAGGGCGCGGCTCCACGCCCATCGCCTGGACCCGCTGCGCGATAAACCCGTTGGCCGCCACGATCGCCTGGCCCTTGCTGCTTTGGGTAAAGTCCACCAGCGCCTTGGCCCACGGGTTGTGTGTGGTCGGCGGCAGGTAAAAGAACAGGCGGCGCGACAGCGGGTAGTCCTCGGTGGCAATCAGGCTGTTGAGCGGCAACATCGGTTGCGAGTCACCGTCGACGATCGCCACCGCCTTGGCCTGGCGCACATAGGGCAGGCCGATAAAGCCGATGCCTTGCGGGTCCTGGCTCACCGCATCCGACAGTTGCTCGCTGGCCTCGAAGCGCTTGGCCGACGCGGCGAGGGGCTTGCCGCGACGGCTGAGCACCAGGTCCTTGAACGTGTCATAGGTGCCCGACCGGTCATCCCGTGCATATAAATGAATCGCTCCGCCGATGCCGCCGAGTGCCTCCCAGGTACTGATCTCACCGTTGAAAATCTGCGCCAGTTGCTCGGTGTTCAGCGTATTCAGCGGGTTGCGTGGGTTGAGGATGATGGCCAGGCCGTCGATGGCGATCACCTGTTCGGCCTCGGGGCTTTTCAGGTCGCCCAGGGGTTCGAGGTCCACCAGTTCGCTGTCTTTGATCGGGCGGGATGAGGCGGCAAGGTCGGCGCTGGCTTTGTGCAGCGCGGCAAACCCGGTGCTGGAACCATGGGCCGCGACCTCGATGGTCAGCGTCTTGCCCTGGCGAGTCTTGCCGATCACGCGCAGTTCATTGGCGCCTTCGGCGGGTTCAGCGTGTACCCCTTGCAGTCCCTGCTGCTCCATCAACCCCTTGACCAGCGCCGGGCCAAGCGCCGCGCCAATCGTGTTGGAGCCCTGGATGCGCAAGGCGGGGCCTTGATCGGGAACGGGCAGCGGCGCGCTAACGGCAAACAGGGGAAAAAGGGTCAGCAGTAACAGAACGCGCGGGATCATGCCGGCACCGTCTCGAGGCAAAGGGAGTGCCGCGAGATTAAGTCAGTTGGGTTTCAGTAATATGACTGACGCTCAACTGTAAAAATGTGGGAGGGCGCTTGCTCCCACATGGTTTAAGCGCGTCGTACTTGAAATCAGCTCAATTCCAGCCAGATCGGCGCATGGTCCGAGGGTTTTTCCAGGCCGCGCAGTTCGTAGTCCACCCCCGCATCCTTGATCCTGGGCAGCAAGCCGTTGGACGCCAGGATCACGTCGATACGCAGGCCACGCTTGGGCTCATCTTCAAACCCACGGCTGCGGTAGTCGAACCAACTGAAACGGTCGGTCACGTCGGGGTTGAGGTGGCGGAAGCTGTCCACCAGGCCCCAGTTCTTCAGGCGGGCCATCCACTCGCGCTCTTCCGGCAGGAAGCTGCACTTGCCGGTTTTCAGCCAACGCTTGGCGTTGTCGGGGCCAATGCCGATGTCGCAGTCTTCCGGGGAAATATTCACATCGCCCATCACCACCAACGCCTGGTCGTTGCTGAACTGGCTTTCCAGCAACTGTTGCAAGTCTGCGTAGAAGCGCTGCTTGGCCGGGAACTTGGTGGGGTGGTCGCGGCTTTCGCCTTGGGGGAAATAGCCGTTCATGATGGTGACCGGGTTGCCCTGTGCATCGGCGAAGGTGCCCCAGATAAAGCGGCGCTGGGCGTCTTCTTCATCGCTGGCAAAACCTTTGTGTACGCTCAATGCTTCTTTGCGCGAGAGCAGGGCGACACCGTAATGGCCTTTCTGGCCGTGGTAGTACACGTGATACCCCAGGGCCTGCACGTCGGCCAATGGGAACTGGTCGTCGTGGACCTTGGTTTCCTGCAGGCCGATCACATCGGGTTGATGCTTTTCAATCAGCGCCGCCAACTGATGCGGGCGAGCCCGTAGCCCGTTGATATTGAAAGAGACGATTTTCATGGTCGGCTGTCCAGTCTGGCAAAAGGGCGATGCTAGCCGACAAGTCGGACGGGGGCCAGCGTGGCGGTAGGACGGATGCGCTGCTAATGTCTGGGAACGACTTGCGCTGCGTAAGTTCGTACCCATAAGAACGCCGTCTTTTGAATGGCGCCCAGGGAGATTCACCGTATGCCTGACACTTCAACTGCGATTGCCGAAATCCGTCTGCTCAATAGCGACTATTCCAGCGAAGCACGCTCCCTGCTGTACCAGGCTTATCGCCATGAGCCGACGTTCGCCTACATCTTCGAAGCTGAGCGCTCGGGGTATGAGCAGCGGGTGCGTGCCACCGTGCGCGAGCTGGTCAAACAGCATTTCTTCCAGAAACTCCCCGCCATCGGCCTGTTCGTCGACGACCGCTTGATCGGCATTGCGTTGATCGCGCCGCCCCAGCGGCGCCTGGGCATCACCGAGAGCTGGGCCTGGCAATTGCGCATGTGGTTGAGCACCGGTGTGCGCGGTACGCGGCGTTACCTGGATTATCACCAAGCGGTGTTGGCGTGCCTGCCCAGCGAGTCGGTGCATGTATTGCCGTTGCTGGGCATTCACCCGCAATTCCAAGGCAAGCACTTCGGTGAGCAACTGCTCGGCGCGGTACACAACTGGTGCGCCGAGGACCCGCATTCGTCCGGCGTGGTGCTCGATACCGGCAACTCGCGTTACCTGGAGTTCTACAAGCGTCAGGGTTATGAGGAAATCGGCGAAGTTGCTGTAGGACCGATCCTGGAGCATGTGTTTTTTCATGCCAATCCACAGCCGTTACAGGCTGTAACGACTTGAGTCAGGATTTTCAGATAAATCTGAGTTCAAAGAGTCTCTCCAGCTCGTGTAGCATCCGCGCCTATGAAGTTTCCAGGAAGATTTACCAGCGGCTTGATTCTGCTGTTCACAAGCTGCGGCGCTTTGGCGCAAAGCGAACTGGACGTGCGCGTCAAACCCTCAAACGACGCGTTGAAAGCCAACATCGAAGGCTACATCGGCGGGGTAGGCGATCGCGATGAAGAAGCGTTGCTGCGGTTCAGCCGTGGCGCCGAAGAGCAGGCGCGCAAAGCGGCCCAGGCCTTGGGCTTCTATCAGCCGCAGATCAGCAGTGATGTGCAGGGCGGCAAGAACCCGCGCCTGACCCTCACCATCGACCCCGGGGAACCGGTGCATTTGCGCAACGTGACCATTCGGGTCGATGGCCCTGCGGCGGCCCTCAAAGCCTTTCGTGTGCCCGCCAGTCACGACCTTCAAACCGGTGCCGTGCTCAACCACGGCCATTACGAAGACGCCAAGCGTCTGATCCAGAACCAGGCCTCGCGCTACGGTTTCTTCAGTGGGCGCTTTACCCGCCAGACCCTGTCGGTCGACCCCAAGGCGGGCGTCGCCGATATCGAACTGGTGTATGACAGCGGCCCGCGTTACACCTTGGGCAAGGTCAGCTTTGCCGGCAATACGCCCTTTGATGAAGAGCTGCTGCAGCGCATGGTGCCGTTCAAAAACGGTGCGCCCTACGATTCCGAACTGATCGCCGAGCTGAACCAGAACCTGCAAGGCAGCGGCTTTTTCGAGGGCGTGCGGGTGGACGCCGCGCCGGCTGCGTCGGCCAACGATGTGATCCCGGTCGCGGTGCAACTGGAAACCCGCAAGCCACGCACCATGGGCCTGGGCCTGGGTTTTTCCACCGACGTCGGCCCGCGGGGCAAGGCCAACTGGACGCGCCACTGGGTCAACCCCCAGGGTCACAGTTACGGCTGGGAAGCCGAACTGTCGGCGCCACGGCAGAACGTTGGCCTGTGGTACGACATCCCGCTCGACCCACCGCTTACCGACAAGCTGCGTTTCGCCGGCGGCTACCAGAATGAAGAGCTGGCCAACACCGACACCCTGAGTAAATTGCTCACCCTCGGCCCGGAATGGCACAGCAAGTTGCCCAGCGGCTGGACCCGGGTGGTCTCCCTCAAGTGGCAGCGTGAGGAGTATCGCCTGGGCGACGATTCGGGCCTCAGCAACCTGCTGATGCCGGGGCTCAGCTATTCCTATCTGCGCAGCGACAACCGCATCGATCCGCACCACGGCTACCACCTGCAATTCGACACCAAGCTGGCCAAGGAAGGTCTCGGCTCCGACACCAACCTGCTTTACGGCACGGCGATGGTCAAAGGCCTGACCACCGTGTGGGACAACCACCGTTTCCTCGGGCGGGCGCAGATCGGCGGCAGCGCCACCAACGGCTACAAGTCGGTGCCGCCGTCGCTACGCTTCTTTGCCGGCGGCGACCAGAGCGTGCGTGGCTACGAGTACCAGACCCTGTCGCCGGAGAACGACCGCGGCGACCGCATCGGTGGCCGCTACATGGTGGCCTTGAGCGCTGAGTATCAATATTCCATCGCCGAAAAATGGCGGATCGCGACCTTTATCGACCAGGGCAACTCCTTCAACACCCTGGAAATGCCAAGCCTGAAAACCGGCGTGGGCGTCGGCCTGCGCTGGGTGTCTCCCGTCGGGCCGATTCGCCTCGACCTGGCCCATGCCCTGGAAGACCCGGGCGGTATTCGTTTGCACTTTTCCATGGGGCCTGAGCTGTGATGCGTGGTTTGAAAAGAGCCGGGCTGGTTGCCGTCGCCCTCCTGGGCTTGGTGTTGCTGGCGTTGTGGACGGTACTCGGGACCCAGGCGGGCAGCCGTTGGGCGTTGGGCCAGGTGCCGGGCTTGAGCGTGGACAATTTCCAGGGCCGTTTGGGCGGTCAGTGGAGTGCCGAGCGGTTGGTGTGGCAGCAGGGTAGCGACCGTGTCGAGCTCAACGCGCCGACGTTCGACTGGTCGCCAGCCTGCCTGTTGCGCATGACGCTGTGCATTGATCGGTTGGATGTGGACCAAGTCAGCCTGCAATTTGCGCCAAGCACGGAAGAGAGCAACGGGCCGATTCAGTTGCCAGCGCTGAGGTTGCCGGTTGCGCTCCAGTTGGGCGACGTTCGCGTCGGCAGCCTGCTATTTAACGGCAGTGAAGAGCTCAAGGACCTGCAATTGGCCGCACATTGGACCGCCGCCGGCCTGCAGATCGACGCCGTACACCTGCAACGCGAGGACCTCGTGCTGGACCTGTCCGGCCTGCTGCAACCTGTCGGCGACTGGCCGTTGACCGCCAGCGGCAACCTGAGCCTGCCCTACGCGCCAGGCAGCGCGCCGTGGACAGTCGCGCTCAAGGTCGACGGCGACTTGCTCAAGACCCTCAAGCTCGACGCCGACAGCAGCGGTTACCTGTCGGCCAAGCTCAGCGGCGAGTTGCAGCCGCTGGTGGAAAACCTGCCGGCGCAACTGCACATCACCGCCGACGCCTTCAAACCCAGCGCCGATTTGCCGGACACCCTGCAACTCAATCAACTCGACCTGACCGCCAAAGGCGACCTGAACAGCGGTTACCAATTGCTCGGCAAAGCCGTACTGCCAGCGGAAAAAGGCCCAGTGGAGATGCTGCTGCAAGGTCGGGTGGACGCCAAGGGCGCGCAGATCGCCGGCCTGGATCTGATGGCTGGCGACAAACAAAGCCTGAAACTCACGGCACAACTGGACTGGCAACAAGGCTTCAGTGCCGACGCCAAGATCGATTGGCTGGACTTCCCCTGGCATCGCCTCTACCCAGTGATCGACGAGCCGCAGGTCATCTTGCGCACCTTCAATGGCGAAATTTCCTATAAGGACGGCAATTACCTCGGCAACCTCAAGGCCGACCTCGATGGCCCCGCGGGTAAATTCAATGTGGTCACACCGTTCAGCGGCGACCTCAAGCAAGTGTTCCTGCCCGAGCTGAAACTGGCTGCCGGCCAAGGCAAGGCCGAGGGTCACCTCAACCTGCAGTTCGCCGACGGCATCGCCTGGGACACGGCGCTCGACCTGTCGGCGCTGAATCCGGCGTACTGGCTCGCGGAATTGCCGGGCACCCTGGCCGGACCGCTGCGCAGCAAAGGCGAGTTCAAAAACGAACAGCTCAAGCTGAACGCCGACCTCGACCTCAAGGGCCGTCTTCGCGGGCAGCCCGCCGTGTTGGCCGCCAAGGCCGAAGGCGCGGGTGAGCAATGGACCCTGGCCAACCTGGATATCCGCCTGGGTGACAACCGCATCAACGGCAGCGGCAGCCTGCAACAACGCCTGGCCGGGCAGATCGATATCAAACTGACGCGCCTGGCCCAGCTGTGGCCGCAGTTGCGCGGGCAGGTCAATGGCCGACTCGATGTGGCCGGCAGCCTCAAAGCGCCGCAAGGCAAACTCGACCTCAAGGGCCAGCAACTGGCGTTTGCCGACAATCGCCTGCAAAGCCTGAGCCTCGACGCCACGCTCGACAACGCCCAGCGCGCGAAGATCGACCTCAAGGGCAGCGGCATCCAAAGCGGCGACACCCAAGTCGGCACCCTGACTGCCAGCGCCCAGGGCGATGTCAGGCAGCAGAAGGTCCAGTTGGATCTGGCCGGCCCACTGGTCAAGCTGGCCCTGGCCCTGGACGGCAACCTCGACCAAGGCAACTGGCGTGGGCGCCTGGCCAGCGGCGACGTGCAAGCCGGTGGCCAGGACTGGAAGCTGCAGGCCCCGGCGAAAATCGAGCGGCTGGCCGATGGCAAGTTGACCTTCGCCGCTCACTGCTGGGTCGCAGGCACGGCCAGCCTGTGCGGTGAAGACCAGCGGCTGATGCCCGAGCCGAAGCTGCGTTATCACCTCAAGCAATTCCCCATCGACAGCCTGGCCGCCTGGTTGCCCAAGGACTTCGCCTGGCAGGGCACGCTCAACGCCGACGTACAGCTCGACCTACCGGCCAGCGGCCCCAAAGGCGTGATCGCGGTGGATGCCAGCGGCGGCATTTTGCGCGTCAAGGATAAGCACCAGTGGCTGGATTTCCCCTACGACACGCTGAAACTGGACGCCACTCTCAACCCCAAGCGCATCGACACCCGGCTCAACTTCCAGGGCGGCAAACTCGGTGAGTTGCTGTTGCAGGCACAGATCAGCCCGCTGGCGAAAAACAAGCCGATCAGCGGCACCTTCAGCCTCACCGGTCTCGACCTTGCTGTGGCGCGGCCGTTTGTGCCGATGGTGGAAAAACTCCACGGCAAGCTCAACGGTACTGGCCGCATCTCCGGCGGCCTGCTGGCGCCGCTGGTCAACGGCAACGTGAACTTGGTGGGCGGCGAGATTTCCGGACCGGAACTGCCCATCAGCCTCGAAGGTTTGAACGTGCAGGCGCTGATTGCTGGCGAAAGCGTGCAACTCGATGGCCGCTGGCGCAGCGGCAAGGCCGGGCAGGGCAGCCTCAAGGGTCATATCGACTGGGGGCGCGCCCTGGTGGTCGACCTCAGCTTGCAAGGCTCGCAACTGCCGGTCACCGTCGAGCCTTACGCGGTGCTGGAAGTCGCGCCCGACCTGAAAATCAGCCTGAAGAACGACAAGCTCGCGATCGCCGGCAAGGTGCAGATCCCGCGCGGTGACATCACCGTGCGCGAACTGCCGCCGTCGACGGTCAAGGTCTCCGATGACACGGTGATCGTCGGCAGCCAGACCGAAGAGGGCAAGCCGCCGATGGCAATGGCGATGGATATCGACGTGGCGGTGGGTGAAGACCAGCTCAACTTCTCGGGCTTCGGCCTCACCGCCAAGGTGCAGGGGCATGTGCATATCGGCGACAACCTGGACACCCGCGGCGAGCTGTGGCTCAACGACGGCCGCTACCGTGCCTACGGCCAGAAGCTGGATGTGCGCCGTGCGCGTTTGCTGTTCGCCGGGCCGCTCGACCAGCCTTATCTGGATATCGAAGCGATCCGCAAGACCGGCGATGTCGTCGCCGGTATCCGCTTGAGCGGCAGCGCCGAACAGCCCACTACGCAGATCTTCTCCGAGCCGGCCATGAGCCAGGAACAGGCGCTGTCCTACCTGGTGCTCGGCCGTCCGCTGAGCACCACCGGTGAAGACAACAATATGCTCGCCCAAGCCGCCCTGGGCCTGGGCTTGATGGGCAGTGCCGGGGTGACCTCGGACATTGCCAAGAACCTCGGCATCCAGGATTTCGAACTCGATACCCAAGGCAGCGGCACCAACACCGCCGTGGTCGCCAGCGGCAAGATCTCGGAGAAACTCAGCCTGCGTTATGGGGTTGGGGTGTTCGAGCCGGCCAGCACCATTGCTTTGCGCTACCTGTTGAGCAAGAAGGTGTATCTGGAGGTGGCCAGTGGTGTGGCCAGTTCGTTGGATATTTTCTATAAGCGGGATTTCTAGATCCGCCCTCGATGAAAAAGTGCGAGCGGGCTTGCTCGCTCGCACATACCAAGCAAGCTAATCATTTCATTTGACATTCGCTGCCTAAGCAGTAATATCTCGTCACACATTCGCTGCCTAGGCAGTAATAAGGTGACTTCCGATGAAACACTTCACCCCGGACAACTTCCACAACTGCCACCTCGGGCTGTTGCTGGGGCGTGCCGCCATCCTTAAAGACAAGATCATCGACACCCATATGGAGCCGCACGGCATCACTGCCGCGCAGTTCAAGGTGTTGATCATCATGGCGCAGTTCGGTGTCGACACCCCGGCGGAACTGTGCCGCCACCTGTCGCTGGACAGCGGTTCGATGACCCGCATGCTCGATCGCCTGGAGCAAAAAGGCCTGCTTGGTCGCAAGCGTTCGGCGCTGGACCGTCGCCAAGTGCAATTGGTATTGACCGACGACGGCCAGCGCCTGGCGGACAGGCTGCCGTACATCGGCGCCGAGGCATTGAACCAGTTGGCTGGCGCACTGGAGCCAGGTGAATTGCAAACCCTGGAAAAGATCCTCAAGAAAATGCTCATAGCTGCCGGTGATCCCATCACCCTTCAGCGGGTAGGTAAAGCATGAACGCACGTGCCCTTTGCCTGGTGCTGGCGGCCATGAGCATGGCCGGTTGCGCCAATTTCAGCGGCCTCGACACCCAGGGCCGACGCCTCGACGCGAACACCCTGCAGACCGGTCAGTCGTTGACCGGCGTGACCCTGTCGAGCGCCGCCTGGCCCCGTGCCGACTGGTGGAAAAGCCTCGGCGACCCGCAACTCGACGGCTTGATCCAGGAAGCCCTGCAAAACAGC
Organism: Pseudomonas marginalis; assembly: GCF_024169655.1. Taxonomy (GTDB): domain Bacteria; phylum Pseudomonadota; class Gammaproteobacteria; order Pseudomonadales; family Pseudomonadaceae; genus Aquipseudomonas; species Aquipseudomonas paraveronii. The sequence goes on along the minus strand of NZ_JALJWV010000001.1, from coordinate 3,713,441 downwards.
CCCGACATGCAAGTGGCCAGCGCCCGTGCCCACCAGGCCGAAGCCGCCGCCTATGCGGCGAACGCCGCACGCATGCCGACCCTGGACGCCAGCGCCGGTGTCAGCCGTTCGCGCCTGGCGAAAGACAAGGACCCGCTGGGGCAGGGCGATGCCTACTCGACGGTGCGAAATATCGGCGCCAGCTTCAACTACAACTTCGACCTCTGGGGCGGCCAGCGTGCTGCCTGGGAAGCCGCGTTGGGCCAGGCCCGGGCCGCCGAAGTCGACCAGCAGGCCGCGCGCCTGACCCTGGCGGCCGATGTGGCCAAGGCTTACAGCGACCTGGGCCAGGCGCATATCGTGCGCGACCTGGCCAATGACGATCTCAAGCGCACCCGGCAAATGCTCAACCTGAGCCAGCGCCGCCTGAACTCGGGCATCGACAGTCAGTACCAGTTCCAACAGACCGAAAGCCTGGAAGCCAGCTCCCAGTCGCAACTGATCGATGCGGAAAAACAACTGCAGAGCGCAAAAATCGCCCTGGCGGTATTGCTCGGCAAAGGCCCCGACCGGGGTAACGAGCTGGTGCGTCCGAATGTACTCAAGCCCAGCGCCGTCGCCGTACCCTCGGTGCTGCCCGCCGAATTGCTGGGCCGTCGCCCGGACCTGATCGCCGCACGTTGGCGTGTGGAAGCGGCAAGCAAGAACATTGCCGCCGGCAAGGCCAACTTCTACCCCAACCTCAACCTGAGCGCGAGCGCCGGGGCCGAGTCGTTGCTGGGCGATGCGATGTTCGGTTCGGCCAGCCGCTTCTTCAACATTGCGCCGACGATCTCGCTGCCGATCTTCGACGGCGGTCGCCTGCGCGCCGACCTCGATGCGCGTGATGCCGACTATGACCTGGCCGTGGCCCAGTACAACAAAACCCTGGTGCAAGCCCTGGGCGATATTGGCAACAGCCTTTCACAACTGCGCGAAACCGGTCGGCAGATCCAGGCCCAGCAACACGCCGCGGACATTGCCCAGCAGTCCTACGACACCGCGATGCAGCGTTACAGCTCGGGGATCGGCAACTACCTGGACGTGCTCAGCATCGAGCAGCAATTGCTGCAAGCCCAGCGCCAGCTAGCGACCCTGAATGCCGCGCAAATCGACCTGTCGATCCAACTGATGCAAGCCCTGGGTGGCGGCTACGACGCCGCAAATGTGGCATCGACCACCCCAGCTACACGCACGGAATAATTTGAGGTAACTGACATGGCCACTGCCGAAAGCAACACCGCAACGGGAAAGCCCGATAACAACCCACGCAAACGCAAAGTGATGCTGATCGGCCTGACGCTGATCGTCATCCTCAGCGTCGTCGGGGTTTGGGGTTGGTATGAACTCTACGGCCGCTTCAATGAAAGCACCGACGACGCCTACGTCAACGGCAACGTGGTGGAAATCACCCCGCTGGTCACCGGCACCGTGGTCAGCATCGGCGCCGACGATGGCGACCTGGTCCACGAAGGCCAGGTGCTGATCAACTTCGACCCCAACGACGCAGCCGTCGGCCTGCAAAGTGCCGAGGCCAACCTGGCCCGCACCGTGCGCCAGGTGCGGGGTTTGTACAGCAACGTCGATGGCATGAAAGCCCAGGTCAATGCGCAGAAGGCGGATGTGCAAACCGCCCAGGACAACTTCAATCGGCGTAAAACCCTGGCCCAGGGTGGGGCGATTTCCCAGGAGGAACTATCCCACGCCCGCGACAGCCTGACCGCGGCCAAGAACGCCCTGACCAACCTTGAACAACAGCTCAAAAGCAGCAACGCGCTGGTGGATGACACGGTGATCTCGTCCCATCCGGACGTGCAAGCCGCCGCCGCGCAACTGCGCCAAGCCTACCTGGCCAATGCGCGTAGCACCTTGATTGCCCCCGTCACCGGCTATGTAGCCAAGCGCACCGTGCAACTGGGCCAGCGCGTGCAGCCGGGCACGGCGTTGATGGCGGTGATCCCGCTGAACCAGCTGTGGATCGACGCCAACTTCAAGGAAACCCAACTGCGCAATATGCGTATCGGCCAACCGGTGGACATCGAAGCGGACATTTACGGCAGCGATGTGAAGTTCAGCGGCACCATCGACAGCCTCGGCGCCGGCACCGGTAGCGCGTTTGCCTTGCTGCCTGCGCAGAACGCCACCGGCAACTGGATCAAGATCGTGCAACGGGTGCCGGTGCGCATCCATATCAATGCCGAAGAACTGGCCAAGCACCCGCTGCGCGTGGGCTTGAGCACCCTGGTCAACGTCGACCTGCACGACCAGAGCGGCCCGGTGCTGGCGCAACAGGCGCCACAAAAGGCCTCGTTCACCACCAACGTGTATGACCGCCAATTGGCCGAAGCCGATGCCATGATCACTCAGTTGATTCATGACAACAGCCTCGCCGCGCCCAAGGCTGCGCAACGCTGATGAGCCATAACGCGTCCTTCTCGCCGCCCAGCTTATTGATGGCCACCATTGGCCTGTCGCTGGCGACCTTCATGCAGGTGCTCGATACCACGATCGCCAACGTGGCGTTGCCGACCATTTCCGGCAACCTTGGCGTGAGTTCGGAGCAGGGCACCTGGGTGATCACCTCGTTCGCGGTGAGCAACGCCATTGCCTTGCCGTTGACCGGCTGGTTGAGCCGACGCTTTGGCGAGGTGAAGCTGTTTCTCTGGGCCACCATTCTGTTCGTGCTGGCCTCGTTTCTTTGCGGTATTTCCACTTCGATGCCCGAGCTGATTGGCTTTCGGGTGCTGCAAGGTTTGGTGGCCGGGCCGTTGTACCCGATGACCCAGACGTTGCTGATCGCGGTCTACCCACCGGCGAGGCGCGGCATGGCCCTGGCACTGCTGGCGATGGTCACGGTGGTGGCGCCGATTGCCGGTCCCATCCTCGGCGGCTGGATCACCGACAGCTACAGTTGGCCGTGGATCTTCTTTATCAACGTGCCCATCGGCATCTTTGCGGTGATGGTGGTGCGTTCGCAGTTGAAGAAACGCCCGGTGGTCACCAGCTACCAGCCGATGGACTATGTGGGGCTGTTGAGCTTGATCGTCGGGGTCGGCGCGTTGCAGATCATCCTCGACAAGGGCAACGACCTGGACTGGTTCGAGTCCAACTTCATCATTGTGGGGGCGGCGATTTCGGTGATTGCCCTGGCGGTGTTCATCATCTGGGAAATGACCGACAAACACCCGGTGGTCAACCTGCGGCTGTTCGCCTACCGCAACTTCCGCATCGGCACCATCGTGCTGGTCCTCGGCTACGCGGGCTTCTTCGGCATCAACCTGATCCTGCCGCAGTGGCTGCAAACCCAGATGGGCTACACCGCAACCTGGGCCGGCCTGGCCGTGGCGCCGATCGGTATTCTGCCGGTGCTGATGTCGCCGTTTGTCGGCAAGTATGCGCACAGGTTCGACCTGCGCCTGCTGGCAGGCCTGGCGTTCCTGGCGATTGGCCTGAGCTGCTTCATGCGCGCCAGTTTCACCAATGAGGTGGACTTCCAGCATATCGCCCTGGTGCAGCTGTTCATGGGCATCGGCGTGGCGCTGTTCTTCATGCCGACCTTGAGCATCCTGATGTCCGACCTGCCGCCGCACCAAATCGCCGACGGCGCAGGTCTTGCGACCTTCCTGCGGACCCTGGGCGGTAGCTTCGCGGCCTCGCTGACCACCTGGATCTGGATTCGCCGCGCCGACCAGCACCATGCGTACATGAGCGAGAACATGACCACCTATGACTCGGCCACCCGCAATGCACTGGAAGCACTCGGAGGGGCAGGGCACAAGGCTTATGCGCAGTTGGACCAGATCCTCACCAGCCAGGCATACATGATGTCCACCGTGGATTACTTCACGTTGCTGGGGTGGATGTTCATGGGCTTGATGCTGCTGGTGTGGCTGGCCAAGCCGCCGTTCACCGCGAAGGCGGGGCCGGCTGCATCAGGGCACTGATCAACCAAGGTTGGAATGCAATCAACTGTGGGAGGGGGCTTGCCCCCGATAGCGGTGGGTCAGCTTCAAACAGGCTGACTGATACACCACCATCGGGGGCAAGCCCCCTCCCACAGTTGATCAGGCGCCGGGCAGTGCCAGTTGCGGATTGACGAAGTCAAACGCCGCCAACTGAAACCCTTGCTCATCCACCTGCAATGCCCAGCCTTGCTTGTCCCAATCCCCCAGCACAATGCGCCTGGCCGCCTGGTCACCAATCTGCAACTTATGAATGGCGGGGCGGTGCGTATGGCCGTGGACCAAGGTGCGCACGCCGAACTGCTGCATCACCCGCGGCACTTCCTCGGGGGTGACATCGACAATGTCGTTGGCCTTCATCCGCGTCTGCGCCCGGCTTTCGCTGCGCAGCTTGCGCGCCAGTGTGTGGCGGGTGCGCAAGGGCAGGTGACGCAGGATAAACAGCACAATCGGGTTACGCAGGGTGCGCCGCAGCTTCATATAGCCGATGTCGCGGGTGCAGAGGCTGTCGCCGTGCATCAACAGCGCGGGCTCGCCGGCGAGTTGCACGACGCTCGGGTCCTTGAGCAGCTTGGCGCCCGCAGCTTTGCAGAACGCCTTGCCGATCAGGAAGTCGCGGTTGCCATGCATGATGAAAATCGGTGTGCCACTGTCGCTCAACTCGCGCAGGGCCGCGCAAATCGAGCGCTGGAAAGGGGTGATCCCATCGTCGCCAACCCAGGCTTCAAAGAAGTCCCCGAGGATGTACAACGCCTGGGCGCCACGGGCGCGGCCGTGGAGTAAATCCAGAAACGCCCGGGTAATGTCCGGGCGATCTTCTTCCAGATGCAAGTCTGAAATCAGCAATATCACTCAACGATCTCGGCTTTCTCGATGATCACGTCGTCTGTTGGCACGTCTTGGTGGCCGGCTTTGCTGGTGGTGGCAACGCCTTTGATCTTGTCGACGACGTCAGTGCCTTCGGTGACTTTACCGAACACCGCGTAGCCCCAGCCCTGCACGTTCTTGCCGCTGTGGTTGAGGAAGGCGTTGTCGGCGACGTTGATGAAGAACTGCGCGGAGGCCGAATGCGGCTCCATGGTACGGGCCATGGCGACGGTGTATTTGTCGTTGGAAAGGCCGTTGTCCGCTTCGTTCTGGATGCTTGGGCGCTTGTCTTTCTTTTCTTTCATGCCAGGCTCGAAACCGCCGCCCTGGACCATGAAGTTGCCGATGACACGGTGGAAAACGGTGTTTTCGTAGTGGCCGGCTTTCACGTATTCAATGAAGTTGGCGACGGTGATTGGCGCTTTCTCGGCGTTCAGTTCGATGACGATGTCACCGTGGTTGGTGGTCAGTTTGACTTGAGTCATGTGTACTACTCTTTTCAGGAAATTCGTGGGTTCGGGCGCCTATGCGCCTGACCTGTTTGGCTAAACGGTGGCCAAGACGCGCAGTTTAGCGTGCCCTGCGGGAATTTCGAGGTGGTTTTTTACCGCCCGGGCAATTAAAGCAGCAGTTTTGGGTCGCGCTCTGTCAGGCGGTTGACCGCTTCGGCTATGATAAGCCCTTTGTTTTATCTGGCCTGACCAAGGCCACGTACTCGTCTGTTCAAGGATATTATGAGCAAGCCCACTGTCGACCCTACCTCGAACGCCAAGGCCGGCCCTGCCGCCACGGTCAACTTCCTGCGCCCGATCATCCAGGCGGACCTGGATTCGGGCAAGCACACGCAGATCGTCACCCGCTTCCCGCCAGAGCCCAACGGCTACCTGCACATCGGTCACGCCAAGTCGATCTGTGTGAACTTCGGTCTGGCCCAGGAGTTCGGTGGCGTCACGCACCTGCGTTTCGACGACACCAACCCGGCCAAGGAAGACCAGGAATACATCGACGCCATCGAAAGCGACATCAAGTGGCTGGGCTTCGAATGGTCCGGTGAAGTGCGCTATGCGTCCAAGTATTTCGACCAGTTGTTCGACTGGGCCATCTTACTGATCAAGGCCGGCAAGGCCTACGTCGACGACCTCACCCCTGAACAGGCCAAGGAATACCGTGGCACGCTGACCGAGCCGGGCAAGAACAGCCCGTTCCGCGACCGCTCGGTGGAAGAGAACCTGGACTGGTTCGCCCGCATGCGCGCCGGTGAGTTCGCGGACGGCGCCCGTGTACTGCGTGCCAAGATCGACATGGCCTCGCCGAACATGAACCTGCGCGACCCGATCATGTACCGCATCCGCCATGCCCATCACCACCAGACCGGTGATAAGTGGTGCATCTACCCGAACTACGACTTCACCCACGGTCAGTCGGACGCCATCGAAGGCATCACCCACTCCATCTGCACCCTGGAGTTCGAAAGCCACCGTCCGCTGTACGAATGGTTCCTGGAGCACCTGCCGGTTCCGGCACAGCCGCGCCAGTACGAATTCAGCCGCCTGAACCTGAACTACACCATCACCAGCAAGCGCAAGCTCAAGCAACTGGTGGATGAAAAGCACGTCAACGGCTGGGACGACCCGCGCATGTCGACGCTGTCGGGCTTCCGTCGTCGCGGCTACACGCCCAAATCCATCCGCAACTTCTGCGAAATGGTCGGCACCAACCGTTCCGACGGCGTGGTCGACTTCGGTATGCTCGAATTCAGCATCCGTGACGACCTCGACCACAGCGCCCCGCGTGCCATGTGTGTGCTGCGCCCGCTGAAAGTCGTGATCACCAACTACCCGGAAGGCCAGGTCGAGAACCTCGAACTGCCACGCCACCCGAAAGAAGACATGGGCGTGCGCGCACTGCCGTTTGCCCGTGAAATCTACATCGACCGTGACGACTTCATGGAAGAGCCGCCAAAAGGCTACAAGCGCCTGGAACCCGCCGGCGAAGTGCGCCTGCGCGGCAGCTACGTGATCCGCGCCGACGAGGCGATCAAGGACGCCGCGGGTAATATCGTCGAACTGCGTTGCTCGTATGACCCAGAGACCCTGGGCAAGAACCCTGAAGGCCGCAAGGTCAAAGGCGTGATCCACTGGGTGCCGGCCGCCGCCAGCGTCGAGTGCGAAGTGCGTCTGTACGATCGTCTGTTCCGTTCGCCGAACCCTGAGAAAGCCGAAGACAGCGCGAGCTTCCTCGACAACATCAACCCGAACTCCCTGCAAGTACTCACGGGTTGTCGTGCCGAGCCATCCCTTGGCAATGCACAGCCGGAAGACCGTTTCCAGTTCGAGCGCGAAGGCTACTTCTGCGCGGATATCAAGGACTCGAAACCTGGTCATCCGGTATTCAACCGTACCGTGACCTTGCGTGATTCGTGGGGCCAGTGATTTAAGGGATTTGTCGTGCTAACGATCTACAACACGCTCAGCAAGAGCAAAGAAGTCTTCAAGCCGCTGGATGGCAACAAGGTGCGCATGTACGTATGCGGCATGACCGTATACGACTACTGCCACATCGGCCACGGCCGCAGCATGGTCGCCTTTGACCTGGTGACCCGCTGGTTGCGTTTCAGCGGCTACGACTTGACCTATGTGCGCAACATCACCGACATCGACGACAAGATCATCAACCGCGCCAAGGAAAACGGCGAGTCGTTCGACGCCCTGACCGCGCGCATGATCGCCGCGATGCACGAGGACGAGGCGCGCCTCAACATCCTCAAGCCGGACATGGAACCGCGCGCCACGGACCATATCCCGGGCATGCACGCGATGATCCAGACCTTGATCGACAAGGGCTACGCTTACGCCCCAGGCAATGGCGACGTGTACTACCGCGTCGCCAAGTTCATGGGCTACGGCAAGCTGTCGCGCAAGAAAATCGAAGACCTGCGCATCGGCGCGCGCATCGAAGTCGACGAAGCCAAGCAAGACCCGCTCGACTTCGTGCTGTGGAAAGGCACCAAGCCCGGCGAGCCAAGCTGGGAATCACCTTGGGGCGCCGGGCGTCCGGGCTGGCACATCGAGTGCTCGGTGATGTCCACCTGCTGCCTGGGCGAGACCTTCGACATTCATGGTGGCGGCAGCGACCTCGAGTTCCCGCACCACGAAAACGAAATCGCCCAAAGCGAAGCCGCCACCGGCAAGACCTACGCCAACGCCTGGATGCACTGCGGCATGATCCGCATCAATGGCGAGAAGATGTCCAAGTCCTTGAACAACTTCTTCACCATCCGCGACGTGCTGGAAAAGTACCATCCGGAAGTGGTGCGTTACCTGTTGGTGTCGAGCCACTATCGCAGCGCGATCAACTACTCGGAAGACAACCTCAAGGACGCCAAAGGCGCTCTGGAGCGTTTCTACCACGCGTTGAAAGGCCTGCCCTGCGTGGCCCCGGCCGGCGGCGAAGCGTTCGTGGCCCGGTTCACCGAAGTGATGAACGACGACTTCGGCACCCCGGAAGCCTGCGCGGTGCTGTTCGAGATGGTGCGCGAGATCAACCGCCTGCGTGAGAGCGATCTCGACGCCGCAGCCGGTCTGGCTGCACGCCTGAAAGAACTGGCCAGCGTGCTGGGCGTGTTGCAGATGGAAGCCGATGACTTCCTGCAAGCCGGCGCCGAAGGGCGTGTGGATGCGGCTGAAGTAGACGCGCTGATCCAGGCGCGTTTGGCGGCTCGGGCCAACAAGGACTGGGCGGAGTCCGACCGCATCCGTGACCAACTGACCGCGATGGGTGTGGTGTTGGAAGACGGCAAGGGTGGGACGACGTGGCGGTTGGCTGATCAGGCTTGATCTGTAAGCGCTGAATGAAAAACGCCCCGACTGGTTCGGGGCGTTTTTTTAATGGGGCTAAGCGTCTGAAACCGTGACAGAGCTCCAATCAAATATAGGTGCTGGCCTGCGTCACGTACTTGGACCAATCCACAATGTCCGTGCGACCTCAAATAATTTGGCGCCACGTTCAGTGATAGTTGTTTCGTTCCACTGAGTTATTTGCATCAACTCACGATTTAGATGAAGATTTGAGTGTTCAAACAATGCCTGTCGCTTCTGAGAATATGCATGATTTTGCAGTGAACGGTTAACTCCATAGTGTACGAGAGTGAGATTGCCCATGCGAGGTACGGAGTACTCACGATTAAGAATGGCTTGTGAGCGATTGTCTAAGTGGCCTGATACATATTCAAGTTTGTACGCTTCAGTTGCTTCAGCAGCGGTTGAAAGTGTACCGTCGGAGAGTGACCAGTGCGCATACCAAGACTGAGGAAGGATGTGGTCGATGTCTAAGGTATCCAACGCCAATGGCACGCGCTCTTCACTTCGCTCTGTACGGAGTGCCGTTTCTAGACGGTGGAAGGTGGTCCGTAGCTTTATCGCATCGAGGCGACCTGGATAAATATCACCTTCCAGCCAATGGTGTAGAAACTCTTCGTCAGTTGGCCAGCGCGAAGCGTCCCCAAGCGGTTCAGCCAAGTTTTTTCGAAACGCAGTGGCGCTTAGCTCTCCAGCTTGAAGTTTTTTCAGTTGTTGTGAAAAAACTTTGTTGTAGCTTTTTCTGGTGAGTCCGCATACCGCCCGGCGCACTAGATATGATTCTATGCAGTCAAAAATGTTGTGCTGGTCTTCAAACGAAAGATACGATGAAGCAACCTTGAGCGCCAAGGCGTGCGTAGGAGACGCATCCCACGCGGCAACGCGTCGACCGAATATGCCAATGGGTGTCTCTCCAGTGCCTTTTACCAAATTACGATAGTGTTCGGCGTGGCTGTTGAGCAACTCAAGTTGGGCGTCTGCGCTGTATAGTTTCGGTGTGTCATCCACAAAACGGCGATAGCCAGCGTATAATCGTCCGATATCAATTTCTTCAGCAGTTTCTGCTTGCAGTACGGTTTGTACGAACCACTCCAGTCGGGGCCGGTTGAGTCGGCCACGTGACTGTGGCTCTGACCATAATTCATCTTCAAATCTGGACCAGAGATTTTTGTAAAGATCATCAGCATTCAATCCAGCACGCATAAAAATGAAGTTGCGAATTAAATCGGTCGCATGGAGTTGTGCACCATGACCATTGAGTGTTTCAAATATGACTTGGGCGTCGTCGTCTTCACCCAGTGAAATGCATACTATTGAAAGGTCTGTAAGGACAGCTGTCGCTAAAGCCACTGCGACGGAGAGGTAAGACTCTTCCGTCTGACTCTCTCCCCATTCGATCATCGCATTACGGAAAAATACAATCGCTTCTAGTGCTGGAGGATGGTTAATGCCTATTTTTCGAATACTGCCGCTTTGCGTAAAGCTCGAAGGAAATCTTTCACGCAGGTCGTCGATCGATATAGCCGTCATCGCTTGGGTATATTGATGACGGTCTCGAAATGTGGGCCAGAGCTTGAAAAGCTCTACCTCTTTTTCTTCCATGGTCTCTTGGTTGCTGTTGCGTAGACAGGTTTCGATGACGGGCAGGAAATTTGGCTGTTCCCATTCGCGCAAAGCGTGCGTCAATGCAGTCAGTACATATTGCATCGTTGTCAAACGTTGTTGTCCATCAATGATGTGGTGTCGCTCGACTCCTAACAGGCCTGTCTTCTTTTGGGGTTCCAGCACGACGGCCCCCATAAAATGAGGCACTGCCTTATCGCCTGTAAGACGAGATTCTGCTTTGTCGCGTATGTCTTCCCAAAGGCGCTCCCATTGGTCTTCTCGACTCCATACGTAGGGCCGTTGGTAGAACGGAACTCGATACTGACGCCTGTCTTGAAACATCTGCTGGATGTTGAAGGTGCGTGAATCCATTTGCCCTGTTTCCTTTTGGCTTTTTAAGACGCGTTAGTGAGTTTTTCCTTGGGCTATCCAAGCGATCCAGTTGGAATGTTGGTACAGAAATTAACCGCTTCAATCCGCAAAATATCAAAACCCTAGATCAGGTTCACGTCGGCAGCGATCAAGTAGCAGGAGCGTATCTATTTACTCCCCTCATAGATACGCCAGTTGTAAGGCCGCTCTGGTCCTAACGCTGAGCTGGGAGTGGATACTGATCCAATGCTCTATCCACTAATAATTCAATTCCCTCCAGCATCCGGCAAATTCCTAGCGCCACGCTACGCGAAGCGCCATCAATTTCGAACGCCAAATGGCTCGCCAGTGCCTGAGCTGACGCAAGATCCTCCGACGCATTGACCAGCAGTGTCTCGGCATCCACGTTATCGCGCACGGCAAAGAGGCCATGGTTTGGTGCAGGCTGTTCGGTGTTCTTGGGTGAGTTCAAATAATGGTTAATCGCTCGATGAGCAGCAGCTTGAAACGCGCTTGAATTCGACGGCGGATTCGGACTGTCTTTAATCATGATTTAGCTCCTAGAGTATTGGAGCCACCACCCATCGCTGCGAAACGATACCCGGGTGGCAGCTGTACGCAGGTTCGCAGACCGGGACTCTAGGCACCCGGCATACCCGAAGGTATCCCGCGCACAGCCGCCATAACATCAGGCATTAAAAAACGCCCGCTATCTGAGGTGGACGCTGTGCGTCTAGAGTTTAACCGGGCTGCGAAACCCGGTCGCTGAATTTGCAGCGACCGCCGAAGATTAGTGATGCATCGTCCGAGGGGCAACCCTAAAAAGATGTCGGAAAGTTCTCGTTTCTACGGTTTTTTTGACGCCGGCCGACGCTTACTTTTAGATAGTCGCCACAACCCAACCCATGATGAAACTGACGGTGATTCAAATGGATTGTATTTTCTGCAGCATTGTCCGAAAAACCTCCCCGGCCCATATTCTGTGGGAAGACGAACACCATATGGCCTTCCTGTCTATTTTCCCCAACACCCCAGGCTTCAGCGTGGTGATCCCCAAGCAACATTACGGCAGTTATGCGTTTGCGCAGTCGGATGAAGTGCTGTCAGGTCTGGTGGTGGCGGCGAAGAAAACTGCGCAGCAGATCGACCGGGCGTTTCCCGATGTGGCGCGCACGGGGATGATCCTGGAAGGCTACGGGGTGGATCACCTGCATGCGAAGCTGTTTCCCATGCATGGGACGGGGCAGGACAGCACGTTCAAGCCGTTGAGCTCGAAGGTGGATAAGTTCTTTGAGGCCTATGAAGGGTATATCTCGTCGCACGATTCGGGTCGGGCGGATGATGCCGAATTGGCGGAGTTGGCGGCACGAATCCGATCCTTCGCCTAGCCTCAATCAAACTGTGGGAGGGGGCTTGCCCCCGATAGCGGTGTGTCAGCGACAGCTGCACTCACTGACACCCTGCTATCGGGGTGTACGAACGGAGACATCCTTTACAAACGAGACCGGGGACATCCTTTACGTTTCTGGGTGCTGGATAGCCTGCTTGCACCGCTGTCTAGCCTACCCAGTGGATAGTTACATAGGTACATGTCCCACACGTTGTCGTCCACTTCTCGCAGTCCAACGGACTCTCCTACCAGTGACTCACTCAAAAAGATCATCCTGCCCCTCCACTTCATTGACCCGTCTGTTCTGACTTTGCGTACCTCCATATCCGCTCCATATTCGGCAGGAGGTACCCAGCCTGTATAGATCCTTGGCGATTTATCGTACAGATCGTTCGGCACCTTCATGTCTAACGCCTCGTGCGGCCGATCATGATTGAATTCCTGTCGAAATCGTTCAAACGCCAACTGCTGCTGCACCATATTGGCTTCTGGCGTCTTCAGTAACGCGGCCTTGAGTGAGCGATGCATACGCTCATGCCGCCCGTTCTGATCGGGTCGCCCCGGCTGAATACGCTCTGGGTAGATACCCAGTCGTATCCACCAGACGGCCAGACTGGAGAGCCTGCTGAGACCGGTTGAGGCGAAAGGTGAACCGTTGTCAGTCCGGATGACATCAGGCAGACCGTACTCGCGAAAAGCCCAGTCAAAACCCTCGCGGGCCCCAGCCACACTGGGCTGCGCACGACACAACAATATGAATCTGCTGGCCTGATCCGTGAGCGTCAGCGGGTAACAGCGTCGGCCATCCGCCATTAAAAAGTCGCCTTTGAAGTCAGCGGCCCACGTTTGATTGGGGAGATCTGCCGGGCGAAGTTTGACGGGGCCGGTAGGCGGGCGATTGCGCTTGCGCCGCTCTTGAACCAGTCCCGCTCGTTTGAGCCATTCCCCCGCCGTGCTGGGTGCCGGCCAATGACATTCCGGATAGCGATTGGAAAGGACCTTGACCAGCTTTTTGGGGCCCCAGTCATGGTGTTGATGCTTGAGCTCGATTAGAGCAGCAATATGCGCATCGCACGTTTGAAAAGGGCTTGAGAGTGGACGGCGTGAGGCGTCCTTGAGCCCGTCCAGGCCAGCAGTGGCATACCGTTGCAGCCACTTGTCCAAGGTCGGTCGACTAATGCCGTAGCTCAATGCCAGTTGACGTTTTGAATAGGCGCCGGACAGCCAGTCGCCTATCAATCTGACTTTTTGATCCATCGGGGACTCTCGATTCCATGACATGGCCAGTTACCTCCTGGCCATGATTAATACATGTAAACGATGTCTCCGGTTTCAAACGTAAAGGATGTCTCCGGTCTGTACCGGGGCAAGCCCCCTCCCACATTTTTTTGACCGTGTCGCTTCAGAACTCAGCGACGGCTGCTGACCTCGGCCGGCACGTCATCCCCGGCCATGCGCTTGCGGAACAACGCCGTGCGCGCCAGCAGCAGCGTCGTCACCGGCACGGTGATCGACAACAAGATCGGGATCAGCCAGCCGTGCAGCACCGGCGCGGACTTGAGCATCGAAAAATAGATGATCGACGCCAACGCCACGCTCCACGCGCCCAACGTCGAGGCCAGTGCCGGCGGGTGCATGCGCTGGAAGAAATCCTTCATGCGCAGCAACCCGATTGCGCCAATCAGCGCAAACACGCTGCTCAGCACCAGCAACACGGCCACGCACACTTCAATCCATAACGGCATCATTCGATCACCTCGCCACGCAGCAGGAATTTGGCCAGGGCAAATGACCCGACAAAGCCAAACAGCGCGATCAACAGCGCCGCTTCGAAGTAGGTATCACTGGCATACCGAATGCCCAGCACCAGCATCATCAGCATCGCCAGGATGTACAGATAGTCCAGCGCCAGGACCCGGTCCTGGGCCGATGGGCCTTTGAACAGGCGGATCAGGGTCAGCGCCATGGCCAGCGAGAACAGGAACAGGCTGAACAGGATCGCATTGGAGAGCAGGGCGCTCATTCGAAGATCTCCATCAAGGGCCGTTCGTAGTCGTGTTTGAAGTGCTGGATAAACTGCGCTTCATCGTCCAGATCGAAGACGTGCAACAACAGGATGCTGCGGTCCAGGGCGAGTTCCGACCAGACGGTGCCGGGGGTCACGCTGGTGATCATCGACAACACGGCCAGGCCGTTGGCGTCGCGCAGGTCCAGGGGGATTTTGATAAAGCGCGAACGCGGTGGCCGCGAGCCGCACACCAGCACGCCCCAGGCGACTTGCAGGTTGGAGACGATCACATCACGCCCCACCCGAAAGAACAGGCGGATGATCACTCCGGGACGATGGATACGAATCGACAACGGGCGCAGCGGCGCCATCAGCAGCGGCGCGAGAAAACCCAACAGCGCGCCCAGCAGCAGGTTGCCAGGGCTCACGGACAGGTTCAGCACCAGCCACAACACCCACAACGCCAGCGACAACCACGGGGCCGGGAACAGGCGCTTCATGGCTGCACCTCCAGCGCGGCGGTCCTGGCTTCAGGGCTGGGCACCGGGCGTGTGGCCATGACCGCCATCACATACTGTTCCGGGTTGTTCAGGCTCTTGGCGGTGTCGAGGGTGTAGCGCATCAGCGGCTCGGCCTTGAAGGTCAGCAGGATGCTCAGGCCGAGCAGGAAGAAGATCGGCACGCACTCGTAACGGCGCAGCAGCGGTGAAGGGCGCTCTTCCGGGGTCCAGAAGCGTTGGATGCCCAGGCGGGCGAAGGCGATCAGCGAGGCCAGGCCGGACAGGATCAGCAGCGCCACCAGGCCCCACGCGGCAGGGCGGACGGGCTCATCCAGCGCATGGCCCAAGCCCAACGGATTGACCAGCGCGCTCAACAGACTGAGCTTGCCGATAAACCCCGACAGCGGCGGCATGCCGATGATCAGCAGCGCGCAGGCGACAAAGCTCAAGCCGAGGAAGGCCATGGTCCAGGGAATCACCTGGCCGACCACGGCTTTCTGTTCGTCATCGAGATTGACGCCGGGGCGTGGATGCAGGGATTCCATGGCCTTGGGCAGCGCATCGATCTCTTCATCCAGCGGCAGGTCGTTGGCCGAGCGCGAGCGTTCGATCAATTCGGCCAGCAGGAACAGCGCGCTCAAGGCCAGTGTGGAACTGATCAGATAGAACAGTGCCCCGGCTGTCAGGCTCGGCTGGGCGAACCCCACCGACGACAGCAGGATGCCGGCCGAAACCAGGATGCTCAGGCTGGCCATGCGCTCCAGGCGCTGCGCCGCCAGCATCGCCAGCGCCGCGCAGAGGATGGTCGCCATGCCGCCGTACACCAGCCAGTCGCCGCCGAACAGCGCCGAGGCCCCGGCCTGGCCGGAGAACAGCAGGGTCCACAGGCGCAGCACGGTGTACACGCCGACCTTGGTCATGATCGCGAACATCGCCGCCACCGGCGCGCTGGCCGATGAGTACGCCGGCGCCAGCCAGAAGTTCAGCGGCCACATGCCGGCCTTGGCCAGGAATGCGGTGGCGAGGATCGCCGCCCCCGCGTGCAACAGGCCGCGATCGGCCTCGGGCACCAGCGGGATTTTCAGCGCCAGGTCAGCGAAGTTCAGTGTGCCGGTGACGCCATAGATCATTGCCGCGCCAATCAGGAACAGCGACGACGCCAGCAGGTTGATCGCGATGTAATGCAGCCCCGACGACACCCGCGCCCGGCCGGAACCGTGCAGCATCAAGCCATAGGAGGCCGCCAGCAACACCTCGAAGAACACGAACAGGTTGAACAGGTCGGCGGTGAGAAAGGCGCCGTAGAGGCCCATCATCTGGATCTGGAACAACGCATGGAAACTGGTGCCCGCGCGGTCCCAGCGGGCCATGGCGAACAGCAGCGCACTCACGCCGATGATCCCGGTGAGTACCAGCATCAGCGCCGACAGTTGGTCCACCACCAGCACGATGCCGAACGGCACTTGCCAGTTGCCGGGCAAGTACACGCCGATCGAACCGGGGCCGCCTTGTTGCGTCCAGTACAGCAGCAGGATGGCGATAGCGAGGCCGAGCATGCTCGAGAACAGGTTGATACGCGCCTTGAGCGGGCGGTGCTTCTCGCCGAGCATCAGCATCAGGGCGGCGGTCAGCAACGGCAGCAGGATCGGCGCGACGATCAGTTGATTGACCCACGTCATTCCTTGGGCTCCCGGCCGTCCACATGGTCGGTGCCGGTCAGGCCCCGCGACGCCAGCAGTACCACGAGGAACAGCGCGGTCATGGCGAAGCTGATCACGATCGCCGTCAGCACCAACGCCTGGGGCAGGGGATCGGTGTAGTGCAACAGGTCTTGCGGCACGCCGTCCTTGATGATCGGCTCCTTGCCGATAAACAGGCTACCCATGCTGAAAATGAACAGGTTGACCCCGTATGACAACAGGCACAGGCCCATCACCACCTGGAACGTCCGTGGTCGCAGGATCAACCAGACGCCGGAGGCCGCCAGGACCCCAATGGCAATTGCGATGACTTCTTCCATCAGGCGGCTCCTTCCGGTGTAGCAACGGTTTTCGGCTGGTTGCTCGGTTTATGGGCTCGCACCGATTGGTGACCGAGAGCGGTGAGCATCAGCAGCGTCGAGCCGACGACCATGGCGTACACGCCGACGTCGAAGAACAGCGCGCTGGCGATATGGATGTCGCCCAGCACCGGCAAGCTGAAATGCCAGGTATGGGTGGTGAGGAACGGGTAGCCGGCGAACAAGGCACCGAGCCCGGTCAGGGTCGCCGAGAACAGGCCGAAGCCCATCCAGCGCATCGGCCGCAAACTCATCTGCGCCTCGACCCACTGGGTGCCGGCGACCATGTATTGCAGGATAAACGCCACCGACATCACCAGGCCGGCGACGAAACCACCGCCCGGCTGGTTATGGCCACGCATGAACAGATAGAACGACACCACCAGCGCAATCGGCAGCAGCAGGCGCACCAGCACCGCCGGCACCATCATGTAGCCCAGGGCGGTGTCGCTGGCCTGGCGTGGGTTGACCAGGTCGGTGGCCACGTCCGGCGCGAGTTGGCGCTGTTGCGCGGGCAATTGCATGCTTTCCTTGGAGGGGCGGAAGCGCCGCAGCAGGGCGTACACGGTCAGCGCCACGGCGCCGAGTACGGTGATTTCGCCCAGGGTGTCGAAGCCACGGAAGTCCACCAGCATCACGTTTACCACATTGCTGCCGCCGCCTTCGGGGAGGGCGCGGCTCAGGTAGAACGAGGAAATATCGTTGGGCGTCTGGCGGGTCAGCATGGCGTAGGACAGCAGCGCCATGCCGCCACCGACCACGGTGGACAGCAGGAAGTCGCGCAAGCGGCGAATGCGTGCCTTGCGCAACGTATTGGGCAGTGGCGAGACTTCTTCGATCCGCCGTGGCAGCCAGCGCAGGCCCAGCAGGATCAGCACGGTGGTCACCACTTCGACGACCAACTGCGTCAGCGCCAGGTCCGGCGCCGAGAACCACACGAAGGTGATGCAGGTCATCATGCCGCACACGCTGACCATGGTCAGGGCCGCCAGCCGGTGGTACTTGGCTTGCCAGGCGGCACCGAGGGCGCAGGCAATCGCCAGCAGCCACAGGGTGACGAATACGATGGAACCCGGGATCTTCGGCCGGTCGCCCCAACTGAGGCCGCTGTTGAGCATCGGGATCATGCCGCCGATCACGGCGACCAGCACCAGCAGGAACAGCTGCGTCTGCAGGCGCTTGGTGCTGATGCGTTTCTCGATCCTGCGCACGCCGCGCATCATCACCACCAGGCAGCGTTCGAAGCCGCGCTTGCCATTGAAGTAGCTGATGATCGGCGGGTACTTGAAGCGTCCGCGCTTGAGTTGCTTGCGCAACAGCAGGTAAAGCACCACGCCACCGGACATCGCCACCAGGCTCATGATCATCGGTGCGTTCCAGCCGTGCCAGATGGCCAGGCTGTATTCCGGCAGCACCCCGCCGACCACCGGCAGCGCGGCGGCGGCGAGGATCGAACCGACCACCTGGGCCGGGAAGATCCCCACCAGCAGGCAGGTGAACACCAGCAGTTCCACCGGCGCGCGCATCCAGCGTGGAGGCTCGTGCGGGGTGTGGGGCAGGTCGGTTGCGGGCGGGCCGAAGAACACATCCACCGTAAAGCGCAGCGCGTAGGCCACGCTGAACGTGCCGGCGATGGTCGCGATCACCGGCAGGGCGATTTCCACCCAGGCGGTCGCTGAGATAAACACGGTTTCAGCGAAGAACATCTCTTTGGACAGAAAGCCATTGAGCAACGGCACGCCGGCCATGGACGCACTGGCCACCATCGCCAGGGTCGCGGTAAACGGGATCAAGCGCACCAGGCCGCTGAGCTTGCGGATATCGCGGGTGCCGCTTTCGTGGTCGATGATGCCGGCCGCCATGAACAGCGAGGCCTTGAAGGTGGCATGGTTGAGGATATGGAACACCGCAGCGACGGCGGCCAGCGGGCTGTTGAGGCCGAGCAGCAGGGTGATCAGCCCGAGGTGGCTGATGGTGGAGTAGGCCAGCAGGCCCTTGAGATCGTTCTGGAACATGGCGCAGTAAGCACCGAGCAGGAGGGTCACGGCGCCGGCACCGCCGACGATCCAGAACCATTCTTCGCTGCCGGACAGTGACGGCCACAGGCGGGCCAGCAAAAACACGCCGGCCTTCACCATCGTCGCCGAATGCAGATAGGCCGATACCGGCGTCGGTGCCGCCATGGCGTGGGGCAGCCAGAAGTGGAACGGGAACTGCGCGCTTTTGCTCAGCGCACCGACCAGCACCAGGGCCAGCATGACCGGGTACAGCGAGTGCGCGCGAATCTGATCGCCCGCCGCCAGAACCCGGTCCAGGTCATAGCTGCCGACGATATGCCCGAGCAGCATCACACCGGCCAGCAGGCACAAACCGCCCGCGCCGGTGACCATTAACGCCATGTAGGCGCCGCGTCGCGCATCGGCGCGGTGGTGCCAGTAGCCGATCAGCAGGAACGAGAACAGGCTGGTCAGTTCCCAGAAGAACACGATCTGGATCAGGTTGCCGGAGATCACCAGGCCGAGCATGGCCCCCATGAATGCCAGGAAAAACGCAAAGAAGCGTGGCACCGGATCGTCCGGCGACATGTAGTAACGCGCATACAGCGACACCAGCGTGCCGATGCCGAGTACCAGCATCGAGAACAACCAGGCGAAGCCATCCATGCGCAAGACGAAATTCACGCCGAGGCTGGGCAACCACATGAATTCTTCGCGGATCACCCCGCCGTGGGCGATTTGAGGGTAGAGCAGGGCGACTTGAATGGTACCGGCCAGGGCAATAAGGCCGGCCAGCAGGGATTCGGTGTTACGCGCATTGTGCGGCAGCAAGGCCGCCAGACAGCTGCCGATAAAAGGCAGAAGCAGTAGAACTATCAGGGACATAGGGCTCTAATCTGCGGGAGTTTGGGATGCATCATACGTGCCGCTTTCTTGATCACCAAACGGCAACGTGTGGCAGGATCCTACAAGGTAGGCTGAAAACGCCCATTTGGCATTGTTCCAAATACCCTTTCCCACAAACGACACCGCCCCAGGTGGGCGCCGGATTTACCCGCGATGGCGACTTGACTGCCTCCGCTACCGCTCGGACCTTACCCCTGCTGCTCCTGTTCCTTGGCATTTTGCAATTCGATGGCTTTCTGTCCGCGCGTCTTCAGCTCGCTCACCACCACCGCCGCCACGATCAACGCCGCCCCGACCATCGCAATCGGCGGGAACCGCTCCCCGGCAATCCGCCCAACCACGCCGGCCCACACCGGTTCCCCGGCATAAATCAACGTGGCCCGCGTCGGCGAAACGCTCTGTTGCGCCCAGTTCATCGCCACCTGGATCACTGCGCTGGTCAAGCCCAGGCCCACCGCACTGAACAACAGCAACCAAGAGAACCCCGGCAGCGCCTCGCCCATCGGCACCACCATCAGGAACGACAACAACGACGCGGTGGCCAGTTGCACCACGGTCACCCGACGCACGTCCACTTGCCCGGCAAACGCGCTGATCAGGATGATCTCGGCGGCAATCGCCACCGCGCCGATCAGCGTGGCGATTTCGCCGGGGCTGAAATTCAGCGAGGCGCCGGCAGGGCCGGTCAACAGCATCAAGCCGGCGAACGCCAGCATGATGCCAATGCTCGGCATCAACCCCGGCCGACGGCCCAGCACCAGCCATTGCAACAACGGCACGAAAGGTACGTAGAGCGCGGTAATAAATGCCGACTGGCTGCTCAGAATCGTCTGCAGGCCGATGGTCTGCAACCCGTAGCCGAACATGATCGCAACGCCGATAAATACCCCGGCTTTCAACTCGAACAGGGTCAGGTCGCGCAGGGTGCGCAAAGAGAAAAAACCGACCGCGAGCGTCGCCGCGGCAAACCGCAGGCCCACGAAAAACATCGGCCCGCTGACCGTCATGGCGTGCTGCACCAGCAAAAAGGTGCCGCCCCAGATCATGGTGATGAACACCAGAATGCATTCGGCTTTGCTGAAGCGGTTGAAACGCGAGGGAGCATTCGGGGTGGTCATGGCGGCTCAGTCTTGCAAGGGAAGGGCGCGGAACGCACAATGCGTCGCACGCTGGGCAGTATACTGCGCACACCCACCCATTGAGCAATATAGTGCACAAAGAAAATCCGCAACGGGCCTCGGTCCTGCAGCACGTCAGCCAGAATGTGCGTCGCCTGCGTCATGCCGCCGACTTGAGCCAGACAGCGCTCTCGGAAAAGTCCGGGGTCAGCCGGCGCATGCTGGTGGCCATCGAGGCCGGCGAGAAAAACGTCAGCCTGTCCACCCTCGACCGCGTCGCCGAAGCGCTGGACGTGGCCTTCAGCGACCTGATCCAGGCCCCGGACGCACCTGACCATAGCCGCATCAACGAACTGGCCTGGGCCGGTGACATCCCCGGCAGCAAAGCCGTGCTGCTCGCCAAAGCCACGGCGCGGCGTGAAGTCGAACTGTGGGAAATGCGCCTGGAGCCGGGCGACCGCTACAGCCCCGAGCCGGACCCGGATGGCTGGAGCGTGCAGTTGTTCGTGTTCGAAGGCAGCCTGACGTTGGTGCTGGATGACCAGGAAAAACCGGTCGCCGCCGGTGAGTTCTTCATGTTCGCCAGCCGCCAGGCCCACGCCTATCGCAATGACGGCGACGTGGCGGTGCGCTTTGTACGCAATGTGGTGATCTAACTGTTTACCGGACAACAGTGGATGGGCACTATGCTCGATCGCTGGCGGATTCGTTCCTTTAAAATACCGACAACAGCCAGATTTTTTGAGGATTAATTTCAGGCACGACTCCTGCTATCACGCCGGTCTTGGCAAATGTACAGAACGACAGGGCTGTTGAGCGTGCCTGACTCACCGTGTGAGGGGACGGGTGTTTTGAATCATTCGCAAAACTCGACGACTAACTGTCCTCTTGTTCCATGTCGAATTTTCCATTTTCTACCTTTAAGAAGCGTATGCTGCCATCTGCAAGTTCGACGGTGGCCTCAAAGTTGAACTCGCCCAAGAGTTTTCCTGTAAGGTCCGTGAAATCCGGAATGGATTTAAATGTGATCTCACCTTTGTCGGCGCGCCAGGTGGTGCCCTCAAGGACGTTGCTGAAAAAAATCCGGACCTGGTTACTGTTTGGGTGGAATTCGTAAGTTCCGGGTGAAAGACCGTTGGCGATATTGATTGATATGTGTCGATTCTTACGGTCAGGTTTTGAAGCAAACTGTTGCGACCAGGCCTGGAGGTAGGCAGGGAAACTGCCGGTCTCTCCCTTTTTATTGAAGCCTGTCGAGGTAGACTGATAAGGTTCATTAATCGACCCGCTAAGGTCACACGCCATTGAACTGCTGGCTCTGGTTTTTATTTCCTCGATAAACCCTTGGATTTGCATTTTGCCTTGGGTAAGGGAAACCTGGTCTGAAGCGTGCTCTGCATCAAATTCGAATGTTAACTCCACTGTCTGTAGGTTTTTGTTCAACGTGACCGTCACACGCCCACGGTTGGCGGGGTAAGGTTGATAGATTGAGTGCCATACTTTTGCCCAAAACGCATTGGCTGCCCCCGGTTTATTGTGTTCGGAAACGATGTCGTAGGTTTTTCCTTCAACATTTCCATCATCAGGAAAGTGCAGTGAAATTATTTGATATACTTCCTGCTCGCTGTCAGCGCTGCTGGCCGATATGTTCCATCTTTTTGTTTTTTCATCCAGGTAGAATAAGAAGCGTGCGCCCTCGAAACTTTTAAAATCATCGTCGCACTCCACTATTGCACTGGCTGTGTTTGAAGTGGCTTTTGGCTTGGCTTTACTCGAACGGTTCATAAACGGCGCTCCTTTGTTGTGGTGTGGGTTCGGCCTGAGTTTATTAAGCGGGTAATACAATATCTACTGTCAAAGATGACAGGTTTAACGTGATTGTTTTTAATAGCGAAATTGACTATTCGAAACCCGTGTTTGAACGCCGCTCAACCATCACGAAGCGGACGACCTGCAAGTGGACGCCGCCTCGCCGCTGCTGACCTTGAATACCGGTCAGCAATTGCGCGGCGCCCAGGCGGTGTTGGCGAATGTACAGAACGACAGGGCTGTTGAGCGTGCCTGACTCACCGTGTGAGGGGGCGGGTGTTTTGAATCATTCGCAAAACTCGACGACTAACGGTCCTCCTGTTCCATGTCGAATATTCCATTTTCTACCTTTAATAAGCGTACGCTGCCATCGGCAAGTTTGGCGGTGGCCTCAAAGTTGAACTCACCCAAGAGCTTTCCTGTAAGGTCCGTGAAATCCGGAATGGATTCAAGTTTGATCTCACCTTTGTCGGCGAGCCAGGTGATGCTCTCAAGGAGGTTGCTGAAAAATATCCGGACCTGGTTACTGTTTGGGTGGAAGCTGTAAGTTCCGGGTGTAAGATCGTTGGCGATATTGATTGATATTTGATAATTTTTAATGTCGGGTTTCGAAGAAAGCTGTTGCGACCAGGCCTGGAGGTAGTCAGGGAAACCGCCTGTCCCTATCCTTTTTCTGAGGGCTGTCTCGGTAGACTGATAAGGTCCATTAATCGACTGGCTAAGGTCACACTTCATTGAACTGCTGGTTCTGGTTTTTCTTTCCCTGGTAAACCCTTCAAGTTGCATTTTGCCTTGGGTAAGGGAAACGTGGGCTGAAGCGTGCTCTGCATCAAATTCGAATGTTAACTCCACTGTCTGTAGGTTTTTGTTCAGCGTGACCGTCACACTCCCACCGGTGGCGGAGTAAGGTTGATAAAATGAGTGCCCTGCTTTTGCCCAAAACGCATAGGCTGCCCCTGGTTTCTCGGGGTCGGAAACGATGTCGTAGGTTTTTCCTTCAACATTTCCATCATCAGGCAACAGCAGTACAATGATTTGATTGTTTCCCTGCTCGTCGTTAGCGCTGCCGGCCGATATGTACCATTTGTTTATTTTTTCATCCAGATAGAAAAAGAAGCGTGCGCCCTCGAAACTTTTATAATCATCGTCGCGTTCCACTATTGCACTGGCTGTGCCTGAAGTGGCTTTTGACTTGGCTTTACTCGAGCTGTTCATGAGCGGCGCTCCTTTGTTGTGGTTCGGGTTCGGGTTCGGCCTGAGTTTATTAAGCGGGCAATACAATATCTACTGTCAAAGATGACAGGTTTAACGTGATTGTTTTTAATCGCGAAAGTGTCTATTTGGAACCCGTGCTTGAACGCCGCTCAACCATCAATTCCGGCCCCGCTCGACAGGATATTCACTGTTGCTTCAGCAACAGCGAAGAAGCACTTTGTGCTGTGCCCGCCTCTCACTATTGATGAACGCTTGGGTTTTACGGCGTTTTATATCGGCACGGTTCCTGCTTAGCCTTTAAATAAATGCTATCGACTTTCCGTTCAACCCCCATTATTCGAGATCATCGCGCCGCTCAACCGCGAGCAGCAGGTGAGCTTCCTGATCGCCGAGCAGAACATCAACGTCGCGCTCAACTATGCGTCCCAGGGCTATGTGCTGGATACTGTTCGCGTGGTCTTGAGCGGCAGTGTCGTTGAACTGT
Organism: Pseudomonas marginalis; assembly: GCF_024169655.1. Classification (GTDB taxonomy): domain Bacteria; phylum Pseudomonadota; class Gammaproteobacteria; order Pseudomonadales; family Pseudomonadaceae; genus Aquipseudomonas; species Aquipseudomonas paraveronii. The sequence continues at coordinate 3,689,274 of NZ_JALJWV010000001.1, read as the reverse complement.
TGGCGCGCGGCGATTTGCATGACATTTATCTGGGTAAACAGTAAAGGCGAACAGGCATGACTGAATCCATCCGCAACGCTGATGTCCTGATCATCGGTGGCGGCCTGAGCGGCACGATGCTGGCCGTGCAACTGCTGCGCCGGCCCGGTTCGCGGCAGATCCTGGTGATCGAACCGCGCGCCGAACTTGGCCGCGGCGAGGCCTACAGCGCGGTCGAGCTGGGCCATACCTTGAACGGCAATGCGGCGCGCATGAGTGTCGACCCGGACAACGCCGACGACTTGACCCAATGGCTTACCGAGTACATCGGCGCCGGTGGCTGGCCGGAGTCGGACCAGCAGCACGTGCCGATCAGTGAGCTGTTCCCGCCACGCGGGATTTTCGGGCTGTACGCGCAGCAGCGCTTGGCTGAGGCCAAGGCGCTGTCGGCCTCTACCGTCGAGCATATCCGCGCCGAAGTGGTCGACCTGCAAGTGGAGCACGCCTCGACGCTGCTGACCCTGGACAACGGCCAGCAACTGCGCGGCGCCCAGGCGGTCTTGGCCACCGGGATGTTTCCGGCGGCGCGCACGCCGCAGACCGAATCCAGCGGCTTGAACGCCGCCGCGGTAGACCCGTGGGACGTGCAGGCCATGACTCAACTCGACCCCGGCTCGACGGTGCTGATCATCGGTTCCGGGCTGACCATGGTCGACGCCGTGGTGTCGCTGGAACAGGCCGGGCACCGGGGGCCGATCGAGGTGTTCTCGCGCCACGGTCTGCTGCCCCATGTGCGTCGACAACCCCCGGCCTGGGACGATTTTCTCGCCGCCGACCACCGCCTGCGCAGCCCTCGGCAGTTGCTGCGTGAGGTGCGTCGGCAATGCCGCATCGCGACGGCGCAGGGCATCGATTGGCAGGCGCCGCTGGACACCGTGCGCGCGCATATCGGCCGGTTGTGGAGCCAGGCCAGTGAACGCGAGAAGCGCCAGTTCGTGCGGCATGTGCGGCCGTGGTGGGAAAGTCATCACCACCGTTCGCCGCCGCTGAGCGCGCAGTTGGTGGCGCGCCTGCATGAAGAGGGGCGCCTGCGCATTCGTGCGGCGTCGTTCAAGGGCTTGGCGCCTGCGGTCAACGGGGTCAGCATCCGCTTGCGTCAGCGTGGCGAGCAAACGATCACCGAGGTCGCGGGCGCGGCGCTGATCAATTCCAGCGGTATCGAATACGACTGGCGCCGCGTGGCCCGGCCGTTGCCCCAGCAGTTGCTCAAGCGCGGGTTGATCCAGCCGGGGCCGTTGGCGCTGGGGATTGCGGCGGATGCCTCGGGTGCGGTGCTGGATGCGCAGGGCCAGGCCAGCCGGCGCCTGTTCGCCATGGGCCCGCCGTTGCGCGGGATGTGGTGGGAGAGCACGGCGGTGACCGATGTGGCGCTTCAGGCCAAGGCGCTGGCGTTGAAACTGACAAACATCTGAATGTGGGAGGGGGCTTGCCCCCGATGGCAGTGGATCAGTTACAAACAAGCTGACTGACCCACCGCTATCGGGGGCAAGCCCCCTCCCACCTTTTTGACCACGCTCGGCTTCCAGTACCAGGTCAGTTATAGGGCCGCCTCGCCAATATCAAAAGCCAAATGAGATCTATCTGATCCATGGAGATCCAAATGTGGGAGGGGGATCTCCCTCTACCTTGGGGTCTTCACAAAGCCGGGTTTTAGCCCGAATACCTCGACGCCCTGCGGCGTCGATTGCCCGGTGGTCACGGTCACGCGTTCCACCGGCTTGTCCATCGCGGGCCGATATTCGACCGTCCTGTCCGGCTGGATCGCCTGGCTCGGAATCACGATCGCCTGTGCATTGTTGTAAGTGACGACGGTCAGTCGCGCGCTCATCCCCAGCCGCACCCGTTGCAATTGCTGTGGGGTCAGCTTGGGGATCGACAGGGTCACCGGAAACTGCGCGCTGCCCTGGGTATCGCCGGCAATCGCCAAGCCGCTGACCACACTCACCGAGCCGCTCAGCCGTTCGCCGTCGAAGCCATCGCCCATCACTTCCACCGCCTGGCCCTGGTGCAGTTGGTTGATGTCCAGCTCGGAGACCTTGGCGACGATTTTCAGCCGTTCGATATTGGCCAGGCCGAACAGCACCTGGCCCTGGCCGACCTTGCTGCCGGCCTGCACCGGGGCGTTGGTGTTGCCAGCGCCTTGTGCCGCGTTGCCGCTTCCGGGTGCGGGCACCACGATGCCGGAGAAGGGCGCCTTGACCTCCTTGCCTTCGAGCTGCTGGTACAGGGCGTCGTACTTCACCGTGGCATTGGTCAGCTCCATCTCCGCGATTTGTCGGTATTCGCCTTTGCCTTGCTCCAATGCCTGTTGCAGTTCATCGCGCGCAGCGATCAGGTCCAGCTGTTGCTGCTGGGTCTGCTGCTTGAGGTCGTCCAGTTCGTTGCGCGGGATGATGCCGCGCTGAAACAGGTTTTCGCTTTCGGTGAGTTTGCGCTGGGTGTTGCCGGCGGTCATCTGCGCGGTGCGCAGGCTGCGGCGCGCACGGCTGACGGTGGGGCTGTTGTCCCAGTTCTGCATGTCCTGCACGGTGCGCCGGGCCTTGAGTTGGGCGGAGAGTGCATCGCGCAGTTGCACTTCGAGCAGGGCCGGGTCCATGCGCAGCAGCACTTGCCCGGCGTCGACGCGCTGGCCTTGCTCCACCAGGTTGGCCTGCACATTGCCGTCGAACGGCGCGGTGAGGATGAGGGTGGTGTCGGGCTCGATTTTGCCCACCAGGCCGATCTGGTGTACCAGCGCGTCAGGCTTGACCGCCAGCCACTGCTCGGCGGTGTTCAGCGGTTCGGCGGCGCTGCGATGGCTTTGCACGGCAATTCCCGCGCCCGCCAGCAGCACGATCAATCCAGCCGCCAGCAGGCGTTTTTGGTTAGTAGTCATTGAGGGCGATTTCCCAACTTTCCAGCGTCATGCCCAGGGTCAGATCGAGCTGGGTCTGGGCGTTCAAATAAGCGATCAGCGCATTGAGCTGCGCGTTTTCGGCGTTGCGCAGGTCGGTTTCGAAACTCAGCACCTGGAAGTTGGTGGAGCGCCCGGCGCTGAGCTTTTCGCGCTCGATTTCGATCTTGCGCCGCGACAGCTCTACGGCGCGCTGGGAGATTTCATACTGGCGCCAGCGCGTGCCGAGGTCGCGTACTACGTTGTTCACGCTGCGTTCCAGCTCCTGGCGGGCGTCGGTGATGCGGATGGTCTGATCCTCCACATTCACCCGTGCCCGCACTTCGGCCTGGCGCGTGCTGATGTCGCCGATGGGGATTTGCACCTGCACCCCGGCGTAGCTGTCCCAACTGCGGTTGTTGCCGCTGCCGGCGTCGTTGTTGTAGTTGTCGCGCAACTGGTTCGCCCCGGCCACGAGGTCCACTTGCCAGCGCCCGGAGTCTTTGGCGATCACCAGGTTGAGGTCGGCCTGCTGGCTGCCGAGCAGGGTGGCGAGGTATTCCGGTTGCTGGTTCTGCGCCAGGTTGAACGCCTCGCGCTTGTCGACCTGCATGGGCTTGGCCTCCAGGGCCTCGGTGGCGCGGATCGGTGTCGACAGGTCGAGGGCCAGCAGGCGCAGCAAGGCCAGGCGGCTGCTGTCGAGTTGGTTCTGCGCTTCTTCCACACCCAGTTGCTGGGTGGCGATATCGGCTTCGGTCTGCACGATCTCGAACTCGGCCATGCGCCCGGCGCTGATCAGCGCCTTGTTCACTTCCAGCAAGGTGCCGGAGCGTTTCAGCGCGTCCTGGACGATGCTCAGTTGCTCCTGGGCGCGCAGCAACTCGCGGTAGGTGGCGATGATCTGGCTGATGGTTTGCGCCACGGTGGTCTTGAGATTCAGGCGGTTGGCCTGCTCCGCCAGGCGCGACAGGCGCAGCGGCGCGGTGGTCGCATCCCAGCCGGCGCCGCGCATCAGCGGCTGGATGAGCGCCAGGTCGAGGCCGTCGCTGCGGTAGCGACCGGCACGGTTGGCGTTATTCAGTTGCTGGGTCCAGGCCATGCTCAGGCGCGTGCCGTACTCACCCAGCAGGCTGGTGGCCGGTGCCACGTTGGCATTGCGTGCGTTGTCGGCGGAGCCACGGGTGCTGCGGTAATAGCTATTGAGGCTGAGCTTGGGGTTGAACACGTCTTCGGCCACGCGCAGGTCGAACTTCTGCGCGACCCGCTGCAGGTAGGCGCTGCGAATCGCCGGGTTGTTGCGCAGGCCCAGGTATACCGCATCGCCCAGGGTGATGGCGGTGACCTGGGCATTCAGCGAGACGCCGCGATCGTAGCCACTGCGCGTGGTGCTGGGCGCTGCGGGGCGGATCACCACGTCGGCGGCGACACTCGGCAGGCTGATCAGGGCCAGGAGCAGCAGCAGGCGTTTATTCATCGCGCAACGCCTCCACCGGCTGCAACCGCGAGGCCGAGACCGCCGGGTAGATGCCAAAGAACAAGCCCACCAGCAAGGTGCTGCCCACCCCCAGGGGCAGGGCGGCGACCGCCAGGGCGAAGGCCCAGCCCGACAGCCAGGCATAGAGCCAGGCGGCGGTCATGCCGAGCACCGCGCCGCACAGCGCGCCGACGGCGGTGAGGGTGATGGCTTCGAGCAGGAACAGGTTGCGGATATCCCGTTGGCGCGCGCCGAGGGCCATGCGAATGCCGATCTCGCGGCGGCGTTCGGAGACGTTCATCAGCATCACGTTCATCACCCCGACACCGCCGCCCACCAGGGAGATTGCGCCGAGTGCCAGCAGCAGGTAGGCGAAGGTGCGGCTCTGGCGGGTCATGCCGTCGATCATTTGCTGGGGTACGGTGATGTCGACGGTGTGCTCGGTCAATTGGCGTTGCAGCGCGGCAGCGGCGTCCCGTGCGATGCGTTCCATGTCCTGCCCCGGCGCGGCGCGGATGATCACGTTGCCGATTTGCGGGCTGGCGTAGATGCGGCGCATGCCGTCGGCGGGAATGAACAGCGATTCGTTGGCTTGCACCGGCATCAGCATCGCCCGGGGCTGGTTGTGCAGGATGCCGACCACCAGGAACAGGTAGTCGTTGATGCGCACGCGGTCGCCCAGTTTCAGCGGCTCACCGGGGGCACCGAGGGCTTGGGCGATCTGGTCACCGATCACGCCGTAGGTTTCATTGGCGTCGAAGGTCGACAGCAAGCGCCCCTCGCGCAGCACCAGGCGCAGGGCGGCCGGGATATCCGGCGTGCTGCCGACAAAGTTGGCGTTGACGCTGCGGCCATGGAACACGATGGGGCCGCTGAACAGGCTCAGCGCGCCGATGTGCGCGATACCGGGCACGGCCTGGCGCACGGCGTCGAGGTCGAGGCGCGAGCGCATCGGTACGTTGCTGTCGCCTTTGGGCGGAAACTGCGCGACCAGGGTGTCGGTGCCCATGTCCTTGAAAATCAGCGCGGCGTCCATCGCCGCGTTATGGCCGATATTGATCAGCGCCACCACCGACGAACTGCCGATCACGATGCCCAGCAGTGCGAGGATCGAGCGTTTACCCAGGGTGCGCAGGCTGACGAACGCTTCATGCAGCAATTGGCTCAGGCTCTGCTCGACGCGCAGGCTCATGGGCGACCGGCCTCGTGCACCACGCCGTTACGCACCAGGATCTTGCGCTCCAGGCGCTCGGCGATGTGCGCGTCGTGGGTGACGATGATCAGCGTGACCTGTTGCTCGTGGTTCAGCGCCAGGAGCAGGTCCATGATGTCCTGGGCAGTGCTGCTGTCGAGGTTGCCGGTGGGCTCGTCGGCCAGGATGACCGAGGGCTTGCCCACCAGCGCACGCGCAATCGCCACACGCTGGCGCTGGCCACCGGAGAGGTCGGCGGGGCGATGGTGGGCGCGCTCGGCCAGGCCGACCTGCTCGAGCATGCGCATCGCCTGTTCCACCGACTCGTGGCGCGACACCCCGCGATAACTCAGAGGCAGGGCGACGTTGTCCAGGGCACTGAGGCGCGGCAGCAGGTTGAAACTCTGGAAGACGAAGCCGATCTGCTGGTTGCGGATTGCCGCCAGTTCATCCGGGCTGGCACTGAAAATATCGTGGCCGGCAAAGCGGTACTGGCCGCCGTCGGGCAAGTCCAGCAGGCCGAGGATGTTGAGCAGGGTACTTTTGCCGGAGCCGGAGGCGCCGAGAATGCCGCAACTGTCGCCGCGGGCGATGGACAGGCACACATCATTGAGGATGGACAGGTGCTGACCGGCGAGCTGATAGCTTTTGCCGATGCCTTGCAGGGAGATCAAGCCTGGGTGCGCGGGGGTGTCTGTCATCATGACTACGCCTGCAGTCTCGACGCCGCCGTGCTGCCCCTGTAAAGATTTGTAACAAGTTCGGGAGCTGCCTGGAATGCGTCGCGGACTGGTTTGATTTCTTATTTTTAAAATATTGTTTGAATACTAACCGCGTTCAACCGGCTCCGCCAGCCATCGTTGTAGAGGGTTTTTACCCTTTGAAATAAATGCACCGGGAGCGAAATCGACCGCTCAAAAATCCTTTGGCTAGGCTCAACGAGCCGGAATGCAAGGGCTTGCGATGAGATGGTGGAGTGTCACTGCTTGCTTTCGAGCGATGGCCCCGGTATAAAAAATCAAATTTATTTTTAAAACAATATTTCCCGCTTGGAACTTTTATGGTCGTGAAGAAAGTCAGCTCTCCAAACATTACCAAGACTCGATTGCTGGATGCGACAGAGGCTCTCTTCATCAAATATGGTTATGACGCCGTTTTGTTACGGCAGATTACCGAGCGTGCCCAGGTGAACCTGGCCGCCGTGAACTATCACTTCGGGGACAAGGATTCCCTGATGAAAACCCTGCTGATGCAGCGCCTGGAGCCGCTCAACGAGCAGCGCCTGGAACTGCTGGCACGCTGCGAAGCCGAATCCGATGGCCCTCTCGATTGCGACACGCTGCTCGGCGTGCTGTTCGCTCCGGCCATGGGCCTGGAGCGCAGCGACCCGGCGAGCGGGGAAGGGCGTTCATTCATTCGTTTCCTCGGGCGGGTCTACAGCGATACGTCGCCGTTTATCCAGGAATACCTCAAGGTGCATTATCAGCCGGTGTTTCAGCGCTTCTTCGAAGCCTTCGCCCTGGCCTTGCCGGACTTGCCGCGCAATGAACTGGGGGTACGCCTGCAGTTTGCCCTGAAGGCGATTTCCGGTGTGATGGCCGGTACCGAACTGCGCCTGTTGATGAACTCCATGAGCCTGGGCCGCCCGGCCACGGATGCCGAAGTGATGGCCAAGTTGATTACGCTGGTCTCGGCGGCGATTCGTGTGCCGCAGCAAAGCCCCGAGGCGGAAGTGGCGTTGGCCAAGGTGCTCGATACCCAGCGCGCGATTCGCGAGCAAGCGACAGCGCCCGCCGGCAAGGCGGCGCGCTAGCCCGAATCCGGGGCAAAAAAAAGCCCGCTGGGGCGGCGGGCTTGATGTGCAACGTTTGTAACGGATGAGGCTTCACCCTACGGCTCGCCATGTGAATAAATCGTGAAAAATATGTAAGAGAAAGTGTGAAAGTGTTGGCGCGGGTAAACGCGCTAAAAAACCTAAGGATCAGATCTTCCAATGGCCAGCACTTTTGGCCAACCGCTGGCGCATCTCATCCACATTCGCCGCCAATTGCACGGTCAACAACCGATACCCATCCAATGCACTGTAGACCGGCGCATCCAATGTCGGCTCGCTGGCAACAGCCTGGCTCGGCCGCTCCAACCGTGGTGTCACGCCGGACCTCAGCGCTCGCGCCATTCCGACCAATTGCACCCGAATCTGCCGGTGCTCGGCTTTCAACATCACCTGCATCCGCGCCATTGCCTGTTCGTCGCGAGGGTCCGGCCGGGTGTTGCCCAGAATCTCCAGGGTGCTGATGCACATGCGCAAATGCCGTTGGATCGTGTCCAGTTCGGTCATGGAGATCCGCACCTCTTTGGACACCGAGGGCATCAACGAACGCAGTTGCAGCATCGCCGTATTCACGCGGCTGAGCAGTTTGAGGTGTGCGTCGTCGGTGACCGATTGGCCGCTGATGATGCGGCTATAGATCGCGGCACAGTCGCGCAAGGCGCTGGCCAGGTTGTAGCGCCAGGAGTACACGGCATACAGCGGCAGGGCGAAGGAAAACGCCAGGGCCAAGGCAATACCGATCAGGATATCGACCGTGCGCCACAACCCGTCTGACAGCGGATTGTCGCCATGCCCGGCGACGATAAACACGGTGATTGCCGACAACAACGCGGTGTACCCGCCCTTGCCGATGGCGTGATAGGAGAAGAACCCGCACACCACCGACATCAACAAGTACGTCAGCAGCGGCTGCCCCACATACGCCTCCTGCACCACCAGCAGCAAACCGACGCTGGCGCCGATCAGCGTACCGTAGGCGCGCTCCATGGCCTTCTTGCCGATATTGCCGTGGTGCTGCAGGCCGCCGATCACCACCAGCATGGTCACCGACGCCCACTCGCCGTGGGGCAGGTTGATGCCGGTGGTCAGCAGGATCGTCGCCAGCAAACCGATGGACACGCGCACGGCGTGGATCAGCTTGGCATGGCGATAGCGGCGGTAAGGGTCGAGCAGCGGGCGCAGCAAGCGCCGCGCAAACACAGGCAAATGCAGGTTAATCAACGGCAAGCAGTCCTCTAGAAAATGTAGTCAGTGGTCAAGAAGTTCGAGTCGCGGTTGCGCAGGATCTCGCTGAGCAGTGCCTTGTTGTTGTCCTGGAACTTGGTCGCCACCAGGGTGCGGATCGAGAACACGCGCAAGGCGTCATGTACCGACAGCGTGCCTTCGGCCGAGTTCTTGCGGCCGTTGAAGGGGAACGTGTCCGGGCCACGCTGGCACTGGGCGTTGATATTGATACGGCCGACCTGGTTGGCAAAGGTGTCCACCAACCGTCCGATTTCGGCCGGGTCGGTGCCGAACAGGCTCAGTTGCTGGCCGAAATCCGAGTCCAGTACGTAATCGATCACTGTCTCCAGGTCACGGTAGGGCACGATCGGCACCACCGGGCCGAACTGTTCCTCGTGGTACACGCGCATCTGCGGGTTTACCGGGTACAGCACCGCCGGGTAGAAAAAGGTACCGCGACTGACGCCGCCATTGGCATTCACCACGCGGGCGCCGTGTTGGGCCGCATCGGCGACCAGCGCGTTGAGGTAATCGATCTTGCCTGCGTCCGGCAGCGGCGTCAGTGCCACGCCGTCTTCCCACGGCATGCCGGGCTTCAATGTCGCCAACTTGGCGTTGAATTTCTGGATGAAGCTGTCGACCACGTCTTCATGCACAAACAGGATTTTCAACGCGGTGCAGCGCTGGCCGTTGAACGACAGTGAGCCGGTGACGGCTTCGCTGACGGCATTGTCCAGGTCGACCTGGGGCAGCACGATGCCCGGGTTCTTCGCGTCCAGGCCCAGGGCAGCACGCAGGCGGTGCGGGCGTGGGTGCAGTTTTTTCAGGTCGCTGGCGGCCTTGTTGGTGCCGATGAACGCGAAGATATCGATCTTGCCGCTGGCCATCAGCGCGCTGACGGTTTCGCGGCCGCTGCCATAGATCACGTTGATCACCCCGGCCGGGAAGCTGTCGCGGAACGCTTCCAGCAGTGGGCGGATCAATAGCACGCCGAGCTTGGCCGGCTTGAATACCACGGTGTTGCCCATGATCAGCGCCGGGATCAGCGTGGTAAACGTCTCGTTCAACGGGTAGTTATAAGGCCCCATGCACAGCGCCACGCCCATCGGCACGCGGCGGATCTGGCCGAGCGTGTCCTGTTCCAGCTCGAAGCGGCTGCTACGGCGGTCGAGTTCCTTGAGGGCATTGATGGTGTCGGTGATGTAGTCGCAGGTGCGGTCGAACTCTTTCTGCGAGTCCTTGAGGTTCTTGCCGATTTCCCACATCAACAACTTGACCACCGCATCACGCTGTTCGCGCATGCGCCGCAAAAACGCTTCGACGTGCCGGATGCGGTCGACCACGCGCATTGTCGGCCATTCCCCCTGGCCGCGGTCATAGGCGCGCACGGCGGCGTCGAGGGCGCTGAGGGCGGTGTCGGCATCCAGCAGCGGGGTGCTGCCGATGTTCACGCGTTCGTCCCCCAGTTGCACCGGGCTGAGGACCTGGGCCAAGGGGCCGTTCCATACCCGCAACTGGCCGTCGACCAGGTAATCACGCTGTTCAATGGGCGCAGCCAGGCGAAATTGCTCGGGAATATCGGCGGCACGGGTGGGAAACAGTTGGGCGAGCAGGTTATCGGTGGTCATGTTGCTACCCCTGGAATAGTTGCAAAACATGACTAGAGAGTCACCCAACAACGGCTTCTGTGGCAAGGCTTGCGCGCTTTCTTGTACGCACGGCGGCGCGTGGCGGGTAAACTGCGAGGCTTTCTTGAAGGAGTTCACATGAGCCAGTACCAGCCGGGCATTCTTGCCGCACCGGTGCCTTTGCAGGCACGTCATCTGTTTTTTGCCGTGGACTCCCTGGCCGCTGTACCTGCTGCGTTGGACGCACTGGCGCAGTGGGTGGATTCGGCCGCAGTGGTCGGTCTGGGTGAGCCGCTGGTCAACGCACTGGGCGCGCGGATCGAAGGGCTGCGCGCATTCCCGGCCATCAGCGGGCCGGGCGCGCAGAACCCCTCCACCCAGCAGGCGTTGTGGGTGTGGCTGCATGGCGTGGATCGCGGTGAATTGCTCTTGCGCAGCCGTGCGCTCGAGAAAGCCCTGGCCCCGGGGTTCCGCTTGGTGCAGTCGATCGAAGGCTTCCGCTACAAGAGCGGTTTTGACCTGACCGATTACGAAGACGGCACCGAAAACCCCCACGACGAGGCCGCCGTCGAAGCCGCGCTGACCGACAGCGGCGCCAGCTTCGCCGCGATCCAGCAATGGCAGCACGACCTCGATGGTTTCGCCGCGTTGCCTGCCCAGGAACGCGACCACATCATCGGTCGCCGCCACGGCGACAACGAAGAACTGGAAGACGCGCCCGAATCCGCCCACACCAAACGCACTGCCCAGGAAAGCTTCACCCCGGAAGCGTTCGTGGTGCGCCGCTCGATGCCCTGGGCGGAAAACGGTCAGGCCGGCTTGATGTTCCTCGCGTTCGGGCATTCCTTCGATGCGTTTGAAGCGCAACTGCGCCGCATGAGCGGGTTGGAAGACGGCATCGTCGACGGCCTGTACCGCATCAGCACACCGCTGACCGGCGGCTATTACTGGTGCCCGCCGCTCAAGGATGGGCGCCTGGACCTCAGTCGCATCCGGAGGTAACGCCCTTTTCAAGCTCGGGCGTTACTGACGCTCGGCCAAGATGGGCCAATGGCGCGAACGCCTAGCCGATTACCTCGACCTTGCCGCTGTGCAGCCTGTAGACACCGCCGACGATATTCAGTTTTCCCGTGGTCAGGGCGTCGGCCAGCAGGCTCGATTCCGCCTTGAGCCTTGCCACGGTGTCGATGACATTTTGCGCGATGGCGTTTTCGAGCACATCACCGGGCGCGTTCAGTACTTTGTTCACTGCCGGCTTGAATACGTTGGCCAGGTGTTGGATCTTTCCGGGAAACCTGGCGTTGTCTTTGACCGCCTTGACCCCAGCCGCAACGGCGCCGCAGCTGTCGTGCCCCAATACCATGATCAACGGTGTTCCCAGCACGGCCACGGCATATTCGAGGCTGGCGAGGCCGTCATCGGTCACGAAATTACCCGCCACCCGCACGGCGAAGAGATCGCCGCGGCCGGTGTCGAAGGCGTATTCGGGGGCAATTCTCGAATCGGCGCAGCTCAGTACGGCGGCGAACGGATTCTGCCCGCCCACCAAGGCCTCGCGCTCGCTCATGAAATCATGGCGCTTGGTAATCCCTTCGGTATACCGCTGGTTGCCCTCGATCAAACGTGTCAGGGCCTGCTCTGGGTTGAGTGTGTTGGCCGGTTTCGGTGCTGGTGCCGGTGCGGCGTGTGCCGTGGTTGGGGGCAGCGCGCCAGCCAGCAGGAGCGCGCTTGCGCCAACGGAGGTCAGACGCAGGAAATTTCGTCGGCCATGGTTAAACGGGGTATCAGCGGGCTTGCGAGTGTTGCACATTGACAAGGGCCTCGACGTAGGACGTTAGAGAAAGAGCGCCAAGGGTGCAAAGGATGCTCCGTAAAAGCAGTAGGAGGTTTCTGTGTGTAAGCGCGTGGCGGTGCATTCAACATGAAATTTTTGACAGTTAGCGCATTGGTCTCTGAAAAAAAATCACTGCAGCCCTTAATCTAGAGCCCTTTTTCACCTGAGTGTCGCTCATGTCTTCTGCTGTCGATGGGTTACCCTTGAATAAGCGCCTGCCGGCGGTGATCGCCATTTCCCTGGGCATCGGCATGGCGACCCTGGACACGGCCATCGTCAACACCGCGCTGCCGACCCTGGCCGACGGCATTGGCACCGACTCCGCTTCGGTGATCTGGGTGGTCAATGCCTACCAGTTGGCGATCATTGCCACGGTACTGCCCTTCGCTTCGCTGAGTGATGTGCTCGGGCACCGCCGGGTGTACCTCGGTGGTTTGCTGCTGTTTATTGTTTCGTCGCTGTTTTGCGGGATCGCCGGGTCGCTGGTGGCGCTCACGGCGGCGCGGGTGGTGCAGGGGCTCGGTGCGGCGGCGATCATGAGCGTCAACACGGCGTTGCTGCGGCATATCTACCCGTCGCGCATGCTCGGGCGCGGCCTGGGCTATAACTCGCTGGTGGTCGGGCTGGCGTTTACGCTCGGGCCGACGGCTGCGTCGGCGATTCTGTCGGTGGCGAGCTGGCACTGGCTGTACCTGATCAACGTGCCGCTGGGGTTGCTGGCGTTGATGTTGGGCCTGCGCTCATTGCCGGTTATTCCCGTGGCCGGGCATGCCTTCGATCGCCTCGCCGCGCTGTTGTGTGCCGGGCTGTTCGCCTTGCTGGTGCTTGGCCTGGGGACGGCGGTGCATGGCGCCCAAGGCGCATTGACCCTGGGCCTGATCGCGCTGGCGCTGGTGTGCGGCGCGTTGCTACTGCGCCGTCAGGCCGGGCACCCGGCGCCGATGCTGGCAGTGGACTTGTTCAGGCGCCCGGTGTTTGCGCTGTCTTCGCTCACGGCGATCTGCGCCTTCAGCGCCCAGGGCCTGGCCTTTGTGTCGCTGCCGTTTCTGCTGCAGGCGGTGCTTGGGCACAGCCAGGTGGAAACCGGTTTTCTGATGACGCCCTGGCCCGCGGTCGTGGCGGTGATGGCGTTGGTCGCCGGGCGCCTGGCAGACCGCGTGTCCCTGGGCCTGTTGTGCGGGATCGGCCTGTTGATGCTGAGCGTGGGCATGGCGGCCCTGGCGACGTTGCACAATGACGCATCGGCGTTCGAGATCGGCTGGCGCATGGCCTTGTGCGGGGCCGGTTTCGGGTTCTTCCAGTCACCCAACCTCAAGGCGTTGATGACCAGCGCACCCTTGGCGCGCAGTGGTGGGGCCAGTGGCATTGTGGCGATCTCGCGGTTGTTGGGGCAGACGCTGGGAGCGTCGCTGGTGGCTTTGTGTTTTCACTGGTCCCTGGGCAGCGGCCCGCACTACGCGTTGTGGTTGGGCTGTGCGTTTGCGTTGGTGGGCTGTGTGGCCAGCGGCCTGCGGTTGTTGCCGTATGACAAAAAGGTTTAATCGAGCGTTGTAAAAAGCTATTCGAGGAGGCTACGGTGGCGACCTGAATATTTCGGGATGTTTCAGATTTATGTCAAGCCAGGCCCAACGCACTGCCGACATCACCTCCCGCCGCGCCGCGCTGACCTTGGCTTTATGCCTGCCCAGTGACGTGTTGCTTTATCTGCTGCTGCCCATGGAATCCCAGGCGTTCGGCATCACGTTGGCCCAGGCCGGGGTGCTGCTGGCGGCCAACCGACTGGTGCGGATTTTCGGTTACCGGCATGTGCTTAATTTCTATGCCCGCCACGGCGATCGTCTGACCTGCATGATCGCCGCCGGTGCCGCGATGCTGTGCGCCCTGGGTAACTCGCTGCTGTCGGGCTTCGCTGCATTGTTGGGCTTGCGGCTGGTCTGGGGCTTGTGTTTTGCCGCGTTGAATCTGTCGACCCAAGTACTGGCGACCGCCGAGCCGACGGGCGCCGCACGCCGGGCAGGGCGCTCGCGGGCATTGATCGCCCTCGGGCCGATGCTTGCATTGCCACTCGGGGGCTGGCTGACCTTATCGGCCGGGCCGCGTCCGATCTTTCTGATTCTCGCCGGCTGCTGCCTGCTGGGCTTGTGGATGGCGCGGGGGTTGCCTACTGTCGGCCATGATTTGCACAGCAGTCCGGGGCGCCGTTTCAAGTGGCCCGACAGTGTGGCGCTGTGGTCGTTTATCGAAGGTGTGGCGCTGGATGGGCTGTTTATCTTTGGCCTGTCGATCCAGGCACAGAAGCTCCTCGGTGGCGACGCGGTGTTGATCGCCGGTGGCTTGATGGCCTTGCGTTATGTCTCGGAAATGCTCCTGAGCCCGTTGGGCGGTCGCGCGGCGCAACGCTTCGGTGCGACGTCGATGCTGTTGCTGTTTTCATTCCTGAGCGCGTTGGCCCTGGCTGCTTTCGGCAGTTATTGGGTGATCGTCGGCGCGGCCGCGGTGCTGGTGTTGCGGGCGTTGCAATTGCCCCTGGTGACGACTTTGGTGGCCGAGCGCAACCCCGGTTCGATGCGCGTGTCGGCATTGGCCTCCAATGCGGTGTGGCGCGATATCGGCGCCGGCCTCGGGCCGCTGCTGGCGGGGTTGTTGCTGCCGATAGCCGCGGCCCCTTGGGTGTTTGGCCTGGCGGGCGCAGCGATAGCCGTGAGCGCCGTGTTCTGCTGGCGGGCAAAGTGTTCCAACTGACAATGAGAGGCAGTGTGTGACCCGACAAGAAGACTTCGTGCGCGTGCTGGATGACGCCTACCGACACTGGACCGGCCAGGGCTTGCCGGCCCCCGAGCATCTGGACGCACAGCAACGCCTGAGCTGGCTGCACGCCGATGCGCCCTACAGCCTGCTGGCCCACGACGGCGCGGCGGACCCGCGGTTTACCTACGTCAATGCGTGCGCCGTGCAGTGCTTCAAATACCCGCGCGAGACCTTCATCGGCATGCCGTCACGCTTCAGTGCTTCGGAACTCGACCGCGCCGCGCGCCAGGTGTTGCTGGAGCACGTCAGCGCCAATGGTATCGCCCACGGCTACAGCGGCTGGCGGGTGGATGCGCATCAGCAGCCGTTCATGATCCATGCCGGTGTGGTGTGGACGTTGCTCGATGCCGCCGGCCTGCCGTGTGGGCAGGCGGCGCTGTTCTGGCCGGATGCGCAGCGCATCGGGGTGTTAACTTAAGCGCCTTTGAAACTGACCAGCCAGGACGGGTCGAAACGGGTTTGCTCGGTATCGAGCCCCAACGCTTGCATCTTCGCCTTATGTGCCTCGATCTCGCCGACCAACTGTGCCTGGGCGCTGGAGTTGGCGTCCAGCTCATGCATTTGCGTCAGCCCCAGGTGATAGAAACGCAGGACCTTGAGCGCCATCGGGTCATTGGCCTGCACGCGGTCGGTGACCTTGTGCATCACGTTGGTCACGCGCATCAGGCTGCGCTTGAGCTGCCAGCCATACACCGCCGGCGCCAGCCATGGCTGGGTCCAGAACGGGCCACGCACCAGGGCGAGGGTGATCAACACCCCGGCAAACACGCCACCCACGTTGTAGCGAAAGTTGTCGCCGCCAGCTTCGCCGAACAGCATCACCGCCAGGCTCGACAACAGCATCGCCAGGGCCACGAACAACACAGCCACGATTAACGTACTGCGGCGGGTCTGCTGGCGGTAGGTGATGGGGTCGCAGGGTTTGAGCTCGAACATCCGGGGGAAATCTCCTTGGCGTTTGTAGGGGATAGAGCAGGGCGGCATCTTCTCATGCTTGGCGACGGGTGTGCGCTAAACAAGTTGAACGATGGCTGATGCGGCGTTCTCTAAATCGGTGTAGGCCACCAATCCCTGTGAGGTGAACCATCATGACCGATTACAAGCAGCCCCCGCCCGGTACACCCGACCCGGATCGCACCCCCGGTGAAGAAGAGCGCGACAACGATGCGTTGCGTCCCAATGACCCGAAAGAGCGTGAGCAACAAGACGACGTGCAGCGCGTCGAGGACGACCTGGAAAACCTCCATGACAAGGCACGCCCGCTATAAGAGGAGACCGTGATGACCAAGCGCTCGGATGGTCCGCCTTCCAACGAACACGCAAGCGGCGCGGACGAACTGGGTTTCGACCCGGACTCGCCGGATGTGGCAGATCCCCAGGTCGATCCGATAGGACCGGCCATCGCGCCGTTGGATAAGGAGGATAAGCATGAGGCGAAAAAAAAGCCGCCCTACGATCCCTTGGGCGACTTGAAAAAGTAACCTAAGCCCCGCCATCGAGCGGGGTTTTGCTTATTTGGGCGGTGTCCAGTTGACGTCGGTGATGCCGTACTTCTCGGCCCAGGGCCGGGTGGTTTTTTTCACTTGTTCATGGCCGACCCGACCAATGCGGCTGACGTGTGCAATATCGGCATCAACCGCTGCCCAGTGCCAGGCCTCGGCGTTATTCATCACTTCTGCACGCACTACGAAGGACTTCGGTTGACCGTGCAGTTGGTAGGTAATGGTGTAGATTTTTGCGGTAATCATGTTGCCTCCCTGTCTTGTTATAGATGGATAGGAAAGCGTTCAAAAAGGTTCATTCAAAATGACAAATTACTGCGCCGGGCGTCATAGTGAGGCCTTCGCCACGCGCCCAAGGATCGCGTCATGTCCCGCCTGACCCATAGCCATCTGTACCTGCAACGCCTGGGCTACGATGCACCACCGCCGCCGACCCTGCAAACCTTGCAAGACCTGCAATTGCGGCATGTGTGTACGTTCGCCTTTGAAAGCCTGTCGACCCTGTTGCACTTGCCAGTGCCGATCGACCTGCCCAGTGTCGAGCAAAAAGTGTTGCTCGATGGCCGTGGTGGGTATTGCTATGAGCTGAATCAACTGTTCCTGGAACTGCTGCAGGAACTGGGCTTCGACGCACGCGGTATCACCGGACGGGTTGTGATGGGCGGGCCGCCGGACGCACACACCGCGCGTACCCATCGCCTGAGCCTGGTGACGGTGGACGGTGTGCGCTATATCAGCGACGTCGGCTTTGGCGGCATGGTGCCGAGCAGCCCGTTGCGCCTGGACTGCGAAGCGATCCAGGCCACCGCCCACGAACCCTATCGCCTGACCTGCAAGCAAGGCAGCTACACCTTGTGGGCCCAGGTCGGTGGGGAGTGGCGTGGCTTATATGTGTTCGACCTGCTGGTGCAGGCAGACATCGACTATGAAATCGGCAACTGGTATGTCTCCACGCATGCGGGTTCGCCGTTTCTCGGTCAGTTGAAAGTCGCGCTGTTAGCGCCGGGTAAGCGTCATACCTTGAACAACGGCCACTACGCGATGCACTCCCTGGACGGTCCCAGCGAAAAACGTGCGATAGCGAGTGCCGATGAACTGCTTGATTTGCTGCGCGGCACCTTTGGCCTTCGTCTGCCGGTCCATCAGCGACTGCGCGAAACGCTCGATGGTTTAGTGTTGGCCGATCTTTAGAGCCATTGAGCGCGCGCGTTCTCTGCCCCAGAAATGCAAAAACGGCACCCGAAGGTGCCGTTTTTGTTTACCACATACCGCTAAGCGATCAAACGCCCAGCACCGCGTGCTGCACCAGCGTGAGCAACGGTTGCGGGTACACGCCGAGGAAGAAGGCGAGCAGGGCGATGGCCAGCAGCATCACGCCGCCGGCTTTCTGTTCCCAGTGCAGCTCAGCATCCACACGGCGCAGGTTTGGCTCGATCAGGAACAGGGTGACCATCACGCGCAGGTAGTAGAACACGCCGATGGCGCTACCCAGGATGAGCGAGGCAACCAGCCACCATTGATGCGCTTCAACGCCGGTCGCGATGATGTAGAACTTGCCGATAAAGCCCGCAGTGAGCGGGATACCGGCCAGGGACAGCATCATCAGGGTCAACACGGCGGTCAGGTACGGACGGCGCCAGAACAGGCCGCGATACTCGTACAGGGCGTCGGCGTCACGGCCTTTGTAAGGCGAGGACATCAGGGTGATGACACCGAAGGCGCCGAGGCTGGTGATCACGTAGGTGGCCAGATACACGCCGATCGCTTCCAGGGCCAGACCTTTGCTCGCCACCAGGGCGATCAGCAGGTAGCCGAAGTGGGCGATGGACGAGTAACCCAGCAGACGCTTGAGGTTGTTCTGGGTCAGCGCCAGCAGGTTACCGAACAGGATCGACGCAACGGCGATCACGCTCAGTACGTCGCTCAACACGCCGGTGTTGGCCGCCGGGGAGATCTGGAACAGACGCACCACCACCGCAAACACCGCCACTTTCGTCGCCGTGGCCAGGAACGCAGCCACCGGCGCCGGAGCGCCTTCGTACACGTCCGGCGTCCACAGGTGGAAGGGCACCAGCGACAGTTTGAAGGCCAGGCCGATCAGCATCATCGCCAGGCCCAGTTGGGCGATCGGCGCAGGCATGCTGGTGGCCGCCAGGGCGTGGCCGATACCGGTGAAGCTCAGGCTGCCGGCTTCGGCGTAGAGCAGGGCCATACCAAACAACAGGAACGCGGAGCCGGCGGCCGACAGCACCATGTACTTGATGCCGGCTTCCAGGGAGCGCTTGTTGAAGAAGGCGTAGGCCACCAGGCCGTAGGTCGGGATCGACAGCAGTTCCAGGCCGATGAACAAGCCGGCCAGGTGCTGCGCGCTGACCAGCACGATACCGCCGGCCGCAGCCAGCAGGATCAGCAGGTACAGCTCTTCGCGGTTGCCCGGGTAGCCGGTGCCGCCTTCGCCGAGGTAGGCGTGGGCGAGGGTGACGCAGGCCAGGGTGGCGACGAGGATCAACGCGATATACAGCAGCGCGAAGTCATCGATCATCATCAGCGGGGTCACCGCCAGGGGGGCGACCTTGAGTGCCGGGATGATCGACAGCAAGGCCAGGTTCAAACCCGCGCAGGACAGCAGGAAGGTTTGCGCGTGATTGCGACGCCAGGCGATCGCCAGCATCACCACCACAATGGTGAGGCTGGTGATCAGCAGCGGCGCAAGCGCGATAAAGTGTTGGATCGTGAATTCCATAGCGCTCTTACCGGGCCGAAGCGAGTTGAGAGAAGGCGGTGCCGAACCACTGCTGCACGCCATGCATCGTTGCGGCAGAAGTGTCCAGGAACGGTTGTGGGTACACGCCGATGTAGATCAGCAGGACCGCCAGACCGAGCACCATGATCAGTTCGCGAGCATCCATCCCGTGCAGGACGGTGTCGGATTTGGCCGGACCGAAGTACGCACGGTGGATCATGATCAGCGAGTAAACCGAACCGAATACCAGGCCGGAAGTGGCGATGGCGCTGATCCACGGCGTTTGTACGAAGGTACCCATCAGGATCAGGAACTCGCCGATGAAGTTACCGGTGCCCGGCAAGCCCAGGGACGCGGCGGCAAAGAACAGGCTGATCGCCGGCAGGTAGGCGATGCGCGACCACACGCCACCCATCTCACGCATGTCACGGGTGTGCAGGCGCTCGTACAACTGGCCACTGAGGATAAACAGCGCGGCGGCCGAAATACCGTGGGCCAACATCTGGATCACGGCGCCTTGCAAGGCCAGTTGGCTGCCGGAGTAGATGCCGATCAGTACGAAACCCATGTGGGAAACGGACGAGAAGGCAATCAGACGCTTGATGTCGGTTTGCGCGAAGGCCAGGAATGCACCGTAGAAGATCCCGATCAGACCCAGGGTCATGGCGATCGGCGCGAACTCGGCCGAGGCATTCGGGAACAATGGCAGCGCAAAACGCAGCAGGCCGTAGGCCGCCGTCTTCAAGAGGATACCGGCCAGGTCCACGGAACCGGCGGTCGGCGCCTGGGCGTGAGCATCCGGCAGCCAGGAGTGGAACGGCACCACCGGCAGCTTCACCGCGAAGGCGATGAAGAAGCCCAGCATCAGGATGTACTCGGTGGTCAGGGACATCTTGGTTTTCAACAGATCGGCGTAGTTGAAGGTAATCACGCCCGTGCTGTTGAAGTTGACCAATACCAGACCCAGGATCGCCACCAACATGATCAGGCCGGAAGCCTGGGTGAAGATGAAGAACTTGGTCGCCGCGTAGATCCGGGTTTTCTTGCCGTCCGAAGAACTATGACCCCAGAGCGCGATGAGGAAGTACATCGGCACCAGCATCATTTCCCAGAAGAAGAAGAACATGAACAGGTCGAGGGCGAGGAACACGCCGACCACGCCGCCCAGGATCCACATCAGGTTCAGGTGGAAGAAGCCCACGTGACGCTGAATCTCTTTCCAGGAGCAGAGTACCGAGAGGACACCCAGCAGGCCGGTCAGCAGGATCATCAGCAACGACAGGCCGTCGAGGGCCAGGTGTACGTTGATGCCGAAGCGCTGGATCCAGACGTGCTTGAACTCAAGCGCCCAGGTCGGATCGGCGCCAGGCGCCGGAGCAAATGAATAGTCGCCATGGGCCCACAGCCAGAGGCCGAGAGCGAGTTCCAGGGACATGGTCAGCAACGCAATCCAGCGGGGGAGGGTGGCGCCGAAGCGTTCACCCATCCAGCAGAGCAGGCCGCCGATAAAGGGGATCAGGATTAGCCAGGGCAGAATCATGACGGGCTCGTTTCCTTTCGCAAGTTCGCAAAGTTCGCAATGTACTTAGACATGGTCAGACCGCTACCACAACGATGGCGCCGATCACCAGAACGGCACCCGCCGCCATGGAAGCTGCATACCAACGCAATTGGCCAGTCTCGCTGCGGCTCAGGGCGGTGTGGCCAGCCTTGGCGGCGCGCGGGATCAAACCGATGGTCTGGTCGAGCGGGTCTTTGCGCAGCACAAAGCTGATCGCAAGGTAAGGCTTGACGAACAGTTTGTCGTAGATCCAATCGAAGCCCCAGGCGGCGAACCACCAAGCCGACAGGAAGCGACCAATGCCACTGTTGGCGACGGCGGTGACGAAACGACGCTTGCCGAGGAACAGCAGGGCTGCGAGCAGGATACCGGCCACCGCGATGGCGCCTGAAGCGAGCTCCAGGCTGTGCTTGGCATCGCCGCCGGCATGGCCGACGCTTTCCGGCAGTACACCGGCCAGTGGCGGAGTGATCAAGGCGCCGATGAAGGTCGACAGGATGATCAGCACCGACAGCGGTAGCCAATGGGAGATGCCGTGGCCTGCGTGTGCTTCGGTCTTGGCTTCACCGTGGAAGGTGATGAAGATCAGGCGGAAGGTGTACAGCGAGGTCATGAACGCACCCACCAGGCCTGCGTAGAGCAGGTTCTGGTTACCGCTGGCAAAGGCTTCCCAGAGGATTTCGTCTTTCGAGTAGAAACCGGCGGTCACCAATGGCAGCGCAGAGAGTGCGGCGCCACCGACGATGAAGCTGGCGTAGGCCAGTGGCAATTTCTTCCACAGACCGCCCATCTTGAAGATGTTCTGCTCGTGGTGGCAGGCAACGATCACCGCACCGGAGGCGAGGAACAGCAGGGCCTTGAAGAAGGCGTGGGTCATCAGGTGGAAGATCGCCGAGTCCCAGGCACCGACGCCCAGGGCCAGGAACATGTAGCCGATCTGGCTCATGGTCGAGTAGGCGAGGATACGCTTGATGTCGGTCTGCACCAGCGCGGCGAAGCCGGCCAGTACCAGGGTCACGCCGCCGACCAGGCCCACCAGGTGCAGGACGTCCGGCGCCAGGGTGAACAGGCCGTGGGTCCGGGCGATCAGGTAGACACCGGCGGTCACCATCGTTGCGGCGTGGATCAGTGCCGAAACAGGCGTCGGGCCAGCCATCGCGTCCGCCAGCCAGGTTTGCAGTGGCAGTTGCGCGGATTTACCGACAGCGCCGCCCAGCAGCATCAGGGTCGCCAGGGTGATCCAGAAGTCGCCGACCTGGAATTTCTGCGGTGCCAGCACCAGCAGTTCCTGGATGTTCAACGTGCCCACCTGTTGGAACAGGATGAACAGGCCGATGGCCATGAACACGTCGCCGATCCGGGTCACGATAAAGGCTTTGAGTGCTGCGTTACCGTTGTTGCGGTTGCTGTAGTAGAAACCGATCAACAGGTACGAGCACAGGCCCACGCCTTCCCAGCCGAAGTACAGGAACAACAGGTTATCGCCCAGCACCAGGAACAGCATGCTGGCGATAAACAGGTTGGTGTATGCGAAGAAGCGCGAGTAACCGGCTTCACCGCGCATGTACCAGGACGCGAACAGGTGGATCAGGAAGCCTACACCCACCACCACGCCAAGCATGGTGATCGACAGGCCGTCGATGTAGAGGGCGAAGTTAGGCTTGAAGCCTTCCACCGACACCCACTGCCACAACACCAGGGTGTAGTGACCGCCTTCCGGCGGCGCAACGTTGAATTGCCAGATGACGTAGGCGGTGACAATCGCCGACAGGCCGATGGAGCCCACGCCGATCAGGGCCGAGAGGTTTTCCGACCAGCGTCCACGAGAGAACGACAGCAGCAGGAAACCGATCAGGGGAAATACGAAAGTCAGAAAGATCATGTTCATCCGCGCATCTCACTGGCAGCGTCGATATCAAGCGTGTGGAAGCGACGATACAGTTGCAGCAGGATCGCCAGGCCAATACTGGCCTCGGCGGCTGCCAGGCTGATCACCAGGATGAACATGACTTGTCCATCCGGCTGGCCCCAACGGCTACCTGCCACGATGAACGCCAGTGCCGCAGCGTTCATCATGACTTCCAGGCTCATCAACACGAACAAAATGTTACGGCGAACCATCAGGCCGACCAGGCCAAGGCAGAACAGGATGCCGGCGACCGCCAGACCATGCTCCAAAGGGATAGCAGGCATCGTCATTGCTCCTTGGCTTCGTTACGGCCCAAGTGGAAGGCGGTGATGGCCGCGGCGAGCAGCAGCATCGAAGCCAGTTCGACCACCAGCAGGTACGGGCCGAACAGGCTGACGCCCACGGCCTTCGCGTCAACGGTGGTGTGGCCGATGGCCTGGCCGCTCTGGTGAGCGAACAGGACATACAGCAGTTCAGCCAGCAGCAGCGCGGCGAGGATCACCGGGCCGAGCCAGATGCCGGGCTTGAGCCAGACGCGTTCCTGGGCGACCGAGGCCGGCCCTAGGTTGAGCATCATCACCACAAACACGAACAGCACCATGATGGCGCCAGCGTAGGCGATCACTTCCAGTACACCGGCGAACGGTGCGCCGAGGCTGAAAAAGGTCATGGCCACGGCGATCAGCGAAATGATCAGGTAGAGCAGGGCGTGCACGGGGTTGGTGTTAGTGACCACGCGAAGCGTGGACACCACTGCAATACCCGATGCGAAATAGAAAGCGAATTCCATCTTTCTTCCTTAAGGCAGCAAGCTCTTCACGTTGATCGGCTCGGCTTCGTTTTGTGCGGTGCCTTTCGGCTTACCGGCAACGGCCATACCTGCAACACGATAGAAGTTGTAATCAGGGTTTTTACCGGGACCAGAGATCAGCAGATCTTCTTTCTCGTACACCAGGTCCTGACGTTTGAACTCGGCCATCTCGAAATCCGGTGTGAGCTGGATCGCGGTGGTCGGGCAAGCTTCCTCGCAGAGGCCGCAGAAAATGCAGCGCGAGAAGTTGATGCGGAAGAAGTCCGGGTACCAGCGACCGTCTTCGGTTTCAGCTTTCTGCAGGGAGATGCAACCCACCGGGCATGCCACGGCGCACAGGTTGCAGGCTACGCAACGCTCTTCGCCATCGGGGTCGCGGGTCAGTACGATGCGGCCGCGATAGCGCGGCGGCAGGTACACCGCTTCTTCCGGGTATTGCAGGGTGTCGCGTTTGCGAAAGCCGTGACCGAACACCATCACCAGGCTTCGCAACTGGGTACCGGTACCCTTAACGATGTCGCCAATATATTTGAACATGGGTCAAATCCTCACTGAACCGCGCCCGCTGGCGTGTTCAACAACACAACGGCAGCAGTCACCAGCAAATTGATCAGGGTCAGCGGCAGGCAGAAGCGCCAGCTGAAATCCATCACCTGGTCATACCGTGGACGCGGAATGGAAGCGCGCAGCAGGATAAACAGCATGATGAAGAACGCGGTCTTCAGTAAGAACCAGAAGATCGCCAGCTGTGGCAGGATGCCGAACGGACCGTGCCAGCCGCCGAAGAACAGCGTGACCAGCAGGGCCGAGATCAAGATGATGCCGATGTACTCACCGACGAAGAACATGCCCCACTTCATGCCGGCATATTCAATGTGGTAACCGTCGGCCAGTTCCTGTTCCGCTTCCGGCTGGTCGAACGGGTGACGGTGAGTCACGGCGACGCCAGCGATGAAGAACGTGCAGAAGCCAAAGAACTGCGGAATGATGAACCACAGGTTCTGCGCCTGGTACTCGACGATGTCGCGCATGTTGAACGAGCCGACCTGCACCACGATGCCCATCAGCGCGAGGCCCATGAACACTTCGTAGGACACGGTCTGGGCCGAGGCCCGCAAGCTGCCCAGCAGGGCGAACTTGTTGTTACTGGCCCAACCGGCGAACAGTACCGCGTAGACCGACAAGCCGGCCATGGCGAAGAAGAACAGCAAGCCGATGTTCAGGTCCGCCACGCCCCAGGTCGGGGTGATCGGGATGATCGAGAAGGCGATCAGCAAGGCGCTCATGGCCACGACCGGTGCCAGGGTGAAGATCACCTTGTCGGCAAACGGTGGCGTCCAGTCTTCCTTGAAGAACATTTTCAGCATGTCGGCAGCGATCTGGAACATGCCGAACGGGCCAACGCGGTTCGGACCGTAACGGTCCTGCCACCAGCCCAGCAGGCGACGTTCGACGAAGCTGAGCAAAGCGCCCGCCACGACCACGGCCAACAGGATCACGATGGCCTTGACGACCGCAATGATCACATCGATGACTTCAGGGGTGAACCAGGTCATTGCGCTGCCTCCTGCAGACCGTCAACGGTTTGGCCAAAGATCGACGGTGGAATACCAGCGATGCCTTTTGGCAGTGCAACCAGGCCGGCACCCAACTCGTCGTTGATGCGCAGCGGCAGACGCAGGGTCTTGCCAGCGACATTCAGGCTGAGCAGGGCACCATCGTTGACGCCGAGACGGTCGGCTTCGGACTTGGCCAGGGACACGTAGGCCGCCGGGATGCGTTCTTGAACCGGTGCGGCTTTGGACGAGGTCTCGTCGCTGCCGAACAGGTGGAAGAACGGCACAACCTGCCAGGTGCCCTGGGCCGGGTTGAACGGCCGCGGTACGGCGGCGAACCAGTTCAACGCGTCGCCCTGGGGTTCGATCAGGCGGGTGCCCGGGTCGCCAGCGCGGATATGACCACCGACTTCGTCCTGGAACTTGTTCCAGGCCTGCGGCGAGTTCCAGCCCGGCGACCAGGCAAATGGCACCTGCTGACGTGGCTCGACCGAACCCGAGTAACCTTCCATGGAGAAGGCGAACGCGGTGTCGTTGTCTTGCGGAGTACGCGGTTCATGCACGCTGATGTCAGCGCGCATGGCGGTACGACCGGAGTAACGCAGCGGCTCACGGGCGAGTTTCATGCCCTTGATGCGGAACGCGGCGGACGGTGCAGCGTCAACGATGCGCGCCAGTTGCGGGGCGCTCGCCGCGACGGCTGCGGTGACGTGGTCGAGTTGGGTCCAGTCGATCGGCTGATTGAGCAGAGTCGAGCGCAGGGCATGCAGCCAGCGCCAGCCTTCGTGAACCAGGATGCTGGCGTCCATGTACTTCGGATCGAACACCTGGAAGAAGCGCTGGGCGCGGCCTTCCTGGCTGACCAGGGTGCCGTCGCCTTCAGCGAAGGTCGCGGCCGGCAAGACCAGGTCGGCACGCTCGCTGGTAGCGGTCTTCTGGTGGTCGGCGACGATCAGCACTTTGGCAGCGTTCAGCGCGGCGTCGACCTTGGCCGAATCCGTGCGGGTGTACAGGTCGTTTTCCAGCACTACCAGGGCGTCGGCTTTGCCGTCGATCACGGCTTGCAGGGCGCTGTCGACGGAGTCGCCACCGAGCATGGCCAGGCCGAGGCTGTTGGCTTCCGGCACGATCAGGCTGATGGAACCGTTCTTCTCGCGCAGCTTCAAAGCCTTGGCGATGTTGGCCGCCGCTTCGATCAGCGCCTTGGAACCCAGCGAGGTGCCGGCGATGATCAGTGGGCGCTTGGCCGCCAGCAGGGCGTCGGCGATGCGCTGGGCGAGTGCCACGGCTTCAGCGTCCAGGCCTTCAACGGCAGGCGCGCTGGCGTCAAGGGCATGGGCCACGGCGAAACCGAGGCGGGCCAGGTCATCTGGCGCTGCGTGTACGCATTCTTCGGCGATGTCGTCGAGCTTGGTTTCGGCCAGGCTGGCGATAAACAGCGGGTTCAGCGCGTGCTGGCCGATGTTTTTCACCGCGGCGTCGAGCCAAGGCTGTACGCGCATGGCGTCGGCCATGGCTTCGGCCTTGCCTTTGACCGACTGGCGCAGCGACAGAGCCATACGCGCGGCGGTCTGGGTCAGGTCTTCGCCGAGCACGAAGATTGCATCGTGGTCTTCGATGTCGCGCATGTTCGGCACGGGCAGCGGGCTGTCGTTCAGCACTTGCAGGACCAGGCGGATGCGCTCCAGTTCAGCGGCTTCGATACCGCAGTAGAAGTGCTCGGCGCCGACCAGTTCGCGCAACGCGTAGTTGCTTTCGAGGCTGGCGCGTGGCGAACCGATGCCGACGATGTTGCGACCGCGCAGCAGGTCGGCGGCTTTATCCAGGGCTTCGTCGGTGTTCAGCTTCGCGCCGCCGGCCAGCAGTGGCTGACGTGGGCGGTCTTCGCGGTTGACATAGCCATAGCCGAAACGGCCACGGTCGCACAGGAAGTACTGGTTGACCGAACCGTTGAAGCGGTTTTCGATGCGACGCAGTTCGCCGTAGCGCTCGCCCGGGGAGATGTTGCAACCGCTGGAGCAGCCATGGCAGATGCTCGGTGCGAACTGCATGTCCCACTTGCGGTTGTAGCGTTCGGAGTGAGTCTTGTCGGTGAACACGCCGGTCGGGCAGACCTCGGTGAGGTTGCCGGAGAACTCGCTTTCCAGTACGCCGTCTTCAACGCGACCGAAGTACACGTTGTCGTGGGCGCCGAATACGCCGAGGTCGGTGCCGCCGGCGTAGTCTTTATAGAAGCGCACGCAGCGGTAGCAGGCGATGCAGCGGTTCATTTCGTGGGAAATGAACGGGCCCAGTTCCTGGTTCTGGTGGGTGCGCTTGGTGAAGCGATAGCGGCGCTCGTTGTGGCCGGTCATCACCGTCATGTCTTGCAGGTGGCAGTGACCGCCTTCCTCACAGACCGGGCAGTCGTGCGGGTGGTTGGTCATCAGCCATTCGACGACACTGGCGCGGAACGCCTTGGATTCTTCATCGTCGATGGAGATCCAGGTGTTGTCGGTGGCTGGGGTCATGCAGGACATGACGATGCGACCACGGGTGTCGTTTTCGTCGGTGTACTGCTTGACCGCACACTGGCGACAGGCACCGACGCTACCAAGCGCGGGGTGCCAGCAGAAATAAGGGATGTCGAGGCCTAGTGACAGACACGCCTGTAACAGGTTGTCCGCCCCATCGACTTCGAGCGCTTTGCCGTCTACGTGGATAGTGGCCATGGTTCAAAGATCTTCGTTGGCCCGTTGTCAGCGGGCGTGGCTAATGGAATCTTGTTATTCATGTGCATCAACACAGCCTTGACGGCGTCAGCACATGACGAGGCGAGGGGCACGGACCCTTCGCCTGTTTAAGCGTTACGCGCCGACTACGATCGGCCTCGCCAGAGGCGGGACGGCGGCGCTGGTAGGCGCGATGCCGGCTTCGAACTCCGAGCGGAAATATTTGATTGCGCTGCCCAATGGCTCCACGGCGCCCGGTGCGTGAGCACAGAAGGTCTTGCCTGGGCCGAGGAAACCGACCAGCCCCAGCAGGGTTTCGATGTCACCCTCGCGGCCTTCGCCTTTTTCCAGGGCCATCAGCAGCTTGACGCTCCACGGCAGACCGTCGCGGCACGGGGTGCAGAAACCGCAGGATTCACGGGCAAAGAACTGCTCCATGTTGCGCAGCAGCGAGACCATGTTCACGGTGTTGTCCACCGCCATCGCCAGGCCAGTACCCATCCGGGTGCCGACCTTGCCGATGCCGCCGGCATACATCTGTGCGTCGAGGTGCTCGGGGAGCAGGAAGCCGGTGCCGGCGCCGCCTGGCTGCCAGGCCTTGAGGGTGTAGCCGTCGCGCATGCCGCCGGCGTAGTCCTCGAACAGCTCGCGCGCGGTCACGCCGAATGGCAGTTCCCACAGGCCAGGGTTCTTGACCTTGCCGGAGAAGCCCATGAGCTTGGTGCCCATGTCTTCACTGCCTTCGCGGGCCAACGATTTGTACCAGTCCACGCCGTCGGCAATGATCGCCGGCACGTTGCACAGGGTTTCGACGTTGTTCACGCAAGTCGGCTTGCCCCACACGCCAACGGCGGCAGGGAAGGGCGGCTTGGAACGCGGGTTGGCGCGGCGGCCTTCGAGGGAGTTGATCAGTGCGGTTTCTTCACCGCAGATATAACGCCCGGCGCCGGTGTGTACGAACAGTTCGAAGTCGAAACCCGAACCGAGGATGTTCTTGCCCAGCAGGCCTGCAGCCTTGGCTTCTTGTACCGCACGGTTGAGGTTCTTGGCGGCGGTGGTGTATTCGCCACGCAGGAAGATGTAGCCACGGTAGGTTTTCAGCGCGCGGGCGCTGATCAGCATGCCTTCGATCAGCAGATGGGGCAGTTGCTCCATCAGCATGCGGTCTTTCCAGGTGTTCGGCTCCATTTCATCCGCGTTGCACAGCAGGTAGCGGATGTTGATGGATTCGTCTTTGGGCATCAGGCCCCACTTCACGCCAGTGGGGAAGCCTGCACCGCCGCGGCCCTTGAGGCCGGCGTCCTTCACGGTCTGGACGATATCGTCCTGAGCCATGTCGGCAAACGCTTTGCGCGCAGCCGCGTAACCGTTCTTGGCCTGGTACTCCTCGAGCCATACGGGCTCGGCATCGTCACGCAGGCGCCAGGTCAGCGGGTGAGTCTCGGGCGACCGCTTGATGCGGTTGGCCGGGCCGAAGGAAGTCAGGGTCATGGGTAGCCCTCGAGCAATTGGGTCACGCCAGCAGGCTGCACGTCACCGAATGTGTCGTCGTCGATCATCAACGCCGGCGCCTTGTCGCAGTTGCCCAGGCAGCACACCGGCAGCAGCGTGAAGCGGCCGTCCGGGGTGGTTTGGCCGAGGCCGATGCCCAGCTTGTTCTGGATCTCGCTGACCACCGACTCGTGACCACCGATGTAGCAGACCATGCTGTCGCAAACGCGAATGATGTGGCGGCCCACGGGCTGGCGGAAGATCTGGCTGTAGAACGTGGCCACGCCTTCAACATCGCTGGCGGGGATGCCGAGGATCTCGCCGATGGCGTAGAGGGCGCCGTCCGGCACCCAGCCACGTTCCTTCTGGACGATCTTCAAGGCTTCGATCGACGCCGCGCGCGGGTCTTCATAGTGATGGAGCTCGTGCTCGATGGCCGAGCGCTCGGTTTCACTCAAGGTGAAACGGTCTGTCTGGATAAGCGTGTTATTCATGCTTAGCGGTCCACGTCGGCCATAACGAAATCGATACTACCCAGGTACGCAATCAAGTCCGCGACCATCTCGCCTTTGATCACCGAAGGGATCTGCTGCAAGTGCGGGAAGCTTGGAGTACGAATCCGGGTGCGGTAGCTCATGGTGCCGCCATCGCTCGTCAGGTAATAACTGTTGATACCCTTGGTCGCTTCGATCATCTGGAAGGATTCGTTGGCCGGCATGACCGGGCCCCACGAAACTTGCAGGAAGTGCGTGATCAGGGTTTCGATGTGCTGCAGCGTGCGCTCTTTCGGCGGCGGCGTGGTCAGCGGGTGATCCGCCTTGTACGGGCCGGCCGGCATGTTGCGCATGCACTGCTCGATGATTTTCAGGCTCTGGCGCATTTCTTCGACGCGCACGATGCAACGGTCGTAGGCATCGCCGTTGGCCGCCAGCGGGACTTCGAATTCGAAGTTCTCGTAGCCGGAGTACGGGCGCGCTTTACGCAGGTCGAAATCGCAACCGGTGGAACGCAAGCCTGCACCGGTGACGCCCCATTCCAGGGCCTCTTTGGTGTTGTAGGCCGCGACGCCGATGGTGCGGCCCTTGAGGATGCTGTTGTCCAGGGCGGCTTTCTGGTACTCGTCCAGACGCTTGGGCATCCAGTCGATGAATTCCTTGACCAGACGCTCCCAACCATTGGGCAGGTCATGGGCCACACCGCCGATGCGGTACCAGGCCGGGTGCAGGCGGAAACCGGTGACGGCTTCGATGACCTTGTAGGCGCGCTGACGGTCGGTGAAGGTGAAGAACACCGGGGTCATGGCGCCGACGTCCTGGATATAGGTACCCAGGAACAGCAGGTGGCTGGTGATCCGGAAGAACTCGGCCATCATGATGCGGATGGTATCGACGCGGTCCGGTACCTTGATGCCGGCCAGCTTCTCGACCGAGAGCACGTAAGGCAGGTTGTTCATCACGCCGCCGAGGTAGTCGATACGGTCGGTGTACGGGATGAAGCTGTGCCAGGACTGGCGCTCGGCCATCTTCTCGGCACCACGGTGGTGGTAACCGACGTCTGGCACGCAGTCGACGATTTCTTCGCCGTCCAGTTGCAGGATGATGCGGAAGGCACCGTGCGCTGAAGGGTGGTTCGGGCCCAGGTTGAGGAACATGTAGTCCTCGTTGGTGCCGGAACGCTTCATGCCCCAGTCTTCCGGACGGAAGCGCGCGGCTTCTTCTTCAAGCTGCTGCTTGGCAAGCGTCAGGCTGAACGGATCGAATTCGGTGGCGCGGGCAGGGAAGTCCTTGCGCAGCGGGTGACCTTCCCAGGTCGGCGGCATCATGATGCGCGACAGGTGCGGGTGGCCTGGGAAGTCGATGCCGAACATGTCCCACACTTCGCGCTCGTACCAGTTGGCGTTTGGCCAGATACCGGTCACGGTCGGCACGCTCAGATCGCTCTCGGACAGGGCGACCTTGATCATCACGTCGCTGTTACGTTCCAGCGACATCAGGTGGTAGAACACGGTGAAATCGGCGCCGCTCGGCAGTCCCTGGCGCTTGGTGCGCAGGCGCTCGTCCACGCCATGCAGGTCATAGAGCATGACGTATGGCTTGGGCAGGTTGCGCAGGAAGGTCAGGACTTCGACGAGCCTGGCACGCGCCACCCACAGCACCGGCATACCGGTACGTGTGGCCTGGGCGGTGAAGGCGTCAGGGCCAAAACGGTTATTGAGTTCGACGACCACATCCTGGTCGTCTGCCTTATAAGGCGGGATGTACAGAGCACTGCCTGTAGTCATGGTTTTTTATCGCTTTCGGTCAACGTAAAGAATGAAGCCAGGTTTTCGTTCTATAAAAGAAGCGGCTCTGGATCAGACTTCGTCGGGGCTGCGCAGGTTGGTGACCTGAATACGCTGTTCGCGGCGCTGTTCCTTTTGTGACGGCATCTCGGCGCGGTAAACGCCTTGATCTCCGACAACCCAGGAAAGTGGGCGACGCTCCTTGCCAATCGATTCCTGCAACAGCATCAAGCCTTGCAAAAATGCTTCAGGGCGGGGCGGGCAGCCAGGCACGTAGACGTCCACGGGCAGGAACTTGTCCACCCCCTGAACAACGGAATAGATGTCGTACATGCCACCGGAGTTGGCGCACGAACCCATGGAGATAACCCACTTTGGCTCGAGCATTTGCTCGTAGAGACGCTGAATGATCGGCGCCATCTTGATAAAGCAGGTTCCGGCGATAACCATGAAATCCGCCTGACGCGGCGAGGCCCGGATCACTTCGGCGCCAAAGCGCGCGATGTCGTGGGGCGCCGTGAAGGCGGTGGTCATTTCCACGTAGCAGCAGGACAGACCGAAGTTGTACGGCCACAGGGAGTTTTTACGCCCCCAGTTGACCGCGCCGCTCAGCACGTCTTCCAGCTTGCCCATGTAGATGTTTTTGTGGACTTGGTCTTCTAACGGATCGGAAACGGTTTCCCGTTCGCCGATGGGGTACTGCTCGTTAGGAGCATCCGGGTCGATCCTGGTGAGATTGTATTGCATCGCCAAAGCCTCATTGTTTCAGCTTCGCTTGCCGCTTGCGACGAGCTTCCGGAGCCCAATCAAGGGCGCCCACTCGAAATAGGTAGACAAGGCCTGCCAACAGAATTGCTATGAAAACGAGGGCTTCGACGAATCCGGTCCAGCCGCTTTCGCGGACGGACACAGACCAGGCAAAGAGAAAGAGGGCTTCGATATCGAAGATCACGAACAGCATCGCGACCAGATAGAATTTGGCTGAGAGCCGCAAGCGGGCGCCACCTGTGGGCAGCATGCCGGACTCGAACGGTTCGTTTTTGCTGCGGCCCCAGGCTTTTGACCCGAGTAGGCTGGAGACGCCGAGCATGAAGGCACAGAGGCCGACAACACCGAGGAGGAAAATGGCAAAGCCCCAGTTGTGGGCCATGAGTCCTGTCGCTTCGGTCATGCTGGTAATCCTTAACAGAGAGCAAAGGTCTCTGAGCTCGAAAAAGTAACAATGCAGTGACGATATGTCGCAGCGGAATCAATCGCGGTGATTTTATGGCTAAACACCGGGCAAGTAAAATTCCTATAGCGAAATTATTCGGTGGAATAAGCACATAGTACACCTCCGTAGGGCTGCAGCCCTTGAGTTACGGGCATTAGCGGGCTTTTTATCAAATATGTTTTGTTTAACCTGTAACGACGCTTTTATGGTCCAAATGATAATGAATGTTATTTGGGTGGGCGTTAAGCGGATGGTTGCGGTGTGGTGCAGGAAGTTGTCGTTACTTGCTTGATTACCGCTAGTTGCCGGTGCGGATCTTTTAGCTGATTTATCTGAACAAAATACCGCTTTGGATCAATATTTTGCCCAAAATTTTCAGGTTGGACGCATTTCCCAGTGTGGGAGGGGGCTTGTCCCCGATTGCGGTGGATCAGCAGCGAAGTATTGACTGACACACCGTAATCGGGGACAAGCCCCCTCCCACATTTTTGATTTGTGTGGTGTCAGGGGGCGTTTTTTCGGGCAAAAAAAACGCCCCGAACCAGTCGGGGCGTAGATCGAGCGGCATTGCGGTTAGCTTTTTACCGTGCCCGCAATGGCCGTTTGCTCAGTCACTCAGTGGAACTGTTCTTCTTCGGTCGAACCGGTCAGCGCGGTCACGGACGAGGTGCCGCCCTGGATCACGGTGGTCATGTCGTCGAAGTAGCCGGTGCCCACTTCCTGCTGGTGAGCCACGAAGGTGTAACCCTTGGCGGCGTCAGCGAATTCCTGCTCCTGCAGCTTCACGTAGGCGGTCATGTCGTTGCGGGCGTAGTCGTGCGCCAGGTTGAACATGCTGTGCCACATGTTGTGGATGCCGGCCAGGGTAATGAACTGGTGCTTGTAGCCCATGGCGGACAGTTCGCGCTGGAACTTGGCGATGGTCGCGTCGTCCAGGTTTTTCTTCCAGTTGAAGGAAGGCGAGCAGTTGTAGGACAGCAGTTGGTCCGGGTATTCCTTTTTGATCGCTTCGGCGAAGCGACGGGCTTCTGCCAGGTCCGGCTTGGCGGTTTCGCACCAGATCAGGTCGGCATAAGGGGCATAGGCCAGGCCGCGAGCGATGGCCTGGTCGAGACCGGCGCGCACTTTGTAGAAGCCTTCCTGGGTACGCTCGCCAGTGACGAACGGTTGGTCGTATGGGTCGCAGTCCGACGTCAGCAGGTCGGCAGCGTTGGCGTCGGTACGGGCCAGGATGATGGTCGGTGTACCAGCAACGTCAGCAGCCAGACGGGCAGCGGTCAGCTTCTGCACGGCTTCCTGGGTCGGTACCAGTACTTTGCCGCCCATGTGGCCGCATTTTTTTACCGAGGCCAGTTGGTCTTCGAAGTGAACGCCGGCGGCGCCTGCTTCGATCATGCTCTTCATCAGCTCGTAGGCGTTCAGCACGCCGCCGAAACCGGCTTCGGCGTCAGCCACGATCGGTGCGAAGTAGTCGATGTAGCCTTCGTCGCCTGGACCTTTACCGGCTTTCCACTGGATCTGGTCGGCGCGACGGAACGAGTTGTTGATGCGCTTGACCACGGTTGGCACGGAGTCTACCGGGTACAGCGATTGGTCGGGGTACATGGATTCGGCGGAGTTGTTGTCCGCAGCCACTTGCCAGCCGGACAGGTAGATCGCCTGGATACCGGCTTTTACCTGTTGGACTGCCTGGCCACCGGTCAGGGCGCCCATGCAGTTGACGAAATCTTTGTCGGGACGGAAGGAAGGCTTGGCGCCCTGGGTGACCAGGTTCCACAGCTTCTCGGCGCCGAGTTTTGCAAAGGTGTGCTCAGGTTGAACCGAGCCGCGCAGGCGGACGACGTCAGCAGCGGAGTAAGCGCGGGTCACGCCTTTCCAGCGTGGGTTTTCAGCCCAATCTTTTTCAAGGGCTGCAATTTGCTGTTCGCGTGTCAGTGCCATGGAGATAAACCTCGTCGCATAGGTCTGGGTGGAAAATTCCGTTTGCCAGCCACGTATACAGTGCGTGGGCATGGCTGCTCGCTGACCAGAAGCACCGGTGTTCAAGTCAAGTCTGGCGGGGAGGCGACGGGATGAACGAAGGGCGAGAGGGGAGTTGGGCAGGTAAGGGCGAACTGCGAACGGTCTTCAGGCGTCGTGGGCCTTTGGGCGATCCAACAGTGTGTAGCCGCGTTACCTGGTTAGCTTCCGTCCCTCGGGACAACTTCGTTCCAGTCGCAACCTCGTCAAACACACCTTGTGGGCGGTACAGACACGAATCGGCTCAGGTGGGTAACTTAGAGTGACGATCCGAAGGCCCTTGCCAGGGCCTCTGATTAGCGGGAGCGAGGCCATCATGCCCATGCTTTTTTGGATCGTCAAATGTTTTGTAGTGCTTTTTTTCTGGCACTACATCTTTAGTCTCATACGACTCGTCAGTCAGTTATTGGTGCTTCAGTTCAAGGTCTCGACTTTAACGCGTAAAGTCAGGTCGTCGCGGCCCTGGGTAGTGTAGGTGCGGGTTTGAGAGGTTTTGTCGGCCTGGGTTTCGCGATTGATGCCGGCCAGCGGAATCCACTCGCCCAGGCGACCGCTGACGCTTGTGTCGGTGCTCTGCACGTTCACTACATCGGGACGCTCCTGGCTCATGCGGTCACGGTTGGTACTGATCGCCAGGTGCACGGTGTCGCCTGTCACGCTGGCGGTCACGTAGAAGCCTTGAGTGACGTTGCGGTACTGGGTCTGGTTTTGCGGGCGGCCATAGGCATCGGGCTGGGTGGTGGTCAGCGGCACGCTCTGGCCCACCTGGATCAGTGCGGGCACGCCTTCGCTGGCCTGGATCTGCTGGATCCCGCCGTCGCGGCTGGCGGTACCGTAGCTGATGATGCGGGTTTGGCTGTCGCCACTGTTTTGCTGGTTGTTTTCGTTGGTGTCGACGGTGATCAGCAGGCGCTTGGCCGGTGTGTCCAATTGCGCGAGCAGGGCGCGCAGGTTCTGGATCTTGGCAGGGTCGGCATTGACGATCAGTTGATTGCCGTAGGCGCTGACGGTGCCATCCTTACCGAGGAAGTTCTGCGCCACGGGCAGCAGGTCGGCGCTGGTGCGGTTGCTCAGGTTGACGACTTCGGTGTCGGCCGCTGCCGTGAAGCTGGCGGTCAGGAGGAGGGCTGTGAGCAGGGTGCGTAGGGACATGTCCGTTATCTCTGCGAGTCATAAGGCTTGATAGTGCCAGTTTGTCGGCCTGGCGGGTCGCAAGTTGAATCGTAGATGGCAAAACACCCTGGCGGGGCAGGGTATTTTTGGTGTTGCTGAAAATAGCTATCGGGGGCAAGCCCCCTCCCACATTTTGACCGAGAGCATCCCTTGGAATGCGGTCGAATGTGGGAGGGGGCTTGCCCCCGATAGCAACGACGCGGTCTAGGATCAGCCCTCGCGCACCATATCGACGTGCGGAATCCCGACTTCAAGGAATTCCTCGCTGACAATCTTGAAGCCCAGTCGCTCATAGAACGGCGCGGCATAGACCTGTGCGCTGAGGAACTGTTTGTGCTGGCCGCGTTTTTCGGCTTCGCCGATCACCGCTTCCATCAGCTTGTCGCCGACTTTCAGCCCGCGCCAGTCCTTGAGGACCGACACGCGGCCGATCTCGCCGCTGGGCAGCAGGCGCGCGGTGCCAATCGGAAAGTCGCCCTCGAACGCGAGGAAATGCACGGCATCCGCGTCGTCTGCGTCCCATTCCAGTTCGGGTGGAACCGATTGTTCGGCGATAAATACCGCTTCACGAATGCGCCGAATCTCGGCGATATCCTTATGCCAGTCCGCGACACTTACGTGAATCCTATTCATCGGCAAACCCCAGGCTTCCTTGCTTGACCAGTTCGCACAGCAGGTCGCGGGCATCTTCGTCCGTCAGCCATTCACTGAGGTTGTCGATGTGCAGGGCGTCGGCTGCGCAGATCATTTTCAGCAGTTCGCGCAGTTTGCCCGGCAGGTAACGGCTCTGGCCGCTGGCAAACAGCAGCAGGTCGTCGTCCACTTCGGACCAGGCCATGCGCGCGCTTGGGTTGCGGATCAGTACGCCGCCGTGTTCCAGGCTGCCGACCACGTCTTCTTCCAGCAGCTCTTCCGGGCCGGCGACCAGTTCCGGGTAGCGCGGCTCGGTCATGAACTGGCCGAACCAGGTCAGTAGCATGCGCTCGTCGCTCATGTGCTCGGCCAGCAGGCTTTTGAGACGGTTGAGGGCGTCGCTCTGGATCTGGTGCGGGTCGCTGACTGGCTGAATATCGGCGTCAGTGTAACGCTCTTCGTCGCTCAGGTACTGGCTCAGGAAGTCGGTGAAGTGGGTCAGTACTTCGGCAGCGCTTGGTGCGCGGAAGCCTACCGAGTAGGTCATGCAGTCATCTTCTGCAATGCCGTAGTGGGCCAGGCGTGGCGGCAGGTAGAGCATGTCGCCCGGTTCCAGCACCCATTCAGCGCTCTCTTCGAATTCGGCGAGGATGCGCAGGTCGGCGTGTTGCAGCATCGGGCTTTCAGAGCTGCACATCTGGCCGATCTTCCAGTTG
Organism: Pseudomonas marginalis; assembly: GCF_024169655.1. Classification (GTDB taxonomy): domain Bacteria; phylum Pseudomonadota; class Gammaproteobacteria; order Pseudomonadales; family Pseudomonadaceae; genus Aquipseudomonas; species Aquipseudomonas paraveronii. The sequence goes on along the minus strand of NZ_JALJWV010000001.1, from coordinate 3,652,053 downwards.
CGCTTGCCGTGGGCTTGCAGCAGGAACACGTCGTAATTATCGAAGTGCGGACCCACGCTACCGCCGGGCGCGGCGAAGCTGATCATCACGTCGTCGATGCGCCAGCTAGGCAGGAAGCGGAACTGCTCAAGCAATTCGGCGACTTCCGGCACGAACTGGTCGACCGCCTGCACCAGCAGGGTCCACTCGCGCTCGGGCAAGGTGCTGAAGGTGTCTTCGACGAACGGGCCGCGGCGCAGTTCCCACGGACGCTCGCCGTGTTCGATCACCAGGCGCGACTCGACTTCTTCTTCCAGGGCCAGGCCGGCCAGTTCATCGGCGTCGATCGGGCTTTCGAAGTCAGGAATGGCCTGACGGATCAGCAGCGGTTTTTTCTGCCAGTAGTCGCGCAGGAATTCCCGTGCCGTGATGCCGCCCAGAAGTTGAAGAGGGATATCAGGATTCATGTGTAACCTATTGAAAAAAAGCACTTTTCAGACTGGAATAAAAACGCCCGGCGCGGCCGGGCGTCTCAAAGGGGCTTGCGATGATCAGATGCGCTTGGCTTGGGCCACGGCGTTGCCGATGTAGTTGGCCGGGGTGAGCAGCTTCAGCTCGGCCTTGGCAGCGGCGGGCATGTCCAGGCCGTCGATGAAAGTTTGCAGTGCTTGAGGGCTGATGCCTTTGCCGCGCGTCAACTCTTTGAGCTTCTCATACGGGTTTTCGATGTTGTAGCGGCGCATCACGGTCTGGATCGGCTCGGCCAGTACTTCCCAGCATGCGTCCAGGTCAGCGGCGATTTTCTGCTCGTTGAGTTCCAGCTTGCTGATGCCTTTGAGGCTGGCTTCGTAGGCGATCACGCTGTGGGCAAAGCCCACGCCGAGGTTGCGCAGTACGGTGGAGTCGGTCAGGTCGCGCTGCCAGCGGGAGATCGGCAGCTTGCTGGCCAGGTGCTGGAACAGCGCGTTGGCGATGCCGAGGTTGCCTTCGGAGTTTTCGAAGTCGATCGGGTTGACCTTGTGCGGCATGGTCGACGAACCGATTTCACCGGCAATGGTGCGCTGCTTGAAGTAGCCCAGGGAGATGTAGCCCCAGACATCACGGTCGAAGTCGATCAGGATGGTGTTGAAGCGCGCAATCGCGTCGAACAGTTCGGCGATGTAGTCGTGCGGTTCGATCTGCGTAGTGTACGGGTTGAAGCCCAGGCCCAGTTCGTCTTCGATGAAGGCGCGGGCGTTGGCTTCCCAGTCGATCTCCGGGTAGGCCGACAGGTGGGCGTTGTAGTTGCCTACGGCGCCGTTGATCTTGCCCAGCAGCGGCACGGCAGCGACTTGAGCGATCTGGCGCTCCAGGCGGTACACCACGTTGGCCAGCTCTTTACCCAGTGTGGTCGGCGAGGCCGGTTGGCCGTGGGTGCGCGACAGCATCGGCACAGCGGCGAAGCGGATCGCCAGTTCGCGGATGGCTTCGGCGGTCTGGCGCATCAGCGGCAGCATCACGTCATCACGGCCTTCGCGCAGCATCAGGGCGTGGGACAGGTTGTTGATGTCCTCGCTGGTGCAGGCAAAGTGGATGAATTCGCTGACCTTGGCCAGTTCCGGCAGCTTGGCCGCTTGCTCTTTGAGCAGGTATTCGATGGCTTTGACGTCGTGGTTGGTGGTGCGCTCGATCTCTTTGACACGCTCGGCGTGCTCCAGAGAGAAGTTTTCCGCCAGGGTGTTCAATGCAGCGTTGGCTTCGGCGGAGAACGCCGGCACTTCGCTGATGGCGGGGTGAGCGGCCAGGCGCTGGAGCCAGCGCACTTCAACCAGTACGCGGGCACGGATCAGGCCGTATTCACTGAAAATCGGGCGCAGGGCCTGGGTCTTGCCGGCGTAGCGGCCGTCAACAGGGGAAACCGCAGTGAGCGAAGAGAGCTGCATGGGGTGTTCTCGGACAGTCGGGCAACGAAATGGGGCGCGTATCATACATGAAAAAATCCGCCGGTCCGTTGCCAACTGACCGGCGTATTACGCGTAACGGCTTGAAAATAGCCCGTGGCTGCGACTTATTCTTTGCGCATCAACGGGTAAAGCTCTTTGAGCAATTTGCGACGGCTGATGACCAGCTGCCAACGATGACCGCCCAACTGGCGCCACAACCGCGCCGAACGAATACCGGCCAGGAGCAGGGCACGGATCTTCGAGGCGTTGTTCGGTTGTTGCAGGTTGCGCATATCGCCATGCACCTGGATGCGCTGGCGCAACGTGCTCAAGGTGTCCTGGTACAGCGCGCCGCAAGCGGCGATGACGTTTTCGTGGGCCGGGCCGAAGTGTTCAACCTGGGACTGGATCTGCGGCAGACGCTTGCCGATGGTCTCGAGCAGGTCGTCACGCTTGGCCAGTTGGCGCTCAAGGCCGAGCATCGACAGGGCGTAGCGCAGTGGTTCGCGCTGCAAGGTGCTCGGGTCGCGTTCCAGTGCGCCGACCAGCGCACGGTAGCCTTCGCGCAGCGCCAGGTCGTCACCGCCGTAGACTTCCAGGGTGTCCTTGGGGTCGCGAATCAGCAGGCTGCCGAGCATGCAGGTCAGGCCGGCCTCGGTGACCTGGCCGGTTTTGGCGATCTTGTCCACCAGCACCGCGGCGAGGAAGACCCCGCCAAGCGCCGTCAATTGCTCCTGGGTCGGGCTCATGCCGGGCTGCTCCAGGGTTCGGCGACTTCAATCACGCCGCCCCCCAGGCACACCTCGCCATCGTAGAACACCACGGACTGGCCAGGCGTGACCGCGCGCTGCGGGTCGTCGAAGGTGGCGCGGTAACCGTCGGCGGTTTTTTCCAGGGTGCAGGGCTGGTCGCTCTGGCGATAGCGCACCTTGGCGGTCAGGCGGCGCGGCGCGCTCAGGTCCACCGGGTTGACCCAGTAGATATCCGAAGCGAGCAGCGCGCGGGAGAACAACCAGGGGTGCTCATTGCCCTGGCCCACGATCAGTTCGTTGTGCTCCAGGTCCTTGACCAGCACGTACCACGGCTCGTCACCGGCGTCTTTCAAGCCGCCGATGCCCAGGCCCTGGCGCTGGCCGATGGTGTGGTACATCAGGCCGTGGTGGCGGCCGATGACCTCGCCTTCGGTGGTTTTGATCTCGCCCGGTTGCGCCGGCAGGTATTGCTTGAGGAAATCGCTGAAGCGGCGCTCGCCGATAAAGCAGATCCCGGTGGAATCCTTCTTCTTGGCGGTGGCCAGGTCGTGCTGCTCGGCGATCCTGCGCACTTCGGGCTTTTCCAGTTCGCCGACCGGGAACAGGGTCTTGGCGATCTGTTCGCCGCCGACGGCGTGCAGGAAGTAGCTCTGGTCCTTGTTGGGGTCCAGGCCTTTGAGCAGTTCGGTGCGCCCGTCGATATCGCGACGGCGCACGTAGTGGCCAGTGGCGATCAGGTCCGCGCCGAGCATCATGGCGTAGTCGAGGAACGCCTTGAACTTGATCTCGCGATTACACAGGATGTCCGGGTTCGGCGTGCGGCCGGCCTTGTATTCGGCCAGGAAGTGCTCGAACACGTTGTCCCAGTACTCGGCCGCGAAATTGGCGGTGTGCAGCTTGATGCCGATCTTGTCGCACACGGCCTGGGCATCTGCCAGGTCGTCCATGGCGGTGCAATATTCCGTTCCATCGTCTTCTTCCCAGTTCTTCATGAACAGGCCTTCCACCTCATAACCCTGCTCCATGAGCAGAACGGCGGAAACGGAAGAATCCACGCCGCCGGACATGCCGACGATGACGCGCTTCTTTTGTGTGTCAGAAGGGGCTGGATCACGCATAGGGTTTCAACGGGTGTCTTGAAAAAGGACGCGATTCTAACAGGCCCAAGCCTTCAAGGCTAAAGAGAAGGTCGGATCAATTCGAGACTGTGGCGAAAGCCGGCCAGATAATCGTCGATACAGCGGATGATCAGCTCGCTGCGCCAGGTGTCGCGCAGGGCCATCAGCTCCTCACGGGTCAGCCAGCGGGCGCGCACGATGCCGTCGTCTAGTTGATAGTCCGGGTGGTGTTTCAGCGCCTTGGCGGTGAAACAGACCCGCTGGTAGGCCACGCCGTTGCTCGGGGCGGTGTACAGGTAGATGCCGACGATGCCGGTGGCTTCGACGTCCCAGCCGGTTTCTTCGAGGGTTTCACGCACGGCGGCTTCGGTCAGCGTTTCGTGCGGGTCGAGGTGGCCGGCGGGTTGGTTGAGCACGGCGCGGCCGCCTTTGAGTTCTTCGACCATCAGGAAGCGGCCGTTGTCTTCGACGATGGTGGCGACGGTGATGTGGGGTTGCCAGGTCATTGGATGCCTCTCGATTCTGAGTGCGGTGCGGTCTTCAGGCAGGATTGCAGTCGGTGTGGGAGGGGGCTTGCTCCCGATGGCGGTGAGGCAGTCGACTTATTGGTAGCTGACTCACTGCTATCGGGAGCAAGCTCCTTCCCACATTTGAATCCGGTTTATTCGCTGGAAACACAAACCCCGGCACGGGGCCGGGGTTTGTTTGCATCCTTACAACCTTACTTCAGCTTGGCAATTGCCGCGTTGAGGGTGTTGCTCGGGCGCATGACCTTGCTGGTCAGCTCCGGGTTCGGCGCGTAGTAGCCGCCGATGTCCACGGGCTTGCCTTGTACGGCGTTGAGTTCGGCAACGATGGTTGCCTCGTTCGCGGCGAGGGTCTTGGCAAGTGTGGCGAATTGCGCTTGCAGCGCGGTGTCTTCAGTCTGCGCGGCCAGGGCTTGGGCCCAGTACAGCGCCAGGTAGAAGTGGCTGCCGCGGTTGTCGATGTTGCCGACTTTGCGCGATGGCGACTTGTTGTTGTCGAGGAACTGGCCGGTGGCCTGGTCCAGGGTCTTGGACAGTACCAGGGCTTTCGGGTTGTTGTAGGTCACACCCAAATGCTCAAGCGATGCGGCCAGGGCCAGGAACTCGCCCAGGGAATCCCAGCGCAGGAAGTTTTCTTCCAGCAACTGCTGCACGTGTTTCGGTGCCGAACCGCCGGCGCCGGTTTCGAACAGGCCGCCGCCGTTCATCAGCGGCACGATCGACAGCATCTTGGCGCTGGTGCCCAGTTCCATGATCGGGAACAGGTCGGTCAGGTAGTCGCGCAGTACGTTGCCGGTCACCGAGATGGTGTCCAGGCCCTTGCGGGTGCGCTCCAGGGTGAACTTCATCGCGTCGACCGGCGACATGATGCGGATGTCCAGGCCGTCGGTGTTGTGGTCTTTCAGGTAGGTCTGGACTTTCTCGATCACCGCACCGTCGTGGGCGCGTTGTGGGTCGAGCCAGAAGATGGCCGGGGTGTTGCTGGCGCGGGCACGGTTGACGGCGAGTTTGACCCAGTCCTGGATCGGCGCGTCTTTGGCCTGGCACATGCGGAAGATGTCGCCGGCTTCGACGGGCTGTTCCATCAGCAGGTTGCCCTTGCTGTCGGTGACGCGAACGACGCCGTCAGCCTTGACCTGGAAGGTCTTGTCGTGAGAGCCGTACTCTTCGGCTTTCTGTGCCATCAGGCCAACGTTCGGTACGCTGCCCATGGTGGTCGGATCGAACGCACCATGAGCCTTGCAGTCTTCGATGACGGCTTGGTAGATGGTGGCGTAGCAGCGATCCGGGATCACAGCCTTGGTGTCGTGCAGCTGGCCGTCGGTGCCCCACATTTTGCCGGAGTCACGGATCATGGCCGGCATCGAGGCGTCGACGATGACGTCGCTCGGCACGTGCAGGTTGGTGATGCCTTTGTCGGAGTTGACCATCGCCAGCGATGGGCGCGCGGCGTAGACCGCCTGGATATCGGCTTCGATCTGCGCTTGCTGCTCGGCCGGCAGGGCCTTGATGCGAGCGTACAGGTCGCCGATGCCGTTGTTCAGGTTGAAGCCGATCTGTTCCAGCACGACGGCGTGCTTGGCCAGGGCGTCTTTATAGAACTCGGCAACGATCTGGCCGAACATGATCGGGTCGGAGACCTTCATCATGGTGGCTTTCAGGTGAACCGACAGCAGCACGCCTTGTTTCTTGGCGTCTTCGATTTCAGCGGCGATGAAGCTGCGCAGGGCGTTCTTGCTCAGCACGGAGCTGTCGATGATTTCGCCAGCTTGTACCGAAGTCTTTTCCTTCAGTACGGTTGCGGTGCCGTCTTTAGCGATCAGCTCGATTTTGACAGCGTCGGCTGCCTCGATCTGTACGGCTTTTTCGCTGCCGTAGAAGTCGCCGTGGCTCATGTAGGCGACGTGGGACTTGGAGTCGGCGGCCCAGGCGCCCATCTTGTGCGGGTGCTTGCGTGCATAGTTCTTGACCGACAGCGGTGCGCGGCGGTCAGAGTTGCCTTCGCGCAGTACCGGGTTCACGGCGCTGCCCTTGATCTTGTCGTAACGTGCGCGGGTTTCTTTTTCCGCGTCGGTGGTTACGGTTTCCGGGTAGTCCGGCAGGGCGTAGCCCTTGGCTTGCAGTTCCTTGATCGCCGCCTGCAGTTGAGGGGTCGAGGCACTGATGTTAGGCAGCTTGATGATGTTGGCTTCAGGCGTAACGGCCAGGGCGCCCAGTTCGGCGAGGTGGTCCGGTACGGCTTTGGCGCCCAGTTGCTCGGGGAAGCTTGCGAGGATGCGCCCGGCGAGGGAGATGTCGCGGGTTTCCACGGCAATATCAGCGGAAGCGGTGAAGGCCTCTACGATAGGCAGCAGTGAATAGGTGGCGAGGGCTGGTGCTTCGTCGGTGAAGGTGTAGATGATCTTCGAGCGGGTGGGCATATTCGGATTAACTCTCTTCTTTGCTGAAAGCGTGCGCAGAAACTCGAGATGCGCCGGGTAGAGCGCGTTCGTTCAAAGTCATCCATGAGCGAAAGGTCGAGATTTCTTCGCGGTGATGTTGGGTTGCATCAGTCGAGCGTCAAGCGGGTGGACTATTGTTTAGTCCGGCTTTTCAGGCGCGGGGCGTTGCTTTCTATTGAAGAAGCAGGCGGTCGGCCGTCGTGACTCTTTGGTCAGCGGCGGCATTATACATAGGTCGCTATGCTTACGCCGAGCTCTCATACAAAAGGTGGGTCGTCCATTGGTCTAAAGGTCGCAGGGACCAAATCGCGCCTAAAGTCGCATGATGTGCTCAAGATTGGCGCTTTTCCCTTTGCTTTCAAGCTAGTAGGCAACTAAATATGCTGTTTTCGCTGCAAATGAGCGTGGCGTGAGGTTTCAGTCGTCATTTATCTGGAGTAGGCTCGAACGCAGCCAGATGTTCAATCCATAGATGGAGTTCAGCATGGGATACAAGAAGATTCAGGTTCCGGCAGTCGGCGACAAAATCACCGTCAATGCAGACCATTCTCTCAATGTTCCTGACCAACCGATCATCCCTTATATCGAAGGTGACGGTATTGGCGTCGACATCAGCCCGGTGATGATCAAGGTGGTCGACGCAGCTGTTGAAAAAGCCTACGGCGGCAAGCGCAAGATTTCGTGGATGGAAGTTTTCGCCGGCGAAAAAGCGACCCAAGTCTACGACCAGGACACCTGGCTGCCCCAGGAAACCCTGGACGCGGTCAGGGATTACGTGGTGTCCATCAAAGGCCCGCTGACCACCCCGGTCGGTGGTGGCATCCGTTCGTTGAACGTGGCCCTGCGCCAACAACTCGACCTGTATGTGTGCCTGCGCCCGGTGCGCTGGTTCGAAGGCGTGCCAAGCCCGGTCAAGAAGCCTGGCGACGTGGACATGACCATCTTCCGCGAAAACTCCGAAGATATTTACGCCGGGATCGAGTGGAAAGCCGGTTCGCCGGAAGCGATCAAAGTGATCAAGTTCCTCAAGGAAGAAATGGGCGTTACCAAGATCCGTTTCGACCAGGATTGCGGCATCGGTATCAAGCCGGTCTCCAAGCAGGGTACTGAGCGTCTGGTGCGCAAAGCGCTGCAATACGTCGTGGATAACGATCGTGAGTCGCTGACCATCGTGCACAAAGGCAACATCATGAAGTTCACCGAAGGTGCCTTCAAGGAGTGGGCCTACGGCATCGCCGAGAAAGAATTCGGCGCGACCCTGCTCGACGGCGGTCCATGGATGCAGTTCAAGAATCCAAAAACCGGCAAGAACGTAGTGGTTAAAGATGCAATTGCCGACGCCATGCTTCAGCAGATCCTGCTGCGCCCGGCCGAATACGATGTGATCGCCACGTTGAACCTCAACGGCGACTACCTTTCCGATGCGCTGGCGGCGGAAGTAGGGGGCATCGGCATTGCGCCGGGGGCCAACCTGTCCGATACCATCGCCATGTTCGAGGCTACCCACGGTACTGCGCCCAAGTATGCGGGCAAGGACCAGGTCAACCCGGGCTCATTGATTCTGTCGGCGGAAATGATGCTGCGCCACATGGGCTGGACCGAGGCGGCTGACTTGATCATCAAGGGCACCAATGGCGCGATCTCGGCCAAGACCGTGACCTATGATTTCCATCGCTTGATGGACGGTGCCAAGTTGCTGTCTTCGTCGGGGTTTGGCGATGCGTTGATTTCGCATATGTAAGCAAAGTGGCATAAAAAACGGCCACCCTGGATTGACTGGGGTGGCCGTTTTCGTATTGCAAGACTGCATGCTCGGCGGCGAATCAGGCCGTTTGTTTCTTTTCTTTATGAGCGTGCGATGCTGCGGGCTTTTCCGGTGTTCCAGTTTTCACTGCATCAATATTTACGGCGTGCAGCCCTTTCGGTCCTTGAATGATTTCAAAGCTCACAGCTTGCCCCGCCTTCAGCGTTTTGTACCCATCCATGATGATCGCCGAATAGTGTGCAAAAAGGTCCTCGCTTTTACCTTCTTCGTTAATAAAGCCATATCCCTTGGCGTTATTGAACCACTTGACCTTGCCACTGATCTTGACGCCAGACATACCCATATCCCTCTGCACCAGACTCCATCACTGGAGTATCATCCAGTTTATCCGTCCTAACCCGAATAATAAGGTTGACTGCGCGGACCTTTTTTACCCACTGTGGGTTCTATTGGTTGTAACACTGATTTACCGATAGTCAAGGTGACCGAAGGGTCAGAGTTGAAATTCTGACAGGTCGCCCCCACCACTGTATTTGAACCACTGACGAACCTTTCTTTCCATGCATGCAATCAGCCAGATTCGACTAACATTCAATCAGGATCGACCGGATCACGAACACGATGACGACGGTTCTGCAGGCATTGCTGTCCAGGAGGCTAAGCCTGCTCTACAGGCGCCGCCGATGTACAAGGTGGTTTTGTTCAATGATGACTACACACCGATGGATTTCGTGGTCGAAGTGCTCGAGGTGTTTTTTAACCTGAACCGCGAGTTGGCGACCAAGGTAATGCTGGCCGTTCACACAGAAGGACGGGCAGTATGTGGAGTGTTTACCCGCGACATCGCCGAGACAAAGGCCATGCAGGTCAACCAGTACGCCAGGGAAAGCCAGCATCCGCTACTCTGTGAAATCGAGAAGGACGGTTAACGCCGACCACTTGGGTATGAGGTGAAGCTATGTTAAACCGCGAGCTCGAAGTCACCCTCAATCTTGCCTTCAAGGAGGCTCGTTCGAAGCGTCATGAATTCATGACCGTCGAGCACCTGCTGCTGGCACTTTTGGATAACGAAGCTGCCGCCACCGTTCTGCGTGCGTGCGGCGCCAATCTCGACAAACTCAAGCATGACCTGCAGGAGTTCATCGACTCCACGACGCCACTGATCCCCGTGCATGACGAGGACCGTGAAACCCAGCCGACCCTGGGCTTTCAGCGGGTATTGCAGCGTGCTGTTTTCCACGTGCAGAGCTCCGGTAAGCGTGAAGTCACGGGCGCCAACGTGCTCGTCGCCATCTTCAGTGAACAGGAAAGCCAGGCAGTGTTTCTGCTGAAACAGCAGAGCGTTGCCCGTATCGATGTCGTCAACTACATCGCCCACGGTATCTCCAAAGTGCCTGGGCACGGCGAACATTCCGAGGGTGAGCAGGATATGCAGGACGACGAGGGCGGTGAGTCTTCTTCTTCGGGCAATCCATTGGATGCCTATGCCAGCAATCTCAATGAGCTGGCGCGCCAGGGGCGGATCGATCCGCTGGTGGGGCGTGAGTCTGAGGTTGAGCGTGTGGCGCAGATCCTCGCGCGTCGTCGCAAGAACAACCCGTTGCTGGTGGGTGAGGCGGGCGTGGGTAAAACCGCGATTGCCGAAGGCCTGGCCAAGCGTATCGTCGACAACCAGGTGCCGGACCTGTTGGCCAACAGCGTCGTCTACTCTCTTGACCTCGGCGCGTTGCTTGCCGGGACCAAGTACCGTGGCGATTTCGAGAAGCGCTTCAAGGCGTTGCTCGGCGAGCTGAAAAAACGCCCGCAGGCGATCCTGTTCATCGATGAAATCCACACCATCATTGGTGCTGGTGCGGCGTCTGGCGGGGTGATGGATGCTTCCAACCTGCTCAAGCCGTTGTTGTCGTCGGGTGATATTCGCTGCATCGGTTCGACCACATTCCAGGAATTTCGCGGGATCTTCGAGAAAGACCGTGCCCTGGCGCGTCGTTTTCAGAAAGTCGACGTGTCCGAGCCTTCGGTTGAGGACACCATCGGTATCCTGCGTGGCCTCAGGGGGCGTTTCGAGGCGCACCATGGCGTCGAGTACACCGATGAAGCGCTGCGTGCCGCTGCCGAGCTGGCGTCGCGCTACATCAATGACCGGCACATGCCGGACAAGGCCATCGATGTGATCGACGAGGCGGGTGCCTATCAGCGCCTGCAGCCGGTCGAGAAGCGTGTGAAGCGCATCGATGTGTCTCAGGTCGAGGCGATAGTGGCCAAGATCGCGCGGATTCCGCCAAAACACGTCAGCAGTTCCGACAAAGAGCTGCTGCGTAACCTGGAGCGCGACCTCAAGCTCACCGTGTTTGGCCAGGATGCCGCCATCGACTCGCTGTCCACTGCGATCAAGTTGTCGCGGGCGGGCCTCAAGTCGCCGGACAAGCCAGTCGGTTCGTTCCTGTTCGCCGGTCCGACCGGCGTTGGCAAGACCGAAGCGGCCCGGCAGTTGGCCAAGGCCATGGGCATTGAGCTGGTGCGGTTCGACATGTCCGAATACATGGAGCGTCACACCGTGTCGCGCCTGATCGGTGCGCCTCCGGGCTATGTCGGTTTTGATCAGGGCGGTCTGTTGACCGAGGCGATCACCAAGCAGCCGCATTGCGTATTGCTCCTCGATGAAATCGAGAAGGCACACCCGGAAGTCTTCAACCTGCTGCTGCAGGTCATGGATCACGGCACCCTGACCGACAACAACGGGCGCAAGGCGGACTTTCGCAACGTGATCGTGATCATGACCACCAACGCCGGTGCTGAAACCGCCGCGCGGGCTTCGATCGGCTTTACACATCAGGATCACTCTTCCGATGCGATGGAAGTGATCAAGAAGAGCTTCACGCCGGAGTTCCGCAACCGTCTGGACACCATTATCCAGTTTGGTCGCCTCAGTCATGAGGTCATCAAAAACGTGGTGGACAAGTTCCTCACCGAGCTTCAAGCGCAGTTGGAAGACAAGCGCGTGCAGTTGGAGGTGACGGACGCGGCGCGCAATTGGCTGGCCGAGGGTGGTTACGACGCGGCAATGGGCGCTCGCCCGATGGCGCGTCTGATCCAGGACAAGATCAAGCGGCCATTGGCCGAAGAGATCCTGTTTGGCGAACTTGCCGACCACGGTGGCGTGGTGCATATCGACCTGAAGGACGGCGAGCTGACCTTCGAGTTCGAAACCACGGCCGAAATGGCCTGATTGTTCTGCAACTACGCAAAAGGCGCCGAAAGGCGCCTTTTTGCTGCCTTGAAATGCAATTGCCAGAACAATGGCGATCCAATGTAGGAGGGGGCTTGCCCCCGATAGCGGTGTATCAGCAACAGATGTGTCTACTGGCACACCGCCATCGAGGGCAAGCTCCCTCCCACATTGGGTTTCAGGTAAATCCTGAGCACACAAAAACGCCCGGCATAACCGGGCGTCTTGTATTGACTTGATTAACGGGCGCGGTAAGTGATGCGCCCTTTGCTCAGGTCATAGGGCGTCAGCTCGACGCGCACTTTGTCACCGGTAAGAATACGAATGTAGTTCTTGCGCATCTTGCCGGAGATATGCGCGGTTACGACGTGCCCATTTTCCAACTCCACACGAAACATGGTGTTGGGCAGGGTGTCGACGACAGTGCCTTCCATTTCGAAGCTGTCTTCTTTCGACATGCAGTAAAGCCCTCGGTATCCAGTGAATGGCCCGGTGCAACTGCGCCAGGCAAAAGCGGCGTGCATTGTGCCCGAAAAAGGGTGTTTAAGCCAAGGGGTTCTAGTTAAGCGTGACCCATCTTTGATTAATCAGCAGTTCAATGGGGCGATATTGGGTCTTGTAGTTCATCTTTTTGCAGTTTTTGATCCAGTATCCAAGGTACAGCGCCTCCAGTTCCAGGCGCAGGGCTTCGCCGATTTGCCAGAGGATCGCGAAACGCCCCAGGCTGCGCCGCTCTTCGGCCGGTTCATAGAAGGTGTACACCGCCGACAGGCCATTGGGCAGCAAATCGGTCACGGCGACGGCTAGCAAGCGCCCGTCGAGTCGAAATTCGTAGAAACGCGAGAAGGGCAGTTCACGCACCAGGAACGTGGAAAACTGGTCGCGACTGGGTGGGAACATATCGCCGTCGGCGTGGCGTTGTTCGATGTAGCGCTGGTAAAGGTCGAAATACTCTTCACTGAACCTGGGATTGGCCGCCGTGACAGTCAGGTCCGCGTTGCGCTTGAGGATGCGCTTCTGGTTGCGGTCTGGCACAAACTGCGCCGCCGGAATTCGGGCTGGTACGCAGGCATTGCAGTTTTGGCAGTGCGGTCGGTACAGGTGATCGCCGCTGCGCCGAAACCCCATTTCCGAGAGGTCGGCATACACATGCACATCCATCGGCTGGCTGGGATCGAGGAACAGCGTGGTGGCCTGTTCGTCGGGCAGATAGCTGCAAGCGTGGGCTTGAGTGGCATAAAACTTCAATCGCGCCAGCTCGGTCATGATCAACCCTCGGATAAGCTTTGAAATAAGTGTAAGCCAGGTGCGAGGAAGTCGCCTAGGAAACCCACGGTCCAGCGCTGGGTTGGTCCAGATAGTCGCGCAGGAAACCGGCGAAGTCGCTGCGCGGTATGGCCCGCGCGCCCAGGCTGTGCAAGTGATCATTGGGCATCTGGCAGTCGATCAGCACAAATCCCCACGCCTGTAGCTGCCGGGTCAGTGTGGCAAAGCCGAACTTCGAGGCGTTATCGGCGCGGCTGAACATCGATTCGCCAAAAAACAACCGGCCCATCGCCAGCCCATATAGGCCGCCCACCAGTTCGCCGTTGTCCCAGACCTCTACCGAATGCGCGTAACCCCGCGCGTGCAGCTCCTGGTAGGCGCTCTGGATGCCCTCGGTGATCCAGGTGCCATCTGCATAGGCGCGTGGCGCGGCGCAGGCCTGGATGACCGCGGCGAAGTCCTGGTCGAAGGTCACGCTGTAGCGCTGCTGGCGCAATAATTTGCCCAGGCTGCGGGATACGTGCAGTTCGTCGGGGAAGATCACGGTGCGTGGGTCCGGTGACCACCAGAGAATCGGCTGGCCTTGCGAGAACCACGGAAAGCAGCCGTGGCGATAGGCCTGGATCAGCCGCTCGGCCGACAGGTCGCCACCGGCGGCGAGCAGGCCATTGGGTTCGCGCATGGCTTTGGCCAGCGGGGGGAAGGTCAGGGTGTCGCGTTGTAACCAGGTCAGCATGGCATCCAGGCTTACGGAAGGGGAGGGGAGTGGCAGGTACGGGGCCTGCCCTGAGAAGATTGATTATTGTCGACCCGGCGCCAGGGAGCCAGCCCGAATCGGGCATTGGTGTGGATTAGCGTGAACGGGTGTTTCTGCAACTCTCTCTCAGAGACGTGGTCGTATTCGGGACTGCCCCATGCAGGCCAATTGCCAACCTTGCCTGGATTGCTAGAAACAGCGCATAAGCCTTTGTCAGCAAAGGCAATGCGTGCTCAAATTGAACAGTATGTGACACTTGAATTGTTCAGGCTGCCGCGCAAGGGGCAAGTGCGTGGCATCAGGGACACAAACCCGTACAATGCGGGCATTCTGGCGTTATCGCCGTTTCACTCGTCAATCGCTCGGTGTTAAAGGTAGATTTAACGACGTTCGTATATTTTTTCAGCTGCTCGGATTGGGCGGCAGTGTGCAGTCATTCAACAGATGGACGCGCTAAAGGCGCAGGAAAAGACCCGTTTTGAAGAAATCCACCGCGACACAAAAAACAGTCGTGCCGGCCTGGCGTCAGCACCTGCATTATCGGCTCAAGGAAGGTGCACTGATCGCCATCGGCGCCCTGTGCCTGTTCCTGATGATGGCCTTGCTCACCTATGGCAAGGACGATCCGGGCTGGAGCCACAACAGCAAGATCGAAGACGTGCAGAACTTCGGTGGGCCTGCCGGTTCCTACAGCGCCGATATCCTGTTCATGGTGCTGGGTTATTTCGCTTACATCTTCCCGTTGCTGCTGGCGATCAAGACCTGGCAGATCTTCCGCCAGCGTCATGAGCCGTGGCAGTGGAGCGGTTGGCTGTTTTCCTGGCGCCTGATCGGCCTGGTGTTCCTGGTGCTGTCCGGTGCGGCATTGGCGCATATCCATTTCCATGCCCCAACCGGCCTGCCGGCGGGAGCCGGCGGTGCGTTGGGTGAGAGTCTCGGCGACCTGGCCCGCAAGACCCTGAATATCCAGGGCAGCACCCTGATGTTTATCGCGCTGTTCCTGTTTGGCCTCACCGTGTTCACCGACCTGTCGTGGTTCAAGGTGATGGACGTGACCGGCAAAATCACCCTCGACCTGCTGGAACTGTTCCAGGGCGCCGCCAACCGCTGGTGGTCGGCTCGGGTCGAGCGCAAGCGCATGGTGGCCCAACTGCGCGAGGTGGACACCCGCGTCAACGAGGTCGTGGCCCCGAGCACGCCGGACCGACGTGAACAAGCCAAGGTCAAGGAACGCCTGATCGAGCGCGAGCAAGCCCTGAGCAAGCACATGTCGGACCGCGAGAAACAGGTGCCGCCGGTCATCGCCCCGGCACCGATCAAGGCTCCCGAGCCGAGCCATCGCGTGCAGAAAGAGAAACAGGCGCCGTTGTTTGTCGACAGCGCGGTCGAAGGCACATTACCGCCGATCTCGATTCTCGACCCGGCCGAGAAGAAACAACTCAACTATTCCCCTGAGTCCCTGGCGGCCGTCGGCCATTTGCTGGAAATCAAACTCAAGGAATTCGGTGTCGAAGTGTCGGTGGACTCGATCCACCCCGGCCCGGTGATTACCCGTTACGAAATCCAGCCAGCGGCCGGGGTCAAGGTCAGCCGTATCTCCAACCTGGCCAAAGACCTCGCCCGTTCCCTGGCCGTGACCAGCGTGCGCGTGGTGGAAGTGATCCCCGGCAAAACCACGGTGGGCATCGAGATTCCCAACGAAGACCGCCAGATCGTGCGCTTCTCCGAGGTGCTGTCGACCCCGGAATACGACAACTTCAAATCGCCGGTCACCCTGGCCCTGGGCCATGACATCGGCGGCAAGCCGGTGATCACGGACCTGGCGAAAATGCCTCACCTGCTGGTGGCAGGTACTACCGGCTCGGGTAAGTCGGTGGGTGTGAACGCGATGATCCTGTCGATCCTGTTCAAGTCCGGCCCGGAAGACGCCAAGCTGATCATGATCGACCCGAAGATGCTCGAATTGTCGATCTACGAAGGCATTCCGCACCTGCTGTGCCCGGTTGTCACCGACATGAAGGACGCCGCCAACGCCCTGCGCTGGAGCGTTGCCGAGATGGAGCGGCGCTACAAGCTGATGGCGAAGATGGGCGTGCGCAACCTGTCGGGCTTCAATGCCAAGGTCAAGGAAGCCCAGGACGCCGGCACGCCGCTGACCGACCCGTTGTACAAGCGCGAAAGCATCCACGACGAAGCGCCATTGCTGACCAAGTTGCCGACCATCGTCGTGGTGGTCGACGAATTTGCCGACATGATGATGATCGTCGGCAAGAAGGTTGAAGAGTTGATCGCACGTATCGCCCAGAAGGCGCGTGCCGCCGGTATCCACTTGATTCTTGCGACCCAGCGGCCGTCGGTGGATGTGATCACCGGTCTGATCAAGGCCAACATCCCGACGCGCATGGCGTTCCAGGTGTCGAGCAAGATCGACTCGCGGACCATCATCGACCAGGGTGGCGCCGAACAGCTGCTGGGCCACGGTGACATGCTCTACATGCCGCCGGGCACCAGCCTGCCGATTCGCGTGCATGGCGCGTTCGTTTCCGACGATGAAGTGCATCGTGTGGTGGAAGCCTGGAAACTGCGCGGTGCGCCGGAATACAACGACGACATCCTCGCCGGTGTTGAAGAAGCCGGCAGCGGCTTCGATGGCGGCAGCAGCGGTGGCGACGATGATGCCGAAACCGACGCGCTGTACGACGAAGCGGTCGCCTTCGTGTTGGAAAGCCGTCGCGCCTCGATCTCTGCCGTACAGCGCAAGCTGAAAATCGGCTACAACCGCGCCGCCCGCATGATTGAATCCATGGAAAATGCCGGTGTCGTCACCGCAATGAACACCAACGGCTCGCGCGAAGTCATCGCTCCCGGGCAGATGCGCGACTGATCACGCGCCGCGTGGCAGCACGCGGCACGCCCTAACGACTCAATGAGGACTCCCATGCGTCTTATCCGCATGCTGTTGTTGCCGGCACTGGCCCTGACTGCTGTTTCGGCTCACGCTGATCCGGCCTCCGTCGCCAGCCTGACCAACCTGCTGGACAAATCCAAGACCCTGACTGCGCGCTTCTCCCAGTTGACCCTGGACGGCGGCGGCACCCAGTTGCAGGAAACCGCCGGTGAAATGGCCGTGCAACGCCCAGGGTTGTTCTACTGGAAGACCGACGCGCCGAATGAGCAGACCATCGTCTCGGACGGCCAAAAAGTCACGTTGTGGGACCCGGACCTGGAACAGGCGACCATCAAGAAGCTCGACCCGCGCCTGAACCAGACCCCGGCGCTGCTGCTGTCGGGCGATGTATCGAAAATCAGCGACAGTTTCGACATCACCTCCAAGCAAGCCAGCAATGTGATCGACTTCACCCTCAAGCCGAAATCCAAGGACACGCTGTTCGACAGCCTGCGCCTGTCGTTCCGCAACGGTGTGATCAATGACATGCAACTGGTCGACAGCGTCGGCCAGCGCACCAATATCCTGTTCACCGGGGTCAAGGCCAACGAGCCGGTGCCCGCCTCCAAGTTCAAGTTCGACATCCCCAAGGGTGCCGACGTGATCCAGGAATAACCTGCCTAGAGGTTTCAAACGCTGCCCATGGACCTGTTTCGAAGTGCCCCGATCGCTCAACCCCTGGCCGCACGCTTGCGTTCGACCAACCTGGATGAGTACGTCGGTCAGGAACACCTGCTCGCTCGCGGCAAGCCTTTGCGCGAAGCCCTGGAGCAGGGTGCGCTGCACTCGATGATTTTCTGGGGGCCGCCGGGGGTGGGTAAAACCACCCTCGCGCGGCTGCTGGCGAAAGTCTCGGATGCCCACTTCGAAACGGTCTCGGCGGTGCTGGCCGGGGTCAAGGAGATCCGTCAGGCGGTGGAAGTGGCCAAGCAGCAGGCCGGGCAATATGGCAAGCGCACCATCCTGTTTGTCGACGAAGTGCATCGCTTCAACAAGTCTCAGCAGGATGCGTTCTTGCCGTATGTCGAAGACGGCACGCTGATTTTTATCGGTGCAACCACCGAGAACCCGTCCTTCGAATTGAACAACGCCTTGCTCTCGCGGGCGCGGGTGTATGTGCTCAAGAGCCTGGATGAAGCGGCGATGCGAAAGCTGCTGCAGCGCGCCTTGAGCGAAGACAAGGGCTTGGGCAAGCGCCAGTTGAGCCTCAGCGATGAAGGCTTCAAGATCCTGTTCAGCGCCGCCGATGGCGACGGGCGACGTTTTCTCAACCTGCTGGAGAATGCGTCCGACCTGGCCGAAGACGGCAGCGAGATTGGCGTCGAACTCCTGCAAAGCCTGCTCGGCGACACACGCCGGCGTTTCGACAAGGGTGGCGAAGCGTTCTACGATCAGATTTCGGCGCTGCACAAGTCGGTACGCGGCTCCAACCCCGACGGCGCGTTGTACTGGTTCGCTCGCATGATCGACGGTGGCTGTGATCCGCTGTACCTGGCGCGCCGCGTGGTGCGCATGGCCAGTGAAGACATCGGCAACGCCGACCCCCGCGCCTTGAGCCTGTGCCTTGCGGCGTGGGAAGTGCAGGAGCGCCTCGGCAGTCCGGAAGGTGAGCTGGCGGTGGCCCAGGCGATTACCTACCTGGCGTGTGCGCCGAAAAGCAACGCGGTGTACATGGGCTTCAAGTCGGCACTGCGCGCCGCGGCCGAACATGGCTCCCTCGAAGTGCCGCTGCACCTGCGCAATGCGCCCACCAAGCTGATGAAACAACTGGGTTACGGTGATGAATACCGCTACGCCCACGATGAGCCGGACGCCTATGCCGCCGGCGAAGATTACTTCCCTGACGAGCTTGAGCCGCAGCCGTTCTACCAGCCGGTGCCCCGTGGCCTGGAGCTGAAGATCGGTGAAAAGCTCAATCACCTCGCTCAACTCGACCGCCTCAGCCCCAAACAGCGGAGAAAGTAGTGCTCAAGACGATTCTTGCCGTGTCCGTTGCCGGCATCGCTGGTACATTATTGCGTTTCGCCACTGGTACTTGGGTAAACGCCAACTGGCCGAGGCATTTTTATGCCGCGACCCTGGCGGTCAACCTGGTGGGCTGCTTGATTATCGGGCTGTTGTATGGCTGGTTCCTGTTGCGCCCGGAAGTGCCGATTGAAATTCGTGCCGGCTTGATTGTCGGTTTTGTAGGCGGTCTGACGACCTTTTCATCCTTTTCACTGGATACGGTGCGCCTGCTGGAAAGCGGGCAGGTCCTGGTCGCCTTCGGGTACCTGGGCATCAGCGTGTTCGGCGGGCTGCTCGCCACCTGGGCCGGCCTGTCCTTGACCAAACTTTGATAAACGAGAGACCGACATGCTCGATTCCAAACTGTTACGTAGCAACCTTCAGGACGTAGCGGACCGCCTGGCATCCCGTGGCTTTGCCTTGGATGTTGCGCGCATCGAAGCGCTGGAAGAACAGCGCAAGACCGTCCAGACCCGCACCGAAGCACTGCAGGCTGAGCGTAATGCGCGTTCCAAGTCCATCGGTCAGGCCAAGCAGCGCGGCGAAGACATCGCGCCGTTGATGGCGGATGTCGAGCGCATGGGCACCGAGTTGTCCGACGGCAAAGTCGAACTGGACAAGATTCAAGGCGAACTGGATTCGATCCTGCTGGGCATTCCGAACCTGCCGCACGAGTCGGTGCCGGTCGGTGCGGACGAAGAGGGTAACGTCGAAGTGCGCCGCTGGGGCACGCCAAAGGCCTTTGATTTCGAGATCAAGGACCACGTCGCCCTGGGCGAACTCAGCGGTGGCCTGGATTTCGAAACCGCCGCCAAGCTGTCCGGCGCGCGCTTTGCCTTGCTGCGTGGCCCGATTGCCCGCCTGCATCGCGCCCTGGCGCAGTTCATGATCAACCTGCACACCGGCGAACACGGTTACGAAGAGGCTTACACGCCGTATCTGGTTCAGGCCCCGGCCCTGCAGGGGACCGGCCAGTTGCCGAAGTTCGAGGAAGACCTGTTCAAGATCAGCCGCGATGGCGAAGCCGACCTGTACCTGATCCCGACCGCCGAAGTGTCGCTGACCAACATCGTGGCCGGCGAGATCCTCGACGCCAAGCACCTGCCGCTCAAGCTCGTTGCGCACACGCCGTGCTTCCGCAGTGAAGCCGGAGCATCGGGGCGCGACACCCGCGGCATGATCCGCCAGCACCAGTTCGACAAAGTCGAGATGGTGCAGGTTGTCGAGCCGTCGACCTCGATGGAAGCCCTCGAAGGCCTGACCGCCAACGCCGAACGCGTGCTGCAACTGCTGGAACTGCCGTACCGCGTGCTGGCACTGTGTACCGGTGACATGGGTTTCAGCGCCGTGAAGACCTACGACCTCGAAGTGTGGGTGCCGAGCCAGGACAAATACCGCGAGATCTCGTCGTGCTCCAACTGCGGTGATTTCCAGGCCCGTCGCATGCAGGCGCGTTTCCGCAACCCGGAAACCGGCAAGCCGGAACTGGTGCACACCCTGAACGGTTCGGGCCTGGCCGTAGGCCGTACCCTGGTGGCCGTGCTGGAAAACTACCAGCAGGCCGACGGTTCGATCCGTGTGCCGGACGTGCTCAAGCCTTACATGGCGGGCATCGAGGTCATCGGTTAAATGGAATTTCTGCCGCTGTTCCATAACCTGCGCGGCAGTCGTGTGTTGGTCGTCGGCGGCGGGGAGATTGCCTTGCGCAAGTCCCGGCTGTTGGCCGACGCTGGCGCGCTGCTGCGGGTGGTTGCTCCCCAGATCGAAAACCAGTTGCGTGAACTGGTGCAGGGCAGTGGCGGGGAACTGATCGTGCGCGGTTATCAGGAGGCCGACCTCGACGGTTGCACCCTGATCATCGCCGCAACGGACGACGAACCGCTGAACGCACAAGTGTCCAGCGATGCCAAACGCCGTTGCGTGCCGGTCAATGTGGTGGATGCGCCGGCCCTGTGCAGCGTGATCTTCCCGGCGATTGTCGACCGTTCGCCGTTGGTGATCGCGGTGTCCAGCGGCGGCGATGCGCCGGTGCTGGCACGCTTGATCCGGGCCAAGCTGGAAACCTGGATTCCGTCCACGTATGGCCAACTGGCCGGGCTGGCAGCGCGCTTTCGGGCTCAGGTCAAGCGCTTGTACCCGGATGTGCAGCAGCGCCGCGCGTTCTGGGAAGAAGTCTTTCAGGGCCCGATTGCTGATCGGCAACTGGCCGGGCAGGGCGATGAAGCCGAGCGCCTGTTGATTGAAAAGGTCAACGGCGCACCGCCGTATGCGCCGGGCGAAGTCTACCTGGTGGGTGCCGGCCCCGGCGATCCGGACCTGTTGACCTTCCGCGCCTTGCGCTTGATGCAGCAGGCCGATGTGGTGCTCTACGACCGCCTGGTGGCCCCGGCGATTCTTGAGCTGTGCCGGCGTGACGCCGAGCGCGTGTACGTGGGCAAGCGTCGTGCTGACCACGCTGTGCCCCAGGACCAGATCAACCAACAACTGGTCGACCTGGCCAAGCAAGGCAAGCGTGTGCTGCGTCTCAAGGGTGGCGATCCGTTCATCTTTGGCCGTGGCGGCGAAGAGATCGAAGAACTGGCGGCCCATGGCATTCCGTTCCAGGTGGTGCCGGGCATCACCGCGGCCAGCGGCTGCGCGGCGTATGCCGGGATTCCGCTGACTCACCGCGACTATGCGCAATCGGTACGCTTTATCACCGGGCACTTGAAGAACGGCACCTCCGACCTGCCTTGGAGTGATCTGGTGGGCCCGTCGCAGACCCTGGTGTTCTACATGGGCTTGATCGGTTTGCCGATCATCTGCGAACAGCTGATCAAGCATGGGCGTTCGGCGGACACGCCGGCGGCGTTGATCCAGCAGGGCACCACGTCCAACCAGCGCGTGTTCACCGGCACCCTGGCCGACTTGCCGCGCATGGTGGCGGAGCATGAAGTGCATGCGCCGACGCTGGTGATCGTCGGTGAGGTGGTGGTGCTGCGCGAGAAGCTCAAATGGTTTGAAGGCGCCCAGGCCCAGGTCTGAGCCTAAATGCATCGGGGGCAAGCCCCCTCCCACATTGGAATGCATTCCAAAATGTGGGAGGGGGCTTGCCCCCGATGCGGCCATTTGATCCAACCCATCCTCTGGATCAGCGCCAGACCCCCTTACCGCTCAACCGCCCACGATCATGCGGGGCATCAAACACCTGCAACGGCCCCTTGGGCACAATCCCCGTCGGATTGATGGTGCGGTGGCTGGCATAGTAATGCCCCTTGATGTGCGCAAAGTCCACCGTCTCGGCCACTCCCGGCCATTGATACATTTCCCGCAACCAGTTCGACAGATTCGGATAATCCGCAATCCGCCGCAGGTTGCATTTGAAGTGGCTGTAATACACCGCATCAAAGCGAATCAGCGTGGTGAACAGCCGCACATCGGCCTCGGTCAGGTACTCACCGGCCAGGTAGCGATGCTCGCCGAGGTGCTGTTCCAGGTGGTCAAGTTCGGCAAACAGATCATCGAACGCACGTTCATACGCCTGCTGCGAGGTGGCGAAACCTGCGCGGTACACACCGTTGTTCACGGCGGGGTAGATGCGCTCGTTCAACGCGTCGATGCTCGCGCGCAGGGCTTCGGGGTAGAAGTCCAGGGTGTTGCCGGTCAGCCCGTTGAACGCGCTGTTGAACATGCGGATGATCTCCGCCGATTCATTGCTGACGATGCGCTTGAGGTGTTTGTCCCACAGCACCGGCACCGTGACGCGCCCGGTGTAATCGGCCGTGTCGGCGGTGTAGCGCTGGTGCATGAACGCGAAGCCATCCAGCGAGTCGCCGCTGGAGCCGCGGGCCTTGTCGAAGGTCCAGCCGTTTTCCAGCATCAGCCAACTGACCACGGACACGTCGATCAGATCTTCCAGGCCTTTGAGTTTGCGCAGGATCAGTGTGCGATGGGCCCATGGGCAGGCGAGCGACACATACAGGTGGTAACGACCGGCTTCGGCCTTGAAGCCACCTTCGCCGCTGGGGCCGGGCTGGCCGTCAGCGGTCACCCAGTGGCGGCGTTGCGCCTGTTCTCGCTGGAAAGCGCCATCCGCGCTACTTTCGTACCACTGGTCGTGCCAGTGTCCTTCGATCAGCAAACCCATGACTGGCTCCTTGGCTAATAAGCGTTAGAGCCCAGTCTAAAGGGATGAGTTCGAACTAAAAGCGCAAAAACTGCGGCGCAATGATCGATTAAATCGATTTATCCCGCGCATCCCAGTAGTGCTGGGCCAGTTCGAACGCTTGCTCCCGCGGATGACCCAGACCGCGCAAGGCCAGGGCCATGGTGGCGATCAAGGCGAGTTGCGGGTAGCTGTCCTCGACATCGCCGCGCCACAGCGCTTTCAACTGCTCGGGCTCCAGGCTGGCCGGTTTGACATGGCGCTGGGCGGAGAGGGCGGGCCATTCTTCGTCCCAACTTTCGCCGCCGGTGGTGCCGTAGAGGTGGCTGATCGTGTCGGGGTTGATCTCGATCTCACCACCATCGCCCTTGACCACAATCACATTGTCGCCGAGTAGGCCGCTGGCATCGCGGTGTACACCCTGGTAACCGGGGTGGAAGATGCTTTGCAGGCCGCAGCGGGCGTTCAGTGGGTTGAGCAGGCGTGCCAGGGAGTGGATCGGCGAGCGCAGGCCCAGGGTGTTGCGCAGGTCGATCATGCGTTGCAGTTGCGGTGCCCAGTCGCCCAGTGGGATGAACGCCAGGTTGCCGTGCTCGAAAGCCGTCTCGACCTGCTGCCAATTGCGGCACAGCGGGATCTGCAGGCCTTCGAGCAATTGTTCGGTGTACAACCGGCCAGCGGTGTGGGCGCCGCCGCCGTGCATGAGGATGCGCACACCGTTCTGCGCCAGGCACTTGGCGGCCAGCAGGAACCACGGCAGGTGGCGCTTTTTGCCGGCGTAGGTCGGCCAGTCGACATCCACCTTCAGCGCCGGCGCGTGCAAGCGCTCGCGCACCGCTTCGGTGAAACCGGCGAGTTCTTCCGGGCTTTCCTCTTTGTGGCGCAGCAGCATGAGGAAGGCGCCGAGCTGGGTGTCTTCGACTTTTTCGTCAAGCAGCATGCCCATGGCTTCGCGGGCTTCTTCGCGGGTCAGGTTGCGCGCGCCGCGCTTGCCTTTGCCCAGGATGCGCACGAACGGCGCAAACGGGTGCTCGGCGGGGGTTTCGAGGGGCAGCGGGGCAAAGTCGGTCATAAGCAATTCGTCGGCCTGGGCAGGCCCGCCAGCTTGGCGGCGAGTTTGGCGGGAGTGCCGTTGAACAGTTTGTTGAGGTGCAGGCTGTTGCCCTTGTCCGCGCCCAGCTTCAAGGCGGTGTATTTGATCAGCGGGCGCGTGGCGGGGGACAGCTGGAATTCTTGATAGAACTGGCGCAGCAGCTCGAGGATTTCCCAGTGCGCCGGGGTCAACTCGAGGGCTTCGGCGGCGGCCAGGGCGTTGGCCACGTCGACCGACCACTCGTTCAGGTCGACGAGGTAGCCGTCCTTGTCCAGTTCGAGGGCGTGCGTGCCCACGGTCAGGGTGTTCATAGCCAGGTGTTGACCTTGTCGTAGTCGATCGACAGCTGCACGAAGCCTGGGTAATCCACGCAGTCGGCCCAGTCGGGCAGCGGCAGGTTGCGCGCCAGGCTGTCTTCGGCCAGCACAAACACCTTCACGCCCTTGAGTTGCAGGGCCGGGTGATGCAGCCCGTAGGCGCCGTCGCCACAGAGCAGGATCGCATCGTCGCTGCCGCAGATGCGCAGGCAGCTGTCGAGGCGGCTATCGGTAAACGGGGAGTGAGACACCACATGTAGAGTCGACATCAGAGGGTTATCACCTGGTCGTAACGGTCAATCAACTGGGAAATCTGTTCGTTGTTCAGCGGCTGTGCATTGACCGGGTGCGTCAGCCCGCGCGCGGCGAGGCTGTGCTCGCAGGCAAACACCTCGTCGATACCGAACAGCCCCAGCGCCTGCAGGTTGGCGCCGAGGTCTTTTTGCTGCACGGCCTTGGGGTCCTGGTGCGGTGCCAGTTGGAACACGCCGTCATCCAGAAACAGCAGGCCGATGGGCAGATCGAACGCGCCGCCGGCCAATACGATATCCAGCGCTTCCCGCGCGCTCGGCCCGGACCACGGTGCCTGGCGGCTGATCACCAGCAAGGATGTGGACATGTCACGGCCCTCCAAAACAGATCAAGCGGTCGGCGATCTGGCTCGCGTCGTGCAATTGCCCAAGGCCCGACAGCTCCCATGGCGCCTCCACGTTCACCGCGCTGCGTTGGTAGCGCGCGGCTTCTTCACTGTTGAGCACACCACGGCGCAGGGCTGCGGCGATGCAGACCACGGCGTCCAACTGATGTGCGCTGACAAACTCACGCCATTGGCGGGCGATGTCTTGCTCATCCTGTGGCGTAACGATGGTGTTGGAGGCGCTGTAGACGCCATCCTGATAAAAAAACAGCCGCACAATCTCATGCCCGCCGGCCAGCGCCGCCTGGGCGAACAGCAAGGCGCGACGCGAGGAGGGCGCATGGGCGGCGGAAAACACTGCTATCGCGAATTTCATGGAACACCCTGCAAGCAAACGTGGGTCAATGATAAGGCCGTCGTCGGGAAAAAGCCCGCCGTGATCAAAACGGTCACGGCCGCTGATCGTTCTGACGATTGCCCTGGGCGCTGAAGGCTGACTACGCTGTGGTCTGTCGAATCGGAAACGGAGTCTCCATGTCAGGTCCCTTGGCGTCCCTTAAAGTACTGGATTTTTCCACCTTGCTGCCCGGCCCGTTCGCTTCGCTGATGCTGGCGGACATGGGCGCCGAGGTGCTGCGCATCGAATCGCCCACGCGCATGGACCTGCTCCGCGTGCTGCCGCCCCATGATCAGGGGACCTCGGCGAGCCATGCTTACCTCAATCGCAATAAGCGCAGCCTCGCCCTGGATCTGAAGCAGGCCGAGGCGCTGGAGATTGTGCGCGAGCTGGTCAAGGGCTACGACATCGTGCTCGAACAGTTTCGCCCTGGGGTGATGGAACGCCTGGGCCTGGGGTATGCGGCGTTGAAGGCGATCAACCCGCGGCTGATTTATGTGTCGATCACCGGGTACGGTCAGACCGGCCCCTACAAGGATCGCGCCGGGCACGATATCAACTATCTGGCGTTGGCCGGAGTGGCCAGCCATACCGGGCGTCAGGACAGCGGGCCGCTGCCCTTGGGCGTGCAATTGGCAGATGTCGCCGGCGGCTCGCTGCACGCGGTGGTGGGCCTGCTCGCGGCGGTGATTGCGCGGCAACAGAGCGGCGTCGGTCAATACCTGGATGTGAGCATGACCGACTGCTCGTTCAGCTTGAATGCGATGGCCGGCGCTGGATATCTGGCCTGCGGCGTGGAGCCCGGCTGGGAGACCCATGTGCTCAATGGTGGCAGTTTCTACGATTATTACCGCTCCCGTGATGGGCGCTGGATGTCGGTCGGCAGTCTGGAGCCGGCGTTTATGCAGCAATTGTGCGCAACGTTGGGACGACCGGAGTTGGCGGCACAAGGCTTGTCGCCCAAGCCTGCGCAGCAAAAGGCGCTCAAGCAGGCGCTGCAGGTTGAGTTCGAGAAGCGCAGCTTCGAGGAGCTGTGCGAGTTGTTTGCCGGGGTGGATGCATGCGTGGAACCGGTGTTGAGTCTGAGCGAAGCGGTGGAGCATCCGCAGTTGAAGGCGCGGGAGTTGGTCGCCCAGGTGCCTCGGGCCGACGGCTCGACCCAGGCGCAGATGGCTTGCCCGCTGAAGTTTTCCGAGGGGCTGCCAGCTCCCCGGCATATTGGGGCCGCTGTGGGCGCACACAGTGATGAAGTGCTGATGGAGTTGGGCTTGAGCTCACAGCGCATCAGCGAGTTGCGTAGGGCCAAGGTGGTTGTGTAGGGACTGTGAGGGCCTCATCGGGGGCAAGCCCCCTCCCACAATTAGCTCTGTGAACAGGGTCAAAATGTGGGAGGGGGCTTGCCCCCGATGAGGCCCTCACACACACCGCATATTTCACTCGACGCGAGTTTCCCCGGTAAACACCAACGTCTGCCGACAGCGCCTGCACAGATAACGCCGCCCCTGCCTCACCAACCCATGGCGCTGTGACGAAAACGGGAAGTCGCTGTCGGCACATGGGCAGCGGTAGATATAGCGGGTCACCTGGCGGCGCTTGATCTCATAGGTGTGGCAACGGTCCGGCGGCAGTTCATACACGCCGCGCATGATCAGTTGCCATTCCTCGCCATGGGGCTGGATGCGTTCGCCAAACAATTGGTGGGCGATCAGGTGCGCCACTTCATGGGCCACGGTCTGTTTGAGGAAGTGTTGGCTGTTTTCTCGGTACAACTGTGGGTTGAAGCGCAGCAGGTTTTCGTGCAAATGCGCGACACCGGCTTTCTGGCCCCGCAACTTGAGGCTGACCTGGGGGCGTTTGAAGCTTCGTTTGAAAAAGGATTCGGCTAGCAGGAAACAATCTTCGACGCGGGTATTGAGTTGCTCGGGCATGCTGTACATCTCTCCAGAGATGCCCAGTATGCCGCAAAGGCGGGTGTTTCCGAATCGGTCAGGCGCCGAATGGTCATGCATGACGCACAAAGCCACCTTGCGGTGGCCTTGCCTGCTGGGTGAAACCGCTTAGTTGGTATAGATCGGGCCAACGCCCAGGCCCCAGACGATCACAGTAAACGCCATGATTGCCACCAGCACGACCAGGCCCACGGCCAACACCGAGCTGGAAAACAGGAAGCCTTCGTCCGGATCGATGCTCATGAACGTCGGTAACCCCACATACAGCAGGTACACCGTGTAACAGATCGCCGCCGTGCCGACGACCATCCCCAGCCACATGTGCGGGTAGAGCGCCGCCAGCCCGCCGATAAACAGCGGTGTGGCGGTGTAGGTGGCAAAGGCGATACAACGCGCCATGCTGGGGCTGGCGTCGTAGGTGCGCGCCATCCAGTGAATGAAGGCGCCCATGACCGCTACGCCGCCGAGCATCGCCACGTAAGACATGAGGGTCATCCACAAGGCGCTTTCCTGGGTCAGCATGACCGGGGAGCGGTTGCCGATGACCCAGCCGATCTGAGTGGTGCCGATATAGGCTGATACGGCGGGGATCGCCGCAAGGATCAAGGTGTGTGTGAGGTACATGTGGCCGACGCTTTCTTCTTTATCGCCACGAATTTCCCGCCATTCCTGGTCGGGATGGGTAAAAAGCCCCACGACGTGATGGATCATGCCAGTCACTCCTGTTGTTATTACCATCGCCCCCCATCGGAGCGCCCACGGGCCAGATGGCCTGAAAGGTCTGGATAGTTATGTGCGACCTCAAGTCGCAGTATAGGAAGTGATGACCGGAAAAACCGTAGGGCTTTAGAGCAAATTGCGCTGTAAACAGTGGGCTTAATCGCGGCGCGGTCTGTAGTTGGCAATGCAGTCATGTGTGGGAGGGGGCTTGCTCCCTCCCACATTGGAACTTGACCAACCTTACCGGTAAAATACCCGGCTTTTCGTCACACACCTCTAGCGGATCCAAGCGCCATGGGCACTCTTACGGTCAACCAGAACAAACTGCAAAAACGCCTGCGTCGCCTGGCCGGTGAAGCGGTCGCCGACTTCAACATGATTGAGGACGGCGATAAGGTCATGGTCTGCCTCTCCGGCGGCAAGGACAGCTACACCCTGCTCGACGTGCTGCTGCACCTGCAAAAGGTCGCGCCGATCAAGTTTGAGATCGTCGCCGTCAACATGGACCAGAAACAACCGGGCTTCCCCGAAGACGTGCTGCCGGCCTACCTCAAGGCATTGGGCATCGAGTACCACATCGTCGAAAAAGACACCTATTCGGTGGTCAAGGAGCTGATCCCGGAGGGCAAGACCACCTGCTCGCTGTGTTCGCGCCTGCGCCGTGGCACGCTCTACACGTTTGCCGATGAGATCGGTGCGACCAAGATGGCCCTGGGGCATCACCGCGACGATATCGTCGAGACGTTCTTCCTCAACATGTTCTTCAACGGCTCCCTCAAGGCCATGCCGCCCAAGCTGCGCGCCGATGATGGACGCAACGTGGTGATTCGCCCGCTGGCGTATTGCAACGAGAAGGACATCCAGGCTTACTCCGACTTCAAGCAATTCCCGATCATCCCGTGCAACCTGTGCGGTTCCCAGGAAAACCTGCAGCGCCAGGTGGTCAAGGAGATGCTCCAGGATTGGGAACGCAAGACCCCAGGGCGGACCGAGAGTATCTTTCGCAGCTTGCAGAACGTGATCCCGTCGCAGTTGGCCGACCGTAACCTGTTCGACTTCACCAGCCTGCGTATCGACGAGAACGCCGCTTCGCGCTTCGTCAACGTGGTGAACCTCTGACGTTTCTCAACGCTCTGAACGACGGCGCTCACAGGCGCCGTTTTGATTTCAATCCCCAGGAGAGGGCATGCGCGATTACAAGTGGCTGCACGAATATTGTCTGAACCGCTTCGGTTCGGCGGCCGAACTGGAAGCCCGTCTGCCTGTCCCCAAGACGCCGGCGCAATTGCGCCAGATCAGTGATGATCGTTACCTGTCGACCCTGGCGCTGCGGGTTTTTCGCGCCGGGCTCAAGCACAGCGTCGTGGATGCCAAATGGCCCGCGTTCGAGCAGGTGTTCTTTGGCTTCGACCCGGAAAAAGTCGTGCTGATGGGCGCCGAACACCTGGAGCGCTTGATGCAGGACACGCGCATCATCCGCCACTTGGGCAAGCTCAAGAGCGTGCCGCGTAACGCGCAGATGATCCTCGACATCGCCCATGAGAAGGGCAGTTTCGGCGCGTTTATCGCCGATTGGCCGGTGACCGACATCGTCGGGTTGTGGAAATACCTGAGCAAGCACGGCCATCAATTGGGCGGGCTGTCGGCGCCGCGCTTCCTGCGCATGGTGGGCAAGGATACCTTCGTGCCGAGCGATGACGTGGTCGCGGCACTGCATGCGCAGAAGATCGTCGACAAGGCCCCCACCAGCCTGCGCGACCTGGCGACGGTGCAGGGGGCGTTCAACCAGTGGCATGCCGAGAGTGGGCGGCCGATGTGTCAGTTGTCGATGATGCTGGCGTATACGGTCAATCATTGAGACCGAGGTGATGCCATCGCGGGCAAGCCCACTCCCACAGGAAACTGCATTTCAACTGTGGGCTTGTCCGCGATGATGGCGGGTCAGGCTGGCTGACCCTCGCCGGCCAAGCGCCGATCCAACTGGAACCGCCAGCGCACATACAGCAGCGCCGTACAGAACAGCGCCAGGCTCGCCAGCATTTCCAGCACACCGAACCACTGGCGGTTCGGGTCATAGGCCGCCAGCGCGCCCTTGATGAAATACAGGTTCACCACAAAGCACATCCACGAGTGTCCGCGCGCGCTGCCGATCAGCATACCCGGCGCCAGCACCAGCAGCGGCACCAACTCGATCAGCAGGATCACCCACGGGCGTGCGCCGTGCAGGTCGGCGATGAACAGGTAATACACGCAGAGCAGACCGACCAGGCCGAAAAACGCCAGCAGGCTCAGCGCGCGTGCGACTTTGACCCGCGGCTCCAGCCATGCCTGGGGTGGCAGGATTTTAGGTTTTTTGGCCACGGCCGTTCTCCAGCAGCACAGCGGTTTTCGCCAGGCGCAGGCCAAGGGCCTTGCACAGGGCGATTTCATGTTGATCCAGCAGGCGCTTGCCGTCTGGCCCGGCATGGTGGCTGGCGCCGTAAGGCGTGCCGCCACCCTGGGTGTCCAGCAGCGCTTGTTCGCTGTAAGGCAGGCCGGTGATCAGCATGCCGTGGTGCAGCAGCGGCAGCAGCATCGACATCAGCGTGGTTTCCTGGCCGCCGTGCAGGCTGGCGGTGGAGGTGAATACCCCGGCCGGTTTACCGACCAGGGCGCCGGTCAGCCAGAGGTTGCTGGTGCCGTCGATAAAGTATTTCAACGGCGCGGCCATATTGCCGAAGCGGGTCGGGCTGCCCAGGGCCAGGCCTGAACAGTGCTTCAAATCATCCAGGCTGGCGTACAGCGCGCCTTCGGCCGGAATGCTCGGCGCTACTGCCTCGCACTCGGTGGAGATCGCCGGCACGGTGCGCAGGCGCGCTTCCATCCCGCCTTGTTCGATACCTCGGGCAATGTGCCGGGCCATTTCGCTGACCGAGCCGTTGCGGCTGTAATACAACACCAGCACATACGGCGTACTCACGGCAGGAGCTCCAGCACGTTCTCCGGCGGCCGGCCGATGATGGCTTTGTCGGTGGTTTCGAGGATCGGACGTTCCATCAACTTAGGGTGCTCGGCGATGGCGGCGATCAACTGTGTTTCGCTGAGTGTCGCGTCAGCCAGGTTGAGGGTTTTGTATTCCTCTTCGCCGGTGCGCAGCAGTTGGCGTGCGCTGATCCCCAGTTTGGTCAGCAGGGCTTTCAATTGCGCGGCATTCAGCGGGGTTTCCAGGTAGCGCACCACCGTCGGGGCGAGGCCGCGAGCTTCCAGCAGTTCGAGCGCTCCGCGGGATTTCGAGCAGCGCGGGTTGTGATAAAGCGTCAGATCGGTCATGTGCGGGTCGCATCTTGCGTAAGGTGGCGGGTATTCTACCTGCGCTGCGCCCGGTCCTTAAACCGTAAGAGGCGATCAGCCGCAGCCAACGTTCATTTTTGCGAAGGATTACCCCATGACAAGGCGACTGATCGGTGCATTGGCGATCATCACAACCCTGCTGCTCAGCGGCTGCGGTAATGACTACGGCGTTGACCAATATGGCCAGAAAGTGGCGGCCGAGCGCTTGGACAAGCAATGGCTGGTGGTCAACTACTGGGCGGAATGGTGTGGCCCGTGTCGCACGGAAATTCCTGAGCTCAACGCCTTGTCGGAACAGTTGAAAGGGCAGAACGTCGGCGTGTTCGGGGTCAATTTCGACAATGTGCAGGGTGCAGAACTGAAGGACGCCAGCGACAAGCTGGGCATCAAGTTCACCGTGCTGGCACAGAACCCGGACGGGATCTTTGATATTCCACGCAGCGAAGCGTTGCCGGTGACTTACATCATCGATGACAAGGGCAAGGTGCGTGAGCAGTTGATGGGCGAGCAGACCGCGCAAGGCGTGCTGGACAAACTCAAGGCCCTGCGCGGTTGAAAATGTAGGAGGGGGCTTGCTCCCTCCCACAGTTAGATCCCATTGAGCCTGCGGGCGGCGGTATCAGCCTTCTTCCAGCCACAGGCGAATGGGCTTGCCTTCGGCAGGCCAGAAACGGGTCTGCTCGATCGGCGAGATGTCCCAGCGCTCAACGCCTTGCAGGGCCTGGAAGAAGCGGTGTTCCTGCTCCATCAGGGCGTCGCCGCAGAGTTTGCGGGTACTGCCGATCTTGCCGAAGCTGAGTTTGTCGCCCTCCACGGTGTACGGTGCAAACCAGTGGTTGCACCCGCCGTTGCCGTAGGCGCGACCATCGGCGCCCAGGGTGACGCTCAGGTGCGCGTAATCCATCAGCGGCCGCTCACCGATCCATTCCACCACGTAGCTATGATCCTGCTCGAGCTTTACCGCATCACCGGCGCAGCCCATCAGGCCGGCCCCGACGGCGGCCAGCAGAAGCAGGCCTTTCATTGCGCGGCCTTCTGGCATTTCGGGCAGCGGTGCTTGGCGCCTTCGCTGGCCCAGCCCAACTCGGCAATGCGCGCATTGGCGGCCGGTTGCAGCGGTTCCTTGGTCAGCTTGGTCTCCACCGCGAATTCAAACTCCAACACGGCCTCGCAGCTGTCGCAGTTGACGTTCCAGGTGTGAATCTCCAGCTCGCCGAACTTCGGCCCTTGGGCCATGGCGACCCACTGGCCCGCCGGGCGGATGGAGTAGCGCGCGTCGCCTTCGACGGTGAGGCGCATCGACAGGGTTTTACTGCCGCGCAAGGTGACGATCAGTACGTCGCCATGCTTGATCGAACCACTGTTGCCGGTGACCTGGTAACGGCCCGGCACCAGGGCGCGGCATTCGATCAGGGTGTGTTGCGGGCTCAGCAAGCTGAAGCGGAAATCGTGTTCGGCCATGGTTCCTCCAAATAGGCGCGGCATCCTAGCACGCGCGCCTGTGGATCATGCGCCTGGTATGTGACCGCTGATCATCCGTCGACACGATTCTGCGCACGGCCATCGGCCCAGGCCGCGATATTGGCCAGGGTGGTGTCGGCAATCGCCGCCAGGGCCTCGCGGGTGAGGAATGCCTGGTGCGCGGTGACGATCACGTTGGGGAACGTCAACAGGCGCGCGAGCACGTCGTCTTGCAGGGGCAGGTCGGAGCGGTCCTCGAAAAACAGCTGGGCTTCTTCTTCATACACATCCAGCCCCAGGTAGCCGAGCTGGCCGTCCTTGAGTGCTTCGATCAGCGCGGGGGTGTCCACCAGGCCACCGCGCCCGGTGTTGATCAGCATCGCGCCGGTTTGCATCTGCGCCAGGGAGCGCGCATTGATCAGGTGCTTGCTGTCGGCGGTGAGCGGGCAGTGCAGGCTGATGATCTGCGCCTCGGCCAGCAGTTCGGGCAGGCTCACATAGCGAGCGCCGAGGGCCTGGACCAGCGGGTTGGGAAACGGGTCGTAGGCCAGCAGGTGGCAGCCGAAGCCGGCCATGATCTTGGCGAAGGTGGCGCCGATCTGCCCGGTGCCGACCACACCGACGGTCTTGCCGACGAGGTCGAAGCCGGTCAGGCCGTGCAGGCTGAAGTCGCCCTCGCGGGTGCGGTTGTAGGCACGATGCAGGCGCCGGTTCAGGGCGAGAATCAGCGCCACGGCGTGTTCGGCGATGGCATGCGGCGAATAGGCGGGCACCCGCACGATGGTCAGGCCCAGGCGCTTGGCGGCGGCGAGGTCGACATGGTTGTAACCGGCCGAGCGCAGCGCGATCAAGCGAGTGCCGCCCTTGGCCAGGTGCTCGAGCACGGGCGCGCTGAGGTCATCGTTGATAAACGCGCAGACCGCTTCGTGGTGTTCGGCCAGGGCCACGGTGTCGAGGGTGAGCCGGGCGGGCTGGAATTGCAGTTCCAGGCCGGGCGGTAGCGGCACGCCGAGAAAACTGTCGCGGTCGTAGGTCTGGCTGCTGAAAAGAATGACGCGCATTAAAATGCTCCCTGCAATCTACGTTTTGGTAACGCGAACCCTGTGGGAGCGAGCAAGCCCGGCTCCCACACAAGCTCGCCTCCATAAAAAGTGTCAGGCGCTGACCCGCGCTTCACTGGCCAACCGGGCAATGGCCATGTCCAGCTCGTCCAGCGCGGCCATGGCCTTGGCGTCGTCCTGCTTGAGCAGGGTTTCGGCGCGTTGGCAGGCGGCGCGCAGTTGCGGCACGCCGCAGTAACGGGTGGCGCCGTGCAGGCGATGGACGCGTTCGATCAAGGCGTGGTTGTCATTGGCTTCGCGGGCGAGGGTAATCGCCAGGCGGTCGGCTTCCAGGGAGGCGAGCAACATTGCGAGCATGTCCGCCGCCAGGTCAGCCTTGCCCGCGGCCAGCCGCAGGCCTTCCTCGTGGTCCAGCACGAGCAATCGCACGCCTGGGCCGAGGCCTTCGGTCGGGCGCTCCGGCCCTTGGTTGCGCAGGGCCAGGCCGGTCCACTTCAACACTACCTGGGCCAATTGCCGCTCGCTGATGGGTTTGGTCAGGTAGTCGTCCATGCCGCTTTGCAGCAGCGCACGCTTTTCATTGGCCATGGCGTGGGCGGTGAGGGCCACCACCGGCAGCGGCGTGCCGTGGCGCTCGCTTTCCCACTGGCGAATCGCCTCGGTACTTTTACGGCCGTCAATGCCAGGCATCTGCACGTCCATCAGCACCAGGTCGAAGGTCTCCTGCTTGACTGCCTCGATGGCCGCGTAACCACTTTCCACCGCCTGCACCTTGGCGCCCATGTCTTCCAGCAGGGTTTGCACCAGTAACAGGTTGGCCGGGTTGTCATCCACACAGAGCACGCGGGGTGCGCGGCTGGAGAGTGGCTCGCCCGGCTCGCAGCGAGAGGGGCGCGGGCTGATCAGGTCGGCCAGGGCGCGGCGCAGCTTGCGCGTACACGCGGGCTTGGCCTGCAACTGACTGTTGGGGTTGGGCACCGACTGGTTGAACAGCATTTGCTCGGTGGTCGGGCACAGCACCAGTACCTTGCAGCCCAGGTGTTCGAGGTCCCACAGATGCTGGTTGAGGCGCTCGGGCGGGATGTCATTGGCGGTGACGCCGAGTACCGCCAAGTCGATCGCCTGTTCGGTCTGGTGTGCGCTGGTGATGCCGTTGGTCAGGCTTTCCAGGGTATTGAACGGCGTGACTTCCAGGCCGCAGTCTTCGAGTTGGTGCTGCAAGGCCTGGCGCGCCAGTTCGTGGTTTTCCAGCACGGCCACGCGGCGGCCGAGCAGCGGCGCAGAGGGCAGGTCTTCGACGTCGTCGCGGGTCTTGGGCAGGTTCAGGCTGATCCAGAACTCCGAGCCTTCGCCCGGTGTGCTGTCGACGCCGATTTCGCCGCCCATCTGTTCGATCAAGCGCTTGGAAATCACCAGGCCCAGGCCGGTGCCGCCCGGTTGGCGCGACAGCGAATTGTCGGCCTGGCTGAACGCCTGGAACAGCGTGCGCACGTCCTGGTTGGACAGGCCGATGCCGGTGTCCTGCACACTGATGCGCAGTTGCACGCTGTCTTCCTGTTCATCCTCGATCATCGCGCGGGCCACGATGGTGCCTTCGCGGGTGAACTTGATCGCATTGCTGATCAGGTTGGTCAGGATCTGCTTGAGGCGCAGCGGGTCACCCACCAATGCCAGCGGTGTGTCGCGGTACACCAGGCTCACCAGTTCCAGCTGTTTGGCATGGGCGGCGGGGGCGAGGATGGTCAGGGTGTCTTGCAGCAAGTCCCGCAGGTTGAAGGGCACGCTGTCGAGTACCAGCTTGCCGGCTTCGATCTTCGAGAAATCGAGGATCTCGTTGATGATGCCCAGCAGGTTATCGGCGGACTTTTCGATGGTGCCCAGGTAATCCAACTGGCGCGGCGTCAGCTCGCTTTTTTGCAGCAGGTGGGTGAAACCGAGTATGCCGTTGAGCGGCGTGCGGATTTCGTGGCTCATATTGGCCAGGAACTCCGACTTGATGCGGCTGGCCTCCAGGGCTTCCTTGCGCGCCAGGTCCAGCTCGATGTTCTGGATTTCGATGGTTTCCAGGTTCTGGCGCACGTCTTCGGTGGCCTGGTCGATGCTGTGCTGCAGTTCTTCCCGGGCGTTCTGCAGGGTCTCGGCCATGCGGTTGATGCCCGAGGCGAGTTGATCCAGTTCCTGGCTGCCCAGCGCAGGCAAGCGGGTTTCCAGGTTGCCGTCTTTGAGTTGGGCCACGGCTTGCTTGATCTGGCCGAGCGGCGAATTGATGGTGCGGCTGATACGCAGGGCCAGGGCCGCCGTGCAGATCAGGCCGATGGCAATCAACAGCAGGCTGGCGAACAGGCTGCGGTAACCGCGCAGCAACATGCCATTGTGGGACAGTTCCACCTCGACCCAACCGAACAGGCGGTCGGCTTCATCGGGGATCAGCTCGCCGGCAAGGTTGCGATGGTGCCCAAACACCGGCAGCAGGTAGCGGGTGGCGTCGTTGCCGGTGCGCTGTAGCAGGTGAGAGCTGTTACCCGCCGGCGGCGGGTTGAGCATGGTCGGGCCGGCGTGGGCCATGGACGAGCGGTCCGGTGCGAGGAAAGAAACGGCGCGCACGTCCGGTTGTTCCAGAGATTGGGTGGCGATGCGTTCCAGCAGGTCGGTGTTCTTGCTGCTCAGGGCGGGAGCCGCCAACGGGGCCAACTGCTCGGCGATCATTTCGCCGCGTTGCAGCAACTGAGACTGCAACTCCGAGAGCTGCATCCAGGTGAAATAGCCGCCCAACAACAAGGCCATCAGGCTGGTCGGTAATAAGGTCAGCAATAGTACGCGGCCTTTTATCCCCATTCTTGTAAGCACGCCACTCTCCTGCAACCACGTTGTCATCAATCGTCCGTGCAGGCATCCGGCCCGCGTTACCCGCGCAGTGTAGCCATTTGCGCGGTCTGGAATCTTGCAAATTAATCACGGATGGCAATCTTCGAGCCA
Organism: Pseudomonas marginalis; assembly: GCF_024169655.1. Taxonomy (GTDB): domain Bacteria; phylum Pseudomonadota; class Gammaproteobacteria; order Pseudomonadales; family Pseudomonadaceae; genus Aquipseudomonas; species Aquipseudomonas paraveronii. Next base: position 3,615,258 of record NZ_JALJWV010000001.1, on the reverse strand, counting down.
TTTGGCGCGACGTGGCGATTGCCTGGCGGGGGGGAATCTTGAATAATCAGTGATTGAGAATGACTTGCAGACGCTAATGAATCCCGCAACAGTTGGCCTACCCAGTATCCTGACCATCGAAGATGACCCCGTGCTGGGCGCCTATGTCCATGAGCATCTGGGGCGCTGTGGTTTTCAGGTCACGTGGTGCCAGAACGGTCAGCAAGGCCTGGAAATGGCCCGCGAGCAAGCCTTCGACGTGGTGTTGATGGACATTCTGCTGCCTGGGCTGGATGGGCTGGAGATCCTCACGCACCTGCGCCAGAGCCATTCGGTGCCGGTGATCCTGATGTCGGCCCTGGGCGCCGAAGCCGATCGCGTGAACGGCTTTCGCCTGGGCGCGGACGATTACCTGCCCAAACCGTTCAGCATGATCGAGTTGCGGGTGCGTATCGAAGCCATCCTGCGCCGGGTGGCCCTGGATCGCCGCCCGCTGGCGAGTTTGCCGACCGTGCGCGACGACGTCCGTAGCCTGCGCTTTGACGATGAACTGTCCGACGTCTTCTACCAGCAACACTGGGCCGGCTTGACCCGCAGCGAATACCGCCTGCTGCACACCTTGCACAGCAGCGGCGAGGAAGTGCTGAGCAAGGCCTTCCTTTATCAGCATGTGCTGCAGCGTGGTTATGCGCCCCATGACCGCAGCCTCGACATGCATATCAGCCAGATTCGCCGCAAACTCAAAGTTATCGGCTACAGCGAGCGCGAAGTGCGCACGGTGTGGGGCAAGGGCTATGTGTTGAGTGGTCACGATGACAGCCTTTGAGGGGCGCTTGAAACGGCTGCCGGGTAAACACTCGTTATTCTGGAAACTGGCCTGCCTGCTGATTGCCTTCTGTTTGTTGATGATCTGGCTCAGTTGGTCCTGGGGTCGGTACATGGAGCAGCAGAACGCCTATCTGTCCGAAACCTCTCGCGAGATTCTCAGCGCTTATGCGGCGGGAGCAGAGTTGGCCTGGAGTACCCAGGGCAGTGCCGGCGTGGACGCCTGGCTGCAACTGATGGCGGCGCGTGAAAGCACCTGGATCGGCGTGATCGGCAACGATCTGCAATCCCTTGGCAGCATGCCGTTGACCGACAAGGAAAGCCAGCGCCTGACCTTCCTGCGTGGCCTGGACTGGCCGGTCAGCCGCCACGTCAAAGGCCTGCCATGGTTGAAAATCCCGTTTCCCCTGGACCCCAGCGTCGGCTCGCTGGTGATCGAGTTGCCCCAGCGCTTTATGCCGGGACGTTACCAACTGTTTTGGCGGGTGGTGACCAATGGCGTGATTCCCGGTCTGTTTACCCTGTTGTTGTGCATCGGCCTCTATCGGCTGTTGATCGTGCCGCTGAACCAGCTGCGCGAGCAGGCCAATGCCTGGCGTGCCGATCAATTGAACACACGGCTGTCCTACGCAGCCACCAGTCGTCAGGATGAATTGGGCGAGCTGGGTCGGGCCTTTGACCATATGTCCGAACGTTTGCAGGGCACCGTGGTGTTGCAGCAACAGTTGTTGCGGGACATGTCCCATGAACTGCGCACCCCCCTGAGCCGGTTGCGCGTGGCCTGTGACAGCGAGCAGGATCTGGCGCAACTGCGTGAACGGTTGGGGCGAGAGATCGACGCGATGCAGCGCCTGGTCGAGGACAGCCTTCAATTGGCCTGGCTGGATACCGAGCGGACGCCGCTGCCTGTCGAAGATATTCAGGTTCAGGCGCTGTGGGACATGCTCAAGGAAAACGCCTGTTTCGAAAGCGATTGGCCAGCCTCGCGGCTGCCATGCCTGCTGGGGCCGGACTGTTGGGTACGCGGTAATCTGAACGCTTTGGCCCAGGCCTTGGAAAATATCCTGCGCAACGCCATACGGCATTCACCGGTGGACGGTGTCGTCAGCCTGGATGGGCGCCGTGACGGCGAATACTGGCACCTATGGCTGGAGGATCAGGGCGGGGGCATTGATGAGCGCGACCTGGAACGGATCTTCGCGCCGTTTACCCGCTTGGATGGCTCACGACCTGGCGACGGTGGCTTCGGGTTGGGGTTGAGCATCGCGCGCAATGCGGTGCAGCGTCAGGACGGTTGCCTGTGGGCGGAAAATACCGGCCAAGGCTTGCGTGTGCATCTGCGTATGCTGGCCACCTAGGGCTCAAGCGCGACGCTGTTTGCGTTTTTTCCATTGGTGCGCGACCCACCAGCGCCAGTAACCCATGGTCAGGCAATAAGCCAGCGTGCCCAACACCGCACCCAGTACCACCGAGCCGAGCAGGAACGGCTGCCACAGCGTGCTCAACTGCCCGCTGATCCACTCCCAGGACAGGTCGTGAGGCAGGCTGCGCGGTGGCACATTCATCAGCCAGGCGCCAGTCATGTAGGTACACAGAAATACCACCGGCATGGTGATCGGGTTGGTCAGCCACACCAGGCTGATGGCAATCGGCATATTGCCACGCACGGTGATTGCCAGCGCTGCCGCCAATAGCATCTGCAAGGGGATCGGGATAAAGGCCGCGAACAGGCCCACCGCCATGGCGCGTGCCACCGAGTGCCGATTCAAGTGCCAGAGGTTCGGGTCATGCAACAAGGTGCCAAGAAACTGTAATGACTTGTGTTCCCTGATACTCGTGGGGTCGGGCATGTACCGTTTGAATAAGCGCCGGGGCATAAGGGGTCCAGGTCAGATCGAGGGGCAAGTATGCCCGCATTCTATAAACAGAAAATTCAGACTTTGTGACAAAACATCATAGGCGGTGCCCGGGCGGCGGCTAAGACTGAGTGGATCACTTCAAAGGAATGATCCATGAGGACAGGGATGTTCGCGCTTGCACTCGGGCTGCTTGCGCTGCGATTTCTACCCGCACTGCCGCCTACCGGGGCGCTGTTGGCCCTGGTGCTGGTGGCGTTGATGCTGCTGCCGTTTCGTACCTACCCGCTGGCGTTTTTCCTATTCGGCTTGAGCTGGGCGTGCATGAGCGCGCAGTGGGCGCTGGATGATCGCTTGCGTCCGGCGCTCGACGGCCAGACACGTTGGCTGGAGGGGCGCGTGACCGGGTTGCCGCAGCAGACCGACAGCGGCGTGCGTTTCGAGCTAACCGACAGCCGGTCGCGCAAAGCCCGGCTGCCCACGCGGATTCGGCTGTCCTGGCACGGTGGGCCACCGGTACGCAGCGGTGAACGCTGGCGCCTCGCGGTGACGCTTAAACGTCCGTCGGGCCTGCTCAACTTCCATGGCGTCGACCATGAAGCTTGGCTGCTCGCCCAGCGTATTGGCGCCACCGGCTCGGTGAAGGACGGTGAACGTCTGGCGCCGGCCCGCAATGCTTGGCGCGACGGGGTCCGTCAGCGCTTGATGGCGGTGGATGCCCAAGGGCGCGAGGCCGGACTGGCGGCCCTGGTGCTGGGGGACGGATCGGGACTGGCGGCCGAGGACTGGCGTGTCTTGCAGGACACCGGCACGGTGCATTTGCTGGTCATTTCCGGCCAGCACATCGGCCTGTTGGCGGGGTTGATCTACGCGCTCGTCGCCGCTCTGGCGCGCTACGGCTGCTGGCCGCGGACCTGGCCGTGGCTGCCGTGGGCGTGTGGCCTGGCGTTTACCGCAGCGCTGGGGTACGGCCTGCTGGCGGGATTCGGCGTGCCGGTGCAGCGCGCCTGTGTGATGGTGGGGCTGGTGTTGCTGTGGCGTTTGCGTTTCCGTCATTTGGGCATCTGGTGGCCACTGTTGCTGGCGTTTAATGGCGTGCTGATCCTTGAACCCTTGGCCAGCTTGCAGCCGGGGTTCTGGTTGTCCTTTGCGGCGGTGGCGGTGCTGGCGCTGACTTTCGGCGGGCGATTGGGGCGGTGGAGCGTCTGGCAGGCATGGACCCGTCCGCAATGGTTGATTGCCATCGGTCTTTTTCCGGTGTTGCTGGTGCTCGGTTTGCCCATCAGTCTCAGCGCGCCGCTCGCCAATCTATTTGCGGTGCCGTGGATCAGCCTGGTGGTGTTGCCCCTGGCCTTACTTGGGACTGCACTGCTGACGCTGCCGTTTGTGGGCGAGGGCTTGTTGTGGCTGGCGGGTGGGGCGCTGGGCGGCCTGTTCAAGGCCCTGGCGCTACTGGCGGCGCAATTACCTGCGTGGATACCGGCCGAGGTGCCCGTGGGGTATTGGCTGGTAAGCCTGGTCGGTGCGGTGTTGCTGCTGCTGCCCAAGGGCGTGCCGTTTCGGCTGCTGGGCTGGCCGATGCTGTTGTTGGCAGTGTTCCCGCCGCGCGAGCCGGTGCCCCACGGGCAGGTGGACGTGTTGCAGTTGGATGTCGGGCAAGGGCAGGCATTGATCCTGCGCACCCGCCATCACACCTTGCTCTACGATGCCGGCCCGCGCTCCGGGGCGGTTGATCTCGGCGCGCGGGTGGTGTTGCCGTCGCTGAAGAAGCTCGGGATAGACGCTTTGGACATGATGTTATTGAGCCATGCCGATGCCGATCATGCCGGCGGTGCGGCCGCTGTCGCCAGCGGGCTGCCGATCAAACGGGTCGTCGGTGGCGAAACCGAAGGGTTGCCGGCGTTTCTTCACACTCAGCCTTGTATCAGCGGTGAGCAGTGGGTGTGGGATGGTGTGTCATTTGAACTTTGGCAATGGCCCGACGCCATTAGCCGCAACCCGAAGTCCTGTGTATTGCAGGTGCAGGCCAATGGCGAACGCCTGCTGCTCACTGGCGATATCGATCGCGCCGCAGAGAAGGCGTTTCTGGCCTCGGCCCTGGCGGTGCCGACCGATTGGCTGCAAGCACCTCACCACGGTAGCCGCAGCTCTTCATCCGCTCCCTTTCTGCAGCGGCTGGCGCCGAAGTCGGTGCTGATTTCCCGAGGGCGTGGCAATGCGTTCGGCCATCCTCACCCGCAGGTGGTGGAACGCTATCAAGCATTGGGTAGTCAGGTGTATGACAGCGCCGAACAGGGCGCGGTGCGTTTGCGATTAGGGGCCTTCGCACCACCGATTGTTGCGCGCAGTCAACGCCGCTTCTGGCGAGAAGCGTTACCGTAACCGGGCGTTACCAATGACCGAAGCCTGCGATAGGCGGGTCGTGGGTCGACGAGCCCCGCTGCCTGACCTATATGGTAAAGTGGCGCACTTTTTCGAGGGGACATTCACTGTGTGGGAATTGGTCAAATCCGGCGGCTGGATGATGTTGCCGATCATCTTGAGCTCCATCGCCGCACTCGGCATCGTTGCCGAACGCCTGTGGACCCTGCGCGCCAGTCGCGTCACGCCCGAGCATCTGCTGGGACAGGTCTGGGGCTGGATCAAGAACAAGCAGCTCGACAAGCAGAAACTCAAGGAACTGCGCGCCAACTCGCCTCTGGGTGAAATCCTCGCGGCCGGGTTGGCCAACTCCAAGCATGGTCGCGAGATCATGAAAGAGTGCATTGAAGAGGCCGCAGCGCGGGTTATCCATGAATTGGAGCGTTATATCAACGCCCTCGGCACTATCGCCGCCATGGCGCCGTTGCTCGGTCTGCTGGGCACCGTCCTGGGCATGATCGATATTTTCAGCTCGTTCATGGGCTCGGGCATGACCACCAACGCGGCGGTGCTGGCCGGTGGTATCTCGAAGGCCCTGATCACCACGGCGGCGGGCCTGATGGTCGGTATTCCCTCGGTGTTCTTCCACCGTTTCCTGCAACGCCGGATCGATGAACTCGTGGTCGGCATGGAGCAGGAAGCCATCAAGCTGGTGGAAGTGGTGCAGGGCGATCGTGACGTGGATCTGGTCGGGGGCAAAGCGTGAAATTTCGCCGCAAGCAACGGGAAAATGTTGATATCAACCTCGCGTCGCTGATCGACGTGGTGTTTATCCTGCTGCTGTTTTTTGTCGTGACCACCACCTTTACACGGCAGACCGAGCTGCGGGTCGATTTGCCGGAAGCGGTCAGCGGCTCGCCGGCCGAGGACCAGGAGGTCAAGCAACTGGATATTGCCATCAGTGCCGACGGCGTGTTTTCGGTGAATAACCAGTTGCTCGAGAAAAACGACCTCAACATCCTGATGGAGGCTCTGCAGAAAGAGTCCGGTGGCGATACCAAGATGCCGCTGTCCATCAGTGCCGATGGCAAGACCCAGCACCAGGCGGTGATTACCGCGATGGACGCTGCCGGCAAGCTCGGGTTCAGCCACTTGCGCATGAGCACCGTCGAGGCGGCGAGCCAACCCTGATGGCCATGTCCGATCGTTTGCTCAAGGCCTGGTACGAGGGCCATCCGGCGCTGACGTTGTTGCGGCCGCTGGAGTCGTTGTATCGCGCGGTGGTGCAGCGCAAGCGCGCGCGTTTCCTGGCGGGCGAGGGCGAGATCTACCAATCGCCGGTGCCGGTGGTGGTGGTCGGTAATATCACCGTGGGCGGGACTGGCAAGACACCCTTGATCCTGTGGTTGATTGAGCACTGCCAACGTAGCGGTTTGCGCGTGGGCGTGGTCAGTCGCGGGTATGGTGCCAAGCCACCGCAGTTGCCGTGGAGGGTCGAGGCCGGCCACAGCGCCGAAGTGGCTGGCGATGAACCCTTGCTGATCGTGCAGCGCTGCGGCGTTCCCTTGATGATCGACCCTGACCGCAGTCGCGCAGTGAAGACGCTGCTGGCCAGCGAAACCCTGGACCTGATCCTCTCCGACGACGGCCTGCAGCATTACCGCCTGGCTCGCGACCTTGAACTGGTGCTGATCGACGCCGCCAGGGGCCTGGGCAATGGCCGCTGCCTGCCTGCCGGGCCGTTGCGCGAACCGGCGGAGCGCCTGCAGAGCGTGGATGCGCTGCTCTATAATGGCGCCGGCGCCGATCGCGAAGATGGCTTCGCCTTTTGCCTGCAGCCCACGGTGTTGGTCAACTTGCAAACCGACGAGCGTCAGCCGGTCGATTACTTCCCGGCAGGCCAGCAGGTGCATGCGGTCGCCGGGATCGGCAACCCGCAACGTTTCTTCAACACCCTTGAAACGCTACACTGGCAACCGATACCCCATGTTTTTGCCGACCATGCGCCCTACAGCGCCGAGGTCTTGAATTTCACACCATCATTGCCGCTGGTCATGACCGAGAAGGACGCGGTGAAGTGCCGCGTCTTTGCCCAGCCTGACTGGTGGTACCTTGCGGTGGATGCGGTGCCGTCGCCGGCGTTTGTCGCCTGGTTCGACACGCAACTGATGCGTCTGTTGCCCGCCCGTCTCTTGCCTTAAACGCTTCATTCCAGGAAACACTCATGGACACCAAACTGCTCGACATCCTCGCTTGCCCGATCTGCAAAGGCCCACTCAAGCTCAGCGCTGACAAGACCGAACTGATCAGCAAAGGCGCCGGCCTGGCTTACCCGATCCGTGATGGCATCCCGGTGATGCTGGAAAGCGAAGCCCGCACGCTGACCACCGACGAGCGTCTGGATAAATGACTACAGCCTTTACCGTTGTCATTCCATCGCGCTACGCCTCGACCCGCCTGCCGGGTAAACCGCTGCAACTGATCGGCAACAAGCCGATGATTCAGTTGGTATGGGAACAGGCCTGCAAAAGCAGCGCCGAGCGCGTGGTGGTGGCTACCGATGATCCACGTATTATCGACGCCTGCAAAACCTTCGGTGCCGAAGCGGTACTGACCCGCGAAGACCATAATTCCGGTACCGACCGCCTGGCCGAAGTGGCCACACAGCTTGGCCTGGCGCCTGATGCCATCGTGGTCAATGTGCAAGGTGATGAGCCGTTGATCCCGCCGAGCGTGATCGACCAGGTGGCCGCCAACCTGGCTGCCCATGGTGAAGCGCGCATGGCGACGCTGGCCGAGCCCATCGAAGATATCGACACCCTGTTCAATCCGAACGTGGTCAAGGTGGTCAGCGACATCAACGGCCTGGCGCTGACGTTCAGTCGCTCGACGTTGCCCTGGGCGCGGGATGCTTTTGCCAGGAATCCTGACCTGTTGCCAGAGGGCGTGCCGTACCGCCGTCACATCGGTATCTACGCCTACCGCGCCGGTTTCCTGCAGGACTTCGTCAGTTGGGGCCCGTGCTGGCTGGAAAACACCGAATCCCTGGAGCAACTGCGTGCCCTGTGGCACGGCGTGCGCATCCACGTCGCCGACGCTCTGGAAGCACCGCCTGCGGGTGTCGACACTCAGGAAGACCTCGACCGCGTCCGCCGCCTGCTGGGGGCCTGATGGAGGTTCTGTTTGTCTGCCTGGGCAATATCTGCCGCTCGCCAACCGCTGAAGGCGTATTGCGTCATAAATTGTCCGAAGCGGGTTTGGCCGGCCAGGTCGATGTGGCGTCTGCCGGCACGGGCGAATGGCATGTCGGCAACCCACCGGACCAGCGTAGCCAGCGTGCAGCGCGGGCGCGGGGTTATGATCTGTCGGCCCAGCGTGCGCAGCAGGTCAGCAGCGCCGACTTTGCGCGCTACGACCTGATCCTGGCGATGGACCACAGCAACCTGCGCAACCTCAAGGCCATGCAGTCGGGGCAGGGCAAGGCCGAGCTGGACCTGTTCCTGCGCCGCTACGACTCGGAAGTGGACGAGGTGCCAGATCCTTACTACGAAGGCGAACAAGGCTTTGAGCGGGTCCTGGACCTGATCGAGCGAGCCTGTGATTTATTGGTGATCGAATTGAAGGGGCGGTTATGACCTTGCAAGTACTTGCGCAGGTATCGCTCAAGCCATTCAACAGCTTTGGTATCGACGTGCGTGCCCAGCTCTTCGCCGAGGCTCATAGCGACGCGGATGTTCGCGAAGCCCTGGCCTACGCCGCCGCGCAGGCAGTACCGCTGCTGGTGATCGGTGGTGGCAGCAACCTGCTGCTGACCCGGGACATTCCAGCCCTGGTATTGCGCATGGCGACCCGGGGCATTCGTGTGCTACAGGATGATGGCAAGCACGTGCTGGTCGAGGCCGAAGCGGGCGAAGCCTGGCATCCGTTTGTACTGTGGACCCTGGAACATGGCCTCTGCGGCCTCGAAAACCTCAGCTTGATCCCCGGCACCGTGGGTGCTGCACCGATGCAAAACATCGGCGCCTACGGTGTGGAGATCAAGGATGTGTTCGCCGGCTTGACGGCCCTGGACCGCCAGACCGGCGAGTTGCGTGATTTCAACCTGGAAGAATGCAACTTCGCCTACCGGGACAGCCTGTTCAAACACGAAACCGGGCGTTGGTTGATCCTGCGAGTACGGTTTGCCTTGAGCCGCGTCAGCCACCTCAAGCTCGACTACGGCCCAGTGCAACAGCGCCTGGCCGGGCAGGGGATTACCGAAGCTACTCCGAGCGATGTCAGTCGGGCAATCTGCAGCATTCGTCGGGAAAAACTGCCGGACCCCGCAGAACTGGGCAACGCCGGCAGCTTCTTCAAAAACCCACTGGTGTCCCAGGCGTTGGCGGCTGAGCTGCAAGGCGTGTATCCGGACCTGGTGGCCTATCCCCAGGCGGACGGCCAGATGAAACTCGCCGCCGGCTGGTTGATCGACAAGGCCGGTTGGAAGGGCTTTCGCGATGGCGATGCCGGCGTGCATAAGATGCAGGCATTGGTGCTGGTCAACTACGGCGGCGCCACCGGACATGACATCGCGAACCTGGCGCTACGTATCCAGCAGGATATTGCCGAACGTTTCAAGGTCGACCTGGAGATGGAGCCCAACCAGTACTGAGCCCAGAACAAAGTCCCCTGAAACAAAAATGCCCCGTATCTCGCGATGCGGGGCATTTTTTATGCTGCTGGCAATCAGTCGTCGCGGCTCATGATGCCGAAGATCTGCAACAGGCTGATGAACAGGTTGTAGATCGACACATACAGGCTGATGGTCGCCATGATGTAGTTGCGCTCACCGCCGTGGATGATGGCGCTGGTCTGGAACAGGATGCACACGGAGGAAAACAGCACAAAGCCTGCGCTGATCGCCAACTGCAGACCGCTGATCTGGAAGAACATGCCGGCGACCACTGCCCCTAGCAACACGAAGAAACCGGCGGTGATGAAGCCACCCAGGAAGCTCATGTCCTTGCGGGTAATCAGCACATACGCCGACAAACCACCAAACACCAGGGCCGTCATGGCAAACGCCGAGCTGACCACTTCCGCGCCGCCGGCCATGCCGAGGTAGCGGTTAAGGATCGGGCCGAGGATAAACCCCATGAAACCGGTCAATGCAAACGCCGACACCAGGCCCCAGGCCGAGTCACGCAGCTTGTTGGTCAGGAAGAACAGACCGTAGAAGCCGATCAACACGACAAAGATATTCGGGTAGCCGACGCGCATCTGCTGGGCCATGAACGCCATCACGCCGCTGAATGCGAGGGTAAGGGCGAGCAAGCCATAGGTGTTGCGCAAGACGCGGCTGACTTCAAGCTGCTCAGCCTGCGCGTTACCATTCACTGCGTAATTCTGTTCGCGCATGGCGACACTCCTTCGGTTTTGAAACGTTCAGTCGCAAAGATCATAACAGACGCTCTGTAACTAGCGATGGCGAGAGTTTGACAGTGTGTTTCATTCGGGTATTATGGCGCCCGCTGAGACAGGATGGGCTGCTATAATCCTGTGATGCAAAAGGGAAATTGGCAGAGTGGTTGAATGCACCGGTCTTGAAAACCGGCGAACGTTAATAGCGTTCCCAGGGTTCGAATCCCTGGTTTCCCGCCAAGATTCATACGAAAGCCCCGCAATGCGGGGCTTTTGCGTTTCTGTGGTTTGGACACTTCCGATCTTAATTTGCTCGGCGTTCCAGAACTATTATGGAAGCGTTCCATAACTTTTCTATTTTGACGGCTTCGCGGTGGCGCCGAGTCTCCTATAAACGCGCTTTGTGATTTCCTGATTGCTATGCCCCAATAGCAGGCTCGCATCGCCGATATCCACAATTTCAGACGCCGCCTTGGGTCGGATATGTCGGAATTGAACCCCGCCGATCTTTGCAGCGAGCATCGGATCTCCTTGTTCGATAGCTTTCTCGCAAGCCATCTCTCTCGCCTTGTCCCAGCGCAAGCGCAGCATCCCCTTCGTCATCCTTTTTCCGTGCTTGTTGATCAGCAGATATTTGGAAGGGTGGGCGGCATTCCTCTCGGAAATTTCCCGAACCAGCCTTCCCAGACTGTTTTCCCCTTCCTTTGTTCGCATCAGAATCCTGAGCTTTAGCCCTGTTTTCCCCTGTGTGACCAGGAAGTAATCGCCATCCACGTCGTCAATTCGCATGGCGATCACGTCAGCCGGACGCTGGCCAGTCAGGTATCCCAGATCCATCGCCTCCCTGAGTTCAGGTCCAGCCATGCCGTAGACTGCATCCCACACCACCGCATTTGCGTAGTAATCACGGGGCGTCTCTTTGTTTTTCCTGACGCCCTGGCAAGGGTTCTCGCGTTCGGTGAGCCCCCATTCTCTGGCTATGTTGAAGACGTGGGACAACAGCGCGATCTCACGATTGGCCCGCACCTTGGCTGTGCGGGCGTCGCGGTATCCGGCAATGCTGGCCGGCGTGATTGAGTCGATGGGAGCATCATCAAACATGGGCCGGAGCTGCTTCAGTTCGGCCAGGTTGTCCTTCTGGGTCCGCTCACCCTTTTTCGGTATGACGTCACGCACATACCGGTCGAAAATCCCCTTCATGGTTGTCAGGTCCGCCGGCTTGTCCTTCGCTTCCAGTTCCGCCCATTTCAATCGCGCCTTGTTCAGGTCCTTGCCCAGCGGTACGTCCTTTCCTGTTGTGTCTCGGTAATAGAAGGCGGTCCAGATGGTGCCGTTTTTCCGCTTTCTCGTCCGCTGGTACATGCGCGGCGGTCCGGGTCGCCATCGAACACGTCGGTGGTGAAGTGCTGGGCTCCCGGGTGGTTCACGGTGTGCATGCTGATCGCTTGCGGGCTGTGGTTCTTCGCCACGTTCACCGCGCGGCCCAGGCCCATCTCCAAGCCGGTACCGGCACCGCCACCACCACAGAAGAAGTCGACAACGATCTCATCGTCCTGAGGGTTGAAGCCGAGTCCGTATTGGGTTTTGAAATCGAAGGGGTGTTTCTTATGTTGTGCGGACATAGGGGATCCTCGCCGGCTGGCGTGATTCGTTGATATGGGGTATTACGGGTGACCGGCATGGAGCCGGATCAAGGAGAGAGACAGATAGCTACAGATCGTGAAATTCAATTGGAGCAGGCGCTTGTTGCAGCGTTCGGAGCCGCGGAAGTACTTGGTCTTGATCACCACAAGCTGTACGAAAAATCCAAAGAGCTGATTCTGGATAACAGCAAGTACCGACATGTTGGTCATCCGCACGTTGCAAGCGCCTGTAATGAGCTGGAGTCTGCTTACGGCCAGTTCAAAGCTATTGAAGAGAAATAATTCCGTCTCCCGAATCGAGCCGATTAGGCGGCTGCGCGCTTGAGCTGTTCAGTGAGCTGAGTGGGCAACCCGCGCAGCGTCAGCGTGCCGCCCGCTTCGTTGAACTCGATCTTGTCGCCCAGCAGATGCGCCTCGAAGCTGATCGACATGCCCTCAGCCCGGCCGGTGAAGCGGCGGAATTTGTTGAGGGTCTTCTTGTCCGGCGGACGGGTTTCGGAAAGTCCGTAGTCCTTCGCCTTGATGAAGTCGTAGAAGTTCTTCGGCTGATCTTCGTCAATCAACTCCGACAGCTCGCCAAGGGTGATCGGCTCGCCCAGCTTGGCCTGGGCTATGGAGTAGCTGACCAGCGCCTGGGTCTTCTCGCGCGCCGACTCTTCTGGCAGAGCGCCTGACTCATGATGAAAGAAACCCCAGGCCTTGCCGGCGGTAGCGTTGTAGCTTTCGTTGAACTGCAGCATCAGGTCGTCGCGGGCTTGGCTTTCAACCTGTTCGGCGGAGGCCAGGTGAAGAACTGCTGGGCTGCCGTCGGGCTTCTTGTCGATCTTGTGGATTGCGCTATGGCGTACAGGCATTTCGTTTACCTCGTGCAGGCGCCGCCCTCCGGTGAGTCGGTGGTGGCAATTTGGTTTGGGGTGGGGTATTAATGCCGAAATTTTTGAAGGATCAAAACTATGCGTATTTGGATTGGCATCACTGATGCTGCTCACCTCTGCTGTAGCGCTCGGTGATGAGGCACAGCTGAAGCAGTGGGAAAAGATGGATCGCTGCTCCAATGCAGCTTTTATCGTGGTAAATATCTTGGAGGAAAGCGCAGACACCTCCACGCAGGCGCTAGCTCTACATGGAGCGGTAGAAGGACTAAAAACCAACACAAAATTGAAAGAAACGATGCCGACTGGAAACGAAGTCATTAGCGCCTATAACTTTGCGCTTCGGATCTCTTATGAGATGCCTCGACCCTTCGCAAAGCGTGAGCATGATTGGCTCGTTGCTCAGGCCGCGACTGCATGTACTTTATGGGTTCCAAGTGTTAGCGCCCAGTAATCAAAGCTAGTGGATGGCCGGCGTTCATTTATAGATCGAGCCACTGATCAATTCGGATCATGTCGCTACTTCACATTTACGGTCCTTCCAGTCCCGGCGGCGTCCTCCGTTACCGGATGCAGCGAGCAGGATGGAATTTTGGAAAGGATAAGGTATCAATCCGCACCTTGGATTTGAGCCTATAAGGAGCACTGATGCGACATAAGATTTTTTGGCGCTGTATAGCAATGACTTTGTTCAGCTTCACGCTGACCGGGTGTATTCATTACGAACACAAAAGTGCAGAAGGAAAATCAAACTCCGAAATCGCTACGATTCAGCAGTTCGACAAATCTTTGACGATATTTAAGATTGACGACGATCAAACCCTTTATTGGCTGAGCCGCCAAAGCGAATACCGGCTGGGTGCAGGCAGGCATAAGATTCAAGTTCGTAAATTTATTACCGCGGAACAGCAAACTGCTCCGATTGAAATGACTGTTGATCTGGTAGGCGGCCGTACTTATGGGCTCTATGGGATCTCTTCGCTGTCTTGGTGGAGATACGAGGTTCGTGACGTGGAGACTGGGCAGCCAGCGGATGTTGCGGATCCTGTTGCCAACGAAGCGCCTCCAACATCAGTTAAATAGATGGCTCGATAATCTCGTCACCCGGGTCTTTCTGGATGGCAAGCAGGCTTTTGTTGCGGAATTCACGCGCCACGTTTCGGTACCGCCGTCATCGTTGATAAGTCCGTCTGGCGAACATCCAAGCCAGTCGTACTTCGGGTGGACGATGAACTCTGACGGTATGACGATGTTGCCCGTCAGCATCTCGTAGGCGTCTTGGGCCTTTTGTTCTTCGGTGTGGCCCCACTTTAAAGAGGCGCTGCTGACGTTGTGCTTGGACTTCTTTGCCAGCCGCTCGAAGCAAAGCTCACGCATGTACGAGGTGCGCGCGCCCATAGGCTCGCGCTTACCATTTTTGTCAGGCTTCCTCCAGGCCATCACGTCTTTAAAGCGGCTGGCTGTCACGCGACCAGATCGGTCCGCATGCCACTTTTCTGTGCCCTGAAGCTCAGTTCTCACTACGCAGCCTCCTCTGAATGGGACTGGTCACCGCTGGGGCCGGTTATATCGGTAAAGTCGGCATCGACGGTAACCCCACGGATGACCCTGCCAAGGATCAGTGCAAGGGCTGCCTGTCGTCGTGCAAGTTGCGCTTTGGCGAGAACAACGAGCTTAGTTTCGGTGGATTCCCCGCCGTCAGCTTGATCGCGAGGAGCTGACCATGCGCAAGCACATCATCGCGGCGATCCAGGCGCACGCTGCAACCGAGTACCCGAAAGAGTGCTGCGGTCTGCTGCTGAGCGTCGGGCGCGCGCAAAAGTACTTCCCGTGCCGGAACATCGCCACGGAGCCGAACGAAGAGTTTCGGCTTGATCCCGAGGATTACGCTGCGGCAGAAGATTTGGGCGAGGTGATCGGGATCGTTCACTCGCATCCGGACGCCACCAGCAGACCATCACCGCATGACCTGGCCATGTGCGAGGCCACGGCGTTGTCCTGGTACATATTGTCGTGGCCTGAAGGGGATTTGCGCACGGTCATGCCGACCGGCAGCACGCCACTGCTCAAGCGTCCATTTGTTCATGGGGTGTGGGACTGTTGGGCTGTATGCGCCGAATGGTATCAGCGGGAATGGGGGCTGGAGTTCGAAGCATTCCAGCGCGTCGATGGCTGGTGGGAGAGTGCGGAGAACGTCAGTCTGTACGAGGCCAACTACGAGGCCGCCGGCTTTGTACGCGTCGACCGACCACAGCGAGGGGATCTGATCGTTATGCAGGTCGGCCGGACGGCTCACCCTAATCACGCGGGGATCTACCTGGGCACTGACCCAGCGCTACCCGGCGAAGAGCCGGGCACCTTCGGGCCTGGCCCATTCCTACTGCACCACCTATACGGCAGGCCGTCCGAAATCATAGTTTTCGGCGGCCCCTGGCACGACCGAGCGCGCCTGATCCTCAGGCACAAAGATGCGAGATACCGCGCAGAGTCTTAAGAGGATGATTCAAGTGAACGAAGAAAAATCACCATGTACTCAGCAAGAGTTCGATGATTTGCTTCATCCGGCGCGCGATGGAAGACAGTTATCAGATGTTGCGGCTCTTTTCCACGGAGTGAAAATGTACGCGTCTCCCATACCACATTTTCACGAAGAGCTTTGGAAAAGCCTGGGTGTTTCGCGTCCACCTTGCTTTGCCAATCGAGCCAGCGAGAGTAAATCGACTCAAGCTCATCCTTTTTTATCGCAAGTGAATGGTCTCGGAGCGTGAATTCGACATACGAGTGATAATTTCCATCCAATCCCGATGCGCAGCCGAGAGACATGAATCTTCCGTCAGGCTTGTTCAGTTCAACGAGTAGAGGGCGAAGGCCGTTTTCATCGGTTGCCTCGTGGATGAGCGCGATCTGCGCGGGGTTTTCGATTAGATCTACGGCGCCATTGTTGCGGTCGCCGTCATCGCGCAGCTCTGGAACATATGGCCAGCGCTTGAAGTGGTTCGAATCATTATCTTGTTTCATGCTCAGTCCATTGAGAGGTTATGAGCGAGCGAGCCTACTATCGCGCGCCATGGTAATGCCACTGGCATTCCATCCACGCTGGATTCCTGGACAGGAAGCGAGCGGAAGAATGCGGCGCTAAGGCAACACACCAGGACGTAGCTCTGTGGACAAATCAGGAGAACGGTTCGAGCATTCCTTAATGCTGAACCGCTGCTTCAGCGAGTGAAGATTCGGCCGCGTAAAAATTTTCTTCTGCCCTCTTGAAATTTTTTTCGGCCAACATAAATTTTTATCACGCGACGCCGAATGAGGGTCGCGCACTTAATCACTTGGATTTAATCAGGAGATTTTGAGATGGCTACTACCCTTTCGCTGGCCCCTTTGTTCCGCCAATCTGTTGGCTTCGATCGCTTCAATGACCTATTTGAGTCGGCGCTTCGCAGCGAGACTCCGAATACCTATCCGCCTCACAATGTGGAAAAGCACGGTGATGACGAATATAGAATTGTCATCGCAGTAGCTGGGCTCACAGAAGCGGATCTGGATATCCAGGTCGAGAAGGGTGTTTTGACAGTCGTTGGGGACAAGCGCGAAACCGAAAAAGAAGTAACCTATCTGCATCAGGGTATCGCGCAACGAGCATTTCGGTTGTCGTTTCGACTGGCAGATCACATTGAAGTGCGCGGTGCTTCGATGAACAACGGACTGTTGAGTATCCACTTGCTGCGTGTGGTGCCCGAAGAAGCCAAGCCTAAGAAAATTGCTATCGGTAGCGAAGGTACTCCCGAGCTGCGTCAGGTTAGCTTGCAGTAACTTGGCGGTATCAAAAAAGGCGCTCTTAGTAGCGCCTTTTTTATTTTTGTGTACTCAGATTTAAGGCTTAACCTCATGTACAGAACGTGCGACCTTCTGGAGCCGTTTCCTTGATGCTACAGTCCCGCCAAACCAAAGAGGGAACGACATGCGCATGGCATGGAATTTGACCCCGGACGGGTTGACACATGGATAGGCTTGATCGCTTAAACGATCTGCTGCGCGAGCATGATTGTGTTATGTCGATCAACATCAAATTCGACGATTTCAAATACGATTTGGTTTTGGTGCTTTCTGCCAATGGGTCAGATTTGGATGCGGTGACACTGACTTTTCATGATGTCAGCGCTCTTGATTTGAGCGGGTTTGGTGGTGGGTTGACCCAATTCATGCATCTTGAAGCCGCTCGTATAGATAATGGGCTCGACAGAATTCGCTATGAAATGAGAGATGTGAATGACGAGAAGATATCGTTCAAATTCTTCACTTTCGGCGGATCAATTTTTTAGGAGCAAGCATGCGAATTTTGATAGAGGCGGTAGCGGTTTAGGAGCTTCAAGATGGGATTCGCAACGACGCTCTGGGAATGGTATGGGCAGGGGGAGTTCAAGCGGGTACTCGCCGTTTGTGAAGTATTTCCTGCTCTGGAATTCTTGGCGATGAGTGCAGATGAGCAGCGAGAAGCTATTCCTGACTGCCCTGCATGCGAAGCCTGGTCCATGACAATGTTGCCGTTGAACGAGACCTTGGCGGCCTGTGGTAATGCCATGCCAGGCGAAGTAAGGCGCGGCCTCCAAAACCTGTGGAAACTATGTAATGGCCTGTCTGAAGAGGCTTTTCGTTGTGGCGACCGGTTGATATTCGATCATCAAGATTGGCAGCCCATCCGTGATTCAGCTACAGATCTGCTTCGGCTGATGGGGCTTCTGGAGATAAGCCCTTTTCTGAATGATCTGACGGTTGATTGCCATAACGTGGTCAATGGATACGTTGCTGCAAAGCCCGAACGTTCTTAACATCCACGAAAAAAAGAGCCGAGCCAAGCCCTGCGCTGGGCTTTTTGCATCTGGCGCTATATGGCATTCGCTTCGGCGAGCATCCAGAACCCATCCAGATGAACTTGAGGGTACGGTTTAGTCGCGGTCGGAAAGTAATCGATCAACTGGCTCATCAAGCCCTCTGCGAAGGGGCGGTGGTCGCTCTCAAGCGGCTTACGGAATGGGATTTTTTCGTAACACAAGAGCATAGTTCCAGGCCAGTCTTTAAGCGCTTCAATCAGTCCGTCGCGCAGGTTGTCAGCTGAGTCTATTGAGCCATCTGTGATGGATGGGCTGGATAAGACACGTTTTAAAAGAGCCAATCTGCTTGTCATCTAATGTCCTTTTGATGATTGCTCGGAGTAGTGACATGAAAAAAACCGGCGGGCCGGGCTAGTCTTCGACTGCTTCAAGCAGCTGCTGATCGAACATCTCGCTCAGCATTTTCGCGTGCTTGCGCTGCGTGACGGAGTAGAACATTTTTCGGCCGAGTAGAATGCTCTTCATGCTATGAGCTGAAATGAGCTGCCTCGTCGGGACTGAGATCTCTACGGTCGTGCCATCGCGGGTATCGGTTACTTCCAGCTGGTAGGACTCAATCAAGTCACCCCGTTTGGTGTGACCGAGGCATTTGAAGGTGAGGGTAGGTTCGGGCACGCTGATCTCCTATGTTGGAAGGCTGAATCCGGCATACACAAAGCCCCATTCTATACCGTATAGAATGGGGCTTTGTGTATGGCTAGAACAGCAATCTGTACATAGGGTTCTAGTTGATTGAAAAATCTTCAGGTTTACAGCTGTTGTCGATCTGACATTTATTTACCGACATCCAGGGGCCCTTTGGCTCTACCGCATCGAGGCGATGCATTGTCAGAACACCGGCGTAGTAGCTGCCGGGTACTCCAGGGAAGCCAAGTTTCTCACCGTCCCTGAAGCGGCCTTCATAAATTGAAACAATCTGGCCGCTTTGCGGAGCAAGACTTACTGAAACACGCCCCGAGGGGCTGCAGTGGATAATCATCACGGCGTTCGTGCGATGACCGTTTGCTGACTCGTCAAATACTCGAACGATGTCGTGCCCGTCAGGCTTGCGGCAGCTTTTTCCCGGGATGGACGCTGAAACACCTTCAGCTTTGGTCTCATTGCCCAAAGCCGACGGCATGTAGAAATCCAAACTTAGCCCGATCAACGCGTTTTCCGGGAGTGGCGAAAATCGATCCTCAAGGCTGTTTCGAGCGCTAACCAGTGCTGGCTCGAAGTTCTTCTTGATTATGTCTGTGGTGGCTTCAAGGCAGGCGCCGCCCACCGCGGCAATTACCGCGATAAGGCCTTTGGAGAAGTATTTCTTGAGCGATGGCATTGCTCGCATCCTTGCGTTTGTGTGTAAAAGCCAGGCGTGCCGGGCTGTGCTGGAGAGGGTTTCGACGTTTCTGACGCTACGATAGCAGTGGACAGCATGAACATTGATTGGAACCAGCAGGCGGTGAGGTCTGCGAAGCAGTATCTCAATATGATGGGCTTCTCGTGCAAAGGCCTCATTAAGCAACTTTCCTGAAACGCTTTTAGTAAAACGCTTGACCGTTTCCGCATCATTTCAGGCGGTTTCCGCAACTCTGCCAGATTCTAGATCAACGAGTCGGCTTCACGATCTCCAGCGTGTCTGTAGTCAGGCGGATTCGTAGCTTTTTGGAGGTCTTGCTGCGGCTTGCGTATTCAGGTGCGACGTTATCGACGCGAACTTCTTTCGCATTCGCCAAGCCTTCACTCATCGAGCAGTCAACGTGTAGTGGTCTCCAGGCGAACGATCTGTTCTTCGTGCGGCCGATACATTGGCGATGTCGGTGAGTGGGATGGGTATTACGGAACTAAAACCTGCAATACCGTCTACATTTCAGGGAGCATTCCCTTGGAGAGAGGACGGTCATGTTTAAATTACGCTCGCTTGTAGTTGCTGTTACCTGCCTTACTTTGGCCGTTGGCTCGGTGACTGCACTCGCAGACCCTGGCAATGGGAAAGGTCAAGGCAATGGAAAAGGCAACTCACAAGGCGGCCAAGGTCATGGGAACCAGGGTAATAAGGGCAAAGGTTCCAGCGGAGACGATTGGGCTCGCGGGCCAAGCATTGACCGCGGCAGCGTATTGGGAGTGCTCGGTGGCTATCGTGACTACTGGAGCCCAGGTCCTTCACTACCACCCGGAATACAAAAGAACCTAGCCAGAGGAAAGCCTCTTCCTCCAGGCATCGCCAAGAAACTTGATGGTCGATTGTTGGGCAGACTTCCACATTACGACGGCTACGAATGGCAGCAGGCAGGCACGGACTTGATACTGGTCGCAATTGCTTCCGGCATAATCTACGAAGTCCTCAACGGCGCCTTCGATTAAGGCGATAACGCTTCGACGATCTATGCCAAACGCCCGCCGCCACGCGGGCGTTTTTGTATCCGCGCTAAACGCGACCATGAGCAATCGCAAGGTCGGCTGTCTCAGGGGCTGATCGTAGGCTTGCTTCACGGCTACGCCGATGCACAAACACACCAAATCCATGACAACCAAACAATCCGGCGGGTGCAATCGAACGTGTCTATCGGGAAAGATCAAGGCACATCACAACCATTCCGATTTCGGCCATGTCGGTACTGAAAGGGATTTCGCCCAGCGCCCTGAACAATTTAGGGCCAAAGGAAAAATGCCCAGAAGAGTTGGGTGTCAGCCTGCGCCAAAAAAGCAAAGCCCCGGAGGTTCGCGGCTCCAGGGCTTCTATTTACGCCTCCATCCCTAAACGGCTGGCGAACGTGGTCGCAGATTATCAGCGGCCCCCGGATGTTTCACTACGACTATTGGCGATAGTGTTCGATCGGCAGCACGCGGGGGAGGGCGGAATGATTTCTGCAACCTTATGCGCCCCATGATCGGCGCGGGCTCCAACGCATTCAAAAGTGCCTTGGTGCGGTAATTATTAGAATCTAACGTATTGTTTTAAAAAGTTACTTTGGATTCCTGGAAGCTAGTGAACGTTACTGGCGATTCCAGGGTTCGAATCCTGACGTACACCTTTTATGAAGGCGTTGACCCGAGTAAGAGGTTCGCCAACGTGACGAGTCCACTTGCCGCGTTACCCGATAATGTTAGAGGGGCAGAGATTACTCTCACGGGCGAAGGGCGCGATGCTGCGCTGCTGATCCGGTTTGTTTTTCCAACGCGGGGAGCCAATCTAAGCGATTAACTGCTGAACAGACCTCGCCTGGGTTGCGACATGTGCAGCCCCTGGCGAACGCGGGGATCAGCACTAAAGGCTTCGCTCAGTCGCTGTGCTCGCTCCTCATTCGTATTAGCCATTTCACGACTTCGAACCACATTACGCTCAGCGCGACGATGCCAAATGCGAAAAGTAGCAGTACTGGCGCGGGTGTCACGAATGAGAACAACTGGGTAACCGGCGGAAAAAACAGCGCTACCGCCAACATGGCCAGCGTTGCGAAAGCGATCCAACTGAGCTGGGTGCCAAACACGCCAGGCCCCACCCAGCGCGTGCGGCCCCATGACTTATTGGTATGGATCAGGGCGAGGTTGGCCAGCGCCAGGACGACGAAGGTCAGTGTTCTCGCAAGCTCATCTCGCTCAGACGCAACCGGCGCAAAGCACCTCATACCCGCATACGTCGCGAGAAGCAGTATCAGTAAGCCAATGCCCTGGCAGAGGCCGCGTATCATCACTGCGCTGTCGAACAACCGTTGCTCCTTTCGACGTGGAGGAGCCTTCATCGCATCCGGCTCAAGCGGTTCGGCCTCGAACACGACCGAGCAGGCGGGGTCGATGATCAGTTGCAAGAACAAAATGTGCGCCGGCATCAGCACCATCGGCCAGCCGAAAAGCACTGGAAGCATCGATAGGCCGACGATCGGCACGTGTACGGCGACCACAAACACAATCGCCTTGCGCAAGTTGGCGAAAATGCGGCGGCCATAGCGCACGGCGGTCACCAACGACTCGAAATCATCATTGAGCAAAACCAGCGCGGCCGCCTCGCGTGCGACCTCGGTGCCACGCGCACCCATGGCAACGCCAATATCGGCTGCCTTCAGCGCAGGCGCGTCGTTGACACCGTCGCCGGTCATGGCGACGACATCACCCTGTGCACGGAACGCGCGTACCAGGCGCAGTTTCTGCTCTGGCTGAACACGGCAGAAGATCTGCGTCGTGATCAGTCGTGCGGCCAGTTCAGAATCGTTCAGTGTGGACAGTTCGGTTCCCGTGATCACCGGCGCATCGGTGCCCAGCCCGGCCTGCCTGGCGACCGACATCGCTGTGGCCGGGTGGTCGCCCGTCATCATCACCACACGGATGCCTGCGGCTCGGCATTCGGCAATAGCCTGCGGCACATCTGGACGAATCGGATCTTCGAGCCCGACCAATCCTAGAAACCTGAAGTCGAAGTCGTGCTGTAAACCGGGCAATACCTCGGCGGCGAAGGTCGCCTGTGCGACGCCGAGAACGCGAAGCCCGTCTGCCGCCATCGCCAGCACCTGAGCCGCAATGCGCGCGCTGCGAACGGGATCCATATGGCACAAATCGACGATTGCCTCGGGCGCTCCCTTTGCAGCAATGAGTCGCTCTCGTTGATTCGGCGATTGCCAGACCCGCGACATTGCCAGCATCTGGGGTGACAAGGGATAGTCGTCGATCAGCGTCCAGTCGGCGTGAAGGTGCTCGGTGAGTGCCAGCAGGCTCTGCCCGGTCTCGCCGATGGCCGACTCCATCGGGTCGAAAGCATGGCGGTGGCTGGCGAGAACCGCGTACTCAAGCACACCATGGAGTGCCTCCTGCAAAGGCGTGCCGCCGTCAGTACCATCTCTGGCGACTTCATACTCAGCCTCCTCGGACCAAAGGCGCCTGACCGTCATTCTGTTAGCCGTCAGCGTACCGGTCTTGTCGACGCATAAGACGGTGGTCGCACCGAGCAATTCGACGGCAGGGATGCTACGCGCTAACACCTTCTCACGGGCGAGTCGCCAGGCGCCGAGGCCTAGAAAGAGCGTCAGTACAACCGGCAACTCCTCCGGTAGGATTGCCATCGCCAGCGTCAGGCCCGCCAGCATCCCATGCAGCCAGTCACCGCGCAGCAGCCCGAAAGCGATAGCGAGCGCCGCCGCCAGCGCCAGGCCTATGACAGCGACCCGCTTGACCACACGACGCGTTTGCTGTTGTGTCGGGGTGGGTTCCACCTCGATGTCTGCCAGTGACTGGCCAATCCGGCCCAGCGCACTGCGCTCGCCTGTGGCGGTGACACGTCCCTGGGCGGTACCGCACGTGACCAATGTGCCTGAAAATGCCTGTGCAAGGGTCGCATCCATTGGCGGCGGCGCTGGATCACCAAGTGTATGAAACTGCGGCGCGACCAGCTTGCTGACTGGCATGGATTCTCCGGTCAGCAAGGACTCATCAATTGATAGGTTGGCGCATGTTGTCAGTTGCAGGTCAGCGGGTACGCGATCGCCTTCAGCCAGCATTACAACATCGCCAACGACCAGGTCCCGCGAGGGAACGCTGCACTCTTTACCTTCCCTTAGCACTTTAGCCCTTGGGCTGGAGAGGTCCCGCAACGCATTCAGGGAGCGTTCACTGCGCCGCTGTTGGACAAAGCTGATGCTCATCACGACGAAGACAAAGCCCAGCAACATCAGGGCTTCCTGGACATCGCCCAGCACCATGTACAAAGCGCCGCACGCGACCAGCAGGAGAAACATCGGCTCGAAGGCCACGTCACACATCAGGCGCAAGGCGCTGCGTCGGCGGGAGGCGGGGAGTTCGTTCAGCCCGTCCTGCGCCAGACGTTGCTGCACCTGCGCCTCGCACAAACCCTCAAGCGGCGTCTGCGAACCTGAATGAGGTAGCTCAGCGTTCACAGCGCGGCCGTTATGAGTGGGTGATCGTGACTCGAATCAAGGGGGGGCAATGGGGCAATGAGTGTCATCAGGTTCTGTACCCCCATGGCGCTGCGATACCTGCAGGCTGGCTCTATAGCGATGTGATGTCCTGCCTCGAGGCTTATAGTCGTATCGACCTCGAGGCATGCGTCTAAGACCATCATGTAATCCGTCCTACAGGTACGCTAGCACAACGTTGCTTCAGGTTACCTCGTAAATATTGCGGTATTCGCCGCTCTCGATAAGGGAGCCCCAAGAACGCCTGAATCAGTTTGGCCCTTTGCGGATATCCAGGCTCAGAGCGTGCCGTTTTCATCGTGCAGTTGGGATTTTAGATGTATGCGAAACATCGATGTCCAGCTCATTTCACGCGTCCGGCTTTCTTGTATAAACCTGAATTGTTACAGAAATGGAAAATTACTTTCACGGGAAACGAGGTCATTCCATCGGCGGGAAAGTGTTATAAGTTTTTCACCTTAGGCTCTGCCCTGTACTAAAAATAAACCGTTATAAAACGGTACCTTGCGCTGCGCAGTCAATGCGTTGCGACTTAGAAACCTTCTCATCTGCCATCGACTTATGACTCTTCGCTTTTGACGGCCTGACTTCAGGGGAGATCCTGCTGACTGTGCGTTGAGAGACGAGGCAGCTCTATTAAAAACAGGGGAACGAACAATGTCTTTTAAGTGGAATTTGGTGGCGCTGACGGTCTCGCTGGGTGCTAGTCAACTAGCGTCAGCCGCGGGTGTGGAGGACCAAGCGACTGCCAAGGGGTTTGTTGAAGGCAGTAGTTTGAACCTTCTACTTCGCAACTTTTATTTTGATCGTGACGGTAAGAATTCGGCGGGCGACAAACAGGACTGGTTGCAGGTGATGCAAGGCAACTTCACCTCCGGCTTCACCCAAGGCACCGTCGGCTTTGGTGTGGATGCTTACGGATACTGGGGCGTGAAGCTGGATGGTGGCAAAGGCAATGCAGGCTCTGGCAACTTGCCGGTCGACAGCAACGGCCGGCCGGAGAATGATTTCAGCAGCGCAGGTGCGTCGATCAAGGCCCGCTTTTCCAAGACTGAACTGCATTATGGCAACTTGCAGCCCAACAACCCGGTCCTGGCCACGGCGGGTACTCGCGCCACGCCTCAAACAGCGACTGGCTTCAACTTGTTGAGCAGCGAAATTGAAGGGTTGAACCTCGACGCCGGACACTTCACCAGTAGTAACGGTCCGACCACAACCAACAATAGCCACGAATTGTATGCCGGTTATGCAAACGTGTCGGCCAAGAGCATTGACTACCTCGGCGGTAAATACACGCTGACCGATAACCTGTCCATGAGCGTGTTTGCGTCGGACCTCAAAGACGTCTGGCATCAATACTATGGTAATGCCAACTACACGATCCCGTTCACTGCCGATCAGTCACTGAACCTGGACTTCAATATCTACCGCACCCTCGATTCCGGCCAGGCCAAAGCCGGTGCCATCGACAACACCACTTGGTCGTTGGCCGCGGCGTACTCTTTCCTGAGTGCTCACACTGTCACACTGGCGTTCCAAAAAGTTCACGGCGACACCCCGTTTGACTATGTGGCCGTGGGTAATAACAAGTCGGGTGATTTGGCCGACTCCATCTTCCTGGCCAACTCGGTTCAATACTCTGACTTTAACGGCCCAGGCGAAAGGTCCTGGCAGGCTCGTTACGACCTGAACATGGCGGCTTACGGTGTGCCGGGGCTGAGCTTTATGACGCGCTACCTGAACGGTGACAATATCGACGGCACGCACATGCCGGTCGGCAGTGCCTACCAAGCCTATGGTTATGGCGCTGACGGTAAGCACCACGAAACCAACTTTGAAGCCAAGTACGTGGTGCAGACCGGCCCAGTCAAAGACTTGTCGATGCGAGTGCGTCAAGCCTGGCACCGCGGTAACGCCGATCAGGCGGAAGGGGATTACAACGAAACCCGTCTGATCGTGGATTATCCAATCTCGATTTTCTAATTGGACGACTATCGGCCAAGCCCGAAGGACACAATGCTATGACGGCCAGTTTCAGCCCTGCTGAAGCTGGCCGTTTTGTTTGCATAAAGCGGTGTTCTGCCGTTGAGTCGTGTCGGGTGTGAATGGGGGGGCGTGCTTATCAGTATATTTATAAGGTGCCCAATCCTGCACTTTTTCGGATTTTTCGGATCTATCTCTGACCCAGCCACACCCATACTGCGTGTGGACATAAGAACCAGACCTGGTGCAGATGAATCATACGTTCCCGCCTTTTATCCCCCGATTGATGAGCGGTCCGCTTTGGCTGGTTGTCGTGTTCATGCTCTGCACCACCGCTTGCAGCCAGCAACAGGGGCGGGATATCGCCAGGCAGCTCAGCGATGGCAAACCTGACGAGTTCTTCCAGACCAGTGTAGATCGCATGGCCACCCTGGGCATGCGCGATAACCTGCAAAGCCTGTATCTGCTGATGAATAAGCTGTACCTGCGTAACCCCAACCAGTGGCGGCAGTCGGGTTATCCGGACGCGGTGAGTGCGTCGCGGGAAATCCGTCAAGCCATCGAGAACCGCCAACCGCTGCCTGCCCTGGGGGATCGACGTGATCTGGCGGCCCTGAGCTATTCCTTGAGCCCTGAGTTTCGTGGCGATCGGGTCGGAGCGTTTATCTATGCGATTGGCAGCATGCTGGTGACCGCGCATGGTGGGCGCACCCAGTTCTATATCTCTGACTCGATCAACCCGCAATTCGTCAGCAACGCAGCGCGCAATATCGAAAAGGCCACCTGGCTGCTCAGTCAGCGTCAGGACGCCAGCGGCGTGCTGCTGCTGTTTTCCAACGAGATCTCGGAAGAGGGCAGTAACCTCAGTTTCGCCGTCGAGTTCGGCAAGATCGTCGCGCGTCTCGACCTGCTGACCCGGATGCTCGATGAGCGCTACCGACGTATGGGCGTCAATTATGCGCAAAGCCTGTTGCTGATGAATTTCCTGCCGGTGCAGTGAGCGTTGACGTTGCCCGGTTTGAATCCCCAGGCCCGCGTGGATCGCTGGTTGCATCACCGCCAGATTTCTTCGGGTGTCAGGGGTAACCATGCAGATCAACAGCGAGCGTGCCGCCACAGCATGCGGTTTGGTGGCGATTCTCCTGTGGAGCACTGCCGCTGGATTGATCCGCAGCGTCAGTGAACGCTTCGGCCCGTTGGGCGGCGCGGCGTTGATCTACACATCGGGGGCGGTGTTGTCCTCGGCATTCGCCGCGCTGTGGTTGGGGGCTCACCTCACCGCGCAATTCTGGCAAGGCGCCGTGCTGGTGACGGCCAGCTCGCTGATGTGCTGGCAAGCCACTCGGCAGCGTCGACAGGACGGTTGAGTGCGGAGTTTCCGTTTCCTCTGTAGGAAGTGCCCTATCTTGCACTGCACTGCTTGAAACACCCACCCGTCGGCAATAGCCTCGGACTTTTCTTAAATATGAGGCCCTACCTTGGGTAAGCGAAAAACGGTTTGGCCCACGGATCGCGAAATTCGTCTGCGATTTATCCTGTTTGCGGTGATTGACGCCGCAAGTGTTCAAGGTGTCTCTGCCGACCTGTTGTTACAGGCGCACAAACTGCTGCAGGAGTCGCCGACCGAAGCCCAGTTTCGCGACGCCCTCAGCGCTATTCTGGCCACCGATGAAATGTACGGCTTCCGGTTCCCGGCGGGCTCGGAGGCGGATGATTTCATGCGGGCGTTGGAGCCCGCCGCTGACTAGGGAACCGTCGGGGCTTCTTTTGCAATGATTGGAGCGCTTATTTCCTTTCGGCTGGTCGCGACTCCCCAATCCCATGGCGTTTAAAAACAGGCAGGGTCCGATGCTGTTGTAGGAAGGCTCCGGTTCGTTAATAAAGCGTGACCTGGCGAGCATCCCTGTCTTCCCATCACAGTTCGCGTGCCAGGCCTGGCCTTCACGCCCCCGCATTCCAAGGACCCGCCCCATGCTGCTGCGCCAACCTCCGCTGCTTTTTGCCGCCCTGACCCTCAGCTCCCTTGTGCAGGCCGAAGACCTGCAATTGGCGCCGATCGAAGTCACCACCCGCGAAGCCAGCGCGGGTGAAGTGGCGCAGGCGCAGCTCAAGAGCGTGCCCGGCGGTACCAATTACATCGACATGGGCAGCGTGCAACAGGGGCGGGTGAGCACCAACGAGGACGTGTTCAAGTACCAGGCCGGGGTGTACGCCAAGGCGGCGAATAACGAAGGGGTAAAGCTCTCGATTCGTGGCTCGGGCCTGAATCGCAGCCCCGGCGCCCATGCTTCCGGGTTGTACGAGATGCTCGACGGCTTGCCGCTGACAGGCCCCGGCGGTACGCCTTATGAACTCAAGGACCCCTTGTGGCAAAGCCGCGTCGAGGTGCTGCGCGGCGCCAACGGTTTTGACCAGGGCGCGCTGGCCCTGGGTGGGGCGGTCAATTACGTGACCCACACCGGCTACGACGCGCCCAAGTTGCAAGTGCGCTATGAAGCGGGCAGCCGTGGCTATGCCCAGCGCGAGATCAGTTCGGGCCAGGTGCTGGGGGATGCCGACTATTACATCAGCCTCACCGATTCCGAATCCGATGGCTATCAGCAGCAGAGCGCCGGCACGGGCAAGGGTGTCGCGGCCAACTTCGGCTACCGCTTCAACCCCGCGCTGGAGACGCGCTTCTACTTGCGCTACCGCGAAACCACCAACGATACGCCGGGCAAGCTCACGCGCTACCAGATCAGCCACGATCCGCGTGCCGCCAATAGCCTCAACGCCGCCCGCGACTCAAAACGCCTGCAACCGGGCTCCACCTGGATCGCCAACAAGACCACGTTGCAGCTCGACGACAACTCTCGGATCGAAGTCGGCCTGGCCTATCACGACTACCCGATGGACCTGCGCGAAGGCACCAATCGCCTGAAAGTCGCCTACACCGACATCAGCGGCACGCTGAACTACATTCGCCAGGACAC
Source organism: Pseudomonas marginalis (assembly GCF_024169655.1). Classification (GTDB taxonomy): domain Bacteria; phylum Pseudomonadota; class Gammaproteobacteria; order Pseudomonadales; family Pseudomonadaceae; genus Aquipseudomonas; species Aquipseudomonas paraveronii. The sequence continues at coordinate 3,586,572 of NZ_JALJWV010000001.1, read as the reverse complement.
GCTGTTCGGCCACGACAGCAAAACCACGATCGGCCTACGCACCACCCAGGCGATGCCGAACAACGGCGCGTCGGAATACGTGCGTATTCCTGTCGGCAATACCGCAGGCTACGCCCCTGGCACCAAGACCCGCGACTACAGCTACCTGGGTTCCGACACGGTGCTGCATGTCGGCAACGACCTGGAACTGGTCCCGGACCTGTGGCTGACCACCGGCCTGGCCGCGATCTACACCCGCCGCGAAACCCAGGTGACCTATCCCGACGGCCAGGCGCCGCTCAGTCAACATGACTGGGACTATGCGCCGCGCATCGGCCTGCGCTATGACTTCACCCCGCAATTGCAGGTGTACGGCAACCTGAGCCGCTCGGTCGAGCCGCCGCATGCCTGGTCGATGATCTGGGGTTCCAACAAATACTTCGGGTCGGGCAGCGGCCCGGCCACCGGCCTGCAACGCGAAGGCGTGAGTTTGAAAAACCAGACCGCCACCACCCTGGAAGTCGGTGGCCGGGGTGATGCGTGGTTCGGCCAATGGGACCTGGCGCTGTACCGCTCGGAAGTGCGCCACGAGCTGCTCACCGTCGAAACCCAGGCCCAGACCCCTACCAGCAACGCGATCGTCGCCGAATCCAACGCCAGCCCCACGGTTCACCAAGGCGTCGAACTGAGCCTGCTCAGCCCGCTGTGGGACGGCGGCCGCAGCGGTAAGCTCGCCCTGCGCCAGGCCTACACCTTCAGTGACTTCCACTACCGCGACGATGACCGCTTTGGCGACAACACCTTGCCGGGCATTCCCAAGCACTACTACCAGGCGCAACTGCGCTACAGCCATCCGACCGGCTTCTACACCAGCCTCAATACCGAGCATTCCTCGCGGGTGGCGGTGGATTACGCCAATTCCTACTACGCGGCGGCCTATACCTTACTCGGCGCGACCTTCGGCTACGACGCCCCGCAGCAGGACTGGCAAGCCTGGGTCGACCTGCGCAACCTGACCAACCGCCGCTACGCCAACACCGTCACGCCGGGTTATGACGACAAGGGCCTGGACGCCGCCCGCTCCACGCCTGGGGATGGTCGGGGCATCTACACCGGCGTGTCGTGGAGCTGGCGCTGAGACACCGACAACAGGCGTTCGACTTGCGCCTGCTCCCACGTACTCATCAGCGCCACCGGATTGGTGCCATAGCGTTGCCAGCTGTCCAATGATCCATTGCGCCCGTCGGGTGAGCGGCAGTGCTGGCAGCCCACCAGTAACGCGCCGTGGGTCAGCAACACTACCTGCCAACCGTCGATTTCCACGTTCACGGTGTCATCCGTTGCCGCACAGGCGCTGATGACCCGCGTTTCCAGGGCCATATCCTTGAGCACTTGATAAGCCTCCCGTGCAGAAACGGTGGCGGCGGTTGCGGTCATCGGCGGTGTCCTCGTGATGGAACCGCGCAGTGTCGCGTGTGGGCGGGGCGGTTTCAAGCCTGAGAAGGCAGCGTGCGCTCGCTACCCGGGTTTCAGTCGTTACCTTGGCGCAGGCGCTTGTACAAGGTGTTGCGGCTCACTCCGAGTTCCCGCGCAAGGTGGGAAATATTCCCGCCCGCCGCTTTCAAGCGCAGCGTCAGATCGACGCTGTCATTCAGAGACTCGCTGGCGGGCAGCGGCGCCGTCACGTTCAGATCCACGAAGAAATCATCCGGCAGATGCTCCGCACGGATCGCCTGCTCCTCGGCCATGGCCAACGCCACCTGCAACACACTGCTGACCTGGCGCAAATTGCCCGGCCACGGGTGCTGCTCGAACAACGCCAGCACCTCGGCGCTCAGCCCGGCCCATTGGGTCGGTTCGCGGTGTTGCTGCCACAGGTGTTGGAATAACGCCTGCTTGTCAGTGCGCTCGCGCAGTGGCGGCAACTCCAGGGTCAATCCGCCAATGCGGTAGTACAAATCCTCACGAAAGCGCCCGGCCTGCACCTGCTCGCGTAGCACATGGTTGGTGGCGGAGATGATGCGCAAATCCACCGGGAACAGCTCGCTGCTGCCCACCGGTTGCACGCAGCGCTCCTGCAAGACCCGCAGCAAGCGGGCCTGGGTCGGCAGTGGCATATCGCCGATCTCGTCGAGAAACAGTGTGCCCTTGTCGGCCTTGCGGATCAGGCCGATGCTGCCTTTTTGATTGGCACCGGTAAACGCGCCTTTTTCGTAGCCGAACAGTTCCGATTCCACCAGTTCAGCAGGAATCGCCGCACAGTTCACCGCGATAAACGCCTGTTGGCTGCGGGAACTGGCCTGGTGCAGGGCTTTGACGAACACCTCTTTACCCACGCCGGTTTCACCGTGAATCAGCAGCGGAATGTCTTTTTCCAGCAGGCGTTCGGCCTGGCGCACGGCCTTTTCTACGCGCACGTCGCCGAAATGCAGGGTGTTGAGGCTGATCGATGCGGCTTTCGGCGGCGCCGGTTGGCTGAAAATACGCGCGTGTACCGGCGTCTGCTTGGGCCGCTTCAATAAACACTGGAAGCGATTGCGGCCTGCCGCCTGCAAGGAAAACGGCAAACCCTGCGGCTGATTCAGTAACTCCAGCATCGACACCTTGAACAAGCGGTCGATCATCACCCGCGACAGGCTGATGCCCAGCAAATTGTCGGCGCGGCGATTGGCCGACAACACCTGGCCGCTTTCATCAAAGATCAGCAGGCCCGCCCATTGACTGTCGAGGTTGTTCAGCCCGGTGTTGAAGGTCAGCTGGAAATGCTCGCCGCGAAACAGGTTGAGGATCAGCCGGTTTTCCACGGTCTGGCTCATCATCTTGACCATGCCCAGGGTGTGGGAGGGCGGCAAGTAGCTGTCGCTGGACACGTCCAGCACCGCGATGATTTCGCGCTGGGCGTCGAAGATCGGCGCCGCCGAGCCGGTCATGAAGCGGTTGGCCTTGAGGAAGTGTTCATCGTGTTCGATATGCACCGCCTGGGCGCAGGCCAGCGCGGTGCCGATGGCATTGGTGCCACTGGAGCGCTCCATCCAACTGGCGCCGGCGCTGAAACCGCGGGCCAACTTGGGTTCGATGAAGCGTTGGGTGCCCCACGACGTCAACACCTGGCCCTGGTTGTCGGCCAGCATGATCAGGCAGTTGGAGTTGCTCAGGATGTTCTCGTAGTAAGGCAATACTTCCTGATGGGTGGTCTGCACCAGGGAATGCTGGCTCTCCAGCAATTGGCTGATGCCCTCGGCGGGCAGTTGGTCAAAGCTGGGTGGGCTCAGATGGTCCAGGCCGAATGCGCGGCAGCGGCGCCAGGAGTCCTGGATGAGGGTGTCGTGAGTCAGCGGTTCGGCCATGGTGACCTTCTTTTTATTGTTTTGGGGTCTTGCACAATCTAACGGATGTAACCAGGTCAATGTGGGAGGGGCGCTGTTCAATAAATCGGGTTCAAACAGTGTTGTTCAGAACTGTTCATTGTCAACCCGGCGAGTGTTCAGTTGTTCAGTCAGTATTGTTCATTTTTGTTCACTCCCGAACATTGTTTTCAGGGCATTTGCTTGTGGATCAAGCACCTGCTGCGGTTGGCATGAAACTCGCTCTGACGACTGGCCAGATTCATTCCAATAATAAAAAAGGGCGTGTCATGTCATTGACCCTGGAACATGTCTCCCGCGTCATCGAAGGCCAGACCTGGATCGACGATGCCAACCTGCGTTTCGAGGCCGGCTCTTTCAACGTGCTGCTCGGTCGCACCCTGTCCGGCAAGACCAGCCTGATGCGCCTGATGGCCGGCCTGGACAAGCCCGACAGCGGCCGCATCCTGATGAACGGCGTGGATGTCACCCATAAACCGGTGCGCCTGCGCAACGTGTCGATGGTGTATCAACAGTTCATCAACTACCCGACCATGACCGTGTTCGAGAACATCGCCTCGCCGTTGCGCCAGGCCGGTGTGTCCAACGAGCTGATCCAGAGCAAGGTGCTGGAAACCGCGCAGATGCTGCGCATCGAGAAATTCCTCAAGCGTCACCCGCTGGAGCTGTCCGGCGGCCAGCAGCAACGCACGGCGATGGCCCGCGCGTTGGTGAAGGATGCCGAACTGATCCTGTTCGATGAGCCGTTGGTGAACCTGGACTACAAACTGCGCGAAGAACTGCGTCAGGAAATGCGCGAGCTGTTCAAGGCCCGCCACACCATTGCCATCTACGCTACCACCGAGCCCAACGAAGCGCTGGCGCTCGGCGGCACCACCACCATCCTCCACGAAGGCCGGGTGATCCAGAGCGGCAAGGCGGCCGAGGTCTACCACCAGCCGCAAACCGTATTGGCCGCCGAGTTGTTTTCCGAACCGCCGATCAACCTGATGCCGGGACGCATCAGCGGCAACGAAGTGAGCTTCGCCAATTTCATACACTTCCCGCTCAACGTCGACCTGCGCCCCATCGGCGAGGGCGAGTTCCGCTTTGGTGTGCGCCCCAGCCATATCAGCCTGGTGCCCAGCAACGACGATGACCTCGAACTGGCGGTGACCGTGGAAGTCGCCGAGATCAGCGGCTCGGAAACCTTCCTGCATGTACGCAGCGAGCATTTCCTGCTGGTGTTGCACTTGCCGGGGGTGCATGAGTACGACGTCGACGCGCCGATCCGCGTGTACATCCCCACCCATAAACTGTTTGTGTTCGACAGCCAGGGCCGCTTGGTCCAGGCGCCCGGACGCCGTGTCGCGAGGGTTGCCTGATGGCCGAGATCCATTTGCAAAACCTGGCGCACAGCTACAGTCCTACGCCGACTGGTCCTGAAGACTACGCTATTCGGGAAATGAACCATGTGTGGGAGCAGGGCGGTGCCTACGCCTTGCTTGGGCCTTCGGGCTGCGGCAAGTCGACCCTGCTCAATATCATCTCCGGTCTGCTCAGCCCGTCCGAAGGGCAAGTGCTGTTCGACCATAAAGTGGTCAACGAGCTGACCCCGGAGAAACGCAACATCGCCCAGGTGTTTCAGTTTCCGGTGGTGTACGACACCATGACGGTGTTCGACAACCTGGCTTTCCCGTTGCGTAACCAGGGCATGGCTGAGGCGAAAATTCACAGCAAGGTGCAGGAAATCGCCGAAGTCCTCGACCTGCAAAGCCTGCTGGGCAAAAAGGCGCGCAACCTCACTGCCGACGAAAAACAGAAAGTCTCCATGGGCCGCGGTCTGGTGCGCGACGATGTCTCGGCGATCCTGTTCGATGAGCCGCTGACGGTGATCGACCCGCACCTCAAATGGAAACTGCGGCGCAAGCTCAAGCAGATCCACGAGCAGTTCAATATCACCATGGTCTACGTGACCCACGATCAACTGGAAGCCTCGACCTTTGCCGACAAGATCGCGGTGATGTACGGCGGGCAGATCGTGCAGTTCGGCACGCCACGCGAGTTGTTCGAGCGGCCGAGCCATACGTTTGTCGGCTATTTCATCGGCAGCCCAGGGATGAATCTGATTGAAGTGCAGGCCGAGGCGGGCGGCGTGCGCTTTGCCGGCACCCATCTGCCCTTGTCCGCCGCGTTGCAGCAACGCATTACCGACACGCACTACACGACGTTGCAGGTGGGCATCCGCCCGGAATTCATTCACGTGTGGGATGAGCCAAATCCCGACGCCCTCCAGGCCGACGTCGTTCATGTGGAGGACCTCGGCACCTACAAGATCCTGACCCTCAACCTCGACGGCGCACCGCTGAAAGTACGCCTGGCCGAAGACAAACCGGTACCCGCGGGCCGTGCCTCCATCAGCTTCCCCACGCAGTGGTTGATGCTCTACGCCGACGATTACCTGTTGGAGGTGCTGCCATGAACAAGGTGCAGAACAATAAAGCCTGGTGGCTGGTGTTGCCGGTGTTCCTGTTGGTGGCATTCAGTGCGGTGATCCCGATGATGACGGTGGTCAACTACTCGGTGCAGGACATTTTCGACCAGTCCAGTCGCTATTTCGTCGGCGCCGACTGGTACAAGCAGGTGCTGCTCGACCCGCGCCTGCACGACTCGCTGTTGCGCCAGTTCATCTACTCGGCGTGCGTGCTGCTGATCGAAATCCCGCTGGGCATCGCCATCGCCCTGACCATGCCGACCAAGGGCCGCTGGTCATCGCTGGTGCTGATCATCCTCGCCATTCCGCTGCTGATTCCGTGGAACGTGGTGGGCACCATCTGGCAGATCTTCGGCCGCGCCGATATCGGCCTGCTCGGTTCCACCCTCAATGCCATGGGCATCAGCTACAACTATGCGGCCAACACCATGGACGCCTGGGTCACGGTGCTGGTGATGGACGTCTGGCACTGGACGTCCCTGGTGGCGCTGCTGTGCTTCTCGGGGCTGCGCGCCATTCCGGACGTGTACTACCAGGCAGCGCGTATTGATCGGGCGTCGGCGTGGGCGGTTTTCCGACACATCCAGTTGCCGAAGCTGAAAAGCGTGCTGCTGATCGCGGTGATGCTGCGCTTCATGGACAGTTTCATGATCTACACCGAGCCCTTCGTACTGACCGGCGGCGGGCCGGGTAACGCCACCACGTTCCTCAGTCAGACGCTGACCCAGATGGCTGTCGGCCAATTTGACCTGGGCCCGGCCGCAGCGTTTTCCCTGGTGTACTTCCTGATCATCCTGTTGGTGTCCTGGCTGTTCTACACCGCCATGACCCATTCCGACGCCAACCGCTGAGGCCGCCAACATGAGCAAGCGCAAACTCATACCGCTGCTGATCTACATGCTGTTCCTGCTGGTGCCGATCTACTGGCTGCTGAACATGTCCTTCAAAAGCAACACCGAAATCCTCGGCGGGCTCACGCTGTTTCCGCAGGATTTTACCCTGGCCAACTACAAGGTGATCTTCACCGACCCGAGTTGGTACACCGGTTATCTGAACTCGCTGTACTACGTGAGCCTGAACACGCTGATCTCCCTGAGCGTGGCGCTGCCGGCGGCCTATGCGTTCTCGCGCTATCGCTTCCTGGGCGACAAGCACCTGTTCTTCTGGCTGCTGACCAACCGCATGGCGCCGCCGGCGGTGTTTCTGCTGCCGTTTTTCCAGCTGTATTCGTCCATCGGCCTATTCGACACGCATATCGCGGTGGCCTTGGCGCATTGCCTGTTCAACGTGCCATTGGCGGTATGGATTCTCGAAGGCTTCATGTCTGGCGTGCCCAAGGAAATCGACGAAACGGCCTACATCGACGGCTACTCCTTTCCCAAGTTTTTTGTGAAGATTTTTATCCCATTGATTGGCTCTGGCATCGGCGTGACGGCGTTTTTCTGCTTCATGTTTTCCTGGGTCGAACTGCTGCTGGCGCGCACGCTGACCTCGGTCAACGCCAAGCCCATCGCGGCGGTGATGACCCGTACCGTCTCGGCGTCGGGGATCGATTGGGGCGTGCTGGCAGCGGCGGGGGTGTTGACCATCCTGCCCGGCATGCTGGTGATCTGGTTTGTACGCAACCACGTGGCCAAGGGCTTTGCCCTGGGCCGGGTCTGAGGAGTCGATGATGGAATGGATGGCCTGGACCACCCCCACCGCGCTGTTCTTTGGCGGTATCGCCCTGATTCTGGCGGGCATGACCACCTGGGAACTGCGCTCGCCGAGTATCCCTCGGCGCGGGTTTCTGCCGATCAGCACCACCCGTGGTGATCGTTTGTTTATCGGTCTTCTCGGAAGCGCCTACCTGCACCTGCTGGTGATCGGCGTAACCGACTGGAGCATCTGGGTGGCGTCCGCGCTCTCCCTTGTATGGCTGTTGTGTGTGATGCGTTGGGGCTAGTGCGGATGCCTCTATTCTCTGTAGGAGCGAGCTTGCTCGCGAAATTCGTCAACGATAACGCGGCGTTTCTGGGAGTGCGCGGTGTCTGGGCGTTTTTCGCGAGCAAGCTCGCTCCTACAAGGGGTGTGTGGCGTTTGTAGTCCCTTTTGAAATCAACCAGGAGGTCTCTATGTTCGATAAAAACAATAAGCTGCGACATAGCATTTCATTGGCCGCCGTACTGGCCCTCAGTGGTTTGAGCGCCACGGCCTGGGCCGATGCGTATGAAGAGGCGGCGAAAAAATGGATCGGCAGCGAGTTCAAACCGTCGACCCTCACGGCCGACCAGCAGCTCGAGGAACTCAAGTGGTTTATCAAGGCCGCCGAACCGTTCCGTGGGATGAAGATCAACGTGGTGTCGGAAACCCTCACCACCCACGAGTACGAATCCAAGGTACTGGCCAAGGCCTTCAGTGAAATCACCGGCATCAAGCTGACCCACGACCTGCTGCAGGAAGGCGACGTGGTGGAGAAGCTGCAGACCCAGATGCAGTCCGACAAGAATATCTATGACGGCTGGGTCAACGATTCCGACTTGATCGGTACGCACTTTCGCTATGGCAAGACCGAATCCATCACCGACCTGATGGCCAACGAAGGCAAGGACTTCACCTCGCCGACCCTGGACATCAAGGACTTCATCGGTATCTCCTTCACCACCGCGCCGGACGGCAAGATCTACCAGTTGCCCGACCAGCAATTCGCCAACCTGTACTGGTTCCGCGCCGACTGGTTCGAACGTCCGGAGCTGAAAGCCAAGTTCAAGGAAAAATACGGCTATGACCTCGGCGTGCCGGTGAACTGGTCGGCCTATGAAGACATCGCCAAATTCTTCAGCGAAGACGTCAAGGAAATCGACGGCAAGCGCATCTATGGGCATATGGACTACGGCAAGAAAGACCCGTCCCTGGGTTGGCGCTTCACCGACGCCTGGTTTTCCATGGCCGGCGGTGGCGACAAGGGTTTGCCCAACGGTTTGCCGGTGGATGAGTGGGGCATTCGCGTGGAGGACTGCCACCCGGTGGGCTCCAGCGTGACCCGTGGCGGCGACACCAACGGCCCGGCCGCCGTGTTCGCCACGCAAAAATACGTGGACTGGATGAAAGCCTATGCACCACCGGAAGCGGCGGGCATGACCTTCTCTGAGTCCGGCCCGGTGCCGTCCCAGGGCAATATCGCCCAGCAGATCTTCTGGTACACCGCGTTTACCGCCGACATGACCAAACCGGGCCTGCCCGTGGTAAACGCCGACGGCACGCCGAAATGGCGCATGGCGCCATCGCCCGTCGGGCCTTATTGGGAAAAGGGCATGAAGAAGGGGTATCAGGACGTGGGTTCCTGGACCTTCCTCAAGTCGACGCCTGAGAAGCAGAAACTCGCGGCCTGGCTGTACGCGCAGTTCGTCACCTCGAAAACCGTGTCGCTGAAGAAAACCATCGTTGGCCTGACGCCGATTCGTGAGTCCGACATCAACTCCCAAGCCATGACCGACCTGGCGCCGAAACTCGGTGGACTGGTGGAGTTCTACCGCAGCCCGGCCCGGGTGGAGTGGACCCCGACCGGCACCAACGTGCCCGACTATCCACGCCTGGCGCAACTGTGGTGGAGCAACATCGCAGCGGCCGCCAGCGGCGAGAAAACCCCGCAACAGGCGCTCGACAATCTGGCCAAGGAGCAAGACGCGATCATGGCGCGCCTGGAGCGTTCTAAAGTGCAACCGGTATGCGGGCCGAAAATGAACCCGGAACGTGACGCCCAATACTGGTTCGACCAGCCGGGCGCGCCGAAGCCGAAACTGGCCAACGAGAAACCCAAAGGCGAAACCGTGGCCTACGGCGACCTGCTCAAGCAGTGGGAGGCGGCGCGTAAATAAACGCACCCGGTAGAAAGTGTGGGAGGGGGCTTGCCCCCGATTGCGGTGCGCCAGTCGATACATGCATTGACTGAACCACTGCTATCGGGGGCAAGCCCCCTCCCACATGTTGATCTTCATCTGCCAGGGGGATAGACCGGTTCCCCAATAAACCGCTTGGCCAGAAATCCATACAACAGATACCCGAACGCCAGCACCAGCATTGCGCCAAACACCGCGTCTTCACCGCAGGCATAAATCGCATACAGCGAATACCCCACGGCCACCAGCACCACCAGCGTATTGCGCGCCTGCACCGTCGCGCTGGCGTGCGCCTTAAACATCATCACCAGCAGGCCGGTGAGGGCGGTCACATAGGGCAGCAGATTAGTCACCACCGCCAGGTTCACCAGTTTGCTGAACTGTGCGCTGGCGGTGGGCGAGATGGTCGACAAGGCAATCAGACTTTGCAGCGTGGCACAGGCCAGCAACCCCAGCACCGGCGCATTCGCGGGGCTGACGCGGCTGAAAAAGCGCGGAAACAGGCGTTGGTCCGCCGACATCTTGGCCGTTTGCGCCAGGGTGAATTGCCAGCCCAGTAACGAACCGATACAGGCCACCACCGCCAGCGCCATGATCAGCTTGCCGACTCCGGGGCTGAACATCTGCGCGTAAACCAGCGCAAACGGTGCGGACGACGCGGCCAGTTCGGCATTGGGCACGATGCCCTGGATCACCGCGGTCGACAGCACATACACCACGGCCACCCCAAGCGTGCCGAGCAGGCAGGCCAGGGGCACGGTGCGGTTGGGGTTCTCCACCGCGTCGTAGCCCTGGGCGGCCGACTCCATGCCAAGAAAGGCCCACAGGGTCAGAGGAATACTCGCACTGACGGCGTCCCACAGGTGCCGTTGGTGTGGGTTCCAGGCGGCCGTGAACACCTCGGGCTTGAAATAGAACCAACCGATCACGCAGAGCCCCGCCACTGGAATGATCACGCCCCATACCGTCACCACACCGATGCGCCCAGTGATGCGCGGGCCGCCGAAGTTGGCCACGGTGGTCAGCCAGATCAGCGCCAGGCTGCCGACGAAAAACGGCAGCGGCCCGCTGCCCAGCCACGGAATAAACGATGACAAATAGCCCACCGCCGAAATCGCAATCGCCACATTGGCGATAATCAGCGACAGAAAATACAGAAACGAACACAGGAAAAACCCCGACTTGCCGTGGGCCTCCTCGGTATACGCCGACATCCCGCCGCTGCGGGTACAGAACAGCCCGCATTGGGCGAAGCCGTAGGCAATCGCCATCGAACCGAGCGCGGTGACGACCCACGACAGCAGCGAAATCGCGCCCAGTTGCGCCATGCTGGCCGGCAACATGATGATCCCCGAGCCCATCATGTTGATCGCTACCAGGGTGGTCAGGCCCAACAGGCTCATCTTCTTGCTTGGTGCGGCCATCCAGAACTCCTTGTGATCAACGCAAAACCTGAGCTGTGCTTTCGCTGCGCCAACCCTGCGCGGCGGCAGTCGGGCGACATCGTCACGCGCAGGATGCCCGTCTCGGTGCGACGGTGTTCGGCTTTGGTGGTGAAGGCGCGTTATTCGATCAAGCGGCTATTCATCGTGGGCCATGCTGATCCCACTGATGAAACTTGCGCAAGGAAAAAGCCGAAATAGGCAGGATTGGCGTAGGGACAGCGGCGTCCCTGGGTAGGACGCTCGCTACTGCGCTCACTCAAGGGTTCGATTTATCACCCCGACGTCTGAGCCGCACATTCAAGGGCGGGCTCAAGGGCGGAATCAGGCCATCGCCTGCGGTTGGATGCGCAGTTCGCCGTCCACCTCCTTTGCCAACCCACTGGCCAGAAACAGCGGCGCCAGGCGTTTGTGCAACTGCGGCTCGACAAACTCCTTCACCGTCGGCAACGCCAGCACGCCGCTGAGCGGCAACTCCGCCTTGGTGTACGACAGCCACGCCTTTTTCAACATCAACAGCACATCGCTGCCGGCCGTCGAGGCAAAGCGGCGGTGGGTGGGTTTGGCGTCGAGGTTGAAGGTGTGCTGGAACTCATAGCCGGTTTCATCCCCACCACTGGCAGCACAGCGCACGCAGGTGCAGGGGCCGTCGCCAAATGCGTTGCGCAGGTAGGCGTTGAAGTCCACCACGGGTTTGAGTGACAGGCGCTTATCCACCTCGAACAGGTCCCCGGTCATTTTTTCGTCAGTGTTCAACGTCCATTTCCTTGCTGGTAGGCGGCTTTTCAAAGCGCGGCACAATAGCAGCCAAGCACGGTTTTGGGGACTATTTGCATCACAATAGATCCGGACGCCGGCTTGCCTGCGACAGTGTTTTGGTCGCCGGCAAGCCAGCCGCCAGCCTCAATCGGCGGAGAACTTGAAGACGGTGCGCTGGGTGTAGGTCTGCCCTGGGTCTAAGCGTGTCGAGGCAAACTTCGGTTGGTTCGGCGCGTCAGGAAAGTGCTGGGTCTCCAGTGTGAAACCGCTCCAATGCAGGTAGGTTTTGCCTGCCTTGCCCTTCACCGAGCCATCGAGGAAGTTGCTGGTATAGAACTGCACCCCAGGTTCGGTGGTGTAGAGCTGCAAACGGCGGCCGGAGTCGGGGTCGTACACGTCGGCGGCGAGTTGTTTGAGATCGCCCTGGGTGTCCAGCGCCCAGTTGAAGTCAAACCCGCCCTGTTTCGGCTCGGCGAATTTGAGTTGCGGATGATTGTCCTTGATGTGCTGGCCGATGGCGGTGGGCTGGAGAAAGTCCATCGGCGTACCCTTGACCGGCGCCAGTTCGCCGGTGGGGATCAAGGTCGCATTCACCGGCGTGTAGTGGCTGGCGTGCAAGGTCGCCACCTGCTTGAGGATGTCGCCGTTGCCCGCGCCGGCGAGGTTGAAATAGCTGTGGTTGGTGAGGTTGAGCACCGTCGGTTTGTCGGTGGTGGCCTTGTAGTCGATGTGCAGTTCGTTGTTGTCGTTGAGCCGATAGGTGACTTCGGTGGTCAGGTTGCCGGGAAAGCCCATCTCACCGTCCTTGGACAGGTAGGTCAGGGTCACGCCGACCGAGTCCTTGTCCTTGACGGGCTTGGCTTGCCACACGCGCTTGTCGAAGCCCTGGGCGCCGCCATGCAGCGCGTTGGGACCGTCGTTGAGCGGCACCTGATAGCGCTTGCCGTCGAGTTCAAACGCACCGCCAGCCAGGCGATTGCCGAAGCGGCCGATGGTCGCGCCAAAAAACGCCGTACCGCGCTGATAGCCCTGCACGTCGTCGAAGCCGAGCACCACGTCCTCGACCTTGCCGTGCTTGTCCGGCACTTTCAGCGCCTGCAACACGCCGCCGTAGGTGATCACCGTGGCTTGCATGCCATGGCTGTTGCGCAATATGTACTGCTCGACGGCGCTGCCGTCGTTGGTTTTCCCAAACGGTTTATGTTCACTGGACAGACCGGCCGCTTGCGCGCCACCGCTGGCGATCAGCATGGACAAGGCAAGGCCGGACAGCAGGTATCGAGGGTGCTTCATGGTCGAACTTCCTTTTGTTGTTTTGAGTGGAATAGTTCTACTAATGTGCGATATTTTGTCGGTGTGGCCGCAAATTTATAGCCTTAAACGCCGATTTCGTAAAATAAAATAAGACTAATTGATCGAGGCAACCTTGATATGAGTACTGAACAGGCCGTTTATCCCGACCTTAAGGGCAAGACCGTGTTGATTTCCGGAGGCGCTTCGGGGATCGGCGAATTCATGGTGCGTGCCTTCGCCGGGCAGGGGGCCAAGGTGGCATTTGTCGATCGCGCGCAAGGCCAGGGCGAGCGCCTGGCCGCGTTGTTGAGTGCCCAGGGGCATACCGTCGAGTTCGGGCATTGCGATATCACCGACGAGATTGCCTACAAGGCCGCGATTGCGCGCTTCGAATACGCCCTGGGGCCGATCACCGTGCTGGTGAACAATGCCGCCAACGACGTGCGTCATACCCTGGAGGAAGTCGACTCGGAGACCTTCGACAAGCTGATTGCCGTCAACCTCAAGCACGCCTTTTTTGCCGCCAAGGCCGTGGTGCCGATGATGAAGCGGGCGGGCGGCGGTTCGATCATCAACCTGGGCTCCGTCGGCTGGATGATGGCCTCCGCCGGCTACCCGGTGTACGCCGCCAGCAAGGCCGCCGCCCACGGCATGACGCGGGCACTGGCGCGTGAGCTGGGCCCGGACCGTATCCGCGTGAATACGCTGGTGCCGGGCTGGGTGATGACCGAAAAACAACTGACGATGTGGGTCGACGACGCCGCCAAGGAACTGATCAGCCGCAGCCAGTGCCTGCCTGGCAGCGTATTGCCGGAACACATCGCCAGCATGGCGCTGTTTCTCGCCTCGCAGGCGTCGGCGATGTGTTCGGCGCAGAACTTCATTGTCGATGGCGGCTGGGTGTAACTCCGGTCACTCGATGGGGTAGCGCTTGAAGGCCGGGTGCTGCTCCAGGCGCTCGGCGTGGCGTTGCACATGGGGGAACGCATCCGCCTTGACCACCGAGGCCACGGTGAACTGGCTGAAGGACCAGGCGACCGCCGCCGTCAGCGAGGCCTGGGTCAGCGCTTCGCTGTCGGCCTGGCTCAGGTGTTGGTCCAGCAGCGTATACGCGGCCAGCAATTGCGCGGTGACGCGTTCGAGCCACGGCGCATGTTGCTTCTCGGCCGGCCGCAGGTTGTGTTCATAGACGATCTGCACGCTTTTCTCACAGGCCGCCAGGGCCAGCCCGAGCAGTTGCAGGTCTTTGGCGCGTGCCGTAGGGGCCTGCGGCAGCAATTTTTTGTCGGCCGGCGCCAGGGCTTCGAGGTAATCCAGGATCAGGCTGGAGTCCATCAACACGGTGCCATCGTCCAGCACCAGGGTCGGGGCCTTGACTACGGGGTTGATCCGCGCAAATTCGCTGTAGGTGCTGAACACGGACAAGGGCGCATGCACAAAATCCACGCCGTACAGTTCCAGGGAAATGGCCACGCGACGTACATAAGGCGAGTCCAGCATGCCGACCAGTTTCATAAAGCCTCCTTGGTAATGGGTAGTTGGCAGGATTGGTTAATTTAGGTAACTTTAAAGCGGCTGGAGGTCCTGCAATATCGATTATTTTTACCGTAAAAGGTTAGCTGAGCTTACATGAGCGTATTTCCTCCCTTGACCTGCCTGCGCAGCTTCGAAGCCACCTCGCGATTGGGCAGCGTGACCTTGGCGGCCAGGGAACTGCACGTTACCCACTCAGCCATCAGCCAGCAGATCAAGGTGCTGGAAGAGCTCGTCGGTCTGACCCTGTTCGTGCGCGAAGGTCGCGGCCTGCGGGTGAGCGAAGACGGGCGCCTCTACGCCTTGCAGATTCGCAAGGCGCTGGGAGATATCGCCGAAGCCACGCGCTTGATCCAGGCCCAACCCAAGACCGATGAACTGGTGGTAGCGGTGTTGCCCTCGTTCGGCTGCTCCTGGCTGGTCCCACGCCTGCCGACGTTCCAGGCGCTGTACCCGCATATGCGCATTCGCTTGCAAGCCAGCCTGAGCATTTCCAATCTGCATCAGGAATCGGTCGATATCGGCATCCGCATGGGCAAGGGCGATTGGGAGGGCGTGGAGCAGCGGCTGTTGTTTCATGATGAATTGATCGCCGTGGCCGCGCCTCATTTCAATCACGGGCAGTTGCCGCAGACACCACAGCAGATTGTCGACAGCACGCTCATCCATAGCACCGAGTCCTGGCTGCCGTGGTGCGAAGCGGCGGGAATCGACATGTCGGGCGAGCGCGCAGGTTTATGCAGCAATGACTCCAACCTGATCCTGGAGGCTGTGCGCCTGGGGCAGGGCATCGCCCTGGAGCGGCGCAGCCTGGTGCAGGGCGCTATTGCGCGTGGCGAACTGGTGCAGCTCGGCGATGTCTGTGCGCCTTACGCTTATCCTTACTGGCTGGTCTGGCCGCCCCGTGAAGGTTCGCACACCAAGCAGCATGCGTTTTCCCAGTGGTTGTTCAAGGAAGTGGAAGACTACCTTGGGCAGTTGAAAGCCGTTACCGATAAGCGTCCACCCAGCGTTCAAGGGTGAAGACGGGATTGTGACGCACCCCAACCTTTGGTTTAGTCTGGGTCGATTCGTTGACCGCAAGCACATCAGGAGCCGTGAGCATGACCGAATACGTACCCCCCAAGGTCTGGACCTGGGACGCCGAAAGTGGCGGCACGTTCGCCAGTATCAACCGCCCCATCGCCGGGGCGACCCACGACAAGGCCCTGCCGGTCGGCAAACACCCGTTGCAGTTGTACTCGCTGGCCACGCCGAATGGGCAGAAGGTCACGATCCTGCTCGAAGAGCTGTTGGCCCTCGGGCATACCGGTGCGGAATACGACGCCTGGCTGATCAAGATCGGTGACGGCGACCAGTTCGGCAGCGGCTTTGTCGCGGTGAACCCGAACTCGAAAATCCCTGCTTTGCTCGACCGCAGCGGCGCCACGCCGATTCGCGTGTTTGAGTCCGGCGCGATCCTGCAGTACCTGGCGGAGAAATTCGGCGCGTTCTTCCCGACCGAACCTGCGGCCCGCGCCGAGTGCCTGTCGTGGCTGTTCTGGCAGATGGGCAGCGCGCCGTACCTGGGCGGTGGTTTCGGGCATTTCTACGCCTATGCGCCGAGCAAGATGGAGTACCCGATCAACCGCTTTGCCATGGAAACCAAGCGCCAACTGGATGTGCTCGACAAGCGCCTGGCCGTGAGCGAGTACATTGCCGGTGACGACTACACCATCGCCGACATCGCCATCTGGCCCTGGTACGGTGGCCTGGTCAAAGGCCGCTTGTATGACGCGGCGCAGTTTCTCTCGGTGCAGGATTACAAGCATGTACTGCGCTGGGCCGATGCGATCGAGGCGCGCCCGGCGGTGCAGCGCGGACGGCGGGTCAACCGGGTGTCCGGGCCGCTCGAAGAGCAGTTGCGGGAGCGGCACGATGCGCGCGATTTCGAGCGTTAAGGTCGATGCCGCGCCGTTGCGCCCCTGAGGCTCAGCTCAACAACCCGGTGCTGACCGCCACGATCAGGAAGATCCCCAGCAGCGCGCGGTAGATCACGAACGGCCAGGTGGAGAACCGCTCCAGGAACTTCATCAGGCCCCAGATCGCGAAGAACGCCGAGACGCGGCGACTCAAGCCGGCGAGGGCGATCGCCGGCAGGCCCAGCAGAAAGGAGAAACGCGCAGCCTCTTCACGCTTGAAATTGAGGAACAGCGCAGCGGTCAGCGTGGAACCGGAGCGCGAGACCCCAGGAATCAAGGCGCCAATCTGCGCGATGCCGACGATCAGCGCGTCGCGCAGGCGCATGTCACTCACCTC
Source organism: Pseudomonas marginalis (assembly GCF_024169655.1). Lineage (GTDB taxonomy): Bacteria > Pseudomonadota > Gammaproteobacteria > Pseudomonadales > Pseudomonadaceae > Aquipseudomonas > Aquipseudomonas paraveronii. The sequence goes on along the minus strand of NZ_JALJWV010000001.1, from coordinate 3,569,552 downwards.
CCGCGTATGCCGCGCACTCAGTTCGGCCAAAGTACGTGTCCTTGAGAAAAAAGAGGCAAGCCGGCGAAGTTTATTCGAAATATTTTGAGGGTTCGGGCAAGGCCACGCCTATTCGCAATCGGTTCAGCAAGTAGAAAGGTTCATGCCGCTATTGGACTGGGGCAGGGTTTTGTGAACAATGGCGCCCTGCGTTTTTTCACCGAGAGCCTCATGCCTGAAACCACCGTCGAATTGATCCAGACCGGCCCGGAAGCGTCCGAGCTGATCCGCAACCTGTACCAGTACTACGCCTATGAGTCTTCGGACTGGGAGCAAGAAGATGTGGAGGCGGACGGCCGCTTCTACATCCATGACGAACACCTGAACCGCTACTGGCAAGACCCGCAATGGAGCGCCAACCTGCTGCTGGTCGACGGCTATATCGCCGGTTTCCTGCTGATCGAAGGCAGTGAGTTGCCGGGCATCGATGCCCTGGAACTGGCCGACCTGTTCATCCTCAAGCGCTACCGCCGCAAGGGCATCGGCAGCGCGATCGCCACCCAGGTGCTATGCAGCGGCGCGGCCAACTGGCTGGTGCGCTTCTATGATCAGGATGAAGTGTCCCAGGCGTTCTGGCGCACCGTGCTGGATAACCTGCCACGCCCGGTGCAGACCCTCGAACTGGACGATGATCCGCAACTGACCAGTTACCTGATTACGCGGGCGTCGCTGCACTAAGCGCTGCGTTCGCCAAAAAAAGCCTGTTGCATGGCCTGGGGCGGTTGCCCAAAGGCGCGCAGAAACGCCTGGCGCATGCGCTCGCGGTCGCCGAAGCCGGTTTCGCGGGCCACCACCTCGACCGGGTGGCGGCTGGTTTCCATCATCGCCCGCGCGGCTTCCACCCGCAGTGACTCGATGGCCTTGGCCGGTGTCTGCCCGGTTTCTTCGCGAAACACCCGGCTGAACTGGCGCGGGCTGAGCCTGGCCACATCGGCCAGGGCTTCCACCGACAGGTCGTGGGTCAGGTTTTCGCGGGCGTAGGCCAGGGCCAGTTGTATGCGGTCGGACTTGGGGTCCAATTCCAGCAACGCCGATAGCTGCGACTGTTCGCTGCCCCGGCGCTGGGCAATCACCAGCTTGCGCGCGATACGCCGGGCGAGGTCGCTGCCCAGGTCGTTCTCCACCATCGCCAGCGCCAGGTCGACCCCGGCGCTCATGCCGGCGCCGGTCCAGATCTGACCGTCGACGACGAACAACTTGTCTTCTTCCAACTGGATATCCGGGTAGCGCTTGCGAAACGCCGGCGCGTGAATCCAGTGGGTGGTGGTGCGCTTACCCGCCAATAATCCGGCCTCGGCCAGCACAAAAATGCCGGTGCACAGCGAGGCGACACGCCGCGATTGCGCCGACGCAGCCTTGACCAGCTCCAGCAGGTTGGCCTCCGGCAGACGAAACTCCAGGTAGCCGCTGACGATCAGGGTGTCATAGCCCTGCGGCCGGATCGGCGTGGTATTCACCGAGAACCCCTGGGACGTCATCACCGCGCCGCCGCTCTCCGACACCAAGTGAAACTCATAGGCCGGCTCGCCGCGCAGCAGGTTCGCGCACTCGAACACCGAGCCCAGGCTGAGGCTCAGGGACTGGAAGTTCGGGTAAACCATCAGCGCAACGCTGTGCATCGCCATTCTCCAACGGGGGCAGGAGGGGCGATTGTCGGCGCGTGCCGGGAAAACGGCAACCGGGTTCGCCTCATGTCCGGAATCCTTGCGCATATGACATTGTGGGCGTCCGGCCCGGCTCCTAACATTCACCCCACGAACTAGACGACTGGTCTAATCGGACGGAGTGAGCATGAACAGCGCAACCAAAAGTGCACGGCAGACCATTCTGGAGGCGGCGCAATCGATTGTCGGCGCCAAAGGGTTTTCTGCGGTGGGCCTGAACGAAATACTTCAAGCTGCCGATGTGCCGAAAGGTTCGTTTTATCACTACTTCCACTCCAAAGATGCGTTCGGTGTCGTATTGCTCGATACCTACTTCGATCACTACGTGCAGGGGATGGCGCAACTGTTCGACGCGCCTGGGTTATCCCAGTACGCCAAGTTGATGCGCTATTGGCAATGCTGGATCGACAATCAGACCGGTTGCACCGACGCGGGCAAATGCCTTGCCGTCAAACTCGGTGCGGAAGTGTCAGACCTTTCAGAGCCCATGCGCTTGGCCCTGGATCGCGGCACGTCGAGGACCATCGCCTTGCTGGCCGACGCGATTGGACGCGGCGTCGAAGACGCTTCGCTGACAGTCACACAAGCCCCGCAAAGCCTGGCCCACAGCCTGTATGCGTTATGGCTGGGGACCAGCGTCATGAGCAAGATCACCCGTACATCCGCGCCTTTTGATCAGGCGCTGCTACTGACCCGACAGCTGTTGGGTTGCCCTGACACACACTGACCTTCACCCTATCGAGGCACTGGAAAATGAAAGTATTAATGGTACTGACCTCTCACGACCAGCTGGGCGATACCGGCCGCAAGACCGGCTTCTGGCTCGAAGAGTTTGCGGCGCCGTATTACGTGTTCAAGGACGCCGGCGCCGATGTGGTGCTGGCTTCCCCGGCCGGTGGCCAGCCGCCGCTGGACCCGGTGAGTGATCAAGCGGATGCGCAGACCGAACAGACCCGCCGCTTTGCCGCCGACCCGGCCGCGCAACAGGCCTTGGCGAGCACCGTCAAGCTGGACGCGGTCAACACCGCCGACTTCGACACCGTGTTCTACCCAGGTGGCCACGGCCCGCTGTGGGACTTGGCGGAGTCGCCGGTGTCCATCGCCCTGATCGAGGCGTTCGAGCGGGCCGGCAAGCCCATCGGTTTTGTCTGCCACGCACCGGGCGCCTTGCGCCACGTCAAGGCGGTCAATGGCGAGCCGCTGGTCAAGGGCCGTCGCGTCACCGGTTTTTCCAACGCGGAAGAGGCCGCAGTCGGCCTGACCGAGGTGGTGCCGTTCCTGATTGAAAACGATTTCAAGGCTCTGGGCGGCAAGTATGAGAAGGGCGCCGATTGGCAATCCTTTGTGCTTGAAGACGGTTTGCTGGTCACCGGGCAGAACCCCGCCAGCTCCAGCGCTGTGGCCAAGGCCCTGCTGAAACTCACCGCGTAAGTTAATCGCTCACTTTTACTGCTTCATTGCTTGGCGGCTCTCAGGAGCCGCCGACGCTTTCGTTCGTCCTGAATTTGGAATCTTTCGAATGACCCACAGTGTTTTAAGTACCCCGATCCAACTCGGGCACCACACCTTGAAGAACCGTGTCGTGCTGCCACCGCTGACGCGTCAACGCAGCGCGCAACCCGGCGACATCGCCACCGAGTTGATGGCCGAGTATTACCGTCAACGCGCCTCGGCCGGTTTCATGGTCAGTGAGGGCACGCAGATCGAGCCGCGTGGCCAGGGTTACGCCTGGACGCCGGGCATCTACACCCCGGCGCAGATCGATGGCTGGCGCACCGTCACCGACGCGGTGCATGCCGAAGGCGGGGTGATCTTCGCTCAGCTCTGGCATGTGGGCCGGGTGTCCCATAACGCGTTGCAGCCTGACGGCGCCGCGCCCGTCGCACCGTCCGCGATCCGGACCGAGCAAGCGAAGGCGTTTATCGCCACCGGGCCTGGCGTGGGTGAGCTGGTACAACCGCCCGTGCCCCGTGCCTTGACCACCCTTGAGGTCAAGGAACTGGTCGGGCATTACGCACAGGCGGCACGCAATGCGCTGGACGCGGGGTTTGACGGGGTGGAGATCCATGCGGCCAACGGTTATCTGGTCAACCAGTTCATCTCGGCCCATGCCAACCAGCGCGACGATGAGTACGGTGGTTCGCTGCACAACCGTCTGCGCTTTTTGCGTGAGATTGTCGAGGCGGTCAGCAAGGTGGTTGGACCGGAACGTCTTGGTGTACGTTTTTCGCCGTTGTTCAGCGGCACCGACCAGGACCGGGTGTACATCGGCCTGGTGGAAGACGACCCGCACCACACCTACCTCGAAGCGATCAAGGTGCTGCAAGCGGCGGGCATCGCCTACGTCTCCATTGCCGAAGCTGATTGGGACAACGCGCCCGACTTGCCCGACACGTTCCGTCAGGCCGTGCGTGACACCTTCCAAGGCCGAATCTTCTACGCCGGGCGTTACACCGCCGAGCGCGGTGCGCAGTTGGTCGACGCGGGGCTGGCCGACCTGATTGCGTTCGGGCGTCCATTCATCGCCAACCCGGATTTACCGCAACGGATTTTCAATGGCTGGCCGTTGAATCCGCTGCGGGCGGAGGGGATGTATGGCGGTAATGCGGTGGGCTATATCGATTACCCGGTGCATGCCGAATAGGTTGTCGACTGGGTCGCAAAGGCCGGTTTTTGTGGAAACTGTCGAGCCCTGCCTAGGCCCGACAGTTTCTGCATCGAGGCGCCTGTTTAGGCGTCACGCCACCTGCAACACAATCTTGCCGATATGCTCCCCACCTTCCATCCGCGCATGGGCCTGGGCGGCATCGGTGTATGCGTAGACCTTGTCGATGATCGGCAGGCAACGCCCGGCGGCCAGCACGGGCCATATGTATTCGCGCAGTTGTTCGGCAATCGCGGCCTTTTCCTCCCGGGTGCGTGCGCGCAAGAGTGAACCGGTAATCACCGCGCGTTTGGCGAGGATCGTCAGCAGGTCGACGTCATTGGCCTTGCCACCCCCGAGAAAGCCCAACATCACCAGGTGACCGTCCATGGCCAGGGCCTTGAGGTTGTTGTTCAGGTACGAGGCACCCATGATGTCGAGGATCACATCAACCCCGTTGTCATCGGTCTTTTGCGCGATGACGTCGGCGAAGTCCTGCTCGCGGTAATTGATCGGTTCGGCGCCCAGCTTGGCGATGGCCGCACATTTGTCGGCGCTGCCGGCGGTGGCGAAGGCCTGGATGCCGAACTCGCGGCAGAGCATCAGCGCGGTGGTGCCGATGCCACTGGTGCCGCCGTGGACCAATACGCGCTGGCCTGTGTGCGCGTCGCCGAGGCCGAACAGGTTGGCCCACACGGTGAAGAAGGTTTCCGGCACGGCGGCGGCTTGAATCCAGTCCATACCTTCGGGGATCGGCAGCGCCTGGCTGGCGGGCACCGCGCAAAACTGCGCATAGCCGCCGCCATTGGTCAGGGCACACACCTTGTCGCCGAGGGCGTATGCGCTGACACCGTCACCGAGCGCCACCACTTCACCTGACACTTCCAGCCCCGGAATCAGGCTCATACCGGGTTTCAGCGGGTATTTGCCGGCGCGTTGCAACGCGTCCGGGCGATTGACCCCGGCAGCCTGCACCCGAATCAGGATCTCGCCCGGGCCCGCCACCGGTACGGCGACCTGCCGCGGTTGCAGGACGTCGGGGCCGCCGGGCTGGGTGATTTCGATCAGGGTCATTTCGTGCGGGAGCGTCATTCGAGAGTTCCTGTAGCGATGAGCGTATGGGTTGGGACCGCGTCTGACGGGCGGCGGTTCAGCAGGATCATGCCCAGTTCCAGCAGCAGCGCGACCACGATGGCCCCGGCCGCGATCATGAACAACAGGGCATGCTGGCCGCCGCTGCCGTTGAACAGCGCCGAGTAGGCAAAGCCTGCCAGCGCCTGGAACGTGGCGAAAGATACCGTAGCACGGCTCCAGGCGAGCTGTTGATGGTGATGGTTGGGCACCAGCTCATGAACCCGCGCCAGTGCCAGCGGCACGATACCCGGCGGGAACGAACCGAGGATCACCGCCAGCAGCGCCAACGCGGTGAACGAACGGGAGACCGGCAGCAGGCCGACCGTAATCGCCTGCACCGCCAGCACCAGGCGGATGCTTAAGCGCGCACCGAGCTTGTCGGCGAGAAATCCATACGTGACCGGGCCGACAATCGCCCCCAGGCCGTACATTACCCAGATCATCGCCCCGACGTGCGGCCCGGCCCCCAGGCCACGGGCGACGTAGTCCACCAGGAACACCATGGCCGGCACCAGCCCGGCGGCCATGAACGCGTATTGCCCAAACAGCAGGTATACGCCCGGCGGGGTCGCGGCGGACGCGTTGGCTTGCGGTGCCGCTTCATGCAGGGTGCCCGAAGGCCAGCCGAACCAGCTCGCTGCCGTCAATACCAGCGCCAACAGGCCCAGGCCGAACCACGTCTGTTGCAAACCCAGGCTCAACAACGGCGGCACAATCGTCCCGGAGCCTGCAATGCCCAGGCCGATGCCGAGGAAGATCGCGCCGCTGGCCAGGCCCCGACGCGCCGCGGGTACGTGGGGCAACACCGTCGCCGCCACCAGCACCATGATCGCGCCCCCGGCGATGCCCGACAGCAGGCGCCAGGCAAAGAACCAGAGCAACGATAAGGGAAAGCCACAGGCAAAGAACGCCAGGGTCACGGCCACCATCATCAGCCGCAAGGCGGCCGTGTTCGAGGTGCGCCGGGCAAGGGGCCGTCCGATCAGTGCGCCGATCAGGTAGCCCACCAGGTTGGCGGCGCCGAGGTACACCACGTCACTGGCGGCAAACCAGTGAGCCTGGATCAGCGAGGGGATCAGCGGGGTATAGGCGAAGCGCGCCAGGCCGATACTGACCAGGCTGGCGCACAGGCCGGCGAAGATCGGTAACCACAGTGCGCGGCGGGGAGGGGTGTGAGTGTCGGGCATGACGGCGGTCCTGAGGGTTTTCTCTGGCGCTCAGCATAGCCCCGTTGCATGATGCAATAACGCTTCGAGTATGCAGCTAAGTGATGCATATATGCAGCATAAGGAGGGGGCATGAATTGGGATGATGCACGGGTTTTCCTGGCGGTTTGCCGCGAGTCGACCTTACGTGGCGCGGCGCGGGTATTGGGGGTCGACCAGGCCACCGTCGGTCGGCGGATCAACGCACTGGAAAAGGCCTTGAGTGCCACCCTGTTCCTGCGCACTTCCGAAGGCTACGCGCTGACCGCCGTCGGCGAAGCCGCCCTGCGTAGCGTGGAAAAAATGGAACGCTCGGCCCTCGACCTGGAGCGCCAGATACAAGGCCTGGACGAGCGCCTGACCGGCACCGTGCGGGTCAGTACCACCGACTCGCTGGCCATCGACTTCCTGATCCCGGCGATTGCCCGCCTGCACGAGCGGCACCCCGACGTGTGCGTGCATCTGGACGCCTCCACCCAGTTTCTCAGCCTGGCCAAGCGCGAAACCGACATCGCCGTGCGTAACATGCGCCCGGACAGCCCCGACCTGATCGCGCGGCGTATCGCCCGTTGGCCGGTTGGGTTGTTTGCCTCCCAGGCCTATATCGATCGCCACGGCGCACCGGAGCCCGGCAGCCTGTTCGAAGGCCATGATCTGGTGGTCTACCACGCCTATCTGCAGAGCCAGAAGGACATGACCCTGGTCTGCGAACCCCTGGGCCGCGGCCGCATCGCAGCCACCCTGAGCTCCGGCCTGCTGGTGCGCCGTTCCATTGCAGCCGGCATCGGTATCGGTGAGATACCGGTGTGTACCGGCGAACGCGACGGGCTGGTACGTCTCTGGCCGGAGCGCACTCGGCCTATGCCCTACGACGTCTGGCTGGTGACCCACGCCGACCTGCGCCACACCGCGCGGGTGCGGGTGGTGATCGATGAAATCGTCGCGGGGTTCGCCGGCACCGGGGACTGAGGTCAGCACACGCTTGCAAGCTCGCCGGCGTCTTTGCGCACACAATCGGCGGCAGTCATCTCACGGACAGGTCGCTTATGAACGAATCAAGAAATCAGGATGTGGGTCTGCTGTTTCTGCGGGTCAGCGGCGCGCTGTTCCTGTGTTGGGTGCATGGCATGCCCAAACTGCTCAATTACAGCGAGCAATTGAAACTGATCGAAGACCCGTTTCACCTCGGCGCCCACATCACGTTGCTGCTGGCGATTGGCGCCGAAGTACTGTGCCCGCTGTTGATCATCGCCGGGGTGCTGGTGCGCCTGGCCTGCCTGCCGATCCTCGCGGTGCTGTTGATCGCGATGCTGGTGGTGCACCCGGAGTGGACGTTATTGGAGGGGCAGTTCGGCTGGCTGCTGTTGATCATTTTCACCAGCGTGCTGATCGCCGGGCCGGGTCGTTTCACCCTCGCTCAGCGTGTTGCCTGAGCAAAAAAAGGCCGGGCAAGCCCGGCCAAAATAAGGAGAGGGGAGTCTAAGCGCTTCAGCGCTTGAGGAACGCCAGCAGGTCTTCATTCAAGGCCTGGGCGTGGGTCACTGCAAACCCGTGCGGCGCATCCTTGTAGACCTTCAACTCGGCACCCTTGATCATCTCGGCTGCCACCTTGCCGGTGGTTTCGAACGGCACGATCTGATCGCCATCGCCGTGGATCACCAGGGTCGGCACGTCGATCTTGGCCATGTCCGGGCGGAAGTCGGTCTCGGAGAAGGCAGTGACGCAATCCACGGTCGACTTGAGCGATGCCAGCAGGGCGATTTGCAGGGTTTGCGTCAGTACGCCGTCGGAGACTTTCTGGCCTTTGTTGATGCCGAAGAACGGCAGGTTGAAATCAGCAATGAACTGCGCCCGATCCTTCAGCAGGCCGGCCTTGATACCGTCGAACACATCGGTGGGCACACCCTGCGGGTAGTCCGGTTTCTGACCGAACAGCGGCGTCACCGCCCCCAGCAGCACCAGGCCGGCGACACGGGCGCTGCCATGGCGGGCGATGTAGCGCGCGACGTCGCCACCCCCCATGGAGAAGCCGACCAGGGTCACGTCCTTGAGGTCCAGGTGTTCGATCAGTTGAGCGATATCGTCGGCAAAGGTGTTGTAGTCGTTACCGGTCCACGGCTGGTCAGAGCGGCCGAAACCCCGGCGGTCAAACGCGATGGTGCGAAAGCCGCGGCTGCTCAGGTATTCCATCTGGTATTCCCACATGTCGGCATCCAGCGGCCAGCCATGGCTGAACAGCACGGGTTTACCGCTGCCCCAGTCCTTGAAGTAGATCTGGGTACCGTCTTTGGCAACGAATGTGCTCATGGAAAACTCCTTGGTTGAGGAACGAAAAACATCAGGATCACTATTGCCCCAATCCGGGCAAAGGGCTTGTATGGGTGTGCTTGCTTGGGGTCACCAACTGAACTTGAGCTCGACCCCCAAGTAATTGCTGTCGTCGCCTCCGGCATCGCGCAAGGTCCGGCCGACCGCGTAATGCACCGCTTCGACCGCGCCGCTGAGGTTTGGCGTAAACGCATAGTCGGTACGCAGTTGAGCGTAAGCGCCGGTCCAGCGCTCACCCTGGCCTGCGGTGCCGGCGACCGGCAAGTTCGGCTGGGTGTAGACCGCGTCGTGGGTGGTCTGCCGCCAGAGCAGGCCGACGGCGGTCTGCACGCTCAGCTTGTCGATAGGCTGAACGGTGATCGAGGGCTTGACGTGAATCAGGTTGCTGTAGCCCGTATAGCCCGCCAGGGAAAAATAGTAGCCGTTGGGAAACAACGGGTTGAACGTGCCGAGGGTGCCGTCGCCGGTTTTACGGTCGCCCGAGGCAATATCCAATTGCAGGCCGATGCGCGGTTTCCACGCCAGGCTATCGAAGGTATATCCAGTACGGCTGCCGCCGGCCCAGGCGCGAATATCCTTGTTGCCTACCGAGCCGCTTTGCAGCATGGCTTCGATGTCCCAGTCGAAACCCTGGGCTGCGCCGCCCAGGCGCACGTCGAGCAAATGGCGGGTTTCATCGCCATCCGCATCCAGATAGTGCGCGGTGCTGCGCTCATACACGCCGTAGTAGGCCGACAGCTCATTCTTGCCGCCCACCAGTCGCTCGACCCGCAGCATGTGAAAACGCACATCGCTGTTGGATTTGTCATCGAAGTGCCGCCCGTCCTGATACTGCACCGGCTGGCTGGCGATGCCGATAAAGCGCCACTGACGGGTCTCCCAGTCAGCCCACAGCGCATCAAAGGATTGCCGCACATTCGGGCCGTCCCGTGACGAGATGAAACGCTGCAAGTCAAAGGCAAAGTCCTGGCGGCCGATACGGCTCTTGAAGGTGCCGGCGTCGAAGGTGTTGACGTATTCGGCGAAGGCCAGGCGCAGGTCCACGCGGTTCTGATCGGCGCCGCCGATCGTGGTCTTGTCGTAGGCCCGCACATCTTCGAGTTGGGTGAACACACGCCAGTTTTCATTCAAGTGCAGGTCGGCGTGGACCTGGAAGCGTTGGAGCAAGTAGCTATCACGGGCCACATTGTGTACGCCAAAACCGCTGGCATCGTTCATCTCGAAGCGCTCGCGCAATGTTGCGCCGAGGGACAGGTAGGTGAATGGGTTGGCGCTGGACAGCGGGAGGTACTTCAAGCTGTCCAGTGGTTGCGTGCGCAGCGCCGGGTCGCTGAGCACGGACCAGTCTTCCTGCCAACGGTTGGTCTTGATCGCCGGTCGCGTGGCCAACTCGTCTGCGTGGCCACTGCTGGCGAGCAGCGGCCACAGCACTGCCAGGCCCCAGCCGGTGCGTCGAGTCATGGGCATGGGCATGGGTTCACTGCGCCGTGTTGAGCTGGTGAATTTCCGCGATATAGCCGCCCGGGAATTCAACCAATGCGCTGCGCCGGTTTTTACTGGTGAAGGTCGGCACCAACACTTTGGCACCCGAGCCGGTGGCTTTACCCAGCGTGGCTGTCAGGTCCGCCACTTGGTAGCCGGTGGTTTCATGCCCAAACGGGTAGGGCAGTTGGCCGTTAGTGACCAGCACCGCCATGCGTCCGAACGGCGATTCGATATCGACGCGCCGGTAGGTACCGCTGACCTGGCCCACATCGACCGCGGATGCGTGCTTGTCATCGGCCAGCACCTTGCCATGGGAGAAGCCCAGGAACGACCGGATGAACGTGTCGGCCCGATCGGCGGAGAGGTAAACGCGGTTTTCCGGTAGGGTCTGGAACGCCGTGTAGTCCGGGGTCTTGGTGTGCCAGTAGAGCTGCATGTTCACGCCACCTGGCCATTGGATCACCGCATCCCGGCCAATCGGGTCGGGAAAGTCGCTGACGATCACCGCCGCACCGTTGTCCCGGGCGGCTTTGAGCGCTGCGTCCATGTCCTTGACCAGATAGCCGTTGCGTTCCTGGCCGAACGGATGCGGGATGGGGGTGGTGAAGCCAAACAGCGACACCGTGCCTGCTGGCGTCTGCAGCAACTGCGAGGTAGTGCTGCTGGGCACCGGCAGCACATTCACCACCACCTGGGGTGTGCTCCTGCCGCCGAAAGTGGCGAGGAAACTCTGGGTGAAACGGTCCACATCGGCCGGGGCGACGTACACATGGCTAGTGTCATATTGCGGCGCCACGGCGACCGCTGGCGTCGCCGCAAAGGCGCAGTTCATCATGGCGCCGGTCAACAGCGTCAATGCCAGCGATACCGTCCTGACTTTTTTGTACATGCCTACTCTCCCGCCTTTTTGGAAAGTCAGGAGATTAGGGGGCAGGGCAGCCAAGCGAATTGTATGGGCGTGCTCGGTTGAGCGGTTCAGCGTTGATGGCCAGTCAGCGGCTCAAGGCCGCTGCGGTTTGACCGACGTCCCGAACGTATTGCCCATGCGAATGCTGGTCGCCGCCGGGGTGGACAGTCCGACCTGATTCGGCGGCCGCTTCTGCACCGGTACGTTCTGCGCCTCGCGGTTTTTCTGCGCCGCCTTGGCCGCGTCCGCGTTGTTGCCCATCTGCTGGCCCAGGCAGCCATAGTCGGGAGCCTTATAGCCATCCACCGTCACCTCGGTGCAGCCTTTGGCGGCGGTTTCGGCGTGGGCGAGCAGGGGCAGCGCGGCGCACAGCAACAGGCTGGCGAGGGTTGGGAACAGCTTCATGGGGCCTCCTGGCGGGCCTTGGGGAATTGGGCCGATAAGGCTTGAAAGTGTAGTGCAGCGGGTTTCCCATCACCGTGATGTTTTTTTTGCTATCACCGTAACATCAGGTTCATAAATTGGCCTCAGGATGACGGTTTTCAAGGACACGTTGGCCGTGCAGCAATGCAGAGCGGGGGAGCAGCAGCGGGGCTTGCGGCGTGCCATCGGCGCCCTGGCCTTGCTGTTGCTGCTGGCGTGGGGCACCCCGGCCAGGGCAGAGCCGCCGCTGTTGGTACTGGACCTGCCGGCACAAGATCTGGAGCACGCACTGCAAGCGTACAGCCGCGCCACCGGCATGGCGGTGCTGGTCGACCGTGAACTGACGCGGGGCCGGCGCGCCATCAGCGTGCGCGGGCGCTTCACGGCGCAGGAGGCTTTGGCGATGTTGCTGACCGGGAGTGGCCTGATGGCGCGCTATGCGCGCAGTGATGCGTTCACCTTACAGCTGCCCGAGGTCAGCCCACCGCCTGCCAGCCGTGGTGCATCGGCGCGCAACGCTGCACGGATCAACAACAGCTATGCCACGGCGTTGCAACAGGCGATCGAAGCCAGCCTGTGCCGTTCGCCGTTGACCCGCCCCGGGAGTTTCAGGGCGCTGGTGCAACTCTGGGTCAGCCCTGAGGGGGTGATCGAATACAGCCGGTTGGTCAGTTCCACTGGCGATGAACAACGCGATGAAGCCCTGGTGCGCAGCCTGGGCGCTGCCCGGGTCGAACGCCCGGCGCCCAGTTCGCTGCGCCAGCCGGTGACTTTACTTTTGATGCCCGACACAACAGGAACACGCATGGAATGCACAGCAGGGACAGGAGCCTGGGGCGGATGAAAGATTCCGGGCACAGTACGATGGTCAGCTTGTTCCTGGCGTCCTACGAGGACTTCAAGGTGCGTTTGCGCAAGCGCCTGGGCTCGGAGGACCTGGCCAACGACGTCCTGCACGAAACCTACCTGCGTGTCGACCGCATGGACGTGCCGCCGAACCTGGCGCAACCCAATGCCTACCTGTACCGCATGGCCTTGAACATCGCTGCCGACCGCCGCGAGGCCGACGCCCGCCTGTTGACTGGCAGCGAGGTTGAAGAGCTGCTGCAAAGCGCCGACGAAGCCCAGGACCCCTCGCGGGTGGTGGGTGGTCAAAAAGAAATCCAATCTCTGGTCAAGGCCCTCTACGAACTGCCGGCACGCCGGCGCAAGATCCTCATCGCCGCGCGCCTGGAAGAAGCGCCGCACCTGGAAATCTCCCAGCGCTTCGGGATTTCCACGCGCATGGTCGAAAAAGAAATCAAGGCCGCCCTGGGCCACTGCGCCAAGCGTCTGGAAAGAAAAGTCATCCAGCGGTTCGGTCCCGGGGCCGGAAAACCGTCTTAGTGTTGAGTCCCTGATAAAACCGTGAGTATTTGCGCGCTTGAACATTTTTAGCCTCTCCACCGCCCGGGCAACCCCCGCCAGCCCATTGCACGATGAAGCCCGCGACTGGCTGCTCCTGCTGACCTCGGGCCGCGCCACCGTGGCGGATGCCAAAGCCCTGAAGGCGTGGTGCGCCCAGAGCCCGGAGCATGCCCAGGCGTTCGAGCAGACCAAGGCGTTGTGGCGGCAATTGGGCACGGCGATTGAGATTGAACAGGCGCAGCGCCCGCGCCCTTTTGGCCGGCGGGCCTTCCTCGGCGGTGCGATAGCGGCGTCGGCGGCGTTGGTGATGGTGGGCGTCGGCGCACCGGGTGGGTTGGCCGGCTTGACGGCGGACTATCGCACCGAGGTCGGCGAGCAGCGCCAGGTCCTGTTGAGCGACGGCGTGAGCCTGGAACTCAATACCCAGACGCGCATCAGCCGGGTGGGGCAGGGGATCGAATTGCTCGAAGGCGAAGTCGAAGTGCGCGCCCGCGTGGCCCAACCGCTCAAGGTCCAGGCCGGCGCGGGCTGGGTCAGTGCGGCGCAGGCGCGGTTCAATGTGCGGCATACCGATCGGAATGTGTGCGTGACCTGCATCGAAGGGTGGCTGTCGGTGGATGTCGCCGGGCGCACTGTGCACATGGAGAGTGGCCGGCAACTCACCTATGGCGCCGACGTGATCGGGGAGGTGGCGACGGTGGACACCCAGGCGGTGGTGGCCTGGCGTGAGCAGGTGCTGGTGTTCAACAACGCGACGCTGGCGACGGTGGTGGATGAGATAAACCGGTATCGACCGGGGATGTTGGTGTTGTTGAACAAAGAACTGGGCCAGCGCCGGGTGCAGGCGCGGTTCAATTTGCAGCAGTTGGCGGGGGTGGCGTTGTTGATTCGTGATGCGTATGGGGCGAAGTGTACGGAATTGCCGGGGGGGGTGGTGTTGTTGAGTTAGGTTGACCGACGTTTTTTGGGTTGGATTGAGTACATATCCATTGCTGCGGTAACGGCGGCTATTGGTTCCGCTCTTACAGCGGGTCACTTTGGAAAAGCCCCAAAGTAACCAAAGGGCTCTTGCCCCACCACTCGGCACCTCGCTAGTGCTCGGTGTGCCCTCACTCCGGCTTGAATCCGTGGGCCGCCGTCATGGGCCATCCTTGGCCCAGGACGGCTAACCCGGCGTCCTGCCGGGTTGCCCACGGATTCAAGCCTGCGTTCGGCCAGCGTGGTTTTACGGGGCGCCTAAGATCAAAAGCCAAAGCAAAAGCGAGGCAGCCTTATAGCCGACCTGATCCTGGAAGCCGAACCCGGTCAAAAATGTGGGAGGGGGCTTGCCCCCGATGGCAGTGTGTCAGTCACTACATGCATGACTGATCCACCGCTATCGGGGGCAAGCCCCCTCCCACATTTTGATCTCCATGGATCAGATAGACCTCATTCTGCTCTGGCTCTGGCTCTGGCTCTGGCTCTGGCTCTGGCTCTGGCTCTGGCTCTGGCTCTGGCTCTGGCTCTTGATCTTAGGCGCCCCGTAAAACCACGCTGGCCGAACGCAGGTATTACGCAGCGGGTAAACCGGCAGGGATGCCGGTTTAGCCGTCCCGGGCCATGGATGGCCCGTGACGGCGGCCCGCGGAGTAATGCCTGCGTTCGGGCACACCGAGCCTAGGCGAGGTGCCGAGTGGTGGGGCAAGAGCCCTTTGGTTACTTTGGGGCTTTTCCAAAGTGACCCGCTGTAAGAGCGGAACCATAAGCAGCCGTTACCAAAAAAACGGATATGTACTCAGCCGCCGCCGTTACCAAAAAAACGGATATGCACTCAGCCGCCGCCATTACCGAAAAAACGAATATCCCCCCATCACCCAACCCTACCAAAGCGGCCCCACCACCTGCCGATACCGCTCCACCCCCAGCGCCGTCTGCCGCACCAGACTCACCTCCACCCCCAGCGGATCTTCCCGCCGATTCCCGCTCAACTGCCGCCAGCCCTTGTCCGCCTCCCACACCCGCACCTGCACATCACTGACCCCGGTCAACACCACCACCCCATCCTTCGCCGCCGGCAACGGAAAACGATCCCGCGCCGGTGCGGCTGCGCGGTACAGGCTGTCGCCCTTGAGCCACCAACGCACCCGTTGCAACCCATCCCCCGCGACCGGCGCGCTGCGGATCACGTCCAGGCGAAAACCCTTGCTGTCGGAACTGCGCACCGTCACCGCCGCCAACCCGCGGGGCTTGGATTTTTCCTCTTGCAGGGAAGCCGGCACGCTCAACTCAACGCTGGCGCGCATGTTGAGATCGCGCTGCAACTGGTTCAGCGCCCGCAACAGTGCCTCGGTCTGTTCCGTACTGGCCTGCAGGTGCTGATCCGCGCGGGTCACGCTGTCGAGGCCGCGCCAGGCGATGAGGCTGACCAGCGCCATCAGCATGATCGCCACCATCACTTCGATCAGCGTGAAGCCTTGCTGGGCGCGGCTCATGGCGGGCTCACCACGCGCATCAAACCGGCGGCATCACGTTGCAGGCTAAGGCGGTGTTGCCCGTCGGACAGCTCGACCCGCACGGGCGGGTTGATCCATTCGGCGTCGAGCACCAAGGTTTGCCGGGGCTCGATCGTCACCTGCATCGGCGTGCTCTCCCATAGGCGCGGGCGCAGTTGGGCGTCGCCCTGGAACGACTCCACGCCCAGGCCGTCGTCGCTGCGGCGGTTGAAGCGGAACCCCTTGGCGTCCGCGCGCCAGGTGATCGGCCGCCCATCGGCGCGGGCTTCGGTCTGGGCCACTTGCAGCAACTGGCTCAAACGCTCGGCATCCTTGCGCAGCAGGTGCAGCGGGTCGGGCTTGATCGTCAGGCTGATGGCGGCGCTGGCGATGCCGATGATCACCAGCACCACCATCAACTCGATCAGGGTGAAACCTTGCTGTTTCATGGGGCGGCACCTGGAAAGCTGGCGAGGTTATGAAATAAAAACGTGCGAATTGGCCTGTAGGCTGGTGCCACGGACAAACAGGAGGTCCTCCCCATGACATTTGCCCTTCGTTTCTCTGCCGCCCACGGCGTGCAGGCGCTGGCCTTGCTTGCGGCGTTGGCCGGCGTGGCGGTATGGACGCCGTTGCTGCTCAGCACTGCCGAATCCCACACGCCGCCGGCCGCAACCGATGTGGCGGCGCGCAGCGATAACCCGGCGTTGCAGTGGTTTTCCACGGCGCCGACGGCATTGCAGGTCAAGGTCTCGGGGGTCTTGGCCGGAGCGCGGGGTGCGGTGGCGATCCTCAGCCTCAACGATGGCCCGCCGCGCAGCTTTTTGCTCGGCGAGCGCCTCAGCCCAGGTGTGCGCTTGACGGCCATCGCGGGCGACGGCGTCGAGATCGAACGCGGCGGCGAGAAGGTGCGCGTGCAGCTCGACACGTTGCCGCAGGCACCCGCTTTGCCACGGCTCACTCGGCCTTGACCTGTGGCCTGGCCAACGACGTCTCCACGCGGGCCAACGGCGGCGCCTCGCGGCTGATGTCCCGCACCTGCACATCGACCTGCACCAGCCGGCTATCGGAGCCGCTGCTTATGGTCTGCTCGCAACGCAGTTTCAAGCGGCCCTGATCGCACTCGAAGGTCTTTTTGCCGGGCGGGAAACGCCCCTCCAACTGCAACTCCGCCAGGCGACTTTGCGCCGCTAGCATCGCCATCGACTTGTCGCGCAACAGGCCGTTGCTCTGGGTCATCAGCCCGGCCACGCGCACGGCCGCGGCCATGGCCACCGCGATGATCGCCAGCGCCACCAGCACTTCAATCAGGGTAAAACCTCGCTCGTTGCGGTGCCTGCGCATGGCGTTCTCAAAGCCTGGAAACAGGTGCGCAGCCTAGCGCCGGCAGTTGACCGATTGGCGACCGAAACTCCCGAGGATTTTCAATACGACTGACATGTGTTCTTGCAACACTGCGCCCCGAAATGCACTCAAGCCAAGGAATGTCGAGATGGATATCGCACGCCTAACATCCCCACTGCCAGGCCCTCGCGGCCAGCGTGGCTTCACCCTGATCGAGATCATGGTGGTGGTGGTTATTCTTGGGATTCTGGCGGCGATGGTGGTGCCCAAGGTGCTCGATCGCCCGGACCAGGCACGTGCCACCGCCGCGAAACAGGACATCGGCGGGTTGATGCAGGCGCTGAAACTCTATCGCCTCGACCACGGCACCTACCCGAGCATGAACCAGGGCCTCAAAGTCCTGGTGGAGCGCCCGGCGGATGCGAAGAACAGCAACTGGCGCGCTTACCTCGACCGTCTACCGAATGACCCGTGGGGCCACGCCTATCACTACCTCAACCCGGGCGCCAACGGTGAGGTGGATGTGTTCTCCCTGGGCGCCGACGGCCAACCGGATGGCGACGGCGTGAATGCCGATATTGGCTCCTGGCAGCTATAAGGCGCCCCATGAAACGGCATTCGCCCGCAGCGGCGAAGCAGCGCGGCATGGCGATTATCAGCGCGTTGCTGATCGCGGCGGTGGTGGCGGTGATCGCCGGCGCCATGCTCACGCGTCAGAGCGTATTCACCCGCAGCGTGGAGGCCGAGCAATTGCGCATTCAGGGCCAGTGGTTGTTGCAAGGCAGCCTGGAACACAGCCGGCTGTTGCTCTGGGATGCCCGTCAGAAGGACGTGCTGACCCGTCTTGATCAACCGTGGGCACGTCCTCAGCGCGGCGCATTTGAAGGGCGCCTGGAGGACGAGCAGGGCAAGTTCAACCTGCGCAACCTGGTCAATCGCCAGCGGTTGGACGCCGAACAACTGCAAGCTTTCGAGCGCCTGTGCCGCCTGATCGGCATCGATGCGGCCGTGAGCCAGCGCATCAGCCGGCGAGTGATCGGGTCCTATGAGCAACGTGCCGACACGTCGCTGCTGCCGGCCCGCTACCCGATGCTGCGCAGCCTGGATGACTTGAGCGGCATCGAAGGCCTCGACCCGTTGTTGCTACGGCGCCTGCAGACCTTCATCAGCGTGCTGCCCGGCAATACCTGGGTCAACGGCAACACCGCCAGCGCCGAAGTGCTCAGCGCGGTGGTGCCGCAACTCAGCCTGGCCCAGGCCCAGGCATTGGTGGCTGAACGCGACAGCGGGCGCTGGTTTATCAACCGCGGCGATTTCGTCAACCGCCTGCACCTGCCGCAAGTGGCGGTGGAGAGCGTGCAGGTGGGCATCACCAGCGAGTGGTTTCGCCTGCAGGGCCAGGCCCGCCGTGAACAGAGGCGGGTGACGCTCGACGTGTTGTTGCATCGCCCCGAAGACCGCCGGCCCCAAGTGATCTGGTCGCGGGTGGGCGCATGAAACGCCTGCGGATCGGCTTGCCGCCACTCGATCAATTGACGGCCGACAGCCAGGTGCAATTTGCCTGGCTGGAGCGTGGCGCGGTGGTCAGCGAAGGCCGTGAAAGCCTGCTGCAGTTGGGTCGGTCCAAGCCGCAGGTGGAGTGTTTTCTGCACCCCGCTGACAGCCTGCTGACCGGCCTCGACCTGCCGCCGCTGGCCGCCGCCAAAACCGCCGCCGCCGTGGCCTGTGCCGCACAGGCGTTGATCCTCGGGCCGGTGGAGCAGATGCAGGTGGCCCACGGCCCGCGTGACAGCGATGGGCGCGTGCAGGTGGCCTGGGTGCCCAAGGCCGGGTTGGCGCGACTGGGCCAGGTGTTGGCGCAGGGGCAGCTCACGTTGCGCGGCCTGTACCCGGCGCCGTATGCCTTGCCGCCAGGCGCTGCGGCCATGCACGACGGTTATTTGCTGACACGCCATAGCGTGCAACAAGCGACGGTGCATCCGCTCGGGCAACAGGTGTTGGATCAAGGGCTGGAGGTGCCGCTGGTGCAGGAGGCACAGCGCTGGAGCGGCGTCGTACCCGGCTGGGGCTTGCACGGCCATCTCAGGCAACCGGCGAGCGGCGGCTGGGGCAGGGCGCTGGCCGCTGTCGCCCTGGCCACTGCCATTTGGACCCTGGGCCTGAACCTGTACGCCGCCCGCCAGGCGAGCGAAGGCCAGCAACTCAAGGCGCTGCTGAGCCAGCAAGTGCGCCAGGCCTTCCCCGAACTGCCGGTGATCCTCAACCCCTTGCAGCAGGCCCGCCAACAGTTGGCCGCCCGCCAAACCGGCGCCGCTGCCGACCCCGGCCAGCGCTTTGGCAGTCTGCTGCAAGTCGCCGGCAGCAGTCTGCCGTTCATGGTGAGCAACGTCGACAGCCTGACCTTCGAACAGGGCCGCTTGCACCTCGGGTTGCTGGCCGACAGCCGTAGCCCCGCCCTGCAAGGCGATTGGCAGGCGGCGCTGGCCCAGGCCGGGTTTGGCGCGACGCGCGATGAGCACGGCTGGACCCTCGGCCCGGTGGACGGCGCTGAAAAACCGGGAGCGGCTGATGAATAAGTGGCGCCGCCTACGCAGCCAGGTCCAGGCGTTCTGGAGCGGCCTGGCCCTGCGCGAACAACGCATGCTCAGCGGTGCCGGCCTGGTGTTGGCCAGTCTGTTGACCTGGCTGGTGCTGATTCAGCCACCCTTGAAGAAGATTGCGTATTGGCAGGCCGAAACGCCCAAGTTGCGCGCCCAGGCCGACACTTTGCACGCGCTGTTGCAGGGCGTCGCGGCGCCTCGGCCCGCCGATGCCGCGGCGCTGCAACAGGCCCTGGATAGCGCCGGCCTGCAAGGTCGTTACCAGTTGCAGGCGCTGGATGCCGGTGGCTGGCGCCTGAGCTTCGACAACGCGCCGGCCGATGCGGTGATGGACTGGTTACTGGGCAATCCCCGTTCGTTTTCCCTGGAGGTGTCCGAGGCGCGCTTGCAGCGTAGCGCGGACGCTGTCGACAACTCGGCCGGCACTGTGTCCGGGACCGTTCGCATGGATCAGGCGCTTGGCGCTAAGGAAGCTTCATGAAGTGGTCAGTCCCCCACCCTGCGCCTTTTCGCAAGGTCGCGCCGCTGCTGTTACTGGCCTTGAGCGCGTGCAGCAACCACCCGTCGCCGACCACACCGTTGCTGGTGGACAGCGAACTCGGCCAACCCCTGGCCGACACCCGGCGCAGCAGCGAGAGCGTGCTGGAGCGCCAGCGCGAGCCGGCGCCCAAGCCCCGCGTCCAGCATCCGCTGACCAACAGCGCCCGTGGCCACGCGCCGGCTGCGGTCAAGACGCGCAACCCACTGGGTGATCAGCCGGTGCAGTTGAATTTTGTCGACGCCGACATCCAGGCGGTGGTGCGTGCGCTGTCCCGTGCCACCGGCCAGCAGTTTCTGGTCGACCCTCGGGTCAAAGGCAACCTGACCCTGGTCAGCGAAGGCCAGGTGCCGGCGCATCAAGCCTACGACATGCTGCTGGCGGCGCTGCGCATGCAGGGCTTCAGCGTGGTCGACGTCGGCGGCGTGGCGCAGGTGGTGCCGGAAGCCGATGCGAAGTTGCTCGGCGGGCCGATCTACAGCGCCGGCAGCAGCGGCATGCAGACCCGCACCTTCCGCCTGCAATATGAAAACGCGGTGAACCTGATCCCGGTGCTGCGCCCGATCGTCTCGCCGAACAACCCGATCAACGCCTACCCCGGCAACAACAGCATCGTCATCACCGACTACGCGGAAAACCTTGCGCGGGTGGCGCAGATCATCGACGGCATCGACACCCCCAGCGCCATCGACACCGACGTGGTGATGGTGCAGAACGGCATCGCCGTGGACATCGCCGCCATGGTCAGTGAACTCCTGGAAACTCAAGGGGCCGATCAGACCCAGAAGATCAACGTGATCGGTGACCCGCGCTCCAACTCGATCATCATCCGTTCCGGCAGCCCCGAGCGTACCGAGCTGGCGCGCAACCTGATCTACAAGCTCGACAATGCCCAGAGCAACCCGAGCAACATGCACGTGGTCTACCTGCGCAACGCCCAGGCGGGCAAGTTGGCGCAGTCGCTGCGTGGCTTACTCACTGGCGAGAGCGAGGCCGGCGTCAGCGACGAGGCGCGGGGCAAACTCAGTGCCATGGGCGGCAATGCCCAGAGCACCCAGGGCAACAGCACCGCGCAGAACAGCAGCGGCACGCCCACCGGCAGCGGCGTGCAGGCCGGGTATGGCCAGGATAAACCGGCGACCGGCAGCAGCCCCGGCAGCGATCAGAACACCGCGTTCAGCGCCGGCGGCGTGACGATCCAGGCCGACGCCACCACCAACACCTTGCTGATCTCCGCGCCGGACCCGCTGTACCGCAACCTGCGCGAAGTGATCGACATGCTTGACCAGCGCCGCGCTCAGGTGGTGATCGAAAGCCTGATCGTCGAAGTCAACGAAGACGACGCCAGCGAATTCGGCGTGCAATGGCAGGCCGGCAACCTCGGCGGCAAGGGCGGTTTTGGCGGGGTGAACCTGGGGGGCAGCGGGGTGAATGGCACATCGACCAGCAAGACCAGCATCGATGTGCTGCCCAAGGGCCTGAATATCGGCCTGGTCGATGGCAGCGTCGACATCCCCGGGATCGGCAAGGTGCTCGACCTCAAAGTGCTGGCCCGCGCCTTGAAGAGCAAGGGCGGCACCAACGTGCTGTCGACACCGAACCTGTTGACCCTGGACAACGAAGCCGCGAGCATTTTTGTCGGGCAGACCATTCCGTTCGTCACCGGTAGCTATGTGACGGGCGGCGGCGGCACCAGTAACAATCCGTTCCAGACCGTGCAGCGCGAAGAAGTGGGGCTCAAGCTCAACGTGCGCCCGCAGATTTCCGAAGGCGGCACGGTGAAGCTGGATATCTACCAGGAAGTCAGCAGCGTCGACGCACGGGCGTCGGTGGACGCGGGCACGGTGACCAACAAGCGCGCGATCGATACCAGCATCCTGTTGGACGACGGGCAGATCATGGTGCTCGGCGGGTTGTTGCAGGACGGCTATAGCCAGAGCAATGACGCGGTGCCGTGGCTGTCGGATATCCCGGGGTTGGGCGCGTTGTTTCGCAATGAAAAACGCAGTGTGAACAAGACCAACCTGATGGTGTTTTTGCGGCCCTACATCATTCGCGACAGTGGCGCCGGGCGCAGTATTACGTTGAACCGCTATGAGTTTATGCGCCGGGCGCAGGGTGGCTTGCAGCCGGAGCGCAGTTGGGCGCTGCCGGATGTGCAGGCGCCGCAGTTGCCGCCGGTGGAGAAGGCGATTCCGGGGGCTGGACCGAGGGCAGTGATCAGGGCGGTGCCGGCTTCGGGGGGGACGCAGCGGTGATGGAGTACATATCCGTTGTTGCGGTAGCGGCCTCTTATGGTTCAGCTCTTACAGCGGCTCACTTTTGGAAGGCCCCCAATTCCTGGGCACTCACCGCTTCAAAATGTGGGAGGGGGCTTGCCCCCGATAGCAGTGTGTCAGCCAATACATGCATGACAGATCCACCGCTATCGGGGGCAAGCCCCCTCCCACATTTACAGTGCGCGTCAGCTCCCACAGGGGGAGCGCGTTCGCTTGCGAAATCAGGCCGCCTCGGCTTTGTTTTTGATCTTGATCTTAAGCGCCCCGTAAAGCCGCCGTTACCGCAGCAACGGATATGTACTCAATCCAAAAGGGTCAACCCCATGAGCCTGCTCCCCTACGCCTGGGCCAAATCCCAGCGCATCCTCCTGCGCCCCGGCGAGGCCGGCATGCGGCTGACCGTCTGCCCGTCGACCCCCGGCTGGTCGATCAGCGAAGTCCAGCGGCAGTTCGGCCAGAGCCACCTTGAACAGGTGCGCGACGATGAACTCGACGGCCTGCTCGCCAGTGCCTATGCCGACACCGGCAGCGCCGCCGCGGTGGTCGGCGCCGCCGAAAACGAAGTCGACCTCGACCGCCTGATGCAGGACATGCCCGAGATCACCGACCTGCTCGACACCCAGGACGGCGCGCCGGTGATCCGCATGATCAACGCCTTGCTGACCCAGGCCGCCCGCGATGAGGCCAGTGACATCCACATCGAACCCTACGAAACCCACTCGGTGGTGCGCTACCGCGTCGACGGCACCCTGCGCGACGTGGTCTCGCCGCGTAAGGCGCTGCATGGCGCGCTGGTGTCGCGGATCAAGATCATGGCCCAGCTCGACATCGCCGAAAAACGCTTGCCCCAGGACGGCCGCATCGCCCTGCGCGTGGCCGGGCGGCCGATTGATATCCGCGTGTCGACAGTGCCCACCGGGCATGGCGAGCGCGTGGTGATGCGGCTGCTGGACAAACAGGCCGGGCGCCTGCAACTGGAAACCCTGGGCATGGAAGCGCACCTGTTGGCGCGCCTCGACACGTTGATCCGCCAGCCCCACGGCATCGTGCTGGTCACCGGGCCTACCGGCAGCGGCAAGACCACCAGCCTCTACGCCGCGCTGGCGCGGCTGGATGCGAGCACCAGCAATATCCTCACCGTCGAAGACCCGGTGGAGTACGACCTGCCGGGTATCAGCCAGATCCAGGTCAACGCCAAGATCGACATGACGTTCGGCCTGGCCCTGCGCGCGATCCTGCGCCAGGACCCGGACATCATCATGATCGGCGAAATCCGCGACCTGGAGACCGCCCAGATCGCCGTGCAAGCCTCGCTCACCGGCCACCTGGTGCTCGCCACCCTGCACACCAACGACGCGGTGTCGGCGGTCAACCGCCTGATCGATATGGGCGTCGAACCGTTCCTGCTGGCGTCTTCACTGTTGGGCGTGTTGGCCCAGCGCCTGGTGCGGCGCCTGTGCCCGCACTGCAAGCAGGCAGACCCGGCCGTGCCGGGCACCTGGCGCCCGGTGGGCTGCGCGCAGTGCAACCAGATCGGCTACAGCGGGCGTACCGGTATCCATGAATTGTTCTGCGTCGACGACGAGGTGCGCAGCCTGATCCACCAGGGCGCTGGCGAGCAGGAACTGCGCCTGGCTGCACGCCGCGCCGGTATGTTCAGCCTGCGTGAAGACGGCGAGCGCTGGGTGCGCAGCGGCACCACCGCCGCCGAAGAAATCCTGCGTGTGACACGGGACGCCTGATGAATCGCTATCGCTATGAAGCCGCCGACGCCAGCGGCAAGGTCGAGGCCGGGCACCTGGAGGCGGACAGCCAGAGCGCGGCGTTTGCCGCGTTGCGCAGCCGTGGCCTGACCGCGCTTCTGGTGCAGGTCGAAGGCAGTCAACAGGCAGCGAGCGGCAGCAGCCTGTTCAGCGCCAAGCTGTCGGACAACGACCTGGCCTGGGCCACGCGGCAACTGGCGAGCCTGCTCGGCGCCAGCCTGCCGTTGGAAGCGGCGCTGAGCGCGACGGTGGAACAGGCCGAGAAAAAGCACATCGCCCAGACCCTGGCCGCCGTGCGCGCCGATGTGCGTGGCGGCATGCGCCTGGCCGATGCTCTGGCTGCGCGGCCTCGTGACTTTCCGTCGATCTACCGTGCGCTGATCGCGGCGGGGGAGGAGTCCGGCGACCTGGCCCAGGTGATGGAGCGCCTGGCCGACTACATCGAAGAGCGCAACAACCTGCGCGGCAAGATCCTCACCGCATTCATCTACCCCGGCGTGGTGGGGCTGGTGTCCATCGGCATTGTGATTTTCCTGCTCAGCTACGTGGTGCCCCAGGTGGTCAGCGCGTTCTCCCAGGCGCGCCAGGACCTGCCGGGGCTGACCCTGGCGATGCTCAACGCCAGCGACTTCATCCGCGCCTGGGGGTGGCTGTGTTTTGCCGGGATCGTCGGCAGCTTCTGGGGCTGGCGCCTGTACCTGCGCAACCCCGTGGCGCGCCTGAACTGGCATAGCCGGGTGCTGCGCCTGCCGCTGATCGGGCGCTTTGTGCTGGGCCTGAACACCGCACGGTTTGCCTCGACCCTGGCGATCCTCGGCGGCGCGGGGGTGCCGCTGTTGCGCGCCCTCGAAGCGGCGCGCCAGACCTTGTCCAACGAACGCCTGAGCCAGTGCGTCAACGACGCCACCGCCAAAGTGCGCGAAGGCGTCAACCTCGCTCCGGCGCTGGCAGTGGAGAAGGTATTCCCGCCGGTGCTGATCCACCTGATCGCCAGCGGCGAAAAAACCGGCTCACTGCCGCCGATGCTCGAACGCGCGGCGCAGACCCTGTCGCGCGACATCGAACGCCGCGCCATGGGCATGACCGCGCTGCTCGAGCCACTGATGATCGTAGTGATGGGCGCCGTGGTGCTGGTGATCGTGATGGCGGTGCTGTTGCCGATCATCGAGATCAACCAACTGGTGACCTGACTACACGCGGTCAAAAATGTGGGAGGGGGCTTGCCCCCGATTGCGGTGGGTCAGTTTATGCATCTGTGGCTGACACTCCCTCATCGGGGGCAAGCCCCCTCCCACAGTGGACCCTATCTGTTCAGTTGATTTCGGGGTGGGCCGATACCGCCAGCCCCAGACCTCGGGTTCCTCATTCCGTCACATCCAACCCCCTCGCCACAGCCCGTGCCGCCTTGACGAAACCCCCACTGAAACCGCGCTGTCACCTGCCTCAAAACCGCTCAAAACCGTGACCAAAACACCCGAGAATCTTTTTAAAAATCAAGCCCTTCCTCCCGAGGTTTTTTCCCATTGCTGTCATCGGAAGCTGCGAAATTCTCTAGCCATGGCCTCACCCCCAGCCACCCCCGGAACACGGCTTGGGACCGGAGCCATGGCGTCATGCAAGAGCTATCTACCTCAAACGTACAAACACGACGAAAGGAGATTCTTCATGTTTAAGCGCACTATGATCGCGGCCTCTTTGGCAGTTGCAGCACTGGCTTCGGCCCAATCCATGGCCGCAGTGGTCGGTGGCGGGGCTACCTTGCCGGAAAAACTCTACGGCAGCACTGCCACATCGACGACGGCTACCGGCATCCTCTCTGCCAGCATTCCAGGTTTTAGCCCCTACATCGGTGTGGGCAGTGGCGACGGCAAGAAGGCGTTCTTCGGTAACGATTCGACCAAGTTGAAATTGGCCGCCGGTATCACCGTCGACTATGCCGGTAGCGACTCGGTGGTGAGCGCCGCGGAACTGGCTGCTTACAACGCTGATACCGTTAAAGGCCGCGCCGCTTATGGCCCGCTGGTTCAAGTCCCGGCTGAAGCCACTTCGGTGACCGTGCCTTACCGCATCGACGGTAAAACCTCGCTGCAGCTCACCAGTGCTCAGTTGGCCGATATCTTCGCCGGCAAGATCACTAACTGGAAAGACGTGCAATTCAACGGGGTTGCCGGTCCAGACCTGCAGATCAAAGTGGTCTACCGTAATGAAACCAGCGGGACCACCGAGATTTTTACCAACCACCTCAAAGCGGTAAAACCCGCGTCGGTACCGAATGTCAGCAACAGCTTCGTCACCGCTATCGGCTTTGACCCAGCCACCAGCGCTCCGCTCGGTTCAAGCTACCTCGCCGTAACCGGTAGCCAAGGTGTCGCCACCGCGATCACCAATAACAACGGTGCCATCGGTTACGTCAGCCCTGACTACGCCGCGTTCAACAGCGCCGCCGCCGTTGCCTCGGTCAATGGCTTTCTGCCGACTGAAGTGAACGTTCAAGCTTCTCTCGATACTATTGCGCCGCCGACCGTCGGTTCCACCGCCGCCGCCGACCCGTTGAACTGGGTCCCTACGTTTGCCAACCCGACCGCAGGCTACCCCATCGTCGGCTACACCAACCTGGTCTTCAGCCAGTGCTACAAAGACACCAATGACAACGCCCGCATCCAGACTTTCCTGAAGCGTCACTACACCGGCGTGAACAACGCTGCTATCAGCAGCCACTCGTTCATTCCGTTGTCCACCACCTGGCAGAAAGCGGTCTACGACAACTTCGTTGCCACCACCAGCTCGCTGCGCATCGGCGACACCAACACCTGCAACGGTATCGGTCGTCCGCTGTAACACCCCGTCTCGACAGGGTTGGCCCCACAACCGGCAATGACTTCGCGTCATTGCCGGTTTTGTCGTTGCGCATCGCGACCTGCCAGTTGAACCGCGTTGTATGAACATTGTGTGACATCAGTTCGGTCGCCCCCCTCGGCAACCGCCTTAAGCAATAACCACAACACGTGCCCGCGCAGTGTTCGCGCGCCCGTCGTTCGCCTGCCCCGTCAAAAGGACCTGTAAGTGATGCGTTCCCGTCTGAAGCTGCCTGCCAACCGCGCCGCCAACGTGCCTGCCACTGCCGGTCAACCGGTGTTGCGCCTTAAACCCCTGGCCCATGTGATCGCACTGCTGGTGTTTACCGGTGGTGCCCACGCGGCGCAACCCCAGGCATTCAGTTCGGGTTGGTTTGCCGCCAAGGGCGTGACGCAGGCCGATGGCGGCGCGCGCCCTGGCGCGACGTTGCCGGGAACGCCGCCGCCGTTGGCCCAGCAACAGGCGCTTGGTCAGCAGTTGCAACGCTCCTTTCAGACCCTCAACACCAGCGTCGCCGCAATTGCCGCGCAACAGGCGGCGCAGGCCGCTGCCCGCAATAACGCCAGCGCGGGGCCGGAGACGATCCATAACGGCCTGGGCGGCAACGGCTTGAATGTGGTGATCGGCGCGGATGGCAAGCTGCTGTTCGTCAATGCCGAGGGGCCGGTGCAAACCGATGCCAACGGCAAGACGCTGGTGTCGATCAAGCAAACGGCCGATAAGGCGATCCTCAATTGGGACACCTTCAACATCGGTCGCAACACCACCGTGCAGTTCCAACAGAACAGCGATTGGGCCGCGCTCAACAAGGTCAACAACAGCACGGCGCCGAGCCAGATCCAAGGGGCGCTCAAGGCTGACGGCACGGTGCTGATCCTCAACAGCAACGGCGTTGTGTTCAGCGGCAGCAGCCAGGTCAACGTGCGCAACCTGGTGGCTGCCGCCACGGGCTTCAGCGATGAGCAATTCACCGCCAAGGGGCTGTACAGTTCAAGCAACAGCGCGCCCGGTTTTACCCAGGCCGCCGGCAAAGTGACGGTCGAGCGCGGCGCGCAGATCCAGACCCAGGTGCCCGCCACCTCCACTGCGGGCGGCGGTTATGTGCTGTTGCTCGGCAAAGAGGTGGAGAACGCCGGGACCATTTCCACCGCGCGAGGCCAGACCACCCTGGCGGCGGGCGACAGCTTTGTGATCAAGAAGGGCTACAGCACCGATGGCAATGTCGCGTCCACCACGCGGGGCAATGAAGTCAGCGTCACCGGCAACGGCAAGGTCAGCAACAGCGGGCTGATTCAGGCCTCCACCGGTGACATCACCCTGGCCGGCCAGCAGGTGTTGCAAAACGGTGTGTTACTCGCCAGTTCGTCGGTGGAAGCCCGGGGTACCCTGCATGTAAAGGGCACGGGCAACAACGCCAGCGTGACCCTGGGCGAGGGCAGCCTCAGCGCGATTATGCTCGACAGCAGCAGCGCCCTCGACAGCCAGCGCGCCGGGCTGATGACGCCGTCGCTTGATCAGGACGGCAACATTGTGCCGGCCGATACCTACCGCCGTGATCAGTCCCTGGTAGAAATCACCAGCGACGGCACGGTGGATTTTCGCAGCGGTTCCGTGACCCTGGCCACCGGCGGCCAGGTCGGTATCAAGGCTGCGCAGCGCACCCTGGTGCGCGACGGCGCGGTGATCGACGTGTCCGGCGCCACCGGGGTCAAGGTGTCGATGGCGTCCAATAGCGTCAAGGTCAATATCCAGGGCAACGAGCAGCGCGATGCGGCGGTCAATCGCGACGGCAAGTCCCTGAATAACAACGATGTGTGGGTGGATGTCCGCGACTTGATTTTTGTCGCGGCCGGCACCAATGGCTACGCCACCGACCGCTGGTACACCGCGGGCGGCCTGCTGGAAGTGGGCGGTTATTTGGGCACCCGTAATCACGGCATTGGCGAGTGGATGGCCCAGGGCGGTACGGTGACCTTCAGCGGTAAGGACGTGGTGACCCAACAGGGGTCGCAGATCAACCTGTCCGGCGGCACCCTCGATGTGCAGGCGGGCAAGGTCCAGCAAACCTGGCTCAAAGGGCCTGACGGGCGTTTGTATGAACTGTCCACCGCGCCGGGGGACTTGCTCTACAGCGGGATTTACAAAGGCTATGAAGACCACAGCCAGCGCTGGGGCGTGACCGAGTATTACTACAACCCCTTGATCGCCCCGCGTGAGCGTTCAGAAGGTGCCTACACCGTGGGGCGCGATGCCGGACGCCTGGTCGTCAGTACCGCCAGTGCGGTTCTGGAGGGCCAGGTTGTGGGTGACACCTATCAGGGCGAACGCCAGACCCAGGCCGCGCAAAAAGGCCTGGACGGTTATGTGCAATCGCAAAAAGCCGTGGCCCGCGGTGCCCAATTCGTGGTCGGTAGTTACGTGCCGTATTACGTCAAGGACAGCGCCACGTTGCAGTACGCCCTGGGAGCGGATGCCGGCACCGTAAAAAACGTCGTGCTCGGGCAGCGGGGGGCGGCTATCGCCGCAGGTCTGGACTTGACCACCGTACTGCCGGCCGATCGGGTGTCCACGCTCTATCTGGACACCGATGCCTTGAACGCGACGGAACTGGGGGCGATCAAAATCGCCAGCACCGGTTCGATTCTGGTCAACGGTGCGCTGGAAGTGGCCGCCGCCGGCGACATCAGCCTGTTTGCTCCGAAAATCGAGGTCAATGCCAACCTGACCGCGCATTCCGGCAGCCTGCAACTGGGTAACGTACAAACGCAGATCACCCCTGCCGGCAAAGTCGATGTGACGCTCGGCGGGCGTGGCAGCCTGACGGTGAACAACGGCGTGTCCCTGGATGCCAGCGGCCTGTGGAGCAATCAGCGGCTGGGCACCGGCGATGGCAGCCGTTTGCCCTATCTCAACGGCGGCAGCGTGGCGTTGCGCAGTAGCGGTGATATGACCCTGGCGGCAGGTAGCCAGGTCGACGTCTCATCCGGCGCAGCCCTGGATGCCAAGGGCCAGCTCACTGGCGGCAAGGGCGGTGACCTGACGCTCGCGGCCAACGCCAATAGCGCCGACAGCCGAGGCAGCCTGGCCCTCGACGGTGAGCTGCTCGGGTATGGGGTCAATGGCGGCGGGCGCCTGAGTGTGCAGGCCGGCCGGGTGCTGATCAGCGATTCGGCGGTTGCCCCAGGTACCGGGACGTTGCAGCTCAACAGCGGGTTCTTCAATAAGGGCTTTGGCGCCTATGAGATCACGGGCAATGAAGGTCTGGTGGTCGCCGATGGCACCCAGCTTGCCGTGACAGCACCGGTGTACCGCCTCAATGACAACGCACAAAGCGTGGCGAGCGGTGCAGCACCACGCACCGCACTGGAGATCTGGACTGCGCCACAGTATCAGGAAAACCCCACCAAGGGCCTGTTGACCCCCCGCAAAGGCGCGAGCGTGAGCTTGCAAGCCGGTACGTTGTTGTCGACAGCGGCGCAGATGGCGTCGGCGCAACTGCGCATCGGCCAGGGCGCGCGGATCGAGGTTGATCCGGGTCAAGCGATCAGTCTACGCAGCGTTGGCCAGTTGACCGTGGATGGCAGCCTGAATGCCTGGGGCGGCAGCATCACGCTGGGCGCCGTCAGCGTGCAACCCAACGTGGCCGGTGACGTTGAAAACCAAGGCCATGGCCGTTCGATCTGGATCGGTGAACACGCAGTACTGGACGTGGCCGGGCGGGCGTTCACCGCAGTGGACAGTCTCGGCCGGCGCTACGGTACGGTCGGCCAGGGCGGCACTATCGTGATTGGCGGGGTGATCGACCCGGCCACCGGGATCGCCTCCGCCGCCAACCTGTTTGTGGTGGTGCGCGAAGGCGCGCGCCTTGACGCTTCCGGCAGCCAGGCGGTGCAGGACCTGGTCGGTGCCGGCCCGAGCGTGATCGCCAGCCGTGGCGGCAACATCTCCCTGGCATCCAACACCGGCGTGTACCTCGACGGTACGCTCAAGGCCAGCAGCGGTGGTGCCGGTGCGGCGGGTGGTTCCCTGAGCCTGGCCTTGGAAACGCCGCTGTACGCCGAATCGGCTGCGGCTCGCGTGCGGCAAGCCCGCGAATTGATTGTCAGTGCCGCTGATGCGGGCGTGCCGTTGCCCGCCGGCAGCACCCCCGAATCGGCCGCGGGCAGCCTGGCCTATGGTCATGGCCGGCTCACGGTCAGCCAGGTCGACGCCGGCGGCTTCGATAACCTGTCGCTGTTGAGCAATGGTCTGATCAGCTTCGACGGTGACGTGTCCCTGCGTCTGGGGCAGAGCCTGAGCCTGTATTCCGGGGCCATGGCGTTGACGGATGGCGCGCCCCGACAGTCCCAAGTGCTCCTGGCGGCGCCTTATGTACGCCTGGCCGGGGTTGGCAACAACAGCCAGGGCAGCGACGGCGCCGTTCGTCCGACCGTCCAGGGTGGCGTTTCCACGCAGGGTACAGCCGGGCTCTTGAGGGTTGAAGCGGCAAACGTGCTGGATGTGCGTGATAGCCTCAACTTCGGTGCCCATGCCGAGCGCTCCAAGGCGTTGGCCAACGGCATTGACCGACGCGCCTTCGATCAGGCCCAGTTGGTCAGCCTGGGGGATATGCGCTTTCTGGCCCGCAGCGCCAACAATACTAAAACCGCCTTGACCACCCAGGCCGACTTGAGCCTGACGGCGGCGCAGATTTACCCGGCTACGGGGGCCGTTGCCGAGGTCACGGCCGGCTACACGGGGCCCAACAGCGACTTTGACCCGACACGCACCTTGCGCATCGGCCGGGTCGGCAGTGAGGCCCCGGCGCAACCTTATTCAGTGTTTGGCAGCTTACTGTTGAGTGCCTCGACCATCGAACAAGGCGGCGTGTTACGGGCGCCCATGGGCGTGCTGACCTTGGGCGTGGATGGCGGCATCGTCCGATCCACCAAAGTGATCAACCTGTTGCCTGGCAGCCTGACCTCCGTCAGCGCCGGTGGCCTGGTGCTGCCGTATGGCGGGACAGTCGACGGTGTGACTTGGCAGTACAACGGCAAACAGGTGGAGTTGCTGGGCGTCGGTGGCACCTATAGCACGGGCAGTCTGGCCGTTGGTCTGCAATTGGTCGGGCGCTCGCTGAATGTGCAGCAGGACGCGGTGCTGGACCTTGCCGGTGGCGGTGAGTTGCTCGGCGCGGCGTTTGTGTCCGGGCGCGGCGGCTCTACCGATGCGCGCTACAACCCGTTGGTGCAAATCGGTACGGACGGGCGCTTTACCTTGCCGGGGCTGGCCACCAACCCGATCTATGCGATTGTTCCCGGCGCCCAGCCGGGAGTCGCGCCCAGCGGTGGCGAGCCGGGTGCGACCCAGCCGCTGGTGGGGCAACAAATCAGTATCGGCGCCGGGGTTCCAGGCTTGCCGGCGGGGACCTATACCTTGCTGCCGTCTACTTATGCCTTGTTGCCGGGGGCATTTCGGGTCGAGATCAACGGCTTGGCAACGGCGTTTGCCGCAGGTTCGACGCCGAACGCCTCGGCCATGAATAACGGTTCCTGGTCAACCGAGGGCTTCCTGTCGATTGCCCACACCGGCATTCGCGACAGCCTGTCGAGCCAGGTGATCGTCACGCCGGCGGCGGTATTGCGCCGGTATTCCCAGTACAACGAAACCCGTTACGCAGACTTCGTGCGCGCTGACGCTGCGCGCCTGGGCGTCCCGCGTGCGGCCCTTGAAGCCGACGCCAAAACCCTGAAGCTGCAACTGATCGCCGGTCAAAAAGACGTGGGGTTCACCTTTGATGGCGAGGGGCGTTTTAAACCCGCGGAGGGTGGATTCGGTGCCACTGTAGCGGTGCAGGGCAACGCCATCGAGGTGATTTCTGACACCGCCCGAGCCAGTGCCACGCCGTCGACGGTGGCAGTACGCGCCAGTGATTTGAATGCCTTGGGGGCCGCCCGTTTGGTGGTGGGCGGCGTGATGACGGTGATGTACGGCCAGGGTGGTAATTTCGCCGGGTTCGACACAGGAACCAGCGCGAACTCGGTGGTTGTGCGTCAGGGGGCGAGCTTGGCGGCGCCGGAAGTGTTCTTGATGACGGGTACGTCTTCGGGCGCCATTGAGATCGAACAAGGTGCATCGATCAACACCCTGGGGCTCGGCAAGGCTGCCTATGACTCGGATGATGGTTTTATCTATCGACCAGGCGCTCACAGTGTCCTGGCAGTGTCCAATGGGCGCTTGCAGATGCTGGCCCCAACCGCTGGCGATAATAATAGAGGACCAGGCAGCATCCTGATCGGCCAGTGCAATCCAGGGGCTTGCAGCGGTGAAACGTCGCTGTATTCCGAGGGCTCGATCGCCTTTGCCACCACCAACCGCTTTGCCTTGAGTGACGGTGTGCGCTACGGCACCCGTCATCTGGCGCTGGCGGTGGGTGGGATCAACGTCGGCAGCCCCGAGGCGTTGGCCGAGGCCGCCGCGCGTGGCGTGTTGCCGTCGGGCTTGACCCTCAATCAGCACGTGATGGATCGCCTGTTGCGCGGCGATACCTCACGCGGCGCACCGGCCCTGAAAAGCCTGGCACTGACAGCTGGGCAATCCTTGAACTTCTATGGCAGCGCCACCCTGAGCACCCTCGACAGCTCGGGTAAGTCACTGCTGGATGAACTGTTACTGACGACTCCGGCGATCTATGGCTATGGCAACGCGGCGGATGTGGCGTTGATCCAGACCGGCACCTTGGTGTGGGGAGGCGATACCAATGCGCCGCCGGCCGTGATCAACCAAGGTGCGGGCACCGGCAGCGGCACCCTGGAGCTGCAGGCCCGGCGCATCGAATTCGGCTATGGCCGCAACGCCCAGCCCGATGGCCTGACCGAGAATGGCCGCATGACCCTGGGCTTTGCCAATGTCCACCTCAACGCCGACGAACGCATTACGGCCAACCACAAAGGCAGCCTGGCGGTGCATCAGTCCCAGGGCGCTTATGAAGCGGGCAAGGGCTTTGCCTACAGTGGCGGCAACTTGACCATCACCGCGCCGTTGTTGACCGGTGAAGCCGGTTCGGTCAACCGGATTACCGCCGGTGGCGCAGTGACCGTAGTGGCCCCGGCCAACGGTGCGGCCCCGGCGGATGCGGCGGCCATCGACGCGTTGGGCGCCGAGTTATCGCTGTCCGGGCGTAGCGTGGCGGTCGATACGGCGGTGGTGTTGCCCAGCGGCAAGCTGACCCTCAGCGCCGACGAAGCGCTGACCCTAGGCGCCTCTTCGCGTCTGGACCTCAGTGGTCGCACCGTGCGGAACAACGACGTGAGCAAATACAGCTGGGGCGGTGACGTCAGCCTGGAAAGCCGCCACGGCAACATTTATCAGGCGGCAGGTGCACTCGTCGACCTGTCAGCCCGATACAACCAAGGTGGCCTGCTCAAAGCCGTGGCGGTGGACGCCGGAGCCGGGCAGGTCGACTTGCAAGGGCAGATCCGCGCCGGTAGCAGCGGCTATTACGATGCCGGTGGCACCCTGGTGCCGTACCAGGCGGGTGGGGTGGACATTCGTGCGCAGCAGATGGGGGATTTCGACGCGTTGAACCAACGCTTGAACCAGGGGCAGGTGTGGGGTTCGCGCAGCTTCCAGCTCAAGCAGGGCAACCTGGTTATCGGCGATGAACTCAAGGCCAATCAGGTCAATGTCTCGGTGGATAACGGCAGTTTGACGGTGGTAGGCACTGTCGACGCCAGTGGTGAGCGGGTCGGCAGTATCCGCCTGGCCGGCAAGCAGGGCCTGACCCTCGCCGGCAGTGCGGTGCTGGATGCCCACGGTACGGCGTTGCGGGTCGACAGCTACGGCAAAATCATCGATGCGCCGAACCGGGCGATGGTTGAACTCAACAGCGGTGACGGTCAATTGACCTTGGCCGATGGCGCACGTATCGACGTGCGCCACGGCACGGCTGCGGTCCTGGGCCGTGGCCCGGGGCAATACGACGGCCTGGCCCGTGGCACCCTGGAACTGAATGCCCCCCGGCTGAATGCCAATGATGTGGCCATCGATGCGCGCGGGCGCGTCGATATCCTTGGCGCCCGCTCCATCGCGCTGAACGCCGTCGCCCGTTACACCGATGCGCCGCTCGGCGTTGAGCCGTCGGCCAGTGGCCGGCCGTATCAGGTGATCGATCAGGATTACCTGAATAAAAAACACGCGCTCAGTGAAACCTTTATCAACAATGCCTTGAATAACCTCGGGTTGACGCAAGGCAAGCTGGCGGGCTTGAACAACGGCCGCTACGCCGACGCCTTCCACCTGCGCCCAGGCGTGGAAATCGTCACCGAAGGCGATCTGGTGGTCAGTGGCGACCTGGACCTGTCGGGCATGCGCTATGCCAGCCTCAACCGCAATACGCCGAAGACGTCGGTGTATGGTTCGGGCGAGGTCGGCAGCCTGGTGGTGCGTGCCGGTGGCAACCTGGACGTCTACGGCAGCATCAACGACGGTTTTGCCCCGCCGCCGCCCACCCCGGACGACAACGGCTGGGTGCTGACGCCCGGCCTGCAAGGGTTCGGCAGCGATGTGATCGTGCCCGGCCCGGGTGTGGTGCTGGCAGAGGGCAGTGCATTCCCCACTGGCAAGACCCTCAACTACTCGTTACCGATCCAGGCCACCACGCTGGCGCAAGGCACTGTGCTGCCGACGCAGGGCATCCTCGATGCGCCACTGACCCTGCCGGCCAATACCGTGTTGAGCGCGGCGGTGCGCGACAGCGCCGGCAACCTGCTGTATGCCGCCGGCACGTTGTTGCAACAACCTGTGGTGCTCGCTGCCGGTACACGACTGGACGCCGGCACGGTATTGGCGGGCGCTGCCGCCCTGCGCGCGATGACCTGGCCGGCCGGCGTGCCGTTACCCAGCCGAGGGGTGCTGAGCGGCAGTGCGACCGACGGTGTTTTGCTGGCTGGGAACCTGGCTCTCAAGGTTGGCGCGCTGATTCCTTATGGCACGGACGTCAAACTGCCGAACGGCGCGCTATCGGTGCCGTTGCGCACCGTGACCGGCGCCACGGCACGCCAGAACTGGGCTGTGGCACCGATGTTGGCCGAAGGCTCGCAGTCGTGGTCGTTGCGTTTGGTGTCCGGTGCTGATACCCAGGCGGCCGACACGCGTTCGATCCAGCCGGCCTTTGCCGGCGACCTGACCCTGGCGGACACGCACTACGGCATTTACGAGACTCACAGTAAAACCATCATCCCGGGGCAACCGGCCCGGCCAGGCGGCGCCTGGTACTGGAGTGACTTTGCCGCCGAACTGTTCGGCGTCACGGCGGGTACTCCGGTGCCGGAGTCCGAGTGGACTTCTTGCCCGGACTTTTGCGTGCGCGTCAACTATGTGTGGAGCGACTTAGCCGAGTTGTTTGGCTTTACTCCCGGGGCGCCGGTGTCACCCGAAAACGAAAGCATGTGCGACGCAGATCTGTGCGTTTCCTTGGGCGAACCCACTCCAGCAATCCCTGAGCAGGTGATCGTCGGGCCGGTCAAACTGGTTTCACCCGTGAGTCAGCATTTCAGTGTGCTGCGCACCGGCACCGGTGATCTGGATCTGATCGCTGCGGGCAACGTCTCAATGCAATCGCCCTACGGCGTGTACACCGCAGGGGCCTCCAGCGCGTCTCGCGCAGGCAGCGCCGCCGCCGACTTCAACCGGGCTCGCGCCACCGCTGCGGATGGGGCGGTACTGGGTAGCGCGGCCAAGGCGTATGAAGCCTTGGTCGATGAAAGCAGCGCCAGCCCTTACGCCGCCTGGTACCCAGACGGGGGCGGCAACGTGTTGCTGC
Organism: Pseudomonas marginalis; assembly: GCF_024169655.1. Lineage (GTDB taxonomy): Bacteria > Pseudomonadota > Gammaproteobacteria > Pseudomonadales > Pseudomonadaceae > Aquipseudomonas > Aquipseudomonas paraveronii. Next base: position 3,532,663 of record NZ_JALJWV010000001.1, on the reverse strand, counting down.
GCACTGGCGGTAGCCTGACGGGCGCTGTCTGGACGTCGATGCAAGATAGGCCAATGGACAATGACGGTCGCAGCCAACTCAACAGTGCGAACCTGGGCAACTGGTTGTGGCGCCAAGGCACAGGCAGCACGGCGGGTGTCACCCCGATACCGACCAGTTGGTGGATCAACTTTGGCACTTATATAAAGGGCAAAAGCGGCACTGCCAACCGGTATTTTGACGACGCTGCACAGATAGACCAGCTGCCACGCCTGGTGGGGTTCACCGGTGTCGGCACGCTGGGCGGCGGCAATCTGACCCTGGACCTGGGCAGCGATGGTGGCATGCAGACGCGCCGTGGCTCCGTGGATGGCTTGAGAGCACCGCGCAGTGAAGGCCTGGTGTTGGCAGTGGGGAGTACCGGGCGGGTGGTGGACGGTCAATTGCTGTTGACGGGGGGCGGCGACCTGGATGTACGCATGGGAGGCGATTTGAACCCTGGGCTGGACGCTCGTGCGACCCGCAGTAATACCGCCAGCTTGCAATCAGTCGACTATAAGGCACAAACACTCAGCCTCAATGGCGTGCTGACCAACCTGCGTGGCGCCTTGAACCTGCAGGCAGGCAGTCTGGGGGGCATTGCCTTGAATTACGGCAGTATGCGTAACGATCAGGATGTCAAGGAAAGCCGAGCCTACTCGCCGTACACCGCAAGCCTGGGCACGGCCACGGGCGGGATCACCTTGATGCTGGGCGACGCCACGGCCACGCTGTCGACGCGAGGTGACCTGGTGTTGGCGGGGACCGGCGACCCTGGACGCGTCTCTACCGAAAATACCCAAGCGTTCAGTTACAACGGTAGCGATTATGGCAATGGCACCACATGGTTCTCATTATGGACCGAACGTACCGCCATCGACTTGTTCTCCGCAGGTGGCAGTTTGACGCCTAGCGTGCAGAGCATGTCGCTGAGCGCCAATGGCCAGCTGAATCCTCTGCCCGAGCAAAACTACTCCAGTTCGGACGGGCGTTTCATCTTCCCCTCCAAGCTCGGCGTGGTAGCAGCCAATGGCAGTATTTATCTCGGCGCATCCGCGCTGGGTGCTGGCCCGCTGCCTAACAATCCCGCTTATTCGCTGTTATTGGCGCCGTCGAGCAAAGGACGATTGGCCATGTTGGCCGGGGACTCAATTTACGCCAGCGGTTATGCGGTCAACCAGTCGGGTGACAGCCAGGGTGCTATACCGACGCCGTTCGCGCCAGCCTTTGTCGGCAGGAATGGGTTCAGCCTGGTCGTCAACAACCTGGGCAGTGACGCGATACAGGACGACCTTTCCTTGTTCGCCTTCCGCAGCGCGACTGATCTTGCGCGTCCGGCTTCCCAGGCAGAGCCGGCCAGGTTTTATGCCCAGCAGGGCGACATCGTGGGGCTGCGCAGCGGTGAGATCCTGACGTTCGGCAGCCCGCGTCAAGGCCAGGTCCGCTATGAGTCCGCAGGCCCGGTCTGGATGCGGGCGGGGCGCGACATTGTCAGTTCAGGTACCGATATGGGCTCGTCGACGGTGCTTCCTAAACTGTTGGGTTACAACGGCGATTACTTGGGTGAAAGCCGCGGCAACCTGTTCGTTCACAGCCGCCCAGAGGACGTGTCGGTGGTTTCCGCCGGGCGCGACATTCTCTACAGCAGCTTCAACGTCGCCGGCCCCGGCACCCTGGAAGTCAGTGCCGGGCGCAACCTGTTGATGGCCGACAAAGCATCCATCACCAGCCTGGGACCGGTGGCGGTGGGCGACTCCCGTCCGGGGGCATCCATCGTGCTGGAAGCCGGGGTCGGGCTCAACGGCCTGGATTACCTGAAGTTCGTCACGCCCTACCTGGACCGCGCCAATCAGGCGGTCGAGGGTGTCGCGCTGGCCGCGCAAGCCGGCAAGGTGGCGAAAACCTACGAGGCCGAACTGTTGCAATGGCTCAACGAGCGCTACGCCTTCAGCGGCGATGCCGAGCAGGCGCGGGCGTACTTTGCAGGCTTGGGCCACGAGCAGCAACGCATCTTTGCCCGTTCGGTGTACTTCGCCGAAGTGCGCGAAGGTGGTCGCGAATACAACCTGGCCGCTGGCCCGCGTTCCGGTAGCTTTGTCCGCAGCCGCGCGGCCATCAACGCACTGTTGCCGAGCAAGGACGTGGCGGGTAACCCGATCATGTACAACGGCGACATTACCCTGTACGGCGGTGCCGGGGTGCATACCCTGTTTGGCGGCAATATCCAGATGCTCAGCCCGGGCGGGCAGCAGGTGTTCGGGATTGAAGGCAACGTGCCGCCGGCCAGTGCCGGGGTCCTCACGCAGGGTGCCGGGGATATTCAATTGTATTCCCGGGGCAGCATCCTGCTAGGCCAGAGCCGGATCATGACCACCTTTGGCGGGGCGATTCTCGCCTGGTCCAACGAAGGCGACATCAACGCCGGCCGTGGCTCGAAAACCACCGTGCTGTACACGCCGCCCAAGCGGCTCTATGACACCTGGGGCAACGTGACCTTGTCACCCAGTGTGCCAAGCGCCGGTGCCGGTATTGCCACCCTGGCACCGATTGCCGAAGTGCCGGCCGGTGACATCGACCTGTTGGCTCCGGCCGGCACCATCGACGCGGGCGAGGCGGGCATTCGGGTCTCGGGCAACGTCAACATCGCCGCCTTGCATGTGGTCAACGCGGCGAACATCCAGACCCAGGGCAAGTCGTCCGGGGTGCCGGTGACGGCCACCGTCAATACCGGCGCCATGACCTCGGCCAGCGCCGCGGGGGCGGCGGCGTCCCAGGCGGCGGAAGACGCGGCGCGCAGCCAGCAGGCGGCGGCCAAGCAGGGCAGGGCGTCGATCGTGACGGTGGAAGTGTTGAGCTTTGGCTCCGAGCCGGTGCAACGCGAACCGCAGGAACAGCCGAAGACCTCGGGGTACAACCCCAACAGCCCGGTGCAGGTACTGGGCGCCGGGCCGCTGAGCGAACAGGCGCGTGCGCGGTTGACGGATGAGGAGCGCAAGCAGATCACGTTGTAGGTGGAAGGACCTCTCGATGTACGTTTGGGGCAATCAGTGATTGCCCCTTTTTTTTTGCTGTTGGCGCGGCGGCCTAATAGCCGGCTGGTGTTTCATGGCTAACTCGGTTGGAAAGGTGGGAGGGGGCTCCATATATCAGATAGATCTCATTATGCTTTTGCTCTGCTTTTGCTCTGGCTTTTGATTTTGATCTTAGGCGCCCCGTTAAACCACGCTGGCCGAACGCAGGCTTGAATCCGTGGGTAACCCGGCAGGACGCCGGGTTAGCCGTCCTGGGCCAAGGATGGCCCATGACGGCGGCCCACGGATTCAAGCCGGAGTGAGGGCACACCGAGCACTAGCGAGGTGCCGAGTGGTGGGGCAAGAGCCTTTTGGTTACTTTGGGGCTTTTCCAAAGTGACCCGCTGTAAGAGCGGAACCGCCAGCCGCCGTTACCGAAGAACCGGATATACCCACCGACCCACCATCCGCCACGCCCAAAGAACCGGATATGTACCCGCTCCCCCCCCAAAAAAATGCCCCCCACTCAATCCAAAATGAAGCTTTCATGACAAAAGTTCGGTAGCTCCCACCCACGCCCGTCTTGCCTATGTAACGCGCTGGAGGCGGCCACAAGTCGCCTCGCCAGCCGTCAGCAGGACGCCAGGAGTGGGGCACATGGGAACTATGGAACGTTACTCGAAAGTCGGCATGCAGGAGCTCGATCAGCGCCTGTCGAAGATTGTCGAAGCCGCGCGCAAGAAGCCGGTTTCGGTGTACCGCTATGGTGCGCCCTGGGTGTGGATCGTTTCGCAGGACGATTGGCAGGGCGCCTTGAAGGAAGTCTCCAGCTACATCCCCGCGGGCCATTCGCTGGTGTTGTTGCGCCCGCAGATCGACGAAATGTTCGACCGGCACCACGCCCTGCTGCGGCCCGCACCCGGGATGCAGATCGCACCGCGCACCGTGCTGCAGATCCTGTTGCTGCAACTGCTGTATTCCGTGCCCAGCGAACAGCAACTGCACGAGCAGCTCAATTACAACCTGCTGTTCCGCTGGTTCGTCGGCCTCGACCTGCACCAGAAGGTGTGGGGCATCCAGGCGCTGCAGCGCGATATCGCCACCCTGTTGAACGACCCACGGGCGGTGCAATTGATCCAGACCATCATCGGTGACGTGTTTTGCGGTGCCTTGCTGCACATGCCGGAGTTCTCGTTGAACTTCGCCTTGTTGCACACCTGGCTGGCACGGCACAGCCAACTTTCGACAACCGGCAATTGAGCAGGCCAAACGCCGTGCAATCGGCGAGGGCGCAACATTTTAGATATTTAGGGGGCTGTGTGGAGCATCTGTTCAAGTCAACGCTGGCGCTGTGTTGCTTGGCGCTGGGCACCTTGGTGCAGCCGGCGCTGGCCGAGGAGGGCGATGCCCCGGCGCGCCGGGTGGACGTCAACGAGTACTTCGTGCGCGGCAATACCGTGCTCGATGCGGCAACGATCGAAGAGGCGGTGTACCCGTTTCTCGGCCCGCAAAAAACCCTGAACGATATCGAAGGCGCCCGCGATGCGCTGCAGAAGATCTACCAGGCGCGTGGCTACCAGTCGGTGTTTGTGGAACTGCCGGAGCAGAAGGTCGATGACGGCATCGTCTACCTGCAAGTCAGCGAAACCAAGGTCGGCCGCGTGCGGGTGGTGGGGGCCAAGCATTATTCGCCGGTGGAAATCCGCGAGGAAGTACCGGGGCTCAAGGAAGGCGCGGTGCCGGATTTCGCCAGCGTGCAAACCCAGCTGGCCGGGCTCAATCGGGGGGCCGGACGCCAGGTCACGCCGCTGGTGCGCGAGGGCCAGCGCCCCGGCACGATGGACGTCGACTTGCAGGTGGAAGACCAGAACCCGTGGCACGCCAGTATCGGCCTGAACAACGACTACAGCGCCGACACCGAGAAGCTGCGCTCGGTCGCCACCCTGGGCTACGACAACCTCTGGCAACTGGGCCATAGCCTCTCGCTGACGTATTTCACCGCGCCCCAGGACAGCTCGAATGCCAAGGTCTGGTCGGGTTCCTACAGCGCGCCGCTGGATGAGCGCTGGACCCTGCAGTTCTCCGGTTACCAGTCCGACAGCAACATCGCCACCATCGGCGGCAGCAACGTGTTGGGCAAGGGCCATTCCTACGGGGTATCTGCGATCTACAACCTGCCGCTGAACGGGAACTGGGCCAACTCGTTTTCCTTCGGCATCGACTTCAAGGACTTCGACGAACAACTGAAATTCGGCGCCAGCAGCGACCAGGTGCCGCTCAAGTATGCCCCGTTCACCTTTGGCTACAACGGCTACCGCTACAGCGAAAAATCCCAGCTGGGCCTGGGGTTGAACCTGGTGGTGGGCACCCGGGCGTTCTTCGGCTACGGCAGCGATGCCGAGGAATTCCGCGCCAAGCGCTGGGACTCCAGCCCGAGTTTCGCCGTGCTCAAGGGCGATGCCAGTTACACCTACACCTTCGCCAACGACTGGCAGTCGGCGTCCAAGGCCGGCTTCCAACTAGCGTCGGGGCCGCTGGTGTCCAACGAGCAATATTCTGCCGGCGGCGCCACCTCGGTGCGCGGTTATCTGGCGGCGGAGCGCACGGGGGATGAGGGGTTGCTGCTCTCCCAGGAGTTGCGCACACCGTCGCTGGCCAAGTTCCTCGGCAGTTACGTGCAGGAGTGGCGCTTCTACGCGTTCGCCGAAGGTGCGCGCCTGCGTCTGCACGACCCGCTGCCCGAGCAGGAAGACGAATACAGCCTGGCCAGTGTCGGCCTTGGCACCCGCGCCAGTTTGAGCAAATGGTTGTCCGGCAGCCTGGATTGGGGCTACCCGCTGCTCGACGGACCAAACACCCAGAAACAGGACTCGCGACTGCACTTCAGTGTGCAGGCGACCTTCTGACCTTTTTTCCCGGAGATTCTTCCCATGCAACGCCTATTCCTGAGCCTGTTGATCTGCCTGGGCTTCGCGCTCCCGGCCACCGCCCATGCCTGGTGGCAGGACGATTGGCATTACCGCAAACAGATCAGCGTGGACACCACCGCCCAAGGCGCCGCGATCAACCAGGCCCTGGGCCGCACCGCGCTGCTGGTGCGCCTGCACACCGGCAACTTCACCTTTGACGGGGTCAAGGATGACGGCAGCGACCTGCGCTTTGTCGGTGCCGATGACAAGACCGTGTTCAACCACCAGATCGAAAGCTTCGACCCGCTGATGGGCATGGCGCTGATCTGGGTCGATGTGCCCAAGGTCGAAGGCGCTCAGCGCCAGGACCTGTGGATGTACTACGGTAACCAGAAGGCCGCGGCCACCGCCAACGGCCAGCTGACCTTCGACCCGAATTACACTGCGCTGTATCACTTTGACGGGGCCAGCGGCACACCGCCACGGGACACCACGGCCTACGCCAACACTGCGCTGAATGCCACCGGCAGCAGCATCGACGGCGTGGTCGGGCGGGCCTTGCAGTTCAGTGGCCAGCCCTTGCTGTTGCCGGCCAGCCCGTCGCTGCAACATGCTGCCGGTGGTGCCTTCACGTTCAGCGCCTGGCTGCGTCTGGACCAGGCCAGCGGCGAACAGATCGTCCTGGCCCGGCGTGAGGCTCCGCATAGCCTGTTGCTCGGGTTGAACCAAGGCATGCCGTTCGTGGAAATCGACGGTCAGCGCGGCGTCTCGACCCAGCCGCTGAACCCCGGTCAATGGCAGCACCTGGCGTTCACCGCCGAGGGTGAAAAAGTCACGCTGTATGTCAACGGCCGCGAAACCGCGAGCCTGGCGGTGGCCATGCCGGCGTTCAACACCCAACTGGCGATCGGTGCCGATCTGCCGGAAGCGGCCAGCACGCACCTGCCGTTTGCCGGGGCGATGGATGAGCTGCGCCTGTCCAAGGTGGCCCGCCCGGCGACCGTGCTGCTGGCCGATGCGAGCGCCCAGGGCGCCGAGTCGAAACTGGTCGCTTACGGCGTGGATGAAGAACAGTCGGGCTTCGGTTTCGGCAGCCTGGGCTTTCTGCTCAACGCGGTGCCGATGGATGCCTGGGTGATCATCCTGGTGCTGGTGGCGATGATGTTCCAGTCGTGGGTCATCATGATTCGCAAGAACCGTATGGTCAGCCGTGTGAGCAGTGCCAACGAGGCGTTTCGCGAGCAGTTCGCGCAGATCGGCACCCGCCTGGAAATGTTCTACGACGACAGCGTACTCGCCGAACGCCTGACCCATTCTTCGCTGTGGCGCCTGTACTGCGTGGCGGTCAAGGAGATCCGCACCCGCCGCGCCCAGGGCGCCGACACCTCGTCGGTCTCGGCGGCGACCATCGAAGCCATCCGCTGCTCCATGGACGGCGTGCGCACCCGCGAAAACCAGGCACTCAGTTCCAAACTGTCGACCCTGTCCAACGCCATCGCCGGCGGCCCGTACATCGGCCTGCTGGGTACGGTGCTGGGCATCATGGTGGTGTTCCTCGGCACGGCCATGGCCGGTGACGTGAACATCAATGCGATCGCCCCGGGCATGGCGGCGGCCTTGCTGGCCACGGCCATGGGCCTGTTCGTCGCGATCCCCGCGCTGTTCGGCTACAACCGCCTGATCACGCGCAACAAGGAAGTCAGCGCCGACATGCGCGTGTTTGTCGACGAGTTCATCACGCGCCTGGCGGAGATGCACGGTGAGGGCCAGTTCAGTGAAACGGCGCATCGCGTGCCGCATCACGCGCCGGTTTCGGCCTGAGGAGAATCGCCATGGCTTCCGTAAATGCCTCCCACGACGATGACGACGATGCCGCCGTCGACAGCATCAACATCACGCCCCTGGTGGACGTGCTGATGGTGGTGCTGGTGATGTTCATCCTCACCGCCACCGCCCAGGTCTCGGGCATCCAGATTCACCTGCCCAAGGCCAGTGCCTCGGTGTCGCTGTCGGAGGCCAAGACCAAGGCCATCTCCGTCAACGACGGCGGCCAGGTGTTTCTCGATGCCTACCCGGTCACCCTCGGCGAGCTGGAGGAGCGCCTGCGCATCGAGAAAGCGTTGAATCCGGATTTCCCGGTGATCGTGCGCGGCGACGCCACCGTGCAGTACCAGAAGGTGATCGAGGTGCTCGATTTACTGCGGCGGCTGGAGCTGTCCCAGGTCGGGCTGGTCACCGGCAAACCGAGCCAGGGCTGAGTCATGACCGCACAGATCCCGATGCCGCCGTTGCCCGTGAAGAACAAGCCGTCGTTGCGCCCGCTGAAGTGGGGCGCCGGCCTGCTGCTGGGTGCCGTGGCCGCCTGGTTCCTCTGGCAATGGGCCAATGACATGAGTGGGATACGCCGTGAAGCACCCAAGGTGCCGACCATTATCCCGTTGCCGCCACCGCCGCCACCGCCGCCGGAAAAACCCAAGGAGCCCGAGCCCCAGGTGGAAGAAAAAGTCCCTGAACCGGTGCCCACGCCGGAGCCCGAAGAGGTGAAACCGGCGGAAGAAGCGCCGCCTTCGCCGGCCGACGACTTGGCCAACCCGATGCAGATCGATGGCGATGCGCAGTCCGGTAACGACGGCTTCAACATCGGCGCGGGCAAAGGCGGCGGCATGGCCGGTTCCGGCGGCGGAGGCCTGGGTGCCGGCACGTACAAGCAATACCTGGCGGGGGTGTTTCAACGCCTGCTGAGGGAAGACCCGGAGTTGCGCAAAAAGGCCTACGCGGTACAGGCGGATGTGTGGTTGAGCGCCGAGGGCCAGGTCACGCGTGTGGAGCTGGCCAAGTCCAGCGGCGACCGCGAGACCGACGCCCAGGTGCTGGCGGCGTTGCGTGTACCGCATGCCGCGCAACGCGTTCCAGCCTCGGTGAGCATGCCGGTGCGCCTGTCCCTCAAGGGCCGGCGTCCGGATTGATCGAACCCATTTTTTGCAGTTTTTTACAGGAGTTGCTTACGAATGATTTCCCCCGTGAATCGGCTGACCCTGGCGGTTGGCATGGTCATCGCGACCCTGGTCGGCCAGGCGACGGCCGCCCCGGTCGCCCCTTCGGAAAACGTCACGATCAACCTGATCCGCCTGCTGGTGCAGCAAGGCGTGCTCACCCAGGACACCGCCAATGGGCTGATTGCCCAAGCGGAAAAAGAAGCCCAGCAGGCTCGCCAGGCGAATGCCGCCCCGGTGGTCGCCAGCGGCCCGACGGCGGCGCCTGGCGATGTGCGCGTGCAGTACGTGCCGCAAGCGGTGCGCGATCAGATCCGCGATCAGGTGAAAGCCGAAGTCATGGCCACCGCCAAGCAGGAAAACTGGGCCCAGCCCAATACCTTCCCGGATTGGGTCTCGCGCATCAGCTTTGATGGCGATATCCGCCTGCGTGACGAGTCGCGCTATTTCTCGGGGAGCAACAGCAATGAAATCCTCGATTACGCCAAGCTCAATGAGAACGGGCCTTACGACGTCAACCGCAACTCCAACACCAAGTTGCCGCCGCTGCTCAACACCCGTGAAGACCGCGAAAGCCTGTTCCGCCTGCGTGCGCGCCTGGGCATGAAAGCGGTGATTTCGCCGGAATGGACCGCCGGCATTCGCCTGGGTACCGGCTCTGACAATAACCCGGTGTCCACTACCCAGACCCTGGGCGGTGGCTTCGGCAAGAAGGACATCTGGCTCGACCAGGGTTACCTGAGGTGGAAAACCACCGACTACATGACCTTGACCGGCGGGCGAATCGCCAATCCGTTCTACGCCACCGACATGATGTATTCCAACGAGCTCAATTTCGACGGCGTGGCCGCGATCTTCAACCACAAGCTCAACAACGAGTGGGGCCTGTTCGGCACTCTCGGCGCATTCCCGGTCGAATACACCGCGGATGCCGCCAGCAGCAACGGCATCGACAAGGAAGACAGTCAGACCAAATGGCTGTTCGGCGGGCAAATCGGCGCCGATTGGAAGATCAACCGCGGCAACAGCCTTAAGCTCGCCGCGGCCTACTACCAGTTCCAGGACATCCAGGGCGAGCGCTCCAGTCCTTGTTCGCCGTGGGCCGGCGCCCCCGGTTGCGACACCGACGGCACGCGTGTGGCCTTTATGCAAAAAGGCAACAGTGTGTTCCTGCTGCGTAACAACACCACCAACCCGGCGGACCCTGTCAGAACGCCAGACCCGCAGTACGTAGGCCTGGCGTCCAAGTTCGACGTGCTGGACCTCAACCTGGTCTGGGACAGCGAACTGCCCAGCGACTTCAAGTTGCGCACCCAAGGCAACTACATCCGCAACCTGGCCTACGACAAAGGCGAAATGCTCAAGCGCAGCGAAGGCCAGATCGTCAACAACATCAACAGCAAGGGCCAGTTTGAAAGTGGCGGCAACGCCATGATGGTGCAGTTCACCCTCGGCAGTGCGCTGGAGATGCGCAAACGTGGCGATTGGAACGTGCTGGCCGGCTACAAGTACATCCAGCCTGACGCTTTGCCCGACGGTTTCAACGACTCCTCGTATCACCTCGGCGGCACCAACGCCAAGGGCTACTTCATTGGCGGCAACTACGGCATCGACAAGAACATCTACGCCAGTGCGCGTTGGTTGAGCGCGTCGGAAGTGTATGGCGCGCCGTTCGAAGTCGATGTGATGCAACTGGAACTCAACACGCGCTTCTGATGCGCAGGGAGATGCCCCATGAACACGCGAATATGCGCGCTGCTGTTGCTGCTGGTTACCACCGGCGCTTCGGCCGAAGGCATGGAAGAGCGCCTGCGCACGCAACTGCGCAGCACCACCCAGCAGTTGCAGGCGCTGCAAAGCGAGCAGGCCCAGGCCAGTGCCGCGCGCCTGGCGGCGGAAAACCAGGCCAAGCAGGCCCAGGCGCAAATCAAGCAATTGACCGCCGAGCTGGAAAAGGCCCGTGGCGTGGCCGAGCAACTCGCCGGCCAGCAACAGAACCTGCACAGCCAGGCGCAAGCCCAGGCAGCGGCGAGCAACGAGCAGATCGGCAAGTTCAAGAAGGCTTATGACGAACTGCTGGTGTTGGCCAAGGGTAAAGAAACCGAACGTGCGCGCCTGCAGGCGCAGTTGAGCGAACGTGACACACAAGTGCAGCAATGTTCAGCCAAGAATCAACAGATGTACGGCGTGGCCCAGCAGTTGCTCGCGGCCTACGAAAAAATCGATGTGGCCGAGGTGATGAGTATTCGCCAGCCCTTCGCCAGCGGCGCGCGGGTCAAGTTCGAGGAACTGGCCCAGGGCTTTGGCGACGAATTGTACAAGACCCGTTTTGATGCGCCCCAGGCAGCCGCCAATCATTGATAGACAAGGAACAGATCCCATGAGCGAATTGATCACCAGCGTTACCGTCCTGAGCCTGACCGAGCTGTTGCAGGAAGCGGGCTACCGGGTCAACCAAAGCGAACAGAACGGCATCGTGCAACTGCTCAGCGCCAGCCAGGGCATCGGCTTTGCCGTGCGCTTCGGCAACCCGGCGGCGGAGCCGGGCAGCTACGTGGATTTCACCTACAGCTGCGCGCTGCGCGTGCAGGGCGACTTGCCCGAAGGGCTGACCCAGGTGTGGAACGCCTCGCGCCGGTTTGCCCGGCTGTCCGTGCAGGGCGAATTTCTGCTGATGGAAATGGACGTGGTGGTGGCCGGTGTTGGCGCCACGCACCTGCGCAGTCAGTTGGAACTGTGGGACCGTCTGCTGCAGGAATTTATCGTCTATCTGCGTGAGTACAGCCAGCACGCCGCGCAGTTGCAGGCCCAGGCGGCTGAACCTGTAGCTGAAGAGGTACCGGTGCTGTGAAGAAGCGAACCGTGGTTGTCGGCGCCGGGGCGCTGACGTTGCTGGTGGTGGCGGTGGGGTTGAGCCTGCGACCGGGCAGCGACCCGGTCGCCGCTCAGCAACCGGCGCCTGTCGTCACGCCCTCGCCGAGCGAGCACGGCGCGCCGGCTGTGGCGCGCCTGGGCAACCAGCAGATCGACCTGCCTGAACTGAAAAGCGTGCTGGCGAGCCTGCCGGCCGAATCCCGCGAGCAACTGCGCGGCAACCGTGGCGCCCTGGAGAGCTGGCTGCGTTCACGCCTGGCGCAAAAGGCCGTGCTCGAACAGGCCGACGCCCAAGGCTGGCGCCAGCGCCCGGAGGTGGAGCAACAGACCCGCGCCGCCACCGAACAGATCGTGTTTCGCGACTACATGCTCTCGGTCAGCCAGGTGCCGGCCGACTACCCCAGTGCCGCTGAATTGCAGCAGGCCTACGACGCTGGCAAAGCACAATGGATAACGCCGCCAATGTACCGGGTCAGCCAGATCTTCCTCGCGCTGAATGACCCGCAAAGCGTCGACGCGGTGCGGCGCCAGGCCCAGGAACTGAGCCGCAAGGCCCAGGCCGCGCCGGGGGATTTTGCCGCCCTGGCCACGCAATACTCGCAAGACCCGGACACCGCCCAGCGCGGCGGCGACTCGGGCTTGCAGCCGTTGCAGCAACTGGTGCCAGCGGTGCGCGAAGCGGTGTCGCGGCTCAAGGTCGGCGCGGTCTCGGAGGTGGTGCAAAGCCCGGCGGGGTTCCATGTGCTCAAGCTCACCGCCCAGCAACCGGCGCGCACCGCCACCCTCGACGAACTGCGTGAGCGCTTGACCCAGGCCCTGCGCGCGCAACGCCAGGAACAGATCGCCAAGGCGTACCTGGAAGGCATGCTCAATACCGCGACGTTGAGTATCGACGGCGCGCAGTTGAACACGCTGCTGGAGTAACACGCGTCGACCGTATTGGATGCACAAGACAGGGAGTCTCCCATGGCATTTCTAGAACCGTCTGGCCCCCCGGGGCCTGCACCCTATCGCGAGCCGAGTCAGTCCCGCGGCGCCTGGCTGGCCCTGGCCAACGACATCGAGCCGGAGGTCGCGCGCTACTTCCTGGTGAGTGCGCGCTGCGGCTGTTTCATGCAGGCGGCGCGCAGCCTGAATATCAAGGCGACGCTGCTGCGCAAACGCCTCGCACAACTGGAAGAGCAGCTGCGCCATGCGTTGTTCAGCTACCAGGGCAACGGTCTGGTACTCAGCCGCGATGGCCAGCAGTTGCAGGCGCAGTTGCTGGCCCTGGCTCACGCGCGGCGCCTGCCGGTGGTGGCGCAGCCACTGATTCGCCTGGCCGTGGCCGAGCCGATCCTGCACGACATCCTCGGACGCGACTTGATCGCCTTGCTGCGCCGCAACGCCAGCGTGCGTCTGGAGATCATCTCCATCGACAGCCAACTGTCCCTGCAAGCGGTGGACGTTGACGTGGTGCTGTGGCTGTCGGACACGGAAGGCTCCGCGCCCGGCCCGAGCTTTCCCACCGAGCCGCCTCGGCTCCTGGCGCATTTGCACTACCTGCCGCACATCGCCAAGCGTTACTCGCGGCTGACGACCCGCCCCGACAGTGTCGAAGACCTCGATGACTACATGTTGGTGCAGTGGCAGCCGGATGGGCAGGTGGACGCGTTGCAGCCGTGGAACACCGTAGTAGCACAGCGCCTGGCCGCGGTGGTGCAGGTGCATGCCTATTCGCTGATGCTGGAGATGATCCGCTGCGGTGCCTGCATCGGTTTGCTGCCGCACTACATGGGCAGCTTCGACCGTGGCCTGGTGGCCTTGCCGGGATTGCTCGCCGAGCCCATGCAGCGCCAGGTTTGGCTGGCGGTGAATGCGCGGGTGCAGCATGCCGAAGCGGTGCAGATGATTGTCGAGTTGATCGCCAGTACGTTCGAAGGGCGGCGGGAGTGGTTTGATTAGCGCAGCAGCGCCGTCTGGCTCAAGGCGTTGCGTCATGGCGCCAATTGCGCCAGTCTTGGTCGCCTTATCCTTCACCTAGCTGCGATCTGCGATGCAAGCCAGCCGTTTGACACTGATCTGCCATGCCGCCACGCCGTTGCAAAAGCGCGGTTGCTTTGCCGATGACGAATCGGTGGCGATGGATTGGCAACACGCGGCATTGTCCCTGGCCGGTCGCTTTAAAAAAAGTGTGCGGCTGCGCTGTGGGCCCGAGGCGCGAACCCGTCAGACGGCGAGCTTGTTCGGCAATCAGGCGGTGATCGACGAAGCCTTGCGCGATGGCGATGTCGGGCACTGGAAAGGTCAGGACATCGCCGCGCTCGACAGCGCCGAACTGACCACCTGGCTCACCGACAGCGCCAGCGCACCTCACGGTGGCGAGTCGGTGGATCAGCTCTGTGCACGGGTCGCGCAGTGGATGCAGTCGCTGCAAACCGAACCCGGCCATGTCGTGGCCGTTACCCACCCGTTTGTCATCCGCGCCGCAATGCTGTACGTCATGCAGTTTCCTGTCGCGATGTTCTATCGCATCGATGTGGCGCCGCTGTCTTGCACTGAACTGCGCTTCAACGGCGTCTGGCGCCTGCGCCTGGAAACTCACGCCTGAGTGCGTGAACATGGCAAAATCCACGCCCCGCAATGAGAGCAACCCATGAAACGCATCCTGATCATCGGCATTGGCGCCGGCAACCCTGACTACATCACGATGCAGGCCGTGAAAGCGCTGAACCGCACCGACGTGTTTTTCCTGATGGACAAGGGCCAGAGCAAAGACAAGCTGATCGACCTGCGCCGCGAGATCTGCGCGACCTACATCACCAAGCCCGGCTACCGCTTCGTCGAGGCCGATTGCCCCGAGCGGGTGCGCGGGGACATCGACTACACCAGCGCCGTGCAGGACCTCAATCGCGACAAGCAGCAGACCTTCGAGCGCATGATCAACGAGGAAATGGCCGACGGTGAAGTGGGGGCTTTCCTGGCTTGGGGCGACCCTGCGTTGTACGACAGCACCATTCGCATTTTGCAGGCGATCCTGGCCAGTGGCCGCTGCGTCTTTGAATTCGAAGTGATCCCCGGCATTACCAGCGTGCAGGCCCTGGCGGCCCAGCACAAAGTGCCGCTGAACCGCATCGGCCGCTCCATCGAGATCACCACCGGGCGCCGCTTGGCGGCGGGGCAGGCGAGCGATGCCGACACCCTGGTGGTGATGCTCGACGCCGAAGATTCCTACCGCACCGTGGCCGATCAGGATCTGGACATTTATTGGGGGGCCTACCTCGGCACGCCGGATGAAATCCTCATCAGCGGCAAGGTGAGTGAAGTCGCTGAAGACATCCAACGAGTGCGCAAGGCTGCGCGTCTGACCAATGGCTGGATCATGGACACTTATTTGCTGCGCAAACCCTGAGGTCGATTCCCATGTTCAAACTGTTCGCTCTGGCACTGACGCTGGTGGCCGGTGTCGCCCATGCCGATTCCAGCCTGCACACCGACTTGCCGCTGTCGTACCTGGAACAGACCCAGGGTGATGCGCGCAACCAGCCGCTGGTGATTTTCCTGCACGGTTTCGGCAGCAACGAGGAAGACCTGTTTGGCATCAAGGATGCGCTGCCGTCCACCTGGACCTACCTGTCGGCCCGGGCTCCGACGCCGGTGGAACCCAATGGGTTTCGCTGGTTTACCAAGACCCCGGGCGACGGCGATTACGATGGGGTGACTGAGGACCTGCAGAACAGCGCCAGGCTGATCAAGGCGTTTGTCGCCAAGGCCACCGCCAAATACCACACCCAGCCTGACCGGGTGTTTTTGGTAGGGTTCAGCCAGGGCGCGATCATGTCTTACGAGGTGGCGTTACGTGACCCTGAGTTGGTGCGCGGGATTGCTGCGCTCAGTGGCAGCGTGCTGCCGGTGCTCAAGGCGCAGCTCAAGCCGGATGAGCGATTGGGCCAACTGGCGATTTTCATTGGCCACGGCACGTTGGACCAAGCGCTGCCGTATGCCTCGGCGACGCGGGCGAACGAGGTGTTGTCGGGGGTGGGGTTGAAGCCGGAGTTTCATACTTATCCGGGCATGAACCACACCATCAGTGCAGCGGAAGTGCAGGATTTGAAGGCCTGGTTGGAAACCAATGTGAAGTGAACACCGCTAAAAAGGTGGGAGGGGGCTTGCCCCCGATGGTGGTGGGTCAGATACAGATGTTGTGACTGACACACCGACATCGGGGGCAAGCCCCCTCCCACAATTGATCTGTGTGGTTTTAACGGGCGGTTTACTTGCCGCCGGTGATCTGTTTCACCAATTCTGCATGCCCCTTCACATCATCCGCCCGCGAAATGGCCTGGATCACCAGTAAGTGATTGCCGGAACCGCCGAGGAAGGTGGAGTTCAAGGTCTTGCCGCCGCCCTGGGTGGCCGTGCTGTCGACCTGGCGCAGGCCAAGGCCCTTGAAGGTGAGTTTCTTTTCGTTCTGTTTCTTGAAGTCGGGCAGGGCGGCGCTCTGGTCCTTGATGAAGCCAGCTACCGCACCGTCGAGGAACTGCGGGTCATTGTCTTTAATGGTTACCCCGTCGTTGCGCACGGTTTCGGCGACGATGACCACACTTTTCGTGGTTTGGTTCGCGTACATCGTACCTTGGGTATCCCCGGTGCCGTCTGCCGCCTTGCCGGCTGGCAGGGGGTCGGCGACGTAGGCCTTGGGCAAGTTGAAGGTGAACTTGCCGCCCAGGGTGGAGATGGTCTGATCCGCCGGCTTGGCCGCGGCGAATACGCTGCCGGCGCTAAGCGCCAGGGCCAGCAGGACGGCGGTCTTGGTGAAAGTGGCCATGAAGAAGCGCTCCGGTAGATGAACGAAATTGCGCCGTATTCTGTCAGAAAATTCGCAAGATCGTTCATCCGCGCCATCACACCTTGTCGGACTCTTCCTCAAGCCGGTCCATCTCGAACAACCGCGCCAGTTCTGCACGGGCTTCCTGGGCGGTCTGCATGACCTTGGCCGCGTCGTCGTACACCGCGTGCTGGGCGGCGAGGACTTGCAGGTCGTGGTTCTTGAAGCGGGTGATGCGCGCATCGGCCTGGGCTTGGCTCAGGCCGAGACCCACCAGGGTGCGACGGCTCATCTCCAGGCTGGAATAGAAGGTTTCGCGCACCGGTGACGCGTCGAGGTCCACCAAACGGTGGACGTGCTGACGGTTACGGGCGCGGGCGATGATCTGCATGTGCGGATAGAGGCTGCGCACCAGTTCGGCGGTTTTGATGTTGATCTCCGGGTCATCCATGGCGATGACGAAGAACTCCGCCCGGTCGACCTTGGCCGCATGCAGGATTTCCGGACGTTGCGGGTCGCCGTAGAACACCGGCATGCCGCCGAAGCTGCGGGTCAGCTCGATGGTTTCCACCGAGGTGTCCAGGGCGATAAACGAAATGTTTTGCGCGCGCAGGATTCGCGCGACGATCTGACCCATACGGCCCATGCCGGCGATGACCACGCGCGGTGCATCGCTTTGGATGGTGCGATATTCCTCGGGGACTTCCACGGGTTTGACCCTGGGCTTGAACAGTTTCGGGCAGATCAGCAACAGCAGTGGCGTCACGGCCATCGACAGGGTGATGGTCAGCACCAGGATGTCGTACAGGTGCGGTTCGAACAGGCCCTGGTCGCGGCCGATCTTGAACACCACGAAGGCGAATTCACCGCCTGCCGCCAGCACCACGCCCAGGCGCAAGGCGCTTTCGCGGTTGAGATCGCCCACCAGTCGACCGACGGCATACAGCAGCGGCAGTTTCAAGCCGATCAACAGCAGGGTCAGGCCGATCACCACCAGCGGCGAGCTGAGCAGCAGGCTGAGGTTGGCACCCATGCCCACGCTGATGAAAAACAGGCCGAGCAGCAGGCCCTTGAACGGTTCGATCTGGGATTCCAGCTCGTGGCGGTATTCCGAATCGGCCAGCAGCAGGCCGGCGAGGAAGGCGCCCAGGGCCATGGACACGCCCACCAGCTCCATCAGCCAAGCGGTGCCGATCACCACCAGCAACGCGGTGGCCGTGGACACTTCGCGCAGGCCGGTCTTGGCGACGACGCGAAACACCGGGCGCAACATATAGCGCCCGCCGATGATCACCACGGCGATGCTGCCGAGGATCTGCAACACGTGCTGCAGGCCCTGGGCCTGCGAGCTTGGGTGATCACCCCCGGCCAGTAACGGCACCATGGCAATCAGCGGGATCGCCGCAATGTCCTGGAACAGCAAAATCGCAAAGGCCAGGCGCCCGTGGGGCTGGTTCAGTTCCTTGCGCTCGGCCAGGCTTTGCAGGCCAAAAGCGGTGGACGACAGCGCCAGGCCCAGGCCGAGCACGATCGCGCTGTTCCACGACTGGCCAAACAGCCACAGCGCCACTCCGCCCATCACCAGGCCGGTGAGCAGCACCTGGGCCAGGCCGACGCCGAACACCGCCTTGCGCATCACCCATAAACGTTTTGGCGACAACTCCAGGCCGATGATGAACAGCAGCAACACCACACCCAGCTCCGAGAACTGCGCGACGCTTTGCGGGTTACCGATCAACCCCAGCACCGACGGGCCGATGATGACACCGGCGAACAGATAGCCCAGCACCGCGCCCAATTGCAGGCGCTTGGCCAGGGGCACGGTCAGCACGGCGGCGAGCAGGAACACCACGGCTGCTTGTAACAGGTTGCCTTCATGGGGCATTGCGAACTCCAAAATCTTTAAAACCAGTCAACAGGCGGCTATTAGAGCGCTTTTTGCCTGTCGATAATTGTGTTTTTGCAGTGCGTGATCGTGCAGGGCGCGGGATTTTCTGCTGGGCGACCGCGTTCTCGCGGGCGTGTCTTTCACTGGCTGAGTGTTTTGCCACGCGCACTTGCGGGCGTGCGGTACAACCCTACGGCCAGTCCCGTGATGATGAGCGCAATCGAGAGCAGGTTGGACATGGAAATACGCTCGCCGATGATCAACATCGAACTGGTCATGCCGAACACGGGAATCAGCAAGGACAGCGGCGCTACGGTGGATACGGGGTATGCCTTGAGCAGTGAGTTCCAGCCCCAGTAGGCAAAGTGCGTGGCCAGGTAGACCTGGAACAGGATGGAGCCCGCCGCCGTCAGGTCGAGGTTGGTGCCGACGTTGTCGAACGCTGCGCCGCCGCGCATCCACCAGGCCATGAGCCACAGTGGGATCGGTGGAAACAAACTGGCCCACACCATGAACGAGAAGATCTCTTTCACGCCCGATTGCTTGATGATGACGTTGCCGACACTCCAGGCCAGCGCGCTGAAGACGATCAACAGGATGCCCAGCAGCGCGTGCTCGCCGTGTTGGGTCGCGATAATCCCCGCCAGGCCGATCACGGCGAGTACGGCGCCGAGCACTTGGGCCTCGCGGATTTTTTCGTTGAAGAGTACATAGCCCCAGCCCATGGTGAAAAACACGCTGAGTTGGATGATCAGCGAGGCGATTCCCGGGCTGACACCGACCTGAATGCCATAGTTGATCACGCCCCACATCCCCAGCCCGAAGATGAGCCCATAAGCCGCCACATAGTGGAAGCGCACGGCGGGGCGCTTGATGAAAAACACCAGCGGCAGGGCGGCGAGGGCAAAGCGTATGCCAGTGAGGACAAAGGGGTCGATCGCGCGCAGGCCTAATTTTGTGAGGGGGAAGTTCACGCCCCAGACCAACGTAACCAGTACGGCAAGCGCCAGGTGTTTTTTCAGCATGGGTTTTCCTTTGGGCAGAGAGCAGCTTCAAAGGCGTCGATGTTAGGGGGTAGGGCGGTGGCCCACTTGCTATGTCAGGTCAATATTTGACAAGATCGGGCCATGATGCCGACTTTTGATTCCGACAGCCCCGACGCGCTGGTAACGCTGCGCGAATACCCTTGCGGCACTGTGTTTGCGCGGCACACGCACCCGAGAGGTCAGTTCGCCTACGCCTCCACCGGTGCGCTGAAAATGTTTACCGACCTGGGCAATTGGGTGGTGCCGCCGCAGCGGGCGATCTGGGTTCCCGGCGGTGTGCCCCATGAAATGCAGATGCGCGGCGATGTGGTGATGCTCAATACCTACCTGGACGCTGGCGCCGCCGCACGGGCCGGGTTGCAGGCGCGCTGCCAGGTGTTTGAAGTGTCGCCTCTGCTCAGGCATTTGTTGCAGGCGGCGCTGGCCATCGAGCCATCGACGTTGCCCAGCGCCAGGCAGGCCTGCGTGCTGACGCTGCTGGTCGATGAGATCGGGGCTATGCCCGAGCTGCCCCTCAGCGCGCCGTTGCCCCACGAGCCACGGTTGGCACACGCCTGCCAATGTTTTCTGGAGGCGCCTACGCAAAGCGTCTCCATTGACGAAATGGCCGCTTGGTCGAGCATGAGTCGACGCACCTTTACCCGGCATTTCCTTGAGAGCACGGGCATGACGTTCGTCTCCTGGCGCCAGCAAGTCTGCCTGCTGGAAGCCACCGCCCGGCTCAGCCACGGCGTGTCGATCACCGACGTGGCGTTTGAGTTGGGCTTCAGCAGTGCCAGCGCGTTCACTGCGCTGTTTCGGCGCAACCTGGGCGATACCCCGGCGCGTTATCTGGCTAAATCAAAGGCGGCGGCGTTGTTCTGAGGCTGTTGTGCCGTCCACGCCCGTCAGGATTCATCTTCCTGTGGCACCACCCTTTGTTACTATCGCCGTCTCTCGTCACCAGGAGTCACCGGCCCATGCAGCACCAGTGGGATGAAATGCACCGTACCCGCAAGCCCACGTTCGTACTGTGCGGCGAGCCTCAGGGGGACGTGCTCAATCTCTATGTGCACGGTTACTCGGCGTTCTTTGACCGGCAGCAACTGGGCAACTTCACGACGCAACTGGCACGTATCGAAGGTTCGACCAACCTGATGCTGTTCTGGCCTGCCGGGCATTTTCTGGAAAACCTGTTTGCACCGTTCAAGGACGTGATCACCGCAATGCTCGGCGGTGGTGGCCTGGGCGCTGCGACGGTGGGGGTGGGCAAGGCGATTGCGTATTTTCTCGACCATTACAAAAGTGTCGAGGCCCGGGTGGATGAAGTGGCCCGCAGCCTGTTGCCGGAATTGGCCGAGTTCCTCCACGGCGAGTCGCTGCAGGTGCGGCGCATCAACTTGATCGGCCATTCCCTCGGCGCGCGCATCCTGGTCAAGAGCGTGTTGGCCAACCCCGACACCGCCCGCGAACTGCCGTTGAACAATTTGCTGTTGATGGGTGGGGCGATCTGTACGTCGAGCCCTTGGGATGAAGTGTGCGCACCGCTCTCGGGGCGGGTGATCAACTGTCATTCCAGCAAGGACTGGGCCCTGGCGATGAAACCGGATACCGAGCGTTGCATCGGCCGCTATGCCATCCCGATCACGCCCGCGCTCAAGGCCAAGGTGACCAACGTTCACCTGGCCAGCTTCGATCACGCGGCCTATTGGCCACAGTTGCAGACGGTGGTGCAGTACACCGACCTGCTGCAGGAGCGACGCGGGATGATCCGCGCCGACCAGCGCAGTCCCGAAGTGCGTTTTGCCGAAGAAGATGGCGAGCTGTTCCCGGCGTTGGTGCAGGCGCGCCCGGACGAGCTGAAATTCCTCGCCGAATTGATCGCGCAAAAGCGCAGCGCCTCGATTGATGCGGCGGTGCGTGAGCCACTGAAGTTGGCCATCGAGTTGCAGCGCATGGGCGGTGACAGCTTCATGAACCTCGCCCGGGGGCACGGCGTGGGGTATCGCCAGATCGCCGAGGATGTGGCGCAGCGGCTGGGGATCAAGTTCGATGAACCGATGGAGACCGTCGCGCTGGCGGACATCGAAGCGCAGGTCGCGGAAACACTGATCGAGCAATACAAGGACAAACTCAGCCACGCCGACCGCCAGGCGTTCGATGCCGAGCTTCAGGCGGCGGCGCAAAAGGAGCAGGGCTTGTTCCATCGCATCGATGTCGGCCGTTCGGCCGCCACGGCGTTGAGCGGTACGGCGTTGGCGGGGCTGACCGGGTTCATCCTGCGGCGCGGCGCGGCCACGGCGATTCCCCTGGTGGGCCAGGCGCTGGCGGCGGCGATGTTGCTGGTAAGCGGGGTGCGCGCGTTTTCCGGCCCGGCGTATTCGATCACAACCTTGGCGGTGCTGGTGATTGGGGTAATCCGCCAGCGCATGGAGCGCGAAGCGTTGAACCAGGAGATGGACCTGGTGGTGCAAGTGGTCGAAGCGTTTGACCTGCCGCGGGACACGGTGATGCGCACGGTTACGTCCGACTGATAAGCTGCGGGCTTGCCTAACGTGTTTGCCTGGGATACTGCGTGAAATTCAGCCTGCCGAAAATCGCTACCGCTCCGTTCTGCCCGCCGGAAGTGGCCGGCTCTGTCATCGTCGATCCCAAGGCGTCGTTTTTCAAACGGATGCTGATGTTTGCCGGCCCCGGCTTGCTGATTTCCATCGGCTACATGGACCCGGGCAACTGGGCCACGGCCATCGAGGCCGGTTCGCGCTACGGTTACAATCTGCTGTTTGTGGTGCTGCTGGCCAGCCTGGCGGGCATGGTGGTGCAGTGCCTGTGCTCGCGCCTGGGCATCGCCACCGGCAAGGACCTGGCACAACTGTGCCGCGAACGCTACAGCCAGCGCTCGGCCCGCACCCAGTGGGTGTTGGCGGAAATTTCCATCATCGCCACCGACCTCGCCGAAGTGCTTGGCTGCGCTCTGGCGTTTCACTTGCTGCTGGGTGTTTCGTTGACCACCGGTATTGTCATCACGGCGTTTGACACGCTCTTGGTCCTGGCCCTGCAAAATCGTGGTTTCCGCCGCCTGGAAGCGATCATGCTGGCGCTGGTCGCGACCATCGGCGTGTGCTTTTTCATCGAACTGATGCTGATCAAACCTTACTGGCCGGACGTGTTCAGCGGCTTCGCGCCGTCGCTGTCGGCGATCAGCGATGCCGCGCCGTTGTACCTGGCGATTGGTATCCTCGGCGCCACGGTAATGCCGCATAACCTCTACCTGCACAGCTCGATCGTGCAAACCCGGCTGATCGGCAAAGACCTCGCCAGCAAGCAGGACGCGGTCAAGCTGGCGCGTATCGACACCATCGGCTCCCTGGCCCTGGCGTTGCTGGTCAACGCCGCGATCCTGGTACTGGCCGCCGCCGCGTTCCATAAAACCGGGCATACCGATGTGGTCGAGATCCAGGACGCCTATCATTTGCTCGATCCCCTGGTCGGCGGCGCCTTCGCCAGCATTCTGTTCGGCGTCGCCTTGCTGGCCTCCGGGCAGAGTTCCACCTTCACCGGCACCATCGCCGGGCAAGTGATCATGGAGGGCTACCTCAACCTGCGTATTCCCTGCTGGCAGCGACGCCTGATCACCCGTGGGCTGGCGCTGATCCCGGCGTTTGTGGGGGTGTGGCTGATGGGCGACGATGCCATTGGCAAGCTGCTGATTCTCAGCCAGGTGGTGCTCAGCCTGCAGTTGCCGTTTGCGCTGTATCCGCTGATCCGCATGACCGGCGACGCGCAACTGATGGGCCCGTTCGTCAATCGCCTGCCGACGCGGTTGCTGGCGTGGTTTCTGTTTGCGCTGATCAGTGGGGCGAACGCGTGGTTGATCGGGCAGTGGTTGTTTTGATCCAAGGCTCGCGGCGCTGGGGCGATCTACACCAGGATCACCAGCGATGTGTATTGGGCAATCTGCGGATCGGCCGTCAATAGCTTCATTGGTTCGCTCATGGCGGTTGCAACGATGAGCCGATCGAAAGGGTCTTTGTGATGAGGCTCAAGATCCTTTACGGCAATGGCGTGTTCTGACGTGATGGGGAGTTCGACGAAACCGCTTTGCAGGCAGTACTCACGGATGTCATCCAGATCGACAGTGAGTTTCCCCAAGCCTACCTTGATCGCCAGTTCCCAGAATGTGGCGGCACTGATGTAGATCTCTGCCGCATGTTCAATCAGCTTTCGGGCTTTGCTGGATAGCTTGGGGTCATCATTCAACGCCCACAGCAGGATGTGGGTATCCAGCAGCACTCTCATGAATGAGTGCCCTGGAACGCATCGAGGAGGTCGTCAGACAAAGGCGCGTCAAAGTCATCCGGGATCACCAGCTTGCCTTTCATGGCACCAATCCGCCGGCCTTTGGATTTTCCGACAGGGACAAGCTGTGCCATCGCCCGTCCATGCTTGGAGATGGTGATGATGTTGCCAGCCGCGGCCTCATCAACCAGTTTTGACAACGTGTTTTTTGCTTCACCCAGCGGGACGGTCATCATGTGGTTCTCCGCATATTTTGGCCAAATATAGCCAAAACTGCTGGCGCTATCAAAGACGGCCTGACCGCTGGTTGACGCCAACCGTTTTGAGTGCGACGGGTAGCGGTACATGACATCCATGGCATTTCTCCGAACAAGGAATTCGCCAAAGTCTGTCGCAGCGTGGGGGGCTTAGGAATAGTGGCCCGAAAAAACGGAACGGACCTACATTTAGCCGCGAGGCGTTTTCCTTATGAGCGTGGTTGTGGTGGATCTCGCTCGCTCATCGGTCCCAGTACGGCACCGCCCCAAAACACTCCACAAAATAATCAATCACCGTGCGCACCTTCAACGACAACCGCCGGCTCCCGGGCCACAACGCTGCAATCTGCTGCGGCTCCAGGGTGGTTGCCACGTCGTATTCCGTCAGCACCGCCTGCAAGGTGCCGGCGCGCAGGCTTTCACCGATCAGCCACGAGGGAAACACCACCAGCCCCAGGCCTTGTTCGGCGGCGTGGGTCAGGGTGTCGGCGTGGTTGCCGGTGATGGGGCCTTTGACGCTGTAGGGCGTCCAGTCGCCCTGGTCGCGGCGAAAGAACCAGCGCTGCTGGCCGGTGATGCCTTTGTAGGCCAGGCACTGGTGGTTGACCAGTTCGTCGGGGTGGCTGGGGCTGCCATGTTCTGCCAGGTACGCCGGGCTGGCGGCGATGCGAAAGCGCTGGGGAGCGAAGATGCGTGCCTGCATGCCCGAGTCGTTGAGTACGCCGATGCGAAACAGCAGATCGGTGCCGTCTTGCAGCGGGTCGACGTAGGTGTCGGTCTGCTGGATATCCAACTGCAGCTTCGGATAGCGCCGGCACAATTCCCCCAGCCACGGTGCAAGGTGGCGTTGACCGAACACCATCGGTGCGTTGATCCGCACCAGGCCGCTGGGCTCGCTTTCCTGTTCCTGCAGGGCCTGGCCGGCGGCCTCCAGTTGTTCCAGCATCAAGCGTGCATGCCGCCCGAGCAGGCGCCCGGCTTCGGTGGGGCTGACCGCGCGGGTGTGGCGATAGAGCAACTGTTGCCCGAGCGCCTGTTCCATCAGTTGGATCTGCCGGGAAATGGAAGAGGGCGCCAGGCCCTCACGGCGCGCGACTTCGGAAAAACTGCCATGGTCCAGCACCGCGACGAACAGGCGCAGCGCCTTGAAACTCAATTCATTCAAGCCCTGCATCATGCCTCCAGGCTGTGCGTATTACGCAAAGGTGTTGTAGGCATGCTCCCATTTATCGCACAGCGCGGCCACTGGATAATGCGCGCCAGGTTTCCTTTTTTGACACGCAGGTGATGTATGCAAGCCAGTTCTATCGAGGGTGCGGCGCAGGCCCGGCCGGAAAAAAACCTTCTGCGGTTGCTGTTGTTGCCCCTGGTGATCTTCGCCGGCATGGGCTTGTCGGTGGAGGCCGGTTTGCTCGGCCCGCTGGGCGTGCAGGTGGGCCATTTGTGGGCGACCTTGAGCATTTTTGGCGTCGGCTCGGCGATTTTGTATCTGCTGTTGTTGTTCAGCGGCCCGCAAAATGGCCCGGCGTTGACCGATCTGCCGCGCTGGCAGTTGATCGGCGGGTTCCTGGGGCCGATGTACGTGGTGGTGCTGACCCTGGCCACGCCGCATATCGGCATCGCGATGACGATGGTCGCGATTCTCTCGGGGCAGGTCGGCAAGAGCGTGCTGATCGACCATTTCGGCTGGTTCGGCACCGCGCGCAAGCGGGTCAACGGCGAGCGCTGGATTGCGTTGGCGTTGATTGTGGCGGCGCTTGTTTTGATTGCACGAGGCTAAGGCGATGAATCTGACTTTGTTGTTGGTACTGGTGATCGCCGCGGGCGCGGTGTTGAGTGTGCAGGCGGCGATCAATGGCCGTTTAGGCCAGACGGTGGGCGTGTTGCGCAGCAGCTTGCTGACCTTTGCGGTGGGCGCGCTGACGACCGCGTTGTTGATTTTCTTCTTCGAACCGGCCCAGGCCGTGAGCCTGCTGGACGTGCCGAAGTGGCAACTGACCGGCGCCCTGTTCGGGGTGGTGTACATGATGGTGATGGTCGGCGCGGTGCCGGTGGTCGGTGCGGCAGTCGCCACCGTGGCGGTGATCGTCGGGCAATTGGGCATGGGCATGCTGATCGATAACTTCGGCTGGCTGGGCAACCCGGCCATCGAGCTGTCGGCCAGCCGGATCGTGGCGATGGCCTGCCTGGCACTGGCGCTGGTGTTCATGTACCGCAGCAATACCCGCACCGACTGATGGTTGGAACCCCTGCGTCGGCCCGCAGTCACTGCTAAAGGTGTCGGCGTTCGCCACACCGGGACGACCATGAAGAAGGAGTCTGACCATGCCAGATACAACCTGTGCCTGCCCACACTGCAAATGTGTGCTGGGAGTGGATGCGGTGATGAAAGACGGTAAGGGCTATTGCTGCCAGGGCTGCGCCGAACACCATGCGCATGGTGAGCCGTGTGCGGCGGCGACAGGCTGCGAATGCGCCAAGTCGGCTGAAGGCTGAACGCGGTAAAAATTCACTCGGTTTGTCGGGCGGTGGTCATTACCATGGCCGCTCACCTTTGCCGGATGTGTACCCATGGCCCTGGCCGCGCCCCCCGACCTCAGTGATCACGCCTTCCCCGTGCAGCCGCTGGCGCGTACCTACCCGCGTGGTTTGTATGTGGAACCCCATCGCCATGATTGGGGCCAGTTGCTCTACGCCATGAGCGGCGTGATGTGGGTCGAGACGCCACGCGAAGCGCTGGTGGTGCCGCCCCAACGTGCCGTCTGGCTGCCGCCGGGTGTGGAACATGGGATACGTGTGGTTTCGGATTTGCAGATGCGCAATATCTACCTGCGCCCGGCATTGGCGGCGACGCTGGACAGCCAGGTGCAGGTGATTGAAGTCGGCGGGCTGCTGCGCGAGCTGATCGTCACGCTGGTGGAGCAGGGCGACAGTGGCGATGCCGTCTATTACGACGCAGTGGTCGGCCTGGCCTTGCTGGAACTGCAGCGCGCACGTCGCGCCTCAATCCGCATCGCCATGCCGCTGGAGGCCGACCGCCGCCTGATCAGCGCCTGCCAGGCGGTGATGGCTGCGCCGTCCCTGGCGATTCCCTTCGAACATCATGCCGAGGCCGCCGGTGCCAGCGTGCGTACTTTGGCGCGGCTGTTCCAGAACCACCTGGGGATGGGCTTCGCGCAATGGCGCCGCCAGGTGCAACTGGCCACGGCGGTGGCCGAGTTGATCCAAGGCCAGTCAGTCAGCGCTATTGCGCGATCTCTGGGTTACTCGCCCAGCAGTTTCAGCGACATGTTCCGTCGGGAACTCGGCGTGGCACCGTCGCAGTACGGCGGTTGAGGGTTTGGCCGAAATCCTGAAGCACTTGGCCGACGAGGTGGGCGGCGGCTTCCTACACTAAGCGCCATCCAACCACCAGGCGCTGCTCCCCATGAATTACCTGATCTCCCTTGCCATTGGCCTCTTCGTCGGCGTGATCTACGGTGCGCTGGACTTCCGCTCGCCCGCGCCGCCGGCCATCGCGCTGGTCGGCCTGATGGGCATGTTGCTCGGCGAAAAACTGTGGCCCATGGGGCGCCAGTTGGTCAGTGGTTGGTTGTCCTGAGTTTCCTTTCCCTTTTGATGGATGCCGCTCATGAAAGCGCTGCAATTTACCGCCACCGGCGACCTCTCCACCCTGCGTTTCGTCGACGTCGCCACCCCGGTACCTGCTGCCGGTGAAGTGCTGGTACAGATCAAGGCCGCCGGTCTTAACCCCAGCGACGCGAAGAATGTGCTCGGGCGCTTTCCCTACACCACGCTGCCGCGCATTCCCGGTCGCGACTTTGCCGGCGTGGTGGTCGAAGGCCCGCAGGAGTGGCTGGGACAGGCGGTCTGGGGCACTGGGCGTGACCTTGGTTTCTTCGCCGACGGTTCCCACGCCCAGTACCTCACCGTGTCCGCCAAGGGCGTGGCCCACAAACCCACGCACTTGAGTTTTGCCCAGGCCGCCAGCCTCGGCGTGCCGTACACCACCGCCTGGGACGCCCTGGAGCGCAGCGGTGTCGGCGAGGGTACGCGGGTGCTGGTCATCGGTGCGAACGGTGCTGTCGGCAGTGCGGCGTTGGCCTTGGCGAAAATTCGCGGGGCACAGGTCCTCGCGGCGGTGCGGCGCCCTGAGCAGGTCGGGGTGTTGCTGGCGCAGGGTTTCGAGGCGATTGCCCTGGGCCAGCCGGAGGACTTGGGCGCGCAGGTCAATGCCCTCTTCAAGGGCGGCGCGGATGTGATCTTCGACACCACCGGTTTCTGGTTACCCGCTGCCGTGGCCGGGCTGGCACCGTTCGGGCGTATCGCAATCATCGCAGCGCCAGTCGACGGCCATGTGCAACTGCCGGCCCTGGCCCTGTACCGCAAGGGCGGTTCGGTGGTGGGGATCAATTCGTTGCTCTACACCTGCGAACAGTGTGCGGTGATGCTGGAGCAGTTCGGGCGCTTCTTTGATGAAGGGCTGCTGCCGCTGCCGACCGGCCTGCGCGAAGTAGCGTTGGCTGATGGGGTGAAATGCTACGAAGAGGTGAATGCGGGCAGTGCCGATAAGATCGTCTTCCTGCCCTGACGCGGTTAAAAATGTGGGAGCAAAGCCGCTCCCACATCGGGGTTTTTATTAGGCTTCGGGCACGCCTTTTTCCCACGCCGACCAGTTCTTCAGGATCGCCTGGACCAACGGGTTACCCGTGCGGTACAGGTTCTCCAGTGCCGGGACGAACCCGCCCTGGTCCGCATATTTCAGCAGGTTATCGACCTCGCTGTAGCCCGGGTAAGGCCGGTCGAAATCCGACCCGGCGCGTACCACCGCCAGGCGCTGGATGTCCACCAGACCCTCGCGACTGGCGCGCAGCAGGGCTTCATAAGTGGAGTTGTCTTCCTGCTGGGTGGTGCAGTATTCGCCTTTGTTGTCCGTGAGCAAGCGCGTCCAGACTTCGGCGCGCTCGCTCAGGCGCGTGCCGGAGAACCAGGTGTTGCCCGCCAGTGTGTCGCAGCGGGTGACTTGCGGCGGCTGATTGGCCGGTGCGGCAGGGTAATGCTTACGCCAGGCGGCGGATTCCTGGCTTTCCGTCAGCTCCACCTTCTGCGACAGGGTAAACGCCTTGGCCTGCAGTTTCGGGTTCAGTTCGAACACTTCGGTCTTGTAGTCCAGCGGCGGTTTTTCGTTGGGCCCCTTGGTGTTGATACCGATGTAGCCGGTCGGCCAATCCTTGGGCGCATCTCGCGAATCCAGCTCCCATTGGGTGCCGAACTCCACCAGGTAATGAGCCCAGGCCGCCGTGCCGATGGTGCCGTGTTTGGGGCTGATGCCGGCGATCCCGGCGATCAGAAAGTAGCTCTGGCGCAGGTCGAACTTGGGCGATAACGCCAGGGCCAGGGTGGACGCGGCGGCGTTGGTCTGGCCCATGCCGGTTACCAGCAGGCACACCTCTTCGGTATTGCAACGAATCACCGGGTATTCGGCGGACAAGCCCGGCACGCGGACTTCCTGCTTGAGCGCCAGGCGATCGATCCAGGTTTGCGCCTCGGGGGCGAACATGGTGATCAGCATCACTTTCGGTTTGATCGGCGCAGGCGCTTGCGCTAGCACCACGAGGGGCAGCAGGGCCAGGCCGACGGCCAGCGAGAGACGGTTAAACGCTTTCATCTAAGACTCCTTGATCAGAATTGGTAGCCCACGCCGGCGTAATAACCCCAGCCGTTGGAGCGGGCGCGGAAGTTGCCGTCGCCGAAATTCAACTCGCTGCCATCTTCCCAGTTACCGCCGTTATGAAAGTAACGACCGACCAGGGTGAAGCGCAGGTGGGTGAACGAATACAGCAGCACATTGGTTGCTACCAGCGCGTTGGCGGTGCGTGCCGGGTTGTCCTTGTGCAGGTCCGAGCCGAAATCGTAGTTGGTGAAGCCGATGTAGGTCAGCGAGGCGCCGTTGTCGAACGTGTCGATGGGCACGATGTACTTCATCTGCGCACGGTAACCGTCCCACGAGTATTCATTGCTGGCACCATAGTTTTCCCACTGGTAACGCCCATAGAAGTTCGCGGACAGGTTGACCCGCGAGTGCGTATCGATGTCGGTGCCGAGGCCGCTGTACAAGGTGTTGGCGCGGTTGGCGGTGTTGCTGCCGTGGTCGTAGATCCAGTCAAAGGCCACATACCATTCCTTGAACGGGCCGATCGCCAGGCTGCGCCCGGCCAGGTAGTCGATGGAGATCCGCGGTTCGTGCTCCATGAACAGCGGCGAGCCATGATCCCACGCACCTTTGTCATTACTGTTACCGATGCCGAGGATCTTCGGCACGTCGATGTAGCCGTACAGTTCGAACGGGCCCTTGCGGCCGAAGTACTCGTATTCCAGGTAAACGTCATCGGCCGGCTTGGGGCCGAAGCTGATGTCTTTGCTGCCGATCAATGTCAGGTCCTGGTTGAACCAGTCCGACAGGTACGCGCCTTTTTTCGTCGGGCTGGCTTCAGGGCTCAGGGTTTCGCCCTGTGCTGAGTCATCGACGGGTTGTTCCTGCGCCAGAATGGACGGGCTGAGTACTCCCGTAACGGCGCTCAGTAGCAGGGAGACACCAAAGGAAGCGGAACGCCTTGAGGTGGAGTGCATTGAAAATCCCTATTCATTCGCGGTTTAGACCCGATTCTTCGGGTTGGGGTGAACTTGGCGGTCAAGTTCGTTCCGCAAACGTTTGCACAGGCTGTACCAACTTTACTCAATGGCTTGAATCGCTTTGAAAAAACTAGAATTAATCGACCTTTTGGTCAGCATTGACGCGGTGTCATTTTTCGCTGCGGTTGAACAGGTGCATGGCCGTTTCGCGCCGATACTCGCTGGGCGTCTGGTGCATCTCGATGCGAAAGTGCCGGTTGAAATTGGACAGGTTGGCGTAGCCCACTTCAAAGCAGATAGCCGCCACTGACAGCTCGCTTTGCAGCAACAGCCGGCACGCGCGCTGTATGCGGAACTTGCGCATCAGGTCGATAAAGCCATGGCCGGTGTTGCGCTTGAAGAAGCGTGAGAAGCCTGGCTCGCTCATCTCCAGTTGCCGGGCGATCACCGACAGGCGCAAATCCCCGGTCAGTTCACGCATCAGGTAGTCGAACGCCTTGTTGATACGCTCGGCGCTGCGTGCGTCCAGGGTCGGCGCATAGCACGCGCTGGCCAGGGCCTGGACCTGCGGCGGCGGGGCGTTGTTGAGGGTGTCGAGCAGTTGCAGGAACAGGATCAGGCGTTGCAGGCCGTGGGCGCTGCCGATGTCTTCCATCAGTTGGGCCGCCTGCACAGCAGTCTCGCCGCTGAACGCCAGGCCGCGCCGGGCCTGTTCGAACAACGGCTGCAAATCGCCGAGTTCCGGCAGGGTCTTGCGCAGGGCGAGGAGGGCGGCGCCGTCGAATTGCAGCACCACATCGCGGCCGGTCAGGTACTCACCGGGGGCCAGGTCGCCGATCCAGTCGTGGGGCAGGTCCGGGCCGATCAGCGCGACATGCCCGGCACTGAATGCGCCGATGTAGTCGCCCGCCACCAACTTGCCGCTGCCTTGGCGAATCAGGTGGATCTCGAATTCGGGGTGGTGATTCCAGCGCGCCAACGCGTAGGGATAGTCATGTTCTAACCAGCGAAAGCCGTGCTCCGGTTCGGGCAGGATCACTTCGAGTTCGGCGGGGCGGTGCTCGAACAGCTCGGCGCGACTGACGGGCATGGTGATGCCTCTTGTATTTGGGGAATTCCCTCAAAATACGCGGGTTGGCGACAGTGGCGCTACCCAAGGTTTTGCCCGGTACTGATACTTTTTTGCGCTCGGGCCTAGGGTCAAAAAAGTATCAGCCGAGCATTCGCCATGGGTTTGTGAGGGCCTGGCCAAGCTGCTGTAATCGGCCCTCACCCATAACAACAACCGATTCCAGGCTCAGTCCACCATCGAGCGCGAGATGAACCGCGCCGGTTATCCCAAATAAATGCCCAAGGGACACGCACCCCATGAAACGACTGGAAGGTAAGAGCGCGCTGATCACCGGATCGGCGCGTGGCATCGGCCGCGCCTTTGCCCAGGCCTATATCGGTGAAGGCGCCACGGTTGCCATCGCCGATATCGACCTGCAACGGGCCCAGGCCACGGCGGCCGAACTGGGCCAGCAGGCCTACGCGGTGGCGATGGACGTCACCGACCAGGCCTCCATCGACGCCGCGATTGCCGCCGTGGTGGCCCATGCGGGCCGGCTGGATATCCTGATCAACAACGCCGCGTTGTTCGACCTGGCGCCGATTGTCGAGATCACCCGCGAGCGCTTCGAGCGGCTGTTCTCGATCAACGTCGCCGGCACGCTGTTCACCCTGCAGGCCGCAGCCCGGCAGATGATCCGCCAGGGCCACGGCGGCAAGATCATCAACATGGCCAGCCAGGCCGGGCGGCGTGGCGAGCCGCTGGTTGCGGTGTACTGCGCGAGCAAGGCGGCGGTGATCAGCCTCACGCAATCGGCGGGGCTGAACCTGATCAAGCAGGGGATCAACGTCAACGCCATCGCCCCGGGCGTGGTCGACGGCGAGCATTGGGACGGGGTGGACGCGCTGTTTGCCAAGCACGAAGGCCTGGCGCCGGGCGAAAAAAAGAAGCGGGTAGGCGACGAGGTGCCGTTCGGGCGCATGGGCACGGCTGAAGACCTCACCGGTATGGCGATCTTCCTCGCGTCGAAGGACGCCGACTATGTCGTCGCCCAGACTTACAACGTCGATGGCGGTAACTGGATGAGTTAAGCCATGCACCGATCAACATGTGGGAGGGAGCAAGCCCCGGCCCACATTGGATCGTGGTTGTTCTTGAATACCGGGCTAGTCGGCAAAACTGCGATCGAAGAAATAAATCTTCCCCGGCTTCAAGTTCTCCATCGTCGCCTGGGGCCTGCCGCCTTCGCCTGGTTTCTTGCGCCCCGTTTCCCGCAAATACCCCACCTCGGTCAGCTTCAGCAAGCGCTGGCGAATACTGCTCTTCAACACCGGCCGCGCGAGCACCAGCGAGAAGATCGCCGTCGCTTGCGGTGCGCTGAATTCCTCGCCCAGGAACATCAGCGGCAAGCTGCTGTACAGCGACTTGGACAGTAACCGCTCCTGCACGGCGGCCACGATGGTGTTGTGATCGAACGGCAACTTGATGCGGCCGTCGGCTACCGCATCCAGCGAAAACCAGGCTTGATGCTCGCTCAGCGTCACCTCATCCGCGATGATCGCCAGGTAGAAAGTGGACGACGACCAGCAACGCGGGTCGCGGAATGCATCGCCCACCGTACCCACTTGCTCGCTCCACACCAGGTCGAGGCCGACTTTGTCACTCGCGCGCAGGCGCTCCACGGCATCCGTGAGGCTCAGGTCCTGCACGCCGCCATTCACCACCACACCCGGCAGCGCCCAATGCCCGGCGAAGGGTTCGGTGTCGCGCTTGTTCAGCAGCAGCTTCAGTTCTCCTGCCGCGCGGCAGTAGAACAGCACGCACAGGTCGACGGTGTGGAGGTAGGCGCTAAGTGGCATGTGCAGTCCTTCTAAACAGCGGTGGCGCACAGTCTAACGGATCGAACAAATATGTCATGTACTGACTAAAGCCTCGATAAATAAATCTTTCTTGCAATGAAAGTACATGACGTGTACTTTTGTTTTCAGGCCACAGGAGACCCGCCATGACCCTCTCGAAACGTGCCATCGCTTCATTCGACGTCGACGCCCAGAAGAGCTTTACGCCGCTGTGCCCCAACGAATTGCCAGTGGCCGAAGGGGACCTCATCGGTGCCGAACTCAACTACATGGCCAGCCTCGCGGGCTACCGTGTCGGCAGCAAGGATGCGCACACTCCGCATGCGCCGTGGGTGGTCAAGCAACACAGCGAGATGCTGCAACCCACCGGCCTGGCCCACGCCGATGTCACCTGGGTCAGCCACTGCGTGCCGGGCACCGAGGGCTTCACTCTGCTCGACGAACTGCCCACCCCGTATGACTACGATTACTTCATCTGGAAAGGCGTCGAACCCGACCTGCACCCCTACGGCGCCTGCTATCACGACCTGCACGATAAGCTGTCCACGGGCGTGATCGAGTACCTCAAAGCCCAGGGCGTAAGCCGCGTGATCGTCGGCGGCCTGGCCCTCGACTACTGCGTCAAGACCACCGCGTTGCAACTGCTCAAGGCCGGCCTGCAAGTGGTCCTGCACCTGCCGGCGTGCCGAGGAATTACGCAGGAGGGCGGCGTACAGGCCGTCAATGAGTTGCTCAAGGCCGGTGCCGGCATCAGCCGCACCCGCGAAGAACTGGCCGCGATGGCCACGCGTTAAGGAGACACACCATGGAAAGTGCCTACGACTACGAAGCCCCGGTGATCCAGGGTCTGCTCGATACCGACTACTACACCTTCACCATGATGCAGGCCGTGTTGCACCAGTATCCGAATGTCGACGTCGAGTACAACTTCATCGTCCGGTCCAAGGAAAAACTGGGCCACTTGATCCCACAACTGCGCGAAGAACTGGAAAAACTCGCCGGCCTGCAGATGCGCGAAGGTGAGCTGCGCTTTCTGTTCAACCCACGTTTTCGCGAATACCTCACGCCGGATTACGAGCGTTTCCTCGGCCTGTTCCGCTTCAACCTGCG
Organism: Pseudomonas marginalis; assembly: GCF_024169655.1. GTDB lineage: Bacteria > Pseudomonadota > Gammaproteobacteria > Pseudomonadales > Pseudomonadaceae > Aquipseudomonas > Aquipseudomonas paraveronii. The sequence continues at coordinate 3,497,929 of NZ_JALJWV010000001.1, read as the reverse complement.
CTATATCCACGTCAGCGAAGTCGACGGCCAACTGAACATCCGCGTCGTCGGCCCGATGCTGCACTGCATCATGTTCGAACAGCCGGTATTGGCGCTGGTCAGCGAGTTGCGCAACCGTGACAAGTATCCCGACGTGACCCTCGAAGACGTCACCCGCAAGCTCTACCAGAAATTCGACTGGCTGAAGAAAAACCTCAGCCGCGAGGAACTGGCCGACCTGCGCGTCTCCGACTTTTCCACACGCCGGCGCCTGTCGTTCAAGGCCCAGCGCGAAGTGGTCGACATCATGCGCCGCGACTTCCCCGGCCAGTTCGTCGGCACCAGCAACGCGCACCTGGCCTACGAATTCGACCTGCCGCTGATCGGCACCATGGCCCACCAATGGTTGATGGTGCACCAGCAATTGGGCCGCCTGCGCGAAAGCCAGAACGCCGCCCTGGAACACTGGGTGCGTGAATACCGCGGCCGCCTGGGCATCGCGCTGACCGACTGCATCAGCACTGACTTCTTCCTGAAGGACTTCGATCTGTACTTCGCCAAGCTCTACGACGGCCTGCGCCAGGACTCCGGCGACCCCATCGTCTGGGCCGACAAAGTCCTGGCGCGCTACAAGCAACTGGGCATCGACCCGATGACCAAGGACCTGATGTTCTCCGACGGCCTGAACTTCGAGAAATGCCTGCCGATCCTGCGCCACGTGCGCGGCAAGGCCAAGTTCGGCTTCGGCATGGGCACCAGCCTGGCCTGCGATGTGGAAGGCGTCGAGCCGCTGAGCATCGTGATGAAACTGGTGCGGGTGCACGGCGAACCGGTGGTGAAATTCTCGGATGACCCGATCAAGAATGTCTGCGAAGACCCCTCGTTTTTGCAGTACGCAGCACACGTGTTCAATGTCGGCAGCGTGGAGGTGTGACATGCAAACCCAGGACCGTATTGCCCAGCAACTGAATATCAACCGCGCGTTGGTCAAAGGGGGAGAGCCCCGGGAGATCCAGCGGCGTATCGACTTCATCAAAACCACCCTGCGCCACTCCGGTTGCAAAGCCCTGGTGCTGGGCATCAGCGGCGGCGTCGATTCGCTGACGGCCGGGCGCCTCTGCCAACTGGCGGTAGAGCAACTGCGCAGCGAAGACTACGCCGCGCGCTTTATCGCGATGCGCCTGCCCTACAAAAACCAGGCCGACGAAAGCGACGCCCAGGCCGCCCTGGACTTCATCACCCCGGACCACATCGACACCCTCAACATCGCCGCCAGCGTCGACGGCCTGATGGCCAGCCTGACCGCCACCGAAGCCAGCGCCGCACAGGTCGACTTCATCAAAGGCAACGTCAAGGCGCGCACCCGCATGATTGCGCAATACGCCGTGGCCAACCTGCACAATGGCCTGGTGGTCGGCACCGATCATGGCGCCGAAGCATTGATGGGTTTTTTCACCAAGTTCGGTGACGGCGCGTGCGACCTGGCCCCGTTGTCGGGCCTGACCAAGACTCAGGTGCGCCTGCTCGCCACCGCCCTTGGCGCACCAACGAACCTGGTACACAAACACCCCACCGCCGACCTTGAAGAGCTGGCGCCGGGCAAATTGGATGAACATGCCTATGGCTGTTCTTATGCAGAGATCGACGCGTACCTGATGGGCGAGCGGGTGAGTGAGCGGGTGAGGGCGATTGTGGAAGGGGCGTACAACACGACAGCGCACAAGCGTGCGCTGCCCATCGTTCCTCTAGCTTGATGTTTTCGCGAATGCCTCGGTCGAACAGGTTGGGTTCTACTCGACACTTAGCGCCATCGAGAGGTGCGAGAGAAACGCGACGAGATTCGCGCCCACGCTAACGCCTGGGCGCGAGCCGTCAGTGCGTTCTACCGCTCAATCGACCGACTCCACCGCGCATTCCACTCCGGTCGCGCCTGGGCTTCAGCCTGCTCTGTCCACCTGCGTCATCGAGTAGCTGAACGCCGAGGGCGTCAGCCGTTCGATCGTCGCTTGCCTGGAGCAGGGTTGGTTTGCGACGTTGTACAGCTGTCATCACGGCAGCGGCGGCTGCCATCAGGATGGGGCAGCCATGCCAGATATGGGCGCCAGCGGCAAAAAAGCCGATAGCCAATGATAAGCAGCGGCCTGGTTAACCGCCAGGATAGCGGTGCGGCCCAGATACCAAGACCCGCTGCACGCCTCAATGGTCATGATCCGTATGCTTATTTGAAGGACGTTCTCACACGGCTGCCGACGCAGCGTGCGAGTGAAATCGATCAGTTGCTGCCGCATAAGTGGCAACCGGTCTGATCACGCAAGGCGTGATGCCCAAACGCACATCCGTTTTCGGCAGCAAGAATCGGAGTGCGGGCACATGTCGAACAGCTTTACGGTGAAACTCCAAACTTAGAGGCGTCCACCATTGAAATTATCCGATTATGTTCGACTATTTGTTCTGGCGGCGATCTGGGGCGCGAGTTTTCTCTTCATGCGCATCTCGGCTCCTGTTCTGGGCGCATTGCCGACTGCATTTTTCCGCGTGTTGTTGGGCACCATTGGCTTGGCCGTTATTCTTGCCATTTTAAAAACCAAAGTCGACTTCAACGGCAAGTTGCAGCAGATCATGGTGTTGGGTGTTATCAATTCGGGCATCCCATTTTTGATGTACAGCGTGGCGGCACTGCTGTTACCTGCCGGCTATTCAGCAATTTTCAATGCGACCACACCGATGATGGGCGTCTTGATCGGTTGGATGTGTTTCAACGATTCGTTGACACTGAAAAAAGGTGCCGGCGTGTTGATCGGGTTCATGGGCATCACGTTGCTGACCAGTACCGGCCCCGTCACACTTTCAATGAGCGTGGTCATGGGCGCGTTGGCGTGTTTAGTCGCCACCAGTTGCTACGGTGCAGCAGGATTTCTGACTAAACGATGGGTAGCTGACAAAGGGGGGCTGGACGCGAAACTCGTAGCTTTTGGCAGTCAGATTGGCGCGACGCTGTTTCTCGTGCCGTTCTTTGGCATCGCAACCGCAATAAACCCACCGGCGACCTGGGGTAACCCGCAGGTTTGGATAGCACTGGTTGCGCTGGGTTTCATCTGCACCGCGTGTGCGTACATTCTGTATTTCCGCTTGATCGCGGATATCGGGCCGGTGCGTTCGCTGACCGTGACCTTCCTTATCCCTCCCTTCGGCGTGCTGTGGGGTGTGATGTTCCTGGATGAACGTCTTTCGGCCGCACATTTGTACGGCGGTGGGCTTATTTGTTTAGCGGTGTGGTTCGTTCTCAGCAAGAGTAAGCCGAAGCAAGAACCCTCACCAGTCTCGGATTGATCCAACAACTTAACGGCCCTCAACGATTGCTCATCTGATTGGCTGGTGAGCACTTAAGTGAGTGCCATGTCTTGGTTTTGCGGAGTCCGGTAGATGACTTGGCCGAACGGATACACTTCTTAAGTTTCACTTATGCGCCGGGCTTTTTATTGTCCAAAATACGCTGCTTTTTCATCCGGTACATTTCATCATCCGAGTAGGTGAGTAGTGTGTCGGCGTCCTTTCCGTCCTTGGGATAATAGGCCGCGCCGATACTGCACGACGGCATCTTGAGTGTGCCGAATTCAGGCGGCAGTGGCTCGGCCATGACGGTGTGAATCTGTTCTAACTTCTTGGTAACGGCGTCTCGCGACTGGATATCTGTCAACAGCACCGTAAATTCATCGCCGCCCATTCGGGCCACGGTGTCCGTCTCACGCGTGCAGCTTTCTAAACGTCGGGCAATCATGCAGAGAATACGATCTCCTACTGCGTGGCCATGAACATCATTGATACTCTTGAAGTCATTGATATCCAGAAATAGCAAAGCCAACTGACTATTTTGACGGTGCGCCACGTGCAGGGCAGATTTCAGTCGGTCACTGAAAATCGACCGGTTGGTTAATTTTGTCAGCGGATCATGATGGGCGAGGAAACGTAATTCCTCCTCGGCTTGAGCTAAAGCCGTCACGTTGCGCGCGACTCCAATCCTTGCCCCAACTTCTTCCGACCAGAATGCAGCCCACAGGATGTATACGACTCCTCCATCCTTACGGATGTAACGGTTGCGGAAGTCGACGTGAGAATGACCATTCATGACGCGGGTAATCGAAGCCCGTGTGGCAGTCAGGTCTTCAGGATGCATATAGTTACTGATAGGGGTGCCGTTCAGCTCGTCAGGACGGTAACCCAGCAGTGCCTCACAGGCATCGCTCACAAAAACAATCTGGTCGTTTCTATCAACCACAAACACCGTATCCAGCATCAGATGGATCAGTTTGGGGTAGAGCGCTTGGAGGTCAACGGCCATAAGTCGTGGGGATCTGATTCATTGGGCTCGATCATATATCGATCGAGGGGGCGGGCGGCGAGTAATCGTGCAGGCATTATGTAGGCACGGGCAAGCGTATGCCAGGCGATGACGCCCCGCCGACCAACCTGCTGGCGCTCAGCGTCCATTGAAGCGGAACGTGCGGAAAGCAAGGCCTGGCACCGCTTCCAGGCCTGACCAAAACCCAGGTGAGCCTGCCGGCTCGCATATTTTGGCAAGTTATTTTCCACAAACTTTAGTCGGATATGCCCGTCGGGCAGTCTTTCAGCGCTCTACAACAAGGGTTTGCGCTACGGCAAACGTCATCTTGAAAATTTCCCACATAAAAAGCATGGAAACGCTTCACCGGATGAGCTATCGTTTTTTAACATCGTATTGCCACCATTCAAATAACAGGCTGATGCCATTTGCAGGAGTGCTCGTAGTGAATGAAGGCTCTTCTCAAATAGGCTTGCGTCAGTGGATTTGGCGGGCATTTATGCACAGTGCATTAATCCCGTTGGTCTTGGTGGAGACGATTCTGATTGCTTGTTACTTGCTGACCAATCAGGCGATCCGTGAATCCCAAATTGATTACTTGGAACACAGTGCAATTGAAAGCCTCGGCGCAACTGCCGACCAGCACGCTAGAATCATTCAGGATCAATTAACCCATATCGCCGATGTTACTCAGATATTTGCGGATATGACGGCTAACGCACTTCGTGCCGCTTCAACACCCTTGAGTGAAACATTAAGTACCTCGGTTGATGGGGCTCTGTTCAGTGGACAAGACCTGGGAGGAGCGGCGTCTTTCTATTCGGCGGTCACACCTGTCGCGCAACAAAACCTGAGTAAAGTGCAGAAGTTATCCAGTCTCGACCCATTGATGCGTGCGATAAACGATCATGAGTCGATGGTGGCCAGTATTTATTTCAATGCATGGGATAGTTACAACCGGATTTATCCGTGGATTCGTGCGGATGAACAATATCCGCATGATATGCAGATACCCAGTTATAACTTTTATTATCTGGCCGATGCCGAACATAACCCGCAGCGCGGGGTTCGCTGGACTGATGTGTACCTCGATCCGGCGGGTCATGGCTTGATGATGTCTGCGATCGCGCCGGTTTATGAGCACAACTTTCTCGAAGGCGTGGTCGGGCTGGATATCACCGTGGGCGACCTGCTCAAAGAAATTTCCACGCTTAAGGTGCCGTGGGGCGGGTACTTGATGCTCGTCGGCGCGGATATGAAGATCATGGTGTTACCGCCCGAAGCCGAACATGATTTTGATAAAGGCGACTGGGGTCGTTCGCGATCGAATGCCGCGAATGAAGGTGCGGTCAACCCTACGGGTCAAGATTTAACCGACGCAGTGACCCCCCGGGAGTTGCTCGCCGCTGTCGCCCTGCATAGCCGTGGCAACGCCGAAGTCGTACTCAACGGGCGCGCACACTTTGTCGCGTGGGCCGAAGTACAACCCGCGGGTTGGCGATTGCTGGCGGTCGCTGATGAAGAGGACGTCATGGCGGCCACGAACAGCCTGGCACGTCATTACCGCAACATCGGCTATTTGATGATTGCCGGCCTGGTGATGTTTTACCTCGCGTTCTTCAGTTACATGTGGATTCGTGCGCGTAAATTGAGCCATAGCCTGCGGCGGCCGATCCACGATATCAGAGAGATGCTGCAGCAAATTGGTAACGGCCAGTGGCTCCCGCAGCGCGCACGATCGACCATTTGTGAGCTGGATGAGATGGCAGGCAACGTGCTTTCAATGGGCGCTCAACTGTCATCCAGTGAAGCACGGCGCAACGCCGCTCAGAATCGCCTCAATCTGGTCGTTGAAAGCGTCACCGCCGGGCTCTGGGAATACCGCCTGGATACTGACTGCCTGTCGTTGAGCGAAGCGTTCTGCAAGCGTTTCGGCGTACCGGCGTCTCAACTGGAGCGTGTCCGGTTTTACGATTACGTCGACGCCGAGGATGTGCAGGCCCTTGATCAGGCACTTAGCGCGTTGCGGTCAGGCACGGCGTCGGTGATCGACCTGGAGTTACGTTTATTGCGGCCCGATGGCTCGCCGATCTGGTTTTTGTGTCGTGGCCGCCTGATCGAGTCCGCCGACACGCGCATGCGTTTGTCCGCAGGTACGTTCGTCGATATCGATACGCTTAAACAGGTTGAAGAGGATCTGCGCCGACGCACCCTTGAAGCGCAAGGGGCGAGCAAGGCGAAGTCGCGTTTTATCTCCAGCATGAGCCACGAATTACGCACACCGCTGAATTCGATTCATGGATTTGCCCAGCTATTGCGCCTGAACGTAGCCGATGGGCAGGAGGAGGCCAAATCCCTTGATGAGATCCTGGGCGCCAGCCAGCACCTGGCCCACCTGGTCGACGATTTGCTCGATTGGTCGAGCCTGCAGGCGGAGGCGCCTCGCTTGCAGATGCGTGTCCTGGAGGTCAACGGACTGATGCGCGAATGTGCCGAAATGGTCCGTTCCCAGGCCAAGGCTGCGGGTCTTGATCTTGAGTTGCAGTCGACGATCCCGGCGCTGAGTGTTCTGGCCGATGCGAGGCGTCTGCGCCAGATCCTGCTGAATCTGCTGTCCAATGCCATCAAGTACAACCGCCCTCACGGTCGTTTGTTCATGGGGGCTGAACTCCATGGCAATGGACGCGTGAGGGTGTTTGTCGAAGATGGCGGCGCCGGTATTTCCCCGGCCTTGCAGGGCGCGCTGTTCGAGCCCTTCCAGCGTTTGGGCCAGGAAAACACCGCGATCCAAGGCACCGGTATCGGCCTTGCGTTGTGCCGAGAGCTCGCCACGTTGATGCACGGCAGCATGGGGCTCATCAGCGAAACCGGCGTCGGCAGTCGCTTTTGGGTCGATCTGCCCCAAGGCACTGCGGCACCCAAGGTGCGCAAGCGTTTGCTGTCGTTGTGCTTCGTGGGGCAGGACGGCGAGACGCTGCGCTGTCTTGAAGACACGTTGAAGGGCATGGTGCAGTTGAGCCACGGAACGCTTTCGGAATGTCTGGAGCATGTCCGGCGCGACACGGCGCCGGACGTTATGCTGATTGACTGCGACTTACTCGGAAATGACGTGATCGACGCGTTGTCTCGGTTACGACGTTTGCCCGGTGGAGACCAAATCCCCTTTATTCTGCTGAGTACATCGCCACGCATGCTCGCGACGCTGGGGTGCGAATTTCAAGCAGTGCTAAAACAACCGCTGGAGCCCAATGAACTACGCGAACTCATACGCGCGATGATGCAAGTGGAGAGACCGAATGTTTAGTGATATTCCCGCAGATGTCCGAATCGTGATTATCGATGATGTTGCTGCGAACCTGCGCTTGCTGGAGTCAAGCTTGAAAGCCTTCGGTTTGCACCAAGTTGTAAGTTTTACCGACTCGGCCAGCGGTCTGGTTTGGCTCAAGGAGCAACCCTGGGATTTGCTGCTATTGGATCTGGATATGCCCGCGCCCGATGGGTTCGAGATTCTGCGCCAACTCAGCGGGCGCGATCGCTCAAGGTCTCCCGTGATTATCTTGACGGCATTGAGCGAGCCGCAGAGCCGCCGTCTCGGCCTTGAACTGGGGGCCAATGATTATCTGACCAAGCCGTTGGATTTGCCCGAGCTGCTATTGCGCATACGCAACGCCCTGCGCTTGTCCCATGCCACCCGCCAACTGCAAGACCTGAACGGTGAGCTGGAGCAAAGAGTGCTTGAGCGCACCGTTCAGCTGCAGGACAGCTATCGCGCAATGATCAGGGCATTGAGTCGCGCTGCCTGCTACCGCGATGATGAAACGGGCGCCCATGTATTACGCATTGGCGAAACCTCAGCCGTGATGGCCGAGGCAATCGGTATGCCGCAGCCGTGGTGCGACCTTATTCGATTGGCGGCGCCGATGCATGACTTGGGGAAAATCGGCATTCCTGATCGGATCTTGCATAAGGAAGGCCCATTAACCGCGCAGGAACGCCAGCAGATGATGGATCATCCGAGCATAGGGCATGCAATCCTGCAGGATGCTCACTCCACGGCGCTGACCGAGATGGCCGCGGACATTGCCTATGGTCACCATGAAAAATGGGACGGCAGCGGCTATCCGCAAGGGCTTGCCGGTAAGGACATTCCGCTTTCGGCACGGATTGTTGCGCTGTGTGATGTCTATGATGCGTTACGTATGGAGCGGCCCTATAAGCGTGCCTGGAGCCCTGAACGGGCACAGGCCTATATTCTTGAACAGTCGGGCGTGCATTTTGATCCGGAGTTGGTGACGGTGATGTGCCGTTGTTTTGGTCAGGTGGAAAAACTCATTGAGGATGATGCCGAACCGGCTGACGCGCATACACAACGACAATCCAATGGGGGCGCTGGCCAGCCCCCACATTAAGGCGTCGCCAGCATGGGCGCCCGGCTTGGGCTCATTGCGGCCAATGCCACCGACGTTGCCGCCGTGCGCGTCTCCACCCCCAACTTCACGTACACATGTTCCAGGTGCTTGTTCACCGTCCGCGGGCTCAACCCCAAGATATCGCCGATGTCCCGATTGGTCTTGCCGCACGCGACCCAGCGCAGCACCTCGACCTCACGCTCGGTCAACTGAAACCGCGCCGACAACAGCTTGTGCGCCGGTTCATCCTCCAGGGTCAACACACTCGGCTGCGTCGCCGCCCGCGCTGACAGCAGGATGCGCGAGGTGCGCAAATGCGCCGCCACCCGCGCCAAGACTTCATCGGTCTGGATCGGTTTGGTCACATAGTCGCTGCCGCCCACCTCGAAGCCCTGCACCACATGCTTGCTGTCGGTCAGCCCGGTCATGAACACCACCGGGATGTCCGCGCTGGCCGGTAGCGCCTTGAGCCGGCGGCAGGTTTCGAAACCGTCCAGGCCCGGCATCATCGCGTCCAGCAGGATCAGGTCCGGGCGCCGGCGTTGCACGCGGTTCAGCGCGCTGAGCCCGTCGAGCGCCACCAGCACCATGTAGCCGGCATCGTCGAGGGCGTCGGAGAGCATGGCCAGGTTGTCCGGGGTATCGTCGACGATCAGTACCACGCCGGGTTCGGTGCTACGAGTGAGTACATTCATCTTCGGCCTCCTTGAGGGTTCGGTTGAGTTCATCCAGGCGGAAACCCTTGAGCAACCCGCGCACTTTGCTGATGAACGGTGCGGCGTCCGGGCGGTGTTCGAGGATCGTGTCGAGTTTTTCGTGCAGGCCCCGCACATAGCCGATCGCGCTGAGTTCGGCGAGCGCGGCGAGGTCATCGGCGCTCGGCAGCACGCTGAGCGGTGGTGGCGCGACGAAGGTTTTGGTACGCCGCAGCCATTGCAGGCCGAGGTGTTGTTGCAGGCGCCCGAGCAGTTCCGGGGTACGCACCGGCTTGGCCAGGTAGTCGTTGCAGGCGGCGGCGATGCTGCGTTCGCGGTCGTCGGTAAAGGCGTTGGCCGAGATCACGATGATCGGCGCGGTGGACAGCGCATTGCGCCGGATCAACCGGCTGGTTTCCAGGCCATCCAGGGTCGGCATCGACAGGTCCATCAGGATCAGGTCCGGCGCCAGCAGCGCGACCTGGCGAATCGCATCCTGGCCATTACTCGCCTGGATCACCTCAAAGCCCAACGGCGTGAGCATGCCGCTGAGCACCTTGCGGTGGTCCACATGGTCGTCCACCACCAGAATGCGTCGGCGTGCGCCCTGGTAGCCGATGATGTCGTGTTCCACATGCACCACCGCCTGCGGTGCGCGCACCTGGGACAGGAACAAGCGCACCTGGAAGCAGGTGCCCTTGTCCAGCTCGCTGGTGACGCGCAACTCGCCGCCCATCAGCGCGGTGAGCATGCGCGTGATGGTCAGCCCCAGGCCGACGCCCTTGTCCTGGCGCATCAGGTCACCGCGTTCGAACGGCTGGAAGATTCGCTCGATCTGCCCGGGGTCGATGCCGATGCCAGTGTCGATGATTTCAAAGTTGGCGGTCTCGCGCATGTAGCTGACCCGCAGGCACACCTCGCCGCTGTCGGTGAAGTTCACCGCATTGCCGAGCAGGTTGATCAGGATCTGGCGCACGCGTTTTTCATCACCGCGCACCACCGCGGGGATCTTGCCGACACAGTCCAGGCGAAAGCGCAGGCCCTTGTCCTGGGCCTGGGGCGTGAACATCTGCTCCAGGTCGTGGATCAGTTCGGGGAAGGGGATTTCGGTGAGTTCCAGGCGCAACTTGCCGGCCTCGATCTTGGCCACGTCGAGCAGGCCGTCGATCAGTGACAGCAGGTGCGAGCCGCTGCGCAGGATGGTCGCCAGCGCGTCCTGGTGCTGCTCGGGCATGGCGCTGTCGCGCTGCAGAATCTGGGTGAAACCGAGGATGCTGTTCAGCGGTGTGCGCAGTTCATGGGACAGCCCAGTGACGTAGCGGCTCTTGGCGGCGTTGGCAGCTTCGGAGGCTTCCTTGGCCTGTTGCAGGGCCTGGTCGGTGAGACTGTGGGCGTCGATTTCCTGCATCAACAGCAGGGTCTGGCGGTCGGATTCTTGCTGGGCCACGCGGCGGCTTTCACGCGTCAGCACCACCCACCAGGCGAGCACGGCGGCCAGTACCGAGAGGGTGAGGAAGGCTTTGAAGAACGCTTGGTACAGGGTTTGCGAATGCGGCAAACCCTGGGCCGCCTGCACGTAGATCAAGGCCAGCGCGCCGGCGAGCAGCAGCACCAGGACCAGTAACAGCCCCAGGTAATGGGCCAGCCGCGTATGCAGGCGCGGCATCAGGCTGTTGGGGAGCAACCGGCGCAGTACGCCTTCGAACTGGCTGACCAGTCGCGCATGGGGTTTGCAGCGGTCGCCGCAGCGCGCATCCAACGAACAACACAACGAGCAAATGGGCGTGCTGTAGGCCGGGCAGAACGCCATGTCCGCTGTCTCGAACGGGTTGCTGCACAGCCCGCAGACCGCATGGGTGGCCGGTGCCACCGGGTGAATCAATTGAGCGTCGCTGGTGCGCGCAATGTAGTACTTGCCCTGGGTCAGCCAGGCCAACAGCGGCGCCATCACCAGCGCTGTGCCGAGCGCGACAAAGGGCGGCGCAGCCTGGGCCAGGGCGCCAAACAGGCCGAAGTGGGCGAGGATCGACAGCAACGACGCAATCAGCATCGAGCCGACGCCCACCGGATTGATGTCGTAGAGGTGCGCGCGTTTGAACTCGATGTGTTTGGGTGACAGGCCCAGGGGCTTGTTGATCACCAGGTCGGCGACCAACGTGCCAATCCAGGCAATCGCAATATTGGCGTACAGCCCCAGCACCTGGTCGATCACATCGAACACGCCCAGTTCCATCAGCATCAACGCAATGGCCACGTTGAATACCAGCCACACCACGCGCCCGGGGTGGCTGTGGGTGACGCGGGCAAAGAAGTTCGACCAGGCCAGGGAACCGGCATAGGCGTTGGTCAGGTTGATTTTCATCTGTGAGATGAACACAAACAGCACCATGGCGCCGATGGCCCATTCCGGCGAGCTGAACACATAACGGAAGGCGACCAGGTACATCTGGGTCGGTTCGGCGGCGCGCTCCATGGGGATTTCATGTTGCAGGGCAAGGAACGCCAGGAACGCGCCGCCAAACATCTTCAACGCGCCGGGGATAATCCAGCCCGGGCCGGAGCAGAGCAGGGCGGCCCACCAGCGCTTGCGGTTGGCGGCGGTTTTTTCCGGGAGAAAGCGCAGGTAGTCCACTTGCTCGCCGATCTGCGTCACCAGTGACAGCGCCACGGTACAGGCGGCGCAGAACGCCAGCAGGTTGAAGCCGCCGCCGTCGCCGCTGCGTCCGACAAAGCTGGTCCAGTCGCTGAAGGCGTCAGGGTTTTTCCACCACACGAAGGCGTAGGGCAGCACCAGCAACAGCAGCCACAGCGGTTGGGTCCACAGTTGCAGGCGACTGATCAGCGTGACGCCGTAGGCCACCAGCGGAATCACCAGCAGCGAGCAGATCACATAGGCAAAGGCCAGCGGGATATGGAAATACAACTCCAGCGCCAACGCCATGATCGCCGCTTCCAGGGCGAAGAACAGGAAGGTGAAGCTGGCGTAGATCAGCGACGTGATGGTCGAGCCGATATAGCCAAAACCGGCGCCACGGGTCAGCAAGTCCATGTCCACGCCATAGCGGGCGGCGTAATAGCTGATGGGCAGACCGGTAAGGAAGATCACCAGGCTGATGGCCAGGATCGCCCAAAAGGTATTGGTGAAGCCGTAACTCAGCGCCAACACGCCGCCAATCGCCTCCAGCGCCAGGAACGACACCGCGCCCAGGGCCGTGTTGGCGATGCGCAGCTCCGACCATTTGCGAAAGGATTTTGGGGTGTAGCGCAGGGCGTAGTCCTCCATGGTCTCGTCGGCGACCCAGGAGTTGTAGTCGCGGCGGATCTTGACGATGCGCTGGGTGCCGGGTGGGGATTGCACGGTGGTGAGGCTCCGCAGGGTGGACGAAGGGAGTGAGCAAGTTCCATGCCCTCGACTGCGCTGAGATCCAAATGTGGGAGGGCGCTTGCTCCCGATGGCGGTGTGTCAGTCAACGGATGAGCAACTGACCCACCGCCATCGGGAGCAAGCTCCCTCCCACATGGGATCGCAGTGGCGAGGGGAGCGCGATCCTGCCCTGCATTGGTGCGCAACGGCATACGTCAAATGACGTACTGCGTTACGTCAGGCTGCGTATACCCGCGCTGGCCTGCCGCCGCCATGCTGGAGCCCTCATTGCACAGGAGTCGCCCCATGGAACCACGATTGATCCGCTCCACACCGCTGTTGGCTCTGTCGCTGCTGGCGGCCAGCCTGTTCAGCCAGGGCGTGCTGGCCGATAACGAAGGCTTGGCCGTGACGCCCACCGAAGTCACCGTCGGCCAGTTGCACTCGGCCACCGGCACCATGGCGATTTCCGAGACCGGCTCGATCCAGGCCGAACGCCTGGCTATCGAGCAAATCAACGCTTCGGGCGGGATTCTGGGACGCCAGATCAAAGTGATCCAGGAGGACGGCGCCTCCGACTGGCCAACCTTCGCGGAAAAGGCCAAGAAGCTGCTGGTCAACGACAAAGTCGCCGCCGTGTTCGGGTGCTGGACCTCGGCTTCGCGTAAAGCCGTGCTGCCGATCTTCGAGAAAGAAAACGGCCTGCTCTACTACCCGACCTTCTACGAAGGCCTGGAACAGTCGAAAAACGTGATCTACACCGGGCAGGAAGCCACCCAGCAGATCCTTGCCAGCCTGGACTGGATCGCCAAGACCAAAGGCGCCAAGACCTTCTACCTGGTCGGCTCCGATTACATCTGGCCGCGCACGTCGATGAAGATCGCGCGCAAGCACATTGAAAACGTACTGCACGGCACCGTGGTCGGCGAAGACTACTACCCACTGGGCAACACCCAGTTCGGCTCGCTGATCAACAAGGTCAAGCTGAAAAAGCCTGACGTAGTGTTCGCCGCGGTGGTGGGCGGTTCCAACGTGGCGTTCTACAAACAACTCAACGCGGCGGGCGTGAACGCGTCCAAGCAAACCCTGCTGACCCTGTCGGTCACCGAAGACGAGTTGCTCGGCATCGGCGGCGAAAACATGGCCGGCTTCTATGCCTCGATGAAGTACTTCCAGAGCCTGGACAACCCGAACAACAAAGCCTTCGTCGAAGCCTTCAAGGCCAAGTACGGCAAGGACGCAGTGATCGGCGACGTGACCCAGGCGGCCTACCTCGGCCCGTGGCTGTGGAAAGCGGCGGTGGAGAAGGCCGGCAGTTTCGACGTGGATAAAGTCGTCGCCGCCTCCCCGGGCATCGAGCTGAAAACCGCGCCGGAAGGCTACGTGAAGATTCACGAGAACCACCACCTGTGGAGCAAGTCGCGCATCGGTGAAGTGCAGCCCAACGGCCAGTTCAAGGTGATCTACGAGTCGGATCTGATCGAACCGAATCCGTTTCCAAAGGGTTACCAATAACCCTCAGGCACACCGATTCAAATGTGGGAGGGGGCTTGCCCCCGATGGCGGAGTGTCAGTCGACATTTCTATAACTGAACCACCGCTATCGGGGGCAAGCCCCCTCCCACATAGAGCAAAAGCACATCGCATTCCAACTATCACCTCCCGCTCTCAGGAGACCATCATCATGGAATGGCTATCGGAATTTGGAGCCATCGCGGCGATGCAGGGGTTCAACGGCTTGTCCGTGTTCTGCGTGCTGTTGCTGATGGCGTTGGGACTGGCAATCATCTTCGGCCAGATGGGCGTGATCAACATGGCCCACGGAGAATTCCTGACCATCGGCGCCTACACCACTTATGTGTGTTCCAGCCTCACCGCGCACTTTGCGCCGAGCTTTCAACCCTATTACTTCTTCTTCGCCATCGCCCTGTCGTTCCTCGTTGCCGGCGCCGTCGGCTGGTTGGTTGAGTGGGCGATGATCAGTCGCTTGTACAAGCGGCCGCTGGACACGTTGCTGGCGACCTGGGGCCTGTCTTTGGTCATGCAGCAAACCTTCCGTTCGGTGTTCGGCGCCCGCGAAGTCAGCGCCGAGCCACCGGCCTGGTTGATGGGCTCGGTGAACTTCACCGATGCGATTGAAATCCCGCGCAACGGCCTGTTCATGATGGCGCTGACCGTGCTGCTGACGGCGGCGATCTTTCTGATGCTGTACCGCTCGCGTTGGGGCCTGCAGGTGCGCGCCACGGTGCAGAACCGCCTGATGAGCCGCGCGGTCGGGATCAATACGCGCAAGGTCGACCGCATGACCTTCGCCCTCGGTTGCGGCGTCGCCGGGGTGGCCGGTGCGGCGTTCACCACCATCGGTTCCACCGGGCCGACGGCGGGCTCGCAGTACATCGTCGACACCTTTCTGGTCGTGGTGTTCGGCGGCGCGCAAAGCCTGTTCGGCACCATCGCCTCGGCGTTCGTGATCGCCCAGACGCAATCGCTGTCGGAGTTTTTCCTCAGTGGCTCGATGGCCAAGGTACTCACCTTGTCTTCGGTGATTCTGATCCTGATGCTGCGCCCGCAAGGGTTGTTCTCCATCAAAGTGCGCAAGTAGAGGCGAGCAGATGAAGGCTTTAGACAAGCTGCTGGGCGGCCAGCAAAACCTGATCGGCATCGTGCTGCTGGCGCTGCTGATTCTTGTGGTGTTCCCCCTGACGTTGGATGCGTTCCGGCTGAACATGGTCGGCAAGTACCTGACCTACGCGTTTGTCGCGGTGGGGCTGGTGTTGTGCTGGGGCTATGGCGGTATTCTCAGCCTGGGGCAGGGTGTGTTCTTTGGGGTGGGCGGCTACTGCATGGCGATGTTCCTCAAGCTGGAGGCGTCCGACCCGCAAAGCACCAAGATCCAGTCCACGCCGGGCATCCCGGACTTCATGGATTGGAACCAGATCACCGAGTTGCCCTGGCTGTGGCAGCCGTTCCATAGCTTTGGCTTTACCGTCGTTGCGGTGGTCGCCGTGCCGGTGCTGCTGGCGTTTATCATCGGCATGGCGCTGTTTAAACGGCGCGTGGGCGATGTGTATTTCTCCATCGTGACCCAGGCGATTGCGCTGATCCTCACAGTGCTGATCGTCGGCCAGCAAGGGCTGACCGGCGGCGTCAACGGCATCACCGACCTCAAGACCTTGCTCGGTTGGGACCTGCGCACCGACAGCGCGAAGCTGATCCTGTACTTCATCAACGCCGGCTTGCTGTTTGGCTGCATCTTTATCGGCCGCTTCATTCTCGCGTCC
This sequence comes from Pseudomonas marginalis, assembly GCF_024169655.1. Lineage (GTDB taxonomy): Bacteria > Pseudomonadota > Gammaproteobacteria > Pseudomonadales > Pseudomonadaceae > Aquipseudomonas > Aquipseudomonas paraveronii. Next base: position 3,481,862 of record NZ_JALJWV010000001.1, on the reverse strand, counting down.
AAACTCGGCCGCCTGCTGATGGCCATGCGCGACAAGGAAGAGCGCGTGCGCTTTTCCGGGTATGACGTGGCCAGCTTCAAGATCTTCGTGTTCTGCGTGGCTGCGGCGTTTTCGGCGATTGGCGGGGCGATGTTCGCCTTGCAGGTGGGCTTTATGTCGCCGTCGTTCGTCGGCATCGTGCCGTCGATCGAGATGGTGATCTTTGCCGCCGTGGGCGGGCGCATGTCGCTGCTCGGCGCGGTGTATGGCGCGCTGTTGGTGAACTATGGCAAGACCTACTTTTCCGAGTCCTTTCCCGAGCTGTGGCTGTACCTGATGGGCGGGCTGTTCATCGCCGTGGTCATGTACTTCCCCAATGGCCTGGCCGGCTTGTGGGACAGCCATGGTCGGCAGGCATTGGCCCGTCTGCTGCGCCGTCAACCACCGGTGAAAGCCGTGGCGCCGGTGGTCAAGCCCAAGACGGAAAGCAAAATCCTGGAGACCCAACCATGACCGCCGTCGGCTTTGAAATGAACAAACCGGTCTTGGCCATCGAGGGCCTGACCGTGTCATTCGACGGCTTCAAGGCGGTCGACAACCTCAATCTGTATATCGACCGCAACGAAGTGCGCGTGGTCATCGGCCCCAACGGTGCCGGCAAGACCACAGTGCTCGACCTGATCTGCGGCAAGACCCGCGCCACCAGCGGCAGCATCCAGTTCGACGGTCAGGAGCTGACCAAAATGCGCGAGTACAACATCGTGCGCGCGGGCGTCGGGCGCAAGTTCCAGAACCCGTCGATCTACGAAAACCTCACGGTGTTCGAGAACCTCGAAATGTCCTATCCGGCCGGTCGCAAGGTCTGGGGTGCGCTGTTTTTCAAGCGCAATGCCCAGGTGATCGCACGGGTGGAAGAGGTGGCGCGGGAGATCTTCCTTGGCGAGTTGCTGCAACAACAGGCGGACTTGCTGTCCCATGGGCAAAAGCAATGGCTGGAGATTGGCATGCTGCTGATGCAGGACCCCGAGCTGTTGATGCTCGACGAGCCCGTGGCCGGTATGAGCGTCAACGAGCGCGCGCAAACGGCGGAACTGCTCAAGCGCATCAGCCAGGGCCGCTCGGTGCTGGTGATCGAGCACGACATGGAGTTCGTCAAAAGCATCGCGCACAAAGTCACGGTGCTGCACCAGGGCAAGGTGCTCGCCGAGGGCAGCATGGAGTCGGTGCAAAGCAATCCGAAAGTTATCGAAGTGTATTTGGGCCACTGAGGAGTCCGGCATGTTCAAGATCGACCAGCTGTCATGCGGCTACGGGCAGAGCCAGATCCTCCACGACCTGGACCTGAACGTGGCCAAGCGCGAGATCGTCGCGGTGATGGGCCGCAATGGCATGGGCAAGACCACGTTGTTCAAGAGCTTGATGGGCATCCTGCCGCAGTGGAAAGGCCAGGTCAGTGTGGACGGGCACGACGTGTCGGCGCTGGAAACCCATGAACGGGTCGAGCGCGGGATTGCCTATGTCCCGCAGGGCCGCATGATTTTTCCGAGCATGACGGTGCTGGAAAATATCCAGACCGGCCTGCCGGCGTCGGCGCGGGGCAAGGTGCCGGAGGATTTGTACGCGCTGTTTCCGGTTTTGTACGACATGCAATCGCGCAAAGGCGGCAACCTGTCCGGCGGGCAACAGCAACAGTTGGCGATTGCGCGGGCGCTGGCGACCAACCCCAAGGTGCTGCTGCTGGATGAACCGACGGAGGGCATTCAGCCGTCGATCATCAAGGACATCGCACGCACGCTGAAGGAAATTCGCAACCTGCGCGATCTGACTATCGTGGTCTCGGAGCAGGTGCTGTCGTTCACCCTGGAAATCGCCGACCGCTTTTTGGTGATCGAAAAGGGCCGCTTCGTGATCGAAGAGACGCGGGATCGGGTGGACGAGGCGACCATCAGCCGCTACCTGTCCGTCTAGCCGCGACCGATTGTAGGAGCCGGCTTGCCGGCGAAAAACGTCCAGGCGCCGCGTTCATCCTGGCGCCGCGCGTCATCGTTAACGACCTTCGCTGGCAAGCCAGCTCCTACAGAAGCGCAGGGCTGCGAACCCACCTGTAGGAGCCGGCTTGCCGGCGAAAAACGTCCAGGCACCGCGTTCATCCTGGCGCCGCGCGTCATCGTTAACGACCTTCGCTGGCAAGCCAGCTCCTACAGAAACGCAGGGCTGCGAACCCACCTGTAGGAGCCGGCTTGCCGGCGAAAAACGCCCAGGCACCGCGTTCATCCTGGCGCCGCGCGTCATCGTTAACGACCTTCGCTGGCAAGCCAGCTCCTACAGAAACGCAGGGCTGCGAACCCACTTGTAGGAGCCGGGTTGCCGGCGAAAAACGTCCAGGCACCGCGTTCATCCTGGCGCTGCGCGTCATCGTTAACGACCTTCGCTGGCAAGCCAGCTCCTACAGAAACGCAGGGCTGCGAACTCACTTGTAGGAGCCGGCTTGCCGGCGAAAAACGTCCAGGCACCGCGTTCATCCTGGAGCCGCGCGTCATCGTTAACGACCTTCGCTGGCAAGCCAGCTCCTACAGAAACGCAGGGCTGCGAACCCACTTGTAGGAGCCGGCTTGCCGGCGAAAAACGTCCAGGCGCCGCGTTCATCCTGGCGCCGCGCGTCATCGTTAACGACCTTCGCTGGCAAGCCAGCTCCTACATTCTTGTTTGGGTTTCACTCTCTGGCAGAGCCATACGTCATCCAACGTATTCCCCGTTTTACCCCGCTCCCCGAGACTGCTTTCAACGCCACAAGCCATCCGTCCAGGAGCCAGTCCATGACCGAAACGCTGATCAAAGTCGACCTCAACCAACCCGTCACCGAAAACGAGCAGATCCACAACCGTTGGCACCCGGACATCCCGATGGCCTGCTGGGTCAAGCCGGGCGATGACTTCATCCTCGAAACCTACGACTGGACCGCCGGCGCGATCAAGAACAACGACGACGCCAGCGACGTGCGCGATGTGGACCTGTCCACCGTGCATTACCTGTCCGGCCCGGTGGGTGTGCACGGCGCTGAGCCTGGCGATTTGCTGGTGGTGGACTTGCTCGACATCGGCGCCAAGGCCGACTCCCAGTGGGGCTTCAACGGCTTCTTCTCGCGGCAGAACGGCGGTGGCTTTCTCACCGATCACTTCCCCAGTGCGCAAAAGGCGATCTGGGATTTCAAGGGTATGTTCACCAGCTCGCGGCACATTCCGGGAGTGAACTTCGCCGGGCTGATCCACCCTGGCCTGATCGGCTGCCTGCCGGACCCGGTGATGCTCGCCGACTGGAACCGCCGTGAACAGGAACTGATTGACACCAACCCGACCCGTGTACCGCCGCTGGCCAACGCGCCGCTGGCCGCCACCGCGCACATGGGCAAGCTCAAGGGCCAGGCCCGCGACGATGCCGCCGCCACGGGCGCGCGCACCGTGCCGCCGCGTGAGCATGGCGGTAACTGCGATATCAAAGACTTGTCGCGCGGCTCGAAGATCTTCTTCCCGGTCTACGTCAACGGCGCCGGGCTGTCGGTGGGCGACTTGCACTTCAGCCAGGGCGACGGCGAAATCACCTTTTGCGGCGCCATCGAAATGGCCGGCTGGGTGCACATGAAGGTCGAGCTGATCAAGGGCGGCATGGCCAAGTACGGGATCAAGAACCCGGTGTTCAAGCCGAGCCCGATCACCCCGAACTACAAGAATTACCTGATCTTCGAGGGCATTTCGGTAGACGAACAGGGCCAGCAGCATTACCTGGACGTCAACGTCGCGTACCGCCAGGCGTGCCTGAATGCGATCAACTACCTGACCAAGTTCGGCTACTCACCGGCCCAGGGTTATGCGTTGCTCGGCTCGGCACCGGTGCAGGGGCATATCAGCGGCGTGGTGGATATTCCGAATGCATGCGCAACCTTGTGGCTGCCTACGGAAATCTTCGAGTTCGATATCAACCCCAACGCCAACGGCCCGACCCGGTTCCTCGACGGCAGCGTCGACCTGCCCATCGCCCCGGACCTGTAGCCATGCCGACCTACGAATACGCCTGCGAGGCGTGCGGCACCTTCACGATGTTGCGGCCGATCGCCCAGCGCAACGAACCCAGCCAGTGCCCGTACTGCGCGGGACCGGGGGGCCAGTTGCGGGTGTCGGCCCCGGCCTTGCAAACGCTGTCGGCCAACCAGCGCAAGGCCATCGCCGGCAACGAGCGCAGCGCCCACGCGCCGCAAACGCTCGGCGAGTACCAGGAAAACCGCCGACATCCAGCCGGCTGCGGCTGCTGCGGCGCCAGTAAAAAGGTTGAACCGAGCAAGGCCAACCCGCTGGGCCTCAAGACCAAAACCGGGCCACGGCCGTGGATGATCAGTCACTAGACCAGGAGCGTTGCAATGCGTCATGGCGATATTTCCAGCAGCCCGGACACCGTCGGTGTCGCGGTAGTGAACTACAAGATGCCGCGCCTGCACAGCAAGGCCGAGGTCATCGAGAACGCGAAGAAGATTGCCGAGATTATCCTCGGCATGAAGCAGGGCCTGCCGGGCATGGACCTGGTGGTGTTCCCGGAATACAGCACCATGGGCATCATGTACGACCACGACGAAATGATGGCGACCGCCGCGAGCATTCCCGGTGAAGAAACCGCGATCTTCTCGGCCGCCTGTCGCCAGGCTAATACCTGGGGCGTGTTTTCGCTGACCGGGGAGCGCCATGAAGAACATCCGCACAAGGTGCCCTATAACACCCTGGTGCTGATCAATAACCTCGGCGAGATCGTGCAGCGTTATCGCAAGTGCATTCCCTGGTGCCCCATCGAAGGCTGGTACCCGGGCGACCGCACCTACGTCTGCGATGGGCCCAAAGGCATGCAGATCAGCCTGATCATCTGCGATGACGGCAACTATCCGGAGATCTGGCGCGATTGCGCGATGAAGGGCGCCGAGTTGATCGTGCGCTGCCAGGGCTATATGTACCCGGCCAAGGAGCAGCAGGTGCAGATGTCCAAGAGCATGGCCTGGGCCAATAATTGCTACGTGGCGGTGGCCAACGCCGCTGGGTTCGATGGCGTGTATTCGTACTTCGGTCATTCGGCGATCATTGGTTTTGACGGGCGCACGCTCGGCGAGTGCGGTGAAGAGGAGATGGGCATTCAGTACGCTCAATTGTCGGTGTCACAGATCCGCGATGCGCGCGCCAACGACCAGTCGCAGAACCATCTGTTCAAGCTGCTGCACCGTGGCTACAGCGGCGTACATGCCTCGGGCGATGGCGACAAGGGCGTGGCCGACTGCCCGTTCGAGTTCTATCGCACCTGGGTGCTGGATGCGCAAAAGGCCCAGGCGAACGTCGAGAACATCACCCGCAGCACCGTGGGCGTCGCCGAATGCCCTGTGGGGCAACTGCCCCATGGCGGTCACGAAAAAACCGTGGGGTAGGGCATGCGCTTGACCTTTCCCTGCTGGGCAGCCGTATCGTCGGTCAGGACGCTGCGCTGGCGCAGATGGAGGCTTGATCCGGGATCGGACCTGGCGCCGCCGGATGACCAGTGGGTGGTTTCTGCACAATAGGTTTGCAGTCTGAACATTTCTGGCTAATATAACCCGGGTAAAACAAATACTACCCGGGTATAAAAGCATGGATTCGCAAACCCCCCCTCGTTGCACCGCTTTCGTTCACCACCAACGTGTGGTGGACGGTCCCTATGCCCACGTTGCCCAGGCGTTGGCGGACCTTGACCTGCCCTCCGGCAGCTTTCTGGTATTCGACGATGCCAGCGGCACCCAGGTCGATTACCCTTGGCCCGTAGGTTATGCACCCGCGCTACCCGCGCCCACAGAGGCGCAGGATGAGCCGCCCGCAGCCCCTGCGGTCGGGCGCCCCAAGCTGGGCGTGGTCGCCCGCGAAGTCACTTTGCTACCGCGCCACTGGGAGTGGTTGGGTCAGCAGCGTGGCGGTGCGTCGGCCGCGTTGCGGCGGTTGGTGGATGAAGCGCGCAATGCCCATGCCTGCCGTGATCAAATGCGCCAGGCCAAGGAGGCCAGCTATCGTTTCATGAGCGCCATCGGCGGTGACCTGCCGGGGTTCGAAGAAGCCTCGCGGGCGCTGTTTGCCCAGGACGCCGCAGACTTTTCGAATAAGATCTCGCTCTGGCCGGTGGACGTGCAGACGTACCTGGCCTGGCTGTCGCGCAACGCTTTTACTGCCTGATTATCATCCAGGGACCCGAATTACCATGGAAGTCACCCAACAACGCCCGCTGTGGCAGATCTACCTGATCTTCCTTGCACCGATGGTGCTGTCCAACTTTCTGCAGGGCTTTTCCGGCACGCTCAATGGCATCTATATCGGGCAAATGCTCGGTACCCAGGCGCTGGCGGCGGTGTCGGGGATGTTCCCCATCGTGTTTTTCTTTATCGCTCTGGTGATCGGCCTGGGGGCGGGGGCCTCGGTGTTGATCGGTCAGGCCTGGGGGGCCAAGGAAACCTCTATGGTCAAGGCGATCACCGGCGCCACCCTGACCCTGGGCGCGCTGGTGGGCCTGGTTGCGGCGGTGCTCGGCAGTCTGTTTGCGCGTCCGGCGCTCCAGGCCCTGGGCACGCCGGGGGACGTGCTGGACGACGCGGTAGGCTATGCCCAGGTGATGATGCTGATCATGCCGCTGCTGCTGGTGTTTATCCTCTACACCCAGTTGCTGCGCGGTGTCAGTGACACGGTTTCGCCGTTGCTGGCGTTGATGGTCTCGACGTTCGTCGGCCTGCTGCTGACGCCGGCGCTGATCCGCGGCTGGATCGGCCTGCCGCCCATGGGTATCCAGAGTGCGGTGTATGCCGGCCTGGTGGGGAACGCAGCGGCCATGCTGTATCTGATCCTGCGCCTGCGGCATAAAAACCATGTGATGGCGCCGGACCGCGAATTGCTCGCGGCCTTGCGGTTGGACCGCGTGATTCTTGGCAAAGTCTTGCGCATTGGACTGCCTACCGGACTACAGATGGTGGTGCTGTCGCTGTCGGAGCTGGTCATCCTGGCCCTGGTCAACAGCCACGGTTCCCAGGCCACGGCGGCCTATGGCGCGGTGACGCAGATCGTCAACTATGTGCAGTTTCCGGCGCTGTCGATTGCTATTACTGCGTCGATCCTCGGTGCGCAGGCGATTGGTGCCGGGCGCCTGGAACGTATCGGGCCGATCCTGCGCACCGGGCTGCTGATCAATACCTGCCTGACCGGAGGCCTGATCCTGCTCGGCTACCTGCTGTCGCACTGGTTACTCGGCCTGTTCATCACCGACGACGCTGCGCGGATCAAGGCCGAACACCTGCTGCATATCATGCTGTGGAGCGTTCTGGTGTTCGGCTTCCAGGCCGTGATAGGCGGGATCATGCGCGCCAGCGGCGTCGTGCTGATGCCGGTGGCGATTTCGATCTTCTGTGTGCTCGGCGTGGAATTGCCGGTGGCTTACCTGCTCGATGCACAGTTCGGCCTGGAAGGGGTGTGGATGGCGTTTCCGCTGACGTACCTGGCGATGCTCGGTTTGCAGACCGCGTATTACCGGTTGGTGTGGCGGCATAAACAGATCACCCGGTTGGTGTGATAAAAGGTTGCGCAAATCAAGGAAAGAAGGCGTTTCAGTCATGGCAAATCCCTACGCCGAATTGTTCCAGGCGCCTGGTGCGCGGGCTTTTGTACTGGCGGGCATGCTCGCGCGCATGCCCATCTCCATGACCGGTATCGGCCTGATTACCATGCTCTCGCAGGTGCATGGCGGCTACGGCCTGGCTGGCTCGGTGGCGGCGGTGTTCGCCCTGGCCACGGCATTTTGCGCGCCGCAGGTGTCACGGCTGGTCGACCGCTACGGCCAGGGGCGGGTGTTGCCGATCGCTGCGCTGCTCGGTGGTGGGGCGTTGTTGTTGCTGTTGCTGAGTACCCGTTTGCAGGCGCCGAACTGGGTGTTGTTTGTGTTCGCCGCGCTGGCCGGTTGCATGCCCAACATGTCGGCGATGGTGCGGGCACGCTGGACCGAGTTGTACCGGGGCCAGCCCAAGCTGCAGACCGCGTTTGCCCTGGAGTCGGTGCTCGACGAGGTGTGCTTTATCATCGGCCCGCCGATTTCGGTGGGGTTGAGCGTGGTGCTGTTTCCGGAGGCCGGGCCTTTGGTGGCGGCGTTGCTGTTGGCGGTCGGCGTCACTGCGTTCGTGATGCAACGCCAGAGCGAGCCGCCCGTGCATGAACACCATGATCATCACGACCGCTGGCTGATCGCTTCGCCTTCGGTGTTGATCCTGATGATCCTGTTGCTGGCCATGGGGGTGATTGTCGGTGTGGTGGACGTAGTCAGCGTCGCTTTCGCCCAGCACCAGGGCCAACCGGCGGCGGCAAGTATTGTGCTGTCGGTGTATGCCATCGGCTCGTGTCTGGCCGGTTTGGCCTTTGGTACCCTCAAGCTCAAAGCAGCGTTGCCTCGCCAGTTCCTGTGCTGCGGGGTGGCCACGGCGTTGACGACCTTGCCGTTGTTGCTGGTGACCAATATCCCCGGCCTCGCCGTGGCAATCTTCATCTCCGGGCTGTTCTTCGCCCCAACCCTGATCGTGTCCATGGCTCTGGTGGAGCGGATCGTGCCGCCGAGCCGCCTGACCGAAGGCATGACCTGGCTGATCACAGGCCTGAGCATCGGCGTGGCGATCGGCGCCGCCAGCTCCGGCTGGATGATCGACCACTTCGGCGCGGCCAGCGGCTTCTGGGTGGCGCTGGCGGCGGGAGCGGTGGTGCTTGGCGCGGCCGTGTTGGGGAGTCGGCGGTTGGGCTAGTCAGCCAAGCGCCGGGGCAGGTTCGGCGCAGTGATGTAGCAGAAACTCACTCAGCGCCTGGTGCGTCAGGTCGTTGAGCGTGACGTTCCGGACTCCAAGAAATGAATGCTGAAGACTCCTTGAAACGCGCTCGCCGGTTTATCGGGTTGTCCCTGGAAAAACGCCAACTGTTCCTGCAGACGCTACAGAAGGAAGGGGTGGATTTTTCCCGGTTTCCGATTCCGGCCGGGGGGGAGGCGCAGGATCGCCAGGCGTTGTCCTACGCGCAGCAGCGCATGTGGTTCCTTTGGCTGCAGCACCACGCCGGGCTTGCAGAGGGGCGGTAGATGGGGATGGACCCAGAGACCATGAAATTACGTTTGCTGCGCAAGACGACGCGCCGCAAGGCTTGTTCAAGTGGGTGCCGAAGCGGCCGTGGTATGCGCGGCATTTGAAGGTGAAGGCGCGGGAGGTTTAGGCGTTTTTTACAGGGGTTCAATGTTTATGATGTAAAACCGCGGCGGGGGGGGGCATCTCCTGGTCCCTGAGCGTTGGTTTGCTTATAAGTTTTAGTACTGGGGGCATAGGAAAAAATCGAAATGGATTTATATAAAACCCCATATGTCTACTGTTCTTTTATTGTGTGCCTATGGTGTTAAGAAATATCTGACAGTTAAATCCCGGTTTGAGGTTTAAATCTTAAATATTCTTAGCAATAAAGATAGTCTGCGTGGTTTGTGGGAAATATCTCCGATGCGCAATGGAAAGTTCCTGTCCGTGATTCGGGGGGTGGTAAATTCTCGCAGTGATACTTCATTCTAGTGAGCAAGGGGATGCCATGTGCCATGTAGCTCATTGGTGTTCCAGAGTGGGGATTTAACTTCATTAAGTTCCCGTCTTACTTTTCTCTAATGGCTGATCAGCGCTGTTGGAAAACTCACGGAATGAAGCGATGACGCTAAGCAGCTTTCAAAATGAAGTGCCAAAAGCCAGGGTTAATATCAAGCTCGACCTGCATACCGGCGGTGCGCAGAAAAAGGTTGAGTTGCCTTTGAAACTGATGGTGATGGGTGACTACAGTAACGGCAAGGAGCAGCGTCCGCTCTCCGAGCGCAGCAAGGTAGATATCAATAAAAACAACTTTGACAGCGTCCTGGGCGAGTTCTCGCCGGGTCTGAAGCTCGCCGTCAACAACACCTTGGACGACGATGAGTCCGACACCGCTGTCGAACTGAGTTTCCGGCGCATGAAGGACTTCGAGCCCGAACAGGTGGCGCGGCAGATTCCACAATTGCGTGCCTTATTGGCGATGCGCAACCTGTTGCGTGATCTCAAATCGAATCTGCTGGATAACGTGACCTTCCGCCATGAATTGGAACGCATCCTCAAGGATGATGCGCTCAGTGACGAACTGCGCGCTGAGTTGGCGGCCTTGGCGCCTGAAGAAGAACGTTAATTCATTGCGGTAGTTTAAAGGGAAGTTAAATCATGTCTTTAGAAAATTCCAACGTGCAATCGCGCGGCGCCACAGTGTTGTCTGAAGAGTCCTGTGGTGTTTATGCTGCGCTGTTTAATAAAATCAATTTAAGTCCTGTTTCTGAGTTGGCAGGCATTGATATCTTTCAAAACTCGGACGCGCTGTCGGAGGTGTCCGCCGATGAGCGGGTGACGGCGGCGGTTAGTGTGTTTTTAAACTTGCTTAAGCAAACGCCGCAAAAAATCGAGCGTTTGGATAAAGTCCTGCTGGATGAACATATCGCTTCGCTGGACAGGCAGATTGGCCGTCAGCTCGATGCGGTCATGCACCATCCGGACTTCCAGCGCGTCGAATCAACCTGGCGCGGTGTGAAGTCGCTGATTGATCAGACGGATTTCCGCCAGAACGTTCGCATAGAACTATTGGATGTCAGCAAGGACCACTTGGTACAAGACTTCGAGGATGCGCCAGAAATTGCCCAGAGTGGCTTGTACCTGCATACCTACACGCAGGAGTACGACACCCCGGGTGGCGAGCCGATTGCGGCGGCTATCTCAAACTACGAATTCGATCGTAGGCCTCAGGACATCGCGCTGCTGCGCAATATTTCCAAAGTCGCCGCCGCCGCCCACATGCCGTTCGTGGGGTCCGTCGGCCCAGCCTTTTTCGGCAAAGAGACCATGGAGGAGGTGGCCGCGATCAAAGACATCGGCAACTACTTTGATCGTGCCGAATACATCAAGTGGAAGTCATTTCGTGACAGTGATGATGCGCGTTACATCGGCCTGACGATGCCACGTGTCCTGGGGCGCTTGCCCTATGGGCCCGACACTGTTCCGGTGCGCAGTTTCAATTACATCGAGAGTGTCAAAGGGCCGGATCACAACAAGTACCTGTGGACCAACGCATCGTTTGCCTTTGCCGCGAACATGGTCAAGAGCTTCATCACCAACGGTTGGTGCGTGCAGATTCGTGGGCCGCAATCGGGTGGTGCGGTCACTGAACTGCCGATCCATTTGTACGACCTGGGCACCGGCAATCAGGTCAAGATCCCTTCCGAAGTGATGATTCCGGAAACCCGTGAATTCGAGTTCGCCAACCTCGGGTTCATTCCGCTTTCGTACTACAAGAACCGCGACTATGCGTGTTTCTTCTCGGCCAACTCCGCGCAAAAGCCGGCGCTGTACGACACGGCCGATGCCACGGCGAACAGTCGAATCAACGCACGCCTGCCTTACATTTTTCTGCTCTCACGCATTGCTCATTATCTGAAGCTGATCCAGCGCGAAAACATTGGCACCACCAAGGACCGGCGTTTGCTGGAACTGGAACTGAACAAGTGGATCGGCGGGCTGGTCACCGAGATGACTGATCCGGGCGATGACTTGCAGGCCTCACACCCGCTGCGGGATGCGAAGGTCACGGTGGAAGACATCGAGGACAACCCCGGTTTCTTCCGCGTCAAGTTGTATGCCGTGCCGCACTTTCAGGTCGAGGGTATGGACGTGAACTTGTCGCTGGTTTCGCAGATGCCCAAGGCCAAAGCCTGATTCAGTCGCAGGGAAACGATGCCATGAATATCGATCGCCCTCTGTGGGCCGCCGGGGCGTTGCTGTCGCCGCAGCAATTCCAGCAACAGGCACGCTGGGAGGCTTGTACCAACGAACAGCTCGCGCACCTGGCTCTGGCACACCCTTGGGGTGTCCAGGCGGTGGGGTTCGACCTCGACGCATTGCGGCTGGGAAAGCTCAAGGCGACTCAACTGCGTGTGCGCATGCCTGATGGCACCTGGATCGACACTGAGCAGGTGGACCGCCTGCCTGCCGCCTTGGAGCTGGCACAGTTGCTGGCTGACGACGATCAGGCCGTGTTATTGCACGTGGCCTTGCCGCTGGAGCAGGCCAATGGCAACAACTGCCTGTTCGAGGGCGGCCGGGACGATCGACCGATGCGCTATCGCCAGTCTTGGCGCGAAGTACAAGACATTTACGCCGATGAGGTGCAGTCGATTGGCGTGCTGGAGCATGCGCTGAGCCTGCGTCTGCAGCGCGACGACAATGCGGATTACATGACGTGCCCGGTCGCACGCCTGGTGCGCGACGGGCAGGGGGCCTGGAGCCTCGACCCGGCCTATGTGCCGCCGTTGCTGAGTTTCGCCGCGCACCCGGGGCTGCTGAACCAGTTGGACAACCTGTTGACGCAGTTGTCCGCCAAGCGGCAAAGGCTCATGGGGATGCGGCGGGAAAGCAATCAGCGCATGGCCGACTTTGCCGTTGCCGACGTGTCGCTGTTCTGGCTGCTCAATGCCTTGAATACCTATCAGCCGGTATTGGCCGATCTTTTGGAGTTCCCCGCACGCCATCCCGAGCAGGTCTACCAGCAGTTGATCAAGCTGGCCGGCAGCCTGCTCACGTTTTCGCTGGAACACGATGTCGACAAGATCCCCGCATACCGGCACACGGCGTTGGAAGCGGTGTTCCCGCCGCTGATGCACTCCCTCTCCTTGTTGTTGGAGGCCAGTCTACCGTCGCGGGTCATTGCTCTGGTGCTGGAAGTGCAGGGGGCCAACCGTTGGCAGGTCACGCTGAATGACCCGCGCTTGCGCGAGCGTGAGGGGGCCGATTTCTATCTGTCGGTGCGCAGCCGGCTGCCGGCGGCGCAGGTGCAGGATCAGTTCCCGCGCCTGTGCAAGATCGGTACGCCGGATGATGTCGATTATTTGATCAACGCGGCGCTCGACGGGGTGCCGTTGCAGTCCCTCAGCCATGTGCCGGCGGCGATTCCGTTGCGTCTGGAAAATCAATACTTCGCGCTGGATCTCGGTCATTCCAAGGGGCAGGCGGTGCTGGACGAAGGGGTCTGCGCTTTCTACGTTCCAAGCAGCTTGGTCGACGTCAAGCTGGAACTGTTTGCGGTGCTGCGCTCATGAAACCGACGCCTTCCAACGCACAAACTGCAGCGGCGGTGGATATTGACGCGCTGTTACAGGACACCTACCTGTTGGTGGTCGAGTTGCGTTAGGGCGCCTCGGTGCTACCTGGCCGGGAGCTGGGCGAACTTTGTGTCGAGCAGGTTGAGCAGACTCGGCAGCGCCTTGAGCGGGCGGGCCTGAGTCAGCGCAGTATCGACCACATCAGTCATGCTCAATGCGCGCTGCTCGACGAAGCCGTGCTGACCTGCTCCGAAGTCGATGCCCGTGCCGATTGGGCCAGCGCACCGTTGCAGGCCAAGTTTTTCAATCGCCATCAGGCCGGTGAGTTCCTGTACGAGGCCATGCGTGACGTATTGAGCGAGCCCGCGCCTGACCGGCATGTGCTGACGGTATTTCAGCGCGTATTGATGTTGGGTTTTCGCGGGCGCTATCGTGATTTGAGCGACCCCGAACGCGAGCAATTGCTGGTGGCTCTCGACGCACAGGTGGCGCCGTTCAAGGTCAGTCAGCGCGTGCCGACGCAGGTGGGCTGTGGCGAACTGAGCGCGGGCTTTGGTTGGCTGCGTTCACCTTTGATTCATCTGCTGACAGTGGTTCTGTTGCTCGTTGCGACGTGGTGGGGATTGGATCATCTGTTGAGCGATGCGATTGCCTCGCTCTTGCCTGATCAGGGGTGAGTGCCAGATGACCTTCAATCTGCATCGCATCCTTTACCTGTGGGCGGGTGTCCTCGTGCTCGCGTTGCTGCTCATCATTCCGCTCGCGCTGTGGGTGCGTGTACTCGGCGGGTTGATCGCGGTGTGCTGTGTGGCGTGGGCCTGGGTATCACTGCGTCTGCGCGCCGAGCGGCAGCGTGGGTCGCTGAGGTTGGCCGAGGGCAATGTGCTGCCCGCTGCGGGGTTTCGTCATCCGGTGGTGCTGGTCTGCGGTGATGGCCTGGATGGGCTGTTCGGCAGGGTTGCCGCCGAGCAGTTGGCCCTGCGCGTGACTGAGCAAGGGTGCTACGTGCGCGTACCGAGCCTGGAGCAGCTGCTGGTTGTCACTGATCAGGTTCTGGCCGTGCGTCCGGGCTGGGCCGGGCAACTGGGCGTGATGTTCAGCGTCAGCCCGGGTGCGCAAAGTGATGGGGCCGTACTCGCCGGTCAGGTGCGCGCCTTCAGTCATCAGATGGCCTTGGCCCGCAAGCGCGGCGTTGCGCTGCCGCTGTTGTTGGTGAGCTACCTGCAAACCTTGCGGGACGAGGCGCCTTGGTTCTGTTGGGGCAACGGGCAGGCCGAGGTCCGTGTGTGTGATGCGGGTGCTTGCGTCAGCCTGGATGACTGGCAACAGCAACCCGCTGACTCGCCCAGGCAGGCTGCCCGGATGCACGCAAGTGTTCAGTTGAACAGCACCGTAGCCTGGCTTCATGACGCGGTACTGCCGCACCTTGTCAGTCGCAACGCTTCTGGCTTGGCGGCGACCTGCGCAGTCACGTGGGTGCCGGCATTGCCGCATGCCGTGAAGGGGAACCTGTGGCAGCAATGGTTACGCAGCAAAGTGGCGCTGACGGATCACAGAGAGACCGTGACGGATGCGGTGTTGCCGTTCCCGGACCCTTTACTCAACCTGCTGCCGCTCGGCCCGCTGCGTTCCCCGGTGCAATGTGCAAGCGTTATTGCGCTGTGGTTGTTCGCCGTGGCGGCTGTTGTCGCACTCGCCAGTTCGGCGTGGCAGAACGCCCTGTTGCTACGCCAAGTTAGTGATGACCTGCGACGTTATTCGGCTATCCCGCAACCGACCCAGCGTAACCAGCGCGAGTTTCTTTGGCGTGAAAATGCCGTGACCGTGCTGCGCCAGGACGGCCAACGACTGGACGCGTACTACCGGCACGGTGCGCCCCTGGCATTTGGCTTGGGCCTGTATCGCGGCGAACGCATGCGCGCTGCGCTGCAGGCGGTACTGGCCGCTCACGTTGAACCGCCACCGGCCGCATCGCCGGCGCCGGCTGCCCGCCCGGTGCGGCTGGACAGCCTGTCGCTGTTCGCCAGCGGCAGTGCCCTGCTTAAGCCGGATTCGGCCAAGACGCTGATCAATGCGCTGGTCGATATCAAGGCCCAGCCCGGCTGGCTGATCGTCATCTCAGGGCATACCGATACCACTGGCGACCCCGAAAACAATCTTCGACTGTCCCGCGCCCGCGCCGCTGCCGTGCATGACTGGATGCAGCGCATGGGCGGCATTCCCGACAGCTGCTTTGCCGTGCAGGGCTTTGGCGCCAGCCAGCCGATTGCCGGCAACGACACCGAGGCGGGGCGTGCAGCCAACCGCCGCGTTGATATCCGTCTGGTGCCTGAGGCGGGGGCCTGCGTGCTTCCCGTCGCACACCCGGACAGGCAACCCCCGGTCGCATTCCGCGACATTTAAATCTACGAGAAAAAGGAGCTTCACATGGCAATTCCCGTTTACCTCTGGCTGCAAGACGACGGCGGCGCAAATATCAAGGGTTCGGTGAACGTGCAACAACGCGAGGGCAGCATCGAGGTGGTTGCCCAGGATCACAGTCTGTACATCCCCACCGACAATAACACCGGGAAATTGACCGGGACGCGGGTTCACACCCCGTTTCTGTTTTCCAAGGAAATCGACGCGTCCAGCCCCTATCTCTACAAGGCGGTCACCACCGGGCAAACCCTCAAGAGCGCCGAGTTCAAGTGGTACCGCATCGACGATGCGGGGCAGGAAGTCGAGTACTTCATCACCAAACTCGAAGAGGTCAAAGTCGTGAAGGTCGCACCGAAAATGCACGACGTCAAAGACCCCAGCAAAGAGAAGCACAACCACCTCGAGCAGGTGGAGTTGCGTTACGAGAAGGTCACCTGGACCTACAAGGACGGCAACATCATCCACTCCGATTCATGGAATGAACGCCAAAGCGCTTGATATGCGTGGAGCAGCAGGTGGGCCTTTGCCTGCTGGCTCCCGGTGTGCTGGGTTGAGCGTCCGTTCGCGGGCGTTCAGCCAAACACATCGAGTTTCCAACCCGCGGCTGGCGTTAACGATGACACACCACCATCACCGAACAAGGATGTAACCGTATGGCCCAACATTCCACGCGCTTGCTTCGCCGTCTCAATCCTTATTGCACCCAGGCGTTGAGTGCAGCGGCAACTTTGTGCCAAAGCCGTGCCCACGCGCAGGTCACCATTGAACACTGGCTGCTCAAGTTGCTGGAGCAAGGCGAGGGCGACCTGACCCTTATCGCCCGTCGTTACGAATGGGATATGGATGCACTCTGGCGCGGCCTGATCGACCACCTCGACACCCTGCCGCGCAGCGTGCAAAACAAGCCACAGCTGTGCGGCAAGCTGCAACAACTGATCAAGAATGCTTGGCTGCTGGCATCCCTGGATGGCAATAACGAGATCCTGCGCTCGGCCCATTTGCTCGGTGCGCTGCTGGAAACTCCGAGCCTGCTGGTGTGCGACGCCACTTGGCCGCTGCTTAGTATCAGCGATGCCCAGTTACAGCGGTTATTGGTGTTGCTCGACCAGCATTCCGAAGAACGTGCGCAAGTGCAGCAAGAAGCGACACGGGACCACACTGAGCTGCCGGCTTTATCCGGCACCGATGAACCGGATGCCCTGAAAGTCATCTTGGACAAATTCACCCACGACGTTACTGCCAAGGCGCGGGCGGGACAGATCGACCCGGTGTTTGGCCGTGACGATGAGATCCGTCAGGTGATCGATATTCTCAGCCGTCGGCGCAAGAACAACCCGATCCTGGTGGGGGAGCCCGGTGTAGGCAAAACCGCTCTGGTTGAAGGTCTTGCGTTACGTATCGTAGAGGGCAATGTCCCCGACAGCCTCAAGCAGGTCGCCTTACGCACCCTTGACCTGGGTTTGTTGCAAGCGGGCGCCGGGGTCAAAGGCGAATTCGAACAACGCCTGAAAAACGTCATCGAGGCCGTGCAACTGTCGCCGCACCCGGTGCTGCTGTTTATCGATGAAGCCCACACTCTGATTGGCGCTGGTAACCAGGCGGGTGGTGCGGACGCCGCCAACTTGCTCAAGCCGGCCCTGGCGCGTGGCGAGTTGCGCACTGTCGCCGCCACGACTTGGGGTGAATACAAACAGTATTTTGAACGCGATGCCGCCTTGGAACGACGCTTCCAGATGGTCAAGGTCGACGAGCCGGACGACGCCAACGCCTGCCTGATGCTGCGCGGTCTCAAGGCGCGCTACGCCAGCCATCACGGCGTGCACATCCAGGACGCGGCGGTACAAGCCGCGGTGACTCTTTCACGACGCTACCTGACCGGCCGCGAACTCCCCGACAAAGCCATCGACCTGCTCGACACCGCCAGTGCACGGGCACGCATGAGCGTGGACTGCGAGCCGCAAGCACTGGTGCGCCTTAAGGCCCAGCAGACGGCCCTGGAGCTGGAGCGCCAGGCCCTGGAAGAAGACCAGCAACTGAGCGGCAGCCCCGCCAGCGAGCGCCTGGCGATCATCGACGCGCAGCACGCCGAGTTGCACCGCCAGCTAGTCGGGCTTGAGGCGCAATACCGCAACGAACTCGAGCTTACCCAGCAATTGTGCGATGCCCGTCAGGCAGAACCCGCACAAAGGGCCGTCTGCCTGCAATTGCAACAACAACTGAGCAACGCCCAGGGCAACCAGCCACTGCTGTCCCTCGACGTCGATGCGCGCAGTGTGGCCGAAGTCGTCGCTGACTGGACCGGCGTACCGCTGGGCAGCTTACTCAAGGACGAACAAGCCAGCCTGCTTGAGCTGGAATACCAACTGGGTGAGCAAGTGATCGGCCAGGACCTTGCGCTCAGTGCTTTGGCCCAGCGCCTACGCGCAGCTAGGACCGGCCTGACAGACGAAAAAGCGCCGCTGGGCGTATTTTTGCTGGTCGGCACTAGCGGCGTCGGCAAAACCGAAACGGCCCTGGCCCTGGCCGACACGCTGTTCGGCGGCGAAAAATCGCTGATCACCATTAACCTCTCGGAATATCAGGAAGCCCATACCGTCAGCCAGCTCAAAGGCTCACCTCCCGGCTACGTCGGTTACGGTCAGGGCGGCGTGCTCACCGAAGCCGTGCGTCAACGCCCCTACAGCGTGGTGCTGCTCGATGAAGTCGAGAAGGCACACCGCGACGTTCTCAATATTTTTTACCAGGTCTTTGATCGGGGCTGCATGCGCGATGGCGAAGGTCGGGAAATCGACTTTCGCAACACCGTCATCCTCATGACTTCCAATCTTGGCAGCGATGAACTTCAAACTGGCCTGCAAGAGTTCCCCGACGCACCCGACAGTACCTTGCACGCGTTGCTGCGCCCGATCCTGCGCGAACACTTCCAGCCTGCCTTATTGGCTCGTTTCCAAACCCTGATTTACCGCCCGCTTCAAGCCGATGCCCTCCAACGTATCGTCGCCATCAAACTTGCCCACGTTGCCAAGCGCTTGCAGCGTCATTACGGATTGGATTGTCAGGTCGACACTGCCCTCAACGAGGCGCTGGTTGCGGCCTGCCTGCTGCCCGACACAGGCGCGCGCAACATCGACAGCCTGCTCAATCAGCAGATTCTGCCGGTCCTCAGTCAGCAGTTGCTGCAACGCCAAGCCGCCCGGCAGAAAACCTTTGGCGTGACCTTGGGCTACAGCATTGAGGAAGGGATTGTCCTGCATTTTATCGACGCCCAAGACGCTGTTTCGCCCGTTGCGATGGAGGCCTGAACATGCTCAACCCACTGCGCAGCTTCTACGACCACAGCCGGCACACACTCAGCGTGCGCGACGTCGATGCACTGCTTGACGTCCTGGCCTTTGAGGGCAAAGAGGGACTGAGCCAACCGTTCACCTATCGCATAGAGTTCACCAGCACCGACGGCGATATCGCTGCCGAAAAGATGCTCGGTCAAAACGCCAGTTTTAGTTTGCATGGCGCCCCACAAAACGCGTCCATGCGTGGCTTTAACCTTCCTGCGAGCGGCCCATTGCGCACGCTTCACGGGGTAGTCACCGGTTTCAAACGCCTGTCCGGCTCCGCTGATGAAGCCCGCTACGAAATCACCCTGCAACCGCACCTGGCCCTGCTCGGCCAAGGCAAACAATTTCGCATCTACCAGCACCAATCGGTGCCGCAGATCGTCGAAAGTATCCTGCGCAGCCGCCACGACTTTGACGGCCAGGACTTCCTTTTCAGCCTGGTGCGTGAATACCCCAAGCGCGAACAGGTCATGCAGTATGGCGAGAGCGATCTGGCCTTCATCTCGCGCCTGCTGGCCGACGTCGGCATCTGGTACCGCTTCACCAGCGACGAACGTCTGAACATCGACGTGGTGGAATTTCACGATGACCAGCGTCACTACCAGTTTGACGTGGCGTTGGCCTACCGCCCGCAATCCGGGCTCAGCAGCAGTGGCCAGGACGGTGTGTGGGCCCTGCAATCGAGCCATCAGGTGGTGGAACAGCACGTCAATATCCGCACCTACCAGCACCGCGTGGCCAACGCTCACCTGAACGGTGACATCGACCAAACCCGTGGCGTCAGCGGCACCTATGGCGAGGCGTATCACTACGCCGAGCCCTACACCGTCATGGGCGATCGCTACGCCCATGACGAAGACCTGCAAAGCGAAAGCGGATATTTTTACGCGCGCCTGCGTCACGAGCGTTACCTCAACGGCCAGACCCGACTCAGCGGCATCAGCAGTAGCGCCACCCTGGAGCCCGGCCAGGTCCTGAACATCTCTGGCGGCGTCCCACAGGCTTTCGCCCCCGGTGCGGTGATCACCCAACTGATCAGCCGCGCCGCTCGCGACGCCAGTTACGAAGTGACGTTTGAGGCCATTCCCTACTCGGAAACCGTGTGCTTTCGCCCGGAGCTGCAGCCCAAACCGCAAATCCCCGGCACCGTCCCGGCCCGCGTCACCAGCCCGCAGGCCAACGACCCCTACGGGCACATCGACATCGAAGGGCGCTACAAGGTCAACTTCCTGTTCGACCGCGACGCCTGGAAACCCGGTGAAGAAAGCCTCTGGCTACGCCTGGCCCGACCCTACGCCGGGGATACCCACGGCCTGCACTTGCCGTTGATCCCCGGCACTGAAGTCGCCATCGCCTTTGAGCAGGGCGACCCGGACCGGCCCTACATTGCGCACGCGTTGCACGACAGCCTGCATGTCGATCATGTGACCTTGCGCAATTACAAACGCAACGTGCTGCGTACTCCGGCGAATAACAAGCTGCGCATGGATGACACGCGGGGGCAGGAGCATATCAAGGTCAGTACTGAGCACAGTGGTAAGAGCCAGCTCAACCTGGGGCATCTGGTGGATGCCAAGCGTAAAAAACGTGGCGAAGGGTTTGAGTTGCGTACTGATGGGTGGGGGGCGATCCGTGGGGGGAAAGGTTTGTTTATCAGTGCGGACGAACAGGATCAAGTCCGAGGTAAACAACTGGATATGGCTGCCGCTATCGCGCAACTGGAGGGTGCGTTGTCATTGGCTCGCTCAATGGCACAAGCGGCCAGCAGTGGCCAAGTGAATCCCGGTGATACCGATAGCCAACTTGGCCTTCAGCAACGGCTCCAAGGGTTAGCGCAGCCCTGTATTCTGCTCCATGCCCCGGCGGGTATTGGCGTGCTCAGTCCAAGGGCCATATGCCTGTCTTCCGGAGGGGAGAGCGTGGGCATTATGGCCGCACGTAACACGGACATTAGCGCCGGGCACGACATCACCGCAACCGCTGAAGGTGGTGTGAGCGTATTTGCGCAACGTGCCGAGCTGCTACTCAAGGCGGCTCAAGGCAAAGTTGAACTGCACGCTCAGGGCAGTAACCTCCATGCGTTGGCAAAGACCGACGTTAAGATCGAAAGCATCGAAGGCCGTATAGAAATCAAGGCCCCGCAAGAACTGGTGCTCAACTGTGGCGGTGCCTATATCCGTTTAAAGGACGGCGATATAGAGCTGGGAGCACCTGGCAACATCTACCTAAAAGCTACCGATGTAAAAAAGTTTGGCAGCACCAGTCTCAATACTCCAGCGTCAGCGTTGCCGACGGGTTACGCGGCTAGCTACACCGTGAAAGACGCGGCCCAGGCAGCGTTGCGATTCAGCCGCTACCGGATAACCACTCAGCAAGGTGAAGTATTCAATGGAGTAACCGACAAGCATGGCAAGACGATGAGCGTTCATACCGCGTTGCCGGGGAACTTGAAAATCGAGCTGCCAGAGACTGAAAAGTGGATCAGCTTTTCTGCCCCGTCGAAATCAAATTATCAAGGCATAAAATGCACCGCGACCATGGATGATGGCGAGGTGTTGGAGGGCGAGTTTGATGGTGAAAACAAAGCAAGTTTTTATTCTTTTACGGGTAATGCTTGCGTCAAGTTCGAGGTGCAATGCCCGAAGCATCAAGAAGACTTACCTAGCACTGCAGACGAACTGCTACGAGAGCTAGGGGAGTAAATAATATGGATGCTTTTTACCAGAACTATATGGCTCGACAAGATCATCAGGTTGACGATGATACTTTGGAACGCGCTCTTGAAAGTTTTGAGGGGGCAGCGCTCAAGTTTTCTTCAGGCTTTATAAATGATGCGAAGCAGCGTGATAACTACAACAGCAATGTCAAGCGAGTCAAGGCGCAGGTGTTGGCGCAAGTCAATGCGGGGGAAGTGTCAATAAAGGAGGCTGCGGAATTCTGCTACGAAGCACGAAATAAAATCATGGCGGAAACCAGGCAGAAAACCTCAGTGCCCGGACGGGCTATTGCAGAGAAAAGGAAGGTTGTTTCTCCGGATTTAGAAAAGCTATTGGACGAAAAAGCCGGCAAAAAATTTGGTAAAAGCTTTGCGGCGCTCAATGCTGAGCAAAAAAATGCCATGTATTACGAAATCGTAGAGTCTTCGGCGAGGCCTAACACGGGATTTAATACTTTAAATCGAGTGTTAAAAATCTCTGGTAAGGTTTTGATTGTCGTGACGGTCGCTTATGCAACCTACGAGATCGCGAATGCAGAGAATAAGCAGAAAGAGTTGATCAAGCAGGGTATTGCGATAAGCGGTGGTTTTGCAGGAACTACCTTGGCGAGTTTTGCCGTCTCTACCGTATGCGGGCCCGGCGCGCCGTTTTGTGCGATCGGTTTAATGCTGGCGGGCGGGATTGCCTCTGGCTGGGCGGCCTCGAAACTAGCGGACTCCCTCGACGATGAAATAGAAGAGTTTACTAAATGGAAAGTCAATTAGATCAGCATCAACTCTGGTCTGCACTCTCTGATTTGTTTGTAGATACCAATGTTGACTACAAGCACATTGCAGGGGTGGCAAAGAATTACTCCGTTGAGGAGATTGAGTTTGCTTTGTTTGAGAGAGTGGCTCCTGTATGCGTCAGTAATATGCTGGCGCCAGTGCCACCTGTTTGCTGGTATTTCGATAAGGAGCAGTTGGTGGCTGATATTGAATCCTTGGTCAAGAAGAGGGGCGAGCAGGGGAGGGTCGGTAAATGTCTATCTGGTGTGATGGGGCGATTAATACGGATTGTTAGTGCGAAAGTGTGGGCCGAGCTAAAGGCTGAAATCGAAAGGGTCAAAAGTGAGGCGTGATGCGAATTTGAGAGCTTTAAGTGTTGTCGGGTATAAGTCGCGACCAGGTATTGTTTTGGTTGGGCAGTCGGAGTGGCGGTTTTTTTGTTATTCGGGATATTAATTTTTATTAATGGGTTTTTAGGCCGAAGTGGTGTGTTGTGAAGTTTGGGGTTGATTACCCCGATTGACTCAATTGACCGGGTGATTGCTCAGGAAACATTAATTTTTTAAGGGGTTATATGAACGATCCAATGCACCGCACGGATACCCTCAATCCGAGCAAGGATTTCATCGGAGGGAAACAGAAACAGCATTGGATAGAACTCCAGTTGCTGGACGAGCAGGGTGACCCCCTGGCGAATCTGCCCTATCGTGTACGTAATGAGGCCACACGCGAGGGCTTTATGCCTGAGTTCGTGGGGCGCAGTGATGCCGAGGGTGTGATTCGCATCGACGGCCTGCACCCGTTGCCCATTACCCTGCTGATGGGTGCCGATTCTTTAGCCGAGCAACTGCAAACCCGGCGCTTGCGCGCCGAACGTGCGGAGCCGCCCCGACCGGGTGTTGGGGAGCGCACACCGATGTATGGCCCGCAACGCTCGGGTTTCTCGCCTATCGAGAAGCAGGCGCTCGCTGCCGGGCATGGCTATCACTATCTGCGTGTCGGCCAGTTATGCGACAAATTGCCGACCCTTCACCCACCCGTGTCGGACCCAAAGCGGCCACCTACCTTTCACTTTCCAGACCCGAATTATCGTGGCTTCACCGTCAGTGGCGATGAACTGGACCGTCGTCATGTGCTGGAAGTCTGCCCATTTCGCGCCTGGTCTCTGATGTTGCATCACCAGTCTGGGTACAGCCTGGTCAATGCCTACAACCTGGGGTTGATGAGTATTCTGGCGTATAGCACGCGGGATGAACGCGAACTGGGTTCCGTCAACGAGTTTTTCGAGCAGCAATGCCTGGATTTGTCACGTACACCTCGGGTTTGGGATAACGGCCAGGCATGGCCATGTGTGGTGGTTGATGTGCCTTTCAGTGATCGTTATTTGACGATCAAAGCCTTGGATACCGCTAAGGCAGACGTGCCGGAAGGTCATACCCAGTTGTTTTACGCTATCAGTGTTTCCCAAGTGTTGGTGGCTTGGCGTGGCACTGAGATGGAAGGGCTTGCTGACCTCATCACCGATGCGACCTTTCGTCCTGTGAAACCGGAGATCGCTGCGGTTTGCGAGCCTAAGGTTCCTTGCCCTGACCTTACTGCTGTGGGCAGTGTGCACCTTGGCTTTCGCGATGCATTTGAGGTAGCGAGAAGAGTTTTTGATACTGATTTTGGCAAGACGATTCTTGGTGGTGTTCGCGATAAAAAATTGTTCATCTGCGGCCATAGCCTGGGCGGCGCCCTCGGCCTCATCCACGCGGCCTCGCTGAAAAACCATAACCCCCTGCTCTACACCTACGGCATGCCCCGCACCTTCACCCTCCACGCCGTACAGTTTTTGGGCGACTTATGGCACTTTCGCCATGTCAATGACATGGACGCCATTCCTCGCGTCCCCCCCGAGGCCGCGTTGGACAATTACCTATATGACGCCTATGGCCCTGTCGGCCTGCTCGCCGGGTTTAGTTGGTCGCTACGTCAAGCCGTCTCCAGCGCAGTATTCAAACATGAAGACCCGTTCAGCCATCACGGTGAGATCGCCATGTTTTTCCGGGCCGAGCAACACCAGCAACAGGAGATCACACCATACCCCGCTTACCGCAAACCCGATGGCACGCCTTATCGCAGCACTATCGCCTACGAACTGCCGGAAAAAGCCAAGCTGTATTTGGTCCCCAGCCTGAGCGAGGACGGTGACCAGCAAGTCGAGCAGGCCACGCAGTGCCTGAACACGTCGCTGAACGCCGAAAGTCGTGCCCGGTTCTTCCCTCGCTACAGCAACCCGACGACGGGGCGAATGCCGCGTATTGGCGATCACTTCATGTCGCAATACCAACCCTATATCCATAACCAATTACTGGAATCGATTGACGCCGAGCGCGATCCATTGCTGGAGCGACAGGTCCAACGGCGCAAGTTCGAACAACAGCTAAAGGATTACTACGCGAGCATTCACGAGGACGAACTGGCCCGCAATCGCGTGTTCCTCGACTTACAGCGTCTGGTAGACCAAGCCCTGCATATCACCCAGCAAGTAGCAGGTGGCGCCGAGGCGCTGCAGCGCTTTAACGCCATTGCCGACCCAAAAGCTTATTACGAGAAAACCTATGGTTAAGCCTATTCACACGCGAAAGGACGAAATCCGGTTCCTCCGCCTGCTCACGGTTGTGTGCGCGATGTTTTTCAGTCTCAGTGGATGCCGTCAGGACCACAGCCTGGCCCCGCCTGCTAACAGCGAAAAAATAACCGTCACCGTGAAACTGCCCAAGGAGCTGAAAACCGAAACTATGTGGGTGATGTATCGCTCACCCATTTGTAAGCGTGTCGACTACGGCGCCAGCGGCCAGCGCACTGAACGGGATGGTCATCACTCGGTTTACAAGGAACTGGAGCGCCAGGGGCAGAGTGATCTCTACCAAGTGGAACTACCGAAAGATGGCGGTGGCGCGTGCCGCTGGCATTTGGCGAATGTGACCTTTGGCGTGGTTTATGCCGATCCGACGCGTTTTGGCGAGAATGTGACCTCTGGGGGAGGCGGGGGCGTGGTTGTGATATTTGACTACAACGACTCGCCACGGGGTGGGGCTGATATCAAGGTTGAAGGCGATCTGACGATCAAGAAGGATTACTACCCTTGGGTCGATGAAGAGTTTTTGGGGCCTTACAAAAAAACTGTGGGTTTGGCCGGCGAGGGCAGCATTTACCTCAGTTACCAAGCATTACAGGCGCGGCAGGTATATTTCGAACCAGTCATACATTCCGATTTCATAGTTTATTCGGCGGGGCCAAAGGAAAAAAAGGAGGGAAACCACACCGCTTTCACCTATCCCGATGGTAGTGTCGTGGCAGATGGTCAATCGACGCCAGACTTCTGGAAACTACAAAGCCTGCGCACAGGACGTCCTCGCGAGTGTTTATCGGTTTGGCAATACGAAAAATGCCCGGACCGTCGCCCACAACTATTACCTGAGTGGCTGCCTTCACCTGACAAACCTGATTTAGGGCACTACCTCATTGTGGATGAATGGGGTAATGCCCTGCCCGTGTATGACTATCGATTGGTCGGTGCTGACGGGCGGATATTTCTAGAAAAAACGACCAGTGATGGGCTCACGCAACCGCTGCCGATCAGCGCCCACCCCTTGCGCGAAGTCGAGTTCCCTGTGTGGAGGTGGTGATGTCGTCTATGCAGCATTCAGTTGTCGACCCCGTTGATGTCGCCAAGAACATGCGCATGTTCCACCGCATGTCTATGGTTGTGTGCGCGATGCTTTTCAGCCTCAGTGGATGCCGTCAGGACTACAGCCTAGCTCCGCCTGCCAACAGCGAAAAAATAACCGTCACCGTGAAACTGCCCAAGGAGCTGAAAACCGAAACCATGTGGGTGATGTATCGCTCGCCCATTTGTAAGCGTGTTGACTACGGCGCCAGCGGCCAGCGCACTGAACGGGATGGTCATCACTCGGTTTACAAGGAACTGGAGCGCCAGGGGCAGAGTGATCTCTACCAAGTAGAACTGCCGAAAGATGGCGGTGGCGCGTGCCGCTGGCATTTGGCGAATGTGACATTTGGTGTGGTTTATGCCGATCCGACGCGTTTTGGCGAGAATGTGACCTCTGGGGGAGGCGGGGGCGTGGTTGTGATATTTGACTACAACGACTCGCCACGGGGCGGTCCTGATATAAAGGTTGATGGGGATTTGATAATTAAGAAGGAATATTACCCCTGGTTACATGAGAGTTTTTTAAGTGGATACAGTAAGCGCGTTAGTTTGGCAGGTGAAGGAGATACTTATCTCATGTATCAGGCGCTACAAGCACGACAAGTATATTTCGAACCCACTCTACATTCGGACTTCGTGGTAAGTTCGGAGGGGGCAAAGGTACACAAGGTTGGAAGTTTCATTAAGTTCACCTATCCCGATGGTAGTGTCGTGGCAGATGGTCAATCGAACCCTGACTTCTGGAAACTACAAAGCCTGCGGACAGGGCGTGCTCGCGAATGTTTATCGGTTTGGCAATACGAAAAATGCCCGGACCGTCGCCCACAACTATTACCTGAGTGGTTGCCCTCACCTGAAAAACCTGATTTCGGTCACTACCTCATTGTGGATGAATGGGGTAATGCCCTGCCGGTGTATGACTATCGATTGGTCGGTGCTGACGGGCGGATATTCCGGGAAAGTACGACCAGTGATGGGCTAACGCAACCCTTGCCGATCAGCGTCCACCCCTTGCGTGAAGTCGAGTTTCCAGTATGGCGATGGTGATCTTGCTCATACAAATTCGGTATCGCAAATTCTGAGTTCAAGTGAGTTTTTGCTCATTTAAACGTAGCGAGCCAATGACTGCTAATTGATTGCGTTATCCGATTTAAGCATTGCAGAAAACTCGAGTGCATGGGGCGCCCGAGTACATGACCCATGGAGCGAGAAGTTTATGTCCCAAGGATTTGTTTTATTGGGTGATAAAACCACCCATGGTGGAGAAGTGATATCGGCCTCATCCACGATGATCGTAAATGGCAAGCGAGTAGCACTGGTCGGAGACGAAGTTAGTTGCCCGCTGCCGGGGCATGGCATCAACAAGATTGTTGATGGCTGTCCGGACTGGTCTGAGGGTGATCGGGCGATGGTGGTCAACGGCTGCCGCTGTGAGTGCGATTGCCAGGTGATTTCCAGCGCTCCTGATTGCGGGGTGGGTTAGTCATGGGCTGGGATCGTCAGGCACCTCATGTGGTGGGCGCTCCAAAACCGCCGGTGCTGGGTCGTTGGCTATTGGCGGCACTCATGGCGGTGCTGGTCTGTGTGCTGCTGTTTTTGCTGCATGCCTCCGAACGGATGCCGTTACTGAGTACGCTCAACATTTGGGCATTGTCCGCCTCGCCATTGGTGGTCTGGATCCTGGCGTTCGCTGCGCGTGCCCATGCCTATGGGACTGCGCTGAGCCATTGCCAGTTTCTGGAGGAGGAGGCGCATAGTTCGCAGCGTTCCTGGCAGGGTTGGGCTCAGCGCCACCTGGCAGTGTCTGCCAGTTGTGTGCTGCTGCCTGATCAGGTGTCTGCGAGCGTATTAACTCAGGGTTCCTTTGATTTGCTTCCCCGCACAGGGCAAGCACGGCGTATTGCGGCTTTGCCTGTAGCGCCGGAACGTGATCAAGCCGGATTGCAGATGTTGATTCAGGCATTGGTGCCGGCACTGCATGCGTTACCGACGGGGCAAGAACTGCACGTCACACTGCTGAGTGATGTTGATCCCAGCGAATATGAAGCCTTGCGCGATGCCTGGCAGCAGACCTGGACCATCACGGTGAGCCGACCGCTACCTGCAACGCTCACCTTGGCTAGCGAATTGTCGTACTGGTGGATCGATGAAACGTTGAAGGCCGCCACCGCAGCCATTGAGTTGATTCTGGTGCTCCAGGTGCACGGTGATGACTCGTACTCCGACGGGCTTGCCGCCTTGCTGCTATGCCCGGACAGCCTGGCAATCGTCTTGGAGCTACCGATCACGGCTGGTTTGTTGCGGCCAATGCCATTGGATATCGACGCGCTGGACAGCGAGTTACCGTTGTTTCTGCAAACCCAAGTGAGCGCTTGCCGAGCAACCGGCATGTTGGTCGACGCCACCGACTGGCAGCCACTGACCGGAAAAATACTTGCCGTAGCAGCCGCCCATGGTGCTTCGCTCAAGGCGGAGCAGCAGTGGATTCAGGAAAGTCTGTGCGGGCTATCGGGCCCGCTCGGTCACTGGCTAGTAACTGCGCTGGGTGTGGAAATATCCCGGCGTCAGCGTGAGCCTTTGTTGGTATTGGCACGAGAAGAATCGCAGCACTGGATGAGCACTATTACCACGGGAGAGTTGGCATGAACGTTTGGAGTAACTCATGGCGCCGCGCGGGGGCAGCAGTGTGGATCATTACGCTGCTAGCCGCGCTGGGCTGGGTGATCTGGCGTTATGGCGATCAGGTCGGGCTAGCTGAGAATCACCACAAGCTGTTGGTTTTTCTGCTGATTATCACCATTGCAATGGTGGGCTTTCTGGCACCTCAGTTGTTAGTGCATCTCAAACGTCAAAACCACCGCGAGCAGGGGCGGGCGGATAAGGTCTATCCCCCGGCAGACTCACAGATGGTTATGCCTCGCCAACCGATTGCTCACCTATCAGAGCTACGCGAGCACCTACACGACGCCTACGGCTTCTTCTGGCGCCGCAAAACCCGCCTGCTTCTCGTCATCGGCGAACCCACCGAAATCGAAGCCATCGCCCCAGCCCTGGCCGATCAGCAATGGCTCGAAGGCCAAGGCACGGTCCTGTTGTGGGGTGGCAGTGCCCAGGCCGCGCTGGATCAGTCATTCCCTAAGCACTGGCGTGGGCTGAGCCGCTGGCGTGCGCTGGACGGGGTGGTTTGGGCGCTGAACAAAACCCAGGCCGCCGACGATGCCGCGATGGGTAAAGGTGTACGCCAGGTGCAGCGCCTTGCCCGTGACCTACACTGGCAGTTGCCGTTGTACCTGTGGCAGGTCTGCGACAGTACATGGCCGCAGGACACGCACAAGGCGCAGCCGGTGGGCTGCCGGTTGCCCGAGCGCTTCACGGCGGCGGCAGTGGAAACCGCCCTGACGCGTTTGCTGGAGCCTTTGCGGCGCGAGGGCTTGGCGCAGATGAACGGTGTGATGAAGCATGACTTCCTGCTTCGCCTGTCCCGCGATTTAAAGAGCGAAGGCATCGCCCGCTGGCGTCATACGCTGACGCCCCTAGGCAGCGATTTTGCTCGTGGTGTGCCGTTGCGTGGATTGTGGTTCAGCCTGCCGGTACAGCGCTCGCCGCATGACAAACAACAGGAATGGTCGGTCGCCCCGGTGTGGCACGGCGTACTCGGCGATAACGCCAGTGGCCGCCGGCTGGGCTGGAGCGTGCCGCGCGCTGGCTTTGCGCTGGTGTTGGGTTTGGCGACGTTATGGGGCGCCGGATTGTTGCTGTCGTTTGTCAGCAACCGTGCGCAAATCGCCCAGGTGCAAAGTTCGTTGGCGGCATTGCAGCAGTCGGGCAGTAACGACGAGCAACTCAGCGCACTCAACGATCTGATGCGCGAACTGGCGCGCCTGGATTACCGCGCCGAACACGGCGCTCCGTGGTACCAACGCTTCGGCCTGAATCAAACCCCAGCGCTGCTTGAAACGGTGTGGCCACGCTACGTCGACGCCAACAACCGCCTGATCCGCGACCCGGCCGCCGCCGCTTTACGCCAGCAGCTCACGGCCCTGGTCAAGCTGGCCCCGGACAATCCCGAGCGCGCCGAACGCGCCCGCGGGGCCTACGACCAGCTCAAGGCCTACCTGATGATGGCGCGCCCGCAAAAAGCCGATGCCACGTTCCTGACCAAAGCCCTGGGCAACGCCGAACCGGTGCGCGACGGTGTATCGCCGGGACTTTGGCAAAGCCTGGCGCCTAACCTGTGGCAGTTCTATGGCGAGCACTTGGCGGCGCACCCGGCCTGGGCGATCAACGCTGACCCGAGGCCGGTTGCTCAGGCCCGACAGGTTCTGCTTGGGCTGTTGGGCCAGCGCAATGCCGAAACCAGTCTTTACCAGCAGGTCCTCGACACAGCGGCCAATCAATACCCAGCGCTAAGCGTGCAAAACATGGTGGGTGAAACCGATGTTCTGGCGCTGTTCTACACCGAAGCCAGTGTGCCGGGCGTGTTCACGCGCCAGGCCTGGGAGGGCCAGGTGCGCCAAGCCATCGATGCGATCGCCGACGCGCGCCGCGAAGAAATCGACTGGGTGCTCAGCGACAACCAGACTGATATCGCCGCCGAGCTGACCCCGGATGAACTCAGAGAGCGGCTTACCGAGCGTTACTTCCAGGATTACGCCAGTGCCTGGCTGGACTTTCTCAACAGCCTGCGCTGGAACCCCGCCAATACCTTGGCCGATGCGATCGACCAACTCACCCTGATGGCTGATGTGCGCCAATCGCCGCTGATTGCCCTGATGAACACGCTGGCCTATCAAGGGCAGGCCGGCACTCGCAACCAGGCCCTGGCCGACTCGTTGATACAGTCCGCGCAAAAGCTGATCGCCAAGGACAATGGGCCGATGATTGATCAACTGGCACAAACGCCGCGCAGTCCGCTGGAGGCGACTTTCGGGCCGTTATTGAGCCTGCTCGGCAAAGACCCCGAGGCCAGGGCCGACAATGACCGCTTGAGCCTGCAGGCGTTCCTGACCCGCGTCACCAGGCTGCGCCTGAAATTGCAGCAAGTCAGCAATGCGCCTGATCCGCAGGAAATGACCCAGGCCCTGGCGCAAACCGTGTTTCAAGGCAAGAGCGTCGACCTGACAGACACGCAGTCCTACGCCAGCCTGAT
This sequence comes from Pseudomonas marginalis, assembly GCF_024169655.1. GTDB lineage: Bacteria > Pseudomonadota > Gammaproteobacteria > Pseudomonadales > Pseudomonadaceae > Aquipseudomonas > Aquipseudomonas paraveronii. Next base: position 3,450,567 of record NZ_JALJWV010000001.1, on the reverse strand, counting down.
TGCGGCCAGCCTGGGAGCAGAGTGGAATAGGGTCGGCCATACGCTTTTTGTGCAGCCTTTAGATGAAGCGTGGCAACGGGTGTTGCAACCCTCGGCTGCCGGGCTCAATAGTCAGTGGCAACGCTCAATCGTTGGTGATTGGCAGAGTGCTTTCGCTGGGCGCTACCCCTTTGCGCAAACCGTCAGCGATTCCTCGTTGCCGATGCTGGGGCAGATGATTCGCGCCGACTCCGGGCGTATCGAGCAGTTTTTACGCAGCCAACTGAGCGGTGTGCTGCGCAAGGAAGGCAGCCGCTGGGTCGCCGACCCGCGCCATAGCCAGGGGTTGCGGATTAATCCGCAGTTTCTGGCGGCGATTAACCAACTGAGCCATCTGGCCGACGTGATCTATACCGACGGCGGCATGGGTTTGAGCTTCGAGCTTCAAGGCAAACCGGTGCGAGATGTCGTGCAAACCACCTTCATCCTCAATGGCGAACACCATCAGTATTTCAACCAGAAAGAGCGTTGGCAGCGTTTCAATTGGCCAGGGCGCGGTGACCATCCGGGCGTCAGCCTGAGCTGGACCAGTATCCATACGGGCGAGCGCCTGTTCGGTGATTACCAGGGGACTTGGGGCCTGATCCGCTTGCTGGAAAAAGCTCGAATCACCGCCCTGGACGACGGCGATAGCCGCTACCGCATGGTCCTCAAGGCCCCCGATGGTTTGAACCTGACGTGGAACCTGCGTACCGAACTGGGCGCGGGGCCTTTGGCCTTGCTCAAGCTGCGTCACTTCACGTTGCCACCACAGATCTTCCTCACCCAGGGCACCGCGCAAGTGCCGTATGCGCAGAACGGGGTTTTTGAATGAGCCTGTACACCTTGATCACCCATTGCCTGGGCGAGCGCGACCCCGTAGCTCTGGCCAGAAGCCAAGCCGAGCGCTGGCAGACGTGGCTTCAACCGATCAGCGCAGACTCGCCTGTCGGCGAAGACCCAGGCTATGACGATGACTTCCAGCGCATGCGCGAGGAGGTCAACAAGCTCTCCGGTGCGAATGCCGAACGGGTGGTTCAACTGGCAGAACAGCTGCTGATCCACACCTGCAAAGACCTGCGCGTCGCTACGTATTACCTGTGGGCACGCGTGCAGAAGGACGGCGAGGCCGGGTTGGCGGATGGGCTCGGTTTGCTCGCCGCGCTGGTGGAACGTTTCGCCGCCGATGTGCTGCCGTCGCGGCCCAATAGCCGCAAGATGGCGCTGGAATGGCTGGCCGGCGGCAAGGTGCTGGACAGTTTGTCGCTGTACCCCGAAGTGGTGCGCAGCGAAGCCGAGCGCACGGTGGCGGCGCTGGCCTGGCTGGAGCGTGGGCTTGAGGCCTGGCCGCAGGATCAGCGCCCGGTACTCGGTGCGCTGTACGGCGCGTTGTCCGCTCGATTGACGCAGTCCGGAGGGGTTGACGCGCTCGTGCCGCAGCATAGCGCCAGTCACGAATCGACTGTGCAGACGGCGGCGCCGAGCGCCACGGGCATCAAGTCCGGGCGCGACCTGCTGGACAGTGGCAGGGCGTTGGCAGGTTATCTACGCGAGCAGCCCCAGGGCTGGCTGGCGGCGCATCGGCTGATGAAAAGTTTGCGTTGGGACACGGTACACCAGGTGCCGCCTGAGGAAGCCAGCGGCAATACGCGGCTGGCGTCTCCCCGGGGTGATTATCGGGCGCAGCTCAAGCGCCTTTACCTGCAACAACGCTGGGCTGAATTACTCGATCAGGTCGAACGAATGTACGCCGAGGGCGTGAACCACTTCTGGCTGGATTTGCAGTGGTACTTGTACCAGGCGCTGAGCAAACAACCCGCACCACATGACGGCTGGGCGGACATCATCAAGCGTGACTTGGGCATGTTCCTCGAACGCTTGCCGGGGCTGGAACTGTTGCACTGGAACGACGGCACGCCCTTCGCCGATGAGACAACCCGCGACTGGATCACCCAGCACGTCAGTGGCAACCGCACGCAGCAATGGCTACCGGCACCGAAGGCGGTGCTGACCACGAGCGATGCCGAGATCTTGTCGCTGGAGGACGAGGCGGTGGCCCAGGCCGACAGAGAGGGCGTGGACGTGGCGCTCGGTTGGCTGGCGGCCCGGCCGGGCGTGCAGACCGGGCGCCAACGCTGGCTGCTGCGCCTGCTGATGGCGCGTGTCGCCGAGCAATACGGCAAGGGCGACTTGGCCCTGCACGTATTGGCCGAACTGGACGCTACCGCGCAGCACCACGCGCTGGCGGACTGGGAGCCGGAGCTGAATTTCGAGGTCAAGGCCCGGCTGCTCAAGCTCTTGCGTCTAAAAGCGCAGCGCACTGATGCAGACAAACCCACGCTCGCCCGGCGCACCGAAGCGCTGTTGGCGGCATTGGTCGCCATCGACCCGGTACGCGCCGCCGTGCTCTGCGGCTAACCCTCATTCATCAGGAATCTATCTGTGAACATGGATAATTTAACCCTGCGCTACTACGACGCCGAAATGCGTTACCTGCGCGAAGCCGGCAAGGAATTCGCCGAAGCGTTCCCGGATCGGGCGGCCCAGCTCAACCTGGACAAACCGGGCGCGCAAGACCCCTATGTGGAGCGCCTGTTCGAAGGCTTTGCGTTCTTGATGGGACGCCTGCGCGAGAAGCTCGACGATGATTTACCGGAGTTGACCGAAGGGCTGGTCAGCCTGTTGTGGCCTCACTATTTGCGCACCATTCCGTCGTTGTCGATTGTCGAGCTTGTCCCTGAGCTCGCGCAGATGAAACGTAGCGAGTTGGTCGGCAAGGGGTTCGAGGTGTTATCCCAACCCATTGGTCCGCAACGCACCCGTTGTCGTTACACCACCACTCAGGACCTGACGTTGCAGCCGCTGGCCCTGGAGTCGGTGCGGCTGGCCTACGAGCCGGACGGTCGCTCGCTGTTGCGCCTGCGCTTTGCCTGCGGAGCGTTGACGGACTGGAGCCAGATCGAACTGAGCCGCCTGCCGCTTTACCTGAGTGCCGATGCACCGCTGGCCAGCGCCTTGCACCATGCGCTGACGCTGAACACCCAGGCGTTGTACGTGCGCCTGCCGGAGCAGCACGAGCGCCAGGCATTGGACGGCCATTTTGCGCCCAGGGGGTTTGCTGACGAGGATCGGCTGTGGCCCAAGGGTGACAGTGCGTTCAGCGGTTATCAGTTGCTGCTGGAGTACTTCACCTTTCGCGAGAAATTCATGTTCGTAACCCTCTGTGGCCTGGAACATTTGAGCATCAGCGCTGATGTGCCTTGGTTCGAACTGGACGTGGTGCTGCGTGAAGCATGGCCAAAGGAATTCAGTGTGAGCAGCGAACATATTCGCCTGCATGCCGTGCCGGTGATCAATCTGTTTGCGCTGGAGGCTGACCCGCTGACGCTGGCGCCGTTACAAAGCGACTACCTGCTACGGCCAATGCGGTTGCAGGACGGTCATACTGAAATTTATTCGGTCGATCAGGTCACCTCGTCAAAAAATGCCGTGCGTCATGACTATGTGCCGTTCAGCAGCTTTCGCCACAAGGGCGGCATGCTGCGCGACGAGGCTCCCGAGCGCTACTTTCATACGCGCCTCAAGCGCGCCGCCAATGGCTTGCATGACACCTGGCTGATCCTGGGCGGTGACGGCTTCGATAAGGACCGCCTGCGCAACAGCGAAAGCCTGTCGTTGCGCTTGACCGGCACCCACGGCCAGTTGCCGCGCAAGGCGCTGCAAAGCACCTTGCTCGATACGCTGGTGCAAACCACCCAGACCGGTTTGCGCGTGCGCAACCTGTGCGCGCCGAGCTTGCCATGCTACCCACCGAACCGTGACCGCTTTCACTGGCGGGTCCTGAGCCACCTGGGCTCGAACTTCCTGCCGATGCTCGACAACGCCGAGGTGTTGCGCGGCACATTGGCCTTGTACGACTGGACGGGCAGCGAGCTCAACCGTCGTCGTCTGGCGGCGATCGTCGAGGTCCGTCATCACGTGGTCCAGCGTTTCGAGAAAGGCTTTTTGCTACGCGGGGTGGATATCGAAATCACCCTCGATGCCAATGGCTTTTCAGGGGAAGGCGACATCAGCCTGTTCGGCGAGATGCTCAATCGCTTCTTCGCCTTGTATGCCGACATTCATTTGTACACCCAGCTCACGCTGATCCTGCAACCTACTGGAAAGTGCCTGCGATGGAACGAGAATCACAGTCAGCGTATTCCCGGCTGAAAACCAGCGGTTTGCTGGACGCCTTGCAAGGGCAGGTGGCCGAGGCCAATCTGCAGCGTTTTTGCCAGTTGCTGGAACAGGCCTTGCCCGGTCACCCACCCCTGGGCAGTACCGCGCACCCGGCGGATGACGCCGTGCGCTTTCGGCCCGATCCGGGCATGGGGTTTCCGGCCGGCGAGTTGAAGTCGATTGAAATCGATGAAGCACACCCGGAGCGTGCGGCGACGGTACGCACTCGCTTGCTCGGGTTGTACGGCGTCGATTCGCCGATGCCGACCGTGTATCTGGACGACATCGCGCAGCGTCGGGAAGGGCATGCGGCGTTGGAAGCCTTCCTGGATATTTTCAATCACCGGATCTTCACCCAGTTCTACCGGATCTGGCGCAAATACTCCCACCCGGCGACGTTCGAAGCGGGCGGCACCGATGCCACCTCGCAGTGCCTGCTGGGCTTGATCGGCCTGGGCATTCCCGGCACCGCGCAACAGGTCGGCACGCCGGTCTCGCGCTTTCTGGCCTTGCTCAGTGTGATGCGCCTGCCCACGCGTAATGCTGAAGGCATCGCCGCATTGGTCACATTGCTCGCCCCCGACACCCAGGTGCAGGTGACCCCGCATTGGCCGCAGACCATTGCGCTGCCGGCGCCGGCCAGCCTTTCCCGGCAACGTCCGGTGAGCTTGTCCCAGGGCACGCCGCTGGGCCGTGTCGGCCACGACGCCAACAGCCAACTCGGCCTGACGCTCTATACCGAGCACGCACAGGAAGCCCGTGGCTGGCTCCCCGACGGCCAGTTACTCCGCGATCTGCGGGTGCTGTTGCGTGTGTACCTGGGGTGGCGTTGCACGGCGAAACTGCGCTTGTCACTGCCGCTGCACAGCCTGCCTGCGCCGGTGTTGGGGCAGGCGGTCATTCGGCTCGGCATGACCGGCGTGCTGGGCTTGGGAGGCGCTGCCTGGCGGGCGACCGAGCACGCCACGCTGACGATCAACCTGGGTCGCTACCAAGGCCTTTCGATTAACCCACGCAACAGGGAGACACAGCATGTCGCATACCGTTTTTAATCTCATGATGCTAGCGGCATTCACGCTACCGCTGGGCGGTTGTGGGTTGGCCCAGACCGTGGCGGATGGCACGGCATCCACCGCCAAGGCGATCTTCTACAAGCAGGTTAAAACCCTGCACCTGGATTTCAGCGCGCGCACGGCGCTGAACACCGATGCCACGGACATGCGTGCCTTGTCGGTACCGACCCTGGTGCGGGTTTACCAATTGCGTGACAACAAGGCCATGGCGCTGGCGACCTACGAAGGCTTGCTGGACGATGACGAGCGCTTGCTCGCGAGTGCGTTGTTGGACAAACGCTCGCTGGTGGTGAAACCGGAGGAGGGCGCGCAACTGAATGTGCCGATGCACAAGGACGCGCAATTTGTCACGCTGGTGGCGCTGTTTCGCGACCCCGATACCCGGCAGAACACCTGGCGCCTGACCCTGGCGCGTGACGACCTCGAGCCGGACCGCGCGCGGGTGATCGAACTGGGCGATAACCGCCTGACCCTGCGCCCGCTGGCGAAGGACTGAGCCATGACCGAGTACAGCCCTTCGCTCTACGAACGCCTGCTGCACAATTTCGACGGTGAGTTGGACTTGCAGCGGGTCAGCGAGGCGGATCAGCACACGCTCTCCGTGCTGGACAACCTGCAGCGCATCCTCAACAGCCGAGCGGGCTCGCTCAGCCATCTGCCGGATTATGGGTTGCCGGACATGGGCCTGATCCTGCAAGGGCTGCCTGCCACGGCCCATGACTTGATCGGCACCATGACCGACACGCTGCTCAAGTACGAACCGCGTCTGGCGGCGATCACCGTCGAACTGCTGCCCCAGGCGCTGCCGGGTCATCTGGAGTATGCCTTGGACCTGCAATTGAAGGATGGGCAGCGCGTGAACTTCGGCACCCGCTTGACACCCGAGGGCAAGGTGCTGGTGCGGCACTTGAAGCGACAGCATTACCTGTCGAAGCCTTGAACCGATAACGGAAGGGAAGCCCGATGACGGCGTTGTTTGAGATGCGTATTCAAGTCGGCGGTGATCCGCGTGGTTTCAGTGAGTTCAGCGCTTTGCGCGATGAGTTGGCCAAGCTCAGCCATCCCGCCTGCCCGGATGTGGACTGGGCCAAGGTCGAGCAAGGCTGCCTTGTGCTGTTCCAGCAAAACGGCGCGGAGTTGCACAGCGCGTGCTTTTACGCCTTGGCCCGCGGCCAGCGTCACGGGGTGGAGGGCATCACGCAAGGTGTGGCGTTGATCGAGGCGCTGGGCGGCGAGTGGGCGCGCCTGTGGCCACCGATGGCGTCGGCACGCCTGGACTTGCTGGGATGGTTGTTCGACCAACTGCAATTGCTGCTGCGCAGTGTGGTGATGAACGCCTACAGTGTGGCCGCATTGGTTCAATTGGACATCGAACTGGCGCGTTTGCAGGTGCGTTTGCGTACTCATCTGGACAGCCCTCTGCAATCGCTGCAAGCCCTGCGTTATCAGGTCGGCGGTCTGATCCAGCGCCTGGAACAGAGCCCCGCGTCGGGCGAAACGCAGCTCGCGCCGGTCAGGTTGATGGCGCCGGCGTTGGTGACCCCCGTGGTGATTCTGCCGCCACCCGAAGTGGCGCCGCGCAGGTCACGCATCGGCCTGTGGTGGCTGCTCGGGGCGCTGATCGTCGTTGTGCTCTCGGGATTCGGTTGGCGCATGTGGCTGTCAGGTCCAGGCAGTGAACCCCTTATGCCCGCCCCGGTTCGACTGGACAGCCTGTCGCTGTTCGATGCCGGCAGTGCCACGCTCAAGCCGGGCTCGGCCAAGGTGCTGATCAATGCCCTGGTCGACATCAAAGCCCAGCCCGGCTGGCTGATCGTGATCGCCGGGCATACGGATGCGACCGGTCCCGTCGAACAGAACCTGACACTGTCCCATGCCCGCGCCTCTGCCGTGCGCGACTGGATGCAGCGCATGGGCGACATTGCCGACAGTTGCTTTGCCGTCCAAGGCTTCGCGGCCAGTCAGCCGATTGCCAGCAACGACACCGAAGCCGGACGCGCCGCGAACCGTCGCGTGGATATTCACCTGGTGCCACAAACGGGGGCCTGCGGCGAGGCCACCGTGGCAGTGGATTGAGCGCTATTTCAGCGCATGCTCAACCACCTGCGCCGCACGCGGTGCAGCCCGCGTGCACTTGGCCAACGCCTGCTGCACGTCCGCCAGCAGGTCGGCGATGTCCTCCAACCCGACCGACAAACGTACCAACCCTTCGCTGATCCCGTGCGCTGCCCGCTCCTGCGGGGTGTAGGTGGAGTGGGTCATGCTCGCCGGGTGTTGGGCCAGGGATTCGGCATCGCCCAGGCTGACTGCGCGGCTGAACAGCTTGAGCGCGTTCATGAAGCGCCGGCCGGCCGCGATCCCGCCTTTGAGCTCGAAGGCAATCATCCCACCGGACATGCGCATCTGCCGCGCCGCCAGTTCGTACTGAGGGAATGAGCGCAGCCCCGGGTACGTCACGCGTTCCACCGCCGGGTGCGCCTGCAAGGCTTCGGCCACCGCTTGGGCGTTGCTGCAATGGCGGTCCATGCGCAGCGCCAGGGTCTTGAGGCCGCGCATCAGCAGCGACGCGTCTTGCGGTGACATGACCGCGCCGGTCAGGTCTTTGAGCCCTTGCAGGCGAATGCGCTGCGCCAGCGCCTGGTTGCTCACCGCAATGCCGGCGGTGATGTCGCCATGCCCGCTGAGGTACTTGGTGGCTGAGTGCACGACGACATCGGCGCCCAGGTCCAGGGGCCGTTGCAGGTAGGGCGTGCAGTAGGTGTTGTCGACCACCACGATGACGTTGGGCTGCTGGTGCGCAAGCGCCGCCACGGCGGCGATATCGACCAATTGCAGGGTGGGGTTGGCCGGGGTTTCGCAGTAGATCATGCGCGTGGCCGGGGACAGTGCGGCGTGCAGCGCGTCCAGGTCGGTGAGGTCGACATGGCGCACCTTGATGCCGAATTCAGCGATGCCATGGTGCAGCAGGGCGAAGGTGCAGCCGTAGAGCGTCTGGCTGACGATCACCTCATCGCCGGGGCGCAGCAGGGTCCAGAAGGTGGCAGCAATCGCGCCCATGCCGGAGCTGAAGGCGACGGCGGCCTCGCCGTTTTCCAGGCTGGCCATGCGCGCTTCCAGCAGGGCCAGGGTCGGGTTGGAAATACGCGTGTAGAAGTGCCCGCTTTCTTCACCGGCAAAACACGCGGCGCCGTATTCGGCGGTGGGGAAGGCGAACGTAGCGCTGAGATAGATCGGCGGTACGAGGGCGCCGTGGTGGTCCTTGGGGTCATAGCCGTGGTGGATGGCGCGGGTGGAAAAGCCGAATGTATTGTGTTTATTGTTCATGTCGGATACTCCTTATTTCCTACAATGCTATGCTCATAACCACAGCTGAATTTTGCAATATTTGCTGACAAGTCCCGGGCTACGGGATGAAACCTCCCAAAAAATAATGATTAGAGGCACGTTATGCCCGTCAGCCTGGATCGCACCGACAAGGCCCTTTTAAACGCGCTGCAAGGCAACGCCCGCTTGACCGTGGCCGAACTCGCCGAGCGCGTATCCCTGACCACCTCTCCCTGCTGGCGGCGGGTCAGAAACCTGGAAGAGAGCGGGGTGATCAGCGGTTATCAGGCGATCCTGTCGCCCAAGGCATTGGGGTATGGGGTGACGGCGTTTGTCAGCATCATGATGGAGAGCCACACCCAGGAGGTCGCGCGGGCGTTCGAGCAGCGCTTGTTGGACATTCCGCAAATCGTGGCTTGCCATAACGTCTCGGGGCGTTATGACTTTCTGCTGGAGGTGGTGGCCAAGGACCTGGAGTCGTTTGGCGAATTCGCGCGGGAGGTGTTACAGACGTTGCCGTGCGTCAAAGAGATCTACTCGAGCTTTTCCTACAAGTCGGTGCGGCCGTTGCGCGTGATTCCGTTGCCGGGCTGAGCCCATGCGCACATTGGCTACCTGATCTTTGCCGAAATTGGCTATTTCTCCCGAGTGCTGCGCTGACTAACCTGGCCACCAATTTCCAGTGTTCAGGAGCTCTACCATGCAACCCCGTACTGATTTCTACACCGCTTCCCCAGATGCCATGAAAGCCATGCTCGCCCTGGAAACCGCAGTGGGCAGACTGTCCATCGAATTGCCCCTGCTCGAACTGATACGCCTGCGCGTGTCGCAGATCAACGGCTGCGCCTTCTGCCTCGACATGCACACCGCCGATGCGCGCAAGGGCGGTGAGACCGAGCGCCGCCTGTACACATTGTCGGCCTGGCGTGAAACGCCGTTCTTCACCCCGCGTGAACGCGCCGCGCTGGCCTGGGCCGAAAGCCTGACCCTGGTCAGCCAGACCCGCGCCGCAGACGAAGATTACGACTCGCTCGCCGCCGAGTTCAGCGCCCAGGAACAGGTCGATCTGAGCGTGGCCATCGCCACCATCAACAGCTGGAACCGCCTGGCGGTGGGCTTTCGCAAGATGCCCAAGTAAGCCCGAGGCCGTGCGCGGTCAGAAGTTGACCGAGGCACTCAGGCGCGCCGTCAGCGGCGCGCCCTGGAACAGGTAATCATCGCCCATGTACTCACCTGCGTCGCGCCAGTAGCGCTTGTCGAACAGGTTGTCGACGCTCAGGCGAAACACCGTCTCATAGCCATCGATTTTGGTGGTGTAGCGGCTGCCGACGTTGACCACCGCGTAGTCCCCGACCTCGACGTTGCCGCTGCGGTTGGCGTACTTCTTGGCGCTGTATTGCACGCCACCCAGTACCGCCAGGCCGTTCACCCACGGCAGCGCGTAGTCGGCGTAGACACTGGCGCGCAGCTTGGGCACGTTGATCGCCTGGTGACCTTCGTAGTCCGGCGTGCCGCTGCCGCTGACCCGCGCACGAATCGCCGCGACGCTGGTGGCGATCTGCAGGCGGTCGGTGGCCCAGCCGTTGGCCGACAGTTCCAGCCCGGTGTTTTTCTGTTCGCCTTGTTGCACGTAGGTGAAGTTTCCAGCGCCATCCGGCTTGGCATACTGGTAGGCCTGGCGCGTCTGGAAGACAGCGGCGGCGAAGCTGATGCGGCGCCAGTCGTATTTCACGCCGGCTTCGAGTTGCCGTGACACGGTCGGGGCCAGGGTCTCGTTCGGGTTGCTCGCGAACCACGGCGCCGTGCCGCCCAGGGACAGGCCCTTGCTGTAGCTGGTGTACAGCGAGATGTTTTCAATCGGCTTATAGATCAGCGATGCCTGGGGCAGGAACACGTACTGCTGGGTATGGCGCGCCTGGTCGCCATTGCTGTTAAAGGCTTTTTCATCGAGGCGCACTTCGCGACCGCCGAGGAGGGTTTGCCACTGCTCGTTGAAGCGGATGCGGTCAGTGACGAATACGCCGTACTGGCGGCTGTCGAGGTTGCGATGACTGTCGTGCAGCGGCACGTTGGTCGGCGCAAACGTCGGTGCGTCGTCGTTGATATTGCCGCTGCCGATGTATTCGTTGACCGCCTCGCGCTTGTCGATCACCCGGCGAAACGCGCTGGTGCCGAAGGTCAGTTCATGGCCCAGGCCGACGGTGTCGAACAGCCCGGTCATGGCCGCCTGCACTTCATCGTCGCGGCGGGTGTCGTCGGGGCTGCGGTAGTCGTAGATGTCGTAGTCACCCTCGGGGCTGAACGTGTTGGCGTTGCACGTGTTCACGTAGAAACAGCCCCAGGCGAACGAACTGTAGTCATCGATCACCACCTTGCTGCGCGCCGCGCTGACACTGCCTTTCCACTGGTCACTGAAGCGGTATTCGAACTTGCCGTTGAGGTTCAGCGAATCAATACCAACCTGCTTGGAACCGCTTTGATGGCCCAGCAGCTTTTTCGGCGATGCATCGTGGGGCACTTCACTGCCGCCCAGCAGTTGGTAGCCCGGCACCGAGCGCTGTTGTTTGTTCTGGTACTCCGCATCCAGTTGCAGCACCGCGTCGGGGCTGATGTTCCAGTCGAACGCCAGTGACAGGAAGTCGCGCTGGCCGTTGGCGTGTTCCACGTAGGCATTGAGGTCTTCATGGGCCACGTTGGCGCGTAGGCCGAACTGCTGCTCGCTGCCGAACCAGCCGCCGACGTCAGTGGCGATATAACCGCTGCCGCGGTCGTCGCTGGACACCGTCACCGAACGCACGTCTTGCGGGCGCTTGGTCACGTAGTTGATCACGCCGCTGGGCTCGGAAATCCCACTTTGCAGGCCGGCCAGGCCCTTGAGCACTTCCACCTGTTGTTTGTTTTCCAGGGCGACGTTCTGCTCGCCGGTGATGGTGCGCCCGTTGATCTTGTAGCTGCTCGCGGCGTTCAGCGAGAAGCCGCGCACCACGAAGTTTTCGTAGTAGCCGATCGGTGCGTAGCTGTCGCCCACCGAGGCGTCGTTGCGCAGCACTTCGCTGAGCAGGCGGGCTTGCTGGTCCTTGATCAGGGCGGCGTTGATCACGCTGATCGAGGCGGGAGTGTCCAGCAACGGCGCTTCATTGAAGCCGCCGACCGAGGCGGTGTCACTGCGATAACCGGACTCATCCTGGCCCAGCACCTGCACCGCCGGCAGTTCAATTTCCGCGGCCAGACTGCTGCCGATGCCACCGCTGAGCAGCAGGCCGAGGGCGAAACGTGAAGTGGCGACGGGGCGGAAACGCAAAACCATGGGGCAAGGCCTTAAAGCGCAGGACGGGGGGCGCATAAGCTAGGCATAAGTGCGTGCATTTACAAGGATTCGCGCATTGAGACATCCCGTCTCAGCGTGTACGCCGATCCACTCGCGTCTCGACAGGCCAGGTAGGCATCTGCGATAGACGAGGCTTCTCTCATCGTTGCAGGAGGTCGTCATGAGTACCGCTGGAAACGTTATCGCTGGAAAAGTAGCGCTGGTGACCGGCGCCGGGCAGGGCATCGGCCGGGCCATCGCCCTGCGCCTGGCACGGGACGGTGCCGATATCGCGCTGGTGGACATCAATGGCGCCAAGCTCGAGGCCGTGGCCGCTGAAATCGTCGCGGCAGGGCGCAAGGCGTCGGTGTTCATCGCCGACGTATCCAAACGCGAACAGGTGGTGGCTGCCGTCGAACACGCATACCAGACCCTCGGTGGCTTCGACATCATCGTCAACAACGCTGGGGTGGCGCAGATCGATTCACTGCTGGAGGTGACGCCGGAGCAGGTCGAGCGCACCCTCGGCATCAACGTGCAGGGTGTGCTGTGGGGCATCCAGGCCGCCGGCAAGAAGTTCAAGGCGCTCAAGCAGAAGGGCAAGATCATCAACGCCTGCTCGATTGCCGGGCATGAAGGCTTTGCGTTGCTGGGCGTGTACTCGGCGACCAAGTTCGCGGTGCGCGCCCTGACCCAGGCGGCGGCGAAGGAACTGGCGAGCGCCGGGATCACCGTCAATGCCTATTGCCCGGGCGTGGTCGGCACCGATATGTGGGTCGAGATCGATAAGCGCATGGCCGAGATTACCGGCGCCGAAGTCGGCGCGACCTACAAGAAGTACGTGGACGGGATTGCCCTGGGCCGTGCGCAAACGCCGGAGGATGTAGCGGGGCTAGTGTCTTACCTGGCGGGGCCGGATGCGGACTATATGACCGGGCAATCGCCGTTGATCGATGGTGGGATTGTGTACCGATAGCCCTGAAAACACGCGGTTCAACGGTGGGAGTGGGCTTGCCCGCGATGGCGGCGGTTCAGTCACAGCATCGCCTTCGCGGGCAAGCCCGCTCCCACATGTTTGACGGTGCTGTGTCAGATATGTTTGCCCGGCATGTCGATGCCCAACTGGTTGACCCGGCGATACAGCGTCGCCCGCGAAATCCCCAGCGCCTGGGCGGTCGGCGACGGCTTCCAGCGATGCCGGATCAGCGCATCCAGCACCACCTGGCGTTCCGGGCTGACACGCTCTTGCACGTCGGCCTCGATCTGCTCGCCGCGCACCTCCACGGGTAAGTCCGCTAGTTGGATGGTACCGCCGTCGCACACCGCACAGGCATACGCCAGTACATGGCGCAGTTGGCGCACGTTGCCCGGCCAGGCATACCCCAGCAATAGCTCCAGCGCGGCAGGCCCGATACCCACGGCAATCCCGCTGTGGTGTGCCTCCTGTTCCACCAGCCGATTGATCAATGCCAGCTTGTCGCTGCGCTCGCGCAAGGGCGGCAGGCAGAACCGCGCGCAGCCCAGGCGAAAGTACAGGTCCTCGCGAAAACGCCCCTCGCTGACCAGCGCCGCCAGGTCGCGGTGGCTGGCGCAGATCACCTGGATATCCACCGCACGGGTTTTCGCCGCGCCCAGCGGGGCCACTTCACCTTCGGCCAAGACCCGCAGTAAACGCGTCTGCAGGGCCAGCGGCATATCGCCGATTTCATCGAGAAACAGCGTGCCGCCATCGGCCTGCAACAACAGCCCGGTCATGCCCTTGCTCGACGCGCCAGTGAAGGCCCCGGCGACATAGCCGAACAGCTCGCTTTCGATCAGGTTTTCCGGGATCGCCGCGCAGTTCACCGCCACGAACGGCCCGCCGCGACGGGCGCTGCGTTCATGCAGTTGGCGCGCAAACACTTCCTTGCCGGCGCCGGTTTCGCCCTGCACCAGTACCGGCAGGTTGCGGTCCTTGACCCGCACGGCCAGGCGCAGGTGTTCTTCCACCCGTGGGTCGACTTGGTTGTTTGCCGTCTTAACGGGACGCGCCGGTTTGCGCTGCGGCGCGCTGACCCGCACATGCAACGCGCCGGGTTCGCCCAGCCAGTGCAGTTGTTGCGCCGATTGATCGCTCACCGCACGTAACGCATCCAGGTCGAACACCTCGCTGATATGTACCGGCACCTGGCCAAAGCGTCGGCGCAGGGCTTGGCGCGCCTTGCTGTTCAAGGCATGCAGGCGACCGTCCTGGTCCCAGGCCAGCAACAGGTCGGGCTGGCTGTCGACATAGCCGGGCGTGCTGTGGGCCTGGAGCACCCAGTGCTGACGGGCGCTGTGCATGAAGAAGGCATTTTCGATGGCTTGCGCGCTCTGCGCCACCATCTGCCGCACCAGGTGCTGGCTGCGCCGGTCATCCGGGGATTTGAGCGCCGAGGCGTCCATCACCCCGAGCAGGTTGCCTTGGGGGTCGAAGATGGGTGCGGCAGAGCAGGTCAGCCCGATAAACGCCGCGCGAAAGTGATCGCGCTTATGCACCGTCACCGCAGCCTTGCTGGTGAGTACCGTGGCCACGCCGCAGGTGCCTTCTTCGGCTTCCGACCAGCAGGTGCCCAAGTACAGGCCGGCCTTGCGGCAATCGTTGCGAATCGCGGTGTCCACGCGGTGGTCGATGGTCTGGCCCTGGGCGTCGGTGAGCATTACGCAGTAGTCGGCATGGCGCACGCGGTGGTGGAGTTGACCGACTTCTTCGCTGGCGATGCGCATGAACAGATCGGCGCGTTCACGGCATTCCTTGAGCAGTGGCTCACTGAGAATGCGTGGCCCTTGCAGCGAGCCGGGGTCGAGGTGGTGTTGCTCCATGGAGCGTCGCCACGAATCGAAAATCAGCGACGGCACCGGCGCCTGAGGCAGGCGATCGGCATTGCGTACCACACGACTGACGCAGTCGACATGGTCCTTGGAGTTCGCGGCGAGCATAAGGCCTCCGGTTCTCGATCTTTGTTGTTATGCCCGCCATTAAGCGCGCATGCGCGCACAGGGACAAGGGCGGCCTGACCAACTGCCCCGCGTGAGACGCAACGTCTCATTCGGCCGCAGACGTTACGGGCAGGTTGCAATGGCGCGTCTCATTCTGCGGTTGGCGGTCGCCGCCGCACAACCGCACGGCACTGCTCTGGATCAAGCCTTTGCCAGGTTTGTCGAGGTGTTGGCACAGGCTGTGCTGATGGCTTTGTAACTGGCCGCAGCCAGTCTTTTGTGTGTCGAGACAACCTGGAGAACAACAAGATGTCCACTCACCTGTCCACTGATCAATTGCTTCATGCCTACACCGTGATGCGCACTATTCGCGATTTCGAAGAGCGCCTGCACGTGGAATTCGCCACCGGCGAGATCCCAGGTTTCGTCCACCTGTATGCCGGCCAGGAAGCCAGCGCCGCCGGAGTCATGGCCCACCTCAACGATGAAGACTGCATCGCCTCCAACCACCGTGGTCACGGCCATTGCATCGCCAAGGGCGTGGACGTGTTCGGCATGATGGCCGAGATCTACGGCAAGAAAACCGGGGTGTGCGGTGGTAAGGGCGGCTCCATGCACATTGCCGACCAGGAGAAAGGCATGCTCGGCGCCAACGGTATCGTCGGTGCCGGCGCGCCCTTGGCGGCCGGGGCGGCGCTGGCGTCCAAGCTCAAGGGCAGCCAGGGCGTGGCCGTGGCGTTTTTCGGCGACGGCGGCTCCAACGAGGGCGCGGTGTTCGAGGCAATGAACCTGGCCGCGATCATGAAACTGCCGTGCCTGTTCGTCGCGGAAAACAACGGCTACGCCGAAGCCACCGGCTCGGGCTGGTCGGTCGCATGCAAAGACATCGCCGAGCGCGCCGTGGGTTTTGGCATGCCGGGGGTGATCGTCGACGGCAATGACTTCTTCGCCGTACACGCGGCTCTTGGGGTGGCCGTGGAACGTGCGCGCAGCGGCCAGGGGCCGACGCTGGTGGAGGTCAAGTTGAGCCGCTTCTACGGCCACTTCGAAGGCGATGCGCAAACCTATCGCGGCCCCGATGAAGTGAAGAACCTGCGCGAATCCCACGATTGCCTGGTGCTGTTTCGCCAACGCTGCAGCGCCGAAGGCTGGCTCGATGCCGCGCAATTCGAGCGCGTCGACGCGGAGGTCGCGCAACTGATCGAAGACGCTGTGCGCCTGGCCAAGTCCGATCCCAAGCCCCAGGCCTCCGATCTGCTCAGCGATGTCTATGTTGCTTACCGCTAATCGCCACCCACTACAAAAACAATCCGTGGAGAATTGATCATGGCTCGAAAAATCAGTTATCAGCAGGCAATCAACGAAGCCCTGGCCCAGGAAATGCGCCGGGACCAGAGTGTATTCATCATCGGCCAGGACGTGTCCGGCGGCACCGGCTCCCCGGGTGAACAGGACGCCTGGGGCGGTGTACTGGGCGTGACCAAGGGCCTGTATCCGGAGTTTCCCGACCGCGTCTTGGATGCGCCGTTGTCCGAAGTCGGCTACGTCGGCATGGCGGTCGGCGCGGCCACCCGGGGCATGCGCCCGGTGTGCGAGTTGATGTTCGTCGATTTTATCGGCTGCTGCCTCGACCAGTTGCTCAACCAGGCCGCCAAGTTCCGCTACATGTTCGGCGGCAAGACCACCACGCCGCTGGTGGTGCGCGCCATGTACGGCGCCGGCCTGCGCGCCGCCGCGCAGCACTCGCAGATGCTCACCTCGATGTGGACGCACATCCCCGGCCTCAAGGTGGTGTGCCCGGCCACGCCCTATGACGCCAAGGGCATGCTGATCCAGGCGATCCGCGACAACGACCCGGTGATCTTTCTCGAACACAAAATGCTCTACAGCCTGCAGGGCGAAGTGCCGGAGGAGATGTACACCGTGCCCTTCGGCGAAGCCAACTATGTGCGCGAAGGCAATGACGTGACCCTGGTCACCTACGGGCGCATGGTGCACATCGCCCTGGAAGCCGCCGCCAACCTGGCGCGCCAGGGCATCGACTGCGAAGTGCTGGACCTGCGCACCACCAGCCCCCTGGACGAAGACAGCATCCTCGAAAGCGTGGAGAAAACCGGGCGCCTGGTGGTGATCGACGAGTCCAACCCGCGCTGTTCGATTGCCACCGACATCAGTGCGCTGGTGGCGCAGCGCGGGTTTTCATTCTTGCGCGCGCCGATCGAAATGGTCACCGCGCCGCACACGCCGGTGCCGTTCTCCGATGCGCTGGAAGACCTGTACATCCCCAACGCCGCGAAGATCGAAGCCGCGGTGTTGAAGATCGCCGACAAGAGGAATGCCGCATGATCCATACCTTGACCATGCCCAAATGGGGCTTGTCGATGACCGAAGGCCGGGTGGATGTCTGGCTCAAACAGCCGGGCGACCGGGTGGAGAAGGGCGAAGAAGTGCTCGACGTCGAGACCGACAAGATCTCCAGCAGCGTCGAGGCGCCGTTCAGTGGTGTGCTGCGGCGTGTGCTGGCGCTGAGCGACGAGACCTTGCCGGTGGGCGCGCTGCTCGGGATTGTGGTGGAGGGCGAGGCCACGGAAGCCGAGATTGATGCGGTGATCGAGCGTTTCCAGGCCAGCTTCGTGTCGAGTGCGGCCGAGGCGCAAGCGTCCGGGCCCAGCGCGCAGAAAGTCGAGGTGGGCGGGCGGCTGTTGCGCTATCTCGACCTCGGTGAGGGCGGCACGCCGCTGGTGCTGGTCCACGGGTTTGGCGGCGACTTGAATAACTGGCTGTTCAACCACCCGGCCCTGGCGACGGAGCGACGCGTGATTGCATTGGATTTGCCGGGGCATGGCGAGTCGGGCAAGCAGTTGCACAGCGCCGATGCCGAGGAACTGAGCCAGGCGGTGTTGGCGTTGCTCGATCATCTCACGCTCGACCGCGTACACCTGGCCGGGCATTCCATGGGCGGTCTGGTGAGCCTGACAGTGGCGAGCCAGGCACCCGCGCGTGTGGCTTCGCTGACCCTGATCGCCAGCGCCGGCCTGGGGCCTGATATCAACGGCGATTACCTGCAAGGCTTCACCGAGGCCAACAACCGCAACGCGCTCAAGCCGCAACTGGTGCAACTGTTCAGCGACCCGGCGCTGGTCACCCGGCAGATGCTCGAAGACATGCTCAAGTTCAAGCGCCTGGAAGGCGTGGATCAGGCGTTGCGCCAACTCAATGCCCAGCTCTTTGATGGCGGGCGGCAGCAGCTGGATTTGCGCAACGTCGTGGGGCAGCAGCCAAGCCTGGTGATCTGGGGCAGCGATGATGCAATCATCCCGGCCAGGCATGCCGAGGGGCTTGAGGCCCAGGTGGAAATCCTGCCGGGGCAGGGGCATATGGTGCAGTTGGAGGCGGCGGAGCGAGTCAATCAACTGATGGCAACCTTCCTCAACGCCCAGCCTTGATGCAGTCCAATGTGGGAGGGGCGGTGCGACGATTCGACTTGCCCCCGATAGCGGTGGGTCAGCTACAGATAAGCTGGCTGTTCCTCCGCCATCGGGGGCAAGCCCCCTCCCACAAAGTTTTGTGTGTGGCTTAGGCTGGCATGGGCAATACACCAGTGGCCCGGCGTTCTGCCGGGGCACGATGAGGTTCTTCACCGAGCCAACCATGATCGCGTGGTCACTCGCGCCACTGGGACGGGGCTGACACCCCGCAATCAAACTGTGGGAGGGGGCTTGCCCCCGATAGCGGCGGGTCAGCTACAGATAAGCTGGCTGTTCCTCCGCCATCGGGGCAAGCCCCCTCCCACCATTTAGATTGCATTTCAAAGGGAGCGCTTGAGGGTTGCGCTCGGCAGTTCTTTGAACAGTGCCTGGTAGCTATTGGAAAATCGCCCCAAATGCCAGAACGACCAGTTCATCGCCACTTCCGCCACCGTGGCCCCGGTTGAACTCAACAACTCCCGCCTTGCCCCGTTCAAGCGGCGCAAGCGCAACCACTGCGCCGGGCTCATCCCGGTGTAGGTCTTGAAGCCCTGTTGCAACTGGCGCAACGGCACACCGGCGATCTGCGCCAGTTCCAGTAGGTTGACGGCGTCATCCGCTGCATCTACCGCCCATTCGCCAATGCGCGTCATCAGCCGGCGCTCTTCGCTGCGCCGCTGCAATGACTGGCGGTCCAGGCACACGCAGGCGTTGTCGAGAATGAACAGGCAGTCGTCGAGCAACTGCTGGGTGAGGGCATCGCGGCAGATCGGGTCGGTGGTGGCGGATAACCGGGTCAGGGTGCCACTGAGCCAACGGGTGAACAGCGCATTCTGCTGGCCGCTCAGCGGCGCCATGAACAAGCCTTCGAGTTTCGCCACATCCAGCCCATGGCGCTGCACGAACTGCGGCCCGAACACCACCGCGACTTCGCGGTAGTTCTCTGGGGTGATCCAGGTGTTGCGGCTCTCGCCATTGAGCAGGTACAGCGCGTTGTCGCTGCCGTCGAAACAGAACGCCAGCGCCCCCGGCGGCGCGTTGAAATGCTGCTCCACCCGGGTGTTCATGCACTCTTCGTAGACCTCCACACCTTGCAGGTCGAGGTAGCGAATCTGCCCGGCGAAATGCCCGGGGGACATCTGCTGGTAGTGCTGCACCCAGCCGGGTGTCGCACGGCATTGGGCGGCCACATCACCGGTGGTGAAGGCCTGTACGCGCAAAGCGGTAGCCTGTGTCATGGGGAACCTGGTCGCACTCTATTGGTGCGTTGTGTTCGGTGCAAAGTGGATAGATGCCGTGGTGCGGCGAGCCCAAGATAGACCTCAATGCGCCGGGAGTACAAGCCGGTGCAGTCTCCCACCCATGACGAGGTCCTTATGAACGCCCCCTTCGATCAGCTGTCCGCCTGGCTGAAAGAACACAAGATTACCGAAGTCGAATGCGTGATCAGTGATTTGACTGGCATCGCACGCGGCAAAATTGCACCCACCAACAAGTTCCTGCATGAGCGAGGCATGCGCCTGCCGGAAAGTGTGTTGCTGCAAACGGTAACCGGGGACTTTGTCGACGACGATGTCTACTACGACCTGCTCGATCCAGCCGACATCGACATGGTCTGCCGCCCGTCACCCAGTGCTACGTATGTGGTGCCGTGGGCCATAGAACCCACCGCCATCGTGATCCACGACACCTTCGACAAGCAGGGCAACCCCATCGAGCTGTCGCCGCGCAACGTGCTGAAAAAGGTGCTGCAGCTCTACACCGAGCAGGGCTGGCAGCCGATTGTCGCGCCGGAAATGGAGTTCTACCTGACTCAGCGCTGCGAAGACCCCGACCTGCCGCTGAAAACCCCGGTGGGCCGCTCCGGCCGCGCCGAGACCGGTCGCCAGTCGTTTTCCATCGACGCCGCCAACGAGTTCGACCCACTGTTCGAAGACGTCTACGACTGGTGCGAACTCCAAGGCCTGGACCTCGATACGCTGATCCACGAAGACGGCCCGGCGCAGATGGAAATCAACTTCCGCCATGGCGACGCCCTCGACCTCGCCGACCAGATCACCGTGTTCAAGCGCACCCTGCGCGAGGCCGCGCTCAAGCACAATGTGGCCGCGACTTTCATGGCCAAGCCGGTGGCCGACGAGCCGGGCAGCGCCATGCATTTGCATCAGAGCGTGGTCGACATCGCTACCGGCAAGCCGGTATTCGTCGATGCCGACGGCAAGATGAGCCAACTGTTCCTGCATCACATCGGCGGCCTGCAGAAGTACATTCCCAAGTTGCTGCCAATGTTCGCGCCCAACGTGAACTCGTTCCGGCGTTTTCTGCCGGACACCTCGGCACCCGTCAACGTCGAGTGGGGCGAAGAAAACCGCACCGTCGGCCTGCGCGTGCCGACCTCCAGCCCCGACGCCATGCGCGTGGAAAACCGCCTGCCCGGCGCCGATGCCAATCCGTACCTGGCCATTGCCGCCAGCCTGTTGTGTGGTTACCTGGGGATGATCGAAAGGATCGAGCCGAGCGCGCCGGTGGAAGGTCGCGCCTACGAGCGCCGCAACCTGCGCCTGCCGTTCACCCTCGAAGATGCGCTGGCGCGCATGGAGGATTGCGACACAGTCAAACAGTACCTGGGCGACAAGTTCGTGCGCGGCTACGTCGCGGTCAAACGCGCCGAGCATGAGAATTTCAAGCGGGTGATCAGTTCCTGGGAGCGTGAGTTCCTGCTGTTGAGCGTCTAAACAATCATAAAGGGGTGTCGATATGCGTCTGACGAAAAAACTTCTCCCGCTGGCCCTGGTGGCGGCATTCAGCAGCGCCGCGCAGGCGGAGCCAACGGTCAGTGTCTACAACTGGACCGACTACATCGGCGAAACCACCTTGGCCGACTTCCAGGCCAAGACCGGGATCAAGGTGATCTACGACGTGTTCGACTCCAACGAAACCCTGGAGGGCAAGCTGCTGGCGGGGCGCACCGGGTATGACGTGGTGGTACCGTCCAACCACTTCCTGGCGCGCCAGGTCAAGGCCGGCGCGTTCCTCAAGCTCGACCGTTCGCAACTGCCCAACTTGAAGAACCTCGACCCCAAGTTGCTCGCGCTGCTGGAGAAGAACGACCCGGGTAACGCGCACTCGGTGCCGTACCTGTGGGGCACCAACGGCATCGGCTACAACGTCGACAAGGTCAAGCAGGTGCTCGGCATCGACCATATCGATTCGTGGGCGGTGCTGTTCGAGCCGGAGAACCTCAAGAAGCTCAACCAGTGCGGCGTGGCCTTCCTCGACTCGGCGGATGAACTGTTCCCGGCGATCCTCAACTACATGGGCAAGGACCCGCGCAGCGAGAACCCCGAGGACTACAAACAGGCGCAGGCCAAGCTGTTGAAGTTGCGGCCGTACATCACGTACTTCCATTCCTCCAAGTACATCTCGGACTTGGCCAACGGCGACATCTGCGTGGCCTTCGGCTATTCCGGCGACGTGTTCCAGGCCGCCAACCGCGCCAAGGAAGCCAAGAATGGGGTGAACATTGCGTATTCGATTCCCAAGGAAGGCTCCAACCTGTGGTTTGACCTGCTGGCGATCCCCGCCGATGCGAGCAACCCGAAAGCAGCCCACGCGTTTATCAACTACCTGCTCGACCCTGAAGTCATCGCCAAGGTCAGCGCCTCGGTCGGCTATGCCAACGCCAACCCGGCAGCCAGGGCCTTCATGGACCCGGAACTGGTGAACAACCCGGAGGTGTACCCGTCCCAGGCCGTGCTCGACAAACTCTATATTTCCACCACGCCAACCCCGGCGACCATGCGCCTGATGACCCGCGCCTGGAGCAAAGTGAAGACCGACAAATGATCCAATCGAACGACCATGCCCGGTCCTATTACCGGGCCTCGGCCAATGCCATGCCTGAGCGTCCGGCCTTGGCCGCTGACTTGAGCGCGGATGTGTGTGTGATCGGCGGTGGGTTCACCGGGGTCAATACCGCCATCGAACTGGCCCAGCGCGGGCTGTCGGTGATCCTGCTGGAGGCGCGGCGCATCGGCTGGGGCGCCAGCGGGCGTAACGGCGGGCAATTGATTCGCGGCATCGGCCATGACGTGTCGGGCTTTGCCAAGTATGTGGGCGAGGAGGGTGTGCGTTATCTGGAGCGGGCCGGGATTGATTCGGTCACGTTGGTGGGGGAACGCGTTCGCACGCAGGGTATCGATTGCGACCTGCGCTGGGGCTTTTGCGAACTGGCCAATACCCCGGCGCAGTTCGCTGCGTTCAAGGGCGAGCAGGAGCGCCTGTTGGCGCAGGGCTATAACCATGAGTTGCGTGTGGTGGGGCCGCAGGATATGCATCAGGTCGTCGGCTCGCAAGTCTATGCCGGCGGCTTGGTGGACATGGGGTCCGGGCACCTGCACCCATTGAATCTGGTGTTGGGCGAGGCGCGGGTGGCCGAATCCCTGGGGGTGCGGATTTTCGAGCACACCTCAGCGTTGGAACTGCTCCACGGCGACACCGTGCAGGTGCGCTGCGCCGGCGGTACGGTGCGCGCGGCCAATCTGGTGCTGGCCTGCAACGCGCACCTGGAGGAACTGGAGCCGCGCTTGAGCGGCAAGGTACTGCCCGCCGGCAGCTACATCATCGCCACCGAACCGTTAACGGCGTTGCTGGCCGAGCAATTGATCCCGCAGAACCTGGCGTTGTGCGACCAGAAAGTCGGCTTGGACTACTACCGACTGACCGCCGACCGACGCCTGTTATTCGGCGGCGCCTGCCATTATTCGGGGCGTGATCCGCAGGACATCGCCGCGTATATGCGACCGAAGATGCTCAAGGTATTCCCGCAACTGGCCGACACCGCCATTGAGTTCCAGTGGGGCGGCAAGATCGGCATCACCGCCAATCGCTTCCCCCAGGTCGGGCGGTTGAAGCAGTACCCGAATGTGTTCTACGCCCAGGGTTATTCCGGGCATGGGCTGAATGTGACCCATTGGTGTGCGCGGCTGCTGGCTGAAGCCATTCATGCCGGGCACAGTCAGGGCTTGGAGGTGTTCAGCCAGGTCCCGCACATGACCTTTCCGGGCGGCAAGGTCTTGCGCTCGCCGTTGTTGGCGTTGGGGATGCTGTGGTTCAAGTTGCGCGAGCAACTTGCCTGGTAGCTGGGGGCGCGTTGTGAAAGGGCCTTGCCAGCTTTTATCGAATCATTGACAGGCAGGGCAAAACGGAAGAGCGCAATTGCTCCTTTTCGTACTGCTTGAGGCTAGCCCCTTTCCGCAATAGGTCCGGGGCGGCGTGTTTCGCTATGCAGCTCAGGTACGCCTGTTTTTTTCCATCGGCTAACGGAATGGCCATCGCATCCGCAGCCAACGTGCTAGCTATTGCAAATAACATTGCGACCGGGAGTTTTGCCGGTAGTCTGTGAGACATCACGCACCTCCAACTTAACAGTCTGTGCCAGGCCACGCCGCAAAACGGGCTCCTTGTTCAGGGCAACGTAGCTCCCACCGCATTGAAATCGTTGGAGGTATCCGTCGCCGTACCAAAAATAAATACGCCGCTAGGCGAAATGCCGCTCGACTCGCTGGACGTTCCGCCAAGACCCACCACGGATACGGTGCCTCCCGAGGGCGTCCAACTGCAGGCAGTGGGGTATTGGTTACTGTTCAGGCAAGTCATGGCGACGCTGTCGTTATCCCCAAAACCTGCAAAGTTGGTCTGATTACTGCCCGGCAATGGCTGGATGGGCGCTACGGTGAAAGAGTTGGTGGGGTCTGGCCAGAAGAGAAGTGTCAGGAGGCCCAAAGGGTTCCTGCCATAGGCCACCACATGCCCACGGGCATTGATTGCCATTGCCACGTTCTGTGCATTCAACGGCATTGTCAGCAGCAACGGTGTGCTAGTTGCAGAGGCCCAATAGGCGGTCTGGAGCGTATCGGGGGACGAACCGGGGAACGTGCAGGTGCCGACGAACTGACCCGCATCGTTCATGTCCACGGCCTCACAGTAGCTGGCGCCTGCCGGAAGCGGCGGCGTCACGAGGGAAAATCCACTCCCGCTCCAACTGGCCGAGGTGATCTCAGGCGTACCGTTCGCTCCTGGGCAATTCATGAGGATGCGTGGCCAGCCATTCGTCAAGGTTTCAGTCAGGTCCACACCGGAGCAGTTGTTACCCCAGCCCGATACACGCTGTGGCGTCGCGCTACCCGCAGCATAGACCACCACCGTTGCCTGTTCGTTTGCACTCAGGCTCTGTGCGAGCACCATACCGTTCTGGTTTTGCGCAGTAGGGACTGTCTGCTTGTCGGCGGGGCGTAGCGGCGGCAACAGCAATGAAAAAGGCAGCGGAGCCATGGCGGTCGGCGGGTTGCCGGGCGTCGCCGCGTTCCAATACACGCCCAAAGCGACATTGCCGACATTGGCGCACAGCCCCACCATCCAGCCATTGTTGGCAATTGCGCTGACGCTGCACGGTTGTCCCGTGACCAATGGCAACAGCACTTGTTGGGGACCTGCCAGTGTCGATGAGAACCACGGGTTGGGGTTGGTACTCGGCGTCGCCGAGTTGCAGTTACCGACCGCCTGACCATTGTCGTTGATCCCGGAGGTCGCGCATTGCGGTCCGGCCGCGTGACCTGAACTGACGAATGTGGCTGCGTTGGCGCTTGCGCTATGTCCGCAAAACGATACGCCAACACTTAATAGCACTGGAACCATTAGCTTCTTGAATGTGCGCTGCATGGGCTGTCCTTCCCTGGTGGGTGAAACCATCTGCGGGGGACAAGGACGCCCCGCAGGCCTTGCGTAACAGTGAAGGCCGCCGTCAGCAGGCCTACAACTGTCATTTTTAACAGGTACAGAACGAGTTGCTGCACCGCGTATGGGCAGCTGTTTGGGCTGTTTGGCGGCTCTGGCGTGCGGGTTTCAGAACGAGGCTACGCAGAGTGTCTGCGCCGGGCCTGAAAACAAGGCGACGAATGGTCAGGAGCGCAGGGGCTTATCGAGCCTCCGTCGCACCACGAATCTGGGTGAAGTGACGAATCGGCTGGCGTACAGTGTTTAACCCCGGTCGCCAGCGACTGTCGGTGCGATGGATCTGGCGATCTGAATTTTTATTGTCTGGAGTATTGATTGTGCCTACAGCTTCTTCTGTCATTGAAGTCCCGGTTTCGGCCGATCAGGTGTGGCAATTGGTCGGCGGTTTTAACGCCTTGCCGGACTGGCTGCCGCTGATCGTCAAGAGCGAACCGAGCGAAGGTGGGCGCGTGCGTCACCTGCAAACCGCCGATGGTGGTGTGGTGGTGGAGCGTTTGCAGACCTTTGATAACGTGGCGCGCACTTACAGCTACACCATCGTGGAGTCACCGTTTCCGGTGAGTGCCTACTTGGCGACGTTGCAGGTGGAAGCCCTGACGGAGTCGTCGGCGAAGGTGACATGGTCGGGGGTGTTTACCGCGGCAGCGGGCACCACGGACGAGGCGGTGGAGGCGCTGTTTGCCGGCGTCTACAGCGGTGGGCTTGAGGCGCTGCGCGGCAATTTTCCGGCCTGACCCGACCGATCCGGCAACTGAGCTCCAATGTGGGAGGTCTCAGGCTTCGGGCATCAGTTGCTGGCGACACTCCAGCACCAACCGCGCACCGCCGCGCTGGCTGGTGCCGACGTCCAGCTTGAAACCATGCAGATTGATGATTGCCGCGACAATCGACAAGCCCAACCCAAACCCGCCTTGCTGGTCGCTTTCATCCACGCGATAGAACCGCTGGAACACCGCCTTGCGTTCTGCTACGGGAATGCCAGGGCCGGAGTCGTGGACTTCGATACGCGTGCTGCCCGCATCGTTGACCCCGCGCAAAATCACTTCGCCGCCCGGTGGGCTGAACTTGATCGAGTTGCTCAGCAGGTTGGCCAGGGCCTCGAACAGCAAGGCCCGGTCGCCGGTGATCCAGGGCAGGGATGGCGGCGTGTCGAGTACTAGTCGCAGTTCGCCTTCCTCGGCCAGGGGCAGATAAAAGTCGTGCAGTTCGCGCAGCAGCGGTAGCGGGTCCAGCACCAGGAAACCCGAGCGGCGCTGGTGGTCTTCCAGTTCCGAGATGCGCAACAGCCCGCGAAAGCGCGCCATCAGGGTGTCGGTTTCCGCGATGGCGTCGTCCAGTTGCACCGCGTGGGCCGAGTCTTGTTCGGCCTGTTGCTTGATGCGGTACAACTGCGCGCGCAGGCGGGTGAGCGGGGTACGCAGGTCGTGGGCGATGTTGTCGCACACGCCTTTGACCTCGTTCATCAGCTTCTCGATGCGGTCGAGCATGGCGTTGACGATGGCGGCGAGCATGTCCAGTTCGTCACGCCGGTTCGACAGCGGCAGGCGATGGGTGAGGTCGCCGGCGACGATGGCCTCGGCACTGGCCTGGATGCCGCGAATCCTTCGCAACGGGCGGCGGCGCAGTAAATGCCAGCCGGCGGCGCCGGGGATGATGGTCAGGGACACCGCCCACAGCAGCGCGTGCCAGATGATCCGAGTCACCCCGAACAGCGAGCCGTTGGCGCGCACCAGCACCAGCCAGCGGCCGTCCGCGGTGTGGGTGGCGACGGCGTCGCAGCTGTCTTTGGGCAGTTTCGGGTCGTCGGAGTCGAGGCAATTGGCCAGGGCATGGATCTTGCCGTCCAGGGGTAAGTCGGACGGGATCGCATGGATCGGCCCGCTCAATGGGCGAAATTGCTCATCGAACAGGCCATAGGCGTCTACACCCTTCATGTCGAAGGTCATGCTGGTGGTCAGCGCTTCCACCAGTTCGTCGCCGTCGAAGCGCTGGAACAGGTGCTGACGCTGCATCAGCGAATGGCGCGACAGGTCGCTTAGATAACCCGACACCTCGTAATACAGCACCCCCATGAGGATGCAGCTCCAGGCCACGAACAGCGAACTGTACAGCGCCAGCAAGCGGCTGCTGGAGGAGCGCCAGCCCTTAGAGGGGTTCAGCAATGACATAACCGGAACCTCGTACCGTGCGGATCAGCGGCGTGAGGCCCGGTGGATCGATCTTCTTGCGCAGGCGCCCGATGTGGACATCGATCAGGTTGGTGCCGGGGTCGAAGTGATAACCCCAGACTTCCTCGAAGATCATCATCCGCGACAGAATCTGCCCGGTGTTGCGCATCAGGAATTCCAGCAGTTTGTATTCGGTGGGCAGCAGGCTCAGCGGCTGCTCGGCGCGGCTGGCTTCACGGCTGATCAGGTTCAGCTCAAGGTCGGCCACGCGCAGGGCGGTTTCGAATTCCTTGACCGTGCTTTTACGCCGCAGCAGCACTTCGACGCGGGCGGCCATTTCATCGGAGGCGAACGGCTTGGTCAGGTAGTCGTCCCCACCGGCGCGCAGGCCGCGTACCCGCTCGTCGACATCGGAGAGCGCGCTGATCATCAGGATCGGCGTCGACACGCCGATGGTGCGCAGGGTGGTGACGATGGCCAGGCCATCGAGTTCCGGCAGCATACGGTCAAGGGTGATCAGGTCGTAATCACCACTCACGGCGCGGACCAGGCCTTCGCGACCGTTGTCCACCCAATCTACATCCAGTCCATGGCTACTCAGCTCGGCGACGATCTCGCGGGCCGTTACGGCGTCATCCTCGATGG
This sequence comes from Pseudomonas marginalis, assembly GCF_024169655.1. Lineage (GTDB taxonomy): Bacteria > Pseudomonadota > Gammaproteobacteria > Pseudomonadales > Pseudomonadaceae > Aquipseudomonas > Aquipseudomonas paraveronii. The sequence goes on along the minus strand of NZ_JALJWV010000001.1, from coordinate 3,422,591 downwards.
TCAAAATACGGGTCATAGGATTACCTGGTGAGCGATTCACACTAGAAGTGTGGGCATTTTGCCAAGAAATGGCTGAACGCTTCCTAAATAAAACTTCATGTTGGCAAAACTGACACAGTCTTCATAAACACCGCCTACCCTTATGTGCGGGCTTGCCTGCGATGAAGGCGTGTCAATCGGCTGCTCCGGTGATAGATCCTCCGTCAATCATCGAAGCCCACCTGCTCATGAATCTCATCCACCTTCAACTCCAGGCGATACGCCACCGCGATGAACAACGCCTGGCACAGGCACAACGTGGCGCTCAGGGAGCGGAAGGCAAACGATGAGCCTTCATTCACCAGCAACACTGCGTTCGCGCGCTTGGCCAGGGGCGACAGGTTGCTGTCGGTAATGATCAGGGTCTTGGCCTGGTGGTGCTGGGCGATACGCAGGCAGTGCTGGGTCTCTTTGCCATAGGGCGTGAAGCTGATGGCGATCACCAGGTCATTGGCGCGCACGCTGCGCATCTGCTCGCGGTAGCTGCCGCCCAGGCCCGAGATCAGGTGGATGCGCTTGTTGGTGTGCTGCAGGTTGTAGACCAGGTAGTCGGCCACCGCAAACGAACGGCGCACGCCAACCACGTAGATGTTGTCGGCGTTGACCACCAGGTCCACGGCTTTTTCGAACGCCGTGTCATCCAGTTCCAGGCCCAGGCGCTCAATGCCCGAGAGGGTGGCGTTGACGCACTCGCGCGCCAGGTCGCCGCCACTGGCCTTCTGCGACTTGTTGGCGATCATGCTGCGGATGCGCTGCTGATAGTTCTGCACCGGCGTGGTCTTGTGGGTGTACGCCTCGCGAAACAGCGCCTGCATCTCACTGAACCCGCTGAACCCGAAACGCTGGGAAAACCGCACGATGGCCGACGGATGCACTTCGCATTCGCGGGCGATGTCGCTGATACGGTCGACCATGATCCGGTCGCTCTGCTGGCTCATGTAGCTGGCGATGCGCTTGAGCTGGCGTGGCAGGCTTTCGTATTCGTCGGTGATCAGCTGCAGCAGGCGTTCGGCATTGATCGGGGGGCTGGCGAGAGTGTCTTGGGGAGCGGTCTCGGGCGTGGCCGGCTGATCGGTGCGGGACATGGGCAATCCTTTTGGCGGGTTCATCTGGTGCGCTGATGGTGGGCGCAAGTCTACAGGGTAGGCGCAAAAAAATACCCCGGCATGCGCCAGCGAGTGGGCGGCTGAAACGATGCAGTGTCGCTGGCGTGCCTCTATGCTGACGTATTGGAATAAAAATTCCACTAAAAATAATTATGGAATAAATATTGATTGAGTTCGCTGAACGTTCTAGTCTGCTCCACCAAGAGCGTTTGCCGTCGCCACGGTGGCACAACGCAGGCTGATAAAAATAACAGGAGCCAGCATGGGCCAGACTCGTTTTGCCAGTGGGCGTCAATTGGATCTGATTTGCCTCGGGCGCCTGGGCGTCGACCTCTATGCACAGCAAGTCGGTGCGCGGCTTGAGGACGTTTCCAGCTTTGCCAAGTACCTCGGCGGTTCTTCCGCCAACATCGCCTTCGGCACCGCACGCCTGGGCCTCAAGTCGGCGATGTTGAGCCGGGTCGGGGACGACCATATGGGCCGCTTCCTGACGGAATCCCTGGCCCGTGAAGGCTGCGATGTCAGCGGCATCAAGGTCGACCCGGAACGCCTCACCGCCCTGGTGTTGCTCGGCCTCAAGGACCGCGAAACCTTCCCGCTGGTGTTCTACCGCGAAAACTGCGCCGACATGGCCCTGCGCGCCGAAGACATCAGCGAAGCCTTTATCGCCTCCAGCAAGGCCCTGTTGATTACCGGCACGCATTTCTCCACCGACGGCGTGTACAAGGCCAGCCTCCAGGCCCTGGATTACGCGGCCAAACACAACGTCCGGCGCGTGCTGGACATCGACTACCGCCCGGTGTTGTGGGGCCTGGCAGGCAAGGCCGATGGGGAAACCCGGTTTGTCGCCGACCGCAGTGTCAGCCAGCACGTGCAGAACATCCTGCCGCGCTTTGATCTGATCGTCGGTACTGAAGAGGAGTTCTTGATCGCCGGCGGCAGTGAGGATTTGCTCAGCGCCCTGCGCACGGTCCGTGAGCTGACCCCGGCGACCCTGGTGCTCAAGCTCGGCCCGCAGGGTTGCACGGTGATCCACGGCGCGATCCCGGCACGCTTGGAAGACGGCGCGATCTACCCCGGCGTGCGCGTCGAAGTGCTAAACGTGCTGGGTGCCGGCGATGCGTTCATGGCGGGCTTTCTCAGCGGCTGGCTGAACGATGCCAACGACGCGCGATGCAGCCAGTTGGCCAATGCCTGCGGTGGTTTGGTGGTGTCGCGCCACGCCTGCGCACCGGCCATGCCGACGCCCGCCGAGCTGGATTACCTGTTCAACAGCCCGGTGCCGATCACCCGTCCCGATCAAGACGCGACTCTGCAACGCCTGCACCGCGTCACGGTGCCGCGCAAGGCCTGGAAGCAGCTGTTCGTATTTGCCTTCGACCACCGTTGGCAACTGGTCGACCTGGCCCAACGCGGTGGCCAGGACGCGAGCCGCATCAGCGCGATCAAGCAACTGTTTATCCAGGCCGTCGAGCGCGTGGAGAAGAAGCTGCGCGAGCAGGGCGTCGAGGCCGATGTGGGCTTGCTCGCCGACCAGCGCTTCGGCCAGGACGCGCTCAACGCCGCCAGCGGTCGTGGCTGGTGGATCGCACGCCCGGTGGAGGTGCAGAACTCGCGGCCCCTGGCGTTCGAACACGGCCGTTCGATCGGCAGCAACCTGATCGCCTGGCCCCAGGAGCAAATCATCAAGTGCCTGGTGCAATACCACCCCGATGACGAACCGCTGCTGCGCCTGGAACAGGAAGCGCAACTCAAGGCGGTGTACGAGGCTTCGCTGGTCAGCGGACATGAGCTGTTGCTGGAAGTCATCCCGCCCAAGGATCACCCATCCACCTACCCCGATGTGCTCTACCGCAGCCTCAAGCGCCTGTACAACCTGGGGATCTACCCGGCGTGGTGGAAGATCGAGGCGCAGTCGGCCGAGGACTGGAAAAAACTCGACGAACTGATCGAGGAACGCGACCCGTACTGCCGTGGCGTGGTGTTGCTGGGCCTGAATGCGTCGGCCGAACGCCTGGCCGAGGGCTTCCGCCAGGCCAGCCAGAGCCGCACCTGCCGTGGTTTTGCGGTGGGGCGCACGATCTTCCAGGCACCGAGCCGCGCGTGGATGGCGGGGGAGATTGATGACGAGACCCTGATCCGGCAAGTCCAGGCCACTTTCGAGCAATTGATAAGTGCCTGGTGCAGTGCCAGAAGCTGAGCGCAGTGCTTAATTTGAAATGTAATCCAATGTGGGAGGGAGCTTGCTCCCGAAGGCAGTGTGTCAGGCAACACTTCTGTAACTGCACCACCGCCATCGGGAGCAAGCTCCCTCCCACAGAATGCAGATCTCAGTGATACCTGAAAATAATAAAGGTGCAGCCATGCCCGCAATCCGAATTGGCATCAACCCGATCTCCTGGAGCAACGACGACCTGCCGGCCCTGGGCGGCGAAACGCCGCTGAGCACCGCCCTGAGCGAAGGCAAGCAGATTGGCTACGAAGGTTTTGAACTCAACGGCAAATTCCCCAAGGACGCCAAGGGCGTCGCCGATGTGTTGCGCCCCTTTGATCTGGCGCTGGTCTCCGGTTGGTATTCGAGCCGCCTGGCCCAGCGTTCGGTGGCGCAGGAAATCGAAGCCATCGCCGCTCACGTCGAGTTGCTCAGACACAATGGCGCTACGGTGCTGGTGTACGGCGAAGTCGCCGATTCGATCCAGGGCTCCCGCATCCGCCTGATCGAACGCCCGCGTTTCCACAGCGAACAGGCCTGGCAGGACTACGCCGATAAACTCACCGAACTGGCGCGCTTTACCCTGTCCCAGGGCGTGCGCCTGGCCTACCACCACCATATGGGCGCCTATGTCGAATCGCCGGAGGACATCGATCAACTGATGCGCCGCACCGGCCCGGAAGTCGGCCTGCTGTTCGATTCGGGCCATTGCTACATGGGCGGCGGCGAACCCCTCGAAGTACTGCGCAAGCACATCGACCGGGTGTGCCACGTGCATTTCAAGGACGTGCGCAAAGCGGTGGTGCAACTGGCGCGCAACCAGATGTGGAGCTTCCCCGACTGCATCGTCAACGGCACCTTCACCGTGCCGGGCGACGGCGATATCGACTTTGCCGCGTTGCTCGACGTGCTGCTGGCCGCGGATTACCAAGGCTGGCTGGTGGTCGAAGCCGAGCAGGACCCAGCCGTTGCGCCCAGCTATATCTATGCGAAAAAAGGCTATGACACCCTGCGTGCGCTGCTCAACGAGAGGACGGGCCAATGAGCTTGCTGGTCAAGAGCCATAAGCGCGGGCAAACCATGGTCGCCCTCGAAGAAGGTCGCCTGGACTACGTCGGCTTCGCCGCCTACCGCCTGAGCCTGGGCGAAACCCTGCCAGTCACCGCCGGCGATCAGGAGCTGTGCCTGGTGCTGCTCAGCGGTCGGGTGACGATCGAAGGCGACGGTTTTAGCTGGCAGAACCTCGGCGATCGTCAGTCGGTATTTGAAGACAAATCGCCCTTTGCCGCTTACCTGCCGCCGGGCACCGACGCCCAGGTGACGGCATTGAGCGACGTACAGCTCGCGGTCTGCGCCGCGCCTGGCGCGACGGGTTTCGCGCCACGCTTGATCCGCCCCGAACAGTGCAAACGCAGCGTGCGCGGCAAAGGTGCCAACACCCGTTACGTGTGCGACATCCTGCCCGACAGCGAGCCCGCCCATTCGCTGCTGGTGGTGGAGGTGCGCACGCCGTCCGGGCACTCGTCGAGCTACCCGCCGCACAAGCACGACACCGACGACCTGCCGCACCAGAGCTTTCTCGAAGAAACCTATTACCACCAGATCAACCCGCCCCAGGGCTTCGTGTTCCAGCGGGTGTACACCGACGACCGCAGCATCGATGAGGCCATGGCCGTGGAAAACAGCGACCTGGTGGTGGTGCCCAAGGGTTATCACCCGGTCAGCGTGCCGTATGGCTACGAGTCCTATTACCTCAATGTGATGGCCGGCCCCAAGCGCGCCTGGCATTTTCATAACGACCCGCAGCACAGCTGGCTGCTCGACCTTTAAGGGGCGCGACATGACCACCACCCGATTGACCATGGCCCAGGCCCTGGTGAAGTTTCTGGATAACCAATACATCGAAGTCGATGGCGTGCAGAGCAAGTTTGTCGCCGGGGTGTTCACGATTTTTGGGCATGGCAACGTGCTTGGCCTGGGCCAGGCGCTGGCGCAGGACAGCGGCGACCTGGTGGTCCACCAGGGCCGCAACGAGCAAGGCATGGCCCACGCTGCCATCGGTTTTGCCAAGCAGCACCTGCGGCGCAAGATCTACGCGTGTACCGCGTCGGTCGGCCCGGGGGCGGCGAATATGCTGACTGCTGCCGCGACCGCCACGGCCAACCGTATCCCGTTGCTGTTGTTGCCCGGCGATGTCTACGCCAGCCGCCAGCCCGACCCGGTGCTGCAACAGATCGAGCAGTTCCATGACCTGAGCATCAGCACCAACGACGCCTTCCGTTCGGTGAGCAAATACTGGGACCGCATCAACCGCCCCGAGCAATTGATGAGCGCGGCGATCCACGCCATGCGCGTGCTCACCGATCCGGCCGAAACCGGCGCCGTCACCCTGGCGCTGCCGCAGGATGTGCAAGCCGAGGCCTGGGATTACCCGGATTATTTCTTGCAAAAACGCGTCCACCGCCTCGACCGTCGCCCGGCTACCGAGGCGATGATTGGCGACGCCGTGGCGGCCTTCAAGGGCAAGCGCAAGCCGTTGATCATCTGCGGCGGCGGGGTCAAGTACTCCGGCGCGAATGCCGCCTTGCAGGCGTTTGCCGAACGCTTCGAGATTCCCTTCGCCGAAACCCAGGCGGGCAAGAGCGCGGTGGTGTCCAGCCATCCGCTGAACGTCGGCGGGATCGGCGAGACCGGCTGCCTGGCCGCGAACCTGTTGGCCCCTGAGGCCGACCTGATCATCGGGATCGGTACGCGTTACACCGATTTCACCACGTCGTCGAAGTCGCTGTTCAAGCACGCTGACGTGCAGTTCCTCAATCTCAATATCAGCCCCTGCGACGCGTTGAAGCTCGATGGCGTGCAAGTGCTGGCGGATGCGCAAGTCGCCCTTGAGGCATTGGCCGCAGCACTCGGGGATTATCGCTCCGGGTGGGGTGAGCAGGTACGCGACGCCAGGGCGCAACTGGACGCGGAAGTCGACCGGGTGCATCAGGTGGAATACGCGGGCGACGATTTCGTGCCGGAGGTCAACGACCACCTGGACCGCGCTGTGCTGCGCGAATTCATCGAGCTGACCGGCTCGTGCCTGACCCAAAGTCGCGTCCTTGGCGTGCTCAACCAGGTCCTGGCCGACGACGCGATCATCGTCGCCGCCGCCGGCAGCCTGCCCGGTGACTTGCAGCGCAGTTGGCGCAGCAAGGGCGTCAACACCTACCACGTCGAGTACGGTTATTCGTGCATGGGCTACGAGATCAACGCTGCGCTCGGCGTGAAGCTGGCCGAGCCGACGCGCGAGGTGTATGCGCTGGTCGGCGATGGCTCCTACATGATGCTGCATTCGGAGCTGGCCACCTCGATCCAGGAGCGGCGCAAGATCAACGTGGTGCTGCTGGACAACATGGCCTTCGGTTGCATCAACAACCTGCAGATCGGCAACGGCATGGACAGCTTCGGCACCGAGTTCCGCTACCGCAACCCCGAGAGCGGCAAGCTCGACGGCGGCCTGGTGCCGGTGGACTTCGCCATGAGCGCGGCGGCCTACGGCTGCAAAACCTACAAGGTCAGCAGCGTGGCGCAGCTCGAAGCGGCGCTGGCCGATGCGCGCACGCAAACGGTGTCGACGCTGATCGATATCAAGGTGTTGCCCAAGACCATGATCCACGGCTACCTGTCGTGGTGGCGGGTGGGCGTGGCGCAGGTCTCCACCAGCGAACGCACCCGTGCTGCGGCGAAAAAACTCAATGAACAGCTGGCCAAGGCCCGGCAGTACTAATAACAAGAGGAGTGAATGTATGTCGTTGAAGCTGGGTGTTATCGGTACGGGCGCTATCGGCCGGGACCATATTCGTCGTTGCAGCCAGACCTTGCTCAACAGCCAGGTGGTGGCGGTGACCGACATCGACCTTGCGCAGGCCGCCAAGGTGGTGGCGGATCTGAAACTGGACGCGGAGGTGTATGCGGACGGCCATGCGCTGATCGATTCGCCTCAGGTTGAGGCCATTCTCGTCACCTCCTGGGGTCCAAGCCATGAGGAGTTCGTGCTCGCGGCCATCGCCGCTGGCAAACCGGTGTTCTGCGAAAAACCGCTGGCGGTCACCGCCGACGGCTGCCGCAGGATCGTCGAAGCTGAAGTGGCGCACGGCAAGCGCCTGGTGCAAGTGGGCTTCATGCGCCCTTATGACGAAGGTTATCGCGCCCTCAAAGCGGTGATCGACAGCGGCCAGATCGGCGAGCCGCTGATGCTGCACTGCGCGCACCGCAACCCGCGGGTGGGCGAGAACTACAAGACCGACATGGCGATCACCGACACCTTGATCCACGAGCTGGATGTGTTGCGTTGGCTGCTCGATGACGACTACGTCTCCGTGCAAGTGGTGTTCCCGCGCAAGACCAGCAAAGCGTTGGCGCATCTGCGCGACCCACAGATCGTGCTGCTGGAAACCGCCAAGGGCACGCGCATCGATGTGGAAGTGTTTGTGAACTGCCAGTACGGCTATGACATTCAGTGCGAAGTGGTGGGGGAGACCGGTATCGCCAAGCTGCCGGAGCCGTCGCAGGTGCAATTGCGCAGCCAGGCCAAGCTGTCCAATGCGATTCTGATGGACTGGAAAGACCGCTTTATCGGCGCCTATGACGTCGAGTTGCAGGCGTTCATCGACAGCGTGCGCGCCGGGCAAGTGGGCGGGCCGTCGGCGTGGGACGGGTTTGCGGCGGCGGTCGCGGCGGATGCGTGTATCGAAGCGCAAGGCAGTGGGCAAATTGTCCAAGTCAGCCTGCCTGAGCGTCCGCGCTTCTACGGCTAACACCCGGTCAATGTGGGAGGGGGCTTGCCCCCGATAGCAGTGGGTCAGCCAATAAATTTGTATCTGCTCCACCGCCATCGGGGGCAAGCCCCCTCCCACAGTTGGATTGGGTGTGTACTTCAATGAAGGAGTGAATGTATGCGAATTGGACTGGTCGGCTATGGCCACGGAGGCAACCCTGCCTTCTACGGCTAACACCCGGTCAATGTGGGAGGGGGCTTGCCCCCGATAGCAGTGGGTCAGCCAATAAATTTTTATCCGCTCCACCACCATCGGGGGCAAGCCCCCTCCCACAGTTGGATTGGGTGTGCACTTCAATGAAGGAGTGAATGTATGCGAATCGGACTGGTCGGCTATGGCGATGGAGGCAACCCTGCCTTCTACGGCTAACACGCGGTCAATGTGGGAGGGGGCTTGCTCCCGATAGCAGTGGGTCAGCCAATAAGTTTGTATCTGCTCCACCGCCATCGGGGGCAAGCCCCCTCCCACAGTTGGATTGGGTGTGCACTTCAATGAAGGAGTGAATGTATGCGAATTGGACTGGTCGGCTACGGCCATGGAGGGCGCTTTTTTCATGCGCCGCTGATTGCAACCCTGCCAGGCGCTACTTTTGTTGGTGTGGTGACTCGCTCACCCGAGCGCCGCGAGCAATTGAGCACTGATTTTCCAGGGGTTAAAGCCTTTGACAGCATCGGCCAGATTGTCGAGGCCGGCGTCGACGCCCTGGTGATTTCCACCACGCTTAAAGGGCGCCCGGCACTGGTACTCGAAGCCATCGAGCACGGCGTCGCCGTCGTCAGCGATAAGCCCTTTGCCGCCAACGCAGAACAGGCCCAGGCGCTGATCATTGCGGCCGAACGCCACGGCGTGTTGCTCAGCGTCTACCAGAACCGGCGCTGGGATTCGGATTTCCTGACCTTGCGCAAACTGATCGACGCCGGCGCCCTCGGTGCTGTCATCCGGTTTGAATCCCGCGTCGAGCGTTTCAGCCCGCAAGCGCTGGGCAATGCCAGTGGCGGCGGCTGGCTGCGCGACCTGGGCAGCCATCTGGTGGATCAGGCGCTGCAACTGTTCGGCCCGGTGGATCGGGTTTTCGCGCAACTGCACTACAGCGCCGAACACCCCAGCATCGACCACGGCTTCTTTATCTCCCTGACCCACGTCAACGGGGTGATTTCCCACCTGTGGGGCAACGCCTTGCAGAACAGCCCGGCACCGCGCTTGCGGGTCAGCGGCACCCTGGGTTGCTACACCATCGAAGGGCTGGACGGCCAGGAAGACGCACTGATGGCCGGCAAGTCGCCCAAAACCGAGGGCGAGCACTGGGGATTTGAGGAGCACCGCCGCTGGGGCTGGTTCGAACAAGGCGCGGAGCGCGAGCGTGTGCCGTCGGAGAAAGGCTGCTGGACGCAGTTCTATCGCCAGTTGCAGTCTGCCGTGCAAGGGCAGGGGCCGCTGCCGGTGGACGCCTATGAGGCGCTGGAAACCACCCGTGTCCTGGACGCTGCACGCCTGAGCGCCGAGCGGCAGCAGGTGGTTTCAATGGAAATAGAATTAAATTCTAAAATATGTTGATATAGAAATTATTTTCCAATAAAGTCTTTTCCAGGTTGCATAAAGTACGCCCGGATTCGATCCCGGCGACTCAACAAAAACAAGATCAAAAACAACCAGGTACCGTCAGATGAAAATCTTCAACGCTGTACTGCGAGTTTTACGCCCTGCCCACACGCCACGCGGTCTGCCCCGCGCCCGGCCGTTTTACTTTTCCTTCCTTAATGTGCTGTGCGTCGAAAACCAAGGCGCCCTGGTGTGCTGCATTCCGGGAGCACCGGTCGTCCGCCTGCCGTCATCCTCGCTCTGATAAACGCTACGTCCAGAAAACCAACAAGAAAGTGGAGACAGACCGTTCATGAAGACCCCGATCCGTTTTACCGCGCTGGCGTTGTCCCTGCTGCTGGCCAGCGGTTTTGCGACAGCTGCCGATCTGAAGATCGGCGTGAGCATGTCGCAGTTCGATGACACCTACCTGACCAACGTGCGTGAGTACATGGACAAGCAAGCCAAGTCCTATCCCAAGGGCGATGGTGTGCAGTTGCAGTTCGAAGACGCGCGCGCCGACGTGGTCAAGCAACTGAGCCAGGTCGAGAACTTTATCAGCCAGAAAGTCGATGCGATCATCGTCAACCCGGTGGACACGGCGTCCACGGCGCGAATCAGCAAGTCAGCGCTCGAGGCGGGTATTCCGCTGGTCTACGTCAACCGCCGACCGGACCAGAAAGATCTGCCCAAAGGCGTGGCCGCCGTGACCTCCAATGATGAAGAGGCCGGCCGCATGCAAATGCAATACATCGCCGAAAAACTCGGCGGCAAGGGCAAGGTCGTGATCCTGCTCGGTGACTTGGCGAACAACTCCACCACCAACCGGACCAAGGGCATCAAAGAAGTCCTGGCCAAGTACCCGCAGATCAAGATCGAGCAGGAACAGACCGGTATCTGGCTGCGTGACCGCGGGATGACCCTGGTTAACGACTGGTTGACCCAGGGCCGCGAATTTAATGCCGTGCTGGCCAATAACGATGAAATGGCCATTGGCGCCGCCATGGCGTTGAAGTCGGCCGGCACCAAGCCCGGCAGCGTCTTGATTGCGGGGGTCGACGGCACGCCGGACGGCTTGAATGCGATCACTAAAGGCGAAATGACCGTGTCGGTGTTCCAGGACGCCAACGGTCAGGCAGTCGGCTCGGTGGAGGCGGCGCGCAAGATGGCGAAGAAGGAGACGATCGAGCAGAACATTGTCATCCCGTTCAAGCTGATTACCCCGGACAACGTCAAAGACTTCAAGTAGCCCCACCATCACAACAATAAGCCGGCAGGGCGGTCGTGCCCGCCCTGCCGATGGAGTACCGTCCTATGCTTGCTCAAGCCACTGTCTCGCAGCCTCCCGGTATCCAGCCTTCACTGCTGGAAGAACCCTACCTGCTGGAAATCCTCAACATCAGCAAAGGTTTTCCCGGTGTGGTGGCCCTGGCCGATGTGCAACTGCGCGTGCGCCCAGGCTCGGTGCTGGCGCTGATGGGTGAGAACGGCGCGGGGAAGTCGACGCTGATGAAAATCATCGCCGGCATCTACCAGCCCGACGCCGGCGAAATCCGCCTGCGTGGCAAGCCGATTGTGTTTGAGACGCCGCTGGCCGCGCAAAAGGCCGGGATCGCGATGATCCACCAGGAACTCAACCTGATGCCGCACATGAGCATCGCCGAGAACATCTGGATCGGCCGCGAGCAGCTCAACAGCCTGCGCATGGTCAACCACCGCGAAATGCACCGCTGCACCGCGCAATTGCTCGCCCGCCTGCGCATCAACCTCGACCCCGAGGAGCATGTGGGCAACCTGAGTATCGCCGAACGGCAGATGGTCGAGATTGCCAAGGCGGTGTCCTACGATTCCGACATCCTGATCATGGATGAACCGACGTCCGCCATCACCGAGAAGGAAGTCGCCCACCTGTTTTCGATCATTGCCGACCTCAAGGCCCAGGGCAAAGGCATCGTCTACATCACGCACAAGATGAATGAAGTGTTCGCCATCGCCGATGAAGTGGCGGTATTTCGTGACGGTCAGTACATCGGCCTGCAGCGCGCCGACAGCATGAACGGCGACAGCCTGATCTCGATGATGGTCGGCCGTGAACTGAGCCAGTTGTTTCCGGTACGCGAAACGCCCATCGGCGAGTTGCTGTTGTCGGTGCGCGACCTGGGCCTGGACGGCGTGTTCAACAACGTCTCGTTCGACCTGCATGCCGGCGAGATCCTCGGCATCGCCGGGTTGATGGGCTCGGGCCGCACCAACGTGGCGGAAACCATTTTCGGCATCACCCCAAGCACCCGCGGGCAGATAACCCTCGATGGCAAGGCGCTGCGTATTACCGACCCGCACATGGCCATCGACAAAGGCTTTGCGCTGTTGACCGAGGATCGCAAGCTCAGCGGGCTGTTCCCGTGCCTGTCGGTCTTGGAGAACATGGAAATGGCGGTGCTGCCGCATTATTCGGGCAATGGGTTTATTCAGCAGAAAGCCCTGCGTGCGCTGTGTGAAGACATGTGCAAGAAGCTGCGGGTGAAGACCCCGTCGCTGGAGCAATGCATCGACACGTTGTCCGGCGGCAACCAGCAAAAAGCCCTGCTGGCGCGCTGGCTGATGACCAAGCCGCGCCTGCTGATTCTCGATGAGCCGACCCGTGGCATCGACGTCGGCGCCAAGGCCGAGATCTACCGTCTGATTTCTTTCCTCGCCAGCGAGGGCATGGCAGTGATCATGATTTCCTCGGAGCTGCCTGAAGTGCTGGGCATGAGCGACCGGGTGATGGTGATGCATGAAGGCGAACTGATGGGCACCCTGGACCGCTTAGAGGCGACCCAGGAAAAAGTCATGCAGTTGGCCTCCGGTATGACCGCAGTCCACTGACGAACAGCCGCGCGGGCCTGCGGTTGGCCCGCGCCATAGAATAAAAAGGTGATTGGCTATGAATGCAATAACAGACAACAAGCCTGCCACGGCAACGGTCAAGCGCCGTCGACGCTTGCCGACGGAGCTGAGCATCTTGCTGGTGCTGATCGGCATCGGCCTGGTGTTTGAAGTGTTCGGCTGGATTGTGCGTGACCAGAGCTTCCTGATGAACTCCCAGCGCCTGGTGCTGATGATCCTGCAAGTGTCGATCATCGGCCTGTTGGCCATTGGTGTGACCCAGGTGATCATCACTACGGGCATCGACCTGTCTTCCGGTTCTGTCCTTGCGTTATCGGCGATGATCGCTGCCAGTCTTGCGCAAACATCCGATTTTTCCCGTGCGGTGTTTCCGTCGCTGACTGACCTGCCGGTGTGGATTCCGGTCGCGGTTGGCCTCGGTGTGGGGCTGCTGGCGGGGGCGATCAACGGCAGCATTATCGCGGTGACCGGTATCCCGCCGTTCATCGCAACGCTGGGGATGATGGTGTCGGCCCGTGGCCTGGCGCGTTATTACACCGAAGGTCAGCCGGTGAGCATGCTCTCGGATTCCTACACGGCCATCGGGCATGGCGCGATGCCGGTGATCATCTTTCTGGTGGTGGCGGTGATCTTTCATATCGCCTTGCGTTACACCAAGTACGGTAAGTACACCTACGCCATCGGCGGCAATATGCAGGCGGCGCGCACCTCGGGGATCAACGTCAAGCGCCACCTGATCATCGTCTACAGCATCGCCGGGCTCCTGGCGGGCCTGGCCGGTGTGGTGGCCTCGGCGCGTGCCGCCACCGGCCAGGCCGGCATGGGCATGTCCTACGAGCTGGATGCAATTGCCGCCGCTGTGATCGGCGGCACCAGCCTGGCCGGCGGGGTAGGGCGCATCACCGGCACGGTGATTGGCGCGCTGATCCTTGGGGTGATGGCCAGCGGGTTTACCTTTGTCGGGGTCGACGCGTATATCCAGGACATCATCAAGGGCCTGATTATCGTGGTGGCGGTGGTGATCGACCAATATCGCAACAAGCGCAAGCTCAAACGCTGACGCCGTGCAACATGTGGGAGGGGGCTTGCCCCCGATGACGGTGTATCAGTCAAGTAGGTGTCGACTGACACTCCACCATTGGAGGCAAGTTCCCTCCCACATTCAGACCTGCGCTCATCAGATCTAACCGTTTGTCTTCTATATAGCTCCACAACACTGAATTTCTTGCTATAAACGCACTCCGATGACCATTCGCCAAGCCCGTCCTGGTGTCTTTGGCGGTTATCTTGGAAAAAATGCCTGTCTTTTCAGTTGCTGCGCCCTCAAGTCGGCCTTAGACTGCCGCCCCTCGTAAATTGAGTGCCGGGTGGCGCTTGGAATGGATGGCGCCTTTCCGAGACCTGCAGAGGTCGACCGGAACGCTCCCTTATTCGCCTTAATGCACGTATTTTTTATAGAGAAATCAATGACAAAGGAAAAGTTGCTGGCCATGCCGGCGGATGACTACATGAATGCCGAACAGCACGCTTTTTTTGAGCAGTTGCTGCAAGACATGAAAGTGGAACACCACGAGCGCATCGAACAGAACCGCATCGCCATTGAAAGCCTGGACACCCCGGCCGACCCGGCGGATGCCGCTTCCGTGGAAGAGGAGCGCACCTGGTTGGTGAATGCCATTGATCGCGACCAGCGCATGCTGCCGCAGCTTGAGCGCGCCCTGGAGCGCATCAAGGAAGATTCCTTTGGCTGGTGCGATGACAGCGGCGAGGCTATCGGCCTCAAGCGCCTGCTGATCAGCCCGACCACCAAGTACTGCATCGAAGCGCAAGAGCGCCACGAGCAGATCGACAAGCACCAGCGCCAAGCCTGATGCGCTGAAGCCGGGGGGGCGAGTACTGCGCTCCCCAGGGAAAATACCCGTTACGCCCGGTCTATTGATCTGCTGCAAGCTCCCCCACTAAAGGCCCATAGATAATGGCCGGATAGTGGCGTTTAATGCAGAGACAATAATGACAAGCAGTGGGGTGACGAAGATGGCTGGGGACGGACCTCTGGTGGGCGCAGCAGTGCCACCGCAAGCGATGGTGAGCGGGTTGCGCGGCTGGCTGACGCCGCTCTTGCAGAGCACCGCCCTGGTGCTGGTGCTGCTGGGCCTTGCGTTTGCCAGCCTGCCGATTTATCTCTGCCTGACACTGGCCTTGCTGGTGATCTGGCTGCCCCGCCTGAAAAAACGCACGCCTAGCGCGGCGCCGTCTGAAGCGGCCGATGCCATTGGCGACCTGACCCGCGACCTGTCCCATACCACCAGCCACAACGCATTGTCGGCGGCCGGCGTGGCCTATTCGGTCAAGCAACTGGCTGCTCGCTTGCAGTCGCAGTTGAGCGCCGCCCAACAGATCGTCAGCAGCGCCGAAGTGATGATCAGCACCGAACAAGTCACCTCCCAACTCAGCCGCCAGGCACTGGGTGCCGCCAGCCAGGCGCATCAGCGCAGCACCGAGGGCCGCGAAGTGCTGGCCCAGTCGATCACCCGCATGCACCAGCTCAGCCAACGTGCGAATGACAGCCGCGAGATGATTGAAGCCCTGAGCCAGCGCAGCGAGGAAATCCAGCGGGTGACCCTGGTGATCCAATCCATCGCCAGCCAGACCAACTTGCTGGCCTTGAACGCCGCCATCGAAGCCGCCCGTGCCGGCGAGCATGGGCGCGGGTTTGCCGTGGTGGCCGATGAAGTCCGCGGGCTGGCCGGCCGTACTGCAACTGCCACCGAGGAAGTTGGGGTCATGGTGGCCGATATCCAGCAACGCACGGGCCAGGTGGTGGAACAGATTCGCCAACTGTCGACAGACCTGCAAACCGGTGTGGAGCAGGTGGAGCACGCGGGTGAGCAGTTGCAGAACATCGCCAGCCTGGCGGCGGATGTCGAAGGGCAGGTCAACGAAATCGCCCAGGGCACCGATACCAACCGGGCCCAACTCGACAGCTTGTTCCATGCCGTGGAGCAAATGCGCAGCGACCTGACGGTGAGCGACGAGCAAACCCGTCAATTGGCCGATGCCGCCGTGCAAATGGAAGGGCAGGCCGAAACCATCAGCGAACGCCTGGCCGAAGTAGGGCTGGATGACTATCACCAACGCATCTACGACCTCGCCCGCGAAGGCGCGAGCCGCATTGCTGAACAGTTCGAAGCGGATGTACTGCAAAACCGTATCAGCCTGGAGGATCTGTTTGACCGCAGCTACACGTCGATCCCCAACACCCGCCCCAGCAAGTTCCACACGCGCTTTGACGGCTACACCGATCAGGTATTGCCAGCGATTCAAGAGACGCTGCTGCCGCGCCATGAGGGCCTGGTATTTGCCATCGCCTGTACGCAGCAGGGGTATGTGCCGACACACAACAAGGCGTTTTCCCAGCCGTTGACTGGCGACGCACAGGTGGACGCTGTACAGAATCGCACCAAACGCAAGTTCGACGACCGTACCGGGATTCGCTGTGGCAGCCATCAGCAAGCGGTGCTGCTGCAGACCTACACCCGCGATACAGGCGAGCTGATGCACGACTTGTCGGTGCCGATCATGGTCAAGGGCCGGCATTGGGGTGGGTTACGCCTGGGCTATAAACCCGAAAGCACGAAGGCCAAGCGCTGAGTATTGTTGCGGTTTATGCAATGGAACTATTCAGGGGATAGCTTTTTCTGACCGGAGGAAAAACGTAGCATGGCCGACGTTGTTAGTCAGCTAACGATTGCCGCGGAGAAGCTCCATGCAAAACAAAGTCGATGTCGCTGTGATGATTGGCAGTGGCGTACCCGAAACCCTGCGTGCGCGGGGTCAAAAGGCTTGTTGGGTCGTGCTGCTCAACGGTGAACAGCGTGGCACGGCCTTCGCCAGTCGTGATGAAGCCGAGGAGTGCAGGGCCGCCTGGCAAGCGCTGTTGCGCATGGAACAGTCAGACAGCCTGCATTGAGGGGCGTTATTGCGTTTGGTGCAGACGCTGGTTCAGTTCATCCACGGCCATTGCCCATTCGGCGTCTTCACGGAGTTCTTCCTTGAGCAACTGAGCTTGTTGGGGCGCCCAGAAGGGCGCGTCGATCAGCTTCACGTCATCGGCCAAAGGATGCGCGGCGATAAACGCATCGATGGCCTTCGGGGTGGAATCCAGGCCCAGTTGATCAAACAGGGTTTCAAGGGTCGGTACTGGCGCGTCCATATCGTTCTCCGTGCGGTTGTTTGGGGGGATATGCATCGGAGGCTTTTCGCGCAGTAGAGTTCGATCGGATTCTTAGGTGGTCAGTGCCCCTGAGTCCACCGCAGTCTTGAGTGCCTTGGCGGCTTCTTTTGCCGCGATGTCGGCGGTGTCTGCGGTCTTGAACCAACGATCTTTTTCCACTTGGTGCATTGTGATCGTGGTCAAGGGGGGCTTGGCACGCATTACGATAACTGCTTGGAATTCACCGTCTACTTCTCTGGCTTCGCCATGGATAAAAAATTCGCCAATATCAAATTCCGTCACGTATAACCTTCCCTTCAAGGTAACTGCACTGATGAAACCTGACCCGAGGGGGCAAACTTCAATCGACGGACCAGTATGGCAGTTGTTGAGGGGCGGCGGCGCGGTAAAGTCATCCAGGTGACGAAACGATCCCGCCATGAGGGGCGTGCAGTGCGGCTTCGAGGGTTTTTGCCAGTTCGCAGGCACGGATATGGTTGCTGCGAAAGCCTTTGATCCTGCCGCTGGTTACTTCCAGAATATGAAAGAAGTTCCGGCCGGCGGGTACAACTTGATAAAGCACGGAGTTCGAGTACCCATTATGGCTTTGCAAGCAGTAGTATTGGCGCTCGTCTTGATAGGATGAATGAGTGCCGGAAGACGTAGCGTCGTGTTGACGTCGTTGCATGGTCAGCTCCTGTCGATCGATCTGGTTGGCCCGCCTGCAGCGGAACGGGTGGTTTTGACCCGTGTTGCTGTTTTAGTATTGTCGTCAGCGGTCGGCACTCGGTTCCATACCCAGGTATTTTGTTTTGTGCAGATTGTCGGAAACTGCGTTTTTTAATTGGGTTATTCTCTGAAGCTGCTCGACCCGTCTTCTCGGGCCGTTAAACCTGTGATTTGCTGTGAAGATCGATGGCTTGCATAAGGCCTATCGTGTATGCCTGTATTGGTCTTACGGCAGCGCAAGGGGCGTTTTTTCAGGTTTTTTAATAAATGTGTTGTGTGAGCGTGCCGTTAAGGCCGTTTTTTTGTGCTGCCCGTTCCGGCGGACAGTGCTTTTTTTGATGTGGGGGCGTTTCCTTGGCAGTCAGTAATCTGGATATGCACGCGTTATTCGTGCTGGGTGATTTGCGCGCAAAGTTGGTCAAACAGTTTCAATCCCGTTTTGTTTACATCACTGAACAAACACCGGAAGGCATCTACATCGCCGAGATCGATACCGAATCGGCGTTGGTCGTGGATGACAAACAGCGCCTTGAACTCAAGGTAGGCGATCATTTTCGCGCAGCGGTATTGCCCAGTCGCGAAGGTGGCAAGTTTGAATTGAAGTTCCGCGATATCAAGTTGACGGTGTATGGCTTGGGCGACTATGCCTTTGTTTCCTCGGCCGAAGGCCAGGGCATTGTGTTCAAGGAAGGTCACAGCGTGATGCTGGTGTTTGCCGCCAACGAACAATTGCAGGAAGGCTTGACCAAAACCCTCAAGGCCGTGACCGGCAAGGCCGCCAAGTGGCGCAAGGGTGAACTGGTGACCTTCAAGGCCAGCGAATAACCCGGCCGTACAGCGAACAGCCTTTATCTCCCGGAACCTCTACTACAGTTGAGTTGACTTAACTATTCAGAGGCTTCGCGCATTGGCGGCAAAGCCGTCCGTTTTTGCTGCGAACACGTGAGGTGCAAAGGCATGAAAGGATTGAGAACCCTGTTGGCGGCGTCCCTGGCGACCTTGAGTCTGTCGGTGGCTTCGTTGCCCGTTTCGGCTGCGCAGGCGCCTGTGCATTTCGCTGATTTGAACTGGGAAAGCGGCAGTCTGATCACCGAAGTGCTGCGGTATATCGTCGAGAAGGGCTATGACCTGCCTACCGACACCTTGCCCGGCACCACCATCACCCTGGAAACCGCCCTGGCGAAGAATGATATCCAGGTGATCGGCGAAGAATGGGCGGGTCGTAGTCCGGTGTGGGTCAAGGCCGAGGCCGAAGGCAAAGTCGCCGGGTTGGGCGATACGGTCAAGGGCGCCACCGAAGGCTGGTGGGTGCCGGAGTACGTGGTCAAGGGCGACCCTGCCAAAGGCCTCAAACCGCTGGCGCCAGACCTGAAAAGCGTCGCGGACCTGGCGCGTTACAAGGACGTGTTCAAGGACCCCGAATCCCCCGGCAAAGGGCGCTTTCTCAACAGCCCCATTGGCTGGACCTCGGAAGTGGTCAACAAGCAGAAACTCAAGGCCTACGGCCTGGATGACAGCTATGTGAACTTCCGCAGTGGCTCGGGGGCGGCATTGGATGCCGAAATTGCCTCCTCGATTCGTCGTGGCAAGCCGGTGCTGTTCTACTACTGGTCACCGACGCCCTTGATGGGGCGCTACAAGTTGATCCAACTGGAAGAGCCGCCGTTTGATGCACAGGCGTGGAAGACGCTGACGGATGCGGACAATCCCGATCCGAAGCCGACGCGGTCTCTGGCGTCCAAGTTGAGTATTGGGGTGTCTACGCCGTTCCAGAAAGAACATCCGCGGATTGCCGGGTTCTTCGAGAAGGTCGAATTTCCGATTGAGCCGCTGAACAAAGCCTTGGCGACCATGAGCGAGAATCACACGGCGCCACGGGACGTCGCGCTGGCGTTCCTCAAGGCGCATCCCGAAGTGTGGAAGGCATGGTTGACGGAGGATGTGGCGCAGAAGGTTGAAGCCAGCCTGAAATAGCGGCCCATCCCGCTGCAGAACGCAGATCAAGCATGTGGAAGCGGGCGTGCCACAGTACGCCCGCTCTCACATTGGTTTGTATTGCAGGGTCAGAAGCGGGTTTGCACCGCCACTTCAAACGTCCGTGGCGCCCCCAGGTAATACGCCGGGGACACATGGGCGAACTCGGCATACACCTCGTTGGTCAGGTTGCGCACGCGGCCGGTCACCGAGGTGTGGGCGTCCACCCGGTAGCGCAGGAATGTTCCGAACAAGGTGTAGGCCGGCACTGTCTGGGTGTTGGCGTTATCCGCATACACCTGGGCGACATATCGCGCGTCCACACCGCCTTGCCAATCCTCGGAAAAATCATAGGTCAGCCACAGGTTGCCGACACGCTTGGGCACGTTGGTCGGCGTATTGCCCTTGCGCGAAACCACCGCGCCGCTGGCGATTTTCTCGTTGAACTGGTCGTACTCGGCATCCACCCAGGCGAAGTTGCCTTCGGCGAGTAGTCGCGGCGTGATGCGCAACGAACTGGCCAACTCAATGCCTTTGGACGACTGCGCGCCTACCGGGATGCTGTTGATGGGGTCCAACGGGTCGGTGACGGCAAAGTCCTTGCGCTCGATTTTGTAAGCGGCGACGGTGGCCGAACCGCGACCGTCCAGGTAGTCGAATTTACTCCCCACTTCCCATTGCTTGCCGGTCGACACGTCGAATACCTGGGTGGTGGTGCTCGGCTGTTCCGCGGCCGTGCTGTATTGCACGTACACATTGGCCGTCGGGATGAACTGGTAGGTCAGGCCTGCGCGCCCGGTCACCGGCTCCCAACTGCGCGTGAAGTGCCGTGGGCTGCTGGCGGTTATCGCGCCGTGGTTGGTGACATCCAGGTCGATGGCGTCGTAGCGCAGGCCCGTCAGCAGTGTCAGCTTATCGGTCAGGCCCAGGCGATTTTCCACAAACAGCGCTTTGGTGGTGACCTCGTTGGTCTTGTCCCTGATAAAGCCCGGTCGGGTGCCAGGGATATCGTAAAAGTGCCCAGGGTCGTAGTGGTCAGGATCGACCGTGCTGTTGCCTGCGGCTCTCAGCGGGCTGTTGGTTGTGCTGTTGACCTTGTATTCGAAGCCCCCGGACCAGGTGGTGGAGAGGCCGAACACGCTGTCGTCGTGACGCAGTTCGAACTGGTTGCCATTCTGCTCGCCCTGATGACGTACCTGATACGCGGTCGAGCGGTTCACCGCGCTGTTATCGGCGTTGTACTGGTAGGTCTCCAGGTTGCGGTAATCACGCTGGCTGTCCAGGTGGTACAGGGTATTTTTCAGCGTGGTGCTGTCGTTGACCCGGTAGTCGATGATCGAGCGCGCCCAAAGCGTGCGCTGTTCGTAACGGCCGTCGGCGACGTTGTAATTGTTGAAGCGGTTGTGTTTATCGATCTTCAGTTCGCCGGCCTTCGGGTTCAGCACCGGCGTGCCCCAGTACGGACTGTCTTCATGCTCGTCCTGGTATTCCAGGGCCAGGGTATGGGACAGGTTGGGGGTGAGGTCGCTGAGCAGGGAAAACGCTACGCTCCAGGCGTCGCGCTGGTCGCGGTCGATGTAGCTGTGGTTGGTGTTGCGGCTGACGTCCAGGCGTGCGTAATGCTGCACGTCGGCGCTGGGGTCGGTCAGCGCGTGGTTCAGGCCGAACGCCATGCCGGCGGTGTCGTAGCTGCCATAGGTCAATTGGCCTTCGGCGGCCTGTTCCTCGCGGGTCGCCAGCTTGGTCACGTAGTTCAGCGAACCGCCCACGGAGCCCGCGCCATTGATCAAGGACGAGGGGCCGCCGACCAGCTCCACCCGATCATAGATCCACGCGTCCACCGGCCGTGCCAGACCCGTGGCGACGTTGATGCCGTTGAACATCTGGGTGATCTGGCTGCTGGTAAACCCGCGATACGAGACAAAGCCCCCAAACCCCGGCGGCGCGCTGGCGTTGACGCCGGGCAAGGTATTGGCCGCATCCCGGAAAGTCTTGGCGCCATGGCGCTCGATGTCATTGCGGTTGGCGATAGCCACCGAGGCAGGCGTTTCGCGCACGCTCAGCCCCAGCCGCGAAGCGACGCCACTGGACTGGTCCAGGGCCAGGCCGGGTTCGCGGGTGGGGTCGCCATCGATGGTAGTCGGGGCGAGTTCGAGCGCCCAGGCACAGACAGGCAGGCAGCCGAGCAGGCCCGCCAACAGAGGTAGATGTTTCATGCTTGAATCCTGAAAACCTGCTTGAAAACAACGCACAGTCGCCCGTACTTCCTTGCGGAAACGGCGTCAGTGCAGATCAGAAAGCGTGAGGATCAGGCGAGGGCGGGCGGTGCCCGTGGGTGGGCCGTGGGCCAGGTGAAGCGGGCAGGGATGTCAGCGGCCAGTACGATAGCCGGCGGCGGTGCATGGGGTTGCGGCAACACCGCGACGTTGAGGCTGGAGCTCAGCGCCGGGCCCATGCCGCCGGTGGAACACAGCGGGCAACCAAACGCCTTGGACAGCGTCGGCAGGCTTTCATCGGTGGAGTTGGACGGTTTGGGCGCCTGGGTGCGTGGGTCGACGGTACAGAACTGCCCGCCGATGCCATTGAGCTGCATGCCCACCATCTGCCCATGACCGATGCTGCACGCGAACACATTGAACAGGACGCAGCAGTAGAGCATCCAGGCAATGAGCGAACGGTCGGCACGGGCGATTTTCATGGGGCGGCACTTTACCATCAGCCGCCGACGAAATGCCTGCAAAAAAACTCAGGGGGACTATCCTAGATCGCACAAATTCTGGGAGAGGCCGCCATGAGCTTTATCGTCGCACGATGGATCGTCGGTATTTTCACCTTTGTCAGCATGGTGCATTTGTATTGGGCCGCCGGTGGCAAACTCGGCAGCCTCGCCGCCATCCCCCAACTCCCCGGCGAATTCGCCAGCGGACCCCGCCCGGCGTTCAAGCCCTCGGCGTTGGGCACCTTTCTGGTGGCGCTGGGCCTAGTGGCAATTGCCTTGCTCGTTTGCCTGCGGGCCGGGCTGTATTTTTCGGCGGTGTCCCATGGCGCATTGCAATGGGGCATCAGCGCGATCGCCGTGATCATGTTTGCCAGGGCGATCGGCGATTCGGAGCTGGTGGGCTTTTTCAAGAAGGTAGGTGGTTCGCGGTTTGCGCGGTGGGATACGTATTTTTATTCGCCGTTGTGCCTGGTTCTGGGGGCCGGGTTGTTGGTGGTGGCATGGAGTTGATCGGCTGATCACGCAGCGAGCCTCCACACCCGTTTTGTAGTTTGTTTGCGCTTTGCGCCCCTTCACTTGCGTGGCAGGCGTTCATCCCCGACAGAGCCCTCCCTGTGAGGTTGGGCGCATAGCGATAGCCGTTGAGCCCGCCCACTCCTTTCAGCGGGTCGGGCGTCAGGTAGCGACCACTCTGCGGATTGTAGTAGCGGTGGCGGTGGTAGTGCAGCCCGCTTTCCGGGTCGAAGTATTGACCTTGGGAACGCAGCGGGTTTTCGATTTTTTCGATGTCGAATCGGGTGATCTGGCCGTAGGCGCGGTAGTGCGCGGACCACACGATTTCGCCGTCGGGCGCGGTCAGCTCCTGCGCGGTGCCTAGGTGATCCAGTTGGTAGTGGAACGGCTTGGTGTGGTGTGGACCGAAGCCTTCCAGCAGGGCCAGTGGGCGGAAACTGTCGGGTTCGTAGACGTAGCTGCGATGCAGTTGTGCGTGGTGTTCGGCGATCAGTTTGTCGCCTTGCCAGAAAAACTCGCGGGTCGTGCCGGCAACGGTTTTGCTGATGCGCCGACCAAACGGGTCGTAGCGGTAGTGGGCGGTTTGGCCGTTGGGTCGGGTGAGGCCGATCAGGCGGTGCTGACAGTCGTAGCGGTATTCGGTGATGAGTGGGTGGTCCTTGCCGTGCCGTTCGCGGACGAGGTTGCCAAAGGCGTCGTAGTCGTAGTAGTGGTTATCCTGGAGCGTCAGACGATTGCCAGCCGGAGTGTAGGCGAAGCGTTCCTGCGCGGCCTGGGAGTGATCGACGCGGGTCAGGCGGTTTAGCGTGTCGTAGTGGTAGCGATGTTCGCCTTTGCGCGTGTCGAGCAAGCGGCTGAGGTTGCCGGCTTGATCGTAGCCGTATTGGCGGCGGTAGCGAGTGCCTTGGACATCGCAGATGCCATGGTTGAACAGGCGTTCATGGTCATCGTATTGGTAGCTGCTGAGCAGTTTGCCTTGGGCGCGTTGGTGTTCTCGGCCGGCGTCGAACAGGTGTGAAGTCAGCAGCGTGCCATTGAGTTCGACGGTCGCCAAGTGGCCGCCCTTGTCATGGTTGAACACCAACTGGTTGTTGTCCGGTAAGCGCAGGTGTTTAAGCCGGCCGCAAGCGTCGTAGCCATAGTGGAGTGTGCCCCAGCCCTGATGTTCGGCGATCAGGCGATTTTGCCGGTCATAGGCGAAAGTGAGGGGCCGGTGGTCGTCATTGACGCTGAGAAGGTTGCCTTGGCGGTCGTAGGTATATTCAACGATGCTGCCGTCGGGCAGGGTTTTCCTTGTCAACCGACCGGCGTGGTCTCGCCGGTAGTGGGTGACCAGCAGACTGCCGTCGGCGCCGTGTTCGGTTTTTTCCAGCAGGTGACCGTTGAGGTCGTAGGTGTAGGCGGTGCGTCGGCCGTCAAAGCCGATTTCCTGCTGGAGCAGGCCGTTGGGGTGGTAGTCGAACCGATAGATGTCGCCGATTTCGTTTTCGATTTCGGTGAGCAGCAATCGAACGTGGTCATAGCGGTAGTTGACCTGGGTGCCGTCCGCATTCAAGCGGCGGCTGATCAGGGGCAGACCGTCGATGTAGTCGTAGCGAGTGACGTGCCCCAGTTCATCGCGTTCGGCGGTGATTTTTCCGTAGGGGTTGTAGCTATATTCCCGCGTGCCACCGTCGGGCATGACCACACACGCTAACCGTCCGACACTGTCCCACTGGTACTGGGTCAGCGCCCCATGCTTGTCCTCTTGCGCCACCCGCCGACCGAGATCGTCATAGCGATAGCGCTTCCCGCCGCCGTCCGGCCACTGTTCCTCAAGCAGTTGCCCACGCTCATTCCACACCCGCCGCAGGCAACTGTGGTCAGGAAACCAAACCCCGATCAACTGCCCACATTTGTTGTAGCTATAGTCGGTCACGTTGCCATCGGGGTCGGTCTTACGAATGACATTGCCTTGGTCATTATGCTCGTAGTTCCAAACGGCCTGGCCACGGCGTACTACGCGTAAAAATCCATTGGCATACTCGTAGGACGTTGGCTCATCCTCCCCTGGAAAAAACGCCACCAAGCGTCCGGCGTTGTCGTATTGATACGCCTTCACCGCGCCGAGTGGGTCTTGCTCGACCGTCAGCCGACCCATGTCGTCGTAGGATTTGAAATGCTTGGCGCCATCCGGATCAACCCGCTGCACCAGCCGTGCCTGTGGGGCATTAACATACATTTCCTGGCTCCCATCGGCGTTGTGAAGGGTAACGCTGCCGTCGTCGCCCCAGACATACCGCGTGTCCATCTGCAAAAAACTGGCCCAATGCCGAACACATCGCGCAGCCTTCCCAGCCCCTTCCCACGCCCAAAAGAAACGTGCGCCGCCGGCCAACTGACGCTCAAGAATGAGGTGCTGCTGGTCGTACCGATAGATCTCGCTTTCCCCGGCAGCATTGGTCGCTGAAGCCAGTCGTCCAATGTCGTCATAGGTGTAGGAAACCACGGTCTGTTCGGTCACCCAGACGCAGTCCGCACGCCCCTTGGCCCGCTCAACCTGGTAATCGACCGCCACCATGCGGCCGTGCTCATAACGCCAAAACAGCGAGCGACCGACACCGTTATCCAATCGCTCAATGCGCCCCAACGCATCGCGGAAAACACGCAGCCGGTTGTCGTAGGCATCGCTGATTGCGGTCAGCACACCGTTGTAGAAGTGGTAGAAACGTGACGCCTGGGACAGCACCAGCTCATCAGGCCAAGCCCCCAGATAGATCGCGACGTCGGCCAGGCGATTGCTGATTGTCGGTCGCGCCTCAGTCGGCAAGGGCAGGACAGTCGATCGGTTCTCATGGTCAATCCATACCACCGAGTCGTCCGTCAGCGTCAGCCGATGTGCCAGCGAGTGGCCCCAGCCAAACCCCAATCCACAGTCTACGTCCACCGCACGGGTGTGGTACCACCGCGTCCACTCAAACGGCAAAATCCCGTCCAGTGCGGCATCGGTCAGTCTCAGGGAGTCCAGTGCGTGGGCATACCTGGCGTTAACCTGCTGGGGATACTCGGCCGGGCGTTGATCGATGCTGTTCAGCTCAGGGTTGATAAAGGCAATGTGGGAAACGTTAGTCATCCGTGACGTCTCGGCAAAGGGTAAGGCGTCGGAGTCTGCTGCGGAAAAAAGGCGCTGGACGAACGGCTGGAAAAATCAGAAGGGGCTGACACGGCCTGGGGAAAAACCGTATGAAACGACTTGAAAGGGCGACCCAATATGTCGATCCGACTGATTGTGATATCGATATAGACCCGGCCATTTCCGACGAAGGCACCCACTCATACAGTGCGGTAAGGCAATTTAGTGGCCCCTTTGTAACAAAATCCTCGCCAGAATCGCTTTTATTTTCAGGTGGTTAGGTGAGGAAGCAAATGCGCACTGTTGGAATCATGCTGATCGCCTGTTCCCTGGCCGGCGGCGCAGCTGCCGTGCAGGCACGGGAGCTGCGCGAGGGTGACAAGTACATGTGCAGTTGGGGCGCGGGCACGGCTGCCAGGGCTCAGGAACTCAAGCTCTCGGGCGTCTCACTGTATGCCGCGCGGCAGAAGATCCAGACCATCAAGTTCAATAAATCATGGATGCGCATGATGGCCATGGGCATCACCGAACAGACCTATGACAGTCGTTCACGGCTCAAACCCGAGGCGATCCGCCAGAGTTTTTATCAGGATTGCGTGCGCTACAAAGTGGCGCGTAAATAAGGAGGCTCTTGCTGTTCGGCAGCGCGTTTTACAAATCCACGACAATCTCTGCATTTCAATTTGCATACTATTGCGTCCTGCATTTAGGAGGCAGGTATGCAAACGCTTTTTTCCGAGGCGACGTCGGGTGATCTCGCCGCGCTGTTCCTGATCCCCGAAGCTCGCCGGCAGAAGAGCAGGGCGCAATAAGGTGACGAACCCTTCAGAGCCCCGGTCGCCCGACAGCTTGCGCTACTTCGCGGTCGCGGTGCTGTGTATTGCGGTGTTGTTGGGGAGCTATTTCGTGCACTTCAATACCGAAGTCGACCGCCAGCGTGAAGAGGCCGCCGAGCACCTGGCCCTCTGCAGGCAAGTGGAACGCGTGGCCAGTGCGGCGTCGACAAACAGGATTGAACTTAGCGAGAGGTGCAACCAGTTGAGAGGACAGTCGATGAAAAGTCTTATACAGCGATCGATTGATAACCCCTCTTTATAAAGGGAGATAGTGTTCGCAAGTCACTCCGGTAGTTGCACCAAAAAGTGGCGTTTATATACCTGGCCACCTTAAGAAATGTGTGGTTATTGAATGACTTACAGCGACTTCAGTCCGACGAAAGGATTAAAACCATCTTGTTACAGGTTTAGGCAATCGGTATTATAGCCGCGCGTTCACCTCCCACGGTTTATGCATTTTTAAATCCCAAGTTTCCATCAGCTACTTGGGATTTTTTTTGCCTGGGATTTGACCTCAACTTCAAACGTAAATCTCGGCAAACTCTGCGTGCATCCGTCTATTGTGTTTGTCTTGGTACCGGAGTTGGTCGCAGTTCTGTGAGCCGTTGGCCAGACTAATCATCAACGCGCATGTTCACGGGGGAAGCGGCGGCACGGTGGCGCACACCGCCACTGGCACGTTCGTCAAATCCTTCGTCGAACGGCAGTAAGCAAATGGCCTGCTCAAGCGAGCGGGCAGAGTGCGGAACTACAGGCGTCGCAGAAAAGATTTGACGATGTGCCGCGTGGTGTCGGTGGTGTCCAGCTCGTCCAGGGCACCATAGGCGTGCCACCGGCAATCGGTGATCTCATTGCATGGCCGCGCTTGCGCGATGTTCACGACCGACGCCTCGAACACATGGTGCAGCGTGTCGCGCACCTTCAATTCCTGCAGGTACAGCAGCCCGTCGACGTTCAACCCGGTTTCTTCTTCCAACTCCCTCTCGGCTGCGCCGACCGGGCGCTCGTCGCGTTCGACCTTGCCGCCCGGCAACGCCCATTTCGATCTGGCCTTGCGCACGAAGAGGATGTGCCCCTCGTGTTCGCAAATCACCGTTGCGCGTATTTTCACCGTCTGTACCCCGCAGCGAAATGTCTGTCATAAAAGTGTAATGCAAATGTCGTGCTGGGTGATGGTGGCGCACCTGTGTGATGACGTGGATACTGGTCGATTGACGACAACGCACGAGGTAAACAGATGAAAACCGTACGTTGGGGCATGATCGGTTGTGGCAGTGTCACTGAGTTAAAGAGTGGACCTGCTTTCTACAAAGCGCCAGGTTCGGCTCTGGTGGCCGTGATGGGGCGCCGCGAAGAGGTTGTGCGCGATTATGCGGCACGCCACGGCATCGCCCGTTTCTATACCGACGCGCAGGCACTGATTAACGACCCTGAAGTGGACGCGGTGTACATCGCCACACCGCCCGACAGCCACCTCGAATACAGCCTGATGGTCGCCGCTGCCGGCAAGCACTGTTGCGTCGAGAAACCCATGGCACTGAATGCCGAGCAGGGCGCATTGATGCAGCGCACCTTCGAACGTGCCGGGCTGCATTTGTTTGTGTCCTACTATCGCCGTTCGCTGCCGCGGTTCCAGCAAGTGCGCGACTGGCTGCGCGACGGGCGCATCGGCCAATTGCGGCACCTGACCTGGTCCCTGTGCAAGCCGCCGGCCGTCGAAGACACCAGCGCCGCCAACTGGCGCACCGACCCGGCCATTGCCGGCGGCGGCTATTTTGCCGACCTGGCCAGCCACGGCTTTGATCTGTTCCAGTACCTGGCCGGGGACATTGTCGAGGTTGCCGGGTTTACCGCGCGACAGGCCGGGCGGTATGCGGCGGAAGATGCGGTGACCGCCTGCTGGACCTTCAGCTCCGGCGCGCTGGGCATGGGCTGCTGGAACTTTGTCGCGGACCGCCGTGAAGATCGCGTCGAGCTGATCGGCACGCAGGGTCGTATCACGTTTGCGGTGTTCGACGACCAACCCTTGCGGCTTGAAGGGGAAGTCGACGAAGTGCTGGAGGTGCCTTGCCACACGCATATCCAGTGGCACCATGTGTTGGGCATGAATGCGCATATTCGCGGCGACGCCGAGCATCCTGCGCTGGCGATCGAGGCGTTGAAGACCGATCGGATTCTGGACAAGGTGCTGCAACGCAATCCCTACCATCCTGAGTAGTTTTCTTTGGCGACGTGTTGCATTCACGACTTTCGCCGGGCGTTGGTCTGCGCTAACAATGCGGGCTTATTTTTTCAAGGAACAGACGGATGAAATACAAGGCAGCCTGGCTGGCCGTGGGGTGGGTACTGGCAAGTATGGCGACGCAGGCGGCGCCACGGGAGCAGCGGCCGGCGGGGGACTTTGATTTTTATGTGCTGTCGCTGTCGTGGTCGCCG
Organism: Pseudomonas marginalis; assembly: GCF_024169655.1. Lineage (GTDB taxonomy): Bacteria > Pseudomonadota > Gammaproteobacteria > Pseudomonadales > Pseudomonadaceae > Aquipseudomonas > Aquipseudomonas paraveronii. The sequence goes on along the minus strand of NZ_JALJWV010000001.1, from coordinate 3,393,412 downwards.
ACGTTCTGCCTGGCGCACCCGAACAACGAGCAATGCAGCGGCAAAGGCTATGGGTTTGTATTGCATGGGCTATGGCCGCAATACGCGCGGGGTGGCTGGCCGGCGTCGTGCGATGCGCAGTCGCGGCTGTCGGCCGATGAGCTGGCCAAAGGCGCGTTGATGTTCCCGACGCAGGCATTGCTCAAGCATGAATGGTCCAAACATGGCACCTGCAGCGGTCTGGGCGCCTCGCGCTACCTGCAAGCCACCGATGCGGCCTTGGCCACGGTGCAGATCCCGCAGCAATTGCAGCCGTTCAACGTGCCGGGTTACCTGGAGGCGCGGGAGATCGAGGCGCTGTTTCGCGAGAGTAACCCGGCCATGGGCAACCATGGCGTGGCGGTGATCTGCAAGGGCAAGGTGTTGTCCGAAGTGCGGGTGTGCCTGAGCAAGGAACTGCGTTTTGCCGGCTGCCCCAAGAGTGTGAAAACCCAGTGCCGGGGCGGGGATATCCGGATTCCGGTTCAGCGCTGATCAAGCGGCTGCAGCGAGTGCAATGCAATGGCCGCAGGGGCAGCGGTTGACGTCGCCACCCCGGCGCGGTCCGCCAGGTAACGCGCCGGCGGCTGGCCTACGGCCTTGCGGAACATGGTGATAAAACCGCTGGCATTCTCATAGCCCAAATCCAGGGCGACCCGCTGCACACTTTCGCCCTTGGCCAGTCGTTGCAGCGACAGGATCACATGCAACTGCCGGCGCCAGCGGCCGAAGCTCAGGCCGGACTCCTCCAGCAACAGGCGGGTCATGCTGCGCTCGCTCATGCCGATGCGCACCGCCCATTGTCCGAGCGTGGCTTTATCGCCGGGGTTGGCCAGCAGACTGTCGGCCATGCGGCGCAGCCTCGGGTCTTGGGGCATCGGCAGGTGCAGGCCTTCGATGCGCGCCTGGGCCAGCTCGTCCAGCAATGTGCCGATCAAACGTCCCTGCGCACCGTTCACTTCATACAACTGCGGGAAGCTCACCGCTTTGCCGATCAGCTCATGCAGCAGGCCGGACACCGCCAGGGTGCAGCATTGCGAGGGCAGGGCGCTGGCAGCGTCGGGGTCGATCAGCAGGCAATACACCTCCGCTTCCCCGGAGCCACGGGCGGCGTGGGGCGTACCGCCGGGAATCCACAGCGCGCACTGGCGCGGCACAATCCAGATACCGGCCTCGATTTCGCAATGAATCACCCCGCGCAGCGTGTACATCAACTGGCCTTTGCGGTGGGTGTGCTGAACGTGTTCCCAACTCTCGGACGTACTGCTCGCGCCTACGGCCACCACGGCACGTGGGATTACGTCGGCATCCTTGGCCAATAGCGGATCATGCAGGTCCAGGCGGTGGCGTTTCATAGCGGGCTCGCAGCTTGGCTGAATTGCGAAACATTTTGGCTATTCTGTGCAATGCCGTCCAGCCTTGCGAGCTTTATAGTGAGATCAATTCTCATTAAGGAGCTCTGCCATGCGCCTCGACAGTTCAACATTTCCCGTGGTGAAGATCGTTTTTGATGCGCCGAATGAAGGCGGGTCGCAGGACAGCTTCGTGATGTTCGAAGGCCTGCTGGCACGTCAGCAATCTTTTGTGTTGCTGTATGAAAAAGCCTTGGACGAACTCAATCACGCGCATTCCTACGAAGAGCGCGAGCATGCCTCGCTCTGGATGAGGAAACACCGGCAGGCCCTGCGTGCGTATGTCAAAGGCATGATCCAGGTGGAGCCCTGCGCCGCCAAACGCCGGGCACTCAAGCCGTTCGCCATGACCTTCGGCCAGGCCTGGGGTTATCCGCTGCTGCTGGTGGGGTCCAATGACCAGGCATGGGCGCTGGCGCGGGATGTGCTGGATGAGCAGGTGTCGGATGTGACGTATTTCTAAGCCATACACCGCCTCCCGCCAGTGGGCCTGCCGAGTACATTGAAGTATCCTCCGCGCCCCGCTTACCACTGATTCAAAGAACGATGACAGGACAAGACATGCAGGCGCTGTTGGAGTCGATTCTCGACGAAGTTCGTCCACTGATCGGCCTCGGCAAAGTCGCCGACTACATCCCCGCGCTGGCCGACGTGCCCGCCGATCAACTGGGGATCGCTGTGTACGGCAATGACGGCACGGCCTACTGCGCCGGGGATGCCGATACCCTGTTCTCGGTGCAGAGCATTTCCAAGGTGTTCAGCCTGGTGCAAGCCATCGACCACGGCGGCGAAACCATCTGGGAGCGCCTGGGCCACGAGCCCTCGGGCCAGCCGTTCAACTCGCTGGTGCAGCTGGAGTTCGAACGCGGTCGCCCACGCAACCCCTTTATCAATGCCGGCGCGCTGGTGATCTGCGATATCAACCAGTCACGCTTTGCCGTGCCGATTCTGTCGATGCGCGACTTTGTGCGGCGCCTGTCGGGCAACCCGCAGATCCTGGTCAACAGCGTCGTCGCCGAGTCGGAAGCGCAACACGGCGCACGCAATGCGGCCATGGCCTACCTGATGAAGTCGTTCGGCAACTTCCATAACGATGTCGACGCGGTGCTGCACAGTTACTTCAATTACTGTGCGCTACAAATGAGCTGCCTGGATTTGGCCAGGGCGTTCAGCTTCCTGGCCAACGAGGGGGTAAGTGCCCACAGCGGCGAGCAGATTCTGACCGCGCGCCAGACCAAGCAGGTCAACTCGATCATGGCCACCAGCGGGCTGTATGACGAGGCGGGGAATTTCGCCTATCGCGTGGGCTTGCCGGGCAAGAGCGGAGTCGGCGGCGGCATTGTCGCGGTGGTGCCGGGGCAGTTCACGGTGTGCGTGTGGTCGCCGGAGTTGAACGCGGCGGGGAATTCGCTGGCAGGGATCAAGGCGTTGGAGTTGCTGAGTGAGCGGATTGGCTGGTCGGTGTTTTGAGGCCGCTCCCGTGTGTGCAGGAAGCATCACGAATCCAAATGTGGGAGGGGGCTTGCCCCCGATTACAGTGTGTCAGTCAATACAGCTGTGACTGATCTACCGCTATCGGGGCAAGCCCCCTCCCACATTTTGGTTCGGTCAGCTATCGCCTATCAGGCCATCGCATCCCAAGCCCGATCACCGTGCTCGTCTTTGATCCGAGTCGGCAAGCCCATCACGTCCAGCGCCTTGAGGAACGGCTCAGCCGGCAGCTCCTCAACGTTGGCCATGTGCTTCACATCCCACTCGCCACGTGCAACCAGCAGCGCAGCGGCGACGGGTGGCACGCCTGCGGTGTAGGAAATGCCCTGGCTTTCAGTTTCAGCAAAGGCTTCTTCATGGCACGCCACGTTGTAGATGAACATCTCGCGCGGCTGGCCATCCTTGGTGCCTTTGACCAAGTCGCCGATGCAGGTCTTGCCGGTGTAGCCAGGGGCGAGCGAAGACGGGTCGGGCAGCACGGCCTTGACCACTTTCAACGGCACCACTTGCAGGCCTTCGGCGGTGGTGACCGGCTTTTCGGAGAGCAGGCCGAGGCTGTTCAGCACGGTGAACACGTTGATGTAGTGTTCGCCGAAGCTCATCCAGAAGCGCACGTTGGGCACGTCGAGGTTTTTCGACAGCGAGTGGACTTCATCGTGGCCGGTCAGGTACAGGTTCTGCGAACCGACCACCGGCAGGTCGTCGGTGCGTTTGACTTCGAACATGGTGTTGCTGGTCCACTGGCTGTTCTGCCAGCTCCACACCTGTCCGGTGAATTCGCGGAAGTTGATTTCCGGGTCGAAATTGGTGGCGAAGTATTTGCCATGGGAGCCGGCATTGACGTCGAGAATGTCGATCGAATCAATGCGGTCGAAATGCTGTTGCTGCGCCAGCGCGGCATAGGCGTTGACGACACCCGGGTCGAAGCCCACGCCAAGGATGGCGGTGATGTTCTTCTGTTTGCACTCTTCCAGGTGGTTCCATTCGTAGTTGCCGTACCACGGCGGGGTCTCGCAGACCTTACCCGGCTCTTCGTGGATGGCGGTGTCGAGGTAAGCCACGCCGGTATCGATGCAGGCACGCAGCACCGACATGTTGAGGAACGCGGAGCCGACGTTGATGACGATCTGCGATTGTGTCTCGCGGATCAGGGCCTTGGTCGCTTCCACGTCCAGGGCGTTCAGCGCAAAGGCTTGGATGTCGGCGGGTACTTTGAGGCTACCCTTGGCCTTGACGCTGTCGATGATGGCCTGGCATTTGGAGATGTTGCGCGACGCGATAGCAATACGACCGAGTTCGTCGTTGTGCTGCGCGCACTTGTGGGCCACCACCTTGGCGACACCTCCTGCACCAATGATAAGAACGTTCTTTTTCAATTGCTTTATCTCTCCTTTATCCGCCAGCTTACGAAAGGCTGGACAGGTAGTCGTCGTAACCAAATTCACGAACCACCTCGACTGTACCGTCGAGTTGTTTCACTACGATGGACGGCATTTTCAGGCCGTTGAACCAGTTTTTCTTGACCATGGTGTAGCCCGCGGTGTCGATGAACGACAGCCGATCGCCGATGGCCAACGGACGATCAAATTGATACTCGCCGAAAATGTCCCCGGCCAGGCAGGATTTGCCGCACACCATGTAGGTGTGTTCACCCGCGCTCGGCGCCAGCTTGGCGTTGAGGCGGTAGATCAGCAGGTCCAGCAGGTGGGCTTCGATGGAACTGTCGACCACGGCCAGGTGTTTGCCGTTGTAGAGGGTGTCGAGCACGGTGACTTCCAGCGAGGCGCTGTTGGTGATCGCGGCTTCGCCAGGTTCCAGGTACACCTGCACGCCGTACTTCTCGGAGAACGCCTTCAAGCGCGCACAGAATGCGTCCACGGCATAGTCTTCGCCGGTGAAGTGGATGCCGCCGCCGAGGCTGACCCACTTGACCTTGTGCAGCAACGCACCGAAGCGTTCTTCGATGGTACACAGCATCTTGTCGAACAGGCTGAAGTCGTCGTTTTCGCAGTTGTTGTGGAACATGAAACCGGAGATCTGCTCGATCACGCCTTCGATTTTCATCGGGTCCCATTCGCCCAGACGGCTGAACGGGCGCGCCGGGTCGGCCAGCAGGTAATCCGAACTGCTCACCTGCGGGTTGACGCGCAGGCCGCGGGTCTTGCCCTCGGAACGCTCGGCAAAGCGCTGCAGTTGGCTGATGGAGTTGAAGATGATCTTGTCGCAGTTTTCCAGCATCTCTTCGATTTCATCGTCGGCCCAGGCCACGCTGTAGGCGTGCGCCTCGCCTTCGAACTTCTGGCGACCGAGCTTCAATTCATACAGCGACGACGACGTGGTGCCGTCCATGTATTGCTGCATCAGGTCAAACACCGACCAGGTGGCAAAGCACTTGAGCGCCAGCAACGCCTTGGCGCCGGACTGTTCGCGCACGTAAGCAATCTTCTGCATGTTGACCAGAAGTTTCTGTTTATCGATGAGGTAGTACGGCGTTTTGATCATTTTTGAGAGCCTGCGGCGGTGCCTGCCAAAAAAGGACACGCATTGTGCCCGCACTTGGAGCAGATCGAAAGGTTAGCGGGCGGATTTTGCGCGCCGGGTTTCCAAGCATAGCCACGGAATATGACTCTCCAACGGCATGCACCGGCCCAATGTGGGAGGACGCTTGCTCCCGATGGCGGTGGATCAGCTGGCCTATGGGGTGTCTGACACAACGCTATCGGGGGCAAGCCCCCTCCCACATTGGGATCGCGGTGTATCCAGGGCGCTGACATCAAACCATCATCACACCACCGGGCGCGGCTCCAGCGACCTGGCAGCGGCGGGCGGCACCCAGGAAAGCAATAAATTCACCTACGCCGGTGCCGACTACCAACTGACGAAGGACCTGATGGTCCAGTACTACTACGCCAACCTCGAAGACTATTACCAACAACACTTTGCCGGCTTGATTCATGTATTGCCGCTGGGCGACTACGGTTCGTTGAAAACCGACCTGCGTTACTTCAAGACCACCTCCGACGGCAAAAACAGCAGCGCCGCCGGGCGCGCCGAAGGCTACAAGTTCGCCGGCTATAGCAAAAATGGCAGCGGTGAAATCGACAACAACACCTGGAGTGCGGCCTTCATCTACTCCCTGGGGCCTCACGCGATTACCGCCGGTTACCAACAAGTGTCCGATGACAGCAACTTTGCCCAACTCAACCAGGGCGGCCTGGTGAACAAAGGAGAGGGTGGCTCCAGCCTGTACCTCTACACCGACCGGACGGTGCAAACCTTTATCCAGGCCGGTGAGCGCACGGCCTTTGCGCAATACGCCTATGACTTCGCGGCGTTGGGCGTGCCGGGCTTGAAGGCGTCGATGATGTATTTGAAAGGCGACCATATCCTCACCGCCAGCGGGAATAACGCCAGCGAGTGGGAGCGGGATATTTCGTTGGATTATGTGGTGCAGAGCGGCACCTTCAAGAACGTCGGGTTCGGCTGGCGTAACGGTGTGTCGCGCAGTGAGGTCGCGCGGGACCAGGACCAGAATCGGCTGTTCGTGAGCTATTCGATTCCGTTGATGTTACAGCCTGTAGGAGCGAGCTTGCTCGCGAAGAACGCCAACGATCATGCGGGCTGCCTGACGGTACGCGGCGCACTTAGGTTCTTCGCGAGCAAGCTCGCTCCTACAAGGGTCAGGTGTTCAGGCGCCGTGAGGGCGGTATTAACATGAGTAGATCTTGTGATCATCAGGAATAAAATGAGTTTGTCTCACTATGCGAGTCTGCCGACAATGGCCGCCATCACTAACGGTATTGGAGTTGTAAGTCATGGCAGTCGCTCATTCCCTCGGATTTCCACGCATTGGACGCGATCGTGAACTGAAAAAAGCGCAGGAAGCGTTTTGGAAGGGCGAACTCGACGAAGCCGGCCTGCACGCCGTTGGCCGTGACTTGCGCAAGGCGCATTGGGCCTTGCAAAAACAGGCCGGCATCGACCTGTTGCCCGTCGGTGATTTTGCCTGGTACGACCAGGTACTCACCCATTCGCTGATGTTCGGGGTGATCCCTGAGCGCTTCCGCCCGGCGGATGGCAAGGCCACTTTGCAGACCTTGTTCGGCATGGCGCGCGGCGTCAGTGACCCTTGCTGCGGTGGGGCGCACGCTCAGGAAATGACCAAGTGGTTCGACACCAATTACCACTACCTGGTGCCTGAATTCAGCGTCGACCAGCACTTTCACCTCGGTTGGGAGCAGCTCTTCGACGAGGTCAAGGAGGCGCGTGACCTGGGCCACACCGTCAAGCCCGTGGTGATCGGCCCGCTGACGTACCTGTGGCTGGGCAAGGCCAAGGGCAGCGATTTCGACAAGCTCGACCTGCTCGAACGCCTGCTGCCCCTGTACGGCCAGATCTTCCAGCGCCTGGCTGACCTGGGCGTGGAGTGGGTGCAGATCGACGAGCCGATTCTCGTACTCGACCTGCCGCAGGCGTGGAAAAACGCCTTCGAACGCGCCTACAACCTGATCCAGCGCGATCCGCTGAAAAAATTGGTCGCTACCTACTTCGGCGGCCTGGAAGAAAACCTCGGCCTGGCCGCCAACCTGCCGGTGGATGGCCTGCACATTGACCTGGTGCGCGCACCGGAGCAGTACCCGACCATCCTCGACCGCCTGCCGGCCTACAAAGTCTTGTCCCTGGGCGTGGTCAACGGCCGTAACGTCTGGCGTTGCGACCTGGAACACGCCCTCGGCACCCTGCAGCACGCCCATGAGAAGCTGGGCGATCGGCTGTGGGTGGCGCCGTCCTGCTCGTTGCTGCACAGCCCGGTCGACCTGGGCCGTGAAGACCAGCTCGATAGCGAGTTGAAAAGCTGGCTGGCGTTCGCGGTCCAGAAGTGCGCCGAAGTGGCCGTGCTGGCCCAGGCCGTCAACCAGCCCGAAGCGCCGAACGTGCTCGCCGCCCTCGCCGAAAGCCGCGCCGTACAGGCGGCCCGCGCGGCATCGCCGCGCATTCACAAACCGGCGGTGCAAGCCCGTGTGGCGGCGATCACCGCTCAGGACAGCCAGCGCCAGTCGCCGTTTGCCCAGCGCATCGAGACACAACGCGCCGGTCTCAAGTTGCCGCCGTTCCCGACCACCACCATCGGTTCGTTCCCACAAACCGCGTCGATCCGCCTGGCGCGCCAGTCCTACAAACAGGGCAAGTTGAGCGAGGCCGAATACGTCGAGGCGATGCACAGCGAGATTCGTCACGCCGTTGAAGTGCAGGAAAACATCGGCCTGGACGTGCTGGTGCATGGTGAAGCCGAGCGCAATGACATGGTCGAATACTTTGCCGAGCAATTGGACGGCTACGCCTTCACGCGCTTTGGCTGGGTCCAGAGCTACGGTTCACGCTGTGTGAAACCGGCGGTGATTTTCGGCGACCTGAGCCGCCCGCAGGCGATGACGGTGGATTGGATACGCTACGCCCAAGGCCTGACCCGCAAGGTGATGAAGGGCATGCTGACCGGCCCGGTGACCATGCTGATGTGGTCCTTCCCGCGTGAAGACGTGAGCCGCGAAGTGCAGGCGCGTCAACTCGCCCTGGCGATCCGTGACGAAGTGGTCGACCTGGAAGCCGCCGGCATCCAGATCGTGCAGATCGATGAAGCCGCGTTCCGTGAAGGCTTGCCGTTGCGCCAGGCGCAATGGCAGCACTACCTGGACTGGGCCACCGAAGCATTCCGCCTGTGCGCTTGCGGCGTGCGTGACGAAACCCAGATCCATACGCACATGTGCTACAGCGAGTTCAACGATGTGATCGAGTCCATCGCGGCGATGGATGCCGACGTGATCACCATCGAAACCTCGCGCTCGGACATGGAGTTGCTGGACGCGTTCGAAGCCTTTGCTTACCCGAACGACATCGGCCCGGGCGTCTACGACATCCACTCGCCACGGGTGCCGGACGCGTCGGAAATGGCCAACCTGCTGCGCAAGGCCGCCAAACGGATTCCGGCAGAGCGCTTGTGGGTGAACCCGGACTGCGGCTTGAAAACGCGTGGCTGGCCGGAGACTGAAGCGGCGTTGATCCATATGGTCACGGCAGCGCGTCAACTGCGCGCCGAGCTGGCGTAATACATTTCACAGAAATGCGGGCGGGGGACTTGCTCCCTCCCGCATCCGGAGCGGCGACGGGTCACAGGTATTTGAGCCACGCCATATCCCGCCGCCGTGCTTTCAACCCGGCAAACCAGCGCACTGGCCAATACAGTGCGATGGGTAATAGCAGCGCCACCCACCAAATCGCGCCAACACTGTCGAAACCGAAGTAGTCGCCGTGGTCGAGGCCGAACAGCGCCACACACGCGATGTACAGGATTTTCAACACATACAGATGCAACAGGTAAAAGAACATCGGCGCTGCGCCAAATACCGCGAGCAAGCCGATCCAGCACCGCTGCCCCGCGCGTTCAAGCGCCAGCAGCAATAACAGTCCAATGCCCAGTGTCAACGCGAGAAACAACAGCGAAGGCGGATATTTGGTGACATTGAAAAAGCTCATCAGCGTCGACAGACTGCTGTCATACATCTGCCAAGGCTTCTCGCCATACCCATTGGCGGCCCGCAACAACACGAACCCGACCAACGCACCGAGCCCCGCCCGCAACAGGTAGCGCTGACGCAGGGTCGGCGCCATGGCATTGGCAAACCACGGGCCCAGGCCGTAACCCAGCGCGATCACACCGATCCATGGCAACACCGGGTATGTGATGCGCAATCGCAGGTGATCGGACACCTCGATCCAGCTACGTTCATGCAGGATCGCCCACACAGTCTGCAGCACTGTCCCAGGAGCGAAGTGCAGCGCGTCCAGCAGGTTATGCCCGGCCATGATCACCAGTGCCAACGTGATCAGCAGCGGGCGCGGTAACCACACCAGCGCGGCGAGGGCGATCATGCTCAGGCCAATCGCCCAGATCACCTGCAGATAGATGACGCTGGGCGGCAGTTGGAAGGTCCAGGCGAAGTTGACCAGGCTAAACTCCAACACAATCAAGAACAGCCCGCGCTTGAACAGAAAGGCCGACACATCGCGACGGCCCTGATACTTTTGGCCGTACAACCAGGCGGACAGCCCGGTGAGCAACACGAACACCGGCGCACACACGTGGGCGAGGGTGCGGCTGATAAACAGCGCAGGCTCGGTGCTGTCGATACTCATCGGGTCGCTGACCTGACGGTGCAGCAGGAAGGTCTCGCGCACGTGGTCGAGCAACATGATGAGGATAACCAGACCGCGCAGGGCGTCGATGGACAGTAGGCGTTGGCGTAAGGAAACAGCGTCATTCATGGTCGACGTTCACAAGGGCAGGACGAAAACAGGATGTTATCGTATAACGTATTTATGCGCACTGCTGCGTGTTGTCACTGAGGGCGAGGACGCTCGTGCCTACCACTGGAAGAGGCTGCTGATGAGCAAGCAACACAACGAGGCAATCCATACCCCGCATGCCGTCGTCGACTTCTGGACGCAAGCCGGCCCCAAGCGCTGGTTCGCCAAGGACGCTGCGTTCGACGCCGCGTTTCGCGACACCTTCTACGCCACTCATCTGCAAGCGGCCCGGCGTGAGCTGGAGGGCTGGTTGAGCTCGGCGCAGGGCGCGCTGGCCTTGCTTATTCTGCTCGATCAGTTCCCGCGCAACGCATTTCGCGGCACGGCGCATATGTTTGCCACGGACCCATTGGCGCGCTTGTATGCGCGGCGCATGGTAGATGCCGGGCTGGATCAATTGATCGAGCCGCAATTGCGTGCGTTTTGCTATCTGCCGTTTGAGCATTCTGAAAACGTGCAGGACCAGCAACGCTCCCTGGTCCTCAACCAGCCATTGGATGCCAACACGTTCCATTGGGCCAAGGAACACGCGCGGATCATCGAACAGTTCGGGCGCTTTCCCCATCGCAATGAGGTGCTGGCCAGGCTGACCACGGAGGAAGAACGGGCCTTTCTGGAGCAGGGCGGGTTTGCCGGTTAAACCGCTATTCCGCCGAGGAATGCCCCTATAAAAACTGCGCATTGTCTTTATCGCCGCCGTTCTCGTAGCGTGGGCTTTCACCCAAGGAGATCCGTCATGAACCAAGCCGCGCTGCGCCTTTACGTTGATTCGCTGTTCGCCAGCCCCTATGCGATGTCGGTGTTCGTCACCCTGCGCGAAAAAGGTCTGGCGTTCGACACCGTGGTCCTTGATTTGGATGCCGCGCAACACCAGACGCACGACTTTGCCCGACTGTCCGTGACCCAGCGCGTGCCGACGTTGGTGGACGGGGACTTCGCCCTGTCAGAGTCCTCGGCGATCAGCGAATACCTGGACGAGGCCTACCCCGAAACCGCGGTGTACCCGGCCGATCCAAAGCAGCGGGCGAGGGCGCGGCAGGTTCAGGCGTGGTTGCGCAGCGATTTGCTGCCGATTCGTCAGGAGCGTTCGACGTTGGTGGTGTTCTATGGGCAGCAGATGCCGCCGTTGTCGCCGCTGGCCGAGGCCGCTGCACACCGCCTGGTCAGTGCGGCGCAGGTGCTGTTGGCGGGTAATCCGGCGTACTTGTTCGGCGCGTGGTCGATTGCCGATTTGGACCTGGCGGTGATGCTTAACCGCCTGATCCTCAACGGCGACAGCGTACCGGCCGAGTTGGTGGACTACGCGCAACGCCAATGGCAGCGGCCATCGGTGCAGGAATGGGTCAATCTGCCAAGGCCCGCGCTTTAGGCCATTCCTGCGCTACGCGCCGGTCCAGCTCTTCCCAGTCGGCCATGCCCAGCACGCGAGTGGTGTTCAACCCTCGCAGATAGCCCAGCAATTGCTGGGCGCTGGCTTGGGCATCGTCCGAGTCGGCCGTCGGGTCTTGCAAGACACGTTCATAGTCGACCAGGTAATCGGCAACCCGCTCGCGATACTCCGGCAATACGGCTTCGCGGATGCGGTCGAAGGTTTTCTGGTGGGGTTTCATAGCGTGGTCCTTATAGATTTTATGTAAGCACTATTGGTTCAGATAATAGTCATCATCGAGGATTGCAAGTTCTGTTTTTTCAGGAAAAGCGGAAAATCGCCCCATCGAGACGCAGTTCAAGGAAATCGCGCGATGAGGACGTTTATTCAACTGGCTTTAATGACCCTGATGATGAGCACTGCGGTCATGATCAACCCGGCAATCGCCGATGAACTGCGTGCAGGCCATTTGCTATCAATCGACGGTAGCGTAGACTCCCTGCGGCACGAGCAGTCAGTGGGGGTGCTGTACAGCGAAAACACGGTCGACAACCTCGGCTACCTTGAACGCTACCACGACACGGCCTTGAATGGCGCTAGGGATGCCCTCGATGGGCGCATCCGCGAGGCGTTCGTCAACAGCTCCGACCCGGAGTTGGCCATCGACTGGTTGATGAGTTCGTTGCAAGGTACGTTTTTGTCGGTGACCGTTTACGACACGCTGGATGCGCTTGTGCAGGCTCACCCCGATGTGGTGGTGATGCTCGACACCCATAACCAACTGTTGACCCCGCGTAACGATCAGGTCGAGGCGCATTTTATCGCGCGCTTCTACGACGCGAACCTGCAGTACATCGCCAAGGCCGAAGGCTCGGTGCATAAGCAAGTGCCATCGGTGTGGACCCGTGACAAGGCCGCCCCGGAGATTGCCGCGCAGATCGAGCAGCAGCGTGATGTCCAGCTCGATGCCTTGAAACAATTTGATGTGTCGCTCAAGGCGTTAGTCCGAGCGGGTTGATGTGAACGTTTCCTTTTATATATTCAGGATTTTTATGCGCTCTTTTTTCGCCCCGGCCCTGGCCTTTGCTTCCTTGTTAATGGCCGGTTGTGTGTCTTCTCCGAATGCTCCGACATTGACCCTGCAAACCGCCAAGACCCCCGAAAGTTATATGCAGTGCGTGTTGCCCAAGCTAGAAAAATACAATATCACTTCGACCGTGACGCAGAACTCGCGCCACGCCAGGGTGGTGTTGACCAGCAAGATTGCCGCCGATGATGTACTGGAGGCCTACAAGTCCCAGGACGGCACCAAGGTGTTCCTGTATGAGCGCAAGCCGCTCGCGTCGACCATCACACCGTCTCGCCTGGAGTTGACGGCACAAGAGTGCAAGTGACCGCAGGCCACCGATAAACCCTGTGGGCGGGGCTATGGTTTAAGGTGTTGCTTCGTGACTGAAGCTGTCGACAACCTTGATCAGCCCTTGAGCGGCCAACGCCACCAACTCACCGCCTTTCTCCACGGTCGCCAGGGCCGGGTCCGAGCCCATGCGCCCGTCGGGGAAACGCGTGCGGAAGTCCAGCGCTTCACGGATCGGCCCGGTGTTGGCGATCTGCGGCGAATAATCGGCGGACTTGATCGACTCCGGATAAGCCCACTGCGTCACGGCGATCTCCGACGGCGTGGCGTGGCTGCCGTGACCGACCGGGAACTGTCGGTGAGCCAGCTCGTTGACGCCTTCCAGATCCCACCAGTTCACCAGTTTCAGCGCAAACCCGGCCGGTTGGCGGGCGAAGCTGGCTTCGGCGTACAGCTCGGAAAACGCCGCTTCAATCGTAGCGATGTTGCCGCCATGGCCGTTGAGAAACAGGATCTTGTCGAAACCGTGCCCGGCCAGTGAACGTACCCAGTCGCCAATTGCAGCAATAAAGGTGGATGGGCGCAGCGAAATGGTGCCGGGAAAGCCCAGGTGGTGCTGGGCCATGCCGATATTGAAGGTCGGGCCGATCAGGATGTCGGCGTGCTTTTGCGCTTGGTGGGCGATGATTTCCGGGCACATCCAGTCGGTGCCCAACAGGCCGGTGGGGCCATGTTGTTCATTCGAACCGATGGGGATCACCACCGTGCGGCTGCGCTCCAGAAACTGGCCGATCTCGATCCAGGTGGACTTATGTAGAAGCATGCGACGCTCTCTCTTATCGGTGGGGACAGGCTAACCGCCACGGATTGTACGACTACTCGCCACCTGTTGGGGTTTGCAGTTGAGGTAGGTCGAAGACTTCAACCAGCGCTGGTCCGGGTACCACGAGAACATGAACTGCCCGTCCTTGAGTTTATCCACCACCTGGCGCGCCACCTGCGGGCGCACCGCCGGGCAGCCCTGGCTGCGGCCGATACGGCCTTCGCGCTTGCTCCACAAGGGGCTGACATAGTCGGCGGCGTGAATCACCAGGGCCCGGTCACGCGCCTGATCATTGAAGCCCGGCTCGAGGCCGTCCATGCGCAGTGAGTAGCCATGAGTGCCCAGGTAACTTTCCCGGGTGCGGAACAGGCCCAGGCTGGACTGATGGCTGCCTTCACGATTGGAGAACTGGGTGGCGAAGTTTTCCCCGGACTTGGCCCCGTGGGCCACCAGGTCGCGCAGCACCAGGGTCTTTTTGCGCAAATCGAAAATCCATAGCCGACGAGCGGTCGAAGGCTGAGAATAGTCAATCACGGCCAGGCGCTCGGAACGATCCTCGCCATTATTGACCGCACACTGCACCGCGCTCAGCGCGCTTTTCAGTACAGCGGGATTGAGTTCTGGAGCCGAGCGCGCCAGGCTGCTATACAAGGAAACAGGGTTGCCGTCGGCGGCGAGCACAACGGTGCTCAGCGTAGCCACGGTCAAGGTCATCAGGCCGAGGCGGCACATAAAAGTCAGCATCTACAGTACATCCCCCCACTGTGGATTGGAGCAAAGCTATTGTTCAAAAAACACGCATGTTACTTGAGCATTTGCTTGCTCGTTGCACCGCTGGTCGCAACAGCCGACGAAGTGCTGATGGACGCGTTGCCGGTGATTCCGGCGAGCCCGGTGCAACAGGCCCTCGCGCAGTTGCCCAGCGTCTGCCCCAGCCTTGCCCCGCGCATCGACGCGGCGACATTGGCGCGCCTGCAGGCGTTCTATCAGCAGCAGGGTGATGTGCCGCTGTGGGCCGCCGCCGAACGCCGCCAGGCACTGCAAACGCAGTTGCTGATGCTGGCCGACGACGGCCTGGACCCCACCCACTATAGCCTGCCCTCGGCGGATGCCGCGGCCAATGTGCTGTGCAGCGATATCGGCACCAGCGAGCAGTACCTGCACGCCCTGCAGGATTTGCATTATGGGCGCCTGCAGCAATCGCGCTTCGAACCGCTGTGGCATTCCCAGCCGCCCGCCCGCGACCCGGATACCGAGGTGTTGGCCTTCGCCAGCACGGGCTTGCACGACATGGCGCAAGCCTTCGACCAGGCCCGCCCCGCTGCGGATTTATACCGCAGCCTGCGTAACGTCTACTCCACGCTGCGCCAGCAGCCGTTGCCCCATTGGGATGCGGTCGCCAGTGGGCCGCTGTTGCGCCCCGGCATGGAAGACCCGCGCGTGCCGGAACTGGCGCGGCGCCTCTACCGTGGCGGCTACCTCGCTAGCGAACCCAAGGGCAACGACAAGCAGTACCGAGACGAACTGGTGCAGGCGGTCAAGACCTTCCAGGTCAGCCACTCGCTGCAATCCGACGGCGTGATCGGCGCCGGCACCGTGGCCGAACTGAATATCAGCCCGTTGATGCGCCGCGAACAGTTGCGTATCAACCTGGAGCGCTTCCGCTGGCTGAGCCAGGACCTGGAGCCCGAAGGCGTGCTGGTCAACGTCGCCGCCGCGCAACTGAGCGTCTATCAGAGTGGCATCCCGGTGTGGCAAACCCGCCTGCAGGTCGGCCGCGCCGAACGCCAGACACCGCTGCTCAAGTCGCGCATCACCCGGTTGACCCTCAACCCGACCTGGACCATCCCGCCCACCATCATGCGCGAGGACAAGCTCCCGGCCATCCGCCTCAACCCCGAATACCTGCGCCAGCAAAACCTGCAAGTGCTCGACCCCGAGGGCCGCCCGCTGGCCCCCGAACACATCGACTGGGCCCGCCCCGGCAACATCCTGCTGCGCCAGGACGCCGGTCCGCGCAACCCGCTGGGCAAGATCGTCATGCGTTTCCCCAACCCGTACTCGGTGTACCTGCACGACACCCCCAGCCAACCGCTGTTCACCAAAGGCCCGCGCGCGTTCAGCTCGGGTTGCGTGCGGGTTGAACAACCCTTGCTGCTGCGCGACCTGCTGGTGACCCCGGCAGAACGCACTCGCACCGATGAATTGCTGGCCACCGGCGTGACCCATGAATTCCGCCTGGCCACGCCGGTGCCGGTGTTGCTCGGGTACTGGACCGTGGAAGTGGATCGCCAGGGTGGGTTGGTGTATGCGCCGGATATTTATGGGCGCGACCTGGTGTTGATGAAGGCGATGGGGAGCGTGCTCTGATTTGTCACAGTCCACAGCACACCCCATGACGCTGCCTTTCGTGAAGATGCACGCCCATGGCGACGATTTCATCATCATCGATCGCCGTGGTCTGGATGATCCGATCACCGCGCAACTCGCTCGTCGCCTCGGTAATCGTCACACCGGTATCGGCTTCAACCAGTTGGCGGTGGTGCTCGACTGTGCAGACGCCGCCGCGCGGATCAAATTCTGGAACCCCGATGGCACGCCGCTGCAAACGTGCGGTAGCGCCACGCGCGGTGTGGCCGACCGGCTGATGCACGAAGCCGGCACCGATTCCATCGTGCTGCGTACTGACCGAGGTTTACTGACGTGTGAGCGTGCGTCGGGGCGGCGGGTGTCGGTGAATATGGGCGCGCCATCGCTGGGCTGGGAAACAGTGCCGCTGGCCGAGTCGATGGACACCCTGTGGTTGCCACTCGAAGGTAACCCCGCGGCGTGCAGCATGGGCAACCCCCATTGCACCTTCTTTGTCGCGGACCTGGCCGCCGTCGACGTGGAAACCCTGGGTCCGGCACTGGAAGTTCACGCGCTGTTTCCCGCCAGGACCAATGTGCATTTTGTCCAGGTTGTTGATCGCGGGCATATTCGCCTGCGTATCTGGGAGCGCGGGGGCGGGGTGCCGCTGGGGTCTGGCTCGTGCTGCTGTGGCGCCGTGGTGAACGGAATTCGACGCGGCCTGCTTGACGATAGCGTTGAGGTGCAATGTGACGGCGGCACGGTCACCGTGCAGTGGGACGGGCAGGGCGGCGTGGTGCTGACCGGGAGCGTGGAACCGATCATGCACGGCATCGCCATGCGTCTATAGGATAAAGTTGCGCCTTGCGATGAATCTTCAGGTAACCCATATGAGCCCAGCCCAGGCCGTCGCGATCATTCTGAACAACATCACTGCACTTTAGAGCAGGCTCCCCCTCTCATGAAATGAGCTATCCGGCCATGGCGCTCACGCCAGCACCCTGTAGTCGTTCTGCTGGATCACCGGCTGGTGCTGGCCTTGGACCAGGTGAAGGTAACGGCCGTCCACCAGGTCGATGGGCAGGCAGTCGTCGATGTCCAGCACACCGTCGGTGTGGGCCTGTGACCAGTGGCGCAGCAACTGTTGCTTGCCTTTGCACGTCGCTTCCTTCTTGTCGCGGGCAACCACCAGCAGGTAGTGATGCGCCTCGCCAAAGCGGTTGGCCTCGTAGCCGCCCAGGTTGATGAAGTACAGGTGGTGCGCGCCGGCCTGGGGCGCCAAATGGCTGAGCTCGACTTTCCAGCCGTCGACGCCATCGACCGCCATCCACGAATCGATATGCATACCCTTGGGGCTGCCAAACCAGGCGTCGCGCAACTGTGGGTAGGTGGCGTCCAGCGTATCCGCCACGGCGAATACCACGTCATGGACTTCGATCCTGGCCCGTGGGTGCTTACCCCCGAGCATTACGACAAACAGCATTGCAGGCCCTTCCCGGCGATTTGGCAAAGGGCAACCATACTTCGATTGAACCCTTTTGTCTGGTGAATGCCACACTGTTAACCCGCGAACACATCAGGAGGTTGTCATGCGAACCATTGATCTGGCCGGTGTTCCGGTCCCTGTCATCGGCCAGGGCACCTGGCGCATGGGCGAAGACCCGGACCGGCGCCGCGCCGAAGTCGCGGCGCTGCAGTGCGGCATCGAGGAGGGCATGAGCCTGATCGATACCGCGGAAATGTACGGCGAAGGCGGCGCCGAAAGCGTGGTTGGCGAGGCCATTCGCGGCAAGCGCGAGCAGGTGTTCCTGGTGAGCAAGGTCTACCCCCATAACGCCAGTCGCACGGGCATACCGCGTGCGTGCGACGCCAGCCTGCAACGGCTGGGCACCGAATACATCGACCTGTACCTGCTGCACTGGCGCGGTCAGTACCCACTGGAAGAGACCGTCGAAGCGTTCGAGCGTTTGCGCGAAGCCGGTAAAATCGGCCGCTGGGGCGTTTCCAACTTTGATGTGGCAGACCTGCAGGAACTCGCTTCACCGGCCTGCGCGACCAACCAGGTGCTCTACAACATTCAAGAGCGCGGCATTGAATTCGACCTGCTGCCGTGGTGGCAACAACATCACTTGCCGTTGATGGCTTACTGTCCGATCGCGCAAGGTGGCGAGTTGCTGTCCAGCCCCACCCTTAAACAGATCGCCCATCGGCATCAGGCAACGCCCGCGCAGGTCGCGCTGGCCTGGGTGGTGCGTCAGGACGGGGTGATCGCCATCCCCAAGGCCGTTACGCCGGAGCATGTGCGGCTTAACGCTGCGGCCGCTCAACTGGTGCTGGACGAGCACGACCTCGATGCCATCGACCGGGTGTTCGGGGCGCCCAAGCGCAAGCATCCGCTGGCGATGGTGTGACGCGATAAAACCCGCGTGGCACTGCGGGTTCATGGCATGCGGTGTCAGCCGCTCACACCATGCAACTCGCAGTATTCGTCCCAGCTCATCCCCGCCATCTGCGCCACTTCCCTATGCACTTCGAGGCGTTGCGCTTCGAATGCCTGGGCGGATTCGGCCGTCAGCTTGAGGGTCAGCTCCCAGGCAAACAGCCCCAGGCGCTCGGCTTCGGCTTCGAACGCTTCATGCAGGCGTTCGGCGCGGTATTGCGCCAGGGTTTCGCCTTTGGCCTGGGCGGCCAGTGGGTTCAGGGTGTCCAGTTGGGTGAGTACATCCGGGTGCTCATGCAGGAATCTGTCCAGCGCGAGTTGATGGGTATCGCCGGGTTGGGACAAAGGTTTACTCCTAGAAAAGTGTCAGGCACCCGTGCCGGTGTCCTGGCGAGCCTGTTTACGCCGGGCGCGTTTGTGCAGGCGGCGGTTTATCCTGGTTCGTATGGGGTCAAGAACGAAGAGTAACAGGTACGCCGTCAGCACCAGCGTCAGGTCCATCCAGGTTTCGCTGATGGGCCCTGAAAACACTTCCACGAGCGCCTTGATCAGATAGAGCAGAGCAACCCCACATAACCACAGTACGGCGTTAAACATCAGTGGGTGCATAGTATTCGACCACTTGTGTTGCATCTCAAGCCAACCTCCTTGCTGCCTGCGACTTCAGCCTGTTCCCTGGTTGGAGTATCAGGGAATCCTGAAAAAGCCGCCGATTTTACCTCTTGAAGCTGGCTTAGGGATTGGTTCTTGTCAGAAAGTTCCATTGCTCAATAGCGAACGCGTCAGTGAGCGTGCTGAGGCACCTGAAAACGCACGTGTGCGACCGCAACACTGGCCAAGGCGGCCAGACGCTCGGTGAAGCGCAGTTTGAACAGTGTTTGCGCCATCCTGAGCACCCACGGTGATCGGGCGACCGTGGTGCTGCAAGTGGCGCTGCGGGGCGATCAGTTGCCAGGTTTCGTGCGCAAGCGCGCCGCGTTGGCCTAAGCCTGGGCCTGGGCTGAGCGGTATTCGCGCTGGGTCTGCTCGATCTCTTCGACCAAGCCATCGATCCGTGCCAGGCGCGCACGGTTGTCGTGGTCCCACGGATGAAAGCCCGGTTTGAAGTAGTGCAGCCACGGCCGCAGCATCCGCGGGAACACGCCCTTGGGCCCATACAAAAACTTGAGCATGCGCCAGAACCCTTGCAGGTGCCCGCCGGGCTGGCGGTCGGCAATCAGCAGGCGCAGGTGGAAATCAAACACCACCAGCCAGAAGAGCAGCGTCGTAGTCAGCATCGTCCCGGTGCGCAGCAGGTAGCGCAGCGGGCCTGGCTTGATCACGCGGTTCCACACATCGAACGCCACCGCCTTGTGCTCGGTTTCTTCGAGGGCGTGCCAGTACCACATCTGCTGGTAGCCCTTGAGCGAATCGCCGAAGCGCGAGGGGTCGCTCAGCAGGATTTCCGCGAGCATCGCGGTGTAATGCTCAAGGGCGATGGTCACCGCCAGGTTGAACGACGGCGGCAGGTGTTTTTTCTGCAGGTCGAGGAAGAATTTCAGGCGTCGATCCAGGCGATGTGCTGGCAGGCCTGCGGCGTGCAGCAAGTCGTTGTAGGCCACGTGTTCGCGGCTGTGCATGGCCTCCTGGCCGATAAAACCCTGGATCTCTTGTGTCAGCGCCGGGTCATCGATGCGTTGGCGGTAGTGGCGCACGCTGTCCATGAAAAACAGTTCGCCCTGGGGAAACAGCAGCGACAGCGCATTGAAGAAATGCGTGATGAACGGGCCTTGTTCGTGCCAGTTCTTGATGCGTTCGGCGGGCAAGGCAAAACGGATATCGCGACGGATCGGCAGCATGGGCTTGCTCCTGTTCAGAGACGGGGTTCGTCGTTGGTTTCAAGCACCGGCGTGCGTTGCTTGGGGGCCATACGCTTGCTGGCGAACACCACCAGCGCTTGATAGGCCGCCGGCAGGCAGCGGGCGAGCAGGTCGAGGAAATACGCATCGCGGCCGATGAGTACGCGCCGTTTATTCTTGCGCACGCCCTGCAGGATCACCTTGGCGGCCTGGTCGGCGTCGGTGATGAACAGCTTTTCGAAATCGGCGCGGGCCTGCTGTTCGCTGTGGATCAGAAAGCCGGTCATGTTGGCGTCGATGCGGCTGCTGCGGCAGATATCGGTGCGGATGCCGCCGGGGTGGACGCAACTGGCCGAGACGCCGCAATGTTGCAGGTCCAATTCCTGGCGAAGGGCTTCGGTAAAACCGCGCACCGCGAATTTGCTGGCGTTGTAGCCGCTCATGCCTGGCTGGGCAAACAGCCCGAACACGCTGGAGGTGTTGATCACATGGCCGTCGCCGCTGGCTTTGAGATACGGCAGGAAGGCCTTGGTCCCATGCACCACGCCCCAGAAGTTGATGCCGATGATCCATTCCAGATCGCTGTAGTCCACGCCTTCGACGGTGCTCGACAGTGCCACCCCGGCGTTGTTGAAGATCAGGTTGACCTGGCCGTGATCGGCGACGCAGCGCGCGGCCCAGGCCTCCATGGCTTGGCGGTCGGACACATCCAGCACTTGGGTGGTCACGAGCACCGGTGACAGCGTCGACGTCTTGATCAACGCCAAGGTCTGCTCCAGGCCTTGGCTGTTCTTGTCCGCCAGCGCCAGGTGGCAACCTTCGCGCGCCAGGGCCAGGGCCAACGCACGGCCCATGCCGGATGCCGCGCCAGTGATCGCCGCCACGCGGCCGTTGAATGACTTCATGACAGGCTCCCTTCTGCGGTGGAGTGTGGCGCAGCCGTTGCGCGGGGAGCCGCGTCAATCGGCGCCATGCCGGCGACATAATCCTTGAGCGCAAAATGCCGGGTGATTTGTTTGAAGCGCCAGGTCGAGCCCGGCCACAGGGTGGTGTTCTTGCCGGTGCGGGGGTCGAGGTACCAGCTTCGGCAACCGCCGGTGTTCCAGATGGTGCGCGTGAGTTTGTCCTGCAGTTGGCGGTTGTAGGCCTGTTCCACCGAGGGTTTGACGTCTACCGTGGCGATGCGGTGGCGCTGCATCTGTTGCAGCGCATCGAGGATGTAAGCGACCTGGGCTTCGATCATCAGGATCATCGAGTTGTGCCCCAGGCCGGTGTTGGGGCCGATGATCAGGAACAGGTTCGGGTAGCCGGGCACCGTGGCGCCTTTGTAGGCGTGGGCGCCGTCGTGCCAGGCGTCCATCAGGTCGACACCGTGACGCCCGATGATGCAGTCGCGGGGCAGCGGGTCGGTGGCCTGGAAGCCGGTGCCGAAGATCAGGCAATCGGCCGGGTGCTTGACGCCGTCGGCGGTGATCACGCCATCAGCTTCGATGCGCAGCACGCTGTCGGTCACCACCTGCACATTGCTGCGCGACAACGCCGGGTAATAGTCGTTGGAGATCAGCACGCGCTTGCAGCCGAGGGTGTAGTCCGGCGTCAGCGCCTTGCGCAGGGAAGGGCGGGTGACGTGTTTGTGCAAATGCCGCAGGGCGATTTTCTGCACCATCCGCATCAGCCGTGGGTGCCGGGCAAAACCCACCACGCGGCCTTCCAGCGCCCAATACAAGGCGCCGCGCACCAGCCGTTGGGTGAAGGGCAGGTGCTTGAACGCCCAGCGCTCAACCCGCGAAATCGGCCGGTCGGGCTTGGGCATGATCCACGGCGGGGTGCGCTGGAACAGGTCGAGATGCGCCACCTGCGGCGCGATCTGCGGCACGAACTGAATGGCGCTGGCGCCAGTGCCGATCACCGCCACACGCTTGCCCTTCAGGGCATAGGCGTGGTCCCACTGCTGGGAGTGAAAGCGCTGGCCCTTGAAGCTGTCCAGCCCCGGGATATCCGGCAGCGCCGGGCGCGACAAGCCGCCCATGCCCGACACCAGCACCCGCGCACTGACCTGGCGCCCATTGCTGAAGCTCAGTTGCCAGCGTTGTTGCTGCTCATCGAACACCGCCCGTTGCAGGCCCATGCCGAAGCGCAGATACGGCGCCAGCGCGAAACGTCGGGCGCATTGCTCCAGATAGGCGCGGATCTCCGCTTGCGGGGCGAATTGGCGTGTCCAGTCCGGGTTGGGCGCGAACGAAAACGAATAGACATGGGACTGCACATCGCAGGCGCACCCTGGGTAGTGGTTGTCGCGCCAGGTGCCGCCGAGTGTCTCGGCCTGCTCGGCGATAAAGAAGTCAGTAAACCCGGCTTGCTTGAGCTTGATCGCCATGCACAGGCCGGCAAAGCCTGAACCGATGATGGCGATGTCGATGGAATCGCTGTGGGCATTCATAGGCTGTCCTGCATGGGCATCGGATGTGCTCCTGTTTTTGTTTTGTCTTTTAGATAGAACACCATTGCAAAGAAAAATTGAATTACTTATTTTAAAAAAGATTTTAAATAATCTACCTGAAAATATCGCCTACGCTAGTCCCTGGCTCCTCATGTGCGACGTGTCCGACGGTATGCACGAAGTTTAGGTCCAGGGTGTGGACGATGGCTGAGGCCTTGATCAATTCCGGTCGGGCGGTCGGCAGCAGGGAAGCAGAGGACCGAGCTATGGCTGTTGAATGGGTTATTGCTGCGGGTGTGCTGGTCGCAGCGAGCGTTGTGTTAGGGGGCTTCAGTGCCTGGATGACACGGCGCATTGAAGCGGCCGTTCCAGGCAATGGGCGCTTCGTCGAGGTCGATGGCGAGCGCTTTCATTATTACGACGAGGGCAAGGGCCCGGCGCTGGTGATGATTCACGGGCTGATGGGCAGCAGTCGCAACCTGACCTACGCCTTGTCCGGCCAGTTACGCCAGCATTTTCGCGTCATCAGCGTCGACCGACCGGGGTCGGGCTATTCCTCCCGGCATCCGGGTACGGCGGCGGACCTGCCGGCCCAGGCCCGGCAAATCGCTGCCTTTATTCAGACGCTGGGCCTGGAAAAACCGCTGGTGCTGGGGCATTCCCTCGGCGGTGCGATTGCCCTGGCACTGGCGCTTGACCATCCCCACGCGGTCTCGGGGTTGATCCTGGTGGCACCGTTGACCCATCCCCAACGCCTATTGCCGCTGGTGTTCCTGTCATTGGCGGTGCGCCCGGCAGGGTTGCGTCGCTGGCTGTCGCATACCCTGACCCTGCCTATCGGCCTGCTGACCAAAGGTTCGGTGGTCAAAGGCGTGTTCGCCCCCGATCCCGCTCCAGCGGACTTCGCCACCCGCGGCGGTGGGCTGCTCGGCATGCGCCCGGCCAACTTCTACGCGGCCTCCACCGAGATCAACCAGGTCAACGATTACCTGCCGGGCATGGTCAAGCGCTACCCGCAACTGACCCTGCCCATTGGCCTGATATACGGCGCAAAGGACCAGGTGCTGGACTTTCAAAAGCACGGCCAGGCCCTGGCGAGCCGGGTGCCCGGCGTCAAGCTGCAGTTGGTGGAAGGGCGCGGCCATATGCTGCCGATCACCGCCACGGAGCGCGTGGTGGCGGTGGTGGAACAGGTGGCTAAACGTGCCCGGGCGGTGCAAAACGCCACGGTGTTGCATCCTCCGTTCGCCCTGGCGAGCAAATAGTTGTGCCCTCCGACCCGCGGTTGAACAGCGTCAATGCTTGTCCTAGACACCTGACCCTGTGGCGGGAAAAGAGACTGCTCGGTCACGTCAATAAGGGCTTGAAAAACTAGTTGACGACCTAATGATTCCGCGTTATTTATTTAAAAAAATATTTCAATGTTTGTTTTGAAATGATTTTTGAAATGCCTAAGAGCGAATAACAATGAAAAAAACGTCTTTTATCGCATGGTTGATTTCCCGGAGCTTTTCGCGCTCCTCGAACCTGTTTTGCACCTGCCTCGTCCGGAGGTTGCCATGAGTCAGACCCTGGCAACTCCGCAGGTCTGGGCCGACGGCAAACGCCACCTGTGGTGGCTCGGCATCCTGCCCCTGGCAACGCCTTTACTCGCCGGCACACTGGCAATCACCAGCGGCGTGCAACAACTGTGGTGGGTTGGCGTATTGGTGATCTTCGGCCTCATCCCGCTGATCGATGGCCTGTTGGGCGAAGACGTGAGTAACCCGCCCGAGTCCGCCGTCGGCCACCTCGAATCGCAACGCTACTACCGCTGGATCATCTACACCGGCGTGCTGTTCGTCATTGCTTCGGTGGTGATCACCGGCTGGCTGGCGGTCGGCGGTATCGACTGGATCATCCACGGCGGTTTGCTCCAGGCCAGCGCCGCACTGGAGCCTTCGAGCGGGCTGGCAAAAACGGCCGCCTATATCACCTCGCGCACCCAGCTTCACGGTGAGGTCAGTGCGTTCACGTACCTGGGCATGGCCATGTCCACGGGCGCCGCGACCGGCATCGCGATCAACACTGCCCACGAGCTGGGGCACAAGCCCAAGCCGCTGGAAGTGTTCCTGGCCAAAGTCACCCTGGCGCCGACGTTCTATGGGCACTTCTACACCGAACATAACCGCGGCCATCATGTCCGTGTCGCCACCCCGGAAGATCCGGCCAGTTCGCGCCTTGGCGAGAGTTTCTGGGCCTTCCTGCCGCGTTCGGTGTGGGGCAGCACACGTTCGGCGTGGAACCTGGAGCGCGAACGCCTGCGCAAACTCGGCTTGCCGGCCTGGCACTGGAAAAACGCGGTGCTCAGCGCCTGGCTGTACAGCGTGGTGTTGTGGGGCGCGATGATTGTCTGGTTGGGGGCGGCGGTGATTCCGTTCCTGATCATCCAGGGCATCTACGGCTTCTCGCTGCTGGAAGTGGTGAACTACGTCGAACACTACGGCCTTAAACGCCAGAAGTTGCCCAATGGGCGTTATGAGCGTTGCTCACCGCGGCACTCGTGGAACAGTAATCGAATTGTCACCAATATCTTTCTGTTCCAGTTGCAACGGCATTCCGATCACCACGCCAACCCGACGCGCAGTTATCAATCGTTGCGTCACTTCGATGAATCGCCGCAACTTCCCTACGGTTATGCGAGCATGATTGTCTGGGCTTATGTACCGTACTTGTGGCGACGACGGATGGATCATCGAGTGCTCAGGCATTATGCCGGGGATATCACCCTGACCAATCTTCAACCGTCCAAGCGTTTGCACTATCTGACACAATACGGCGGCCATACTAAGACGTTTTGAGATGAACTGAGAAAGTTACCTAGCGTGCTCGGGATCTTTGTGTCGCGCGGTTTTTTATCGCCCGTCGTTTGTTGATTTCATTGCAAGAAAGTTGTTTGACCCCACAACAATAAAAGCAAGGGAAGGACGTCCACCATGCAAGCACCTGCCAAGTTCACCGCCCATATTCTATTGGCGGCATTGGGTCTGATTGTCTATCAACAGGCCCAGGCTGCCCGTATTGAACCTGCCGGCAGTACGTTTACTGCGCAAGGCCCTATCAGTTTTTCCAAAGGCAAACTGATCAGTGCCGACTGCACCATCAAGGTGGCGGGCAAGGTCGCCGCCGATGGTTCCTCGGTCAATGTCGACAAGGTCGAATTCGACGGCGGCCTCAAGTGCAGCCGGGTCGAAGCCATCAACCTGCCGTGGATATTAGTGGCCAAAGACACCCAAAGCGGCTCGATGTCGAAGATCAGCGTGGACGTCCACGCCTTTGGCCTGGGCGGCAAGTGCGGCCCGTCCACGGCCGACGGCACCTGGGATAACGCCACCGGCAAGTTGGAAGCCGCCAATGTGCCGATTGGCGAAGACTGCAAGATCAAGACGGTGTCGATCAAGATGCCGGCCAACTTCAAAGTTGTCGAATAACTACATCCGATAGTTGCAGCGGTAATTGAATTGAAATTTGGCTGGAAAGGGAAGTTCTGCAGTTTCTCCGTGACCTCTCGTTCATGGCCATTACCCCTGGCGAAATGATTCGCCATAACATGTGAGGAAAAATAATGAAAAGTTTGAAAACCCTCGTATCGTTGTCCGCTTTGACCGTGTGCATGGGTGCTGCTTCGATGGCGAATGCTGTTAGTCTGAGCCCACTCAACACAGGGTTCACTGCTACAGGCACCATTGTCACGAAGTCTCCATCTTCGTTCCAAATTCCGATTACCTGTAACGTGACTTTTACTGGGTCTGTCAACAGTGCTGGCCTCGGCATCATTACCAGTGCAGTAGTAAGCGGATCTAGCGACGTGTGTAACTATCCACAGACAACTCCTTACTTGCCTTGGACGTTGACCGCCACAAGTCTGTCGGGCGCCGCTGCGCTTGGCACCGTCGCTGGTGTTGGCTTCAATATTAATCATGCCCCTCTGCCTGTAACTACCTGTGGTCCGTCGCCTATTTCGGTCGGTTACAGCAATACCACGCACGTCCTGACTGCGTCCGGTCAGGCTGTGGCACCAAATTGCACAGTGCAAACCTTGAACGTGACCGTTACCTCGGCCACATCCACACCCATCACCGTTGTTCCTTGATTCTGGTTTGAGAACTAAGGGCTGATCACCCGTTAAAAGGCAGGCGTCTTTAATAGGGCGCCTGCTGTTGGTTTTTTTGAATCTGTTTTTTCTTTAAAGAACGCTGTTGGGTCGCGTAGTTACTTGATTCGAGAATAACTGGAAAGGCCTGCGGAACAAGGCATACCCGGTAATACCGGCGCTTAAAATAATCAGGAGTGGTAAATGAAAAATAAAAAACAACACGCTCGCACATTATTAGGGCTGGCTATAGTGAGCGGACTGGTAGCCGCGAGTTCAGCACAGGCCGGTGGCTTCGCCACGCCAACTTTCGGGGCAGAGGGGTGGGGTCGCGCATTTGGTGGTGGTTCAATGTTTAAAGATGACCCGTCATCGGCGTACAACAACCCTGCTGCCATGGCGTTCATCGATCACAATGTCGCGCAATTCAACATCGATTACGCGCGTATCAATATCAAATACAAGGGAACGGCCAAGGATTATGCTGGCAATGATCCGGCCAAAGTCACTCTTGATCCAGTTAACGGCACTTTCGACTCCGTCCCGCGTACCGGTGACGGTGGCCAAGGCGGTTTCACTGCCTGGTTACCTACTGGTTTTATGGTTATGCCGCTGGGTGACCGTTTCGCCTTCGGTCTAAGCCAGGTCGTGCCGATGGGCGCGCGTACCACTTGGGACGACGATTGGATCGGACGCGACTTTGCTGTGGATACCCGAATCGAAACGGTGGGGGTGACCGGTTCCTTGTCATTCAAGGTCAATGATGAGTTCTCTGTCGGTGGCGGCGCCATTGTTCAGCACACCAAGGGTTTTGTGAGCCAGAACATCGACCTGTTTGCCGCTGCAGCCCTTTCGCCAGCGATAGGCGCTGCGTTTCCTTCCGGTGCGGGATACTCGCTGATACGAGTGAAGGTCGACAATACCTCGGTGGGCTGGTTCGCAGGCTTGGCTTGGAAGCCCACTCTGCAAGACACCATTGGCCTGAACTATCATGCAAAAATTAAAAACAAACTAGAGGGTAAGTACAGCATTTATGCTGATCCATTTTCCAAGGGACTGATCGACTCTGGTCTTCCTTCTCAAGCCTACCCGGGGCTTACGCTTAACTCGAATGGCGCCAATGCCACCACTCAACTGGATGTTCCCGCCAACGCGTCCGTTGACTGGGTGCACCAGTTCACCGACCGATTCACCCTCGGCGCCAGCGTCACCTGGACCCAGTGGTCATCGTTCAAAAACCTGACCTTGAAATCTGAAGGCTCCACCATTGTGGCCATTCCTTATAACTACAAGGATGCCTGGATGGTCTCCCTCGGTGGCGACTACAAACTCACCAACGACTTCACTCTGCGCGCCGGTGTGGCAACGGACCAGACGCCTACCCGGGACTCCACCCGCGACCCACGTATTCCAGACGGCGACCGGATTTTCACGTCCCTGGGCTTCGGCTACAAGATCCGGGCTATCCCAGGCCTGGGCATCGACGGTTCTTACTCCCACCAGTTTGTTGAGAAGGCCAAGCTGCAAACCCACAACCAGGATCGCCTGGGCGGTGCAACCTTGGACGGCAAGGCGGAGGCTTATGGGGACGTAGTCAGCCTGGGGGTCACCTACGAGTTTTGATCTACTGTCGCCACGCCACTGTCCGTGAGCAGTCAGCGCATCTTTCTGCCCGGCCTGGGGCTGGCATTGCATCGACGGGTCGCCCACGCGACCCGTTCCGATCCCTTCACCACTAATCAACCCGGCTGACTCTTTAGGCCGTTAATTTTTTTGTCAAATGACTAAATAAAAATTTTAAAACAAAATTTGAAATTGTCTTTTTAAGTTTGTAGTGTGGCTTTACGTCACAGGTCATTCCGATCTGTTTGGGCGTTGGCCGTCCCCTGAATCAAGTTGAGGTATCCCCATGGTGATCTGGTTATTGGTGGGTTTCGCAGCCGCGATTGCCCTGGCATATCGACAAGCCGCCGCTATCCACTGGTTGGGCGCCGGCCTGGCCTGGCTGGCGGCCGGCTACCTGTTCAACGTGGTCGCCGTTTTCGGCACCACCGTCGTGGCGCTGCTGGTGGTGTTGCCAGCGTTGCTGATGACCATCAAACCGCTGCGTCGCAGCCTGCTGACCCGCCAGGCGCTGAGCCTGTTTCGTACCATCATGCCGGCAATGTCCGACACCGAGCGCGCGGCCATCGAGTCCGGCACTGTGTGGTGGGATGCCGAACTGTTCAGCGGCCGACCCGACTGGCAACGCCTGCTGCAAGCCGCGCCGGCCAGCCTGAGTGCCGAGGAACAAGCGTTCCTCGACAATGAAGTCGAAACCCTGTGCGACATCGCCAACGACTGGGAAACCACCCAGGTCTGGCAAGACATGTCCCCCGCAGGCTGGCAATACACCAAGGACGCCGGTTTCCTCGGCATGATCATTCCTACGCAGTACGGCGGCAAAGGCTTCTCCCACTACGCGCATTCGCAAGTGGTGATGAAGCTGTCGACACGCTGCTCGGCGGCGGCGATTTCGGTGATGGTGCCCAACTCCCTGGGCCCCGCGGAATTGCTGCTGCATTACGGCACCGATGCCCAGCGCAATTACTACCTGCCGCGTCTGGCGCGTGGCGAAGACATCCCGTGTTTCGCGCTGACCAGCCCGTATGCCGGTTCCGACGCCGGGGCGATTCCAGACCTGGGCATCGTCTGCAAAGGCCTGCACGAAGGCGAGGAAGTGCTGGGTTTCAACGTGACCTGGGACAAGCGCTACATCACCCTTGGCCCGATTGCCACGGTGCTCGGCCTGGCGTTTCGCGCCGAAGACCCGGATGGCTTGCTCGGGCAGCCCGGTTCGCTGGGGATCACCTGTGCGCTGATCCCGACGTCCCATCCCGGCGTCAACAGCGGTCGCCGGCACTGGCCGCTCAACGCGGTGTTTCAGAACGGTCCTACCACCGGCAAGGATGTGTTCATTCCCCTGGACTGGGTGATCGGTGGCCGCGAACAAGTCGGCAACGGCTGGCGCATGTTGATGGAGTGCCTGGCGGCCGGCCGGGCGATTTCCCTGCCATCGGCCAACGTCGGCCTGGGCAAGGTCGCGGTACGCGGCACCAGCGCCTATGCGGCGATGCGCAAACAGTTCGGCCTGCCCATCGGCAAGTTCGAAGGTGTGCAGGCGCCGTTGGCGCGCATGGCCGGGCATTTGTATGCCTGCGATGCGGTGCGCAAGGTGTCGGTGGCGTCCCTGGATGCGGGGGAAAAACCCTCGGTGATTTCGGCCATCGCCAAGTACCACGTCACCGAGCGCGCACGGATGATCGTCAACGACGGCATGGATATCGTCGCGGGCAAGGGCATCTGCATGGGTCCGAATAACTTCCTGGCCCGTGCTTATCAACAAAGCCCGATTGCGATCACGGTGGAAGGCGCGAACATCATGACGCGCTGCCTGATCATCTTTGGCCAGGGCCTGATTCGTTGCCATCCCTATGTGTTCCGCGAGATGGAGGCCGCGCGCAACCCCGACCGACGCAAGGCGCTGGAGGCGTTCGACAGTGCGATGTTCGGCCATGTGAGCTTTGTCCTCGCCAACACCACACGCGCAGCGGTGCATGCGTTGACCGGCGGGCGCTTGATTGGCGCCCCGGTGAAGACCGACCCGGCGTTGGCGTCCTACTATCGCCAGGCCAATCGGCTGTCGGTGGTGCTGGCATTGATCTCGGATGTTTCCATGGGCGTGCTCGGCGGTGCGCTCAAGCGCAAGGAAAGTATCACCGGGCGTCTGGGCGATATTCTGTCGCAGTTGTACATCCTGTCCTGCGTGCTCAAGCGCTTTGAAGATGACGGCCGGCCCCAGGCGGATTTGCCGCTGGTGCATTGGTCGGCCCAGGATGCGTTGCTGCGCGCCCATGAAGCCCTCGCCGAAACACTCGATAACTATCCGTCGAAAGCCGCGGCGGCGGTGGTGCGCGGCTTGAGTTTTCCGTTTGGCATGCCGTTGCGCAAACCCTCGGATCGGCTGCTGGCTCAGGTGGCGGATGTGGTGCAGACCCCCGGTGAAACCCGTGAGCGCTTGCTGGCCAATTCCTACATCCCACGTCCGGAAATCGACAAGCTGGCCTACGGCGAATTGGCTTTCCGCCTGTTGCCGCAGGTGGAGCTGATCGAAGCACGGCTCAAGCCCGCGATCAAACAGGGCTTGCTTGAACCGATGCCCATCGCCGCCACGGCCTTTGCCGCGTGGCGCGTCAAGGCGCGGGCGCTGGACTTGATCAGCAGCGACGAAGACGCCTTGCTCGCACGCTATGTGGAATATGCCGACCACGCCATCCAGGTCGACGACTTCGCGCAGGACTTCGGCCTGCTGGAGGCGTTGCAGCAACGCAAGCAAGCGTTGGAACCGTCCACCAAGCGTCGTACCAGCCAGGGCGAGAATGCTTCGGTCACTTGAATGGCACTGAATGAACGCGCCCACATGGCTCGGGTGCTCATGCCGATACCGTATTGAGAGTGGATGTTTATATGAGTGACAGCTACCTTTCGTTCGTCAATTCCCCCTGGGGCCGACGCCTGGCCCAGGCCATCGGCCTGCCGCAACCGTTGCCGCTGCAACGCCATCGCAGTGGCCA
Source organism: Pseudomonas marginalis (assembly GCF_024169655.1). GTDB lineage: Bacteria > Pseudomonadota > Gammaproteobacteria > Pseudomonadales > Pseudomonadaceae > Aquipseudomonas > Aquipseudomonas paraveronii. The sequence continues at coordinate 3,361,768 of NZ_JALJWV010000001.1, read as the reverse complement.
GCAAGGCCTGGCCAACCCGGTGATCGTCGCCGGGGCAGGGCGCCTGACTGCGCAAGTGCAACAGATTTTCAGCGCCACCGACACGGTCGCCGCCACTGCGGCGACCCTCAAGGCGCCGTCCACGGTCAAGGTGCAGGGGGCGGTGTTCGATGCCTCCGGCGTAGTCGACCTGCAGCAGCTCGATGAGCTCTACGTATTTTTCCACGCCAACGCTAAGCGCCTCGCCCAGCATGGCCGCGTGGTGGTGCTCGGCACCGCCCCGGAACACTGCAAGGACTTGCCCCAGGCCATCGCCCAGCGTGCCCTCGAAGGCCTGGTGCGTTCGCTGGCCAAGGAACTGCGCCGGGCGATCACCGTGCAATTGATCTACGTCGCACCAGGGGCCGAAGACGCCTTGGACAGCAGCCTGCGTTTCTTTCTGTCGCGCCGTTCGGCCTATGTGTCGGGGCAGGTGGTGCGTCTGGAAAAGCCGGTGGACGGCCACGTCAGCGTCAACTGGGACAAACCCTTCGCCGGCCGCCGCGCACTGGTCACTGGCGCTTCCCGTGGTATCGGCTTGGCGATTGCCCAGGTGTTGGCGCGGGACGGCGCGCATGTCGTGTGCGTGGACGTGCCTCAGGCGCAGGACGCGCTGCAGCAGGCCGCCGCCAGTGTGGGTGGCTCGGCGCTGGCGCTGGACATCACCGCAGCGGATGCGGTGGCGCTGTTGCAGGCGCATGTCAGCCAATACGGCGCCTTCGACGTGGTGGTACATAACGCCGGGATCACCCGCGACAAGACCATCGCCAAGATGACCGAAGTGGCCTGGCGCAGTGTGTTGGCGGTCAACCTGGAAGCGCCGTTGCAACTGAGTAACGCGCTGCTGGAAGGCCAGGGCTTGAACCCCGGTGGGCGCATCGTCTGTGTGTCGTCGATTTCCGGCATCGCCGGCAACCTTGGGCAAAGCAACTACGCCACGTCCAAAGCCGGTGTCATCGGCCTGGTCCATGGCCTGGCACCGCTAGCGGCGGCGCAACAGGTTACGGTCAATGCGGTGGCGCCCGGTTTCATCGAAACCCAGATGACCGCAACGATCCCGCTGCTGATCCGCGAAGCGGGGCGGCGCATGAATTCGCTGTCCCAGGGCGGCCTGCCGACCGACGTGGCCGAGACCATCGCCTGGCTGGCTCACCCGGCGTCCGGCGGCGTCAACGGCCAAGTCGTGCGCGTGTGCGGCCAAAGCCTGCTGGGAGCCTGAACCATGGACGACATGACCCAGATCATCGACCCGCTACCGTCGCGCACCGAGTTGCTGCTGGACAGCGTGCGCGCCCTGCGCAAACCCAAGCTCGACGGCGCGCCTGAGTTGCCCAAGGCGCGCCTGGTACGTTCGGCGGTGGCGTTGTCGGCCGCCGACATCGCCACCTATGGCCGCGCCTGTGGTTTCCGGCGTGAGCAAGGCGTGCCGCTGTCCTATCCCCACGTGCTGGCGTTCCCGTTGCACCTGATGTTGCTGACCCGGCCGAGCTTCCCATACCCGGCCAGCGGCATGGTCCACCTGGCCAACCGTATTCGTCAGCAGCAGCGCTTGCACGAAGGCCAGGCCCTGCGCCTGGAAGTGTTTTGCGAGCGCTGGGTCGCCCACCCCAAAGGGCAGGCCTTGAGCATCGCGACCCGCGCCTACAGTGCCGGCACCCTGGTGTGGGAAAGCGACAGCCTGTACCTGCGCCGGGAGATTAAAAATCCCTTGGGGGAGCCTTGGAATGACGGACTGCCGTTACAGCAAGAGGGCCTGTTGCGCACCCAGCGTTGGGTGCTGCCGGCGGATTTGGGGCGGCGTTTCGCCGCTGTTTCGGGGGATTTCAACCCGATCCACACCTCGCTGATCGGCGCGAAACTGTTTGGCTTTCGCCGCGCCATCGCCCATGGCATGTGGACCCTGGGCCGCGCGTTGGCTTCCCAGCAGCCACCCGGTGGCCTGGACCAGGCCGAAGCCCATTGCGACTTCAAGCTGCCGATCTTCCTGCCCGGCCAGGTTGCCCTGTGGAATCGCCCGGTAACCGGCCCGCGCCGTGAATTGGAAGTGCGCAATGTTGCCGGGGATAGGCCCCATATGCGCGGGTTGTTCATCTGGAATGAGAGCCTTAAATGAGTGACTACAGCTTCAACCCGGCCCCGACTCGCCGCGTGGCGATCATCGGCGGCAACCGTATTCCGTTTGCCCGTTCGAACACGGTGTATGCCCACGACAGTAATCAGGATTTGCTGGTGGCGGCACTGCAAGGCCTGGTCGACCGCTACAACCTGCACGGCCAGCGTCTGGGTGAGTTTGTCGCTGGCGCTGTGATCAAGCACTCGCGGGATTTCAACCTGGCGCGTGAGTCGCTGTTATCGACCACGCTGTCCCCGCAAACCCCGGCCTACGACCTGCAACAAGCCTGCGGCACCGGCTTGGAAGCGGCCTTGCTGGTGGCGAATAAAATCGCCCTCGGCCAGATCGAGGTGGGCATTGCCGGCGGCGCCGACACCACGTCCGACGCTCCCATCGGCATCAATGAAGCGCTGCGCCGCACCTTGCTTGCGGCCAATCGCGCCAAGGCCCTGGGCGACAAGGTCAAGACGCTGCTGAAGGTGCGTCCGTCGATGTTCTTCAAGCCGCTGCTGCCGCGCAATGGCGAACCGCGCACCGGCCTGTCCATGGGCGAGCACTGCGAAGAAATGGCCAGGCGCTGGCAGATCAAGCGCCTGGCCCAGGATGAATTGACCCTCACCAGCCACCAACGGCTGGACGCGGCTTACCGGCGCGGCTTTTTCGACGACCTGATCAGCCCCCATCGCGACCTGGCCCGCGACAACAACCTGCGCGCCGACACCAGCCTGGAAAAACTCGCCGGCCTGGTCCCGGCTTACGATCGGCAACATGGCACGCTCACGGCGGGCAATTCCACGCCCCTGACCGATGGCGCCTCGGTGGTGTTGCTCGCCAGCGAGGCGTGGGCCGCCGAACACGGCTGGCCGGTATTGGCCTACCTGCGCACCGGCGAGACCGCGGCGGTGAACTTTGTCGACGGCAGCGAAGGCCTGCTGATGGCCCCGGCCTACGCCGTGCCACGCATGCTCAAGCGCGAAGGCCTGGGCTTGGCCGACTTCGATTTCTTCGAGATTCATGAAGCGTTCGCCGCCCAGGTGCTCTGCACACTCAAGGCCTGGGAAGACGCCGACTACTGCCGCGAACGGCTGGGGTTGGACGCGCCGCTGGGCGCCATCGACCGCGCGAAGATGAACGTCAACGGTGGCTCCCTGGGCTGCGGTCATCCTTTCGCCGCCACTGGCGGCCGGCAATTAGCGGCGTTGGCCAAGGCCATTCACGAGCGCGGCGGCGGTCGCGGCCTGATTTCGATCTGTGCGGCGGGCGGGCTGGGCATTACCGCCATCGTCGAAAAGTAGCGCTATCAAAAACAACAATAAGGAGACTGCCATGAACGCTATCAGCCTGGAACACACCGAACGGGTCTGGTTGAACGCTTACCTGCCCGGCGTCCCGGCGGACATCGATGCCGGTATCGAGGACTACCCGTCGCTGCGCGAGGTGTTCCTGGAGCACCTGGAAAAATTCCGCGAACGGGTGGCCTACGTCAGCATTGGCACTGAAATGACCTACGCCGACTGGCAGGTACAAGGCGTCGCGTTTGCCGCCTGGCTGCAAGGCCAGGGCGTGAAGACCGGCGACCGTGTGGCGCTGATGATGCCCAACTGCTTGCAGTACCCGATCTGCCTGCTGGGGACGATCCTGGCTGGCGCGGTGGTGGTCAACGTCAACCCGCTGTACACCGCCCATGAGCTCAAGCATTTGCTCAAGGACAGCGGCGCCGAGACCGTGGTGATCTTCGAGAACTTCGCGCACACCCTGGAAAAAGTCATCCCCGGCAGCAGCGTCAAGCGCGTGGTGGTGGCGGCCATCGGCGACTTGCTCGGCACCTTCAAGGGCGCGGCGATGAACTTCATCCTGCGCCGCGTGCAGAAGCAGGTGCCCAGGTTCAACCTGCGCGGGTCGGTGCGGTTCAATCAGGCGCTGAAACAAGGACGGGCACTGAACCATTTTCCGGTGGACATGCACCTCGACGACCTGGCCTTCCTGCAATACACCGGCGGCACCACGGGTGACGCCAAGGGCGTGATGCTCAGCCATCGCAACATCATCGCCAACCTGCTGCAAGCCAAGGCCTGGGTCGGCAACCAATTGGACCAGGATCAGCAGGAAACCAACGTCACCTTGCTGCCGCTGTATCACATCTTTTCCCTGACGGTGAACTGCCTGATGTTCATGTGCCTGGGCGGGCGCAACATCCTGATCGCCAACCCGCGGGACGTGAAACGCGTGCAGATGATCCTGCGCAAGGAGCGCTTCAACGGGATTGCCGGGGTCAACACGCTGTTTAACGGCCTGCTGGAGAACCAGGAGTTCTGCGCGCGGGACTTTTCCGCCCTGCGCATGGTGATCGCCGGCGGCATGGCCACGCACACGGCGGTGGCCAAGCGCTGGAAGGCAGTCACCGGGCTGCCGATCATCGAAGGCTACGGGCTGACCGAATGCTCGCCGGTGGTGAGCATCAGCCCCATCGATATTTCACGCATGCGCGAGATGGAATTCACCGGCAGCATCGGCGTGCCGTTGCCATCGACCTGGGTGCGTTTCATGCGTGAAGACGGCCAGTTGGCCGCGCCTGGCGAGCAGGGCGAACTGCAAGTGCGCGGCCCGCAGGTGATGCAGGGCTACTGGAAGCGGCCCAAGGAAACCGCCGAAGTGCTGGATGCCGAGGGCTGGCTGTCGACCGGTGATATCGGGGTGATGGATGCGCGCGGCTATATCCGCCTGGTCGACCGCAAGAAGGACCTGATCCTGGTCTCGGGCTTCAACGTGTACCCCAATGAAATCGAAGACGTGGTGGCGCTGCACCCCGGCGTCGCTGAAGTGGCGGCGATCGGCGTGGAAGATGGCGTGACCGGCGAGCGGGTGAAGATCATCGTGGTGCGCAAGGACCCGAACCTGACCCAGGAGCAGCTCCTCGCCCATTGCCGGGAATACCTGACGGGGTACAAGGTGCCCAAGTTTGTTGAGTTTCGCAGCACAGAGCTGCCCAAGACCACAGTGGGCAAGGTGCTGCGAAGAGCCTTGCGCTAATCTAAAGGCGCTGGTGATTAAAATGTGGGAGGGGGCTTGCCCCCGATAGCAGTGTGTCAGTCAATACATGCATGACTGACCCACCGCCATCGGGGGCAAGCCCCCTCCCACATTTCAGACCGAGTTCACATTGACCCAGCGTTGTTCTCGAGCCGCCACCCGAATCGCCGCCGCCAGCCGCTCGACCGCCCACGCCGCTTCAAAGTCGCTGCCGTCCGCGCCCTGGCCGGTCACGGCCATGATCAACGCCTATTGCCGGGAATACCTGATGGGGTACAAGGTGCCCAAGTTTGTGGAGTTTCGCAGCACAGAGCTGCCCAAGACCATGGTGGGCAAGGTGCTGTGCCGCGCGCTGCGCGCTGCGCTAATTCGAAGGTGTCGATGATCAAAATGTGGGAGGGGGCTTGCCCCCGATAGCAGTGTGTCAGTCAATACATGCCTGACTGACCCACCGCCATCGGGGGCAAGCCCCCTCCCACATTTCAGACCGAGTTCACATTGACCCAGCGTTGTTCCCGAGCCGCCACCCGAATCGCCGTCGCCAGGCGCTCGACCGCCCACGCCGCTTCAAAGTCGCTGCCGTCCGCGCCCTGGCCGGTCACGGCCATGATCAACTCCTATTGCCGGGAATACCTGACGGGGTACAAGGTGCCCAAGTTTGTGGAGTTTCGCAGCACAGAGCTGCCCAAGACCACGGCTGCGAAGAGCCTTGCGCTAATCTAAAGGCGCTGGTGATTAAAATGTGGGAGGGGGCTTGCCCCCGATAGCAGTGTGTCAGTCAATACATGCATGACTGACCCACCGCCATCGGGGGCAAGCCCCCTCCCACATTTCAGACCGAGTTCACATTGACCCAGCGTTGTTCTCGAGCCGCCACCCGAATCGCCGTCGCCAGCCGCTCGACCGCCCACGCCGCTTCAAAGTCGCTGCCGTCCGCGCCCTGGCCGGTCACGGCCATGATCAACGCCTATTGCCGGGAATACCTGATGGGGTACAAGGTGCCCAAGTTTGTGGAGTTTCGCAGCACAGAGCTGCCCAAGACCACGGTGGGCAAGGTGCTGCGAAGAGCCTTGCGCTAATCTAAAGGCGCTGGTGATTAAAATGTGGGAGGGGGCTTGCCCCCGATAGCAGTGTGTCAGTCAATACATGCATGACTGACCCACCGCCATCGGGGGCAAGCCCCCTCCCACATTTCAGACCGAGTTCACATTGACCCAGCGTTGTTCCCGAGCCGCCACCCGAATCGCCGCCGCCAGGCGCTCGACCGCCCACGCCGCTTCAAAGTCGCTGCCGTCCGCGCCCTGGCCGGTCACGGCCATGATCAACTCCTGCACTTCCAGCGTTTTCAATTCGTTGTAGCCCAACTGATGACCGGCGGCCGGGCTGAACGCCGCGTAGCCGGGCAGGGCGGGGCCGGCCAGCAAGCGTTGGAAACCGTCCTGGCCCTTGCGGCACAGGCGCAGTTCATTCAAGCGCTCCTGATCGAAGGCCAACGAGCCTTGCGTCCCGCTGATCTCAAACGCCAGGTGGTTCTTGTAGCCGTGCTTGAGCCAACTGCTGCTCACTGTGCCGCGCGCGCCGTTGGCGAAACGCAGCAGGGCGTGCACCTGGTCATCCACGGCGATGGATTTGAGTGTGTCGCCGCCTTTGACGGCGGGGCGCAGGGCATGCACGGTCTGTGTATCGGCACACACGCTGACCACATCGCCCACCAGATAGCGTGCCATCGACAGCAAGTGGCTGCCCAGGTCCGCCAGGGCGCCACCGGCATGTTCCACTTCGCAGCGCCACGACCAGGGTGAGGTCGGGTCGGCCATGAAGTCTTCGCTGAACTCGCCCTGGAAACTGATGATGTCGCCCAATTCACCGTTGGCGATGATCTGCTTTGCCCACCCGATCATCGGGTTGTGCTGGTAGTTGTAGCCGACACGCGTCACCACGCCCGCCGCACTGGCCGCACGGCGCATCGCGTCGGCCTGCTCGAGGCTGACGGCCAGGGGTTTTTCGCAGTACACCGCCTTGCCCGCAGCCATCGCGGCCATGGCCATGGGGTAGTGCAAATGGTTCGGCGTGGTGATCGCCACCACATCGACCGTGGGGTCGTTGACCAGTGCGTGCCAGTCGCCATGAGCCTGGGCAAACCCCCAGGCGTTGGCGCAGCGCTGGGCGCGTTCGGTGTCGGCATCGGCCAGGGCGGCCAGTTTGAGGCTGACCGGCAGTTCAAATACCGTGCGGGCGTTATTGAACGCCAAGGCATGGGCACGGCCCATGAAGCCAGTGCCGATCAGGCCGATTCCGAGTTCGCGCATCGCCGTGGTCCTTTGGATTATTGTTTTCAGGGAGGCTATTAATGGAATATAAATTCAAATAATTCAAGATATGGAAAAAATAATTCATTCCTGCGCCCGCATCATTGCGGTTGATGGGGCTACATTCAGCGCATGGCCAAAAGCCGCCAGTTAACAAAAGATAACGTAGCGTCGATTGTCAGACGATTCGAAACCCCGATAGGATGGCCCCTGCTTCCTCCAGGCGCTCTAGATTGCAGGTTTCAGAGCCCGGGAAGGTAAGACGACCTAACAATAATAAATGGGAGAAAGGTCTATGAGTGAGCCTGTCATGGGTTGGGTTGTTTGCCGCCCACGTGCCGCACGCAGGGTTGCGTTGCTGGCCACAGCGCTCTCGCTGTTTGCAGGTGCCGCGTTGCCGGCACTCGTGCTGGCAGCCAGCGATACCCCCTTACAGCCGGTGTTGGCGATTGAATCCCCCAAGGCCGCCAAAGGCCTGATGATCGACGTAGTCCACGCAGGCTCACGTCTGGTGGCGGTCGGTGATCGCGGGCACATCCTCTATTCCGATGACCAGGGCAGCACCTGGACCCAAGCCAAAGTCCCCACCCGCCAGTTGCTCACGGCGGTGTTTTTTGTCGATGACCAGCAAGGTTGGGCCGTCGGCCACGATGCGCAGATCCTGGCCAGCACCGACGGCGGCGCCACCTGGACCCAGCAATACCAGGACCTCAAGCGCGAAGCGCCGTTGCTCGACGTGTGGTTCAACGACGCCCACCACGGCCTCGCCGTCGGCGCCTATGGGGCGCTGATCGAAACCACCGACGGCGGTAAAACCTGGGAGGACGTCAGCGACCGCCTCGACAACGAAGACCAGTTCCACCTCAACGCCATCGCCTCTATCAAGGACGCCGGCCTGTTTATCGTCGGCGAGCAGGGCAGCATGTTCCGCTCCAGCGACGACGGCCAGACCTGGGAAAAACTCGAAGGCCCGTACAATGGCTCGCTGTTCGGCGTGATCGCCACCGCCCAGCCGCACACCCTGTTGGCCTACGGCTTGCGCGGCAACCTCTACCGCTCCACGGATTTCGGCAGCACCTGGGCGCAGGTCGAACTGAAGGCGGCGCGCGGCGCCCTGGAGTTCGGCTTGTCCGGGGCGACCTTGCTCGCTGACGGCGCGCTGGTGGTGGTCGGTAACGGCGGCAGCGTGGTGGTCAGCCATGACGACGGCCAGACCTTCAGCGTGTTCAATCGCCCGGACCGTATTTCACTCTCGGCGGTGACGGCGGCGGGCAATGGCAACTTGGTTCTGGTCGGGCAGGGTGGTGTTCGTGTAGCTACGCCAACCGGCGCCGAACCCACAAAACAATAAGAAGGCGGGGAAAGAATGAGCAGTCATCACAACGATAAAGCGACCTTTCTTGAGCGCCTGATCTTCAACAACCGCCCGGCAGTGATCGTCATCTGCCTGCTGGTGAGCATTTTCCTGTTCTGGCAGGCGACGTTGATTCGCCCGTCCACCAGCTTCGAAAAGATGATCCCGCTCAAGCACCCCTTCATCGAAAAGATGATGGAGCACCGCAACGACCTGGCCAACCTGGGCAACACCGTGCGTATTTCGGTGGAGGCCAAGGACGGTGACATCTTCACCAAGGACTACATGGAGACCCTGCGCCAGATCAACGACGAGGTGTTCTATATCTCCGGCGTCGACCGCTCGGGCCTCAAGTCGCTGTGGAGCCCCAGCGTGCGCTGGACCGAAGTGACCGAAGAAGGTTTTGCCGGCGGTGAAGTGATCCCGCAGAGCTACAACGGTTCGCCGCAAAGCCTCGATCAACTGCGCAACAACGTGCTCAAGTCCGGCCAGGTTGGGCGGCTGGTGTCCAACGACTTCAAGTCGAGCATCGTCGACATTCCGCTGCTGGAGTCCTACCCGGACCCGCAGGACCAGGGCAAGTTGCTGGCGCTGGACTATCGGCAGTTCTCCCATGAACTGGAAGACAAGATCCGCACCAAATTCGAAGCGCAGAACCCCAACGTCAAGATCCACATCGTCGGTTTCGCCAAGAAGGTCGGTGACCTGATCGACGGGCTGGTGATGGTCGTGCTGTTCTTCGGCATTGCCTTCGTCATCACCCTGGTGCTGTTGCTGTGGTTCACCAACTGCCTGCGCAGCACCGTCGCGGTGTTGAGCACCACGTTGGTGGCGGTGGTCTGGCAACTCGGCTTGATGCACTTCTTCGGCTTCGGGCTCGACCCGTATTCGATGCTGGTGCCGTTCCTGATCTTTGCCATCGGTATTTCCCACGGCGTGCAGAAGATCAACGGTATCGCCCTGCAATCGAGCGACGCAGACAACGCGCTGACGGCCGCACGGCGTACCTTCCGGCAACTGTTCCTGCCGGGGATGATCGCGATTCTGGCGGATGCCGTGGGTTTCATTACGCTGTTGATCATCGACATCGGCGTGATCCGGGAACTGGCCATCGGCGCGTCCATCGGCGTGGCGGTGATCGTGTTTACCAACCTGATCCTGCTGCCGGTGGCGATTTCCTATGCCGGTATCAGCAAGCGCGCCGTCGCCAGGAGCAAGAAAGACGCGAATCGCGAACACCCGTTCTGGCGCCTGCTGTCGAATTTCGCCAACCCGAAAGTCGCGCCGATTTCCGTGGCCCTGGCGCTGGTCGCGTTTGGCGGCGGCCTCTGGTACAGCCAGAACCTCAAGATCGGCGACTTGGATCAAGGCGCGCCGGAGCTGCGTCCGGATTCGCGCTACAACAAGGACAACAATTTCATCATCAGCAATTACTCCACCAGTTCCGACGTGCTGGTGGTGATGGTCAAGACCAAGGCCGAAGGCTGTTCGCGTTATGAAGCCATGGCGCCCATCGACCAGTTGATGTGGAAGATGCAGAACACCGAGGGCGTGCAGTCGGCGATCTCGCTGGTGACCGTGTCCAAGCAGATGATCAAGGGCATGAACGAGGGCAACCTGAAATGGGAAACCCTGTCGCGCAACCCGGACGTGCTGAACAACTCCATCGCCCGCGCCGATGGCCTGTACAACAACAACTGCTCCCTGGCGCCGGTGCTGGTGTTCCTCAACGACCACAAGGCCGAAACCCTCGACCGCGCCGTGCATGCGGTGCAGGACTTCGCCAAGGAAAACAACAAGGACGGCCTGGAATTCATCCTCGCCGCCGGTAACGCCGGGATCGAGGCGGCCACCAACGAGGTGATCAAGGCGTCGGAGCTGACCATCCTGGCCCTGGTGTACCTGTGCGTGGCGACCATGTGCATGATCACCTTCCGCTCCTGGGCGGCGACCCTGTGCATCGTGCTGCCGCTGGTACTGACGTCGGTGCTGGGCAACGCGCTGATGGCGTTCATGGGCATTGGCGTCAAGGTCGCGACCTTGCCGGTGGTGGCGCTGGGCGTGGGGATCGGCGTGGACTATGGCATTTACATCTACAGCCGTCTGGAAAGTTACCTGCGCGCCGGTTTGCCGCTGCAAGAGGCGTATTACCAGACGCTCAAGTCCACGGGTAAGGCCGTGCTGTTTACCGGGTTGTGCCTGGCGATAGGCGTGTGTACCTGGATCTTCTCGGCGATCAAGTTCCAGGCCGACATGGGCCTGATGCTGACCTTCATGCTGCTGTGGAACATGTTCGGTGCGCTGTGGCTGCTGCCGGCGCTGGCAAGGTTCCTGATCAAACCGGAGAAGTTGGCCGGGCAGAAAGGCAATTCGCTGTTCGCCCACTGAGTGCAGCGGTGGGGGCGGTTGCGCCCCCACCGACAACGTCACGCCGCGCTTATCGGCTTGCGCGCGGTGTGGGCGCGATCGCCAGGAACAGCTGATCCACCGGCGGCGTGATCAATACGTAGACAATCCGCCTGATCGGCTCGGCGCCCGGCTCCTGGGGGTTGCGCAAGCTGGCCTGGACGTGTTGCTTGAGCAAATCCTTCTGCGTGTATTTGCGCTGCTCCGCCAGTTTCAGATGGGCGCGGGTATAGTGCGCGGGCGGGGCGTCGGCGCTGGCGTAATGGAAGTGGGCATACCACAGCACCGTCGGCGGTTTTTGCGCTTTGTCGTACACCGCGTATTCGGTGAAGAAGTCGCCACTGAGGGTTGGCCGTTGCGGGTCGGCCAGGCTGGTCAGGTTGATATCGATCTGCTGGTGCTGCCACAGGTAGTCGAGGCTTTCCTGGGTCGGCCACTGACGCTTGTAGCCTTCGCTGCACACCCGTTCCGCCAGGCGCAGCATGTCGCGGGCCTGGGCCTGGTACTCATCGATCAGGTCCTGGGCCGAGGGTTTGTCGAGGTGGTCGCGCTGGATTTCCGCGGCCAGCGCCGTGAGTTTGTTCGCGTGCCCGCTGAGCAGCTCATCCCAGTCGCCAGGGTTGACCTGTTGGCGTGTGAGGGGTGAATCGAGCTTTTGCTGGTCGCTGGCAATGACACGCTCAATGCCGCTACGCTGTTCGATCAGGTCCTGGGCCAGGCCTTTGAGGGTCGCCAGTGTGCGGCCTCGCGGCGCCGGCATGGGGGCTGGGGAGGGCTGCTCGGCGGTGGTCGCCCAGCCGTCCGCATGCTTGTTGAAGGAGGCAACGGCTTCACCGGTCAGCGTATCGGTGAGGGTGAAGCGTTCCTCGGGGTGCTGCGCATCGGCCGGCTTGAGTTCGCCGATCAAATACTCTTTTTTGCGGGTCTTGAACACGCGCTTTGTCGGCGCCTTGGCGCGCAGGGTTTTCGACAGCGGCAGCACCACCTCCAACGCTTCCTGCTTGCGCACCACCGCTTCCAGCTCACTGTTCGCCAGCGCCTGGGCGTATTCGAGGCCCGCCAGCAGACGTTCGGCCTGCGGGCGCAGGCGGCTCGGGTTGAGCGCCTTGAGTACGCGGATTGCCTCTTCATAACGGCGGTACTTTTTCAGCACGCTCTCGTACACATCCCGTTGTTCGACCAGGGTGTATTCGGTGCTGCTGCGCACTTCGACGTGAGACAGCAACGCCTCGCTCAGGTCGGTTTGCTCCAGGCGTTTGACGTACAGTTCTTCCTGCGGCGGCAGGCGTATGTCGGTCATCTCCACGCTGGTGACGGCCAGGTAGTCGAGGGCGTTGAGCCGCAGGTTGTCGGGGAAAAAATTCTGCGGGTATTCGATCTGTGCCAGCAGCGCCTGGCGTATCGTGCGCCCGGCCAGCGAATCGCTTTCCAGCTGTTCCAGGGTGGTTTCCATGGCGGTGGAGACGTCGGCCATGTGCTGGCGAATGTCCGCCGACTCGATGGCGTTGCGCACGTATTCGTCGTAGACCGCTGTGTCGCCCAGCAAGTTGTTTACGAACATGCGGCGCGCCATCCGCGCCATGGGTTCGCCGGCGCTGGAAAAACGCACGGCGTTCAACCGGCCCAACAGCAGCTCATGGATAAACAGTTGTTGATCCCAAATCGTCTTGAGAATCTGGGCGCGATCATGCACATGGATGCCGGCGCCGCCGACCTTTTCCAGCTCCACACCCAATTTGACCATTTCCAGGCGCGGGGTCAGCGATTGGGCAAACAGCAGTTCCAGGTTCTCCAGCAGAATCTTGAACTCGGTGCGCAATTGCTGATGTTTGAGGGTTTCGCGCTGATGCCGTGCTTCCAGGGCAGGCCTTTGTTGGTCGCTGGCTTTTTGCAGGAGGTTCCACACCAATTGCACGGTCTTACGTTGTTTCACCAAGGTATCCAGGGCCGGTGATATCTGCGTCGCGGCGGCCTGGAAGGGCGCCATCAGGTGCTGCATGTCTTCGCTGAGCACCTGCACGCGGGCGATCACTTCTTTTTTACGGCGCAGGTTTTCTTCGCGCAAGGCGGCCATACGTTTGGGGCCGCCACCCAGCAGTTTGAGCCCGCGGTCCAGCGTCCAATGACCGTTGCCGTCGGTCCTCAGTTGAATCCCGGGATGCTCGGGTTTTTGTGGGTGAATGATGAACACGTCGCCGAAGCCCGGGACAATGCTGACCCGGAATAGCAGACCCGCCACCGAGGCATGCCACAGGCCGTCGATGCGGTACAACCCTTGGTGAGGCCCGATGTCGATCGGCGCGGGAGCCGGCACGGGCCACGGCACGTTGACGGCGCGCAGTTTCTCCAGCAGCGCGGCCGCGGCCGTGTCGCCGGCCAATGAGTGGTCGAAGTCCAACAGGGTGCGGCCGCCGCCGGGTGGTTCGCTGGGCAGGCCGATGACGCCGCGTTCGACCACCGCCGCCTGCCGGGTGATCTGGCCGGGCGCGCGCGTTGCGGGCTGTTCGTCGAGCGCAGGGCTGGCGGTGTGCGCGCTGAGGGGGCCTTGATGCACCAGCAGCATGCCGATGTTGAGCAGCAGGTCGACCCACGCCAACTCCTTCGCCCTGGGGTCAGGGCTCTCCAGCGCCGGCAGGTCCTGGGTCAGGCTTTGTGTCGCCTGGATCAGCCAGCCGATCGTCGCCAGGGGGCCGCGCACGGCCATCAACAAGGTGTTGAAGCCCAATTGCATGCCTTCGAGGATCAACGCCCAGCGGCTTTGTGTGTTCGAGGTCGACTCGCGCTCGGCCTGGTCCAGCAACTGGCGGGTTTCGCAGCCGAACAGATAGTCCATCAGGCTGCCGTGGCTGAGCGCTTGCAGGATTTCATCGCTGCTCGCATCGCCGGCCGCCGCCAGTTCGGCGGGTTTGGGCACCTCGGGCAGCCGGTCGAACTCCGAGCCGATGCCGATGCGTATGATGTGCGGCTGGCTGAACCCGCCGTTGCTGTAGATCGCCCTGGCCGGGTCGGCGAGCCAGGTCAGCACGCTTTCCTGTAGCGCACCGGGTTGCACGATAGCCGCCAACAGCTGCTCGCGGCTGGCGAATTCGAGCAGCGAATCGCGATAGGCCGGACGGTACAGCAGGTGCGGGCCTCGGCGGGTGTCGAGGGGTTCGATGATGAACATGTTTTGCACCACATCCGCCGTGGCCGCAGGCGTGCGCAGAAAGGCCAGGGGGCGGATCACGATTTCGTCGCCATCGACCCGGCGCGCCAGCGGGTTGGCGGCGAGCAGCGCCCGCACGCAGCGGGCGCCGCGTGCGGTCAGGCCCGCTTCGCCTCTGATCGCGTGCTCCAACGCCTGGGTTTTCAGGTGAACGGGCCGCTGTTGCGCGAACAGGCGCTGGCGTTTGCGTGCCACCTCCGTGTCGCTCATCAACTCCCGACGCAGGTAGGCGGGGTAGTTGCTGCCGATGTCCACACGCTGGACCAGTTGCAGCACGTAGGCGGGCGTCAACCACGCTTCGAGCGCACGGCCGGTGCGATGGCTGAGGGTCATGCGCCCTTTGGGGCTTCCCGACAGGTTCTTCAACGCCAGGTCCACCAGGCTCATGGAGACCGGCTCGATGTAACCGCCTGCAAGGCTGCCCACCGCGACATGAAAGGTCAGGGTCAACTCATCGGCCCGGTAGCCGGCGGCGCGTGCCGCGTCGTTGCAGGTGCGCTGGCTGCCCAGGGCGACGGCGCGATCCAGGCACAACTGGTGGTTCAAGTGTTCGGTGGCGTAGCTGCGCAGGGTTTCCAGGGCATCGAAATCTGAGTCGCCGAGGGTCTGGCGCTTGATCGCGGCCTGTTCAAGCAGGCATTCGCGGTAGGCCAGGCGGTCGGCGGCGCTGGCGCGTTGCAGCCAGTCGGGCAGGGCGGCCTGGATGGATGCCAGCGTAGCCAGCGCTGTACCGCTGGCGCTGGAGAAATCCCGCGCCGGTTGGGTGATCGCGGCAAACCGTTGTTCCAGGGCCTGCACCGTGGTGTTGGCCGGGAGTTGAAGGGCGGCCAGGTCCTCCAATTGCTGGTTGAGGATCAGCGCGGCCTGGACCTCGAAAATATTGCCGTCGGGTTCGTACTGCTGCCAGGTGATGCTGTCGGCACTGAAGCGCTGTTGCAGGCGGTCGGCCCAGGCTTGGCCGAAGGTGTCCAGGTCCCGATAGGCCTCGATTTCGCCGGATAGACGGCACAGCAACACCTGTTCGCGGCACACCACCAGCAGGTCGCTCGCTTGCAATGTGAGCAGGCTGCCTGCGTGCGTCAGGTGGGCTTGCAGCGTATAGGCATGAATCGTGTTGTCGGGGGCCGGGCGGCGTGCGCGGGTTGTGCGGTCGGGGTAGCGTGCCAGCGTATTGAGGATGTTCAGCGGTTGGGCGTGGCGTGCGGCAGAGTCGAGCAGCGCGCCTTGCAGCACGTTGGCCAGCCATTTCCAGCGGCTGCCGCCAGCGTCGCTGTCTTCGCCCCAATAGGCGGCCAAGGCGTCTTGGAAGCCGATGAACAGCAGCGACGGCAGTTCGCGAATGATGGCTTCGATGACGTCAAGAGCATAGGCGTGGGTGCCATTGGCCGGATAACTGAGCCGCGCGCCGCTGGTATCGCTCAAGTAGCTATCCAGGCCTTGGCGCGCCGACACATCGGGAAAGCTGCCGTCGGCGAGATGGCTCAGCGCGACCTCCAGCAATGGCAGCAACGCCCGCCCGCCACCGTCACGGGGCACGGCCAGGCGCAGGTCGGCGACGGGTTGCGTCAGCGGCGGGTATTTTTCCGCCAGGTTTCGCGCCAGCATTTGCGCGGTGACTGAGCGCAGGGTCGGGCGCTTGAGAAACTGGGCTTGAACCGCTTCCCGGAGCGGGTGGGCGGCGAGGGGGGGATTGCGGTCTGGCATGGGTATTCCTTTACGTTGAATAAAGACGTGCCCTTGCACGGTAATCCGCGGTGTGGCTTGGATGCGGTAGCCGGTTATGGTTTTAGGCCCTGGCGACAAAGTGGCCTATGATTAGCCCTTTGAACCTGACGAAAGACTGTGATGACTACTACTTTGACGGCCGTCCTTGCCACCAGCGACATGCTTGAAATCGACGGGCTGCACGCCTTCGAGTTCACACTGGAGGACGAACAGCTGCTGATCATCGCCATGGATGGCCGTGCGCAAAAACGCTGGAGTTTCAGCCTGGAACAGCTGCAGGCGGCGGTCTTCGATGAAACCTCGAACAGCTGGACCCTCACCGGTGATGTGGGCGAGCACCGCCTGTCCTGCGTGAACGCCTTCACCGGCAATAACCATGATGAGGATGAAGCGGATTATGATGCGTAAGTTCTGGCCCTTGTTGATCGCGGGCAGTGTCGGGGCGATGTCGGTGCAGGCGGCACCGGCCGACACCTATGAACTGTTGGTCGGCAGCTACACCGCCGGCAGCAGCGAAGGGATCTATCGCCTGCAATTCGACAGCCGCACCGGGCAGTTCCAAGGCAAGCCGGTATTGGCGGCGAAAGCGGCCAACCCGTCCTGGCTGACGGTCTCCAAGGACCAGCAGCATCTGTTTGTGGTGAATGAAAACGGCCCCGGCCAACAGGACGCGGTCGGTCGCGTCAGCAGCTACCGCATCGACCCGCAGAACCATCAGCTCACGCTGATCAACCAGGTACAAAGCCTGGGCAGCGAGCCGACGCATTCCAGCGTGGCCGCCGATGGCCGCTACCTGTTCGTCGCCAACTACTCGGTGCTCGAAGACCCGGGCGGCAGCCTGGCGATTCTGCCGCTGGACGCCCAAGGCAAGCTGTCGGCGCCGGTGCAGTTGAGCGGGCATCCGGCGAGCCGGGTCAACCCGGAGCGCCAGGCGTCCAACCATGTGCATTCGGTGGTGCCGTCGCCGGATGGCAAGTACGTGTTTGTGCAGGACCTCGGCGCGGACAAGGTGTTTGCCTACCACTACGACCCCAAGGCCAACCCGGAACGGCCCCTGACCCCGGCCAACCCGGCGTCGGTGCCACTGCCACCGGGCAGCGGCCCGCGTCATTTGCTGTTCAGCGCCGACGGTAAACACGCGTGGCTGACCACCGAGATGAGCGCCCAGGTCGCGGTGTTCGATTACCACGACGGCCAGCTCAAGCAAACCCAACTGGTGGACTTCGCTGCCGGGCAACCGCTGTCCAACAAGGCCGGCGCGGCGTTGCACGCATCAAGCGATGGCAAGTTCCTGTATGTGAGCAATCGCGGCACGGCCAATCAGTTGCTGGTGTTCAGCATTGACCCGGACACCGCACACCTCAAGGAACTGCAGCGCCGTTCCGTGGAAGGCGACCACCCGCGCGAGTTCAGCCTGGACCCGAGCGGCAAGTTCCTGTTGATCGCGAACCAGAAAAGCAATGAAATCGTGGTGGTCGAACGCGACCCCAAAACCGGCCTGCTCGGTAAAACCGTGCAAAAACTGTCGATCGATGCGCCCAGCGACCTCAAGTTCCTGCTGCGTCAATAAGCCACAGGCCCCGCACAGCGGGGCCTGATCCTCTTTATTAATTCGATTGATAACAGCTACTGTTTCAAAGCATTTCTAAGGCCCAACCCTCGGGCGTAAGTTGAGTTCCAAGGCCTCCACGGCCACTCAACCAAACGAACACAAGGGTTACCGACATGAACTTCAATCTCTTCTCGATCATCGCCGCCTCCGCTGTTTCCGCCACTGTCGCGTTGCCGGCTGCCGCCAGCGTGAACGTTATCGGCAAACAATCCAGCACCAGCGCCTACACCCAGAAATACCTGCAACAGAGTGCCAACTTCTACGCCGCACTGGATCACAAAACCCAGTACTGAGCGACATGTGGGAGCAGGCGTGCTCCCACACTCATTTAGGCCGATTCAGGTTTTTGCCATCACCGCGATAAACAGCGGCGACTCCAGAAACCATTGCAACCACGCCTGCACCCGCCGGTATGACGTGCGCGCAAACCACTCCCGATCGACATGCGCAAACTGCCGCACAAACGGCGCCACGGCCATATCCGCAAGGCTCGGGTGATCGGCCAGCAAATACGCGCGGTCTGCCAGCAACCCCTCCAGCTTCTGCAAAAACACCTCACCTTCGGCTCGATAATGTTCCATCGGCTGCTCCGGGTAGCGTTCGGCATACTTGTATCGATTCAGGTGATGTTTGAAGCCCTGGTCATTCTCGGCAATCAGCGCCAGTACCGCAGGATCACCCTGGAGCAACCAGTCTTGCGGGTCGTTTTGTGCCAAGGCCCAGCGCATGATGTCCAGGCTTTCGTCGATCACCCGGCCGTCGACGCTCAACACCGGCACCGTGCCTTTGGGCGACAGCGCGAGCATCTCGGCCGGCTTGGCCTTGAGGCTGACTTCGACAATCCGCACCGGCACACCGCAATAGCGCAAAGCCAGGCGGGCGCGCATCGCATAGGGGCAACGGCGAAACGAGTACAGCAGCGCCTCGCTCACTTCACCTCCACGGTGCTCAAGCCATTGCCCTGGCGCTTGACCTGGATCTGTACCGGGATGCGCTCGTGCATTTCCTGTACGTGGGAAATTACCGCCACCTTGCGGCCTTGGGCTTGCAGGCCGTCCAGTGCGTCCATGGCCAACTGCAGGGATTCCGGGTCGAGGCTGCCGAAACCTTCGTCGATAAACAGCGACTCGATCTTCAAGGTACTCGACGCCATCGATGCCAGGCCCAGCGCCAGCGCCAGCGAGACGAGGAACGTCTCGCCGCCGGACAATGAATGCACCGAGCGCAGTTCGTCGCCCATTTCCGTGTCCATCACCAGCAGGCCGAGCATGCTGCCGCCGCGTTTGAGGCGGTAGCGGCGCACCAGTTGGCGCAGTTGCACGTTGGCGTGGTGCACCAGCAAATCGAGGTTGTAGGCCTGGGCGATCTTGCGGAACGTGTCGCCGGTGGCCGAGCCGATCAGCGCGTTGAGGCGCGCCCAGCGTTGCCATTCGTCATAGGCCTTGGCGATCTGTTCGTCCAGGGCGTGGTTGGCGTCCTGGCGGCGCTGGTCTTCGGATTGCCGCGCGCGCAGTTCGGCGCAGTGTTTTTCGCCGTCGGCCAGTTGCTGGTTGAGCGCCGCCAGGCTGCTGTCCAACTGTTCTGCTTCCAGATTGCCGTTGTGCAGCGCCTGGTGCTCGGCCAGGCGTTGTTCGCGCTCCTGCAGCAGCACACTGGCTTGCTCGACGGCTTTTTCGCTGCTGTGTAGCTGCTGGCGCAGTGCGCTGGCGTGGGCGTCGTCGAAGGCCAGCAGGCGCTTGAGCCCGGCGTCGTCCAGGTCGGGGTGCAGGGCGCGCCACTCGCACAAGCGCGTCGCGAGCGCTTGCTGTTCGGATTGCAGCGTGTGCTGACGGTCCTGCTGGGCCTTGAGGTCGGCGGCCAGTTGGATCAACGCGTTGCGGATGTCCTGCACCTGTTGGTTGGCGTCGGCTTCGCGTTGGCGTGAATGCGCCACGGCCTCTTCGAGTTGCTGTTGCCAGTCTTCGGCACGCGGGTGCTGACCGAGCAGGCCGCTGAGTTTTTCCTGGGCCGCGTGTTGCTGAGCGGCCAGTTCGCTGACCTGCTGGCGCAACGCGTCAAGTTGCTGCTGGCGATGCTGCTGATGGGTGTGCGCTTTCTCGATCGCCTGCTGACGCTCTTGTTGCTCGGCCAGTTCATCGCGCTGGTGGGCCAGCTCTTCGAGACGCTGGCTGACCTGTTGGTCCAACAGCATGAAGGTCGCCGCCGGTTCGCTGCGCAGCCCTTCCAGTGTTTCGGTCGGCAACAGGCTGGCGAAGGCCTGCAGTTCTTCGTCGAGGCGTTCGCGGTCGTTGGCCAGCTCGCGTTGCTGGTCGATCAGCAGTTGGCGAGCTTGCTGGCCGGCGTCTTGGGCTGCTTGTAGCTGTTGCTGCAGGCGCCCGGCGTTTTGTTGCAGGTTGAGCAGGGCGCCTTGGCGTTGCTCGTCCTGGCTGATGTTTTGCGTCAGTTGACTGAGCTGCTGGGCCAGCCAGTCGCTGCGCCGGGCGCCGTCCTGATTGAACAACGAGGCCGACAGCGGGTGCGCGTCCAGGCTGGGCGCCAGGGCGTGCTGTTGCGTCGTCAGTTGCTCCTGTTGTTGCAGGAATTCTTTTTGCTGGGCGATCAAGCCGCCGACTTCGCCGCGCAGTTCGGTGAGTTTTTCCTTGAGGCTGTCGACGGCTTGCTGCGCCATGGCCTCTTCGTTTTCGTCGTGGCGACCGAGGCTGTGCAGCAACGCTTCGGGCTGGTGATACGGATGCTCATGGCTGCCGCACACCGGGCAGGGCTGACCATCCTGCAATTGCTCGCGCAACTCTTCGACGCTGGCACTGCGCGCCAGACGCTGGCGCTCCAGCAACTGCTTGGTCACCGTCAGGGTTTGTTCGGCGACCGTGAGTTCGGCTTTGGTGTGCAGGCCGGTCTGGTTCAACCGGTCGCGTTGTTGTTGGGCGTCCGACAGTTTCTGCGTCAATAAGGCCGCTTGCTGGTCCAGCTGTTGCTGGCTGTCCCACAGCCGGGTCAGGTCTTCAAAGGCGCGTTGCTGCTTGCGATTGTCTTGCAGCAGGCTGGCGAGCAACTGGATCTGTTCGGCGACGGCGTGAGGCTCGGCACCGGCTTCCTGGTACAGCAAGTCGAGGGCGTCGCGTTGTTGGGCGAACTTCTCGGCGGCGGCGGTGGCGCGCTGTTCAAGTTGCGGCAGTTCGGCCTGGCCCTTGTTCAGGCGATTGCCGATCAGCATCAATTGTTGCAGGCGGTCGCGGTAGACGTTCCAGGCCTCGCTCAACGGTGCGAGGGCGGCGCTGCGTTCCAGGCCGGTGGCCAGACGTTGCAGGCGCTCGGCGACGTGGCTGTGCTTTTCCTGCAACCCCTTGAGCAAGGCCTGACCTTCGGCGCAGGCGGTTTCGTGCTGTTGCTGGTCCTCGTTGCGCTTGGCCAGTTCCTTGGTCAAGTGGGCGAGGGTGTTCTGTTCCTCGAAGGCCTGGCGCAGCAAAGGCACGGCGTCGGCCTGATCTTTCAGGGCCGCGGCCAGCGCCGTTTGGGCGGATGCCTGCTGCTGTTGGGCTTGTTCCTGGCGCTCATGCAGATCGGTTTGCTGCTCGATATGCGCTTGAATGTGCGCCGCCAGCGGCGTGAGCACGGTGTCGAGTTCCGCCTGGCGCGCGAAGTGATGGCGCTGCGGTGCCAACTGTTCCAGGCGGCTCAAGTCCTCGCGCTGCGGACCTTGGTTGTCCCAGTGTTGCTGGGCTTGCTGCAACTGTTCGACGGCACTGAGCTGGCGCTCCTGCCATTCGCGCAGTTCCTTGAGCCAGGTGTGCTGCAGCTCCAGTTGCTTGAGCTGGGCTTGCTCGGTCTTGAGCTGTTGTTGCGCCTGGGCCAACTGTTGGTCCAGTTCGGCGCGGGCCTCCGGGGCCAGGGGCACCACGCCGGTGGCCTGGTCCTGCAGTTGTTTGTGGGCGTCCTTGGCGTCCTTGGCCTTGTCGAACGCGCGACGGCCGAGCTGGGTGTAAAGCGCAGTGTCGGTGAGCTTTTCCAGCAGTTCGCTGCGCTCGTTGTCGTTGGCCTTGAGGAAGGCACTGAACTCGCTTTGCGCCAGCAACACGGCGCGGGTGAACTGCTCGAAGTTCAGGCCCAGGGCCAATTCCAGTTGGGTCTTGTATTCGGTTTTCTGGCTCGCCAACAGTTGGTCGCTGTCCAGGTCGATCAGGCTCTGCCGGCTGTTCTGCAACTTGCCGCTGGCTTTGTCGCGGGCGCGGTTGGCTTCCCAGCGCGCGCGGTAGCGGCGGCCGTTGACGCCGACAAAATCCACCTCCGCATAGCCGCCGCCGGTGCCGCGTCGCAGCAGTGTGCGCGGGTCGCCGATGGAAATATCGCTGTCGGCGTCGGGCATCTTGGCCTGGCCGGTATCGCCCAGGCGCGGCACGGCACCAAACAGCGCCAGGCACAGCGCGTCGAGCAAGGTGCTTTTGCCGGCGCCGGTCGGCCCGGTAATCGCGAACAAACCGGCGCTGGCCAGGGGCTCGGCGGTAAAGTCGATCTCAAACGGGCCGGCCAGGGAGGCGAGGTTTTTCAGGCGGATGGCGAGGATCTTCATGGCTGTTCGCCCTCCTGTTGCACTTCCTGGAGCAGCACCGCGAAATCCTTCAAGGTCTGTTCATCCACTTCACTGCCGTAGTTGTCCTGCCAGGCGCGGCTGAACAGCTCCTGAGGGGTGAGCTGGTCGAGTTCGATCAAGCGCTCGTCGTTCGAGTCGTCGCTGCCGCGTTTGCCGGCGTACTCGGCGGCGATGCGCACCAGGCGCACGGCTTTGCCTTGCAGGGCGGTTTCGATTTGCTGGCGCAGGTCGGGCTGCGGTTCGTCGAGGCGTACCCGCACTTCCAGCCAGGGCTGGCGCTGGGTTTCGGCGAGCAGGTCGATGTCGGGCAGCTCGCCCAATTGCTTGAGGATGTCGGCCAGGGGCGCGGCTTCCAGGCGTTGCAGGTTGACCGCGCGCGGGATCAGGCGCGGTTCGACGCTGAGCAGGGCTTCGCCGTCGAAGGTCACGTCGAGAATCTGGTGCTGATAGCCGATTTCGGAAAACGACAATGGGATTGGCGAGCCGCTGTAGCGAATGCGTTCTTCGCCGTTGACCCGCTGCGGCTTGTGCAGATGGCCGAGGGCGACATAGCTGACGCTGGCGTCGAACAGGCTGGCGGGCAGCGCTTCGGCATTGCCGATGATCAGGCTGCGCTCGGAGTCTTCCGACACCGAACCGCCGGCCATATGCGCATGGCTGATGGCAACCAGCGCCTGGCCCGGCTGGCGCTTGGCGTTGGCGGCTGCGATCAGCCATTCATGCACCTGGCCAATGCCGCGCAGGTAGTCGTCGCCCAGGTGCGCCCCGGTGACTTCCGCCGGGCGCAGAAATGGCAGCGCCAGGCACCAGGCGGCGATCTTGCCGTCGGCGCCGGGCAGCGGGATCAGCAACCGCTCGGCATCCAGTTGCCCGTCATCCAGCCACAACACCCGGCCCAAGGCATGGGTGCGCAAGCGGCGCATCAACGGTGCGGGCAATTCGATGCGCGAGCCGGAGTCGTGGTTGCCAGCGATCATCACAATCGTGAGATTGGGGTTTTGTTCGTGGGCGCTGATGATGAAATCGTACAGGCGCTCCTGGGCTTTGAGCGGCGGGTTGACCGTGTCGAAGATATCGCCGGCGATCAACAGCACATCCGGCGTGTGCGCGCCGAGCTGGCGCAGCAGCCACTCGAGGAAACAGGCGTGTTCGAAGTCGCGTTCCTGGCCATGCAGGTTTTGCCCAAGGTGCCAGTCGGAGGTGTGAAACAGACGCAAGGCGAGCTCCGTGGAGAAGATGAAAAGGAGAGGAGTTTACCTGTATTGCGAACACGCTGCTCCAGACGACGCAGATCCAGTGTGGGAGGGGGCTTGCTGCGATGGCGGTGGTCCGCTTGCTCAGTGTTGTCTGGCCCACCGCCATCGGGGGCAAGCCCCCTCCCACAGGGGTATGCGGTGTGTGTTATGCCTTGGCTGGCAGGCAATTCAGGGCGCGGTCGGACAGGGTTCGGGACATTGTCGACCAGGCGACGCAGATCGAATGTGGGAGGGGGCTTGCCCCCGATGGCGGCGTGTCAGACAACATCATAATTGACTGATACACCGCTATCGGGGTGGCGGTGGGTCCGCTTGCTCAGTGTTGACTGGCCAATCACCGCACCCGACTCTCGATTCGCGACGTATCGGGAGGGGGGCTATTTGGGATACAACGGCGGCAAGCTGGTGGTATCGGTCGTCGGGTCTTGCTCGCGTTCGGCCATCGGAATGGCTTTAACCGCGCGCCACAGTTCTTCACCCAGCCAGTAGTGGCCGCTTTCGCTGTACAGCGCGCCGTTCAGACCGTCCAGTGCATCGGACAGCGGCACGAAGCGCGCGGCCATGTCGGCCAGGGTTTCCGGTTGTTGCCTGGCCCAGGCGTCGAGGGCCTGGCGGGTGGCCTGGGGGTCGTTGGCCTGGGTCGCGCGCTTGAGGTCGTCGAGCAGGGTGCGCGGGCTTGGGCCGGTTTGTGCGGCGCGCTGCACCGCCGGTTGGCGACGCGCACGCCACCACAGGCCGAAACCCAGCAATGTAGTGCAGGCGAGGAGCAGGGTGCTCAGTTGCCACAGCCACAGGCGGCTATCGTCGGGGGCGGTGATGATGGTCGGTGTGGCGGGCGTGTCCACCACCAGGCTCGGGTTATTCGCCACTTGCAGGGTGCGGGCGGGCAGGCTGGTGCGTTCGAGGTGGTCTTCATGGGTGTTCCACCACACCACTTCCACCGCCGGCAATTCCAGGGCGCCGGCGCGGGTGGGTACCAGGGCTTCGCGGTCTTCACGGCTGCCGATCAGGCCACGGTCGTTGTTCTGGTTGCCGAGTACCGGTTGGTCCGGGTAGCGGCGCAGACCATTGATCTCGGTGCTCGGCAACCCCGGCAGTTGTGCGCTGGACAGGCCTTCGGCCTTGACCGTCAAGCTGCGGGTCAGGGAATCGCCGATCTGCACGTGGTCCGGCTCGGGGTTCCAGTTTTCGCTCAGGGTCAGGCTGCGTGCCGGTAGCCACGGCGCATCGGCGGGGTACAACTCGGGCTTGGGTTTGACCGTCAACTCGATGGGCGCGGTGCTGACGTGAATCAGCTTGCCCGGCTTGGTGCCTTGCAGCGTGTTCTCCTGCGGCGGGCGCGATTCCACCAAGGTTGCGCTGAAGGTCTGCGCCGCAATCGTCAGGTTGCCGCTGTGCTGCGGGTAGATCGCGTAGCGGGTTTCGATCACGCCATGGCGAATGCTGTTGATGACTTTCTCGTAGGTGCGCGATTCGCCCAGTTGCTCGATACGCGCGTCGGGAATCTGCAGCGGTGTGAGGCTGCTGTCGTCGTACAGCGACACCGAGTGATACACGCGTACCGTCAACAGCGTCTGGGCTTGAACGTACACGCTGTTCTGGTCGAGGTTGGACTCGACGAACACCGGCGCGAGTTCGGCGTTGGTGTCCTGGCTGGTGGTTTCCAACACTTGCAGGCTGATCGGCTGGGTCGTGTATTCACCCACTTGCAATGGCGGGATCACCACGGTGCCGTTTTCCTTGGGCAGCAGAGTGATGATCCAGCGCGTGGTGGCGTGGTTGTCGCCGCCGAGGGTGGTGAGTTGGTTGATCTGGCGGGTGCCGCTGACTTCGAACTGCGCATCCAGCGGCGACAGGTCGGGTTTGCCGAACTGGGTGACGTCGCTGGATTCCACCGTCAGCTCCACCGTTTCCCCGGCGTTGAGGCGGCTGCGGTCGACGCTCGCGACCAGGTTCGCCGCCTGGGCGTGGCCTGCCGATAACGCGAGCAGAAGCAGAAGGGTGGTGCGGCGGCTCATCGAGTCTTGTCCTGATGCTGTTGCTGTTCGTACCAGAATTTGCGGCGCAGCAGTTCGCCGGGGTTGTCCGGGATCTCCTGCAGCCATTGTTCCAGGGCCTGGCGATGTTCATCGTCCAGGCTGGCGTCGCTCGGGCGCAGCGGCGGGGTGGTGGTTTGCTCATCCCCCAGTTCGCTGCCTGGCACGTCATTACCGCCCGCCTGTGGCGTGGCGCCGGCCTGGGTGTCGCCGGTGCCGGCCTCGCCTTGGCTGGGGGACGATGGCTCGCCACTCGTGGCACTTTGCCCGCTGGTGCCCGGTTGCGCAGTTTGGCCGGGTTGGGTGGTTTCGTCATCTTCGTTTTTTGCAGGCTTGGTCGACTCGGGCTGCGCCTGTTGTTGTATCAGGCTTTCCACCAGTGCCTTGTTTTTCAGGGCCGGCAGCAGATCAGGCTGGGCTTCCAGCGCCTGCTCGTAGGCGTCGATGGCCGCTTCCAGCTCACCGGACCTGGCCAGCGCGTTGCCGCGATTGTAGTGGGAGTAGGCGTCGCTGCCCTCGGCAAAGCGCTTGATGGCTTCGGCGTAGTTACCCGCCTCGTACAGCGCCACGCCTTGCCATTGCGGGTCTTTGAAGTGTTCGGCGGCTTCGGCGGGGCGTTTTTTCTTCAGCAGGTACTGGCCTTGCTGGTCGGGGCGCAGCCACAGGTCCTGGAGTTCGAAGGCATAGCTGGGCTGCGGCGCGCCCAATAGCAGCAATGGCAGGCAGAACAGCCAGCCACGGCGCCCGGCGCAGGCCGCCAGCAGCAACAGCGGCAGCAGCAGCCAGTAACCCTGGTCGGCCCAGGTGTCGAGGTGCAGCAGTTGGCCGTCGTTGCGCAGGGCCTGCGGCGCGTCGAGCATGCCGAGTTGGCGCAGGTCCTTGTCGTCCAGGCGCGCGGCACGGTAGCGGCCGCCCATTTCGTCGGCGAAGGCTTTGAGGGTCGGGCTGTCGAGGCGCGGTACTAGGATTGCACCCTGTTCGTCCTTGAGGAACTCGCCGCTCTCCAGGGTCACCGGGGTGCCTTCGCGACTGCCGATGCCGAGGATCGACAGGCTTGGCGCCTGGCCGCCTTGCAGCAGCAAGCGGATGCCCTGGCGCTCCTGCTTGGACAGCGATGAGCCGATCAGCAACAGGCGGCCCTGGCCGAGGCCGCCGTGCTTGAGCAGGTCCAGGGCTTTCTCCACGGCCAGGTCGGCGCGGTGGCCGGGTTCAGGCATCAACGAGGGGCGTAGCGCTTCGAGCAGGTTGCGGCTGGTGGCCAGGTCGTCCGACAGCGGCACCAGGGTGTGGGCGCTGCCGGCATACACGACGATGGCGGTTTGTGCGTCGCTGCGCGCCTGCAACAAGTCATACAGTTTGCGCCGCGCCTGTTCCAGGCGGCTGGGTGGGCTGTCGGTGGCGAGCATTTGCGGGGTCAGTTCGAGCAGCACCACCAGCGGATCGGAAGGCTTCTGGCTGGCCTGCTCCACCCGTTGCCAACTGGGGCCGAGCAAGGCCAGCACCGCCAGCAGCCAGGCGATACCGAGCAGCACCCACGGCGATTTGCTTTCGCGCCCGTTGCCACCGCTGAGCAGCACGGCATGGAACGCCGGCGGCAGGATCATCTGCCAGCGCCCGGCGCGCTTTTGTCGATGCCAGAGTTGCCACAGCAACCAGCCGAGCAGCGGCAGCAGCAACAGCCACCAGGGACGGAACCAGTGCGGCCACAGGTCGATCATCGACGCCTCCGCAAACGCAGGCGTTTGAGGCGCTGGCGCCATTCAGGGTGTTGTTGCAGAAAATGCCCCTTGCTCGACAGTTTGTCGAACAGCCGTTGCAGGGCGTTGTCCGGCCAGCGCTCCTGCACCACCAGCAACAGGCTGAGAATCAGCGCCAATGCCAGGGGCCCGCTGTACAGCGCCTGCGCCGGGCGCGCCTGGGTGGGTTGCTGTTCGACGGGTTCGAGTTGGTCGAGGGTTTCCTTGACCGCTTGCAGCTCTGCGCCATCGCGGGCACGGAAGTAGCGGCCACCGGTAGTCTCGGCGATAGCCTTGAGCGCCGGTTCGTCGAGATCCAGGCTCGGGTTGACGCCCAGGATGCCGAGGGAGCCGGTTTGTTCAGGATCGGCGCCGATACCGATCGGGTAGATCTTCACGCCTTCTTCAGCGGCCAGGCGTGCGGCGGTCAGTGGGTCGATCCGGCCTCCGTTGTTGGCGCCGTCCGTCACTAGGATCAGTACACGGCTTTGTGCCGGGCGCTGGCGCAGGCGTTTCAAGGCCAGGCCGATGGCGTCTCCGATGGCGGTGTTCTTGCCGGCGATGCCGATGCGCGCTTCATCGAGCCAGGTGCGTACCGTGCGGCGGTCGAAGGTCAGCGGCGCTTGCAGGTAGGCTTGGCTGCCGAACAGGATCAGGCCGACACGATCGCCTTCGCGCCCTTCAAGAAAATCGCCGAGCAGGTGCTTGACCAAGGTCAGGCGGCTGACGTCTTCGTCCTGCCAGTGCATGTCGGGAAAATCCATGGAGCCGGACACGTCCACTGCCACCAGTAAATCGCGGCCACTGGCGGCAATCGGCAGCGGCTCACCGAGCCATTCCGGGCGGGCGGCGGCGGTCAACAGCAGCAGCCACAGCACGACGAAAGGCGCCTGTTGCCGCCAGCCCGGCAGGTTCGAGCGGGCACGGCGGCCCGCCAGGCCTTCGAGGTCGCTGAGGTAGCTGACTTTCAGCGCTGGCTCACCGCTGTCGGCTGCCGGCAGCAACAGGCGCATCAGCCAGGGCAGTGGCAACAGGGCGAAGATCCACGGCCAGGCGAACTCAAACATGTTTGCGAATCCAGGTGTCGACCGCCTGGGTCAGGCCGGCGATGGCTTTGTCGTCGAGTTTGCATTCGGGTTTATAGGCGCCTTCCACCAGCACCATCCAGCGCGTGAGGCCGGCGGCGGGGCAGCGGTTATCGAGAAACGCCAGCCATTTGCGGCCATTGAGGGTGTGGCTCTGGCTGTAGGGGTAGTCGTTGCGGCATAAGCGCTTGAGCAAGCCATTGAGTTGCTGCAACCAGGCCCCGGCCGGCGCGCCGTCGTAGGGTTTGGGCATCAGCGCCAGTTCGGCCAGGGCGGCGATGCGCAGCGGGTCCAGCGGTTGTTCGGCGCGGGACATGGGGCGCTGCGCGGGCAGGAAACGGCGCAGCGACCACACGCCCCAGCCCAGCAGCGGGATCACCAGCAGCAACAGCCACCAGCCTGGCGCGGGCGGCCAGAAGCTGATCGCGGGCGGGGCGATCAGCGGTTGGAGTTGGTCGAGGCTGCTCATTGCTTTTTAACCGGACGTTGCGGGTTGAGGTATTCGCGCAGTTGCTCGACCATTTCGCTCTGGGTGCTCAAGGGCATCAGCAATACCCGCAGTTTCTGCGCGAGCAGCTCCCAGCGGGCGATGCGCGCTTCGGCCTGGGCCTTGTAGGCCTGGCGCAAATCGAAGTTCAGCGTGTCCAGTTCCAGTTGCGCACCGCGCTCGGCAAAGCGCAGCAGCCCGGCGGCGGGCAGGGCATGGTCGAGCGGGTCGGAGATCGGCAACAGCAGCAGGTCGCAGTGGCGTGACAACAGGCTCAGTTGTTGTTCGGCGCCTTCGGTCAGTGCGCGCTCGTCGCAGATCACGATCACCAGGCTGCCCGGGCGCAGCACTTCACGGCCACGGCGCAGGGCCATGCCCAGGGCGTCGGTTTCCGGGTGGCTTTCGGTGTTCAGGCTCTGGTTGACCCGCACCAGGCGGTTGAGCAGTTGCAGCAGGCTTTGCTTGCTGCGTCGCGGTTTGATTTCGTAGTGCTCGTTGTCGCCGAAGACCAGCCCGCCGACGCGGTCGTTATGCCCTAGCGCCGCCCAGCCGATCAGGCTGGCCGCCTGGGCTGCGAGCACCGACTTGAACATCTGTCCCGAACCGAAAAACAAGCGGCAGCTTTGCTCGACCATGATGAAAATCGGGCGTTCGCGCTCTTCGTGGAACAGCTTGGTGTGCGGTTCCTGGGTGCGCGCAGTCACGCGCCAATCGATGGTGCGCACATCGTCGCCAGCCTGGTAGACGCGTACCTGGTCGAAGTCGACCCCGCGCCCGCGCAGCTTGGAGTGGTGCAGGCCGATCAGTGGGCTGCGTTGGCTCGGCGTGGAAAACAGCTGCACTTCGCGCACGCGGTGGCGCATCTCAATCAATTCGCCGAGCGTGACGCGGACGCCTAAGCTTGCGTTTATCGATTTCAAGCGACGGCAACGACGTCGAGAATGCGTTGCACTACGCGGTCTTGGTCAATCCCGGCAGCTTCGGCCTCGAACGATAGAATGATGCGATGGCGCAGCACGTCGAACAGCACCGCCTGGATATCTTCCGGGCTGACGAAGTCACGCCCGGCCAGCCAAGCATGGGCACGGGCGCAGCGGTCAAGGGCGATCGAGCCGCGTGGGCTGGCGCCGTAGGCAATCCACTCGGCCATTTCCGGGTCGAATTTGGCCGGGGTGCGTGTGGCCATGACCAGTTGCACGAGGTATTCCTCCACCGCATCGGCCATGTACAGCCCGAGGATTTCCTTGCGTGCGGCAAAGATCGCCTGCTGGCTGACGCGGCGCTCGGGTTTGGTTTCACCATTGAGCGCCTCGCCACGGGCCTGCTGCAGGATGCGCCGCTCCACGGCAGCGTCCGGGAAACCGATCTTGACGTGCATCAGGAAACGGTCGAGCTGGGCTTCGGGCAGCGGGTAGGTGCCTTCCTGCTCGATGGGGTTTTGCGTGGCCATCACCAAAAACAGCGGCGACAGCTCGTAAGTACTGCGGCCCACACTGACCTGGCGCTCGGCCATGGCTTCGAGCAAGGCCGACTGCACCTTGGCCGGGGCGCGGTTGATTTCGTCCGCCAGCACCAGGTTGTGAAAGATCGGCCCTTGCTGGAACACGAAACTGCCGGTTTCGGGGCGATAGATCTCGGTACCGGTGATGTCGGCGGGCAACAGGTCGGGGGTGAACTGGATACGATGGAACTGCGCTTCAATACCTTCGGCCAACTCCTTGATGGCCTTGGTCTTGGCCAGGCCCGGCGCGCCTTCTACCAGCATATGGCCGTCGGCAAGCAAGGCGATCAACAGGCGATCGATGAGTTTTTCCTGGCCGAGAATCTGCGTAGAAAGAAAAGTTCGCAGCGCAAGCAGCGCTTCACGATGTTCCATCGATGACGGTTCCTGGAGAGATGAGCCCGGTGGTCGAGACGCAACGCCGGGCTTGGGAGGCTTACTTTAATGCATCGAGGGGGGTGGCGACTAACGGCGTAACGAGTATTTTTGGCAAAACCTGTAGGAATTTTGTGTGGGAGGCAATCACGCCCGGACGTAGGTGCCAGTGCCTTTGAGGATGTTTTGCAAGGTTTCCTCCACCTCGGCCAGGTCCGATGCGGCCGTGGCGTGGGTGATCGCCAGGAGATCCTTGCCACCCATTGCGTCGGCATCACCCGCTGCCAGCTCTACCCGCAAGGTCGTGTCACTCAGCGTGACCTTCAGCCCATCCAGGGTGGACGGCTCGTAATCCCAGGTCAGCTCCACTTCATCTTCATCGGGGTAGCGGGTCAGCATGAACATCTCGCCGCTTTGACCGTGGCAGCAGAGCATGGCCATGTTGTCTTCTTCTTCGTCACATGGGTTGACGATCAGGTTGGTAGTGATCAATTGCATGGCAGTCCTATGAGTTTATTGGCCGCAAAAGCAGGATTCTGCCACTGCGGCCATATTTATGTCGGTATGAATTCAATCCGTGCGTCATGGTTTGAGTGCAAAGGTTTTAACCGCGTTGGAGAACGGCGCCGCTGCGTTGCCAAGGGCGCTCGTCGCAATGGGTGTCACGGCTCGCCAGGCACCGTCGAGTATGCGATCAGGTCCGCCAGGCCGGTTATTGACCGTGTCATCTATTCCGATACCCACCCGCCCCAATCCCGTCCCTAACGAGAAAGCGGTCAGTAGATAACCTACAGGGGGGAAGGCGAACCCTAGTGGCGCAAGCACCGTGGTGCCCAAACTCAGATACCCCAACGCTCGGATGACGGTGTTTTTTGTATGGTCTGAATTGAGCACGAATTGGTAATACGCGTCTGATCGAGTGGCAGACTCGGTGCGTTTCTGAGTTTCCTTGAAGGGGTCGTCCACGGTCTTTCCGGCGAACATACCTCCTTCTTCCCAGGCGTGGAGCCGTTCGTAGTAGGCATCGGCACCTTGTTCTTTTGCCAGGTTTTGGTGGATCTGCAAGCGCTTTTGAATGCCGCCGTAAAACAGGGTGCTGGGTGCGTCGTCCATAAGGAAATGACTTAAAAATGAGTTTTCATTATGGGGGGCGGCAATGTGTGCGCCGAGCCACTTATTCATTTCTTTGGGTGAGTCGGACGGAATGATTTGTGGGTCGTTTCCTGGCATGAAGAGCAGCGTTCTCTGGGTTTTCTTGTCGCGAACATAGAATACGTCTGAAGACTGGGCGCCGCTGTAACTGAGGAATTTTATTTCCAGGTCAGGGTCTGGCTGATAGGGCTTGTTGAGATCGTCAGGTGTGAGTTGTGCGAATGATTTGCCGTGTGGCGTTCCGGCCGCCCGCTCAGCGAGTAGCAGGTCTTCTTTGCTCAGGGAGTGATTGTGATATTGCTGGCTGGCGGCCTGTAAGAAATTAAACTTTATACGTGTCGGATACGCTTTTCGGTTGGTGTCCCAATACTGATCAATGTATGTGTCGTATGGCTTTTTATAGGCGTGGTCCCACGTCATTTTCATAAAGTCGTCAGGCGACAGGGGAACCTGGTTTTCAGCGCTGTATGCGTTGGGAGACGAACTGCCGGGCTCGGTATAAATGCCTGTGTAGTGCGTTGAAATCCTTTCTCCGTCAGGCGCATTGAAGACGCCGTTGATACTGGGCTGGTCTTTAGAGTGCCTTGAGCTTTCTTGTATATCAAAGCTGGGCTTGCCGTTCTTATAGGTTGAATATCTAAACAGCGGCATGCCTGACGGTAGTTCTTCGCCCTGGATGTTTCGCATGGCTGCATCGGTGAGTGAGATTTTTCTTATGATATATCCCTTGTGGGGGCGCTTGTGCGAAGTGTGGTCGTAAGCGATGGTCGTCAAGTAGGTTTTATCTGGATCAACATCTAATCCAAATTGCTGTTTTATCTGATGTTTGACGTGCGCTGCCACAAGGTGTCTCGGGCCCGTAACAGGGGGGACGGTATCCGTTATGTGGTTTTCGAGCGCCGGGTTTCGAACGAAGGAACCTCGGTAGTCGGAGGAGGGGGCTCCACCAGGGTGTCCGTGGAATGCTCTTATTTCTTCGGCGTATGAGGGGGGCGCGTAATCCGGGAGATTATCGAGTTTCCATTGCGACGATTTGCCAGCGTTTTGCAGCTTCCACGTTTCGAACCGCTCTTGATCACTGGTCGGCTGCGGCCTGGGGGCCGGCTGATTGTATTTATCCCACTCGGCCGAATATACGCCGCTGTCGGCGAACGAAATCGGCGGTTTGATGTTGTCCGGTGACGGGATGGGTTGCGAAATGATGGGCGAGGGAGTTGTTGGCGTAATCATGATGGGCCTGCAATAGATGACAGTCGGTAAACCACGCTCCCTGTGTATTTTTTGATTGGCGGTTGGCGCAGGAAAAGTTCCCTGATGTTCGAGGTCTGTTGCTTGATGTGCTGTAGGTATGTGCCGACGGGCTTCGAGTGTGTTGGCTATCATTGGCTTGAAATCGGCGTCGGTGACCGGTTTTTTTGTAGTCTGGGAGGGTGTGGTTGCCCTTTGTGCAACCCTGCATTGCCAGCCGATGACCGAATATGTCGCAGCGCCGCAAGCAGCTGTCTTCCTACACTCGTTAAGCTGCGCAACGGATGTGCCCTCTGTCGGGAGCCAGACCTGCCCGTCATACCGTCGCCTGGCAAGGTGTACGTCTAATGGAAGTTGTATGTGACCTGATCGTCTTGTCCAGCTTCACCCACCTGTCACCCTGATTCGTTTATGGTGCTTACATCGTTACCTGCGAACAGAGCTGACGGTCTCCCCGCAAGGGGATAACACGCGACGCTTCCATCAATAACAAGCCCAAGCGGAGTACCACAGATGGCGTTCTTCACCGCAGCCAGCAAGGCCGACTTCCAGCATCAACTGCAAGCGGCACTGGCGCAGCACATCAGTGAACAGGCACTGCCACAAGTGGCGCTGTTCGCTGAACAATTTTTCGGCATCATTTCCCTGGACGAACTGACCCAACGTCGCCTTTCCGACTTGGCCGGTTGCACCCTGTCCGCCTGGCGCCTGCTTGAGCGCTTCGACCACACCGAACCCCAGGTGCGGGTCTACAACCCCGATTACGAACGTCATGGCTGGCAGTCGACCCACACTGCGGTCGAAGTACTGCACCATGACCTGCCATTTTTGGTCGACTCGGTACGCACCGAGCTGAACCGCCGTGGCTACAGCATCCACACCCTGCAAACCACCGTGCTCAGCGTGCGTCGTGGCAAAAAAGGTGAGTTGCTGGAAATCCTGCCTAAAGGCACCCAGGGCGAAGGCATCCAGCAAGAATCGCTGATGTACCTGGAAATCGACCGCTGCGCCAACGCCGCCGAACTGAACGTGCTGAGCAAAGAGCTGGAGCAGGTACTGGGCGAAGTGCGCGTGGCCGTGGCCGATTTCGAGCCGATGAAAGCCAAGGTCCAGGAACTGTTGGCCGGTATCGACGCCAGCCAGTTCAGCATCGACGGCGAAGAAAAAGCCGAGATCAAGAACTTCCTGGAATGGCTGGTGGGCAACCACTTCACCTTCCTCGGCTATGAAGAGTTTGTGGTACGTGACGAGGCGGACGGCGGTCATATCGAATATGACGCCGGCTCCTTCCTCGGTCTGACCAAGCTGCTGCGCGCCGGCCTCACCGCCGACGACCTGCGCATCGAAGACTACGCTGTGTCGTACCTGCGCGAACCGACCGTGCTGTCGTTCGCCAAGGCCGCGCACCCGAGCCGCGTGCATCGCCCGGCTTATCCGGACTACGTGTCGATCCGCGAGATCGACGCCGACGGCAAGGTCATCAAGGAATGCCGCTTCATGGGCCTGTACACCTCGTCGGTGTACGGCGAAAGCGTGCGGGTGATTCCTTATATCCGCCGCAAGGTCGCGGAAATCGAGCGCCGTTCGGGCTTCCAGGCCAAAGCGCACCTGGGCAAGGAATTGGCGCAGGTGGTCGAAGTACTGCCGCGTGACGACCTGTTCCAGACCCCGGTCGACGAGCTGTTCAGCACCGTAATGTCGATCGTGCAGATCCAGGAACGCAACAAGATCCGCGTGTTCCTGCGCAAAGACCCCTACGGGCGTTTCTGCTACTGCCTGGCCTACGTGCCGCGCGACATCTACTCCACTGAAGTGCGCCAGAAGATCCAGCAAGTGCTGATGGATCGCCTGAAAGCCTCGGACTGCGAGTTCTGGACGTTCTTCTCCGAGTCCGTGCTGGCCCGCGTGCAACTGATTCTGCGGGTCGACCCGAAAAACCGCCTGGACATCGACACGCTGCAGCTGGAAAAAGAAGTGGTGCAGGCCTGTCGCAGTTGGCAGGACGACTACTCCAGCCTGGTGGTCGAAAGTTTCGGCGAAGCCCACGGCACCAACGTGCTGGCGGACTTCCCGAAAGGTTTCCCGGCCGGCTACCGCGAGCGTTTTGCTGCGCATTCGGCCGTGGTCGACATGCAGCACTTGCTCAGCCTGACTGAAGCCAACCCGCTGGTGATGAGCTTCTATCAGCCGCTGGGCCAGGTGTCCGGCCAGCGTGAGCTGCATTGCAAGCTCTACCATGCCGACACCCCGCTGGCGCTGTCCGACGTATTGCCGATCCTGGAAAACCTCGGCCTGCGCGTGCTGGGTGAATTCCCGTACCGCCTGCGTCACGCCAATGGTCGCGAGTTCTGGATCCATGATTTCGCGTTCATTGCCGCCGAAGGCGTGAACCTGGATATCCAGCAGCTCAACGACACCCTGCAGGACGCGTTCGTGCATATCGTGCATGGCGACGCCGAGAACGATGCGTTCAACCGCCTGGTACTCACTGCTGGCCTGCCGTGGCGCGACGTGGCGCTGCTGCGTGCCTACGCCCGCTACATGAAGCAGATCCGCCTGGGCTTCGACCTGGGTTACATCGCCAGCACCCTGAACAACCACACCGACATCGCCCGCGAGTTGACCCGGTTGTTCAAGACGCGCTTCTACCTGGCGCGCAAGCTCACCGCCGACGACCTGGAAGACAAGCAGCAACGCCTGGAACAAGCGATTCTCAGCGCCCTGGACGAGGTTCAGGTGCTCAACGAAGACCGCATCCTGCGGCGCTACCTGGATCTGATCAAGGCCACCCTGCGCACCAACTTCTACCAGACCGACGCCAACGGCCAGAACAAGGCGTACTTCAGCTTCAAGTTCGACCCGCGGGCCATTCCCGAGCTGCCCAAGCCGGTGCCGAAGTTTGAAATCTTCGTCTATTCGCCACGCGTCGAAGGCGTGCACCTGCGCTTTGGCAACGTTGCGCGTGGCGGCCTGCGTTGGTCCGACCGTGAAGAAGACTACCGCACCGAAGTGCTCGGCCTGGTCAAAGCCCAGCAAGTGAAGAACTCGGTGATCGTGCCGGTGGGCGCCAAGGGCGGCTTCCTGCCGCGTCGCCTGCCATTGGGCGGCAGCCGCGACGAGATTGCGGCCGAGGGCATCGCCTGCTACCGCATCTTCATTTGCGGCCTGTTGGACATCACCGACAACCTCAAGGACGGCGCCCTGGTGCCGCCGGTCAACGTCGTGCGGCATGACGGCGATGACCCGTACCTGGTCGTCGCCGCCGACAAAGGCACCGCGACGTTCTCCGATATCGCCAACGGCATCGCCATCGACTACGGCTTCTGGCTGGGCGACGCGTTCGCTTCCGGTGGTTCGGCCGGTTACGACCACAAGAAAATGGGCATCACCGCCAAGGGCGCGTGGGTCGGTGTGCAGCGTCACTTCCGTGAGCGCGGCATCAACGTGCAGGAAGACAGCATCACGGTGGTTGGTGTCGGCGATATGGCCGGTGACGTGTTCGGTAACGGCCTGTTGATGTCCGACAAACTGCAACTGGTCGCGGCCTTCAACCACCTGCATATCTTCATCGACCCGAACCCGAACCCGGCGACCAGCTTCGTCGAGCGTCAGCGCATGTTCGAGCTGCCGCGTTCGGCGTGGACCGACTACGACACCAGCATCATGTCCGAAGGCGGCGGCATCTTCTCGCGCAGCGCGAAGAGCATTGCCATCTCGGCGCAGATGAAAGAACGCTTCGACATCAAGGCCGACAAGCTGACCCCGACCGAACTGCTGAACGCCTTGCTCAAGGCGCCGGTAGACCTGTTGTGGAACGGCGGGATCGGGACTTACGTCAAGGCCAGCACCGAAAGCCATGCCGATGTGGGCGACAAGGCCAACGACGCGCTGCG
Organism: Pseudomonas marginalis; assembly: GCF_024169655.1. Lineage (GTDB taxonomy): Bacteria > Pseudomonadota > Gammaproteobacteria > Pseudomonadales > Pseudomonadaceae > Aquipseudomonas > Aquipseudomonas paraveronii. The sequence goes on along the minus strand of NZ_JALJWV010000001.1, from coordinate 3,324,639 downwards.
CGTCAACGGCAACGAGCTGCGCTGCAAGGTGGTGGGCGAGGGCGGTAACCTCGGCATGACCCAACTGGGGCGTGTGGAATTCGGCCTCAATGGCGGCGGTTCGAACACCGACTTCATCGACAACGCCGGTGGCGTGGACTGTTCCGACCACGAAGTGAACATCAAGATCCTGCTCAACGAAGTGGTGCAGGCCGGCGACATGACCGACAAGCAACGCAACCAGTTGCTGGCGAGCATGACCGACGAAGTCGGCAGCCTGGTGTTGGGCAACAACTACAAGCAAACCCAGGCCCTGTCCCTGGCCGCGCGCCGTGCCTACGAGCGTGCCGCCGAGTACAAGCGCCTGATGAGCGACCTGGAAAGCCGTGGCAAGCTGGACCGCGCCATCGAGTACCTGCCGACCGAGGAACAGCTCGTCGAGCGAGCCGGCACCGGCAAGGGGCTGACCCGTCCGGAGCTTTCGGTGTTGATCTCCTACAGCAAGATCGACCTCAAGGAAGCCCTGCTCAAGTCGCAGGTGCCGGATGACGAGTACCTGACCCGTGACATGGAGACCGCGTTCCCACCGAGCCTGGTGGCCAAGTTCGGCGAGGCGATGCGTCGCCACCGTCTGAAGCGTGAGATCGTCAGCACCCAGATCGCCAACGACCTGGTCAACCACATGGGCATCACCTTCGTGCAGCGGCTCAAAGAGTCGACCGGCATGAGCCCGGCCAACGTGGCGGGCGCCTATGTGATCGTGCGCGACATTTTCCATCTCCCGCACTGGTTCCGTCAGATCGAAGCCCTGGACCACCAGGTGTCTGCCGACGTGCAACTGGAGTTGATGGACGAGCTGATGCGCCTGGGCCGTCGTGCCACGCGCTGGTTCCTGCGCAGCCGTCGCAACGAGCAGGACGCCGGGCGTGACACCGCGCACTTCGGTCCGCACCTGGCCGCACTGGGCCTCAAGCTCGACGAACTGCTGGAAGGCCCGACTCGTGAAGGTTGGCAGAACCGCTATCAGGCCTACACCGAAGCCGGCGTACCCGAGTTGTTGGCACGCATGGTTGCAGGCACTACCCACCTGTACACCTTGCTGCCGATCATCGAAGCCGCCGACGTGACCGGGCATGACGCCGCCGAAGTGGCCAAGGCCTACTTCGCCGTCGGCAGCGCCCTGGACTTGCCGTGGTACCTGCAGCAGATCAGCGATCTGCCGGTAGCCAACAACTGGCAGGCCCAGGCCCGCGAAGCCTTCCGCGACGACGTGGACTGGCAGCAACGGGCGATCACCATTTCCGTACTGCAAATGGCCGACGCGCCACAAGACATGGAAGCCCGCGTGGCCCTGTGGCTTGAGCAGCACCAGGACATGGCCGATCGCTGGCGCGCAATGATGGTGGAAATCCGTGCTGCGGTCGGCACGGACTACGCCATGTATGCGGTGGCCAACCGTGAGTTGCTCGACTTGGCGTTGAGTGGTCAGCCGGTGCTGCAATCGGCTTGATTCAGCGGTAAAAAATGTGGGAGGGGGCAAGCCCCCTCCCACTTTTTGTTTGTGCGTTTACTGGAGATCAGTGGTGCTTGAGTAGTTTGGTTTCCAGCTGATCCAGGTGCTGGGTCATCAACGACACGGCTGCGCTGACATCCTGTTGCTCCACCGCCTCGACGATTGCCACATGCTCCTGCCACGCGCAGTACGTGCAGGCTTTCGCTTCAAACTGCGCAATGATCAACGACGTCAATGGCACCAGGCTATTGAGGAACTGTGCCAGCGGCCCATTGCCGGCAATGGCCGCCAATTGCAGGTGAAACTCCCCCGACAAACGAATCGCCGGCCCGCGCTGGTCGCCCTGGATGCACTCGCGTTCGCGGGCAATCAGCTCGCGCAGTTGGCGGATCTGCGCGGGCGTTGCCTGGGCACAGGCCAGTTGCACCACCGTGATCTCCGTCATCCGCCGCGCTTCCAGAATCTGGCGTGTTTGCTGCGCATCTGGCGCAGCCACTTGGGCACGCTGGTTGGGGCGCAGGATGATCACTTGTTGCTGGGATAGCTTGGCCAGTACCCGGCGAATCACGCTGCGGCTCACGCCAAAGGTTTCGCCCAGGCCGTCTTCGGTAAAGCGGCTGGAGGGGCCGATGCGTTGTTCGAGGATGGCGTCGAACAGCCGAGGGTAGATGTCGTCCACGGCGGGCTTTTTACCTGCCACCAGGCGCAGGGCAGGGAGGATCGGGTCGCGTTGCAGGGCGTGGGCGGTCATGGCCGGTCTCCAGAAAGTCAGCTACCCAGATGGTCGTCCGGGATGTTCAAGCGAATGCCCATGCGCAGGCCTTCTTGGAGGATGTGTCGGCGCATCTCGGCACTGGCCAAGGCGCTGTTTTTGTTGCGGATGGCGCGCACCACGGCGTCGTTTTCCTGCAGGCGCTCCGCGAGGTGTTCGGGAGAATTGCGCAGCACCTGGGCGCTTTGCTTGAGGGCGTTGCTGGTTTGCTGCACCACGTTCTGGAAGATTGGGTTGGAGGTGAGGGCGAACAGTTCTTCGTGGAAACCGATGTAGGCGTTCATGCCGGCTTCGGCGTCGCCGGCGTCCAAGGCTTCGCGCATGTCCATCAACGTCAGGCGCAGTTGGCCGACTTCCTTGCTGCTGATGGATTGGGCCACCAGGCCGACAATGAACGGCTCCAGGGTGTAGCGCAGTTGCAGGATGTCTTCGAGGCTGGCGTCGGCCACGGCGTCGCTCGATTGCGGCTCGCTGACGCTGGTTTCCAACACCACTACGCCCTTGCCGGGCATGGCGCGCACCAGGCCGAGGGTTTCCAGCACGATCACGGCTTCACGCAGGCTTGGGCGGCTGATGCCCATTTGTTCGGCCAGTTCACGCTGGCCGGGCAGCATTTCGCCCCGGCGCCACTGGCCCCGCGCCAGGGCGGCGCGGAGTTTTTCTACGACTGAATTGACGACGGTTGAGGGGGTGATCACGTCGATGGCTCCTTGATATTGCGAATACAATTGCCACAAAGGCGACGATTAAGTGTGGGAGCGGGCTTGCCCCAGATAGCAATGTATCAGTCACCTGCGATGAGGCTGATCCAGCGCAATCGGGGGCAAGCCCCCTCCCACAGGTGATCTGTGTCGCTCATGCCAATGGGTCAGAACTCCTGGTGCGCGGGCACTACCGGCTTTTTAGCCTGGAACGCATAACCCTGCTGGCCGGCGAGTACCTTGTTGGCGCGCTGGATGTCGATGTCTTTTTCCCAGCGCGCAATGGCGATGGTGGCGACGCAGTTGCCAATCAGGTTGGTCAATGCGCGGCCGATGCCCATGAACCAGTCCACGGCCAACACCAGCACCAGGCCGACCACCGGAATCGCCGGGATGGCCGTGAGTGTCGCCGCCAGAATCACCAGCGCCGAGCCCGGAATGCCATGGGCGCCCTTGGAGGTGATCAACGACACCAGCAGGATGGTCAGCAAGTCGGTCATCGACAGCGGTGTGCCGGTAGCGTTGGCGATAAACACGATGGCCAGGGTCAGATAGATCGAGAAGCCGTCGAGGTTGAACGAATAGCCTGTCGGAATCACCAGGCCCACGGTGGAACTGCCGATGCCCAAGTGTTCCAGTTTACGCATGATCTGTGGCAGCACCGCGTCGGACGAGGCGGTGCCCATCACGATCAGCAGTTCTTCGCGCAGGTACTTGAGCAGCGGCAGCATGCGCAGGCCGGACAGGCGCATCACCAGGCCGAGGATCACCCCGACAAACATAAAGCAGGTCAGGTAGAACAGGCCTACCAGGCTGCCCAGGTGCTGCAGTGAGTCCAGGCCGTAGGTGCTGGTGGTAAAGGCGATTGCGCCGAACACGCCGATCGGCGCCAGGCGCACGATCATGCCCATGATGCGGAAGATCACGTGACTCAGCTCGTTGATCAGCCGCGAAATGCCCGACGCCGCTTCACCCACCAGGTTCAAGGCGCTGCCGAACAGCACCGAGAACAGCAGCACTTGCAGCACGTTGTTGTCGGCAAACGCACCGATCACCGAGTTGGGGATCAGGTCCATCAAGAACTGGCTGGTGCCCTTGATGTGTTGGCCCTTGTCGGCCAGTTCATGCAAGCCGGCGGAGGACAATTGCTCCAGGTGGATATTCGCGCCAGTACCGATACCGGTGCTGAAGGCCATGATCAGGCCGATCACCAACGCGACGGTGGTCAGCACTTCAAAGTAAATCACTGACTTCAAGCCGATGCGTCCGACCTTTTTCAAGTCGCCAGCGCCGGAGATACCGCTGACCACCACGCAGAACACGATCAGGCCAATCAACATCTTGATCAGTTTGATGAAACCGTCACCCAGGGGTTTGAGTTGCGAGGAGAATTCGGGAAGGACCAAGCCGCAGAGGATGCCGAGCATCAGACCGATCACGACTTGCAGGAAAATCGAACGCGAGCACCATCTGAACATGGGAGGGATCTCTATTCGGTGCCTTGGTGGGTCCAGGGCTTAATTATTGTGGTCATACCGGTAAGTCCAGTGCGTGGCCAGTCTACGCTTGGGTTTTTCCCGATCACAAGTAAATATTCCGCGCTTGGCGGGTTCCGGTCTGACCAGTTGCTTTGCGAGGGCGGTGCTTGAGCGGTTGGCGGGGCGCAAATTTTTTCGCTTATCATCCGCCGCTGAGTACGCGAGGTGACGGATGGACAAACCAGGACTGAGCACCAACGACGCAGGGCTGACCCATTGCAGTTGGCGTACCGCTGCGCCGGAATATCCGCATTACCACGACCACGAATGGGGCGTGCCGGTGGCGGACGACATTCAGTTGTACGAGAAGATCTGCCTGGAGGGTTTTCAGGCGGGGATGGCGTGGATCACCATCCTGCGCAAGCGCGAGCACTTTCGGCGGGCGTTCGACGGTTTTGATTTTCGCCGGGTGGCTCAGTACGGCGAAGAGGATATCGAGCGCCTGATGGTCGACCCTGGCATCGTGCGCAACCGCGCGAAGATCATCTCGACCCTCAACAATGCGCGCAGGGCATGCGAGTTGGTGCAGGAGAGCGGTTCGCTGGCGAAATGGCTCTGGTCATTCGAACCGGCGCCTGAAGAGCGCCCGGCGGTAGTGGACCTGGCTTACTGGAAGGCCAATCCGACGTCACCGGCGTCGGTGCGCTTGTCCAAGGCCTTGAAGAAACGCGGGTGGACCTACGTGGGGCCGACCACGATGTATGCGTTGATGCAGGCGATGGGGATGGTCAATGATCACCTTGAAGGCTGCGTCTGTCGTGAGCGGGTCGAAGACCACCGCCGCCTGTTCAGGCGCCCCTGAATCATGCGGGAAGGCCCGTTAGCCAATGTGCTGGAGAATGTCGCGCACCTTATCCAGCGCCGGGTCGATGTCCAGGGTTTCGATCGCGCCGAAGCCGATGATCAAACCCGGGCGTACCGGCGTGTCGTGAAAGAACACATCGAGCGGATACAGGCCCACTTCCATCTGGCGTGCCAGTTCCCGCAGCCGCGGGATGTCCACCGCCACCTTGCACAGCGCTGCCATATGAAAGCCGGCCACGGTGGGCACCGCGTCGAACCACGGCGACAGGTCGCCCGCCAGGCGTTGCAGAATGCGTTCGCGGCGCCCGGCATACACGCTGTGGCAGCGGCGAATGTGCTTGAGCAGATAGCCTTCGCTGATGAACTTGGCCAGCGCCCATTGCGGCAGGGTGGAGCTGTGTTGATCAGTCAATTGCTTGGCCTTGAGCACCGCGCCATAAATCGCCGGCGGCAGTACCGCATAGCCCAGGCGCAACTCCGGCAGCAGGGTTTTGGAGAAGGTGCCGACGTAAGTGACCACGCCACGGGTGTCCATGCTTTGCAGGGAGTCGGTGGGGCGGCCTTCGTAACGGAATTCGCTGTCGTAGTCGTCTTCGATAATGATCGCCCCCAGCTCGAACGCGCGGGCCAGCAGGGCTTCGCGGCGCGCCAGGCTCATGGGCATGCCGAGGGGAAACTGGTGGGACGGCGTCACATAGATCAGCCGCGCGCCGTCAGGGACCTGGTCGACCTGAATACCCTGATCGTCGATGGGCACCCCGATAACGTTTGCTCCCATCGCCATGAACAACTGGCGCGCCGGACTGTAGCCGGGGTCTTCCATGGCGACGATGCTGCCCGGCTCCAGCACCACGCGGGCGATCAGGTCGAGAGCCTGCTGCGCGCCGTTGGTGACCACAATGTCGTCGGCGCTGCATTTGACCCCACGGGAAAACGCAATGTGCCCGGCGATGGCGCTGCGCAACGCCGGCAGGCCTTCGGGCTGGCTGTAGAGACCACTGTTCTGGGCAATACGGCGCAGGGCGTCCTGGGTGCAGCGCCGCCATTCGTCCTGGGGGAATTGCTGGCGGCTGGTGGCGCCGCCGAGGAATTCGTAGCGCAGGGCGCTGTCGCGCGTGGGGTGATGCATGGGCGAGGGCAGCGCCTGCCACTTCGCCAGGTTGGCGGCGCAGGCCAGGTCGGTGGCGGTTTGTAGGTGTTCGGTCGGCGGAGTGCGGCCGTTGACGAACGTGCCTCGTCCGATCCTGCCCACCAGCAGGCCTTCGTAGGTCAGGGTGGCGTAGGTGTCGGACACGGTCTTGCGTGACACGCCCAGTTGCGCGGCCAACAGACGGCTGGGCGGCAGTTGCGCCCCGGCGGCCAGGCGTCCGGAGTCGATGGCTTCGCGCAGTTGCTGGTAGAGCTGTTCGGCCAGGTCCTTGCGGCCGTTGATGATCACGTGCAGTTCCATGTTTGTCCTGAGGGGCTGAATCGCTCCAAGACTACTCGCAGGTGACGCTTGCTCCAAAGGGGCGGTAGGACAACGCGATAAAAAAAGTGGGAGCGGGCCAGCTCCCACCTGGGGATTGTGCTGCTTAGGTGGTTAGGACAGGAAGCCACCGTCCACGTTCAGCGACACACCGGTGGTGTAGCTCGATGCATCGCTGGCCAGGTACAGCACCGCGCCGGCCATCTCGCTTGGGTCCGCCACGCGCTTGAGCGGGATCTGCGCCAGGGCCATTTTCAGGATCGCGTCGTTCTTCACCAGCGCCGAGGCGAACTTGGTGTCGGTCAGGCCCGGCAGCAAGGCGTTGCAGCGGATGCCGAATTCGGCGCATTCCTTGGCGAACACCTTGGTCATGTTGATCACGGCGGCCTTGGTTATCGAATAAATGCCTTGGAACACGCCCGGTGAGATGCCGTTGATCGAGGCCACGTTGATGATGCTGCCGCCACCGTTTTCGCGCATCAGCTTGCCGGCTTCCACCGACATGAAGAAGTAGCCGCGAATATTCACATCCACGGTTTTCTGGAAGGCGCCCAGGTCGGTGTCCAGCACGTTGCAGAATTGTGGGTTGGTCGCGGCATTGTTGACCAGGATGTCCAGGCGCCCAAACTGTTCGCGGATGCCGGCGAAGACCTGGGTGATCTGCTCCATTTCACCGATATGGCAGGCAACCGCAGTGGCCTTGCCGCCGTCGGCGATGATCGCATCCGCCACGTGCTGGCAGCCTTCCAGCTTGCGGCTGGAGACGATCACATGGGCGCCTTGCTGGGCCAGCAACTTGGCGATGGCCTCACCGATGCCACGGCTGGCGCCGGAGACAAAAGCGATCTTGCCGTCGAGGTCGAACAGGTTGGTCTTGGACATGGGGGTTCCTTGTGGGTCTTGGCTCGGTCGATCAGAGGGCGGATTTGCCGATGACATTCAGGCTCATCTGCTCCAGCAGCTTGTTCATCTGAATGAACTGCGCAAAGCGTTTGTCCTGGGTCTGGCCATGGAAAAAACGGTAGTAGATCTGCTGCACGATGCCGGCCAGGCGGAACAGGCCGTAGGTGTAGTAGAAGTCGAAATTGTCGATCTCAAGGCCGGCGCGCTCGGCGTAATAGTCGACGAACTGGCGGCGCGTGAGCATGCCGGGCGCGTTGCTCGGCTGGCGGCGCATCAGTTGCACGGGCGCCGGGTCGGCGGCTTCGATCCAGTAGGCGAGGGTGTTGCCCAGGTCCATCAGCGGGTCGCCGAGGGTGGTCAGTTCCCAATCCAGCACGCCGATGATCTGCATCGGGTTGTGCGGGTCGAGGATCACGTTGTCGAAGCGGTAGTCGTTATGCACGATGCTCGAGGTGGGATGGTCGGCCGGCATCTTGTCGTTGAGCCAGGCGCGCACGGCCTCCCAGCGCGGCGCGTCGGGGGTCAGGGCTTTTTCGTAGCGGTCACTCCAGCCGCGGATCTGGCGCGCCACGTAACCTTCGGGCTTGCCCAGGTCGGCCAGGCCGCAGGCGCTGTAGTCCACTTGGTGCAGTTCGACGAACTTGTCGATAAAGCTTTTGCACAGCGCTTCGGTCTTGCTCGCGTTCAGGCCCAGTTCGGCCGGCAGATCGGAGCGCAGGATGATGCCGTTGACGCGCTCCATCACATAGAACTCGGCGCCGATCACCGATTCATCGGTGCAATGCACGTAGGCCTTGGGGCAGTAGGGAAAGCCGTCTTTAAGTTGATTGAGAATGCGGAATTCGCGGCCCATGTCGTGGGCGGACTTGGCCTTGTGCCCGAACGGCGGGCGGCGCAGCACGAACTCCTGGCCCGGGTATTCCAGCAGGTAGGTCAGGTTGGACGCGCCGCCGGGGAACTGGCTGATCTTGACCGTGCCGCTCAGGCCCGGAATATGGGCCTTGAGGTAGGGATCGATCAGGCTGGCATCAAGTTCTTCGCCTGGGCGGATCTGGGTCGATTGGTCGTTCAGCGCCATGCTTATCCCTTCTGCTTATTCTAAAGGCCTCGGACTATTGGCTAATCTAATGCGCCCAGCCGCCCGGCCACAAGGTCGGGGCGGCTTAATAGGTTCGCGTGTTGGATGATGATCAGCGTGCCTGATCGGTCATTTTTCGGGCGGCGGCAAGGCGACCGGCGTCAGCACCGGACGGCCGGCGAAGTACTCCAGCAGGTTGTCGGCCACCCGTTGCACCGTATCGTGGGCGGCTTCCGGCGACAGCCCGGCCACATGGGAGGTCAGCACGGTATTGCTCAGGCGCTTGAGGGCGTCGGGCACCTTGGGCTCGTCGTCGAACACATCCAGTGCCGCGCCGCCGATACGGCGCTGCTCCAGGGCGGCGATCAGGTCGGCGGTCACCACCACGCTGCCACGGCCGATATTCACCAGGTAGCCGTTCGGCCCCAACGCATCCAGGGCATGCCGATCGATCAAGTGGCGCGTGCTGGGGCCGCCGGGCGTGGCCAGGATCAGGAAGTCCGAGGTGCGCGCCAGCTCCACGGCGGTCGAGCAATAGGTGTAGTCCACGTCATCGCGCGGCTGGCGGTTGTGGTAGCTCACCTGCATGCCGAACCCGAGGGCGGCGCGCTTGGCGATCTCCAGTCCCACCGCGCCGAGCCCGAGAATCCCCAGTTGCTTGCCGCCCAGGGAAGGGCGCATCACCTTGGGCCACTCGCCGTGGCGCACTGCCGCGTCCGTTTGTGGAATGCCGCGTACCAATGACAGCAACAAGGCCATAGCGTGGTCCGCCACCGACGGCGCGTTCACGCCGGCACCGTTGGTCACCACGATCCCGCGATTGCTCGCTGCCTGCAGGTCGACATGCTCATAGCCGGCACCGATCACGCAGATGATCTCCAGCAGCGGCAGCGCGGCGATTTCTTCGGCATACAGACCCAGTGGGCCACGCGTCAGTACGGCTTTGATCTGCCCGCCATGGGCCTTGATGGCCTGTGCGCGTTCGGCGGGCGTTGGCGCCAGGATCACATGAAAGTCATTGCTTTCGATGATGGGCAGGTATTCGTTGATGGTTTCGACCAGAACCAGAACAGTGGCGGGCATGGGGCAGCTCTTGCTGTGGAGAGTGATGCCTGGATTATGCGTTTTTTTTGTAGTCCGAAATGCCTGGGGGTGAAAGATATTTCCCCGCCTGAAGGGGATCAAGGACGACCTTGGCTGAGGATGCACCAGGCATTTCGGCGAGACATGCAGGTGTCTACTTAGGTGAAGATGCTGTGCATGCCCTCGGGTGTTACTGGGGTTGCCTCACCTTGTTGATTTCTGCCTGTGCGATTTCCCTGAAATCATAGGTCGGGAAAAACTCTGTTTTGTAGGAGCCCCACGCGCTGTTTTCCAATGCGAGGTTTACCGCCGACAGGCGTGAGGCGGGTAAGCGTAGGACGACCACCTGCCCGATACCCATGGTGATGTTCCAACTGACAACTTCTACCCCCTCCGGTGGAAAAACTTTATAAAACTCTTGTTTGGCGAGTTGGGCCCTCAGTTCGCTGAGTGGGCGTGATTGATCATGTTTGAGAAACACCGTCAGCATGATCGCATTGTCCGGCGTGGCGACAGGCGCTTTTGCGATAGGCGGGGCTTTAGGTTGCGCATTAACGCCGGCCGATATAAAGGTGGACAGCAATACGGTGGATATCAGTAATGACTTGAGTTGTGTTTTCATAAGTGGACATTTCTTTGTTGGTTTTGTTGTCGGGGTTATTCAGGGAATGGCTCAAGTGCCTGGCGGCATCGAGCTGATATTTGGATAACTCAGTGAGAGGTCGCGGTTTTTATAGCGCCTTTGTAAGGTGCATGAACGACATAGATACGGACAGTCTCGTTGGTCTCGATCATGTCTAGGGGCACTTCCCGCGAATAGGTGAACTCCGCGTTATTCAGTGTCTCCAGCCGCCGCACGACGGTCCTGATCGGGCCTTTGTCAGGCACCAGGATATGGTTTTTTTGATCGCCCGTGACAAGGAAGTAACCGCCGCCGCCATGGTCATACTTTGATTGCCCGGTGTCGGCGTAGAAAAACTCATAGCGATTGCGCATGGGGTCCCACATGGATATACCCACCACGCCTGGATACTTGTCTTTGACGTCAACTTCCGGGTGGCCTTCTATATAAACTTTAGTGGTCAGCCATTGGGGGGATGAGGCCAACGCCTGGACATCGGCTTTGGTATTCATTGACTGCCCATGACTGGCCAGGGGCGAGAGAAACCCAATCAGAAAAAAGCCTGTAAGGATCATTTTGTATTTATGCATGAAATAATTCCTGGTCCAGGGTGTGTGAGGTGTTTTTATCGTTATTATTTATAGATTGTAATGTTTGGTGCGGCGGTGGATAAAATATAGGCGTGATGAGGCAGTGTTTCAATGCGGTGGAAAATGTTGTAACAAATTCGCTGTTGATTGTGTTAAGGGTTTTTCAAATATTTTGAATTAATAAAATAAAGGTGGGTTGGTTGCGATTGCACGGTCTATAAAAACCGTCGGGCAATTTTAAGGTTATGTTTAATGTTGCAGGCGTGTGAAGTGGGACGAGCAAGCTCGGTCCCACAGTATTTACTGTTGTCAGAAACTGACCTCGGCCGCTCTCACACGTTGCGCAAACGCTCCGGCCAATGTGGCATTGTGATGTTCGATGATCGCCGCCGCCGACAGCGTTGCGGTGTCCATGCAGGTATGACCGTCTTCGGGCAGGATCACCGAGAACCCCAGTTCTACTGCTACGCGGCAAGTGGTATCGATACAGAACTGGGTTTTCATCCCGACAATCACCAGTTCATTGACCTGTGTCGCGCGCAGTCGCTGCGCCAGATCGGTACCGAGGAAACAACTGGGGCGGGTTTTATTGAAGAACTGGTCACGAGCCTCATCGACATCCAGTGCGTGCCACACCTGCCAATACGGGCTGCCCGCTGCAATCGGTGAGCCCGCCGGGCCAGTGTGACGGGCGACGAAGATCGGTGCGCCGGCTGTGCGGGCGCGACGGATCAGTTGGTTAATGGTCTCCAGCACGCGCTCGCGTTCGAAGGGTTGGTCCGGGCCATCGTACAAACCGGTTTGCATATCGATGATCAACAGGGCGTCAGCCATGGTGTTGCTCCTTGCGTGTGCCAGATGGAGGCGCAATAAAAAGGCCCCGTCCATTGCTGGCGGGGCCTTGGGTTGAATCTGTGAGGTGTCTAGTTCAAGCCCCCACGGCAACCGCACGACCCGCCGGAAGCGGTCGTTGTGGTGGTGCGGGTGAGGCGTAGCTGAAATAGGTTCATAGGCCGATCATGCTGGGCATGCGTTTGACAGTCAACAGTCGCAGGTATTCTCTTACAAGGCATAACGATGTTTCTGGCACTCATGACGGATTCATCTGATACGCCACTGCCCCTGATGCGCTCCACGCTGAGCGCGCCAAAAATAGCCGAAAACCTCGCTCTTGAGCCTCTGCACCGCTTAACCGTTCCTCAGCTAAGCCTTTGCTTATTCAAAAGAATCCCGGACAATCGCGCCCCTGTTATGGTTGGGGCGCTGCCTGTCAGGTTTTTCTGACTCGTCCCTGCTGTGGAAATGCGGAGATCCGATCGGATGAATGATCAGGCCAATAGCGTCGACGAACGCTATGTCACGACACCTGTAATCCTTACAAGCTGGAGCCGTCAGGACACCACCTGGATGCTTGGGCTATTCGGCACGGCGATTGGTGCTGGCACTTTGTTTCTACCTATCAACGCCGGCCTTGGCGGCTTCTGGCCGTTGGTGGTCCTGGCGCTGCTGGCCTTCCCGATGACGTTTTTTGCCCACCGTGGCTTGACGCGTTTTGTGCTGTCCGGTCGTGAAGGTTCCGACATCACCGACGTGGTCGAAGAGCACTTCGGCGTCAAGGCCGGTGCGCTGATCACCTTGCTGTACTTCTTTGCGATCTTCCCGATCCTGCTGATCTACAGCGTGGCGCTGACCAACACCGTCGGCAGTTTCATGGAGCACCAGTTGCACATCATGCCGCCGCCACGGGCGATCCTGGCATTTGTGCTGATCCTCGGCCTGCTGGCCGTGGTGCGTTGCGGTGAGCAGGCGATCGTCAAGGCGATGAGCTTGATGGTGTATCCGTTCATCGTCGCCTTGCTGTTTCTGGCGGTGTACCTGATCCCCCACTGGAATGGTGGCATCCTCAGCACCGCCAGCGTGGTCCCGGCGCCTTCGGCGTTGCTCAGCACCTTGTGGCTGGCGATTCCGGTGATGGTGTTCTCGTTCAACCATTCGCCGATTATCTCGGCCTTTGCCGTGGACCAGAAGCGTCAGTACGGCGCGAACGCCGATGAGCGCAGCTCGCAGATCCTGTCGCGCGCGCATCTGTTGATGGTGGTGATGGTGCTGTTCTTCGTGTTCAGTTGCGTGCTGACCCTGTCGCCAGCGCAACTGGCCGAAGCGAAAGCGCAGAACCTGTCGATCCTGTCGTACCTGGCCAACCACTTCGACAACCCGACCATCGCCTTCGCCGCGCCGTTGATTGCATTCGTGGCAATTGCGAAGTCGTTCCTGGGCCACTACATCGGCGCCAGCGAAGGCCTCAAGGGCCTGGTCGCGAAAACCGGCCGCCGTCCGGCACCGAAGAGCCTGGACCGCATGACCGCCGCCTTCATGCTGCTGGTGTGCTGGATTGTCGCTACGCTTAACCCGAGCATCCTTGGCATGATCGAGACGTTGGGCGGGCCGATCATTGCATCGATCCTGTTCCTGATGCCGATGTACGCGATCCGCAAGGTGCCGGCGATGGCCAAGTACCGTGGGCAGGCGTCCAATGTGTTTGTCACGGCGGTTGGCCTGGTGGCGATTACCGCGTTGATTTACTCGCTGATGTCCTGACAGCGCGCTGCACCAACCAGGGCTGATTCGCAGACATGGCGGATCAGCCCTTTTTTACGCTCGTAAAACCTGACACGGCGCAACCGCCGCACGGCAATGGGCGCTAAGCTGGAGCACTTTTTTAGCCAGGATGGGTGGGGCCGATTGAACACTGAAACCGATGCGCTCGTTGTCGCTGCGTCGAAGCGTACCCAGGACATACTCGCCGGCTTATCGATTGCCGGTTTGCTGCTGCCGGAGGCAGTGGCCTATTCCAGCATTGCCGCGCTGCCGCCCCAGGCCGGTGTGATTGCCTTGTTTGCCGGGCTGGTGTGCTACGGCCTGTTCGGCACCAGCCGCTTCGCGATTGTCTCGGCTACCTCGTCGTCGGCGGCGGTGTTGGCGGCGGCAACGGCCAGCCTGGCGGGTGATGATCCGGCGCTGAGGCTGTCCCTGGCTTTCGGGCTGGTGTTGATCATTGGCGTGTTTTTTCTCTTGGCCGGGTTGTTCAAGCTCGGTGGTGTCACCTCGTTTATCGCCAAGCCGGTGTTGCGCGGGTTTGCCTTCGGCCTGGCGCTGACCATCATCCTCAAGCAACTGGCCGGTGTGGTGGGTGTTCACCTGACCGATAACAACCTGATCCGCTTCCTGCCGCAGTTGCTGGAGCAACTGCCGCACTGGAACTGGCCCGCCGCCATGGTGGCCGCGGTGGCATTGCTGGTGTTGTGGCTATGCGACCGCGTTCCGCGCCTGCCCGGCGGGTTGGTGGTGATAGTGCTGGGCATTGTTGCCGGCCAGAGCCTGAACCTACAGGCCCAGGGCGTGGCGCTGATCGGCCTGATTGACCTGCGCCTGGAGCTGGGGCATTTGCCGGTGCTGCCGTTTGCCGATTGGCTGCGCCTGGGCGAGTTGGCGTTTGCGCTGGTCATGATTTTGTATGCAGAGTCCTACGGCTCGATCAGTTCGTTCGCCCTTAAACATGGCGACCGGGTGTCGTCCAACCGTGATTTGCTGGCGCTGGGGGCGGCTAACCTGGTGTCCGGTTTGTTCCACGGCATGCCGACGGGCGCCGGGTATTCGGCGACCTCGGCGAACGAGGCGGCTGGCGCCTATTCGCGTTGGGCGGGGATTGTCGCGGCGCTGGTGATCCTGGCGATTGTGTTGACGGTGCTGCCGTATGTTGCGCTCACGCCGGAGCCGGTGTTGGCGGCGGTGGTGATTTATGCCCTGGGCCGCGGTTTGAGCTTGCAGCCCCTGGGGCGTTACTTCCTGTGGCGGCGCGACCGTTTGCTGGCGGTGTGCGCGGTGGCGGCCGTGCTGGTGCTCGGTGTGCTGGATGGCTTGTTATTGTCGGTCGCGATCAGCGTGGTGTTGATGTTGCGCCAGATGTCGGCAGCCGATATCCAGGTGCTTGGGCGGCTGGGCGACACTCATGACTTCGTGGACCGCCTACACCATGCCGATGCGCTGACCATCCCCGGCGTATTGATCATACGGCCGAGCGAAGCGCTGTTTTTCGCGAATGCCGAGCGCATCCTCGGCGCTGCCCTGCGCTTGATGCGCCAGTCATCCGCGCAGATGGTGGTGTTGAGCCTGGAAGAGTCCCACGACCTCGACGGCACCAGCATCGAAGCGCTGGCCGCGTTTTTTGCCCAGGTACGCGCACAGGGCAAGCAACTGGTGCTGGCACGGGTGCGACATGATGCCCATGAAGTATTGCAGATGCTGCCCGAGGCGCAGGCGCCAGAGGTTTTGCTCAGCGGCTTGAGCGTCGATGGGGCGGTGCAACTGGCGCTGCGGGCCCATCCACAGGCATAAAAAAACGCCGCGTATCTTGCGATACGCGGCGTCCTTTACATCAACACACCCTTAGGCTTGCAGCACCGGGATGTTGGCGTTTGCAGCGCTTTCACGGAACTCGGCGATCTGATCGAAACTCAGGTAGCGATACACATCGCTGGCCATGGTGTTGATCTTCGCGGCGTATTCCATGTACTCCTCGACGGTCGGCAGGCGACCCAGGATCGAAGCCACCGACGCCAGCTCGGCCGAAGCCAGGTAGACGTTGGCGCCATCGCCCAGACGGTTCGGGAAGTTACGGGTCGAAGTCGACACAACGGTCGAATTCGGCTCTACACGTGCCTGGTTACCCATGCACAGCGAGCAGCCCGGCATTTCCATGCGCGCGCCAGCCTTGCCGTAGATGCCGTAGTAGCCTTCTTCGGTCAGTTGGTGAGCGTCCATCTTGGTCGGCGGCGACAGCCACAGACGGGTTGGCAGCTGACCCTTGACCTGATCCAGCAGTTTACCGGCAGCGCGGAAGTGACCGATGTTGGTCATGCACGAACCGATGAACACTTCGTCGATCTTCTCGCCAGCAACGCTGGACAGCAGACGGGCGTCGTCCGGATCGTTTGGCGCGCAGAGCACAGGCTCCTTGATGTCGGCCAGGTCGATCTCGATGATTTCGGCGTATTCCGCGTCGGCATCGGCCACCATCAGCTCCGGGTTGGCAACCCAGGCTTCCATCGCTTGGGCGCGACGTTCCAGGGTGCGTGCATCGCCGTAGCCTTCGCCGATCATCCAGCGCAGCAGGGTGATGTTGGAGTTCAGGTACTCGGTGATCGACTCTTTCGACAGCTTGATGGTGCAACCGGCAGCCGAACGTTCAGCCGAGGCGTCGGACAGCTCGAAGGCTTGTTCGATGCTCAGGTTGTCCAGGCCTTCGATTTCCAGGATGCGGCCGGAGAAGGCGTTCTTCTTGCCTTTCTTCTCTACGGTCAGCAGGCCAGCCTGGATCGCGTAGTAAGGAATGGCATGAACCAGGTCACGCAGGGTGATGCCAGGTTGCATTTTGCCTTTGAAGCGCACCAGGATCGATTCCGGCATGTCCAGTGGCATTACGCCAGTGGCTGCGGCGAACGCTACCAGGCCGGAACCGGCCGGGAACGAGATGCCCATCGGGAAACGGGTGTGGGAGTCACCACCGGTGCCGACGGTGTCCGGCAGCAGCATGCGGTTCAGCCAGCTGTGGATGATGCCGTCGCCTGGGCGCAGCGACACGCCGCCACGGGTCATGATGAAGTCAGGCAGGGTGTGGTGGGTGGTCACGTCGATCGGCTTAGGATAAGCCGCGGTGTGGCAGAACGACTGCATCACCAGATCGGTCGAGAAGCCCAGGCACGCCAGGTCTTTCAGTTCGTCACGGGTCATAGGACCGGTGGTGTCCTGGGAACCCACGGTGGTCATCTTAGGCTCGCAGTAGGTGCCTGGACGAACGCCAGCCACGCCGCATGCCTTGCCGACCATCTTCTGCGCCAGGGTGAAACCCTTGGTGCTTTCGGCCGGAGCTTCCGGCTTCTTGAACAGGTCGGACGGTGGCAGGCCGAGTTCGGCACGCGCCTTCTCGGTCAGGCCACGGCCGATGATCAGCGGGATACGGCCGCCGGCACGGACTTCGTCCAACAGCACCGGGGTCTTCATTTCGAAGGTGGTCAGGACTTCATCGGTACCGTGCTTGCAGACTTTGCC
Organism: Pseudomonas marginalis; assembly: GCF_024169655.1. Lineage (GTDB taxonomy): Bacteria > Pseudomonadota > Gammaproteobacteria > Pseudomonadales > Pseudomonadaceae > Aquipseudomonas > Aquipseudomonas paraveronii. Next base: position 3,307,480 of record NZ_JALJWV010000001.1, on the reverse strand, counting down.
AGCATGCGGGTACAGGTCGATCACGTCGCCCATGTTCATGTTGGTGACGTCGAACTCGATCGGCAGTGCGCCAGCATCTTCCATGGTGTTGTAGAAGATCGGAGCGATCTTGCTGCCGAAGCAGAAGCCACCGGCGCGCTTGTTCGGCACGTAAGGAACGTCGTCGCCGAAGAACCACAGTACGGAGTTGGTTGCCGATTTACGCGACGAGCCGGTACCGACCACGTCACCGACGTAGGCGATCGGGAAGCCTTGGCCGCGCATTTCTTCGATCTGCTTCATCGGGCCGGTTTTGCCTTGCTCGTCCGGCACGATGCCGTCGCGAGCCATTTTCAGCATGGCCAGGGCGTGCAGCGGGATGTCAGGGCGGGACCAGGCGTCCGGCGCAGGCGACAAGTCGTCGGTGTTGGTTTCGCCGGAGACCTTGAACACGCGCAGGCTGATCTTGTCGGCCAGGGTCGGACGGTTCTTGAACCACTCGCCGTCGGCCCAGGACTGGATCACGCCTTTGGCGTGTGCGTTGCCAGCCTTGGCTTTTTCAGCCACGTCGTGGAACGCATCGAACATCAGCAGGGTGTGCTTGAGTTGAGCGGCGGCGACAGGTGCCAGTTCGGCGTTGTCGAGCAGCTCGACCAGGGTCACGATGTTGTAGCCGCCTTGCATGGTGCCAAGCAGTTCAACGGCGCGTTTCTTGTCGATCAGGGGAGAAGTGGCTTCGCCCTTGGCCAGGGCAGACAGGAAACCGGCTTTGACGTAGGCTGCTTCGTCAACACCTGGTGGAATGCGGTTGGTGATCAGGTCAACGAGGAATTCTTCTTCGCCAGCCGGAGGATTTTTCAGCAGCTCAACCAGGCCTGCGGTTTGTTCGGCATTAAGCGGCTGGGGAACAATACCCAGGGCTGCACGCTCTTCGATATGTTTGCGATACGCTTCAAGCACAGTTATTACCCTCATCAGTGGTCCCACGGGACGCTCATCCAGAAATGAACGGCACGCACGCGCTCGGGGGCCTTTTGGGCCGCAAAGCCTGCGCTGCCGACATTCCTCACAGAAGCTGCTTTCAAAGTTTTACGCCTGCAGAACGGAGCTGATGAGGGTTGGCGCTGGCTTGACCTGCGGGGTCATTGACCATCGCCAATACCGTTCTGAAGGATCGACTGTGCTCGTGACGCTTTGAAAACAGCTTCCAGCGGATTATTGGCGCCTTATAAGGCCGGTTGATTCTACGGCAAATAATTTCTAAAGGTAAGTTGCCAAGCCAAGTTTGCGGGGTGATGAACCTTAGACAAAGGGCTAACATGGTGCACTGTTTCGCTGATTTGCGTGTTGCCACCCATGTCCAACCACACCATCAAGACCCCCTGCGTAGGCCTGTGCTCCACGGTTTACGGTGACCTCGTGTGTCGCGGATGCAAGCGCTTCCACCACGAAGTGATCCAGTGGAATGGCTATAACGAAGAGGAAAAACGCGCGGTCTGGCTACGGCTCGAGCAACTGCTGGTGCAGGTCATGGCCGGCAAGCTGGAGGTTTTCGACCCCAAGACCCTGCGCGGCCAACTGGAACAACGCAAGATTCGCTTTGTACCGCACCAGTCAGAGTACTGCTGGGCGTACCAGTTGATCGCTCGCGGGGCGCGGGTGATTTCCAACCTGGAGGCCTATGGCATGGTGCTGCTGCCGGAGTTTCGCGAGTGGAGCCTGCCGGAGCTGCGCGATGCCATCGACCGTGAGTTTTTTATCCTGTCCGAGGCGCATTACCAGCGCTATATCGCGCCGGGGTTTCTCAAGGATGTGTTGGGTGCCTGACGATCAGGCCTGGTTGGCCAGCTTTTCCAGCTGATCCGTCAGTGTCTGCGGCTTGAGCACCAGCACATCGCTTTCCAGTGCATCCAGCACCACTTCCGCCGTATTGCCGATCAGCGCCCCGGTCAGCCCGGTGCGCGCCACGGTGCCGATGATCGTCACTGCCGCTTTCAATGTGTAGGCGGTATGGGGAATCAGCACATCCGCCGGGCCTTCTTCGATATGCAGGTGGGCGTCGTCTATATCAAATTCGGTCTGGAATGCCGTGCACTGCTTGCGATAGCGCGCCTCGATGGTTTCCTTGAGCTGAAACACCGGGTCGCCGGCCGAGAGCATCGGCGATGGATGGGCACTGATTACATGCAGTGAGGCCTTAGACAGGCTGGCAATGTCGAAGCCGTAGTCGACGATCATGTGGTGCAGCGCGCGGTGTTCGGCGTCGGTATTGCCCACATCGATGGCTGCAAGAATGACGCCGCCGCTCCATGGGGTTGCCGTCTTGACCAGCAGGACCGGCGCAGGGCAGTAGCGCAACAGCTTCCAGTCCGCCGGGGTCAGCAGCGCCTTTTTCAGTGGGCTGTCGGCGTAGTGCTGCTTGATCACCAGGCCACAGCCTTCGGCCTGCTGCACGTCGATGATGGTTTCATGCAGGCTGTTACTCCACGCCTGTTCGGTCGTGACGTTGTAGCCGTCTTCCGTCAGGCCGGACTTGAGCAGACTCAACAGCGCTGAATGCTCACGCTTTTTGTCGCACACCAGTAGGTGCAGATGCGCGCCGGTGGCCCCGGCGATCAGTTTGGCGCGCTTGAGGGCCAGGCTTTCCGAATGCTCGGGCTCAAGGACCACCAGGATGCTGCGGATGGCTTGCATGGTCGGGACTCTCCAGAAAGGGGGCGTTGAGCAACTATAGTTGCTGCCCGCCAGACGTCATGTTGATACACATCAAGGCCAGTGGCTGGTGGTCTGCGGCGCGGTCGGTATAATCGGCGGCCTATTGTGATCCTTTGCCCGTGAGCCCGATGAACCTGCCCGAAATCCACGAATTCCTCGGCTGCCCCACCCCTGGCGCCTGGGTCCAGGCCGCACTGGCCGATCAGGAAACCCTGTTGATCGACCATAAAAACTGTGAATTCAAGGCCGCCAGCACCGCCTTGAGCCTGATCGCTAAGTATCACAGCCATGTTGACTTGATCAATATGATGTCGCGCCTGGCACGCGAAGAACTGGTCCACCACGAACAGGTCATGCGCCTGATGAAGAAGCGCAAGGTCGAGCTGCGCCAGTTGCACGCCGGGCGTTATGCCTCGGGGCTGCGCAAGGTGGTGCGCACCCATGAACCGGTCAAACTGGTGGACACCCTGGTGGTTGGCGCCTTTATCGAGGCGCGCAGTTGCGAGCGTTTCGAGGCCCTGGTGCCGCATTTGGACGAAGAACTCGGCAAGTTCTACTTCGGCCTGCTGAAAAGCGAGGCGCGGCACTACCAGGGTTACTTGAAGCTGGCGTACCAGTACGGCGAGGCCAAGGACGTTGCCCAGGTGATCGAGCGGGTGAGGGCGGCCGAGCAGGCGCTGATCGAGTCGCCGGACGTCGAGTTCCGCTTTCACAGTGGCGTACCGACCTGAGGCGGCGGCGACGCCAGGTCATCCTTGCGCATAGTGCTGCCTGTAATGGCGTTAAAAATTGCAGGCTATTTGTTAAAAACTCTTAAAAGCATGAAGTTTCATCGCGCGTGGCCGACCAAGCGCTGTTGCCGGACAGCTTGCCTTCTATACTGCGCGCACTTCAATCTGCGTCGCACACTGAGAGCTTATGGAAAACCTGGGTCTGGGCAAGGTCCTGCTCGTTGAGGATGATGAGAAGCTGGCAGGGCTGGTCGCGCACTTTCTGGCACAGCACGGTTTTGAAGTGCGGGTGGTGCATCGCGGCGATGCAGCCTTGGCGGCCTTCCTCGATTTCAAGCCAAAGATTGTCGTGCTCGACCTGATGCTGCCCGGCCAGAGTGGCCTGCATGTGTGTCGCGAGATTCGCACGGTGTCCGACACGCCGATCGTGATCCTCACCGCCAAGGAAGACGACCTGGACCACATTCTCGGCCTGGAGTCCGGCGCCGATGACTACGTGATCAAACCGATCAAACCGCCGGTGTTGCTGGCCCGCCTGCGTGCGTTGCAACGTCGCCAGGCGCCGGAGCCGACGGTACGCGGGGCCATCGAGTTCGGGCGGCTGGCGATTGACCGCAGTTGCCGGGTGGTCAGCCTGGGCGGCGAGAAGATCGACCTCACCACCATGGAATTCGAGCTGCTGTGGTTGCTTGCCAGCAGCGCCGGCAAGATCCTCTCCCGCGATGACATCCTCAACCGCATGCGCGGCATCGCCTTTGACGGCCTGAACCGCAGCGTCGACGTGTACATCAGCAAACTGCGCGGCAAGCTCAACGACAACCCCCGTGAACCGGTGTGCATCAAGACCATCTGGGGCAAGGGCTATCTGTTCAATCCGTTTGCGTGGGAGGTCTAGATGCTGCGCCTGTTTCTACGCCTGTATGTGATTCTGGCCCTGGGCCTGGCGGGCGCGATCTGGCTGGTCAACTACACGTTCGATGAGTTGCTGCCCGAAGCCAACGAAACCTATAACCGCGAAGCCCTGCGTGGCCCGGCCTACGGCCTGGTCGAGCAATTGCGGCCGCTGCTCGGCGAAGCGCGGCAAGCTCGGCTGGCCGAGTTGCAACCCCACTATGGGTTGCCTCTGAAACTGGTGGAAAAGGACGCCCTGGCACTGACCGAGCGCGAACAAAAACTCCTGGGCGACGGCTTGCTGGTGGTGCGCGGGGACTTCAAGGAGTTCCTCGCCCGTATCGACGCGGGCCCGCAGTTGCTGGAAATAAAACTGCCTGAGGAACCCAAGTGGCTGTACCTGTGGGCCTACGGTTTTCTCGGGTTGTGCCTGGCTCTTGTGCTGTACTTTTGGGTACGCCCGCACTGGCGCGACCTTGAACACATCCGCCTGGCCGCCCAACGCTTCGGCGACAACGACCTCTGCTCGCGCATCCTGTTGCCACGTCGCTCCACCGTGCGCGAACTGGCCGGGCATTTCAACCAGATGGCCGAACGCATCGAAAGCCTGATTGCCAACCAGCGTGAGTTGACCAACGCGGTCTCACATGAACTGCGCACGCCTATCGCGCGCTTGTCGTTCGAGCTCGACCAGCTCAAACAACAGGCCGATCCCCGGCAGAGCCGTGCACTGATCGCCGACATGTACGCCGACCTTTGCGAGTTGGAGGAAATGGTCTCTGAACTGTTGACCTACGCCAGCCTGGAGCGCGGCGCCACCCAGGTCACGCGGGAGGCTATCGAGGCTCACAGTTGGCTCGACAGCGTGATCGGCAGCGTCGCCCTGGAGGCTGAGGCGGAAGGCGTGCAGTTGTCCTTGCGCAGGTGTGAGGTCGACGTTATCCAGATCGAACCGCGCTTCATGGCGCGCGCGGTGATCAACCTGCTGCGTAACGCCATCCGTTACGCCGACCGCCGGGTAGAAGTGTCGCTGGTCAAGTTCGGCAGCGGTTATGAGGTGCGGGTCTGCGACGACGGCCCGGGCATACCCGAGGAGGGCCGGGCGAAGATCTTCCAGCCGTTCATACGCCTCGACGCCAGCCGTGACCGCCGCACCGGCGGCTTCGGCCTGGGCCTGGCGCTGGTGCAGCGGGTCAGCCAATGGCATGGCGGGCAGGTGCTAGTGCAAGACTCCGAGTGGGGCGGGGCGTCGTTTCGGATGAGCTGGGCGTATGACGCTTGACGCTCTGGAATGCGAGGGCGATCAACGCTGGGCGCAACGGTAAAATCGCGCCTGCGAGTCTGCCGTCACGGACGGTTAACGGCTAAGCCCCAACCGTTCATGCCACTGCGCGATCGACTCCTGCGGGTATTCATCGAACTGCAGGTCGCCCTTGCGCACGCTGACTTCGACCCAGGGCGCCTTGGAGCCGAGCATCAGGTGCGTGTGTTGCGGCGGCACCGGCAATGGCGTGTCGATGGCCGAGGCAAACGGATGGATCAGCTCCGGCCACTCCGGGCTGAACAGCCATAGCGCGCTGCCGCATTGTGAGCAGAAATGCCGCTCGGCACTGCTGGTATGGGCGCGGCTGGCACCCTCGGGCTTGAGCCGGGCGTGGTAGATCGAGATCAGCTTGCGCCCGCGCACTTTCAGGCTGTTGCTGTCGCCCGCCAGGTTGATTGCGTAACCGCCGCCGCCCTGGGTCTTGCGGCAAATCGAGCAATAGCAGCGCTGGTAAGGGTAGGGATGGGCACTGGTCAGGCTGAACGTCACGGCGCCGCAATGGCAGGAACCTTCGAGTTGCATGGGCAGTCTCCTCTGGCAAGGTGACTCTGGAGTCTAGGCGCTTTGCAGCATTAAGGTCGCGATCAGGGCGTGAAGGGTCCCCGGCAGCGTTTCCAGCTCGCGCAACAGGATGCTGCGCTCGCGAATCGCCCATGGCTTAAGTTCATTGATGCTGAAATGCAGCACCTGCAAGCCTGCGGCTTGCGCCGGTCGGCGATGGCCGCCGGTGGAGGGCGCGCTCGGCGCCCTGGTTCAGGCTTCAGTTATCCAGCGCGCTCAAGATCGCATGAGCAACCTTGATCCGCTCGGCATTTGGATAGTTCTTGTTCGCCAGGATCACCACGCCCATGTCCTTGCTCGGCACATACGCCACATAGGCTCCAAAGCCCCCGGTTGAGCCGGTTTTGTTGTACAGCACGTTGGCCGGTTGCGCTTGCGGCGTCGCCAGCCAATGGGGGCGGTGGGGTTCCATTGCCATCGGTGTCGAGTTGCCGTCAATCAGCGCTTGCAGGGCGATGGGGTAGGGGTAGTACTCCCAACCCAGGCCTTGGGTCATGCCGTTCACGGTGTAATAGCCGGTGTGGGTGCTGGCGATGGCCTGTTGCAGCGGCTTTTCCAGGGTTTGCGGGTGCATGTTGGCCATCACATAGCGCGCCAGGTCGTGAGTGCTGGTCTTGATGCCGTAGGCTTCGCTGTCCAGTGCGCCGGGGCTTACGCGAACGGGCTTGTGGTGTTTATCGTAGCCTTGAGCGTATTGGCCTGACTGCTCGGCGGGCACGCTGACGTAGGTGTTGCTCAGGCCCAGTTTGGGCAGCAGGGTTTTCTCCATGGCGACATTGAAGGGCTGGCCCAGACTTTGTGCCGCGAGGTAGCCAAACAGGCCGATGCTCGGGTTGGAATAGAGGCGTTGCGCGCCTGGGGCGTAGGTGGGTTTCCAGTGCTGGAAGTAGCCGAGCATGGCGTCGGCACTGTCGGCCGCGTCCGGAAACTGCAGCGGCAGGCCGCCGGGGGTGTAGGTCGCCAGTTGCAGCAGGCTGATCTGGTCAAAGGCGCTGCCGGCCAGCGCGGGCCAGTATTGGCTGGCCTGGTCCGACAGCTTGAGCTTGCCGGTAGCCTGGGCGTAACCCCCCAGGGTCGCGGTGAACGTTTTGCTCACCGAGCCGATTTCAAACAAGGTGTTTTCGCTGACTGGTCGCTGGGCTTCCTTCGATGCCGTACCGTAGTTAAAGTATTGCACCTTGCCGTTCTGCACCACCGCCACCGCCAGGCCGGGAATGGCCTGCTGCTGCATCAACGGTTTGACGCTGGCGTCTACCACGGCCTGCAGGTCGGCGGCCAGGCATTGGCCGGCGCCGAGAAGTATCGCCAGCGCCGTTAAATGACGCACTCCAAACAAGGGTTGTCGGGGCATGATATCGCTTCCATGAATGTGATCGATTGAATGAAGAGCCTGCGCGGGCGTGGCAACGTTAGACAGTTCGCCGGGCCTGGGCAAACGATGTTATCTCGCACCAGCCATTAGAATAATTAGGGTCAAGCATGCTGCGTTCCCATCTGCCCCTCAACGCGCTACGCGCATTTGAGGCCTCCGCCCGGCATCTGAGTTTTACTCGGGCCGCCATCGAGTTGTGCGTCACCCAGGCAGCGGTCAGCCATCAGGTCAAGAGCCTGGAGGCGCAACTGAACGTCACCCTGTTCAAGCGCCTGCCGCGTGGCCTGATGCTGACCCGCGAAGGCGAGACGTTGTTGCCGGTGGTGCGCGAATCCTTCGACCGTATTGCCCATACCCTGGGCCAGTTCGAGGGCGGGCATTACCGCGAAGTGCTCACCGTCGGCGCGGTCGGCACCTTTGCGGTGGGCTGGCTGTTGCCGCGCCTGCCGGACTTTCAGCGCCGCTACCCGTTTATCGATCTGCGCCTGTCGACCCACAACAACCGCGTCGATGTCGCCGCCGAAGGCCTGGACTACGCGATCCGTTTCGGCGCCGGGGCCTGGCATGGCACCGACGCCTGCCAATTGCTCGAAGCACCGCTGACGGCGCTCTGTGTGCCGCCAATCGCCGAGCAATTACATACGCCGGCCGACCTGGTGAAACATACGCTGCTGCGCTCCTATCGCGCCGATGAATGGAGCCTGTGGTTCCAGGCCGCCGGGCTGCCTGCCGACACCCTGGTGTCGCGCAGCATCGTGTTCGACTCGTCACTGGCGATGATGGAAGCGGCCTTGCAGGGCGTCGGTGTGGCGTTGGCCCCCGCGCTGATGTTCTCGCGACAACTGGAAAGTGATGCGATCCGGCAGCCCTTCAACGTCGGCATCAGCACCGGCAGTTACTGGTTGACGCGCTTGCAGTCACGCGCCGAAACCTCGGCGATGATGGCGTTCAAGGGGTGGCTGTCGGAGGTGGCGGCGCAGGGTTGAGATTTTTATCAGGAGACAAAATGAAAGACTTGTCGCCGGCTAACCTCCACGCATTCAAAGGCAGTCAGGTCAGGTATTGGTTGAACCACCCCAGTGTGCGCTGCCACGCCAGGTTCGCTGCGGCCTCGTCATAGCGTGGCGTCGAGTCGTTATGAAAACCGTGGTTGGCGCCCTTGTAGATAAACGCTTCATAGCGGGTGCCTGCTGCCTTCAAGGCCTTCTCATAGGCCGGCCAGCCTTCGTTGATCCGCGTATCCAGCTCGCCGTAATGCAGCATGATCGGCGCCTTGATGCGCGGCACGTCCTTGTCCTGCGGCTGACGCCCGTAAAACGACACGGCGGCGCCCAGTTCCGGGTAGGCCACGGCCGCCGCATTGGCCACGCCGCCGCCATAGCAGAAGCCGATAATGCCGACTTTGCCGGTGCTGCTGTCGTGGTGCATCAGCCACTCGATGGCGGCGAAGAAGTCGTTCATCAGCTTGGTCGGGTCGACCTTTTGTTGCAGCTCTACGCCTTTTTCGTCGTTGCCGGGGTAGCCACCCAGCGATGTCAGGCCATCCGGCGCGAGCGCAATGAAGCCGGCCTTGGCCAAGCGCCGGGCGACGTCTTCGATATAGGGGTTGAGCCCACGATTTTCATGCACCACGACCACCGCCGGCAATTTCCCGGTGACCTTGGCCGGGCGTACCAAGTAGCCGCGCACTGTGCCGTTGCCCTTGGGCGAGGGGTAGGTGATGTAGTCGGCGACGATGTCCGGGTCGGTGAATTTCACTTGCTCGGCCAAGGCGTAGTTGGGGCTCAGCGCGGCGAGCAGCGCCGACGCGGTCAACCCGCCAAAGGTGAACAATGCGGCGCGGTCGAGAAATTGGCGGCGGTTGATCTTGCCGTGGGCGTAGCCGTCGTAGAGCTCCAGCAGTTCGGGGGCAAAGTCTTTGGCGGTGAGACGAGTCATCGGTGCTGTCCTCGATTAGCGGTGCCAGTCAATGTAGACCAGGATCACTCATTGCGACCGTGGGCGGCGGCGGCCAATTGCCCGGTATCGACGCGCACGAACACCGAATCGCCGATCGCCGTGAGTACATCGCCGGCATACACCTCGCAGACCACACGACTTTTGCGCCCCACATCGCCCTCGACCCGGGCACGCAAGGTCAGCATGACGCCCAGGGGCGTGGGCTTGATGAATTTGATCCCGAGATGGCCGGTCACGCAGTCGATACGCGGCAGGCTGCCGGGTTCACGTTGTTCGGCGCGGTAGTGGTAGGCCATGGCGGTCCAGTTCGAGTGGCAGTCCACCAGCATGGCGATCAGGCCACCGTAGACCAGATCCGGCCAGCCGCTGTATTTCGCTTCCGGTTGGTGCTCGGCGACCACATGAACGCCATCGGCATCCCAACGGCTCTTGATATGCAGGCCGTGGGGGTTGCTGCCGCCGCAGCCGTAGCAGATGCCTTCGGGGGCGGTGGTGTCTTGCAGTGAAGGGGTGTGCATGCCAAGTCCTTATTGTTCTGGAGTGACTCTCCTGTTTAACAGGACACGCGCCGGATGGGAATAATGCCATCGCAGCAGACGCTAGCGCGCAAACCGCTTGGCCCCGGCCACGCAGCCGATCACCGCGACCGTCACCAACACCATGCCCAGGCTGACCTGCTCATGCAGCAGGCCCGCCGCCAGCGCCAGGCCGAAGAACGGTTGCAGTAGCTGCAACTGGCCGACCGCGGCGATGCCGCCCTGCGCCAGCCCGCGGTACCAGAACACAAACCCGATCAACATGCTGAACAGCGCCACATAGCCCAGGCTCAGCCATGCCGGCAGGCTGATGCCGGTGAAGGTCGGCGGCGCGAGCATCAGGCTCAACGGCAGCGCCACCGGCAACGACACCACCAGCGCCCAGCAGATCACTTGCCAGCCGCCCAGGCTGCGCGACAGCTTGGCGCCCTCGGCATAGCCCAGGCCGCAGACCAGCACCGCCAACAGCATAAGCAGGTCACCGGCCGGGGCGGCGCTCAGGCCCTGGGCGATGGCATAGCCCATCACCAGCGCACTGCCCAGGATCGAAAACAGCCAGAACACCGGGCGTGGCCGCTCGCCGCCGCGCAGTACGCCGAAGACTGCGGTGGCCAGCGGTAGCAGACCGATGAATACGATGGAGTGCGCGGAGGTCACATATTGCAGGGCCAGCGCCGTCAGCAAGGGAAAACCGATGACCACGCCAAGGGCAACGATGGCCAGGGGCATCCATTGCGCGCGCGTTGGGCGCTTTTCCTTGAATAACCACAATAGGCACAGTGCCAGCCCGCCGGCCAGGGTGGCGCGCAGCAGGGTGAGGAACACCGGCTCGAATTCCATCACCGCCAGGCGCGTCGCCGGCAGCGAACCGCTGAAAATCACCACGCCGATAAAACCATTGATCCAGCCCTGGGTGCTGTTGGCCAGGGGATTGAGCGGTGAGGTCTGTTCCATGAAGATGGCCCGAAAAAAGGAGAAGTTGCGTGCGGGCCATGCTAGGCATGAAGATTAAGACAATCAAAAAATTGTCATGGATACATCGCCGATGCCCCGCGCCCGTTACAAAACCCTGGTCGACACCTTTGCCGAGGACATCCGCAGCGGCAGGCTATCGCCCGGCGCCCGCCTGCCCACCCATCGACAACTGGCCGCGCGCCATGGCCTGGCGCTGGTCACCGCCAGCCGGGTGTATGCCGAGCTGGCGGCCATGGGCCTGGTCAGTGGTGAGACCGGTCGCGGCACTTTCGTGCGCGAGATTTCCCTGCCACCGGGACAGGGCAGTGGGCAGATGAGCGTGGCGCCGGGCATGCTGGATCTGAATTTCAACTACCCGTCATTGCCGGGTCAGGCCGATCTGCTGCGCACGGCGTTGCGTCAACTGGCGCTGTCGGGGGATCTGGAGGCGTTGTTGCGCTACCAGCCCCATGCCGGGCGCCAGCATGAGCGTGCGGCGGTGGCGCGCCATCTGCTGAGTCGAGGGCTGACGGTCGAGGCCGACCAAGTGCTGGTGGTCAGCGGCGCGCAACATGGGTTGGCCGTGACGCTGATGGCGCTGCTCAAACCGGGGGATGTAATCGCCGTCGACGCGTTGACGTATTCGGGGTTCAAGGTGCTGGCGGAGACCCTGCACCTGGAAATGCTGCCGATCGCAGTCACCGCCAGCGGCCCGGACCTCGATCATCTGCACAGCCTGTGTCGCCAGCGTCCGGTGCGTGCGGTGTACAGCATGCCGACCCTGCATAACCCGCTGGGCTGGGTAATGGGCCTGGAGCAGCGCGAACAGCTGGTGGTCATCGCCCGTCAGCATAATCTGATGATCATCGAGGACGCCGCCTACGCGTTTCTGGCAGAACATGCGCCACCGCCTTTGGCGACACTCGCACCGGAACGCACGGTGTATGTCGGCGGCCTTTCCAAAAGCGTCGCCACCGGCCTGCGGGTCGGCTTTGTGTCAGCCCCGGCGGCTTGGGTGAAGGCTCTGGAGCGCAGCATCATGGCCACGACCTGGAATGTGCCGGGGGTGATGAGCGCGATTGCAGTGGCCTGGCTCGACGACGGCACGGTCGCCCAGTTGGAAGCACAAAAACGCCAGGATGCCCAGGCGAGGCAGGCATTGGCGGCGCAGGTGCTGAAGGGGCTGGCGTACATCAGCCATCCCTCGTCGTATTTTCTCTGGTTACCCTTGGAGGAGGATGCCCGCGCCGATCAGATCGCAATGACCTTGCAGCGCGAAAATGTCGCCGTGTCCACCGCCGAACCGTTTGCCGTCGGCGCACATGTGCCCCATGCACTGCGCCTGGCGCTGGGTTCGGTGGGCATGACGGCGCTGCACGAGGCGTTGGTGGCGGTACGCAAGGTGGTGGCGTGGTGACGCTATCCGCCACTTCCTGCTTAAGTGGCACATCGCTATGCTACGGCGAAAACAACAAACCGCCTTGTGAGAAAAAATGGAATTTAATTGGCACAGCGACCCCATCACCCGCAGCACCCCGATCACCCCTCACTACAAAAACACCCAGAACGTGCGCCGTTTCATGCTTGAACACTGCGGCCCGAGGTTCAAGTTCGACCGCGCATTCATGGCCTGGATTCGCAACGACACGGCCAAAACCCTAGGCGACATGGTGGATGAGTGGCAGCGTCGAAACGACTGCTTATGATCACCCAAGGCATGTCGGTGCTGATCGACTACGGCACCCATTTGACGCCAGGCCTGCTGCTGTTCGGCGCGTGGTTCGCGCTCACACCCAGGTCGATGACGGCGATGCGCATCCTGATTCTGTTGGCGGCGTTTGTGCTGATGCGCGATGCGATGACGCCGTTGCGCATGTGGTCGCTCAGTGACGACGTGCAGATTGCATTCACCGCCAATGCCTTTGTGCTGGCGGCGCTGGGCGGTCTGTCGCTGTTGCTGGTTGCCGGGCTGGCGTGGGTGGCGCCGGATTTGTCGCGGTTGGTCCTGTGGTCCAAAGGTAATTGCGCCGTCGGACTGGCGACGGGGTTGGCGGTGGGCTGCCTGATCGGCGTACCGCTGCGGCTTTACCAGGGAGTGGATACGCAAGCGATCCACGACTACTGGGTGTGGCTGCCAGGCATGGTGGTATTGGCCTACGGCGCCAATGCGTTGGAAGAGGTGTTGTTTCGCGGTTATCTGCAGGGGTATCTGGAGCAACAACTGACGCCGCTGCGGGCGGCCTTGATCAGCGGCGTGGCGTTCGCGGCCTGCCATGCCTTCCTGGCCCTGAGCGTCACCCAACTGGGCTGGCCGGTGTTGCTGTTTACCCTGATCGAGGGGCTGGCCTGCGCATTGTTGCGCATGCGTCATGGTGTGTTGGCCGCGACGCTTGCCCATGGCACGGCGATCCTGTTGATTGCCGTGCCTCTCGGTGCCTGAGTAGCCTGCGCAACCATGTGGGAGCTGTGGCTCCCACATCTGGACCGCGCATCAGCGTGGCGCGAGCGCCGGTGTACGCGGCGGAATCAGGCGTTTGCTGCCAGTGGCCTCATACGCCGACGCCAGTCGCAGCAGCGTAGAGTCATCGTAGGCACGCCCGGCAAAGGTCAGCCCGACCGGCATGCCGATATCCGCCATCACGCCCATCGGCACGGTAACGGTCGGCACGCCCAGATGGCGAATGGCAAGGTTGCCGTTGGCTACCCACACGCCATTGCTCCAGGCGATATCAGCGGATGCTTCGTTCACATCGGCATCGGCAGGGCCGACGTCGGCCACGGTAGGGAAAATCACTGCGTCGAGGCCGAGCTTATCCATCCAGTCTTCCAGGTCGATGCGCCGGGTCTGTTCGAGGCCGCGCAAGCCGTCGGGCAGGGTGCTGATCTGGTCCCACGGGGTGATCCCGCGTTGGGCCATGCGCACGTATTCGTCCATGCCGGCGGCCAGTTCGTCCTCGCGGTTGGGCAAGGTGCCAGGGTCATGGGGGAAAATCTTCGGTCCGTCGACATCCGCCAGGCGGTTCAGGTTCGGGTCGTTATTGGCGCGCAAGAAATCATCGAAGGCCCACGCGGACAGTTCCCACAACTCATCGTGCAGAAATTCCTTGGACACCAGGCCACGGGTAAACACCGTCGGCGCGCCGGGACGGTCGCCTTCGCAGTTGGACACCAGCGGGAAATCCACCTCGATGACTTCGGCCCCGGCGGCTTCGAGGGCCTGGCGGGCGGCTTGCCACAGGGCGATGACACTGGCGCGGGTGATGATTTTTTGCCCGGTCGGGCCACCGATGCCGGGTTTCTCACTGGTGCCGGCGTCGGGGTCGGCGTTGATGTACATGCGCGGTACGCCAAAGCGTTTGCCCGCGAGGGATGCGGCTGTCGCGGCCAGTTCAGCGTAAGAAACCGGGCGCACCGAGGCGACGCTGGGGATCGGCACCCAAGGCTGTAGGCGCCACAGGTCGCCACGGGTGTCGGGGTCTTCGGCGACCACCACGTCGAGTACTTCCAGCAGGTCGGCCATGGTGCGTGCGTAAGGCACCACCACGTCCATGGTCGGGGTCAGTGGCCAGTTGCCGCGCACCGAAATCACCCCGCGGGACGGGGTGTAAGCACACAGGCCATTGTTCGACGCCGGGCCACGCCCGCTCGACCAGGTTTCTTCCGCCAGGCCGAATGCCGCGAAGCTCGCGGCAGTCGCGGTGCCGGCGCCGTTGGACGAACCGGAGGCAAACGGTGCCGTCAGGTAGGCGGCGTTATACGGGCTTTCCGCGCGGCCATACACGCCACGCTGCATGCCGCCATTGGCCATCGGCGGCATGTTGGTCTTGCCCAGGCAGATGGCGCCACCGGCCCGCAGCCGTTCGATGGTGAAGGCGTCGCGATGGGCAATCAGCTTGGCGAACGCCGGGCTGCCGGACGCCGCCGTGAGGCCCTTGACCAGGTAACTGTCCTTGGCGGTATAGGGAATGCCATCCAGTGGTCCGAGTGTTGCGCCCTTGGCCCGGCGGGCATCCGACGCCTGGGCTTCTTCCAGGGCTGCGGGGTTGCGCACCACCACGGCATTCAGCGCGGTCGCGGTCTGCGCACCGTCATAGGCGTCAATCCGCGCCAGGTAAGCCTGGACCAGTTCAACGGCCGTGGTCTGGCCGGACTCAAGCGCCGCGCGCAATTGGGCAATGGAGACTTCGGTAACTTGCATCACGTTTTTTTCGCCGCCTTCAAGTGGGGGTATGGCGGCAGTCTACGGACAGATATTTCACAAAACCAGCGACGAATAATCTTCGAAAGCGCGGCGCATGACCTGCCACGTGAAGTCGTCGGCGGGAATCAGATGCTCGATCCGCAGCGAGGCGAGGGTAATGTCCTGGGGCATGCCGAAGGTGGTGAAGGTCGATAGAAAGTTCAGCTCGCCCTGTGCCGAGCGCACGCGGGTCAACACCAGTGGCGGCATATCGCTGGGCAACTCGGCATGGGCGGGCACCGGCAGGCTGGCCAACAGCGCCGCCAACGACGGGTTGGCCAAGGCCTCGCGGGTTGCCCGTTGCCAGGCGAGAGTGCGGATCTCCTCGGCGTTGATCAGGTGATCGCCCAGGCCGCCCGATTGCAGCAAAGTGCTCAGCAGGTTCACGCCATCGGCCGCGTCCGGGTTGATCCCGACCAACCCAAAGAGCGCGGCGGTGCTGGTGTTGGCCGCTAGCACTTGCCACTCACTGCCGAGCAGAATCGCCGGCGCGGGGTTGTTGGCGTGCAGCACATGGCTGACGGCTTCGCGAATCGCCGACATGGCCGGCGAGGCGAGGGGGGTGGCGGTATAACGCGGGGCGAAGCCGGCGGCGAGGAATACGCGGTTGCACTGGTCGAGGGGCGCCTGCAGCGCGGTCAGCAGATTGTGCAAGGTGCCGGCGCTCGGCTTGGCGCGGCCGGTTTCCAGGCAACTGAGATGGCGCTGCGAAACACCGGTGATCAGGGCCAGGTCGAGCTGGCTCAAATGCGCCTGTCGGCGTAGCCGGCGCAAGTGTTCGCCGGCGGTAACAGGGTTGTCCATGCGTGACCATGACCTCCGAGGTCATTGCGAGGGGCTGAACCTTATCACTATCGTGGGCCTCGATCACTTCAAGGAAGAGACCATGCACAGACCCTATATCGCCCTGGCCGCTTTGCTCGGGTTTTCGCTGTATACGCTGATGACGATGCTGACCGCGCAGCAGTCGCTGCTGGAGTTTGGACGGCAACTGCTGTCGCAGCCGGACACCGCGCAAGTAGTGATCGACCTGTACCTGATGGCGCTGCTGGCCTGTGTGTGGATGTACCGCGATGCCCGGCGGCGAGGGCGTTCGGTGGTTTCGGTGCTGCCTTACTGGGTGCTGACGGCGCTGTTCGTTTCGGTGGGGCCGCTGCTGTATATCGTCGTCAATGGGTTGCGGGATGAATGAGCTTTTGCGTGTCTACGCACTGTGCGCTTGGCGCACTCTGGCCTATGGGGTGCTCGGCTCCAGAATGACCTAAAGGGAGCCGACCTCCTCAAACGCTAACTGTAGGAGCCGGCCCCGTGCGATCTGCCCGCCGAATACCGTCACACTCGTGGCAGGCTCAATCGATCAAACGCCCTTGGTCGAGGGCAACAGGATCGTCAGAACCCCCACCAGCGGCAGGAACGAGCACAGCTTATAGACGTACTCGATGCCATGGCTGTCCGCGAGCAACCCCAGCAATGCGGCGCCGATACCGCTGAAGCCGAACATCAGGCCAAAGAACACGCCGGCAATCATCCCGACATTGCCCGGCACCAGTTCCTGGGCGAAGACGACGATGGCCGAGAACGCCGAGGCCAGGATGAAACCGATCACCACGCTGAGCATCGCGGTCCAGAACAGGTCGACATAGGGCAGCGCCAGGGTGAACGGCGCTGCACCAAGGATGGAGAACCAGATGACGGTCTTGCGCCCGATCCGGTCGCCGATTGGCCCGCCAAAGAAGGTGCCTGCGGCCACTGCGCCGAGGAACAGGAACAGGTAGAGCTGGGAACTGGCGACCGACAGGTTGAATTTCTCGATCAGATAGAAGGTGAAATAGCTGGTCAGGCTGGACATGTAGAAGTACTTGGAAAACACCAGCACGGCCAGCACCGCCAGGGCGAAGGTCACACGGCTTTTCGACAGGCCGTGGGTGGCTTTGCTGCCTTGCTTGAGCTTGAACAGGTTGAGGTGGTTGCGGTACCAGCGGCTCAAGCCATACAGCACCAGGATCGCGAACACCGCAAACAGGCCGAACCAGGCGATCTGCCCTTGACCATAGGGAATCACGATCGCCGCCGCCAACAGCGGGCCGAACGCGCTGCCGGCGTTGCCGCCGACCTGGAAGGTCGATTGCGCCAGGCCGTAGCGCCCGCCGGAAGCCAGGCGCGCCACCCGTGACGTTTCCGGGTGGAAGGTCGATGAGCCGACGCCGATCAGCGCCGACGCCAGCAAAATCGCCGGGAACGTGCCGACAAACGCCAGCATCAGGATGCCGATCAAGGTACACACCATGCCCGCCGGCAGCAGCCAGGGCTTGGGGTGGCGGTCGGTGTGGTAGCCGATCCACGGTTGCAGCAGGGAAGCGGTCAGTTGGAAGGCCAGGGTGATCAGGCCGACCTGGGTGAAGCTCAGTCCATAGTTGGCCTTGAGCATTGGGTAGATCGAGGGCAGCACGGCCTGGATCAGGTCATTGATCAAATGCGCCAGGGCGCAGGCGCCGAGAACGCGCATGACCAAGGGGCTGACGTGGGGCGGGCTGGAGGCGGCGGCGGGAGACGCGGTCAAGGTCGACATGCAGGCATTCCATACAAGGCAGTGAACGACGGGGAGGCGGGCAGCGATGATTTAAACCGCCGCTCCATGGATGAACTCGGTGTTTATGCTAGATTTGCCGAAAATGCCTGTCTCACGAAATTCGGGCAGCAAACATCGCAAAAAGGGCGAAGCCATCAAAACACTGGATAAATTTCTGCGGGATATCGACGAGGGCGAATGGGCCGTCATCAGTTCGGCCACCGACTATGCCGATAACTGGGTGATCCCCGAGCACAGCCACGAGAAGCATCAACTGCTGTACGCCACCGAAGGCGTGATGGTGGTGCATTCGGCGCAAAATCAGTGGACGGTGCCGCCCAATCGCGGCTTCTGGATGCCCTGCGGGCACGTGCATTCCCTGCGCTGTGTCGGCGCGCTGAAAATGCGCAGTGTATTTGTGCGCCCCGCGAGTTTTCCGAACCTGCCGAGCGAAACCAAGGCCGTCAGCATTTCACCGCTGCTCAGTGAACTGATCAAGGCCTCGGTCAGCTTGAAGCCGCCGTATGCCGAAGATTCGCGGGACGCGCGGATCATGCACCTGATCCTCGACGAGCTCGCCCTGTTGCCGGCCTTGCCGCTGTCCCTTCCCCAGCCTGCAGACCCGCGCATCCGCCGGATTTGCCTGGCGTTGCAGGATGACCCGGGCGATGCCTCGACCGTGGCGGATTGGAGTGAGCGCCTGGGCCTGGACCAGACCACCATCCAGCGCCTGTTTCGCCGCGAAACCGGGCTGACTTTCGGCCAGTGGCGCCAGCAAGCACGGTTGCTGCTGGCGCTGGAGCGGATAGCGGTGGGGGAAAAAATCATCGATGTGGCGTTTGAGCTGGGCTATGAAAGCCCCAGCGCTTTTACCAGTATGTTCAAGAAGCAGTTTGGCAAGACGCCGAGTCAATTCTTTCGCTAGCGCCAGGCTCGTCGAGCGTTAACACGGCGGGGTGCTCGCGTACACGTCCAGCAGGCTGTTGAAGGCGTCGATGTCCAGCGGTCGGCTGAGGAAATAGCCTTGACCTTCGTCACACGCCACAGCCTTGAGCAGTGCCAGGTGTTCGGCGGTTTCAATCCCTTCTGCCGTTACCGTCAGCGACAGGGCGCGTCCCAAGCCGACAATGGCCTGAATAATCGCCTTGTCATCGGCGCTGTCCTCCAGCCGGTTCAAGAAGCTGCGGTCGATTTTCAACCCGTCGAACGGGAACGCGCGCAAGTAGCTTAAGGATGAGTAGCCGGTGCCGAAGTCATCCATGGCGATGCGGATACCCAGGTGCTTGAGGGTGTGCATGACCTCAAGCGCGCGGACGGCATCGTCGAGCATCACGCTTTCGGTGATTTCCAGCTCCATGCGCGTCGGCTCGATGCCTGATTTGTGCAGGGCTTGCCGCACACGCTCGACCAGGTTGCCGCGCTTGAATTCGGTGGGCGACAGGTTTACCGACACAAAAAGCTGGTCCGGCCACTGCGCGGCGCACGCGCAGGCGGTTTCAAGCACCCAGTCGCTCAGCGAGAGGATCAACCCCGACTCTTCGGCAATCGGAATGAACGTGTCCGGTGCGATCAGGCCACGCTCCGGGTGTTGCCAGCGCACCAGCGCTTCGGCGCCGACCATTTGCCCGTCGCTGATGCGATAGCGCGGTTGGAAGTGCAGGCGCAATTCTGCGTGCTTGATCGCAAACCGCAGGTCGCTTTCCAGGCGGCGCCGTTCGATGATCCGCGCGTTCATTTCGCCGGAATAAAAACGCCAGGTATTGCGCCCGGCCGCCTTGGCTTCGTACAGGGCGATATCGGCGTAGCGCAGTAACTCGGCGGCCCCGTTGGCGTCATTGGGCGCGAGGGCAATGCCGATACTGGCGCTGATGAACACGTCCTGCTCGTCGACTCGGATCACCCGTTCGACAGACTCGATCAAGCGCCGGCACAGGGCTTCGACTTCGTCCTGGGCGCCGGCGTCGATGAGGATCAGCACAAATTCATCGCCGCCGACGCGGGCGACCAGGTCACCGTGGCGCACGCAATCGGAGAGGCGGCTCGATACCTCATTGAGCACACGGTCGCCGGCCGCATGCCCGAGCAAGTCATTGACCGGCTTGAACCGGTCCAGGTCCAGGCTGAGCATGACCAAAGGGTGCTCCAGGGTGGGCAACGCTTTGAGTTTTCCGTCCAGAAACGCTTGCAGGCGCGTGCGATTGGGCAGCCCGGTGAGGGCGTCGTGCAGGGACAGGAACTCGATGCGGCGCCGCGCTTCGACTTCTTCGGTCACATCGGTGGCGGTCCCGCGAAACCCGCCGCAGGGCATCCCGCGCGCCGACAGCCGGGTGGTGCGCTCCCGCCCCTGGGCGTCGACGTAGCGACACTGAATGCTGATGTCCGCGAGCCGCCCGGGCGTGGTCAGCCACTGTGAAAGGGCATCGGCATCGATGTCCAGCAGGTCGTGCAGGGGGGCGTCGATCCAGGCCTGGCGGTCCAGGCCCGTGACGCTTTCGAAGCGTTCCGACAGGTAGGTAAAACGCAACTGGTCGTCTATTTCCCAGACCCAGTCCGAACTGGCTTCCACCACATCGCGAAAGCGCGCTTCGCTGGTGGCCAACGCGTTTTGACTGTCTTGCAGCGAGGTGTGGGTGGTATCGAGGGCTTGGGCGTCCGCCGTGGTACGGCGCACAATCAGCCAGGTCATCAGGCACACCAGCAACGCCGCCAGGCCCAGCAACGGCAAGCCGACAACCATCAGCCGCACACCGGGCCGTTCGGGGCGCCAATGCAGGCTGCCGGCCGCGCCGTTATCACCCAGGGCAAACAACAAGGTTTGGCCGATTTCATCGGGTTTGGCGATGTGCAGGTGATCGACGCCAAAATCGTTGCCGATTTCGGTCAGCTTGGCGCTGTTGAGGATGTCGATGAAGAGCAATACCGAGGCCTTTCGGCCATCCGCTATCACGGTGGGGTCAGTGCCTGGCGTTAACGCCGCTGCCGCCACCAGTGTGGGGTTGCCGCGCACGTTAATGAACCTCGTGATCGGTGCGTCCTCAGCAGCGCTTGCGCGTGCTTGTTCGAGCATCGCCGTGATGGGCTGGTCGAGCCATTCGGAGAGCTCGATCGGTTGCATCTTGCCCTCGACCACCGCGTACACCGTGCGGTCCAGGTCGTTGACGACAAACACGCCTTGAAAACCGAAATCATGGAACAGCGTGGAGCCGACGTTGTCGCGAGCATAGGCCCAATCCGTGTCCACGTTAATGTGCAGGTGTTTGTAGGCATCGCCCCAGAACGCGTAATCCTTGACGGTCATGCGCTGGGATTTTTCCAGGGATTGCACCGCCTTGCGCGTGTAGAAGGCGCTTTCGCTGTCTTCGAATCGGTCCAGCTCGTGGGCGAGGTACACCAGTGAATAACTGGCTGCTGCAAACACGCAGGCGAGCAGCGCGACGCACTGGAACAGCGACGTGCGCGCCATCGACAGGCTGGTGCGCTGGGAAAGGTTGCGAATGATCGGGGCGAGGGTATTTGGCATTGATTCTCGCAGGGCGTCGCCGCTTGTCAGGGTGATGACAGGCTATCGGCAGCCTTGCGGGGAAAATGAGCGTTTGAGGCGCGGCGCGCCCAATATCCCGGTACCTGGCTCAAGTGTGGGCGGGTGGCCTTAGTTGATTCGAGGCATGGAACCTCATCCCAACAGCCGCGGGAGAGGAGGGCGTGGGTCTGCCGGTTGCAGGTTCAAGGAGTTTGGCTTTGGCCAACTGCTGGATCAGCGCTTCGCTGGGCTTTTTTGGCGGGACATTAGCCAGGCGTGCTTCCAGCCATTGCAGTTTGCCGTCCCAGGCGGGGAGTTTGGCGGGGAGTTTGGCGGGGGGTAGGGGGAGGATTTCGTTGATTTCGGGGACTTTGGGGGCGGCATAGGAGTAGTTTGCGAGAATTCGCCAGATTTTCTCATAGCGTTCGGCGCGCTCAAGGTCTTCCTGCTGGCCGAGGTAGTACAAACGATCATCCGACTTGGGGCCGAGAAAGCCTTTACTCAGAAAGGACGCGGAGGTGCTGTCACCTGCAATTAACCCAAGTTGAAATGCCTCAAGGGCCTCCTGATAGTGTCCATCTGTCGACAGGTCAACTCCTAGCGCCCTGGCGGCCTTACCATGGCCCTGTTCGGCCGAGCATCGGCGCATCTGCCGGGCAATGTTCGGAGCAATGTTGATTGGCGCCAGTATGTCCCCCACTTCGTACTGGGCTTGCGCGCTGCCCTGATAGGCGGCCTTACGAAAGTAACGCAATGACATGGCCGTATCCTGCTTCAGCCCAGCCGAGCCGCTTTTCAGAAAGAGGCCGATAAAGTAGTACCCCGTCGCCACATTCGCGTCGATCAGTTGCTGGCTCAGGCGCAGGTGTTCGTCGCCACTGAGCGTGAAGTGGCCGCGCATGGTGCCGTTTTGCAGGTTGATGTTGGCTTTGTAATGGCCATTCTCGGCAGCAATCCGGTACAGGCGCTCGATCTCGGCGTCGACGCTTTTGTCCTGCTTGAGCAGGTTGTTTTTCTGGAGCCAGCGAGCGTATTGAAACAGCTCATCGGCCTCGGCGGACGGCGAAGGAATTTGCTCGTGTACACAGGTAAAGGCCAGCTTGGCTTTGATCTCGGTCAGTGGGTTCACGAAAGTGTCCTGGGTCGGGTGAGTAGGGGCGCTGCCGCTATCGCAGGCAGCCAGCAGCAGGCTTGTCAGCAATAGGAGTCTGCGCATCAGTCAAGGTCCTTCACGATCTTTCCACCCTAATCATGTCGACGCGACCGATAGAGCCGTACCGCCGCCGGTTGTCTTGTCGCCGACGCGAAAGATGCCTCACCCCAACAGCCGCCATTCGATGCTTTCCTCATTGACTGTGATGATGTCGGGCAGCAAAAAACGCGGCTTGTGACTCTCAACCTGCAGGGTGGGCATGATCTCGTTCTTCTCAAAACGGCGGATCACGCCATCGTTGAACCGCGCGTAAACATCGCGACTCAGGCTGAATGCCCGCCAATAGCCAGTCTGGGGGCAGGCCTGGCCGCTGGTGCAGGTCGGTTCGGGGTAGCTGGCCTTGATGAACGCGGGGGAGTCGGGCGTGGGTCTGCCGGTTGCAGGTTCAAGGAGTTTGGCTTTGGCCAACTGCTGGATCAGCGCTTCGCTGGGCTTTTTTGGCGGGACATTAGCCAGGCGTGCTTCCAGCCATTGCAGTTTGCCGTCCCAGGCGGGGAGTTTGGCGGGAGGTAAGGGGAGGATGTCGTTGATTTCGGGGACTTTGGGGTTGGCGTAGGAGTAGTCCGCTAGCAGGCTCCAGATTTTTTTATAGCGGTCAGCACGTTCGAGGTCTTTCTGTTGGCCGAGGTAGTACAGTCCATCGGTAGAAGGAGGACCAAGGAAGCCTTTACTCAAAAAAGATGCCGAGGTGTCATCTCCCGCAGCCACTCCCAATTGGAATGCCTCAAGTGCGCTCTGGTACTGGCCCAGTCCTTGAAGATTGATACCCAGGTCGGAAGCCGCATCACCATGTCCCTGCTCGGCGGCGCAACGGCGCATCTGGCGGGCGACCTCTGGGGCCATGTCGCTCGGTGCCAGCTTGTCACCCACAGAGTACTGAGCGTGGGCACTGCCCTGATCGGCCGCCTTGCGAAAATAGCGCAATGACATAGCCGTATCCTGCTTCAGTCCGGCAGAACCGTTCTTTAGGAAAACGCCGATAAAGTAATATCCCGTTGCCACGTTCACGTCGATCAGTTGCTGACTCAGGCGCAGGTGTTCGGCACCACTGAGCGTGAAGTGGCCGCGCATGGTGCCGTTTTGCAGGTTGATGTTGGCTTTGTAATGGCCATTCTCGGCAGCAATCCGGTACAGGCGCTCGATCTCGGCGTCGACGCTTTTGTCCTGCTTGAGCAGGTTGTTTTTCTGGAGCCAGCGAGCGTATTGGAACAGCTCATCGGCCTCGGCGGACGGCGAAGGAATTTGCTCGTGTACACAGGTAAAGGCCAGCTTGGCTTTAATCTCGGTCAGTGGGTTCACGGCAGGGTCCTGAGTAGGGTGAGTAGGGGCGCTGCCGTTATCGCAGGCAGCCAGCAGCAGGCTTATCAGCAATAGGAGTCTGCGCATCAGTCAAGGTCCTTCACGATCTTTTCGCCGTAGTGAAATTTGACAAGTGGGGCCCAGGGCACTCCTGTTTTCTTATCTGCCTGGAGATCTTTGTTTTTTTTGATGATGCCCGTCCAAGCATCGAACGCCTCCTTCGGATCATCCTGCGCCCCCCTCCCATCCGTATGCAGATCCCACAACCTGCGCCGCAACGCCCGCGTCACACTCATCCACTCATGCGCAATGTTCAGCTCGCTATCCACCTGCATGCTGCGCGTGTTGATATTCGCCGAGCCGTGGGTGGTGAACACGTCATTGACGATCATCAACTTGGAATGGATGTACACCGGCATCCACTGCTGCCCCGCCGGCGAATCAGGCGCGACCAGCGAGCACACGTGGATTTTCAGGCCTGGGCGCGACTCTGGTTCAAGCGTGCTTTGCTCAATCGCCGCGATCTGGGCTTTGAGAGCTCTCTGTCGAGACGCATTGTTTCTGGCGGCGTCCCGTTGGGCTTCACGGGCCTTATCGCTTATCGCGTCACCCCCCAGTGCGTCGGTCAGGCTGGTCAACGTGAGCAAGGCTTGTCGCTCAAGCAGTTCAGCCAAGGTCGGCGTCTGCGCGTTGGCTTGGGCTTTCGCCCGTTCAATGCGCTGCAACTTGGTGATTTCAGGAATGGTATCGCCGCGTCCGAGGCTTTCGAGCATGCGCTGGGTGTTCAAGCTCCCCGGACCCACGCCGTCTGGGCTGGCATTGGTGATTACAAACAGATGTAAATTGCCATGCAGGCCTGGATCGCGCCCTGCGCGCGTTTGTTTCGCTGCCGCCGTCTTGATGGCTTCCGCCAACGGCGGCCAGCGAAAGTACTGGTTCTCGATGTAGATGAATTGGGTCGCGTTGTTGACCGCCTTCAGGTAGATCTTTTCGATATCGCGCTTGCCGTCTTGTGCCTGGGTACGCACGATTTGGGCCAGCTGGCGGGTGACGCCGGGGGCGCATTGCAGTTGGGGGGCCACCGCCATCGCTTTGCGCGATGCGAGCAGGTCTTCGCCGGTTTCCTTGCGCCAGGCGGTGGCGAAGTTATGGTGCAGGTGCTCCAGAATCGGCCCGCTGATCTGGCTGGAAATATCCTGGCGTGGTGTGTTGCCACGCGGCCCGCGATTGGGTGCAGGCTTGCTGCCCTCGGTGCGGTTCAGTGCTGAGTGCTTGTCGGTGTCCCAGTACTCGTCGAGCATGTTGTGGCCCATGACAAAACCAACGGCGCGGTCTGTCTGTTCATAGTCGATCAGGACGGTCTTCTGATGGTGGGTCGCAGTGCTGGCCAGCACGCCCAACGTGCTGAGGCTGAGCTGTGGGTCGAGGCTTTTGTATTTGGCCTGATAGGCAATTTCAGCCCGTTCATACATGCTGAAACCGCGGCCGACAAACACTGGCACATTACGAGCCACTCGGATCGCGGGCGCCAAGTGATCGGCGAATGCACATCGGGAAAACCATTTCCGATCTTCGGCATATTGGTCAGCGGTGGAGCTCTGCATCGCCCGATCCTCGATACGAAGCGGTCCTTTACCGGGCAGGTTGGCCTCGCCCCCTGCGCCCGCAGCATTGAACGGCATCTCCCAACCGAGCACCCGAACCTCGATCCCTTTCCCGGCTTTGGCCATCAGCAGTTCGCCAATGCTTGGGGCACTGCCATCGCGGATAAAGTACATCGACGGTTGAAACCCCCAGCAGATGATGTCGATGGTTTTAGTGGCTTGGGCGATAGCCAGATGCACGGCCTCGAAGGCTTCTTCACCGTTGATCAGCGGCTGATAGGTGGCTTTCGCAGGAGGGTACTCGGTGTTCTGCACGTACCAGGGCGCGGAGCAGGTCACCTGCTGGGTGTGTTGCAGGGCGACGGGGGCGACGATATCGGGTTCAGTCATGAAGTTTTCCCTTCCTGGTCATTGATCACGGCGGCATACAGGGCACGGTGATCCGTGTGCGATGTGGGTTGGCTCACCTCGGTGTCGGCTCGCGAGAGGTGGTTGTGCATGCCGCCATTGGCCAGGTGTGCTTGTTCGGCATTGCGATAGTCAGTAGGCACCGGGATCTGGTAGCTCACCCCGTTGGCCAACACAATTCGGTACTGCTGCGTCACGACCGCGTGGTCGATCGACACTTGCCCGGACTTGTCCAATACGCCGTGATTGAGCACTGCACCATCGGCGTAGAGCGTGTAGGGCATGCCTGCCCAGCCTTGATCAGGGGCATTGGGGGTTTGCGGCACGTTGAACCGCAACGCTTGTTTGAACAGGCTTTGTGGGTACTCCGGATCTGCGGCTTTCTGGCTGGCTGGACCGAGGGCTTCGAAGTACGCCGATTTGATCAGGTAGTCGCCCAGGGTCCCTGACTCGATGCTGCTCGCATCGAGGGTGATGTAGCTGCCACCGGCATTCAGGGTGATTTTCTTCTTCGCGACGATACGGATTTCATCTTCGCTGCTGATGATCTCCAGACCCTGGCGGGCCATCAGTTGCAGCGCGTCGTTTTGTGCCTGGATCTTTACCGGGCCCTGGTTGGCAATCAATTGGATGCCCAGCTTGCGCACGAACAGGCTTACCCCTTGTCCCACGCCGATGAACAGGCGCTTTACCACACTGATATCCGCCTCGGCTCCGGCGTTGATCATCAGGTTGTCCTGAGCGGCCAATTGCAGGTGCTGGCCGCTGGTTACGGCAACGCCTTGGGGGGCGCTGAGCAATACGACCGAGGCCTTGAGTTGATCGAGCTGCTCTCGCATCAATTTCAGTTGCGCTTGCACATCCGCTGGATCTGCGTTGGCGGCCTGGGCATCGGTCGATAATCCTTCCAACTGATCACTCGCCTGTTGCAACCGACCCAGCGCGGCGCTCATTTCCAGCATGTGTCCCTGAGCCTTGGGTTGTGCGTCGGCACTGATCAAGATCCCACTACCGGCACGAATGGCGGCATGCCCATCGGTCCGCAACTCCGCGCCCTGGCCTCGCGGTTGGCGCTTAGCATCAACCAAATGCCCCAGGTTGAGCTGGCTCTTACCACTGTGCTCAGTACTGAGCTTCACGTGTTCTTGCCCTCGCGTGTCGTCCATGCGTAATTTGTTATTGGCGGGGGTGCGCAAGACGTTGCGTTTGTAGTTGCGCAAGGTCACATGGTCAGGATGCTGGCTGTCGTGCAGGGCATGGGCGATGTAGGGCCGGTCGGGGTCGCCTTGTTCAAAGGCGATGGCCACTTCGGTGCCGGGAATCAGCGGCAGGTGCAAGCCGTGCGTGTCGCCGGCGTAGGGCCTGGCCAGGCGGAGCCAGAGGCTTTCTTCGCCGGGTTTCCAGGTGTCGCGGTCGAACAGGAAATTGACCTTGTAGCGGCCTTCGATGTCGATGTGGCCATAGGGATCATGGGCTTGTGGGCTGGTAACACGGGCCGGAATGCTGCCGGCGATTTGCGGTTTTTCCTTCAACTCTGGGCGAAAGCACACGGTTTCCGAGTACGGAATGGCTTCAAAGTTGATTTCAAAACTGCGATCACGGGCGGCGTGGGTGGTCAGTTGCGTGATCACCGCGCCGGGAGCAAAGGCCTGCGGCGCGCCGCCAGAGATGTTCAGGACTTGGCCGGGCGCCAGGGTGGCGCTGCTGCTGACGCCGCTGAGTCGCGTCTGGCCGTTGAGGTAACGCTCGTGACGCAGCCGGGCATAGAAGTAGCCACTTTCACTTTGCAGGTCTTCGTCATGGGCGTATCGGTCGCCCATCCCCGTATAGGCCTCGGCGTAGTGAAAAGCCTCGCCGTAGGTACCGCTGGCGCCACGGGTCTGGTCGATCTCGCCATTTAGATGCGCGTTGGCCACGCGGTGATTGTAGGTGCGGATGTTGACGCGCTTTTCCACCACCTGGTGGCTCGATTGCAGGCCCCACGTGCTGTCTTTTCCGCTGCTGCTAAGCCCGGATTGCGGGAGGTAGGCCAACTCGACATCGAATGTGTAATGACGCTGGTCGTCGTGAAATTCCACCACGTCGATGTTCAACCGCTCATCGTGGGTGAAGCGATACCAGATGCCCACATCGGCCAATAAGCGCGAGATAAAGGCCAGGTCGCTTTCGCCATATTGCATGACCTGTTCGCGCCTGGGGTATTCGCGCACCAGCTTGAAGAGGAAGTCCTGGCCTTCAAAGTCGTGGCGGCTGCGCAGGATGCTTTCGACGATCTGCGGGACAGATTGGTGTTGATAAATGCGGAACTGGCGGCCTCGCCCAAGCAGGGCCAGGCGCGGTTGCAGAGTGATTTCGTAGCGGGCTTCATCAACGGAGCCGGACAGGCGCTTGAAGCCGGTGACCACGCCGTGCAAGACACGCAGCGGTTTGATCGAGGGTACGCTCAGGCCCCGAATGCGCGGCGGTTGCGGTGCACCGTACAGACTGAAACGGGCGTTTTGGCCAAGCATCTTTTCGGCGGCAATGTCGCCGTCGGTGCTGGTGAACTCCACAAGATAGTTGAACAGTTGGCTCAGGCCCTCTGTGCCCTTGAAGGCCAGGACGTCGAGCGACTCGTCAATATCACGAACAATGAGTGTGTGCCGACTATGGTCGAAGAAAACGCTCGGTAATACGCTGGAAGCCATTCCTTTCACTCCTAGACGCGAAAGTCCGAAGAGTAAAGAATTGGTATCGGTGATTAATGTCGGAAGATTCGCCTTTACGAGACAGGTACTTCCTGAACGTGTTTTCGAGCCCCGTCCCAGAAAGGGTATGCGGCGTGCTGGGCGATGTCCCCGGCGAGGCGCCGAGCGTGGTGTTTCGGGCTTGTCGTCCTATAACGTGATTTTCATGCTCTTCGCTGTATCCGCATAACACTTAGATAAACGGCAATCTTTCAGATTTACAGCGTGTACGAAGCTCGATATGAAAGTCGCAATTGTACGATTGTACGATGACACGTGACGTTAAATGTGTCCTATCTAGATGGGGTGAGTCCCGTTGGAGCGGTGTCGGCCGCCCCGAACGGTCAGGTTTCAGTTGATCCGTGGATGCTGCTGCACAAGGTTATTGCGCTTGGCTTCCAACTCGGCAATTTCGGCATCGATGTCTTCGATTTTCTGCTCGATATTGTCGTGGTGTTCCTGCAGCAGTTCCTTGGCCTCTTCCATGTCCGAAGCGGCCGGAGCGGCGCCGCGCAGGGGCTTGTTCGCGGTTTCCTTCATGGTCAGGCCGGTAACCAGGCCGACTACGGCGAACACCATCAGGTAGTAGGCGGGCATGTACAGGTCGTTGGTGCTTTCCACCAACCAGGCCACTGCGGTCGGGGTCACGCCGGCGATCAGCACCGAGACGTTGAACGCACTGGCCAGGGCGCTGTAGCGCAGGTGCGTGGGAAACATCGCCGGCAGGGTCGATGCCATCACACCGATAAAGAAGTTGAGCACGATGGCCAAGATGAGCAGGCCGCTGAAGATCAGGCCGATCTTGCCGCTGGTAATCAGCATGAACGCGGGGATCGACAGGAAAAGCAGGCCGATGCTGCCAGCGATGATGAAGGGTCTGCGGCCGATCTTATCGCTGATAAAACCAATGAACGGCTGCACGAACAGCATGCCGACCATGATCGCGATGATGATCAGCACGCCGCTGTTTTCTTTGTAATGCAGGTTATGCGACAGGTAGCTCGGCATGTACGTGAGCAGCATGTAATAGGTCACGTTGGTGGCCGCGACGATACCGATACAGGTCAACAGGCTGCGCCAGTGCTGGGTGGCGACTTCCTTGAACGACACTTTTGGGCCGTGGGTCAGGCCTTCGCGGTCGCCTTGTTCGAGTTTGTCCATGTGCTGTTGGAACGCTGGCGTTTCTTCCAGCGCATTGCGCAGGTACAGGCCGATAAGGCCCAGGGGCAGGGCCAGGAAGAACGGCAGACGCCAGCCCCATGCTTCGAAGTCCGCTTCGCCCAATACGCTGGAAATCAGCACCACCACGCCGGCGCCGAGCACGAAGCCGGCGATGGAGCCAAAGTCCAGCCAACTGCCGAGAAACCCGCGCTTGCGGTCCGGGGCGTATTCGGCAACGAAGATCGAGGCGCCGGTGTATTCACCGCCCACTGAGAAGCCTTGGGCCATCTTGCACAGCAACAGCAGGATCGGCGCCCAGATGCCGATCGAGGCATAGCCGGGAATCAAGCCGATGGCGAAGGTGCTCAGGGACATGATCACAATGGTCGCGGCCAGGACTTTTTGCCGCCCGTATTTGTCGCCCAGCGAGCCAAAGAACAGGCCGCCCAGGGGACGGATCAGGAAGGGTACGGAAAAGGTGCCCAGTGCGGCGATCATTTGCACGCTGGGGGAGGCGTCCGGGAAGAACACCTTGCCGAGCACATAGGCGACAAACCCGTACACGCCGAAGTCGAACCATTCCATGGCGTTGCCCAATGCAGCGGCGGTGATCGCCTTGCGTACCTTGGCGTCGTCGACGATGGTGATGTCTTTCAACCCGATGGGTTTGACGCTTTTCTTACGTAATTTCATGCGGACCACTCTGAAACTGAACTGGGGTGGTGCCATCGCTACGATGGCACCGCTCTGTCAGTTGAGATACAAGCGGACACCAAATAATTCACCCCTATTTGCGTTTTTTTGCAGATGCATTGAACTTCATGAGTTCCCAAGGGAGTCAACCCCATGCCTGTCATCGCTTCCCGCCTGATCTATCGCCAACCGCAACCCGAAGACGTGCAGCGATTGTTCGCGATCTTCGGCGACCCGCAGACCAACCTGTTCAATCCCGCCGGCCCCATGACCTGCCTTGCAGACGCGCAACGCCTGCTGAACCGCTGGCGCGAACACTGGGCCGCTCAGGGCTACGGTTGGCGGGCGATTGCCCTGCGGGACGCGCCGCAGCACATCATCGGCTTTGGGGGGATTGCGCCCCTGCATTACCTGACGCAGCAGCGCATCAACCTGGGCTATCGCTTTGCCGTCGAGGCCTGGGGGCAGGGCTACGCCACCGAACTGGGCCGCGATGCGCTGGCGCAGGCGTTCGACGCCCTTGATTTGCCTGAAGTGTTCGGCTTGGTGCGGCCTGATCACAGGATGTCGATTCGGGTCCTTGAAAAGATTGGCATGCAACGCTGGGGCGTGCTCGACGATGTCCCCGGTGAGGCCCCGAGCGTGGTGTTTCGGGCTTGTCATCCTATAACTTGATTTTGATGCTCATCGCTGTATCCGTATAAAAGCCCAGATAAACGGCATTCTTTCAGATTGACAGCGTGTAGGGAGCCCGATATAAAAGTCGTAGTTGTACGACGACATATGACGTTACATGTGTCCTATCTAACAAAAATAAAAAGTGATGCCATGAACTTGAACGAGCCCATCAACGCCCAGCGCGTTGGCCAAGCGGTAGGCAACTATCGCTGGACCATCTGCGCGATGCTGTTCTTCGCCACCACCGTCAACTACCTCGACCGCCAGGTGCTCAGCCTGCTGGCGCCGCAGTTGTCGACGCAATTTGGCTGGAGCAACACCGATTACGCGAACATCGCGGCGGTGTTCCAGTTTGTCTATGCGATTTCCATGCTGTTCGCCGGGCGGTTTGTCGACAAGATCGGCACCAAGGCGGCTTACGTCATGGCGATTGCCATCTGGTCCACCGGCGCCATCATGCATGCGTTCGCGGTGCCGATGGGCGAGGGGATCGCGGCCGTGAGCGCTGCGATTGGCCTGGCGGTGATTCCGGTATCGATCGCGGGCTTTATGCTCTCCCGCGCGGTGCTGGCGATCGGTGAGGCAGGCAACTTCCCGATTGCGATCAAGGCGACCGCTGAGTATTTCCCGAAGAAAGAACGCTCGCTGGCGACCGGCATTTTCAACTCGGGCGCCAACGTTGGCGCGATCCTGGCGCCGATCTGTGTGCCGGTGATCGCCGGGATGTGGGGTTGGGAAGCGGCGTTCATGGTCATCGGCATGCTCGGCTTTGTCTGGGTCGCGGTGTGGGCTGCGGTGTATGAAAAACCCGATCAGCAAACTCGCCTGTCGGCCGAGGAACTGGCCTACATCCGCAGTGACCAGAGCGCACTGCCGTTCACCGCGCAGGCTACAGGCGCGGCGTCGAAAAAAGTCTCGTGGTTCAAGCTGCTGACCTATCGCCAAACGTGGGCCTTTGCCTTCGGCAAGTTCATGACTGACGGCGTGTGGTGGTTTTTCCTGTTCTGGCTGCCCACTTACCTGTCGGCGCAATACGGCATGAAAGGCGCCGATATCGTCATGCCGCTGGCGGTGCTGTACAGCATGACCATGGTTGGCAGCATCGGTGGCGGCTGGTTCCCCAGCTACTTCATGGCGCGGGGTGATGCGCCTTACGACGGCCGCATGAAAGCCATGTTGGTCATCGCGCTGTTCCCGCTGGTGGTGCTGCTGGCGCAACCGTTGGGCTACATCAGCTTCTGGGTGCCGGTGTTGCTGATCGGTGTGGGCGCGTCGGCGCACCAGGCGTGGTCGTGCAATATCTTCACCACCGTGTCCGACATGTTCCCGCAGAAAACCGTGGCCTCGGTGGTCGGCATCGGCGGCATGGCCGGCGGCCTGGGCGGGGTGGTGATGACCAAGGTCGGCGGCTGGGTGTTTGACTACTACAAGTCCATCGGCGATATCCACACCGGCTACATGATCATGTTCGCGATCTGCGCGCTGGCGTATCTGGTGGCCTGGAGCGTGATGAAGACGCTCGTGCCGCGCCACAAGGAAATCACCGATCTGTAAACCAGGCGGGGCTTGAGTCGTGCCAGCCCCGCATCACAACGCACGCGCCCAGGTCTGGCTGACCAATGGCTTGCCGAAACTGAGGGTGGGCTCTTCTTCAACCAGCTCAAAACCGGCTTTCTGGTAGAGCCTGCGTGCGTCGGTGAGGGCGCTCATGGTCCACAGCATCATGCGCGTGTACCCGGCATTCCGGGCAAAGCGCAGGCACTCGTCGACCAGGCGCTGGCCGATACCCAGGCCCCGCGCACTCGCGTCGACGTAGAGCATGCGCAGTTGGGCGGTGCTGTCGTCACGGCGCACGACGAACACCGAACCCACCACCGCGCCATCCTTCTCCGCGATCCAGCAGCGCTCGCGGGTCGGGTCGAACTCGCGCAGGTACTTGGCGACAATCTCCGCCACCAGTGCTTCGAACTCCCAGTTCCATTGGTATTCACGCGCATACAGTGCCGATTGCTGCTGCACCACCAGGCCCATGTCGCCGGGTTGCGGGTCGCGCAACAGGTAGCTCGGAGCGGTGCCTTGCAGCAACGCTTGAATGCGCTGCATGGCTGCGGTCAATTGCTGTTGTTGCGGCTCGGGCAAGGCGCTCAATAAGGCAATGACTTCTTGCTGGGTTTGTTGTTCCAGCGGGGCCAGGACGGACCGGCCCAGGTCACTGAGGTGCAGTTGCACCGCGCGTGCATCGGTGATCGAGCGGACTTTCTGGATCAAGCCCTTCTTCTCCAATCCGCTGATCAGCCGGCTCAAGTAACCCGCATCCAAGCTGAGCATCTGGCAGAGGTCGGTGCTGGTCAGGTCGCCGCGTGAGGACAGTTCGTACATCACGCGGATTTCGGTGAGGGAGAAGTCGCTTTGCAGCAGGTGTTCCTGCAGCACGCCGATCTGCTGCGTATAGAAACGGTTGAAGCCGCGCACGATACCAGCGCGCTGAACAAGCAGAGGAGTGGACATGGTGCGCGCTCTGATGGTTGCCTTGAGCAAGTATATTATTGCTTTAGGCAACCATGTCAATGCGTTTAATTCAGCCGATCAGCAGGCGCAGTTGCAGAATGAGGGCTGATCACCCGCCACTTCTGTGCGCCCAGTGAGGACGAGGGCTTGGTCATTGAGGTCCATCGACCATGAGCATGGAATGGCCAGCGGAATTTCAGCGCTGATGTCATCGGTCACGCCGACACTGAGGCGGCGTGACTGTTTTCAGTAGACATCCCGCAGGTAGCGCTTCTGCTCACTCATCCGCCGCCAGTAATCGACGGCGCTCTCGACGCCCAGCCCGCCGTGACGATGGGCAACCTGGCGCAGGGCCTGGTCGACATCCTTGGCCATATGGCTGGCATCGCCGCAGATGTATAACTGCGCGCCTTCCTGCAGCCAGCGCCACAGCTCGGCGCCGTGTTCGCGGATGCGGTCCTGCACGTAGATTTTCTGCGCCTGGTCGCGGGAAAACGCCAGGCTCAGGTGGGTGAGCAAGCCATCGCGCTGCATGCCCTGCAGTTCATCCTGGTAGTAAAAATCGCTCGCCGCGTGTTGTTCACCGAAAAACAGCCAATTGCGGCCCTGATGCCCCTGGGCCCGGCGCTCCTGCAAAAACGCGCGGAAGGGCGCCACGCCGGTGCCGGGGCCGATCATGATGATCGGTACGTCGCCATCGGCAGGCGGGCGGAAGTGTTTGGAGGGCTGCACGAACACCGGCACTTCGCCGTTGTCGGCGCGGTCGGCGAGGAAGGTTGACGACACGCCTTTGCGCTTGCCGTAGCGCACGGCCGCCACGGTCAGGTGGACTTCCCGCGGGTGCGCCTTGGCGCTGGATGCAATCGAATACAAACGCGGTTGCAGGCGCTTGAGTGTGCCGAGCAGTTCGTCCGCCGAGCAGTCGATGGGGTATTCGTGCAGCACATCCGCCAGTTGCCGGCCCCACAGCCAGTCCTTCAGCTCGGTTTTGCGCTCAGGTTCGAGCAGGTGTTTCAGGCCCGGCTTGGCGCTGCGCTCGGCGATGAAGGCCAGGGTCTCGCTGTTGGGCCGGGCAATTTCAAAGTGCTCGGTCAGGGCCTGGTGCAGCGGCACGTCGCCGAGTCTGTCGATGTTTACGCAGGTGCTGGAACCCAGGCGCGTCAGATCGAGCAACTCGCTGACCAGTTCAGGGCAGTTGCGCGGCATCACCCCCAAGGCATCGCCGGCTTCGTAGGTCAGCCCGGAGTCCGCCAGGTCCAGGGAGAATTGACGGGTTTCCTTGTGGCGGCTTTGCGGGTTCAGGTGCAGGTTGAGCAGCAACCGTGAGGCATGCGTCTCGGGTTTGCCGCTGGGCGTGGCGAGGGCTACGGGCGTTGCCGGGTTGAGGGTGTGTAGGAACTGCGTGAACCAGGCATCGGCGCGTTCTTCGAATTCGGTATCGCAGTCGACGCGCTCGAGCAGGCGGGTGGCGCCCAACTCCAGCAGGCGCCGGTCGAGTTGTTTGCCGTGCTGGCAGAACTGATCGTAGTTGGGATCACCCAACGCCAGTACCGCGAAACGCAGCGACTCCAGACGGGTCTCGGCGTGTGTCAGGCCGTGCCAGAAACCTTCGCCGTTGTCCGGCGGGTCGCCGTCGCCGAAGGTGCTGCTGATCAACGCGAGGTTCTGCGTGTGCGCCAGTTTACTCGCGGGGAAGTCCGCCATCGCGCTCAGCTCCACCGCGATGCCGCTGGCGCGCAGGCGCTGGGCAAAACGCTCGGCCAAGGCTTCGGCGTTGCCGGTTTGCGAGGCCCATAACAAGGTGACGGCCGGCGTATCAGGGGCGGGCGCGGCTGCCACGGCGCTGGCCTCGGTGCGGCTGAACAAGCCGCCCAGCAGGCCGTCCAGCCACAGTCGGGCATCCTTGGCCACGGGCGCATTCGCCGGCAGCGTCGGGACACCGCCGGCCGGGTGCGCGGCGCTGGATTGCAGGCCACTGAGAAAACCGGCGAGGTAGGTGCGCTCATTGTCGCTCAATGACGGCGACGGCAGGTTGCGGATGCCGACCAGGTCGGCGAAGGCGTCGAGGCGCGACATGGCGAGCTCCTCTGCTAAGGGGGAAACGGGCTGGGCGACGGGTGCCGCTACGTCGAGGAACTGGTGCTCGATCAGTTCGACCCGTTGCAGGGCCACCGCACAGAACTTGAACTCGGGCTGCAGCGAAATCGGGTCGACCGCGTCATGGGTCACGGCGTTGATCGCCAGGTTGTCGCCGAACACATCGTTCCAGTGAAACGGCGCAAAACAGGTGCCCGCCCGCACGCGGTCGCTGATCACTGCGGGCAGTACGGCGCGGCCGCGCCGTGAGCGTATCTCGACCGGGTCTTTGTGCTTGATGCCCAGGCTGGCGGCGTCGTCGGGGTGGATTTCGACGAAGGGGCCGGGGTTGAGTTTGTTCAGCGTGGCGACCTTGCCGGTCTTGGTCAGGGTGTGCCACTGGTGTTGCAAGCGGCCGGTGTTGAGCACGAACGGGAACGCCTCATCCGGCATTTCCGCCGGCGACAGGTGCGGGCGCGGGAAAAACCGGGCTTTGCCGTGTTCGGTGGCGAAAACGATCGCGGGTTGGCGACCGTCGGCATGGGTCTTGAGGGGTTGGCTGATGCCGTTATTCAGGTAGCGGATCGGGTTGCGCTCTGCGGCCTCGTTCGATGCGCACGGCCATTGCAGGGGTTGTTCGCGCAGGCGTGCATAGCTGGCGCCGCGAATGTCATAGCCGGTGGCGGGGTTCCAGGCGCGCTTGATCTCTTCGAACACCTCGTCGGCGGACGCATACGTGAAGGCGTCGGCGAAGCCCATTTCGCACGCGACCCGGGCGATGATCTGCCAGTCGGCCAGCGACTCGCCCGGTGGCTCCACGGCTTTTTGCATCAGGGTCAGGTTGCGCTCGGAGTTGATCATCACGCCTTCGGCTTCGGCCCACAGGGCGCCGGGCAAGAGGATGTCGGCGTAGCGATTGGTCTCGGTATCGAGGAACGCATCCTGGGTGATCACCAGTTCGGCGGTTTGCAGCGCCTTGATCACGGTTTGGCGATTGGGCACGCTGGCCACCGGGTTGGTGCAGATGATCCAGCAGGCTTTGATCTGCCCGGCCGCCATCTGCTCGAACATGGCGACGGTGCCACTGCCCGCCTGGCGCGGCAGGCTGTCGGCGGGCAGGTTCCACAGCGCCTCGATAAAGGCGCGGTCGGCGTCGACCAGCACCGAGCGCTGCCCCGGTAGGCCGGGGCCCATGTAGCCCATCTCACGACCGCCCATGGCGTTGGGTTGCCCGGTCAGGGAGAACGGCCCGCTGCCGGGGCGGCAGATCGCGCCAGTGGCCAGGTGCAGGTTGCACAGCGCGTTGGTGTTCCAGGTGCCGTGGGTGCTTTGGTTGAGGCCCATGGTCCAGCAGCTCATCCACTCGGCGGCCTGGCCGATCCAGTCGGCGGCTTGGCGGATGTCGGCTTCGGCCAGGCCGGTCAGTTCGGCGACCCGCTGCGGCGGGTAGTCCTCCAGAAAGCCGGGCATGGCCTCCCAACCTTCGGTGAAGGCGGCGATAAAGGTCGGGTCGGTGTGCCCGTTTTTCACCAGCAGGTGCAGCAAGCCGTTGAGCAACGCCAGGTCGGTGCCCGGTTTGATCGGCAGGAACAGGTTGGCCTTGTCGGCCGTGGCACTGCGCCGAGGGTCGACCACGATCAGTTTGGCGCCGGCCTTGACCCGCTCCATCATGCGCAGGAACAGGATCGGGTGACAGTCGGCCATGTTGGCGCCGATCACGAAGAACAGGTCGGCGCGGTCGAAGTCTTCATACGAGCCGGGCGGCCCGTCGGCACCGAGGGAGAGTTTGTAGCCGCTGCCGGCGCTGGCCATGCACAGGCGTGAGTTGGACTCGATGTTGGCGGTGCGCACAAAACCCTTGGCCAGTTTGTTGATCAGGTACTGGGCTTCCAGCGACATCTGCCCGGACACGTAGAACGCCAGCGCATCCGGGCCATCGCGGTCGAGGATGGCGCGCAAACGGCCGGCGGTCTCGCTGATGGCCTTGTCCATGCCGATACGCACCGGGTCGTGATCACGCGCCTGGCGCAGGTAGGCGTTTTCCATGCGGCCGGACTCGGCGATGGCTTGCCCGCAGGTGCTGCCTTTGGTGCAGAGCCGACCGGCGTTGGTGGGGTGGGCCTTGTCGCCGATCACCTTGACCACGCGGTTGTGCTCGACGTGCATGACGATGCCGCAGCCCACGCCACAATAAGGACACACGCTGCGTACACGTTGGTTTGCCATTGGTAATCCTCGGATCTTTTCTGCCCGCCCATAAAAAAAGCGCCCTGCAACCCTCCGTTGGAAACGGGGATTACACGGCGCCTTTGTCGTGAGTGGGCAGTCAGCGTTGACTGCTTGGTTGGTGTGTTCCTAGCAAGTCACGCGCCAGGTTTTTCACACGCCGCTGTGACGGGCTTGGTTGCGCCCTGTGCGCCCGCGCTACACGGGAAAATGCACTTTTATGACGCCGGCGCGCACCAGTTGGAGGCACAACCAGCGGTGTCTGGCAGGGTTGAGCGGCACTTGCCGCCGTTGCGACGGGCATGACGGCGGATTGGCACAGAGCCTGCAAGCTCAGGAACAATCCCACCTCGGTCAACGACGATCGACAGGCCGTACAGGTCATGGGCACCAGCGGTAGAACCGGCGAAGACGTCCGGATCGACCCCGCATCAGAACAGGCAAAGGCGCCTGGAACCGCAAGGTTTCAGGCGTTTTTTTTTGCTTTTTTCAAACCGTGATGAGCTTTGTCGGGTGCTTGATATGAACTCCAGTCTGAAACAGCTGAAAACCCTGATCGTCGTCGGCAATGGCATGGTCGGCCATCATTGTGTGGCGCAACTGATCGAGCGCGGCGCCTTGGATCACTATCGCCTGCATGTGTTCAGCGAGGAGCCGATGCGTGCCTATGACCGCGTGCATCTGTCCGAATACTTCACCGGCCGTGATGCCGAGTCGTTGGCGTTGTCGCACGCCTCGCTGTACCAGACGCCGGGCGTGACCCTGCACCTGGGGGTGCCGGTGCTGGAAATCGACCGCGCCCGCTGTGAGGTGATCACCGCCGCAGGCAACGTGGCGTATGACACGTTGGTGCTGGCGACCGGCTCTTATCCGTTTGTGCCGCCGATAGACGGCGCGCAAGGCGATTCGCGGCTGGTCTATCGCACCCTGGAAGACCTCGACGCCATCCGCGCCGCCGCCGCGAATGCCCGGCGTGGCGTGGTGGTCGGCGGTGGCCTGCTGGGCCTGGAAGCCGCCAACGCCCTGAAAAGCCTCGGCCTTGAAGCCCATGTAGTGGAATTCGCGCCGCGCCTGATGCCGGTGCAACTGGATGACTTCGGCGGGCTGGCGCTCAAGGCGCAGATCGAGCGGCTGGGCGTGGGCGTGCATTTGTCCCGCGCCACCCAATCGATCAGCGCCGGCGAGCAGTACCGCTACCGCATGAATTTTGCCAACGACGAATTCCTTGAAACCGACCTGATCGTGTTCTCCGCCGGGATCCGCGCCCAGGACGCACTGGCCCGCCAGGCCGGCCTGGAGATTGGCCCGCGCGGCGGTGTGGTGATCAATGATGAATGCTTGAGCTGCGACCCGAACATCTACGCGATTGGCGAATGTGCGTCCTGGAACGGCAGCCTGTTCGGCCTGGTCGCGCCGGGTTACCAGATGGCCCGAGGGGTTGCCGCGCTGTTGTGCGGGCAGGCCGCCGAGCCCTTTGTCGGCGCGGACATGTCGACCAAACTCAAACTGTTGGGGGTGGACGTCGGTTCCATTGGCGACGCCCATGCACACACGCCCGGTGCGCGCAGCTACCAGTTCATCGACGAGGCCAGCGCCAGCTACCGGCGCCTGGTGGTGGACGCCAGCGGCAAACAGGTGATCGGTGCGGTGCTGGTCGGCGACAACAGCTACTACGACACGTTGCTGCAGTACATGCAGAACGGCATTGCGTTGCCGGCCGAACCGGCCAGCCTGATCTTGCCGTCGTCCGCCGGCGCACCGACCCTCGGCCCTGGCGCCTTGCCGGAGTCGGCCACCGTCTGCTCCTGCCATAACGTCACCAAAGGCTCGATTTGCACGGCCATCGACAGCGGCTGCGCCGACCTTGGCCTGCTCAAGGCGCAGACCAAGGCCTGCACCGGTTGCGGCGGTTGCGCCGGCTTGCTCAAGCAGGTGTTCGAGCATGAACTGGTGGCCCGAGGCGTCAGCGTCGACAAGAGCCTGTGCGAACACTTCGCCTATACCCGTCAGGAGTTGTATGCCCTGGTGCGTGTGGAAGGGGTGATCACTTTCGAAGAATTGCTGGCCAAACATGGCCGTGGCCACACCGGTTGCGATGTGTGCAAACCGGCGGTGGGCTCGATCCTCGCGTCATGCTGGAACCAGCCGATCATGGACGCCTCGCTGGTGCCGTTGCAGGACACCAACGACACGTTCATGGCCAACATGCAGAAGAACGGCACCTACTCGGTGGTGCCGCGTATTCCGGGCGGCGAAATCACTGCGGAAAAACTCATCGCCATCGGCGTGGTCGCGCAGAAATACGAGCTCTACACCAAGATCACCGGCGGCCAGCGCATCGACCTGTTTGGCGCGCAACTGCATGAGTTGCCGGACATCTGGGCCGAGCTGATCGACGCCGGGTTTGAAACCGGGCATGCCTACGGCAAATCCACGCGCACGGTGAAGTCGTGCGTCGGCAGCACCTGGTGCCGCTACGGCGTGCAGGACAGCGTGAAAATGGCGCTGCTCATCGAGGACCGCTACAAAGGCCTGCGTTCGCCGCACAAACTCAAGTTTGCGGTGTCCGGCTGCACCCGCGAATGCGCCGAAGCGCAAAGCAAAGACGTCGGCGTGATCGCCACCGAGAAGGGCTGGAACCTCTACATCGCCGGTAACGGCGGCATGCGCCCACGCCACGCCGAGCTGTTCGCGACCGACCTGGATGACGCCACGCTGATCCGCTACATCGACCGCTTCCTGATGTTCTACATCCGCACCGCCGACAAATTGCAGCGCACCTCGGTGTGGCGCGAAAGCCTGGAAGGTGGCCTGGATTTCCTCAAGGACGTGATCCTCGACGACAGCCTGGGCCTGGGCGCCGAACTCGAAGCGCAAATGCAGCTGGTGGTCGACCGGTACGAATGCGAGTGGGCCAACGCCCTCAAAGACCCGGAAAAACTCAAACGCTTCCGCACCTTCGTCAACGACAAGCGCCCGGACCCGGACATCCATTTTGTCCACGAACGCGGCCAGCGCCGGCCGATCATGGCCGCCGAACTCAACCTGATTCCCGTCATCGAGGAGCTTGCCTGATGAGCCAGTCCAACACCCAGCGAAACCTTGCCACCTGGCAAAGCGTGTGCAACGAAAGCGACCTGGTGAGTAACTCCGGCGTGGTGGTGTGGTACGACGGCGCGCAAGTCGCGCTGTTTTACCTGCCGGACGCACCGGATCAGACGCTCTACGCCATCGACAACCACGACCCGGAATCCGGCGCGAACGTGATCGGTCGCGGGCTGGTCGGCAGTATCAAAGGCGACCTGGTGGTGGCCGCGCCGATCTACAAACAGCATTACCGTCTGGCAGACGGCCAATGCCTGGAGGCACCGCACCAGCACTTGCGGGTGTGGCCGGTGCGGTTGAATGCGGGGGTGGTGGAGTTGGGGGTGAGTTGAGGCGAGGCGGGAGTCAGGCGCCCACCCTCCAGCTGCCTGCGGCATTTGGAGAATGGGCGCGTGCGTATACGGTCAGCGGTTGAAACGCTCAACCAGTGCGTATTGGGTGGCCGCGGTGTGGGTCAGTTCTTTGCTCAGGTCAGTGGATTGGTGGGCCTGGACCGACGTCTGGTCGGCGAGTTCGGCGATGGTGGTGATGTTGCGGCTGATCTCTTCGGCCACCGCGCTTTGCTCTTCGGTGGCGGCGGCGATCTGGGTGGTCATCTCGGTGATGTGGGACACCGCTTCGCT
Organism: Pseudomonas marginalis; assembly: GCF_024169655.1. Lineage (GTDB taxonomy): Bacteria > Pseudomonadota > Gammaproteobacteria > Pseudomonadales > Pseudomonadaceae > Aquipseudomonas > Aquipseudomonas paraveronii. The sequence goes on along the minus strand of NZ_JALJWV010000001.1, from coordinate 3,265,809 downwards.
GATGCCGACCAGCGCCTGGTCCGCCTCAAGCACCCGGGCCACGCCTTCCTGCGCCTGGCGCTGGCCGTGCTCCATGCTTTGCACGGCGTTGTTGGACGACGCCTGGAGCTTGGTGATCAAACCATGGATCTGGGTGGTGGAGTGCGTGGTGCGTTGTGCCAATTGGCGCACCTCGTCGGCGACGACGGCAAAGCCGCGACCCATATCGCCGGCACGTGCTGCTTCAATGGCAGCGTTGAGGGCCAGCAGGTTGGTCTGGTCGGCGATGCCTTTGATCACGTCAACCACAGAGCCGATTTCGTCGCTGTCCCGGGCCAGTTGCGCCACGGTGATACCGGTCTCGCCGACCATGGCGGAGAGGCGCTCGATGGCTTCGCGGGTATCGCGCGCCACCTCGCGGCCGCGTCCGGTCAGCACGTTGGCTTGCTGGGTGGCATCCGCGGTGCGTTGCACGTGGCTGGCGACTTCCTGGGTGGTCGCGGCCATTTGGTTGACGGCCGCCGAGACCTGCTCGGTTTCGACGCGTTGACGGTCCAGGCCGGTCGAGCTGGCCATGGCCAGTCGGTCGGATTGCCCGGCCAGCGCGCTGAGTTGTTCGGCACTGTCCTGCAGGCGGGTCAGGCAGGTCTTCAGGCGGGCGTTCTGGCTGAGGAAGGCGGTTTCCAGGCGGGCCTGGGGGCCGCGTTCATCGCTGTACATCTGCGCAATCAGCGCATCCGAGGTCGACGGTTCGACGTCCGCCAGCAAACGTAACGTTGCACGCTGACGCAACCGCGTGCCGATTATGCCCACGGGCACCGCAACGGCTACCGCTACAGCCATCGCCAGCGGCGCGCTGAGGAACAGCCCGCCCACGGCGCCGGCAAGCCCGGCGGCTACATAGGGCACGCAGTCGAACAACGTCGACAGCCAACTCTCCCGGCGCGAAACCGCCGATTTGCCTTGGCTGATACGGCGGTACAGTGCCTGGGCACGTCGGATCTCATCAGCGCTCGGCTTGACCCTGACCGACTCGAAGCCCACCACGCGGCTGCCTTCGAAGATCGGGGTGATGTAAGCGTTGACCCAATAATGATCGCCGTTTTTCGAGCGATTCTTGACGATGCCCATCCACGGTAGGCCTTGCTTGAGCGCGCGCCACATATGGGCAAAGACGGCAGGGGGGACATCGGGATGGCGCACGATATTCTGCGGGGAGCCGATCAGGTCGGTCCGTTCAAAACCGCTGATATCGACAAAGGCATCGTTGCAGTAAGTGATCTTCCCTTCAACATCGGTTGCGGAGATGAGCTTCTGCGAAGGCGCGAGGGAAATCTCGCGCTGTGTCACGGGTTGGTTGTTGCGCATTCGACTACTCCCTGAATTGCCTGTAGGACATCGGCAACCATTCAAATAAGTTGAAGACCGATTGTCTGACAATTCAAAGTAACAGCATTGCACCGGTCTAAATCCAGTATTCAGCTCCGTCAGTCGGCGGCCGAAACGCGAAAGCACAAGACTTCAAACGCAAATGCCGGATAATGGCGGCCAATTTGAAGTTCGCTATTTTGGTAATCCCGCATGGAAATTAAGGTTAACTTTCTCGACAATCTTCGGCTTGAAGCCAAGTTCGATGACTTCACGGTGATCGCCGATCAACCGATTCGCTATAAAGGCGATGGGTCGGCGCCGGGGCCATTCGATTACTTCCTGGCTTCGTCGGCATTGTGTGCGGCGTACTTTGTGAAGTTGTACTGCGAGACGCGCAATATCCCCACGGAAAACATCCGTCTGTCGCAAAACAACATTGTCGATCCAGAAAATCGCTACAACCAGATTTTCAAGATCCAGGTGGAACTGCCTGCGGATATCTCCGACAAGGATCGCCAAGGCATCCTGCGCTCCATCGACCGTTGCACCGTGAAGAAAGTGGTGCAGGCCGGGCCTGAGTTCGTGATCGAAGAGGTGGAAAACCTCGACGCCGATGCCCAGGCACTGTTGATGCCCAACGCCACTTCGGAGGCCGGCACCTACATCGTGGGCAAGGACCTGCCGCTGGAGCAGACCATCGCCAACATGTCCGGCATCCTGGCCGGCCTGGGCATGAAGATCGAGATCGCCTCGTGGCGCAATATCGTGCCGAACGTGTGGTCGCTGCATATCCGCGATGCGCATTCGCCGATGTGTTTCACCAACGGCAAGGGCGCGACCAAGGAAAGCGCGCTGGCCTCGGCGTTGGGTGAGTTCATCGAGCGTCTCAACTGCAACTTCTTCTATAACGATCAGTTTTGGGGCGAAGAACTGGCCAACGCGCCGTTCGTGCATTACCCGGACGAGCGCTGGTTCCAGCCTGGGCGCAAGGATGAGCTGCCGACTGAAATCCTCGATGCTTATTGCCTGAAAATCTACAACCGCGATGGCGAGTTGCGCGGCTCGCACCTGTTCGACACCAACTCCGGCAATGAAGAGCGCGGGATTGTCGCGCTGCCGTTTGTGCGCCAGTCGGACGGCGAGGTGGTGTATTTCCCGTCCAACCTGATCGAAAACCTGTACCTGAGCAACGGCATGAGCGCCGGCAACACCCTGGCCGAAGCCCAGGTGCAGTGCCTGTCGGAGATCTTCGAGCGGGCGGTCAAGCGCGAAATCATCGAAGGCGAATTCGCCCTGCCGGATGTGCCGACTGAAGTACTGGCCAAGTACCCGGGTATTCTGGCCGGTATCCAGGGCCTGGAAGCCCAGGGCTTCCCGGTGCTGGTCAAGGATGCCTCGCTGGGCGGTGAATTCCCGGTGATGTGCGTGACCTTGATGAACCCGCGTACCGGCGGGGTGTTTGCCTCGTTCGGCGCGCACCCGAGCCTGGAAGTGGCGCTGGAACGCAGCCTTACCGAACTGCTGCAAGGCCGCAGTTTCGAAGGGCTCAACGACCTGCCGCAGCCGACCTTCGAAGGCCACGCAGTGACCGAGCCGAATAACTTCGTCGAGCACTTTATCGACTCCAGCGGCGTGGTCTCGTGGCGCTTCTTCAGTGCCCAGTCGGATTACGAATTCGTCGAGTGGGACTTCTCCGGTCAGGGCGAAAACTCCAACGCCGAAGAAGCCGCGACACTGTTCGGCATTCTCGAAAACATGGGCAAGGAATCGTACATGGCGGTGTATGAGCACCTGGGCGCCACCGCCTGCCGCATCCTGGTGCCGGATTACTCGGAAATCTATCCGGTGGACGATCTGATCTGGGACAACACCAACAAAGCCCTGTTTTTCCGCGCCGACATCCTCAACCTGCATCGCCTGGATGACACTGAACTCAAGGCGCTGGCCGAACGTCTGGTGGAAAGCGAGCTGGACGATTACACCGACATCACCACCTTGATCGGCATCGAGTTCGACGACAACACCGCCTGGGGCCAACTGACCATCCTGGAATTGAAGCTGCTGATCTACCTCGCCCTGCAACAATATGAGGACGCGAAGGAAGCGGTGGAAATGTTCCTGCAGTACAACGACAACACCGTTGAGCGCGGCCTGTTCTATCAGGCGGTGAACGCGGTGCTGGAGATGGAACTGGATGAAGACCTGGAACTGGCGGACTACGAGGCCAACTTCCGACGGATGTTTGGTCACGAGCGGATGGACGCGGTGATCGGTTCGGTCAATGGCAGCGTGCGCTTTTATGGGCTGACGCCGACCAGCATGAAGCTGGAAGGGCTGGATCGGCATCTGCGCTTGATCGAGAGCTACAAGAAGCTGCATAGCGCGCGGGCCAACGTCACATCAGCCTGACCCACCGCTATCGGGGGCAAGCCCCCTCCCACATTAGGATGCCATTGGCGGACTACGAGGCGTCTCCAAAAAGCAGGGCCAACGTCACGTCAGCCTGACGCAGCATTCGGTGTGGGAGGGGGCAAGCCCCCTCCCACATTAGGATGTCATTGGCGGACTACGAGGCGTCTCCAAAAAACAGGGCCAGCATCACGTCTGCCTGACGCGGTACCCAGTGTGGGAGGGGGCTTGCCCCCGATAGCAATCTGTCAGCCACCGAATCAGGAGACTGATCCACCGCTATCGGGGCAAGCCCCCTCCCACATTAGATATATGCCAAGGCTTGCGCGAGGTCTGCGCGCAAGTCCTCCACATCTTCAACCCCCACCGACAACCGCACCAACCCATCGCCGATGCCCAACTGCGCCCGCGTCGCCGCCGGGATGCTGGCATGGGTCATGATCGCCGGGTGTTCGATCAGGCTTTCCACGCCGCCGAGGCTTTCGGCCAGGGCGAAGAGTTTGACGTGCTCCAGGAAACGCCTGGCGCCGGCCAGGTCGCAGTTCAATGCGACTGAAATCATCCCGCCAAACCCGTGCATCTGCCGACGTGCCAGGACGTGTTGGGGGTGGGAGACCAGGCCCGGGTAGTACACCCGCGCCACTTGCGGTTGGTGTTCGAGCCAGGTCGCGAGGTCCAGCGCATTGCTGCAATGGCGCTCCATGCGCAGGGCCAGGGTTTTCACGCCGCGCAGGGTCAGGAAGGCGTCGAACGGCCCGGCGATGGCGCCGACCGAGTTCTGCAGGAAGCCCAGGCGCTCGGCCAGTTCGGGGTTGTCGCCGACAATCGCGATACCGCCGATCACGTCGGAGTGGCCATTGAGGTATTTGGTGGTGGAATGCACCACGATGTCGCAGCCCAGCTCCAGCGGACGCTGAATCCACGGGCTGGCGAAGGTGTTGTCCGCCACGCAGAGGATGCCGCGGGCGCGGCAGATGCGGGCGATGGCGCTGAGGTCGGTCAGGCTCAGCAACGGGTTGCTGGGCGTCTCGACCCAGACCATGCGCGTGTCGTCCTGCAACGCCGCTTCAAACGCCTGCACATCGCTCAAGTCGACAAAACTGAAACGGTGCCCGGCGCTGCGCTGGCGCACCTTGTGGAACAGGCGGAAGGTGCCGCCATACAGATCGTTGCCGGAGACCACATGGCTGCCGGCATCCAGCAACTCCAGCACGCTGGAAATCGCCGCCAGCCCCGAGGCAAAGGCAAACGCCTGGCGGCCACCTTCCAGGTCGGCCACGCAGCGCTCCAGGGCGAACCGAGTGGGGTTGTGGGAGCGGCCATAGTCGAAGCCCTTGTGTACGCCGGGGCTGTCTTGCAGGTAGGTGGAGTTCGCATAAATCGGCGGCATCAGCGCGCCGGTGGTCGGGTCGGGTGTTTGCCCGGCGTGGATCACGCGGGTGGCAAACGCGTTTTTATCGGGCTGACTCATGCAAGGGATCTCCGTAGGTGATTGAGCAGGTCGACACGGGTGATCAGGCCATGGAAGCCCGACGCGTCGGCGATGATGGCGACCAGGCCGCGATCCAGCTCCGCCTGCAACTCGGCGAGGCTGGCGCTCGGGGCGAGGGTGTGTACGGTCTCGGTCATGGCGCTGGCGACGATCATGGAAAAGTCCGCAGCGTCGTGGTGCAGGCCCAGCAGGATGTCGGACTCGTCAATCACCCCCACCAGTGCCTGGCCGTTCACCAGCACCGGCAGTTGCGAAACATCGGCCAGGCGCATGCGCTGGAAGGCGGTGAGCAGGGTGTCGTCGGGGCTGACGCTGATCACGCGGCCGTCTTCGAAGCGCCGGGCGATCAAGTCACGCAGGTCGCCATAGTGCTTGTAGTGCAACAAGCCCGCATCGTTCATCCACTGGTCGTTGTAGACCTTCGACAGGTAACGCGTGCCGGTGTCGCAGACGAAGCTGACCACACGTTTGGGCGTGGTCTGCGCGCGGCAATAGCGCAAGGCTGCGGCGAGCAGGGTGCCGGTGGATGAGCCGCCGAGAATGCCTTCGGCCTTGAGCAACTGGCGGGCGTGGTCGAAGCTCTCTTCATCGCTGATGGAATAGGCGTGGCGCACGTTGGACAGGTCGGCAATCGCGGGGATGAAATCTTCGCCGATCCCTTCAACCGCCCAGGAACCCGGGGTGACCAAGGTGCCGCTGCGGCTGAATTCGGCCATCACCGAACCGACCGGGTCCGCCAGCACCATTTCCAACGCCGGCTGCACCCGCTTGAAGAACCGCGTCAGCCCGGTGAGCGTGCCGGCCGAACCGACGCCCAGCACAATCGCGTTGAGGTCATGCTGGGTTTGCGCCCAGATTTCCGGCGCGGTGCTGGTTTCGTGGGCGAGTGGGTTGGCCGGGTTATTGAACTGGTCGGCGAAGAACGAGCCTGGGATGTCCTTGGCCAGGCGCGCGGCCACGTCCTGGTAGTACTCGGGGTGGCCCTTGCCGACGTCGGAACGGGTGATATGCACTTCGGCGCCCAAGGCCTTGAGGTGCAGCACCTTTTCGGTGGACATCTTGTCGGGCACCACCAGCACCACCCGGTAGCCTTTCGCTCGACCCACCAGCGCCAGGCCCAGCCCGGTGTTGCCGGCGGTGGCTTCGACGATCGTGCCGCCGGCGCGTAGGCGACCGTCGCGTTCGGCGGCGTCGATCATCGCCAGGCCGATGCGATCCTTGATCGAGCCGCCGGGGTTTTGCGATTCGAGTTTGAGAAACAGCGTGCAGGGGCCGGTATCGAAGCGGCTGATCCGCACCAGCGGGGTGTTGCCGATCAGTTCAAGCACGGCGGGGCGGGCAAGCGTGGGCATGTCGTCACCTGGGTGTAGGGTGGGGGGACAGCAAACGGCAGAGCATGGTTTGGACCATAGGCTGCTATCGCACGGGTCGCAACCGGGCGGTCGGCCGGCTGTCTTTTTTTGGCGCATGGGCGAAGGGTGCGCGCGCCATCCGTGTGCAGTCTTGCCGCGCGGCCTGGGCGCGAACCCGTGCAATCGTTGGGTGTGCGCAACTGGCCTGGGGTTTGCTAGAAACAAATCCAAACTTGGATACAAGATGGAGACCCCCTTATGCAGCGTGTTATCGGCTGGACCCTCGGCGAATGGCGTGAGGCCTATCGCAGCGGCGCGCTCACCCCGGACATCGTGCTGACCCTGGCCGCGCAATACGCCGCTGACGACAACGCCTGGATCGCCCGTGCGCGCCCTGAGCAACTGACGGCGCAGTTGGCGCAATTGAGCGAGCGGCTGGCGGCGGTCGGTGGCGATATGGCCAAGCTGCCGTTGTACGGCGTGCCGTTTGCGATCAAGGACAACATCGACGCGGCCGGCTGGGAGACCACGGCGGCGTGTCCGGAATTTGCCTACGCCCCGGCATCGGATGCGAGCGTCGTCGCCAAGCTGCGTGCGGCCGGTGCGATCCTGATGGGCAAGACCAACCTCGATCAGTTCGCCACCGGCCTGGTGGGCACCCGCTCGCCGTATGGCGCGGTGGCCAACAGCTTCAATCCGGCGTATGTCAGCGGCGGTTCCAGCTCCGGTTCCGCCTCGGTGGTCGCCCGGGGTCTGGTGGCGTTCTCCCTGGGTACCGACACCGCAGGCTCCGGTCGGGTGCCGGCGGGGTTCAACAATATCGTCGGGTTAAAACCCAGCAAAGGCCGCCTGTCCAATACCGGCCTGGTGCCCGCGTGCCGCACGGTGGATTGCATCTCGGTGTTTGCGCTCACCGTGGAGGACGCCGAATCCGTGGCGCAAGTGGCCGAAGGCTACGACGCCAGCGACGCCTATTCCCGCGCCAACCCCCATACCGCGCCTGTGGCGGTGGGCAGCGCGATCAAGCTCGCCGTTCCGGCGACCCTGGAGTTCTTCGGCGATGCCCAGAACCAGGCCGTATTCGCGCAGGCCGTCGAGCGCTTCAAGGCGTTGGGTGCGCTGATCACCCCGGTGGATTTCAGCCCGTTCAAGGCGCTGGCGGACCAGTTGTATTTCGGCCCATGGGTCGCCGAGCGCACGGTCGCCCTGCACAGCATGCTTGAACAGCAGCCGGATGCGATTAACCCGGTGGTGCGCGGCATCGTCGAAAACGGGCTTAAGTACAGCGCCTGCGATGCCTACAAAGCCGAATACCTGCGGGCCGAGCTGAGCCGGCGCATCAATGACACGCTGGCAGGGTTCGATGCCTTGCTGGTGCCGACCTCGCCGACGATTCGCACCCAGGCCGAGATGGCCGGGGAGCCCGTGCGCTACAACTCGCAGTTCGGTTACTACACCAACTTCACCAACCTGGCGGACTTGTGTGCGCTGGCGCTGCCCGCCGGCTTGCGCGCCGATGGCTTGCCCTGCGGCATCACCCTGTTGGCGCCGGCCTGGCATGACACGGCACTGGCCCACTTGGGCAAGCGCTGGCAAGCCGGTCTCGGCCTGCCGCTGGGCGCCACCGCGCGCGCGTTACCCGCGCCAGCCGCGCCAGCACCCGCGCCCGGCAGCGTGCGCGTGGCGGTGGTTGGCGCGCACCTGAGCGGCATGCCGCTGAACTTCCAACTGACCACGCGCAATGCGGTGTTGGTCGAACAAACACTGACCGGCGACAGCTATCGACTGTATGCGCTGCCGGGCACCGTGCCGCCGAAACCGGGGCTGGCCAAGGCGGACAGCGGCCGCTCGATCATCGTCGAGTTGTGGGACATGCCCCTCGCACGCTTTGGCGAGTTCGTCGCCGAAATCCCCGCGCCCCTGGGCATGGGCAACCTGAGCCTGGCGGACGGGCGCAGCGTCAAAGGCTTTATCTGCGAGCCCTGGGCGCTGGCCGATGCGCTCGACATCACCGAATTCGGCGGCTGGCGCGCCTTTGTCGCGAGTCGGGGCTGAGCATGCCGGGTTCAACGCTGAAAAAAACCAGGGCGCGCCCCGACAGCTTGGCCGAACGGATCTACGCGCAGCTCAAGGCGGATATCTTCGACTTTCGCCTGCTGCCGGGGGACCGCTTCAGCGAAGGCGAAGTGGCCGAGCGCATGAACGTCAGCCGCACCCCGGTGCGTCAGGCGCTCTATCGTCTGGAGAAGGAAGGCTATCTGGAGGTGTACTTTCGCAGTGGCTGGCAGGTGAAACCGTTCGACTTCAGCTACTTCGAAGAACTGTATGACGTGCGGATCATTCTGGAACTGGCGGCGGTCAACCGCTTATGCCGGATGGATGAACCGCGCCCTGCGCTGTTGCAAGGGTTGCAGGCGATCTGGCAGGTGGAGGAGGGCGCACGCCAGCAGGACACCCAGGTGGTGTCCGCGCTGGACGAGCGCTTTCACTGCGCCCTGGTGGAAGCCACCGGCAACCGCGAAATGGCGCGCATGCACTACGCCATTACGGAAAAAATCCGCATCATCCGCCGGCTCGATTTTACCCAGGCATCGCGGATCGCGGCGACCTACGAAGAACATGCGCAGATACTCGACGCGATCCTGCAACGGCGCGGTGAGCAGGCGCAACGGCTGCTCACGCGGCATATCGAACTGAGCAAGCAGCAGGTGCGCCAGATTACGTTGCACCGGTTGCAGGTGGCGCGGGACACTCAATCAACCGGCTTCACAACAACGCTTGCAGACGGCTGACGGTGGCGTCGCCGGCCCGCTGCATCGGCGCGCGCAATTCACTGCCGATCAATCCCTGCAGGGCCAGCGCCGCCTTAACCGGTGCCGGGTTGGGCTCCATAAACAGCGTATTGATCAGCGGCAGCAACTGGAAAAACGTCTGCCGCGCCTCGCTCAACTGGTTATCCCGCACTTGCTGCCACAGCGCCACGAACTGCTCGGTGTGTACATGTGCCGACGCCGCGATCGCCCCACTGGCGCCAAGGCACAACGCGTTAAAGATCTGGATATCCTCGCCACACAACACATCCACCGCACCACTGGCCAACAGCGCCAGAGTATTGCCCAGGTTGCCGCCACAGTCCTTGACCGCGACGATGCGCGGATGGGCGACGATGTTCAGCAGCGTGGTCTGTTCAAAGCTCGCGCCGGTGCGATAGGGAATGTCATAGAGAATGATCGGCACACTGGAGGCGTCGGCCACCGTGCGGAAGAACGCTTCAAGGCCGCTCTGGGACGGACGGATATAGCTGGGCGCCGGCACCAACAGCCCGGCCACCGGGCGTTTGAGGATTTCGCCCTGGAACTGCAACAGCTCAATTTGGTTATATCCCGCCAGGCCCATCACCACGCGGTGCGCTGGCACCCATTGCAACACCGCATCCAGCACGGCCAGTTGTTCCTGGCGGCTCAACGCCGCAGCTTCGCCCGTGGTGGTGCAGACCATGATCCCGGCCACGTGCTGTTCCAGCAGATGTTCGACCAGCCGGCGCAAGCCGATAAAGTCGATGGCGCCGTCATGAAACGGTGTGACCACGGGAACCCAGATACCTTGAAACGCTGACATGCACTTTCTCCTGATGATTGACCGATAAAGTCACCGTCAGAAGGGCAGAGGGAATTGTGCAAGGGCAGGGTGTCCGTCGCGCTCAATGTCCTGTCAGCTCATCTGACGGGACAGCGCGCCCCGGTCACATGAGCGACTGTTTCTTCGATTTGAGGGCGCGCGCAACGCAACCTTGCGCCTTGGCGATCAAGCCAATGACGGAAAGGTTAGCGAAAGACGTTGCAAGCATGAGCTGACACACCCTGAATGAGGGCTCCATCTTCAGGGGATGTGAGTAAATGTGTCAAGCCCTGCGCAGTTACCGGCAGGCTGCACCGCCCAGGCACTTGAACAGTGCCTGGGCGGTGAAACGATCGTTGTCGGTCAGGGATTAGCCACTGCGGCCTCAATCGCGGCAATGTCGATCTTGGTCATGGTCATCATCGCCTCGAAGGCTCGCTTGGCCGTCGCCGGGTCGGCATGGGTCACGGCGGCCGACAACACACGCGGCGTGATCTGCCACGACAGGCCCCACTTGTCCTTGCACCAACCGCAGGCACTGGCCTGGCCACCGTTGTCGATGATGGCGTTCCACAGCCGATCAGTCTCGGCCTGGTCATCGGTAGCCACCTGAAAGGAAAACGCCTCGGTGTGCGGGAATGCCGGACCGCCATTCAGGCCGAGACACGGGATGCCCAGCACGGTGAACTCGACGGTCAGAATGTCGCCCTGTTTACCTGCGGGATAATCCCCCGGCGCGCGGTGTAACGCTTTCACCGCACTGTCCGGGAAGGTCTTGGCATAAAACGTCGCAGCGTCCAGGGCGGTGCCGTTGTACCAGAGGCACAGGGTGTTTTTGTTGTTCATGTTCGGTCTCCACGGTGAATGGGTGTGTGGAGTTTAGATCAGGGTGAAGGGCGGATGCGGTGTTGCGAACCGAGTACATCGGCCTCGCCGACAGAGGCCGCATACAGAATCAGCATGCCGGGGCCAGCAACGCCACCGTCACGAACCAAGTCGCTCGCTGACAGGCGCATGCTGCGCCATCAGCTCCGCGACCCAATCAATGAACACGCGCACCTTGATGCTGATATGCCGGTTCGGGGGAAATGCCACGTAGATCGGCATCGGATCGAGGCTCCAGTTCTCGAACAGGGGCACCAGCTCGCCGCGTGCTTCGAAGGTTTTGGACATGTACTTGGGTAGCCAAAGTACACCCAGCCCGGCCAGGCCGGCCGCGAGGTAGGCGTTGCCATCATCGACTGCCAGCGCATAGCGGCCTTTGACCTGGAGGCTCTCAGCGTGGTTGCGCATGGAGTAGGGCAGGGCTTTGCCGGTGCGCGCCCACAAGAAGCCGACGATACGATGCTGCGAATCCTCCAGCTCCCGCGGATGCGTGGGGATACCGACGCGTGCCAGGTAGCTCGGTGCGGCGAAAACGCCAAGCTGGAGGTCGCCTACCTTCCGGGCCATCAGCGACTGATCCTTTATCTCGCCGCCACGCACCACGCAATCGATGTTCTCACCGATCATATCCACGATCCGGTCACTGACGCCCATATCGATCTGGATGTCGGGGTAGCGCAAGTAAAACCCAGGCAATGCGGGGACGAGAATCATGCTGGCCAGAGGGCTCGGCACATCCACTCGCAAGCGACCCCTGGGCAGCGTCGAGGCGTTGGACAGGCTGGTCTCGGCGTCGTCCATGTCGGCCAGCAGCCGCAGAACTCGCTCGTAATAGACTGCACCATCGGCAGTGACGTTGACTTTGCGCGTCGTGCGGTTAAGCAATTTAACCCGCAACCGTGCCTCCAACTGCTGTACCAGTTGTGTCACGGTGGTCTTGCTCATATGCAGTGTTTCGGCCGCCTTGGTGAAGCTGCCAGCTTCCACCACGCGAGCAAATGCCTGCATTGCATCAAAACGGTCCATTGCTGCCTCCGCTATCGAGCAGATTGTTTGGGTTTAACAAACAGTGCTAGCTAAGGTTGCGTGTTTATCGCCTTGGTACAAGCCCTTACAGTCTCTGCATCGTTAGTTCCGGGTCGACGTTGACCCATTGATGGAGGCACCTATGACGCAGCGTGACGTGGTTTTTCCAGCTGGACGCCAGGCGCTTTACGAGCGCAATCGCTATTCGCCGGCTATCAAGTCCAATGGCTTTTTATTCGTGTCGGGGCAGGTTGGCAGTCACGAAGACGGCTCGCCCGAACCCGATCTGGAGGCCCAGGTGCGACTCGCGTTCAGCAACCTGAATGCAATCCTGGTTGCCGCCGGTTGCACCTTCGACGATGTGATTGATGTCACCGTCTTCATCGTCGATCCCGAATCGAAGTTCGAGACGATCTGGAAGGTTGTGCCGGAGTTCTGGGGGAGGGCGCCACACCCGACGCTGACCGGCGTGGGCGTTACGTGGCTCTATGGTTACCAGTTCGAGATCAAGGTGATTGCCAAACTGCCGGAAAACACCGGTGGATGATTTGGCAATCGATTACGTAAGGGCACGCCGTTCAAACCCTGCGTGCCCTCAATATCATCCGTGAAATGGGAGCAAAAGCTGTCGACTGATGAGTCGGTAACTTTAGCAATACGGGCCTGCGGGAGAAGGCTGGCTTGTCTTTTTGGTTGAAAACGGGTGTGGATCGAACGTGAACTCATGGCCGATTTCTGCTTCTCACGAAGGGCTGCAATCGGCCGATTCTGTTGAAACGGTTGGAATGGCTGATCAGGTCGGATGCAAATGAGTGAGGCACGACTCTCAGCGCGCTTTAATGATGTTAGCTTTGGGTCGTTTTCTGCCTGTCGTGACTGGCTGAAAACGGCCGATTCTGTTGAAAAAGTAGATCTCCTGCTTGGCCTGCGGCAAAATCAGGTCATCGGCCAGCGGGAGGATTCGCAGCATGATGGGACAATTGTCGAGCGGACAAGAGAGACTGTTTTACTCGTTCAACATTGAAGATCACATCCCAGCCAATCATCTCCTGCGCAGCATTGATCGATGCCTTGATCTCAGCGATCTGCGCCATTATCTCGCCGATTTTTATAGCCCAGTCGGGCGCCCATCGATTGATCCCGAACTGATGATTCGCCTGTTGGTGGTGGGCTACTGCTACGGCATTCGCTCCGAACGTCGGTTGTGCGAAGAGGCTCATTTGAACCTGGCGTATCGCTGGTTCTGCCGCTTAAGCCTCGAAGACGAAGTCCCCAATCACTCTACGTTTTCCAAGAATCGGCACGGTCGCTTTCGTGACAGCTCGCTGTTTCGCTGGCTGTTCAATGAGGTGCTGCGTCGCTGCATGGACGCAGGTCTGGTCAAGGGCGAAGGGTTTGCGGTCGACGCCAGCGTCATCAAAGCAGATGCCAGTCGGCAACGTGGCGTACCTGGCGATGATGAAATCAACTGGCGCGATCCGTCGCTGAGTACTCGCGCCGTGCGTGAGTACCTTGAAGCGCTGGATGAAGAAGCGTTACGCGAAGCACTGCCTAAGCGCCTGTCATTGACTGATCCACTTTCTCGTTGGACCGCAGCGCCAGGAGGCCCGGCGTTTTTCGCCTACTCGACGAACTATCTGATTGATGTCGAGCATGGCGTGATCATGGATGTGGAGCCGACCCCAGCGCATCGAACCGCCGAGGTCGAGAGCACTAAGACCATGATCGAGCGGGTCGAAGAACAGTTCGACATCAAGCCGGATCGGCTCATCGGCGATACCGCTTACGGAACCGCACCGATGCTGGCCTGGATGGTGAACGAAAAAGACATCGAGCCGCATGTGCCGGTTTGGGACAAAACCGAGCGTAAGAACGAGAGCCTCTCGATCAGTGATTTTCAATGGAGTGAAGAAGCGCAGGAATATCGTTGTCCCACGGGGCACGCCCTGCGCAGCGAGTGGCGGGCCTTCAAGAACCAGCGCTCACATGTCACGAAAGCCGACACCATCATCTTTCGATCCCGGCAAACAGACTGCTCTAAATGCTCAATGAAAGAGCGCTGCTGCCCAAACACCTCGTTCCGAAAAATCGCCCGTAGCGTCCATGAGGCGGCACGCAATGTTGCTCGGCGAATTGCCGCAACACCGCAATACGTGTGCTCTCGCCATGAGCGCAAAAAGGTCGAAATGTTGTTCGCTCATCTCAAACGAATCCTGAAACTGGATCGATTAAGGCTACGAGGAATGACCGGTGCAAACGACGAATTTACCTTGGCCGCTGCGGTACAGAATTTAAGACGACTGGCGAAACTGACCTCACAAGGGCCGCCGACCACGGGATAGGTACGCCCGGAATCAGCAAAACCCCTCAAATTAACCTATTAACCAAGCTGCAACGGTCAATGCAGAACCTGAAAGCCACGCAACGTGGTGACCAGGTTCTGAAACGAGGGCCAACGTCGCCTTCTTACAGCCTGAAATTCCGACTTTTTCAACAGAATCGACCCGAAGCAGTCACTTGCCAGAGGCCGCCATAGCAAATTTCAGAGTTGATCTCTGCGACATATGCATACTGCCGCACGATAGAAAAATCACGAGTGAAGGCTCGAATTGCATTGGTGGCGGTTATCCCAGAATGCCCCCCAAGCACGGTCGCTATTCAGCTAAGTTCTGGGATGCGACAATCGAATCATCACCCAGCGACAGGTTCCATGCTGGCGGAGAAGGGCTGATCTGTCAGGAGATAGAGGTCGTGATTGATATACGGGATTACTCAACGAAGTGAGATTTGCATCGCCGTCCACGAGCTAATGCAAGCATGAATTGAATGGCCTTTCAGGGAGAGCGTCATGATAGGACTATACCTGCTGTGCGCAGTCTTGGTTGTTTACGCGTTGCCACTTGGCTTTACCTTGCTCTATGCCTGGTTGATGAGCACCAAAACCGGTGTGCGATTCGAATTAAGCTTTGCCGAGGCGTCTAGGAACTTCCGGCACGCGATGCTATTCGGCGCACTCTTCGGAATTTTACTTTTTCCGGTCGCGCATTTTTTTCCAAAGACTCCCGCTGTCAGCATCTACGTGTGCGCTCAGTTGGTGCTGCTATTAGTGTTCACTATCCGGTTGAGTTGCTTGGCAGTGGTCTTGCCTTTGGGGGAACATTCGACAGGAGCCAGGCTTGCTTATGGCACGTTGCTCGCGACAGTCATTCTAATTTGCCAGCCCGCCCTCTACATTGCGTGGGCAATCTTGCGCTGAGGCGCGATTACGATCAGCTGGATTTACTACTAAGCCGGACGCTGTAGGTCGTCGTTCGGTGCGCTCACCACGCCAGACCGAAATGCATTACATTTTTGGATGATTACTCACCGGGATCGCGAGTGACCGCTTCTGGCCGTTTCTGCCAGTGAGCATGGGGTGTATCAGTATTCTTATGAGTTACCGGCGCAGCGCTGTGGCCGCAGCCGTCACACCCTGCGCAGCGAGGACAAGATCTGCTGCTCGTTCGGCGATGACGACGCACGGCGCCATCGTGTTGCCAACGGTAATTCGCGGCATGATCGAGGCATCAGCAATGCGCAGTTTATCGATGCCATACACGCGCAGTTGATGGTCGACCACCGACATCGTATCTCGGCCCATTTTTGCGGTGCAGGATTGGTGCCAGTAAGTCACGGCAGAGTTGCGGATGAACTGCTCCATAGCGCGATGTTCTTTCGGCCCGGGCACGACTTCGCGTTTGACCAGCCCGTTGAAGGCTTCGCTGTTACCGAGCGCCCTGCACAGGTCGATCGACGCATACGCCGCGGTCATATCCTCGGGCGCGCTCAGCGAGTTCGGCTCAATGAGTGGGACATCCAGTGGCCCGGCACCCGACAGGCGCAAGCGTCCTCGACTAGCAGGCCTGGCCAGCCCAGCGAACATTGTCCAGCCATGGTGTGGCGGCTCAATCGCGACCTCAGGCGGAGAGGGTACCGCAAACGCCAGTTGACACTGCAACAGGTCCGGGACATCCAGGCGACTGTCGCTTTTCCAGTACAAGGTGGTTTCGCACCCGCCGCTACCGACTGGCTGGGGTTGCAGGTACTCCCACGTACAGCCAAAGGCGAGATGGTCCTGAAGATTCTGGCCCACGCCGGGAAGGTGATGGGTCGGTGCGATGCCGTGGTGTCGCAGTTCATCTTCCGGGCCGATTCCCGATTGCATGAGCACCTTGGGTGTCTGCACCGCGCCCATGGACAGGATGACCTCGGCTGCGGCATAGAAGCACTGCCGTTCGCCGGCGATCACCACTTCGACACCGATAACCCGTGTACCGATAAGCAATAGGCGGGTCACCAATGCCCCTGTCAGGACCGTCAAGTTCGGATAGTGCAACCGTGGCCGGATGTAGGAGTCGTAAACAGATTCGCGCTTGCCCTGGTTAATGCGCAGGTCGGTGATAGCGATCCCGCCCGGGCCTTCCATCATCTCGCCATTGGGACTGTCGAATCGGGGGATACCCAGACGGCTGGCCGCCTCCAACGTTGCCCACGCGAGGGGTTGAGGCGTGGCCGGCTGTTCGACATGCACGGGGCCACCTGAACCACGCCGAGTGGCATCAGGGCTGCCTTGCCAGTTCTCGATCCTGCGGTAGTAATTGAGTACCGAATCGTAGCCCCAGGCCGGGTCGCCGGACTCGGCAGCGAAATGGTCCCAATCGGAGCGGTGCCCGCGCGACCAGACCATCACATTGATGCTGGAGCCGCCGCCGAGTCCCTTACCCATGCTCAGGGATAGCCGTCGACCATTGAGGTGTGGATTGGGTTGCCCCTCGAATGCCCAGTCACGCTTTGAACCGAGGTTCATCGGCCATTGCGCCGGTTCGGCAACCTCGGGGCCTGAGTACCCCTCGCCAGCTTCAATCAGCAAGACGCGTGCGCTTTGCTGATCGGCGAGACGGGCTGCGACCACGCAGCCCGCCGTACCTGCACCGCACACAATGAAGTCATAGTGTTGATCACGCAGATGATTCATGCGCACGCTCCGTATCCATGCAGCGATTGAGTTTGCGGTTATCAGTGGCGTCATTTCCCTGCGATCATTTCTCGCCAACGCTGTGCACTGCCTTAAGAATCACTGCGGCGACCTCGGCCGGCTGTGACTGCTGGGGAACATGGCTGGTGTGCACCTCTGCAAGGGTGGCACCGATACGCTTGGCGGCAGAGCGCTGGACGTCGGGGTGGATCATCCGGTCTTCTGTGGCTAGCAGATACCAGGACGGTTTGGTCTTCCAGGACGACACGGTCGTTTTATCGTCGAAGGCAGATGCCTTGATGGGACCTTGCGTGGCGGTCATGACGGCGGTCTGCGCTGCAGGGAGATCCTGGGCGAAGTCCTTGGCCATGCCTTCCGGGGTCAAATAGAGAAAACCGTTGCCGTCGGCCTTGATCTGACTGATGCCAGGGGGCGTGGGCGCGCCTTTACCTTGTTCGCCGCTGGTTTGCCCGGCCTCCGGCGCGAAGGCGGCGACATACACCAGCGCGCTGACCTTCGGGTCGCTACCGGCCTCGGTAATCACGGTGCCGCCCCAAGAGTGCCCGACTAGAACCACCTTGCTCTGCTGGTTGCTCAACACGCGGCGCGTAGCGGCAACATCGTCGGCAAGTGAGGTGAGCGGGTTCTGCACAACCGTAACGGCCACCCCTTGGGCTTGGAGCAGTGGCACCACTTTGGCCCAATCGGAGCCGTCGGCGAACGCGCCGTGTACGATCACCACGGAGGGCGTTGTATCCTGCGCATGACTGGCGCTTGCGATGAAGGTGCCGGCTAGGGCAAAGGCGACGGTAGCGATTTTCGATTTGAATGTTTTCATTGGATGAGCTCCTGTTCGGGAGTTCAAATTCTGCTGACTAGCCTGCGGTGTGGGCATCGGTCAATTATCCGACCCAGGGACATTTTTCATGGATAGTGTGTTGCAACTGGACATCTCCCTGGGCGGGGCGCTGGCGACGATCGCCCAGATCGGTGACCTCAGTATGGGACAACCACTCGGTCATTCCCGGCGTGTTGCCGCACTGGCGCGGATGCTGGCGCGGGCCCGGCACGGCGACGGTGAGCATCTGAGGGTAGCGGAACAGGTTGCCTTGCTGCGCTGGTCCGGTTGCACCGCCAATGCCGAAGGCTTTGCGGATCTGCTGGGCGACGACGTCGATGGCCGCCGCGCGATGCTCGATTTGACGCTGGGCAATGAGCAAATGAACGCGGTGCATCAGGCAACCCCGCTGGCCGTCGTGCACTGTGAGGTGTCTGGAGCAATCGCCAACACCCTCCAGCTCGGTGCCGCCGTCGAGGCAGGCTTGTGTCGCGTGTTCGAAACCTACGACGGCACTGGCCGGCCGCTGGGCCTGACCCATGAGCACATTCCGGAGGTCGCCTATCAGGTAGTACTTGCAGGTGATCTGGATATTCTCAGTCGTGCGCACGGCCTGGACGCGGCGCTACGCTGGATCAGAGAGCAGGCGGATCGGCGCTATCCCGCGTCGCTAGTATCGTTGCTTCTGGGGAACGCAAAGGACTGGCTGGCGGATTTGGAAACGCTTTCGAAAACGGTTGACCACGCGCATGAGCAGCGTTGTGTCTCACTGACGTTGGTGGGAGACATCATCGACTTGAAGCTCCCGTGGTTGGCAGGGCATTCGCGGCAGGTAGCGCATGTCGCCGTGGAAGCTGCACGTCTGTGGGGGCTGCGGGAGCCCACTTTGACAGAAATTGGCAAGTCCGCGCTCATCTACGGTCTCGGCCGGGCAGCCGTTTCGAACCACCTTTGGAATACCGCAGGGACGCTGCCATACGGCGCTGCGGAGCGGGTACGCCTTGTCCCTTACTGGACACAACAGGCGCTTAGACCTATCACTGAACTGGCCGTGCCCGCAGAGATTGCATCCCATGCCTATGAACGGCTCAACGGCAGTGGCTATTTTCGAGGCGTGGCGGGTGATGCACTGTGTGCCGAGCATCGCCTGTTCGCCACATCGGTAGCCTGGGTCGCGCTAAGGGAAGCCAGGCCATGGCGATCGGCCCACGGCGAAGCGGATGCAGCCAGGTTACTCAAACAGGATGCTGGCAGTGGCTTGTTCGACAACGATATTTGCGAAGCAGTAATTGCCGCCGCAGGGGGTGAGCGTCGCATGCGTCAACCGAAGGCTTCGGTACTCACGACTCGCGAGTGCCGCATCCTGCTGGAGATCAGTCGTGGCGCCAGCAACAAGCAGGTGGCGCGGCTGCTGGACATCAGTCCGAGCACGGTTCGCACGCACATGGAAAGCATCTTTCGCAAACTGGAATGCTCGACCCGGGCAGCCGCTACCTTGAAGGGACCGACACTGGGATTGATTGCCTGAGCCTGGTCCGGGTTAAGCCTGGATCATCCGAGCTCGTCCTGGACGGCCTGACTGGCGCGTGCCAGGTCGATGAATGCCTTGGCTGCCGCGCAGGGGTTGCGGCGGTTCGGGTAATACAGGCACAGCTTGTCTCTGGGCGGTGTCCAGTCTTCCAGAGTCCGCACGAACTGTCCGGCACGGATTTCGTCGAGAACGTCCTGCTCCATGAAAAAGCCGAGCCCCATGCCTTCCAGCACCGCAAGCTTGACCACGCTGGATTCATCCAGCGTAAGCGGCCCGCTCACATCGAGACGAATCACTTCTGCGTCCCGCTCGAAATGCCACGGGAAAATCGCCCCATTCGGTAGTCGAACGCGGATGCATCGATGCTGGAGCAGCTCGGATGGCGTTCGCGGTTTGCCGTGTTTTTCGAAGTACACCGGCGAACCGACCACAGCGTACCGTTGCGGCTGGCCGAGAGGGATCACAATCATGTCATTCGGAACGAGGCTTGCTGAGCGCACGCCGAAATCGAAGCCGTCAGCAACGATATCCACCAGACGGCCTTCGGTCACGAGGTCGACGTGTACTTTCGGATGATGCTGCAGGAACTCCATCACCAGTGGCAGGAGCGCCGATCGGGCAGCGCTGGCGAACGCATTGATACGCAGCGTGCCCGAGGGCCCGGCGGTATGTGATCGCACTGCATCGAGTGCAGCACGCAAATCCTGCAAGGCTGGCCCCACCTGCTCCAGAAATATCCTGCCCGCTTCGGTGATGGCCACGCTACGGGTAGTGCGATTGAACAGCCGCGATTCGAGGCGGGCTTCCAGTTGGGCAATGGTGTTGCTCAACGCGGTGGTGGAGACGCCGAGATCGATAGCGGCTTGCCGAAACGACCCCCTGCGTGCGACCGCTATAACAGCGTCCAGCTCACTGAGGCCTAAACGATCTTGTGACATTTATTGTCCTGAATTTCGGGATTGGTCATAAAGGTTTGTCCCAGTTGAGCAAACTATCCGTCAGGCAGCAAGATTGCTCCAGGAAATCCATCCAGGAGATCAGCAAATGAGCTTTCAGCGTATCAGCGTTGGTGAGACGTACTTTGACATCGGCAGTGGAGGCGGTCTGGTTGCTGCTGAATGCTCGCCACCTCAAGCATGTGATGCATGGCTGAGGCTGGCCGCACGCGGCGAGCACCAGGTTCAACCGCCTGGTGGGCTATTACTCACCGGGCGAGAGTGTCGCATCCTCAGGGCGATCAGCGCTGGCGCCAACAACAAGCAAGTGGCGAGGTTACTGGAAATAAGCCCGAGCACCGTTCGCACGCACGTGGAAAGCATCTTCCGGAAGCTGGAATGCTCGACTCGAGCGGCCGCCACCTTCAAAGCCGCGAAACTGGGGTTGATCTCCTGATGCTCGGCCCGGATGGATGCCTCATGGCATCAGGCTCACGTACAAAAGTGCACAAGATCGCTTCATACAACCAGATTCTGGAGAACGAAAACATGACACCTCAGCTTCCCGACGTCGTGCAGACGTACTTTGCGGTCAGCAATGGTGGCGATGCAGCGCAACTTGCGAGCTGCTTCCACTCTGACGCCACGGTTTGCGATGAGAGAAAAACATACGAAGGAACAGCTGCCATCGAAGCCTGGCAACTGGAGGCACGCAGAGCTTTCATCTATCAGGTCCAACCACTGCAAGCTCTGCAAGGGCAGGGCAGACTGACTGTCATTGCGCACCTTGTTGGGAATTTCCCCGGTAGCCCGGTTCAACTGAGTTACGTCTTCACGCTGGAGGGCGGTCGAATCCGTTCCCTGGAGATCACGCCATGCTGAATCTAGGTTTGACTGGCAAGCGGGTCCTGGTCACCGGTGGCACCAAAGGCATCGGCAAGGCTGTCGTCGAGTTGTTACTGGCCGAGGGCGCGAAGGTCATTACCTCGGCCAGGCAGGTGGACGTTGAAATGCCGGGCGCTCTTCTGATTGCGGCTGATCTTTCGACCCGGGAGGGTTGTGAGGTGCTGATCGCCGCGATCCAACAGCGGCTGGGGGGCGTGGACATAATGATCCATGTCCTGGGTGGTTCGTCGGCACCCGGCGGCGGTTTTGCTGCGCTGGACGAGGAACAGTGGCAACGAGAGCTCAGCCTGAATCTGTTGCCGGCGGTGCGCCTCGACCGCGCCTTGCTCCCGGGTATGCTGGAGCGCAAGGAGGGGGTCGTCATCCACGTCACCTCCATCCAGAGTCGGCTGCCACTGCCGGAAGCTACAACAGCTTACGCGGCGGCCAAGGCCGCACTTTCGACGTACAGCAAAAGTTTATCGAAAGAGGTTTCGCCCAGAGGCATCCGCGTGGTTCGGGTTTCGCCGGGCTGGGTTGAAACCGAAGCGTCGGTCGCATTAGCCGAGCGACTCGCGCAGGAGGCAGGTACTGACTATCAAGGTGGTAAAGAGATCATCATGAAAGCACTTGGAGGTCTCCCGCTCGGCCGTCCGTCGACGCCTTCCGAAGTTGCTGACCTGATCGGTTTCCTGGCTTCGCCGCGAGCAGCATCTATCACAGGAAGTGAGTTTGTGATCGACGGCGGAACGGTACCAACGGTTTAGCCGTCTGTTTGCAGGAAGGCGCAAAATACTGCCACAGCGGCCATCGTTTGGCCGCTTCTGTTGAAAAAGTCGGCTTCGGTTTCCACGGCAGAAAAGTATGTGCCTGAGATGGAAATCTGTGTTTTGGGCAACCCTTCCGTGACCGACACCGTTTAGCGTCGGGTGCGATGACAACGCACGACCGCACTCAGAATCAGCCCCGAAGATCGAGGTCATGAAACGGGTGTTGGCCGGTGGGCATTCGTCTTTGCCAAAAATCGGAGCTTCCCGACCGTCCACAAGCGTTTTGTAGCCTGTGGTTGCGGAAACGTCGTAGTTACGGTGCTACTTCAGCGCCAGACAGCTGGGTGATCAGTGCCACAGTAAGGTAAAGCCTCGGAGCAATGCTCGACAGCTCGATGTATTCGTCATCGGCGTGCAATCCGGCACCGACGACACCCATCGTCTCCAGCACAGCCGGTTTCGCGCTCCCTGGCATATATGCGTAGCCCGCATCGGTGCCAAAGCGCATGGCGATAGGCTCAATGTTGCGGCCTATTTTTCTGTAAAGAGCTTGTGCGGCTTTCGCCAGTTGTTCGGAGCCTGGATTCTTGGCCAGCGGTGGGCGACCCTTTTCCAGGCGCAATGTCACTTCAGTGCCATCGATGAGCTTTTTCGCAGCGATGCGTTGGGCGTCGGCGAGTACGCGGTCAGTTTCACTCAGATCGGCGTAACGCATATCAGCCTCGGCCGAGGCGCTGGAAGGAATGATGTTGCGTTTCTCGCCGCCTTTTATCAACGTCCAGTTGACCGTGGTGCCTTTGGCCGGATCGCCAAGGTCCTTGAGTTGCAACATCTGGTGCGCGAGTTCCATGGCCGCGTTGCTCCCGGCTTCAGGTGCAGAACCTGCATGCGAAGACTTGCCCTTCACGTCGAGAAACACGCCGTTGATGCCGTTGGTAGCGACGGTTATCGCGTCTCTGTCCGGTGGCTCGTACGAGAACACGTAGTCCTGCTGACGAGCGAGCTCGGCGATGATTTTTTTCGAACCAGCAGAGCCGGTTTCTTCATCGGGATTGAACAGCACTGTTAGGCTACCGAAATCATTGAACTTCTGATCCTGCAGCAGCTGCAATGAATGCAGAATCATCGCGACGCCACCTTTGGCGTCAGCAACACCGGGACCATAGGCGCGCTCGCCGTCGAGCTTGAACGGGCGTTTCGCCGCTGTACCTGGGCCGAACACCGTGTCGTAGTGGACCATCAGCAGAAAGTTCTTGCTGCCAGTGCCTTTGAGAGTGCCCACGATGTTGTCGCCAGCGGAGGGGGTCGCAGGTGTCGTGGTGACTTCAGCACCCAACCCCTTGAGCCGCTCAACTAGCATCGCGCTGACGGTTTTCAGGCCGAGCGCCTGGCCGGTTCCGGTATCAATGTCCACCAGCTCTTTGACGGTGGCAAGATAGGATTTTTGTTCGGCCTCGGCTTTTTTCAGCAATTGGGGGGCCATATCCGTAGCGAACGCGGTACAGGATAAGAATGAAAACGCGAGCGCGGCGGCGATGGGTGAAAGTCGGATAAGCATGCTGGTTCCTTCAGATCATTGCTAATTGAAGCGCCATCTTTACCCCATAAATTTCGTCAACGCCACCTATCGCTGCGGGCATTCACGCAGACAATGCGGGTTACCACAAATATAATTTGTCACGCCAATGCCCCCAATTCTCGGCCGATACTTTCAGCCTGACCGCTCGAGATTAAACATAGTTTGCTGCCATCGAGAAACCCATCCGAAAGTTTGTCACCCCTCGTGAATCCTGGGTGATTTGGACCCACTCCACCGTTTTTCTAGGCTGTGGGGCTTGTACAACGCAAAAGAATGGTCAGGTAGAGTGCAATTCCCCACTAGAGCGTCGGTAGGCGGTCCAACGCACAATTACGCTCCATCTTCGGCTCATCGGCCACGGGGACGCGCGCGCCCGAATCGACATTGAATATGTCAATGTAACAACCGCTCAGCGCGCCCGGGCTGTCGACAATGCCTCCTTTGATTACGTAACGTGCGCCCGGCGCAAATTCGCTGACAAACGCTATGCTGCACGAGCGATTGGCATTGGCCGAGCCGCGCATTACCAAGTGCAGCGGCTTGCCGGCTTCAATCGGAAAAAACCCCTCCGGCGTCGATACATTCTTATAAACGGAAACCAGCTGCCCTCCCGGCGCAGTCGCCACGGTTCTGCCGTATTTGCAGCCGATGGGAGGCGCCTCGACCAGCGACACGCCGTTTCGATAATTCTCCATCGACACCAATTCGCTGCGGATAAGCGCGTGAGGCGCCCCGGCAGGCACAAGGTATTTCGGCGCTGGGGCACAGCCTGCAAGTAGCAGAATTGAACACAGGTAAAGAGGCTTCATAATTTCCATATTAATGTCGGTAGAGGGCGGCATTAACTAGCCTGATGAATCAGAATGGGTCAAGTAATAAGTGAGAAGAATAGACGTCAGACCAAGTTTGAAATAAAGGTGAATCGCCCCTCGTTTATTAAATTGGCGGAATGACCGATATCTGCCTGTGCTAACAGCTCTGGGTCGACTTCTGCCGATTACAATAGGCCTGGGCGGGCAAGAAGCAGTCGTTCGTCTTTCCCCAAGCGCCGGTGCTGCGACCGCTGCCCCCTTGTCTTTCCTCCAAGCCCCGCGCTACCCTCGCCACTGCTAAACACCGTTCGCAAAAGGAATTGCTGCAAGGGTGCCTAACCGTTTTTACTTCCGCTCTCCTCGTAAACACTGCACTTCAGAGCGGCAGCGCACGTTGGCCCAAAAATGTTATGCACCCGTTGATGTCTATTTATCGTTAGGCATTTTTATCCGACCTACGCGGGATCCATGTGAAGAAAGCAAAAGCGATTACCAAAAAGAAATCATCCGGCCGGGGCTTTGAGATGTCCTCGTTTTGTGGGTGGGATGGAGAGATTTTAGTTCTGAACATACTTGGAACTCCGAGCGCCAAAAAGGATGCCATCGGCAAGGCGAAAGGAAGTCAACTCAAGATTAGCGTCACCGCCGCACCCGTAGCAGGCAGGGCGACTGACCACATGGTTAAGTTTCTCGCCCGAGAGTTTGATGTCTCGGTTTCTGACATCACGGTGGTGTTTGGTCGTTTTAATTTGAGCAAGCAAATGCGTATAAGGGCGCCCGGCAGCTTACCTGCCGTAGTGGCCAAGGCCCTGTCAGACGCAGAAAACACCTGACCATTGGCTACGGGCGCAATCGTCGCCGGCTGAGTCGCCGTGGATGAAAATGTTGGCGACCTCGCCGGAGCGGGGGGGTAGGGTCAAGAACTTGAAGGTATGGCGCATGCGACGTCCTTGTAGCAAATCGTAGATGAGCGAACGATGGCATTTGGCTGTTGGTGTTTGCGGAGCAACCTCAATGACGCGGATAGGCAGCACCTCGCCCATCCCGCCGCCTTGAGAATGCCGTTCAAGCCCGACGCGCCATCAGCAACATCGCCGCCGCCGCAGACAACAACCCCGCGCAACACCGATTGAATATCCGCTTGCCCCGTGGCTCGGCAAACCAGCGGCGCATGTGCAGGCCCATATAGGCGTAAAGGCTGATGGCGATCCATTCCAGCGCCAGGAACAGTGCGCCGAGCAGGGCGAACTGTGGGGTGATGGGCTGGCCTGGCACCACGAACTGCGGGAGGAAGGCGGTGAAGACCAGGATGGCTTTCGGGTTGCTGCTAGCTAGCTTGATTCTGAACTGTTGAACGGCTGCTTTCGACCGATTCTGTTGAAAAAGTCGGTTTTCCAAAACTGCTCGAATATTGATGGGTGAAAACACCTTTTTTGCACGCTGCTACGTGAAATCCGAGTCAGGCAGCCTCTGCTGAAGGTAAGGATTTCAATCTCAGACGTGTACTTTTCAGCCGTGGGAACCAAGCCGGACTTTTTCAACACAATCGGCCAAAAGCGGCCGTCGGGTGTCTACGAAACCCGGAGCGATTCAGTTTTGACATGGTCGTTATACGTCCCAATTCGGCTGAGCGTTCTTATGAGACAACTGAGCTGCATTGGTTGAAAACCTAGGAGTTAAGCCCAGGCTTACTTTTAGAGATGCCTATTTTTCTGTGTCATTTCCGATGAGGCGTGCTAAGAAAGTGGCTTCTGAAGAAGTATCGTTAGCTGATTCTCAAAATGCTCCCAAGCCTCAGACGTCTCTTCTGTTCTCGTCGCAAAAACGCCACAAAGGTAAGAAACCATGTCATCCAAGCTGACTCCTGGCCTAATATGAGTCGATAGGAGGCGCCATAAAATTTTTCCGTCCGAGTCATAGTTCATCAACTTAGCTTCAACACCTCTCGCTTTGAAGTTTTCAGAAGAGAAATAATTCGCCGCCTTGGCCTCATATTGGGAGACTAGATCCGATACTGATGACTGGCCGAAATAATTCAAATTTTCAAGTGTCGAGATGAAATCATAATCTGGATTGGTTATAAGCCTAGATCTGACCTCTTTTTCAAAGCTTGAAATTGGCAGAAACGCTACATCTTGATAGTACGGGTAATTATTAGGCAAGAGTTTACAGTTAAGTTTTGGCGGCTCAAATCCTTTGCTTTTAATATCCGCATGATTATCTTTTACAAAGCCATGATAATTGCACGTGTTGCATGGCGAACCATATTCAGCATGAAAAGCGGACTCCACATCACCGTCAAGAACAATGACCATTTTTGTATTATTGAACAAACCATTAATTTTGAATTCGTGCGTAAAGCTTAAAACTTCGCGCCAGCCGCCGAGCGCAGAAACGTTCACAAGCTTGTTATTTGATAATCCTTTTTTCTTTATGGTTTCCGAAACGATTTTCTTAGCTAAGCTATCCTCAACACATACCACATAATCGTATCCGGAGGATTCATAAATTCCTCGTATAGCATAATGAGGATAGCAAGGAGTAGTGATACCGATTTTGCCTAGATGCGACTCCAGTAGGTGAATTTGATTGGGGTTAAGGCTGGATATAATTTCACGACTATGAGATGAAAATATAATGCAAATGCTATGTTCTTTTGACACTTTGTTGCAAAACTGAATTAAGCGTTTCTGTGACGATGGGTGGAGAGCGATCTCGACCTCATCGATGATTACAAGAAACGGCTCTTTGCTCTCCCCTTTGTCCGACGCATAAGTTATTCTGTAGTAAATATAGTCAAGGATTTTTAGTAAGAGGTATTCCCCAGAGCTCATCTTGTATTGGGTGATAAAGCCGCTGTCTTTCTGCAGCAAAAAAGGCTTCTCCGCCCTGATCAAATAATTTTCGGACTCCTTTGGAAGTTCTTTAGCCTTTCTCGACAGGTCTGCCTTGGTTATGGTTTTCAAGCCCTTATAATGATTTTCGTTACCTTTAAGTATTTTTCCAAGATTTTTATATACAAAATCTGGCGCATCTACGTAGCTATCGCTGTGATTCGCGTAGTGCTCGCAATATTTATGGATATTGTTGAGGGATGAATTGGAAAATCTGCTTCCGTAGACGATTCCAGACTCGTGAAAACCCTTAATTCCGGGGAAGTCACCATCTTTAATCCAGCGTCCATTTTTCTGCAACCATGTGCAGGATTCTCCGCCGAAATCAATTTCTACCGAAGCCCCCTCTCTTTTTTCGTCGAAAAACAATCGCCCTATATTTGCCTTGTTGATCAACTGAGATAGAACATTTAGAACAGTAGACTTGCCAGCCCCATTACTCCCAACGAAGCAAGTCAGGCCAGGCTTAATATCCAGTGACATCTCAAGTTCGCTAATGGCCTTGAGATTACGAATCTTGACTGATAACTTCTTACTTTTGGACATAGGATAAATCCATTTATATCAATATATTGAAATCGGACAGAGTTAAGACTGTTCTGCCTGATGAAACTGTAGCCGGGATGACCTAAACCGATTTAAACTTTCAGAAAGGCGGAGGCATTTCTGATATTCAGGAAGACCATCACGAAACAGAAGTTAAATCGTATCAAAAAAAAGAGGCAATTTGCCATCACTTGTCGTAGATTTTGTCACTCGGTGGTTAGACGAAGGCAGCATTGCAGTGCGAACCAAAATAGAGAGCAAAATCATTCTGAAGCGACCCGATTTGGTTCGACAGACTAGATGACCGCTCTGGCCGTTATCTGCCGGTGCTGGCGGGCTGCAATGGGGCGATTGTGTTGAAAAAGTCCGGCTTGGTTCCCACGGCTGAAAAGTACACGTCTGAGATTGAAATCCTTACCTTCAGCAGAGGCTGCCTGACTCGGATTTCACGTAGCAGCGTGCAAAAAAGGTGTTTTCACCCATCAATATTCGAGCAGTTTTGGAAAACCGACTTTTTCAACAGAATCGGTCGAAAGCAAGCATTCAACGAGACATACTATCCTCCGCGCAACTGCCGGTCAGTGCGTGGTTCCACCACCAAAATGCATCCTTCGCTGCTTACACGCGCATTGGCGTTCTAAGCAGCAGCCGCCAGAAGGGGACACGAGCTATGAGCAGCGATACGCTTAAGCGTTTTGTGCGCAACTACTCCCCAAAATGAGGGAAATTACGTAGTCTACGTCGATCGTAAACCCTGTTTAAATTAAGAAGGACCAGCAGTGATTGACTTGAAGAAGGACACCTACACAATCTTGAACTTCAATTCGGATTTAGAAGAGCTGATCAAAAAACACAAGGATCCGCTTTTGGCTGCTCTAACAGACGACACTCAACGATTAATCATACGACACTACCTACGCATAATTGGTGAGTTTTGCCGTCAAGCTTGCGAATGCCTCAAGAACAAATCATATTCGACGCTTGAAGCCCTATCGCGCGTAGTGATGGAGCAATCTGCCAATAAGCTCTATGTGGGTATCGATGAAGGAGATAATGGCCGTGCCCTACTGCGTAGCAGCAATCAACTGATCGAAAGCAACGGAAAAGCTTGGGCAGCATATCTTGAGTCGCAAGATGCTCAAAACCCTGCGGCCCAAGCGAGGCAGAAAAATGGTGCTTCTATGTTATCGCACTTCAATGAAAAATGGGCCGATGTCGCTAGATATCCTGGTGGCAAAGGTTTATTCAAGGCTTTGGGATGGGAGAATACTTACTACGCTTATTATGCACCGTTGTGTGATTCCGTTCATAGCTTTTCAGATGAAATGTCAGCCTTAGTAGGAATTGGCGAAATATTTGAGCACTCTGAAGCAGAGGGTGTAAAAACACTGCAATATTGGGACAAGGAACGTCGGCGCCTTGCTATTTATCATTTTGCGGTAGCTCTTGGACTTCGAGCAGAAGCTTTTGCACGCTTATGCGAATTACAATTAGGTGAGTTCATAGATGAAAAAGCGGATAAGCTTTTCACAAAGCTGAGAAATCTGATCGTAAGTCACGACAGATTCGACCACGCCAGGCTAGACGCAATGAGTAAGGGTTCAGTGGCGTATCAAAAGTTTCCTATAAAAGTATGGTAATTAAATAATTCAAACCGAAGTTGAGCACTGGTTGACTATAAATCAGCGAGGGCGGCTAGAAGTGGCCGTGTATAAAAATTCTCGAAACCCACGGACCTCAAGTAATGTTTTGCATGCGAGGCAGACGCTTTCGTCCACCATTAATCTGAGTCGTTACTGTTTCGTTAGTACTTCAATCGGCCGTTTTGAGTGATCGGGCAATGGCCGCTACAGGTCGATACTGTTGAAAACGTCAGCTTTGGTTTCCGCGGCAGAAAAGTACGCTTCGGAGATTGAAATCCGTACTTTTGGCTGAGGCTTCCGGGCTCAGAATATACGTAGCAGCAAGCAAAAATGGCGTTTTGCCCGGTCGATTTCCAGGCAGTTCGAGCTGAGCGACTTTTTCAACACCGTCGGCCGAAAGCAGTCAGTCAGAAGAATTAATATTGCCCATCATCAGGCTTGCCCGCTGCCACCAAAAACTCCTGACGCGCCAGCGCCCATATTCCTCCCTTGGCCGTAACCGATTCGTCCTGCATCTGCGGGTCGGCCCGCCATAGCTGAATCGCCAGATACAACAGATACGCCGCCCCGACGATCTTGATCGCATAGAACAACAACGCCGACGTTTGCAGTACCACCGCCAATCCGGCGGAGGCGAGGGCGATCATGCCGGAGAAGGCAAGCAGGCGGCCGATGCCGGCGAGACAGGCAGTGCGGTAGCCGTAGCGCGTGGCGTTGCTGACCGACAGCAGGTTGTTTGGGCCGGGTGCCATGTTCAGGGCAAAACAGGCGGGGAGGAAGAGGGCGAGGGGGGCGAGGTCCATGGCGACTCCGGGTCGGGCGGGGAGGGTCGAGGATAAAGCGGCTTGAGGGGCTAAGGCAATCCATGGAAGGTTATGGTGACTTTGCCTTTTGATCTGCCCTGCTCGACGTACCGCAACGCCTCTGCCGTCGATTCAAAAGGGAAGGAACGATCAATGACCGGTTTGATGACGCCAGCTTCGATAAGCGAGGTGATTTTTTGCAGTTGTACGCCGCTGGCCCGCATAAACAAAAATGCATAGCTCACCCCGTGTTTGCGAGCTTTTCTACGAATCCCGCTGCTCAGCAGGCGCATGACTTGCCGCAGCATCCAGGACAAGCCTTGCGCTTGGGCAAAGGCTGCCGTCGGTGGTCCGGAGAGGGAAATGAGCTGTCCGCCAGGCTTGAGAACCTCGACTGATTTCATCAGTACATCGTTGCCCAGGCTGTTCAATACCACGTCGAAATCGTGCAATTCGGTTGCAAAATCTTGCTGCTTGTAATCGATGACCACATCCGCCCCGAGCGCCTTCACCCATTCGACATTCGCCGTGCTGGTGGTGGTCGCAACGAAAGCGCCGAGGTGTTTGGCGAGTTGGATGGCAAATGTGCCGACACCGCCGGAGCCGGCATGAATCAACACCTTCTGGCCTTTTTTCAGCTGGGCGGTCTCAACCAGCGCCTGCCAGGCCGTCAAGGCGGCCAAGGGGACGGACGCCGCCTCGGCCATGTCCAGGTTCGAGGGTTTCAGCGCGAGCGCGTTTTCGTTCACGGCGATCAGTTCGGCAAATGTCCCGATCCGATCCTCGGGAGGGCGTGCGTAGACTTCGTCTCCCGGATTGAATCGCTTCACCGCCGAGCCTGTGCGAACGACCACCCCCGCCAGGTCGTTACCCAAGACCAATGGAAATGTATAAGGCAGGATCAGTTTGAATTCCCCGGTTCTGATCTTCGAGTCCAACGGGTTCACGCTCGTTGCACGCACCTGGATCAGAACGTCATGCTCACCGACCGCAGGGTCGGGCACTTCGCCAAGCATTCCGTTCTGCTTGCCGTAGCGGTCGATAAAAAATGCCTTCATGTTGCAGCGCTCTTGTTGGTTGAATGAGAGCGGGGCGCGGCCCCGGCAACCACAGCCATTTCACCGACGGTCAACGGCGTGGCGCCCCCCGAGCCACCGATACCACGGTAATCGGTGGTGATGACACGCCGGTTTTTTGCCAGACCGTCAATGATCCTGGGGTCAAAGTTATCCAGCACGGCCCCCCAATGGTTGAACATGACCCGCGGGACCTGCGTTCTGGAGCCCGGATCGCGATAGGCAAAAGGTATCCCGCCCATCAGAACCGACTGGTTCGCCGCGTGGACAAATGACGACGGCGAACCGGGAGGATTGCTTCTAGCCAAAAGAGTCATGTTTATCCCGTGAGATTGCGAGGCGAGGCCGACCGGCTCGACAGGGTTCAGACTTCAGTCAAATAGCGCGGCGCCACGACGGACTGTCTGATCTGCGCCAAAAGCCCCTGACGTGCGGTTTGCAGGGCATCCCAGCGCTCGCCTTCTTGCAGCGGCGGAATGGTCACCGGTTCGCGGCGGTCGAAGCCGACCAGTGCGGCATCGACCAGGTCAGCCACTTCCATGACTTCGCTCAAGGTGTTGATGTCGATCCCGGCGCGGTCCCAAATCTCCGTGCGGGTGGCGGCGGGCAATACGGCTTGCACATAAACACCCTGAGGCGAAAGTTCCAGGCTCAGGCCTTGGGAAAGGAACAGCACAAACGCCTTGGTCGCCCCATAGACCGACATGCCAAACTCAGGCGCCAGGCCCACCACCGAACCGATGTTGATGATTGCGCCTTCACCGGCTTTGGCCAGGCGTGGCGCGATGGCGCTGGCGAGTCGCACCAGCGCAGTGGTGTTGAGGGCCACCAGTTGCGCCACGCTGTCGGTGCTTTGCTCGATGAAGCTGCCGGACTGCGCGGCACCGGCATTGTTGACGAGGATGCCGATGCGCGCGTCATCCCGCAGGCGCGCTTCGACGGTGTGCAGGTCGCTGAGTTGAGTCAGGTCGGCCGCAAGCACTTCAACGGCGACGTTGTGTTCGCCACGCAACTTTGCGGCGAGCGTTTCCAGGCGCGTGTGGTCGCGGGCGACCAACACCAGATCATGCCCACGTTGGGCAAAACGCTCGGCGTAAACCGCGCCGATGCCAGTGGAAGCGCCAGTGATGAGAACGGTAGGGTAAGTCGTCATGATGTCAGCTCTTTATCTGGAACGTGGATTGATGCACGAATAAAACCGGGCTCGATCAGCCAATGCTTAGTTCGCGCGGGTGCTGGATTCGGCAAGCGTGGGGTAGTCGATGTATCCCGCCGCGCCGCCGCCGTAGAGCGTGGAGGGGTCGAAGGCGGACAGTGGCGCATCGGTCTTGAGCCGCTCCACCAGATCGGGGTTGGCGATAAAAGGCCGGCCAAACGCGATCAGGTCGGCCTTGTCATGCGCAAGGCGGGCCGTGGCCAGGTCCAGGTCATAGCCGTTGTTGGCGATGTAAGTGTTCTTGAAGCGCTGGCGCAAGGCGTCGAAATCAAAGGGCGCCACGTCGCGTGGCCCGCCGGTCGCGCCTTCGACGACGTGTAGATAAACGATGTCCAGAGCGTTGAGCTGATCAACGATGTAATCGAACTGAGCCTGTGGATCACTGCTCGATACACCATTGGCCGGCGAGACAGGCGAAAGGCGAATGCCCGTGCGATCCGCACCAATCTCGGCGGCTACCGCGGCCGTCACTTCCAGCAGCAGACGCGCACGGTTTTCGATCGAGCCGCCATAGGCATCGGTACGCAGGTTGGCGCCATCCTTGATGAACTGATCCAGCAAATAGCCGTTTGCACCGTGGATTTCCACGCCATCGAAGCCTGCGGCAATGGCGTTTGCCGCCGCTTGGCGGAAATCGTTGACGATGCCCGGTAATTCGTCAGCGTCCAATGCTCGCGGCTCGGAAACGTCCTCGAAGCGGTTATTGACGAACACCTTGGTCGCGGGACGCAGCGCCGAAGGGGCTACCGGCGCCGCGCCGTGCGGTTGCAGATCGACGTGGGAAACACGACCCACATGCCACAGTTGCAGGAAAATTCTCCCGCCCTTGGCGTGTACGGCATCGGTCACCTTGCGCCATCCCTGTATCTGAGCCGGTGTGTAAATGCCTGGCGTGTCCTGATAGCCCTGTCCCTGCTGGGATATCTGCGAGGCTTCGGAAATCAGCAAGCCCGCGCTGGCCCGCTGGCTGTAATAGGCCGCAGCAAATTCACTCGGTACAAAGCCTTTCCCGGCGCGATTGCGCGTCAGCGGGGCGAGAACCACGCGATTTGACAGTTTCAGCGCGCCAAGCGTGTAAGGGGTAAACAGATTATGGTCGCTCATGGGTGTTTGTTCCGTGCCCGTTGGTGAATTTCACATTGCTGGCATTTAGGATGATGATCGAAATCTAAGTTGTCAATAACTTTGATTATGACCAACATCTATGTATCATCAACCCACCATTTTCCAAGCGGGAACGAGGTATCGAACATGCGGGTGACCAAGGCCCAGGCCCAGGCAAATCGGGAACACATCGTCGAAACGGCCTCGGGCCTGTTTCGCGAACGCGGTTTTGACGGTGTCGGCGTGGCCGATTTGATGGCCGCTGCCGGTTTCACCCATGGCGGTTTCTACAAACATTTCGGTTCGAAGGCCGACTTGATGGCTGAGGCCTCGGCCAACAGCCTTGCGCAATCGCTGAGCAGCGCTGAATCACTGAGCATCAAGGATTTCATCGATGTGTATGTGTCCAGGGATCATCGCGACGGGCGCGGCACGGGTTGCACCATGGCGGCTTTGTGCGGCGACGCTGCGCGTCAGTCCGGCGATTTGAAGTCAGCATTCTCTGAGGGCATTGAGCGCACGCTGCAAGTTCTCGGCGAAAAATACCCGACCAGGGCGGATGCGCCAGCGGGTGAGGCTAGGGAGGCAATGATCGATCTGCTGGCGCGTGCGGTCGGCGCTATCGTGTTATCGCGCGCCTGTCCTGACGACTCGGCGCTGGCGGATGAAATTCTGGCGGTGTGTCACGCGAAGATGACCGCATCATTACCTATTCAATCGTAGGTTCATTTCGCATAGGGAACAGAGGGTTGTCAGCACAAGACGTGCTGACTTACTTCACTTCGTCGTTGGCCGACACGAATGAAGGTCTGTTTTCGGCCCCGAGGGTGTAAAGCTGTTCATGGTCCTTTCTGGCTGGCTGCCAGCGGTAGCGTCACCACAAACTCACTTCCTTTTCCATCCCCCTCGCTCATTCCCGTCACCGTTCCCCCGTGTGCTTCAACCAACTCTCGAACGACCGTCAATCCAATACCCAGGCCGGCGCCGTTGAAACCTATGGCGTGAGAGTCTTGAACATAAGGGTCAAAAATAAACGGCAATGCTTGCGCCGTAACGCCAATACCATTGTCGGAAATAGTCATTGTCAAAACACTGCCTTCTACGGTTACACAGAGTTTGATTCTGCCGCCGACGGGCGTGTATTTGGCTGCATTGGCCAGAAGGTTGTGGATAATCTGCGCGAGACGCCCCGGGTCGCCATTGATCATCAAAACGCGATCGGGCAGATCGACATCGAAATGCTGCTGTTGCGCAGTCGTGAGCGGGCGACAGGCATCAATTGCACCTTCAAGAATCTGCATCATGTCGACCTCGCGGCGATTGATTCGCAGCTTGCCCGTGCTGGCGCGGGAGACATCCAGCAGGTCATCGACCAGTTGTGAAATATGCTGTACCTGGCCCTCGATCAACTCACGCATTCGCGGCAGTTGCTCGCTGGGCAGGCGCACCATCCGTTCTGCAATCAAACTGATGGGGGTCAGCGGGTTTCTCAGCTCATGGGCGACCATCGCCAGTATGTTTTTTTGCTGACTCAGCGCGCGCTCGGCTGTCGCCTGAAGTTCCTGGGCACTGAGTGCCGCTATGACCAGTTGCGCGTTGGCCTCCCGCAACTCCTGGTACAAACTCAGTTCTTCCAAACGAGGGGGAGTTACAGCGTCTGATTGCGCCAGGAGTATCGCCAACACCAGTTGCTGGTTGACCTCGATCACCTGCTCGACCTGCTGGGTATCCACCAGACGGCTGCTGGCGTCGCTCAACTGTTGTTGCAGGGCCGCCAATACGGCGCGCGCCTCAACCGTTTTTTGACCGAGCAAGAACAGTTCGTGAGCGGCATTCGCCTTCTCACGCTCGTTCTCGCTGTTGGTATAGCTCATGAGTCGGGCTCAAACATTGTGATCTCCCGCGTGTATCGTCCCTATGCGGTGACTCGTCGGACGACCGCCCAGCAGCCCCTCCTGATCGGCGAGCATTTCGCCAATCTGCAGGCCGTGGTCGTCGATGTGATACTGGCGCAACTCATCGGAATGGGCGCTGGCACGCACTTTGACGACGGCCATGATCCGCAGCAAACGGCTCTGCACTTCAATATAGCGCTGGACAATGATTGCATCGGTAAGAAAGGCTGTGCCGTAAGGGCTGAAACGCAGGTCGGTGTAGCGATCCTCCAACTCCGATGTCATCAACACACTGACCCCGGCGCGTGTCAACGCAGTGACCATGCGCGACAACGACTCACGGAAGTCTTCACGAAAGGTCGGCGCCAGCGCCAACTCAAAGCCCGACAGCGAATCGATCACCACGCGTGTGGCGTTCAACCGGCTGATTTCGCTGAGCAGCAACTGGACGACTTCGTCGATGGACAGGTCCGGTGCCCGGCTATCGACCAAGCCAACCTGACCGGTCTGAATCAGGTTGCTCAACATCGCGTTTTGCGAGTGGTTGGGGCGTTGTTCAAACACCGCGATCACGCCGGTTTCACCATTGCGTGCGCCTTCGGCCAGGAACGTCGCCGCCAGAATGCTTTTGCCTGAACCTGACGGGCCAGCCACCAGCAACGAATACCCCTGGGGCAACCCGCCGCCGAGCATTTCGTCGAGCCGTGGCACGCCCATTTTCAGGCGTTTGATCGGGAACTTCAGCGGCGTTTCAACCGGGTTGAGGGGCGCTGGAGCAAAGACCTTGATCCCCGAGGTGGCGATACGGAAGGTGTGCAGGCCGGGCAATGTCGGCTGGCCGCGCATTTTCATGATTTCCATCTTGCGCACCATCGAATTGCGCTCGACGCTTTGGCGCAGCCAGATCAAACCATCGGCCACGGTGAAAATCGGGTTCGTGTCTGTTTCAGTGAAGTATTCACCGATTAGAAACGTCGTCGCCTGCCAGGTCGTCATCAACATGCCCAGTTGCTGAACGAACTGCGGCAAATTGTTGTTGGGGTTGTCCTGGGTCTGACTGGCCAGCACCACCGAGCGAAACGAGTCGACAAACACCAGCGCCGGCGAATATGCCTCCACCTCGCTGACGATGCGTCGTAGCACCTCGTCCAAATTGCCTGCCAGGGTATCGTCCGCCAAGTTGATATAGCGGATCGACTGGTTGATCGTCTGGCTGTCGAAAAAATCGAATTGCTGCTGATAACGCAGCATTTTCAGCGGCGGTTCGCCAAGCACCGTAAAAAACAGCGCGGGGCGTTCGGGCGTCGCAAGGGCGAACATCATCTGATGCGCCAGGGTTGTCTTGCCGCAGCCCGGGGGGCCGGCGATCAGGTTGAACGAAAACTCCGGCAACCCTCCGCCCAGCACCTCGTCCAGTCCTGGCACGCCGGTGGCCAGACGATTGATTGTCACTTTGGTGCTCATGGCGAATTTTCCTGCGAAGGGGTGTCACTCAAAGAGGGTTCCCACACGCCGCGCAGCAAACGGGCGGTCAGTGCAGGCCCGATCAGCGTGGTCAGCAGCTCATAAAACGTGGTCAACAGCACTTCACCGAGATGCAGTGCTTCGGCCGCGCTTTGCTCGACCAGTACGGATTTGAGGGCAATCAGATCCGGTGCGGCCTGCGCGCTGTCATTAACGCCAGCCAGTTGAGGGTGGGCGCAGGCGCACAAATGCACGCTTCGCCGATACATCGCAACGACGCCTTGCCGGCCGATAATGGGGGTCAGTGCGGCGTCCATCGCTTGCAAGATTGAAACGATCGCCTCGGCGATTCTTGCGACATCAGCGTTGGGGCCAACACGGCACGCCAGAGAAGCTACGATCTGGCGGCTCTCTTCGCTTGGTGTGGACATGACGGACTAATATCTGATGGACGGCATTTGATGGTACACCCTGTAGCAAATTACTGAGGCTCTAATAACCACTTCTTTGCCGCGGGCTATTGCCCGCGGGATACATATCGTCATGGCGAATCCAGCGCAGGGGCGTTTTGGGTCGACTCGCGACTCATGCGACCTATAAAGCAGCGCCATACTCAATCAGCCCCTGGCTGGGCTGCCTGTTCTTTTGCTCAATAGTCCCGGGCGCCGCAACCGTCAGAAACTGTACTTCGCCGTCACGCCAAAGCTGCGCGGGTTGCCGTAGGTGTCGGTGGAGCCCCAGGTTGGGCTGGTGCCGATCGCCGAGTAGTAGGTGCGATCGAAGAGGTTGTTCGCGTTCACTTGCAGGTCCAGGTGCTTGCTCACTTGGTAACCGGCCATCACGTCCGCCACTGCATAGCTGCCTTGCTCCAGGCGATAGTAGCTGCCGTTGGTGAGGGCGATGTTGTTGTACATGCGGCTTTGCCAGTAGACGTTGCCACCGATGCGCAGTTTTTCCAGCGGGCCCTGGAAGCGGTAGGACGTGGTGAGTTTGAACAGGCGCTCCGGGGTATCGGGATCGAAACGCTGGTTGTCGTTGGCGGGGTTGCTGTCCTTGATGAAATGCGCGCGGGTGTAGGTGAAGCCGCCGCCGACTTGCCAGTTCTCGGTGAGGGCGCCTTGCAGTTCCAGGTCGATACCCTGGCTGCGCACCAGGCCGGCAGCGCCATAGCAGGTGAGCACCGGGCAACCGGCCTGGGTGGCGGCGGTGGTGGCGCGGTTTTTCTGGTCGATCTGGAACACCGCCAGGCTGGCGTTGAGCGCGCCGTTGAAGTATTCGCCCTTGATGCCGACTTCGTAGTTTTCGCCCACGATCGGTTCCAGCACCTTGCCTGAGAGGTCTTTTTCGCTTTGTGGGGTGAAGATGTCGGTGTAGCTGGCGTAGACCGAGTGGTGCTCGTCGAGGTCGTAGATCACTCCGGCGTAACGCGTCAGGTTGCGCGTGACTTTGTAGTCGCCGTCTTGGCTTTGGCGGTCTTCATAGTCGTACCAGTCCAGGCGCGCACCGAGGATGACCTTGAGCGGGTCGGCCAGGTTCAGGCGCGTGGTCAGGTAGACGCCGTCCTGGGTGGTGAGGCTGTGGGATTTGCCGTTGCGCTGGAAGTCGGGTTTGGCGCCGTTGAGCGGGTAATTGGTGTCGTAAGGGCTGTATTCCTTGGAGGTGGCGTCGTAAATGCGTTTGCTGGTGCCGACCACCACTTCGTGGGTGCGGCCGAAGGCCTCGACCGGGCCGCTGGCGAAGGTGTCGAAGGCGTACTGTTGGTCGTCCTGGTGCGATTGATAGGCGGTGCGCGCCAACTCGGTTTGGTAGCGCGACTGGTAACTGCCGGTGAACACGCCGTCCAACTGCGACGCGGAGCCGGAGACGTTGAGTTTCCAGCCATTGTCGAAGCGGTGCTGGACGTCGCCGAACACGGTGTTGATCGTCAGCTCCTTGTTTTCCCAGTCGCTGCCGGGGTTGGTGGAGCGGGGCAGGTTCAGGTGATGGCCGTCTGTGCCGATGGGCAGGCCACCCCAGAAGAGGTTGGTCTGGTCTTCCTGACGCGAGAAGCC
Organism: Pseudomonas marginalis; assembly: GCF_024169655.1. Classification (GTDB taxonomy): domain Bacteria; phylum Pseudomonadota; class Gammaproteobacteria; order Pseudomonadales; family Pseudomonadaceae; genus Aquipseudomonas; species Aquipseudomonas paraveronii. The sequence goes on along the minus strand of NZ_JALJWV010000001.1, from coordinate 3,226,621 downwards.
GAGGGTGGCGGTGGTGTCTTCGCTCAGGTCGGCTTCGCTGATGGCGTAGAACAGGCCGTGGTCGCTGGTTTCGTTGTCACGGAAGCTGTTGGCGTCGCGGTACGAACCGACCACGCGGCCGCGCAGGGTGCCGCTGTCGTTCAAGGCGCTGGAAGCATCGAGTTCCATGCGGTAGTCATCCCAACTGCCGGCGGCGCCGGTGATTGACACCTGCGGCGTAGCGGTGGGGCGCTTGCGCACAAAGTTGATCGCTGCCGACGGGTTGCCGGCGCCGGTGACCAGGCCGGTGGCGCCGCGAATCACTTCGACCCGGTCGAACATCGCCAGGTTGGGCTGCACGCTGTTGGCGTAGCTCGAATAGGCGCTGGGCAGGCCGTCGAACATCATGTTGTCGATGTCAAAACCGCGCGATTTGTAGCTTTGTCGCCCTGGCCCGTTAGCCTGGCTGAGGAACAGACCAGGCGTGTTCTTGACCACGTCGTTGACGCTGGTCATGGCCTGGTCGTCCATGCGCTGGCGGGTGATCACGGTCACGGACTGCGGGGTTTCGCGCATGGTCAACGGCAACTTGGTGGCCGTCGCCATGGGCCCGGTGGTATACGACTGGGTGCCTTCGGTGGTCTCGCCGAGTTGCTCGCCGCTGATCTCGGTGGCGCCCAGTTCAAGCGGTGCCGGTGCTTTTTCGGTGTCGGCCGCCAGCGTTGTCTGGGTGCCGCTGAGGCAGATGGCCAATGCCAGTAGACTGGGTGAAAAACGCGTGCCGACAGGTTGTTGAACGAACATGAATCTGAGCCTCCCCGAGTGCCTTTAGTAGCGAATGATAAGCGAATCGATAACTATTCGTATCAGTGTGGCAGATTGAATCCGGCCAAAAAAGGCTTTGGGGGGAATTGCTTAACGAATTTTTCACATTTTGCTGGCTGGCAGTTCACCGCCCGCGCAGGAAATCATCCGAAGTCGCCGCGGTTGCGTGAGGCCGCAACCGCCAGCGGGCTGGCGGTCAAGCCGACGATATTGCGTGGCAGCACGTCGGCAAACGTGACTGTCAGAATTCCATTCGCAGGCCCACGGTGCCTTGTCGGCTGTTGAGCATCTGGCTATCCAGGTTGCGGTTATAGCCGACTTCGCTGTACAGGCTGACGCCCTTGGCCACCTCCAGCGTGGCACCCAGACTCAGGCCCAGGGAGGTGGACTTCTGTTCGGTGTCGATGTCCGTCACCCCGTTAAAGGTGACGGTGCTCTGCCCGGCGCCGGTATGCCAGATATTGGCCCGCACGTAGGGCTGCAACGGCAGGCCACGGACCTGATAGTCGCCCCGCAGGCGTATGCCCAGGCGGGTGGTGACGCTGGTGTCGGCGTTGTAGGCCACGTCGGAGATGCCGTCGTTCTGACTGTCCAGCTTGGTCCGGCTCACGATCACTTGAGCCTGGGGTTCAGCCACCCAATTGTCCGTCATCTGGAACGGCCAGCCGACCTCGGCGGAAACGGCGACGTTGTGCCCGCGAGTCTTCATCTTCACCCCTCGGTCCGATTCGTTGTTGCCATCGAAGCGGGTGCCCATGAGCACCAGATCGAGGTAGGCCTGGTTGGCGCCGATCAGCGTCCAGTACACGCCCAGGCTGTCACCGCGCAGGGTGGTGTTGCCGGCAGCCTTGTCCTGCCAGCCGCCGTTGAAGCCCTTGACGTCGCCTTTCAAGCGGCTGTGGCCAACGAAGAAACCGGCCCGCTGCGCGCCACCGTTGTCGGTGGTGCTCGCATACATATCCATACCGATCTGGAACGCGGACATCGAACTGTTCAGCGTAGGGCTCACCGTGCCGGCGAAACTCTGGCGGCTGCTGTTGCCATAAATACGCCCCCAACCGGCAGGAAACGTGCCGGTCTGCTGTTGCTGGCTCTGATCGCCCATGCGTTCGTGATAGGTGCCCAGCATGGCCTGGACGATTTGTTGCGCAGCGGGAAACAATACCGCGTAGATCGGCACTTCCGGGCGGTAGATCGGGATCGGCGTGATGCCCGGATTGGTGGGCAGTTCAGGCGTGCCTACCACCGGTTCGGGCATCTGCGTCACCGGGCCTGGCAGTGGCGTCACCGGCACCGATGAACGCAGGTAGTAGTTTTCACCCGAACCCGCTTTGTCGCCGCCTTTGAACAGGTAGTAGTCGAAGGCGCCTGCCGATACCCGGTTGGCCAGGGTGAACTGGGTGCCGGTGCCGCTGGCGCCGTTGATTGCCCGGACTACCTGGATACCGTCCTGCACGGTTTCGGCACCCGGCCCTGCGAGATTGGTCACACTGATGGGGGTAGTGCCGCTGATCGTGCCTGTGCTGACCACCAGCAAATCGCTGGGTGAGCCGTCGCCGCCCAGGACACTTTGCAGGGCGAGCCGGCCGCCGGTGCCGTTGTAGTTACCGTTGACCGTCAGGGTGTCGGTGGCGCTGGTACTGCCGGTGGTCATGTCGATCAGGCCACCGTTGTTCAAGGTGACGGATTGGCCGGCGGTAAAGGGGTTGATCGAACCGGTAGTGACGGTCAATTTGCTCGACCCGTCGATGGTCATGTTGCCGGTGCCGGTTTCGTTGTCGCCCAATGTGAAAGCGCCGCCCAGTTTGAGGTCCGAGCCATTATCCAGCAGCACCTGCTCCCAGCCTGTGTAGCGCGTGGAGACCTCGGTCTGCGTGTTGTCGAACGTGAGTGTGTCGTTGCCCAGGCCGCCATCCACCAGCGGGTTGGAGGACAGCAGCGTTTCGTTGAGGTTTTTCAGCAGCGCGGTGTCGTCGCCGGCCCCCATGACGATCAAGCCGTTGACCTTGCCACCGTCGTGCCAGATCAACTGGTCGTTACCGAAACTGGCGAGGATTTGCCCGTTGACCGTGCCGCCGCTGATTTCAATCAAGTCATCGCCGCCGCTGGTGCTGATGTTGCCGCCGATGTAACTGGTGCCCGAGACCAGAATATGGTCGTTGCCGAACCCGGTGACCAGATTGCCCAGAATGGTGCCGCCTTGCATGTCGAACACGTTGTTATCGAGCTTCATGTCGACCCGGCCAATGGTGCCGCCACTCATCGTGGCTCGGTCGCCGTCTTCAAACGCTCCGGTGATGGTGCCGCCGCTCATGTTGAAGGTGTCCAGGCCATCACCTTGGGCCAGGGAGGCGATGGTGCCGCCGCTCATGGCAAAGCTGTCGATGCCGGCGCCTTGGCTGATCGCACCCGCCTGCCCGCCGGTGATCTGCGCCACGTCCGCGCCTGCGCCTTGAGTGACCGAGCCGGTGACGCTGCCCAGGTTCAGCCGGAAAATATTCGCGCCGTCGCCCTGGTTCAGCGCACCGTTGAGCGCCGCCGTCGGCCCATTCACATCCACCAGGTCGTTACCCGCCCCGAAGGTGACATTGCCGTTGATCGCGCCGCTGCCGCTGATATTCAGGGTGTTGTTGCCGCCGGTGTCGGTAAAGCCCGGCGCCGAGGCACTGTCGCATGTGGAGATATCATCGCCGGCGGTGTTGTTGACCGTGCATGCGCCATACGAGGCGAGTGGCCATGCCATCACGGCAATGATTGAGCTGATACCCAGGCACAACAGGGAAGATATCGATGTGCGCATGACCCGTCCTCGTTCGAAGCAAGCATCGCCCGGCACCTGGGCAAGCAGGTGCGGTTCGGACCATGGCAACAACGAACGCGATACGGATTAGGGACTGCCGGTTACCCATTCTGAAAACATCGGCCAATGCAAAGGGTTGGCATGGCTTTCTCGATTGCACCTTAGTCGCACATCCAAGGGGCCGCTACTGTCAGAAATAACAGGTATAGACGAGTTAGGATCTAGACAAACACGATCTCATAAGGCTCGCGCATCCGCTCCAGCAGCACCTGGGCGAGCATCGGCGCCAGCCCGATCTCCGGGTCTCCGGCCAGTTGGCTGGCATAGGCATGGGCCGCGTGCAGTTTGCGCGCCACGCCCCAGGTATCGAGGCGTACCTTGCGCGCACGCTGCCAGGGGATCATCGAACCTTCCCGTGCCGTCCAATGCCAGGCCCAGATCGGCAGCTCATACAGACGCGCGCCGGTCAGGCTGCACGCCTTTGCGCTGGCACGGCCGACGGTGTCGTGGTCATCGTTGCCGTCGTTGCGCCAGGTGGTGAAGACCACATCGCCGGGCTGCAGGTAACGCGCAATGAGTTGGCTGACGGGGTGTTCACTGGCGGCGAGCGCGTCATCGCGAAACCCGCCGCGAATCCACTTCAGGCTGTGCAGTGGCATGCCCAACCGGCGCAGCGCTTCGACGCTTTCCTGCGGCCGCACCACGCTCAAGCGGCTCGCCGGCCAGACATTCGAGCCGGGATGGCTGGCGCTGCCGTCAGTGATGGAAATCAACAGGATCGGGTGTTCAAGGGTGCTGAGCCGTTGCAGCAAACCGCCACAGGCCAACACTTCATCGCCCGGGTGGGGCGCGATGATGACCACCCGCGCGCCCGGGGGAACCAACGAGTGGGGATGAATAGCGGGAATTTGTGCCAACTGTGGGGCACTGTTCCAGATTTGCGCTGGGCCGCGGCGGCCTTCGCTCAGGGAGGCGGGCTTCATGGGAGTCACGTCCTTGTCAGTTGATGCAGGGTCGTAGCCCGTTGACGGGACGACGCTCTTTTATTGGCCGCAGGCTGCGCTGCAGTGTTCGCTCGGCATTCCATCCCTGGATTGCCGGCAGGGCGTCATCAGCATAGTCAAGGATTCGCCGCTTTCACATCCTGTAACCACGATTTTTTAAGGGACCTGCATCTGGCTCTTCAAGTCATCGCCAAAGCCACCTTCGGCGCGGCAGTCCAGGCGGGCGCGATCAATCAGGCGGCCGAGGTCATCGGCGTCGAGGTAGTAACACAGTTCACTTAGCACGATCAGGTCGAACCTGCGCGATGGCCTTCAGGCACCAACTGTTCGACGCTGATCTGCACCAGTTCGGCCATGTGGGACGAGGCCTGCCACTGATGCAGCGGCGTGCCCTGGCCCAGGATCGGATTGGCTTTCATAACTGCCACCTCCCTGGGGGCTCGCCGGCAACCTGTTCGCCGAGGGCGGCCAGGTCGCGCTCGGCATGGCTTTGACGCACATACACCGGCAGATCCGCCATCAGTTGGGCAAAGTGCGGGTCTTTGCCAAAAGGCCCAGCGCCGGCTGCGCGACCAACATGGCGCATGACCTGTTCAACCGTGTCTTCGAGGGCCGCGCGTACCTGTTGGGCCAACTGCCTGGCATCGGCGCGCGGGGCGCGGTCGATCTGCCGCGCACTGGCGCGCAGCACACAGGCGGCACTGTTCAAGGCACTGTCGACCGCGCCGAGGTGCGCCAGGGCATGCGGCTCGGGGCGCCTGTTGCACTGCTCGCGCAGCACTTCGGCCAGACGCTGCGCAGCGCCATACCAGCACGCCGCGATACCAACGCCGCCTTGCCAGAAACCGGGGCGGGCGAGGTAGTCGCCGGGCCCACCGACGGCAACCCCGGTGGCGCCCGCGAACAGAATGTCGACGCTGCCGGTGGCCGCCATGCCCACGGCATGCCAGCCCTCATCGGTCACGGTGATGCCGGGCTGGCCCATGTCCACTGCGACCAATTGCTGGCGATCCTCCTCGTCCCAGGCGGTCAGCAACCCATGGCTGACCACCGCCGCACCGGAGCACCAGGCTTTACGCCCCTCCAGCAGCAGGCGGTGGCCATCGCGCCGCGCCCGCACCCTGGCCGTCGGCGGTTCGGCTGCCCACATGCCCCAGATGCTGCCCTCCGGCGGCAACGGGCTGCGCAGCTCGGCAATGACGGCCAAGGCATCGGCGTGGCCTTCGAACAACTTGCACAGTCGCAGGTCGTGCCCGGCCACCTGGGCCAGACGACTGAACCGCTCAAGGGTCTGGCCACTGCCGGGGAAGGGCAGTTGGTCCAGGCCTGCTGCCTGCAGCGCCTTCAGGGCCGCGCCCAGAGCCTGCGTGTCCGCATAACCCCGGTAGCCTTGAAGGAACCCATGTAGACCCACGTCACACCTCGTCGTCGTGCTGCAGTTCAAACAGCAGCAGCGAGCGCCCGGTGACGGCGTATTCATGGTGGAAATCAAAGCGCTCCTGACCGCGTACCGCCGTGTCATTGGTGTCGAGCATGCAGGTCCAGAACTGGCCTTCCGGAACGGGGGGCAGGCTGAAATTGACCTGGTCGTGATGGGCGTTGACCACCAGCAGCAAGGTCGCATCGCCACCCGGACGGCGAATCCCGGTCTCCTGGGCACGGCCATCCATCAGCATGCCCAGGCAGCGGCCGTGGCTGTCTTCCCATTGCTCGGTGCTCATCTCGTTGCCATCCGGCGCGAGCCAGGTGACGTCCTTCACGCCGATCTCTTCGTTGTAGTCGCCCACCAGGAAACGGCCACGCCGCAGGATCGGGTAAGCCATGCGCAGTTTGATCAAGCGTTTCACAAACTTGAGCAGCGCCTTGCCGTCATCGTCCAGTTCCCAGTTGACCCAGCCGATCTCGCTGTCCTGGCAGTAGGCGTTGTTGTTGCCGTGCTGGGTACGCGCGAACTCATCCCCGGCCACCAGCATCGGCGTGCCCTGGGCGAGCAACAGGGTGGCGAAGAAATTGCGCATCTGGCGCAGGCGCAGGGCGTTGATTTCCGGGTCGTCGGTGGGACCTTCGACGCCATGGTTCCACGACAGGTTGTTGTTGCTGCCGTCCTGGTTGTTTTCGTCGTTGGCTTCGTTGTGCTTGTCGTTGTACGACACCAAGTCATGCAGGGTGAAACCGTCGTGGGCGGTGATGAAGTTCATCGAGCTGTAAGGCCTGCGGCCACGGTGGTTGAACATTTCGCCCGACGCGGTCATGCGTCCGGCGAAGTCCGCCAGTTGGCCGTCATCACCTTTCCAGAAGGCGCGCACGGTGTCGCGGAAACGGTCGTTCCATTCCACCCAGCCCGGCGGGAAATTGCCCACCTGATAGCCGCCGGGGCCGCAGTCCCAGGGTTCGGCGATGAGTTTCAACTGGCGCAGTACCGGGTCTTGACGGCAGGCGACGAGGAAACTGTGGCGCTCGTCGAACCCGTCACGATAACGGCCGAGGATGGTCGCCAGGTCGAAGCGGAACCCGTCGACATGCATCTCGGTGGCCCAGTAGCGCAGGGAGTCGGTGACCATCTGCAGCACGCACGGGTGGCTCAGGTCCAGGGTGTTGCCGGTGCCGGAGTCGTTGATATAGAAACGCTTGTCGTCCGGCATCAGGCGGTAGTAGGAGGCGTTGTCGATGCCGCGCATGGACAGGGTCGGGCCGCGCTCGTTGCCTTCGGCGGTGTGGTTGTAGACCACGTCGAGGATCACTTCCAGCTTGGCTTCGTGCAGGTGCGCGACCATCTCCTTGAACTCGGCGATCTTGCCGCTGGCCAGGTAGCGCGGGTCCGGCGCGAAGAAGGCGATGCTGTTGTAGCCCCAGTAGTTGGTCATGTCTTTTTCCAGCAGATGCTGGTCGTTGACAAAGGCATGTACCGGCAACAGTTCGACGGAAGAAATACCCAACTGACGGATGTGCTTGAGCACATCGTCTTCCATCAGCCCGGCGCAGGTGCCGCGCACGGCTTCGCCGACGCTGGGGTGACGCATGCTGATGCCGCGCAGGTGGGTTTCATAAATGATCGTGCGGTCCCACGGCACGCGCACCGGCTGGTCGTTGCCCCAGGTGTGCGCCGGGTCGATGACCTTGCACTTGGGCACGAAGGGCGCGCTGTCGCGTTCGTCGAAACTGAGGTCGTCGTCGGGGTGGCCGATGGTGTAGCCGAACAGCGCTTCGGACCATTTAAGTGCGCCCACCAGCTGTTTGGCGTAGGGGTCGATCAGCAATTTGTGGTGGTTGAAACGGTGGCCGTTGGCCGGGTCATACGCGCCGTACACACGGTAGCCGTAAATCAGCCCAGGGTGGGCGTCGGGCAGGTAGCCGTGGAAGATCTCATCGGTGTATTCGGGAAGTTCGATACGTTCGAGCTCGACAACGCCGGCGTCGTCGAACAGGCACAGCTCGACTTTGGTGGCGTTGGCCGAGAACAGCGCAAAGTTGACACCCAGGCCGTCCCAGGTCGCGCCCAGGGGGAAGGGCAAACCTTCGCGAATCCGCGACGGCTCGGGGGCCGGCGTCGCTGGGGTTTTATCGGCTTTGCTCATTGTGTTGCTCCTGCACAGGTCTTTTTTCGGGCCGAACGTGGCCCTGCTGACGAGGGTTCAGCTGATGATCCAGAAAGTGCTCGACCTCCGACCGGGGTTGCCGGCGGGAGGTTCATGAGGCCACAGGGTTTACGGCTTGGGTTTTTTCGCGGCCGCCGGCTTTTTAGCCGCCGGCGCTGCCGGTTTGCCTGGGGCCGCTGCCGGCGGCTTGGCTTTCGCAGCCGGCTTGGCTGGGGTTTTCGGCTTGGCGGCGGGTTTGGGTTTGCTTGGCGTCAGCGCTTCGGCCTCGGCCAGCTTGCGGGCCATCTCCCAATGGCGCGCCTCCTGACCTTGCGGCTTACCCTCCGATTCCCAGATCTGATACGCGAATTCTCGAACACGTTTGTCTTCAGTACTCATCACAATGTTCCTCGCAGAAAATTTCAGCTTTATTGATCATCAGGATTGATAAAGACATTGACCGGGAAATCCTCCAGCGCAGTACTGATTAACAGCTCCTTGTCTGCTGTGACTGCGCCTGTATGAAAAAGTCCCTTCCAGTTTTCGGTTGGCGCGGCGAACGGTAATTTCACCCGCGTATCGCCCCAAACCCGCGCATTGACCTGGGGATACACACCATTTTCCAGCAGGCGATGGGGCCAGCGTGGCACCACCACCAGTACGCGCATGCCCTGGTGTTCGCGGCAGAACGCAACCACGTGCTCGGCGTGTTGGCCGACCACGTCCAAGGGCGTGTAGCTGCCCCGATGGAACACCTCAGGATGGGCCTTGCGCAAGGCCAGCACCTGGGCAATCAAGGCTTGTTTGATGCGCCCGTCATGCCAGTTGAACAACAGCTCGCCCATGTCTGGCAGGGTCTCCAGCGCGCGTTGCCGTGCGTTGAAATCCACCGGGCGACGGTTGTCCGGGTCCACCAGGCTGAAGTCCCAGAACTCATCGCCCTGGTACAGGTCCGGCACACCCGGCACGGTGACTCGAAGCAAGGATTGCGCCAGCCCATTGAGTGCGCCGGCGGGGGCAATGGCCTGGGCGGCGGCGCTGATGGCCGTGCGCAGTGCGCGGCCTGCGTCGCTGAGCAGTAGGCGCGTGAGAAAGGTTTCCACGCCCTGCTCGTAGGCCTCGTTGGGGGCACTCCAACTGCTCTGCAATTTGGCTTCGCGCAGGGCTTTTTGTTGCCATTGCCAGAGGCGTTGTTGATAGGCCTCGAGTGCCGGCTGGTCATCCAGGTGCAGGTCCAGCGGCCAACTGCCGAGCAGGGCCTGATAGAGGATCAATTCATCGCCCGCCGACGGGCTGGTGGCATCGCTGCGCAACGGTGCGGCTAGCGTGCGCCAATGCTCCACGTGTTCGGCATACCAGGCGGCGCACTCACTCAGCACGGCCAAGCGGGCGCGGCTGTCTTCGCCGCGTTTGTGGTCGTGGGTGGCGGTGGCCAGCAGGTTGTCGGGGAACGCCTGCAAGCGCTGCTGATTGGCCGCGTGAAAATCGGCCAGCGGTGCGCTGAACTGTTCGGTACTGAAGCCCACGTCGTTGCGCGACAGCAACACCGCCGAGCGATAGAACGCGGTGTCTTCCACGGCTTTGGCGGCGGCAGGCGAGGTCAATTGCTGGAAGCGCACGCAGGCATGCTTGAGCAGTTTGCGCTCGCGGCCGATCGGACGATTGCGCCACGGCTGGCCACCCAGCCATTTGTCCAGGTTGTCCAGCACCGGCCAGTCGCCTTCGCTCAAGGTGTTGCGAGCGCCGGCCAGGGCTTGCTGGAAAAACACATCGTCGCGCTCGCTACGGCCAAGGGCGCTGACGTAAGTGCGGTACACCGGGAAATGCACGATCAATTCTTGCAGCGCACGGCGGATCGCGCCGAGCGTCAGGTCACGGCTCATCACGTCGTCGCGGGCCACTTGCAGCAGGGCCTGGGCCACGCTTTCGAAGTCGCCGGCGAGGGAACCGTTGAGGATCTGCTGGCGCGCCAGCCAGGCTTCTTCGATAAAGGCCGACGGCCGTTCGCTGTGGCGTGTCCACAGCTCGGCCAGCGTTTCGAAGCCCTGCGGGTCGTGTTGCAGCAGCGACAGCTGGTTCATGAATTCGTAGCCGGTGGTGCCGTCCACCTTCCAGTCATGGCGCAGGGTTTCGCCTTCGCCGAGGATTTTTTCGACGAAGATCGGTAAGTGACGTTCGGGCGACAGCGCATCGACCCGACGGCGCAGCTTGCGGCAATACCCGCGTGGGTCGGCCAGCCCGTCGATATGGTCGATGCGCAGGCCATCCACCAGACCTGCGTTGATCAGATCGAAGATCTTGCCGTGGGTGGCTTCGAACACGGCGCTGCGCTCTACGCGCAGGCCGCCCAGTTCGTTGACATCGAAGAAGCGTCGCCAGTTGATATCGTCCGCTGCGGTGCGCCAGCTAGCCAGGCGGTAAGTCTGTTGCTCCAACAGCGCGTGCAGGCGCTGGAAACCTTCGGGTTGGCGTGCGTCGAAGGCGCTCAGGCGGCGTTCGATGGCCTTTCCCTCGGCGCTATGGGTGGCGCGTTCGGCCAGGGATTGTTTGAGCCAGGCGGCTTCGGCGTAGGCGTCGTCCTGGAAGGCGAGGGCGCTGAAGCGGTCGGCGAGCGGTTTGAGCAGGTCATCGGCGCCCAGAATCATCGCGTAATCCCGTGGGCAGATCGGGAAGCGGTGCTCGTAGTGCTCGACGAAAAAACTGCCGTGTGCCGCGTCGAAGTGCAGGGTCAGCGTGCCGGTTTGCAGGGCTTCGCCGTAGTCGCTGCCGAGGAACGGCATGAGCAGTTGGCCCTTGAGCAGCGGGTCGGGCGAGTGCCATTGAATGTCAAAAAATTCACTGTAGGGGCTCAACCGGCCCCATTCCAGCAGGTCGAGCCACCAGGGGTTATCGGCGCCGCCCACGGCCATGTGGTTGGACACGATGTCGAGGATCAGCCCCATATCGTGCTCGCGCAGGGCGGCCACCAGGCGGCGCAACGCCGCTTCGCCGCCCAGTTCCGGGTTGACGCTGGTCGGGTCGACGACGTCATAGCCATGCATCGAACCTGCGCGGGCGCTGAGCAGCGGTGAGGCATACACATGGCTGATACCCAGCCGCGCGAAATACGGCACCAGGGGCACCGCGTCATCGAGGGTGAAGCCTTTATGGAATTGCAGGCGCTGGGTGGCGCGCAGGGGCAGGGCCTTCATCGGTCACGCTCATGGGCTTGATTGCGCGCCACGGCCAGCAGTTCCAGGCGGCGGGCGGCACCGGCATTGTCGAGCAGGCTCGCCGCCTCACCTGGCAGGCGCCGACGCCAATTGGGGTGGGTGTCGGTGGTGCCGGGCAGGTTGGCTTGTTCTTCGAGGCCCAAGGCGTCTTCCAACGGCAGCAGCACCAGCGGCGCACGGGTGTGGCCCAGGTAGCGCACGCTGGCGTCGATCATGTGGTCGGTTTCATTGCGCACTTCATCGACGAAGTTCTGCGGGTCCTGGCTCAAGGCCTGGCGCAGTGCCTGGCGTTCGCGCAGGCGGTGCTCGCGCCATTGCTCCGTGCCGGGTGCATCGATCAAGCCGAGCTGGACGTTCCAGTCGATATCGCGGCTGTGCCACCAGCCATTGAGGGTGGGCAAATCGTGGGTGCTGGTGGTGGCCAGGGCGTTGTCCGGCCAGTCGAGGATCGGCTTGAATTGGCCGTCGTGGCCCTGTTCGAACAGCAGCACGCGCATGCCGAGAATCGAGCGGCCGATGAGTTTGTCGCGCAGGCCATCGGGCACGGTGCCGAGGTCTTCGCCGAGGACGATGGCCTGGTGGCGGTGGGATTCCAGCGCCAGCAGACGCAACAGGTCGTCCACCGGGTAATACAGGTAGGCGCCGTCCTGCGGCGAGGCGTCCATGGGGATCACCCACAGGCGCTGCAGGCCCATCACGTGGTCGATACGCAAGCCGCCGGCATGGGCGAAATTGGCCCGCAGCATTTCGATAAAGGCGCGGAAGCCGTGGCGCTTGAGACCTTCGGGGGCGAAGGCGGAGATGCCCCAGCCTTGGCCGGCGCGGTTGAGGATGTCCGGCGGCGCGCCGACGGTCAGGCCGGCGAGCAATTCATCCTGACGGCTCCAGGCCTGGCTGCCGCCGCCGTCGGCACCGACGGCCAGGTCGGCGATCAGGCCGATACCCATGCCGCTGCCACGGGCGGCTTGTTGCGCGCGTTCCAGGCAGCGCGCGATCAGCCATTGGCCGAAGGCGTAAAAGCCGATGTCGTCGCGGTTTGCTTCGGCGAAGTGTACGAGCGCCGGGCTTTGCGGGCTGCGCCATTCCTCTGGCCAATGGCGCCAGTCGAGGTCTTCCCCGGCGGCGGCACGCGCGGCCTGTATGGCTTCGAAACGGCAGTGGTTTTCCAGGGCTTCAGCGCCGGCCTGGCGGAAACTGAGGAAGTCGGCGTGTTGCGGGTGATGACCGTGACGGAAGTCGTCATACAGGGCACGCAACAGGCGTTGTTTGGCCTTGGCTGCGGCGGGCCAGTCGATCAGGGTGTGTTGTTCGAGAGTGTGCAGTTCATCGGCCAAACCGCAGGCCTCGATGGCATTGCGCACTTCGCGCTCACCCAGGATGCAGCCGGGCGATGCGTACAGGCTATTGAGAAACAGCCGGCTCGACGGCGAATACGGGCTGTAGCGCTCGGGGTCGGCGCTGAACATCGCGTGCATCGGGCTGATCGCCAGGGCATCGGCGCCGCGTTCGGCGGCCGAGCGGGCCAGGTGTTCCAGGGCCAGGGTGTCGCCGAACCCGCCGTCGCCGAGGCGGCGCAGGGCATACAACTGGGCGCTTAGGCCCCAGGCTCGCGGGGTGTGGCTGTCGACGGCGTCAGCGACGCGGTAGCAGTGGCGGGGCGCCACGGCCAGGGTGAAGGTCTGGCCGGCGATATGCACTTGGTGGTAACCGAGGGCGATCACGCCGGGCAGCACCGCGTCACGGTCGAGGTGCAATTCCATGACTTCGCCGCCCTCCAGGCTGACCCGGCAGGCGGTGTCGGGCTCGAAGTAGCGAGCCAGATCCAGGCCTTCGCCGCTGTCGACGGTGAGCAAGGGCGGCAGGTGTTTGTCCTGTTGGACCTGCTCCAGGTCGCGCAGGCTGGCGTTGATCTCGGCATCGTTGTCGGCCGGGTGGCCCAGGCCTTTGAGGACGGCGCGCAGGGCGTCGGGGCTGACACGTTGCGGGCGGCCGTTTGCGTCGATCCAATCGACGGCCAGGCCCGCTCGGCCAGCGAGGATTTCCAGGTTCGCTTCGCTCAAGAGTGCTCTCCAACAGGGGATAGGGTAACGCGTGCGCTGAAGGGCGCCAGGTGCGTGTGGTCATGGGCCGGCGTCTGGAACAGTACGTGCTGCCCAGCGGCGTGAGCCAGGGCCATGGCACTCAGGTTCAGGTCGATCTGCAACAGGCTGCCATTGCCCAGGCGCCAACGCGCGGTGACGGCGCCGTCTGCCAGCACCTGGGCACCGAGCGCAATGCTGCCGGGTAAATGCGGCACGATATGCGTGTGCCGCAGGTTCAGCAGGTGACGGTAGAACTGGGTGTGCGCGTTCTCGGCGAAAGACGGCGCTGACTGCTCAAAGGTCGACAGCGCGTTGGGGTCGGGAATCCGCGCGCGGCGCTCCGGGTCGTGGAACGCGGCAAAGTCGGCGAATTCATTGCGTCGACCTTCACGTACCGCTTCAGCCAGTTCGCCATGGTGGTCGGTGAAAAACAGAAACGGCTCGCTGGCGTTGACTTCGTCGCCCATGAACAGCAACGGGATCATCGGCGACAACAGCAGCAAGGTGGTCGCTGCCTTGAGCGCCTGGGGCGAACAGAGCTGGTGCAGGCGTTCGCCGAGGGCGCGGTTGCCGATCTGGTCGTGGTTCTGCAAAAACGCGACGAAGGCGGTGGGTGGCAAGCCGCTGCTGGGTTCGCCGCGCGCATGCCCGTGGCGTGTGGTGTGGCCCTGGTAAATAAAGCCTTCGCCGAGGCAACGTGCGAGTTTGGCGGTAGGCGTTTGGGCAAAGTCGCTGTAGTAGGCATCGGTTTCGCCGGTCAGTAAAACGTGCAACACGTTGTGGAAGTCGTCGTTCCACTGCGCATCGAAATCGTGCTTCAACAGGCTGGCCTGGTTGAGTTCGTTTTCCAGCACCAGCCATACGTGACGGCCGGTGTCGACCTGTTGGCGCACCCGTTGTGCCAGCTCATGCAGGAAGCCGGGGTTGTCGATGGCGTGTACCGCGTCCAGGCGCAGGCCGTCGAAGCGGTAGTCGAGCAGCCACATCAGGGCGTTATCCAGAAAGAAGTTCCGCACTTCACGCCGATCGAAGTCGATGCCGGCGCCCCATGGTGTGTGTACATCTTCCTGGAAGAAGTCTTTGGCGTACTGGCCCAGGTAGTTGCCATCGGGGCCGAAGTGGTTGTAGACCACGTCGAGGATGACCGCGAGCCCGTGTTCATGCGCGCTGTCGATCAGATGCTTGAGCTGTTCGGGACTGCCGTAGGAGGACTGCGGTGCGTAGGGCAGAACGCCGTCATAGCCCCAATTGCGCTCGCCGGGAAATTGCGCCAGGGGCATCAGCTCAATCGCGGTAACGCCCAGCTCGGCCAGGCGCGGCAGGTGTTTTTCGACTTGCGCGTAGCCCCCCAGCGCACCGACATGCAGTTCGTAGATCACGGCTTCATGCCAGGGCCGGCCTTGCCAGTGGTTGTGTCGCCATGCATAGGCGAGCGAGTCGACCACCAGGCTCCAGCCGTGCACGTCCGCGTCCTGGGCCCTGGACGCGGGGTCGGGAACATCCATTTCGCCATCGATGTTGTAGCGATAGCGCGTGCCCGCGGGGCACGTTATCTCCGTCTCGAACCAGCCATCTGCCTGGGGCAGCATGGCTATTGACTTACCATCTTCCAATTCAACGCTGACATAAAACGCGTCTGGCGCCCACAACGCGAAACGCGTGTGTTGCGCGTCCAGCATGATTGCGCCGTGGGGCCAGGTTTCCAGAGTCCGTAACGGCATCTATGAAGACCTCCCTTGATTATTTAGTCGATTTCCCCAAGGCCTTGGCCACCAGTTGTTCATACAGTTCTGCATAGGGTTCGACCGCCTGGCACCAGTTGAATGGCTGGGTCATGGCGCGGCAGCGCATGGCGTTGAGCAGGCCTGGGTAGGCGAACACTTTGAACGCACGGCTCAGGGCTTCGCGGTAGCTGTCCACGCTGGATTCGTTGAACAGGAACCCGGTGACGCCGTCTTCGATGGTGTCCGCCAGGCCGCCGGTGTTGCGCGCGACCGGCAGCGAGCCGAAACGCTGGGCGTACATCTGGCTCAAGCCGCATGGTTCATAGCGCGACGGCATCAGCAGAAAGTCACTGCCGGCAAACATGCGACGGGCGTCGGTTTCGTTGAAGCCGATGCGCACGCCGACCTGGCCCGGGAAGCGCAGCGCCAGTTCGCGCATGGCGTGTTCTTCTTCCGGCTCGCCACGGCCGATGATCGCGATCTGGCCGCCGTTCTCGACGATAAAACTGGCGACCGCTTCGGTCAGGTCCAGGCCTTTCTGATAGACCAGCCGCGAGACCACGGCGAACAGCGGGCCGCTGGAGTCGTGCAGGCCAAACAGGCTGCGCACGTGAGCGGCGTTGAGCGCCTTGCCTTCCCAGTCGCCGATATTGAAGTTGTGGGTCAGGTGCGTGTCAGTGGAGGCTTCCCAGCTTTCGTCGATACCGTTGGGAATGCCGCTGAGCAGGCCTTGCTGGGTCTTGCTGGCGAGAAAGCCGTCCAGCCCGCAGCCGAATTCCGGGGTGGTGATTTCCTGGGCGTAAGTGGCGCTCACGGTGGTGATGTGACTGGAGTAGGCCATCCCCGCCTTGAGGAACGACATCTTGCCGTAGAACTCCATGCCTTCCTGTTGCAGGGCATGGGGCGGAATACCCAGCTCCGGCGTGGAGGCGAGGCTGACCACGCCCTGATACGCCAGGTTATGGATGGTGAACAGGGTGGGCGTGCGTGACCCACGCCAGTGCATATAGGCAGGCGCCAGGCCGGCGGGCCAGTCGTGGGCATGCACCAGGTCCGGGCACCAGTGGATTTGGGCGAGGTTGGCGGCCATGTCGGCAGCGGCCAGGCCCAGGCGTGCGAAGCGAATATGGTTATCCGGCCAGTCGCGGCCGTTGTTGGCGCCATAGGGCGTGCCTTCGCGCTCGTACAGTTCAGGGCAGATCAGTACGTAGATCACCAGGCCGTCCTTGAGGTCCATACGCCCGATCTTGCACGGCGGCAGCGCGGCGTGGCCACCCAGTTCACCGATGATATGGATCGGGTTGTCGCTTTCCATCACCTGCGGGTAACCGGGGATCAGCACACGCACATCGTGCAAGTGCGCCATGGCGCGGGGCAGGGCAGCGGAGACGTCGCCGAGGCCGCCGGTTTTAACCAGGTCGGCAAATTCGGAGGTGACGAACAAGACTTTCTTTCGATTGGGGTTATGACTCGCGATCGGCCGCACAGTGTTGGGCAGATCGACCAACGATGTTGGCCCCCCTGCCGATTTACTAAAACGCTCTCCCTGAGTATCTACTGCGGCACTGATCATAGTTCTCTCCCACATGTTGGTTGGCTGATGGCCCGCTGCCACTAGCTCCGAAGACCGCTTCCTGCGGCCAGACGCACAAGCGCTATACAAACTGGCAAGGCTTGTGCCAGTTGCACGGTTAGCTGAAATAGATTGGATGGACGGGCATTCGGTCTGAACCGTTTATGCACGCCTAACCCTAAACCTGACCTACGGCAGAGTTCTAAAGTTTCGATTTTTTGCGGGGCTTTTGTTTTGGAACGGACCCATCGGTGATGAGTCTAGGACAAATCCTAAAGACTGTAGGGTTTATGTGGAAATTTTGTAGGACAAAAAACTTGTAACGATATGCGACATTGAAAAGCTGCGCAGGCGCTTGCGGATTAGCGCACTACGACTGTGGCTCGGGAGCGTGCTCACGCTGGGCGCGAAGCGGCCCCGATACAGGGCCGCGATGTAGCCAACGGGAGCAAGCGCCCTCGCCACAGTAGTGCGCGTGCGCCGAGTTGGTGCGTTAGCCGAGCACGCGAATGGGCGTGCCCTCGGCCCAGGCTTGGATATCCTCGATCATCTGCTGATAAAACTGCCGGTAATTCTGCTCGCTCACATACCCGACGTGAGGGGTGGCCAGCACATTCGGCAAATGGCGCAACGGATGTTCCACCGGCAGCGGCTCCTCGGCATACACATCCAGCGCTGCCCCCGCCAGGCGGCCGTTGCTCAATGCCTGCAGCAGCGCGGGTTCGTCCACAATCGGCCCGCGTGCCGTGTTGACCAGGCGTGCCGTCGGTTTCATCCAGCCGAGCGCCTCGGCATCCACCAGCCCACGGCTACGCTCGCTGAGCACCAGGTGGATGGTGAGAATATCGGCCTGTTCGAACAAGTCGCGCTTGCTGACCCACGTCACCCCGGATTCCGCCGCGCGTTGCGGTGTAAGGTTTTCACTCCAGGCAATCACCCGCATTCCGAACACCTGGGCAAATTGCGCGACCTTCTGGCCGATGCTGCCCAGCCCGAGAATCCCCAGGGTCTGGCCATGCAGGTCGCCGCCCAGGCCCACCTGCCAGTGGCCGGCGCGCAGGGAATTGGCTTCGGCCAGGAGGTTGCGCGTGGACGCCATGATCAACGCCCAGGTCAGCTCCGGCGCCGCGTGTTTATAACTGTCGGTACCGCACACCTGGATACCGAGGGCTTTGGCGGCAGGGAGGTCGATGGCGGCGTTGCGCATGCCGCCGGTCACCAGCAGCTTGAGGTTCGGCAGGCCTTGCAGCAGGGGTTTATCGAAGGTCGAACGCTCGCGCATCACGCAGATCACGTCGAAGCCTTTCAGGCGTTCGAGCATCGTGGCGGTGTCTGCCGGATACTCATGCAGAAAATGCACCTGGCCGAGCGCCGCCAGGGCTGACCAGTCCACCACATCGCGGGCGACGTTCTGCCAATCGTCAATGACTGCGATCTGTAGCGACATTTATGCTTGCCTCTTAAGAAGGTGGATTAGACCGATAAGTGGGGGGCTTTTAGCTCGCCGGGTAAGGGGGGCTCGATACCCATTGCAGGGTCAACGCGACCAGCACGCCATAACGCACGCCCTTGGCCAGGGTCACCAACAGCAAAAAACGCCACAGTGGCTCGCGCATCACCCCGGCGATCAAGGTCAGCGGGTCGCCAATGATCGGCAGCCAACTGAGCAATAACGTCCAATGCCCCCAGCGTTCATAGTGGCGGCGCGCCTTGTCGAGTTGCCTGGCGTTGACCGGAAACCAGCGCCGCGCCTTGAAGTGCTCGATCGAGCGCCCCAGCAGCCAATTGACCAGCGAGCCGAGTACATTGCCCAGCGTTGCGATGGCCAGCAGCCACCACAGGCTGTAATGCCCGCTGAGCAGCAGGCCCACCAGCACGGCTTCCGACTGCAAGGGCAGGAGGGTGGCGGCGCCGAATGCCGCGAAAAACAGCCCCAGGTAACCCGTCAGCATCGATCAGTGTGCCGGGTAGTCGGCCACCACCACATCTTTGCCGTCGCGGGTCAGGCCGATGACTTGGTAGGCGTCACCATGGCCGTTCATTTCCATGCCGGGCGAACCCATGGGCATGCCCGGCGCGGCGATCCCGAGCAAATCATCGCGCTTGCGCAGCGCCAACACGTGCTCGGCGGGTACGTGGCCTTCGACGAACTTGCCGTCGATCACGGCGGTATGGCACGACCCCAGGCGCGGCGCGACGCCGAGGCGTTGTTTGACCGCGCTCATATCGGCTTCAACGTGATCATTGACCTTGAAGCCGTGGCTTTCCAGATGGCTGATCCATTGCTTGCAGCACCCGCAGTTAGCGTCGCGGTGTACGTCGATGGGGATCAGGTCGGCCGCCTGGGCCAGGCCGGTGGTCAACAGGGCTGAAAGCAGGGCCAGTCGCAATGGGGTTTTCATGGGGCATCTCGCTAGTCAGAGCAGGTCGTCGGATGGGCACTATCATGCCAGTTTATGTGCGCCGCCAAACCCCCTTCGGGGGCTGGGTTGATCCGCGTTCGGTTGTTTCAGCGAAACTCGAACCGTTCGCTGTGCAGGTTGGCCGGCGGAATCCGCTGGGCGTTCATCAGTTCGCGGACCTTGACCAGCAAGCCCTTGGGGCCACAGAAGCTGACATGCACCTTGTCGGGGGCGGTCTCGGTCACGGCCTGGCGCAGGGTGTCGGCCAAGCGCTCCAGACCGCCGGCATTACTGACGAATTGCGCACCCCGTAAGCGGGCCATGGTTTGCACCTGCTCGGCAGGCGGGAAGGCGCGCGAGGGCGTGAAGCAATAGACCAGCGTGGCTTTGTCGAAGTCTTTGGCCGCGGGGTCTTGCAGCCAGGAAATAAACGGCGAAATCCCCACGCCGGCGCCGATCCAGATCTCCCGCTCGGCCTGGACGACGCGCTTGAAACGCCCGTAAGGCGCATACAGGTCGGCGCGCATGCCGACCTTGGCGCAGTCTGCCAGGGCGTTGGTGTAATCCCCCAGCCCTCTGATCATGAACGAAATCTGCCCGTTCGCACTGTTTGCGCTGGCGATCGTGAACGGATGCGGCTCGCGCAGTCCTTTGACCTGCATCGCCAGGAACGCGAACTGCCCGGCCTTGAAGTCGAACCCTTTGTGAATCGGCGCCAGCGTCAAGTGCAGGGCGCCGTTGGCGCGGTTGACGGCCGTCACCTGGTATTCGCCGGCACGAGCTACCGAGGGGTAAAGCACCAACTTATAGAAGACCGCGATTACGCCCAGGCCACAGCACAACATCAACCAAACGCCCGATGGGCTGGCCAGGGTGATCGGCGATTTGAAGCTCAGCCAGTGCAGGATCACGATCAGGAACAGCGGGCCAGACAGTTTGTGCCACCAGCGCCAGACGCTGTAAGGGATCTTGCGGTTCAACGCCAACAACACGATCAGGCCCAGCGCCACGTAGCTCAACTGACGGACCAGGCGCGTCCAGTATTTGGGCAGCTCCATGATGGGCACGCTGTTCCACACATCCAGGTTGGCCTTGAACACAAAGTGATACGTGGCAAATACCAGCGCCCAGATGCCCAGCCACTTGTGTACCTCATAGACGCGATCCAGGCCGCCAAACACGCTCTCCACTACCGACCAACGACTGGCCAGAATGCAGGAAGTCGCCATGTACACCAGGGCGGCAGTGCCGAGCAGCAAGCTGAGGGTCGCTGAGGTCAGCCAGGTATCGACCGGGATATCAACGAGTAACGTCAACGTCGTGATCAGGAAGAGGACGACGAGGCAGTGGCGGGTTTTCAACGGGTACTCCTAGGGTTTCTTCGGGGGTGAGTGAGTGCTCATCTCTCGTTTTTCAGGGTATCCGGTTACGCGAAGGGCGGCCTTGACGTCGGTCATGCGCAGGGGCATGGGCCGACGTCTGGCCGACGTTTCTCGCTCAGTTCTTGAAGGTCGAGTGTTTACGGCCCTGGTCGCACAGGGCGAACACCACCACCAGCAGTGCCGCGATCGTGAGGATAATCACCACACCACCCGTAGCGTGGGTCGGTGACGCGGCCACCAGGGACAAGGCACCCAGCGGCGCCAGGCCGCCGGCGATAGCGGTGCCGATTTCGCGGCCGGTGCCGAAGCCCGAGGAACGCGTCTGGGTGGGGAATTGACGGCTTAAGAACGAGCCCTGGGGCGCGAACATCATGGGGGCGAGCAGGCCGGTGCCGACGCCGATGGCAATGTAGATCATCAAGCTTTCGCCGGTATCGAGCAGGGCCAGGAACGGGTAGGCAAACAACAGCGAGCAGACGCCGCCGAGTACCAGTACTTTTTTGCTGCTCCATTTGTCGCACAGCCAGCCGAAGCACGGCACCGCGACGATGGCGATCAGGCTGGCAATGGTCACCGACAGCGACGTGACGTGCACATCGACGCCTTTGAACTGAGTCAGGTAGGCCAGGGAAAACGTCTTGAAGATATAGCTTAAGGCGTTGTAGCCAATGGCTACGAAGAACACCACCGCCAACCCCTTGAGATCGTTCTTGAACAGCGCTTTGAGCGGCGAAGGCTTGGCGGCCGCAGCTGTCTGGCTCAACTCCTTGAACTCCGGGGTTTCCGGAATGCTGTTGCGCACCCACAGGCCGACGCCGACCAACGCGATGCTGCAGATGAACGGGATGCGCCAGCCGCCTGCCAGCATGAAGTCGTTGCCGTTGATGGTCAGCAGGTACACGGTCAACGAAGACAGCAGCAGGCCCAGGTTCAGGCCCAGCGCCGGCCAGGCGCCCTGGCTGCCGCGCTTGCCTTCCGATGCGTGCTCGTAGGAAGTGACCGCCGCGCCCGACAACTCGGCCCCGGCGCCCAGCCCCTGGATGATCCGGATAAACACCAGGATGATCGGCGCCCAGATGCCGATGGAGGCATAGCTGGGGATCAGGCCGATCAGCGTGGTACATACGCCCATCATGCAGAAGGTCAATACCAGCACTTGTTTTCGGCCGAACTTGTCGCCCAGGTAGCCGAACAGAATGCCGCCGAACGGCCGAGCGATAAAGCCGATGGCAAAGGTGGAAAAGGCCATGAGCGAGGCGGTTTTCGGGTCGCTGTTATCAAAGAAAATCTTCGAGAACACGATGGCCGCCATGGTGGCGTACAGGTAAAAGTCGTACCACTCCAGCATCGATCCGAAGATCGTGGCGGCGGCGACTTTGCGCAGGCGTTTTTTGCTGTGTGCCGGCGTTTCCGGGGCAGCGGTATGCGGTGTTGCCGTCATTCTGTACTTCCTTCTGAGTCATTATATTTATTGTCAAAGTGACGCTTGTTGCGTTGGTCCGGGTGAGGCCGGGGAAGCGGTATCAGCTGGGTGTGAACATGCGATCGGCGATCATTTCGCCGATGGGAATCGCCGAGGTCGCCGCGGGTGAGGGCGCGTTGCAGACGTGGAGCATGCGGGGCGTCTGGGCGAACAGAAAGTCGTGGACCAGGCTGCCGTCGCGCATCACGGCCTGGGCGCGGATGCCCGCTTCATAGGGCAGTAAATCGTCGAGGTTCAACGACGGGCAGTACTTGCGGCATTGCTCCAGGTAGCCGGACTTGAACAGTGAGTTCTTCATCTCGACGCTGCCCGACCCCAGGTTCTGCCAGAGGGTTTTCCAGAAACCGGGGAAGCTGGCGTACTGCGCCACGTCGCGCCAGTTGATCGAGAACTTGCGGTAGTTCTCCCGGCCCAGGCCCAGCACGGCGTTGGGGCCGACCGTGATGCTGCCGTCGATCATCCGCGTCAGGTGAACGCCGAGGAACGGCAGTTCCGGGTCTGGGATCGGGTAGATCAGGTGGTTGACGAGGTTGTTCTTCGACGCCGGCAGGCGGAAGTACTCGCCGCGAAAGGGAATGATCTGGTGGTCGATCTTGACCCCGGCCATTGTCGCCAGCCGATCCGACTGCAGGCCGGCGCAGACCACCAGGTGCCTGGCTTGCCAGGCTTCGCCGCGGGTGTTGACGGTGACCTTGTCGGTGTCTTCCGAAATCGCGGTGACGGTGCGCTCCAGGCAGATTTCACCGCCTTGTCGGCGAATCACCTGGGCCATGGTTTCGCAGACTTCGCGGTAATCGACAATGCCGGTCGCATCGAGAAACAAGCCGCCCAGACCGATGATGTTGGGCTCGCGCTGGCGCAGTTGGTCGGCGTCCAGGCGTTCGACCTTCAGGTGATTTAACTGCGAACGCGCATAGAGTGCCTCCATCCGCTGCATTTCCAGAGGTGTGGAGGCCACCAGCAACTTGCCGCACACCTCGAACTTGATCCCGTGTTCGCGGCAAAACCGTTTGGTGGCCTCGGCCCCGCGTTTACACAAATCGGCCTTGAGGCTGCCGGGGGCGTAGTAGATGCCGGCGTGAATCACCCCGCTGTTATGCCCGGTCTGGTGCTTGGCCAGCGTGGCTTCTTTTTCCAGGATCACCAGTGAAGCGTTGGGCTGACGTTTGAGCAGCTCCATCGCAGTGGCCAGGCCGACGATGCCACCGCCGATGATGCAGAAGTCATAAATCATGGTTTGGAGTACCTAGGGGCTGCACATTTCAGTCTGCTTATCAGGTTGTCAGACTAATGTTTTTGTTAAAAAAATGGCGTGCCCGAGGCACGCTGCAGAAAGCTTGGATCATTCAGTTCGTGGCAGGCAGCTCAAGTTGCAGGCGTTTGGCCGCTGCGCGCAGGTGCGCTTCAGCATTGGCTGCGGCCGCTTGAGCATCACCATCGGCGATGGCCTGGTACAGCGCCTGGTGTTCCTGGGTGGCGTCGGCCGAGCCACTGGCAAAACGCGACGCCGAGTTTTCCCAGGCGGTTTTGCGCGCACTGGCCAACTGGCTGCGCAGAAAGTCGTGGAAGGCGACAAAGTAGTCATTCTTGCTGGCTTCGGCGATGGCGCGGTGAAACTCGACATCGGCGAGGGCGGCGGCCTCGAAGTCGGCGCGCTGGTCGTGCATTTCCTGCAGCGCCTTCTGCATGCGTTGCAGGTCGCCGGCGTCACGGCGTTGGGCGGCGATCGAGGCGGCCTGGGTTTCGATCCACAGGCGCACTTCGAACATTTGCGCCAGATCTGGACGGCGACCGTTTTTTTCCGGGAAGCGAAACACCGTGCCCGTAGGGGTTTGCGAGATAAATGAGCCCAGGCCGCGCTTGGCCGTCAGCACGCCGTCGGCCTTGAGCTGGGCAATCGCTTCGCGCACCACCGAACGGCTGACGTTCAGTTGTTCAGCCAGTTGCTGTTCGGTGGGCAAACGCGACTCGGGCGCCAATTGGCCAGAATCGATTTCGGCGCGGATGGCGCTGACAACCCGTACAACGAGCGAGTCAGGGCGCTGGAGCTCAAGCATGGGAAAACCTTAGTAGTCAGGTTGTCAGACAATAGAGGTTGCGGTTTTACCTTGTCAAGAGGGTGTCGGATCTGTCTGCTCGTTGAGTCGGTAGGCTTGCAGTCGATACTACGGCGCAACGCGGCCGCGCTGAAGCTCGATGGCATGTTGGCTTATTTTACGACGGCGGGGTTTTCCAAGCGCTGCTTGAGCCGGTCCAGCGCGACCGTGGACAGCTCCGCCATGCGCTCGTGCAAGCCGGCGAGTTGCAGTTCGGTTTCATAGGTCAACACGCGCTTGAACAGCGTGCCGTCACGACAGGCCTGCAGGCTGTAGTGAATCGAGCCGTCGACGGCCAGGGAGGTGAACACCGCCTTGAATTCTTCCGGGGGGCGGGCGATCTGCACGCGGTAGCTCATGGGCACCCGCACGCCCAGCAGGTCGATCATCTCGGTAAAGCGCGCGCCGGCGGGGAGTGAGCCGGTGGTGCCGGTGTCGGCGCTGAGGGAGGTGGGGTGCCATTCGTGCCAGCGATCAGGCTGGGTCACATAGTTGTAGACAGCCTCGATAGGGGCTTGGATAAAGCGCTCCTGACTGATCCGCTCCAAGCGGACCGACTGCTCGACAGCGCGCATGGAACACCTCCTGTGTGGCGAAACTATGCACCGCAAGCTGTCAGAATAGACCTACTCCCATGCATTGCACGGGAGTGTCTCATTAATTTATCACTGCACCTTGAAGCGGCTCATCAGCGCGATCACCCAGGCATTGGCGTTGAGCAGGCTTTGCGTATTGGTTTCAGTGGCATGGCCGCTTTGCACCCGCTCTTCGACCATATGTCGGATATGGACCATGCTGCGGTTGATCCACTCGGTCACAGCGTTTTGCTGCTCGGCAGCCGTGGTTGAGGTTGTTGATATGGCTGACTGGCCGGTGTGTGAAGCGTGTTCTAGAGACCGTCCCCCTGAGCACTGGTTTCAAATAGGTATTTTTTCCTAAGCGGTTTACCCATTTCTTCGGTCAAACCGTTCTCGGTGAAGGGTTTTGGATTAATGGTGCTTGGTGGCGTGGCGGGGTCGTTATCGAAGTCAAAAGGTTCGTCATCGCTGGGCAGGCCAACGACTTGGTATTCTTGATGCGAGACGACGTCCGATATGCCTGATTCCCGACGTTCGGTACTCTCGCCCGCCAGGAGCGTGCCGGTGGCGCCATTGTAGGCATGCCCGATTTCGTGAAAGAGGGTGGTTACGGGAATCACTGTAAAGATGCCGTCAGCACTCTCCAGGGTACTTTGGGGGTCAAAAAAAATCTGGGCGCTATTGGCGCCCAAGCCGGCCGCGCCATTTTGGATGACTCCCCAATCCGATGGGGGGAGAGCATCTTGTGCCTCAGGTGTCAGCGCGTCCTGATCAGTTCTCCAAAACCGGTATGACGACTCGCCCGAGGAAATTCGTTCGATGGTGACTTTGCCGCCGTTCAGCACGGCGAGTTCATCCATTTTGGCAAGGGTCTGTTGGCCTAGCGGCGAACTGCGCAGGAATTCGAGGTCGTCGGTTACCCGTTGTTTGAACTCCAGGTGCCCGTCTTTCACGATGAACGCCTGCTCGCCGGCGTTGCTGGGTTTCACCTCGGTGAAAGCCGAGCCTTGGGTACGGTCGAAATGATCACTGGCGTTGGCGTAGATACGGTCCTTGCGCTGATTATTCAAAATGGTGTCGTGGCCTTTCCCTGTATAGAAGGTGGTACTGTCACGCCCTATAAGAAGGTCATCGTCATTGCCGCCATGTGAAACCGTATGCCCGCTGCCTGAGACGAGTACATCTTCGTTGTCGCCACCGTCCAGATAACTCTGCTTGGTGGCGGGACCGTCGCCGGCAATGAGCAGATCCATACCCTTATTGCCATACATCACGGCATGGCCGCTTCCCCCAAGGATGGTGTCGTCGCCGTCATTGCCCTCGGCATAGCCGAGACCACTGCCCAGTTGCAGGAAGTCCTTGCCGTTCCCGCCATAGAGTCTGCTCCGACCTCCGCCTGCCCGGATGTAGTCGTTGCCATCGCCACCTTCAACGTCAACACGAAGCTTGACGTCATCGTCGATTATTACCGTGTCATCGCCCCCTCGGGTTTCGATCCAGAGGTGCTGCTCCGGGCCCTGTTTTTCTTTGATGTCGAAAAAATAGGGCTTGTCGTTGATCAGGATTTGCAGCTTGTCGCCGGGCCAACTGCGTACATGGATACGGTCCGATTGGTTACCGCTTTCCACTAAAAGCCAATTGCTCTTAATCTTCAGCTTTTCGGGGTCCGATGTATCCCAGTCAATGAGTCGACTGATTGTCACCTCGCCGTCAGTGTGCAGCGGGTGTTTTCTGCGGTTACTGCCGTCTGGCGTCAGATCTGATGGGGGATCGTAAGGCGAGGGTTTATCGCGAGGGGCAGGTTGTGGCGTGTGGGTATGAGTGGCTGCGAAATAAACGAGAGGAAATAGCATCGGCGGGGCCTTCACATTCAATGAGGTGAGCATCTGATTGCGCATCAGGGCTGCCCATTCCGTGGTGGGTTGGCTGAATGTGTTCCGCAGGATGGCGAGAAGCTTGGTGCAAAATGTTTCGTGCCGGCGCTGATCGGCGGGCCAAACGCGTCCTTTGAAGGCAGGTGGATAAGTGACGGCTTGAACGGTCTCGCTCTGCGCAGGCAGAGCGAGACGCAAGTGCGATCAGCGGTGGTAGTAACCCGGCCCGCCTCCGTAGTAACGGTGGTCATGCCAGCCACCACCGTGTGGGAAAATGATGCAGCCGCTCATGCTCAGGATGATCAATAAGGGAATCAGCAGTGTGATTCGACGGAACATTTCAAAATCCTCTAGGGTACTCACAGGTTCAATCAGGCGACGGACAAGCCAAAGTTTTTCATCGCCTGTAACATGAGACCCTGCCGACCCGATTCCATCCCCGCAAACGGGTATGTGCTTGGCATGTTCGGCGATACAAAGTGGATACATTCTCAAGGTTCAGGAACCCGTCATGACCCAAAAGCAACGTTTGAAATACTCGATTCTGATTTCCCTGGTTGTACTGGGGACGATGTTTGGCCTGTCCTATTTGCAGAACACCGGGGTTATCAGCGAAAAAACGTTCCAGTACATCGCCATTGCGGTGGCGGTAACCGTGGTAGTGATCAATGGTGTGATGCGTCGCAAGGTCAAGCCTAACTTCTGATTCAAGTGCGTGAGTCAGGCGCGGCCTTCGAGTACTTTGGCAGCCTCTTCATGGAGGCTGTAGCTTTTATCGGCATTGAGGGTGATCACGCCTTCGCTGCACAGGCGCTTGAGCACCTCGCGAACGCTGAGAAACGACAACGGGATGCCCAGCTCCAGCAAATGACTGTGTACACCGCGTACCCCGAGGGTGCGCTGGTTGCCGGCGGCGGTGAGGAGGGCGTCGATGACCTTCAACCGGATCAGGCTGGTGCGCAAACCAAAACACTTGAGCAAATGGCGGATGCGCTGATTACCGTGCTGTTCAGGTGCGTTGCCGAACGCTTGGGCGCCTCTGCCATAAGCGGCATCGGCGGTCGGTGAATGTCCGTCCTTGGGCAGTTGCGAGTTGTACATGCAAAAAACTCCTTATCAGAGCCTGATCAGGAAAATGATGGCGCTCTTACCTAAATAAGACGAACGAGCGATGCAAATCATGAAGTGCCGGATGTAGAAATTTTGTCGGTATCCGTTTTGTCACATTGCGATCGCCCTGGATAACACCTTCCGGTTTCTGTTCCCGTTATGCGGACCACAGCTCGCCGGCGAAAATCTGCAGGTCGCCAGTCAAGTCATCCGAAGGGGTGAGGGTGCCTGATGGGCCTGGCCGTGGGTCTGCCGAGCGAATGCCGTAGGTACCGCGTCCTGCTCTTTCATACACAGCGATGCCGGTGGCGCCGGTCAATTCGGAAAGGCCTGGAACGTTCTGGGTGGTATTGACATGCTGGCGCCCCACCAGGGCAATCCACTTGTCCGCGCCGGCGTGTTGCTCGATGGTACGGGTGGCGTAGTAGTTGAACTCTTCGAGTCGTTGTTTGGCCTGTTCAGGTGTCTTGATGGCACCGAACAGGTGGCGTTCGTCGTTGTGCCGCGTCAGGTAAAAATGGTCGAGCGGTACGATTTCGATCTGGTTGTCTTCGAATTTCTTCAACAGCTCGCCCAGGGTCGGGCGTTGGTTGGGTGGGCGGTGTGCGTGCCCGATCCGGCCCATGCCATCGTCTTTCCAACGCATGATTTTGTCGTACACCACGCCTTCGACGAATAGCTTTTTTACCTTGTTTTGAACAAACAGATCGACGTTGTCATACAGGGTTCGGAACGTGGCCAAGTTGTTGTGGGATTCGCCAAATACCAGGCCAGGCGCCGTGCTAAATGCATCGGCAATGACATCGGGGGTTCTTTTGGGCGCGGTGATATTCGGGAAAACGGGGCGGGGTGGCTGTCCGTCGGTGGTCATGCGCGTGTAAAAATCGCGCATTTCCTGGGTGAATTTGTCACGGGTTGCCTGCTTTCGGCTGGGGGTGAAGTGGCCCTCACTGGGTCGACCACGAATACTGCTCACGTACTCGGTGTCGGGTAGATGGTCGGTTTTGCGCACCTGTTCGACCGGCTGCCCGGCCGGCGGTTGACTGAGTGGCGGGCGGGACGGTCGGCTCAGCGGGTTGAAGCGATGATCGCGAGCCGATCGCCCCGGTTGTTGGGCGGTGGGCGTGGGCGGCATCAGCGTATGGGTAGGGGTAAACGAGTCGAGGGCGGGACCATAAGGCTGCATCGTAGCTGCATCGAAGGCATGCCATTTGCCATGTTGGCGCACGGCAGCGCCTTCCACTGATTGTGTGCCGACCTTGAAGAGACCTGTTGCAGCCGCTTCGTACTGTTGGCTGGCGCTGAGCAGGGCCTGGCTGTTTGCCGCGCCACGCAGTTTGCGGATGCCTTGCGCGCCGGCA
This sequence comes from Pseudomonas marginalis, assembly GCF_024169655.1. Classification (GTDB taxonomy): domain Bacteria; phylum Pseudomonadota; class Gammaproteobacteria; order Pseudomonadales; family Pseudomonadaceae; genus Aquipseudomonas; species Aquipseudomonas paraveronii. The sequence continues at coordinate 3,197,562 of NZ_JALJWV010000001.1, read as the reverse complement.
CTGACGCCACTGGTGACGAGTCTGCCGGCACCCACCGCCAGGTCACCGGTGCCGCTCAACGGGTTGAAGGCATTGAGTGCCGTGACACCGAGGATTTTGCCGCTCTGCGCCAATTTACCCAGGGTTGAGCCTGCGCCCGCCACTGCCTTGCCGAGTCTTGTCGCATTGCCCAGCCCGGCCGTCACAAAGCCAAATATATCAATCGCCAGGTCAATGGCGCCGTCCTTATAGTTGCCGTTGCGCAAGTTCGTGATGGCCGATCTGAGAGGGATCACGTTCAATAGTGCGTTTGTCGCTGAACTGACCCATTCGCGTCGCGCCTCGGCCGGCGTTTCGCCTGCCGCGTATTGCTTGACGGCGGGGTCATCAAACCCCTGCGCCTTGATCAACGCGTCGGCGATATAGTGGGTTCGCTGACTTTGGAAGGTGTTGAAAGTGGCGTACCGGGCTTCCTTTTCTTCGGCGTCGTAGTTATGGAGGGAGCGATGGGGGTGAAACGCTTCGATTTTGTTGACTTCATTCGACACGTATTGGTGGGGGCGGCGGGTCCTGCTCTGATCAACCTTGGAGATGATGCCGGTCGTGGTATCGAACTCGTATGTCTGTTGGCTGTTTTGATATTCGGTGTGTACGAGGACCTTTGGGCTGGTGTGGAAGAGCTTGTCCTGGGTAAAAGGGATCAAGCTGGTTCGGTAATCGTTTTCCTTGAAAAAAGTGATCTTTCCGTAATTTAGGCGTGTTCGGTCTGCCAGTGGCAAGCGGTCAATCGCGCTGATGATCGAGTATTTTTTGACCTGTTTGAGAGTGTCCAGTGCGCGGGTAAACGCCGTGTCGAACGCCTGCGGAATATTGAACGATGGGCTTCGGGTGAATTGCGCAAAAGCCTCAAGATTGATGGTTGCGCGCGCCCCGAAGACTTGCCAATCCTGCACGTTGATTTTGAGCCCCTGCTGGGTGATGTCGAGCATCGAATAGGCTTGGCCGAACCGCGGGGCTTTGGGGTCGTTGGATTTATAATTGATGCGCAACACTCGGTCCTCGAAGTCATCGCGGTCACCGAAGGTGGCTTTCAGCAGATCCAGCGCCATCTGTTTGCGGCTGGGCAGTGTCGAGTCGACGCCTTTGGACGCCTCGCTCAATTCGTTTTGTTGGGCATTGAAGGCTTCACGGGTGTACTCGATTTCGGCGTTGTCGTATTCCGCATCGTTTTTGGCGTAGAGAAAACCGTTCACTACGCCCCAGTCGATCAAGGCGGCCTTCTGCGCCGATTCACCTGCGGGTGCGATTGAGTCGGCGTTACGCATGACCTCGGTAAAATCCATGTGCATTGTCTTGCCGGGTGCCTGCTCTTCAATCGCGGCCACCGCGATGCACAAGTTGGCCCACGCCTGGCTGCCGTACACCACCGTGGCGGGAATATCCTTGACCAGGTATTGCGGCGCCACCCGGGCTAGCAGCAACCGCGCCCCGAGATCAGCGGTAGCGGCGGAGGTTTTGCCGCTGTCGCTCAGGTGTTTGGCCAGCGCGCTAATCACACTTGCCGGCGACATACCCCAAAGGCTGTCGGCCGCGAGGTTGAAGCCCGCTACGGTATTTCTGCCAGGTTGTTCGATGGACTCGGGGTCCAGCCCCAAGTGGATGGCTGTCAGCACATAGTCGTTTGCGCTGGTGTCGGTCGCTATGCCGCCGACTTTGGCTTGTATCGCCAGGCCCAGCGCCTGCGCCTTGGGGGAATCGAGGAGTTTTTCCAGCGCTTTGGCAGGGTCCTGTAACTCGGCGCTGGATAGCGGGTTGCCTTCCAGCAGATACCCCAATGCGCCACGCCGGCTATCGAAAAGAGGCAGCCCTGGCAGTTTCTCAGTGTTGTTGGCCACCACGTCGTGCACCACGCGCTGGTTTTCCTCGCTGAGCGGCAATGCCCAACTGAGGCCTCCGCCCAAGTTGCCCAAAGGGTGTGACAACGAATGATTGATCAGCGCGTCGGCCATGTCGAAAAGGTCTTCACGCGTGGCCGGCATATAGGTGCCGTGGCTGCTGATGAAGGTCTCAAGGCTGATTTTTTGCTCGTGCGCCAGCGCGGTTTGACGATGAAGCGCCGAGTCGGGATCAACGTCCATCAGGGTTTCTTGCAGCGCGCGCAGCACCGCCTCGCCCGTTGCATCCGGTGCCAGTGAGCGGGCCGCCTGGTTGAGTTGTCGGGCAAGCGTTTGCAGGTTGCGCCTATGCGCCAGTGCGGTTTTGAGCGCCTGGCGGTTGTCATTGCTGTCGACTTCGTGCTGCGCGGGCGCGTCTTCGACCTGGGCAATGCTGTCGGTAGGTAAAGCCGTGGGCAACAGGCGGTAAACCGGCTGTAGGGGTGAGCCGGAAGATAGGGTAACGGACGTCATGATGAGCACCTTCTTTCACACGGAGAGGCAGTCCTTGCCGACAAACGCCTTTGTCTGAAGGCGCTCGTTTGGGTGTTGAAAGCAGGTGTTTGTGTTCCGCTTGCGGGCTCTACAGGTTGTCAGAATGTGTAACGGTGGCGATCAGCGCTGGGAGCGTCCTGGTGTGAGGCAGGCCCAAAGCGTGCTGACATTCTCCCTTGTCCAGCAACCCCGCATCGAAATATGCAAAGGACCAAACACGCGCATTCTCCGAGAAAAACCTCCGCCCGCTGCCCATCACCGAAGCGCAGATCAAGGCCGATCCGCAGTACCAATCGCAGGTCATCAAGGCATAGGGCAAACACGCAAGCCCTTGATGCCAAGGCAGAATATTTTTTGAAATCAAGGGGTTGCAGGCAAAAGCAAATGAGTACATAATGGCGCCCATCGAACGCAATGAAGCAATAAAAACTTCAATGTATTCAATGAGTTAGAGTAGAGGCGCGCTTCACATAGCCCACTCAAGTTTGTATGCGGTGAGTGCCAGCAACCAGGGCATTGATCGTTTGAGGCCGAGTAGCAAAATGGTTATGCAGCGGATTGCAAATCCGCCTACGCCGGTTCGATTCCGACCTCGGCCTCCACTCTTAGAAACCCCGTAGATTAGCGTCTATGGGGTTTTTTATTGTCTGTGGGAAAGTGCTGGAGTTCCGAAACTTTAGGGGGTGGAGTTCCGAAACTAGCTCATTTTGAAGGTTGCGCGACCGCACCGATGCGACGGTACACGCGCTTGGTGATCTCCTGTTCCGAGTGCCCGAGGAGGAGGCTGGCGTCTGCGATATCTGTAATTTCGGATGCCGCCTTCGGTCGGATATCCTTGAACTGAAACTGTTGGATCTTCTCCGCGTCATCAACTCGTCCCTCACTGGCGGCCAAGGAGCGAGCAGCTTCTCGGGCGTCATCCCACCGGTTACGCAGCATTTGTTGAGACACGCGCATCCCCGTCCTGCTGAGGATGAAGTGCTGCGAGTTGTGCTGACTGTTTCTGGCCATGATGTCCTCAATGAGCAGGCCGAGGGTGTTCTTCACGCCGCCTGCCTGCATTTGAATCCTTAGGCGCTTGCCTGTTTTTCCCTGCTGCACGGTTAAGTAATCCCCTTCGATATCCCCCCGCCTCATTGCGATCACGTCTGCCGGGCGCTGGCCTGTCAGATACGCCAAGTCCATCGCGTCCCTAAGTTCTTGTGGGGCTTTTCCATAGACGGCGCTCCAAACCATTTCATTGGCGTAGTAGTCGCGGACCTTCTCTTTATTCTTTCTGACACCGGCGCAAGGATTTTCCCGATCCGTAAAGCCCCATTCTCGCGCCATGTTGTAGACGTGGGAGAGCAGGGCGATCTCTCTGTTTGCTCTGGTCTTCGCCGTCCTGGCGTCCCGGTACTGTGCAACCATGGAGGGGGTGATTGCATCGATGGGCGCTGCCTCGAACCCTTTGCGCAGGTGCTTGAGCTCTGCCTTGTTGTCTTTCTGCGTCCGCGGCGCTTTCTTCGGGATGATGTCCCGCTCGTACCTGTCAAAAATCCCCTTCATGATCTTCAGGTCTGCCGGCTTTGCCATGGACTCAAGTTCTGCCCATTTGAGTCTGGCTTTATCGAGATCGCCTCCCAGCGAAAGCTCTTTGCCGTTCGCGTCCCTGTAGTAATAACCCACCCACACCGTACCGTTCTTGCGCGGGCGCTTGCGCCGCACCATTCCTGGCGGTAAGTCCCTGTTTTCTGTCTTGCGGGGGCGCATATCAGTTCACTCTGGAAAAGTCTGGCGTCCAAGCCGGTCGTGCCGGCGGCGGATTGTTGTCGACGAGGGTGGGGCTGACCATGCCCAGTTTCATGCGGGCAAACATCCGACCCACCAGGGGGCGACCACCACGGCTTTCGATGTAGACCCAGTTGCGGTCTTTGAGCCACTTCCGCTGGTGGGCGCGGTGTTTGTAGCCTGTTAGGTCGGCGAGCTCATCGTCCGACAGGATTTCTGCCTGCATAATTACCTCCCGCCGCCCGCTGTGGGCCGCGCTGTCTTGATGATGTGGATGACTAGGCCGAAGGTGATCAGCATCCAGGCACAGGTGCCGGCGAATGCGCCGAGCAATGCCTCGGTGGTGCCGGTGCTGAGCAGGTCAGGCCCGAGCCAGGCGAACCAGTAACCGGTGCCGACCAGGTACAGCAGTGCGGCCAGCAAGATCAGGGTGAGTTTCGTTGCGATCATGGCGTCACCTCGCGGCGCGCCCACCAGCAGACCGGGCCGTCGTCGGTGTCATGGATGGCCAAGCAGAACCAGCCTTCACCATCAGGGCGCTCAGGCTCCCAGTAGCTGCAGTCCGGGTCGCCTGACTTGAAATAGCGATCAGCAACCGCCTCGTCGGCGTACTCGAGGCTCACCATTGCCACGGCCAGGCCTTGCTCGGCGATCCAGGCTTTGCACTTGTCGTCGTCACCCTCTTCGAAGTCAGGCATGTCGGGGTGTTGGAACATTCCGTTTTCGTCCCGCCGCACCAGTCGGTGATTTATCAGGCCGATTCGATCCAAGCGCTCAATCTCTGCCAGGAGCAGGGCTGCTGCCTTGACCATGTCGCGACGCCGATCAGCGCTTGGCTTGCACGTCTCCTGCTTCCAGGGCCATGCCGTACTGCGCGTGGTCGGCTTTCCCGCAAGACTTGCGTAGGTCGCGCCGGCTTCGGCGAGCTCGCCTTTCACGTAAAGGTCATCGCGGAGCAGCGAATAACCCTCGGCTGAAACCTGGCGTTGGCGTTCGGCGACGACATCCCGCGCCGAGCGATTGAGGCTGATTGTAGTTTCTTCAGGCATGACTTCGTCCTTGCCGCTATAGCGGCTGACTTTGAAGGGGGAGGGGTTAGTTGGTGTTGCGTCGATTTGCCGTGCCTTGATTGAATTCAGGCTACGCGATCAGGCAAAGTGCCGACATGGAATTGGAGTCTTGATATGCAATTGAACGGGATTGTTGAGCGAACTTTATGGGCAGTGTGGCTGCTGGTTGTGGGAGGATCGGCTCTATGGGTAGTCGTTGGATCAATCGGTTACTTCAGTAAAACGGGATGGCTTCCAAACGAGGCAGCAGGTTGGGCCCAGGTAGTCGGCTCGGTGGCTGCAATATTCGGAGCGACTTACATTGCTTCGGCAGATCGCCGCTTTACCAAAAATAATATTCGCGCAAGAGAAAAGGTTGTGATTCGCGCTGTGGAGGAGCGCTGCCTTGAAGCAGCTGGCACTATCAGATCTCTTAACCACGAGCTAAGAAACTATTACCGCCCTGTAACGCTGAAGTCCCCAACAGAGATAAAAAAGGCACTCAGAAGGGTCGAAGGCGCTTTGCGTGATTTGAGTGCTATTGATCTTATGTCCATGCCAACTACAGCTGTTATCGATTGCGTTATTGCTGCCAGGGCAATTGTTCAATGCTGTCGGGATGAGGCTTTGAAAGGCTGGGATCCAGCGCCAGCTATTAAGCTTCCAGAATATAGCCCTTTAGAAGGTTATTTAAAGCAAATTCAGATTCAGATTACTAATTTGAAGGGCTGTGGGGACAGCATTTAGTTACCCGATTATGAGGACTCACAACCGTCATGCCGTCATGCCGTCCTGTTGCTCCTGGCGCAGCGCCTGTTGCACTGCCTCTACAATCCGGCGCAGGTACGTGAACTTGTGGTTTTCTTCGACAGCCTTGCCGTCGAGCGGGTAGTGCCATTCCTCACCGAATAGCTCGGTCAACAATCTGCTCTGGTGCCAGCATTCGTTCGGGTTCTCGATACTGCGCAATGAGTCGATGTCGTGCCAAAGCTCGCGGGCCTCGCTCTTGCTCAGCTCGCCCAGCTCCCATTCGTGGCGCCCGGTCTGTTGCCGGCGGCGCTGCACGATGCACTTCTTGGCCAGTGCGTGCAGCGCGTCTCCGCTGAACACTGTTGGGCTGATCCCGCGATCCAGGCAATTCAGCACATAGTCCCAACCGCAGTTCGTGACGAACTCGGCGACGGTCCGCGGGCCCATACCACCCCAGTACGCATTCCAACTGTTGTCCCAGCAGTTGATGGTGATCTTGCCCTGGGCGGTCTGGTAGTTCGGATCGGATTCGGTCGGGCAGTCGCGCCGGCCGAAGTCCTCGAGGAAGACGGTGATCGGATCCAGCCGCGGCGCGCCGGTGATGACCAGCTTTATGACTGTCGAGCGCTCTACCTGCAGTGGCAATGCGATTTTGTTTTTTGTAGGCATGGGGAGTCCTTGCCGGGCCATGCCCGGGCGGTGGAGGGGTAGGAGTTTTGAAGCCGCATATAATGGTAGAGAGCCAACGCTTCTCTCATTTTGTGGAGACTTGTCTCAATGAAAGGCTACATTCTTGGAATTCAATTAACTGCGGCGCTGGCTGGCTTAGCCATGGCTATCCTTCGCGTGATCGACATGCTCAGCCGTATGGGCTGGCTTTGAGCTACGATGGCCCCTTCCTATAAATGGGCTGGACCATGACCAAGCACGATATTTACGATGAGATCGAAGGCTTTCAGGTTTGGAACTACATGGAATGCGACAAGGACGAGGAAGGCCGGGAGACCTGGCGCATCAACGTCGAGATAAAGCGTGGTGGTGAAGTGGTAGTGCCGGTTGTTGCGGGTGACCGAACCTATGTAGACCGTGGCCTGGCGCAGTTGGCTGGGCGTGAGGTGGGGACCAGGCTGATTGCTGAGCGCGTTTAAGCCGCAACTGTCTGACGCTCATACGCTCGCCACGGGTCATTGGCCCGTGCCAGCGCGGCCATCGGCGGCGGGCTGACGCTGTTGCCGCACATATGCACCTGTTGAGTCTTGGTGAACGGCTTGCCGTCGGCCCCGTGGCTGATGATGTAGTCGGCCGGGAAGCCCTGAGCCTTGTACAGCTCCGTGGGTTTCAGCATCCGCAAGCAGATGTCGACGATCACGTAGGGCGTGCCCTGGACCATTACGGTGACCATGGCCAGGCGGTCCTTGGTGGTGATGGTAGGCGCGGGCGCATCGCAAGCGCTGATGTTCTCGGTGCCGTAGTAGCTGATCAGGAAGGCGGCGACGCGAAGGGCGCCCGCTTCATGCTCTGGCGAGAGGGTGAGCGACACCAGTGAACTCTTGCCGCCGCCACCGGCGGTAATGGTCGGCGCCGGATCGTCCAGGCCCTGGCCAACACTTCCGCCGAATGCCCGCTCCATGAATGCGCTGACCAACCCGTGGTGCTGGCCGCCGGCGCTGACGGTGTGCAGCGGGTCTTTCAAGTCGCGCGCATCACAGTTGCCGCGCAAGTGGACCAGGTTCGCCACTGCCAACTGCTGCTGACTGCCGGTGTTGGTCACCGTGGTCATCGGCTCGCGCATGTCCTTGGCGTGCGTGGTGTTGAATCCGCCGTTGGCCTGAATCATCACCGCGGTGCTGATGGACTGGCCGCCGCCGCTGGCTGTAACGGTGCCGATCGGCCCGCATATATCGTTCACCCCATGGGAGCGGCGTTTGTTTGCGCCAGAACCTTCGCCGTGCCCGGCCTGGACGATGCAGGCCGATGCAACCGCACGGTGACTGCGAGTCATGAGTGTGCCGATCGGCTGGTCTGCTGATACCGGGTGCCCGGCGTACACCGGCCCACCGGCCCCAACCATCACTGGACTGATTAGCGTCAGCTCGCCGCGATTCGCGCAGGTCACCGTCGGCAGCGGCTCGAGCGGGTCGTTGATCCTGTCGCTGCCCTGGTGAGTTGCCGGTGCGATAACCGGGCTGACCACCGAGAAGGCACCACCCTTCGGGTAGGAGGTGATGGTGCGCAATGGCTCGGCGGCAGACTGCACAGCCTCCCCCGACCAATTGGCGATCGGCACAATGAACGGCGTCGCGCTGTCGATGACGAACTTCTTCATACCCTTGGCGACGCGGCGCAGGGTAGCCGGGGCCAGGTCTTTCTTGCGGCCGAAGATGCTTTTGCCCAGGTCGGTGAAGTCGATGCAGTCAGCGGCTGTTTTCCACTTCTGCTGGCCCTTGACCGGGTTTTTCGCGTGGGTAGGCTCCGGCCACACGATCGGCTGCCCATCGCACCGGGCGATCATGAACAGGCGTTCCCGGCTGGTTGGCGCGCCGAAGTCGCAGGCCCTGATCACCTTCCATTCAGCGACATAGCCCATGCCTTCCAGCAGGGCTACGAAACGGCGCCAAGTGCGGCCGCGCTGCTTCGGGTCAGGCACCAAGAACTGGTTGGAAACCGGCACCTGCTCGCCTGGCGACGCCACTCGGTTGGTGGTCGCTCCCTTCTTGGTTGGGTGCGGAATCTGGTCAAGGGTAACAACGCGGCCGGTGGCCTTGTCGCGCTTGGCGATCAGCCGGCCCCACTGCAGGATCTGCTTCACGTTCTCCAGACTGATCACCCGTGGCCGCTTCTTGCCTCCCCACTTCAAGCCGATCCACGACAGGTTGCGGATCTCGCGCTTGCGCGGTTGGCCGCCGGCCGCCTGGCTGTGGTGCGTGCAGTCCGGGGACATGTGGAACCAGCCCACGGCCTTGCCGCCGCATTCGGTGTCCGGATCACCCTCGAACACGTCGGTGGTGAAGTGTTGGGCGCCAGGGTGATTCACGGTGTGCATGCTGATCGCCTGAGGGCTGTGGTTCTTCGCCACATTCACCGCGCGGCCCAGGCCAATCTCCAGGCCGGTACCGGCACCGCCACCACCGCAGAAGAAGTCGACAACGATCTCATCGTCCTGAGGGTTGAAGCCGAGTCCGTATTGGGTTTTGAAATCGAAGGGGTGTTTCTTCTGTTGTGCGGACATAGGTGATCCTCGCCGGTATAGTTCCGGGATCTACAGGGGAGTGGGTTATGGATTTTTTTGCGATTTGGGAAGATTTCTTGTGCTGGGTCGAGCTTCACCCAGGGTTGGCGTCTTGGGTGCAGGCATTTGGGGCTATTGCAGCGATTCTCGTGGCGATGTTGATTGCCAGCAGCCAAGCCAGAAACCAAATTAAAAGGGAGAAGGAGGACGCTTCCCAGAGGTCGTTGGCACAAGCAGGAAGGTTGTATCTGATCGCCAAGGAATATTGCGACACGCTTTTAAATGTCGTTGAACCTGCACAAGAAGATAATTCAGGATTGGCCGACCAAATCGTGTCTGTTGCATTCAGCCGAATTATCAATCGGTTAAATGCTAATTTTGATGACGACCTAAATCCGGCGCGCAATGTCCAAATTCACATATTGAGAACGTCCCTAACATCAATAATATTTATTCTAGAAAATGGGCGTCATATAGATCCCTATGAGCGTATTTCCGAAATTGTTAAATTGCGTGAGCTTGCGCCAGACCTAGTAGAGTCCTGCAAGGCTCTCCTTGAATCGAAGCATTAGTATCGGTAGTGGTTGGCACGATCCTGCTTCCGAGCAGCTGAGGTGGCAGATTTCGTTGATATGGGGTATTACGGGTGACCGGCATGGAGCCGGATCAAGGAGCTGGTAATGGCTGGTGAGGATCAGAATTTTTCTGCATGGCTTCGAAACAGTGACATTCGTACATCGATTCAAAAGTGCGAGAAGCTCTTCAATTCAGGGATATTTTCTTATGACGGAACTCAAAGCCCATTATTCGAGCCCGCTGTTGTTACCCTGCTCATCAACCTGAACGACCTGCTGGGCAAATCTAGAAAGGATGGAATGCCGATCACGTTTACCGATCACGTGCAGATTACTGAAAAAATTAAAGATGTCAGCGACCTGGTTAGAGAGTGCCGGAATGCGGCGTGTCATATCGGAAGCGGTGAGCATCTGTATGAAGGGCTTGGAAAGTTCACCTTCAACGTCATCTCAGGCCTCATGCCTTCAGCTTTTGATCTTAATGGGGTGAAACTCGGATCCGACTTCGCGGACGATATCGCTGTCTACTACGGAGAAAAACGGGTCTACCTGCGTCGTCATCTACTGGCAGCGCTTGAGGCGGTTGTAAGAAATTACCCGAAAGATCGGTAGTCTGCGTACCGGTCAGGCCTCTACACCTGTCTTAGCGAACCGCTCAAGCTGTCGCGACTGCTTTCCCGTTAGCCGTTAGACAATTGCCCGCTTGAGCTGATCGCTGAGCTGCGTCGGCAGGTTTCGCAGCGTCAGCGTGCCGCCTTCCTCGTCAAACTTGATTTTGTCGCCCAGCAGGTGCGCTTCGAAGCTGATCGACATACCCTCGGCGCGGCCGGTGAAACGCCTGAATTTGTTGAGGGTCTTCTTGTCAGGCGGCAGGGTCTCAGAAAGCCCATAGTCCTTCGCCTTGATGAAGTCGTAGAAGTTCTTCGGTTGATCTTCGTCAATCAACTCCGACAGCTCGCCAAGGGTGATCGGCTTGCCCAGCTTGGCCTGAGCCATGGAGTAGCTGACCAGAGCCTGGGTCTTCTCGCGTGCCGACTCTTCTGGAAGATCCTCGCTTTCAACAAAGTCGCTGAACGCCTTCAGCAGTGTGCGTGTTTCGCCCGGGCCGTCGATTCCTTCCTGGCAGCCGATGAAGTCGCGGAAGTACTCGTTGATCCTCCGACCCTGCTTGCCCTTGAGGTACGAGATGTACTGCTTCGACTGCGGGTTGTTCTGCCACTCGCTGATGTTGATGCGCGCGGCCAGGCGGATGTGGTCGAGGTCCAGCCGCTTCACAGTCATCAGGTGCAGCTCTTCGGTCATGGTCACCGCTTGGGTTTCCTGCACCAGGGCGATCACCAGATACTCGGTCAGGCCTTGCTGGTAGTGGCAGAAGAGGGCGTGCCCGCCGGTGGTGAGGTTCGACTCTTCCACAAGTTTGGTCAGGTGATCGGCGGCGGTGACGCTGAAGTTGAAGAAGTCGAATCCGCCGGCCAGGTACTTGGCGAGCCAGCCGCTGAACGGGTGGGCGCCCGACTCATGGTGAAAGAAACCCCATCCCTTGCCAGGGGTAGCGTTGTAGTTTTCGTTGAACTGCTGCATCAGATCGTCGCGAGTCTGGCTTTCAACCTGCTCAGCGGACGCCAGGTGCAGAACTGCTGGGCTGCCGTCTGGCTTCTTGTCGATCTTGTGGATTGCGCTATGGCGTACAGGCATTTCGTTTACCTCAGTCAGGCGCCGCCCTCCGGTGACCGGTGGTGGCAATTTGATAACGATGGTGTCTGGGTGTAAGATCGCGACCACTACAGTGATCGCTTAGCGGCGATTTCTCTTGAGCACGGGCTAACAGCTCGCGTGAAAGAAAAACTCTTAAGCTATTTGTTTATTGCATCGAGCCTAGTGACGTTGGGCGGTTTTCCATTACTTGATGGAATCCCACTTATTTACCATATCGATCTAGGAGTAATTTTGATGGCTATAACAGCAGCATTTGGATGGGGCGGGGCGGCGCTGGGAGCGATCGATATTCAATTGTTAAGAGTTGGACGAGTAATGCAGCTGCCGGACAGTTCCGCAGAGGGTTAAAATCCTTCCGCTCCCTCCAAATTTAAATCCGGAGCGACATTCTCGTCGCCTGGATCGCGCTTCAACTCGGCCAAGCTTTGATTGTGAAATTCACGCGCCACGTTTTCGCTGATCACGATTTCGTGGCGCGGGTAACTCAAGAACGCAGCTAGCTCGTCGTCGCCCATCAAGTCCATCCTCATGATGGCGATCTGCAGGGCTTCGCTGATGATCGGCACATGGCCGCGCAGCCGAATACGCTCCATGGCCTGCTCGATGCCTGGCCTGACCTTGTGCCGCAATTCCTTCTCTGCGACAGCCAGGCGCTTCTGCGCAGCTTTGGCCGACCGTTCCTGTACTGATTTGGCCATGGCCTACCTCTTCTATTCCGCTGGCCGGCAGTGCGAGCCAGGTTTGACGTTTGCGTTGCTGGATTCGGGCTACGCGGCGCATGAGTCGACCTTCACCTGGTGCCAAGCGCCGACCGCTTCGAAGATCCGCGCGGCATGTGCCTCGTCCAGCGACATCGCTTCGGGAATCGCGATCCAGCCCGAAGCCACCATCTGGCTTTGGTTGGCCTCGTCGCGCAGCTTCTTGTAGCAATGCTCGATCACGTCTTCCAGGTGGTCGGAGAGGTAAACGCCATCGGGCGCTACCTCCACCGATTTGCTGTAGCGGTCGCCGCGGGCGTCTATGCAAAGCGCGCTCAGGTAGATCGTCCAGCGGTGGGGGATGCCGCAGACGGCCTGGCCAATCTTCCCCGGCGCGATGCTCTTCAGCGACTTGTAATTGATCATGCCCTGGCGGCCACTGGGGTCGATGTTCACCACGGCGACGTGATTGGATGCCAGCAGTGAGCGGCATGACCTGGCGATGCGTACCTGCAGGTTATGCGGCTTTCGCTTCTTGCTCATAACGCCTCCGCGAGTTTGCGCAGCGCATTACGCTCGGCCCTTGAAATAGGAGGCTTGCGGCGCTTGAGGATGGTTTCGGGATCAATCTTCGCGGAGCGCTTCGGCGGCAGCGGGTTGCGCGGCGGGCTTGGCAAGTGCGCCACGGCACCGCCAGCGGCCAGGAACTGCGCGGTGCGTTCCGATATTGAGTCGGCGTGCTGGCGTTGTTGCTCTACCAGGCTGAGGTAGTTACTGATCATGGCGGCCTCACTTAATTCTGATTGAACTGTCGCCGCGCTCCAGGTGAGCCCATTTCGGCTCTTCGAGCAGATCGTGTTCGGCATCCTCGCCGGCGGCCATGCGCTTGCGGACGGTCTCGTTATGCTCGCGGATTTCTTTGAGCTTTGCGGCGATGGCCTTTTTGTCCGGGGTGATGCTTGATTTCACCGACGTCAATTCGTCTGGCACTGCATCTTCGTTGTCTACGATCACTCGCTCACTGCCCAGTGCCAGGGTGATAGTGAAGAGCGGGCGCTTGATCGACTTGATGTTGGCGGCCTCCATGTTGCGGCGCAGGTAGTCACTGATCTGCGACACGCTGTTGGACTTGATCCGTTTCAGCTCGGCCAAGCGCTCAATTTCGGTTTCGATGGCCGTCACGTCGCTTTCAATGTTCCGGCGCAACATGACGATGTTGTCGGCCTTGTCGTTGAAGTCGCCTTGCACTTCGTCCATGGCGTGTTGCAAGGCCTCTTTCAGGCCCTCATCGTCGGTGTCAGCCATGGCCTGGAGTTCGGCGAGCTTGCCGGTCAGTGCGTAGAGTTGAGTCATGCTGCGTCCTCAGTCGATTTTTCCAGGGTGGTTTTGCGCTCTTCGAACGCCCGGGTGATCCGCGCGATGAAAGCCGGCTCGTTACGGCGGGTTGCCTCACGAATGTATTTGACGTTCAGTGTTTTCAGCTCATAGGCGGTTACCGCCTTGCCGATGGTCTCGACAGCCGAGGCGAGCCAGTCAATGCGCTCCTGTTTTTGGCGCAAAATTTCGGCGTCTTTGTCTTCAGCCTTCTCGATCTTGAATTCTTCGGTGATGGTGTCGACGTAGGTCGGATCGTCAAACATGCCCATGTAGATGTCAGCGGCGAAGCCGAGTGGTTGCAGGCATTTGCCGATTGCATCAGTCAGCGATTTCTTCGCTGCCTCCCAATCGGTCAGGATTTTTCCCTGCTGTAGGTGGACAAAAGGTGTGTGGCCGTAATGCTGGACAGTGCATTTCTGTCCAGCCTTGCCGAGATACCAGAGCTCGATTTTTATGGTGTGCAGCTTCGCGCAGATCAGCGGTGCTTCAGGCCATTCTTTGGTAGGTGCCTGGAGTGGGGCGCCTTCGTCAAACCGATCTTCAAGGACGCTCCAGCCCCATCCCTCGCCGCACGGACCAAAGATCTCAGTGGCTTTGCGCATCAAATACGTCGGCTTGATGGCGGTACCCTTGAAGCCGCCCGCTCCTGTGAATTTTTTCGTTGCATCAGGATCGGTCGTATCGACCTGATCCCATATCCTAGTGTTCTCAGGCATCACTTATTCCTCCAGCCGTCAGCACGCTTGAGCAGCTCCTTGAAGGAAGCCGCCGGCAGCCTGCTCATGTATTTTTTGTTGTCGCGATACCATTCTTCCAGGGCAGCTTTGGGCGTCTGGATGGCAACGACGTGGGAGACCTGCTGCTTGTATGAGGTCGAGTTTGAAACCTGAGAGTGGAAGGTCCGGCTTACCACTACGGTATTGGTCATTCCCTGTTTGACTAGGTTGTTCAGCTCTTCCTGGGATTGAACGGCAATAGCGCCGGGGTGCTTCTGCTGGAACAACCTGTAGCAGGCCTCGCGCACAAGCTCGGTGCTGCCGTACTCGACATATTCAACGTCAGGAATGCCTGCCTCGATCTTTTCCGCTACCTCATCCAGGCGCCCGGTGTCGATCCAGGCGTTTTTCGATACCTGTTTCAGGTCCCACCCGCTAACCGTTTGGCGGTCACGCTCAAGCTGCAGGTGCTCGGGGAGGATGTCGTAGCCGTAGGTCAGATCGGTGTCGCACACGAAGAGCGTGCCGACGTAGAGCTTGCCGGGCCGGGAAGGAAGGATGTGTCCGTACTTGGTGCCGATGACATCGCTCATCGGCGGCTGCATACGGAGGCACATGCCGCGAGTTTCTGCTTCATCGTCCTTGGTGAGGCCTGATACGACGAATTCAACGCCCTGATTTTGCCGGTGGGCTGGGGTTTCGTTGATGCACAACACTTCGGCGTCGAACTGGTCGCTGTGCCGGAACTCAGGCACCCACTGCTTGTTGCCGTTCCAGACCTTCACGTCGTAGCCGTTGCGGGTCAGCACCAGCAGGGCGATCTTGTAACCCTCGCCGAAACTGCCGATGGCGTCGGAGCGGTCAGCCTTGGAAGTGCTGCCCAGTACCAGGGTGCTGGCTTCAAGTCTGGCAAACCGGCTGGTGATGAACAACTGGCCATCGGCGAAGGCATATTCAAATGGCGACTCGCTATCCAGGGCGTTCTGTACCAGCTCCCGGATGGCCTCTTTCAGGCCCCAGTGGCGGACGTAGTCGCGGGACAGCGGAAGTTCGTAGGACTTGGAGCGAATTCGATCTGCAATAGCTGCGAGCATGACTATCTCCCGCGCCATCCTAGCGGGGCGCTGTGAAGGTATTGGTTAAGAGGTAATTCGATCAGCGAGAGAGCCGAGCAATATCAGGAAGGTGCAGAGGGAGAGGGCAGAGAAAGAGCTGCGCCAGATGAGCGGACGCCGGGTGCGTTGACCTGGCGTCACGCGGCATCAGCCTTGCGCTGCTCCACCTCGTCGGCGGCGCGATCCGCCGCAAGCTCTTCGGTGCGGGCCCGGCCGTACTCATTTGCGTGCGGTCGGATCAGCGATTCCGCGACATCGTGCAGTGCCGTGGGATGCTTGCCTTTTGGCTGGCCGATCGCCTCAATTGCCAGGTCGTAGGCGGTGCCGTGAACGTGGCGTCCATCGGCAATGACCCAACACAGAAGCCGCTCAATCGGATACTCACGGTTGTCGGTGAGGAGGGGCGCGATGTGCTCCTGTGCGCCGAGGTGTTCTGCCAGCGCTTCCCACAACGACTGAGGAGTGACCAGGGCGACCGACTTGCCGTGCGCCCGCGGCGCCGTGACGTTGTCGCCGCAGATCAGCGAGTTGATCGCGTCGTGGAGCCAGTCCGGTCCTTCTGGCGTATCGAGAAAGTTCGTCATGATTTACTCCCGTTCGAGGCGCCGAGCGAGGGCGCAGGCTGCGTTGTGATTGCGGCGGAACCCAATGACCTTGCCGGTCCGGCTATCCACCACATGAAAGAAGTCGCGGCCTGCAGGCTTGACTATCATCCGGAAGGCGACCACTGGCTCAGGCCGGCCGATCAGCCGGTACAGCTCAATGGTGGCGAGACGTGAACGCTGATGCAGGCCTTCGACGATGTCGCGGCGCGATTGGATGCTGTGGTGCATGGTCACCTCCAAGGTGGCGGGTTGTTCACCTGTATTCGTCAACACTCATGCCTCCCGCTGGTTGCCGATGGGCGCGGGGGAGGAGTGCTGACGGGTAGAGGTGGGGGAGGGTTGCCGGTTACGTCTCCGGCGCTGATGTCTCAGCCGTCCGTTGGGCTATGCCCGCTTTCGGGGTGCTGACAAGGCACGCTCTCCGCAACCGATATTCTCTCGTCGGTCAAAGCGCACAGGACTGTAGTGCCTGCGGACACTGCTGCTCGGCAGCGAGTGCTTACTGGGGCATGGCTGCAAATCCTCCGTGCGGGGTTTCAACTGCGGCGGTGGGCTCTGGCAGTTGGATGCAGGTGGGCGGTTATAGGCTGCGATTTCGTCCGCATCGGGGTGTGAACTGCATGACGTTTGTCTGCCTTTGCTCTCGCGCTGGCCGGCGGTACTCAGTTCACACTCCGATGCAGCCTGGTGCTGGGGAGTACCAGGGCCTCGGGCAGTTAACGACAGGCTGTCGTGGCGCTGGTTGTCAGGCTGCGGCCGGGATCACCACCAATACGGTGTTGACCATCGTTCCGGCTTGCTTGAATGAGGCTTCTGGAAGGGTTTCGATACTCCCGCCGCGCTGCTCTACGATCCCGCGAAAGTCCCGGGTCAGAGCGTCATCGCGGAAGGTCACACCGGAAGGCATGATCGCCACCAGTCGGCCGCCGGGCTTCAGGAACTTCAGTGCGTGAACAACGTGGTGAATATCACTGCGCTTTTTGTCGAAGGGCGGGTTCATCAGCACTCGGTCATAGATGGGTTTAGGCTCGACCTGCAAGAAGTCGCCAGGTTCGGAAACACCCGACAGCGGCAGCTTCAGTTCGATCAGCGCTCTGTGGTTGTCCGGCAGTAATTCGTGCATGTCGACCATTACGCCTACCGCTGCGGAGTTGGCGGCCACCGCCAGTGCGCCACGCCCGGCGCTCGGCTCCAGCACCAACATCCCGTCGCTGATCATTGCGAGGTCCGCCGCCTGTTTTGCAACGTGCGGCGGCGTCGGGAAAAAGCCGAAGTCCTGAGGAACAGTAACCTCGCCGGTCATCAGGATGTTTTCGATTGCGTCGGCGGCGTCACCGGCAAACAAGTGCGCTTTTGCCTTGGTGTTCCACTTGCCGCCCGCAGCCTTCAGAGTTTTGTCGAGGCGCTGATACAGACTCTTATCGAGCTGGCCGGCGGTGATGAACAGCTTGTTGTCTTCGGTGCGCGAAGCGCTGAGCAGCGCCATCACTTCGTTATCGACTTTCATGTGTGACTCCCGGTTGTTTTCCCAATGCACCCGACCGAGCTGCAGTTGGGTGCATCAGTGAAAACTTCCGCCGTGACCCGCTACTGGCGTCGGTCACCGGCTTGAATCAAATGTCACTCCAGCCGCGGGCCTTTCGGCTTGTTCTCCCGCTGGATAACTGTTCTTGGCGCTTTACGCTGCACGCCCGGGTCAGTTGCCAACCCTCTGAACCGTTTAGGCCGGTTCATCGCTGCCTTTGAATCTGGGCCGGTGGTGATCCGGCAAGGGGTGTCGCTAAAGAGCGGCGCGGCTTTCGCTGCTGGCCTGCGATGTTCGTCGCTGGCTTGAGCTGAATTTAAGCAAGCTGAAATTAACGTGTCAAGCATGCTGAATAAATAAATTAAGAATGCTGAAATTTGCGGCGATAAAAAACCCGCTCAGTGGCGGGCTCATTTACGCGTCGAAGTACTCGCGCCAACCGATCCTGACTACGCCACCTTCCAAGTGCTCAATCCGGACACCGGCGGTTTCACTGATCTCATCAAGCAGTCGCTTCCAGTCCTCAGGGCTTTCGTGATCCAGCCTCGCCACTGTCACCGCTTGCACCTTTTGAACACCTGGCGCGGCAATCAGCGCTTGCAGGCGCCGACCTGTGGCTTCGTAGGAAGAGCTCATTTGCGAGGTGGAAAAAGCAGGGCGAGACATGTGGCATTCCTTACCGTAACTGTATGTATATACAGTATTTGTGCCGCCGCGTAATGGCAAGGAAGAATTGAATTGCCTCTAGAGGACGTGTAAATAATTCGCGCAGGTGCTTTGCTCGGGGCATGAAAAAGCCCGCTCTGGGCGGGCTCTGGCGACCTTTAGGTATCAGTCTGTGATGGGGGTGTACTTGCTGCTAACCGAGTCTCTGTAGACGATCTCACTAAACAGGCGCGGACCATCTCGCAGGACGGCCAGCGCCCGTTTCGCTTCATCCTTGGTCTCGTAGGGGCCGGCACCTACAGAAAGGCCGGTCATCGACACAACAGGGAGTCCCGCCATCGCTATGGCGTCCATGGTGCGCTCCTGTTCTTCCTTGTCGCGGCAGGCGGTAGACGCTACCCAGCCTTGTTTCAGGCGGGGCGGCTTAACAGGCTCAACATCGGCACCGCAGTGCCTGCACTTGATGGCGGCATTCTTGATTGTCTCGGCGCAGTACGGGCAGGCGCGATCACCGGATACGGCTGGAGCAGGGGTGCTTTTTTCTGCTGACTTTTCCGTGTTTGCCGACGATGCCCACACCAGGGCGACAACCCAGCCAAGAAACGTCCAGCCTAGGAACAGATTCACCAGAAAAATGGAGGTTCCATTGAGGTGCTTGCGGTAGGAGGCAATAAACGTTGGAAAAAAATAGATGACGAAGCTGATCGCCAAGAGCAGGAATGCAGCTGCTGGGTTTCCATTATCCATATCAAAAACCTAATCCATTGGGCAGATCGAGCACTTTACCATTCATGGCGTACAGCCACCATTGGAGAGGAGGGCGGTCAATCCGGCCCCTGGGCCTTCAGCCTGGCCAAACCCTGCTTGATATGCCCTGCGTTCTCCCCGATCGCCTCCAGGGCGCCTCGGACGTTCTGGCCTGCATCCGTATGGCCTTGGCTTTCGACGAGCAACGTCAACTCCATCAGCGCAGCCTCAAGGGCGAGCTGGTTCTCGTAGATTCTTTCAAGGATGTCTGGGAGGGAGTAGGGCGCATGCATGCTTGCGGCTCCAGGGGAGGGAGAAGCCAGAAGCGTAGCAGGGACAGCACAAGCGGGGGGCGGCGATCAGCCTTCGAGTCTCGCAATCCTCGCGCGACCCGAAGGGTGTCAAACGCGCCTAGATGCGGATGATCTGGGTGATGTGCGGTTTACCTTTGAGGGGGGCGTAGATTTCCACGATTGCTGCCCAGATTGCTGGCGAACCAGGCTGCTGTGCTTTCGAGTGATAGCGATAGTTTGTGCCGGCGACGACCTGAGTCGAAACCGTCTCAGGGGTGTATTGCACCCCCACAAAGCCTTCCAAGGCTTCTTTGAATACAGCGTGGTCCTTTGGGGTCAGTTCGTGGTAAGCAGTCCATCCGCCAACACCAACGTGGTTTTCTTGAGCTGACATACTATAAATCTCCATATTTAAGTTCCTACTCGTTTGGCTTTTCGGAGTCCGCCCCGTCTATTGAATGGTTTCCGGAATCCATTTCCTGAGAGTGCTCCTGGGCAACGATTTTTGGTCGCAAAACAGATTCCTGGGAGGGCACCAGTGCTTAACGCTTTGGTCGGGCAGGGGCAGCCATAAGCTCGCGTGGATTCCTGAGCATTTGGCTATGGAGGATTGGGTGGCGGTCACCAATTTCAGATCCTCTTCCCTGATAGAAACAACTCATCAATTAATGATGATTGCCAGACGTCCACGTCTTTTCTAGGGCGGCTCTGCGCATAAGGCATGCCGCTTGATGGCTTTAAGCTATCAAATACAAGGGGAATGTATGTACGTGTTTGGCAGTGATGGGTGTAAGGCATCGACGATTGGTGAATTCGAAAGCAGCACCTGATCCCGCCATTTTTTAACCTGCAGAGCGCCGAATCTGCGGTTATCGTCGGGCTACACGACGAACTTCTGGGTGGCTGCAAAGCTTGCCCGAACCCAGAGAAATTGGAAGCTCAGGCAAAAAAAAGCCCGCTTGTGGGCGGACCAAAAGGGAATTCTTCAACTGAGTAGCGCGACTTTGCGCTCTGTCCTGTAAATGCCAGGTGAAAAGGATGTCGCAGAAACGAAAGGTATGGTGCGGCGGTTAGTTTGAAGGTCGAGCTCAGAATGAAGTCGCGATTGCTAAGGCGAGTTGATGGTCAGTCATCAGCGGTGGTGCGTAGGTCGTGTGATAAAAGCGTACTGCCTGTTCAAATTGTGCGCCGCGAATCTCGCCTTTTGAGCCGATGAACGCAAGTGCGTCAGCCTTTGCAGGCTTGAAGTTATTTGAGGCCAGCATGGTAAGTCCGGTAGTTCCCGCAACGGTGTAGGTTGGAGCCATTAGCACTGACAGCATCGAGTTATTGTAGGAGTCATCAGACCCCTCTGAAGCATGAGCATTGATCGATACCATAAGGGCTGCTGCTACAATCTTCCATGTGTCCATTCTTCGATGCTTCCATTGCGGCCTTAGTGGGACGCTACCATAGCAGAGTGCGTTCTTGCTGGGACAAGAGGAGGGGACAGTCTTACGCCGTCATCAGAACGAGGTCGCGATCGCCTGCGCCAGTTGCATGTCAGACATATGAGGCGATGTGTAGGCCGAGCGATAATACCGGGACGCCTGCTCAAACTCCGCGCCGCGAATCTCCCCGTCCGAACCGATGAAGGCCAGAGCGTCAGTCTTGGCTGACTTGAAAATCTCAGGCGGCTCGGTCGTGAGGGATGTGGTCGCCCCAATTAAAATGGTTGGCGCGGAAATTGTGAGAAATATCGCGGCAGCGATAGGGTTGGCGCCATCACCTGATACGGCCTGAGTGCTGACAGATGCCAGTAGGGCGATCGCCAGTGTCTTCCATGAGTCCATTCTTCGAAGCTTCCATTGCATTCAGAGTGCGCCACCTTAGCAGAGTAGAGTTCTGATCGGGGGGGCAGTACAAGAAGCCCGTCCAATTGCATGGCCTTAATGAAGTCAGTGGGGTACAGGAGAAAATAGAGCCCTTGCGGCGTCGTCCAGGCGAGCTTCTACTTCAATCAGTTCGGCTTCCTTGATATCAATCGCGCTTTTGTAGGCGCATGCCGTGAGCTGCAGCACCTCAAGGTCGGAAATCTTCGCAAGCTCATCTCTCAGGTCGGGACGCTGGGACAGCAGAAGCGTTCGAATCTCTTCTGCGGTTTTCGACTTTTCCATTGGTATTCCCTCCATATCTCAACCCAAGTTTAACCCATGAGAATACGTAGTAATGGCCGCCGATCGCCAGATTGCTGAAGGGAAGGGCAGATACAAGAAGCCCGGCGCTGGGCCGGGCGTAATCTTTAGTGAGTTGGCGAATGCAGATGCTTCAAAAGATCTTCTTTCGAGCTTTCAAGCGTGTCACGCTGAGTTTGAAGAGTCGATAAAAGATAGTCGTTTGCAATTCGGAATTCTTCAATAATGGTTTGCCAGGTTTTCACGTATTTTTTGATGGGGCCGCCGCCTACCAGGCCGGGATCATTTCGTCCCGCAACCTGCTCGAGCCTTTCGGAAATGTCATAGTCGTTTGGGGATATCTTTCGACCTAACAGTATAATCTCGTAGCGAGTTTGAATTCCATTGAACTGCGGATGCTTTGCGAGAATTCCCGCATAGTCATCAATCTGGCGAAGATGCTTTTTGTTGAGAGCGATACTTGGTCTTTTTATTTCTACAATTACGCATCTGAAGTACGGTTGATTATTGTGCGAGTCATACTGCATGTTGCGTCTGACTAGGAAGAGATCTACTTGTCGATTGGCACCTGACAGATTAGCTCCGTCGTCGACATCGTCATCAAGTACTTCATTTATACCTGCAATCGAGTTGCGAAGATTTTCAGCAATGACAGTAAAAGTGGTTTCTTCAGCTCCGATAGTTTCGTACTGATTTCCAAACAGCCAGGTGTTAGCCTCTATAACTCCTTGGAGATCTGGAGTCTCAAGGGTCTCGTTATAATGATTAAGCATTATTTCGGATATGCGAGAGATTGCTGCTT
Source organism: Pseudomonas marginalis (assembly GCF_024169655.1). Taxonomy (GTDB): domain Bacteria; phylum Pseudomonadota; class Gammaproteobacteria; order Pseudomonadales; family Pseudomonadaceae; genus Aquipseudomonas; species Aquipseudomonas paraveronii. The sequence goes on along the minus strand of NZ_JALJWV010000001.1, from coordinate 3,175,347 downwards.
CCCGCTTCTGAAGCTTTTCAATAGTCTGAATAATATTATTCAATTTTGCGGTTTTAATTTGATCGGAAAATAGCTGCATAGACGCCTCGTCTAAATCAAGTATGCCCTCAAGCACATCGAATATGGCGTCATTTTCATTGGATACAGATATTTTGTCCAATAACCTTATTATTATTTTCCTTTGTCTTTTATTACTATCCTTAAATATTCTTGGCTCTGAAATTATTATGATTCTGAGGATGCCCTTCAAGTTCCCTAAGCGCCACTCTGAGTAACTTTTTCCTAACTCGCTATAGTCTGGGAAATCACCATCATCTATCAGCTTCTGGATCTGTTCGTCAGCCTGACCAACCAAATATGATTTATAGTGCTCTTGGGCGAATGCGCCAACCTCTTTTTGAAGAGCCTTCCATACTTTAGAGTGCTGCATACTGCGCATATCTAAAGACTGGCCGTTTTCATCCTCTGAAAATTCGTCAAACCAAGAGGATAGTACCGATAGCGTCGTATGGTAATTCGGCTTTTTGTTAAGACTGCTCGGCGCATGATAAATAACATTTTCGGAGCTGCTTCTATAATATGTATACGACCTCTCCGATGCCGGCTTATCTCGCCAATGTATCAGTCTTAATTTAAACTCACTGCCTTCGATTGTGAAAGATGTGTCGCTACATGAGTGCTCTGGTGGCGTTACAATGTGGCCATTAAAAATAAGCTGTTTGCTAGGGTTCAACGCAAGATACCACCCAAACTCTAGTGCAAGCTGATTGGTTAGGGCGGCTTGGCTAGGGAAATAGCCGATGAACTCTAAGAGTTCAACACATGTTCCGGAAGTGCTATTTGCCAAAAGTGCATTTTGCTCACTTGCAGGAATTGTTGTGCCTTTCACACTGCTCAGAGAGCTGCTGCTTATCTCAATCCTTGCATTTTCATCTTTGAATTTCGTGTACCAGATTGCCCTGTTGCATATTCTATGAAAGGCGAGTCGCCCTATGCCCTTTTCCCCGTGCACGTCGTGGGATTTCTTTTTTAGTGAGTCACGGAATCTAAGGAAGTTGTCATCAGGGCGAGTAAAGTCGATTCCAGCGCCGTCATCTAAAACAGTAATGGACTCTGTAGCATTCAGGCCGGTGTCTCTTGTTGTAACTGAGATGTTGTCCGCATTCGCATCAAAACCGTTCCAGATTAGCTCGACTAGCGGGCTCCAAGGCTCTAAAGACTTGCTGAAGTTGTTTCGAATGCCGGCATCAGTAATCTTAGTGTTTCCAGAAAAATCATTTGCCTTGAATGCGGGCACCATAAATATTCCTTGTTAGCCCTTGAGGCGGTTCCATGAGAGTTAGTAGCTTGTTTAAGTTCGATGGTTTTTTTCGGCTCGCAATATAGGCTCCTATTGTTCTACGACAGGAACTCCGATTTAACCCCATTTTTGAACACCATAGAAATGGTTCAGCGCTATCAGCTCAAACACAGCCACGAAAACGCAGAGCATGAGGAAGCCAGGGCTGAACACGCGCTTACGGCCGTATTGGTTTCCGCCCAGCCCGACCGCGTCGGAAGCACCAGGAATCACCATAAGCAGCGCCAGCCAAGCAATGACCCCAACCTTGCTCCAGAAGCTCTGCTCTCGCCATGCAGTCATTCGCGCTATTCCGTAACCCGCTTTATTTGACCGATCTTCACTTCCTCGGCATAACCCACCAACCTGTCAGCTTCCTCATAGAGCGTGCCCACCAACCCCATCAGGGCTATGGCGTCGGCATCGCTGAGCTTTTCCGCCAGCTTTCCCAGGTCGATACAGGACTGCTCAAGGTTGGAGGCGATGGCCTTGAGGTCGCGGCGTAGCTGCTGGTTGGGCTTGGTGAGGGACATGGCTACTCCTTGAAGTGCGTCAGTAAAACTTCTGCAGCGCCTGCACAACTACACCCACGATCCGACAGTTCTCGTCGACCGCCTCGATTGGGTAGCTTGGGTTCAGCGGTTTCAGAAATAGCCGGCCGCCGTCGCTCACGAGTTTCTTGAATGTCGCTTCATTGCTATCCGGCAGCTTGGCCACGACCAGCTTACCTGGCGCGACCTCGGCTTCGGTGTCGACTAGGATCAACGTGCCTTCGGTGACGCTCTGGCCTGCAGGCGCCGTCATCGAGTCGCCTTTCACCTTTAGCCAAAACGCCGGGCCTTTGGAGTCGTACTCCGAAAACTCATAGCTGTCCGAGAAGCCGGCGGGGTAGGGCTCTACAGCCTCGGCCCAGGCGCCGGCGGCAACCCAGCTGATTACCGGGTAGCGGAATGATTTGGTGGGCTGGACCGCAATGGAGATGTTCGACTCTGAAGCCTCCCGTTCTTCACCTTCGCCAATACCAAGCCATTCGGCTCGAAACCCGGTCGCTTTCGCCAGGGCATAAAGGTTCTCTGGCCGAAGGCTCTTGCTCTCCCCAGTAATCCATTGAGTGACGGCAGAATTTGCGACGCCGCAAAGCGATGCAATTTCCCCCTTCTTTTTCCCGCTGAGCTGTATGGCTCGGGCAATACGTTCGTGTCTTTCCATGGACCCAATATTAAGTTAACTGAATTTAAGCATGCAGTAGGCAGAAAACAGCGTTGACGCAACAAATTAAGCATGCTGAAATTACATCAGAGTCGAACGAGGATGCGCAATGAATACGCATGAAGTCGCCGAATTCTTCGGCAACAAGACAAAGCTGGCATTGGCCCTGGGCATTCGTCCAAGCGCCGTGACCATGTGGGGGGAAACCATTCCCGAATCCCGGCAGTACCAGATTCAGGTTCTCTCCAAGGGGAAGTTTAAGGCCGTAAAGAAGGCCCAGGCCGCCTAAGCGACATCCCTGTCCGCCGTTCCATTGAAGCCATCTTGACCGCAATCGACCCAAGGAAAAACTAGGACATGAAAACGCCCGTACTAGAGACCCGCCGCCAAGTAATGGCTGCTGTGTCCAACGCTTTCCCTGGTGGGATGGATTGCGCGGCAGCTCGCCTTGGCATCAAGGACAAACGCCTGGAGAACCAGATTTACGAAACCGCCGGGTGCAAGCCGCTGAGCGATGCCGAGATCTTCGTGCTGGAAAGCGAAACAAAGACCGAGCATCTGCCGGACTACATCTGCGCGATGTACGGCGGTGTGTTCGTAAAGATCCCGGAGGCGGGGGAGCTGGACAACGTCGACCTGTATCAGCGCTCTCTGGCCGCATCTGCACAGCGCGGCGCTCTTGACCAGATGGTGGCTTCTGCTCTGGAAGACGGCGAGATCGATTCGAACGAAGCAAAGAAAATCCGCGCCCTGCACGCCAAGTACATGTCGGCAAGCCTTGAGGCTGTGGCGGCGGTGATTGAACTGCACAAAGCCCGCGCATAAATCGTAGGCACAAAAAAGCCAGGTTCGTGGCCTGGCTCATTGCTACTTCAGCGAGGCAATAATGAATACACAATCCATCCCCGTCAATACCCCCAACATTCCCGCGCCACGTTTTTCGCAATGTGAAAACGTGGCGCGGATTAAGCCCGTGACTCCTTTCGACTTCCACGGCTTCCCTGTCCGCGTAATTGACGACGGCCATGGGGAGCCATGGTTCATCGCCAAGGACATCGCCGAAGCCCTGGGCTACTCCAACACGTCGAAGGCGATCAATGTCCACTGCAAAGCGGTCAGTACCTGCCATACCGAAATGGGAGGTCAGGTCCGTGCGGTGCAAATCATCCCTGAGCGCGATCTCTACCGTCTGGTGATGAAGTCCAAGCTTCCTGCTGCTGAGCAGTTCGAAGAGTGGGTGGTGGGCCAGGTCCTGCCGAGCATCCGCAAGACCGGCACCTTTTCTGCCCAGGGCCCGAACAACTCCAAGATCGTCGGCGAGCTGGCAATCCTTGAGTGCTTCGACCGCCTGCTGAAGCCCGCGCCATCCAGCAAAATGCTGATGCTGGCCAAGATCGCCGCCAACAATGGCCTGGATGCCAAGTTCCTCCCAGGTTACGCCGTGGACGCTGCCCCTGATGCCGTTGGCGGGTCTTCGATGCCGACCAAGGCAATCACCGCCCTGATCAAAGATCACGCCATCGCCAGTACTGCCCGCGCCTTCAACCTTGCACTCAAGGCCCACGGCTTCCTGGTTCTGCTCCAGCGCAAAAACTCCAAGCAGGAAATGGTCGACTTCTGGTCCGTGACTGAGAAGGGCATTGCCTACGGCAAGAACCTCACCAGCCCTCAATGCCCCCGCGAGACGCAGCCTCACTGGTATGTGGATCGCTTCCTTGAATTGGCCGCTAAGGTCGGGAAGGCTTGATATGAGCATGGGCCTTATGGTCGCCGCGATGAAACTTCGCGTAGGCAATCCATTGCGCAAGCTGGTGCTGATCAAGCTGGCCGACAACGCCAGCGACGTAGGCGAGTGCTGGCCGTCCTATCAGCACATCGCCGATCAGTGCGAGATCAGCAAGCGCTCTGTCATGAACCACATCACAGCCCTGTGTAATGCGGGATTGCTGCGAAAGGAAATCCGTAAGGGTGGTCCGAAGGGAAACTCGTCGAACGTTTACTTCCTCACTCTCGATGGGGGTAGTGCACCTCCTGCACCAGGGGTAGCGCAGCAGATTCACCAGGGTAATGCAGCAGGTTCACCCCCTAGTGAATCTCCTGCACCAGGGGGTAGTGCAGCAGCTGCACCCAGAATCAGTAACTCTCTTGAACCAGTCATAGAACCGGTCATTGAACCAATTACGCCCCAGGCTACCGCCAAGGTCGTGACGGGGCAGGTCGTGCAATTCGTTCCGCAGCAACCACGAGTTGAGATCCCTGCCGACATGCCAGGCCCCAAAGACCAAACCTGCAAAACCTTCAAGGTCTGGGCGAACTACGCCATGGCCTACCGCAAACGCTACAACGCCTGGCCGGTGTGGAACGCCAAGACTGGCAAGCAGATGGCTTTGCTCGTCGACAGACTGGGCGCCGACGTCGCCCACCACGTGGCAGCCCACTTCCTGAAAACCAGCGATGCCGCCGTCCTGCGCAAGTGCCACAGCCTCAACGAGCTACTGGCCAACGCCGAGAGCTACCACACCCAGTGGGTGACCGGGCAGCGCATCAACGGAACAACCGCCCGCCAGATGGAAAGGACTGAGGCAAACCTCTCCGCAGCCGAGCAGGCCGCCCAGATGGTTCTGGCCAAGCGCCAAGCAGGTGACCGCAATGAATACCTCTGAAATGAACGACCAGCAGGTTGCCGGACTTGCCGCCGCCATCTGCGCGACGGCCGAGGCCATGGGTCAGGAAATGAACCCAGGCACTGCGGCGATGATGGCTGAAGACCTCTGTGCCTACCCGGTGCCTGTCGTCAAAGCCGCGTTGAAGGCGTGCCGCTTCGAAGTGAAGGGCAAGCTGGCTATGGCTGACATCCTGCAGCGTGTCCAGACCTCCGACGGTCGCCCTGGGAAGGACGAGGCCTGGGCCATTGCCATGACCACCAACGACGAATTCGAAACTGTGGTGCTGACCGACGAAATCCAGTTGGCCTTGGCCGCTGCAAAGCCGGTGCTCGATGCCGGCGACAAGGTAGGTGCCCGCATGGCTTTCATCAGCGCGTATGAGCGGTTCGTGGGCCAGGCCCGCGAGGATGCGAAGGCAGTCAACTGGCATGTGTCCGTAGGCTTTGACGCCAACCGCCGTATCCAGGCAGTCACCAGGGCAGTGCAGATGCAGCGTATCCCCTGCGAATACGGCCAGAAGTACTTGGCGGACCTGAGCATTGAGCCAATCACCGAGGACGGCCGGGCTGTCGCCGGGCTGCTCACAGGTGCTGTTACCCATCCGGCTCCGGCGCTCCGCGAAAAACTCCACCTGGTGAAGAAGTCGATGCTGGGAATGCGGAAGGCCACGGCCAAGCGGAAGGATGAAATTCGAATTGATGCGGCCAATGAGTTGGCTGATCGCCGGGCGATGCTGATCAAGCAGGCTCAGGAGCTGGAAGCGAAGAGGGCGGCACAATGAACGAATCCAGACAGCAACAAATCCTCGCGGGCCAGTCCTCAATCGCACAGAAGATCTTCGCCTACGTCCCGATCCAGACGAGCTGGAGCAACCACGAAATCCACGGCGCCGTATCTACGGCCAAGGCCACCGGCGCATCGCCTTATGCAATTCGTCGCGCCCTTGGCGAACTCAAGGAGGCCGGCCTGATCCGCGAGCCGGTCGGCGGCAAGTTTCAGCGTGACGCAGCAACCCCAAAACCTAAGAAGGAGCAGGCAGTGACCCAGGTAGCCAAGACATCCGCTGTTTCGATCAAGAAGCCTGAGACCGGCGCGCTGGACGTCCTGGCAAGCCTTTCCGGTGAGGTGGTGAATCTGGCCGACGACTTCAGCAAGCGCATGAAAGCGCTCGCCACTCGCATCGAAGAGGTGGCGCTATCGGTTGAGACTGAGCGCGAGAGCAATGCCGAGGCCGTGAACAAGCTGAAACAGCTGCAGGAGCTGCTGAAGGGGATATCGCAATGAAGCGTGCAAACCCAGCACAGCTACGCCAATCCCTTGAGGTGGCCAACGCCCTGGTCAGGCACGGAATCCGTTTTGTGTGCATGCCGGTGGTAGATGAGGCTGACGGCGCCAATCTCGCCGGTCAAGCATCCGAGCGTCTGGAGCGCCTGGCATTCATCGCAGAAGCGGCGGAGGTGAGCAATGGCTGAACTCGCCCTTATCCGCACTGCCCACGGTTTAATGCCGGCCACTGAGGCTGATCGTGAGCTGACCCAGAAATGGAAGCTGGGCCAGGTCGTCCATGGCAAGTTCACCCGTATGCGTAACGCCAAGTTCCACGGCAAGTTCTTCTCCATGCTGGACCTGGCGTGGGAGTACTGGGAGCCGGTCGGCGGCCTGGTGCCGCGTCAGGAGTTGCGCGGTATCCAGGGGTTGGCCAAGTTCTTCGAGGCGCAGAGCGGAAAGCCTGGGCAGTTGCCGCATGCAGTTGATGCGTACATCACCGGCCTAGAGTCGGCTAGGGCCGAGCGCTTTCCGGCCGTGGATAAGTCCCGTGAAGCATTTCGTGAATGGGTGACGATCGAGGCCGGTCACTTCCACCTGGTGCGAACTCCAGACGGCGTGCGTAAGGAAGCCAAGTCGATCAGTTGGGCCTCCATGGACGATACGGCGTTCGAGCCCCTTTACCGCGACGTGTTCAACGCCTGCTGGCGCCTGGTGCTGTCTGCACATTTTGAAACCGAAGAGGCGGCGTTGAGTGCTGCTGACCAGATCGGGAGCTACGCATGAGCGTTCTTGACCACTTCACCGACGATGAGTTGTTCGAAGAGATTGTTCGGAGGCGCAACAGCACCAAGAGCAATCGGCAGCCCGCCAGGTGGTGCGACGAGTGCCTGAACTTCCGCACTTGGAGCGAGAAAAGAGAAGTCCCCTCCGACTACAACCCCTGCTCCAAGAAGCACCAGATGGACTTCCATACGCCAACGGCATGGCAGTCGCCGGAGTGCTTCGGGCACTACCGAACCATATGCACCGACCGGCAGGAGTGCCCCCAATGACGCTTAAGCGCACACCACTGCAGCGCAAGACCCCGCTTCAATCCAGTGGCCCACGCCGCAAGCGCTGCCCGTCGTGCCGGGTGATGTTCACTCCAGCCCGAGCCGCCCAAGCGGTGTGCGGCGAGATCGAGTGCGCCATCGCACACGGTCAGTCGGAGAGGGGTCGGGCTATTGCAGGCAAAGCCCTGGCAGAAGTAGGGCGCCGGGAGATCAAGGTGCGAAAAGAGGCCCTGAAGAGTCGTGCCGACCACATGAAGGATGCCGAGAAGGCTGTGCGGGACTACCGCCGCACCTACGAACTGAGCGTTGGCAGCGGCTGCATCAGTTGCGGCGAGTCGCAGGAATCGATCCTTTCCGCCCAGGGCTGGAAGACCGGCGGGGCGTTCGATGCGGGGCACTTCCTCGGCAAGGGCGCCCGTCCAGAACTCAGGCTGGTGCCCAGCAATATCTGGCTTCAGTGCAAAAGCTGCAATGCGGGGTCATCCAAGTTCGCCCGCAAAGGCGAGACGGTTTCCCAGGGTTTCCGCACCGGCCTCATCGCCCGCATCGGCCTTGAGGCTGTCGAGGCGCTGGAAGCCGACCACGAGCCGCGCAAGGAAACAGTCGAGCAACTGAAAGCCATTACCGCCGAGTACCGGGCAAAGACCAGAGAACTGAAGAGGGCTGCAGCATGACGCAGATTGCGCAAATCACTGGCGGCGCAAGTAGGCCATCAAAGGGCTGGCTGAAGCCTATGTTCCCGATCACGGGCAAGGCCCACTACTTCAATCAGGAAAAGGAATTCGCTGCGATCACAGCGCAAGGCAGGGCATATTTCTGGCGCTCGATCTGCGGAATCGACACGGTAAGCACGGACAAAATGCCGATGTTCGAGCCTGGCAACTGGGACCGCTGCAAAAAATGTGAACTGAAATTGGCTCGGAGGGCCGCAGCATGACCTATCGCAATGTTGTTTCAGCAGTAGTTCGGGCGCTGGCCGCCGAGACCATCAACTCCGCCGGCGGCTGCGACTTCGAGCCCAAGGTGCAGTGCGCCAAGCAGAAGGGGGAGATCGTCGGCAAGGAGGCGGCGTTTCTCCAGGACTGCTGGGTGTTCGGGCGGCTACACAAGGCGCTCACACCGGCGCACTGGCGGGCACTCGTGGCGAAGTACTCGACGCACCAGGAGCGCAAGCACGGCGCGATATTGGAACTGCTCAACTCGGTGCGCACGCCGGCGCCGAAACGTTTCCGGGAATGCGCAGTGCTGACCTGGGCCATTCCGCAGGTTGCAGGCGTCGAGGGCAAGCGTTCCGCCGCAGTGCTCCCGGCCGCCTGGTACGACATCACCAACTGGGATAACGACGGCAAGCCGGAATCCACTCGGTACCGGTGGCGCTCGTCGATCCGAAAGGCACTGGATGACCAGGTGAATGAGGCATTAACTGCTGCTCAGGAACTGCTTGATGCAGAAGGTTTAATCGAAAGTTGCGCGGCGTAGCAAAAAGCCGTTGCAACGCGTGAGAAAGTGAGAGATTATTTGCCCATCCTGTCGATCTTGCGCGTCAGGGTTTGACACTAGAAAGCCTCGCCACTGTGCGGGGCTTTTTTATTTCTCGCTGCTTGTGTAACGTCCTTTCCAATAAAGAGGACATGGCATGCAGACATTTTTTCATGCGGACAGAAATTCAACCCTTGCGCCTGGCCAGGCGCTGGTTGAAGACGAGCGCGGGCTTTCGGCTTTTGGGGCGGTATATTGGCCTCTGATTCAGTCGGAGCCCCCGCTTAACGCTGACCCTGCGCTACTCAGAGAGTATTGCGCTGAAAAGGCCTTGGGCATGACTGGTTTTTACTGGTCCAGGCACTGCTCAATATTTGCCGCCGAAACTATTGAGGAGGCAATTGAATTTGCGCATGCTGTAACGCCGACTCCCAGTAACCCAATCCGTATTTTTGAGATATTTGCTAATCGGGCTTCAAGGCATGATGTGACTTGGCTTGACTATGAAGTCGGTCTGGATGCCCGCATCGCATATGCCTGCAATTACTGGCGCATGGATGAGTCGAACCATCAGCCCGTAGAGGGGCCGCGTAAGCCGCCGCAGTGGGAGATCCTGATTCCGCTCCCTGCGAGGGTTGGTGCTCACGTGGCGACGGCATTGTTTTAGCGTTGGTTGTTTTATCAAGAGCCTCAGCATCCGCTGGGGCTTTTTTGCATCTACGGACTCGACATGGCGGCTGTAAACCTGTTGGTAGTGGCTGCGAACCACGAGGCTTGCGGACGGGGAGATCTTACTGGGCGGCAAGCTGGCATTTTCCTGATCGCAGCGGGCGGCACAATCCTCTCCGGAATTGGCGCGCTCATCTGCATCGAAAGGCTTAAGCGCCTCTAATTCAGAGCCTCGACATTGATCGAGGCCTTTTCGTTTTCGGCCCCGCCACACCCTTCGCTCTGAGCTGGGAGTGCCGCCGGAGCTGATTCAAATCTGCAGGCCATGACCTGTCATATTCATAACTCCCTGACGGGGAGGAACCGAGATGTCCAACATGCCAGACAAACCAGACACATGGGCGATTGCGCTTGCGTGGTTGAGCCAGCATTCGCCAATCCTCTGTGCGGCTGCGCTGTCCTGCGCCATGGCCGTCCTGCGCATCACCTACGGCGGCGGCACGCGGCGCCAGATGCTGGTGGAGGGCGCGATCTGTGGCGGCCTGACGTTGACCATCATCAGTGGCCTGGACTTCTTCGGTCTGCCCCAGAGCATGGCCACCTTCGCGGGTGGTTGGGTTGGTTTTCTGGGTGTGGAGAAGATCCGGTCGATTGCTGACAGGGTGACTGACTTCAAACTGCCCAGTCGCAAGGTCGATTGATCCGCGCCACGTTTTCGAATGCGTCAAATCGTGGCGCGAGAAAGGTCACATGAAAGTAATCGTAACCAAGCTTCTGGGGTCGGCCGAGGTCGAGTTCCTGCGTAAGGGTGTGGTCGTTCATCGTGAGCGGTTCACCGGGAAGAACAATTCCCGCTACGAGCGCACGATCGCCACCAAGGAAGAGTTCGATGCCCACCGGTGCCGGTTTGTGACTGCCATGCCTGCTGATCGGGCATTTCAGTATGAGGTCGCGCCGTGAGCAACGTCACCCGCCTGCGCCGCGCACTGCCGATGAGCCAGGACATCAACGCCGCAGCAAGTGCTCTCGACAAGGCTATTGCTGATGCCGTTGACGCTGCCAAGGAAGCCGGACTGCCCCAAGGTCTGATCGTTGGACTGCTCCATGGTCACGCCCATGCACAGACACACCAGATGGTGACGCAATGACCGCGACCATCCACGACATCGCCGACCAGCGCCCGCACCTGATGGTGGTAGCCAGTGATGCTGTCCGCGTAATACCGCGCGCCCTGGTTCAATCGGTGATCGCCGGCGATAAGCCGTCCTCAATCCTGACTGAGCCAGTGGTGCGCCGGATCATAGAAGAGTGGCTTCAGCAGGTGAGCGCATGAGCATGAAGATTGTTGAGCTCAAGCGTGAGGGGTGGCGCGATGCTGCCAAGACCCTGCGCAAGATTGCTGACGACCTCGACGCGGGTGAGCATCCTGAATGCACCGTAGGCGCCTTGACGCTGATCGGCGCGAAGGGAGAGGTCACCGTGTTCGGCCTCGGCCCTAAGTGCGATGACCTGCAATGCCTGGGTGCGATGTGCTTGGGTGAGCAGAAGCTGATTGATGTACTGCTGGACAATGGGGAAGGGTAGGTGTGCCGCAGGTAAGTGCGGCACGGATGCATCAATCTGCCGTTTTAAGAGCAGCTTGGATCTTGTCAGCGTACTGCGACAGCTTGGTCATTTCAGTTTCAAGACTGGTTCCAGCGAGAGCTGTGCCGATGCGGCTTTGAATCAGCTCCAAGGCAGCACCAACGGCGACAGCACGCTGCGCTGCGGGAATCAATTGGCGGTAGGAGTTTTCACCAACTTTCGAGATCGCTTCGATAGACATCTTCTTTCCTTAAAACGGTTAATTGGGTACTGCGCCATTACTAATGGAGTCACGTGCTCGACCAATCAAGTGCCTGAGACAATTTATGACAACCAAGCAACCCGACTGGGAGGCAATCGAACGCGCCTATCGGGCCGGCGTGCTTTCCGTAAGAGAGATCGCATCGTCCTGCGGTGTGTCTCACACCGCTATCCAGAAGCGAGCCAAGGCCAATGGCTGGGAGCGAGATCTAAAGGCCAAGATCAAGGCGAAAGCTGATTCGCTGGTTGCCAAACGAGAGGTTGCCACGCAGGTTGCCAGCAAATCAGTGGAAACCGAGCGAGAGATCATCGAGGTCAACGCCGAGGTCATCGCGAACATCCGTATGGCCCACCGCGGCGACATCTCACGTGGCCGGCGCCTCACCAACAAGCTGCTGGACGAATTGGAAGCGCTGACCGATGAGCAGGGCACCATCAAAGAGTTGATCGCCCAGTTGAAGGACGCTGACCACGACGACGGCGATGCAATGGCAGACGTTCTGGCCCTGGCTAACAAGATGGGCGCGCTGCCTTCTCGCACCAAGACGATGAAGGAGCTCGCCGAGACCCTGAAGACGCTGGTTGCCCTGGAGCGCCAGGCCTACGACCTCGACACCAAAGCCGGCAACAGTGACGCCGACGAGCTATCGAAAATGATGGACGATCTATCGAAGGAAGCCTGACATGAAGCCCGAGCACTTGAAGCTGCTCCGGGACAAGTACTGGCGGTTGAACAACCTTTACTTCATCACCGACAAAGCCGGGAAGAAGGTTCGCTTCCGGATGACGGACGAGCAGATCGAATACTTCGAGGGGATGCACACCCGGAACATCATCCTGAAGGCCCGGCAGCTTGGCTTCACCACCGAGTGCTGCATCATCCAACTGGACGCGGCTCTGTTCGAGTCGGCCAAGTGCGCTCTGATCGCTCACACCCTGAACGACGCCAAGCGCCTGTTCCGGGAGAAGGTGAAGTACGCCTACGACAACCTGCCTGCTGAGATTCGCGCTGCCAACCCTGCGAGTAATGACGCCGCCGGCGAGCTGGTCTTCAGCAAGGGTGGTTCGCTCTACGTCAGCACCTCGTTTCGGGGCGGCACGCTGCGCTACCTGCACGTATCCGAATTCGGAAAGATCTGCGCCAAGTTTCCGCACAAGGCGCGGGAGATCGTCACCGGCGCCTTCGAGGCTGTCGCCACCGATTGCTTCGTCACGATTGAGTCGACCGCGGAGGGCAGGGCGGGCTACTTCTTCGATTACTCGCAGAGCGCGGAGCGCCAACAACTGGCCGGCGTGCCCCTGGGCTTGCTGGACTGGAAGTTTTTCTTCTTCTCTTGGTGGAAGAACAAGGCCTATTGGCTTGACCCGACTGACGTCGTCATCCCGCAGCGCCTGACCGACTATTTCAACGACCTGTTCGCCAAGCACGGAATCGACACAAACCCAGGCCAGCGCGCCTGGTACGCGGCGAAGGAGAAGACGCTCGGCGACGACATGAAGCGGGAATACCCGTCGATCCCGGTCGAAGCCTTCCAGCAGTCGGTTGAGGGTGCTTACTACGCCCAGCAGTTGACGAAGCTCTACGCCCAGCAGCGTATCGGCGTGATCCCGAACAACAGCCACCTGCCGGTGATGACCTTCTGGGACATCGGCGTCGGCGACTCCACGGCGATCTGGTTCGTGCGCCAGGTCGGCGAAGAGTTTCACGTCATCGATTACTACGAGAACAGCGGCGAAGGCCTGCGGCACTACATGAAGGTGCTCAAGGACAAGGGCTACACCTACTCCGAACACTGGGGGCCGCACGACATCGATAACAGGGAGTTCGGCAGCGACGCCAAAACCCGTCGGGAGCTGGCCCGCGAGGGCTACGACATCGACGGCCAGAAATACAGCATGACTTTCCAGGTCGTGCCGAAGCTCGGCGTCAACGATGGTATCGAGCAGGTGCGGGAGATCCTGCCCAAGTGTGCTTTCGATGACTCGAAGTGCGAGCAGGGGGTCTCCTGCCTTGAGAACTACCGCAAGGAGTGGGACGACAAGCGCGGCTGCTGGAAAGACAAGCCGCTGCACGACTGGACCTCTCACGGCTCCGACGGATTCCGGTACTTCGCTGTCGCCAAGAGCGCTAGGAAACCGGTCAAATCAATCAAAATGGGATTCGCACGCTAATGGCAGACGTCACTTACACCCGCCCGGAGTACAACGCGGCACAGTCCCGTTGGCGGCTGGTGCGCGACGTGTGCAAGGGCTCCGAGACGGTAAAGGGGCGCGGCGATGTTTACTTGCCGAGGCCCAACAAACACGACACCAGCCCTGAGAACCTTGAGCGGTACAAGTCGTACAAGCAGCGGGCCGTGTTCTACAACGCTACCGGCCGCACGAAGCACAGTCTGGTGGGGGCGGTGTTTCGCACTTGGCCAACGCTGACCGTGCCTGGCGCGCTTGATTACGTGGCCACGGATATCGACGGGCAGGGCGTGAGCGTCTACCAGCAGTCTCAATCGGTCATCGGGCACCTGCTCGAAGTTGGCCGGCACGGCTTGCTGGTGGATTACGCCGCAGTGCAGGCGGGTACGGTGAGCAAGGCGGACGAACAGGCGGGTCGCGCTCGTGCGAGTGTTGCGAGCTACCCTGCTGAGTCGATCAGGAACTGGAAGACCCGTAAGGTCGGTGGCCAGCACCTGCTGAGTCTGGTGGTGCTGCAGGAATCCGTGGATGTCGATACCGATGATGGCTTCGGTAGCGAAAAGGTTACCCAATACCGAGTGCTACGCCTGGACGATGTCGGCGTTTATACCCAGGAGGTGTGGGAAGAGAGCTCAAGCCAAACGGCTATGATCATCCCCCCCTTCACTCCACTCAACGGCGCGGGCCAGCCCTGGCGGATCATCCCGTTTCACTTTCTCGGCAGCGAGAACAACGACACCAGCATCGACGACGCGCCGCTGTACGACATGGCCGTGCTCAACATCGGCCATTACTGCAATAGTGCGGATTATGAGGACTCGGTCTGGTTTTCAGGGCAGCCGCAGTTCTGGATTTCCGGGCTCGATGAGGCTTGGCGCGATCACCTTGAGGCCAACGGTATCTATGTCGGCTCCAGAGCGCCGCTGACGCTACCGGCCAACGGGTCGTGTGGATTCGCTCAACCGGAGCCGAACACCCTCGTCAAGGAGGCCATGGACGCGAAGAAAGAGGACATGGTGTCTCTCGGTGCCCGGCTAATTGAACGTGGTAGTGCGGTGAAGACCGCGACCCAAGCGGACAACGACAGCGCCGCCGAACACAGCGTTCTCTCCCTGGTGGTGAGCAACGTCAGCGAAGCGTACAGCCAGTGCCTGGCCTGGATGGCTGAGTTCGTGAATGCCCCTGGCGAAGTGGTCTACAAGCTCAACCAAGACTTCAGCCAGATCACTCTGGACGCGACGATCCTGGCGGCACTCTTCAACGCAGTGCAGGGCGGCAAGCTACCGGAAGGCGACTTCTGGCAGTACCTGCGCGATCGCGGCGTGATCAACCCAGAGAAAACGGACGACGAAATCCGGGATGAGCTGGAGGCACAAAGCACCGGGCCCGCACTTGATGACACTGAGGTAATCCCGAATGGCGGCAAACCAAGCAATCCTTGACGCCACTATCCGGCACGCCGTCTTCCTTGAGCAGCTCAAGTCTGGAGAGGTGGCGAAGTTCGCACCTTTCCTCAAGGAGATCGACCGCTCGATTCGTGAGCGGCTGATTCGCGCGGATCTGACGGATTACACCGTCGTCCGCTTGGAACGACTGCTGAGCGAGGTCGACAGCCTGCTGCTGGGCATCTTCGACCGGTACAGCGAGAAGCTGAACCTCGACCTGGTGGACATCGCCAACTATGAGGCCGAGTTTGAAGCAACCAGCCTGACCCGGGCGGCACCGGTGGGCGTCACCTTCGACGCGGCAGTGCCAGGTGCTGCGGCAATCAGGGCGGCAATCCTCACCAATCCACTCAGTGTGCGCGGTGCCGACGGCGGGAAGCTGCTCAAGTCGTTCATCGATGGCTTTACCGCCACCGAGCGGCAACGCCTCACAGGTACGATCAGGCAGGGCTTCTTCGAAGGCCAGACCAACTTCCAGATCATCAAGAATATTCGCGGCACGAAGGCGCTCCAGTACAACGACGGCATCCTGGCCACGACGAACCGTAACGCTGGCGCCATCGTGCGGACGGCGGTGCAGCACGTCGCCACCCAGGCGCGAATGGAGACGCTGAAGGAGAACAGCGACGTCGTGCAGTCGGTGGAGTGGGTCAGCACCCTGGATTCGAAGACAACCAGCCAATGCCGAACGCTCGATAAGCGCCGGTTCAAGCTGACCGAGGGGCCAAGGCCGCCGATCCACATCAACTGTCGCTCGACGGTGGTGGCGGTGACTCGCTTCAGCGCTTTGTTCGCCAAGGACGCTACGCGGGCATCCATCGGTGACGCTGGCGCCCAGCAGGTGAGGGCGGATCTCAGCTACTACGACTGGCTCAAGCAGCAGCCGGCGGCGTTTCAGGATAGGGCTATCGGCCCAGTACGCGCGAAGCTGTTTCGAGAAGGAGGGTTGAGCATCGAGCGCTTTTCCGAGTTGCAGCTTGATCGGAACTTTGCGCCGCTGACCCTTGTGCAGATGAAGGCGCTTGAGCCGTTAGCGTTCGAGCGTGCAGGGCTATAGTGGTGATAAAGTGCGCTCTTTCCAAATCTATGGGCGGAATGCATGAATTGGCTAATGGGGTTTGGCGCCATTTTTCTGTGTGTTGCCTGCGGATTACTAGGTCTTACGGCGGGAATTAATTTGAATCCGCAATCAACTGTAAGGTTTGTTCCCGACTGGGGGAGCCTCGCTGATTGGGTGTCCGGAATTGGTGCGCTTTCCGCTGTCTTCGCCACTTGCTATTTCGGCTGGGCTCAACGGGATGCGTTGTTACCCAAGCTTTCTGTAAAGCTCACTGGTTACATGGCGAATCACGGAGGGAGTGTGGCATCAGGGTTTTCTGTAAAGCTTGCAAACTCGGGGAACTCCCCAATCGATATTCATGGAATATTCTTCCACTCAGAACATAGTGACCAGACGCTTTGGATGGATGGCTCGTCGGTTTTACACGGCACGCCTTCTTTCATTACGACGTTAACGCCCGGTAAAGGGTTTAGCGTGCTTTTCAACAGAGATGCGTTGAGAGGACTAAAGGGATACGTTCGTGATTATTGCGGCGGAAAGACTGAAGGATTGAAAATTACGATTTCTACAGCTTTGAAGGATTTCACTGTAGAAGTGGATCCAGCAATCCCAAAAATACGTGAATCGTAAATCCCAACCGAATGAATCATGAGAGCCCCGTCATTGACGGGGCTTTTTTTTGCCCGCAGGCAGGGCCTGCACCAACGTCTCCGGGAGACAACAAATGCTGAAATTCCAACTGGACAGCCTGGATGGTGTCGACGAAGCCGTGCGCGCTCTTTACACCGAGAAGGACGGCAAGTTCGTACTCGGCATTGAAGGTCTGCCGCAGCAAGAAGATGTATCCGGACTGAAGGCCAAGGTTGATGAGCTGCTCGGCGAGAAGAAAGCCGCCGAGAAGGCCCGCAAGGACGCAGAAGAGCAGGCCCGACTGGAGCGTGAAGAAGCAGCTCGCAAGTCCGGCAACGTCGAAGAGCTCGAAAAGTCCTGGTCCGAAAAGTACAACCGCCGCGAAGCTGAGCTGAACGGCATGCTGGAACAGGAGCGTGGAACGCTGAGCACTCAGATCCGGGATCTGACAGTCGGCCGTACCGCTACTGACATCGCGTCTGCCCTGGCAATCCCGGGCAGCGCCAAAGCCCTGTTGCCGCACATCGAGCGCCGTTTGAGCGTGGAGCAGCGCGACGGGAAGCCTGTTGTGGTCGTCCTCGACCAGCAGGGCAAGCTCTCGGCGGCAACGCTGGATGAGCTGAAAGCAGAATTCGCAAACGACACGGCCTTCGCGCCGTTGATCGCGGGTAGCAAGGCATCTGGCGGCGGGGCTGCTGGTGCTGGAGGTGGCGGCGGGGCCGCAAAAGGAAAAATCGGCGGCACCAAAGAGGAACGACAGGCCGCGATCGCGAGCCGGTTCCCGGATCTCCCACAATCGTAAGGAAATAACTCATGTCCCTGTCGCAAATGCAGGTTTTCAACGAATACATCATGCCGGCGACTCTCGAGACGCTGGATCAGTATCTCGCCGCTTTCAACGCCGCCAGCCGTGGCGCAATCGTGCTGTCTCCGGACGGCTTCACCGGTGACTTCCTCCAAGAGTCGTTCTTCCAGACTCTGGCCGCTGCCCAGCGCCGCGTGGATCGCTACAGCGCGAACGCTACTGTCGCCGCTACCGACCTGACCGAGCTGAAGAACACTTCGGTGAAAGTCGCCGGTGGCTTCGGTCCGATCCGCTACGAGCCGTCGCAGATGACCTGGCTGGAGCGACCAACCGCCCAAGGCATCGAAGTCGCCAGCCGCGCGTTCGCTGAAATCCTGCTCAAGGATCAACTGAACACCGCGATTGCCGCCCTGGTTGCTGCAATCACCGCCCAGGCCGCCGCGGTCAACGATGTGTCGGCTACCGCTGGCATCACCTACGCTGGCCTGAACAACGCCCACGCGAAGTTCGGCGACGCAAGCCAGAACCTGGTAACCCAGGTGATGCAGGGCACCAGCTACCACAAGCTGGTCGGCCAGAACCTGGCGAACCAGCAGCAACTGTTCCAGGCGGGCAACGTCCGCGTTGTGGATATCCTCGGCAAGATCTCCGTTGTGACGGATGCCCCGGCGCTGATGCAGGCCGGCACCCCGAACAAGGAAATCATCCTGTCCCTGGTGCAAGGCGCTGCGCTGGTCCACGACGGCCGCGACATCATCAGCAACGTCCAGACCACCAACGGCAAGGAGCGTATCGAAACCACGCTCCAGACCGACTACACCTTCGGCCTGGGCCTGAAGGGTTACACCTGGGACACCACCACCGGCGGCAAGTCGCCAACCGACGCCGAACTGGCGACCGGTACCAACTGGGACAAGACCGCCACCAGCATCAAGCACACCGCCGGTGTAGCCCTGATCGGTGACGCCTCCAAGTAACCCTGACAGCTGAGTCGGGCCCAGCGCCCGGCTTGGCGAGGACACGATCATGAGCAACAAGAACATCTGGTATCTGCCTGGTCCATTCCACCAGTACCAGGAAGACGTGAAGGCGCTGGCCAAGGCGAATGGCTTGCGCATCATTGATGCGAGTGCTACCGAAAGTCGCGATGACGCCGCCGCCGATGTGCCTGAAGTGACGATCAAGGAACAGCCGACGGTACTGCTGATCGATGGCGGAAACTCCAGCATCGATATCGACGCCTTCCGCGCCGAGCTCGAATCTGTCGGACTGATCGTCGAGTCATTCGCTGATCAAGAGCTGGTGCGCCCCGAAAACGAGCTTGGTCCTATCGCTGGCCGCCTGTTCCAGGTTTTCGAGGCGGTAAACGCCGGCGTGGAAAGCCTCATCCGTGCGCGTGATGGCGAAGCTGAAAAGGTTAAGGCTCTGCAACTGCAGGTGGGCGACCTTCTCCAGCAAGTCGACAAAGCCGGTCGGGAAGATGCCGAAGCGAAGGAAATCGCCGACCTGAAAGCAAAGCTCGATGAGGCCAAGGTCCAGTACCGGGCCAATGCCTCGAAAGACTCCTTGGAAAAGCTCGTCGCTGATCTGCCCAAGGCGTGATACTGCTGGCTGCCGGTGACCCGGCGGCCAATCTTCAAACCATTCCAGCGAGTTGACGCATGACACTCATCATCGAGGACGGCACCGGCAAGCCTGACGCCGAAAGCTACGCGAGCGCCGAGGACCTGGCCTTGTATGCCGTGAAATTCGGCACGGTCATCCCCGCAGGCGTTCCCGAGCAGGAAGCGCTGCTGCGCCGGGCTGCCTTGGCGATGGATGGCAAGACCTGGAAAGGCCGCAAGATGAGCAGCGAGCAGGCGTTGGCCTGGCCGCGTCGGGGTGTTGAGCTGGACTGCCAGATCAAGCCAGACAACTACCTGCCGGCGCGGATCCAGTACGGCCAGATGGCCCTGGCCGCCGAGATCCATCAGGACGACATCGACCCAATCGACAAGCGCAAGGGTGCTGTAACGCTGGAGCGTGTCGAAGGCGCGGTAACACGCGAGTACGCGACGATCCCGAACACCTGCGGCCGACTGTTGCCGGCGGCGCCGGATCGCCCGAGCGCCACTCAGTTTGCTGACTACCTCCAGAAAAGGGGGCTGTTTGCGGTGAGGGCATAATCGAGCGTAGGCTTGCGACTCCATCAAAAAGGAAGTCGATATGGCAGAGCATCAGATAATCAGAAAACACCCGACTCAGGATGAAAAAGACGCTTGGGATGCTTATGCCAGCGCTGCTCTTTCCTCGCTTGTTGCTATAGGAAGCGAACCAAATAAACTGGCGGCTTCAAAGGCCGCACAGTTCGCTACCCTGCTACTCAACGAGCGGAGAGAGTTGTTCCCAGAGAAAAAGGCGACGGCTCAAAGCGTGCCTCTCAAGCTTTAACTCAAACTGCCCAGCCATCGCGCTGGGCTTTTCACATCTGGAGCCACCATGGCCTTCTACGACGAAATGGCCGTGATGGCTCTGGAGATGATCACAGAGTTCGGCCAGCCCGTGATCATCAGCAAGACGGAGCCGGGCGATTACGACCCGGAAACGGGCGGGGAAGCGCCGGGGGCAACTGTCGAACAGATCGCCCAGGGCATTCTGCTCGACTTCACCGGCCAAGAATTCCAAAACAACAGTCTCATCAAACAGGGCGACAAGAAGCTCAAGATCGCCGCGCAGGGGTTGGCCTGGGTGCCGGGGCTGCTCGACAAAGTGGTCGCCCAGGGCCGCACCTGGTCCATCGTTCCGCCGCTGAAAGAGGTCAGCCCGGCCGGCACGCCGATTCTGTATGAACTGCAGGTGCGGTCTTGAGCCGGGCAGGCGCCGGTCAATCCGGCAGCTTCGCCCTGAGCCTGGCCGAGTTCGCCGCCCAAACCAGCGAAGCCATCGACGCCAGCGTGCGAGAGATCATCATCGAGGTCGGCAGCAGCCTGATTCGAATGTCTCCCGTGGGTAACCCGGAGATCTGGGCCGCAAACGTTGCTCACCGTGAGGCGAACACCTGGGCGGCCGACGACTATGACTTCAAGGTCGCGGTCCGCAATACGATCATCAACCTCAACGAGTCGAACTTCACCAAAGCCGGCAAATTGCGAAAGGGTGTGAAGTACGCCAAACCCCTGACAAAGACCGAGCGCGACCAGAACTTCAACGTGAACGGCCTGGTGGCAGGAAAGGACTACGTCGGCGGCCGGTTCCGGGCGAACTGGCACATATCGCTTGGCGTGGTAGAGAGCGTCACCTTTGATGAGGTTGACCCGAGCGGCGCCGAAACCACCGCTGCAATGGTTGCCGCGATGAGCGACTTCACCGCCGGCCAAATGGCCTACATCATCAACAACTTGCCCTACGCGATCCCGCTGGAGTTCGGCCATTCAACCCAGGCCCCCGGCGGCATGGTTCGGGTAACTGTGGCTCGCTTTCAGCAGATCGTGCTGGAGGCCATCAGGAACAACCAGGTATGAGTCACGCAATCATCGCTTCGATTTACGAGGCCAAGCTCATCGTCTGGAACGCTGCCAGGTCGGAGAAGCTGAAGATCGTCTTCGAGAACACCGCCTATACGCCGGCGGCGGGCGAGACTTACCTTCGCGCTTTCACAATACCAGGTGACACCGCGAGCAACACGCTCGGCGGCGATCACCGACTGTTCACCGGAGTGTTCCAGGTGAGCATCATCGCGCCGGCCGGTACCGGCAAGGCCAAGACGAATCCAATCGCAGCAGAACTGACAGACCTGTTCCCGCTATATGCCAGGGACACGAAGGGCGCGGTCACCGTGGTGACCATGTCGCCAGTTGACCCAGGGCCCGGCATCACAGGCGATTCAACTTATACCGTTCCAGTCTCGTTCTTGTACCGAGCCGACACCAACTGATCCCGCCCATTGGGCAACCCCGAGAACCCGCCATCGAGCGGGTTTTTTCACATCTGCAAAGAGGAAATACCCCATGGGCTACAAACTCCCGAACGGCGGCACCTTCCAGCACGCCGCAACCTACGCGACCGCACTGGCGTTCACTGCTATCAGCAACGCCGCCGAGGCCGTTGCCACTGTTGTCGGCGGCACCATCGCTGCCGGCGATATTGTTCTGCTGACGTCTGGCTGGAGCAAGCTGGATAGCAAGGTGGTGCGCGTGAAGGCAGCCACGGCAACGGCGATTACCCTGGAAGGCATCGACACTACCGACACGCAGGTCTATCCGGTCGCTGGCGGCGCGGGCACGATGCGCAAGGTGCTGACCTGGGTGCAGATCCCGCAAATCTCCGACGTGGCCTTCTCCGGTGGCGAACAGAACTACCTGGACGTGGTGTTCCTCGAGGATGACCAGGGCAAGCAGATCCCCACCGATAAATCCGCAGCAAGCATGGTGCTCACCATTGCCGATGACCCGGCCCAGGCATTCAACGGGGTGCTGTTGAAGGCGGACGCCGGCAAGCAGATCGAAGCGGCGCGCCTGAACCTGCCAGGTAACGACACCCTGCTGTACGGCACCTACACGTCGTTCTCCAAGCAGCCAGCGGTGTCCCGCAACAACCTGCTGACCCGTACCGTCAGCTTGGCGTTGCAGGCCGAGCCGACCCGCTACCTGACTACGGCGGTGTAACCCATGGCTAAGATCCGTATCGCGCAAAAGGCTACGTTCAATGCGCCCGTGCTGATCCCTATCGTTGGCAGCGAGCCCGAGAAGGTCGAGTTCACTTTCAAGTACCGGGATCGTACCGAGCTTGCCGCTCTGTTCGATGAATGGAGCGAGGCGCGGAATAAGGCGCGGGCCGCGTTTGGCGACAAGCCTTCTTGGTCGGAAGTGGTTGCCGTGGACACCGAGCAGCAAACCCAGCAGATCAAGGACCTGGTAGTCGGCTGGGGCTTCGATGACGAATACAGCGACGACAACATCGTCGCATTCGTGAAGTCCTGCCATGGTGCCGCCGAGGCGGTCGTTAAGGCCTACGAAAGCGCATACAGCCAGGCCCGCCTGGGAAACTGACTGACGCCGCCCGCGCGATGTACTCGTCGAGTGTGCCCGACACGATTATCGGCATGTTCGGTCTTGCCCCTGGCGACCTGGTTGAGGAAGTGGAGGTCTGGCCCTGCAACTGGCCGGCCTTCCTCCTGTTCAACCGAATGTCTACCCAGTGGCGAGCAGGCACCGGCGGCGCGATCGGTCTCGACTACAGCTGCATCCGCGACGTAGCCAGCTTCCTTGGCATCAAGAAAAAGAAACTCGCGGAAATCTTCCCTGACCTTCAGGTGCTGGAAGGCGAAGCCCTGCGCGTCATGGCGGAGGAAAGGGAAAACCGCCCGTAACCACGGGCACTTATTCAAGGTGAGTCGATGAACATTGCAGAACTCGGCGTCAAGATCGACTCGGCCGATGCGATCCAGGCCAAAACAAGCCTGGATGAGATGGCGAAGGCTGGTGGCCGGGCAGAGCAGTCCGCCGTCTCGCTGATGAACGAAATGGAGGCGCTGGAAAAGTCGCTTTCGACCAGCGCCAAAACCACTCAGGATCTGGCAAAGCAGAGGGACGCTCTCGCCAAGCTGACCAAGACCGGCGCCTATGGCGAGGCCGAAGCGGCGAAGATCTCCGCGCAGCTCGACAAGCAGCAGGTGGCCCTAGCCAAGTCCGCTCTGGATGAGCAAAAAGCTCTCAACGGCTTGCTGGGGGCAATTGACCCGGCCCGCGCGGCGCTGGCGAAACTCGACACTCAAGTCGAGCAACTGGGAAAGCACCTGGATGCGGGGCGCCTGAGTCAGGACGACTACAACAAAGCCCTGGGCAATATCGACAAGGACTATGCCAAGCTCGAAAAAACCGCCACCGGTTTCGACAAGCTGCGCCTCGGAACCCGCCAGGCGCAGGAAAACGTTACGCAGCTTGGCAACGCGCTGTCTTCTGGTGACTGGGGGAGCGGTGTTCGTGCTGTTCTTCAGCTTGGCGCAGGTGCTGGCGCATCAGCCGCCGGCCTATTGGCCATGCTGGCGCCTATTGCCCTTGCGACAGGCGCTGTCGCCGCTCTTGGGGTCGCCTACTACAAAGGCAGCGAAGAGCAGGACAAGTACAACAAATCACTGATCCTCACCGGCAACTATGCTGGAGTTAGCGCAGAGCAGTTGGGCGACATGGCGCGGCAGGTCAGCGCAACCGTGGGCACCACCGGCCAGGCTGCTGCGGTTCTCGCGCTGCTGGCCGACAACGGAAAGATCGCTGGCGAGAGCTTCACTGGCGTCACCCAGGCCGCTGTGTCGATGCAGGAAGCCACGGGCAAGGCGGTGAGTGAGACAGTCGCCGAGTTTTCCAAACTGGCCGACGACCCGGTCAAGGCTTCCGCCGCGCTGAACGAGCAGTACCACTACCTGACAGCTTCGGTTTACTCGCAGATCACGGCGCTGGAAGAGCAGGGCGACCACGCTGGTGCGGTAAAGCTGGCGACCGAGTCTTACGCTGACGCGATCAACGAGCGCACCCCGAAGATTCTGGAAAACCTGAGTTTCTGGGAGAAAGGCTACAACGCCGTAGCGCGCGCCGCCGATAACCTCAAGAATCTCGGTCGGCCAGACATCGGCGCCGATATCGAACAGGCGCGCCGTGACCTGGCCGAAGCCCAGAAGGGCAACGTTGGTGTCTTCCAAAACAAGCAGGTGATGGTCGATTACTACACCAACCAGTTGAACATGCTGGAGGATCAAAAGGCCGCGCAAGCCGATATCGCCAAGTGGGAGAGCGAGCAAGCGAAAGCGCAGGGCGATGCAGTGTCGTCCATGGCGAAAATCGACGCACTGACCAAATCGTCATGGACGAATGAGCAGAAGCGCACCGAGGCAATCAAGGAGTACAAGCAGCAGCTCGAAGACATCCGCAAGGTCGATCCGAAGGATTCTCGCCTCGATCAGGCGGCGATCGACAAGAACATCTCCAACATCAACGACAAGTTCAAAGACCCGAAGGCCTCGGGTTCTCAGGTCGACCTGACCGGCTTCAACGACGCCAAGAACAACCTGGCGGCCATCGCCGCTGACTACAAAAACTACCAGAAGGAACTGGACGCGGCGCAGAAGGCCGGCCTGGTATCCGAGGCTGACTACCTGCTGCGCCGCCAGGCCCTGATCGGAAACGAGCGCGATCAGGTGACGGCAGCCTATGAGGCGGAGATCACCGCGCTTGAGGCCGCCAAGGGCAAGAAGACCACGTCGGCCGCGCAAAGCATCCAGCTGGACCAAAAGATCGCTGACGCACGCGCAGGGATGGTCAAGGCTCAGAAGGATGCCGACAGCCAGCTTGAAGTGTTGGTCACCAATGAGGCCGGGCGCCTTGCCAAGCAGGAGCGCGCGATCAGCACCTACATCCAGGCGCTGGGGCAGCAACAGCGGGCACTTGAATTGGCTGGCCAGCGCGCAGTCCTCGGCGTGGGCCAGGGGGATCGCCAAAACGCGCTCAGCGGCGAGCTGAACAGCCAGCAAGACCGGTTTGCGCAGCAGTCGCTGGAGTTGGCCAACCAGAAGTCCGACCCGTCGCGGAACATGTCGGAGGAAGAGTTCAAGCGTAAATCTCAGGCGCTCGCCGATGCGAACAAGGCGGCGACTGACCAGATCCGGCAGAACTACGCAGATGTGGAGGCCGCCCAGGGCGATTGGACGAAGGGCGCTACGGCAGCTTGGGACAATTACCTGGATTCGGCGCGGAACATCGCCGGCCAGACGAAAAGCCTGTTCGGCAATGCCTTCAGCTCCATGGAGGATTCGCTGGTCAACTTCGCCGTTACAGGCAAAGCGTCGTTCGCGGACTTCACCAAGTCGATTTTGGCGGACATGGCGCGCATCGCGACACGTCAGGCCAGTTCCGCTTTGCTGGGCAGCTTGGTGGGTGCGGCGGCGAGTTACTTCGGCGGCAGTGCCGCCGGCGGCAACGGGCTGGCAGCCGGATCTGCTGGCGCTGCATCTTCCAACCTTGGCGCTTCAGCGGGGGGCTACTCCGGCAGCTACTTCCCGCAAGCCATGGGCGGCGCCTGGTCGGGCGGGGTGCAGATGTTCGCCGACGGCGGCGCGTTCACCAACTCCATCGTCAGCAAGCCCACGGCGTTCGGTATGGCCAACGGCAAAACCGGGGTCATGGGCGAGGCGGGGGAAGAAGCGATCATGCCCCTGACCCGGACATCGAGCGGAAAGCTCGGCGTTATGGCCATGGGCGGCGGGGCCGGCGCAACGCAGATCAATGTCGAGGTGCATATCGACGGGGACGGCAACGCATCGTCCTCCGCCGACGCGCCTGGCTACGACCTGTTTGGCAAGGAGCTGGCGGCGTTTGTTGAGCAGAAGTACCAGCAGATGCGCAACAAGGACATGGGCCAGGGCGGCGTCATCAACAAAGCAATCAAGGGGCGCTGATGGCAATCGAACGATTCACCTGGGCAACGGAGAAGGGCGCAGAGGGTGATGTGACCCAGCGCGTCCGGACCAAGCAGTTCGGCGATGGGTACGAGCAGTCGGTCGAAGACGGCCTCAATAACCAGTCCCAATCCTGGCCGCTCACGTTCACCGGCGCCAAAGCTCGCGTTCTGGAAATCAAGGCCTTCCTCGATCGGCACAAGGGCGCCAAGGGCTTCCTGTGGGAACCCCCGCTTGGAGGGCTTGGCCTCTACAAGTGCAACGGCTACAAGCCGGTTCACCGCGGAGGCCAGGTCTACGCCATCACCGCCACCTTCAAGCAAACCTTTCATCCCTGAGGCCTATCCATGGCACTGATCACGGACATCCAGAAGCTGGAGCCCGGCGGCGAGATTCGCCTGTTTGAAATTGACGGGACTGAGTACGGCGCGGATTACCTGCGCTTCCACGGGCACGCCATTCCGCACACACCTGAAGAGCTGCTGGCCTACGAGCATTCGGAAGAGGATCTGCCGGCGAAGTCGATCTGGTGGCAGGGCGAGGAGTACGCGGCCTGGCCGGTGCAGATTGAGGGGATTTCCTCGAGTAGCGACGGCACAGCCTCGCGGCCGACATTCGCCGCCGGTAACGTGAACGGGCGAGTCACGGCGCTGTGCCTGGCCTTCGAGGACATGCTCAAGTTCAAGCTGACGGTTCGCGAGACCCTGGCCCAGTATCTGGACGCAGCCAACTTTCCCAACGGCAACCCGACTGCAGACCCGACCCAGGAAGCGTTGGAGATCTGGTACATCGACCAGAAAACCAGCGAGGACAGTGAGGCCGTGGTTTGGGAGCTGTCTTCTCCGGGGGAGATCGACAACCACGGACTGCCAGGCCGGCAGATGACGACCTTCTGCCACTGGGCCATGACGAATGGATATCGCGGGCCGGATTGCGGCTACACCGGCGCGGCCATGTTCGATGACGAGGACAATCCCACGGATGACCCTGCCAAAGATCAGTGCAAGGGCTGTCTGTCGTCGTGCAAGTTGCGCTTTGGCGAGAACAACGAGCTCAGTTTCGGTGGATTCCCCGCCGTCAGCTTGATCGCGAGGAGCTGACCATGCGCAAGCACATCATCGCTGCGATCCAGGCGCACGCTGCAACCGAGTACCCGAAAGAGTGCTGCGGCCTGCTGCTGAGCGTCGGGCGCGCGCAAAAGTACTTCCCGTGCCGGAACATCGCCACGGCGCCAAACGAAGAGTTTCGGCTTGATCCAGAGGATTATGCTGCAGCGGAAGATTTGGGCGAGGTGATCGGGATCGTTCACTCGCATCCGGACGCCACCAGCAGGCCGTCACCGCACGACCTGGCCATGTGCGAGGCCACAGATCTGCCCTGGCACATTCTGAGTTGGCCCGAGGGCGACCTCAGGTCGATCACGCCAATGGGCAGCACTCCGCTGCTCATGCGTCCGTTCGTACACGGGGCCTGGGACTGCTGGCAGGTCTGCGCCGACTGGTATCAGCGTGAGTGGGGGCTTGAGTTCGAAGCCTTCCAGCGCGCCGATGGCTGGTGGGAGAGCGCAGAGAACGCAAGTCTGTACGAGGCGAACTACGAGGCCGCGGGCTTTGTACGTGTCGACCGGCCACAGCGAGGGGATCTGATCGTTATGCAGGTTGGGCGCACGGTTCACCCTAACCACGCTGGCATATACCTGGGCAACGATCCTTCGCTACGAGGTGAGGAGTCAGGAACCTTCGGCCCTGGTCCTTTCCTGCTTCACCACCTGTATGGCAGGCCTTCCGAGATCATCGTCTTTGGCGGCCCCTGGTATGACCGGACGCGCCTGATTCTCAGGCACCGCGCGGTAACTTGCTGGAGCAGATAGAACCACTAATAGTCCCCTCAGTTACAGGGTTGCACATGCCCTGATTTGAGTTGCTAAAGCTGCGAGTATCGCGTCATCCGGAGAACCAGTGTCGGGCTTACGATTCTGAAAGTTTTCAAATATGTTTTCGTCTAAATAAGCGAAAGATAGAATGGTGAGGTTGGACTTTATGTTATTTGCTGTCCTCTGTGTTTCTAGATTTCTATCATTAGTGGACCCTACGGCATCAATCAAGTCTTTGTAGATAGAGTGTGCTTTATCACAATAACGAGCTCTAGCCTCATATTTTTTGTTTAGGGTTAAGTTTTCAATGGCTTGTTTTGATTTGATCTCTTCCATGGACAGGTATTGCTCTTTTTTTAACTTTTCTAGCTCTTTACTAGTTTGGTTGTTTTCGTAAGTAGCATACCCTGCTGTCAATGACGTGAAAATCACCGATACAACAGCAACCCAATTAGAACCGCTCATTAAATTCTCTCAATTCATAGCCAAATCGGCGATGATAGCGAGTGGCTACACGTTCCGCATCCACTTAAATCGAAATTCGCAGAGAGGGCCAATTTAATCGGCTCGTGCTCAGTGCTACAGTCCCGCCAAACCAAAGAGGGAACGACATGCGGATTTTGATAGCGGTAGCGGTGGCGATGCTGGCGGGGTGCACAACACCTGGCGACCTCAAAGGCGGAAAGGCAACCATCAGCGCCTCGTCGAGTAAGGCGCCGAAACAATATGCCCTCTGCGTCATGCCCAAATGGCAGGATGCTCGCTCAGGAGCCACGATGGCCGAAACCTCGACTGGTTATAGGCTCATCGTTGCTACGGACTCGACGGCCGAGGAGCTTCTTGAGGTGAATCAATCCTCAAATGGCAGCAGCATCGCGCTTTATCAGCGATTGTCCTGGGCGCCCGGTTACGGTCGATCAGCCATTGAAAAGGCAGTTCGCGACTGCCTGTAACGAACAACTACATCAAGCCGCCTTCGGGCGGCTTTTTCACGTCCGGAGAAAACTATGGCAGCGCTCGCAATCGAATACCAGCCACTCACCACCATCCTGCTTTTCGGTCAGCTACGCCAGTTCGGTCGCTCCTTCAAACTGTCGGTCAGAACGACCGCCGAGGCGATCAAGGCCCTCTGCGTGCAGGTTCCTGGCTTCGAGCGGTTCTTGTCGAATGCGAAGTCTCGAGGGATTGAGTTCGCGGTGTTCAGGGGGAAAAAGAATATTGGAGAGGGCGAGCTCGCTTTTGGCGGAGAAGGCGACATCCGCATTGCGCCGGTAATTACTGGTAGCAAACGGGCTGGGATTCTCCAGACAATCGTTGGTGTAGTGCTACTCGCTATTTCTTATGTTTTCCCGGTTACCGCACCATATTTGGCTCCCGCCGGCATCGGTCTGGTCGCTGGCGGCGTGATCCAAATGCTCAGCCCCCAGGCCGGCGGCCTCAAGACCAGCGCCGCGCCAGAGAACACCCCCGGCTATGCCTTCGGCAGCGCAAAGAACACCACCGCGTCCGGTAATCCGGTACCGCTTTGCATAGGTGAGCGCCGGTGGGGTGGCGCAATTATCAGCGCCGCCATCTATGCCGAAGACCAGATGTAGCAGAAACCCGCAGCACTGCAGCCGCCCAAGAGGCGGTTTTTTATTGCCTGGAGGAAAGCATGGGCGCAGCACGCAAGATTGATATCCACGGCGCCAAGGGCGGCGAAGAGAAAGCAAAAACGCCAACGGAAGCCCCGGATAGCCTGCGCTCTGTTGCCATCGCCAAGATGCTGATTGCCATCGGGGAGGGTGAGTTCGAAGGCACGCCCACCGCGCGCGACATCTATCTCGACAACACCCCGCTGCAAGATCCTCAGGGCAACATGAACTTCCCGAACGTGAAGTGGGAGTGGCGCACCGGCGCTTTGGACCAGACCTATATCCAGGGCATCCCCTCGATCGAGAACGAAACCACCATCAGTACCGAACTGCGCAGCGGCACACCGTGGGTTCGGGCAATCAGTAACACCCAGCTTTCGGCTGTGCGCGTGCGTTTTGCCTGGCCGGCGCTCCAGTCTGTGGATGCCAGCAACAACATCAACGGCTACCGGATTGAGTACAAAGTTGAGCTCGCCACCGACGGCGGTGCTTATCAGCAGGTGCTGAGTGAGGCTGTCGACGGCAAGACCACGAGCACTTATGAGCGCACCCGTCGTATCGATTTACCCAGGGCCACCACCGGCTGGCTGATGCGCATAACCCGTCTGACGATCAACCAGAACAACAACAAAATCTCCGACACGATGCAGATCGCGGGCTTCACTGAGGTGATCGACGCCAAGATTCGCTATCCGAACACCGCGCTGCTCTACATCGAATTCTCGGCCGAGCAGTTCCGCAGCATTCCGGCGGTAACCGTCGGCTGCAAGGCCCGTAAATGGCAGGTCCCAAGCAACTACGACCCCGTGTCGCGGACATACAGTGGTATCTGGGACGGAACGCTCAAAGAGGCCTACACCAACAATCCGACCTGGGCTACATACGGCATCACCACCAGTGACCGATTCGGCCTTGGCCGTCGCATCAAGCCGTGGATGGTGGACAAGTGGGAGCTCTACCGCATCTCGCAGTACTGCGACCAACTGGTACCGGACGGGAAGGGCGGCATGGAGCCGCGCTTCATCTGCAACCTGAACCTGCAGAGCAAGGCAGATGCCTGGTCGCTGCTGCGCGATATCTCGGCGATCTACCGGGGCATGACCTACTGGGCCCAGGGCCAGGTCTTCACCCTGTCGGATATGCCGCGCGCCACCGACTTCGACTTCGCCTACACCCGAGCGAATGTGATCGACGGCAAGTTCACTTACTCGAGCGCGTCGGAGCGCACCCGGTACAGCCGAGCGCTGATCAGCTACGATAACCCGTCGAACAACTACGACACCGACGTCACTGCCGTCACGGATGCCAAGCTGCAGCGCCGCTACGGCGATAATCCGCTGGAGATCAGTGCCATCGGCTGCACCCGCGAGTCGGAGGCTCAGCGCCGCGGCAAGTGGGCGCTGCTCACCAACTCCAAGGACCGGGCCGTTACCTTCAAGGTCGGCCTCGACGGGCGCATTCCTCTGCCTGGCTACGTGATCCCGATCGCTGACGAACTCCTGGCCGGTCGGCCGGTGGGCGGGCGCATCTCTGCTGTGAACGGCAAGGTCATCACGCTGGACCGCGACACCCAGGCCAAGCCCGGCGATCGATTGATCCTCAACCTGCCCGACGGCAAGTGCGAGGGGCGCACCGTGCAACTGGTTAGCGGCCGGCAGGTCACCGTTACCGTGGCCTACTCAGTGGCGCCTGAGCGTGAACTGGTATGGGCGCTGGATGCCGACGATCTCGCCATCCCGCTGTACCGGGTGGTGAGCGTTGCCCGGCCGGAGCCTGGTGTGTTCGAGATCTCGGCCGTGCAGTATGACCCGAGCAAGTTCGCGCACATCGACACCGGCGCGCGCCTGGAAGAGCGCGCAATCAGCGTCGTGCCGATCACCGTCGTTCCGGCGCCGGCGAGCGTCACACTGACGTCGAGCTACGCCGTGAACCAAGGCATTGCCATTAGCACCATGAACATTTCGTGGCCCGCCGTGACCGGTGCAGTCGCCTATGACGTGGAGTGGCGCAAGGACAGCGGCAACTGGATCAAGGTGCAGCGTACCGGTTCGACCAGCGTCGACGTCACTGGCATTTACTCCGGCGCCTACGTGGCCCGGGTTCGGTCCGTGAGCGCCTTCGAGATTTCCTCGATCTGGAAGAGCTCCAACCTGACCAACCTGGAAGGGAAGGTTGGCCTGCCGCCGGCGGTGGCGTTCCTGACCACTACCAGCGAACTGTTCGGCATCGGCATCAAGTGGGGCTTTCCTGCTGGCGCCGAAGACACCCAGCGCACCGAGCTATGGTATGGGCCGGCCAATGACTTGTCGGTGGCGACCAAGCTTGCCGACCTGGCGCATCCGCAGGCGGATTACCGCATGCAGTCGCTGTTAGCTGGCGCAACCCTGTTCTTCTGGGCTCGCCTGGTGGACCGCACCGGCAACGTTGGCCAGTTCTATCCGGTGGGCAATGGTGTGATTGGGCAGGCCAGTTCGGATGCTGCACCGGTGCTGGAGTTGATCGCTGGGCAGATCGGCCGGACCGAGCTCGGTCAGGACATCAACGACGAGATCGACAAGATCCCGGGCCTGCAGGCGCAGATCGATGCGCTCGACGGGCTGTCTGCCTACGACCCTGAGCAAACCTACCTCGAGGGCGACCTGGTAGTGGTGGGCAAGCGGATCTATCAGGCTACTGGCATGGTCCCCGTCGATACACCTCCGCCGAACGCCATCTTCTGGCAGGACGTGGGCCAGGCGGTGGTCACTGCCAACGGCCTCGCGCGCCAGGTGGAGATCAACACCACCAGCATTACCGAACTGGACGGCGTGGTCACGGCCCAGGCGTCAAGCCTTCAGGCCTTGCAGTCTGCTTATCGTGACGACACCGGGGAGGGTGATCTGGCCGATGCGCTCCAGGGCTACAACGCCTCGGCGAGTTTCGCGCAGGAAGTGAAGACGCGCGCTTCGCAGAACGAGGCCATGGTGCAGCGCCAGACCGAACTCACCGCATCGGTGGGCGACGTCGCCGGCACTGTGACCGATCTGGAAAGCGTCGTGGTCACGGATCGCGAGGCCACGGCCCTGGCCATCCAGCAGCTGCACACGGATGTCGAGGGGAACACCTCCGACATTCAGACACAGTCCCAGATCGTCAGCGATATCGGCGACAAGGTGAACCTGTCCTGGTCGGTAAAGATGCAATACAACTCCGTGACCGGGCAGTACATAACCGCCGGGGTGGGTTTGAGCATTGAGAATGGCCCCGCGGGTTTGCAAAGCCAGTTTCTGGTCAGCGCGGACCGGTTCGCCATCGTCAACACTATTGCCGGCGGCGCGATCTCGGTTCCGTTTGCGGTGCAAGGCGGGCAGGTGTTCATGAACTCGGCGTTCATCCAAGACGGCACGATCACCAACGCCAAAATCGGCAATTTCATTGCGTCCAACAACTACGTAGCGGGCGTTTCCGGCTGGAAGCTGTTCTTCGACGGGACCTTTGAAATTAACAGCGCTTTCGGTGGCCAAGCGCGGCAGGTAATCAATAACGCAGGCGGCAAGGTCTTCGACGAGAACGGAACCAAGCGCTACCAGTGGGGAGACCTTTCCGCATGAACTACGGGGTAAGAGTGTGGGGGCCGACCGGCCTCCTGGAGCTGGATGAAAATTCTTTTACTGTAAGGATTGTTTATTCAGAGATAGTCCAGTCGAGCGGTCGCAGTCGGTTTATAGCTATTCCTGGCGTCAACCCATCGACACATTCGGCAGTCTGCGTTCCTATTGCTGCCTATGACACAACGGCCCAAATGTGGACAGCGATTCAATACACGCCAATTGTAAACTCTGGAGGGGTTACTGTTTACTTCGGAAGTCCAGCAGCCTCTACTGGGCCCACTGGTTCAAGCCCACAAAGGCTCTTAGTTATGAGGTATCGCTAATGTCTTATGGAGTTACTTTTACCAATAATTCCGATGTTGTGACGCTTGACTCTGAGCTCTCGAGGCTTGTTGTACTTGAGAAAGGCACCTGGAATGGCAGCGGCTCAGGAGTGTTTGTGCCGTTCGCAAAGACGATTACAACTGACGAACCACCGCTGGTATTCGTCAGGCCAAGTCAGTCAAACTTACTTTGTTTCTGCTTGATTCATGGATCGGCGCGAGCATGGACAGGCTTTTCCTTTGTAGGGATTGTGGGTCAGGCGACTTCTGGAAATTGGTTTGCTGCAGCATTCAAGTCAGAGCCAACGGCTGCGTATGGGTTTCGTTTGTGGGATGCCTCATCCAAACTTCTATTTGATAGCGGCACGCCTTGTGCGCAATTTACAAGAACTATTACAAGTTGGGCATATCTTGGCTCAGTAGGTTATCCCCCTGGATCGGGGCAGTACAGATATAGCTGGACTGCATCATCACCGTTAGATACTGGCGACTATATGCTATTAAATAACATTGCTATGGATATAGCAGGGGTCACGTCTAGGCAAGGCAATGTATACGCGGTTTGGGAGTATAATAATAATCGCCTTGTTATTCAGGCAGTAGGTGTCGACCTTCCGGCGGCGTTGTATATGCCGGTAGTTTTTGCGAAGCCCGTTTCATAAACGTAGCAATAACTGTTTGAATTCTACAACCGCCATGCGCGGTTTTTTATTGCCTGGAGAAAAGTATGGGCTGGTACAAAACTGGGACTGTCAGTGTCGCGTCTGGTAGCAATGCGGTGATCGGCACCGGCACGTCGTTCATCGCGAACTCGCGTGTAGGTGATGCCTTTCGTGGGCCCGATGGCGGATGGTACGAAGTCACCAATATCGCCAGCGATACGGCGCTTTCGATCTCTCCCACTTACCAAGGCGCCACCGTGGCGACCGGCAGTTACTCGTTAGCGCCCATGCAGGGTTACGTCAAGGATTCGGCTGACGCCTTGCGTGCGGCCACCCAGGTGATTGCCAGCACCGCTACCGACATGACAGCACAGGTCACCGCGGCTCAGGCTGCCGCAGCTTCTGCGACTGCCTCAAAGGATGCAGTAACAGTGCTGGAGGCATCGGCCACCCAGAGCAAAAATGCTGCCGCCTCTTCGGCTGCCACGGCGGCTTCCGCAAAGGACCAGTCGGCGCAGAGTGCGAGCGAGGCTCTGGCTAATAAGAACTCTTCAAAAACCAGCGAGACCAATGCGGCAAACTCCGCGGCCGTCGCACAGGCGGCTGCCAGTTCAGTTACAAATAAGGCGTCGGCAGGCGCTAACAGCGACATCACATCTCTTAGCGGCCTGACCACGGCACTTTCTGTGGCGCAGGGCGGAACCGGGGGCAAAACCCAGGTCACGGCGCAGGCCGCTTTAGGCTTGCCAAAAGCGGCCGGTAACAGCTCAACGTCGGGAGAGGTTCTGCAAGTCGGCCATGCCGGATGGAACGGCGGAGTTGCAATACTGGCGGGCGCCGGTACGGACTGTAACAGTCTGCAACGGTCGAGCTTGTATGCGCTGAATGCCACCTATACTAATGGCCCGCCGTCTTTCTCGGGTGGACCAATATATATCAGAGTCTCCGTGCATGGCGCTGGTGCATATCTAACCCAAGAGGCATTCGGAATAACCAGTAACCTCAGGGCGATCCGATGCATGAGCGGCGGAGTATGGGGTGGTTGGGCGCCGGAGGGTGCTTTCTCAAGCTTGTCTGGAGCGCCTACTGATAACTCCGTGCTTTCTGCCGCGTTGAGCTCGAAACTGAGCATTACATCGACTGGCGGCACGTCTGCCAACGGGTGGATAAAGTATTCGGATGGGACTATCGAGCAGTGGGGGACGGTGAGTGTCGCCAATGCTGCTGCGGGAGTTACATTTTCTTTCAATACACCATTTTTGACGGGGGTAAGGCTGTTTCTTGCGACGACCGCTATGGATGGGCGGGGCGCCGGCGCAGAGGCCAACAATACTGCAATCCCTATGAATCTGAGTCAGTTCAAGATTGCATCAGGGCACGCCACTACTCCTGTCAATGTGACCTGGTATGCGAAAGGAATTTGATATGTATTTCGACTGCAAGACGATGACGTTTCAATCCGACCAGCAAGAAGGCTTTGTTCTTTTAAGTGATGAAGAATACTGCCGCTTGCTTGACGGGCGAGGAGAAGGCAACAGCATTATTTTAGATGAGTCTGGAGTGCCCACACTTGAGCCTATCCCTCTCCCAACCGAAGACGATTTGCAGGGAGCGTCTGAGGCCGCATGGCGTACCGCCGAGCTTCCGGTAATCGCACGCCAATTGGACGCCATCGAAGAGGCGGATGCGGATGTTCCTCCTGTAGATCTTCTGCCCGGCACCCGAAAGCAGTGGTTGAAGTATCGAGGCCAGGTCAGCAACTGGAACGAGACCAATCCCGACTTCCCCGACATCAGCAAGCGTCCTATAGCGCCCACCTGATTCGATACCGAATGCCACCACCCGCCATGAGCGGGTTTATTTTTGCCTGGAGAAAAGCAATGGCACGACTTTCCGAATCACTCGCCGGCGGCCGTAACGCGTTGGCGTTCCTCGACATGCTCGCCTGGAGCGAGGGCACCAGCACATCTCCGGCCACGGCCATGGATGGTTACGACGTGATCGTCACCGGCGCCGATCGTAAGCCCGAGGTCTTCAAGGACTTCACCGATCACCCGTTCGCCAAGGGGCGCGCGTCGAAGGTCGTCAACAGCAAGGGGCTGACGTCCAATGCTTCCGGCCGCTATCAGCAGATGCTGAAGGACTGGCCGCACTACAAGGCGCTGCTCAAGCTGCCGGACTTCAGCCCGATCAGCCAAGACCTTCTGGCGCTGCAGCACATCCGCGAGTGCCGGGCTTTGGCCGACGTGGTGGTCGGGCGGATCGAAACGGCTATCGCGAAGTGCCGGAACATCTGGGCCAGCCTGCCCGGCGCGGGATACGGGCAGCGCGAACACCGCTTGGAGGATCTGCTAAAGCAGTACCGGCTGGCGGGCGGGGTGATGTCGTGACGCCCGGGCAGATCCTGGCCGCGATCCTGCTGGCAATGGTCATCGGCTTTGGCGGTGCCTGGCAGGTGCAGGACTGGCGCATGGGCAAGAAGCTCTCCGAGCAGGCCGGCCTGCACAAGGACGACCTGGCGGAGATCACCAATGCCGCCGCCGCCCAAGCGCGCACCGAGACCGACAAGCGCCTGGCCCTGGAGCAGCAGCTCGCCGGCCAGGACCAACAACACACCAGGGAATTATCCGATGCCCAACGCAACCAGGCTGTTCTGCGCGATCGCCTTGCCACTTCTGATGTCCGGCTGTCAGTCCTTCTCGACGCCGCGGATTCAGCTAGTGGCTGCAACGTGCCTGCCGCCCCCGGCGCCGTCGGCGTGGTTCATGGAGCCGCGCGAGCCCAACTTGACCCAGCGCATGCTCAACGAATTCTCGCCATTACCGGTGACGGCGATCAAGGATTGATCGCGCTGCGGGCGTGCCAGGCGTATGTCAGGGCGATAGCCCGCTGACCGTCTGATCACTCAGGAGCCATGAGGACGGCCAGGGTAAGCTTGATGAACTCTTCGTTCTCATCGATTGTGTGCAGAGCGCCGCGCACGTTCTCGGCCACATCGGCGGAGCCACGCTGCTCGACCCAGTTCGAGATCTCCATGATGGACGCCTCAAGGGCCAGCTGGTTTTCGTAGAGCTTGGAGAGTAGGGAGGGGAGTAGGTCTGAGTTGGGCATCGGCGGTCCTCTGGTTGAGTGAACAGCTTAGCAGTCGGTGTTCTTTGGGGTGTTTGTGTTCGGTCGGCAGGACGCCGGGGGAGGTTTGAAACAGTTCCGAAACAAAAAGTAGAGTCCGCATTCTGCGCGGTCTCCAGGGCATATTTTTTGCCATGGTTTCGGAACGTAATTTCTCTACAGGCCGCAGCCCACTTGATTTTCACGCTCGGATTGCAAATCCGCCTACGCCGGTTCGATTCCGACCTCGGCCTCCACTCTTAGAAACCCCGTAGATTAACGTCTACGGGGTTTTTTATTGCCTGTGATTTGGGAAATGTTCCGCAACCCCAAGGTTTTTTGATCGAAACCAGAGTGCAGCTAGCGCTGGCCTTTTCGCATCTGGCTTCCAGTGTTAGATTCGTCGCAATTAATACCCACAAGGACAGTGCAATGGCCCGCTATTTCAAAAAACCAGGCAGTGACCAAGTTGAAGAGGTCGATGCATTTCAGGTTCTGGCGATATTCTTTCTCGGTGCGATCTATCTGCTCTTCGCCGGCCTTTGGCGGCACTTGCTAATCTGGGGTATCGCCATAGGCTTGGGTATTTTTGCCGGTCCGCCTTGGATGGCTATCCCTATCGCCGGATTGCCCATCATTTACTGCTTTTTGATACGTAAAATCGTGGCTGACGAGTATTTGAAGAAGGGTTGGGTGGAGGTGCCCGATCCAAAGGTTGCACTCAAGAAAGCAGCGCCAGGCGCTCAGTCTCTCGCAGAGTAGTTGTTTCGAAGCAGGCCCAGATAGTGTTGGGCCTTTTGCCCCTGGTTTCGGCTAAAAAATCGGCCGTGTAAATGTTTAGTAAGCGTCTGCTACTTTTTTGGCTCGGTTCTTGAGGTGTCTAACTCGTTTTGTAGCGAGCGGAGACGGTTGTCATTTGGATGTTTGAGTTTTAGCTCATTCAGATTTGTTTGCGCCGTTGAGTATTGGCCGACCTTTATTAGATTTCGGACCAGAACTATTTGAGTTATTCGCCCTGGCGCAATATCAAAAGCCGCTTGGTTAAATACCAGGGCTTTGTCGAAGTCAGCGTACTGTTTGCCGTTGTCACCCATATATAAGAGACCCAGTACGTTATTCGCCGCGAGTTGACGAGGGTTGATTCTGACCGCTTTTTCCAGGCGCTCTCGAGCTGTCGGGATTCTGCCTTGCATCAGATCCGCATCTGCCATGTTGACGAGATAGTCGTAGGAGCCCGCAGGGTAATAGCTGGCAGCTTTTGCCGCATAGTCTCCCGAGCGCTGGTAGTCACCTAACTCATAGTAGCTAAGGGATATATATCGTAAGGCGGATGCCTTTTGTTGATTGCTGGTCGCCGGGTCGGCTTCAATTTTTTTAAAGTTTTCAATGGCTTCAGTACTGTTTCCATTGTCTTGAAGTGCCTGGCTTTGCGTGAAGTTGGTATTTATTTCTTTTTTATGTTCGTTGGCCTTCACGAGTTCTTGAACCTTGTCGCAGCCGGACACTGTCAGGCAGAAGCAAATCATGGACATTATTTTGGCTTTGCGCATTTCAAGCAGCCTTAGCATCAAAAAGTTTGGATGGACTCAGGGGGGGAATGATGCTCAGCCTCGCACCATTTTGGGAAGAGGGAATCAGCTGTTGCTGATAAATTTTCCAGAGCGAGGGCGCGTTCAATATCTTAAACTGCGCCTGCCACAACAATCACCGAAATCGACACCGGCTTTTTTGCCTCTGCCAATACCTGACCTAAAAACGAATGGAATAACACCCCATGGAAGGCAACAACACCCAAAATGAATACCGCAAGCCCAATAACCTGGCCGGTCTCGGGCGGCGTTTGGGCGGTCAGTGTATCGACTCGCTGATGACCTTCTTTCTGTTATTCGCGGTAGGGCGCACGGCTGAGGTTTTTGGTTTTGCGTCTGACGTGGCAGGGGTTCTGGCTGTGGGCGCCGCTGCGACGTACTACCTGTTTTCCGACGCTCTGCCCAACGGTCAAAGCTTGGGTAAAAAGCTGCTGGGGATGTCGGTGATCGATGAGCGCAGCTACCTTGGCTGCAATCTATTCCAATCGTTTATGCGCAATATCACGACGCCCTTTCTGAGTGTTCTGGACTGGATTTTTATTTTCTTTGGTTCACGCAAGCGTCTAGGCGACATGCTCGCATCCACGGTAGTGATCCGATCCAGGTAATCAGTCTATAGCGGCCAGGTATTTGTAGCCTTTACAACACAATCCCTACCATCAAGTTACACGATAAGCGTGACGCACTTCATTTTGAACGGTCTTATCCATTGAGCATTAAAGCTTGTGGATAGAGAGTCTTGTGATGAAGTTGAACAACCTAACTAAGGCGGCACTGATTGTCGCGTTGTTATCGTCCCTGTCGGGCTGCTGGATATTCATGCCACCGGGCGGTGGTGGTGGCGGTGGTGGTGGACACGGTCAGGGCGGCGGCCATGGCGGCCCAGGCGGTCCCGGCCCGCGTTAAGTAGCGGCTTATCAGGGCAAGCCACGCTATTCATCTTGATGAGGCGTGGCTTGCTTTTTTTTGCCTGGCTTAAATCACGGGCAAAGAAAAGCCCGCGATGGGGAGTGCGGGCTAAAAGGTGTTTCTCTAGGAGCTGAAACAACATTAGACGCTCATCTGTGAAAGCCTTGTGAAAGGGCAGACTCAACGTACCTCGATGTATTTTAGGTCGATCTGCTCAGACGGATAAGGCATCTGTCACAGACATGTACCCCCGTTTGCATGCCGCTCCATCTTCATGTCCACCCGCCTGCTGTCAGTCTTTATGCTGTTGGAGAGGGGCTG
This sequence comes from Pseudomonas marginalis, assembly GCF_024169655.1. GTDB lineage: Bacteria > Pseudomonadota > Gammaproteobacteria > Pseudomonadales > Pseudomonadaceae > Aquipseudomonas > Aquipseudomonas paraveronii. The sequence goes on along the minus strand of NZ_JALJWV010000001.1, from coordinate 3,135,255 downwards.
CGTTGACGTCAGACGGGCGAGATGGTCGCCAGCAGACCGATACCGATGGTCAGCACCAAAAAGCCAAACAGGAAAATTGCCATCTTGGTCATAAGGCCTCCGAAGGGAAGGGGGCGGCCGGAACATTCCTGCCGCGCTCGACAAGGGTGTCGGGAGTGGCCCTATTGTCCGCCTCGTTGAAATTTCGATACAGGCGCAGATAGCAAAGAAAAAACCGTATCAGATGCCTGCGCAAGGCTTTGGCCTGGGGGGTTGGCGAGGGCCGGGTTTATCAAGATCAGCGTGTGAGCCAGGCCTTGAGGGTATGGCGCGCTACCTGAGACAGCCGCTGCATTTCCCCCTAAGATGGCGCCCACAGCCTCAACAATAAGAGAGGGCCAACCCTCGATGGAAAGACGTCAATTCAGCGGCGGCATGAAAGGCAAGAACCTGCGCTACCTCAATGAGCCTTCCGGCCAGTCGGCGTCGGCCACCCGCGTCGGCTTCCTGCTGCTCGAACACTTCTCCCTGCCGGCCTTCACCCAGACCCTCGACACCCTGGTCACCGCCAATCTCCTGCGTCCCGAGCTGTTCGCATCGCGCACGTTTGGCTGGGGTGACGGCGAAGTCATCAGCGACCTGGGCCTGGTGATCCGCCCCGATGCACGCCTCGACGTGGCGGCATTGCAAACGCTGGAATTGCTGGTGATCTGCGGCGGCTTTCGCACCGAGCTGAAGGCCAGCGACGACTTCATCCACCTGCTGCGCTGTGCCGCCGAGCAGGGCGTCAGCCTTGCCGGCTTGTGGAACGGCGCCTGGTTTTTAGGTCGTGCCGGCCTGTTGCAGGACTACCGCTGCGCCATCCACCCCGAACATCGTCCGGCGCTGGCGGAGGTGTCCAAGGCTGCCCACGTCACCAGCGAGCCGTATGTCATCGACCGCGACCGCCTGACCGCATCCAGCCCGTCCGGGGCGTTCCACATGGCGTTGGATTGGATCAAGGGCCTGCACGACAAGGCGTTGGTCGAAGGCATCGAGGATATCCTGGCCTTCGAGGAGTCCCGCTACCGGCGGATCAAACCGACGGAAAACGTCAGCGTCAGCGCGCCGTTACGCGAGGTGGTGAAACTGATGGACGCCAACCTCGAAGAGCCTCTGGAACTCGACCAGCTCGCCGTCTACGCCGGCCGCTCCCGCCGTCAGCTCGAACGGCTGTTCAAGGAACAACTGGGCACCACGCCGCAGCGCTATTACATGGAACTGCGGGTGACGGAGGCTCGCCGGTTGTTGCAACACACCGAGTTGTCGCAGGTGGAGGTGCTGGTGGCGTGCGGGTTTGTTTCGCCGAGTCATTTCAGCAAGTGTTATAGCGCGTATTTTGGCTACAGACCGTCGAAGGAAAAGAGGTTGGTCAAGTAGCGCGAGTGAAGCGTATCGATGAGATCTGTGTTGCCAGGTAGGCATTTGCAGGCGCGACTGAAGCGCTTGCCAGTATCAGCAGATCGAGCACGTCTTCCGCCAATTCCAGGGCGCCGCATATGGCACACACCTTCGGGTCCGCAGCCTCGGCGGCGGTGAGGCTCACGGATTGGCGCTGGAGTTTGCTGGCGACGGCATTGATGTCGGTAAAGCCGCGAACCTCTGAATCAGCCCCGCTGCCCGGACACGTCAGCCGCCCCCGAACGATACCCATGCGCTGCGTGCTGTCGCCTTGCACGCTCAATACCAAAGACGTTCCATCGCCCGCGACCCAACTGCCCGCCAGCGCATTTTCAACGGGTAACAGCGGCGGTGGCGAAGGGGGCTCAAGGCGTCGTTGTTTCTCTAGCCGACGATAGACCAACTTGTCGACATAGGTTCCCGGGCCGGCAAGTTCAGGGAACTCGCTGGTTGCGACCAACAGGTGGGACAAAGTCAGCACTTCGCCGGTAGCCGTCACACTCAACTGCCCGCTCAATCCGGAAGTCCAGTTCCAGCTGGGGTCACAGGGCTCGGCGCCAAGATCGCGCCAGTTAATGGCCAGCGCGATGGGTTGGTTTTTTTCACGGTCAGGGGCCGCGCCCAAGGAAACGCCGCTCACCGAATACTTGCCCGTTGAGCCTGTCGAGGAGTGATAGGTGCCATAAATGTGCTGTCCCGACACCGCCAGATTCATGACTGAGCCGTAGTCGTTCTTCCAGGTGCCGGCGACCGATACGGTTTCAATCGAAGGGCCCGGGAGGGCGAGTTTTCCATTGGAGATTGAACGCGCTTCAGGTGTGAAATATTTCGATGACGATCGCGTGATGATCTGCGGACCCTCAGCACGATTGAACAGCCACATGCCTACGGGGGCTAACGAATAGACCTGATGACTGCATTTCACGACTTGATACTCGTACACCGTGTAGCAGTACTCCATCACCAGCGACCCCACCAGCACAAGGTCAGCCAGGCCCAATGGAGCGAATTGAGGCAAACGCTCGCCTTTTTGTGGGCCTTCTTCGATCAGGCAGTTATAGAGGTTGGCGCCCAAGGTGATCTCACCGTCGGCAAACCCCAGCACGATGTCGGGTTCTCCTCCCTGCGCAATACGCGCCAGGGTCCGGCGCATTAGACCGTCATCCCCTTTGAACTGCGAAGAGCCTGAGTCGAGCGCAAACTTGAGGTTACTGGCCATTAGCTCTGAGCCGACCGAGTAGGACTTCAGGTCGGCCGACCAGATGTATTCCACACCGGCTAAGGTGCTGTAGGCCGACCATGCCAAAAATAGGTGCGGGCCCTGGGTTTTCGTGGGGTCCACGCCGCCCATTTGGCAAGTGCCGTTGCGGGCTTGGTTATCCCAATCAAATGCGACGAAGGGATGGGCGGGAGACAGTTGGCCTTCACGCATTAATGCCTGGAGTAAAAAGGAGCTGCGTCCCTCGACGTAAGCGCTGCTGCAAGGTAAACCCAGGCCGCCGTCCCAATCGAGTTGCTTGAATTGTTCGCCGTCGTAGGCGGTGGCTAGCAGCAGTTGCGTCTCCAGTGGCGTACCGCAAGGCATTGTCAAAACGTCCGAGGCGGACTCCACCTGCATCGTGCCCCAGGGGCCAAAGCTGTAAGGCCGCTGCAGGCAATCGGTAAAGGCAAAGGTGCTGGAAGACTGGGCGTCAAAGCGGCCACCGGCAGAATGCACGCACTGGTTGGCCGGACAAAATGCCGAGGTGATCCAGTTCATGTTGGTGCCTGAATCGATTGCGAACTTGAGCGGTTGGCCAGGGGTGCCGAGTTTAAGCGTGCAATACCAAGGCGAAGCACCATTGTTCTGATAAGGCCCGCGCTGCATGGGGAAAACCAGGCGGTTTTCCAAGTGTTTATTGCTCATGAGAACTCCGTTTCCATTCGGATTGATAGGCGCCCGACCGGCGTCGGGCGCTTGAATGTGCCTGGCAATATTCAGCCTGATCGCCTTGGCGACCGCTGCCAGCGGCGAACCCTTCACGTTGTCGGATTCGACGCTGAACTCAGGCGGTTTCAGCGCAACGCCTCGCCTTCGGTTTCCGGCATGAACGCGGCAAGAATGACCGTGACCAAAAGAAAAGCGTTGATGATGCTGGTCGTCTGGTTGAACGAAGTGCCGTAGGCGATCAGCGCGCCGATCAGCGACGGTGCCAGTACGTTCGCCACGCGCTGGGCGAAAATCGCCCAGCCATAACCCACAGTTCGTAACGAGGTGGGATACAGCTCACCGATCCATGCCCCCCACACCCCCCATGCGCCGAGGCTAAAGAACGCCAACGCGAAATTGCTCAGGTAGAGCATTTCCAGGCTGTGGGCATTGGCAAAACCATAACCTGCCAACACCGATGCGCTGATAAAACTCACGATGACTTTTTTGCGCCCAAAGCGCCCCGTCAGATACGACGCGGCCATATAACCGGGGATCATGCACAACGCCGACAACGCGATAAAACCGTAGCTCTGCGGCAAGCTCAGGCCGCGCTGCTGCAGCAAGGTGGGTAGCCAGGTTTGCAAACCCCAGTAACCCCAAGAGAAGGTAAAGTTGACCGTGATTTGCAGCAGGCTGACCTTCAACAGAGCACGGCTGAAGAGGTCACGCTGGCGCCCCGAAGCACTGCGATCAACCTGCAGTTCGCAGTGCTCGGGTATGCGCACCGCCCCTTGGCTCAATACGGCAATCGCCGTTCTGGCCTCCTGTTGCCTGCCGGTAGAGGCTAGCCAATAAGGCGACTCCGGTACCCAGCGTGCCACGGCGATCGCCCACAACCCACCGAGCGAACTCAAGACGATGATCGCGCGCCAACCTTGCGGCAGTAACCACACGGTGGCGCCCAACGCCAGCAGCATTCCAATGGGCCAACCGGAAGCGAGATAAACGGTCAACGAGCCGCGCTGGCGTACCGGCAACAGTTCCTGGTAGTGCGCGAAGGTCACCACCATCATGCCCACGGCGGCGACCCCGGACAGCAATCGCAGGGCATACAGGGTCGAGTAATCGGGTGCAAACGCACTGGCCAGGGAGATGACGCCATAAGTGCCCAGGCTCCAGATAATCGCGCGTTTACGGCCAATGCGTTCTGCAACTTTGCCCCAGGCCAGCGCACCCAGCAGCATGCCGATGAACATCGCGCCGATCAGGTGGCCCACGCCAAGGGCGTCCAGGCCAAACTCGGCGGCAATCAGCGGCGCGGTGTAGACGATGATCATCATCTCCCAGGCTTCAATCGCAAAGACAAAGAACAGCACCAGGCAACACTGCAGGTGAGTACGGGTCAGGGGGAATTCTCGGAAGACGTCGCCCACGTTGCAGGTGTGCGAATCCGGCGCAGGTTCCGGGTGATCGGTGTGTAGCGTGGAGGAAATATCACTCATGCTGGCGATCCTCTTGCAAGTCAGGCTCTGACGCGGTTGCCAATTGGCGCGGGGTCGCGGAACAAACCAAACCGTTCGATTTCAGCTTCCGGTGGCGGCTCACAGCTACCGACTCGACTCGGACGCCAGCCAAACCGGCGTTTCATACCCGCCATCGCTTCGGCCACCTTGAATGCCGCGACCACCGGATCTATCACCGGCACACCGACTTCCCGCTGCACCTCCTCGAAAAAACCGAATTCGATGGTGCAGCCGAGGATCACGGCTTCAGCGCCGTCTTCTTCGACGGCGCGGTGGGCTTGCTCGATGATCTTGCGACGGGTCAACGCGTGATCGCGCTGGAACTCGTCGACGCCCATGCCCAACGGGCGCAGCGAAGCCAGCCGTGCGCCGGCGCCATAGCCCTGTACGCGCGCGCGCATCTGCTCGATCCATTTGGTGCGCCCGACAATGATCGAAAAGCGATTGGCCAGCTGTTCCACCACCTGCAGGCTCGCCTGGCAGGGCGCGACAACCAGGGTTTCACCGGATATTTCCCGCGCGTCTTCCAGTGCTGGATCGTAAAAGCAACCCAGCACTAACGCGTCCACGCCTGCCCGGGCGCAATCGCGGGCGATGTGTACGCTGCGTTCATACGTAAGGGCCTCGTAGGCGCGGTATTCCAGGTGCGTCGGGCTGGGCGTCATGTCGAACGACACCACCTCCACCTGAGTGGAAGGCTGCTTGATGCTGTGCAACAGCTCAGCGATGGGCGCGTCAAAGGTCGGGCAGCCGATCGGGTTGAGCCAGCGCACGGTCACTGCAATGTCTTGCGGTGCGATGTTGAAGGTTGAACTGTCCACACGGTATTCCTCGATAGGTGTGTTGAATGGCACTAGAAGAACTTCACCAGGGCCATGGTCAAACTATTGGAATGGGGCAGGTTGTCGCTGTGGTAGTAGTCAAAGTTCAGGTTGGCCGACAGGTAGAGCCCCTGTTTGCTGAAACCGGTGTAGGTCATCGCCGGGCCGATCTTGCCTTCGCGGGATTCCTTGAAGTCGGACGCTGAGCGATTGTTGATGTGGTAGGAGTGATGGACGCCGAGCCACACATCGTCGGTGACCAGGTACCCGGCGGCGATGTCGGCCAGCCAGAAGCTGACGCCGCCACGCAGGCGTGTCGGGTCGCCGCTGCCGAGATCGGTGGCGTGACGATTGCGCGCGGCGTAGTGGATGCCGGCCGGCGTAAAGGTGGCGGCAAAACGACCCACGCGCAGGTAGTTGGCGACGCTGAAGCTCGCGCCATAGCGGTTGGCAAACGCGCCGTAACCGGTGCCTTCATCGTTGCCGTTGGGAAACTCCAGGGAGAGCGTGGGGTTGACCCAGAAGGTGGTGAAGTCATCGGAGTCATAGGCACTCTTGGGCTCCACCACGTTGTAGTAATAGGCCAGGCCGAGGTTCGGCGACGCGACGCCCCACGCCCCGTTGTTGCGAGCGCTGTTGTCATTGTTGTAACCCGTGTCGGCGCCGACCCAAAACTGCAATTGGTCGCGCTGCGTCCCGGTAAAGCCAGTTTCCGAAAAGTACGCCAGGACGGTGTTGCTGCCCGCACGCACGCTGCCTTTTGTCGTGCGGCTGAACACGGGAAACGATTCCAGGGCCCACTGTCCGGGTACGCCCGGTTGGGCGAAGCCAATGAACTGTTCGCCTTGTGCCAGGGGCGTGATCCCCAAAACCAAGGCAAGTGCGGGCCCTACCCATAAGCGAGATGAGTGTTGCAGTTTCATGTGGGTGCTCTCTTTTTGTTGTTGTTCTTGAAGGCCGAGCAGCAGGCGGGGCGCGGGGGGCGCCCCGAAGTCACGTCACCAGGCCGTATACCGACTGGGCGGTCGCCGCATCGAGGTAGCCGTTCTTCAGATCGTCGCGCACCGCGTCCGGATCTCGTTGGATGGCGGGGCCATACCCTCCGCCCGCTCCGGTGCGCACCCGGACCAGATCACCCGCGCTCAACGCGATGCCGCTGGCCATCGCGTGGCGCTCGCGTTGACCGTCCTTGCGGATGACTTCGACGTAGTTGGGCGTGCCCTCCGCCCCCTGTTCCAGGCCCCAGGGCGGAACGACCGAGCGGGTGTAGCCGCAGGTCATGAAGCTGCCATCGGCGCGAATCCGGTAATCGATGCACACGCCACGGCCGCCTCTAAATTGCCCATGCCCGCCGGGTTCATCGTTCAAGGCCATGCGCTCGACATACAAGCCATAGCGGGCCTCGCAGACTTCGACGGGGCAGTTGTAGGTTTCGCCATGCAGCCCGGAGTAGACGGCGTTGTTGCCGTCGCGCCCGGGCTCGGCGCCCCAACCGCCGATTTCCGGTTCGACCAGGGTGAACAGGCGGCCCGTGTCCGGGTGAACGCCACCAATGATCGTGGCGCACACCGAGGCGAAATTGCCGGCGGGCAAGCGCTCCGGAAAGCGCTGGGCCAGGCAGCACAGGATCAGGTCGTGAACCCGGATCAGGTTCTCGAAATAGAAGCCTTCGGCGGCGGGTGGCAGCGCGTCGAACAACGAGCCGGGGCGGGTCAAGACCCTGAGAGGGCGAAACGTGCCGCCATTGGTAATGCCTTGGGGGGCGGTCAATGCCTTGAAGGCCATCTGTGCCGCAACGACGGCGCCGTCGCGGCTAAGGTTGGTTGGCCCTTGGCATTGGTCGGGGTTGTCGCGCAAATCGATGACCATTTCGGTGGCGCGGATGTCGATCCGGACCTTGAACAGGCTGCCGTCATCCTGCGGTTCTTCCAGATTGAACTGCCCCGCAGGCAGCGCGCTCAGGGCTTTGAGGGAGACCTTCTCGCCCAGGTCCATGAAGTCCTTCATCGCCAGCAAAAACAGCGCGCTACCATACTTGCTCGTCAGTTCGCGCAGGCGCATTGCCCCACCGCGCACTGCAGCCACCCCGGCCCACAGGTCGCCCTCCATGAAATCCGGCATCCGGGTATTGGCGCGCAGGATCTGCAACACCGAGCGGATCGGCTGGCCGCGGCTGATCAGCTTGACCGACGCCAGGCGCAGACCTTCCTGGAAGATGTCCGTCGCCTCCGTTGATAACGACCCCGGCACGCGCCCGCCGACATCACTCCAGTGCGCGATGTTAGCGGTCCAGGCGACCAACTGGCCCTCGGCAAAGACCGGCATGGCCAGCACCACATCGTTGAGGTGAGTGACTGCGCCGTCGTGGGGGTCATTGCTGATGAAAACGTCACCGTCCTCGATGTCCTGCGGCAACGGATGGTGCAGCAGAATCTTCTTCACGGCCTTGTCCAGCACGCCGACAAACGCCGGAATGCCTGCGCCGGAGCTCGCGATGTCGCCGTGCGCGTCGGTAATCCCGGTGCCCATGTCCAGCACTTCATAAATCACCGGGCTCATCGCGGCTTTGCGCATGGCGGTGAACATCTCGTCGGCAATCGCCTGGAGCGAGTTCTGGATGATGTCGCGTGTAAAGATATCAAGCGTACTCATTGCAGCGCTCCTTCAGCCGTTGATCATGATGTGCAGGTTGCCAAGGCGGTCGACGTGTACGCGGTTGCCGGGGTGAACGACCACTGTGGTGCCGGCGTCCTCAACGATTGCCGGGCCGAAAAATGTCATCAGCGGTTCGAGCAAGTCGTAGTCGTAGAGGCTCGCGTTGTGGCAGCCCTCTTGGGCGTAATCCACACGGCGCTGGCCTTTGCAGGCGTCGCTGACGTGGCGCCCGGTGATCGGTAGCGCTTGGGGCGTCAACTTGCCGATCTGGGCCGTGGCGACCAGGTGAAAACCGATAATTTCCAGGGGGGCCTGCAGGCGATAGGTGTAGTGCTGTTCGTAAAGACCATGAAAGCGCTGCTCGATCAGTGCCCAGTCCGCGTCGAGACGTTCGTGCGGGTTGAGAGGCACCTCGACTGAATGTTCCTGGTTCTGGTAACGCAGCTTGCAATGCACCTGGAGTTCGACGTGTTGTGGGGGGATCGCTTCGGCGACGAATTGCTCGCGGGCCGTATCGCTCAATTCGTCGAGGAACTGCTGTGTCTGCTCAAGGTTGCCGGCCTGGGCCGTATCCACAAATCGGTTGATAAACAGGTCGCGGCGCAAGTCCGAGAGCGTCATGCCCCAGGCCGAGAACACCGAGGCGCTGCGCGGGATGATGACCTTCTTCACGCCCAGTTCCTGAGCGAGCGCGACGGCGTGCATCGCGCCGCCGCCACCGAAGGCCATCAGGGTCAGTTCACGTGGGTCGTGGCCACGGCTCAAGGACACCAGTTTCAACGCGTTGACCATATTGTCGTTGGCCAAGCGCACGATGCCGCGAGCGATCTCATCCGCCGGCAATTTCAGGCGTTCACCCAGTGCGTTCAAGCCGTGCATAACGGCGGGCAAGTCGGCCTCCACGTGGCCGCCACAAAAGTAGTCCGGGTTGATACGCCCAAGCATCAGGTTGGCGTCGGTCGTGGTGATGTGCGTACCGCCGTTGCCATAGGCGGCGGGGCCTGGCACCGCGCCGGCGGACTGTGGCCCCACGTGCAGTTTGTCGAAGTCGTCGACCCAGGCGATGGAACCGCCGCCGTTGCCGATTTCCACCAGGTCGACCACGGGCACCATGATCGGATAGCCGGCATTGATCCTGTTGCGCTCAATCCAGTAATCGGTCTTGATCGACACCTGGCCGTTACGGATCAACGCACATTTGGCCGTGGTGCCGCCGATGTCGAGGCCCAATATGTTCGGCTCGTCGATCAGGTGCCCCAGTTGCGCAGCGGCCCAAAAACCGCTGGCCGGGCCTGACTCGACCATGGTGATCGGTGTCTGTCGGGCGTGCTCTACACTGTCGACGCCGCAGTTGGACTGCATGATGTACAAGGGTGCCTTATAGCCGCTGTCACGCAGGCCATCGACCAGGTCATCCAGGTAACGCGCAGCAATGGGTTGCACATAGGCTGAAAGCACGGTGGTACTGGAGCGTTCGTATTCGCGCCATTCACGGGTGATCTGATGGGAGGCCACCACCGATACCTGTGGCCAGAGCCTGCGCACTTCATTCAGTACCGCCTGTTCATGGGCCGGGTTGGCGTAGGCGTGCAACAGGCAGATAGCAATGGCTTGCACATTGTCGGCACGAAAGGCATCGAGGATTTGCGGCAGTTGCGAGAGGTCAAGCGGCTGACGTTCCTGACCATCGGTGTGCAAGCGGCCCGCGACTTCGCGGCGCAGGTAGCGGGGCACGAAGGGGGCTGGTTTTACCCATTTGAGATTGAAGTAGTCCGGCCGGTTGGCGCGTGCAATCTCCAGCACATCGCGAAAGCCTTGGGTGGTAATCAGCGCCGTCTTGACGCCGCGACGTTCGGTCAGGGCATTGATCACCACCGTGGTGCCGTGGGCCAGAAAGTCCACGGTGTTCAGGTCCACGTCGGCCTTGCCGATGACGTTGAGTACGCCCTGGGCAAAGTTCGGCGGGGTGGTGTCGACCTTGGCGGTACGAATGGTCTGTTCGCCGGTGACCGGATCGCTTTCGAAATACACCAAGTCGGTAAAGGTCCCGCCGACGTCGGTGGCCACGCGCACTGTTTTGCCGTCCGTACCCACAGGGCATCTCCTGCTGTGTTTATTGTTATGGGCGCCAGGAGAAGGGCTCTCGCTGGTGTTGACGGGATGCTAGGGCGCGGCGCACGGCGGCGACTACACACCGGGCGGGTAGGTGGCACCGATCGGGGCCGATCGACTACCCGCACGGGTAGGTGGGTGGGTCAATGAAAAGGCGTCAGCATCCCCAGGCGCAATGCGGCGGCCATGGCGGCTGTGCGACTGTCCACGCCGAGCTTGGCAAATACATGCTTGAGGTGGAATTTCACGGTGTTTTCGGAAATATCCATGGCCTGGGCAATGGCTTTGTTCGATTGGCCTTCGGCGAGCAGGGCGAGGATCTGCGTCTCTTTGGCGCTGAAGGGCGTGCGTGGGCGAACGGGGTGGGCGCGCCATCCGCGCAGGCGGGTGATCACTGTGGAGTGCCTGGAATGGCGGTCGGAGCAGGCTTCCAGGGCGGCGAGTACGCAAGGTCCGGCCTCGAGTAACAGCCCAGGCAGGGCGGCTGCGGGTATCGACGCCAGGATCGCGTCCAGCGCTACCGCATGACCTTTACCGTGAGCCGCCAGGGTCAGCACTTGCAGGCGCCATGCGGGCAGGCACAAACCTTGCGCCTGCAGCACCCCGACCCCGTGTTGCAGGCGATTGAGCGCGGCACCGGACGCGCCGGTCGCGAACTGAAGCCGGGCCAATGCCAGCGTAGCCGCCTCCAGGTTACGCCAGTCCTCGGTGTTGTTCGCTGCGTGTTCGAGGTTGGCGGCCAGTGCTTCCTGGCGCGCCTGGGTCAACGACCCGCCTTGCACCAATAAGTCGACTCGCCAGGCGCAGACCAATCGTTCCAGGCGCTGCCAGTTGCGCGCGGTAGCCAGTTGGGCGGCGTGCTCAAGCTCCAGCAGTGCCGGTTGCAGGCCCAGATTTCGCAGGGCGCTGCGCCCCGTCACCTCGGCGGTGGTGGCCGCGATATCCAGCCAGCCATCGGTATGTTTGAGTGACGCCCAGCCATCGCGAAACCAGGGCGTCGCCTCGGCCCAGGCACCTTGCCAATACAAGTGCTGCGCCTTGAGACAGCCCACCAGCGCCCTGACCGAGCTTTCGCTGCCGAACTGGCTATCGGCAATGACCAGTGCGTTATCGACCATCTGCGCTGATGCCGAAAGCTCACCCCCCAAGGCCAGGACCTGCGCCTCGTGGATACGGCAATAGTTCTCGCCCCGCGCGCTGGCGGCCAGGCGCATTTTGATGTGCGCCGAGCGGATGGTTTGCAGGGCTAAAGGCAACTGCCCCTGCGTCAGTGCCTGCAAGGCATGGACGCACTCCAGCGTACCCTGGGCAAGTACGTCGTCGCCTGCTGTGCCTGCGCAATCGCGCGGTTCGAAGCGATCCATGTAGGCATTCGCCAGCGTGTGGATGACGTGAAAGTCCCGCGCCAGGCGAGGGGCATCCTCGACCCTGCCGTGGGCGAGGTACAGCAATTGCGTGGCGAGCGCGTGATCGCCAAGTTTGGCGTGCAGATAGGCCTGGAGCAGGAGCAAGTCCGGTTCCTCCCGGCGGATTTTCTCGTCGAATAAGCCCAGCAGGCTCTGCGCATAGCGAATGCCTTTGTGCAGCACGACCTCCCAACTGCCTGCGCGCACGACCAGCTCCACCGCGAGGCGGGTATCGCCGGCGCGCAGCGCATAAGTGATTGCCTGTACCCAATCCTTTTCCCCAGCCAGCCACTGGGCCGCGGCGTAGTGGATGTCGCGCGCGATGCTGGCGTCGATGCTTTGGTTGAAAAAATCCTGGAGCAACCGGTGGTGGCGGAACCACTGGCGGTCCGCATCCAGGGGCACCAAGAGGGCATCCAGATGGGCCAGTTGCACCAGCCTTTGCGCACTGTCGCTACGGCCGCGTACAGCATCTGCCAGCTCCGCGTTGAAGCGCTCCAGCAGGGCCATGTCGCGCAAAAAGTCCTGGCCGTCTTGGGGCAGGCGCTGCACCACTTGCCCGGTCAGGTAGTCGGCCATATCGGCGATACAGCCTGAAAAGGCGTTCAGGCCGTACAGCGATGCGTCGCCATTGGCGCACCACAGTCGGGCCAGCTGTACGGCAACCGGCCAACCTTCGGTTTTCGCGTGCAAGTGTTGTTGCTCGGTCGGTGAAACGGCGGGGCCAAGGATTTCGGCGGTTTCGACCTCGGTGAATTTCAGCGCTTGGGCAAACACTTCGTGTACCCAGCCATTGGCCTTCCACTGCGCCAGTGGCCAGCCTGGGCGGGCGCGGGCGGACACTGCCCATTCGAGCCACGGCGCCGCCTGTTCCAGCAAGGCCTGTACCAGGGCGTCAAGCGCAGCGTTTGCCGCTGCGTGATAGTCGTCAAGAAACAGCGTAACCCGGCGGTTTTCCCTGGCGAGTGCGTGGAGAAGGGCGGTGATCGTGCGGTGCGGCTGCACATCCAGCGACTGGGCGTGCGCCAGGCGCGTCAGATGGCCAAGATCAAGCCCCGCTCGATCCAGCGTCAAGATCAGATAGGACAGAAAACGATTCGGGTCGCTGTCAGCCTCATCCAAAGACAACCACGCGACGGTTGCCGATGGCGTGCTCGACAGCAGGGCTTGCCGCCATTGCATCAACAACGTGGTTTTCCCGTACCCGGCGGGCGCGATCAGCAGCACCAGAGGCCCCCTTGTCCGGGCATGCAAGGAGGCCAATAGCGCCTGGCGTGGCAAGGACGTGAGCAGCGTCAACGGCGGCGCCAGTTTGCCAACCCAGCACCACTCACTGACTACAGGGGGGGAAATGTGTTTATTCATGGCTGCGGGCTCATGCAGAAGAAGGCCGCTTGGGGTTGTATCAATTACGTTTTGGCTCAGGGGGGGCGAATAGTTACGTGATGTTTATTCAGTGTATGAAGCCAAGACCTGCGGCGAATTCGGCTGTGAAAACCCGGCGCGAGAAGGAGGGGGAGGCTGCGCGGAGTCCTTGCCACGTCGGCGTTGCTAAGGCATCGCGCAGCTTCTGTGCAACACGCTCCTACAAGGGTTGTAGGAACTTTCTGGATTTTTCAGCGCGGCACTTTTGGCGCGGAGCCTCTTAGAACCGCGCCAACCGATACCCCCCCAGTTCCGGCAAACCCGACAGCAGCGGCCGTTCTGAAGCCAGTTGCGCGATGATGTCTGCCGTCACCGCCGCCTGCGTCAACCCCAGATGTTGATGCCCGAACGCTAGCAGCACCTTGCCATCTGCGACCCGATCGATAATCGGCAGCGAGTCCGGCAGCGAGGGCCGGAACCCCATCCATGGCGTGGCGTCCTGCGCATTGAGGTCTTGCCGGAACAACCCTTTGCTCAGGCGATGCAACTGCCAGGCGCGTTGCATATTTGCCGGGCGCTCAAGACCGGCGAACTCCACGGTGCCGGCCAGACGTAGCCCGCCGGTCATGGGCGTCATGATGAACTTGCGCTCCAGGGAGGTGACGGCGAAGGGCAGGCGCTGATGTTCGTGGGGCAGCATCAGGTGGTAGCCGCGTTCGGTGTCCAGCGGGACGTGCTTACCCGTCAAGGCCGCGGTGAGTTTCGCCGAGTGGGCACCGCAGGCGATCAGCACCTGGCGTGCAGTCAGCGGGCCTTGATCGGTGATCAACGTAACGCCCTGGGTGTTGATCTGCCCGTCGAGCACCTTGCGGGTGAGGAATTGCACGCCACTGGCTTTGGCGGCGTTCACCAGTTCGCACACCACCCGGTACGGGTCGAGAAAGTGCCCGGTGCCCGCAAAGAACAGCCCGCCCTGGATGTGCTCGCTCAACTGCGGCGCGGCGTTGCGTATGGCCTCACTCGACCAGAACGCCACGGGCACGCCTTGTTGCTCCATTCGCTGGTGTAACGCGTCGATGGCGCCCCGCGAATCCGTCCGTTCGAACACCAGCAACGAGCCGTCTTCGCGCAGCAGCTCCGGGCGGTCGATGCCTTGTAGCAAGCGCTGCCATGCGCCCAGGCTGGCTTCATTCAGCGCGCGAATCCCGGCGACTGTGCGCCGGTAGCTGGCCGGGCGCAGGTTCAGCAGCAAACGCGCAAACCAGGGCAGGGCGCGGGGCAGGTATTTCCAGTCCAGGTGCAGCGGGCCCATGGGGTCCATCAGCATCGCGGGCAAGCGCTTGAGGATCGATAGGTCGGCGATGGGGAATACTTGCTCGGTCGCCAAGTGGCCGGCATTGCCATAGGAGGCGCCCATGCCGGGTGGCTGTGGGTCGATGACGATGACCTGGCGCCCTTGGCGTGCCAACTGCAAGGCGCAGGCGACGCCGATGATGCCCGCGCCGACCACGGCGATGTCGGCGCTTGGGGTTTCAAGCGACATTCTGTTCAGCCGACCAGTTGGCGTACCACTGGCGGAACAGCGTGTACTGGCTTTCGGCATAACGACGCTGGGCCTCGCTGAGCCGGTCGGTTTCGTTGAAGTGCAGGGCGTAGCCGCGGTCACCGTTGAGCACCATCAGGTACTTGTAATACAGCACCAGATCGCAGCCTTCGTCGAAGGACGAGAGCACCGCCAGCGCGGCTTCCAGCTCCAGTGCCTGGCGACGCGCCTTGGCATCGCCCTTGGCGGCTTGCTTGCTCAGCGCCACCAGTTGCAGCACCTCCCGTGGCAGGGCGTTGCCGACACCGGTGATGGCGCCCGTGGCGTTGCAGTTGACGAAACCGTGGACCACCTGGGTATCGACGCCGACCATCAGGCTCACGTTTTCGTCCTGGGAGGTGATGTATTCGGCGGCGTAGCGCAAGTCGGCACCACCGCCGAACTCCTTGAAGCCGATCAGGTTCGGGTGTTCGCGGCGCAGTTCGAAGAACAGCTCGGCGCGGGTGGCGAAGCCGTAGTAGGGGCTGTTGTAGATCACCGCCGGCAGGTGGGGCGCAGCATCGAGGATCGCTGCGAAGTGGGCCTTTTGCGCGGTCGCCGACGCCCCCCGCGACAGCACGCGGGGAATCACCATCAACCCCTGGGCGCCGACCTTGGCCGCATGTGCCGCGTGGGACAGCGCTTCACGGCTGTTGACCGCGCCGGTGCCGACGATGGTCGGCACGCCAGCGGCCGCCAGGCGCGCCACGCCTTCCTGGCGCTGGGCTTCGGTGAGCAACGGCCAATCGCCCATCGACCCGCAATACACCACGGCACTCATGCCGATATCGATCAATTCGCGGCCCTTGGCGACCAGCGCGTCGAAGTCCGGTTCGCGCGCGGCGGTACACGGGGTCATCAGCGCGGGGATGCAGCCGGTGAAGATGTTGTCGCTCATGGTACTGACTCCTTGGAATGCTTAGTCACATAGCGCGGGGCTCAGATGCCCCAGGCGAAAGGGTCCTGCTCATCGATCAGCAGGGTGCTGTCGGCGGTCATGTAGGCGCGGCCGGTGATGAACGGGCGCACGCGTTCGCCGTCCCATTCATAGCGGCCTTCGAACTGGCTGCCCGTAATGCTCGCTTGTACCCAGGTTTCACCCGGGGCGAGTTTGTTGTCGGCGGCCAGGCAGGCGAGCTTGGCGCTGGTGCCGGTGCCGCAGGGCGAGCGGTCGTAGGCTTTGCCCGGGCACATGACAAAGTTGCGGCTGTCGGCGTGGGCGTCGTCGGCAAACAACTCGATGTGGTCGATCAGGGCGCCGTGTTCACCCCGGATGCCCTGGGTTTCGAGGGCCTTGAGCATCGCCCAGGTGTAGTCGGTCAGGGCGTCGACGTTGTCCATCTGCAGCGCCTGGCCGTGTTCCCAGACCAGGAAGAACCAGTTGCCGCCCCAGGCGATATCGCCATGGACCACGCCATGGCCCGGCACGGCCACCGCTACCCGTTGGCGAAAACGGTAGGCCGGCACGTTACACAGGGTCACGGCGCCGTCCTCGTGCAGCGTGGCCGCCACTGGGCCGACCGGGGTGTCGATGGTATGCACGCCGGGCGCAATGCGCCCTAAATAGTGCAGCGAAGCAACCAGGCCGATCGTGCCGTGGCCGCACATGCCGAGGTAGCCCGCGTTATTGAAGAAGATCACGCCGCATAGGGCGCCTGGCGTGACCGGCGCGCAATACAGCGCGCCCACCAGCACATCGTTGCCCCGTGGTTCCAGCAGGCAGGCGCGGCGCCACTGGTCGTGGTGGGTGCGCAGGCTGTCGAGTTGCGCGGCGATGCTGGTGCCGGTCAGCGCAGGGAATCCATCCATCACCAGGCGCGTGGGTTCGCCGCCGGTGTGAGAGTCGATGACGTGCAGTCGTTTCATGACGCGCTCCATTCAGGGCTGAGCCGGGCGCAGCGGGCGCCTTCCTGTGAGTGACGGGATAGGCAGGCAGTGGCGCTATCGTGAACGCATCGGCGTTGCTGGCGATTGATGTTTTGCGCTGTGTCGGATGACGAATTCAGCACAGTTCTCCGCGCTCGACAGCGTCCTGTGCATGCGGCAATCTGCTGGACGTCGAGGCGCAAAGTGGAGGGCCGAAGTGATGTTGCAGAGCGCGTTTGCAGCCCTGTGCCAAGGGAGTGAGGCGAATCGCCCGCAGAGCATCGAGCAGTTGTTGGCCGGCGTCATGCAACTGTTGCCGATGCTGGATGTGATCCCCAATGCAGCGATCTTCATCAAGGATCTCGACGCCCGTTATGTGCTCGCCAACCGCACCTTGGTGCAACGTTGCGGGCTCAAGCAACTAGAACCGCTGCTGGGCAAAACCAGCGCCGAGGTGTTCCCCGCGCAACTGGGGCCGGGCTATACCGAACAGGATCGGCGGGTGCTGCAGCAGGGGTTTGTCCTGGCGGATCAGCTCGAATTGCATCTGTATGGCAGCCGCGAACCGGGCTGGTGCCTGACCCATAAATGGCCGCTGTACAACCATGTCGACCAGATTATCGGCCTGGCCGGGATCTCGGTCGACCTGCAGTCAGCCAGCCAAGCCCACCCGGCCTACCAACGCCTGGCCGCTGTGGACGAGCACATTCGCAGGCACTTCAATCGGCGCGTGACCGTGGGTGAACTGACACGGATCGCCGGGATTTCCGTGGCGCAACTGGAGCGTTACTGCAAGCGCGTGTTCCACCTGACGCCGCGGCAGATGATCCAGAAAGCGCGCCTGGAACAGGCTCACCGCTTGCTGCACGGCGACCTGCCGATCACCGACGTGGCGCTGCAGTGCGGTTATACCGACCACAGTGCATTTACCCGCCAGTTCAAGGCGTCGACGGGGTTTACGCCCAGGCAGTACCGCCAGTTGGGCTAGTCGCCGGCATTGCGATGCAACGAATAGCCCCGGTCGCCGCTCCTATGCTTACGAGTAACCTTTTCACGACGACAGGTAATGGGCTTATGACGGCGGCGGACAACGATCATGTGAACTGGCTGGTGCAACAGTCGATGCTGCACGCGGCGCGTCAACGGGCCAAGCTCTACTCGGGGCAAGGCCGCATGTGGCAACAGCCGTATGCGCACACCCGGCCGCGCGATGCGTCAGCCTTGTCGTCGGTGTGGTTTACCGCGTACCCGGCGTCGATTGTCACGCGTGAAAATGGCACGGTGCTGGAGGCGCTGGGCGATGAAAGCCTGTGGCATGCCTTGTCGAAGATCGGTATCCAGGGCATTCACAACGGCCCGCTGAAAAAGTCCGGCGGCCTGGCCGGGACGGAACACACGCCGACCATCGATGGCAATTTCGACCGCATCAGCTTCGACATCGACCCGCAGTTGGGCACCGAGGCGCAGTTGCAGGCGTTGACGCGCATGGCGGCTGCCCACAACGCGGTGATCATCGACGATGTGATCCCGTCGCACACGGGCAAGGGCGCGGATTTCCGCCTGGCCGAGATGGCTTACGAGGACTACCCGGGGCTCTACCATATGGTGGAAATCCGCGAGGAAGACTGGCCGTTGCTGCCGGAGGTCGCAGGCGGGCGCGATGCGCAGAACCTCAGCCCGCTGCAGGTGGACGCGCTGCGCGATAAGCACTACATCGTCGGTCAGTTGCAGCGGGTGATTTTCTTCGAGCCTGGCGTGAAGGAAACCGACTGGAGCACCACGCCCGTGGTCATCGGCGTCGATGGCAAGCCGCGGCGCTGGGTCTACCTGCATTACTTCAAGGAGGGCCAACCGTCGCTCAACTGGCTCGATCCATCGTTTGCCGCGCAGCAAATGATCATTGGCGATGCGCTGCACGCGATTGATGTAATGGGCGCGAAGATCCTGCGCCTGGACGCCAACGGTTTCCTCGGTGTCGAGCGCAAGCTCGACGGCACGGCCTGGTCGGAAAGCCATCCGCTGTCGATCACCGGTAATCAATTGCTCGGCGGCGCGATTCGCAAGGCCGGCGGTTTCAGCTTCCAGGAACTGAACCTGACCGTGGACGATATCGCCTCGATGTCCCACGGCGGTGCTGATCTCTCCTACGACTTCATCACCCGGCCGGCGTACCAGCATGCGTTGCTGATGGGCGATACCGAGTTCCTGCGCTTGATGCTGCGCCAGATGCACACCCTCGGCATCGACCCCGGCTCGCTGATCCATGCCTTGCAAAACCATGATGAACTGACCCTGGAGCTCGTGCATTTCTGGACCCTACATGCCCATGACAGCTTCCTCTACCAGGGGCAGACCTTCCCCGGCAACATCCTGCGCGAGCATATCCGTGAGCAGATGTACGAGCGCCTGGCCGGCGAACATGCACCGTATAACCTCAAGTTCGTCACCAATGGCGTGTCCTGCACCACCGCCAGCATCATCACGGCAGCCCTCGGCATTCGTGACCTGGAGGCGATCACGCCGGCTGATATCGAGCAGATTCGCCAGATCCATTTGCTCTTGGTGATGTACAACGCCATGCAGCCCGGCGTGTTCGCCTTGTCCGGCTGGGACCTGGTCGGTGCATTGCCGTTAGCGGCGGATGAGGTCGCGCACCTGATGGCCGATGGCGATACCCGCTGGATTCACCGGGGTGCCTACGACCTGGTGGACCTGAACCCGCAGGCCGAGCTATCCGCTGGGCAGATGCCTCGTTCGAAAAGCCTGTACGGCAGCCTCAATCGCCAATTGCAGGACCCCGATTCGTTTGCTTCGCAATTGCAGAAAATCCTCGCCGTGCGCCGTGCCTATGACATCGCCGCCAGTCGCCAAATCCTGGTGCCGGACGTCGAACATCCTGGCTTGCTGATCATGGTCCACGAACTGCCGGCCGGCAAAGGCACGCAAATCACCGCGCTGAACTTCGGTAGCACGCCGCTCACCGAAACCCTGCACCTGCCCAATATCGCGCCGGGACCGGTGGTGGACATCATCAATGAACGGGTCGAGGGCGACCTGACGGACGAAGGGGAATTCACCATTACGCTGGACGCGTATGAAGGGCTGGCGTTGCGGGTAGTCAGCAGTTCGCCGATGCTTTAGCGCAGATCAAGTGATGACCGCCACCGACAGGTCAAACTGGTTCGGTGCAGGTTGCCACGCGGGTCGAGGGCAACCCGGCACGACGCTAATCCAGCCATAAGAGGAACCTGACCATGTTGTTTGATGCATATGCTGAAGAGTCGCTGAACGGTATCGGTCATGTCGTCCAGGATATCGAGGACGTTGCGCAGTACACCGAAGGGTTGCGAGCACGTCTTTCTGAACTCTTCGCGTCTACGCACAGCCGTTTTGGCGTGAGCTTTTCCGTTCCGCCAGAGGGTTACTTCCAGGTTGAAGGCCACTTCGGTTTGGTCAGAGCGAATCTGCTCTATGCCAATGAGGGCAGCGGCACCTTTGGTCGTGTGGTGCTTCGCAAGCACACGCTGGACGAGCAGGGAAGAGACGCCTGGCCGGAAATCTGGGCGTTTCGGATTCTGAAGGATGGCGATGTCTGGGAGAGTGACAGCGGCCCGGTGCTCTACAACGAGAGGAATACGCCAAACGAGCACAAGTTCGTCGCCGTTCGGCGTCTCGTCGAATCAATCGTGCTGTCTGCAATGAAACCACGCTAGATCCGCCAGGCAGTCAACAAGCAACCCCTGCGGGAAGCGAGTGAACGCGCTTACCCGTGAGGGTTGCGTGCGCGCTCGTTTCTCGCAAGTGCCACGGCCGCAGTGATTGCTGCGCGGGCTTGAGGGCTGTTCTTCCAGCATGTCGAGCCTAATGCCGCAGAGGCCTGGGCCAGGATGTCTCCCACGTGTGATTGGCTGAGAGCGTCCAGCGATTCGATGCCCATCTGTTCAAGCCGGGTAATCACTGTGGGGCCTACGCCCTTGAGTGCGAGCAACGCAGTTCTTTCTTCCAATGAGAATGGCATCGGTAAATTCCTTTTTCCAAGAGCCCCGGAGTGTGCCGGATGCCGGGGAGTGTTTCAATAAACCGAAGTTGATTCGGTACATCGTACTACCTGGCTGTCGACACGTGGGCTTGCTGTTTTTTGATTGTTTAAGGGCCATATAAAGAGCGTTACATTTTTGACATATAAATGTAACGCCATTAAAAAATAAAATAGCTGACTTTTAAGTCAGCCTACAAAAACGGGACCATATTAAAAGTAGGGAAAATAGTTTCCCTCTTAGAATAGGTGATCCCATTGGAATATACATATCCAAACGAGTTACACGAAAAATCCAGCGTGAAAGCGGTGCTCGTGACTGATAACAAAGTCATTAGTACATCCGAGTATATTGAGATCTTCTTAATAACCAGGGGTTATGACACGACCCCTGAAAATAGGCTCAGGGTCTCGGAAAGCCTGGCTCACGTACCTGCGCGCGAGCGCCATTCCTCCTCTGAGCTGGACCACTGGCTTGATTGTCACTTCAAAAGCTGACTGCCGCTTTCACAGCGGTATTTAACGTAAGCGTGATAATCAAAGGGTAATGCCAAGTGCTTATGCAGACTGATTACGAGATACATTACATAAAGCGTGGCCACAAAAACGTCAGAAGGATCAGGGCCAAACACATGATGGAGGTTGATGCGTGGAAAGTTGCCATTATTGCGGAGGGCGGCAGCCGTGAAGAGACTCTTTCCTTAGTTTGTTTGGCACAGGTTAAAGCACTGGCGGCTAGGTACGATGTAAGCTCAGTCCGGTGGAACAAAGCGATACATGTAAAGAACCTGGAAACGGTCATGTCAAATAGAGGCATAACGCGGGAGGATACGGGCGAGCGTACCTTGGATCCGTTGGCTCAACCCCAGGACAAAGTCACACCCGATCAATCAGACTGACAGCAAGCAACCGAGTGCTGCTCGACGCGAAAAGGCCTGGACGTGTTCCAGGCCTTTTCATCGAGCAGAGCCGTTTCATTATTTGGCATTCCTTTGCGTGATCTGGTTTTGTTGAGCCACAAAAAACCCCGCACTAGGCGGGGTCTGCCTGCATCACCGATGCAGGGGGCGGAAATGATGCTGGGAACTTCCCCCAGCTTGCCCCTGTGGGGCGTTTTAACAAACCTGCCATCAAGCAGGCTTTGTTGGGACTCGGTCAGCTGTTGGAACAACCGTTACCCATCACGCTGTATTGCATGACGTGTTCATGGCCTTGGTGGTCCAGGTAAGTCATCTGGACAGGCACTACCGCACAGACATTGTCAGGGATAGAGTCCACGTGAATCACTTTGGCGATGTCGAGGTGCGAGCTGTAGCTGTACTGCTCGACGGCCGGTTGATCGGCAAACGCCATCTGGCTGCCCAGCATTACAAAAGAAGCAGCAATCAACATTTTAAACAGTTTCATTTTTTCAGTGTCCCAACGATGCAAACGATTTACGTCTTCAGTCGGAGTACATATGGCCGAAGGCTCTACGAGGCGCGGGAGGGTGGTTTGCTTGGACCCTGTGGATTGGCGCTTCGTCGCTTTGTTTGGAAGCTGGGTCTAGTTTATGCCGTTGGCGATTTTGATAAATCCCAAAGCCTGGAAATCATTGTTGTCGAAAAGGTAATAATGCTGCGTGGCACCAGGGAAGCATCCCTGTCAAAGACGTTCGGGCTTTGCTTCTGCGGGCAGGTAACGCGAACTTGCGGTTGTTTAGTGCCGGGAGAAAAGCATGGGGTTGGTCGGCTGGATGCCGTGGCTGGGGCGGTGCGGAGCAAGGTTAGAAATGGTGGTCCAGAAAAGATAAGGGCTGCATCAGATTCTCCGGCAAGCTCTTGATCTCTACGGTGCGAATGGAGAGGGCTAGCTTTTTGATAGCAGACTCACTCCCGCAAGACTCACTTTGCAGGCATGACCAGGTAACGGCTTGCCGAGCCAACTCACGCAGAACTCATCCACTTCCACCCATGTGTCCGCAGGCGATTGTTGGCATCGAATGAGCTCTGAGCAGACGCCGTTTTGATCAACTCTGACGAAGCTGCGGAATTTAGAGGGCGTGACGAAAAATAGCTTAAGCCACAGCATGATGATCTCCTTATTGTTATTGGTAGCTATCTAGGTATCGCTTTATTTCAGGCCGAGGCCATTGGATTCTGGGGTTTTTGCTGCACATTTCGTTTTGATGTTCTTGGTATTTCGGGCGCTGTTAGGCGCGCCTTATGTTGGCCCGGTCACGTCGAATGTTGGTCTCAAAACTGTATTGCAGTTCCTTAAAAATGACAGGCTTTATGGGCAAACGACCCGATCGCAAGCTCGATGCACTCATGGCGAGTCACTGTGCCGGTCATTGCGGCGATCTGCTCGAATATGAGCAGCGAGGGGCCCGTGATTAGTCCAGCCATTAGGTCCATTTGAGGGTCTAGAAAGCGTAGCAGTGGCCAACTAAACGGCCCGCGCACGGGCCTAATGGACATCCTTCAAAGACGCAGAGGGGATTGGTTTCCCCCTCCTATCTCTGCTGAGCGTTACGCCGTCGTGTTGACTCGCGTGCCTATTGATCCTGAGGTTGCTTTGGTCTGTTCGACTTCGCCCGGAGTGCTACCGTCATGATCGCCGTCGCTGTCTGCCTGCACGGCTGGCCGGACTTGGGGTTTGAATGCTGCAGGTTGCGGTTGTGTGATGTGTGTCGAACCAGTAATTGCCGATGTCATGTGAATCCCCTCAAGAGCCGGTTGTTTGAGTTAATACTATCGGCATATTGTTTCAATGTTTAGACGCTTTAGTTAAGCGTCTCATGAATAAAAATAATTGAGAGTGTTTCCTAGTCTTAAGTTTGGTTCGGCACGTTAGTGCTCAAGTTGTACGTGAAAAATGTGTGATAATTTTGTGATGGTTTACACGTTGTTTTTGCACTATCTATCTTGGCGCGTCGTGTTACAGGCGCCGCGCCGGGTTAATGATCAAGGTCAGGTCGGTGCCAGGGATCTACGTGCGTCATAAGATTCAAAACGCGATGTATCCGCATCACTTCTTCCCTTGCTGAAACTGCAATAGCATGACCTTGCGCAACGGTAATTGAAGCATCTACTTCGATATGAGCATCGACGATGATCATGTCACCCATTTTTCGAGTTCGTAGATCATGCACACCTTTAACTCCAGGTATGTTTTGGAGCGTGTTGCGAATGGTTTGTACTTCCTGCTCATCGGCAGAGCGGTCCATCAGGTCATGTAATGAATCCCAAGTGAAGGTCCAACCCATCTTGGCGATCATGCCTCCGACAACAAGCGCAGCAATGGGGTCAAGAATCGGGTAGCCGGCCAGATTACCAACGATGCCTATACCGACAACCAAGGAGGACGCCGCGTCGGATCTTGCGTGCCAGGCATTGGCAACCAACAAACTAGACTTAACTTTTTTGGCGACCCTCAGCATAAAGCGAAACAACAGCTCCTTGGCTACCAGCGCCGCGATGGCAACCCACAAGGCAGCAACGTGTACCGTTGGAATCGACTCAGGGGTTTGAAGCTTGAACACCGCAGATCCGATCATGCCGACACCCACGATCAACAAGAGTATTCCCAATACCATGGATGCGGCGGTCTCGAAACGCAGATGCCCATAAGGATGACCTTCGTCAGCATCCTCTTTGCTTTTGTGGCTGGCGAATAGCACTACGAAATCAGCGATCAAGTCTGATAGCGAGTGAATACCATCGGCTACAAGCCCCTGGGATTTTGACATCACGCCTACTGCAATTTGTGTAAGTGAGAGCGCAATATTGACGATGACGCTCATCCATGTGCATCGGGAGGCTGCCGATGCGCGGGCGGCTTGACTATATCCCTCGTCTTCAGAGTCTTCAGCTATTTGTTCATGATTCATATTTGTTTCTCTAATTGAAATTGATACTCGTCTCGCGCTGCGAGCAAGGTCAGTACTCAGTAATAGCTGAGCTTTTTATCGGGCGTGAAGGGTAAGGGGTGTGCCTCAATTAAAGCAAGTAGTCGTGCATTCTAAAAGTGTGTAAGTGCCGATTTTAGGGTTGCCTGGAATGATGTAAATACTAATGTTTCGCGTAACTAAGATTTCAGGTTGGCTACAGAGTTAGTGAGTCAAAGCGGGATGCTTCTCAACTGGAATAAAGGAAAGGTCGACGGCCACAGAGGCATGGGGTCTATATCAAAGACTCAAACGGTCATGCGCAAATACATTCACAAAAATTAATGTTGCTGTACTTAAACATTGACGTGTGAGTACTGTATTTGTGGGCCAGTTATAAGCCTTGCGCTACAAACCCCAGGGGTAAACTGGTTAGCGTCGCTTTTGAGCGAGGGCATCAGGTCTGAGTTCCGCGTCGATGTTCTTCAGAGCGGACCACCGGCGTTCTCCCCGATCACCTCAAGGGCGCCTCGGACGTTTTGGCCGGTATCCGTATGGCCTTGGCATTCGACGAGCAGCGCCAACTCCATCAGCGCAGCCTCTGTAGATCACGACCGGTGGCGCACCCGAGATGAAAATTTTCTAAACGAGTGACGTCGCGCCTCTGAATGATCTCTAATTCGAATGGGTGATGGCATAATGCCACGTGTGCGCTGGTCGAACGTGACGTCGTTGAACGTTTTTTGAGACCTCAGGTTCCATTCCTCCGACATGATCAGGTGATCTGCAATGCGTCGTTCAGCTGTAAAAGCCTGGAGGGACCTTCTATACCAGGTTGTAAACGAACAGGACGTTGAGGACAAATATTTCAAGTTGCTTAGTGGGGCCGACCGCATGAAGAACGCCGGTCTCATCAACGAGGATGAATGGCGGAAGCTTGTTCGTAAGGCGGGCGAATTTCTTGCAAACAATGTTGAATAAGAAATACGGCTGCTGGCAGAAACAATATATCCGGCGCTGGGCCTGGTTATCTGTTGACTCGGGCGAGGGAGTATTTGGGGGAGGGTATTGAGTGGTCTCCGCTAACGCTAAAGAGTATCGAAAGCGTAGTGGCAGGCAAAATTACCGCGTTGGTTTCTCGACGATCGTACCGATCTGACACAGCGGCTGGATGAGATGCACATGCCTGTATTGCTTATCTGGGGGGATTCGGACCCGATTAGTCCACTCGGTGTTGGCCAGCGGCTTAACCAGCTCCTTCTGAATGCCGAAATACACGTGCTCTCCGGCGCTGGTCATGACCTGGGCTTTACCCACCCATTAGAAGTTGCCGGGTTGATTGATAAACACCTGGCTCATGGGCTGGGCAGTTGAAACGTTTTCGATGGCTTGTATTCGATCGGCAGGACGCCGGAGCAATGAAATTGCGGAGCAAAAACAATAAGGGCCTGCATGAAGTTCATCATGCAAGCCCTTGATATCTATGGTGCCCGAAGCCGGAATCGAACCGGCACGCCCTTACGAGCGGGGGATTTTAAGTCCCATGCGTCTACCAGTTTCGCCATTCGGGCGGTAGCGCGGTGCAGCAGGGTTGGGAATATATAGATCCGGGCGCTTGGGCGCAAGGTCGAAGGTGCCTTTGTTGTACAAAGAGGGGGATGAAAAAGCTCGATAGATCAGTGGTCTACATAGGTAGCCGGGGAGAAACCGAAGATTCCGAGGGCTGGGGAACAGGCCTCAAAAATGACAGGTACGCCGATACGCTGTCTCTGCACTTCAGAGTGGATGCTCAGTAGTAAGCAGGCTGGTGTCTGAGTGTAGGACACTCGCACTTGGTCCAGCAGAACAAAGCCCCGGCGCGACCGGGGCTTCTGCATCTTGGCCTATACGAAAGGCTGGCCACTGAAGCCGCGTGGCAGGCGTTGCAACCCGGGCAGGTCGGTCAGGCGTTGTGCCCAAGCGCTGCGCCAGTCGCTGGAGGTGTGGGTCCTGGCTTTGCGCGAAGCACGGCGTGCGGCGTTGCGTTGGGTGCGTCGCGCTTCCTTGTAGGCTTCGGTGTTGCGGCAGGTACGGCATTTGACGCGGTTCAGCTCAGTGCTGGAGGGGAGGTTGCCGCCGTGATGGCCGCAGGCTAAGTGCCCGGCGACCTTGAAGTGAATGACCATGTAAGCGTCTCCTTCTTGGGGGGGGGCGCGCATCGGTAG
This sequence comes from Pseudomonas marginalis, assembly GCF_024169655.1. GTDB lineage: Bacteria > Pseudomonadota > Gammaproteobacteria > Pseudomonadales > Pseudomonadaceae > Aquipseudomonas > Aquipseudomonas paraveronii. Next base: position 3,108,486 of record NZ_JALJWV010000001.1, on the reverse strand, counting down.
ACCCACAATGCACGCGGGGAGCGCGGGCTGCGATTAATCCCGACACCTTCAATTACGACCCCACGCCGGTCGCAGCGTTCGGTTTGTGCCCTGCAGCCCTGTTCAACCCCTGGGCGCGACGTTACCCTGGCTCGAGCCTAATCATAAAAAGGAGTGAGTGATGAGCGTCGAAAACCTGCCCCATGAAGGCAGTTGCCGTTGTAACCGAGTGCGCTTCAGTGTGAGCCAGGCCCCGGTGATCACCATGGCCTGTCATTGCACCGGTTGTCAGAAGATGACCGCCAGCGCGTTCTCCCTCAGTGCGCTGATTCCCGCCAGTGCGTTCACCGTGACCCAGGGTTGCCCCGTGGTCGGCGGTATGCATGGCGTGGACCGCCATTACTTTTGCCCGCATTGCATGAGCTGGCTGTTTACCCGCCCCCATGGCATAGATGAGTTCGTCAATGTGCGTGCGACGTTGTTGGATAACGCCAAGGATTACCTGCCTTTCATGGAAACCTGGACCTGCGAGAAATTGCCCTGGGCCACGACGCCGGCAGTCGAGCGCTTTGCACAATTGCCCGCACCGGAGGATTTTCCGCGTTTGTTGCAGGCCTACGCCGAGTTCAGCGCCCGCTGAGTTCAGTCGATCAGCGCGAGCAGGTCGGTATCGCCCACATCGTGTCCCGCCTGGGTCAGCAGCGTTGTCACCTGGCCCCGGTGATGGGTCTGATGATTGAAAAAATGCATCAGCAAGCTGAAAAACGGCTTGTCCGCCGCGACGCCGCGCATGTTGCGGTATTGCAGGCGCAGGTCGAGGTCGGGATCGCGCAGGCTCTGCGCCCAGTCGATGATCAGTCGATCCAGCCAGGCGCGGTGCGTGGCCAACTCGCGCAGGTTGGCGAAGGCCAGGTGCTTGAGGTCGGTGGGGGTGGCAATGGCGCTTAACGGTGCCAGCGCCGAATGGCCGGCGGGATGCTGGGCAAAGCGCTTGAGCCACACGGTGTCACCCAGTGTCAGGTGGTTCAGCGTGCCGAGGATCGAACCGAAAAACGCACGGCGATCCATTCGTAATTCGGCGTCCGTCAGCTTGGCCGCCGCGTCATAGACTTTGCGGTTCATCCACTGGTTGTAGGTCGCCATCAGGGCAATCTGTTCGAGACGGTTCACATGCGTGCTCTCTGGCGGTGCGATGGCGCCATCATAAGACGTGTCCGCCCGGTGGTCATCGGGTTCCGGTAGGGGCGGCGCCGCAGGCGCCACCGATGCGAAGGGGGAATCCTTAGAAACGCAGCGTAGCGCCGGTGCTCAACCATTGCGTGCGCTCAGCCACCAGGCTGCGCCCGACCACCACGTCTACGTCGACCAACGGCCCAATGTGGAATCGCGGGCCCGCTTGCCAGGCCTGCTCACTGCCTTTCTGGCCGTAGCGCTCGACTATCAGTGTCAATGAATGCGCCACCTGGTATTCGACGCCGGTGCCCCATGTGAGGCGATGGTTTTGCTCGCCGTTGTCATACGCATGGGTCCATCCGGCATTCAGGTTCAGTCGCAGCGGCTCCAGCGGTTGCCACGTCAACGGTACGTTGAAATCCGCGCCGTCAAACGCGTGCCGCCGGTCGAGGGCAACGTGGGCACCGACGGATACGGCCATCTCCAGGCCCAAGTCCTGGCGTGACATCATCTGTGCCTTCACTTGCGGGCTTACTTGAGTCTCGCGGTTGGCCCGTGACAGTGTCGCGCCCCACTGTATTGCAGGCAGGGCGTTGAAGGTGCAGGCAGGCGACATCGTCTCGTTGTGCGCACTGCTGTTGTGTCGCTCGGCGCTGTACCAGGCGTCGACGTTGCATTCGCCCGGCGCATTGATTGCGCCGTCGTCGACCACGTAGGCGCCCCCCGCTGCGAAGGCCTTCGACAATAGGCTGATGACGAGGATGACGCTGAGCGTCAGCCCGATAAACATCAGGTTACGCCGCAGCGCGCGCCGTTTGGCGGGCGGTAGCAACAAGAGGGTATGGCGAGCGCCGCGATAGCGGGCAACCCTGTCCGAGTGTTGGCGGTGTTTCTTGTACATGGCGTACCTCGCTTGAATTCAGCTTTCTACGGTCAGCACCGAAATGCCGCTGGCTTTGGCCTGGCAGACCAGCTCGGATGTGTCGTCACCGCCTGGCAGGGCGATGACCACATTGGGTCGGCTGTCGGACAGCATGAATTCGTTGCGCTGGCGCTCCGCCTGCTTGCCGTGGCGCTGCCAATTGGGCGGGTAACGCACCACATCGATACCGATTTCCCGCGCCCATTCCTCGATGTCGCTGCCTAGGAATTGGTTGCCGCCGTGGATCAATACCTGCACCGGGCGCAGGCGGTGGTAGGCGTCCAGCACTTGGCGGGACATTTTCGTGTCGGCGTAATGACGACCTGCACAGATCAGCACGCGCATCGTTGAAATCCTTGTAGTACACGGTGGCCGCCGGGCGGCCGCCACCATTTAAACGGAGGGAGTGATCAGTACCACTGCTTGAAGCGGCGGATGTAGATCGTCTTCATCAGTTGGGCCACACAGCAGTAGCTGAGCAAGGTACCCACCAGCCACGGGAAGTACGCCAGCGGTAGCGGTTGCAAGCCCACCAGGGCGCCGAGCGGTGAAAACGGCACGTAGATCCCCAGGGCGATTACCACGCAGGTCATCAGCAATACGGGCCATGCGGCGGTGCTCTGGAAGAACGGGATCTTGCGGGTGCGCAGCATATGCACCACCAGGGTTTGCGAGAGCAGCCCCTCGATGAACCAGCCGGATTGGAACAGCGTCTGCATCTCTACGCTGTTGGCGGCGAACACGTACCACATCAGTGCGAAGGTGGTGATGTCGAAGATCGATGAGGTTGGCCCGATCCACAGCATGAAGCGGCCGATGTTCTTCGCGTCCCACTTGCGCGGCTTGGCCAGGTATTCCTTGTCCATCTTGTCCCACGGCAAGGCCAGTTGGGAGATGTCGTACATCAGGTTCTGCAGCAGCAGGTGGATCGCCAGCATCGGCATGAACGGAATAAACGCACTGGCCACCAGCACCGAGAACACGTTGCCGAAGTTGGAGCTGGCGGTCATGTTCAGGTACTTCATGATATTGCCGAAGGTTTCGCGGCCCTTGAGCACACCTTCCTCCAGCACCATCAGGCTCTTTTCCAGCAGGATAATGTCGGCCGATTCCTTGGCAATGTCGGTGCCGCTGTCCACCGAGATACCCACGTCGGCATCGCGCAGCGCCGGTGCATCGTTGATGCCGTCACCGAGGAAACCGACGGTGTGGCCGTTGGCTTGCAGGGCCTTGAGCACCCGCGACTTTTGCAGCGGTGTCAGCTTGGCGAACACCGTGCGTTCTTCCACGCGGCGCAGCAGGGTTGTGTCGTCCATTGTTTCGATGTCCACACCGAGCAGTGGCTGGCCTGGGTCAAGGCCGACCTGGCGGCAGATCTTGCTGGTGACCACGGCGTTGTCGCCGGTCAGCACTTTCACCGCGACGCCGATCTGTTGCAGCGCCGCAATCGCCGGGCCTGCGGTTTCCTTCGGTGGATCGAGGAAGGTCAGGAACCCCTGGATCACCAGGTTGCGCTCATCGGCGGTGGTGTACTGCCGGCGCGCCACGGCGTTCGGGATGTTGCGGGTGGCGACCACCAGCACGCGGAAGCCGTCCTCGTTGTAGTCATTGGCAATCGCCAGTAACTCCTGGCGACGCCGCTGATCCAGCGGCACGGCGGCGCCGGCTTCGAGCACATGCGTGGAAATGCTCAGCATCTCTTCCACGGCGCCTTTGCACACCAGCAGGTGGTCGTCGGCGGCGTCCTTGACCACAATCGACAGGCGACGGCGTACAAAGTCGAACGGCAATTCATCGATCTTGCTGTAGGCAAACGGCACCTGGAACTTGGGGTTCTGTGCCGAGAATTGCACCACGGCCTGGTCCATCAGGTTCTTCATGCCGCTCTGGTGATAGCTGTTGAGCCAGGCCAGGGACAGCACCGCATCATCACGCTGGCCAAAGGCGTTGACGTGGTGCTCAAGGATGATCTTGTCCTGGGTCAGGGTGCCGGTCTTGTCGGTACACAGCACATCCATCGAACCGAAGTTCTGGATCGCGTTGAGGCGCTTGACCACCACTTTGCGCTTGGCCATGGCGGTGGCGCCCTTGGCCAGGTTGGCGCTGACAATCATCGGCAGCATTTCCGGGGTCAGGCCCACGGCGACCGCCAGGGCAAACAGGAAGGCATCGCCCCAGTCCCCCTTGGAGAAACCGTTGAGGAAGAACACGATCGGCACCATCACCAGCATGAAGCGGATCAGTAGCCAACTGACGCTGTTCACGCCGCGATCAAACGCGGTCTGCGCCCGGGAGCCGACAATCGCTTTGGCCAGAGAGCCGAAGTAGGTGCGCGGTCCGGTGGCCACCACCACGGCTTTCGCCCGGCCGCTGACCACATTGGTGCCCATGAAGCAGATGTTCGGCAGGTCCAGCAAGTTACCCTGGTCGGCGGCAAGGGGGCTGGCGGATTTTTGCGTTACGTCCCCCAGCGTGTCGTATTTCTCCACCGGTAAGGCTTCGCCGGTCAGCACTGCCTGGCTGATAAACAGGTCGCGGGATTCGATCAGGCGGATGTCGGCCGGGATCATATCGCCGGCCGATAGCTGCACGATATCGCCAGCCACCAGTTCACGCATCGGCACTTCGCGCAGTGTCGGTTGGCCGCCGACTTGTTCGCGGCGTAACACGGTGGCGGTGGTACGCACCATGGCTTTGAGCGCTTCGGCGGACTTGGCCGAGCGGTGCTCCTGCCAGAATCGCAGCAGGCTGCTGAGCAGAACCATGGTCATGATGATGATGACTTTGGTCAGGTCGACTTCTTCACCGGCCTGTAACGGCAGCCAGTAATCAGTGACGAAGCTGATCGCGCCCAGCGTCAGCAGCACGTAGATAAACGGATTGTTCAGTGCCTGCAGGAACTGGACGATGGCGTGAGGCGGCTTGTCATGGGCCACTTCGTTATGGCCTTGCCGTTGCAGGCGCGCGGCGGCGTCCATCTCGGTCAGGCCATCCTGGGTGGCCCGCACATTGGCCAGGGTGGCCGACAGACCGTTGTGGGCCTCGCGGGCGGCACGCATCGACAGGCGGGTGTCGGCGTCGGTGCGGTTTTTCTTGTGCTGTGGTGGTTTTTTTACGGCGCTCATGGTGTGTACTCCTGTCGCCAATTCTCGACAAAACATACCCGGTACTGACCTGATGACAGGCGAGCGAAAGCATGCCGAGCCGCGGACTTCGCGATCGGTTCAAATAAGGTGTTGAATAACTTTCAAGGGGCCCGCTAATAGCGCGTTAGTTACTACTCGCGCAGCGGGCTACTACTGGACAGGTTCATAAAGAACTCCAGGGTATTAGTCGGGAAGTTGCAGTTTCAGTCGATGTATGCGGCGCGAGTGCTCAGGGATAGATCGAGCATCCGGCGTGCTTCAGCCAGGCTGGAAACGATACGCCTCTGTGGGTCCTGAGGGTCGGTTTGAGCCCAATGCTGTTGCAGTCGGCCGGTCGTTGGGCAGACACGCCAATGCGCCAGCGGATGGGCCGGACGCACTTGAGGGGAGGGTGCGGCAAAGGCCGGGCGGGCAGCAGAAAAGCCTGCGGGCGCGCGGCACAGCTTGGCGCGCAGGGCGGCGGCCAGCATTCGTGGATCATTTACAACAAAGGTTTGGAAGGTCATAACAACACCTCGGGACCGGACGGGCGACCGGCGAGGCAGTTACGATGGAGCACAAGCTCTAGCGCAGCTTACCGGACCGGGGAGGCGAGTCCTGTCATATTCTGGATTTGGCGCCCGATGCCCGCCAACGCGGTGCTCGGACAGCGACTAAATACTGTGTCCATTGGCTTCTTTTGTGAGGTTTAAAAAAGGCCCCAGTTGCGGGCAGGGGCAATCTACTTAGCCCGTTACAGAATGTCAACGCATGATTAATCAAATGGCAAAGTGTTCAGAGTCTATTCAGATAGAACACACTCGCAAGTTGTCGGGCATATATAACTTCATATACCTTGCGCGGCGAGAACGGCGAGATAGATCAAGACCACACCGCACGCTCCATAACTGATGCGCTGCCAGGTCGGCGAGGCGTTCTTGCGCAACAGATTCACCAGTGCGGCCGTCAGAAAACACGACAACACCGAAGCCAGCATGAAGCCGGCGAAAAACATCAGCGTCTGCGCGTGGCTGGGCGTGGCCCCGACGATGCCCGATAAAGCACTGCCCAGCGCACCCCAGTACACAATGTTTTTCGGGTTGGCCAGCGAAATGGCCGCGCCCACGGCCAGCGCATTCTGACTGGAGCCGGCCGGTGCGCTGTCGGCTTCGGGCAAGCGCCAGGCGTCGCGTAGGCTGCGCACGCCGAGCCAGGTGAGGTACAGCGCGCAGACGAGGGTCAGCGGCACGCGCACGGCGTCATGTTGGATCAGCAGCGCGATGCCGGTCAGGCCGATCACGGCCCACACCGCATCGCCGACCAGCGAACCGACCTGCACCAGCAGCGCGGGAGTAAAACCGTGCAGCAAGCCACGGCGCAGGGTCTCCGCCAGCACAGCGCCGGGGGAGAGGCAAAACACAAAACCGAATACCAGTGCGTAGAAGAAGATCGCCAGCATGCCTGTGCTCCATCCAATGATGGCAGGCAGTGTGCTGGCGCACGCAGAGGTTGTCTTGGACCAGATTGTGCTGTTTAGCGTTTCGCCACACTTTGATATCGGCCAGGCGTGATGCCATAGGCCGCGCGAAAATGCCGGTTGAGGTGGCTTTGGTCGGCAAAACCGAGCTGATGGGCGACCTCGCCGGCCGCCATCCCATTGCGCAATAGGCCTTTGGCGCGGCGCGTGCGCAATTGCATGGCCCACTGACGAGGGCTGAGCCCGGTCTCTTTTTGAAAGGTGCGCAGCAGGTGGAACTTGGACAACCCCAGCTCCTCGCCGAGGTGGTCCAGGGGCAGCGATTGATGCAGTTGTTCGGCAAGCAACTCCTGGGCGCGACCGATCAGGCTTTTACCGGCTGCCGCGCTGGCGGGCACGCGCACGCCGCTGAGGCTGACCACTTCGCCCAGCAATACAACCAAGGCGTCTTCGTTCAACTCACGGACCAGCGCGTCGCCGCTTAAGGCGCCCTTCGCCACAACCGCCAGGCGCCGTGCGACATCCGGCTGAAAACACAGCGATCGATCGAACTCTACATGCGCCAGCCCCAAGTCGCAGGCCAATTGGTTCGCGGTGACGTAGAGGCTGACAAACTGCCACGGCGCTCCGTCCGCTGCACCGCCGCCCTGAATCTGCCCTGGGTTATACAGGGTGATGGACCCTGGCCCGGCCTCGAACTCCTGGCGGTCCAGCCACACTTTTTCCTCGCCTACAAGGTTCACGCCGATCACGCATTCGTCATGGCTGTGGCGGGCAAAGGTCAGGCCGGTGCAATGGACGCTGTTGATTTCGTAGTTGCCCAGCCAGGTGTGTTGCAGGGTGCTCATGGGGTCGGCTCAGTCACGGGATGGACGTGAGCATACGCCGTCAGCAGGGCTCAGATCGACCGTTGATTGACCCGTTGCGACAGTTCATCCGCGCTTTCCTTGCGCTCCGAGTAGCGGTCGACCAAGTCCGGGCGATCACGCAGCAGCACGGTGAACTTCACCAGTTCTTCCATCACGTCGACAACGCGATCATAGAGTGCGGAGGGTTTCATGCGGTCCTGATCATCGAACTCCATGAACGCCTTGGGCACCGAGGATTGATTGGGGATGGTGAACATACGCATCCACCGCCCGAGTACGCGCAGTTGGTTGACCGTGTTGAACGACTGGGAACCACCGCACACTTGCATCACCGCCAGGGTCTTGCCCTGGGTCGGGCGGACCGCGCCCAAGGACAGTGGCACCCAGTCGATTTGTGCCTTGAACACCGCCGACATCGAACCGTGTCGTTCAGGGGAGCACCAGACCTGGCCTTCCGACCATTGCATCAGCTCCAACAGTTCCTGCACTTTGGGATGCTCACGCGGAGCAGCATCGGGTAATGGCAAACCGCTCGGGTTAAAGATGCGCGTTTGCGCGCCGAAGTGTTGCAAGAGGCGCGCGGACTCTTCCACCAGCAGGCGGCTGAACGACCGTTCGCGGGTCGATCCATAGAGCAGCAGAATGCGCGGGGGCTGACTCGGTTCGGCAGGGCGTGAAGTGATTAACGACGCGTCCAGATTGGGCAGGGTGGTCATGCTTGCTCCGCCTGCAACAGCGCAATGCGCTCGAGTTCTGCTTTCAGTTCGCCAGGGTCGAGATCGGCAAAGGGCAGGGCGAAAAACGCCCGACAGCGCGTGGCGATGGTCCGCAACGTGGCGTCGAAGGCGGCTTGGATGCTTGCCTCGTCACCGTCGACATCCGAAGGATCTTCCAACCCCCAATGCGCCTTCAGCGCCGGGCCGAAATACACTGGGCAGGACTCACCGGCAGCCTTGTCGCACACCGTGATCACCACATCCGGCGGGCTGCCTTCAAAGGCGTCGTTGCCCTTGCTGTACAGGCCCTCGGTGCGGATGCCCGCCGCCTGCAAGGTGCTCAGGCTGCGGGGCAGCACCTGACCCTTGGGGAAGCTGCCGGAGCTGACCGCCTCAAACCCTTCTGGCGCCAGGTGGTTGAACATCGCTTCGGACAAAATGCTCCGGCAGCTGTTGGCGGTACACATGAACAAGACTTTCATTGGCGGATGTCCTTTAGAGGCTAAGGCGCAAGGCGAGGGCGGCGAGCGTGATCAGCAGCACCGGCAAGGTCAGTACAATCCCGACCTTGAAGTAGTAACCCCAGGTGATGGTGATGCCTTTACGCGCCAGGATATGCAGCCATAGCAGGGTCGCCAGGCTGCCGATGGGGGTGATTTTCGGGCCGAGGTCGCTGCCGATCACGTTGGCGTAGATCATCGCGTCCTTGACCACGCCGACGGCATGGCTGGATTCGATGGACAGCGCACCGATCAACACGGTCGGCAGGTTGTTCATTGCCGAAGACAACAATGCCGTCAGCACCCCGGTGCCCATCGCCGCGCCCCACACGCCGTAGGTGGCGAAGGTGTCGAGCCAGGTCGCCAGGTAGGTGGTCAGCCCGGCGTTGCGCAGCCCGTAGACCACCAGGTACATGCCCAGGGAAAAGATCACGATCTGCCAGGGCGCGTCCTTGAGCACTTTGCGCGTGGAAATCTTGTGGCCTTTGGCGGCGATCACCAGCAGCAACACCGCGCACGCAGCAGAGATGGCACTGATGGGAATCCCCAACGGTTCCAGGGCAAAACACCCGACCAGCAGGATGCCCAGCACCCACCAACCGGCGCGAAAGGTGGCGCGGTCGTGAATGGCGCTGGCCGGGTCAGCCAGGTCGGCCGGGTCGTAGGTCTGCGGAATATCGCGGCGGAAAAACCACAGCAGCACCGCCAGGGTGGCGGCGACGCTGACGAGGTTGACCGGCACCATCACCGCCGCGTATTCATTGAAGCCGATCTTGAAATAGTCCGCCGAGACAATGTTCACCAGGTTCGACACCACCAGCGGCAGGCTCGCCGTGTCGGCAATAAACCCTGCGCCCATGACGAACGCCAGGGTTGCCGCCGGGGAAAAACGCAGCGCCAGCAACATCGACATCACAATCGGCGTGAGGATCAGTGCCGCGCCGTCATTGGCAAACAGCGCCGACACCAGCGCGCCCAGCAGCACCATATAGGCAAACAACCGCCGGCCGCGCCCACGGCCCCAACGGGCCACATGCAACGCTGCCCAGGCAAAGAATCCGGCCTCATCCAGCAACAGGCTGATGACGATCAGCGCGACAAAGGTGCCGGTGGCATTCCAGATGATGTGCCACACCACCGGGATGTCCGCCAGGCTGATCACGCCACAGGCCAGTGCGAGGATCGCGCCCAGGGTCGCGCTCCAGCCGACGCCCAGGCCTTTGGGCTGCCAGATGACCAGGACGATGGTGAAGATAAAAATCGCAATTGCGACAAGCATGGATAAACGCTCCGGTGGCTCAACAGCAGGTGCTGGCTCGTTGTGGTCTGTCGCCCATTGCATCAAGACGCTGCGCGTCGTTTTGCAACCATGGCTGGTTGGCTTGCAGGGTGGTGTCCAGCACGTGAGTTACCCAGGCGGGCAGTGCCGGATTGATGCGGTAGTAGATCCATTGCCCCTGGCGCCGATCCAGCAGTAACCCGCTGCTGCGCAGTTGCGCGAGGTGGCGGGAGATTTTCGGCTGGCTGTCGTCAAGTGCATGGATCAGTTCGCACACGCAAAGTTCGCCTTCGCGCAGGACCAACAGGGTCATTCGCAAACGCGTGGCATCGGCCAGGCATTTGAACAGAGCGGGAGGGGAGAAAGGGTCTGACATGGCCACGGCCTGTGCATATATGTGTATTCGAATATACGTATTTCCATATATTGCAGTCAAATCCTGTTTCAATTGATATGGATCAAATGTCTGGGAACACGCCACAAGTGATTGAAATTAAAATGAAACACAAATGTCCTAAAGTGCCTGCCCATAGCTGATGAAGGAATACCACGCGTGACCCGTGCCACTCGCAACCTGCGCAAGACCCTCGATTCCGTCGCGGAAAATAATGAAACCGCGGCGTTTGATCTGATGCGCGCCGTCGAAAAACTCGGCGATGAAGTGCTGCGCCAGCGCTTGCTCAATACCATCCACCGCCTCAACCAGGATGCCTATGAGCTGCGCGAAGCGCGAGACTCGGTGGAGCAGGTGTCCGTCAAGCTGGCCTGAGCAAGATCGTTCAAGACAACCTGCACATGGCGCTGGCATGCTTGGCGACTGTCTGTCGATGAGCGGTTCCCATGCCTACTGCCTTACCTCATTACGCATTCGCCCGTGGCGCGATTGCTGTCATTCCGCTATCCCTGGCGTGCGCGCCCTGGGGCTTGCTGGCCGGGTCAATGGCCATTGATGCGCAGTTTTCCCCGCTCGAAGCCCAAGGCCTTTCCGCCATTGTCTTTGCCGGCGCCGCGCAACTGGTCGCCATCGGCATGGTCAAGAGCGGCGCCAGCCTGATCTCCATCTTGCTCACGACCCTGCTGCTGACCTCGCAACATTTGCTCTACGGCATGCATCTGCGTCCCACCTTGTCGACGTTCAAGCCGCGCTGGCGCATGAGCCTGGGCTTCCTGATGACCGATGAGTTCTTCGCCCTGGTCAGCCAGTACGACCGCGAAACCTTCAACCGCTGGTACGCGCTGGGCGTTGGCCTGACGTTCTATATCGCCTGGAACCTGTTTACCCTCGCCGGCATCGTCCTGGGCAAGAGTATTCCAGGGCTCGAACACCTGGGCCTGGAGTTCTCGATCGCCGCGACCTTTATCGCGTTGATCACGCCCGTGGTGCGCGATGTGCCCACCGTGGTCTGCGTGGCGGTGGCGCTGTTGGGCTCGGTGGGCTTGAGCTTCTTGCAATGGGAGTCGGCCGTGGTGGTGTCGGGTGTGTTGGGCATGAGCGCAGGGTTTGCCTGCAAGCGACTGGGAGTAGGGCAGGCATGATCTTCGTGATGATTGTTGCAATGGGACTGATCGTGTTTCTTAACCGCTACCTGTTTATCGAACCGCGCCTGCCCGTGCGGCTCAATCGTGGTGCGCGGGAGTTTCTCGGGTTTGCGGTGCCGGGCATGCTCACGGCAATCTGCGGGCCGATCATTTTTTTCGCCGACCACCAGCTCAACCTGAGCCCAGCCAACCCCTACCTGCTGGCCGGGATCTGTGCGGTGGCGCTGATGTTCTGGACGCGCAATGTGCTGCTCACGGTGCTGTTGAGCATGGCGTTGTTCTACCTGTTTCGCTGGTGGCTTTAAACGCGCAGGCGAAAAAAAGCCCGCGGGAGGGCGGGCTGAAGGGAACTTCTAAAAGTGAGCCCGGCCATTATCCGTGGCGGGTTCTACTGTCACAGTGAAACTAAATTCATTCGGCGGCCGGCGCCGGCTTCTTTTTCGCCTTGGCCTCGGCCGCCAGGCACTCCAGCGCAAACTGCTCGGTGTAGGTCATCTGGATCGGCGTACTTTCGCCTTTCACCGTGCGCTCGCCGTCGAGAATGTAGCGAATCCGCTTGTCCGTCACGCCAATGCGCTTGGCGATCCACGTGGGCGTCTGGCCGATGCGGCTGATCAGCTTGTCGGCATAGTCGGTGGATGGGTTGTAGCGTTCGGCATTGGGTGTCATCGGTTTTCCAGGTAGAAGCGAGCTCGCAAGTAGGCGACAGGGTGACGTAATAATCCGTGAGTGTCGCCTGCTAATGGTAGAGTCGCGTTTTTTTCCAAGGAGCGATGGCATGCGGAAACTGGTAATTGGCGCATTGGTACTGGCTGCACTGGGCGGTTGCGCGGGCTCGAAAATGAACGCGGCACGCTCCGGCACGCCCTACAAGACCTTGGCTTCGGACAAGGCTGCGCTGGTGGTTGCCCAATGTATCCAGTTCGGTTGGCAGGACGAGACGGTGTTTGGTGTCGACGCCGGCGGCTTCAAGGAGCCGATCGAGGCGGGTGGTTTCACGGTGTACACCACCGGCGGCGACTACTTTGTCGACGTGCGCAGCGCAGGGGCCGGTTCCTCCGTTCATTACTACGCCGCTGATGACTCTATGGTCGCCAAGCGTCGTTTGGCCGCACTCGCGACTTGTCTGTAATCCGTTGCCTTAGTGGTTTTAGGACATGCCTGGCGGGACAGGCGCTGGACATTGTCTTATGATTCACTCGCTCGCTCGACGTGATGGCTCTTTACCAGTACACGGACGTCGAGGCCGTAACGTCGGGCGAGCACCTCTGGTTATCAGCGCGGCATGTACCCCAAGTGCCAGCGCCGGGGGATCTTCAGTGACACCACGCCCAACACTGCAGCCAGCGCCCCGCTGACCAGCAGCGCACTCAAGCCCATCCGATGCTCCAGCAGCGCACCGATCACCGCCCCGATAAACATCCCCGTCCATGGGACCAGTTGCACGCGCCACCCATTGCGACGTTCCCCCAGCAGCCAGCGGCCCAGCCCGCGACCAAAGCGTGATAGCGCTCCGGTGACATAGGTGAGCCCCACCGGCAATCCGTTCACTTCTTCGACGGCGGCATTGAGCATGCCCATCGCCACAATTGCCGCCAGCAAGGCCGGCAGCATATCGTCGAACGGCCACAGCGCGCCGGCGCAGAGCAGCGTCGCAATGCACAGCAGCAAGGGCAGGGCGTGGCGACGGCTGATACGGCTGACCATGACACCCAAGGCGTTGCCGACGATGAAGGTTGCGACCAGCAATAGCAGGCGCCCGGTCAGGCCCAGGTCGCCTTCGCTGATTGCCACCGCCAGGCGCGTGGTGTTGCCGCTCATGAATGAGACAAAGTCGCCGCTGGCCATGAAGCCTATGGCATCGGTCATGCCCGCCAGCACCGACAGGCTGGCCACCAGCAGCATACCGACACGGCCACGCCATCGCTGTTGATGGGCGAGTCCGGCGTTGGCGTAGGACTTTTGGGACGAAGGCAACATGGGGCCGGGTTCCTCGGTGAGATTATTCGGCCACCACCGTAAGGCGCTTTGATGTCCGGCGCAATGATCTCAGACAGCTACCAGCCGCCAACCGGTGCTTTGCCAGACTAAGGTATGAGTCGGCTCGATCGCCTGCACGAACCCCTCGTCATGTGACACCACCACCATTGCGCCGGTAAATCCCTTCAGCGCCTGTTCGAACGCGACGATCGACTCCAGATCCAGGTGATTGGTCGGCTCATCCAACAGCAGCAGTTGCGCCGGCGTCTCGCGCCACAAGGCGATGGCCATCGCGGCTTTCAAACGTTCGCCGCCGCTGAGCCGGCCCGCCGCTTGCGTGACCCGCGAGGCATTCAGCTGCAGCAAGGCCAACCGGGTACGCAACTCAGCCTCGGCCAGTGGCGTGTCGAGCAGGTTGAGCTGCTCGACGATCGAGCGTTGGTTGTCCAGCAGGGCCAAGTGTTGATCGATATAGGCGCTGGGCACGTGCACCGAGCATTCGCCACTGACGGCCTGCGATTGGCCCGCCAACAGCTTGAGCAAGGTCGACTTGCCGCAACCATTCGGCCCCCGCACGGCGACGCGCACAGGGCCGATCAGGCTGAGTGTGAGGGTTTGAGCGCCCAGCCACGGTAGCTCGGCATCGATCAGGGTCAGGACCTGTCGACCATTGGGCAGCGCCGAGCCGGGCAAGGCCAGCAGCGTCGGCGTCTGATCCGCCACGCCTTCGTAGGCTTGACGCACTTGCGCATCCAGCCGGGCGTTGTGTTCGCGATGGGCGCTGCGCACCGTGCCGACGATTTGCGTGGCGGCGCCTTTCCAGCGGGCCTTGGTGAAACGGTCGACATTCGCGGTTTCAGCGTGCTTGCGTGAACGGGCGGCGCTACGTTGCAGGCTGTCGTGGTCTTGTTGCAGGCGCCGACGCTCGCGGCTGCGCTCCAGGCGGGCGTGCTCCCAGGCGGCGATGGCAGCGTGCTGCTGCGTATCGCGCTGTTGTCGATAGGTTTCGTAGTTGCCGCCATACGCCCGAGCGCCAAGGGGCGACAGTTCGATAATGCGCCCCATGGCATTGAGCAGTTGCCGATCATGGCTGACCACCACCAGGCCGCCGCGCCAGTCGCCCAGCACCTGCAGCAGCCAATCACGCCCGGCGCTGTCGAGGTGATTGGTCGGCTCATCGAGAATCAGCAACTGAGGACAGGCCAGCAACGCACCTATCAGCGCAACCCTGGCCAACTGACCACCGCTGAGGTGATGGGCCGGGGTGTGCGCATGAAGGGGTTGCAGCCCTGCCACATCCAGCGCGGTGCGCAAGCGCTCGGCCAGGTCCCAGCGATCGTCGATCAGTTCCAGGTCTTCGGCCTGGGCGGCGCCGTGAGCCATGCGCTCAAGCGCGGCCAATGCCTGGGCGGTGCCGGTGAGGTGGGCGAGGCTGTCGCCAGGCTCGATAGCCAGGGTTTGCGGCACATACACGACGCTGGCAGAACCCGCGCGGGTGCCGGAAGTGGGCGCCAGCCTCCCGGCAATCAACCTGGCCAGAATACTTTTGCCGCGCCCATTGCGGCCGACAATGCCAGTGGGCGTGTGGTCAATGGACAGGTTCAGGTCGTCCAGCAGGGTTTCGCCATCGGCGAACTGGAAAGACAGGTGTTGCAGGGAAACCAATACGGGTAGCCGGTTGACGTCAGTCATCAGCACCTCCAAAAAAATGTCGAACAGGCCAACAAGCACGCCAGGCGGCTCGTTGCGGATACATTTTGGAAGGCTTAGCGGTTCACGTCGGCGGTCGTCCGGTAAATCAGAAGGGGGGCAGAGGCTAACCCACCCGGTTTTGTTCAGCAAGTCGGCGGGCGATGCAGAATCGGGCATGGCGCGCATTCCTTGGCAACAAATCAGGCCAGCGGGGTGCGCTCGTGCCAAAAGGTTTTCGTGGCTTACGCCAGCACCGCCACTGCCTTGATTTGTGCCCATAGCGTCTGGCCGGGGTGCAGTTGCAATTGGTCACGGGAGAAGCGGGTGATCCGTGCCAGCAGCGGCGTGCCGCCGGCATCCAGGCGCACCAGCACGTGGGCGTTGTTGTCCGCCGCAATCTCCTGGATGACCGTCACCGGCAGGCGATTGAGGATGCTGCTGTGTTCTTCCGCCTGCACATTGAGGCTCACATCCCGCGCCTGCACCTTGATCCGCAAGGCTTTGCCCAAGGCCAGCGGCGCATGGGCGACACGCATGTGCAAGGCGCTGCCGGGCAGTTGCAGGCTGAGCAACTGATAGTGCGCGTCGTAAGCGCTCACCGTGCCACTGATGACCACACCCGCGTCGTCGCCCAACGCCAAGGGCAAATCCAGCCGCGCCAGGGTTTCACCGATGGGGCCACTGGCCAGGGCCTTGCCCTCGCTGAGCAACACGATGTGATCGGCCAGGCGCGCCACCTCGTCCTGGGCATGGCTGACGTAGAGCACGGGGATGTCCAGTTCGTCGTGCAGGCGTTCCAGGTACGGCAGGATTTCGCTCTTGCGTTTACTGTCGAGGGCGGCCAGCGGTTCGTCCATCAACAATAGGCGCGGGCTGGTCAGTAATGCGCGGGCGATGCCGATGCGCTGGCGCTCGCCGCCGGACAAGTGCTGCGGATGCCGCTCAAGCAGGTGACCGATACCCAGCAGTTCGGTGGCCTGGGTCATGTCGACGCGACGTTGCGCACGCGGGATGCGCTTGAGGCCGAATTCCAGATTGGCCCGCACCGACAGATGGGGGAACAGGCTCGCCTCCTGGAACACATAGCCCAGCGCACGTTTATGCGGCGGCACGAACAGCCCGCTGCGGCTGTCTTGCCAGACTTCATCGTTGACCTGGACAAACCCGTCCGTGGCACGTTCCAGCCCGGCAATGCAGCGCAGGCAGGTGGTCTTGCCGGAGCCGGAATGCCCATACAGCGCGGTGACGCCACGCCCGGGCAGATGCAGGTCCACCTCCAGGGCAAAGGCGGAATACTTAAGGTGCAGGCGTACATCAATCATCGACATCAGCTCCAGCCCATCTTGGTTTTTCGGCTGGAATAGAGCGCCAGCAACACGAGAAACGCGAACACCACCATGGCGCCGGCCAACCAGTGCGCCTGGGCATACTCCATCGCTTCGACATGGTCGTAGATCTGCACCGAGACGACCCGGGTCTTGTCCGGGATATTGCCGCCGATCATCAGCACCACGCCGAACTCGCCGACGGTATGCGCAAAGCCGAGAATCGACGCGGTGATAAACCCCGGGCGGGCCAGGGGCAGGATCACGCTGAAGAACGTGTCCCAGGGATTGGCGCGCAAGGTCGCGGCCACTTCCAGCGGGCGTGTACCGATGGCGGAGAAGGCGTTTTGCAACGGCTGCACCACGAACGGCATGGAATAGATCACCGAGCCGATCACCAGCCCGGCGAAACTGAAGGTCAGGGTGCCCAGGCCCAGCCATTGGGTGAACTGGCCGAAGTAACCATGCGGCCCCATCGTCAGCAGCAGGTAGAAGCCGATGACCGTGGGCGGCAGCACCAACGGCAGGGCGACCACCGCGCCGATAGGCCCGCGCCACCACGAGCGGGTGCGCGACAGCCACAGGGCAATCGGAGTGCCGATGACCAGTAGGATCACCGTGGTCAGTGACGCCAGTTTGATGGTCAACCAGATCGCGGAAAAATCGGCACTCGATAGCGGCATTTAGAGCTCGTAACCGTAGGACTTGATAACGGCAGCGGCTTTCGGCCCTTTCAGGTACTCGACCAGCGCCTTGGCAGCGGCGTTGTCTTTGCCCTTGTTGAGGATCACCGCGTCCTGTTTGATCGGGTCATGCATGGCGGCCGGGACGATCCATGCCGAACCGCTGGTGACTTTGCCGTCTTTGTAGATCTGCGACAAGGCAACAAACCCCAGCTCGGCATTCCCGGTGGAGACAAACTGATAGGCCTGGGTGATGTTCTGGCCCTCGACGAGCTTGTCCTTGACCTTGTCGGTCAGACCTTCCTTGGCCAGCACCTGGGTGGCGGCCAGCCCGTAGGGCGCGGCTTTCGGGTTGGCGATGGACAGGTGTTTGAACGCGTTCTGCTTCAGCACCTCGCCCTTGGCATCGACATAACCTTCCTTGGCCGACCACAGCGCCAGGGTGCCGACCGCGTAGGTAAAGCGCGACCCCTTGACGGTATCGCCTTCGGTTTCGAGTTTTTGCGGGGTGGTGTCGTCGGCGCTGAGGAACACGTCGAACGGCGCGCCGTTCTTGATCTGGGTATAGAACTGCCCGGTGGCGCCATAGGCGGCGACCAGCGTGTGCCCGGTGTCCTTCTGGAAATCGGCGGCAATCACCTGGATCGGTGCGGTGAAGTTGGCGGCGACGGCCACCTGGACTTCATCGGCGTGGGCCGGACCCAAAGCGCAGGCAGCAATCAGGCTGGCCAGGGCGGTAGGGGCCAGGCGTGAGGCGCGAATCGTCATGAAGCAGCTCCTTAGGAAATGTACGGCTTGTTATAGGTAGAAGGCTCAACCGCTATGTAGGGGAATATATAGCGGTTGGCCATTGCCGGTACAGTGCAAAGTTGCCACAGCGGTTGGGTCTATTTGAGCTTCGCCAGTGCTTGTTTGGCCAGTTCGCGGGTCAGCTCATAGGTGCCTATCTCTTTACCCAGGCGCAACGCCTGGCCTGCCCATAAGTTGCTGAAGCCCGCTTCGTCCTTGGCCTTGAGTGGCAATAACGCACCGCCGGCCCTGGGGAATGCCGGGGCCAATGGGTTGATCGCGCCCAACTCACGCATCACCCGGTTGACGATGCCCCGCGCCGGCCGGCCGGTGAACAGGTTGGTCAGCGCGGTTTCGCTGGCCTGGGCATGGCGCAATGCATGGTGGTGCGAGGGGCTGACCGTGGCTTCGGGGGTGAACAGGTACGCCGTACCTATCTGCACGGCGCAGGCGCCCAAAGCGAAGGCGGCGGCGATCCCGCGCGCGTCAGCGATGCCGCCGGCGGCGATCACCGGCACGCTGACGGCGTCGACGATCTGCGGCACCAGCGCCATCAAGCCGATCTGGCTATTGAGGTCGTCGCTGAGAAACATGCCGCGGTGGCCGCCGGCTTCAAGGCCCATGGCGATGATCGCGTCGCAGCCATGCTGTTCCAGCCAAATCGCCTCTTCGACGGTCGTGGCCGATGACAGCACCTTGGCGCCGGTCGCTTTGACGCGGTCGAGCAGGGACTTTTCCGGCAAGCCAAAATGGAAACTGACCACCTCAGGGCGAAATGCTTCTACGACTTGGCAGGCGTCTTCGTTGAACGGTGCGCGGTTGGTTACTGGCGTTGGAGCATCAACGTCGGCGCCCAGTTCGCGGTAGTAGGGTTGCAGCAGGTCCTTCCAGCGCCGATCACGCGCTTCGTCCGCCTCGGGCGGTTGGTGGCAGAAGAAATTCACATTGATCGGCCGCGTGCTGGCCTTGCGGACAGTGGCCAAAGCCTCGCGCAATTGCTCGATACTCAGCGCCGCTGCCGGCATCGAACCCAGCGCGCCGGCCTCGTTGGCGGCGATGACCATTTGCGCAGTGGTTGCACCGGCCATGGGCGCCTGGATGATCGGCACATCGATGCCCAGCAGGTCAAGAATGCGGGTGTCTGGCCAGGTGCTCATGGGATGCGTCTCCAGCGTTAGTAAGAATTTTCGCTGTTTTAGCAGGGCCATTGGCGCCCGGCCAGTCTGTTTTATTCACTGGACGCAGCCTGAGTTTCGTGCACTGGCGAGCCGTTGTTTAGATGTCGCGCTCGCGCTCCAGTAACAGGCGCTTGCGTTCCACGCCCCATCGGTAGCCCGACACGTCGCCGTTACTGCGCACTACCCGGTGGCACGGAATGGCGACCGCCAGGCGGTTAGCGCCACAGGCCTGGGCCACGGCACGAAAGGATGTAGGCGCGCCAATCCGTTCGGCGATCTGCGCATAGCTGGCGGTGCTGCCCACCGGGATGTCGCGCAAGGCCTGCCACACCCGTTCCTGAAAGGCCGTGCCGCGCAGATCCAGCGGTAAGTCCAGGCCCAGGGCGGGGGCTTCTATAAACCCCACCACCTGAGCGACCAACTGCTCGAAAGCCGGGTCGGCGCCGAGCAGTTCAGCCCTGGGGAATTGGTCCTGCAGGTCACGCACCAGCGCGTCCGGCTCGTCGCCCAGGAGGATCGCGCACACGCCGCGATGACTTTGCGCCACCAGAATCGCGCCGAGGGAACACTGGCCGACGGCAAAATGGATGTGAGTATTCGTGCCGCCGGCTTTGTAATCGCTTGGCTTCATGCCCAGCAGTTGATCCGCCGATTCATAGAAGCGGCTGTTGGAATTGAAGCCTGCGTCATACAGCACGTCGGTCACCGTGTTGCGCCCCTTGAGCCCCTCGCGCACTTTGCGTGAGCGCTGGGCGCTGGCATAACCCTTGGGGGTGATACCGGTGACTGACTTGAACACCCGATGGAAATGGAACGGACTCAACCCGGCCTGCAGGGCCAGTTGGTCGAGGCTGGGCGGGGTTTCGGCGTGTTCGATCTGCCGACAGGCGTTGGCTACAAGCTCGGCGTGTCGCGCCGCGCGCTGTGTCTGGTCGCCGGTCGCGCGTTTGCTTGGGCGATAGCCTGCCGTCTCGGCCTCCTGGGGCGTATCAAAGAACTCGACGTTTTCCGGTCGCGGCAAGCGCGAGGCGCTGCTGGGACGGCAATACACGCCGGTGGTTTTCACCCCATAGACAAACAGCGCATCCGCCTGGGGATCGCGGGCGAGGAGTGCCGCCCAACGGGGGTCATGTTCGTTATTCATTGCCTGTTCTCATGACGGGTCACGGCCAGATTAGTCGTGTCGCAGTGGCCTGGCACTCTGAAGCTTGCGGTCAAATCAGCCAGCGGTACGAAAGGTCAGGTTGATGCGTTGCGCGCCCATGACCGCATGCGTACCGTCCTTGACCGGCATGACGCCATGAAAGCGCAGGCGATCGACGCCGCCCCACACCACCACATCACCATGGAACAACGAGATTTTTTGCGGCTTGTCACTGCGTGCATGGCCGCCGAACAGGAAGACTGCTGGCAGCCCCAGCGACACGGAAACCACTGGCGCGGTGTAGCAGCGTTCGTTCTTGTCCTGGTGCAACGACATCTTCGCCCCCGGCACATAACGGTTGATCAGGCAGGCATCGGGCACAAAATCACTGAACCCGGCGTCGGCCGCTGCGTGTGCCGCCAGTTGGCGCAAGGTCTCGGGCATGGCTGGCCAGGGTTGACGACTGCGCGGGTCAAGCGCGCTGTAGCGATAGCCGCTGGGATCGGTGGTCCACCCCAGCTCACCGCAACTGCTCAGGGCCGCCGACATGGTGAAACCGCCGGGTGTGACCATTTGCCGAAACGGCGACTGAGCCAGCACGCGCCGCAACGCTGGCAGAAGATGCTCAATGTAGGGCAGGGCATAGCCCCTCATAACGTGGGACTGTTCGCCAATCTGCTCACGCCCTGCGGGTTGTTGCAGGGCGTCTTCGGCAAACAGGTCGGCGGTCGGGCCGGGCATGGGCTTACAGCGCCTTGCTCACGTTGATGTCAGTGATTTCATCGCTGGTGTCGTGAATCTTCGCCAGGACTTGCTTGGCTTCTTCGACGCTGTTGCTTTGCAGTTGCGCAAACTCAAAGCGGCGTTCGCCGTTGAGTTTGTACTTGATGACGTATTTGGTCGTGGTCACAGCTTTTTTCCTGTCGAGTGTTCGGCTCAGCTCAATTTGCTGTTGGTGCGACGAACGATACGGATCTTGTGGGACAGCGCAGGTTTGCGGGTGACGCTGATGGCGCGGCGCGTCACAACGTCCAGGGTGATGTTCCAGAAACCGGTGCTGGGCGCGGTGATTTTTGCGGGGAACTTGTCGAATGCGCCGCCGTGGTAGGTGTGACGACCGCCATTCTTGAAGCTGCGAAAATTCGCATCGCTCATCAGACGAATATTACAAGTCTGCGAGCATTCGATGACAACAATGTCTCCCTCGTTGAGGTGCTCACGCTGGTGGATGAATTTCATGGGGGGTGTCTCCAGAAGGGCTTTTTCTGAAAAATCAGAACGATACGTAGGTTAAGATAGAGTTTATCAGCCCCAGCGCGTTTATTATCGGGCCGTCGTCGACGACGTCGACAATTTAAAACAGTTATTTGCCGAGTTATCAGAGATAAATCCTACGTGGGCGGGAGAAAATTACCATCCCCGCTGTCGTAGGGTCTTTATCGGAGGTTTTATATGAAGTGGAGTGTGTTGGTTCTGGCCTTGGCGATAGGTGGGTGTGCTTCGGTTGCAGATATCAAGCAGACCCCCCCGACCCTAGCGGTCATTTCAGGGAAAAAACCGCAGGAATATGCCGCCTGTGTGGTGCGTAAATTGTCGACTACCCGCCGGCCGCCGCAGATTGAGCCTCATAAAGACGGCGTGCAGGTGATTGTGCCGCAGAAATTCTCCACCGACCCGTCGGCTATTTTCGAGATTGAAGAACGCTCCAGTGGCAGCAGCATAAAGCTCTACGAGAGCATGTCCAATGTGCCGATCCGTCCTGGCGATGTGAAGAAGGCCGGGGAGGACTGCATTTCCGGCTGAGGCCACGCGTTTTATACAGCACGTTTGAATCCGATAAAGACGCCTGACTTGCCATTGCGGTGTCAGGCCTTTTTTTGTGTGTTGTCCCGTCCTGCATAAGTTCACGCCAATGACGGGGTCAATCTCTATGGTCAAACAGTAGACGGCGTGCTCATCGGGCAGGGTATCCGTTAAACTGTCGGCCATGCACTACAAAAAATGCCGCTCAAACCCTGGGTTTGCGCGGCATTTGTCTTTTTCTGGAACTCTGTCATGAAACGTGAACACGTCAAAGCCCGCCATGCCGAAGGTCAGATCTCGGCCACCCACATCATCCAGAATCCCGCTGATCTGGGGGAGTGGATCGTATTCTTTAAGAAAAGCGGCGGACGCAGCTTTTTCCTGGTGGATGATCAGGATGAAGTGGAGTCGTTCCAGTGCCTGGACGACCTGATCGAGACGGTTCGCGGCCTGGGTATCAAGTTCGCCGAAATCCACATGTAAGCGCAGCAGCGCCTACTTGCAGACCACCACCACGCTGCGGCTCTTGAAGTTGCCCACGTCTTTGCCCAGGGTCTTGTCATCTTCGCTCAGGGCGGGCGTGCCCTCGGTGCCGACGATGCGATAACCGGTGCCGGCGCAGGATGCATCGGCCTTTTCATAGCAACCGGCCCAGGAGTTGGCTTCACCCGAGCAGTCGATCGTCAGGCCCTGTTCACCGTTTTTCAGATAAACGTCAGAGGTGGTGGTGCAGCCGGTGAGCGCCAGTACCGCGGTGAGTGCCAGAATCTTGTTCATGTGGGGTCGTCGTCGAGGATGTTGGAGGGGCGCGCGGACATTGTCGTGGGGCGTTTGCAGAAGATTATAGCGAACGGCCATGTAGGTACATGACCCACACAAAAAAGCCCCGGTCACCGGGGCTTTGTGCGCAGGGCTTGCAGGCTTACTTGCTCTTTGGCCGCTTGCTCGACGCGTGACCCGCTTCATCCACAAACACTTCGGCTACCGCAACAGCTTCGCGTTCGGTCGCGAACGAGCCGGCAACGCTGTCTCCGTGGAAGTTGATCAAGTGCCAACCGTCCGCACGCTGCGTGATCAGGTAGCCGTTTACGCCTTTGGGTTCTGACATCTATTAACAATCTCGTGGTCTGGTTCAAGGGCGTAATGATAGCGCCAATTGTCGCGCCCCCGCCCAAGTTATTCCAGGTCAATGTTTGAGGCGCCAAAGCGTGTTAAAAGGGTTGCAGCCCATTTTAAACCAGAGGGCAACGCTGTTTTTGTCGTGCCGTTTGTGCAGCTCTTCGTAGGATTAGCGGAACTTACGCCGACATTTTTTCTCTATGATGACATCGCAACGCCAGCAGGACCCATTGTAAGGTGCCTGCGGCCTGATTAGACTGCGCCGAATTCCGTACGCACAGCCCTTTGTAAGGACCCATATGATCAAGAAATGCTTGTTCCCAGCAGCCGGTTACGGCACTCGCTTCTTGCCAGCGACCAAGGCCATGCCCAAAGAGATGCTGCCGGTGGTGAACAAGCCACTGATTCAGTACGGCGTCGAAGAGGCACTGGATGCCGGCTTGAACGAAATCTCCATCGTCACCGGCCGTGGTAAACGCGCGTTGGAAGACCACTTCGACATCAGCTACGAGCTGGAAAACCAGATCAAAGGCACCGACAAGGAAAAATACCTGGTCGGCATCCGCAAGCTGCTCGACGAGTGCTCGTTCTCCTACACCCGCCAAACCCAGATGAAAGGCCTCGGCCACGCCATCCTGACCGGCCGCCCGCTGATCGGTGACGAACCGTTCGCCGTAGTACTGGCGGATGACCTGTGTGTGAACCTGGAAGGCGACGGCGTGCTGACCCAGATGGTCAAGCTGTACCAGAAGTACCGTTGCACCATCGTCGCGGTTCAAGAGGTTGATCCTCAAGAAACCAACAAGTACGGCGTTATCGCCGGCGACGATATCGGCGATGGCCTGATCCGCGTGCGCGACATGGTCGAGAAGCCTGCGCCTGAAGATGCCCCGTCGAACCTGGCGATCATCGGTCGTTACATCCTGACCCCGGACATCTTCAAGCTGATCGAAGAAACCGAACCGGGCAAGGGTGGCGAGATCCAGATTACCGACGCCCTGTTGAAGCAGGCCAAAGACGGTTGCGTGATCGCCTACAAGTTCAAAGGTCGTCGTTTTGACTGCGGTGGCGCCGAAGGCTACATCGAAGCGACCAACTTCTGCTACGAGCACTTCTACAAGACTGGCAAGGCTTACTGATTCACGGTTGCCCGCCTGTTGTAAGAGAAAGCCACCTTCGGGTGGCTTTTTCGTTTTTCGCCCCCAACTAAGTCGGTATGCTGATTGCCTGCCGAGGAGAGTGAAATGGCCTACGATTTTGACCTGTATGTGATTGGCGCCGGTTCCGGCGGTGTTCGTGCCGCGCGCTTTGCCGCCGGCTATGGCGCCAAAGTGGGTGTGGCGGAAAGCCGCTACCTGGGCGGCACGTGCGTGAACGTCGGCTGCGTGCCGAAGAAGCTGCTGGTCTACGGCGCGCATTTTGCCGAAGACTTCGAGCAGGCCAGCGGTTTTGGCTGGTCTCTGGGTGAAGCGAACTTTGACTGGGCGACCCTGATCGCCAACAAGGACCGCGAGATCAACCGCCTCAACGGCATCTATCGCAACCTACTGGTCAACAGTGGCGTGACCCTGCATGAAGGGCATGCGCGACTGGTCGATCCGCATCAGGTGGAAATCAATGGCGAGCGCTTTACAGCCAAGCACATCCTGATCGCCACCGGCGGCTGGCCGCAGATTCCGCAGATTCCGGGGCATGAGCACGCGATTGGTTCCAATGAAGCGTTCTTCCTCAAGGCATTGCCCAAGCGCGTGCTGGTGGTGGGCGGCGGCTATATCGCCGTTGAATTCGCCGGAATTTTCCATGGCTTGGGTGCGCAGACGTCTTTGCTGTATCGCGGCGACCTGTTCCTACGCGGTTTTGACGGTGCGGTGCGCAAGCATCTGCAGGAAGAATTGACCAAGCGCGGCCTGGATCTGCAGTTCAATGCCGATATCGAGCGGATCGACAAGCAAGCCGATGGCAGCCTCAAGGCCACCCTCAAAGACGGGCGCGTGCTGAACACGGACTGCGTGTTCTACGCCACCGGCCGGCGGCCGATGCTGGATAACCTGGGCCTGGAAAACACCGGGGTCAAGCTCGATAAGCGCGGTTTTGTCGAGGTGGATGACCTGTACCAGACCGCCGAATCGTCGATCCTGGCGATTGGCGATGTGATCGGTCGCGTGCAACTGACCCCGGTGGCCCTGGCCGAAGGCATGGCCGTGGCGCGTCGATTGTTCAAGCCGGAGCAGTATCGCCCGGTGGACTACGCGATGATTCCGACGGCGGTGTTCAGCCTGCCGAACATCGGTACGGTCGGTCTGAGCGAGGAAGACGCGAAGATCAGCGGCCATAAGGTGAAGGTCTTCGAAAGCCGTTTCCGGCCGATGAAGCTGACATTGACCGACTGCCAGGAGAAAACCCTGATGAAACTGGTGGTCGACGCCGACACCGACAGGGTCCTGGGTTGCCATATGGTCGGCCCGGACGCCGGGGAAATCGTGCAGGGCTTGGCGATCGCGCTCAAGGCGGGCGCGACCAAGCAGCATTTTGATGAAACCATTGGCGTACACCCGACGGCGGCGGAAGAGTTCGTCACCATGCGCACGCCCGTGGCCGACTGATCAGGTGCTGGGCGTTGCCTCGGCGGTTGCTGCAACGGCGGCCGTCAGGCGCAACGCCTCGATGCTGGCCTGGGCCTTGATCAGGTCCAGTTCCAGTGCCTTGTTGGCCTGCTGAAATTCGCTCAGCGCGGCTTGGCGTGACTGGCTGTCCTGCACCGCGACCCGCAGGCGCTCCTGGAGCAGGGTGCGTTCGCTGTCGATCTGCTTCAACTGTTCGCTCAGTTTGAGTTGCTGCGCTTGGTCCTTGCGCACTTGCTCGTGCAATGCCGCCAACTCCTTCACGGTTACTCGATGTTCGATCAGCAGGCGCTCGTTGTCGCGGTGCAGCTGGGTGATCTCGTCCTGACGCACCATTGCGCTCTGCTGGGCCTGGCGCAGTTCCGCCTGGACTTGCTGCACCTGGCCTTCGTGGCGGCGCTGTTCCTGTTCGCGCTGCTCTTTGATTGCGTTGCGGTAATGCTCCAGGGCATCCCGAGCGTGCAGGTGCTTGTCTTCCAGCGAGCGAATTTGTTCGTCCTTGTCGCTGATGCGTAGCTCGTAGTCACTGCACGCCTGGCTCAGCCCGGCGTTACGGGTTTGCTCGGTTTGCAGGCTGGTGCTGGCGGTTTGCAGGGCTGCGCTTTCGTCGGCTAGGGCTGCGGCCTGGATATCGAATTGCTGCTGCAGCTGGTTATGGGCTGTTTGCAGCGTTTCGAGTTGGGCGAGCAGGGCGGTTTTCTGTTGCTCAAATTTCGCCACGGCCAGGTCAATCGGTTCTTGGGCTTTCTCTTTCAGGCGTTGGGCAAGCCGCGCCACCAGTT
Source organism: Pseudomonas marginalis (assembly GCF_024169655.1). GTDB lineage: Bacteria > Pseudomonadota > Gammaproteobacteria > Pseudomonadales > Pseudomonadaceae > Aquipseudomonas > Aquipseudomonas paraveronii. The sequence continues at coordinate 3,081,791 of NZ_JALJWV010000001.1, read as the reverse complement.
CGCCCAATTCGTCGTCGATGGGCGCTTCGGTGATGGTCTGCCGCGTTTCACTCTCGTCCAGTTCCTTCAAGTAGCGATGAATCGTGGTTTTCGAGCCGGTATTACCCATTTCGATGCGTACCGCATCGATGCTGGGGTTTTCGCCGCGGGCGAGAATCGCCAGGCGTGCCGTTTGAACGACTGCTTTGTTTATGCCGCCACGAGCCATGGGGTCTCCGTCGATTTAGTACTGTGGTACATGGTATGTATATACATACTATATCATCAATAATTGTCGGTTAAAATTCATGATTTAACAGATGGGATATTGGCGTATTATCCCGTGTCAGCACGGTTTTCACCGTGAGTGCGCCCTATCAGCAGTACGAAAAGGCTTTCATGAGCGATCTGGATCGTTACCTCAACGCTGCTACCCGCGATAACACGCGCCGCAGTTATCGCGCAGCCATCGAGCACTTCGAGGTGAGCTGGGGCGGATTCCTGCCCGCCACCAGCGACAGCGTGGCGCGTTACCTCGTGGCGCATGCCGGGGTGTTGGCGGTGAATACCCTGAAGCTGCGGCTTTCAGCGTTGGCGCAGTGGCACACGAGCCAGGGCTTTCCCGACCCGACCAAGGCGCCAGTCGTGCGCAAGGTGCTCAAGGGGATTCGCGCCGTGCACCCTGCGCGCGAGAAGCAGGCAGAGCCGTTACAGCTCAAGCACCTGGAGCAGGTGGTGGCATGCCTGGAAGGAGAGGCGCGAGCGGCAAGCGAAGCCCAGGACCCCGCCGGACTGCTGCGCGCCAAACGTGACCGCGCATTGATCCTGCTGGGGTTCTGGCGAGGCTTTCGCAGTGATGAGTTGTGCCGATTGAGCATCGAGCACGTTCAGGCCGTGCCCGGGGCTGGCATCAGCCTGTACCTGCCGCGCAGCAAGAGCGACCGCGACAACGTCGGCAAGACCTACCAAACCCCAGCATTGCTGCGGCTATGCCCGGTGCAGGCCTACAGCGAATGGCTCAGCGCCTCGGCGCTGGTTCGCGGCCCGGTGTTTCGCGGGATTGACCGCTGGGGCAACGTGGGCGAGGCGGGGTTGCACCCCAACAGCGTGATCCCGCTGTTGCGCCAGGCCCTGGAGCGTGCGGGCATCCCGGCCGAGCAATACACCAGCCACTCCCTGCGCCGGGGCTTTGCGACTTGGGCCCAGCGCAGCGGTTGGGATTTGAAGTCGTTGATGAGTTACGTCGGCTGGAGCGACATGAAATCCGCCATGCGCTATGTTGAAGCGACGCCCTTTCTTGGCATGACCCTGGCCACCCAGCCGCTGATTTGAGATTTCTTCTATTAATACTGTCAGTTGATAGAGAAAGCCAATCGCGAGCATCAGGTTTGCCAATGAGCCATCGGCCGCAAGAGTGGGTAGGATTCATCTCATCAACTTACTAACCCCTGACGGAGAGTCAACGATGCCTATCATCAACAGCCAAGTAAAACCGTTCAAAGCGACCGCCTACAAAAACGGCAACTTCGTAGACGTGTCTGACGCTGACCTGAAAGGCAAATGGTCCGTAGTGTTCTTCTACCCGGCCGACTTCACCTTCGTTTGCCCAACCGAGCTGGAAGACCTGGCTGACAACTACGCCGAATTCCAGAAGCTGGGCGTCGAAATCTACAGCGTTTCCACCGACACCCACTTTGCCCACGCTGCCTGGCACAACACCTCGCCAGCCATCGGCAAGATCCAGTACACCATGATCGGCGACCCAACCCTGACCATCTCCCGCAACTTCGACGTGCTGATCGAAGAAGCCGGCCTGGCAGATCGCGGTACTTTCGTGATCAACCCGGAAGGTCAGATCAAGATCGTTGAACTGAACGACGGCGGTGTTGGCCGTGACGCTTCCGAGCTGCTGCGCAAAATCAAAGCCGCTCAATACGTTGCTGCCCACCCAGGCGAAGTGTGCCCAGCCAAGTGGAAAGAAGGCGAGGCCACCCTGGCTCCGTCTCTGGACCTGGTCGGCAAGATCTAAGTCTGTGACACATCAAGGGCGGGATTCCGCACCTAAGTAAGCTGCAACCGCCCTCAAAAACGCCCGGGCGAGATTCGCTCGGGCGTTTTTTTTTACCGAATCAAAAGGAATCGCCCGTATGTTGGACGCCAATCTTAAAGCTCAGTTGAAGTCATACCTGGAACGGGTCACCCAGCCGATCGAGATCGTCGCCTCCCTCGATGACGGCGCGAAGTCCCAGGAAATGCTGGCTCTTTTGCAGGACGTAACCAGCCTCACCACGCTGATTACCCTGAAAACCGAGGGTGACGATGCGCGCAAGCCCTCGTTCTCCATCAACCGCCCGGGTGCCGATATCAGCCTGCGTTTTGCCGGCATCCCCATGGGCCATGAATTCACTTCGCTGGTGTTGGCCCTGCTGCAAGTCGGTGGCCACCCGTCGAAGGCCAGTGTCGAAGTGATTGAACAGATTCGTGCCCTCAAAGGCGAGTTCAGCTTCGAGACGTACTTCTCGCTGTCCTGCCAGAACTGCCCGGACGTGGTCCAGGCGCTGAACCTGATGGCCGTGCTGAACCCGAACATCCGCCACGTGGCCATCGATGGCGCGCTGTTCCAGGCCGAAGTCGATGAGCGTCAGGTCATGGCTGTACCAAGTGTCTACCTCAATGGTGTGAACTTCGGCCAGGGCCGCATGGGCCTGGAAGAAATCCTCGCCAAGCTCGACACCAGCGGCATCGAAAAAGCCGCCGAGAAGATCAGCGCCAAAGCGGCATTCGACGTGCTGGTGGTCGGCGGTGGCCCGGCCGGTTCGGCGGCGGCTATTTATGCTGCGCGCAAAGGTATCCGTACCGGTGTCGCGGCGGAGCGTTTTGGCGGCCAGGTGCTGGACACCATGTCCATCGAGAACTTTATCTCGGTACAGGAAACCGAAGGGCCGAAGCTGGCCAGCGCGCTTGAAGCCCATGTGCGTCAGTACGACGTGGACATCATGAACCTGCAGCGTGCCAGCAGCCTGGTGCCGGCGAAGAATGCCGGTGACTTGCACGAAATCCGCTTTGAAAGCGGTGCGACGCTTAAGTCGAAAACTGTGATCCTGGCCACCGGCGCCCGCTGGCGTGAAATGGGTGTACCGGGTGAGCAGGAATACAAAGCCAAGGGCGTGTGCTTCTGCCCGCACTGCGACGGCCCGCTGTTCAAGGGCAAACGCGTGGCGGTGATCGGCGGCGGTAACTCCGGCGTTGAAGCCGCCATCGACCTGGCCGGTATCGTCAGTCACGTCACCTTGCTTGAGTTCGACAGCAAGCTGCGCGCCGACGCTGTGTTGCAGCGCAAGCTGTTCAGCCTGCCGAACGTCAACGTGATCACCAGCGCGCTGACCAGTGAGGTTAAAGGCGATGGTCAGAAAGTCACCGGCCTGGTGTACAAGAATCGTGACAGCGGCGAGTTCACGACCATCAATCTGGAAGGCATCTTTGTGCAGATCGGTTTGTTGCCGAACACCGACTGGCTCAAAGGCACGGTCGAACTGTCGCCCCGTGGCGAGATCATTGTCGACGCACGTGGCGAAACCTCACTGCCAGGCGTCTTCGCTGCCGGTGACGTGACCACTGTGCCGTACAAGCAGATCGTGATTGCGGTGGGCGAGGGCGCCAAGGCTTCCCTGAGCGCGTTTGATCACCTGATCCGTAGCTCGGCGCCGGCATAAAATCCAGCCCGGAAATGAAAAACCCCATGTGTAAGCATGGGGTTTTTTATTGCGTGGGATGTTTACAGCGGCGCTGGCTGAATGATCTCAACCCAGTAAGCGTCCGGGTCCTTGATGAACGCCAGGCTTTTCATGCGGCCATCGTTCAGGCGCTTCTGGAAGTCGCAGCCCAGGGCTTCGAAGCGCTCGCACGCAGCCACGATATCCGGCACCGAAATGCAGATATGGCCAAAGCCGCGTGGGTCGGTATTGCCATTGTGATAGGCGAAGTCGGCGTCGTTTTCGGTGCCGTGGTTGTGGGTCAGTTCCAGGATGCCAGGGATCGACTTCATCCACTGGGTACGCTCGGCGGCGTCCGCCGGAATCCGGGCCTTGTCCACCAGCGCCAGGAAGTACAGGCTGAATTCGGCTTCCGGGAAGTCGCGCTTTTCTACCAGCGAGAAACCCAGCACACGGGTGTAGAAATCCAGGGACTTGGTGATGTCCTTGACCCGCAGCATGGTGTGATTGAACACGAAGTTCGACGTGGCGGTGTCAGGTTGGGCGGTGACGCCCGGGAAAGTGTTCAGATCGTGCAGGCTCATGGACCCTCCAGAAAAAATGGGGCAAACGCGGCGTGAGATGAGCGGTGCGTTCCCTTGGCTTGCGGCAAGCATTCGTGCAGCTGGGCCATGATACGCAAGGCCCGCTCACTGCGCCAAATGAAAAAGGTCACGCAGGCCTTGCGACCCGCGGGGGCGGGGCCGCAAACTTTGGCGCTTGAACCTGGGGTGTTTTTGCAATGATCGAATGTCGTACACCGCTGTTGAGCGCGTTGTGTTTGCTGTTGAGTAGCCCCTTGGCGCTGGCGGCCGAACCGGAAATCCACTGGCCCAGTGGCTGGCAAATCGAAGAAGTGGTCACTGATAAAGAGGCGCCAGCCAGCACTCAAAACGTGTCTCGGCAGCGGGCAATCAAGAATGATGAAAATGGCGCGACAGTGATGGTCATGGAGTTGACGGGCACGCCGATCGAGGCCGGGCATGCCGTCAATCTTGAGGGCGTGTTACTGGAAATGCGCAAGTCCATCCAGAAAGATTTTGCCCAGGGCGGCTATCAAAGTGTGTGCAGCAAGATGCACCCTACAACATTGAGCCGTCTTGAAGCGCTGGAAACTACTTGCGTGATTACCGAGAACGGCCGGCACGTACTCTCGCAAACATTGGTTGGCGCTGTTGATACCGATAAGGCCTTTGTTTTTTCATACGCGGGCCAGGCGCAAGCATACGAAGCGAGCAAGGATGAAGTCCGTTCGGTGCGCGACAGCCTGAAACTTTGAAAGGCGCTGTCCCCCCCATTTTTGAACGAAGTGAAATGTTATTTAAGTTCGCATTCGAACCGTTAAAAAAAAGCCCCGCTATTGCGGGGCTCTTTGTAAGTGCATTTTCGATCAGCCACGAAGCCAGGAATCTACAGTGGCGGCGCCGTACTGTTCTTTCCAGGCTTTCAGGCCGCGGTGGTTGCCGCCTTTAGTCTCGATCAGTTCGCCGGTGTGCGGGTTGTGGTAAACCTTGACCACGCGCGCGCGGCGCTGTTTTGGTGCGGTCGCGACCGCTGCGGCCTTGCCTGGGTTAGGATCAAGGATGGAAATGATGTCGCGCAGGCCCTTGCCGTAGCTCTTCATCAACGCTTGCAGTTTTTCTTCGAATTCGATTTCTTTCTTCAGGCCAGCGTCGTTCTTCAGGGATTCCAGCTGGGCAAGCTGCTCTTGAAGGGCTTTTTCTGCTGCGCGAAATTCGGCGAGTCTGGACAAAATATTTACTCCAATAGTGTATTTGGCTGATATCAACTGCAGATAACGCTACAAGCCAAGAGCTTTAAGGCGACTCAAGAAAGAAGCCTTCCTGCGAGTTCTGCACAGGTATGAAAAATTGTAGTAGTTAATCCGCCACGAGTAAATCATGTCTTTAGCTAATTAACACTCTTTCATCGGCGCGGTAGATGGCTATTCAATGGCTGGTCAGGGATTTAATGAACTCGTCGCAGGGTAGCGGGCGCCCGAACAGGTAACCCTGCAGGAAATCCACGCCTTGTGCTGCCAGGTATTCACATTGCTCGATTGTTTCCACGCCTTCGGCAACGATGCCCAAGTCGAGCTTGCCGGAGAGCTCTATGATGCTGTCCAGAATATGCCGCGAGAGTGCATCTACCCCGATCATGGCGACAAAGCTCTGGTCGATCTTCAAGTAGTCGACATTGAAGTTACGCAAGTAGGTCAGGCTGGAGTGACCGGTGCCAAAGTCATCAATTGCAATCATCACCCCCAGTTCGTGCAGCGCATCGAACAGGCGGCGGGTGGTGTCGGTAGGCTTGATCAGCTCGCGTTCGGTCAACTCCAGCACCAGGATCACCTGGCCAGGCGTGAAGGCGGCGAGAAACTCCCGGCAGTCCTCCACCAAGGCCAGGTCCTGACAATGACGGGCGGTGATATTCACGCCGATATGGAAACCGCGGGTGAAACGCTCGGCATGCGGCGCCAATTGCGCCGCCGTCTGGCGTAGCAGCGCGCGAGTCATGGGCACGATCAGGCCACAGTCCTCAGCCAGTGGAATAAACAGGTCCGGCCGCACCAGGCCTTCCTTGGGGTGGTTCCAGCGCATCAGCACTTCGCAGCCGGCCCACTCGCGCGTATCGCCGCGTATCACCGGCTGGAAATAGGCGATGAACTCATTGGCGCTCAAGGCCCGGTGCAGTTCGTGGGTCGGGGCTGACGAGCGTTTTTGCAACCAATGAGCCGACGCACCCGCCAGTGCGCCAAAGAATCCCACCAGGATGAACAGCGCCGGGTAACGATCCTGCATATAGCGCCAGACTTCCCCGGCCGGCATGCCGGCGTCGACGCTGTAGCCATAGCGCGTGGATGCCAGGTGGTGGTGGGCCACGGCAAACACCGGCTGCGCACTGTCGCGCACCTTGCCGTCAGCGCTCATCCAGTGAGGCCCGACCTGTAGGACGAGCTCTGCGTTGTGGCGGATCAGGCGCAGGGCGTTGCTCAGGTGATAGCCGTCAATCGATGCAAATGCGCCTTTATCGCCGTCGACCAGGCGGTATACCAACAGCGCGGTATCCGGTGTGACCGGGTTGCCATTCATCAACCATAAGCGCCCATTGACATAATCGTCCGGGTTGACCGGTGATTCGTAACCACCGCCGAACAGGGAGCTGCAATAGATGTTTTTCTGCCAGGACAAGGTGGTCGCCCTTACAAACGGCCGGCGCGTGACTTGTTCACGCAGTGCCAGCTTTACCGTGTTGTCACAGGGCTGACCGGCCAGCGGCAGTAACGCCTGGGCGGCGAGGGCGGTGTTGTCGAGCATCAGGTCGAACTGGCGCACCGCTTCCTGGGCCGTCTGCGCGGTACTTTGTTGCAGGGTGTGTTCAGCCTGCCAATGCAGGATGACCACGCCCGCCCCGATCGGCAGCAGCGCGCTGAGCGCGGTGATCAGATAGCGCGTGGCGCGCTTTCGCGGGGCGTTGACGGTCAGGGGCATGGGGCGGACGGTCTGTCGTGGGATGGGGCGTGCCGGGCGGCACACGATTAACTCGATGATAGATGGCCGGGCCCGATTAAGCTCGCCGCCGGTGAGAAATCTACGTTCTGCGCTACATGAATGAAGGCCAGGGTCGCAGGCGTCGACTGGCGTTGATCCAGCACCGCCAGGCCAATTTCGCGGCTGACCGGCGGGGACAGCGGACGCACGGTGTAGCGCGCATCCGGCGTTTCGGGCAACGACGCCTGCGCCACCACGCTGACGCCGTCACCACGGCTTACCGCCTCCAGGGTGCTGAGCAGTTGCGAGCAGCGATAACGCACGCGTGCGCCTGAGTCGCCCAGACGCCAGGCAGTTCGTGCGTCTGGCCGTGCTGGGTTGTTTCGGCATCTTTTTCTACAACCTGTGTTTCTTTTACGGGCTGCATTACATCAATGCATCGCTAGCCTCCTTGATTGTCGCCTTGAACCCCGCGGTGATCGGCGTGGCTTCATGGTTGCTGTTCAAGGAGCGCCTGGGTGCAGCCAGGTGGCTGGGGATTGCCTTGTGCCTGGCCGGCGCGGGCACGGTGATTGTCAGTCGCAACCCCCAACTGTTGCAGGCGGTAGACAACGCCTGGCGCGGCGATTTGCTGATCTTCGGCTGCGTGGTGGGGTGGGGCGTGTACTCGTTGTATTCCCGTGAGCTCAACCAATGCCTGGGTCCCTTGCAAACGGTCACCTGGTCGATTCTGCTGGGCACGGGGATGCTGATGATCACCACCCTCATCAGTGGCAGGCTCACTCTGAATGCGCTGGCCGCCGTCCATCTGCCGCAACTGCTCGGCCTGTTGTATCTCGGGGTGGTGGGCTCGGCGGTGGCCTATATCGGCTGGTATGACGGTATTCGCCGAATCGGCGCGACCCGCGCCGGTGTGTTTATCGCCCTGAATCCGCTGACCGCGGTCATTTGCGGCGCGGTGTTGCTGGATGAGCAACTGACCCCACCCATGTTGTTGGGCGGCGCGGTGATCCTGCTTGGCATCTACCTGTGCAACAAACCCCTTGCTCCGGCCAGGCCAATGGGGATTTGATAAGGGAGCGGACAAATACTGTTACGCTGTGTAGAATCGATTTACGCATACAAGAATATGGACTTGCGCTCACGCAAGCCTCAGCCGTCAGAGACTGATGTAACCATGAAGCTACTCGGCTCCCCCCTGATCTTTGGTGATTTCCTCGCCCGTAGCGTGCGAGGTCTTTCGTGTGCGCCTCCCTCCTGCTTCATCCTTGCTGGCAATTGACATCCGTTCATCACAAGAATGAAGAGGCGCCGAACATGGCTGACCAATACGAAAACCCAATGGGCCTGATGGGCTTTGAATTCATCGAGTTCGCATCGCCCACACCCGGCACCCTGGAGCCGATCTTCGAGATCATGGGCTTCAGCAAAGTCGCGACCCACCGCTCCAAGAACGTTGACTTGTATCGCCAGGGTGAGATCAACCTGATTCTCAACAACGAGCCCAACAGCATCGCCTCCTACTTTGCGGCCGAGCACGGCCCATCGGTGTGCGGTATGGCGTTTCGCGTGAAGGATTCGCAAAAGGCCTACAACCGCGCCCTGGAACTGGGCGCCCAGCCGATCCATATCGAAACCGGGCCGATGGAGCTGAACCTGCCGGCGATCAAAGGCATCGGCGGTGCGCCGCTGTACCTGATCGACCGCTTCGGCGAAGGCAGCTCGCTCTACGACATCGATTTCGTCTACCTCGAAGGCGTGGAGCGCAACCCGGTCGGCGCCGGCCTCAAGGTCATCGATCACCTGACCCACAACGTGTATCGCGGGCGCATGGCCTACTGGGCCAACTTCTACGAGAAGCTGTTCAACTTCCGTGAAGCGCGTTATTTCGATATCAAGGGCGAGTACACCGGCCTGACCTCCAAAGCCATGAGCGCCCCGGACGGCATGATCCGCATCCCGCTCAACGAAGAGTCGTCCAAGGGCGCCGGGCAGATCGAAGAGTTCCTGATGCAGTTCAACGGTGAAGGCATCCAGCACGTGGCGTTCCTCACCGACGACCTGATCAAGACCTGGGACGCGTTGAAGAAGATCGGCATGCGCTTCATGACTGCGCCGCCGGATACCTACTATGAAATGCTCGAAGGCCGCCTGCCGAACCATGGCGAGCCGGTGGACCAGTTGCAAGCGCGCGGCATCCTGCTCGACGGCTCGTCCATTGAAGGCGACAAACGCCTGCTGTTGCAGATTTTCTCGGAAACCCTGATGGGCCCGGTGTTCTTCGAGTTCATCCAGCGCAAGGGCGATGATGGCTTTGGCGAGGGCAACTTCAAGGCACTGTTTGAGTCCATCGAGCGTGACCAAGTGCGTCGCGGTGTATTGACCGCCGACTGATTACGTTATCGCCACAACGAGCCCGGTCGAGGTTGCCTCCGCCGGGTTTTTTTGCGCCACAAGATGTGCGGAACCGTATGCCGAGCAGCGGTCACAAAGGTGACAGGGCAGCAGGAAACCTCCTGTGCCTGGATGCAGGGATGCCGAACTTCAGTATTCATGCCGACGAGGTACGCTTTATGATCGATACGTCCTACGCAAACCAACATGCGCTGACACCTTACACGCACAGTGTGCCTGCCACCGCCACTCGCAGCATCCGTTCAATCGACGACTCGGACCCCGTCGAGCTGGCGTTTCACACATACATGGACCGCATGCAGTCCGAGTTCCGGGACGGTTCGCTGAGTGCCGGGGGGCGAGAGTTGGCGAATGCCGCCGTAAGGCCCGGCAAGGCAGGAGCCCTTGGGGTACAGGTTTCGACCTTTGCCGTCGATAGTGCGCAAGCCAAAGACATCGTCATGGTCAAGCGCACCCCGGAGACCGCCGAAGGTCCGAATTTTCTAATGTATGTGCCAGAGCAGGAAGGTCATTCGTTTCACGAGTTCAATACCCGTGAAGAAATGACAGCCTCGCTCAAGGCGTCGCTCAGCGATCCGAAGGCGCGGGACAAGTTTGCCGCACATTTCTCCAGTGACGCGGCGCCAAAGCAAGAGGAGCGGGTCCAGCAGGTGCTGGAAAAGTTTGCCGCTGGCGATCAGGCAGTGCTCGGCAGTTACGGGTATGAGAAGGGGGACATCTTTGCGCGTCTGAACCAAGACGTGAGCACCCCGCCGGTGCCGGTCAATGGCCTGACCAATACGCGTCTCAACAGCCTGTCGCCGGATGGCAGGGCCACTTACATCGGGACGCGCGAGGACGGAAATAAGGTAATTTACGCTTACGACGGTTACGGCAACCTGCTAGGCGGAGCTTCGGACGGGTTGTACTTGGTGCGCAACGGGCTGAACAATAACGAACCGCTCGAGCTGAGGACGCCTGAGGAACACGCCAAGTATCACGCCAGTACTCTTTTGGACAATACCGAAGCCAATGATCTGAATGGGCTCTACGACGAATTCCTCAAACAGCTCAGAAACCCCGGCCATGGTCTGGGGACCGCGCTGAAAGAGTTGGGCGTTTCTGAAGACGCGGCTAACTCGATCGAAGAAATCCTCAAGAACCCGGTCACGGGGACGTTGCTCGAGCTGAACCAGGAAAATCGGCTGGGCAATCTGTTTGGCGTCAAGAAAGAAGTAATGGATGAGGCCTTGGAAAAGATCGGCAATGAGGCGCAGAGCCGCATCCCGATTTATGGCTCCAAGAGGCAGCAGCTGGAGGGCGTGGCCGACTTATTGGAAAACCAATTCGGCACGCCCAAACCACCAACGGTTCAGGTACACGTCGGTTAAGTCGCTACGCAGCCCCAACCCGAAGGGAATGGATGCCCTCACCTAAATCCAGCGTGCGCGCTCATGCCCTGCGCTGACGCACCAGGTGCTTGAAGCCCTCATACACCAGCACCATCACCGCCAGCCAGATCGGAATATACGTCAGCCATTCGCCCGCCTTGATACCTTCCCCCAACAGCAATGCCACCCCCAGCAGCAGGACCGGCTCCACATAACTGAGTAGCCCGAACAGGCTGAATGCGAGCAGGCGGCTGGCAATGATATAGCTCACCAGCGCCGAGGCACTGATGACGCCCAGCATCGGGATCAATGCGTACAACTTCGGATGGGCCTGCATCACCGCAAAGCCCTGTTCGCCACTCTGCACAAACCACCACGCCACCGGCAGCATCAGCGCCATGTCCAGCCACAGCCCGCCCAAGTGGTCGGTGGTCAGGTATTTGCGCACCACGAAATAGACCGGGTAGCCGATGATCACCACCAGCGTGGCCCAGGAAAAACCACCGGCCTGGTACAGTTCGTTAAGCACCCCAAGGGCTGCAAAAAACACCGCGATCTGTTGCAGGCGCGACAAGCGTTCGCCATACACCAGGCGCCCGGTCAGCACCATAGTCAGCGGCAGCAGGAAATAACCCACTGACACATCCAGGCTGCGCCCATTCAGCGGCGCCCACATGAACAACCACAATTGCACGCCGAGCAGCGCCGAGGACACCACGATGCCGCCGATCAGTCGCGGCTTGGCCGCCAGCATCCGCAGCACGTCCCATACCCGTCGCCACTCGCCGCTGACGAGCATGAACACCGTCATGCACGGCATGGTGAGTAACATGCGCCAGCCGAAAATCTCCAGGCCACTCAAGGGCGTCAGCAGCGACGTGAAGTAATACATCACGGCAAACAACACCGAAGCCAAGACCGATAACACAACACCTTTAGACACGCTGTCCTCGCGAAAACCGTTGGATACAAAAGAGGGGGGATTTCAGCAGGGGAATATAGTGCTTTTGGCGTCAGAGGGTGGCTCTGTTTTGGGGCGTTTCATCCAGGTTTGCTCGCTGCCCTCGGCAGGAGGGCAGTGAACTGCAATTTTCCGGGGGTTACGTGCGTGCCATGCGGCCCGATACAAAGTGACCGACATCATTGAAGCCCGGGGTGGACGAGTGCCCCGGCGTCACCAGCGAGTCGATAAAGGCCTCGTCCTCAGCCGTGAGCTTCACATCCAATGCGCCGGTGTACGCATCCCACTGCGCTTCGGTGCGCGGGCCGACAATCGCAGAGCTGACGGCTGCGTTGTTCAGGACCCAGGCGATTGCGAATTCGACAATCCCCACGCCACGCTCTTGGGCGTATTGCTGGATCTGCTGGGCAATGCGCAGCGACTCCACCCGCCATTCGGTTTCCAGAATGCGCTTGTCCTGCCGCGCGGCGCGGCTGCCGGCCTCGGGTGTCACATCGGGTGCGTATTTGCCGCTGAGTACGCCACGGGCCAGTGGGCTGTAAGGCACCACGCCCAAGCCATAGGCGGCTGCGGCAGTGATCTGTTCGACCTCGGCCTGGCGATTGACGATGTTGTACAGCGGCTGGCTGATCACCGGCTTGTCCACGCCCAGGCGCTCGGCCACGCGAATCACTTCGGCAATGCGCCAGCCACGGTAGTTGGACAGGCCCCAGTAACGGATCTTGCCCTGGCGAATCAAGTCGCCGATCGCCGACACGCTGACCTCCAGCGGGGTGTTGTGGTCTTCGCGGTGCAGGTAGTAGATATCCAGGTAATCCGTGTCGAGACGGGTAAGGCTGGCTTCCAGTGCGTTGAAAATACGCTTGCGGCTCAAACCGCTGCGGTTGGGCAAACCGTCTGGCGGGCCAAAGCCGACCTTGGACGCCACTACCCAGTCCTGGCGCTGACGGGCGATGGCTTCACCGACCAGCTCTTCCGAACGTCCGCCTGTATAAACGTCGGCGGTGTCGATGAAGTTGATGCCCTGGTCCCAGGCCTTGTCGATGATGCGCAGCGAGTCTTCGGCGTTGGTCTGTTCGCCAAACATCATGGTGCCCAGGGTCAAGGCGCTGACCTTCAACCCGGATTGGCCCAATGTGCGGTAAATCATGGAAAGCTCCTCAAGGCAGGAAAACGTGTGCCATGCAATACCAGACTCGCAGGCTCTGGAACAAGCCCTCGGGCGTGTTTCTTCATGTGCTCAGCAGCCTCTGGCAACGAGCCTGGAGGAAGCGATGCAGCACTTTCACCCGTTCCGACACTTGCAGGCGATGGGGGCACATCAGGTTGAAGGGCGTGGGTTCGCCCTGCCAGTCGGTCAACAGCGGCACCAGGCGTCCGGCCTGGATGTCGCTGGCGATATCGAGGTTGGCTTTATAGGCAATGCCATGCCCGGCCAATGCCCAGCGCCGCACGATTTCGCCGTCATCGCTCAAATAGTCGCCCGTCACCTCGACTTCCTGCAGCTCTGCGCCTTGGCGGAAGTACCAGGTGTTGTTGGCCCGTCCCTGGCGCATGTAGCGCAGCGTGTTGTGTTGCGCCAGTTGTGCCGGCGTGCTCGGTGCGCCATGGCGCGCCAGATAGGCGGGGCTGGCGCAGGCGATGCGGCGGTGGCCTGGCACCACCGGCAACGCCACCAGGCTGGAGTCTCGGGGTACGCCGAAGCGCAGGGCGATGTCGACGGTTTCGCGGAACAGGTCGGCGTTACTGTCGTTAAGCAACAATTGAACGCGGATGTTCGGGTGTTCCAGCTTGAACTCATCCAGCCAGCCCAACAGTACGTTGCGCCCGAAATCCGAAGGCGCGGCCAATTGCAGCCAACCACTCAGGCTTTGGCCTTGTTGCTTGATCGCCTGTTCACCCTCAGACAAGGCTTCCAGCGCCACGCGCACACTGTCCAGGTAGCGCCGGCCTTCCTCGGTCAGGCGCATGCTGCGGGTGGAGCGGGCCAGCAGCCGTATGCCCAGGCGGGTTTCCAGGCGTTTGAGCGCAATGCTCGCGGCGGCCGGCGTGAGGCTGAGGCTGCGCGCGGCCGCTGACAGGCTGCCGGTATCGGCGGTGCGCACGAAGACTTCCAGGTCGAGAATCGAGCTCATTTGTAAAAATCCTTTAAATATCTTGTCGTTTTACCGGGATTTTTCGCCGATTGCCAAGCTGGGAAGATGAACCTTCACTTTCTGACGCAGGACATTTCTTCATGACCCATTCTCTCAGCGGCAAAACTGTCGTCGTTATCGGCGGCAGCAGCGGCATTGGCGCAGCGGTGGCCAAGGCGGCAGCCGCGCATGGCGCACAGGTGGTGCTGGCCGGACGGCGTGTGTCCTCCGGCGTCGAGAACGGCGTGCGCAGCGAACCGGTGGATGTCACTGACAGCGCCTCTCTGCAACGCCTGTTCGAGGCCGTGGGGCACTTTGATCATTTGGTCTATACCGCCGGCCCGTCAGTGCGCGCCAAGCACCTGGTCGACACCGACCTGGACGAAGCCCAGGATAATTTCAACGTCAAACTCTGGGGTTCGTTGCGCGCGATTCAACGGGCGCTGCCGTTCCTCGACGAGCACGGCAGCATCAGCCTGACCTCCGGTCAACTGGGGCGCAAATTGGCGCCCGGTCAGTTCATCAAGACCGGTATCAATGCCGCCACCGAAGCGCTGGGCAAGCAATTGGCCAAGGAGCTGGCACCGCGTCGGGTCAATGTGATCTGCCCTGGCGTGATCGACACGCCGGCGTATGCCGGGTTGGACGAAGCGCAGCGCCTGGCGATGTTTGCCAGCGTGGGGGGCACATTGCCGGTAGGGCGCGTCGGGCAGTCCGACGAAGTGGCGGAGGGGTATGTATTGGCCATGGAAAATGGCTTTATGACCGGCGCCGTGATTGATATCAACGGCGGCGGGCTGTTGTAAACACCGCAGACAGGTGGGAGCAGGCGTGCCCCACCTGTACGCCCGCGTCAGACCTTGAGGGTCCGGGTCATACGCAATGCCAACACACTGCCGCCGACGATCACCGCCGCCAGCAGGTACAGCGCACTATCCGTGGACCCGGTGGCATCTTTCACAAAACCGACGATATACGGGCTGAGGAAGCCGGCCATCTGGCCCATCGAGTTGATCAACGCCAGGCCACCTGCCGCCGCGCCCGCACTGAGCATGGCGGTGGGCACCGGCCAGAACATCGGCAGGCCGGTGAGGGCGCCCATGGTGGCGATGGTCAGGCCGAGAATCGCGATAGCCGGGGTGGTGGCGAAATTCACCGCGATCACCAGGCCCAGAGCGCCCATCAACATCGGCACCACCAAATGCCAGCGCCGCTCCTTGCGCAAGTCAGCCGAGCGGCCCACCAGCAACATGAACACGGCGGCCAGCAGGTAGGGAATCGCGCTGAGCCAGCCGATCACCAGGTTATCGCTGAAACCCAGGTTCTTGATGATCGACGGCAGCCAGAAGTTGATCGCGTAGACGCCGCTCTGGATGCAGAAATAGATCAGGCCGAACGCCCAGATCGCCGGGTTCTTGAACACTTCGGCGAGGGAGTCGGTGGTGGTTTTCGGCTTGTTTGCCAAGTCAGTGGCGTGGTCGGCTTCCAGCACCGCACGTTCATGCGGCTTGAGCCACTTGGCGTTGGCAAAGCTGTCGCTGAGCAGGAAGTAGGCGAGGGCGCCCAGAATCACGGTCGGGATGCCTTGCAACAGGAACATCCACTGCCAGCCGGCGAGGCCGCCTTGGCCGGTGCCGAAATGGTTGAGAATCCAGCCGGAAAACGGGCTGCCCAGCAGGCCGGACACCGGAATCGCCGACATGAACAACGCCATGATCCGCCCACGGCGGAACGTCGGGAACCACTGCGAGAGATACAGCACCACACCGGGGAAGAAGCCAGCTTCGGCGGCACCGGTCAACAGGCGCAACGTATAGAAATGCGTCGGCGTGGTGACGAACAGCAGGCAGGTGGACAGCGCGCCCCAGACGATCATCATCAAGGCAATCCAGCGCCGCGGACCGAACTTGGTCAGCGCCAGGTTGCTCGGTACGCCACACAGCACGTAGCCAATAAAGAAGATCCCGGCACCCAGGCCGTATACGGTTTCGCTGAATTTCAGCGCATCGAGCATCTGCAACTTGGCAAAGCCAACGTTAACCCGGTCAAGGTAGTTGAACAGGTAGCAGATAAAAATGAAGGGGATCAGGCGCAGGGTAATGCGCTTGTAGATGGCGTTTTTATCGTCATCGGTGGCCAGTGGGGCAGCGGCGCTCTGTGACATGGGAGTCTCTCTTTATTATGATTTTTCGCGATGCGCGGGTAACGTTGATCGCCCAATGAGTCTCGGCCACCTGGCGGGGTGCTGTCTTTGTGCTCGCGCACAGTGAAGCATCCTTTGCGCTGTGCCGATGAACAACCTTCGCTTTCAAGGAAATTAGCCCCATGTTCGAGCTGGATCATGACCTGGCGCAGGATATCGTCGATCGCACCATGGCGATCCTGCCGCATAACGTCAACGTCATGGACAGCCAGGGCCTGATCCTTGGTAGCGGCGAGCCGGAGCGCATCAACACGCGGCATGAAGGCGCGCAACTGGTGTTGGCCAATGGTCGGGTGGTGGAGATCGACGGGCAGACCGCCAAACACCTCAAGGGCGTGCAACCCGGCATCAACCTGCCGCTGATGCACGACCAGCGCCTGATCGGTGTGCTCGGTATTACTGGCGAACCGGAGGGGCTGCGCACTTACGCCGAACTGGTGCGCATGACCGCAGAAATGCTGGTCAGTCACCGTCATCAGCAAGCCGAGCAACAATGGCGACGCCAGCGCTGCGACGATTTGCTGGCATTGCTGCTGGCCGAGACCGGCGACTCGCCGCGTCTGGTGGATGAGGCGCAGCAACTGGGGCTCAAGCCGCAGATGGCGCGCACGCCGTATCTGTTCGAGTTGGGGGCGGGGCAGACGGCGGAAGCGCTGAGCGCCTGGTTGACGTCGCGCTATCCGGACAGTTGGTGCGTCAGCTCCGCGCAGTATTCCTTGCTCTGGTGCCGGCCGGCGGCGGTACAGGTGGACAATCCGCGCCTGCTGGAAAAGCTCCAGGGCCTGGGCTGGAATATCCAGCGGGTGGCGGTCGGCGGGCAAGCCGATGGTTTGGCGGGGTTGCGTCGTTGTTATCGGCGTGTGGGCGATTTGCTGGCCTACGGTCGTGACGTACTTCCGCACTCGCGGCTGCTGACCCTCAACCGCTATCGCCTGCCGGTGATGCTCTGGCGGCATCGCAACGACGATGCCCTGGACGAATTGCTCAACCCGCTGCGAAAAGTGCTGGCCAAGGACAACAACGGCCAACTGCAGGCCACCTTGCGCAGTTGGTGCGAACACGATGGGCAAAGCCAGGCGTGTGCCGATGCGCTGGGCATTCACCGCAACAGCCTGCGCTACCGCATGGAGCGGATTGCCGAACTCAGCGGGGTCGACCCGCTGACTCTGGACGGCATGCTCGCGCTGTACCTCGGCGTCCAGTTGCTGCCCCAGGCTTTGTCGGAATGACCAACAAGCCAGGTTCGTACTTGTGCATCGGACCAGCGTCATTGCCGCTGGCAACTGGCAGCATGGGCGTCATAAAAACCGGAGAAAGCCCATGAAAATCATCATCGCCCCCGATTCGTTCAAGGACAGCCTGAGTGCCGAAGGCGTCGCCCAGGCCATTGCCGAAGGCTTGGCGCAGGTCTGGCCGGAGGCGCAATTGGTCCAATGCCCGATGGCGGACGGCGGTGAAGGTACGGTGGAGTCGGTACTCGCCGCCTGCCAGGGCGAGCTGCGGCGCCAATCGGTGAAAGGCCCCTTGGGCGCCACAGTGGATGCGCATTGGGGCTGGCTGGCCGACAGCCACACCGCACTCATTGAAATGGCCGAAGCCAGCGGTCTGCAATTGGTCCCGCCGGGGCAGCGCGACGCGTGCTCCACGACTACCTTTGGCACCGGCGAACTGATCCGCGCAGCCCTCGACGCCGGTGCGCAGCGCATCATCCTGGCGATTGGCGGCAGTGCCACCAACGATGGCGGCGCCGGTGCGATGCAGGCGCTCGGCGTGCAGTTGTTCGATGCCGAGGATAACGCTCTGGCCCCGGGTGGCCTGGCCTTGGCCCATCTGGCGCGGATCAGCCTGGAACACCTCGACCCGCGCCTGGCCCAGGTGCGCTTTGAAATCGCCGCCGACGTGAATAACCCGCTGTGCGGTGCCCATGGTGCCTCCGCGATTTTCGGCCCGCAAAAAGGCGCCAGTGCGCAGCAGGTCGAACAACTCGACGCGGCCCTCGGCCACTTTGCCGACCACTGCGCCAAGGTATTGCCCAATGACGTGCGCGACGAACCCGGCAGTGGCGCTGCCGGCGGCCTGGGGTTTGCTGCCAAGGCCTTCCTCGGTGCGCAGTTCCGTGCGGGGGTAGAGGTCGTCGCCGAACTGGTCGGCCTCGACGAAGCGGTACGCGGCGCCGACCTGGTGATCACCGGCGAAGGCCGTTTCGATGCCCAGACGCTGCGCGGTAAAACGCCTTTCGGTGTGGCGGGCATTGCCCAGCGCCACCATGTCCCGGTGATCGTAATCGCCGGCACGCTGGGTGAAGGCTACGAGCAGATGTACGCCCACGGCGTGGATGCGGCTTTCGCCTTGCCGTCCGGGCCGATGAGCCTGGAGCAGGCCTGCAGCGAGGCACCGCGCTTGTTGCGCGAGCGAGCGGCGGATGTTGCGCGGCTGTGGCGCCGCGCAGCGGGGTCAAGAACCTCGGCTTAGTCCCGTAACGCGAACGCCACCGCTGCCTGCGCATGCAGCGCGGTGGTGTCCAGCAGCGGCAGGTCGCAGTGTTCGGGTTTGATCAGCAGGCCGATTTCCGTGCAGCCCAGGATGACTGCCTGGGCGCCGCGTGCGGCCAGGGACGCAATCACGCGCTGATAGACCTGGCGTGACGCCTCGCTGATCACGCCGACGCACAACTCCTCATAGATGATCCGGTGCACGGCCTGGCGCTCGTCCGCGTTTGGCACCAGCACGTTCAGGCCGTGGGCGGCGAGGCGTGACGTGAGGAAGTCCTGTTCCATGGTGAACGCCGTACCGAGTAAACCGACGGTCAGTGTGCCAGCGGCCACGGCCGCCGAACCTGCGGCGTCGGCAATATGCAGAAAGGGAATCGACACCGCCGCTTCGATCCGCGGCGCCACCAAGTGCATGGTGTTGGTACACAACACCACACACTCGGCACCCCCGGCTTGCAGGCGGCGTGCGGCATCTTCCAGGATCAGCGCGGCGTCGTCCCAGCGTCCGGCATGCTGGGCCTGCTCCACCGGACCGAAGTCCACGCTGTACATCAGCAATTGCGCCGAGCGCAGCGGGCCGAGTTGGTCGCGCACGCGCTGGTTGATGATGCGGTAGTACTCGGCGCTGGACTCCCAGCTCATGCCGCCGATCAGGCCGATGGTGCGCATGCGATGCTCCTGACAAGAAATATCGCATCACCTTACCCATCGACCACCGATTAGTCATACGCAGTTGCGCGCCAAATCACCGGAGCAGTTTCACATATCCCGATTGCCCCAGCCTGGCCTGGCTTGCTCCGGTGCCACCGCGTGGATCTGTTTGCCGGTGGCCAGCTCCACCCGGCGCGCCACCTCCGGGTCGTCGGCGAACGGAATCAGGCTGGCCTCATCCAGCGTCTCCTCGGATTGACCGCGCAAACAGTACTCCACCGCGCCATACAGGCACGCGACCATCAACAGGCCCCACATCAGGCGATCCGCGCGTCAAGTTGCGCGACCTGCAAGTCCGCGACCCGCACGGTGCGCCAGGTGTTGTAGGCCATCAGCAGCATGCCGCTGAGAAACAACACACCACCGGCAAAGCGCACCACAAACCCCGGGTGGCTGGCCTGCAAGGCCTCGACAAACGAGTAGGTGAGGGTGCCGTCATCGTTGATCGCACGCCACATCAGGCCCTGGGTAATGCCGTTGACCCACATCGAGGCGATGTACAGCACGGTGCCGATGGTCGCCAGCCAGAAGTGCAGGTTGATCAGCGTCACGCTGTGCATCTGCTGGCGGCCGAAGACTTTCGGGATCATGTGGTACAGCGAGCCGAAGGTGATCATCGCCACCCAGCCCAATGCGCCGGCATGCACGTGGCCGATGGTCCAGTCGGTGTAGTGGGAGAGGGCGTTGACGGTCTTGATCGCCATCATCGGCCCCTCGAAGGTCGACATGCCGTAGAACGCCAGCGACAACACCAAAAAGCGCAGGATCGGGTCGCTGCGCAGCTTATGCCAGGCGCCCGACAAGGTCATCATGCCGTTGATCATGCCGCCCCAGCTCGGTGCCAGCAGGATCAGCGACATCGCCATGCCCAGTGACTGCGCCCAATCCGGCAGCGCCGTGTAATGCAAGTGGTGCGGCCCGGCCCAGATGTACAGGGTGATCAGCGCCCAGAAGTGCACGATGGACAGCCGATAGGAATACACCGGCCGCCCGACTTGTTTCGGCACGAAGTAGTACATCATCCCAAGGAAGCCGGTGGTGAGGAAAAAGCCTACGGCGTTATGCCCGTACCACCATTGCACCATCGCATCGGTGGCGCCGGAATACACGGGGTAGGACTTGAACCAGTCCACTGGAATCGCCAGGTGGTTGACCACATGCAGCATGGCGATCACCAGGATAAACGCGCCGAAAAACCAGTTGCCCACATAGATGTGCCGGGTCTGGCGCCGCACCACCGTGGTGAAAAACACAATGGCGTAGGCCACCCACACGACCGTCATCCACACCGCGCCGGAGAATTCGATCTCGGCATACTCCTTGGTGGTGGTGTAGCCCAGCGGCAGGCTGATCAACATGATCACGATGACCGATTGCCAACCCCAGAACGTAAACGCGGCGAGGCTGTCGGAAAACAGCCGCACCTGGCAGGTGCGCTGTACCGCGTAATAACTGGCGGCGAATTGCGCGCTGCCGGCGAACCCGAAGATCACTAGGCTGGTGTGCAACGGTCGCAGTCGGCCAAAGGTCGTCCAGGGCAAATCAAGGTTCATTTGCGGCCAGACCAGTTGCGAAGCGATCCACACGCCCATGGCCATGCCCACAACGCCCCATACGATGGTGGCGATCACGAATTGGCGGACGACTTTATAGTTATAAGCCTGTCCGATTGTTGCTGTGCTCATGCTCAGTCCTCCCACGGTTCCAAGTGGCGGGCACTGTAGGAAGTGTGGACAAAACAAAACAGGCTCAGAAAAAGCTCATTACTACGGATCAGTTTATTCGGCGTGAAAGCATGACTTACAGTCCATCTGATCTGCTTTTTATGCCTGCACCTGAATCTTTTACGCCCTGCGCCGCAGGTGCATAGTCGCCCCCCTAGAAGTCGCGCCCTGGGACGCGGCCAACCCTGATGAGGCGGTGATATGTACCAGTACGACGCATACGACCGGGCGCTGGTGTTCGAGCGCGTGGCGCAATTTCGTGATCAGGTCGAGCGTTATATCGCCGGCGACTTGAGCGAAGAAGAGTTTCTGCCCTTGCGCCTGCAGAACGGCCTGTACCTGCAAAAGCATGCCTACATGCTGCGGGTGGCGATTCCCTATGGCACTTTGAGCGCCGAACAGATGCGCACCCTGGCCAGCATCGCCCGCGACTACGACCGTGGCTACGGCCACTTCACCACCCGCCAGAACCTGCAGTTCAACTGGATCGAGCTGCACCAGGTGCCCGACATCCTTGAACGCCTGGCCCAGGTCGACATGCATGCGATCCAGACCTCCGGCAACTGCGTGCGCAATATCACCACCGAAGCCTTTGCCGGGGTGGCCGCCGATGAACTGCTGGACCCGCGCCCCTTGGCGGAGATCCTGCGCCAATGGTCAACCATCAACCCGGAATTCCTGTTCCTGCCGCGCAAGTTCAAGATCGCCATCTGCTCGGCCCGCGAAGACCGCGCGGCGATCATGATGCACGACATCGGCCTGTACCTTTACCGCGACGACCAAGGCGACATGCTGTTGCGCGTGATGGTGGGCGGTGGCCTGGGACGCACGCCGATCCTGGGCTTGCAGATCCGCGAGGGTTTGCCGTGGCGGCACCTGCTGTCCTACGTCGAGGCGGTGTTGCGCGTGTACAACCGGCATGGTCGGCGGGACAACAAGTACAAGGCGCGCATCAAAATCCTGGTCAAGGCGCTGGGGATCGAGGCGTTCTCCCGCGAGGTTGAGGAAGAGTGGCAGTACCTGCGCGATGGCCCGGCGCAGTTGACCGATGCCGAGTACGACCGTGTGGCATCGGCCTTCGTGCCGCCGGCTTACGCGTCGCTCAGCGATACCAGCCTGGCCTACGGCACCGAACTGGCCGACAACCCGGGCTTTGCGCGCTGGGTCAGCCGCAACGTCATGCCGCATAAAGTCGCGGGCTACACCAGCGTGGTGCTGTCCACCAAACCTGGCATCAGCGCGCCGCCCGGCGACGTCAGCGCCCCGCAAATGGAGGCCGTGGCCGAGTGGGCGGAGCGGTTCGGTTTTGGCGAAATCCGTATCGCCCATGAACAGAACATCGTGTTGCCGGATGTGCCCAAGGAGCATCTGCATGCCGTGTGGCGCCTGGCCTGTGAACACGGCCTGGGCGCGGCGAATATCGGCCTGCTGACCGACATCATTGCCTGCCCCGGCGGCGACTTCTGCGCCCTGGCCAATGCCAAGTCGATCCCCATCGCCCAGGCGATCCAACAGCGCTTCGATAACCTCGACTACCTGCACGACCTGGGTGATATCAGTCTGAATATTTCCGGCTGCATCAATGCCTGCGGCCATCACCACATCGGCAATATCGGCATCCTGGGCGTCGATAAGAATGGCAGTGAGTGGTATCAGATCACCCTTGGCGGGGCTCAGGGCAAACACAGTTCACTGGGCAAAGTGATCGGCCCCTCGTTCAGCGCCGCTGAGATTCCCGATGTGATCGAGCGTGTGATCAGCACCTTTGTGCGCTACCGCGAAAGCGAAGAACGCTTTGTCGATACCGTGCAGCGCATTGGCCTGGAGCCGTTCAAGGAGCGGGTGTACGCGGAGCAGCCGGCATGAACAATCTGTTGAGGCTTGAGCAGGGTGAAGCGCGTCTGGTTGCGGATGACCCGTGGATATTGGTGCGTGATGAAGTACCGGCGGGCGGTGCGCTGATCCTGCCGCTGGCGTCCTATGCGCCGGGGCATGGCGTGTGGCTGGGCCCGGATGATGAGGTCGAGCAGGTGCTGCCCTGGCTCGCCACGCTGCCGCTGATTGCCCTGGATTTTCCCAGCTTTCGCGATGGGCGCGCCTACAGCCAGGCCTATCTGTTGCGCACGCGTATGGGCTGGCGAGGCGAGTTGCGGGCGATCGGCGATGTGCTGCGCGATCAGCTCAGTCACATGCGCCAGTGCGGGTTCGATGCATTTGCGGTGCGCGCGGACAAATCGGCTGAAGACGCCCTGAAGGGGCTGGCGGGGATGAGCGTGCAGTATGGGCGCAGCGTGATCGAGCCACGCCCGCTGTTCCGTCGGCGTTAATCATACGGTGAGTCGCCGCATCTGCCATGATCGTGGTTCGCACTATGGCTCACCCAAGGAAAACCGCAATGGATGATGTACAGCAACTGGGCGAGATGCTTCGTCATTACGCCGATAGCGAAGCCCATAAAAAACAGCAGTTCGAGCTGCAATCGGCGCGCTGGGCGCTAAAGCTCGGCGAGTTGTTCCAGCAGATCGAACAATGGCTGCAACCGGTCAACACCGCGGGCTTGCTTGAAGTCCACCGCGAAGAGTATGTCGCCAGCGGCCCGAGCGTTCCGGTGGAGACGTCGCCCTTCAAGAGCGAAAAGCTCACCGTGCAGATCACTGGCAAAAACGTCGAGTTCGTGCCGGACGTGATGGGCGTCGGCGGCTTGATTTCGGTGTCGGTCATGGGCCTGACGGCGGCACGGCACGGCAGTGTTTCACTGGTGCTGCCGGCGGACAAAAACGACTGGTTGTGGAAGAAAACCAACGGTTTGAAAGACCCGGACACCTTCGCCTTCAACGCGAACTTCCTGGCCGCACAGTTGCAGAGCCTGATTCCGCGCGAGCGCGGCTGAGCTTTTCAGCGCTTTTTCCCAGGATTGGCTATACCTACAGCTCAACGTTCTGATGATGACTGCCAAGGAGTTCGAGGATGAAACTAAGGCTAATGATCAGCACGCTCTGCATCGCCACGATCGGGATGGTGGGCTGTGCCAGCCAAGTCACGCAACCGGATGAGTATTCAGGATTCCTCTCCGATTACAGCCGCCTCAAGCCGGCCACGTCGCCTTCGGGCGTCAAGGTGGTGCGCTGGGTCGATCCGACACTGGATCTGGGCCGCTACAACGCGGTGTATATCGAACCGACCCAGTTTTACCCCAGGCCCCAAGCCACCGCGAAAATCCCTGAGAGCACGTTGCGCGGCATCAACGACTACTTCAATCAGGCCCTCAAGCGCGAAATCGGCAAGTCATTGCCCCTTGCACAAGGGCCAGGCAACGGGGTGTTAGTGGTGCGCGCAGCGATCACGGCGGTCAGCAGTAAAACCCAGGGCCTGAAACCTTATGAGTTCGTGCCGGTCGCCCTGGTGGCTGCGGCGGTGAGTACCGGCACCGGCATCCGCGACCAGGACACAGTGCTGGGCACCGAGGCGCAGTTTCTCGACGGCGCCAACGGCAAGGTGATCGCTGAGGTGGTACGCAAGGGCACCGGCAAGCCGCTGGAAAACGACTCGCAGGTGATGACGCCCAATGACGTAAAAAGCGTGGTCGACGGTTGGGCGTCGGACTTGCACCAGTCGTATGTGAAACTGAAAAAGCAGTAAATCGCGCAGTGCCTGGGACTATTTCAGTGGCGTCAGCGGCGGCAGTTTCCACTGACCGTTATTCGCCTCGGGCTTTGGCAGGTACATCCGCAACACGGCGTAGAACGGGCCGGGCGGTGCCGGCAACCAGTTGCTCTGCTCGGCTTTTGGCGGTTCGTGGTGCTGCAGCGCCAGGGTCAGGCCGCCATCGGCGTCCAGCTTGAGGTGGGGCAGCATCCGCGAGTTGATCACGTAGCGTTTCTTGTGGTTGGGCACCAGCAACTTGGTCTTCGTGTCGTACAGGGTCAGTGACCAGAACGCATCGGCCGGCGGCAGTTGGTCCTTGGCGAAGTGCACGGTGTAGCTGTGGCGTGCGCCGTTGGCGGGTTTGCCTTCACTGTCGACAACGTAATTGAAGTAGGTGGCTTCATCGGCGGAGTTGCCGAAAAGCCCCACGTCGGCACCGGCATAGCGGTACAGGTAGTTGTTGTTCAGGTGATCGCGGTTGCCGAACAAGTCGCCTACGGCAACCTGCTGGGTGTCGAGTTTGTCTTTTTTGAACGCTGCAAACTCGGCCTTGGCGTCGGCGATTCCGTCTTCCAGCGCTTTACGCTGTTCGGTGCTCAACTGGTTGACCTTGAATGGCGCGCCCGGTGCGATGCCGATGGTGGCAAAGCGTGCGAGCAGGTCTTTCTCACTGTCCTGGGGCGCAGCGAAGGCGAGCATGAAGTTCAAGTAGCGAAACAGTTGGGGGCCTTCGCTCATGCTGGCCATCGGCTTGGGCCAATCGATCTTCGGCGCCTTGGCCGGGGCGGCCTGTTTCACGTAGCTGCTGAGAGACTGCACTTTGTAGCCATTCTGGATCTGCTTGACCTTGTTCAGGTCCTTTTCATCAAACAACTGCGTGCGGTACAGGGCGTAGGCGATATTGCTTTCGCTGTACACCACGCGATCCACGTCGACCGGCTGCTGACCTTTCCAGTTGGGCCCGGCGATCATGTAGTGGCCGCCATTGTTGCCGGTGCTGCGCGTGCCCAGGTACGCGAAGTTCTGCGTATAGAGGTCGATCAGTTGCACCGAGTAATAGCGGTTGTCTTCAATCTTGGGCAACGTCAGCACCAGCGGCTCGCTGCGCAGGTCCATCCAGACGAAGGAGTAGGGCGTATCTGGGTTCGGCGTGGCGAGCGCGGTGTCCTTGGGGGTGAAGACCTGGGCGGTATTGCCGATACGGTTGAAGGGTGCCTTGTAGTTGACGCCGCCTTTGTCGACCGCCTGGGTGTAGAGCGTCTTGTACATTTCCACGACCGGGTAGCCATACAAATAAGCTTCCTTGGCAATCGCCCGAGCCTCAGAGGGGGTGGCCGTGAAGTCGGCCCAGGCGCCAGTGCTCATGAGTATCGAGAGGCTCGCCAACAGCAGGCGCGTCGGTTTTCCAATCATGTTGTTGCGTCCTTCCAGAAGTCTTGTGAGGAGTGCTATTGAGTGGCGTGGCAAAGCGTCGAGTTTCCAACTTTATTGGTCGAACGTCACGTTAATCCCGGCATGACGCACTGCTTGACGCAAAAATGCCGCCCAACTGGGCGGCATTGGAGGGGCGCGCTAACGTCAGGCCGCGCTAAGCATGGCTTTGACCTTATCGCGCAGTTGATCGATGGAGAACGGCTTGGCGATCGATTGCATACCGGGCGGAACCTCGACGCTCTCGGCATAACCACTGGCAAACAGGACCGGCAGTTGCGGGCGCTGTTCGCGCACCAGGATGGCCAAGTCCCGGCCATTCATGTCCGGCAGGCCGACATCGGTCATCATCAGGTCAATGACATTGCTCGTCTCTTTCACGAATTTGAGCGCCGATTGGGCGTCTTCAGCCTCAAATACACGAAACCCCAGCTCTTCGAGTACGTCGACGATCAGCATGCGCACGATGGTGTCGTCTTCGACTACGAGAATGGTTGAGGTGAGCGCCGACATAATGAACATTCCTGAAAAAGTGAGGTGCTGGGCGCGACAGGTTTAAACGCAACCCAGTAGTGAGTGGCGGCAATGCCAGCAAGTTCCGAAAAGCTGCTGGCATTGTGAACTTAGCGCCGGAGAATGTCGCGTCAGGGCGTGCAAATACCTACAACGGGACCGATGCGATGCGGCTGATGTGTGCGGCATCGCCGTAAGCGCGCATATCGCTGGCATCGAAATAACTCACCTTATACTCAGGCGCGCCCGGATTCGTGCCGTATGCCCGATGCTGAAACGGGCTGGTGCCGCGGTTCAAGGTGCGTTCCAGGCCATTTTTCATGGCCTCGGCCGAGTCGAACTTGGCCAGCCCGAAATTCGGGTCAAAGTAGAACCAGACAGGCCTGTTGTTGTGCATCGTGACGCCGGCCAGCAGTGCGTGATCCCGCGTTGCGATCCGCATGCTCCTTGGCGGCGTCGCGCTGGTCAGCTCGGTAGCGATCTCGTCATAGGGGATTTGCCTGGACTGCTTGCCCATATGGAAGGTTTCCACGTGGCTGACCGCGCGATGAAAAGACTTGAGGGTGCGGATGAACTGGGCAGCGTTGGGGTCGCCCGGGTTGGCGGCGGCTTTGAACATATTTCCCAGGTAGGTCGTCTCGTCGCCCGAATGGATTGCCAGCGCCAGGGTATTGGCGATACCCGCACACTCACCCTGTGAGGCCAGGTTGGTTTGGCTGAGGTAAAACTCCTGGGGCATGGGGGTCACGGTGCCGCCAACTGCATGGATATCTTGCTGGAACAGCAAAAAGCCGTCCTGGATCAGTTTGACTTTCTGGCGCTCGATCTGTTTGACCAGCGTGCCGATGTCTTGCGCGCTCATCCATCCTTGGGAGGCCAGGGTCTGAAGCTCGATCACATTCATATCTGACGAGTAGCCAGGCACCCTGTGCGGGTTGCCATGCGCGTAGCCGGCGTTGAAGTCGGAAATCTGCGCGGGGGCTTGGGCGCGTCGCAATGCGTCGTCGAACGCCCTGGGTACATATTGACCGAGTACGCTGGGGGCGCCCGCCGTCGGCACTGTTTCGCCCGCCAGCTTCTTGTAGAGCCAATCGGTAAAACTCTGGTTGATCTGCCCCCTCACCGAGACAGTGGCCGGTGTGAAGCCCTGGAGCGGGCCGCCGTATGCGCGCATTTTTTCGGCGTCGAAGGCATGCCATTGACTATTTTTCAGCACGGCGGCGCCGTCGATACTGTGCTCGCCGATTTTTACGGTGCCGGTGGCGAGGACACCCTGGTCGTTGCTGGCGGCTTTCAACAGGTCGTAACGGCCCGCCGCGCCACGTAATGCGTTCACCCCCTGGACGCCCTTGGTCCCGAGGGATTTGAGCCCGTTACCGAGCAGGCGCGCACCGCCAACCGCCAAGTCGCCTGCGCCGCCCAGCGGGTTGAGCGCGCCGAAAGTTGCCATGCCGATGGTTTTGGCCGCCCGCGCCACGCGGGTTGCAGCCGAAGCCGCGGTCCCCGCGATCTTGACCACCTTGCCCGCTGTCGCCGCGCCCGCCGTCAGAAAACCGAACGCGTCCAGGCTCAGATCGATCACGCCGTCACCAATATTGCCATTACGAAAGTGGTTGATCGCGGAGCGCAAAGGGATCAGGTCCAGCAGGAAGTTTTCAACCTTTTCGGACCTGTTCCGATTTTTGTCGTCAGTGGTGAGGCCGCGCGCCTGTTGTTTGATCGCAGGATCATCGAGATTGAGATGTTCAACGAAGGCGTCGGCGATCAGTTGGACGCGGGGCGAGGCAAAGGTATCGCCGGGGGACTCGCCGGACGCTGGCGGTGGAGTGTTCCGCAGGGATTGACCCGCGCGGGGGCTGAACTCTTTTGTTTCGTGGCCGATACTCGCCGACCTTGAGGAGCGGGGCGTTGCCTGGCTCTCGGGAATGCTACGGATAACGCCGGCGTTGAAGTTGATTGCATACGCACTGGCCATGCCGTCGCGTTCGATCCTGACCAGCAACTCTTCGCCTTTGGGACGCTCCGTTTTGTCACCGAACAAACCCAATCCGATTTTGTGGGAGTGTTTCTGAAAAAAAGTGACATTGCCCTGTTCAAAGTTTTTTCGGTCCTGCTCCGGCAATTGGCTGATCAAGTGCTTGATATACGTGCCGATCGCGGCTTTTTTTTCTGCGATAACATCTTTGAACTGTGATTCGAACGCGTCGGCCACCCCAAAGCCGGGGTTGGCGTTCAACGCCGCCAGGGGGACGCGGCGGTCGCGGGAGCTGTAAACCGCGTCAGGCCCGATGTCCATCATCGCGACATCCAGCAGCGAGTGTGGGCCCACCACCTGGTTGCTACGGCGGATATCCCCACCCGGCACATGGCTTACGTGAATCAGCTTCTCTTCAAACAGCGCCTCGTGCTTGGGAAAACGCTTTCTCAGTTCCGCCAACGCCAACTCTTTACGTGACGGGATGTCCTTGTCGAAAGCCTCTGATGCGGTCGACATCAACGCTCGACGGGCATTGAAGCTTGTCACCAGGCTGTTCAATTCATCGGCGGTGTACAGGTGATCGGCTTTTTTTCCCAGTACGCCATTGGCCGCGCCCCAATCGATCAACGCATTACGCTGAGCGGCGTCCGTCACGTCCTGGTCTGCGCCGCTGGCGTGTTCGGCTTCCAGCATCACCTGGGAGAAACTCATGTTGGCAACTCGGCCTGGTGTCAGGGCATCGATGGTGGTTGCGGCCACCGCGAGATTGACCCAGGCCGGGCTGCCATAGGTGACGCTGTCTGGAATGTCCTTGATCAGGAAGACTGGCGCACGACCGGCCAGTAGCAGGTGGGCGGCTGCGCCTGCCAGTTCAGGGCTGGTCTTGCCTCGTGCCACCAGGTGTTGACTCAGCGCATCGCGTATCTGGGTGGCCGACTTGCCCTTGAGTGTTGCGTCGGCCAGGTCAAAACCGGCAACGCGATTGCGTTGGGGGGCGGTGATGGACGCTGGGTCCAATTGCAATGTAACGGCCGCGAGGAGGTAGTCGAGCGTGCTGCTATCGGTGGCAATACCCTGCATCTGTTCCTGCAGCGCAGCGCCCAATGATTGCGCCTCTGGCGAACTGATGAGGGCGTTCAACGTCGCGGCCGGGCTCGTCAGCGCTTCAGCGGGCAGCGGGGTTCGATGGCGCAGGAACTCCAGTACACCGCCCGCGGTTTGCTTGAGCGACTGTTTTTGCCCAAGCGGGTCGGTGTAATTCAGCGTGTTGGCATGCAAGCGTTGTTGCTCGTCGGCGCTCAAGGGCATCGGCCAACTGAGGGCGCCGCCCAGGTTGCCCAACGGGTGTGCCTGGGATCGGGCGGCCATGGCGTCCGACAGACCGATCAGGGATAAATGGCTATAGGGTAAAAGCAATCCTCCCTGGCGATTGATAAAGCTATCCACGCTGGTGCTGCCGCCGACTTCGCTGTGATAAACCGAGTCGGGGTGAACGTCCATCGGTGTTGTCTTGAGGGCCGCCAGCACCGCCGGAGCGGAGGCATCAGGCCCTAGCCGCTGGGCGATTTCGTTGAGTTTGTCTCCGAGTGTTTTGAAGTTGTGATGATGCCCCAGCTTCGCCTTGAGGCTGGAGCTTGGCTCGACGGTGACGCTGGCTGGCGGCGGCGTTGGCACCGGTGAGTCGTGGCCGGATGTGAGCGTCATGGCCGGCCGAGTATCGACGGGTTCTGGCGTTTGCGCGGAAAGGGATATCAATGAAGCGCTGGGTCGGGTTTGCAAAGAAGAAATAGTCATGCGAGCACCGTTTTTTGAAAAGAAGGTGAACGTCTTTTTCGCGGAGCTTCCCTTTTCCCAAGACGCTTTCTTCTGTGTGAAACCTGATCACCCAGGTTCCGGATCAGGGCGCGCGGAGTGTGAGCAACTGAAACTACGACGGGAGGTGAACGGTGCCCTGGGCGCTTTTGCTCGATTTTCCGCGTTGGATTGCGCCCGTTCATGGCAGAAAAATAGCGTTCAACGACAACTTTGGGGCAAACTCCGGGTTTTTCCGTACTTGGCCAAGGCATGCCCATGACCCCCTCGTCGTCCGTCGATGAAAAGAGCTTTCGTGCACTGTTGAGCCGCAACGTGGCACTGCCCCTCGGTGTGGGTGTACTCAGCGCGGTGTTTTTCGTGTGCCTGATCACTTATTTGTTGTCGGTGATCCAATGGGTAGAGCACACCGACCGGGTCATCAATAACCTCAATGAAACGTCCAAGCTGACGGTTGACCTGGAAACCGGCATGCGCGGCTTTCTGATCACGGGCGACGAGCATTTTCTCGACCCGTATGAAGTGGCCAAGCCGCGGATCATTGCCGATTTGCGCAATTTGCAGGAACTGGTAGCGGACAATCCCCAGCAGGTATACCGCCTCAGGCGCCTGGAAGCCCTGCAAATCGAGTGGAACAAATACGCCCAGTCGATGATTGATATGCAGCGCGAGAGCGGTGATTACCGCAGCGCAGTGAAGGCTGGCCGGGGCAAACGCCTGACCGATGAGATTCGTAAGGAATACGACGACGCGGTGGCGATGGAGCAACAGTTCCGGATCGCCCGCAACGAAGAAGTCACCCGTACTACCGTCATCAGCGTCACCCTGTACTTGGTGTTCGTGCTGGGGTTGAGTGGCTTCCTGGCCTACATTGGCCGTAAAAATTTACTTTCTCTATCAAATAGTTATAGCGAAAACCTCACGTCACAAGAGAAGATTGCGCGACGCCTGGAACAGCAAGCCTGGCTGCGCAATGGCCAGACTGAATTGGCTGAGCAGGTGCTCGGTCAACTGACCCTGAACCTGTTGGGGCGCAATATCCTGCAGTTCTTTGCCCAGTACATGGGCTCGGCGGTCGCGGCGCTGTATGTGCGTGAAGAACACGGCGGCCTCAAGCGCGTGGCCACCTATGGTTTCTCCCGCGAACAGGAGCAGCAGGAGCAGGCGATCTACAGCGACGAAGGCATCGTTGGGCAGGCCGCCCAGCTCGATCGCCTGATTCGCCTGGACGATGTGCCTGTCGACTACTTCAAGGTCAGTTCCGGCCTGGGTGAGGGACCGACGCGAAGCGTACTGGTGATGCCCACCAGTGATGACGACCGGGTCAACGGCGTGGTCGAACTGGGCTTCCTGCGCCCGTTGGAAGACCGTGATGTCGAGTTGCTGGAACTCATCGGCGGCAATATCGGCACCTCCATCGAAGCCGCCCGCTATCGCCAGCGCCTGCAGGAAGTGCTGGCCGAGACCCAACAGCTCAACGAAGAGCTGCAAGTGCAACAGGAAGAGCTCAAGACCGCCAACGAAGAGCTGGAAGAGCAATCGCGCATCCTCAAGGAGTCGCAGACCCACCTGGAAACGCAACAGGCAGAACTCGAACAGACGAACGAGCAATTGGCCGAGCAGGCCCAGACCCTGTCCGAGCAGCGCGATGCCATGGACCGCAAGAACGTCGAACTCAACCAGGCTCAGTTCGAACTGCAAGACCGCGCCGAAGAGTTGCAGCGCTCCAGCAAATACAAATCCGAATTCCTCGCCAACATGTCCCACGAACTGCGCACGCCGCTGAACAGTTCGCTGATCCTGGCCAAGTTGCTGGCGGAGAACCCGCAGGAAAACCTCAGCGCCGAGCAAGTCAAGTTTGCCGAGTCGATCTATTCCGCCGGCAATGACCTGCTCAACCTGATCAACGACATCCTGGATATCTCCAAGGTCGAAGCCGGCAAGCTGGAAATGCGCCCGGAAAACGCCAGCGTGGTGCGGCTGGTCGATGGCCTGCGCGGAATGTTCGAGCCGCTGGCGGCCGATCGCAAGCTGGGGTTCCAGGTGGAGGTGCAGGAAGGTACGCCGACCCTGATCTTTACCGACCGCCAGCGCCTGGAGCAGATTCTCAAGAACCTGCTGTCCAACGCGGTCAAGTTCACTGAGCAGGGCCAGGTCAGCCTGTCGGTGTCCCGCGCACCGGGTGAGGGCATTGCCTTTACCGTGCGCGATTCCGGGATCGGTATCGCCCCGGATCAGCAGGAAAGCATCTTTGAAGCCTTCCGCCAGGCCGACGGCACCACCAATCGCCGTTACGGCGGCACCGGCCTGGGGCTGTCGATCTCTCGTGACCTGGCCGCGTTGCTTGGCGGCTATATCAGCGTCACCAGCGAACCCGGCCAGGGCAGTATTTTCACCCTGGTCATCCCGGAGCAGTACGTCGAACGCGATGAAGACGCTGCGCCTGCCGAACAACCGCGCCAGGTCGTTGCCGCCCCGGCGCCCAAGCCCATCGCGGTCTCGCCGCTGCCGGTGGCCGATGCCACACAGATCCCGCAGTTTGCCGACGACCGCGAAAAAGCGCCGTTCACCACTCGTTGCATCCTGGTGGTGGAAGACGAACCGAACTTCGCGCGCATTCTGTTCGACCTCGCCCATGAGCTGGGCTACCACTGCCTGGTGGCCCATGGCGCGGATGAGGGTTACAGCCTGGCCGAGGAATACATCCCCGACGCCATTTTGCTCGACATGCGCCTGCCGGACCATTCCGGGCTGACGGTGCTGCAACGCCTCAAGGAACACGCCAATACCCGCCACATCCCCGTGCATGTGATCTCCGTGGAAGACCGCGTCGAAGCCGCCATGCACATGGGCGCCATCGGTTACGCGGTGAAACCCACCACCCGCGAAGAGCTCAAAGACGTGTTCGCGCGCCTGGAAGCCAAACTGACCCAGAAGGTCAAGCGCATCCTGCTGGTAGAAGACGATGACCTGCAGCGTGAAAGCATTGCCCGCCTGATCGGCGACGATGACATCGAGATCACCGCCGTCGGCTTTGCCCAGGAAGCCCTCGATCTGCTGCGCACCAACATCTACGACTGCATGATCATCGACCTCAAGTTACCGGACATGCTCGGCAACGAGCTGCTCAAGCGCATGGCCTCCGAGGATATCTGCTCGTTCCCGCCGGTGATCGTCTACACCGGGCGCAACCTGACCCGCGACGAAGAGGCCGAGCTGCGCAAGTATTCGCGCTCGATCATCATCAAGGGCGCCCGTTCGCCGGAGCGCCTGCTCGACGAAGTCACACTCTTTTTGCACAAAGTCGAATCGCAGCTGTCCCATGAGCGCCAGAAGATGCTCAAGACCGCGCGCAGCCGCGACAAGGTCTTCGAAGGGCGCAAGATCCTGTTGGTGGACGACGATGTGCGCAACATCTTCGCCCTGACCAGCGCCCTGGAGCACAAAGGCGCCGTGGTGGTGATCGGGCGTAACGGCCATGAAGCCATCGCCAGACTCAATGAAATCGAGGATATCGACCTGGTGCTGATGGACGTGATGATGCCGGAAATGGACGGTTACGAGGCCACCGCCTTGATCCGCCAGGACCCACGCTGGAAGAAGCTGCCGATCATCGCCGTGACGGCCAAGGCGATGAAGGACGATCAGGAGCGTTGCCTCGCGGCCGGCTCCAACGATTACCTGGCCAAGCCGATTGATCTGGATCGTCTGTTCTCGCTGATTCGCGTATGGCTACCGAAGATGGAACGCATTTAAGTGGAGCGCGGTTTTTTGGATAAAAGCAGTGATATTGAACTGCGCTTGCTGATTGAGGCGATCTACCTCAAGTACAGCTATGACTTTCGCGACTACTCCGGCGCGTCGGTCAAACGCCGTGTGGCCCACGCCCTGCGCCAGTTCGACTGCGCGACGATTTCGGCGCTGCAGGAGCGCGTGTTGCACGACCCGGCGGCGTTCATGCAGTTGCTGCAGTTTTTGACGATCCCGGTCAGCGAGATGTTTCGCGACCCGTCGCACTTCCTCGCGATCCGCCAGGAAGTGGTGCCGCTGCTCAAGACTTACCCGTCGATCAAGATCTGGATCGCCGGTTGCAGCACGGGGGAGGAGGTGTACTCCATGGCGATTCTGCTGCGCGAAGAAGGGCTGCTGGAGCGCACCATCATCTACGCCACCGACATCAACCCGGCGTCGCTGGATAAAGCCAAGCAGGGGATCTTCTCCCTGGAGAATGTGCGAGCCTATACCGCCAACTACCAGCAGGCCGGCGGGCAGCGTTCATTTGCCGACTACTACACGGCGGCATACGATTACGCAATCTTCGACAAGACGTTGCGCGAGAATGTCACGTTCGCCGACCACAGCCTGGCAACCGACAGTGTATTCTCAGAAACTCAATTAATTTCGTGTCGCAATGTACTGATTTACTTCAATAAAAAATTGCAGGATCGGGCCTTTGGATTGTTTCATGAGTCGTTGTGTCATCGCGGCTTTCTTGTGCTGGGCAGCAAGGAAACCCTGGATTTTTCCGCCTACAGCACGCAATTCGAGCCCTTGGTCAAACAGGAACGGATCTACCGAAAATCATGAACGACGCTGCCGCCAACCCGATTTGTGGGATTGAAGCCATCGTCGTCGGCGCGTCCGCCGGCGGCGTTGAGGCGTTGCTGAGTATTTTTGGCGATCTGCCGGAGACCTTTAGCCTACCGATCATTGCCGTGCTGCACCTGCCGGATCAGCGCCGTAGCCAGTTGGCAGAAGTGTTTGCGCGGCGTTTGCGGATTCCGGTACGCGAAGGGCAGGACAAGGAAGTGATCCAACCGGGCACCTTGTACTTCGCCAGCCCCGGTTATCACCTGTCGGTGGAGCATGACCGCAGCCTGTCTTTGAGCCAGGAAGACCGGGTACACCACTCCCGGCCCGCCATCGATTACCTGTTCGCTTCGGCCGCCGATGCCTATGGTCAGGGCCTGCTGGCGATTTTGCTGACCGGCGCCAACCAGGATGGCGCTCAAGGACTGGCCCACGCCAAGCAATCCGGCGCCACCACCGTGGTCCAGGACCCCAAGGACGCCCGGATTGCCGTGATGCCCCTGGCGGCCCTGGCCTTACACACGCCTGATCATATTCTGAGCTTGAGCCGGATTGGCTCATTGCTGGCTTCCCTGGAATCTTCCCCATGTTAAGTACTGTCCAGGCCAAACTGCTGATCGTCGATGATCTGCCGGAAAACCTGCTGGCCCTCGAAGCGCTGATCAAGCGCGAGGACCGTCAAGTCTTCAAGGCCTTGAGCGCCGACGAGGCCTTGTCCCTGTTGCTGGAGCACGAGTTCGCCATGGCGATTCTCGATGTGCAGATGCCCGGCATGAACGGTTTCGAGCTGGCCGAGTTGATGCGCGGCACCGAAAAAACCAAGAACATCCCGATTGTGTTCGTCAGCGCCGCCGGCCGCGAACTCAACTATGCCTTCAAGGGCTACGAAAGCGGCGCCGTGGACTTCCTGCACAAGCCGCTGGATATCCACGCGGTGAAGAGCAAGGTCAATGTGTTCGTCGACCTGTACCGCCAAAGCAAGGCGATGAAACTGCAGGTGCAAGCGCTGGAGCACAGCCGTCGCGAACAGGAGTTGCTGCTGGCGCGCCTGCAGGCCACTCAGGCTGAGCTGGAGCAGGCGGTGCGCATGCGCGATGACTTCATGTCGATCGTCGCCCACGAAGTGCGCACGCCGCTCAATGGGCTGATCCTCGAAACCCAGTTGCGCAAAATGCACCTGGCCCGGGACAACGCCGCAGCGTTCACCCTGGACAAGATGCACGCCATGGTCGACCGTGACGAGCGGCAGATCCAGAGCCTGATCCGCCTGATCGAAGACATGCTCGACGTGTCGCGCATCCGCACCGGTAAGCTGTCGATTCGTCCGGCGCGCTTCGACCTCACGCAACTGGTGCGCAACCTGCTGGAAAACTTCGCACCGCAAGTGGCCGCCGCCGAATCGTCCGTGCAACTGGAGGCAGAAGGCCCGGTGGAAGGCAGCTGGGATGAGTTCCGCATCGAGCAGGTGGTGTCCAACCTGCTGACCAACGCCCTGCGTTATGGGGCCAAGAGCCCGGTGGAAGTGCGAGTGTACAGCGAACACGGCGAAGCACGGCTGGAGGTGCGAGACCACGGCATCGGCATCAGCGCCGACAATCAGAGGCGGATTTTCCAGCAGTTCGAGCGCGTCTCCGCCAGCCATGTGGCCGCCGGTCTGGGCTTGGGGTTGTTTATTTCCGAACAGATCGTCGCGGCCCATGGCGGCTCCATCGAGGTGCAGAGCCAGATAGGCGAGGGCGCCCTGTTCCGGGTGTGCCTGCCCCTGGACGCATCGGCGTGAAAACAATCGTCACTTCGACGCAACCTCTGCGTGACTGCATGGTCGTAAGTGCAGCAATTGACCGGACAAAGGCTTCCCATGAGTGAAGATGCACAAGACGTTGTTCTGATCGTCGAGGACGACGAATCGATTATGTTTGTCCTGGACGAATACCTCAAAGGCCTGGGCTTTCGGGTATTGAAGGCGATCAATGGCGAAGAGGCTTTTGAAATCCTCGCCAGTAAACCGCACCTGGACCTCATGGTGACTGACTATCGCCTGCCGGGCGGTATTTCCGGGGTGCAGATCGCCGAGCCGGCGATCAAGTTGCGCCCGGAGCTTAAAGTGATTTTTATCAGTGGCTATCCGCAGGAAATTCTTGACTGCAACAGCCCGATCACACGCAAGGCGCCGATCCTGGCCAAGCCGTTTGACCTGGATACGTTGCAAATGCGTATCCAGGAGTTGTTGGCGTGACACGTCCGTGTGTCAGTCAACGCTCGAATAGTCTCTGACCGGCGAGAAGTCAGGGTTACCAGGCAAGCACCTCGGCCTTTGCATGCGGATCAAGTACCCGTGCAGGGTTAGTCCCCTCGAAGAGCTCAAATGATCCATCGGGTTTTATGTCAATGCGGTTAGCCGTTGCGATCGTAGTGGAGGCCGGGTATTTGTTTGCGATGTTGAACACCACTTGTTCACTGGTGTGACTTTGCTTCAGTGCGATGCCTAATCCAGGGATGCTCCGGACATTATCACCGCCCACATAAATCACTTTGCTTCCCTGATCCAATTCCCCCTCCAGTTGTTTAAGTACCCTATGTTGTTCAGTCGTCGGCGTGCCGCCAGGGAAGTGCAGCAACGTTCGTTTCCGGTAGACACCGTCTTTCAAGTCGGTTAGCACTGCCAGTGCCGAACAGTCACCAATACCTCGGGTGCTGATGATTGACGTCGGGTCAGTGACGGTGACGTCCGTATAGTCCGACATATGGACGTAGTGGGTCTGAGCGGGGGGCTCCACGTTAGTGATAATCGTAGGGATAGGGTCTTCATAAAGCCGTTTGATAGGTCTGTCATGAAGACTCGCAGTGCCTATCCACGACTCGTTATGGTCGCTGATCTTGAATTCAAGTTTTTTGGGGTCATTGCTATAGGTCTTGTATTGGACGGGGAGATTCTTGCTATTGAATATTTTTTCGAGACCACGCTTCATCATGGCCTCGCTTGAGAACTCGGCCACCCCAAAATTAGGGTCGTAAAAAAAGAACTTCTTACCGTCGCCGTCCGGCACGGACCCGGCCAGCATTGCATGGCCGGGGGAGTCGATCATCACGGTCTTGCCCTCGGGCGCGTTGGCCAGTTCCGTAATCATGTCCTGATACGTTACCTGGCGCTGCGGATTACCGGCGTGAAACATTGTCGGTGTGCTGATGCTCTTTTGCACGTCGCCTAATGTGCGAGTAAATACTCGCGCCTCCTCGCTCCGCGGATCAGCGGCGGCGACGTACAGGTTGTCAATGAATACTCGCTCTTTTCCGTGAGCCTTGGCTGACGCGAATGTACGAGTAAGAGCGGCGCACTGACCCTCGGAAAGACGGTTGACCTGACTAAGGTAGAAGGCCTGAGGTACGGGGGTGAACGTCCCTCCGACGGCATTTACGTGGGCGTTGAAATGTTGTGTGCCGTTGAGCCCGTGCTGGACAGCCAGCCGTTCCTGCTGCCGGACTAATGTGCCCACTTCTTGTGCGGTGCGGTCTGGATGCAGTGCCAGTTTCATCACGTCTTCTGATTTCATCCCCTTGACGTAGCCTTTGATCAGTTCCGGCGCGCCGTCCTCATAGCCACTCTCAAAGGCTGCGCTGGGCGTCCCGTCGCCGTGGTGGCGATCGAGCAGTATTTCCCAATCTTTTCGGATCTGAATCGACGCCGGTGAGGGAGAGCGCTGCATGTTTTGCCACGCATGAAGCTCCGGACTGCCACCTCGTATCGACGGCTGGAAATCATCCAGTACTTTGCCGAACGGGCGCTGGGTCACTGTATCAAAGGCATACCATTTACCGTCTTGGAGTACAGCGCTACCTTGCAGGGTCTCACCGGACGTCTTGAACGTGCCCATCGCGGCGGCGTCGTATTGTTTGCTGGCGGCGACCAGGTCATAACGGGTGTGCGTGCCTCGCAGTTTCCGCAGGTCTTGAATCGTGTCAGTGATGACGCGTTTGCCGGCACTTGCCAACCCGCGCCCGGTCACGCGCAGTAAATCTGTCGCGCCGTCCAACGGGTTGACCAGGCTGATCGCCCCAAGCCCCAGGGTCTTGGCGGTACGCAAGACCTTGCCACCCGCCGACAGCGTGCTGGTTGCAATTTTTGCGGCTTTGCCCACAGTCGCCGTCCCGGCCGTCAAGACGCCAAATATGTCGAGTGACAAGTCAACGATCCCTTCGCCGATATTGCCATCTATAAAGTTATTGATCGCCGAGCGGAATGGGATCAAGTCAAGAAGAAACGTGCTCAACTTCCTGTAGAAGGGAACCTCGGACTCAACCGTCGTAACCCCTCGAGCCTCGGCCTCCAGCGCTCCCCATACACTGCTGACCTTGGCCACCGTGGCACCGATGGCTGCGCTTCTAGGGCTGGCGAAACTATTCAGCGGGCCTCCGGTGTCGGTTTTTTCTTGTAGGAGCTGTTGGCGTTCAACAGCGCTGCTTTCATCGCGAATTGACAGAGTGACGGGGGCCATGTCCGTGTAAGGCGTCCTGTTATCCCGTGGTTTTCCGTCTTCTATATGAGGCCCGGGCTGATAACCGGGCTGAAAATCCCCGAGATCCCGACGTTTGGTGAGGGTGTTTTTTTGGACATTGAGTTCATAGGTATGGGCCACCCCGTCGCGCATCACTTTCAACAGCACCGGATTGCCCTCGGCAGCCGGCACCCGGACGATACCGCTGGCCTGATGTTCACCGTGGAACTCCTTGAAGATCGACAGGCCCCCGTATTCGATATTCTGTCGGTCTTCCAGCGGTAACTGGGCGATCAGATGCTTGACCTGAGTGGCGACGCTGCTATCCAGGGCCTGACCAAACCGTTTGAACTCACTGACGAATTCCCTGCTGA
Organism: Pseudomonas marginalis; assembly: GCF_024169655.1. GTDB lineage: Bacteria > Pseudomonadota > Gammaproteobacteria > Pseudomonadales > Pseudomonadaceae > Aquipseudomonas > Aquipseudomonas paraveronii. The sequence continues at coordinate 3,041,722 of NZ_JALJWV010000001.1, read as the reverse complement.
TATTCTTCAGGTTTTGCGTCTTGCTCAAGACCTCTTCAAGGGTGAAGTTGGGGGTGTTGGCGGCTGAGCGGCCGGGCCCCCTGCGCGGTGGCGTGTAGGGCTCAATCACCCATTGGTTGGGGCGTGGCCTATTGTCGCGCCTGGCCGGGTGGTAGGGCACCTTGGGCGGGTTGTGCAGCATGTTCTCCATGTACAAGTCCAATATCGAATAGGGCCCGGGTCGATCTTTATCGTAAGTGCCCAGTACGATGCACTTCAGCTCCAGGTGTACGTCATCACCCAGCGCCTTGCGCAATTCGGCCAGGGCCAACTCCTTGCGCGACGCAGGCACAGGCGTGCGCTGTGCTTCGGATGCGGCGCGCAGTTCGCCAGCCTGTTGGTTAAAGGCGTCGGTAATGGTTTGCATATCCGCGGGCGACGTCACGCTCGTGACGATGCGGTTGGTCAGGCCCCACTCCTTGAGTGCTTCATGCTGGGCGACATATTCGATCTGACGCTGAGCCTGGGACACCGGGGCGATATCGGCGTGCAACATGACCTCCCCGTAACTCATGGTTGATGCCCGGCCCGGCGTCTCAGCCTCTATGCGGGCCACCGCGGTACTGAAGCTGACGTGGGCGGGGGAGCCGTGAGTGACCGTGGCCGGGATATCCTTGACCAGCAACTCCGGCGCCTTGGAGGCCAGCTTCAGGTTGGCCTGGATAAGGGCTTTTTCCGGTGACGAAGCCTCTTTTGTGATGTAGTACAAATGGTCGGCCACGCGCTGGGCCGTCTCTGACAAAGGTTTGCCTTTAAGCTGCTGGCCGGCCAGGTCAAAGCCTGAAATGTGCTTCTGGGGCAAGTTTGCCTGGGTGAATGCATCGGTGTAATTCAGGTTCAAGGCCGCCATTAGCCAGTCATTGACGCTGCCTTTGACTGATAGGGTGTTGAACTTGGCCTGAATGGCCGCCCCTAGCGCCTGGCCCTTGGGCGACTGGATGATGCGGTCGAGCAGTTGTCGTGGGTTGCGAAGCTCGTGGGCTTCGACTGCCACACCTTGCATCAACGCTTCCAACACATTGCGATTGCTTCCCAGGTTCAGGTCGCCAACATTGCCATGCTGCAAGAATGCTAACAGTTGGCGCTGGGTGTCCGTACCGATCGGTTGCGGCCAGGACAGCGCGCCACCATAGTTGCCATGGGCGGGACTTCGCGGTGTGGGCGCGAGGAGGAATAGCTTGAGGTTCTCCACTTCCTGTGCAGTGCGGGTTTTTTCAAAGCCGTGGTATTCAAGAAAATCAGCCAGGCTGACCAGGCCTCCGTCCTGCGCGCCGCGGTCCTGTTCGTATGAGGAATGGGGGTTCAATTCGAAGGTGGTTTCACGCAGATACGCGGGAACCTGCGACAGCTCAAGGGCGCCGGAGGCAAGCACTGTCCCCAGGTGCTTCAACAATACAGCGGCTTGGTGCCGGTTGTTGATATTCCCCAGCAGCGTCTGCTGCTGCTTGAGTGCATCCTCGCTGCGCTTTTCCTGGAGCCCAGGGAACACAGCGGGGTCAAGCGGAGCAAAGGTTTTATCGCGCTCCAGCTCGGCGGCACGTTGCTGGAAGTCGGAAGGGGCGATTCGCGTCGGCTCTTGGTAGAACTGCCCAACCAGCCAGGCCGGCGCACGGTTGGTGCTCCCGGACAACGGAAGGGGGAACGGCCGGTTCCTGTCGGAGATGATCCCTCCGGCATCCATTAACGGCCCTCGCACCGCCGACCAGTGCTTGTCGTCGCTCGCACGCAGCTGTAAGGGCGTATTGGGCGAAACGTCTGGGGTGACACGGTAGGTGACTTGACCGCTTTGCGGCACGATCTTGATCGAGCTGGGCAGGGCTCTGACCTGGCGCCGCCAGTCGAGGAACTCCGGAGACCGAGCGGCATCGCCCAGCAGGCTCCACCACTGACCGAAGGTTGAATCCGGCGGAATATCCACCATGATCGCGTTGTCGTGGGCGGGAACTCCGCTGAAGCCCAGCAATGCCTTGCCGTAGTTCTGCGCCAATTCACTGTCGCCCCTGGCGCGGGGGGAATTGCCAGGGGCAGAGAGGTGAGGGCTTTTGCGGTCGGGCGCTACAGCTACCTGCGCAGCTGGCTCCAGCGTGTCGTTGGCGGTGGAAGGATGCGGGGACAAAGCGTGCGCAAGGCTGCTGGAAATCGTCATTGGTGGCGGCTCTATCATCAGGATTGGAAAATCCACTGGGTATAAATTCCGAGTCCCAGTGTTAATCCTTCGTACCGAAGCCCCTCGACCGATTCCATTTTTGAACCGTGGCTTTATTGCACTCTGTTGCTAGCCGCCTCCGGTTGGCTGGCGGCTGTGCGGATCATCTCCCTGACTTTCGCCGTCAACAGATCAAAGGTGAACGGCTTGGTAATCAACTGCATCCCAGGCTCCAGAAAACCACCGCGCACCGTCGCGTGTTCGGCATAACCGGTGATAAACAGCACCTTGAGTTCCGGTCGGATCTGCCGGCCGACTTCCGCCAGTTGCCGGCCGTTCATACCCGGCAGACCGACGTCGCTGATCATCAGGTCGATGCGCTGGTCGGACTCGATGATCGGCACGGCCGTGTTGGCATCGCCGGCTTCGATAAATGCGTAGCCGAGCTCTTTCAGCACGGCGCAGACCAGGACCCTGACCGCAGGGTCGTCCTCCACGATCAACACCGTTTCACCGGCATTGGCAAAGGGCAGACGCGCGGGGTTTGCCGCTTCGGCCACCACCATTTCACCGACGCAGCGTGGCAGGAACAGGCTGACCGTGGTGCCTTTTCCGACTTCGCTGTGGATCGTCACATGACCACCGGATTGCCGGGCAAAACCGTAAATCATCGACAGGCCGAGGCCGGTGCCCTGGCCGATGGGTTTGGTGGTGAAGAAAGGGTCGAAGACGCGCCCCATCACGCTTTCCGGGATACCGCAGCCGGTGTCGCTGACGCTCAATTCCACGTAGTCACCGGGTTGCAAGGTGCCGTAGGCCGCGGTGAACACACTGTCGAGATGACGGTTGCTGGTTTCCACGGTGAGATTGCCGCCGTTGGGCATGGCATCGCGTGCGTTGATCACCAGGTTGAGCAGTGCGCTTTCCAACTGGTTGGGGTCGGCCTCGGCGGTCCAGAGCGAGGCGCTGAGGCGCATGTCCAGGGCAATGCTTTCATTGATGCTGCGTTGCAACAGTTCGCCCATGGAGGTCACCAGTTGGTTGATCTCGACGGGTTTTGAATCCAGCGATTGCCGGCGGGAGAACGCCAGCAGGCGGTGGGTAAGGCCGGCGGCCCGGTTGGCGGAGGTGACGCCCAGATCGATCAGGCTGTCCAGGTCGTCCAATTTGCCGCGGGAGACGCGCCTGCGCAGTAACTCCAGGCTGCCGATGATGCCGGTGAGCATGTTGTTGAAGTCGTGGGCGATGCCGCCGGTCAATTGGCCAACGGCCTCCATTTTCTGCGATTGACGCAGCGCTTCTTCATTGCTGCGCAACTGCGCGGTGCGTTCTTCTACTTGCTGCTCAAGCGTCTCCAGCGTGCGTTGCAAGCGCAGTTCGCTTTCGCTGAGGTCGATCAGCCGGTCGCGCGCCTCGTATTGCCGCCGCCGACCGCGCAGTGCGGCGCTGACCAGACTGATCAACGTCACGGGGTGGAAAGGCCGTTCGAGGAAGGTGACGTTGCCCAACAACCCGCTCAGGTGCGAGGAGCCGTTCTGCTCGGCGCCGCCGTGATGGGTCATCAATACGATGGGCAGATCCGACCACGCAGGCTGCTGGTGCAAATACTCGAGCAGCGGCTCCAGGTCAACGCCGTGCAAGGCTTCGGCCGCAATAATCAGCAGGCCGGCACCTTCTTCCAGTGCGCCGCACAAGGCCATCAGGCTAGTGGCGATCATGCCGCTGTAACCGGCCTCGTTGAGCATCATCAACGCCAACGCGCCGTCCCGCCCCATCGGCGCAAGAACGATTGCACGCTCGGAGACTGGAGATAAACCCGTCACTAGCCCTCATCCTTGAGCAGAGGCGAGCCGGCGCCCATGTACGTCGGGATACCGCGCAGTACGCCCTGAAAGTTATCGAGCGGCTCGCCCACGGTCATGCCCTGGCTGCTGATCCGGTATTCGCGAATGGTCGACTCATGGGGGCCGGTGCGTTTCTTGATGATGGAAATGGCGCGGCGCACCTTGCCCAGCGCTTCGAAATAGCGCAGCAGAATGACCGTGTCGGCAAGGTAGGTAATGTCGACGGGCGCCTGCATGTCACCGACCAGGCCGTGCTGGGCGACAGTCATGAAAGTGGCGGCGCCACGGCGGTTGAGGTACAGCAGCAGTTCGTGCATGTGCAGGATCAGTGCATTTTCTTCCGGCATGGCGGCCTGATAACCGTTGATGCTGTCGATGACCACGGTCTTGATCCCGCCCTCATCCACACAGCGCCGCACACGGTGGGAGAACTCGCCAGGGGACAACTCGGCCGCGTCGACTTGTTCGATCAGCAGGTTGCCGGTGGCTTGCAGCGCGGCAAGGTCGATGCCCATGTTTTTCATGCGCTCGAACAACAGGCCCAGTTCTTCGTCAAAGATGAACAGTGCGGCGTTTTCCCCCCGTGCCACGGCGGCGGCGGCAAACACCATCGAGATCAGCGACTTGCCGGTGCCCGCCGGGCCGAGGATCAGGCTGCTGGAACCGGTCTCGACCCCGCCGCCCATCAAGGCATCCATTTCGCGAATGCCGCTGCTCAGGGTCTTTCGGGCGTAGCCGCCGCGATGCTCGGCCGCCACCAGGCGCGGGAACACATGCACGCCATCGCCCATGATGGTGAAATCGTGGAAGCCGCCCCGGTACTTTTGGCCACGGTACTTCACCACCCGCACACGGCGGCGTTCGGCACCGTAATTGGGCGTCAGTTCTTCCAGGCGAATCACCCCGTGGGCCACGCTGTGTACGGTTTTGTCGAGGGATTCGGTGGTCAGGTCATCGAGCAGCAATACCGTGGCGTCGTAGCGCACGAAGTAGTGCTTGATCGCCAGGATCTGCCGGCGATAACGCAGGGAGCTTTGCGCCAGCAGGCGGATCTCGGAGAGGCTGTCGACCACCACGCGGGTTGGCTTGACCCGTTCCACCACTTCAAAGATCTGCCGCGTGGCCTCGCCCAACTCGAGGTCGGAAGAGTACAGCAGGCTTTGCTGATGCTCGGCATTGAGCAGGCTTTCCGGCGGGGTCAGCTCGAAAATATGGATATTGTCATCCAGATCCCACCCGTGGGATCTCGCACCTTCGCGCAATTCACGCTCGGTTTCGGACAAGGTGATATAGAGCGAGCGTTCACCGTTCTTTGCTCCCGCCTGCAGGAAGTGCAGGGCGACGGTGGTTTTGCCGGTTCCTGGCTCGCCTTCGAGCAGAAACAGGTGGCTGCGGGACAGACCGCCGGAAAGAATGTCATCAAGACCTTCGATGCCAGTGGCCGCTTTTTCGGTTAATCGCGCGTTGGATGTAGACAAGAAGTGCCCTCAGGTCACATACGAGTAGAGGTGCGCGTTCGTTCGAGCGCGCCATAGCTTCTTGACCATGGCGTATCAGCGGGGTTCCACCTTATCGGACTTTGTACGTGTGTCGGCGCTGGGGCCAGCGCTGCAGTTGGCCTACAGCCCCTGCTGCAGCGCCGGATCATCCGGGTTTTGCTGTTCCAACTGCGCCAGCAGCACTTGGACGTTCTGCAATTGGCCGCTTTCTGTCCAGTAGCTGACTAGCAGCACCCGCGCCTTGCGATTGGCCGGGTGGCGCTGGATGATTTCTTCCAACTGGCGCTGGGCCGCTTCGAGTTCCTCCTGGGCGTGCAGGGTGGTGGCCAGGTCGTACCGGTAATCCTGATTACTCGGTTCCAGCTCCACCGCCTTCGACAGGCCGAGCAACGCGTAAGCGCGCTCGCCGTGGTGCAGCAACCACATGCCCAGGGCGTGTTGCAGGTACGCGGATTCGGGATGCGCCGCCAACTGGCGGGCCAGCAGTTGGCGCGACTCGTCGGTCTTGCCCTGTTTATCCAACAGTTCGATTTGCGCAACCACGGCCTGCAGGTTGTCCGGCTGCAGGCGCATTGCTTGCTCCAGGGCGTTTTGTGCCTGCGGCAACAGCGCGCTGTGGATATACAGGCGCGCCAGTTGGAGCCAACCTTCGGCGGTTTCAGGTTGCGCCTTGAGCTTCTTCACAAACTCATCGAGCACTTGCTGCAACGGCCCGAAATACAGGCCAAGGGTGTCGGGCGAGAGACCGAGCAACGCATTGGCGGCGGCAAAGCGCACGTCTTGTTGCGGATCGTCGAGTAATGGTCCGAGCAACAGGGTGCGCTGGCCCGTAGGCACCAGGCCGACGATGCTGTGAATCGCCGCTTCACGCACTTGCGGTGAGTCATCGGCCAGGTCCTTGTCGGCGAGCTTCAGTGCCTGGGGGCTGGGATAATTGGGCAGTTCTGCATGCAAGGCGACGCGGCGCTCGTCGGAAAGGTCCGGCCGGGCCAGTTGCTGATACAGCACGCGGGCGGCGCCCGGTTCGCCGTTACGCGCCTGTTTCAAGGCTTTCGCGTAGCCATGGGCAATCGCGGGCGGCACGGCCACCGGGGTGGAATGGGAGAAATACCAGGTGATCAGCACAATCAACAACAGGGCGCACAGGCCGATGATGGAGTAACGGCGTGACTTTGACATGCAGGCGTCCGAGAGCTTAGGCAGCTAGGGCAAAGCCCTCAGCTTCGGTCAGACCACGGCGAGTGTCAAACCCGCATCAGGTCAGCACGTATTCCACCGGCTCCAGAGCCGGCGGCAACACCGTTTCGCCGAGGGCTGCCAGGATCTCGCGTTCCAGAGTCCGCACGATCGCATTGCAGGGCAGGTCGTTCTCATCGAAGCCGAAGGGATCTTCCAGATCGTCGCCGATTTCGTCGAGACCAAAGAAGGTGTAGCTGACGATCGCGGTGAACACCGGCGTGAGCCAGCCCAACGGTTCGGCCATGGCAAACGGCAGCAGGATGCAGAACAGGTAAATGGTGCGGTGCAGCAGCAGGGTGTAGGGGAAGGGCAGCGGTGTGCTTTTGATCCGCTCACACGCCGCCTGCACCTGGCTCAGGCTGACCAGCCGGGTCTCCAGTTGGGTGTAGCGCCATTCACTGATCACGCCCCGTTCGGCCAGCCCGGAAAACCGCGCGCCGAGCTGTTGCAGTACCTGGTCAGGAAGGTTGGGGTGGCCTGAGTCGACTGCGATCCAGGGCTTTAGCGCCCGGGCTTCATCTTCCAGGCGCAGGTGCGCAATCAACCCATGGACAAAACCGCAGAGGCCGCGCAGTAGGCTGGCCCGTTCCAGCGGGTCGCTGAGCACCTGGGTTTCACGGATCAGTGAGCGCACTTCGATGATCATCTGCCCGAGTTGCTTGCGGCCTTCCCACCAGCGGTCGTAGCAGGCGTTGTTGCGAAAACTCATGAAGATCGACAGCGACAGCCCGAGCAGGGTGAACGGCGTGGCGTTGACCTTGGAGAAGTACGCCGGGTGCAGGGTTTCCACCAGCACGATGACCGAGGCCAGCAACGTGACCAGCAAGCTGCGCAGGGCGATGCGCTTGGCGATCGAGCCCTTGAGCGAGAACAGGATGCCCAGGAGGTTGGGTTTGGGGCGAACAATCATCGGGAGGGGCTTCTTCGGTGGCGCAGGCCATCAGGTTAGAAGCTGGCGGCCGGCGCGTCCAATCGCTTGGGCCGAACGCTTGATCGGCGGGGTCTATGATCAAGCGGCATTGGCCAAACCAGTCAGGCATGTTGGTGGCTTTGACCATTGCTGCTACAGCGCTCTAGAGCCACTATTTCCGCGGTTCTTGTCCGAAAAAACGTCCTGAAAATAAAAATACTGAAGGATTTGAAGCGATGCGTGACTATTTGGCTGCCACTACCGAGTTCGATTACCAACACACCGTCGACAGCACCTTGGCCGGAAACCTGCAGGGCCTCAATGCCTGCGTGGAATGCTGCGACCGGCATGCATTGCCAGGGCGCATTGCGCTGTTCTGGGAAGGCAAGGATGGGCGCAGTACCACGTCCACCTTCAGCGACTTGCAGGACCAGGCTTCGCGCTTCGCCAATTTCCTGCTGGCCCAGGGCGTCAAACGCGGCGACAAGGTGGCCGGCCTGTTGCCACGCACCGCCGAATTGCTGGTGGTGGTCCTCGCGACCTGGCGCATCGGCGCCGTCTATCAACCGCTGTTTACGGCCTTCGGCCCCAAGGCCATTGAACACCGCCTGAGCAGCTCCGGCGCAGCCGTGGTGGTCACCGATGCGGTGAACCGGCCCAAACTCGCCGAAGTGGAAGGCTGCCCGACGATCGTGACGGTCACTGGCGCCAACGGCGAAGGCCTGGTGCGCGGTGATTTCAGTTTCTGGGCCGAGCTGGCCAATTACTCCAACCACTGCGAGCCGGTGCTGCTGGGCGCAGACGAGCCGTTCCTGCTGATGTTCACCTCGGGCACCACCGGCCCGTCGAAAGCGCTGTCGGTGCCGCTCAAGGCCATTGTTGCGTTCCAGAGCTACACCCGCGACGCCATCGACCTGCGCCCTGAAGACGCGTTCTGGAACGTCGCCGACCCGGGTTGGGCCTACGGCATCTATTTCGGCGTGACCGGGCCTTTGTCCATGGGCCATCCGATTACCTTCTACGATGGCCCGTTCACCCTGGAAAGCACCTGCCGGGTCATCAATAAATACGCGATCACCAACCTGGCCGGCTCGCCGACTGCGTATCGCCTGTTGATTGCCGGCGGCGAGCAATTCGCCCGCTCGATCAAGGGCAAGCTGCGTATCGTCAGCAGCGCCGGCGAGCCGCTGAACCCGGAAGTGATCCGCTGGTTTGCCGACAACCTGGGGGTGACCATCCATGACCACTACGGCCAGACCGAGCTGGGCATGGTGCTGTGCAACCACCACGGCCTGGAACATCCGGTGCATGTCGGGTCGGCGGGATTTGCCTCGCCGGGGCATCGCATCGTGGTGCTGGACGACGATCACCAGGAGTTGCCTGCCGGCCAGCCGGGGATTCTCGCCATCGACCGCGAGCAATCGCCGATGTGCTGGTTCGCCGGCTATGACGGCGCGCGGACCAAGGCCTTTGTCGGCAAGTACTACCTCAGCGGCGATACCGTCGAACTGAATCCGGACGGCAGCATCAGCTTCGTCGGACGCAGTGACGATGTGATCACCACCTCTGGCTACCGCGTCGGCCCGTTCGACGTGGAAAGTGCGCTGGTCGAACACCCGGCAGTGGTGGAAGCGGCGGTCGTCGGCAAACCCGACCCGGAACGCACCGAGCTGGTCAAAGCCTTCGTGGTGATCAACGAGCAGTTCCGCGCAACCCCCGAGCTGGCCGAGGAACTGCGCCTGCATGTACGCCAACGCCTCGCCGCGCATGCCTACCCGCGGGAAATCGAATTTGTCAGCGACTTGCCCAAGACCCCGAGCGGCAAGCTGCAACGCTTTATTTTGCGTAATCAGGAAATCGCCAAGGCGCAAGCCGCGTTGGCCTGATCCACTTTTCAAGGAAACAATGATGCAGATTGAAAACAAGGTTTTTCTGGTCAGCGGCGGCGCGTCGGGCCTCGGTGCCGCCACCGCTGAAATGCTGGTCGCTGCCGGTGCCAAAGTGATGCTGGTGGACATGAATGCCGACGCGGTCGCGGCCAAAGCCAAACAGCTGGGCGACAACGCCCGCAGCGCCGTGGCGGACATCAGCCAGGAAGCCGCTGCCGAAGCCGCCGTGCAGGCCACCGTTGCCGCCTTTGGTGGCTTGCACGGGCTGGTGAATTGCGCCGGTGTGGTGCGCGGCGAGAAGATCCTCGGCAAGAACGGCCCCCATGGGCTGGCCAGCTTTGCCCAGGTGATCAACGTCAACCTGATCGGCAGCTTCAACCTGCTGCGCCTGGCTGCTGCGGCCATTGCAGAAACCCAGGCGGATGCCGACGGTGAGCGCGGCGTGATCATCAATACCGCGTCGGTGGCGGCGTTTGACGGGCAGGTCGGCCAGGCGGCGTATGCCGCGTCCAAAGGTGCGATCGCCAGCCTGACACTGCCCGCCGCGCGGGAGCTGGCGCGCTTCGGCATTCGGGTGATGACCATCGCCCCCGGCATTTTCGAAACCCCGATGATGGCGGGCATGACCCCGGAAGTCCGCGACTCCCTGGCCGCCGGGGTGCCGTTCCCGCCGCGCCTGGGCAAACCGAGCGAATACGCCGCGCTGGTCCGGCACATCATTGAAAACAGCATGCTCAATGGCGAGGTGATCCGTCTCGACGGTGCCTTGCGCATGGCAGCCAAGTAAGAGAGGAAGCGTCATGACCGATCCCATCGTAATTGTCAGCGCCGCACGCACCCCCATGGGCGCGTTCCAGGGCGATCTCAAAGGCCTGACCGCGCCGCAACTCGGCTCCGCGGCGATTCGCGCCGCCGTCGAGCGTGCCGGTATCGCCAGCGATGCCGTGGATGAAGTGCTGTTTGGCTGTGTACTGCCGGCCGGTCTCGGCCAAGCCCCCGCACGCCAGGCCGCCCTTGGCGCCGGGCTGGACAAGGCCACCCGCTGCACCACCCTCAATAAAATGTGCGGCTCGGGCATGGAGGCGACGATGCTTGCCCATGACTCGCTGCTGGCCGGCAGCGTTGACGTGGTGATTGCTGGCGGTATGGAAAGCATGTCCAACGCCCCATATCTGCTGGACCGCGCACGCAGCGGCTACCGCATGGGCCACGGCCGCGTGCTGGACCATATGTTCCTCGACGGCCTGGAAGATGCCTACGACAAAGGCCGCCTGATGGGCACCTTTGCCGAGGACTGCGCACAACATAACGGCTTTACCCGCGAGGCCCAGGATGCGTTTGCCATTGCGTCCCTGAGCCGTGCGCAAGCGGCGATCAGCAATGGCAGCTTCGCGGCCGAGATCGTCCCGGTGCAGGTTACGGTAGGCAAAGAGCAAAAAACCGTCCTGCATGATGAGCAACCGCCCAAAGCCAAACCGGACAAGATCGCCAGCCTGAAACCGGCGTTCCGTGAAGGCGGGACAGTGACGGCGGCCAACTCCAGTTCAATTTCCGACGGCGCGGCGGCCTTGCTCCTGATGCGCCAGTCCGAGGCGCACAAGCGCGGGCTGCAACCCTTGGCGGTGATCCGTGGGCATGCGGCGTTTGCCGATGAACCGGGGCTGTTTCCGGTAGCGCCGGTGGGGGCGATCCGCAAGCTGATGAGCAAGACCGGCTGGAACCTGAACGAAGTGGACCTGTTCGAAATCAACGAAGCCTTTGCCGTGGTCAGCCTGGTGACCATGAGCAAGCTGGATATCCCCCACGACAAGGTCAACATTCATGGCGGCGCCTGTGCCTTGGGTCACCCGATCGGCGCGTCCGGTGCGCGGATTCTGGTGACGCTGCTGTCGGCCCTGCGCCAGAAGGGGCTCAAACGGGGCGTCGCCGCTATCTGCATCGGCGGTGGTGAAGCCACAGCCATGGCCGTCGAATGCCTGTATTAAGGATTGACCATGCTACCCAATGACGAACAACTGCAAATCAGCGACGCGGCCCGACAATTCGCCCAGGAACGCCTGAAACCGTTCGCGGCCGAGTGGGACCGCGAGCACCGCTTTCCCAAGGAGGCCATCGGTGAAATGGCCGAACTGGGCTTTTTCGGTATGCTGGTGCCGGAGCAGTGGGGTGGTTGCGACACTGGCTACCTGGCCTACGCCATGGCTCTGGAAGAAATTGCTGCCGGCGACGGGGCTTGCTCGACCATCATGAGCGTACACAACTCGGTGGGGTGCGTGCCGATCCTCACGTTCGGCAACGACCAGCAGAAAGAGCAATTTCTCAAGCCGCTGGCCAGTGGCGCGATGCTTGGCGCCTTCGCATTGACCGAGCCCCAGGCCGGTTCCGATGCCAGCAGCCTGAAAACCCGTGCACGCCGCGAAGGCGATCACTACGTGTTGAACGGCTGCAAACAATTCATCACCTCCGGGCAAAACGCCGGCATCGTGATTGTGTTTGCTGTCACTGACCCTGCGGCGGGCAAGCGCGGCATCAGCGCGTTTATCGTGCCGACGGATTCGCCGGGCTACACGGTGGCGCGGGTCGAGGACAAGCTCGGCCAGCATGCGTCGGACACTTGCCAGATCCTGTTCGAAGACGTCAAGGTGCCGCTCGCCAATCGTCTGGGGGAGGAGGGTGAGGGCTACCGCATCGCCCTGGCGAACCTCGAAGGCGGGCGTGTCGGTATTGCCTCGCAATCGGTGGGCATGGCCCGCGCCGCCTTTGAAGCCGCGCGCGACTATGCCCGAGAACGCGAAAGTTTTGGCAAACCCTTGATCGAACACCAGGCCGTGGCCTTCCGCCTGGCGGACATGGCCACGCAAATCGCCGTCGCACGGCAAATGGTGCATTACGCCGCCGCCCTGCGTGACAGCGGCAAGCCGGCGCTGGTCGAGGCGTCCATGGCCAAGCTGTTCGCCTCGGAAATGGCCGAGAAAGTCTGCTCCGCCGCCTTGCAAACCTTGGGCGGTTACGGTTACCTGAGCGACTTTCCCTTGGAGCGGATCTACCGCGATGTGCGGGTCTGCCAGATTTACGAAGGCACCAGCGATATTCAGCGCATGGTCATCTCACGCAATCTTTAAGAAGGAGCCACTACATGAGTTATGAAACTATTTTGCTCGACGTGCAGGGCCGTGTCGGGTTGATCACCCTTAACCGTCCGCAAGCCCTGAACGCGTTGAACGCACAATTGATCAACGAGTTGAATCAGGCGCTGGATGACCTGGAACGCAACCCTGAAATCGGCTGCATCGTGCTGACCGGCTCGAAAAAAGCCTTCGCCGCTGGCGCCGACATCAAGGAAATGGCCGAGCTGACCTACCCGCAGATCTATATCGACGACCTGTTCAGCGAGGCCGATCGCGTGGCCAACCGTCGCAAGCCGATTATCGCTGCCGTCAACGGCTTCGCCCTGGGCGGCGGCTGTGAGCTGGCGCTGATGTGCGACTTCATTCTGGCGGGCGACGGCGCCAAGTTCGGCCAGCCGGAAATCAACCTGGGCGTGCTGCCGGGCATGGGCGGCACCCAGCGCCTGACCCGCGCCGTGGGCAAGGCCAAAGCCATGGAAATGTGCCTGACCGGGCGCTTTATCGATGCGGTGGAAGCCGAGCGTTGCGGGGTTGTAGCGCGCATTGTCCCGGCCGATGAACTGCTCGAAGAAGCGCTGAAAGTCGCCACGCTGATTGCCGGCAAGTCGGTGCCGATCAGCATGATGGTCAAGGAAAGTGTGAACCGGGCGTTTGAAGTGAGCCTGTCGGAAGGCGTGCGCTTTGAGCGTCGGGTATTCCATGCGGCGTTTGCGACGCAGGATCAGAAGGAAGGCATGGCGGCATTCGTGGCCAAGCGCGCGCCCGAGTTCAAAGACCAATAACCTGCCTATAAACACTGTGGGAGCGGGTAAGCCCGCTCCCACAGAAGGTTTGTGGTGTGTCAGTCAGAGTTGGTAGTTCTTCAGCTCCCGCGCAATCACCATCCGCTGAATCTCGCTGGTGCCTTCGTAGATCTGCGTGATCCGCGCATCGCGATAGTACCGCTCCACCGGATAATCCTCCAGATACCCATACCCGCCATGAATCTGCATCGCCGAGGAGCAGACCTTCTCGGCCATTTCCGAAGCGAACAGCTTGGCTTGGGACGCTTCCGACAGGCACGGCTTGCCCGCACTGCGCAGGCGTGCGGCGTGCAGGATCAGCAAGCGTGCAGCATTCAGCCGGGTTTGCATGTCGGCCAGCAGGTTGGCCACGCTCTGGTGCTCGATGATGGCCTTGTCGAACTGCACGCGGTCACGGGCATACGCCAGCGCCGCTTCAAACGCAGCACGGGCGATGCCCAGGGCTTGAGCGGCAATGCCGATGCGGCCGCCTTCCAGGTTGGACAGCGCAATCGCCAGGCCTTTGCCGCGCTCACCCAGCAGGTTGGCCTCAGGCACGCTGCACTGGTTGAGGGTAACGGCGCAGGTGTCCGAGGCGCGGATGCCCATCTTGTGTTCGGTACGATCAACCACGAACCCCGGCGTGTCCGTCGGCACCAGGAAGGCAGAAATGCCGCGCTTGCCCAGTTCCGGATCGGTCACCGCAAACACAATCGCCAACTTGGCGCGCTTGCCGTTGCTGACAAACTGCTTGGCGCCATTGATCACCCACTGGCCATCGCGCAGTTCGGCACGGGTGCGCAGGTTGTGGGCCTCAGAGCCGGCCTGGGGTTCGGTCAGGCAGAAGCAGCCGATGGCCTGGCCGCTGGCGAGTTCCGCCAGCCAGGTTTGTTTCTGCTCTGTTGTGCCGTAGTTGAGGATCGGCCCGCAACCCACTGAATTATGGATACTCATCAGCGCGCCCGTGGCACCGTCACCGGCGGAAATCTCCTCCACAGCCAAGGCATACGCCACGTAATCGACATAGGTACCGCCCCATTCTTCCGGTACCACCATGCCCAGCAATCCCAGCTCGCCCATCTTCGCCACCAGGGCGTCATCGATCCAGCCAGCTTTTTCCCAGGCCTGGGCGTGAGGGGCGATTTCGCCACGGGCAAAGTCACGCGCCATGTCGCGAATCATGATTTGTTCTTCTGTGTATTCAATATCTTGCATGGCTTATCTCGCAACCTGCGTGAAGTTGTGGAAGAAGCTTTCCACGTGGCTCGTGTCCAGCTCATAGAGCGTCGATGGGTTCCAGCGCGGGCTTTTGTCCTTGTCGATGATCAGCGCGCGGACGCCTTCAATCAGGTCGCCACGCTCGAACCACTGGCGGTCCAGGTGCAGTTCCAGGGCGAAACACCGCTCCAGCGGCAAACGGCGCCCGCGCCGCAGCATTTCCAGGGTCACGGCCATGGCCAGCGGCGAACGGGTTTGCATCAGGTTGGCCGTGGTCAAGGCCCATTCATGGCTGTTGGCGACGGTCACTTGCTGCAGTTGCTCGACAATGCTCGGCACGTCCGGCAAGGCAAAGAAATGGTCGATGGCGGGGCGCAAGGCGGCGAGCGGGGCATCGGGCAGTTGTTGCACGGCCAGCTTGGCCAGCACGCCTTGCAGGTCCTTTAGAGGGGAGTCTTGCCATTGCAGTTGATCGAGTTTCTGGTCGAGGTCGGCCAGTTTGGTGCTGTCCAGGTACCAGTCCGCCAGCCCGCAATACAACGCATCGGCCGCACGAATCTGCACGCCGGTGACGCCCAGGTAAATGCCCAGCTCGCCAGGAATGCGCGGCAGGAAATAACTGCCGCCCACGTCGGGGAAGTAACCGATCGCCACTTCCGGCATCGCCAGGCGGCTGCGTTCGGTGACCACACGCAGATCCGCGCCCTGTACCAGGCCCATGCCGCCGCCGAGGACGAAGCCGTCCATCAGGGCCAGTACCGGTTTGCGGTAATGGTGGATGGCCAGGTCGAGGGCGTATTCCTCGACGAAGAAATCCTCGTGCAGGCTGTCGCCGTTCTTGAAACTGTCGTAGAGCGAGCGAATATCGCCGCCCGCACAGAAGGCCTTTTCACCGGCACCGCGCAGGACCACGGCATATACCTGGGGATCATCTGCCCAGGCCTGTAGCTGTTGGGCCAGGCCGCGAACCATGTTCAGGTTGATGGCGTTCAAGCCGGCGGGGCGATTGAGGGTGAGGTGGCCAACATGGTTGCGGACGTCGGCCAGTACCTCTTCCTGAAGAATGTCGGCGTGGCTTGCCTCGGATGAAACCTGAGCAGTCATCTGTAACTCCCTGCTTTTATTGTTCTTTAAACAAGATGTTCGCGGACGAACCATCTCGCGATCGTACCAGTGCAAATTTGCCCAGTACAACCTTGAATCATGCAGGTCGTTTTTGCATTTATGCAGAACCGGCGGTCAGCCGGCGGGAAGGTGAAAATAGCCGGCCAGGGCCTCGCTACAGAGCAGTACGGCACGCCTGGCCGCAGGCTCAGAAGCGGGGTAGTTGATAAAGCCGTGGCGCATGCCCGGGTACTCTTTGTGCCGCACCGGCACTCCGGCTTTCTTTAGGCGCCGCGCAAATGCGCGCCCTTCATCCCGCAGCAGGTCGCAGCCAGCCGTGATGATCAAGGCCGCAGGCAAGCCTTGCAGGCAGGGATCGCGGGCTGGGGAAAGCCAGGGGTGCTGTCGCGGAATATCGGGGGGGACGTATTGGCTCAAATACCACTCCAACACTTCGGCCGTCAGCCCGAAGCCTGTGGCGAATTCATCTCGGGAGCGATTGCGCGCCAGGCAGTCGAGTACCGGGTACAGCAGCAACTGGAAACCGATGCGAGCCTCGCCGAGGTCCCTGGCCATTTGGCAGATCACCGCCGCAAGCCCGCCTCCCGAGCCACCGCCTGCCACGGCGATACGCTGAGTGTCCAATCCCAGGCCGGTCCCGTGGCGGGCAATCCAGAGCGTGGCGGCGTAGCAGCTTTTCACTGCGGCGGGGAAGCGTTGTTCCGGCGGCCTGGGGTAATCCACCGCGACCACCGCGCAGCCGGCCCACTCTGCAATCACCCGGCAAAAACTGTCGTGGGTATCGAGGTCGCCGGCGACCCAGCCACCGCCGTGGAAATACATCAGTACCGGTGCCGGCACAGGGCGGGCGGGGCGGTACAGCCTCACGGCCACAGGTAGCCCTTGTGTGGTTAGGGTCAGGTTGCTGACATCCATCACCACCGCATCACGCACCTCCTTGCGTGCTTGCTCGGGGCTCATCGCGGGGCCGCCTGCGCCTGGGCTTCGATTTCCACCAGGTAGTCCGGGGTGATCAGCGCCTTGACGCCTAACAACATGGTGGTCGGTTCGCAGCCCTCGAAAAACTCCTTATGCGCCTTGGCAATTTCCGGCCACCAGTTCACGTTGGTGGTGTACATGCGCGTGGCAATCACTCGGCGGCGGTCTGTGCCAAGCCGCTTAAGCGCCGCTTCGATGATTTCCAGGCAGCGACGGGTCTGTAGATAGACATTGTCGGTGGCATACGGCTTGCCATCCTCGTCGAAGGCTACCGTGCCACTGGTGACAATGGTTTCGCCCACGCGCAAGGCACGGCAGTAACCGCCGTTTTTTTCCCAGGGGGCAGCAGAAAAGCAGCGCTGGATCGGGTCGTCCCTGAAAATGGGTTCAAGTTCGACGTGGAGGGTTTTCAACCCACGAAACTGCAGGTTACTGGTACGCCACACGGGAGGCTTTTTCTCAAGCAAACGCAGCGTGGGGAACCGCTTGAGCAGGCGGGTGAACACAATCTCGGCCTCCAGCCGGAACAATGCCGGCCCCAAACAGAAATGCACGCCGCGACCAAAGGCCAAATGGTCATTTTTTGCACGTTGAATGTTGAAACGGTCTGGGTCGGTGAAGTGCTCCGGGTCCCGGTTGGCCGCGGCACGTATCAGGTACACCAGGTCGCCTTTGCGCAGGGTCTGGCCTCTGAGCTCGATATCTTGCGTCAATACGCGATGACTGAACTGCCCCGAGGGATCAATGCGCAGCATTTCTTCAACCGCCGGTTTTATCAACGACACATCGGCCGACAGCGCGTTCAACTGGGCAGGGTTGGTCAACAAGTACCACAGGCCGATACCCAGCATATCGGCGCTGGTGGTGTAGCCGGCCACCAGCACAAAGGCCACCTGGGCCAGCAGGTCGTCTTTGCTCGTGTCGGGGCCGGCGGCGGCGATGACACGGCTGACCAAGTCGTCACGCGGAGCCTGCCGACGTCGATCAATCAAGTCGCCGAAGTAGGTGTACATGTCCTCCAGGCCCTTCGCTGCGGCGCCAGGCGTATTGGCCGGATCAAGGTTGCCCACCAGAAACATCAGGATCACATCGGTCCAGCGCCGCAGTTTAAGCGCGTCTTTCTTGGGGATGCCGTAGAGCATGGCCAGCACTCTGGCCGGCACCTGGTTGAATAGGCGGCTCATCAGTTCGGGGGTGGGGCCCAATGTCGACAGGATTTCATCGGTAACCGCCTGAATGTCGGCCCGCAGCGCTTCAATCGAGCGCGGCGTGAACGCGCGACCCAGCAGATGGCGGCTGACCTCGTGGGCTTTGCCATCCTGGGCGTACATCCAGCGGGAGGCTTTTTCAATAAAGGGCTCGTACATCGCACGTTTGTCGGGCGGCAGTTGCGCGTTTACCAGTTGGCGTATCCGGTCCGAGGAGTAGCGCGTGGCGTCGCTTTGCGCCGTGAAGACATCGTCGTAGCGGGTAAGCATCCATGCTTTGTGTTGGGGGCTCCAATACACAGGATGATGCTCGCGTAGAAATGCGTAGGCCGGATAAGGGTCACGAACGGTATCGGGGTTGCAGAAGTCAGGTTTGACGTGAGGGTTCATGGTTATGTGTCCTCATACAATGCGCGGGTGAATTGCTGGATGTAGTCAGCTTTCGCGATAGGCGCGTTGATCAGCTCGTCAGGCGGTTTCAGCCATGCAGCCAGCGATGAGATGCGCGCAACGCTGGCGCACGGTTCTGCATCGTGAGCGAGCCCCCAACGGTGCAAGTAGGGAACAAACACCCCGATCAGGTCGCGCTGCATGCCCGCTTCGAGCGGTTGGCCTTCGAGCGCCTGAATGACCAGATCGAGTGCGCGGGCGTATGTCAGGCCCACCGCTTGCGAATGGGAAAAATCACCGGCGTGTCGGCACTGCCGGACGATGCTCTGCTCGATTGTCTGGCCGGGGTTGCATGGCTCAACGTGGTCAAATCGCGGACGGGACAGCGCATCCTTGATCACTTGGTAGGCCATCACGCTGTTGTCGCCAGCGAACGTGGGGCTTATCTCGAAGTCCATGCGCAGGGTGACGATCTGGTTGTAGTGGTGAAACCCCTGGGAACCACACAATTCGCGGCACTGGGCGATCACGTCAAGACCCGTCCAGGTGCCGACGCATTTGCTTAGTGCCGCGAGAATATGCAGGTCCTTGCGCCGGTCGGCCTGGGTCCATTGCGCTTCGAAGCGCTCAAGGATGGCCTGTTCGACGAACTTGAGGGCCAATGCCTTGAGCTGGACGTTGTACAGTCGCTGGCGAAACAGCGGGTTGCCCAGCAGCGGGCCGGTCTGTAGCAGGCGGTGGCGGGCAAATTGATAGGTCAGGTGCGCGCTTAGCCCTGCGCCAACGCGAGAGGCGGCCATCAACAGCAGGCGCTCCTGGAGAAACGTCTCCAGTGCGTTGATAAAGCGCTCACTTTTGGGCAAGTCGCTGAGGAACTGCCCACGCCGGGTAAACCTGGCGTGGCGCTGCAACAAGGCATCGGTGCCCAGCTGCATTTGGCAAAAGCGTAAACCGCCGACCTGATTGGCGTGAATGCCGCCCTTGGGGTCGCAGGCCATGACCTTGACACCCGGTCGCAACGGGCCGTTCTCCCGGTCGCGAATCACCACGCGAAACCAGTGGTGACCCTGGTCTTCGCCGTTCACCTGCAATCGCGCGAGCACCATCGCCACTTGGGCGGCGTGCAAGCTGTTGCCGATCCAGTACTTGCAGGCATCGGCGCACGGTGAGTCGAGCACCAGGCAGTGCTGGCCGGCGTCATAGGTGACGGTGGTCTTGAGGTTGCGCACGTCGGTGCCGCTGGCGATTTCGGTGCAGCCAAAGGCATACACCGCGCGCATCTGAATGATCTCATCGCGGTAGCGCGCCACTTGCTCCGGGCTGCCCTGGGTCAATAAGGCATTGGCGGCGATCATGTGGTCGACTAACGAGGAATACAGTGCGTAATCGTAGGCGCCGATCAAGCCGATCCGTTCGCACAGCGCTCTGAAATGCGATTCGCGCGGTTGGCCGAGCCACATGTCATTGTTGATCACTCCAGCGTTGGAAATGGCATGCATGCGCTCGATCGTCAGGTCCATGTAGGCCCTGAGGGGGAGGTGATGGCGCTGTCGAGCATCAAATAGCCGGTCGCGCAGCAACCTCTGCAAACGGTCGTCCATGGCGGACCCTCACCCGGTTTGAACGGAACATTCAAAGCACTTGAGCAGGAGGGCCAGCGTGCAGAACTACGATGAGAGCGACAGAGGGGCAACCCTTTGCGTGCATCGCCGCTCAGTGAGCACCAATCTTTAGCCAGACTATCCAATGTCTTCGCTACTGGTTTACGGCAATCCAGACGTCAGGGGAAAAGCAGACAACCACAAGTGGTTTGTACAACTTTAGCTGCCACCCACCTCGGCGCAAGGAGCGTGATGTGCCACTCGTCGTTTCCGCTATTCGACGCGACTTGCCAGCACTTGCCCGATACTTCGGCGACGGGCATGACTCTCGGCGGCGTGGATCAACTGTTCCAGCTCTGTGGGCTCGATATCGTAGAACTGCTCCATGTCGGCCAACGCCAGCTTCAGGTCCGCCGCGGTGATTGCTGGGTCTCTTGCTGCCTGCGCCTTGCTCACGAAGGTGTTCGGTGCCTCGGTCGCGCCCTTGGGATAGCGCGTGCGGGTGGCATTGTTATAGGCCAGAGCACAGGTCACCAACGCTCCCGCGCCGAGCATCACCGCGGGCAGTTCCTGCCAGCCGAGAGCCGTCGAGGCCGGATCGGCCAGTACCAGCGTCATCGCCAGACCTCCCGCCGGCGGGTGCAGGCAGCGCAGCCAGCAGATCAGGACCACGGTCATGCCCGCCGCCAG
The DNA here is from genome assembly GCF_024169655.1 of Pseudomonas marginalis. Taxonomy (GTDB): domain Bacteria; phylum Pseudomonadota; class Gammaproteobacteria; order Pseudomonadales; family Pseudomonadaceae; genus Aquipseudomonas; species Aquipseudomonas paraveronii. The sequence goes on along the minus strand of NZ_JALJWV010000001.1, from coordinate 3,021,036 downwards.
GCAGGCGCTGCCCAGGGTGCGCCCCAGGACCCGTGCGACGAGCAGCGCGACTACGCCGGCACACAGGTAGCTGCCAATGATCGACCACGGCTGGGCCAGCGCGCCGGATGAAACGGCAAACAGCAACACTGCCGACGCGCCCAGAGGGCCGAGCAGGTGCAGGGCGACCTCCATGCCAAACACTTGGGCGCAGACCCACACGCTGAGCAGGGTGCCCAGGGCCATGCCGATCGCGGCGCGGCTCCATTCGGCAGGGCGGGTATTGATGGCGGCGGGTAACCAGCGAGCGAGCATTCACAATTTCCATAAAAAGCGGGCAAAAAAAGGCTTGTCTGGTTTCCCGGACAAGCCCTTGAACGTTCCTGCATTTGGGGGAGGAACCCGCGTAGTGTGCCGACCGCGATGCAAGGTCGCCAATGCATATTAATGCAGGTTAAATACAAAAATAATGGACTCAACTGGCCGGCCGCCGCCGGCGCGGTCAAGGTTGAAGGGTTTTGTCCAAGTGCAGCAGCACGTAGGGATTCTTGTCGAACGTGCCAGTGAGCGTCGGAGTGATTGCGCGCAATCGCGGGTCCTGCAACCCTTCAAAGTCATCTTGGCTCATCACCAGCCACGCTGGGCCTTGCAATGTTGCCAGGTCGGCGGGCTGCTGGGTGAACACCGGCACCCGGTCGTAATCGAGGTTGACCATGAACTTGATGGCTTTGGCATCCTTACCCAGCGCATGCAGCACGATGGGCGCCGGTTGCTGGCGGACCTGCGCCTGGACTTGCAGGCTGAAGGCGCGAGTGTCATAGAGGCTGCGCTCCACTGGCTCGACCACCACAATATACGCCGTCCACACCGCCAGCACGGCGGTCAGCGCCGGTACCAGCGTGCGCAGGCGTGCCTGGAACACCGCCACCAGCGCCAGCACTTGAAGCGCGCCCAGCACACCCAGCACCCAGCCGATGTGCGCCATCTGCTCCGGGTAACGCCGGCGCGCCAGCCATAGCCCGACGATCAGCAGCGCGGGCAACACGGTCCACAGGCTCAGCATCAAACCGCGCAGCCAGCCATACAACCGGCCGTGGGCGACTTGAAACGGATACGCCGCAATAATGGCCGCCATCGGCAACATTGGCAGCACATAACGCGCTTTCTTTGCCTGGGGGATCGACAAGCCGAGCATCACCAACAAGCCCGCCGCTGCGCAGTACAGCACCAACTGCAACGCCGGATCAGGTGCGCGTCGCCCGCCAATCGCGATCACCAGCAGCACCAGCAGCGCCAGCGGGTAAGCCAGCGCGTAATTGCCCAGGGAACTGGTGAAGTAATACAGCGCACCGCTGGAGCCTTCGCTGCCATCCATACGCCCGAGGAACTGCATGCGGATCACGTCCTGCATGAACGCTGCGCCGCCACTGAGCTTGGCCAGCAGCAACAGCAGGCCGACGCACGCCCCCAGCAGTGCCAGGGCCAACAGGCCGAAGCTGAACAGTTGGCGCCATTGGCGGTTGAGCAGGAAGTAGCTGCACAGCACGCCCGTGGGGATCACCAGGCCAATCGGCCCGCGAATCGCAAAGCCCACGATCAACAGCAGGTACACCCAGTGCAGGCGCTTGGCGGCGCCGAAGTGATCATGCGCATAACCCAGGTAGAACACCGCCAGGGCCACGGCGGCGAGCATTTGGTCGAGGGACACGGCGCGGGTTTCGCTGATAAACGTGCTGCTGAGCAACAGCAGCGCAACACTCAGCAGGCCCCAGCGCTGGGAGTAGGGCGCCGTCAGGCGGTACACCAGCATGACGATCAGCGCCGAAGCGAGAGACGTCGGCAACCAGGCCGTAAAACTGTTGACCTCGCCCAGGGGCAAGGACAGCAGCCACGTCATCAGCGTCGAGGTTGCCAGGTAATCGGCATAAGGTTGCCCGTAGGTCGTGGGGAAAAAGCTCGGCCCATGGCGCAACATCTCCTGGGCAAAGACCACGAAGCGCGAGTCGAAACCGATGATTGCCTGGTGCCAGTTGCCAGCAATGAATAACAGCAACGCCAGCAGCGCCAGCCCCAACGACTGGCGCCGGATCGCTGCGTTCATCAATTGGGGCAGTTGGTCTTTGTTCACCGGTCAGGCTTCCACAACGTGCGGCACCCACTGTTGTTGGGGAATCGGCAACTGGCAGGAGTCGCCCCGGCCCATCGGGAAATACTGGAAGCCTTTGCGCGCCAGGCGCTCGCCGTCATACAGGTTGCGACCGTCGAAGATCACCGGGGTGTTCAGGCGTTGGTGGATCAGGTCGAAATCCGGTGCCTTGAACTGCTGCCATTCCGTGCAGACGATCAACGCATCGGCGCCGCTCAGGGTGGATTCCGGAGTCCCCATCAACATCAGCCGTGGGGCGTCACCGTAAATCCGCTGGGTTTCCTGCATGGCTTCCGGGTCAAATGCGCGCACGGTGGCGCCGGCAGCCCACAGCGCTTCCATCAGCACGCGGCTCGGGGCATCGCGCATGTCGTCGGTGTTAGGTTTGAAGGCCAGGCCCCACAGGGCGAAGGTCTTACCGCGCAGGTTGCCCTTGAAGAAGGCGTTGATGCGTTCATACAGCTTGCTCTTCTGGCGCTGGTTGATCGCTTCGACGGCTTCGAGCAGGTCGCTCGAGCAATGGGCCTGCTTGGCGCTGTGGATCAGGGCGCGCATGTCCTTGGGGAAGCACGAGCCGCCGTAGCCGCAGCCTGGGTAGATGAAGTGATAGCCGATGCGCGAGTCGGCGCCGATCCCCAGGCGCACCGCTTCGATGTCCGCCCCCAGGTGTTCGGCCAGCTCGGCGATCTGGTTGATAAAGCTGATCTTGGTGGCCAGCATGCAGTTGGCGGCGTACTTGGTCAGTTCGGCGCTGCGCAGGTCCATAAAGATGATGCGATCGTGGTTGCGGTTGAAGGGCGCGTACAGGTCGCGCATGACCTCACGCACTTCTTCACGCTCGCAGCCGATGATGATGCGGTCCGGGCGGCGGCAGTCGGCAACCGCCGAGCCTTCCTTGAGGAATTCCGGGTTGGAGACGATATCGAACTCCAAGTGCCGGCCGGCCAGATGCAGGGCCTTTTCGATATGGGCTCGCAAGGTGTCGCCGGTGCCGACGGGGACGGTGGATTTTTCCACCAGGATCACCGGCTCGATCCGATGGCGGGCGACCGCATCGCCTACCGACAGCACGTATTTCAAGTCGGCCGAACCGTCTTCATCCGACGGCGTACCCACCGCGATAAACAGCACCTCGCCATGTTCGACGGCGAGCTTTTCATCAAAGGTGAAGCTCAGCCGTCCGCTTTCCAGGTTCTCCTTGACCATCGCCGCCAACCCTGGCTCGAAAATGCTCACATGGCCCTGCTGCAGCAGCCGGACCTTGTTTTGATCAACGTCCATGCAGATGACATCGTGACCGACTTCGGCTAATACGGTGGCCTGTACCAGACCGACGTAACCACTACCAAATACACTGATTTTCATGGGGCATTCCTAGGGCTTGCTGCGCTAGCACGACGAGAGTTAATAACCAGTACACCGAGGATGACCAAGGCCACCCCCAGGGTTTTTGAAAGCGAAAAATGTTCGTTGAACACCGGCAGGCTGGCGGCCAACAGGTAGACCAGCGCGTAGCTGATACTGAGCAGCGAATAGGCGCGGCCCAGGGGCAAATCCTTGAGCGCACAGAGCCAGCACAGCATCGACAGCGCATAAGCGAGGATCGCCAGGCTCACCACGCCGAGGGCGCCCAGATCGATGGCGTTGCTGCTGAACGCGCCGAGCCATTCGTCAGGCAGGGGCAGGCGCGTCATGCTCCAGCGCATCCCCAACTGGGCGGCGCTGACCAGGCCGACACTGCCCAGGGCGAAGGCAAACCCGCGTCCCCGGCTCATACTTGGCGCCCCAGCAGCACGACGCCGGCAATCACCAGCACCACGCCCAGCCAATGCCGAGTGTCGATGTGTTCCTTGAATACGAAGCGCGCCATTAGCGTGACCAATACGAAATTGAGGCTGAGCATGGGGTAGGCAATCCCGACTTCGAGGCGCTGCAGCACCAGCAGCCAGACCAGCAGGCCACAACCCAGGCACAGCAGCGCTGCCCATAACCAGGGTGAGCGCAGTTTCAGCGCCCAACCGTCAGGCTGTTCGCGCCAGCTTTCCACGGCAAACTTCTGCGCGACCTGGCCCATGCAGGTGAGCAGGCAGGCGGCTAACAACAAGAACAGGGTGATCATGGCGCTGCCTGCGGGAAAATCAGAATCATGAGATTGCCTTGCTCATAGCGCTTGCCGTCCTGGGGCAGCAGGTTCACTTCGGCGATCTCGTCGTCACCTTTGACGCGCATCACCACCCCCACCGCGCCTTTTTGGCGGGCTTGGCTCATCCATTGCTGGACCTGGGTCATGTCGACCTTACGCTGGGCGGCGTCCGGGTAGGCGAGGCCGTATTTCACTTCGCCAGCGGTGTTATAGAGGGTGACGTCAGCACGTTGCAGGCGCCATGCCAGGGCCGATGCCGCGCCCAGGTCATTGCTGAGCAGCGCGGACGTCGGCTGCAGGTCCGGCAGGTGGTCAATGATGAATTGATCCGGGGTCTTGTTGTACACCACCGAATGGGGCAGCGAGGCCGGCGCCAACGCCACCAGCAACCAACTGCCCAGCGCCGGCGCGGCCCACAATTTCAATGGGCGTGCAGCCTGCAGCAGGTTGACGATGATCCAGCCGAACAGGCAGGCGAACACCAGCACCAGGCCGAGAGTTTCCTGGCCGTGCTCGTACAGCGGTTTTTTCAGTTGGAACCACGTCAGCGCGAGCAAAGCCACAACCCCGAGGATCAGGTTCAGCCAGCCGTTGATGCGCAATGTGCGGCCTTGGGCCTGGGCCAGCTTGTCGGTCAGCGCGTTACCCATGAGCAACGCCAGCGGCAGCAGGCACGGCATGATGTAGGACGGCAGCTTGCCCTTGGCCAGGCTGAACAGTGCCAGGGGCATCAGCAGCCACAGCAGCAGGAAGGCGATGTTTGGCGTGCGCTTGTGCTGCCACGCTTGCTTGACGGTGGACGGCAACAGCGCCACCCACGGCAGGGTGAATGCGACCAGCAGCGGCAGGTAGTACCAGAGTGGCTCGGCGTGTTGCGCATCTTCGCCGGCAAAGCGCTGGATATGCTCGTGCCAGAAGAAGAAGTTCCAGTAATCCGGCTCCTGGCTATGCACCGCAAGTGCCCAGGGCAAGCTGATGGCAATCGCCACGGCGACGGCAATCAGTCCATAACCCAGCAGGTCGCGCAGGCGCTTCTGCCAGATCGCGTAGGGCAGGGCGATCAGCACCGGCAGCAGCCACGCGAGGAAGCCTTTGGTCATGAAGCCCATGGCACAGGCAACCCCGAGCAACGCCCAGGACCCGACGCGAGCGCTGCGCGTGCGGCTGTCGAAGCAAAACCACAGCGCCACGCCGGTCAGGTTGACCCAGAAGGTGAACTGCGGGTCCAGGTTGGCATAACCGCCCAGCGCCGCGACGCTGACAAAGCTCATGTACAGCAGCGTGCTGACCAGGCTCTTGTGCGGGTCATTCCACAACCGGCGCGACACCAGGTACACCAGCAGCACGCTGAGCCCGGTACTCAAGGCCGACACAAACCGCACGCCGAACAGGTTTTGCCCGAAGATCGCCTGGCCCAGCGCGATCATCCAGTAACCGGCAGCCGGTTTTTCGAAATAGCGAATGCCCATAAAGTGCGGCGACGCCCATTTGCCGGTCAGCAGCATTTCCTGGCTGATCTGTGCATAGCGGGTTTCATCCGGAATCCACAGGCCATGGGTGGCCAGGGGTAACAGATAAAATGCGCCGAATGCCAACAGCAGCAGGGGCAGCGCCCAACGGCGGATCATGCCTGCTGCACTCCGAGCCAACCCTCACGGCCGCTCAGGGCGCCGCGCACCAGTTGTTGCTGGGGCAGGGTTGAGACGTCCGCCGGCAACAAGTCGCCCAGCGGTTTGAAATGGATGCCGCGCTGCCCTGCCTGGGCCAGCAACTGGCGAAAATCATTGGCCATCAGAATCCCTTCTACTTCTGCGTGGATCGTGTACACGTTCAGCTTTGACTGTGCAAAGCGGTCGAGGATGAACCCGTTGAAATCCTTGGCAGCCACCACCGGCCCGACGACTTCGTCGAAGGTCGGCAGGTCTACCGGAATCTGTGGGGTGCCTGCGCTGCCATCGGCCAGGGTCGGACGAAACAGACTGGTGCCCCGGCAATCGCTGTTGTAGCGAAAGTTGAAGCCTTGCTTGGCTTGCACCACGCGTTCATCGGCGCGCCAACCGGCGGCCGCTGAACAGTCGATACGTTCACCGAGGATGTCGCTCAAGGTGTCCACACCGCGTCGAATCTGCTCGATCAACTGTGCGTCGCTCCAACGCCCGGCGTTGGCCTGCCAACCATGGTGATCCCAGGCGTGCAGGCCGACTTCATGCCCGGCGGCCTTGGCCTGGCGCATCAAGTGCCCCAGGTCACGGCCGATCGGCTTGCCCGGCCAGGCGGTGCCGGCCAGCAAGATATCCCAGCCATACAGGCCGACAGCGTTGGAACGCAGCATCTTCCACAGAAATTGCGGGCGGATCAGGCGCCACAAGTGGCGCCCCATATTGTCCGGCCCGACACTGAAGAAAAACGTCGCTTTCACCCCGGCTTCATCCAGGGATTCGAGCAACCGTGGCACGCCTTCGCGAGTGCCACGGTAAGTGTCGACGTCGATGCGAAGACCTGCGTGCATCAGCGCTTGTCCGCGATTTCGAGCATGGCTTCACGCAGGAAGAAGTCCAAGGTGTTACCGATGGTTTCGCTCATCTCCACGGTGGGTTCCCAGTTCAGCAGGCGCTTGGCGTTTTCGATGCTTGGTTTGCGGTGGGCCACGTCCTGGTAACCGGTGCCGTAGAATGCCTTGCTTTCGACATCGCGGAAACCGGCGAACGGCGGGAAGTTGCTGCGCAGTGGGTGAGCTTCGAACTGACGCAGCAGTTCTTCGCCCAACTGGCGGATGCTCGCTTCGTTTTCCGGGTTACCGATGTTGATGATCTGACCGTTGCACGCATCGTTGTCGTTATCAATGATGCGCGCCAGGGCTTCGATGCCGTCGGCAATGTCGGTGAAGCAGCGTTTCTGCTCGCCACCGTCGAACAGGCGGATCGGCGTACCTTCCACCAGGTTCAGGATCAACTGGGTGATCGCACGGGAGCTGCCGATACGGGCCGAGTCCAGGCGGTCCAGGCGTGGGCCCATCCAGTTGAATGGACGGAACAGGGTGAACTTCAGGCCCTTGGCGCCGTAGGCCCAGATCACGCGGTCCAGCAGTTGCTTGGAGACCGAGTAGATCCAGCGTTGCTTGTTGACCGGGCCGACCACCAGGTTGGAGGTGTCTTCATCGAAGTACTGGTCCTGGCACATGCCATAGACTTCGGACGTCGACGGGAAAATCACGCGCTTGTTGTACTTGACGCAGTAGCGCACCAGCTTGAGGTTCTCTTCGAAGTCCAGCTCGAACACACGCAGCGGGTTGCGGGTGTATTCGATCGGCGTGGCGATGGCCACCAGCGGCAGGACCACGTCGCATTTCTTGATGTGGTACTCGATCCACTCGGTGTGGATGCTGATATCGCCTTCCACGTAATGGAAGTTCGGGTGGCTGCGCAGGCGCTCGATGGCGTCGGAGCCGATGTCCAGGCCGTAGACTTCGTAACGGTCGTCACGCAGCAGACGCTCGGACAGGTGGTTACCGATAAAGCCGTTCACGCCCAGGATCAGCACGCGGGTGCGACGTGGCTTGCGGCCAGACTCGGCGCCGCGCAGGACCGAACCGTCCACCAGGCCCAATTCGTTGGCCAGGGACGGACCGGCCAGGTACAGGCCGTTGTCGTTGCGCTGGCCGAACTTGATCACCAGCGAGTCTTCAGCGCACGCGATGCGCAGCGGGTTGACGCTGATCACACGGCCAGGCGCCAGGCCTTCGTTGCCCTGGACCACTTCGGCTTGCCACACGATCAGCTTGTGCTCGCCCACGGCGCAGAAAGCGCCCGGGTACGGTTGAGTCACGGCGCGCACCAGGTTGAACAGCTCTTCAGCCGGTTTTTGCCACTCCAACTTGCCATCCGCTGGGGTGCGGCGGCCGAAATAAGTGGCCTGGCTTTCGTCCTGGGCGGTTTCGGTCAGTTTGCCTGCGGCCAGTTGCGGCAAGGCATCGCGCAGCAGGCTGCTGGCGGCGTCACGCAGTTTGGCGTGCAGGGTCAGGCCGGTGTCGGAGCGCTCGATCACGACTTTCTGCTGGGCCAGGATCGCGCCGGCATCGGCACGCTTGACCATGCGGTGCAGGGTCACGCCGGTTTCGGTTTCGCCTTTGACCAGGACCCAGTTGGCCGGTGCGCGGCCACGGTATTTCGGCAGCAGCGAGCCGTGCAGGTTGAACGCGCCTTTGCGGGCGGTGGCCAGCAGGGGTTCGCTCAGCAGGTTGCGGTAGTAGAAGGAGAAGATGAAGTCCGGGTTGAGCTTGGCGATGCGCTCGATCCACAGCGGGTGGTTGGCGTCCTCCGGTGCATGCACCGGGATGCCTTTGCGGGCGCACAGTTGCGCGACGGAACCGTAGAAATTGTTTTCCTTGGGGTCATCGGCATGGGTGAACACGGCAGCAATGTCGTAACCGGCATTCAGCAGGGCTTCAATGCCAGCACAGCCAATATCGTGGTAAGCGAAGACAACAGCTTTTGAATTCATGACGAAACCTGATCGGAAGGGGAAGTAGTGGTGGTATGGGAGGACGCCAGGCCGTCAAGGACGACCACGGGTGCCGGTGCTGCCGGTTGGTTGCGCAGCACTTTTTCAATAAAGAACCGTGGGCGGGCGCGCACATCGCTGTACATGCGGCCCAGGTACTCACCCAAGAGGCCCATGCCGATGAACTGGCCGCCGGTGAACACGAACAGCACTGCGAACAGCACGAACATGCCATCGCCGGCCCATTGGGCGCCAAAGGCCAGGCGCAGGACGATCAGCGCAAAGGCGAACAAAACGCCCAGGCCCGCCAGGCTGAAGCCGACGATGGACAGCAGGCGCAGCGGGGTGGTGGTCATGCAGGTCAGCAGGTCGAACATCAGGCTGATCAGGCGCATGGCGCTGTATTTGGATTCGCCGTGTTCGCGCTCGGCATGGTGTACGAGAATTTCCGTGGTGTGACGGGCAAAGCCGTTGGCCAGGATCGGGATAAACGTGCTGCGTTCGCGGCAGGCGAGCATGGCGTCGACGATGGTGCGGCGGTACGCGCGCAGCATGCAGCCGTAGTCAGTCATGGCGACGCCGGTCGAGCGCTGCACGGCCAGGTTGATCAGGCGCGACGGCCAGCGGCGAAAGGCCGAGTCCTGGCGGTTGTTGCGCACGGTGGCAACCACGTCGTAGCCCAGGGCGGCTTGTTCTACCAGGCGCGGGATTTCTTCCGGCGGGTTCTGCAGGTCGGCGTCGAGCGTAATCACCACGTCGCCCCGACACTGCTCGAAACCGGCCATGATCGCCGCATGCTGACCGTAGTTGCGGTTGAGGATCACCGCGACCACGTTGCTGCCGTCTTCGGCGGCAGCGTCTTCGAGCAATTGGGCGGATTTGTCGCGGCTACCGTCATCCACCAGGATGATTTCGTATTCGTAGGCCAGTTGCTTGCAGGCTGCCGTCGTGCGACGCAGCAATTCAGGCAGGCTTTCTTGTTCGTTGTAGACCGGGATAACGATCGACACACAATGAATAGGGTAGGGTTTCAAAGATTCATGACCTCGGGGTTTGAGCAACTTGGAGCGTAGAGACAACAATCACGGGCCGAAAAGGCAGGTGCTTGGTTAAACCTGGAGTGGAATTGGGGTATTCATCCGACCATCCTGATGGGCTATTGAAGTCTTCCATGTGCATCAGGGAGTAAAGACCATAATTCACAAAGATCAAGCGGAATCAATAAGTTAGTCGGCACAACGCGGTTCGTTCTCAAGTCCTGCGACCAAGATTAAGCGTAAAAATGTTTAACGAATATGAAAGCCAGATGAAAAACTCGTTTATTTGACAGGTAGACAGCTAGGGTTCAGCTAAACAACTAAGGCTCTGAAGGCGTTGTTTATTTAGCGTAATAGGAACGTTTTGCATGGCGCTGGGCGCAACTGGGTGGACGTGGATCGGCGCTGCGCGTCACGGCACGCTCTGCCGCTTGTGTTTATTGAAGAATCTTCTCTGCATTGCCCCTCAAGTGCCGGTAAAGTAAGCCATCTCTTGCCAGGGTACTCGGATGAATAGCGTGCAGCGTTTAGGCGGCCAATGGCGGCCCGTGTTGATGGGATTGTTGATGAACGCAGCCTGCGTCACCACCGTATGCGCGGATGAGGGCGTGGCGCTGACCACGCTCGCTCAAGTGCCAGAGGGGGTTGAAGTGCAAGGCAAGCAGGTCGCCGCCTATACCTGGGACGACCGCCAGGGCAAGAACCTGCTGGTGCTGGCCGAGCAAATCAACCAACGCGAGGATGACGGCACCCAGTCGGCGCTTGTCTACGCGGCCCAGTACTTGCTCGACGGTGACCGCCCCAAACGCATATGGATGCTCTACGACGACGTGCAGCGCTGCGAATTCGATGCCGCGCTGCGCTTTGACATGGCGGCGACCAAGGTCACCGACCTTTCCGGCGACGGCATCACCCAGGCCACCGTGGGTTACACGCGCAGCTGCACCAGTGATGTCAGCCCCAATGAATTCAAGCTGATCATGCATGTCGGCAAGTCGCAGAAGTACCGCCTGCGTGGCGTCGACCGGGTCGGCGCGGCCTGGTGGGACGAAGAAGCCGGGGCATTGCGTGGCATGCCATTGCCCAAGGATTGCAGCGTCGCCGGGCAACAGGCGCTGGTCAGCCAGTACAAGGAGCAGGGCACTGAATTGCCTTTGCCGGGTTGCTACAGCGACGAGAAGGATTTTGCCAAGGCACCGCAGGCCTACCTGACATTCATGCGTCAGCACTGGTTCGCGCTGATGCAGAAACAGGATGCTGAATGGAGTCAGGCGCAGACCCCGCCCCAGGAATCGAGCGGGGATGAAGACACCGCCCCGTGACTGGGTACCAGGGCCGATGGTGCGTTAGACTCGGCCCTCGCCAATTCAATGAATATCTCGAATAAACAAAGACTTGTTCGAGGTATTTAATCCAAAGGCCGATCTACCTTGACTGAGTCAATCCGCAACCCGCTGACCCTCTACCTCACCCGCCTGGCGCCCTCCAGCCAACTGACCATGCGCTACGTGCTGCAGGACGCCGCCGACCGCCTCGGCTTCGAGGACATCAACCTTGAAGACATCGACTGGCACCTGCTGCAACCCGAACAGGTGATCGCGCTGGTTGCGGCCTTGCGCGAGGACGGCTACGCGCCCAATACCTCGTCGCTGTATGTAAACGCCGTGCGCGGGGTGATGAACGAAGCCTGGCGCATGAGCCTGATCAGCCAGGAACACCTGCTGAAAATGCGCACGGTCAAGGCCGCGTCCGGCACGCGCCTGAGCCAGGGGCGCAACCTGCGTCGCACGCTGATCCGCGAAATGATGGATGTATGCGCTGCCGACCCGCGGCCCCAGGGCCTGCGCGATGCTGCAGTGATCGGTATTTTGTACGGCTCGGGCATGCGTAAGTCGGAGTCGGTCAACCTCGACCTCGCACAGATCAACTTTGACGAGCGCAGCCTGCGCGTGATTGGCAAGGGCAACAAGGAACTGATCAAATACGCGCCGGGCTGGGCCTTCGCCAAATTGCAGGCCTGGCTCGAATTCCGGCGCGAACAACTCAAGGAAGGCGAGCAGGACGATTCCTTCCTGTTCAACCGCATCCGCAGGGGCAGCCATATCACCCGCGAACGCATCACCAAGCATGCGATTTACTACATCGCCCGCCAGCGCGGTCAGCAGGTGGGGGTGAAGATCATGCCGCATGATTTCCGGCGCTCCTTCATCACGCGGGTGATTGAGGAGCATGACCTGTCCATCGCGCAGAAACTGGCGCACCACACCAATATCCAGACCACCGCGAACTACGACGTGCGTGACGACAATGAGCGACGGCGAGCGGTGGAGCGGTTTGATCTTTAGCCGGCGGCGACCGGCGAAAAACGCGCGGTCCGCGTCAGGCTCGGCTCAGGAGGAGGGCGGGGCACCGGGCAGCAAGTGCGCCGGCAGGCGGCGCAAGGTCCACAGCGTGGTCAGCAGCGCCGCAACGGCACACAGCGCGATGCCGATCAGCATCGGCGCCGGGGTGTGATCGGCAAAGACGCCCACCTGGGTCATGGAAACGGCCGCCGTGATCATCTGGATCGCGCCGAGCAACGCCGATGCGGAACCGGCCACCGCGCCGTGGTCTTCCAGGGACAACACGCCGGCCGCTGGCAACAGCAAGCCGAGGAAACCGAAGCCGATAAACAACAGCGACATCATCAAGCCTAGGTGGCTGCCCCATAGCGTCGTAGCGGCGAGCAATACCATGACCGCGGCCACGCCCACCACCGACCAGCGAATCAGCGGCGCCAGGCCGAAGCGTGCGCTCAGGCGTGCGGTGAGCTGGCTCATGGCAAAAAATGACGCGGCGTTCAGCGCAAAGCACAGGCTGAATTGGGTGGGGGTCAGCCCGAAATACTCGATGTATACGAACGGCGCGCTGCCAATAAATACAAAGAACGTCGCCAGGCCAAACCCGCACACCACCGACAAACCGATGAACACCGGGTCGCGCAGCAACGCCCCATAACTGCTGAAGGCATTCCCCAGGGTCTTGCCCAACCGACGCTCGGCGGGGTGGGTTTCAGGCAGTTGTACGACGGTCATGACCAGGCACAACACGGCCACTACCGCCAACACGGCAAACACCTCGCGCCAACTCCAGAGCGCAATCACCAGGCTACCGGCCAACGGTGCCAGGATCGGCGACACACTCATCACCAGCATCAGCAACGCCATCAGCCGCGCAGCTTCATGGCCGGTATACAGGTCGCGCACAATCGCCCGGGGAATCACCATCCCCGCACACGCGCCAAACGCCTGCACCGCACGAAAACCAATCAGCACTTCAATACTCGGCGCCAGCGCGCAGCCGATACTGCCCACGGCGAAGATAAGCAACCCGGCGTAGATCGGCGGCTTGCGCCCGAACACATCGCTGATCGGGCCATAAAACAACTGGCAGACGCCGATGATCATGAAGAACACTGTGAGGCTCATCTGCACCGCTGCCGGTGAGGCCTGCAGGCTGGCGCCCAGGGTCGGCAGCGCCGGTAGGTAGATGTCGATGGCGAAGGGGCCGACGGCAGTGATCAGACCAAGCAGCAAAGCAAGGTGGGCGATACGTTTGGACATGAGCAGTTCCGGGTGAAGCAAAGGTCGGCCAGCTTAAAGAACCACCCCCGCGCAAACAAGATGGGGAAGACGTTGAGTTTAACTGCGCAGATCTGAGCAATTGAGCTTCAATAACAGGGAGTCTCTGCCGATAACAGTATCAGCGACGCTCAAGCGGTTGGGTACCCAACCAGCTATCCAGGCTATGGGAATGACCAGCATGACGATCAAATTACGCTTATGGCTATTGATTGCGACCGGGTTGCTCACCGCTTTGATCATGAGCCTGGCCGGTTACCTGGGAAACGGTCGGATGGCCGATGCCGTGCAGGATAACGAGACCAGCATGACGGTGCTGCGCAACCACATGGAAGCCGACATGATGCACGATGCCCTGCGCGCCGACGTGTTGTCGGCGATGTTGGTCGGGTTGGGTAAAAGCACCAGCACCAAAGCCGAAGTCAGCAGTTCACTCAAGGAGCATGCCGAGCATTTCCGCCAGGTGCTGGAGGACAATCTAAAGCTGCCGCTGGGCGACACGCTCAAGACCAGCCTGGAAAAAATCAAACCCAGCCTGGATACCTATATCAACGCCGGTGAACGCATCGTCGCACTCGCGCTGGACAACCCGGAGGCCGCTCGCGGCGAACTGGAGACCTTCAATACTGCTTTCAGCCAGTTGGAAGGTCAGCTAGCTAGCCTCAGCGAGCTGATCGAAAACAATACGCAGCAAACCAGCGTCGGTACCCGACAAACCATCAGCAACGCCAACGTCACCTTGGGCGTGGTGTTGATTGCGAGCCTGCTGCTGCTCCTTGCGCAGGGCCGCTGGGTTACCCGGAGCATCATGGATCCGTTGCAGGCCGCGAGCCGAATTGCTGACAGTATCGCCCGTGGCAATTTGAGCGAGCCGATTGTCGTGCCCGACCGCAAGGACGAGGCCAGCGCGCTGATACGCAGCCTCTCCACCATGCAGGCGTATTTGCGCGGCATGATCGAAGTGGTGCGCAGCAATGCCCACGGCGTCAATGACATGAGCGAGCAACTGAGCCAGGGTTGCCATGAGGTGGCGGGCAGCAGTCAGCAGCAAAGCGCCGCCGCCAGCACCATGGCGGCGGCCGCCAGTGAAATGACCGCCAGCATCGAGGAAATCACCCAACATGCCGCACGCGCACTGAATATGGCCAACCAGGCAGAAGCCTTGGCCAAGGACGGCGGTCGGGTGATCCACCAGGTGGTCAGTGACATGGACGGCATTGCCCGTTCGGCGCAACAGTCGGCCCAAGTCATCCGCACGCTGGACAAGGAGTCCGAGGCAATCTTCAGCATTATCCAGGTTATCAAGGGCATTGCCGATCAAACCAACCTGCTGGCCCTGAATGCCGCGATCGAAGCCGCCCGCGCCGGTGAACAGGGGCGCGGTTTTGCGGTGGTCGCCGATGAGGTGCGCAGCCTGGCCGGACGCACCAGCGCGTCGACCCAGGAGATTGCCAGCATGGTCGGCCGCATCCAGCAAAACACCCGGGAAGCGGTGACCAGCATGGAGGAGGGCGTCACTCAAGTGGACAAGGGCATGGCGGTGACTGCTGAAGTCGAGCGCGCCATCCGCGAGATTCTCCAGGCCACCCTCAACACCACCGAGTTGGTCAACGACATCTCCCGCACCATCAGCGAGCAAAGCCTGGCCAGCAACGAAATTGCCCATCAAGTGGAGATGATTGCCAGTATGTCGGAGCGCAATAGCCAGGTGATCGGCAAGACGGCCTCGACGACGGACGAGTTGTCCGCGTTGGCGGGGAAGTTGTCGCAGTCGGTGGATCGATTTCGGCTTTGAGCATCACAGCTGATATATAACTCAACTAAACATCTATTTAGTTGAGTTATATTTTTCCACCTTACTGGCGTTGTTTTAAGTACTCGATAAACGGCTCGATATCAGAGGAGCACAGCAGATGCGCGACACTGCGTACCTCGGTCTCAGGCCAATACCACCAGGCGGATTGTTCCAAGACCTGGCGAACAGGCTCATCAAAACGCCAACGGATAAACTTGGCCGGGTTTCCGCCGACTATGGAATAGGGCGCCACATCTTTGGTCACCAACGCACCGGCCGCCACTACGGCGCCATCGCCAATGGTGATACCCGAAAGAATTTTTGCATGGGAACTGATCCAGCAATCATTGCCGATCACTACGTCGCCATTGCTGCCGCCGAAGTCAGTGATATAGGCAACTTCTTCGACCTTGGCGGGAAACGGATAACAGCTTAGCCAGTCGATGCGATGATGACCGCCCAGATACACTTCCACGTTGCCGGCAATCGACGTATAAGCGCCTACGCGCAATGTCGTTCCTTCATGCCAGTCATGTACCTTGAGATCGCCATAGGTGCCAATACCAAAGCTGAATTGCGGATAACGGTTACGCAGTTTTTGTGTTGCACGCTCAAGCTTCGGCAGTGCACGCAGCGCTTTGCGTTCCTGACGCTCACGCCAGATGCGCAGTAGCTTCATGGGAAGAACCTTATTCAAACGTTGGAATGGGACGTTATCCTGAAGAATGAAAACCAGGGTTGCAAGCTGGCAAGTGAAATGGAGGGTTTGTTTTTTCGGCCTGAGGTGGCGAGAGTCAGTGCCAGGCTTAAAATCTCACCCGAGAGCCCCCCAGCTCTACACACGACGGTTCGCATAATGTATATTATGTTAAATTAGGTGCTATGCTGGATAGGCGTCCAATTAGCCGCTTTCACCAACCTATAGCCTCCCTTTCACGAACCCCGAACCCCGAACCTCGACCTCGTGTTATTCACGACGGCGCGGTTTTGCTTTTGGTATTTGCGCGCCATTGCTCCTTCCTGGCGTGACCCCAATACACATCAATCTGGAACAATACTCGATATAAATCTCAAACCAAATGCAGGACAGTCATATTTCGTAGTACCCCCATCAGATTTATACTCCTCCAGAAGTGCTTCCTCATGAAGATCTGCCAAAACCCCCCACGCCCTGAAAGAAATAAGCTCGCTATGGTCAAGCATAAATTTCCTTAGCGTCCGCCAAGGCGATGGAGCTTCAGGCACGGGGCCTGCTATATTCTTGAGAAAGTAGTCACCCTTCGAAATTGTATTAATTGTCGAGTAGGTAACTCCGGAGGTCTCCCACTCTGTAATAACGTCATGTAGAGATTCAGATATCTTGTTCGGGATACTGACTTCGTAGCGCTGAAACTTCTCACACGGATTGATATCAAGGTACGTAATACTGTATCTGGCTACAGTATGTTCTCTCAAATCTCGCCACAGGAAGGCGAATCCATGTGAATTGATTTCATTAGACTTTCTAACAATCCGCTCAAACGCAGACTTTATTTGCTCCAGATATTTGTCCAAATCCTCAATATCACCCCCGCTGTATATGTTATTTGCGTATATGCAATTCTGAAGACCAGAAAAGGTATTCTTATTGAATTTCAATGATGTACTGGCATTGAGGAGCTTTTCCGGCGGAAGATGTTCAAGCTGCAATGGCGAGGTGGATTTTGGCTGCAGGCATAGAATGTTTCTTTTGTGCCAAAATATCTCACTAAACAAATAATTTCTTAAAAGCGTCGGCCAGTGACTTGAGACGATCACGCAAATCACATCACCGTTTGAAATGAGTGGGAAATGCGCCTTAATGGCGTTTGTATATGCGCCCAACTCTGTCCCCGCTTCTCTTGTGGGATTTGAAGAGTTCTTGAGCTCGACCACTACGAATGTTTCCATCCCGGGGTCGTACAACAGAAAGTCAGGCTTTATTATTTCCGACGCGAATAGAGAAATATTTTTATCTTGACTAACAAGCACCGTCTCACGCACACACTTCCAGCAATACTCATACGACTCGATGATGCGGTTACGCCGTGCATCACCGTCTTTTTCGTACTCACACGGAATAATTATATCGCCTAGACCGCTAAATTCTCGAAGATGAACCCCCATCGCCTCCTGCATTTCTTTTTCATCCCTAAACATCATTCACCCTCGCGGTCATTGTCTTTATGTCCATTCGACGTTTATTGAGTACGGCCCATTCCTTAAGTGCACACTCGGTTCACCTCCTATGATTGCACGCCATACTGCCACCTGCTTGCCATGAAGCTAGTACATCGCGTAGTTGCGCGGTTGATGGCAAGTCTGGAATCAAGAAAGTGTGGCAGCGCGGGCGCGGTTCAACCGCTGGCGACGGTAAAAGAGCCGCTTGACCCATTCCGCCGCGCCCATGTAGACCAGGCTGATTGCCAGCACCGTCAGCAGGATCGGCAGTGGCAAGGGCACTAGGCCGAACCAAGACGCGATCGGGCTGTAAGGCAGCCCGACGGCCAGCAGGCCGATGGCCGCGGCGCTGAGCAACAGCAGTGTCGCCGGACGGCTTTGGTAGAACGGGCGGTAGGTGCGCACGATGAAGATCGTCAGCAGTTGGGTCAGCAGCGACTCGACGAACCAGCCGCTGCGAAATACTTCGGCGCCCTTCTCTGCCAGCAGGTACAGCGCGGCGAACGTGAGCACATCGAACAGGGAACTGACCAGCCCGAACACCACCATGAAGTTGCGGATTTCGCTGATGTTCCAGCGGTGCGGGGTGTTTTCCCATTCGCGGTCGACGTTGTCACTGGCAATCCCCATGGAGGGGATGTCAGACAGGAAGTTGTTGAGCAGTATTTGCTTGGCCAGCATCGGCAGGAACGGCAATACCAACGAAGCCAGGGCCATGCTGATCATGTTGCCGAAATTGGCACTGGAGACGATGGAAATGTACTTCAAGGTATTGGCAAAGGTATGCCGGCCCTCTTCGATGCCTTCGCGCAATACGTCGAGGTTGTGCTCCAGCAACACGAAGTCGGCGGCCTGCTTGGCCACGTCGGCGGCGTTGTCCACCGAGATCCCGATATCGGCGACTTGAAGCGCCGGGGCATCGTTGATGCCATCGCCCATGTAGCCGACGACGTGCCCGGTCTTCTGCAGGGCGCGGATGATGCGTTCCTTCTGGTTGGGGTCGACCTCGGCAAACAGCGTGGTCAGCGGCGCCAGGTGCATCAACGCTTCGTCTTTCATGGCCGCCAGCTCTGCACCGGTGATGATCCGCTCCACGGGCAGGCCCACTGCCCTGCCTACGTGACGGGCGACCAGATGGCTGTCGCCACTGATGATCTTCACTTGCACACCCAGGCGCTCAAGCGTGGCAAGGGTGTCTTTCACGCCCGGCTCCGGCGGGTCGAAGAACAACAGAAAGCCGCGGAAGGTCATGTCCTTTTCTTCATCCCGGCCGTAATGCGGCTGCTCCGGCAAAACCCGCGTGGCCAGGCCCAGGACCCTGAAGCCCTGCTCGCTCCAGTCGGCGAAACGCTGCGCAATCGTGGCGCGCTCGGTATCGCTCAGCGCCAGCAGTTGTTCGCCGCTGCGCACCTGCGTGCAGACCTCGAGCACGTTGTCCAACGCCCCCTTGGTCACCATCAGCCGGGCGGCCTCTGGCGCATTCGCGACCACCACGCTCAGGCGCTTGCGCACGAAGTCATACGGCACTTCATCGAGTTTGCTCGCGCCTGGGCATGGCGCCAGGGTTTTGCCGGCCAGGGTAATTGCATCGTCCATGGCGTTGCGCATGCCGGTCTGCAGGCTGGCGTTGAACACCGCCAGTTGCAGGATATTGGCATCGACATTGCCCTCGACATTCATTGCGCCGTCCAGCACCACGACACCGCGGGTTAGCGTCCCGGTCTTGTCGGTACACAGGATGTCCATCGCCCCGAGGTTTTCAATCGCATTGAGGTGACGCACGATGACCCCTTTGGCCGCCATGCGTTGCGCGCCTTTGGCCAGCGTGATGCTCAGGATCGCCGGTAACAGTTCCGGCGACAGCCCGATGGACAAAGCGATGGCGAACAACAGAGTGTCGAGGGCGGGACGGTGCAGCAGGATATTGATGCCGAACACCACGATCGTGATCACCAGCATCACCCGCAACAGCAAGCCGCCGAACCGGCGCAGGCCGCGCTCGAACTCCGTCTCGGGTGGGCGTAGGGTCAGCGTCTTGGCGATGCGCCCGATTTCGCTCTCCGGGGCGTAGCGCGTGACCAGCACCTCGGCGGTGCCGCTGCGCACCGAGGTGCCCATGAACACGCAATTATGCCGCTGCCCGAGTGTGGCATCGGCGGTGCAGTCGCCGGGCAACTTTTCCACCGGGAAGGTTTCACCGGTGAGCAGGCCTTCACCGATGAAGCAATCGAGCGCCTGCAGGATTCGGCCATCGGCTGCGATCAGGCTGCCAGCGCTGAGCAACAGGATATCCCCCGGCACCACCGCGCTGGCGGCGATGTCCACGGGCTTGCCATCGCGACGCACCGTGGCGCGCTGCGCGATCTTGCTGCGCAGTTGCTCCACCGCCGTACTGGCGCGATTTTCATACCAGGCGCTGAGAACCGCGCTGATCAGCACAATGCAGCCGATAATCGCCGCATCCAGCCAGTCCCCCACCACCACGGCGACCAGCGCGCCCACGATCAGGATCAGCACCAGGGGCGTGCGCATTTGCTCCAGCACCAGCCGGGCCAGGCCTCGCGGTCGGTCCTTGGCCGCGGCCGGCGCGCTGCGCACCCGCGCGCTGGCTTCGGCCTCGCTCAAGCCCTGCGGCGTGCTCTGTACGTTACTGAACACCTGGCACAGCGGTGGGCTCCAATAGTCGCCGGTTGCCAAGAATGCGGGTGGCTTGGCGGTGGATCGCCATTCACGATGGGCCAACCAAAGGCCAGGCAGCATCGGCAACCAGAACGTCAGCCCGCGGAATAACAACGTGGCCGATAGCGCCACCGCGATGTTTACCCCGACCCAATGCAGCGTGACCACCGCCGCCGCCTCAAAGGCCCCGAGCCCGCCCGGCACAATGCCGATACTGCGCAGCACGCTGGCCAGCATAAAGCCGGCAAACAGCCCCAGCGGCGGCGCGGACACCCCCAGCGCACGCACCAGCACCCACAACGTGGCGCTGTCGAGCACGATGATCAGCAGTTCCAGCAAGGTAATGCGCCAGAGTAACCCTCGGCTGCGAACCAGTTGTTTGTCCGCCCCCGTGAGCAATGAAGCGATTCTGGCGACAATCGAAAAATGCTGCCCCGGCAAATGCGCTACCAGGTGTCGATTGCCGGCCAGCCTGGGCGTGATCATTGCCAGAAGCAGGCTGACGGCGACGAACACCAGGCACGCGGTGATGACCGCCGGCGTGGCATGGCCCTGTAAGATCACCACCGGTAACGCCACGCCGACCGACACCGCATACGCCAGGAAATACCCGGACAAATCCAGCACCAGGCTGGCCAGCACCAGCGGTTTGGCGAAGCCAAGGCGGACGAACGAGGCCACTACCGCAAAGGCGCCGCTGATGCCGGAGGACGGCAGGGCCTGATCGACAAACAGCTTCATCACACTCAGTTTGCCCGCCTCCCAGAGTGAAAGCGGCTGTGCCCCGGCCTTGAGCACCACCCGAAAGACCTGCCCTTGCGCCATATAGGTCAAGACTTGCAACGCCAGGGCGCCGACCAGCCACAGCGGCTCTGCCTGGGTCAGCAAGCGCGTGAAGGATTCGACGTCGGTGAATTGCAGTGCCACGCCGACCACTGTCACAAACATCGCGGCTCCCAACAGCCACGTCAGCCACAGCGCGGAACGGCTGTAATGCTGTTCCTCTTCAGGTACAGGCGGATCGATGAAACCCGGAGTGGGCGGTTTGACAGGCATACCATGCCCCTGAGCGAGTCAGCAGAGAGTCCGATTCTGGCGCGTTCTGGGCGGGGCCGTTTGATCCAAGTCAACCTGCCCCGGGCGGTGTTGGCGGAGCGCAGTGCATGCTCGCTCCGCAACGGTGTGGGTTGGGTTGTACGGGCCCGCTCTAAGAAGATGAATACCTTCGTGTGCGGGTTAAACTGCTCTTTTCCGGCA
This sequence comes from Pseudomonas marginalis, assembly GCF_024169655.1. Lineage (GTDB taxonomy): Bacteria > Pseudomonadota > Gammaproteobacteria > Pseudomonadales > Pseudomonadaceae > Aquipseudomonas > Aquipseudomonas paraveronii. The sequence goes on along the minus strand of NZ_JALJWV010000001.1, from coordinate 2,999,681 downwards.
AACCGTACTTGATAAATATCAAACGCACGCCCATCCAGGTTTCAAATCAGACATTGGACGTGGAATACACCGCTCACCGACACGTCCACGGACAATCAACCGTACAGTCGACGTAATAGCCCTGGTAAAAGATTCGGTACCTCTTTTGCCCGTAACCCTGGGCCGAATTCGGCACCGGCCGCATCGTGCAGCCACACGCCCGCTGCCGCAGCCGAAAAAGCCGGCATGCCCTGGGTCAGCAACCACAGAACAATGTCGCCCAATAGGTCGCCGGTGCCGGCCGAGGGCACGCTGCAGTGGATCACGGCGCGGCCATCGGGGCGGGCAATCACCGTGTCGCTGCCTCGATGCACAACCACCGCCGAGCAGCGCTGGGCAGCGGCTCGAGTGCGGGTCAATTTGTCGCCGACGAAGTCGAACATCCGCCGAAATTCGCCCTCGTGAAGGGTCAGCACCTGCATGGCATCCGCAGCAATGATCGCGGGGGTTGCAGCAAAGGTTTGCTCGACGGTATCGAGACCGGCTCGCGGTAAGTCGAGCCGCCACAACGCAGGGTGATTCTCAAATGCCTGGGGGACGATCGCGTCGAGCACCGCTTCGGGCGTGCCAATATCGGCCACAACGACTTCGCCACACAGATCGCGCCCCGGCAACAGCAGATGCCCGGGCTTTTTGCGAAAAAACGTCACTGTCAGGGCTGCCGCCACCGCGCCCAAGGACTCACCGGTATCGCCCATCACGCCGCTGGGCGTGTCGACCGCGACAATTGGCGCCTTGCCACGGCCAGCCGCGGCAAGGGTGTCCAACACCTGCCCCTCCAGCGCACGGGCGAGACCAGCGCCGAACACCGCGTCAACAATCAGCTCGGCCCCCTCAAGCGCCGCGGGGCTCAGGGCTTGAACCTCGCCCTGCCAACGCTGTGCATGTTGCCAGGCTTCGCCTTTCAGGGCCGCTCGACTGCCCCACATCGCCACCCTCACTGGCCAGCCCGCTTGCGCAAGTCGGTATGCGCTGACAAAACCATCGCCGCCGTTGTTGCCCGGCCCGCAGAGCACCAGCAGCGGCCGGGGTGTCCAGCGGCGCTCGATTTCGCGCGCCACCGCCGCACCGGCATTGCTCATCAACTCGAAAGACGACACTCCGGCAACCACCGATAGCCGGTCGGCTTCCGCCATCTGGTGTACCGTCAGCAAGGCCGCCTGGCGCGCGCCGTTATCGAGGTCGGGACTCAACGTGTTCATGCTTTTCACACCTTCGATCGGTACTGAAGTCAATTACCGCCCATGCTGGGACGTCGCCATGCTCGGTTACCCCAAGCCTCTGCCCGCCTCGATCATCTTGACCAGGACGGCCTGTGCATCGCCGTATACCCTATTGCAGTTTTCTGCATAAAATAGCTGGTTCTGAATGCCGGCATAGCGCTTGCCCTCCCCGGGAGATGTAGGTCAGCGACCCAAAACACGATACGATCCCGCCGGATCATGGGCGCTACGCACTACCTTAGCCCCACGGTCCTTCGATCCCATCATGGAAGATAAAAACAATGAGAACGGCGTTCTGCGCGCTATTGCTGCTTTGCCTGACCTCCCCGGCATTCGCCGACGAAAACCCGATCGGCTTTAAAACCGCCACCCTGCCCGATGTAGAGAACCAGCGTGCGCTGCAACTGGCCGTCTGGTACCCCGCCGCCGCCACGGCCAAGCCTGAGCTGATCGCCGACAATGCGGTGTTCATCGGGACTCTCGCCGTGCCCGACGCACCGCCGGCTGCCGGAGAGCATCCCTTGGTGGTGCTGTCCCACGGTTACGGCGGCAATTGGCGCAACCAGGTGTGGCTGGCCAGTGCACTGGCTCATCAAGGTTACATCGTGGCAGCGGTCAACCACCCCGGCACCACCAGTAAGGATCGCAGCCCCGCCGCCGCCGCGCAGTTGTGGCAACGGCCCAAAGACCTCAGCCGTGCCATCGACGCGGTGCTCGCGCAGCGTGCGCAATTTGGCGCGGTCAAGCACAACCAGATTGCCGCCGTGGGCCACTCCCTCGGCGGCTGGACCGTGCTGGAAATCGCCGGTGCCCGTTTCGATCCAGACCTGTTCAATCGAGACTGCAACGTCCACCCGAAGCTGGGCGGTTGCATTGGCTATCGGCAGATGAACCCTGCCGGCACACCCGCCGGCAAGGTCCAACTGGCCGCTGACCTGAGCGACAAACGCATCACCGCCATTGTGTCGTTGGACCTGGGCCTGTCGCGCGGTTTCACCCACGCCAGCCTGGCGGTATTGCCAGTGCCGGCGCTGGTAATCGCGGGGGGTGTGCCGTCGGAGGAGATGGACCCTAACTTGGAGTCCGCCGCCTTGGTCAAGCGCCTGCCGAAAGCGTCGACGCAATACGTGGAGATCGCCGACGCCACTCACTTCAGTTTCATGGCGATCTGCAAGCCGGGTGGCATGGCGTTGATTGAAGCGGATTCGCCGGGCGACGGCATGATTTGCCGGGATGGTGAGGGGGCTCGGCCACGGGCGGTGATTCAACAGCAGGTGGTGGGGCTGATCAGCGAGTTTTTGGAGCGCTCGTTTCGACATTGAAGCAAACATCGACCTAGTACCATTACCTCATCCGGCACGACGATGGATAACACCCTATGGGGCGCGATCCTGGTTTCAGAAACACTCATGAATGCAGTCTTGATCGCGGCCTTTGGTTATTTGGTTTACCTGTTCTTCTCCGAACACTATTTATTCCCCAGGGTTTATATCGTCACGCTCATCGCCTCGGCCGGTTGAGGCAGAAGCGCCTAGCCCCGTCAGCCTTTGATGCGTTGAGCGCCTGCCCGATGACCGGCAGGCGCAACGATCAGGTTTTTTAAACTGGTATGATTCGCGCGTTTACAGATCTGGTAAAAAACCCATGAATCGTCAGAAAAAACTCCAGCAGTTGTTCAAGGCCAAGGCGAAAAAGGCCAGCGCCAAATTGGCGCCCAAATCCAAGGATAAATACGTCAGCAAGGCCGACCGGGAAAAGCTGGAAGCCGAAGCCGCCCAGGCGCCAGACAGTTGCGCTGAGAACTTTCACGCTGGGGGTGAGACGGCCGGCCAGGCCAGCGGCCAGTAGCGCGCGCCCGGCCAGGGCCAGGGCGGCGTAAGTGATGGCAGGTCGCGCCAACACTAATGCCCCACCGCCGCCGCACCATCGGCAGACCGCTTCCCCGGCTTGAAACCATGGGCCCGCGCCGTCCACGCAATGCCCAGCGCCAGCGCCCCCAACCCCAGCATCGCCCACGGAAATGCCGCCACGCCCCATGTGTCCAGCAACACGCCGCCGACCACGCCGCTGCCGGCAATCGCGCTGTTCCACGCCACCACGTTGAGTGACAGCGCCACATCTGCGCCGTCGCCCGCAGCATCGGCCAGCGCGGTTTGCAGCAAGGTCGCGGCGCCACCGAAGCTCAGCCCCCACACCGCCACACCGAGGTAGATCACCTCAGGCCTATTCCCCAGCAACCCGAACGCCACACTGACCAGCGCAAACGTCGCCAGGCTCACCAGCACGGTCTTGCGCAGCAAAGGCTCGACCAGCCTGGCCGTGATCCAGATCCCCGCCAACGCGGCGATGCCGAACACCAGCAGCACCAGGTCGACGTGACTCGCCAACCCCGCGGGCGCCACGAACGGTGCGATGTAGGTGTACAAAATGTTGTGCGCCAGCATCCAACTGATCACCACCGCCAGTACCGGCCGCACGCCTGGCGTGGCCAGCACTTTGCCCAGCGACAGCCGCTGGTGTGCGGGTTGCGGCGTATAGTCCGGCACTTTCACCAGCACCCAGACGATCAATACCAGGGTCAACCCCGACATCAGGCCAAACGTGGTGCGCCACCCCACCAGCCCGCCCAGCCAGGTGCCCAGCGGCACGCCCAGCGACAGCGCAATCGGCGTGCCGACCATCGCCAGTGCCAGCGCCCTGCCCTGTTGATGGGGCGCGACCATGCGCCGCGCGTAACCGGCCAACAAGCTCCAGGCCAATCCCGCCGCGACGCCTGCGAAAAAGCGCGCAACCAGGGTTATGCCGTAATGGGACGACAGCGCGGTGATCGAGTTGAACAGCAGAAAACCAACGATGGTCAGCAGCAGCACATTGCGCCGACGCCAGCCCCGGGTGGCTTTGGTCATGGGGATCACCGCCAGTACCGACCCCAGCGCGTAGGCCGTGACCATCTGCCCGGCCATGGACGGCGAAATCGCCATGCCCTCGCTGATCAACGGCAACAGGCCGGCGGGCAGGGTTTCGGTAACGATGCAGATGAAACCGGTCATCGCCAGGGCGAGCAACGCGCCGATGGGCAGGCGCTCGGACGCGGCCGATAAGGTGAGTGAGGGGGGCACGGGAAACTCCTTGGAAAGCGACTTAGATACTGATCGATACAAATATTGCAGGCGCGCTCCGCGCATTGTCAATGACTTATGTATCGACTAGTATTTATATGCCTTTGCACAGGAGACCTGCCATGGCACAAATGGGCCGCCCCCGCACCTTCGACCGCGACCAGGCCGTGGAACAGGCCATGCACCTGTTCTGGCAACACGGCTATGACGCCACCTCCCTCGCCCAACTCAAGGCCGGTCTGGGTGGTGGCATTTCCGCGCCGAGTTTTTACGCGGCGTTCGGCTCCAAAGAGGCGCTGTTCGAGGAGTGCGTGCAGCGCTACCTGGACACCTACGCCAAAGTCACCGAATGCCTGTGGGATGAAAGCCTGCCGCCGCGTCAGGCGATTGAGACCGCGCTGCGCCAGTCGGTACGCATGCAGTGTGAAGACGGCCACCCCAAGGGCTGCATGGTGGCGCTGGGCGTGATGAGCGCGCCCAGCCCGGAGAACGCACGGGTGGCGAATGGCTTGACCCAATCGCGGCTGCGCACGCGGGCGGGGATCGTGGCCTGTGTGGAGCGCGCGGTGCACATCGGCCAGTTGCCCGAGCAGACCCAGTCGGCGGTGATGGCGACAGTGTTTGACAGTTTCCTGCAAGGCGTTTCGATCTTGGCCCGCGATGGGGTGCCGCACGCCAGCCTTGATGCGGCGATCAGCCAGCTCATGCTGACTTGGGATGTTGCTGCGTCTGTCACACCGCCCATTCGCCACCTGGGCAGGTAGTGAGTACGGCAAACTTAGTTATTCTTCCAGAAGCTGCTTGCGGATATTCAGCAGTTCTTGATGACGCTCCTCGCTGGTCTTTGGATATGACATTCTCAGCCCATCCAGCACATCTGAAAGTATCTGAGATACGATCAGTCGGGCATTTTTCTTGTCATCGGCAGGCACAACATACCAAGGTGTCTCAGTCGTGCTCGTTGCACTAAGACATTTTTCGTAGGCCTGCATATAGTCGTTCCAATACTTGCGTTCCTCGATATCCGCCGCACTGAATTTCCAGTTTTTTTCCGGCTTATCGATGCGATCAAGGAAGCGCTTTTGTTGCTCTTCTTTCGAGAGATGGAGAAAAAATTTGACGACGCATGTTCCGTTACCTGAAAGGTGTCGCTCCAAATTGGAGATCGAACGATATCGGTCGCGCCAGACAGTACTCTTGTTTTCAAGAGCATCCGGGAGTCCCTCGCTTCGGAGAATCTCCGGATGGACACGCGCAATCAGTACCTCCTCATAGTACGACCGATTGAATATGCCAATCCGCCCGCGTTCCGGTAGATTGCGTGTGGTTCGCCATAAAAAGTCGTGCTCCAATTCAGCCGCGCTGGGATGCTTGAAGCTGAATACTTGGCAACCCTGCGGATTCACCCCTGACATCACATGCTTGATGGCACCATCTTTTCCAGCCGCATCCATCGCCTGGAAAATCAGCAGAATGGCATAGCGATTGGACGCGTAAAGAAGCTGTTGCTGCGCGCTCAATTGCGCAACATGCGCTCTCAGAAGCTTGCGATATTGCTGTTTTGACTTGTAGAAAGGCTCCACCTTGGTCGGCCACTTGTGGAGATTGACCTTGTCACCTTCCCGTACTCTAAATTCCGCCGAATTGATTTTCATATTCCGCCTTTCGGTGCCGCCGGCGCGGTTGCTGGTTGTCTTGCCGCTGCATTGGGAATTTGCCATCCGATCAACGCAACACGTCACAGTGTCGTTCAGAATTCTGCCCAAGAGTACTGATTTATTTTGTATCGGCCGGATCCGACGTTGCCTCGGCGACGGTTGCCGATTCGCAAGGCGAATACTGTTCTGGAATAGAGGGCGCGACTGGGTGCCGTGTGAGGGCTAACTGGAATTTACCGCAAATTTTCTCTTTCGACTTGGCCCGCTCCTACGCGATGCTTTCAATCTGGATTTTCCTGTCCAGGCATCTACTATTCGTGGTTTTTATTGTTCCTTAGTTGCGTAGGCGTCATGCCGAGTTTAGTACGTAATACACGTGTCAAATGCGCTTGATCGGAAAATCCGCAATGATAGGCAATTTCTTTAATCGAAAGTGTGCCGCTGTACAACATTCGTTTGGCTCGCTCGATGCGCTGTTCGGTAACAAATGTATGTGGCGAGCAGTCAAATGATTCACTGAATTTTCGGGAGAATGTCCAGACGCCCAATCCTACGGCATCGGCCATTTCGTCCAGACGTATGGACTCTTCCAGGTGAGCATCGATAAACTCGAGCAAGTATTTTTTTTGCTGTTGGGACAGCCGGCCAGGCGCACTGAATTCTTTAAAGGTGACACTGGCGTAATGCCGTAGGAGGTGAATGGCCAACTGCATACTCAAGGCTTCCACATACAATGCCCCACCAATTCCACGATTTCTTACTTCATTTGTGATTGCGCCGACAATCGCTGTCAGGATCGAGTCTTGGGTGCGGAGCAGATCATGTAGGCGAACGTCTTCAATCGGACGGTCCATAACATCCATGGCCACACGTGACATCAGCGCATTGGAAAGATAGAGGTGAGAAACATCAATGTCTTCAGTCCAGTTCCAGTGGGAGTCCTGTGACATCGTAAGCAGCGAAATATCGCCCGGAGCGCAAGCTGTGCGCGTCCAGCCCTCGTCCACGCATCGATCCATCGGTGTACGGCCGCCAAAATAATAAACGATCATGAAATGATCAAGGGGTGGAATGAGAACGTCCTGACCTCTATAGCGATATGACCGTTGTTCTATATCTTTCCATCCGAGCTCTTCGCTTGAGCTGAGAACTACGCCTGGCACCCACTTGAGAAGTTCCTTTGGAGTAATGACAGTCGGCATAATTAAAGTCTCACTTGAAGGCCGTCATCCTTGCTCTCGCTGTGCTCCTACGTAAAGTGCTGAAAGCACTCGAGGGCTGGCCTTGTAATATTGTTTTTATTAGTATGTACATCTCACAGAAATACTAGCATGGGATGAGCGGCATCGAAACAAATATCAAACGCTACGCGATTTAAGTAATTATAAAAAACCGAATGCCAGTATGAAACAGCTATAAAAAGTCACCGACCGATTTCCATGCGTTGATGGTTACTAACGTTTCCGACCCAGGCAAAAAAAACGGCCACCGGCGGGCGGCCGCAAAAGGGGCTGCGAGGCGGAGTTCTCGCAACGGAGCGATTCATATCAGGCCATCGCCCTGGGGGGTGTTTTCGATGATTTTCCTGACGTAGCCAGCGCAGCTCGATTGGGGAGTCCTTGCCTGACTTTCCTTGATCAAGAGCGGTGTGACTTAGAATACGTAAAGCACTCGAAGATTAAGGCGAGACGCCTCCTTGAAGCCATTTTCAACTGACATGTCTCGCCCCAATGTCGCAAGCAACTGAACTTTAGGAGTAACGAAGTAAGACCCTCCCAGCATTATTTTTGCTTGACGGCTTTCATCTTCCAAATCAGTTCCGTCAACTGTCCTCTGCCCGCCCCATAGCCGCGAATAACCGACATGCATAGCTGCGCGGTCACTGAGCTTGTACCGGATAAATCCTTGCATCTGATACTGTGGATCCTGCTTCAGCGTCAGGTCACGAGCGGAGTAACTATCGTTATCACCGAAAAAAGTAACATCAGCAACGAAATCCAGAATGACGCTACTGCCGATACCGTGCATGTACCCGCCCTGCAAGACATATTTCCATCTGTTTTCCCCGATATTCAACTCTTGATTCTTGCTGTAGTCGCCTATAGGCAAAAAAAGATATTGAGTCAGGCCCAATGCGCGGTTTTTTGAAGGATCCTGATGGATCCAGATCGCATTCGCCAGAATGGGGTCGCCCATTCCGCTTTCACTGCCCATGGCTTTTATATCGCCACCTGTCGAGAGATGGCCGAAAGGCAATAGAAGTTGGATATTCGTCAGCAGGCCTGCAAACGCTTGATAGCTAACCCCCCTCAGGATGGCAACATCCGAGTAAAGGTTATATTTGTCGCTTAACTGATTGCCGCGCACGTAATAATCATGGCGTTCTGCGTGCTGTAAATAAAGTAGTCCGAGCTGTGTGCCATCGGGCATTGGCGTATAGTCGCCAGGATCGACATCCAATGCGTGGCAGACAATCGAACGTTGAAGGCAAAGAATTAGAATCAGCAACCGAAACGCATGCAGGACACGCAAGTGTAGGTTGTTTTTCCTGAGGCAGTCGACGTCGGCGTCAGAACTCGATTCGAGCGTATTCGGCGCGCGCAAAGAACGTGCTGTTGTTATTTTCATCCTTCAACCCTGTTTTTTATAAAATTATTCTGGGTTTAGCACAGGAGTCCTGTGCTATTTTTTTGCGTTCTTGCAGGTGTGTTTCAATAGGTTGGGGATAAAAGCAGCTCTCCTAGATGGGCGTCCAGTTGATTGAGCATTTCGCTATCGGTGCCAAAAAGTCCGAGGTGACCATCGATTGATTGCAATGGCCTGAACTCGCTGTTCGGGATCATTTGCTGCTCCGACAGACAATCGTCCATGGTAAAAAACTGGTCATGTGAAATTGGCATGACATAGGTTTTCGCTTTGATTCGCCCAAGGGCCGTCGCAAGATCACCGCCAGTGTTTCGACTGACATCTCCTCGCTGCCATTTCCACGCCATGGTCAGGAGGTTGTTAGGGTCCATTGCCGCAAAGTAGCCTGTCATGAAGCGGTCGATGAATACCTGCATCGATTCGAAACCCAGCGCTTTATGCCGCTCGGCGCGAAAGAACTCAGTACTCCAGCCCATCAATGCCCAAACTTTCGCGTGCCGCTTAAGTCCGGCCTCCACTGTCGACGACGAACCGTATAAGCCGGCCCGGAAGGCCGGATCGGTCGTTATCGCGTCAATGAGTATTTCGGTGAACAGGAAGTCATGCTCGCTATTGCGCGCGGTGCCGGCTATGACCGCGGCACGTTTGACAAAGTCTGGATAGCGCACGGTCCACTCGTAGGTTTGCTGCGCACCCATCGATCCCCCGACCACTAGCGCCAAGTGCTCTATCCCAAAGTATTCGGTGAGCAATGTGTACTGGGCGCTGACGTCATCGCCAATCCTGACATTCGGAAATCCAGGGCCCGCCAATGCGCCGCCAGTGTTACTCGCTGAGCTGGAAAGGCCGTTACCGATCTGGTTGACGACGATGATGCAGTATTTCGAAGGATCCAGCGCCCGCCCTTCGCCAATGTAGATTTGCTCCATCGCCTTGCTCGTGCCCGAATACCAGGTAGGAACAAGTATGGCGTTACTCTTCTCGGCGTTCAGGGTGCCATGTACGGCTACGGCCAGTCGGCACTCCGGAATGCATGAACCTTCTTCAAGCTGGAGCGATCCGATATTGATAAGTTCAAAAGGACCGTGATTTTCTTCGGAGTAATAATTATTCATTTTAGGTCACCTCGTATATCGAGCTGTCACGGCGCACTAGAGAGTCGCAGTGACAGCTTCAACCCGTGAGCAGTCGTTCGACTTCAGGCCATTTCAAAGCCTGGGTAACCCTGTGCGGCTATTTCGTCGCATCGGCGATGATAATTACCGACACCGCCGATATACGACACAAGTCGGCGTGGTTTCCCGTCGACGTTGGAGCCCATGTACCAAGAGTCGGTCTTGACGACCAAGGTCTTCGCCGCAGTCTCGTCGTGATGCTGTACCCAGTTGTCCTCGAACGCTTTGGAGGCTTCCACGACTTGTTTGCCGTGCTGGATGGCAAACTCAATGCATCCCGTGATCCAGTCCACCTGCTGCTGCAGGCAAGTAGTCATGTTGCAAAGTGCAGCCGACGGTGCCAACGGCGCACCTGTTGTGAACAGGTTGGGGTAGCCATGAATCTGCAGGCCCATCGATGTGCGAATTTCTTGTTTCCACTGCTCCCTCAACGACCGGTTGTCGCGCCCTCGAATGTCGATCCGGCTGAGTGCGCCGGAGCCTGCATCAAAACCCACGGCCAGTACGATGATATCTACCTCGTGAATCTTTCCATCCGCGGTCTGGATCCCCTGCGGCACAATGCGCTCGATCGGTGACTGCTTGCAGTCGACCGCCTCGACGTTGGGTTGCAGATAGACTTCAAGGTACTTGCTTTCCAGCGGTACGCGATGGGTGCCGAAGCCATAGTCGGTTGGGATCAGTAGATTGCAGAGATCTGGCCTCGACTGCAGACGCTCACGCATCTTGATGCGCACGAACTCCGACACGACTTCATTGACCTGTTCGTCAAAGAACATCTCGGGAAAAGAAGCCAGCCACATGGCCAAAGAACCATCCTCCCAGAGTTGCTCAAGCACGGCTTGTCGCTCGTCAGGGGTTTTCTCGGACCAGGGGCCGGCGTCGAAGTCGTAGTCGAAACCGGCAAAAGTTTCTCGCACGCGCTTCTTGAGTTGGTGGAATTGTGTGCCCCACTTTTCCCAGTCTTCTTTGCTGTATTTAGGGTTCCTCATCGGAATCACATACTGCGGGGTACGCACGAAGACCTTCATCGATCCCACCGACGGAGCGATGGTCTGGATCACCTGAATACCGGTGGCGCCAGTGCCCACCACGGCCACACGTTTGCCGTTGAAGTCCACGGGATCTTTTGGCCACAGACCGGTGTGATAAATCTGGCCGCTGAAGTTGGTTTGGCCGGGGAACCGATCGGACAGTGGAGCGGACAGCATCCCGCAGCAAGAGATCAGGTATTGGGTATTGATCGTTTCACCGGCCTCGGTTATCACCCTCCAGCTCCCGCTCTCCTCGCAAAAGAGAGCCGCAGCGATGCGGGTGCTGAACTGGATATCTTTCTTGAGGTCCAGCCGATCGGCGACAAAGTTCAGCCACTGCTCCGTTTCGGGCTGAGCAGGGAATCGCTCGGTGGGTTGCCAGGACTTATAGAGTTCTTCAGAGAACCAGTACTGATAAATTTCTGCCTGAGAGTCAAACCGCGCACCGGGGTAACGATTCCAATACCATGTGCCGCCAACTCCGGAAGCCGCATCGTAGGCGCGGACCGTCAAGCCCATCTCACGAAGTCGATACAACTGGTAGAGGCCAGCTACCCCTGCACCAATCACCATTGCGTCCAGGTACGTGACTTTGCCGTTGTCGGTAGACGCAGAGGTGAGTTTAGATTGAGCACTCATTTTGAAGCCTCATATTGTTATGTTTATATTTGCCGTTACTTATTTGCTGCCAGGCAACGCTTAAGGCACGAATAAACGATAACAACCAAGGCGCGTTTTACTCTTGAAGGAAAGGGTGAATAGCTTGAACAATCCGGTGTAACGAACCGGGCTTCGTCGAGGCCGACGACAGATGGGCGCGACGCAACCCGACCGCCGCGCTGAAGGCGCGTGGGCCGGAGCGTCCGAACATTAAAACCAGGTTTCCATCTGTACCCCGTATTGCCATACACCTCCGGCCTTGAAGTCCGTCCTGCCGAAGGTGTCAGAGGTCGTGTATTTGTCCAGATCGGAAGACCAGTTCATGAAGCTTGCGAACACTCGCAATTCCGGGCGTGTGAGAAGGCCTTGCGTGAAAAGCCTCACGTGCCGATGTTGCCCCGACTGGCAATAGGCGCGTCGCAAGGCTGCATCCGCCTCAACGCTGCCACGCAATCAACGGGTTTTCCGCCGGCACAAAGGCCTCCGGGTGCCAGGCGCGAACCCGTGGGGTGTAGTGCTCCAGCGGGCGTATCGTGGCGACCGAAATGGAATAGATATAACCCTGGATCGCACCCGGAATCACATCGACGGCATTCATCAGCAGGCACTCTGCGGGATACTCGCCGCACAGTCCCCCATAGAGTTCCACCTTGACCCACTGAGGCGAGACTTCACCCAAATAGACTGGCACGCGGATGCACAGACAGTCGCCGTCGCGATGCCCCTCGACCGTGCCGAAATGAATATTGCCCCATGCCGACACCAACCCTTTCTGCCAGGCGTGGAGCGTGCGTGCCAGTGCCGCGTTATCCTCGCGGCGGCGTCTAAACGCCTGGATCGCCGGCTGGTAAAGATGCTCCAGGTATTCTTGCAGCATGCGATTGCTGCTGTAGTACGGCCCCAGTTGCGACATGCTGGCGCGCATGCGTTGCACCCAGTCCCTTGGAATACCCTGTGCATCGCGTGCGTAGAACGTGGGAACTACCTCGTTTTCCAGCAGGCCGTACAAGCGCTCGGCGTCGACGTCGTCATTGCTCGGCGCGTCATCCCCGATCGCCCAGCCATAGGCGGGCTGGTACGCTTGCGCCCACCAGCCATCGAGTTCCGAGAGGTTCAAGCCGCCGTTGACGAGCACCTTCATGCCGCTGGTGCCGCAGGCTTCCCACGGCCGACGCGGGGTGTTGATCCAGACATCGACGCCCTGCACCAGGTGTTGGGCCATTTCCAAGTCATAGTCTTCCAGGAACACCACATGCCGGCGCAGCCCCGGGCGATGCACGAAGTCGAGCCATGCCTGGATCAGTTGCTTGCCCTGCTCGTCGGCGGGATGAGCCTTGCCGGCGATGAGCAGTTGTACCGGATGCTGTTCGTTGGTTAACAGCCGCGCCAGGCGGTCGCTGTCATGCAGCAGCAGGTTCGGGCGCTTATAGTCGGTGAAGCGTCGTGCAAACCCGAGGGTGAGGCAGTTAGGGTCAAGTACCTGCGCGGCCTGCGCCACCTGCTGCGCCGACTCGTCACGCTGCTCAAGCTGCCAGGCCAGGCGCTTGCGCGCATAGTTCACCAGGTCGCGGCGTTGCTCGGCCGCCATGTTCCACAAGGCCTCGTCGTCATTGTTGGCGACCGTCGCCGGCAGCAATTCGACCGCGCCGCGCCAACGTTCCTTGCCGCAGCTTGTGGTCCATAGATGATCCGACCACATTGAGTCCCAGGACGAGACATGGACACCGTTGGTGACATGCCCCACCGGTACCTCTTGGACGGGCCAACGGGGATACAGATCGCTAAATAGCTGGCGGCTGACCTCGCCGTGCAACCGGCTCACGCCATTGGCTTGAGCGCACCCGCGCAGTGCCAGAAAAGCCATGTTGAAGGGTTCATCATCGTCCAACGGATTGCGTCGGCCCAGCGCCAGCAGTTCGCGCGAAGAGAGGTGGCAGTCGTCGAGATAGCCTCGGGCATACTTGAGTACCAGTGCCGCGGGAAACACATCGAAACCCGCCGCCACCGGCGTGTGGGTGGTAAAGACGTTACCTGCCCGCGTCGCCCACCAGGCTTCGTGGAACGATGTGCCGTGCTGGTGCATGAAGCGCCGGGCACGCTCCAGCACCAGCAGCGCAGCATGACCTTCGTTGAGGTGGCACACATCGACACTGATCGCCAATGCGTCGAGTGCGGCCCAGCCGCCAATGCCAAGCACCACTTCCTGCAGCAAGCGCATCTGCGAACCGCCGCCGTACAACTTCGAGGTGATGCCACGGTCGCTGGCGCCATTGAGCAAATCATTACTGTCCAGCAGGTACAGGCTGGTACGCCCGACGATGGCCTGCCACACGCGTAAAAACAGGGTACGGCCGGGAAGCGCCAAGGGGACTTTCAACCAGGCGCCGTCATGCCCAAACGCCGGCTGGATCGGCAGGCTGGTGGGGTCGTTATAGGGGTAGGCCTCCTGCTGGCGCCCCGTCGCGTCGATGGTTTGTCGAAAATAGCCTTCCTGATAGAGCAACCCCACTCCGATCATCGGCACCCCCATATCGCTTGCCGTCTTCAGGTAATCCCCGGCCAGCACACCGAGCCCGCCGGCGTAGAGCGCCAGCGCCTCGCTCAGGCCGAACTCCATGCTGAAGTAGGCGATCCGTTTGGAATCGCCAGCGGTTTTCTGCTGCGCATACCAACCCGGCTCACTGAGGTAGTGCCGATGCTCTTCGATGGCGTGCGCGAGGGTTTGCGAGAACGTCGCATCTCGACAGAGTTCTTCAAGCCGGTGCGGCGATGTGTTCTGCAGTATCAGCCAGGGATTATGGGTGCGCTCCCACAGCAGCGGGTCGATGCTTTTCCATAGCTCGTCGAGCGTATGGTTCCAGGTCCAGCGCAGGTTAAGCGCAAGCTCGGTCAATGCGCGCAACTGCTCTGGCAGTTCGCGTGGCAAGAATGCATACACGTCGACACCTCAAGGCGATAGTGGCTAAAGCGCCTCGCTCGGCGCTGGCAGCAAGGCCAGGCTGTGTCGAGCGATGACTGCATTTTCATCAGTGCTAATGACCCAGGCGGATACCTGGCTGTCCGGCGTCGTCAGGCAGGCTCCGGTGGGATGCTCGTGGTTGCGGGTTACGCCTAACCAGGCGCAACCGTCGAGAATCGCGTCACGCACGGCGGGAGCATGTTCGCCAATGCCACCGGTGAACACCAACGCGTCGAGCCCGCCCAGCACTGCGGCCAGCCCCCCGATTTCCTTGACGGCACGCCGTACAAACAACTCGATGGCCTGCGCGGCCCCCTCGGCATGACTGGCCAGCAGCGTGCGCATGTCACTCGCCACACCGCCAGACACGCCAAGCAATCCGGACTCGTGGTACAGCAGGTGTTCGACCGCCTCCGCGCTCATGCCGCGTTCGCGCAGCAGAAACAGCACGATTCCGGGGTCGAGGTTGCCCGGGCGGGTGCCCATCAACAGTCCGTCCAGGGTGGAAAAACCCATGGTGGTGCCGCAACTGATCCGGTTACGCATCGCGCACAGGCTGGCACCGTTGCCCAGGTGGGCGACCAGGGTGCGCCCGGTGGCCGCGCGCGGATCATAATCGGCCAGGACCCCGGCGATGTACTCGTAGGACAAGCCATGGAAGCCATAACGCCGCAGGCCCTCCTCGCTCAGTGCCCTGGGCAGGCCATACAGGGTTTCCAGCGGGTCGAGCGTGTGGTGAAAGGCCGTGTCGAAGCAGGCCACCTGAGGCAGCTCGGGATGTTCGCGGGCCACATGGAGAATCGGTGCCAGGCACAGGGGCTGGTGCAAGGGCGCCATTGGAATCAGTCGTTGTATCTCGTCGATCAGCGCGCTATCGACCCGCGCAGCCACTTCCCGACGGGCGCCGCCATGCACCACTCGATGCGCCGCGCCGACAATCTGCCATTGGCGGTTGCTGCCCAGCCAACGCATCAGGTTGCCTAGGGAAACTGCGTCCATGCAACTGTCGGCGCGCCATTGCTCCTGATGTTCGGCCTCGGATCCTGGGGCCTGATACACCAGCGTTGCCCTGCCCTGGCGCACTTCAATCATGCCGCTGCCCAGGCAATGGACCGTTGGTGCCGCCACGAAGTAAAGGGAAAACTTGAGGGTCGAAGAGCCCGCATTCAGCACCAACAACGCCGGGCAAGGGGCATCCATCATGCGCGGCTCCACAACGCCGGGGAATCCACGGCCTGACGGGAGCCGCCAAGCAGTAACCGTAATGCTCGCATCATGGGCCGCCTCGACACTCGATGAGGTTACAGGGAACCTTGCCCCAGGTTGGCCTTATCCTGGCATCCACGGGGCGCGGCGGCTTGATCTTCCTCAATAAAACGTTCCCGTTACGGTTCAGCGCTTTCCTGGCGCATCAATATCATTGACGAACAACACTTTGGCGTTTAACGACGAAAACACCCGCGAAAAAATGTTTTTTGAAAACAATTCAATCAGTTAAGTATTGCGACTGATCCGCAGACACTTACATCTGATCTAAATCAATCAAACCCAGCCCCTTCGCGCAGAAATTAGACGCAGCAGTCGCACCCTCGCATTCGACGGTGCAGAAACTCACGTTTTCGTGGAGGTTCGTCATGGCTACGCATCTGCAAGGCACTCAACCGATCGTCCCGCCGGCGGCCCAACCCGTGGCAGGCAGTTTGCGCAAGGTAGAACCCAAGCGCTTGTCGCTGAGCTTGTTGATTGCCCTGGTGGTCGGTTCGATGATCGGCAGCGGTATTTTCAGCCTGCCGCAAAACATGGCCGCCAGTGCTGGCGCTGGCGCGATTCTGATTGGTTGGGTGATCACGGGCGTCGGCATGTTGTCGTTGGCGCTGGTCTATCAGACCTTGTCCAACCGCCAGCCCGCGTTGGACAACGGTGTGTTTGCCTATGCGCGAGCGCTGGGTGGCGAATACCTGAGTTTCAACTCCGCCTGGGGTTACTGGATCAGTGCCTGGATCGGCAACGTCAGTTACCTGGTGATCCTGTTCGCTGCGCTGAGTTACTTCTTCCCGGTGTTTGGCGAAGGCAATAACAAGGCGGCAATCGTCGGTGCGTCGGTGGTGTTGTGGTCGTTGCACTGGATGATCCTCAAGGGCTTGCGCACCGCTGCGCGGGCCAATGCGTTGACGACTGTCGCGAAGATCGTGCCGTTACTGTTGTTCATCGGCCTGGTGATCGCCGCGTTCCAGCGTGAAACGTTCACTGTCGACTTCTGGGGCTCGCCGGCATTGGGCAGTACGCTTGATCAAGTCAAAAGCACGATGCTGGTCACCGTTTGGGTGTTTATCGGGATCGAAGGCGCCAACGTGTTTTCCGCCCGGGCGGCGGAGCGTGTCAATGTCGGGCGGGCCACGGTAATCGGTTTTGTCATCACGCTGTTGCTGCTGATTGCGGTGTCCTTGCTGTCGCTGGGCATTCTCAAACAACCGGAACTCGCGGCCTTGAAAAACCCGTCGATGGCTGGCGTACTGCAGGCCGCCGCCGGGCCGTGGGGCGCGGTGCTGATCAGCATCGGCCTGATCGTTTCGGTCGGCGGAGCCCTGCTCGCCTGGACGCTGCTGGCGGCCGAGTCGGTGTTCACGCCCGCCAAGGAAAAGGTCATGCCTGTCGCGCTTGGCGTGGAAAACACCCAAGGCGCGCCGGCCAATGCGCTGTGGCTGACCAACGGCTGCATTCAGTTGTTCCTGCTGCTGACCTTGTATTCGAGTGCCAGCTATCTGGCGCTGATCTCCCTGGCCACCTCGATGATTCTGTTGCCGTACCTGTTCAGCGGTCTGTATGCGCTGAAGTTGACCTGGAAGGGTGACACCTACGCCGGCCATCGCGGCCTGCAACTGCGCGACATGGCCATCGCGGTAGTCGCCACGCTGTATTGCGTATGGTTGCTCTACGCCGCCGGGCCTAAATACATGCTGCTCAGCGCCCTCCTCTACGCCCCCGGTTCGTTGATCTACCTGGGCACCCTGCGCGCCCGTCAGGGACAACCGCTCAGCGGCCCTGAGACCGGCCTGTTGATCATTATCTGGGCGGCTGCGGCGTATGCCGGCTGGATGCTGTGGTCGGGGACGCTGACCATGTAAGGCCCCGTGTTCTGTCCTGGCAGGCCGCGCAGAGAGCGTTCTGCTGCCTGCCTTCTATCTGAAGAGGAGTACCGAAAGATGAGCAATTCCGCAAAAAAAATGCCGGTCACTGCCGAACACAAAGCCGACCAGCACGCCATGACGACTGACCTGTGGCGACCGCTGGAAAAACTGCGGCAACAGGTCGACCACCTGTTCGATGACTTCAATCGCGGTACCAGCCTGTCGCCCTTCGGTCGCGGGCTGTTCGACGTTGAACCGTTCTGGCGTCGCGAGCTGATCGGCCATGGCATGCCTGCCGTGGACATCACCGAGAAAGAAAAAAGCTACGAAATCACCGCCGAAGTCCCCGGTATGGATCAGAAAGACATTGAGATCAAACTGTCCAACGGCAGCCTGATCATCAAAGGCGAGAAACACGAGGACAAGGAAGAAAAACGCAAAGGCTACCACCTGAGCGAACGTCACTACGGTTCCTTCGAACGGGTATTCAACCTGCCCAAAGGTATTGACGCCGACAAGATCGACGCGAGGTTCAGTAAAGGCCTACTGAGCATCTCGTTGCCGAAAAAGCCTGAAGCCATGAAAGCGGACAAAGTCGTGCCCATCAAAGGCGAGTGAATTCCGGGCTGCACGGCCCCTTGGCGGGAAACCGACAAGGGGCTTTTTTTATCTGCCGCGGTTCATTGGAAGGCGCTCAGGCGCCAGATGTCCTGCCCATTGATCGTCACGGGGCGGGATGATTGGCGGCAGTCGTGGGACGGTATTCATGACGTCTCCTCCCCTGCCCGGCACGCGTTGCTGGCAACCCTGCGACTGCCTGGCAGCAAACCCGACGACGTGTCGGGTGCTGCAACCGTTCACTACTTGCGGCTTGCCTTTTCGAGCATCCGGCTGGCGCGCTCATTGGCTTGATCGGCCGTCTGTTGCGCCTGATTGGCCGCCGCCGCCGCCTGTTCGGCTTTCGAGTAGGCTTCATCAGCCCTTGCTTGTGCCGACAGCGCGGTGCTTTGGGCGGCGTCCAGGCGTGCATCCACTTCTTTGGCCGGCTTGTTACTGCAACCAGCCGACAGCGCCATGAGGACGCTGAGCAACGCTACGGGTAAACGCATATTCATGGGTATTCTCCTTGAGGGTCGTAGCTGGAAAGCTCCGGCTACGGTTCCAGTATCCGGCGCCGTCGATGCGGGGCACTGATTTTTGTCAACTTTCGACCAACATTCACGCACAGCACTCAGCGAGCGACACCCCGTCCTTATTCCGTCGTACCCAGCCGCGCCATGTAACGTGCGACAGCCTCGCTATCGGCGTCCGACAACGTATGCGCAATCTGACTCGTCAGATCACCCCGCTCACGCAGGTCGGCCTGTTGAAACACCTGGATCTGGCGAATCAGGTAGGCGGCATGCTGACCTGCCACGCGCGGGGTCTGGCCATGGCCCCGGCCTTCGGCGCCATGGCAGGCGCTGCACTGTGCGATGCCGGATTCAGGCACGCCGTGGCGAAAGATCAATTCGCCCCGCGCGTCAGGCGTTTCGGCTTCTGCTTGCATGGGCCGCTGTTTTGAAAAATAGTCCGCCAGTTCAGTGATCTGCGATTCGGTCAAATGGGTAAAGCCCCACATGTACTGAATCGAGGCTTTATC
Source organism: Pseudomonas marginalis (assembly GCF_024169655.1). Lineage (GTDB taxonomy): Bacteria > Pseudomonadota > Gammaproteobacteria > Pseudomonadales > Pseudomonadaceae > Aquipseudomonas > Aquipseudomonas paraveronii. Next base: position 2,980,398 of record NZ_JALJWV010000001.1, on the reverse strand, counting down.
CATGCGCACATGGCCTTTGAAATCAGTCAACTGCTGCTTCAGGTAGTCTTTTTGCTGGCCGGCCAATTTAGGAAACAGCGGCGCGACCGACTCCCCCGTCAGCCCATGGCATAGGGAACACACGTCGTTTACCAAGGCAAGCGCGGGCATGGACGCGGTGTTTTGCGCTGCCCGATCGCGGGTGCCGGAACAGCCCATAAGGACCACAGCACAGAGGGCAAGCGTCAGGTGTGATCGGTTGATAGAGCACCTCATATCACAAGCCTCCATGAGCAGCGTCGGTCGCCAGCGCGTACCGGGTCCAGACACCTTCGCTCAAGGCCGTGCAGGCTTTATTGACAAAACTCAATGATTCGCCTGGGGCGGGGTGTAACTCGATTAATGAGGCGCTGCACTGTCTGGGAACCCGAAGACGAAACCTTTCCGTTCGGCGTGTAAGGCTCACAGGTCGCGACGCGTCTACACCGAGCGTCCTTCCGCCGATTCGCGCTGCCAGGCCCGCTGCAATAATTCAATGACGTCTTCATCGGTGGTCTGGGGGAAACTCGAGTACCAGTAACCGATGGACATCATCCGCTCAGGAATCAACGGGCAGATCACTTCATTGACGATGCAGCGCAGGGTCTCCACCGTATCCAGCGGCGCGACCGGCACCGCCACGACGATACGCGCCGGGGCCTGCAACTGCACCGCCTGGATCGCGGCGCGCATCGAGGCCCCCGTGGCCAGGCCGTCATCGATCAGGATGACCACCTGATCCTTCAGTTGCAACGGCGCCCGCGTGCCGCGGTAAACCTGTTCACGGCGCGTTAACTCACGCGTTTCCTGGGCGACCACGGCGTCATAGCTGCCTTGATCAATCGAATGAGCCCGCAGCACCTCTTCATTGCGAAGGTGGATACCGCCACTGGCGATGGCGCCCATGGCGAACTCGGGCTGGGATGGAATGCCGAGCTTGCGTACTACGAGGAGGTCCAGACGCACGTGCAAGGCAGTGGCCACCTCATACGCCACAGGGACGCCACCCCGCGGCACGGCGAGGACGATGACATCGGGGCGACGGGCGTATCTGAGCAGCGGTTCCACCAGACCTTGTCCGGCCACCGACCGATCCTGCCAGAGCGTTTGCAGCGAAGGGCTATGAGTCATGGGGCACCTCATCTGTCGTTTCATTGCACAGGACGTTTACGGTCCTAGACCGCCAGCACACCGCACGGCACCTGGTAGAGGATGTGTTCAGTGGTACTGCCCAGCAGCTTCTCGATGCCGTGGTACTGGACCCGGCCCATCACGATCACATCCACCGAATGTTCCTTGGCGAATTGACTCAACACCGCGACGGGGTTACCCAACACGAAGTGATGACGATCGGAAGGGACGCCATAGTTTCGCGCCAGTTCGAGAAGGTTGTTTTTCTCGGTACTCGCCAGTTCCTTACTGAGATTGGAAAGGGCCATGCCGCCCATGTCGCCCATGTAGATCGCGGACATATCACAGGCGTACAGCAGGTGCAGCTCGGCATCGCATTGCAGCGCCAGGCTGGTGGCCTGCTCAATGATACGTTGGTTCAACGCGCCGTTTACCTGTTGAGCATCCGCCACATCAACCGCTGCCAACACGATGCGCGGCAACGCATGGCCGCCACCGCCGACCAGATAGACCGGAATCGGGCACTCGCGCAGCAACTGCCAGTCCAGCGGGGTGAAGAACGCGCGTTTGAGCGCCGACTCGTGCTGCACTTGCTTGATCAGGAGATCGGGCTGCGTCTCCGTGACGTAATCCAGGATGTCTTGCTTGAGGTCAGAGGCCCAGGTCACCTGCGACGTCACGTCGAGCCCCAGCGCGCGCAGATTGTTGGTTTGGTTGTCCAGCCAGTCGCGGTGGTCTTGGAGGTAGCTGGCCCGGGCCTTTTCCCGCACGTCTTCGGCCAGTAGCGACAGGATGTCCAACGGTGTTGTCAGCGCAGCAATATGTAAGCTCGCGCCACTGGCCTTGGCCAGGGCGGCCGCATGGCTGATCGTCGGGGAATCACGCAGGGCGGGGTTGATGATCAGTAACAGGCGTTTGTATTGGCTCATGATCGGGCTCCAGAGAGGAATGAAAAGCACAACCCACACGTAAGAGGGACTTAACGTATAGGCCCTGGCGGCGTCGCGGGAACCATGCGCCATCCCTCAGGACACTGGCGCACGGTCGGGTAATAGCCGTTGGCCGAATCGCAGTAGTACCAGGCAGATGGCGCGGTCGCGCCGGGCGGGGGCTCGACCACCACCGTCGGCGGGCTGGGTGGGTAGTAGTAAGCCGGGGCGGGATAGTAATAAACCGGGTACGTCGGGTAGTAATACGGGGTGGCGATCCGCGCGGCTTCCCAACCCAACCCCAGGCCGAGACCAAAGCCCCACCAGCCTGGCCCGCCCCCATGACCGCCGCCGTGCGGCGCGGCATGCGCCGGCAATGCAACGGCGACCGCCATCAGGATGAACCCTGTCAGCACACACTGTTTTACCGAGTCACTGTTCATGATGTTTACCCAGGAGGATCACGAGTAGCGTTACGGTTGGTCCATCTGGCCGGACGCGCCGCACCCTTGCGGCCATGCCATGTGCATGGGCATCTGCCAACCGTCCTGATCGGCGACCCGGTGGTGCATCACAGTCCAGAACAGATCGAAGATGGTTTTTTGCGGGGCATCGAGGGCGTCATAAAAGGTTTGCGTGCGTGCCTGCGCAGCGTCCAGACGGACCAGTTTCGCCTGCATCCAAGTGGTTTGCGCTCGCAGGCGCTCTATGCCTTTTGCCATTCTTTGCGGCGTGGTTTCGTCCTTCAGCGCTTGTCTGGCACTCGCCTTGTCAGTATCGGCTGCGTTGCCTTTTTCCATTTGCTGATTGGCGTCTGCGATGACGCCCGTGGCCCAGGTTTCCCAGGCGGGCATTTGCTCCGGCTTGAGACTGAGCTTGCCCTTGAGTTCGTCCAGGGTCTGCTGCGTATGCTTGACCCAATCGAAACTCGAGGCGTGATGGAACATGCCGCCCGGCCCTGGCCCTGGCATCGCAGGGTTGGCAAAGGCGCCAGTGGACGGCAACAGCAGAGCACTGGCCGCGATCAACAAGCACTGACCCATCAAGCGTGATTTTTTCATTTCAACTCATCTCAACATCGTGGGTTCAATCCGAGCATAGGAGCCCGCCTGGCGGGCGATCTGATCCACGTCAGAAAACCGAGATACCGGCCAGCCGCTGGATCAACGGTAGCCCTGCCTGGCGCATCAGCCTATCCAATGGATCTCTGGGGCCTTGTGAACGATGGGCGCAGGCACCGACTTCGGATGCCCCACGATAATCGGTGCCACGGGCGTCCACTCGGCGGGCAGGCCCAGCGCCTGCTTACCCTGCGGCGTATTCAGAAAGCCATGGGCGAAACCGATCCAGCACGTCCCGAGCCCCTCGGCATGCGCCGCGAGCATCAGGTTCTCGGCCGCCAAGGCACAGTCTTCGACAATCCACTGATTGGGCGCGTTGCCCGAGATCAGCACCAGGACCGGCGCATGGTAGAAAATCTGAAAACTTTCCTCGCTGAGCAACGCTTGGAAGTGGCTGGAGTGCGTTCCGGCGGGCGTGGTGGCGAGCGTCCAGGCCCGGGCTTCACGGGAAATCCGCTCCAGCAGTGCCTGGTCGCGGATCACCGTGAACGTCCAGGGCTGTTGGTTCATCGCGCTGGGCGCCTGGGCGGCGGCATCGATCAGGCGAAAAATGAGTTTTTCATCGACCGGTTCTGGCGTGTAGTCACGTGTCGAGCGCCGGCCGGCGATTGCCTTGGTTACGTTCATGGGGGCTCTCCTCTCACGTCGACGGTACTTGCATGCTTCTCTGAAGTGCCTGCGGCCAGGTTGACTTTTATCAACAAAGTCACACCCCGGCCGACGCGTTCACTGACTGTCGCCGGGTTGACAAAAATCAACCCGCTCGGCTGCAGACGGCCTGATGGTGAGCACCACCGGCATTCATCTCACAAGTTGCCTGGGGCATGCGCAGGAAGGCGCGCTCAAAAGTACCGCTATGGCGATGCTCAGTACGTCAATGAGGCGGGCAGTACGACTCAAATACTCAACCTTTGAGTTTCAAAGTCTTCTCGACCGTGTTTGGGTACCACCCTCCCCCTAAAGCCTTGTACAGGTTGACCTCGCTAGTCAGCTGGGACAACTGGTCACTGATGAGGGACTGTTGTGCGCTGTACAACGAACGCTGGGCATCCAGAAAGGTGAGGTTGCTGTCGATCCCGACACGGTATCGGTATTCGGCAAGCGCGTAGTAGTCCTGACTGGCGCGAACGTAGTCACGCTGCGACTGAAGCTGATCGACATAGGTTTTACGCGACGCCAGGCCGTCAGACACTTCCTTGAAGGCGGTTTGAATGGCCTTCTCGTAGTTGGCGACGCTGATGTCTTTCTCTATTTTCGAATAGTCCAGACTGGCCCGCAGGTTGCCGGCGTTAAAGATGGGCAGGCTGATACTGGGCGTGAATAGCCAACTGCCGGAGCCGCTCTTGAACAGGCCGGACAGCTCGCTGCTGGACGTTCCCGCGTCGGCTGTCAGGGTAATGCTCGGGAAAAACGCCGCGCGAGCTGAGCCGATGTCTGCGTTGGCAGCCTTCAGCGTATGTTCGGCCTCGATAATGTCTGGACGACGGGTCAGCAGATCCGACGGCAAACCAACCGGTACGGTGGCCAGCAGGTCAGTCCCCAAGGGCTTGGCTAGCGGAAGATTGTCGGGCAAGTCAGCGCCCAGCAGTGACACCAGATCATTCTGATCCTGGGCGACCTGTCGCTGGTAGGTCGCCAGACTCACGCGAGCGCTATCTACCGATGTGCGAGCCTGTGCCAGATCCAGTGCGGAAGACACCCCCACTTTGCTGCTGCGCGTGGTGAGGTCCAAGCTTTCCTCATAGGCTTTAAGGGTGTCTTGGGTCAGCGACAGCAGTGCTTGATCCGCCTGCCAGGTGAAGTACGCATTGGCAACGCTTGCCACCAGGCTGATTTGAGTCGAGCGACGGGCCTCTTCGCTGGAGAGGTAGGTTTCCAGCGCCTCTTCACTGAGGCTGCGCACGCGGCCGAACAAATCCAGTTCATAAGAACTAATGCCCAGTGTCGCCGAATACTGGCCTGACGTGGTTGTATGCCCTGTCTGCGAGAGATCGGCCGGTGTTCGCTGGCGAGTCCCGCTGGCATCGGCGGAAATCGATGGCAGCAGGTCGGCACGCTGGATCCGGTATTTGGCGCGGTACGCTTCGATATTGAGTGCGGCGACTCTGAGGTCTCGATTGTTTTCCAGGGATAGCTGAATCAGTTGCTGAAGCCCAGGCTCCTTGAAAAACTGGCGCCAGCCCAGCTCAGCGGCAGAAGTGTCCGCCACCACGGCTGGCGAATACGACTGCCCCTTCGGGTACTGCGTATCCGTAGGTATTGCGGGCCGTTGATAGTCAGGGATCAGTGAGCAGCCGCCCAGCACAAACGCGGTTACTGCAAGAGACAACAGAGATTTCTTCATTGCGCAGCCCTATCAAATAAATGGCGTTTGAATGGCCCTCGCCAACGCGGCTGGGACGGATACGGAGGACTTAACCCCCCTCAAGCAATCGTTTCGGTTTCTGTTTTTCCATCCCCCCGGCCGTAACCACCTAGGAAAACGTCAACGGCACGCTGAACAGCTCCTTTGAGCTCGGCGCGGGACAACTCGGACCTGATCCCCATCAGGCAAGGAAATACGGTCTCCGACTCGAAGAGCGCGATGAGGTGTCGAGCGGCCACGCAGGGGTCAGCCTGACGCAACGTACCTGCGAGCATCCGCGCCCGGAAAAATTCAGCCAGGGCATTCATGGCGATCTGTGGCCCGGTTTCATAAAAGAGCTTGCCGATGTCACTGCGACCTGACTCGCTGATCACTGTGCGCATGGCTTTGATCGCCGGTTCACTCGCGACAATCGCCAGTGCCGTCTCCCCGAAACGTCGAAGTACGCTGCCCAGTTCCTGATCCGTGCTTGCCAGCAATATTTCCAGGGTTGGAAGAATCTGGTCTTTGGCAGCCTGATGACTCACCGCAACAAACAACTCCTCCTTGGAGGAAAAATAGCGATAGAGCGTCGACTTGGAACCGCCCACTCGCGTGGCAATGCCTGCCATGGAAGCCCCTTCAAACCCTTGCTCATGAAAAATGTCTGCAGCGGCCTGAAGAATTGCGTCCCGCTTACTGTCCGTGAGTACCCGCACAAGAAATCTCCTATTTCGATACCGATGTGTACCATTATTACTTGACCAAATGCTTCTGTCAAAATAGATTACCGTACAGTTCGGTATCGTTAATAATGTCTTTTGTCCTTGGAGCACGCTATGTGCCTTGCATACCCGAAGCGCCTCATGTCAGTGGTGGTCATCGCGTCAATCAGTGTCTTGGCGGCCTGTGGCAAACCGCCAGGCGGCGCACCACTGGCCGCAGGTACGCCTGAAGTGGGTACGCTCTCTGTGCAGCCACAACGCGTGGTGTTTACCACCGAGCTTCCTGGACGGACGGTGCCGTTTCTGATCGCAGAGGTGAGGCCTCAGGTCAACGGAATCGTGCTCAAGCGCAGCTTCACCGAGGGCAGCGACGTCAAGGCGGGCCAGGTGCTCTACTCGATTGACCCAGCGACCTACAAAGCCACCTATGAAAACAATGTCGCGGCATTGGCCAAGGCCCAGGCAACCCTCATCTCCACACGACTCAAGCGTGATCGCTACAAGGAGCTGTCCGCCGTCAATGCCATAAGTCGACAGGATTACGACGACGCGGTGGCTTCCGTGGGCGAAGGCGAGGCGGATGTTTCATCGGCCAGGGCCAATGTCGAAAGCAGTCGCATCAATCTGGCCTACACCCGCGTCGATGCCCCTATCTCAGGACGCATCGGCAAATCCAGTATCACGCCAGGCGCATTGGTCACGGCCAGTCAGAGCACGGCCATGGCAACCATCCAGCAGCTTGATCCCATCTACGTGGACGTCACGCAGCCGAGCGTCGCACTACTGCGTCTCAAGAAAGCAATGGCCCAAGGCGATCTGGAAAAAAGCGGTACGAGCGCGGCCAAAGTCAGGCTGCGACTCGAAGACGGCAGCTTTTACCCCCTGGAAGGCTCGCTTGAATTTTCGGATGTGACGGTGGATCAAGACACCGGGGCCATCACCCTTCGCGCGATCTTTCCCAATCCCAACGCCACCCTGCTTCCTGGGATGTATGTCCGCGCCGTCCTTGAAGAGGGTGTCAAGGATCAAGGCCTGCTGGTTCCCCAGCAAGCGGTATCGAGGGACAGCACAGGCAAACCGCAGGCTTACGTGGTGGGCAAGGACGACAAACTCGAGCGACGAGATCTGGAAACCGACCGGGCTATCGGCGATCAGTGGCTGATTCGCAGTGGGCTGAATGCCGGTGATCAATTGGTCATTGATGGGCTGCAGCGCGCGGCCCCAGGTGTGACGGTCAAGACCGTACCGTGGCAGGCACCGTCCGTGACACAGGCAACTGCACCTTCCGACCTTCATTGAGCAGCGGGTAAATACCATGGCACGTTTTTTTATTGATCGCCCGATTTTTGCCTGGGTGCTGGCCATCATCGTCATGCTTGTCGGTGTGTTGTCGATCCTGACGCTGCCCATTGCGCAATACCCGACTATTGCACCGCCCGCCATCGCGATTACCGCGACCTACCCCGGTGCGTCGGCAAAAATCCTGGAGGATACGGTCACTCAAGTCATCGAACAGAAAATGAAGGGCCTGGATCGCCTGAGCTACATTGCGTCAACGAGCGAATCCAATGGCTCCGTCACGATTACGCTGACCTTTGAAAACGGCACGGATCCTGACACTGCGCAGGTACAGGTGCAGAACAAGCTCGCACTGGCGACTCCCCTGCTCCCCACGCAGGTTCAGCAACAGGGCGTGCAGGTCGTCAAATCGTCCACCAACTTTCTGAATATCCTGGCCTTCACCTCCGAAGATGGCCGAATGAACGGTGCCGATCTCTCGAACTATGTCTCGGCCAACATCCAGGACGCGATCGGAAGGGTCGATGGGGTTGGCGATACCACGTTATTCGGTGCGCAATATGCCATGCGGATATGGCTCGATCCCGACAAGCTGGAAAACTTCAGCCTGACGCCGCTGGATGTAAAGGACGCGATCCAAGCGCAGAACGTGCAGGTGTCATCCGGGCAACTCGGCGCGCTGCCGGCGTCCGGCAACCAGCAACTCAATGCGACCATTACCTCTCAGACTCAACTTCGCAGTGCCGCCGAGTTTGAGGACATCTTACTGCGCACGCAGACCGACGGCGCCCAGGTGCGTTTGCGCGACGTCGCACGGATCGAACTGGGCAGCGAAAGCTACAGTAACGCCAGTCGGTTCAATGGCAAACCGGCTGCCGGTCTGGCCATCAAACTCGCTCCGGGCGCCAACGCACTCGATACGGTCAAGGCCATCGACGCGCGGATTGATGAGTTCAAACCCTTTTTCCCGGAGGGTGTTCAGGTACAGAAGCCGTATGACACGACCCCTTTCGTGCGCATTTCCATAGAAGAAGTCGTGCGCACGTTGGTCGAAGCGATCGTGCTGGTATTTCTGGTGATGTACCTGTTTTTGCAAAATTTTCGCGCAACCCTCATTCCCACGATTGCCGTTCCGGTGGTGTTGCTCGGCACGTTCGGCGTACTTGCGGTATTCGGCTTCAGCATCAACACCCTGACGATGTTTGCGATGGTGTTGGCGATCGGGCTGTTGGTCGACGATGCCATCGTGGTGGTGGAGAACGTCGAGCGGGTCATGAGCGAAGAAGGCTTGTCACCCAAGGAGGCAACCCGCAAATCCATGGGGCAGATCACCGGGGCGCTGGTCGGCGTCGCACTGGTGCTGGCCGCCGTGTTCATCCCCATGGCGTTCTTCGGCGGCTCGACGGGGGTGATTTACCGCCAGTTCTCCATCACGATCGTGTCGGCGATGGTGTTGTCCATTCTCGTCGCAATGATTCTGACGCCCGCACTCTGTGCCACGCTGCTCAAACCGATCGATCGTGGACATGAGCTGATCCAGCGCGGTTTCTTCGGCTGGTTCAACCGGACGTTCGAACGCGGCAGCCGCCACTATCAGGGTGGCGTGAACCATATGTTGAGCAGGCCCAAACGCTATATGCTCATCTACGCCGCGCTCCTGATCTTGGTTGTCGGCGCCTTCCTCAAAATCCCGGTGGGTTTTCTGCCCGACGAGGATCAAGGCACGCTCTTTGCGCTGATACAGCTTCCACCCGGCGCGACTGCAGCCCGCACCAATGACGCGCTCAAACAAGTCGAGCAGCATTTTCTCGTGGATGAGAAAGAGGCGGTTGCGGGCATTTTCACCGTCTCCGGATTCAGTTTCGCAGGCAATGGCCAAAACACTGGCCTGGCATTCATCAAGCTGCGGCCATGGGACGAGCGCCGTGACGAATCCCTTAGCGTCAACAGCGTGACGGCCAGGGCATGGGCTTACTTCGCCAAGGTCAGGGATGCGCAGATCATCCCGTTCGCCCCACCCGCGGTATCGGAACTGGGCAATGCAACGGGTTTTGACCTCATGCTTCAGGATCGTGCAAACCTTGGCCATGAAGCCTTGATGAAAGCCCGTAACCAACTGCTTGAAATTCTCAGCAAAGATCCGCGATTGGTCGCAGTTCGGGCCAACGGGCAAGAGGACGCGCCAGAGTTTCGCCTGGATATCGATCACCACAAAGCGGGCACGCTCGGGCTTTCGATGTCCGATATCAACGATACCTTTTCAACCGCATGGGGGAGCACTTACGTAAACGACTTTCTTGATCAGGGCCGGGTCAAAAAAGTCATGCTCCAGGGGGATGCTCAGTTCCGCATGTTGCCTAAGGACATCGGTCGCTGGTATGTCCGCAACAGCGCAGGAACCATGGTGCCGTTCACCGCGTTTGCCACGGCGCACTGGGCGTCAGGATCGCCCAAGCTGGAGCGCTACAACGGTTCGCCGTCAGTGGAGATACTTGGCATGGCGATGCCGGGGAAAGCCTCAAGCGGCGAGGCGCTGGCGATTGTCGAAGACGCCATGGCCCAACTGCCAGCAGGCTTTGGCTACGAGTGGACAGGTTTGTCGCTCCAGGAAAAAGCCTCAACGGGCCGCACCGGGCTGCTCTACGGCTTGTCGATCCTGATTGTGTTCCTTTGTCTGGCAGCGTTGTACGAGAGTTGGGCGATACCGATGTCGGTGATTCTGGTCGTCCCCTTAGGCGTGCTCGGCGCACTGGTCGGTGCCATCCTGACGTGGAAGATGAACGACGTGTATTTCCAGGTCGGTTTACTGACCACCATCGGGCTCGCATCGAAAAACGCCATTCTCATCGTCGAGTTCGCCAAGGAGATTCACGAGCACGGCAAGGGGCTCATTGAGGCAGCGCTTGAAGCGGTCAGGATGCGTTTACGCCCCATTCTGATGACGTCGCTTGCCTTCATTCTGGGCGTACTGCCCATGGTCCTCGGCAGTGGCGCCGGCGCCGGCGCACAGCACGCACTGGGAACGGCGGTGATTGGCGGCATGCTCTCTGGGACATTGCTTGCGATTTTCTTCGTACCGGTGTTCTTTGTCGTCGTCTACAAATTGTTCAAAATTGATTCTTCGTCATGATGTTGTTCAGCGCGCGGGCTGACTTACGCCGGTGTCCCCGCGCCAATCAAAAAGCCAACCGCCTTTGCCCAACGGGTTATTGATCCTCTCCAAGCAGACCGAGCCGATAGGCCCACTGGGTCATATCGGCAGCGTTGTGTGCGTCCAGTTTCTTCATCAGGTTGAGCCGATGGGTCTCTACGGTTTTGAGGCCTATACACAAGATCTCGGCAACGTCTCGATTACGCGCGCCTTCGGCGACGAGCTTCAAGACCTGGCGTTCTCGTCCGGTCAGGCTGACACCGCTGGCCGCGTGCCCGGCGCCGCGTAGCGCCATGACTTGAGCGGCATCGAGACCGGAATCGATATAGATTCGCCCCGCGCGTACCTGGGCGATGGCCTGGAGCAAATCTTCGCGCCGGCTGCGCTTGAGCACATAGCCGACCGCGCCGGCCTCCAGCGCCAGCGCGGCGTTATGTTCGGAGACTGTGGAAGTCAGGGCGATGATCAGGATGGCCGGCCAGCGCCTGGCGATCAGGGTCAGGGCCGAGACGCCATCGAGCAACGGCATATTCAGGTCCATCAACACCAGATCGGGTTGCAAGGCGCGGCACATGGCAACGGCTTGCTGACCATCTTCGGCCTCGCCCGCCACGCTCAGCTCAGGCACACCGGCCAGCAGCGCACACAACCCTTCGCGAATCATTGCGTGATCATCCACCAGCAGTAAACGGCACTCAGACATCGTCAGGCTTTCCAGTTTTTTCAGAGGGGCCGGGCTGACGCGCAGCCAGGGTCAGACCATGCATTTCCAGTTGCAACAGCGCAGCGACCATCGTGGCGATATCCGCGTCAGCAGCGGCCTGTTCCATCAACGCCGCCGACGCCTCCAACGCCGCTTCACCGAATTGCCCGGCGCTTCCCTTGAGGCTATGGGCGATACGCGCCGCCTCGGCATGATCGACCTGCGCGACCGCCTCCTTGAGCCGAGCCAGCAAGGCCTGGCAGTCCGCCATGAATAAACGCTGCAGACGCGGGGCCCGGAGTGGATCCTGTTCCTGGAGTGGCATCAGGGTCGGCACGGGCCTCGCCAGGCTCGGTGCCGAGGGCTCTGCGCTGCGCAACTCCATCCCGCGTGCCTGCTGCCGCACGATCACTTGCGTGATCGCATCGAACAGCTGCATCGGTAACACGGGCTTGGCGAGATAGTCGTTGGCGCCGGCTTCGATGAAACGCTCCCGGTCACCGCTCATGGCGTTGGCGGTCAAGGCAATCACGTAAACATCCTCATCCAGCACTGAGCACTGCCCCGAACGCAATTGACGAACAGCCTCCATGCCATCCATTCGCGGCATTTGCCCGTCCATCAAGACCGCGTCGAAAATCTTCCGACCGAGTATCTCCAGTGCCTCGACACCGTCGCGGGCATGAACGACGCGATGGCCGAAACGCTCTAGGAACAACTGAGTAATCTCGCGATTGGTGGCGATGTCATCGACCACCAGCACATCCAGGCCGAAATCATGCCGTTCCAGACTGCGCAACGGCGATGCTGTTTCGCAGAGCGTCGGCGTTGCGCCGCTCTGCACCTCGCACAAGGTCCGATAGAAATGCTGACGACGCAGCGGCCTGACAACGCACGCGGCCAGGCCATGGGCGCGCAGTTCATCGGCAGACGGCAGTGATTCCACCTGCGAGGCCATCAGCACGATGCGCGCGGTTGCCAACGCCGGCGCTGCACGGCACAGGTCGGCGAACTCGACGCCATCGACCATCGGCAGGCGCCAATTGACCAATACCAAGTCGAACCTGACCCCCAACTGCGCCTGCTCGTGCATCAGGCTCAATGCTTCTTCCGCGGACGCTGCGCCCTGGCACAGCATCTGCCACTGGCCGAGCATCTCCATCAATGCCCCACGCTCATCGGCGTGCTCATCCACCACCAGGGTTCGCAGCCCCCACAACCGAGGGGCGTCGGCCGCACGCGCCGGGCATTGCGGCAAGGGCAAGGTCAGCGCGAAGGTCGAACCCACATCCGGTTGGCTGTGCAACTCGATACCGCCGCCCATCATCCCGGCCAGGCGCTGGCTGATGGACAAGCCCAACCCGGTACCGCCGTAGTTTCGGGTGGTGGAGGCATCGGCCTGCAAAAACGCCTCAAACACCGAACGCTGTGCGGACGGCGCGATGCCGATGCCGGTATCGATCACCTGAAATCCGAGCAGGTCGCCCTCCCCCCGCCAGACCAGCAGGCGAATCGAGCCGCTGGCGGTGAACTTGACAGCGTTACTCAGGAGATTGAGCAGAATCTGCCGCAGTCGCCACGGATCACCGATCACTTGCCCCGGTACATTAGTGGCAATATGACAGATCATGCGCAGGCCCTTTTCCGCCGCGCGCGGCGCCAACAGTTCGGTGACGTCTTCCAGCACTTCGGTCAGATCGAACTCGACCTGCTCGATATTCAGGTTACCCGACTCGATTTTGGAGAAGTCCAGGATGTCGCTGATCAGCGCCAGCAGGGCTTCGGAGTTCTCACGGATGGCCGTGACAAAATGTTGCTGTTGAGCCGTGAGCGGCGTATCCGCCAGCAAGTGATTCATGCCGATGACGGCGTTCATCGGGGTACGGATTTCGTGACTCATGTTGGCCAGGAACTGCCCCTTGAGTTGGTTGGCCTGGTTGGCCATATCCCGGGCGCCCTGCAGTTCCTGAGTGCGGACCTCCACCAGGTGCTCTAGCCCGGCCTGCTCGGCCTGCAACGCATCGAGCAAGCGGTTGTACGCCCTGGCGAAGCGTCCCAACTCATCGGCGCGCGCCTCTGGCAAACGACGCGACAGGTCGTCGCCGCGAGCGGTCTCTTCGATTTCCCGCGCAAACCGGGCCAGCGGCTGCGCCAACTGGCGATGCAACACCCAGAGTAAACCAAGGGCCAAGAGGATGAAGCCGACAATCGCAAAAGGTATCTCGGCTAGAATCAGGCCCAACGCGCCAGCGCGCAGTTGCGCTTGCGGATAAAGCGTCAACAGATACCAATCCGGTTGCTGCAGGTGAGCGACGATCATCGGCGTGTCGGCGTCGAAGCGACCGATCTGTGGGAAGCCGGCTGCGGCCGGCAAATCCGCGATCAGTTGCTTGAGCCTGTCGCGGGAAACCGCCTCCAGCGTATTGCCGGAAAGATCGGCAATACGCTGACCTTGCGCATCCAGCAACAGGGTGGGATAGCCATTGAGCAACTGCCCGATACGGGCCAACCGCTCATCCAGCTTCAATTCATAGCCCGTCATGAACAAGGGTTTGCCCGATACATCCCGGGCGACCACCGCAACGCTGATCAACTGGCGGCCCAGCGACGGCTCGTAATAAGGCCCGTCCCAGACAACCTGAGGCCCATCTGTCGGCAGTCCGTCGAACAGCGCGCGCAAATGAGTTGCCCGGGCCTGGGCGAAACCCGACGGAATATCGACTTGCGTGGAAAAAGCCGCCCCAGCGTCGGGAAAATAGAAAAACGTATCGACCGTCATCGCCTGGCCGGCCGTACCGAATGCTTCGGCAGCGGAAGCGGCGCGGGCCAACCGATCAGTGGCCGCGGCGTTGTCCGCAACGCCCTGCGCGGGCGGATTGAGCACCCAATGCAGGGTGCTGCGCTGGAAAATGTTGCCGCCAAACTCGTTTGCCGCGCCGCTGTTCCAGCGCGTCATCAGTCGTCTGGCGCCCTCCTCCGCGTCGCGAAAATCGTCATTGTCCACACTGGAGAGCAAGGCAAGGCGCTGGCCGAGATCGTCCAGCGCCTTGCCTTGCAGTTGTTCATACGTGCGCCACGCGCTAAGCCCGGCGGCCACGCACCAACTCAACGCCAGAACCAGCGCCAGCACACAGGTAATGCGCAGCGCCAATGAAGCACGCCAGCCCTTCATCACAGGTCGACCTTACTGGCGGCGGCACTGTCGAGTGTGGCGCTCACGCCCATTTTGCGCAGAATGTCGCGAATCGTCCGTTGTGCCGCCGCGTCGTCACGCAGCGCCAACACCAGCAACCGCGTCACCTTGTCACCCGTTATCCCCTGCGCGGCTTCGCGCCGACTGGTCAAGCCCAGGGTATGCAACTGCGCCTCAAGGTTCTTCAAGCGCGTCTCGTTGCCATAGGTGCCAAGATCCAAACGTATCCCTTCACCTGCCGACAGACCTGTTGCCACGGGCCGGGGCGTCCAGCACCAGGCAATCTGGGTCGGCGGTTGAATACTCGCGACCCCCTGCTCGGTGGGCGAACCGAGGGCGGCCAGACGGACATTCGTCGCGGCCGCCTGGGCATCCATCGCCGTCAACTGCTCGGCGATGCCATTCAGCTGTGCATCGAGGATGGTGGCCTGGCGCTGCAATTGGTCGGCCTGGCTGTACTTGTCCATCAATACCTGTTCGCCTTCCTGGCGGTAGGTCAGTTGAATGCCGATAAGGTTCTCACTGCCCATCAAGTTACGCTGGCTCGGAAAATCATCGGCGCTGAAGGTGTGTTGCCCACCGTTGAACAACCGCAGGAAGTCCACGAACGCCCGGTCTCCGGTCCAGTGCCGGGTCAGCTTGAAGTTGGCGAAGCTGATCTCCAGGGCAACATCGGAACAGGCTCCGGGTGCCCAGACGAAGCTGGCGCTGGTGGGAAAGTTGAAGTTATCCAGCACCGTCGAACGGCCACTGCATTGCAGCGTCAGGCGCGTCTGCTGGGGCAGCGAACGGGCGCCGAGGTTGACCTGTGACGGCGCGGCGGACAATTCCACCACGGCCGCGGTGGCCTGCAGTGTGGCAATGCTCTGCTTGAGCTCAGCCCGTTGCGCCACCAGGCTTTTCTGCTCGGCTTCGAGTGCCTGCCGGCTTTGCTGCTCGGTGGCCTGCTGGGCCTGACTCTGTCGCTCGGCACCGAGCAGATCGTTGCGCGCATGCTGCATACGACTGACATAAGCGTAGAACGCACCGGTCAACGGAATTTGCACACCCAGCGCTTCCCGTCCGCTGTAGCGCTGCACATCGCGTTGCACGAAGGTTTTCACCGCCCCGTTCATAAAGGCCGGCAGTTGACCGCGTTCGCCGTACAGCAGCTCGTTAAGCATGACCGGGTCCTGCACGCCCTGGATCGAACTGAGCAACTGCCCGCTCCAGTCACTTTGCAGGCGACAGGCCGCCACTTCGGAGGCGTAATGCGAGGCGAAATCCAACTGGCCGGTCGCCAACGACCAGACCACATCTTCACGCGGATCCGGACCCTTCAGCGCCTGGATCAAGGCGCTGCGCACGCTATCGGCTTCCCACAGCGGCGCAGACTTCACCGCAGGATCGGCACCGAAACCCCAAGTATCCACGGCAACCTGGAACGCTTGCGCATCGCTTTTCTGCAGATCGGCCACCACTCCTTTCATCAACTGCTGAAACCTGGCCAACGCGCGGGCTTGGGTCAACTCGTCGCGCAAACCATTGACGCCGCCTTCGATCGAGCCGCCATTGGCCATGCCCTTGAGCACATCGCCGCCTAGCGCATTGGTGATTTTCAGACTGCCCAGCGCCCCCGCCTCGGCATGCAGATCGTTGTTACTGGCCAGTTCAAGCAAGCGATCGAGCGACACCGCGCGGTTCGCCCAAGGTGTGCGTTGCTCGACCGGGATCAGGGCGAACCGTTCGGCACTGCGATGCAACAGCTTCAGGAACGGATCGTTGGGCGTACCGACGACACTCAGGGCCAGTTGCCAATCACCGCGATTTTTCAAGCGCGTCTGCGCACTGAGCAGGCTGCCCTGGAGAAACCGATACCAGGCATCCTGGGTATCGCTTCGGTACTGATCGAGGAATTTCACCCGCTGTGTCTCCCACAGCGCGCTGTCACGGCTGGCGAGGCCGAGTTCATCCATAAAAGCAAAAATCGCAGTATGCCCTTGCGACGTATAGGCACCGGAAAGACTCAGCCCCGGGTTATCGCTATCGCTCCAGTATTCAGCCAGCCGGATCGGCGGCAGATTGTCCTGCAGTTCGGCCCAGGCTTTGAGCCACGTCAGGGGGCGCCCTTCAAGCCCCATGCTTTCGAGCTGGCCCAGCAAGGCCGCGCGCTGGCCTTGCATCTGCGCCATATCGGTCTGCCACTCCAGATAGGAGCGATAGCTGCTCCCCAGGGTGACCAACTGCCCGGCGCTGGTCGCTTGCTTGGAGCCGTAGGTCAAGTTCAGGAAACCCACCTCGGAACCCGGCAGCGGCAGGTTATCCATCGACTGATTGTTCAGACGGGCATCGAGCAGGTTGATCCGTCGCACGAGGTATTCGGCATACGCGGCAATCAGGCGTGGATCGCCGCTGTTCAACGCGCCGCGCAGGTTTTGCGAAATGACACCATCGAATACCGGCGTGCGTATTTCGCGGTCGAACAGCCTGACGTAGTCAGAGCGGTAATGCTCCTGGACCTGTTCGATATGCCGGGAGAACGGCAGCAAACCATGCCAGCCGCCCTGCTGCTGGGCAGACAGGCTGATCAACGCTTGGCGGAAGCGACGCAGCGCATCCAGGTCGGTCTCCAGCCCGCCGTCGAAGTCCTCGGCCGCTGGCGGCTCGTCCATCGCTTCGGTGAGCACTGCCTCAGTGTGGTGGTCGGCATACACCAGCAAGGCGCCAAAGCCGACACACAGTCCCAGCCAGCCAAGCACCGCGGCATGGGCCAACAGTCGGCGCCAGCGATGCCAGCTGTCGATGGGCTGATAGGCATGGCGTTGCGCCGGCAACTGCTGTCCGAGCAACTCATGACTGAACCAGCCTTCGCTTGTGCCGTCAGCCTCTTGCCCGTTGGCCGTGAGGAACAGCCCGCAGAGCAGCGGCAACTCGCTGTAGGGGTTGGCGTCAAACGCGGGCAACAGCAGATGCTGGAGACGCGAGCGTAGATCAACGATGCGCTCCGGCAGGCTGAACGCCTCGTCATCAGGCAGGCCACGCACGCCCAACTCGATACGCAGGTCGAACAGGCGCTGGCCAATCCCACTGAACATCTCTTCGAGAAACACCTGCGCCGCCCCCGTGCGCTGCAGGCTGAGCAGGCCGAATGGCTGCTCACGTTGCGGCGGTGTGAGAGCGGACGCCCATTGGGTGAAGCCCGGCAAGGCTTCGGCACCGGTAATAATGAAATACACCGGCAAACGGGCACCAAAGACCTTCACCAGATCATCCAGGCGGCGGCGCAGATTGTGCCCCTGCTCGGCCAGGCGCGCATCCGAATCGCTCAACAAGCGCTGACAGTCGATCACCAGCAGCACACCGTTGAGGGGTTCACGGCGCCGCGAACGCAACAGCCAGTACAGCAACCGCCGCCATTCCGGGCCAGCGTCGCTGTTGCCCTCGGCCATGCGCCCGGCGGGGTCAATGATCACGCCACGCTCAAGGAACCACCAATCCAAGGTCCCGGTGGAGGCCGCCGGCTTTCCACCGTGGGTCGAACGCAAGGCCGAGGTCAGCCCGCTGTTGCCCAGCAAACGCCGGGTGCCGCTGTCACTCTCGCCCAGCGTCAGGAACCAGGGCAGCACATACAGCGGTGAACCCAATCGACTCAGGCGCGACTGGCGCAACATCTGCACGCCGCTGTTCCAGTCCTGATCAAGCGCCGGCGCTTCATCGCGACTCTGGGGCAATTCGCTGTTCATCCGCCGACGCAAGCGCCAGGCATACCAGCGCCGCCCGACCCCACGCAGGCAAAAAACCAGCAATAGCGCAACGATGAAAATCACCGGCACGTACCACAATGGCCAGTTTTCGTAGAGCGCCAGGCCCCAGAGCAACAGCACGATGCATACCAGCAGCACCGCCCAGAGCAACAACACCCCTGCTTTCTTCAACATCAGCGCATCTCCAGCAATTGGCTGACTTGTCGACCCAGCGAGAGGTCAAAACTGATGTAAAGCACGGTCAACAGAATCAAGGGCACCCCGATCAGCAGCAGCAACGAAATACCGGGCAAGCCCCGGCGCACCACACGCAGGCGGGTTGGCAGCTGCGCCTCGGGTTGTTCAAAGAGGTGGCTGGTGGCATCCAGCGGGACCATCTGCCGATCGAGAATGATCCGTTCCAGGCAGAGCCGACGGTACTGCACCAGCTCACCACCCGGACGGGTCGCGTAGCGCCCCTGGAAGCCGCCGAGCAAGGCCAGGCCGAAGACCTCGCGGGCACCGACCGCCGCCTCGGGCAATGCCTCCAGGCGCTGGAAGAACTCGACCCCGGCACGACTGGTGGAAAAGTAGTGACGTTGCAACGGCGCCCGCCGCCATTCTGCCGCCCCGGGCCATTCGCCAGACATGGCCGCCTCATCGATCCAGGCGACCACCGCGAACAACGCCTCACGCACTTCGGCTTCGGCAAAATGCAGCTCGCGGGCCCGATTGGCCGCGCCATCGAGCAGCACGATGAGCGCCGGCGCAAGCGTCTCGTAGGACTGTGCCGGATCAATGAAGCCGCGCTTGGCAGCCTCGAAACTCGACATCCAGCAGTCGGCCAGGCGGGGATTGATCATGTGCGCACCACCACCAGGTCGATACTCAGGTCAGCCGGCGGCTGGGGCAGGAAAAACGCCGCCTGACGCTCCTGCTGTAGCGTTTCCCAACCATCGCTCAGCGTTTCCAGGCGGAAGTACAACGCGCCGGCCACCCGTGGCAGCCCCTGGGGCGGAACCTGCAGGTAGATCAACTCGACGCCGGGCAATGCGCGGTTGACCAGGCCTTGCATGACACTCTGCGCTCCGAGCTTGCCATCCATCGGCAGGCACTCGGCCAGCCACACCGGATCGACCACACTGCGCGCCACCAGAAAGTAACGATGCCGTGGGCCGAAAAACGCGTCTGGTAATGGGGCCTGATAAAAACCTTCCTGCAGTTGCAGGTGCACCAACAACTCTGAGCCGATGCTGATTTCATTGAGCTGCTGGCCGATCAGGGCCACCAGCGCAATCGTTGCGGCCCCCGCCTCCTCGTGTTTGTACGGCGGCACCAACAGACGGCCATCCGGGGTTTCGCCGAGCATGTCGCAGACATCGGAAAACAGACTCAACTCACCGACAAGTTGGCGCAGGGTGCCGTAAAGCTCCCATGGCGAAACCTGCGGTGTTTCGAGCAAATGCGTCAGCAACGGGCCATAGCGATTCAGTACCGCCAGCGCCATCAGATGGTTGACCTGCGCAGCGTCGAGATCGCCGCGCCGCGACTCCCCCGGCTGCTTGTACACCGACAACTGCCGCGCCCGGCCGACCAGTTCGTCACGGACTTCACGCAAGGTTTGCAGGAGCATCGGCGATGCCGCCAGATTGATCGACGGCGGCACGTAGCGCTGGGCCGGCCGGACGCGATCACCGTCCAGTTCAAGGCGGGCAATCGGCAGCAGCTCGTAGGCGCTCAAATGCTCCAGCTCATCCTCCCAGAACAGCCGCAATACATAGGACATCGGGCGCACCCGTGCTTCCGGGGAATTGCCGAGACGGTCACCGATCACTTCCGGGTCAGCCGCCACGATAAACCGCGCTTCCGCCCGGGAACCGGCCGAGAGGGTCTCGAACACTTGCGCGTTGACTTCGCCTGGCAGCAAGCGGCGCAACCCCACAAACAGCGTGCGGCCGCCACTGAATTCGCTCAGGTCCAGGCTGCGCGACTCGAGCACCGCATTACCCGGATATTCGGCCAACGTGCCTTCGGCGAAGCGCACCGACAATTGATCGAGCAGGCATTGTTTGGCAACCAGCGCGGGTTCGTTGATCTTCAGCGAGATCAGGCCCCACGGATAGGGATGGTTCAACCCCGTGGTACGGGCAAGACGATGCTCGATACGGGCATCGTTCTGTTGGAAATGCTGAGGCTGGAGGAACAATCCCTGGTGCCAATACAACAACTGATCGATATTCATAGGGCTCGGTTTCAGGCAAAAAATTGAAAAAGCGTGGCCGTTGCAACGCTCACGACAAGCAGGTCAGTCCTGTGCGCCGGGCAGGCGCACCTCGCCCTCTCGGGGCTGCACCGGCTTGGGCAACGCCAGACGACTTTCCTTGCCGCGCAACAGCGCATCAGGCCCGACGAGCAGGTCAATGGCGATGGGGCGCGGTGTGGCGGTCCAGGTCTTGCTGAAAAACCCCGTCGACGTCACGTCGACGCCGATCTGATAGAGCTTGACGCTGCGCGTCGGGTCCAGATGCGCATAGCCAACAGCGACACCGACCATCTTCGCGCCCTCGAGTCGCGGCAGGCTTAACTGCCGGGTCTGCCCCGGCTCGATAAACAGCCGCGTAAGCCCGATCATCCCGGGCGGCGCGCTGTTCATCAGCAGCAGGTTGCTCAGTTGCTGGGAGCTGCCGGTGTAGGCGGAAAACGCACTGATCTGATCGAACTGCGTGACCACCACCAACAGGTTATGCGCCTGGCCGTCGTACTGATTGAGGTCGTTATCGGCGGTGAAGCTCAGCTCGATAGCGTTTTCGGTGTAGTCCCATTTGAGCGCGGTGAGAGCCTTTTGCTCGGGGGTCAGTTCCTGGCTGCTGCAGGCGGCGAGCAGGATGCACAGGACGAGTCCGCCCATGGAACACTTGATGGAGGGCATGCTCACTCCATCACCAGAACAGCGGTCTGGCTCGGCTGCGAAACCGTACCCATGGTGTTATTGGCGTTGTGCATGGTCTGGCAGGTGACACGCACGGCGGGCTTACCTGCGACCATCACTTTGGCGCTGCCCTCGATGAAGATCATTTCACCCTTGACCTTACCGCTGGTGACGCCACCGGCCACACCCGCCTCATCGCCACTGGTCATCAACACTTTGCTCGACATATTCATCGCTGGCATGCCGTCCACCAGCACTTCCATCACCAATCCACCCGGGTCTGCGGCGCTGGTATCGGCAGAGTTGGGATAAGGCAACGGCACGGGGCCCGCTGGCGGAACGGGCGTCTTGCAGATATCGGGCACGGTGGACATCGCCATCGCACCGCCGTTATTGAGCATATACATAATCGATCTCACCCCAGCTTGATGCTGTCGCCATCAATGGCAACGCTACGTTGTGCATTCAGGTCCAGCGTGTCGGCCTGCACGCTCCAGTCATCGCGCACGCGCTGGCGCAACGAGCCGGAATGAAGTTCTTCATGGCCTTCGACGCGACGGCGGCTGTCAGCAAAATCCGCCTCGTGGCGCACGGCCTTTTCGCGGTGATACAGGCTGTTGTCGTGGCGCTCGACCCAATGGTTCTCAAGATGCTCGCCACTCATGACCAGGGTCCCGACCGTCAGATGCGCGCGCTGCATCAGCACACTGCCCTGCTCGGCGCACACCCGTAATGCGCTACCGGCGTCAAGGCTCACGCCGTCGCGAGCCTGAATGCTCAGCGCGCCAGCGGGCAGGCTCAAATGCAGGTCACCCTCCAGATGCAGACGCGCCGGTTGAGCGATGGCGCGTTCCAGCACGCTAAGGATGTAACCGCCTTGCGCGTCCAGGCTGACCAACACCTTGTCCCCCACTGCCGGACGCACCAGGCACCCGAATGCGGGTTTTAGCCAATAGCGGCGGCCATCGCTGCTGACCACGCCGAAACGCTCGCCATCCAGTGCGTTGACCTGTGCATGACGCAATTGAGCAGCGGCATCGCAATACTGCGGGGCTTCATTCATCTCGATTTTCCTAAAGAGGCGGGCCGCCATTGCTCGGCGGCGAGGCGTTCGGTATCAACGGGCTGGATGGCCTGGGGGGTGCTCTGCTGCCAGTCGGCCTGGGTGAAATCAGCGGCATGCGCATTCATGCCGGTCACGTCGGCGGCGACGAACGAGGCGCGTGGCGCAAGCAACGCGGTGCAATCGGCATAACGCAACAGGGCGCGGTCAAAGCGCGCGCCTGGCATCTGGGCGTCTATCAGGATGGCCATCTCCAGAACGGCATCACTGAAATCGGCCGAGTCAAAATGGCTGGCATTGAACAGAGCGCCCTTGAGATGGGCACCGACAAACATCGGCGCGGTTCCCTTGCTGCGGTAGAACGACGCGCCTTCGGCCTGCACGGCATGAAAATCGGCGCCACTCAACGACGATTCATCAAAGGCACACTGCTGCAACGACGTCAGGCCGAAGCGCGCCTGATCGAGTTGGCAATCGATCAACCGTGCCTTCGTAAAATGCGCCGACTGCGCATCAAGGCCCGTCAGATCGCAGCGGTTCCATTGGGATTTACTCAACTGGGCGGCGGCGAGCCTGATGCGCGGCACGCGGCACTCCGAGAGCGTAAAAGCCTCTAGCTGCGCCCCCGACAGATCCAGATCCTCGCCGTAGCATTGCGCCCAGTAGGCCTTGTTCCAACGCACATTCGTGAACAATGCGCCCTGCAATGAACACCCGTTCATGTGCGACGCGTGCGCAGTGCTGTCGGAAAAATTGGCGCCGTCCAGGCGGCAGTCTTTCCAGTAGCTTTGGGTCAGCATGGCGCCATTGAATTGCGCGCCACGCGCATCCACTTCTTCCAGCCGCGCGTTGCTCAAATCAACACCGCGATAGTCGCCACCGGCCAGATTCAACGCGCGCAAGGGCTGCCAATCAGCCAGCAACTCCCTTAGACGCTCGGCACTTAATACCTCAAGCATGAGTCAGGCGCTCCTTGAGTCGGCAACGCGTCATCAATGCCTGCTCCAGGCGCACGCCGCTGCCGTGCACAGCGTCACTGGCCAAGCCATGCAAGTTGCTGCCACTGAGGTTGGTCTGCTCCAGGCACACCTTGCGCAAGCGGCCGTTAAGCAGGTTGGCGCCAGACCAATCAGCGCGACTCAAGTCACATCCCGACAGGTAGACCCCTTGCGCGACGAGCCCGACACCGTCGGAATCACTCAGGTCGCAACCGCTCAGCAGCGCGTCGTTAAGCCGTGCGCCGCGCAGGCTGGCGTGATTCAGATCGGCATCTTGAAAACTGGCAGCGGTCAGGTCGGCATCGTCCAGGCGCACACCCGGCAAAACGCAGTGAGCGGCCAGACGCAGGTTCTGCAGGTTGCACTCGCGCAAGTCCAGATCACGGCCCACTATCTTGGAAAAATCGGCTTTGCTGAGATTGGCGCGGTGCATGTCCGTCGCGTCCAGTGTGCAGTCGTAGAGCTTGGCTTTGTGCAGGTTGCTGTCGGTGAGTAGTGCGCCGCTCAGGTCGCATCTATTGAGATGCAGTTGGCTTAGATTGGCGTTGCTCAGTTGAGCCTTGTCGAGGCTGCATTCGTTGAGTTGAGCTTGTTGCAGGTTGGCTTCGGTGAAATCGGCAGTGGAGAAATCACAGTTCTGAGCGCGGATATCGATCAAGCTAGTGCCGCAGAACGAGGCGCCTTGGCATAGAACCCTATGAAACATTGCGTACTGCAAGCGCGCCTTGCTCAGATCCGAAGCCCCCAAGTCGCAGTCGATGAACTGACAGTGGCTCAGATCGGCATCCTTCAGTCGAGTGCCATTGAGCTTGCAGCTCTTGAAAGTGGTATTTCTCAGGTCGGCGCTGCTCAGATCGATTTCGCAAAGATCAAGGCTCTCCAAATTGAGGTCTTGCAGCGTCTTACCTGCCGCGTGCAAGGCTAGCAGCCGCTCACGGGTCAGACTGCAGTATTCAGGAAGCGGGAGAATGGGGGCGAATTGGAGTCGATCAGCCGCCAGCGCTTTGTCCATGGCGCTTAAAACACGGTCTATCTCAGCTTCCACGGTTTGAGACTCTGCTATTGCGGCAGTCAGTTTTTCCTTGGCTTGCGCCTGCTGGTCTGGAGGCAGCTCCAGGCGCTCAAGCATGTCCATGATGTCGACCTTGGGTGCTGGCTGTTTAGCACGCGCCAGCGCTTGCTCTGCATCTATGCCCAAGCGGCTCATCATCTGATGGGCATACTCCATGCCTTGGGCCTGAGCCTTGGCGATTTCCGAATTAATTTCTAGCGCCAATGCCTTGGGGTCAAAGGGTTTGACGGGGGGCATCGGTTCGCGCATCAAAACCGTAAAGTCCGTTTTCGCTGACGGCGGATAATCGGCCGGATTGAAAGGCAGATTCATGCGAGTCGCCATCATCTGAGCGTATTGCATGCACTGCTCATGAGCTGCACTTAACTCCGCATACTGCGAATCCGCAGCGGCCTGCAAACTGGCGATTATCGGCTCGGAGTCGAATGGGGTTGGTTCGACAGGCGCCACCTTGAACGGCTCGACGGGAGGGCTTGGCCAAAGCCGCTCAATCCAGACTTGCGTGTCCAGCACAGGATCACCCGCTCGTTCGAGGGCCATAGCTAATTTGACGATATCTTGCGCATCTATATCGAGTACCGGTACTTCGACGCGGTACAGCAGAAGAGCACTTTGCACATCAGGGAACAGCCATACCGTATCCAGGTCCAGCGCCATCTCGGTAACGGGTACACGCTTATCCGCACGCTCAATAAACAGCCGTGGCCGTAGGCCCGGCAAACGCCCGACGACCCGAGCCTCGGTAGGGTGCATGCCTGCGATCGACCAGGCTTCGTCGCCACGCCAAAACCCGGAATTGCATTGGTCCTGTGCCACTTCATCGAACCAGCGAGCATCAGTATCCGTAGGTAAGAATGGGGCGCGATAAGCAGTCCAATGCTCGTCAAGGGTACCCATGAACTGGCGGCGTTCAGCGCTTTGTGCTGGCAATGGCAAAAAACTCGCCAGGGCTGGCCGATCATTGGGGTCAACAACTGTGGCATTCGCCACCTCCAGTTGTGCCAACGGCATTCCTTGTGCGGCGTCCACCTCTGGATAATGGCCTTTGCCTTTCGGATTATCTGGCCACTGATTACCGCCATAAGCGTTTTCAAAGTCCAATGGCAGGTTATCCACTTGACCGGTCACAACGGACGTCCAACCCAGAGGCCCTTTGCGCCATTGCCGCGGCGCGAATACATGCAACGTTTTTTCCATATCCCCCAGACGCACCCGCACCGCCATGCCACTCCGTTGTGCATCTACCAGTGGATAAGCCTTACCTTGCACGGCGAATGTGCCTCGACTTTTCTTCAGGCCACTGTCAAGCGTCTGCTTACCAAGTCGCTCGGTTAACCAGGCCCAAGTTTTCCCAGCGGCCATTACCTGATCTTCAGCGTCCACCAGCAGACCAAGGGTGACGACCATGCAATGAAGGTCCAGTGGTTTGGCATTGGCGAGCAATAAAAGGCTGGCCTGTTCACATTTGAGCTGCATCGGACTCTCCGAATAGGAAACTTACGCCTCTTTTTTCCGTATCACGGCGCGGCAGCGGGCGGTGCAGCAGCATCGCCCGCTGCCGCGACCCCATCGGCGACGCCATCAAGCAGGTCAACGGCACCGTTTACAACCGCATTGGCTCCGCCCGCGGCCACTTTCACCGCAGCAAGACTTGGGCGTGATGCTACCTTCAGACTTAACAGGCTGGGGCTGGGGGCTAATTCAAAACACGGAAACTCCTGTACTTGATCAGAAGTAATCGTTGCTCCCACTATAGTGCCGCTAACTTTCATGAACTTATTAAAAAAAGCATTACCGCAGACTTCTAAATCTCCACCCACAAGAACATCACCAGTAACATGCACCTGACCTTCAAGATGTATAATTTTGTCCGACCTTATGACAACCCCTGCGGCATTAATAAGTATGCTATTCCCACCCAATTTAATCTCATATGAGGTTACATTTTCATGGCAGTAAATATCTGTATTTTTCAACTCCATTTTTGAGTTAGACGCTCGAACGATATGCTTTCCTTTCAGATACTCTGAATTTTTAATACTCGCCTTATGATACTCCCAGGCACTGTTACCAATACTTTTCTTATATAGGCTGTAGTCTGCCGAAAGCGAAACCAACCCAAGTTTTACTGACACGCCAACTCCGTAGAGAGAGAGACTTCCGCTGGCTATATTTACGTCACCCTTCAATTGAAGCATTGAAGTTGTAACGTCTAATTTTGTGCTCAGTTGTGGGTTGGTTATTGCGTCTTTGAAATTATCAAATCCGCTTTTCTTTGATGCGCTATCTGTTGTGCTTGCCGCGGAGGCCGGCTTGCTGCTACTTCCGGGAGTGGGAGGCCCATCTTTAAAGTTGGCACCCATCAAGCTCTCTGAAGAGCTCTTCCCCTCCACCGGGGCCGGCGCATGCCCTCCCCCTATGGATTGCCAATAAACACCTGGCACCTGATGTTTATAAGAACTGGACGCCAACTGCATATGCTTATCCGTGCGCAAATGCGCCCCACTGACATCGCCCTCGCCCAAGGTAAAACTGCAACCGGTAGACGCGCCCATCTTCATCATCGGTCCGGACGGGCTGTCTTCCATCGCAAACAAATGCCCACCGGGGGTGCTCAAGCCGCTTTGGGTCGCGTTATCGCCGGTGACCACATTAGGGTTCTCGGAGTTGGGCACGCTACCGGTGATCACCGGGCGGTCTGGGTCGCCGCCCAAGAACGAAACCAGCACTTCCGTGCCTTTGAGCAGCGGGAAATTCATGCCGTGGCTCGAACCACTGGACAGCGTGGCCATACGCAACCAGGCCGAACCGCGCGTTGCATTCTTCTCGCCGCGAATGAACGGGAAACTCACCCTGTAGCAACCATGCTCATTGAGCAGCGGCCGACCGGTATCTTCATCGCCGTCCACTACCGCACTGAGCACGCCCTGCACATAAGGCCGCGGGGTCACGCAGGGTGCGCGGAACTGCACCTCGCCGGGCAAGGCGATAAACCGCGTGTTGATCCCCTGCCCCGGTCCTTCCCCCTCCGACCCCAGGCCCGGCAACGGCTGATAACCGTCATGGTGAACTTCAATAACCTGATAACCGGCATTGAACAGCGGACGCGGGTGGCCGACTAACAGCATCGGATAACCGGCGCGCAGCCCCGTGGCCCGACCGCTGCCATGAAACTCCCGTTGACGGCAACCGATGGCCTGGGCGCGACGATTGGCCAACCATTGCCCCTGTTCGAGCGAACCGAAGTGCTCGCCATACAACCCTTGCCCGCCGACAAATACAGACGAACCAGAGACGGCCTCTCGTTGTTCGGTTGAGGCATCTGCGCCAAGGCTGGCAGTTGCCACCGAAGCGTTGACCTCCAGCTTCAACTGCGCGTTGCTCGCGGAAAAGTCCTGGAGCGTGACCCCCGCCGCTTGCCGGACGAGTTTGCGCTCGAAGGTACGCGCCACCGCCAGGACCCGACCTACATCCAGTTCCGAATCTTGACGACGATAGGTCAGCAGACTGGGGAGTTGCGGCTGGTACAGTCGGTCGCCACAGAACACCAGCGCCTCGCCGTCAGGCCCCTGTTCAAAGAAGTAATACACGCCGAAATATTCAAGAAGACGTGAAATAAAGGCGAAACTGGTTTCTTCGAACTGGCAGGTAAACGTCGCCTGAGTCAGCGGATCATCGGCCAGCGGCAGGCGAATATCGAAGTCATACGCCGAACCGGGCAAACCGTTCATACCCGGTCCTTCGACATTAAGGTCGGCTAACTTGAGTACGTCACGAATCAGCTCCGGCAGACTTTTGTCCAACCAGATTTCGGAAAAGCGGAAATGACGCAACTGTACAAAGCGCGGTTCCAGCACCACGCGGTAGTAGAAATACAGGGAATCGGCGTCGAGATAATCCACCTCCGTGACCACGCCCTGATAGGGATGCGGTTGCCCCAACGCATCGCTCAGGGTCAATACCGCTCGGTTGCCGAGCAGCGCTTCGTCGTCGAACAACGGATTGATCGTGGCCAGCCGAACCTCGAATCGATACGGCTGAGAGAGCTTTTCCTCGCCCTGCCACTGCTGCACCCATAATGTTTCGAGCAGCAGCGAAGGTGCCAGGCTGGCGAAAGTGCAGAGCGCGTGGTCATTGAGAGCCATCAATCAATCCTTGTTCTTCAATCGGTAAACGAGCGGTCACTCTAGGGGTTCAAGCAGCGCTTCACGCTCGGGTAAAGACCTGATCGCATCGACTTCTTGCGCGGTAATGACCCACTCGCCGCGCGCATCCACCGCCACATGCAAACCGGCCAGGGCGCGCTGATCGGCAATCGCCCCGAGCAACACGTCCGACAGCCGCGGCGTCAGGCTTTTACGCAAAATGAAGTCGATATTGCGCGCCCCGCTCTCCACTTCCGTGCAGCGTGCGGCGATGGCGGCGGCGACCTCGTCTGCAAACGTCAGGCGGACTTTCGACGAAGCCAGCAGGCGCTCGCTGAGCCGGCCCAGCTTGAGGCGCACGATGCCCGCCAGTTGCTCGCCACCCAGGGTGAAGAACGGCACGATGGTCATGCGCGCCAGCAGCGCCGGTTTGAAATGCCGGGACAGGGTTGGACGGATCTTTTCCGCCAGGGTGTCCGGATCGGGCCGCCCATCGACGCACAGGTTCTGGATCTCTTCGGTGGCCAGGTTGCTGGTCAGCAACACCACGGTGTTGGAGAAATCGATCTGCCGCCCTTCGCCGTCGGACAGGCTGCCCTTGTCGAAGACCTGATAGAAAATGTTCACCACGTCCAGGTGGGCTTTCTCCACTTCATCGAGCAGCACCACCGAATACGGACGCTTGCGCACCGCCTCGGTCAACATGCCGCCCTCGCCGAAGCCGACATAGCCGGCGGGCGAGCCCACCAAGCGGCTGACGGTGTGCTTCTCCTGGTACTCGCTCATGTTCACCGAGATCATCGCTTGCTCGCCGCCGAACAAATGCTCGGCCACGGCCAGGGCGGTTTCGGTCTTGCCGACACCCGATGGCCCGACCAGCAGGAACACGCCCAACGGCTGTTGCGGATCGCGCAGGCCGGATTGCGCGGCCTTGAGGATTTCCGCGATCTGTTCGACGGCGGTGTCCTGCCCGCGAATGCGCAGCTTGAGGTTGTCGGCCAGGGCCAATACACCGCCTGCCGCATCGCGCAGCACTTTGCCCAGCGGCACGCCGGTCCAGTCGGAGACGACCTGGGCAATCGCATCGGGGCTGACTTCGGTGAACAGCAGCGGCGCGTCGCCTTGCAGTGCGGCCAGGGTTTCACGGGCCTGATCCAGCTCGGCCTGACGGTCCTCCAGCGAGGCCAGTACCTGCGCGACCTCGCCTTCGGCCGGAACCGGCAGGTCCTGTTCTTGCAGGGTCAGTTGCTTGCGTGCTTCAAGGACGCGCAGCGCCGCGTCACGCTCGGCCAGCCAGCGAACTTCCAGCGCAGCACGAAGCGCGTCAATCTCAGCCTGTTCGTCGGCGATATCTATCAGGCGCTGGTCTTCCACAGGGAAACCATTGCCACGGTCACGCTCCAGGGCGTTCAGTTCACGCGCCAGGCCGGACAACTGCCGCTCCATGCGCTCCAACTCGGCAGGCTTGATGCCCAGGCCGATCCGCACGCGGGCGCTGGCGGTGTCGAGCAGGTCCACGGCCTTGTCCGGCAGCAAGCGCCCGGTGATGTAGCGATCGGACAATTCGGCGGCGGCAACGATAGCGTCATCACGCACGCTGACACCGTGGACTTTTTCGTAGTGCCCCTTGAGCCCGCGCAAGATCAACACCGCGGTTTTAACGCTCGGTTCGTCCAGTTTGACCAGTTGGAAACGGCGCGCCAGGGCCGGGTCTTTCTCGAAGTACTTCTTGTACTCCGACCAGGTCGTGGCAGCGATGGTGCGCAGCTCGCCACGGGCCAACGCGGGTTTAAGCAGGTTGGCCGCATCCGAGCCACCCGCCGCGCCGCCGGCGCCGATCAGCATGTGCGCTTCGTCGATGAACAGGATCACCGGCGTGGTGGACGCCTTGATCTCTTCGATGACGCCACGCAGACGGTTTTCGAACTCGCCCTTGACGCTGGCGCCCGCTTCCAGCGCACCGAGATCCAGGCTGAGCAGGCGTGTGTTTTTGAGGAAGTCGGGGACTTCGTTCTGGCTGATCAACAACGCCAGCCCCTCCACCACGGCGGACTTGCCCACACCCGGTTCGCCCACCGCGATGGGGTTGTTTTTACGCCGCCGGGCGAGGATGTCGATCATCTGGCGAATCTCATCATCGCGCCCGAAAATCGGGTCGATGCGCCCCGCCACCGCCTTGGCGGTCAGGTCCTCGCAAAAACGCGCGATATTGTCTTCGGCAGCCGGCGCAACACCGCCGGCACTGCCCAGCGAAGCGGAGGCCGCGCCGGTCTGCAGGCTGTCCAGCGGACCTTCACTGGAGCCGCCCAACAGCTGAGCGAACTCGGCCGTCAGGGCATCGGTGGAAATCGGCTTGAGCAGTTCGCCGTAACGGGTGCCGGCGGTGTAATAACCCAGGCGCGATACCAGCGCCAGCAACAGCGAGCCGCCGCGAATCCGCCCGGTGCCGACCACCAGCGAGGCAATCAGCCAGGCGTCCTGAATCCACTCGGTGAGCAGGCCGGCAAATACCGGCCGCCCAGGATTGCCGTTTTTCAGTTGCGCCAGGCCCTCATCCAGCAGCGCACGCAGGCGCAGCGGATCGATCTCGAATCGAGCGAGAATGCGCGTCGTATCGGCATCCGGATCTTCCAGCAACTGGCGCAGCAGGTGCTCCAGGGAAATCTCGTAGTGAGCCCGCGCCAGGGTCTGGCCCGCCGCGTTCTCCAGGGCCTTGGTGCTGTACACATTAAGCCGTGCGAATAGCGGTTTGAGTTCTACCTGAATCATCTAGCGAGCCCTCTCTTCGAGCATTGGTCCGTGTTCGGCCGTCAGCATGAATACAACGTCGTCCTGTGTGTCTCCGTCACCGAGCCAGGTATCCAGGCCCAGCCGCTGCCAGCCGCCCGCCAGCGAAGCGCACTGCTGCTTATCTGCCGCAAGCCGCATGACCAATCGGCTGCGTAGCGGTGTCTGCAGATACAACGCCACCAACCGTTCAAGTTTTTGATACAGCGCTTGCCCCGGCAGCAGCCCGTGAAAACGCTCGGTGCTCAGTGACGTCAGGCGGATATCCAGCGTGCCGCTGCGGTCCATGACTTCACGACCGAGCAGGCTGTTTTCGCCCAACACACCGCACTGCATGCCCAGGTAAGTGCGCGCCCCACGGTCGATGCGCAAACGCGTCTCGACACAGGGCACGACTTCCACCGCGACATCACCGAGCACGGCCTTGACCAGTTGCTGCAGACCCAGGGCCGAGCGCGGGTACTGGTTGAACAACCCGGCATAGCGCAGCAAATCGTTGGATTGATCGCGTTGCTCCGGACGCGCGTCCGCAATGCCGATCAGCGCCTGCAACTGGCGCAGGCTCTTGACGTCGCGCCGCTCGGTAATGTCGATCCAGATCCGGTGCTTTTCCCAGGCGCGGAACAGCAACGGATAGAGCGAGGCATGCAGGATGTCGAGAAAGTCACGTCCCGCAGAGTGGCCCAGCAGTTGCTCGTCGATCAGGTCTTCGGTGTAAAACGTCGGCAACGGCGAGGTGACGCCATACAAACCGAAAAAGTTCGCCTCGATCCGATAGCGACCGTCGTCGCCCTGCTCGATCCCCTCGATATCCCGTAGCGGAAACCCAAGCCCCAGACGCGGCCGGACCCGCACGTTGTCGACGAAGTCTTTTTCGCTCGGGAAACGTAACCGCAACAGGCGCAAGGCCTGGAAAAACCCGAACTCGCCGCCGTCATCGAGCAGCGGATCGATCACAACAGGCGTTGGTGCCCGATCTTCGCTGGCCATTTCAAGGTCTCGTGGTTGACGCTGTCGAACAGCGTGAAAGCGGTAAAGCTGTTGATTGCCGTACAGCCGGCGAAAAACTGATCGAGCACGCAACCGAACAGGTAGAAATTGCCGGGGCTGAGAAAATAGTCGCCCCGGCACTCGACCCGGACCTCACTGCCTTCGATCGGCAGCCCACGAATAAAGCGCCGCTGGTGGCTGACGGTGACGGTTTCGATGGAATCGATGCGCCGCTGGTTGGCGTCCTGGGCACCTTCGCCGACACTGGGCAGGTACAGCGCGAGCAGCCCGCGCAGGTAGTCGCGATCGGCCAGGCGGAAGTGGTTGGCATTGAGCTGCGAGAGCATGCGCCACAGCAACTTGTCGTCGAACTTGGGCGGCTGGCACGGTGTGATGCCACGGATGCTCTTGAACTCGACCCTGGGCGGCGTGTTGTCGGTCGGCTGGTTCAAATCGCCCAGGCGCAGGCTTTCCGGCAACTTGCCATTGGTGCAGAGCAAGCCGATGGACAAGGTCATCTCGCCGGGCACTTTGCCTTCGCCGTAGGGCAGGCTCAGATAGTGGTCATAGCCTTGGGCATCGATGCTCGAGGCGCGGATGCGCAGGTTATACGTGTCGCGCTGCGAAAAGGTATTGAACGGTTCCAGCAGCCGCTCGCCGCCTGCGGCGGAATAAGCACTGACCTTGAGCACCGAATGAATCCGCATGCTCATGCGCTGGCCATGGTCGGCAGGCTGGATGCGATAGTCGACTTGCTTGTGGTCGATGCGCAGCGGGTGCGCTTCCTGGGCGAACAGATTGATCGCCGGGGTCACCCCGAGCATGAAACTGTTGGTCGACAGATTCGGTGTCCAGTCCGGCAGGTTTTCGAACATCAGGCGCACGCTGAAGCGCCCGTCCGCGCCTCTCGCCCGCCATTGTTTGAACCCGCTAAGCTCGATAAACAGGAATTTCTCGGGCAGCGCGAAGTATTCCTGCAGGCAACGATAGGCCGGGTGCGCGGTATCGGGAAACGGCAGCAAGGTGTTGCTCGCATCGAATCCCAGGCCGCGCAAATGGCTGGCCGGCAGGATGGTCATGGGCTGCTCTTGGGCGCAGATACGAATCTCACGCAGGTTGAGCTGCAGCAGACGCAACAACTTCGAGCCATCGGCCAGGCCATCGCCCAGATAGAAACGCAGACTGTCGGCCAGCCAGCTATTGGGATCGGCGGTGGTAAAAGCGAAGTCCAGAACCAGGCTGCGCTCTTCACCGGCGGCGCCGTCCCAGCGGCTACTGACCAATTGCAACGGCTCCAGATCGACCGCCGCGGTGCTGCGAAAGCGCACCCGCTGGCCATCGACCGGCACCGAGGCAATTTCGCATCCGGGCTCGATACGCGAGACCGCCTGCAATGCCATACGCGGCTGAAATTGCAGCAGCGTCAGGCAGGGCAAGGGTTGCAGGTAATGGGGATAGAGCAGTTGCGCCAACTCTTGAATGAACTCGGGAAACTCGTCATCCAACCGTTGGCGAACCATCCCGGTAAGAAACGCCACGCCTTCGAGCAAGCGCTCGACATCCGGGTCATTGGCCGAGTCCACCCCCAGCAGCGGCGCCAGGGCCGGGTTGCGGCGCGCAAACTCATCGGCCAGACGTCGCAGTTGGTTGAGTTCATTTTGATAATGGCTGTTGAGCATGACTTAGTGCATCGCCAGGGACACGCGACCGTCCGAAGACACACGCGTTGCCAGGTGAATGGGAATGTCCCGGTCATCGATCGACACCACGCCTTCAAGACTGAAACTCAGCGACAACACTTCCTGAGCACCTTCGGCGACCAGGATGCGCGGCGATTTCAAGCGAGGCTCGTAGCGGGCGATCATGCGAGTCATGTTCTCGATTATTTGCGTGGTCTCGCCGGTCGCAAACGAACCGGCCAGATTGGTGAAGTCGGGTACGCCAAACTCGGCGTCGATAGGCACGCTGCCGCGCCGGGTATTCAAAATGCGTTGCAGATGCTGGACGATCGACTGCGTCAACACTTCAGCCTGGGTCAGGTGCGTGCGGCCGGTCTCGGCCTGCAGGCCTGTGATGCGCTCCAGCAATCGTTTTTCTCTCAACGCGGTGTACCTTCTGCGATAGCAAGAACGCCGCCCTGGACCAGGGCGGCATTGAACAGTCGAGCCCGGCTTAGGCTTTTGGCGCCAACCACGAGTCTTCGGCTTCGATACCGTCCGGCACCCAGGTCCAGACGATTTTTTCGTAGGTGATGCCGATGTCTTCCATATGGCCCATTTGCTTGAACTCAGGGCTCAATACGTTCGGCACCCAGGTGCGGGCCGAAACGAGCACGGCATTGCTCAGGGTGATGGTGTAGTACTTTTCTTCGGTGCCTTTAGGCGAGATCCGATAGAACTCCAGGACTACGGATTTGAGTTGCTCGCCGGAGGTCAGGGCTTGCAGCAACTTTGGAGAGGACTTGTCAATTTCCTTGGTCAGGGTCATGCCCTGGTGAACCCGCTTACCAGCCGGCAGGCCGGTCTGCGGGTTCTTCGGAATATCGATCAGGTGTTCGACGGCCTGAACAAGGATCTTTCCTTCATGACCGGTAACAGTGCTGGAACCTTCGATCTTGCCTTGGTTCTGGCCTTCGATACTCAAGTAGCATGGCATTGGCATAACGTGTACTCCGGGGTTAATCAGTTAGTTTTCAGGCATCGATCAGCGCCTCTGGCCCTGTCTCGCTGCGTTGAATCCATCTTATGGAAACGCCGAGGCAATGACCCTCGGGTGAACACCTGAATGGGCAACGGCTGCGTGGCCCATTCGCGCTACCGATCAGCTCTTGTCGAGCTTGCCCACCAGCGACAGCGTGAAAGACGCGCCCATGTACTTGAAGTGCGGGCGAACTTTCAAACCGACGCGGTACCAGCCTGGATCACCCTCGACGTCGCTGACGGTAATGTCCGCCTGACGCAGGGGACGACGGCTGCGTACACCGGCCGCGGGGTTATCCATGTCGGCCACGTACTGGCGAATCCAGGTGTTGAGTTCCGACTCCAGGTCGCCGCGCTCTTTCCAGGTGCCGATGTTTTCGCGCTGGATGACCTTGATGTAATGGGCCAGGCGACTGACCACAAAGATGTACGGCAGTTGGGTACCCAGCTTGAAGTTCAGCTCGGCTTCCTTGCCTTCTTTGTCATTGCCGAAGAACTTGGGCTTCTGGCACGAGTTGGCGGAGAAGAACGCCGCGTTGTCGGTGTTCTTGCGCATGGTCAGTGCGATAAACCCCTGCTCGGCCAGTTCGAACTCGCGGCGCTCGGAAATCAGCACTTCGGTCGGGATCTTGGTCTGGGTTTCACCCATGGCCTCGTAGTTGTAGATCGGCAAATCACCGACGGTGCCGCCACCCTGTGGGCCAATGACGTTGGCGCACCAGCGGTACTGGGCAAAGCTGTCGGACAGGCGACTGGCGAAGGCAAACGCGGCGTTGCCCCATAGGAAGTCCTGGTTACCCCCCCCGACGTTTTCGTTGTAGCGGAACGTCTTGGCGGGAATCGTGTCTTCGCCATACGGCGTGCGCAGCAGGAAGTGCGGCAACGTCAGGCCAACGAAACGCGCGTCGTCGCTTTCGCGAAAGGCGTTCCATTTGGTGAACTGCGGCCCCTCGAAGACGGCTTGCAGATCCTTGAGGTTGGGCAGGTCGGCAAAGCTGTCGATGCCGAAGAACTGCGGTCCGGCCGAGGCGATGAAGGGCGTGTGGGACATCGCCGAAATGGCGGCGACCGATTGCAGCAACTTCATGTCCTGCGGGCCAGGATTGAACTCGTAGTTACCAATGATCGAGCCGAACGGCTGGCCACCGAACTGGCCGAACTCTGCGGTGTACACCGCCTTGTACAGACCCGAACGGGTGATCTCCGGCGCATCCTCGAAATCTTCGAGCAGCTTCTCTTTGGAAACGCTGAGGATTTCCAGCTTGTTGTTCTCACGAAAATCCGTGCGGTCGACCAAAAATTTCAGCGAGCGCCAGGACGATTCCAACTTCTGAAATTGCTGGTGGTGAATGATCGCGTCGACCTGCCGACACAGCTTGGCATCCAGCGTGGCGATCATGTCGTCGATCAATCCGGCGCTGACCTTCTCGGACTGCCGGGCCGGCTCGAGCAGCTCGGCGACAAAGGCTTCGAGGCCCTGACGGGTGACGGCATACGCCTCGTCGCCCGGCTTGACGCGAGTCGCTTCCACCAACTGATCCAACAGGGAAACCGACTCGACCGCCTGGCCGGTCGTATTCGCTGCCTGACTCTTTTCTTCGCTCATGGGTTATTCCTTGTCCTTTACGCCGAGTTCCGAGAGCAAACGCTCGCGGGCACCGTCATCGTTCATCAGGGCCTGAAGCTGCTTGCGAAATTCCGGCAAATTGCCCATCGGCCCTTTCAAGGCCTTGAGCGAATCACGCAGGGCGATCAGTTGCTGCAACTCGGGAACCTGGGCCACGATGGCATCCGGCTCAAAATCGCGAATGGACTGGAAGGTCAGCGATACCGGGAGTTGCTCATCCTCTGGCGCGTTTTCCGCCAGACGATTGGGCACCGCCAACTGCAGGCTCAGGTTCTGGCCCTTGAGCACATCGGTGAAGTTGTCTTTGTCGACGCGGATCGGTTTGAGGTCTTCAACCGGCGTATCGTCTTCACGCAAGGTGAAATCGCCGATCACCAACTGCTTGAGCGGCAGCTCGACCTGTTCCTGCGCGCCGCCGGTGTCAGAGCTGTAAACAATATTGACGCGCTCTTTAGGCGCGACCGAACCTTCACTAGCCATTAAATCTCACTCCTGTTTACCGGACTCGCTCAACGCAGCCGTTAGAAAACTCATGGCATGGATATGCACACGCCTGCCAGGTATTGCCTGTTGCTCATTCAACTTGCCGGCTGGCTGGCCAAACGCCAGAAAGCCGGCAAATCCATTGCTGCCAACTGTTGCCCCCACAAGGCTCTCGAACCGCCGTCTTCGTGCGTCAGGGCCAACTCCAATAACGGCCGGACCAGATCCGGCTCCCAACGATCCAAGCCCTGCTCCGTCGCTTCCTGGAGCAATACATCCACGGCCACACGCAACTGCGCGCGCGGGTCGAAACGCTGTAGCAAATGGCATTGGGCGGCGCGCAGGCGAAACCGCTCGCGGCCGCTGCCAGCCTCACGCACGGCGGCCTGCAAACGCGCCAACGCTTCGTTCAAACGGCCTTCAGCGGCATCACGTCCGACCTCGTCGATCAGCGTCTGCAGCCCATCCGTGACGCCGCTGCTCGCCGTCGGAGCCAAACCTTCGAGCCAACTGCGGGTCGCGCCATCGGCGAACGGTTGACCGTCGGCGAATGTCAGCTCGACCAGCGATGGCAGGCGCGCCAGAAAATGACGGGTTTCCAGGGCCAGGCTGGCGGCACCGGCCATCGCCGCCGAACCCAGTCGTAAGAGCGCGGCATGACTGGCCCGATTGAGGTCCAGCCAAAACGGATAACTCGTCAAGCGACCTTCGCAAAAGCGCACGATGTCCAGCGGCTCGCCAGCGCTTTGCAAGCGACTGAAACCTTCGAGTTCCGCGTCCGAAGGCGGCGGCAGGCGCGTGGCGTAGCCTTGCGCAGGAGGTGCCTGCTCCAGGGTCGTCCAGGCCAATTGGCGATTGAGGCGAAACAGCAACGGCAAGGTCGCTCGAGACTCCAGACAGAACCCCAGCAGCGGCGCCAGCGAGGCAAACACGCTATTGACCGCGCTCTCGATGGCCTCATCGCTCTCCAGACGGCCCAATGGCTGAACCGGCGCGAGGACCAGAGGCGGCACAGGGGCCGAGGGGGCGTGCGCAACCGGCGGCGTGATCGCCGGTTGCGCATCGACTGCCGGCAGAACCGCCGCTGACGCAACGGGTATCGGCTCGGCACTCGCTTGCACGGGCAACTGCGATAGACGGCGACGCAACGCAAAAAAGCTCGGGCCGTCGGCGTCACGGTCGCGCCAATGGCTATCGATAGCGTCCCAGTCTTCGAGCAACTGCGCCAATTGCTCTCCGGGCACCGCTTCGAAGCTGCCTTCAAGTTTCACCGCAAGCCACTCGAGCATCCACTCGGCCTGGTTGCGCCGGGCACGCAATCGAGCCGGCGGCGGGGTCAGGGTCTCCCAATACAGCTCAAGCATTTCGCGCACTATATGTACGCCGGTCGCCAGGCCGGCAACGCCTTGCAGGGTGGTCCAGGCACATAACAACCAGACCGCGGCATTAAAATCCTTGCCCTCTTCTCGAAGCACTTTTACACAGGCATCGGCTACTTTCTGCCAATCCACTCCGGACTCGGCGTGGATATTGTTCAATTTATCCACTTCGATTTGCGCGAGCGAAAAAGCCGCGCCTTCCCGAGGATTGGCGCCAGCGGGATGCGTCAAATTGATCGCAAACGAACCTACTTCCCAGTCGGCGCAACTCATCCGTTACTCCTTACTTCAATAGGTTGTTTGATACATCGTTGCAGCGTCAAAACTGGCTGCCGATGCGCGGTTGATTTCTGCACCGGTCACGATCTTCATTGATTGATCCAAGACCCGACATTCCGCCCGCCAGTGCGGTAATCCTCTAGGCCGAAGCCTCGACCGTTGAGCCGCCGGACAAGCATGTGTCAGCCAAGACGTCGGGGCCATCGGGTGAACACCTGAAGTACTCACCGGTTGAAAGCGCCCTTTCAGATCATCGCGCCGAAAATAACAAGGCCAATACCGAGCGGACTTTGTTTGAGAAACAAGCACACGCTTTCACAGCGTGCGAAGCACATAAACGCTGTCAAATTCGAATTCGCGTCAATCTATCAAGCGCGTTGCAGATGGCTTGACCCTGCGTTGCAACTTTTCAACTATTTTCAGGCGCCCTGCCCCGGTCTTGTCGGCGCCTGAAAGTACGCAACAAGTTGGATACAAAGAGGGATTGTCATTACTTTCAGGAAAAAACCGGCTATAAGGAGAACGACACCCCATTCTGACGGGCTGCCGGTAGGGAGCGTGGACATCTAGTGGGTAGATCCAACGCCTGTTCACGGGTCGATAACCTAGGCTTTCCGGGCTGTAGTGAATTCATGAACAAATCAGCTTCAGTCATATACGCCCCTAAACACTTCGCCTCCAGGCACGCCCACGATCACTTTGAGGTCAGCGCCGAGCCGGTTGCCAACCAATTGCTGGCCTGGCGTGATCGGGTTGGGCACGTCATTGACGTGCTGCCTACCTCCCACGCAACGACCACGCACTTCAACGCGAGCATTGACCGCTACAAATTGGGTGATCGGGTCTTTACCGACTGCTCGAGCGACGCCTTGTTGCTGGACCGTTCGATTGCACGCATCTCGACCGACAAGGTCCGGGACTATGTGTTTCAGGTCTTCACCCAAGGCGCAATGGAGTCCATTCGAGGCGGACCACAGGAACAAGGCACATCCGCCATCGCAAGCATCGTTGCCATGGACATGAACCAGCCGATCAGAATGAACCGGGGGCGTTGCCGCGTATTGACCTTCTTTGTCTCGCGCTCGGTCGTGGAGGCGGCGCTGCCGCATGCCGAGTCGATCCACGGACGGGTCTTCGAGAATACGACGCCTATGACCCAGTTGATGATCGACCATGTCGAGGCGTTTTCAAGAAAACTGCCCGCCATGACCAGCGCCGAGGCCGCGTCGACATTCGATACTGCCGTTCAACTCATGCTCGCGGCATTTTCGAAACAGGCCAAGCTGGGTGGGCACGCGCGGGCGGCAGCGCGCAGCGCGATGTTCGATAAAGCCAGGCGTTATGTGCAAAACAACCTGTATCAACCCTGGTTGACGCCAGAGTACGTGCTGATGGCCATGCAGCTACCCCGCGCCACGCTCTACCGTCTGTTCCAGCATGAGGGTGGATTGGGCCGCTATATCCTCAACTGCCGCCTGCGCGAAGCGGCAGACGAACTGGTGCGCTATCCGGACCGCCAGGTGATCGAGATCGCCTACAGCCTGGGGTTTAACAGCGCATCGGCGTTTACCCGCGCGTTTCGTCGCCGCTATGACCTGGCGCCGCAGGACCATCGCCTGATGGCGGCACAGCGCATGGGCAAAGCGATGCCGGGTAACCGTAACGTCGCCGGCTGGATTGATCAGTGAGCCGGCGGGCGGGATGGAAACTTCACTAACGCGAACAGGCTGACCAATAGCGCACCCAGCAGATACCAGGAAGGCGCCATTGGGTTCTGGGTAATGCCGATCAACCACGTCACAAAAAACGGACAGAACGCCCCAAAGATCGTCACGCCGAAACTGTAGACCATCGACATCCCGGTGGCGCGATGATGCGCCGGAAAAGCCTCCATGATCATCACGGTGGCGACACCGTTGTTGCCCATCGCTACAGCCGAATAGAGGCCGATGATCAGCAACGAAGCCAGCTCGCCAACACCATGGGTCAAGGCGAGAAACACCGGATAAACCAGCAGGATGCTGACGATCATCGTCACGTATTGGGTGGGTTTGCGTCGCGGCAGCCGATCGGCGAGCCGGGCAAACAATGGCGCGGCGATGAACAGCACCGCACTGGAAAAGCACGCCGAGAGCAAGCTCATCTTCGGCGACATGCCTAACGTGCGGACCAGATAGGTCGGCATATAGAGCACCATCAGGTAGATGCTTGCGGTGGGGGTTGCCATCATCAAAATCCCCAGCAATAGCTGGGGTCGGTGGCTTTTCAGCAAGACACGCAGCGACGGTAGCTGGATACCGCGCCGTGCTGTCTCCACCATATTGCGCCGAATGAACCACCCAAGCGGAGCAATCAAAAGCCCAAGCACGAAAGGGATGCGCCAGCCCCAGGCCAGCAACTGCTCGGGCGTCAGCAACGAGGTCGTTGCGGCGCCGACGACAGCCCCCACCAACACCGCAGCAGCCTGGCTGGCAGAGCGCCAACTGACCAGATAGCAGCGTTGATTGCGGGCCGCCAGCTCCATCAGCACCACCGACGACACCCCGATCTCTCCCCCGGTCGCGAACCCCTGCAGCAACCGCGAGACGACCAGTAACACCGTTGCGGTGACGCCGATAGAGGCATGAGTCGGCATGAAAGCGATCAAGGCGGTACCGGCTGCCATCAATAAATTGGTGACATTCAAACCGGCTTTTCGCCCTTTGCGGTCTGCAAGGTTGCCGATCACGATTGCGCCCAGCGGGCGCATCGCGAAACCGATGCCAAACGTCAGCAACGCCATCAGCAACGAAGCGAAGGAACTGTCCGATGGAAAAAAAAGCTTGCCGATGATCACGGCAGAAAAGCTGTATACCGTGAAGTCGTAGATCACCAGGCCATTGCCAACGACTGTCGCCAGTATCACTTTCTTCGATTGCCTGAAGGCCACCGGACAATCGCCAGTTTCAAATTTCGACATATAAACGCAGGTCCCGTCGAATAAATCAAAGCACGCTTGGTCGCGCACAGGAGGGCCAAAAAGGCCCCTCCTGGGCACGTACCGCGCTAAGAGCCCGAGAGACTGGCTATCGGCCATGTAGCGCCGTCCTGGCGCGTGCATCCTACGGAACAATGTCAGGCTTGTATGTAACCCGTTTATAACGGGATCCCCGGTGGCTTAACGTCTTCTACAACCGCCTCGTGAACCCTCCACGCCTTCATTGGGCGCTTCAAGCCCGACCTGGCTCAATACAGCCGGAACAGTCAACGCCGCTGATGCATGGATTGCAGAATCGCCGCAGCAATATGCTCAAGCGGCAATTCACGCTCCACCGCCCCCAGCTTGAAGGCTTCCTTGGGCATGCCGTACACCACACACGACTCTTCATCCTGGCCGAGGGTGTGGGCACCGTTGTCGTGCATCTCCTTCAGGCCACGGGCGCCATCGTCCCCCATGCCCGTCATGATGATGCCCAACGCGTTGCCCCCGGCACTGCGGGCAACGGAGCGAAACAGCACATCCACCGAAGGGCGATGTCGGCTGACGGGAGGGCCGTCGACAATTTCAACCTGGTACTGGGCACCACTGCGCTTGAGTAACATGTGCCGGCCACCGGGCGCGATCAGGGCACAACCCGGAACGACTCGGTCGCCATGCTTGGCCTCTCTGACCTCGATCTCGCACAGCCGATTGAGGCGCTCGGCAAACGCCGCAGTGAAGTGTTCGGGCATGTGCTGCACAATCACGATGCCTGGACACACCCTGGGCAGCGCGGTCAACACCAGCTCCAGGGCTTGAGTCCCGCCCGTGGACGTACCGATGGCGACGATGTTTTCGGTGGTGCGCGCCATTGCCTGGGTGCTCGCAGGCAGTATGACGTCGGCGTTCAGCTTGGCCGGGGCTCGCGCCCCGGACGGCACCATACGTTTCATGTTGGCCCGGGCGGCGGCCTTGACGGCACCGGCCAGCTCATCGGAACTGTCGGTCAGAAACTGACGCAAATTCAGTTGTGGTTTGGTCACGATACTGACCGCACCGGCCGCCAGTGCCTGCATGGTGGTGGCCGCGCCCTTCTCGGTCAACGTGGAGCAGATGACCACCGGTGTGGGGTGTTCAGCCATCAGTTTCTTGAGGAACGTAATGCCATCCATCCGTGGCATCTCGACGTCCAGCACAATGACATCCGGCCATTGCTTGTTCATTTTGTCCATGGCGAACACCGGGTCCGCCGCTGCACCGATCACCTCAATCGCGGGGTCTTGTCCCAGGGTCGCGGTCAGCACCTGACGTACCACCGCGGAGTCATCAATGATCAGCACTTTAATAAGGCTCATGTCGCACGCTCTCCATGAGGGCTGCTGGGGGGTTGCGGCAGGGCCAGGTAGTTGAGCGCAATGTCGCCATTGGCGAGATCGAACACCACGGTCCGATAACCCACGCCTTCTACGTGGAAGTTTTTGCAGTGCAACTGATGTAAATCGAGCAGGTACCTGGCTTGCTCGACATTGCGTTGCCCGACGTAGTGATTGTCCG
Source organism: Pseudomonas marginalis (assembly GCF_024169655.1). Taxonomy (GTDB): domain Bacteria; phylum Pseudomonadota; class Gammaproteobacteria; order Pseudomonadales; family Pseudomonadaceae; genus Aquipseudomonas; species Aquipseudomonas paraveronii. The sequence goes on along the minus strand of NZ_JALJWV010000001.1, from coordinate 2,937,098 downwards.
GACGCACAAGCCCTGGAAACATGTTGCCACCGCCAAATACGCTGATTCTGAACTCGGCTGGTTTGGCGTTGCTCGCGTGTATTCGACCGAGCAACAATTGGAGCGCCTCATCGCCGTAGCGACCATCCAGGACACCAGAATTCGCCGCTGCACGCTGGGGCAGCAAGTAGTGACACATGCCGCCCAACAAATGCCGTGGGTGCCAGAACACCAGGGCCACACACGAGCCCAACACAGTACGTAGCCGAATCGCGCCTGCGCCGAAAAACCAATCGCCGGGATTAAGGAAAATCTCACGGGCGTCAGGCATGTGGCCTCCGGTAGATCGAAGGCTTGACCAGCCGCAGCTCATCGGTGACGCCATTGAGGCTCTCCGAGTGGCTCACCAGAAAGTACCCGCCGGGCTTGAGGTGGCTGATCAGCCGTTTGACGACTTGGACTTTGGTATCGCTGTCAAAATAGATCATCACGTTGCGCAGGAAGATCACGTCAAACATCCCCAGTTTGGGCAACGGATTATTCAGATTGATGGCCTGGAAATCGATCCGCGACGCCAGCGCCGGTTCGACAATGAAGCAACCGTGGTTGGCGCCGACACCCTTGAGGCAATATTTGTTGAGCAGCGCTTCGGGTATCCCGCGTATAGCTTCCAGGGGGTAACGCCCTTCGCGGGCCTTGTCCAACACGCGGCTGCTGATGTCCGAGGCCACAATCTCCCAGGGCCGGCCGGCGAGGTTGTCCGCCAGGACCATCGCCAGGGTATAGGGCTCTTCTCCGCTTGAGCAGGCGCCACTCCATACGCGCAAAGGCCCGCTGCCGCGTAGTTCGGGAAGCGCCACGTCGCGCAGGAAGTCAAAATGCTTGGGCTCGCGAAAGAAGTAGGTTTCGTTGGTGGTCAGCATGTCGACCGCCACCTGCAGCTCCGTACTGTCCTTCATCAACACCTTGTAGTAAGCGCCGTAGGTATTGAGCTTGAACACTTGCAGGCGCTTGGCGAGCCGAGCGCTCACCAACTGTTTCTTGGCATCGGACATGCTGATGCCCGCGATTTGATGAATGAGGTTGCGAAATTGCTGGAACTCGGCGTCGGAGAGAATTACGTTCATAAGGACGTGCCCGAGGCTTCAAGGCTTGCCAGCGCATCGACCTGTTCCAGGGACAACACACGACCGATGTCCAGCAGCAGCACGAAACCGCTCTCCAGTTTGCCGATACCCAATAGAAAATCGGCTCTGACATCGGTACCGAAATTCAACGAGGGTTCGATGTCCTGCTCGGCGATTTCAAGGACTTCGCTGACCGCATCCACAATGATGCCCACCGGCTTGCGCACGGCATTGGTCTGTACCTCAAGGATCACAAAGCAGGTTTTTGAGGTCTGCACCGTGCGTTCGCCGCGAAAGCGCACGCCCAGGTCGAGTACCGGCACCGCGGCGCCTCGCAGGTTAATCACGCCGCGTATGCTGGGGGGTAACAACGGCACGCTCGTAATCGGCCCATATTCGATGATCTCTCGAACATTGAGCGTGCCGACGGCGAACATCTCATTGCCCAGCTCAAAGGTGAGGTATTGGCTGGGGTTTGAGGCCGTGGAATTGCCTGGACTTTCGATGGATAGCGCCATGATTCACCTCGGATCAATTACTTTCCGGTCGCGCCTGGAGGCGCGGCCGTATGCGTCACGGTCACATCAAGCCGGCCATCTCATCGACACACAAAACATGCTCAATTTGCAGCAGCGTGACAAACTCGCCTCGCACCTTGGTCATCCCCCGGATGAAGTCGGTACGAATATGGTTGCCGAACGCTGGGGCGGGCTTGATATCGATATCGAGGATCTCGATCACTTCACTGACCGAGTCCACCACCACGCCCAAGACCTGGGACTCGCCCTCCTTCGCCGCCTCCAGAATGACAATGCACGTTCGGTTGCCCAATACCGTCACCCCCTTGCCAAACCGCGCCTTGAGGTCTACGACCGGCACCACCGAACCGCGAAGGTTAATGACCCCTCGCAGGAACGCCGGCATCATCGGCACGGTTGTCACCTGGTTGTATTCGATGATTTCACGAACACTCAGTGTGTTGACCGCATACATTTCCTGAGCAGCCAGGAAGGTCAGGTACTGCAAGGGTTCATCGACTTGCAGCGCTGATTCACAAGTGCCTGACGTAACGGCTGAGGCACTCATGGGTCAACTCCCGAAGCGGACGAAACCGCCCTCCGCCGAACGGCTATCCTGGTCAAACGTGGACGCCGCACGGCTGACGACGGGCATCGAGACCGCCCGCCCGGCACGCTTGCTCTGTACGCTGAAAAAGCCCATCAACTCCTGCAACTGCTCGGCCTGGCCACTCATTTCCTCGGCCGTCGCCGCCAGCTCTTCGGATGCCGACGCGTTTTGCTGAGTCAGTTGGCTCATCTGCGACATCGCGCTGTTGATTTGCTCGGAGCCGATGGATTGTTCTTCCGAGGCGGCCGCAATTTCCTGCACCAGGTCCGATGTCTTGGCAATCGACGGCACAATCTCGTCAAGCAGGTTGCCCGCCCGTTCAGCCAAGGCCACGCTGTTCTTGGCCACTTCACTGATTTCCTGCGCGGCAATCTGGCTACGCTCAGCCAATTTGCGGACTTCTGCCGCCACTACCGCGAACCCTTTGCCGTGCTCGCCGGCACGCGCCGCTTCGATAGCCGCGTTGAGCGCCAACAGATTGGTCTGGTAGGCGATGGAATCGACGATGCCGATCTTTTCGGCGATGGTCTTCATCGCCGCCACAGTGTCCTTCACGGCTCGACCACCTTCAGAGGCTTCCTTGTTGGCTTTGCCTGCCATGCCGTCGGTGACCTTGGCATTTTCGGTGTTCTGGGCAATGGACGCCGACATTTGCTCCATCGACGCCGAGGTCTGTTCCACCGATGCGGCCTGTTCGGACGCCGATTGAGCCATGCTTTGGGCCGTGGCGGAGATCTCCTCAGACGCACTGGACAGCGAGTCAGCCGAGCCGCGCACTTCGCCGATGATTTCCGAGAGTTTTTCCACGGTACCGTTGACCGAGTGCTTGAGCTCCAGGAACTTGCCTTGATAGTCACCGTTGATGCTACGGGTCAGGTCGCCGCCGGACATTGCCGACAACACATCCATGGCTTCGGTAATCGGCACGATGATCGCGTCCAGCGAACCATTGATACCCAGGATGATGCGGCGGAAGTCACCCTGATGCCGTGTAACGTCAGGGCGAGTGTCCAGTTTGCCGATCAGCGCGCTGTCACTGATCTGGCGGGTGTCTTCGACGAGCGCGAGGATATTGGCCCGCAGTTGCTCGATGTTCTCGTTGATAAAGGCTTTTTTGCCGGGGAATTGCTCAAGGGGTGCAGACAGATCGCCTTCGCCGAATGAACGGATACAGGCCATGGCCTTTTTCTTCACGTTGATATGGCCGCTGACCATCTCATTGATACCCCGACCGATATCACGGTACGAACCCGAGAAGCGATCGACGTCGATCATCACGTCAATGTCACCTTTTTCGTGCTCGCTGGACATGTGCTGCATTTCATTGATCAGCGCCAGGATAGTGGTGCGCAACAACTCAATATTTTCATTGATAAAGGCTTTTTTGCCAGGGAAGCGCTCAAGCGGCGCCGACAAATCACCTTCGCCGAAGGAGCGGAGGCACGCCATGGCTTTTTTCTTGACCGCGATATGGCCGTTGACCATAGCGTTGATGCCCTGGGCCATGGAACGGTAACTGCCATGAAAGCGGCTGGCATCGATCTGTACGTCGATGTCGCCCTTATCGTGTTCACTGGACATACGGTCCATCTCCACGATCAATTCATTCAAGCTCGCCCCCAACTGCTGCATGCTCGCCATCAGGCTGGTGGTGTCACCCGCCTTGAGCGTCGCCTTTGCATTCAGCTCGCCGGCGGATAGACGTGCAGCAAAGGCTCGAACCACCGACGGCTCAGCGCCGAGCTGGCGCATCAGGTTACGCCCCAGCAAGCCTCCGATCAGCAGGGTTGCCAACAGGGTCAGGGCGCTCACCAACAGGATGATGTAGCGCGCATTTTGCTCGGTCGCGGTGGCGAGCAATTGGCCCTTGCGCCCCAGTTCCAGGTTGTAATCACGCAGGTCGCTGATCGCCGTCAGCACCGCGTTCTGCAGTGGCTGGCTCGCCTCAATCAATGCGCGGGCCGAGGCTTGATCACCGCTGTCGATGAGCTTGTCGAAATGCGCCTGCAAGGTGGCAAACTCGCCCAGGTGGCCGCGCAGTTGCGTCAACAGTGACGCGTCATGGTCGTCGGAGATCAACTTGGCCTGATAATGATCCAGGGCTTTGCCAATGACACTGAAGCTCTGTGCCACGCTGTCTGCGTAACTCGGCACGAGATTTTTTTCAGGGCCGTTCAAACGTTGCCATTCCAAGGCGTGAAGCTCGGTGAACGCCGCCGCAGCACGGTCGATTTCCAGCAAGCTGGGCACTGTGTTGACGTTGGCATAACTGGCGCTCGTATTGATTTCACCGGCCAGATATAAGCTGGTGCCACCCAACACGACGACACCCAGCAATGCCGTGAAAACCAACAACATGATATTTCTGATAACGGTCATGGCGAGGAACTCCTGATGACGCTTCATTAAGTCGATAAAGGACTTTGAATCGAGCGGTGGGTGGCGTCCTTGGCAACGAGTCCTAACAAATTGGGTATATCCAGAATCAGGGCGACAGCTCCGCTGCCAAGGATGGTGAACCCACCCAGTCCATGGGCCTCACCAAACACTTTGCCCAATGGCTTGATCACGGTTTGAAACTCCCCCTGCAAGCGATCGACCACCAAGCCGGCACGCAGGCCTGCGTATTGCACGACGACCACGTTTTCTCGGGTACCTCGAGGCTCTTGCACGTCAAACATGTCGCGTAGCCGCAAGATCGGCAGCACCTCTCCCCGCAGGTCCAGGTAGCCGGTTTCGGCCCCCTGCCCAGGCGCCAGCTCGATGCACTCCTCCACCATGTTCAGCGGAATGACATAGGAGGCCTTGCCCACTCCGATCAGAAAACCGTCGATGATTGCCAGCGTCAGCGGTAGACGAATCCGTACCGTCGTGCCCCGCCCTTCTTCGCTCTCAAGACTCACGCTGCCGCGCAAAGCCGTGATATTGCGCTTGACCACGTCCATGCCCACGCCTCGGCCCGACAGGTTGCTGACCTGGTCGGCCGTGGAAAAGCCCGGCTCGAAAATCAAATTCAGAATGTCTTTATCCGCCGGTTGCTGGCCGTCCCCCACCAGGCCACGCTCGCGGGCCTTGGCCAGGATTTTGTCCTTGGCCAGGCCGCCGCCGTCATCCGACACCTCGATCACAATGCTGCCGGATTCGTGATAGGCATTCAGGCGCACCGTGCCCTGGGCCGGCTTGCCCCGTTGCAGGCGAATCGACGCGGGCTCGATGCCATGGTCCATGGCGTTTCGCACCAGATGCGTCAGCGGGTCGCCGATACGCTCGACGACCGTCTTGTCCAGCTCGGTTTCGCCACCGCCGATGTGCAGCACGATGTCCTTGCCCAGCTCTTTGGAGACGTCCCGCACCACCCGCTGGAAACGCGTGAATGTCGCGCCGATCTGCACCATGCGCAGGGTCAGTGCCGAGTCACGCACCTCCTCCACCAAACGCGATAACAGACTGGTGGCTTCGATCATCTCGCCAATCCCGCTCCGCACCGCCACCAGGTTGGCGCCGGCACCGGCAATGATCAGCTCGCCGACCAGGTTGATCAATTGGTCCAGCTTGGCCGCATCGACCCGAATCAGATTGCTTTCGTTGCTCGCTGCGCTCTTGCCGGCCTTGATCAGCGGCGTGATCGAATCCTGCGGTGCCTCAAGCTCGCCGTGCGTCTCGGCCGGTGCTTGCTCACCCTCTTGAGCGACGAGCAAGGCCTGGGATTCAGTCAATGTGCCGCAACGAACCAGCAGCTCGAGCAGCGCGGCGTTGTCTTCCGGCAACGCGTCGAGATGCGCGCGACACGCTTGGACAGTCGCTTGCGGTGCGAGGATCTGTACGAGCGCGTCATCGCGAACAAAATCAAAGGCGCCGTCGATGACCTCCCGGGAGGCGTCGCTGGCCAGCGCGAGTTCAAACCCCAGGTAGTTGGTTTCCGGGTCCATTGACGCTATCGGCGGCAACGCCTCGAACAGTGTGACGGTATGCAGCAAACGCCCCAACGTGCTCAGGTAACGCAGGAACGCCAAGGGGTCCATGCCGTTACGCAACACATCCGGACCAAAGCGCAGGGACAAATGCCAGTGGCCGGGACTGTCCCCCCGGTCATCCGCCGCAGGCCTATGTTGAGGCGCAGGCGAAGCAGTCGGTACCGAGCCTTCCAGGTACAGAGCGAGCCGCTCACCCAGGCGTTGGCCCTGGACCTGCAACGGTTCGTCCAATCGATCAAGGTTGCCATCCTCGGCCAGCAGGTCGATCAATTGGCCAATATGGTCACGGGCGTCGAGAAACAACGCACTCAACGCCTCATCGACGCGCACTTCCAGGCTGCGTACCCGATCCAGGACGCTTTCGGCGACATGGGTGAATTCAACGATGGGCATCAAGCCAAACAAGCCGGCCGAGCCTTTGATGGTGTGGGCCACACGGAACAGGCCGTTGATGGTATCCAGGTCCTGGGGCGACTTCTCGATCTGCAGCAGCGCATCTTCCATTTGCAACAAAAGCTCGCGACTCTCCGCAATGAAGGTCTGCAGCACGTCATCCATGTTCATACGATCATGCTCCAAGCGACTGAGCGAAAGGCGGATTGGCGAAGTAGTCGTCAAGACCGCTGAGCCGTATTGCTTCGGTCACGGCCACACTCGGGTTGCTCAGCAACAGCTGCGTGCTCCCTTTGAGCGACTCGCGTTTGATGAGGATCAACAATTGCAAACCGGCGCTGTCCAGTTCATCGACATTGGACAAGTCCAACTCGACTTCATGGGCCAGCGGAAACAACGACAACAACAGGTCTTTTTGTTCAGTGGCTGTGTAGATCGTCAGGGGGCCTTCCATGACCTGGATTCGACGCAGCATCGGGACGGTGCTTTTCATGGAAACCTCCTGGTCAGCGGTCGCTGGCCATCGCTATGGCAGGATCAACTTGGAGACGGCGGTGAGCATTTGCGCCGGCTGAAAGGGCTTGACCATCCACGCCTTGGCACCGGAAGCCTGGCCTTGCTGCTTCATCGCATCACTGGCTTCGGTGGTCAGCATGATGACCGGGGTGAACTTGTAGGCCGGCAGCAGTTTGGCGGCCTTGACGAAGCTGAAGCCGTCCATGTTCGGCATGTTCACGTCACTGACAATCAGGTGGATTTTGCGGCCATCCAGCTTGCTCAGTGCATCTCTGCCATCACAGCCTTCGATCACGTCGTAACCCGCGCCTTTGAGCGTGATGCTCACCACCTGCCGGATGGAGGCCGAGTCGTCGACAATCAGAATGGTTTTGCTCATCGGAAAAGCTCCTCTAGAAAAAGGTGATTTCGCTGGAATCAGCCTTGGCGTGCGTCTTACCGCCATGGATCGAGTGTTGCTCCGGCATGGTGTAGGCCGTTGAGAGCTCTTGCAGCCAACGATCACTGACCATCGGGGTCAGGGCATGCCCGCTCAGGCTCGATGCCTGGCGCTCGTCCAATTGCTGCTGCAGCTTGTCCAGGTCGCGGGTAATCAGCGTCAACATCTGGCTGACGCGGTCCTGAAACTGCAGGGCGACCAGCACCTGGGCAATCTCGTCGGCGACGTTGGCGCTCTGCTGCTGCAAGTCATGGCTGTTGCGCACGATGGTTTGGGCGGTCCCGCGAAAATGTTCGATGACCTGCGAGACCACGCGCTCCGAATCCGCGAGGGTCAAGGTGTCTTGTTCGGCGTGGTGGCGGGACATTTGCACTGTGCGGGCGATGGCCGCGTTGACGGTATTGACGGTGTCACTGATCTTGCGCCCGGTCTCGCCGGACATGCTCGACAACTTGCGCACTTCATCGGCAACTACCGCAAAACCTCGCCCTGCCTCACCGGCTCGGGCGGCTTCGATGGCAGCGTTGAGGGCAAGCAGGTTGGTTTGGCTGGCGATGTCACCGACGAACTTGGCCATCTGCTGAAGTTGCTCGGTGAAGCCGGAGAGTTGCAGGACTTCTTTGAGTTCGTTCTCTTTATTCGAGAGCGCGGAGCGCAGGGCCAGAACGATGGAGTTGAGGTCATGCTGGCCGACTTCCAGCAAGTCGACCAATTGTTGGGAAGCGTCTTGCCCGCCGTTGCTGGCTACGCTGTTGCTGATGTTTGATGACAGCGTGCCAAAACGTTCGCTGAGCTTGAGGATGGACGTTTCGCTGATCAGTCGAGCCGCTTCTATCTGTCTGGACCAGATCGGAAGTACGCTCAGACACACATCTGCCAAGCCGTTATCGACGGCCAATGTCGCCGAGGCCTCTGCCGGTTGATCGAGCTGCTGGCGCAGTCGGACCCAGTGCGCCTGGTAGCACCTGTTTGCCCAAAGGCCCAGGCCGATACACAACGCCAACAACACGCTCCCCGCCCCTACCGCCCACGCGCTGAAACCATTGCTGTAAGCGACCGCCAGCCCACCGAGCAGACCGGCCAAGGCCACGGGAAACAGTGTCAAAGCAGCCGAGGGGGGTGTGGTCTGTTCGTTCACGGTCTGTCTCCCAGTCAAAGCATCTCATCACCGGTTGATCGGCAGTTGGATTGCTTGAGGAGGATGATGGCCCAGTAATGGCACTCCAGCCATCAGACCATCCCTATTCTGGGGTAGGGATACCGGGAACCCGGGTAGGAAAATCCCTACCCGAGGGTGCTGACTACGAAATCCCCAGGGTCATGGCGAAGCGAACAATGTCCGCCGTAGAGCTGAAGCCCATTTTTTCCATGAGTCGAGTCTTGTGGGTACTGACCGTCTTGTTGCTGATGACCAACTGCTCGGCAATCTGGTTGACGCTCATGCCATGAGCCAGCAAGCGCAGAATCTGGAACTCGCGATCGGACAGGCTTTCAACGTAGGTCTGTTGCTTCAAGCCACTGCTCTGCAGGGCAATCTGCTCCGCCAGCCCAGGGTCCAGGTAACGTTGACCGCTGACCACGCGGCGCATGGCAATCAACAGGGTCTCGGGGTCGCGGTCCTTGGTCAGGTAGCCGAGCGCACCGGCGCGCAGTGCGCGTTGCGCGATGTGGATTTCGTTATGCATGCTCAACACCAGGATCGGCAGATTCGGGTACTGGGCATGCAGGCGGGCAATCAGAATCTCGCCGCTGATACCTGGCATATTCATGTCGAGCAGCAGCAGGTCGATCTCGACCTGGCGCAACAGTTCGATCACTTGCGCTCCACTCTCGGCCTCGGCCACCACTTGGACGTCGGCGACCAGCATGAACAACTGCTTGAGCCCTTCGCGCATGATGGTGTGGTCATCGGCAATCAGCATGCGAATCATCAATACGTATCCTTGTGCATCGGAATGAACGCCTGCACCGTAGTGCCCTGTCCGGGATGGCTGAAAATGATGACTTTGCCGCCCAACATCAGGCCGCGTTCACGCATCCCCGCCAACCCCAAGGTCTGGCGGGTGACTGCGTCGGGGTCAAATCCCTTGCCGTTATCCTGGACCTCCAGCAGCCAGTGCGTTTCCTGCGGGCTCAGGGTGACGCTGACCTGTGTCGCTTCGGCGTAGCGCGCAATATTGGTCAACGACTCCTGCACGATGCGAAACGCGGCGGTGGCGTGCGTATCGGGGAGCGTCAGGGGAATCAAAGGCAGGTGCAACACGCAGGGAACCCGGGTCAAGGTGACGAATTCGGTTGTCAGCCATTCAAGGCCGGAGACCAGTCCCAGGTTCAAGGCGGATGGCCGCAGACTGGTGGAGACATCGCGCACGACCTGGATCGTCTTATCGGTCAGCACCATCAGCCGCTCGACCTGCGGGGTCAGCTCAGGTGTGGAGGCGCCGAACTGAAACCTCAGCAGCGATATCCCCATGCGCAGTGCCGTCAGGTGCTGGCCCAGCTCGTCATGGATCTCCCTGGCGATCAGTTTGCGCTCCTCTTCCCGCGCCGTTTCGCGGCGGGTCGACAGATCGCGCAATTGTGCATTGGAATTGGCCAGGCGCCGCTCGGCAGCGCGCAGTTTGGAAATGTCGCGCCCCACCGCCAGCACACTCACGACCCGCTGGCCGTCGACCTCCGGCACAAAGTGGATCAGCACCACTTTGGGTGCGGCCTTCAACCCCGAGAGCAGAAACTCTTGCTCGGTCGCTTTATTTTCCTGAATCACTTGGGCCACCAATTCGCGAAACAGCTGAGACTGGTGGTTCAGGGGCGCCACCGCATCCATGGGCATTCCCATCAGTTCCGGCCAGGCCCCGCCCACCCATTTGCGCAGTTGCGCATTGACGTAGAGCACCTCGCCATGAGCACTCAGACGAGCGATAGCATCCGGGCTGTTTTCGACCAGCGCGCTGATATCGTGCTGGCGTCCGAGTTCTTTCTGCCTGGCCCTTGTCAACAGGGTAATGTCGCGACTGATCACCAATATCTGCGGAGCCACACGTCCCGAATCCGCTACCGGCACCAGCGTAAAGTGCAGTTGACGAACTTCGTTGCGAAGCATCACGCCCTCATCGGACTCAACCACCCGCCCGGCGCTCGTGCATTGCTCGCACAGCGCCTGGATTTTTTGCGCGCTCAACCGACCAAAGATCGGCTCCAGGGGCTCACCGATAACATCGGCATGAGCTTTGCCCAGCGCGCGTAACAACGCGGGGTTGACCTCGACACAGCGCAGGCAACCGACCGCCGTCATTTCCAGCAGGCAAAGCATGTCCAGGGTATGGTCGAAAATGTCACGATAACGACGCTCGCGCTCGCGGAGTAACGACTCTGATTGCCAGCGTTCGATCGCAATCGCCGCAATGTGACACGTCTGGCGCACGCGCAGCATGTCGCTCTCATCCGGCCCGGTGCCGGGAGACTGGGACAACTCGAAAGTACCGAGGAGGTGTCCTTGCTTGTCCACAATCGGTTCGGACCAGCCGGCAGCAGACGCCTTACTCACCACAGCGCCAGTGCCGAGCTGCACCCTGCAGGACCGGTGGGGCAAGGCCAATTGCAGATAACCCACAAGGAGCCCCAGCGTTTCCTCCAGGGGGGCACCCATCGACATTTTTTCGAAAATGCCCAAGCGCGCATCTTCCAGGACTTGTTGCTTGCGCAACTCCGTAATGTCATGGGCCAGCGCCAGCACGCCGACCACCTCGCCTGTCGGACTGCGCTCGGCCGTCAGGCTGACCGCACAACTGACAGACTCGGTACTGTCCGCGAAGGTCCAACTGTCCAGGAATTGCGCCGTTTCGCCCGTCGCGACGACATGGCGCAGTTGGTTGAGATACTCACCCGCGTCCGCGCCAGGGCTGGCGCCTATCGACTCGTCATAAGACATACCGGTCAAGAGCAAAAATGTCGGGTTGACGTAAGTGCGCAGCAGGTTGCGATCGTAACGAACAATGATGTTGGGAGAGTTTTCTGCGAGGGTGAGAAATTTGAGTTCGCTGCCCATCAGCGTTTCGCGAAGCTGCCAGTTTTCGGTGATGTCCTCCAGTTGGGACACAAAGCAGGTCGGCTGCCCTTGATCGTCGCGTACCAACCCCACGGTCAACCGCACCCACACCACCCGTCCGTCGCGGTGGATATAGCGTTTATGCAATGTAGCCCCAGACCTTGCACCGCGCTTGAGTTCGTCGATCAACTGCTTGCCGACCTCGCGGTCTTCGGGGTGGGTCAGAGCCATGAACGTGGTGGTTTGCAACTGCGCTTCGCTATACCCAAGCAGCCTGCAAATGACGCCATTGGCCCGTAGCCAACGACCGTCCAGCGACACCAGCGCCAGGCCGGTGCCGGAGGAATCGAAAATCGACCTGAGCGGAATCTGCGAGTAGCTTTCGGTATCGGATTGCGCGGCCAACGGTCCCTGGCGGGCAATGACCTCGACAATAAAATAATCCTCGCGCCACAGCGTCAAGGTGATGTCCAGCCCGCACGCCTCCCTGCTCTGCGCCGAAAAACCAGCTCGCGTTTTCGCCGCTGCCTGTTCCAGCGCCGCGTAAAAAACGCCATGGTCTTCAGACCGCAGGAGGGCGATAAACTCGCCGCCCGCGGCCGGAGAAACACCATTTTGAATGTGCAGATGTGAGAACGCGCGATTGCCAGCGACAACCCGAGCGGCTCGGTCCAGCGCCACAACCGCAACTGACAGACAGCCGAGCACGCTCTCGAGGGTTTGCAACGTATCGTCGTCAACCATTGCCAGTGTGTCGCGAGCCATACGTCCTTGTACCTCGGTCTTTGACAGTGCTTAAGAATATTTGAAAGGCGTGCAAAACGCCTGGCAACCTTCTACACAGCGCTGGAAGTCGGAAACGACTGAACATTGATCTTTCTAGGAGAATAGAACCCTTCAATCGCGATTAACCGCCAACTTGTATATATCGTTTTGAGTGTGGCCTCAGACTCACTACTGGTTCTTTGCTCGAACTGTAGCTCAATCTCAAGCTTCAAAGAACTACGGCACGATAGAAGAGAAGGCAACCGACGCTAGCGACAGCCGGCACTGCTCGCCGAAGAGTGCCACGGCAGGCCGCCGACGCGCAGACTTTTGAGCGATCGAGCGAATGAAAAAAATGATATCACAATGATATCATCGTCTGATACCTTTGAGCAGAACCAAGCAATTGCGAGGGTCATCGCGCCGATCTCAATCGTCGATGAACATCGTCAATAGAAATGAAAAAAACGGGTTAATACCCTGGTAGGACTGGCGAAGGGCCGCGGCTACAGAGTCGTTGTTGCGCGCGCTTTATATAACGCCCTTCCTCCACTGGCCGACGAGCGATTATATAAATCATCAGTGCAAGATGACTGCCATTACTTAGCGCCCCTGTAGAACTGAACAATTTTGCCACTGGCCGACGACTGACCGGTTGTGTGCTCAAGTTGATCTTGGCCTGGGCCGATAGGGGTATGAGAAGGATCGATGCTTACTGATTCAGGGAGGAACTTATGTCGTCATACGGCAACTTGCAGCCCCCTTCCTCAGGCGGGTGCTTTTCTCCGCTTACCGCTCATACCCGCCGCCGGCGGTGTGTGAGCCCCGCTATTGCGCGACTCGCGCCCCGAGCCTGCGTCAGAACGACGGGCGATGGCCAATGAAGTAGCGACCATCCCCAGCAGACGAGTCAACGTCAATCAACCCGCCGACAACCAGGAAACGCGCCCGGCGTACACCCGGGCAGACCGCTGTTTATTCGTTGAACGATAGCAATCCCGGCAATTCAGCCGACCGCACCGCACATGGAGAGGCCTTTCAATGAAATGGTTCTACGATTTAAGAATAGCCACCAAGCTCATCACGTCGTTTTTGCTGGTGTTGGTGCTGACGGCCCTGACGGGCGGGTTCGCCATCATCCAGTTGGGCCTGGTCAACGAGACCGCCACTGAGATGCGCGACAATTGGTTGCCCTCAGTGCGGGTTGCCTCCGGCATGCGTTTTTTTGTCGCCAACTATCGGATCAAGGAACTGCGCCATCTGATGGCCGACAGTCCGGCGGAACAGACGCAATATGAACAGGAGGCCGTCGATGCCCGCAAGGAAGTCGATACCCGCATGGCGCGCTATGAAAAAGAGCTGATCGCAGGCCCGGCTGATCAGGCGTTGCTCGATACATTCAAGAACGATTGGAACAACTACCTCAATACCAGCAAGAACCTGTTGGCCGAGTCCCGACTGGGTGCGAAGGAACAGACCAACGCCATTCTCAAAGGGGACTCGAAACGCGACTTCGAACAAGTCGCCAGCGACCTGGTAAAAATTATCGACTTCAACGACGCCGGGGCGACGGCCGCCAATCAACGCGGTAACGAAATCTACGCGAATGCGCGACTGTCAATCATCGCCGCAGTACTCGTGGCCCTGCTGGTGGGCATCGCGCTGGCGTTGTTTATTTCACGCATCATTTCCAACCCGCTGAGAAGGGCCGTGGATGTGGCCAGCCAACTGGCCGAAGGTAACCTGGCCGTGAAGATCGAAGGGGGCTCCAGGGACGAAACCGGGCAGGTGCTCACGGCGATGCAGGCAATGGTCGGCAAGCTTTCGCAGATTATCGGTGAGGTGCGCAATGCCGCCGACGGTCTGGCCAGCGCGTCGGAGGAAGTCAGCGCTACAGCCCAGTCCATCAGCCAGACCACCAGCCAACAAGCTGCAAGCGTCGAAGAAACCAGCGCGTCCATCGAACAAATGAGTGCCAGCATCAACCAGAACACCGAGAACGCCAAGATAACCGACGGCATGGCCAGCAAGGCGGCCAAGGAAGCCGGGGACGGAGGCGACTCGGTTCAGCAGACGGTCCAGGCGATGAAAAAAATCGCGCAACGCATCAGCATCATCGACGACATCGCCTACCAGACCAACTTGCTGGCCTTGAACGCAGCGATTGAAGCGGCGCGAGCCGGCGAACATGGCAAGGGCTTCGCAGTGGTAGCGGCCGAAGTGCGCAAACTGGCCGAGCGCAGCCAGGTGGCCGCGCTGGAAATAGGCGAGCTATCCACCAGCAGTGTCGAAATGGCCGAACGGGCGGGCCGTCTGCTTGGCGAGATGCTGCCTTCGATCAACAAGACCTCCGATCTGGTCCAGGAGATCACGGCCGCCTCCGAAGAACAGGCAGCCGGCGTGTCGCAGATCAATTCGGCAATGAACCAACTCAACCAGGTCACGCAGCAAAATGCCTCCAGCAGCGAGGAGCTCGCTTCTACCGCCGAAGAAATGAGTACCCAGGCCGAACAGTTGCAGCAGTCCATGAGCTTTTTCACACTGGAGGCGGGTGATCGGGCATCGAGCGTCACACTTGCCAAGCCTAGCCCGGCAAGCAGCGTATCGCGCGCGGTGGCGCGGGCACCGCGAGCGGTCCAGCAGAAAAACTTCCTCAAGAGCGCAGGCCCCGACGAAAGCGAGTTCACGCGGTTCTAAGCGCAAACCGGACGCGATGTTTTTTCATGCAGGAGAGCGACATGGGCGCGTTAACCAATACCCGACAAACGACTGCGATTCAAAAGCAGGAGGCGCAGTACCTGACGCTCCTGCTGGGCGGCGAAATGTTCGCCATAGATATCCTGGGTATCAAGGAAATCATCGAGTACGGGCACGTGACCCCGGTGCCGATGATGCCCGACTTCGTGCGCGGCGTGCTCAATCTGCGAGGTGCCGTGGTGCCGGTGCTGGACCTCAAGGCACGGTTCGGGCAGCCGTGCACGAAGGTGACTCGACGCAGCTGCGTAGTGATCCTCGAAGCCAGCAGTGAAGACCGCCAGCCCCAGGATATTGGGCTTCTGGTGGACAGTGTGTCAGAGGTACTGGCAATTCCGGCGGACGAGATCGAGCCCCCTCCCAGCTTTGGCGCGCGCATTCGCCCTGACTTTATCAGCGGCATGGCAAAGGTCGCCGGCAAGTTCGTCATCGTTTTGCAGGTGGACAAGGTGTTATCCGTGGATGAAATATCTCAACTGGCGGACGCCGGCGACAGCCCCACCCTCCAGGACCAGTGAGCCACGAACAAGGAGTTCGGATTGAAACAGATCAATCTTGAAGATCGCGAATTCACCCAGTTCCAGTCCTGGCTCTATGGCGCGGCGGGCATCCACTTGTCCCCCATGAAAAAGGCCCTGGTTGCCGGACGTCTGTTCAAGCGCCTGCAGTTCCATGAGCTGGAAAGCTACGGCGCGTATTTCAAAATGATAATGGGCAAGGAGAACCCCGACGAGCTGCAGTTTGCCCTGGACCTGTTGACCACCAACGAAACGTATTTCTTTCGTGAACCCAAGCACTTCGAGTTCCTGCGCGAGCGGGTATTGCCCTTCGCATCGCCAGGCAAGACCTTCAGGGTGTGGAGCGCGGCCAGCTCCTCCGGCGAAGAACCTTACAGCCTGGCAATGACCCTTGCCGAACACCTGCGCAGCACGCCCTGGGAGGTCATCGGATCGGATATCAGCACCCAGGTCCTGGCCAAGGCCCGGAATGGGCATTACCCGATGGAACGCGCGAACAGACTGCCGCTACCCTTGCTCAGCCGATACTGCCTCAAGGGCATTGGCCGGCAGGAAGGCACCTTCCTGATCGACAAAACCCTGCGCCACCGGGTCAGTTTCGTTCAAGTCAACCTGATCGAGACCCTGCCCAAACTGGGCGAATTCGATGTGATTTTCCTGCGCAACGTGATGATTTACTTTGATCAGGAGACCAAGCGAAAAGTGGTCAGCCGCCTCCTCCCATTTCTGCGACGGGGCGGCTATTTCATGATCAGTCATTCGGAAAGCCTGAACGGCGTCAGCGATGCGCTCAAGCTGGTGGCGCCTTCGATTTATCAAAAGCCATGAGCTTCAACTGAAGTTGCGTGGCGACACTGGGGTGATAGCCCGATCGCACGCAAATTTTCGTTCTATTCGCTAATGCGCGCCTTCGGGTTGTCACGGTCACGCAGCACATTCTGCGTGTCCAGAGCCTCATCGAGGGTGCGCTGAAGCTCTTCATCATTCCAGGGCTTGCTGATGTAGCGGAAAATATACCCGTCGCTGATTGCCTGAGTGATCATGCTCATGTCGGCATAACCGGTCAGCAGGATATTCATGCACGCCGGATCGCGCTTATGCACCTCCCGCAGTAGGGTCGGACCGTCCATAAACGGCATGCGCGCGTCGCAGATAATCATGTCTATAGGGTGCAGTTCGAAAAGCCTCAGCGCCTGCGCCCCACTGGTGGCCAGCAGCAAGTCGTAAGGCTTGCCGCGCAGCAAGCGGCGCAGGCTGTTGAGGATACTTTCTTCGTCGTCCACCAGCATGACGGTGTGGCGTTTTTCGCTCAAGGAAGTGGTGTCCATGATCAGCTACCTTCAACAGCAGAGGCCAATTGGGCCTGTACCAGGGGCTGGCGCAATGGCAACCATGCGCGAAAGCAACTACCCCTGCCCGGTTCACTTCTGACGGTGAGCCTTCCATGGTGTTTGACCATAATGCTGTACGACAGCGACAGGCCAAGACCCGATCCCATGCCCACCGGTTTGGTTGTGAAGAACGGTTCGAATATCCGGTTCTGGATTTCCAGCGGGATGCCATGACCGTTGTCGGTGATCTCGACGAAAACGCCGCCGTCTTCCCTGCCACTGCTGATGATGATTTCGCCGTCGGCGCCGACGGCATGGCTGGCATTGATGAGCAGATTCAGGAAAACCTGATTGATCTGTGATCCCATGCACTCGATGGGTTCGATATCGCCGTAGTTCTTGATGACCTGAGCCTTGAACTTGATCTCGTTCCAGATAACGTTGAGGGTGCTATCCAGCCCCTTGTGCAGATCGGCCAACTGCCATTCGTAACTGTCGACATGGGAGAACTCGCGCAGGTCCTTGACTATACGAGTGACGCGGTCCAGCCCGTCGACCGATTCGGTGAGCAATTCGTCGATGTCCTGACGCATGAAATTGTAATCCGCCTTGTCCCGCATGGCCGCGATCTCAGGATGAGCATGGGCATGCGTTTCGTCACTGGCCTGCTCATAGGCATCGAGCAGCGCGAAAATATCCACGAGGTAACGGCGCAGGCTGTTGACGTTGGAGCAAACAAAGCCAATCGGGTTATTGATCTCGTGGGCCACCCCCGCAGCCAGTTGCCCTATCGCCGCCATCTTCTCGGACTGCAGCAACTGCGCCTGGGCGTCTTCGAGCCGTGCGATAAGCAGTGCCTGGGCGCTCTTTTCCTCTTCTAGCAACTCGTTAAGGTGCGTCAGTTCGAGTTGGCGGGCCGCGGTGTCGGTCGTATCACTGATCGCTAGGCCTACACCCAGACTGCCGCCATCGGCGTCCTGCACGGGGAAGAAGGTGCAGTTCTGATACATGTGCCGGACCATGCCGCTGATGGGCCGGGTGCTTTCGAAATTGAATAGGTGCGGCCGTTGCTGCCAGGAGGTAAAAGCAAAGTTTTGCAGCGTGAAGACACTGTTGATCTTCTGCCGGGTCCAGACCTCCGGCAGCTCCGGAAATGCTTCGAACAGCGTGCGACCCACCAGCTCCTGGGCACTGCGGCCGCTATTGATGGACATAAAGTTGTTAGAGAACAGCACCTTGCAGTCCTGATCGACGAGCAGCACGCCCATATTGATCGCCTTGAGCATCGACTCAAGGGTTTCCCGGGAAATTGCCTTGTTGTCTGTCATGAAGACGCCCTTTTCAAAGCTCGTAAAGCAAACGATCGATCGCCCGAATGACAACACCGGCTGTGCGTTCGGTGATGCAGATCAGCAGGTCGCACGAGAATTGATGAGCCTGAACCTCGAAGCGGATTTCTAACACCATCGCAAGGTGTTCGTTCAGGTTCAATTCATCCAGTGCGTTCGTGGGCTCTTCTCTGTGGACCAGAATCGACGGCGCGTCATAGCTCACTTGTATCGCCACCTGCCTGGCCAGGCCACTGATGCAGGCGCCGGACAGGATGTTGGTGACATCTAACATGAGCTCTTCCTGCTGCGCAGGGCCGTCGTCGTTATAGCCCAGCAGCTCGGCCAGCTTATCGGCCCCCATTGAGCCAAAGCACACGAACACCTCGCCGCGTAACTCACCCAGAAAAGACTGGCGGGTGACAATCATGAAGCGTCGGCGAAGATGCTCCGGAATCGACAGTTTGTTCTGTTCGCGGATCAGCGGGTGAATGAACGGAACCGAAAGCGTAACCATGGTGTTGGTCAGCAGGGCCAGTCGCTCGGCGGCCTGCCCCATGGCAATATTCATCAGTTCCTGCAGGGCATCACGTTGGTCTTCGGTGAGCGCGGCCAAGGTTTCCATCACAGCACTCCTATGAGGTGCAATGCATCGAGTACAGCTTCAGCCGTAACGGGCTTGGCGACGAATGCAGCAGCGCCCAGCTCGAATACTCGCTGCCTGGCCAGCGGCTGGATGTCTGCGCTGATCACTACGACCACCACGTTGGCGTCTTCACGCTTGAGGGCTTCTAGCGTCTGGAAGCCGTCCATGACCGGCATGGTCAGGTCGAGAAACAGCAGCTCCACCAAACCGGCGTGATACGCCTCCATCACCTCGGCACCATTACAGGCCTGGCGAATATCTTCGGTCAGTGATTCTGGCAGGGATCGCAAGACCAGCTTGCGGGACATGGATGAGTCATCGGCGATTAGCACTTTCATGGCGCACTCCACATTTATGAAGTGTCCCGCAGCCTCGGTCGAGGCCGCAGAAACTAAGATTCGTCAGAATCTTTTAACCACTCTAGCCTGAAGAATATCAAAGAGCCATCAGCCAATGCGGATACTGCCCGATTGATTTGAGACGCATGTAGGGCATTCCCTACAAGATGCCTGGCCAAGCCCGAAAACGCGCTATCCCAAACCTCTGACCGCCTCGATCATCTTGACCAGGACGGCCTGCGCATCGCCGTACACCATGTTGCAGTTTTCTGCGTAAAACAGCTGATTCTGAATACCGGCATAACCCTTGCCCTCCCCGCGCTTGACCACATACACGTGATGAGCCTTGTCCACATCAAGGATCGGCATGCCATAGATGGGCGATGCTTTGTCGTTGCGCGCGGCGGGGTTGACCACGTCGTTGGCGCCGATCACTAGCACCACATCGGTGTCGGCGAAATCGCTATTGATGTCATCCAACTGGAATATCAGGTCGTAAGGCACGCCGGCCTCGGCCAGTAACACGTCCATTTGTCCCGGCATACGCCCCGCTACCGGGTGTACCGCGAATCGCACAAGCACGCCGTGGGCTTGCAACAACTTCACGAACTCGTAGAGCTTTTGTTGCCCCTGCGCGACGGCCAGGCCATAGCCGGGCACGATGATGACTTTATTGGCGTAACGCATGGCGACGCCTGCATCACTCGCCGCCGTCGGCTTGAGCTCACCCACGATCGCTGCGCCTTTACGAACCGGCTGATCGCCAAAACGTGCAAACAGCACATGCGCGACCGTGCGGTTCATGGCTTTGGCCATCAGCAATGTGAGCAGTACGCCAGCGGCGCCAACCAGCATGCCGGCGATCATCATGGCCGGAACCTGCAACACAAAGCCTTCAAGGCCGACCGCCAGTCCGGTGAAGGCGTTGTAGATGGAGATAACCACCGGCATGTCGGCACCGCCGATGGGCAACGTCATCAACACCCCGAACAACAACGCACAGCCGAAGAACACACCGATCAACCACAGGACGTCGTTTAACGAACCGTGTGCGGCCTGCATGACGACCATCAGCCAAGCGCCTACACCGAGCGTCACCAGCATCAGCAGCGCGTTGATCAGTTGCAGGCCTTTCATGCGCAATGGCTTGTTGATGCGGCCATCCAACTTGGCCCAGGCAATCAAGGAACCCGATAACGAGATGGCGCCGATCAACGCGCCAAACAACGTGCCGGCCAATGCGCAAAGGTCGAACACTCGATTCCCGAACAACTCCATGGCGGCGATCGCGGCGGCGGCGCCCCCGCCCATGCCGTTGTATATCGCGACCATCTGCGGCATAGCGGTCATTGCCGCCTTGCGCCCGCTCCACCACGCTGCACCACCGCCCAACAGCAGCGCGCCGAGCGCGAGGCTGACGTTGACAGGCAAATGTGGACGGGCCGCCTCACTCACGGAGAATGCATAGAGAAAACTCACGATGACGGCGGCCGCCATGCCCCAACCGGCGACATGAATGCCACCAGCCGCCGTGACGGGCGAAGACATGCGCCACAACCCGAAAATCAGTAGAAAAGCCGCGAAGAAATACACCAGCCCGATCAGCCACTGCGACGTCATAATCAACATGATCAAACCTCAAGCCTTTTCAGGTTTCCGGGTGGCAGAGTGATGAGCTTTACGCCGCTTGGGCTCCGGCGCGCTGGTCTGGAACATCGCCAGCATCCGGCCAGTGACGGCATAGCCGCCTGCGGCATTCCCCGCCCCCAGCAACACCGCGACAAAACCGGCCGCTTGTTCGGGCACGCTTGCGGCATCGAGCAGACCGATAAGCCCGCCGATCACCACGATGCCATGGATGAAATTCGAGCCCGACATTAACGGCGTGTGCAGAATGGCCGGGACCCGCCCGATGATCACCCAGCCGGCAAACGCGGCGAGCATGAAAATATAAAGCCCGACGAAGCCAACACTGTTCATGAGGTCTTCTCCTGGGTTGCGGCATCCGTTGGGTTCAGCGAATGCATGAGTTTGCCAGCGTGGGTGAGTACCGTTTGCGCCAGAATCTGATCGTCCCAGTCGATGCTGATGACGTTGTTCTTCAACATCAGCGCCAACAGGTTGAATTGATTTTTCGCGTACAGCAGGCTGGCGTCCTGGCTCAAGGATGAGGGCAGATTCAACGGCGCCATCAGGGTTACCTGACCGATCGTGACGGTCTGTCCGGGCACGCAGCCTTCGCAATTGCCGCCGCCTTCGGCGCCAAGATCGACGATCACCGCGCCAGGCTTCATCCCGGCAAGCTGTGCGGCACTGACCAGGCGCGGCGAGGGCCGCCCCGGCACTGCGGCGGTGGTAATGACCAGGTCCGCTTGCTGGATATGCTCAGTCAGTACTTGAGCGACTTGCGTTTTTTCTGTGTCGCTCAACTCCCGCGCATAACCGCCTTTGCCTCGCGCATCGACCCCCACATCGACAAAGTTGGCGCCCAGGGATCTGGCCTGCTCCGCGGTTTCCGGGCGCACATCGTAGCCCTCTACCACGGCGCCCAAGCGATGCGCGGTCGCGATGGCCTCCAGCCCCGCCACGCCCAATCCCAGGACCAACACCCGCGCCGGCCCCACGATACCCGCCGCCGTGGTGACTTTTGGCAGGATGCGAGACATCTGCACCGAGCCCAGTTGGACCGCATAGTACCCAGACAACGCCGATTGACTGGACAGCGCATCCATCGACTGGGCTCGCGTGATGCGCGGCAGGCGCTCCATGGCAAAACACGTGACTTGGCGCTCCAATAAACGTTGCACCAAGGCCGGATTCTTCTGCGCATACACAAAACACAGGAGTACCGATCCGGGCTTCATCTTGCCTACGACCTCAAGCGAAGGCGCCTGCACTGCGAGAAGCACATCGGCCTCATGCAGCCACTGTCCGCCGCTGGACACGAACAACACGTCCGAATACGCCGCGTCCGGCAAAAAACTCGCTTCACCCGCCCCCGACTGCATATGAAGTTTTGCCCCTAAAGCACTTAACTTCGCGCAGAGGCCAGGCACGAGGGCCACACGGCGTTCGTGCGGGTGGGTTTCTTTCAGCACAGCCACATTGACGTACATTGCGCGCTCCATTGAAGGCGCCCGCGTATCGCCGGGCACCCGGAATGTAAAAAAGACAAGGCTTCAGACGGGCGCTTGAGCCGACACGTAACGCACGAGTTTTTTATTGACGAACTGCTGGATCCCCATGTCGCCCAGCTCGCGTCCATAGCCTGAGTCCTTGATGCCGCCAAAGGGCAACTCGGCATCGCTCCAGCTAATGTTGTTGATAAACATCATCCCGGTCTCAACGCGACTGGCCACACGACGCCCCCTGTCCAGGTCGCGTGTGAACACCGAGCCGCCCAGGCCAAAGTCGGAGTCGTTTGCCAAGGCGATTGCAGCGTCTTCGTCCTTGACCCGGAAAAACAGCGCCACCGGGCCGAAGAACTCATCCCGGAACGCGGGGTTTTCAGGGGCGATATCGGTGAGAATGGTCGGCGTCATAAAGGCGCCGGGGCGATCGATACGTGTGCCCCCCAGCAGAATCCTGGCACCGTGATCGGTCGCCGTGCGAACCTGCCCGAGCAACTGCACTAATGCCGCTTCCGAAGACAGCGGGCCCAGGGTCGTCGCTTCTTCGATGGGATCGCCGGGTTTCAGCGCTGCGAGCCCGGCCTGAAAGCCCTTGAGGAACGCATCGGCGACCTTATCCACGACAATGAAGCGTTTTGCCGCGCAACAGGTCTGCCCGCAGTTATACATCCGCCCCCAGATCGCCCATTTGACGGCCAACTCCAGGTCAGCGTCTTCCAGCACAATGAACGCGTCGCTGCCGCCCAGTTCCATGGAGGACGGTTTCAGGTTCTGTCCGGCCCAGGCCGCCAGGCTGCGGCCGGCGGCGACACTGCCGGTCAGTGCAACCCCACGCACACGCGGGTCATCGACCACCTGTCTGGACTGTTCATGGGAGATCGACAGGTTGGTATAGAGCCCGGCAGGCGCGCCGGCTTCGAGCAGGACTTGCTCAAAGGCCATCGCGCATTGAGGCACGCAACCGGCATGCTTGATCACCAGCACGTTGCCTGCCATCAAATGCGGGCCGGCCACGCGAGCCAACTGATAGAAAGGAAAGTTCCACGGTTCGACACCGAAGATCACGCCGATGGGACTGCTCTCCATATGCGCCTCACCTTGGGTCGGGTCAAGCGTTTGCGGGGCCAGGAAGCGTTCAGCGTTTTTAGCGTAGTACGCCATGATGTCGGCGCTGAATTTGACTTCGCCTCGGGCCTCGTTGATTCGCTTGCCCATTTCCAGCGTGATCTTGCGGGCCAGGGCATCGAAGCGCTGATGCATCAATTCACCGGCCTTCGCGATGATCGAGGCGCGCTGGGCATACGTTGTATTTTTCCACGATGCGTAGCACTGCGCTGCGGCCGCCAGTTTGTGCTCCAGTTGCGCAGCCGTCAGGGTATCGAATTGAGCGAGCAACTCGCCGTTGTATGGATTGATAGTCGTATAAGCCATAACGGTTGCCTTCCAATGAGATTGAGTTATCCAACGTCTAACCGGCCACGTTCAGTCGCCGTCTCCATGAACCGGCATTACGTTGGCCTGAATGCATACGAGTGGCTAGCGTCGGAAACTACTTACGTCTCAACCCTTGAGCCCAGGCTAGGGCCTGAAGAGCGGGCACGCTAACGGTGCCATGAGCGCACTTCGATGGTGCAAAGAGCGGTGATGTGAACCGAAAGGCAGCCTGAAGAAGACGCTTGGCGTGAAAGGCCTGCGCGCTCGCAATCAACCGAGGGATTTAGAGCTGTCGGGGCTCGGTAAATACTTACATAGATCAATTAAGACGCCTTACAAACTGCATAGGATTGCGCATCAGGCAATACGACTTTGTGTCTTGTCAGGAGGGGGAATCATGCAAGCCAAGCAATCCATGTCGGAAGAAGTGTTGCCACGTCAGACATCAGGCCCGGCATCGACCTACTGTCCTATCTCCGCTGAACGGTTGTCCGGCATCGATCAGAAACTTCGCCAGACAGCGCAATTGGTTTCACTCATTGTCGGCCAGCTTGAGGCCTGTGAATTCGACCCCGCGACACCGGCGCGCAGGGTGCTTGAACAATTGGATGCCACGGTGGAGAAACTGTTGAGTCGATTCGGGCTCGACCAACCCTCCCCCGCGACAGATTTTGATCGCCATGCAGCTGTGGATTTCCCCATACAGGCCCTCTTCAAGGCATTGGCTCAAGACTTTTTGCCGTTGGCCGCCGCGCAGCGCCGCAACCTGCGGATCGTGCCGTGTTCGTCGTGGGTCAGGAGCCTTCCCGATTGCCTCAGGCAACTGTTGAGCGGCCTGATAGCCAACATCATGGACAGTGCCAGTACGCTACGCCTGACGCTGGGCTGCAGGCGCCACCCGGAGTGGCTGAGCATCGAGCTGTGGTTTTCGGGCTGCAAAAGCCGCGACGCCGCGTTGCATATCGTGTCGATGCCGGTCTACGAGGGTTCACTGCCGAGTTCATCTGGCAAGCCCAACCCTCGCCCGATAGCGGAACTCAGCGCGATGCTGGGTTTACAGTTACAGGTCAAAACCTCGCACGAGCGAGGTACGCTCATCTCCATCAGCGTGCCGTTATCCCCATCAGTCGCTCAGCCCTGCGCGCGCAGACAACAGAACGCGCGAGCACTGAGCATGGCTCGCACTTGCCTGCTGTTGATCGTCGAACCGGACGCGCTGCTAGGCGATATGCTCAGTTGCGAATTGGGTTCGCTGGGCTATCGAACAGCAGCGGTCCGCGATAGCGTCGCCGCGTTGGAATGGATCGCGCGTTCGGGCATTCAACCGGACCTGATCCTGACCGAGCATGTGCTCGACCGGTCCCTGGACGGCGTCCAACTCGTGCAAAAGATACGCGATCAATTCAGGCGAACCACACCCGCTGTCATATTGACCGCCGAGACGAAAAAGCAGGTTTCCCATTCAGCCCTGACCGCCGACTGCATGCTCCTTCGCAAACCTGTGAGCCTGAACCTGTTGCGCATCACCCTCGCCAGTGCATTGAGTACACACGCCGCAGTACACGCTGTTCACGCCATGCCCTCTGCGCGCCAACCCGTCATTTACGTGGTGGACGACGACGCCACGCTGCGCAACGACGTGCGCACGGTATTCGAGTCAGAAGGTTACCGGGTGCGCGACTACGGCGGTGCCGAGCAGTTTCTCGACAGCTATACCGCTGATCAACCGGGCTGCCTGATCATTGATGCGCGCCCCTCGGGCATCAGCGGGCTTGAGGTGGTGGCCCGTCTTAAAGCACAGGGCGACGAGTTGCCCATTCTGATGATCAGTAGCAACAGCCGCGTTGCCGATGTCGTCGATGCGATGAAGGCAGGGGTATGCGACTTCATTGAAAAGCCATTTCGTTATCAGCAGCTGTTAACCAGCGTGAAAAAAGCATTGGCCAGTCAAGTCGCCACCGAAAGTACCCAGGTCCTTCGCAAGGCTGCGATCGACCATATCAGCCATCTCACCGCCCGTCAGCGGCAGATTCTGGCGATGGTCCTGGACGGTCATCCGAGCAAAAACATTGCTGCCAACCTAGGGATCAGTCAACGGACAGTGGAAAAGCACCGAGCGCAGATCATGAGCAGGACCGAAGCCAAATCGATTCCCGAACTCGCCCGCATCGCCCTGGCAGCCGGCGAAAAAACACTCTCGGCGGCTGCCAATGACAAACGCAACGGGCTCATCGGCGGGTAATCGCGGACGGTTATGTCGAACCCGGCGATTCAAGGCCGCTGGGCGACACCATCAGATTGTCGACAACCTTCTGCACACCCGCCGTGCCCGATGCCGTCAACCGCGCCATATCCCGCTCCGGGAGCGATCCGACAACGCCCGAGAGCGTGACTTCCCCGCCCTCCACACGCACGTCGATAGCGTGGGCGTCGATGATGGCCTTGCGTCGAAACGCTGATTCGATATCGGTCTTGATCGTTTGCGCAGAAGCGTGCGTCTTGACCACGATATCGTTACTGATCCCCTTGATCCCCTGCAGATAGCGCACCGCATATCCGGCCGTCTGGCGCTGATGCTCAGAGTCCACTTCTCCGCTGAGCACCAGCCAGCCATCGGCCACGCTGACTTTGACGCGGTGGTCTGCCAGCGAGGTGTTCCATTGCAATGCTGCAACGGCTGCCGCGACGAGATCGCTGTCGGTCCGCACATGACTGGACGGCAGCACAACATCGATCTGGTTGAGCAGATCCACGACACCGGCGACATGTGCGACAGCCTGTTCCGCGTGCCACCGCTCGGCATGACTGGCAACGTTGCCGGAGAGCGTGACGATGCCATCGGCCACTTGAACTAAAATCTGCCCGGCCTTGAGTGCCAGGTCCCAATTCAGTTCTTCGATCACTCGCTGCCTTAGCTTTTCATCGGTATTCATAAAAAAGCTCCAGAGTTTTTCAAAAGTCTCAGTCAGCCAAAGCGTATCGGGTTGCGATGATCTTCAGCAGGTCGGAAAGTACCCATCCCTGGGGCGGGAGCCGCCATTCAAGCCCCGCGCTTTTTGCACTAGACAGGCAGAGGCTGTTCGATCGCCGGCAGTTCGACACTGTCCCGATACTCCGGCACCGACACCGACCAGCCCAGTTCCTGGCTGATGCGCCGGCGCAGCACGTCCGAGGCGTTCGGCTCGCCGTGTACGACGTAGGTGTGTTTCGGCGCCCGCTTGAAGCCACGCAGCCATTGCATGATTTCATCGGCATCGGCATGCGCGGACAGGGTTTGCATGGGCACCACCTCGGCGTTGATCGGCACGTCCTGGCCGTGGATACGCACCGACGGCGCCCCCGCGACAATCTGCGCGCCACGTGTACCGCCGGCCTGAAAGCCCGGCACCAACAGGGTGTTGAGCGGGTTGGGCGCCAGCGCCTTGAGGTGGTGCAGCACCCGCCCGCCGGTGGCCATGCCGCTGGCGGCAATGATGATCGCGGGGGTGCGCTGCTGGTCCAGGTCAATCGACTGTTGCACGGAGCACACAAAGTGCGTGCCATCACACATACCCTGGCAGTCCTCCAGCGACAACCGATGCTCAGAACGAAAGCGCTGGTACAGGCGAGTGACCTCGGTGGCCATCGGGCTGTTGAGGTAAATCGGCAGGTCCGGGATCGCGTGCTGTTGCTTGAGTCGATACAGGTGATACATCAGCAGTTGCGCGCGCCCCACCGCAAACGACGGCACCAGGGTGATGCCGCGCCGCAGCGCGGTGCGGTTGATCACGTCCGCCAGTTGCTGTTCGGGAGGCTCAACGGGGTGTCGACGATCGCCGTAGGTCGATTCCACCAGCAGGTAATCGGTCTGCTCGATGGTTTCCGGGGCGAACATCAAGGGATCGTTCGGCCGCCCCAGGTCGCCGGAACACACCAGCGTGACGCCATCGGCAACCACTTCGACAGTCGCTGCGCCGAGAATATGCCCGGCGTCACGCAGCAGGATGGTCAAGCCCGGCGCGATCGCGACCCGGTGGTGCAGCTCGATCGGCCGCAGCAACTTCAACGCTCGCTCGGCGTCCTGTTCGGTATAGAGCGGCAGCGCCGGGTCGTGCTTGGAAAAGCCATGCCGGTTGGCGAACTCGGCCTCTTCTTCCTGCAAGCGGCCACTGTCGCGCAGCAGGATTTTCGCCAGCTCGCAGGTGGCCGGCGTGGCATACACCGGCCCGCGATAGCCGTTGCGCACCAGTACCGGCAGGTAACCGCTGTGGTCCAGGTGGGCGTGGGTCAACACGATGGCGTGCAGGTCTTGAACCGGCAGGTGGAACGCGTCCCAGTTGTGCAGGCGCAACTGCTTATAGCCCTGGAACAGGCCGCAATCGATCAGTACGTGCACGTCTCGATGCTCCAACAAGTACTTACTGCCGGTGACCGTGCCGGCCGCGCCCAGAAATGTCATACGCATGGTTGTGTCCTTGATATCTCATGGAATCGGTGGTTTCAGTCAACCCAGGGTGATGGCTTGACGATCATCAAACTGCAGGAGGTGCGGTTCAGCACGCTCTCGGCGGTGCTGCCAATCAGCCGGTCAAGCCTGTCGCGATAGACCGTGCCAAGCACCACCACATCGAAGGCGTTGCGCCGCGCGAACAAGCTGATCACTTTGTGCGGAATCCCGGTCAGCACATGCTGGTGTTTCTGCTCGACGCCATAGCGTTCGGCGAGTGCGTCGAAGGCCTCCGCCTGCGCGTCGTTGACCGCCTCGCCCAAACTACTCTCCAGGCTCTGGGTCGGCACACTTACGTGGGTATCGCCCACCACCGACCAGTTGCTGACATTGAGCAGGTGCAGTTGCGCATCGCAAGCCAGTGCCAATGTCGACGCCAGTTCGAGGACGCGCTCGTTCAGCCCGTATGTCAGTTCTTCAAGGTGCGACAAGTCGATGGCCGCGAGGACTTTCAACGGTTTGGGATGCCTGGCGTCGGTGACCAGGTGCAGGCAGGCCGGACAATCGCGCAACAACAGCCAATCCAAGGGTTGATGGAAGGTCCGGTCAAGCGCCGACACATGCTCGACGTCCTTGATCACCAGGTCGGCGTGAAAGTCGTTCACATACGCCAGCACCTGCGCCAGGCTGGGTTTGGCCCACACCACTTCACAACTGACCTGCAGCCCCGCGCGCCGTTGAAAGCGCACTTGCTGCTCCAGCCAGTGGCGATGGACCTGCAGGTAGCCCTCCCTGGCCTGGGCCATCGCGTCATGGTCAAGCAACCCCGCCATCACCAGCGACGTGACGTAGTCAAACGCAACAATGTGCAACAACGCACCGGTAGCCTTGGCCAGTGCCTGGGCCCGGTCAAAGGCCGGGGTGCGCGTCATCTCGGAGGGTGCAATCAATAAAACACGTTTGAGTGGCAGCATTAGATACCTCGGCCTGAGCGCGTGTAACCGCCTGACTGCACCCGACTTCCTTGCGAGCAGCGTGGCACCCTGCGTTGTGACTGAAAACCGTCGGTCAAGTATCTGGCGTCGTGAGGCAGGCACTCTGATCTTTGTCAACTAATGGCCGGCTTTCACTCAATGAGCGAATCACTCAGGCCTTGTTGATATAGCTCAATAATTTTTCGCGGTGCGGGCGTAGAAACCAGTGAGCGGCCATGTAAGGCCCTCCCTAAGCCACGCATTCGACTGAGGACACCAACATGAGCGACTTGAGTTTGCGCAAAGCCATCATGGAAGAGCTTGAATTCCAACCGCAGATCGATGCAGCCAGCATCGGTGTCGCCGTGGAAAACGGCGTTGTCACGCTCACCGGACATGTCAGTAGTTACGAACAGAAGGTCTGCGCCGAGCGCGCGGTAAAAGGCATCAAAGGCGTGCGTGCAGTGGCCGAGGAGATCCAGGTGCGGCTGCACAAAGGCGCCGGAACCGCAGACGACACCATCGCCTCCCGTGCCCTGAGCATCATCAACTGGAGCGCCGACGTACCGGCGAATGCCGTTAAAGTCATCGTTCAGAACGGCTGGATCACCCTTGAAGGTGAAGTCGACTGGCAGTACCAGAAGGAAGCCGTAGAGAAGGCCGTGCGCAAGTTGTCCGGCGTACTCGGGGTGGATAATCGGCTGACCCTGAGCCCCCGGGTAGACATCGTCGATATCCGCAAGCACATCGAAGATGCGCTCAAACGCAATGCTGAAGTGGACGCCAAGGATATTCACGTCAGGGTCGACGGTGACGTTGTCAGGCTCGACGGCAAGGTTCACCTATGGAGTGAGCGCAAAATCGTGGAACGGGCGGCCTGGTCGGTGCCGGGTGTCATGCGGGTGGAGGATCACCTGTTGCTCGCCTGAAATGATGAATGTCCCAGGCAGCCAACCGGGGCATTCAACGGCGGCATATGCGTTGCGGGCTTTCTTTTTGAGTCAATGTTATGAAAAAAAACCATCAGTGGAACCTGTCTTACTTTCTGACCGCGTTTGTCGTGTTCACCGTCGTACAGTTTCTGTGGGCGGAACACCGCACGGTGCAAAGCATCCCGTACAGTCAGTTTCTGCAACTGTTGAACGAGCAGAAGGTCAGCGACTTGCAAGTCGAGAAAGACCAGATCAGCGGCAAGCTGCAAGTGCCGATCGACGGCCACAACCTGTTCACAACGGTGCGGATCGATCCGGCGTTGGCCACGAACCTGGCCCAGTCGGGCACCCGCTTCACCGGGGTCAATGACAATACCTTTTTGAGCGGCCTGCTGGGTTGGCTGCTGCCCTTTATCCTGATCATGGTGGTCTGGCACTTTGTGTTTCGCGGCGTCGCGGAAAAACAGGGCTTGGGCGGGCTGATGAACATCGGCAAGTCCCGGGCCAAGGTGTTTGTTCAACGGGACACGGGGATCACCTTTGCGGATGTCGCGGGCATCGATGAAGCCAAGGCCGAACTGGTGGAGATCGTCTCGTTCCTCAAGGACAAGGCCAAGTACTCGCGCTTGGGCGCGCATATTCCCAAAGGCACGCTGCTGGTGGGCCCGCCGGGCACCGGCAAGACCCTGGTGGCCAAAGCCATCGCCGGCGAAGCCGGGGTGCCGTTTTTCTCGATCTCGGGCTCGGAATTCGTCGAGATGTTCGTCGGCGTTGGCGCCGCACGGGTCCACGACCTGTTCGAACAGGCGCGCGCGGCCGCGCCGTGCATCATTTTTATCGATGAGTTGGATGCCCTGGGCAAAATGCGTGGCGTCGGCGTAATGGGGGGCAATGACGAAAAGGAACAGACCCTCAACCAGCTCCTGGCCGAACTGGACGGCTTCGACCCCCGCGAGGGCGTGGTGCTGCTGGCCGCGACCAATCGCCCGGAAGTGCTCGACCCGGCGCTGCTGCGCGCAGGGCGGATCGACCGCCAGGTGTTGATCGATCGCCCTGACCGCAAGGGACGGCAGGCGATCCTTAAGGTTCACCTGCAAAAAATCACCGTGGCCCCGGCCCTCGACAGCGAGCGCATTGCCGACATCACCACCGGCTTCACCGGCGCCGACCTGGCGAACCTGGTCAACGAAGCGGCGATCGTCGCCACTCGCCGTGGCGCCGACACCGTCGGCCTGGACGATTTCACCGCGGCCGTGGAACGCCTGATCGCGGGCATCGAACGCAAGAGCAGCGTGCTGCGCCCCGAAGAACGCCAGGTGGTGGCGTACCACGAGATGGGCCACGCGCTGGCGGCGAGTCACCTACCGGCCATGGACCCGGTACACAAGGTGTCCATCGTGCCGCGTGCCATTGGCTCCTTGGGTTACACTTTGCAGCGCCCAACGGAAGACCACTTCCTGATCAGTTGCCAGATGCTCAAGGACCGCATCGTCGTGCTGATGGCCGGCCGCGCCGCCGAGTTTCTGATGTATGGCCAGACCTCCACCGGCGCCGCCGATGACCTGGCCCGCGCAACCGATATCGCCCGGCAGTTGATTACCCGCTTCGGCATGAGCGCCGAGCTGGGGCAGTCGGTGCTGGAGCGACAAAGCATGACCTACCTGGGTGAGCAGATGCAGAGCACGGGGCAAAAAGATTATTCGGAACAGACGGCCAGAGAAGTCGACCTATGTATACGCGCCCTGCTCGACGAGGCCTACGCACGCGCCAAAACCCTACTCCAGGCGCATCGCGCCGACCTCGAGGCCGGCGCGCGTCTATTGATGGAAAAGGAAAGCCTGACGCCAGAGGACTTCCCCGCGCTGTTGCCAATGAAACCCGTACCGGTCGCCGCAGGTTGAGCGTCGCCCTGAAACCACCCACTGAGGATCGCCATGCTGGCCGTCACGCTGATTAACACGCTGGTGGTCATCATCGCCGTGATCATTCATTACGAATTCCTGTTGCGCCTGAACGAGTTGCTACCGCGCCTCAAGGTCAAGAGCCGTTTAAGGATGATGATTGGCGTATTCGGCGCCCTGCTGGCTCACGCGATCGAAGTCTGGTGCTTCGCCTTGACCTACTACCTGATGATCCGCGATGGCGAATGGGGCAGCCTGTCAGGCAACTTCGATGGTTCGTTCATGGACTGTGTGTACTTTTCGTTCACGACCTACACCACCATCGGTTTCGGTGACATCTCCCCCATGGGCAACCTCAAGTTCCTGACCGGCGTGCAAGCGCTGACCGGTCTGGTGCTGATCAGCTGGACGGCGTCGTTTCTGTTTATCGAAATGCAGAAATACTGGAAGAACAAGTAACGCCGTCCATCAGCCCCTAGGTGGCCGGTGTCCATTGCCAGTTCAGTACCTCGGGCAGGTCTTCACCCTGTTCGATCAGGTACAGCTTGTGTTTCTCCATCGTCGACCAGTACCGCGCCTGTGCAATGTGGCGCTGTTCGCACAGCCGAGGTACGCGCTCGATGACGTCCAATGCCAAGCGGTAGCGATCCAGGTTGTTGATCACCGCCATATCGAACGGGGTGGTGGTGGCGCCCTCCTCGATGAAGCCACGCACATGAAAGTTGTCATGATTGGTGCGCTTGTACAGCAGCCGATGCACCAGCGCCGGGTAGCCGTGGAAGGCAAAGATCACCGGTTTGTCGGTGGTGAACAACCCATCGAAAGCCGCATCCGCCAGCCCATGGGGATGCTGCGATGACGACTGCAGCACCATCAGGTCCACCACGTTGATCACCCTGACCCGCAGATCCGGCACGTATTCGCGCAGCAATGTCACGGCGGCCAGGGTTTCCAGGGTCGGGACGTCGCCAGCGCAGGCCATGACCACGTCCGGGTCCTGATCATCGCGGCAGGCCCAGTCCCAGCGACCGATGCCCGCCAGGCAATGCTGCACCGCCGCGTCGATATCCAGCCACTGCCACTCCGGCTGCTTGCCCACCACGATGACATTGATGTAGTTGCGGCTGCGCAGGCAGTGATCCGCCACCGACAGCAGGCAGTTGGCATCCGGCGGCAGGTAGATGCGCGCCACGTCGGACTTTTTGTTCGCCACCAGGTCGATGAAGCCGGGGTCTTGATGAGAGAACCCGTTGTGGTCCTGGCGCCAGACATGGGACGTCAGCAGCAGGTTGAGCGACGCCAGCGGCTTGCGCCAGGGCACGTCGGCCGCAGTTTTCAGCCACTTGGCATGCTGGTTGACCATCGAATCGACGATATGGATGAACGCTTCGTAACACGACAGCAGGCCATGACGCCCGGTGAGCAGGTAGCCTTCGAGCCAGCCCTCACAGACGTGCTCGCTGAGAATCTCCATGACCCGGCCATCTGCGGCCAGGTTCAGGTCGTCGGCCTCCAATGGGTCCATCCACGCCTTGGCGGTGACCTCGTACACGGCGTCCAGGCGATTGGAGGCGGTTTCATCCGGGCCGAACAGGCGGAAGTTGCTGGCG
Source organism: Pseudomonas marginalis (assembly GCF_024169655.1). GTDB lineage: Bacteria > Pseudomonadota > Gammaproteobacteria > Pseudomonadales > Pseudomonadaceae > Aquipseudomonas > Aquipseudomonas paraveronii. Next base: position 2,903,406 of record NZ_JALJWV010000001.1, on the reverse strand, counting down.
CCCTGCGCGTTTTTCATCACGTCGCGCAAAAAACTCCCCAGTACCCGAGTCGCCTCGGCGCGCAGGGAACCGGGGGCCTGCAGTGCTACCGCGTAGTCGGCAAAGCGTGGCAAGTCGAGCATGCGTAATAACAGCCCGCCATTGGCGTGGGGGTTGGCGCTCATGCGGCGGTGCCCGGTGGGCGCCAGCGCGGCAATTTGCGGGAGCAAGGCGCCGTCGGCATCGAACAGTTCGTCGGGGCGGTAGCTGTTCAGCCACTCCTCCAACTGCAGCACATGCCCCGGCACCTGAAAGTTGGCCAACGGCACTTGATGGGCGCGCCAGGTGCCTTCGACCCGACAGCCATCGACAAACTTGGGCCCGGTCCAGCCTTTGGGCGTGCGCAATACCAGCACCGGCCACAACTGGCGTTCCGGCGCCTCGGCGCGCCGGGGCTGGCGCGCCGCCTGCTGAATCTCGCGGATTTTCAGCAGCATGGTGTGAAGGGTACGGGCAAGCTCCTGATGCACCTGCGCCGGGTCATCGCCTTCGACAAAGTACGGATCGTAGCCATAGCCATACAACAGGGCTGACAGCTCATCTTCGCTGATCCTGGAGAGTACCGTGGGGTTGGCGATCTTGTAGCCGTTGAGGTGCAGGATCGGCAGCACCGCTCCGTCGCGCGCGGGGTTGATGAATTTATTGGAGTGCCAACTGGCGGCCAGCGGGCCGGTTTCGGCTTCGCCGTCGCCGATCACGCAGGCGACGATCAGGTCCGGGTTATCGAAGACCGCGCCATAGGCGTGGGCCAGGCAGTAACCCAGTTCGCCGCCTTCATGGATCGACCCCGGGATCTGGGCCGAGACGTGGCTGGAAATCCCGTAGGGCCAGGAAAACTGCCGAAACAGCCGCAACAGCCCATTGGCATTGCGCTCCACCGAGGGATAACACTCGGTGTAGGTGCCTTCCAGGTAAGTCTGCGCGACCACCGCCGGGCCGCCGTGTCCGGGACCGGCGACGAAGAGCATGTTCAAGTCGTACTGGTTGATCAGCCGATTGAGGTGCGTATACAGCAGATTCAGCCCCGGCGTGGTGCCCCAATGCCCCAACAGGCGCGGTTTGATGTGCGCCAGGGTCAGGGGGGTCTGTAACAACGGGTTGCTCTTGAGGTAGATCTGCCCGACTGCCAGGTAATTGGACGCCCGCCAATACGCGTCCACCCCGTCCAGCTCCTCTGCACTCAAAAAATCGCTCATACGCCCCTCCGCCAAGGTTCGACCAGTGGATTATCCTTCGTCGATTCTGGGTGCCTCAAATGCGCGGGGCTTGATGTACATCAAGTCTTCAGGCCGACGCTTAAGCTCAATTGATCCCGTGCGAAGGCGCGGGAGGCGCACGTTCTTCGTGCGTCTATTATTCACTCGGCCGCAACGTCACGGTTCTGGGCTTGAAACCCTCGGCCGACCTGGCATCACCGCTCGAACACCTGGAGATTTGTTATGCGTGCGATGGTTCTGCACACCCCCGGCCAGCCGCTGCAACTAGAGGAGCGCCCGGTCCCGACACCCGGCGCCGGGCAGCTGTTGATCAAGGTCCTGGCCTGTGGCGTGTGCCGCACCGACCTGCACCTGGTGGACGGTGAGTTGCCGCAAGCGCAACTGCCACGGGTGCCGGGCCACGAAATCGTCGGTGAAGTGACGGCCGTGGGCGCCGCTGTCGACGCTCATTGGATCGGCCGCCGCGTGGGGGTGCCGTGGCTCGGCTGGACCTGCGGCGAATGCGCTTTCTGTCGATCAGGCCGGGAAAACCTCTGCGACCGGGCGCAGTTCACCGGGTGCAATCTGGACGGCGGCTACGCTGAATACACGGTGGCGGACGCACGCTTTTGCCTGCCGATTCCCGACATGCTGTCAGACGTTCAAGCCGCGCCCCTGCTGTGTGCCGGCCTGATCGGTTTTCGCGCCTTGCAAATGGCCGCAGACGCTCCCCACCTGGGGCTTTATGGCTTCGGTGCGGCCGCCCATCTGGCGATTCAAGTCGCGCTGGGCCGAGGCCAACAGGTGTACGCGTTCACCCGCCCGGGTGACAGTGAAGGCCAGGCGTATGCGCGCTCATTGGGCGCCGTGTGGGCCGGCCCTTCGGACCAGCCGCCCCCGCACCTGCTGGATGCCAGCCTGATATTCGCCCCCGTGGGAGCGCTTGTACCGCTGGCATTGGCCGCCACGGTCAAGGGCGGCTGTGTGATTTGCGCCGGCATTCACATGAGCGACATTCCGGCCTTCCCCTATCGACTGCTATGGGGCGAGCGTAGCGTGCGTTCAGTAGCTAACTTGACCCGACAGGACGGTACGGCGTTTTTTCAAGCCGTGCAGCAGACACCTGTCCACTGCGACATCACCCGCTTCGCCCTGGAAGATGCCAATCAGGCGCTGGCACACCTGCGCAGCGGGCAATTCAACGGTGCGATCGTGCTGACCCCGTAACGCGCAGCAGCGGTTATTTGCGCGTCGCGCTGGTCAGCATATGGATCGCTCTCTCGTTGGCTTCGTCGGCGGTGCTCTAACCCTTGACGTCGCTTACCGGCTGCCGGATCGCCAAAATGCTGCCCGGCACCGAATACAGCGCCCGTTCGGTATTGCTGCCGATCAGTCGGTCGAGCCCGACCCGGTGAGCAGTCCCCATGACCACCACGTCGGCCTGGAATTGCTCGACAAACTCCTGAATCACCGGCACTGGCTGCCCCATGACAAAGTGCCGTCTTTCCGGCGGCACGCCATAACGGTCGGCCAAGGTCACGAATGCCTGGTGCAGCGAATGGCGCAGCTCTTCGGCGAAATCCACGTTCCAACCGCCCATGGCCATCGGCGCATCGCCGTTGAATGCCGCGGACAGGTCATAGGCGTACAACAGATGCAGCGGTGCATCGCATTGCAAGGCCATGGAGTGGGCGCACTCAATGATGGTGTCATTCAGACCGCTGATCTGCGTGCCGGGGTCGAACGGATCGACGGCCGCCACCACACGATGGGGCAAACCGTAGCGCGCCTGACTCACCAGATGCAGGGGTGTCGGGCACTCGCGCAGCAGGTGGCAATCGAGCGGGGTGATGAATATGCGCTTGAGAACCGGCTCCAGCTTCACGTCCTTGATCACCAGGTCCGGGTTCAGATCGGCGATCGTGCGCAGGATCTCCAGCACAGGGTGGGTGGTGAAGTGCAGTTCAACCGTCACCTTCAGCCCATTACCGCCCAGGCGTTGGACTTCGTCGACCAGCCAATCGCGATAGCGGTGCAGATAGTCCTGAAAAGCCGACTCATCGACGCGTTCTTCCCACAAATGAATGATCGGCGCAGGTTCGATAAAGGCCCTGATATCGAGCGCCGCGCCGCACGCCTTGGCCAGGGCCACTGCGCGCAGCAGCGCCGGGGAGTGATACAGCGAGCGGTCGGTGATCAGCAACAGACGTCGGTATTGGCTCATTTCGCACCTCTTCAGGCACCGGTTGCCCCTGGCGCCAGGTTCAATCCTGCATCAGCTGCGCGTCGGTTTGATCGCCCACATGCTGCATGGCGCGTGGTGCAGCAGACTTTCAGCGGTAGTGCCCAACAGCTTGTTCAAGCCCCAGTGCTGCACGGTGCCCATGACCATGATGTCGCTCTGGTGATCGCGGGCGAAGTCGCAAATATTGAAGAGCGGCGTGCCTTCGATAAAGTGCCGATGTTCGACAGGAATTCCCTGGCGCTCGGCCAACGCGGCAAATGCCTCATGCTGGGCTTCATTCAGCGCCTCATAGAGCCCGGAGGCCAGAGGGACCGCGCCAAAGCCCATGTCTTTGGCATACACCGCAGCCCAGTCGTACACATGCAGCAACTCAAGCTGAGCCTGACATTGCGCAGCCAGCTTGACCGCTGCTTCGACAATCTGGTCGTTGAAGATCTGGTCCTGGTCCTCACTGCGCAACACATCGACAATCGCCAGCACCTTGCGTGGCAGCGGGTGGCGCGAGTCGGTGACCAGATGCACCGGCACCGGGCAGTCGCGCAGCAGTTGCCAATCCAGCGGCGTGAAGAACACCCGTTTCAAGGCGGGCTCTTCCTCAGCATCCTTGATGATCAGGGCCAACGACATCTCGTTGACGAAATGCAGGATTTCCTCATAAGGATGATGCACCCACACCACCTCGCTGGTGACCTCGACCCCGTGTTGGCGCATCACGTCTGCCTGCTCGGTGAGCCAATGGCGATGAGTGTCCAGGTACGCTTCCCGCGCCCGGTTGATCTGTTCGGGCGCGAACAGCCCGGCGATCGCCAGGGCCTGCAAATAGTCGAAGGCCACGATATGCAACGGCAACTGCATCGCGCGCGCCAGGGCGGCGGCACGATCGAACGCGGGTGTGCGGGTCATGGACGAAGGGGCAATCAACAGTAAACGCTGAGTCTGCGACATTGGGGCACCTCGGCACGCGGCCATCTGATTCCGTGGATAGGTTTTCAGAATGAGCCTTCCGGGCCGGCGACTACTTGATCTTTATCAGTGGGTGCCCGCAAAAGTTGATTTTCATCAACAGCCACCCTGCCCCTTGCCCCTAGCCTGCATCAAGGCTTGCAGCGTCACCTGCGCCGTCGGAGGGCACCATGATCGAAGATGAGCAGCAAGTATTGGTGAGGGCGTTGGATGCGGCGACTAACCCGGTGTTGATCACTGAGAGATCGGGTTGCATTGTGTGGATCAATAAAGCGTTCAGCCTGTTGAGCGGCTATTCCAAACTGGAGCTGGTCGGTAAAACCCCGCACCTGCTGTCGTCGGGACGCCAGACCACCACGTTCTACCGGGAGATGTGGATGACCATCTTGGCAGGCCTGACCTGGCAGGGCGAGATGGTCGAACGCCGCAAGGATGGCTCCGACTGTACGATCAATCAGGTCATTACCCCGGTGCTTGATCCCCAGGGTGTGGTAACGCATTTCATCGCCATCCTGCACAATTTCAAGGTAATGGATGAAGAACGCGCACGCATGCAACAGCTGGCGTTCCATGACGACCTGACCGGTTTGCCCAATCGCAGCCTGTTTTTGAGCCTGCTCAACCAAGCGGTGAATCACGCCACCCAGCAGCAACAGCCGCTGGCCTTGATGTTTATCGACCTGGACCGTTTCAAAGCCGTGAATGACACCCATGGGCATGCGTGTGGCGACAAATTGCTGGTGGCGGTGGCCGAGCGCCTCAGCCAGTCGGTGCGCAGGTCCGATGTGGTCAGCCGCTTGAGCGGCGACGAATTTGCGATCCTGGTCACCGGCATGGACCATGCCTGGCAGGTCGAGGTGTTGGCCGATAAGCTTGTCGGCGCGATCAACCAGCCCTTCATGATCGACGCGCACCGCCTGAACGCGCACATCAGCGTCGGCATCAGCCTGTATCCAGTGGATGGGGCGAGTGTCGAGCAACTGCTCGCGCGGGCCGACGACGCGATGTACCAGGCTAAACGTCACGGCGGCAGTGCTTGTCGTTTCAGCCTGCTGAACCTGCCTACCGACTGAAAGAAGCGCACGCCAAGGCATGGCCTCCGCCCGAAACGCCCGCCCCACGGTATGTGCCGTGGGCATACCCCATTCTGAAACGTCATAATCCTGGGTTTGGCGGCGTGGTAATCTCCTACGACTATGAATAGGCATTGATCATCAGTCGACAATCGCCAGAACCAGGAAAGATCATGCCAAAAGTGTCCCACTCAGCTCTGCGTCGTAATTTCCGTGAATTGCTTGCTGCGCCACTGTGCGTTGAGACAGCCTCTGTGTTCGACCCGATGTCTGCGCGTATCGCCGCTGACTTGGGTTTCGAGGTCGGCATCCTGGGGGGCTCGGTCGCTTCGCTGCAGGTACTGGCGGCACCCGATTTTGCATTGATCACCTTGAGTGAGTTCGTTGAACAGGCAACCCGGATCGGCCGCGTCGCGCAGTTGCCGTTCATTGCGGATGCCGACCACGGCTATGGCAATGCCCTGAATGTCATGCGCACCGTCGAGGAACTTGAGCGCGCCGGCGTGGCGGCCCTGACGATTGAAGACACCCTGCTGCCGGCACAATTCGGGCGTAAATCGACCGATCTGATTTCCATCGAGGAAGGCATCGGCAAGGTCAGGGCAGCCCTTGAGGCGCGTGTCGACCCCCAACTGTCGATCATCGCCCGGACTAACGCAGCGGTGTTGCCGACCGAGGCCGTGATCGAACGCACCCTGGCCTATGAAAAAGCCGGCGCCGACGGCATCTGCATGGTCGGTATCAGCGACTTCGAGCACCTTGAGCAGATTGCCGAAAAACTCACGGTGCCCTTGATGCTGGTGACCTACGGCAATCCGAAACTCAATGACAGCCAGCGCCTGGCAAGCCTGGGCGTGCGCATCGTGGTAGCCGGCCATGGCGCCTACTTCGCGGCAATCAAGGCCACCTACGATAGCCTTCGCGCCCAGCGCCAGCTCACTCACAGCACCTCGAACCTCAGTGCCACCGAGCTTACCCATACCTACACCCTGCCAGAGAGCTACGTGGCCTGGGCCAAAGAGTTCATGGATGTAGAAGAGTGAGACTGACCCAGGGCACGCGTCTAGCCGACCCAGCCGACAGCGGCTTTCGGAACGACCTCCGACTCATCCAGCTTTGATGCAAACATGCTCACCGCCTGCACCGCATCGCTGGTGCTGGTGCGGATTTGCAGGATCACCGAACCCGCCTGGTCGGCCAGGCTGACACCCCGTTGCGCGCCTTCCTGGGTCGCGCTCATGCTGGCTACCGCATCGCGGGTTTCCGACAGAATCAGGCCGATCATCTCGGCAATCTCTGCGGTGGAACGGCTGGTGCGTCCCGCCAGTTGCCTGACTTCATCGGCCACCACGGCAAAACCACGGCCCTGATCGCCCGCGCGCGCGGCCTCAATGGCAGCGTTGAGCGCCAGCAGGTTGGTCTGGTCGGCGATACCGCGAATGGTATTGACGATGGCGGTGATCTGCTCGGAGCGATCGCCCAACTGCCCCACCAGCCGTGCGGAGGCGCCGATGTTCTCGGCAATCCGGCGCATTTCACTGGCGGTTTCGTGGATCACCTGGGTGCCGTGCTCGGCGAATCGCTCGGTTTCCGAGGAAATATGGTAGGCGCGGGAGGCTCCGCGTGAATCCTCCTCGAACTTCTCGACACGCTCGCTGATGTCGCTGGCGAACTTGACGATTTTGATCAGCTTGCCGTCGCCGTCATACACCGGGTTGTAACTCGCCTCCAACCACACCACGCGGCCGTGCTTGCCAATGCGTTTGAATTGCCCGGTGAAGAATTCGCCATTGTTCAAGCGGCGCCAGAAGTCGGCGTACTCAGGGCTGTTGACCTGGGCCGGTTCGCAAAACATACGGTGATGTTTGCCTTTGAGTTCCGTCAGTGAATACCCCATGACCGTGAGGAAATTCTCGTTGGCGTCGAGTACTTGCCCGTTCAAGTCAAACTCGATCACGGCCATCGCACGGTCCAGCGCGGCCAGCTTGCTGTGGGTCGCCGCCTCCTGTTCGACTTTGCGCGTGACGTCGAGCGCGTACTTGACCACTTTCGATACCTGGCCGCGCGCATCCAGCACCGGGTTATAACTGGCCTCCAGCCAAATGATCTTGCCGTGGGCGTCCACGCGTTTGAAGGTGCCCGACACGAACTTCCCGGCCCTGAGTTCCTGCCAGAACTCGGCATAGGCAGGGCTGCTGGTCAGCGCCGGCGGGCAAAAGTCACGGTGGGTCTTGCCGGCCAATTGAGCCGCGCTGTAACCCAGGGTTTTCATAAAGTTGTCGTTGGCGCGCAATACCTTGCCGTTCAGGTCGAACTCGACCACGGCCATGGAGCGTTCAAGCGCGGCAATCAATCCTTGGTATTCAGTGACTTCGGCCCTCCTGGCCGCCAGTTCTGTTTTTAGTGCTTGATTGAACATGACGTAGCCTCAGCCGTGCGTGGAGTCGGGGTTGCTCTCCCGCGCTATCGGCCAATAAATACGTGACTTGACAGACAAAAAATAAATATTACTTGACGTCAAATACTCGTCGCGCCACGAGCCTTGCAAGGCCAAAGGGTACTGGTCCGCGCGCGCCCTGTGTTTAAATTGGCGACCCCTTTCCCTGCCAAGAGAACGTCATGGCCAACCACGACCTGTGCTTCACCCCTGACCCGGATGCCGACTCTATTTCCTCCGACGTGATCGGCTTCAACGGCATCCTGGTCTCCACCCAAATCCCGACCCGCACCGATGGCAGCCTGGAACTGGGCGACATAACCCTGCAAAGCGAATGCACCCTGCAAGCCCTGAAAGTCGCCCTTGAACGCGCCGGCAGTTCCATGGACCGGGTGATGCACCTGACCATCTACCTCACCGACATGGCCGACCGCGCAGCGTTCAATGAGGTCTACACACGCTTCTTCGCCAAGCCGTGGCCGGTGCGCGCCGCGGTTGGCGTGGCGGCCCTGGCAGTGGAAGGCATGCGCGTGGAAGTCACCGCAATGGCGGCCAAAGCCTGAATCCGCGCCGATACATGGCCTTGCACCCTGCAGGCCAAGCCCTGCGGTAGGTGCCGGTCAGGCGTTTCACGGCTACAATGCGCGCTTCGACCGTGACAAGCCTGACTAAAAAAACTATGTCCTTGCCCAAGCATCACCTGGAATTGCTCAGCCCTGCCCGCGATGTCGCCATCGCGCGCGAGGCCATCCTGCATGGCGCCGACGCCATCTACATCGGCGGCCCAAGTTTCGGCGCCCGCCACAATGCCTGTAACGAGGTGAGCGATATCGCGCAGTTGGTCGAATTCGCCCGGCGCTACCACGCGCGCGTCTTCACCACCCTCAACACCATCCTGCATGACAACGAACTGGAACCCGCGCGCAAGCTGATCCATCAGCTCTACGACGCCGGTGTCGATGCGTTGATCGTGCAAGACCTGGGCGTGATGGAGCTGGATATCCCGCCGATCGAGCTGCACGCCAGTACCCAGACCGACATCCGCACCCTGGGCCGCGCCAAATTTCTCGACCAGGCCGGCTTCTCCCAGTTGGTATTGGCCCGTGAGCTGAACCTGCAGGAAATCCGCGCCATCGCCGATGAGACCGATGCCGCCATCGAGTTCTTCATCCACGGCGCCCTGTGCGTGGCGTTCTCCGGGCAGTGCAATATCTCCCACGCGCAGAACGGCCGCAGCGCCAACCGCGGCGACTGCTCCCAGGCGTGCCGCCTGCCGTACACCTTGAAAGACGATCAAGGCCGCGTCGTCGCCTTTGAAAAGCACCTGCTGTCGATGAAAGACAACAACCAGAGCGCCAACCTGCGTGACCTGGTCGATGCCGGTGTGCGCTCGTTCAAGATCGAAGGTCGCTACAAGGACATGGGCTATGTGAAGAACATCACTGCCTATTACCGCCAGCGCCTGGATGACATCCTCGAAGACCGCCCGGACCTGGCCCGCGCCTCCAGCGGCCGGACTGCGCATTTCTTCCTGCCCGACCCGGAAAAAACCTTCCACCGAGGCAGCACCGACTACTTCGTCAGCGACCGCAAGATCGACATCGGCGCCTTCGACACCCCGACCTTCACCGGCCTGCCGGTGGGCGTGGTGGAAAAAGCCGGCAAACGCGACCTGCAAGTGGTCACCCATGAGCCGCTGTCCAACGGCGACGGCCTGAATGTGCTGGTCAAGCGTGAAGTGGTGGGTTTCCGCGCCAATATCGCCGAGGCCAAGGGCGAGTTCGAGGAAGACGGCGAGAAGCGCTACCGCTACCGCGTCGAGCCCAACGAAATGCCGGCCGGGCTGCATCAGTTGCGCCCGAACCACCCGCTGAACCGCAACCTCGACCACAACTGGCAACAGGCGCTGCTCAAGACCTCTGCCGAACGCCGTATCGGCCTGTCGTGGGTTGCCCGTCTGCGCGAAGAGCGCCTGGAACTGACCGCCACCAGCGAAGAAGGCATCAGCGCCAGCGTCGCCCTGCCCGGCCCGTTCGGCGTGGCCAACAAGCCGGAACAGGCGCTGGACACCCTGCGCGATTTGCTCGGCCAACTGGGCACCACCGAATACCACGCCACCGCCATCGAGCTGGATGCACCGCAGGCGTTCTTCATCCCCAACTCGCAGCTCAAGGCCGTGCGCCGCGAAGTGATCGAAGCCCTGACGGCGGCCCGCATCAACGCTCACCCACGCGGTGGGCGCAAGGCGCAGACCAACCCGCCGCCGGTGTACCCGGAGGCGCATCTGTCGTTCCTGGCCAACGTGTATAACCAGAAGGCCCGGGACTTCTACCATCGGCACGGGGTGAAACTGATCGACGCGGCCTTCGAAGCCCACGAAGAAACCGGTGAAGTGCCGGTGATGATCACCAAGCACTGCCTGCGCTTCTCGTTCAACCTTTGCCCCAAACAGGCCAAGGGCGTGACGGGCGTGAAGACCAAAGTCGCGCCGATGCAGTTGATCCATGGCGATGAAGTGCTGACCTTGAAGTTCGACTGCAAGCCTTGCGAAATGCATGTGGTCGGCAAGATCAAGGGGCACATCCTGGGTCTGCCGCAACCCGGCAGTGTGGTCGGCTACATCAGCCCGGACGACCTGCTCAAGACGATCCCGCGCGCGCCGCATTGATCGAACCGCGGGCGCGCTGCAATGGCGCGCTCGCGGCCAATTACTCCACTTGCATCGCGGTCTTTGCGCGCCACCACCAGCCCCTTTGCAAGCCAGCGGCCGCCAATAGGATCGTCGCCACTCCCAGCCATTGCAGCCAGCCCAGGCGATGCCCGAAGGCAATCCAATCGACCAGGATCGCCGCAACCGGGTAGATGAACGACAACGCGCCGGTGATGGCCGTCGGCAGCTTCTGGATCGCCCCATACAGCAACACATACATCAAACCGGTGTGTACCACCCCGAGCGTCACCAGGGCCGCCCAGGCATTGTTCGCCACCGGCAAATTGTTCCACGGCACCAGGGGCGCCAGTAACAACGCGCCGGTCGTGACTTGGATCAGCGCCATCAAATGCGGCGGCACTGCCTTCAAGCGCTTGATGATCAGCGCGGCAATCGCATATAGAAACGCCGCGCCGAGGGCCAGCGCGATACCGGCCAGGTAATCCCCAGCGCCGGTTGGCTGATCGCCATGGGCGCTGACAATCGCCAGCATCCCCAGGAACGCCACGCTCAGCCACGCCAGTTTCTGCACGCTGATCTTTTCACCGAGGAACAGCGCCGCCAACATCACCAACATGAATGGCTGCACGTTGTACACCGCCGTGCTGATCGCGATGGAGGCGCGGGAATAGGACTCGAACAGCAGCAACCAATTGCCGACGATGGCCACGCCGCTGAGCATCGCCAAGCCGAGCCCGGCCCAACTGAGCAAGTCCCGGCGCAGGTAACCCAGCAGCGCGCACACCAGCAACAACGTCAGCGCCCCGATCACGCAGCGCCAGAACACCACTTCGAGCACCGAGACGCCCGACACCAAGACAAACCAGCCAATGGTGCCCGAGATCAGCATGGCGGCGACCATTTCCCACGACCCGCGACGGATGGATGTGTCCATGATTGAAGCTCCTCAAGTGAGGCTCAATTATGGCAAGCTGACTTAGGCAGGCGACAGCGACTAAGAAAGGCCAAACACTCGGATCACCTTTACTTATTAGGCAGATACCATGATCGACACTATCGACCAACAACTGATCGCCGCTTTGATGGACGACTCCCGGCTGTCCCTCAAGGCCCTGGCCGGCATCACCGGGCTGTCGTCGCCCAGCGTCGGCGAACGCCTGCGCCGCCTTGAAGAGCGCGGCGTGCTGACCCATTACACCGTCGACATCGACCCCAAGCACTTCGGCTACCTGCTACAAGCCATCGTGCGCATCCGCCCCCTGCCCGGCAAGTTGCAGGAAGTGGAACGGCAGATCCAGGCCATCCCCGAATTCACCGAATGCGACAAAGTCACCGGCGAGGACTGCTTCATCGCACGCCTGCATGTACGCACCATGGACCACCTCGACAGCCTGCTGGATCGGCTCAACGCCTATGCCGAAACCAACACCGCCATCGTCAAGAAAACCCCGGTGAAGCGGCGCCTGCCGCCGCTGACCGACTGAATGCGCGCCCACCCAATGTGGGAGGGGGCTTGCCCCCGATAGCAGAGTGTCAGGCACTGCATGAGTGCCTGAACCACTGCTATCGGGAGCAAGCCCCCTCCCACATGAGCCCTGCGCCGGGTCAAATCAGTGGTGCAAGGCCTTGGCCGCGCCCAACAGCCCCTGAAACTTGCGATAACGCGCCTCCAGCACCGGCTGTTGCGCCCCATCCGGCACGTACCGAGCCTTGACCGGCATGCCCGCCGCGAGCAAGTCCGCGCCCTGCCCGATGGCCAGGAACCCCAGCTTCGCCGCACCGATACACGCGCTCAATTCACTGCCATGCAGGGTGAAGATTTCCCGCTGCAGGATGTTGGCCAACAACTGCGCCCAATACGCACTGCGCGCCCCGCCGCCCACCAGCGCACAGGCAGTGACGTCGGCGCCGCTCGATTGCACTGCGCGCAACGCGTCCAGCAGGCCAAAGCCCACGCCTTCCATCACCGCATACCCGAGCATCGCCGGGGTACAGTCGTGGCCCAGGTTCATGAAGCCGCCGCGCAGCAAGGGGTCGTTATGCGGCGTGCGTTCGCCGGCCAGGTAAGGCAGGAACAACGGGGTGGACAGCGGCACCGATTGGCCGATGGGCAACTGGGCCTGGACCTGGTCCAACAGCGCCTGTTCATCCGGCATGCCCGTCAGGCGCGTGACCCAACGCAAACAACTGGCGCCGGCCAGCATCGCGCCCATGGTGTACCAACGCTCAGGCAACGCATGGCAGAAGCTGTGCACCGCAGTGGCCGGGTTGCCCGCCGCATGGTCGGTGATGGCGACAATCGCCGCGCTGGTACCCAGCGTGATGAAACCGTCACCGGCGTTGATCGCGCCGATGCCCACGGCCGCAACCGGGTTATCGCCACCGCCGCCGGCAATCACCACCTCGGCGGGCAAACCCAGTTCGCGGGCGGTCAAAAACGCACTCGCCGCACCGCCCTCCACCAGCCTGGGCATCTGCTCCGGTGTAAGGCCGGTGGCCCGTAGCATGGGGCTAAACCATTGACGATTGGCCACGTCCAACCACAGCGTTCCGGCCGCATCGGACATCTCGCTGATGCGCTCCCCGCTCAAGCGCAGGCGCAGATAGTCCTTGGGCGACAGCACGCAATCGATGGCCTTGAACACCTCGGGCTCATGCTGTTGCAGCCAGAGCAGTTTCGGCGCGGTCAACCCGGCCATCGGCAAGCTGCCGGTGACGTCGGCGAACCCTGGGCCGAGCTGTGCCGCTTCGGCTACCGCGCGCGAGTCGTCCCACAGAATTGCCGGGTATAACACGCGGTCGTCGTCCCCCAGCAATACCGCGCCGTGCATTTGCCCGGACAGGCCGATGCACGCCACGCGGGCAAACGACTCATGCGCGCGCAACACATCCAGCGCCTGCAAACAGGCTTGCCACCAGTCTTGCGGCGCCTGTTCGGACCAGCCGGCGTGCCGACGCGAGACGCTCAAGCGCACGCCGGCCTGAGCCAGCACGGCGCCGCGGGTGTCCATCAGGATGGCTTTGAGTTCCGAGGTGCCCAGGTCGATGCCGAGGGAAACAGCACTGTTCATACGCATGTCATTCCAATCAATCACAGCCACAGGAGTTACGTATTTGCAGGGTCGGCTCCAGACGCACACTGCGGGTCGGCGCGGCGGGCGCTGCCATGCGTTGCAGTAACAGGTTGACCGCCTGAGCACCGAGCGCCTGGACCGGCTGGGCGATCAATGTCAGGCGCGGTACAAAGAAATCGGCCCAATCAAAATCATCGAAGCCCACCAGCGCCATCTGCGCCGGCACTTCGATATGGGCATCGCGCAAGGCCTGCATCGCGCCGAGGGTCATCAGGTTGTTGCCAGCCATGATCGCGGTCGGCGGCGCTGCCAGACCGAGTAGCTGCACCGTGGCCTGGCGTGCCGGCTCGGTGTTGGAGCCGCCGTTGACCAGCAGTTGCGCATCGAACGCCAGCCCTGCGGCCGCCAATGCCGCGCGATAACCGGCGACCCGTTCATCCGTGGTGCTGAACCCCGCGCGCCCGGCGATAAAGCCGATTCGGCGATGCCCATGGGCGATCAGGTGGGCAATCAGCGCTTGGGTCGGCTGGGTATTCTCCACCCCGACCTGATCGAATTGCTCACTCATCATCCGGTCCACCAGCACCGCCGGAATCTCGCTGGCCCGCAGATACTCCAGGGCCAGCGAGCCGTTCGAGGGCGCCAACACAATGCCGTCGACGCGCCGATGATGCAGAGCCGTGACCACCCGCAGCTCCTGCTCCGGGTCATCGTGGGTATCGACGAACAGCATCATGTAACCGTGCTTGGCGCACTCGGTTTCGATCGCGTGCACGGTTTCGCTGAAGTAGTGGTTGGACAGCGCCGAGATCGCCACGCCAATCGTGCTGGTGCTCGACCGCGCCAGCGAACGCGCCAGGGTGTTGGGGATATACCCCAGTTCCTGGATCGCGCGCTGCACCGCCTGCACCGTGGCCGGGCTGACCTTGCGGGTGCCGTTCAACACATGGGACACCGTTGACGTCGACACCCCCGCTCTGCTTGCGACGTCATCCATGGTGACCACGGCGCTGTTCCCCTCAGTGACTCAGTGTTTACTCGACCAACCGCTGTACGTCGCGACGGTGTCGCGGGTGATCAGTTTTGGCGTGAGCAGCGTAACCGTTTCGGCGGGAGCCTTGTCGTTGAGAAGGTCATTACCGATGTTCACCGCCGTCTGCGCCATGGCCCATGGGTCCTGGCTGGACGACGCCTGGATCTGAGTGTCGGTCTTCAGCGCATGCTCGATATCCGGTGCGCCATCCACCGAGGTGATGATGATACCGCCGCGTTTAAGCTGCTTGGCCGCCAAGTCGCTGCCGATGGCCTGGGGGTCGTTGATCGCGAACAGACCGTCGATTTTTGCAAAACGCGTGAGGTAGCCCTGCATCACGTTCAGGCCGCCTTCACGCGAGCCTTTGCCGTCCTGGTCATCGGACAGCACCTTGATCTGCGGCGCAGCGGCCAAGGCGGCCTTGCAACCCTTGACGCGGTCGGTCACGGCGGTCACTTGCGGGCCGTTCTGGATAATCACGTTGCCTTTGCCCGCGAGCTTGTCCACCAGGAATTGGCAGGCCAGTTTGCCGGCTTCGACGTTGTCGGTCTGCACGGTCGCGTTGACCCCCTTGGCGTCCACATCCACCGCCACGACGACAATGCCGGCGTCACGGGCTTTCTTGATCGCCGAGGCCATGGCGGACGGGTCGACGGCGTTGATCAGAATCAGGTCGACCTTGGACGAGATGAAGTTGTCGATCTGCGAAAACTGCTTGCTCAAGTCATAGTCGGCCGACACCGACGTGACCTTGACGCTGGGGTTCAGCTCCTTGGCACGGGCCGTGGCGCCGTCGGCCAGGGTCACGAAATACGGGTTGCCCAGCGAGCCCATGCTGATGCCCAGGGCCTTCAATTCACGTGCTTCCACGGCCTGGGACATCAGGGCAGCCAAGGCGATGACGGGAACGATGTGTTTTAGGTTCATGCGGGTCTCTCTTGTGATTGTTGTAGGAGTGAACTCAGGTCCGCGCACCGGACTGGCGATAGCGATCCAGCGCCACCGCGCCGATGATCACGATGCCCTTGATGATGTACTGCCAGATATCCGAGACGCCCAGCAGCACCAGGCCATTGGTCAGTACCGCAATGATCAGTGCGCCGATCAGCGTGCCGCCGATGGTGCCGACGCCGCCGGTAAAGCTGGTGCCGCCGAGGATCACTGCGGCGATCGCATCCAGTTCGTAGGATTGCCCCAGTTGCAGGCCGTTGGCGGCGAACAGGCGTGAAGCACTCATCACCGCGCCAAGCCCGGCCAGCGCCCCGGACATTGCGTAGACAAACAGCAGCACCTTCCACACCTTGATCCCGGAGAGCCGCGCCGCTTCCGGGTTGCCGCCCACCGAATAGATCTGCACGCCCATCACCGTGCGCCGCAGGATGAACCACGACAGCGCCACCACCGCCACCGCGATCACCACCAGCCACGGCACGCCGAGGATCGAGTCGTTGCCGATAAAGGCAAACGGCAGGTCGGGGTTGAACACGGTCTTGTCGTCGGCCAGCAAACGTGCGAGGCCGCGCATGGCGGTCAGCGCGCCGAGGGTGACGATAAACGGCGGCAAGCGCATGAACGCGATCAACCCGCCGTTGACCAGGCCCAGCAACAGACCAAAGCCAATCCCGGCGGCAATCCCGAACATGCCGAACTGCGGCGACATCGAGGCCTGCAACGCCACCACGGCCGAAGCCGCGAGGATCGCGCCGACGGACAGGTCGATGCCGGCGGTCAGGATCACAAAGGTCATGCCCGCCGCCAGCACCACGTTGACCGAGGCCTGTTGCGTGATGATCGACAGGTTCTGCACCGTCAGGAAGTTTTCACTGGCCAGGGCAAAGCCCACCAGCAGCAGGACCAGCACCGGCAGCATGCCGACGCTGCGCATCAGTTCCCTGACGCGCTCGGCCTTGCCGATTACGGGGAGGGTCATTGTGTTGTTCGAATCAGCCATGGGCAGCCACCTGATCGCCACCGGTGGCGAGGTCAATAATACGTTCCTGGGAAATGACGTGGCCCGAAGCCCCGCCGACTTCGGCCACCAACTGGCCTTCGCGCATGATCAGCACGCGGTCGCAGGTGCCGATGATTTCCGGCAACTCGCTGGAAATCACCACGATGCCCACGCCGGCCTGCGCCAGTTGATTGATGATGCGGTAGATCTCGGATTTGGAACCGATGTCCACGCCGCGCGTGGGTTCGTCGAGGATCAGCACATGCGGCTTGACCTCCAGCAACCGCGCCAGCAAGACCTTCTGCTGATTACCGCCGGACAGCGCGCCGACATTGACATTGCCGGACGCCACGCGAATCGACAGCGATTTGATCGCGTCGTTCGAGCGCTGCGCAGCATGCCCGCGATTGAGCACGCCACCGGCATGCGCGTCCGGCACACAGGCACAGACATTGATGTTGTCGGCCACGCTCATGTCCAGGAACAGGCCCTGGGCCTTGCGGTCTTCGGTGAGGTACACCACGCCGGCGCGAATCGCGTCGGCCGGGGTACGCAGTTGCGTGACTGTCTTGCCCACCACTTCCAGGGTGCCGGCGGTGCGCGGGTCGGCGCCGAAGATCAGCCGCGCCAGTTCGGTGCGCCCTGCCCCCACCAGGCCGGCGATACCCAGCACTTCACCGGCGTGCAGGTCGAAGCTGCAGTTGCGCACGCGTTTGCCGTCGGCCATGTCGCGCACGCGCATCACCACCGCGCCGGGGTCATAGGCCGCGTGCTCCTTCTTGTAGAAACCGGAGAGGTCGCGGCCCACCATCATCTTCACCAGCACCTCGGCCGACAGCGCATCGCGGGTCAGTTCGCCGATGTGCTGGCCGTCACGCAGCACCGAAACCCGGTCCGACAGTTCGTAGATCTCGGCCATGCGATGGCTGATATAGATGATCGCCAGGCCCTGGCCGCGCAACTGTTTGATCAGCGCGAACAGGCGGTCGGTCTCGCGCGACGAAAGCGGCGTGGTGGGCTCGTCCATGACCAGGATCTTGGCGTGGGCATGCAGGGCGCGGGCGATTTCCACCAATTGGCGTTCGGCAATCGACAGGCTGCTGACCCGCGTTGCCGCGGTGAACTCGGCGCCCAGGCGTTGCAGCACTTCCACGCAACCGGCCTGCATGCCCTGGCGGTCGATGGTCCAGCCACGGCGCAGTTCACGGCCCAGGTAGATGTTCTCGGCCACGCTCAGGTTCGGGCACAGGCTCAGTTCCTGGTAAATCACGGCGATGCCGAGGGCTTTGGCGGTGGCGGGATCGAACGTTGCGACAGGCTGGCCGGCAATGCGGATGGTGCCGCCCGGGTCGGCCTGGTAAGCGCCAGAGAGGATTTTCATCAGGGTGGATTTGCCGGCGCCGTTCTCCCCCATCAAGGCGTGGATTTCGCCGGGGTAGACTTTCAGGCCGACATTCTTGAGCACGCGCAAACCGTTGAAGGTTTTGCTGATGCCCTGCATCTCTAGCAAGGGTTCGAGGCTCATGAATGAGCTCCTGATTTTATTATTGTTGTATTCGCGCTCCTTGGATCAGAGCCGATTGCCACCGACTCTAATCAGATACATTTACTTACGCAAGCGCTTGCGCAGCCCGTTTGTCGCCTGATGAAACGTTTCATCAGGCGAATTTTCCGCGATTTCAGCGTTCGTAGCGTTTAGGCAGCATGCGCACCAAGGTGTTGTCCCGCACCCAGTAGTGGTGGAACAACCCGGCGGCGGCGTGCAGGCCAATCAGCCAATACCCGGCGCTGCCCAACCATTCATGCCAGTGCTTGAACTGCCTGGCCAGGTCCGGGTCCGCCGCGACCAGGGTCGGCAAGGAAAACTCGAAATACGGTATCGGCTTGCCCGCGGCGTTGAGCATCAGCCAGGCCAGCAGCGGCGTGACGATCATCAGCCCATACAGCGCCAGGTGCATCAGGTGCGACGCACCCGTCTGCCAGGCCGGCGGGCGCGGCACGATCGGTGGACGCGGCATCAGGCGCCCCAGCAGGCGCAGCCACACCAGCAGGAAAATCCCGATACCAAACAGCGCGTGGGCGCCGAGGAACAGCCCCTTGAGTGCGTGCCCGCGAGGCAACAGGCCTTTGATTTCAATGCAACCGTATACGCCGACAAACAACGCCAGCATCAACCAGTGCAGAATCATCGACAGCCTTGCATAGCGTGGTGTCATCAGGTTTTCGGTCATAGATAAGGTGCCTTGTGCAAGGGGCGGTGGCCGGACCCGGCCTTGAAGAGTCGCCGTCACCCTGCCCGCGTAGCCTTAAGACAATCTGAAGATGGCTGAAACGATCATTTTCACCACCTTCAGACTTCGTTAAGAAATGCCCTCGATACTCCTCCCAACTTCACTTGGGAGGCATAACGCCAATGCCCGGTATCGATTGGAACATTCCCTTGCCCCTGTTATTCGGCCAAGCCGACAGTGCGCCGCTGTCCCTTGCCCGCGCCCTGCCCCAAGACCCTCAGCGCGCTGCCTTCGAGGCCTTCATCCAACAGCGCTTTCGCATTGCCCACGGTGCCGATATCCGTCATTTCATGCCGCAGCTGTTTGGCGTCAGTCAGGCCAACGGTGAACTGTGTGCCGTCGCCGGTGTGCGCCTGGCAAGCGACGAGCCGCTGTTCCTGGAGCGTTACCTGGACCATCCGATCGAACCGCTGATCAGCGCGGCCGCCGCGCAACCGGTAGACCGCCGGGCGATCGCCGAAGTCGGCAACCTGGCCGCCAGCGATACCGGCAGTGCGCGCCTGAGCATCATCGCCATCACCTGGCTGCTGGCCATGGCCGGCCTGGAGTGGGTGGCGTTCACCGGCAATATCGGCCTGGTCAATAGTTTCCATCGTCTCGGTTTGAAGCCCGTCACCCTGTGCGCCGCCGACCCGCAGCGCCTGGGCGATGAACGCCATCACTGGGGCAGTTATTACGAAAGCCAACCCTGGGTGCATGTCGGCAATATCCGCGCCGGCTTCATCCATTTGCGCAACATGGGCCTGTTCTCGCGCCTGGGGTTGCCTGCCACGATTGAGGACGCCAGCCATGTCGCCTGAAACCCGCCGTTTCCACGCTGTTCTTCGCGGCTATGCCGAGCGCAATGACGGCACCGTCGCCCTGTGGGGAGACACGTTGAAGATGGATTACACCGCGCTGTTCGCCGAGGTGACCTATCGGCAGGAACGCCTGCGCGCTGAAGGCGTGAAGGTGGTGGCCCTGGCCCTGGACAATGGCGTTGAGGCCATGCTGTGGGACCTGGCGATCCTGTTCGAAGGCTTGACCTGCCTGACCCTGCCGCCGTTCTTCAGCCCTGCCCAGCGCGCCCACTGCCTGGAACAGAGCCACGCCGAGCGCGTGATCGCCGAACCGTACCTGGAAGCCGAATTGCACGCCGGCGGTTACCGCAAAACCGGCGACTTCTGGTGCCGCGCGTTCGAAGGCCGCCCTTCGATGCCCCTGGGCACCGCCAAAGTGACCTTTACCTCGGGCACCACCGGCACGCCCAAAGGCGTGTGCCTGAGCGCCGACAGCGTGCTGCGGGTGGCCCGCGAGTTGTATCAGGCCAGCCACACCAGCGACCCGCGTCATCACCTGGCATTATTGCCACTTGCCATCCTGCTCGAGAACCTGGGGTGCTACGCCGCGCTGTATGCCGGCGCCACCTTGAGCTTGCCCAGCCAGAAGAGCCTGGGCATCCAGGGCGCCAGTGCAGTGGATGCCGCGCAATTGCTCGGCTGCCTGGCGGTGCGCCAGCCCCACAGCCTGATCCTGGTCCCGCAGTTGCTGTTGATGCTGGTCATCGCCGCCGAGCAGAAGGCGTTCAACCCGCAAGGTTTGCGCTTTGCTGCCGTGGGCGGTGCACGGGTCTCCAAGGCCTTGCTGCTACGGGCGCAGCAACTGGGCGTGCCGGTGTTCGAAGGTTACGGGCTCTCTGAATGCGCCTCGGTGGTGTGCCTCAATCGGCCCGGTGCGCAACGGCCAGGCAGTGTCGGCCAACCGCTGCCCCATGTGGAGATCCGCCTCGCCGAGGACGGCGAAGTGCTGATCAAGGGCTCGACCTTGCTCGGTTACCTGGGGCAGACCGAACAGCCCGAACAGTGGTGGCCCAGCGGCGACCTGGGCGCGTTCGATGACGACGGTTTTCTCTACCTCAAAGGCCGCAAGAAACATCAGTTCGTCACCAGTTACGGGCGCAACGTCAACCCGGACTGGGTTGAGGCCGAGCTGACCCAGGGCGGCGCCATCGCCCAGGCCTTCGTCTACGGCGAAGCCCTGCCGGAGAACCACGCGCTGCTATGGCCGCATCGCGCCGACTGCACCGACGCCCAACTGGCCGCCGCCGTGGCCCTGGCCAACAGCAGCCTACCCGACTACGCGCAGGTGCATCGCTGGACGCGCCTGGAAGAACCGTTTACCGCCGCCAATGGCTTGCTCACCGCCAATGGCCGGCCACGGCGTGACGCCATCGTCGCGCGCTATCAATCCCGACTTGCCCCTGCACTCAACGAGGAAACCTCATCGTGAACTTTTTCGACACCCTGCAAGACGCTACCCAACAGGAACGCCAGGCACTGTTCAGCCTGCCGATCATCCGTGATGCACTGGAAGGCAAGGTCAGCCTGGAAAGCTACCGTGAATTCCTGGCCCAGGCCTACTACCACGTGCGGCACACCGTGCCATTGATGATGGCTTGCGGTGCGCGCCTGCCCTCGCGCCTGGAGTGGCTGCGCAAGGCGGTCTGCGAGTACATCGAGGAAGAGTATGGCCACGAGCAATGGGTGCTCGATGACATCGCTGCCTGTGGTGGCGACCGGGACGCGGTCCGTGACGGCCGCCCTGGCTTGCCTATCGAGTTGATGGTCAGCTACCTCTATGACCTGATCGCCCGTGACAACCCCGTCGGCCTGTTTGGCATGGTCAATGTGCTGGAAGGCACCAGCATCGCCCTGGCCACCCACGCGGCCGGCAGCATCCGTGACCGCCTGCAACTGCCAGAGACGGCATTCAGCTACCTGAGTTCCCACGGTTCCCTGGACATTGGGCACATGGAGACGTATCGCCGCTTGATGAACAGCCTGGACGACCCCGCCGACCAGGCCGCCGTGATCCACGCATCCAAGGTGGTGTACGCCCTCTACACCGACATGTTCCGCAACCTGCCGCGTATCGGGGAGGCCCCCCATGCAACTGTCTGACGCCCGTGTGGTGCTGACCGGCGCCAGCGGTGGCATTGGCCTGGCGATCGCCACCGCGCTGTGCGCCAGTGGCGCGCACGTCCTGGCCGTGGCGCGTCATCGCGCACCGCTGGAAGCCTTGTTGGCCCAGTACCCGGAGCAACTGTGCTGGGTGGGGGCCGACCTGACCTTCCTCAACGACCGACGCAAGGTGCTGGCCGCCGCGCAAGCCATCGGCGGCGTCAACCTGCTGATCAACGCTGCCGGCGTCAACCACTTCGCCATGCTGGAACAGCTGGACGAAAACGAAATCAACGGCATGCTCGCGTTGAACATCACCGCGCCGATCTGCCTGACCAAGCTGCTGCTGCCCATGCTCAAGCAAGCCGCGAGCGCGATGGTGGTGAATGTCGGCTCGACTTACGGTTCGATCGGTTACCCCGGTTATGCCACCTACTGCGCCACCAAGTTCGCCCTGCGCGGGTTTTCCGAAGCCTTGCGCCGGGAACTGGCCGACACCCGCGTCGGTGTGTTGTATGTCGCGCCGCGCGCCACCCAAACCCGCATGAACAGCCCGGCGGCGCAGGCCTTGAACGATGCGCTCAAGTCCAACGTCGACGAACCGCACAGCGTGGCTACCGCCGTGATCAAAGCGATTGCCAACGACCGCCGCGATCTTTACCTGGGCTGGCCGGAGCGCTTCTTTGTGCGCCTCAACAGCCTGCTGCCGAATCTGGTCGACCGTGGTTTGCGTAAACAACTGCCACTGGTACGCCGCCTGAGCGATAAACCCGTTAAAAAGGACCTGAACCCATGAAACGCCTCTTCGCCGCGCTGCTGCTCACCGCCTTGAGCCCGCTCACCTGGGCGCTGGACGCCGCCGACCAGCAACGGCTGACCGATATCCAGACGCGCTGGGCGCACATTCAATACAGCCTGCCCGAGGAACAGCGCGCCCAAGCCTTTGAGCAGCTTGCCTCCCAGGCGACGGCCTTCACCCAGACGCGTCCTCAGGCGGCCGAGGCCTGGATTTGGTCCGGGATTGTCAGCAGCAGCTGGGCCGGTGCCCAGGGCGGGCTTGGCGCGTTGAGCAAGGTCAAGGCGGCCAAGGTCGACCTGGAAAAAGCCCTCGCCCTCGACCCCAAGGCCCTGCAAGGCTCTGCCTATACCAGCCTGGCCGCACTGTATGATCGGGTGCCCGGCTGGCCGATCGGCTTTGGGGATGCCGACAAGGCTGAACAGTTACTCAAACAGGCCTTGCAACTGAACCCGACGGGCATAGATAGTCTGTATTTCTGGGGTGATCACCTGTACCGGCAAAAACGCTACGGCGAAGCCCGTGATGCCCTGCAAAAAGCGCTGCTGGCAGCCCCACGACCTGGCCGGGAAACCGCCGATGCCGGACGGCGCAAAGAAATCGAAAGCGTGCTGGCAGACATCAACAAAAAACTCAACTGACAGGAGTCCGCGTGCGCTTATTACTGATCGAGGATGACGAGGCATTGGGTGAAGGTATTCACCAGGCGCTGGTACGTGAGGGCTACACCGTTGATTGGCTCAAAGATGGCAGCAGTGCATTGCATGCACTGCTCAGCGAAACCTTTGACGTGGCGGTGCTCGATCTCGGGCTGCCGCGCATGGATGGGCTGGAGGTGCTGCGCCGCCTGCGTGACAGCGGCTCGAACCTGCCGGTGCTGATCCTCACGGCGCGCGATGCTACCGAAGACCGTATCGCCGGGCTCGACGCCGGCGCCGACGATTACCTGATCAAGCCCTTCGACCTGGCCGAGCTCAAGGCGCGCCTGCGCGCGTTGCTGCGCCGCAGCGCCGGCCGTGCGCGGGTCATGATCGAACACGCCGGCATCTGCCTGGACCCGAGCACGCAACAAGTCAGCTACCACGGCGAACCGGTGTTGCTCACCCCCAAGGAGTATCAGCTGCTGCACGAACTGCTGTCGCCACCTGGCCGCGTCATGACCCGTGACCAGTTGATGCAGTTGCTCTACGGCTGGAACGAAGAAGCTGAAAGCAACACCCTGGAGGTGCATATCCATCACCTGCGCAAGAAATTCTCCAGCGAGCTGATCCGCACCGTTCGCGGCGTCGGCTACCTGGTGGAGGAGCGCGGATGACTTCTATTCGGCGGCGTACCCTGACCCTGATCATTGGCCTGCTGCTTGCCGGGCTGTTGTTGATCAGCGTGCTCAACCTGCATGACAGCAACCACGAAATCGCCGAAGTCTATGACGCACAACTGGCACAGAACGCCCGCCTGCTCCAGGGCGTGATGAGCATGCCGTTGGCCAGCCAAGACCAGGAAGACCTGTACCGCGCCTTCAACAAAGCCTTGGGCGAAGCAGTGCCCAAGGTCGATGGGCACCCCTATGAAAGCAAAGTCGCCTTCCAGGTGTGGAACCCCAAGGGCGAACTGCTGGTGTTTACCGCCAGCGCCCCCTCATTTGTCCCGGCGCCCACCCAGCCCGGCTTCAGCAACGTCGACGACCTGAACGGCCGTCAATGGCGCGGCTTCGTCCTCAAGGACAAGGACAACGGCCTGCGGATCTGGGTGGGCGAACGCGACGATGTGCGCACCGACCTGGTGCAGCGCATCGTGCGGCATACCTTGTGGCCCAACGTACTGGGTAGCCTGATTCTCGCCGCGATGGTCTGGCTGGCAATCGGCTGGGGTCTAAAGCCCCTGGCCGATATGGCCGCCACCCTGCGCGCGCGGCATTCCGGCTCCCTCGAACCGATGCAACTGACCCCGCTGCCCACGGAGCTTGAGCCGATGCAGGCGGCGCTGAACCGCATGCTGGCGCAGATCCAGGAAATGCTCGGCCGCGAGCGACGCTTCATTGCCGATGCAGCCCATGAAATGCGCACGCCACTGGCGGTATTGCGCGTGCATGCCCAGAACCTGCTGGAAGCCGGCACCGAAACCGAACGGCGCGAATCCCTGGCCTTTCTGATCGCTGGCGTCGACCGCACCAGCCGTCTGGTCAACCAACTGCTGACCATGGCGCGCCTGGAACCCGGCGCCGGGCAACCGCCGATACAGGCCATCGACCTGGCGACCACGGTGCGCGAAACCCTGATTCAGTTGACGCCGTGGCTGCTGAGCAAAGGCCTCGAACTGGTATTCGACGTCGAGGAGGGTCCACACCCCGTAAATACCGATGCCGCCGCGATCAATATCGCCCTGACCAACCTGGTGACCAACGCCGCGAATTTCTCCCCGGATCAGGGCGTGATCACCGTGGGCTTGCGCAAAAACGCCCAGCGTTTCGCGCTCACCGTCGACGATCAAGGCCCCGGCATCGACGAGAGCCAGCGCGAACGGCTGTTCGAGCGTTTCTACAGCCGTGGTAATGCCCAAGGCGCAGGCCTGGGCCTGACCATCGTACAAACCATCGCCCATCGCCTGGGAGGCCAGGTGCGCCTGGAAAACCTGGCGGCCGGCGGCCTGCGGGCGACCCTGGAAATCCCGGGTTGACGCGACGCTAGCCGACCAGTGTGCCCAGCCACATCGCACCGACCAGCAGGACCTGCCCGGCAATCACATAGGCCGCAAATCGACGACCGCCGCTGACCCCGGCCACCAGGCACTTGCTCAGCGCGTTGCAACTGACCGCCAGCAACACCGGGATGGCCGCAGACGCCAGGGAAAGCTGGCCGCTGGTAGCCAGGGCGGCAATCGAGGCGATGGACGCGTGGGCGTCGGCAAAACCACTCAGGGTGGCGGTCAACATCACGCCGACCTGGCCGAAGTGATAAAGCATCAGCGACGACAAGAAGGTAATGCCGCTCAGGGTCAAGACCATGATCAGCGCCAGCTTGAGGTCGAATGCGCCGCCCACCCGGATCGCTTGGCTGGCACCTGCCGGCGGCGCGCGCAGCATCAGGCACGCACCGTACAACGCGGTGGTGGCAAACCCGGCGAGCAGCGGCCAGGCCATTTGCGACAGCAGCGTCGGTTCCACGGTGCCGAGGATCAGCGCCACTTGGGTCACCGTCGCAATATTCGAGAGAATGGCCGCCGCCGCCAGGGTGCGCAGGTGCTCCGGCTCTTTGACGGCAATGTGGCCCATGGCGGCAACGGTCACGGTACTGGAAGCGAACCCCGAAGCAATGGCACCCACAACATAGCCATAACGCGGCCCCAGCGCGCGCACCGCCACATGCCCTACCGCGCCGACCGCCATCAATAACACCGTCAAGGTGCAGATGGTGCGCGGGTTCAGTGCCCCATAGGGGCCGATAGTGCGATCCGGCGCCAGCGGCAAGACCACCAGCGCAACGACCAGCAGCAATAGGCCGTCGCGCATTTCTACATCGGTCAATTGGCTGCGGGCAAAGTTGTGCAGCTTGTCGCGGTAGGCCAGCAGGCCGGCCATGACCACGCCAATGGCGATGGCCAGTTCGGGTGCGACCCCACACCAGGCGCCCAGCACCAGCACCGTGAGCAACGCGACTTCGCTGGTGATCCCCGGGTCTTTGTCGCGGCTCTTCCAGTAAGCGGTGCTGACGATCACGGCCAGGCACCCGGCGATCAGCCCGAGCAACAGGCCGCCACCGACTTGCTGCGCGACGTAACCCAGTAACGCAGTGATGGAATAGGTGCGCAGACCGGCAAAAGCGCGCAGCTCACCCTCGCCCTTGTGGCGCTCGCGCTCAAGGCCGATCAGCATGCCGATGCCCAGTGCCGCCGCGGCGCCTGCCAGCCCCAGGGTCTGCGTCATTTACAGGCGCCTTCAGGGCGTGATCGCGACTTTCAGCACACCGTCGCGCTGATGGGCAAACAGCTCATAGGCTGCCTCGATATCGTCGAGTTTGAAACGGTGCGTGACCAGAGGCGACAGATCCACCCCGCCGCTGGCCACCACGGCGAGCAAGCGGCGCATGCGTTCCTTGCCACCGGGGCACAGGGTCGACACGATGCTGTAGTCCCCCAGTCCGGCGCCAAATGCATCATAGGGAATGCGCAGGTCGCTGGAGTACACCCCCAGACTCGATACCCGGCCCCCGGGACGCAGTACGCGCAATGCCGACTCGAATGTACCTTGGGTGCCCAAGGCTTCGATGGCCACATCGACCCCGCGGCCATCGGTCAGCGCGAGGATCTGCTCGACCACATCGCCTTTCTTGAAGTCGACGATATGGGTAGCCCCCAGGCCGCGGGCGACGTTCATGCGCTCGCTGACGCCATCGACGCCGATGATCATCGACGCGCCTTTGAGCCGGGCGCCGGCCACCGCGCACAGGCCGATCGGCCCGAGGGCGAATACCACGACGGTATCGCCGATGCTCACCTCGCCGCGCTCGGCACCGGAAAAGCCGGTGGACATGATGTCCGGACACATGAGCACTTGTTCGTCGCTCAGGCCATCGGGGATCGGGCACAGGTTGGCCAGCGCATCGGGGACCAGCACGTATTCGGCCTGGCAGCCGTCGAGGGTATTGCCGAATTTCCAGCCGCCCGCTGCGCGAAAGCCATGGCGGGTGTCGGGGCCGTCCTGGGAACCGCACCCGCACAGGCAGGCATAACTTTGCCCGCTGGGCGTGATGGCGCCAGCAATGACGCGCTGGCCCTCAACGAAACCGCGCACCTGGGAACCCAGCCGCTCGATCACGCCCACCGGTTCGTGGCCCACGGTCAACCCTTTGGCCACCGGGTATTCACCACGCAGGATATGCACGTCGGTACCGCAGATGGTCGTGGTGGTGATGCGCACCAGGGCGTCCAGCGGGCCGACTTCGGGGATGGGTTTGTCGTCGAGGACGATGCGGTTTTTTTCAACGAAGACAGCTGCTTTCATGGTTGCCATGGCGTGACCTCCTGCGTCTGGAAAAGCCTGAATGGCACTCAGACTGCACCGCGGTGACGCCGCGCAAGTTGATCATGATCAACAATCCCCTGATTGATCGCGGCACCCGACCGGATGTCGCTGACATTGCCCGGGCTCAAGGCGACTTGATACAAGTCAAACCGGCGCCAGCGCCCGGCGCCATGATCAGAGGCAAGCATCACTGCCCGATGCTATCTGCTGGTTACCCAAGGGAGATTGCCCATGTCTGCTCAAGCACGTTACTTGTTGCTGGTTTCGCCGCTGATGGAACACAGCCCCGCCTTCGACCGGGCCGCCGCCCTGGCCAAGGCTGAAGGTGCCGCGCTGCACATCCTCGCCTTCGACTATCTGGAGGGCCTGGCCACCGCCGGTCTGGTCAACGAGCAAGCCCTGGAACAGATGCGTATTGGCTACGTTGAGCGCCATCACCAGTGGCTGGAAGATCAGGCCAGGCCCTTGCGCAAGCTCGGCCTGACCGTCACCACCGAAGTGGCCTGGGTGGAGAGCCCGCTGCAGGAGATCCTGATTCGTCTTAAAGAAGAGCCCATGGCGTTGGTGATCAAGGCGCTGGAGCATGAGTCACTGCTGTCGCGCTTGATGTTTACGCCGTTGGACGTCCACCTGATTCGCGAATGCCCGGTGCCACTGCATTTTGTCAGCGGGGCCCTGCACGCGTTACCGCGCAAAATCGTAGCGGCCGTCGACCCGTTCCATCACGACGAGCATTACGACAGCCTTAACGACCGCATCTTGCATGAAGCCGTCAAATTGGCGACAGCGTGTGATGCCGAGGTAGAAGTGATCTACGCCCATGACTTGTCCGACCTGGGGGCCCAGGAGTATGGGTTTGGCAGCGGCGCCGGGTTTTTCTCTTCAGTGGCCGCCAAACGGTTGTTCGACGAACAGGGCAAGGCCTTCAATGACCTGGCCGCACGCAACGGTATTCCGCCGGCACAGCGCCATATGATCCTGGGTAACCCGGCCAAAGTGCTCTCCAGCTATGCCGATGCCTACAACGTCGATGTGATCGTCATGGGCCGGGTCGGTCATCGCGGCCTATCGCGCCTGCTCGGCAGCACCGCCGAAACGCTACTGTATAAAATGCCATGCAGTGTCTGGATGGTTAAACCGGAAGTGCTCGACTGAACGTCATCGGATCGCACACGCGGTAGTTGGCAGACCCTCGCTGTAGCATTCGCAGCGAGGGGCATGCAAAAAACACTCATCTAGAGGGCGGCGCGAGACTCATTGCACGCGAAAGCGATCAGCGGCTCGACTATATAAAATTTGCAGCTATCTTTCTCCGATGTTTGGATGTTTAGTAATCGGAATATATGTGTGCAAGAGGCTTTTGCAATGAAGTCAACACCCAGCCTTGTACAAGTTCAACATTTAAAAACAACCTGCGCCAGTTGCAGCGTTTTAGAGCTGTGCTTGCCCATAGGCCTGACCGATCTCGAAGTGGGTCGCCTGGACACACTGATTCCACAACGCGTCAAAGTGAAAAAAGGTGCTTCGCTGTATCGCACCGCAGATCCGTTGCGCTCGCTCTACGCCGTGCGTACCGGTTTTTTCAAGACGTGCATACTGTCCATGGACGGCCGTGAACAAGTCACCGGCTTTCAAATGGCCGGGGAGATGCTCGGCCTCGACGCCATCAGCGCCGACACCCATGCCTGCAATGCCATTGCTCTGGAAGACAGCGAGGTGTGCCCTCTGCACTTCAATCAACTTGAGCGACTGGCCGGTCAAATACCGTCATTGCAACATAACTTGAACAAAATCATGAGCCGCGAAATAGTGCGTGATCACGGCATGCTAATGCAGATGGGCAATATGAACGCCGACGAGCGGCTTTGTGCATTTGTCTTGAATATATCGATGCGGATGAGTACGCGTGGCTATTCACCGCGATCATTTGTATTGCGCATGAGACGCGAAGAAATTGGCTCTTACCTGGGGCTGCGACTGGAGACGGTGTGCCGCAGTATTGCGCAGTTGCGCAAACTGGGCCTGGTGCATATCAGCGCACGCAATGTCGAGATTCTCGACATGGCGAAACTCAAGACGTTTATCGCCGGCTGTCACCGCCATGGTGCCGAGTAACAGGGCTTCATCTGATCCACATCAGATTTACCGGTGAGCAAAGGCGTAGAACCGACGCAATAGGGCGCTGTTCCTGCCGCCCCAACCTGGAGGTCTTACCATGCCCACCATTGCAGAGCACAACCGGCAAGCCGCTCCCGCCTATGCGGCAGTCCCGCACGAACACTGGATCGAAGCGGTTGATGACGGCCGCCATGTGCTGATCCGTCCGTTGAGAACCGACGACCGGGACCGCGAATATAACTTCATCAAGAATTTGTCCCGAGAGTCTCGGCACGCGCGCTTCCTCGGTGAAATCAACGAGCCCGGCAAGACCCTGCTCGATCAATTGATGGACGTCGACAATCAGCAACGTGTGGCATTTATTGCTCTGGTGCATGACAACGGCAAGCTGATCGAGATCGGCGTCGCGCGCTATGCCGCAGCCAAGGAGCATGAATGCGAATGCGCGGTTACCGTGGCTAACCCTTGGCAGCACCTGGGGCTAGGGCGCATTTTGATGCAGCACCTGATGACCGCCGCGCGAAAAAACGGCTTCACGTTGATGTACACGGTCGATGAAGCGACCAACGCCCCGTTACGTGAACTGAACCATGCCCTGGGCTTCCACACCGTAACCGACCCCGATGACGCTACCCAGGTGATCAGCAGCGTGGTGCTCTGAGCATCACAGCCCGGTAAAAAGGGCGGCCAGCCGCCCTTGCCTTTTATTACTGCGCCGGTCGGCGCCGAACGCCTGTCCGGCAGCGCTCAAGGTGGAAACACCGGGTAACCGTCTTTTGGCTGAGTGAAGGAATCAAGACAGCCTGCGTCGCTACACAAGGTTAACGCCACGGGCGCTGCACAAGCCCTGGCGTAATCTCGTAACCTCAGGCGACAGACCTCATGATCAGTGTTTCCAATCACATCACCGCGCCACCCCAACCACTCGACCCATCCCACCTGCCACTCGCCAGACATAAACGCGAAGCCCCTGCCCCAACTGAGCCGACAGGCGACGCTCGCACCGAAGGCGATCGTGAGTTGGCGGCCGAATATAGCTTTGCGCTGTTCCATGCCGCCAATGGCGAAAGAAACAGCAAAATCAGTGCTATCCCGCCCAATTCCACATTCGGTCAGTGGTGGGGGCGTTTACATGACGCCTTCCAATCACCCGACGTCCTTCAGTGGATCAGGGATAAAGGCATTGACCCTACGTCGATAACGCTCAAACCGGAATCAGGCCAAATCTCCTTCAGGCTCAAGCGGTCGCTTGACCCCGAACAGAAGCTAAACACCGTTGGGCAGGACGACAGGCGCTGGGCGTCGATCAGCGCCCCTATTCTCAAGGCCGCGCGAGTCATCAACGCGGGCCATGCCGACACCACCATCACGCCTCCGGCAACCGTTCTCGACCAGCCTGTTTCAAGGTGGATCGTGGGACGCTTTTATCAAGAACGGGAGGACCTCACGGCGTCCGCCATGCGCAGGCGTGCAGAAGAAATAGGTCGAGAGCAACGTTTTACACCGCTGGACCCAAACACCTCCGAAGGCTTGATGAGGGCGCGTAGCGAGGACGCACTGCAAGACCAGAAAGCGGTATCGGGCGATATCATCAACCGCTATGAGGCGGTCAGCGAGCTGCGCCACCTGGCAACGTCCGCGGACAGTGGCGCGAAGTCGGCTGGGGAAATCCAGAATGAACTGAAGAAGAGGACGATCTCTCTGTCTTCGGCAAGCACCTACCAACCCATCGGCGCCAGCCAATCGAACAGGGTCAGCCTCGTGCAATTCCTCGAAGATCATGGCTGGCATATTCCCACCGATCACGAACAGTTGGAGAACCTCGCGACCGCCCTCTCGACCCCGGCGCCCAAGATGCCAGCGCACGGCAATCTCGGCGGGGCGCTGGCTTGGCCTGAGCCGTTGGATCAGGGCGACCTGCAACAGCTGAAGGCCGATATTGGCACAGGCAAAATGGGTGATGTTGACTTAGGACCGTCAAAAAATATCCTGGATTATCTGCTGAACGGCAGGACAATTTCCCCGGCGGAACTGAGCAACCCGCGACGGCTGATCGATTCCTTGATCGCATCGCCCAGAGGCAAAGCGCTGGGTGAAGCGATTCAGACTGCGTTCGAGGCGCGGGGCGTCAAAGGCAGCGCTTCTGACTGGCTGCTCACGGCCTTGAACACCGAAAGCGCCAGTGTCCCTGGCAACGAGGTCGATCACCAAGCCCCTGGCCAAATTGAAGGCTATCGGCTGGTCTCGGCGGAGAACTCGGGCAAAAAACCGTCAGCGGTTATCCAGGAGCTGGCTGATCACCTGGTCGCCAAAGGCAACGCCTCATCCCCGCAAAAGGCCATGATTCAGGCTCACCTGCTGCTGGCCAGCCGGGCTCCGGAATTCCTGATCAAGGACATTCCGGAAGGCGTCGTCGTGGGCACCCACAGTTGGGTCAGCTTTGCCACGGCGGCGGCCCGAATCGAAAACAAAGCGCCGGGAAACACCGCGTCGATGAGCTATGCAGACGTTATGCTCGAAGCCAGCGTTGCGCCGATCTCTGACGACGAACGCACTGTCGAATATGCCGCCCAGACCGACGCCATCAAACACTGGGCCGTTGCCAACGGTATGGATTATCCGTCGACGGATGCCTCGATGACGACTGCCCGCGAAGCCTACAGTGCGCAGATTCGCGAGTTGAAAGAGGCTGCGCAAATGCAAATCGGGCAGATGCCGACGACGAGGGGCATTGCGCTGGAACAGTTAAAAGTAGCCCTGCCTCACGTCGACCCGAAACTGTTCGAAGAAAAAACCATCACCCTGCAGCCTTCCAACCGGCACTTCCCCGGGCCTTACTCGATACTGGACATGTATATCGATGGTCGAGGACTCAACGCCGCACCGGACTCAGCGGATAACTGGGGGGAAGCGGGCCGTAGTTTCGTGAACCTACTGACATTTGGCGGCGTCACCCTGCAGCCGGACGGTCGTCCCAGCGCATGGGTGTCCTCCTCGGACGGGTTCAACATTAACGATGTACTGGAACGGCTTAACGAACTACCGCGCCCGACGAAGATATTCAACGAGACGTTCCCGGACTACTCCAGTGCCGTAAAAAAAACGACCGCTGCGCAGCTCAAACACCTTATTTCGAAGCAGCCGCTGGAAGATCGGCAGAATCTGGAGTTTGGCAAAATAACCATCCGTAAAGAAATGGAGTTCCATCGCGCCGATCAGCCCAGGCGGGTTTCAGACGGTGTTCTGCTGGTCGAGACCGAGCGCAACGGCCAGCGCATGACCTATGAAATCGACCGACTAAAAGGGACGGTGACCAAGCTGCCGGACAAGACTTATCGGGACTATGAACCGACGCTTCACTCTATAAAAGCGGGCAAGCGTTTTGATCAGGTAAAACCCGCAGGTCACTCTGCAGCGGGGATAACGCATGAAAAAAAAGATGCACAAGGCGCACCTAATAGTTTCAGTAGCGCTAGAACCCAATACATCGTTGATGCATTGATAGAGGATATCAACTTGCCTGCGGTGGAGAAGTACGCCAAGGGCAAAACCACCTTCGACGCTGAAGTACCGCTGCATGAGACCGTTGAAGAGATCGCGCTCAACCTGATCCCGTTCCGATCAGCCATCGTTAATTTTACCAACGGCAATATTGGTGGGGGCGTTGTCGATCTTGCCTTCGATATCTTTGGTTTCGCCGTCGGCTTGGGCGCCGCGGCAAAAGGCGCGAAAGTCGCGGCGGCCGGCGCGTCGACAGTTGCCAGAGCGGGTCAGGTCGCCAAGATTATAGGGCGCGCGACCGTGGGCGCACTCAATCCATTGGACGGGGTTGCCGACCTGGCTCGCGGAGTGGCGGGCGGTCTGCGTAAAGGGGTCAGCACAGCGTTCAAGGGGGTCAAACATCTGCGCGGCTCTTATCGAGGTGTCGATCTACTTGAGTTGGCGAAAAAAACCGATGTCGCCGAAGGCACATTCAAAGCAGCCAATGGCACACGCGAAAGCAAAACACTGGGCAAATTCGATGAGGCGACCAATAAGTGGTACGCCTACGATCCGCTCACGAAGCAGGCATACGGCAAGCCGTTGGACAACTTCAGCGTCGACACGCCGAGGTTGAATGACCCCGATAGCCTGCACTCGATCGGCAGTAATAATGTGGCGAAAACTGCCAGTCAGCAGCACGGCGTGGCAGCAACCGGCACATTCACCGTGGGGCAAGAGACGGTCGAAGGTAACGTGGTTTTGTTTCAAGGTAACTGGCATCGTTACGATGCGATCAATAAACGTGCCTTCGGCCCGCCGCTGACAGATTTCAAACCGAGCCGGGTCGCGGCCAATGGTGACGTAAGGTCGATGGACGCCGATTTGTTGGGTTATGAGGTCAAGCACATTGCCCCCCAAGAGTTATCGACAAAAGGCTTGCAGTCCAATGTGTATGTGGGTCGCAGTAAAAAAGAATATGTAAAAATCGATGGCAAGTTTTATGAATCACACCTCAAGGATGGCCAGCGAGTTATCCGGCATCCGGCGCGCACCGGGCCTGACCTGCCGGTCAGGGATCTAGGGCTTTCCGGATGGGAACCGCTCTCCAGAACCGACCGCCTCCTGGGGGGCGCAGGGGGCAATCCTTGGAAACCCGGAGAAAATACCTACTTAATCCCGCTGGACGATATCCACCTGACGGGAAACCCAGCACGCCCCTATTCGCTGAACTACAAGGGCGTAGAACATGATATCTCCTTCGACAGCTATGCCGGCGCGTGGAAATCCAGCGACCTCAAAACAGCAAACGATGCCCAAGGCCAGGCTTACTTCTGGAGGAGTGGCAAAGGAAAATGGCAACGAGGAACGCTTAGTGAGTTTAAAAAGGCTAAAAAAATCGATGCGCGCGGGTTTAAATATGTTGATGTCTCTCCCCCGACAATTCTACGGGTTCCAAAAGATGCTCAGCCCATCCCCAAACAGATTCACTATTTTTGGGCTGGCAGTGATATCCCGTCGAACCTGATAGAAAACATCGCGAATAACTCTGCCAATGCACCTGGGTATAAATCCATTATCCATGTCGATGCAGACAGCCCGGCGATGTTTGAAAAAATCAAAAGCCAATTGCACGCCAAAGCGCCGGACCTAAGCGTCATGAATCTGCACGGGGAAGATTTTTTCAAACAATTGAAAGACACTGAAATGTACCGCTACTTTCGCCAGGGCCAAGGCAAAAATCTCGCCGCCACTTCGGATGTCGCCCGTTATCCACTGATGAATAAATACGGTGGCATTTACCTCGACACCGATGATGCGATTCCAGTCAATATTGGCACTACCGCATTGAAGGCGGGCGCCAACGACATTCTGCTTAACAGACCCGTCGCCCACACTATTACGGACTACAAGCCCTTCTACAACACCAGTAACTTTGCGACACAGCCTGACAATCCGGTGATCAACGATATGATCGCGGAGATGAACCAGCGGTTTTCCGCTAACAAAACATACTTTGAAAACAACCGCCCGACCGTCACCAGAGGGCCTGGAGGGGCAATCCAATACACCTCTGAATTTCGCACCTACGAAGGTAAAATTTTCGAGACGGTAGGCCCAACAATGTTTGATGACGTGCTCAAGTCAAAAAGACCTGACATGTACCATCTGGGCCTCGATGGATTGGCTAAAGAATCAAAGATTGTCGACGGTAAACTGGTCTCATCCGGACCAATAGTCGATATTGAAGGTGAAGCGCGCCAGTATTATGCGAGCAAGGGTATTACTCCGCCGGACCTGCTGGGTAATCAGATAAAAAAAATAAAGGAGCACTACCTGTCACTTCTTCACCAGTTCCAAATAAAGATTGGCGCTGAACACTCCTGGATCGGAACATGATCAACTAATGCTCATACCGGCAGCCGGCCAACGCTGGCGGGGTATGAGCAATCAGTCCTGATGCTCGTTGCTGCCAACGTCCTCCGCTTCATCCGGGTCCTTGAGCGGCACTTCTGCATCATCCATCAGCGACCCCGGGTCTTCATTGCCGGGGTCGTTAAGGTCTTCTTCCGCATCTTTTGACATGACCGTCCCCTCTGATCGCCTTGACATAGAGTAGCTCTTTTGAAGAACGCGGCCTGCGTCAAGATGAGGCCCTGCGCGGGTCGTTAAAGTTCCGATGAATCCCTGGCCGGGCATTCAGAGACGTTCAAGTTCGCGTATGCACTGTTGTAGTGCGCACGCCGTTCCCTTGTGGCGAGCAAACGCGCTCGCCACAAGGGAATAGAGACGCTTTGCCGGTTTCGGCACAGGCATTGCTTAATCCATTCATCGTTCACCTGCCATGCCCGGATACAGGAGCATTCGTTACCCCCCGACCCAGAGCCGACCCCATAAGAAAGTAAGGACCTGGCCCGATGGCACCCTGCGCCACGGGCTCATAAAAATGCGTTTTTCAAAGCGGCAGTGCCCCCCGCGCTTCCCTCGGCACTGACAAGGTACTGGAATGGCTCAATCTTTCTTTGATGAAATGAATGACGCACACGGCGTGTGCCGTGCGCACTATCAGGATTTCTCCCGCTGGCTGGCCAATACGCCGCCGGAACTGCTGGCCCAGCGTCGCCGCGAAGCCGACCTGTTGTTCCACCGCGCCGGGATCACCTTCACCTTGTATGGCGACGAGCAGGACACCGAACGCCTGATCCCCTTCGACATCATCCCCCGCAGCATCCCCGCCAGTGAATGGAGCGTCATCGAGCGCGGCTGTATCCAGCGCGTCAATGCGCTGAACATGTTCCTTGCCGATATCTACCACGACCAGCGCATCATCAAGGCCGGGATCATTCCGGCAGACCAGGTGCTGGGCAACGAGGGTTACCAGAAGGCCATGGTCGGCCTCGACCTGCACCGCGACATCTACTCGCATATTTCCGGGGTGGACCTGGTGCGCGATGGCGACGGCACCTACTACGTGCTCGAAGACAACCTGCGCACCCCCAGCGGCGTGAGCTACATGCTCGAAGACCGCAAGATGATGATGCGCCTGTTCCCCGAAGTATTCGCCAAGCAGCGCATCGCGCCGGTAGACCACTACCCCAACCTGCTGTTGAAAACCCTGAAAAGCGCCAGCCGCCTGGACAACCCCAATGTGGTGGTGCTGACGCCAGGGCGCTTTAACAGCGCATTTTTCGAGCATGCATTCCTGGCCCGGGAAATGGGCGTGGAATTGGTGGAAGGCGCCGACCTGTTCGTGCATGACCTCAAGGTGTTCATGCGCACCACCGACGGTCCCAAGGCCGTGGACGTGATCTACCGCCGTATCGACGACGCGTTCCTTGACCCGCAGGCGTTCAACCCGGAGTCGATGCTCGGCGTGCCCGGCCTGGTCGCGGCCTACTGCGCCGGCAACGTGGTGCTGGCCAACGCCATAGGCACCGGCGTCGCGGACGACAAGTCGATCTACCCCTACGTACCGGAAATGATCCGTTTCTACCTGGACGAAGAACCGATCCTGCAAAACGTGCCGACGTTTCAATGCCGCAAGCCGGATGAGCTGTCCCATGTGCTGGCCCACCTGCCGGAATTGGTAGTCAAGGAAACCCAGGGCTCCGGCGGCTACGGCATGCTGGTCGGCCCCGCGTCCACGGCGGCCGAGATCGAGGACTTCCGCCAACGCATCAAGGCGCGTCCACACGCCTATATCGCCCAACCGACCCTGAGCCTCTCCACCTGCCCGACATTTGTCGAAAACGGCATCGCCCCCCGGCATATCGACCTGCGCCCATTCGTGCTGTCCGGTAAGGAAACCCGCCTGGTACCCGGTGGCCTCACACGGGTGGCGTTGCGCGAAGGCTCGTTGATCGTCAACTCGTCGCAAGGCGGCGGAACCAAGGACACCTGGGTGGTGGAGGGCTGAGTATGTTGAGTAGAACCGCCGCAGATTTGTACTGGATGTCCCGTTACCTGGAGCGTGCCGAGAACCTGGCGCGCATGCTCGAAGTCAGCTATTCGCTGTCATTGATGCCCCAGGCCGGGCGCAGCGATGGCCTCGACGAACTGGCGATGTCGTTGCTCAGCAGCGGCACCCTGGACAGCTACCTGGAGCGCCACGGCCAACTGGATGCCGAACGCATGTTGCACTTCTTCGCCCTCGATGAAGAAAACCCCGCCAGCATCTACAACTGCCTGCGCGCCGCGCGGGGCAACGCCCATGCCGTGCGCGGGCGCATCACCGCCGACATGTGGGAAAACCTCAACGCCACCTGGCTGGAAATGCGCAGCATCGCCGCCGGCGGGCTGGCGCGGCATGGCATCAGCCACTTCTGCGATTGGGTCAAACAGCGTTCGCACCTGTTTCGCGGGGCGACGTCCGGCACCATCATGCGCAATGACGCGTACCGGTTCATTCGCCTGGGCACCTTTGTCGAGCGCGCCGACAACACCTTGCGGCTGCTGGATGCGCGCTACGAGATGTTCGGCGAGGAATCGGAGGAAGTCAGCGACTTGTCGGCGCGCGGTTATTACCAGTGGAGCGCCCTGCTCCGCGCCTTGTCGTCATTCGAAGCGTACACGGAGCTGTATCCGAATGCGTTGAACGCACGCTCGGTGTCGGAGTTGCTGCTGTTGCGCAGTGATGTGCCGCGCTCGTTGCATGCCTGCATCGAGGAACTGAGCCATATTCTGGCGGACTTGCCGGGCAGTTATGGCCGCACCGCGCAGCGCTTGGCCGCCGAGTTCGAAGCGCGGCTGCGCTATACCGGGATCGACGAAATCCTCGAAGAAGGCTTGCACAGCCGCCTGACGGAATTCATCGACACGGTACGCGAGTTGGCGCGGGCGATTCACAGCTCGTATCTGGAGGTGGTTTAGACATCGAGGGGCGCGCTCTTTCGCTCGCGGTATTCCCGAGGGGAGCAGTTCATCAGGCGCTTGAAGGCACTGCTGAACGCACTGTCCGACTGATACCCGAGTGACTGGCCGATACGGGAAACGCTACTGCCGGACGTGTTCAAGGCCTGCAACGCCAGGTGCATGCGCCAGCGAGTCAGATACTCCTGGGGCGCCATCCCGACCCGCCGCTTGAAGTGCAGGGCAAAGGTCGATCGGGACTGACTCGCGACACCGGCCATGTCGCTCAAGGTCCAGCGGCGTGCCGGTGCGGCGTGTATTTGCTGCAGTACCGGCGCCAACCGCGGATCGTTCAACGCCGCCAACCAACCCGTGGTACTGGCGCCCATGGATGACTGATAGAGGCGCAGGATCTGCACCAACATCATTTGCGCCAGATGTTCGGTCATCAACGCCGCGCCTTGCATCGGGCTGGCATACTCCCGAGCCAAGCGTTCCAGGCACCAGCGCAAAACGCTGGCCTGCTCGGACCTGGCACTGATGCGCACCACCGGCGGTAACCCCTCCAGCAATAGCCGGGCGTCGTCACCGTAGCTAAAACGTCCGCCGATCAGGAACAAATCCACAGTTTCACCCAGACGGGCAATACCACCCACCGCGTCACGATACACCTCGCGCGCATCAACGCCCTCCCGCGCCAGGTTGCTGGACAACCTCCAGGGACGGTTTTGGGTCAACAAAAAGCAATCGCCCTCGCTCAAGGGGATCGGCACCGGCATGCCCTCCACTTCCAGCCAACACTTTCCCTCCACCACAGCGTTGAACTTGATGCCCTCCGGCGGCGGAAAATCCAGGGCCCAATCGCCGCCAGCCTTGAGGCCGGCGAAATAGGCGCGATGGCTCTTTAACAGTGCCACCACGTCGGACAGGCTATCCATAAAAAAACTCCGGACGATCGCGATAGAAAAGCGGACTTTAGGCCGTTTCGCGTCCGACCTCTAGGGGAGAACATAGCCGCCCCCCCCATGGAGAGCGCCCTATGATCAATACACAAAGCCCTATCGAGAGTGGATTCGACGGCACGACAACCGCTTTGCAAGCGTTGGCGGGTAAAGATTTGCACGGTATGACTGCCATCGTCACCGGAGGTTATTCAGGCATTGGCCTGGAAGCCGTTTTAGTCGCTATCGCCCACCACCGTGGCAACAGCTGCCGCACCCGCGCTTCGCCGAAGCGATCATCGATCAACATCACCACGCCGGTGTCCTGCTGGCTGCGGATCACCCGCCCCGCCGCCTGCACGACTTTCTGAATGCCTGGGTACAAGTAGGTGTAGTCGTAGCCGGAGCCGAAGATCGCGCCCATGCGCTGCTTCATGTGTTCGTTGACCGGGTTCAGTTGCGGCAGCCCCAGGGTGGCGATGAACGCGCCGATCAAGCGCGCGCCGGGCAGGTCGATGCCTTCGCCAAACGCGCCGCCCAGTACCGCAAAGCCAACGCCCTGGCTGTGTTCGGTGAACTGCTCGAGAAAGGCCTGGCGCTCGGTTTCGACCATACCGCGTGACTGCTGCCACAGTGCGATGTGCGGGTGTCGCTCGGCGAGTAACAGCGCCACTTGTTGCAGATAATCGAAACTGCTGAAGAACGCCAGGTAATTACCCGGTTGGCGGGCGAACTGCTCGGCGATCAATTCAACGATGGGTTCCAGTGAGGCCTGGCGATGCACGAACCGGGTGGAGACCTCATCGACAATCCGCACCCGCAATTGCGCGGCATTGAACGGTGATTCCACATCGACCCAGGCGGTGTCCGCCGGCAGGCCCAGCAGGTCGGCGTAGTAGTGACGCGGGCTCAGCGTAGCGGAAAACAACACGCTGCTGCGTGCCGCCGTCAGTCGCGGGCGGATGAATTCGGCGGGCACCACATTGCGCAGGCACAACGTGGAACCGCTGCGCTTGCCGCGCAGTTGGCGCAGGCTGATATCAAAGATGAAATGTTCGTTGAACAGCTCGGCGACCTTGGCAAATTGCAGTGCTTCAAAATAGAAGGCTTGCAGATCGCCGCTGAGTGCCTCGGGATGGTCGTTGAAGTAGTCACCCATGGCGCTGGCGCAAAGGCTCAGGGCCTGGAGCAGTTTGTCGGGTTTGGCCGCGTAGGCCTGATACGGCGCGAGCTGGTCCTTGTGCAAGGCGTTCCACTCACGATTCAAGCGCTGCAAGGGTTTCTTCAACGGTTCTGGAGCCATATCGCGCACGGTCTTGAGGGCGTACTGATCAAGGCTTGCGCTGTACATCGAACGGGCGCGCTCCACCAGGTTGTGGGCTTCGTCCACCAGCACCGCGACGCGCCACTGGTTGAGTTGGGCCAGCCCGAACAACAGCGCGCCAAAGTCGAAATAGTAGTTGTAGTCGGCGACCACCAGGTCGGTCCAACGGGCCATTTCCTGACTCAGGTAATACGGACAGACGCCGTGCTCCAGAGCGACCTCGCGCAGGTTGCGCTGGTCGAGCAGGCGCACCTTGGCGGCAGCGTTACGTGCGGCGGGCAAACGGTCATAGAAACCCTTGGCCAACGGGCAGGATTCGCCGTGGCAGGCCTTGTCCAGGTGTTCGCAGGCCTTGTCCCGCGCCACCAGTTCCAACACGCGCAGCGGCAACTCGGGACTGCTGGCGTACAGTACTTGCGCGGCGTCGAGGGCCAGTTTGCGGCCCGGGGTCTTGGCGGTGAGGAAAAACACCTTGTCCAATTGCTGGGGGGCCAAGGCCTTGAGCATGGGGAAGATCGTGCCGACGGTTTTGCCGATGCCGGTGGGCGCCTGGGCCATCAGGCAACGTCCGGTGCTGACGGCCTTGTACACCGACTCTGCAAGGGGGCGCTGGCCGGGGCGAAAGTCGCTGTGAGGGAACGTCAGGGTCTGCGCAGCGCGGTTGCGGGCGTCGCGGTGCTGCATCTCCTGACGCGCCCAACCGAGAAACAATGCGCATTGCCGGTTGAAGAACTGTTGCAGATCGGCGGCCGCAAAGCGCTGGTTCAGCAAGGTTTCGCCCTCGCCAACGATATCGAAATACACCAGCGCCAGATCGATGTGCGCAAGCCCGAGCTTCTGGCACATCAGCCAGCCGTAGACCTTGACCTGGGCCCAGTGCAATTGCCGATGGTTGGCGGGCTGGGCATCGAGGTCGCCGCGATAGGTCTTCACCTCTTCGAGGCGGTTGCTGTCCGGGTCGTAACCGTCCGCCCTGCCCCGCACCTTGAGCGCTTCGTATTCGCCTTCCAGGGCCACTTCGTTCTGGTAATGCGCACTGCGCCGGGAGGCGACCGTGCGATGACCGGCGATGCCTTCCTGGGCGCTGGGCGACGGTGTAAAGCGCAGGTCAAGGTCGCCGACCTTGGCCGTGAACTCACACAGGGCGCGCACCGCCACGGTGTAACTCAAGCGGGCTGCGCCCAGCGCACATAGCAGACGGTGACCGGCATCTG
Source organism: Pseudomonas marginalis (assembly GCF_024169655.1). GTDB lineage: Bacteria > Pseudomonadota > Gammaproteobacteria > Pseudomonadales > Pseudomonadaceae > Aquipseudomonas > Aquipseudomonas paraveronii. The sequence continues at coordinate 2,861,252 of NZ_JALJWV010000001.1, read as the reverse complement.
GTACTCGCCACAGAACTCCAGCCAGCGCAGTTGGTTGTCTTGCAGGCGATCACCAGGGCCTTTGACTTCGATCATGCGGTAGGTTTTCCGGGCGGGCCAGAACTGGATCAGGTCCGGCATACCGGCGCGGTTGGCGCGGATGTCCAGCAGCAGCCGCTCGAACCAGTAGTGCAAGTGTTCGGCGGGCAAGCACGCCAAGGCCTGCTCCAGCAGCTCTTCACTGAGCAGGTTCCAGAAGACAAAGGGTGACTGGATGCCCCACTTGTCCACGTAGCGTTGGCGGATGGTGTTTTTGTAGCGGTCATCGCGCAGTTGCTCGAAACAGGCGGCAAACAGTGACGCACGACGCTGATGAAAGTCTTCGCTGTGCAGATCCGCCGGCCCGCGCTGGAACGGGTGAAAAAACGCCCCCGGCAGCGGCGCGAAGATCGCCTCCCAGCACAACAGGCCGAACAGCGAATTGATCAGACCGTTTTCGACGTAGTACACCGGCGCGTCGGGCTCGCTCAGATGGGCCTGCACGCAATACTCCACCGACACCAAGGGTTCCGGCAGCGGCAGCGCCAGGTCCAGGCGCGTGACTTCGCGCGGCTTGACCTTGGGCAAGGCCGGCGCGCCCAACTTGCGCCGCAGGCGCGGCAACACACGCAGCAGGTGTTGCTGCTCGGCGGGACTTTCCGGTGCCTCTTGGGCGGCGCATGCCAGGGCCATGGCCTGGGCGTAGTCTTCCTGGCGCTCCAGCACGCGAATCAAGCGTGAGCGTGCGCCGGGGAAAACACAGGCGCGGTAGATCTGCTCGGCCAGCGCCAACTCGGCACTGCGCTCGCAATACTGGCCGACCTGAAACAACAGCTTGGCCCGGCGTTTTTCCAGCCAAGGGTTGTCGGTCTGCAACATGGCGATCTGCGCCAGCACGCTGTCCAGCGCCTGTGCGGACTCAAAGGCTTGCTGGCACTGGTGCAGGAACAGAAACCCCAGCACATCATCGCGGCTGCGCAAACCGCGGGACTCGGCACAAAACTCGACCTTTTCGTAGGTGTAGATACCCAGGTCCGCCAGCACGAACTCCGACCAGTCCTGATGCAGGTTGCCGAAGAACATCAATCGCAGGCGATCGCACAAGTCCATCACGGTGAGGCTGTAGAGCACGTCATCCAGCTCGGGGCACCAGTGCGCAAAGCGGCGCTGCTCAGTGAACTGCGGCGCCAACTGCTCAAGCCAGTCGGCCTTCTTACCCTTGGGCTGGTCGATCCATGGCTGGAACGCACCCAGCACCTCGCCCTTTTGCAGCACCCCAAACAGTTCGTCAAAACCCAGCAGGCACTGATCATCGACCCAACCCAATGCCTTCAGCGGGCGCGCCGCAGCATGCGGGCAGCCGATTTCCAGATAATTGAGCTTACCCGCGCGAAAATGCACGCCCTTGCGCATCACCATGCGCACCAGCAATGCCTGGGACGGCTGCGGCAACCTGTCAAATTGCTGAATGAAATGCGCTTCGTCCGCATCGAGCAAATCGGCATAGCGTTGCCCCAGCCAATCGAGCACCTGGCGGAAGTTATGCAGGTAATACAGGGGGTCTTCGAGGGGGTCGGCCATGGTACACAGCGATCAAATACTGGTTATGCATACAGAGTGCCGTCGTAGACGCATTGTTGCAATCGGTAATAGATAAATGGCGCACGCAACTTTTTGCATAAAAGTGATCAGATAGCGGAGCTGATCGCGTAACATTTATGTCCCGCAGCCGCAGGTAGCGGGACTTTTCAGGGTTAAGGTAAGGGTTATGAGCATGAAGAATTTGGGGCTGCCACTGGTTGCACTCACTTTTCTGGTATTGGCCGGTTGCGCGACGCAAACCGTAGTGACATTGCAAAATGGCACGCAGTATTTAACCAAAGACATACCGAAGACCAATACCGCCGACGGTTTCTATGAATTCACCGACATCGCTGGCAAGCACATCCGCGTCAAAGCCGGCGATGTGGCCACGGTTCGCAAGGAAGACTGATCCCCCTCCGCACATTTTGATCGGCGTGACGCTATGGCTGCGCGCCCATCGGCCCAAACGCCTCATCGACTTGTGCCAGGTCGGTATCGCGCAGGTTACCAGCGTAATAGTGCAATTTGGTCCAGGCCATCAGGTAGTCGTAGCGCGCCTGGGCCAGGTCGCGCCGGGTACTGTAGAGCTGCTGCTCGGCGTTGAGCACATCGAGGTTGACCCGCTCGCCGCCGAGGATGCTTTGCTGGGTCGACACCACCAGCGCCTCGGCCGAGGTCAGGGCTTTCTGGTAGGCGCGTAGCTTGCTGACGCCCGACAGGCAGGCGCTGAACTGGCGACGCAGTTCGATCAGGGTTTCACGGGTCTTGCCTTCCAGCTCGTATTCGGCCTGCTCCATGGCGCGACTGGCCTGGCGCGTGGAGGCAGAGATAGCGCCACCGGCATATAGCGGCAGGCTGACTTCGACGCCAATGGTGTTGGTGTCGTAGCGCTGGTTGTAGGTGTTGCCGCTGTCGGACTCCTGCTGGCGCGAACTGGCATACGCGGTGATCTTCGGCAGGTGCCCGGCGCGGTTGCGCTCCACTTCATAACGCGCCACTTCCAGGGCCTGGCGTTGCGAGGCCAGCGTCGGGTTGTTGCTGATCGCCAGCGCGTGCCAGGTGTCGTAGTTGGCCGGCGTCAGGCTGAAGGCGGCGAAACGCTGATTGAGCGGCGCGAGGTCGTTGATGTTGACGCTCTGCACGCCGATCAACGCGCCCAACTCTCTTAACGAGGCGTCCCGTTCATCCAGCGCCTGGATTTCTTCGGCAGTGGCCAGCTCATAGCGCGATTCGGCTTCAAGGATGTCGGTGCGCGTGCCCTCGCCCTGCTGGAACAGGTGCTGGTTCTGCTGAAACTGCTGCTCGAAGGCCTTTTTCTTGGCGCGGGCAATCTCGATCTGGTCTTGAGCGAACAACGCTTGGGTGTAATAGCTCAGCACCCGCACCAGCAGCGCCTGGCTCTTGTCGCGAAAACTTTCATCGGCAAACAGCGCCTGGGCCACGCCCTTGCGGTAGTTGGCATAGGCTTCGTAGTCGAACAGCGGCTGCTGCAGGCTGAAGGTGGAGCCGTAGCTGTTGTAATTACGCTCGTCGCGATAGCTGCCGCCGCGCCCGTCAGGCAGGTGCGCTTGGGAATTGTTGCGCCCTTTGTTGTAGTTGTAGGACAGCCGCGGCAGCAGCCCGGCGCGGCCGATGGTGCGGTTTTCCAGGCCGGCGTCGCGCTCCTTGATCGCGCCGAGAAACACTGGATCGTTGCGCAGAGCCTGTTCGTACACATCGAACGGGCCCATGGCGGCCTGGGCAGGCGCACAGCTCAACAGCAAGGCGATGAACAACGGTTTCATGTTCATTCCTCGGTCAACGCAGAGCCGGCGCGGTCGAGCAGCGGCTTGAACAGGTAATTGAGCAACGAGCGCTCGCCGGTACGCACGAACATCTCGGCGGGCATGCCTGGCTTGATCACCAGGCCGTGGAGTGTTTCCAGCGCGGCCTCGCTGACGGTGGTGCGCAGCACGTAGTACGGCGCGCCGGTTTTTTCGTCGAGCAGTTGGTCGGCGGAAATCAGGCTGACCTCTCCCGGCACACGCGGGGTACGGCTCTGATTGAAGGCGGTGAACAGAATATCGACCGGCAGGTGGGTGCCGACCTTGTCCACCAGGTGGACCGGCAAATGCCCCTCGACTTCCAACCGCGTACCCTGGGGCACAATCTCCAGCAAGGTTTCCCCGGCGCGCACCACCGCCCCTTCGGTGTGCACGCCAAGGTTGACCGCAATGCCATCGGCCGGCGCGTTGATTTCGCTGTGCTGCAGGTCGAACCCGGCGGACGTGAGTTGCTGCTCCAGGGTCAGGCTGCGCAGTTGCGCGTCGGCCAGTTGGCTGCGCACTTCCTTCTGGTATTCCTCGCTGTGCTGCTGCAGTTTGAGCCTCGATTCGAGGATGCCCTGCTCCACGCGGCCGCTTTCGCCAGTGTTCTGCGCCAGGTCCTGTTGCACCTGGGACAACTGGCGCTGGTACTCCATCAAGCGATTGCGTGGGATGTAGCCATTGTCGGCCAAGGGCTGCAGATTGCTCAGTTGGTCGCGCAGGGATTGGGCCTGGGCGGTCAGGTCGCTGCGCGCGCGGCGCATGCCATTGAGCTGCGCCCTGGCGCCGTCGATATTCGCGCGAATCCCCGCCTGTTCGCGGGCAAAGGCTTCGCGGCGGCTGCTGAACAGTTGGCGTTGACCTTCTAGCACCAAGGCCAGCGCGGGGTCGGGAGTGGCGCTGAGTTCGGCGGGGAAAACGATGACGGCGCGATTGTCGCGTTCGCTCTGCCAACGCGCCACACTGGCCCAGGCCATGCGGTACTGCGCTTGCAGCGATTGCACATCGGCCTGGTTCTGGGTCTGGTCAAGACGAAACAGCGGCTGGCCCTGTTTGACCGTCTCACCTTCACGCACAAGAATCCGGCTGACCACACCGGGGCTGAAGGTCTGCACCGCCTTGCGCTTGCCCGAAACCACCACGGTGCCCTGTACCGGAATGCCCTGGTCCAGCGGCGCCAGGCTGGCCCAGAGGAAAAACCCACCGGCGCCGAGCACCGTCAGCCACCAGCCCATGCGCACGAAGAAACCGGCGCCGCGTTGTTCAACAGTGAGAATGCTCATGCGCCTGGATTCCTTCCGGCTTGATACTGACGACTGAAACTGACGCCGGTTTGTTCCTTCGGCGCCGCTTGCTGGCCGGACAACGCGCGCAGCACGTCCTGGCTCGGCCCAAACGCCTGCAAGTGACCTTCGTTGAGCACCAGCAACTTGTCCGCCTGGGCCAGGGCCGAAGAGCGGTGGGTGACAAGAATCACGCTGCTGCCCTGGGCCTTCATCTGCACGATGGCGCTGGCCAGCGCGGCTTCACCGACGGTGTCGAGGTTGGAATTGGGTTCATCCAGCACAATCAGCCGCGGCCCGCCATACAGCGCGCGCGCCAGGGCGACCCGTTGCTTCTGGCCACCGGACAGGCCGCCGCCGTTGTCGCCCAGCACCGTGTCGTAGCCTTGGGGCAGGCGCAAAATCAATTCATGTACGCCGGCCTGTTGTGCCGCCTGGACCACCTGTTGCGGATCGGCATCGCGAAAGCGCGCGATGTTGTCGGCGATGCTGCCACTGAACAGTTCGATGTCCTGGGGCAGATAGCCAATGTGCGGGCCGAGATCGTCACGGTCCCAGCGGTGGATATCCGCGCCATCCAGTCGCACGGTGCCGGCCAGGGTTGGCCACACGCCCACCAGCACACGGGCCAGGGTGGACTTGCCGGAGCCCGACGCACCAAGCACTCCCAGCACTTCGCCGGCGCCCAGGCTGAAACTGACCTGATGCAGCGTCGCCAGGCGTCGCCCCGGCGGGCCGGCGCTGACCTGCTCGAAACCCACCTGGCCGTTGGGCGCGGGCAATGCCATCTGCGCGACTTCCGGGGGGAACTCGCGCAGTAACTCGTCAAGCCGCTGATAGGCCAGCTTGGCCGAACTCCACTGCTTCCACACCGCAATCAACTGGTCGATCGGGCTGAGCACCCGGCCCATCAGGATGGAACCGGCGATCATCATCCCGGCGGTCATCTCGCCTTTGATCACCAAAAACGCGCCCAGGCCGAGCACCAACGATTGCAGGCACAGGCGCAGGGATTTGCTCAGTGAGGTGATCACCGAACCGGTGTCGCTGGCCGTGTTCTGCAAACCCAAAAACTCTGAATGCACGGCAAACCAGCGCTTGCGCAATGCACCGAGCATGCCCATGGCCTGGATGGTTTCGGCGTTGTGCAAATGGCTGGTGGCCAATTGGCTGGAGTGCTGGGAGTAGCCGCTGGCCTCGCCCAGGGGTTTTTTGGTCAGGTATTCATTCAGGCAGGCCAGGCCGATCAGCAACAAGGCCCCCGCCGTGGCCAGCACGCCGAGCCACACGTTGAACAGGAAAATCACCAACAGATAGATCGGAAACCACGGCGCATCGAAAAACGCGAACAGCGCCGGCCCGGTGATGAACTGGCGGATATGGGTCAAATCAGCGAGGGATTGCCCGGCATGCCCCTGGCCGCGCTGCAGATTGCGTTCGAAGGCGGCTTTATATACGCGCAAGTTGAAGCGTCGCTCCAACTGGCTACCGATGCGGATCACGATAAAACTGCGGATGACCTCCAGGCAGCCAATAAAGGCGAAGAAACCTACGACCATCAGTGTCAACATCACCAGTGTGGTTTCATTCTGGGAGGACAACACGCGGTCATACACTTGCAGCATATAAATGGACGGCACCAGCATCAGCAGGTTAATCAATGCAGTGAAACAGCCAACGCTGATCAAAATACTTTTATATTCACCCAACGCCTTGAATAACGGCGCGACGACTTGGGGCTTCGCCATAGTGCTTGATCTTCCTTGAACCCAATGACCGGCAATAGTTACCCCAACCCCTGAATAAGCGGCGGCCAACTAGTAAATTCGAGTTATAGCGTTATAACTGGAAACTAAGGTATTCGTTGCAATGTCACGAGATCGCCGGATGGCGTGCGTGCCTGGTATTCACCGTCGCGCTGGCGATTCAAGTGGGTAATCCCTGAGCCTTCGGCATTCATCAACCAGATCCCGTCCGGTGTCGGCGACCACGTCAGGGGTTTGTCCCCCAGCCACTGCTCAACACATGCCACGTCGCCACCCAAGGCGTTGGCCTGCTCCAGCAAATCCAGGGCACAGACCTGATCCTCTCGGTGCAGTTGCCAATGTCCGGCCAACTGGGCGGCGCTGGGTAAAACAAGACTGCTAGCCATTGCGTGGGCTCCTGCCGACACGAACAACACCTGTAGGACACAGGCGATCAAATGAGAAAAACGCGGCATGTGCATGCTCCTTCCCGGAAGCGCGGCGCCGAAACGCCGCGCTCGTGCATCAGGCCACGATGTCGCTGACAGCGGCCTGGCCCACGGTGGTGACGAGGAAATCCGCCACGCCGTGCCCGGAGAAGTCCACGGCCAAGGTACCCAGGTGGGTGCCCGAGGCATAGCTCAATACCGCGTCGCCGGCATGCCCGGTGAACGCGTTGACGAAGCTCAGGCCCGCGCCTTGGGTGATGCCGCTCAGGTCGATCTTGTCGGAGCCGCTGGTGAAGTCAAAGATCTTGTCCGCCGCCCCTGGCTTGGAATCGGAACTGGCACCGAACACAAAGGTGTCGTTACCGGCGCCGCCCCACAGTTGGTCCGCCCCGCCAGCGCCGTAGATGAGGTCGTTGCCGGCCCCGCCCTTGATCAGGTTGGCGGCATTGTTGCCGATGATCAGATCGTTGCCCGCACCGCCAAAGGCGTTTTCCACGGTGACGCCCTTGGCGATGGACACATTGCCCACCAGGCCGCCAACGTCGGAGAACGAGGTCTCATTGAGGTTGATCTTCTGGTTCTGGGTGAAACCGGAGAAGTCCAGGGAGTCATTGCCACCGCCGTCCCAGACCGAAAACACCAGCTTGTCGGCGTTGGAAGTTGCGCTGAGGAAATCACGCCCGGTGTTGGAGTTGAAACCGTAGGTGGTGTCACCGGCGCGGGTGGCGTAGTTGGCGCCGTAGAGCTTCTGGATCGCCGCGATATCGTCGATCAATGGCCCGGAGGCGTAGGCCTCGACCCCGCCCTTGCTGAAGTTCTGATTGGTGTTGCTCTCACTCCAGTAACTCATGAGGCTGTAGCCGCGCGTGTCCTGTCCATAGGTCGCATCGTTGTAGGTCGGGTTGCCATTCCCGGCGTTGTAATCGCCAGGGTGAGCCAGGCCCAGGGTATGGCCGATCTCGTGGGTCAGGGTCTGCCGGCCGTAGTTGTTCAGGTCCGGGGTCTTGTTGGGCGTGTAGCTGCTGTTGGTCAGGTACCACGAGGTGCCGTCGTAGCCCGCGCCGGTGCCGGGCAGGTAGGCGAAGGCCGCCGCGCCGTCCTGGCCGCCGCTGTAGTTGCCGAAGGTCATATGCCCATCGCCGCCGCTGGCCTTCTCGGTGAAGGCGACGTTGGCGACATCCGACCAGGATTGCATGGCCAGTGCGGCCTGGGCTTTCTGCTGGCTGTTGAACTGGCTGAAGCCCGAGATGCCATGCTTGTTCAGCGTGCTCGAGGAGGCCGAGGTCAGGAAGGTGTAGGTCAGGTCGATCTTGCCGTTGCCGTCAAAGTCCCGGTAAGCAGCGCCATCGCGCAGCAGTTGAGTGGCCGCCTGGTCAACGGAATAAGAGGGTTTGCCATTGATCGTGAGGTTGCCGCCACGGTCGTATAAATGACTGAAACTATCAATTTGCGTATACGCAGTGCTGGCTTGCGCGGCAGATACAATAGCCTGGTCTTTTACTTTTGACATAAACGTACTTCCTTGTGTGCAAGTGCATCAGTCTTGGGTCGATAGGAACCTCGCTGGCGAGATCGTCCTATCACTCGCCTCTTTTGAAGGCGTCACGAAACTGACACAACTTGAAATCTTTCGTCTACATCTATTTACGCAGTGAAAACCGACAAGCCAGCAATTTAAGCAAGTCGCGCGCAATGTTTGTAGGGGGTTAGTTGCTTTTGTCCGACAAAAACCGCCGCGCTGTTATTTAAATATTAAATAGCGGTAAAGCCGCTCAACTTGAGCGGCGCACTTGTTTAGATGGATCCAATATATTGTCACGGTGTCATTCGCCGCATTAAAGAGCCAGCATCTTTATAAATACACCGGATTATCGGCAGCTGTTCCAGCCCATCTCGCGCAATGCCTGCAACAGTGTTTCGCCGTCCAGACCCGGCACTCGCACCCCGTCGTCGGTGGTCATGCTCTCACCGGCCAGCATGGCGTTGACGATCGCCTCCTCCACCGCCTCCGCCGCGGCGAGGAACAGCGGGGACATATGATCGTTATTGACCATCTGCACCGCGCTGCTGAACGCCAGGTCCTTGCGCCCATAGTCCACCGGGGGCAGCGCCTGATTGCCGGTGGCGAAGGCCAGGAACAGGTCGCCGCTGGAGTCCTCGGTGCCGCCGCCGGTGCGCGCAATGCCGATAGACGCGCGTTGCGCCAGGCGCCGGCATTGATGGGGCAGCAACGGCGCGTCGGTGGCCAGGATCACCACGATCGAGCCCATGCCCGGCGTGCCCCGCTCGGCGAACGGCGATGGAATCGCCATCAACTGCCGGCCCACCGGGTAGCCGTCGACCCGCAGTTCCTGGCGCTTGCCATGGTTGGCCTGCACCAGCACGCCGACCGTCCAGCCGCCCTGCTCCGCCGGCAACCGGCGCGACGCGGTGCCGATGCCGCCCTTGAATTCATGGCAGATCATCCCGGTGCCGCCGCCCACCGAGCCTTCCTGCACCGGGCCACTTTCGGCGTGGTCCAGCGCCTCGCGCACATGCGCAGGCTTGACGTGCTGGCCCCAGATATCGTTCAGCAGGCCATCGTAGGTTTCCATCACCACCGGCATGCACCAGTACACGGCCGGGTCCGCCAGACGCTCGCGCTCCAGGGCAATCAGGGTGTCGCGCACAATGCCGAGGCTGTGGGTGTTGGTGATCGCCAGTGGTGTGGTCAACAGCCCTGCTTCGCTGATCCACTCCAGGCCAGTGGCGTCACCATTGCCGTTGAGCACGTGATACCCGGCAAAGCACGGCTGCTGCCGCGCCTCGCCGGCACGCGGCTGGACCACTGTGACGCCGGTACACACCTGTTTGCCGTCGACGCGGGTCTTGAGCGTGCTGTGGCCGACCCGAACGCCGGGAACATCGGTGATGGCATTCAACGCGCCGGGCGTGCCCAGCCCCAACGTGATGCCCAATTGACGTGCGCGCATAACCACTCCTTACAGTTTCTGATACGCCGGACTCAACCGGCCACTGATGCAATACAGAATCACCGACAGCGCCAGCAAGCCGATGATGACCATGATGTCGCGCACCGAAGCCTCCGCGATCAAGGTCATCAACAGATACCCGGCGCCCAGCACCGCCAGCAATGCCGGCAGCGGCCTCAAGGGCATGCGATACGGATGTGCGCGCTCACGCAGCAGCACCCGGCTCATCAGCGCACTCAAGGCCACGATCAGGTACACCAGCATGATCAGCAGCACACTGAACGAGGTGAGGTCCGCCAGGTTGGAGCTGAAACTCAGCAGCGCCGAAGGGATCGCCAGGAACAGCGTCGCCAGCCAGGGCGAATCCCAGCGCGGGTGAATGCGCGTGAACAGTTTGTTGATGGTCGGCGTCCACAGCGCATCGCGGCCGCTGCTGAACACCACGCGGCCGATCTGGATCACGATGGCGACGATGGCGTTGAATACCGAGAGGAAGATCCCGGCACTGACCAGGCGTGACAAGGTTTCGTTGCCATGGCTGGTCAGCAGGTAGCCGATGGGGTCGGGGCTGCTGATCATCGCACTCAGCGACGGCGCGCCGATCAGCAGCGCCGTGATCGGCACCAGTTCGATCACCACCACCAGCCCCAGGGACCACAACACCGCTTTGTGTACGCCCTTGCCGCCGCATTTCATGTCTTCGGCCAGCAGCACCGCCGGCCCGTAGCCATTGAAGGAGAACAGACCGATGCCGACCGCGCCGATCACCAGGGCCCAGGGCGCCAGGTGCAACATGCCGTTTTCGACGATCTGCGGCTGAAACAGCACGCTGACCGGCTGCACCGGATGGCCGAAGCCGAGGAACACGATCACCAGCAAGGCCGCCACTTCCAGCAGCAGGCAAGTGCCGGTGATCCAGGCATTGAGCTTGATATTGAGGATGCCCAGGGCGTAACTGCACACCACAATGACCAGCGCAACGGTCTGGGCATCGAACCGGGCGCCCAGGGCGTTATTCAAGTAGGTCGCCGCGCCCGTGGCCAGTACCGGTGGGATAAACAACAACATCACCAGTACCGTCAGGAACGTCGCATAGCCCGCCATGCCGCCGAATACCCGCTTGGCATACACATATTCACCGCCAGCGCTGTTGTGGGCGCGGCCCAGTTCGGCGTAGCAAAAGGCGAACATCAGCGCGAGCAAGGCGGCCATGACAAAGGCCAGGAACACGCCGCTGCCGGCCTGTTGAATGGCGAACGGGGCGATCACGAACACCGAACTGGCGGGCGTCACCGCCGAAACGGTAATGGCCACCACATCGAAGACGCTCAGGGTGGGCTTAAGCACGCCGTCAGGCGCGGGGGAAGCACTCATATCGTTATCCTCTGTCGTTGTTTTTGGTGTGAGGCAGAAACGAAAAGTCTGAAAGTCGTGGGATATGTTTCCCACTCAATGATCGCGAAGTTAAAGCCAGAGCTGTTGTCAGCCAATTCCCCTATTGGCGTACTCCCCTTGACGACACCCGGCAAAAGCCGAACCCTTGGCCGATCTTTTGATGAGGGGAACCTGTGACATGAGCCTGTTCAGGGAAGTCGGCATGCATGCAGGGCTGGGGCGCACCCTGTCACAGATCGGCAGCGAGCGATTCTGGAAACAGCTGGTGCTGTTGTTGCACCAATGCCTGCCGTTCGATAACGCCCTGGCGATTTTCTACCCGCTCGACGGCCTGCCCCAGGCCCTGGAGGAATACGACGCCCAGCCCAGCAGCAAACCGGCGTCGATGCTGGTGTACCTCAACGGCCTGTACGTGCTTGACCCGTTTTTCCAGGCCTGTCGCGAAGAGTATGCCAGCGGCGTGTACCGCCTGGAGGAAGTGGCGCCGGACCATTTCCGCCAGAGCGAATACTTCCTCAATTACTTCCACGACAACGTGCTGGAAGACGAGGTGCAATTCATCCTGCAACTACCTGGCGCGGGCACGTTGTCGCTGTCACTGGGCATGCAGCGGCGCTTCAGTGCTGAAGAAACCGGGCTGCTGACCACCTTGGCGGCGTGGGTGCTGCCGTTGATGCAGCAGCATTGGCAGCAAAGCACCCAGCGTGTACCGGCAGCGCAGGCGATGGCCAGCCAGATTCGCGATGCATTGAGCCATTTCGGCTGCGGCGTACTCTCGGACCGCGAGCTGGAAGTCGCCCGCCTGGTATTGCGCGGTTTCTCCTCCAAGGCCATGGCCGAGCGCCTGAATATCTCGCCGGATACGGTCAAAGTGCATCGCCGGCATCTGTACGCCAAGCTGGATATTTCTTCGCAGCCGGAGCTGTTCTCGTTGTTTATCCAGTCGTTGGGGCATGACCTGGAAAACCCCTGAAATCCAAATGTGGGAGGGGGCTAGCCCTCTCCCACATCAGTTCTTCAGCGCCCGGTACGAATGGTGTTCCACACCCGCGTGCGAACCCGGTCGATATTCAGCGGCATCGCTTCCAGCGCGAACAACTTGCCCATCATTTCCGCGCTTGGGTAGATCTTGGTATCGGCCTTGATTGCCGGGTCCACCAGGCTGTCCGCCGCACTGTTGCCGTTGGCGTAATGAACGGAGTTGGTGATGTCGGCCATCACTTGGGGCTCCAGCAAGTAATTCATGAAGGCATACCCGGCCTTTTCGTCCGGGGCGTCGGCGGGCATGGCCACCATGTCGAACCAGATCGCGGCACCTTCCTTGGGGATCTGATAGCCGATGTTCACGCCATTCTTGGCTTCCTTGGCGCGGCTTTCGGCTTGCAGCACGTCGCCGGAGAAACCGACGGCCACGCAGATGTCGCCATTGGCCAGGTCACCGGTGTATTTCGAGGAATGAAAGTACGCCACGTAGGGGCGAACTTTCATCAGCAGCGCCTCGGCTTTCTTGTAGTCCTCAGGCTTCTTGCTGTGGGGTGGCAGCCCCAGGTAATTCAGAGCGATCGGCAACAATTCCGGGCCATTGTCGAGGATGGCCACCCCGCATTTGCTGAGCTTTTGCATGTATTCGGGCTTGAAGATCAGGTCCCAGGAATTCACAGGCGCGTTATCGCCCAGCACCGCCTTGACCTTGTCGACGTTGTAGCCGATGCCGGTGCTGCCCCACAGGTACGGGAAGCCGTGGGCGTTGCCCGGGTCGTTGTTTTCCAGGGCCTTGAGCAGCACCGGGTTGAGGTTCTTCCAGTTGGGCAATTGGCTCTTGTCGAGCTTCTTCAGGGCGCCGCCCTGGATCTGCCGCGCCATGAAGTGGTTGGAGGGGAACACCACGTCATAGCCGGAGTTACCGGTCATCAACTTGCCATCGAGGGTTTCGTTGCTGTCGTACACGTCGTAGCTGAAACCGATGCCGGTTTGTTTCTGGAAGTTCTTCGTGGTGTCCGGCGCAATGTAGCTCGACCAGTTGTAGATCTTCACCGTCTCGGCGGCCTGACTGATAGCGGCCACCAACATCAAGGGCAACAGGGCAATGGCTTTCATGGTTCGATTTCCTGGCGGTTTTAGGGCTGTTTTTATGGCAGGCGATCAAGGATCAAAGCGTTACAGGATCAATACATAGGTCTTGCGCACGGTTTCCTGGATATCCCAGGTTCCGCTGCTGTTGGCCGGCAACATCAGTGCATCGCCAGCTTGTAGGTGGACGATTTCACCGTCGTCAGGGGTGAAAGTGCAGCGGCCCTGGATAAAGTGGCAAAACTCCTGGGCTTTGATCTGTCGACGCCAGCGGCCAGGGGTACAGGCCCAGATACCGGTTTCGACGCCGTCGCTGCGCTCGACGCTCAAGGTCGACGCCACGGCGATCGGCTCGCCCAGGGGCACGGCGACCGGTGACGAATCCGGCAGGTGGGCATTCAGCGCGTCTTTGAATTGAGTGATGCTCATGGGGCTACCTGTGTGAGTGGAACGGCTCAGTGCATGAAACTTTCCATGAACCCGGCCACGCCGATCGCCAACTTGCGGCGCCAGGGCGCGGTATTGGGGTTGGCCAATACCTGGTCCTCATGGACAAAACTGCGAATGATCGCGTTGTAGCCCAGCCAGCGGCACGGCTCCGGCTCCCAGGCCTTGAGCGCCTCCAGGCCACGCTCGCGGATCACCCAGGGTTGATGGGTCAACGGCGTCTCCTGGCCCAGGATCAGGTCGGCCAGGGTGCGGCCGCCCAGGTTGGTGGCACCGACGCCCTCCCCGCCGTAGCCGCCGGACAGCGCGATGCCGGTGGCGTGATGGCAGAGCATGTGCGGCCGGAACTGGCGCGACATGCCGAGGTTGCCGCCCCAGGAGTGGGTAATCCGCACGTTTTTCAACTGTGGGAACAGCTCGCCGAACAGGTAACGACGCAGCGCCACTTCGCTGTCGGTCAAATCGAAGTCGTGGCGCAATTTGCCGGCAAACTGATAACCGCCACGGGCGCCGAACACCAGACGGTTGTCGGCCGAGCGCTGGCCATAGGTGACCTGGCGACTGCTTTCGCCGAAGGCCTGGCCATGCCTCAGGCCGATGTCGTCCCAGGTGCTGGCGGGCAATGGCTCGGTAGCGACGATCAGGCTTTGCACCGGCAGTTGGTAGCGACCCAACGGCGCCAAGGTGGTCGCGTAACCCTCGACGGCCGGCACTACCCAGGCGGCACGCACGCCGGCCTTTGCAGTGCGCAGGCGGCCGGACTGCCAATGGGTAACGGGGGAATTTTCGTAGATCTTGACGCCCATGCGTTCCACCACCCGCGCCAGGCCGCGGACCAGCTTGGCTGGGTTGATCGTCGCCACATGGGGCGCATAAACCGCGCCAAAGGGCTTGGCGATTCGCAGTTGCTCAGCCAGTTGTTGCGGGTTCAGCCAGCGGTAGTCGGCCTCGGTGAGGCCTTGGGCGTAGAGCTTGTCCAGATAAAGGCGCAGGCTGCTTTCCTGCTCGGGGTAACGCGCGGCGCAGTACAGGGCGCCGCCCTTGCGGTAGTCGCAGTCGATGCCTTCGCGGGCCAGCACCTGCGCCACTTCGTCGGGAATGCCGTGCAGCAGGTCAAACGAAGCACGCCGCTGCTCGGGCGTGAGGCCGGCGAGTAAACGGTCTTCCCCCAACAGGTTGCCCATCAACCAGCCGCCATTGCGCCCGGACGCGCCGAAACCGGCGGTTTGCGCCTCGATGATGGCAATGTTCAGCTCGGGCGCCTGGCGTTTGAGGTAATACGCGGTCCACAGACCGGTGTAACCGGCGCCGATGATGGCCACGTTGACGTCCAGGTCGTGCTCCAGAGACGGCCGCGCCAGCAGCGGGTCGTCCAACTGGTCCATCCATAAACTGATAGTGCGCCATGCCGGCATGCCAGGTTCCCCTACCTCGTTTCGATAGGCTGGATCCTAGAGCGGGATGTCAGGGGCTGTCTTGCGCGCGTGCACGCAGGGAAATGTTGGCGCAACCTGCTGCCCCGTCAACGCCAAATGATTAGCGCTAACCGACGCGAGCAGAGGCTGCGGGGCCGACTATTTATCTCACCCCTTGAAGGCGTATTGGACGTTTACGATAGTCGTTCGACCGTCAACACTGAGCTCACAACTCACGTCCCCGAATAACCGTTTAAGAGGGATGCTCCTGGTGAGCGATACCTTGCCTGTGTGAGCGGGATAGCTGTTACCGGTTTGATGGTCGACGTAAATAACATCTTTAACACTCTCCCCGCCCACCTGGTATGTACCCGTCGAAATGGTGGGCGGTGTGAGTTGCACTTGAACCGCTTCGAATTTATCCGGGTTCTCGTCAACGGTTCGGGCACCGAAAAACCTCAGCGCACCGTCTTGCTCATCCATATACACACGGTCCGCTTGAAAGGTGTGACCCGTTCCGTCGATGTTAATGATTCCGTCCATGCGGCCTTCACTCTCTGGACCGTTCGGGTGGGCGGATTTATTGTGCTTAGACATAGCGGCACTCCAACTGAAAGAAAAGATGCCTGGGCATTACACTACGAATCCGCGAATGAAAAACCTGTCGAACATGACAGGTTTAACCCACATCTTTTTTATTGCCAGTTGATCTAGCCGACTCGCCCTCAAAGCGCACTTTAATGTAAGCCTTCGGCGTCAGGCCGGTGTGCTGGCGAAAAG
Organism: Pseudomonas marginalis; assembly: GCF_024169655.1. Classification (GTDB taxonomy): domain Bacteria; phylum Pseudomonadota; class Gammaproteobacteria; order Pseudomonadales; family Pseudomonadaceae; genus Aquipseudomonas; species Aquipseudomonas paraveronii. Next base: position 2,845,289 of record NZ_JALJWV010000001.1, on the reverse strand, counting down.
CGCTATAAAACGCCGATAACGAATTGAACCCCGCCGCATAGGCCAAGTCGTCCACGCGTATGGGCGGCCTGGCTTTATCCAGCGCAGCCAGCAAATGCACGAGCCGAGCCTGATTGACATAGCGATAGAAGGTTTGCCCGAGGACTTGATTGAGCAAGTAGGAAATCTGATTGCGACTGTAACCGCACTCCTTGGCAACCCGTTGCAGGTCCAACTCCGGGTCCAGGTAGGGTTGTTGCTGCTGGAAGTAGTGCTGCAGGTCGTTGGCCATATGCCCCAGTTGCTGGGGCGACAGGCCCAGGCGGCTGACGCTCGGGCGCGTGGTTTGGGGGCTGTGCTCATGCACCAGTGACGCATATTCGTTGACCCGCCAGATCAGCCCGTCGCGCACGGTGATGGCCTCACTGGTACGGAACGACACCAGGCCCTGCCCGCCGCGCAGGGTGATGCGGTACTGGATGAACGCGGTGTCGCCATCGGCGCGAATGCGGTCCATGTGCTCGATGGCCTCGTCGGGCCCGCGCGGCATGCTGGCTTGCAGGTACTCGCGCAGCTCGGCGTAGCCGACGACGCGGTTCTGGAAGAAGTCGTGGTACTGGATGTGCGGATGGTAGTAAGACATCACGCCATCCAGGTCGCGATGACGCCAGCACAGGTGGTGGCGCGTCACTAGCTCGCGCGTGGCGTGGGTGTGCTGGCAATCATCGTCCGCGGCGGTGTGGGGCATGCATGGCTCTACGACGGGTAAAAGGTGGAGGTTGCCGAATTTCAGCGCTGCCATCAATGGCCGACGGCAACTTCTGACTAATGGCCTTTTGCCAAGCCTTTAGCAAGACATGACACACGTCAAGCTATAGGAAAAGAACCGCCGAACGGGGTGAAAAAACTGCCCTTGCATTTATGAACGAATGCTATTTTTACACTCTCACTCGCTGTGACCGGTGACGGTCATGGCCCCCTGCCGCGAGCTAAAGGAAGCGCTCAATGAACAAGGTGGGCAACATGAACAAAGTGACATTCCCCAACGCCTGCCAGCTGATGCGCTGGCATTTCCATCCCATGGGCTTCGAAGGGAGCATGGACGCTCCCGGCAGTATGGTCGCGCGTCTGTTCGACCGCGCCAGCGGCGAGACGCTGATCGCCATCGCTGGCATCCCCTGCGCCACCGTGATGAATGCTACCGATGTAGAGCGCATCATCGAAGCGGTGGAAGCGGAGCTGGAGTGTTTTGTGCCGCCGCATTTGTTAAGGGCTTGAACACGACCAGCGGTGCGCCAGTCGAGCGGTCTATCGACTGATGCACCGCTATTGCGGGCAAGCCCCTTCATAGGGCCTGTGCCAGGCAGTGCTTAGCGCTGATCGTCAAAAAACGCTTTCTTGGCGTCTACCCGTTCCGATGCCTTCGGTACATTCACAGCCTGGCCCTCGGGCTTTTCCACATACCAGTAGCAATGGCTTATGGCGCGGGTAATGCCGACATAGGCCAGGCGCAGCACTTCGTCTTTTTGCGCGTTGTCATACGGTTCAGTGTCGCCAGCCTTGCCCAGGCCCGCCATCCGGTACACCTGGTTCTTGTAAGGCGAACGGGTGACATGCTGGCAATCCCCAAGCAGGAAAACCGCATCCGCCTGCAGGCCTTTGGCGCTGTGATAGGTCAGTTGTTTCAGCCTGCGCACTGCCGGCGGCAAGCTAGAATCAACATTAATAACTGATTGAATATGCTCTTTAATCAATAACTTATCGCTACTTTTTCGATAAAGCATTAACACCGAATCGCCCTTTTCATAGTGTTCCTGCAGTCGACGACCCAGCGCCGCATCGTCGCGTTCCAACACCGTAACGGGCACCAACGCCTTGGGTGCGCCGCAGGCCTTGGCCTTCTTGCCGGGGATCGCCGGCGCTGCGCGCACAATGTGTTCGGCGGCATCGATGATGTGCTGATGGCTGCGGTAGTTCTCGCCGAGCATGACGCGGGTGGTACTCGGTGACGCAAATTCCTTGTTGAACTCCATGAAATACTTCGGCGAACTGCCGCGCCAGCCATAGATCGACTGCCAGTCATCCCCCACGCACAGCAGTGACGAATGCTGGGCGCCGCGCCCTACATGCATCGCAGGCCCACGGCTGCGGATTTCACGCAGACTGGCGCGCAGCCAGGACACAATCTGCGGCGAGACGTCCTGGAACTCATCGATCATCAGGTGTGACAACGGCCGCAACAGGGGGTCGCTGAGCAACTTGAGGTTTTCCGGGGTGTTTTCGCCAAATAGCGAGAACATGCGGTTGTAGGTCATGATCGGCGGCGACTGGTCGAGCAGATGGTCTTCCAGGGCTTTCCAGAAAATGCTCAGGGCCTCGAAGAAGTAGCGGTCCGGATCGTCCTTGGCGAAGCTCATCTGGCCCACGGCGCCGGGCACATCCAGACCGAGATTCTCGATGAAGCCCGCGGCCATGACAAAGCAGTCCAGCAACGGCGCCGACGCCAGCTCGCCTTTGACCTTGTAATCGAACCCCGGCCCTGCGCTGGCGTCACCGGCCAGGCTGCTCAAAAGACGCTTAGATGACTCATAACTATCCAACCATATCAAAGGCTTACGACAGAATGCTTGAAACAAGGTGCGCTTTACCGCCCATTCCGCACGTACCGACAGCTTGGCATTGGGGCGGCTGACCTGGGCGTTTTCCCGTGAATCGAAGCCCAGCACGACCCAGGCATCCAGCTCGGGAATATAGCCATGGCAATGAAACTGCGCGCCATTGATCTCCACGGTCTGGCGACTCGGCTCAATCCCCTTGATGGGCCAGGCACCCGCACGAAACCACAGGTCTTCAAGCACGTCACACAGTTCTTCATCGCGCTTGGCGGCCAGTTCCGTCACCGCCATGCGCTTCTGCACGTCCGGGTGATCACGCTCCAGCTCCTTGAGCTGCATGCCATGGCGCGCCAGCGGTGCAATCAGTTCGCGAAAGCGCGCATGCTGGCCGTGCAGCCGGTGGTAGCAGGCGTTCATCTGCTGGCGCTGTGCCTCATTGAGGCGCAGGTCGAACGGGTTGCTGTCCGCATCCTCGAAACCTGCGCCGAGGTTCTCGAACGCCTGCAACCGCTCGAAGCCCGGTAGGCTGCGCACCATCGGCAGGATACGCGAGTGAAAGGTCCGAACTACGGTCTGGGCTTGTTTGATATCAATGGGTTGCCCCCACAAGCTAAGTATTTCCATTAGCTTGTTGATGAAGTCCTTGCGCGACTCACGGGTGAACGTCACCACGGTCATCGAGCTCAGCTCGAAGCCCAGGTAATGGGTAAGCAGCAGGATACGCAACACCAGCGAGGTGGATTTGCCCGCGCCAGCACCGGCTATCACTGAAGTCGACGGCGTGTCGCTGAAGATCATCTTCCATTGCGCGGCGCTGGGCTGGGCGTGGGCCGGCAGCAAGCGCGCCACATCGGCTTTGATACGCTTTTTCAGATCGGCCGTCAGCGGCAGCCGCCAATCATCGAACAGGCTGTCATCCACCCCAGGCGCACGGTGCTCTTGCGGGCGAAAGTCGCGAATCAGCAGGACTTGCCGGCCTTCCTCGATGCCGTCGGCCTTGCCCTCGCGATAGCCGTACTCAACGCCCGCCTCGTGCCCACTGCGAAAACCATCGGCCTGCCCATGCAGCCAGGAGAACCGGTGCTGCGCGCGCAAGCGGGTCAGACCATGCCCGAACAATCGGGCGGCGAGCCGCTTCAACCACGGCATTTCGGCCAGGGGGCGCAATTCAGGGGGCAGATCAGGCTGTTGTTGCGGCACGCGGACTCCTGCGATGAGCTGGGTGTTGACGAGTGCGCCATGGTCGCCGGAATCGCCGCGCAGTTCCAGCCAATTGCTTTGCCGTCATGCAGTTAGGCGATGAAGTGAAAGTCAAAGCGCCCGAAACAAATCCAATAAATCGATAGGAATAAGGCAATTTTTACGCTTTTTATCGATCATGCGCTGTTAGATGATGAGTGCCATCAACGGGAGACGATCATGCTCGAATTACGACCTTTCACCGCCCTGGGCGGCGCCCATCATGGCTGGCTTGACGCCCATCATCACTTTTCATTCGCCGAGTACCACGACCCCAAGCGCATGCACTGGGGCAACCTGCGGGTCTGGAACGATGACATCATCGCGCCCGGCACCGGGTTTCCCCAGCACCCGCACCGCGACATGGAAATCATCACGTATGTGCGCGAAGGCGCCATCAGCCACGCCGACAACCTCGGTAACAAGGGCCGCACCGAGGCGGGTGACGTGCAGGTCATGAGCGCCGGCACCGGGATTGCCCACAGCGAATACAACCTGGAAGCCATCCCCAGCAAGATTTTCCAGATCTGGATCATCCCCAGCGAGGCCGGCCTGCCGCCGTCGTGGGGCGCCAAGCCGTTTCCGAAAGGTGACCGCGAGGGCTTTGTGACACTGGCCAGTGGCAAGGCCGGTGACAGCGAGAGCCTGCGCATTCGTGCGGATGCGCGCCTGGTAGCCGCCAACCTGAAAGCCGGGGAAAGTGCCGAATACCGCCTGGACAGCGGGCGTCGTGCTTATCTGGTGCCGGCGACGGGAGTGATTGAGGTCAATGGCTTGCTCGCGCACGCTCGAGACGGTGTCGCGGTGGAAGATGAACAACTGCTGCGCGTGACCGCGATAGAAGACAGCGAGATCGTGCTGGTCGACCTGGCCTGATGTCGAGGCGAGATGTAGGAGCGGGCTTACCCGCTCCTACATTGACGCAGGTGTATCAGTTAGCGCTGATTGCACCGTCTACCAATACCTGCGCTTCTTCTACCAACTGCTTGAGGTGATCTTCACCGATGAAGCTCTCGGCGTAGATCTTGTAGATATCCTCGGTGCCCGATGGCCGCGCGGCGAACCAGCCGTTTTCAGTCATGACTTTCAAGCCGCCGATCGCCTGGTTATTGCCCGGCGCATGGCTGAGGATCTGCTGGATGCGCTCCCCGGCCAGTTCGGTGGATGTCACCTGTTCCGGCGACAGCTTGCCCAACAGGGCCTTCTGCGCCGGAGTGGCCTTGGCGTCGACGCGAATGGCGAACGGTTCGCCCAAGGCGTCGGTCAGGCCACGGTAGATCTGGCTTGGGTCCTGGCCTTTGCGCGAGGTCATTTCTGCCGCGAGCAACGCCGGGATCAAACCGTCCTTGTCGGTACTCCACACGGTGCCGTCCTTGCGCAGGAACGAGGCGCCAGCGCTTTCTTCACCGCCAAAACCCAGCGAACCGTCGAACAGGCCGTCGGCAAACCACTTGAAGCCGACCGGCACTTCGTACAGGCGCCGCCCAATACGCGCCGCGACGCGATCGATCAAGCCGCTGCTGACCACGGTCTTGCCCACGGCCGCATCGGCGCGCCAGTCGGGACGGTTCTGGAACAGGTAGTCGATGGACACCGCCAGGTAATTGTTCGGCGCCAACAGGCCGCCGGACGGGGTGACAATGCCGTGGCGATCGTGGTCCGGGTCGCAGGCGAAGGCCACGTCAAAACGTTCCTTGAGGCCGATCAACCCTTGCATCGCGTAGCTGGACGATGGGTCCATGCGAATCTGACCATCCCAGTCGACGCTCATGAAACGGAAAGTAGGATCGACCTCGGTGTTGACCACGTCCAGGTTCAAACGATAGTGCTCGGCAATCGCCGACCAGTAGCGCACCCCTGCTCCGCCCAGTGGATCGACGCCCAGGCGCAGGTCGGCGCTGCGAATCGCGTCCATGTCGATCACATTGATCAGGTCGGCCACATAGCGGTTGAGGTAATCATGGCGATGGGTGGTATCGGCCTTGAGCGCCTGGGCGTGAGTGATGCGTTTAACCCCAGCCAGTCGATTGGCCAGCAGTTCGTTGGCCTTGGCCTCGATCCACTTGGTGACGTGGGTATCGGCCGGGCCGCCATTGGGTGGGTTGTACTTGTAGCCACCGCTTTGTGGCGGGTTATGCGACGGTGTGATGACAATGCCGTCGGCCAGGCCGCTGGTGCGACCGCGGTTATAGCAGATGATGGCGTGGGAAATGGCCGGGGTTGGCGTGTATTCATCGCCCTCGGCGAGCATCACATGCACACCATTGGCCGCCAGCACTTCCAGCGCGCTGGCTCCTGCGGGCGTCGACAACGCATGGGTGTCGAGGCCGACAAACAACGGCCCGTCGATGCCTTGGGCTTCGCGGTACAGGCAGATGGCCTGGCTGATGGCGAGCACATGCCATTCGTTGAAGCTCAGTTCGAACGAGCTGCCACGGTGCCCGGAAGTCCCAAAGGCGACACGCTGGGTGGAGATCGCTGCATCAGGCTGGCCGGTGTAATAGGCCGTGACCAGTCGCGGGATATCTACCAGCAACTGGGCTGGCGCCGGTTTGCCCGCAAAAGGACTGATTGTCATGCATAAACCTCGGAAAGAAGGATTCGGAAAAAATGACAGTTTACTGAGAGTTGGACTACCGCGCGATGTTATCGATCCCACGCCAACAAGAGATTTTTCACACGCTAGGCGGTCTGCGCCTGCAGCAAGGCTTGCGCCAGCGCATCCAATGCCGCGTCCAGGTTCGGGTGCCCGTTGAACGCGTGGCTCAGCCGTAGCTGCTGATGATGCAGGCCACTGAGGCTGAATAACTCCCCCGGAGCAATCACCACCTGCTGCGCCAGCATGCGCTGGAACACCTGGCGCATGTCCACCGGTGCCGACGAGTGCAACCAGAAACTCGCCCCGGCCAGCGGCATACGGTAAGTCACCCGCCCTGCCAGGCGCTGATCCAGGCGCTGGCTCATGGCTTCGGCCTGCTCGCGCAGGCGCTGGCGCAGCGTCTGCAGGTGCTGATCCAGCCGCCCGCTTTGATACAGGTGGGCAATCGCGCGCTGGCGGATCGACGACAGTCGAAATGAACGCAGCAGAAACTGTCGCTGCAGTTCACTGCTCAGGTGGCGTGACAGCACGTAACCGAACGGCGCTTCCGGGCCGAGTACTTTTTCGAACGACGAGAACACGATCAGCCGTTCCGGGCTGACCAGGTTGCGCAGCGCCGTATGGTTCTGCGCAAAGCCCAACTCGCCAAAGGTGTCATTCTCCAGCAGCCAGCAGCCATATTCTTCCAGCAACTGTGCCACCCGCAGGCGCTCATGGTTGAGCATGGCGCTGCCCGAAGGCATGCCTACCAGCGATGACAGCAGCACCAGGTGGACGGCTTCATGGCGCAGCAGGTGCTCGAACCTCGCCAGATCCAGACGGCCGTCGACCTGCCAGGGCAACTCAATGACGCGCACGCCGACAGCCTGCAATAGGCGCAGTATTAACCAGTCGCAGGGAGACTCGACCATCACCGTGGCGCCCCGGAGCCCCAGCACATCAATGAGAATTTCCAATACGCCGCGCAGATCAGCACCGATATAGACGTCATCGGCCTGCCAGCAGCGGGTCGGCGATGAGGTGTAACGCGCCGCCAACGCCGTGCGCAGCTCCCACACGCCGCAAGGCTGCGACCAGGGTTGCAACTGACGTGGGTGCCGGCGCACCAGTTGGCGTTCGAGCATCAGCAAGGCGCCGTCCAGCGCACCCAGCAGCGCCGGTTCATCACCGCTGAGTACGACCATTCCGGGCCGCCGCGCCGCCGTGTACAAGCGCTCCAGCAGATCGGCACCTGCCGCCATCTGCGGATTGGCGGCCACGGGCCAGGCGAAATAGCCCGATTTGGCTACCGAATACACCCGTCCTTCCTTTTCCAGCAGCGAGTACGCGTATTGAATCGTCGAGATCGACACGTTCAAGCGCGTCGATAACTGGCGCAAAGAGGGCAGTTTGACGGGCATGTCCAGGCTGACTTCGTTGATCAAGTTGATCATGTAGCGGTACACCGCCTGATAGGCGAAATCCGTCTGCCGTTCACCTCGCAGGTTCATGGCTGCCCACCTGGACACACATCCTGGCGCACCCGACTAGCGCCCGAACAACTGAAACGCACGCGCCTCGGCGTTGGTCAGCAGGCGTGCGGCGCGGCGCTTGCGCGCGTCGGCGCCACGCTCAACCTCCAGCGGGCGCTTGCGGTAGAGGTGCTGGAGCAATGACAGCGGCAAGCCGCTGGCGTCGATTGCCCACTGGTGCAGCATCTCGGTAGCCGGCTTGCCCTGGAGCGCCTTGTGCAGCTCGGGGAGCACCACCAGCATGCCGGGATGGCATTGACGCAGGTAACCCTCCAACCGCTCACCATGATGGATAAAGGGCGAAAACAGCAGACAGGTCAACGGGCCCTCCTCCAGGCCAAAGAACGCTTGGGCGTAGGTAGTCGACAGCGCGCGCCCGTCCTCACTGCCCGCCCCTGCGATCAGATGTTCAGGAATTTGCTGGCGGCACATGTAGTCCATTGCTTGCCTTACAAAACCCGCCACGCCGTCCTCGTAGGACAGTTCGCGCAGGCACTCGGCCTGCAACCCCCGCAGGTGAGCCATCAGTAACGGGTTGGGGTAAGCAGGATGGCTGAACTGAAAACCAAATGGGTCGGGTACATAGCCCAGGAAGTCAGTGAGCAGAGGGGTCGAAGCAACATCTACGTTGTTAAGCAGGTCGGCGATGCCTATATAGGACAAATGGCGATGCCCACCCCGGCCAGGACTCTCATGTGCAACGTATTGCTCGCCATAGAGGCTTTGATAACAGCCGTTACTCCATTCCTCCATACGTGCGAACAACCCGGTGAGCGACGCCGGCTTACCGGGCGGAGTGTTGATGCCGGCCGCTTGGGCCGCGCTTTTCAACCACGCCAGGTACTGGCTCTGCTTGCGTGGCGAGTCACCGCTGACCAACGCATGCACACCACCGTTCCAGGAGGTGACACGCTGGTAGAAATCCCCCAGGGACAGGTAGGTATCGGTACACAGCGTCGCACGAATATCCCCGGAGGTGAGGTGCCCCACCATCAACATATTGCGCTGGCTGACCTCTCTGCCTGCGCTTGAGGCCGCGCGCAGGTGGTTGAACGGCTGCACTTCCTGGTTTTCCACCATCAGCAACTCAACCCGCGGATCGTCATGGAAAAACAGTGTGCTATAGCCGCGCTGGAGGCTGTCCAGCGTGGCCTGGGTCATGCCGACATGCCGTAAAGTCGCCACGCGCAGGTGAAAGGTCCTGGGCGCACGGCCGGCGATGGTCAGTTGCGCCGCACGCAGCAGCGCCAGGGTGTAGCTGCTGACCTCGCCGCCCCCATGGGCAACCAACACTTTGTAATTACCTATTTGTTCCATGCCGCCGGCAGCGACGACAATTCGCTGGATCAATAGTTGAAGTGCGGTACGTTCGGCGCGCGTAAAGTGCCCGACCAAACGTTGCAGAACTTGCTGATAAACATAGTTCATGGCTTGTTCGTGAGTTGCGCTCATAGTTCTACTACCTGAGTTGAAATATCAGTTCCAAGTAACTGCCGAGATTATTTGCTCGACCCATTAGATGCGTAGGAATGTCGTTCACCGCTCAAGGGTGACGATAAATAAACCTTAGCACGCTGTAACAAATCGACAGGGAACGCCAATTGTGTACCCTTCGCGCCGTCTCTCCTCGAGACCCTTGCGCCAGGGCACCCAGGCAACCCTAGGAACGTTCCGACAACGTCCTACACCGATTTGAGCGGGAAACTAAGGATGCATCCGACATAAAGGAAAGATCCAATTTAAGGAATTAAACTTCAATAAATTGGAATTATCTTTCCCTGCGCCATCACCCTGTCGTCCAGGTATGCATCGCGATAATTTAATTTCATATGTATCAGGCCGAAAAATCAGACATTCAATCATTGCTCAATCCTTGAGATGACAGTGAAGGCTCGATTATCGGCACTGGCATAATGATTAACAGATACAGAACGCCGCAAGAAACCAGTTCAGATGGCAATTGAGCGAGCCGTTGATTACGCACACACAGAGATGCCGCGCTGGAATTCAGCGCGGCATCGGGGGCAAACCTCGTATTTTGCGGGGCCTGGCGCCCTAACGGCGGCTTAAACCCTGCGTGGGTTAAGCCCTGACAAATGGCGCATTTGCCCCACCCGTTCAGACGCCTGAGTATTCATTTGCGAATACTCCTACAGCTCAAACAGCCTCAACCTGCAATGCGACGCGCTCGCGGCACGGGCATTCGTCCATGTAACGGTGCGCTTCGACGAACTGGCTGAATGGAAACACTCTGGTTTTCAGCGGGACCAGCACACCATCGGCGGTCAGTTGGTTGATATCGCGCAATGCGCGTTGCAATGCCACTTGGTCCTGGACGATGCCCAGTTCCGGTTTGCCGGTGAAGTTGCCGATGCAATGCACAAAAAACTGAATATTCTTCTGGAACGCCGCACAGGCCGGGAATGGGGTCTGGTTGCCACCTTGCAAGCCATACAGCACCAGGCTGCCACGCGGAGCCAACACATCGCCGAGTAACGACATCTGCGGGCCGCCCAAGCCATCGAACACCACGTCGACGCCGCGGCTGTCGGTGAACTTGTTGATTTGCATGAGCAGGTCCTGCTCTTCGGTGACGATGACCTTTTCCGCCCCGAGGGACAGCAGATACTCGCGCTCCGCGCTGTCCTTGGTCGCCGCGATCACCCGCACGCCCAAGGCCTTGCCCAGTTGCACAAAGGATGGACCGGCGCAGTGGCTGGCGTCGGTCACCAAGGCAAACTGGCCGGGTTTGACCCGCGCCAAGTCCACATACGCAAAATACGCAATCAACAGCGGCGTGTAATGCACGCTGGCTTCGATCGGGCTCAAGACATCCGGATAACGGGTCAACGCCGAACGGGGCAAGACGATCTGTTCGCCATACACCGGGTAATCATTGGGGCTCTCGGCAGGGAAACTGGCGACTTTATCGCCCACTGCCAAGTCATCCACGCCATCGCCCAGGGCCACAACGACCCCCGCCATCTCATGGCCAAGGCCGGACGGCAAACGTGCGTGGGAAGACGCCAGGTTCTGACGCCACAAAATGTCGTACCAACTGATGCCAATTGCCTCGACACGCACCTGCACTTCGCCCGGTGCGGGCTGCGCGGCTGCATGCTCTTCGCACTTGAGCACCTCAGCCGGACCAAACTTGTGAAAACGGATCGTGCGGGACATCGCAAACCTCGTCAAAGTAACCTCTATTGCCCTGAACTCTATCTGGGCTTTCCCGGTAAGACTACCGGTCGCCATTAATAGTCGACATGTCTGTCATTGATTCCGCGACCGAGGAATAGACCTCAACTATCGTAGGAAAACTCAATTAGCCGGTGCAGAGTACCAGCCTTTCCCCGTAAGATTCATGCCGGTCATGCTCCGAGCATGGAGATCATAGGGATCACGTATGGCCGCTCTCGTCTAGTTTACAGACTCATCCAGGACACAAGATGAACCGTAACGACCTGCGTCGTGTCGACCTTAACCTCTTGATCGTATTCGAAACCTTGATGCATGAGCGCAGCGTGACCCGTGCCGCCGAGAAATTGTTCCTCGGCCAGCCGGCCATCAGCGCGGCGTTATCGCGCCTGCGCGGTCTTTTCGATGACCCGCTGTTTGTGCGCACCGGGCGCAGCATGGAGCCATCGGCCCGCGCCGTGGAAATTTTCGCCCTGCTGTCCCCGGCCCTGGACTCGATTTCCACCGCCGTCAGCCGCGCCGCCGAATTCGACCCGGCCACCAGCACCGCCGTGTTCCGCATCGGCCTGTCGGACGACGTCGAGTTCGCCCTGCTCCCCCAATTGCTCAAACGCCTGCGCGCCGAAGCCCCCGGCATCGTGCTCGTAGTACGCCGTGTCAATTACATCCTGATGCCGGGCCTGCTGGCCTCCGGCGAAATTTCCATCGGCGTCAGCTACACCGCCGACCTGCCGGCCAACGCCAAGCGCAAGGTGCTGCGTCGCAGCCTGCCAAAACTGCTACGCGCCGACAGCGTGCCCGGCGCCCTCAGCCTGGACGACTTCTGCGCCCGCCCTCACGCGCTGGTGTCGTTCGCCGGGGACTTGAGCGGGTTTATCGATGAAGAACTCGAAAAGCTCGACCGCAAACGCCACGTAGTGTTGGCCGTGCCACAGTTTAACGGCCTGGGCACCCTGCTTGCGGGGACCGACATCGTCGCCATCGTGCCGGACTACGCCGCCGAGGCCCTGACCGCAGCGGGCGGCTTGCGCGCCGAGGATCCGCCACTGCCGGTGCGCTCGTTCGAGTTGCACATGGCATGGCGGGGCTCGCAGGACAATGATCCGGGTGAGCGTTGGTTGCGGTCGCGGATTCAGATGTTTTTTGGGGATCCCGATAGTTTGTAATGAAGTTCCGGTAGATTCCATAAAACTGTTCTATAACAACTGCTTTTGGTAATTTCAGTCCACTGCAGCCCTGTCTAAATCCAATGGATTCCACGACTCATGGGGGCATAATTGGGGGCAAATTTCGGGTCCTTAAAAAGGATGCCCCCACCGATGCCCCCAGATAATAATGACGCGACGGGCCTGTTCGATTAGTTCATTGAGCGCCAGGAAAAATGTACTGTTCATTTCGGATTACCAATGGTCTTTTTCATCTTGCCGGTGACCTCGACCGATAAGTCACTGCCGGGTAAAACACGGCAGGCCAGCACGATGCCATCGGACAGGTCGGCCGCACTGACATGGGCGCGGCTCATCACCTTGGCGACATACTCGCCGCTGAGAATGCGTACCTTACATACCCCGCAACCGCCACCCCGGCAACCGAGCGGAATGCCCCGCCGCCCCAGTCGCGCCATACCTTCCAAAACGGACTCACGTTCATCACAGGGATACTGCTCGCCGGTATCTGCAATTACGATCTGGTACTTCATCACACACGCTCACGTCCCAGCGCAGCTTCGACCGCTAGCGCGCCTGTGTTCATTCGGCACCGCCCGCTTGCGCTGCACGGTCAAGGATTTCCTGTTTGCGTAACTCAGCGGCATCGCGCCCGCCAATGCACCAATCCTGCGGATCGACACGGATGCAGCGACCGCGTATCAGGCACCGCTCCACCGCGAGAGTCGCGCTGAGCAGGTCGGTGAAGCCGCGCATCAGCGCCTGGCGTTCATCCAGCGGGCGACCTTCGAGCACGAAGAACTCAAAGAACGGTGCATGCCGCCCACCGGCCTCGACCACTTCGCCGGCCACCGCACACTCGGTCGCTGCGTGCAGGGTGATAAAGGCCCTGACGCGGTCGATGGGTGAGCGCAGCACCAGGCTGTAGAGCTGTGAGGCGTCCTTGAGCAAGCAGGCTTTTTGCTCGGTGCTGCAATGGCCGTCCACCAGGTGAAAGTTCACGACAGGCATAGGGGCGATCTCGCTGAATTATTGTTGGTTTTATGCGCTGGCAGGTCGATGTGCAGCTCGCTCAAGGCAGGCCGCGACGCCGCCCGGAATCGAGCATCAGGCTGGAGCCGGTCATGGCATCGGCCTCGGGCGCGAGCAACAGGTTCACGGCCCAGGCCACTTGGGCTGGCGTGGTCAAGGCGCCGAGGGACGACTCTGCGTACATCTCGCGCAGCACCGCTTCGGCACTGATACCGCGCTGCCGGGCACGGTCTGCCGCTACCCGGTGCAAGCGCTCGGTGTCTGCCGGCCCTGGGGCGATCAGGTGCGCGGTAATACCGCGTTCGCCATAGGCCAGGCTCAGTTGGCGCACGGCGTTCATCAGCGCCGCATTGGCCACCCCGGCAGCGGCGGCATAGGCGGTGGGTTCAAAGCCGTAGTGACCGCCGATGGCCACCAACCGCGAGCCTTTCACCAGGCGCTCATCCACAGCACGCACCAGGCGCAACAGCCCGCCGACCTTGATATTCACCGCCTCCACCAGCGCGGCGGTGGGCGCATCGAGAATACCGCCGACGACCGCCACGCCAGGCCCGTGCACAATCATGCGCACCGGCCGGTCCAGCGCAGCGCGCAGGCTCGCCACCGCGCTATCGCTGGCGATGTCGGCCACACAGGCGATCAGCCCGGGATGGCAATCCACCAGTTCGTCGAGTGCGTCAGCACTGCGTGCCACGGCGACCACGTCCAGGTCACTGGCGCTTAACCGCGCCACAATCTGCCGGCCGAACGCGCCCGTCGCTCCGACCACCACGGCCAGTTGTTTTTGCGTATTCATGTTCAACCCTCGCATCGAGTCAGGGGCATGCAGCGCACACCCCTGCGAGCCATCACGTCGGCAACAGAACACCACGCTCTTTAGCCATGGTGAGGGCGGTGTCCTGAATCATGTCTTCCTGGCCACCGATCATTTTTTTGCGTCCCAGCTCCACCAGGATGTCGCGCGCCGGAACGCCGAACTGCAGGCCGGCACGTTTGGCGTGCAGCAGGAAGGTGGAGTAGACACCGGCATAGCCAAGGGTCAGCGACTCACGGTCCACCCGCACGATGTGCTCCATCATCGGAACAATGATGTCCTCGGCCACGTCCATCAGCTTGAACAGGTCGGTGCCGGTTTCGATCCCCATGCGCTCGCACACGGCGGCGAACACCTCCAACGGTGTATTGCCCGCCCCGGCCCCCAGCCCCGCGACCGATCCGTCGATCCGGCTCGCGCCGGCCTCGATGGCGGCAATCGAGTTGGCCACGCCCATGCCCAGGTTGTGGTGGCCATGGAAGCCGATCTCGGTTTCCGGGTTCAGCACCTCGCGCAGCGCCCCAACGCGGGCCTTCACGTCTTCCGGCAACATGTAGCCGGCCGAGTCGGTGACGTACACCGTCTGCGCGCCGTAGGACTCCATCAGCTTGCCCTGCCGGGCGATGCCGGCCGCATCATTGAGGTGCGCCATCATCAGGAACCCGGACGTATCCATACCCAGCTTTCGCGCGTAGGCAATGTGCTGCGGCGATGTGTCCGCCTCAGTGCAATGGGTGGCGACGTGTACGCTGCGCGCGCCGCAATCGTAAGCCGACTGCAGCTCTTTCATGGTGCCCAGCCCCGGAATCAGCAGCACGGAAATCTTCGCCTGCCTCATCAGCGGAGCTACCGCGCTGATGTATTCCTCGTTGCTGTGCGGAGCAAAGCCGTGCTGCAGCGAATTGCCACCCAAACCACCGCCATGGGTGACCTGAATGTAAGGCACCCCGGCATCGTCCAGCGCAGTGGCGACCTTGACCATTTGCGCCACGCTGATCTGCTCGCGCTTGGCGTGCATGCCATCGCGCAGGCACATGTCATGCAGGATCACTTTGCGGCCCTGCAGGCTCGTAGGGTTGGACTGGCTCATTACGCGACCTCCGGGGCTTTAAGGTGAAGCGTGCCGGCGAGAATTTGCTCGGCAAACATTTCGGCAGTGCGGGTGGCGGCCGCGGTCATGATGTCCAGGTTGCCCGCGTAGGTGGGCAGGTAGTCACCCAGGCCAGCCACCTCCATGAATATCGAGACTTTCTTGCCGTCGAAAATGGGACCGTTGACCAGGCGATAACCGGGCACGTACTTCGTCACTTCGGTGATCATTTGCAGGATCGATTCTCGGATGCGCACACGATCGGGCTCTTCATCGGTCAGGCAATAAATGGTGTTGCGCATCATCATGGGCGGCTCGGCCGGGTTGATGATGGCCAACGCCTTGCCCTTGCGCGCACCACCGATTTTCTCGATGGCGCTCGAAGTGGTGTTGGTGAATTCATCCAGGTTGGCGCGGGTGCCCGGGCCAATCGATTTGGACGCCAAACTGGCAACGATTTCGGCATATGCCACGCTTTGAATGCGCGAGACAGCATTAACAATGGGAATGGTGGCCTGCCCCGCGCAGGAGATCATGTTGACGTTCATCTGCTGCGTCTTGGCGTGTTCGCGCAGGTTCACCGGCGGTACGCAGAGCGGGCCGATGGCCGCCGGGGTCAGGTCGATCATCAACACGCCCAGGGCATTGAGCTTGCGGCTGTTTTCCGCATGCACATAGGCACTGGTGGCATCGAAAGCGATCTGAATACCATCCTCCAACACGTGCGGGAGCAAGCCATCGACGCCTTCGTGGGTGGTTTTCAAGCCCATTTCGCGGGCCCGCAACAGCCCTTCGGAGTTCGGGTCGATGCCCACCATCCATACCGGTTCAAGCACCGGGCTGCGCAGGATCTTGTAGATCAGGTCGGTGCCGATGTTGCCGGAACCGATTAACGCACATTTGATCTTTTTCATTGGCCCTGCTCCCGCTGCTTGACGGCGCGCTGGGCCATGTCCAGGCCGGCCACGTAAAACCCGTCGCGCGCGTGCTCGGTGATCAGAATCCTTACGGTTTCCGCAGGGCATTGCAGGCTGAGGCACACCGCTTCAGTGACCGCGACAGCCATACGGCTCTTTTGCTCGGCAGTACGGCCCTCGGCCAAATGCATTTCAATAATGGGCATGACTGCCTCCTGGGTGCTTGTGGTTATTCAACGAAGCGCATCGATACGCTGCCCAACTCTTGGAAGCGCGCCACAATGCTGTCGCCGGGCTTCACCGCGATCGCTTCGGTAATGCCGCCGCTCATCACAAAGCTGCCGGCGGGCAATGACTCGTCCATCTCGGCGAGGATATTCACCAACATGGCGATGGCCTCAGCCGGATGCCCCATCACCGCGGCGGCGGCGCCCATGGTCACGATCTCGCCATTCTTTTCCATCACCACACCCAGGGTCGGCAGGTCCAGATCCGCGACATAGCGGCTACGCCCGCCGCCCACGAAGCGCGCCGACGAACCGTTGTCCGCAATCACGCTGGCCAGGTCGAACTTGAAGCCGGAAAACCGCGAGTCGATGATTTCCACCGCCGGGAGCACATAGTCGGTCGCGGCCAACACATCGGCGGCGGTGCAACCCGGGCCGCGCAGGTCCGCCTTCATGACGAAGGCGACTTCGCACTCGACCCGTGGATGCACGAGGTCGGCGGTGCTGATCGCCGAGTTTTCGGGGCGCGCCATGCGGTCGGTCAGAAAGCCGATCGAGGGCACGCTGACGCCCATTTGCTGCATCTTCGCCTTGGAGGTCAGCCCGGCTTTCCAGCCGACTTGCCTGTGCCCCTGGGCGATATAGCGGCGACGCAGTTCGTTCTGCACCGCGTAGCCATCGGCGATGGTCATCTGCGGGTAGTCGTCGGTCAGTTTGGGAATGGCATAAGCGCGGGTCTGTGCGCCTTCGACCCGTTCGCACAGGCGCACGATATCTTCGCGGGACAGCGTCAGTTCGCGGCTCATACGGCACTCCTTCCAGAAAACTTCACCCGGCAACTGCCCAGGCCGCCGATCCGGCAGACCAACTCGTCACCCTCCACCACCGGCACCAGCGCCGACTGCGAGCCGGAGAGAATCACCTCCCCCGCTTTGAACGGAATGCCCAGTTCACCCAGCGTATTGGCCAGCCAGGCCACAGCATTGGCGGGCGAGCCTTGCACGGCGGCGCCGACGCCGGTGGAGAACACTTCACCGTTCTTCTCCAGCACCATGCCGGCCAGGGTGATATCCAACCGGCGCGGATCGCCGCGGGTGGTGCCCAGCACAAACACGCCACAGGAGGCGTTGTCCGCGACGGTGTCCTGGATCTTGATTTGCCAGTCGCGGATGCGCGAATCGACCACTTCAAAACACGGCACCACATAGTCCGTGGCGCGAATCACGTCCATGGCGGTGATGCCCGGCCCCTTGAGGTCGTACTTGAGCACAAAGGCCAGTTCCGCCTCGGCCTTGGGCTGGATCATCTGGCCCAGGTCAAGGGTGTCGCCGTCGGCAAACACCATGCCCGAGGTGAGCATGCCGAAGTCCGGCTGGTACACGCCGAGAAAGTCCTGCACGGGCTTGCTGGTGGCGCCGATTTTCTTGCCGACGATGGTTTCCCCAGCGGCCAGGCGACGGGCAATGAACCGCTCCTGGATGCGGTAGGCATCCTCGATGCGGATCTGCGGTTCACGACTGATCAGCGGCGCGATGGCGCGACGGGACACGAACGCCTGATACAGCTCGTCGCCGTACAGCTCAATGATTTGCTGGTTCATGGGGAAGCCTCAGAGTTTCACGCAGACGTTGCGGGTTTCGGTGTAGAACTCCAGCGAATGCACGCCGCCTTCACGGCCGATCCCGGACTGTTTGGAACCGCCGAACGGCGTACGCAAGTCGCGCAGGAACCAGCTGTTGATCCAGGTGATGCCCACGTCGATGCGCGCCGCCATGCGGTGCGCACGCGCCAGGTCGCGGGTCCAGAGGGTGGTCGACAGGCCGTACTCGGTAGCGTTGGCCTTGGCGACCACCTCATCTTCGCTATCGAAGGGCGAGATGTGGCAGCACGGGCCGAAGATTTCCTGTTGCACGACCGCCGCGCTCTCCGGCAGACCGGTCCAGATGGTCGGTTGCACCCAGGCGCCAGCCGCCAGGTCGGACGGCATCTGCGGCACACCGCCGCCGGTCACGACGGTGGCGCCCTCCTCGACCGCCTTGCGGTAGTACGACAGGACTTTTTCCCGGTGTTCCTGGCTGATCAGCGGCCCGTAATTGGCGTGACGATCATCGGGGCGGCCGTACTTCACCGCCTCGGCCTTGGCCTTCAGCGCCTGCACAAAACGCTCGAAGATCGGCCGCTCGACATACACCCGCTCAGTGCCCAGGCACACCTGCCCGGTATTGAGGAACACCGAACGCGAAAAGCTTTCCACTGCCGCCTCGAAGTCGGCATCGGCGAACACAATGCCGGCGTTCTTGCCGCCCAGCTCGAACGACACATCACGCATGCCTTCGGCAGCTGCTTTCATGATGGCCGTTCCGGTACGCGTCTCGCCGGTAAAGGTAATGGCATCGATCTGCGGATGCCGGGTGACAAACTCCCCGGCCGAATCGGGACCGAAGCCATGCACCACGTTGTACACCCCCTTGGGAATGCCGACCGTGTTCATCACTTCGCCCAGCAAGGTGGCCGTCTGCGGTGACGCCTCCGATGGCTTGACCACCACGGTATTGCCGCAGGCCAGGGCCGGGCCGACCTTCCAGGTCATCAACATGAAGGGCGCGTTCCACGGGCAGACCACCCCGATCACGCCCTTGGGCCGGCGCAGCGTGTAGTTCAACGCGCCACGGCCGTCGGGAGTGTCCATTGGGAACGACTCGCTGGCGACGTTCTTGATCACGTCGGCGAACACTTTGAAGTTGGCCGCGCCGCGCGGGATGAACACATGCTTCATCACGTGCTCGGGCTGGCCGGTGTCGGACATCTCCGCTTCGACGAAGTCATCGAAGCGGCGCGTGATCTCGTTGGCCACGTCGTACAGCAGCTCGACGCGCTGGTCGGTGCTCAGGCGGCCCCATTCGCCCTGCAGGGCATTGCGCGCGGCGCTGACGGCCGCATCCACCTCGCCACGCCCGGCTTCGCTGACCGAGCAGATGACGCTGTTGTCCAGCGGGGAGTGTTTATTGAACCGTACACCACTGGCAGCGTCGGTAAACTCACCGGCAATGAAGTGTTTGATCTGGCGCATGAGAGCTCCGTAGTTATTGTTCGTATGACGACCGCCTGTACCTGCCACGGCCAGTCCGGCATGAGTCCCTGAGTGCGAGTCTAGAAAAGCCAGCAGATACCGACTAATACTTTATTTGGCCTAACTTGATACCCTTAAGGTATGTCGAAAACGGCTGCGCGGCAGGCCTCGCCCGCCCCTCTGGCATCGTTCGAGGGGCGGGGCCAGTGGATCAAATCGCTTTGAACAGGGGGCTGCGAACCTGCTGCGCATCCGCCGCCGAGATGAACTTCTCGATGTAGATATCGCGCTCGAACAAGCGTCCCTGCATCAACGTACTGATGCAGGCGTCGATCATCAGCGGCGGGCCGCACAAGTAGGCCTTGTGCCCGCGGAAGTCGTTGTCGAAGTGGGCTTTGGCGGCCTCATGCACAAAGCCACGAAAGCCCGACCAAGATGAGCCTTCAGGTTCATGGGACAGCGCCGGCACGTAGGTGAAGTTCGGGTGTTGCTCGGCCATGGCGAGAAACTCGTCGTGGTAGTACAGCTCGTCACGGTTACGTTGACCGTAGACCAGGGTGATCGGCCGCTCGAAACCTTGCGCCAACAGATCGAGAATCATCGAGCGCGGGCTCGACAACCCCGAGCCGCCGCCCATGAAGATCACGGGCAGGCGCGCCGACTTTTTCACGAAAAAGCGCCCGTACGGACCGGTGATGCCCACCCGCTCGCCGACCTGCAATTGCTCGTGTACATACGCGGTGCCACGGCCGCCGGGCACGATGCGGATGTTCAACTCAATCTCGCTGCCGGGCGCCGGTGCGTTGGCCACCGAAAAGGCCCGACTGCCAATGCCGTCGGGTAACTGCAGGTTGATGTACTGACCGGCCTGGAAGTGCATGCCTTCGGGCGCGTCGAGCTTGATCCACACGCCTTTGATGGTCGGCGTCAGGGTTTCAATGCGGCTGACGGTGCCTGCAAAATCACGCACCGGCAGGTTTTGTGCGTCGTCGTCTTCGTCGATTTGCGCCTCGATCACCAAATCACTTTCGGCGGTGGCGCAGCAGGCCAGGCACTTTTTCTCTTCGCGCTCGAAATCCATCAGGGCAAAGCTGGAGGCTTCGCCATGCTCGATCTCGCCATCGACCACCTGGATTTTGCAGGTGGCACACAGCCCGTGGCAGCAGGCATGCGGCAGGTAGATACCCGCGCGCAACGCGGCGTCGAGAATGGTTTGGCCTTCTTCGATTGCAATGGTCTGACCCAGCGGCTCAATCGTTAATTCATAGCTCATGACTCGCCCCCTCAGTGGGTCGCACACAGGGTGTTGAGACCTGGCGTCTTGAAGCGCAACTGGTCTTTGTGGCCGATGCCGTTGGCAACCAGGCTGGCGTCCAGGTCGGGCACCCAGGGTTGGTTGTCCTTGAGCCATTGCACGTGCTGCCAGTCGATCAGCGCGGCATCCGGGTCGGCCTGCAGCAAAGGTGCAAGGGCCGTTTCCAGCAACTGGGCAAACGTGGTTTGCGGCGTCAGACACAGCAGGAACGGGGCTGCGAACAGCAAGTGGTGATCCCAGCTGGCGTACACCAACTGCTTGCCATTGAAGTTTTCAACGCGATCACGGGCAACGCCCACGTATTCTTTACGGGCGACTACAGGCATGGTGCTCTCCTTATTCTTGTTAGCGGGGCGTGGCCGCCGAATGCGCCGGCCACGCCCGTCGGGTTGTCACGTGGTTACTGGTTGGACGTCGCCATGCCGCGCCACATCGCGAAGTTGCGGCGGTCCTCGGAGTCGGCGAAGTCACCGTTGTCCTGACCGTCCTTGAGCGACACCCAGTCCATCCAGGCGGCCAGGTCGCCATCGGTGGGCGCCTGGAACAGCGCCGGCATCGGCAGCCAGGCCTGGATGTATTTCTCCGGCTCGTTATTGAAGATGCCCATGCAGTGATCGGAGCAGAAGTGGTACTTGTCGCCCTTGTACTGCACCTGCCGATGGCAGATCAGGGTCGGGTCATCCGGCTCGGTAAACACCGTGGGCAACTGGCAGCACTGGCATAATTTGGCCAGGCCGTAGTTCTTGAACGGGGTGCCGGCCGCCGCCATTTTCTTGATGTGCTCCCAGCGCGGGCGGTAGTACTTGTCGAACGTGGTCGGGTACTTGGCGGACAGCCACTGCATGTCGTCATCCGACGGAATCCAGGCGTGGAACGCGGTCCCGAAACTCCACTGGTACAGACCCAGCATGAACTGGTGGGACATGTGGTCGATGCTGGCCTCGGCATCGTCCCAGCTCTTGGGTGGGCGGATACCGTAACGCGCCAGATCCTTGAACAGCGCGCCGCCATTCTCGGCGCCGTAGATCTCCCAGGCCTCCCGCCACGACATCACGCGCTTGGGCAGCATGTAATCCATCATGGTGCTAACCAGGCCCAGCACGCGGAAGCCGCGCCAGAACCACTTGTCGATCCAGCCTTGAACGATCGGCAGGTTGGCCGGGTCTTGCTCGAGCATGAACTTGATGCACTCCAGGCCGAGCGTCATGTGCCGCGCTTCGTCCGACTGCGCGGAGAAGCCAAAGGTGACCGTGGCCATATCACCGTTATAAGCGGCGCCGGACATGAACGGCACAAACAACAGGTTGGTGAGCACGTACTCGAACGAAAAACCGATGGCGATCATGAACTCGAACGGACCGGCAGACATCGCATCGTCAAAGAACGAGCGGGCCACCGAGGTGTACCAGATACGGTCGCGCTGATCGGCAAAGGCATGGAAGCCGTTGTAGAACTTGTTGTAGTTGGACAAGGCGTGGATTTGCGTCTGCGCATGGCGCAGCTCGTCGATGGCCTGCATCTGGCAGGCCACTTGCGTACCGACGCCGCGAAACTCTCGACCCGCGCGCGCAAAGCCTTTGTGCGCGGCATACTCACCGGGGCTGATGGCCTGCAGGAAGATTTTCAGCGCCGACAGGTAGCGCGCATCGGTGATGTTGAGGTGGCCATTGTTCTGCGCGTGGGCGTCGATAATGGCGTAGAACTTGCGTTCCTTTTCGGCCTGGTATTTCCAGTAGGCGTCCATGGTCAGGCGGAACGGATCTTCCCACTTGTTCCAGTCATGGATCTTCAAGCCTTCATAGGCGATGTACGGGAAAATCTCCTCCTCGGTGCGGTACGACGGCTCCCAGGCGAGGTCGCGCGTGAGCAGGCGGTATTTGTCTTTTGCATTGAGCTTTTTGTGAACGGTTTTCATGTCCATGCCAAATATCCTCGCTTAGTTGCCCCAGGTCAGGGTCAAGGCGTCTTCGTCTTCGTCGACATTGCCGGAGAGCGTGATCAGATTGATGTTCAGCTCCTGCATGTCGAAGCTGCGGCCCAGTTGCGCTTCGATGCTTTCGCGGCGAATGACCAGGCGGCCCGGGGCGTTGATCTTGACCATGGCTGGCTCGCGGTTGACCACGGCCTCGGGGTTATCCAGCTCGATCGCTTCGATGATCGGGCGGGTTTCTTCATTGGTTTGCAGTGCAATAAATACAGTCGACATAGCCGCTCCTCAGACCCCAACACCGGTTTTATCCAGGCGTACCCGGAAGGCAGCCAGTTGCTCGCTCATCACTTCATCCGCGTTGCCGGCAAACTCTTGCTCGATCACCGGCAGCAGGGCCGCGGCAGCACGGTCGCGCCACTGGATTGTCCAGGCCTGCAACAACGCGCGGTTATGTTCGGATTCGGCAGCCGCCACCTTCATCACCGCGTCCACCCACTTGCGCGTTTCATCGAACCAGTCGCTCATGAACTGGCTGAGCATGGCCACCAGCGATCCGCCATCGGCGGCGAACTGATCGTCGACGATGCCCTGGTACACCAGCGGGTACAGCAAGCCGTCCAAAGCCACGTTCTGCGCGACAAACAGCTCGAACGGATCGCGCACCACCAGGCAGTCCTCGGTGTAACGACGCAGCCCTTGCCAGGCATCGCCCTCCATCCAGGCCGCCTTGCCGGCGTCCAGGGCTTCGGTTGCGCCCAGCAGCAGGCCGATGCGCGACAGGTACTGGGCGATGCCGAGGTTATCCATCGCGTGGTACATGCACGGCTGGGTGAACACCGTTCCGTAGCCATAGCTGCAGATGAACGTGTTGTTGAGGTTGGCGCCCCAGGCGGCATGGCGCAGCGGCACCAGCAGGTTGAGGACGCGTTGGCGCAGTGCGTCCGGCAACAGGTCCACCAGACCGCGGGTTTCCACGAAGTTGAAGTTGGCTTCGGTGGTTTCCTGCTGCCGGGCGCGTGCCAGGGTGTAGGTGCTGTAGTAGAACTGGCGCGGGTCTTTCAACACGTACCAGTCGCTCATCACGATTTGGGTGACGCTGGTGTCGTACAGGGTTTGATCCGGGTCCCAGGTCGGCCGGTAATGCAGGTTTTCCACCGGTTGAATGTCGTAGCTGCCTTCCTGGTACCGCGAGGAAGGTTTGTCGCCAAAACGACGGGCCAAATGGTCGAACGTCTGCCGCAAGGGCTGGATGCTGACCGTACGAAGATCGATGTGCATAGCTGACTCCCACGAACGCCTCACTCAGGGTGAAGCGTCAACAACGATTAGTTTTTGAAACGAACCTGAGTGGCATCCGCCAGACGCCAGTCCCATTGCCGGGCGTCGTCCTCATCCTCATCTGCGACCTCAGGCAACGCCGCCATGGGGCGTGCCTGGTTGGCGCGGCAGAACTCGGCAAAGGCCTCGTGCGTCAGGATCATTTCCACGAATAATTCGGGCTCACCGATGGCAAAGTCGAATTCGACAAACTGGCTGCCACGACTGCCGGTGACACGCACGTAACGCTTGCGCGTGTCCATGTCGGCCGGCTGCATCTCGAGTGACTGATCAGGGAAACTCATGGGAGCGCCCTCAAGTCACGACAGTCAGGAACGATTCGTGCAACTTGCGTTGCGGGTAGTCCAGGCCCTGGGCGAAGTTGTCGTAGGTCCAGGACAGCGGCTGGTAGTCCGGATAGGGGTGGTAGCCGCCCATGAAGGTCTCGAAGCGGTTACCGGAGGGGTCCCAGGCATAGATGGTGCAACCGCGGGTCACGCCATGGCGGGTGGGGCCGATATCGACGTTCACTTCGTTCATGGACATGATGTCGCCGGCACGCAGCACCTGCTCCCAGGACTCGAGCAGGAACGAACAGTGGTGCAGCTTGCCCTTCTCTGGATATTCAACGAAGGCGATGTCATGGACCTTGTGCGAACACGACAGCCAGATGCCGACGTCACCGTCGCCCTCCGGGTTGAGGACGCGTTCGACCAGGTAGAAGCCCAGGACCTCGGTGAAGATTTTCTGCACTTGCGCAATGTTGGGACCGTACAGCAGGCAGTGGTCCAACTGAATCGGCGCAATACCGTGCTCGCGCAGCGCATTCCACGGGGCTGGGTTGACCTCAGGAATGCCGTTGCCGACACAGCTCTTTTCGGCGTACAGCTCAATCAGATGGCCCGAGGGCAATTCAAAGCGCACACGCTCGCCGGTTTCCAGCAACTCACCGGCGGGGATGCGGGTGGTGGCCAGCCCGTAGGCCTGCAGGTCGGCATCGAGCTTCTCCAGGGTGGCCTTGTCCAGTACCTTGAAGCCGAAGAAGTCGATACCGGCAGTGTCCGCTTCACGGATCACATAGCAGTTGTGATCGCGCTCATCCCAGCACTTGAAGTACACCCGCCCCTGATCGTCACGCCCGGTCTCGACCAGCCCCAGCACATTGCGATAGAAATGAACGCTTTCTTCAAGGTTCAACACGCGCACCTGGGCATGGCCCGGACGCAATACACCTGTCATCGCCATTTATTGTCTCCTTTATTGGCTGGATGAGGTTGGCTCCGTACCGCCTGGGCAGGCGGGCAGGAGCCGGGTTCACACACTCAACCCTGCATTGCAGAGATGATGCCAATAAAGGTAAATAATTGATTTAAAACAACTTACCATGAAAAGCCGGACACTGTGCCCAGCCCCCGGACTGACGTTTATGTCCATCCCCCCTTCCAGCCTTACAAAAACGTCAGTGCGCTTGCGCAAAGGCCGGGGCACCGACCAATGAACGGCCGCGACGGTCAGTAAAACAGGCGAAAAAAAAGCACCACAGGGTGCTTTAAGACGAAAACGGCGCATCCGCCATCCCCCACTCGCGTGCCAAAACAACTGCAAGCGCGAAGGCACAGTGGCGGCGCGCCGAAGGGGGCGGCGGCTGTACGTTTTTGTCAGGCGCTCGCGGCCGGGCTGTCATCCCCCAAAGTCTGTTTCACCCGGTACGCCAACTGCCGGCGGGTGATACCCAGCAGGCGCGCCGCATGGGTCAGGTTGCCATGCGCCCGTGTGACGGCAAGCTGCAGCAAACGCGCTTCATGGGCCTGCAGGTCGAAACCGTCGACCAGCAAGGTTTCATACAACTGGTCGGTCCTGGCCTCGTCGGCGTTGCCGACTTTGCCTTCGCGGTCGATCACCGCGCCGTGTGCGGTCACCGGTGCCACGCCTGGGAAGAGATGCTGCAATTCAATGTGCCCGCCGGACGGCACCAGCAATACCGCACGCTCCACCAGGTTTTCCAGCTCACGCACGTTTCCCGGCCAGTCGTAGGCCATCAAGCCCTGCATGGCCAGGTCGCTGACGCCTTGAATGGTCTTGTGGTACAGCGGCGCATATTTTTCCAGCAGCACGGCAACCAGCACGGGAATATCCGACTTGCGCTTGCGCAGCGGTGGAATCTCCAGGGGGTACGTGGCCAGGCGGTAGTAGAGGTCGGCGCGAAAACGACCGTCGGCAATCGCCTGCTGCAAATTGACGTTGGTCGCCGCCACCAGGCGCACGTTGACCTTGCGCACTTTGTCATCGCCCAGGCGCTCGACCTCGCCGGTCTGGAGGACGCGCAGCAACTTGACCTGAGCCGCCGGCGACAGCTCGCCCAACTCATCGAGAAACAGTGTGCCGCCATCAGCGCGTTCGAACTTACCGGGGCGCGAAGCCTGGGCGCCCGTGTAGGCGCCCTTCTGCACGCCGAACAGCTCGGACTCGATCAAATCATTGGGAATGGCGGCGCAGTTGACCGCCACAAAGGGCTTTTCACCGCGCCCGCTGTTTTCATGCAGCCAGCGCGCGAACACTTCCTTGCCCACCCCGGTTTCGCCGAGCAGCAACACGGTGATGGGGCTGTTGGCGGCTTGGCTCAGCAGGCTGAAGGCGGCGGTAAAGGCCGGCGAGCTGCCCACCAACTTGCCCGGTGGGCGCTGTTCATGCTGCCAGCCGCGCAGTTGCCAGAGCTCCTCTTGCAACTGCTCGAAGGTGGTTTGCGCATCTTCGGTGGGCAGACAGTGTCGCAAGAAGTCCGCATCCCCCCAGGCCTCGATTGGCCGTCCCTCCAA
This sequence comes from Pseudomonas marginalis, assembly GCF_024169655.1. GTDB lineage: Bacteria > Pseudomonadota > Gammaproteobacteria > Pseudomonadales > Pseudomonadaceae > Aquipseudomonas > Aquipseudomonas paraveronii. The sequence goes on along the minus strand of NZ_JALJWV010000001.1, from coordinate 2,818,454 downwards.
CATGCAGCTGGAGGCGCCACAACAGACACACTGGGTTTCGCGGAAGATCACCACACGCTTGAAGAAGCGGGTGACATAGCCCGACGCGTAGCCGGCCAGGTTCCAGCAGCTCGGCTCGGGACTGACCCCGAACAACTGCAAATGGGACTCGGCTTCCCAGGAGTTATCGCAATTGACCGTGCCAAAAAAGCTGCCGTCTTCCCAGTCGATCTTGGCCTCGATAATGGTCGAGCGCACCAAGCCCTCGAACGCGTGCAACTCGGGGCCGATCTTGAACACGTCGTAGTTGTCGCCTTCGCCGAACAGTTTCTGGGCGAGATCGGCATCGTGCTGGCCGGCGGCGAAGCCCATGCGAAACAACAGCCCCTTGGCGCGACTGGGCCCGAGGGATTCCATCAGTTCCTGGCGGAAGGCGCCGAACGCCTTGGCATGCATCAACAGCATGCGGTTCTCGTCGAGCCAGATTTGCCCGGTTTCGACATTGAAGCGCAGTCGTGAACGAAGATTGAAGCGCTCAATCAGGGGTTGCTCTGCCATGTAAGCACCTAAAGCCCAGCCCATCGCGGACCAGTCGACTGGCGGGCTCGAGCCCTTGCCACGCCGCTGGCGTTTATTGTTCTACAAGCGATCCAGTGCCTTCGCCGTGGGCCCGAGTCTAAGCCGCTAAGGCAGCGCATGCCTCCTTTACCACGCGGTAGGCCTGTCGAACCAAGGGCGTACCGCGCTCAAGCGCGTGCTCAAGCCTCCCACTTTGCGCGGCCTCCAGCAACTCGTTACGCACGTGGCGGTAGGCGTCCAGCGCTTTGCGCACGCCCGACAGACTGTCACTGCGCCGTGCATCGACCGGTTCACAAGCGCTTATCGCCTGCGCAAGCCAGGCATCTATCTCCCGGTCCAGCGCGTGAATACGCTGGATATGCGCGACCATCTGCGCTGGTTCGCGGGCATTCAGCACCATGATGTTATGGGCGCGGATTTCTTCGATAGCTTCCAGCATGGCGGCATGCGCATCGCGGCTGACATCAATTTCACCCGCCAGGCTTTTGAGGTCGACCAGGCCCAGCATCAGCCCGCGCAGGCCGGCGTTGCAGCCGTTGACGTGGTTATCGAGTTCGACGGCCAGGCGCGCCACGCCGCTGGAGTCGGCCAGCACCTTGTGCGCCTTTTGCATCTCGCTGCCGGCGCGTTCGGCAATGCCATGCACCGCCCGCTGCATGCTGTGGGAGGTGGCGGCAATACCGTTCAACACCGCCGTGGCCTGGCTGGCACGCGTCACGCCTTGCGCGGCCCCTTGGCGGGTCTGGGCCAGGCGCTGGTCTAGGCGGTCGATGCTCTGGCCAATCAGGGAAATGATCTCGCCCACGCTGAGGGTCGCGCTGCCGGTGCTTTCGGCGAGCTTGCGCACTTCGTCGGCGACCACACTGAAACCGCGCCCCTGCTCGCCGGCACGCGCCGCCTCGATGGCGGCATTGAGCGCCAACAGATTGGTTTGCCCGGCAATGCTCTGGATGATTGCAACGATTTCACCGACACGCGCCACCTGCTCGCGCACGCAGTCGAACTCTTCGGCCACCGAGGCCACGACGTTGGACAGATCCAGCATATCGCCGGCGACCCGTTGCACCTGTTCGCCGCCGGCGCTGACCTGGTCGCGCGCGCCGCTGCTCGCCTCTGCCAGGACCGTCGCTTCCGTCGCGGTCACGCGGGCCTGCTCGGCCATGGTTTCAACGTCCACCATGGCGTCGCGGGCCATCGCGGACTGACGGTCCGCCGTGGCCACCGCTTCGGTGAATCCCGACACCAGCGTGCCGGTCGCCACGGTGAGATCGCAGGCCAACGTGCGCATGCGTTTGACCGCGGTCACCTTGTCGTGCAGCACCGCCTGCAGGCGCTCGATCGATGCCAGGGCGTCACCCGCCAGCGGTTGCCGGTCGTCGAGCAGCGCGCGGGTATGCGCCAGCGCCGCCACCACCCGTTGCTCGCGCTGGCCAATCCCGTGCAGCAGGCACAGCCCCGACACCACCATCATCATCAGCAGCCAGCCGGCCTGCCAGCCGAGGGCATCGACTCCGCTGACGAACGCGGCAGCCGCGAGCGACAGCAGCGCGAGCAGATCCCGTGGATGCAGGCTCAATTTACTCAGCATCGTAACTCCGTCCTTTTCACCGACGTGACGTTCACCGGGCGCTGCGCAGCGGCACCGCGCCGGCGTTGGCGAGCATTCGCCTCAGACGTGCGCAACCCCGGCCTTGGGGCGCAACAAAAAGTGCGCCAGGGCCGGCAGCAGAATCAGCGCGCCGAGCATGTTCCAGACGAACATGAAGGCCAGCAGGATGCCCATATCGGCCTGGAACTTGATCGGCGACCACGCCCAGGTGGCCACCGCAATGCCCAGGGTGATACCGGTGAGCACCACCACCTTGCCGGTGAAAATCAGTGCCTTGTAATACGCCTGCGACAGCGTCATGCCGGCTTTCAAGTGCGTCAGGGTCACCGTCATCACATACAACGCGTAGTCCACGCCGATGCCCACGCCCAGTGCGATCACCGGCAGCGTGGCGACTTTGACGCCGATGTTCAGCCCCACCATCAACGCCTCGCACAGCACGGAGGTGACCATCAGCGGCACCACCGCGCACACCACCGCACGCCATGAGCGGAACGTGATGAAGGCGAGCACGATCACGGCGGCGTAGACCAGGAACAACATCTGCGTGTTGGCTTTCTTCACCACAATGTTGGTCGCGGCCTCGACCCCGGCATTCCCGGCGGCATTGAGGATACGGATGTCGTCGGTGCCGTACTTCGCCGCGAAGGCTTCCACGGTATTGACCACGCTGGTGAGCGTGTCGGCCTTGTGGTCCTTGAGGTAGGCGTAGAGGGTCAGCAGGTCGCAGTTCTGGTTGAACATTTCCCGGGGCGCTCGGGTGATGATCGAATTGAGCATGTCCTGGGAGCGCGGCATCTCGAACCATTTGAGGCTGCCCTCGTTCATGCCCGCATTGGCGGTCTTGGCCAACCCGGCGAGGGAACTGGTGGTCTCGACCCCTGGCAGTTGCTGCAACTCGCGCTCCAGCGCATCCAGCGTGTGCAGGGTGCTGTAGTGGGCGCAGGCATATTGCGGGGTCTTGACCATCACGATGTACACGTCGCTGCTGGCGGCGTAGTTGGCAACAATGAAGGCATTGTCGCGGTTGTAGCGCGAGTCCGGCCGTAACTCCGGCGCACCCGGGTCGGTGTCGCCGATTTTCAGCTGCGTGCTCACGGCCAGACCCACACCGCCCAGGACCAGCCCGAGCGTCACGGCAACCGTGGCCCAGGGGCGGCGGGTAAACAGGTCGAGGAACGCCCAGAACGGGTGCTTTTTGTGCGCCCTGTCGTCACATTCCTGCAGCTCGTCTCGCAGGCTGCGTTGGGCCGCCGCCGGGCTGACGCCGGTGTACGACAGCAGGATCGGCAGCAACACCAGATTGGTGAAAATCAGCACCGCCACCCCCATGCTCGCGGTGATGGCCAGGTCCTGGATGACCTGGATGTCGATCACCATCAGCACCGCAAAGCCCACCGCATCGGCCAGCAACGCGGTCATGCCGGCGAGGAACAAGCGGCGAAACGTATAGCGTGCCGCCACCAGCCGGTGGGTGCCACGTCCGATGTCCTGCATGATGCCGTTCATTTTCTGCGCACCGTGGCTCATGCCGATGGCGAATACCAGAAACGGCACCAATACCGAGTACGGGTCCAATTCATAACCCAGCGTCGGCAACAGCCCCAGCAGCCACACCACCGCCACCATCGAACACAACACCACCAGCAAGGTGCTGCGCAGGCAGCGGGTGTACCAGAACAGCACCGCAGTGCAGATCGCGATGGCGGCGGCAAAAAACACCAGCACCTGCTTCAGACCGTCGATCAGATCCCCCACGACCTTGGCAAAGCCAGTGACGTGGATAGCGATTTTGTCCGACTCATACTTGGCGCGCAGTTGCTCGATAGACTGGGACAACCGGTGATAATCGATGCGTTCGCCGGTTTCGGCGATCTTCTCCTGCAGCGGCACCAGGATGATGCTCGACTTGTAGTTGGCCGCCACCAACTGCCCGATTTCCCCGGAGCGCTCGACGTTGATACGTACCTGTTCGAGGCTTTGGGGCGAGCCGTCGAAGTCGTCGGGAATCACCGGGCCGCCGTCCAGGCCGTCTTCGGTCACGCCGGTCCAGCGCACCGCCGGGGCCCACAGCGATTTCATGTAAGGCCGATCGACGCCGGGAATCAGGAACACCTCATCGCTGAGCTGGCGCACGGTGTTCAGGTAGTCGGCGTCGAAAATCGTGCCCTTCTTGGCCTCCACGGCAATGCGCAAGGTGTTGCCCATCCCCGCCAGTTGTTTACGGTTTTCGAGGAAATTGGCGATGTACGGATGGCCGGAGGGGATCATCTTTTCGTAGGCGGCATTCAGCGAAAGCCCCAGGGCCTGGTACCCCAGCACCAGGGTGATCAGCAGGCAGATCAGCGTAATCGCCAGGCGGTTGTTGAACAGCAGCCGTTCGGCGAAGGTGCCCGAGCGCTGATCGAACTTGTTCAAATCGGCAATCACTGCATCGGCAGGTAGGGACGGCATATGGCTCATGGCTTGGCTCCGGCTTCAATCGCCTCGGACTCGATTCGCGACATTCCCCGCGAACTGGAGAGGATCAACGCACCATCGCGCGCTTGCACCAGACCGGTGATCCCGGTGCCTGGGTGCAGGGGCAACGTTGCAAAATGGGCGGCGTAGTCGGTGCTGCGCAGCAGGCGACCGCTCTCGTCCGCCAGCAACAGCGAACCGTCGCGCAGGCGCAGGCCGGCGCTCAGCGTCACCGGCTGACCGATCTGTGCCTGCTGCCACGTCAGGCCATCGTCCAGGCTGCGCCAGGCGTTGCCGCGCAGGCCATAGGCGAGCACAGCGTGGTCGTCGAGTATCAGCGCACCGAAGAACGTTCCGCTGTAGGGGCTACGGATTTCGGCAAAGCCGCGCCCGCCATCGGTGGAACGGAACAGCGCGCCCTGCTCGCCACACAGGAGCACTTGTTGGTCGCGCAACCGCACCTGATACAAGTGCCGGCCACGCGGATTCGGCACCTGCCCCATCAGCGACTGCCAAGTGGCGCCGCCGTCGTGCGTTTGCAGGGCCAACCCATAGGCGCCCACCACATAGCCCTGGGTGGCGCTCACGAACGCCACATCGAGAAAGGGTTTATCCGGGCCATCCTCGACCAACGCTTCAGCGCTGCGCAGCCGCTGATCCGCCCCCGCCTCGCCTGCCGCAGCGCGCTCACGGGCGTCCTGCACAACGATCTGCGCGACCTGATTGCCTTCCAGCTGGCGCGTCCAGCTCTCGCCGCCGTCCGTGCTGTGCAGCACCACGCCGCTGTGGCCCACCGCCCAGCCTTCGCTGGCAGAGACAAACGCCACCGCGGTCAGCGCCACACTCACTGGCACATGCCTGGCCTGGCGCCAGGTGCGCCCGCGATCGTCGGAAAGCCGCACGATACCGCGCTCGCCCACCGCCACCAGGCGCTCACCGGCAGCGGTGACGGCCAGGTGCAGTGCCTGTTGGGCGCGCTGGCTTTCCAACGCGGGAAGCTCCAGCAGATCGGGAACGGATGGGGTGTTGGCAGACTGGGCAACGCTCGACACGGCGGCGATGAAAAGGGCAACGGCAGCGGACAGCGAGCGCCGCAAAAGCGGATTCTGGGTAAGCATGGTACGTACTCGACTTCAAAACGTCCCCGCGACGTCACCGCTGTGCGCGGCGCCGGCGGGGCGAGTCATGGCAATGGAACCGGCAACCGGACACGCGCAGGATGCCGGAACCGCAGGTAATAACGGCCTTAGCGCACGCCTTCGGCGGCGACCGCGTCCCCGGTGAAATGGGCCTCGGGATGGCGCGGGACAAGCGTGTAGGTCGCGCCATTGAGCGACTGCGTCGAGCTCATGGTGTTGGCCTGCAAGTTGAAAATATTCGCCGGTTTCATCGCCAGCATCGGCACTTGCGGCAATACGAACGGCGTCACCTGGCTGGTGCGCCAGAGCTTGCCTTCGCTGTCGTAGCCATCGACCAGCAGCACCATCCACGAGTCTTCGTCGATGTAGAACTTGCGCTTGGGCACCGCGTGGCGCTTGCCGCTGGCCACCGTGGCTTCCACTTCCCAGACCCGATGCAGTTCCCAACGCAGCTTGTCCGGGTTCAGGTGATGGGAGCCGTAGGCTTCATCCACCGAAGCGGTGACCAGTGCGTTGTCGTTGTACGGCACATACATCTCGCGCTTGCCGATCAGTTTCCAGTCGAAACGATCCACATGGCCGAGGAAGCCCAGCACCTCGTCAAAGTAGTTGGCGCCGGAAGCGACGAAGTCCGGTGTGTCATAGGCCACGGTCGGCGCGCGACGGACCCGACGCTGCCCGACCAGATACTGCCAGGCCTGGCGCGACTGCTTGACGTCGATGCTGTCGCGAAACACCAGGGATTCACCCGACTTGAAGGGCGGCGCGATGGTGCTGAAGCGCTGGAGGAAGTACTCGCCGTTCCATTTTTCCGGCGAACCGTCTTTGTAGTAATACGGGTATTGGTTGGACTGGTCGTTTTCCGTGGCGATGGTGCGCGAGCCGTCGGCGGTCAGAATGACGTTCTTGAAACTGGCGACGTCAGTGGCTTCGTTCTCCACGCGCAGCAAGTGGTTCCAGATGACTTCTACGCCTTCCTTGGGAGTCGGAAACGGCACGCCGCCGTAACAGCCCTGCATCGACTTGCCGCCATCCTTGATCTGGCACTGGGTGGCGTTTTTCGCGGTGTTGTCGTACACGAACTGCGGGGCGAGGCCGGTACGGTGGGTCGGGTACACGTCAAGACGAAAGCTCTGCGCATACTTCTTCAGCAGCGCCTGGGTGCCTTCCGAGAGCTTGTCGGCGTATTGCGCCATGTTCTGCGCATTGATTTGCAGCAGCACTTTTTCGTTGCCGAACACCTGGGTGGGAATATCGCCGACCTTGGCGCTGGCCGCCGCTATCGTCGGGGTCGGGCTCCACGCCGGGATGCTGCCGTCCTTGTTGCCGGCACGCTCGGCCCCCATGGGCGTCAGGGTGGTTTTCAAGGTCGCAGCCTCTTGGGCGCTGACCGCCGCCTGCGCACCGTTGGCAGTGCAGATCAGGGCCGCGAGGGCCAGATAAATCGCTGTTGTCTTAGGCATTGTTATTATCCTTAAACCTGGGAAGGCCCAACTCAAAACGTGCGTTGAATCGACAGCGAAACGAAATCGCGGTCACCGTGGAAGTTCTTGTAGGAGAGCTCGGGCGCGGGGGTGTCGTAGCGGATGATCGAGCCAGCCGGACCGTAGTAGTGAGTGAAGTTCAGGCTGGCCTGGACGGTCTTCTGGTACTCGCCTTTGATGCCGAAGCTGACATTGCCGCCATGCTCGGAAGGAAACAGCACCCCGTTGACCGACGAACGCCCGGACAGCCCGTAACTCACGCCAACAGGGAGTTGCACGTCGAGGCCCGGGAGCACCTGGAAGTACTCCGGCGAAAAGATGAATTGCAGGGCCGTGGCGTCACGGGTGGCTAGCGGGTCGAGTTGGTCTTTGTTGTCCGTGATGCTGAGGCGCCGGTTGAAGGCGATCTCACCGAGAAAGGAGGCGGCGTCCCACATCGGACTTTCGCTCAACACGGAAACGGCCGAGAGGTTCATATGCAGAGTGCGACCCACCGGAAACGCGGCGTGCCTGTAGCCATCAGCCCCCGCGCTCTCGGGCACGATGACGGTGTTGCCGGACGCAACCAGCGGCATGTTGTCGCGAAAGGACATCTCCGCCGCCACGTTGGTTTCGCCCACCAGTGTGCTCACGCTGAAGCCGACGGTGCGAATGTCCTCGCCGTAGACCTGCTCGTACACACCGGTATCCGGGTGCAGATAGAACTGCGGCATCTTGTCGTGGAACTGCGCGGCGTAAAGGCCGTATTCGAAGTCACCCGACTTGACCTTCAACTGCAGGCCGCCCTGCCCCGAGTTTTTGGCATCGATGTCATCACCGCGCCGCGCGCTGACGCCCGGCCCGAGAATCAGCGTCTCGCCGCCCTCATCGACAAAGTCGGCAAAGCTGAAATAACTGCCCGCGCCAGGCAGCCGGCTCTTGCGCCATTCAAGCTGGTAGTAGGCGCCGATCGACACATCGGGCGTGATCTGCAACTGGCCGGAAAGCTGCCCCACCGGACGCAGGATTTCCTTGAATTGGGAGTTGGGCACCGACAGGGCCTTGATCAGATCCAGGGAAGTCTGCGCCGCTGCGATTCCGTTGCTGCCAAAGAACAGGCTTTCCCCATACAACTGGGTAAAACGCCCTGCTTTGAGATTGAGGCCCATGTCGCCGGGGGCAAAACTGCCATAGAGAAACGCATCCAGAAACTCGGCCTTGCGACCGTGCAGTTTCTGGGTGGCGTCGGTGAATTGGTTGTAATTGACCGACTTGGAATTGACCAGCGCGCCGTCCAGCGCGCCGGGGTTGTCGTTCGACTTGTTATAGACATCGTCGTACCAGGCTGCGCCACTCAAGCGCAGCCCATAGTTACGCTTGTAGCGCAGGTCGAACTCGGAGAGCAGGTCGAAGCGGTTGGAGATCAGCCCCTTGCCAAAGTTCTGGTCACCATCGTTGGTGTTGGCCTGCACGCCAACTGAATTGTTCGCCACGCTGCCCTTGGCGCCTTCGACGCGCCAGGCCGCACTGTATTTAACGGTGTTGTCCAACGACATACGCAGGTCAGGGTTGCCAGCATCTATCTGGAAAGCAAGGGCCGGTCCCGTGGCACAGGCGCTGGCAAGGGCGAGAACGGTCGTCTTGAGGGGGAATTTGGGCAGACGGGCTCCATGCAGCATGTTGAGATCCTCGACTTGTTATTTTTATGTGGGGGGTCACACACCTAGAAGACGCGTGGCGCGCCTGCTGGTCTGTGCTCTCACAGCACAAATTATTACCGCCGAGGATTACCGTCCAATACCATAAAACCAACGGCTCGATACCTTTTAGGTATCTAGATAGATAGACCAAGACGGCCGTTCACGGCGCTGGCTGGTTCGCGTAGTCTGCTCGAAACGGCTCGCGCGATTGCTTGCAGCGCGCCCGATTCCCCCAGAAAAGGCCTGCCCGATGGACCTTCGTCACCTTCGCTATTTCGTCGCCGTCGCCGAGGAAAAAAATATCGGCCGCGCCGCCGTTCGCCTGCACATTTCCCAGCCACCGCTGACCCGCCAGATTCAGCAACTGGAAGAAGACCTGGGGGTGCAACTGTTCAACCGCACGCCACGCGGGATGGAGTTGACCCCCGCGGGCGAGCTGCTGCTCGAAGAGGCGCGCAACATTCGTTCGGTGGTCGAACAGGCCACCGAACGCACCCAGCGGGCGGGCCAGGGCAAGCTCGGGCGGCTGGACATTGCGGTGTTCGGCTCGGGCATTCTCGATGCGATTCCCAAGCTGTTGCTGACCTTCAGCCGCGCGTTTCCGGACGTGAAGGTGGTGCTTCACAACATGAACAAAGAGGCCCAGATTCAAGCCTTGCGGCAAAAGCGCATTGACGCCGGCTTTAACCGGTTCATCTCACCGTTGAACGACATCGCCAATGAGGTGGTGACGACCGAACGGCTGCTGCTGGCGGTCAACGAAACATCGCCGCTCGCACGCCAGGCATCGATCCCGCTTCGGGTATTGGCTGACTATCCGCTGATCGTCTTTCCGTCCGGGCCGCGTCCCAGTTTTGTCGACAACGTCATGAGCCTGTGCCAGCAGGCGGGCTTCACGCCAAACGTCGCCCAAGAGGTGGGCGACACGGTAACGGGGGTGGCACTGGTAGCGAGTGATTTCGGCGTCTGCCTGGTGCCGGAATCCGCCACCGTGCTGGCGCTGTCCGGGGTCGTGTATCGCCCATTGACTGACCTCCCGGAAAACGCGGGCGTCGACCTGAACTGTATCTATCGATTCGATGACCCCTCGCCGCTACTCAAGTCATTCTTGGACACTGTTCGAGCGTTTCGCAGAGACAACTAAGCAAGATGTGATCCGCCCCAAGGAGGAACCCTGGCCAGCGTTCCTCCCAGGCCACACAAGATCACAGTCACGATCAACGCCCTTGATTTAACGATGGTTCAGATGATGTGTGGTGTCGCCCCCGGCCCTAGTTCACTTCCTGACGCGGGGCACGGCCCAGCGACCAACCAAAATTCATGCCTGCCGCCGCCAACAGGATCGCGCTCGCGCCAAGCACTTGCAGGGCGCTGAGCGGATGGGCGAAGGCAACCCAGTCGACCAGGATGGCGACGATCGGATAGATGAACGACAGTGCGCCGACCAGCGCCGTGGGGATTTTCTGGATGGCGCTGTACAGCAGGGTCGACATGAGCCCGGTATGGACCACGCCGATAATGATCAGGTAGGTCCAGGCGCCCTCGACCGTATCGACCCTGCTGAAATCCACGAACGGGGCCAGGACCAGCACGCCGACCACCATCTGGATCAGCACGATCAAGTGTGCGGGCAAGTCCTTGAGGCGCTTAGTGATCGCCGCTGCCACAGCGTAGAAAAAGGCCGAAGCCAGGGCCAGGCAGACGCCGAGCACGTAGTCGACGCCGGTGGCCTGCCCACTGCCCTTGGCGGACACGATCAGCATCAGCCCGGCGAAGGCCAACAGCAGCCAGCCAACCTTGGCGGCGCTGAGGCGTTCAGCGAAAAACAGCACACCCAGACCGACCAGCATGAACGGCTGAACGTGGTAGACCACCGTGGCAATGGCGATAGAGGAATGTTTGTAGGCACTGAACAGCAGCACCCAGTTAAGGATCAGCGCCACCCCGCCCAGGCACACCAGCATGAACTGCCGGGCGGTGATCAGGGAGCAGCGCAGCACCCCAAGCACCAGGCATGTGACCAGCATCGCCACGGCGCCGAACAAGCAACGCCAGAACACCACGGCCTCCGGGCTCTGCCCCGACATGATGACGAACCAGCCCACCGTGCCGGAGATGACCATGGCCGAAATCATTTCGAGCGTCCCACGGGTTTGCGACTTCATCACTCACTGCTTCCTTGCCGTCGACATTGCCGTAACCTAAGCCGCCGTTGGCAGGGATTGGTTCGGCAAAATGCACTTTATAATGAACTTATGAGCATTATAATGAACAATGCACCCCAGAGCGTCAACCCACTTAAGGATGATCTATAAAACAAATGACCGACATAACGAACACCCTGCTGAGAAGTAATCCGAGCCGAATCGATCTGCTGGCGCTTTCAATCAAACGCGAACGCTTGGCCGCAGGACTTTCCTTGACCGAGCTGGCGAAGCGCGCCGGGGTGGCGAAGTCGACCTTGTCTCAATTGGAGTCGGGAATCGGTAACCCCAGCATCGAAACCTTGTGGTCGCTGGCGATGGCAATGGGTTTGCAAGTCACCCGGTTCTTCGAGCAACCCCAACAGCCGTTGCGGGTGATTCGCGCCAACGAGGGCATGACCGCCTATGCCGAGACTGCCGATTACGCAGCGACACTGCTTGCCGATTGCCCGGCGGGAGTACAGCGCGACATCTACCGGCTCAAGGTGCAGCCCGGCGAAGTTCGGCTGTCTCAGCCTCACCCACCGGGAACCGTAGAGCACGTAGTGCTGTGCAGCGGCAGCGCCCATATTGGCCCGGCGACTGGGCCTGTATTGCTGAATGCCGGCGACTACATCAGCTACCTGGCGAATGTGCCTCACGTGTTCGAAGCACTTGAGGCGGACACTACTGCAGTGATGGTGATAGAGCATTCCTGAGGTAGGCGCCATTTTTCGTTCGCTCGTGTATCACGAGCGACCTGGGGGCAACATTGGGGGCATATTTGAATATTTTTCTGCCTGAAAATGTTGTCCTAGAGCCCGGTCAAAATGTTTTTTGGCGATCCTGAGAGTCTTTAGGCGTCGTCGGGCTGGCTGTTCATCTGATCATTTCTGCGTTTTCACGCTCCATGGAGACCCATTCACTTCCAGTGGATTGTCACACGCGGGGGCATATTTGAGGGCGTGCTTTGGATGGTTTGAAAAGGATGCCCCAAGCCTGAGGCCCAACAGTTCCATTCTCGAAAAGTCTCCCCTGCGCTGTTCCCAACCGCCGTTGAGCGCTAGTCGATGACCTCAATTAATGGCTGAACCTCCGTACGAAAACAAGTGGGGATAGTCGTGTGATCGCCAATCATGGTGGCGCACTATCAATGGATGTGTCCGTTAGCTTGCGCTTGCACCTCACAAAGCCCGCGTGCCAAAGCGGCGGCAGGTGATCGTGTACAACGACGCCGAGGGACGGCAGGACACTGCCTACGCCACCCCGTAGCGCCGATGCAGGGGGGATCCGGCACACTCGCTCAAGCGCTGGAAATAGTCCGCCACTGCCGGCAAACACGGATGCTCTAACGGCGTGTTGAACCAGCGATTAACCGAAAGTCCCACAGAAATATCCCCCTGGGTATGTCAGCCGTATCTATTAATGGGGGCGGAAGGCTCAGGTCGTTGTCAGTCAGGTCTCATTACTAATGCTTGAAGTTACTGAGGATGGCTCACGTAAATGTCGCGACGTTCAAATGAAATGCGCTAAGCATCAAATCTTGAGCTGAAACGACATCTACATCCAAGATCGTTCAACTTTCCGATCATCTGCTCAGCCAAGCCATTGGCTCAAGCGTTAGAAATATTGGATACTGCCATTGCGCCAGCACCCATCTTTCAAGGTTGAAATGACACATGGCAAGGAAGAAAGCAAAAAACTCCGGTGGCACCGGCATACTTATTATTTTTGCTCTGGCATTCAGTGCTCTCGCTGCTATCCCAAAAAATGCCTGGATAGCGATCGGTGTCATAGCGGGTATCGGCACCATTATGTGGCTGCTGGCCGAACGCGGAAAACGCCGGCTCAATCAGCTTCAAGCATCGGCTGCAAAGAATGTACGCCCGCAAAAGCCACAAAGCTTGGGCGTAACGTTTTCCATGCGTGAAGTCTCGACGAGCAATAGAGACAATGAGGAAAGCCCCGAGTTTTATACGGTGCAACTCGGCTCTCCCCCTGCCAATACCTTCAAAATTCCAAGTATCAGCTCACAGAAGGCCGACGCCCGCTGGGTGCCTGCTGGCGAAATCATCGAAGTTGCCGGCTTCTCCCTGCCTGGCGGCATGTTTTATATCGGGAACACACTCGTTAGCAGACATGATGCTCAAGAGCCTTCACTGATCAACCCAAAGCTTCGGATCGCCAAGAACTACGTCGACCTCAATGAGCGCCTGATGTCTTATTGGCCGAGCTTTCACTCCATTACACCGCAAGCGCGACGCGGATACTTGCAATGGCTCGCAGGTGGGCGTAGTGATCCGTTGGCGGATACCGGCTATGTATTTTTGTTTTTCTACGGTTTGGAACGTCGAGCCCTCATTGATCCCATTTACGATTCAAAGGTCATTAATGAGGTTCCTCTAATAGTCGACGAGGTCCGGCGTCTACTGAGTATTTATAGAGGAAATGGGTCATTCCGAGGCTATGCAGAAGGCTTCCTTGACTACCTAGGCAACCGCGCTGTTGACGCGAATCTCTACCTTGGCCTGCCACCCAATGTGGCCGATCACAGCTACGAAATGCCTCTGCCGCTGCGCATTGGTTTAGGTCAGCACGCGGCCAATAAGTATCCGCTGAATGCCGATTGGGCACTGGCATGGGCGTTGGCCGACCCCAACATCAGTAAACGCACGCCAGTCATACGCTGCAAAGACGTGTTTTCACGCTTGTTCAAGCTCAAGTACGAAAACACTTATCCTGCGGGCCTGACATTGGCGCAGAACAAAACCAAGCTCAAGGCCAGCTATCGCCCTGCCTCTGCGGTAATAAAGGCCCCCACGCTTACCCTGGGGGATCTACCTGACGTCATGGCAACCTCGGGCACACGTAAAATTTTGCAACTGCTGGTCGAGCAATGCACCAGCGAAGTTGAGCCCTACAGCCGTTATTTGGGAAGAAACCCTGAAAGCGCAGAGGCACTTGAGGGGCTCCTGCAGCTTCCTGTCGCGCTCTGGCCGAAGGCAGCCCACGATGAATTGGATGAGTTGCAGTCTAGGATTGGTAACGACCTGGTCGTCATGAGTTTTGGAGAGCTCGCAGGGCGCTTTAAAAGCGCGGGCGCATTGTCTCGAGACAAAGTACTCGCGCTGGCCCGCGCATTGGAGTCGCTGCATATTGGAATGGAACCCGACGTACTGGGTGGTAGCAAGACGCCAAAAGCCCAGGACCGGATCGCGTTGTTTGTAACCCAGCCTGAAGATGGATCACTCCGTGCGTCTGCTGCATACAACGCTGCATCGGTAACCCTTGATTTGGCCAGTGCGGTGGCTTCGGCCGACGGTGATACCTCCAACGAAGAAATCACACTGCTTGCTCAGCATATCGATTCATGGAGTCACTTAAGCGGTGCCCATCACAAACGCCTCAAAGCACATCTGCAAATCCAACTCCAGCAACCACCCACGCTTGCTAGCCTTAAGAAAAAGCTCGATCCCTTGCCCGCCGATGCAAAACGCACCATTGCCGGCTTCCTCGCTCATCTGGCGCAGGCCGATGGCATCGTCAGCCCTGCGGAAGTGAAGTTGCTGGAGCGTGTGTATAAGGCACTGCAATTGGATAGCCAGTTGCTTTACAGCGACCTCCATGGGGCGGCAGCCGGTGTGGGTATTGCCGTGACGCCTGCCACCACTTACCCATCCGCCGAACCCGGCGCGCAGCCTGCCTCATCTTCGAAACAAGGTTTCGTCCTTGATCATGATCGGATTGCACAGCTTCAGCGGGAGACAGCGGAGGTCTCCGCCCTCCTCGCCAAGGTGTTCACTGAGGATCAGGTTGAGGAGCCGGAGCGGCCGACTGAAAACGCTGAACCGAATTCGGAGTCGAGCGCGGACGTGCCTGGGCTTGACCTGGAACACTCGGCCTTCCTCCGCCTGTTGATCTCTCGCCCGGAATGGAGCCGCGCAGAACTGGAAATCGCTGCCAGCGACATGGAGCTGATGCTCGATGGCGCTCTGGAACAAATCAACGAGATGGCTTTTGAACGATTCGACATGCCCGTCACAGAAGGCGACGACCCGGTCGAGATAAACACAGACATCCTGGAAGAATTAGCCCTATGAGCACTATCAGAGCCAAGGATCGCGATGCGGTCATTCAATCGTTACGCGCGGGCGTAGTGCCACGTGTTGGTCAGCACCTGATTCAGGTTGGCCGTGTAGGTGAGCTTGATGCTCTGATCAAGGATGTCGACCGTCTGGTGGAGAGCGGATCAGCGTTTCGGGTGGTGATAGGCGAGTACGGCGCAGGTAAAACGTTCTTTCTGAACCTGGTTCGTGCTATCGCCATGGAACGAAAACTCGTGACCATGCATGCCGACTTGAATCCTGACCGCCGGTTGCACGCCACTGGGGGGCAAGCTCGCTCGCTTTACTCCGAACTAGCCAAGAACATGTCAACGCGCACAAAGCCTGACGGTGGTGCCATGCAAGGCATCGTGGAGAAATTTATCTCCCAGGCCAAAACAGAAGCTAAGGCAGCGGGTACCGACAGCGAGACAGTTATTCGTAAGCACTTGGCCGAGTTGACCGAGATGGTCAATGGGTACGACTTTGCCGAGGTGATCGCTGCCTATTGCCGCGGTTTTGAGGAAGGCAATGAGCAACTGAAGGCCGACGCCATTCGTTGGCTGCGCGGAGAATTCACCACCAAAACCGATGCCCGCGCAGCCTTGGGCGTGCGGACTATCATTGATGACGCCTCCGTCTACGACCAGCTCAAGTTGCTTTCCAGATTCGTCAGGCTCGCAGGGTTCGGTGGCCTGATGATCTGCCTTGACGAACTGGTTAACCTCTACAAGCTGGCGAATACGCAGGCTCGTAATGCCAACTACGAACAGATCCTCCGCATCCTCAACGACTCATTGCAAGGGTCATCCGAAGGGTTGGGTTTCGTACTGGGCGGCACGCCCGAGTTTTTGATGGACACTCGTCGAGGGTTATTCAGCTACCCTGCCCTGCAGTCGCGATTGGCTGAGAACTCGTTTGCCAAAACCGGACTGGTGGATCTCTCGGGGCCGGTCATTCGCCTTACCAGTCTTACCCCTGAAGACTTCTACGTACTGCTTCAAAAACTCCGCCACGTATATGCCGGCGGCGATGCTGAAAAGTACTTGCTGCCTGACGAGGCGCTTCCTCTGTTTATGGCTCACTGCAACCAACGCCTAGGCGAAGCCTACTTCCGCACACCGCGTACCACGATCACAGCGTTCATCAATCTAATGGCCATCCTGGAGCAAAACCCAGGGGCCGACTGGCGAACACTGTTAGGGGCAGTCGAGGTCGCCAAGGATTCCGGCGGTGTAGATGATATGAAGGTCGATGCGGACGATGAACTTGCCACCTTCACACTCTGATTCATCAGGCTTCGAACAGCTAGAGCCCCGAATCCAGCGCTGGATTTGGGCTGAAGGTTGGACCTCCCTTCGCGACGCCCAGGAGTGGGCCGTGCCTGTTCTGGTGCACGCCGATCAGGACGTCATCATCGCCGCAGCCACAGCCGCCGGCAAAACCGAAGCCGCCTTCTTGCCCATCCTGACGAATCTGCTCAATAACGATGATCCGCCTGGTGCAGTGCTGTATATCAGTCCGCTCAAGGCCTTGATTAACGATCAATGGGACAGGTTAAGCCGACTCTGTGAGCAGCTTGAGATCCCTGTTGTCGCTTGGCACGGAGATGTTTCATCCAGCAAAAAACATCGTTTTCTCAAATCATCTGAGGGCGTGCTGCTAATCACTCCCGAATCTCTTGAAGCATTGTTCGTCAACCGTGGCTCAAGTCTCGGCGGCGTATTCCAACACCTGCGCTATATTGTCGTGGACGAGCTACACGCTTTCATCGGCAGTGAGCGAGGCAAACAACTTCAGTCATTGATGCACAGGGTTGAACTTGCTGCGGGAAGGCGCCTCCCCAGGGTTGGGCTTTCAGCCACCCTCGGCGATATGAAGATGGCGTCAGCGTTTTTGCGCCCAGCCAATGCCGATAACGTTACCGTTATTGAATCGAAAAACGCTAACCAGACACTTCAGGTGCAAGTTCGCGGCTACATTCAGCCGCCAATGAGCGAGCTTAAAAAGAAACCTGGTCAACCCAATGAGCAGGAGGGGAATGAAGACGAAACGGAAAATGAGGCAAGCCCTGACTTCGCGATTGCTGAGCATCTCTACTTGGTACTACGCGGCAGCAATAACTTGATATTCCCGAATAGTCGGTCCCAGGTTGAATGGTACGCAGACCAACTGCGCCGACGATGCGAGAAAGACGGCGTGCCCAACGAGTTCTGGCCTCATCACGGCAGTCTCTCGAAAGACCTGCGGGAGCAGGCTGAACATGCACTGAAAGCGGGCGACCGGCCAGCATCTGCGATTTGCACTACAACACTTGAACTCGGAATAGACATCGGCAGTATCAAAACGGTGGTGCAAATTGGTGCTCCACCTTCCGTGGCAAGTCTGCGTCAACGTTTAGGGCGTTCCGGCAGACGCCCAGGAGAGAAAGCAACGTTACGCGTTTACTGTAAAGAATCACCGCTCACGGATAAATCTGGCTTATCTGATCAATTACGCCAAGGGTTGGTACAAACCATTGCCATGGTTCGACTGCTGACCAGAGGTTGGTTTGAACCTCCCAGAGCGCAGGGCATTCATGCCTCCACCTTGGTTCAGCAATGCCTTTCCATCATTGCTCAATGCGGCGGCGCTTCGGCTGCCGACCTATGGAAAAACTTGATTGCTGACGGCGCATTTCAAGGTATTGAAAAGCCGGACTTTGTGAAACTACTCAAATCTCTGGGTGAGCACGAATTGATTGTCCAGGACAGCTCAGGATTGTTGCTGCCTGGAACAGTTGGCGAGCGCATGATCAATCACTATGAGTTCTACAGCGCATTCACCAGCGATGAAGAATTCCGCCTGGTATGCGACGGTAAAGCCTTGGGCTCGGTCCCCGTTAGCCGTCCGCTGACCAAAGACCAACGTATTATCTTCGGTGGCCGTCGATGGCAGGTGCGTGATGTTGACCTGCAGGCCAAGGTCATCGTCGTCTCAGCGGCACGCGGCGGTGCTCCTCCACAGTTCGATGGCTTGGGCGCAATGGTACATGACGCCGTACGTGCGGAGATGCGAGCAGTCTTGGCGGACTCCAGCCCCTGCCCTTTTATCGATCATGGTGCCAAAGCTTTACTCGACGAGGCCCGGAAAACTTTTGCCTTATTGGGGCTTGGCGAGCGGTACCTTATCGAGTCGGGTGGGAAATGTTATTTGATCAGTTGGTTGGGGGATTACGCTAATGATGCACTACGCCTGCTGCTCAATCATGTAGGTTTGTCTTGTGATAATTCGGGCTTAGCTATAGAGATCGACGCGAGCATTGATCAGACAAAAAATGCACTCACGGAGGTGGGAAGTCTGGATCCAAGTGATCTGAACTCGATACTCTCAGATGTGGAGAACATGTTGCGCGAAAAATGGGATTGGGCGCTGCCAGAGACGCTGCTTATAAAATCTTTCGCATCCATATCGCTCGATATTTCACACGCAGTACTTTTTGCCAAAAAGCAGCAAGAAAAATAAAAAAGGTCAAGCATAGGCTGGAGGTGTGTACGGTGCATGGGCCGTCCATTACTAGTCTTCATCCGCAGGCACAAGTTAATCACCTGGAAAATCGCAGAACGTGAGCGGCAGATTTGGAGGCAGCGTACAGTAAGCCGCTGAGCTTTCAGCGCCGATACTGAACGTACACACAGTCCAGTAATCCGCTCACATCCTGATGGCAGCATGCTGCCAGGCAAGCGCCGCTTCGCTAGTTTTTGATCATTTACAAAACTGCGGATGAGGGTGTCCCAGATTTTGTGTAAACGGGATTTCTGTTAAACCGACAGCAGCCGATCTTCGAACTGGATACTGAAGCGATTCAAGGCCGCTTTCCAGTCCCGAATAGGCATTGTGAATCGCTCTTGGTTTCGTAGACACCTCCAAGCCCAGCAAATCAATCACGCGGATGCAAATATTAGGTCGAACACAGCCGATCGAAGTTGCTGTTCTCGACCGAGAGCGGATTAGTTGGTCCTTGATGAGCCCTGCCCCCTCCCGCCAGATCCGATGAGGAGTTCATCTGATCATTTCTGCGTTTTCACGCGCCATGGAGACCCATTCACTTCCAGTGGATTGTCACACGCGGGGGCATATTTGAGGGCGTGCTGTATTCGCCGTTACCCCACCGCGCTCTCCTTTTACCAGTGTGCGCAGTACTCACTACCAGGTAATCGACTGGAGGATTACTGAATAACGCCCTCTCCTCCCGATCTTCAACGGCAACCGCTGCCCGCATGACCGTGTTGTAGCCGAGCTACGTTCTGATCAATACGGTCTTGGATCGTGCGCAAGGTGTCTCGGGTAATCACCTGTGGGCATACGGCGATGGTTGCAAATCGGCTCGCTACATCACAAATGCCGTCAACTCGCCAGCGTCTCCATGGAGCACTTGCTGCACTTCGGCGGCAAGCTGTTCCAGCGGGATCCTGAACATACGCTCCACCAGCAACATGTTTATATCCTCGACGCTTGAGCAGCAAAAGTTGACAGACCGGTTCAACGGCAGCGTGCTACAGCAAGACACTTTCAATCAACGACACACCCTGTTAAGCACGGACGCTCTACGGCGCCTGCCAACTGCTTTTATTGCGCCAGACGGAAAACACCGTTACGTCTTTGCCCCCTAATAACGATCGCTCACTATTGTTGCGAAAACGGTAACTAGGCATTCCAGAAAGCAGCATGGTGCCACTCAAAAGCACATGCTAAGTTTCGCGCCCTGTAACAATTTGAAATACTTTCAATGGCCTGAGTGCGTCTAGCTCAACCATCAGACACTCCTTCGCTCAACTTCCCAGGCACTGCCATGCGCTGACTTGCACGGCAGTTGAAAGGCGCCCATGAATCGAAATGAACTGCGAAAATCCGACATCAACCTGATGGTCATTTTCGAAGCGCTCATGCAGGAACAAAACGTCACCCGCGTCGCCGAAAAAATGTATTTGGGCCAACCAACCGTCAGCACAGCACTGGGGCGGCTGCGAACGCTGTTCAATGACCCCCTGTTTGTTCGAGTAGGTCACCGCATGGAACCCACTCGCCGCGCCGAAGAAATCATCCGGCATCTATCGCCCGCCCTTGATGCCATGGCCACAGCGCTCAGCCTCGCACACCAGTTCGATCCGCTGGAAAGCCGTCTGACTTTCAAGATCGGCCTTTCCGACGACGTCGAATTCGCCCTGCTGCCGCCCTTTCTGGCGGCGCTGCGCGATGAAGCCCCCAACGTGGTCGTGATCATCCAGCATGCCGACTATTGGCGCATTCCCGACCTGTTGGCGTCTGGCGACATCACCGTCGGCATTACCGAGACCCGCGAACTTCCCGCCAACGCCAAGCGCAAATTGCTCCGACGCATCGAACCACGCATCCTGCGCGCCAATAACACTGACACGCCTCTGACCCTGGACGAGTTCTGTACCCTCCCCCATGTTCAAGTCTCCTACACGGCCAATGTCCACGGCATCGTCGATGAATGCCTGGCTAAAATCGGCCGCGACCGCAAGGTGGTACTGTCGATCCCGCAGTTCAGCTCGCTGCCGGCGGCCCTCAACGGTACCGATCTGCTGGCGAGCTGCCCCGACTATGCGGCGAAGGCGTTGCTGGGGTGGGGCAACTTGCGCGACGACCCCTGCCCGTTCGAGGTGCCGCCGCTGGAGTTGTCCATGGTCTGGCTGAGCCTGACGGACAACGACCCGGCCGAGCGCTGGTTGCGCACCCGGCTGGAGCAGCACATGGGTAACCTGGCGACCACTGCTGCCCCTTAGCCGGCAATTCAAGGCGCGCTGCCCAGCGTGTTGAAGTCACGCAGCTTGGCCGGCTGGTGGGGGTCACCAATCAGCAGCCGGCCTCGGCGATAGGCCGGGTTGACGATACTTTTCCACGGTTCGAACGTGTCGAAGCGCAGCCCTGCCAGATCCGCCCAGGTGTGAATGAAGTGCGACGTGGTCCACTCGCGGTGCAGCGCATCGTGCAGATCGAGGGGGCTGTCCTCCTTCCAGCTCGGCGAGCGCCATACCAGGAAAGGTACGGTGTACATTGGCCACGTCGGCGCCTCTTCATTGCGCCCCAGCATATGCGGGGCCACCGGGTCGTACACCGACTCACCATGATCTGACAAATACACCAGAAAGCCATGGGGGTTGGTGCGCTTGAAGCGATCAATCAACGAACTGACTACGTGATCGTTATAGAACACGGCATTGTCGTAGTCGTTGTATTTGTGCAGCGTCTTGTCCGTGATATAGCGCGGCACCTCGGCGCGGTCCTGGAAGCGCGCGTAGTTCTTGGGGAACCGGTAGCGGTAGTTCATGTGGGTGCCCAGCAGGTGCACGACAATCAGCTTGCGCGGTGCCTCGTCCTTGAGGATCTGGCTAAACGGCTCCAGCACGTCTTCGTCGTATTGGCTGGTGGAGTTCTGATCCCGGTTGTTATTCAGATAGACCTGCTCGTCCGCCTGCTTGGAGAAGGTGGTGAGCATGGTGTTGCGCTGGGTCATGGTCTGCTGATTGGTGATCCAGAACGTTTTGTAACCGGCCTGCTTCATCACGCTGATCAACGAAGGCGTCGTCAGGTACAGGTCCGGATGCTCCTGGTCGGCAAAGGTCAACACCTGCTGCAGCACTTCGATGGTATACGGTCGCGGCGCTACTACCTGATCAAACACGTCGAGCTCGGGCAGCAAGGCATCCAGTTGTGGCGTGGTCTGGCGAGTGTAGCCGTACAGACTCATGCGCTGGCGGTCAGTCGACTCGCCGATAACCAACACCATTGTCGCTGGCTGCCCGGCATGGGCATCCCTCAGATGCTGCAAGGGCGCAATGGCTTTCCAGTCCTCGAACATACTTGCCATATCGGCCAATTGCTGACGGTACTGCGTGTAGCCAATGACCATCTGCCAAGGCGACGCCGACTGCAGATTCTGCTGAAACTTACCGATGCGCATGTCCAGGTCGCCACGCTTGCGGTACTCATGGAGGGCTGAGTAGCCCACCGATGCAAAGGCAATCAGCAGGCACACCACCACCTTGGCACGCCCCGAGAACGCAACGGGGCGAACCTTGAGCCATAACCCCAGCGCGATGACGGTGTAGGCAAGCAGCGCGGCCAATTTAGACCAGGAAAAATACTGGGAAATATACTCCCTGGACTCACTCAAGTTGGATTCGAACATGATGAAGATCGCGCTTTGCGAAAACTCCTGGCCATAGATCAGGAAGTAGGCCAGCGCGGTCAGCGAGCACATCCACAACACCAGCCCTGTCAACCCGACGATGGGCCGTGTCCAGCGCGGAAACAGCAACGGCGGGATCAGCCACAGCAGGCTTGCCGCGCTGGCTTGCCAGAAGCCGCCAAGGCCGGCGACACCGGCATGGTAGATCAACCATTGCAGGGGGCCGGAGAAATACCAGAAAAACAGGTACATGACGGCCAGAGAGCTGGCACTGGAACGGCGCAGGAGCGGTGTGCCAGAGGCATTCGCAAGGGGCTGGGCGCCGAGATGGGGCATAGGCTTATTCAACGCGTGTAACCTGCGGTTCAAGAATTGAGGAAAAGTCCGGGGTCTCACTGAGCAGTATTTCGATGACCTGACGGCAAATGGCGTGCACCTGGGCCTGCGGCAAGCGCGCATCCACCTCGACCACTCGCGCCCCGGGGAACGTCAAGGCCGCAGTGGCGGCCACCTTGCGCTCGATCAGGGCCAGGTCATGGTCGGGCTTGCGCACCCAGGCCGTGTGGGCGTCCACATTGAGCCGGATGACCAGCGTGGGCGGTATCTGGGCCATCTCGATGTAGAGGTCGCGCTCACGCCGAGCCAGCCACGCGCTGAACCAGCCCGTGGCGTGGGCGGCCGACAAACCTGGGCCATCGTTGAGCCCGGCGATCTGCGCCTGGGGGTAGCGGTCACAGATCACCAACCGCCCGCTCTCGCGCACCCGCAGCATGCGCAGGAAACGCCGCCAGCGCAGCCGGCCGAACAGGTAGATGACCGCGGCCGTGACAGGCCCGGGAATACGCTCGCCGGGCGTTCGAGCCCGACGGGCCTTGGCGGACAGATGCCGCTCCAGCATCGCGCCTATCCATGGCAACTGCCGGATCTTCAGCCCCAGCGCCCCGGAGCCCAGCCCCAGATAGGCATATTGGCTATTGGCAATAACCGAGCACAGGTAGTGCGCCGTGGTGGTCTTGCCAGCACCGTCCGGGCCGATGATGGCGACCAAGGGCGCCAGGCGCCGGAAGGCGCTAAGGCTAGCCATTACACGGCGCGCTGGCGGGACAGGCATGCGCTGATGGCATGCTTGGCCTGGTCGATGACGGTGTCCAGGGGCTGGGTACTGTCCAGATCAATGATCGGACTGCCCTGGTATTCCAGCTGCGGCACCAACGCGATCTTGGCGGCCAACGACGCGTAGCGGTGGTCCGGTTTGCGTTTATAGGCCGTTTCCAGATCGACATTGAGCCGAATCACCACGTCAGGGCGATAGCTCACCATGTAGCAGTACAACAAGCGTTCGCAACGTGCCAGGCAGCGCACCAGCGCATTGCGATGCGGTAGGCCACTGAGGCCCGGGCCATCAATCTTCATTTTGGCCACGGCAATTTGTGGAAAGCGATCGGCGATCACCGCAACACCCTGGCGTCGCAGCGACATCATCTTCTGATAGCGCCGCCAACGCCGCACGGACAGCAGAAAAATCGCGGCCGCCGCCAGGGTACTCGGCGCCTCGATCGAGCTTGGCGACGCTTCGCCTGGCGACACTGTTTTCGGCGAGTTTTTGGCAATCAGACGCTTGAGTACGCCCCCCACCATCGGCAAACCCACCAGCTTCTCGCCCAGAGCCTTGGATTGAATGCCCAGATGGCAGCTTTCAACCTGTCCGGACTCGCGCATCCACGCCAGGATAGCGTCGGAAACGGTGGTCTTGCCCGCTCCGTCGCAACCGACAAAGGCGATAACTGGTGCCAATTCGTTCTCATGGTTCATCGACATTTCAGCGACCTCCCCTGCCGTGGCTCAGAACAGGACGCGGCACTTGCGCATGCCCACCTGTCACAACTTTGAATTTACCCTCGACCAGCTCGACAACCTTGTCCGCCACCTCGATCAGGCGCGGCCGGTGCGACACGGCAATAATGGTGATGCTTGGCGTCAACGCCTTGAGCGTGGCGCAGATGTCGGCTTCGGATTCGGCGTCCAGTGCACTGGTGGCCTCGTCCAGAATCAGCAGGCTGGGCCGGTGCGCCAGCGCGCGGGCGATAATGATCCGCTGGCGCTGACCACCGGACAGTTGGCCGCCCCGCTCCCCTACCCGCGTGTACAGACCTCGATCCAGGCCCAGCACGAATTCCCAGGCGCCGGCCTGACGCAACGCATGCTCGGCATCGGCCTCGGTCAGTGACGGTTCACCCAGGGTGACGTTGGCCAGCACACTGTCGTGCAGCAGCAGGGTTTCCTGGGTCACGTAGCCGATCATCCGGCGCCAGCTGCGCCGTTGCAGATCGGCCAGCGCCTGACCATCCACGCTGATGCGGCCGTCCTGAGCCACCAGCAAAGCGCACAGCAGGTCAAGAACCGTGGTTTTGCCGGTGCCCGACGGGCCGACCAGGGTTGTCATCGTCCCCACCTCGAAACTCACGCTGGCCTCATCAAGGATGCGTCGACCGCCGTAGGTAAACGAAACCCGATCGAACGCAATGTTCCGCGCCAACGTTGGCTGGAGGCTGCCGCCGGCGGGTTCACGCTGGGCCTCGGCTTCTTCCACCGCCTCGCGCAAGGCCCAGAATGCGCTCTCCTGCCCGACCATGCGGTGGTAGCGCTGCTGGGCCTTGTGCATCAGCCCAAGCACGCGCACGACCATGAAGATCAGCACCATCACCGAGGACATCGGCAGCTTCCAGATCACCAGGCCGGCGTACAGACCGCCTGCGGCCAGCAGCGCCAGCAGCGGCTCCTGCAGGGCGCGCAGGGTCTCGCGGCTGTTGACTTCCTTTTCCATGGCGGTGTTGAGCTCAGTCGCCTGGCTGCGCAGCAGCGAATCGGCGATGTCCTCGCGGGCCATGGCCTTCAGCGGCTTGACCGAACCCAGGGTGTCGCTCAGGTTGATCAGCAGTTCGCGCATCAGCCCGGTCTGGCTTTTGCCGGCCTTGCGCGAGGTTTTCACCAGGCCCCGCAAGGCCAGCAAAATGACCAGGCCCAGGGCAATGCACACCAAGGCGGCCTGCCAGGACACCACTAAGGCAATGATGGCGTAGGCAATGGCCTGAATCGTCAGGGCCATCATATTGGCGGCGTGCTCGTAGGCCGTCGCGGCACGGTACGCCTCGGTGGCCACGGCGTTGGCCAGGGCACCGCCCGGCTGACGCAGGTAATGCTCCCATCGGCTGCCCAGCGTGGCATTGATCAGGTCGACACGCAGGTCCGTGGCGACGCGTGCCACGGTGTAGCCCACCTGACGGTTGGCCAGCAGAATCAACAGGCTGGTCAAGGACATACCGGCCACGATAATAATCAGCAGGACGGTGATGGTGGGCTCCAGTCCCACGCTGTTCAGCACACTGGCAACATGGCTGGCCACTATGCTTGAGTGGCCGCTGTCACCCAGCACGACCGACACCAGAGGCAGCATGGTAGTCAGGCTCACGCCCTCCACCACACCGGCAACCACCAGGCTGAGCAGCATCAAAATTGTGCGAAGGGGGTAGGATTTACCGAACGCCAGGATGATTCTCATGCCACCGACTCCAGGATATCGCTGTCGCGCAGGGCGGCGAAGGCCTCCACCATGGCGTCGATTTCCTGTTCCGAATGGGCCGCGCTGACACTGCACCGCACCAGCGTGATGCCCGCAGGCGCGGCCGGCGGCAGCACCAGGTTCACGTAGACCCCGTGCTCGATCAACGCTCGCCAGAAGCGCATGCCCTGCTCCTTGGTGCCGATCATCACCGGCACCACCGGACTGGCATG
Organism: Pseudomonas marginalis; assembly: GCF_024169655.1. GTDB lineage: Bacteria > Pseudomonadota > Gammaproteobacteria > Pseudomonadales > Pseudomonadaceae > Aquipseudomonas > Aquipseudomonas paraveronii. Next base: position 2,792,252 of record NZ_JALJWV010000001.1, on the reverse strand, counting down.
CGGGCCTACCTGATAACCCAACGCTGCCAGGCCGTTGTACAGACGATGGGCGTTTTGCCACAGCTTGTCGCGCAGCTCAGGGGCTTGCGCAATGGTCTGCAGCGCCGAACGCACGGAGGCAATGGCCGATGGCGATGGCGAGGCGGTGAAGATATAAGGGCGACTGGCATAGCGCAGCACTTCCATGCCGCGGTCATTGCCCACCGCGAAGCCGCCGATGGCCGCGAGGCTCTTGCTGAACGTCCCGAGGATGATATCGACGTCCTGCTCGACGCCCACCGCCTGGGCCAGGCCACGGCCAGTCTGCCCCATCACGCCGAAGGAGTGCGCCTCGTCCACCAGCAGGTAGCCACCCAGGCGGCGCTTGATCTCGACGATGTCCTGCAGCGGCGCCACGTCACCGAGCATGCTGTAGATGCCTTCGACGATGATCAGCGCATCCTTGGCCTGTTCGCCGAGGCGCATCATGCGTCGCTCAAGGTCCGCAGCGTCGTTGTGACGAAAGCGGATGATCTGCGCCCCGCCCAGGGCGCACGCATCGTAGATACTGGCGTGGCAATCGGCATCGAGCAGCACCACCGCCTTGGGAGTCGCCAGGGCGCTGATGACGCCCAGGTTAGCGACGTAACCGGTGGAGAAGACAATGGCGGATGGCCGCTCGAAGAACGCCGCCAACTCTTGCTCCAGCGCCACGTGCCCGCCGTAACTGCCGTTGGCCATGCGCGAACCGGTGGTGCCAGTGCCCTGCTCGACCAGGGCAGCCTGGGCGGCGGCAATGGCCTGAGGGTCAAACGTCAAGCCCAGGTAGTTGTTGGTACCGGCCAAAATGACGCGACGATTGCCGATGCTCCCCTGGGTGGCGGAATGGACCTCATCGATGCAGGTGCCAAAAGGGTTGAGGCCGCCGTCCTGGAACGCTTCGCGCTCCTGTGCCAGGCGGGAGAAACCGTCATACAACCCCATGATGCTCCTCCAGGTAGATCATCAGTGCATCGGTGAGGTCGGCGGGCGTGCTGACATCGATCAGGATATTGATTGGGATAGACAGGTCGAACTGGTCTTCCAGCATCATCAGCAAGTCCATGATCTTGATGGACTCAAGGCCCAGGTCTTCGATCAGGTTGCTGTGCAGGCCTACTGGCCGTTGCTTGTCGGCGGTCAAGCCGCTCAGGCATTCCAGGATGTAGTCGGTGACGACTTCGCGCTTCAACATAAAAAGAGTCTGATATCTGTATGAAAGTGGGATCAAAACAACCGTTCACGCAACGCGTGTTCAAGCTCGATGGCCGGGTACCAGTCCAGGTCCTTCGAGATAAGGCGGTTGCTGGATGACCAGTCGGGATGGATAAGCTCGTTGACCTTGCTCGGCGTCAGCATGGGCTCGCCACCTGCCAGGCGATGCCAGGCCAGGTTCAGGCGTGACAGCTGCAAGAGTAAGGCGGTGGGAACACCGATCAGACGCACCGGCCCGCCGCGTATCAGCGCCCCCATGGCTGCCAGTTGCTTCCAACCGTAGCCATCTTTGGCACCGTCATTGATTTCGTAGCGCACGGCATGAATGGCCTCCGCGTCCAGCCAGTGCAGGGTGGCCTGGACCAGGTCTTCCACATGCAGAAACGACAACCGTGCATTGGCATGGCCAAGTCGGGGCAGCCAGCCACGCAGCAGTGCCGACAGCACCGGCTGCAATTCGCTGTCGCCTGGGCCATAGACGGCCGTAGGCCGGAAAACGCTGATGGGCATGTCGGCGGCCGCCTGGAGGGCGGCGACTTCGGCATCGAACTTGGACTCGGCGTACCACGACAGGTGCGGGTACCTGGCAGCCAGCGAAGAAAACAACAGGAAACGCTCGCAACCGGCGGCCTTGGCTGCCTGCACCAGGCGCCGGGTGCCCTCGACGTTACAGCGCTGAAACACTACGCGGCTGCGACCACGCACCTGGCCAGCGCAATGGATGACTGCACTGGCGCCGCTGACCAGCCTGGCCAGCGATGCCTCATCTTCCAGCGACCCGCGCACCCATGTCACGGCGTCCAGGCTCGCCACCGCTCGGCGGGTCAACGCACGCACGGCGATACCGCGCGCCAACAGGGCGTGCAGAATGCGCCGGCCGATAAAGCCGGTGGCGCCCGTAATTGCCACGGTCTGGCTCATCAGGCGATGGCCGCGGCAGGCAACGCGAGACCGTCGAGCATGCTCAGGTAGCGACGTTTGGCCTCGGCACGTGCCGGTTTGCCGGACGAGGTACGCGGGATGCTTTGCGGCGGCACCAGCTGAATGTCGACGCTGACGCCGAACTCACTCTGGATGCGCCCCGACAGCGAGCGGACCATGTGCTCGCGCGATGCGGGCGAGGCCACCCGGCACTGGATCTGCATCACCACCACTGGCTCGTCACCGCGCGCCGTCACGAAGGCGATTGCATCGCCCGGGCGCACGCCGGGCTCGCCCTCGGCCACGTGCTCGATATCCTGAGGCCAGATGTTGCGCCCGCGAATGATGATGAGGTCTTTCTTGCGGCCGGTGACATGCAGATCGCCCTCGAACAAGTAACCCAGGTCGCCGGTACCCAGCCATTGGGAGGCCTGCAGTTGCGAGTCAGCGTCGCGGAAATAGCCACTCATCAGGCTGGGGCCGGCAATGAAGATCTGCCCCACCTCGCGCTCGCCGAGGACCTCACCCTGAGCGTTGCGAATTTCCAGGCGGTGCCCGGGCAGGGCCGCCCCGCAGTTCACGAACGTGCTGACGGCACGTGTGCGTGGCGTGGGCGGTACGGCCTTGGCGCTGTGCTCCAGTACATCGCGATCGATCACATCGGCCCGCAGGCCTTTGGTGGTGTCGGCAAAGCTGACCGCCAGGGTGCTTTCCGCCAGACCGAAGCACGGCATCAACGTCCCTTTCGCGAAACCGGTTGCCGCGAAACGTTCGGCAAATTGCGTCAGGGCCTCGAACGGTACCGGCTCGGCGCCCACGCCAGCAACCCGCCAACTGCTCAGGTCAAGCTCGGCCAGGTCCTTGTCACTGCAACGCCGCAGGCACAGGTTGTAACCGAACGGTGGCGCCACGGACACCGTGCCACGATTGCGGCTGATCAGCTTCAACCATTGCAAGGGGCGCATGGCGAAGTCCTGCGTGCGCAGGTAGTCGACCGACAGTTGAGTGGCAACGGGCGTGAGGACGAACCCCACCAGCCCCATGTCGTGATAGAAAGGCAGCCATGAAACGCAGCGGTCGCCTTCGCGCAGCTTGATGCCGTCACGACTGATCACCTGCAAGTTGGCCATGACCGCGCGCTGGGTAATCACCACGCCACGAGGAAAGCGGGTGCTGCCCGAGGTGTACTGAAGGTACGCGACATCGTCCGCGCCAGGCGCCTGCAGTTCGACCTCGGCCTCTGGCAGCGCGTCGATGTCGACGCCACTGAGCAAGGGCATCGGCGGCAGATCGGCGGCGGCCTCCCGCACCAGGGGGAGCCATTCCTCGCCACCGCACACCGCAGCCGGGCTGCAACTGCTCAGCAACCCACGCAGCTTGTCCACGTAGGATGAATGCTGACCAACCCCCATGGGAATGGGCAACGGCACGGGGATCAGCCCTGCGTATTGGCAGGCGAAGAACACTTCGACGAACGTTGCATTGGTGTCGGCGATCAGCGCCACCCGGTCGCCCCGCACCAGCCCCAGGCCGAGCAGACGACGTGCGCCCATCAGGGCGCGCCGTTTCAGCATGCGGTACTCGAATGAACTGACCAACTGACTGCGTCGGTCATAGAAGTTCATGCCAGTCTGACCGGTGGCAGCATAATCCAATGCTTCTACCAAACTTTCAAAGTTTGCGTGACGCATGGGTATGGAATGATTTGAGCTTGTTTCTGACATATACAACACAGCCATTAGATGTGAACCTTCGGCCTGATCGCATGACGGCAAATCCACCCGCAATGTTTCATTTGGACGATGCATTTATCAGGCGAAAATAAGATAGGAAACAGCGCATTTGCGCCGCAGCCAGCAAGCGATAGTTGCCTGCGCAGTGTTCATGTTCTGATTGAATTTAATTCGGCGCGAAGGTTAACAGGAGTTGATTTCTGAACGACTATTCATTTATCAGATACCCGCCATCTGAAACAGCGATGAAGATTTTATATACAAACTTAGTTAATAACGGTTTCATTTACGCCGCCGTAGCGGTGATCAGCCGTGCATTGCGTTAATTGAGTTAATGCCCCCTCGAAGTTAGTTGGATTTAGATCAGCCATGATTTCCATAGAACAGGTCAGCGACAAGGCTGGTTTGAAAGCCTTCATCTCCCTGCCCTCCCACTTGTACGCAGACGATCCCCACTGGGTCCCCCCCCTGCATGTGGAACGTATCGAGCATCTGTCGGCGAAGAACCCGGCATCGGACCACATTCACTGGCAGGCCTGGATTGCGCGACGTGGCAATGAAGTGGTGGGCCGTATTACCGCTCAGGTTGATTCGCTGCATCGTGATCTGCACGGCATGGACACTGGCCATTTCGGCATGCTCGACGCCATCGATGACGAGGCCGTGTTCAGCCTGCTGACTCATACGGCGGAAACCTGGCTGCGCAAACAGGGCGCCCACCGGATCACCGGCCCGTTTGGCTTGAACATCAATCAGGAAAGCGGCCTGCTGGTCGACGGGTTCGATACACCGCCGTCGGCGCTGATGGAACATGGCAAGCCCTACTACGCCGCACGCCTGGAGCAGCAAGGCTACGCCAAGGGCATGGACCTGCTGGCTTACTGGATGCGCCGCACCGACCTGTCCTTCACCCCGGCGCTGACATCACTGATGGGCTCCATGCGCAACAGAATCAAGATCCGGCAGCTTGATCGCAAGCGTTTCGCACAGGAAATGCAGGTACTACGCGCCGTGTTCAACGATGCCTGGCAGAAAAACTGGGGGTTTGTACCGTTCACCGAACGTGAGTTCGATGAGATGGGCGCGCAACTGAAATTCCTGGTGCCCGAAGACATGATCTACATCGCCGAGGTCGACGGTGAGCCCTGCGCCTTCATCGTTGCCCTGCCCAACATCAACGAAGCCATCGCCGACCTGGATGGGCGCCTGCTGCCATTGGGCTGGGCCAAATTATTGTGGCGCCTGAAAGTCAGTGGCGTGCGCACCGCGCGGGTACCGCTGATGGGCGTGCGACAGCAGTACCAGTTCAGCCGACTGGGGCCGATCATCGCACTGCTGCTGATCGAAGCCTTGAAGGCGCCGTTCGAAAAACGTGACATCGAAGCACTGGAAATGTCCTGGATCCTAGAAACCAACACCGGCATGCGGGCTATTCTGGATCGCATCGGTGCCGCCCCCTACAAACGGTACCGTCTGTATGAAAAAGCAATCTGAACGGCCGCGTTTCGACGCACTGGTGCTTGGCGCGGATCGCCATGGCCATGACCCGGTGGCTGCGCTGGGCTCGGCAGGCTGCAAGGCGCTGACGCCAATCGCCGGGGTGCCGATGCTGCACCGTGTGCTGGGCGCTTTGCACGACAGCGCCCAGGTTGACCGGGTCACGTTGATCGGGCCTTCGTTGGCACTGCTGGAGCGGGACGCCCATATGCGGTCGCTGATCCTCGGCGAGCAGGTGAGTTTTCTGCAACCCCAGGCAACCCCGGCTGCAAGCGTCGTCCATGGCCTGGCCATGCGACAACACTGGCCACTGCTGGTGACGACCGCCGACCATGCCTTGCTGCGCGGCGACATGGTCGATTACTTCCTCACCCAGGCAGCCGCCCTGGATTGTGATGTGGCGGTTGCCGTGACGCCCCTGGCGACCGTCCTGCAACGATTCCCCGGCACGGCCAGAACAGCGATCCGGCTCAAGGGTGGCCCGTATTGCGGCAGCAACCTGTTCGCCTTCCTCACGCCACAGGGCGCCAAGGTGGCGCAGTACTGGCGTGGCATGGAAGAAGCGCGCAAGCGTCCCCGACAAGTGGTGGCCCGTGCGCTGGGCCCGCTGGCCACCGTGCGCTACCTGCTGGGCGAACTGTCCCTCCAGCATGCGCTGAACCAGCTTTCCCGGTTGCTGGGCGCACGCGTGGGCGCTGTGGTCATGCCCTTCCCGGAAGCGGCGGTGGATGTGGACTCAACCAACGACTTCGCGCTGGTGGAACGCACCCTGCGCGAGATGACCAAGGACCACGGGCGCCCTGCGGCCTGACCGACTCACCCGCTTCATTCCCCTTTTTACTGTGCACGGCTGATGCCGCGTTGAAGGCTTGCGGTACATGCTTACGATCGAGCGCTACATCATTTCCGAAGTACGCCGTCCTGTGACGATGATGGTCGGCTTCCTGACCTTTGTTTTCGCCAGTTACTCGGCCGAACGCTACCTGACCGAGGCCGCCAACGGCACCCTGGCGCTGGGGGTGGTCTTCGACATCGTTTTCTACAAAGTGCTGATCGCGCTGGAGATGCTGCTGCCCGTCGGGCTGTATGCCTCGGTGGCCATCGCGCTGGGTCGGCTATACAACGACTCGGAAATCACCGCCATCATGGCTTCCGGTGCCAGCCCGTTGCGTATCTACCGGGCCATTCTGATCATCGCCACGCCCCTGGCCCTGGCGGTGGCTGCGCTGTCGTTCTACGGCCGGCCCTGGGCCTATACGCAAACCTATCAATTGGAACAGCAATCGCGCTCCGACCTCGACGTCAGCCACCTGCAGGCCCAACGCTTCAACCTCAACGATGACAACGGCCGGATGATCCTGGCCCAGCACATCGACCCGGACACCAACCAGCTCACCGACGCGCTGATCTACGACCCGACCGAAGGCAAAAGCCGCGTGCTGCGCGCCAACGTGGCGACCATCACCGATCCCGATCCCACGGCGCCGGCGCTGACCCTGCAACAGGGCACCAGTTATACGCTGGTGCATCGCGGCAGCAAGGACAGCACACTGAATTACAAAGAGTTGCTGCTACACCTCAAGCCGGTGGGACCGACCGAAGAGTCAAAGCGCAAATCCACCCCCAGCGCGATGCTGGCCATGTCGGCCATGCCCCAGGACAAAGCCGAACTGCAATGGCGTGAAAGCCGCGGCCTGAATGCCATTCTCATGGCCCTGCTGGCCGTGCCGCTGAGCCGGACCGCACCGCGCAAAGGCCGGTTCTCGACCCTGCTGCCGATCGCGATCCTGTTTACGGTGATCTTCTATGCCGGCAACCTGTGCCGCACCCTGGTAGCCAATACCGCCCTGCCCCTTATCCCGGGCCTGTGGCTGGTCCCCCTGCTGATGCTGGTTGGCCTGGGGGCCTTGATGGCCCGTGACCTGCGGCTGCTGCCGAGGTTTTCGCGATGAGCCTTTGGGGTCGCTACCTGGTCAGGAACGTGTTCGTGGGTTTCGGTGCTGCCGCTGCGCTGCTGATTCCGTTGTTCACAACTTTTGATCTGATCAGCGAACTCGACAATGTCAGCGCTGGCGGCTACCGCTGGACCCAGGCGGTGGCGGTGGTGCTGATGACGCTGCCCCGTCGCCTGATCGACCTGGGGCCCTTCATCGCCCTGTTGGGCGGCATCGTCGGCCTGGGCCAATTGGCGGTCAGCCAGGAGCTCACGGCCCTGCGCGCCGCCGGCGTGTCCATCGTGCGTATTGCCCTGGCGGCCGTCACCGCAGGCGTGTTGCTGACCGCCAGCCTGGCAGCACTGGATGAATGGGTGGCCTCACCGCTGCAGCAGCGCGGCCTGCAGATGCGCAACGCCGCCATCACCAGTTCCGATGAGGCAGTCAATGCCAAGGGGACGCTGTGGGCCAGGCGCGGCAATGAAGTCGCCAGGATCGACAGCGTGGCCACGCACAACCGGCCCATGGGCATCGAGATATTCCGCTACAACCCGGACAACACCCTGGCCAGTTACATTCACGCCGACAATGCCAGCGTCTCCCAGGACGGCAGCTGGACGCTCAACCAAGTCAACTTCAAGCAATGGAGCGAGGGCGAAGAAACGGTCCGCGAGTTGGATAGCCTGCAATGGACGTCGATCTTTTCCAGTATTCATCTCAAGGAGCTGACCCTGCCCAGCGACAGTTTTTCCATCAAGCAGCTGAGCCGCTACATCCACTTTCTCAAGGCCACCGATCAACCCGTCGATCAGTACAGCATCGCCCTGTGGCAGAAGTTCGGCCGGCCGATCCTGACGCTGGCGATGATCCTGCTGGCGGTACCCTTCACCTTCGTGCAACAGCGCGACCCCGGGATGGGCAGCCGCCTGGCGGTGGGCGCTGTCGTCGGTCTGCTGACCTATGTGGGTAATCAGATCATCGTCAACCTGGGGCTGCTGTTTGCCCTGAATCCGCTGTTGACCACCTTGTTGCCACCGCTGTTTATCCTGGGCGCGGCATTGATGCTGGTCTATCGCTTCGACCGAAACGCCTAGGCAACGTCATGAACATCAACCCACCTTCAATTGCTCAGCCGCGGCGCATCGGCGTTTTGATCAACCCCCTCAGCGGACGCGTTCGTCGCCAACTGGTACGCCTGTGCCGCCTGATCTATAGATTGCCTCGCGCCCAGTTCGCGCAGGTGCGCACCCCTGCCGAGATCGAGACTGCCATCGCCAACTGGGCGCTGATGGAAAACGACTTGTTGGTGGTAGTGGGCGGGGACGGCACGCTGCAGGCGGCGCTGACCAGCCTGCTGCAAACCCCTGGGGCGCAAGTTCCCAAGGTGTTCATCGTCCCCGCGGGCACCACCAACATGAGTGCCAATGCCATCGGGTTGCGTGGCAACCCACTCAAGGCAATCAAGGCACTGACGCGCTGGCTGACCCATGACAACCACACCGCGCTCGAGAGGCCCACGGCCGTGCTGCAAGTGTCGGACTCACACAACCGGCGAACACAATGCGGCCTGTTCTTTGGCGCCGGTTCAATCGTCACCGGCGTTCGCTATTTTCATGAGCGGGTTCGCCCCACCGGCCTCAAGGGGCTGGCGGGGCCATTGACTGCCTTCGTGCGCATGCTGCTGGCGTTGTTTTCCCGCACGGCCAGCCATCTGCTTGCGACCGTTAACGCCCCTATCACGGTGAACGGCGCGACGCGCGAGGCGCCATGGCTGCTGGTATTGGCCACCACCCTGGACAAATTGCTGCTGGGCAGCACGCCATTTTGGGGCACCGAACGCCAGCCCATGCGCCTGACCGCCATTGCCCAGGCCCCTGCCCGCCTGTGCCGGGCCTTGCCCGCTGTACTGCGCGGGCGACCCAGCGCTGCCATGCGCCGGGACCCGGGCTACCTGAGTCACAACGCCCAAAACGCCAGCATTGACCACCTGCGCGAATACCTGCTGGACGGCGAGATATTCCCGGTAACCGGAACACTTGAAATCAAGACCAGCCCGCCCGTGCGCTTCATCACCTTGTAAGGACACTCCATGATCGAGATTGAACGCGACCCGGCGACACGCCCCCTGTTCGAGCTGGTGACCCGTGAACTGGCACGGCCGGTAGGCCAAGACCTGCACGCACTGACCGAGGCACTGATGGCGCGGTTCGGCGCAGGCATCTCGGCGATCCTGTTCTACGGCTCTTGCCTGCGCACACGCACCACCGATGAGGGGTTGATCGACCTGTACGTCCTGGTGGATCACTACCAGGACATCCACGCCTCCCGGCTCAGTCAATGGGCCAACGCCCTGCTGCCGCCCACGGTGTTTCTGTTCACGGCCACTGATACCGCCGGCAAAACCCTGCGCGCCAAGTGCGCCATTCTCTCAGTGAGCGATTTCGAACAAGGCACCCATAGCTGGTTTCAAAGCTACCTGTGGGCGCGTTTTGCCCAGCCTAGCCGCCTGGTGTTCAGCCGCACGCCCTCCATCCAGCTGCGCGTGGAGCGAGCAGTGTGCCGCGCGGCCTTGCGCATGATCAGCGAAACGGCCCCCCTGCAAGCCCCCTTCTTCAACAGCGACACGTTCTGGACCCGTGCCTTGAGCTTTACCTACGGCACCGAACTGCGGCCCGAAAGCAGCGATCGCCCGGCACTGATCACCCAGCAGAATCAAGACTACCTCGCTGCCCTCCTGGCCGCGGCCGCCCAGGTCGATGGCGCCGGCTTTGTCGGGTCGACGACCGATGAGCTGTATATCAACCACAGCACCGCGGAACAGCAGCGACGCCAGGCGCGGCACTGGCGGACCCGGCGCGTGCAAGGCCGCGCATTGAACCTGGTGCGCCTGATCAAATCGCTGTTTACCGTCAAGGGCGCAGTGGACTACGCCATCTGGAAACTTGAGCGCCATTGGGGCGAGCCGATCAAACAACCGGAGCGGTTGCGCCGCTATCCGCTGGTGTTCTGCTGGCCGCTGCTGTGGAAGCTATTGAAACAACGACCACGTACATGAAACCAACAGGATATTTTCCATGACCGCTAGGAAGACGGCTTTGACCCCCAAGAAAAAACGCAAACATCGCCCCAGCGTCGCCATCGGCCTGTGGATCATCAAACGCCTTGAGAATCTGATACGGCGCAGCTCTACGGTGGGTAACACGCCGTTCTTTGATCCCGCCATCTTCGCCTGGGCCCGGGACCTGGAAGCCAGGTCGGCGGTGATTCGCGCCGAGCTCGATGCCGTGCTACGCAACAGCGACGCCATTCCCAGCTTTCAGCAGATATCCAAGGACCAGGCCAGACTGACCCAGGACGACCGCTGGAAGACGTTTTTCCTCTACGGCTATGGCTACAAGATCGACGGCAATTGCGCGCAGTGCCCACAAACGACCCAGGTCATCGAGTCCATCCCGGGCATGTACACCGCGTTTTTTTCGATTCTCAGCCCCGGCAAGCACATTCCCCCCCACCGTGGGCCTTACAACGGATTGCTGCGGGTGCACCTGGGGCTGATCATCCCGCAACAGGCCGAACAGTGTCGTATAGAGGTGGGCGATGAGGTCCGCCATTGGCAGCAGGACAGTTGCCTGGTATTCGACGACACTTACAAGCATCAGGTCTGGAACGACACTGACGAGCGACGCGTGGTGCTGTTCCTGGATGTGCAGCGGCCCCTGACATTACCAGGCCGGTTGCTGAACCGGGTGGTGCTCAAGTTGATCCAGTGGTCACCGTTCATACAGGACGCGCGCAGGAATCAGCAGAACTGGGATCGCGGGATCCTCAACCAGTAAATCATCGCCAATCAGGCTCCGGGGCTCCCCCGACGCCTGATTGGCGCGGTATCACGGCTTGCAATCAGGCTTGAGGGTGTCGAATCGCGACGCATCAACCAAGCCCACGTGTGTAAGCACATCACGCCCCAGCTTGACCGGCGAACCACCTTTGCCGCGGGTTTTCAGCGTAAGGTCCTCGGCGTATACCTTGTCACCCAGGCACAGCGACATCCGCACCAACTGATGCTGACTGCTGCCAAAGGCGGTTTTGGATTTTTCGGTGCGCAGTACTTTCCTCTCCAGCGTCAAATCGCTCGTACCGGTTAATGCGTGCATCACCGGTACACTGAAACGCGCCCAATTCTCGCCATTTTTCTGGAATAGGACGAGGTCATGAACTTCAATGGAAGACTTCGGCGAAGTGGGATTAAGTTCGACCTCCACACTTCCTTGCTCAGGTTGAATCAACGCTTTTTCCTGCCAACCGAAAACGGCGGCCTGGGTCAATTGCGGAATAATCAATGCCAACATAAAGCTGCTTAAAACTGTGGTATAGCGACGCATTATTTCACCCGACGCAAATAGTAATTTCAAATCCTGCAACAATAAAGCCCAATAACCGGCGCCCCGTGTTCAGCGCACTTTATCATTAAGTCTGGCTTTACAATATTAAATTGTAGTCAGCGATAGCGTACACACGCACTGCGGCAAATTATTAACTTATCCGAAATACACTCTTTCACTTCGTTACATAGCTACTTCCATCGGCTGACTGTTAGACAGTGCGCCGACCAACGCCGTGGGGATTTTCTGGATGGCACTGTACAGCAGGGTCGACATGAGCCCGGTATGGACCACGCCGATAATGATCAGGATGGTGATAGAGCATTCCTGAGGTAGGCGCCATTTTTCGTTCGCTCGTGTATCACGAGCGACCTGGGGGGCAACATTGGGGGCATATTTGAAATTTTTCTGCCTGAACATGTTGTCCTAGAGCCCGGTCAAAATGTTTTTTGGCGACCGCTACCCGCATGACCTTGTTGTAGCCGAGCTACGTTCTGATCAATACGGTCTTGGATCGTGCGCAAGGTGTCTCGGGTAATAACCTGTGGGCATAGGTTCTCGGCGATGGTTGCAAACCGGCTCGCTACATCACAAATGCCGTCAATCACTCTGCCTGCAGCGTCCAGGGGCACCTCGGCTTCCTCCGCAAGCCGAAGCATTTGCGTGCGGGAAATCGACAGGGCCTCCCCCATCACATCCATCTGGTGGTATCCACCTGGCCCCTCGCAGAACGTCACGTCGTAAGCCGGCGAGAGTCTCCACTGACCGTCCTGCGACATGATGTAGGCAAAGTTCTTGGGATGATCGTCCCTGTTGTTGAACGCAACGTTGAAGACGGCACGTTCGAAGGCCACCGCCATCTCTCGCACGTCGTTGGTACACATCTGTGTTGCCCGCAAGAAGTTGACGTAGTCCAACACCCCCGGAGACCGGTAATTTGCCCCCGTAAAGGCCGCGAGGCTTTGCATGGGGATGCGCAGACCATCCCGGCGGTCAAATCGCTTACTGGCAAACGCTGCCAACCCATTAGGCAGACTGAAGTGCTGCGTGTCAGGGGTCTCGATACCGCACCTGCGCAGGCACTCGGCGTAGACCATTTCGATAGCGCACACCTCGGCATGTTCGTCTTTGGCCGGGAACTTAATCAACCATGCTTCAAAGCCCGGCGTGACGGCAGTGGTAAACCCGCCAGTTTTGGGATCGCGATAGACGAGGGCCTTAGGCCTTGCACCTTGAGGCGAGCCGCCCACGAGCAGCAACGTCTGCAGGAACTCGCCACCGTCGCCATGGAGCACTTGTTGCACTTCGGCGGCAAGCTGTTCCAGCGGAATGTGGACCTCGGACTCCTGCCCTTCGGGTGCCACGGGCTCAAACGTCATGGCCCCCATCGCATTGCTACCGATGTAGGCCAGCCGTTCCAGTGAGCCAATGCGCGCCGTGGTGAGCCCGCGGCGCCTGAACATACGGTCCATCAGCAACATGCCCCACCCATCCGGCAACGAGTCGTAAACTGGCCCTGGCAAGTACAGTTGGTGGTCTGGAAAATCTCGGCGCAACTGAGCCCCCGCCAACGGCAACGTGTAGGAGGACAGTTCCAAGCCTCTTTGCCTGGCTTCATTGCTGTACTCGAACACGATCAGCGGGCGACCGGTCAGGGCGGTCGTGGAGACCAGCGTGCCCCATTGCCATCGCTCACCCCAGCCCTCATAGAAGACGTTCACCTGCTCAAGCATTGCCGGACTTCCTCTTTGTACGGAGACGATTGGCGCTGTTTTCGTAGCGCCGAATATCCTCGATGCTTTCCAGCTTTGGCAGGAACAGACCTTCGAGTTCCTTGGTTCGGCCAAGGGCCATCGCCACCCGGACCACGTTCTCGAACCCGACATTGCGCCCAGCTTCAAGGTTGGACACGGTGTTGGTGCCGATGCCGGCACGCCCGGCCAATTCGGCTTGTGTCATGTCCATCGCCAAGCGCTCTGTGCGCAAGCGATCGCAGAGGCGCTTGACGACCTCGCTCGGCTTACTGAAGCTTAAATCCAACATAATGTGTACCCAGCCCATTTTTGCGCCAGTTAATTCCCAAAATTATAGAATTAACGCTAGGCCCTATCAAGCTGCGTAAATCCCTGATTTTGTGTCTTATCGCTATTTTTCTGGGTTTAGCCACAGCTTGCTGGACTTAATCATCATCAATTCCAGGAAAAGGCTGCTCGCCCAGCAGGTGAGCCACTCCCATCAAATAACGGTGGACCAGCAGCTCGACAGCGTTCAAATACCAGGCAAACACTCATGCGTGGGTGAGGTACCAGCGCCAGTCCTGCTCTCCGACTTCAGCATTGAATTGACGGAACTCGCGCCATTTGATCGCCAGGAACACCTTCAGGAATTCAGCGCCCAGCGCTTCGCGTGCCCAGGTGGAACGTTCCAGTGCCTGCAACGCTGTCAGCCAGTCGGTGGGTAGAAAATCGGTCGCCTGTTCATAGCCATTGCCCACAATCGCTGCGCCAGGATCGCTTTGATGAGTGATGCCGTGGTGAATGCCCGCAAGTAATGCGGCAGCGGCGAGATAGGGGTTGGCATCGGCACCGCAAATGCGGTGTTCGATATGCCGGCTTATCGCAGGGCCGCCGGGTACGCGAAACGACACAGTACGATTGTTGACGCCCCAGCTTTTGGCCAGCGGCGCGTAACTACCGGTCTGGAACCTGCGATATGAATTGGCATGGGGGCAAAATATCGCCAGCGCGTCAAACAAGGTCGCCATCATCCCGCCAATGGAGTGACGCAACAGCGGCGTGCCCTGTGGGTCTTCGCTCGCATACAGGTTGTGACCCTGCTCGTCGGCCAGGCTGACGTGCAAATGCAGACCGCTACCGGCCTGATCGCTGAAGGGCTTGGCCATGAAGCACGCTTGCAGCCCATGTTTGTTGGCCACGCCTTTGACCAAGCGTTTGTAACGGACGCCTTCATCGATGGCTTGGAGTGCGTCGAAACGATGCTCCAGCGTCAACTCGACCTGGCCCGGAGCGTACTCGGAGATCGCAGTACGCACTGGCAGCCCTTGCAGCGCGCAAGCTGCGTAGAGGTCATCAAGAAAAGGTTGAAGCTGCTCCAGTTCGTATACGCCATACACCTGCGGTGCATGAGGGCGTACACCATTGGTCTGCAATGCAGGCTGCGGCCGACCGTTGACGTCGCGCTGTTGGTCCAGCAGGTAAAACTCCAACTCAACGGCCATTACCGGATGGAATCCATCGGCTTTCAGCCGCTCGATGGTGTTCACCAGTACATGTCGCGGGTCGGCCGGTGCGGCAGGAATACCTTGGGTCGGGTGCATGCTCACCTGCACTTGGCCGGTGGGATGGGTGCGCCAAGGTTGCAAGGTCAGGCTTCCCGGTAAAGGGTAGGTCCAGCAGTCGGCGTCAGCGACATCCCAGACCAAGCCTGTCTCGTCGACGTCTTCACCCTGCACGGTCAAGGCGAGAATGGAACTCGGCAGCGGCCGACCATTTTCGTAGATCGCCAGCAGCTCGTCGCGATGCAACAGTTTGCCCCGTGGAACACCATTTGCGTCGATAAGGAACAACTCGATGCTCAGTACTTCAGGGTGGGCGGCCAGATAATCTTCGGCCTCTTTTTTATCAGCAAATTGCATGTCAAACCTCTTAGCGCTCATTCAAGCGACTTGGCAGTATTCGAGAAAAACGGGAGCGTCAAACATCCGGTCATGAAGGGATAACCCGCGCGCCAGGGATGGCAAGCAGTGTGGTCAGCGCGCTATCCAACTCACCGATCAGCCTGTCGATATCGGCATCACTTGTCTGTGGACAGCACAGGGTCATGTTGTGAAAAGGCGTGATCAGGATGCCGCGATTGATTAGATACAGGTGCAGCGCCATTTGAAGGCTGTCATGAAAAGCCGCCTCGGCTTGCGCGCCGGTTCTGGGCGAGGTGGCACAGAATTGAAACTCACAACGAGCCCCCAACTCTGTGACAGACCAGTTCAGTCGGTGCCGCTTGAACAACGCTCGAAATCCCTGTGCCAGTCTTGAGGCCAGGGGCAACATGTGCTGGTAGGCAGACTCGGTCATGACCTCTTCAAGACTGACGCGCATGCAATGCATCGCCAGTGCGTTGGCGGACAGCGTCGTTCCCATACCGCTGTGGCCATGGCCGCCGCCCTCTGCGCTCTTCTGCACGTCGCGCATGGCCAAGGCAACGTGCTCGGTCACGCCAAACACAGCGCAAGGCACGCCACCTGCGATGGGTTTACCCACCACGAAAAAGTCGGGTTTCAAATCCCATTGGCGAGTGCATCCACCGATGCCGGTAGAAATAGTGTGGGTCTCATCAATGATCAGCAGGCTGCCATATTTATGGGTCAACTCTCGGCACTTTTGCATGAATCCCGGATCGGGCAGGACCATGCCTATGTTCGTCATCGCCGGCTCACACATCAGCGCGCACACATCGCCCTGGGCTAATGCAGCTTCCAGTGCGGCGACATCGTTGAAGGGGATAGATCGACTGTATTGGGTCAAGTCGTAGGCTTGGCCCACGAGACCTGAACGATGCACTGTCTTGCCGTCGCGGTACCGCACCATCACGTCATCCACCGTGCCGTGATAACAGCCGTCGAATACCAGCAACACATTGCGTTTGGTGATAGCTCGCGCCCAGCGCAGAACATAACGATTGGCGTCAGTCGCATTGGCGGTGACCTGCCAATAAGGCAGCCCAAATCGCTGAGCCAGCAACTCGCCGCAAACCACCGCGTCTTCGCCAGGCAGCATGGTGGTCAAGCCATTATTCGCCTGCTCGGCTATGGCACGGGCGATAGGCTCGGGTGAATGGCCAAACATCGTGCCGGTATCGCCCAGGCAAAAGTCAATGTACTCATGATCGTCAACATCGGTGAAGCGTGCCCCCTTGGCACGCTTGACGAAGAGCGGCGACGGCATCGACCAGTCGCTCATCCAGTGCATGGGAACACCGTTGAACAGATTTGCCTTGGCACGTTTGGCCAGCGCCATTGACGTTGGGTTGTTTTCTATAAAACGGGCACGCTCGGAGGCAGTAAAAGCAGCAACTGCTGATTCAGAAATTCCACTTCTCGACATGATCAAAACCCTATATTAACTATTACATTGATTAAACAACGTCGCCAGCCAGATAGAAAACAACCCATCGCCACATTCATTCCCCTATCGATTCGCGAATAGCCAGAAACCGCGCCCCCACAACGTACAGCTCGGGCGTTCGCCATCAATATTTGTAGCGCGGATTAACTCATACCTGGGTATATTGCAGTTAACGCAGAAAACCTTACTTTGGATTATTAATTTATCCCGCGGAACAACCTCATATTTAGCGGATAAACCGAAGTGATTTGAGATCAGGCTGGAGGTGCTTTGTTCTCGACCAGACAGTTCCCGCCATCCACCACAAGGACTTCACCCGTGATGTAACTGGCGTCAGGCGACGCCAGAAATGCAACCGCCGCCGCCACTTCGCGGGGGCTGCCCGCCCGCCCTATTGGGGTGAAGCGCCCCGCCTCTGCTTCAACGGGCGTGGTTGAGCCGGTGGTGATCCATCCGGGAGCCACGCTGTTTACAGTAACCCCCTGCTTGGCGACTTCAAGTGCAAGTCCCATGTTCATACCAATCATCGCGGCCTTAGCGGCGCTATAAGCGGCTTCGCCCGGATTGCTCCCCCGGGTGCCCGTGGTGGAACTAATATTGACAATGCGCCCGTAACTTCGCGCGCGCATACCGGGCAAAATAGCCCGAGTTAAAAGAAACGCAGTGGTTAAGTTTCTTGCCAGTGAAAGATTCCATTCGTGCAGTTCCATAGTTGCCAATTCCGAGAAAACCTCCGGGCTTCCTTGCATGGCCATACCAGCGTTATTCACCAGGATATCGACCCGCCCCCAGACGGACTCTGCCCATAGGCCGAGTTCACGTACCTGGCTTTCATCGGTGAGGTCAGCTGGCCGGCCTTCAACTTCAAACCCTTCAAGGCGTAGCTCTTTAACCCGATCCGCGATGCGGTTGCTGCTGGCGGTAACGATCAACTTCGCCCCAGATGCACCTAGCCTGCGAGCGATCGCCATACCAATGCCAGCTTCACTTCCAGCACCACTGACCAGTGCCACATGCCCCCTCAAATCGGCATTTAACATGGTGTTCTCCACGTACTTAATTTGTATTAGGAGTGGAAATTAGGCTAATAAATCTGATAAATAAAGACAATCATCATCAGGAAAATTGACAACCACGATGGCATTTACCAGCGAGTCACTTAAAATTTTCCTTTCGGTCGTGGACAGCGGCTCCTTTTCAGCCGCAGCACGAAAATTAGGCCGGGTTCCCTCCGCGATCAACATGGCGGTGTCACAGCTTGAAGCAGAGCTGGATCTGTTGCTTTTTGATCGATCGACCCGCAAAGCCATTCCTACCGCAGCCGCCAAAGCACTTGAGCCCCAGGCAAGACAGGTCGCGAGCCAGTTAAACCTGCTGGACGCGCATGCCCTCCAGCTTCATCAGGGGTTGGAGGGGCGCTTGGTCCTTGCGATGGCGCCGGAGCTGCAAACAGGCGTGTGGAATCGTCCGCTGTCCATTATCGCCAAAGAGTTTCCCACGCTTGAAATCGAGATTCGCTCCGCTTCCCATCCGGAGGCGATGCGCATGCTCCATGAAGGACGTGTGCAATTGGCACTTGGATTTGAACGACCAGGGCTTGACGAGCGGGAGACGTTTCTTGAAGCGGGGAGCCAGTTGTTAGTCGCAGTTGCCTCTCCAGATCATCCTGCGGCCGCCGGCAAGAAAAGCCCTTTAGGTGAAGAGCAACTGGTGGACGTTCGGCAGATCATAGTTGCGACTGGAGGACCTACAGACTCTGACCCACGCGTTGTGCTGTCGCGGCGGATTTGGCTCAGCGACAGTTATCTGGCAACGCTGGATCTGGTGCAGCAAGGATTGGGCTGGGCTTATCTTCCACAGCCGCTGGTACAACCGCTAATCACTTCGGGCGCATTGACGGAGGTGGTGTTTGACAACATGCCAAGTCAGATGCGGTTATGGGTCGACATCATCTGGGTAAAGAACCGACCTCTGGGGCTGGGAGCGCGTCGTTACCTGAGTCTGATGCGCGAAATTGCCGCGGGCGAGCCTCGGCGTACTTGAATTACCGTCGTGGACAAGCTCGGCTACCCAGTCAGCAAATGCGCGCACGGCTGGCGAGAGAAAACGTTGATGCGGATAAAGCAAAGTGACCGGCACGGACGCAGGCTGCCAGTCCACGAGAACCTCGATCAGCCGCCCCTCCTAATGTTTTTCGGGGGCCTGGATAGTCGGTAAAAAAAAACCACCAAGCCCCAAAAAAGCCTTTTATCGACATAAGGTTGTAGGGCAGAACGTAATTACCACAGAGCCTGAATACCATCTGCGTCAGGCTCTGCCCCTCCCTTTGACTAAACGGCGACTTAACCAATGAGCGCTGTAAGCGTGCAATATTGCTTTAGAAACCGGATATGCAGCCCTCTACTTAATTCTCAAGCCATCGGCGAAACAGGACACTGGCATTCACCCCGCCAAAGCCGAAGCCATTGGACAAGGCGTGCTCGATTGCCATTGGCTTGGATTGAAGGGCGACCAGATTCAAACCTGCAGCAGCCTCATCCGGGTTGAGCAAGTTGAGCGTCGGCGGGACGATTTGGTCTCGTAGCGCCAGAACGGTGAAAACGGCTTCGAGGCCGCCGGCCGCACCCAGCAAATGGCCGGTGGCGGATTTGGTCGATGTGACCGCGACCCGTGAGGAAGCGCCGAACAACCCGCGAATTGCCGCCAGTTCACCTTTGTCCCCGACTGGCGTTGAAGTGGCATGGGCGTTGATATGCTGAATCTCTTCAGGTTTTAGCCTGGCCTGATCCAACGCCTGCTGCATCGCACGGCGCGCACCGTTGCCGTCTTCGGGACCTGCGGTCAGGTGGTGAGCATCCGCACTGGTGCCATATCCGATCAGCTCTGCGATCGGTTTCGCTCCCCGCGCCAGCGCATGTTCAAGTGATTCAATGACCAGCATCCCGGCGCCCTCTCCCATGACGAAACCATCTCGGTCCCGATCAAAGGGGCGCGAGGCTTTCTCTGGGCAATCGTTAAAACCCGTGGACAGGGCTCGAGCGGCGGCGAACCCGGCCAGACTGACACGATGAATTGCAGCCTCGGCGCCGCCGCACAACGCGATGTCGGCTTCACCCGAACGGATTAACCTGGCGGCGTCGCCAATGGCCTGCACTCCTGCGGCACACGCAGTGACCGGTGCCCCCAGCGGCCCCTTGAAATTATATTTAATCGACACATGACCCGCCGCAAGGTTGGCGAGAAATGACGGTATGGTGAACGGCGAAAGGCGACCAGGGCCTCGCTCATCGGTAGTGCGAACGGCATTGGCTATCGCTGTGAAGCCACCAATACCTGTGCCAATTATCGTCGCGGTACGTTCCTGCTCAGTGCTCTGTTCAGGTGTCCAGCGGGCTTGTGTCAGCGCCTCACGTGCAGCTAAAAGAGCAAACTCGATAAACCGATCCATCTTTTTTCGATCCTTTGCCGAGACGGCCAACTCAGGATCGAAACCAGCGACCGGATCCTGCTCCAGTGAAGGCACCTGGCCTCCAACCGCGCATCCCACACCGTTGCTAAATTCTTCTGACAAAGCCCTGATACCGGACTGTCCGTCCAACAAACGGCGCCAGACGTCCTCCACACCACAGCCCAATGGGGAAACGATCCCCATGCCCGTGACTACGATACGTTTGCTTTCCAATGACATTGACTCACCTCATGCTCTCTTCGTCCTGGCCAGATGGATCAGGGCCATCATTTCGCTTTGTTTTCGGCCTGCGCCGAGAAGACGTAACGCTCGCCTGAACGAGCGTTTGTTGCCCAATCAGGCTGGATGTGCGGGCGCCAGGGGCTCCTGTGAAGTGTCAGGTTTGATCTTGAACCAGAGGGCATACATCGCCGGCAGGAACACCAATGTCAGCACAGTGCCAGCAAACGTACCTCCGATCAGAGTGTAGGCCAGCGTCCCCCAGAACACCGAGTGGGTCAGCGGGATGAACGCCAGCATCGCCGCCAGTGCCGTGAGAATGACTGGCCTGGCACGCTGCACAGTGGCTTCGACCACGGCGTCATAAGGGCGCAGGCCAGCCTGCTCATTGGCGTGAATCTGGCCAATGAGGATCAGCGTGTTACGCATCAGAATCCCCGACAGCGCAATCAATCCCACCAACGCGTTGATCCCGAAGGGTTGCTGGAACAGCAGAAGGATCGGCACCACGCCAATCAGGCCCAGAGGTGCTGTGGCAAACACCATCATCATTGCCGACATCGAGCGCACCTGGATGATGATGGTGAGTAACGTCAGCGCGATCATGATGGGGAACAGCGGCAGTAACGCTTTGTTCGCTTTCCCCGACTCCTCGATCGCCCCTGCCAGCTCAATTCGATAGCCTTTGGGCAACTGTTCAATCAGCGGTTGCAGTTGCTTCATCACGGCGCTGGAAACATCGGGCGGCTGAAGCCCTTCAGCCACATCACCCCGAACGGTAATGGTCGGCGTTCGGTCACGACGCCGCAGAATGGGCTCTTCCATTCGAATTTCCACAGTTCCGATCTGAGACAGCGACACCCGTTGGCCCTGCGCTCCGGTCAATGTAAAGGCATTGATTTTAGAGGGGTCCAAACGAGTATCACCGGCAGAGCGGGCAATCACCTGGACGGAGCGAATGTCCTCGCGCACCTGAGTCACTGGCGCTCCCGTCAGCAGAAACTGAAGCTGCTGGGCAACCTCTGCGGAGGTCAGACCGAAGGCCTGCAGACGATCCTGATTCAGTGCCAGGTGAAGTGCCGGAGCACGCTCGCCCATGTCCGTATTGACGGTCCTCATCAGGGGGCTGGCTTTCATGACCTCACGCACTTGCCCGGCGATATTGCGTAGCACTGTCAGGTCCGGCCCCATGACGCGAAAGGCCACCGGGTAAGGCGAGTAAGGACCGAATACCAACTGGGTCGCACGTACACGTGCTTGAGGGGCCAGACCATCAGCAACGGCTTGCCTCAGCCGGATCTTGAGCGCCTCACGCTCTTCCTGGTTAGCCGTTAGCACAACGATTTTTGCAAAAGAAGGATCGGGCAACTCTGGCGCCATCGCCAAATAGAACCGTGGAGCACCCTGACCGATGTAGGCGGTGACTGTCCGTGCTTGCGGTTGTTTTGCAAGCCACGCCTCGACTTCGGACGCCGCGGCATCGGTTTGCTCGATGGACGTGCCATAAGGCATCTGCACCTCAACGAGCACCTCCGGACGGTCCGACGTTGGGAAAAATTGCTTCTTCACCACGCCCATGCCGAGAATTGCGACAATGAACAAGCCGACGACTGCGATCGCTACAAGCCCTTTACGGCGAATCACCACACCCAGCACGCGCCTGAAACGCACGTAATTGGGCGTCCCGTAAATCGCGGTATGCCCGCCTTCTGGCACCTTGGCCTGCGGCAGCAGTTTCGCCCCGAGGTAAGGCGTGAACACCACTGCCACCACCCAGGATGTGATCAGCGCAATGCCGACGATCCAGAACATGTTGGCGGTGTACTCTCCTGCCGTTGATTTGGCGAAGCCGTTGGGCATAAAGCCGATTGCAGTGACCAACGTGCCTGACAACATAGGCGCGGCGGTGTGACTCCAAGCATAAGCAGAGGCTTTGATGCGGTCATAACCCTCCTCCATCTTCACCACCATCATTTCAATGGCAATGATCGCATCGTCCACCAGTAGCCCCAGCGCCAGAATCAGCGACCCAAGCGTTATGCGGTCAAAGTCCTTGCCTGTCGCGGCCATGACAATGAAAACTGCCGCCAGGGTCAGCGGCACCGCCGCAGCGACGACGATACCGACACGCCAACCCATGCTGAGAAAACACACCAGCAGAACCACGCCCAGCGCCGCGAAGAACTTGATCATGAATTCGGTGACGGATGCATCAATGTTCACCGCCTGGTCGGTGACCTTGCTCAAGGTCATGCCTAACGGCAATTGCTCATTGATCGACGTCGTCTCGGCTTCAAGCGCCTTACCTAAATCAAGACCGTTCCAGCCGTCGCGCATCACGATACCGAGCAGCAACGCGGGCTCGCCATTGTTGCGCACCATGAACGTGGAGGGGTCCTCGTAACCGCGCTTGACCTCGGCCACATCGGATAATTTGAGGGTTCTACCCTGCACGACCAGTGGCGTATCGCGAATCTTGCGCAGGTCATCAAACGCGCCATCAAGTCGAATGAACACCTGGGGGCCCTTCGCCTCAACTGAACCGGCCGGCGTCATCATGTTTTGCGCATTCAACGCGCTAAATATGTCTCGAGCGGAAATACCCAGCGTCGCCAGACGCTCATATGACAGCTCGACATAAATGCGCTCGGACTGCTCGCCAATGATATTGACCTTCTTCACGCCCGCCACGTGCAGCAGGCGTTGACGCAACGACTCAGCCTCGCGAACCAGTAATCGTTGCGGCTCGCCCTTTGCCTTGAGCGCATAAAGGGCAAAGGTGACATCGGCATATTCGTCGTTGACGATCGGGCCGATGACACCAGGCGGCAAACCCGCCTCTTCATCACGGAGCTTCTTGCGCGCCTGGTAAAACTCCTCGGGAACAGCATTAGGTGGCGTGCTATCGAGCAAATAAACGGTGGTGAGTGCCACTCCCGGACGCGTGAAGGTCTCAGTCCGGTCATACCAACGCAGTTCCTGCATGCGTTTTTCGAGCTTTTCAACCACTTGGTCCTGCATCTCCTGAGCCGTCGCTCCAGGCCATACCGTTACCACGGTCATTTGTTTGATGGTGAAGGCAGGATCTTCCGCGCGCCCTAACTTGAAGAAGGCGTACAGCCCACCGATGGATATCAGCAGGATCAAAAACAGCGTGATCGAACGCTCACGCACCGCCAGCGCGGACAGGTTGAATCCGGTCATCGGCGCACCTCTGCGTTGCCCGCCATCTGGGGCCTGACCTGCTCGCCCTCGCTCAGAAGGTGAGCGCCCAGCGCGACAATACGATCGTGGATATTGAGGTCACCTGTCACACGTGCAGTTTCCGCATCATTCAAACCGAGGAGCGTTACAGGGCGCCAGGTCACCTGCTCAGGTTCCCGACTCACGACCCATACACCCGGACCTTTACCGGCGTCATAGAGAGAGGCGACAGGCACCTGGACTTCACCATCGATGGCCGTTCGCGTGCTGCCGATGGCGACCGAAATGGTCGACCCCAGCGTGGCATTGGCAAGTGCGCTTTCCAGCACGTAACGCGCCTCAAATGTGCGGGTCAACCTGTCAGCCGAATCGGACAGCTGGCGCAGATGCGCCTGCCCTGCGTGCTGGTCCACCCCATAAAGCTGAACTGTCGCCGACGATCCCAGAGCCGGACGTAGCGTTTCGGGTAATTGAATGACCGCCTCGCGTTGCCCGGAATGGGCAACACGCACCACCACCTGGCCCGCACCGACGACCTGCCCCGGTTCTGCCAAGGTCTCCACAACAACCCCGTCGGAATCGGCCAACAAGGTTGAATAACCGGTGGAGTTTTTCGCGATATCCGCCTGGGCTTTGGCTGCATTCAATTGAGCGTTGGCCGAGTCAGCAGCGGCCTTGATCCCTGCATAAGCAGAGGCAGAAACAGCACCGACCGACACCAAATCTCGGTAGCGCAGCTCGTCATCAGTGGCCTGCCGCGATCGAGCCATTGCTGCGAGCACCGCTTCCTGCTGCGCTCGTGCTGTCAACGTCAGATCGTTCGCATCAATGTGCATCAGTGGCTGTCCACGCTTGACGCTCTGGCCGGTGTCCACGAGGCGCTCCGTCACCTTTCCGGCCACCCGAAAACCAAGGTCGCTCTGAACCCGTGCCGCAACGACGCCGGTGTATACGCGAGTTTCAGGTGCAGAAGGCTGAACCAGACTGACGCGCACCAGGGCCGCCTGAAGACGAGGATCAGGAGGCGGCGCTTCGCTGCATGCAGCCAAGGCCAACGGCAATAAACCGATGAAGATAAATGAAGTCGAGCGGCGCGGGATCATAAAGACCTCTTGGAAACAGATACGCCATGCTTATTCAAGTGACCATTTATGTCAATGGTCACACTACAAACAAATTAAAGCCGCCTGATGACCAATGTCAGATCAGCAGGGTCGGCCTTGAGTTACGGGTGAAAAGATAAACGTAGAGGTACGCCAGACCTGCCAGCCAGGGCCTTTTTAAGGCATCAGGCTGCGCAGAATGAGGTTGGAGATGAGCCCAGGGGCCTCTTCAACGACGTCGAGGTTGTACTGCAACAACAAAGGATTGATGTAGGGACGTAGCGCGAGATGAATCGACTCCACCGTATCATCCAAGGGTGTCTTGCGCTCAAACTCTCCGAGCTCACGCCCTTCTCGTACAATTTGCTGTACGAAATGTTTGATTCGCGCGTCATATACCTGCGAGCTGGACCAGCGCTCCAACGCCGAGAAGGCCGCGATGTCATACAATTTCCGATCATTGAAAAACAGGTCAACCCCTTTGGTTATCAGGGTTTTGACCAGTCTTCGAAAGCGCTCCGTCGGTGAGATACCCTCGGCATTGATCGCGTGCTCCACCGCCGCAATGATTTGCGACAGGCAATTGCTGCAAATGGCCTCACCAATCGCCTGCTTGGAGTCGAAGAACTTGTAGATATAAGCCTTGGAAAAACCGATCGCTTTCGCGAGGTCGGAGACTGTTGTCTTGCTGTAACCGTATTGACTGAAATGGTCGTTGGCCGCCGCGACGATCTGGTCGCGGATGTCATGTTCGGCGGGACCACGGGTGCTGGACGAGGAAATGGGTAATGGGTTCATGCGATCAGCTTACGCACCCGCAGGACGGTTGACAACTCATGACCAAATCGTAATATGGTCACTAATCGATCATTCCCAAGGTGTCACATGCACCCTCTCCGTTTTGCCGTATTGCTGAGTTTCGGTGTGGTCGCTGGGTGCTCGGTGGGTCCTGACTATTCCGAGCCCAAAGTAGAGCTGCCCGAGCGCTTTTCAGCGATTGCACCTGCAACACCAACGGTTGACGCAACCCCCAGTGATCTCACCGTCTGGTGGAAGACGTTCAATGACCCCGTTCTCAGCCAGTTAATCAATCGAGCTCTTGAACAAAATCTCGATTTAGCCCAGGCAACAGCCAGGATCGAACAAGCTCACGCCGGCTTGGGAGCCGCTAACGCCGCGCTTTTGCCGTCGGCCACCGTCAGTGGCCAAGCGGCTAGAGCACGACAATCCTTGGAAACACCGTTGGGCCAAGCGCTGAATTCAGATCCATCCTATAACCGCTACGGGAGTGCTTATGAGGCTAATCTCAATGCTGGCTGGGAACTTGATGTATTTGGAGGGTTACGCCGAGGCAAAGAAGCAGCCGTCGCCGATTATCAGGCGGCCCAAGCTGCGGCAGTTGCCACACGACTAGCAGTGGTCGCGCAAACCGCTGACCTTTACATCAGCATCCGCGGACTGCAAGCACGCCTGGAGATTGCCCGAAAGCAGGTAGAGACACGACAACAGCTGCTCTCTACCATCGAATATCTCTACGCCAAGGGACTGGCTGCTGAACTGCAGTTGAATCAGACTCAAGGTTCATTGAACCAGGCGCAAGCAACGGTGCCGGTACTGCAGGCTGGTCTTGACTCGGCAATGAACGCTCTGGATGTCATGTTGGGTAAACCGCCAGGGACTTACACTGCGCAGTTGGCGCAATCGACACCCATCCCGGATGTACCACACCTCGCCAGCCTGGGCTCTCCAGCCGATCTACTGCGCCGGCGTCCAGACTTGATCGTCGCAGAGCGCCGACTTGCGGCATCGAGCGCTCGTATTGGCGAAGCCATTTCCGAGTACTACCCCAAGTTTTCCGTAGGGGCTCTGTTAGGCAGCGCCACGTCGGTCTCGAGCACAAATCTGTTCTCCAACGATGCCAGCCAGGCATCGGCGGTATTGGGGTTACGTTGGAGGCTGTTCGACTTTGGCCGCATTAACGCTCAGATTGACTTGGCCAAGGGGCAAGAAGCTGAAGCACTAGCTGCCTATCGCCAATCGGTACTGCGGGCGTCTGAAGATGTAGAAACCGCGTTTTCCGTACTGATCAACCGCGAACAGCAGTTTAAACATCTTGCACAGGGCGAGGCTGCGTTTACAAAAGCTCGAGACAGATCGCTCACCGCTTATGAAAAAGGCGTGGTGAGCCTGATCGAAGTACTCAATGCCGATGAGAATGTGTTAGCCGCGTCCGATGGTAGAGCACAGGCACAAACGGAATCGGCTCGAGCAGCAGTGGCTACATTCAAAGCCCTGGGTGGCGGCTGGCAACACGAGACACCCACTCCTCGCCTTCTCTCGCAAGAGAGTCGTAGGCATCGTCCTCGAGGTCAACCCGAGGTTCTTTAGCCAGGACACCTTGCAACGCATGGCAGCATCCTCCAGTTGCCGCCATGCGTTGCTGATTCAAGGTCTCAAGGGCTCAGCAGATTCTCGGCAATTGTTCACCCGACAACCAGTCCACCACCCTGCGCCCGCCGAATCGGGTCTGCATCTGCACAAAACCGTGCGCGTCTTCAAGCACCGTGCCGATACGCACCGCATGTTCGCCCAAAGGGTTGCGGCGCATGCAGTCGAGCAGCGGCTGGGCGTCTTCTTCGGCGCAGATTGCGATCAGCTTGCCCTCGTTGGCGATGTAGAGCGGGTCCAGGCCCAACAGTTCGCAGGCGGCTTCGACCTGCGGCTGCACAAGAATCGCCGCTTCGTCCAACAGCATGCCGACGCCGGATTGGCCCGCGATTTCGTTCAGCGTGGTCGCCAAACCGCCTCGGGTCGGGTCGCGCAGTACGCGCAGGCCGGGAGCGACCGCAAGCATCTGCGCCACCAAACCATGCAGTGCCGCACTGTCGGAGAGAATTTCGGTTTCGAACGCCAGCCCTTCTCGCTTGGACATGATCGCCACGCCGTGTTCGCCGATGCTGCCGGACACCAGGATCGCATCGCCGGGACGTGCACGATGCCCGCCGGTGTCGACCCCGTTGGCGATAATGCCGATGCCGGTGGTGCTGATGAACACGCCGTCGCCACTGCCGCGTTCCACGACTTTGGTGTCGCCTGTAATGATCGGCACCCCGGCGTCACGGGAGGCGCGGCCCATCGATTCGACGATGCGCTTGAGCTCGGCCAGGGCAAAGCCTTCCTCGATGATGAAGCTGGCTGAGAGATAAAGCGGCCGTGCGCCGCCCATGGCGACGTCGTTGAGGGTGCCATGCACAGACAAGCTGCCAATGTCGCCACCGGGGAAAAACAGCGGCGACACCACGTGTGCGTCGGTGGCCATGACCATGCGTTCGCCGGGTTTGAGTTCGACGCTGAAGGCGGCGCCGTCGTTGCCCTGGCGCAACCACGGGTTGTCGAACGCAGCAACGAACAGCTCTTCAATCAGTTGCGCCGAAGCACGACCGCCAGCACCGTGGCCCATATCGACCACGCCGTCGCGAAAATTGAGGGGGCGTACATAACCGCGTTTTACGGGAGAGCGGCCGGTCATACTGCAACAACCTCGATGTCTTTATAGCGCCCGTAGGCATAGTGAGCGGCGCAGGCGCCTTCGTTGGAGACCATGCACGAACCCATGGGGTTTTCCGGGGTGCATACGCTGCCGAACAGGCGGCAGTCGGTGGGCTTTTTCTGGCCGCGCAGGATCGGCCCGCATTCGCAGGCTTTGTTATCGGCCACGGCGCGGTAATGCAGATCGAAGCGTTTTTCTGCATCGAAGGCGGCGAATTCCGCACGAATGCGCAAGGCGCTGAACGGCACCTCACCAAGCCCGCGCCATTCGAAGCTCTCACGCAGTTCGAAGATTTCGTCCATCAATGTCAGCGCGGCGCTGTTGCCATTGCGGCCCACGGCGCGGACGAATTCGTTTTCGACCTCGGCGCGCCCGTCGTTGACCTGACGCACCAACATCAAAATCGCCTGTATGACGTCCAGCGGCTCGAAACCGGCAATCACCACCGGCTTGCGGTATTGGCGGGCAAACTCGGCGTAGGGTTCCGAGCCAATGATGATGCTCACATGCGCCGGGCCGACAAAGCCGTCCAGTTCCACCGCCGCCGCATCTTGCCCGGGGGCGGCAAGGATATGCTCGATGGCCGCCGGGGTCAGGACATGGCAGCACAAGACGCTGAAGTTTTTCAGGCCGCGAGCGGCGGCGTCGCGGATCACCAAAGCGGTCGGCGGCGTGGTGGTTTCGAAACCGATGGCCAGGAACACCACCTCACGCTCGGGGTTGGCCTCGGCGATTTTCAGCGCATCGCTGGGCGAGTAGATCATGCGGATATCCGCGCCTTGGGCCTTGGCGCGCAGCAGCGAGAGGCCACCGGACGCCGGCACGCGCAGGGTATCGCCATAGCTGCAGAGGATCGCTCCGTCCTCCAGCGCCAGCTTCACCGCCAGGTCGATACGCCCAATCGGCAAGACGCACACCGGGCAGCCGGGGCCGTGGATCATGCGCACATTGGCGGGCAGCAAATCGCTCACGCCGTAACGCGATATCGCATGGGTGTGGCCGCCACAGAACTCCATAAAGCGGTATTGGCGTTCAGGCTCGACTTCGTTGCGGATGCGCTCGGCAATGCGTTGCGCCAGTTCGCCGTCGCGGTATTCATCGATGTACTTCATAGGGCTTCCGGTTGCAGGCGGTCCAGCTCTTCGAACATGGCCAGGGTCCGCTGGGCTTCTTCGGGGTCGATCAGGCCGAGGGCGTAACCGACGTGGACGATCACGTAGTCGTCGACCTGGGCTTGCGGCACCAGCGCCAGGGAGATTTCCTTGCGGATACCGCCCAAGTCGACGAGCGCGTTATCGCCGTCGCGCAGTTCAATCACGCGGGCGGGAATGGCTAGGCACATGCTTGGGATTCCTTCAATGGCAGAGCGGGTTGGCGCTGCGGGTCGCGCCAGTGCGCGGCAACCCAGGCTTGACCCAGGGCCAGCCCGGCATCGCCGCAAGACACGGCCTGCGCGCTGAAAACCGCTAAGCCCTTGGCGGTCAATCGTTGCGTGAGCCGGGCACTGAGCAGGCGATTGGCAAAGCAACCGCCCCCGAGCAGCACCGGCAGCGTGGTGGATTGGCGCTCGATCCAGTCGGCGAGCGCGGCGGCCAGCGTCAGGTGAAACAGCGCCGCGCCCTCCGCGCTGCGTGCGCCGTCGGCGAGCTCGAACAGACGGGTCAGCAGCGGTAGCAGATCGAGCACGCCGTCAGCGCGGATCTGCCACAGGCCGTCGATGGCGGGCTCGGCGTGGGCTGCCAGGTATTCCGCGGCCAGACGCTCCAGGGCAATGGCCGCTTCGGCTTCGAATTGTTGACGCACGCTGATGCCGAGAATCCCGGCAGCGGCATCGAACCAGCGTCCAGCGCCGCTGCTCGGCGGGCAGTTGAGAGCGCGCGCGAGCATCTGCGCAACAGTGTTGGCGCTTTGTTGACCGACCAGCGGCCCGAGCCGCCTGAGGATTTCAGCGTCGCGCCCCAGCAGATGCAACGCCGCAGCGGCCAAGCGCCAGGGTTCGCGGGCGGCCACATCGCCACCGGGCAGCGGCAGTGGCAATAGATAGCCGAGTCGGCGCCAGGCATCGCTGGCCACCCAGAGCAACTCGCCGCCCCAGGCCGCGCCATCGCTGCCAAGGCCGACGCCGTCCAGCGCCAGGCCGAGTACCGGGCCGTCGAGGCCATGTTCGGCCATCAACGCGGCAATGTGCGCGTGGTGATGCTGCACGGCTACGGCGGGCACGTTGAGTTGTTCCGCCAGCGTCACCGCCAGTTGCGAGCTATAGAAATCCGGGTGCAGGTCGTGGGCGATGGCCTGCGGCGTGACGTCAGCGCACGCCAACAGCGCGTCCAGCGACGCCGCCAGGTCCAGGCAGCTTTGCGGGTCGCCCAAGTCACCGTGCAGCGGCGACCACAGCACTTGATCGCCTTGCACCAGGCAGGCGGTGTTCTTCAGCCACGCGCCACAGGCCAGCACCGGCGGCCAGACCTGCGCGCCGGGCAGTTTTTCGCTACGCATGCGGGGCCTCCGTCTGACCTTTGAGGCGGGCCAGTTCAGCTTCCAGTTCGGCGATGCGCGCGGCGCGTCGGTCACCCTCGGGGGCGCCGGCCAGCAACCAGTCGAGCCAGGCATCCAGCCCGGTGCCGTCGCGGGCGCTGAGCTGGATGATCTGGATCTGCGGGTTGACCTGTCGCGCGTAGTCCAGGCAGCGCTGCACGTCGAAATCCAGGTGCGGCAACAGGTCGATCTTGTTGAGGATCATCAGGCGCGCGGCGGCGAACATGTCCGGGTACTTGAGGGGTTTGTCTTCGCCCTCGGTCACCGACAGGATCGCCACTTTGCCCGCCTCGCCCAGATCCCAGAGCGCGGGGCAGACCAGATTGCCGACGTTCTCGATGAACAGCATGCCGGCCGGCTCGCTGGCGTCATGGGCGCGGTGGCTGTGTTGATGCTGTTGAGTATGAACGTGGGCGTGCGGCTGCGGATCAACGTGGCTATGCACAGGCGACTGATGCGTGTGACCGGCGGCGTGCAGCGCGTCATGCAGCGGCAGGCGGCTGTAGGCTTCGGTGATCATCCGGGCGTCGAGGTGGCAGCCTTTGCCGGTGTTGATCTGGATCGCAGGTACGCCGGTTTCGCGGATGCGCTCGGCGTCGTGACGGGTTTGCTGATCGCCCTCGATCACCGCCAGCGGCAAGTCGGCGCGGCGCTGGCGCAGGGCCATGAGGGTGCTGCACAACAGCGTGGTCTTGCCGGAACCAGGGCTGGACACCAAATTGAGGGCCAGTACGCCGTGGGCGGTGAAGTTTTCCCGGTTGCGTGCGGCGTGCCGGTCGTTTTCGCCGAGTATGTCTTGCTCCAGGCGGATGGTGCGGGCCTGGCTCATGCCGGGCACTGAAACCCGCGCCTCGCCCGCGCCATAATGCAGGTCGCCGGTAGCGTCGACCCGCACATCGCTATCGGTGGCTGGCGCTTCGGTCTTGTCGTGTGAATGTCCGGTTCCGCAACCGCAGACGACGCACATGGTGTACCTCCAAAATCAAACGATTAATGATCCTCGACCTGCAGGTCGAGGATGCGCAGTTCAGTACCGCCGGTAGGTTGCAGCCAGAAGCCGCCGCACTGCGGGCAGCCAGCGCCGCGCTCGGTCAGCGGCACGCTGATGGCGCAATCCAGGCACCAGGCCTGGCCCGGGGGTTGTTCAATATCGATTTGCGCACCGGCCAGCAAGGTGCCTGGCGCCAGTGCTTCAAGGGCAAAACGCAGCGCCTCGATTTCAACGCCAGCCAGCTTGCCGGCTTCCAGGCGCAAGCGGCTGACCCGCACGAACGGATCGCGCCTGGCCGCCGCCTCGACGGCGCTGAGAATGCCGCCCGCCAGACTCACTTCATGCATGAATAATCTCCTCGCTCGGTGCGGCTTCAAGCTCGAGGGTGAAGCCGATGCACGGGTCGAAAGCCGCGATCAACAGTTCAGCGCGACGTCGGGTGCGCGGATCGCTGGCGGACAGCTTCGCCACCCCCTGGGCCAGCGCGCCTTGAGGATGAAGGTTCCATTCGGTCGGCGCGATGACCTGATAGTCGCTGATCAACACACCGGCATTCATTCGCTCCAGACAGACCCGGTGCAGCAGCAGACCACGCGAGGTTTCGCTCCAGGCCAACGCCTCGTTTGGCCCCAGCGCCAATGCGCCGAATGCCAAGCCACTGGGCTGTGGCAGCGAGAGCCGCGCCAGTTCGGCCAAGCGCGCCCCCAGGCGCAACCAGACGCTGGCGTAGCGTTGTGGCTCCACCTCGCGCTCGCGGGTCCAACTGCCCGTCTCACAGGGTAGCCCTAAGACCACCGGATGCAACGCGAAATCGCTCGCCTGCCGCAGTTGTTCGGCCACCGCGCGCAGCGCTTGGGTGTTGCCGGCCAGTGACAGGGCATGCACCGGCAGTTGCAAGGCGTGGGCCTCGTCGCGGCAATCGGCCAGGGCTTGCGCCAGCCAATGAGCGCTGCGTTGGCTCCAGTCATCGAGCGCGCTGAACGGCTCGGCGTCCCATTGTTCAAGCCATTGCGCCGCCGATTCGCCCAGCCAGGCCTGCATCGCCTGTTGCGGGGCGTGTTCCCAGGCATGCAGTTGGCTCAGATCGGGGCGCACCGGCGGGTTACCCAGCGACTGCGGCCATTCGAGCAGCATACGCCGCAGATGCTCGCGGCGGGTTTCGGTCTCCAGCATGCGCTGGGCGTTTGGGTCGATGGGTGTTTCGCCGTGCAGTGCGGTGTTGACGGCCAACTCGGCGGTCAAGCGATGCGCTTGCCCGCACAGGCTATAGAGCAACGGCAAGTGGTGCGCGGCGGTCTGTGGCGGCTGGCCGCGCAACAAAGTGGCGGCCAACGCCGGGCGGCTGCCGACAATGGCGGGCTGCTGACCGGGACGCACCCGCAACGAGCCGCTGAGCCGCGCCAGGGTTGCCGTGGAGGTCATTGCCCGCCCCCGGACGCGCGTCCGAACAACAAGCCACGGCGGCTGATGGCCGGGCGTTCGGGTGGGCGTTCGGGCGCGTCGCGCAACAACGCCAACACCTGTTCGGCGGTTTGCCGGGCCGCGTCCTGATCGGCGAATTCAAACATCGGTGAAAACAGCGAGCAGCTCTCGTAACCACCGATGCCCTCGCCCTCTGCGCCAATAAAGCTCAGGCACTGGCCGCCAAATTGATGCTCCCCTGATGCACCCTGGGCCAGGATTGTGCCGGTGTTCTCCGGCAGCCAGATCAGGTTCATGAACCAAGGCGTGATCAGAATGCCGAGCACTCCGGTGGCCGCGTTTTCCCCGGCGATTTGCGCGCTAAAGCCCACCGCCTCGACCACCAGTTGCTGATTGAGAAACGGCAACCCGCGCATGCGTGTGTCAGCGATGCCCTGGAAATGCGCGCACAGCGTTTGTGCCTGTTGCGCCGGGCAGTCTTGCCACTCAGACAGGTTCATCGATCACCATGAACTGCTCCGCATCGCCATCGCAGTTCGGGCAACGCCAATGCTCCGGCAATGCCGAGAACGGCGTGCCGGGCTCGATCTGCCAGACCGGGTCACCTTCGCGCGGGTCATATACCCACCAACAGATTTTGCATTCCAGGCGGGTGGCGTCGCTGATCCGGGCGTTGTCGCCGCCGTAGCTGCCTTCGAAGCCGGTTTTTTCGTTCATCGTGACCTCACTGCCCTTCGAACCACTGGATAACGTCTTCGAAGCGCTCCAGTGAGTCGGCCAGGTCTTCGGGGGCGGCGCAGATCACTTCCGGCAGGTCGGTGATCTCGATGGTGTCGAGGATTTGCGCATCCTGCGAGTTGAAGTACGTGATGCGCCAGCAGTTCTGGATCCGGGTGGCGCTGATCAGGCAATTGCCATAGCCACGGGCCAATGCGCGCACAGGGCCGGCGGGCAAATAGGTGTCGAGGAAGGCGATGTCTTGTTCGGACAACGGCAGTAAGGTCAGGTTGATGACATGCACCTGATCGCCGGGTTGCCAGTGTTGGCTGCGGTCTTGTACCTCGGTCAGGATCGCCGGGGCGTTCATGACGCCGAGCGGCAACGGGGACGACAAGTCGAAATCCGCGGGCCGAGCCGCAGCGCGAGCATTGCCGCGCAGTTGCGAGGGCGCGGCGCCCACTTCGACGTGATCGTAGCCCTGGCCGTAGATGCGCCATACGCCGGCGAAGATCGATTCCTGGATACGCAACGACGGCTGCGCGGCAATGATCGCGCTGACTTCACCCTCGCCCAGCAATTGGTCGAGCAGCTTGCGGTCGCCGATTTCCAGGCCGCTGAGGTCGACGCTTTGCGTGGGCAGGCCGTTATTGCAGTCGCGCAGGCATTGCAGCAACTGTTGCAATGCTTGCCGGGCGCCGGGCAGCGCCTCCAGCTCTTCAGGTTCGGGCAGCACCGGAATGCTATGGGTATACATGCCCTGAGGCATGCTGATGTATTCGAGCACGTCCTCGTCGTCAGGTTGCGAGCCGGGGCCGATATCCACCACAGGGATGTAGTTCAGCGGATCGAACTCCACGGCGTGGCTTTGCGCATCGCGGTCATTCAAATCGTGGTTCATTGGCAACCTCCGGGGGCGCTGACCGGGGCACCGGCAAGCAATGGAATGCGCGCATTGCTTTGGCTCACGGCACTGTCCGCCAGGCGCAGGTATTCGTCCCAGTCAAGCATGCCGCTGAAGGTGGTGACGTAACCTGCATCGCGCAGCCAAACCAGCGACGGCCAGCGGCGCACGGCAAAGCGCGCGGCGACGGCGTCTTCATCGGCGCGACTGACCACGCCCAGGCGCAGGGTCACGTGGTGGCGGCGCGCAATTTCCATGCGCAGTTCCGGCAACACCACGGCCACGTCCAGGCATTCGGGATGGCGTACCGGGTCACCGCACAGCAGCAACAGGCAGTCGCCGCCTTCGGCAAGCCAGGCGTCGAGGTTATCGGCGTCGATCCAGGTCGCGTCGAATTGCTCCACCAGCCGGCTGATCAAGGCCGGGATGGCGGGCGTCGCGGGAATGGGCGCCATAAAAACAGCGGAGTCGCTCATGTGGGGTCCTTGACTGACGGTTGAGGTGGGGTGAGCGCAGCAGGCTCAAGGGTTGGCGATGCGTGGCCGAGCAAGGCGGCCAGTTGCCCGGCGCTCATTGCCGAGGGCAAGCTGAAACCCGGCGCGCTGTCTGGCTGCGGGGCCGTGCCGAACAAAGCCGCTTCGAGCAGGCGCAGGGTTGCGTCGATTTCACCGGCGCGTTGGGCGTCGAGGCGTTCACGGGCGGCGTCGAGAAAGATCAACAGCCAGTCGCCGACCGCACACGGGCCGACGAGTGAGAGGTCGATGCGCCGTTCTTCGCCGTTGCGGTCGCGGCAGCGGGCAAAGCCCAACTCGGCCTCGATCACTTGCATGGGCAGTCCGATGCACATATCAGGCGCGCCTGGCGAGGATGCGTTCGTCGCCGATCCGGCAGGCTTGCTGTTCGGACGGACGTTCGTTTTCGTAGCGTTGCAGCTCAAGGTGCGGCAGTGTCACGGCCTCCTCACCGGTGAGCGGCGTAGCGCGTTTTTGCGGCGCCGCGCCCCAACTGTCGAGCACGCGCAGCGCCTCATCCAGCGCGCCTTCCATGGCGGCCCTGACGCTGGCGCGCAGGCTGCCGCCGTAGTCCATCATGTTTTCCGGCTGGCAACCGATCAGCAACACCCGTGTTGGGTAGTGACCGGTCAATTGCGCGAGCATCAGCACTTCCTGAAAGCCGGTCTGGTGCAGGCTGAGCTTTTTGATGCCGAGGAATTTGGGGACATCGTCGTCGGCGATGAACTTCAGCTCGCCAGGCGTGAGGTTGTAGTCCACGGCGTCGAAAATCAGCAGGTAATCGGCTTGCTGAACATGTTGGATCAAGTACAGGCCTTGCGTGCCGCCATCGATCAGCGCCACGTTGTCGGCGAACTCATAACGCTGTTGCAAGGCTTCGACGCAACGCACGCCGAAGCCTTCGTCGGCCCACAAAAGATTGCCGATGCCCAGCACAGTGATCTGCGGCAGTGTCGGTTGGAGAGGACTCATGGCGGTTTCTACCAATGTGGTCATTTTTTGAAGGTCTTGTAGCCGGAAATCATTGACCCGACCAAGCTCAGGCGCCCGTTGATTTCTTCGCGCACGGCGGCATAGATGTGGGACATGACGAATAGCACAATCACCCACATGCCCAAGTGATGCAGGACATGCACATTGTTGGATTGCCCCAGCAGCGGCAGCACCCAACCGAAGGTGCGTTCCTGCCACGAGCCCATTTGCGCGCCTTCGCCATACAGTGCAAAGCCGGTCAGGATCATGAACAGTGAGGTCAGCAGGAAGATGAAAAACATCGCGAAACGCGACAGCGGGTTGTGGCCGAACATCGGTGTTGGAGTAGGCCCGATGAACAGGTAGTAGCGCATCCAAGCGCTCATGTCGGCCCAGTACGCCTTGCTGGTCAGCGGCACCGAGAACAGTTCGCGGGCGTGGTGATTGCCCACCAGCGCCCAATAGGCGCGCCCGATCATGGCGATGGTGAAAATGTAGGCCGCGCTGAAATGCGCAAAGCGGATGTAGCCCATCACGAAATGCTCGCTGGCTTCGCCCGGCTGGGTCGCCAGCGGCGCGCCAATCAGGTAGCCGGTGATGGCCAGCACCACAATGCAGGCGGCATTGATCCAGTGCCACAGGCGCACGGGCGCCTCGTACACGTATTCCGACTGGTCGATGGGGCTTTGAGTAGGTTGGGTCATAGCGTCACCTTTGGATGGGCAGGCGCCGTAGCGCCTGCCAATTGCAGCGTTGAACAATCGATCAACTGACCTTGACTGTGCTCAACTCCGCGCCGTCCTCGCTCATCACGTGGGTGGCGCAGGCCATGCACGGGTCGAAGGAGTGCAACGTGCGCAGGATTTCCACAGGCTGATCGGGGATCGCCACCGGTGTGTTCATCAGCGCGGCTTCGAAAGCCCCGATCTGGCCTTTGGCGTCACGCGGGCTGCCATTCCAGGTGCTGGGCACGACGCACTGGTAGTTCTCGATCTTGCCGTCCTTGATCCGGATCCAGTGGCCCAATGCGCCGCGTGGCGCGGCAACGATGCCGACCCCTTTGGCTTCAGCCGGCCAGGTGGACGGGTCCCACTTTTCAACGTTGGCGGTGGCGCGGTCGCCGTTGCGGATGTTGGTCATCAACTCGTTCCAGTCGTCGACCATCATTTCTGCGCAGTACTCGGCTTCCAGGGCGCGGGTCAGGGTTCGGCCAATCGTGCTTGGCAACAGTTGCTTGGCACTCAGGTTGGTTTCCGCCAGGCCCAGGGCTTTTGGCAAGTCGTGGTTGACGGCTCGCAGCGAACCTTCCAGTTGCTCCTTGACGCGTTGGCAATGCGGGTTGCCTTTAAGGGCATGGGCATAGC
Source organism: Pseudomonas marginalis (assembly GCF_024169655.1). Lineage (GTDB taxonomy): Bacteria > Pseudomonadota > Gammaproteobacteria > Pseudomonadales > Pseudomonadaceae > Aquipseudomonas > Aquipseudomonas paraveronii. The sequence goes on along the minus strand of NZ_JALJWV010000001.1, from coordinate 2,754,449 downwards.
CCAGGATGTAACGCGCCAAAGGCCCGACTTCCATGGCATGGCCGCGCCAGCGCGGCGATTTGACCCACGAATACTTGGCGCTTTCGTCGACTTCTTCGATGTTGGTGCGGGTGCCCTTGGTTTTCGCGCCCAGCTCGTAGTTCGGCTCGGTGATGCCGTCCCACGGGTGCAGGCCCTTGTCGTTGTCCGGGTAGTTGTACCAGGAGTGGGTCACGAACTCTTGCACTTGCTCGGGGTCGCGAGGGTCCACGGGGAGGATTTCGTCCCAGTTGCCATTGAGGATTGCGCCGCCCGGCAATTGGTTGGTGCTGTCGTCGTAATTGACCTTGGCGTAGGTGCCGTAGTCCATCACGTTGGTCGCCGACAACCCGCCGCCGTGCAGCCAGCCTTTTTGCTTGTAGATAGTGCCGATGGCCAGCACGTCCGGCACATACACGTTGCGGCAAAAGGTCAGCGCTTCATCGATGCGCGCCCGCACGAAGTTCAGGCGTTCCATATTCAACGGCGCACCGGCGGCCAGGTCGCCATCGATATTGATCGCGCAGGGCACGCCGCCGACCAGGTAGTTAGGGTGCGGGTTCTTGCCACCGAAGATGGTGTGGATTTTCACCCACTCTTTCTGCAAGTCGAGGGCTTCAAGGTAATGGGTCACGGCCATCAGGTTGGCTTCAGGCGGCAGTTGGTACGCCGGGTTGCCCCAATAGCCATTCATGAACGGCCCGAGCTGCCCGCTTTCGACGAACTTCTTCAGGCGGTTTTGTACGTCGCGAAAGTAGCCAGGCGACGACAAGGGGTGAGCCGGCGAAACGGTCTGCTGCAGTTCCGAGGTGCGCTTGGGGTCAGCCTTGAGCGCCGACACCACGTCCACCCAGTCCAGTGCATGCAAGTGATAGAAATGCACGGCGTGGTCATGGACTTGCAGCGTCTTGGCCATCATCTCGCGAATCAAGTGCGCGTTCGGCGGGATGCGAATGCCCAGCGCATCCTCTACCGAGCGCACCGAGGCCAGCGCGTGGCAACCGGTGCAGACACCGCAGATACGCTCCACGAATGCCCAGGCGTCACGTGGGTCGCGGCCCTTGAGGATGACTTCGAGGCCGCGCCACATGGTGCCGGTGGAAACGGCGTTGCGGATGACATTGTTGGCATCGAGGTTAACCTCGACGCGCATGTGGCCTTCGATACGGGTCACAGGGTCGACAACGATACGTCGGCCTGTGTTGTTGAGGTCGAAACCCTGAGTCGAATAGGTGCTCATTGGTGCTTATTCCTGTTTTGTCGCTGGGGCGTCGGGCGAGGTGGTGGGCGCCTTGCCGTTACTGGCGCGTTTGAGGGCGGTGACGGCGGCGTGGGCAGTGATCGCTGCGCCTACGGTGACGCCAGCAGCCAGGCCGATTTCATCGGCGTTCGCTTCAACGCCAAACTGGTTGATACCGGTCAGGTGCTGATAGAACGAGCCCTTGTCCCAGAACCCCTCCTCCGAGCAACCGATGCAGCCATGGCCGGACTGGATCGGGAAGCTGGTGCCGCCGTTCCAACGCACGGTCGAGCAGGCGTTGTAGGTGGTCGGGCCTTTGCAGCCGACTTTGTAAAGGCAATAGCCCTTGCGTGCGGCGTCGTCGTCCCAGGACTCGACGAACTGACCGGCGTCGAAGTTCGGACGGCGGTAGCACTTGTCGTGAATGCGCTGGCTGTAGAACATTTTCGGCCGGCCCTGACGGTCCAGCTCGGGAATGCGGTCGAAGGTCAGCATGTAGGTGATCACCCCGGTCATGACTTCGGCGATGGGCGGGCAGCCCGGCACTTTGATGATCGGCTTGTCGGTGATGACCTTGTGAATCGGCACGGCCTGGGTCGGGTTGGGCTTGGCGGCCTGTACGCAGCCCCAACTGGCGCAGGAGCCCCAGGAAATGATCGCCTTGGCATCGCGTGAAACACGCTTCAACTGCTCGACGAAGGGCTTGCCACCAATGATGCAACTCATGCCGTCCTGGTTCAGGGGCGGGTTGCCTTCGACAGCGAGGATGTAGTTGCCCTTGTACTTGGTCATGACCTCGTCAAGGATCGCCTCGGCCTGATGCCCGGCGGCGGCCATCAAGGTGTCGTCGTAATCCAGGGAGATCATCGACAGCACCACGTCCTTGGCCAGCGGATGCGCGGAGCGGATGAATGACTCCGAGCAGCAGGTGCATTCCAGGCCGTGCAGCCAGAGGACGGGGGTGCGCGGCTTGTTCTCCATGGCCCAGGCGATTTTGGGCATGAATGCCGGGCCCAGGCCCAGCGAGGTTGCGGTCAAGGAACAAAATTTGAGAAAGCTGCGGCGCGAGATGCCTTGTCTGCGCATCACCTCGTAAAACGTTTCCATTACTTTATTTCTCCTCCCCGCGAATGTTCTTCAACGGGGGCTGCACTCGGTGTGTTGGAAATCTGTGCCTGACCAGGTGAGTCAGGCGCCATGCCGTCGGCTACAAAGGCCATCAGTTCTATGGGGTGTTGAGGCTGCAGCCTTGGTCATGATTGCGACGGCGGCTGGAAACATGCGGATAACCCATGACGTTCAGTCATCTGGTAAGTACAAGACCTGTGCCATTTCGCCGCGGCATGGGTTAATTGTTCAATAATTAACTTATCTATATGTTTTTAAAGGATTTTTACTTTTTCACCGAGCACACTGATACACCTTGCAACAAACCCGAGATGGAATATTTGTTTCCACTATTTATGCAGCCTGGAAACCATGTGTCCGGCTTGGCAAGTGGCTGGCGAGAGAACCTCGCCAGCCACTGAAAGGAAGAGAAGGCTCAGGCAGGCGTCACGTCCAGGCGGTCGTAGCCTTTGAAGCGGTAGAACAACACGGAAACGGCCCAGGTCAGGATGAATATCCCGACGATCAGGTAGCCGATCATGCCGAAGTTGTCGGTCATCTCGGTGATGAAATCCCACACGCCGCCGTGCAGATCCCAACGCGCAGCAATCAGCCCGAGCACTTCCACCCCGCCCACCAGCAAGGCCACCAACACCGACATGGAGGTGATGGTCAGGTTGTAATAGAGCTTGCGTGCCGGGTTGACCAGTGCCCAGTGATAAGCCCCGGTCATCATCACGCTGTCGGCGGTATCGACCAGCGCCATGCCGGCCGTGAAGAGCGCCGGGAACACCAGAATCGACCAGATCGGCAGGCTCTGCGAGGCTTGCACCGCCGCAATCCCCAGCAGGCCGATTTCCGTGGCGGTGTCAAAACCCAGGCCGAACAGCAGGCCCAGCGGATACAGGTGCCAGGGACGGCTGATCAGCCGGAACAGCGGGCGCAACAGTCGGGCAATCGGGCCGCCGCCGGTGAGTATCGCGCTCATTTCTTGTTCGCCGATCCGTTCGCCGCGCCGTACTCGGTTAAACGCCTGGTACACCGAGCGCAGAATGAGCAGGTTGATCAGTGCCACCAGCAACAGGAACGCGGCAGACACCGAGGTGCCAATCAGCCCGCCGATGCCGTGAAAGGCTTCGATTTCGCTTTTGAACGCCGTGGCCGTGAGGGCGATGCCAAGCGAGGCAAGGATCACCACGGTGCTGTGCCCAAGCGAGAAGAACAGGCCGACACTCGCGGTTTGTCGGCCTTCCTGGATCAGCTTGCGGGTGGCGTTGTCGATGGCGGCGATGTGATCGGCATCCACGGCATGACGCAGGCCGAAGCTGTAGGCCAGAAAAGCGGTGCCCAGCAGCAGCGGATAGTCATGGAAGGCCGTGAAAGCCCAGGCCCAGGCCAGCAGGTTGGCAGCGATCAGGCCGGCGAAAATCGCCAGGACGCGACGCTTGAACGTCATAGGCGCAAGAGCCGGTGAAACAGGATGCAAGGGCATGCGAACTCCAGAAAGATGGGTTCAAGTATGAAGAAACTTAAAAACTTCATACAAACCCTGTGCCAGTTTACGTGCCGAGTGCCATTCAGGCGTGGTCGGGCGACGGTCTGGTGCTCGCAGAACATGGCGGCTGGACAGTGACTGTCCAGCCGAGCCGATAAGTGGACAATGAACTTCCAGCACCGGTGCTGGCTTATCGGCTCAGGCAAGCCCGGCTTCGGGCAGCGTCACGGTGAACTGCGCACCGCCCTCGGGGTGATTGGCAGCCGACATCCGACCGCCGCAGCGCTCGATGATGCCGTAGCTGATCGATAGCCCCAGGCCCGTGCCCTTACCCACGGGCTTGGTGCTGAAGAACGGATCGAACACCTGGCTCAGGTGCTTTTCTGCGATGCCCGCCCCATTGTCGCGTAAACGCAGCGTTACCCACCCCGGCTCCTGGGTCACATCGATCCAGACTGTCGGCAAGGCCTGGTTGGCCGCTTGCGCGGCATCGTAGGCGTTCTGCATCAGGTTCATCAGCACTTGCAGCAGTTGCCCGGCATTACCGCGCACCGGCGGTGTATCAACGGCCTGCCAATGCACCTGCAGATCAGGCGCGACGCCGCGACAAACCCAGTGGATGGCGCGCTCAATGACGTCATTGAGGTCGACCTCGCCCAGCGCTTCACGGTCCACGGCCGAGAAGCGCTTCAGGGCGCTGACGATGTCGGCGGTGCGTTGCGCGCCTTCCATACTGCCCTCGATCAACGACGGCAAATCGCTCAGCAGAGGATCGATGCGCAGCTGTCGGCGCAAGGCTTGAAGGCTGGCTTGCGACTCGCCGTCGTGGACCGCTTGCAGGTACTGCTGCAGGCGCTTGCCATAGCTGTCGAGCACATGCGCGTTGGCCAGCACAAAGCTGATCGGGTTGTTCAGTTCGTGGGCGACACCGGCCACCAGGCGCCCCAGCGAGGCCATTTTTTCCGCGTGCAACAGTTGTTGTTGGGTGCGCTTGAGCGCTTCGTGGGCCTCGTGCAATTGGCGATACGCGTGCTTGAGTTCGCCCAACGGTCGCCCCACCAGCACATGCCCGATAAAGCGCCCGTTGCCAGCGCTGCGCACGGTGCAACTGACATCCACGGGCACCGGCGCGCCGCTGGCGTCCCTGAAGTTGACCTCCAGCGAGGCGCTGGCGTTGGGATGGCGCAGGCTGGCGAGGGCCTGGCGCAATTGGGTTTCACTCTGCGAGTCGGCCAACAATGCATAGGCCGGGCTGCCGGACAATGACTGCTCATCACAGCCAACCAGCGTGCGCAGCGCGCTGTTGCTCTCTTCAATGCGCCCTTCGGGGTCGCAGGCCAGCAACACGTCGGACATCGACGACAGCAGCCCGGCGATGAACTGTTGCGACTGCTCCAGCTCGACGTTCTTCTCTTCCAGGGCGATTTCGTCTTGCACCAGCTTGGAATAGACCTCGTCCATCCTCGCGATGACTTCGATCCAGGCGTCTTCGTCGAGGCTGCCGGGTGGCGGTTTACGGGCCATGGTCGTCAGCTTTTAGGGTGCAGATGCAGGTGACTGTGGGCCTGCTCGTGGGTCGCATGCGGCTCCACCGGGATCAGGTTCAGCGAGCCATGGCGCACGCCGCGTTCGGCGCACACGCGATGGGCGAACTCGCGCACTTCATCGGACGAGCCCTTGAGCATCAGGCTTTCCAGGCAGTTGTCGTGATCCAGATGCACATGCTGACTGGCAATGGTCAGGTGATGATGCGCGTGCTGCAGGTCCATCACCCGTTCGGTCAGGGTGCGTGAATGGTGATCGTAAACGAAGCTCAGGTTGGCCACGCAATGCGGCGCCTGGCCTTGTTCCAGGCGCGCCTGTTCGATATGCCGCCGCAAAATGTCGCGCATGGCCTCGGAACGGTTGTGGTAACCCTGGTCGCGAATCAGTGCGTCCAGCTCCTCAGCGAGGCCACGGTCCAGGGAAATGGTCAGGCGTTCCATGGGATTTCCTTTTCAATGCACCGTGCAAACCATGCACGGGTCAAAAGAGCGAACAATATGTTGCACCGCTACCGGGCTTTTTTCGCCGGGCAACACGGGAGCACCCTGCAAGGCTTGTTCCAATGCACCGGGTTGGCCTTGGGTATCGCGTGGCGAGAAGTTCCAGGTGGTCGGGGCGATGATCTGGTAGCGCGAGATTTTCCCGTGTTCCACCTCCAGCCAATGCCCCAGCGCCCCACGGGCCGCCTCGGTCAGGCCGACTGCACGGCCTTTGTCGGGCAATGCGGCGGCACGGTAATACGGCTCGCCGGGGCGCAGGGCGATCAACCAGCTTTCCATCAGCGGCACCACTTGCGCCAGTTCCAGCAAACGCGCGAGCAGGCGCGTATAAACCGTTGCCGAGCAACGTGCCACGGCATCGCGCAGCAGCGGTTGGCCGGCGATCAACTGACGCGCAATGGCGCCGGTTTCCAGCACCGCGCCGGCCAGGCGCGGGGCTTTGTTCCAGGTATACGCGTCGGCTTTTTCCATCAGCGGCTGGGTTTGCCCATCGGCCGGGTGGCGCGGGCCGCCAGCGTCATCGAGCCAGGCATGCGCGCTGTCTTCGCGGATATCGTCCAGGTTCAGCGGCTGCGCACACTGGGTGACACCATTCCACAGGCCGCGCGGGAACACGCTCGAGCCATCGGCCCGCGGATACGCCCCGTAGGACAGATACAGCCCTGGTCCCGGCCCCAGATGCTCAAGCCCGGTATCCAGGGCGATGTGCAGAAATTGGCGGAAATCGCCCTGCCCCGGCGCTTCGGCGTGCCAGGCCCAGAGCTGGTTTTCGCTGGTGAAACCATTGATGCGCTCCAGCGGCGCGGCGAACAGCTCGGTTTCAAGAAACTGCCGAAACTCGCGAACGCGGGTCAGCAGGCGCAGGCGCTCGGCGGCATCAATGGCGCGAGTCGAGCCACCCGGTTGGATCGAGCCGGTGTGCGGCCACTTGCCGCCCAGTGTGCCGATCAAATCCAGCCAGCGTTTGCGCGCGGAAATCGCCAGGCGCTGCTGGCTGCCCTGCAGCGGGGTAAAGCGCGCCACCGCGTCTGGATACCAAGGTCGGTCGGCGTACACCGGGCGCACGAAATCCGGCATGAAAAACAAGTAGAAATGGCTCAAGTGATCGGCGAGGTTTTCGGTGGCGGCCATCAGGTTGAGTGCCAACAGACCGTTGTCCGGCGGCTGTACGCCGGCCAGCCCGGCCAAGGCGCGGGCGGCGGCGATCGATTGCGACACCGAGCAGATGCCGCAGATGCGTGGCGCGTAGGTCAGGGCATCGAGCGGTGCGTGTTGCAGCAGAATTTGCTCGAAGCCACGGTACATGGTGGCGTTGACCCGCGCCGAACGCACGCGGCCCTCTTCCACTTCCAGTTGTACTTCCAGATCGCCTTCAACCCGATTGAACGGGCCGACCACCAAACGTGACATGCAAACTCCTAACGGCGTGGGGTGCGTACCGACGGCGCGATCAGCGGGTGATCGGAAGTCGCATTCTGCTTGACGCGCTTGGGGGTGGCTGATTTGGACAGCGCCGACAGGGCGACGAACCATGCCTTGGGCATGTCGATGGGCAGCCCGATGGGAATGCCCGCCAGTTTCGGCGTGCGCTGAAAGGCGTGACCCGGTTCTTCGAAGCCCGGGGCGGTGCAGTTGATGCAGGCAAATCCACCACGGGTGCAAGAGCCTTCGCCATTCCATAGGCGGGTATTGCAGTCGCCGTGAGCCTGGGTGCCTTTGCAGCCGAGGTTTTCCATCATGCAGCCCAGGTCCGAGGGTTTTTCCGCACTGGCTTTGTATTCGTAGAACTCATTGCGCGTGCAGCCCTGATGCACCAGTTGATCGGCATAGAAACGCGGACGCCCGAGGATGTCCAGATCGGCCTCCTCGAACAACCCGGCGGCCAGCGCCATCAAGGTGTCGGTCACCCAGCCAGGGTGCGTGGGGCAACCGGCCACGTTGATCACCGGCAAGCCGCGCAACGAACGATAGTCGGCGCCCAGCAGACCGCCGCGATGCTCACCGTCAAATTGCAGGCCGCAGGCATCGGTCGGGTTGCTGCCCGCAGCGGTGATGCCGCCGTAGGCAGCACAGGTGCCGATACCCAAGGTGTATTGGGCCACCGCCGCGAGTTTGCGCACCCAGTCGATCATCGGCGCATCGGTCCCGGCCAGCATGTGAAAGCGCCCGGTGCCGTTCGGGCCGCGCAGCAATGAGCCTTCTATGCACAAGGCATCGAGCCGGGTGCGACCTTGCAGGCAGTCATTCAGGATATCCAGCACCTGATCACCGCTTTCAAGGGACAGCGATGGATGCCAGAGCAACTCGATCCCCGCACTGCGCCACATCGCGGAAAAGTCCTGGGTGTCGGCGCACAGCAAGGACATGTTGCAGCCGCCGCAACCGCCCGATTGCAACCACAGCACTCTGAATGGGGTATTCATCGGGCCTCCTCCAGGCCAAGACGGCGCAATTTCTGGCGCAGGCCCACGCGCGACAAGCCCAGTTCACGGGCAGCGTGGGTTTTGTTCCAGCGGTGACGCAGCAGCGATTCCTTGAGTATGGTCGCTTCGATAGCGTCCAGTTGTTCTTGCAACGTGCCCGTGGGTGGCGAGAGACGTATGTCGTTGGTGTTGCGCCCCTGGCCCTGGCCTTGCATGACGCGCCAGGAAAACGAATGCGCACCGATTTGCGCGCCTTCCGACAACGCGGCGGCGCGGTAGATTTCGTTGCGCAACTCGCGAATATTACCGGGCCACGGGTAACCGATCAGGCTCGCCAAGGCGTCGTCGGCAAAGTGCAGGTCTGGCAGGTCCAGCTCCAGGCGGGCATCGTCGAGCAGCTTTTTGGCGATGGGCATCAGGTCGGCGGTGCGCTCGCGCAACGGCGGCAAGCCCAGGCTGACCGTGGACAGCCGGTAATACAGGTCGCTGCGAAAACGTCCGGTGGCGACATCCTGTTCCAGATCGCGATGAGTCGCCGCGATCACCCGCACATCGACCCGTACCGTGCTGGAGGCGCCGACCGGGCGCAGCTCGCCTTCTTGCAAGACGCGCAACAACTTGACCTGAAAGGCCGGCGAGGTGTCGCCGATTTCGTCGAGCAGCAAAGTGCCGCCATTGGCACGCTGGAACAGCCCGATGTGATCCTGATGCGCGCCGGTGAAGGCACCGCGCTTGTGCCCGAACAGCTCGGACTCCAGCAAGGTATCCGGCAGCGCCGCGCAGTTCTCCATGACAAAGGCATTGCTCGCGCGCGGGCTGGCGTAATGGATGGCGCGGGCCAGCAACTCTTTGCCCGTGCCCGATTCGCCCAACAGCAGCACCGACAAATCATAGCGAGCGACCCGTGCGGCCAACTCACAGACGGCATCCAGCGGACCACCGGGGCTGCGCACGATGCGCGAGAAATCGAAGGTGTCGCGCACCCGCTCCAGCGTTTCCCGGCTGCGGCGGCGCAGCGCTGGCGTGCCGGCGCGCAGTTCCAGGTCCAGTCGCTGCATATGGTTTTGCAACGATTGGCTCTCGACCGCATTGCGCACGGTGTTGAGCAGGTTTTCAGGCAGCCAGGGCTTGAGCAGGTACTGATAGATACCGGCCTGATTGACGCCCGCGATGATGTCTTCCGAGTCGGTGTAGCCCGACAGCACGATGCGCACCACCCCCGGCCAGCGCTCGCGCACCTCCTTGAGAAATTCGATACCGCTGACATGGGGCATGCGCTGGTCGCAGAGGATCACCGCCACCACATGCTGTTCAAGAAGTTCACGTGCTTGCGCGGCCGACTCGGCCAGCAGCACCTGGAATTCCTGATCGAGTACCCGGCGCAACGATTCGCGCGAACGCAGCTCATCGTCCACTACCAGGATCATGGGCAAGTCGGATTGCGAGTCGAATGGGGAGGTCATTGAGTCAGCGAAAGGCAGATTATTGGTGTTCACTGCAACATTTTGTTGCAGTGAGTCAGGGCGTCGATGGTAGCACGGTGCCAAAAAGCCACGAGGCTTTTCCTATTTGGGAGGCCGCTGCGGGAGCTTTTTTGGGCGCCGTGGCTAGAGGGGCGTCACTGGATCAAATAGATGCATCCACGCGTTCACGGACTACGCGAGTACCGTCGGGACGACGTTACGGAATTGTTAGCAACAACATTGTCTCTATTTACAACACGGCTAATACCCGCGCGAATGCGTTGGCGTATTCCAGAAGCCTGCATGCTGCCCTGCTATATAAGTACGCTAACGCAGATTCGGCTAAATTTGAAGCTGCAGTGCAATCCATGTCCGAGAGCCAGAAGGAAGTTGAGCGACTCTTCAAGGAATATCGCCAAACGCCTCTTGCCAATGACGAGCGCGTGGCGGGTGATCAGTTCGAAAAAGACTGGCCAGCCTACCTGCAGGTGTCAAATAAAGTAATCGCATTGGCGACGGCGGGCAGTGTGCTGCTGAGTGCGCTGGATAAAATGCAGCAAAACCTGCGGACCACGGTAACAGAGATTGGCAGTGCTGCTGACCAATTGGCCTCTGCATCTGAAGAGCTGAACGCTGTCACGGAGGAAAGCTCACGCGGCCTGACGCGGCAGAATGATGAGATTCAGCAAGCGGCAACGGCAGGCCTTGCTGTCAATCAGCGCTTTTTCCAGGCATCAGAAGCTGGGGCCCTGCCCTTTTCATAGGGACGAAACAGGGTCATGTAGAGGGCACCGACGAGGATGACGATGGCACCGACCAGTACGATGCCGTAGTTCACGTACCAAGGCGCATCCGGGGTACGTGGCCAGGACATATTAACGATCGCGAACATGCCGTAGCAGAGGGCCGCGATGTTAACGACCCAACCCCAATGCCCCATGGTGAACTGGCCCTGGGGCCTCCAGCCACGGATACGAGCGTACAGCGCACCGCCGACTATCATCTGGAACGCCAGGTAGATACCGATGGCGGCAAAGCTCACCACCAGCGCAATCGCGTTCTGAAGGTAGAAGCCGACACAGACAATGATCGCCGGCAGCACGCCACAGACAATCAGGGCTGCGGTCGGGACGTGCGTCGTAGGCGAGAGCTTTTTCAACACATGACTGCCCATCAGCATTTCGTCCCGAGCATAGGCATAGAGCAGACGGCTGGCGGATGCCTGCAAACTCAGCACGCAGGAAACGAACGAGACCGTAATCACCGCCATGACTACCCGAGAGCCAACAGGACCGAACGCCGCGCCGAATATCGTCGACATAGGGTCCTTGTCTTGTCCGGAAATAACTGCGGCCATGTCAGGCACCGCCAGGATCAATGCCAACGCCGCAAAGATCGAGGCAGCGCCGCCGATCCAGATAGTCATCCGCATGGCTTTTGGAACCTGGCGGCTAGGATTTGGGGTTTCCTCGGCGACATCGCCGCAGGCTTCAAAGCCGTAGTAGAGGAACATCCCCGCCAACGAGGCTGCAAGGAAGGCTGGCCAATAGGCCCCATCGATGGAAATGTCAAACGTGTCGAACAATACGCTCAAGGGCTGATGGCGCTCGAAGATCAGTAGGTATCCACCGATCAACAAAGCCCCGACCAATTCGCAAAGAAAACCAAACATCGCCACCCGAGCCAACAGCTTGGTGCCACTGAGATTCAGGACCGTCGCCGTGGCCGTCAGAAATAGCGCGACCAACGTGTTAGTCACCGGCGATGACTCAAAACCCAGGAGATTGGCGATGTAGGGGCCAGCACCCAGCGCGACCGCGGCAATGGTGACGCAAAGAGAGATGGCATAGATCCACCCGACCATCCACGCCCACTTCTTGCCGACCAGGCGACGGGCCCAAGGATAGACGCCACCGGAAATCGGGTATTGAGAGACCACTTCGCAAAAAATCAGACACACCAGCATCTGGCCGAACCCCACCAGCAGGTAGGACCAAAACATCGGTGGCCCGCCGGCGGCCAAGCACAAGCCGAACAAGGTGTAGACCCCGACCACCGGGGACAGATAGGTGAACCCAAGGGCAAAGTTCTGCCACAGACTCATACTACGTTCGAAATTCGAGGTGTACCCAAGCGCACGGAGTTGCTCCGCATCCTGGTCCACAGCCACATTAGGACTGATTGAGCTGTTCATTCCAGCATCCTTCAAAAAGGAATTTGTTTTAGTCGGCGCTTAGCGGACGGCGCAATCCCGCCCGCAGCGCAGTTAACGAGCGTTGCTTCAGAGTTGTATCCAGGTGGCCTTGATCTCGGTGTACTTATCAAAGGCATGCAGGGATTTGTCACGGCCATTACCGGACTGTTTATAGCCGCCGAACGGCGCCATCATGTCGCCGCCATCGTAGAGATTGACCCAAACACTCCCGGCACGAAGTGCGCGGGCCATGTTGTGGGCTCGAGACAGGTCAGCCGTCCAGACGGCTGCTGCCAGCCCGTAAGGGGTGTCGTTGGCGATGCGTATCGCATCCTCGGCGTCGTCGAATTCGATGACGGACAGTACGGGACCGAAGATCTCTTCGCGGGCGATTTTCATCGAGTTGCTGACGTTGTCGAACACGGTTGGCTCGACATAACTGCCGCCGCTTTCTACCCTTGCCGCGCGCCCTCCCAGCAGTAGCCGCGCCCCCTCTACCTGACCCTCGTGGATGTACCGCAACACCCCGTCCAGATGACGGCCGTCCACCAGCGCACCAACGTTGGTATCAGGGTCGAGTGGGTGTCCTGGCTTCCAGCCCTTCATGGCCTCGACCACCATTGGCACAAAACGCTCCTTGATTGACGCCTGCACCAGCAAACGTGAACCGGCGGTGCACACCTCGCCCTGGTTGAAGGCGATGGCGGCCGCTGCAGCTTCGGCCGCCACCTGCAGATCGGGGGCATCGGCAAATACAATGTTGGGACTCTTGCCGCCAGCCTCGAGCCAGACCCGCTTCATGTTTGACTCACCCGCGTAAACCAGTAATTGCTTGGCCACTTGGGTAGACCCGGTAAACGCCAAGGTATCAACGTCACCGTGCAAGGCCAACGCCTTGCCCACGGTGTTGCCATAGCCCGGCAGAACATTGAGCACACCCGCCGGCAAACCCGCCTCCAGCGCTAGCTGTGCGATGCGGATAGCCGTCAACGGAGAACGCTCCGAGGGTTTGAGGATCACCGAGTTACCGCTCGCCAGCGCCGGCCCCAACTTCCAGGACGCCATCATCAGGGGAAAATTCCACGGCACGATCGTAACGACCACTCCAACCGGCTCGCGGGTAACCAGCCCGAGCTGATCGACCGAGGTCGCTGCCACCTCATCGTAGATCTTGTCGATTGCCTCACCACACCAGCGAATACTGTCAATCGTCCCCGGCAGGTCAACGGACAGCGCATCGGAAATCGGCTTGCCCATGTCCAACGTTTCCAACAGCGCCAGCTCTTCGGCATGGGCCTGCAGCAATTCGGAAAAACGCACCATCACGGCCTTGCGCATGGCCGGCGCCTGGCGTGACCAGACGCCGGACTCAAACGCCAACCGGGCGCTGGCTACCGCCAAATCGGCATCCACCGCATCGCAACTCGCCACCAGGGCAAGCACACGCCCGTCGATAGGGCTTATGCACTCGAAGGTCGCACCTGAATGGGCTGACACATATTCGCCATTGATAAAGGCTCGCCCTTCGATGCTCAGCGCCCTGGCTCTGGCGTCCCACTCTGATCGGGTCAACTGACTCATGGTTAAAAGTGCTCCTGGGTTCGGATGGATGCGATCTCAACTCGCTTAAACATATGGAACCATATCTTTTAATCCGTGAGAACCCCGGAAAAGCCAATTTAACGGGATTTTTTTGACTTTTTATGCGTTTCAATTCTATGATTCACGCCATAAACGCGCACAAAAACATATTAAATATGAAATAGAATTTTTAAAGAAACACACCTCCGGGTGCGCTTGATGCCACCTCGGACTATTGCCACAGGCGTAAAACGGCGCCGCCCATGAATGAATCAGCCATGAGCCCTACTGCAAGCCTCATACGCCTCAACCAGGAAGGTAAAACGGAGTCTGTTACCCGTCGCCTGATCGAAATGATCGATCTGGGCTTGTTCACAGAAGGCGAACAGCTCCCCAATGAAAGCGTCCTGGCCACACAGCTCGGCGTTGCCACGGTCACACTGCGGGACGCGCTGGCGGTCTTGCGAACACGCGGGGTTATCGAAACCCGGCGCGGACGCAGCGGCGGGAGCTTCATCTGCGCTGCGCCGCAAACCTCAGATCAGTCCCTGTTCGATCAGCTTGGTGAAATCAGCACGCTTGAACTGCGCGACCTCGCCGACGAACACGCGGCCATTTCAGGCGCGGCCGCCCGACTGGCCGCTCAGCGCGCCGGGCCTGAGCAACATGCAAGACTGAGCAGCTTTATCGACGCGCTGACCAACGCTCAAGAGCGACGAGAGCGCCGACGAGCCGACGCCAGGTTCCATATCGAAATAGCCGTGGCAGCGCAGTCTGTGCGTCTGACTCACAGCGAAGCGCGCTTGCAGGCTGAACTTGGAGAGCTGTTATGGCTGCCGTTTGCCGGTCAACCGGATCCACAGACCATCGAACGGGAGCATCGAGCCATCCTGGAAGCCATCATCGCGAACGACGCCAATCTGGCCGGCGCACTGGCAGAAGCACATGTAACACGAGGGCTTCGCCGCCTAAGCAGCCTACGCCTGCAACAAATGGCAGAAGACGGCGCATGAATGGAACGAAACTTGCTGAACTACTCGCTTGCGATGCAGTTCAAGGCCTACACCCCGTCGACTGCAAGCACCGTATTGTCTTCTCTGAGTCATGAGGTAGAGCCATGGCTAACGAAATGTCAGCAAACGAGTTGTCCCAATGCGCCACGTTGATCAACGCTTCCGTTCGTAACGTATTCAAGGGGCTCAACGATATGAGCGCCCAAGTATTGAGCATTTGGGAACGTCTGTGCTGCGAAACGAAGCGCCCCAGCCAAGGCGACCTCGAGCCATTGCTGCCGATAGTCCGGCAAATCCTGCATTCGGAGAGCCTCAAGCTTCATGGTGCCGGTGTTGTCTTCGCGCCTGGTGAGCTGGAAGATCGCGAGATGCATCTGGAGTGGTGGTGCCGCACCCAAAAAGAAGAAATCCAGCCTCTGAGACTGAATTTTAATAGCCGCAGTGACCGCTTTTACGATTACCCGCACATGCCTTGGTACACCCGCCCCCGGCAAACCCGACAGCCTTCCATAGACGGCCCGTTTGTGGATTTGTACGGCACAGAGCAGTACATCGTTGCCTTCTCGGTGCCTATTTTTTTCGCAGATCGTTTCATTGGTGTAGCGGCTGCCGATATTTCTCTGCATTCCTTGGAACCCTTGCTCGTGCGCAGCCTTATGCGGGTGAGCAACGAGGCGTTGTTACTCAACGCCGAAGGTCGAGTGCTGGCGGCTAACACACCGAGTTGGCTTGCGGGTGACTTGATCCGAGGCAGCCTCAGCCAAGACAACGAACAGGGTCGCGTCCTGAGCCTTATCGACACATCGTCATACTGGAGCGTCGTGGAGCGGCCTATCCCAAGGTTTTGATCAACCCTTCGAAATCGCCTCGGCCAGGGGATTTCGGTTTCCGGATTGTTCGCGCTATTTGCGCGCGGCTCAGGCGTCCAGGCAGCGGCCTAAAAGTTCGCTGGCGTATTCGCGCTGATGATTTCGGCCTCATCCTGCCCGATATTGCGAAACCTGTGGGGCAAGGTGGTGGGGAAGTAATACCCATCCCCTGGGTTCAAGATGCTGACCTGGCCGTCGACAGTGAGTTCGACGGTGCCACGGGTGACGAGGCCGCACTCCTCCCCTTCGACATGCACGATCGGCTCTTCGCCCGAGCTGGCGCCGGGGGCGTATTGCTCGCGCAGAAAGCGCATCTGCCGGCTGGGGATCGGTGCGCCAACCAGCAGCAGGCGCAGGCCGTCGCGGCCTAGATCGGGCTGTTCGTTGGCGCGGAAGACGTATTGGTGTTCCCGTGGCGGCTGGTCAAAGGTGAAGAAGTCCGCCAGGGACATAGGGATGCTTTCCAGCAGCTTTTTCAGGGAGCTGACGGAGGGACTGACGCGATTCTGTTCGATCAGGGAAATGGTGGCGTTGGTCACGCCGCTACGCCGGGCCAGCTCGCGCTGGGAGAGTTTGTAGCTTTCGCGAACGAGTTTGAGTCGGGTGCCCGTGTCCATAGCTGCCTTATGTAAGGGTGACTGAAGCGGCGTTTATCGGTTGCGATAGCTCTGCAGGAGCCGAGGCGGGTGCGGGCAGGCAATGTTGCGAAGTTCGCCGACTGCCTGGCCCGGATACCTGAAAGGCGGCTATTAAATCACGTTTGTGGGTAGAGCTGTAGCCGCGCTGAATACGCCCGCGCGCAAGAAAAAAAGCAAGCCCGCAGCCACTGCCTAAGACGGCGTGGACTGGGGCTCGCGGCGCTTAAGTACCTGACCGGTCAAATACCGAATCGGTCGCGCAGGGCGTAGTAGGCGGCGCCCATCGCGGTCAGCGGGGCCTGGAAGGTGCGGCCGCCGAACATCGGCATGTGTGGCAGGGAGGCAAAGGCGTCGAAGCGTTCGGCGTCACCGCGGATCACTTCGCTGATCAGCTTGCCCGCCAAATGCGAACAGGTGACGCCGTGGCCGCTATAACCCTGCATGTAGTAAGCGTTCTTTTCGATACGGCCAAATTGCGGCATACGCGACATGGTCAGTAGGAAGTTGCCGGTCCAGCGGTAGTCGATCTTGACGTCTTTCAACTGCGGGAAGGTCTTGAGGATCTTCGGTCGGATCAGTTGTTCGATGTCATCCGGCTCGCGGGCGCCATAGACCACGCCACCGCCGTATAGCAGGCGGTTGTCAGCGGTCAGGCGGTAATAGTCGAGCAGGTAGTTGCAGTCTTCGACGCAGTAATTGTGGGTAATCAGGCTGCGCGCGAGTTTCTCCGACAGCGGCTCAGTGACCACGATCTGCGAGCCGCAGGGCATGCTTTTGCGGGTCACCCTGGGGTCGAGATCTTGCTGCAGGTAGGCGTTGCCGGCGATCAGCAGGTACTTGGCGCGAACCACACCCTTGGCCGTGCGCACCACATTGGGTTCGCCGTAGGTGATTTCCTCGGCCGCCGATTGTTCGAAGATCTTGCCGCCCAGGCCAATAATCGCGCTGGCTTCGCCCAGGGCCAGGTTCAGCGGATGGACGTGACCACCCTGCTTGTCCAGCAGGCCGCCGATGTAATTTTCACAGCCCACTTCGCTGGCCATGTCCTTGGCGTCGAGCAGTTGCAGATTGCGGTTGCCGTAGCGCTCCCAACTGCTTTTCTGTTCGACCAGGCCTTTAAGTTGCTTTTTGTTCAGCGCGGCGAAGATCCCGCCCGGGCGGTAGTCGCATTGGATGTCATAGTGCTGGATGCGCTGGCGAATGATCTCGGCGCCTTCGAACATCATGCTGCCGAGGATTTCAGCGCTCTTTTCGCCGTAGCGCTGCTCGATGACATCCACGTCACGGCTGTAGGAGTTGACCAGTTGCCCGCCGTTGCGCCCGCTGGCACCAAAGCCGACCTTGGCCGCTTCGAGCACGGTGACGCTGTAGCCGGCTTCAGCCAGGAACAGCGCCGACGACAGGCCGGTGTAGCCGGCGCCTATGACACAGACATCGCACTCGACCAACTCTTCAAGCACAGGGAAGTCGCCGGTGTGGTTGCGGGTTGCGGCGTAGTAGCTGTTTACATGGGGTTGCATGGTTAGGACTCCCTGGCGATTGGCCGGCGCGGGCCGGCAATCGCCGTTGTTATTTGGGCTTAGAGCTTGATCCAGGTGGCTTTGAGCTCGGTGTACTTGTCAAAGGCGTGCAGCGACTTGTCGCGACCATTGCCCGACTGTTTAAACCCGCCGAACGGCGCGGTCATGTCGCCACCGTCGTACTGGTTGACCCACACGCTGCCGGCGCGCAGGCCCCGGGCAAAGCGGTGGGCGCGGCTGAGGTTGGCGGTCCACACCGCAGCCGCCAGGCCGAAGATGCTGTCATTGGCGATCGCCAGCGCTTCTTCTTCGGTGTCGAAGCTGATCAGCGACAACACCGGGCCGAAGATTTCTTCGCGGGCGATGGTCATGGCATTGGTCACGCCGTCGAAAATCGTCGGCTCCACGTACTGGCCACCCGTGTCTTGCAGGGCGCGCTGGCCGCCAACCAAGAGTTGGGCGCCCTGCTCCTTGCCGATCTCGATGTAGCGCAGCACATTGTCCAGTTGCCGCTGATCGACCACCGCGCCGACCTTGGTCGCCGGGTCCAGGGGGTGCCCCGGTTTCCAGGCCTGGAGCGCCTCCAGCAGCAGCGCAATGAAGGGCTCGCGGATCGAACGCTGCACCAGCAGCCGCGAACCGGCCACGCAGACTTCGCCCTGGTTGAAGGCAATCCCGGCCGCTGCCGCTACGGCCGCAGCGCGCAGGTCCGGGGCATCGGCGAATACCACGTTGGGGCTCTTGCCACCCGCCTCCAGCCACACCCGTTTCATATTGCTCTGGCCGGAATACACCAGCAGTTGCTTGGCCACCCCGGTGGAACCGGTAAAGGCCAGCACGTCCACATCCATGTGCAGCGCCAGCGCCTTGCCGACGGTGTGGCCGTAGCCCGGCAGCACGTTGAACACGCCTGCAGGAATGCCGGCTTCGAGTGCCAACTGGGCCAGGCGAATGGCGGTCAGCGGCGACTTTTCCGAAGGTTTGAGGATGAACGAGTTACCCGCCGCCAGGGCCGGCGCGAACTTCCAACTGGCCATGATCATCGGGAAGTTCCACGGCACGATGGCCGCGACCACGCCGCAGGGTTCGCGGGTGATCAGGCCCAACTGGTCGTGGGGCGTGGGCGCCACTTCGTCGTAGAGCTTGTCGATGGCCTCGGCGCTCCAGCGGATCGCGTTGGCCGTGGCAGGCACGTCGATGGCCATGGAGTCGCCGATCGGCTTGCCCATGTCCAGGGTTTCCAGAAGTGCCAGCTCTTCCTGGTGCTCGAGGATCAGATCGGCGAAGCGGATCAGCACGCGCTTGCGCACCGCCGGGGCTTGCAGTCGCCAGGTCCCGGACTCGAACGCCCGGCGCGCGGCGAGCACCGCCGCGTCGGCGTCGGCCTCATCGGTGCTGGCGACCTTGGCCAGAAAACGCCCGTCCACCGGGCTGATGCTGTCAAAGGTCTCGCCGCTGGCGGCCCAACGGTACGCGCCGTCGATAAAGGCCCGGCCTTCAAGGTTCAGGGACTGGAAGTACTGCTCCCAGTCATTGCGATGCTTGGTCATAGGGTGTGCTCAACGCAAAAAGTGGGAAGGCCGTCAGACCGTGTGCAGGTACCAGTTGTACTCAAGGTCGGAGATCGAATTCTCGAACTCGGCCAGCTCGCTTTCCTTGCACGCCACAAACACGTCGATGTACAGCGGGTCGATGTACCGGGCCATGACGTCGCTGTCGTCCAGCTCACGCAGGGCGTCGCGCAGGTTGTTGGGCAGGCTCTGTTCGTTCTGCTCGTAGGAGTTGCCCTCGACCGGCGCCCCCGGCTCGATCTTGTTGGTCAGACCGTGGTGGATACCGGCCAGTACCGAGGCCATCAGCAGATAAGGGTTGGCGTCGGCGCCAGCCACGCGGTGCTCGATACGCACAGCATCCGCCGAACCGGTCGGCACGCGCACGGCGACGGTGCGGTTGTCGATGCCCCAGCTCGGCGAGTTCGGCACATAGAACTGCGCGCCGAAGCGGCGGTAGGAGTTGACGTTCGGGCAGAGGAACGCCATCTGCGCCGGCAGGGTTTCGAGCACGCCGCCGATGGCGTGACGCAGGGCGTCGTTGGTCTCGGGGTCGTCGCTGGCGAAGATGTTAGTGCCCGTTTTGTCGAGGATCGAGATGTGCACGTGCAAGCCATTACCGGCCTGGCCCGGATAGGGCTTGGCCATAAAGGTGGTGTCCATCTCGTGGTCGTAGGCGATGTTTTTCACCAGGCGCTTGAGCAGCACCGCGTAGTCGCAGGCTTTGATCGGGTCGCTGACGTGGTGCAGGTTGACCTCGAACTGCGCCGGGGCACTTTCCTTGACGATGGCGTCGGCGGGGATGCCCTGCTCTTTCGCGCCTTCAAGGATGTCTTGCAGGCAATCGACGTATTCGTCGAGGTCATCGATCAGGTAGACCTGGGTCGAATGCGGGCGCTTGCCCGAGATTGGCGAGCGCGGTGCTTGCGGGCGGCCGTTCACGTTGTCCTGGTCGATCAGGTAGAACTCCAGCTCGAACGCGGCGCAAATGGTCAGGCCCAGTTCGTCGAACTTGCTCACCACCTGGCGCAGCACTTCCCGAGGGTCGGCGAAGAACGGCTGGCCTTCGAGTTCATGCATGGTCATCAACAGTTGCGCGGTGGGGCGCTTCTGCCAGGGCTCGATGCACAGGGTGTCGGGGATCGGGTAGCAGATGCGGTCGGAGTCGCCGATATCCAGGCCCAGGCCAGTGCTTTCCACGGTCGAGCCATTGATGTCCAGGGCGAACAACGACGCCGGGAGGTTGATGCCTTTTTCATACACCTTGTGCAGCGCCGTGCGTTCGATGCGCTTGCCGCGCACCACGCCATTCATGTCTGCAATCAGCAGATCGACGTACAGGACCTCAGGGTGTTTCTTCAGAAAGGCGTTGGCTTCGTTGAGCTGAACGGTACGCAGTGGGACCGACATGATGCACCTATGTGTTAATTATTATGTTCAAAGCTGTTTCGTAGCAGCAGTCAATCCGAAAGATAAAGTGAAGTCAATAGCGAAAAGCGCGGGCTATTCGTTAATTATATTGATACCAGCGAGGCAAACACAGGACGAACACCAAGCAAACATGCGGATCAGCACCGCGTGGCGTCTATAATTTTTTACATGAAGGTTGTTAATTAAAATCAACATGGATAAGCTCTGGAAAAACTCGTTCCAGCGTGAATTTCGAGGTGATAAAAATGGCACTCAAGCCATTGATCGGTGTTACTGCATGCGTCAAAGAGATTGGCTTGCACCCCTACCATGTCAGCGGCGACAAGTATTTGCGTGCTGTCAGCGTCGCGGCCCTGGGGCTGCCGGTGGTCATCCCTTCCCTGGCGGACCTCTGCGAGATCAAGGATC
Source organism: Pseudomonas marginalis (assembly GCF_024169655.1). Classification (GTDB taxonomy): domain Bacteria; phylum Pseudomonadota; class Gammaproteobacteria; order Pseudomonadales; family Pseudomonadaceae; genus Aquipseudomonas; species Aquipseudomonas paraveronii. The sequence continues at coordinate 2,733,454 of NZ_JALJWV010000001.1, read as the reverse complement.
TGCTGCACTACGTCGACGGCCTGCTGTTTACCGGCTCGCCGTCCAATGTCGAACCCTTCCACTATCAAGGCGCTCCCAGCGCGCCGGGCACCGCCCATGACCCGCAGCGCGACGCCACCACCCTGCCCCTGTTGCGGGCAGCGGTGGCGGCCGGAGTGCCGGTCCTCGGTATCTGCCGCGGCTTCCAGGAAATGAACGTGGCCTTTGGCGGCAGCCTGCACCAGAAGGTGCATGAACTGCCGGGCTTTATGGACCACCGCGAAGCCGACGACCCACGCCTCGACGTCCAGTACGCCCCGGCGCACCCGGTGGCGATCCAGCCCGGCGGCGTGTTCGAGGCCATGGGCCTGGCCGGCGAGATCCAGGTCAACTCGATCCACAGCCAGGGCATCGACCGCCTGGGTGACGGTCTGCGGATCGAAGCCGTGGCCCCGGATGGCCTGATCGAAGCCGTTTCCGTGGAGCACAGCCAGGCGTTTGCCTTTGGCGTGCAGTGGCACCCGGAATGGCAGGTCCTGTCGAACCCGGCTTACCTGAGTATTTTCCAGGCCTTTGGCGATGCCTGCCGGCAACGCGCCGCGCAGCGTCAGCACCGTTAACACAAGGCGGCTCGCACTGGGCCGCCAGTACTCGATTCACCGATTGACACGCCCTGCCCACGCGGCGCGCGCACCTGTGTGCGCCCGCCGTGCGGCGTGAACGGCAACACCCGAACAACAACAAGCAAGCCCAGGCAGCCAGGATGGCGGCGCCGAATAAACCTGCACCGCATTGATGACGCAGGTTTGCAATCAACCTTATTAAGTCAGGCCGCATTGGCCCGACGACCTGTTGGGAGTTTCACATGGCAAACGCCTCCAGCATTTATCGCAAGGCTCTGGAAGGTCATCAGCAACCGCAAAAGGTGCTGGTGAAGATCGACCGCGTGACCAAGAAGTTCGATGAAACCGTGGCCGTGGACGATGTGTCCCTGGAAATCCACCAGGGCGAGATCTTCGCCCTACTGGGGGGTTCCGGTTCCGGCAAATCCACCCTGCTGCGCATGCTCGCCGGTTTCGAACGGCCCACCGAAGGCCGCATCCTGCTGGACGGCGTGGACATTACCGATATGCCGCCCTATGAGCGGCCGATCAACATGATGTTCCAGTCCTATGCCCTGTTCCCGCACATGACCGTGGCGCAGAACATCGCCTTCGGCCTCAAGCAGGACCGCCTGCCGGCCAGCGAGATCGAGGCGCGGGTCGAGGAAATGCTCAAGCTGGTGCACATGACCCAGTACGCGCGGCGCAAACCCCACCAGCTCTCCGGCGGCCAGCGCCAGCGCGTCGCCCTCGCCCGCTCCCTGGCCAAGCGCCCGAAACTGCTGCTGCTCGATGAGCCCATGGGCGCCCTGGATAAAAAACTGCGCTCGCAGATGCAACTGGAGCTGGTAGAGATCATCGAGCGCGTGGGCGTGACCTGCGTGATGGTGACCCATGACCAGGAAGAGGCCATGACCATGGCCCAGCGCATCGCGATCATGCACTTGGGCTGGATCGCCCAGATCGGTAGCCCGGTGGACATTTACGAAACCCCGGTGAGCCGCCTGGTCTGCGAGTTCATCGGCAACGTCAATATCTTCGAGACCCAGGTGGTCGACGACGCCGAAGGTCACGCGGTGCTCCAGTGCCCGGACCTGGACCGCGACATCTATGTCGGCTACGGCATCGCCACCTCGGTGGAAGACAAGTCGGTGACCTACGCGATCCGCCCGGAAAAACTGCTGGTCACCACCGTAATGCCGACCGGCGAGCACAACTGGTCGAGCGGCAAGGTCCACGACATCGCCTACCTCGGCGGGCACTCGGTGTTCTACGTGGAGCTGCCGAACGGCAAGATCGTCCAGTCGTTCATGGCCAACGCCGAACGCCGTGGCTCCCGGCCGTCCTGGGGTGACACCGTGTATGTGTGGTGGGAAGACGACAGCGGCGTGGTACTGCGGGCATGAGCACATCGACCATGAGCACTTTCAATCAAGCGTTGATCCGTGTGCTGCCCAGCGGTCGCAAGCTGGTGATCGGCATTCCCTTCCTCTGGCTGTTCCTGTTTTTCATGCTGCCGTTCTTCCTGGTGATGAAAATCAGCTTCTCCGAAGCGGCCGTCTCGATTCCGCCCTACTCGGAAATCTACACCTTCGTCGAGCAGAAACTCCAGGTGCTGCTGAACCTGGGTAACTACAGCCTGCTGGCCGCCGACGATTTGTACATCTCGGCCTACCTGGGCTCGCTGAAGATCGCTCTCCTCAGCACGTTGATGTGCCTGCTGATCGGTTTTCCCATGGCCTATGGGATTTCCAAGACCCGCAAGGAAATGCAAAACGTATTGCTGCTGCTGATCATGATGCCGACCTGGACCGCGATCCTGATCCGCGTCTATGCCTGGATGGGCATCCTCAGCAATAACGGCCTGCTCAACGCCTTCCTGATGTGGACCGGCCTGACCTCAAGCCCGATTGAAATCCTCAACACCAACACGGCGGTCTACATCGGCGTGGTCTACGCCTACCTGCCGTTCATGGTGCTGCCGTTGTACGCCAACCTGGTCAAGCACGACCAGAGCCTGCTGGAAGCCGCTTCGGACCTGGGTTCGAGCAACTTCAACAGCTTCTGGAAAATCACCGTGCCGCTGGCCAAGAACGGCATCATCGCCGGGAGCATGCTGGTGTTCATCCCGGTGGTCGGCGAGTTCGTGATCCCGGAACTGCTGGGCGGCCCGGAGACCCTGATGATCGGCCGCGTGCTGTGGCAGGAGTTCTTCAATAACCGCGACTGGCCGGTGGCGTCCGCCCTGGCGGTGGTGATGCTGGCGATCCTGATTATTCCCATCTTGCTGTTCAACCGCAGCCAGGCCAAAGAAATGGAGGCACGGGCATGAAGCGTTTGAGTTTTTCGACCCTGATGCTGGTGCTCGGCTTGTTGTTCATCTACCTGCCGATGCTGATTCTGGTGATCTATTCGTTCAACGCTTCCAAGCTGGTGACGGTCTGGGGCGGCTGGTCGCTCAAGTGGTACCTGGGGCTGTTGGATAACACCCAATTGATGGGCTCGGTGGCGCGCTCCCTGGAGATTGCCTGCTACACCGCCGTGGCCGCCGTGGCGCTGGGCACCCTGGCCGCCTTCGTGCTGACCCGGGTCACCCGTTTCAAGGGCCGGACCCTGTTCGGTGGCCTGGTGACCGCGCCTCTGGTGATGCCGGAAGTGATCACCGGTCTGTCGCTGTTGCTGCTGTTCGTGGCCATGGCGCAGATGATCGGCTGGCCCATGGAGCGTGGCATCGTCACCATCTGGATCGCTCACACCACCTTCTGCGCGGCCTATGTCGCGGTGGTCGTCTCGGCACGCCTGCGGGAGCTGGACCTGTCCATCGAAGAAGCGGCGATGGACCTAGGTGCGCGGCCACTCAAGGTGTTTTTCCTGATCACCATCCCGATGATCGCGCCGTCGTTGGCGGCGGGCGGCATGATGGCGTTCGCCTTGTCCCTGGATGACCTGGTGCTCGCCAGTTTCGTCTCCGGACCCGGCTCCACCACCCTGCCGATGGAGGTGTTCTCCGCCGTGCGCCTGGGGGTCAAGCCGGAGATCAACGCCGTGGCCAGCCTGATTCTGCTGGCAGTGTCCCTGGTGACCTTTATGGTCTGGTATTTCAGCCGCAAGGCCGAAGTGAACCGCAAGCGGGCGATCCAGGAAGCCATGGACCAGACCGCCAGCGAAGCCTGGCAGCCGCAACCCCAACAGTCGTAACGAACACCGGCGACGGCCTAGGCCGTCGTGTTTTACCCCCACAATAAAAAATGGAGTTGGATGCATGAAAAGGTTTGGCAGGACTCTGCTCACACTGTCCCTGTTGGGCGCCATGGCTGGCGGCGCCCAGGCCTCCGACAAGGTACTGCGCGTGTATAACTGGTCGGACTACATCGCCCCCGACACCCTGAAAAAGTTCGAGGCCGAGACGGGCATACACGTCACCTACGACGTATTCGACAGCAATGAAACCCTCGAAGCGCGGCTGCTGGCCGGCAAGTCGGGCTACGACATCGTGGTCCCGTCCAACAGCTTCCTGGCCAAGCAGATCAAGGCCGGGGTCTACCAGCCCCTGGACAAATCCAAACTGACGAACTGGAAGAACCTGAACCCGGTGCTGCTGAAAAATGCCGCCGCCAGCGACCCCGACAACGCGCATGCCTTCCCGTATATGTGGGGTTCGATCGGCATCGGTTACAACCCGGAGAAAGTCCGCCAGGCACTGGGCAGCGACGCGCCGCTGAACTCCTGGGACCTGCTGTTCAACCCCGAGAACGCGGCGAAGCTCAAGGCCTGCGGCATCAGCTTCCTCGACTCGCCGACCGAAATGCTGCCAGCGGCCCTGCACTACCTGGGCTTTGCGGTGAACTCCCAGGACAAACAACAGATCGCCCAGGCCCAGGAAGTGTTCATGAAGATCCGCCCTTCGGTGGCGTACTTCCACTCCTCCAAGTACATCTCGGACCTGGCCAACGGCAATATCTGCGTGGCCGTGGGTTACTCCGGCGACGTGCTGCAAGCCCGCGCCCGGGCTGAAGAAGCCAACAACGGGGTGAAGATCGACTACAGCATTCCCAAGGAAGGCGCCGGCAGTTTCTACGACATGGTCGCCATCCCCCGGGACGCGAGCAACGTCGACAACGCCTATGCCTTCATGAACTTTCTGATGCGCCCGGATATCATCGCCGAGGTCACCAACAGCATCGGCTACAGCAACGCCAACGCCGCGGCCACGCCCCTGGTGGACGAGGCGATCCGCAACGACCCGGCGTCCTACCCGCCCCAGGACGTGCTCGCGACCCTGTACGCGATCCCCGACCAGCCCATTCCCGTGCAGCGCCTGATGACCCGTGGCTGGACCAAGGTCAAGCTCGGCAACTAACACCTGCGCGCCACCATTCGGCGCGCCCCGCTTCCGTTCCCGTCGCGCCTTACCACCGCGACCTTTGCTGTGAACGGCTTCACCCGGCTCCCTCGGTTGGGGTGAAACCCTTGGCGCCTTCGGGCGCCTTTTTTGCGTTCAGTCGCCGACAAAGCGTCCTGCCACTCTGGGCCTTTCATTGGTGCGCAGCACTGAGCAATTAAAAAACTTGAGGATGCGCTGCACTTTCTGGCCCACTTGATCGTACGCTCGCATGAAGTGCTAAAGAGCGCGCGGCACCTCGTGGAACCCGAATAAAAACGCGCTACCTACGATTAATGACCTTCGGACAAACCTTATGAACTCCAGCGTCAGCCGTTGCGCGCTCCCGCCCGACTCAAGCATTGCCCGCCATGCCACCGGCGCCAGTTTCATCGATTGCCAGAGCACCTTGACCGATGACCACGAGCGCAGCGCCTTACGGCATGGGCTGCGGCTGATGGCCCGGACACCGATTTGGATCGACCGATTGATGGCGCTGCGCAACCGACTGGTGCAGGTGTTTGGCCTCAAGGATCTTGGCAGGCTGACACGCATCGATCTCGAGCGTGCAGACGCCGACTATCGACCCGGCGACCGGGTGGGGATTTTCACCCTGGTCTCGCAAACCCCCGACGAGGTTTTGCTGGTCGACCAGGACCGGCACCTGGATGTGTACCTGGCCATCAACCTTATGCCGATCAACCCGCAAGGATCCCGTCGGGTGGTGCTCTCCACCGTGGTCCAGCCGCACAACTGGCTGGGCCGCCTGTATATGCTGCCGGTGGCGCCGTTCCATCGTTTTATCGCACCGCGCATGCTGGCCATGCTCAATCAGCGCTAGCGTTGCATTTGGCACGGGGCAGTCTCAGCGAGGCACATCGGTCCAGCCGGGAAATCCCTCTTCCAGGTTGCGACTGGTCACCGTGAAAAAGCCGAAAGGCGTTGGCAGCGGCTCGAACACACATTAAAGGAGCGCCAGGAACCTTGCGATTCCCGGCGCTCAGTAACGCGACCAAAACCCTGCCAAGGGAAAATGTCGCGTCGACGCAGAATCTAGCATGCCAATGCGCGCCACCTGACCTGCGACAAACCACCACAGGCAGCGCTTCATTGCACAATGAAAAACCACGCCTTGGCGCTCTCTCCTCCTGACTGTGGCGGGCTGTCGCACTGGGGCTCCTCGTTCAACGGCAACGAGCGCAGCGCCGAACCCCATGAGCCTGGCTCATGAACGCCAAACCGGCCCGCGGGCGAGTGATGACCGGGTTTATCAGGCAAAAAAAAGCCCTCTGGGAAGAGGGCCTGGCAACCGGCACATGAACGGGTTCAAATGCCGCGCCTCGAGCTACCGTGGAAGTGTCTGCCTCCGCTCAAAGCCTGCACACTTTATGAGCGCAGTCTCAGGGCGACAACTGCGACAATCTGGCACATCGCAGGCGCTAATCGACCCGATCCGCAGTGCTGGCGGCGCGCGCGATCAATGCTGATCAGGTGTGGTGCTTTGTCGCATCTCACTGGCGCCCCCTGGGTCAACACCGCGTCAAGGAATCGGCAGCCAGCGGCGAAATCCCACGCCGCCCTTGCCGGTCAACGGGCACCAGGCAAAGTCCCAGGGCACGGGCGGAAACTCCTCCAGATCCGCTTCAAGCCCGGGCACCGGACGAGGCGCCTGCTTCCAATCGAACACCCTTTCCGGCGCGCCCTGCCAAGCCAACACCAGCCCCCGAGCCTGGCTGTCATCGCTATTGATCCAGCGCGCCGCCGCAGCGCACATAAACGACTCGATGTGCTCTTCGTTGATCCGCGCCTGATACTTGGAGCCCAGGAGCCAGCGGCATACGCTCAGGTAATAGGTCCAGTTCAACGGCGGATGATTGCGATAGGCCCAGGTCATGAAGCCGCGAAATACATTCAGGCCATCGGGCGGATCGAGTTTGAGCAAGCCGGGGCACACATCGAACAAGGTGTGCCAGTAAGGCAGCAGTCGGGCATCCAGGTGGACGAAACTGCGCGCATTACCTGGGTAATCCGGAAACGGCAGCAGAAAGTCCGCTTGATTACGCAGACGCGAGGCTTTGCTGACCAACCGCGAAGCCCCCGATGGAACGGCTAGCGCGCACATGGCGACCTCCGGCCGATTGGCGCAGTCGCGAACGTTGCGTGTTTTTTTGCGTAAACGGCCGCAGCCAATCCTGGCAGTAGCCGACGATTGAGGCGTGCCAATACATGAGCCATTGTGTGCTCCTTCCCGTGTCACCTTTAACCGTGGAGCCCCTGCAACGCCTGGCTGACCGGGGTCGACAGGCACAAAGGGGCTTAGACAAACGCGGTCATGCGCAAAGTGCGGGGGAGGCTCTGGGATTGGCCGAGGGCCAGGAATAGCGCGGGGGCGCCTTGCAGCGCTGTTCGCGGTCAGGCCGGCGTACCGACCCGATCCGCAGCATCCAGCTCAGACAAAACAGTAAGGCAATGCCCAAGGTCACGGTCGAGCAGATCGGACAAGCAAAACTCCCGGCCCAGCTACTGGCGGACAGATCCGCAGGATCCGCTTTCGAGGCCGGCGCGGGACTGCCCACAGACGAGCAGAACTGCCCGCCTACGCCATTGAGCGCCAAGCCCATCGTCTGTCCGTGCGCCAAACCGCAGGCGAACACATTGAACAGGACGCAAAAATACAGCGTCCAGGCAATGAGCGAGCGGTCTGAGCGGGTCAGTTTCATGGCGGCGACTTTACCACCGAACAGCCGGTCGATTGAAGCGCAACCAACGTCGCACAAAACGGTTACGCTGCCGCACCGGGTAGCCGCGACAGCATTGGATCAGGCAACTTTCAGGGCATTTACACGGGTAAATCGCGCAACAAAGGCGTTGTCGGCATAGCGCTTCAACGTGCGTGCCACCAGGCAGGTGAATAGCGGTTCGCAGTTATGGACGACAACGTCATGGTCCATCAGCGCAAAGGCAGCCGACGTGCGGTGGGCGAAGAAGAAGTCGGTCGGCGCAGCGTCCAGGCCGGCCTTGTAGCGTTCGATGATGCGGTCGGTTTTCCAAAGCCTGAGGGCGGCCCTTCAATCGATAAACCGCTGCAGCGCAAACGGCGCCATCGCCGCGGGCATCTCCCCCGTCAACACCCACTGCGCAATCGCCTGCCCAAACAACGGTGCAAATTTGAAGCCATGCCCGCTCAACCCAGCCGCGACCATCAGCCCCGGCACGCGCGGGTCCGGGCCGAGCAGCGGATTACCATCCGGCGTGTCGTCGAAGAACGACACGCGGCGCCCGATAGGCTGCGCACCCTGCAGCCGCGTCAAGCGTTGCGCGGCGCGGTCACGGTAGGCCAACACCTGGGTGTCGCTGAAGGTGCCGTCGAAGGCATCCGGGTCGATGGGCGCCCCTTCGACGCCGCTCAACGCGCCGATCACGTAGCTGCCGGGGCGATCCGGGCGCAGGTAGAAGCCGGCGTCGCGGTCGCAGTAGCCCGGCATCGGCTGATCCGCACCGCAGACCTCGACGATGCCCACGCATTGCCGTGTGGCATGGATCGGCAGCGGCGCGCGGCATTCGGCGGCCAGTGCGGCGGCCCACGGCCCGGCGGCGTTGATCACATGGCTGCTGGCGATAAACCCGCAGTCGGTCTGGACGCCGATGACGCGGCCGGCCTGGCGGACAATCCGACGCACCGCCCGGCCCTCTTCGATCACCGCGCCCATGGCACTCGCACCGGCGGCAAAGCTGCGTGCGGTCAGGCGCGGGTCGCAGTAACCGGCGTCCGGTTCGTAGACCGCTCCCGCCAGGCCATCGGCGGACAGGTCCGGCACCCGTTCGCGCATCTGCTTGGGGCACAGCCATTCAAACGTAGCACCCGCTGCCTGAAGACGCTCGACATTGGCCTGGGTGGCCGCTTGCGCACGCACTGGAATCCCGGTCAGGAACCCCGTGCGCTGGTAACCGCATGCGCCGGGATAGTGCTGCTGCCACTCGCGATAGGCCCGCACACCTCGCGCCGCCAGGTGGCTGAGCGCGGGGTCGGCATAGTAAGCGCGCACGATCCCCGGCGATGCGCCCGACGACCCGCTGGCAATCGCGCCTTTATCCAGCAACCTGACCGACGCACCGGCGCGCGCCAGGTGCCAGGCCGCGCTGGTGCCGGTGGTCCCGGCGCCGATCACGATAACGTCGGCGTATTCATGCATCGCTGGCGGCCCCGGCAAGCACCACGCTGGCCGGCAGGCACGGCGCCAATGCGGCCGGCGACAGCGGCGCAAAGCGCGGACGCAGAGAGGCCAGCAGCCGTGGCTGCGAGGCCACATAGAGCGCCTGGACCAGCGGCAACCCGTCATGGCCCAGGCGCTGCCACAGGTACTCGGCCAGGCGCGGCATGATCGGCGCGGCCAGGTACGCCAGGCCCTTGAGCCACAGGTAGGCGTGGCCGGGCTGCGTGACGTCCAGGTCGGGGCGTTGCATCCACTGATGCAGCACCGCCCACGCCTCGCGCACCGACACCGCGTTCAACCGGAAGGCCTGCCCCAACCGGGCGACAGCCACCTCCAGGCCCGGCAACAGCGCAGGCTCGATGGACTGCACCCGAGCGTGATCGAGGCCGCCCAGCGCCAGGTCGATACGGCTGTCGAGCGCCCCGGCCAGGTCCACGTTGACCACCTCGACAAACTCCTCCACGGCGAAATTGGTTTCGCCCTGCTCGGGGCTTTCTCGGCTCAGGAAGTAACGCACGGCGTCGCTGGTCGCCGGGGTCTTTTCGACGATATCGGCGGCCCACACCACATGCAGTCGGCTGGTGGAAAACTTCGCGCCTTGCAGGTTGTAGAAGTAGTTGGTCAGCACGTAATCAAACGACTGGTGATCCTGCAGCGCATCCATCACCGCGACACTGCCGGCCAACAACAGCACCGCGTTGTCGATGCCAAAACTGACCAGCGTCGTCACCTCGCTGCTGCGCAACATCGCATGGCCGTGCTCGGGGGCGTTCTCCTGGGACCGATCGGCGCAGGTCAGCGCATATTCCCAGCCGGACTCGAACAGAACGCGCGGGTTGCCAAAGCGATCCGGGCTCCAGGCGACGCCCCATTCGCCCGGTGCAGTCAGCCGCACCAGGCCGTTTTCCCGTTCGAGGAAGCGCGCAATCACCTCGATGATCGACGCCGGCGCACCGGAAGCGGCGATGCGTTGCAGCAACTGCTCGGGGTGGGCGACGCTCAGAAACAGGCTTTCGACCTCCACCCAATGCAACGGGCTGTCGCCCATGCGCGGTTGCGGGTCAAGCATGGCTTGCGGGCGAAACAGTGCGCCGCAGGCTTCGCAAAAATAACCGCCCGCCCCTGCTCGGCAATACGGGCATTGCCCCAGCAGCCAGGCGCCCGCCATATAGCGCCGGGTGTCCGGGCAATACAGCACACGTTCGACCACGCTTTGCGTCACCCCGAGCGCCACCAGGCGCTCCACCGTGCGCTGGGCATTGCGCGCATGCTGCTGCGCATACGGGCCTTGCACCAGGTCGAGGAAGTCATCGACCTCGACATCCAGCGCGCGCAGGTCATGGGCGATTTGCGCGTGGTAGTCGCGCACCACGGCTTCGGGCGCACGTTGCTCTTGCAGCGCCTTCCACAACACATAGGAGTCGAAGCCGTCGACTGCCGAGACCACGTCGACACGATGGCCCTGGCTGCGCAGGTAGCGCCCCAGCATGTCCATGCGCAAGTACGGCCCGGCGATATGCCCCAGGTGCAGCCTGCCGTTCGGGGTCGGCGGGATGGGCATCAGGAAGAAGGTTTGCGCGACGATAGCGGTCATCTTTTCAATCCATCGAAACAGTAGAAAGGGTGGGTTTGGCGGTAGCGGGCGCATCGGGCCAATGGGCGACCATCAATTCAAGGGCTTCGCGGGCGATGCCCGGCGCCAGGCGGAAACCGGCGCCGCTGCCGGCGCCGGCAAACACCAGACTTTGCGAGGCGTCGAAGCTCACCTGCGACTCACCGTCGGGGCTGTAGCTGTCGCAGAACACCCGGCCGCCACGACAGCGTGGCACCAGCTCGGGCAGGTAGTGCGCCAGCGTGCGCGTGGCCACTTGCAGATCGTGGCGGTTGATTTCCAGTGCATGTTTGCGCGGCGCAACGTCCCATTCATCGCACCGAAAGCTGAACAACCACTGGTTACGCGCCGCCAACGGCATCAGGTAAGCGTCGGCTTGCGGCAGGAACAGCGCTGCGGCGTTGGCCGGTGGCACGCCGTCGATATGCAGGGCCACCACCTTCTTCACGCGCAGCCCATGGCGCGCGGCAAGCATGCCGAACGGCGACTCGCTGACCCACGGCCCCGTGGCCACCAGGGTGCGCCGGGCGCGCAGCGTGGCGCCGTCAGCCAGGGTGATGCGCGTGCCGCTGCCCAGCGCATCAATCTGCTGCACGCCCACGCCTTCGATGCAGCGCACATGGGCACTGGCCAGGCTGTGGCTGATCAGCAACCGCGCCACCAACGGCGGCTCGTAGCTTTCGGCGGTACCGCCACGCAGCAGGCTTTCGTTCGCGCCAACGTTGAGCGAAGCGCCCAGGCGTGAGCCCAGGTCAGGCACCGACAGATCGGCAGGCTGAACCGGCGCATCGACCAGGGCCTGCTCGATATGCGCGGTAAAGCTGCGCTCGGCCAGCCAGTACACCGGCGCCTGGGTGGTGCGGATGCCCAGGCGATCACGCAGGGTTCGATACAGCTCGGCGCTCTCCCCGGCCAGGCGCCGTTCACGGGCCGAGCGGCCGGTGGCCAGCAGCACGCCCGCCGAATGGGCGGTGGCACCGTCGCCGATGCGGTAGCGGTCGATCAGCAGAATCTGCCAGTGCGGATAGCGTTGCGTCGCATGATGCAAGGCCCAGGCACCGATAATGCCGCCTCCGACAATCACCAGGTCGAAGTGCTGCTCCATGCTCATGCCCACCACACCGAAAACACCTGGACCTGGGTGGTGCCGTTGTTGCGCGCGAAATGCGGCCGCCAGGGCGCGAAATACAGGCTTTCGCCATTTCTGACCGCGTGCCAGGTGCCGTCGTAAAAGACGTCCAGCTCCCCGCCGCTGACAAACCAGATCTCGTTCACGGCGTGCTTGTCTTCGTCGGTCGCGCAGTGTGGGTCGAGGGTGAAACGCGATGACTGGATCGGCGCGTTGGCCAGTTTGCCGGCAAAGTGATGCAGGTACAGGCGCACGCCTGGCTGCGCCACGGGCTCCTCGGTTTCTCGAATCACCGGGGCATTGCCGTTGGGAGCAAGTGTGATGGGGTCCATGACCGGGCTCCTGGGTCTAGTTGGCAAGGGCGGTCAGGCGATCGAAACGCGCATCGCCGACCTCGTCGAATACAGCGTTGGCGCCCCATTGGACGAACGCCTCGGGCTGATCCAGGTCGTACAGGGCTTGCCCGCTGACGCTGTTGATGATGTTCGCGCAGCGCCAAGGGATCAGGCCCAGGTTCGGGTCGGCGATGCCTTTTTGGCTGCGGGCGGCGTTTTGCACGTAGATGGCCGAGCCCTGCGGGCCGTCCCACGCGACGGAATAGTCATCGTTGAACACGTACTCGCCGTTGCACCGGGTAATCCGTGATTCGAGCGCCTCCAGGCACGCCGGCATCTGGTAGGCATAGCCTGTACACAGCACCGCCATGTCGGCACTCAGTTCCTCCTGGACCTGGCTGTGCCCGTGCGCCATCGACAGGCTCCAGTGATGGGGGCGCTGGTGAATCGCGGTCAGCTCACGCCCGGGCAGCAAGCGAATGTGACAGGGGTGCTGCAAGACGTGCTTGAGCTCGTACAGGCGGCGATAAATCGACTGCAACAACGCTTGGGAAATGCCGTCGCTCGCCAGTTTCTGCTCGGCCAGCAACGGTCGGCGCACGGCCTCGGGCTGGGCGAAAAAGTGCTCGCTGTACTGCGGGGTATAGAGTTCGTTGGTAAACGGCGACTCATCCAACGGCGAGAAATTCCAGCGCCGCGAAACCCAGGTCACGCTGGCGGGCAAGGCGGCGGTGTCGGACAGCAGGTGCTGGATGATTTCGGCCCCGGTCTGGCCACCACCGATCACCACCACACGCTTGTCTTTGAAGCTGCGCTTGCGGGTCATGTACTGCGAGGAGTGAAACAGCGTATCGCCCAGATGTGCTTGCGCGCACGTCGGGATCGACGGTTGCTGCCCGGTGCCCAGCACCAGGTGGCGCGCCGGCTGCACCCAGGTGTCACCCTTGAGCAGGAACAGGCCGTTATCGAACGTCACCGAGCGCACTTCGCTATTGAAATGCAGATTCGGCAGTTGGCTGCACGCCCAGCGGTAGTACTGGTTGAACTCGCGGCGCAGCACCTGCTCGAAATGCGCGTTGATAAAACTCAGCAGCTGTTTTTTCTGCGCCAGGTAAGCGAGGAATGACAGCGGGTTGGACGGGTCCACCAGGCTGACCAGGTCCTTGAGGTAATGCACCTGCAGCTTGGCCTCGGGCACCATCATCCCCGCATGCCATTGAAATTCGCTGCTGCGCTCGAAGAACGCGGCGGTAATGCTTGCTTTGGGCTGAGCCAGCGCCGCCAGGCTAAGGTTAGCCGGACCGATGCCGATTCCCGCCATATCGACAACTGCAGGTGCAGAACGCAGATTCATGATCATTATCCCTATTGATGATGTTTTTCAGGTGCAGCGACGCCTCGCGAATGTCACGAAAACGTGCCGGGCAATCGCCTTTACAGGTGCAGGTCCATCAACTTTCCACGGGTTGCGCCGCCGGCGCTTTCAACACCAGGGCGGCCATCAGCATGGCGAGCAACGACAAGCCGATGGCGACGCTGACGGCGACGTCGATGGCATCGCCCAGGGGTTGAATCGAGGTGAGCAAGGCGCCGAAGATCGCCACACCGAAGGCGGAACCGCTTTGCCGGCTGGCATTGAGCGTGCCGGCCGCCACCCCGGCCTTGGCCCGCTCGACCACGCTCATCAGCACGGAAGTGGCGGCCGGGGTAATGATCCCGGCGCCGAATCCCACGACCGGGTAACACAGCGCGATACGCCAGTACGGCGCGTCACTGGCCAGGGCGAACAGGCCGATAAACCCCAGGGTGTACAGACCAAACCCCGCACACAGCACGGCGCGGGCGCCATACGCGCGGGTCAGCCGGCCGCAGGTGAAGCTGCCCAGGGTGACCATGGCGGTCAACGGCAGGAAGGCCAGCCCGGTGTCCAGCGGCGACCAGCCACGGTGGGTCTGGAAATACACGCTGAGCAGGAAAAACAGGCCATAGAACACCAGGGCCGACACCAGCGACAGCAGCGTCGCCCCCGAGAACACCGGGTGGCGGAAATACTGCAGCGGCAGCATCGGGTCCTTGTGGCGGCTTTCGGTCACGAAGAACACGCACCAGGCAATACAGGCCACAAACACGCCGGCGTACACCCATTCGGAGTTCCACCCCAGCTTCGCCCCTTCGATCAGCACCGCCACCGAGGTCGCCAGCGCGAGAATCGCGGCGACTTGCCCGGTGATGTCCAAGTGGCGGTCAGGCGCCAACGGTGCTGAAGACGGGATGCGCGAGGTCAGCCACACACCGACCAGCGCGATCGGCACGTTGATCAAGAAGATGCTGCGCCAGCCGAACAGCTCGATCAGCACCCCGCCCACCAGCGGCCCGGCCGCCATGGCGATGCCACCGCAGCCGGCCCATACCCCAATCGCGCTGGCGCGTTGGTGGGTCTGCGGGTAAGCGTTATTGATCAACATCAACGAGCACGGCACCAGCAACGCGGCGCCCAGCCCCTGCAAGACCCGCGCACCGACCAATTCCGGCAGATCGGTGGCCAGGCCGCACAAGGCCGAGGCCAGGGCAAACAGGCCGAGGCCGACCGCGTAGATTTTCTTCGCACCGAAACGATCGCCCAACAGGCCGCCCGTCAGCAGCAGGCTGGCGAAGGTCAGGGTGTATGCGTTGATCACCCACTGCAGCCCGGAGATGCCCGAGCCAAAGGTGCGGGAAATCGATTCCACCGCCACATTGACAATCGAGGTGTCGAGGATCACGACCACATAGCTCAGGCTCGTCGCAAGCAGTACTTGGCGTTGGTAGCGGGTGTTGGGGGTCATGACCGCGTGCGTCCGTTGAGAGGGGGCGGCTCGACTATATGCAGCTTTCCGGGATAAACGCTTCGAGCTGTGTCGAAGTGTTTATGTTTATGTCATCCTGAAAATCGACATGACTTGGCACAGCACGGAGTTCGACGGAATGACCCAGCCAAAAATCTCATCCATCGCCTACCTGATCGCCGAGCCCGTGCGCGCAGTGATTCTGATCACCCTGGCAGATGGCAGTTCGATGTCCGCCAGTGCCTTGGCCAATGCCGCAGGCGTGACCCCGCAGACCGCCAGCTCGCACCTGGCGAAACTGCTCGACGGCGGCTTGCTCACCGTCGAGACCAAGGGCCGCAACCGCTTCTATCAATTGGCCGGTCCCGATGTGTCCCATGTGCTGGAAAGCCTGGCGGCGGTCGCGCCGCAAACCAGTTCGTGGCGTAGCCTGCCCAACCGCTCGGCCCATGAGCTGCGTTTTGCCCGTTGCTGCTACGACCACCTGGCCGGCCAGGTCGGTGTAGCGGTGACCCAAGGCATGCTGCAGCAGGGTTTTCTCCTTGAGCGCAACGAGTGCGAATATGTGCTCACCCCGCGCGGCACCGAATGGTTGCAGTCACTCAACCCGCAGGGCGGCGAGCCATGCTTGCACGACCATATGCAGGCTCGCCGTTGCCTGGATTGGACCGAACGCCAACACCACATCGCCGGGCCGCTCGGCACCCACCTGCTGGAGACTTTCTGCCAGCAGGGTTGGCTGCGTCGAACCGTCGGCTCACGTGCGGTGTATGTGACCAGCCCGGGCTGGCGTGCATTCAAGCTGCATTTGGGGATTGAGCATCTGCGTCATCTCGAAGCGCCGCTGCATGCCGTGACCCCGGCCAGGAAAACCCTTATGCCGGCACCCGTTGCGAGCTGAACAGCCGCTCGATTTCGGCGATCCGGCGCTCTTGGGCCGCCCCGCTCTGCTGCCAGGCGGCAAGCGCATTGATCCGCGCGTACCAGGCCGCCACATGGGGATATTCCAGGAACGGCGCCTGGGTGCGCGGGATATGACTCAGCGGGGCCGCCAGGTCGATGTCCGCCAGGCTCAACGCGTCGCCCACCACAAAGCGCCGGGTGCGCAAGTGCCCGTCGAGCACGGCCGTATAGCGGTGGATCGCCTGCAGCGCGTCGGCCACCAGCGTCGGGTTCTCGGCGCGGCCTTTGAGGCGGTCCATGAACCGCTGCTCGATCAGCACCGTCGGCCCACGGCGAAAGTGCTCGGCGGCCCAGAACATCCACTTGAGCGTTTCGTACTTGGCATTGCCTGCGGGCAGTAATGACGAACCGGCCTGTTCGGCCAGGTAAATCATGATCGCCGAGGCTTCGAACAGCACCACGTCGCCGTCGACAAAGGTCGGGATCGTGCCGTTCGGGTTGAGGGCCAGGTACTCCGGCGTGCGGTTCTCGCCACTGAACAGGTCGAGGAACACGAATTCGACCTCAAGCCCCAGGTAAGCGGCGGTGGTCAGTACTCGCCGGGTATTGCTCGAACCTCTGTCGCCATACACTTTCATGCCACTGCCTCGGTTGCGTGTTTGTCGATGAATGAAGGGGGCTCGGCGAGCAGCATCACCACCTCGCGGGCCTGGCGCACCGATTGATACACCGAGTTGACCATCGGCGCCGCCAGGTACGAGGCCACGCCCAGCAGCCAGATGTTTTCCGGTGCCTCGGCGCCGGGCAGGCTGACCTGCAACTGCGGCGACACATAGGGCGGCGTACACGGCGTTGTCGGTGGCACCTGCAGATCAAGGCCGTCACGGGTGGCATGGAAAAACTGCTTATGAAAACCGGTGGCGCACACCACCGCATCCACCGCCTCGATGTGCCCGCGGGCGTCGTGAACCTGCCATTGGCCTTGCCACTCAAGGGTTGTCGGCACCTGCACGGCCAGTTGCAGGCGCCCTTCGTCGATCAGGCGCAGCAATGTGATCGCGGTCTGCAAGGGCACCGCGAAGAGGTAACGCCCGACCGCCTCCCAACAGTTCTGCAGCGCCGCCATGCGCACTGCCGGCGGTGCCGCGCGCAGTTTCACGTCAGCCAGGTCCATGCACTGCACCAACAGGCTCTGCCAGTCCGTCGCGCCCCGTCGGGCCAAGGCGACTTCGCCGCGCAGGCGCTGGGTGGGCTCCACGCTGCGGTCGACTTGTTCGCGCAGCGAGCGACCACTGATCGCCTTGGCCGCCCGCGCAACGATGCGCAGCAAGTGCCAGTACAGCTTGGGGTTCTCCAGGTCCAGCCTTGCGAATCGCGTTTCATCCAGGGCCACCGCACAACGCCGGGGGGTAGCCGTGCGCACGCCGGGCAAACGCCCGGAAGGCGACGCCATCAGCACCTGATGCCCCGCGCCGCAGAGCAGCAACACGCTGTCGACTGCCGATAGACGACTGCCCAATACCAAGACCCGTGACGGTTTACCCAGGCTGTCCAGCCAGGCCTTGGCCGGGTATGGCGTCGAGAAAATGCCCGGCGCACCGACATGCGGGCTGACCAGCGGCGGGATGAACGGCGCGGCACTGCCGGTGCAGACCAGCACGGCACAGGCGCGCAGGTCGCTGCCATCATCCAGCACCAGGCGATAGTCGCTGCGCGCGACCGGCTGGATACGTCGCACCGTTGCGCGCACGACCCGATGCTCGATGCCCCGCGCCTGCGCCACATCGCGGTACTCGGCGTAGCGTTGCTTGAGGTAGCCCGATACCCAGGCCCGTGGCACAAACGCGTCTTCGCCAGCGTCGAGGCCCTGCGTCTGGAGGTAACGCTGAAAGTCGTGCGGGTCATCGTCCAGCACCGACATGGTCTGCACCGAGGTATTGCACAACAGCGAGGCCTCGCTGGCGCTGAAGGCAATCGAGTGCGCCAGCCCCTCGGGATCGATGATGTCGATACGCTGGGCGTTACCTGTGCGCACCAGTTGGATAAACGCCGCGACGCCGGTCACCGCCCCGCCAATGATCGCAACCGTCGCACGCGGGTTCACAGCGCTTGCGCCTTCGCCAGTACCGGCGCGAGCAAGCGCACGCCATACCAGCCCCAATACACGCGGTGGCAGGTGATCAAGCCGTTTTCAATCTCCATCATTTCCATCAGGTCGACCTGCTCCCCCGTCGGCGTCTTGCGCGGGTATTCCCACGTCAGGTTGCGGCCGTTGATGAAGGCTTTATCGCTGCGATACCACTCAGCCAGGTCATTGGGAAAGCGGCGCTTGCTGTCTTCCATGAACCGCTGGATCACCCCTCGGCCCACCAGCACCCCGCTGCCGTGGTCGGGGTAGATCGCCAGCACCAGCGGCGTTTCGAACACCGCCTGTTCGGCATACAACGCCGCTGTAGCCGCCAGGTCGCCGGCACAGACGGTGGCGTGCCAGGCTTCATAAATAGCCAGCAGACCGGGATCGATGGACGAAGTCATGGCGTTTTCCTCGCGTGGCAGCACAACAGCTAATAGAAGCCGCAATTGTAAAGAATTGCCACCCGGCCATGCTTCGACCTGGCCCGAAGTGTCAGGCACGCGGTGCTCCCGGGATTACAGAGCGCCCAACTGCTGCATCAGTGTCAGGTTGTCTTCAATGTGCCAGTTGGCGGCGATCTTGCCGTTGTCGATCTGATAGATATCGGTGGCGATAAAGTCCACGGGCTGTCCGCCGCCCTTGATCTGGCCAAAGGTGCCGGTGAAGTGCCCGCGAAAATGCAGGTGAACCACGACGCGGTCGCCGGCGATGATCATGTGTTCGATCTCACAACGCAGGTCCGGCACCGCTTCACGAAACGCCCGGGAAGCGAGCAACGGGCCTTCGGGGCCTTGTTTACGCCCGGCTGGCGGAGTTTTGTCGACGAAATCCGCAGACAGCGCCTCGCGGGCCAGGCGTTCGTCGCCGCTATTCCAGAAGGTGTCATAGCGGCGGGCGGCGGTTTCCATGGCCGCCAGTTGTGCAGGTGTGAGGCTCTTGTCCACCACCAGCACACCCGGCTTGACCAGTTCAGTGTTGGCCGCGAGGACGGCGCCGGAAAAGGTCGAGGTCAAGAGTGTGGCGATGAAGCAAACGCGCGCAACAGGTGAGGGTTTCATTGAAAAATCTCCTTGGGTGATGGGCTCAGAGGGTCTCGTTTTCCCGCAGGCTGAGCGGGCTTTTAAGGGTGTACTGCGCGATAGCGTCCTTGCGCATGAACGCCACGCCGGGGTGGCTGTTGGCATAGCGTAAAAACTCATCCCAGACCCGGACCATTTGCGGCGTGCCGCTGATGCGGTCGTGGGCGCTGATCGACATCATGCGGCGCCGGCTGCCGGCCTCTTCGTACAACTGGTCAAAGTCCAGCTTCACCTGCTCCAGGAACTGCGACGGTGAGTAGTTACGGCCTTCGATCAAGACGATGTCGTTGTTGCGCAAGGTGTACGGAACCACCACGAAGTCCTTGCCGTTGACCTGCTCGATAAACGGCTCGTCGCGACTCACATCGTCGATGTGATAGACGTAGCCAAGCTCTTGCAGCAGCGCCAGGGTATTGGGGCCACGGCGCAACCAATTGCAGTTGTAGCCGCTGACTGGCTGGCCGGTGACCTCCTGCACCATGCTCGCGGCCTGGCGCAGGAACGTGCGTTCTTCATCGCGGCTCATGGCAAATTGCGAACTCCAGCGCGGGCCATGGCCCGCCGCCTCGTGACCGCGCGCGACGATCTCCCGGGCCAACTGCGGATGACGCTTCGCCGCATCGCCGATCATGTGGCTGGTGACCTTCACCCCATGTCGATCCCAGAGGTCGAGCATTCTGGGAATGCCTTCGCGGTAGCCATAGGCGAACCAGGTATTGGTGGCGGGGTCGGCGGGCACGCTGTCCGGGAAGTCCACTTTGGGAAACGGGCTGTCGGTGCCCTTCAGCGGTTGCCCGCCGGCTTCGAACTGCATGGAGATCGAGACGACAAGCCGCGTGTCGCCGGGCCAGAAACCACCCCTCGCCTGACGCGCCGCCGCCGGTGCCGCCCCGCCCTGCCCGGTCTGCGCCGCGCTCGCGTTGGCGGTGCTGAGCAGCGATCCGGCGGTCAACACCGCGGCGCCCGCCCCCGCCTGGGCCAGGAAAGTACGCCGTTGCAGGTTCACAGATGACATGACGATAACTCCGTTGAATAAACACGGATGCAACGCTAATCCTTTAGGTTTATTTTGATAATTGAGCTGAAATCAAAAATCACTTTCGGAAAAACCGAACAATGCTGCTGAAGAACCTTGAGCTGTTTTTATTGATCGTCGAGAAAGGTGGGCTGTCTGCCGCCGGCAGAGAGCTGGGGTTATCGCCGGCCTCCGTGTCGGAACGGCTGGCGCAGCTAGAGAGTTTTTATGGCGCCAGCCTGCTCAACCGCACGACCCGTGCGATCAACCTCACCGATGAAGGCCGCCTGCTGGTCGACGGCGCACACCGCCTGCTGGCAGAAGCCGATGAGCTGCACAGCAGCATTCGTCTGGGCACCGACCAAATTTGCGGACCGATCCGCCTCAGTGCCCCGCAAGACTTCGGCCGTCAATACATCGAGCCGATCCTTGCGCAGTTCATGCTGGAGCACCCGCAAGTCAGCATCGACCTCAACCTCAGCGACGGTTATGTCGATCCCGTCAGCCAGGGGATCGACTTCGCCGTGCGCTTCGGCGCGCTGGCCGACAGCACCCTGCATGCCCGCCTGATTGGCGAGAACCGCCGCGTGGTCTGTGCTTCGCCGCTGTACCTGGCACGCCATGGCACCCCGCAACACCCTGAGGACCTGGCCGCGCACGAGTGCCTGGTGATGCGCTTCGGCATCAATATTTCGCGGGAGTGGACGTTCAAGCAACACGGGCAGACCCAACGGATCATGGTGCGTGGCCGCCGCGTGGCGAACGACGGCGCGCTGATCCGCCAATGGTGCCTGGCCGGCCATGGGATTTGCTTGAAGTCGGTGTGGGACGTGCGCGCCGATCTCAACGCTGGCCGCTTGGTCGAGGTGCTTGAGGATTACGACCTGGGCGGGACCGCGCTGAACATCGTGTACCCGTCCACGCGCATTCAGCCCAAACGGGTGAGAATGTTGATAGAACGCATCGTTGCACGGTTGGCGACTGACAACACCGCGTAGGCATCGCGGCGTTCCTGGCAGCCTGCGCAATACACCTTTGTCATCAAGGATATTGATAGCTGCCTAATGAAACCCGCAGACTAGAGGGCTAATCCCGCGCATATATCATTCCGAATGATAGTTATCTTTGCTTCATTCGATTCGTGACCTAGCACCTCGCCGCGCATGATCCGCCCATCTCAAATACATTGGCGGATGCACCTCATGGAACAGAAACTCAAACACTTGCGCTTGCCCCTGGCGATTCTGGCCGTGGCGGTAATGAGCGCGTGCGGCAAAACCCCGGACCAAGCGGCCGCCATGCCTCCTGCAAAAATCAGCGTGGCCAAGGTGCTTGAGCAACCGGTCAACGAGTGGGACGAATTCACCGGTCGCCTGGAAGCACCGGAAACCGTGCAGATCCGTCCACGGGTGTCCGGCCAGATCGATCAGGTGGCCTTCATCGAAGGCGCCCTCGTGAAGAAAGGCGACCTGCTGTTCCAGATCGACCCGCGCCCGTTCCAGGCCGAGGTGCGCCGCCTCGAAGCCCAACTGCAACAGACCAAAGCCGCTGCCAGCCGCAGCGATAACGAAGCACAACGCGGCGAACGCCTGCGCCAGAGCAATGCGATCTCCGCCGAACTGGCCGACTCGCGCACCACCGCCGCCCAGGAAGCCCGCGCCGCTGTCGCCGGCATCCAGGCGCAGTTGGACCTGGCCAAGCTGAACCTGAGCTTCACCCGTGTCACCGCGCCGATCAGTGGCCGTGTCAGCCGTGCCGAGATCACCGCGGGCAACCTGGTCACCGCCGACGTCACCGCGCTGACCAGCCTGGTCTCCACCGACAAGGTCTACGCCTACTTCGACGCCGATGAGCGCGTGTACCTCAAGTACACCGAACTCGCCCGCCAGGGTCGCCGTGGCGCGACCACCCCGGTGTACCTGGGCCTGTCGAATGAAACCGGCAACCCGCACCTGGGCCAGATGAACTTCGTCGACAACCAGGTCAACCCGGCCACCGGCACCATCCGTGGCCGTGCGGTGTTCGATAACAGCAAAGGCGAATACACCCCGGGCTTGTACGCCCGCCTGAAACTGGTCGGCAGCGGCACCTACTCCGCCGTACTGATCAACGATGAAGCGGTCGGCACCGACCTGGGCAAGAAGTTCGTGCTGGTGATGGAAGGCGACAAGCCAGCCTACCGCTCGGTGGAACTGGGGCCGAAGATCGAAGGTTTGCGCATCGTGCGCAGCGGCCTGAACAAGGACGACACCATTATCGTCAAGGGCCTGCAGCGTGTGCGCCCGGGTGCGCCGGTCGCCCCGGAAACCATCCCGATGGCCAGCAAGGAAACCCTCGCCGCCTTGGCCCAACAACGACAAGCGCTTGAAGCCAGCAACCTGGAGCAAGTGGCGCCGGAAAAAACCGCGCCCAAGCTCGCAGCCGTCGCGACTCCACGCGGTTAAGGGATACGACTCAAGATGAATTTTTCCAAGTTCTTCATTTCGCGGCCGATCTTCGCAGCGGTGCTCTCGCTGTTGATCCTGATCGCCGGCGCGATCTCGCTGTTCCAACTGCCGATCAGCGAATACCCGGAAGTGGTACCGCCGACCGTGGTGGTGCGCGCCAACTTCCCCGGCGCCAACCCCAAAGTCATCGGTGAAACCGTGGCGGCGCCGCTGGAGCAAGCGATCACCGGCGTCGAGAACATGCTGTACATGTCCTCGCAGTCGACCGCCGACGGCAAACTGACCCTGACCATCACCTTCGCCCTGGGCACCGACCTGGACAACGCGCAGGTGCAGGTGCAAAACCGTGTGACGCGCACGCAACCCAAGCTGCCCGAGGAAGTGACGCGCATCGGTATCACCGTGGACAAGGCCTCCCCCGACCTGACCATGGTGGTGCACTTGACCTCCCCGGATCAGCGCTACGACATGCTCTACCTGTCCAACTACGCCTTGCTCAATATCAAGGATGAGTTGGCGCGCCTGGGCGGTGTGGGTGATGTGCAGCTGTTCGGCATGGGCGACTACTCCCTGCGCGTCTGGCTGGACCCGAACAAGACCGCGTCGCGTAACCTGACCGCCACCGATGTGGTGACCGCGATTCGCGAGCAGAACCGTCAAGTGGCCGCCGGTGCGCTGGGTGCGCCGCCTGCACCGAATGCCACCAGCTTCCAGTTGTCGGTGAACACGCAGGGTCGCCTGGTCACTGAAGAAGAGTTCGAGAACATCATCATTCGCTCCGGCGATAACGGTGAAATCACGCGGCTCAAAGACATTGCGCGGGTCGAGCTGGGTTCGAGCCAATACGCCCTGCGTTCGTTGCTCAACAACCAGCCGGCCGTGGCGATCCCGATCTTCCAACGCCCGGGTTCCAACGCGATCCAGATCTCCAACGAAGTGCGCGACAAGATGGCGGAGCTGAAGAAGAGCTTCCCCGAAGGCATGGACTTCAGCATCGTCTACGACCCGACCATCTTCGTGCGCGGCTCCATCGAAGCGGTGGTGCATACCCTGTTCGAAGCGCTGATCCTCGTGGTGCTGGTGGTGATCCTGTTCCTGCAGACCTGGCGCGCCTCGATCATTCCGTTGGTGGCGGTGCCGGTCTCGCTGATCGGTACGTTTGCGGTGATGCACCTGTTCGGCTTCTCGCTCAACGCGCTGTCATTGTTCGGCCTGGTACTCGCCATCGGCATCGTGGTCGATGACGCCATCGTGGTGGTGGAGAACGTCGAGCGCAACATCGAGCTGGGCCTGGCGCCGTTCCAGGCGACTGAAAAGGCCATGAGCGAAGTGACCGGGCCGATCATCGCCACGGCCTTGGTGCTGTGTGCGGTGTTCATTCCGGCGGCCTTTATCAGCGGCTTGACCGGGCAGTTCTACAAGCAGTTCGCCTTGACCATTGCGATTTCGACGGTGATCTCGGCCTTCAACTCGCTGACCTTGTCCCCTGCCCTGGCCGCCGTGTTGCTGCGCAGCCATGACGCGCCGAAGGATCGCTTCTCCAAGGTGCTCGACAAGCTGTTGGGGGGCTGGTTGTTCCGGCCGTTCAACCGCTTCTTCGAAAAAGCCAGCCATGGCTACGTCGGCACCGTGCGCCGGGTGATTCGCGGCAGCGGCATCGCGCTGTTCCTGTACGCCGGCCTGATGGTGCTGACGTGGTTCGGGTTTGCCCACACTCCGACCGGTTTCGTACCGGCCCAGGACAAGCAATACCTGGTGGCTTTCGCCCAATTGCCGGACGCCGCGAGCCTGGACCGCACCGAAGACGTGATCAAGCGCATGTCCGACATCGCCCTGAAACAGCCGGGCGTGGAAAGCGCCGTGGCCTTCCCGGGCCTGTCGATCAACGGGTTCACCAACAGCCCGAACAGCGGCATCGTGTTCGTGACCCTCAAACCGTTCGACGAGCGTAAAGACCCGAGCATGTCCGCCGGTGCGATTGCCGGTGCGCTGAACGGCAAGTACAGCGACATCCAGGAAGCCTACATGGCGATCTTCCCACCGCCGCCGGTACAGGGCCTGGGCACCATCGGCGGGTTCCGCCTGCAGATCGAAGACCGTGGCAACCTGGGTTACGAAGAACTGTACAAAGAAGTGCAGAACATCATCACCAAGAGCCGCACCACGCCGGAACTGTTCGGCCTGTTCACCAGCTACACGGTCAACGTGCCCCAGGTCGATGCCGCCATCGACCGCGAAAAGGCCAAGACCCACGGCGTGGCGATCAGCGACATTTTCGACACCCTGCAGATCTACCTGGGTTCGTTGTATGCCAACGACTTCAACCGCTTCGGCCGCACCTACCAGGTCAACGTGCAGGCGGAACAACAGTTCCGTCTGGATGAAGACCAGATCGGCCAGTTGAAAGTGCGCAACAACAAAGGCGAGATGATCCCGCTGGCGACCTTCATCAAGGTCAGCGACACCTCGGGCCCGGACCGCGTGATGCACTACAACGGCTTCATCACCGCAGAAATCAACGGCAACGCCGCGCCGGGCTACAGCTCCGGCCAGGCCCAGGCCGCGATTGAAAAACTGTTGAAGGATGAACTGCCCAACGGCATGACCTACGAGTGGACCGACCTGACGTATCAGCAAATCCTCTCGGGCAATACCGCGCTGTTTGTGTTCCCGCTCTGCGTGTTGCTGGCGTTCCTGGTACTGGCCGCCCAATACGAAAGCTGGAGCCTGCCGTTGGCGGTGATCCTGATCGTACCGATGACGCTGCTGTCGGCCATCACCGGGGTGATCATCTCCGGCGGCGACAACAACATCTTCACCCAGATCGGCCTGATCGTGCTGGTGGGCCTGGCCTGTAAGAACGCGATTCTGATCGTCGAGTTCGCCAAGGATAAACAGCAGGAAGGCCTCGACCCGCTCGCCGCGGTGCTGGAAGCCTGCCGTCTGCGGCTGCGGCCGATCCTGATGACCTCGTTCGCCTTCATCATGGGTGTGGTGCCTCTGGTGCTGTCCAGCGGTGCCGGTGCCGAGATGCGGCATGCCATGGGCGTGGCGGTGTTCTCCGGGATGATCGGGGTGACCTTCTTCGGTCTGTTGCTGACGCCAGTGTTCTACGTACTGATCCGTCGCTATGTCGAGCGCCAGGACGCGCGCAAAGCGGCCAAAGCCTTGAAGCTGGAGACACAGCAATGAGTGTGAAAGTCTTTCTGCCGAGCTTGCTGGTCCTGGCGCTGAGCGCCTGTGCCGTAGGCCCGGACTACACAACCCAGACCCCGGAGGCGGCCAATATCACGGCTGCCGCCGATGCCAAAAAATACGACCACGGGAAATTCGAAGGCATCTGGTGGCAGCAGTTCGACGACCCGACTCTGAACCAGTTGGTGACCCAGTCGCTGAGCGGTAACCGCGACCTGCGTGTGGCGTTTGCCCGCCTGCGGGCCGCACGGGCGATCCGCGATGACGCCAGCAACGACGCAATGCCGACCATCACCAGCCGCGCCAGCAGTGACCTGGCCAAGGGGCAAATCCCTGGCCAGACCACCCAGCGCGTCAACAGCGAGCGTTATGACCTGGGCCTGGACATGGCCTGGGAGCTGGACCTGTTCGGCCGCATCCAGCGCAACCTGGAAGCCAGCGACGCCGACCAGCAGGCCGCCGAAGCCGACCTGTACCAACTGCAGGTCACGATGATTGCCGAACTGGTGGACGCCTACGGTCAACTGCGCGGCGCGCAACTGCGTGAGCGCATCGCCCTGGACAACCTGAAGAACCAGCAGGAATCGCGGACCATCACCGTCAGCCTGCGTGATGCCGGCGTGGGTGACCAACTCGACGTGGAGCGTGCCGACGCCCGCCTCGCGGCGGTGGAAGCCAGCGTGCCGCAACTGCAGGCCGAACAAGTGCGCGAGCGCAACCGCATCGCCACCCTCCTCGGCCAGCGCCCCGACAAGCTGAGCGTGGACCTGAGCCCGAAAGACTTGCCGGCGATTGCCAAGGCGCTGCCGATCGGCGATCCGGGGCAACTGCTGCAACGGCGCCCGGACATTCTGAGTGCCGAACGCAAACTGGCATCCGCGACCGCACGCATCGGCGTGGCCAAGGCCGACCTGTTCCCCCGGGTCAGCCTCAGCGGCTTCCTCGGCTTCACCGCCGGGCGCGGTTCGCAGATCGGTTCATCCGCGGCGAATGCCTGGGCCCTTGGCCCGAGCATCACCTGGGCCGCGTTTGACCTGGGCAGCGTGCGTGCACGCTTGCGCGGCGCCGATGCCGAGGCCGATGGCGCCCTGGCCAACTACGAGCAGCAAGTGTTGCTCGCGTTGGAAGAATCCGAGAACGCCTTCAGCGACTACGGCAAGCGTCAGCAACGCCTGGTCTCGCTGATCCGCCAAAGCGAATCCAGCCGCGCCGCCGCCGACCTCGCCGCGATCCGCTACCGCGAAGGCACCGTGGACTTCCTCGTGCTGCTCGACGCCCAACGCGAACGCCTGGCCGCCGAAGACTCCCAGGCCCAGGCCGAGGTCGATCTGTATCGCGGGATTGTTGCGATCTACAAGGCGCTGGGTGGCGGTTGGCAGCCGGATACGGTGGTCGCTACGGCCAAGTGATGTAAAGAGCTCCTTTGGTTGGTCGCATCCAGCCAATTTTTAGCCCCGTGGTCCGTTTGGTCATGGGGCTTTTTTTGTGTCGCTGATCAGCGTGTTAGCCATTTATAAAATATGTTGGATATGGCGAACGTCATAAAAAGTACTTCCCCAAGGATCTTTCCCTGAAGCAAGCGCTTGAGACCGCGAGGAAAATCCTGAACTTGCTGCCGATCCACAGTACCGCGCTTTATGTTCCACCACGGCATAACAACCGCTGAGGTGACGGCACACAGCCGAATCATTCTTCCTCGTATCGAATCGCCCCAGAACTGTTTGTTAGAAGTGACAAGGCTGCATTTATTTAAACGATCCTCCATTTCATCCAATCGTCGATACATCAGGAAAATGCCGACTACATTGATGCTAAGGACTACAAACAGAACGCTCACACTAAACCAGAACTTAAGAGGAAGATTGAGCCAGTAGTCAATATTCATAAATTTTCCGTCCTACGTACTCACCGAGTTCACTCCCATAAACGCCCCCAACCGTGCCTGCGGCTCCCCCCGCCAGTGCCAAATGATGTAAAGAGTTCCTTTGGTTGGTCGCACCCAGCCAATGGTTAGCCGCGTGGTCCGTTTGGTCACGGTTTTTTGGACACAGTTACTGATATAGCCACTTATACAAGATGTCAGCGGTGGCGCTAATTAAAAAAAGCACTCCAACAAGCAGGGTTCCCTGAAACAAGCGCTTGAGACCGCGAGGAAAATCCTGAACTTGCTGTCGATCCACTACACCGCGCTTTATGTTCCACCCCGGCATCGCAACCGCCGCAGTGACGGCACACAGTCGAACCATCCTTCCTCGCGCAGAATTGCCCCAAAACTGTTTGTGAAAAATGATAAGACTGCATTTGTTTAAACGCTCCTCCATTTCATCCAATCGTCGATACATCAGAAAAATGCCGACTACATTGATGCTAAGGGCAACAAACAGAATGCTCGCACTAAACCAAAACTTAATAGGAAGATTGAGCCAGTAGTCAATATTCATAAATCTTCTCCCCTACGTACTCACCGAACTCACTCCCATGAACGCCCCCAACCGCGCCTAAGGTCCCACCCGCGATCAACAGGCAACTCAATGATACAGGCCCAGTTGTAGGGACCAGTACGACGACACATAATGCTGTCGCCAGAGCCCCACCTGCCACTCCTCCCAAAATCCCTCCTCCTAGCTTGCTCACTTCCACATATTTCGCCTTCCTGCACTGCTCTTCCCTCCCCGTGGAACAGGCTTCCTTAATTTCCAGCGCAGTGGACGCAGCGCTCAAAGCAATCCCCAACGGCGTCCCAGCCTTGAGCACTTTCGCCACCCTGGAAATACGCGCAATCCTCTCGGCATATCGACTGATCTCCCCGGTATGCAGATAACTCTTGGTGGAAATACCGAGCATTTTCTTGATCGAACCTTCATTCCGCAAACCCGTGCCGTAACGGGCGAACCCGCGCAGTTGTGCTTCCAGTTTGGCGAACAGCGTTTGGCGACGCGCCAAAAACTCATCCCGCGCTGCGCCACCGCCTCGGCGCAACGCCTGTTTATGCAGGGCATCGATTTCTTCCAGGGTTTTGACGATCGCCTTCAAGTGGCGATTCCAAGCGTCCCCCGCCGTACCGACCCCAAGCGAGGTGTAGCCCAGCAGTTTCTGCAGCAGGTCATAGTTTTGCAAGGCAAAGGCATCTCCCCCTTCGGCCATCACGCTGTGGCGTATACGCCAGGCGGATTGCATCAGCAGATGCTCTTCCGGCTTGCACAACGCCGTGGAGTCATCACCGATGATGACCAACTGCCCCGGCAGTACCACGACGTTTCGGATATGGGTATTGAGCATGTCGAACTTGGCTTCGGCGTGCTGGCTCAAGCGCAATCTTGCCTTGAGTTCAACTGAGGTTTGTTGCCAATCATTGATGAACGCATAGGGCTGAGACATTAAAAACCTCTCAGCAGCAGTGGGCGAAGGGAGCCGGTTGATGTGGGCGTATTGCTTGCCATACGTGCATTCCTTATTGCATGAAGATGACGTCGCAATCTAATCAAAGGCCCAAGCGCTGTCGCGGATTTACCCGGTGAATTCGCGCATCGTCGTTCAATTTGGGAAATGGACTTCCTCTCGCCTACCAATAGCTGTCAGACACTTCCTAACAGCTATTCCAATGGACTAATTTCGTTAAATAATATGACTGCGGTAACGCAACTGATGCGAAGCGTCACCAGCACCAGATGATGTAAAAAGTTTCTTTGGCTGGTCGCAGCCAGCCAGTTTTTTGCCCCACGGCCCTTTCGGTCACGGCACTTTTTTAAAGTAGGTACACGAGTGGCCCGATATAAAAGTGTACGTTTCGACTAATGGAGGATTTCACTATGGCCGTTTTATTGACTGCGGAACAAATGAGGTACACCAAAGCGTCTAACCCGTTCCAGATAAAGAACCCGGAACAGGTTGTCAATAAATTCACGATAACGGAAGAGTCAAAAGCTTCGGACACGTTGAAGCTTCGAAAACAAGAGTCGATTGATGATCTGAAAACATTTTTGAAAGACTACGACATGACATCGATCACCACCAACGAACTAAAAAAAGTCGGCAGACGGCTTTATGAAAACGACGTAATTGATGGCGAGGCGTTTCATATGTTCATATCTGGCCTGGATGCTTTTGATGCCAACGGCCAGCAAGCTGAAACTGACGTAAAATACAATGCAATCGCCTTATTTAACGAAAAGCTGGAAGATTACCTTTCGTTTCTTGAAAGCCATCCCAACGTGAAGCGGTCACAAGGCATCCCCGAATATGTTCAAGGCATGTTCGCAGCCAATCATGCAATCAATGCACTGGCATTTTTTGTTAATTCTTCCCGCAGCGATCTCTCGATAGAGGAGCGTGCCTGAGTTTGGCTCTTTATCCCGTACACCCACTCCATCACAGGCGATTTGTCTCGTTCAAAATCAAACTACGATAATGCCCCGGATTCGACCCGACCCATTTACGAAACGCCTTATAAAACGAACTGGCATCGGCAAATCCCAGTCGCGTAGCGATTTCGGCAAAGCTGATCTGCGGTTCGGCCAGCCAGACAATCGCCAACTCTTTGCGCACGCTGTCCTTGAGCCCCTGATACGTTTGCCCCTCTTCCGCCAGGCGGCGGCGCAGGGTCGAGGCGGAGATGCACAGGCGGGCGGCCAGGCCGTCGGTTTCCGGCCAGGTGTCGGGCGGCATCTGGCGCAGGTCGTGCTTGATGCGCGTGGCCAGGCTGTCGGGGTCGCGGTATTTGACCAGGATGTTGGCCGGCGCATGCCCCAGGAAACGCTTGAGTTCTTCGGCACTGCGCTTGATCGGTAGATCGAGGCAATCGGCGGAGAAAATCATGCGGGTGCGCGGCCGGTCAAAACGCAGGTTGTCGGAGAACATCACCCGGTAATCGTCACAAAAATCCGGCTGTGGGCAGCGCAGTTCGATGGCCAGGATCGGTATACGCCGTCCCGCCAGCCAACAGGCAACGCCGTGGACGATCATCCAGTAAGTGAAATAGCTGAACGCTCGGCGCGGATCGGGCTCGGTTTCGAGCAGCACGATTTCTGCCAGGCTTTGCTGGCGCACCAGTTGGGCAGGCAGATGCTCGAACATCAATGACAGGAACGCCAAACCGGTTTCCAGCCCGGCCGCCACCGTCGGTTGGGCCATGGCCACCCGACACAGAAACGCCAGGCTGCCAGACTTGAGCGGGCGCGGGTCCATGCCAAAAAACTCATCGTCCAGGCGCCGCGCCAACAAGCGCCACAGCCGCGCGTAGGTCGTGGCCGAGACACGTGCGCCGGGCTGCAGCAGCAGCTCGGGAGCAATGCCCACCTTGCTCAACGCCTCAATGGTCGCCGCCCCTGGCGCGCAGCTCTGCAACAGCGCTTCGCGCACGAGATGGATGGAGATGGTGTCTTTTTCCGACATGGCTGTAGGGCAATCCAACGGCACAAAAGGTGGCGTGCATCATAAGGGCGCTTGAGCTTTGCCACCACCGTTCAGCCGCCGTTCAGCAAAGGCTAATGTTTCTTGTTTAGCAATGAGTATCATTATGTTACAAATTCGCTTCCTGTCTAGTTACCCTTCGGTGCCGAATGCTTGTTCCCTTTCTCATTATGTTGCGCGAAGGCATTGAAGCCGCACTGATCGTTGGCATCATTGCCAGTTACTTGCAACAAACCGGCCGTGGCCAGTGGATGCCTGCCGTGTGGATCGGTGTCTTCCTTGCCGCCGCCCTGGCCCTGTTGGTCGGCGGCGGCCTGGAACTGATGAGTGCCGAATTCCCGCAAAAACAGCAGGAATTGTTTGAAGGCGTGGTCGGCCTGGTCGCCGTGGGCATTCTCAGTTCCATGGTGTTCTGGATGCGCAAGGTCGCGCGGTCGATCAAGCATTCACTGCACGAATCCCTCGACCATGCCCTGGCCGGCTCGCGGCATCAGGTCGCCGCACTGATCCTGATGGTGTTTTTCGCCGTGGCCCGCGAAGGCCTGGAAACCGTGTTCTTCCTGTTGGCGGTGTTCCAGCAGAGTGAAGGCCCCGGCGCCCCGCTGGGTGCCCTGCTCGGCCTGGTGCTGGCAATCATCGTCGGGTTCCTGATCTACAGCGGCAGCATGCGCCTGAACCTCGGCGCGTTTTTCCGCTGGACCGGCCTGTTCATCCTGGTGGTGGCCGCCGGCATCCTCGCCAATTCCGTGCAGGCCCTGCACGAAGCCGGCGTGTGGAACCACCTGCAAAGCGTGCTGTTCGATGTCAGCGCCACGTTGCCGATGGACGGCCCGGTAGGTTCGGTGCTGGCCGGGATGTTCGGCTATCAGGACGCGCCGACCGTCAGCGCCCTGGGTGCCTACCTGATCTACCTGGTGGTGGCCCTGGTGATGTTCTTCCTGCCCGCAGCGCCCGCCAAGCCGGTGGCCGCGCCCTCTTCCGTTTCTCACCCGTAAGGACTGTCTCTTGTCCAACCCAACTCCTCAACCGGCCTCGCCGCCCCGCGCCTTGCGTTGGGCGGTGGCCGGCTCGGTGGTCGTGATGATCGCCGCCGGTGGCCTGTTCTACTACGCCTCGCAGATGGCCGCAGCCAAGCGCCAGACCCATCACGATGAAATCGTTGTGACCATTCATGGCCACGCCTGCGAACCCAACGTGCTGAGCGTTCCAGCCGGGCGCGCGAGCTTTCGCATCATCAACCGCTCCGAGCGCGCGGTGGAATGGGAAATCCTCGACGGCGTGCTGGTGCTCGAAGAGCGCGAAAACATCGCGCCGGGCCTGAGCCAGGTGATCAATGCCAAGCTGTTGCCCGGCGACTATGCAATCACCTGCGGCCTGTTAAGCAACCCGCGCGGCACCCTGCATGTGACACCCACGGCTGAATCCGATGCCCAAGCCAAGGCCAAGCCGTCGATGGTGGCGTTTATCGGTCCGCTGTCGGAATTTCGCGTGTACCTGAGCAGCCAGGCCAGCGCACTGATCAAGGCCGTGACCGCCTTGCAGCAAGCGATCGACGCCGGTGATCTGGCCCAGGCCCAGGCGCTGTACGTGCCGGCCCGCGAGGCTTACCAGCGTCTCGCCGCAGCGTCGCAACGCCTGGCGGAACTGGATAACGCGATCAACGCCCGCGCCGATTATTTCGAAAAGCGTGAGCAGGACCCAGCCTTCAGCGGCTTCCACCGCCTCGAATACAGCCTGTTCCAGCAACGCAGCCTCGATGGCCTGGCCCCGCTGGCGCAGCGCCTGGTGAACGACGTCAGCAATCTCAAGCAGCAGTTGCTGGCGCAGTCGCTGCCACCGGAGCAACTGGTGAGCATCGTGGTGCGCAACCTCAACAGCCTGGCCGACGTGCGCGCCGCCAGTGGTGAAGAAGAACGCTACAGCCATATCGACCTGAACGGTTTCGCCGCCAACCTGGACGCTGCGCGCAAGGTCGTGGACCTGATGCGTCCGCTGCTGAGCAAGTCCGCCGCCGACCTGTTGCCGAACATCGACACGGCCCTTGCAGCGTTCGAGACGCAGCTCAATGGTTTGAAAGTCGACGGCCAATTCAGCCGCTACGACAGCGTTACCGCCGATCAGCGCCAGCAGATCGCCGACAAGGCCAAGGCACTGGCCGCTGCACTCGATGGAATCGACCCCGCCCTTGGCCTCTCCGGCCTGCAGTAAAGACGAGCGCACACATGAGTGATTCACACCCGTTAGACCTTCAACGCCGCCGCGTCCTGCTGGGCATGGCCGCCACCGGCGCCGCGATTGCCGGCAGCACCTTGAGCTGCCCGGCCATGGCCGCTGCCGCCGAGCAAGTGACCACCGCCCCGCGTAGCGACAAAACCCAGGACCATCACGATTTTTTCGGCAAGCACCAAAGCGGCATCGTCACCCCGCGTCCGGCCTGCGGCATGCTGGTGGCCTTTGATGTCCTGGCCAGTGATCGCGAGGACTTGGAGCGGTTGTTCCGCACCCTCAACGAACGCATCAGCTTCCTGATGACGGGCGGCAGCGTGCCGCAGGTCGACCCGAAACTGCCGCCCACCGATTCGGGCATCCTCGGCCCGGTGGTCACGCCGGATAACCTGACCATCACTGTATCGGTCGGCGAATCGCTGTTCGATGAGCGTTTCGGTCTCAGCGCCGCCAAACCCAAGCGCCTGATCCGCATGCTCGGTTTCCCCAACGATGCCTTGGAAGCGGCGCAGTGCCACGGCGACCTGAGCCTGCAATTTTGCTCCAACACCCCGGACACCAATATCCACGCCCTGCGCGACATCGTGAAGAACCTGCCCGACCTGCTGCTGGTGCGCTGGAAGCAGGAAGGCAGCGTGCCGCCGCAGGCGCCCGCCCGCCCCGGCGAGCCTGCGCAGAGTGCGCGCAACTTCCTGGGCTTTCGTGACGGCTCGGCCAACCCGAATTCCAACGACGCCAAGACCATGGACCAGATTGTCTGGGTGCAGCCCGGCAGCGACGAGCCGGCCTGGGCCGCCAATGGCAGCTACCAGGCGGTGCGGATCATTCGCAATTTTGTCGAGCGTTGGGACCGCACACCGCTGCAGGAACAGCAAAGCATCATCGGCCGCGTCAAGCCCACCGGCGCGCCCATGGGTGGCCAGCACGAAGCCCAAGTCCCCGATTACAGCACAGACCCGCAAGGCAAGCTGACCAAGCTCGATGCCCATATCCGCCTGGCCAACCCGCGCACCCCGCAGACCCAGGCCAACCTGATCCTGCGTCGGCCGTTCAACTACTCCAACGGCGTCAACAAAAACGGTCAGTTGGACATGGGGCTGCTGTTTATCTGCTACCAGGCTGACCTGGAGAAAGGTTTTATCAGCGTACAAACCCGGCTCAACGGTGAGCCCCTGGAGGAGTACCTCAAGCCAGTCGGTGGCGGGTATTTCTTCACCTTGCCGGGGGCGACGGGACCGAAGGATTTCATCGGGCGCACGCTACTTGCTGCAACGCACGTTCAACCTCCTGCCAACACTTAAAGCGGAAACCGTCCCATGAAGAAGTCGACTCTCGCGCTGTCGTTGTTAATCACCCTCTCGCCCCTGGCGGCCTTCGCCGCCACAGCGCCGCTGGACCTGGTAGGCCCGGTGTCGGACTACAAGATCTACGTCACCGAGCAAATCGCTGAGCTGGCGACCCAGACCCAGGCGTTCACCGACGCGGTGAAAAAAGGCGACCTGGCCACCGCCAAGCAGCTGTATGCGCCGACCCGCGTACATTATGAGGCCATCGAGCCGATCGCCGAGCTGTTCAGCGACCTCGATGCGGCCATCGATTCGCGTGTCGACGACCACGAAAAAGGCGTGAAGGCCGATGACTTCACCGGTTTTCACCGCATCGAGTACAGCCTGTTCGCCGAGAACACCACCCACGGCCTCGACGCCTTGGCCGACGGCCTGAACAACAACGTCAAGGACCTGCAGACGCGCGTGGCCGGCCTGACCTTCCCGCCGGAAAAAGTCGTGGGCGGCGCCGCAGCCCTGCTCGAAGAAGTCGCCGCCACCAAGATCTCCGGCGAGGAAGACCGCTACAGCCACACTGACCTGTATGACTTCCAGGGCAACATCGACGGCGCGAAGAAAATCGTCGATCTGTTCCGCGGCCAGATCGAGAAACAGGACAAGGCCTTCCTGGCCAAGGTCGACAAGAACTTCGCCAGCGTGGATAAGGTCCTGGCCAAGTACAAGACGGCGGACGGCGGCTTCCAGACCTACGACAAGGTCAAGGAAAACGACCGCAAAGCCTTGGTTGGCCCGGTCAATACCCTGGCTGAAGACCTGTCGACCCTGCGCGGCAAACTGGGTTTGAACTGAGCCCTCTAGGTCTCGTTCAACGGTCGGTACCCATCCAACGGCGTACCGATCGGCAAGCCGCTCTCAGGGTTGACTGCGTACCAACGCCCGCCCACCTGTACCGCTCGAACGGGCACAGCATGGTTGTGTCCATTGTGAGCTGCGGCCTGCTGAGAGCCATCGTGGGTCGCTACCGCGCGATCTATTGCCACCTGTACGCCGAAGAATGCGCGCAACTTTTCCTGCGCCGCGAGCATGTTCGCGAACGCCGACACATTGGGCACCCGGCTCAACACGCCAGGCAAGGCGAGCACGCCTTTTGCACTGTTGACCAACAGATCGGCAGCGCCATCTATCGGATTCAAAAACGCGCTGACCACGCTCACGCCCTTTTCCAGCACACGGAAAGCCTTGGCACCAAAGGGCGCGACAGCCTTTGTGGATTTGACCAACGAACGCACCGCCGCGCCCGCGCCGCCTAGAAATGCACCGACCGTATCGATCAACAGGCCCCGCGTGCCCTCGATGATATTGCCCTTGGCCAGGTCCACGATGGCCCCGACAAACGGAATCATGCTCAGCAAAATGCTGTCGTTGCGTTGCGACACTTCCCGCTGTTGCTCAAGAGGCAATTGGCCCTGGGCATACTTGAGCACACTGTCGCGGTGATGAATGAAATTGCCCTGCATGATCCGCTCGACAATCGCTTGGCTGCGGGGCGACGCAAAGCTGTTGGGCACCGCCGCCTGGACGCTGCCATCGGCGGACGGGGCGGCGGCCGGCAAGGTGTCACCCAGCTTTTCGATAATGATGCCGGGGGACGATACGTCTGATCGGGGCAAGGCGTCGGAGGTGTAGGCCGTGAAGTCGAACGGTTCCACTGCGCCATTTTGCAACCGAACCGTCGAAGGCGCCCAACGGCCATAGGTACGCTGCGTCTCTTCGAGGGTGCCGCCCAGTGCCAGTTGGTCCGGTAAATCCGTGCGCTTAACGATCAGCATCTTGGCCGGGAACACTTCAAAGTAGCTGATCATCCCGTTGTAGTCACAGCGGATCAGCGTGCCTTTGCGCCCTCGTCGCGCTTCGACTTGCGCAGATGTCTGGTCCAGCGTGGGCACCCCGTCAACCTGTTCGCGCAGGGCAAACAGCTCGACGGCGCCATACTCCAAGGCCTGGCGGTCCGCCAGCGGCAAGTTGGCGATCAACCGTTTGGTGGTGGTGCCCAAGCCTTGCTTGAGGTTCTCCAGATAGCTGTCGACTTCGCTCGCCACTTGCCCCGGCAGACTGGGCAAGCGGCTGATCCTGGCGTTCAAGGCGCGCACGTTCTTTACGATGGCAGCTTGTTCGGCGCGACTTGGGCGTGTGTTTGAAAAGGGCGTTCTTGCGGCGCCAGTGCCGCCGGGCGTGCCAGCCTCCAGCAGCATCCAGCGGTCCTTGACCAGATCCCCTGTCATATAGGTCTCGATCAGCGAACGGGTCTTGGGTTCCGAGACCTTCATGTTGCGGCGCTCGTCCGGGTCCGCAATATAGACCTGCAACGCTTGCAACTGGGCCACGCTGAGTTCCGGGAACACCTTCTGCAGGTTCGCGACCGCCTGATCCCGGCGGGTCGGCAGCGGCGCCTTGAACGCCAGCAGAGCCTGCAGGAGTTGCTCGCGCTGGGCCTGAAAGGCTTCACTGGCCTGCTGGTAGTGCTGCGGTGTGTAGCGACCGTCTGCGGTCTTGGCGTAGATCCCCTGCATCAAGCCCCAGTCCAGCAACACGTCGACACCGTGGTTATCCAGCACTGCCGCCTCGTCCGCAGTGCGCGCATCCAGCCGGGCCAGCGCCATGATTTCTGGGTAACTCATCGCCCGCGAGCTGCCTGCGCCGCCTTGACGTTCGGCAAAGGTCACGCCCAGGCGCAGATCCGCCCATTCGGCAGACCCCATGCGCAGCGTGGAGGGAACATCCCGAATCAGAAACTCAGGGGCGGCAGCGGCCAGAAACAGGTGGGCCAACAGGGGCGCGACCTTGGGGTCCAGTGAAGTTTTTTTCCACAGGTGCGTCTCGATATCCGTGCGTACCGAGGCCAGCGTCCGCCCATTGTTGGCAGGTTGGTAGATGTCATAACCGGCAATGGTTCCCGGACGCCCTGGTGCGTCGGGATCGATTTGCAGCATGATGGCCGCCAGCACCCACTGCTTGGCTTCGAGCGTCGAGAGTTGATCGCTGCCGGACGCCCCCTGGAACTGGCGATTACGCGCCACCGCCCGACCCCAGTCCAACGCCACGGGGCTGTTCAGGACCTGTTCGAGGAAGCGATCAGCCTCGGCGCGCAAGGTGCCTGCGCTGTTAAGAGCAAGCACGCCGCGAACATCCAGGACACGCAGCAGGTTCACCGCAGGCTTGTTGCCAGGAGTATCGTCATCGCTCAACTCCGCCACGAGGCGTTTGTCGGCGTCGGACAAGACTCCAGGGGCCCACTGACGCGCGATCAGTTGTGCGTAATCCCCCAGCGCCGGCGCCGGCGGCAGCGCGGCGTCGAGCCAGCGCAGAAGGTTGCGCACCTCCCGCGCCGTCTTCGGCACCGGCAACCCATGGGACGCCAGCACCTCGCTGATCGCAGCCTGGTCGGCGCCGTCAATCGCCAGCGACGAGGTATGGCTGATCGGCGTTTGCACGCCGGCCAGCAGCACCTCGTCCTCATCGGATAGGTGGCGCACGAGTTCACTCAAACGGTGCGCCAGATGCACACGCTCATCCATGACGTCGATGGCTTTTCTGGCGGTCAGGGTGCGTTGTTCCAGACGCCCTTTTTCCTGCGCCGACAAGGCTGACCCGTCCGCCGTCGAAAGTGCCTGGCGCACCGCTCCCAGTTCATCGGCAGTGTTCGGCGGGGTGACGCCGTACCACTGCAAGACCGCGTTGCGAGACAAGCCTTCGCCCTCGGGATGCACATACGCAAGCCCGTTGCCGGCCACATCCAGGGCGACAGCGGCGGCGCGCAGCCTGGCGCTGACCTGCCACCAGCCGGAGGTGTCGTTCACGGTGAAGGTCTTTTGTGTCGCGACGCCGTTGTCGACGACCCAGCCACTGATCGAGTCGGGTTTGACCACCACGGTATCCATGGCCAGCCCTTTGCTCGCGACCCAGGCCCGTACCTCGTCGGTATTGAAGGCACTGCGCAGGGCCTCGAAGCCTGGACGAATCGCGGCGCCATGGGGAATCTGGACGGTCGAGTCCGGTAGCTGACGCAACGCCGAGGTGCTCAACGCAGTGTGTAACTGACGATCGGCATCCGCCGATGTTGCCGGCGCCGGCTGCAAGGTCCACCGCGGCGCCGCGCCGTCAGGTAGATCGGGCGCCGCCGCGCGCCGTTTGCGCACAACCGTGTCGGGGATGGGGCTGCCAATCGGCGTCGGCGCGGCGCTCAGCGCTGGCGGAATTGGTGGATGGGCATGAAGCATTGGGGAGACGTGCGACATTTCTAGTTCCTCTCTACCAGTGATCGGTAAGAGTTCTTGTCCTTAAGAACTGTCGAGAGAAAACATACCCACATAGGCCCGCGCTGCGTGTAGGCGAACTCTCAGGGCTTTGAAGGCAGCAAGAGAGTTCGTTGCGCGATGCCCGTGTTACAGAATGCGATACAGCAACCGCTCAATCCGCACCCGGCTGACGCGACGCAGGAATTTGCCGACCGCTTGCGGGTAATCCACCAGGGTCTGCAACTGCTGATAACCGTCGATGCGCGTGGTGTGCTGGAAAATCTGCGCCAGTTCCGTGCGCCTGGGCTCCAGCCACTCGCTCTTGGGGTCATCGATCAACAAAGCGTTTTCCAGGTCAAGGCGGAACGCGCGCGGGTTGAGGTTGTTGCCGGTCAGCAAGGTATAACGCTGGTCGACCCACATGCCTTTGAGGTGGTAGGTGTTGTCGCCGTCATGCCACAGATGCAGGTTCAACTGGCCGCTGTCGATCATCCGCTGATGGCGCTTGGCGAAGCGGCGCAGGCTGATTTCGTAGAGGTACGGCAAGGCCGCGATCACTTTGAACGGCTCGCTGGGCGGGATGTAGAAGTCGTTGGCCGTCTTGTCGCCGACAATGATGTCGATCTTCACCCCGCGCACCAGGGCGCGGTTGATTTCCCGGGTCACGGGCAGCGGCAGGTTGAAGTACGGCGTGCAAATGGTCAGTTGATGCTGGGCGCTGGCGATCAGTTCGAGGATCACCCGGCTCAAGGGGTTGTTCTTACCGACACCGAGCAAGGGGCTGACCGACAGGTGGCCGTTGGGCAACTGGCCGGTCGTGGTGTCGTAGGCGGCGTGCTTGAGGCGACTGCGCAGGTCGCCGATATCATTGCGCAGGCTGCGGGTGGTCGGCGGGTTGGGCAAGTCGAGGCGATGCACCGCCTTGGATGCC
The DNA here is from genome assembly GCF_024169655.1 of Pseudomonas marginalis. Classification (GTDB taxonomy): domain Bacteria; phylum Pseudomonadota; class Gammaproteobacteria; order Pseudomonadales; family Pseudomonadaceae; genus Aquipseudomonas; species Aquipseudomonas paraveronii. The sequence continues at coordinate 2,693,457 of NZ_JALJWV010000001.1, read as the reverse complement.
ATCAGCCCGTGCTCCACCAGGTGTTGCATCGAATCCGCCAGCGGTGCGCTGTGGATCAGGTGGTAACGGTCAAAGCGGTACTTGTCGAACTTGTGCAAATACACGTTGTTCAGGCTGGCGCCGCTGTACAACACGCTGTCATCGATCACAAAGCCCTTGAGGTGCAATACGCCGAACAGTTCGCGGGTCTGCACCGGCACGCCGTACACCGGCACCTCAGTGGCATGGCTTTGGGTCATGGCCTGGTACCAGGCGCTGTTGCCCGGCTGTTTGCCGGCACCGATCAACCCGCGCTGAGCGCGCAGCCAATCGACCACCACCACGATGTCCAGCTCCGGGCGTGCCGCCTTGGCCGCGTGCAAGGCGTCGTAGATCTCCTGCCCCGCCTCGTCCTGCTGCAAGTACAGCGCGACGATGTAGATACGCCGGGTGGCCTGGGGAATTTTCTCCAGCAGGCAACGGCGAAACGCAGCGGCGCCGGAAAGCACCTCAATCGCCTCGGTGGAGAGTGGGAAACCGCGCAGTTTGGGCAACAGGGAACGTTTGAAGAACGACGGCATAAGGCTCGCAATGGGTCGAATCCGAAGAGGCCCAGAGCTTACACCATGGGGGTGCTCAGGTCTCGTTGCCAGTCAGTGAAAAACTTCGTTGCGAAAGAAGAACGATCGTTCTACTATCCAGTACATGAACGATATTACCCGAGACATTATCCTTGACGTCACCGAGAAGCTGATCTATCGCCACGGCATCGCCGCCACGGGCATGGACTTCCTGGTCAAAACCGCCGGTGTTTCCAGAAAAAGCATCTACCGCTATTTCGCCAATAAGGACGAACTGGTGATCGCTGCCCTGCAACGTCGCGACGCGCGCTGGATGCACTGGCTGCGCACCGAGGTGGAACGCTGTGACGACAGCGGCGAGCGCCTGCTCGCACTGTTCAGCGCGCTCAAGGCTTGGTTCGGTTCGGCGGACTTTCGCGGCTGCGCGTTCATCAATACCAGCGGCGAAACCGGCGACCCGCAAGCCCCGGTACGCCTGCTGGCGAAGGCGCATAAACACACACTCTTCGAGTACCTGCTCGAACTGTGTCAAGCCCACGGCACGCCCGAGCCGCAACAGCAGGCCGCGCAACTGCTGATCCTGATCGATGGCGCGATTACCGTGGCGCTGGTGACGGGCGACGCAACCGCGGCGGATACGGCGCAATCCACGGCACGAACGTTATTGGGACTTTAAACCCACAGGCCTCGCACTTTCGATCAACCTTTATTGCTTTAAGGAGCTGCCCAATGTCATCCCCTGCAGAAACACGCCCGCCCCTGCCGCCGTTTACGCGCGAGTCGGCCATCGAAAAAGTCCGCCTGGCCGAAGACGGCTGGAACTCCCGCGACCCGCATCGGGTGTCCCTGGCCTACACTCTGGACACCAAATGGCGCAACCGTGCCGAATTCGCCTACAACCGCGAACAAGCCAAAGACTTCCTCAGCCGCAAATGGGCCAAGGAGTTGGATTACCGGTTGATCAAGGAACTGTGGGCGTTCGGCGATAACCGCATCGCGGTGCGCTATGCCTATGAGTGGCACGACGACTCGGGCAACTGGTTCCGTTCCTACGGCAATGAAAACTGGGAGTTCGACGAGCACGGCTTGATGGCCAACCGCTTTGCCTGCATCAACGACATGCCGATCAAGGACAGCGAGCGCAAGTTCCACTGGCCGCTGGGGCGGCGCCCGGATGATCATCCGGGGCTGTCGGAGTTGGGACTCTAGCCTGTAGCCGCAAGCGTGAAGTTTGCGGCTTATTGCTCAATCCTGGTTCAGGCCCACTCGGTACAACACCCCATCATCCTCATCGGTCAACACATACAAAAAGCCATCCGGCCCCTGCCGCACGTCGCGAATCCGCGCATTCAAACCGCCCAGCAAGCGTTCTTCATGGATCGCCTTGTCGCCATCGAACTGCAGGCGAATCAGCTCCTGGCTGGCCAGTGCGCCAATGAACAGATTGTGCTGCCACGCCTTGAAGCGGTCTGCATCGTAGAACGCCATGCCACTGATAGCCGGGGATTTCTCCCACACGTGGTGTGGCGCCACGGTGCCTTCCACCGCCTCGCCTTTGGCCTCGGGGATCGGCATCAGCGAATAATTGATACCGTGGGTCGCCAAGGGCCAGCCGTAGTTCTTGCCGCGCTCGATGATGTTGATTTCGTCGCCGCCACGCGGCCCGTGCTCGTTTTCCCAGAGCGTACCGCTCCACGGGTTCAGCGCCAGGCCCTGCGGGTTGCGCTGGCCGTAGGACCAGATTTCGGGGCGCACGCCCGGCTGGCCGACAAAGGGGTTGTCATCCGGCACGCGGCCGTCCGGGTAGATCCGCACAACCTTGCCTTGCAGCTTGTCCAGGTCCTGGGCGGTGGGCCGGTCGTTGTTTTCACCCAGGGTGACGAACAGGTAGCCGTCGCGATCAAAGGCCAGACGCGAGCCGAAATGATTGCCGGTGGAGAGCTTGGGCTCCTGGCGCAGGATCACCTTGAAGTCGCGCAAACCGCTCAGGTCATCCGCCAACCGCCCGCGGCCAACCGCGGTGCCGGCCGTGCCGCCCTGACCGCCACCTTCGGCATACGACAGGTACACCAGGCGGTCCTGCTTGAAGTCCGGCGACAGCGCCACATCGAGCAATCCACCCTGGCCCTTGGCCCAGACCTGCGGCACACCGGTCAGCGGCGCAGACAACTTGCCGTCCGGGCTAACGACCCGCAGGTGGCCGGGACGTTCGGTGACGAGAAAGCCTTGTTTGTCCGGCAAAAACGCCACAGCCCACGGGTGATCCAGGCCTTTGGCGATCGGCGTGGCGCTGATACTGCCTTGTTCACTGGGAAATTGCTGGGCCTCGGCGGCATACACCGTCGTCAGCGACAATAAGGTGCTTGCACAACACGCGGCGAGCAGGGTTTTGCGTAGAAACATAAGACGGGGTCCTTACCGGCACTCAAGGCCGGCGATTGCCGTTGGCGTCAACCGTGGGGGCTTTGGTTTCGGTCGCGGGGCGACTGGGAACAGCCTCGCGTTGCGGATAGCGATTACCGATGCCGCCGTTTTCCAGGGTCGGCGTGCGCGTGGTCGGCCCGGTCTGGATGCCGCGAACTGCCGGCGCATTGGGCTGGGTGCCCTGCATACTGTTGGGATTGGCCCGGTGGATCGGGCTATTGTTCGAGTTGCTGTTGCCGGGCAGGTTTTGCGCCTGAACGCCGGCTGCGAGTGCCAGGCCTAGCGCCAACGCTGCAAGATGTCGCACACAGGTGATCATGACAAAGCCTCTTGGGACGAGGAGTACGTGCTTTCGATACCACGCTACGCTTTGGGTTCGGCTTTGGTAACTAAATAGTTTCTCATCAGGTGTAACAGGTTCTGTCTGCGCATCCGCCCGCCGAAACTTTCGCCGGGCCCTGGGCGTCAACGGAACACCGCCTTTACTCAAGACAACATCAGGGTTCTGGTTATGAAGAAGGCCAAAGCAGGCAAGATCGAAAACGTGGAATCGGAACAGTCGCTGCTGATCAAAGAAAAGGACCGGCACGCCCGCCCGGCCAGCGACTACGACATCACCGAAGCCCAGCCCCAAAGCGTGCTCAGCGGTGCCTGCGTGGGGAACGCCAGGCCTACATCCGCGCCGCAAAAGAGCGCCGCGTGCGTCACGCTAGCCGGTGTGCAGATCACCCACCCCGAGCGCATCATCGATCTGGCCAGCGGCACCCGCAAGCTGCAACTGGCGCAGTTTTACCAGAGCATCAGCGAATGGCTGCTTCCCTTCCTGCGTCACCGCCCCGTGTCCTTGCTGAGGGCGCCAGAGGGCATCGACGGCGAACAGTTCTTCCAGAAACACTCGGAGCACCTGGCGATTCCCCATATCAGGCAACTGGACCAGCGCCTGGACCCGGAGCATGCGTGCCTGATGCAAATCGACAGCCTCGCCGCCCTGATCGGTGCGGTGCAGATGGGCACCGTCGAGCTGCACACCTGGGGCGCCACCTCGGACAAGATCGAAACCCCGGACCTGTTCGTCCTTGACCTCGACCCCGATCCGGCCCTGCCGTGGAATGCCATGCTGAAGGCGGCGCAGTTGACCTTGTCGGAGCTCGACGAGTTGGGCCTGCAAGCCTTCGTCAAGACCAGCGGCGGCAAAGGCCTGCACCTGATCATCCCGCTGGCGCGCCGCGATGATTGGGCCACCGTGAAAGCCTTCGCCAAAGCGATCGCCCAGTGCATGACCCAACGCCTGCCGGAACGCTTCACCGCCACCTCAGGGCCGAAGAATCGACAGGGCAAGATCTTCATCGATTACCTGCGTAACGTGCGCGGTGCCAGTACGGTGGCGGCCTATTCGGTGCGCGCACGCCCCGGCCTGCCGGTGTCGGTGCCGGTCAGTCGCGAGGAGTTGAAGGGATTGCGCGGCGCCCAGCAGTGGACGGTCGCCAACCTGCAACAGCGGCTGCAGGGTTTGAAGGACGACCCGTGGGCGGGTTATGCCAATCGGCAGAAGCTCAGCAAAAAGATGTGGAACACGTTGGGCGCGACGCCACCGCAGTGAGTCGCGCCGCGTCGAGGTTCAGATCAGGATGAAGATCAGCGCAAACACCGCGAAAATCGCCCATTTTTCCAGGTAGTAGCGCGTGCGGTTACGCTTCTTGAGTTCCTTGCCGCGCAGGCGGATTTTGTACAAGCGGCTAAACGCACGGTTCAGACCGCCGGTCTTGTCGCCCGCGTCGTTCGGCGCGCCTGCGGCCGCCATCACCGTGCGGCTGAACCAGCGGTTGAACGCGGCCGCCCAGCGGTACTTCATTGGCCGCTCGACGTCACAAAACAAAATGATGCGGTTCTTCTGGGTGGCGTTTTCTGCGTAGTGGATATAGGTCTCGTCGAACATCACCGGCTCGCCGTCGCACCAGGAGTAGTTCTCGCCGTCCACATTGATGTAGCACCCCGGATCGTTGGGGGTATCCAGGCCCAAGTGGTAGCGATAGGAGCCGGCGTAAGGGTCACGGTGGCGCACCAGCTTGGAGCCCGGCGGCAACTCGGCGAACATCGCGGCCTTGACCGAGCCGATGCTCTGCAGCAACTCGGTGGTGCGCGGACACAGCTTCATCGCCGAGGGGTGGCTGTCGCCATACCATTTCAGGTAGAAGCGCTTCCAACCCGACTTGAAGAACGAGTTGAAACCGACGTCGTCGTATTGGTCCGAACGCTTGATCGCGCCCGCTTGCATCAGGGTCTGGGCTTCCTGGCGGATTTCTTCCCAATGCTCCTGCAGCGGGCTCAGGTCTGGGAAATCGCTGGGCGAGAGATACGGTCGGTTGGGTAGCTTGGAGAACAAGTAGAGAAAGCAGTTGATGGGCGCCAGGAACGTAGAGTGATCGCTGAGCTGGCGTCTCAGTTTATGCCGCACCCGGCCACGCAGGTGGACATACGCAATAGAGGCAACGTAGAGGAAAACAATAATGAGTTTCAATGGATTTCGTCACAAGTCAGGAGAAAACAGGCTGCTCCTGCGGGCCCACGACGGCCGAGGTTGGATAGCAGCACATGAAATCACAATTCACATAGAGGCGGCACGACCGGCGGATAACCCTTTGGTTCATTGCCATCGCCCGATATTTAGCCACATTTTGTAACTAAAGGTTAACTAAGAATTGTGAAGAGCTGTCCACTGATTGTAATGGGAGGCCGGCACGCGGGCTTGTCATGGGACAAGCCCTCTCGCGTTAAACGTTACAGCAGCGGCTGATCATCCTTGCGCTCACGCCGGGAAAAGCGCCCGTCTTCCAAGCTCGAATAAGGCACGGTTTCGCGTCGGGTCAGCACAAAATGGCGGACCAGTGCGACGAACAAACCGAGGATTAACCCCGCAACCAGGCTCAAGGCGATCACCAGGGCTTTTTTCGGTTTGATCGGGGCCAGTGGCTCTTGGGCGCGGCGGTCGACGGTGACCAACTTGAGGTCGCTCATGTCGATGTTGAGGTTGCGCAAGCGCGCAACTTCTGCACGAAGCGGTTCAACATCCTGCAGGAAGATATCTTCATTCCCACGCTTGCGCAGCACCTCAACCTCACGGTTGACCTCCAGCAGTTGCAACTCCTTGCCGATCTCGGCGACGCGAGGGTTGGTGAAGTCGTCACTGGTCCGCTGTTGTAACGCAACGCGCTCGGCTTCAAGGGCTTCGGTGCCGAGGAAGTAGAGCGGGATCTTCTGGTTGTTGACTTCGGTACGCATCACCTGGCTCGAGCCGCCGCGCGACGCATCCGCCATGGAAGACGGCGTAGTCGGCGTCTTGATCCCCATGGACTTGGCGATGGCAATGGCTTCCGACAATTCCGCCAGGCGGTTGTTACGCTCCATTTTCATTTGCAGGCGCAGGGCACTGAGTTCATCTTGCAACTGGGCGCGCTTGAGTCGGTCATCTTCCAACAACTTGGCGATCTTCGATTCCTTATCGGTATCGTAGTTGGCGCGCGCCGCGTCAATCTTGCCTTTGAGTTCATTCAGGCGGTTATTGACGATCACTTTGAGGTCCGCACCGACTTGTGAGCGCTCTGCCGCAATGGCGTAGTCGACAAAGCCGTTAAGAATCGCCACACCGTCCACATCGGCCGGGTACTGCAACTCCAGGCGGATATAACTGCTCAACGAGTCTGCCTTCTTCGGGTCCGGCAGAATCAATTTGACCGAGTTGCGGTTGAAGTCTTCAAAACTCTGCTCCAGGCTTTGCCCTGGCGTCTGGAACGCAGTGAACAATTGCTCATGGGATTTAAAAAAGCCCAGTCTCGCCTCATAAGAGTCCAACTGCGCGCCCACCTTCGACAACGCATCGGCCGGTGGCAGTTTGTAGACTTCGGAACGGTTCAACGCATCCAGTTCGTTGATCGCCGCCGGGCGCAAGACACTGCTGACCTCATATGTCCGCGGCGCCAGGAAGGCATAGCCGACTCCGAGCACGCCCGCCAGAACCGTACACCCCACTACCAGTTTTTTTTGCTGCCAAATCGAGTGAAACAGTTCAAGCAGGTCGATTTCATCTGAAGAGCTAGAAGCCGTATGCGGGGAAGTTCGATTCAAAATGAAAGCACCTTAAAAATGATACTAAACGGCCATCACCGCCAAAGACCTAAACAATCCAAGGAACAACGCCCTGAAGCCCACAGAGCAGGCCAACCAATAGCCATCTGACCTCTTAGCCAGACGAAAAATCCCACGCTATTAAAGTTTGTTTCCCTTCATCAAAGCGATCATTGCCACTGGCGTTCATCAAGTAGGAATATTCTTGTCACAAGAGTAGTCAAAAGTTTGTTAAATAGCTGCTGGTACAGGGAAAATTCGAGATAAAAGACTGATAACACGAAGTATCCTACAGATGAACCTGTGCATACCGGGCTTGTTCTGACCATTCGGTCGCCCTATTCAGCCGATGTACCTCAACAAAAAGGAATTTGTATGGCAGCCATTTCCGATCCGGACTACCACGCCCTCCAAGGCGCCTGGGAACAGATCTCGCTCGAAGACAGCGGCGAACTCAACCCCGCTGACGCCCATAGCGCCCCCGGCGCGCTCACCACCATTACGGGTGATCGCTTTGAAGTGCTCACCGTTGACGGCGAGCGCCTATTGGCCGGCCGGTTCTTCCTGGACAGCACCACCCGTCCCAAAAGCATCACCTGGATCGATGCCATGGGTGACGACGCGGGCAAGGCACTGCCGGCCAGCTACCGCCTGGAAGGAGACGAATTTGTGTTCATCGCAGCGGATGAAGGCATGCCGCGACCGCGTACTTTCAGTACCGGCCCCGGGCAGACAATGCGCACATTTGTGCGTAGACCCTGAACCCCGCGCCCATCTGAACTTGCGACGGGATTTTCACAGGGCCTTCACTTTCCGGTCTATAGGGTGAAGCCTACCTACTCCAGTGAATCCCTTAGCCCGCCCCCCAGCGGGCTTTTTTTTACGCGAAAGACTCTTCAGGGAAGGCGTTTGGTCGCCGTCAGGGTAAAACACAGCGGCAACTGGGCCGCCTGCCCCTCATACTGGTCATAGAGTTCTTCGCGATTTGAATGCGGGTACTCTTGCAGATGACCGATCTGCAACCCCGCCGCAATCGCTGCGCTGACCACGCTGCCCAGGGTGTGTACAAACCAGTAGGACGTCGGCCCCTCGACAGCGCCCAGCCCTTCATAGACGATCGACTCTTGCAGCACAAAAGGCTCACGCTGGAAGTACGAACTGGCCGGCAGCAGCGGATTGGCCGCCAGTGGGTCGAACACTTCCAGGAACGGGTGGGTTTCGTACATCACCAGGGTGCCGCCGGGCTTCAGCGTTGTGGCGACCTGGCGCATGAACAGCGCTACATCCGGCATCCAGCCCAATACACCGATGGTGACCAGGGCGATATCGAAGCGTGCATGCAGGCGCTCGGGCAGATGGTGGATATCGGTTTCGATGAACTCCGGGCTGTGGGGTGAGAGCGCCGCCAGTTCCTGAGCCTGATCGAGAAAGGCGCGGGATTGGTCCACGCCGACGACCGTGCGCGCGCCCAGGCCAAATAACGACAAGCATTCGCGGCCGTTGTTACAGCACAATTGCACCACGTCCTTGCCGGCAACGCCGACGTCTCGCAGCAAGACGGTGAGGGTCGGGTCCAGGCACGAGAAACCCGGTTCGGCGACCGAGTCCAGCAGCGTCCTCCAGGTATCCGTGGCTTTGTGCAGCCGGGCGGATTCGTCCCAGGCGTCCTTGTTGCTGGCAATCGCCTGTTGGGCTGAGGGCATGTCCATTGCATCTCCAGAGAGTCAGTTACAGCGAGCTACCCTAGCGGCGCCATCAAAATACGGGATCTCACGGACACCCCGCTTACGTTCGTGACAGCCCCCTGGCTACAGGCTTACTTCACCCCCGAAACCCGACATTCGCCTGAAATGAAAGCGGTGTTACGGCTATCCGATGAGCTTGTGGCCGAGTTGCTGGAAACCGATCACGTGGTTATTTCAACGCCAGTCTACAACTATAACGTCCCAGCAGCGCTCAAGGCCTGGGTCGATCATGTGGTACGTAAAGGCCTGACCCTGGGTTTTCATACGACGGCACAAGCACGTCGCGCCTATTCCACATTTTCAACACTCAGGTTTCAACCGATCAAGCTCACCGTCAAGGGCGGCGATAAACGTTTCCTGAAAGGGTTACGTTGGTTTGCGCCAATCGCTAGCTAGTCCGAATCGGTTTGGCCCGCTCGCTCGGTGAGCAGATAAACCGATTGCCCCCCTCCCGCGCGGCAGTGGGTTCCAACACCGAAAGCATTGAACATCCGTCGTCGACTGCCATACAACTGTCGTCACACCTATGCGACAATATGCATTATGTCTGGCATGAACCCCGCCTTCATTTCCCAGCAGCTCGGCCATAGTGTGCAGATGCTGCTCTCGACTTATGCGCGCTGGATCAACTCAAGCTCGGACTGGAGCGAATCGGAAGCGCTCCAGATTGGCCCAAAATTGGTCACAGCTCAAATAAGCGCACCCTAAGCTATTGATAGGTAAAGTAATTGATCTCCACAGCTAACATCACCATGCAGTTCGGCGCCAAGCCGCTCTTCGAGAATGTCTCGGTCAAATTCGGCGCCGGTAACCGTTATGGTTTGATCGGTGCCAACGGTTGCGGCAAGTCGACCTTCATGAAAATCCTCGGTGGCGACCTTGAACCATCCGGCGGCCAGGTCATGCTGGAGCCGAATGTGCGCCTGGGTAAACTGCGCCAGGACCAGTTCGCCTACGAAGAATTCACCGTGCTCGACACCGTGATCATGGGCCACGAAGAGCTGTGGAGGGTCAAGGCCGAGCGCGACCGTATCTACTCGCTGCCGGAAATGAGCGAAGAAGATGGCATGGCCGTGGCCGAGCTGGAAACCGAGTTCGCCGAGATGGACGGCTACACCGCCGAATCCCGCGCCGGTGAACTGCTGCTGGGCCTGGGTATTCCCCTGGAGCAGCACTTCGGCCCGATGAGCGAAGTCTCCCCAGGCTGGAAACTGCGCGTGTTGCTGGCCCAGGCGCTGTTCTCCGACCCTGAAGTGCTGTTGCTCGACGAACCGACCAACCACCTGGACATCAACACCATCCGCTGGCTGGAAAACATCCTGACCCAGCGCTCCAGCCTGATGATCATCATCTCTCACGACCGTCACTTCCTGAACAGCGTGTGCACCCACATGGCTGACCTGGACTACGGCGAGCTGCGCCTGTTCCCGGGCAACTACGACGAATACATGACCGTGGCGACCCAGTCCCGCGAGCAACTGCTGTCGGACAACGCCAAGAAAAAGGCGCAGATCTCCGAATTGCAATCCTTCGTCAGCCGCTTCTCGGCCAACGCCTCGAAAGCCAAGCAGGCCACTTCCCGTGCCAAGGCGATCGACAAGATCCAGCTGGCCGAGGTCAAGCCTTCGAGCCGTGTGAGCCCGTTCATCCGTTTCGAACAAACCAAAAAGCTGCACCGCCAGGCGGTCATCGTCGATCGCATGGCCAAAGGCTTCGACGGCAAGCCGCTGTTCAAGGACTTCAGCTTCCAGGTTGAAGCCGGCGAGCGCGTGGCGATCATCGGCCCGAACGGTATCGGCAAGACCACCCTGCTGCGCACCCTGGTCAACGAACTGACGCCGGATGCCGGTAGCATCAAGTGGACCGACGCGGCCGAGCTGGGCTACTACGCCCAAGACCACGCCCACGACTTCGAAGACGACATGAGCCTGTTCGACTGGATGGGCCAGTGGACGCAGGGCGAGCAAGTGATCCGCGGCACCCTGGGCCGCATGCTGTTTTCCAACGACGAGATCCTCAAGTCGGTCAAGGTCATCTCCGGTGGTGAGCAAGGTCGCATGCTCTTCGGCAAGCTGATCCTGCAAAAGCCGAACGTGCTGATCATGGACGAACCGACCAACCACTTGGACATGGAATCCATCGAAGCGCTGAACCTGGCGTTGGAAAACTACCCGGGCACGCTGATCTTCGTCAGCCACGACCGTGAGTTCGTATCGTCCCTGGCCACCCGCATCATCGAGTTGAGCGCCAGCGGCGTGATCGACTTCAGCGGCACCTATGACGACTACCTGCGCACCCAAGGCGTGGTGTTTTAAGCACAGCGACTAGCTGTTAGCGCCAAGCGGCAAGAAAAAGCCCCGTCCACTGTGATGGGGCTTTTTGTATCTGTACGGGTCAGCCGGCTTAATACTTAGCCTGCTTTCTTTTCTCCCAAGCCCTTGCGATGATGCCCTCACCGCCCTCCCGCGAACGAGTGCTCATGTCTGCCGCCGCCCCCAGCTCAGTGTCGATCACCCTGCAGATCGTCTCCATCGTCTTCTATAGCTTCATCGCCTTTCTCTGCATCGGCCTACCGATCGCGGTGATCCCGGGCTATGTGCATGAGCAACTGGGCTTCAGTGCGGTGGTGGCCGGGATGACCATCGGTTCGCAATACCTGGCCACCCTACTCAGTCGCCCCATGTCCGGGCGCATGTCCGATACCGTGGGCACCAAACGTGCGATCGTGCTGGGCCTGGCGGGCATCCTGGTCAGCGGCGTATTGACGCTGCTTGCCACACTGCTGCAGAGCCTGCCGCTGTTGAGCCTGGGCATCCTGATCGTCGGTCGTTTGTTGCTTGGCGTGGCCCAGGGCCTGATCGGCGTAGGCACCATCAGTTGGTGCATGGGCCAGGTCGGCGCCGAGCACACGGCGCGCTCGATTTCCTGGAACGGCATCGCGTCCTACGGCGCCATCGCGATTGGCGCGCCGCTGGGGGTGGTGATGGTCGCCGAATATGGCTACAACAGCCTCGGCATCGCCCTGTCGGTGCTGGCGGCGTTGGGCTTGGTGCTGATCCGCAATAAACCATCAGTGCCGGTGGTGCGCGGTGAGCGCTTGCCGTTCTGGGCGGTGTTCGGCCGCATCGCACCGTTTGGCGCCAGCCTGTGCCTGGCATCCATCGGCTACGGCACCCTGACCACCTTTATCACCCTGTACTACCTCAATCGCGGCTGGGCAGGCGCGGCCTATTGCCTGACGGTATTTGGCGTGTGTTTCATCGTTTCGCGCCTGGTGTTTATCTCAGCCATCAGCCGCTTTGGCGGCTTCAGGGCAGCGATTGCCTGCATGGTCATCGAGACCCTGGGCCTGACGCTGTTGTGGCTCGCGCCGTCTACCGGCGTGGCGTTGGTCGGTGCAGGGCTGACCGGCTTCGGTTTATCCCTGGTGTACCCGGCGCTGGGTGTGGAAGCGATCAAGCAAGTGCCCAACAGCAGCCGTGGCGCGGGGCTGAGTGCCTACGCCGTGTTTTTCGACCTGGCCCTGGCGATTGCCGGGCCATTGATGGGCGCGGTGGCGTTGAACCTCGGCTACGGCTGGATCTTCTTCTGCGCGGCGCTGCTGTCGCTCACTGCGTTGGGCGTGACCTTGCTGCTCAAACGTCGCGCTTACTGATCCGCCGTTTGCAAGCCGGCACGGGTGGACCGCCCGAGGGTCTGAGTGAAAAAGCGCCCGGCTTCGGAGCTCAGATCGCGGTGAATGCCTTCGCGGTCGACGCCATCGGCATCGGTGCAGATCGCCGGCATCAGCGCCAGTTGAGCGCTGTCGCAGGGCGCCATGAACACGAAATGCCCGGCCCCGGCCAGCAGTTTGAAGTCCGGCGGCTCGGGCAGCTTGCGTGCCAAAGCAGCGGCGTTCTTGTCCACAGCCACCAGCTTGTCGCCATCACCGCTATAGAGCAGCACCGGCACGTGGACGTCGGCCAGGGTGTGGCGGCCGAACATCAAACTCAGCGGCGCCATCAACATCAACGCGTGAACGCGTGGATCGGCTTGTGGCTGCAGGTCATCACGGTCCACCACCAGCTCGCCGTTGGTGGTGCAGGCGTCGCGATCTTCCGGACGTTCCTGGCAATAGCGGCGCAGGCGCGCGAAATCGGGCTTGGCACCCGCCAGGATCAACGCGGTTTCGCCACCGGCCGAATAGCCGATGACACCTACCTGGTCGACGTTGACGAACGGTGACAGCATCGGGTCGCCCAGGGTCGCAGTGATCGCTTCGGAAATCTGGATCGGCCGCCCATACAAGTTGCTCACCGTGCCCAGGCGGCTGTGATCCTTGTAGTTGTCGCCGGGATGCAGCACCGCCACCACCACAAAACCCTTGCGCGCCAGGGAGGTCGCCAGGTCATGCAGGGCCAGCGGCGTACCGGTGTTGCCATGGGACAACATCAGCATCGGGAAACGGCCTATAGCGATCTTCGAATCTTCCGTCGCCGCCACATGATACCCACCCACCTGGGTGGTGTGCTCAGGGTCGGTAGACGGATAGAACGCGACGGCCTTCATCGGCTGTAGATCCAGCGGGTCGAGAAAACTCATGCGGTGAAAGCCCACACTCCAATGCGGGTGCGGCGCAGGGGCGGCGTGCACTGAAACCAGGCTGCCAAGCAGGGAAAGAACCAAAACAGCACAAAGACGCATCATGAGGATGTCCACCTTTGCTGCGCGATAACCGGCATGTCTATTTAAGATGTCCATGGTTCTGGGTACTCGCACCGAGTGATAAACCCATGCGTGCATAACCTGGGCCAAAGTAAAGACAGCGGGCCAACGAAAAAACTCCGTACTCCGGTCGCGTTCAGGCGAGCAGAATACAGAGTTTAGGCGCCCGGCTTCAGATTGAAACCGAGCAACAACGAAATTTACACAAGCCTTACGCGGCGGCGAACAATTGTTCGTTGATGACAACGTTGGCGTCGCTCAGGGACTTGCTACGGAACTCATCGCCATACGCCAGGCCGTGGGCGCGGACGAATTCGATGTCGGTGATACCGAGGAAGCCCAGCATCACTTTCAAGTATTCCTCGTGGGCCACGCCCGTTGCCTGGCCAACATGCAAGCCGCCGGAAGTGGAGACGATGATGACTTTCTTGTTGCCGCACAGGCCTTCCGGCCCGGCTTCGGTGTAGCGGAAGGTCTGACCGGCCACTGCAATGCGGTCGATCCAGGCTTTGAGCTGGGACGGGATGGTGAAGTTGTACATCGGCGCGGCCAGCACCACGGCGTCGGCGGCGAGGAATTCAGCCAGGGTCGCCGCGCTGAGGTCGGCTTCGCGCTGCTGCGCGGCGTCGCGCAATTCGGCTGGCGTGCCCAATGCAGCCAAGGTGGCGCCAGAGAAGTGGTTGATGCCTTCGTTGGCCAGGTCACGGTAAGTCACTTCCACACCCGGCTCGGCCGCTTGCCAGGCCTTGACCACGCCGGCACTGAGCTGGCGCGAAGCCGAGTTGTCGCCGAGGATGCTGGAATCGATATGCAACAGTTTCATGGGGAAGCTCCAAATAAGATCAGCGGTGCGGATTAGATGGTGTTAATCCTACGCATGAAACTAATAGCCGATAAGGTAGTTGAAATGCGATAGTTCGTCCTACTGACAGGACAATAGGCCGACCATGCAAGACCTCAATGACCTCTACTATTTCGCCAAAGTCGTGGAAGCCGGCGGCTTCGCGGCGGCCGGTCGCCTACTGGGGATTCCCAAATCGCGGCTGTCGCGACGGATCGCCGAGCTGGAAGAACGCCTTGGCGCGCGCCTGCTGCAGCGCACCACCCGGCAACTGACCCTGACCGCCGTCGGCGAGCGTTATCTGCGCCATTGCCAGGCGATGCTGCTGGAAGCGGAAATGGCCGATGAGGCGGTCGCCAGCATGTCCAGCGAACCCCGTGGGCGGCTGCGGGTGAGCTGCCCGGTGGGCTTGGCCCAGAACATCCTGCCGGAGCTAGTCGCCGGTTTTCTCGCTGCCCACCCCCTGGTCCAGATGGAAATGACCCTGGTCAACCGTCGGGTCGACCTGGTGGCCGAGGGCATTGACGTGGCGTTGCGCGTGCGCGAGCTCGGCGACGAAGACCCGCTGCTGGTCACCAAGCGCCTGCGCCAGGCCCAGACGCTGCTGGTCGCCAGCCCGGACCTCATGCGTGGCCGACAGGTCGACAACCTCGACGACCTCAAGCAATTGCCGGTGCTCGGCGCCCTGGAAGCCGACCGCATGGTCCACCTGCGCCTGCTCGACCCCCAAGGCAGCGCCGAAGACCTGGTGATGGAAGCCCGCCTGGGCATTGATGACTTCATCGTGCGCAAAGCCAGCGCACGCAAGGGCCTGGGCTTTACCGTGCTGCCGATGATGTATTGCGAAGAAGAACTGGCCAGCGGCCAACTGGTGCAACTGCTGCCGCAATGGTCGCTGCCGGGGGGCTGGTTGCAGGCCGTGTACCCGCATCGCCGTGGCGTGCTGCCGGCGATTCGCGCGTGGATCGATTACCTGGAAGAAGGCTTTAATAGCTGTGGAGACCGCCTGTTATGAACATGACCGAAGAACACGTCGCGCACTTCTGCCTGAGCCTGCCCGGCGCGCGGGAGGACTACAAATGGGGTGGCGTGCGGGTGTTTTCGATTGCCGGCAACAAGATGTTCGCCGTGCAGAATCTACGGGGCGACTCGTTGGCGTTCAAGGTCGACAAGGAACTGTTCCTGGGCCATGTGGACCGCCCGGGCATCCACCCGGCGCCGTACCTGGCGCGCGCGCAGTGGATCATCATGAACACGCCCTACCCGTTGGGCGCCGAGGAATTGCGTGGCCTGTTGCAGCGCTCCCACCAGTTGGTGGTGAGCAAATTGCCCAAGCGCACGCAGATCGGGTTGTTGCTAGAGGACTGACCACAGCGTGCCGCTGAGGAACATCTGGTCAAGCCAGAACACCTGGTGCAACAGCACGATCACCCAGAACAGCACCTGATAAGACACCTTGCGCGTCTTGTGCCGGAACACCTGCTGGGCAATCAGCGCCCCCGGCCATCCGCCCGCCAGCTCGACGGCGTGCAGGATGTTTTCCGGGATGCGCCGAGCATCGGTGCGCGCCTTGCGCTTGTCGCTCCAGTACAGGAAAAACGCGATCACGCTGACCACGCCATAGGCCACCAGCGGCATCACGGTCTCGCCGCGATGCCACACCAATACCGAGCCCACTAACGGCGCCGCGCATAACAGCGCAAAGATCAGCGCCTTCAGGCGCGGGTGCTGAATCATCATGCCTTGGCCGCAGCCCAGTCGATCCAGCCGAACTGCCAGGTCGCCAGGATCAGCAAGCCGAATGCAATCCGATACCAGGCAAACGCTGCGTAGCTATGGTTGGCGATGAACTTGAGCAGGCCCTTGACCGCAATCATCGCGAAGATGAACGAGGTAACAAACCCGAGGGCGAACACTGGCAGGTCCGCCGGCTGGAACAGGTCGCGGTACTTATAGCCCGAGTACACCGCCGCACCGACCATGGTCGGCATGGCCAGGAAGAACGAAAACTCGGTGGCGGTCTTGCGCGACAGGCCGAACAGCAGGCCGCCGATGATGGTCGAGCCCGAGCGCGAGGTGCCCGGAATCATCGCCAGGCACTGGGCAAAGCCAACCTTGAGCGCGTCCTTCCAGGTGATCTCATCGACGGTTTCGGCATGCACTTCATGCTGGCGACGCTCCGCCCACAACATCACGATGCCGCCCAACACCAATGCAGTGGCGACGGTGATCGGGTTGAACAGATAGTGGTGAATCAGGTCGGCGAAAATCACCCCCAGCACCACGGCCGGCAGGAACGCGATCAGCAGGTTGACGGTAAAGCGCTGCGCATTGCGCTGGGTCGGCAAGCCGGTGACCACGTCGAGGATCTTGCGCCGAAACTCCCAGACCACCGCCAGAATCGCGCCGAGCTGAATGATGATGTTGAACGCCATGGCGCGTTCGCCGCCAAAGTCGAGCAAGTCGGCGACGATAATCTGGTGGCCGGTACTGGAGATCGGCAGAAATTCAGTCAGCCCTTCTACCACGCCGAGTATCAACGCCTGTGCGGCGGTCCACAAATCCATACTTCCCCCAAAGGTCTTGCTCTACGACAAGCCTCGTTAGTCTTTTTAATGGTTCACTGACGATGAGCACGCTAAAGGCCCGGTGTTGATATTCAACGCCGGTCTGCAAAAATTCCGTGAAAAATCAGGCAGCACTCAGGTTTTTCGATTTCAGGCCGAAAGCCTATCAGACAAGGCGTAAAAGTCGATGCAACGCCGAGAATTATAAAAAGCACGGAGTGACAGGACGATGAACAGTTTGCGCAATATGTCGATCAGCCGCCGTCTTTGGTTGATCCTAGTAGTCGCCGTGCTGATGCTGTTGACCCTGGGTTTGCTGATGCTCCAGCAGATCCATGGCGACCTCTATCAAGCCAAACGCCTGCAGACCCAGCACGTCGTAGAGACCGCCAGTGGAATCCTGACGTTTTATCACAGCCTCGAAACCAGCGGCGCCATGACCCGTGAAGCGGCACAGAAACAAGCGCTGAGCGCGGTGCGCGGCCTGCGCTATAACCGTAATGAGTATTTCTGGATCAACGACCTGACGCCGGTGATGATCATGCACCCGGCCAACCCCAAGCTCGATGGTCAGAACCTCTCGTCGATTCGCGACCCGAACGGCTTTGCGATATTCAACGAGTTCGTGAGCCTGGCCAAGGCCAAGGGTGCCGGCAACATCAATTACAGCTGGCCGAAGCCGGGTGCTGAAGCGCCGGTGAAAAAAACCTCGTATATCCAGCTGTTCGAGCCATGGGGCTGGATCATCGGCTCCGGCGTGTATGTGGATGACGTGCAAGCCGAATTCAACGTGCAAGTGTGGAAAGCCTCAGGTATCGGCCTGGGCATCGCCGTGGTCATGGCCCTGCTGGTCTCGTTGATTGTGCGCAGCATCGTGCGCCCGCTGCAGGCGGCCGTGAGCGCCATGGCCAATATCGCCAGCGGCGAGAGCGACCTGACTCGCAGCCTCGACACCCATGGCCGCGACGAAGTCACCCAACTGTCCCAGCACTTCAACAACTTCACCGCCAAGCTGCGCCAGGTCGTCGGTCAGTTGCAGATGTGCGCCAATGCGCTGGGTCAGTCGTCCACGGAGATGGGCAATAACGCCAGCCAGGCCCATGACCGCAGCCAGCAACAATCGCAGCAGATGGAACTGGTGGCCACCGCGATCAATGAAGTCACCTACGGCGTGCAGGACGTGGCCAAGAACGCCGAGCACGCCGCCAGCGAAATGCGCGACGCCCAGGCCCAGGCCGAGCAAGGCCAAGTGAACATCGACAGCAGCTTGCAGCAGATCAACCAACTGTCCACCACCATCAGCCAGGCCGTGGAAGTGATTCGTACCCTGTCGAGCGAAAGCACGCAGATTGGTGGCGTACTCGAAGTGATCCGCTCCATTGCCGACCAGACCAACCTGCTCGCCCTCAACGCCGCCATCGAAGCCGCGCGTGCCGGTGAGCAAGGGCGCGGGTTTGCGGTGGTGGCGGACGAAGTGCGGCTGCTGGCCCAACGCACGCAGAAATCCACCGCTGAAATCCAGGCCATGATCGAGCGCCTGCAAGGTCACTCGGAAGCGGCGGTCAAGGTCATCAGCGACAGTCACAGCGCTTCGCAACTGACCATCGAACAGGCCGGCCAGGCCGGTGCCAGCCTCACCGCCATCGGCCAGGCCCTGCTCAATCTCAATGGCCTGAACGCCTCGATCGCCAGCGCCACTCTGCAACAGGCCCACGTGGTCGAGGACATCAACCAGAACGTGACCCAGGCCGCCGGGTTATCCCACAGCACCGCAGTCGCGGCGGAACAGTCCAGCGTGGCCAGCGCGCACTTGCGCGGGTTGAGCGAGCAACTCGACGGCCTGCTGCGTCAGTTCAAGATCTAGCGCTGCTCAACATGTGGGAGGGGGCAAGCCCCCTCCCACATTTGCCTTCCTGCGTTTTGAAGATTGGTTACAATCCCCGCCCTCTCCCTCTCTCCCAAGGAACCGCCATGTCCGGGCTTGAACTGTTCGCCGCCGCGCTGGGGGTGATCGCTGTCTGGCTGACGGTCAAACAAAACCCCTGGTGCTGGCCCATCGGCCTGGTCATGGTGCTGCTCTACACCTGGGTGTTCTACGACGTGAAACTCTATTCCGACATGCTGTTGCAGGTGGTCTATGCCGCCCTGCAAGTCTACGGCTGGTGGCAGTGGACCCGACGCGCCGGGGACATCAAGCCAGGGCGCCAAGTCACCAGCCTGGGCTGGCCCGCGATCATGACCAGCCTGGCTATCGGCGCAGTCGGCAGCCTGCTGCTCGGCGCCGCCATGGCCCACTGGACTGACGCGGCCCAACCCTGGCTCGACGCAGCCCTCACCGGCTTCAGCCTGGTGGCACAGATGTGGATGGCGCAAAAGCGCGTGCAGTGCTGGCCATTGTGGATTGCCGTGGATGTGATTTTCGTCGGGCTGTTCCTCTACAAAGGTCTCTACCTCACCGCCGCACTCTACGCGCTGTTCACCCTGATCGCCGTGCAGGGCTGGCGTGAATGGCGCGCCGATCCGGCGTTGCGCGCATGAAGGTGGTGGTATTGGCCGGCCCCGAATCCAGCGGCAAAAGCTGGCTGGCCGCGCAGTTGCAAGCGCACTTTGGCGGGCTGATGGTGGGCGAATACGTGCGGCACTTCATCGACCACCATCAGCGTGACACCACGCTGGCCGACATCCCGGCCATCGCCCGTGGTCAACTGGCCTGGGAAGATGCCGCCCGCGCCGAGCGCCCTGCGCTGCTGATCCTCGACACGCACCTGCTGACCAACAAACTCTGGAGCCAGACCCTGTTCGGCGACTACCCGACGTGGCTTGACGATGAACTGCTGGCCCGCCACTACGACTTGCACCTGTTGCTGTCCCCCGAAGACGTGGAATGGACGGCCGACGGACAGCGTTGCCAACCGGAATTGGCGGATCGTCGGGCGTTTTTCCAGGGCAGCCAGGATTGGATGCAGCAGCATCAACAGGCCGTGGTGGTGATCAGGGGAAATTGGGAAGAGCGCCGCGTCAAAGCCTTCGCGGCCGTCAAACAGATACTGTAGGAGCGAGCTTGCTCGCGAAAAACGCAAGAACACCGCGTTAATCCAGAACGCCCGCGTTATCGTTGACGCTCTTCGCGAGCAAGCTCGCTCCTACAGTGAGTTGCGGCGCTTAGTAGCCCAGCGACAGGCCGGTATTGCGACGCGGGTCATTCGCCCCGTAGAAACGGTTATTACCAACCGGCTTGCCACCCAATGACGGTGCGCCCACCAGGATCGCCGCCAAGTGGTTGGCATCCTGTGGCCCGGCGAACTTATGGCCCCAGCTTTCGAGGATTTTCTGGGTATCCGGGCTGACCGCGAAGGTCTCGAGGTTGGTGGTGTCCGGCATCCACTGCTGGTGGAAGCGCGGCGCGTCGACGGCCTCCTGGATGTTCATCTTGTAATCGATGACGTTGAGAATGGTCAGCAGGGTCGCCGTAATAATGCGACTGCCGCCCGGCGTGCCGACCACCATCACCGCCTTGCCATCCTTGGTCACGATAGTCGGGCTCATCGACGACAGCGGCGCCTTGCCCGGTGCGATGGCGTTGGCTTCACCCTGGACCAGCCCGTACATGTTCGGCACGCCGACCTTGACGGTGAAGTCGTCCATTTCATCGTTGAGGATCACCCCGGTTTTGCTCGCCATCACCCCGGCACCGAACCAGTCGTTGAGGGTGTAGGTCACCGAGACCGCGTTGCCCCACTTGTCGACGATGGAATAGTGCGTGGTGTTGTTGCCTTCATGGGGTGCTACACCCGGCTTGATCGCCTGGGAGTCGCCAGCCTTGTTCGGTTCGATCGCGTCACGCAGTTTCGTTGCGTAGTTTTTGTCCAGCAGGTGTTCGATCGGATTCTTGACGAAGTCCGGATCGCCGAGGTAGCTGTTGCGGTCCACATACGCGTGGCGCATGGCTTCGATCTGGTAGTGCAGGCCCTGGGCCGAGTGGTAGCCCAGGTCCGCCATCGGGTAACCTTCGAGGATGTTCATGATCTGGCAGATCACCACGCCACCGGAGCTCGGCGGTGGTGCCGAGACCACGTGGTAGCCACGGTAGTCGCACTCGATCGGCGCCAGTTCGCGGGTCTTGTATTTGTCGAGGTCGGCCTGGGTGATGATGCCTTTGCCGGCCTGGCTGGAATCCACCAGTGCCTTGGCAACCCAACCTTTATAGAAACCGTCACTGCCCTTGGCCGAGATTTCCTTGAGGGTCTTGGCCAGGTCTTTCTGCACCAGCTTCTGGCCGACCTGCAGCGGCTGGCCGTTGTGCAGGAAGATTGCGCGCAGGTCCTTGTCTTTTTCGAACTCGCCGGTGGCGGTGTGCAGCAGGTCGATATCGCCCTGCTCCAGCGCGAAGCCGTTTTCCGCCAGCTTGATCGCCGGAGCAATCACCTGGGCGCGCTTGAGGGTGCCGTATTTGCTCAGGGCCAGCTCCATGCCGGACACGGTGCCAGGGACGCCGACGGCCAGGTGGCCCTTGGCGCTCAGGCCTTCGACGACGTTGCCGGCCTTGTCCAGGTACATGTCGGCGGTGGCGGCCAGCGGGGCTTTTTCGCGGAAGTCGAGGAAGGTCTTGCGCCCGTCGGCCAGTTGCACGGTCATGAAGCCGCCGCCGCCCAGGTTACCCGCCGCCGGGTACACCACCGCCAGCGCATAGCCCACGGCCACGGCGGCATCCACCGCGTTGCCGCCGGCCTTGAGTACATCCACACCGACATGCGTGGCCAAATGCTGGGCCGTTACCACCATGCCATTTTCACCGGCCACCGGGGCCTGGGAGGCGGCTTGCACACCGCTGACCGTCAACACCAGGGCGGTGGCAATCAAAGTACGGCTGAAGGGTTGGTATTTCATCCTTGGCTACTCGGGTTATTGAGATGCACCAAAATAGCCCGACTTGGGTGCAATCCCCAGCGCAGTGGCGTTTTTATGACAGAACCTGTCGGTCACGGAACGATTCAGCGCTGGCCTCGACGGCCAATGGCGCTAGAATCGGCGCCATTCTTCACCTGACTCTCCGACACGAGCCTCCCCATGAGTTTTGATTTCGACACGATCCACCCACGCCTCGGCACCGGCAGTACCAAGTGGAGCCGTTACCCGCAAGACGTGTTGCCGATGTGGATCGCCGACATGGACATCGCCGCGCCACCCGCCGTGCTTCAGGCCCTGCACCAACGCCTCGACCAGCAGATTCTCGGCTACAGCGTGGCCGGCCCGGACGTGCGCGAGGCCATCGTCGCCGACCTGTGGGCCAAGTACGCCTGGCGTGTGCAGCCGGACGAGTTGCTGTTCCTGCCGGGCGTAGAACCCGGTTTCAACATGGCGCTGCATGCCTTTGTGCAGCCCGGCCAACCGGTGGTGCTGCAAACCCCCAACTATCGCCCGATTCGCCTGGCGCCCGGCAACTGGAACCTGCCGCGCATCGAAGTGCCGTTCGAGCTGATCAACGCTGAGTACATCACGCCAATGCCGCTGCTGCGCCAGGCGCTGACAGGGGCCGGCGCATTGTTGCTGAGCAACCCGCATAACCCGATGGGCAAAGTCTTCCCGCGCGAAGAACTGCTGGCCGTGGCCAACGCCTGCCTGGAACAGGGCGCGCTGATCATCAGCGATGAAATCCACGCCGAGTTGTGCTTCGACGGTCGTCGCCATATCCCCACCGCCAGCCTCAGCCCGGAAATCGCGCAGCGCACCATCACCCTGATGTCCGCGAGCAAGGCCTACAACGTAGCCGGCTTGAAGACCTGTTTTGCCGTGGTGCAAAACGCCGAAGTGCGCGAGCGCTTCAACCAGGCGCGCTGCGGCATGGTCGACAGCGTCAGCCCCCTGGGCCTGGAAGCCACCCGCGCGGCCTACAGCCAGTGCAGCGAATGGCTCGAGGCGTTGGTGCAGTACCTGCAAGCCAACCGCGACTACCTGCTCGACGCGGTAAAAAGCCGCCTGCCCGGCGTGGTCATGCACGCGCCCCAAGGCACCTTTCTGGCGTGGCTGGATTGCAGCACCCTGGGCCTGGACGACCCGCAGCAGTTCTTCCTTGAACAGGCCAAGGTCGGTCTGAGCGCGGGGATTGAATTCGGCGATGACAGCCAGCAGTTCGTGCGCCTGAACTTCGGCTGCCCGCGGGCGTTGCTGGAAGAGGGTCTGCAGCGGATGGAACGTGCGCTGCGCCAGCGCTAGGGCGCGGCCTCGGCAGAATGCATGTGGGAGCGGCGCTCCCACATCAAGTCGGTGTCACAGTTTGGCGATCGATACTTCGGTGGACTTCACAAACGCAATCACTTCGCTGCCGACTTTCAATTCCAGGTCACGCACCGAACGGGTGGTGATCACCGAGGTGACGATGCCGGACGCAGTTTGCACGTCGATTTCGGACACCACTTCCCCCAGCAGAATTTCTTTGATCACGCCCTTGAACTGGTTGCGCACGTTGATCGCTTTAATAGTCATGTCGGCTTTCCTTCTGGCTGTTGGGTCAATCCGCACGAATGCGCAGGCACTCAAAATGCGCCGCCCCAGCAGACATTAAAAGGAATATATAAGCATTTATTTAGACGATACAGATATATACAAGCACTGGCCTTGCCGATCCTGGAAGGTGTGGTACGTACATCCGATCTAGGCCGGCGCTTTATCCAACGTCACCCAATACCGCGTCCGCGCCTGCACTTCGAGCCCCAGGCTCGAAGCCAGCAACTTGAGGATGCGGTCGGTGTCATCCAGGCGAAAACTGCCCGTCACCCGCAACGTCTCCAGGTTCGGCGCCCAGCGCAACACGCCTGGACGATAGCGCGCCAGCTCGCGCAGAAAGTCCCCCAGTGCCTGGTTCTGTGCGGTCAGCACACCGTCGCGCCAGCCCAGTTGCAGCACATCGAACGGCACCCACGCGCCGAGCCCGCCGGCGCTCAATGGCGCTTGCTGGCCGCCCTGCAACGTCGCCAGTTGCCCGTTCACGTCGCGCACCTGCACACGGCCCTTGAGCACCGACACCCGGCAGCCGGCGGCCAGTTGGCGCACGCACACCTCGGCCTGACTGACCAATACTTCGCCGTAGCGCGTGCGTAGCGTCATCGCGTGTGCGCCCGGCACGTTCAGCGCCAGTTCGCCGTCCACCAGCGTGATGCGCCGTTGCGCCGGGTCCATATCCACGGCCGTGGCGGTATTCAGTTGTAGGCTGCCGCCCTCGGCCAACGGCAGGCGTCTGCGCTCGCCGGTGGCGGTGTGCAGGTCGGCGCGCCAACTATCTATAGGTAACTGGCGACTGATCAACCACGCCGCCGGCACCAGCGCCGCCACGCCCAACGCCCGCTTGAGCAACGCCCGCCGCCCCGCTTGCGGGCGGTCGAGGCTGGCCATCGCCAACGCCTGGGGCAACTCGCTGAAACGCTGGCGCAGCGCTTGGGCTTTCTGCCAGGTGTGTTCGTGTTGCGGATGACTGTCGCGCCAGTACTGCAACGCCGCGTGATCGCGGTCAGTGGCCGCGCCCGACTCGAGCAGCGCCAGCCATTGGGCGGCTGCGCGCGCAACCTCACGGCTCACAGGTCCACCAGCAGGCAATGTTCATAGGCTTGCGCCATGTAACGCTTGACCGTGCGTTCCGACACCTCAAGCCGCTCGGCAATCTCTCGATAGCCCAGGCCCTCCAGCTGACTCCAGAGAAACGCCCGGCGCACCAGTGCAGGCAAGCCGTCGAGCAATTCATCCAGGGCTTGCAGGGTTTCCAACACCAGCCAGCGCTGCTCGGGAGATGGCACGCAGGCTGGCGGCAGGTTGCCAAGAGCCGTCAGATAAGCCTGCTCAAGGCTGCGTCGCTGATGAAAATTGACCAGCAGGCGCTTGCCCACCGTCACCAGGTAGGCCCGCGGTTCCTGCATCTGCGCGAGCGGCTGGGCGCTGGCGAGCACCCGCACGAAAGTGTCCTGGCTCAGGTCAGCCGCGTCCCAGGCATTGCCCAGGCGCCGCCGCAGCCAGCTTTCCAGCCAACTGCGATGGTCGCGATACAGGCTCGACAACGTCGGTTCGGCGGCGTGCGAAGGGACAACAGCATCATTCATGGCAAGCAACCTGCGCAGCGCGATTGAGTCTCAAATGAGATTAATTCTAATTAATATCGCGACGAGACACCATGATCTTTTCAACTGGGTGTTTATGCGGCCAACGAAAGCCAGCGAACCCAGGCGTTGTTACCAAAGGCACGCCTGGCAGCGACCTAAAACCGCACACGTTGTCCGTTGACCATGCTGATCACACCCCATATAGTGTGCCAACACCAACAAACAACCACTACATAGTGTGCGAACTCGTAAAATGCTGACCACACTATGCGCAGTATTTCAATGCCTTGAAGCCTGCAAATCACCTATTTTTAGACGGGGTCACACGCCGTCAGCACAGACCAGGAAGGAGTATTTCAATGCTGAGTTGGGATGAAGTCGACAACGAAGACACCGGTGCAGCGGTGATCAGAGGCGCCAACGCCGGCCACGCCACCGAAGCCAACATGGACCGCCTCGACGGTGCCGGCGCCGCCGCTGCCATCGAAGCCCGCGCCGTCACCGCCAACGACTCCGCCGCGATCATCCGCGCCAAGGCCGCTCTCGACAAACTCGACATCGCCGAAGGCCTCGCCGAGCTCGAAGGCGCCTCCGCCCGTGTCGCCGTTGACGAAAAGCGCATGATCAACTGCCGCGCCGACCTCAACCAACTTGTGCCCTTCAAGTACGACTGGGCCTGGCAGAAATACCTCGACGGCTGCGCCAACCACTGGATGCCGCAAGAGGTCAACATGACCGCCGACATCGCCCTGTGGAAAGACCCCGATGGCCTGACCGACGACGAACGCCGCATCGTCATGCGCAACCTCGGCTTCTTCTCCACCGCCGACTCGCTGGTCGCCAACAACCTGGTCCTGGCCGTGTACCGCCTGATCACCAACCCGGAGTGCCGCCAGTACATCCTGCGCCAGGCCTTCGAAGAAGCGATCCACACCCACGCCTACCAGTACTGCATCGAATCGCTGGCGATGGATGAAGGCGAGATCTTCAACATGTACCACGAGATCCCATCGGTCGCGAAAAAAGCCGCCTGGGGCCTCAAATACACGCGCTCCATCTCCGATCCGAAATTCGAAACCGGCACCGTCGACACCGACAAAGAACTGCTGCGCAACCTGGTCGCCTACTACTGCGTCCTCGAAGGCATCTTCTTCTACTGCGGCTTCACCCAGATCCTGTCCATGGGCCGCCGCAACAAAATGACCGGCGTGGCCGAGCAGTTCCAGTACATCCTGCGCGATGAGTCGATGCACCTGAACTTCGGGATCGACGTGATCAACCAGATCAAAATCGAAAACCCACACCTGTGGGACGCCGAGATGAAGGAAGAAGCGACCCAGATGATCCTGCAAGGGACGCAACTGGAGATCGAATACGCACGCGACACCATGCCACGCGGTGTACTCGGCATGAATGCGGCGATGATGGAGGACTACCTCAAGTTCATCGCTAACCGTCGTCTGTCGCAGATTGGCTTGAAGGAAGAGTATCCAGGGACGACCAACCCGTTCCCGTGGATGAGCGAGATTATGGATTTGAAGAAAGAGAAGAACTTCTTCGAGACCCGTGTGATCGAGTATCAGACTGGCGGTGCGTTGAGCTGGGATTGATTGAAAAAACGGCCCCTTCAGGGGCCGTGTTGTTTCACCTGCCGATGTTTTTTTATGCCCAATCAAACCATCAAGACCCCCTGCGTCGGCCTGTGCTCCACCGTTTACGGTGACTTGGTCTGCCGCGGGTGCAAGCGTTATCACCATGAAGTCATCCAGTGGAATGGCTACAACACAGAGGAAAAGCACGCCGTGTGGTTGCGCCTTGAGCAACTGCTGGTGCAGGTGATGGCCTCCAAGCTGGACGTGTTCGACCCACAGCGCCTGCGCCAGCAACTGGAAAGCCGCAAGATTCGCTTTATGCCGCACCAGTCGCCGTATTGCTGGGCCTACCAGTTGATTGCCCGGGGTGCGCGGGTGATTTCCAAGCTGGATGCGTATGGCCTGGTGCTGCTGCCGGAGTTTCGCGAGCACAGCCTGGCGGATTTGCGCGATGGGATTGACCGCGAGTTTTTCCTGCTGTCCGAGGCGCATTACCAGCGGTATATCTCCCCCGTGTTCTTGAAAGAGGCCTTTGGGCCAGCCCTGATCGCCACGCTCTAAAACACACCACAAACCTAAAATGTGGGAGGGGGCTTGCCCCCTCCCACATTTAGACTCAGGAAGCTGCGCGATCCGCCTGTAAGCCATAGCGCTCAATAGCCTGCTGGCATACCTGCCGATCCAGACCGCCCTGCTCCGCCAACGCCGTCGGTGCCGCCATTCGTCCTGCTCGACTTGATCACCAGCGAGCTGATCGGTTGTGGTGTGATTCACTGCACTCGCAAAACCATTCATGGGCACCTCCAGGCTTTTTTTCAGTTTATGTCGATGGCTGAGGTTTTTTTGCCTGATGCAAGGCGCGACAAAGCGTATTTTGAGCATGAATCACTGCCAATCAGACGTTTCCCTGCACGTTGCGCTCCACCCCCCCGAAACCCCGCCATTGTGTTTAAAATGCCGCCCGCTCAATGAACGACGCTCAACGATGAACCCAGACGCCCTCGCCACACTGCACGCCCACCTGCTGACCGCCCTGGCCAACGCACCGACTGAAACCCGGCGCCTGTTCCACGGGCGCGGCCGTTGCTGGCCGGGCCTAGAGCAACTGACCGTGGACTGGTTGCAGGGCGTGGTGCTGGTCGCGCTGTTCAAGGAACCGGAAGCAACGCAACTGGAAGCGCTGAAACAGCTGCTGGTTCAGTTCGAATGGGCGCAGTACGGCGCCCACACGGTCGCCCTGCAACACCGCTACCTGCCGCAAAGCACCACCGAGTGGCTGGTGGGCGACGCCATCGATGAGCTGACCATTACCGAAGGCGGCCTGCGCTACCTGATCGACCTCGGTAAAAAACAGAACAGCGGGCTGTTTCTCGACATGCGCTACGGCCGCAACTGGGTGCGCGAACAGGCCAACGGGCTGCGGGTACTCAACCTGTTCGCCTACACCTGTGGTTTTTCCGTGGCGGCCATCGAAGGCGGCGCCGAGCATGTGGTGAACCTGGACATGGCCCGCGGTGCCCTGAGCCGCGGTCGCGACAACCATCGCCTGAATGGTCATGATCTGAGCAGCGTGACCTTTCTTGGCCATGATTTGTTCAAGTCCTGGGCCAAGGTCATCCACAACGGCCCTTATGATCTGGTGATCATCGATCCGCCGTCCTTCCAGAAAGGCAGTTTCCTGCTGACCAAGGATTACCAGCGCGTGCTGCGCCGCCTGCCGGAGTTGCTCACGCCACAAGGCACGGTGCTGGCGTGCATGAATGACCCGGCGTTTGGCGAGGACTTCCTGATCGACGGCGTCACCCGCGAAGCACCGGGCCTGCGCTTTGTCGAACGGCTGGAAAACCCGCCGGAATTCCCGGATATCGATCGGCAAAGTGGCTTGAAAGCCTTGGTATTCCGCCAGGGCTGATGCCGAAACTTCCCACGCTTGCTACGCTAAGCAATTACCGGGGTGGTGAACCTTATCCCCCCCTTCCCGGTCGATACCTGCATTCCCTGGCCAGACTCGACGCTGTCACAGCGTCGGCTGCCCCGTTTCACCCTTTGGAGAACCGCCCGTGATATCGACCCTGCATGTAGCCAGACTGAAAGCCTGGGGCGCCCACGGCTTTACTGCCACCGGTGTGGTATTGGCCTTCCTCGCCACACTGGCGCTGCTGGAAAATTCGCCCAAGGCGTGCCTGCTGTGGCTGGGCCTGGCGTTGGTGGTCGATGGCGTCGACGGTTCCCTGGCCCGCCGCGTGAATGTCAGCACGGTGCTGCCTAGCTTTGACGGCTCGGTGCTGGACCTGGTGATCGATTACCTGACCTACGTGTTTATTCCGGCACTGTTTATCTACCGCTATATCGACCTGCCGGACTTTACCCACCTGTTCACGGTGTCGGTGATTTTGGTGTCGTCGCTGTTCTGTTTCTGCAACGTGAACATGAAAAGCAAGGACAACTACTTCGTCGGCTTCCCCGCCGCCTGGAACGTGGTTGCCCTCTGCGTGTATATCATCCAGCCCGCCGCGTGGGTGACGTTGCTGACGGTGATTGGCCTGGCGCTGCTGACCGTGACGCCGATGAAGTTCCTGCACCCGTTCCGGGTCAAGCGCTTCATGCCGATCAACATCGCGGTGACCACGATCTGGTTGCTGTGCAGCTTTTTGATGGTGGTGGATTACCCGAACACCAACCCGTGGACGTTTGGGTTGTGGTCGCTGATGTCGGCGTACTTCCTCGGGATCTGCATCTGGCGCACCGCGCTGGAGTGGCTGGGCACCCACAAATAGCCAGGCCGGCACTGTTTGAATGTGGGAGCAAGCCCCCTCCCACATTTGGAGCTGCGTACATCAGGCAGGTAAGATGGCGGCCTCTCGCATAGCGCCCTGCCAACTATAAGCCCTGCCAAATGCCCTTCGAACTCAGCGTAGACCTCACCACCCTCGGCATCCTGGCCGTCGTCGCGTTCATCGCCGGCTTCATCGACGCCATCGCCGGCGGTGGCGGCTTGCTCACCACCCCGGCCCTGCTCACGGCCGGCATGCCGCCCCACCTGGTGCTGGGCACCAACAAACTCAGCTCCACCTTCGGCTCAGCCACCGCCAGCTTCACGTTCTACCGGCGCAAGCTGTTTCACCCGCGTCAGTGGGTACATGCCATCGTCGGTACGTTTGTCGGCGCCCTGGCCGGCGCCATCGTCGCCCACTACCTGCCCGCCGAAACCCTGAACAAGATGCTCCCGGTGATCGTCTTCGGTTGTGGCCTGTATTTGTTGTTCGGCGGTACGCCCAAGGCGCCGCTGGAGGGCGACGCTCCGATCAAGAAGAAATGGCAAGCCACCCAAGGCTTCGGCCTGGGCTTCTACGATGGCGTAGCCGGCCCCGGCACTGGCGCGTTCTGGACGGTGAGCACGATGCTGCTGCACCCCATCGATCTGGTCAAAGCCAGCGGCGTGGCGCGCAGCATGAACTTCGTCAGCAACGCGGCGGCGCTGTCGGTGTTTATCATCAACGGCTCGGTGGACTGGATCGTCGGGCTGGCCATGGGCGTTTCGGTGATGGGCGGCGCGTTCTTTGGCGCACGCAGCGCAATCAGCGGCGGCGCCAAGTTCATTCGCCCGGTGTTTATCACCGTGGTCCTCGGCCTGACGGTGCGCCTAGCCTGGCAACACTGGTTCAGCGTGGCCTAAGCGGCGGGCCACGTAGAGGTCGATCAGGTAACGCGCAATCGAGCGTGACGCCGGCAACGGCGGCAGGTCGTGGATGTTGAACCACTGCGCGTCCTCGATCTCATCGGCCTGGGGCACGATATCGCCACCGGCGTACTCGGCATGGAAACCCAGCATCATCGAATGCGGAAACGGCCAGCACTGGCTGCCCATGTACTGGATATTCCTGACCTCTACCTGCACTTCTTCGCGCACCTCGCGGATCAGGCAGTCTTCGGCCGATTCGCCCGGCTCGGCAAACCCCGCCAGCGTGCTGTAGACCCCGGGGACAAAGCGCGGCGAACGCGCCAGCAGGACCTCATCGCCACGGGTCACCAGCACAATCATGCTCGGCGAGATGCGCGGGTAGCTGCGCAAGTCACAGGCCTCGCAGAACATCGCCCGCTCCCGGGGCACCTGGACCATGGCCTGGCCGCAACTGCCACAAAAACGATGCTCCCGCGCCCAGGTGCCGATCTGCGCGGCGTAGCCCAGCACTTTGTACACGGTGTGATCACCTTGCAGCAGAAAACCGCGCAGGCCTTGCCAACTGCAACCAGGCACGGCGCTGGCGGCGTTGAGTTCCAGCAGGTACACCGGCTCGCCGTCGAGATGGCCAATGCCGTGTTCGGCGAACACCGACAGGTCCTGGCGCTTGAGCCATTCGCGCGGGAACAGCGGGCCATTGCCGTCGTGTAAAAAGCCCTCGCGGCTACGGGCGACGGCCCAGCCGCCGGGGGTTTGGTTGTCCAGCAGTGTGGTGGTAATCCAGCCTGGGGTCATGTCAGTCAATCCACGAATTCGGGTTTCTGCTTGCTCATATGGGCCGCGATGGCCACGCGCAGGTCGTTGGATTGCAACATAGCCGCGTTCCAGGTGGCAACGTATTCCAAACCATCATTGACTGTATGGTCACGCATGTAGCTGATCATGGCCTTGGTGCCGGTCACGGCAATCGGCGACTTGGCGGCGATTTCCTGGGCGATTTCCAGTACCCCGGCCAACAGGCTTTCCTGATCGGGGTACACGCGATTGACCAGGCCGATGCTGCGCGCTTGCTCGGCGCCGAACTGGCGGCCGGTGTAGGCCAGCTCGCGCAGCATGCCATCGCCGATGATGCGCGGCAGGCGCTGCAGGGTGCCGACGTCGGCGGCCATGCCGATGTCGACTTCCTTGATGGAGAACTGTGCGTCTTCGGCGGCGTAGCGCATGTCGCAGGCGCTGATCAGGTCGATGGCGCCGCCGATGCAGTAGCCCTGGATCGCCGCCAGCACCGGCTTGCGGCAGTTGTCGACGGCGTTGAACGAGGCTTGCAGTTCGAGGATCTTGCGCCGCAGCAAGCGTGCGTTGCGGCCCACGTCCTTACCGAAATCGTTGGCCACCGAGGCCAGCATCATCAGGTCGATGCCGGACGAGAAATGCTTGCCGGCACCGCTGAGTACCACGGCACGCACGGCGTCGGTGTCGTCGACCCACTGGAAGATATCGATGATCTCGGTCCAGAACGCCGCGTTCATCGCGTTGATCTTCTCCGGCCGATTGATCTGCACATGGGCAACGCTGCCAATGAGTTCGACGACGAAGGCTTGGTATTCGGACATGGCAGTGATCCCTGACTGGAGAGTGATAAGGCCCGAACTATAACAAGGGTGAGCAACGGCGCATCAGCCAAAAACGGGACTGGCAACAATCCTCCACGACGTGGTGCCAGCCTTGAAAACGCTGGATAAAAACCGCTTCAGGCGCCATCCTTCGCGCTTTAAGCCGCTGCCGCAGCGGCGCTCGACGTTTAAAGGATACGCCCATGCTCACCCAACCTCTGGCCCCCGCCGATTTCGACCTGATCGAAGAAACCCTGCTCAAGTACGGTGACGACCACTCGGTGCTGAACCTCGCCGAACTCGACGGCTACTTCTGCGCACTGGTGTCCAGCCCGGCACAAGTGGATATCGCCGAGTGGTTCCCGGCCATCTGGGGTGGGCAGAACCCGCAGTGGGAAAGTGCCGAGGAGGCCAAACAGTTCCTCGAACTGTGCGTTCGCCATATGAACAGCCGTGCCGCGCAACTGGCCACCGATGCCGAGGGTTTCCGGGCGCGCTTCGACGACACCGAACATCAGGGCCAGACCCTGACCCTCGCTGAAGAATGGTGCTTTGGCTATATCCGTGGCGCCGCGATCGGCAACTGGCCTGAACTGCCCGTCGAACAGGCCGCACAGTTGGAGAAAATCTCCTGGTGCGCCGAACAGGACAACTTCGAATTGCCAGCAGACCTCGACGTGCAGGCGCATCAGCAGCGCGTCAGCGAAATCGAACCGGCGGCGCGCGCGCTGCATGATTACTGGCTCGCCAAGCGCTAAGCCTCGACAAGCCTGGCGTATATGCCCGATTATTCGGGTCCGCCCGTCGGCCACTCCGTACCACCTTGCCTTGAATCAGGAGCCTTGTACCTTGAGTTCGCAGAAAACCGTGACCGTTACACCGCCCAACTTCCCCCTCAATGGCAAGGTCGCGCCCCCCGGCTCCAAATCCATTACCAACCGCGCCCTGTTGCTCGCGGCCCTGGCCAAGGGCACCAGCCGCCTCAGCGGCGCGTTGAAGAGCGATGACACCCGGCATATGTCGGTGGCCCTGCGCCAGATGGGCGTAACCATCGATGAGCCGGACGACACCACCTTCGTGGTCACGGGCCAAGGCAAGCTGCAATTGCCCGCGCAGCCGTTGTTCCTCGGCAACGCCGGCACCGCGATGCGTTTCCTCACTGCCGCCGTGGCCACTGTGCAAGGCACCGTGGTGCTGGACGGCGACGAGTACATGCGCAAACGCCCGATCGGCCCGCTGCTCGCCACCCTCGGCCAGAACGGCATCCAGGTCGACAGCCCGACCGGTTGCCCGCCAGTCACCGTGCATGGCACGGGCAAGGTCCAGGCCAAGCGCTTTGAAATCGACGGCGGTTTGTCCAGCCAATACGTATCGGCCTTGCTGATGCTCGCGGCCTGCGGTGAAGCGCCGATTGAAGTGGCGCTGACCGGCAAGGACATCGGCGCACGCGGCTATGTGGACCTGACCCTTGATTGCATGCGTGCATTCGGCGCACAGGTCGACGTGGTCGACGACACCACTTGGCGCGTCGCCCCAAGCGGCTACACCGCCCATGACTACCTGATCGAACCGGACGCCTCCGCCGCCACCTACCTGTGGGCGGCTGAAGTGCTGACCGGCGGCCACATCGATATCGGCGTCGCCGCGCAACACTTCACCCAGCCGGACGCCAAGGCCCAGGCAGTGATCGCGCAGTTCCCGAACATGCAAGCCACGGTGGTGGGTTCGCAAATGCAGGACGCGATCCCGACGCTCGCCGTACTGGCCGCGTTCAACAGCACCCCGGTGCGCTTCACCGAACTGGCCAACCTGCGCGTCAAGGAATGCGACCGCGTGCAGGCACTGCACGACGGCCTCAACCAGATCCGCCCAGGCCTGGCCCGCATCGAAGGCGATGACCTGCTGGTGGCCAGCGATCCGGCATTGGCAGGCACGGCGAGCAATGCCCTGATTGACACCCACGCCGACCACCGCATCGCCATGTGCTTCGCGTTGGCCGGCCTGAAAGTCTCGGGCATCCGCATTCAGGACCCGGACTGCGTGGCCAAGACCTATCCTGACTACTGGAAGGCACTGGGCAGCCTGGGTGTTGCCCTGACCTACTGAGTCCACGGCGTCGAGATGGGGAGGGCTTGATCATGACCATTCGCCAACCCTGCCCACCCGGCGCCTGTGTCTGTGACCGCGAACAACTGCTGCAAACCCCAGGGGCCGACCTGCGCATCCTCAACCTGACGCGCCAGGAAGAAAAACGTCTGATCGAACGCCTCGAAGACCTGCAAAGCCTGCAGGACCTGGAGCGCCTGCAACAGCGGATGTATGCGCTGTTGGGTATCCGCGTGCATGTCGCGCCGGGGCACACCGAGGTCAAGAGCATGCGCGGGATTCAAATCGTCATCGACGAACTGCCCGGCCTGTGCCGCAAGACCCGACAATCGATCCCGGCGGCGATTCGCCGGGGCCTGGAGAAACGGCCGGAGATTGCCTACCGGCTGCTGGATGCACATGACCTGCTTGGACTCTAGTCGGTCCTTTCAGCGCATCGGCACCAAGCTGCTGCTCCAGGCCTGACGCGAGCCGCAAGTAACGTAGTTACCAGACGAAATTATCGCCACCTTTCACGCCATGCCCATTCAGCACGTCTTGGTAAGTCAGCGTGGGATATTTGTTAAGCCTGTCCATTTGCTCGGAGTTCAAACGTTGAACTTCGTCAGGCGATATATTTGGAAACTGACTGTTGTGGTTCGCATTGTTTTGCAGCTCTTGTCTCACTTGATCTACCGTGGGTTTTCCCTTGGATGTGTCAATGGTAGGAGCAAGCAGTGCGGAACCCGGTACAGCAGAAATTGAAGTCATTATCAAATCTCCAGTGATTGTGAACGCCTTGATTGGTCGTCCAACGGTTTCTGGTTCCCTGCTCGCAGCTGAATCATCCGGCGACCGTCTCGGTTTCGAACAGCCTCTGGCCCACCGCCTTGGCGTGATCCAGATGCGCCTGCGCCTCGCCGCTTTCCGAGTCCAGCAGCAACGCTGACGTCAGCACCTGCGCGCCACAATAATCAAAGATCCCGTAGTCGATCTGCGTGTGCATGGCCTTGGCATAGCCATGGCGTTCAAACGCGCTTTGATCGGCAGCACCGAGGGCCAGCAGGTGAACCTGCAAGTGCCGCAGTTTCTTCACCACCGGAGTGTCAGGGCCGTAGTCGATCGCCCAGCCGTTGACGAACACGCGGTCGATCCAGCCCTTGAGCAGGCCCGGCAGCGACCACCAGTAAATGGGGAACACCAATACCAGGGCGTCGGCGCGGTCGATGCGGGCTTGCTCGGCGAGGACGTCGGCCGGAGGTGCAGCGCGGGTACGGTGTACGCGCTGGTCGGCAGCGGTATAGCGCGGGTCGAAGCCTTCGGCGGCGAGGTCGGCGATTTCGAACGTATGGCCGGACGCGCTCAGCCCTGCGGCGACTTGCGCGGCCAGGCTGTGGGTGAGGGATTGCGGGTCGTGATGAGCTACAACGATCAGTGCGTGCATGACAGTGACTCTCATTGGGTTTATGCTGGGCTTAAGTTACCTTTGGTAAGTTACTTTTGGTATATAAGCATGTCAAGCAGTGAATCCCCTGCCCCGCGTCGCCGTCTGTCGCGTGAAGATCGTCTGCGTCAATTGTTGGACGTGGCCTGGCAACTGGTGCGTGAAGAAGGCACCGAAGCCCTGACCCTCGGCCACCTGGCGGAACGCGCGGGCGTGACCAAGCCGGTGGTCTATGACCATTTCGTTACTCGTGCCGGGTTGCTGGCGGCGTTGTATGAGGATTTCGATGGGCGCCAGAACCAGGTGTTTGCCGACGCGATCGAAGCCAGCAGCCCGACCCTGGAGAATCGGGCGTGGGTGATCGCCTCGTCCTATGTCGACTGCGTGTTACTGCAAGGTCGGGAAATTCCGGGGGTCATTGCAGCGCTGAGCAGTTCGCCGGAGTTGGAAACCCTCAAGCGCAAGTACGAAGCGATCTTTCTCGATAAGTGCCGCGATGCACTGGCCCCGTTTAGCCCCGGCGGTAGCGTGTCCCAGGCCGGGCTGCGGGCCATGCTGGGGGCAGCGGAAGCCTTGTCCCACGCGGCGGCCAGCGGTGAGCTCAGCCGTGAAGAGGCGCAGCAGGAGTTGTTGGCGACCATTCTGGCGATGGTCAATCGTGGGGCACGCAGCGCCAGGTGAAAGGCTTTTTTCAGCCTCGCCCCTGCACAAACAGCCGGACCTTATGCGTCAGTTGATCCAGGTGCCGGTCGCGTTGCTTCTCGGCATCCACCATGGCGCGTTTGCCGTGCTTTTGCAGCAGGTAGGTATGAATCTGCCGCACTTCCAATGAGTTAT
Organism: Pseudomonas marginalis; assembly: GCF_024169655.1. GTDB lineage: Bacteria > Pseudomonadota > Gammaproteobacteria > Pseudomonadales > Pseudomonadaceae > Aquipseudomonas > Aquipseudomonas paraveronii. The sequence continues at coordinate 2,657,154 of NZ_JALJWV010000001.1, read as the reverse complement.
AGATGGAGGCCACGTCCAGCACGCCCATCAAGCCATCGGTGGCGTAGTCGCGGGTGTTCATCAGCACCTGCGTGCCGCGGGCGCCGCGCACCTGAAAGCCCATCGCCGCGAAGGCCGGGACTTTTTCCACGGCACACGCCAATTCGGCGTGAGGGTAACGCGCCAGCACGTCCTGCATCATTCCCCGCGCCACACCCTGGCGCCTGAAGCCTGCCTGTACGGCCATGAACGCCACACCGCAGGCTTCAGGATCGTCCTTGACCGGCAAGTACAGCAAAAAACCAATGACGTGTTCCGGGTCTTGGGCAGACGTCGCAACGATCAGTTCGACCGCGATCCCCTTCGACCCGTCCAGCGCCTGCAGGTACAAATGCACTTCAAAGCCGATGGCATATTGGTAAATGTTGTAGAGCAGGTTACTCGGCGGCAAAGCGACGCTGCTGATGTCGGTGAGGTTGTCCACCACCATCTGCAGGATCTGGCTGTTGATCGGCTCGGGGCACGGCGTGGTGTAGCGGGTAAGGCTGAACATGCAAATTCCTGGGGTTTCGCGTCAAGACAGGCGCGATTGTACCTGTTGCAGCAGGTTCGGGATCGATAGGCTGGCATCCACCCGCGCCGGCTGCACCGCTCAGATAGATCCGCACCGTCATCGTCCACACACCTCGCGCAAACACCCGCGCAACCAACGATGGGCCTGGTCGGCGTCCAACCGTGGGTGCCAGAGCATCGCCACGGTAAACGCGGGCAACGCCACCGGCAGCGCAAAACAGAACAGGTCGCGCCGGTCTGGGGTATAGCGTTCGGGCACCGAGGCAATCAGGTCGGTGTTGCGGGCCAGGGCGATGGCGGTGGAAAAACTGGCGACGATGCTGCCGATCTGCCGCGTCAGGCCTTGGGCTTCGAGAGCGTCGTCGATCTGGCCACGGTCCTGGCCGCGGCGGGACACGTAGATGTGTCGGCCCTCGGCAAAGCGTGCAGCGCTGACGTCGCCCTGGCTCAGGGGATGGTCACTGCGCACCACGCCGATCAGGCGATCGCGAAACAGCGCCTGGGTCAGCACTTCGGGGCTGGCCGTGGGGTCGACCACGCCGATGTCCAGGTCGACGCTGCCTTCGCGCAGCAACGCAGTGTCTTTGTCGGTCTTGCTGACGAAACGCAGGCGCACACCGGGGGCGTCCTTGGCAATACGGTCGAGCAGCGCCGGGCCGAAGCGTTCGACGAATTCATCGCTGGTGCGCAGGGTGAAGGTACGCAGCACCTGGGCCATCGCCAGAGCTTGCACCGGGCGCAGCACGGCCTGGGCGTCCTGCACCAACCGACTGACCTGTTTGCGCAACTCCAACGCCCGTGGCGTCGGCACCAGGCCACGGCCAGCGCGGACCAGCAACGGGTCGCCGGTGGTGTCACGCAAGCGCGCCAGCGCCCGGCTCATGGCCGAAGGGCTCAACCGCAAGCGCTTGGCCGCGCGCGCGACGCTGCCTTCGGCGAGTAATACATCCAGGGTGATCAGCAAATTGAGGTCGGGCATCAGCGCTCCATATCAGGCGTCACATGCAGGTATTTAGTGCAATTCATGCGCCTTCCGCCATGTTAGGCGACACCGTAGATTTGTGACAGTTGCGTTCATTCAAGGAATCTCCATGCACACCTCCTCACGCGGCGGTCTTGTCAGCCTGTCCCTGTCCATGTTGCTGGCCGCCCTTGGTACCAGCATCGCCAATGTCGGCCTGCCCAGCCTCACGCAGGCATTCAATGCGTCCTTTCACGCAACGCAATGGGTGGTGCTGGCCTACCTGCTGGCGATCACGGCGGTCATTGTCAGTGCGGGGCGCTTGGGCGATCGGCTGGGGCGACGGCGGCTGTTGATTGCCGGGTTGCTGCTGTTTGCGTTGGCCTGTGGGTTATGCGGTGCCGCGCCTTCCCTGCCTTGGCTGATTGCAGCGCGCACCCTGCAAGGCCTGGGTGCAGCGATCATGATGGCGATGACATTGGCGATGGTGGGCGACACCGTCACCCGAGCGCGTACCGCACGCGTGATGGGTTTGCTCGGCACGATGTCGGCCGTCGGCACCGCCATGGGCCCCGGCGTGGGCGGCCTGTTGCTCAGTGCGTGGGGCTGGCGGGCGCTGTTTCTGGTGGGTGCGCCTCTGGGGTTGCTGGCAGCCGCCCTCGCCTGTCGTTACTTACCCGTCGATCAGCCACCTGCACCGTTAGCCACTGGCGCCCGCTTTTGGCGGTCATTGCAGTCGGCATCATTGCGCGCCGGCCTGGCGATGAGCGCGTTGGTGTCTGCGGTCATCATGGCCACCTTTGTGGTCGGGCCGTTCTACTTGTCCCATGGATTGGATCTCGATCCGGCCTCGATGGGCCTGGCAATGGCCGTCGGCCCCGGTGTGGCGGCGCTCACTGGCATTCCCGCAGGGCGCCTGACTGAACGGTTCGGCAGCCGACCCGCGACGCTCATGGGGCTGGCCGTCATGGCCAGCGGCGCCCTGTCGCTGTGCCTGACATCCGGGCTGGTCACTTACCTTGGCTCACTGATCACGCTGACGGCGGGCTACAGCCTGTTCCAGGCCGCCAACAACACGGCGGTGATGAGCGCGGTCGATGCAGCACACCGAGGCACGGTCTCGGGCTTGTTGAACCTGTCACGCAACCTTGGCCTGATTTTCGGAGCGTCGGTATTGGGCGCGATGTTCGCCTGGACAACCCCCGATCTCACCCATGCCACGCCTCAATCCGTGGCTGATGGCCTGCACGCCACCTTTGCCTTGGCATTAGGTTTGATCCTGCTTGCCACCGCCCTGGCATGGCAGCGACAGAACCGGCGTCGGCCGACGTGAACCGAACATCGTCGGCCATGGCGCGGTAATCATCCTCGCCCTATCCGCGCGGCAGTGGGTGGCCTTCGCCTTGTGCGACCAGGGCCGTAAACATTCGCCATTCATGAACTGAGGAAAAAAGTTCGGACCAACGGGTGCATGGACGCACCTACATCGCGCATCATGGGCGCTTTCAAGCTCAAGGGTAACGTCCATGCGCGTGCTGTCATTGATGATGAGTCTGACGACGCTGGCCGCCAGCCTGGTGTACTGCGCCAGCGCGATGGCGAATGAAGAAAGTCAGTTGGTGCAACAGATCAACACTTACCGCAGCCAGGTACAACGCTGCGGCGACCAGGGTTCTCAGGAACTGCCTCCGCTGGCCAGCGATACGCGCCTGGTGCTGCCGGCCAGCAATGTCGGCGACTTGCAGCAGGCCTTGGCCCGGGCGGCGTACCCGATGGTCAACGTGCAGGCAATCAGCCTGTCCGGCCCCAAGGATGCCCTGGCCGCCATGAAAGCCGTGCGCGAGAGTTTCTGCCGCGTGGTGCTGGACCCGCAATTCGTCGACATCGGCGTGAGCAACAGCGGCCAGGACTGGCGCATCGTGCTCGCCCGCCCGCTGTTGTCCAGCGGCCTGGGCGATTGGCAGACCGAAGGCAAGCAACTGCTGAACCTGATCAACGCCGCCCGCACACAACCGCGCCAGTGCGGCGCGCAGGCGTTCACCGCGACCACGCCGCTGTCGTGGAACGACACCTTGGCCAGTGCCGCCAACAGCCACACACGCAACATGGCCAATGGCAATTTCTTCGACCATCTGGACCACGACGGCCGCACCCCGGGCGACCGTGCCGATCTGGCCGGGTACAGCGCGAAGAACATCGGCGAAAACATCGCGGCCGGCCTCGACACCCCGCGCAAAGTGGTGGACGGCTGGCTCGCCAGCCCCGGCCATTGCGCCAACCTGATGAACCCGCAATTCCGTGAATTGGGCGCCGCCTATGCCATGGACCCGAAGAGCGATGCCGGCATTTATTGGACGGGGGTCTTCGGCACACAACAATAAGTGGACACCGGCGATGATATCTATCCAGATGGACGGAGCGTCAAAATGCCATCCCATAGATAATTGCGCTGAACTGGCAGCAATCATTCCGGTCTGTAGCTTGTTAGCGTGACCGCTTCAGGTATCCAAAACAGACCGTGGCAAACAAGGTGTTCACCCGATGATGAATTGGCTGCAAAGCAGCAGCGACATGGCCGAGCGGGTACGCCAGCACGATTGGGCCAATACCCCCCTGGGGCCGCTGGAACACTGGCCGGATGTGCTCAAGACCACCGTGGCGCTGTGCTTTGCCTCAAGTTTCCCCCAGGCCATCGTGTGGGGGCCTCAACTGACGACCCTCTATAACGACGCGTTCATTCCGATCCTGGGGAATAAACCCTACGCCTTGGGACGTCCGTTCAGCGAGATCTGGAGCGAGGTATGGGACGACATCAGCCCCATCGCCAATGCGGCCTTCCAGGGCCATGCGACCTACATCGAAAACTTCCCCCTGATGATCGAACGTGGCGCAGCGCCGGAACAGGCGTACTTCACGTTCTGCTATAGCCCGATCCGCGACCCGCAGGGCCAGGTCGTCGGTATGCTCGATACCGTGACCGAAAGCACCGCCACGGTGTTCCTTTCGCGCCGCCTTGCCGTGCTGGATACCATCAGCAGCGCGGTGGCCAACGCCGTCGATGCCGAAACCATCATGACCGCCACCACCCGCCTGCTGGCGCAGCATCTGCAGGTGTCCATCTGCGCTTACGCCGATATGGACGCCGATGAAGACGGCTTTACCATCCGTGACAACTGGACGGCCCCAGGTGCCCCCAGCATCGTCGGCCACTACAGTCTGCAAGACTTCGGGCAAACCGCAGTCAACTGCCTGCTGGCCGGTGAGCCGTTGGTGATCGGCAATAACCTGCTCGAACTGCCCACGCAAGAAGCCATGACGTTCCAAACCCTGGGCGCCACCGCCACGATCTGCATGCCGCTGATCAAAAACGCTCGCCTCACCGCCCTGATGACCGTTCACAGCAAAACGCAGCGAACCTGGTCGCCGTATGACCTGGCACTGTTGGCTGAAGTCACCGAACGGTCCTGGGCACACATCGAACGGGTGCGCGCCAACGCCGCCGTGCGCGAGGGGTTGGCGGCCTTTACCGAATTGAACGCCACCCTCGAACAGCGCGTGGAGGAACGCACCACTGCGCTGGCCCAGGCCGAAGCGGCACTGCGTCAATCGCAGAAACTCGAAGCCATCGGCCAATTGACCGGCGGCGTGGCCCATGATTTCAACAACCTGCTGACCATCATTCGTTCGTCGGTGGATTTTTTGCGCCAACCCGGGCTGTCCGAAGAGCGGCGCCAACGCTACATGTGCGCGGTGTCCGACACCGTCGAGCGCGCCAGCAAGTTGACCAGCCAGTTACTCGCGTTTGCGCGCCGCCAACCGCTGAACCCGGAAGTCTTCGATGTAGCGCAGCGGGTCAAAAACATTGGCGAGATGCTCGACAGTGTCACCGGCGCACGCATTCAGGTGCAGGTCCAGTTGCCCGAGCGGCCGTGCCACGTGCGGGTCGACTCAAGCCAGTTCGAAACTGCGCTGATCAATATCGCGCTCAACGCCCGCGATGCCATGGACGGCCAGGGCACCCTGACCCTGCGCGTCGCCACGGTGGACGCGCTGCCGCGCATCCGTGGCGATGCCGAAGCTCGCCAGCCGTTTGTCACGGTGGTCCTGGCCGACACCGGCAGCGGTATTCCGGCTGAGACGTTCGAACGCATTTTCGAGCCCTTCTTCACCACCAAGGCCATGGGCAAAGGCACGGGCCTAGGGTTGTCGCAGGTGTTCGGCTTCGCCAAGCAGTCCGGCGGCAACGTCGACGTGGCCAGCCGTCTTGGCCAGGGCACGGTGTTTACCCTGTACCTGCCCGAGGTTGAACCGCAGGCCCCCCGTTGCGAGCCCTGCCCCAGGGACCAGGCACCTGTCCATGACACGACCCTGCACAACATCCTGATCGTGGAAGACAACCTGGAGGTAGGCCGTTTCGCCAACCAGATTCTCCAGGACCTCGGTTACCAGACCACCTGGGCGACCGATGCCGAACAGGCACTGGCGCTGGTCGGTCCGGACGCCACGGGGTTCGACGCGATTTTCTCGGACGTGGTGATGCCGGGCATGACGGGCGTGGCGATGGCCAAGGTTCTACGCCAACGCCGCGCCGACCTGCCGGTGGTGCTCACTTCAGGCTACAGCGAAGAACTGGCGGAAAGCGGCTACGAGGGGTTCGAGTTCCTGGCCAAGCCCTACTCCGCCGACCAGGTGGCGCGGGCGCTGGCGAAGGTCTTGTTGAGGGACTGAGCCCTACTCCGCCACAGCCACTTGATTGCGGCCAAGGGCCTTGGCGCGATAGAGCGCCTTGTCGGCGCTATTCATCAGCGCGTGCAGGTCCTCATCCCGAGTATGGGTCGACGCCACGCCGAGGCTGGCAGTCAGGCCCTGTACAGGTTCGAACACCATACCGGAGATAGCCTTGATCAGTTCCTCAGCGATACTCCGAGCGGTTTCCAGCGACGTATTGGGCAGCAACACCGCAAACTCCTCACCCCCCAGGCGACCATACACATCGGCCTGGCGAAACGACGCGCAGATCACTCCGCCGATCTGCCGCAACACCTGGTCACCGGCCTGATGACCGTAGGTATCGTTGATTTGCTTGAAGTGATCCATGTCCATCATCAACGCGCACAGCGGTTGCTCGTTGAGACGACACTGGGTGTACAACAACTGCGCATGCTCGAAAAACGCACGACGGTTCATCAGCCCGGTGAGTTCATCGGTCTGTGCGGCATGCGTTGAAATAATGTGGGCACGTTCCATTTGCCGAGTCAGGCGGAAAGCTTTTTCCAGGGCGTCGGATAACTTGCGCGTGGCGCTGACCACAAACGAAGAAAACACCAGCACCGCAATCGCCACCCCGACCTGCATCGACGATGGCTGAAACAGCAGCCACAGCGTACACGGCAGCAGCACCAGGCCCATGGACACCATCGTCATGTAACGATAAGCCGAATAGCACGACACAGCGCTGACAGACATGCCCACGGTAAACAGCATCACCAGCACTTGGGACATCCGGTCGTCACTGGGCATTACCGCAAAAGCACCGGCGCCCCAGATGCTGGCGGACAGCATCAAGGTGATCCAGTAACGGCGCTCCCAGCGTTCCGGCGTGCGCTCGCTGTTGGGGCTGCGAAACCACTCCAGGAACATTTTCACCCGCAGCAGCGATGACGCCCCCAGCAACACCAGCCATACCTGCATGACGTGGTGGTCAAAACGGTCCCAGCACAGCCAGCAGAGCATCGATGCGCCCAGGTAACTGCCAAAAATGGCCGCAAACGACTGACGAAACAACTGATGCAAACGGTCGGTTCGCACCTGCTCTTCTATAACGCAATCCTGGTCTTGCTTATGCCCAAGGCCATTCATGAAATCCGCCTGATTCGACTGCCGCGACAAAGGCGCCATTGTGGCACCCTGCCACTAGCGCGGACAATAGAATCCAGCACCTTAGCGCGCTTAACTGTCTTGGGGACGCAAAATCAGCACGCCCAATGGCGGCAAATTCAACGACAGCGACACCGGCTGCCCATGCCGCGGCTCATCTTCGGTGAACACCCCGCCGCCATTGCCATAGTTGGAACCGGCATACGTGTCCGCATCACTGTTGATCACCTCGCTCCAACGCCCGGCAAACGGTACGCCGACCGTGTAGGCTTCACGGGGCACCGGCGTGAAGTTGGCCACCACCAGCACTGGGCGACCGTCCTTGCTCCAGCGCAGCCAGGCATAGACGCTGTTGATCGCATCGTCGCCGATCAGCCACTGGAAACCCTGGGGCGCGTCGTCCTGCTCATACAGCGCCGGCTCCTCGCGGTACAGGCGATTCAAGTCACCGACCAGCTTCTGTACCCCACGGTGTTCGGGGTATTGCAGCAGGTACCAGTCCAGTTGCTGGTCGTGGTTCCACTCGCGCCATTGGCCGAACTCGCAGCCCATGAACAGCAGCTTCTTGCCCGGGTGCATCCACATGAAACTCAGGTAGGCACGCAGGTTGGCGAATTTCTGCCAGCGGTCGCCGGGCATCTTGTCGATCAGCGAGTGCTTGCCATGGACCACTTCATCGTGGGAGATCGGCAGGATGAAGCGCTCGGACCAGGCATACACCAGGCCGAAACTCAGTTCATTGTGATGGTGCGCGCGGTACACCGGGTCTTGCTGGATGTAATGCAGGGAATCGTGCATCCAGCCCATGTTCCACTTGTAGTTGAAGCCCAGGCCACCCTGTTGGGTCGGCTGGCTGACGCCCGGCCAGGCCGTGGATTCTTCGGCGATCACCAGCGCGCCAGGCGCTTCCAGGGCGACCACGTCGTTCAAGTGCCGCAGGAAGTCGATGGCTTCCAGGTTCTCGCGGCCGCCATAGCGGTTGGGCACCCATTCGCCGGCCTTGCGCGAATAATCGCGGTACAGCATCGAGGCCACGGCATCCACGCGCAGGCCATCGACGTGGAAGTGTTTGAGCCAATGCAGCGCCGAGGCCAGCATAAAGCCATGCACTTCGGTGCGGCCCAGGTTGTAGATCAACGTGTCCCAATCCTGGTGGAAGCCTTCCAGCGGGTTGGCGTATTCGTACAACGCCGTGCCATCGAATTGCGCGAGGCCGTGGGTATCGGTGGGAAAATGCGCCGGCACCCAGTCGAGGATCACGCCAATGTCGGCCTGGTGACAGGCATTGACGAACTCGGCGAACTCTTGCGGCGAACCGAAGCGCGCAGTCGGCGCGAACTGGGACAACGCTTGATAGCCCCAGGAGCCGCCGAACGGGTGTTCCATGATCGGCATCAGCTCGATATGGGTGAACCCCAGTTGCTGCACATACGGAATCAGCCGCTCGGTCAGTTCGCGCCAGCCGTACTGGCGCGAAACCTCACCGGCCTCGTCCAGTTCGCACTGCCAGGAGCCGACGTGCAATTCATAAATCGACAGCGGCGCGGTGGACTTCTGCTTTTCGGTGCGCACCTGCATCCACGCGTGGTCCTGCCAGTCGACCTGCAGCGGCGCAGCGACTTTCGACGCGGTGTCGGGTGGCATCTGGGTGGCCAGGGCCATCGGGTCGGCCTTGAGCGGCAAGATGCCGTTGGCGCCGAGGATTTCGTACTTGTAGGCCGCGCCCGGTTGCAGGCGCGGGATAAAGATCTCCCACACGCCGGATGGATGCCGCAGGCGCATCGGGTGGCGCCGGCCATCCCAGATATTGAAGTCGCCCACCACCGAAACACGCCGGGCGTTCGGCGCCCATACGGCGAAGCGCACGCCCTGCACGCCATCGACCGTGGTCACCTGGGCACCCAGGCAGTTGCTGAGGTCGCGGTGATTGCCTTCGGCAAACAGGTACAGGTCCATTTCCCCCAGCAGCAGTTGCTGGAAGCTGTAAGGGTCCTCGGTGATCTGTTCGCCACCGGCCCATTGGATCTTCAACACGTAGGCCTGGCGACTGCTGAAATGCCCGATAAACAAGCCCGGCACCGAGGTCGCGTCGAGGCTGCCGATCGGCTCGCCGCCGTCGCGACTCAGCACCTGGACGCTCAAGGCCTCCGGCAGGAACGCACGGATAAACTGGCCGCCGTGCTCATCATCATGGGGCCCGAGAACCGAGAACGGATCATGGTGCTCGGCGCGCACCAGCGCTTCGACGTCCTTGGACGCCGGCATTGCAGTCAGTTTTGGCTGCAGCGGTTCTTTATTTGTAAAGCTCATGACGTCTCCCCACCGCGTACAGATTTCGATCCAGGTATGAGCCCGCTCAGCAAACCGTGTAAACCCTGCAAGGGCACCGGCAGCCAGGTCGGGCGGTTTTCCGCTTCATAGGCCACTTCGTACGCGGCCTTCTCCAGGCTGAACAACGTCAGCGCTGCGTCTTGGCCTTTGGCATCCTGCCAGTCATGCGCCAGTGTAGCCGTCGTCGCGTGATAAACCTTGATAAATGCCAGACGCGCCTCACTTAGGTAGCGCTCGGTCACACGCTGGCGTGCGGCGTGCGCCGCGGGTGATTGGTCCACGCCCTGCACATTCAAGGCCATGGCCGCCGCGTAATCAAAGGAGCGCAGCACACCGCTGACGTCTTTATACGGGCTGTGCTTGCCGCGCCGCTCGTGCAGCGGCCGCGCCGGCTCTCCTTCAAAGTCGATCAGGTAGGCGTCGCCTTTCACCACCAGCACCTGGCCGAGGTGCAAATCACCATGCACGCGAATGCGCAGCCCGCCCAACGTGGCCTGTGCCAACGCCTGGACATGACTGGCGATGGCTTTTTTCTGATCCAGCAATTCACTGACCCGCGCCTGATCGGCCGGGTTCAAATGGCTTTGATGCAGTTTGAGCAATTGCAGGGCGCGCTCGATCTGCGCACCGATATCCTTGGCCCAGGCCTGGGCATCCTTGGCCGTGGTGACTTCGGGGTTGAAATCCTGGTTGGCCGTTGACGCCGCCAACACGCCGTGCATTTCACCCAGGCGCTGCCCGAGCAAACCGGCGAAGTCCGCCAGCTCGCCCAAGGCGTTGTAGTGCTGCTCCTGTTCGGAGATGGCTTCGGCCAGTTCGTCGCGTATGGCGCGTTCCAGGTTGTTCTGGGTCCAGCCCCAGGCGTCGCCCTGGTTGCTCAGGTAGCCCTGGGCAATCATCAACAGGTTGTCCTGACCTTCGGCGTCACGCCGAATCATCGAACCGAGCAACGGCGAAATGTTCGGGTAACCGGCTGCGGTCAGATAGGCACTCATCTCCAGTTCCGGGTGTACCCCGGCGCTGACTTTACGGATCAGCTTGAGCACCAGGCTCTCGCCCACCACCACCGAGCTGTTGGACTGCTCGGCGGCCAGGTAACGCACTGCCGATTCATCGCTCAGTTGCAGGTTGGCCAGGTGCGGCGTGGCTTCAAAGCGCAACTCGCCTTGGCTGGTGGTCAATACTGTGCCCACCTGCAAGGCCTGGATCACTGCACGGATGAAGTGTTCCAGGCTGAACGCATCGGTCACCAACCCGACCTGACGCACGCGTCGCACACGGGCCAGGGCCAGTTGTTGCGGCAAGGCGCTGGTGAACTGGTCTTCGCCGAGGAAGCCGAACGGCAGTTGATAGCGGCTGACCTGGCCACCGGCACTCACCTCGATTTCGCTGAGCAGCACCGGGTGCTGCGGGTCGCCGAACCGTACCCCATAGGCAATATGCACGCTGTCGATGGCCGTGTCCTTGCCCGCGAACCAGCGGCGCTTGGGCAGCCAACTCGGCAGCGACGTGTGCTCCAGGGCGGTGCGACACGGTTCGTCGAGCAGCTCTTCCATGCGTTTTTTCAATACCAGGGTGGTGAAGTCCGGCATGCTTTGCACCGGTTCCACATGCCAGCTGGGCATCTGGTTTTCCGCCGCCAGCACAAACCAATAGAAGCCATACGGCGCCAGGGTCAGCAGGAAATTCAACTGACCGATGGGCGGGAACGCATTACCGCCGAGCATCTCCACCGGCACCATGCCGGCGAAGGCCGAGAGGTCCAACTCGGCCGCCTGGGCGCTGCGCGAAACGTTGGCCACGCACAGGATGATCTCGGTGCGGCCGTCGTCCCCGGTGAATTCCCGGGTATAGGCGAGGATGCGGCGGTTGCTCGGCGAGAGCATCTTCAAGCTGCCCCGGCCAAACGCCTTGGACTGCTTGCGCACCGCGAGCATGCGGCGGGTCCAGTTCAGCAGCGAATGCGGGTCCTGGGCCTGGGTTTCGACGTTGACCGACTGGTAGCCGTATTGCGCGTCCATGATCGGCGGCAGCACCAGGCTGGCCGGGTCGGCGCGGGAGAAGCCGCCGTTGCGATCGATGGACCACTGCATCGGCGTGCGCACGCCGTCGCGGTCGCCGAGGTAGATGTTGTCGCCCATGCCGATTTCATCGCCGTAATACAGGGTCGGCGTGCCGGGCATCGATAGCAGCAGGCTATTGAGCAGCTCGACGCGACGGCGGTCACGCTCCATCAACGGCGCCAGGCGCCGGCGAATGCCCAGGTTGATGCGCGCGCGACGGTCGGCGGCGTAGTAGTTCCACAGGTAGTCGCGCTCTTTATCGGTGACCATTTCCAGGGTCAGTTCATCGTGGTTGCGCAGGAAGATCGCCCATTGGCAATTGGCCGGGATTTCCGGGGTCTGGCGCAGGATGTCGGTGATCGGAAAACGGTCTTCCTGGGCCAGCGCCATGTACATGCGCGGCATCAGCGGAAAGTGAAAGGCCATATGGCACTCATCGCCGTCGTCACCCTTTTTGTCGCCGAAGTACAACTGCGTGTCTTCCGGCCACTGGTTGGCTTCGGCCAGCAGCATGCGGTCGGGGTAGTGGGCGTCGATTTCGGCGCGGATCTGCTTGAGGACGTCGTGGGTCTCTGGCAGGTTTTCGTTGTTGGTGCCGTCACGCTCGATCAGGTAAGGGATGGCGTCCAGGCGCAGGCCGTCGATGCCCATGTCCAGCCAGTAGCGCATCACCGACAGCACGGCTTTCATCACTTGCGGGTTGTCGAAGTTGAGGTCGGGCTGGTGCGAATAGAAACGGTGCCAGAAGTACTGGCCAGCGACCGGGTCCCAGGTCCAGTTGGACTTCTCGGTATCGAGGAAGATGATGCGGGTGCCGTCATACTTCTGGTCGTCATCGGACCACACATAAAAGTCCCGCGCCGCCGAACCGGGCTTGGCCTTGCGCGCCCGCTGAAACCACGGGTGCTGGTCGGAGGTGTGGTTGATCACCAGCTCGGTGATCACCCGCAGCCCGCGTTTATGGGCTTCGGCGATAAAGCGCCGAGCGTCGGCCATGGTCCCGTAGTCGCTGTGGACGCCACGGTACTCGGCGATGTCATAGCCGTCGTCACGACGTGGCGAGGGGTAGAACGGCAAGAGCCAGATGGTGTTCACACCGAGGTCGGCGATGTAGTCGAGTTTGGCGATCAGCCCGGGAAAGTCACCGATGCCGTCATTGTTGGAATCGAAATAGGATTTGACGTGAACCTGATAAATCACTGCGTCTTTGTACCACAGCGGGTCTTTGATAAAGGTGGCAGCCTTGGGTTTCTTCGCCATTGGAAACTCCTGAAAACTCGAGAATGCTTGCAGACTGAACCGGCTCGATGTGCAAGGAGCCCTACTACGCTTAGTACGTGGTGATGCGCCAGATCCCAAACGGCATCTGCGGCTCCAGCCGCATCCATTGGGTCTTGCCGTACCAGGTCCAGCGATGGCCGTTCATCAGATCTTCGCCCTGGGTGTGGGCGTCGTCCGGCAGGCCCAGCTCCCACAGCGGTAATTCGAATTGCGCCTCCTGGGCATTGAACGGGTCGAGGTTGACCGCCACCAGGATGAAATTGCTGCCGTCTTCGCTGCGCTTGCCGAAGTACAGGATGTTCTCGTTCCAGGCGTTGTAGAGCTTGAGCCCCAGGTGGGTGTGCAACGCCGGGTTTTGCCGGCGGATGCGGTTGAGTTGGGCGATCTCGGCGATGATGTTGCCGGGCGCGGTGAAGTCCCGTGGGCGGATCTCGTATTTCTCCGAATCCAGGTACTCTTCCTTGCCCGGCACCGGCGCGGCTTCGCACAGCTCAAAACCCGAATACATGCCCCACAAGCCTGAACCCATGGTCGCCAGCGCGGCGCGGATCAAAAAGCCCGGGCGCCCGGATTGATGCAGGAACGCGGGGTTGATGTCCGGGGTGTTGACGAAGAAGTTCGGCCGGTAGCACTCGCGCCATGGCGACTCGTTCAATTGCGCCAAGTACTCGCCCAGCTCGGCCTTGGTGTTGCGCCAGGTGAAATAGGTGTAGCTCTGGGAGTAACCGACCTTGCCCAAGCGCGCCATCATTGCCGGCGTGGTGAACGCTTCGGCGAGGAAGATCACCTCCGGGTACTTGGACCGCACGTCGCTGATCAGCCATTGCCAGAATGGCAGCGGCTTGGTGTGAGGGTTATCGACGCGGAATGTCTTCACGCCCTCCTCGACCCAAGCGATCACCACGTCACGCAGCTCGGTCCACAGGCTGGGGATCGCATCGGCGGCGTAGAAATCGACGTTGACAATGTCCTGGTACTTTTTCGGCGGGTTTTCCGCGTATTTGATCGTGCCGTCCGGGCGCCAGTTGAACCAGCCCGGGTGCTGCTTGAGCCATGGGTGGTCCTGGGAGCACTGAATGGCGAAGTCCAGAGCGACTTCCAGGCCATGGTCGGCGGCAGCCTTGACCAGGCGCCGAAAATCGTCGCGGCTGCCCAGTTGCGGGTGAATCGCGTCGTGGCCGCCCTCCTCGCTGCCGATTGCGTAGGGGCTGCCCGGATCGTCCAGGCCGGCACTCAAGGCATTGTTCTTGCCTTTGCGGTGGCGGCGGCCGATGGGGTGGATCGGCGGGAAGTACAGCACGTCAAACCCCATGTCATGGATCATCGACAAGCGCGAATGCACGTCGAGGAATGTACCGTGACGCGCTGGATGGTCGGTGATAGAGCGGGGAAACAGCTCGTACCAACTGGCGAACTGCGCACGCTCGCGCTCCACATCGATCGGGTACACGTTACTGATGCTCAAATAGGCGCGGTGGTCAGCCCGGGTCATCAGGTACGCACTGTCTTCGTGCAGGAACAGCGCAACCTGCTCGGTTTCCAGCAGGCCGGAGAGCTCGTGGTGCAAGCGCATCAGGCGCTCGCGCAGCTCATTGTCACTGCGCTCGGCGGCCAGCAGCACCAGGCTGCGGCCTTCCTGCAACTCAAGGCTGACCGGCACGCCGGCCTCGTGTTTCTTGCGCAGTTCGTAGCAAAAGCTGGCAAAGGTATCGAGCCAGGCTTCGATGCAATATTCATGGGGCCCTTGGACGGTGACAGTAAATGCGCCCTCCCAGCCGTCGTTGCCGATATCGGCCATGACCTCGCTGTGCCAGCTCTCATCGTGCAGGGCGCGCCAGCGGATCAGTACCGCGAGCTTGTCGTGGCCATCGGCGAACACCTTGCTGGTGACGTTGATGCGCTGGCCGACCACGGCCTTGACGGCAAATTCGCCGCCGTCGATCACCGGCGTGGTGCTTTCAATCGCGATGCGAGGCAGCAACAACGCCTGGGACAGCGGCAGTATGTAATCGTTTGGAGTCAGTGTTTCAGCAGTCATCGAGCATCTTCCCCTTACGCCCTGTGGACGCTCTTTGCTTGATCCGAATTCTGATACGACACCGCTCTCCCTGAGCAGGGCCACATAAGGTCCGAGCCCGGGTCCGGGTGAAAAGTTCAGGTGGATGTGCCGCCATCGACGGGGGGAATCAATTCCCCCAGGCAATTGTCCACCGATAGAGCAAAGCACAAAGGAGGCCACACCGATGAATATCCCGATTCCCGCGCAAACGCCCGATCCGAATATCGACAAGCCGACCCTGCCGCCCACCGAACCGGACCCGGCTGCGCCTCCTGAGGAGGAACCGCCGCAAGACCCGCCCGTGCGGGTGGAGGAACCCTCAGCCCAATGCTATCCCCTCACCATCACCAGACGATGACAAGGAGTTCACCATGCCTGTACGTATCGAAAACCAGATCTGCTACTTCACGGTCGATGACAACGGCCAGGAACAAAGCCTGCCCGCGTCCCAAGTCACCGTCAGTACCGACAGCGAAAAATCCATGTCTTTCGTGGCGTTGAACGACGACCGGATCTACATCACCGAGGTCGAGGCCGATGCACTGACCGTCGCCGGCGCCAAGGATGGGCGCAAACACCTGAAGGCCAGCGACAGTGATTCGGTGATTTGATTGATCTGTGTCAGCACACGCTGAACCGAGCTGCGCCCCAGGCGCCACGGGGTGCAGCACATTGTCGCAGTGGCGCTTTGGCAGCGCATCTGATCCGCTTTTTATCGCCACACCTGAGTCTGTTATGCAAACAGCACGGCGAGCATAGTTCGTCGGCCTGATGGAGGCTGATGAGCGAACGACCATGAGCGAAATAATCCCCGTCCGAACCGTGGAAATCCACGAGCCTGCACACCCGAAGAAGGTGAAGGCCCAATCCAGCGACAACCCGATCCATACCCGTAGCTTTACCGGCCTGTTCCGCACCTTGCGCGTCGCCGGTGCAGGCTTTCTGTTCCTGGCGTTTTTCGGCACCGTGTGGCTGAACTGGGGCGGTCGCCAGGCCGTACTGTGGGACTTGGCCGAAAGCAAGTTCCACATTTTCGGTGCGACCTTCTGGCCGCAGGACTTCATCCTGCTGTCGGCGCTGCTGATCATCTGTGCCTTCGGCCTGTTTGCGATCACCGTGTTCGCCGGCCGGGTGTGGTGCGGTTACACCTGCCCGCAAAGCTCGTTTACCTGGCTGTTCATGTGGTGTGAAAAAGTCACCGAAGGCGAACGCAACCAGCGCATCAAGCTGCAAGCGGCGCCCTGGAGCCTGAACAAACTGGCGCGGCGCTCGGCCAAACATACGCTGTGGTTGGGTATCAGCGTGCTGACCGGGCTGACCTTTGTCGGTTACTTCACGCCCATACGCCCGCTGGCCGCCGAACTGCTGACCTGGCAACTGGGTGGCGTGAGCCTGTTCTGGGTGGTGTTTTTCACCGCCGCCACTTACATCAACGCCGGCTGGATGCGCGAAGCGGTGTGCATGCACATGTGCCCATATGCGCGGTTCCAGAGCGTGATGTTCGACAAGGACACCCTGACCATCTCCTACGATGCAGCCCGTGGCGAACACCGCGGCCCGCGCAAGCGTGAGGCCAAACCAGCCGACGTCGGCCTGGGCGACTGCATCGATTGCCACTTGTGCGTGCAGGTGTGCCCCACCGGCATCGACATCCGCGATGGCCTGCAAATGGAATGTATCGGCTGCGCGGCATGCATCGATGCCTGCGATTCGATCATGGACAAAATGGGCTACGCTCGCGGCCTGGTGAGCTATACCAGCGAACATCAACTGCAAGGCGGCAAGACCCACCTGCTCAGGCCACGCCTGATCGGCTACAGTGCGGTGCTGCTGGTGATGATCGCCGCGCTGGTCGTGGCGCTGGTGCAAAGGCCGATGGTGTCGCTGGACGTGACCAAGGACCGCGGCATGTTCCGCGAGAACAGCCAGGGCCAGATCGAAAACATCTACAGCCTCAAGGTCATCAACAAGACCCAGCAACGCCAGGATTACCGCCTGGAGCTGGTGGATGCCGAGGGCTTCCAGTTGCAAGGCAAGACCCAGATCAGCCTGGCACCCGGGGAAATCAGCGATGTACCGGTGTCGGTGGCCTTACTGGCGGACAAGCCGGCGAGCAGTTCGCAGACCCTGCGCTTCAAGGTCACGGACGTCGACGAACCGTGGGTCTATAGCGCTGCCGACAGCCGCTTCGTGGCGCCGTTGAACCGCTGAGGGTTCGCCTGCATAAAAGATAAAATGTGGCCGCTGGCTTGCCGGCTGCCACATTTCGCCCTGCGTACATCCTGAGAAGAATAATTTGGCCACCCTGAAACGCTACGAAAAATTCGCCGACGACATTGCAGAACTGATCCGCTCCGGCGTGCTCGGCCCTGGCCAGCGAGTGCCCTCGGTGCGCTATGCCAGCCAGACCTACGGCGTCAGTCCGTCCACGGTGTTCCAGGCGTATTACTTGCTGGAGCGCCGCGGCCTGATCCGGGCGCGGCCGCGTTCCGGCTATTTCGTCAACACCCACGCGCCCAGCCCGTTTTCCGAGCCGGTGGTGAGTGAACATGTGCATGAGTCCACCGAAGTCGATGTGAGCGAACTGGTGTTCTCGGTCCTCGACTCCATCAAAGACCCGAATACCGTGCCGTTCGGTTCGGCCTTCCCCAGCCCGATGCTGTTCCCGCTGCCGCGCCTGGCCCGCTCCCTGGCCAGCGCCGGCCGTGAAATGGACCCGCGCCTGGTGGTGACCGACATGTCGCCGGGCAACCCGCAACTGCGTCGGCAGATTGCCCTGCGGTACATGGTCGGCGGCCTGATGCTGCCGATGGAGGAGCTACTGATCACCAACGGCGCCCTCGAAGCGTTGAACCTGTGCCTGCAGGCCGTCACCGAGCCGGGCGATCTGGTGGCCATTGAAGCGCCGGCGTTTTATGCCTGCCTGCAAGTACTGGAACGCCTGAAACTCAAAGCGGTGGAAATTCCCGTGCATCCGCGCGATGGCATCGACCTCAACGCCTTGGCGCAAAGCCTGGAGCGCTACCCGATCAAAGCCTGCTGGACCATGACCAGCTTTCAGAACCCCATCGGCGCGACGCTGCCGGAAGCGAAGAAACAGGCACTGGTGGAACTGCTGCGCCGCCATCAGGTGCCGTTGATCGAGGACGACGTCTACGCAGAGTTGTACTACGGACAACAGGCGCCGAAACCCGCCAAGGCCTTCGACACCGAGGGCCTGGTGATGCACTGCGGCTCCTTCGCCAAGAGCCTGGCACCGGGCTATCGCATTGGCTGGGTGGCGGCCGGGCGCTATGCGCAAAAGGTCGAGCGCCTGAAGCTGATGACCTCGCTATGCCCATCGATGCCCGCTCAGGCTGCGATTGCCGACTACCTGCAACACGGCGGCTATGACCGGCACTTGCGCAAGTTGCGCTATGCCCTGGAAGAACAGCAAAGCGCGATGCTCGCGGCCATTGCGCGATATTTTCCGGCGCAGACGCGGGTCAGCCAGCCGGCCGGCGGGTACTTCCTCTGGCTGGAACTGCCGGAACAGACAGACTCGCTCAAGTTGTTCCAGATGGCGTTGGCCCAGGGCATCAGCATCGCACCGGGGCCGATTTTCTCGGCGACCCAGCGTTTCAGGAACTGTATCCGCTTGAACTACGGCAGCCCGTGGTCCGAGGCCTCGGAAAAAGCGATGGAGACCTTGGGACGGATTGTGCGGTCGTTTTGAACCGGAACCAGACGGCCGAACGAACCACATAGGGAGCGCCTTTCCTGGTTCGAATCGGAGATTCCTTATGCACGTTGCTTTACCCGCAGGGCTTACACCCTTGCCCGTTCCACCCAACTACATGCGAGCGGCCGAACAACAACAGGTCCGCACAATGCGCGGTCCGACAGGCCGACCGGCCGGCGACCATCGTTCGGCAGAGCAAATCATCGAACAGAGCCCGGTCATGAGGCGCTTCCTGCAGGGCCGCGACAGTTACGCGATCGCTGATGACCTTAAGCAGCAGATCGGTGACTGGACCCCATCCAACGCAGCCGCGGATGCGCGTGCTGACGCGGCCTACAACCTGGAAAAAGTGCTGCGGTTTCTCGATAACCTTGACGACCGCACCTTGAATGGCAGCCATGCCCGCAACGGGCGTATCGATGGGTTCTTCAACGACGGCTACAGCACCCTGGATAACTCCGAAGCCAGCCTGCTCAAGGCGTTCTCGCTTAACGGCTATGAAGTGCTGCGCCATCTGCCGGCTTGATGGCCGGGGGGGGCTTAACGCCCGCCGCCCAGGTCAACGAACGTCCCGGTGGCATAGGAGGCCTTGTCTGACAACAGCCAGACAATCGCCTCTGCCACTTCATCCGGCCGGCCGCCACGGGCCATCGGGATCCCGGACTCCAGCTTGCTGACCCGGTCCGGGTCACCGCTCAGGGCGTGGAAGTCGGTGAAGATATAGCCGGGACGCACCGCGTTGACACGAATACCCTCGCCCGCCACTTCCTTCGCCAACCCTACGGTAAAGCTGTCCAGCGCGCCCTTGGAGGCGGCGTAGTCGACATATTCACCCGGCGAACCGAGACGTGCCGCCACCGACGACACATTGACGATGCTGCCGCCCTGCCCGCCATGCCGAGGCGACATACGCAGCAGCGCGTGCTTGGCGCACAGGATCGGGCCGAGTACGTTGGTCTTCAGGACCTTCAGGATGCGGAACTCGGACATCTCATCAACGCGAGATTTATGCCCCACCGTGCCTGCATTGTTGACCAACGCCGTGACGCGACCCAGTTCAGTGTCAACGCGGTGGAACAATGCGATCACTTCGTCCTCGATGCTCACATCGGCGCGCACCGCAATGGCTTGGGCGCCTAGCGCGCGGACCTGTTCGAGAACGCGGTGAGCGGCTTCTTCATCCGACTGGAAGTTGATGCAAATGCGATAGCCCTGGCGAGCGGCCAGCAATGCCGTCGCAGCACCAATCCCACGACTGCCCCCGGTGATGATGAGGACTTTGTCCATGCCTACAGTCTCCTGAATCAACCAAATGTTTAGCGTTGGCGCCAAGAATACCCGTCAAGTGCTGTGCTTGTCAGGCGTCTGCGCTGGATGTCCGCCATAAAACCATCCTCCGGTAACAGATGCCGGCATCATGCGCAGCACAGTAATGTCCAGGTCAAAGCCGAGGGCGAACGGCATCCACAAATAGATCGCGCGACCCTTGGCCTTGGCGATGCGTCCAGCGGGGGGGAGTAACTAGCAATAAGCATGGGCCGACTCTAGACCGACGGGCTGAAAAAGCCCGCGCCGGATGGAAAAGTCGCGGATTGTAGAGAGACTAATTCTTGAACAGGTGATTAATTATCAGAGGCCCATTAATCGCATTTTGACGCGAATCTACCGACTCAGAGCCACCCGACAACTTGCAGGTATGGTCCTACAAAATATAGCGAACGGCCCGACATAAAAACCGGGAACTAATCCCCAAGCTCTTTCACCTCTATCGACCCACAGGTGAAAGGATGCCAAGCGATTTCCTGCGTAGCGGTGTGCCGGATGCGCACACCACCACCCGTCAACGACTGACGAGTCTATTGGACCTGCCCAAACTCTATCGAACCATCGACGCCGATCCCGCCATCGTTGGAGCCGGGGTGGTGCATATCGGCAGTGATTATCGGGTGACGGTGTTACGCGAGTTCATGCCGCTGTGCAGCATCAAGCCCAAGCGCGTGATTTTGCGGGAGGTGGCGGGACCGTTGGTGACTGCCGATGAATATGCGCAGTTGGCGGCAAGTTCGCCGCGAGAATCACAGCTATGGAAGGAGGCAGCAGGGATGGTGTTTTCCTGTGGAGGGGCTGTGATTGGCTATATCGTTGCAAAAACAGGCATTGCAGCGGCGCCTTTTACTGCCGGCCTCAGTCTCGCTGTGACCTACATTGCTTACACGGCTGCAGCTGCAAGCGCATTGCAGTGCGGCAATGGGCTATGGAGAACCGCCACAGAAATAACTAATCCCGCCCAGAACGACTATTACGACAGTCTAGCCTGGTATCAAGCCATGACCGTTGCTTTGGATGGTATTTCACTAATAGGAGCAGGGGCCACGACCTTCGCTACAGTCAAAACAGTGATGGCCATCAAAAGCTCGACGGGCCGCAACTTGACAGACATCTTGAGACGCATGAGCCGCCAAGAGCGTGCAAAACTGACCAATGAAGTTCTGCGGCTGCAAAACCCTCGCCATCCTCGCGAGATAATTCGTTTAAAGCAGCTTGCCGGGAAATTGCCTAAACGCTACAGCAATGCACAATTGCGTTTGGGTATCCTCACTCAGATCAGTGATCAAGTTGGAGCCACTTTAGGTATTGGAGGCAGCACGCTTAGTGGAAACATCAACCATGTACTCATCGCGCTGTATGAAGAGTTCAACGATCATGACTTATAGCATTGACCCCTTCCGGGAATATCGAATTTGGCGCCGGTACGCGTATCGATTCCTGCCGTCCTTTGGCGGTGGTCTGCTGCTTGGCCTGAACAACATCACGACCAATATGGCGCTTAGCCTGCCTTATTACGCAGAGATCTTTCAAATGCCAACCGAATTGGCTTTCGGTATCGGCATGGCACTTTGTGTGATTTTTAACGTAGGGCAAATAATGTTATGTGAGGGATTTCGTTATGCGCCACGAATACTCGTACCCATAGCGATCGTAAACACCCTGCTCGCAATAGGTTATTTGAGCAGCCACCCGCTGACGCTGATCAGCGTGTTCCCTCTGTTTACAGCCCTACTCTACATCTTGGTCCTCAACTCAAAAAACCACCGCCGCTACACCAGCATGTTGCGCGTCAAACGTCGGCGCAAAATCAGAGCCAATGCGGAATTTCCGTAGCCAACCGCAGGAGAGTGGTTGAGCAGGCAACCCAACTACTTTCGGTCGCGTATGGCCTAGCAGGATCAATCCTTCTCGGCAATCGGCGTCTGCCCATCCCAACCGCCACCCAACGCGGCGATCAGTTGCACACTGGCCACCAATCGCGTCTGCAGCAAGGTCAGCACGGTGCGTTCGTTACTCAGCGCCGTCGCCTGCACGGTGACCACATCCAGATAAGCGATCAGCCCCGCCTTGTACTGATTCTGGGTCAAGCGCAGCGACTCGCGCGCGGCCTCCAGCGCTTCGTTGCTGACCACGGCTTCGTCTTCCAGCACCTTGAGCTGGACCATGTAGTTTTCCACCTCGCGAAAACCATCCAGTACGGTCTGGCGGTACTTGGCCACGGTTTCATCGTAACTGGCGACGGTGCGGTCGACTTCCGCCGAGCGCTGGCCACCGTCGAACAGGGTCGTCGCCAGTTTCGGCCCGACCGACCAGAAGCGGTTTGGCAGGCTGATCCAGTCGGCGTAGGTGCTGCTGGAATAACCACCGGCCAGGCTCAGGCTCAGGTCCGGGTAATAGGCGGCCTTGGCCACGCCGATATCGGCGTTGGCGGCGATCACCGAGCGCTCGGCGGAGGCGATGTCGGGGCGACGTTCGAGCAATTGCGACGGCAGGCTCACCGGGATCTGCGGCAAGGCCGGGATGTCCTTGCTGACGGCCAGGTTGAAGTTGGCTGGCGCCTCGCCGATCAACACGGCGATGGCGTTTTCCAGTTGGGCACGCTGCCAGATCAGGTCGATCAGGCTGGCCTGGGTGGACTTGAGCTGGGTTTGCGCCTGGGCCACGGCGTCCTTGCCGGAGACCCCGGCACGGTATTGGTTTTCGGTCATTTGCAGGGAGCGCTGGTAGGTGTCCAGCGTGGCTTGCAGCAGACGGGTCTGCTCATCCATGACGCGCAGTTGCAGGTAGCTTTGCACCAACTCCGACTGCTGGCTCAAGCGCATCGCGGCCAGGTCCGCCGAGCTGGCTTCGGCGCTGGCTTCTTTGGCTTCCAGGCCCCGGCGCAACTTGCCCCAGACATCGGCTTCCCAGCTCACGCCCAACTGCGCGTTGAGGGTGTCGCGGATGCCGCTGCTGGAACTGCTGAGGCTGGCGTTGCTGCTGCCGGTACCCTGGCTGGCGCGGGTTTTCCCGACACTCAGGTCCACCGTCGGGTAAAACGCCCCACGGGAGCTGCTCACCAGCGCCTGGGCCTGACGGAAGCGCGCTTCGGCCTGGGCCACGGTCTGGTTGGCGTTGTTCAGGCGCAGCACCAGGTCATTGAGCTGACGGTCGCCGTACAGTTCCCACCAGGCGCCACGGGCCAGGGCGTCGCTCGGCGTGGCCTGGCGCCAGCCCTCGGCTTGTTTGAACTGCGCAGGCTCGATGACGGCCGGACGTGTGTAGTCGGGGCCGACCGCGCACGCGCTGAGCAACACCCCGCAGAGCAGCAGGCTGGCGACGCGGGAACCACGGGTCATGGCCAATGTGGCAAAGGTCGAATCGGTCATAGCGCAGAGTCCAGGGCAGCATCGGTACGCACGCCGCGCCAAGCGTTGAAACGATGGCGCGCGCGGTCGAGATAAAGGTAAACCACCGGGGTGGTGTAAAGGGTCAGGATCTGGCTGAAGACCAGCCCGCCGATGATGGTCAGGCCCAGGGGCTGGCGCATTTCCGCGCCTTCGGCCCTGCCGAGCAACAACGGCAAGGCGCCGAGAATCGCCGCCAGCGTGGTCATCAGGATCGGCCGCAACCGCAACAGGCAGGCGCTGCGAATCGATTCCGGCGGGCTCAGGCCGTCATGGCGCTCCAGTTGCAGCGCCAGGTCGATCATCAGGATCGCGTTTTTCTTCACCACCCCGATCAACAGGAACAAGCCGAGCAAGGAGATCAGGCTGAACTCGCCGCCCAGCAGGTAGATGGAGAGCAAGGCCCCGACGCCGGCCGACGGCAAGGTCGAGAGGATCGTCAGCGGGTGGATGTAACTTTCATACAGAATGCCCAGCACCAGGTACACCGCCACCAGCGCGCCGAGGATCATGAACGGCTGGCCTTTCTGGGTCGCCGCAAAGGCATCGGCGGTGCCGGCCATCTTGGCGATGACGTCCTCCGGCAAGCCCACCTTGGCAATCGCCCGCTCGATGGCCGCAGTGCCCTGCTCCACCGTCACGCCGGGGGCTATGTCGAAGGCGATGTTTTCCGAGGCGAACTGGCCTTCGTGGCTGACCCGGTCGTCCGCCAGGCTGCTCTCATAATGGGCAATGGTCGACAACGGCACCCGCGCGCCCGTGGAGGTGATCACCTGCATCTGGTTCAGGGTGATCGGGTCCTGGGCGTATTTCGGGTTGACCTCCATCACCACCTGATACTGGTTGAGGCTGTCATAGATCGTGGAGATCTGCCGCTGGCTGTAGGCGTTGTTCAGCACCGCGGTGACCATGTTCATGTCGATGCCCAGGCGCTTGGCCTGGTCGCGGTCGACGACCAGCGTCACCTGGGCCGCACCCCGGCCTTCGCGGGCGTCGATGGCGGTGAGTTCGGGTAACGCACGCAGTGCGGCCACGACCTTCGGGTACCACAGGCGCAGCGCAGACAGATCACCGCTTTGCAGGATGTAGGAATACTGCGCACTGGTCTGGTCACGGCCACCACCAAATTGCAGGTCCTGGTCAGCCATCAGGAACAGCCGCCCGCCCGGCACCAGTGGCACGCTCTTGCGCAGGCGCTCGATCACCGCCTGGGCGGAGACCTTGCGTTCGCTGATGGGTTTGAGTCGAACCAGCATCACCGCGTTGTTGGTGCCGCTGTTGCCGCCGATGAAACCGGCCACGCTGAGCACCGCCGGGTCTTGCAACACGGCCTTGCGGAAAATTTCCATCTTCGGCTGCATCACGCTGAACGACAGCCCGTCGTCGCCGCGCACAAAGCCGATCAATTGCCCGGTGTCCTGCTGGGGCATGAAGGTTTTCGGCACCACCACATACAACGCGATATTCACCCCCACCGTGATCAGCAGGCTGAGCAAGGTCAGGCGCCGATGGCGCAGCACCCAGTCCAGGCTGGTGGCGTAGGTCGAGACCATGCGGTCGTTGACGTTCTGGCTCCAACGCTGCAAACCGGTCAGTTGCCCTTTGATATGAGGCTTGAGCCAACGCGCGCAGAGCATCGGCGTGAGGGTCAGCGAGACCACCAGCGACACGATGATCGCCGCCGACAAGGTGATGGAAAACTCACGGAACAGGCTGGTGACGATCCCGCCCATGAACAGGATGGACAGGAACACCGCCACCAGCGACACGTTCATCGACAGCAAGGTAAAGCCGACTTCCTGGGCACCCAGGTACGCCGCCTTCATCGGCGGCACACCCTCGTCGATATGCCGGGAAATGTTCTCCAGCACCACGATGGCATCGTCCACCACCAGGCCGGTGGCGAGAATCAGCGCCATCAGCGAGAAGTTGTTCAGCGAGAAACCGAACAGGTACATCACCGCGAAGGTGCCCACCAGCGAGACCGGCACCGCCAGGGTTGGAATCAGCGAAGCGCGGAAGTTACCGAGGAACAGGTAGACCACCAGGATCACCAGCCCAACGGCAATCAACAAGGTCATTTCGGCCTCGTGCAAGGTGGCGGTGATCACCGGCGAGCGATCCATCGCCAGGCTCAGCTTGACGCTGGACGGCAGCACCGCCTGCAATGCCGGCAACTGCGCCTTGATCTGCCGGACGGTCTCGATGATGTTGGCGCCGGATTGGCGGTTGATCACCAGCAGCACCGCCGAATCGTTGTTGAAGAAGCCGCTGTTGTAGCGGTCTTCCACACCGTCGCTGATCTTCGCCACATCGCCCAGGCGCAGGGCCGCGCCGTTCTGGTAGCGGATCAGCAGCGGCTCATAGTCCTTGGCTTTTTCCAGCTGGTCGTTGGCCTGGATCTGCCAGTTGCGCTCGGCGTCTTCCAGCGAGCCCTTGGGCCGACGCTGGTTGGCGTTGGCGATGGTGTTGCGCACATCGTCGAGGGCCACGCCGTACTGGTCGAGCGCCTTGGGTTCGAGTTCGATGCGCACCGCCGGCAGCGAACTGCCGCCGATCTGTACTTCACCCACGCCCGGCACCTGGGACAGGCTTTGCGAAAGGATGGTCGAGGCCAGGTCGTACAGCTGGCCCTTCTGCAACACGTCCGAGGTCAGCGACAGCACCATGATCGGCGCCTGCGACGGGTTGATCTTCTTGTAGGTCGGCATACTGCGCATGCCGCTGGGCAACAGGTTGCGCGAAGCGTTGATTGCCGCCTGCACTTCCCGCGCCGCGCCGTTGATATCACGGTCGGAGTCGAACGCCAGGATCACCCGGGTCGAACCCTGGCTCGACGAACTGCTCATGGTGGTAATGCCGGCAATCGCGCCGAATGAGCGCTCCAGCGGCGTGGCCACGGTGGACGCCATCACCTCCGGGCTGGCGCCGGGCAGGCTGGCTGACACCACGATCACCGGGAAGTCGATCTGCGGCAGCGGCGACACCGGCAGCAGATTGAAGCTGACCCCGCCCAGCAACATGATCGCCAGGCTCAGCAGCATGGTCGCGACCGGGCGGCGAATGAAAGGTCCGGACAGGTTCATGACTCAACCGGCTCCAGGCGTTGCGGCTCTTTGCGCCAGCGCCGACCCAGGCGATCGAAGTACAGGTAGATCACCGGCGTGGTGAACAGCGTCAATACCTGGCTCACCAGCAAACCGCCGACCATCACCAGGCCCAGGGGTTGACGCAACTCCGCACCGGAACCGGTGGCCAGCATCAACGGCACCGCGCCGAACAGCGCGGCCAGGGTGGTCATCAGGATCGGCCGGAAGCGCAACAGCGCCGCCTGGTAGATCGCGGTCTGCGGGTCGAGGCCCTGGTTGCGTTCGGCGTCGAGGGCGAAGTCGATCATCATGATCGCGTTCTTCTTGACGATACCGATCAGCAAAATGATGCCGATGATCGCGATCATGCCCAGGTCATTGCCGCTGAGCAGCAACGCCAGCAACGCCCCTACCGCCGCCGAAGGCAGGGTCGAAAGGATGGTGACCGGGTGGATGTAGCTCTCGTAGAGCACGCCGAGCACGATGTACATGGTGACCACCGCCGCCAGGATCAGCAGCAAGGTGCTCGACAGCGAGGCTTCGAACGCCTGGGCTGCACCCTGGAACTGGGTCTGCACGCCCACCGGCATGCCGATGTCTTTCTGGGTCTGGTTGATCAACTCCACGCCTTTGCCCAACGCGACACCGGGGGCCAGGTTGAACGACATCATCACCGCCGGGAACTGGCCGATATGCGCAATCGCCAACTGCGCCTGGCGCTGTTCCACGCGGGCCAGGCTCGACAGGCGCACCTGGCCGCCGTCGGTGGTCTTGACGTGGATCTGGTTCAGCGCATCCGGCCCCAGGGTCTCGCCCGACTGGGCCTGCAACACCACGCGGTATTGGCTGGCCTGGGTGTAGATGGTGGAAATCTGCCGCTGACCGAAGGCGTCGTACAACGCATCGGTGATAGTCGACACGTTGACGCCCAGGCGCGAGGCGGCATCGCGGTCGATCACCAGGTATACCTGCAGGCCTTTGTCCTGCAGGTCGCTGGCGACGTCGGTGAGTTCCGGCAACTGGCTCAAGGCATGCACCAGCTTTTCGCTCCACAGCGCCAGCAACTCGGCGTCGGGTGACGACATGCTGAACTGGTACTGGGTGCGGCTGACGCGGTCTTCGATGGTCAGGTCCTGCACCGGCTGCATGTACAGGCGGATGCCCACCAGCTTGTCGATTTCCGGCTGCAGGCGGGTGATCACCTGGGCCGCGCTCAAATCCCGCTGCCCATGGGCCTTGAGGTTGATCAGCAAGCGACCGCTGTTGAGGGTGGCGTTATCGCCATCCACACCGATGTAGGACGACAGGCTTTCCACCGCCGGGTCGGCCAGGATGATCTTCGCCAGTTCCTGCTGACGCTGGCTCATTGCAGCGAAGGAAATCGACTGCGGCGCCTCGGAAATGCCCTGGATCACCCCGGTGTCCTGCACCGGGAAAAACCCCTTGGGCACCACTAGGTACAGCACCACGGTGAGGCCCAGGGTAGCGATGGCCACCAGCAAGGTCAGCGGCTGGTGCTTGAGCACCCACTGCAACTTGCGCCCGTAGGCTGCGATCAACCACTCGATCCAGGCCCCGCTGGCCTTGTAGAAACGGCTCTGCTCTGCTTCCTTGGGTTCACGCTTGAGCAGGCGCGCGCACATCATCGGCGTCAGGGTCAGGGACACCACCAGGGAAATCAGGATCGCCACCGCCAGGGTGATGGCGAACTCGCGGAACAGGCGCCCGACCACATCGCCCATGAACAGCAACGGAATCAATACGGCGATCAGCGACAGGGTCAGGGAAATCAGGGTGAAACCGATCTGTTTGGCGCCCTTGAGCGCAGCGGCCAGCGGGGTTTCACCTTCCTCGATATAGCGCGAGATGTTCTCCAGCATCACGATGGCATCGTCGACCACGAACCCGGTGGCGATGGTCAGGGCCATCAGCGTCAGATTGTTGATGGAGAAACCCGCCAGGTACATCACGCCAAAGGTGCCCACCAGCGACAACGGCACGGCGATGGACGGGATGAGGGTGGCGCTGACGCGGCGCAGGAACAGGAAAGTCACCATCACCACCAGGGCAATGGCGATCAGCAATTCGTGCTGCACATCGGTGACCGAAGCGCGGATGGTCTGGGTACGGTCGGTCAGCACCGTCACATCCAGGCCCGCCGGCAGGTTATCGGTGATGCTCGGTAGCAGCGCCTTGATGCGGTCGACCACCTCGATCACGTTGGCACCGGGCTGGCGCTGGATATTCAGCAGCACGGCCTGGTTTTCATTGGCCCAGGCGGCGAGGCGTTCGTTTTCGGCGCCGTCGACGATCTGCGCGACGTCCTTCAGACGCAGCGGTGCGCCATTTTTGTAGGCCAGGATCAGTTCGGCATACTGCTGCGGCGACACCAGTTGGTCGTTGGCGTCGAGCATCGACACGCGGGTCGGGCCGTCGAAGTTGCCCTTGGGCTGGTTGACGTTGGACGCGGCGATCAGCGTGCGCACGTCCGACAGGTTCAAGCCGTTGGCCGCCAGGGCCTCAGGGTTGACCTTGATGCGCACGGCCTGGCGCTGGCCACCGGCGATGCTGACCATGCCGACGCCGCTGATCTGCGCGATCTTTTGCGCCATGCGCGTATCGACCAAATCATTGAGCTTGGGCAGCAGCATGGTCTTGGAGGTAATCGCCAGGGTCAGCACCGGCGTATCTGCCGGGTTGACCTTGTTGTACACCGGCGGCGCCGGCAAGTCCTTGGGCAGCAGGTTGGTCGCGGCGTTGATCGCGGCCTGCACCTGTTGCTCGGCGACATCCATATTGATGTCGAGGTTGAAGCGCAAGGTCAGCACCGACGCACCGCCGGAGCTGGTCGAGGCCATCTGGGTCAAGCCGGGCATCTGCCCGAACTGGCGCTCCAGGGGCGCGGTGACTGCGCTGGTCATCACATCCGGGCTGGCGCCGGGGTACAGGGTCATCACGCGGATGGTCGGGTAATCCACCTGGGGCAAGGCCGAGACCGGTAACAAGCGGTACGAGATGATCCCTGCCAGGACAATCGCCAGCATGCTCAGCGTGGTGGCAACCGGGCGAAGGATAAACAGCCGCGACAGGTTCATGAACCGACCTTTTGCGCCTTGCCGGCGTCAGCGCCGGTCTCCCCTTTTGCGGCGGGCTTGCCTTGCAGGTGCTCGGTCGGGGTGGTCGGGACTTGACTGCTGTCGTTGACCACTTCGATTTCGCTGCCGTCTTTCAGGCGGTCGGTGCCTTCCAGCACCACGCGGTCGCCGGCGACCAGGCCTTGCTTGATCACCGTGTTGTCGCCGTCGGTATCGCCGACCACCAGGGGCTGCACCTTGACCTTCTTGTCGCCATCGAGCTTGTAGACAAACGTACCGGCGTTGCCGAACTGGATAGCGGCAGACGGTGCCAGCACCACGTTATGCAGGGTGTCGGCGAGCAAATGCACGTTGACGAACTGATTGGGGAACAGCGCCTGGTCCTTGTTATCGAAGCGTGCCTTGAATTTCAGGGTGCCGGTGGTGACGTCGATCTGGTTGTCCAGGCTCTGCAGCACGCCGGTGGCTTGGCGCTTGGCGTCGCTGCGGTCCCAGGCTTCCACGGGCAGTTTGTTGCCGGCGTGGTAACGGGCGAGCACGGTTTCCAGGGTGCTCTCCGGCAGGGTGAAGGCCACGCTGATCGGTTGGGTCTGGGTGATCACCGCCAGCGCGGTGGTGTCGTTGGCGGCCACCAGGTTACCGACGTCGAGCTGACGCAGGCCGACGCGCCCGGCGATCGGCGCGCGGATCTTGGTGAATTCGAGGTTGAGCTTGGCGTCGTCCACTGCGCCCTGGTTGGTCTTGACCGTGCCCTGGTATTGCAGGACCAGCGCTTCGGCGGTGTCCAGGGTTTGCTTGGCGATACTGTCCTGGGCATACAAGCCGCGATAACGCTCGACGTCGACCTGGGCG
Source organism: Pseudomonas marginalis (assembly GCF_024169655.1). Classification (GTDB taxonomy): domain Bacteria; phylum Pseudomonadota; class Gammaproteobacteria; order Pseudomonadales; family Pseudomonadaceae; genus Aquipseudomonas; species Aquipseudomonas paraveronii. Next base: position 2,626,558 of record NZ_JALJWV010000001.1, on the reverse strand, counting down.
TTTTTCAACTGGGCCTGGTTCTGCATCAGCGTGCCCTGGGCCTGGAGCAAGGCATTCTGGTAGCTGCGCGGGTCGATTTCCGCCAGCAGGTCGCCGGCTTTGACCGTCTGCCCTTCTTCAAAGGCGATCTTCACCAACTCGCCGCCCACCCGGCTGCGCACATTGATGGTGTTGAGCGCGGTGACCGTGCCCAACGCCTTGTAGTACACCGGGAATTCCCCCAGCACCGCCGGCGCCACACGCACCGGCACCGGGCCGGTGGAGCCGCCGAAGCCCGGGCGCGCCATGCCCGTTTTACCGGTACGGCCGGCTGGCGCTTCTGGATGGGTAGCGCCGGTGGGCCAGAATTTCCAGCACAGGCCGGCGATAACCAGCAGCACGAGCAGGCCGAACAGCCAGCGACGGGAGTTGCGGGGGGAGGATTGCATGGAGTGATCAACCATTGGGCGCGAGAGCTTCTTCTTTGGGAGGCTGAAAGATAAGCACTGGGGCGCGTTAAGAAAAGCGCATTTACCGGCTATTTACCTTGGGCTTACAACTTTTAACTGTTGAGCTTAGTCCGCCGGCTATTTCGCTAAACATCTGACCAGCAAATAAAAACGGCCTGGACTAGGCCAGGCCGCAATCATGCACCACGCGTGTTACTGCAAAACGACAGTAATGCGCCGAAACAGTTACTTCAAAACAGCCAGGGCTGCCTCGTAGTTTGGCTCTTGGCCGATTTCAGGCACCAATTCGCTGTGCAGTACGTTGTCGTTTTCATCCAACACGACGACGGCACGGGCGGTCAGAGCCCGGAGTGGGCCGTCGGCAATCGAAACGCCGTAGTCAACGGCGAAATCAGCGTTGCGGAAGTCCGACAGGCTCTGCACGTTGTCCAGGCCTTCGGTGCCGCAAAAACGTTTCTGGGCAAACGGCAGGTCAGAGGAAATGCACAGTACAACCGTGTTGCTCACATTGTTGGCCTGGGCGTTGAACGTGCGCACCGACGTGGCGCAGGTCGGGGTGTCGACGCTTGGGAAGATGTTCAGCACTTTGCGCTTGCCGGCGAAGGTGGCCAGGGTCACGTCCGACAGATCGCCGGCGGTCAGGGTGAAGTCTGGCGCTTTGGAGCCGGTTTGCGGCAGTTCGCCTTCAACTTGGACTGGATTACCACGAAGGGTGACTTGAGCCATGAACGGAATCCTTATGCTGGTTTTGATTAAACGAATTCGAGAGGCGGAAGTTAACCACAAAGTGCCGTGACGACCTACCGCCTGACACAAATTGTCATGTCACGCCGGGCACGCGGGCGGTTGTGGTTTAATTGCGCGTTTTTCGTCCCCGCTCAAGGAATCCGTTGTTGATGAATCAGCCCGCCACCAAAGTCCTGGTCATTGGTTATGTCTGGCCGGAACCGCGTTCCTCGGCTGCAGGCGGGCATATGATGCAGATTCTCGAAACTTTTCTGTCACAAGGTTGGGATATTACCTTCAGCAGCCCGGCGACCATTGGCGAACACAAAGCCGACCTACCGGCACTGGGAATCGCCGAATGCGCCATCGAACTCAATAACAGCAGTTTCGATGACTTTATCCGCGAACTGGCCCCGGACATCGTGCTGTTCGACCGTTTCATGATGGAAGAACAGTTCGGCTGGCGCGTCGAGAAGCACTGCCCCACTGCCCTGCGGGTGCTGGAAACCTCCGACCTGCAAAGCCTGCGCGACGCACGCCAACAGCGGTTCAAGGACCACCTCAAGGCCCAGCCGGACAACGATGACTTCAGCGCCTTGTTCGCACCGGGCCTGGAAGACGAGTTCCAGCGCATGGCCGACACCGACCTGGCCAAGCGCGAGATCGCAGCCATCTATCGCTGCGACATCAGCCTGATGATCTCCGACATGGAAATCCGCCTGCTCACCGAGCAGTTCAAGGTGCCCGCCGCCCTGCTCCACTGGTGCCCATTGATGCTGGAACCGCCGACCGAGGCGTTCGCACCGTTTGACGAGCGCGCGCACTTCCTCAGCATCGGCAACTTCCGCCACGCGCCCAACTGGGATGCGGTGCTGTGGATGAAGAACAGTGTCTGGCCGTTGATCCGCCAGCAACTGCCGGGTGCCCAATTGCATGTCTACGGCGCCTACACCCCGCCCAAGGCCACCGCGCTGCACAACCCGGCCCAGGGCTTTCATGTAATGAACTGGGCCGAAGATGCGCTGCAAGTGATGACGGCTGCGCGCATCTGCCTGGCGCCGCTGCGCTTTGGCGCCGGGATCAAGGGCAAGCTGGCGGATGCCATGCTCTGCGGCACGCCGAATATCACCACACCGGTCGGCGCCGAAGCCATGGGCGACGAGCAGCCATGGCCTGGCCTGATCGAACAAAGCGCCGCCACCCTTGCCGCCGCTGCGGTGGCGCTGTACCAGGACCGCGAGCGCTGGACCCAGGCCCAGGAGCACGGCCGGCAATTGCTGGCCCGCCGCTATGACCTGCACCGCCACGGCCCCGCACTGGTAGAGTGCCTGGAACACTGTCGCAGCCGCCTCGACGCGCATCGCCGGGAGAATTTCACCGGCAGCATGCTGCGTCACCACGCCCACAAAAGTACCCAGTACATGTCCCAGTGGATCGAGGCAAAAAACCGTAACCTTTAAACGCTTGACGCTGGCCGGGTCGCACGCAACGGGGCATTATTCAAATCGCAACCACAATAAAGCGACGGCAGCATGACCCGAGCAACGCGAATCACCGACCCTTCCTACGAGCTGATGGACGATCACAACGGTCTGTCTATCATCTATCGCCAGCACGGTTTCCCTTGCCCCCTGGTGCGCTGGCATTTCCATAAGGAGTACGAGCTGCACCTGATCGTCGCCAGTTCCGGCAAGGTGTTCATCGGCGACTACATCGGCAACTTCTACCCGGAAAGCCTGTTTCTCACCGGCCCCAACCTGCCTCACAACTGGATCAGCCAGGTCGAGGAAGACGAAGTGGTGCCCAAGCGCGACATGCTGGTGAACTTCACCGATGAGCTGCTGGAGAACGGCAGTCACATTTTTGCCGAACTCAAGACCCTGGCGCCGCTACTGGAACGAGCGCAATCCGGCATCGAGTTTCGCTGCAAAAAGACCATCGCCCAGGCCATGACCCTCATGCAACGCATCGAGGACGCTCAGGGCATGGCGCGCCTGGGGCACTTCTTTATCCTGTTGGAAGTGTTGAGCGCGTGTGAAGACTACCAACTGCTCTCCGGCGTGACCACGCCGCAACTGGCCGACGAACACAGCATCGACCGCACCAACCGGGCGGTGGACTACATCTTTGCGCATTACGCGCGGGAATTGTCACTGGAGGAAGTGGCCGACTACCTGGGGATGAAACCGACGTATTTCTCGCGGGTGTTCAAGCAGGCCACCGGGCGCACGTTTATCGAATTCGTCAATCGCCTGCGCATCAGCAAATCCTGCGAACTGCTGGCCGATGGCGACAAGGCCGTCACCGATGTGTGCTTCGAGTCGGGGTTCAACAACATTTCCAACTTCAATCGCCGCTTCCAGCAACTTAAAGGCATGACCCCTTCCCACTACCGGCGCCTGGCGGTGCAGCGGCTCACCGAACAGAACCTGGCTTAATCGATTCGGCTTTTGGTGAGCGAGTACAAAAAAGTATCAGTCCCAGTGCGCCCAAGGATTTGTCACACCCCCCATTTGAGGGCTGTAATCAACGCACACTCTTCCTGACTCCGCGTGGGAAGACACAACAACAATAACTGTCCTTCTGCAGCCCCTGGGCGCAGAAAAGGAGTGCGCGATGAAGTTCACAGCAAAAACACTGCTTGCCTGTTCTTGCATGACGGCCTGCATGACCCTCAGCGCCGTCAGCCTTGGCGCGCAAACCCTGACCATTGCCACCGTCAACAACAGCGACATGATCCGTATGCAAAAGCTCTCGAAGACCTTCGAGGCCGAGCACCCGGACATCAAGTTGAATTGGGTGGTGCTCGAAGAAAACGTCCTGCGCCAACGCCTGACCACCGACATCGCTACCCAGGGCGGGCAGTTCGATGTGTTGACCATCGGCATGTACGAAGCCGCACTGTGGGGCGCCAAGGGCTGGCTGGAACCGATGAAAGACCTGCCGGCATCCTACGACCTAGACGATGTGTTCCCTTCCGTGCGTGACGGTTTGTCCGTCAAGGGTTCGCTGTACGCCCTGCCGTTCTATGCGGAAAGCTCGATCACCTATTACCGCACCGACCTGTTCAAGGACGCCGGGCTGAGCATGCCCGAGCACCCAACCTGGACGCAGATCGGCGAATACGCGGCAAAACTCACCGACAAAACCAAAGAGCAATACGGCCTGTGCCTGCGCGGCAAAGCCGGTTGGGGTGAAAACATGGCGCTGATCACCACCCTGGCCAACGGCTACGGGGCGCGCTGGTTCGACGAGAAATGGCAGCCTGAATTCAATGGCCCTGAATGGAAGGACGCGCTGAACTTCTACGTCGACAATATGAAGAAGTCCGGCCCGCCGGGTGCGTCGAGCAACGGTTTCAACGAAAACCTCGCGCTGTTCAACAGCGGCAAGTGCGCGATCTGGGTCGACGCCAGCGTGGCCGGTTCGTTCGTCACCGACAAGACCCAAAGCAAGGTGGCGGACCATGTCGGTTTCACCTTCGCCCCGCACGAAAAGACCGACAAAGGCACCTCGTGGCTGTACTCCTGGAGCCTGGCGATCCCGACCAGTTCCAAGGCCAAGGACGCTGCCAAGCTGTTCACCAGTTGGGCGACTTCCAAGGAATACGGCGCTTTGGTCGCCAAGACCGACGGCATCGCCAACGTCCCGCCGGGTACGCGCAAGTCGACCTACAGCGACGAATATATGAAGGCCGCGCCGTTCGCCAAGGTCACCCTGGAATCGCTGAAAGTCGCCGATCCGACCAAACCAACGCTCAAACCGGTGCCGTATATCGGTATCCAACTGGTGACCATTCCAGAGTTCCAGGCAATCGGTACCCAGGTCGGCAAGTTCTTCTCGGGTGCGCTGACCGGTCAGCAAACCGTGGATCAAGCCTTGAGCGCCGCGCAGACCACCACCGAGCGTGAAATGAAGCGGGCCGGTTATCCCAAGTAACCCCCGATTCTGTAGGAGCGAGCTTGCTCGCGAAAAAGGTACATCCGACGCCGACATGCGCCTGAAATACCTTCGCGAGCAAGCTCGCTCCTACAGGAGTTTTGCGCACCTGCCTCTAATCGGTCTTGATCACCATGAATACAATACGTAAAAGCCGCCTGGCCAACCCCGGCTGGTTTCTCGTCAGCCCCTCGGTAGCTTTGCTGCTGCTGTGGATGATCGTGCCGCTGGGCATGACCCTGTACTTTTCGCTGATCCGCTACAACCTGCTCTACCCCGGCGAAAACCAGTTCGTGGGGCTGGAGAACTTCACCTATTTCATCACCGATTCGGGCTTCCTGCCCGGCGCCACCAATACCCTGTTGCTGGTCGGCAGCGTGCTGTTGATCAGCGTGGTATTTGGCGTGTTGATCAGCGCCCTGCTGGAGGCCAGTGAGTTCTTCGGCCGCGGCCTGGTGCGGGTGTTGTTGATCTCGCCGTTCTTCATCATGCCCACCGTCGGTGCGCTGATCTGGAAGAACCTGATTTTCCATCCGGTGTCGGGGATCCTCGCCGCCGTGTGGAAGTTCTTCGGCGCCCAGCCCGTGGACTGGCTGGCGCATTACCCGCTGCTGTCGATCATCATCATTGTCTCGTGGCAATGGCTGCCCTTCGCCATCCTGCTGCTGATGACCGCCATGCAGTCTCTCGACCAGGAACAAAAGGAAGCCGCACGCCTCGACGGCGCCGGCGCGATTGCGATTTTCTGGCACCTGACCCTGCCCCACCTGGCGCGCCCGATTGCCGTGGTGGTGATGATCGAAACCATCTTCCTGCTCTCGGTATTCGCCGAAATTTTCACCACCACCAACGGCGGCCCCGGCTACGCCTCGACCAACCTCGCCTACCTGATCTACAACCAGGCGCTGGTGCAGTTCGACGTGGGCATGGCCTCGGCCGGCGGCTTGATTGCCGTGGTCATCGCCAATATCGCGGCGATCATCCTGGTGCGGATGATCGGCAAAAACCTGACTGACAAGCCTTGAGGGCCGCGCCATGACGCTTCAACAATCCCGCCGCCTGCAAAGCCTGTTACTCGGCACCCTGGCCTGGGCCATCGCGATTCTGATCTTCTTCCCGATCTTCTGGATGGTGCTGACCAGCTTCAAGACCGAGATCGACGCCTTTGCCACGCCGCCGCAGTTCATCTTCACGCCGACGCTGGAGAATTACCTGCACATCAACGAGCGCAGCAACTACTTCAGCTACGCGTGGAACTCGGTGCTGATTTCGTTCAGCGCCACCGCCTTGTGCCTGCTGATCTCGGTGCCGGCGGCCTACTCCATGGCGTTCTACGAGACCCAACGCACCAAGGGCACGCTGCTGTGGATGCTGTCGACCAAGATGCTGCCGCCGGTGGGCGTGCTGATGCCGATCTACCTGCTGGCCAAGAGCTTCGGCCTGTTGGATACGCGTATCGCGCTGATCATCATCTACACCCTGATCAACCTGCCGATCGTGGTGTGGATGGTTTACACCTACTTCAAGGACATCCCCAAAGACATCCTCGAAGCGGCCCGCCTGGACGGCGCCACCCTGTGGCAGGAAATGGTCCGCGTACTGCTGCCGATCGCCAAAGGCGGCCTGGCATCCACGGTGTTGCTGTCGCTGATCCTGTGCTGGAACGAGGCGTTCTGGTCGTTGAACCTGACCTCGTCGAATGCCGCGCCGCTGACCGCGCTGATCGCCTCCTACTCCAGCCCCGAAGGCTTGTTCTGGGCCAAATTGTCGGCCGTCTCGACCCTGGCCTGCGCGCCGATCCTGATCTTTGGCTGGATCAGCCAGAAACAGCTGGTGCGCGGTTTGTCCTTCGGCGCCGTGAAATAACGGCTTTCCTATAAAAATTCCAAGCGGAGGCCCATCCCATGGCCAACCTGAAAATCAAGAATCTGCAAAAAGGCTTCGAAGGCTTTTCCATCATCAAGGGCATCGACCTGGAAGTGAACGACAAGGAATTCGTGGTCTTCGTCGGCCCGTCGGGCTGCGGTAAATCCACGCTGCTGCGGCTGATCGCCGGCCTGGAAGAAGTCAGCGAAGGCACCATCGAACTGGATGGCCGCGACATCACCGAAGTGACCCCGGCCAAACGCGACCTGGCGATGGTGTTCCAGACTTACGCGCTGTACCCGCACATGAGCGTGCGCAAGAACATGTCGTTTGCCCTGGACCTCGCGGGCGTCGACAAGCAGCTGGTGGAGAGCAAAGTCAGCGAAGCGGCGCGCATCCTCGAACTGGGCCCGCTGCTGGAGCGCAAGCCCAAGCAACTGTCCGGCGGCCAGCGCCAGCGCGTGGCGATCGGCCGAGCGATTGTGCGTAACCCGAAGATCTTCCTGTTTGATGAGCCGCTGTCCAACCTCGACGCCGCGCTGCGCGTGCAGATGCGCCTGGAACTGGCGCGCCTGCATAAAGAGCTGCAAGCGACCATGATCTATGTGACCCACGACCAGGTCGAAGCGATGACCCTGGCCGACAAAGTGGTGGTGCTCAACAGCGGCCGCATCGAGCAGGTCGGTTCGCCGCTGGACCTGTACCACCAGCCGGCCAACCTGTTTGTCGCGGGCTTTCTCGGCACGCCGAAGATGGGCTTCCTCAAGGGCAAGGTCACGCGGGTCGAGGGCCAGGGCTGCGAGGTGCAACTGGACGCCGGTACGCTGATCAGCCTGCCGCTGAGCGGCGCCACCCTGAGCGTGGGCAGCGCGGTGACCCTGGGTATTCGCCCGGAGCACCTGGAACTCGCCGTACCGGGCCAGACAAGCCTGACCGTCACCGCCGACGTCGGCGAGCGCCTGGGCAGCGATACCTTCTGCCACGTCATCACCGCCAACGGCGAGCCGCTGACCCTGCGCATTCGTGGCGACATGGCCAGCCAGTATGGCGAGACGCTGCACCTGCACCTGGACCCGGCGCACTGCCATCTGTTCGACACCGACGGCGTGGCCGTTACCCGCCCACTGCGCGCCGCCGCCTGATTTCGCGAGATTTGTGATGAAACTGAATAAACAGAACCTCACCCAACTGGCGCCGGAAGTGAAAATCCCGGCCTACGCCATTGCCGATACCCGTCAGGGCATCGCCCATATCGGCGTCGGCGGTTTCCACCGTGCGCACCAGGCGTATTACACCGATGCGCTGATGAATACCGGCGAGGGCCTGGACTGGAGCATCTGCGGCGTCGGCCTGCGCGCCGAGGACCGCAAGGCCCGCGACGACCTGGCCGGCCAGGATTACCTGTTCACCCTGTATGAATTGGGCGACAGCGACGACACCGAAGTGCGCGTGATCGGCTCGATCAGCGACATGCTACTGGCCGAGGACGGCGCCCAGGCGTTGATCGACAAACTGGCCAGCCCGCAGATCCGCATCGTCTCGCTGACCATCACCGAAGGCGGCTATTGCATCGACGACAGCAACGGCGAATTCATGGCCCACCTGCCGCAGATCCAGCACGACCTGGCGCACCCGCAGGCGCCGAAAACCGTGTTCGGCTTTATCTGCGCCGCGCTGACCCAGCGCCGCGCCGCCGGCACTCCGGCGTTCACCGTAATGTCCTGCGATAACCTGCCGCACAACGGCGCCGTCACGCGCAAGGCACTGCTGGCCTTCGCCGCCCTGCACAACGCCGAACTGCATGACTGGATCAAAGCCAACGTGACGTTCCCCAACGCCATGGTCGACCGCATCACGCCGATGACCAGTACCGCGCATCGCCTGCAATTGCACGATGAGCACGCTATCGACGATGCCTGGCCGGTGGTGTGCGAGCCCTTTGTGCAGTGGGTCCTGGAAGACCAGTTCGTCAACGGGCGCCCGGCCTGGGAAAAGGTCGGCGTGCAGTTCACCGCCGACGTGACGCCCTATGAAGAAATGAAGATCGGCCTGCTCAACGGCAGCCACCTGGCGCTGACTTACCTGGGGTTTCTCAAGGGGTATCGGTTCGTTCACGAGACCATGAATGACCCGCTGTTCGTCGCGTATATGCGCGCGTACATGGACCTGGACGTCACGCCGAACCTGGCGCCGGTGCCCGGCATCGACCTCACGCAGTACAAGCAGACCCTGGTCGATCGCTTCTCCAACCAGGCGATTGCCGACCAGTTGGAGCGCGTGTGTTCCGATGGCTCGTCGAAATTTCCCAAGTTCACCGTGCCGACGATCAATCGGTTGATTGCCGATGGGCGCGAGACCGAGCGCGCGGCGTTGGTGGTGGCTGCCTGGGCGTTGTACCTCAAGGGTGTCGATGAGAATGGCGTGGCCTACAAAATTCCGGACCCGCGCGCCGAGTTTTGCCAGGGGCTGGTGGGTGATGATGCGCGGATCAGTCAGCGCCTGCTCGGGGTGGAGGAGATTTTCGGCACGGCTATTCCCAAGTCGGCTGAGTTTGTGGCAGCGTTCGAGCGATGCTATGCGAGCCTGCGCAGCAACGGCGTCACAAAAACACTGCAGCAACTCCTGAAGAAACCGGCTTAAACCTGTGGGAGGGGGCTTGCCCCCGATGGCGGTGGGTCAGTAACGAACATTGACACTGAAACACCGCCATCGGGGGCAAGCCCCTCCCACATTTGGAGCGCATTTACAATCCAACAACAATGCTGAGCAAACCCTCATGACCCAGCAAAACCTGTTCCTCGGCATCGACTGCGGCACCCAAGGCACCAAAGCCATCGTCCTCGACGCTTCCAGCGGCAAGGTGCTGGGCCTGGGCGCCGCGGCACACACACTGATCAGCGGCGCCAACGGCCGGCGCGAGCAGCACACCCAGGAGTGGCTGGACGCCTTTACCGAAGCCACCCACCGCGCCTTGCAGCAGGCCGGTGTGGACGGCCAGGCCATCCTCGGCATCGGCGTGTCCGGCCAGCAACACGGCCTGGTACTGCTCGATGACCATGGCCAGGTGCTGCGCCCGGCCAAGCTGTGGTGCGACACCGAAACCGCCGCCGAAAACGAGCGCCTGTTGCAGTACCTGGGTGGCGAAAGCGCTTCGCTGGAGCGTCTCGGCGTGGCAATTGCGCCGGGCTACACCGTGTCCAAACTGCTGTGGACCCGCGAGCAGCACCCCGAGGTGTTCGCGCGCATCGCGCATATCCTGCTGCCCCACGACTACCTCAACTACTGGCTCACCGGCCGCGCCGTCGCGGAATACGGCGATGCCTCGGGCACCGGCTACTTCAACGTGCGCAGCCGTGACTGGGACGTGGCGCTGCTCCAGCACATCGACCCCAGTGGCCGCCTGCAAGCCGCCTTGCCGACGCTGATCGAAGCCGACCACGCCGTCGGCACGATCCTGCCGGCCATCGCCGAACGCCTGGGTATCAACCCCGACGCCATCGTGTCCAGCGGCGGCGGCGACAACATGATGGGCGCCATCGGCACCGGCAATATCGCCCCCGGCGTGATCACCATGAGCCTGGGTTCATCGGGCACCGTGTATGCCTTTTCCGACCAGCCCAACGTAAGCCCCGAGGCGTCGGTCGCGACCTTCTGTTCCTCCAGCGGCGGCTGGTTGCCATTGATCTGTACGATGAACCTGACCAACGCCACCGGGGTGATTCGCGAGCTGTTCGACCTCGACCTCAACGCCTTCAACGCCCTGGTCGAGCAGGCGCCGATCGGTGCCGACGGCGTGAGCATGCTGCCGTTCCTCAATGGCGAACGCGTGCCCGCCCTGCCCCACGCCACCGGCAGCCTGCACGGCTTGACCATGACCAACCTGACCCGCGCCAACCTGTGCCGCGCCGTGGTCGAGGGCACCACCTTCGGCTTGCGCTACGGCCTCGACCTGTTGCGCCAGACCGGCCTGCACAGCCAGAGCATCCGCCTGATCGGCGGCGGTTCGAAAAGCCCGGTGTGGCGGCAGATGGTTGCCGATATCATGCACACCGAAGTGATCTGCACCGAACAAAGCGAAGCGGCGGCCCTGGGCGCGGCGATCCAGGCCGCGTGGAGCCAGTCCGGCGAATCCCTGGCCAGCCTGTGCGAGAAATGCGTGAGCGTCGACCCGGCCAGCCGTACCCTGCCGGTGGCCGACAATGTCAGCGCCTATCAACACGCCTACGAGCGCTATCAGCAGCACGTGGCAACCCTTTAAGAGCGAACGACTATGTATCTGGTGTGTGGTGAAGCGCTGTTTGATTTTTTCAGTGAGGAAGATCCCAGCGGGCAGGCGTCCAAGGTCAATTACAAGGCGATTGCCGGTGGCTCACCGTTCAACGTCGCCGTCGGTTTACGCCGGCTCGGCATCGAGGCCGCGCTGTTTGGCGGCGTGTCCACCGACTTCCTCGGGCAGCGCCTGTTGCAGGTGCTCAGGGACGAAGGCGTCAACCCGCAGTTCCTGGTGGAATTCGCCGCGCCGACCACCCTGGCAATGGTCGCCGTGGGCGCCGATGGCTCGCCGCAATACAGCTTTCGCGGCGAAGGCTGCGCCGACCGCCAATTGACGCGCGCGCACCTGCCGACCCTGGGCGATGAGGTTCGCGGGCTGCATGTGGGTTCGTTTTCCCTGGTGGTGCAACCGATTGGCGACACCCTGCTGGCCCTGGTCCAGCGCGAAAGCGGCAAGCGCCTGATCAGCCTCGACCCCAACGTGCGGCTCAACCCGCAGCCGGATATCCAGCTGTGGCGCGACCGCGTGGCCGAACTGGTCAAGCATGCCGACCTGATCAAGGTCAGCGATGAAGACCTGCACCTGCTCTACCCCGACCAATCGCCGGAAAGCGTGCTTGAGGGCTGGTTGCAACACCGCTGCCAGTTGGTATTCCTCACCCGTGGCAGCAATGGCGCCAGCGTGTTCAGCCGCCAGCACGGCCACTGGTCGCAACCCGCGCTGAAGGTGGTGATGGCCGATACCGTGGGCGCCGGGGATACCTTCCAGGCCGCGCTGATTGCCTGGCTGACCGAGCAGCAGTTGGATTCGGTCGAAGGCCTGCAACACCTGACCCGCGCACAAATCGACGCGATGCTGGGCTTTGCAATTCGTGCCGCCGCGCTCACCTGCGGCAAGACCGGCCCGGACCTGCCGTATCGTCAACAACTGGAATGAACCCGCGATCACCGGCTGCAGCGGGCATAAACAACATTGGGCCTGGTATTGACCAGGCCCATCCATCGACGATACCAACAGCCTTAATAGAGGGCGCGCCCTGCTGCTTTTTGCAGCGCGGGCCCATGCGATTGCTTGAGGTCCTCGCGCAACCCGGTGATCAGGTTGCAAATGGCTCGACTGCTGTCGAGTCTGTCAGCGTTGATACCTTTGACTTCCAGATGCACGCGGTCACGATCAAGGTCGTCATACACCTTGATCGTCAGCGAGGCATCTTCAGCTTTGGTGCATTCACACCGTTTAGGCAGGAAACTTCCTTCAATGATACTGCGAAGTTCTAATTCCGAAAGCATGGTCAACCTCTCCTTTCCAGACTGCCAATCGATTGTTATAAGTCTTGCAGGCGCTCGCCTGCCGCGTCCTGCCAACCCTGGAAGACGCTTACAATCAATCAGCCTACTCGGCAAAATCCGTTCTCGTTGTAACTTTTCCTCATAAGCAATACACCGTCTTGTATAAATTGGACCCACCTCAATTCACTCGACGGCCATCATCGGCGAACAGCTCCGATTAAACGTTTAACCCTGGCCTTGGTATTAACCAGCACTGTGCGCTGCCGCTCTTTCAGCAACATGTCGCAAACTATCAAAGTTGATATTCGCCCCCGAGTTGATCGCCACCAGCGTCTGCCCGCGCACACGGTTTTGCGCGACATAGCTGCGAATGCCCGCCACGGCCAATGCGCCGGAAGGCTCGACGATGGAGCGCGTATCGTCGTAGATCAGCTTGATGGCACTGCACAGTTCGTCGTTGCTGACGGTGATGACGTCATCCACCCAATCCCGGCAGATTTCAAAGCCATAGGCGCCGATCTGCGCCACCGCCGTGCCATCGGCAAACCCGTCCACACAGGGCAGCACCACGCGCTCGCCGGCACGCAAGGCCGCTAACAGGCAACTGGAACCCTCGGGTTCGACGCCGACAATACGCACCTCGGGCCGCAGGTATTTGACGTAGGCGGCGATCCCGGCGATCAGGCCGCCGCCGCCCACCGGCACGAAGATCGCGTCCAGCGCGCCCGGTTGCTGGCGCAGGATTTCCATGCCCACCGTGCCCTGGCCGGCGATCACGTCCGGATCGTCGAACGGCGAGACAAAGGTGCAACCGGACGCTTCGGCCAGTTGCAACGCATGGGCCAGGGCAAACGGAAAGCTCTCACCGTGCAGCACCGCGTGCGCCCCTCGCGAGCGCACGCCGAGCACCTTCAACTCCGGCGTGCTGCGGGGCATGACGATCGTCGCCTTGATCCCCAACTCCCGCGCCGCCAGCGCCACGCCTTGCGCATGGTTGCCCGCCGACGCGGTGATCACGCCGCAGGCCTTCTGCTCGGCGCTAAGCTGCATCAGCTTGTTGTACGCGCCACGAATCTTGAAGGAAAAGGTCGGTTGCAGGTCCTCGCGCTTGAGCAGCACCTGGTTGTCGAGCAACAGCGACAGCGCCGGGGCGACTTGCAAGGGCGTGCGCACGGCCAAGTCGTAGACCGGCGCGGCAAGGATTTTTTTTACGTAGTGCTCAAGCAGTCCCGGGGCAGCGGTCTGTGGGACGGGGCAAGTGCGCATGGGTGTCTCCTGGCTTTGGTAAGGGCACCTGGAGACGGAAAAACAAAACCCGCCTCTAGGGCGGGTTTGGGTGCAGCCGAGCGCTATCCCGCCAAATGAGGAATGGCGGTAATAATGCTTGGCTGGCGATACAAGGTTTGAAATGTCATGTGACGAAATTACCCGGCGGCTGCCCGGCAAGTCAATGGCCAGGGGCCATTTAGCTGAGGGGGCTTTACGGGCGACATACGAAACGTATACGCTTCGTATATCAATCCAACACAGTGAAGCACATGGGCATCGTCAAGATCAGCGACCAATTACACGAACAACTGCGCCTGGCCAGTGCGGCCATGGACCGTTCCATCAACGCCCAGGCCGAGTTCTGGATCAAGATCGGCCTGCTCGCCGAACTCAATCCGCACCTGCCCTACAACGAGCTGATCAACAAGCTGTTGCTGGACAAACCCGACCTGATCCGGGGGCGCAGCTGATGATCAAAACCACCGCACAACTCGCCGTGATGCGCGAATCCGGGCGCCTGCTGGCCCAGGTGTTCAGCATGCTCGACGGCTTTGTTGCCGCCGGGCGCTCCACCCTGGAACTGGACAGCGCCGTCGAAGCCTTCATCCGCCACGAGTTGAAAGCCCGCCCGGCGAGCCTCGGGCAATACGACTACCCCTTCTCCATCAACACCTCGATCAACGAAGTGGTGTGCCACGGCATGCCCAGCGCCACGCAGATCCTCAAGGACGGCGACATCATCAATATCGACATCACCCTGGAGAAAGGCGGCTTTATCGCCGACTCCAGCAAGATGTACATGATCGGCGCCGTCTCGCCGAAGGCACGTCGCCTGGTGGAGATGACCTTCGAGGCCATGTGGGCCGGTATCCGCCAGGTCAAACCCGGCGCACGCCTGGGCGACGTCGGCCACGCGATCCAGAGCCACGCACAGGCCAATGGCTACAGTGTGGTGCGCGAATACTGCGGCCACGGCATCGGCCGGCAGATGCATGAAGAACCCCAGGTCCTGCACTTCGGCCGCCCCGGTACCGGGCTGGAGCTGCGCGAAGGCATGGTGTTTACCATCGAACCCATGCTGAACCAGGGCAGCGCCAAGGTGCGCAGCCTGAAGGACGGCTGGACGGTGGTGACCAAGGACAACAGCCTGTCGGCGCAGTGGGAACATACCGTGGCGGTGACGGCGAACGGGTTCGAGGTGCTCACCCTGCAACCCGCTTCCTGAGCCAGCGCCCACAGGCGTGGGGCTTCACATCACATTCGCGCCGCCTGCTATCCGCTTGAGCCCGAGCACCATCAACCCGGCGCCCAGGCCCATCGCTAACAGAAACAGCGGGTACGACACCCACCACGGCGTACCCGCCGTCATCATGCTGAACTCCGACATACCGCCGATGCTGGCGATCAGGTTGAGCGGCAGAAACACCACGTTGATCAACGTCAGCTTGCGCAACAGGTTGTTCATGCTGTTGTTCATCAGGTTGCCGCGCGCGTCGATCAGCCCGGAGAACACGTTGGAATAGATCTCGGCCTGTTTGTAGCACTGGTGGTTCTCGATGATCAGGTCGTCGATCAGGCCGAGAATCTCGGCGCTGAAATGCTCCTTCTCGCCGTGGTTGCGCAGCCGCGACAGCACGGCGCCGTTGCTGTGCAGCGCGTTGATGTAATAGATCAGGCTTTCGCTGAGGTTGAACATCTGCATCAGATGATGGTTGCTCATGGACGCGTTGAACTGCTGCTGCAGCTCCCGCGCGACCAGCTTGATCACCTTGAGGTGGCCGAGGTAGTGGTGAATATTGTTGAGCAGCAGATCGAGCAGCACATCCAGCGGCGTGTGCAACGGACGCCGGGCGCCGAGCCCGGACAGCGGGGTTTCATCGGTGGCGATCACCAACAGCCGGCCGGGTGAAAACAGCAGGCCGCAGGACGACACTTCAAACACCAGGGTGCCACCGCCGGAGTAGTTTTCCGGGCGCTTCCAGATCAGAAACAGGTTGTCGGGGTGAAATTCGATGCGTGAGACTTCGTCCGGGTCGAGCGCCGAGGCCAGGGCATGCTCGTCCAGTTTGTGGTGCTCAAGCAGCCAGTTGCGCTCGGCATGGTCAGGGTTGCTGAACAACATGATCGGGGCCTCGTCGCCTTCCCCGCTGCGCAACTTTCCATCGATCAATTCAAAGCGCTGGATCATCGCGACTCACCAGACCTGGCCCTGACGCTTCAACTCAAGGCGCCGGACGAACTCCTCTAGCACCAGGCCATACAAGTCGTCCTGCAAGTAGGCATCTTCGATACCGGCATCCAGGTTGGGATTGTCGTTGACCTCGATCACCACCACCTTGTCGCCCGATTGCTTGAGGTCCACGCCGTAGAGGCCGTCGCCAATCAGGTTGGCAGTCTTCACGGCCAACTCCACCACGGCCTTGGGGGCTTCGTGGACCGCCAGGGTGCGGCATTCGCCGTTGATGTCCTGGCCGATGGCCTTGTGGTTGTAGATCTGCCAATGGCCCTTGGACATGAAGTATTGACAGGCAAAGATCGGCTTGCGGTTGAGTACGCCAATGCGCCAGTCGTACTCGGTGTAGAAAAACTCCTGGGCCAGCAGCAGCACCGAATGCTCGAACAGTTCAGCGGTGGCCTTGAGCAAGGCCTCCTGGCTTTCGACCTTAATCACCCCGCGGGAGAAACAACCGTCGGGGATTTTCAGCACCAAGGGAAAGCCGAGGCGCTCGCCGACCCGTTCGAAGTCTTCCGGTCGCTCCTTGTAGAGAATCTCGGTGGCCGGCATGCCCAGTTGATGGCTGTTGAGCAGGTCGGTGAGGTAGACCTTGTTGGTACAGCGCAGGATCGATGCGGGGTCGTCCATCACCACCAGGCCCTCGCTTTCGGCTTTCTTGGCGAAGCGGTAGGTATGGTTGTCGACGCTGGTGGTCTCGCGGATCAACAAGGCGTCGTATTCGGCCAGACGTGCGTAGTCCTTGCGCTCGATCAGTTCCACATCGATGCCCAAACCTTTACCGACCCGCACGAAGTTTTCCAGGGCCTTGGCGTTGGAGGGCGGCAGTTGCTCCTGGGGGTCGTGAAGGATCGCCAGGTCATAGCGGGCCAATCGGCGCGAGCGCGGCTGACGCCAGATCTTGCGGCTGAAGTTGTCGAGGGCGTGGGCGAATTGATCTTCCTGGTCATCACGTAGTTTGTGTAATACGCCGGACTTGACCCCTTCGATATGCCAGCCGTTATTCTTTTTGAATTCAACTAACAAGATCGGACACGGGAACGCTTCAAACAATTGGCGCGCCAACTCCTGCAACGGATCAATATTGGTTCGACCAAAGTAAAGCGTCAGCGTAAAGCCTTCGGTATTGCTGTAAAGATGATGACTCAAGGCTTTATCGAGGGTTTTATCCAGGTCGTCCAGGGCCAGCCCATACAGTGACTTCTTGGTCAGTTCACTGATGGTGCGCACCGATGGAATCACCTTGTGCCCGCGTGCTTCGGCCAGTAGCGAACAGTAGTAACCGTGCCCCAGGTACTTGTAGCTGCGACACAGGTTGATCACCTGCACGCGCTTGCCGGTCTCGCTTTCGCGGGTTTGTTCGAGGTACTCCTGGGCCGTGACGATGTCTTCGCTGGGGAAGTAGGAGGCCCAGTCTTCCTTGCGTTCGACAATGATCACTACTTGACTTGCACCTCTGGGTGGAGCAGAAAAATAACCTTTGGAAGTTATTGTCGCCGCGACGCTTTGCTCGGATACTTCACGCCAATGACTTTGTACCGCAGACATAATATTTGATCCGCTTTAGAGAACTCGACCTTTTCTATTAAGCACGATCTTTTAGAGAAGTCCCGTTTCGTTACGTAACTTTTACGGCGGTCATATGGCTCTTTTCTTTCGCGTTGCAACCCCCTGCGATGTGCCGGCTTTGGTGGCACTGGAACAGCACTGTTTCACCACCGACAGGCTGTCGCCACGCAGTTTTCAATGGATGATCAGCCGCGCCCACGCCGAGTTGCTGGTGGCCGAACAGGACGGGCAATTGCTCGGGTATGCGCTGGTGTTGTTTCATCGCGGCACCTCCCTGGCGCGGCTGTACTCGATTGCCATCGCCGAACACGCGCGCGGCCTCGGCCTGGGCAAGCAGTTGTTGAGCCGCATCGAGGCCTGCGCGGTGGAGCACGACTGTGCGTACCTGCGCCTGGAAGTACGCACCGACAACCCCGGCGCCCTCGCCCTGTATGAGCGCAACGGCTACCGGCGCTTTGCGTTGATCAACGATTACTACGAAGACCACGCCCCCGCCCTGCGCCTGGAAAAACGCATCGTCCAGCACCAGGACGCGCGCGTGCAACGTGTGCCGTATTACCAGCAAACCACCGACTTCACCTGTGGCGCCGCCTGCCTGCTGATGGCCATGGGCGCGTTGCTGCCGGAACGCGTCGCCGCACGCCGCGAAGAACTGCAGATCTGGCGGGAAGCGACCACCGTGTTCATGACCGCCGGCCATGGCGGCTGCAGCCCCCAGGGGCTGGCGCTGGCCGCCTGGCGTCGGGGCTTTCGCGTGCGGATGCAGGTGAACGTGCGTGGGCCGTTGTTTCTCGACGGCGTGCGCGATCAGCATAAAAAGGACGTCATGCGTTTAGTGCATGACGCCTTCGAGGAAGAGTTGGCCGCCAGCACGGTCGAACAAGTACTCGGCGGCGCGCTGGATCTGCCCAGGGTACTGCGCGACGGCGGGCAGCCGCTGGTGCTGATCAGCAGCTATCGCCTGACCCGCTCCAAGTCGCCGCATTGGGTGATGGTCACCGACTGCGACGACGACTTCGTCTACCTGCACGACCCGGATGTGGACCACAGCCAGCACCGCCAGCCCCTGGACTGCCAGCACCTGCCGGTCAGCCACGCGGAGTTCGAGCGCATGTGCCGGTTCGGCAACAACAAACTGCGCGCGGCGGTGGTGCTGTTCAAGCCACCGGCTTGATGCTTGCAGTTCGCGCAGCCGCGGCAATATGCGACCGCGTACCTTAGAAAGCCAGTTTATAGCCGATGGTCATCAGCATGATCGCCAGGCACGGACGCAGCACGCCGTCCGGGACTTTGCCGGCCATGTGGCTGCCGATGTAGATCCCCGGCAGCGACCCCATCAGCAAAAAGCCCAGCAGGTGCCAGTCCATATTGCCCATGCCGGCGTGGCCCAGGCCCGCCACCAGCGTAAGGGGCACGGCGTGGGCGATCTCGGTGCCGACCAGGCGCCGCGTGGCGAGGAAGGGGTAAAGGATAAACAATGCGACGGTACCGAGGGCACCGGCGCCGATGGAGGTCAGTGCCACCATGGCGCCGAGGACCGCCCCCGTGACCACCGTCAGCGCGTTCAGGTTGCGCGGGTGCATGTGGTAATCATCGCCGGCATGGCGCTGGGCGAAGGCCAACAGGCGATGCTTGAACAGAATGGCCAGGGCGGTCAGCAGCAGCACCACACCTAAGGCCTGTTTGATCACGGCGTTCATTGCGCTGGGGTCGGTGTGCAGGCTGGCGAGGAACCACAGGGTCAGCAGCACGGCGGGCACGCTGCCCAGGGTGAGCCAGCCGGTGATCGTCCAGTCGATGTTCTTGTTCTTGCCATGCACCAGCACCCCACCGGACTTGGTGATCGCGGCGTACAACAAGTCGGTGCCCACGGCAGTGGCCGGGTTAATGCCGAACCACAGCAGGATCGGGGTCATCAATGAGCCCCCGCCGACACCGGTCATGCCGACGATAAAACCAACGATCAGGCCAGCAACTACGAAACCAACGTTACCCACATCCATTACAACTACCTGCGGCCATATAAAATTCTGGCCGCAGGATAGCGATTTTTCTTATAACCACTTATATCAATATGATCTGACTTTATGCCTTTTACGTCAGTCGGTGGCAAACGTAGGCCTGGGTCTGATAGGGAAAGGCCACTGTATCGTGGCCTTTCAGCGCCGGGTGAGTGGCGATCAGGTTGCGTAATTGCGCGGTGACCTCGGCTTTTTCAGCGGCGGGCAGTGCCGCGATAAAGCTGACGGAGAGGACGCGATCCATGATCACTTCCTGCGGACTGCCGACATGGTTGTAGGGAAAACACGTCATTTCGGGGGCGGAAAAATACTCGCCGGTGAACGCCTCGCGCCATTTACCGCTGTGAAAGCGCGGTGTATCGCCCTCGTAAGGCGTGATGATCGCGGTGATCGCCGCTACCCAGTCCACCGATTCATCCCGCACATTCCACACCAGGCCCAGACGCCCGTTAGGCTTGAGCACGCGGTGGATTTCCGCGAGCGCGGCCTGGGTGGAGAACCAGTGGAAGGACTGGGCGCAGACCAGCGCATCGGCGCAGGCGGACGCCAGGGGAATGGACTCGGCGGTGCCGTTGACCAGGCGTACATCCGGCAACAGCTTGGCCAACTGCGCAGCCATCGCCTGCACGGGCTCGATGGCAATCAGGCTCGGCGCCAGGGCGTTCAGCAGGCGCGTGAATTTGCCGGTGCCGGCGCCCAGGTCGATCACCGTCGACTGCGCGTCGATGCGCAGTACGTCAGCCAGCCAGCCCGTGAGTTGCCGTGGATAGTTCGGTCGGCCCTGGGCGTAAGTGACGGCCTGGGTCGAAAACCCCTGTTGCGCAGACGTGTGAACACCGGACATTGCCAATCTCTCCTCGGGTAAAGCGGGGGCACAGTGTGCGCCTTCCCACCCGGTTTTTCTAATCAGTCACACTGGGCAACCACACGCGAAACCGTGCGCCGCCGAGCGGTGAAGCCTGCGCGGTCAAGGTGCCGCCCTGGGCTTCGAGGGCACGTCGGCTGATCGCCAGGCCCAGGCCAAACCCGCCGGTGGAGCGGTCGCGGCTGCGGTCCAGGCGATAGAACGGCTCGAAGATGCGTTCGCGCTGCTCCAGCGGAATACCGATGCCATCATCGTCCACGCAGATTTCACAACCCTTGGGGCACACCTTGACCCCCACCTGGATGCGTTTGTCGCAGTAGCGCGTGGCATTGCGCAGCAGGTTTTGCAGGGCACGGGCGGTCAGGCGCGGGTCGAGGCTGAAGCGCTCGACGCTGCAGTCGAGCACCACGTCGATGACAATCTCGGGGTTCTCCAGCTCGTCATCGACGCTGCCCAGCACGCTGTCGATAAACTCATCGAGCACCACCTCGACCCGCTCCGGCAGTTGCGAAGGGTTTTGCAGACGGCTGTAGGACAGCAGTTCCAGCACCAGCTCATCCAGCTCACGGATATGCGCCACCAGGCTTTGCAGGCGCTCACGGCTGGCCTGGGGCAGGTCTTCGGACAGCGCCAGGGCCAGGCCGAAATCCAGGCGCGTCAGCGGGGTGCGCAGTTCGTGGGAGACTGCGTTGAGCAAGTCACGCTGCTGATTCAGCAGGTGTTCGATGTCGTCGGCCATGGTGTCGAACACCGTCGCCAGGCTACCGATGTTGGAACTCGGCGGAATGCGCGTGCGTTCGCAAAAATTACCCTTGCCCAACTGCGTGGCGGTGCTTTTCAGGCGCTCCAGGTCGCGCCAGTGCGGGCGCAGCCATACCAGCAGGCAGGCCAGCAGCGCGGCACCGATCAGTACGTTCATCGACCAGTACAGCAGGTTCATGTCCAACGGGTCCGGCGGGATCGTCAGCTTGACCGCGAACTGCGGGTTGATCGGCGCACTGACCTCGGCCATCCACCCCCACTCGCCCAGACGGATCACCGGCTTGCCTTGGGCCAGCAGTTGCTCTTCTTCGGGGGTGTAACGGGCGTCCTGGTGCAGCAGCAGTTCGACCTTGAGCGGCGCGAAGTCGCGGCCCAGTTGCTCGGTGACCTGGGACCAGCGCTCCACCGGCGCCCGCTGGTATTGCTTGACGATGAGAGTCTGCAGGCCGCGGGACTGTTCGATGTTGTAGTCCACATAGCGGTGCTCGAACACCTGGATCACCAGCGTGGGAATCAGGTAGATCGCCGCACTGTAGGTGACGATTGTGATCAGATAGAGACGCAGCAGCACACGAAACATGGTTCAGCATTCCCACTCGGATCGGCTGAACAGATAGCCTTTGCCCCACACCGTCTTGATCTTGCGCGCCTCGCCGGCGTGGTCGTCGAACTTGCGGCGCAGTTTGGAGATAGCCACGTCCACCGAGCGGTCGGTGCCGTTGAACTCGATGCCGCGCAGGCGTTGCAGGATCTGGTCGCGGCTGAGCACTTCACCGGCATGCCGCGCCAGCACCACCAGCAGGTTGTATTCGCCGCTGGACAACTCCACCGCCTGCTCGCGCCAGGTCACGGTGCGTTCCGACAGGTCGATGCACAGGTTGCCGATGACGATCTGGTCGTTGGCCACCTGCGGTTCGGACAAGCTGCTGCGGCGCAACAGCGTGCGTACCCGGGCCAGCAGCACGCGGGGCTCGCAGGGTTTGGTGACGTAATCGTCGGCGCCCATTTCCAGGCCCAGCACCTGGTCGTGGCTGTCGTCGCGGGCAGTCAGCATCAGGATCGGCAGGCCCGCCGAGTCGGCACGCAGCAAGCGGCACACCTGCAGGCCGTCGAGGCCGGGCAGCATCAGGTCGAGGATCACCAGATCCGGCGGGTTGAGGCGCGCGCGTTCGCGGACATGGTCGCCCCGGCTGAGCACGCTGACGTGATAGCCATTGCGCTCCAGGTAGCTGGCAATCAGCTCGGAGAGTGCGGCGTCGTCTTCGACCAGGAGGATGTTGGGCATGGTGTTTCCAAATAATGCGGTTATGGGTCTTACACAAATCCCCTGTGGCAGGGAGCAAGCCCCTGCCCCATTTGATCTTCAGTGTTTGCAAGGTCGTGCAAGGATATACGCCCGCAGCCGAACATGGGCCGCGCCTTACATTTCTTCACAGACGACCTACACAGCTTCACAGCACCACGGCGCAGGTGCCATTAGGATGCGCCAGTCAATATTGGGATAAGAGCATGTCGAAGAATCTGTTTGCGCCGTTTTGCCTGCTGGCCCTGACACTCGCCCTGAGTGCGTGTGACCAGTCGTCCGCCGAGGCGCCGGAAATGCCCCTGGCCAACGTGCGCATCGAAACCCTTGCGGCCAAACCCCTGTCTATCAGCAGCGAACTCAGCGGGCGCATCGCCGCGCCGCGCATTGCCGAAGTGCGGGCGCGGGTCGCCGGCGTGGTGATGCAGCAGGTGTTCAAGGAAGGCCGTGACGTGAAACAGGGCGACGTGCTGTTTCGCATTGACCCGGCGCCGTTCAAGGCCGATCTGGACAGCGCTCAGGCCAACCTGAGCAAGGCCGAGGCCAATGCGTTCCAGGCGCGCCTGCAAGAACAGCGCTACAGCCAGTTGGTCGAAGGCAACGCCATCAGCGGCCAGGACTACGACAACGCCCGCGCCGCCCTGCGCCAGACCAACGCCGAGGTCGCCGCGAACAAGGCCGCCGTCGAACGGGCCAGATTGAACCTGGGCTACGCCACCGTCACCGCGCCGATTTCCGGGCGCATCGGGCGTGCGCTGGTGACCGAAGGCGCGCTGGTCGGCCAGAACGAGGCCACGCCGCTGGCGATCATCCAGCAACTGGACCCGATCCACGCCGACCTGACCCAGTCCACCCGTGAACTGAACGACCTGCGCCGCGCCTTCCGCGCCGGTAGCTTGAAGCAGGTCGGCCAGGACCAGGCCAAGGCCACGCTGATCCAAGACGACGGCAGCCTGTATCCGCTGCCGGGCAAATTGCTCTTCGCCGAGATCAGCGTCGACCCCGGCACCGGGCAAATCATCCTGCGCAGCGAGTTCCCCAACCCGGACCTCGACCTGCTGCCCGGCAGTTTTGTGCGCGTGCGCCTGGAACAGGCGGTCGACAAACAAGGTATCAGCGTGCCGCAACGCGCGATCACCCGTGACAGCGCCGGCATCCCGATGGTGCTGTTGTTGGACGCCGAACAGGTGGTGAGCCTGCAACCGGTAGAGCTGGGCGCGGTGATCGATGATCGCTGGGTCGTCAGCAGCGGCCTCAAGGCCGGTGACCGTATCGTCGTCGAGGGCGTGCAACACGCACGTCCCGGTGAAAAAGTCCTGGTGGATGACAGCCCGACGCCGCCCGCCCAGGCTTCCGGCCAATAAGGATCATTGACAATGCCGCAGTTCTTTATTGACCGCCCGATCTTCGCCTGGGTGGTCGCCCTGTTTATCCTGCTGGCCGGCGCCCTCGCGATCCCGCAGTTGCCGGTGGCGCAGTACCCCAACGTCGCGCCGCCGAAAGTCGAAATCTACGCGGTGTACCCCGGCGCCTCGGCGCAGACCCTGGATGAAAGCGTGGTCAGCCTGATCGAGCAGGAGCTCAACGGCGCCGATCACCTGCTGTATTTCGAATCCCAGAGCAGCCTCGGCTCGGCCACCATCACCGCGACCTTCCAGCCGGGCACGAACCCGGAAATGGCCCAGGTCGATGTGCAGAACCGCCTCAAGGCCGTGGAGCCGCGCTTGCCCCAGGCGGTGACCCAGCAGGGGTTGCAGGTGGAGAAAGTCTCCGCCGGCTTCCTGCTGCTGGTGACCCTGACCTCCAGCGACGGCAAGCTCGATGACGTAGCGCTCAGCGATTACCTGGCGCGCAACGTGATGAACGAGCTCAAGCGCCTCGACGGTGTAGGCAAGGCCCAGCTGTATGGCGCCGAGCGGGCCATGCGCGTCTGGATCGACCCGCAGAAGCTGATCGGTTTCAACTTGACCCCGGCCGACGTGAATGCCGCGATCAGCGCGCAGAACGCCCAGGTGTCGGCCGGCAGCATCGGCGATTTGCCGGGCACCAAGACCCAGGAAATCACCGCGGCGATCCTGGTCAAGGGCCAGTTGTCGACCCCGGCGGAATTTGCCGATATCGTGCTCAAGGCCAACCCCGACGGCTCCACCGTGCGCATCGGCGATGTAGCGCGGGTGGAAATCGGCAGCCAGGAATACCAGTTCTCCACGCGCCTGAACGGCAAGCCGTCCACCGCCGTCAGCGTCCAGCTGGCGCCGGGCGCCAACGCGCTGAACACCGCGAACCTGGTGCGGGCAAAGATGGATGAGCTGTCGCGCTACTTCCCGGCCAATGTCGAATACAAGATCCCGTATGACACCTCGCCGTTCGTCAAAGTCTCGATCACCAAGGTGGTCTACACCTTGCTCGAGGCGATGGCGCTGGTGTTCGCGGTGATGTTCCTGTTCCTGCAGAACGTGCGCTACACGCTGATCCCGACCCTGGTGGTGCCGATTGCGTTGATGGGCACCTTCGCCACCATGCTGTTGCTGGGGTTCTCGATCAACGTGCTGACCATGTTCGGCATGGTGCTGGCCATCGGTATCCTGGTGGACGATGCGATTGTGGTGGTGGAGAACGTCGAGCGGATCATGGTCACCGAGGGCCTGTCGCCCAAAGAAGCCACACGCAAGGCCATGGGCCAGATCACCGGGGCCATCGTTGGCATTACGTTGGTGCTGGTCGCGGTGTTTCTGCCGATGGCGTTCATGCCAGGCTCGGTGGGGGTGATCTACCAGCAGTTTTCGCTGTCGATGGCCACCTCGATCCTGTTCTCGGCGTTCCTCGCCCTGACCTTGACCCCGGCACTTTGCGCGACCCTGCTCAAGCCGATCGCCAAGGATGACCACCACGCCAAGGGCGGGTTCTTCGGCTGGTTCAATCGGCGTTTTGAACGGTTCACCGACCGCTACGAAGGCTGGGTGGCGTATGCCCTCAAGCGCAGCGGCCGTTACCTGGTGATCTACCTGGTGCTGCTGGTCGGCCTGGGGTTGATGTTCAGTCGCCTGCCCTCCTCGTTCCTGCCGGTGGAAGACCAGGGTTACACCATCACCGATATCCAACTGCCGCCGGGCGCGAGCAAGAACCGCACGGTGCAGGTGGCCGAGCAGATCGAAGCGCACAACGCCGAAGAGCCTGGGGTCGGCGACACCACCATGATCATGGGCTTCAGCTTCTCCGGCTCCGGGCAGAACGCGGCGCTGGCGTTCACCACGCTCAAGGACTGGTCGCAACGCAGCAGCGAGGATTCGGCCGCCGAGATTGCCGACCGTGCCAACATGGCGTTCAGCGAACTGAAGGACGCGATTGCCTACGCGATCCTGCCCCCGCCGGTGGACGGCCTCGGCACCAGCAGCGGTTTCGAGTTCCGCTTGCAGGACCGTGGCGGCGTCGGCCATGCGGCGTTGATGGCGGCGCGCAGCGAACTGCTGGCGGCCGCCGAAAAAAGCCCGATCCTGGCCAACGTGCGCGAAAGCGCCCTGGCCGAAGCGCCGCAAGTGCAACTGCAGGTCGACCGCAAGCAAGCCAACGCACTGGGCGTGTCCTTTGCCGATGTGGGCAATGTGCTGTCGTCGGCCATCGGTTCGGCCTACATCAACGACTTCCCCAACCAGGGACGCATGCAGCGCGTGGTGGTGCAAGCCGAAGGCGACCAACGCAGCCAGGTCGCGGACCTGATGAAGATCAACGTGCGCAACAACGCCGGCAAGATGGTGCCGTTGTCCGCATTCGTGGAAGCCAAGTGGACTCAGGGTCCTTCGCAGTTGACCCGTTACAACGGCTACCCGGCCATCGCCATTTCCGGTGAAGCGGCACCGGGGCACAGCACGGGCGAGGCGATGGAAGAAATCCAGCGCCTGGTCAGCCAACTGCCGGCGGGCCTGGGCCAGGAATGGACTGGCCTGTCGTTGCAGGAGCGCCTGTCCGGTGCCCAGGCGCCATTGCTGCTGGGCCTGTCGCTGCTGATCGTGTTCCTGTGCCTGGCCGCCCTGTATGAAAGCTGGTCGATCCCGACGTCGGTGCTGCTGGTGGTGCCGTTGGGCGTGCTCGGCGCGGTGTTGGCCGTGACCTTGCGCGGCATGCCCAACGATGTGTTCTTCAAGGTCGGGCTGATCACCATCATCGGCCTGTCCGCGAAGAACGCGATCCTGATCATCGAGTTCGCCAAGGACCTGTACGACCAGGGCGAAGACTTGCTCGACGCCACCGTGAAGGCCGCCCGGCTGCGCTTGCGGCCGATCATCATGACCTCGCTGGCGTTCATCCTCGGCGTGGTGCCCCTGGCGATTGCCACCGGTGCCAGCTCGGCGAGCCAGCAAGCGATTGGTACGGGCGTGATCGGCGGGATGATCACCGCAACGCTGGCGGTGCTGTTTGTGCCGGTGTTCTTTGTGGTCGTCATGAAGTTGGTGCGCAAGCGTCCATAACCCGCGAAAAAATGCGCTATGGTGCTCACAACCGCCCTTGTTGTGAGCACCCATGCCCTTCCTCGCCCGCACCCACCCTCGCCTCTCTTGCGCCGCCGTCCTGGGCCTTGCCGTTGGCATCCTGGTACCCGCCGATACACTCGCGAGCAAAGTCCTGATCGGCTGGAACGCCGGGGTCTGGACCTATCTGGTGCTGATGCTGTGGCTGACCATCCGAGCCAAGGCCGAAGACGTCAAACGCATCGCTGAGATTGAGGACGAAAACGCCGGCCTGGTGCTGTTCACGGTGTGCATTGCGGCTATCGCCAGCCTGGCCACGATCACCCTCGAACTGGTCGGCAGCAAGGACCTGAGCACCGCCGAGCGCCTGTTGCACTACGGCTTTACCGGCCTGACGATAATCGGTTCATGGTTGTTGATCGGGGTGATCTTCAGCGTTCACTACGCCCGGCTCTATTACACCTGGGCCGGCAAAGAGCCGGCGCTGCGTTTTGCCGAGGGGCTGTTGACCCCCAACTATTGGGACTTTCTGTACTTTTCCTTCACCATCGGCGTCGCCGTGCAAACAGCAGACGTAGGCGTTGCCACCCGCGCCATGCGCAAGGTAGTGCTGGGGCAATCGCTGATCGGGTTTCTGTTCAACACGGCGATCCTCGGTTTCTCGATCAATATTGCGGCGGGATTGTTCAGTTGACGCTGCACAAACCTTCTAGACGCCCACGCATCAGTGGGCGCTAATAGCATCGTCTCTTCCGCCTCGGTGTTGTGATGGCCGCGCACAATTGGATCGATCTGTCCCAGGACGCCGACACCGGCATCGAAACCCTGCGCGCGCATTTCGAGGGCCATGCCTACGATCCCCACTGGCACGACAGCTACCTGATCGGCGTAACCGAACAAGGCGTACAGCAATTCAACTGCCGCCGCACGCGCCACAACAGCGTGCCCGGCCAGGTGTTCCTGGTGGAACCCGGCGAGCTGCATGACGGCGACGCGCCCACGGCGGACGGTTTTACCTACCACATGCTCTACCTCGACCCGCAGTGGTTGGCGCGGGAAGTGAGCGCGGTATTCGAAGAGGCTCCGGTCAACAGCCAGCTGAGCTTTGCCACGACCTTGACCAGCGACCCACGCCTGGCCCTCGCCACCAGCCAGGCCTTTCGCACCCTGCACAGCGGTGAGTTGCGCATCGTGCGGCAACGGGCCATGGACCAATTGCTCGAACGCCTCACCGGCCAGCTCCACTGGCGCACCCGTTACCGTGACGACCCACGCCTGCCGCTGGTCGCCCATAAGGCGCGGGAATACCTGCACGCCCACCTGCATCACGATGTGGGCATGGATGCCCTGGCGCTGGCCTGCGGTGTCGACCGCTTCCGCCTGACCCGTGCGTTCAGGAGCGCGTTTGGCCTGCCGCCCCATGCTTATCTGGTGCAACTGCGCCTGGCCCGCGCCCGGCACTTGCTGGCCAAGGGCGAACAACCGGCCGATGTGGCGATCACCCTGGGCTTTGCCGACCAGAGCCACCTGGGCCGCTGGTTCGTGCGCGCTTATGGCCTGACGCCGGCCGCCTACCGCAAGCGCTGCTCAAATCTTCCAGACAGGTGATACGCGGGCTTGTGAAGATCGACGCCATCGATGGGTCTGTCGGAGTCGTCCACCATGCTGTCCACGCTACTGCCTTTCATGCTGTTTGCCTTCGTCGCCTCAATCACCCCCGGCCCGACCAATATTCTGGTACTGAGTAACAGCGCACGCTTCGGTTTCAGGGCCACGCTGCCAATCATCCTGGGCGCCTGCGCCGGTGCTGCGCTGCTCGTGCTGGTGGTGGGGTCGGGGTTTGGCCGGTCCTTGGTGCAGCTACCCAAGGTCCAAACCGCCATGCAATGGATCGGCATCGCCTGGCTGAATTACCTGGCCTGGCAGATTTTCAGCGCCCCCGCCCAAGCCATCGAAGCGGATACACGCCAAAAGCCCCTGAGCCTGATCGGCGCCGCCAGCCTGCAATTGATCAACCCGAAAAGCTGGATGATGGCACTGGCGGTAGTCAGCGTTTTTGCCGGCAATGGTGCGGAGCGCCAGAGCCAGGTGGTCTACCTGTCCCTGGCATTTTTTCTGATCTCGCTCCCTTGCCTGGGCACCTGGGCACTGTTGGGTGCCGGAACCGCACAGATGTTGCGTTCGACCAATACCATGCAGCGTTTCAACCGCGGCATGGCTTTGCTGCTGTTGGCGGCGGCCTGGGTAAGCGTATTGGTCTGAACGCACCAGTCATCTGGCTTTGTCCTACAACTTCTTGACGACTTTCGTACTTTAGTGGTTTCCTGAAACCGGTTTCAGTCATTCCAATAAAAATAGAAGGTCGATGACCGTGAACAGTTTCTCTGCCGCCCAGCGCAGCCGCGTGACCATGCTTGACGTCGCCCAGCGCGCTGGCGTGTCCAAAGCCAGCGTGTCGCGCTTTATCGGCGACGACCGCGCCCTGCTCTCCGACGCCATCGCGCTGCGCATCGAGCAGGCCATCGATCAACTCGGCTACCGCCCCAACCAGATGGCCCGTGGTTTGAAACGCGGGCGCACGCGTCTGATCGGCATGCTGGTGGCCGATATCCGCAACCCCTATTCCATTGCCGTGATGCACGGCGTCGAAACCGCCTGCCGCCAGCACGGCTACAGCCTGGTGGTGTGCAACACCGACCGCGATGACGAGCAGGAGCGCCAGCATCTGGCGGCGCTGCGCTCGTACAACATCGAAGGGCTGATCGTGAACACCCTCGGCCACCACCTCGAACAACTGCTGGAGCTGCAACGGGAAATGCCCCTGGTGCTGGTGGACCGCAAGGTCGCACCGTTGCACAGCGACCTGGTGGGTTTGGATAACCCGGCTGCGGTGCGCATGGCGGTGGAACACCTGGAGCAACAGGGCTACCGCGACGTGTTGCTGGTCAGCGAGGCCACCGACGGCACCAGCTCGCGCCTGGAGCGTCTTGACAGTTTCATGGCCGAAATTGCCCGCCGCCCGGCGTTGAGCGGCGCGGTGCTGGAACTGGATGACGCGCTGGAAAACCGCCTGCGCACCTTTCTCGCCAAACCCGGACCTAAAGCGTTGTTCTGCGCCAACGGCATCGCCGCACTGGCCTGCACCCGCGCGCTCAAGACCTTGGGCTGCAACCTGTTCGAGGACGTTGGCCTGATCGCCCTGGATGACCTGGACTGGTACCCGCTGGTGGGCACCGGCATCACCGCCCTCGCCCAGCCGACTCAGGCGATTGGCGCCAGTGCCTTCGACTGTCTGCTCAAACGGCTGCGCGGTGACAGGGCGCCGACGCGCACCCTGGACTTCCTGCCCGAGCTGATCATCCGAGGCTCGACAAACCCCGTGTAGTTGCCGGCTTGCTGGCGCTTAGCGTGAATAACACAAAAAAATGAAACCGGTTTCAGAGGGACACAACAATGCATGAATACCCCGTCTCCATCAGCCTTTCCAGCTACGGCGCCGACCTCGTGCGCCAGCAGGGCCAATTGAGTTTTGTCGCGCTGCTGGCGGCTGCCGGTGCCCGGCGCATCGAGTGGCGCGAGGAACTGCTGACTATTGAGCAACCCGCGCAACTGGCCCAGGCGGCTGCCGAGCAGGGCCTGGAGTGCGTGTTCTCATCCCCGTTGGAACTGTGGGTCGCCGGCCGCGCCCAGCCGAATGCCGAGCTCGCCGCCACCCTTGACCGCGCCCAGGCTTTTGGTGCGCGCTGGCTGAAAGTCTCCCTCGGCTACTTCACCGACACCAACGACCTGCAAAGCCTGCACGCCCTGCTCAGCCGCCACCCGGTCAAGTTGCTGGTGGAAAACGACCAGACCCTGCACGGCGGCCGCATCGAACCGCTGCAGCGCTTCTTCAGCGAAGTCGAGCGCCTTGGCCTGCCGGTCAAGATGACCTTCGACATCGGCAACTGGCACTGGCAGGACCAATCCGCCCTCACCGCCGCGCGCCTGCTCGGCCGACATGTCGACTACCTGCATTGCAAGGCTGTGACCCGTCGCGCGGACGGCAAGCTGGTGGCACTGCCGCCCGGCGCCACCGACCTGCATCTGTGGGAACAACTGCTGGGCCACATGACTCAAGGTATTACCCGGGCGGTGGAATTCCCGCTGCAAGGCGACGACCTGGTCGAAGTCACCGCCCAGCAGGTCGCCACCCTCGCCCTGCTTGGCCAACCCCGTGCGGAGTACGCCCATGTCTGAGATCGATATCCTGTCGTTCGGTGAAACCATGGCGATGTTTGTCGCCGAACAGACCGGCGACCTGGCCCAGGTTGGCCACTTCCACAAACGCATCGCCGGGGCCGACAGCAATGTCGCCATTGGCCTGTCGCGCCTGGGTTTCAACGTCGCCTGGCTGAGCCGGGTGGGTAACGATTCCCTGGGCCGCTTTGTGCTCGACACGCTCAAACAACAAGGCCTGGATTGCCGGCACGTGGCGGTCGACCCGCTGCATCCCACCGGTTTTCAGCTCAAGTCCCGCGAAGAAACCGGCGCTGATCCCCAGGTCGAGTACTTCCGCAAGGGCTCGGCGGCCAGCCACTTGTCCACTGCGGCCATCAGCCCGGCGCTGCTGGGCGCCCGTCACCTGCACGCCACCGGCATTCCGCCGGCCTTGTCCGAGGCCACGCGGGAGTTGTCCCGCGAGCTGATGACGCAAATGCGCAAGGCCGGGCGCAGCGTGTCGTTCGATCCGAACCTGCGCCCGGCGCTGTGGGCCAGCCAGCCGCAGATGATCCGCGAAATCAACGCCCTCGCAGGCTTGGCCGATTGGGTCTTGCCAGGCTTGAGCGAAGGTCGGCTACTCAGCGGTTTCGACGACCCGGCGGATATCGCCGCGTTTTACCTGGACCAGGGCGCCGAAGCGGTGGCCATCAAGCTCGGCCCGGAAGGCGCGTATTACCGCACCCAAATGGACCAGGGCTTTGTCGCCGCCGTGCGCGTGGACAAGGTGGTCGACACCGTCGGCGCCGGTGATGGCTTTGCCGTCGGCATGATCAGCGCCCTGCTCGAAAACCTCAGCTTCCGCGAGGCGGTACACCGCGGCAACTGGATCGGCAGCCGTGCCGTGCAGAGCCGCGGCGATATGGAAGGCTTACCCACACGTGCGGAGCTGCCGACCCGATCCGTTGCTTGACCCACTCCCTGTTGCCACAACTACAACAAGCTCAGGAGCAACCCCATGGATACCTTTAAACTCGCCACCCGCCGTTGGTGGTACATCATGCCCATCGTCTTTATCACCTACAGCCTGGCGTACCTGGACCGCGCCAACTACGGTTTCGCCGCCGCCTCCGGGATGGCCGAAGACTTGATGATCACGCCGGGCATGTCGTCCTTGCTCGGCGCCCTGTTTTTCCTCGGCTACTTCTTCTTCCAGGTGCCGGGGGCGATCTACGCGCAAAAGCGCAGCGTGAAGCAGTTGATTTTCGTCAGCCTGATCCTCTGGGGCGGCCTGGCCACCCTGACGGGCGTGGTGTCCAACGCTTACATGCTGATCGCCATTCGGTTCACGCTCGGCGTGGTCGAAGCCGCAGTGATGCCGGCGATGCTGGTG
Organism: Pseudomonas marginalis; assembly: GCF_024169655.1. Classification (GTDB taxonomy): domain Bacteria; phylum Pseudomonadota; class Gammaproteobacteria; order Pseudomonadales; family Pseudomonadaceae; genus Aquipseudomonas; species Aquipseudomonas paraveronii. Next base: position 2,593,938 of record NZ_JALJWV010000001.1, on the reverse strand, counting down.
TACCTGTGCCACTGGTTCACCCGTGCCGAACGCTCGCGGGCCAACACGTTCCTGATCCTCGGCAACCCGGTGACCATGCTGTGGATGTCGGTGGTGTCTGGCTATCTGGTGCAGCATTTCAGCTGGCGCTGGATGTTCATCGTCGAAGGCTTGCCGGCGGTGCTGTGGGCGTTTATCTGGTGGCGCCTGGCCGATGAGCGGCCCAAGGATGCCAAGTGGCTGAACGACAGCGAAAAGCGCGCACTGGAAACCGCCCTCGCCGCCGAACAGGTGGGGATCAAAGCGGTGAAGAACTACGCCGAAGCGTTTCGCTCGCCCAAGGTCATCATCCTCGCGCTGCAGTTCTTCTGCTGGAGCATCGGCGTGTACGGGTTTGTGCTGTGGTTGCCGTCGATCCTCAAGGCCGGGCTGCAGATGAACATGGTCGAGGCCGGCTGGTTGTCGGCGCTGCCGTACCTGGCGGCGGTGATCGGCATGCTGGTGGTGTCGTGGGGGTCGGACAAGCTGCAAAAGCGTAAGCGGTTTGTGTGGCCGCCGTTGCTGATCGCCTCCATCGCTTTCTATGCGTCTTACGTGCTCGGCGCCGAACACTTCTGGTGGTCCTACACGCTGCTGGTGATTGCCGGGGCGTGCATGTATGCGCCCTATGGGCCGTTTTTCGCGATTGTCCCGGAAATCCTGCCGGCCAACGTCGCCGGCGGCGCCATGGCATTGATCAACAGCATGGGCGCGCTCGGCTCGTTCGGCGGCTCGTACCTGGTGGGTTACCTCAATAGCAGCACCGGTTCACCCGGCGCCTCTTACCTGCTGATGAGCGGCGCGTTGATGTTCTCGGTGGTGCTGACGATTTTCCTCAAGCCCGGCGCCAGCGACCGTGAGCGCGCGCCGTTGCATACCCTCGAATTAAAGGTGAAGACCGGATGAAAAAGTCTGTCGTGTTGTACAAAAAACTCTCCGCGCCGCTGATGGCTCGTCTGCATGCGCGCGCCGAGGTCACGCTGATCGACGCGCTCGACGCACCCGGCCTGGCCAAGCTGCGCGACGCCCTCCCCGGCGCCCACGGTTTGCTCGGTGCGAGCCTGCGCCTGGACGCCACCCTGCTGGACCTGGCACCGCAGTTGGAGGCGGTGGCCAGCGTGTCCGTCGGCGTCGACAACTACGACGTCGAGTACCTGACCCGGCGCGGCATCCTGCTCAGCAACACACCCGATGTGCTGACCGAAACCACCGCCGACACCGGCTTCGCGCTGATCCTCGCCACCGCGCGCCGGGTGGTCGAACTGGCCGATATGGTGCGTGCCGGCCAGTGGAATAAAAATATCGGCCCGGCGCACTTCGGCAGCGATGTGCATGGCAAGACCCTGGGCATCATCGGCATGGGCCGCATTGGTGAAGCACTGGCCCAGCGCGGGCATTTTGGCTTTGGCATGCCGGTGCTCTACCACAGCCACTCGCCCAAGCCGCAGGTGGAAAAACGCTTCGGCGCGCAGTACCGCAGCCTGAAAGACTTGCTGCAACAAGCGGACTTCGTCTGCCTGACACTGCCGCTCACCGCCGAAACCGAGCAGTTGATCGGTGCTGAAGAATTCGCGCTGATGGGGCCGCAGACGATCTTTATCAATATCTCACGCGGCAAAGTGGTGGATGAGGCCGCGCTGATCGAAGCCTTGCAGCAACACACGATTCGCGCGGCGGGGCTGGATGTGTTCGAGCGCGAACCGCTGCCCCACGATTCGCCGTTGCTGCGTTTGAACAATGTGGTGGCAACGCCGCATATCGGCTCGGCGACCCATGAAACGCGCGAAGCGATGGCCGAGTGCGCGGTGGATAATCTGCTCGCGGCGCTAGCGGGTCAGAAGCCGAAAAACCTGGTCAATCCAGGCGCCTGGGCGCAATAGCGCAAATGTGGGAGGGGGCTTGCCCGCGATTGCGGTGGGTCAGCTTTAAATGCGCTGACTGTCACACCGCTATCGCGGGCAAGCCCACTCCCACATTTTTTAGCGCATTTCAGGTCAGATAACGAACCTGGCCACCATCGCGTTCAAATCCACCGCCAGGCGCGACAGCTCATGGCTGGCCGCGCTGGTCTGGTTGGCGCCGGCCGCCGACTGGGTCGCCAGGTCGCGGATGTTGACCAGATTGCGGTCCACTTCACGCGACACCTGGGCCTGCTCCTCCGACGCGCTGGCGATCACCAGGTTGCGCTCGTTGATCAGGCTGATCGACTGGGTGATCTGCTCCAGTGCCACGCCGGCCGCACGGGCCAGTTCCAGGGTGTTATGGGTCCGCTGGTTACTCTGTTGCATCGATTGCACGGCTTCACCGGTGCCGTTCTGGATACCGGCGACCATTTTCTCGATTTCCTGGGTCGACTGCGCGGTGCGATGGGCCAGCGCCCGCACCTCGTCCGCCACCACCGCGAAGCCGCGCCCGGCTTCACCGGCTCGGGCGGCTTCGATCGCAGCGTTGAGCGCCAGCAGGTTGGTCTGCTCGGCAATCGCCCGGATCACGTCGAGGACCTTGCCGATGTCCCGCCCCTGGGTGGCCAGGCCTTCGATCAGCAGCGAGGTGTTTTGCACATCCTGGGTCATGGTCTGGATCGCGCCGACGGTCTCGACCACGCGGTCACGGCCTTCCCGGGCCGCTTGGTTGGACTGGGTGGAGGCTTCGGAGGTGGACACCGCGTTACGCGCCACCTCTTCCACGGCGGCGGTCATCTCATTGACGGCGGTGGCTGCCTGGTCGATTTCATTATTTTGTTGCTGCAAGCCTTTGGAGGCTTCTTCGGTGACTGCGCTCAACTCTTCCGCGGCCGAGGCCAATTGCGTGGCCGAACCGGCGATGTGCTGGATGGTCTGGCGCAGGTTGGTTTGCATGGTCGACAACGCGCTGATCAGCCGCGCCGGTTCATCCTTGCCATCATCTTCAATGACTTTGCTCAGGTTGCCGCCAGCAATGGTTTCCGCCACTTCCACAGCTTTGCGCAGCGGCGTGACGATGCTGCGGGTCAGCAACCAGGCCAACAGCACCGTGAGCAAGGCGGCGGCCACCGCGACGACGACGATGCCGGTGATCGCGCTGTCGTAGCTCTGGCCCGCCTGGTCGCTGGCTTGCTTGGCGCCGGCGGAATTGATGGCGATCAGCTTGTTCAACTGCTCGCCCATCTGATCGGTGCCGTTCTTGATCCGGGTATTGATCAAGTCGCGCATCTCATCGACCTTGTTTTGCTGGGACAGGGCCAGCATCTCGGCCTGGGCCGTCAGGTAGTTGTCCAAGGTGCCGACAAACGTCTTGTACAGGGCCGCTTCCTCAGGCACGGAAGGTAACGCTGAATAACCGGCCTGGGCGGCTCTGACCTTGTCGATCAGTGCGGCGATGCGCGTTTGCGCCTCTTGCAACGCGGCCGGTTCACGGTTGACCAGCACGCGAAACGACAAGATACGCATGCGCAAGACGTTTTCCGTGAGATTGCCCAAGTAGGCCACGCTGGGCAGTTGGTTGCTGCTCATATCCACCGACGCCTGACGGATCAGCGTCATGCGATTGACTGCAAACACGCCCAATACCACCACCAACAACGCAATGAATGCGAAGCCGAGAGAAGCTCGAGGAGCAATATTCAGATGACGAAGAGACATAGAGGTATTCTCAAGAAGGAGTGTCTGCGCGCATCCGTGCAGCGGAATGATCAGTTGGCGTCAACACGCCGCTCTGACCTTGGTCACCACTTGTTGTCATTGTTGGGTGGGCCTATAGACGATATCGGCAGGGCCAGCGGTTTTAGCAGGGCTTCCATAAATATTTTTTTACACTTCTGACGATCACCGGTTTCTGGCATCCTGCGCCTCCATTTTCTGACCCGAGCCCGCACTTTGTCTGACGCTCAAGCCCCGCGCCCGCGCTATAAATCCGACCTGATCTATGGCCTGGAAGACCGCCCGCATTTCACTGCGGCTATATTTGCCGCCTTGCAGCATGTGTTGGCGAGTTTCGTCGGCATCATCACCCCTACCCTGATCGTCGGCGGTGTGCTGGGCCTGGAAAGCGAAGTGCCGTACCTGGTGAGCATGGCATTGTTCGTGTCCGGGCTCGGCACCTTCGTGCAGGCGCGCACGTTCGGCCCGATCGGTTCGGGCCTGTTGTGCCTGCAGGGCACCAGTTTTTCGTTTATCAGCGTGATTCTCAGCGCCGGGTTCATGGTCAAGGCCCGGGGTGGCGGCACCGATGAGATTCTCTCGACGATTTTCGGCATCTGCTTTTTTGCGGCGTTTATCGAAGTCGTCTTCAGCCAGTTCATTGGCAAATTGCGCAAGCTGATCACCCCGGTGGTGACCGGCACCATCATTACCCTGATGGGGTTGTCGCTGATCAAGGTGGCAGTCACCGACATGGCCGGCGGCTTTGGCTCCAACGACCTCGGCGCCGCAAGCAATATGGGCCTGGCCGCGCTGGTGCTGCTGACCATCGTGATACTTAACCGCTTCAGCAACCCGTTCCTGCGCCTGGGTTCGATCGTGATCGGCCTGACCCTGGGTTTCGTCGTGGCCTGGTGGCTGGGCCGCGTGGATATGGCGGCCTTGCCCCACGTGCCGTTGATCAGCGTGCCGGTGCCGTTCAAGTATGGGTTCTCATTCGACTGGGTGGCGTTTATCCCGGTGGCGGTGATCTTCCTGATTTCGCCCCTGGAAGCCGCCGGTGACCTGACGGCCAACTCGATGATTTCCCAACAACCAGTCAAGGGCCCGCTGTACATCAAGCGCATCAAGTCCGGCCTGCTGGCCGACGGCCTCAACTCGGCGATGGCCGCGACCTTCAACAGCCTGCCGATGGTGACGTTTGCCCAGAACAACGGTGTGATCCAACTGACCGGCGTGGCCAGCCGCTATGTGGCGTACTTCATTGCCGGCCTGCTGGTGCTGCTGGGGCTGTTCCCGATGATCGGCGCGGTGCTGCAACTGATGCCCAAGCCGGTATTGGGCGGCGCGACGCTGATCATGTTCGGCACCGTCGCCGTGGCCGGGATCAAGATCCTCGCCGAAGCCGGCCTGCACCGCCGCAATATGCTGATCGTGGCGATCTCCCTGGGCATGGGCCTGGGTGTCGCCGCCGTGCCGGAAGTGTTGCGCGACCTGCCCAAGGCGCTGCACAACATCTTCGAGTCGCCGATCACCGTGGGCGCGTTCTGTGCAATCCTGCTGAACATTTTCCTGCCGGAAGAGTTCTTAGCGCTGGAAGAAGATGAATTTGATCCGGAGTCCTCTACCCTCAAAGTGATGCAGGACCCGGACGTCACGCACTAAGGAGCACCTTCGTATGCGCAAGCTCATGGTTCTATCGATACTGCTGCTGACCTTGAGCGCTTGCGCCCTGTTCCCCAACCGCGACCCGGTCACTATCAACGTGGTGGGCATCGAACCGCTGCAAAGCCAGGACCTGGAAGTGCGCTTCGCGGTGAAACTGCGGGTGCAGAACCCCAATGAAACGGCGATCGACTACAACGGCGTGGCCCTGGACCTGGAGGTCAATGGCCGGCCGCTGGCGTCAGGGGTGAGTGATCAGCACGGAAGCATCCCACGCTTTTCCGAGGCCATTCTGACGGTGCCGGTCAGCGTTTCAGCATTTTCCGTGTTGCGGCAAACCCTCGGCCTGAGCCAGACCCAGAGCTTGAACAACCTGCCCTACGTCCTGCGCGGAAAATTGGCCGGTGGACTGTTCGGCACCCTGCGCTTTGTGGATCGGGGGACGTTGGATCTGCCGAACACCGCTACCTGGTAGACCTCAGGCCATGTGATCAGTCGGTCATGAAGCGCACGCCCGGTTTGGCCCGCTCATCCACGCTCAACTCGAAAATATCCGGCCGGGCGTAATGCCCCACCACGTCATAGTCATACCGTGCGCGCACCAGATCGTCGGTATTGATCTGCGCGGTCAAGAGCCCGGCTTCGCCGAGCAGCGGCCCGGCCAGGATGTCGCCCATGGGACCGACAATCACACTGCCGCCCGCAATCAACGGGCGGTCTGAAGGCCAGTTGGCCACCTCAACGCCCAGCGCAGCGGGCGACGCCTGTACCTGGCACGCACTGACCACAAAACAGCGACCCTCGTGGGCGATGTGGCGCATGCTCACCTGCCACATCTCGCGTTCATCCACCGTGGGCGCACACCACACCTGCACACCCTTGGCGTACATCGCCGTGCGCAGCAGGGGCATCATGTTTTCCCAGCACACCGCGCCGCCGATGCGCCCGACCGCCGCGTCGACCACCGGTAATGTGGAGCCATCGCCCTTGCCCCAGATCAGCCGTTCGGTGCCGGTGGGCATCAGCTTGCGGTGCTTGGCCACCAGGCCGTCCGCCGGTTCGAAATACAGCATGGTGCAATACAACGTGCTGCCACTGCGCTCGATCACGCCCAGGACCAGGCTGGCACCGGTGCGCGCCGACAAACCGGCCAACGCTTCGGTTTCGGCGCCGGGCACGTCGATGGCGTTGGCAAAATATCGCGCAAAGGCTTCGCGGCCTTCGGGCAGGCGATAACCGAGTTGCGTGCCGAAGCCTTCGCCTTTGGGATAACCGCCCAGCAGCGCCTCGGGCATCACCACCAATTGCGCGCCACTGCGCAGGATCGGATCTTCATAGGCCAGGATTTGCGCCAGGGTATCGGCCTTGCCGCCGGGCAAGGAACCGATTTGCAAAGCCGCCACAGTAGAAACAGGCATCAGGATCACTCCGAACAATGAGGGGTTGCCCATTCTCCGGCCAGCCCGGATCATGAATAAAGCCCACCCCAGTGCTGAATGATATGAGCCAGATAAATATCACCCAAGTCGACCTCAACCTGCTGAAAACCTTCGAAGCCCTGCACGACGAATCCAGCGCCAGCCGCGCGGCGTTGCGCCTGGGCGTGACCCAATCGGCGATCAGTGCGGGCCTGCGGCGCTTGCGCGAGGTGTATGGCGACCAACTGTTCGTGCGCACCGGCCGCGGCCTGGCGCCGACCTTGCGGGCCAATCAGTTGAAGCCGGTGATCAGTGAGGCGCTGGACCGCTGTCGGCAGAGCCTGGCGATGACCCACCCGGACACCCAGCACTATCAGGGACGCTCCGTGGTGCTGGGCTTATCCGACGATTTCGAGATTGCCTACGGCCGCCGCCTGATGGAGGAAATTGCCCAGCGCATGCCGAAATTGCGCGTAATTTTCCGTCAGACCCACAGCCAGATCGTCGCCGCCGCCCTGCTCGACCGCAGCCTCGACCTGGCGATTACCGCCGGAGGCTTTGCCGAACGCCGGTTGAGCCGGCAGGTGTTGGGGGAAGGTGATTACCGCTGCCTGGTCGACCCGCACAGCCTGGCGCCAGGCCAGCAAGGCATCGACCTGCAAGCGTTCGTTACCCGCGAGCATGTGCTGGTGTCATCCGGCGGGTTTATCGGGATTACCGATGAAGGGTTGGCAGCACAAGGGCTGAGCCGCCAGGTGTGCGCCTCCACCAGCCACTTCGCTGCGCTGCCGTTTCTGCTCAAGGGCAGCCAGGCGGTGGCGACCATTCCCGGGCACGCCGCCGAAGCCATCGCACGCATGACGGGCTTGCAGGTGCTGCCTTGCCCGTTGGCGCTGCCGCGCTACCCGGTGGAACTGGGCTGGCGCACCCAGGCTCAACTTGATCCGATGTTGCTGAAAGTCCGCGAAGCGATTGTCGCCAGCTTTACTTCGCCGCTGCCATCAGCTTGTTGACTTCGCTGCGCACCATATTGGAGAACTCCGGCGGCGACATGCCGTCGAGTTCCGCGCGGACCCATTCGGCCCACTTGCCCTTGCGCTTGGCGCGCTCGCCGAACAGGCGCGCGGCTTCGCCCTTGGCCTTGCCCAGGTTGCTTTGCCAGAGGTCATAGAGACGGGACTTTTCATCTTCCAGCTCGGCGCGTTCGGCGAGGGTCTTGTTGGCGAGATTGAAGCTCATGTTGAATTTCCTGCTGCACAAATAGGTGACATCTTACACTGTAGGTCTACGTTTCCTGATTCGGATTTCGCATACCCACAGCGGCCAGCAAAAAACTGCAACTTTTGCCGCCGCCCGACACTCCATTGTTCACTGTCACATTTACCTGCAAGGAGTCACCCAATGGCCCGTAAATCTGCCGCCCAAGTCGTCGAAGATCAAATCAAGGATCAAGCGTTCAGCGAACTGACTGCGCTGATCGAAGAGTCAGACAAACTGCTCAAAAGCAGCGCTTCCCTGGTGGGCGAAGAAGGTGAAACCTTGCGCGAGCAGGTCGCGATCAAGCTCAAGCAAGCCCTCGATTCGGTGTCCCATGTGCGCGAGCGCAGCAAGCCGGTGGTGGATGCCACCGAAACCTACATCGGTGGTCACCCGTGGCAGACCGTGGCGATTTCCGCAGGCTTTGGCCTGGTGGTCGGCCTGCTGCTCGGTCGTCGCAACTAATACTATGCACCTTGCGTAGCCGCTGCCGCGCCCTGGCGAGGCAGCGGCTACGTGGTTTTCAGACGGCCCACTCACGCAACTGATTCAATGCGTGCGCATCCACTTCAATGCCGGCCTCCAACGACTTCGCCCGCGTGCGATGACGTCGATCCCCCGGCAACCGCCGCAACCCCGCCGCGTGCATCTGCCGCACCAGTTCCTGGCTGCGCTCGGCGAAGTTTTGCCCGGCGGTTTTGCTCGGGTCGATCAGAATCAACAGTTGGCCGGTCCACGGCGTGCGCGCCCCCGGATGATCGGCCCAGTTGAACTCAAACGAGAAGTTGCCGCCGGTCAAGGCTGCAGCCAGTAACTCGACCATCATCGACAACGCCGAGCCTTTGTGCCCGCCGAACGGCAACAACGCACCGCCTTCGAGGATGGCCTTGGGGTCCTGGGTCGGCTGGCCCAGGCTGTCCACGCCCATGCCCGGCGGCAGACGTTCGCCCTTGCGCGCGGCGATCTGCACGTCGCCATGGGCAATGGCGCTGGTGGCCAGGTCGAAGACAATGGGCGCGCCGTCCGCGCGTGGTGCGGCAAACGCGATCGGGTTGGTGCCAAACAACGGGCGATCGGCGCCATGGGGCACCACGCAGGTCATGCTGTTGACCACGCTCAGCGCTACCAGGCCTTGCTCGGCGAAGGGTTCGACATCCGGCCACAACGCGGCGAAGTGATGGGAATTGTGAATCGCCAACAGCGCAATACCGGCGCTGCGGGCCTTGTCCACCAGCAGGGCGCGGGCCGCGGCCAGCGCCGGTTGGGCGAAGCCGTTCGCGGCATCGACCCGCACAAAGCCGGAAGCGACATCCGTGACCACCGGCGTGGCCTTGCCGTCGACCCAGCCGCTGTCCAGCGTGCTGACATAACCGGGAATCCGAAAGATGCCATGGCTATGAGCGCCGTCGCGCTCGGCGCTGGCGCAATTGTGCGCGAGGATCTGCGCCACTTCCGGCGACGTGCCGTGTTTCACAAACACCGCGTGCAGCAACCCCACCAGCTCGTTAAAACCGATAAACGCTGAAGAACTATCCACTATCGGGGACTGGGCAGACATCTGTAGCTCCGATTTTGTAATTGGAAGAGACAACTAGAATCCAGACCAACGATTAAACAACGCCTCCCGTGCCTGCTGTCAACGGGCGCTTGAGCTATCTGCTGCCTTGCGCGCTTCGCCGCCCATTACCGTGGGCCGCGACTCCGTCACCGAGCCGTTTTAGGCGTGTCCAACGAGAATAACGCTCAATTGATGTGCAATCGCCATCATCGCTGTTCTCGCCATCTGCCTCGGGAGGTTAGAATGTGGGAAATCAGGATGAATTAATGACCGAAAAGTCTGTTTCAGAAGCCGAATATGACGCCATCACCGACGCCGCCGCGGATTGGTGCATGCGCCTGCATGCAAGTGATTGCACGGCGGACGAACGACAGGCCTTTCAACGGTGGCACGATGCTCATCCGCTGCATGCTTTCGAGTACGCCGCAATGCTGGAAATCTGGGACGTTGCCGGTCACTTGCCACGCCACGCCCCTGCCCCCGTTTTAGTGCCGCTCAAACCGCGCAGCCGGTTGCGTACTTATGCCGTGGCAGCCTCGGTGTGCCTGGCGGCCCTGCCCCTGGCGGCGTTCACCGGCTGGGAAGCGGGGTGGTTGCCAAGTGCCTATGAACGGTTCGAAACCCGCAATGGTTTGCGCCAAGTCACGCTGGACGACGGCAGCCAGCTAGAGCTCAACCTGGGCACCGAACTGATCTACGCCAATTACAGGGACCAGCGCAGGGTCACGCTGAGCAAGGGCGAGGCGTTTTTCAAGATCAGTCATGACAGCACCCATCCATTTGTCGTCAGGGCCGGTGAGGGACAGGTACGAGTAACCGGCACCCAATTCAACGTGTGGAAATACGAAGACCAGGTGCGGGTGATGTTGCTCGAAGGCTCGGTGCAGATTTCCAGCGACCCGGCACACAGCAGCGTGCCACTGACCCAGGGCATGCAAGCCAGCTATCAACAGGGCGATACCACCCCGCGTGTGCGCTCGATCAACCTCGGCGACAGCGCCCTCGCCTGGCGCCAGGGTAAATTGGTCCTGGATAACCTGGCCCTGGCCGATGCGTTACCACTGATCAACCGCTACCTGAACAAGCCCGTGATGCTGGCCGATACCGAGACCGGGACGATTCGTATCGACGGCACCTACAACATCAGCGAGGTCAACAACCTCGTGCCCTCCTTGCCCAAGGTTTTGCCGGTCTACCTGACCCAGAACCAGGATGGCAATCCCGTCCTCAACTCCATCCCACGTAGAGCGCCCAAGGGCTGAGCCTGTTGCCAGCATCCGTGGGTTTGCTTGCGCCTGCTGTGTCCATTTTTGAAACACCTCTCTGTCCTGAACGACCCGGCCTGCGCGGATTCATCGTTTTGTCACACACAGTGTTACATCACTGATACAGGCTCCCGAACTCACCGCCTGCGGGCCAGGTATATCGGGAATTGCCGGCCGGCGTCGGCAGGTTGTATCAGCGCTGAAACAGCGTGGCCATCACTTAGCCTGCTAAGTTTCATAGCTGTTTGATTAACAACAATAAATTGAAAGCGGCACGCCTCCTGCTCTATTCCTTACAGCGCTGTTTAGGGTCAGCGCTACGAATAAGGAATTTTGCCATGGACACACATAATCCAGGCTCACTGAGCCTCCTGCTGATTAGCTGCGTACTGAGTACCGGCGTGAGCCTTCCAGTGCTCGCGGCAGGCGATGGTGTGATCGTGATTCAACGTCAAGTCCAACCTTATGCGATAGGCCGGACACGCGGCACCGACCCTTACCCCACCACGGTCAATACCAATCCCTCGGCGACCATCAACAGCGAAGTCAGCGACAACGACTTCGCCGGTGTGAGCAGTGGCGTCAGCATCACTCGCAGCATCATGCCCAATGGCGAGCTGGCCGGTTTGACCAACACCAATAGCCTTGGCCTGGGCGCTGGCAGCGCAGCCGGCCATGGCGGCGGCGGTGTCGCCGGCACGGTCAACAGCGCGGTATCCAGCGGCCTCGCCCCGCTGAACAATATCGGCGGCATGATCGGGGGAGCGATGAAATGAACGCCTCCTGGATGCTCCTCGCCGTACTCAGCTGCACGGCGGCAATGGCCGACAGCAGTAATAACGCAACGATCGATAACTCGGCCAAGCAATACAACGGCGTCGTGACGCTCAACCAGGCCGCAGGCGACCAGCAACAACTGAGCAACAACGTCGCGATCGCGGTGGGCCACAACGCCCAGGCGAACATCGCCATCACGCAAAAAATCAGCGGCGCTGCCGCAGACCGCGCCATGGATGCCACAGCGGCGATCCACGGCACCTCCTTCAGCAATGGCAACGGTGTACTGAGTGTCAACCAGTCGGCCGGGGCCCAGAACCAGATGATCAATGCCGTGCGAATCAGCATCAACGCTGGCCCGCAGAGCATCGACGACAGTGTCATGTCGCAACAGAACGTTGCGCTTGCAACAGACTCCGGGTTGAACCCTACCACTGGCAGCCGCCAGGTCGTTACCAGCGACCAGGCCTTCACCGGCAGCCGTGGAGTGGTACAGGTCAACCAGAGCGCCGGGGTGGGGAACCGAGTGGCTAACACCCTGAATCTACGACTCAACTGATGGAGCTGAGTCGCCAGCTACACCGTACCAACACTTAACCAACTAAATAGAAGCAAGGAGATACACCATGAAACCTACAATGGCTCTTAAACCACTGGCTTTCGCTCTCGCTGCTCTCATGGCTGTTGCTGCTCAAGCGGGTCAGACTCATCATCATCCACAACCACCAACCGTCGCTGCCGCGGCCGCCAATGACGGTCAAAGCAACCATGGCAACGTGGTGATCAATGACAAAACCCAAAACAACGCGTCGGCCAACAGCTCCTACAACCACAGCAGCGGCGTAGCCAACGGCAACGTTCTCAGCGGTGACAACAACCAAGGCAAAAACGACGTAGTCGTTCAGTCTGCCGATGCTGATTTCGTGTTCGCCGCCGTGAACTCCGCACAATCGAACACCGGTAACCTGGTGATCAACAGCGGCACCAAAAACAATGCCTCTCTCAACGATAGCGGTAACAACGCTTCGGGCATCATTCAGTTGAACGCCGCCGCGGGCACTTCCAACCAAGCCAGCAACAGCACTGTCGTTCAGTCGAACAAAGACGGTTCTGGCGGCCTCGCAACCGTCAATGGCGTGCAGGAAGTATCCAGCAACCTGACGCTCAACATCAGCAGCGGCCACAGCTGGAGCGCCAAACCCGTTGTCAACAACGCCAGCGTGAACAACTCGATGAACTACAGCTCTGGGGTGTCGAACTCCAACGTTCTGTCGGGCAGCAACAACCAAGGTCAGAACAACGTAGTGGTCCAATCCACCACTCGCTTCTGATCCAGATCGGGCCTTGGCAACAAGGCCCTTTTTATTTCCAGTGTCCAACAGGTCATACGATCATGCGCCTCGTTGCCTTCTGCCTGCTGTTAGCACTCACCGGCCCGACCTGGGCAGGGCAAATGGCCGTGGTCATGCCCGGCGGTGGGTTGATCTACAAAAAGGTCGAGAGCATCCGCGAGCGCAAGTTCGCCAACCTGGTGGAACAGAAAACCGATTTCAGCTGCGGGGCCGCCGCACTGGCGACCATCCTGCGCCAAGCCTATTGGATGGACGTGGATGAAGATCACGTCATCAAAGGCATGCTGGCCAACGCCGACCAGGATCTGGTGCGTACCCAGGGCTTTTCCATGCTCGACATGAAGCGCTACCTGGAAAGCATCCACATGCGCGCCAGGGGCTACCGGATCACTCCGGAAGTGCTGATCACGGTCAAAGTGCCGGTCGTCGTGCTGCTCGATATTCGCGGCTACAAGCACTTCGTGGTGTTGCAGCGCGCCGACAAAGACTGGGTGTATATCGGCGATCCCGTGCTGGGTCACAAGCGTTATGCCAAGGACGATTTCATCAAGGGCTGGAACGGCATCGTATTCGCCGTACTGGGTGAAGGCTACGACAAGGCCAACGTCTTGCTCGACCCACCCACGCCACTGACTGCCAAGAACAAGCTGAACGAGTTCAGCCCGGTGCGCGACAGCGAATTGATGGACTTCGGTTTTATCCAGAGCGACTTCTTCTAGATAGAAGCGCAATAAGGGGTAGGAAGCTCCAGGAGCAAACGATGAATACTCTCCGTTGGCTGACAGTCATGTGCCTGGCAGCCTCAGCACCTGTTTATGCTTCATCGGCGTTCAAGCCGATTGAACTCAAGGATTCGGAAATGGCCGAGTTGCGCGGCCGCTATGTGATGCCGGGGCGGATTGTCAGCTTTGGCATTGTGATGAGCAGTACCTGGACTAACGCCGCCGGTGCCACCGTGACCGGCACTGCCAACATGCAAGTCAACTCCACCACCATCACGCCGCAATTTTACGTGCAGATTACCGGCAGCGATGGCAACGGCACGACCCAGCAGCCTACCGGCACCGGCACCGTCGTCGGCGGCTCCGGCCTCGGCACCGGCCAGGGCGTGGTTCAAAGCGTGCGCGCGGCGGGTGATGGCAACACAGCCACCAACGGCGTTGACATCAACGTCACCAAAGACGGCTTGACTCCGGCCAACTATGTGCAGTCAGGCCAGGCGTTACTGGCCGGCCAGCCGATTACCGGCAGCACTGCCGCTGGCCAGGTCACAGTGAGCGCCAAGAACGGCGGCCTGCAGATGGCGCTGCTGGCCAGCAACAATCAAGGCAACGTCGTGCAGCAAATTGGCGGCGGCAACGTCCTGCAAGGCACGGTCATCCAAGGGAACAGCAACTTCGTGAACAATCTGACCCAACTCAATGTAGTGATGGGAAACAGTGGTCTGAACAATATCACGCAAAATCTTAACCTAGATCAACTCAAAGGCCTTCGCCCTTCCGGTTATTGAACTACGCTGAGCCACGACACTTACGCATTAGGAATGGGACGGCTTATTTCATGCATCGATCGTTATCGTTACGTGCCGTGATTTGTTTGAGTACGCTCCTGCCGGCGTCCGCGCTATATGCCGCACCGGACACCGATATTGAAACCTTGAAACAGGAACTTCTGGAGCTCAAGCAACGTTATGAAGTGCAGCAAAAAGCACTGGCAGTATTGGAGCAACGCGTTCGACAAGTAGAAGACCAACCCGCAACACCCGCGCCTAGACGCTTGGTCAAGTCGCCTGCCGACTTGAGAAAAGGCGGCACCACCGTGGCCGGCAACGCGCCTGGGGTGGGCGCGGCGGCGGCATCGGGCGGCGCCGGCGGTGGCAGCTCCTATGGGCAAAGCCTGAAGGATGACTCGGCGCCGGCACAAAGCGTGAGCAACTTGTACAACGAGGCCAGTGGCTTCTTCGGCAATGGCAAGTTCAGCTTTGAAACCGGCGTCACCTATGCCCGCTATGACGCACGCCAGTTATCCCTTAACGGCTTTCTGGCACTGGACTCGATCTTCCTCGGTAATATCAACCTGGACCGAATCAAGTCCGACAGTTGGACCCTGGACCTGACCGGGCGCTACAACGTGGACAACCGCTGGCAGTTCGATGTGAACGTGCCGGTGGTGTATCGCGAGTCGACGTACCAGTCCGGCGGTGCCGGCGGCAGCGCCAACACCACATCGGAAGGCTCGGTTACCCGAGACCCAACCATCGGCGATGTGAACTTCGGCATTGCGTATAAATTTCTCGACGAAAGCGCCAGCCTGCCGGATGCGGTGGTGTCGTTTCGGGTCAAGGCGCCTACCGGCAAAGATCCTTATGGCATCAAGCTGATCGAATCGCCGACCAACACCAACCTCGCCGTGCCGGAAACCCTGCCGACCGGTAACGGCGTGTGGTCGGTGACGCCGGGTATCTCCCTGGTCAAGACCTTCGACCCGGCGGTGCTGTTCGGTTCGCTGTCCTACACCCATAACTTCGAGGATTCGTTCAGCGACATCAGCCCCAACGTCAACCAGAAAATCCCCGGCAAGGTCAGTCTGGGCGACAGCTTCCAGTTAGGGGTCGGTGTCGCCTTCGCCCTCAACGAGAAAATGAGTATGTCGTTCTCGGTGTCCGACCTCGTGCAACGCAAGAGCAAGGTCAAGCAAAGCGGCGCGGATTGGCAATCGGTGGTCTCCAGCGACGCCAACGCCGGCTATTTCAACGTGGGCATGACCATCGCGGCGTCGGATAACCTGACGATCGTGCCGAACCTGGCCATTGGCATGACGGATGATGCGCCGGACTTCACCTTCAGCCTGAAATTCCCGTACTACTTCTAAACCGCGCACAAGGAAAAGCCCCGCAACGATAAGGGTCGTTGCGGGGCTTTTCGGTTTACCCGCCCTAGCGGATCTGGTGTTTGTGCAACAACCGGTAGAACGTCGGCCGGGAAATCCCCAGCACACGGGCCGCGACACTCAGGTTGTCGCTGTGCCGGTTGAGCACATCGCACAGCGCCTGGCGTTCGGCGCGGTGTTTGTAATCTTCCAGTGTAGCCATCGGCGACGAAATTGCCTGCTGACCTTGCAAACCCAGATCAACGGCTTCGATTTGCCGCCCTTCGGCCAGTACCAGGCCCCGACGCACACGGTTGGCCAGCTCACGCACATTGCCCGGCCAAGGGTGGTGCCCCATGGCCACCAGCGCGTCTTCGCTGAAACTGCGCGGACGGCGCCCGGTTTCCTGGCTGTAGAAGCGCGCAAAGTGGTTGGCCAGCATGGCAACGTCGCCGTGGCGCTCGCGCAACGGCGCAGTGACCACTTGCAGTACATTCAAACGGTAATACAAGTCTTCACGAAACGTACCCTTTGCCACGGCGGCTTCCAGGTCGACGTGAGTCGCCGCCAGCACCCGCACATCCACCGGGATGGGCTGGCTGCCGCCGACACGCTCGATCTGTTTTTCCTGCAGGAATCGCAGCAGGTTGGCCTGCAGCTCCATCGGCAAATCGCCGATCTCATCAAGAAACAATGTGCCGCCATTGGCCGCCTCGATCCGCCCGACCTTACGCTGATGGGCGCCAGTAAATGCGCCCTTTTCGTGGCCAAACAGTTCGGATTGGATCAGGTGTTCGGGGATCGCGCCGCAGTTGATCGCAACAAACGGTTTGGCATGGCGCTGGGATTGGCGGTGCAGGGTTTTGGCCACCAGCTCTTTGCCAGTGCCGCTGTCGCCGCGGATCAGCACCGGGGACTCGGTGGGCGCCAGCTTGGATAACAACTTGCGCAGCTCACGGATCGGTCGGCTGTCGCCCAGCAGCTCATGTTCGGGCTCGTCCACCGCGGTATAGCCCTTGCCCCGCAGCCTTGCCATGCCAAAGGCGCGGCCAAGGGTGACCTGCACCCGGGACACATCAAACGGCAAGGTATGGAAGTCAAAAAACCATTCGCAGACAAAATCCCCGACGTTCTGCAGCCGCAACACATCCTGGGTGAGCACCGCGATCCACTCAGTGCCGCTGCGGCTGATCAGCTCCTTGACGGCTTCGGGCCGCTCCAGGTGGTACGGCTGCAAACGCAGCAACCCCACATCGCAGGATCGATCACCCACGGCCGCCAATGTACAGCTGTCCACTTCCCATCCCGCCGCACGTAAGCCTGGCATCAGCTCATGGCAATCATCACAGGGGTCGACCACGAGCAAGCGGCGTTGCGCAGGTGTACCAATCATGACTATTCCTTGGCGCCAGAATTGCTAAAGTTATTTATAAACAACGATTTGCGATGTTTGTAAGTTACAGTATCAAAATCTTGACAGTTGCCTTGTATCGTTTTGCTATATGTCTTGGCAAAAAGCCACTCCACCGTCACTTCCCACAAAAAAAGCCGTTCCCGCTGAGTACCGTATTCGGCTTTCAAAACAGCCGCTTACATGATGCTAATCACGGAAAGTTGAAATTTGTTGCTCTAACATGTGACCCGTACCCCGTCATCGCGCATCAGTACAAGTAACTTGCCGCACGGTCAGCCCAACCGACGGCACTCACTTGATTGGGCATTTAGAGAGAAGACCTACATGAACGCCCCGCTCCGCATCAACGAAGCTCTTTTGATCGCAGACCGTGCTTTCCGGCCCTTCCAGTGCGTGGCCTGGCATGATGGCAACGGTGCCCTCAGCCTGAGCGTCATCGACCGCACCAATACCCGTATCGGCACTAAACAGCTGTCATCGAGTACCTATACCGATCCGGCGCAACTAGAAGATTTGTTGTTGCAGGCGCGCGCCGAGCTCGATAAAGATGGCCACCAGTTGCAGTCCTGGGCCATGCCGAAGTAATTCGAAACTGCAACTGGCGAACACTGCGTTGTAAACGGCAGGGCTCGCCAGTTCAGTATTAAAACGCCGATGCTCTAACTTGGCGTATCGAACACGGTGTGTGGCACTTTGAGAATAAACCGCTCGATCGCTTGCGCCGCACCGTCCTCGAGATTGCTGCCAGTGACGACATCGGCTTGGCGCTTGACGGTTTCTTCAGCCTGGCCCATGGCAATCGACAACCCGGCCACATGAAACATCGCCGGGTCGTTGCCACCATCGCCGATGACCGCCGTCTGTGCCAACGGCACCCCGAGGTGCGCGGCCAAGGTTTTCAAGGCCTCGCCTTTGTTGGCCTTCATGGCGGTTACATCCAGGTAGATCGGTTGCGAACGCGACACTTGGGCCAAGCCCTGCACCTTGGGCTGCAACTGCGCTTCCAGCTCCACCAGCAATTGCGTGTTGCGACTGGCGGCGACGATCTTGTCGACCCGATCCAGGTAAGGTTCGAAACTCTCCACCACCAGCGGCCCATACCCCAGGCCAGCGGTTTCGACCGCGACCATCGGCCCAGGCGGATCGCGCCGCAGCCATTCGCCGTCGGCAAACAGCCAGACCTCCACGTCCGGCTCCCCGGAAAACAGCGCCAATGTCACCAGCGCCGCCTCTGCCGGCAGGCGGTGCGCCACCAGCACAGTTCCGTCAGGGTTGACCAGCGTGCCGCCATTGAAGCCCGCCACCGGCACGTCGATGCCAAACGCTTGGATCATCTGCAACATGGCCTTGGGCGGACGCCCGCTGGCAAGGCTGAACAACACGCCCGCTTCACGCAAAGCGCGAACCGTTGAAAGGGTGCGCTGGGTCGGGGTGTGATCCGGACGCAATAAAGTGCCGTCCATATCACTCAATACAAACCGGATGGGATGATTCGTTGCATCACTCATCCGAGCGAGTGCCAGGCGCGGCCATCGCGGGCCAGCAACGCATCGGCCGCTGCAGGGCCATCTTCACCGGCCTTGTAGGCCTGAATCCCGTCGTCTTCCTTCCACGCATCGAGAAACGGCTGCACCGCACGCCAGCCGTTTTCGATGTTGTCGGCGCGCTGGAACAGGGTCTGATCGCCGGTCATGCAGTCGTAGATCAAGGTTTCGTAACCCGTCGACGGCTGCATTTCGAAGAAGTCTTCGTAGGCAAACCCCAACTCAATGTTAGCCATGTCCAAGGTCGGCCCTGGCCTTTTCGCCAGCAGGTCGAACCACATGCCTTCGTTGGGCTGGATCTGGATCTTGAGGAAAGTGGGCTTGAGTTCACTCACCTCGGTGTCGCGGAACTGCGCATAGGGCGCGGGTTTGAAGCAGATCACGATCTCGGTATCGCGAATGCTCATGCGCTTGCCGGTGCGCAGGTAGAACGGCACGCCTACCCAGCGCCAGTTGTCGATCATCACTTTCAGGGCGACGAACGTCTCAGTGCTGCTGTCGGGCGCGACATTGGCTTCTTCACGGTAGCCGGGCACCTGCTTGCCGCCAATCTCACCGGCGGCGTACTGCCCACGCACCGAATTAGCCCGCGCATCCGCTGCGGACCAGGGACGCACGGCACCGATCACCTTGGCCTTTTCACCCCGCACTGCGTCGGCGCCAAACGCCGCCGGCGGCTCCATGGCGACCATCGCCAGCAGTTGAAACAAGTGGTTTGGCACCATGTCGCGCAGGGTCCCGGTTTTTTCGAAGAAATTACCCCGGGTTTCCACGCCGACGGTTTCGGCGGCGGTGATTTGTACGTGGTCGATGTAATGGTTGTTCCAGAACGCTTCGAACAACACGTTGGAGAAACGGCTGATCAGGATGTTCTGTACGGTTTCCTTGCCCAGATAGTGGTCGATGCGATAGATCTGCTTCTCGCTCATCACCTTGAGCAAACAGGCGTTCAACGCTTCGGCGGTGGCCAGATCGGAACCGAACGGCTTTTCGATCACCACGCGGCGGAAGTGATCATCGGTTTCCGTCAACAGACCGGCACTGCCCAGGCGCTGCACCACTTCACCGAAGAAGCGCGGCGCGGTGGCCAGGTAGAACACCGCATTGCCGGTGCCGCTGTCGGTGATTTTCTTGGCGATGTCGGCGTAGGTGCCGTCGTCGAGGAAATCACCCTCGACGTAGCTGATACCGTTGGCCAACTGCGCCCACAGCTGCGGGTCCAGTGCGTTGTCGGCATTGCCCTTGACCTTGCTCGCGGCTTCGGTGCGAATGAAGTCCTCGAGTTTCTTGGCAAAGTCGGCATCGCTGATAGCGTTGTGATCAACGCCGACAATGCGCAGGCCATTGCCCAGCAGCCCGTCACGACTCAGGTTGTACAACGCCGGCATGAGCAGGCGCTTGACCAGGTCGCCATGGGCGCCAAACAGAAACAGCGTAGTGGGGGGCGCGGGTTCGGCCTTGGATTTCTTGCCGTTGGCGGTCATTTTTTGGAAGTCTCCACGTGACCACCGAAGCCAAAGCGCATGGCAGACAACATCTTGTCACCGTAGGTGCTCTGCTGACGCGAGCGGAAACGCGCAAACAAAGACGTGGACAACACCGGCACCGGCACGGCTTGTTCCATGGCCGCTTCGATGGTCCAGCGGCCTTCACCGCTGTCGGCAACCGAGCCGGAGTAGCCGTCGAGTTTAGGGTCGGTGGCCAAGGCGTCGGCGGTCAGGTCCAGCAGCCAGGACGACACCACGCTGCCACGGCGCCAGACTTCGGCGATATCGGCAACATTCAGGTCAAAGCGCTGGTCTTCTGCCAGGTTTTCCGAGTTTTTGGTCTTGAGGATGTCAAAGCCTTCGGCAAACGCCTGCATCATCCCGTACTCGATGCCGTTGTGAATCATCTTCACGAAGTGCCCCGAACCCGCAGGGCCGGCATGAATGTAACCGTGCTCGGCGCGGGGGTCAGCGACGGCGGAGCGGTCCTTGGTGCGTGGGATGGAACCCAGGCCCGGCGCCAGGCTGGCGAAGATCGGGTCAAGGCGCTGCACGGTCTCGGTGTCGCCACCGATCATCATGCAGTAGCCACGCTCCAAGCCCCATACGCCGCCCGAGGTGCCGACGTCGACATAGTGCAGGCCTTTTTCCGACAGGGCCTTGGCGCGACGCACGTCGTCCTTGTAGTTGGTGTTGCCGCCGTCGATGATCACGTCACCGTCGTCCAACAGCTCGCTCAACTCATTGATGGTGTTTTCGGTGGGGTCGCCTGCCGGCAGCATCACCCACACGGCGCGAGGCTTTTGCAGCCCGGCAACCAGCGCCTTCAAATCGGCGACGCCGGTGGCGCCCTCTTCGCTCAGGCCTTTGACAAATGCTTCGTTACGGTCGTAAACAACGGTGGTATGCCCGTTGAGCATCAGGCGCCGTGCAATATTACCGCCCATGCGGCCTAGTCCAATAATCCCCAGTTGCATGTGCTGATGCTCCTAACTACTAAAAAATGTGTGGCATAGTTTATAGCGCAACGAGGCTAATGAGGGTTAGTCCAGAGCGGATCGGTGTAGTTTCATGACAAAAAAGTAGCCAGCATTTCACCATCACCCCCGCAAAAGTCACACGACCACTAAAAATATAAAAGTTCCATTGATACTGAAAAGAATTCAGAATTGCTTCCGACTGATGCCGAGAATCTTGAATCATGCGTTCTGGCACCGCGATCTACCGGCTATTTGCGAGGTAAGCAATGAGCACAGCACAGATGACCCGCCCGCCACAGACCCTCTACGTCAGCATCCGTCGTGACGAGTTGCGCCAATTGAAGGCCGAACGCGACCAACTGCAACAGGAAGTCCTGCGCCTGCGCTCACACCTGCAAGGCCAGCTGGATCAGCCTTCCAGCCCACAGCCCACCCTCTGCTGAGTGACGCTGTAAGGTAATCCTTACAAAAAACTCACGAATTTTTCACATTCCCGTCACGATACTCCCGCCCGAAGGGCCGCCTCACACAAGGGCGGCCTCTGTTGCGTGCGTCCCTGCGCATCAGCTGAAAAATTATCGGGTTGGAGCGCTGGATGGCGATGTTCAAACGCAGCACTACGTCTGCGAAAGGTTTTGATTGGGCCGGCTTGGGTTGGCTGTTCCTGTTTTTCTGGTACTTCTCGGGTATTACCCAACTGCTGATTCAACTGACCGGCACTTCCGGTTTCAGTGGCTTTCGCCAAGCCTTCTTCATGAGCGCGCTGTGGTTGGCGCCTATGTTGCTGTTCGCGCGCCATACACGCCTGCTCGCCGCAGTGATTGGTGTGGTGCTGTGGGCTTGCTCCATGGCCAGCCTGGGTTATTTCTTCATCTATCAGCAGGAATTCTCCCAGAGCGTCATCTTCATCATGTTCGAGTCGAACATTTCTGAAGCGGGCGAATACGCCACGCAATATTTCGCCTGGTGGATCGTGCTGGCGTTCATTGCGCACACCGCCTTCGCCATCTTCCTGTGGACGCGCTTGCGCCCGGTTTACCTGCCTCGCGGTCAGTCGATACTGGCCGCGGTAGCCATTGTGCTGGCCGTCGTCGGCTACCCGCTGGTCAAGCAGATCGCCACGAGCGAAACCATGGAGCTGGCCATCGACCGCTTCGAAACCCGCATCGAGCCAGCTGTACCGTGGCAGATGATCGTCGCCTACCGCCGCTACACCGAGCAACTGGACAACATGCAAGGCATGCTGACCAGCGCCAGCCAGATCCCGCCGTTGAAAAACCTCAAGGACAGCATGGCCGGCCAGCCTTCGACCCTGGTGCTGGTGATCGGCGAGTCCACCAACCGTCAGCGCATGAGCCTCTATGGCTACCCGCGCAGTACCACGCCGGAACTGGACAAATTGCGTGACCAGTTGGCGGTGTTCGACAACGTCATTACCCCTCGCCCCTACACGATTGAAGCGCTGCAACAGGTACTGACCTTCGCCGACGAAGAGAACCCGGACCTCTACCTCAAGACGCCGTCGATTGTCAGCGTGATGAAACAGGCCGGTTACAAGACCTTCTGGATCACCAACCAGCAGACCATGACCAAGCGCAACACCATGCTCACGACCTTTTCCGAACAGGCCGACGAGCAGGTCTACCTGAACAACAACCGCAACCAGAACGCCCGCCAATACGACGGCGACGTGCTGGCGCCCTTCGCCAAGGCCCTGGCCGACACCGCCGAGCGCAAGCTCATCGTGGTCCACCTGCTGGGCACGCACATGAGCTACCAGTACCGCTATCCGCCAACCTTCGAGAAGTTCACCGATCGCCAGGGCGTTCCGGACGCTATCAGCGATGCTCAATTGCCGATCTACAACAGCTACGACAACGCGGTGCTGTACAACGACTTCGTGGTATCGAGCCTGATCAAGGACTACGCCAAGACCGACCCCAACGGTTTCCTGCTGTACCTGTCGGACCACGGTGAAGACGTGTTCGACTCCGCAGGCCACAGCACCCTGGGCCGTAACGAAGGCAAGCCGACAGCGCCGATGTACACCATCCCATTCATGGCCTACGCCTCACCGAAATGGCGCGAAAGCCACGACTGGAAATTTGCCGGCGACCTGCAACGGCCCTACAGCAGCTCGCAGCTGATCCACACCTGGGCTGACTTGGCCGGCCTGAGTTTCGATGAGCTGGACCACAGCAAAAGCCTGGTCAGCGACAGCTTCAAACCGCGCCCGTTGTTGATCGGCAACCCCTACGAGCGCCAGCAGAAAGCCCTGATCGACTTCAGCCTGATCAAACCGAAGACGGCCGACACTGCCAACGTGGTGCTCAAGTAAACAGGCTTCACAATAGAAAGTTAACAATCGTTCTCGTTTAAACCTAAAGTTCCGCGCCTCCTTTCGTCTTTGAGCCAAGGCCTTCTCTTACTGAGAAGGTCGCAAAGACGACAAGGAGTCTTCCGCGATGTTCGCGCCCTTTACCCGCTCCATGACCTTTACCCTCAGCCTGTTCAGCCTGGCGCTGAGCCCGGACCTGCTGGCTGAAACCGACCCCGAACAGATGCCGCCCCCCACGCTGGAGCTAGGCAGCACCAACATCACCGCCGAAGGCCTGGGTGCCAATACCGAACATACCGGGGCCTACACCACCGGCTCGATGAGCACCGCTACCCGGCTGAACCTGTCGATCAAGGAAACCCCTCAATCCATTTCGGTGGTCACCCGCCAGCAGATGGACGATTTCAATCTCAATACCCTGACCGACGCCTTGCGCCAGACCACCGGCGTGACGGTTCAGCATCTGGATTCGGACCGGGCCAGTTATTCCTCCAGGGGTTATTCGATCAATAACTTCCAGGTGGATGGCATGCTCAATACGTTCGGGCGCATGAAGTCCGACTCGGACACCATCATCTACGACCGTATCGAAGTAGTACGCGGCGCCACCGGGCTAACGACCGGTGCCGGCGATCCCTCCGCCACCGTCAACATGGTCCGCAAACGCCCGACCACGCAGTGGCAAGCCAAGACCGGCATCAGCGGCTCCAGCCATGACAACTACTACAGCTACCTGGACGTGGGCGGCCCACTGGCCTTTGACGGACGCCTGCGCGGGCGCACGGTGATGGCTTACCGTGACAGCCAATCCTTTCGCGACAACTACGCGCTGCAACGGGAAGTGGGCTACGGCATTCTGGAAGCCGACCTGACGGACGACACCGTGGTAGCCGTAGGCTTCGACTACCAGAACAAACACGTACAAGGCACTTCCTGGGGCACCCTGCCCTACTGGAACAGCGACGGTAGCAAGGCCACTCTCTCGCGCTCGGCCAACCTCGCCGCCGACTGGAGTTCCTGGCCACTGAAGGACAAGACCACCTTCGCCTCCATCGACCACAACCTGTCGACGGACTGGCGCCTGAAAGCCGCCTACACCCATCGGCAAAGCGATACCGACGGCAAGGTATATTACGGCGGCGCCGGTTTTCCGAATGCAGATGGCAGCGGCATGACG
This sequence comes from Pseudomonas marginalis, assembly GCF_024169655.1. Lineage (GTDB taxonomy): Bacteria > Pseudomonadota > Gammaproteobacteria > Pseudomonadales > Pseudomonadaceae > Aquipseudomonas > Aquipseudomonas paraveronii. The sequence goes on along the minus strand of NZ_JALJWV010000001.1, from coordinate 2,569,203 downwards.
GCCTGGACCAACCAGATGGTCGGCACCTCGAAAATGGATGCGGTGGACTTTAACCTGGCGGGTGCCTATTCGCTGTTGGGGCGCGAACATGAGTTGATGGTGGGTTATGGCGAATCCGAGCAGCGCGACACGTCCCCCTTCCAACGTTTTGTAACGCCCCAAGGCTACGAAACCATCGAAGACTGGAAGCACATGGGCGGCATCGGCAAATTCGCCGACCGCACCACCGGCCTCAAGGGTGAACACAGCAGCAAAAAACAGAAGGCCGGCTACCTCGCCACACGTTTGAGCCTGACCGAAAAGTGGCACGCAGTACTGGGCAGCCGATATGGCAGTTGGGAAACCGAAAGCGTCTCTCCCAAATACAACCTCGATAACCAGTTGACCGCCTCAACCAAATCCAGCCAGACCCACACGGATATGTGGACACCTTACGCAGGCCTGCTCTACGACCTGACGCCGGAATACACGGTGTACGCCAGCTACACCGATATCTTCAACCCGCAGGACGAGCGGGACGCCAGCAAAAAATATCTCGAACCGGTGGTCGGCAGTAACTATGAAATCGGCCTCAAGGGCAGCCTGCTCAATGAGCGTTTGAACCTGTCCACCGCGTATTTCTGGAGCACCCAGGATAACGTCGCCGAACTCGACAATGCGGCCCCGCCAGACCCGGTCACCCGCGAGCAGTTCTACAAATCCGGCGGCAAAGGCAACAAGGTGCAAGGCTTTGAAGTGGAGGTATCGGGCGAAATCATGCCGGACTGGAACCTCACGGCGGGCTACACCTACACCCATTCGCTCAACGGCGATAAGCAGCGCAACAACACCGACCAGCCGATGAACATGCTGAAGATGTCGACCGCCTATCGCCTGCCAGGTGCATGGCGCGGGTTGACGGTGGGCGGCGCAATCAATTGGCAGAGCGACTTCTACGACTTCGCCGAGCGGCCGATCGGCGGTCGGGACCAGGATGGCTACCTGCTCACCGAATCCACCAAGATCAGCCAGCAGGCCTACACCGTGGTCAACCTGATGTCGCGTTACTCGTTCGACGAACATGTTTCGGCGTCGGTTAACGTCAACAACCTGTTCGATAAAAAATATTATGAACGCGTCGGCTTTTATAACGGTGTGTACTGGGGAGACCCTCGTTCGATCACCTTGGCACTGGACTGGAAACTCTAACCACCCGGCTCTCAAAGTTTGCGAGAGGGCTAACTTGGCGCCATTGAATGGCGCCTTTTTTGCCTGTGACTTATTACAACGGCTTATTCCAAAACAACATACGCCCATGGGCCGGATCAAATACCGAGTCGTCAAAACCGTACTTGCGGTACGCCGCTTGCGCCACAGCATTGCCCTCGAGCACTTCCAAAGTGATCTTGCAGCAGCCACGCTGACGGGCGATTTCCTCGACCTTCTGCAGCATTTTCTGGCTCAGCCCCAGGCCCCGAAACTGATTCATCACGGCCACATCGTGGACATTGACCAGCGGGCGGCAAGCGAAGGTGGAAAACCCTTCAAAGCAATTGACCAACCCCGCAGGCTCGCCGCCCACGAATGCCAAGACACTGAACGCATGCGGGCGCTTGGCCAGTTCAGCCGGCAGTTGTTGCAGCAGGTCGGCTGGCAGGCTGTGGCCGCCACCCATAGGGTCTTCAGCGTAATGATTGAGCACCAGGGCGATGGCCTCGGCATGCACAGGATTGGTGTAGCTGGCTTGCAGCACCAGGATGTCAGGGGTGTCCATTTCCTTCCTCGATAACGACAAACAAGGGAATCAGCTCCCTCTGAGGAGAACGATTGTAAGCGTGGAGCAGGCGCTAGATGAAGGAGATTAGCTACAAAAAGCTGCCGGAAAGCGCGAAGGTTTTCCGCATCGAAAGCCGCTATAGGCCTTGCACGAGGCTTTTTCCTACACCCCAAAGCGCTGCAATTGCATCTCCTGCAAGCGGCTCAAGGTTCGCCTGAAAGGGAATTCCAGATAGCCTTCGGTATAGAGGCTTTCCAACGGCACTTTAGCCTCGATGAACAGTGGCACCTTGCGGTCATAGCATTCATCCACCAGGGCGATAAAGCGCCGCACGCTGTCATCGTGTACTGACAACTCGGGCAATTCGCGATCACCGGCCGCCACCCGCTGGACACCGTCCTCGGTGCCTCGGGCGATCCGCCCCGGACGCTTTTGCGCACTCAGGTTGGGGACCTCACCCAGCAGGATCGCCTTGAAACGATCACACAGCAGCATGAAATCCATCGCCGCCAAAGGTTGCTCGCACAGGTCGGCATACCGGCACCACAGCACCGTGTCGCTGGCCTGCACCGCCACAATGCAGCGATGACCGACACTGACCACCCCGTGGCGCACCGCTTGGCCCTCGCTCAATTGCTTGAACACCGCGGCCAGTGCATCCGGTTGATCGACCCAATAGCGCTGCACGCCGACACCCGGGTGCAAGCGATGGTCTTCGCCACCGTCTACGGCCACCACTTGCATGTGCTGCTTGATCGCCGCAATGCCCGGCAGGAAGCGCTCGCGATTGAAGCCGCCGGCATAGAGCTGCTCGGGCGGTTGATTGGACGTGCAGACCATCACCACGCCCTCTTCGAACATCACCTGGAACAAGCGGCCGAGGATGATTGCGTCACCGATGTCATTGACGAACAACTCGTCAAAGCACAGCACGCGCACCTCTTGGGCCAACTCACGGGCCAACGCTTGCAACGGATCATGGGTGCCGGTGAGCTGGAACGAACGCTGGTGTACCCAGCCCATGAAGTGATGAAAATGTTGGCGCCGCGCTGGCACGCGCAGGCTAAGGTAGAACTGGTCCATCAACCAGGTTTTGCCCCGCCCCACCGGCCCCCAGAGGTAAACCCCGAGGATCGGCGAGCGCCCCAGGTGCAAGGCCTGGTGGCAGGCCTGCAGGGCATCCACCGCGCGGCGCTGGGCATCGTCGGCGACGAAGCCTAACTGGGCAGTGGCGTATTGATAAGCAGCGAGAGGCGAGTCGAAAGTCATGCGCGCCATTATGACTTACAACGAGATATCCAACCGTGAAATCTTGCCCTGTTCATTCAAGCGAAAGGTATAGCGCAGCTCCAGCGGGCTACCGGGGAAGTTCCCGGAAACCACATTGTTGACCAATACCTTGCCGGTACGATGCTGCACGTTAAGTACTTCGACCCTGGGCTGATAACGCTGCGCGGTGTCTTCCATCCAACGTGCGATGGCAGCGGTGCCGACCTGGTGCGTGCCTTCATCGAACACGTTGGCGTCGTCGGCAAAACAGTGGGCGACGGCCGAGGTGTCGCGGGCATTGGTTGCCGCAATATAGGCCGCGATGGCCGGGGCCAGTTCTGCGAGGGACATGTCACAGCTCCTTTGTGGTGATTTATGACGCGATGCTAAACCAAGGCTGTGTCAGTTTTTGTCAGGAGTAAACGGCGAGGATTGCTGCTGCTCCATCAACTTGCGCCAGGCCCGCAGCCAGTCACTGCGGCGCCCCGGATAACGCTCGCCGCGGGCCTCGGCGGCCGCCACGCGGTCGGTGCGAAAGGTGCGATACGCACCGCGCAGTTCGCACCAGGCCACAATCACCCGCACCTCATTGAGAAAGCCCAGCGCCAGGGGCCAGATCAGCCGTTGGCTCTGAGTCTGGCTCGCATCGGCGTAATCGACGTGCAATTTGGCCTGATTGCGAATGGCTTCGCGAAACACATTGAGCGGTACGCGGTTTTCCGGGTAGCCGAACCCTGGCGGGCCAGGTAGCAGTGTCGGGTTGCGTAACGCTTCCTGGGCGGCGGGGTCCAGCACGTCGGCAATTTTCGCCAAGGCATTGGCCGCAGCATGGCTCAAGACGTCGTCGCCACGCTGATCCACATAGCGCAGACCGAGTACGATGGCTTCGGTTTCCTCGGCGTTGAGCATCAATGGCGGCAGAAACAGCCCGCTGCGCAGCACATACCCTACCCCGGCCTCGCCAAAAATCGGCGCCCCCAGCGCGGTCAATTCGGCGATGTCGCGATACAGCGTGCGCTCGGACACCTCCAACTGTGCCGCCAGCACGGCGGCGGTCACCGGACGCTTCTTGCCCCGCAGGGCCTGGAGCAAAGTCAGTAGACGAGTGGTACGCGACACATTGAGCCCACCGAAAAAGGAAAGTGGGCAGCTTATCAGAGCACCCTGTCAGAAAATGTCAGCAGCCGCTCGGCCGCCAATTATCCGCGGCGAAAAAAAACGGCCTGCCGGCCGTTTTTTTAATTACGGGGTTTACGCAAGGCTCTTGCTGACCACCTCGAACACGTCACTCGACAGCTCACCGCAGGCACGAATACGCTCCAGCTCCGCCTTCATCAGCGCCTGCCGCGCGCTGTCGTATTTGCGCCAGCGGGTCAACGGCGCCAACTGACGCGAGGCGATCTGCGGGTTGAAGCCGTTCAACTGAATCACCAGGTCCGCCAGGAAGCGATAGCCCGAACCGTCCGCAGCGTGGAAGTTGATCAGGTTCTGCCCGGCAAACGCGCCCACCAGCGCGCGCACTTTGTTCGGGTTCTTGATAGTGAACGCCGGATGCTCCATCAACGCCTTGACCCGAGCCAGCCCGCCCGGCAACACGCTGCCGGCCTGCACGCTGAACCACTGGTCCATGACCAGCGGGTTGTCCTTGAAGTTTTCGGCAAACGTCGCCAGGGCCTTGGCTTTTTCCGCCTCGAACGGCGAATTCACCAACACGGCCAATGCGGTCAGGCGTTCGGTCATGTTGTCGCTGGTGTCGAACTGGTCCAACGTTGCCGCCAGCACTTGCGGCTTGCCGCTGAGCATCAGGTACGACAGCGCAATGTTCTGCAAGGCACGCCGGGCAAAGTGCTCGGCAGCCGCCACATACGGGGTTTGCTTGGACAGTTCGCGATTGGCCTGGTAGCGCAGCCACAAACCGTCGAACAACTGGTCGGCCAGTTGCTTGCGGGCGAATTCACGGGCGGCGTGAATGGCGTCGACATCGGCCACTTCGCTGATTTCCGTCAGGTAGGCCTCACCCGGCAACGAGAGCATTTCGGCGACCATCGCCTGGTCCAGGCTTTCATCGCTCAATACTGTGCGCAATGCGTCGATCAGGCGTTGATCCAGCTTCAGCGGCTGACCCGCTTGATACTGGCCAATCAGCTCCTGCAACACCTGCACCGACAATTGCTGGCCGGCATCCCAGCGATTGAAGCCGTCGCTGTCGTGCTGCATCAGAAACATCAGCTGATCACGGGTGTATGGGAAGCTCAGCTTCACCGGCGCCGAGAAACCGCGCAGCAGCGAAGGCAGTGGTTGTTCGACGATATCGACGAAGGTGAAGGTCTGCTCGGCCTCGGTCACCGAAATCACGCGGGACGTGCCGGCAGCGCTTGCCTCACCGGCCAGGCGCAACGCTATAGCGGCGCCCTTGGCGTCCAGCAGGCCCAATGCCACCGGAATTACGAACGGCAGCTTCTCCACCTTGTCCGGCGTTTCCGGGCAGCTTTGGCGGAACGTCAGGCTGTAGGTTTTGGCCGCCGCATCGTAGGACTCGCTCACCGCCAAGCGTGGCGTACCGGCCTGGCTGTACCAACGCTTGAACTGGCTGAGGTCGGCGCCGTTGGCGTCTTCCATGGCCTTGATGAAGTCGTCGCAGGTCACGGCCTGACCGTCATGGCGCTCGAAATAAAGGTCGCTGCCTTTGCGGAAGCCTTCGGCGCCGAGCAACGTGTGGATCATACCGACCACTTCCGAGCCCTTTTCGTACACGGTCAGGGTGTAGAAGTTGGAAATCTCGATAAAGCTATCCGGGCGCACGGCGTGGGCCATGGGGCCGGCGTCTTCGGCGAACTGGTGAGTGCGCAGGTATGCCACATCCTGGATGCGCTTGACCGTGGCCGAGTTCATGTCCGCAGAGAAGCACGAGTCGCGGAACACGGTGAAACCTTCCTTGAGCGACAGTTGGAACCAGTCGCGACAGGTCACGCGGTTGCCCGACCAGTTGTGGAAGTACTCATGGGCGACGATCGCCTCGACCCGCTGGTGGGCGGCGTCGGTAGCGGTTTCGGCGCGGGCCAGCACGGCACTGGAGTTGAAGATATTGAGGCCCTTGTTCTCCATGGCGCCCATGTTGAAGTCGTTGACGGCGACGATCATGAAGATGTCGAGGTCGTACTCCCGGCCGTAGGTCTCTTCATCCCAGCGCATGGATTTTTTCAAGCTGATCATGGCGTGCTGGCACTTGTCGATATTTTCCGGCTCGACATAGATACGCAGCGCCACGGTACGGCTGGTCATGGTGGTGAAGCTGTCTTCGACACACCACAAATCACCGGCCACCAGCGCGAACAGGTACGCCGGCTTCTTGAACGGGTCTTCCCAGGTGGCCCAGTGCCGACCGTCTTCGCCAGGACCACTGGCAATCGGGTTGCCGTTGGACAGCAGCACGGGGTAGCTGTGTTGCTCGGCGATCACGGTGGTGGTGAAGGTACTCATCACGTCCGGACGGTCGAGGTAGTAAGTGATCTTGCGGAACCCTTCGGCCTCGCACTGGGTGCAGAACATGCCGCCGGACTTGTACAAGCCTTCGAGGGCGGTGTTGGTTTCCGGGTGGATCTTGACGCTGGTGTCGAGGGTGAAGGCCTCACTCGTGGGCTGCACGGTCAGGTGGCTGTCGGTCAACTGATAGTCAGCGTCCGTCAACTCCTGGTCAGCCAGGTTCACGCTCAACAGCTCGAGCTGCTGGCCGTCCAGCACCAACGGTGGCAAGCCGGCGCCACGCTCGGGGTTGCGGCGCATCACCAACTGCGCGTGGACCAGGCTGTGGTCCTCGAACAACTCGAAGGTCAGGTGCGTCTCGTCGATCAGGTAGTCCGGCGCCTGATAGTCCTTCAGGTAAATCATCTTCGGTTGTTCGGTGCGCATGGGTGGCATCCTTTTACTGATGCACGGCGAGCTGGTAGGCCGTGTACTTACGAATATTGATGACGCCGGTGTCGAAGATCAGGTATTGGCCCTTGATCCCCAGCAGCGTGCCTTCGGCAATCGGGTTCTTGTCCAGGTTGAAACTGACGATCTTGGTCGGATACTGCTCGATCGGGTAACGGATTTCGATCGGTTCAATGTCGGCAATCGTTTGGATGGCTTGCAGGCCAAAGCGTTCATGCAAACTCACCAGGCCGTCGGCGCAAGACGCAAACAGCTCATCGCGCACCTGCTTGAGGTCGACCGATTGCGCATCGCCCTTGAGCAAGGCACGCCAGTTGGTCTTGTCGGCCACCTGGCTGCGGAACAGGTCTTCGACAAAACCGGACTGCTGGCGCGTGGAAACACGCACAATCGGCAGCGCCTGGCTGGCGCCCTGGTCCAGCCAACGCGTGGGCAATTGGGTGGCGCGGGTGATGCCGACCTTGATCCCCGACGAATTGGCCAGGTAAACCACATGGTCGGTCATGCAGAACTGCTCGCCCCACGCAGGATCACGGCAGGTACCCGCGGCGTAATGACAACGCTCGGGGCTCATGATGCACAGGTCGCACTGGGCCAGCTTGGTCATGCATGGGTAGCAATAACCCTGGCTGAAGCTGGTCTTGGTCTTGCGGCCGCAATGGCTGCAATGGATCGCACCGAGGTACTCCAGGCGCACATGGGTGCCGATCAAGGGGTTGACCGGCACCTCGGTATCGCCCAGACGAAACGCGTATTGAACAGTCGGCTCACCGAGTTGCGCCGACATTTTGCTGACTGCACCGCGACCAATTTCAATCAATGGATCGCATCCGACTTAAACAGGATGTTCGGCACCGTGATCGACTTCGATTCACACTCCTGCGTTCCCATGTAGCCGGTGCGCTGGTCTTCCGGCAGGTTCTGGATTTCCCAGGCGATCATCGCTTGCAGCGACAGCTCGCGCTGTTCGGCGGTGAGCTTGCGGCCGTCGGACCATTTGCCGATTTCCACGGCGAGCTTGAGGCTCTGGTAGATGTCCGGGGTGATGTTTTCGATCATTTCAGCAAAAGAGGACATTCAGGCTCTTCCTTAACGAATAGTGGATTTGCGACGACTGTATAAACCGCCCAACAAGCCGGTCAGGCAACCGATGGCCAGGCCGCCGACATGGGCGGCGTTGGCGATTTCGCCGAAACCGATCATCGAGACCAGCCCCGACAGGCACAGCACCAGCCACACCAGCATCATCACCAATACCCCACGGGGCAGGCGATAGGCCGGGTTGGGCGAGAGGAGTTGATAGATCCAGCAGTGTCCCAGCAACCCATACAACACGCCGGACAAGCCACCAAACAGGCCCGGGCCGCCATAGGTGTATTGAGCGAAGTTGGAGGCCAGGCTGAACAACAGCGTCAGGCCCAGCAGGTTGATACTGCCCTGGCGCGCTTCAATACGTCGCCCCAGCTCCCAGTACCACATGCCATTCATGGCCAGGTGCAGGATGCCGAAGTGGATCAACATCGGCGTGACCAGCCGCCACCACTGGCCCGAGGCCAAGGTATCGGCCAGCGGCGTGAACTGGATGTACTCACCCATCACCCGGAACGGCAGGAAGGTCAGCCAGCTCATGGCTTGCAGGTTTTCACCGAGCAAGGTCACCGCGCCGACGATCAGGCTCGCCAGCAGCACCAGCGCCGTCACCGGGCTGTGGCGTACTTGCTGGACAAAACTTGGGCGCGTGACCGGCGCCTGCTCGGGAATATCCAGTTGCTGGTCCGGATCGCCGGCCGGAAAACGTTGATACAAGACGCGCACGTCGTCACTGATGGTCGCGGGCACCCACAACACCTGCTCGCCCGCTTCTTCACTGACGCGATGGGGCACCTGCATGCGTTGCAACAGTTTGACGAAACCGCCCAGGTCGACGCTCAGCGGCAAGCGTAATACGGGCACGGCACTCATGTAATTACCTCGGGTCGCTCAACGTCGACCCATACGAATTTATGCGGATCAAGGCGGGTTTCCTGATCCAGTCGATACGCCACCAGCTTGCCGTACAGCACCGCGCTGTAGTCCAGGCAGGCCAGGTTCGGACGGATCGGCGCCGGTTTGCCGCTGCGCCAGTAATGCCCGACGAACAGCACAGGCTCGTCGACGCCGTAGCGCAGCAGGGAATTCTTTTCAGACGACGACAACGGTGTCCGCGCCACCGGCTCCGGCAATGCGTCGGGCTGGAACACGATGTCGCCGTAGGTTTTCGGGTCTTCTTCCCAGAACTTGGTGCGAAAGAACGAACGCGTCAGGCCATCGCCGCCGGTCAGGGTCAAACCGTCCGGCAGACGCATGTCGGTGCCGCGCAGCAGGCGATCAAAGGCATTGCAGGCGAAACTGCCCGGTACGGCGGCGGCCTGCAGGAAATGCTGATCGATACAGCCGTCGGGAAAAGTCGCGCGCAGCGGCTGGATAAACCCGTCATCCCAGCACGCATGCACCACGCGGAAACGTCCGGCGTCGACAAACAGCGGCATGTCATAGAACCAGCCAAGGAAGTCGTGCCAGTCGCCCGGGTGATGCTCGAATTGGGTCAGGGTCTCGTGGATCAACCGCTCGTGCCGTGGCGTGTGTTCGCGCACGAACTGCTTGCCGCTGCCCGGCGGCGCGGGCGTGGCCCAGCCCAGGGCATTGAACTCGTGGTTGCCCATGATGCATAACGCCTGCCCGGCCTCGGCCATGTCATGGACGATATGCAGCGCCTCGCGAATCCGCGGGCCACGGTCGATGATGTCGCCGAGGAACACCGCCATGCGTGATGGATGGCGCCAGGTGCCAGCGTGCTTGTGGTAACCCAACTGGTCGAGCAAGTGCTCAAGGGTGTGGGCGCAACCGTGCACATCGCCAATCAGGTCGTAGCTACGCGCGGGATCGAGCATCAGTCGCCTCCACCCCCCAAGCGGCTGCCCCAGCCCAACTTGGTGCGGCACACTTCATAGTAGTTGTGGTCCAGCGGATGGATCAGCCGCAGCTTCTGCGCCTTTTTACTCACGGTGATGGTGTCACCGGGGGCGCAGGTGAAGTGGTTCTGCCCGTCACAGGAGACTTGCGGGTAAATCTGCATGTCTTTGGAAACCACGATTTTCAGCTCACTGTTGCCGTCGACCACGATAGGCCTGCTGGACAACATATGGGGGTACATCGGCACAATCACAATGGCATCAAGCTTGGGGTGCATGATCGGGCCACCCGCCGACAGCGCATAGGCGGTGGAGCCGGTGGGCGTGGCGACGATCAGGCCATCGGCCTTTTGGCTGCACACGAACTGGCCGTCGATATACAACTCGAATTCGATCATCCGCGTGGATTTGCCGGGGTGCAGCACCACATCGTTGAGGGCATCGCCCTGGCCAATGGCTTCGCCGTGGCGACGCACTTCGGCCTGCAGCAGGAAACGGTTCTCCACCAGATAATGGCCGTCGAGCACCTTGGCCACTTCAACTTCCAGCTCATCGGGACGAATATCGGTCAGGAACCCCAGGCTGCCACGGTTAATCCCCAGCACCGGCACGTTATGCCGTGCCAGCGCCCGTGCGGCGCCGAGCAGGCTGCCGTCGCCGCCGACCACAATCACCATGTCACACACTTCACCGAGCATCTTGCGCGACGAGGTTTGCAGGCCATGGCCCGGGAGGATTTCGGCGATGGTGTCTTCGAGGATCACATGCAGGTGGCGCTCGAGCAGAAACTTTTTCAGCCGGCGGACGGTGTCCAGCACCTGGGTACTGCCCAGGCGACCGATAATGCCGATATTGCGAAATTGCTCCATGGGGCTCCTGCGGGATTGGGGTGTGGCAAAAAAGAACGATTATGGGCGAAAGGCCGCGTCAGGCAAAATCCTTTGTCGCCGTGAAGCCTTGATGACAACGCTTCTCAGCCACCCTCCCCTGTGTAAAAGGCTATGCTCGGACCATGACCGTCTTCCCCGACTTGCACAACCTTCCCCGCCAACTGCGCCATCCCGAGGTGCGCGACTTGGCGTGGGTAATGCTCGCCCCGCCCATGCTCGCGCAAACGCCGTGGCCGCAACGCCATCCGCTGGCCGGCAGCGACTGGGTACAGGCGCCCGACCGTCTCGAGCACTGGCTGCGGCACTTGGACCAGGACAGCAGCCCCCTGCAGCATTGGTTGAATCTGGCACGCACCCGGCGCCTGGGCCTTTATTACGAACGCCTGTGGCAGTTCGCAGTGCAGCATGCGCCGGGCGTGGAACTGTTGGCCGCCAACCTGCCGATCCGCCGCGCCGGGCATACTCTGGGTGAACTGGACATGCTCCTGCGCGACCGCGACGGCGTGCATCACTTGGAACTGGCGATCAAACTCTACCTCGGTCCGCAGGACGGCAACGGCCAGGACACCGCACGGTGGCTGGGGCCGGGTTGTCATGATCGGCTGGATCGCAAGCTGGCGCACCTGGCCCAGCATCAGCTGCCGATTTCGGCACGCCCGGAGAGCCACGAGGCGTTGGCGGCGCTGGGCATCGAGCAGTTCGATGCGCACTTGTGGCTCGGCGGCTATTTGCTCTATCCCTGGCCTGGCCAGGCGGAACCGCCCCACGGCGCTCACCCAGAGCATTTGCGTGGGCGCTGGCTGCATCAGCGTGATTGGCGGGACTTTGTCAGCGCCAGTGCGCCCGGTCGCTGGCAGCCCCTGCCCCGGCATGCGTGGCTGGCGCCAGCGCATTACCTGGCAGAAGCGGTGTGGAGCGAAGAACAGATGCAAGGATGGCTGGCGGACCTGGCGCCAATGGCCCCGGCTCAGTTGCTGGTGCGGCTGGTTCAGAACGGCGAGGACTGGGAGGAAGCTGAGCGGTTGTTTTTGGTGGCGGATCTTTGGCCGAATGTGCCGGGCGCTTCCTGACCGGCAAGGAGCCGCCTCACCGACGCCATGGCTCAGCCCTCGTTGAGGAATATCTGTTGCGGCAACGTGAAGCTGCGCAGCTTGAGCAACGCCAACGGTCCCGCATCCAGTTCGGTGCGCAGGTGCCACGTCAGGTTCAAACCGTCAGGCGCCTTGAGGGCCAGGCGGTAGCGGCTGTCGCCGTCGTCCAACGGCGTAACCTGGGCGTTCTCCAGCAGGCGGATCAGGCCCCAGGTGCCGGGGTAATCGCCGAATAACCGCTCGCCGGCATGCACGCTGGTCCAGCTCAGGCTCACGCCGGGATAGTCGCTGCGACCCGGCCAGTTGAAACGCTGCCAGCTTTCTTTCTGGTTGAAGTACTGGTGTCGGTCGCCGTTGAGGATGAAGGTGGTTTGCACCACGTCGCGCACGGGTTTGCCTTGCAGTTCAAAGCTCAGCCCCATGCCGCCGTCGGCCAGCAGACGCGAGATGAAGGCCAGATCGCTCTCGCCATACTGCATGACCTGTTCGCGCTTGGGGTATTCACGCACCAGGCTGAAAAGGAAGTCCTGGCCGAGTAGGGTTTCGGCGGCGAGGTCATGTTCGGTGCTGGTGAACGCTATGCGATAGGTGAAGGGTTGGCTCAGGTATTCCAGGCCCTCGAAGGCCAATACGTCAAGACGAGCCTCGACGTTGCGCACGCTCAGGGTGTGTCGACTGTGGTCGAAGAAAACGCTCGGTAATACGCTGGAAGTCATCCCTTTACTCCTGAACGCGAGAGGATTCAGAGAGTAAATATTTGTTATCGGTGATTGATGTCGGAAAATTCGACTTTACAAAAGTGACGCTTCCCGATCCGGCTTTAGAGCCTAAAAACTATCGATATGTCGATAATCCAAATAGAGGCGCTGAGCCAGCTCTCGTGCCCTCCCCAACCGAATCGGCCCGCGTTCGATGTCGACCAGTAACCCCGGGCAATCCAGCGCTGGCAACGTGACAATCTCCTTGAGCCGCCCATCGGTCATTACCAGCAACCGCTGCTGCTCGGTGGGGTAGCGTTTTCTGCGCGCCGCCAGCCATTGTGCCGCCTCGCTCAGCGCGGCCAACAGCGGCGTACCGCCACCCGCGCCGAGCTGATCCAGCCAACCCGTCAGGCTCTTCGCGGCTTTCAGGCCCTGCACCTGCCACTTCGGCGACTGTCCGCTCGCCGTCAGCAATGCCATGCGCGCCCGCTGCCGGTAGGCGTCATCCAACAGTTGGGCCAATAGCCCTTTGGCATCGGTCAACGCACGATGCCGTCGGGTGGACGCCGACGCGTCGACAATCACCAACCATAACTCTTGGGCCGAGCGGCTGCGCAGGTGCAAGCGCAGATCCTCACGGCACTGCGGCCGCCCCCCGAGCAAGGTGCCCGGCCAGTTGATCGCGCCGTGCTGTGCGCTGCGCGGCTTGCCGTGCCTGCCTTTATCCAGTCGCCCCGCCTTGGGCCGGGCATCCGCCCCCGCGTCAGGTCGGGGGCGGATGCCTAGGGCTTTTTTGGCCAGGCGGGCACGTCTCGGCGAGCGCCCGTGGGCAAGGCCGGCGCAGGCATATCGCCCCACTGGCCTTGGCCGGGTGAAGTGTCGGACGCTTGGGGCGCCTGGCCCTCAGGGTTGGGTGGGCTTGCCGGTGGGGACTGCGCCTGGCGACGATGGCGCAAGGCGAACTCGGCCACGGCTTCGATATCTTCCTCGGCGATGGCCGTCGCGCCGCGCCAGGCGGCATGCGCTCTGGCGCCACGCAACCAGACAAGGTCGGCGCGCAAACCATCCACGCCCGCGGCAAAGCAGCGCTCGGTGATCTGTGCCAACGCCGCGTCATCCAATGCAATGCTGTCGAGGCAGGCCCGCGCCTGGGTGCAGCGTTCGCGCAATGCCGACTGCGGCTGCGCCCACTGCGCGCAGAACGCTGCGGGGTCGCTGTCGAAGTCCAGGCGTCGGCGGATGATCTGCCCACGCTCGGCCGGTACGGTTTGCCCGCTCAAGGCCACGTTGAAACCGAAGCGATCAAGCAACTGCGGGCGCAATTCCCCCTCCTCCGGGTTCATCGTGCCGATCAGCACAAAGCGCGCCGAATGCCGGTGGGAAATGCCATCGCGTTCGATCAGGTTGGTACCGCTGGCGGCCACGTCCAGCAGCAGGTCCACCAAGTGATCGGGCAGCAAGTTGACCTCGTCGACATACAACACGCCGCCGTCAGCCTTGGCCAGCACGCCGGGTGAAAACTGCGCGCGGCCTTCGCCCAATGCGGCATCCAGATCCAGGGTGCCGACCAGCCGTTCTTCGGTGGCGCCCAACGGCAAGGTGACGAATTGACCGCTGGCCAACAGGTCTGCCAACCCACGCGCCAGGGTGGACTTGGCCATGCCGCGCGGGCCTTCGATCAGCACACCGCCGATCTTCGGGTCGATGGCGGTCAGGCACAGCGCCAGCTTCAGGTCGTCGGCGCCGACCACGGCCGACAGCGGAAAATGGGGTATCTCAGTCATCAGCTGTCTTCTTCTATATCCAGCAACAGGTTTTCCAACGCCTCGCGATACGCCCCCGGCGCCTGCCACATGCCGCGCTGTTGGGCCTCGAGCATGCGCTCGGTCATATCCCGCAGGGCATCGGGATTGTGCTGTTGCACAAAGGCGCGGGTGTCAGGGTCGAGCAGATAGGCGTCGGCGAGCAAGGCGTATTGATGATCGTCGATCAGCGCGGTAGTGGCGTCGAACGCGAAGAGATTGTCCACGGTCGCCGCCATCTCGAATGCGCCTTTATAGCCATGGCGTTTCACGCCTTCGATCCACTTGGGGTTGGCGGCGCGGGAACGGATCACCCGGTTCAGCTCTTCCTTCAAGGTGCGGATTTTCGGCAAGTCCGGCTGGCTATGGTCGCCATGGTAGCTGGCAGCCTTGTCGCCGCTCAGGGTTTCCACGGCGGCGAGCATGCCGCCCTGGAATTGGTAGTAATCGTTGGAGTCGAGCAGGTCGTGCTCGCGATTGTCCTGGTTTTGCAGCACCGCCTGCACCTGGCTCAGGCGCTGGGCGAATTGCCCGCGGGCGGCGGTGCCCTCGTCGGCACCACCATAGGCGTAGCCACCCCAGTTCAGGTAGACCTCGGCCAAGTCCTCGCGGCTCTGCCACAGGCGACCATCGATCGCGCCCTGCACCCCCGCACCGTAGGCGCCGGGCTTGGCGCCGAAAATACGCCAACCGGCCTGTTTCGCCGCTGCGGCTTCGTCCAGCCCAGACTCAAGCAGAGCCTGGCGCTCGCTGCGGACCTTGGCGGCCAGCGGGTTCATGTCGTCGGGCTCGTCCAGCGCCGCCACCGCCTGTACCGCTGCATCGAACAGGCGGATCAGGTTGGCAAAGGCATCCCGGAAGAACCCGGACACGCGCAAGGTCACGTCGACACGCGGACGGTCCAGCAGGCTGATCGGCAGGATTTCGAAGTCGTCCACCCGCTGGCTGCCCGTGGCCCACACCGGGCGCACACCCATCAGGGCCATGGCCTGGGCGATATCGTCGCCGCCGGTGCGCATGGTGGCGGTGCCCCACACCGACAAGCCGAGCTGGCGCAGGTGGTCGCCGTGGTCTTGCAGGTGCCGCTCCAGAATCAGGTTGGCCGATTGAAAACCGATGCGCCAAGCAGTAGTGGTCGGCAGGTTGCGCACGTCGACGCTGAAAAAATTGCGCCCGGTGGGCAGCACATCCAGGCGCCCGCGGCTCGGCGCGCCGCTTGGGCCGGCCGGTACAAAGCGGCCGCCCAGGGCGTCGAGCAAGCCGCGCATTTCCGCCGGGCCGCACGCATCCAGGCGCGGCGCCACGACACTGCGCAGGCTTTCGATGACCGACTTGACGTCCTCCCAGCCGGGCACTTCCAACTGTTCCAGCGGCCCTTCCAGCGCGCGCTCGATCAACCACGCGGCGTACAGTTCCAGGCGCTCGCGGGTATCACCGGCCGTGCGCCACAGCTGGGGATCGATCCTTTGCAAAACCTCTGGACGGCGACCGGTCCAAGGTTCGGCCAGGGCGCAGTCCAGCGGATCGAACGCCAGTTCGAAGGCCTTGGCCAACACCCGCAACAGGCTCGATTGCGCGCCTCGACCGTCGCCACGGGGGATACGCAGCAACGCGAGCAACGTGTCGACGCGCAAGCGGCCCTGGGGCGACTCGCCGAAGATATGCAGGCCGTCGCGGATCTGCGATTCCTTCAAGTCACACAGGTAGGTATCCAGACGCGGCAACCAGATCGCCGCATCGGCATCGCTGTCCAGCTCAAGTTCCTGGTCGATGCGGGTTTCGCGCACCAGCTTGAGGATGTCCTTTTGCAGCTCGCGGGCGCGGCGCGGGTCGAGCAGTTGCGCTTCGTAGTATTCGTCCGCCAACAGCTCCAGGTCGCGCAGCGGCCCGTAGGTTTCGGCACGGGTCAGCGGCGGCATCAAGTGATCGATGATCACCGCCTGGGTGCGGCGTTTGGCCTGGGCGCCCTCGCCCGGGTCGTTGACGATAAACGGGTAGATATTCGGCAGCGGCCCGAGCAGCGCGTCGGGCCAGCAATTTTCCGACAGCCCGACGCCCTTGCCCGGTAGCCATTCCAGGTTGCCGTGCTTGCCGACGTGGATCACGCCGTGGGCGCCGTAGGTGTGGCGTAACCAGAAATAGAACGCCAGGTAGGCGTGGGGCGGCACCAGGTCCGGGTCGTGGTACACCGCACTGGCGTCCACTTGGTAACCGCGGGCCGGCTGGATGCCGATAAACGTCAAGCCCAGGCGCAGGCCGGCGATCATCAGGCGGCCGTCGCGGCACATCGGGTCGTTGTGGGGCGTGCCCCAGCGTTCCAGCACCGCCTGGCGGTTGGCTTCGGGCAGGCGCTTGAACATCGCCTCGTAGTCGTCCAGGCCCAGGCTTTGGTGGCACGGGCGCAGGTCGAGGTTGTCCAGGTCGTTGGTGACGCCACCGAGCAGTTCGTGGATCAACGCGGTGCCGCTTTCCGGCAGGATTTCGGGCAGCGGATAACCCTCGGCCTGCAAGGCCCGCAGGATATTCAGCGCCGCCGCCGGCGTGTCCAGGCCCACACCGTTACCAATGCGACCGTCGCGCGTTGGGTAGTTGGCGAGGATCAGAGCGATGCGCTTGTCGGCATTCGGCACCCGCGCCAGTTCGACCCAACGGCGCGCCAGTTCAGCGACAAAGTCCATGCGCTCCGGCGCTGCGCGATAGCACACCACGTCCGACTGGCTGCGCTCGCTGCGCCAGGCCAGGTCCTTGAAGCTGATCGGCCGGCTGATGATGCGACCATCCAGTTCCGGCAAGGCAATGTGCATCGCCAGGTCACGCGGGCCGAGGCCTTGTTCACTGGCCTGCCAGCCGGGTTGATTGTCTTGGGCACAAATCGCCTGAATCACCGGGATATTGCGGCGAAACGGGCGCAAATGTGGCGCCTCTGGGCTGGATTGGGCAAAGCCGGTGGTGTTGAGAATCACCGATGCCTGCACTTCATCCAGCCAATCCTCGACCGCCGTCAGGCAGCCGGGCTCCTTCAGACTGGCCACCGCCATCGGCAACGGATTCAGGCCCGCCGCCTGCAGGCGCTGGCAGAACACATCGATAAAACCGGTGTTGGCCGCTTGCAGATGGGAGCGGTAGAACAGCACGGCCGCCACCGGGAACTCGGGATTCCAGTCCAACTGCCAGTCGCTGAGGCACGCATTGGCCTTGTGCGGGTGATAAATCGCGCTGCGCGCCAGGGTTTTCGGCTCGGCCCAGGCATAGTCGCGGCCCAGATAGCCGCTGGCCAGGCAGCGATAAAAATCCAGCGCGTTGCCCAGGCCGCCCTGGCGCAGGAACTGCCACAGGCGCTCACGCGCTGCGGCATCCACGGTGCTGAGGCCGCTGAGCTCCGGGTCCGCGCGATCATCCCCCGGCACCAGGATCAGCGTGACCCCGCGCTCGGCCAACGCCACCAGACGCTCGATGCCGTAACGCCAATAGCCGATCCCGCCGTGCAGGGAAATCAGGATGACCTTGGCGTGGCGCAGCACCTCGTCGACGTACAAGTCCACCGAGGCATGGTTCTGCACCTGCATCGGGTTGGCCAGGCGAAAGCTGGGGTAGTCCTCGGGCAATTGCTGGGCCGCTTCAGCGAGCAGCGCCAGGCTGGAGTCGCCACTGCACAGGATCACCAGCTCGGCGGGGGTTTGTCCAAGGTCGGCAATATTGTCGTCCGCGACGAAACCGCCGGGCTGGGTCCTGAGCAAGTGCATGGGTTAAACGCTGAGGGCGGCGCGCAATTGCGCTTCGAGGCCCGCCGCATCCAGCTCCTGGCCGATCAGCACCAGGCGCGTGATGCGCGCTTCGTCGGCGCTCCAGGCGCGGTCGAAGTGCTTGTCGAAGCGCGTGCCCACGCCCTGGATCAGCAGGCGCATCGGCTTGTTCGGGATCGCCGCAAAGCCTTTGACGCGCAAGATGCCGTGCTGCACCACCAGTTGGGTCAGGGCGTCGAGCAGCAGCGCTTCGTCGGACTGGGGCAGGTCGATGGAAATGGAGTCGAACGCATCGTGATCATGATCGTCTTCACCTTCGTGATGATGATCGTGATGGCTGTGGCGAGCGTCGATGTGCGCTTCGGAGCCGGCGCCCAGGCCGATCAACACGTCCAGCGGCACACGACCGCTGCTGGCTTCGATGATCTTCACCGCCGGCGGCAACTCTTCGGCGACTTCCAGGCGCACGCGGGCCAGGTCCTCGGGGTTGATCAGGTCGCACTTGTTGAGGATCACCAGGTCGGCGCTGGCCAGTTGGTCGGCGAACAGCTCATGCAGCGGTGATTCGTGGTCCAGGTTCGGGTCGAGTTTGCGCTGGGCGTCGACCTGGTCCGGGAACGCGGCGAAGGTGCCGGCCGCCACGGCGGGGCTGTCGACCACGGTGATCACCGCGTCGACTGTGCAGGCGCTGCGGATTTCCGGCCACTGGAACGCCTGCACCAAGGGCTTTGGCAGGGCCAGGCCGGAGGTTTCGATGAGGATATGGTCGAGGTCGCC
This sequence comes from Pseudomonas marginalis, assembly GCF_024169655.1. Lineage (GTDB taxonomy): Bacteria > Pseudomonadota > Gammaproteobacteria > Pseudomonadales > Pseudomonadaceae > Aquipseudomonas > Aquipseudomonas paraveronii. The sequence continues at coordinate 2,550,290 of NZ_JALJWV010000001.1, read as the reverse complement.
GCGACGGGCGACCAGTTCGCGCATCACCGGGAAGAACTCTTCCTGCACGGTGCAGCACAGGCAGCCGTTGGCCAGCTCATACACGCGCCCGTTGGCTTCTTCCTCGGTGCAACCGATGGAGCACTGCTTGAGGATTTCACCGTCGATGCCCAGTTCGCCGAACTCGTTGACGATCACCGCAATGCGACGGCCCTGGGCGTTATCGAGCATATGGCGCAGCAAGGTGGTTTTGCCCGAGCCGAGAAAGCCGGTAACGATGGTGACGGGGAGTTTGGCCAGTGTTTTCATCGGATGCCCTTGGGGGCGGGCATACGGGACGATAGGCCCTGCGCAGCGCGCAGCAGCAGATTTCGTCACCGGATCACCCCGCCCGGTTGAATTGAAAAATCGGTTGCGAGGCAGGTCTCCTGGCTTGGGGCTTGCGGGTCTTGCGACCGGCGCTGGCTGCGCCTTCCCGCCTTGATGGCAGTGGCGTGGCAGTCAGATAAACCCTTCACAGTTGCGGGGGCAGCCGCGGCTTGAACCGCGTTCCCTTCTTAGCTTCGGCCTGGGCCGAAGAACCTCGAAGGTGCAAGGCTACAGGTGCTCGGTCAATTTGACTACCGTCGCCCTGCATGCTTTCCTACTCACCTTGTTTCGGGTGCCCTTCACAGGGTGAAACGGGAAACCGGTGCGTCATAGCGATATGACCAGTCCGGTGCTGCCCCCGCAACGGTAAGCGAGCGAAGCGTCACAGCCACTGTGCTTTGTGCATGGGAAGGCGATGCTTTCAGGACTCAGTTCAAGAGCCCCCTCGCAAGCCCGGAGACCGGCCCGAAAAAATCATCCAACAAACCCGCGGTGGGCGGGCGCTGTTTGAATCCTGCGTGCCTGGCTCGCGGGGTTTTCATGCGCTCGTGTCACCCTGAAACCCTGAAGGGACGCGCCATGTCGATCATCAGCAGCACCTCGCATACCGCTAGCAGTACCGCCACCCTGAGCCAACGCCTGAGCGCCGCCATCGGCGCGTCGATCCTCGGCGCGTGCCTGGTGTATTTCGCCGGGTTCTCGCATATCGAAGCGGTACACAACGCCGCCCACGATACCCGCCACAGCGCCGCGTTCCCGTGCCATTGAGACCTGCCGACATGATTAAGCGTATTGCACAAACCGCAGGTTTCAGCGGGATGCTGGCCGCCCTGTTGCTGACTCTGCTGCAAAGTTTTTGGGTCGCCCCGCTGATCATGCAGGCGGAAACCTTTGAAAAAGCCCCGGCCGCGACGGAAGTGGTGCATGAGCACGCCGCCGGTACAACCGCGCACACTCATGACGCCGAAGCCTGGGAGCCGGAAGACGGCTGGCAACGCGTGCTGTCCACCACCGGCGGCAACCTGGTGGTGGCGGTCGGTTTCGCGCTGATGCTCGCCGGTCTCTACACCCTGCGCGCGCCGACCCGCACGGCTCAAGGGCTGCTGTGGGGCCTGGCCGGCTACGCGACCTTTGTTCTGGCGCCAACCCTGGGCCTGCCACCGGAATTGCCGGGCACTGCCGCCGCCGACCTGGCGCAACGGCAGATCTGGTGGATCGGTACTGCGGCCTCAACCGCAGCCGGTATCGCGCTGCTGGTATTCGGAGGCAACTGGCTGCTCAAAGCGCTGGGCGCGGCGATCCTCGTGGTACCTCATGTGATTGGCGCACCGCAACCTGAAGTGCATTCGATGCTGGCCCCTGAGGCTCTGGAAGCGCAGTTCAAGATCGCCTCGCAACTGACCAACGTCGCGTTCTGGCTGGCGCTGGGCCTAATCAGCGCCTGGCTGTTTCGCCGCAATCGCGACGATCGATACTCGGCATGAACCTGGTGGTCGGCCTGGGCTGCCAGCGCGGCTGCGCGCTGCAAGCCCTGCTCGACCTGCTGGACGCCGCCCTCGCCGAGGGCGGTATCGAGCGCCACCGCATCACGGCGCTGGCCAGCATTGATCGCAAGCAGGACGAGCCGGGCTTGTTAGCTCTGGCGCAAGTCCTGAACCTGCCACTGCAATGCTTCAGCGCCGCGCAACTGGCGGCGTATGAAGGTCGCCTGAGCCATAGATCTGCCGTCGCCTTTACCCATACCGGTTGTTATGGCATCGCCGAAAGCGCGGCCCTGGCCCTGGCCGAACAGCTCAGCGGCGCCCCTGCCCGCTTACTGATCCCGCGCAAAAAATCCGCCCGAGCCACGTTGGCATTGGCCTGCGCCGACTGAAATCGCGATAATCGCCGCTTCCGATCATGAGCAATCTTCATGCTCGCCCGCTTTTCCACAGGAATTCTCCATGACCGTCTACTTCATCGGCGCCGGCCCCGGCGACCCGGAATTGATCACCGTCAAAGGCCAGCGGCTGATCCGCAGTTGCCCGGTGATCATCTATGCGGGGTCGCTGGTGCCGGCGGCGGTACTGGAAGGCCATCAGGCCGAACAGGTGATCAACAGCGCCGAACTGCACCTGGAACAGATTATCGACGTGATCAAGGCCGCCGATGCCAAGGGCCAGGATGTGGCGCGGGTCCACTCCGGCGATCCAAGCCTGTATGGGGCGATTGGCGAACAGATCCGGCAGTTGCGCGAGTTGGGCATTGCGTTCCAGATCATCCCCGGGGTCACCGCCGTAGCGGCCTGCGCAGCGCTGCTGGAGACCGAACTGACGCTGCCGGACATCGCCCAGAGCGTGATCCTCACCCGGTATGCGGACAAAACCCGCATGCCTGCCGGTGAAGACTTCGACAGCCTGGCCCGTCATGGCACAACCATGGCGATTCACCTGGGGGTCAATCATTTGGAGAAGATCGTTGCCGAACTGCTGCCGCACTACGGCGCGGATTGCCCGATTGCCGTGGTACACCGTGCGACCTGGCCGGATCAGGATTGGGCCGTCGGCACCTTGGCGGACATCGCCGAAAAGGTCGCGGCCAAGGGCTTCAGGCGCACGGCGCTGATTGTGGTGGGTCGGGTGCTGGCCAGTGACAGTTTCAGCGCGTCGTCGCTGTATCGGGCCGGGCATGCGCACGTGTACCGACCTTAATCCAAAACTTCATGAGTTGTTATCAACACACTGTTTTAAATAAATAAATACAAAAATTTGTGGGAGGGGGCTTGCCCCCGATAGCGGTGTATCAGTCGCTTAATAAGGAGACTGACAGGATGCTATCGGGGGCAAGCCCCCTCCCACACTTAATCCTTAGCGTTAGACAAAAGTCGTAACCAACTGAAATTAAATAAAAAAACGGCGCTCACGGGGCGCCGTTTTTTAGTTCGCAGTGAACACCTGACTCAGTAGTAGGCGTTTTCTTTCTGCGTGTGGTCAGTCACATCACGTACACCCGTGAGCTCCGGAATGCGCTCGAGCAAGGTGCGCTCGATGCCTTCACGCAGGGTCACGTCCGCCTGGCCGCAGCCCTGGCAGCCGCCGCCGAACTTCAATACGGCGATACCGTCCTCCACCACGTCGATCAAGCTGACCTGCCCGCCGTGGCTGGCCAGGCCAGGGTTGATCTCGGTCTGCAGGTAGTAATTGATACGCTCGTTGACCGGGCTGTCGGCGTTGACGTTCGGCACCTTGGCGTTCGGCGCCTTGATGGTCAATTGGCCGCCCATGCGGTCGGTCGCGTAGTCGACCACCGCGTCGTCGAGGAACGCTTCGCTGAAGGCATCGATATACGCGGTGAAGCTTTTCAGCCCCAGCGCGGTGTCTTCCGGCTTCTCTTCGCCTGGCTTGCAGTAGGCGATGCACGTCTCGGCGTACTGGGTGCCAGGCTGGGTGATAAAGACGCGGATGCCGATACCCGGGGTGTTCTGCTTGGACAGCAGGTCAGCCAGGTAATCGTGGGCGGCGTCGGTAATGGTTATGGCAGTCATGGAAACTCCTCACAGGCTTGCTGGCAGTTTACGCCAAAATATTACGCAGATACAAAGCCCCAGTAATTTTGTCGGAAAAGCCTCGCCATCGTCGTCAGAGGTTTTCATAGCGATTCATATCCAGCACACCCTCTTCCACCGGCGTGGTTTCGCGGATGTAGGTCGACAGATCGTGGAAGTACTCCCAGAACTGCGGATGACTGCGGCGCACACCCCAACGATCGACGATTTTCTCGAAGTGCTGGGCGTCCCGGGCACTTTCCATCGCCGCGACAAACGCCGGCACCTGCTCGGCCGGGATATTGAACATGAAGTTCGGATAACTGCTCAGCACGCCGGGGTAGACCGTCAACGTGTCCAGGCCCGGTTGATAGCGAGAAGCCTCACCCAGCATGAACGCGACATTACTGTGGGCACGGTTGCGCAGCAGGCTGTAGACCTCACGATGACCGGTGCGGGTTTCGACGCGCAGCATGGTTGCTTCCGGCAATTGGTCGATAACCTTGAGCCCCGCCGCCGGGCGTGATGTCAGGCGACTCAGGGCCTGCTCGGCATCGCGCAGCACCGGTTCGAGGCTCGGCCGCGAGCAATAGGCGCCGACACAGCGATTGATCGGGTCCGGGCTGGCATTGAGGTCGCCATAACGGGCCAGCAACTGGTTGACGAAATCGCGTTTCGGGTCCGTTTCATTCAGCTTCAGACCGGTGGGTTTATCGTCGTCGATCGACTCATAGTCCATCCACAACTTGACCTTGCCGCCGTTCTGATACCAATCGTCGAGGAAATCCTCCCGCGAATTGGCCGGCATCAGGCGCAGGAAGTTCTGTTCCGCGCCATTGCGGATCAGGTCGAAGTACAAGCGGGTCTGGGCCTGATGGGAGACGTTGCCGAACACGTCAAAGTTGACCACCAATTGGTAGTAGGTGCGCTCCAGCAACGGATAATCGAACAACCACAGCGTCTGCGGGACTTCACCGATCAGGCCTTTGTTGACCGACGCGCTGTCGAAGTGACGGAAGATACTCAACAACGCATTGTCATTGCCGACCCACAGCGTCGACCAACCGGGCGCAGGCAACTCGCCATAGCGGTACCGACGCAGCGCTTCGTACTCGTTGCGCTTGTCACGGTACTTGAGCCACAGGCTGAGCACGCTGCCCACGTCGTCGTTCTGCCCGGGCATTGCCAACAACGGCGTGGCCCGACCGCGATAGAGCGGATCGGTGATGTACAGGTCGTGTTCGGGGGCCTGGAACAGTGCCCAGAAATTGTCGCGGATCACGTCCGTGGCGATCTGGCCCCGGCACACCGGGCCGCGGATGAAGGTGCGGACAAAGTACTCGGCGTTATCGAGCATGAACTGGTAGCGCGCCTGGGCCGGAATCGCCTCGAACGTCTCGAACGGGTTGGCACGACGGCCAGGGCCGTAGCCCGGCAAGGCGGTGACCTGCCAGTCGCCGCTGTAGAACAAGGCTTTGACCCGTTCCATTTTCGCCGCGCTGAGCGGGTACGTGATGTGGGTCTTATGGACGATCACCCCTTGTATCGGCCACAGCCGGTAGTAGATCCGGGTACCGGGATCGTCGTTGGGGCGACGGGTATTGATCAGGTCGATCGGCTGACCACTGGGGGTGCGCGAACGGACCCACTGGAAGAAATGCCCCGGCTCACCGCCTTCGAAATACAGGTGGGCGATAAACAGGTGTTCAAACAGCCAGCGGGCGACCAGGCTTTCGCGGGCGCCGGGGGCGTTGAACAGGTTTTCCCACTGCAGCACCTGCGCGGCTTCCAGGGCGCTTGGCGCCACGCCCTGTTGGTCAATCGGCGCACCGGAGGCCAGCCAGCGTCGCAGGGTCTGATACTGCTGGTCGCTCAAACCGGTCACGGCCAGCGGCATGCCTTCATTGGGGTGCGCGTCGGCGTAAGCGTCGAACTCCCCTGGCAGCGGGCACATGTTCTCGCGGTTCAGGCCCAGCACGATGTCGTCCGGCAGCTTGCCGTTGGGCTGCAACGGCGTGCGGCGGTGGCCCAGTTCGAGCATGCGCGCCATCAGCGCGGCCTGGCTGCCTTGGGCGTCGAGCACGGAACTGAAGCCTTCGTGCCGCCAGGCGGCCTTGCCGAACGCGTCGTAGAACAGGCGCGTCGGCTTGGTCGCCTGGCTGCGATCACCATCGTAGACCAGCACCTTGGTCGCCCCCCGCGCTGCGCCCTCGCCGCTGCCCAGGTTCAACTGGCAGGCCGAGTCGTAGCAGGCATGGCACGCTACGCATTTCTCAGTGAAGATCGGTTGGATATCACGGGTGTAGGAAATCGCCGGAGCGGAATCTTGGGCCTGTGCGGTGCTGCCAATCAGCAACAGAATGAAGCTGATGATGATGCGATACGGCATGAGCCTGGTCCCAATATATAAAGCCAAAATAGAAAACCCGGCGGATTCTACCGGTCTAACACTGACATCAACATGAACGATATTCATGCAAAACCTGCACATGCTCCAAATCCACACAGGTTTGCTATGATCCACGCCCTCCGTAATGCCTGACCAGAGTAGTCCCATGTCCGATCGTAGCGCTCGTCTGCAAGCCCTTCACCAAGCCCTCAAGGAACGTATCCTGATCCTCGATGGCGGCATGGGCACTATGATCCAAAGCTATAAGCTGGAGGAAGAAGACTATCGTGGTAAACGCTTCGCCGACTGGCCCAGCGACGTCAAGGGCAACAACGACCTGTTGCTGCTCAGCCGCCCGGACGTCATCGCCTCCATCGAGAAGGCGTACCTGGATGCCGGCGCCGACATCCTCGAAACCAACACGTTCAATGCCACCCAAGTGTCCCAGGCCGATTACGGCATGGAGTCGCTCGCCTACGAGCTGAACGTAGAGGGCGCCCGTGTGGCGCGCAAGGTGGCCGACGCCAAGACCCTGGAGACCCCGGACAAACCGCGTTTCGTCGCCGGCGTGCTCGGCCCGACCAGCCGTACCTGCTCGCTGTCGCCGGATGTGAACAACCCCGGCTACCGCAACGTGACCTTCGATGAACTGGTGGAGAACTACACCGAGGCCACCAAGGGCCTGATCGAAGGCGGTGCGGACATGATTCTCATCGAAACCATTTTCGACACCCTCAACGCCAAGGCTGCGATCTTTGCCGTGCAGGGCGTGTTCGAGGAACTGGGCTTCGAACTGCCGATCATGATCTCCGGCACCATCACCGACGCCTCCGGCCGTACCCTGTCGGGCCAGACCACCGAAGCGTTCTGGAACTCGGTCCGCCACGCCAAGCCGATTTCCGTGGGCCTCAACTGCGCCCTGGGCGCCAGCGAGTTGCGTCCATACCTCGAAGAGCTGTCGAACAAAGCCAACACTTATGTGTCCGCGCACCCCAACGCCGGCCTGCCCAACGAATTCGGCGAGTACGACGAATTGCCGGCACAAACCGCCAACGTCATCGAGGAATTCGCCCAGAGCGGTTTCCTGAACATTGTCGGCGGCTGCTGCGGCACCACGCCGGGGCATATCGAAGCCATCGCCAACGCCGTGGCCGGTTACGCGCCGCGCCAGATCCCGGACATTCCCAAGGCCTGCCGCTTGTCGGGCCTGGAGCCGTTCACCATCGATCGCCAGTCGCTGTTCGTCAACGTCGGCGAACGCACCAACATCACCGGCTCCGCGCGTTTCGCCCGGCTGATCCGCGAAGACAACTACACCGAAGCCCTCGAAGTCGCCCTGCAGCAGGTGGAAGCCGGCGCCCAGGTGATCGACATCAACATGGACGAAGGCATGCTCGATTCGAAGAAGGCCATGGTGACCTTCCTCAATCTGATTGCCGGCGAGCCGGACATCTCCCGCGTGCCGATCATGATCGACTCTTCCAAGTGGGAAGTGATCGAAGCCGGCCTCAAGTGCATCCAGGGCAAGGGTATCGTCAACTCCATCAGCATGAAGGAAGGCGTCGAGCAGTTCATCCATCACGCCAAGCTGTGCAAACGCTATGGTGCGGCCGTGGTGGTGATGGCCTTCGACGAAGCCGGCCAGGCCGACACCGAAACGCGCAAGAAAGAGATCTGCAAACGCTCCTACGACATCCTGGTCAATGAAGTCGGTTTCCCGCCGGAAGACATCATCTTCGACCCGAACATCTTCGCGGTCGCCACCGGTATCGAAGAGCACAACAACTACGCGGTCGACTTCATCAACGCCTGCGCCTACATCCGCGACGAGCTGCCGTATGCACTGACGTCGGGTGGCGTGTCCAACGTGTCGTTCTCGTTCCGCGGCAACAACCCGGTGCGCGAGGCGATCCACTCGGTGTTCCTGCTGTATGCGATCCGCAACGGCCTGACCATGGGCATCGTCAACGCCGGCCAGTTGGAGATCTACGACCAGATCCCCGCCGAACTGCGCGACGCGGTGGAAGACGTGGTGCTCAACCGTACCCCGGACGGCACCGACGCCCTGCTCGCCATCGCCGACAAGTACAAGGGCGACGGCAGCGTCAAAGAAGCCGAAACCGAGGAATGGCGCGGCTGGCCAGTCAACAAGCGTCTGGAACACGCGCTGGTCAAGGGCATCACCACGCACATTGTTGAAGACACCGAAGAGTCCCGGCAGTCGTTCGCGCGCCCGATCGAAGTGATCGAAGGCCCGCTGATGTCCGGCATGAACATCGTCGGCGACCTGTTTGGCGCCGGCAAAATGTTCCTGCCCCAGGTGGTCAAGTCCGCACGCGTCATGAAACAGGCCGTGGCCCACCTGATCCCGTTCATCGAGCTGGAGAAAGGCGACAAGCCGGAAGCCAAGGGCAAGATCCTGATGGCCACGGTGAAGGGCGACGTGCATGACATCGGCAAGAACATCGTCGGCGTGGTGCTGGGGTGCAACGGCTATGACATCGTCGATCTGGGCGTGATGGTGCCGGCGGAGAAGATCCTGCAGGTGGCCAAGGAACAGAAGTGCGACATCATCGGGCTGTCCGGCCTGATTACGCCGTCCCTCGACGAGATGGTCCACGTCGCCCGCGAAATGCAGCGCCAGGACTTCCACCTGCCGTTGATGATCGGCGGCGCCACCACCTCCAAGGCGCACACGGCGGTGAAGATCGAGCCCAAGTACAGCAACGATGCGGTGATCTATGTGACCGACGCCTCGCGCGCGGTGGGCGTGGCCACGCAACTGCTGTCCAAGGAGTTGAAGGCCGGTTTCGTCGAGAAGACCCGCCTGGAATACATCGAAGTCCGCGAGCGCACCTCGAACCGCAGCGCGCGCACCGAACGCCTGAGCTACCCGGCGGCGATCGCCAAGAAGCCGCAATTCGACTGGAGCACTTACACGCCGGTCACGCCGACCTTTACCGGCGCCAAGGTGCTGGACAACATCGACCTCAAGGTGCTGGCCGAATACATCGACTGGACCCCGTTCTTTATCTCCTGGGACCTGGCCGGCAAGTTCCCGCGCATCCTCACCGATGAAGTGGTGGGTGAAGCCGCCACCGCGCTGTATGCCGATGCCCAGGAAATGCTCGCCAAGCTGATCGACGAGAAGCTGATCAGCGCTCGCGCGGTGTTTGGCTTCTGGCCAGCCAATCAGGTGAAGGACGACGACCTGGAAGTCTACGGCGAAGACGGCAAGCCCCTGGCAACCTTGCACCACCTGCGCCAGCAGATCATCAAGACCGACGGCAAGCCGAACTTCTCCCTGGCCGACTTTGTCGCGCCTAAAGACAGCGGCATCACCGACTACGTGGGTGGTTTTATCACCACCGCCGGCATCGGCGCCGAGGAAGTGGCCAAGGCTTACCAGGACGCGGGCGACGACTACAACTCGATCATGGTCAAGGCCCTGGCCGACCGCCTGGCCGAAGCCTGCGCCGAATGGCTGCACCAGCAGGTGCGCAAAAACTACTGGGGTTATGCCAAGGACGAGCAACTGAATAACGAGGCGCTGATCAAAGAGCAGTACAGCGGCATCCGCCCTGCCCCCGGCTACCCGGCGTGCCCCGACCACACCGAGAAAGGCACCTTGTTCCAACTGCTGGACCCCGAGGCCCGCGAGATGCAGGCCGGTCGCAGCGGTGTGTTCCTCACCGAACACTACGCGATGTTCCCGGCGGCAGCGGTCAGCGGTTGGTACTTCGCCCACCCGCAGGCGCAATACTTCGCCGTGGGCAAAGTCGACAAAGACCAGGTGGCGAGCTACACCGCGCGTAAAGGCCAGGATCTGGCCGTGACCGAGCGCTGGTTGGCACCGAACCTGGGTTACGACAACTAAGCGCGCGCAGATTGTCTATGCTTGCCTCACACACCTTGTGTCGAGGCACGTATGGACGATCCAGCCAACAACAAGCCGCCTACCCTGTGGCAGATGCTGCACAGCGTCGTCGCCGCCGCCTTTGGCGTACAGAGCGGCAAGAACCGCGCCCGCGACTTCACCCATGGCAAGCCCAGCCACTTTGTGGTTCTGGGCATTCTGTTCACGGCGGTGTTTGCCTTGACCCTGTTCGGCATCGTCAAGCTGGTGTTGCTGCTGGCCGGCGTTTAGCGCAGCAGCAGTTGCATGCTGAAGGGATAGCGATAGGACGCGGGCTTGCCCACGGCGGACAGTGCACGAAAATTCACCGTCGGCGTGGGTCCCAACAATCGCCGCGCCTGGGCGGCATCGATCAGTTGGAATAACGCCTCACGGCGGTCGCGCCCGCCATAGGCGCCAATGTCCACGCCCTTGGCATCATCATGGATCAGCACCATCGCCCACCCGCCCACGGTGAAATGCCCGGCGACCAAGGACGACAACCGGCCGTTTAGACGCTCGCGCAAGATCTCCGGCGAGCTGTTGACCGCACTGAACAGCGCGTCCTTGCCGGGCAACCGCCCGCTGTCCTGGAACGCCTGCATGGCACCCAGCGCCATCTGATCGTTGGCCGACCACACCAGCGCCGTCTGCGGGTAGCGCTTGAACAGCTGCGTCGCTTGCTCAAAGGCGCGCTCGCGGCTCCACTCGCCATAGACCAACTGACGCAGGCGCACCTCGGGATGCTCGGCCAGTGCTCGGTGCATGCCTTGTTCTCGCAACAGGGCAACGGGGGTGGTCTTGATGCCGGAAAATGCCAACAGGTCGAGGGATTCGCCGGGCGCAACTCGACCGTGCTGGCGCAACATGTCCTTGAGCATCAAGTAGCCAGCCTGTTCGTCGTCGGCTACCAGGCTGCCAATCAAATTGATGCCATCGTGGGCACCCAACAAACGCACTTGGTCGGAGGTCAGCGCACTGGTCACCACCAGCAATTTGACGCCACTGCCCTGGGCCATGCGCAGAATCTGCGGTGCAACATACTGCTCATTCACCAGTACCAGGTAATCAGGCCGCTCGCTGCCTTGCAGCACCTCTCGGGCCTGGGTCAGCGTGTTGTGGGGATCGCGCTCGCCATAGCGCACACGCAAATCCAGGCCGAGGTCCTTGGCCGCGGCCTGCATGAACTGCGCATAGCTGACCCAAAAGGTTTCCGTCGACGTGCCCGGGTTGAGAAACACCACCGACGCCGCCTGGGCCATTCCGCAAAACGCCGGCACCAGCAACCACACGCACGTAAACAAAACCTTCAACATGGTTATTCAAGCCTTGAACATTGGCCGCCATGATACTGGCAATCAGACAGTCATTCGAGGCTCAGTCAACGCTCTTATTGATGGCCGACCCAAAACACCGCAGTCCCTACCACGAGAATGATCAGGAATAGAATGGCCCAGGCGTCCACAGTACTGTCGGGTTTACGGGCTTTTGTCGAATTGCTCATCGCATCGCCTCTTGTCGGTTTTATAGGTGATTGCATTCAGACTCGCCCACAGTAAAGTCGATGATTGCCCGCATGACAAATGTGGGTATGCTAAAAATCGTACCCATTAGTCGATTTGGTTCTTTGCATATACTCAAACATCACTTTTGCGCATAAACGCAAACTGGTATCGTGCCCCGGCTCCGTTGGGAGTGCGCGGCCGTGCGCGCAGATTTGCCGAGAACAGGACCTATATGTACGTATACGACGAATACGATCAGCGCATCATCGAGGACCGCGTCAAGCAGTTCCGTGATCAGACCCGACGCTACCTAGCAGGTGAACTGAGCGAAGAAGAGTTCCGCCCTCTGCGCCTGCAAAATGGCCTTTATGTGCAGCGCTTTGCGCCGATGCTGCGGGTGGCCGTGCCTTATGGCCAACTGACTTCGCGCCAGACGCGCATGATGGCCAAGATTGCCCGCGACTTCGACAAGGGCTACGCCCACATCAGTACCCGCCAGAACGTACAGTTCAACTGGCCGGCGCTGGAAGATGTGCCAGACATCCTGGCTGAACTGGCCACCGTGCAGATGCACGCCATTCAGACCAGCGGTAACTGCCTGCGCAACGTGACCACCGACCAATTCGCCGGGGTTGCCGCCGACGAACTGATCGACCCGCGCCCCTGGTGTGAAATCGTCCGCCAATGGACCACGTTCCACCCCGAATTCGCTTACCTGCCGCGCAAGTTCAAGATCGCCATCAATGGCTCGACGTCGGACCGTGCGGCGATCGAAGTGCATGACATCGGCCTGGAGCCGGTCCACAACGCCGCCGGCGAGCTTGGCTTCCGTGTCTTGGTGGGTGGCGGCCTGGGGCGTACCCCGGTGGTCGGCGCGTTTATCAACGAGTTCCTGCCGTGGCAGGACCTGCTGAGCTACCTCGACGCGATCCTGCGGGTCTACAACCGCTACGGCCGTCGCGACAACAAGTACAAGGCCCGGATCAAGATCCTGGTCAAAGCGCTGACCCCTGAGGTGTTCGCCCAGAAAGTCGACGCCGAGATGGAACACCTGCGCGGCGGCCAGACCACCCTGACCGAAGCCGAAGTCCACCGTGTGGCCAAGCACTTCGTCGACCCCGAGTACAAGGCCCTGAGCAATCAGGACGCCGAACTCGCCGCGCTCGACCAGCAGCACCCAGGCTTCGCTCGCTGGCGTACACGCAACACCCTGGCGCATAAAAAGCCGGGCTATATCGCCGTGACCCTGTCGCTCAAGCCTACCGGTGTCGCCCCCGGCGATATCACCGACAAGCAGCTGGACGCCGTGGCCGACCTGGCCGAGCGCTACAGCTTCGGTCAACTGCGCACCTCCCACGAGCAGAACATCATTCTCGCGGACGTGGAGCAGAGCCAACTGTTCACCCTGTGGGGCGAACTGCGCGAAGGGGGTTTTGCCACGCCGAACATCGGCCTGCTGACCGACATCATCTGCTGCCCGGGCGGCGACTTCTGCTCCCTGGCCAACGCCAAGTCGATCCCGATTGCCGAATCGATCCAGCGCCGTTTTGACGACCTGGACTACCTGTTCGACATCGGCGAGCTGGACCTGAACATTTCCGGCTGCATGAACGCCTGTGGTCACCACCACGTCGGCCACATCGGCATCCTGGGCGTGGACAAGAAAGGCGAAGAATTCTACCAAGTGTCCCTGGGTGGCAGCGCCAGCCGCGATGCGAGCCTGGGCAAGATCCTCGGCCCATCCTTCGCCCAGGAAGCCATGCCCGAGGTGATCGGCAAACTGATCGATGTGTACATCGAGCAGCGCACCGAAGATGAGCGTTTCATCGACACCTACCAGCGCATCGGCATTGACCTGTTCAAGGAGCGCGTCTATGCAGCGAATCATTAAGAACAACGAAGTCGTCGACGAAACCTGGCACCTGCTGCCCAAGGACGCGACCTTCGACGGCATCTCCAACTGCGACGACCTGATCGTGCCGCTGGCCCTGTGGCGCGAGCACGGCCATGCGCTCAAGGCCCGCGACGGCGGCCTGGGCGTGTGGCTGGACGCCGATGAAGAAGCCGAAGAGATCGGTGACGACGTGGCTCACTTCCAGGTCATCGCCCTGAACTTCCCGGCCTTCACCGACGGGCGCAACTACTCCAACGCGCGCCTGCTGCGTGACCGCTATGGTTACAAGGGCGAATTGCGCGCGATTGGCGACGTGCTGCGCGACCAGCTGTTCTACCTGCACCGCTGCGGGTTCGATGCCTTCGCCTTGCGCGCCGACAAAGACCCGTATGAAGCGCTGGAGAGCCTCAAGGATTTCTCCGTGACGTACCAGGCTGCAACGGACGAACCGCTGCCGCTGTTCCGTCGACGTTAAGCGTTAACGTCGTGAAAAGCCCTGGCATGCCAGGGCTTTTTTTATGCTTTGATTTTGATCGACGCCAGCACCTGTTTCTGCCCCATGGAACACGGCACACCTTCCGGCTGCGCCCGCACCGCCTCGATCACGCCCAGCAGCTGCGCCTTGCTGTGCGCCAGTTGCGCCTGCATCCCTTCGATCTGCTGCACCTTACGCTCCAACGCCTCAATCAGTTCCTCGCGCTTGTGCTCGCCCGGGGCCGGCATCAATGCCTTGAGTTCCTGCAAGGTAAACCCGGCCTGTTGCGCGCTCTGGATCAGTTGCAGGGTTTGCAGCGCTTCGGGTGCATAACGCCGATAGCCGTTGGCCTGCCTCCCCACCTGGCTGATCAACCCTTCGGCTTCATAAAAGCGAATACGCGACGCCGCCAGCCCGCTCTGTTTTGCCAGTTCGCCAATATTCATCGTCACGCCTGCTTGACATTAAAGTTAACTTTAATCTTAGCCTGAGGCCTCACCCGCTCAGGAGTCAACCATGTCACCTTTCAAACCCCTGCAACTGCCCAACGGCCAAGTCCTTGCCAACCGTATCGCCAAGGCCGCGATGGAGGAAAACATGGCGGACGCCCAACAAGCGCCGTCCAGCGAATTGAAGCAGCTGTACCAGGCCTGGGCGGATGGCGAGCCTGGCTTGCTGCTGACGGGCAACGTGATGATCGACCGCCGCGCGATGACCGGCCCCGGCGGCGTGGTCCTTGAAGACGAGCAGCAGCTCGACAGCTTTCGCGAATGGGCGGCCATCGGGCGAAACAAGGGCGGGCACTTCTGGGTCCAGCTCAATCATCCGGGGCGCCAGACGCCGGCCAACCTGCGCCAGCAAGCCTTGGCGCCTTCCGCCGTAGCCCTCGACCTGGGTGGTTTTTCGAAAATGTTCGCCAAGCCCAAGGCCATGTCCGAAGACCAGATACAGAACGTGATCACGCGCTTTGCCACCAGCGCGCACCTGGCCGAGAAAGCGGGCTTTAGCGGCGTGCAGATCCACGGCGCGCATGGCTACTTGCTAAGCCAATTTCTCTCGCCCCTGAGCAACCGGCGCACCGATCACTGGGGCGGCTCCCTGCAAAACCGCGCGCGCTTGCTGCTTGAAGTGATCAAGGCCGTTCGTGCCAGTGTCAGCCCCTCATTTTGCGTGGGGGTGAAACTCAACTCGGCAGACTTCCAGCGCGGCGGCTTCGACGCAGACGATGCGCGCGCCGTGGTCGAGTTGTTGAATCCGCTACCCATCGACCTGCTGGAGCTGTCCGGCGGTAGCTATGAAGCACCGGCCATGCAAGGCGAAGCCCGGGACGGGCGGACCCTGGCCCGCGAAGCGTATTTCCTGGAAATGGCCCGCGAACTGGCGGCCATCGCCAAAATGCCCGTGATGGTGACCGGTGGCATTCGTCGCCTGCCGGTGGTGCAGCAAGTCCTCGACAGCGGCATCGCCATGGCCGGCATTGCCACCGCCCTGACCCTGGAACCGCAACTGATCAAACACTGGCGCGAAGGGCGCGACCTCAACCCGCAACTGAAACCGATCAGCTGGCAGCGCAAGCCTCTCGCCGCCCTCGCCACCCTGGCCGTGGTGCGTGACCAGATGCGCCGCCTGAGCCGCGGCCAGCGCCCCAATCGCAAAGTCGCGCCCTGCATGGCGCTGCTCCGCGACCAATGGTTTATCGCCCGGCGCACTCGCCAATACCGCACAACCATGACGCAATCTTCACATTAAGCACGGAGCATTCGCCGTGATCGAACTGTCCTCTATTGATCAGCCACTTTTAACCTCACTGACGATTGGAGTTCTTCATGGCGAAAATCAACTTGGCCCAGCAATTGGCGTCCACCCTTGAACAGGCGGGCATCAAGCGCATCTGGGGCCTGACCGGCGACAGCCTCAACGGCCTCACCGACGCCCTGCGCACCATGGACAGCATCGAATGGATGCATGTGCGCCACGAGGAAGTCGCCGCCTTCGCCGCCGGTGCCGAAGCCGCCGCCACCGGCGAGTTGACGGTGTGCGCCGGCAGCTGCGGGCCGGGCAATCTGCATTTGATCAACGGCCTGTTCGATTGCCATCGCAACCACGTGCCGGTGCTGGCCATCGCCGCACAAATCCCGTCTTCCGAAATCGGCCTGAACTACTTCCAGGAAACCCATCCCCAGGAACTGTTCAAGGAGTGCAGCCACTTTATCGAACTGGTGACCAACCCCGAGCAGATGCCCCAGGTGCTGCATCGGGCCATGCGCTCGGCGATCCTCAACCGCGGCGTGGCGGTAGTGGTGATCCCTGGGGATGTGTCGCTGCTGGAAGTGGAAGACACGCTCAAACCCTGGCCGCCCCTGCATGCGCCGCGCACCCTGCCGGCAGAACAGGACCTGCAACGCCTGCGCGAAATCCTTAACAGCAGCCAGAAAACCACCCTGTTGTGCGGCAGCGGTTGCGCCGGCGCCCATGCCCAAGTGGTGGCCCTGGCGGATGCCTTGGGCGCGCCGGTGGTACACGCCTTGCGCGGCAAGGAGCATGTGGAATGGGACAACCCGTTCGACGTGGGCATGACCGGTCTGATCGGTTTCAGCTCCGGCTACCACGCCATGCTCAATTGCGACACGCTGATCATGCTCGGCACTGACTTCCCTTATCGCCAGTTCTACCCCACCGACGCGAAGATCATCCAAGTCGATCGCAACCCCCAGGCACTGGGCCGGCGCGCCACCCTGGACCTGGGCATCGCCGCTGACGTGAGCGAGACCCTCGATGCACTCCTGCCGCACCTGACCCGCAAGACCGACCGCAGCTTCCTCGAAACGTCCTTGGAGCACTACCAGAAAGCCCGCCAGGGCCTCGACGACCTGGCACAACCGTCAAAGCCCAACCGACCGATTCACCCACAATACGTGGCGCGCTTGCTCAGCGAACTGGCCGACGACGACGCGATCTTCACCGCCGACGTGGGCTCGCCCACCGTATGGGCCGCACGCTACCTGAAGATGAATGGTAAGCGCCGCCTGATCGGCTCGTTCAACCACGGCTCGATGGCCAATGCCATGCCCCAGGCCATCGGCGCGCAGGCGGCCTTCCCTGGGCGGCAGGTCATTTCGATGTCCGGCGACGGCGGTTTTACCATGTTGATGGGGGATTTCATCTCGCTCGCGCAGTTGAAACTGCCGGTGAAAGTCATCGTGTTCGATAACGCGTCACTCGGTTTTGTCGCCATGGAAATGAAAGCTGCCGGCTACCTTGACACCGGCACCGCGCTAAAAAACCCGGATTTCGCGGCGATGTCCAATGCCATGGGCATCCTGGGCATTCGCGTGGAGCAATCCGAAGACCTCGAACCGGCCCTGCGTCGCGCCCTGGCCCATGATGGCCCGGTGCTGGTAGACGTGGTGACGGCGACCCAGGAACTGGTGATGCCACCCAGCATCAAGCTGGAGCAGGCCAAGGGTTTCAGTCTGTACATGCTCAAGGCAGTGATGAGCGGGCGCGGCGATGAAGTGATCGAGTTGGCGCGTACCCACTGGTTGCGCTGATGTGAACACAGGCTGACGGGCTGGCTCGCGATTGCGCTGCTTCAGTGAATGCATCTTCAACTGATACATCGCCATCGCGAGCCAGCCCGCTCCCACATCGGCGATCAGCCGTGCTGTTTTTCTACCCACTTGCCGTAGGCATCGATAAACGCCTGCAGAAACGGCTTGGTCTTCTCCGACAGTTTGCCGGCCTCATCAAACACACTGCCCGCGCCACCCAGATAGGCTTCAGGCTGCTGCATGCACGGCACATCGAGGAACACCAGGGACTGGCGCAGATGGTGGTTGGCGCCAAAGCCGCCAATCGCCCCCGGCGAGACACTGATGATCGCCCCCGGCTTGCCACTCCAGGCGCTTTGCCCATAAGGGCGCGAGCCCACATCGATGGCATTCTTCAGCGGGGCGGGCACGGAGCGGTTGTATTCCGGGGTCACGAACAGCACTGCGTCGGATGACCGCACTTGTTGACGGAAAGTACTGTAGGCTGCGGGCGGCGATGCCCCGTCGATGTCCTCGTTGTAGAGCGGCAAATCGCCAATTTCGACAATGTTCAATGTGAGGTTGGCGGGGGCCAGTTCGGCCAATGCCAGGGCGACCTTGCGGTTGATCGACTCTTTTCTCAAGCTGCCCACCAGGACGGCAATCGTGTAGACCTTGCTCATTGAGGTTTCCCGACGTCTGACTAAAGGAGTGTGTAGTTATAAAGACTTCGCGGCGTGTTCACCAGAAGGTTCTGATATCCACCCCGGCGTCTGCCTCGCGATCGCCTGCGTAGGAAGCGTCTGAAAACTTCAGCGAATAGTATTTTTTTTCCATAGGTAAACTACCCCGCTCCATGACGGTCTACAGAACCGCAAATCGAGTGTTTATCTCCAGAGGTTCTAAACAGATGGCAGCAGTACTTGTCGGACAGTTCCATGCCAGAGACGCGGAAGGTCGCGTTTATTCGGTGCATGAGTTCCAGGAATCCATCCCACCGTTAGACGGCCTGGCTGGCTCGGCGCCCACCACAACCTACAAGCTGGCCATTGGCGACCGTGTAGAAAAACTGGACGGCGATGAATTCAGATTGATTCAGTCGGGGACCATTATCGTCCGCGAATCGGAAACCATCCGCGCGCAATAAGTTTGATCCCCCCGAGCGTACCAGCTCAGTCCTGGCCATTGACGGCATTGACTGGGCCGGGCGATCACGGGCGGCGCACCTCCGTCACTTCAATCCCCGGGTCCCCTTCAGTCTGTTTGAGCGTGACCATCAGTCGCCCCTTCTCGCCCTCTACGGCATACATCAAGCGCTTGTAGCCCGGCGTGCCATACGCGGGATACGCCACCACCTGCCTGACCAGCGTGATGCCCAATACCGTACCCACCTGCTCGCCCACCTGTTCCTGGGAACGGATGAACGCATCGAGTGCGAGGTTTTCGGGCGTAGTGTCGTCGGGATTGCTCAAGAGATAAGCGGCCACGCACCCCACGGTCACCAGGACCAGCAGTTGCCTGGCCGTTACCCCGAAAAGTTTCGTGGGCATCGGCATTTGAGACCAGACCTGTTTTTGTTGTAAGTGCCGGGTAACCGGCATTGGTCGTTGATGATCAGACGAGCCATTCTAGTGAGGTCTGGGCCGAACGCCAGATGCCGCAGTGTTTTTTCTGCGCGCCGGCTTGAACCATTGAATCCCCACCCCACTGCACATAGACTCCGGCCATGCGTTTACGTCATATCGAAGTGATTCAGGCCATCTTGCAGACCGGACACCTCGGCACGGCCGCCGAATGGTTGCAACTCCCCGTGGGCGATGTGGACGCAGCGCTCAAGGACGCCGAGCAGCAACTGGGCTTTATGTTGTTCGCCAGCGTGCGCGGACGCCTGCAGCCAACACGGGAAACCCTGGAGTTGCAGGCGCAAATCGCCCATGTGTATGAAGCGCTGGAGCCGCTGCAACGCCTGGCCAGCCGCCTGAAACACCATCACGCGCCAACCCTGCGCGCCCTGTGTACGCCGCCCCTGGCCAATCAACTGCTGCCACACAGCATTGCCGTGCTGCGCCGGCGCTTCCAGGACACGCCGTGCAACCTGTCGAGCCAGCCGACCCGCGAGATCGTCAGGAGCCTGTTGCTGCACGAGGCCGATGTGGGCCTGAGCCTGCATGACCCGGAACATCCGCAGATCCAAAGCAGCGTATTGGCCCAGGGCAAACTGCAATTGCTCGCGCCCCATGGCTGGCTCAAACCCAAGCAGAAGTACATCGCCCTGCAGGACCTGGCCGGGCAGTCGATGATCGGGCTGGAGGGCCAAGACCCGCTCAGTCGCCTGCTCGACGCCAAGCTGCAAGCCCTGCGCCCGTTGCCGGTGGTGCAGACACGGGTGCAGACCTACCAGATGATGCGCAGCATGGTGGAGGCCGGTGAAGGTTTGGCGATTGTCGACCCGTTCACCGCGTTCGGCGCCCGGGAGGCCGGGCTGGACGCGTGCCCGGTATCGCCGCCGATCATGGTCAGCCTGTATGCGCTGACCCTCAGGGACGGCGTGACGTCACCGGCATTGAATGCGCTGCTGGAGATTGTCACGCAGAAAGCTGAAGGCCTGCTGGCGAGCTGAACGCGTCAGACCGCTTCGACTTCCGTCTTGAACAAGCGATACCAGAAAATCGCCACCTCGCGGGTTTGCGGGTCGATCCCGCGATAGCGCAGGTGATCGATCCCGCCCATCACATACCCGCAACGCTCATACAGACGGCAGGCGCCGAGGTTGTTGTTCTGGGTCTCCAGCATCATGCCCGTCAGGTTTTTCTTGCGACTCCAGAACTGCGCCACGTCCAACAGCGCCTTGGCCACGCCATGACGGCGCGCGGGCAACGCCACGGCCAGCTCGTCAACGTGCGCGAAACCGTTCCAATTGGTACTCACCACGACATGCCCGACCGCTCGATCGTCGAGAAAGGCCATGAAGATCGCGCTGTCGGGCGCGTCGCGAAAACTGGCGAACTCCTCCGGGTCGATGCCGTAGCACTTACGATAGGGCAGGATGCGCTCCACGGGCCACTGTTCGACCCGCTTGCCCATCTCCGGCACGCCATAGGCGCTGACCTCAAAACTGAAATCATTGCCCCACACGTAAGCGTCGAAGCCCTCGTCGGCGACCCGCACACTGAGCCCTGGATACTTCGGGTTCATTACAGCTTGCATAAACATCCTTAACCCTTAATGCAATCGACGGTATAACAACGACCACTGCCGTCATCTTCGTGTTGCAACCCATGAACATCCGCGACAAAACCGGGGAAACTGCTATCGAACGTGCGGGCAAACGCCAGGTAGTCGATGATCGAACGCGTTGCCTCGGTAAAGCGCTCGCCCGGCATGATCAACGGAATGCCCGGCGGATAAGGCACCAGCATCACGGCGGCGATGCGCCCTGGCAAGGCATCAATGGGCACCGCCTCCACTTCCCCCCTGACCAATTGGTCATAGGCGTCGGCCGGTTTCATCGCGATTTCGGGCAAAACGGTGTACATCCGCTTGAGGTGTTTGGCGGTGGCGTTGCTACGGTAGCAGCTATGCAATTGATCGCACAGGTCGCGCAGCCCCAGCCCTTGATAGCGCGCCGGGCTCTGGGCGAATACCGAAGGCAGGCAACTGGCGAGGCTGACGTTGGCGTCGTAGTTGCGCTTGAATTCCAGCAACTCGGTGAGCAAGGTACTCCATTTGCCCTTGGTGATCCCCATGGAAAACAGCACGAGGAACGAATAAAGCCCGGTCTTTTCCACCACCAGACCACGCTCCCAGAGGAATTTGCTGACCACCGCAGCAGGAATCCCGCAGTCGCTCAACGCGCCGCCGGCATTGAGGCCGGGCATCACCAACGTGACTTTGATCGGGTCCAGCAGCACGTAATCTTCGACTATGTCACCAAAGCCATGCCAATCATCCTGCGGCTGCAACAGCCAATCTGCCGTGACGACCCGGTCGATGCCGGCCACGGACGGCGGCTGCCAGATGGAAAACCACCAATCCTCGGCGGCGATGTGCTGGCGCAGGTTGGCCAGGGCGCGGCGGAAACTCAAGGCTTCGTCGAACATTTCCTGCAAAAGAGAGCGCCCCGCCGGGCCTTCCATCATCGCCGAAGCCACATCCAGCGAGGCGATGATGCTGTATTGCGGCGAGGTAGAGATATGCATCATGAACGCTTCGTTGAACCGATCGCGATCCAACTGCCGCGCGCCGCCGTCCTGCACATGAATCATCGACGCCTGGCTGAACGCCGCCAGCAACTTGTGCGTGGAATGCGTGGTGAACACCAGCGGGCTGTCCGGCGTGCGTGAAGTACACATGCCATAGCGCCCGGCGAAGAATTCGTGGAACGCCGCGTAGGCGTACCAGGCTTCGTCAAAGTGCAGCACCTCGACACTGTTACCCAATTGCTGCTTGATCAGCTCGGCGTTGTAACACAGGCCGTCGTAGGTGGAGTTGGTGACCACCGCCAACTTCACTTTCGCCGGCCGGCCACGGGTCAGCGGGCTGGCCTCGATCTTGGCGCGGATCGACGCGGGGCTGAATTCGCTGAGGGGGATCGGGCCAATGATGCCCAGTTCATTACGCTCCGGGCACAGGTACAGCGGGATCGCGCCGGTCATGATGATCGAGTGCAACACCGACTTGTGGCAGTTGCGGTCGACCAGCACCAAGTCATCACGACCGACCATCGAGTGCCAGACGATCTTGTTGGCGGTCGAGGTGCCATTGATCACAAAGAAGGTGTGATCGGCGCCAAAATTACGCGCGGCGCGCGCTTCTGCTTCGGCCAGCGGCCCGGTGTGATCGAGCAGCGAGCCCAACTCCGGCACAGAAACGGACAGGTCGGAGCGCAGCGTATTTTCCCCGAAAAACTGATGAAACGCCTGCCCCACCGGGCTTTTGCGATAGGCCACGCCACCACCGTGACCGGGCGTGTGCCAGGAGTAATTGGAGTCGGCGGTGTGTTGAACCAGGGCTTTGAAGAAGGGCGGCAACAAGCCATCGAGGTAAGTGCGTGCGGCGCGGGCAACTTGTCTGGCAAGAAACGGCACAGTGTCTTCGAACAGGTAAAGAATCCCGCGCAGTTGGTTGAGTTCGCTCATCGCATCGGCGGGGGCGTTTTCCAGGGTGACTTGTTCACCCAAGGCAAAAATCGGCAGGTTGGGCGCCCTCAGACGCGCCAGTCGGATCAGTTCGACCATGTTTTGCAGCAGATGCGTGTTTTCCCCTGCGCCTTCGGCAGCGATCAACATGCATGCCAGGCCATGGTGGGTCGAGGCCACCAGCCGGCCTTCGGCGTAGTCCACCGCAGAAAAGATACCGAAGCCCTCTTGTTCCAGCTCTTGAGCGATACCTCGGACCCGGTCGCCGGCAACGGTGTCGGCCTTGATGTCGCGATGCACGATAAGGATGGGGAACTTCAGGTCTTTGTACATGAGTGCTTTTAGTCCTGAGGGTGATGCACTCAGGGTAGAAGCTGTGAGCGGATGTAGCGAATGAAGATTTTGAAGGCAGCGACTCACCAATGTGGGAGGGAGCTTGCTCCCGATAGCGGCGTGCCAGTCGACATTGATGCCACAGATCCACCGCTATCGGGAGCAAGCCCCCTCCCACAGTGTTTGACTGCGCTCAGCCAGATTATTGCTGGGTCAGTTGGGTCCACAACGCCGGCGCGCCCGCCGACTTGGCAATCGCTTCCAGACGCGCCGCATGCTCAGCCAGGTCCTGCGCGCTGGCGCGGATGATCGGCGCCGGTTTGCGATCAGCCGGCAGACGACGGATTTCCGAAGGGCGATTGCCCGAACCTTCCGCCGAACCGGCACCGTCGGAGGCGTTGCCGGCCAGGGACAGGCTGGTCTGCCCGCCGGTCATGGTCAGGTAAACGTCGGCCAGGATCTCGGAGTCGAGCAACGCGCCGTGCAGCTCACGGCCGGAGTTGTCGACGCCGTAGCGTTTACACAAGGCATCCAGGCTATTGCGCTGGCCCGGGTGACGTTCACGGGCCATCATCAAGGTGTCGAGGATCGAGCAGTGCCGGGAAATATCCGCGCGATCCGTCTGCCCCATCAGGGCAAATTCGTTATTGATGAAGCCGACGTCGAACGCCGCGTTATGGATGATCAACTGCGCGCCGTTGATGAACTCGAAGAACTCGTCGGCGACTTCCGCGAAGCGCGGCTTGCCCTTGAGGAATTCGTCGGTGATACCGTGGACGCCGATCGCGCCCTCGTCACTGTCCCGGTCCGGTTGCAGGTAGACGTGAAAGTGAC
This sequence comes from Pseudomonas marginalis, assembly GCF_024169655.1. GTDB lineage: Bacteria > Pseudomonadota > Gammaproteobacteria > Pseudomonadales > Pseudomonadaceae > Aquipseudomonas > Aquipseudomonas paraveronii. The sequence continues at coordinate 2,526,426 of NZ_JALJWV010000001.1, read as the reverse complement.
GGCCGGTGAGGCGACGGCCCATCAATTCGACGCAGCCGATTTCAATGATCCGGTGGCCATCGGTCACCGGCATGCCGGTGGTTTCGGTATCGAGTACAACAGATCGGATGGCCATCAGGGTTCAGCTCTCAACGGTGTGGTGTATTTCAAGGGGCGCAATCTTAACACGTCAGCCAGCATCAGCTCTGCTTGTAGCCCCGCACTTCGTCGACGCCACGGTTGGCCAACTGGTCGGCGCGCTCGTTGCCGTGATGGCCGATGTGCCCGCGCACCCATTTCCAGGTGATGTTATGGCGGTTGCATTGCTCATCGAGCAATTGCCACAGGTCGGCGTTCTTGACCGGCTCCTTGGCCGCCGTCTTCCAGCCGCGCTTCTTCCAGTTGACCATCCACTCATTGATGCCCTTCATCACGTATTGCGAGTCGGTCACCAGCAGCACGTCGCAACGCCGCTTGAGCTCTTCCAGGCCGCGAATGGCGCCCATCAGCTCCATGCGGTTGTTGGTGGTGTTGGCTTCGCCGCCCCAGAGTTCCTTCTCCACGCCCTTGCACACCAGCAAGGCGCCCCAGCCGCCGGGGCCAGGGTTGCCTTTGCAGGCGCCATCGGTGAAGAGTTCAACGCTATCGGTCATCGGTTGCATCCATCAAAACGGGTCGCCGGGCATAGGCCAACAGCATCCCGAGGCCGAATGATTCGGCCTGAAATCAAAAAGAGGGTTCTACGGTTCGCTTTGCTTGCGGTTGACCTTGGCCATCGGCATCGGCACCAGCTTGCCCATGGGTTGGCGTAGCACCTGACGCACCGGCCGCAGCCCGACCACGATCTTGCGTGCAACCAGTAAATAGAAGCCGCCACCCGACAGTTGCCAGGCCCCCGCCCGACGCTCCCAGCCGGCCAGACGGCCCTGCCACTTGGTCGACGCGAGCGGCGGACGATAGCATCCGAAGCGGCGTTTCTCCAGTGCGAAGCCCAGCAGGTTCAGCCAGTCCCCCACTCGCGACGGTGAGATGCAACGGGCCTGGCGCAGGCCGTCATGGGCGAACACATGGCGCAGGCCCCAACTGCTCCAGGGGTTGATGCCGACAATCAGCAAATGGCCACCTGGGCGCACGCTGCTGGCAGCTTCGCGCAACAAACCGTGGGGTGACAGGCAGAAATCCAGGCCATGCTGCAGCACCACCACATCGGCAGCGTGCTCGCTCAACGGCCAGGCCTGCTCTTCGCAGACGATCTCCACCCCCGGCAACGGCGCGCCCAGGCGCACATTGCGCTGCACCTGCGGCGCGGACGGCGGCGTCTGGGCCGACGGACCGTAATGCACCAGGTAACCGCCAAAGAACCGGCCCAGCTCGTCTTCGAGCATGCTCCGTTCTTCATCCAGCAAAAATTGCCCGATCGGCCCGGACAGCCAGTCACGGGCTGCGCTGATCAGGGCCAGCCATTCAGGATCGGCCTGGGCGAACGCTTTATCAGTCATTGCATTCTCCAACTCGCCTAGACGTTCTAAGATGCACCAATGTGTTCAGCTTGGCGAATCGAAGAATGATACAGATCAGTGCCCTGCCCGCCTTCACCGATAACTACATCTGGTTGTTACAGGAACCCCAAACCCGCCGCTGTGCCGTGGTCGACCCCGGCGATGCGGCCCCCGTGCTGGCCTGGCTCGAGCAGAACCCGGAGTGGACGCTCAGCGACATCCTCATCACTCACCATCACCATGATCATGTGGGTGGCGTCGAAGCACTGAAACGTGTGACCGGTGCCAAGGTCTACGGCCCAGCCAGCGAAACGATCCCAGCGCGGGACGTTGCCCTGCAGGACAACGACCGCATCACCGTGCTGGGCTGGGACTTCGCCGTGTACGCCGTCCCCGGCCATACCCTCGGCCATCTCGCCTTCTATCACCAGGGCGTGCTGTTCTGCGGCGACACCCTCTTCGCCGCCGGTTGCGGTCGCCTGTTCGAAGGCACGCCAGCGCAAATGCACACCTCGCTGCAACGCCTGGCTGCCCTGCCGGCCGACACCCTGGTGTACTGCACCCATGAATACACGCAGAGTAATCTCAGGTTTGCCCACGCGGTGGAACCGGACAACGCCGATATCGCCGAACGGCTGGAAAGCGTCAACCAACTGCGCGCCCGTGGCGAGATCACGCTGCCTTCCAACCTGGCCCTGGAAAAGCGCACCAACCCGTTCCTGCGTACCGCTGAAACATCCGTTAAACAAAAAGCTGACGAACGGAATGGCCGCGACAACCGCTCTGGAGCCGAGGTGTTTGCTAGCTTGAGGGCTTGGAAAGATAAGTTCTAACGTGACGCAGTCTGATACGAAATTTCTGAATGGTTGACCGGAACCAAAGCGCTTTCTAGAATCGCCCGACATTTTTGCCCGGAACTTACTTCCAGCCAATGTCGTCATCTACTCGTAAATCCAATCATTCAGACGCATTGACCCGCCTGGCTCAAGCCGTGGCGGTGGCTGTCTCCGCGACTCTGGCGGGCTGCCAATCGACCAATTTCGCTGCACAATCCACCGTGCAACCCAAACCGAATCTTGCTGCCAAGATCAAGCAAAAACCTATTTGGCTCTCAGAGAAGCCCAGCCCCGAAGCCCCCCAGGATGTCTGGGAACGCATGCGTCGGGGCTTTCAATTGCAGGACGGCGTCGGCGTCAACCCGCGTATCGAGCAACAGCGCCTGTGGTTCGCCAGCAACCCGTCCTTCCTGGAGAACGCCGGGGAACGTGGCAGCCTCTACATTCATTACATCGTCGAACGCCTTGAAGAACGCAACATGCCCCTGGAGCTGGCGCTGCTGCCGGTGATTGAAAGCGCCTATAACCCAATGGCCTATTCGCGCAGCGATGCGGTCGGCTTGTGGCAGTTCATTCCCTCCACCGGACGCTACTTCAACCTGCGCCAGACTCGCGCCTACGACGGTCGTCGCGATATCACCGCCTCCACCACCGCCGCCCTGGACTATCTGACACGTCTGCATGACATGTTCAACGGCGACTGGCTGCTGGCCCTGGCAGCGTATAACGCCGGCGAAGGCACGGTAAGCCGGGCGATCGAGCGCAACGAGAAGCTCGGTCTGCCAACCGATTACTGGAACCTGCCCCTGCCCCAGGAAACCAAGGACTACGTGCCCAAGTTCCTGGCGCTGTCCCAGGTAGTGCTGGCCCCCGAAGCCTATGGCGTCAACCTGAACCCGATTGCCAACACGCCGTATTTCAAAATGGTTGAAGTCAAGCAAAGCATGGACCTGTCACGGGTCGCCGCATTGGCCGAGATCGACGAAGACGAACTGTTCCAGCTCAATCCGGCGCTGAAACAACGCACCACCCTGGACGGTCCCCAGCATTTGCTCGTGCCCAGCTCCAAGGCACAACTGTTGACCAGCAGCCTTTCGGCGATGAAGCCTGAAGAATTGCTGGCGTTGCGCCCGAAAAAGCCGGTATTCGACGAAGTCGAGACCCGGTCCGTGGCTGGCCGTACCCGCAACTACAAGGTGCGCAACGGCGACAACCTGACGCTGATCGCCAAAGCCAACAAGGTCGACGTGCATGACCTGCAGCGCTGGAACAAGCTCAACGGCCAGGCGCTCAAGGTCGGCCAGACCCTGGTGATGCAGGACACGCGCAAGCTGGTGGCCAAGGCCGACAGCAAGAAACCAGCGCAGTACAAGGTCAAGAAAGGCGACTCGCTGTATATCGTCGCCAAGCGTTTCAACGTTGAGATGCAACATCTCAAGCGCTGGAACCCACGCACTGGCATGGCGCTCAAGCCTGGGCAGATGCTGGTGGTTTCCGGGCCAAGATAAACCGCAGGCAAGCGCGCTCCTGTGGGAGCTGGCTTGCCTGCGATGCAGACACCGAGGTGTATCAGTTACATCAGGGTGATGCCATCGCAGGCAAGTCAGCTCCCACATTTGATCTCTACGCCGTTCAATACCCCGCCAGCCTCATGCCACCCTTTCCAACAGCCTTTTTCCAACGGGAACAAGCTGTTACTGTACCGATCATAAAGCCCAAGCTGCCTGGATCGGATCTCTGACTTGACGCGTCCCCTCCTTCTACTAATAAGTCTGGCCTTGAGCTTTGCTGCGCACGCGACGATTACCGAAAGCCACGGTTATGCGCAGTTCGGCACGCTCAAGTACCCGACCAAATTCACCCACTTCGATTGGGTAAACCCTGCAGCGCCGAAAGGCGGGACGTTGCGGGTCATGGCGTTTGGCACGTTCGACACCCTCAACCCCTATACCTTCAAGGGTTCGAGCCCGGTTTCCACGCCAAATTTCCTGCAATACGGCGTCAATGAGCTGAACGAACCGTTGATGGTCGGCACTGGCCAGTACGCGCCGTCCGGCGATGAACCGACCTCCAGCTACGGGCTGATTGCCCAGTCGGTGGAGTACAGCGAGGACCGTAGTTGGGTGGTGTTCAACCTGCGCCCGGAAGCGCGCTTTCACGATGGCAAGCCGATCACCGCGTATGACGTGGCGTTTTCCTATCGCACCCTGCTGACCGAAGGTCATCCGCAGTACCGCACCAACCTGCAGGAAGTGGCGCGGGTCGACATCCTCAACCGCCACCGTATCCGTTTTGTATTCAAGCGCGCGGGCAACCCGTTGCTGATCCTGCGCCTGGGCGAACTGCCGGTGCTGCCCCAGCACTACTGGAAAAACCGCGACTTCAAGGCCACCACCTTCGAACCACCGCTGGGCAGCGGGCCTTATCGCCTCAGCAAAGTCACCCCTGGCCGGCAGTTGGTGTTCGAGCGGGTCAAGGACTATTGGGGCAAGGACCTGCCGGTCAACCAGGGTTTCTATAATTTCGACAAGGTCGAAGTGGAGTTCTACCGCGACAGCGACGTCGCCTTCGAAGCCTTCAAGGCCGGCGAGTTCGATATCTATATCGAGCACCAGGCCAAGAACTGGGCGAATGGCTACAACTTCCCGGCGATCAACCGCGGCGACGTGATCAAGGCGCAGATCGCCCACCAGATCCCGACCCAAAGCCAGGGCCTGTTCATGAACACCCGGCGCCCGACCTTCAGTCAGGCCAAGGTGCGCGAAGCCCTGGGGCTGATGTTCGACTTTGAATGGACCAACCGCAGCCTGTTCAGCGGCGCCTATAAACGCACCTTGAGCTATTACCCCAACAGCGAATTTTCGGCGACCGGCGTCCCGGTCGGCCATGAATGGTTGCTGCTCTCACCCTACCGCGACCAACTGCCGGCCAATCTCTACACCCAACCGTTCAGCCTGCCCCAGACCGACGGGCACGGCATCCCCCGCGAGACCCTGCGCCGCGCCCTGGCCCTGCTCGGCGAAGGCGGCTGGAAGCTGTCCGGGCAACGCCTGCTCAACAAGGACGGGCAACCGCTGCGGTTCGAGATCCTGCTGGTCAACCCGAACCTGGAGCGCATCCTGCAGCCCTATGTGGAAAACCTGAACAGTATCGGCATCGACGCGCACCTGCGCACAGTCGACCGGGCGCAATACAAACAGCGCCTCGATCAGTTCGACTTCGACATGATCCTGATGACCCTCAACCAAACCCTCAGCCCCGGCCTTGAGCAGTGGCAGTACTTCCACTCCAGCCAGGCGGCGATCAAGGGCAGCAAGAACTACGCCGGCATCGCCAATCCGGTGGTCGACCGCCTGCTCGAACACCTGCTGTCGGCACAGACCCGCGACGAACAACTGGCCGCCGGCCGGGCTCTGGACCGGGTCCTGCTGTGGCAGCATTACAGCATTCCCAACTGGTACCTCAACTATCATCGCTTGGCGTACCGCAACCGGTTCGCCTTTGTCACCACGCCGCCCTACAGCCTGGGCCTGAGCGCATGGTGGCTGAAAGCTTCGGAGAAAGCCCAATGATGTCTTTGCGTACTGCACTGCTCGGCAGTCTGTTGCTATGCACGGCGGTCAACGCCGCCCCGCAACATGCGCTGACCCTCTACAACGAGCCGCCCAAGTACCCCGCCAACTTCAAGCACTTCGACTACGTCAACCCCAACGCCCCCAAGGGCGGCACCTTTCGCGAATCGAGCATGGGCGGTTTCGACAGTCTCAACCCCTACATCAGCAAGGGCGTGCCGGCAGACAATATCAGCCTGATCTACGACACCCTGGCCATGCAGAGCCTGGACGAACCCATCACCGAATACGGCCTGGTGGCCGGCAAGATCGAAAAAGCCCCGGACAACAGCTGGGTACGCTTCTACCTGCGCCCCGAAGCACGCTTCCACGATGGCCACCCGATCCACGCCGAAGACGTGGTGTTCACCTTCCAGATGCTGATGAAGGACGGCTCGCCGCTCTACCGCACCTACTACGCCGACGTCGACGAAGTGGTGGCCGAAGACCCGCAGCGCGTGCTGTTCAAGTTCAAGCGCACCAACAACCGCGAATTGCCGCTGATCCTCGGGCAATTGCCGGTATTGCCCAAGCATTGGTGGGCCACCCGCGACTTCACCAAGGGCAACCTGGAAATCCCGCTGGGCAGCGGGCCGTACAAGGTCGCCGAGGTCAAGGCCGGGCGCATGATTCGCTACGAGCGGGTCAAGGACTACTGGGCCAAGGACCTGCCGATCACCCAGGGTTTCTACAACTTCGATCAGCGCATCACCGACTATTACCGCGACAGCACGGTATCCCTGGAAGCGTTGAAGGCCGGGCAGTTCGACTACTGGCTGGAATTCAGCGCGAAGAACTGGGCCAACGCCTACAACATTCCGGCGGTGGCCGAAGGGCGCCTGGTCAAGGAAGAGCTCCCCAACGGCAACCCCACCGGCATGCAGGGTTTCGTGTTCAACACGCGCAAGCCGATGTTCCAGGACGTGCGCGTGCGCAAGGCCATCAGCCTGTTGCTGGATTTCGAGTGGAGCAACAAACAGCTGTTCAACGGCGCCTACACCCGCACCCGCAGCTACTTCGAGAACTCGGAGATGGCCGCCACCGGCCTGCCCGGCCCGGACGAGTTGGCCATCCTCGAACCGCTGCGCGACAAGATCCCCGCCGAAGTCTTCACCCAGGCCTTTGCACCGTCCAAAACCGACGGCAGCGGCATGATCCGCACCCAGCAGCGCGAGGCCTACCAACTGTTGCAGGAAGCCGGCTGGCGCATCGTCGACGACAAGATGGTCGACGCCACCGGCAAACCGGTGACCATCGAATTCCTGCTGGCGCAGACCGAGTTCGAACGTATCCTGCTGCCCTTCAAACGCAACCTGGCGGACCTGGGTATCGACCTGGTAATTCGCCGGGTCGACGTCTCGCAATTCGTCAACCGCCTGCGCTCGCGGGATTTCGACATGCTGGTGGGCAGCTTCCCGCAGTCCACCTCGCCGGGTAACGAACAACGCGAATTCTGGAAATCCTCCAGCGCCGATAAACCCGGCAGCCGCAACTACATGGGCCTCAAGGACCCGGCCGTCGACCAACTGGTAGAGGAACTGATCGACGCCGACTCGCGCCAAAGCCTGGTCGCCCATGCCAAGGCCCTGGATCGCGTGCTGCAATTTGGCTACTACGTGATCCCCAACTGGCACATCAAGACCTTCCGCGTGGCCTACTGGGACCACCTCGGCCATCCGAAGGTAGCACCGCGCTATGACGTCGGCACCGCCACCTGGTGGGCCAAACCCGACGTCAAACCTGCCATCACCCTAGACACGAGCGCCGACCCGGCGAGCGGAGGCGATTAAATGTTGGCCTATATTGTTCGCCGCCTGTTGCTGATCATCCCCACGCTGTTCGGGATTCTGTTGATCAACTTCATCATCATCCAGGCCGCCCCCGGTGGTCCGGTGGAGCAGATGATCGCCAAACTCGAAGGCTTCGAAGGCGCCACCAGCCGTATTGCCGGCGGCGGTGCCGAAGTCGCGGTGGCCGGTTCCAGCTACCGTGGCGCCCAAGGCCTGGACCCGGCGCTGATCAAGGAAATCGAAACCATGTACGGTTTCGACAAGTCGGCACCGGAACGCTTGTGGATCATGGTCAAGAACTACGCCCGGCTGGATTTTGGCAACAGCTTCTTTCGTGACGCCAAGGTCATCGACCTGATCAAGGAAAAGATGCCGGTGTCCATCTCCCTCGGGTTATGGAGCACGCTGATCATGTACCTGGTCTCGATCCCGCTGGGAATCGCCAAGGCCACGCGACACGGCAGCCACTTCGACGTATGGACCAGCTCGGCGATCATCGTCGGCTACGCAATCCCGGCGTTCCTGTTCGCGATCCTGCTGATCGTGGTGTTTGCCGGCGGCAGTTACTTCGACTGGTTCCCCTTGCGCGGGCTGACCTCCAACAATTTCGATGAGTTGAGCTGGGGCGGCAAGATCCTCGACTACTTCTGGCACCTGGCCTTGCCCATCACCGCGCTGGTAATCGGCAACTTCGCGACCATGACGCTGCTGACCAAAAACAGCTTTCTCGACGAGATCAACAAGCAGTACGTGGTCACCGCCAAGGCCAAGGGCCTGACCAACCACCGCGTGCTCTACGGCCACGTGTTCCGCAACGCCATGCTGCTGGTGATCGCCGGTTTCCCGTCGGCGTTCATCGGGATTTTCTTCACCGGGTCCTTGCTGGTGGAAGTGATCTTCTCCCTCGACGGCCTCGGCCTGATGAGCTTTGAAGCGGCGATCAACCGCGATTACCCGGTGGTGTTCGGCACGCTGTTTATCTTCACCCTGCTCGGGTTGGTGGTGAAACTGATCGGTGACCTCACCTACACCCTGGTCGATCCGCGTATCGACTTCGCCAGCCGGGAGCATTGAGATGAAACTGTCCCCCCTCAATCGCCGCCGATTCGAGCGGTTCAAGGCGAACAAGCGTGGCTGGTGGTCGCTGTGGCTGTTCCTGATCCTGTTCGGCCTGAGCCTGGGCGCCGAGCTGATCGCCAACGACAAACCGCTGGCGGTGCATTACGACGGTGACTGGTATTTCCCGGCGCTCAAGCGCTACCCGGAAACCACCTTCGGCGGCGAATTTCCCCTGGAGGCCAACTACAAGAGCCCGTATATCCAGGAACTGCTCAAGGCCAAGGACGCCTGGACGCTGTGGGCGCCGATCCCGTTCAGCTACCAGAGCATCAACTACGACCTGAGGGTGCCGGCCCCCGCGCCGCCGTCTTCGGTCAACCTGCTGGGCACCGATGACCAGGGCCGCGACGTCTTGGCACGGGTGATCTACGGCTTCCGTGTGTCGGTGCTGTTTGCCCTGACCCTGACCGTGCTCAGTTCGATCATCGGCGTGATCGCCGGTGCCCTGCAGGGTTTCTATGGCGGCTGGGTCGACCTGGCCGGGCAACGCTTCCTGGAGATCTGGTCGGGCTTGCCGGTGCTGTACCTGCTGATCATCCTCGCCAGCTTCGTACAGCCCAACTTCTGGTGGCTGCTGGGGATCATGCTGCTGTTCTCGTGGATGAGCCTGGTGGACGTGGTCCGCGCCGAGTTCCTGCGCGGGCGCAACCTGGAATACGTGCGCGCGGCCAGGGCACTGGGCATGCAGAACGTCGCAATCATGTTCCGGCATATCCTGCCCAACGCCATGGTCTCGACCATGACCTTCATGCCGTTCATCCTCACCGGCGCCATCGGCACCCTGACCGCCCTGGACTTCCTCGGCTTCGGCCTGCCGGCGGGTTCGCCGTCGCTGGGAGAACTGGTGGCCCAGGGTAAATCCAACCTGCAAGCGCCGTGGCTGGGCATGAGTGCCTTCGCCGTGCTGGCGATCATGTTGAGCTTGCTGGTGTTTATCGGCGAGTCCGCTCGCGATGCCTTCGACCCGAGGAAATGAGATGAATCAGGACAATCTGATCGAAGTCCGCGACCTCTGCGTCGAGTTCGTCACCGGCGAGCATCACCACCGCGTGGTGAACAACGTCAGCTTCGACATCAAGCGCGGCGAAACCCTGGCGCTGGTCGGCGAAAGCGGCTCCGGCAAATCGGTGACCGCCCACTCGATCCTGCGTCTGCTGCCCTACCCCTTGGCGCGGCACCCCGCCGGCACCATCGAATACGCCGGCCAGGACCTGCTGACCCTCAAAGAAAAAACCATCCGGCATATTCGCGGCAACCGCATTGCGATGATCTTCCAGGAGCCGATGACCTCGTTGAACCCGCTGCACTGCATCGAGAAGCAGATCAACGAAGTGCTCGGCCTGCACAAAGGGCTGACCGGTAAAGTCGCGACCCGACGCACTCTGGAGTTGCTCGAACTGGTGGGCATTCCCGAGCCGCATAAACGCCTCAAGGCCCTGCCCCACGAACTGTCCGGCGGCCAGCGCCAACGGGTGATGATCGCCATGGCCCTGGCCAACGAGCCGGAGCTGTTGATCGCCGACGAACCGACCACCGCCCTCGACGTGACGGTGCAGTTGAAGATCCTCGAACTGCTCAAGGAACTGCAGGCGCGCCTGGGCATGGCGTTGCTGCTGATCAGCCACGACTTGAACCTGGTGCGGCGCATTGCCCACCGGGTGTGCGTGATGCAGCAGGGTTGCATCGTCGAACAAGCCGATTGCGAAACCTTGTTCCAGTCGCCGCAGCACCCTTACACCCAGGAACTGCTCGCCGCCGAACCCAGCGGTGGGCCGGCCGACACGGCCGTCGGGCCGCCGTTGCTAGAAGTCGATGATTTGAAAGTCTGGTTTCCGATCAAAAAAGGCTTTCTGCGCAACACCGTCGACTACGTCAAGGCGGTCGACGGCATCAATTTCAGCCTGCCCCAGGGGCAAACCCTGGGCATCGTCGGCGAAAGCGGCTCAGGCAAGTCCACCCTCGGCCTGGCGATCCTGCGTCTGATCGCGAGCAAAGGCGGGATTCGCTTCGAAGGCCAGCAACTCGACCGCCTGACCCAGCAACAGGTACGCCCGTTGCGCCGGGAAATGCAGGTGGTGTTCCAGGACCCGTTCGGCAGCCTCAGCCCGCGCATGTGCGTCAGTGAGATCGTCGGCGAAGGCCTGCGCATTCACAAGATGGGCAGCCCGGCGGAGCAGGAAGCGGCGATTATTGCGGCGCTCAAGGAAGTCGGCCTCGACCCGCAATCGCGGCATCGCTACCCCCACGAGTTCTCCGGCGGCCAGCGCCAACGCATCGCCATTGCCCGCGCCCTGGTACTCAAACCGCGCCTGATTCTGCTCGACGAACCGACCTCGGCGCTCGACCGCACGGTACAGCGCCAAGTGGTGGAATTGCTGCGCGGTTTGCAGGCCAAGTACAACCTGACCTATCTGTTCATCAGCCATGACCTGGCCGTGGTGAAAGCGCTAAGTCACCAGTTGATGGTGGTCAAGCACGGGCAGGTGGTGGAACAGGGCGATGCCCCAGCGATTTTCGCCAACCCACAACATGCCTATACCCGGCAGTTGCTGGAGGCGGCGTTTCTGGTGCCGACGCCTTAGCACGTGACAGTGACCTATCCGCTCGTTGCGAAGGGATAGGTCGCTCGCGTCAGGCCGCCAGCCCGCGCCCTGCCCGCTCCAGGTTGCGCCACAACCAGGGCGGCAGCACATCGGAGTCGAGGCTGTCGATCAGGTTCTTCAAGCCCAGCCCCAACTCCGTATCGCCTTCAATCACCAAGCGGCGCCGGAAGAACAAGGTGTCCGGGTCTTCCTGCCGACTGGCCAGCAACAAGAACTCGCGCCAGTTACCACTGATCGTCACCTGGGCCTCGGCTTTTTCGGCAAGGCGCAAACCGTCCCGTGCCAGGGTCAGGTACCAGCACAGCCCGAGATCCGGGATGCGCAAGCACATCCAGCGCCCGCGCAGCAGGTCAAAGCCGCCGTCGCGCAACGGCTCGGCCAGGCAGCGGTTGAGACCTTGCTGCAAGGCCAGGCGCTGCACCCGGAACGGCACGTGGCGCACCAGCGGCAGCAAGCGATCGGCGCCCTTGAGCAGCCATTGTTTGCGACTCAACACAGGCCCACCTCCTCGACCCGCAGCATGCCGGCCTGGCCGTGCCAGTAACCGTTGCAGCCGTCGACGCACAACGGCGGCATTGCGCCCTGGCGCACCTGATCGAAAGCCTGGACCACGCCGACCATGCCCTCAGCCCGTGGGCTCAGGCGCAACAGGTCAGCACCACACGCGACCAGGCCGGGGTAATCGGCGAGCAAGTTGGTGACATCGGCCGACATCGTCTGAATCCCGTTCAAGGTGAACAGCGGCTGCCCTTCCTGGCTGGTCAGGGCCATGCCATCGGGGTAGTTGATGCAACAGAACTGACAATCGTCCTTGGGCCGGTTTTCCGCGCGGGCGGTGAAGCAACGGGCCGAGTACGCCAGCGGCAAATGCCCGTAGGCGAAGATCTCCACTTCGGGCAACGGCCGGCCGAGTTCGCGCACCTGCTCCAGTACATCGGCGATCAGGCTTTGCGAGCACTCCACCGGCGGCACCCAACGCTGCATGCCCGCATCGAGCAATTGCACCAGGGCGTGGCCGTTGTACAGGTTGAGCGCCGGGCCGCCGACAAAGGGCAGCTTGCGCTCGATCAGCAACTGCACCGCGCCCATGTCGTTGGCTTCAACCAGCACCTCGCCGTTGTCGCACAGGCGGCGCAGGCTCGACAGCTCGGAGGCGGCTTCGATCAAGGTCAGGCTCGACAGCACGATCTGCGCCGGACTGCACGACTGCAACTCGCGGCCCAGGCCCAACCATTGATCCAGCGAAAACGCGCGGCGTTTGGAGCACACGGTTTCCCCCAGGTAAATCACGTCCAGGGGCAAGCCGGCCATGTCTGAATAGAAGCGCCCCAGGTGTTCCTTATCCCAATAAAACAGCACCGGTCCCAGGCTGAGTTTCATCTGTAATTCCTCACTGCCATGCGCGATGGTAAGCACCCAGGGTGGTCTGGCTGCCTTCGGAAAGTCCGGCCAGCACCTGGCGCCACTGGTCCTTGACCACAAAATTGGCCGGGGCGCTGCGGTGGGCGTCGAGGGCGGCGCGCCAGACTCGGGTGACTTGTTCCACATAGGCCGGGCTGCGTTGCCGGCCTTCGATCTTCACCGCTGCCACGCCAATGGCGCTGAGTTCGGGCAACAGGTCCAGGGTGTCGAGGCTGGTCGGTTCTTCCAGGGCGTGGAAACGCTTGCCGCCGACCAGGAAGCGGCCTTTGCACAAGGTCGGGTAGCCGGCCGGTTCCTCCGGGGTGTAGCGGTCGATCAGCACTTCACTGAGGCGTGCGCTGAGGCCATCGGCGTCGTCGCTCCAGCGCACCGCCTTGGCCGGCGAGCACACGCCGCACAGGTTGGGCGACTCACCGGTGATATACGACGACAAGTGGCAACGCCCTTCGGCCATGATGCACAGGCTGCCGAAGCCGAACACTTCGATCGGCACCACGCTGCTCGCCGCCACCTGCCGCACCTGGGCCAGGGACAGCACCCGCGGCAGCACCGCGCGACGAATGCCATAACGCTCGACGTAGAACTTCAGCGCCGCCGCGTGGGTGGCCGAGCCCTGCACCGACAAGTGCAACGCCATCTGCGGATGGCGCGCAGCGGCGTAACCGAGCACACCGGGGTCGCCGGCGATCAGCGCATCCACGCCATGATCGGCCGCGCGGTCGACGGCGCGCTGCCAGCGTGACCAGATCTTCGGTTGCGGGTAGGTGTTGACCGCCACATACAGCTTGCGCTGGTGCTGGCGGATATGGGCGACGGCGGCATCGAACTGTTTGTCGTCCATGTTCAGCCCGGCGAAATGCCGGGCATTGGTGTCATCGCGAAAACCGACATACACCGCATCGGCGCCTTGGCGCACCGCGGCTTTCAGCGCAGGCAGGTTGCCTGCCGGGCAGACCAGTTGCATGGAGACTCCTCATTGAAACTCGGCGAAAGACAGGAAAGGCACCGGTGCGTCCTTGAGCAACAGTTGCTCGGGCTCGACGATCACCAGGCCATCGGCCCAGCAGGCGGCAGTGAGCATCGCCGAGCTTTGCTGGGGGTGCAGGACGGCGCGCAATTGCCCATCCTCGCCCGGGCTCAAGCGCGCGCGCAGGTACTGGCGACGCTTGTTGGGGGTGGACCATTCAAACCCGGCCGGCACCTGGATCGGCACCGGCAATACGCGCTCGACACCCTGGGCGCGCAACAGGAACGGACGCACCACCACCAACGTGGTGATCAGCGCGGCGGACGGGTTGCCGGGCAGGCCGATCCACGGTTTGCCCGCGACTTCGCCAAACGCCAGGGGCTTGCCGGGCTGGATCGCCAGGCGCCAGAAATCCACGCGACCGAGCTCCTGGATGGCTTGCTTGAGATGGTCCTCCTCGCCGACCGACACGCCGCCGGTGGTCAGCAGCAGGTCGCATTCGGAGGACGCCAGGATCAACGCGTCGCGGCTGGCGGCCAGCGCGTCGGCCATCACCCCGTAGTCGAGCACCTCCACGCCCCAGCCGCGCAATAACGCGGTCACCAGGTGGCGGTTGCTGTTGTAGATCTGTCCCGGCGCCAGTGACTCGCCCGGCTCGCGCAGTTCATCGCCGCTGCTCAGCAGGCACACGCGCAGAGGGCGATAGACCTTGACCCAAGGGATGCCGGCCGACGCCAGCAGACCGACTTCCTGGGCGCGCAGACGCTGGCCGACACGCAACAGGCTTTGCCCGCGTTGCAGCTCTTCGCCGCGCTTGCGCACGTGTTCGCCCAGACGCAGCGGTGGGCACCAGATGCGCTGGCCGTAGACGCGGCAACGCTCCTGGGGCACCACGCTGTCGGCGCCGGGCGGCAATGGCGCGCCGGTGAAAATCCGCACCGTTTGCCCGGCCTGCAACGGCACATCGCTGCTGTGCCCGGCGGCAATCCGCCCGGCCAACACCAGGTAGCCGCCCTGCTCCGGCACATCGGCGGCGCGCAGGGCGTAGCCGTCCATGGCGCTGTTGTCCCAGCCCGGCAAGTCGAGGGGGGAAAACAGTTCTTCGGCGATCACCCGGCCCGCAGCCTGGCCGAGGGGGATCACTTCGGTGACTGGCACAGGCGGCGCCTGGGCCAGCAGTTGCGCGATCGCCTCGTCCACCGGCATCAACGACCCGCTGTCACACACGCGGGTGTTCATGACCGCGCCTCACAGGCGCTGAGCGTCTGTTCGAACTGGGGCTTGAGGTGCGCAACGAAGTTGCACGGGCCGGTGCGGCTGTCCAATTGACTGACCAGAATCTGGTCCCAGGCGGTGCGGCACGCGCCGGGCGAACCGGGCACGCAACACACCAGCACGCCGTTGCTCATGCCCGCCAGCGCGCGGGACTGCAAGGTGGACATGCCGATTTCCGCCAGGGACACCTGGCGGAACAGCTCGCCAAAACCGTCCACCTGTTTATCCAGCAGCGGCAACACCGCTTGTGGCGTGTTGTCGCGGGCGGTGAAGCCGGTGCCGCCGGTCATCAGGATCACTTGCACCTGAGGGTCGGCGATCCACTGCGAGACACGGGCGCGGATCTGGTAGATATCGTCCATCACCAGGCCACGGTCGATCAGCACATGGCCGGCACCTTCAAGGCGCTCTACCAGAGTCTGCCCGGAGGTATCGGTGTCAAAGGTGCGGGTGTCGCTGATGGTCAGCACGGCGATGTTCAGGGAGACAAAACTGCGTTGGGTCAAATGGGCCATGATCAAGGCTCCAGGCAGATAAAAAGATGCGCTCAGCCTGCGCCGCAACGGGCGCAGGGCCTATTCCTCGAAGGAGGTACCTCGTCAGGGCGCCAGCCGCGTGCGCTGCCAGGCGCCGTCTTGCAGGCGGTAGTCGAGGCGGTCATGCAGGCGGTCAGGGCGGCCTTGCCAGAACTCGATGCGGCGCGGCTTCAGGCAGTACCCGCCCCAATGCTCGGGCCGTGGCGGCTGCTGGCCGGCGAAACGTTCGGTGACCTCACGCAGCAAACCTTCCAGCTCGCTGCGGTGGGCCAGGGGCTGACTCTGCGGCGAGGCCCAGGCGCCGAGTTGGCTGGCGGCCGGACGGGCGACGAAATAGGCGTCCGACAGCGCCGGATCGAGGCGCTCGACCGCGCCTTCAATGCGCACCTGGCGCTCCAGGCCCGGCCAGAAAAACGTCATCGCCGCTTGGGGGTTGCTCGCCAGTTCCTCGCCCTTGGCGCTCTGGTAATTGCCAAAAAACACAAAGCCCTCGGCGCTGAAGCCCTTGAGCAGCAGGATGCGGCAATGGGCGCCCCCTTCACTGTCGACCGTGGCCAGGGCCATGCTGTTGGCCTCGGCGGGAGGCACTTCGGTTTTGCGGGCCTGGCTCAGCCACTGACCGAACAACACCAGCGGATCGTCCTGCTCGCCGTCGTCCCGCAGGCCGTAGAGGGTGTAGTTGCGGCGCAGTTGCGCGAGGGACAGGGGCATGGGACGGACCTCCAGAGAATTCGCCACAGTGTGGGAACTGCGCAGGTTCTATCCCTTGATCACGATCAACAATCCGCCGCGGCATGGCGCCGCACGCCGCTCACCACAATGACTTCGCCAGGACCACGATCACCACCATGTGCGCGAGAATGCTGCGTCGTATCCACAGCGCACGCTTGGGGCTCAGGCGCTCGTGGGTCAGCCAGTAGGCCAGCAGCAGGTAGTGCCCGATGATGCTCAGGGCCAGCAGGATTTTCAGGCTCAGGAACAGTCCGAAATGACTGTTCCAGGGCATGCCGCGGTAATGCCAGGCCAGGCCGATGCCCGCGCCATACAGCAGCACTACCACGCCATGCAGCACCCGCCGCGAACGCCGGGCGATGGCGTGTTCGGCAGTGAAGCGCGCCGACCAGGCCAGCTCCTCGCGGGCGCTGTGCCAGATCATCACTTCAAAAAACAGCGTGCCGATAAAGGCGATCGCCGCCAGCAGATGCACGATCAACAACCACGAATACAGCATGCAATGCTCCTAACCGGGATGCCCGTCGACCCGCGCTTGCCACAGCATCGGCGCATAACGCCACAGGTACAGGCCCAGGCCGACCGTCCAGCAAATCCCCGCCAGCCACAAGGCCGCCACGGGCCAGATCAACACCAGCACCACCCGGCACACTGCGGCCAGGTTCAACAGTGCAAACGCCAGGGTCATCCCGCCCGGCGGCTGCAACGGCCGACCGGTATGGCCCAGGCTGACCCGCGCCACCATCGCCAGGATCATCCCGGCCATGGCGCCGATCGTCAGCGCATGCACGGCCAGGCTCGGGTTGAGCGGCGCGCCGAAATGCCACAGCGCCATGCCCAGACAGGCCACAGCCAACCACGCATATGCCAGGTGCAGCGACCACAGCAGCGGCACGCGCCACAGGCCACGGTCATGCCAGCGCACCAGGCGCAGCAGGTGGCCCAGGCCAAGCACGGCGAACAGCGCGCCGCTCCAGCCACTGGGGAACACCGCCAGCCCGCTGGCGTAGAGCAACGCTATCAGGATCGAACCGCCGAGCAATACGCGGTCCAGCCACGGCCACGGCTTGACCGCATCGACCCGGCCCAGGCCACGCTGGGTAAAGAACGGAATCACCCGGCCGCCGATCAGCCCCATCATCGCCGCCACCAGCCACAAACCCGTGAGCACCGCCTGGCGCTGCATGCCTTCGTCCTGGCGCAGCACCCCATAGAGCGCCAACGCGTCTGCCACGGCGAGCAGGCCCAGCACCAATACAATCGGGTAGTTGCGGGTTTGCCTGACCTTCCACAGCGTCCAGCCCATCACCCCAGCCACGGCCAGCGGAAAACTCAGCTCCAGCACCGCCAGCAGCGGCCATGGCAGGTTAACCAACCAACCCAGGCGTGCCGCCAGCCATAGACCGGCGAGCAGCGCCAGCGGCGCGCCGCTGAGGCCGGGGCGGCCGGTCCAGGTTTGCACCGCCGTCAGCAAAAAGCCGGCGATGATCGCCACGCCAAAGCCGAACAGCAGCTCATGCCGGTGCCAGGCCAACCAGCCGCCGGCCGGTTGCCAAGTACCGGTGGCGCCGCCCAGGGCAAACAACCACAGCGGAATTGCCAGCACCGCCAGCAGGCAGGCGCCGAGGAAAAACGGGCGGAACGCCAGGCGAAACAAAGGGGGAATGGCCATGGCCTTGCGTCGATCAAGCACTTGCATAGCACGGCTCCTAAACGGATGAATGCGACAATCTTGCGCTGTCGCCTGCGCATTGCCCTTGTCGTAGATCAAGCACGCCCGCCACGAACAGGGGAACTTTGCCGGGAAATAACCGACTGAATCCGGTACGCTCAGCGTTTTTACTCAAGGAGTTAATTCCCATGGCCAAAGCCACCGCCCGTCACATCCTCGTTGCCACCGAAGACAAGTGCAATGAACTCAAGGCCCAAATCGAAGGCGGCGCCGATTTCGCAGACGTTGCCAAAGCCAATTCCACCTGCCCCTCCAGCCGTCAAGGCGGCGACCTGGGCTCGTTCGGTCCAGGCCAGATGGTTAAAGAATTCGACGCCGTGGTGTTCAGCGCCCCGGTCAACACTGTGCAAGGCCCGGTGAAAACCCAGTTCGGTTATCACCTGCTGGAAGTCACCAGCCGTCAGGACTGATTCAGTCCGCGCTGATGCTTGAAACAACGGCCCGCCTTTTGGTGGGCCGTTGTGCATGGGATGACTGGCGATGCTCAGGCCGTTAGCGTACAAATCCCTATTCTTCTTCACCCGGCGCTCAAGGCTGATAATGCGACTGGTTTTTTCGACTCTATTTAGCTCCACCCTGGCCCTGCTGCTGGCCAGTACCGCTGTGATCGCAGCCCCGCAAACCTACCTGACCGTGTATGGCGAACCGGCCAAGTATGCCGCCGGCTTCAGCCATTTCGACTATGCCAACCCCAACGCGCCCAAGGGCGGCAGCCTGCGGCGCTCGGCCATCGAGATCGGGCGCTTCGACCATGTGCTGCCCTATATCGACAAAGGCATCGGCGTGTCCCAGATCGACGGCTGGCTGTATTCGCCGCTGGCCCTGCGTTCCCTGGATGAACCGTACACCGTTTACGGCCTGGTCGCCGAGAAGATGGAACGTGCGGACGACGGCCTGTCGCTGCGCTTCTACCTCAACCCCAAGGCACGGTTTGCCGATGGCACACCGATCACCGCCGAAGACGTGCGCTACAGCTTCGATTTGCTGATGACCCAGGGCAGCCTGCGCTTTCGCACGCTGTTCGCCGACGTCAAACACGTCGAAGTCGAAGGCGAGCGGCAGGTGCGCTTCGATTTTTCCAGCGATGAAAACCGCACCCTGCCGCTGGATATCGCCACCCTGCCAGTGTTCCCCGAGCACTGGTGGAAAACCCGCGACTTCGCCAACGGCGGCGGCTACGAAGCGCCGCTGGGCAGCGGCCCGTATAAGGTCAGCAAGATCGACGCGGGCAGCACCATCACCTTTACCCGCAACCCTGACTGGTGGGGCAAGGACTTGCCAGTCAGCCGTGGCCTGTACAACTTCGATCACCTGAGCCTGGAATATTTCGGCGACACCGAAGTGGCGCGCCAGGTGCTGCGTGGCGGCGCGTATGACTTCAACCGCGAGTTCTCCGCCACCGGCTACTCCATCGGCTACAACGGCCCGGCGCTGGATGACGGGCGCCTGCAACGTGCGCACCTGGCCAAAGAGATGCCGCAACCGGCCCAGGGCTATGTGTTCAACGTGCAGAACCCGATGTTCAAGGACCGTCGCGTGCGCCAGGCCCTGGCGATGCTGTGGGATTTCGAATGGGCCAACCGGCAGATGATGCGCAACCTGTACATCCGCCAGCAGAGCTACTTCTCCAATAGCCCGCTGGCCGCGAGCCAATTGCCCACTCCAGAAGAGCTGGCGATCCTCGAACCGCTGCGCGGCCAGGTGCCCGACGAGGTGTTCACCCAGGTCTTCAAGGCGCCGGTCACCGACGGCAGCGGCATGATCCGCGACAAGCAACTGCAAGCCCTGGCCCTGCTGGAAGAAGCCGGCTGGAAACCCGATGGCGACAAGCTGGTCAACGCCGAGGGCGAGCCGCTGGAGTTCACCTTCCTCAATGCCCAGGCCGGCCTGGAACGCCTGTTGCTGCCGTACAAGCGCAACCTGGCACAGATCGGCATCACCCTGAACATCCGCCGCATCGACTCCTCGCAGTACGTCAACCGGCTGATGACACGGGACTACGACATGATCGTCACCGGTTTCCCGGTCACCATGTCGCCGGGGATGGAGCTGTACAACTACTTCGGTTCCACCGCCGCGTTCGACCCGGGCGCCAACAACTACACGGTGCTCAAGGACCCGGCCATCGACAGCCTGATCAAGGGCCTGGTGAAAGCCAACACCCAGGCGCAGATGCTCACCTACGCCCATGCGCTGGACCGGGTGCTGCAATGGAACTACCTGTGGATCCCCAATTACTACCCGCCCGGCACGTCCGCCGCGTGGTGGAACCGCTTCGGCCGCCCGGCGATCGAGGCGAAGAATGACGAAGCCCTGGAAACCTGGTGGGAAATCAGCCCCACGCCACTGACGAACGAACAAATGAACGCGCAGCTTAAAAAACGCGGAGGAGCCCACTGATGTTTGCCTATATCGTGCGCCGCCTGCTGTTGATCATCCCGACGCTGGTGATCATCCTGCTGGTCAACTTCGTGATCGTACAGGCCGCGCCCGGCGGGCCGGTGGAACAGGCGATCGCCCACCTGCAAGGCATCGGCGGCGGTGCCATCGGCGGCTCCGCAGGCGAAGGCCTCAGCAGCGGCTCGCGGGCCAGCCGGGGCCTGGACCCGAAACTGATCAAGGACATCGAAAAACAATACGGTTTCGACAAGCCGGCACCGGAACGCCTGTGGCTGATGCTCAAGAGCTACGCCCAACTGGACTTCGGCAACAGCTTCTTTCGCGGCGCGACAGTCACCGACCTGATCCTGGAAAAAATGCCGGTCACCATCTCCCTCGGCCTGTGGGCCACGCTGATCACCTACCTGGTGTCGATCCCATTGGGGATTCGCAAGGCAGTGCGCCATGGCAGCAGCTTCGATGTGTGGAGCAGCACCGCGATCGTGATCGGCTATGCGATGCCGGCGTTCCTGTTTGCGATGTTCCTGATCGTGGTGTTCGCTGGCGGCACGTCGCTGAACTGGTTCCCGGTGCGCGGCCTGGTCTCGGAAAACTTCGACGAACTGAGCACGGTGGGCAAGATCGCCGACTACTTCTGGCACCTGGTCTTGCCGGTCACGGCGCTGGTGATTGGCGGCTTCGCCACGCTGACCATCCTGACGAAAAACTCGTTCCTCAATGAGATCACGCGCCAGTACGTAGTCACCGCCCGCGCCAAAGGTTTGAGCGAACGCCGCGTGCTGTACGGCCATGTGTTCCGCAATGCGATGCTGCTGGTGATTTCGGGGATTCCCCAGGCGTTTATCAGCGTGTTCTTTGCCGGCTCGCTGCTGATCGAAGTGATCTTCTCCCTCGATGGCCTCGGGCGCATGAGCTACGAAGCCGCCGTGTCCCGCGACTATCCGGTAGTGTTTGGCTCGTTGTTTATCTTCACCTTGTTCGGCCTCCTGATAAAACTGATCGGCGACCTCTGCTACACCCTGGTGGACCCGCGTATCGACTTCGCCGCGAGGAACGCCTGATGCTCAATCTGTCTCCCGTGGCCCGCCGGCGTTTCGAACGGTTCAAGAAAAACCGGCGCGGCTGGTGGTCGCTGTGGCTGTTTATCGGCCTGTTTATCCTGACCCTGGGCGGCGAGCTGATCGCCAACGACAAGCCCCTGGTGTTGAGCTTCAAGAACGAGCTGTATTTCCCGGTGTTCAAGCGCTACACCGAACAGCAGTTCGGCGGGCAATTGCCGTTCCAGGCGGATTATCGCAGCGACTACGTGCAAAAGCTGATCAAGCAGGACGGCGGCTGGATGCTGTTCCCGCCGGTGCCGTTCAGCGATGACACGCCCAACTACGAGCTGACCCGCCCTGCCCCCAGCCCGCCTTCAGCGGTGAACTGGCTGGGCACCGATGACCAGTCGCGCGATGTACTGGCGCGGGTGATCTTCGGCGCGCGGGTGTCGATCCTGTTTGCCCTGGCGCTCACGGTGATCAGTGCGAGCATCGGCATCGCTTCCGGCGCGTTGCAGGGTTACTACGGCGGCTGGGTCGACTTGCTCGGCCAACGCCTCCTGGAAGTGTGGTCCGGGTTGCCGGTGCTGTACCTGCTGATCATCCTGTCCGGTTTTGTCGAACCGAACTTCTGGTGGCTGCTGGGGATCATGGCGCTGTTTTCCTGGCTGGCCCTGGTGGACGTGGTGCGCGCCGAGTTCCTGCGCGGGCGCAACCTGGAGTACGTCAAGGCGGCGCGGGCGTTGGGTTTGGGTGACGCCAAGATCATTCGCCGGCATATCCTGCCCAATGCCATGACGGCCACCCTGAGCTACCTGCCGTTCATTTTGACCGGTGCGATTTCCACCTTAAGCGCCCTGGATTTCCTCGGTTTTGGCATGCCCGCAGGCAGCGCGTCGTTGGGTGAGTTGATCGCCCAGGGCAAGCAAAACCTGCAAGCGCCCTGGTTGGGCCTGACGGCGTTTTTCACCTTGGCGCTGATCCTGTCGCTGCTGGTATTTATCGGCGAGGCGTTGCGTGATGCCTTCGACCCCCGTTCATGAGTGAGTCTGTATGAGCGACAACCTGATCGAGATCCGCGACCTCTGCGTCGCCTTCAGCGGCCAGACCGTGGTGCACAACCTGAGCCTGGATGTACGCCCCGGTGAGTGCCTGGCGCTGGTCGGCGAGTCGGGCTCGGGCAAGTCGGTGACGGCCCTTTCGATTCTGCAACTGCTGCCCGAAGCCGGCACGCACACCCGCGGCTCCGTGCGCTATCGCGGCCAGGAATTGATCGGTGCGTCGCCCGCCACCTTGCAAAAGCTGCGCGGCGACCGCATCGCCATAATCTTCCAGGAGCCGATGACCTCCCTCAACCCGCTGCACAGCATCGAAAAGCAGATCGGCGAAACCCTGCTGTTGCACAAGGGCCTGGGCGGCAAGGCGGCGCAGGCGCGCATCATTGAACTGCTGGAACTGGTCGGTATCCAGAAGCCCGAGGAACGGCTCAAGGCCTATCCGCACCAACTCTCCGGCGGCCAACGCCAGCGCGTGATGATCGCCATGGCCCTGGCCTGCGAGCCGGAACTGCTGATCGCCGACGAGCCGACCACCGCGCTGGACGTGACCGTGCAGCGCAAGATCCTGCTGCTGCTCAAGTCCCTGCAACAACGCTTGGGCATGTCGCTGCTGCTGATCAGCCACGACCTCAACCTGGTGCGCAGCATGGCGCAGCGGGTGTGCGTGATGCATACCGGCGAGATCGTCGAGCAGGCCGACTGCGAGACCTTGTTCACCGCGCCGCAACACCCCTACAGCCGCTTGCTGCTGGATGCTGAACCGGCGGGCGAGGCGCTGTGCAGCGAAACGCGTGAAACGGTGTTGCAGGTGGACGACCTGAGCGTGCAATTCCCCCTCGGCGGCGGCCTGTTTCAGCGCAAGACCTACCTGCGCGCGGTGGACGGCATCAGCCTCAGCGTGCAGCGCGGCAAGACGCTGGGCATCGTCGGTGAGTCGGGCTCGGGTAAATCCACCCTGGGCCAGGCGATCCTGCGCCTGCTGGATTCCACCGGCAGCATCCGCTTCCAGGGGGTGGCCCTCGACCCGCTCAATCACAAGCAGATGCGCCCATGGCGCAAGCAGATGCAGGTGGTGTTCCAGGACCCTTACGGCAGCCTCAGCCCGCGCATGTCGGTGCAGCAGATCATCAGCGAAGGCCTGGAGGTGCATGCGCCGTGCAGCCTCGCCGAGCGCGACGCGCAGGTGATCCAGGTGCTCAAGGACGTCGGCCTCGACCCGGCCAGCCGGCATCGCTACCCCCACGAGTTTTCCGGTGGCCAACGCCAACGCATTGCCATCGCCCGCGCGCTGGTGCTCAGACCGGCGCTGATGCTGCTCGACGAACCGACCTCGGCCCTCGACCGCACGGTGCAGAAGCAAGTGGTGGCGTTGCTGCGCGAACTGCAGGACAAATACGGCCTGACCTACCTGTTCATCAGCCATGACCTGGCCGTGGTCCGCGCCATGGCCCACGACATGATCGTGATCAAGGACGGCAAGGTCGTGGAGCGTGGCGCCAGCCATGACGTATTCGAATCGCCGCAACACCCTTACACCCAGGAACTGCTGGCCGCCGCACACATCCCCTTGTAGGAGCGAGCTTGCTCGCGAAAAGCGCAAGGACACCGCGTTCAACCAGCAGGCCCGCGTCATCGTTAACGTTTTTCGCGAGCAAGCTCGCTCCTACAGGATTCTGCACGCATGAGTACCAGCCTCAAGGACTACCAACAGGTTCGCGGCCTGGCCATCCAGTCGCTGTTCGAGATCATCGAGCAGTCCAGCGAAGGCACGGTGATCGTCGACCGCGACGCCAATATCGTGTGGATGAACGAGCGCTACGCCAAGCGCTTCGGCCTTAAAAGCGCCGACGAAGCCATCGGCCAACCCTGCGAAAAAGTCATCTCCAACAGCCTGCTCCGCCAGGTGGTACGCACAGACCTGCCGATCCTGCTGGATATCCAGGACACGCCCAAGGGACCGCTGGTGGTGATGCGCCTGCCGATCCACAACGATGCCGGCGCGGTGATCGGCGCCATCGGCTTTGCGCTGTTCGATGAGCTGCGCAACCTGTCGCCGCTGATCGAGCGCTACCTGAGCATGCAGCAGGAGCTGGCGTCGACCCGCTCGCTGCTGCGTTCGCGCCAAAGCAAGTACACCTTTGCGCACTTTATCGGCACCAGCGCCGCCAGTTTGGAAGTCAAACGCCGTGCGCGGCGCAGTGCGAGCGCGGAGTCGCCGGTATTGCTGCTCGGCGAAACCGGCACCGGCAAAGAGCTGCTGGCCCAGGCGATTCACGGTGCATCGCCCCGCGCGCACAAGGCATTTGTCAGCATCAACAGCGCCGCGATTCCCCATGACTTGCTCGAAGCCGAGTTCTTCGGCACCGCGCCAGGCGCGTTTACCGGCGCCGACCGCAAAGGCCGGCCCGGCAAGTTGCAGATCGCCCAGGGCGGCACGCTGTTTCTCGATGAAATCGGCGACATGCCGCTGCCGCTGCAAAGCAAGTTGCTGCGGGTGTTGCAGGAGAAGGAATACGAACCGGTCGGCTCCAACGAGATGCTGCACAGCGATGTGCGGGTGATTGCCGCCACGTCCATGGACCTGGAAGCGGCGATCAAGCGCGGCGAGTTTCGTGCGGACCTGTATTACCGGCTGAATGTGCTGCCGATCCGGGTGCCACCGTTGCGCGAGCGGCTGGAGGATATTCCGGCGTTGAGCGAAGCGATCCTCGAAGACCTGCGCAGCCACCACGAACTGGATCGCGAGGCCCTGGCGTTGTTGGCGCAGCATGCGTGGCCGGGGAATATCCGCGAGCTGCGCAACGTGCTGGAACGTGCGGCGTTGTTGAGCGATGACCTGGTACTGGATGCGGCAGAGATTCGCGCCGCGATCGGCACGTTCAGCCCGGTGGCGCGCGGGGCGGTGGAGACCGTCGAGGGCGAGACGTTTGCGGCGGCGCGCGAGCGCTTTGATCGGCAGGTGATCGGGGCGGCGCTCAAGGCCTGCGACGGGAATGTGGTGGATGCGGCCCAGCGCTTGGGGCTGGGCAGGTCGACCTTGTACAAGAAAATGGTCGCGCTGGGGCTGGCCACATCTCAATAAAGAGACAAAAATCTCAATATAAAGACAATCCTTGTGGGAGGGGGCCTGCCCCCGATAGCAGTGCCTCAGTCAGCCTATTCTTTGCAGACCCACCGCTATCGGGGGCAAGCCCCCTCCCACCTTTGATCTGTTTTTGTCTCTAAATTGAGACAGTATTTGAAAAACCTGTTCACCGATAAAATAATATCTATTTATTTCAATAGGTTATGAACATGGCACACATCTCGCTATAGCCTTCCTCCACAGCTTCACTCCACAAAAATAACAATCCGATGGAGACACACCATGAGTGTGATCATTGCCCTGGCAGCCCTCGCGCTGCTGATGCTGGCTGCCTACCGTGGCTATAGCGTTATCCTGTTTGCCCCCATCGCCGCCCTCGGCGCCGTCCTGCTCACCGACCCATCCGCCGTCGCCCCTGCGTTTACCGGGGTGTTCATGGAGAAAATGGTCGGTTTCATCAAACTGTATTTCCCGGTGTTCCTGCTCGGTGCCGTGTTCGGCAAGCTGATCGAGCTGTCGGGTTTCTCGCGCTCCATCGTCGCTGCCGCGATCCGTTTGCTCGGCACGCGCCAAGCGATGCTGGTGATCGTGCTGGTCTGCGCCCTGCTCACCTACGGCGGCGTGTCGCTGTTCGTGGTGGTGTTTGCGGTGTACCCGTTCGCGGCGGAGATGTTCCGTCAGAGCGACATCCCCAAGCGCCTGATTCCGGCGACCATCGCCCTCGGAGCGTTCTCGTTCACCATGGACGCGCTGCCCGGCACGCCACAGATCCAGAACATCATCCCCAGTACGTTCTTCAACACCACCGCCTGGGCCGCGCCGTGGCTGGGGCTGATCGGCACGGTCTTCGTGTTCTGCACCGGCATGCTCTACCTGGCGCGCCAGCGCAACAAAGCGCAACGGGCCGGTGAAGGCTATGGCACCGAGCTGCGCAACGAGCCGGAGACTGCCGAAAACCTGAGCCTGCCTAACCCCTGGATCGCGCTGTCGCCGCTGATCCTGGTGGGGGTGATGAACCTGCTGTTCACTCACTGGATTCCGCAGTGGTACGGCAAGACCCACAGCCTCAGCCTGCCCGGCATGAGCGCGCCGGTGACCACCGAAATCGCCAAGCTCACCGCGATCTGGGCGGTGCAGGCCGCGTTGCTGGTGGGCATCATCATGGTGCTGGTGTTCGGCTGGTCAGCGATCAAAAGCAAGCTCGCCGAAGGCAGTAAAAGCGCGGTCAGCGGTGCGCTGCTGGCGGCGATGAACACCGCTTCGGAATACGGCTTCGGTGCGGTGATCGCCTCGCTGCCGGGCTTTTTGGTGCTGGCGGACTGGCTCAAGGGCATCCCCAACCCGCTGGTCAACGAAGCGATTACCGTGACCCTGCTGGCCGGTATCACCGGCTCGGCGTCTGGCGGCATGAGCATCGCCCTGGCGGCGATGTCCGAGAGTTTTATTGCAGCGGCCCACGCGGCCAATATCCCGCTTGAAGTGCTGCACCGGGTCGCGGCCATGGCCAGCGGCGGCATGGACACCCTGCCCCACAACGGCGCGGTGATCACGTTGCTGGCGGTCACCGGGCTGACCCACCGCGAAGCCTACAAGGACATCTTCGGCATCACGATTATCAAGAC
Source organism: Pseudomonas marginalis (assembly GCF_024169655.1). Classification (GTDB taxonomy): domain Bacteria; phylum Pseudomonadota; class Gammaproteobacteria; order Pseudomonadales; family Pseudomonadaceae; genus Aquipseudomonas; species Aquipseudomonas paraveronii. The sequence continues at coordinate 2,499,120 of NZ_JALJWV010000001.1, read as the reverse complement.
CCTCGCGGTGTTCGTGGTGATCGGTACTTTCTACGCCACCGGCATTGTGTGAGGTTTCTATGACGAACTTGAATGGCAAGACCGCCCTGGTCACCGGCTCCACCAGCGGCATCGGCCTGGGCATCGCCTTGAGTTTGGCCGAGGCCGGCGCCAATCTGATCCTCAACGGCTTCGGCGACGCCAGCGCGGTGATCGCCCAGGTGCAGGCGTTCGGCGGCAAGGTCGGGCACCACCCGGCGGACGTCAGCGACCCGGCGCAGATCGCCGACATGATCGCCTACGCCGAGCGCGAATTCGGCGGCGTGGACATTCTGGTCAACAACGCCGGCATCCAGCATGTGGCGGCGGTGGAAGCGTTCCCGGTGGAACGCTGGGATGCGATCATCGCGATCAACCTGTCGTCGGTGTTCCACAGCACGCGCCTGAGCCTGCCGGGCATGAAGGCCAAGGGCTGGGGGCGCATCGTCAATATCGCCTCGGTGCATGGCCTGGTGGGGTCGGTGGGCAAGGCCGCGTATGTGGCGGCCAAGCATGGCGTGATTGGCCTGACCAAGGTGGTCGGCCTGGAAACCGCCACCAGCAACGTGACCTGCAACGCGATCTGCCCCGGCTGGGTGCTGACGCCGCTGGTGCAGAAGCAGATCGATGATCGCGCCGCCAACGGCGTCGACCCGCAACAAGCCCAGCATGATTTGCTCGCGGAGAAGCAGCCGTCGCTGGAGTTCGTCACCCCGCCGCAACTGGGCGAGCTGGTATTGTTTTTGTGCAGCGAGGCCGGTGCCCAAGTGCGCGGCGCGGCATGGAACATCGATGGTGGTTGGCTGGCCCAATAGACCAAACACAGAAAATCCAATGTGGGAGGGGCGGTGCGACGATTCGACTTGCCCCCGATGGCAGTGGGTCAGTACCGCATGTGCTAGCTGATACTCCGCCATCGGGGGCAAGCCCCCTCCCACATTGGAACGCTATTGTTTGGAAGACCTGTACAAGAATAAGAGACGTGCTTATGTCCGAGATCCTCTGGCAACCCTCCCCCGAACGCATCTGCCACACCCGGATGGACCAGTTCCGGCGCTTTATCAATGACCGCTACAGCGTGCAGCTCGACGACTACCCGGCGTTGCACCAGTGGAGCATCGACCAGCGCGCCGACTTCTGGCAGGCGCTCGTGGCGTTTTTCGACGTGCAGTTTCGCAGCCCGCCCAGCGCGGTGTTGATCGAAGACGCCGCGATGCCCAGCGCCCAGTGGTTCCCCGGCGCAACCCTGAACTTTGCCGAACACCTGCTGCGCCGTCGCGACGATCACCCGGCGGTAGTCGCCATCGGCGAAGACGGCCAGCGTGAGCAACTGAGCTACGCCGAACTGGCCGCCCACGTCGCCGGCCTGCAACGCAGCCTGCGGGCAGCCGGGGTTGGGCTGGGCGACCGGGTCGCCGCGTGCATGCCCAACACCTGGCAAACCCTGGTTGGTATGCTCGCCACCAGCAGCCTGGGCGCGATCTGGTCGTGCTCATCGCCAGACTTCGGCACCCAAGGCGTGATCGACCGTTTCGGCCAGATCGAACCCAAGGTGCTGATCGCCTGCGCCGGTTACCGCTACGCCGGCAAGACCATCGACCAGAGCGCCAAGCTCAACGAGATCCTCGAACGCCTGCCGTCCCTGCAGCAACTGATCATCGTGCCGTATGCACGGCCCCAGGCGCGGGTCGAGGACTATCGGAGCGCCGCCAACGTCGCGCTGTGGAGTGACTTCTATCAACCCGGCGGCGCGCCTGAGTTTGTCGCGGTGCCGTTCGACCATCCGCTGTATATCCTCTATTCCAGCGGCACCACCGGCGTGCCCAAGTGCATCATCCACGGCACCGGCGGCGTGCTGCTCACCCACCTCAAGGAACACGGCCTGCACGCGGACCTGTCCCGTGAGGATTGCCTGTTCTACTACACCACCTGCGGCTGGATGATGTGGAACTGGCTGGTCTCGGTGCTGGCGCTCGGCGCCACGGCGGTGCTGTACGACGGCTCGCCGTTTCACCCTGGTCCCGAGCGCTTGATCGACCTGATCGACGCGGAACGGATCAGCGTGTTCGGCACCAGCCCGAAGTACCTCGTCACCCTGGAAAAGGCCGGGCTGCAGCCGCGCCGGAGCCATGACCTGAGCAGCCTCAAGGGCCTGATTTCGACTGGCTCGCCGCTGTCGCCCCAGAGCTACGACTACGTGTACCGCGAGATCAAGGGCGAGGTGTGCCTGTCCTCGATGTCCGGCGGCACCGATATCGTCTCCTGCTTCGTCATCGGCAATCCGGTGTTACCGGTGCGCCGCGGTGAAATGCAGTGCAAGAGCCTGGCGATGGCCATCGAGGTGTGGGACGACCAGGGGCGGCCACTGGTCGGTGAAAAGGGCGAACTGGTGTGTACCCGGCACTTCCCCGCCATGCCCATCGGCCTGTGGAACGACCCGCAGCAGAAAAAACTGCGTGCCTCCTATTTCAGCCAATTCCCCGGCGTCTGGGCCCAGGGCGATTACGCCGAACAGCGGCCCAACGGCAGCCTGCTGATTCACGGGCGCTCCGACGCGGTGCTCAACCCTGGCGGCGTGCGGATCGGTACCGCCGAGATTTATCGACAGGTGGAAAAAGTCCCGCAGGTGCTGGAAAGCCTGGCCATTGGTCAACGCTGGCAGGACGATGTGCGGGTGGTGCTGTTCGTGCGGCTCAACGATGGCGTCGAGCTGGATGACGCCCTCGAACAGCAGATCCGCCAGGTGATCCGCGCCAACACCACGCCACGCCATGTACCGGCGAAGATCCTCGCCGTCAGCGATATCCCGCGCACCATCAGCGGCAAGATCGTCGAACTGGCGGTGCGCAATGTGGTACATGGCGAACCGGTGAAAAACACCGACGCGCTGGCCAACCCGGAGGCCCTGGCACAGTTCCGCGACCGGCCTGAACTGGCATTTTAAGGTGAAAGGTTTCAGCGCCAACGCACTCATTTGAAGACAAACCCCCAATGCATGCTATTTTTCGGGGGTAGTCACCCATCGTTGTCCCACCGGATAATGGGTGTTGTCATTTTTCAAAGCGTTACGCTCAGGGCTTTTTATGAAGGAAACATCCACCGGTAGCGAAGCCGCCGCATTGATTGCGCGGCTGGACTGGGCCAAAAGCCCCCTCGGTGAGGCCAATGATTGGCCGCAAAGCCTGCGCACCGCCGTGGATATTGTCGTCCACTCGCCGATGCCGATGCTGCTGTTATGGGGCAGCGAACTCATCCAACTCTACAACGACGCCTTCGCCCTGCTGGCGGGCAACAAGCACCCTGACGCGATGGGCCAACCGGCGCACCAGACCTGGCCGGAATTGCACAGTTTCACCGCACCGATCTATGACGCGGTTCTCAGTGGCCAGGTGCGCTCCTTCAGCGAGCAGCGCTTTGTCCTGCAACGCAACCGGCGCGACACCGAGATCTGGCTCGACCTGACCTACAGCCCGATCCGCGATGAATCCGCCAGCGTGTGCGGCATCCTCGTCACCGCCATCGAAACCAACGAACGCCGCCAGTTCACCCAGGAACTGCAACAGCGCTCCGAAGCCAGCCTCAAAGCCCAGCAAAGCACCGAGCAACGCCTGCGCCACCTCAACGAAAACCTCGAAGAGCGTGTGGCCCAGCGCACCCTGGCACTGGCCGAGGCCAACCAGCGCCTGCAAAACGAGATGGTCGAACGCGAACGTGCCGAAGACGCCCTGCGCCATGCGCAGAAGATGGAAGCGGTGGGCCAGCTCACCGGCGGCATCGCCCATGACTTCAACAATATGCTCACCGGCATCATCGGCAGCCTGGACCTGATGCAACGCTACATCGCCGCCGGGCGCAGCGACGACATCGGCCGCTTTGCCGACGCCGCCGTGGCCTCCGCCCATCGCGCCGCCGCCCTCACCCACCGCCTGCTCGCGTTCTCGCGGCGCCAGTCGCTGGACCGCCGCCCGCTCGATCCGAACCAGTTGGTGGCCTCGCTGGAAGACTTGTTCCGGCGCACCAAGGGCGCGCACATCACGCTCAAGGTGCAACTGGGCAACGATATCTGGCCGGTGAACACCGACGCCAGCCAGTTGGAAAACGCCTTGCTCAACCTGGTGATCAACGCCCGGGATGCCATGCCCGAAGGTGGCGAACTGCTGATCGAAACCGCCAACAGCTACCTGGACGGCACCGACATCACCACGCTGGAACCGGTCAAGGCCGGTGATTACGTGATGCTCGGCGTGTGCGACAACGGCACCGGCATGGCGCCGAAAATCCTCGCCAAGGCCTTCGATCCGTTTTTCACCACCAAACCCATCGGCCAGGGCACCGGCCTCGGGCTATCGATGATCTATGGCTTCGCCCAGCAATCCGGCGGCCATGTGACCCTCCACAGCGAACCGGGCCAGGGCACCTGCGTGCGCTTGTATCTGCCACGCCTGCACGGCACCGCCCTGGAAAGCAGCTTGCCGACCAGCCTCAGTGAGGCGCCGGTGGCCCTGGCCGGAGAGGCCGTGGTGGTGGTCGAGGACGACCCGGCCGTGCGCATGCTGGTGGTGAATGTACTCGATGAACTGGGCTACACCGCGCACCAGGCAGCGGATGCGCGCACGGCCTTGCCGCTGCTGGAATCGGACTTGCGCGTGGACCTGCTGGTGACCGATGTCGGCCTGCCGGGCATGAACGGCCGGCAACTGGCGGAAATCGCCCGTCAGCATCGCCCGGGCCTGCGCATCTTGTTCATGACCGGTTATGCGCAAAAAGCCACCGAACGCCAGCGCCTTCTGGAGGACGGCATGGACATGGTCTCCAAGCCGTTTTCCATCGACCTGCTCGCCACCAAAATTCGCAGCATGATCAGCGTCGATGATTCAGTTAAGGCATAATCGCGCGCCGTCGCACACTTGGTAGAGAACCATGAAAGCCCAAGCCCGTCATATCCTGGTGAAAACCAGCGAAGAAGCCGAACAGCTCAAGCAGCGCATCGCCAAGGGCGAAGCGTTTGATGTGCTGGCCAAGAAGTACTCCACTTGCCCGTCCGGCAAGCGCGGCGGAGATCTGGGCGAGATTCGGCCGGGGCAGATGGTCGGCGTGATTGATGCGGTGATTTTCAAGAAGCCGCTGCGGGTGGTGCATGGGCCGGTCAAGAGCAAGTTTGGGTATCACTTGGTGCAGGTGTTTTATCGGGATTGAGGGGTTGGCTTTAGGTCGCTATCGGGGGCAAGCCCCCTCCCACAGTGAGCGCAATGCGGTCAACTGTGGGAGGGGGCTTGCCCCCGATCCGCCGCAGGCGGCCATTCACCCCCGAGGAATCAACGCCCCCGACACCTGGATCACCCGGCTCGCCAACCGATGCCCAGCCAAGGCCGCCTCTTGCGGCGCACCGCCCTTGAGCCGACTGGCCAGGTACGCCGCACTGAACGAGTCCCCCGCCGCCGTGGTGTCGACCACCGTCTCGACCTTCAACGCCGGCACGGCAAAGCGCTGGCCTGCGCAACGAATCAAACAGTCCTCGGCACCGCGCTTGAGCACGACTTCCGCGACTGCCGGATACGCCGCGAACACCTGCTCGCTGTCGGTATAACCAAACAACGCGCACTCGTCATCCTCGGTCAGCAAGGCCATATCCACTTCGGCCAAGACCTTGTGATAGGCCGCACGCGCGGCCTCGACACTGGCCCACAAACGCGGTCGGTAGTTGTTGTCGAACACCACCCGACCGCCGCGCCGACGGGTTTCGATCAAGGCGTGCAACAAACGCTCACGCCCGACTTCCCCCAGCACCGCCAGGGTGATGCCGCTGAAATACACCACGTCATAGCCCGGTAACGCGGCCAAAATCGGTGCAGCGGCGGCCGTGGTGAAGCAGTCGCGCACGGCCGCTTCGTTGCGCCAGTAGAGGAATTTGCGCTCGCCGTTGGCGTCGGTCTGGATGCAGTACAACCCCGGCAACCGCCCGGGTAGGCGCTGGACCATGCCCAGGCCAAGGCCTTCGGTGGTCCACTGTTGGCACATGGCGTCGCTGAAGCTGTCATCGCCCAGGGCGGTGACGTAGTCGACGCTGCCGAGCGCGCCCAGCTCACGGCGTAGGTACACCGCGGCGTTCAGGGTGTCGCCGCCGAAGCTCTGGTGCAGGCTGCCGTCGGCGCGGTGTTGCAGTTCGATCATGCATTCGCCGATGAGGGCGATGCGGGGTGTTGTGTTCATGCCTGTTGTCTCCGGTGCGGCTGATGGCCCCTTCGCGGGCGAGCCCGCTCCCACCTTTGAATGTGTTCGCACATCCAAAGGGCGCAGCGGGTTTGCTCACGATAGAGGCGACGCGGTCTAGAAACAGGTATGCAGGGACTTGATCACCTGCAGTTGCTCATCCACCAGGCAACCGACCTGCCACTTGTCGAAGGTCAGGCACGGGTGGGAAGTGCCGAAGGAAATGATGTCACCGATGCGCAGTTCAACCCCCGGTGCCACGCTCATGAACGCATGTTGGTCCATCACCGCCGTGACCTTGCACGCGCTCACGTCATCGCCTTGCGTCGGCACAATCCCGGCTTTGTAGCGCTTGAGCGGTACCGGCAGACCGGCGTCGTAGGCCACATCGCGCTTGCCCAGGGCGATCACCGCGAAGCCAGGCTCAGGCAACGATTGCACATGGGCCCAGACTTCCAGCGCCGGGCGCAGGCCTTCATTGAGGTCGCTACGCCGGTCGAGCACGCAGCATTGCGCGTCTTTGTAGATGCCGTGGTCATGGGCTACATAGCTGCCGGGACGTAGCACGCTGAGGAAACGACCGGCGGCGTTTTGCGTTTCGAAGGACTCGGCGATCAAGTCATACCAGGCCGATCCCGACGCGGTGATGATCGGCTTGGCCAGGTCGAACGAGCCATTGTTCTGCAGGTCCACGGCCAGGCGCACCAGGCTCGCGGCGAATTCGCGGATGCCGCTGATCGCATGCTCGCCGTGGATCACGCCTTCGTAGCCTTCGATACCGGTCAGCACCAACGCCGGCTGGGCCTTGATCGCCTTGGCCAGGTCGCGCACTGCCTGCTCGCTGCGGCAACCACAACGGCCACCGACCACGCCGTACTCGATCATCACGTTCAGGTGCAGGCCACGGGCGGCGAAGAACAGGCCCAGGTCGGCGACGTTGTCCGGGTGGTCGACCAGGCAGTGGAAGTCAAAGTCCGCGTCGGCCAGCAACTCGGCGATCAACGCCATGTTCGGCGCACCCACCAGTTGGTTGGCCATCAACACCCGGCGCACGCCGCCGGCATAGGCGGCGCGGGTCTGTACCGCACTGGCCAGGGTGATGCCCCAGGCACCGGCGGCGATCTGGCGCTGGAACAGGGCCGGCATCATGCTGGTCTTGCCATGGGGCGCAAGCTCGGCGCCGCTGTTGCTGACAAAGGCCTGCATCCAGCGAATGTTGTGTTCGAGGGCGTCGCGGTGCAGCACCAGGGCCGGCAGGCTGACGTCACGGACCAGATGGGCGCCGACAGCGGCGGCGCCTTTTGCAACGGCGTTGATGGCAGACATGGAAAGCTCCTATTCGTTGATGCGACGGGCCAGGTTGTTGGCGCTTTCGATCAACACCCGGCGGTAGTCATTGTAGTTTTTACTGGCATCGGCGCGGGGGGCGACGATGCACAGGGTCGCAATGCTCACGCCCTGCGCGTCCCGGACCGGGGCGGCAAAGCAATGGGTAAAGGTGTCGGCCACGCTGTCGAAGGAAAAGAAGCCCTCGACGCTGGCCTGACGGATCTGCGCGAGGAAAGTCTCCAGCGGCAAGCGCTGGCCGTCCGGCAGGATGAAGTCGTCAGGGTCGATCAGGTCGATGATCTGCTGGTCGCTCAAGTGCCCCAGTAACAGGCGCCCGGACGCGGTCCACGGGATCGGTGCGTTTTCACCGATGTCCGAGGAAATCCGGAAATGCCGCTCGCCTTCACGCATCAGCGCCACCGTGTATTTGCGCCCGTTGAGCAGGCACATCTGCGCGGTTTCGTGGGTCTGGCTGACGATCGCCTGCAAGGCATGGTCGGCCTCGCGGGTCAGGTCAAAATGGCGCAGGTGCGCTTGACCGAGGAAGTACAGCTGGCGGCCGAGGTAGACGTGCCCGTCCTTGCCCACGGTTTCCAGGATGCGGCGTTCCAGCAAGGAGGCGACCAACTCGTAGACCGTGGACTTGGGGCTGCCGATGCCGCTGGCAATATCATTCGGGCGCAGGGGCTGGCCGATTTCCTTGAGGAAGTCGAGGATGTCGAATGCACGGTCCAGGCCTTTGGCGCGGCGTTTGATGGTGTCTTCGGTCATGGGAGTTTCGGTCCGCTGAAAGGTGATCCCTTGTGGGAGGGGGCTTGCCCCCGATGGCGGTGTGCCATTAGACACATCTGTTGCTGATACACCGCTATCGGGGGCAAGCCCCCTCCCACATTGGATTTGATGGGGTTTTGAGAGTGGGGCATTTAGCCCTTTTTCTTGTAGGCCACGCAATCGATCTCGACCTTGCAATCCACCATCATGTTGGCCTGCACGCAGGCGCGTGCCGGGGCGTGTTCGGGGCTGAAGTATTCGCCGAAGACTTTGTTGAAACTCCAGAAATCCCGCGGGTCTTCCAACCATACGCCGACGCGCACTACGTCTTTCAACTCATAGCCGGCCTCTTCGAGAATCGCCACCACGTTGCGCATGGTCTGGCGGGTTTGCTCGACGATGCCGCCGTTGATGATTTCACCGTCCACCGCCGGCACCTGGCCCGAGACGTAGAGCCAGCCGTCCGCTTCCACCGCGCGGGCGAAAGGACGGGGCTGGCCACCACCGGCGGTGCTGCCGGTGCCGTAACGCGTAATGCTCATAAATAGTGCTCCTTGACTGACAGTTAAAAACGAATGTTCTTCAGGAATTCCGCCAGGCGCGGCGACTGCGGGCGTTCGAAGATGTCCTTCGCCGAGCCCTGTTCTTCAATACGGCCCTGGTTCATGAAGACGATTTTGTCCGAGACTTCGTAGGCAAAGCGCATCTCATGCGTCACCAACAACATGGTCATGCCCTCTTCCGCCAGGCCCTTGATCACGCTGAGCACTTCGCCCACCAGTTCGGGGTCGAGGGCCGAGGTGACTTCGTCGAACAGCATCAGGCTCGGGTTCATCGCAATCGCACGGGCGATGGCCACGCGCTGTTGCTGGCCGCCGGACAACTGGCCGGGGAAGTGATTGCGGCGCTCCAGGAGTCCTACACGGTCCAACCATTTTTCCGCCAAAGCCACGGCTTCGTCCTTAGGCATTTTCTTAACTTTCAACAAGCCCAAGGTGACGTTCTGCAGCGCCGTCAGGTGCGGGAACAGATTGAACTGCTGGAAGGCCATGCCGGTCATGGCGCGGTGCTGGGCGATCACCCGCTCCGGGTGGCGCACGCGCTTGCCGGCGATGTCGCTGTAGCCAATGGACTCGCCGTCCAGGGTGATCTGCCCGCCCTGGAATTTTTCCAGCAGATTGACGCAGCGCAGCAGCGTGGTCTTGCCCGAGCCGCTGGAGCCGATCAACGTCACCACGTTGCCGCGCTGCATGGCCAGGTCGACGCCCTTGAGCACCTCCACCGGGCCGTATTGTTTACGCAGGCCGCGAATGTCCAGCAGCGGTTGGGTCGTTTGAGGTTGGTTCATGGCAAGGCCACCCGCTTTTCAATGTAGCGCCCGAATAACTCGATGGCGTAGTTGATGACAAAAAACAAAAAACCGGCGAACAGGTAGAACTCCAGGGTCATGAAGGTGCGCGCAATCACTTGCTGGGTGCTGAGCAGCAACTCGGCGACGCCGATCACCGAGAGCAGGGTCGAGGCCTTGACGATTTCCGTGGAGGAATTGACCCAGGTCGGCAGGATCTGCCGCAGCGCCTGGGGTAGCAGCACGTAGCCCAGGGTCTGGTAGAACGTCAGGCCAATCGCCTTGCCCGCTTCCATTTGCCCACGGGGAATGGCTTGCAGCGCGCCGCGCACGATCTCCGCGACGTGGGAGCCGCAGAACAGCGTCAGCCCGACCGCACCGGCCTGGAACGCGCTGATCTGCCAACCGAGCGCCGGCAGCATGTAGAAACACGCCAGCACCAGCACAAACACCGGCGTGCCACGGATCAGGTCGACATACAGGCGAAACGGCGCGCGCATCCAGAATCTGCCGTAGGTCAGGATCAACCCGGCGACGATGCCGATCAGGGTGCCGAAGCTAATCGCCAGCGCCGAGACATACACGCTGGCCTGGAACCCCGCCCAGAGGGTGTCCCGGGCGATCCACAACTCATGCAGCCAGCTGGGGGATTGGTACATGCGAGCCTCTTCTAACGACGGATCGCCAGACGCTGTTCCAGGTAACGGAGCAGCATGGCGATCAGGTAACAGGCGGCCACGTAGAGCGCGGTCGTGACCAGCCAGGTTTCAATCACCCGGTAGCTTTCGACGTTGATCTTGCGGGCGTAATAAGTCAGCTCCGGCACCGCGATCGCAGCCGCCAGCGAGGTGTCCTTGAACAGCGAAATGAAGTTGTTCGACAGCGCCGGCAGTACGTTGCGCAGCATCACCGGCACGGTGATATAAGCGCGGATGCGCCACTCGCCAAGGCCGATGGCCAGCCCGGCTTCGCGCAAGCCCTTGGGAATATTCAACAGCCCGGCGCGGAACACTTCGGTCAGGTAGGCGCCGGCGTACAGCGACAGGGTGATGATGAACGAAGGGATCTTGTCCAGGCGGATGCCCAGGCTCGGCAACGCAAAGTAGATCAACAGGATCAGCACCAGGATCGGCGTATTGCGCACCACCGTCACATACACCGAGGCCAACATGCGCAACGCGCGGTGTCTGGACAGCATGGCAAACGCCATCAGCAGGCCGATCACGCAACCGATGGCGATCGACAGCAGCGCCAGTTCGAGGCCCAGCCACAACCCCGCCAGCAAGGTGTCGAAGTCGCGCCACACGGCGGCAAAGTTCAACTGATAGTTCATGGTCGACAGTACCTGATGGGGACGCCGTTCGCGGCGCCCCGATTTTCACGAATCACTTGAACTCGACGGGGAAACCGATCGCAGGCTCCGGCAGGTCGACACCGAACCATTGCTTGAACGAGGCCTTGTAGGTGGGAAATTCCACACCGGTCATGGCTTCATGCAGCGCGGTATTGACGAAATTCAGCCAATCCTGGTCGCCGCGCTTGACCGCGCACGCGTAGGTTTGCGGGCTCCAGGCGTAAGCCGGGCTGCGGTAGCGCCCAGGGTTCTGCACCATCAGGTATTTGACCGAAGACTGGTCGGTGGCGGCGGCATCGGCGCGGCCGGAGTTCACCGCCTGGTACATCAGGTCAACGCTGTCGTACTGGTCGACCTTGGCCTTGGGCAGCGCCTGGTGTACCAGTTCTTCGGCGTACACGTTTTGCAGCACGGCCACGGTGACGCCGTCGCCAGCGGCTTGCAGGTCTTCAATTTCCTTGTATTTGCTGTTGTTCGGCAGCAGCAGGCCGACGCCTTCGCGGTAGTACGGCAGGGTAAACGCCACCTGCTGCGCTCGGCTGGCGGTGACGGTAATGAACTGGCAACTCATGTCGACCTTATCGGTCAGCAGGTTGGGAATCCGTGCGTCGGACGACTGCACCACAAACTCGACCTTGCTTGGGTCGTTGAACAAGCCCTTGGCCACAATGCGACCGATGTCGATATCGAACCCCTGCAACTTGCCATCCGCTCCCTGGAAGTGCCACGGCGCATTGGTACTGCCGGTACCCACGACCAGATGCCCACGCTTGAGCACATCATCGAGCTTGCTGCCCGCCGCCTGCACAGTGCTTGCGAGGGAAGCCGATGCGGCGAAGAGAAAAACACACGCTTTGAACACGGAAGGTCGGTGATGCATGACAAGCACTCCAGGAGTTGTGTATTCCGCTATACCGGAACTTGGTATGTAACAACGGAATAGACAGCAGAAAGTGTGCCATACGCGGTAATGGAAAAATACGCTGGGAATAAAGTCGTTTTAAATCAGCGGCATACATATTGATGCGGCATACGGCGTAACGCGAGTAGCGGCGACCCCTTTGCTACCCAAGGCCCCACACCCCGTGACACGTCCACATGAGCGCACCGCCCTGGCGTTACCGTGCACCTTTATCGCGCTCCCACACCTTGAACCGGGAGTGACCTGTGAAGATTGACAGTAGACGTAGGTGATCTCCCCACCTAGCGTAAGCACATGAGCAACCGGGAGAAGCCCTCATGAACTATGTCAACGCCGTGGTTGAGGACAAGGCTGCGTTTGAACGGGAACTGGATACCCCACAGCCTGTGTTTATCGTGTTCATGTCACATGCCTGCACCGCGTGCAGTGACGCGATGCCGCGGTTCCTGCAAATCAGCGAGCGTTACAAGGGCCAGGTCAAAGTCTTGATCCTTGACTGCATCAACACGCCCAAACATCCGCGCGTCGACCGCATCCCGATGCTGCTGATCTACCGCGACCAGGTACTGCTCGACGCCCTGCCCGGCCTTCGCGAAGACGCGCTGGAAAAAGCCTTCGAGCAGTACACCCGAGCCTAGGCGGTTACGCCGGTGGCAACGGCCCCCGGAAAACCTGCATGCCCCGTGGCATCCGGCAATTCACCGGCGATGGACTCAAGGATGTCGGTCATGCTCAACACGCCGATGAAATCACCGCGCTCGTTGATCACGAAGGCGATGTGGGTCGAGGCCTGGCGCATCTGCTCCAGGGCGTTGAGGATCGAGCAGCTCTGCAGCAGGTTGATCGCCCGGCGCGCCAGGTGCTCAAGGTTCAGTTCGTTGCCGGCCAGGTATTCCTTGAGCAACTCCTTTTTTTGTACAAAACCTAATGGCTCATCGACAGCGCCGTTGCGGATCAACGGCAGCCGCGAGTAGGACGAATGCATCAGTTTTAGGCGGATAGTGTCGAGATCGTCCGCCAAGTCGATAAAGTCGACCTTGGCCCGTGGCGTCATCAAAGTGCGGATCGGCCGCTCGGCCAGTTGCAGCACGCCGCTGATCATCACCCGCTCACGCCGGTCAAATAGCGGGCCCTGAGTCACATCCGGCTCACCCAACAGGTCGGTCACCTCTTCGCTCACCTCTTCCTCTGCCAGGCTGCGACCACCGAGCAAGCGCATCACCGCATGGGCGGTGCGCTCACGCATGGGCAATACGCCTTGCGCGACCTTCTTGCGCCGAGCCCGGGCAATCTGGTTGAACACCTCGATCAGGATCGAGAAACCAATCGCCGCGTACAGGTAGCCCTTCGGAATGTGGAAGCCCAAGCCTTCGGCGGTCAGGGCGAAACCGATCATCATCAAAAAGCCCAGACACAGCATGATCACCGTCGGGTGCGCATTGACGAAACGGGTCAGCGGCTTGCTCGCGACAATCATCAGGCCGATGGAAATGATCACCGCGATCATCATCACCGCCAGCTCATCGACCATGCCCACGGCGGTAATCACCGCGTCGAGGGAGAACACCGCGTCGAGCACCACGATCTGCGCGACGATCGGCCAGAACATCGCATAGGCCACATTGCCCGAGCGTTGCGCCACATGGCCTTCAAGGCGTTCATGCAATTCCATGGTGGCCTTGAACAGCAGGAACACACCGCCAAACAGCATGATCAGGTCACGCCCGGAGAAGCTCTTGTCGAACACCTCGAACAACGGCTGGGTGAGGGTCACCAACCAGGAAATACTCGCCAGCAAGCCCAGGCGCATCAGCAAAGCCAGGGACAAGCCGATCAACCGCGCACGGTCGCGCTGCTCCGGCGGCAACTTGTCCGCCAGGATCGCGATAAACACCAGGTTGTCGATACCCAGCACCAGTTCCAACACAATCAACGTCAACAGGCCGAGCCAGGCCGTGGGGTCCGCTAACCATTCCATTTATAGAGTCTCTTTATCGGTGTTCAGAATGCCGGGCACGGCAAAGCGCGGTCAGGGGACCGGGACAGGGTTAGCAGTTGGAATACGGGGTGCTTCAGCGGGAACAGCAGCAGCGGTTGTCTTGGGGAAAGACGACTGGGGGGCTCCGAGAGGATGTTCATGCACGTCCTGAATTAACAAAAGGACTTGAATCCTACAGTCGAAACCCAAATTCCCTACAACACAAAACCATTACAAAACCTGTCCCCAAAGCCCACACACACCATGTGGGAGGGGGCTTGCCCCCGATGGCAGTGTATCAGCCAGCATATATTTATCTGAAAGACCGCTATCGGGGGCAAGCCCCCTCCCACATTTTGAGCCATGTTGAATCAGGACTTTCTGGTCGCTTCATCCAGCGCCAATATGGTATGAGCATTAGTGACCGTAGTCGCGAGGGTATTGATCACCCCCGACCGCAACGCCCCCAGCGTCGCCGCCGCCTTGGTGTTCTCACTGGCAATCGCCACCACATCCGGAATCCGAAACAACTCCTGTACCGTCAGCCCGATCACCCGCCCCTGAATGGCGTTGACCGCCGGCTGCCCGTGGATATCGATAAAGTCATACCCCATCATGTCGCCCACCGTGCCGGACAACCGCGCCTGGGCAATTTCCTGGGGCGAGAACCAGCCCATACGCACCATATTGCTGTTCTCGCTCATGTCGCCAATACCGATCAGCGCAATGTCCGCCCGCCGCGCGCGATCGAGGGTCGAGCGCACCGTGTCGTTATTGATCAGCACGCCGCGCAGTTCCGGGTTGGCCACCAAGGCCGGCGCGTACAGACTTTCACTCTCGCCGCCAAAGCGCAGGGCCAGGCGCCGGCAGATATGGTCGGGGTTCATGTATTCGCCGGCCTTGAGCGAACCGCCGATGGCGCAGACAAATGTGCAATTGCGCGTCACCGGCAGGAACACGTTATCAGCCACCGCGCCAACGTTACGGCCCATGCCCACGGCGACAATCATGCCGTCGCTCAACGTCTTGTTCAGGTAATTGGCCACCAGGCTGGCGACGGCCGAGCGCTGGGTGTCGGGGTCGCTGTGGTCGACGGCGATCAGCGCGCGATCGAGCTTGAAGCGCTCCACCAGGGCACGTTCCAGCTCATTGTTCATCGCTGGGTGCTGCAACACGCGCACTTCGACAATGCCCTCGTCTCGCGCACGTTTGAGCAGGCGGCTGACTTTTGCCCGCGACAGGTCAAAGCGCTTGGCGATGGCTTCCTGAGTGACGTTCTCGAGGTAATAGAGCATCGCCACTTCGGTCATCTGATCGATATCACTGGCCATGCGCTGGGTACTGTCACTCATGGGGACGGGCTTCCGTTTCGGCGTCAAAGGCGCATTCTCCCGACTCTTGCCCCGCCACGTCTACTACTGATGCCCATCGCGCTCAATCGCATTGATGCGCTCGACCTTGGCCCCGGAACGCGCCGCCTCGAACTCCGACGCGAGGAACGCGGTGACGATGCTCTTGGCCAGCTCCGCGCCGATCACCCGTGCGCCGATGGACAGGATCTGCGCATCGTTGCTCTTGCGCGCACGCTCCGCCGAGTACGTGTCGTGGGCCTGGGCCGCGCGAATCCCCAACACCTTGTTCGCCGAGATAGCCATGCCGATCCCGGTGCCGCACACCAGCACGCCCAGGCGCTGCTGCCCGGCATTGATGGCATTGGCCACGGCCAGCGCGATGTCCGGATAGAGCACTGGCGCGGTGGAATGGGTGCCGAAGTCGGTCACCGGGTGACCCAGCGCCTCGATATGGCGCTTTAACAACTCTTTGAGCTCAAAACCCGCTTCATCGCATCCGATAGCCACCGGGAAAGGTGTGTTCATGGCGTCTGGCTCCGCTGCCGAGGTCGTGCTTATGACTGATCAGATGATCACTCACTGAAATTTCGCTCAGGCATTTCGCGGGCAACCACCCCCCTCTGTCAAGCATGATTTAACTGACCCGGCAGTCAAAGCCGTCTAAAAAGGCGTTATTGAGGCTAAAGATGAGAATCACAGCTTTTACATGAAAGAGATTGACTGATCAGAATTTCATTTGATACACATATGCTCACAGCGAAACATGACTGTGCGACCTAATAAGAATTCACAGCACGAGGACACGCCGATGGCCACGCCATTACTGCTCCAGGCTGAACACGTCGCCAAGGCTTACGCCGGTATCCCTGCCCTGCGTGACGGGCGCCTCTCTCTGCGGGCTGGCAGCGTCCATGCGCTGTGCGGCGGCAATGGCGCGGGCAAGTCGACGTTCCTGAGCATTCTGATGGGCATCACCGCGCGTGACGCCGGTACCATCCTGCTCAACGGCACAGCGGTGCAGTTCAACCGCCCGAGTGAAGCCCTGGCGTCGGGGATCGCGATGATCACCCAAGAGCTGGAACCCATCCCCTACATGAGCGTCGCCGAAAATATCTGGCTGGGCCGCGAACCACGCCGCGCCGGCTGCATCGTCGACAACAAAGCGCTGAACCAGCGCACCCGCGAGCTGCTCGAAAGCCTGGAGTTCGACGTCGACGCCAGCAGCCCGATGCACCGCCTCAGCGTGGCGCAAATCCAACTGGTGGAAATCGCCAAGGCATTCAGCCATGACTGCCAGGTGATGATCATGGACGAACCCACCTCGGCCATCGGCGAGCACGAAGCGCAGACGCTGTTCAAGGCGATCCGCCGCCTCACCGCCCGTGGCGCCGGCATCGTGTATGTGTCGCACCGCTTGAGCGAACTGGCGCAGATCGCCGATGACTACAGCATCTTCCGCGACGGCGCCTTCGTGGAAAGCGGGCGCATGGCGGATATCGACCGCGACCACTTGGTGCGCGGCATCGTCGGCCAGGAACTGACGCGCATCGACCACAAGGTCGGCCGCGAATGCGCCGCCGCCACTTGCCTGCAGGTCGACAACCTGAGCCGTAAAGGCGAGTTCCACGACATCAGCCTGCAACTGCGCCAGGGCGAGATCCTGGGCATCTATGGCCTGATGGGTTCGGGGCGCAGCGAGTTCCTCAATTGCATCTACGGGCTGACGGTGGCCGATTCCGGCAGCGTCACCCTGCAGGGCAAACCCATGCCGATCGGGCTGCCCAAGGCGACCATCGATGCCGGTATGTCGCTGGTCACCGAAGACCGCAAAGACAGCGGCCTGGTGCTGAGCAGCAGCATTCTGTCGAACATTGCGCTGTCGGCCTACAAGCGCCTGTCGAGCTGGTCGTTGATCAATGCACGCAAGGAAACCCAATTGGCCCAGGACATGGTCAAGCGCCTGCAGATCAAGACCACCTCCCTGGAGCTGCCGGTGGCCTCCATGAGCGGCGGCAACCAGCAGAAAGTCGTGCTCGCCAAATGCCTGTCGACCGAACCGGTGTGCCTGCTGTGCGACGAGCCCACTCGCGGCATCGACGAAGGCGCCAAGCAGGAGATCTACCACCTGCTCGACCAGTTCGTGCGTGCCGGCGGCGCCGCCATCGTGGTGTCGTCGGAAGCGCCGGAACTGCTGCACTTGAGCGATCGCATCGCGGTATTCAAAGGCGGCCGGCTGGTGACCATCAGCACCGACACCGCCCTTTCCCAGGAAGCCTTGCTGAGTCTTGCCTCATGAACGCAAAAACCCTTGCCTCCCCCCTCACCGCCGCGCCGCGCCACCGCCTGCGCTTGTCCCTGGACCGCTTCGGCCTGCCGCTGGTGTTTATCCTGCTGTGCGTGGTGATGGCGTTTTCCAGCGAATACTTCATGACCTGGCGCAACTGGATGGACATCCTGCGCCAGACCTCCATCAACGGCATCCTCGCCGTGGGCATGACCTACGTGATCCTGACCAAGGGCATCGACCTGTCCGTGGGTTCGATCCTGGCGTTTGCCGGCCTGTGCAGTGCCATGGTCGCGACCCAGGGTTACGGCCTGCTGGCGGCGGTGAGCGCCGGGATGTTCGCCGGGGCGATGCTCGGCGTGGTGAATGGCTTCATGGTCGCCAACCTGTCGATCCCGCCGTTCGTGGCCACCCTCGGCATGCTCAGCATTGCGCGGGGCATGACCTTCATCCTCAACGACGGCAGCCCGATCACCGACCTGCCCGACGCGTACCTGGCGCTGGGTATCGGCAAGATCGGCCCGATCGGCATCCCCATCATCATCTTTGCCGTGGTCGCGCTGATCTTCTGGATGGTCCTGCGCTACACCACCTACGGCCGCTATGTGTACGCGGTGGGCGGCAATGAAAAGAGCGCGCGCACCTCCGGCATCGGCGTGCGCAAGGTGATGTTTTCGGTGTACGTGGTCTCGGGCCTGCTCGCCGGGCTGGCCGGCGTGGTGCTGTCGGCGCGCACCACTTCCGCCCTGCCCCAGGCCGGGGCGTCCTATGAGCTGGACGCGATTGCCGCCGTGGTCATCGGCGGCACCAGCCTGTCGGGCGGCACCGGCAGCATTGTCGGCACGCTGTTCGGCGCGCTGCTGATCGGCGTGATCAACAACGGGCTGAACCTGCTCGGCGTGTCGTCCTATTACCAGCAGGTCGCCAAGGGCCTGATTATCGTGTTTGCAGTACTGATCGACGTGTGGCGCAAGAAAAAACGCTAGAGAACGACCCTACTACAACAATAACGGAGTTCCCCTCATGAAACTTGGTACCACCCTGGCTGCCGTGGCGGCCCTCTCCCTGCTCGCCAGCAGTATCGCCCTGGCCGCCGACGGCAAGACCTACAAGGTCGGCGCAGCCGTCTACGGCCTCAAGGGTCAGTTCATGCAGAACTGGGTCCGCGAGCTCAAGGAACACCCGGCGGTCAAGGACGGCACCGTGCAATTGACCGTGTTCGACGGCAACTACGACGCCCTGACGCAGAACAACCAGATCGAAAACATGGTGACCCAGCGCTACGACGCGATTCTGTTCGTGCCCATCGACACCAAGGCCGGCGTCGGCACCGTGAAGCAGGCCATGAGCAACGACGTGGTGGTGATCGCGTCCAATACAAAAGTCGCCGACGCCGCCGTGCCTTACGTGGGCAACGATGACGTGGAAGGCGGCCGCCTGCAGGCCCAGGCCATGGTCGACAAGCTCAACGGCAAGGGCAACGTGGTGATCATCCAGGGCCCGATCGGCCAGTCGGCACAGATCGACCGGGAAAAAGGCGAACTGGAAGTGCTCGGCAAACACCCAGGCATCAAAATCATCGAGAAAAAAACCGCCAACTGGGACCGCGCCCAGGCCCTGGCGCTGACCGAAGACTGGCTCAACGCTCACCCCAAAGGCATCAACGGCGTGATCGCGCAGAACGACGACATGGCCCTCGGCGCCGTGCAGGCCCTGAAATCCCACGGCCTGACATCCAAGGACGTGCCCGTCACCTCGATCGACGGCATGCCGGATGCGATCCAGGCGGCAAAGAAAGACGAAGTCACCACCTTCCTACAGGACGCCCAGGCCCAGTCCCAAGGCGCGCTGGACGTGGCCCTGCGCGCCTTGGCCGGCAAGGACTACAAGCCGCAGTCGGTGATCTGGGAGCGCTATGCCAAGGACGTGAAATGGGCCGACGGCACCGCCAAGAGCTACATCCTGCCGTGGGTACCGGTGACCAACGCCAACGCCGACGCGCTGTACCAACAAGTCAGCGGCGGCAAGTAGCTATTGGCTTGAAACACACTCAAGTGTGGGAGCCAGTGTGGGAGGGGGCTTGCCCCCGATAGCGGTGTAACAGTGATAGATCAGGTGACTGACACACCGCCATCGGGGGCAAGCCCCCTCCCACATTGAATCTCCAGTGCTATTAAAAGAGGAGTCATTCATGTCTGGATTCTGGAACCAAGCCTTCGACCTCAGCGGCCGTTGCGCGGTGATCACCGGCGGCGCTGCCGGCATCGGCCTGGCCTGCGCCAGCCTGCTGGTGGAGCGCGGCGCACGCGTGGCGCTGCTGGACCGCGACCCGGCGGTGGTGGCCGTGGCCGCCAGCCTCGGCGCCGAACATCTGGGCATTGCCGTCGACCTCAGCCAGATCAGCCAGGTGCAACACAGCGTCGACCGGGTTTTCGAGCACTTCCAACGCCTCGATTACCTGATCAACAGCGCCGGCGTGGCCTTGCTGGACAAGGCCATCGACGTCAGCGAAAGCGCCTGGGACACCACCCTCAACATCAACCTCAAGGCCAGCTTCTTCGTCGCCCAGGCCTGTGCCCGGCACATGCTCGTCCAGGGCGGCGGGCGCATCGTCAACCTGGCCTCCCAGGCCGCCGTGATTGGCCTGGACCGGCATGTCGCGTATTGCGCGAGCAAAGCGGCCATCGTCGGCATGACCAAGGTACTGGCCATGGAATGGGCGCCGCAGATCAACGTCAACGCCATCTCCCCCACCATCGTCGAGACCGCCCTGGGCAAGCAGGCCTGGGCCGGCGAAGTCGGCGAGCGGGCCAAATTGCAGATCCCGGCGGGCCGCTTTGCCCAGCCGGAAGAAATCGCCGGGCTGGCGTTGTACCTGCTCAGCGACGCAGCGCAGATGATCACCGGCGCCAACATGGTGATCGACGGCGGCTACAGCATTCAATAATTGATCTATTTGTCGTGAGGTTTTGTCATGTCCACCGTTACCGAACGCACGCCCGAGCAACTCGCCCCGATCATCCCGAAAACCATGCAGGCCGTGGTCTGCCACGGCCCGGAAGACTACCGTCTGGAAACCGTCGACGTGCCGACTCCCGGCCCCGATGAAATCCTCACCAAGGTCGAGCTGTGCGGCATTTGCATGGGCGACATCAAGACCTATCGCGGCGCCCCGTCGTTCTGGGGCGACGCCGAGCAACCGCGCTACGTCAAGCCGCCGATGATCCCCGGCCACGAATTCGTGTGTCGCGTGGTAGCTCTCGGCCCCGGCGCGGAAAAGCGCGGGGTGAACGTCGGCGACCGGGTGATCTCGGAGCAGATCGTGCCGTGCTGGGGCTGCCGCTTCTGCAACCACGGTCAGTACTGGATGTGCCAGAAGCACGACCTGTATGGCTTCCAGAACAATGTGCAAGGCGCCATGGCGCAGTACATGATCTTCACCAAGGAAGGCATCATCCATAAGGTGCCGGACTCGATCGCGCCGGACGAAGCGATCCTGATCGAACCGCTGGCCTGTTCGCTGCACGCGGCGGAGCGCGCCAATGTGGATTTCGACGACGTGGTGGTGGTCGCCGGCGCCGGCACCCTGGGCCTGGGGATCATCGGCGCGGTACGCCTGCGCAATCCGAAAAAACTGATCGTGCTCGACATGAAACCCGAACGCGCCGCCCTCGCCCTGCGCATGGGCGCCGACGAAGTGTGGAACCCGGCCGAGGTGGACGTGCTGGCGAAGATTCGCGAGATGACCGAGGGCTACGGCTGCGACATCTATATCGAGGCCACCGGTCATCACAAGGCCGTCAACCAGGGCCTGGCGATGCTGCGCAAACTCGGGCGCTTCGTCGAGTTCAGCGTGTTCAACGACGAGGCCACGGTGGATTGGTCGATCATCGGCGACCGCAAGGAACTGGACATCCTCGGTTCGCACCTGGGCCCGTACATGTACCCACGCGCTATCGACTTTATCGGCAACCGCAAGATCGACATGCGTGACGTGGTGACCCACAAATTTGCCCTGGCGGACTTCAAGGAGGCGTTTGCGGTGATGGAGCGAGGCGACAAGTCACTCAAGGTCGTACTCGAACCCTAAGCCCCCTCCCACACTGAACAGCTGTGAACCCATAAAACAAGAACACAGGAACCCGCGTTATGAATCGAGTCATCAACGATCCGGACCACGTGGTCGAGGACATGCTGCGCGGCATCCTGGTCGCGCACCCGCAGTTACGCCAATACGAAGCCAATCCACGGGTCATCGTCAAAGCCAAACCGTCGGGCCAAGGCCGCGTCGGCATCGTCACCGGCGGCGGCTCGGGCCATGAGCCGGCGTTTCTCGGCTACGTCGGCCCCGGCCTGGTTGACGCCGTGGCCGTCGGCGAGATTTTCTCCTCGCCCACCGCCAAGAGCTTCTTCGATGCGTTCCGCGCCGCCGACCACGGCGCCGGCGTGGCCTGCCTGTACGGCAACTATGCCGGCGACAACATGAACGTGAAGCTGGCGATGAAAATGGCCGCCAGCAAAGACATGCGCATCCGCACCGTGGTCGCCAACGACGACGTCGCGTCCGCGCCCAAGGCCGAGATCGCCAAGCGGCGCGGCGTGGCCGGAGAGATCTTCATGTGGAAGATCGGCGGTGCCGCTGCCGCCCAGCACTACGACCTGGACGGTGTGATCCGCGTCGCCCAAAAAGCCGTCGACCACTGCCGCTCGATCGGTATTGGCCTCACCCCCTGCACCATTGCCGCCGTGGGCAAGCCGAATTTCCAGATTGCCGACGGCCAGATGGAACTGGGCATCGGCCATCACGGCGAACCGGGCATCGAAGTCATCCCGATCGAACCCGCCGCCGCCATGGCCGAGCGCATGCTCGCGCCGATCCTCGCCGACCGCGATTTCAGCCAGGACGACAGCGTGGTGGTGCTGGTCTCGGGCCTCGGCGCCACGCCGGTGATGGAGCTGTATATTTTCTACGCCGAGGTGGAACGCCAACTCACCGCCAAGGGTTTGAAGATCCACCGCTGCTACGTGGGCAACTACTTCACGTCCCTGGAAATGATGGGCGTGACCCTGACCCTGCTCGGCCTCGACTTTGAGTTGAAAACCCTGATCGACCAACCCTGCCGTTCCATCGGCATGACCCAGGCGGAGTGAACCATGAGCGAGCATTTTTCCACCCGCGACGGCAGCGCCATCGTCGCCGACCTGGTCAGCGTGATCGTGGCCAACCGTGAGTACCTCAGCGCAGTCGACGGCGCGATTGGCGACGGCGACCACGGCATCAACATGGCCAAGGGTTTCGCGCATTGCGGGCGCACGATCGAAGGCCGCCAACTGAGCCTGGCCGAAGCCCTGGACGAACTGACCCTGAGCCTGATGGAAGGCATTGGCGGCTCCATGGGGCCGCTGTACGGCAGCCTGTTTATCGGCATGGCCGATGAAGTGCGTAGCAGCGAAGACATCGACGCGGCCACCTTCGCCCACCTGCTGCGCGGCGGCTTGACCTCATTGCAGGACATCACCGAGGCCGGCGTGGGCGACAAGTGCCTGATGGACACCTTGATCCCGGCGGTCGAAGCGTTTGAGCACGCCCATGCGCGCGGGGCGTCCTTCCACGATGCGCTCGATGCGATGAAAACCGCCGCCTCACAGGGCCGCGACTCGACCAAGGACCTGGTGGCGAAGATCGGCCGCGCCAGCCGCCTGGGCGAACGCTCGCTGGGCGTGTTGGATGCCGGTGCAGTGTCGTGCTGCCTGATCCTCACGCGCCTGGCGGACTCCGTGCAGCCGCGACTGGTGTAACGCCTCAGGTTGGCGTTTGCTTGACCTGCTGGATATACCGCGCCACCGCCGGCGCTTGCTCAAAGCGCCGGTGAATCAACGACAGCCACGACGCCGCGTCACTGCCCTGAATGCTGCGATAAACCACGCCCGGCAGACTCACATGCCCGACCACCGACGCCGGCACCACGGCCACGCCCTGCCCCAATGACACCAACGCCACCACCGCGACCAACCCGCCCGGCTGCGGTCCCAGGCGCGGCGCGTAGCCGCCTTGGGCGGCGACGTGCAGGGTGCCGCTGATTTGCTCCGGCAGGATAAACGTCTCGTTTTGCAGATGCTCGCAACCGATGGCCTTCAACCCCAGCAGCCAGGAATCCTGGGGCAGCGCCAGCACGAAACCTTCGCTGTGCAGGCGCACCGCCTCCACGCCGTCGGGTAGGGTCATCGGCGAACGGACATAGCCAATGTCGTAGCGCCCATCCGCCACCGCGCCGGGCAGGGTCGCCATCGCACATTCGCGCACGTTCACGCTGACGTCGGGAAACGCCTGGCTGAACCCGTGCATTTGCCGCTGCAACAGCCCGGAATACACCGCCGAAGCCACGTAGCCCAATTCGATGTGGCCGGTCTCGCCACGCCCGGCACGCTGGGCACTGCGTTGGGCGAACTCGAATTGACGCACGGTGGCTTCGGCCTCGACCAGCAGCGCGGCACCGGCTTCGGTCAGGCTGACTTCGCGCTGCTGGCGGATAAACAAGCGCGTGCCCAGGCTGGTTTCCATGTCCTGGATCTGCCGGCTCAGGGTCGGCGGTGCGATGCCCAGTTGCTCGGCGGCACGGGTGAAGTTGCGCTGCCGGGCCACGGCCAGGAAGTAGCGAAAGTGGCGGATATCCATACGAGGATTAGCTCAAAGGTAATGAAGTGGCTCACCACGACTAATAAAGGCAGCAGCGCACGGGGATAAGCTCAAGGTACTTCAACAGTAGAGAGCCCTTGCGATGTCCGTCAACTGCCTTTTCCGTATTGCCCATAGGGTAATTACATTATGAGCCGGGTCAGCCCGCGCCTGACACTGCTGACCGCTTCCGGCGTCTGCTCGCTGATCGTGCTCGACACCAATATCGTCGCCGTCACCCTGCCGAGCATCGCCCGCGACCTGGGGGCCAACTTCGCGGATATCGAGTGGGTGGTCAGCGCCTATATGCTGGCCTTCGCCGCGCTGTTGTTGCCCGCCGGCAGCATCGCCGACCGCTTCGGCCGCAAGCAGAGCCTGATCTGGGGCCTGGGCATTTTCATCCTCGCGTCCCTCGGCTGCGGCGCGGCGCCCAGCGCGCTGTGGCTGGATATCGCCCGCGCCATCAAAGGCGTCGGTGCCGCGCTGTTGCTCACTTCGGCGCTCGCCTCCATCGGCCACACCTTCCACGACGAAGTGGAACGGGCCAAGGCCTGGGCGTTCTGGGGCGCGTGCATGGGCGTGGCGATGACCGCCGCGCCGACCCTCGGCGGCTTGATCACCGAGTACCTGGGCTGGCGCTGGATTTTCTACCTCAACCTGCCGGTGGGCCTGGCGCTGATGGCGCTGGTGCTGCACGCCATCCCCGAGTCCCGTGATACCCAGGCCGCACGCCTCGACCCGTGGGGCAGCCTGGCGTTCAGCGCCAGCCTGGTGTGTTTGATGTGGGGGTTGATCGAGGCCAACCGCATCGGCTGGGACAGCCCGCAGACCTACACGCGCCTGCTCGGCGGTGGGTTGCTGTTGGGCATCTTTGTGCTGGTCGAGCGGTTGCAGCAGCGGCCGATGGTCGACCTGCAGCTGTTCCGCCACCCGCGTTTTATCGGTGCCTTGCTGGGCATGTTCGCCTACGCCGGCTGCGCCCAGGTGATGATGACGTTGCTGCCGTTTTACCTGCAGAACGGCCTGGGCTTTTCGGCGATTGCCTCGGGCCTGGGCATGTTGCCGTTTGCGCTGACGATGCTGATTTGCCCACGGATCGGCGCACGCCTGGCGGGGCGCTTTGCGCCGGCGACGATGATGGCCAGCGGTTTGACCCTCGTCGGCTGCGGTAACCTGCTGAGCGCCTGGGCGCTGAATGTCGGCGGCTACCTGCCCTTCGCCCTGGCGATAGCCGTCACGGGCGCCGGGGCGGGCCTGCTCAATGGCGATACGCAGAAAAACATCATGGCCTGCGTACCACGGGAGCGTGCGGGGATGGCGTCGGGCATGAGCACCACCATGCGGTTCAGCGCGATCATGTTGGCGATTGGCGTGTATGGGGCACTGCTGAGCAGCCACAGCGAACAGTTGTTGCGCGCAAGTATCGACCCGCAATGGCAGGCGCAGGTGGCGGGAATTGCTTCGCGGGTGGTGGCGGGTGATATGCCGGCGGCGCTGAACCTGGTGCCCGAGGCGGCGCGGGTAAGGGTGCAACCGCTGGCGCGGCAGGCGTTTGTGGGCGGGTTCAGCGGGGTGCTGTGGGTGGCAGGGTTATTGGGACTGCTCGGAGCGCTGGTGGTGGGGAGGCTGATGCGCAAGCCGATACCCACACCGAACTAAATGTGGGAGAGGGCTTGCCCCCGATGAGGGTGTGTCAGTAAATGCAACTGTGACTGACCCGCCGCCATCGGGGGCAAGCCCCCTCCCACAGGTATTACCTATCCTCTGAAGAGGCTTACCAGAACCGCTGCTGGGTCAACCGGCTCCACCAGGTCAGCAGCACGCGGTCCACCGAACCGCTGGCCGCCAGGCCCACGCGCTCTTGCAAGCTCTTGCGCTCGGCGTAATGCAAGTGGAACACCTCGGCGGTCTTGGCCTTGGTGGCCAGGTATTCGTCGCTGGTTTGCAGCTCGTCGACCAGTTGCTTGTCGAGGGCTGCGACACCCAGCCACACTTCCCCGGTCGCCACTTCATCGATCGCCAGTTGCGGGCGATAGCGCGACACGAAGTTCTTGAACAACTGGTGAGTGATGTCCAGGTCCTCCTGGAACTTCTCCCGGCCCTTCTCGGTGTTTTCGCCAAACACGGTGAGGGTGCGCTTGTATTCGCCGGCGGTCAGCACTTCAAAGTCGATGTCGTGCTTTTTCAGCAGGCGGTTGACGTTGGGCAACTGCGCCACCACCCCGATGGAACCGAGGATCGCGAACGGTGCGCTGATGATCTTCTCGCCGATGCACGCCATCATGTAGCCGCCGCTGGCCGCGACCTTGTCGATGCACACGGTCAACGGCACGCCCGCCTGGCGAATCCGCGCCAGTTGCGACGACGCCAAACCGTAGCTGTGAACCATACCGCCGCCGCTTTCCAGGCGCAGCACCACTTCGTCCTTGGGCGTGGCCAGGCTCAGCAAGGCGGTGATTTCATGGCGCAGGCTCTCGGTGGCCGAGGCCTTGATGTCGCCGTCGAAGTCGAGCACGAACACGCGTGGCTTGGCCTCGGGTTTCTTTTTGCTGTTCTTCTTTTCGGCTTTGCTTTCGGACTTGCGCAGGGCCTTGAGCTGATCCTTGTCGAGCAGGGTCGATTCAAGGCGTTCACGCAGGCCTTTGTAGAAATCATTCAGCTTGCTGACATGCAACTGGCCGGCGGATTTGCGACGACCTTTGCTGCGCAGTGCCGCGAAGCTGATCAGTACCACCAGAATCGCGACCACCAGGGTGACGGTCTTCGCCAAAAAGCTCGCGTATTCAGCCAAAAAATCCATGTGTCTCCTTAACAATGCACGGCGCCAGGCGCGGATCGCCCAAGCATACCGACGGGACCGCCGGGGGGCCAGTGCTCAAACCGCCAGCAGGCAAGCGCTCTAACGCACTTTTAAAACAAGCGTATGTTTTTTCATTGACAGCTCGCAGGCATCCTCATAACCTCGCCAGACTTTCAACGTACCGGGAAAACGGACGTGGGCAGCATCTATCTGATTCGACATGGCCAGGCCTCCTTCGGTGCAGACGACTATGACGTCCTGTCGCCCGTTGGCGTGGAACAAGCGCAAATCCTCGGTCGCCACCTGGCAGACATGGGCGTGACGTTCGACCGCTGCGTCGCCGGCGACCTGCGCCGCCAACAGCACACCGCCACGGCCGCCTTCGATCAGTACAGCGCCCTTGGCCTGGCGGTTCCGCCCCTGGAAGTCGACAGCGCCTTCAACGAATTCGACGCCGACGCGATCATCCGCGCCCTGCTCCCCGACCTGCTCACCCGCGAACCCGACGCCCTGGACATCCTGCGCAACGCCGCGCAGAACCGCAGCGAATTCCAGCGCATCTTCGCCCTGATCATCGAGCGCTGGGTGGCCGGCACTTACGATACGCCGGGGCTGGAAAGCTGGCTGGGGTTTGTCGAGCGCGTCCAGGGTGGCCTGCAGCGTCTGCTGGAAGCGGCCGACAACACGCACAAGATCGCCGTGTTCACCTCCGGCGGCACCATTACCGCCCTGCTCCACCTGATTACCCGAATGCCTGCCGCCCAGGCCTTCGAACTGAACTGGCAAATTGTTAACACCTCGCTCAACCAGCTGAAATTCCGCGGTCGCGAGGTGGCACTGGCTTCCTTCAACAGTCATACCCACTTGCAACTGTTGAAGGCGCCGCAGCTCATCACTTTCCGATGAAGTGCGGCCAACCGTGACCCCAAGGTCGCTGGACTCTACCCTAAAGGATCGAAACCATGACTGACGTAGCTAAAGCCGTAGAAGCAATGAAAGCCAAATTCAACCCAGCCGCTGCTGCCGGCCTGGACCTGGTATTCGGTTTCTGTATCGATGACAGCGAACACTTCTCGCTGATCGTCAAAGACAACGCCTGCGAATTGCAGGAAGGCGAAAACTCTGACGCTCAGGTGACCCTGGTCATGGACGGCGAAACACTGAAAGGCATCGTCAGCGGCGACACCGACGGCATGCAGGCCTTCATGAGCGGCAAGCTGCGCACCGAAGGCGACATGATGCTGGCGATGAAGCTGAGCGAGCTGTTCCCTTCCTGAGAACGCTGGCTGTAAAGCACGCATTGAAACGACAAATCCCGCGACTGGCGGGATTTGTCGTTTCCGGGCCAGCGGTCAGCAGCGGCGCTCGCCATGATCGACATCTTTGTAAAGGCCAGGACGGCGAATTTACCCGCCTTCAATGCGTGGACGGCCCATGCAACAGCAACGCCACCAACGCACTCCACCCCGTCTGGTGGGACGCGCCCAACCCACGCCCGGTTTCCCCATGAAAATACTCATGGAACAACACCAGGTCACGGCTGGCCGGGTCCGCCTCCAACTGCGCATACCCGGCCATCGACGGACGCAGGCCATTGTCATCCCTGAGGACCAATCGGCTCAGACGCTGGCTGAGGCTGTCGGCGACTTCCTCCAGGGACGACAGATAACCACTGCCCGTCGGGTACTCCACCGAGAAGTTATCCGCGTAGTACCGATGAAACTCGCGCAACGATTCGATCAGCATGTAATTCACCGGCATCCACAACGGCCCGCGCCAATTGGAGTTGCCGCCGTACAGACGTGAATCGGATTCACCGGGTTGATAACGTGCGCACAGCGTGTCGCCATTCATCTTCAGCGCCAGGGGCTGGTCGGCGAAGGCCTTGGACAATGAACGCACGCCAAACGCCGAAAGAAACTCATCGTCATCGAGCATGCGCCGCAGCAAGTCCTTGGTGCGCTCGCCGCGCAACAGCGCCAGTAACAGGCGATTGCCCTGCCCCGGCTCGTTCCAGCGCGAGACCAGCTTGGCCAGTTCCGGCCGGTGGTGCATGAAGCCCAACAGCCGCTCACGCAAGCCTTCGAGGCCTTCATGCTCGCGCTGCTCCAGCACCAACACGGCGAACAGCGGCATCAGGCCGACGATGGAGCGCAGGCGCACCGGTTCGTTCTGGCCGTCGGGACGGCGCAGTACGTCGTAGAAGAACAGGTCCTGCTCGTCCCACAGGCCCTCGGCGCTGTCGTCGACACGGTTGATGGCGCCGGCGATATACAGGAAGTGCTCGAAAAACTTCACCGCGATATCGACGTACACGACATTGCGCCTGGCCAGTTCCAGAGCCATCCGCATCAGGTCCAGTGCATAGGCGGCAACCCACGCGGTGCCATCGGCCTGGTCTAACTGATAACCCGGCGGCAGCGTGGCCGAGCGGTCGAACAAGGCGATATTGTCCAGCCCCAGGAACCCACCCTGGAACAGGTTGCGTCCTTCGGCATCCTTGCGGTTGACCCACCAGGAGAAATTCAGCAGCAGCTTGTGGAAAATCCGCTCCAGGAAATCCATGTCACCTACGCCGGTCAACGCCTTGTCCTGCTGATACACCCGCCAACTGGCCCAGGCATGCACCGGCGGGTTGGCGTCGTCGAAGCGCCATTCATAGGCCGGCAACTGACCATTGGGGTGCATGAAGCGGTCCTTTACCAGCAGCAACAGCTGTTGCTTGGCATACCCCGGATCGATCAGCGCAATGGCCACCGCCTGAAAGCCCTGGTCCCAGGAGGCGTACCACGGGTATTCCCAGGTGTCGGGCATGGAGAGGATGTCGAAGTTGGACAGGTGCCGCCAATGGCTATTGCGCCGTTGCAGGCGCTCGGGCGGCGGCGCGGGTTGGGTCGGGTCGCCGTCGAGCCATTGGTTCACGTCGAAATAATAGAGCTGCTTGGACCACAGCAAACTGGCCAGGGCCTGGCGCTGCACATTACGCGCATCCGCGTCGGCGATGCCCTGCTGCAACGCGGCGTAGAAGTCATCGGCTTCCTGGCGGCGCTGTTCAAACAGCTTGCGCGCATTGACCTGGGGCGCGTCCTTGGGCGCAAAACGCAAATAGACGGCTTTGCGCTCCAGGCCCGCCAACGCCAGGATGAAACGCGCGGCCGCCTTGGTGCCGCTGTCGCGGCGAATCGCGCTTTCCTGTCCCGCCACCACGTAATCGTTGATCCCATCCTTGAACGGCCCCGGCGCCGGTTTGCCGTCCAGCTTGGGGAAGTTGCTTTCGTTTTCGCAGAACAGCCATTCGACGCCGTCCTGGCCCCAGGCGCTGAGGTGGTGATCGGGCAATTCATGATGACGCGCCAGCACGCGGTCGCCGTCCAGCCGCAACTGCGGTTTCGGCGCGCCGACGGTCCAGCTCCAATCATTGCGCGCCCAGACCTGGGGCAGCACTTGCAGGCGTGTCGGTTGGTCCGAGCGGTTGTGGACGCTGACGCGCATGAAGATATCGTCGGGCTGGTGCTTGGCGTATTCGACGCTGACGTCGCAATACCGGTTGTCTTCAAACACGCCGGTATCGAGGATTTCGTACTCGGCATCCGCGAGCCCACGTCGGGCGTTTTCGGCGATCAGGTCAGCGTAGGGAAACGCCGCATGGGGATATTTGTAGAGCATACGCATGTAGGCATGGCTCGGCACGCCGTCGACGAAAAAGTACAGTTCCTTGACGTCTTCACCGTGGTTGCCCTCCGCGTTGTTCAGGCCGAACAGGCGCTCTTTGAGGATCGCGTCACGCTCGTTCCACAGCGCCAGGCCCATGCACCAGCGTTGCGCCTTGTCACTGAACCCGGCCAGGCCATCCTCGCCCCAGCGGTAAGCGCGGCTGCGCGCATGTTCGTGCGGGAAGTAGCGCCAGGCATCGCCATCGGCGCTGTAGTCCTCGCGCACCGTGCCCCATTGGCGCTCGCTCAGGTACGGGCCCCACTCGCGCCAGCGCTCGACCGTCTCGGCGGCCAGGCGCTGGCCTTCAGTGGTTTGCACAATTGTGGCGCTCATCCAACCCTCCCCCAGCCATCGCGTAAGGCCAGTGTAGAACCCATCCACGCTCAGATGCACATGAAGACGGTTTTACCTCAATCATTCGTTTGCAGAATGAAGTCCAGAGGAATCTTCGTTTGCGCGGGTCTGCGGCGCCCAACAGAATCAGGATAACGGCATTCATTACTCTTACAGCAGCCAGGAATTTTTCTATGCCCACCACCGCGTTTATCAGCCCCGACGACATCCGCAAAGGCTTTTCCAAGGCCATGTCCGACATGTACCGCGATGAAGTGCCCCTGTACGGCGCGCTGATGGAGCTGGTGGCCGACATCAACCAGCGCGTGCTCGACGCCGACCCGAGCCTGGCGCAACACCTGCAACGGACCGGCGAAATCCAGCGCCTGGACATGGAACGCCACGGCGCCATTCGCCTGGGTACCGCCGCCGAACTGACGACCATCCGCCGCCTGTTCGCGGTGATGGGCATGCAACCGGTGGGCTACTACGACCTGACCCCGGCCGGCGTGCCGGTGCATTCCACCGCGTTTCGCGCCGTGCATGAACGTGCGCTGCAAACCAGCCCGTTCCGCGTGTTCACCTCGCTGCTGCGCCTGGAACTGATCGAAAGCCCCGAACTGCGCGCCTTCGCCGAAGCCGCCCTGGCCAAGCGCTCGATCTTCACCCCCGGCGCCCTCGCCCTGATCGAACAAGCCGAACGCGACGGCGGCCTCAACGCCAGCGACGCCGAGGCATTCATCCGCCAGGCCCTGGAAACCTTCCGCTGGCACCACACCGCCACCGTCACCGCCGCGCAGTACCGACAACTGAGCGACCAGCACCGCCTGATCGCCGACGTGGTGGCCTTCAAGGGCCCGCACATCAATCACCTGACCCCGCGCACCCTGGATATCGACCAGGTCCAGGCCGCCATGCCCGGCAAAGGCATCACCCCCAAAGCCGTGATCGAAGGCCCGCCGCGTCGCGACTGCCCGATCCTGCTGCGCCAGACCAGCTTCAAGGCCCTCGACGAAACCATCGCCTTCACCGACGCCCAAGGCAGCCACAGCGCGCGCTTCGGCGAAATCGAACAACGCGGCGTCGCCCTCACGCCCAAGGGCCGCACGCTGTACGACCAACTGCTGAACGCCGCCCGCGACGCCCTCGGCGCCTTCCCCAACGAGGCCAACGCTGCGCGTTACATGCAATTGATGGAACAGCACTTCCAGGCCTTCCCGGATGACCACACGCAGATGCGCGAACAAGGCCTGGCCTACTTCCGCTACTTCGCCACCGACAAAGGCCTCGCGGCACGCGGCCAAGCCGACCAACCGCGCACGCTGGACGCGCTGATCGCCGCCGGTCACGTCGATGTAGAACCGCTGGTGTATGAGGATTTTCTGCCAGTGAGTGCGGCAGGGATCTTTCAGTCAAACCTGGGAGACGCGGCGCAGAGTCACTACGCGGCCAATTCGAACCAGGCCGAATTCGAACAGGCGCTGGGGCGCAAGACCCTTGATGAGTTGGCGCTGTATGCCGAGACGCAACAGCGCTCGATGGATGAATGCACTCACACGCTACTGGCCTGAAACAAACTGCCCACCCGGCTCAGCAGCGCAGTCCTCGCGCCCTATAAGCCCCCAGAGCCGGGTGGGCGGCGGGGATCATAAGTATCGGCGGGGATGATGTCTTTCAGTCAATTCTGAAAAAATGTGCAAGGGAGCGACTGATGCGCTCCCTCAGTAGTGAATGGATCGCCCGTTTTACTGCAGCAAATCCTTGATCTCATCTTTAACCAACAAGCGTTTTTCCTTTAACTTCTTCAGCTCCTCATCGCTGCCCGCTGCCTTTTCAGCGCTCACCACCAAGTCATCGACGGCGTTGTATTTATCAAACAGCGCGTTCAGACGCGGATTTTGCGCCCGGTGCCCATCGACTTCGTCCTTGCTCAAACCCAAGTCCTGATACAGGTCGTGTTTCACTGGCATGGCCTACCTCCGCAAGTTGATCAATGATTACGCCCTTGAAGCTAGCCCATTCCAAGGGGTCTTGTCATGTTTGCGGGCAAACCAGTTCCGTTCGTCGCTACATCGGCGACGCAATCAAACCTTTGCCGCACCCTGCCCTCCACTGTAGATCGCCACCCGAGGGAGACCGGTTTCATGAATCACGCCGCCACCGCTGTCGACACCCAATGCATCAACACCCTGCGCACCCTGGCCATGGATGCCGTGCAAAAGGCCAATTCCGGCCACCCCGGCACGCCCATTACCCATGACTCGATCGGCGTCGGCGAAGACGGCCCGACGCACCAGCCGATCGAGCACCTGACCCAGTTGCAGGAGAAGTACGGGTTTACCGTGGAGAATGTGGTGAAGCTGGCCAAGCAACAGATCCAACTGAACGGACATTGATCACAACTGTGGGAGGGGCGGTGTGACGGTTCGACTCGGTGGTTCAGTCACAGTATCTGTGCCTGACACTCCGTCATCGGGGGCAAGCCCCCTCCCACATTGACCGCATTCCCTTGTTTGATCGGCGGGGTTACTGGCAGATGATCGTCAAGGGCAGCATCCCGGTGCTGGCGGGGAGCCCCACTCTCATGAACACCGCCTAACCCCTGTGGGAGGGGGCTTGCCCCCTCCCACATTGACCGCATTCCCTTGTTTGATCGGCGGGGTTACTGGCAGATGATCGTCAAGGGCAGCATTCCGGTGCTGGCGGGGAGCCCCACTCTCACGAACACCGCCTAACCCATGTGGGAGGGGGCTTGCCCCGGTACAGACCGGAGACATCCTTTACGTTTGAAACCGGAGACATCGTTTACATGTATTAATCATGGCCAGGAGGTAACTGGCCATGTCATGGAATCGAGAGTCCCCGATGGATCAAAAAGTCAGATTGATAGGCGACTGGCTGTCCGGCGCCTATTCAAAACGTCAACTGGCATTGAGCTACGGCATTAGTCGACCGACCTTGGACAAGTGGCTGCAACGGTATGCCACTGCTGGCCTGGACGGGCTCAAGGACGCCTCACGCCGTCCACTCTCAAGCCCTTTTCAAACGTGCGATGCGCATATTGCTGCTCTAATCGAGCTCAAGCATCAACACCATGACTGGGGCCCCAAAAAGCTGGTCAAGGTCCTTTCCAATCGCTATCCGGAATGTCATTGGCCGGCACCCAGCACGGCAGGGGAATGGCTCAAACGAGCGGGACTGGTTCAAGAGCGGCGCAAGCGCAATCGCCCGCCTACCGGCCCCGTCAAACTTCGCCCGGCAGATCTCCCCAATCAAACGTGGGCCGCTGACTTCAAAGGCGACTTTTTAATGGCGGATGGCCGACGCTGTTACCCGCTGACACTCACGGATCAGGCCAGCAGATTCATATTGTTGTGTCGTGCGCAGCCCAGTGTGGCTGGGGCCCGCGAGGGTTTTGACTGGGCTTTTCGCGAGTACGGTCTGCCTGATGTCATCCGGACTGACAACGGTTCACCCTTCGCCTCAACCGGTCTCAGCAGGCTCTCCAGTCTGGCCGTCTGGTGGATACGACTGGGTATCTACCCAGAGCGTATTCAGCCGGGGCGACCCGATCAGAACGGGCGGCATGAGCGTATGCATCGCTCACTCAAGGCCGCGTTACTGAAGACGCCAGAAGCCAATATGGTCCAGCAGCAGTTGGCGTTTGAACGATTTCGACAGGAATTCAATCATGATCGGCCGCACGAGGCGTTAGACATGAAGGTGCCGAACGATCTGTACGATAAATCGCCAAGGATCTATACAGGCTGGGTACCTCCTGCCGAATATGGAGCGGATATGGAGGTACGCAAAGTCAGAACAGACGGGTCAATGAAGTGGAGGGGCAGGATGATCTTTTTGAGTGAGTCACTGGTAGGAGAGTCCGTTGGACTGCGAGAAGTGGACGACAACGTGTGGGACATGTACCTATGTAACTATCCACTGGGTAGGCTAGACAGCGGTGCAAGCCGGCTATCCAGCACCCAGAAACGTAAAGGATGTCCCCGGTCTCGTTTGTAAAGGATGTCTCCGTCCGTACACCCCGATGACGGAGTGTCAGTCACTGCATGAGTGCCTGAACCACCGCCATCGGGAGCAAGTCGAATCGTCACACCGCCCCTCCCACAGTTGATCTCCTTTAATGGTCAGATCAGCTCTCGAACGAGGAACGGCGCGGTGCGGCTTTTCTTACTCTTCGCCACCTGTTGCGGCGTGCCGCTGGCAACCACCTTGCCGCCCAGGTCCCCAGCGCCCGGCCCGATATCGATCACCCAGTCACTCTGGGCCACCACGCGCATTTCGTGCTCCACCACAACCACCGTATGCCCCGCGTCGACCAAATGATTCAACTGACTAAGCAAACGGTCCACATCGCGTGGGTGCAAGCCGGTCGTCGGTTCGTCCAGCACATACAAGGTGGCGCCCCGGGCATTGCGCTGCAGCTCGGTGGCCAGCTTGATGCGTTGCGCTTCGCCGCCGGACAGTTCCGTCGCCGGTTGGCCGAGGCGCAGATAGCCCAAGCCGATATCGCGCAGCACGAGCAGCGAACGCAGCACCCCTGGCTGCTCGGCAAACACCGCCACCGCTTGCTCGACGGTCAAGCCGAGCACTTGGGCAATGTTCAAGCCTTGCCATTGGATCGCCAGGGTCTCGGGGTTGTAGCGCGCGCCGTGGCAGGTCGGGCACGGCGCATACACGCTGGGCATGAACAGCAACTCAACGCTGACGAACCCTTCGCCTTCACAGTTCGCGCAGCGGCCCTTGGCGACGTTGAACGAGAACTGCCCCGCATCGTAATCACACTGCTGCGCGGCCGACGTGGCAGCGAACAGTTTGCGCACGTTGTCGAACAGCCCGGTGTAGGTCGCCAGGTTGGAGCGCGGGGTGCGGCCAATGGGTTTCTGGTCCACCTGCACCAGCCGGCGAATCTGCTCCAGCCCGGCGCTGATACGCCCGCCGCTGGTTTGCGGGGTGTCATCTTCCAGGCTCGGCTCATCGTCGCTTTCCAGCACGCGGCCGAGGCCACTGCCCACCAACTCCAGCAGCGCCTGGCTGACCAGGCTGGATTTGCCCGAGCCGGAAATACCGGTCACCGCCGTGAAGCAACCCAGCGGAAAATCGACACTCACCGCCTTGAGGTTATTGCGCGTCACACCCTCCAGGCTCAGCCAACCGGTCGCTTCCCGGCGCCGAGGATTCGCCGGGCGCCGTTCGGCAAACAGATATTCACGGGTCTGCGACGCTTCAACCTGCGCCAAGCCCGCCGGCGGCCCGCTGTACAGCACTTGCCCGCCGTGTTCTCCGGCCGCCGGGCCGACGTCGATCAGCCAGTCGGCGCGGCGCATGGTTTCCAGGTCGTGTTCCACCACAAACAACGAATTGCCGGCGGCTTTCAAACGCGCGAGTGCCGTGAACAGCGCCTCGCCATCCGCCGGGTGCAGCCCCGCCGACGGCTCATCGAGCACATAGATCACGCCGAACAACTGCGAACCCAGTTGCGTGGCCAGCCGCAAGCGCTGCAACTCGCCGGACGACAACGTCGGCGTGCTGCGCTCCAGGGACAGGTAGCCCAGGCCCAACTCGGTCAAGGTGCTGACCCGCTCGAGCAAATCCTCGGCGATGCGTTGGGCGGCCAGGCGTTTCTCCACCGACAGCGTCATCGTGTCCTGCCCCGCCGCCACCGGCCGCAGCAGCTCGGCCAACTGGGTCAGCGACAGTTGCGACAGCTCGCCAATGTCCACCCCGGCGAACTTCACCGACAACGCCGCCTGGGTCAGCCGCTTGCCGGCGCATAACGGGCAGGCGCTGCCCTGCATGAACTGCGCGACGCGCTTTTTCATCAGCGCACTTTGGGTGTGGCTGAAGGTATGCAGGATATAGCGCCGCGCGCCGCTGAACGTACCCTGGTAGCTCGGCTCCAGCTTGCGCTTCAACGCCTCGCGGGTCTGTTGCGGGGTGAAGCCGGCATACACCGGCACGGTCGGGGTTTCTTCGGTGAACAGGATCCAGTCGCGCTGCTTTTTCGGCAGGTCGCGCCACGGGATGTCGACGTCATAGCCCAGGGTCACCAGAATGTCGCGCAGGTTCTGGCCCTGCCACGCCAAAGGCCAGGATGCCACCGCGCGCTGGCGGATGGTCAGCGAGGGATCGGGCACCATCAGCGCCTCGGTCACTTCATACACGCGGCCCAGGCCGTGGCATTGCGGGCAGGCGCCCTGGGGCAGGTTTGGCGAAAAGTCCTCGGCATACAGCATCGCCTGCCCCGGCGGATAACTGCCGGCGCGCGAATACAGCATGCGGATCAGACTGGACAACGTGGTCACGCTGCCCACCGACGAACGCGCACTCGGCGTGCCGCGCTGTTGTTGCAAGGCCACGGCGGGCGGCAGGCCTTCGATGGAATCCACATCGGGCACGCCGACCTGATCGATCAGGCGCCGCGCATAAGGCGCCACCGATTCGAAATAGCGGCGCTGGGCCTCGGCATACACCGTGGAAAAGGCCAGGGACGACTTGCCGGAACCCGACACGCCGGTAAACACCACCAGGGCATCCCGTGGGATATCCACATCGACGTTACGCAGGTTATGTTCGCGAGCGCCGCGAACCCGCACGAACCCGAGGGGTTGGCTGGTGATCTGAGGGATGTTGCGCGATGAAGTCATGGTCAACCTTGTGGCGCGGCAAGCACGCTGCGCACCCGATGCGTCTGGGTTTCGCGGTTATAGGGCTTGCTCAGCAAATGAATGTCGGGGCTCAGCAGGTGGGGGATTTCGTTTCATTGCATATAGCTTATCCACGCAGGCCAGGGCAACTGCGCTCAGTGAAAATCCCGACTGCGCACAGCGACGCCTTCCAGCAACGGCGACAGATCGGTGAGACGCCCGGCGATCAGGTGCCGCACCTCGCCCACCGCCTCCCAGCGCCCGTCCACCTTGAGCAGGCGCGAGCCTACCAAGGCCTGGCGCTGGCGCTCTGCCAGGTCGCGCCAGACCACCACGTTCAGGTTGCCGAACTCATCCTCCAACGTCACAAAGGTCACGCCGCTGGCGGTGCCGGGGCGCTGGCGACCGGTCACCAGCCCAGCGACGCTGACAGTGCGGCCATGTTCCACCGCCATCAGCTCACGGGAACTGCGGCAGCGCCGTTTGCGCAATTCATCGCGCAACAACGCCAATGGATGCGGGCCGAGGGTGGTGCCGAGCGTGGCGTAATCGGCCTGCAGGTCCTCGCCCAGCGTGGGCGCCGGCAGTTCCACCCGTGCTTCGTCGGGGCTGGGCAGGCCGGCGAACAGCCCGAGTTGTTTGTGTACCCCCGCCACTTCCCAGCGCGCCGTGTGCCGGTTGCCGGCCAAGGCCCGCAAGGCCCCGGCATCCGCCAGCAAGGCTTGGGCGCGGGAGTCCAGCCCGGCGCGTCGGTCGAGGTCGGCAATGTCGCTGAATGCACGGTGCTCGCGCGCCGCTTCGATCCGTCGCCCATCCTCTTCGCGAAACCCCGCGATCATGCGCAACCCCAGGCGAATCGCCGGTTGCGCGCCGTCGATGGGTTCCAGGCTGCACTCCCAGTCACTGGCCTGCACGTCCACCGGGCGGATCTGCAAACGATGGCGCCGCGCATCCTGCAGGATCTGGTCCGGGCTGTAGAACCCCATGGGCCAACTGTTGATCAACGCACAGGCGAAGGCCGCCGGTTCATGGCATTTGAGCCAGCAACTGGCGTAGGTCAACAAGGCAAAACTGGCCGCGTGGGACTCGGGAAAGCCATAGCTGCCAAAACCCTTGATCTGCTCGAAGATCTGCGCGGCGAAGGCTTCGCTGTAGCCGTTTTTGAGCATGCCGGTACGCAAGCGTTGCTGGTGCGGTTCAAGGCCGCCGTGACGTTTCCAGGCCGCCATGGAACGGCGCAACTGATCAGCTTCGCCAGGGCCGTAATCGGCGGCGACCATGGCGATCTGCATCACCTGTTCCTGGAACAGCGGCACACCGAGGGTGCGTTTGAGTACCGCTTCAAGCTGCGGCGACGGATAGGTGGTGGGCTCCTCTTTGTTCCGCCGCCGCAGGTACGGATGCACCATGCCACCCTGGATCGGACCCGGGCGCACGATGGCAACTTCAATCACCAGGTCATAAAAGGTCTGCGGCTTGAGCCTGGGCAGCATCGACATCTGCGCCCGTGACTCGATCTGGAACACACCGAGGGTGTCGGCCTTGCTGATCATCGCGTAGGTGGCCGGGTCTTCCTTGGGGATCGTCGCCAGGCACAGGTCAAGGCTGCGGTGGCGACGCAGCAGGTCGAAACAACGGCGGATCGCGCTGAGCATGCCCAGGGCAAGGATATCCACCTTGAGCAGGCCGACGGCGTCGAGGTCGTCCTTGTCCCATTGGATGATGGTGCGCTCGGCCATCGCCGCATTTTCCACCGGCACCAGGGTGTCCAGCGGGTGTTCGGAAATCACGAAGCCGCCGGGGTGCTGGGACAGGTGTCGGGGGAAGCCGATCAGTTGCTGGGTCAGCGTGAGCACGCGGCGCAGCACCGGGCTGTCGGGGTCGAAACCGCCTTCGCGCAAACGCTCCACGGGCGGTGCATCGTCACTCCAGCGCCCGCAGCACTCGGCCAGCGCATTGACCTGGTCCGGCGGCAAACCCAGGGCCTTGGCCACGTCGCG
Organism: Pseudomonas marginalis; assembly: GCF_024169655.1. GTDB lineage: Bacteria > Pseudomonadota > Gammaproteobacteria > Pseudomonadales > Pseudomonadaceae > Aquipseudomonas > Aquipseudomonas paraveronii. Next base: position 2,459,366 of record NZ_JALJWV010000001.1, on the reverse strand, counting down.
CACCGCGCCGGCAGCGTGGTAGCTGCTGACCACCGCCGTCAGTGCGGCGCGGGTGCGGCCATAGCGCTTGAACACGTATTGCAGCACCTCTTCGCGGCGTTCGTGTTCGAAGTCGACGTCGATGTCCGGCGGCTCGTTACGCTCCCTGGACAGGAAGCGCTCGAACAGCATGTTCATCAGGCTCGGGTTGATCTCGGTGATGCCCAGGGCGAAACACACCGCCGAGTTGGCCGCCGAACCCCGGCCCTGGCACAGGATCGAACGGCTGCGGGCAAAGCGCACGATGTCATGCACGGTGAGGAAATAGCTTTCGTAACCCAGCTCGCTGATCAGCTCCAGTTCGTTATTGATCTGCTGCAAGGTCTTGGCGTCGACCCCTTGCGGCCAGCGCCGGGCGATGCCTTCTTCGGTGACGGCGCGCAGCCAGGATCGGGCGTCATGGCCGGCAGGCACCAGCTCACGCGGGTACTGGTAGCGCAGTTGGCTGAGGTCGAAGGTGCAGCGGCGGGCGATGACCAGGGTTTCGTCGAGCAACGACGGCGGATACAGCGCCTGTAACGCCGGCAGGCTGCGCAGATGCCGTTCGCCATTGGGATGCAGGCGCGTGCCGGCTTCGGCCACCGGCACGTGATGACGGATGGCGGTCATGGTGTCTTGCAGGGCGCGGCGGCCGCGCGCGTGCATATGCACATCGCCGCAGGCCACTGCCGGGAGCTGCAGGCTGGCGGCCAGTGCCAGGCGTTGCTCCAGGTGACGCGCATCGTCCTGCCCGCAATGCAGATGCACCGCCAGCCACAGGCGCTCGGCGAAGGTACGGCGCAACCATTGGATCGAGGCCTGGGTGTCGCTGTCTTCGGCGATCCAGAGCGCCAACAGGCCGGGCAGCGGTTGGTCGAAGTCTTCTGGCAGCAGGCGATAACGGCCCTTCTCCGCCCGCCGCCGGGCCAGGGTAATCAAGCGGCACAGGTGTTGGTAGCCGCTGAGGTCTTCTACCAGCAGTAGCAGTTTCGGGCCGTTTTCGAGGCGCATCTCACTGCCGATAATCAGCGGCAAGCCGACTGCCTTCGCCGCCTGCCAGGCGCGCACGATGCCGGCCAGGGTGCATTCGTCAGTGATCGCCAGGGCGCTGTAGCCCTGGCGCTTGGCCCGTTCGAACAACTCCAGCGCCGTGGAGGCACCGCGCTGGAAGCTGAAATTGGACAGGCAATGCAGCTCGGCGTAACTCATGCGAACCAGCCTTGCAGCCACAGCCCATCGCTTTGCCCCACGGTGCGGTAGGCCCAGCCTTGCTGACCGGCGCGGTTCTGGATCAGGTAATAGTCGCGGCGAATATCGGCGCCATCCCACCAGCCCGATTCAATGCGCTCCGGGCCCTTCAGGATCTGCACGCCCGGCTCGGCCAGCAAGGTCGGTTCGGCGAGCAGCCAGCCGGGGCGTTGCACGTTGTTCAAGGTCGGGCACGGGTTTTTATCGGCCGCCGCTTGCCAGGCGCATTCGGGGCGGTGGTCGGCGTGAAAGCGCAGGCCTTGCACCGCTTCATCGCCAAGCCGCGCGCGCAGGCGTTCGCGCAGTTGTTCCCAGGGCAGGGTCTGTTGCGGGCGGTCATCGAACAGGTCCTGGCGTTGCGGCACGAACACCGGTAGGTCCTGGGCCACCAAGCGAACACCGCGCACGGGTGCGCTCACTTGCACTTGCTCCAGGCGCCCGCGGGCCAGTTCGAACAGCATCGCCGCATCACGCTCGGCGCTGAGCAGGCCGACCTTGATCACGCTGTCCGGGGCCTGGGCGTGTTCCAGGTGCAGGGCGAAACGCTGCACGCCACTGTCGCGGCCACAGAGGAAGGCGGACAGGTCACCGGTCAGACGGCGCAGCGGAAATAGCAAGGCCTGGTGGGATTGCACGTCGAAGTTCAGCTCGATGCGCACATCGAAGCGGTCCGGCGGTTGATAGAACCCTAGGGCCAGCGGCCGCTGCCCGCTCAGGGCATCCAGATGCTTGAGCAACGCCGCATCAAAGCGCCGCGCCAGGGTGTGCCGGGGCAACGCCTGCACCTGGGCCAGGCGGCGCAAGCCCATGCGCGACAAGGCGATAGCGGCCTGCGGATCCAGGCCGGCGCGGTCAATGGGCAGCGGCGCCAAGGCCTGCATCAATGCCTGATCATCGGCCACGGCCAGGCCATCGTAGAGGTTCGCCAGCACCCGCGCCGCCGCCGGGTTGGGCGCGGCGACGATGCGATGACGAAAGCCCAGCTCGCTCAGCTCTTTGCGCAGGCGTGCCTCAAAGCGCGGCCAAGGCCCGAACAGGCCCAGGCTCGACTCGATCTCAAACAGCAAGGCGCGCGGGTAAAACACGCTGACCTGGGAACTGAACTGGTAGGCCCAGGCCGCCAGAAACTGCTGCCAACGTTCGATTTCCACGGGGTCGTATTCGGCGCAGGCAAAGGTTTTGACCAGCGCATGCGCCGCCGTCAGCGATTGACCAGGGCGCAGGCCCAACGTGTGCGCGGCCGCATTGACGGTTTGCAGGACGCGCCGCTGCGGCGTACCGGCCAGCAGTGCCAGCGGCTCGTGCGGCGCCGGATGCATACGCTGCACCGCGTCCAGCGCCAATTGCGGAAAAACAATACACACCCAGCGCATGCCAACCTCAGTGCCCGACCAGCGCAATCGGCGCCGGGTGGGCCAGCCCGCCCCGGCACTTGAGCACCCGCACTTGCGCGGGCCGGGCGTCGACCGCCAGGCGTAAGGCGGCCGGCGAGGCGTTGAGCGCTTCACTCAAGGCGCGCCAGGCAAACGCCAGGGTCTGCCCGGTTTCCGCCGCCACCTGCAAGCGCCGCAAGGCACGATCATCGGCCTTGCGCGGCCAGCACAACACCGCACCGCAACTGCCCGAACGCAGGCACTGCTCGACCGCCCACAACGCATCCCGCTCCTCGGCCCGGACCACCGCGAGCTGACGCACATCCACCCCGGCGTTCTGCCAGGCGTGGGGGTACGGCGTGTAGGGCGGCGCCACCAGCACTATGCGTTCCCCCGCCGCCGACAAACGCGCCAGGGTCGGCAACACCAGTTGCAGTTCGCCCACGCCGTCCTTGGCCATGAGGATTTCGCTGAGGGCCGACTCCGGCCAGCCGCCCGTGGGCAGCACCGCATCCAGCGCCGCGAGCCCCGTGGGGTGGACACTGGCCGGTGGCGCGGCAGGCCGGCCCTTCCACACGCGCCCGCCATTGAACAGCGCGTCCAGGGCAACGACGGCGCCCATCAGCCTTGCCTCACCAGGCCGCAGAACACGCCTTCGATGGCCAGCTCCTGATCGGGCCTGACCACGATGGGTTGATACGCAGGGTTGCGCGGCAGCAGGCGCACGCTGTCGCCCTTGCGTTCGAAACGCTTGATGGTGACTTCACCGTCCAGGCGCGCCACCACAATCTGCCCGTTCACCGCTTCGGCACTGCGGCGCACGCCCACCAAATCGCCGTCGAGGATGCCGTCTTCGATCATTGAGTCGCCCTGTACCCGCAACAGATAGTCCGGGGTCTTCGCGAAAGTGGCCGGGTCGAGTTGCAGGCGGCTGTGGACTTCGGCATCGGCGCCGATGGGCAAGCCGGCGGCGACTCGGCCGAGCACCGGAACGTCCAGCCATTCAGGCCGCGCTGGCGGGTTGAGCAGGCGAATGCCACGGGCCTGGTGGGGGTTGACCTCGATGAAGCCGGCTTCGGTCAGGGCCACCACGTGTTTGCGCGCGACGCTGCGGGAGGCGAAGCCGAATGCCTCGGCGATCTCGGCGAGGCTGGGGGGTTGGCCTTGTTGCGCGATGCGGTCGCGGATGAAGGTCAGGATGGCGGTGCGGCGGGGGGTTAGGGTTGTCATGGAGTACATTTGTACTCCTGTGGGAAATTTCTGACAATAGCCGGTAGTCGGGGTTGGGGTGGGATTGGTGACCGTGTGCATATCCGTTTTTTCGGTAACGGCGGCTTATGGTTCCGCTCTTACAGCAGGTCACTTTGGAAAAAAAAGCCTCAAAGTAACCAAAGGGCTCTTGCCCCACCACTCGGCACCTCGCTAGTGCTCGGTATGCCCTCACTCCGGCCAGCGTGGTTTTACGGGGCGCCTAAGATCAAAAGCAAAAGCCAGAGCAGAACGAGTTCTATCTGATCCATGGAGATCAAAATGTGGGAGGGGGCTTGCCCCCGATGGCGGTGGATCAGTCATGCATGTAGTGACTGACACACTGCCATCGGGGGCAAGCCCCCTCCCACATTTTTGACCGCGTTCGGCTCGCAGAATCCGGTCGGCTACAAGGCCGCGTTGCTTTTGATCTGGGGCACACCGAGCCTAGTGTTGGCTACTTTTATCTAAAAAGCGGATATCGACACGCCCCACTCTCACCACCCCTCTTTCAACATCCGCAACTCCAGATGCTGCAACAGCATGATGGTCTTCCCATCCACAATCTCCCCACTCTCCACCATCACCAGCGCCCGCTCGAACCCCAATTCCAGCACCTCGATATCCTCACCCTCCTCTTCAATCCCACCGCCCGTGCCCACCCGATCCCCCGGTTGGTACTCACCGAGAAAAAAGTGAATCCGCTCAGTCACCGACCCCGGGCTCATAAATGCTGCATAGATCTTCTCCACATGCCCCACCCGATAGCCCGTCTCTTCTTCGGCTTCCAGGCGAATGCGTTCCTCGGGGCTGGCGTTGTCCAGCAACCCGGCCGCGGCTTCGATCAGGTAACCGGGGTAGTCGTTGACGAAGGTGGGCATGCGGAACTGCCGGATCAGCAGCACGGTGCGCTGTGCGCGGTTGTACAACAGGATGGTCGCGCCGTTGCCCCGGTCGTACACCTCGCGGGTCTGGGCCTGCCAGTTGCCGTCGCGGCGGCGTAGGTCGAAGCTGTATTTTTTCAGCAGGTACCAATTGTCCGAAAGCGTCTCTTCGGCGGTGATGCGAACGGGGCTGTTGTCCATGGTCGGGCCTTTGCTCAAAGGAGCAGGAGCATGTCGCGGTGGCAAGGTCAGCGTCAAGCGGGTCGCATACCGCTACAATCGCGCCCACAAAAGGTCTCTCCAAGGGCAAGGCAATGTCGCTGCATATCCCGACGCTACTGATAGTGGCCGTGTTCGTGTTCTGCCTGATGGGCCTGCTCACCGTGCATGCCTGGAGCCGTGGCCGCGAGCCAACCCTGGGCTATCTCGGCATCATGCTGCTGCTCGCCTCCCTGGGTACCGGGCTGATCGTGGTGCGCGGCGTGGGCGTGGACTTTGTCGCATTGATCCTGGGCAATGTCGTGCTGTTGCTCAGCGCCGCGATGAACTGGACCGCCATGCGCACCTTCGTGCAACGCAAGCCCAGCCTGCCGGGGATTTTTGCCGGGTGTGGCGTGTGGCTGTTGATGTGCCTGCTGCCGCAGTTCTATGGTTCGCTGTCGGCGCGGGTCACCCTGTATTCGCTGCTGGCGGCCGGTTATGGCGTGCTGTCGGCCCTGGAGCTGTGGCGCAACCGCGCGACCCTGGAAGTTGCCTACGCCCCCGCCCTGGTGCTGACCCTTTTGCATACCGCGTTCTACGGCATACGCGCGCTCACCGACCCCGGCCTGCCGATGAAAAACGCCCAGGCCTCGGGGGGCGAAGGCGTGCCGTTTTTCTCGTTCATGCTGTTTGAATCGATGCTGTATGCCATCGGCATTGCCTACGTCACCCTGGCGATGGTCAAGGAGCGCGCCGAGTTGCGCTTCAAGGCCGCCGCCTTCAGCGATGCACTGACCGGCGCCGGCAACCGCCGCGCCTTTATGCTCAAGGGCGAAAAACTGCTGGCCGACTGCAACCGTCGCCAGCGCAGCGCAGCCCTGTTGCTGTGCGACCTGGACCACTTCAAGCGCGTGAACGACAGTTTCGGCCACCCCATGGGCGACCAGGTGCTGATCGCCTTCAGCCAGGTGACCCGGGCAACGCTGCGCAGCGGTGATGTGTTTGCGCGTATCGGCGGTGAAGAGTTCGCCTGCCTGCTGGTCGACAGCGATGCGGCCGGTGCGTTTGAAGTGGCCGAGCGTATCCGCCGCGGGTTTGCCGAACTGGACCTGCTGACGCCGGGGTTCTTGAGCGTGAGCATCGGCATCGTGACCACCACGGCGGCCGGCCACGACCTCTCGCACTTACTGTCCCAGGCCGACCAGGCGCTGTACCAGGCCAAGGCTCATGGACGCAATCGGGTGCAGGTGATGACGAAGATACCGACACAGGTCGTCACCCACTCAACCGAACACACCAACGCCTCATAAAATGTGTTTTCGGCACTGGGTTCGCGCGGGGCTGTCAAGCGCAAACCCAGCCTATGCTGGCCCGCGCCAGAAGTTGATCAAATATTGACCTTGGGTTGAATCGCCAACCCCCGCCGGGCCCGCGCAAAGTTATCCACAGAGATACCCACGGTTTTCGTGGACAACTCTTTTTATTTTTTTACGATTTTTTTGCTCAACCCGCACCTTGGGGAAAGGTGCCAGGCAGCAAAATATCGCGATTCACATCGCGTATATCGTTATACCCGCACAGCGCCATCGACACGTCCAACTCGCGGGCGATGATCTCGAGCGCCTTGGTCACGCCCGCTTCACCCATCGCGCCCAAACCGTACAAATGCGGACGACCGATCATGGTGCCTTTGGCGCCCAATGCCATCGCTTTGAGCACGTCCTGGCCGGAACGGATACCGCCATCGAGCCACACTTCAATACGCTCGCCCACCGCCTCGACGATCGCCGGCAATTGGCTGATGCTCGACGGCGCGCCATCCAGCTGACGACCGCCGTGGTTGCTCACCACCAACGCATCGGCGCCGGCATTCGCGGCCAGGCGCGCATCTTCCACATCGAGGATGCCCTTGATGATCAGCTTGCCGCCCCAGCACTTCTTGATCCACTCCACATCGTCCCAGCTCAGGCGCGGGTCGAATTGCTGGGCGGTCCACGACGACAGCGAACTCATGTCGGCCACGCCTTTGACATGCCCGACGATATTGCCGAAGCCATGGCGTTTGGTGCCGAGCATGCCCATCACCCAGCGCGGCTTGGTCATCATGTTGAGGATATTCGGCAGGGTCAGTCTGGGTGGCGCCGACAGGCCGTTGATCAGGTCCTTGTGACGTTGCCCGAGGATCTGCAGGTCCAGGGTCAACACCAACGCATCGACACCGGCGGCCTTGGCGCGCTCGATCAACTGCTCGATAAAGGCGCGGTCGCGCATCACATAGAGTTGAAACCAGAATGGCTGGCCGACCTGTTCGGCGATGTCTTCCAGGGAGCAAATGCTCATGGTCGACAAGGTGTAGCGCAGGCCAAAGGCTGCAGCGGCGCGGGCCGTGAGAATTTCACCATCGGCATGCTGCATCCCGGCCAGGCCGGTGGGCGCCAGGGCGACTGGCATGGCCATGTCCTGGCCGATCATGGTGGCGCGGATCGAACGCTCATCGATATTGCGCGCCACCCGTTGGCGGAATTTGATCTGGGCAAAATCGCTTTCATTTGCCCGGTAAGTGCTTTCAGTCCAAGAGCCGGAATCGGCGTAATCGTAAAACATCCTTGGAACGCGTTTTTGCGCCAGCTTGCGTAAGTCTTCGATGGTTGTGATCAACGACATCGGGGTCACCTCTCCCTGAACTGAGCACAGAGAGTAACCGCCCATCGGCCGTACAACCAGCCATTGCGTTCATTGTGATCAGGCCGCTGACGGCTCGTCCGTGGCAGGTGGTTCGGGGGTGAGCCCCCAGTCGCCGTGTTCGTACCAGTCATCACCGATCATCTCGGCCGGGTGCATGGTGCGGTCGGCGCCGTTGCCACAGGCCAGGTCGGTCGTGGCGCAATAGCGGTCGCAGCCCCAACAGATGCGCTCGGGGTGCTTGGGGTGCAGCGGAAAAGGCTTGGCCATGACGAGGTTCCCTACCGGCGAACGATAGAGCCAACCTAACCTGAGCAAGGGTGGATGGCCTTGACCGCCGTCAAGGTCGGTCAACATGAAATATCGCCTAAACTTGACAAGAATCATTATTGTTTACGATCAACCTTTCTAGACTCGGGTTTTCTCCCCTCCCCGTCAGGAAGCCTCCATGCGTATCCCTTCTTCATTGTCCCTGGTCCTGCTGTTGTCCACCTCTGCGGCGTTCGCCAAGGAGTATCCGATCGGCGAACCGCAGCACTGCCCGGGGCTGGAAATCGGCGCGGTGTACCTGCAACCGATCGAGATGGCGCCCGCCGGTATGATGCGCGCCACCGCCGACTCCGACGTCCACCTTGAAGCCGATGTACGCGCCACGGCGGACAATGCCCAAGGCTTCCAGGAAGGCAGTTTCGTGCCGTACCTGAACCTGTCCTTTACCTTGAAAAAGCAAGGCAGCGACACGCCGATCACCGGTGATTTCCACGCCATGGTCGCCAATGACGGGCCGCACTACGGCGACAACGTCAAGCTTCAAGGCCCGGGCAAATACACCCTGACCTTCAGCGTATTGCCGCCCAGCGGCCACCAGTCCCTGGGCCGCCATACCGACAAGGAAACCGGCGTCGCACCGTGGTTCGAACGCTGCGAAGTGCATTACGAATTCGTCTACGCCGGCATCGGCAAGAAAGGCGGCTACTGATGCCCCGCGCCCTGCTGCTGGGCAGCTTGCTGCTGAGCGGCGCGGCCCTGGCGGCGCCGTTGCCGACCTATGAACTGACCTTGCAGGACGGCCACTTCATCCCGCCGCAACTCACGGTCAAGGCCGGTGAGCGCTTCAAGATCGTGCTGCACAACCTCGGCCAAGGCCCGGCCGAATTCGAGAGCACACCGCTGCGCGTGGAGAAAGTCTTGTCCCCCGGTGTGACCACCTTCGTGGTGATCCACCCGCTCACGCCAGGGCTGTATCCGTTCTTTGACGAGTTCAACCCACAGTTGCCCGAAGGCAGCATCCTCGCCCAATAGCCCCGGAAGCCGTTGATGAATCAATCGATGTTTATTGTCTGGCGCGAAAGCGTCGAGGCGCTGCTGGTGATCGGCATTCTGCAGGTCTGGATCAGCCGCCAGACCGCGCACTCGCGCCTGGGGCGTTTCCTGTGGGCCGGGGTGGTCCTGGGGTTGTTTTGCTCCGCAGGCTTGGCCGGCCTGATGCTGTGGGCCGGTGAGGCCATGACCGGCCCCCAGGGCGAATGGCTGCAAGCGGCGCTGACGTTATTGGCCAGCGGCCTGATGGTGCAGATGGTGTTCTGGATGCATCGCCACGCGGCAACGCTCAAACACACCCTGGTACGCGAAGCCGATGAACGCCTGGCCCGCCAGGGCGGTTGGGGCGTGTTGCTATTGACGCTGTTGGCGGTGAGCCGCGAAGGCAGTGAAACCGTGGTGTTTCTGTACGGTGCCGGCGCGCGTCTACAGGGCCCGGCGCTGAACCTGTTCGCCATCGGCGGCGTGCTGGGCCTGGTGCTGGCGGGGCTCACGGTGCTGCTGTTGCGCAGTACGCGGCGCTTCATTTCCTGGTCGCTGTTTTTCGCCCTCAGCGAAGCGCTGTTGCTGCTGCTCGGCGGGGCTTTGCTGGTGGCGGCCGTGGACCGTATCAGCGGGCAATTGCTGGCGATGGACATGCCCGAGTGGGTTTATTCCAGCTTCGGTGAAAGCCGCTGGGACAGCAGCGCCCTGCTCAGCGACAGCCACGGCTTGGGCGCGCTGCTGGCAGACTTTGTCGGCTACCGCGCCGCGCCGAGCCTGGTCACCGTGCTGGTGCTGCTCGGTTATTGGCTGTGGGTGGGCAACGGCCTGCGCCGCTCGCGGCACGCAGCATGAGCTGGCTGCAGCGCCTGGGCGATGGCATGCGTCGTCATGCCCGGTTGATCCGTGCCGTGCAATGGGCCGTGGTACTGATCTACGCCGTGCTGCTGGTGCTGCCGGCGCTGCTGCCGTTGCCGGACAGCCAGGCACGCCTGGTGAACAACCTGACGCTGCTCGCGCAATTCATCTTCTGGGGCCTTTGGTGGCCGTTCGTGTTGCTCTCGATGGTGCTGTTCGGGCGCCTGTGGTGCGGCGTGCTCTGCCCGGAAGGCTCCCTGAGCGAATGGGCCAGCCAGCACGGGCGCGGCCTCGGCATTCCGCGCTGGGTACGCTGGGGTGGCTGGCCGACGCTGGGCTTTTGCCTGACCACCCTCTACGGCCAATTGATCAGCGTGTATGACTACGCCCAGGCCGCCCTGCTGATCCTCGGCGGCTCGACCCTGGCTGCGGTGATCGCCGGCCTGTTGTTCGTGCGCGGCAAGCGCGTGTGGTGTCGGTACCTGTGCCCGGTCAGCGGCGTCTTCGCCCTGCTCGCCCGCCTGGCGCCGGTGCATTTCGCGGTGGATGAACAACGCTGGAAAGCCAACGACGCACCGCGCCTGCCGCTGCCCAACTGCGCGCCACTGCTGGATATCCGCCGTCTGCAAGGGGCCAGCGAGTGCCACGCCTGCGGCCGCTGCAGCGGACAACGTGGCGCGGTGCAACTGATCGCCCGCTCGTGCAATCAGGAAATCCTGCAGGCGCCCCATCAGCAAGGCTCGGTGTGGGACGCGCGTTTGTTGCTGTTTGGTGTGATCGGTTTGGCGATGGGGGCTTTTCAATGGACCGTCAGTCCGTGGTTTATCGCGCTTAAACAAAGCCTGGCGACGTGGCTGGTCAGCCATGACTGGTTATGGCCACTGCAAGACAACGCGCCGTGGTGGTTGCTGACTCATTATCCGCAGCTCAATGACAGCTTCAGTTGGTTGGATGGCGTGTGCATTGTGCTGTATCTGGGGGGGAGTTCGTTGGTGTTCGGGGGTGGCTGCTGGCTGCTGCTGCGGCTGGCGGCGTGGGTGGCGGGGGATCGCGCGCTGTTTCGGCCCCTGGTACTGACGCTGACGCCCCTGGGTGGTGCAGGGTTGTTCCTCGGATTGTCGGCGACCACGGTGAAGTTGTTGCGGTATGAGGGGTTGGGGTTGGCTTGGGTGCAATCGGCGCGGGCGGTGTTGTTGATGGCGGCGGTTGGGTGGTGTTTGTGGTTGGGGTGGCGGCAGCTTCGGGGGGTTGGGCGCGGGTCGCGTTGCCTTGCGGGGTTGTGCGTGTTGCTGAGTACGGGGTTGGTGGGGTGTGGGTGGTGGTTGCAGTTTTGGGGGTGGGGTTGAGTGCCGTTTTTTCGGTGATGGCGGCTGTGTACATATCCGTTTTTTGGGGGTGCCTCGCCTGCGTTCGGCCAGCGTGGTTTAACGGGGCGCCTAAGATCAAGATCCAGAATGAGGTCTATCTGATCCATGGAGATCAAAATGTGGGAGGGGGCTTGCCCCCGATAGCGGTGGATCAGTCATGCATGTAGTGACTGACACACTGCCATCGGGGGCAAGCCCCCTCCCACATTTTTGACCGAGTTCGGCTTGCAGGATCAGGTCGGATATAAGGCCGCGCCCAAGAGCAAGAGCAAGAGCAGAACGAGTTCTATCTGATCCACGGAGATCAAAATGTGGGAGGGGGCTTGCCCCCGATAGCGGTGGATCAGTCATGCATGTAGTGACTGACACACTGCTATCGGGGGCAAGCCCCCTCCCACATTTCTGACCGAGTTCGGCTTGCAGGATCAGGTTGGCTATAAGGCCGCGCCCAAGAGCAAGAGCAGAACGAGTTCTATCTGATCCATGGAGATCAAAATGTGAGAGGGGGCTTGCCCCCGATAGCGGTGGATCAGTCATGCATGTAGTGACTGACACACTGCTATCGGGGGCAAGCCCCCTCCCACATTTCTGACCGAGTTCGGCTTGCAGGATCAGGTTGGCTATAAGGCCGCGCCCAAGAGCAAGAGCAGAACGAGTTCTATCTGATCCATGGAGATCAAAATGTGAGAGGGGGCTTGCCCCCGATAGCGGTGGATCAGTCATGCATGTAGTGACTGACACACTGCCATCGGGGGCAAGCCCCCTCCCACATTTTTGACCGAGTTCGGCTTGCAGGATCAGGTCGGATATAAGGCCGCGCCCAAGAGCAAGAGCAAGAGCAGAACGAGTTCTATCTGATCCACGGAGATCAAAATGTGGGAGGGGGCTTGCCCCCGATAGCGGTGGATCAGTCATGCATGTAGTGACTGACACACTGCTATCGGGGGCAAGCCCCCTCCCACATTTCTGACCGAGTTCGGCTTGCAGGATCAGGTTGGCTATAAGGCCGCGCCCAAGAGCAAGAGCAGAACGAGTTCTATCTGATCCATGGAGATCAAAATGTGAGAGGGGGCTTGCCCCCGATAGCGGTGGATCAGTCATGCATGTAGTGACTGACACACTGCTATCGGGGGCAAGCCCCCTCCCACATTTCTGACCGAGTTCGGCTTGCAGGATCAGGTTGGCTATAAGGCCGCGCCCAAGAGCAAGAGCAGAACGAGTTCTATCTGATCCATGGAGATCAAAATGTGAGAGGGGGCTTGCCCCCGATAGCGGTGGATCAGTCATGCATGTAGTGACTGACACACTGCCATCGGGGGCAAGCCCCCTCCCACATTTTTTTGACCGCGTTGGGCTTTCAGGATCAGGTCGGTTATAAGGCCGCCGCGCGTTGGTTACTTTTCGGGTTGGCCATTACCGAAGAAACGCATCGCCACACCACCTAAACCTTAAACCGCGCCACCGTCTGATGCAGCTCCCCCGCCATCCCCGCCAGATCATGCCCCGCCGTCTCGGTATGCAAAGCTCCCTGCAACACCTGCTGCGACAGGTTCCGTATCCCCACCAGGTTACGATCCACTTCCCGCGCCACCAGTGCCTGTTCTTCGGTGGCGCTGGCGATCATCAAATTGCGCTCATTGATCTGCGAAATCGACCGGGTGATTTCATCCAGCGCTTCCCCCGAACGCTGCGCCACGCCCAAGGTCGCCTGCACCCGCTCGCTGCTGTCGTGCATGGCGGCCACGGCGTGTTCGGTGTCCTGGCGGATGTTGCCGATCATCTGCTCGATCTCCTGGGTCGAGGTCTGAGTACGATGAGCCAGGGCGCGCACTTCATCGGCGACCACCGCAAAACCGCGCCCGGCATCGCCGGCACGGGCCGCTTCGATCGCGGCGTTGAGGGCCAGCAGGTTGGTCTGGTCGGCGATGCTGCGGATCACGTCCAGCACGCCGCTGATGTCTTGCACGCGGCCGGCGAGTTGCTGGATACGTTCGGAGGTTTCCACCACGCCGGTGGCCAGGGTGTTGATCGAGGCCACGGTTTCCTGCACCTGCGCCCGCCCAAGCTGGGCGGTCTGTTCCGACAGGCGCGAGGCTTCGCTGGTGCTCACCGCGTTGCGCGCGACTTCGTCGACGGCGGCGGTCATTTCGTTCACCGCCGTGGCGGCCTGTTCGATTTCCTGGCCCTGCAACTGCAGGCTGCTGCTGGTCTGGCTGCTGACCGCGCTCAACTCTTCCGACGAGCTGGCCACGCCATCCACCGAGGCGGCGATCTGCCGGACCATCTGATTGAGGTTCTGCTGCATCTGGTGCAGGTTGCGCATCACGCTGCCGTCGGCACTGTTGCCCAGCGGCACGTCGATGGTCAGGTCGCCCTGGGCGATATGGTTGAGCACCCGCGCCACCTCGTCCGGCTCGCCGCCCAAAGGTCGGGTGACGCTGCGGGTGACGATTACGGCGGCCACCACGACCAGGCTCACGCACAGCAGCAACAGCCCGATCATCATGCGGCGCGCATCGTCGTAGAGGATTTGCGCAGCTTGCTCGCGCTCGACGAACAGCCGGCCTTGCATGGCCATCAACGCATCGAGGCTCTTGAACACCTCAAGTTCGGCCGGCACCACCTGCTGTTTGAGCAGGGCCAGGCCCTGGTCGTGGGCGCCCTGCTTGATCAGCGCCTGCACCTGGGTAAAGGCCGCGACGTAGGTTTCCCGATGGGCTTTCAACGCGGCATAGGCTGCCTTGCCTTCGGCGGTATCGAACAGCGGCTCCAGGGCGGCGAACGCCTGGGTAATGCGCTGCCGGGTGGTGCCGATGGCCTCCTGGGCCGGCTGGTTATCCTGGTCGATCAGCAGGTCGCGGGTGTTGCGTCCGTTATCGCGCACGCCGGTAGCGATCACCATGATCGGTGCGATTTTCGGCCAGTCCTGCTGCACGATCTGTTCGGACTGTTGCTTGAGGGTTGCCAGGTCGTGCAAGGCGTAAAACACCAAACCGACCAGAGCCAGCGGCGCAATCGCGAAGCCGATGACAATGCGTTGTGCCGTGGTTAACTGCGTCATTCTAAACATTCCTTGATGAATACCTGCCCGAAACGGGCAGCATCTTTAAAAATCCTGGGAGGGCGATCGGTCACCCTCGTAATACAAAAGCCGGAAACAACTCGCGCATGTGGCCCCACAACTCCGGCAACGCCATCTGTGCCGGGGCAATCGGCAGTTGCTCATCGAGCATGCTTGCCGTGCGGACCATCTGCACAGCGAAGCGCTTGACACCACTGGCCTGCAAACGCTGGGCCAGGCGCAACAGGCGCGACGTATCGATCAGATGCCAATGCACCGTGGTGCGGCACTCGTAGTCCACGCCACTGGCCAGCAAGGTCTCCAAACTGCGCCAATTGGCGACGCCGCTGCCTTTGACCTGGGTGACCAGTTGATAGTCCTCGACCAGGGCCTTCACATCGAAGCCCACCCAGTCGGCATGGCGCAGCGCATTGGCAAAGCCTGCCGGCTTGATCCCTGCACTGTGCAGGCCCACGCGAAAGCCCATGGCGCGCACTTCGTCCATCGCCGCCGGCAAGCCTTCCTGCAGGGTCGGCTCACCGCCGCTGAACACCACCGCGTCCAGCAGGTCCTGGCGGCGCTGCAAAAACAGCAAAACCCGGCGCCAATCGATCTCCGCGCTTCCGCGCGGTCCGATCAGGTCCGGGTTATGGCAATAACGACAGCGCCAGGCGCAACCCTGGCAGAACAGCACGCAGGCGAGCATGCCAGGGTAGTCGAGGGTGGTCAGGGGCACCATGCCCCCAACCCGTAGCATTCGACTCATTGGCGTCCGGCCGCACAAGCCGCTTCGGTAAAGTGAACACGCTCCTTGTGCTCGGACTGTTTGCCGGGGTTGAACGCGGACACCGGCCGGTGGTAACCCATCACCCGGGTCCAGACTTCGCAGCGCTGACGTTGTGGCTGAGATGCTTGCATGGTGAATCTCCTTGCGGGTTGAAAAACAGGTTCAGGACTGGGCAGCAAGCGCGAGGATTTCATCGCACTTGGGACAGAACTCGTGTTCGCCGGCGAGGTAGCCGTGCACCGGGCAGATCGAGAAGGTCGGGGTCACGGTCAGGTACGGCAGGCGGAAACGCCCCAGCGCTTTACGCACCAATTGCTTGCAGGCCTGGGCCGAGGAAATCTGTTCGGCCATGTACAGGTGCAGCACGGTGCCGCCGGTGTATTTGCATTGCAGTTCGTCTTGCAGTTCGAGGGCTTCGAAGGGGTCTTCGGTAAAGCCCACCGGCAGTTGCGACGAGTTGGTGTAGTACGGCGCATCCACGCTGCCGGCTTGCAGAATGTCCGGGTAGCGCTTGCGGTCTTCCTTGGCGAAACGGTAGGTGGTGCCTTCCGCCGGCGTGGCTTCGAGGTTGTAGAGGTGACCGGTTTCTTCTTGGAAGCGCAGCAAGGTGGCGCGCACATGGTCAAGCAGGCGCAGGGCGAACGCGCGGCCTTCTTCGGTGTGCGTGCCCTGCGTGTCATCGGTGAAATTGCGCAGCATCTCGTGCATGCCGTTGAGGCCGATGGTGGAGAAGTGGTTGCGCAAGGTACCCAGGTAACGCTTGGTGTACGGGTACAACCCGGCGTCCATGTGGTGCTGGATCACCTTGCGCTTGACCTCCAGGCTTTCCATGGCCATTTCCATCAGGCTGTCCAGGCGCTGCAGCAAGCCGCTGGTGTCGCCCTTGAACAGGTAACCGAGGCGCGCGCAGTTGATTGTCACCACGCCCAGCGAGCCGGTCTGCTCCGCCGAACCGAACAGCCCGCCGCCACGCTTGAGCAGCTCGCGCACGTCCAGTTGCAAGCGACAGCACATGGAGCGCACCTGGTTGGGCTGCATGTCGGAATTGAGGAAGTTCTGGAAATACGGCAAACCGTAGCGCGCCGTCATCTCGAACAAGCGGTCGGCGTTCTCGCTGTCCCAGGGGAAATCATGGGTGATGTTGTAGGTCGGAATCGGGAAGGTGAACACCCGCCCCTTGGCATCCCCGGCCTGCATCACTTCGATGTAGGCACGGTTGATCAGCTCCATTTCCGTTTGCAGGTCGCCATAGGCAAACGGCATTTCCTCACCACCGATCACCGGGATCTGCTCGCGCAAATCTTCCGGGCAGACCCAGTCGAAGGTCAGGTTGGTGAACGGCGTCTGCGTGCCCCAGCGCGACGGCACGTTGAGGTTGTAGATGAACTCCTGCACCGCCTGGCGCACCTCGGGGTAGCTCAGCTGGTCCTTGCGCACGTAGGGCGCAAGATACGTATCGAACGAGCTGAACGCCTGGGCACCGGCCCATTCGTTTTGCAGGGTGCCGAGGAAGTTGACCATCTGCCCCAGGGCACTGCTCAAATGCTTGGGCGGCCCCGCTTCGACGCGGCCGGGCACGCCATTGAGGCCTTCGTGCAACAACGAGCGCAGCGACCAACCGGCGCAGTAGCCGGCGAGCATGTCCAGGTCATGGATATGCAGATCCGCCTCACGGTGTGCGCGGCCAATCTGCTGGCTGTAGACCTCGTCCAGCCAGTAATTGGCAGTCACCTTGCCCGACACGTTCAACACCAGCCCGCCGAGGGAATACCCCTGGTTGGCATTGGCCTGTACGCGCCAGTCTTCACGGTCGAGGTATTCGTTCATCGAGGTGGCGACTTCCACCAGGGTCTTGCGATCGCGGCGCAGGCGGCCGTGTTGTTCGCGGTAGACGATATACGCGCGCATCGACAGGAAGTAACCGGCATCCATCAACACCCGCTCGACGCTGTCCTGGATCTGCTCCACATCCAGCCGTTCGATGCCGCGCAGCCGCGCCAGTACCGCACCGAGCAACAGGTCGACCTCGGCCTCCCGATACTCGCCGGTGGCATTGCCGGCGGCGATCAGCGCCTGACGGATTTTTTCGGCGTCGAAGGCAACGAGACTGCCGTCGCGTTTGTGCAGGCGGTTACTGACCAGCGGGCTGAGCATGCTTTGCATTGGAAGGCTCCAGACACTACATATAGATTTAATAAATCTTTTAAACACAATATGCAGTGATATTACGGTCAAGCGTTTGGGCTGCCATTGATCAAGGTCAAGTCTGAACGAAGATCCAAATGTGGGAGGGGGCTTGCCCCCGATAGCGTTGGATCAGTCATGCATGTATTGGCTGACACACTGCTATCGGGGGCAAGCCCCCTCCCACAGTAAGCCCCCCCCACAGCAAGCCCCCTGCCACATTCAACCGCCGCTCATGTTCATGAAGCGCACCACCTGCACCTCCCCTGCCCCGGTGAAATCATGCCGCAGCGGTTTGCCTTTCAACCCCTTGTGCAAGGCCTCGATCAACGGCCCATCGTCCAACGGATAACGCCGCAGCAAAGCGCGCAAGTCCACCGCGTTGTCCTGCCCCAGGCACAGCAGCAATTGCCCTTCGACAGTCATGCGCACGCGGTTGCAACTGCCGCAGAAGTTGTGGGAGTTGGGCGAGATAAAGCCGATGCGCGTGCCCGGATGCCGTGCCAGGCGCACATAGCGCGCCGGGCCGCCGCTGTTTTCGGTGCTGTCGAGCACGGCATGGTGACGGGCGATCACGGCGCGTACTTCATCACTGGCACAGAACGTCTCGCCGCGGGAACGGCCCACGTCGCCCAGGGGCATTTCCTCGATAAAGCTGATGTCGATGCCTTGGTCGATCGCGTACTGCACCAGCGCCGGCACTTCATCGAAGTTGCGCCCTTTCATCACCACGCAATTGAGCTTGACCCGCTCGAACCCGGCCGCTCGCGCCGCCTCGATACCGTCCAGCACCTGGCGCAGATCACCGTTGCGAGTGATCGCGCGAAAGCGCTGCGGATCCAGGCTGTCGAGGCTGATGTTCATGCGTTTGACCCCGGCATCCACCAGCGGCTGCGCGAGGCGTGCCAACTGCGAGCCGTTGCTGGTCATCACCAGTTCGCGCAAGCCCGGCAGTGCCGCGATGTTGCGGCACAACCCGACAATGCCCGGGCGGATCAACGGCTCGCCGCCGGTCAGACGGATCTTGCGCACGCCTTGGCCGACGAACAGCGCGGCCAGGCGTTCCAGCTCTTCCAGGGTCAGCACCTGCTGGCGCGGCAGGAACGTCATGTTTTTCGCCATGCAATACACACAGCGAAAATCACAACGGTCGGTCACCGACAAGCGCAGGTAATCGATCGAACGGCCTACCCCATCCACCAGGCTCATGTCACTGCACCAGCGGCGAGTCGGCGCCCTGCAGCGCGATGCCACGAATATCCGCCGCGCCGATCAGGGTTTGCAGGTACTGCACCAATGCCTTTTGCCACACCCCTTGCTGCAACTGGGTGCGGATCGCCACCGCCACCGCTTCATACGGCAGCGGTTGGCCTTCGATGCGCTGATCGACATTGATCACATGCCAGCCGTAACGGCTTTCCAGTGGCTTACTGGCCAGGCCCGGCGCCAGGGTGAACAACTGACGCTCCAGCTCGGGCACGGTCTGGCCCTTGCTCACCTGACCCAACGAACCGCCCTGGGCCTTGGACGGGCACGCCGAATACTGCAGGGCCAGCTCGGCAAAGTGGCCGGGCTGCTCGTTCAGGTTCGCCAGCAGCACTTCTGCCTGGGTGTGCGCCAGATGGCGCGCCTCGGCGTCGTCCGGCGCGCACTCGAGCAGAATGTGCCGCACCGCCAGCAACGGCGCGCTGTGAAAGCGCCCGCGGTTGTTCTCGAAGTAACGCACACAGGTGGCCTCGTCGCACTCGGGCACCTTGACCTCACGCTCCAGCAGCAAGCGCGTGGCGGCTTCTTCTTCGTTCTCGCCAGCGGCGATCTCCACCGCCAGGCCCAGCTCGGCGATCCGCTGCTGCAACAGCTCGCGGATCACCAGCGCACGGGCGGCCAGATACACCGCCTCTTCGCGGCTTTCGGCCGGGTGATATTGCAACTCCAGGGCCATGGCCTCCGGCGTGACGGGCACGCCGTTGACGCTGATGATCGGCCATTCCTGTTCACTGCTGGCGATCAACTCCGGTGCCTTGAGTTCCTCGAACAGCGCCGGGGCCGCAACCTCGGCCACCAGCGGTTCTTTGACCGACGAGCCGCAACCACCGCTGCCGCCTTTACCGCCACCACATCCGCATCCAGTTGTCATGACGTTCTCCTCAATACTTCTGCCGCACGATTTGATAACGACGCCCCAAGTACCAGATCGGCGCGCTGACCATATGCACCAAGCGGGTAAACGGGAACAGTACGAACAGGGTCAAGCCCAGCGCCACATGCGCCTTGTAGATCAGGCTGACCGGCTCGATCGACGCCGCCGCGTCCACCGGCCGCAACAGCACCACGTTCTGCGCCCAGTCGGCGAGCATCACCATCACCGAACCGTCCATATGCCCGGTGGAGGCGACGATGGTCAGCAAGCCAAGCACCAACTGCGCGAGCAGCACCAGCAGGATCAGGATGTCCGACGGGCTCGATGTGGCACGTACACGCGGGTCGCTCAGGCGGCGCTTGACCAGCATCAGCAAGCCCACCAGGCACAGCAGGCCAAAGACGCCGCCGGAGACCATCGCCAGCAATTGCTTGTGCTCAGTGCTGATCACATGGTGATAGACCGACGCCGGGGTCAGCAGGCCGACAAAGTGCCCGGCCAGCACGAACAGCACGCCGATGTGGAAGAAGTTGCTCGCCACGCGCATGCCACGGTTGTTGAGCATCTGGCTGGAGCCGGCCTTCCAGGTGTACTGCGACAGGTCGAACCGCGCCCAACTGCCCAACAGGCAGATCGCCAGGGCGACATAGGGGTACACCCCGAAAACCAGCAAATTCCACTTAGACATTACCCACCTCCGCGGCTGGCACTGCGGCCTGCCCTTCTTGCTGAAAATCCACCCAGTGCAACGGCACCGCGCTTTCTTCGCGGGCTTTACCCGGTGCGCTGGGCATCGAGCTGCAACGGTCCTGTTGTTCGGCCTGCATAAAGTCCACCGCTTCCTCTTCCCAGATTTTGTCCAGGGCTTCGAGGGAGTCGTCACGCGGCTCGGCGGCGACCTGGGCGCGCAGCTCGGCCACGGCCTGGTGCGGCTCGGCACCCGAGATCTGCAGCAATGCCCGGAAGCAACTGGCGTAGGCGCTCTCGCGCTCGTCCAGACGTGCGGCGAGCAGCGCCAGCAGGTGCGCCACATCCGCCAGGCCCTCGCGGGCCTCGATGTCTTCGCGGGTCGAGAGGAACTCCAGGTACAGCGGGATATAGTCCGGCAGCTCCTTGACGCCGATGGCAAACCCGGCCTCTTCGTACTGGGCCATCATGTCGACCATGGCCTGGCCACGGTCGCGGGACTCGCCGTGGACGTGTTCGAACAGCAGCAGCGACAGCGAGCGCCCCCGGCCGAACAGCGCGCCGTAGTGTTCCTGGCCATCCATCAGGTCATTGGCGCAGATCAGCTCAAGCAACTCGAACAACGCACCGCGCTGCTTGGGGCTGATTTCCCGCGACTCGATAATCGCCTGTTCCAGTTCGTCGCGGCCGTTCACCAGGGTTTCGGTGGGGTAGTCCAGCAGCAACGAAATCACTTTAAGAATGCGCATGGCTCAGTCCTCCCAGATCTGGACGGTTTTCAGCACGTCGCGGCGGTTGGCCTTCTTGGCGCCGAACATGTTGGTGTCGGAGCTGCCGCTGCAACCGCTGCCGAAGCTGAAACCACAGCCGGAGCGTTCGGCGAACGCATCGCTCATGGCGTCTTCACGGTGCGCGCTCGGCACCACAAAGCGGTCTTCGTAGTTGGCGATCGCCAGGTAGCGGTACATCTCTTCCACCTGTTCCACGCTCAGGCCGACGTCTTCGAGCACTTGCAGGTCCTGCACGCCGTCGACTTGCTGGGAGCGTTTGTAGGCACGCATCGCCAACAGGCGTTTGAGCGCACGCTTGACCGGTTTTTCATCGCCGGCGGTCAGCAGGTTGGCCAGGTAACGCAGCGGAATGCGCAGGCTGTCGACATCCGGGATCACCCCGTTCATGCCTACGGTACCGGCAGCGGCAGCGTTCTGGATCGGCGACAGTGGCGGCACGTACCAGACCATCGGCAAGGTGCGGTATTCCGGGTGCAGCGGCAGTGCGAGTTTCCAATCGACGGCCATTTTGTACACCGGCGAGCGCTGCGCCGAGTCGATCACCGACTGCGGCACGCCATCGGCCAGGGCCTGGCGAATCACCGCCGGGTCATTCGGGTCGAGGAAGATTTCCAGCTGCTTCTCGTACAGGTCCTGCTCGTTGGCGGTGCTCGCCACTTCGCTGATGCGGTCAGCGTCGTAGAGCAACACGCCGAGGTAGCGGATCCGGCCGACGCAGGTTTCGGCACACACGGTAGGCATGCCGGCTTCGATGCGTGGGTAGCAGAAGATGCACTTCTCGGACTTGCCGCTCTTCCAGTTGAAGTAGATCTTCTTGTACGGGCAGCCGCTGATGCACATGCGCCAGCCGCGGCACTTTTCCTGGTCGATCAGCACGATGCCGTCTTCTTCACGCTTGTAGATCGCACCGCTCGGGCACGAGGCCGCGCACGCCGGGTTGAGGCAGTGCTCGCACAGGCGCGGCAGGTACATCATGAAGGTGTTTTCGTACTCGCCATAAATGTCGGCCTGGATCTGGTCGAAGTTCTTGTCCTTGCGGCGCTTGGCGAACTCGGTGCCGAGGATTTCTTCCCAGTTCGGGCCCCACTCGATTTTCTGCATGCGCTTGCCGGACACCAGCGAACGCGGGCGCGCGGTCGGCTGGTGCTCGCCCAAAGGCGCGGTGTGCAGGTGCTGGTAGTCGAAGTCGAACGGCTCGTAGTAGTCGTCCAGGCTCGGCAGGTCAGGGTTGGCGAAGATGTTCGCCAACACGCGGAACTTGCCGCCGATGCGCGGGTTGATCGAGCCGTTGGCGTTGCGCACCCAGCCGCCCTTCCACTTGTCCTGGTTTTCCCATTCTTTGGGGTAACCGATGCCGGGCTTGGACTCGACGTTGTTGAACCAGGCGTATTCCATGCCTTCACGGCTGGTCCAGACGTTTTTGCAGGTGATGGAACAGGTGTGGCAGCCGATGCATTTGTCCAGGTTCAGGACCATGCCGATCTGTGAGCGAATCTTCATCTCAGTTCTCCTCGATATCAGTCGGCAATGGGCGCGGCAAGTCATCGCCGGTGGAACCATCGAGCCAGTCGACCTTGGCCATTTTGCGCACCACGACAAACTCGTCGCGGTTGCAACCGACCGTGCCGTAGTAGTTGAAACCGTAGGCCTGCTGGGCATAGCCGCCGATCATGTGGGTCGGCTTAAGCACCACGCGGGTTACCGAGTTGTGGTGGCCGCCACGGGTCTTGGTGGTTTCCGAACCCGGCACGTTCACGATGCGTTCCTGGGCGTGGTACATCATCACCATGCCTTCCTTGACGCGCTGGCTGACCACTGCACGGGCGGTCAGTGCGCCGTTGACGTTGAAGCACTCGATCCAGTCGTTGTCCTCGATCCCGGCGCGCTTGGCGTCGATTTCCGAGAGCCACACAATCGGGCCGCCACGGCTCAAGGTGAGCATCAGCAGGTTGTCGCTGTAGGTGCTGTGGATGCCCCACTTCTGGTGCGGGGTGATCCAGTTCAGCACGATCTCGGTTTCGCCATTGCTGCGCTTGCCCTTCACGCCTTCGATGGTCTTGGTGTTGACCGGTGGCCGGTAGCTCATCAACTGCTCGCCGAACGCCTGCATCCACGGGTGATCCTGGTAGAACTGCTGGCGGCCGGTGATGGTGCGCCATGGGATGTTTTCATGGACGTTGGTGTAGCCGGCGTTGTAGCTCACGTGTTCGTCTTCGAGGCCAGACCAGGTCGGGCTGGAGATGATCTTGCGCGGCTGCGCCTGGATATCGCGGAAGCGGATCGCTTCATGGGCCTTGGAGATCGCCAGGTGGCTGTGGTCGATGCCGGTGAATTCCGACAGCGCGGCCCAGGCTTTCAAGGCGACCTTGCCGTTGGTTTCCGGGGCCAGGGACAGGATCACCTCGGCGGCGTCGATAGCGGTGTCGATTTTCGGCCGGCCATGGCTGATCCCGGCATCGTTTTCGTGATGGTTGAGTTCGCCGAGGAACTCGACTTCTTCATCGGTGTTCCAGTTGATGCCCTTGCCGCCGTTGCCGAGTTTTTCCAGCATCGGGCCCAGCGACGAGAACTGCTTGTAGATGTTCGGGTAGTCGCGTTCCACCACTGCGATGTTCGGCGCGTTTTTGCCGGGTACCGGGGCCACGCGTGCGCTTTTCCAGTCGGTGCCGCCAAACGGCTGGGCCAGTTCGCCGACGCTGTCGTGCATCAGCGGTACGGTAACCAGGTCTTGTTCCACACCCAAGTGGCCGACCGACATGGCCGAGAACGCCTTGGCGATGCCTTTGTAGATTTCCCAGTCGGAGCGCGATTCCCACGCCGGGTCGATAGCCGCCGACAATGGGTGGATGAACGGGTGCATGTCCGAGGTGTTCATGTCGTCTTTTTCGTACCAGGTGGCGGTCGGCAAGACGATGTCGGAATACACGCAGGTGGAGGACATGCGGAAGTCCAGCGTGGTCACCAGGTCGAGCTTGCCGATGGCGCCGTCCTCGACCCATTCGGCCTCGGTCGGTTTGCACTCGGTGCTGTGGCCGATGTCTTCGTTCATCACGCCGTTCTTGGTGCCCAACAGGTACTTGAGCATGTACTCATGGCCCTTACCCGACGAACCGAGCAGGTTGGAGCGCCAGATGAACATGTTGCGCGGGAAGTTCACCGGGCTGTCCGGCTGTTCGCAGGCAAAGCGCAGGCTGCCGTCCTGCCAGGATTTGACCACGTAGTCTTTCGGCGTCATGCCGGCTGCGGCCGCCTCACGGCAGATGTGCAGCGGGTTGGTGTTGAGCTGCGGCGCGCTGGGCAACCAGCCGGCGCGTTCGGCGCGGATGTTGTAATCCAGCGCGTGTTCGGGGAACTGCGACTTGTCGGCCAGTGGCGAGAGCACATCGTGCATGCTCATTTTCTCGTGACGCCATTGCGAACTGTGGCCATAGAAGAAGCTGGTGCCGTTCATCTGGCGCGGTGGGCGGTTCCAGTCCAGGCCGAAGGCCAGGGGCAACCAGCCGCATTGCGGGCGCAGTTTTTCCTGGCCGACATAGTGCGCCCAACCGCCGCCAGTCTGGCCGACGCAACCGCAGAGCATGAGCATGTTGATCAGCCCGCGGTAGTTCATGTCCATGTGGTACCAGTGATTCATCGCCGCGCCGACGATGATCATCGAGCGGCCCTTGGTCTTGTCGGCGTTGTCGGCAAACTCACGGGCGATCTGGATGGCTTTCTCGCGGCTGACGCCGGTGATCGCTTCCTGCCACGCCGGGGTGCCCGGCACGCTGGCGTCGTCGTAGTCCTTGGCCACGTTGTGGCCGCCCAGGCCACGGTCGATGGCCAGGTTGGCCGCCGACAGGTCGAACACGGTCGCCACCTTGGCCACGCTGCCGTCGGCCAGGGTCACGTTGTGCACCGGCACGCGGCGGTACTGCACCGCCTCGCCGGCCACGTGCTGGAAATGCTCCTGGACTTCGCCGGCAAAATACGGGAACGCGACTTCGGCGACGTCGTCACCGATCAGGCTGAGTTTCAGGTCGATCGTGCGGCCTTCGCCGCCCTCTTTGGCGAGGATGTTCCACTTGCCCTTCTCGCCCCAGCGATAGCCAATGGAGCCTTGCGGCGAGACCAGTTCGCCGCTCTCGTCGAGGGCGATGGTTTTCCATTCCGGGTTGTTGTCCTGACCGAGGTTGCCGGTGAGGTCCGAGGCGCGCAGGAAGCGGTCCGGCTGGTAGCCTGCGCCCGGGGCGAAACCGGTCATCGGCTTGAGCATCACCAGCACCGGCAAGTCGGTGAAGCGCTTGGCGTAGTCGGTGAAGTAGGCGCTCGGCTTGTCCAGGTGAAATTCTTTGAAGATCACATGGTTGAAAGCCTGGGCCAGCGCGGCGTCGGTGCCCTGCTTAGGATTGAGCCACAGGTCGGTGAGCTTGGCCACTTCCGAATAGTCGGGGGTGATCGCCACGGTCTTGGTGCCCTTGTAACGCACCTCGGTGAAGAAGTGCGCGTCTGGGGTACGGGTCTGCGGAACGTTCGAACCCCAGGCGATGATGTAGTTGGAGTTGTACCAGTCGGCCGATTCCGGCACGTCGGTCTGCTCGCCCCACACCATCGGCGAGGCCGGTGGCAGGTCGCAGTACCAGTCGTAGAAGCTCAGGCACACGCCGCCGATCAGCGACAGGTAACGCGAACCCGCCGCGTAGCTGACCATGGACATGGCCGGGATCGGCGAGAAGCCGACGATGCGGTCCGGGCCGTATTGCTTGATGGTGTAGACGTTGGAGGCGGCGATGATTTCATTCACCTCCTCCCAGTTCGAGCGAATGAAACCGCCCATGCCGCGCTTGCTCTTGTAGGAGTCGGCCTTGGCCTTGTCCTCGACAATGCTCGCCCAGGCTTCCACCGGCGCCAGGGTCTGGCGCGCTTCACGCCACAGTTTGAGCAGCGGCTTGCGGATCTTCGGGTACTTGAGCCGGTTGGCACTATAGATGTACCAGCTGTAGCTCGCACCACGCGGGCAGCCGCGGGGTTCGTGGTTGGGCAGGTCGTTGCGGGTGCGCGGGTAGTCGGTCTGCTGGGTTTCCCAGGTGATCAGGCCGTTCTTCACGTAGATCTTCCACGAGCAGGAGCCGGTGCAGTTCACGCCGTGGGTGGAACGCACGATCTTGTCGTACTGCCAGCGCGAACGGTAGACGTTTTCCCAGTCACGGGACTCTTTGCGAGTCTCACCGTGGCCGTCGGAGAATTCGTTTTGTTTGCGGTTGAAGAACCGCAGTTGATCCAATAAATGACTCATGGTGCTTTCCTCATCAGGCGTGCTGCGGGGTGCGTTGCCCCGCGAATTCAGGTCGGACTAGCAGGGTGTGGCGCAGCCTTTGCGGGCATACCACCACCAGGTCACGACGATGCAGCTCAGGTAGAAACCGACAAACATGTAGAAGGCCATCGCCGGGCTGCCGGTGGCGGCCATGGAGGTGCCGAAGGACTTGGGAATAAAGAACGCACCGAAGGCGCCCATCGCCGAACTGAACCCCAGCACGGCGGCCGATTCCTTGCCGGCATTCTTGATCGCCTGCTCGCGCTCGGCGGCGGATTTACCGGCGCTGGCTTTCTCGTGCTGGGTGCGGAAGATCACCGGGATCATGCGGAAGGTGGAGCCGTTGCCCACGCCAGTGGTGATGAACAGCAACATGAACATCCCGAGGAAACCGTAGAAATTGCCGCCCTGGCCGTTCTGCGGCAGGAAGTGCAGCACGCCGAACACCATCACGATCATCAGCACGAAGTTCCACAGGGTCACCCGCGCGCCGCCCAGTTTGTCCGCCAGCCAGCCGCCCAGTGGGCGTACCAGGGCGCCGACCAGCGGGCCGAGGAAGGCAAACTTCAACGCCACCACGTCCGGAAACGAGGTTTTGATCAGCAGCGGGAACGCCGCCGAAAAGCCGATGAACGAACCGAAGGTCGCCAGGTACAACCAGCACATCAGCCAGTTGTGCTTGCGTTTGAAGATCACCGCCTGCTCGCTGAACGAAGCGCGAGCGCTGGACAGGTCATTCATGCCGAACCAGGCCGCCACGGTGACGGTGAGGATGAACGGCACCCAGATGAACCCGGCGTTTTGCAGCCACAACTGGCTACCGTCGGGCAGGGTTTGCGCTTGCCCACCGACCATGCCGAACACCCCGAAGGTGATCACCAGCGGCACGCAGAACTGCATCACCGACACGCCAAGATTACCGAGGCCGGCGTTCAGGCCCAGGGCCGTGCCCTGCTGCGACTTGGGGTAGAAGAAACTGATGTTGGACATGCTGGAGGCGAAGTTGCCGCCGCCAAACCCGCACAGCAAGGCGATCAGCACGAACACGCTGTAAGGGGTGTTGGGGTCTTGCACCGCGAAACCCATCCACAGCGCCGGCAGCAGCAGCGACGCGGTGCTCAGGGCGGTCCAGCGGCGTCCGCCGAAGATCGGCACCATGAACGAATAGAACACCCGCAAGGTCGCGCCGGACAGGCCGGGCAACGCCGCCAGCCAGAACAGCTGGTCGGTGGTGAAGCTGAAGCCGATGGCGTTCAGGCGCACGATCACCGTGCTCCACACCATCCACACGGCGAAGGCCAGGAGCAGTGCGGGAATCGAGATCCACAGGTTGCGGGTAGCGGTTTTTTTGCCGCTGGCCCCCCAGAACGCGGGGTCCTCGGGGCGCCAGTCGTGAATCACCGGGCCCGACTCGGGCTTTTGCGCGATGGACATGTTCATTCTCCTTGGAGACGTTGGGCGGTGTGGCCCAGCAGCGGTTGTTTGCGGATTTCGCTGAGGTACATCCAGGTCAGGGACACCCAGACCACGCCGTACATCAACATGAAGCAGGACGAGCGCACGCCGGTGAGGTCCACCAGGGCGCCAAACAGAATCGGCAGCACAAAGCCCCCGAGGCCACCGGCCAGGCCGACGATGCCGGACACCGCGCCCATGTTCTGCGGGTAGTCATTGGCGATGTACTTGAATACCGAGGCCTTGCCGAACGCGAAGGCGATGCCCATCACGAACAGCAGCACGGTGAACAGAGTGGGGTTGAGGCCGATGTGCAAATCCAGCGGACCGTTGACGGTCATCACTTGCAGTTGGGTCTGCGGGTAGCTGAGCAGGAACAGGCAGATCCAGCTCACCCACAACACCCACCAGGTCACGCTCTGGGCGCCCCAGCGGTCGGACATCCAACCGCCGACTGCGCGCAGCACGCCACCGGGCAGGGAGAAACAGGCGGCCAGCAGCGCGGCGCTTTGCAGGCTGAAACCGTATTCCTGCACGTAGTATTTGGTCATCCACAACGCCAGGCCGACGTAGCCGCCGAAGACAATCGAGTAGTACTGGCAGTAGCGCCACACGGCCGGGTCTTTCAGGCACCGCAGTTGCTCGCGCAAGGTGGCGCCGCCGGCACTGCGGTGGGCCTTGTTTTCGCTGGTGAGGAACCAGAACAGCAGCGCGGTGATGAACAGGATCGCGCCGAACACCTTGGGCACCAGGTGCCAGGTGCCAAGGGCGATCAGCGCCGGGGCAAGGAATTTGGTGACCGCAGCCCCGGCGTTACCGGCGCCGAACACGCCCATGGCGAAGCCCTGGTTGTCCTTGTCGAACCACTTGGCGACGTAGGCGATGCCCACCGAGAACGAACCACCGGCCAGACCGACAAACAGGCCCAGCACCAGGAACTGCCAATAGGCGGTGGCGTAGGTGATCAGGTACAGCGGCAGCACGCAGGCCAGCATCAACAGGAAGAACACGATGCGCCCGCCGAAACGGTCAGTCAGCAAGCCCAATGGCAAGCGCACCAGGGAACCGGTCAAGACCGGCGTGGCGGCCAGCAGGCCGAACTGGGTTTCGTTGAGTTGCAGCAGCTCTTTGATGGGCACGCCCAACACGGCGAACATCATCCACACCATAAAGCAGACGGTGAAGGCCAGCGTGCTCATGCCCAGCACCAAGCCTTGTCTTATACGGGGTTGAGTCACGGTATGCGCTCCAGAAGGTGATTTCATGAGCGCAGGTTAGGGGCGGCCCCCCCGCAGAACTTGACGCAGATCAACGTCCACCTGGGGGGTATAAGGCTATGCTGACCGCACATACCTCTAAGGAGGTAGTCCCTATGACAAGAGAAAGTCTTTATTTATCAATGGATTGATCTCTTGTGCCGGCGTTTTCCCGTGGGAGGGTTTGCCGGCAACTCTTTAGAGGTAGTGCGCCAGGGATCGCGCTTTCCCAGCTCGTTTTTCCTTTTCAGGTGCCGCCATGCAGGCTTTCTCCCCCCTCCGAATACGCCGTGATGTTTAACTGGCTGCGCAGCTCCCTGCCCGCGCGCGCCGGCTTGGCCGTGATCCTGATCGCCATCCTGGCCCTCGCCAGTTCCTTGAGCGCGGGGCTGATCGCCTGGTTCAGCCAGGGCGACGCCGCAGCGATCAACACTGCCGGTTCCGTGCGCATGGAGACCTACCACCTGAGCTGGCGACTCGCCGCTGCCGCGCCGGTTGCGGAGATCGACGCCATCACCCAGAGCCTGCAAGGGCGCCTCGACAGCCAGTCGCTCAAGGCGGTGCTGGAAGACGGCCCGAACAGCGCCCTGCTGCAGAGCTACCAACAGATCCAGCAACGCTGGAACGACGAGCTGCACCCGGCCCTGGTGCGCGGTGATGCGGCGCTGTTCCAGGCCAGCGCACCGGCATTCGTCGAGCAAATGAATCAATTCGTCAGCCTGTTGCAGCAACAGAGCGAACAAAAACAAGGCTGGCAGCAAGGCATCCAGGGCCTGGCGCTGTTCAGCACGCTGATCATCCTGTTGATCGGCCTGCATGAATTGCAGTACGGCGTGGTCAACCCTTTGCAGGAACTGGTACAGGCCACCCGGCGCTTTCGTGACGGCGACTTCAAGACCCGGGTCAACCACCGTTCCGACGATGAGCTGGGGCAACTGGCCCTGAGCTTCAACACCATGGCCGAGACCATCGAGGCGTCCCACCGTACCCTGGAAAGCCAGGTGCGCCTCAAGACCCTCAACCTGCAACAAGCCAACGCCGCCCTCGAACTGCTGTACCAGAGCAGCAGTAGCCTGGCCACGCGCCTGGCCAATGCCGAAGGCCTGGACGAATTGATCCGGCGCTTCCAGAAACGCCTGCCGGGGTTGCGCCTGTCGTTGTGCCTGCAAGGCCACTTCCTCGCACCGGCCCAGCAGATGCTCGCCTTGCACGGCGGCGACAGCCGCAACATCTGCGCCATCGGCGATTGCGCGAGCTGCCATAAACACAAAGTCGCGCCGCCGCAGGTATTCAGCATCAGCAACCAGGGCTCGGAACTGGGCGAACTCAAGGCCCACTTCGACGATGGCCATCCCCCGCAGGACTGGGAGAAGCAATTGATCCAGGCCCTGGCCAACCTGATCGGCACCTCGCTGTCGCTCAAACGCCAGCGCGAACAGGATCATCGTTTGCTGCTGCTTGACGAGCGCACCATCATCGCCCGGGAACTGCACGACTCCCTGGCCCAGGCGCTGTCGTACATGAAGCTGCAAGTCAGCCGCATGCAAACCCTGATCCGCCGTGGCGAGCCGGTGGAGACCCTGGCCACCGTCACCGCCGAACTGCGCGACGGCCTGAACAACGCCTACCGCCAACTGCGCGAGCTGCTGACCACCTTCCGCCTGCAAATCCACGATGCCGGGCTGGTACAGGAACTGTCGGACACCGCCGAAGAGTTCTCCCGGCGCGGCGAATTCCAGGTGCACCTGCACGTCGACGCGCTCGCCTTCCAATTGTCGGCCAGCGAGCAGATCCACTTGCTGCAAATCACCCGCGAGGCCCTGTCCAACTGCCTGCGCCACGCCCATGCGCAAAACGCCTGGCTGCAACTGCGCCAGGAGGGCGAGACCGTAAGCCTGAGCATCGAGGACGACGGCCGTGGCTTTTGCGGCGCCGTCGACCAACGTGAACACCACGGCCTGACCATCATGGACGAACGTGCACGCAGCCTGCACGGCCAACTCGACATCGTCCCCCGCGAGCCCCAGGGCACGCGGGTGCAAATGCGCTTTCAACCGGAATTTCTCGGGCAACCTCTACAAGGCAACCACCCATGAGCACACTCCCCCGCCACCGTATCCTGCTGGTCGACGATCACCCGATGATGCGCCGCGGCATGCGTCAGATACTCGAGTTGGAAGACGATTTGCAGGTGGTCGGCGAAGCCGGCAATGGCCAGGAAGCCCTGGACCAGATCGAGAGCCTGCAACCGGACCTGGTGCTGCTGGACAACAACATGCCGCAGATGAACGGCCTGGAAACCCTGCGCCGCCTGCGTGCCATGAACTATGCGGGCAAGGTGCTGCTGTTTACCGTGTCCGATGCCGAGGATGACATTCGCGACGCGCTACGCCTGGATGCCAACGGGTATCTGCTCAAAGACATGGAGCCGGAGTTGGTGGTGGAGTTCATCCGCGATGCGTTGCATGGGGCGTTGGTGATCAGCCCCGGGTTGACGCGGGTGCTGGCCCAGGCGCTGCGCTCGCCGCAACCCCATGCGGCGGTGGATTTGACGGAGCGGGAGCGCCAGGTGCTGCGCACGATTGCCAGTGGGTATAGCAATAAGGTGATCGGGCATAAGCTGGGGATTACCGAGGGGACGGTGAAGGTACACGTGAAGAATTTGCTGCATAAGTTGGGGTTGCGGTCGCGGGTGGAGGCAGCGGTTTGGGCGATGGAGCATTTGCGGCAAGCGGGTTGATGGTTTTTCGGGGGATTGGGTACATATCCGTTTCTTCGATAGCGGCGGCTGGTGGCTCCGCTCTTGCCCCAACACTCGGCACCTCGCTAATGCTCGGGCAAGAGCACATGCAGAATGAGGTCTATCTGACCCATAGAGATCCAAATGTGGGAGGGGGCTTGCCCCCGATAGCAGTATGCCAGCCACTCCATGCATGACTGATCCACCGCCATCGGGGGCAAGCCCCCTCCCACATTTTTGACCGCGTTCGGCTTGCAGGATCAGGTTGGCTATAAGGCCGCGCCCAAGAGCACATGCAGAATAAGGTCTATCTGACCCATAGAGATCCAAATGTGGGAGGGGGCTTGCCCCCGATAGCAGTGTGTCAGCCACTACATACATGACTGATCCACCGCCATCGGGGGCAAGCCCCCTCCCACATTAAGGCCGCCTCTTTAACCCAAGCTGACCGAACGCGGGAAGAGGTACCCCCTTCGAGGCATATCCCCAAACCCCGGGCCGCCCTACCCTGATGACCCGTGGAGGCCCTTATGCTCACCCATCCCCAAATCGTTCTAACCTTGCGCCGGCATCACCTGTTCAGCCGGCTGCCTGAAAAAACCTTTCAGGATGTCTGCACCCTGGCCAGTCTCAGGCGTTTGCCCAATCACACCCCGCTCATGCATCAGGGCGATCCCGCCGATCGGTTCTTTCTGCTGGTCAGCGGCCAGATCAAGCTGCACCGGGTCACGGGCGAGGGTCAGGAGCATCTGGTGGAAGTCATCCACCCCGGCCAGACGTTTGCCGAAGCGCTGCTGTTCACCCAGGCCAAGGCGTACCCGGTGAGTGGCACCGCGCTCAAGGACAGCGTCCTGGTGAGTATCGAAGGCCAACACTATCGACGGGCGCTGGAAGATCAGCCGGCCATTTGCCTGGCGATTCTGGCGAGCATGAGTATTCACCTGCATCAGCGCCTCCAGGACATCGACACCCTGACCCTGGCCAATGCCAGTCGCCGGGTGATCAATTTCCTGTTCCAGGAGCGCGACGGCGTCAACAGCGAGGTGGTGTTGCAGGTGCCCAAGCGCCTGGTGGCGTCGAAGCTGGGGATTCAGCCGGAGACGTTTTCGAGGATTCTGCATCGGCTGGTGGAAGGCGGGTTGATCGAGGTGCGCCAGCGCACCATTCGAATCCTCAACGAAGAGCAGTTGATGGGGTATCAAGCCGGTTGATACCCCCTCGCGGTCAATGCCCGCTGTGCATCATCGGCATCGGTTGCTGCAACAGCGCCAGGTCGATCTGCTCGAAACGCAACAGCCGGCCACCGGTGTCCGCCGCGACTTTCTGTGCCTTCGCCTCATCGGCAAACGAAGCCAGCACCACGCCCATGGCGCCCTTGAGCCCGGTGCCGATCACGTAGTAGGCGGTGCGGGCGTCGATCAGGTGCTTGTCGTCCGGTGCATTCCACTGGCTGCGGCCCATGTCGTGCACGTACAGCTTGGCGTCGTCGTGGCGGTTTTCCGGTTGCAACCACCAGCCGAGCATTTCGGCGGTGGAACAGAATTTCTTCACCCCGTCATGCTCTACCACTTGGCCCTTGGGCCCGGGAAATTGATTGATCACCATGCCGCATACGTGGCACTCGTCGTTGGGATGAAACGCCACCGGTGCTTCGCTGAAGCTCGACTCCGGCGCCTTGTCGCAGGCGGTTATCAATAAGCCGACCAGCAAGGCCGCGACTAACCGTGTCTTGAAACCCATATCACTCACTCCAACAGTCATAAAAAGTCCTCACGCCGCGCGGCGCCGGAACAGCCCGTAGGCCAGCGCCAGCGGCACGGCCACCCATGCCAGCAGGCACGCCCATAGGGCCAGCGGCGGCACGTCGAGGTCCGACCCCAGGGCCATGACCCCCACGGACTGGGTGCCCGTGCCGAAACCGGAAAGGTTGATCAGCCGATACACATCGGTGGGGTTGAGCAGCAGCAACCAGGGCAGCCCCTGCGGGTTGAACTGGCCTTTGCTGAGCACCAGCAAGGCCAGCAGCGCCAGGTCGAAAACCAGCACGAAGTAGAACCACACGCCCAGCGCCAGCCCGGCGGCGGTGGATTTTTCTGCGCACAGGCTGCTCAAGCCATAGGCCATCCCGAGAAAGCACCACCCCAACAAGGCCGAGGTCAGCATGAACCGGCCGAAGGCCCAGAGCAGCATGGCGAAATCCACGTCGTCGACCAGCAGCGCAATAGCGAGCATCGCGCAGCCGAAGCCGAGTACCGTGGCCAGCGCAAGGATCAGCCCATGGCCGACGAACTTGCCGAGCAGGATCTGCCCGCGCCCCAAGGGGTAGGTGAGCAGCAACAACAAGGTGCCGCTCTCGTCTTCGCCGACGATCGCGTCATAGGCCAGCAACAGCGCGATCAGCGGCATCAAAAACGTCGCCAGGCTGGCCAGGCTGGCGATGGTCGCCGGGATCGAGGTGAAGCCCAGTTGCCCGGCAGCCGCGGCGCCGAGCCAGGCGATGCCGATGGCCAGGACCGCAAACAACAGGCTGATCGCCAACAGCCAACGGTTGCGCAGGCCGTCGCAGAACTCTTTGCGCGCCATGTTCCAGATCGGGTTCATAAGGCCGCCTCCTGTGCCGTGACCATCGCGCTGTCCATGTAATGCCGGTAGATGTCTTCAAGGGACGGCGGCAGAATTTCCACGTCGCTGGGGCTGTCTTCGGCCAGCAGTTGGCGCAGCAGTTGCACCTTGCTGCCGTTGTGCGCCGCCACTTGCAGCCCTTCGACGCCCCAGCGCCGGGTCACATGGCCGGCGGCGTTCCAGCGTTGTTGCAGCAGCTCGACGCGCTGCAAGCCGCTGGTGCGGATCAGCGTCGGCAAGCCGGCCTCGGCGCGCAACTGCGCCAGGCTGCCCAAGGCCAGCAGGCGGCCCTGGGTGAGGATCGCCGCGCGGTTGATGTGCGCCTCGACGCCCGGCAGCACATGGGAACACAGGATGGTACTGGTGCCGGCCGCACGCAGGCGGTCGAGCAGGCGATACAGGTCCTGGGTGGCGAACGGGTCGAGGCCCACTGTGGGTTCGTCGAGCAGCAACAGGCGTGGCTCGCCGAGCAAGGCCTGGGCCAGCCCGAGGCGCTGGCGCATGCCCTTGGAATAGGTCTTGACCCGCCGACCCGCCGCCGCTGTCAGGCCGACGTCGTCCAGCAGGCTGTCGACCTGATGCATCGGCGCGCCCTTGAGCCGGGCAAAGTGGCGCAGGGTTTCGACGCCGCTCAACTGCGCGTAGAACGTGACGTTTTCCGGCAGGTAACCGAGCCAGCGGCGCACGTGGGGATCACTCGGCGCACGGCCAAACACCCGCACCTCGCCGGCGCTGGCGCGCAGCAAGCCAAGGACCAGTTTCATCGCGGTGGTCTTGCCCGCGCCATTGTGCCCGAACAACCCCAGCACTTCCCCGGGGGCCAGGCTCAGGTTCAGGTCGTGCAGCACCGTGGCACGCCCGTAGCGCTGGCTGACGCCTTCGATCTCGACGACATTCATCATGCAGGTTCCTTATGCGTGGGGGCTTGCATCAGCGGGTGGCTGTCCATCACTCCCGGCGACTTCATCACCGGAAACGCACGTTGCACCCAGCGCAGCAACTCAATGCCGGGGCTGTTCATCAACAGCCGCACCTGGGGGTACATCCACAGCAGGCGGTCGACGTTGTCGTTCGGCTCGTAAGCCACATCGCCCAGGCCATCGCCGTTGCGGTCCCAGCCGAGGTAGTCGCTCCAGTAGTTGCCCCGGCCGTCCGCCGACCATTCCTGCAAGCGGCTGGCGACGTATTTGACCTGACGCTGGTTGTCGATGAAGGCGTTGCCGGCGATGCGGTTGTCTTCGGAGCCGGCGGTCAGATGAATGCCCACCGCGCTGCGCGCGAAGCGGTTGTGTTCGATGCGGTTGAACAGCGAGTTGTAGATGAACAGCGCCTTGCCTTCGCCGCCGGCGATCATGGTGTCGCCGGTGGAGCCGTCGCGCACATCGGTGACGACGTTGTCCTGCAAAGTCGAATAGGTGATGTAGTTCATCAGGATGCCGTAATTCTGGTCCTGCTCGGAACGATTGCCGATCACCGTCAGCTTGCGGCTTTGCATCAACGCATAGCCGGTGCGGGTGCGGCGCGTGGTGTTGCCCAGGACCTGGTTGTCGTTGGCGAACATGTAGTGAATGCCGTAGCGCAGGTCTTCCAGGGTGTTGCCTTGCAGCAGGTTGCCGTTGGAGGTGTCGATGTAGATGCCGTCGCGGGTGTCACGCACCTGGTTATCGATGACGCGGGCACCGTGTACGGCGTACAGGTGAATGCCGTTGCCACGGTCCTGGGAGCGTACCGAGGTATCGCCCTGGATGCGGTTGCCGATCAGGCTTACGTCCTGGGTGCCGTCGACCCAGATGCCAAAGCCCTGGCCTTGCAGGCGGTTGCCCAGCAGTTGTGTACCGCGGGCCTGGGGTTGGATGAACACAGCGGCGTTCATGGCCGTGAGGTCGTCGCCCCAATCGAGGAACGTGCAGCCTTGGACACTGACATCTGGCGCGCTGATCAGCAGGCCGTTGCCCTGCCCTTCGGCCTGGAAGATGGCGCCGGGGGCGCAGGTCAATTGCAGCGGTTGGTCGATGCGGAACGAGCCCCGGTATTCGCCGGCAGGCAGGCGCCAGTGGTTGGGGCCGTCGGCTTGCAGGGGCAAGTCGGTGATGGGGCGCACGCCAGCGTTCACCCCGAACGAGAGCAGTGCGAGCCCTATCAAGGTGATGAGTGATCGAGCCACAGTGATGTCCTTAAACTGAATGCGGCTAAATGTGGGAGGGAGCTTGCTCCCGATGAGGGTGTATCAGTTGATGCATCCTTGGCTGATTCACCGCCATCGGGGGCAAGCCCCCTCCCACCTTTGTCCTGCTGTGTCCTTGTGTCAGGCGCGCTCGACCTTCATCCGCCCGACCATTTCCATGTGCAGGGCATGGCAGAACCAGCTGCAGTAGTACCAATGCAGCCCCGGTTTGTCGGCAATGAACGTGATCGACGAGGTCTGCTGCGGGCTGATCTCCATGCTCACGCCGTGGTTGACCATGACAAAGCCGTGGGTCACGTCTTCGATCATGTCAATGTTGGTGATGGTCACGGTGACTTCATCGCCCTGTTTGACGGTGAACTCCGTGAGCCCGTAAGCCGGGGCCATGGAGGTCATGTACACGCGCACCTTGTTGCCGTCGCGGATCACCTTGCTGTCGGTTTCCAGGTTGATCCCGTCCTTCTTGGCGATGGCTACCGTCTCGGCGAAGAACGGATCGTTGCGCTCCCAGATTTTCTTGGTCTTGATCTGGTCGCGGCGCGCCATCACACAGTCATGGGGCTCGGCGAAGGCCGGGCCATCGTGGACCAGTTTCATTTCATCGCCGGAGATGTCGATCAACTGGTCGTTCTCCGGGTGCAGCGGGCCGGTGGGCAGGAAGCGGTCCTTGGAGAACTTGCTCAGCACCATCAGCCACTGGCCGTCGGCGTCGCGGGTTTCGGTCAACGACGCATGGTTGTGACCCGGCTGGTACTGCACATCGAGCTTCTGCTTGATGTAGTTGACCTTCTCGCCGCCATAGGCGCGAATGGCCTCGGCGATGTTCCACTTGACCACCTGGCTGTCGATGAACAGCGTGGTGTAGGCAAAGCCGCGCCCGTCGTAGGTGGTGTGCAGCGGGCCCAGGCCCAGTTCCGGCTCACCGACCACCACGCCGCGCGGGTCAGGGATCTTGCCGCTGAACAGGTCGTCGAGTTTGTCGATGGCGATGATGGTGCAGGTCGGCGACAGCTTGCCGTTGGCGATGAAGTACTTGCCATCCGGCGAGGTGTTGCAGCCGTGGGGGTTCTTCGGCACCGGAATGTAGCGGGTGAACTCGCTGTCCTTGCCGTCCTCGGATTTGCGCCCGTCCACCACCGGCACCTTGACGCCGTCCACACTGATGAA
Source organism: Pseudomonas marginalis (assembly GCF_024169655.1). GTDB lineage: Bacteria > Pseudomonadota > Gammaproteobacteria > Pseudomonadales > Pseudomonadaceae > Aquipseudomonas > Aquipseudomonas paraveronii. The sequence goes on along the minus strand of NZ_JALJWV010000001.1, from coordinate 2,421,814 downwards.
CTTACCGGCCTTGATCGCTGCTTCGATGCGCGGGATGTTGAACACCACCACCCAGTCGCGCTCGTTGCGCATCATGCCGGCCAGGTCGGTGGCCTTTTCCGAGTTGTAGCAGGTGGCCGCCGCGTACTTGCCGGTGTAGTCCATGTCAGCGTTGTCGAGGTTGCCGTCGACGATCACCTGGAACGCCATTTCCATTTTCTCGGCGTCGATGGCATTGAACATGGTGAAGGCGTTGCGATCCTGCAGGTCAAAGCTGTGGCCGTCATTGGGGTGCGGGATGATGAACTCGGCGTTGCAGAACACGTACTTGGTGTAGGGCACCTTTTGCAGGCGCAGGCCGTGGATGGCCTGGACGTTCGGTACGGTGAGGATTTTGTCGCACTTCATGATGTCCAGGCGGATGCGCGCCACCCGGCTGTTGGCCTTGTCATTGATAAACAGGTACTTGCCGTCGTAGCGGCCATCGGTGGTGGACAAGTGCGGGTGGTGGCAATCGCCGTTGCGGTACTTGGCACCGTCGCCGAGGATGCGCTTGCTCTCGTTGGTCAGGCCCCAGCCGGTGGCCGAGTCGACGTTGAACACCGGGATGCGCATCAGCTCGCGCATCGACGGGATGCCCAGCACCCGCACTTCGCCCTGGTGGCCGCCGCTCCAGAAGCCGTAGTAATCGTCGAGCTGGCCGGGTTCTACATGGATTTTCGATTTGGCGTCCTTGGCCGCCGCCGCGAAGGATTCACGGGTAAACACCGCGCCGCCGAGGGCCGACGCACCCGCCAGCACAGCGCCGGTCACCGCACCGGTGCCGAGGAAACTGCGCCGGGTCAGGCCGTCATGTTTATCGTCTGTATCGTTCATGGGTTGCTCCTTCAAGTGTTGGGATTTATCTGCACTACGGGAATCTGTTCGGGCGCCGCCTTGTTGCGCTTCTTGCGTTTGTTGATCAGCGGCGGGCACTTGTTTTCGTTGTGCCAGGTCATCTGGCAGTCGAGGCAGTAGTGGCATTCGTTGGCGTTGATATGGCCGTCCGGGTGGATCGCCTGGATCTCGCATTCCTTGGCGCACAGTTGGCATGGGTTGCCGCATTCCTGGCGACGTTTGAGCCAGTCGAACAGGCGGAACTTGCTCGGAATCGCCAGGGCAGCGCCGAGGGGACAGAGGTAGCGGCAGTAGACTTTGCGGGTGAACAGGTTGATCACCAGCAACGCCACGGCGTAGAGCACGAACCACCACTGGCGGTCGAACTTGAGCGTGATGGCGGTCTTGAACGGTTCCACTTCGGCAAAGCGTTCGGCGGTGGCCATCGATTCCAGCGAGAGGCCGAACAGCACCAGCAGGATCAGGTACTTGATCGCCCACAGCCGTTCATGCACCGCGAAAGGCAATTCGAACTGGCGGATCTTCAGGCGGCGCGCGGCTTCGTTGAGCAGTTCCTGCAAGGCCCCGAACGGGCACAGCCAGCCGCAGAACACCCCACGCCCCCAGAGCAGGATGCTGGCGGCGGTGAAGACCCAGAGCATAAAGATCAGCGGGTCGGTGAGGAACAGCTCCCAGCGGAAGTCCTGGACCAGCGCATGCACGAAGGTCAGCACATTGACCACCGACAACTGCCCCAGCGCATACCAGCCGATGAACCCTACGGTAAACACCAGATAACCCCGGCGCAGCCAGTGCAGCAGACGCGGGCGCCGGGCCAGGCTGTCCTGCAGGAACAGGATCGCAGTGAGCAGCAGCAGCGCGACGCCGAGCACCATGACCTGGACCTGCTTCTGGTACCAGATGCTCAACCACAGCGGGCGGCTGGCCTCATCCAGCGCGGCTTGTTCGGCGGCGGTGGGCAGCGGCCGTTCCAGGTACTGTTCGGGCATCTGGTAAGGCAGTTCGAAGCTGCTGAACGTGCCGCTGACCGGACCGGTCTGGCGCCGCACCAACAACTCCAGGGTCCAGGCCGAACCTGGGTCGAAGCCGGCCTGCGGACGCACGATGAATACCGACATCTCGTCGAAGGCCGGTATGCCCTCGGCGTAGACGTCGTCGATGCGTTGGTGGTCGAGGTCACGGAAGCTGATCACGTTGCCGAACTGGCGCAACTGCACCCGGTCGAAAATCCCGCCGCGCACATAACCCGAGCCCTTGAATGAAAACAGCCCGCGGCCGAACACGGCGATGGCCTGTTCGCCGGGTTTGAGCCCCTGCATCAAGCTGCGGTAGTGTTCTTCGCCCAACAGATTGCGGCCGATGCTCGGCGGGTTGATGTCGGCCATATAAAGCTCAATGAACGTTTCGTCCGCCGCCTCGGCGCCTTCGGCGGCGGTGTCCTTGAAGGCCGCGTCGACTTGGCCACGGGTCAAAAGCAGGCGGCGGATCGCGCCATTGCCGGTCAATTGCGCCCAGGTGGCGGGGTCAAACCGATCGGTGCGGATCAGCGCGACTTTCTGCGCGGTAGCGGCCTTGCCGTCGATCAGCTTGAGCCACACCGCCACGTCATGGGCCGCCCGCATCACCACTTCATTGACCACCATCGCGGTCACGGTCGCACCGGCAATCGCATCCACCGTTACGGCCTTCGGGTCGCTGGAACGTCCGACCACCACGCGCTGGCGTACATCGACGCCGGAATAGTGCGCGGTGAATTCGTGCAGTTTGATCTCGGGAATACCGATCAACAGGATCGGCTCGTGGTGTTCCAGCACGTAGGCATCGCGGATCACCCCGGCGCTGTCGAGGATCACCTGGGTGTTGATCGGCTTGCCTGAATACGCCGGGATCGCCACCACATCCAGGCTCTGGAACACGTAACCGATGGGCTTGCCGGCGCTCGAAATGGTGCGCACCTTGAACGGGCCGTCCGGTGCGGAGACCGCATCCTGGGCGGGAAAGGTGCGTTCGATACGCTGCTGTTCGATGTCGCCGTAAGACCGGGCCTGGGCGGTGAAGCTGGTGATGAGCAACACCACCAGCACAGTCAGCCAGTGGCGTGTCAAGCGCGCGGAGCGAGTCATGGAGTCCCTTGAGGCGTCGGGCTGAAGATGGGACGGATGGTAGGGGCGATGATGGCGGGTGGCCCTTGACCAGAATCAAGTCCGGCCAGTAGGCGGTGCGACGAATACGCACGGCTGGCGCGTTGTCGCACCCCTCACTTGAGCTTCAGGCGCCGCGCCAGTTTGTGCAGGTTGCTGGCGTCCACGCCAAGCAAGCGCGCGGCACTCGCCCAATTGCCGGCGCAGTGTTCCAGGGCGTGGCGAATGTTCCAGCGCTGGCACTCATCCACCGCCACCGCCAAGGGTTGGAAGGCCTCAATCGATGACGCGGGCAAGGCGCATTCAACCGCGACGACGGCCGCATCCAGGCCCAGGGCGTGCGGCTCCAGGCAGATCACCGGACTGCGCGGTTCAGCACGGCTGAGCTGTTTCAACGCGGCGCGACTGATCACGTGCTCCAGCTCGCGCACATTGCCCGGCCAGGGGTAATCGAGCAGCGCCCGTTGCGCCGCTGGCGATAGCTGCAGGTCACGCAAGCCCAGGCGCTCACGGTTGAGTTCGACGAAATGCCGCGCCAGCAACAACACGTCCTCGCCACGCTCGCGCAACGCCGGGATCGGCACCGGGTACACCGACAGCCGGTGATACAGGTCGGCGCGAAACAGGCCGTCGCGCACGCTGTCCGGCAGGTGGCGATTGGTCGCGGCGATGATGCGCACGTCCACATGCAATGGCCGATCGGCGCCCAGGCGTTGGATCTCGCCATTCTCCAGGGTGCGCAGCAGCTTGGCCTGGACGCTCAAGGGCAACTCGCCGACCTCATCGAGGAACAAGGTGCCGCCGTTGGCCGCATCGAACCGCCCGGCGCGGTCGTGGGTGGCGCCGGAGAAAGCACCCTTGACGTGACCGAACAGCTCGCTTTCGGCCAACGCCTCCGGCAGCGCCGCGCAGTTGACCTGCACCAAAGGCTTGTTGCCGCGGCGCGACAGGCGATGCAGGCGCCGTGCGAACAGCTCTTTGCCGACCCCGGTTTCGCCGAGCAACAACACCGGCAACTGCGTTTCGGCCAGCAGCGCCAGCTCGTCGAGCAACTGCAGCAACACCGCGCTTTGGCCGAGAATGCCGTCGGGCGGCGCGGTCATTTCGACCCTCCTGGGGTTCACAGCACCCTGACAACCTGTGGTCATGATTACCTTACTCCGGGATATAGCGTTACTTTTCAATAAGTTGAAGTTGGCACGCGACCTGCAATCACCGGTTCATATCCGTACTGCCGATGAGGAAAGCCCGATGACCGTGAGCGACTGGAACACCCAACCCCAGGACCACTTGATCGACCATCTGCTGGCGCGCTACCACGCACGTCATCGCGAGCAGTTGCCGGAACTGGTGCGCATGGCGAGCCGCGTCGAACAGGTCCACGCTCAGCACCTGCAATGCCCCACCGGCCTGGCCGACCTGCTGCGCGATATGCAACAGGAGTTGGAAAACCATATGCTCAAGGAAGAACAGGTGCTGTTCCCGATGCTGCAAATGGGCATGGGGCCGCAGGCGGCGATGCCGATCCAGGTGATGCGCCATGAGCACGACCAGCACGCCGAGGCGCTGGAACAACTGTTGAGCTTGACGAACCAGATCACCCCGCCGGCCGAGGCCTGTAATACCTGGCGCAGCCTGTACCGCGAGCTGAGCGCCTTTCATGCCGACCTGCGCGAACACATCCACCTGGAGAACGACATACTGTTCGCCAAAGCCGCGCCCGGCCTCGTCCCGGCCCGCGCATAGCGCACTTTCACAACCGATCACTGCGACGATCGTGCAGCGTTGCCTGTGCGCTGCCCTTGTCGCGGATCAAGTACGGCCGACGCCAACAGGATTATCCTCGGGCATCCCTTCCCGTTATCCCCCGAGGTCAAGATGGTGCTCCATCGTGTTCATCACCAAATCCTGCGCAGCCACCACTTGTTCGAGCCCCTGGACGAGGCGCAACTGAACGAACTGATGAGCAGCAGCCAATTGCTCAGTGTCGACAAAGGCGAACCGCTGTTTCGCCAGGGCGAACCGGCCGACGCGTTCTACTTCGTGATCGCCGGCGCAGTGAAAATCTACCGCCTCACCCCGGACGGCCAGGAGAAGGTGTTCGAGGTGATCGGCGAACGGCAGACCTTCGCCGAAGCCATGATGCTGATGGATACGCCCAACTACGTGGCGTGCGCCGAAGCGGTGTGCCCCACGCAGTTGTACCGGCTGTCCAACGCCACCTACATGCGTTTGCTGCAGAGCAACAGCCGCCTGACCTTCGCCCTGCTCGGCACGTTGTGCGTGCGCCTGCACCAGCGGGTCAACGAGATCGAAACCCTGTCGCTGAAAAACGCCACCCACCGCGTGGTGCGCTACCTGCTCACGCAACTGGTGCGCCTGCAAAGCACCAACTGCAGCTTCGAGCTGCCGATGGCCAAGCAATTGATTGCCGGGCACCTGTCGATCCAGCCGGAGACCTTTTCGCGGATTATCCGGCGCTTGATCGACGAGAAAATCATCACCCAGGACGGCCGGCAAATCGCGATTCTCGACCGCCCGCGCCTGGAGCAATTCGAGTGAAAACCTGCCTGGTCTGCCAGCACGGCAACGCCGTGGAGCGCGACCTGTGCGAGCGCTGCGCCACACCGCTGCCCGAGGCCCACGCCAGCACCCAGGCGCGCCGACTGAAGCGTTTCCAGTGGTTCTGCCTGGGCCTGACGCTGTTCTGCGTGGTGATGTTCTTCTGGTTGCCCAGGGACTTTTACTGAGTCTCGGTCAACTGCCGATACAGCTGCGGCAGGCGTTGCGGTAATTGTTCGGGGCGATGGATCAGGGTGAAACCATGGGCGCCGAACATGTACGGCAGATAGTCGCCGGCCTGTTTGTCGATGGTGATGCAGAACGGAATCAAGCCCTGGCGCCGCGCTTCGACCACCGCCTGGCGCGTGTCCTCCACGCCGTAACGGCCCTCATACAGGTCCAGGTCATTGGGCTTGCCGTCGGTGATCAACAACAGCAACTTGCGCCGCTGCGGGCAGGCGCCCAGCAACTGGGTGGCCTGGCGGATGGCCGCGCCCATGCGCGTGTAGTAACCCGGTTTGAGGCCCTGGATCGCGCCACGCGTGCGGTCGTCATAGGCTTGCTGGAAGGTTTTGAGCACCTGCAAGCGCACCTGGTGCCGACGCAGCGAAGAAAACCCATACAACGCAAAGCGATCCCCGGCCCCGGCCAGGCTTTCGCCGAACAGCAGCAGGCTGTCGCGTATCACATCGATGACCTTTTGCTCATCGTTGACATGGGCATCGGTAGACATCGACAGATCGGCCAGCAACAGGCACGCCAGGTCGCGGTGGGTGTGGCGCTGCTCAAGAAACAGACCGCGCTCGGCGCAGGCGCCCTGCTGGCGCTGCACATGAAAATCCAGCCAGGCTTGCAGGTCCACCTCTGACCCTTGAGGCTGCTGGCGCTGCCATTGGCGGTCGGTGCGCAAGCTCTGGAATTGCCGACGCAGGCGCTGGGCCTGGGCCTGCAACCGCGCGGGCAAGGGTTGCGGCGCGTCGCAACGCGGCTGCATCAATTGCAGGTTGACGAAGCCTGCCTGCAAGCACTGCCGCCGGTAGTCCCACTCGGGCAACTTGATGCCCTCACCCAAGGGGATGTCGTCGACATCGGCGGGCGGCAGATCCAGGTGCAGCTTGAGCCCGCCGCTCTTGCGCACGCGCTGGCGCGACAGGCTCAACTGGTCGAGGTCTTCGGCGACGCGGGCGGCGTCCGGGTCCTGGCTATCGTCGGACCAGCGATCGAGGTCGACGTGTTCGCTCCAACTGAACAGGTTTTCCAGGCGCACCACCAACAGGCCGCCATCGCGGCTCGCGTCGTCGATACGGGTGGCGCGCTTGGGCCCGCCTAGTTGCTCGCCGGGTGGGGCTGAGAGGTCGTCGCCCTCCTCTTCCAGGTCGGTATTTTGCGCGGTGTCCAACTGCAGCGCCGGGTACAGCCATAACGGCAACGGCCAGGCGGCTCGCGCACTGCGCGGCAGGTGACGCACGCTGCCGGGTTCGCGCAGGGCCTTGCGCAAGGCCCGTTCCAGCGCGGCTTCGTCGGGTTTGAGGCTGGCGGGGTCGGGGCGCAGTTGCAGGTGCGCCTCCACCAGGCGTTGGTAGCGCGGCAGCATCGCCGGGTAGCGCTGCAACAGCAGCCAGGTCCAGCGTTGGTTGTCACGCGCCCAATGGCTCATCGGCCCGGCGTGGGCCGCGAGCAGCGCCAGCCAGCGGTACAACTCGTGATTCAGCGCCGCGTCGGGAAACACCGCCAGGCGTGCCGGCAAGCGCAAGCGGTTGCCGTCGCAGGACGCCAGGGGGGCTTGCTTGCAGGTGCCGGCGATACGCATCAACAGGTTGCGGCGCAGCAACAGGTCGCGCTCGCAGGCCGCCTCCAGCGCCATCCCGCCGGCGCCGCCCAGGGCGCGAAACAACAGGGCCAGGCTGCGCTGATGATCCGTCAGCACGACCTGCGCCTCGGGGAAATCCACATTGGCACGGCGGGTGATAAAGCGGTGCCAGACGCTGCCGACCCACTCTTCCAATTCCAGGGTAAAGGCCATGACGTGTGCTCCAAACGTAAAACGGCCCGCTGTACCAGCCGGGCCGCCCTCTTAGGGATTGACGATCAATACACAATCGGTGCCGGCGCACCGGCGACGGCTTGGCGTTGGCGGAAGCTGTACAGGTAGCAGAGCAGCCCCAGCAGGAACACCACGCCACTGGCCAACCGCGCCCAGAACAAGACAGTCAAATGCTCGACCGTGGCCATGAACGGCAAGGCCACACCGTCCACCGGCCAGCGCTGCAACCACACCTGCACCACGCCGGCGGCGGTGAGGAACAGGGTGATCATCACCATCGACAGCACCATCAGCCAAAAGCCCCAGATTTCAATGGTCTGCGAACGCGCATCGGGTGCTTCGCCGAGGCCGCGCAAGCGTGGCATGGCGTAGCTGATCAGGGTCATCACGATCATCGCGTAGGCCCCGAAGAACGCCAGGTGGCCGTGGGCCGCCGTGAGCTGGGTGCCGTGGGTGTAGAAGTTGACCGGTGCCAGGGTGTGCAGGAAGCCCCAGACCCCGGCGCCGAAGAACGCCGTCACCGTGGTGCCCTTGGCCCACAAGGTGGCCGCGCGGTTCGGGTGCTGGCGCCGCCGACGTTTGACCATGGTGAAGGCGAACATCACCATCGCCAGGAACGGCAGCGGCTCCAGGGCCGAGAAGATCGAGCCGACCCACAGCCACACCTCGGGTGCGCCGATCCAGAAGAAGTGGTGCCCGGTGCCGATGATCCCGGTGATCAAGGCCATGGCGATGATCACGTACAGCCATTTCTCCACCACTTCACGGTCGACGCCGGTGACCTTGATCAGCACGAATGCCAGCATCGAGCCCATGATCAGTTCCCACACGCCTTCGACCCAAAGATGCACCACCCACCACCAGTAGAACTTGTCCCGTGCGAGGTTGCCGGGGTTGTAGAAGGAGAACAGGAAGAACACCGCGAGGCCGATCAGGCCGGTCATCATCACCATGCTGACCGTGGTTTTGCGGCCCTTGAGCAGGGTCATGCCGATGTTGTAGAGAAAGCCCAGGCACACCACCACGATGCCCATTTTGGTAATGGTCGGTTGCTCGAGGAACTCGCGACCCATGGTCGGCAACAGTTCGTTATGGGTCAGCTTGGCCAGCGCCGCATACGGCACCAGCAGGTAACCGAGGATGGTCAACACCCCGGCCACGGCAAACACCCAGAACAGCACGATCGCCAGTTTGGGGCTGTGCAGCTCGCGGTCGGCCTCCTCGGGTATCAGGTAATAGGCGGCGCCCATAAAGCCGAACAACAGCCAGACGATCAACAGGTTGGTATGGACCATCCGCGCCACGTTGAAGGGGATCAACGGGAACAGAAAGTCGCCCACCACGTATTGCAGGCCCATGATCAGGCCAAACAGCACCTGGCCGACGAACAGGATCAAGGCAAACACAAAGTAGGGTTTGGCCACGGCCTGGGATTGGAATTTCAGATAGGGATTGGCGCTGCGCATGGCTCAGCCCTCCTTGTTCGGTGGCCAGTTATTGGTATCGATCTTCGAGCTCCATTTGAGGAACTCGGCCATGTCGTCCACCTCCTGGTCGCTGAGGTTGAATTGCGGCATGGCCCGACGCCCCGGCACCCCAAGGGGCTGCATTTTCATCCAGGCGTGCAGGAACGGCTTGAACCCTTCGTCACCCCCACGACGCTTGAACACATTGCCCAGCTCCGGCGCAAAGTACGCGCCCTCGCCCAACAGGGTGTGGCAACCGACGCAGTTATTACGCTCCCAGACGCTCTTGCCGCGGATCACCGATTCAGTGAGCTGGTCGACGTTGCTGCGGGCGGGAAAGGTTTGTTCGGTGTGGTAGGTCAAGGCCAGGAAAATCAGGAAGAAGAACACGCTTCCTCCGAAATAGATGTTCCTGGCCATGCCCTTGGTGAAGGTCTCTGACATGGTCGCTTCCTCATGGCTTGGCGGTGGCCATGATAGGAAGGTGGGGGGTGAAAACCGCTTGATGGCGATCAAGAATTGTTGATCGGGGTGGTCGGGTATTCTTGGGGGATTGAGTAGCGGTTGGTTTGGCTCCGTTTGATTCAGGGCGCAGCGAAGCAGTTAAGCGTGCTCTTGAGCGTTGCCCAGTGAGCCGCTTCGGCTGGCCCGAGGGGTTGGGTCTTGACGTAACTCAACGCGATCAGGCGGCGTGTGCCCGGTAGTTGCAGCGCCAACTGGTACTGGTAAAAGCTGTCGCTGCCTTTGTTGAAACTGTTCTGCACTTCATAGGCATCGACATCCTGTGCGGTCCCCACCTTTATGGCTTGCACTGGCGAGTAACGAAGGTACGTCTCCTGCTGTTCGAGCGTCTTGAGCTGCGCTTCGAAGTTACTTCGCAACGTTTCGCCGTCCGCCAGCGGGCTACGGCTGACGACCAGCGTGGTGCCCAGGTGGGCGAACTTGAGGATATTGATCGAGGCATCCTGTACGGCTGCATCGGGCAAGGTGAATTGGGCTTCATTGATCAAGTAGTTCATGGTGTAAGTATCTCGTTATTGGCCGGCGCCCGGCTTGTCCGCAAATGTTGATTCGACGGCGTTATGGATAGTGGCTCGCACACCCTGCTGACCGGGTGATGTGCCCTTGTCACTGCCCTGGTTGATATCCAGTTTGCCTTGTGTCTGGATCTTGCTGCTGCCGGAGGAAAACAGATTGAACGAGCCACAGGTCAGGTTGATGGCTCCGTCTGCCGTGAGCTCAATCACACTGTCACCACACACCAGGCGAATACTGTCTCCAGCTTCGACGGTATAGCGCGTGGCGGCGCTGTCGGATTTGGCGCCGCCCACCAGCAGGGTGTCGTTGTTGCGTACTACGCGCAGGCGATTAGCGCCAATCGTCACCGTCTCGTTGTGCCCGATGCGCTTGTTGCGGTCATGCCCCACCGAGTGGCTTTCGTCCACTTCGACGACGACGTCCTGATTCCGCTCGGCATGGATATACACTTGCTCCAACCCCTTCTTGTCCTCCATGCGGATTTCATTGAAGTTGGCCGGCGTGCCGCCCTTGCTCGAACGACTTTTCATGCCGCTCTGGGTCGCGTTCTCCGGCAAATCGTAGGGCACCGTCTGCTCCGCGTTGTACACCCGCCCGGTAATGATCGGCCGGTCGGGGTCGCCTTCCAGAAAGCTCACAATCACCTCCTGGCCGATCCGTGGGATCTGCATCGAGCCCCAGTTCTTGCCGGCCCAGGATTGCGACACGCGTATCCAGCACGAGCTGTTTTCGTTGGATTGGTCGTGGCGGTCCCAGTGGAAATGCACCTTTACGCGGCCGTATTGGTCGGTCCAGATTTCTTCGCCTTTGGGGCCGACCACCAGCGCGGTCTGCGGGCCTTTGACGATGGGCCGGTGAGTGTTGGCCAGCGGGCGGAAGTTTTGTTGGGCATCGATGCAGGTGAGGCTGCTTTCGTACTGCGCAGAGTTTGAGCCGCCGCCGCTTTCCAGGCTTTCCTGATGGATGTTGTAGCGGATGCCGACGATCAGGTATTCGCGGTTCTGGTCCTGGCGACTGAAGCCGGTGAGGCTGAACAGGTGGCCGGAACCGAGGCCGCGGGCGTTGCCGCTGAATTCGATTTGTTCATGCAGGGTTTGCAGCGCTTCGATGCGGGTGCGCGCGTAGTGTTCGCCGTCCGCGCTTTGCACGTAGGTGCCGGGGTAGTCGTACAGCGGATAGTCGCCGGCGGTGTGCGGGCGCGGCATGGCCGAGCGCACGTCGATGCTCGCGCTGGGGCGCTGGAAGTCGTAGTCGTTAAGCTCCAGCGAGCCCGGCTGCACTTGCTGCGCCAGGTGCCAGTTGTGCAGGTGGTCGCGTTCGCGTTGCTGCTCGTCCTTGGGGTAGTACGGAACCGACGCGTAGCCCGGCACCGTGGCGTGGGCGCCGTAGGCATCGGCCAGCACCAGTACGTGACGGTCCTGTTCGTGTCGGAAGAAGTAGTAGATGCCTTCCTGTTCCATCAAGCGGCTGACGAAATCGAAGCTGGTTTCGCGGTACTGCACGCAGTATTCCCACTCGCGGTACGGCCGGCTCAGGGCGTCTTCGAAGTCGGAAAAACCCAGGTCGCGGAACACCTGCTTGATGATCTGCGGGATGCTCTGGTTCTGGAAAATCCGACAGTCCGACGTGCGGCTCAGCAGCCACAGCCACGGGCGCAGCGTGACCTGGTAGCTGGCGAACTGGCCCTGGTCGATACTCTGGCTGCACTGCGCGACGATCCCGTGGAAATACCGCTCGCCACCGTCCGCCAGTTGCAGGCCGACGCTCATCGGCTTGCCGAGCAACTGGTTGAGGTCGATGTTGGCGTCCAGGGAGGTCAGTTGCAGCTCATAGGCGAACAGCCTTCCCAACTCTTCGCCGCCGCCCATTTGATTGAGCAGCAGCACGTCCGGCCCGAGGGGGCTGGTGATTTTGGTTAGGCGTGAGGTTTGGTTGAATAGCATCGAAGTACCCTAATAGCTGAACAAATGTGGGAGGGGGCTTGCCCCCGATAGCAGTGTTGAAGTGCGCCCCAAAAGTTGGACAGTGATTGTTAGGCTACAGCGGACCGGGCTCTGTACGCTACAGGGCTCAGTCCGCCAAGCTTCGTTTTGATTCGTTTATGGTTGTAGTAATGGATGTATTCAGCCAGTCCAGCCTGCAACTGAGCCACGCTGTCGAAGCTTTCCCTGTAGTAAAATTCTGACTTCAACGTACCAAAGAAGCTCTCCATTGTGGCGTTGTCATAGCAGTTTCCTCTGCGTGACATGCTCTGTTCCAACCCTGCTTTTTCTAGTTGATCCCGGTACTTTGGGTATCGATAGTGCCAACCCTGATCCGAGTGCAGCATGGGTTTGACGCCCTCAGGCAAGCGCTCAAGAGCTTGTTCCAGCATGTCGCCCACCAACGCATATTGGGGGCGTGTGGCGGTCTGATAAGCCACGATTTCTCCGTTGTACAAGTCTAAAACTGGAGACAGATACAGCTTTCCGCCAGCCACTTTGAACTCGGTGACATCCGTTACCCATTTCTGATTCGGTTGTTCAGCCTCGAACTGACGAGCCAGGGTATTGGGCGAGACTTTTCCCATCGGCCCTCGATACGATCTGTATTTCTTCGGTCGTACCGTACATTTCAGACTCAACTCCCCCATCAGTCGCCGCACCGTTTTACTGTTGATCAACTGTCCGTTGCTGCGCAGAGCTAAAGTCATACGACGATAGCCGAAGCGCCCCTTATGCTCGTCTTGAAGGCTCTGGATAGAGGCTTTCAGCGAAACGAACCGGTCTGCTCCGTCCATCGCCTTGAGTTGGTAGTAGTACGTGCTGCGGGCGAGCCCAACCAGTTTGAGCAAAGGGTCCAAAGGGAAGCTTTGCCTCAACTCAGAGATTAATCGGGCTTTTTCTTCGCTTCTTTCTCGCGCCTCATTACCGCCTCGCCTAACTCCCCAAGCTTTTTTAGGTAGGCGTTCTCCATGCGCAAATACTGGAGTTCATCAAGTAAAGCCTTGTGAGCACGCTCTTGGTCGGTGAGTGGGGCAGCCGTTTTTCGAGGTTTAGCTGGTGGTTTGGACATAGCGATATTCAATCCTTTTTCCCCTGAGGCCAGGGCTTCAATACCGCCACTGTAATACTGCTGCTGCCATCTGCCCACTTGGGTAGAGTCACCCAGATTGAAGAGTGCCGCTGCGCGGCGAAAAGAGAGGGAATCACGCCACATGCGTTGCAGAACGGAGAACTTGAACAAAGCACTATAACGTCCACCGGAACTACTCAGACTGGCCTCACCGTGCAGCCGGTAAGCTTCCACCCAGCGGCGAAGCAAAGTGGGGTCCATTTGAAATCGGGCTGCAATATGGCGAAAGCCACGGCCTCGCTCTAGGAAGGCGGTAATGGCGGAAAGTTTGAACTGCGCGGTGTACTTGCTCATGAAAAAGCCCCAGGAGTTGGATGAGTGTCCAACTTTTGGGGCGCACTTCAGTGTTTCAGTTGATGCATGTGGTGACTGATTCACCGCCATCGGGGGCAAGCCCCCTCCCACATTTGCATTGCATTCCAACAGTCGTTATTCGGTGTCGCTGAAGTCGTAGTGCAGTTCGTTTTCCCGGCTGCTGATCCGCACACCCGCCAGCGCCTTGCCTTCGAGCATGCGCGAGAGGAATTCATGCCCTTCAGGACCGTTTTATTTATGCCTTTTTGCACTCGCTTAAGTGGCCAGAAAATAAACAGACCAAATAACAAATAGACCTATCCCGTCTTACGCGCCTGGGCGATAAGCGCTGAGCGATAGTCTTAGTCATTAGGCATAAAAACCTCACTGATATCAGCGCCTCTTAATTTCAATGATTTTATTGCGCTCTTTATTTCAAGTGCGGTTTCGATGCCGAGAATAATGGCCGGGCTTTTTTCTTTCCCGCTACCGAAGCCAATACTTGTGAAAAACATTCCATATTCCAGAGGCTTTCCAGTTTCTTGATAGAAACTCGGGATGGGAACCACACAGTCAAAATATTGACCACACGTACTACAGAGGTTTTCCAACTGTTGAGCACTGTATTTGATGATTTTTTGAGGCTGCATCATGAACAGCTGATTTTTTTCATTGACTAATGAAAATCCAACACTCAATTTTAAATTTTCGATGTATTCCTTGAAACGTAGCGACGCGATGAAGCGCCCATCATAAGTTGCACCAATATCAGCCTTGTTTGGTGTTTTCAGTTCTCTAGGCAGATAGCTTTGATCAATGCAGCAACCACAGGTTTTGCAAAAAATACTATCAGGTGCTCCATCAAAAAAGTACGCGTGATTATCTATAGCGCTTAAGTTGTAGGCAATGGTTAAGAACTGAGTCACTACTTTAGCCCCTGGTGTTGTGTGAAGAAGTCAAAAATAGCATATTTGTATTATGCACCTTTCCTTTTGTCGGAAAAATTTAACCCACCCATCAAGTCAATGTGGTCGATTGTGGTAAACTTCCCCACATCCGAATCATAAAACCTAAACATATTAAAATGCAGCCCCGTCTCCCGATCCAGATACTGCTCCTGAAACCGCAATTTCTGTTCTTCAATGTAATATGGCTCACGCACTTCCTCCAACGTATTGCCCCACACTCGATAAGTCGCCCGCCAGATGTCGTGGCCGTCGACCTCGGTCAGTTGTTCACGCAGCCCGTTGAGATCGGTGGGTAGTAGCGGACTTTCTGCAGCGCCCCACTACCGTCGATGCGAGCCAGGAGGACATGGCCTTCGTCTTCGTAAATATTGAGGCTGGTCTGGGTGTGCCTGTGTTACCTTTAAACTAAATATCGATAAAAAAGCTCGACCTCATGCGGATCTTCAAGCGATTTTAACGCCGCCTTGTAGTGCTCCTCAACTCTCTGCTTGAGCCCCTCAGTAGCGAGTAAGTATAGAGCAGGGTACACGGTATTGGAGCGAATCCATTCATTTGAATCTACTTCATCAAACCACTTGAGTGCTAACTCAACGCTGGTCAGTAACTGCTCTTTCCAGCCCGGCTTTTCATCCGGAGTTTCGAATGAATATAGCCATATCGAAAACCTCTCATTGAAGTGCTGAAGTGATTCGCTGGATTCCTTCAGTATCCGCCAATCGGTCAGTTCGGCGACAACCTGATTGGATGTGCGAGTTTTTATAGATTTCTCTATAATTGATTTTGACCAACTTTCCGGATACTCGAACTTGTCATCTCTCAGTGCCTTTTCAAGGACTGTATTCACATGCACCATCAGTGTCGGATCGAGAAGCTGCAGCGTCAAGTGGAGAGAAAACCATCCTTTTTGCTTGGAAAGCCCCATTGAGTAGCGCCTGATTCGACCCTTATTGTCGGTTTTTTCAAAAAAACGGTCTTTTTTTTGCGTGAACCCATGGTTTTCAAACGTCTCAGCTATACCTGAGGTCAGTAATTTCAACATATTCTCGACACTTCCAATCATTACGGCAGCCTCCATAGTGGCACCCTAGCCTCACTCACAGTAACACCTGTTGCTTTTTTCCCGGAATGCCCAAATACCCCCTGCCCATTAGTGATGACTTTATCTTTTGCAAGCTGGGCTTTAGAGCGTATTGCACGGCCTGATTTAACTTCGACAGAAATGATTTTTTGTGTTTTGTTATTTCTTATTAAAATATCTACGTAGCGGCCCCGCCCTGCGCCTGGCGTTCTTACATAAACCTGCCTACCGAGCACGGTAACATTAGGGTTTTTCATGAGCCTCTGATAAACCAGGTTCTCCGCTGCTAAACCATTGACCTTATTCTGCCGTCGCTGTGCAGCGGAGCATGCCCAACCCAATGGGTCTATCCATCCCGAAGGATTAGGAGCGTATTGATAAAGGTTGAACCCACCCATCAAGTCAATAGGGTCGGTTGTTGTAAAGCGACCCACATCCGGATCATAAAACCTAAACGTATTAAAATGCAGCCCCGTCTCCCGATCCAGATACTGCCCCTGAAACCGCAAATTCTGCTCTTCAATGAAGTAAGGTTCCCGCACCTCCTCCCGCGTATTGCCCCACACCCGATAAGTCGCTCGCCAGACATCATGGCCGTCGGCCTCGGTGAGTTGCTCCGGCAAGCCGTTCAGGTCGTTGTGGTAATACCGCACGCGTTGGTATTCACCGTTACCGTCGACCCTGGCGAGTGGCTCGTAACTGTCGCCATCGTAGAGATAAAGGCTGGTCTGACTGTGTTTATGCTCCTGCAACAACCGCAGGCCATCCCAGGTGAACCGGGTTTCGCCCAGCGGGTAGCCATCGCTGTCGTGTTCAGTTTTTTCAATGCGCCGGCCCAGCGGGTCGTAGGCCATCCTGACCACGCTGCCGTTGTCATTGCGTACTTCAACCAACCGGCTTTCGGCGTCGTAGGCAAAGCGCTGCAAACCACGCACAGCGCTACGCTTTTCAACCATTCGCCCAAAAGCGTCGTAGGTATAGCGCTTGTCTTGATACGTCAGCAGCCGGTTATGCCGTACCAGGCCGCTTTGTTGTGGCCCGTCGAGCAGGTTGGCCGCCGCATCGTAGGCATAGGTTTCGATCCGGCCTATCTGTTGGCTGACGAGGATACGTCCGCTACTGTCGTAGGTCAGGTGCTCTTGGCAGTCGGTACGGCGGCGTCCGATCAGGTTGTCGCTGGGGTCGTAGCTGTAGTGGGTTTCGACCAGGGGCGGCAACTGCCACGGTTGGTCGATGCTGCGACGCTGGCGTGAGCGGACCCGGCCACTGCGGTCATAGTCGGTATTTGTTCTGAGTTGACCCTGGGTGCGTTGCAGTTCGCGGTGCAGGCGGTCGCGTTCGAAGTCGCTGATGACGTGGCCGTCGAGATTCAGTTGATGCAGGTGGCCGCTGCCGTAGTACAGGCGATTGAGCCAGCGTCCGTCAGGCAAGTGGGTTTGAGTCAGGTTGCCCAATGCGTCGTAATGGTGTTGCAGACACCCCGCCGAGCTGTGTTCTTCGAGCAATTGCCCCAGCGCGTCATAGCTAAAGCCAAGTGCTTGCTCGCGCCCGTCGAGGGCGGTGAAGGTGACCGCGACCAGTTGGTCGTTCAGGTCGTGCTTATAAACGGTGGTGCCGTCGGCGGTGACTTTGCTGACCAGGCGCCCGAGCGGGTCGCGTTGGAACTGGTGTGTCAGCGCGTCTACCGCCTCGCCTTCGCTTCCCGGCAGGTAAGCGACGGCGACGACGTTATCCAGCGGGTCATAGGTATAGCAGCGCCGACTGTGGTCGAGGTCTTGTTGGTGCACCAGGCGGTCGGCCGCGTCCCACTCAAAGCGATAGCTTTCGCCGTTTTCATTGGTCAGTTTCAGCAGTCGCCCGTAGGCGTCGTGGTCGAAGGTGACGCAACGGTTGTGCGCGTCCCAGCGTTGCTTGACCTGGCCGCGCCGGTCGTAGGCATAGCGGTAGGTGTTGCCAGCGGGGTCGACATAGCCCGTCAGATAACCACTGGCGTTGCGCTGGAAATGCTCAAGGCGCCCGTCCGAAAGTCGGCATTCCAGCAACAACCCTTGCCGGTTGTACTGATAGCGCACCGACTCACCTTCAGCATTGGTGTGCACCAGCACATTGCCGAACGCATCGTACTGGTAGCCGGTGGCGTAGCCCGAGCAATCCACTTCTTCGATCAGTTGGCTCCACTCGTTCCAGTGCAGCTTCCGGATTTTGTCGGTGGCATCGATGATCTGCACCGGCTGGCCGAAATCGTCGTAGACGTAGCGGGTGCGGTTGCCCAGCGGGTCGATCTCTTCGATGCAGTTGCCATGCCGGTCGTAGCGGTAATGCCAACGGTTACCCGCCGGGTCGGTTTCCACTTCGGGCAATGCCCAATGCGCCAGCCACTGTGTGTTGCTGATCCTGGCCAGAGGATCGGTCACTGCGCTGAGGTTGCCGGAGTCGTCGTAACTGAAGCGCCACTGGCCGTTTTGCGGGTCAATCGCGCCGAGCAATTGGCGATCTTCGCTCCATTCGAATTGCCAGGCATGGCCCAGGTTATCGACGTAGCGGGTGATCTGGTACTGCGGGTTCCAATAGCGCGTGCTGACCCGCTGCAGGCCATCGGTGACGCGCGTGATACCGGCATCCAGGTCGTAGTCGAAGGTGAATGCATCGCCGGCATCGGTCCAATGCCGGCTGACGCGCCATTCTTCACCCTGCGGGCCAGACACTGCGCGCCATTGGTAGAAGCAGCGCAAGCCGCTCGGCAGTTGGTGTTCGACCATGCGCCGCGCGCTGTCGTAAGCAAAACGTCGTTGCCGCGTGCCTTGTGCGTCGAGGACTTCGGCCAGGTTGCCGTGGGTGTCGTAGCGATAGCTGACCAGCACGTCGCTGCGCCCAGCAAAATGTTGCCGATGCAGGTAACGGCGCTCGATATGGCTCACGCGCCGCGGATGCTCGGCGGTGTAGCTCACGTCGACGTGCATCAGCTCGTGGCTGTCGCGCAGGCGACACAGGCGCCCTTGCGCGTCGTAATCCAGAAAGATGCGCCCTTCGTTACGATCGCCCAGCAAATGCAGGCGCATCCGCAAGGAGTTCAGAGGGTCGGGCTCGAAGAGCCGATACAGGCCGTCGATACTTTCGATCAGGATGGCGCCGTCGGCGCTGCGCCTGACCGCAAGGCCTTCGCCGGGGCTGAAGGCGCCGCCTGACAACGGGATGTAGCCGATGTCTATACGGCGCCCCTGTTCGTCGATGTAGGTGAGGTGGTCATCTTGATCGATCTCGACGGCGACCTCATAGGCAACGCTCCAGCCGGCGCCGAAAAGGCCGTCGTGGCGTTGATCGAGGCTGCTGTAGAAGCGCTGCCAGTCGATGGGGAGCAGGCCTGGCAGGACGAAGTCCAGTTCTTCTTCGGCGCCGAGGATTTTGGCGCCGGTCGGGCTATGCACCGGGTTGGGCGAGCCGTTGACCGCACTGTTGAGTGCCGAGGTGAGCTTGCCGGTTCCATACGCCACCGCCCCGCCCGCCAGCGCGCCGCCGACCAGGCATGGCAATGCGCTCCTAAAGCCCCGCACATTGCCGCGTAGGGCGAGCAGCGCGGCAATCGCCAAACCGACGCCCGGTGTCTTGCCACTGCGAATTTCGCGCACCACGACGGGGTCGCCGCCGATACGCACATCGGCAGAAATCAGCCCTTCGACGCTGCCGATCTTGGCGCCACACGTGCTGCGGTCACCGCTGCGGGCGGCCGGTTGCCCGTTGATGAAGACCGAACTGGAACCCTCGGCAATGAATTGCTCGGGCATGGGTGGGTGCTTGCTGCAGGCGACCGTGTCCAGCGCACACGGCACGGTACCGGCAGCGGGTGTGGCGACCGTCGGGCGCCACAGTTGTGAGAAAAATCCCTGTGCCATGTCCAGAAAACTGGGGGCCGGGGGCTCACTGCGCGCGACCGGCACCGCCATCATCTTTCCGGCGGCCCGGGCGGCCGGTTTGCCATTGATGAAAACGTCGTCTGAGCCACTGGTGATAAAGGCCTCGATCACCGGCGGAAAAACCCAGTTGGCGGCGGTTTCGCACCAACTGGAGATCTTCACGTCAGCCCCCGAGAGCCCGGCGGTGACCCCCACCACCGCGCCGACCGCCAGCCCCAGGGCGACGCAGCCAACGCCGCCAGTGGCGATGGTCACGCCGGTCGCTGCAGCGATCAACGCGCCAGCGGCCAGGCAGCCCACGGACGTGATGGCGGCATAGGCGGCGACTTCCAGCACACCGCCGAGGACATCGGCCATCATTGAGGTGTGCAGCAGCGCGTCGCCCTCGCGGGCGGCCCAAAACGCGTCAGTCATGCCCGCAATCCCTGCCTGAAAAGGCCGGAATCAAATCACGCGACTAACGTGTTGCTCAGGTGAGACTTTCCCAGAGGGGCGTAAGACTTTTCCCAAAACAGGCGGAGCGGAGGTGCCTGCGATGCAGACACCTCAGTCCATCAGGTCCACCCAGGCGATGCCATCGCAGGCAAGCCAGCTCCCACAGGTGACCAGGCCTGGCTTCCAGGATCAAGTCGGCTATACGGCCGCCTCGCTTTGGCTTTTGATCTTGGGCACTCCGAGCCTAGACAAGCCCCACCACCAACACCAAAACGACAGGCCAGCCCAGCACCAGAGCGCGCCAAAACCCTGGAGCATGCCGCAACTCCATAAACCCATCGGCAATCATCCACGCCTTGACCACCGCTAGCAGCAAAACCACCAGCCACAGCCCGGAGCCGCCGGCCAGCACGGTGCCGACGCTGAGCACCACCAACGCGGCCCAACACACGATCAGCCCTTGGGAAGCGGTCATCGGCACCTCATCCAATCACGTAAACCAACGGAAACAGCACCACCCACACCAGGTCCACCATGTGCCAATACAGCACCCCCGACTCCAACCCGCCGACCGACAGCCCGCCGCGCCAGCAGCCCAGCGCCAGCCACGCGAGAATCACCATGCCCAGCAGCACATGCAGGAAATGAAACCCCGTGAGTATCCAGTACAAGGTAAAAAACGTGCTGTGCTCCAGGCCCAGTCCGGCCGCGCCGAGGTGGGCGTACTCGGTGAGCTTGATCGCCACATAGACCAACGCCACCAACAGCGCCGCGACGAACAAACCGGCGCCGCGTCGCCCGCGCTGCAATCGCACCTGCTGCAACGCCAGCGCGGCGAGCAACCCGGCGGTCAACAGGCTCAAGGTCATCGCCAGCCCGGTGGAGGTGTCCAGTTGCGCGCGCCCTTCGGCAAACACCTCGGGCTTGAGCACCTGGGTCACGGCAAACGCGAGGATCAGAATCGCGAACACCGACAACTCGGCGAGGATGAAAAACCACATCGCCAGGTCGCCCGGCAGGCGGCGCGGTTCAGGCAAAGTGCACATCGACCACGTCCATCAAGGCGGCCACGGTGTGCGGGTCGTCCGTCAGCGCTTCGGCCAGGCACGCCAGGCAGGCTTCGCGAATGGGCATGCCGGCAGCGATCAGGCGCGCGGTAAAAATCAGCAGGCGCGTGGAGGCCACTTCTTCCAGGTCGTGTTGATCGAGGCGGCGCAGGGCCTGGCCGAGGCGCACCACCTGGGTCGCCAGGGCAAGGTCCACCTGGGCCTCACGCGCGACGATGCGCGCCTCGCCCTCGACGGCCGGGTAATCGAAGCGCATCGCGACGAAACGCTGGCGGGTGCTGGGCTTCATGCCCTTGAGCAGGTTCTGGTAACCGGGGTTATAGGACACCACCAGCATGAATGACGGCGGCGCCTTGACCACTTCGCCGGTGCGTTCCAGGTACAACTCGCGGCGGTCGTCGGCCACCGGGTGCAGCACCACGGCGGTGTCCTGGCGCGCCTCGACCACTTCGTCCAGGTAGCAGATGCCGCCTTCGCGCACGGCGCGGGTCAGTGGGCCGTCCTGCCACCAGGTGCCCTCGGCGCCGATCAGGTGGCGGCCGATCAGGTCGGCGGCACTCAGGTCGTCGTGGCAGGCCACGGTGTACAGCGGCAAGTGCAGACGATGCGCCATGTGCTGCACGAAACGGGTCTTGCCGCAGCCCGTGGGGCCTTTGATCAGCACCGGCATGCGGTGGCGCCAGGCGTGTTCGAACAGCAGCTGTTCATTGTCCAGGGGTTGGTAGAAGGGCTCAGTCATGACAGGCATCCACAGCGGGTTTGACGGCCACGCTACGGGCGCCTGCGACAACCTGGCAAGCGTCGCCTGCGGCGAACTTGATCGCGGTCAAGCGGGTATTCCGGCATGGCGCCATAGTCTGTGCCGGCACGAAGAACCTGCGCCCCGCACCGCGTTGCGAGGCACCGTAAAGGTCCCGCCTGAGGAGTAAATGGAATGCTGACTCGCAACAGAAAACCCTTCACCCTGAGCCTCGCCGCACTGAGTTGCGCGCTGGCCTTGGCACTGCCCATGAGCGCCCATGGCGCACCCCAGCCGACAGAAGTGAAAAGCGCCGGCGCGCCGGACATGAGTCAGGCCGACTTCGACACCTCCAAACAGATTTACTTCGAGCGCTGCGCCGGTTGCCACGGCGTGCTGCGCAAGGGTGCCACCGGTAAACCACTGACCCCGGACATCACCCAGGCCCGTGGCCAGGCGTACCTGGAAGCATTGATCACCTATGGCTCCCCCGCCGGCATGCCGAACTGGGGCACCTCCAATGCGTTGACCAAAACCCAGATCACCCACATGGCCAGCTTTATCCAGCACACCGCACCAACCCCACCGGAATGGGGCATGGCCGAAACCCTCAAGACCTGGAAAGTGCTGGTCAAGCCCGAAGACCGGCCGAAGAAACAGCTGAACAGCCTCAACCTGGAAAACCTGTTCTCCGTGACCCTGCGCGACGACGGCAAGATCGCGTTGATCGATGGCGACAGCAAGAAAATCGTCAAACTGATCAACACCGGCTATGCCGTACACATCTCGCGGATCTCCGCCTCGGGCCGCTACCTGCTGGTGATCGGCCGCGACGCCAAGATCGACATGATCGACCTGTGGCCTGCCGAACCGACCAAGGTCGCCGAGATCAAGGTCGGCATCGAGGCGCGCTCGGTGGAGACCTCGAAGTTCAAGGGCTACGAAGACAAGTACGCCATCGCCGGTTCCTACTGGCCGCCACAGTTCACAATCATGGACGGCGAGACCCTGGAGCCCAAACAGATCGTCTCCACCCGCGGCATGACCGTCGACAAGCAGGAATATCACCCCGAGCCCCGCGTCGCGGCGATCATCGCCTCCCACGAATGGCCGGAGTTCATCGTCAACGTCAAGGAAACCGGCAAGGTGATGCTGGTCAATTACCAAGACATCAAGAACCTCACCGTCACCACCATCGACGCCGCACCGTTCCTGCATGACGGCGGCTGGGACAGCACGCACCGCTACTTCATGACGGCGGCCAACAACTCGAACAAGGTCGCGGTGATCGACTCCAAGGAACGCAAGCTCACTGCGTTGGTCGAGGTCGGCAAGACCCCGCACCCAGGCCGTGGCGCCAACTTCGTACACCCTACCTACGGGCCGGTCTGGGCCACCAGCCACTTGGGCGACGGCGGCATTTCAGTGATCGGCACCGACCCGGTCGACCACCCGCAATTCGCCTGGAAACAGGTGGAATCGCTCAAGGGCCAGGGCGGCGGCTCGCTGTTCATCAAGACCCATCCCAACTCCCGGCATTTGTATGTCGACACCACCCTCAACCCCGACGCCAAGCTCAGCCAATCGGCAGCGGTATTTGATATCGACCATCTGGACAAGGGCTACACCGTGCTGCCGATCGCCGAGTACGCCGGCATCAAGCAAGGCGCGCTGCGCGTGGTGCAGCCGGAATACAACAAGGCCGGCGACGAGGTGTGGTTCTCGGTGTGGAACGGCCAGACCGAGGAATCGGCGCTGGTGGTGATCGACGACCAGACCTTGAAGCTCAAAGCCGTGATCAAGGACAAGCGCCTGATCACCCCGACCGGAAAATTCAATGTCTACAACACCCAACACGACATTTATTGAGCCCCATCAACACAAGGACTTCCGATGAAAAATACTCTCTTCGCACTGTTGGCCTGCACCGCTGCATTCAGCCTGCAACCGGCCCTCGCCCAAGATGGGCAGGCCTTGTTCAACAGCAAACCCTGCGTCGGCTGCCACATGGTGGGCAGCAAGCTGGTGGGACCGGCCTTGAAGGATGTTGCAGCCAAGAACGCCGGCGTGAAAGACGCCGCCGTGACCCTGGCCAGCCACATCAAGAACGGCACCCAGGGCAATTGGGGACCGGTTCCGATGCCGCCGAATCAGGTGACGGAAGACGAAGCCAAGGTCTTGGCCGAATGGGTCCTGACCTTGAAATAAGCACAAGGAGCGCGCCATGAATGCATCGATGATCGGTACGGCCATGGCGCTGCTCCTGCTGATTCCCGCGCGGGCGCTGGCCACACCGGACGCCGCCCGCCTCGAACACCTGCTGACCCAGGACTGTGGCGCCTGCCACGGCCTGTACCTCACCGGCGGCCTGGGTCCGCCCCTCACCCCGGCGGCTCTCGCCGGGCACAGCCGCGACAGCCTGACCGCCACCATTACCTATGGCCGCCCTGCCCGTGCGATGCCCGGCTGGGCGCCGTTGCTCAGTGCCGGCGAGATCGCCTGGCTGGTCGAACGCCTCCTGCAAGGAAGCCCCGCACCATGATGCGTCCCACTCTTCTATCGCTGTGCCTGCTGCTCAGCGCCTGTACCCAACCGCCGCTGCGCGGGACTGGCGACCTGGGCCTGGTGATCGAACGCGCCAGCGCCAGCGTGCAAATCATCGAAACCAGCGGGATGACGGAGCTGGGGCGGATCGACGGTTTGGGCGACCTGTCTCACGCCTCGGCGGTGTTTTCCCGCGACCAGCGCTATGCCTACATTTTCGGCCGCGATGGCGGCCTGAGCAAAGTCGACCTGCTGCGCCAACGCGTTGAAAAACGCATCCTCCAGGGCGGCAACAGCATCGGCGGCGCGATCAGCCAGGACGGGCGCCTGATTGCCGTGTCCAACTACCAA
This sequence comes from Pseudomonas marginalis, assembly GCF_024169655.1. GTDB lineage: Bacteria > Pseudomonadota > Gammaproteobacteria > Pseudomonadales > Pseudomonadaceae > Aquipseudomonas > Aquipseudomonas paraveronii. The sequence goes on along the minus strand of NZ_JALJWV010000001.1, from coordinate 2,397,186 downwards.
CCCGGCGGGGTCAAGGTGTTCGATGCGCAGACCCTGGCCCAGGTCGCCGACATTCCCGCCACGCCCCTGGCCGACGGCAAACGCTCGCGGGTGGTGGGCCTGGTGGATGCGCCCGGCCAGCGCTTCGTGTTCAGCCTGTTCGACAGCGGCGAGATCTGGAGCGCCGACTTCAGCCAGGGCAACACCCCGCGGATCACGCGGTACCAGGGCATTGGCGAGCAACCCTATGACGCGCTGATCACCGCCGACGGCCGTTACTACATGGCCGGGCTGTTCGGTGAGGACGGCATGGCCCAACTCGACCTGTGGCATCCGGAGCGCGGCGTAAAGCGCGTGCTCGCGGATTACGGGCGCGGCCAGGCCAAACTGCCGGTGTACAAGATGCCCCACCTCGAAGGCTGGGCCGTGGCCGATAACCAAGCCTTTGTGCCCGCCGTCGGCCATCACCAGGTGCTGGTGATGGATGCGCGCAGTTGGCAGCAGACCGCCGCCATCGACGTGGCCGGCCAACCGATTTTCGTCACCGCACGCCCGGACGGGCGCCAGTTGTGGGTCAATTTCGCCTACCCGGACAACGACCGCGTGCAGGTGATCGACACCGAGACCCACCAGGTGGTGGCCGACCTGCGCCCCGGCCCCGGCGTGCTGCACATGGAGTTCACCGGGCGTGGCGAACAGCTGTGGCTGTCGGTGCGCGACGGTGAGCAGGTACAGGTCTGGGACCCGTATCGCATGACCTTGCTCAAGACCCTGCCGGCCTTGAGTCCCAGTGGAATTTTCTTCAGCAATCGCGCGCAAAAAATGGGGTATTGAGATGGACCTTGACCTGCTCAGCCGTCAATTGATCGAACGCTACCAGCACGGCATGCCGCTGTGCGCCGAACCTTATCGCGAAATGGCCCAGGTGCTGGGCTGCAGCGAGGCACAGTTGATGACGTGCCTGCACCGCCTGGAACTGGCCGGCTCGCTGTCGCGGGTCGGCCCGGTGTTCGAACACACCCGCGCCGGCGCCAGCACCCTGGCCGCCCTGGCGGTGCCGGTCGAACGCCTGGAACAGGTGGCGCGGCGCGTCAACCAGTACCCGGAAGTCAACCATAACTATGTCCGCGAGCATCAATACAACCTGTGGTTTGTCTTGACCGGCCCGCACCGTCAGCACCTGCAACAGATCCTCGACGAGCTGGAGCAAGACACCGGCCTCATCCCCCTGGACCTGCCGATGCTCACCGCCTACCGCATCGACCTCGGGTTTTCCCTGGGAGCGCATCCGTGATCGTCCCGCTGAGCCAAGAACAGATGCTCGACCTGCGCCAATGCCTGGAGCGCGGTTTGCCCCTCGTGACGCGGCCCTACGACAACCTCGCCGAACAGATCGGCGCGCACCATGACCAGGTGTTGCAACAGATGCAGCAATGGCAGGAACAAGGCCTGTTCCGCCGCGTCGGCCTGGTGCTCAATCACCGCGCCCTGGGCTTTGTCGCCAATGCGATGCTGGTGCTGGATGTGCCCGATGCGCTGGTGGATGAAGTCGGCAACCGCCTGGGCCACGCGCCCGGCGTCAACCTGTGTTATCAGCGCCCGCGCCGCCTGCCGCAGTGGCGCTACAACTTGTTCTGCATGGTGCATGGCCGCGAACGCAAGGAGGTCACGGCGCATATCCAGCTGGTGCTGGAACAGCAGCAATTGAGTGACCTGCCGCACCAACTGCTGTTCAGCACCCGCGCCTTCAAGCAATGCGGCGGGCGCTTTACGCCGCCGTCGTCGCAGGTGTGGGCCCATGGATGATCTCGACCGGCGCCTGATCAATCGCCTGCAACACGGCCTGCCACTGGTGCGCGATCCCTGGCAGCAGGTGGCGCAGGAACTGCACAGCCAGCCGAGTGAAGTGCTCGACCGCCTGCATGACCTGCTCGAAGACGGAGTGCTGACGCGCTTCGGTCCGATGTTCGATGTCGAGCGCCTCGGTGGCGCCTTCACCCTGGCCGCGTTGACTGTGCCCGAGGCGCGGTTTGAGGCGGTCGCCGAACAACTCAACGCATTGCCCCAGGTGGCCCACAACTACCGCCGCGAACACCGCTGGAACATGTGGTTCGTGCTGGCCTGCGGCACCGAGGCGGAACTGGCCGCCACCCTGTCCCGCATCGAGACCCTGACGGGGTTGGCGGTGCTCAATCTGCCGAAGGAGCAAACCTACCATGTCGGTCTGTATTTCCCGGTCTGATGACCACCTGGCCCTGCGCCTGGTCGCCCTCACCCAGGCTGGCCTGCCGCTGCTGGACGATCCCTGGGCCTGGCTCGCCGAGCAGTTGGGCATCAGCGTCGAGTCGACCCTCGACCTGCTCAAGCGCCTGCAGGCCGAGGGCGCGATCCGGCGTGTCGCCGCCGTGCCCAACCATTACCGCCTGGGTTATCGCCACAACGGCATGACCGTGTGGGACGTGGCCGACGTGCAGATGCCGCGCCTGGGCGAATTGATCGGGGCGCAGCCGTTTGTCAGCCATTGCTACCGCCGCCCGCGCCGTCCCGACTGGCCCTACAACCTGTTCGCCATGGTGCATGGGCGTAGCCGCGAAGAAATCGACAGCTACCGCGAGCACCTGCGCTACCTGCTCGGCGATGCCTGCCGCGCCGACGAGATGCTGGTGAGCAGCCGCATCCTGAAAAAAACCGGCCTGCGCCTGACGCCGGCAACCTAGAAGGAGCGTCCCATGCTGCGGATCAGTCAGTACCTGCGTACCCTGGCCGGACAATGCCCGCCGCCCCGCACCTCGCCGCCCGGCAAGGACCGGCCGCCGGTGGTGATCTGGAACCTGCTGCGGCGCTGCAACCTCACCTGCAAACACTGTTACGCCACCAGCGCCGACAGTGTGTTTCGCGATGAACTGGACACCCCGGCCGCACTCCAGGTGATCGATGACTTGCACGCGGCCGGGGTGCGCGTGCTGATTCTGTCGGGCGGCGAACCGCTGCTGCGTGCAGACCTGTTCCAGCTCAGCGCCTATGCCCGCGACAAAGGTTTTTTTGTCGCGCTGTCGAGCAACGGCACGCTGATCGACGAACAGAATATCCAGCAGATCGCCGACGCGCGTTTCGATTACGTGGGCATCAGCATCGACGGTCTACAGGCGACCCACGATGCGTTTCGCCAGTTGCAGGGCAGTTTCCAGCGCTCGATGCACGCTATCCGCCTGTGCCGCGAGGCCGGGATTCGCGTGGGCCTGCGCACCACCCTGACCCAGGAAAACCATGGGCAGTTGCCGCAACTGCTGGCGCTGATGCGTGACTACGATGTGCAGAAGTTCTACCTGTCGCACCTCAACTACAGCGGGCGCGGCAAACGCAGCCGCCAGCTGGACGCGCACCGGCAGATGAGCCGCGATGCGATGACGCTGATATTCCAGCAGGCCTGGCACGACATCGAAAACGGCGTCGACAGTGACTTCGTCAGCGGCAACAACGATGCCGACGCGGTGCTGTTGCTGCAGTGGGTCCACCAGCATCTGCCCGAGCATTACCCGCAACTGGAACACCTGCTGCACGGCTGGGGCGGCAATGCCTCGGGCAGCGGCGTCGCCAACATCGACAATACCGGCGAGGTCCACCCCGACACGTACTGGTGGCAGCACTCGGTAGGCAACGTGCGCAACACCACGTTCCGCCAACTCTGGCTGGACCAACCCGACCCGTTGCTGCTGCGCCTGCGCGAACACCCGCGGACCATCGGCGGGCGGTGTGCCGAGTGTCGCTGGCTACCGATCTGCAACGGCAATACGCGCACCCGCGCCTGGGCCGACGGCGACCTTTGGGGCCCCGACCCCGGTTGCCACCTCAGCGACGCCGAGATCGCCCTGCAGCCTTGCAACCTGATCCCTTGCTCGACCACCCGGTGACACAACCGGGGGCAGCCCACCTGATGATGTACCAAGGACGTCTCATGCACACTCCGACCGCCTTACCTGCCAGTTTGCACAGCCCCTTCCACCCCGGCGAAGTCGCGTTGGTGGGCGCCGGCCCCGGCGACCCGCGCTTGCTGACCCTGCGCGCCTGGAGCCTGCTGATGCAGGCCGATGCGGTGGTCTTCGATCGGTTGGTCAGCGCCGAGTTGTTGGCGCTGATCCCGCTGACTTGCGCGCGCCATTACGTGGGCAAGGCCAGCGGCTGCCACAGCCTGCCCCAGGATGAGCTCAACGAGCTGCTGGTAGAACTGGCCGACCAGGGCCAACGGGTGGTGCGCCTCAAGGGCGGCGACCCGTTTATCTTCGGCCGTGGCGCCGAGGAGCTGGAATACCTGCTGGCCCACGGCGTGCCCTGCCAGGTGGTACCGGGCATCACCGCCGCGTCCGGGTGCAGCGCCTATGCCGGCATCCCCCTGACCCACCGCGACCTGGTCAACTCCTGCCGCTTCGTCACCGGGCACCTGCAACGCGACGGCGCGTTGAAGCTGCCTTGGGCCAGCCTGGCGGAGCCGAGCCAGACGCTGGTGTTCTATATGGGCCTGTCGAACCTCGCGCTGATCGCCGAACACCTGGTGGCAGCCGGCCTGCCGGCGGACACCCCGGCGGCGCTGATCAGCAACGGCGCGCGCGCCGACCAGCACGTGGCGCGTGGCACCCTGCGCCAATTGCCGACAATGGCCGCCGACTGCGAACCCGGTGTGCCGACCCTGACGGTAATTGGCCAGGTGGTGAACCTGTTCGCCGGGGCCGCCCTGCACTTCCCCGCCAGCCTGTCGCCGGCCCGCGAAGCGGTGGCGGTATGAAACGCCTGCTGCTGGTGCCCTTGCTCTGGGCTACCACCGCCCACGGCACGCCGGCCGAGGACTACCAGCGTCACTGCGCAAGCTGCCACGGCCTCAACCGCATCGGCGCCAGCGGCCCGGCGCTGCTGCCGGAAAGCCTGGGGCGGATCAAGCCCGAGGAAGTGCGCAAGGTCATCGAGCAAGGACGCCCGGCCAGTCAGATGGCCGCGTTTGCGCCACAGCTGAGTGCCGCGCAGATCGACGGCTTGGCGAATTTCCTGCAGCAACCGCCCGCCACACCGGCGACCTGGAACGCGCAGGACATCCATAACAGCCACACCCTGCTGGCAGACCTGAGCCGCTTGCCGACCACGCCTTCGCATCACGCCGACCCGCTCAACCTGTTTGTGGTGGTGGAGTCCGGCGACCATCACATCGACATTCTCGACGGTGACACCTTTGCCGTGCTGGACCGCTTCCCGACCCATTTCGCGGTCCACGGCGGGCCGAAATTTTCACCGGATGGACGCTTTGTGTACTTCGCCTCGCGCGACGGCTGGATCAGCCTGTACGACCTGCACAACCTGAAACTGATCGCCGAGACCCGCGTGGCACTCAACACGCGCAACCTCGCGGTGAGCAAGGACGGACGCTGGGTGCTGGTGGGCAATTACCTGCCGGGCAACCTGGTGGTGCTGGATGCCCGCGACCTGTCGCTGGTCAAGACCCTGGACACCGCGTCCCGGGTCAGCGCGGTGTACACCGCACCGCCGCGCAACAGCTTTATCGTGGCGCTCAAGGACGTGAATGAAGTCTGGGAGCTGTCCTATGCCGCCGCCCAGCCGAGCTTCGAACCCCGACGCATCCAGGCCCAGGACGTGCTCGATGACTTTTCGTTTTCCCCCGACTACCGCCAACTGATCGCCACCTCACGCAAGGCCGGCGGCGGCCAGGTCATCGATCTGGACAGCGGCCACGTGGTCACCGACATCCCGCTGTCCGGCATGCCGCACCTGGGTTCGGGCACGTATTGGCAGCGCAATGGCCAGTGGGTGTTTGCCACGCCGAATATCAGCAAGGGGCAAATCTCGGTGATCGACCTCAAGACCTGGAAACTGATCAAGCAGATCCCCACCCTCGGCCCGGGGTTTTTCATGCGCAGCCATGCGAACTCGCGTTACGTGTGGAGCGATGTGTTTTTCGGGCCGGACAACGATGCGATTCACCTGATCGACAAACAGACCCTGGAAATCGCCCACACCCTGCGCCCAATGCCAGGCAAGACCGCCGCCCACGTGGAATTCACCCGCGATGGTCGCTACCTGTTGCTGAGCATCTGGGCCACCGATGGCGCGTTGATCGTCTATGACAGCCAGACACTCAAGGAGATCAAGCGCATCCCGATGAACAAACCATCGGGCAAGTACAACGTGGGCAACAAGGTTGAATTTGCCGAAGGCACGTCACACTGAACAGGAATTGAAATGAAAATCCCCTGTGGGCGCTGTCGAGCGCCCACAGGGGATACAGTCCTATCCGCTCAAACCGTGCGGGAAAACTGGCCTTTGTGCGCGCCTCCCAGGTAGGCGTCAAAGGCCATGGCCACGCTGCGCACCATCAGTTGGCCCTTGGGCAACAGTTGCAGCGCATCGGCCTGGATCAGCAATAGCCCGTCCGCTACCTGCTCGTCCAATTGCAGCAGTGCCTCGGCGAAATAGTCGTTGAAGCGCACGCCGTGGTCCGCCTCGATCCGTGGGAAGTCGACCCGGCCGTCACACATCAGGCCGTTGATCACTTCACGGCGCAGCACGTCATCCGGGTTGAGCCGATAACCGCGCTGCACCGGCAGCATCCCCGCGTCGAGTCGGGCGTAGTACTGGGACAGCTCCTTGACGCTCTGGCTGTAACTGTCACCGACCTTGCCGATGGCCGATACGCCAAGGCCGATCAGGTCGCAGTCGGCATGGGTCGAATAGCCCTGGAAGTTGCGCTGCAAGGTGCCGTTGGCGCGGGCCAGCGCCAGTTCATCGTCGGGCAAGGCAAAGTGGTCCATGCCGATGTAGACGTAACCGGCCTCGGTCAGGCGGCGGATAGTCAGTTCCAGCAGTTCCAGCTTGCGCGCCGGCGGTGGCATGTCTTCGGGGCGGATCATGCGCTGGGCGCGGATCTGGCTCGGCAGGTGCGCGTAACTGTAGGCGGCCACACGGTCGGGGCGCAGGGCGATCAGCTTGCTCAAGGTCACGTCGAAGCTGGCCACGGTTTGCAGCGGCAGGCCATAGATCAGGTCGACGCTCACCGATTTGAAGTGTGCCTCACGGGCTGCGGCCACCAGTTGCAGAATCTGCGCTTCGCTTTGCACGCGATTGACCGCCGCCTGCACGTCGGGGTCGAAGTCCTGCACGCCGAAACTCAGGCGATTGAAGCCCAGGCGGCGCAGCGTGTTGATCCGCTCGACGCTGATGGTGCGCGGGTCGACCTCGATGGAGAACTCATGGGCGTCGCTGTCATCCAGGGTGAAGTGTTCGGCCAGGCAGGCCATCAGCTCGGCCAGTTGCGTATCGTCCAGATAGGTCGGCGTGCCGCCGCCCAGGTGCAACTGGGTCAGGCGCCGGGAACGCTCGAACAACGCCGCCTGCATCTGGATCTCGCGCTTGAGGTAAGCCAGGTACTCCACGGCCCGGTGGGTCTTGCGGGTGATGATCTTGTGGCAACCGCAGTAATAACAAAGGCTCTGGCAAAACGGGATGTGGATGTACACCGACAACGCCTTGGGCGTGGCCACCTGGTGACTGGCGCGGACCGCCTGATGATAGTCATCCAGGGCGAAGGCGCTGTTGAACTGCGGCGCGGTCGGGTACGAGGTGTAGCGCGGTCCCGGTCGGTCGTATTTGTGCACCAGGGCACGGTCGAATTCAAACGCACTCATGGTCGATCACCTCGTCGTTGGCGCTGACCGGGGTGGCGAGCACAGCCCGTTCAAACAATGCGCAAATACCGTCCACCTGCGGCAGGCCGGCCGGCAGCAACCAGATGAACGTCGGGGACAGCTCGATCAGACCGTCGCGGTGCAGGGCTTCCAGCAGCGGCCACAGGTAGGCGAAATAGCGCGCGAACACCAGGCCGTAGCGCCGCTCCACCGCCTGCACATCCAGTTCCAGGTCACAGGCCAGGCGTTCGGCCACGTGCAAGCGCACCGGGTCAGAGGTTTCGCGGAACCAGCCCCGCTGCGTGGCGAGCTGAGCATTACCCAACTGTTCGCGGTACTCGCGGGCATCGGCCGTGTTCTGCACGCACAGGGTGTCGATCTGGCTGATGGCGCCGAGGCCGAAACCGACGTGGTCGCAATAACCGTGCAGGGTGAAGCCCTCGCAGTTACGGCTCAGGCGCCCGCGTTCCTGGGCTTGCTTGAGGTCATCGTCGGCGCGGGCGAACTGGCCCAGACCGATGTAGTGATAGCCCGCCGCCGCCAGGTGCTGAAAGCAGAGACGGCGCATGGCGCTCTTATCCGACTCGCTGCAGAACGCCTGGGGTTGTTGGGATTGATAGCGCACAGGCGCGTGGGCGTAATCGAATACTTGCAAGCGATCCGGCTCCAGGGCGATCAGGCTGGTCAGTTTCAGCTCGATACTGGCTGGGGTCTGCCAGGCATGCCCGTAGCCGAGGTCGATGTTCACCGAGCGAAACCCGAAGGTGCGGGCCGCATCCACCAGCGACTCGATCGGCGCCGGGTCCTGATACCGCGCCTGGCACAGCGGCCCCTCGCGGTTGGCGTCCGGCACGCCGATGCTTGCATGGTTGAAGCCTTGTCCGCGGAGCAGGCCCATCGTGGCCCAGTCCATGTGCCAGGGGTCGAGGTCGATGCAGTAGTCGCCCCGGTCGTGGTCGAGAAAGTTGAAGCGCTCATGCAACAGCGCCATCAACTGCTGCACCTGGGCGAACGCCGGTGTGGTGCCGCGCAGGTGAAAGTGATCGACCGGCTGGCGGTTGCCGAGTTGGCAGCTGATCAGGTGGATTTCCTGGGCGAGGCTGTGCCAATAGTCACCGCCAACGTCACTCGTCGGCCAGTGCAGGTTCAGCGCCAGGGGCCGCTGGCGCTGACGGCTGTCGCGCAAGGCGCGCAACAGGTCGAGGGAGCCGACACCGGCATGGAAGCGGCGGGTGTCCGTTTGGCAAGCCAGGTCCAACACGCCTTGATCGTGACGAAAGCGAGCGGGATGAAGATGGGTGCGCATGACAGACTCCGGTTCGGGCGGCGGTGGTGCATTGTCCGGTGCGACCCGGCAACGCACCTTGATATGCGTCAAGGTCGCAGCCCCGCCTGTCTACCAGCTCAGGTAAAACATGCCCTTGGCCAGCAGCACAATGGCGACCATGTGTGCGAACAGGCTCAGATGCACCCAGCGGACATAGCGCGCACTCACCGAGCCCCAGCGCATGCGCGCCATGGTCAGCAGAAAATGCACGAGCACACTGGCAGCCAGGATCAGCTTGAGGGTCAACAAGGTGCCGAAAGCAGACGCCGACGGCGCAGCCAGCACTGGCAGGTAACGCAACCAGACCATGCCCAGGCCCGCGCCGAACAGCACCAGCAACACCCACGGCATCAATACCCGGGCACGCTGGCCGACGCCCTGCTCCACCAATACCATCACCCGCGCAGGCAATTGCCGGTGCAGGTGCCCCAGGATCAGCACCTCGAAAAACACCGTACCGATGAAGATCAGCGCGGCGAACAGGTGAGCCACTAGAAACAGGGGGTAAAGCATGGTGGCCTCTCAAGGGGACCGGCCGTTGGGACTTCAGTGTGCGGCCTGGCGCAACGCGTGGCCTTGATACCGATCAAGCGTTGCGACGGCGCGGCTTACAGCAGCGGGATGCTGTAGCTGACGATCAGTCGCGTCTCGTCCTTGTCGGCCGTGTCGTTACCGCGCCACACCGCACCGCGCCAGGTCAGGCCCAGGCCCTTGAACGTGCCCGAGGGGATCACGTAATCGACACGCAGGTCGCGCTCCCACTCGCTGTTATCGCGACGCGCCGCCTGGATGTGGCTACCGTGGATATAGGTCACGCTCGAGCGCAGGCCCGGAATGCCAAGGCTGGTGAAGTCGTAGGCGTAGCTGCCTACCGTGGCCTGTTCCCCGGCATTGACGAACTTCAGCGATTGGGAGTTGGTGATCAGGTACAGCGAACGGCCCTGCCCCTGGTTGATATGGGGGAAGTCACTTTCGCCGGTGGTCTTTTGATAACCGAGGCTCACCGAGTGCCCGTACAGGCCGTAGGTGAACAGCGCACTCCACAGGCGGTTGTCGACCTTGCCGGTGTTGACGCCCGCGCCGTAATACCCCGAGCTGACATAGCCTTCGCCACGCCCGGCGGCGCTGGCGTTCTTGCCGTCGGCGGTGCTGTAGAAATAGCGCAGGTCGGTCTTGAACTGCCCCACCGGCAACTGCCAGTTGTGGATCAGGCCCAAGAAGTGCTGCTGGTAAAAGTTCTCCAGGCTGGCGTAGTAGTACTGCAGTTGCAGTTGCTTGCTGACGGCGTAATCCACCCCGCCGTAGTAGAACTGGTTGCTGAACTTGCCCTTGACCGGATCATTCGCACCGACGATGGACATGCCCTGGCCGTTGCTGGAGTTACGGTCCAGTACCTGCTCGATTTTACCCGCGATCAGGTTGAAGCCTTGCAGGTCCTTGGAGTCCACTTGATAGCCACGGAACGTCTGCGGCAACAGCCGGCCGTCTTCGGTGGTCAGCACGGGCAGCTTGGGCATCAGCGTGCCGGCTTTGAACTGGGTCTGGGAGATGCGCATCTTGCCGGTGGCGCCGGTTTTGCTGAAGTCGTTGGCGGCCTTGCCATCGGACAACGGAAAAACGCTGCCGGGGGTGTTGTCTTCACCGGCCTTGCCTGCGCGCCCCGAGGCGTCCAGGCGCAGGCCGTACATGGCTTGCAGGTCCAGGCCAAAACCGACCAGACCCTCGGTGAAACCGGACTGGTAGTTGAACATGAACGCCTGGCCCCACTCCTTATCCGTAGGGGCCTTGGCGTTACGAGTGTCTTGGTTGTAGTAGAAATTGCGCAGGTCGAGAGTGGCTTTGCTGTCGTCGATAAAACCCGACGCAGCCACCTGCTGCGCAGCGCCAAGAGAGACGGCGAGCGCCATGCAAGTCTTGTGATTCATGAAGGCTCCTGAAAGTAATTGAGGCAACCCGTCACAGCCCAGCCCTGTTCTTTGTAGGTCGGGTGGTGCTGCCTTTAACGGGTGCGCGCACGGTATAGCGTTGGGCGGCCGGGAAATAGTCGCTAAAACCGTCATTCAGTTTTTCATTTTTTGTAACAATCCCACCAGCGCGGCGGCCTCGCCGGGGCTCGCAAGCCCCCACGGGCAGCCGCCTGTGGGCACCTCATGGCACCGGCAACCAACCGCTGAAGCCGTCCCGCCGGGTCAACGGGCACCAGGCGAAGTCCCATGCGGGGGCTGGCAATGCCCGATGTTCGACGAGCGCAAACGCGCGCCCCTTCCAATCGAAGACTTCCGCACCCTGCCAGGCCAGGACCACCCCCTGGGCCAGACTGTCATCGGTGTGCACCCACCGCGCCGCCGCCGCAGCCATGAACGCGTCGATCGGTTCATCGTCGATCTGCGCGCGGTATGACGAGCCCAGCAGCCAGCGGCAGACGTTCAGGTGCCAGGTCCAGTCCTGCGCCGGCTGGTTGCGGTAGGCCCAGGTCATGAAGCTGCGAAACAGGTTCAAGCCTTCGGGTGGGTCGAGCTTGAGCAGTGCCGGGCAGATATCGAACAAGGTGTGCCAATAGGGCAACAGGCGTGCATCCAGATGCACGAAGCTGCGGGAATTGCTCGGGTATTGCGGCCCCGCCGGTTCCGCGCGCAGGCGACGGGACGCCTTGCTGACCAAGCGGCTGGCGCCGGTAGGCAATAGAGGGTTCATAAAACGCACTCACAGTCGTGACGATAAAACGCCTCCTGATCACAGGAAGCCCAAGGCACACGTCAGACTGCGGGGGATGCGCGGGGGTTGGCCGAAGGCCAGGAATAACGCGGCGGCGCCTTGTAGCGCCGGTCATGGGCTGGCCGTGGGGTCTGGCCAAGGCCCAGCAGCCAGGCCAGGCCGATCAGAAACACGATGGCCACGCTCACGGCGGCGCACACCGGGCAGGCAAAGTAGTTCGAGATATTGCCGGACGCCGGGCTGCCCAACCCTTTGTCGGAAAGTGGCGCCTGGCTGCCGTCCACCGAACAGAACGCACCACCTATCCCATTGAGTTGCTGGCCCAACATCTGGCCATGGCCCAAACCGCACACGAACAGGTTCAGCAGGACGCAGACGTACAGGGTCCAGGCGATCAGCGAACGGTCGAAGTGGCGCAATTTCATGGCGCCGACTCTAGCATCGAAGCCCCGAAGGGATGAAGCGCAACGCGCCCCTGTGGCAGAACGTCGCAGATTACGCGCATCGGCCAGGGTTGGTAGACTTGGCGCCCTCCGCGTTTACTCCTTTTCAACGCCTGGCGTATAGATCCAGAGCAAGGCAGGCGCTTCACAGGATGCACAGTTGATGAGTACGTTATTCACCCGCCGCAACGTCCTGACCGGCATGGGCCTGTTGGGTCTGGGCCTGCTGGCCGGTTGTGACAACAGCCCCAAGTTGAATTTCAAGTACGGCAAGGACTTGAGCGACAAGATCATGGGCCGCACCTTCAAACTCAAGAATACCCAGGGTGAAACCGTCACCCTGAGTTCGTACCGTGGCCTGATGCCGGTGGTGTTTTTCGGTTTCACCCAGTGCCCGGCCGTGTGCCCGACCACCCTCGCCCGCGCCGCCCAGGCCAAGAAATTGATGGGCCGCGACGGCGAGATCATGCAGGTGATTTTTATCACCCTCGACCCCGAGCGCGACACGCCGGAGATTCTCGACAAGTACGTCAAAGCCTTCGACCCCAGCTTCGAAGCACTGTACGGCACCCCGGAAGAAATCGCCGTGGCCGCCAAGGAATTCGGGATCTTTTATGAAAAGGTCCCCGCCGGCGACACCTACACCCTGTCCCACACCGCCACCAGTTTCGTGTTCGACACCCGCGGCAACCTGCGCCTGGGCCTGTCGGCATCCCTTACCGCTAAAGAGTGCGCAGAAGACCTGCTCACCGTCATGGAGGTCTGCTAATGACTGCCGTTCAACACCTCAAGCGCACCCTGATCGGCCTGTCCCTGCTGGGCCTTGCAGCGCACGCCAGCGCCCAGGTCCACGTCAGCGACGCATGGGTGCGCGCCACGGTGCCGGGCCAGCCATCCAGCGGCGCGTTCATGACCGTGACGGCCGACAGCGACAGCAAACTGCTGCGCGTCGCCTCGCCGGTGGCCAAGGACGTACAGATCCATGAAATGAGCATGAAGGACGACGTGATGCGCATGGGCCCGGTGGACTCAATCGCCCTGCCCGCAGGCACAGCGGTCAAGCTCGACCCGGACGGTTATCACGTGATGCTGATGGGCCTGACCGGGCAGATCAAGGAAGGCGACCAGGTGCCGCTGACCTTGACCGTGGAAAACGCCAAGGGCGAGCAGCAAAGCGTCGAGGTCAAGGCGGCTGCCCGTGGGTTGGGTGCCATGGACCCTGGCAAGATGCATTGAGGGACACGGGCAGGCTCAATCCACAATGAACAGCTTGGCGCCAACCCGCGTCGATGAGCGATGCCCTTCCATATCATTACCCACCTGATAACTCATCCCGGCCGTCAGCGTGAACTGGCGGCCATCTTCGAGTTCCGTTTGCAACTCACCTTCAAGGCACAGCAGCACATGCCCACGCCAGCACCAGTGATCGGCCAGGTAGCCGGGGGTGTATTCGACCATGCGCACACGGGTAGTGCCAAAGTGGCAAGTGCGCCACCAGGCACTGCCCGTAACGCCGGGATGAAGCTCGGGCTCAAGGATGGACCAATCGGTGATGCCAAACGGGACAGCGGTGAGTTCCATGGTGGGCTCGCTCGTCAGTTAACGTGACTCGACCCTAGCCACTTGGAACGATGCGCGACAGACACAGATCGCCGGCTTTTGCGGGATACAGGCGACCGTGCTGGTTATCCTGGCGCTCCAACGCCCCATTTTTTGCCAGCCCCTCCGTCATCGCGGCCTCACTGAAGCTCAACGGCGCCTCCAGGGGCTTTCCGGTGCGCTCAGCTGAGTCGCTTGACCATCGGAATACACGCCAACTGCAACCCCGACGGCGAGTGATAAATCGCCTCATCGTGCCCCACATATAGGCGGATGTCGAACGCCGCCTGGGCGTCCGCTTGGTTGGCACGCTTGATCTCCAACATCCCTAGCTCCTTCCATGATCTCAACATGCCGTTATCCCACGTGTGCTATTCGACCCGCGCGATATTCCCCAGCCCTTCCAACGCGTGCCAGCAAGAGGTGCTGCGCCTGAGCGCCCAGGGCAAGACCCACTGGGACATCGCCAAGGCCCTGGATCTCTCGCCGTTTACCGTGCGCATTCATGTGTCGTCGCCGCTGCACAGTTTGAAACTGTCGTTGCATGCAGCGCCTGCGGTCAAGTATTCCGGAGAGTTACAGGCGTTTTCGTTGCTGGGGCGAGTGAAGGCAAGGCGGTCGTGCACTCATGCATGCACGACCGGACGACAGCCTGTATTAACGCAGCTGAAACCAGGTGGTTTTCAACTGCGTGTACTTGTCAAAGGCATGCAGCGACAGATCACGACCGAACCCCGATTGCTTGCCGCCACCGAAGGGCACCGCGACATCCAGCGCATCGACGGTATTGACCGAAACAGTCCCGGCATTCAGGGCGCGAGCCACACGGTGGGCGCGGTTGAGGTCATCACTCCATACCGACGCCGCCAGCCCATAGATGCTGTCATTGGCGCGCTGTATTGCCTCTGCTTCCGTATCAAAGGCACTGATGGGTGCGGTCTACGGCAATATGGGTCTTCTCGACCAACTCGTCCAACTCCGCGCGCGTGGCCACCAATGCCGGCGCCATGATCATTCGCCCGAGTGTCGAGCGGATGATCACGCCCTCTTCAAAGCCAAAGGTGCGGCACTGCCAGGCCAGGTCGTTTTCATTGTCGAAGCGTTTGCGCGTGGTCTTGTCCTCGGCAAACTGCAAGGCTGCCAGCAGTCCGGCGCCCTGGATCTCGCCGATCATGGGGTGGTTGTCGAACACCTCGTGGAGGATGCTCTGCAAGTACGGCCCGGTGTCGTCCTTCACCTGGCGCACGATGCCTTCATCGCGCAGGGCCTTGAGGTTGGCCAGCGCCACCGCCGCCGCCACTGGGTGGCCGGAATAGGTCAGCCCGTGGGCAAACACGCCGCCGCGCTCCACCAGCGCTTCGGCCATGCGTTTGCTCAGCACCAGGCCACCCATCGGCATGTAGCCGGACGTCAGCCCTTTGGCGATGGACAAGGTGTCCGGCTCGAAGCCGAAGTGTTGATGGGCGAACCACTCGCCGGTACGGCCAAACCCCCCAATCACCTCATCGGCGCACAGCAGCACATCATATTGACGGCAGATGCGCTGGATCTCGGGCCAATAGCTTTGCGGCGGAAAAATCATGCCACCGGCGCCCTGGAACGGCTCCGCGATAAAGCCCGCGACGTTCTCAGCGCCCAGCTCAAGAATTTTCTCTTCCAACTGCCGGGCACAGCGATGGCCGAATTCAGCGGGGGTCAGCTCGCCTCCATGAGCGTACCAATAAGGCTCGTCAATGTGTGCGACGTCAGGAATCAGGCCGCCCATCTCGTGCATGAACTTCATGCCGCCCAGCGCAGAAGCCGCCAGGGTGGAGCCGTGATAGCCGTTCCAGCGCCCGATCATGATCTTTTTCTGCGGCTGGCCGACCACTTGCCAGTAGCGGCGCACGGTACGGATCAACACCTCGTTGGCCTCGGAGCCGGAGTTGGTATAGATCACGTGACTGTAGTGGCTCGGCAACAGGCTGAAGAGCAGCTCCGACAGCTCGATCACCGCCGGGTGGGTAGTGTGAAAGAACATGTTGTAGTAGGCCAACTGGTCCATCTGCGCCGCGGCGGCAGCGGTCAAGTCCTTGCGGCCGTAACCCAGCTGGGTACACCACAAGCCGGACATGCCGTCCAGGTAGCGCGTGCCTTCGCTGTCCCACAGGTACAGCCCCTCACCACGCACCATCACACGCGGGCCTTCGGCATTCAGCGCCTTTTGGTCCACAAACCCATGGATATGGTGGGCTGCATCGGCCTTCTGATAGTCCTTGGTCAGACGGTTCGGTTGAGCGGGTAGATTCATGGCTTTTCTCTCTTGTTAGTGATGATGCAAGGAGGAGCAACGCCGCTCAGCGGTTCTTGCTCATGTAGCTTTCAAGGGGGTCTTTGCTCAGCACGCCCTGGGCTTCGGCCAACGAGTCGATAAACAAGGCAAACAGTTCCGACTGTGCGCAGATGTCGAGCTTGGTGTAGATGTGTTTGCGGTGGGACTTGATCGTATCCTCCGAGACTTCAAGGCGCTCGGCCAGCGAGCGGGTGGAATGCCCGCGCAGGATCAGTTGAGCGATGCGGCATTCACGCTCGGTCAATATCGATGAGCCGAAGTTGTTGAGCGCCGCGTGAATACGCTGTTCCAACACGTTTTCGAAGCGGGCACCGTGGGCATCCAGGCCAACGAATTGCTTACCCAATACCGCCAGCACCCAGGGCGCAATACGCTTGAACTGCTGGGTGGTGGCGGCGTCGAGTTTTTGCGTAAAGGCCAGTGAAACCGCCAGGCTCGACCCGTTGCTCGACTGCAGGATGTAGTTGAGTTCATCCTCCAGGTGCGAGTGGCGGTAGAACGACTGGAAGTACTCGCTGAGCTCAAAGTGATCGGGGGCGACGTCGGCGAGGTCGTAACAGCCTGAGCGGACGCCTTCCACGCACGCGCCGTAAAAGGGGTCGAGCAAATAGAAGCCGGACAAGTACTGGCGCACATTACCTTGTGGCAACCACGGCCCTTCCAACTCGAACAGCGCGCTGGGCATGCCGCCGCGCGGGTAAAAATACAGCGTCGTGGCCTGAATCGGCTGGATATAACCGAGGGCCTCGAACAAGGTGGCGGCGAAGCCCGCTTGCCCGAGGCTCTCGGTCACCCGGGCCATCTGTTCGAACCATTGCACTGAAGAAAGCCGGTCGTTTTCCACTTCAAAGACTCGCTCAAAGAACTGCAGGAATGGTCACACACCTACCCCGTCATCGAAATCACCCGATAGGGTGAGGTTGCATCCGATATTTATGCTCACTTCCCAGCTTAATAATATTTTATTAAAAACCGCCCGCCCCCTACCTTGAAGTCATGCCCAAGCTGAATCCAACTGCATTACGCAAGGACAGACACATGACGCAAGCAATCACACAAACAGACACCCTGGTGGTGGGCGCCGGCCAAGCCGGCGTGGCCATGAGCGAGCATTTGAGCAAGCAAGGCGTGCCGCACCTGGTGCTGGAACGCAGCCGGATCGCCGAGCGCTGGCGCACCGCGCGCTGGGACTCGTTGGTGGCCAACGGGCCGGCCTGGCATGACCGTTTTCCCGGCCTGGCGTTCGAAGGTGTGGCCCCCGATGCGTTCGCGCCGAAAGAGCGCGTGGCGGATTACTTTGAAGCCTATGCACGCCAGTTCAATGCGCCAATCCGCACTGGCGTGGAGGTGACCTCTGTAGTGCGCAATGAGGGTCGCCCAGGCTTTACCGTACACACCAGCGACGGCGTGATCGAAGCCAACCGCGTGGTGGCGGCGACCGGGCCGTTCCAGACGCCGGTAATTCCGGCGATTGCGCCTAAAGACACCGCGCTGCATCAGATTCACTCCGCCGACTACCGCAACCCGGCGCAGTTGCCGACCGGCGCCGTGCTCGTGGTGGGTGCAGGCTCCTCCGGCGTGCAGATCGCCGATGAGCTGCAACGCTCCGGTCGCCAGGTGTACCTGTCGGTCGGCGCCCACGACCGCCCGCCTCGCGCCTATCGCCAGCGCGATTTCTGCTGGTGGCTCGGTGTGCTGGGCGAATGGGACCAGGCGGCGATGAAACCTGGCCGCGAACACGTGACCATTGCCGTCAGCGGCGCCCACGGCGGCAAGACCATCGACTTCCGTGAACTGGCCCTGCAAGGCATCACCCTGGTCGGGCTCACCCAGTCGTTCAACGGCAGCGTGGCGACCTTCCAAGCCAACCTGGTGGAAAACCTGGCACGCGGCGATGAGAACTACCTGGCCCTGCTGGATGCGGCGGATGCGTATATCGAGCGCAACGGCCTCGACCTGCCCGTGGAGCCCGAAGCCCGGCGCGTCTTCGCCGATGCCGAGTGCGTGAAACAGCCGATCCTGGAACTGGACCTGGCCCGGGCCGGCATCACCTCGATCATCTGGGCCACCGGTTTTGCCGTGGATTACAGCTGGTTGAAGGTCGATGCGTTCGATGCCGCCGGCAAGCCGCAGCACCAGCGCGGCGTGTCCAGCGAAGCCGGCATCTACTTCCTCGGCTTGCCCTGGCAGTCGCGCCGTGGCTCGTCGTTTATCTGGGGCGTGTGGCACGACGCCAAGTACCTGGCCGACCACATCGCCACCCAGCGTCAGTACCTCGAGTATCGCGTCGCGGCCCCGGTCGTTCGCCCGTCCCCTGTCAGCGCCTGATCATTTTCCCCGGAGTTTTTTGATGCCTACCCACACGCGTATCCGCATGTTCAACACCCAGCAAACCTACCCCAACCAGAGCCTGGACAACGACCTGTGCCAGGCCGTGCGCGCCGGCAACACCGTGTATGTACGCGGCCAGGTCGGCAGCGATTTCGACGGTAACCTGGTGGGCCTCGGCGACCCGCGTGCCCAGGCCGAGCAGGCCATGCGCAACGTCAAGCAACTGCTGGAAGAAGCCGGCAGCGACCTCAGCCATATCGTCAAGACCACCACCTACCTGATCGACCCGCGCTACCGCGAGCCGGTGTACCAGGAAGTCGGCAAATGGCTTAAAGGCGTGTTTCCGATTTCCACCGGGCTGGTGGTATCGGCCCTCGGCCAGCCGCAGTGGCTGATGGAAATCGATGTGATCGCCGTGATTCCCGAGTAAGGAGCCGCACATGACCTTTTCAATCGTCGGCCGTTGCGCCGACACCGGCCAACTGGGCATTGCCATCAGCTCTTCGAGCATCGCCGTGGGCGCACGCTGCCCCTGGCTGCGGCCCGGTGTCGGGGCAGTCGCGACCCAGAACATCACGCTACCGGCACTCGGCCCGGACGTGCTCGACCTGCTGCAACAAGGCCTGGCCCCCGCCGCTGCGATCGACCAGGCGTTGACCCGCAACGGCTACAGCCAATACCGCCAACTGACTGCGATCGATCACCTGGGCCGCAGCGTGCATTTCAGCGGCAGCCAAACCCTCGGCAAGCACCACGCCGTGTCGGGCGAACAGTGCGTCGCGGCCGGCAATATGCTCGCCGACCGTGCGGTGATCGAGGCGATGGTCCAGGCCTTCGAGCAAGGCGAAGGCCAACTGGCCGATCGACTCTTGGCCGCACTGCATGCTGCCATCGCCGCCGGTGGCGAAGCCGGCCCGGTGCATTCGGCCGCGTTGCAGGTGGTGGGCGAGCTGACCTGGCCGATCATCGACCTGCGGGTGGATTGGGCCGACACCAACCCGATCGGCCAACTGCACACGCTGTGGGACGCCTATCGCCCACAGGTGCAAGCCTACATCGACCGCGCCCTGACGCCGGACCGCGCGCCCGGCTATGGCGTCGCCGGGGACGAACGATGAGCCGCAGCCGCGCGTTGTTGCAGACGCTGGTGGGGTTCGATACCACCAGCCGCGAATCCAACCTGCGGTTGATCGCCTTTGTGCGCGATTACCTGGCGAGTCACGGCGTGGCCAGCGAGCTGATCTACAACGAGGCCCGCACCAAGGCCAACCTGTTTGCCAGCATTGGCCCGGTGGAGCTGCCCGGGATTGTGCTGTCCGGGCATACCGACGTAGTGCCGGTGGATGGCCAGCCGTGGAGCGTGCCGCCGTTTGAATTGACCGAGCGTGACGGCAAGCTGTTTGGCCGGGGCACTGCGGACATGAAGGGCTACATCGCCTGTGTGCTGGCCCTGGTGCCGGCGCTGGTCGCGGCCACTTTGCGGCGGCCGGTGCATATCGCCCTCTCCTACGACGAGGAAGTCGGTTGCCTGGGCGTGCGCTCGTTACTCAGCGTGCTGGCGCAGCGGCCGGTGAAGCCGATGCTGTGCATCATCGGCGAGCCGACCGAACTCAAGCCGGTGCTCGGCCACAAAGGCAAACTGGCGATGCGCTGCGATGTCCACGGCGCGGCCTGCCATTCGGCGTATGCGCCCCATGGCGTGAATGCAATCGAGCATGCCGCCGAATTGATCGGCGAGCTGGGACGCATCGGACAGCGCCTGCAAGACCAGCAGGATGCGCGGTTTGATCCG
Organism: Pseudomonas marginalis; assembly: GCF_024169655.1. Classification (GTDB taxonomy): domain Bacteria; phylum Pseudomonadota; class Gammaproteobacteria; order Pseudomonadales; family Pseudomonadaceae; genus Aquipseudomonas; species Aquipseudomonas paraveronii. The sequence goes on along the minus strand of NZ_JALJWV010000001.1, from coordinate 2,376,983 downwards.
CCGTTCAGCACGGTGCAGACCGGGGTGATTGGCGGGGGCAAGGCGCTGAACATCGTGCCCGCCGATTGCCAGTTTGATTTTGAGATCCGCGCGCTGCCGGGCCAGGCCCCGCAAGCAGTGGCTGATGAGTTGCGCGCCTACGCCGAGCAACAGGTATTGCCGCGCATGCAGGCGGTGAGCGCGCAGAGTGCGATTCGCTTTACTGAGTTGTCGGCGTATCCGGGGCTGATGACTGATCAGCAGAGCGAGGCTGCCGAGTTGATCGCGGCATTTTGCGGCTCGCGAGCGTTCGGCACGGTAGCGTTTGGCACCGAGGGCGGCTTGTTCGACGCGGCGGGCATTCCCACGGTGGTATGCGGGCCTGGCAGCATGGACCAGGGGCATAAGCCGGACGAGTTTGTGAGCGTGGCGCAGTTGGCGCAGTGTGATCAGATGTTGCAAAGACTGCTGAACTCGCTGCGTTGACCGCCCCTCTGCGGTGCGGACGACATAACCTGCATCAATCGCCGCCCGCAGCTGACGGAACCGTATTTGAAGGCTGCCCACATAGGGAAACGGCTAATAGCCGTTTTCACTTCAACAGCCTTTGAGTATTGACCATGATAGGAATTCCACCGCACTCGCCGTCGAACAGCCCGCTCAACGCTGCGCCACCCGAAGAGTTGCGTATGCGCCCCCAAGCAGGTGCGCCTGACCGGGAAACCATACGCATGGGCGTAAGAGAAGAGGACGCATACCGCACGCTGGATACCTTTTTTGACGTGGCAGAAGCTAACGGCATCAACGATCTGAACCCGCACCACGGCAAGCCCTACTTCGATAACAACTTGAACCCGCCGGGCAACGTGGTGCCGCTGTCCGTGCACTTCCGCCCGGACCGTCCGGATGACACCTACAGCCCGGAGCACTTGAAGGCGGTCAACAACTTCGGCACGCAACTCGACGCACGGCTGAAGCAACTGAACATCCAAAACGTCGGACCCAGCGAGTAATCCCATCGCTGATCAGGGTTAACGCCTGCATGACTCAGCACAGCCAGGCCGATGCGTTGTCGGCCCTGGCTTGAGCGCGCCGATCAGGCGAGCAAACGCGCCAGCTCCTCGCGGCAGTAATCGACGAACAACTGCACCGGCTTGGTCAGTGGTGCGCGGCGCAACCACACGGCGGACAAGCCCGAACCGGTGACGGTTTCCGCCAGCGGCAGGCACACGACTTTCTGGCCGTCATAGGTGTACTCGGTAAACGGCCTGGTCACCAGGATCGAAAAGCCAAACCCGCGCCCCACCATGCCCCGTACCATCTCGATCGACGGCGAGCTGAACACGATGTTCGGCGTCAACCCACGCTCTTCAAAGATGCTCACGAAGTACGTGCGGCTCGGCAGTACATCCAGCAGGATCATCGGCTCCAGCACCAGGTCCGCCAGCGACACCTTGGCCTGCTGCGCAAAGCGATGATCAGCCGGCAGCAACGCATACGGCTGCTGCGGCGGCATCAACGGCGTGGTCTCGATGGTGGCGCCCAGGTCATGCTCGAACAGCATCGCCACGTCGATACTGCCAGCGGTCAGCGCTTGCACCAACTCTTGTTGCTCGCCATCGCGAATGCGGATTTCCACCCCTGGCCAGCGCGCCTTGAAACCGGCGATCAAGCGCGGCAGGTACAACGGTGCGACGGTCTCAAAGCAGCCGATATCGATCTGCCCCGCCACCACGTCATTGTCGGCCAGGGCGTTCTGTTCGAACTCGTGGGCCACCCGCAGCAGCTCCAGCGCCTTGCGATAAAACCGTGCGCCGCTGGGGGTGAGCGACACGCCCTGGGCGTGATGGCGGATGAATAGCTGCACGCCAAAGCTATCTTCCAACTGCTTGATCGCGGTGGACACCGACGGTTGCGCGATATACAGCTTGCGCGACGCCTCGGCGACGCTGCCGCACTCGGCCGTGGTGACGAAATATCTGAGCTGGCGCAGGTTATAGGCAGCCATCGGGCCCTCCGCAAATGTGGGACTTCGCCCCAAAACACAAGCAGGCAACATACCGGAGCGCATGGCCACGCGAGATACTTTTTTTAAGGTCTATAGCAACAAACTTACTAATTTACCTCCCCGCACCCATTGCAGATGATCACTCCAACAACAAAGCGCCGCTGAGCGGCGCACAGCGAAGTACGTCAACGTACTCACCTTGCCTTGGAGCTCGTCATGGTTACCACTGCAACATCATCCGCCCCGCTTATCGAAAAACACACGATTGGATACGTGCCCCCACAAGATCGCCACGGAAAGGTAAGAGACCTGTTCACCCTGTGGTTCGGCGGCAACATCGCGCCGTTGCCGATCGTCACGGGTGCGCTGGGCGTGCAACTGTTCCACCTCAACCTGATCTGGGGCATCGTCGCCATCCTCGTCGGCCACCTGGTCGGCGGCGTGCTGATGGCACTGCACTCGGCCCAGGGCCCGCAAATGGGCATCCCGCAAATGATCCAGAGCCGCGCACAATTCGGCTCCCTCGGCGCGTTGCTGGTGGTGGTGATCGCCGGGGTCATGTACATCGGTTTCTTCGCCTCCAACATCGTACTCGCCGGTAAATCCCTGCACGGCGTGGTCGACAGCGTGCCGGTGCCGGTGGGCATCGTGATCGGCGCCATCGGCTCCGGGATCATCGGCATCATCGGCTATCGCTTCATCCACGTGCTCAACCGCATCGGCACCTGGGTGCTGGGCGCGGGGATCGTGCTCGGCTTCGGCTACATCTTCACGCATGTGCAGACCACGGACTTTCTGACCCGCGGCAGCTTCAACCTCTCCGGTTGGCTGGCCACCGTGTCCCTGGCCGCACTGTGGCAGATCGCGTTCGCGCCCTACGTCTCCGACTACTCGCGCTACCTGCCGGCCGACGTACCCGTCGCCGCCACCTTCTGGACCACCTACCTGGGCTCGGCCCTGGGTTCGAGCCTGTCATTCATCTTCGGCGCCGTCGCCGTGCTCGCCACCCCGGTAGGCATGGACACCATGGACGCGGTCAAACTCGCCACCGGCGCCATCGGCCCGCTGATGCTGGTGCTGTTTTTGCTCAGCGTGATCAGCCATAACGCGCTCAACCTGTACGGCGCGGTGCTGTCGATCATCACCCTGGTGCAGACCTTCGCCTACCGCTGGATCCCCACCGCGAAAAGCCGCGCCGTGATCTCGATCATCGTGCTCGCGGCCTGCTCGGTTGCCGCGGTATTCGCCTCGAAAGACTTTATCGGCCACTTCGTCGACATGGTCCTGGTGCTGCTGGTGGTCCTGGTGCCATGGACGGCGATCAACCTGATCGACTTCTACGCGATCCATAAGGGCAAGTACGACATCGCGTCGATCTTCCGCGTGGACGGCGGGATTTACGGACGCTACAACCCCCAGGCGCTGCTGGCGTATGCGGTGGGGATTGCGGTGCAGATTCCGTTCATGAACACGCCGCTGTACGTGGGGCCGATTTCGGAGCACATCAACGGCGCGGATTTGTCGTGGGTGGTGGGGTTGGTGGTGACGTCGCCGTTGTATTTCTGGTTGGCGAGTCGGGACAGTGCGTATAAGCGGCGGATGGATGCGGGGACGTTGGTGGGTGAGGTTTGATTCAGGCGGCCTTATAGCCGACCTGATACTGAAAGCCGAACTCGGTCAAAAATGTGGGAGGGGGCTTGCCCCTCCCACATTTCTGACCGAGTTCGGCTTTTGCTCTGGCCAAGCCACAAGAGAACTGCATTGCCCGCAAAAAATCCCGCTTGCCGAAGCTCACCCTGTGGGAGCCATCCAACCCCAGCGAGGCCGCGATGGCGACGCTATTGACACCCCGCTATGATGTGGCCCTTCGCTTAACACCCCAGGAATCCGCATGCCCGCCCTCACCTTCCGCAACGCCCTCCCCAGCGACGCCGCCCGTTGCTTTGACATCGAAATCAGCGCCTACGAAGGCGACGAAGCCGCAACCCTGGAAAAGATCGCCACGCGCATTGCGTTGTACCCGCAAGGCTTTTTGATCCTGGAGGCAGATGGCGAGGTGGTGGGCTTCATCAACAGCGGCTGCGCCCACAAGGTGGTGATGTCAGATGAGGCGTTCAAGGAGTTGGTCGGGCATTCGGCCGAGGCACCGAATGCGGTGATCATGTCGGTGGTGGTCGCTCCGGCGCACCAGGGCAAGGGTTATTCCACCGCGTTGATGCGCGAGTTCGTGCAGCGCATGCGCGCGATGGGCAAGCAAACCCTTCACTTGATGTGCAAAGACCGCCATGTCGAGTTGTACACACGCATGGGCTACCGCTATGTGCAACCGTCGGCGTCGGATCATGGCGGGATGGCGTGGCATGAGATGGTGATGGACCTTTAGGTCGGCGCCGCGTGGGGCGCATTTATGTGTCAAAACATCTAACCGTCAGCGAACGCCCAGTCGGCAAATGTATTTCAACCCGAAAAACCCCTATCTGCATGCCCAACATCTGACGCTACTCCTGACGCGGCGCAGTCTGACCCAGACACGCCCTACAGCCACGTCGCGCATTCTGTGGATGCGTCCAGCGCCGGTTTTAACCAGTTACATCCGCCCGAATTCACCTTATTGAGCGCCCCTTCATGACTCGGTAGCCTGCCGATGCGATCAACCAGACCGGGGTCTGGCGGATCTTTTCATTCCCCATCTACGAGGTGTACTCATGTCTTCCATCGGCGGTTCCAACCTATACCCCGCGCTTTACCCGGCGTCAGACGCAAGCAGGTTCAATAACGACAATTCAAGCCACAACTCACAGGGTCCAACGAAAGGGAATGACATCCTGATAGCCAAACCGGGCGGCTACGATAACGACGCTCCACGCCATAACCCGCTGGATAGCACGGCCGGGGACGATGCCGAGGTCTTCGATCCGAATACCCAAAGCTGGCAACCCACCCAGGCAGCCGGCAACGGCCAATACGCCCCGCTTGGCGATCCTTACCGCGAGGCCATCGATTTCGAGATCAAGCCCGATAACATGGGCGGCTGGCAGCGGGCGTAAGGCAACTGGCGGGCTGGGGCGGTTTCATCCTCCCCAGTTCCGCCCCGCCAGCACGCCATAGGGCTGTCGCGCGGTGCTACCCTCGGCGTCGGATCACAGCGGGATGGCGTGGCACGCAAGGCTCAGTAACGATCAGCGCCGCTCATTTTAAGTCCGGGGAAGGAACTGCAACGTGATCATCGCAAGACCGCTCACCTTTCAACAGGCGTTGAAAAAGAACCTCAAACGGGTGCTGACCTTCTGGGCGCCGCTCAGCGTTATTTTTACCGGACCGGGCGCCCTGCTGGGGTTTTATACGTTGTCGAGCTAGGCGACTGCTATAGGTCGTCTCGACGTGATGGCCGCCGCACTCGAGGCCAAAGGAACAATCGGCCTACTGCGTGCTCACCCAAAGCAGCAACGCGATTCGCGTCCCCAAAAAGTCGCAGCCGGCAACCTCTACGGTAACGACACCCGCAAACACCACAGGAATTCGCGTAGGAAATCCTACGGCAGACGCAACGAAAAAAGCATAAAGTCTGCCTCCAGGGACAGAGTCAAGGCTCAGCACAACAAGGAATCCAGCGCGATGCAGCACCCCCTCATTGAAATCAGCGACCAACCCAACCCCGACGCCGAACGCATCCTTGCCAACGGCCTGGCGGCGTTCAACGAACAAGCCACCGGCTACCATGACCGACGCCCGCTGACGGTGCTGGTCAAAGACCCGCACACCCAGCAAGTGCTCGGCGGCATCACCGGCCGGAGCGCATTCGGCATGGCCTTCCTCGACCTCTTCCACCTACCCGCCACGTTGCGCGGTGCAGGCATCGGCAGCCAATTGCTGCACGCATTCGAAGACGAAGCCCGGCGCCGGGGTTGCCGCAATGCCGTGCTCTACACCATCAGCTTCCAGGCGCCGGGGTTCTATGAGAAGAACGGCTGGGTGCGGTTTGGCGAAATACCCTGTGAACCCGAGGGCAGCAGCCGGGTGTTTCTGTCTAAACAGCTGTGAGATTCAAGCGTTTACTCGTTGGAAATCAACGTGCCGGTACCGACAGGCGGATAGATGATTTCCTGGGTATCCAGGTTCTTGATGCTCGAATAGGTGTGGTATTGGGTGCTGTAGTTCGGCCCGATGCCCTTGGTGCTTGCGGTCAGGCGGTAGGTCACCACGTAACGCTGGCCGGCCTTGAACTCCACGTCGTCCGCGCCGTTGTTGCAGAACGCACCACCGGTGCCGAGGGCATTCATCGACACGTTGCACCAACGTAGCGAATGTTTGCCGGGGGCCAGTTTCAGGGCTTGTTCGCCGGTGACGTTGAGGATCGAGTGGCGACCCGCACCAGGCAATGGCACACCGTCGACTTCCATCGCCAGGGCCAGGCGGTGAAACGGCACGCCCAGCTCACGTTCACGCCAGGTGTCGAAGTACACCAGCGCGGCGTCGGGCGCGCCATTGGAGAGGTCGACAGGCTGGAGCTTTTCCGGGGCCCAGTCGCCCTGATAGTTTTTGTAGTGGTAGTCGGAGCAGGCGCCAAGCAGTGGCAAGGTGAGTACGGCAGTGAGCTTCAGCCATTTCATCGGGTAACGGTCCTTGTGGGTGATGATAGCCTATCGACATCACCACTGATTTCTTTAGGCAATCGATACGCCATCCTGAAGCAGACCTTACGCCCGACACCCTGCTGACCCTCGGCATCGACCAGCAAGGCACCGGGTTCCACGGCGTACCGCGCAGCCTGCAACTGGCGACTAAATCGGACTTCCCGGCTGACGGCCCTCGCCGTCTGTGCAATGATCCTCCCTCGATCTCTCGAGGGATGGAGCCACCGCCATGTCGCTGAACACTGCCACTCACCCCGCACAAGCGCCGCGCTTCTGGCGCGACGAGCGCTTGCCGTTCATCGAAGCGCGGACCATCGCCGATGGGCGTAAGGTCACCTACACCCGCCACGCCCACGAGCATTTCTCCATCGGCGCGATCACCACCGGGTGCAGCGATTACCACTACGGTGCGGACACCTTTCAGATCAGTGCCGGCACGGTGGTGTTGATGAACCCCGGCGATGTGCATGCGTGCAACCCGATCCACGACCAGCCCTGGTCGTATCACATGCTCTACCTCGACACCCCCTGGCTGACGGACCTGCAACACCAATTGGGTTTCAGCACCGACCAGGGTTATCGACCGTTCAATACGCCCTATACCCGCGATCCGGTGTTGTACAACGGCCTGATCGAACTGTACCGGGTGCTGCTGGATGAGCAGGCCGAACTGCTGCAAAAACAGAGCGTGCTGGTGAGTTACTTCAGTGAGGTGCAGCAGCGCCTGAACCCTTCGAACACGCCGGTGCGGGAGGTCAACCACAAGTTGGAGCGCGCCGCTGAGTACATCCGCGAACACTGCACTCAGGCCTTGAAACTCGAAGACATTTGCTTGGCGGCCGAGCTGTCGCCGTCTTATCTGATCCGCGCGTTCAAGCTGTATTACGGCCTGACGCCCCATGCGTTCCTGGTGAACCGGCGCATCCAGTTTGCCCGCACCCAATTGCGCAACGGCGAACTGATCGCCGACGTGGCCCTGGCCGCCGGCTTTGCCGACCAGGCGCACTTCCAGCGCACCTTCAAGCAGCACTTCGCCGCCACGCCGGGGCAGTACCGCGACTTGCTCAAGCCATCAGCAAATAACCCACACTGGCCACCAGCAACGCGGCCATCGAACGGTTGAACACCCGCACGCCCTGCGGGTTGCCGAGGTAACGTCGCAAGAACGTGCCGGCATAGGCCCAGCACGCCACCGACAGATAGCAGATCACCAGGTAGAGCGCCGCAAACAGCCACACTTGCCTGGCGTCGCCATCGGCGACAAACAACCCCATCCCCGCCACGCAGGCCAGCCAGGCTTTGGGGTTAAGCCATTGCATGATCGCGCCGTAGAGCATCGACGGCGCCGTTGCGGTGCCTTCGGCGTCCAGGCGGCCATCGTCCACCGCGAGTTTCCAGGCCATGTACAGCAGGAAAGCGACCCCGCCCCACTGAATCAACTGGGTCAGGATGGGCCAGCGCACCAGCACTTCATGCAGCCCCAGGCCGATCAGCACCAGCAACAGCGTGAAGCCGGCGGCGGCGCCGAACACGTGTTTCTGGCTGGCGGCAAACCCGAAGCGTGCGCCCGAACTGAGGGCGACCACATTCACCGGCCCCGGTGTGATGGAAGTGGCCAACGCGAAGGCGGCCATGGAAAGGATCAAGCTCATTGCGGTTCCTTGTTGTGGTGATGAACAAGGGCCACGGTAAACACCCCGACGAGCCGGGTATTGAAGAAAATACCCCTGCTACTCGCCGGTCATGCGTTCCAGGCTGTTGCTCAGGTGCAACAACATGGCGGCGCGGGCGGCGTCGGGGTCCTGGCGGCGGATCGCCTTGAGGATCGCCTCGTGTTCCAGGTTGGCCAACTGGCCCAGCTTCATCAGGTCGATATCGCCGCGCTCCTCGGCATTGATGCGCGTGCGCGGGATCACCGAGTTGCCCAAGTGATAAATCACATCGGTGAAGTAGCTGTTGCCGGTGGCCTGGGCAATCAACTGATGGAAGCGCACGTCGGGTTCGACGCTGCTGTCATTGTTGGCCAGCGAGGCCTGGTAGTCGTCGAGGGCCTGGCGCATGAGCTGCAACTGCGCCTCGCTGCGACGCAACGCAGCCAGGGCAGCGGCCTGGGTTTCCAGGCCAAGGCGCAACTCAAGAATGCCGCGCACGCTGACGGCGGTGTCGTGGTTCAGTTGCAGGCCCTGGCGCTGGTCCCGCTCAAGCACAAAGGTGCCCACCCCATGCCGGGTTTCCACCAGCCCCGCCGCCTGCAACTTCGACAACGCCTCACGCACCACCGTGCGACTGACGCCGTACTCGCCAACGATGGCCGACTCGGAGGGCAGCTTTTCGCCCGGCGCCATTTGGCCGAGGAGAATGCGCTGGGTCAACGTAGTGACGATGTCATGGGCAAGGCCCTGGGAGCGCTTGCGGGGGGCGTCGGTGTGCATCGGTCATTCCATGGGTTAGGCCCGGCCAATACTAACACCTCCACCGACCACCTACTTGTATGACAACAAACAAATTCCACTATGTCTGGCCACGATTTTTGTGGGAGTAGGCTTGCCTTGGATTGCGTCGACGCGGTTGAAATCAAGCACAATGACGCCTAATCCTTAGGAAATAAAGCTCCCACAGCGCACTCATACTGCCGAAATTTACGTTGCTACATGGAAAAAAGCAGTTGTATGATGTCCATCAAGTTGTCAGACATCTCCGGCAGCCCTGAACCCATCCCCGCACAACAATAATCCGTGGGAGTTCTACCCCGTGACCGCTTCCAGCCCTGCGACAGCTGCGCCCGCCCTCGACCCCGTCCTGGCCCGCGCGATCAAGAAAGTGAAGCAGCATGTGCTGCCATTGTTCGTGATCATGTTCATCGTCAACTACATCGACCGCGTCAACATCGGCTTTGTACGCACTCACATGGAACACGACCTGGGCATCGGCGCGGCCGCCTATGGTTTCGGTGCCGGCTTGTTCTTTATCGGCTATGCCTTGTTCGAAGTGCCCTCCAACCTGCTGCTGCAAAAAGTCGGCGCGCGTATCTGGCTGACCCGCATCATGTTCACCTGGGGCATCACCGCGACGCTGATGGCCTTTATCCAGAACGAAACCCACTTCTACATCCTGCGTTTTCTGCTGGGCGTGGCCGAGGCCGGGTTCTTTCCGGGCGTGATCTACTACTTCACCCGCTGGCTGCCTGGGGTGGAACGCGGCAAGGCGATTGCGATCTTCCTCAGCGGCTCGGCCCTGGCCTCGCTGATCTCCGGCCCACTGTCCGGCGTGCTGCTGCAAATCAACGGGCTGGGCCTGCACGGCTGGCAATGGATGTACATCATCGAAGGCATGGCCTCGGTGCTGTTGTGCTTTTTCGTGTGGTTCTGGCTCGACTCCAAACCCCACGATGCCAAATGGCTCAGCCGCGCAGAACAGGACGCGCTGGTCGGCGAGATCGAGCGCGAACAACGCGAGCGTGACGCCGCCAACACGGTCAAGCCAACCCTGGGCACGCTGCTCAAGGACCGCCAGATCATGCTGTTCTGCGCCCTGTATTTCTGCATCCAACTGACCATCTATGCCGCCACGTTCTGGCTGCCGAGCATCATCAAGAAGATGGGCGACCTGAGTGACATCCAGGTGGGCTTCTACAACTCCATCCCCTGGCTGATTTCGATCATCGCCATGTACTCGTTCGCGGCCCTGGCCGGCAAGTACAAGCACCAGCAGGCGTGGGTGGCCACGGCGCTGTTGATTGCCGCAGCGGGGATGTTTTTCTCCACCACCGGTGGGCCGATCTTTGCCTTTGTCGCCATCTGTTTTGCGGCGATTGGGTTCAAGTCGGCGTCCTCGCTGTTCTGGCCGATTCCCCAGGGCTACCTGGATGCGCGCATCGCGGCGGCAGTGATCGCACTGATCAATTCCATCGGCAACCTCGGCGGGTTTGTCGCACCCACCACCTTCGGGTTTCTGGAGCAGACCACCGGGTCGATCCAGGGCGGTTTGTATGGGCTGGCCGGCACCTCGATCCTCGCGGCGATCCTGGTGTTCTTCGCCAAGACCCGGCCCGGCGCCCAAAGCCCGAGCGTGCTGCACCCCGCCCCCGTCTTGAGCAAATAAGGAAGCGTTTTCATGAACACAGAACATCAGCACCACGCCAGCCACGCCCCAATCGTCACCCACCTGCAAGTGATCCCGGTGGCCGGCCACGACAGCATGCTGCTCAACCTCAGCGGCGCCCACGGGCCGTTTTTCACGCGCAATATCGTGATCCTCAAGGACAGCGCCGGGCACATCGGCGTGGGCGAAGTACCGGGCGGCGAACGCATCCGCGAAACCCTGGAAGACGCACGCAGCCTGGTGATCGGCAAACCGATCGGCGAGTACCAGAGCATCCTCAATGCCATGCGCCGCACCTTCGCCGCCCGCGACAGCGCGGGTCGCGGCCTGCAGACGTTTGACCTGCGCATCACCATCCACGCCGTCACCGCGATGGAAGCGGCGCTGCTCGACCTGCTCGGCCAATTCCTCGAAGTGCCAGTGGCCGCCCTGCTCGGCGAAGGCCAGCAGCGCGACGCGGTGAAGATGCTCGGCTACCTGTTCTATATCGGCGACCGCCAGCAGACCGACCTGGCCTACCGCAGCGAAGCCGACGGCGACGATTGGTTTCGCCTGCGCCATGAACCGGCCCTGACCCCGGACGCCATCGTGCGCCTGGCCGAAGCCGCCCAGGCCAAGTACGGTTTCAACGACTTCAAGCTCAAGGGCGGCGTGTTGCGCGGCGCCGAAGAAATCGAAGCGGTCACCGCCCTGGCCGAGCGCTTCCCCGACGCACGCATCACCCTGGACCCGAACGGCGCCTGGTCACTCAAGGAAGCCATCGCCCTGTGCCGCGACCAACATCACGTATTGGCCTACGCCGAAGACCCGTGCGGCGCGGAAAACGGCTATTCGGGCCGCGAAGTCATGGCTGAATTCCGCCGCGCCACCGGCCTGCCTACCGCCACCAACATGATCGCCACCGACTGGCGCGAAATGGGCCACGCGATCCAGTTGCAATCGGTGGACATCCCCCTCGCCGACCCGCACTTCTGGACGATGCAAGGCTCGGTGCGCGTCGCGCAGATGTGCCATGAATGGGGCCTGACCTGGGGCTCGCATTCCAACAACCACTTCGATATTTCCCTGGCGATGTTTACCCAGGTGGCGGCCGCCGCACCGGGCGCTATCACCGCGATCGACACCCACTGGATCTGGCAGGACGGCCAGCGCCTGACCAAGGCGCCGTTGCAGATTGTCGACGGTCACATCCAGGTGCCGACCAAACCAGGCCTGGGTGTAGAGATCGACATGGACGCCGTGGCCCAGGCCCACGAATGCTACAAAGGCATGGGCCTGGGCGCGCGCAATGACAGCGTGGCCATGCAGTTCCTGATTCCCGGTTGGAGTTTCGATAACAAGCGCCCGTGCCTGGTGCGCTGAGCGCCGATCCCGGCCAGCCCGGCCGACCTCAACCGTGGATCAACGAAACGTGCGCGCCCACCCCGGCGCGCACGCCCTCGGCCACCGCCAGCGCCACGGAACCGGCGGCAAGGGACGCATCGCCACAGGCAAACACCCCGGCCACGGAGGTCTGGCGGGTTTCGTTGGTGTGCAGGTACGGGCCGGTAGGGCCGTCGGCCAGCGCACAGCCCAACTGCTCGGCCAAGGGGCTGAGGCGAGTGCGGGACATCGTGAATACGCCGTCCAGTTGAATCACGCGACCATCAGCCAGTTCCAGATCCACGCGCTCGCCGCTGATCCGCGTCACCGCCGTGTGCTCCACGCGAACCCCGCGCCGATCCAACTGCGCCTGTTGCTCTGCATCCGGGGTGAACACGCCATTGGTGAACAAGGTGGTGGTGCCCCAGTCCGGCAACATCAGCGCATGGTGCATCGCCAGCGGCGAGGTGGCCAACACACCGATGCGGCCTTGATCCAGCTCATAGCCATGGCAGTAAGGGCAATGGAACACGTGCTTGCCCCAGCGTTCCGCCAAGCCTTCGAGAGCGGGCAATTCGTCCACCACCCCGGTGGCGAGGATCAGGCGGCGGGCCTTGAACTCTGCGTTGCACTGCGTGCGCACGCTGAAACCACCTTGCACCGGGCCGGCCTGGATCGCGCTGTCCTGCACCCAGGTGACGCTCGGATATTCCATCAATTGACTGCGACCTTCGGCGGCAATGACGTCCGGCGCCTCGCCGTCTTGGCCGAGAAAGCCATGGGCGGTGGCGGCAAACCGATTGCGCCGCTGCCCCGCGTCGATCACCAGAACCTTGCGTCGCGCCCGCGCCAACTGCAGGCCGGCGGACAAGCCAGCATAGCTGCCGCCCACGATAATGACGTCATGCATCATGAAAGTGCCCCTTGTCAGGTGCGCACGGTCATCCGCGCGCTTTCACGACACACCATAAGTTACGTAAAAATAGCGCGTCAAGTGTCTCGCAACTTTTTGGGTTACAAAGGATACTTTCGACCCAATCGACTTGAGGTTTTTTGATGAGAAACGACACCCGCCTCTCGCGCATGCTGCATGTACTGATCCATATGGACCGCCATAAAGCGCGCGCCACCTCGGAGACCATCGCGCAGATGCTCGGCACCAACCCGGTGGTGGTGCGGCGCACACTGGGGCTGCTCAAGGAAAAAGGCTATGTACGCTCGGAAAAAGGCCATCAGGGCGGCTGGACGCTGGGCAAACCCTTGAGTGAAATCACCTTGCTGGATATTCACAATGCCTTGGGCACACCGTCGATATTCGCCATCGGACTGTCCACCGACCACCCGCAATGCCTGGTGGAACAGGCAGTGAACGCGGCGCTGAGCGACGCGTTCGACCAGGCCCAGGCTCTGTTACTGGCGCGGCTGGGGGATGTGACGCTGGCGCAGTTGGCCGAAGATTTCGACGAGCGTTGCCGCCTCGCCCCGGCGCCCTGATCGCGCTACAACCCGCGCTTGCGCAACCACTGCAGGAAGCCCTTCTTCACCGGTACCACCGGCGCTTCCTGGGTCAGGGTCTGCGCCGTATGTACGCGAAAATCCAGCAGCGCTTTCATCGCTTCGCCGATGTCATGCCGCGCATCCAGGCACGGCTTGAGGTATTCCTTCTCGACGCGGTAGAGCGTGCAGTAGGTCTTGGCGCTGAAGTCCGCCAGCGTGGCCTCGTCGGACAAGATCCCGGCCTCGCCGATCACTTCCCCCGGCCCCATGCGCCCGGCTTCGAACGTGTGCCCAGCCTTGTTCAGCATCACCGAGACCACGCCGGTTTCGACGATAAACAAATGATCGCTGACTTCCCCCGCCGGCAGGATCATCTCGCCAGCACGGTAGCTGTGCAGGGTCATGTTCTGGCTGAAGGTGTCCTTCTCTTCCTGGCGCAAGGTGGAGAAAATCGACGAACGCTCCAGCAACGCCCGCGCACCTGACAGCGCCAGCGGCGTGCTGCTTTCGGTGGCCGACAGCAGACCGACACCTGCCGCCTGCAGGTGCCGGAAAGCCAGGTCGTATAGCTGATTGCGCACTTCGCGCTTGAGTAGCATCGCCGGTACAAAACCGCTGATTTCATACTCGACGCCGCCACTGGACGAGGTTTTGAACGCCACGTTCGGCGCCGGCTTTGCCAGCAGCGGCCGGCAACCTTGCATCGCCCGTTCCAACGCCTCGATCACGGTTTGCGGACGTGCGTGGGGGCTGACTTGCAGGCAGACCGACAGGCCGAACATATCCGCCGGGCGCGAGAAATTGATGATCTTGGCCTTGGCCGCCAACGAATTGGGGATCACTGCCATACTGCCCTGGGACGTCTGCAACCGCGTGGCGCGCCAGTCGATATCGGTGACGCGGCCTTCAGTGCCGTCGATGGAAATCCAGTCACCGAGCTGGTACGGCTTGGTGGTGTTGAGCACGATCCCGGAAAACACATCGCTGAGGGTGCTTTGCAGCGCCAGGCCGACGATGATCGCCACCGCGCCGGAGGTGGCAAGCACGCCCTTGACCGGCAGGTCGAGCACGTAGGCCATGGCGGCGATGATCGCAATCAGGAAAATCACCGCGCCCAGCAGGTCCTGCAACAGCCGACCGGTATGGCCCACGCGCTGCATCATCACCGCACCGAGCAACACCGTCAGGGTCCGCGCCGCGAACAGCCACCAACCGATCTGCAACGCGGTGGCGGCCAGGTGCAACGCGGTGTTGTCGGCATACGGCGCGACGAGCATCGGGTTCATGCCGTCGTTGAACAACACGGCGCTGAACACCGCAAAAATCACCAGCCGCGCCGCCAGCTTCCAGTTGGCCAGGTCAGCGGAAATCAGGCGCCACACACCGATGTCGATAAAGATCAGCGCCAGGGCGCACAACATGGGGTGATCAGCGATAAATGAGGGCATCCAGACGACTCCAGGGTGAATGCCGAGAAGATCGCATGAAATGGGGATGTGGGGGTATAGCGCGGAGCGAAATGCGGGTGGGAAATTGCACCGTATCTGACCACCTGATTGCATCAGCACTGACCAGGCGTTTGCATCGCGCCGGATTATCTAGACACCTTGTAAACTCATACTGATGTTTCTTCAGACCGCTATGCCACGTCGCTTACACAAAGGAGTTCCCTATGCGTGAGGATTACCTCGCCTTTTTTATCTCGCTCTTTCTATCGAGGCTGGCGGATCAGATCCTGTTGTTTATTGTGCCGCTGGTGGTGTTCCAGACCACCAACAGCGCTTCATGGGCAGGGCTAGCGTTCTTCGTCGAATCGCTACCGCGATTTCTCGCGTTCCCGCTGTGCGGCGCGCTGTGCGACAAGTACCCGCCTATTAAGATCCTGCATATCAGTCAGGTCTACCGGGCATGGCTCTGTGTGCTGGGGGTGGTGCTCTACGGAATCTTTGGTGGCATCGGTTGGATAGTGGTGCTGTCGGCACTGTGCGGAGTGCTGACCACGCAAGGCATCATGGCTCGCGAAGTGCTGATGCCGCATATCTTCCAGCACTACAGCTACACCAAGACGTTGTCCTACTCCCAGATCGCCGACCAGACGGGACTGGTCCTCGGGCCTCTGGTGGCGGCACTGATGCTTGAGGTTTGGGCTTGGCATTGGGTGGTGCTTTGGATCGCCGGATTGTTCCTGCTGGCAGACCTGAGCATGCTGGCGTGGCAACGTCTTGGCCGTATGACGCTGGACGTGTTCGAGCAGCATCAAGACATCTGGCTGCAGCCGTTGCGGATCGCTTTTGGGCATATCCGTAGCCTGGCGGAATTGAAAAAAATCATCATTCTGGCGGTAGGCGTCAACCTGATCGTTGGTGTCACCTTGGCAACTTCGGCGGCCATGGTGATCGGCCAGTACAGCGCCGGCAAGGATAGCTATGCAGGGCTTCAGGCGGCGGGTGCGGTGACAACAATCGTGATCCTGTTCCTTCTCGCTCGGGTGGTGCTGCCTCTGCGAGTCCTCGGGGGTGTCGGATATTCGATGATCGCAACGGGGGCATTCATCAGCGCCCTGAGTCCGAGTCTGCTCGGCTATGTGCTGGGTTTCCTGTTGATCGCAGGCTTCGACAAAATGTTCAACGTCTACATACGCACTATCCGGCAGCGGGTGATACCGCCTCAGGACTTCGGCAAGACGGTAGGTGTGATCACGCTGCTGAATAACATGTCCCAGCCTCTGGCAGGTTTACTGGTGGCTTTGTTAGCTGCGCCCTTGGGCACCCAGACCGTAATCCTGATTTTGGCCGTGTTAACGACTATTCTTGGGACATTTGCCATGTGGTGGTTCGCAAAGGCTCGCGGCCCATCCCCGAGCTTGATTCTCGAAGCTGACCAAGAAGCCGGAAAATAGAAAGTTGCGTCGGCAGGCTTGTAAGCCTATTCCAAGGAAGCATACGGATCATGTCCGCAAAGAAGAGTCTGCCGGTTCGAACTCATGATCGCCGCCGAACGTTTACAGCATAACGACCACTCTCGGCCTCACTGGTCAAGTCCATGCAATTACGCATGTGGGGGCTTGCCCGCTCCCACATTAGGCTTGGCGTCAACCTTTCAGCGCTGCATCTGCCCGAAATGACCGGAGTGAAAATCAGCAAACGCCTGATGGATTTCCTGCTCGGTATTCATCACGAACGGCCCATGCCCGACGATAGGCTCGTCGATCGGCTCACCACTGAGCAGCAGCACCCTGGCATCGTCGCTGGGCTCCAGGGACAGTTGCGTGCCGTCGCGCTCAAACAGTGCCAATTGCCCCTGGCGCGCGATTTCTGCGCCATTGACCAGCACCGTACCGCGCAAGATCACCAGCGCGGTGTTGCGTCCGGCGTGCAGATCCAGGGTCAGCGCCTTGTCGGCGTTGAGGCGCAGGTCCCACACGTCGATGGGCGTGAAGGTGCGTGCCGGGCCTTTTGTACCTGCGAATTCACCGGCAATCAGGCGCAGTTGGCCGGCCTCATTGGCCAACGGCAGCAGCGGAATATCGCCGTCGACAATCGTCTGGTAGCCGGCGTCGGCCATTTTGTCCTTGGCCGGCAGGTTGACCCACAGTTGCACCATTTCCAGCACCCCGCCGCTACGGGCGAAGGCTTCGGAGTGGAACTCTTCGTGGAGGATGCCCTTGGCGGCGGTCATCCATTGCACGTCGCCGGGGCCGATCGTGCCGCCGGCCCCGGTGGAGTCGCGGTGTTCGACTTCGCCGTCGTAGACGATGGTCACGGTTTCAAAGCCGCGATGCGGGTGCTGGCCGACACCGCGACGTTGTGCGGTCGGGGTGAAATCCGCCGGACCGGCGTGGTCCAACAACAAGAATGGGCTGATGTGCTTGCCCAGGGTGTCGTAGGAAAACAGCGTGCGCACCGGAAAACCGTCGCCGACCCAATGGGCGCGGGGGCTGGTGTAGATGCCGATGAGTTTTTTCATGGTGTACCTCCAAAGTGCCTACACCCTAAGCCCCTCGAGCCCTGGGGACTAGCCGGTAAACGCGACCTTGTTCGTTCTATGCATAGGACAATCAGCAGGTCCTCACAGAACGATCCCGGAGAACCTCAAGTCAGCGCTTCGCCAACTCCATGATCATGCGGCTCAACAAATAGATGCGCGGCGCCACACTCCCCACCTCCGCATATTCCTCGGGCGTGTGGATATTCCCACCGACAATCCCAAACCCATCCAGGGTCGGCGTTCCTACCCCGGCCGACAAACTCGCATCCGCCGCGCCACCACTGCCTTCAATAGTCAGCGTGCGCCCCAGCTCGCCATAAATGCCTTGGGCAATCGCCACCAACTTGTCCGATTCCGGCGTCTGTGGCATCGGCGGCAGACCGCGCTGCAGGCTGGTCTTCACTTGCGTCTCGGGGATCAACTTGTTGGCCGATACCCGCGCCAGGTCTTTCTCGATGCGGTCGAACTCTTCCGGCAACGCCGCACGCACATCGGCCTTGGCCGTCGCCTGGTCAGGAATCACGTTGACGCGATCACCGGCCTGAAGCACGGTGAAGTTGATGGTGGTTTTCTTTTCTGCATCGCCCAGCTGGCCCAGTTGCAGGATCTGATGGGCGGCTTCCATCGCGGCGTTGCGCCCCAGTTCCGGTGCGACGCCGGCGTGAGCGGCTTTGCCTTTGACTTCGACCACCGCAGTGGCGCTGCCTTTGCGCCAGACCACCAGGCCATCCGCCGGGCGACCGGGCTCGAGGTTCAAGGTCACATCGTGGGCCTTGGCAGTTTTGCGGATCAGCGCTGAGGCGGCGTCGGAACCGGTTTCTTCGCTGGCGTCGAGCAGGAAGGTGATCCGCGCGTAGTCCGTGAAGCCCTGGTTTTTCAGGACTTTCAGCGCGTAGATACCGGCGACGATACCGCCCTTGTCATCCATCACGCCGGGACCGTAGGCGCGACCGTCCTTGATGTGGAACGGACGTGCGGCGGCCGAGCCCTCTTTGAATACGGTGTCCATGTGGGCCATCAGCAGGATGTTGGCCTTACCGGTGCCTTTGAGGGTGGCGATCACATGGCTGCTGTTGGCCGCGGCATCGGGCACGCGTTCGATACTGAAGCCCAACTGCTTGAGCTCATCGACGGCGATGTCGCTGACCTGGGTCAGGCCCGGCCCGTAGCCGGAACCCGAGTCGATGTTGACCAGACGTTCGAGCAGTTTCAGCGCGTCGGCCTGGTACTGTTCGGCAGCCGCCTGGATCTGTGTGTGGGGTTCGGCACTGTAGGCCGGGAGTGCGAAGGACACGGCCAGGGTCGCGGCCAAAAGAGTACGGGGGAAGGTGAAGAGCATGAATTGATCCTTGTTTTTATTGGAAGGGATCGTCACACCCTACCCCACTAGACCGACCTCAACCAAGGGCCCTGCACCGCGCTGACCCGGTTGCGCCCGCTGCTCTTGGCTTCGTATAACGCCTGGTCAGCATCGTTGAGCCAACTGGTGGAATCGGCATGCCCAGGCTGATAAGGCGCCAGGCCGATGCTCAAGCTGGCACGCAGGGTCGGGTCCTGGGCATAGGCCAGCGCATTGAAGCGATCACGCAGGGTATCCATGACTTCCGTGGCCCGATTGAGCGGCACGCCCGGCAGAATCACGCAGAACTCATCACCGCCGTAGCGCCCGGCCAGGTCGGTGGCACGCAGGTTCTGGCGCAGCACTTTACTGAGCTGGCACAGGACGATATCGCCAGTGACATGGCCGTAGGTGTCGTTGATCGCTTTGAAGTGATCGATGTCGATCAGGGCAATGACCGCGCCCTGTGGTTCGCGGTGGCAGCGTTGGAACTCGATGTCCAGATGGTCCTTCCACGCGCCATGGTTGAGCAGGCCGGACAAGCTGTCGGTACGACTCAGGGCCAGTAGCTCGCGCTTGTGCCCGGCCAGGCTCACGGCCTGGCGATAGCAAATCCAGCCCAGGGCCAGCGGATACAGCATCAGGATCGGCAAGCAGGCGTACAGCTGCGCCTGGGTGGTCATGCTGACGAACGCCGGGGTGAAGATCAGCAGCGCCACGCCGACGCCCAACGCCTGCGCCACCCAGCCCGCCAGCATGAAACGGGTACCGCCGATGGCCACATTATTCATGGTCATCATCGACAGGGTGGTGACGCTGGGCAGTGGGTTGAAGTGCATGGCGCCGACCCAGAAGCCGCCGCAAAACGAATCGAACAGCAGGTTGCGGCGCTCACACCGCAAGGTGTTGGCGGTACGGCGCGACCATTGATAAGCCAGATGCGGCCAGACAAAGCCGTTGATCACCATCAACACCCACACCCATGACGGTGGGTTGAGCGGATACATGCCGAACGCCACGCAGGCAAAGCCAAGCGTCAGCCCCAACATGCGGGATTTGTACAAGCGGGTAGCGAGCGGAACTCCATTTCCTCCGGGGGCAGGCATGGTGGGATGCGATCCTGAGAGAGTGCCTGGAGTCTATCAGGGCAACGTCATATCACCACTACCGCTCATAAACTCTCCGTCGTCAGTCGGAAAAGCCCCGTGCCAGCATCCCGACAACGCCCAGCAGCAACAACGCCGTGACCCGTTGCAGCCATACCCGCCGCCGGGGGGTTTCCAGCACGGGCTTGATGCGTTGGCCGAGATAGCCGCCAGTCCACTGTTTGTAGGCCAGGTAGAGGATGTAGGCGGCATGTTCATCTGGGCCAGCCTGCCGCCAGGGGTGAACGGTGAACAGTTGGCCCACACTGATGGGCCTGGGGTGCAGCAAGCCTTCGAAACGCTGTTGCTCAAGGCCGTGCGCGACCGTTGAGCATGCCGCGATCAACATTAAGCGTTTATCGGCGATGCGCCAACGACCTCACGCAGCGATCCCCCAGGCTTTGCACGCCCTGCACGAGCACGACCAACACCACCACCGTCACCACCATGATCTGGTTGTTGAAACGCTGGTAGCCGTAGCGAATCGCCAAGTCGCCCAAACCACCACCACCGATCACCCCGGCCATGGACGAAAAGCCGATCAGCATCACCAGGGTCAGCGTGACCCCGGCCACCAGCGCCGGCAAGGCTTCGGGCAGCAGCACCTTGAAAATCACATGCCGGATATCGCCGCCCATCGCCACGATCGCCTCGATGCGGCCCGCGTCCACTTCGTCCAGGGCGGCCTCGACAATGCGTGCGAAAAATGGAAAAGCACCCATGGTGATCGGCACCACGGCGGCCGTGCTGCCCAAGGTGGTGCCGACAATCAGGCGGGTCAGCGGAATCAGCGCGATCAACATCACCACAAACGGCAACGAACGCCCCAGGTTGATCACCGCGCCCAACACACGGTTGAGCCGTGGCAGCGGGAACAGCCCAGCCGGGCGGCTGATAAACAGCAACACGCCCAGCGGCAGGCCGATCAACAAGGTGAACAGCCCCGCCAGCAGCACCATGTAGAGGGTTTCGCCGGTGGCGTTGAGCAGCAGTTGGAGCACCTCATACCAGTCGGTTTTCATACGGCCCTCACCACGTGCAGGCTGGGCGCCAGCGAGCGGCCCAGGCGCGATGACGGGTCAGCCTGCAGTTGCAGCAGCGTGCCGCTTTCCACCACGCGCCCCGCCGCCAGGGATACCGCGCTGTCGCAGATCGCCTTGACCACCTCCAGTTCATGGGTGATCAACACGATGGTCACCCCGAGTTGCCGGTTGATGTCGCGCAACAGCGCCAGGATCGAAGCCGTGGTTTCCGGGTCCAGGGCGCTGGTGGCTTCATCCGACAGCAGATACGCCGGGCGCGCGGCCAATGCGCGGGCGATGCCGACGCGCTGCTTTTGCCCACCGGAAAGTTGCGAAGGAAACGCCGCCGCCTTGTCGCTCAAGCCAACCAACGCCAGCAACTCCTCCACCCGCACGGCACGCTCGGCCTTGGGCAGCCCGGCAATCTCCAACGGCACCGCGACGTTATCCGCCACATTGCGCGAGTGCAGCAGGTTGAACCCCTGGAAGATCATGCCGATGCGCTGGCGTTGCTGGCGCAGCGCCTTGTCGGTTAAGCGGGTCAGGTCCTGGCCATCCATGAGGATGCGCCCGGAGGTCGGCCGCTCCAGCAGGTTAAGGCAGCGCAGCAAGGTGCTTTTACCCGCGCCGCTGCGGCCGACGATGCCGAAGATCGAGCCGTCGGCGATCTGCAGCGACACGTTATCCAGCGCCGCCGGCTGGCCGTCGGCGTAGGTTTTGCTGACGCCCTCGACGACGATCATTCGAGCGCCACCGGGATCACCGAACCGGCATATTTCTCGCTGATGAACTGGGCCACCGCCGGCGAGCGCAGGTCCTTGGCCAGTTGCTGGATGCGCGGGTCCTGCGCCAGTTTGGGCGTGGTCACCAGAATATTCGCGTAAGGGTTGCCCTGGGCCTTTTCCAGCCCCAACGCATCCTTGGCCGGTTGCAGCCCGGCTTCCAGGGCGAAGTTGCCATTGATCACCGCCAGGTCGACATCCTCCAGCGCCCGGGGAATTTGCGGCGATTCGATTTCCAGGATCTTCAGGTGCTTGGGGTTCTCGGCAATGTCCTTGGGCGTGGCCTGGTCCTTGGCCGCATCGTTGAAGCCCGGCTTGAGGGTGATCAGGCCATTGGCTTGCAACAGGTACAGGGCGCGACTGAGGTTGGTGACGTTATTCGGCACGGCGACGGTGCCGTTGTCGGGCACCTGGTCGAAGCGGGTGTGGCGGTGCGAATAAATCCCCAACGGTTCGATATGCACGGTGGCCGCCACGGCGAACTTCTGGCCGAGCGCCTGTTCCTGGGACTTGAGATACGGCAGGTGCTGGAAGTAATTGGCGTCGACATCGCCATGGGCCAACAACTCATTGGAGTTCACGCCGCTGGGGATCTCGATGATGTTCAGCTTCAGGCTCGGGTCGAGCGTCTGCACGTATTCGAGGATTTGCGCATGGGGAATCGGGTCGGCGGCGACGCGCAAGGCATCGGCGGCCGACACATTGAAAGCGGCCAGCAAGGCCGCCAGGGTAAGTGCGGATGTCTTCAACTGAGTGATCTCCTGATCAGGCGGACAGTGCGTGGGGCAACGTGGCGTCGGCGTAGAAACGCTGGGCGACATCCGGGTGGGAGCGCAGGCGGCCCTTGAGGTAGTTCCAGCCGACGTCGCGCAGCAACGGGTTGCGCGGATCGCTGGTGGGGCCGTGGGCATCGCGCAGCAGTTCGGGCGCGAGTTGGTACACCGGCACCACCGCATCCAGTTGCGCGCCGAGGAAAAATGCCAGGGACAAGCGTTCGCTGCCCACCGGCGGCGACACCACGCGGTGGACCGTGGCACGCAGATAGCCGTTACTGGCCAGTTCCAGCAATTCGCCGATATTCACCACCAGCGTATCGGGACGCGGCGCGGCATCGATCCAGCGGCCCTCCTCCACTTCTACCTGCAAACCGGCCTGCTGGTCTTGCAGCAGGAAACTCAGGAAGCCGGAGTCCTTGTGCGCGCCGACACCCTGGCGACTTTGACCGGCATGGCGGCTGGGATAGCGGATCAGCTTGATATGTTCGTTGGGCGTGTCGCCGTACAGCGCGTCGAACGCGTTCTCGGGCAGGGACAAGGCCTGGGCGAACGCACGTAGCAGGCGCAACGACATCTGGGTCATCGCCTGCTGCCAGGCCAACACCAAGGGCTTGAGCTCGGGCAACGCCGCCGGCCATTGATTGGGGCCTTGCAGGCGTGCCCAGGCCGCAGGGTGCTGATCGACGGCCAAGGGTTCGCGCTCGGCACCGACGTCGAACTGCTCACGCAGGTCCGGCTGGCCGCGGGTGATTTCCGACGCTGCGCGGTTATAGCCGCGAAAGTGCGCGGAGTTGAGCATGCCGACGGCCAGTTTTTCTGCCTCGGGCAAGGCGAAAAAAGCCCGCGCTTGCTGCTGCACCTGCGCCAGCAGCGCCGGATCGATACCGTGACCGGTGAGGTAGAAGAAGCCGATGTGCCGCGCGGCAAAACGCAGCTCATCGAGAAATGCGCCGCGCTGCGCCGGGCTGCCATCGAGCAGCGACAGGTCCAGCAGCGGCAAGGCGTTGATTGATTGCAGCATCGGCGGCTCACTCCATGAGTGTCTTGGGGGAGCGACCAAGCTAAACGATCTTAAAAAGCGGTAATAAATACCTTTTTAGAATTAGCTTAAGCAGTCATTGGTCCCGGCAGGATCACTCATGCCAGCGCGGAATCGACGGCACCGCGCTGGCATTTTCAGGCTATTCGTCGCCCCGCCACCCGGCCTCATTTATAGAAAAAATTAAATCACCATAGGCCTAAAAACCAATTGACCTAAGACACTTACCGCATACTAACAATCTGCACTAGCATATGTGTACACCCGCGCAAATGCGGCCCCGCAACACGCCCCCGTCACCCCGCTGCAGCCTTTAGAACAAAGTGACGAATGTTAAAATTTGTCACGTTTTGGCGGAATCAATTCGATTAGTATCTAACGCTAGCAGCGATTGAACTGTCGGCCTTGCATGCCAGAAAAGGGAGTAGGTGATGCATTTTTCCAACGTCCTCGCTATTGCACGGACTACGTCTAAAACCGAGGATTTCAGAGCACTTATAGTTCGCACTGTACCGAATGATTTAAAAGTCGATACACGCAGCTACGGTCAACTAGTCGGTCATCAGGAAGATCACGCCGATTATCGCGCCATTGTCATAGAAATCGACACCCCTTCTGCCAGCAGTCAAACCCTGGACATCATAAAAAAGACCAGGACTAAAAATCCGGCCTGTCTAATAGTTATTTTCATCACGTTCGCCTCAACTCAAAGCAAAACCAAATATTATTTGGCCGGTGCGGACTACTGTCTAAAAGTGACAGACACCTCGCCGGAGGAAAAGTTGAGTTTAGTCGAGGCGTTTCTCAATGAAACGTATCGTTTGAACTACTGCAAACTCATCCTGGATCAGGATCGGATGTGCCTTTACGGCAACGGCCAGAAACTCGAGATTTCCTTCGTCGAAATGAAAGTCCTTGAGGCACTGATCCATAGTCGGCTGCTCAGTCATGATGAAATCGCCAGCGTTATGGGACTCAATACCAAATTCTACGACTCTCGCGCCCTGGAGAAATCCATCAGCCGCCTGCGCAGTAAAATCAAGGCATGTTATGGCGAAAACATCATTCAGAACATCCGTGGCTACGGCTATAAATTGAGCCGCGGAATTATTTCCGCCCATCATTTACACCCGACCCAAGAGAGCTAGCATCGTGAATAACGAGAAAATATCGCCTGCCGGAATAGCGCACCCCAAGCTCTTCAGGCAAGCGATAGTTGAACGAAGCTGCACACTTTGGGGCAATGAGATTCGCGTAACTAGCGCATGTAATCCGCTCAACCTTCCAGAGCATTTGCACCCCATATATCGCGAGCAACTTAAATGCGCCTACCGTGACGCGTTATTGCGCATCGCCCCGCGCACGACTGCCGACTTCAGTCACCGTCGCCTTGCTTCGGCACAGCCTGCAACTCATAAATTTCTGCGCATCGACCAATCGGCGCTTATGTCCGAAGATACGCTAAATGAACTTATCCATGTCGCGAATGTCTTGGAAAGCTATAAACAACAACTCGTTATCAGTGTGGAGAACCCCTTGGACGCACTCCCCGGCCCCACAGAACGCCGCGCGATGGTGCGCCAGCTTTATGCCCTGAAAGACCGAAGCAGTATCAAGCTCGCCTACAATAACTACACTCTGGATACAAAGCAGGCTGACCTGCTGATCGAACTAAAGCTCTATGACTATATAAAAATGCCATTTCCGGATGCTGCCCTGAGGTTGAGTTTGAATACTCGCTCAGACCTGTTCGACCGCCTCTATGACCGCATGCTAGAGCTGATAAGCGCCACTCGAATTTCGTTCATTGCGGACAAGGTTGAGTTTTCCGACAGTGCGACACTCGCTAAGCGCTTGCCTTTCAATCACTTTCAGGGCAGTTACTACTCGCCGCCTGAAAGTTTATAACTCCTACCCACCTGACCATGGTAACCACTATGAGCTCACTCAAGAAACACCTACCCACCGCGCCCTCCGCTTTTATCCCGCTGCCCGACTTTGCGTCGAACGCGGAGTTACTCTATGGTGACATCGCTTGGCTGCCACTAACGCAGGCAACTGAGGATCAGGCACCCCACACACCATCGCTTGCCAACCATTACTTCAATCCACAGCACGCTCATTACCCCGCGTTCAAAAAACTCGACAGTCCCAATACCGCAGCGAAATCTGTTATTTATAGAACATTACAACCTTACAATAAACTTGAACTCAATGTTCAACTTTGCGAGGCCGACCGGCATCAAAAAACACTGGCGACACACACCGAAAAACCTCCGGTACAGGCACCCGACTTCTGGATACTTACGCAACATGATCGAATGTTGAGCAAGGGCGGCCTACGCATTTCCCTGACCACCATTGAATCAGCACTTATCAAAAAAATGTTACACCATGAAGAACGCGTGGTGAGCAAAGAAGAACTTATTCGCAATATTGGTCGCGAACCTGAGTTGTACCGCGGCCTGGAAATGTGCCTCAGCCGACTTCAGGAGAAATTCAAGCGCATCAACGATGGCGAGCGTTTGTTCCGCTCGGTGAGAAATCGTGGTTATTGTTTGACCCAGAGAATAAAAAAGCCCATGGAGCTTTCCCAGCAACTCCGTTAAAAAAACAATAATTCCAAAATCGTCAATCTTGGCGTTGATCACGCTCGTATATCTGCCTTTTTATAACAATCCGTCTCACCCAACAACCACTTAACTACCGCTATGCGCCTGTTATAAGTCGTCAGCTACTGCCCCCTGCCGTTGATTAATATCAATCTGTGCGCGCTTACGTGTGCCTGTCATTTGGCCGCTTTAACGCCACGTCTCGCTTAAGCCTGCCACCGCGAGTGGTCACCACTGGGAGCAGTAGTATGCTAAATAACCGGAGAATGCATCGTCACCTAACCCCCAAAGGTCTGACCTTTTGGGGGCAGTGGACACTGGCCTCAAGTTTGGTCGTCGCGCTGTTATTTGCATTGGTTATTTTAAAGACCGGCCAACTGGAGTATCACTACCGGGTTTTGGCCGCCTTTAGCATATTGGCCTCGATTCCGGCCTATATGCTGTGTGACGTTTATAGCAAGAAAGATGATTACGGCGTGGGATTAGGCCGACTTTTTATGGGTTGGTTACTTACCCTGCTGATACTGCTTGCGGTGGGCATCGCCTGCAATGCCGATGCCTTATTCCCCATCGAAATACTGCTGCTGTGGGCGGCAACCAGTTATGCCGTGCTGGCGCTCTGTTACATCCCTATCCATAGTCTTTCCCGCTATTATCATGGGCAACTTCACGAGCGGCATAAGTCGTTAATAATTGGCACCGGCAAACTTGCCGCCGACCTTGCGAGAACACTTTCCCGGCAAAAACGCTCGCCGCTGGTTGGCCTCGTCGGCACCACGGCGTCCGCCTCCCCAGGCGTACAATCGCAGATACTCGGCGAGCTGCAGGACCTGCCGCAGTTGATCAGGCAGCACGGTATCCGCAGGCTGTACATCACCCATTCGCTGCAGGAAGCCACCCACATCGAGGCGCTGTACATCAACCTGCTGGAGATCAGCGTGGACGTCATTTGGGTCCCCGACCTCAATAACATGCTGCTGCTCAATCACTGCGTGGCCGAGGTGGATGGCCTGCCAGCTATTTTCCTCAATGAAAGCCCGCTGACCAGCCGCCCGACCGCCGCACTGAGCAAGTCGCTGCTGGACAAAAGCCTGGCCTTGCTCGCGATCATCCTGCTGAGCCCGCTGCTGTTTCTGTTCGCCGTGCTGATCAAACTGACCTCCCCCGGCCCGGTGATTTTCAAGCAGGACCGCCACGGCTGGAACGGTCAGGTGATCAAGGTGTGGAAATTCCGCTCGATGCGTGTGCATGACGACCAGGAGGTACGCCAGGCCAGCCGCCACGATTCGCGCATCACCCCCGTGGGGCGGTTCATACGCCGCACGTCCATCGATGAACTGCCGCAGTTGTTCAACGTGCTGCAAGGACACATGGCCCTGGTCGGTCCAAGGCCCCATGCGGTTGCGCACAACGACTACTACTCGGGGAAGATTCACGCGTACATGGCGCGCCACCGTATCAAGCCCGGCATCACGGGGCTGGCGCAGATCAATGGGTGCCGGGGCGAGACCGAGACCCTGGAGAAGATGCAAAAACGCGTCGACATCGACCTGCGCTACATCAACACCTGGTCACTGTGGCTGGACATCAAGATCCTGCTGAAAACGCCGTTCACCCTGCTGTCCAAAGACATTTACTAAGATCAAAAAAGGGGGACTTCACGTCCCCCTTCCCCGCCTATTCAGTGACTTTCTCGAAGTTCCGGTAGAACAGGTCACTGTCGCGGCCGTCGGTCATCGTATGCAGCGAATACGCGCGATTGAGCCGCGCACCACCATCGCGGGTCAGCGGCGCCCATACCAGGTTGGCGCGGCGCATCGTCGACAGGCTCATCAACTCATCGAAGGGAATCGACAGATAAAGGCCTTTGTCGAAGCTGCCTTCGCCGTAGGCTTCTTTTGACGCGGTGGTGCGGGTGACCCACGCGCCAATCCGCACGCCATTGTTGAACTCGCGCGACAGGTCCAGGGTGACGCCCCAATCGCGGGCCAGGTAGCGACCGACACTCAGCGCCCCCTGTGTGTTGAACGGCAAGTCGGTGTAGCCGGTGATATGCCCCGTGACCGTGCGGTAGTCGCGCAGGCTGAAGTCCTGCTCGAATCCGCGCTGGCGCACGTAGTTCAGATCAGCGCCCAGCGCCCAGCGCTGGCCCATCGGCCGGTACAGCACTTCACTGCCGACACCGGCATACATCGACTCCAGTAAACCGCCATAGACCATGCCGTACAGATCCTGATCCAGTCGCACCGCATGGTTGAGCTGGAACGTCGGCAAGGTTACATCGGAGCTGGTCATGTACTTGCGCAGATCGGTGCGCACGCGCGGCAAGCCGCTGGGGGCGTCGTAGGTGAAGCCATCGTAATTGTTCAGCAGGTTGACGCTGAGCAGGCCGCTCCACCAGGTGTTGCGGGTGAAGCGGTATTCGGCGTCGAGGTCGGCGGAAATCTGATACAGCAGGCCATCCGGCCCGCCGACGTTCTGCTTGTATCCCAGGCCGACGCCGTAGCTCAAGGGCTTGGGGGGTTGGGTGTAGAGCAGCGTTTGCGCCTGGGCGCCAGGCGGGTTGACTTCAGTCTGGCGACGCAGGGTTTGCAATGCCTCGCGCTGGTTGATCACCTCGCGGAACGTCTCGCGGGGTACGCTGGTTTCTTCGATCGGCATGGCGTACCGCTCGCTGACCAGGGTGAACCAACTGATCTGGTCATTGACGCTGGCGTCCAGGATCCGGCTGGCGCGGCCCACGGCCTTGGCGCTGGAGAAATAGCGTTGCTGCTCGCCATACACCAATAGCTCAGGGCCGCGCTGGGCAATCCGCTCGACGCTATAGCCGGCATTGTCCTGCAAGCGCCTGGACACCGCGGCCCAATCCACCTGATCCATGGCGACGGTCGGCGCCTGGGCGGGCAGCTTGGGGGCCGGCGGGTCGTAGGTTTTGACCGGCGCCTTGCGGCTGACGAAATTGGTGTGCAGGGTGATGCCGAACATCGCCGTGTTGCCGCGTTCCCAGGCGGCACTCACGTCGACGGCGTCGGCCACCTTGTAGACCAGCCCGAGGTTGACCGGCGAGTCCTGGCGCTGGTTGTTGTTTCGGGGCTCGCTTTGGTAGTCGTTGCCCTCGTATTCCAGCTTGAGGCTCAACGGTGCCCAGGGGGTCTGGTAGGCGACGCCGCCAAACAGCGCGGGCCGGCCGCGGAAGTAACCGTTGGAAAAGTTGCCGGAACCTTCGGCGGTAGGCCGCTCGTTGAACCGATCACTCAGCGCGCCCAACGGGTTGCCGAAATCGCCACGGCTGCCCAGGTAGCCCCAGGCGATGCCCGCACTGAAATCGAATTCGCCATACCGCTTGTTGGCCACCAGGTACTCGCTGGAAAACAGCCCGGTGCCCCCCAGGTCGAGCATCCCCACTGCGACCTGGGGCAACCAGTGGCTTTCCTCGTAGAGGCGCACTTTGGCGTCGATGGCTTTGTCCTTGTAGCTCTGGCTGCCACTGAACGATTCGGCGCCATAAGGCCGGTTGGTAATGGCGGTGTAGCGAAAGGTGCCTTCGAGCCAGTCCAGCGGCTGCGCCGAAAAACTGTAGCGACTGTAAGGCTCGGTGCGGTTGGCATTGACGCTGAGTTCGCCGGCCGGGGCCATGCGTGCGGTCGGCGTTTGCAACAGCCCGACCCCGCCAAAATCACTCTGGGTGTAACGCGGATCGCCATGCGCGACGCCACAGGGCACCAGCAGCACGGCTGCAATACATAATTTCAAGGCGTGACCTCAGCCAGGGGTTGGGTGGCAAGAAACTCGGCCAGTTGTTGGTTCAGCTCAGGCGTGGGCGGTTCCAGGTCGTCGCTGCGCAGCGGCACCAGCAATGTGCTGCCCGGTGCAGGCGCGGCAGCTGTCTCGCGGTTCCACGGGGCAATGCCCAGGCGCGTGACCTGGCCGTCGGGCTGGATCTGCCACACGTAGTCGAGATCGGCACCCGCCACCGCCGGGCATTCGTCGAGGTAGTCGCGCGCCGCACGCATCGGTTGGAACGCCAAGGTGCAAGGGGCCGCAACGGCGCCCACGACGCGCACGCTCGTGGGCCTTTCCGGGTAGATCAGTTGATCACCCTCGCTGACCCGCAGGTTGGGCGCAAAGCCGACCTCCACGGCCACCGGGTCCAGCACCGCGCGTTGCCGGCCGGTCACCGGCAAGGCCTGCACCTGTCGATAGACGCGCGCCGCCACGTCGGCCCTGCCGTCGCGCCCGGCGGCCAATGCGGCCTGACGCAACGTATCCAGATCAAACAGCACACCGGCTTTGAGCCGGGCCTGGGGCTCGATCAATGGCCGGTGCAGCCAGGCCGCCGCCAGCCAGTAGCCCTGGGCATCCGGTTGCGACGCGGTGATCGCGTCGAGCAGGCGCGCCTCGGGTGGCAGGGTGATCGGCCCGGGGTGCAGGACTTGACCGCTCACCGTCACGGCGGCCTGGCAGGCACTGGCGCCGCTCCACAACAGCGCCAGCACCCATCGTTTGCGAGCGGTCATCGGGCCTCCTGGCGGGCGGGTTGCAGTTGGGTGATTTTCAACGTGAGGCGGGGGCTGAGGTGCTGTTCGCTTTGCACGATGAAGCCGTCAGTGGGGTCGACCCAATAACGGTTGCGCGCACGAAACCCCAGGGCCTCGGCTTCGATGTCTTCATCGACGCGCAGCAGGGCGTAAGGCTTGTCGAGGATCTCGAGCGTCTCCATGCCCTCGCGGGTCAGGCGGCTGGTGACGGTGATGCCGACGCGATAGCCCTCCACCAGGTCGATCTGCCGGCTGCTGCGGTAGCCGTCCGGCACGCGGTGCAGCCCCTGCTGGAACGGCGACTGCCCTTGCCAGCGTGTGCCATCCAGATCAGTGCCCAGGCCAACGGTGCGCACTACCAGGCCATCGCGCATCAACAGCACCTGTTTGCCGGAGGCGACCCAGAACTGCAGGTCATCGCGCTGGCGAATCATCGCCATCACCCCTTCGCTGGACACCGTGGTCACTTTGATCTGGGGAAACGGCACGGCGTCCACCTGGGCCTGGCTCAGCGCCAATGGCGCAGGCCCGACGACGGCCGCCTTGAAGGTATCGAGCGAGGCCTGCATCAGCGGATTGCAGCCGCACAACAGCCACGCAAGACACACGTAAATACCGATTTTCACACTGTCCACGCTGGTTCCACCCTTATCGGCTGTTGGCTTCGCTCAGGTTGTTTTGGGTGGAAGCACCGGTGCCGATGATCGAGGCAGAAGGTAACAACTGACTGATGACCCGGTTCCAGCGGGTGATATTGGCGGGGCCGACAAACACCACGTCCTGGGGCTGCACATCGAAGCGCGTGGCCAGGGCCATGGCCGCTGCGGAACCGGCTTGCAGATGGAAGACCTTGGCCGGTTGCGCGTCCAGGTTCTGCGCACCGCGGATCACGTAGATCGCATCGGCGTTCGAGGTGTTCTGGTTGATGCCGCCCACCGAGCCCAACACATCCGAGAGGTTCATGCTGCGTGTCTTGAAACTCAGCGCGCGAGGCTGCATGACCTCGCCCATCACATAGATGCGCTTGCGGTCGTTGTAGGGCAGGTACAACTGGTCACCGTCCTTGAGGTAGATATCGTTCAAGCGCGACGGGTTGAGATTCAACATGTCGAGGTCGAGCGTGTAACGCTTGCCGTCGCGGGTCAGCGTCAGGTTCGAGAGGTCGGCATTGATCGGATCGACGCCGGACGCACCGATGGCCTCCATGACGCTCATCGGGATGGTGGTGATCGGTACAGGCCCGGCCTTGAGCACTGCCCCGGTGATCACCACTCTCTGGCTGGCAAACCGCAGCACACTGATATCGACCTGGGGGCTGTCGATGTACTGACGTAGCTTGTCGCTGATTTCGCTGCGCAACGCCGTAAGGGTGCGGCCCTTGGCAGCCACTTCGCCCACATAGGGGTAGAACAGATTGCCATCGGGGTTGACCAGACGCCCGTTGGCGTCAATTTGCTGCTGCGGACCGGAAGGCGCGGTCAACTCCGGATGATCCCAGACCGTGATGTACAACGCATCATTTGGGCCGATCAAATAGGGACCGGGTTTATAATCGAGCAGTTCTTTGGGAAGCGCATAAGACACTTGAGTCGCTGCGTCCATGGCCAGCAACTTTGGCGTAATCGGGATCAACTCCACGCGACTGCTTTCTGCACCGCCCTCCTTGGTCATTGCCTCGGTATCCATATATTGACCGGGCGCAAACATGCAGCCTTGTAACAATGCGGAGGCCACGACCGCCACAGAAAAAATACGCATCATAGGGCTAAGACACTCGCGATAAACGACAAGAAAAAAAGACTACTTGGGCGGGGTTTCCAAGCAGTCTTATAAAGCGGAAGGCGTTCTATTAGTTGCCGGTACCGGTGGTACCCGTGGTGCCTGTAGTGCCTGTGGTAGTACCACCGTTGGAGCTGCCACCGCTGCTGGAAGCGGCGGCGACGCCCGCTACCAGTGCCGTGCCGACCAGCAGGGTTTCCCCCACCGTCACAGATCCCACCACTGCGGTACTCAGACCAAGCGGCAACTCGGCAGACAGGGCAGAAGTACTCAAAAGACTGAGCACAATAATAGCCAGTTGTTTTCTCATATCAGACTCCTTATCGATAGTGAGTATTCAGCAAACGAGCGTGTGCCACTGAAGTACGCCTTGATAGTGCCACTCAAGTAAACAGCGCACCAGCCATACTCCAGCCCGGCCATTACCCGGTAAGTTGAACGTATTCATTCGAAAATAACATTTCTCGACGCCAGCCCCCGTGTATCAACACATTGAGGTCGCGAAGTTAACAAGGCTGGCAATTTAACATTGAGGCAAATGTTATTAATTGTCGGAAAACCTCAGGCCCTGCCGTACTTGTCTTCAAAGCGCACAATATCGTCCTCGCCCAGATAAGAACCCGATTGCACCTCGATCAACTCCAACGCAATCACGCCCGGGTTTTCCAGTGCATGCACCTGGCCAATCGGGATATAGGTCGACTGGTTTTCCGAGACCAGATACGTCTGCTCGCCATTGGTGACCTTGGCCGTACCGCTGACCACGATCCAGTGTTCCGCACGGTGATGATGCATCTGCACCGAGAGCTTGGCGCCGGGCTTCACGGTGATGCGCTTGACCTGGTAGCGGTGGCCGCTGTCGATGGCGTCATACATGCCCCAGGGCCGGTAGACCTCACGATGGTTGAGGTGTTCATGACGCCCGTCGCGCTTGAGTTGGTCGACAATGCCCTTGACCTGCTGCACCTGGTCCTTGTGCGCCACCAGCACCGCGTCCTTGGTTTCAACGATGATCAGGTCCTGCACACCCACCGTCGCGACCAGGCGGCTGTCGGCGTTCACGTAGGTATCGCGGGTATCCAGTTGCAGCACATCGCCCTGCAGCACGTTGCCGCCGTCGGTCTTCTCGCTGGCTTCCCATAACGCCGACCAGGAGCCGATATCACTCCAACCGGCCTGCAACGGCACCATGATCGCGTCGCTGGTTTTTTCCATCACGGCATAATCGATGGAGTCGTCCGGGCAGGCGGCGAATAGCGCCTCATCGACCCGGGTGAACAGCTGATCCTGGCTACCCGCAGCCAACGCCGCGCGACAAGCCGCGAGAATCGCCGGCTGCAAGCGTGCCAAGGCGTCCAGGTAACGGCTGGCACGGAACATGAACATGCCGCTGTTCCAGTAATGATCGCCCCGCGCCACGTAGTCCGCAGCGGTGGCGGCGTCCGGCTTCTCGACGAAACGCTTCACGGCGTACCCGCCCTCGCCCACCGCCGCGCCCTGTTCGATATAGCCATATCCGGTGTGCGCGCAGGTCGGCGTGATGCCGAACGTCACCAGCTTGCCGGCCTCGGCCAGGGGCCGCGCCACCGCAAGGCTGGCATGAAACGCGGGAACATCTTCAATCAGATGATCCGCCGCCAGCACCAGCAGGATCGGGTCATGGGACTCGTCGACCGCCTTGCAGGCCGCCAACGCAATCGCCGGCGCCGTATTGCGCCCCATGGGTTCCAGCAGGATGCGCGCCTGCTCCATGCCCAATTGACGTAATTGCTCGGCCACCAGAAAACGGTGCTGCTCATTGCAGATCACGTGCGGCAAGGCGACATCCGCGCCCTCCAGGCGGCCGATGGTCTGCTGCAACATCGACAGGTTTTTATGGGTCAGGCGCAAGAACTGCTTGGGGTTGAGTTGCCGCGAGAGCGGCCACAGGCGCGAACCCGAACCTCCCGCCAAGATCACCGGTAATAACATGAAGGCGTCCTTCGATAGAGGGTCAGAAATAGGCACGGGTGTTCTCGTGTACACGTGGGCTGTAGCGCAGCTCATCGAGCGACCACCAGCGGTAGTGCCGATGCTGCTCGGTGGGCGGTTCCAGCACCTGATCCTCGGCGAGGGTCAGGCAATAACTCAGCACCACATAGTGGGTGTCCGGGCCGCTCCCGGTGTTGGCGAAGACGCTGTCGTCGTAGAAGTGCTCGAACACGCCCAGCAGCCGCGCATCGGCGCGTTCAAAGGTACAGCCCAGTTCTTCGCGGGTCAGGCGGCGGAAGGCGTTGTCCAGGGTTTCGTTTTTCTGGATACGCCCACCAGGGACGAACCAGAAGCCATAGGCCGGCCGATTGATCCGCAAGCCCAGCAACGTATCACCGCTGGGTTTGCTCACGACCAAGTCGATGGCCACCAACGGCGTCGATGCCACGACCGTATTGAAGGTCGGTAAATCAAGCCACATAAGCGTCAAACCTGTGCCAGGAAGCGTTGGAGAATGCGTTCTTTATCGAGAAATTCTGCGGCGTAGTTCAACGCCACCGCGTTGTGCGCCGGCAATGCCAGCACCCGCGCAATCCCTTCATTCAGGGCGGTGACCGATTCGGGCTCGACCCGCACGGCAATGCCCGGATGCTCATCGCACAAGCGACCAAGGGTGGTTTCGGGGTCGGCGGTGATGATTGCATTGCCGCCGACGGCCAGAATATTGGTCAGCTTGGAGGGCAATACCGAATCCGCCGCGCCGCGTTTCTGGATCACCAGGTGGACGTCCGCCGAGGCCAGCAGCGCAGGCAAGTCTTCATAGGCCTGCAACGGGGCGAAGACCACGTTGTGCAAGCCCTCGCGCTCTACGCGCTGCTGCAGACGGGCCTTGCCGGCGCCCTGGCCGACGATCAGAAACACCAGCTCCGGGCGATGGGCGTGGGCCTGGGCGGCATCGAGGATCAATTCGAGCCCCTGCTTCTCGCCGATGTTGCCCGAGTACAACAGCACCCGTTTTCCCGCCGGCACGCCGAGCCGTTCCAGCAGCCCGCTGTTGCGCGGCACATCGAGAAACCGCTCGGTCTCCGACCAGTTGGGAAAGAACAGCAGGCGCTGAGCCTCGACGCCCTTGCCGGCGGCCTTATCGAGCATGCCGCTGGATATCGTCGAGACCCGATCAAAGCGCCGCAGCAAGCCGCGCTCCACCCCCCACGCGAGTCGCCGCAGTAAAGGGCTGCCGCCCAGGCCCAGGCCGAACATCGCATCGACTTCATAATCCTGGATATGCAGCACCGACTTGGCGCCACACAGCCTGGCCAACAGCAACGCCTGGGGCGCGCAGAACAAGGTGGGCACCACCAGGATGACCAGGTCCGGCTTCCAGCGCAGTTGCCCCAGTACCGCCAGGCACGAGCTGGCGGAAAAACTGATCAGGTGCAGCAAGCGCTTCAGCGCCGTGGGCTTGCGCGGCACGTACAACGGGCAGCGCACCACCGTCACGCCGTCGACCTGCTCGGTGCGAAAACGCCACGCCGAGTAGCCCTCGCTGACCTGCCATTGCGGGTAATACGGCGGCGCCGTGACCACCCGCACCGCGTGGCCCTTGCTGGCCAGCCAACGCGCCTGTTCACCGCTGTACTTGCCGATGCCGGTCAGCTCGGGGCTGTAGTTGATGCCATACAGAAGGATCTTCATCACTGGCCCCGAGGCTGTTCGAGGGCAGCGCGATACGCGTTGTAGGCATCGCGCAGGCCCTCTTCCAACGGCACGTAGGCTTCCCAGCCGAGGGCGTTGATACGGCTGACATCGAGCAACTTGCGCGGCGCCCCGTCGGGTTTGCTGGTGTCGAAACGCAAACGCCCCTTGAAGCCCGTGACCCGGGCCAGCGCCTCGGCCAGTTCGCGGATGGTGCAATCCACGCCGGTGCCGACGTTGACGTGGGAGCGCATGGGTTCGGTGTGTTCGCCATAGCGCTCCTGGCTGAGCTCCATCACATGCACGCTGGCGGCCGCCATGTCATCCACATGCAGGAACTCGCGCCGTGGCGCGCCGCTGCCCCAGATCAGCACCTCTTCATCACCGCGCTGCACCGCCTCATGGAAACGGCGCAGCAAGCCGGCGATCACATGGCTGTTGTGCGGGTGGTAGTTGTCGCCCGGGCCGTACAGGTTGGTCGGCATCACGCTGCGGTAATCGCGCCCGTGCTGGCGGTTGTAGCTTTCGCACAGTTTGATGCCGGCGATCTTGGCCACGGCGTAGGGTTCGTTGGTCGGCTCCAGCGCGCCCGAGAGCAGCGCTTGTTCGGTCATCGGTTGGGCGGCGAGCACCGGGTAAATGCACGATGAGCCGAGGAACAACAACTTGAACACCCCATGCGTGTGGGCGGCGTGGATCACATTGGCCTGGAGCATCAGGTTCTGGTAGATGAAATCGGCCGGGTACGTGGCGTTGGCATGAATCCCCCCGACCTTGGCCGCGGCCAGGTACACCTGGTCGACCCGTTGCTCGGCGAAATACGCCTGCACCGCTACCGGGTCCAACAGGTCCAGTTCATCACGGCTGGCGGTGAGGATCCGGGTATAACCCAAGGCCCAGAGGCGGCGCACGATGGCCGAGCCGACCATGCCGCGATGGCCGGCGACAAAGATCCGCGCGTTCAGATCACGTGCCATGCTCAGTTCTCCACGGCAATCGGCGCATCGTGGCCGTGCAGGCGCAGCAACGCATGGCGCCGCGCGATTTTCAGGTCTTCACGCACCATCTCCGCACACATCTGCTGGGCGCTGATTTCCGGCACCCAGCCCAGTTTCTGCTTGGCCTTGGAGGGGTCGCCCAGCAGCGTCTCGACTTCCGCCGGGCGGAAGTAGCGCGGGTCCACCCGCACAATCACGTCGCCCACCAGCATGCCGGGCGCCTGGTCGCCGTCGATGTGCTCGACCACCCCGACTTCCTCCACGCCCTCCCCGACAAAACGCAAACGCACCCCCAACTCCGCCGCCGACCAGCGAATGAAGTCGCGCACCGAATACTGCACGCCGGTGGCGATCACGAAGTCCTCGGGGTTGTCCTGTTGCAGCATCATCCACTGCATGCGCACGTAGTCCTTGGCGTGGCCCCAGTCACGCAAGGCGTCCATGTTGCCCATGTACAGGCATTGCTCCAGGCCCAGGGCGATGTTGGTCAAGGCCCGGGTGATCTTGCGGGTGACGAAGGTTTCGCCACGACGCGGCGATTCGTGGTTGAACAGGATGCCGTTGCAGGCATACAGCCCGTAGGCTTCGCGGAAATTCACGGTGATCCAGTAGGCGTACAGCTTGGCCACGGCATAGGGCGAACGCGGATAGAACGGCGTGGTTTCCTTTTGCGGGGTTTCCTGCACCAGCCCGTACAGCTCGGAGGTGGAGGCCTGGTAGAAACGGGTTTTCTTTTCCAGGCCGAGCAGACGGATCGCCTCGAGGATGCGCAAGGTGCCGAGGGCATCCACATCGGCGGTGTATTCCGGCGAATCGAAGCTGACGGCCACGTGGGACTGGGCGCCGAGGTTATAGATTTCGTCCGGCTGGATCTGCTGGATGATGCGCGTCAGGTTGGACGCATCCGCCAAGTCGCCATAGTGCAGGATCAGGTTTTTATGCGGGGCTTGGGGGTCTTGGTAAATGTGATCGATGCGCTGGGTATTGAACGACGAAGAGCGGCGTTTCAAGCCATGCACCACGTAGCCTTTTTCCAGCAACAGTTCCGCCAGGTAAGAACCATCCTGCCCGGTAACCCCGGTAATAAGCGCGACTTTTTTCATGTCTATCTCCCAAATAATAGGCGAACGAAGGCCGACACCCGAACTTGGGTGTTTGTTAAAAACGGTCAGTTACTTCGGTGTGGGCAGCGTCAAGTTATGTCCGGTCAACGTTGAAAGTTCGCGGATAATTGCGTCCTTATCGCGTAAGTGAGCAATCGCGCTTTCCAGTTCAAGCACCTTGGCGCCCACCAGAAAGCGGTACCAGTAACCTTGGAGCACGTGATAAACCAGGCCGCTGCGGCCATCGAGAAAACCCAGTTGAATGAAGTAGCGCCAGAGAAAGTACGCGGTCGAACTCAAGGTAAACGGCACGCGGTTATACACACGGTTTTTAACCAGGCGCTTGAGCCTGGCCTGGAACGAACTGTGCCCCTCATTCAATTCATGGCGCACCGCAAATAACCCCAGGCGCGAGTTGATGATCTCAATCGCTTCCCGGGTCGCGTACTGGTTGTGCTTGTGGGTGAAGAACGTCAAGTCATGCAGGTTGTGATCGGCAAACCCGCCTTCCAGGGTGATGGTGCGGCCCTCGGCCACCGAGATGTGCTCGTCCATCCAACGATCTTCGATGCGCCCCTGCCCCGTGCGCCATAGCCGCAGCATCTGCAACGGGTAGCGGCCGCCATGGCGCACCCAGCGGCCCATGAAAATATGCTTGCGCTTGAAGTTGATGCCGGTGATGTCCTTGTCCAGCGTCGGTAGCCGCGTGTTGATCTGCGCGGCCAGGTCGGCCTCGATGATTTCATCGGCATCCAGGCGCATCGTCCAGTTACCGGTGACCGGCAAGTTATCCAGCGCCCACTGGAACTGCTTGGCCTGGTTGACGAACGCGTGCTGCACCACCAGGGCACCGTGGCGCCGGGCGATCTCGCAGGTGTCGTCGCTGGAGAACGAGTCGACCACCAGCACTTCGTCGCTGAAGGCGCGCACCGATTCGATCGCACGGGCGATATGCAGGCTTTCGTTGTAGGTAAGGATGATCACACTGACGGTTTCGCGTTTCATGTCAGCCACCGTGCAGTTGCAGAATTTCGGCGGTCAAACGCCGTGGCGAACGCGCGGCCCGGAAGTGGCTTTCCAGGGGTTTGCCCACCGCGATCATCATGATCAACCGCTCGCTGGCTTCGATACCGCCCACACTGCAGATTTTCTTTTCCACCGTGTTCAGGATCGCCAGGTTCAACGGGCAAGCGCCCAGCCCATTGGCATGACACGCCAGCAGCAGGCCCATGGAAAACAATGCACCGTCGACATATAGCTGGTTACGCTGGCCGGCACCGCCCCAGGCAGTCACTTCCGAGGTGACCACGAACAGGTTGTCCACGGAATGCGCGAAGCCGCGCGATCCGCCTTGCAGCTCAAGCAATTGCGCAATCACCGCGCGGTCCTGGTAGACATGCACCCGCGACGACTGGCGGTTGCATTGCGACGGCGCCGACTGCGCCAGCTCCACCAGCGAGGTCAGCAAGCGGCTGTCTAGCTTGCCGGGCTGGAACATCCTGCAACTGGAGCGCGACT
Source organism: Pseudomonas marginalis (assembly GCF_024169655.1). GTDB lineage: Bacteria > Pseudomonadota > Gammaproteobacteria > Pseudomonadales > Pseudomonadaceae > Aquipseudomonas > Aquipseudomonas paraveronii. The sequence continues at coordinate 2,337,098 of NZ_JALJWV010000001.1, read as the reverse complement.
CCAGGAACGCCTTGGCGTCAAGCCCGCCATTGCCCAGCCACGGCGCGGCGCGCTTGGTGCCGCCATTGCCCGAGGTACCGTCGCGCTTGAGATGCTCGACATAAGCATCCAGGTAAAACAGGAAGTCATCGCTCAAACCCAGGGTGCGATGCAGGTCGAGATAGCCCTGGAAGGCGCCCAGCGCCATTTCCAGCGGTAACGACGAGTAGGTGCGGTCGTACTCGTTGAGCATATGAATGATACCGTTGATCTTATCCTTGCCGAACAGCGGCTTGGGCTCCTTGAGCGACAGGCCTTTTTCAACGGTGTGGGTTTCAATCAGGATTTTGTAAAACAACTTCTTGTTGCGGCTCGCCAACGGCGAATACCCGTTGTGGCGAATAAACGTGTACATGTCGCGAAAAAACTCGCTGAAAAAAAACATCAACTTCCATGTCTTATCCATCATGCGCTTTACCTGTTTCATTGTGCGATGTCTCTCGGTTTGATGGAGCGGCAGGGCGCACCGACGCAAATCATCCAGGCCGGTAAGTCGGTGGTGACCACCGAGCGCGCGCCAACCACACAGCCCTCGCCCACCACGCAACCCGGATGGATGAAGGACTCGGCGGCAACCCATACATGGTCCTTGATGACGATCGCCCGAGTCACCAGCGGCCGCAGCAGGCTGCGAGTGTCATGGGTGCCCGTGCATAAAAAGCTGCGTTGGCTGATGGCGACTTTTGATCCAATGGTGATCCTGGCCATGGCGTACACATCCACTCCATCGGCGATGGCCGTAAAGTCACCGACTTCAAGGTTCCACGGTGCCCAGATGCAGCAGGTGGGTGCGATGCGGCAACCAACACCGATCCTGGCGCCGAAACAGCGCAGCAGAAAACACCGCCAGCCATGCAGCATCCACCGTGGCGTAGGGCGAAACAGCAACCGATACACCACGCCCCAGACCAGGCGCCGAGCCTTGTCGCTGCGGGGCAAGGTGTCCACATACTTCAGGCGTTCAAAGCCACTCATGACTTGATCGCCGCGAGTTGTTCCAACAAATAGCGCTCGCCCACTTGCTGCAACGCCTGGCGCCGGGCGCGCACCGCGACCCAGTCAATCGGCGCAGCGATCAAGCGCTGCACCTGATCGGCGTTGTCCGCCGGCAAAAAGCGCTGGGACAGTTCCAGCTTTGCCAGCAGGTTGCACACGCGGGCGTTGAGCGAGGCCTTGCTGCCCGGCAAACCGACGGCAATAAACGGCTTCTCGAAAATGATCGCGAACACTGTTGCGTGAAAAGAGTTGGTCACCACATACGCCGACTCCTTCAACAACTTGAGCCAGTCCTGCGGCCCGACTTGCACGGTCTGGCCGATCTGCCGCCAGCGCCGGTGCGCGTTATAGGGCGAAACAATCGGCCCGGCGACGTGCTGGGACAACGCCTGAGCGACCTCCCTGACACCGACGCCGGTACGCAACGCATAACAGAACACATGGCCGCTGCGGGTCTGCGTGGACGTGGCCAGCAACGCCGAGTAATCGCGGTGCAGCAGCGTCGGGTCGGGCACACACTGGGCCGCCAGCCCCGAAACTTGCTGGACAATTGCCACCCCGCTCTCTTCACGCACGCTGACCGCTGACAGTTGCTTGAGCAGCACCTCGGCTTTCGCATGGTACTCAGGCTCCAGGTACTCCTTGCCAAAGCTTGCGGCGTAAGAGATGCGTCGAATCGCCTTGTCGCAATCGAAAGCAAGAAAATACGCAGGGTCCAGGCCCGTCTGGCCCGATGGGTTCCAAATCTGATCACTGCCTGCCACCAACAACTGCTGGTTGCGGACCGCTTGGTTGAGCTGATCTGCACGGGTATAGCGCGGCCCGTCGATATTCAGGAAGCGCGCCTTGAACGCCTCAAACTGACGAGATTGAGCGTTAGCCCCAAACACCCAGGTTTTCAAAGACAGGGTTTTCAAGTACAGCGCCTTGAGATTGCCCTTGAAGTGACGTGGATTCAGCAGTTGTTTGAGCTCGCTGCCGTCTTCGACGTAAGCCGGATGGTAGTTGATCAAACTGACCTGCAAGCCCTGTTGCTGCAGCCAGCGCTGTAACGCATAGGCCTGCAACACAGCGCCGAAGTTCTCACTGAAATGGTACGTCAGTATCCCGGCCCTGACGGGGCGTACAGATGCGCTCATGATCCAGCCTGTTTTAACGAGGAATGTGTAGGGGGTATAGGCAGGACAAAGGCCTGGCGCGCAGGTGCTGCGTTATTGAGCAGCCCGATGAATATCGACCACACCAGCAGATAGCTGCCGTCAAACGTGGTGAAAAACTGGTAACTGGTCTTGAACGAGAAGATCAGCAGGATCGCCCCCACCGCCAGCAACACTGGGTTGCGTGGCAAGGCGCTGAATAGCAGGCCAAACAGCACGACCCCCACCACGCCCAACTTCGCGAGTACGCCCCAATATCCGTTCTCGATATCGAACTTGGAATTCTCGAACCAACGCTCGTCATTGGTGGGTACCCCCGGCGTCAATTGCTTCGCCAGGCCATTGCCGAGAAACACCGTGGCCGGGTTCTCCAGAAAGGACGCCTTGGCATGAGAGATCTCGAAGGCACGGGTGACGTCCTCGCCCTTCTCCTCAAACAGATACGCGGCAAAACGCGACACCGCCAGGGGGCTGGCATAAAACGTCAGCGTGCCCAAGGCACCGATGGCCACTACCAGCACCGCAAGGGATTTGAGCTTGCGCTGGGTGATCGCCGATAACAGGATCATTACCGCCATTGCCGCCAGGATGGTCTTGGAACCCGCCGCCAGCAGTGTCACTGCGAGGATCAGCATCAACGCGATCTTGCGCTGGCAACAGGCGTAGAAAAACAGCAGCACGGCCGAACTGGTGGGAAACAGCATGATCCGGCCCACCTCGTCGCTGGACTTGGAGGCCGCGTTGGTAAGATCAATGCCGACGCCATACAGGCTCACTTGCAGCAACTGACCCAGGGCAAAAATGTAGATCGCCCGCTCGATGATGCGGCGATAGCTGACGCTGTGGGCGCGTGCGATTTTCTCCACGTTGGCCAGCGCATAGCGATAGCCGGCCAACAGCAGCACAAAATAGAGAAACGGAATGCCGGAACGCAAAAATTGATACAAGGAGATTTTCGAGCCGCTGGACACCAGCACCTGCAGGATGCTGGCGCCGACCACGAACGCCAGCAAAGCCGCTGCCCGGGTGAATCCGCGCGCCGCATACACCACAAAGGGCAATAGCAGCAGCAATGCCAAGGGCTGCGACAGGTTATTGCTCAACGCCAACGGCAAGGCGAAAAACGTCAGCGGCAGGTACAGGGTCAGGCGCGCCTGGGACAACATCATGGGCACACCTCCCCAGCGAACTGCACCTTACTGATCAACCGCAGGTACACCAACACCACCAACTCCGGCAGCGACAGCAACAGCGAAGCCCCCAACAACGGGTCAATCCGGTCGATGCACAGCATCCACAACAGCAACACCGCCAAGCTGCTCAGGGCGTAAATCACCGATGTCCGGGTGTGACGATTAGTGGAGATCAACATTGCCGCGAGAATGAACCAGGCCACGTTCAAAATTGTATGGGAGCCGATCAGCGCCAATGACACCCGGTCGATCTGCACCAAACCATGGCTCCACAGCGTAATAATTTGCGGGCCGGCCCAGATACCGGCGCCGTAAACCAGCACGCACGCACCCAGTACGAGAGAACTGGCGCGCTGGGTAAAGCGCCGAGCCTCCTCGAACTGACCGCGCCCGGCCAGGCGCGAGATTTCAGGGGTCAGCGCATTGCTGCAGGTGATGCCCAACTGGATGATCAGCCGCATCAAGGTACGTGCCATGGTGTAACCCACCACCACGCCTGGGCCGGCGATCTGGTTCAGCAGCTGCAAACCGCCTTGCAGGGTGATCAACTGCGCCAGCGGGATGGCTGCGCTGCCCACGGCGGGTTTCCAAATGCCGCGAAACTCTGCCCAGGAGGCCGACGCCAATCCAAGCAGCGGCCAGGGCGAAATACGTCGCACAAACAGCGTCACTAACACCAGGAACAGCACTTGGCTGAAGAACATGCCTTGGGCCAACTGCAGCTCGGTACCGCCCAGCATCAGGATGAGAATCGACAGCACGATATCCAGCGTTCTGCGATTGGCCATGATCAAGACACCGCCGACGGTTTTGTCGATCACCCGGAACCATGCTTCGATCGGCCCACCCAATAAACGCGTACACAGGTAACCGGACATGCACACCACCACCAGGCTTGCCTGGCCAGGGTCGAGGCTCTTGAGCTTCAGTAACCCGACCCAGTCGATCCACCGGCCCAAGGTCAACGCGAACAGCGATACCAGCGCAACCACCACCAGGGTAAATGCCAACGCGGTCTGCACGCTGCGCCGCGCACCTGGCACATCCCCTTGGCTTGCGCGCACCGTAGCGCGGGTGGCCGAGGCTTGGGCAACACCCAGGTCCAGCAGGCTGAGCATCGACGGAATACCGGTGAGTACCAACCAATCGGCATAACGCCCAGTCCCCCAGGCGTGCAGGAAGAACGGCACCAGTACCAACTGCGCCGCCAGTGTCACCAACTGGGTGTAGCCATAGCTCAAAACGTTGAGGCGAAACCGGCTCGACAACGAACGTTGCACCAGCAGCGGCTTCTCAAGAACCTTGCTCATAAGTCGTCAGGCTTTGTCAGAGTGGTAGGCATAGTGGTAGTAGCCGTAGTCGCCGTAGCCGTAACTGGCAGAGCGGCGTTTTTCCACACCATTGAAGATTGCGCCCTTGAGCTCGATACCGTTCTGATGGAAGCGCCGTAGGGTCAACTCGACTTCCTTCGCCGAGTTGACGCCAAAACGGGTCACCAGCAGGCTTGTACCGGATTGACGCCCGACGATGGCGGCGTCCGTCACCGCCAGCAATGGCGGCGTATCGATGATCACCAGGTCATACAGCTCGCTGACCTCGGCCAACAACACAGCAAAATTGGGGTGCATCAGTAATTCGGACGGGTTGGGCGGAATCTGCCCGCGCCCGATGAAATCGAACAGTTCCAAATCGGTTTTTTGAATCGCCTCCTGCAATTGGCACCGTTTGACCAACAGATCCGACAAACCGTTTTGCGCGGTAGTGCCGAGCATTTTGTGCATATAGCCCTTGCGCATATCCGCATCGATCAGCAGTACCCGCTGCCCGGACTGGGCCACCACCGCAGCCAGGTTCGCCGAGACAAACGTCTTGCCCACCTCCGGGCTGGGGCCAGAAATCATCAGGCGATTGTCCTTCGCCTCCAGCATCGCGAAATGCAGGCTGGTGCGCAGGCTGCGCATCGCCTCCATGACCAGATCATGAGGATGATTCAGGGCCAGTAGCTGCGGCATCGCCGAGCGGCCCTTGAGGGCACGGATTTCCGCGGTCTTTTGCAACGGACTGAATGGGATTGAGGCATATACCGGCAAGCCGAGCTTCTCGATGTCATCGGGGTTTTCCAAGCCACGATTGAGCAGGCTGCGCACCAGCACCAGTCCCACCGAAAACATGCCACCGAGCAGCATCGCCAGCAGCACCACAATGACCTTGCGCGGCGCAACGGGTTTGCTGATGTTTGCGTCGGCGCTGTCGATCAAACGCACGTTACCCACGGTGCCGGCCCGCATCACATCCAGTTCCTGGGAACGATTGAGCAGTTGGGTATAAATCTCGGTGCCCACCTGCACATCCCGGGTCAGGCTCAACAGTTCTTGCTGGGTGCTGGGCAGACCCTCGATCCGCTTGGTCAATTGCGCCTGCTTGCCGTTGAGCTCATCAAGCTTGGCCAATAACGCGCGATAAGCCGGATGTTGACGAGTGAACTTGCGGTCCATTTCGGCCTGTTGCAGCTTGAGTTCGGAGATCCCGGTGTCCAGGGCAACCACCTGATCGAGCACGGCCTTGGCTTCGAGACTAATGTCGATGGATTTGCTACGGGTCTGAAAGCGATTCAGCGCGCTTTCAGCCTTCTCCAAGTCGCGGCGCACCTGTGGCAATTGATCATTGAGGAACGCCAGGCTCTGCGCCGCCTCGGCCGAAGTGCGGTCAACATTCTGGCGCACATACAGGTTGGAAATTTCATTCAGCGTGCGCACCGCCAAGGCCGGGTGAGTGCTCTCCAGCGATAGGCTGATGATTCCCGATTCCTTACCGCGCTCCACCACATTGAGCAGGTCCTGATAATCAGCCACTGCATCCAGGCGTGGTTTGCGTACAATCTTGAAGCGCGCACCCGGGTTAGCCCGCAGGGCTTCGACCAGCACCTCCACGCCATCCTCGGCGAACGGCTCGCCGACGCGGCCCGCAGCGATCTGCCGGCCGTCCTCGTCAAACAGTTGATAGCTTTGGTCATCTCCGGCCACCAACACCAGTGTGGTACCCAACAATGCGGCCGGCAGCTTCAGCGTCGCCAGACTCAGGCGCTCACCACCCGCGTTATATCGGCTGATGCCGAACAGCGGCGACGCAATATCGCCCGGGGTTTGTGGCGCATAGCGCCGGGCAAGAAAACCGCCGATCAACGGGAAGTGCTGGGGGGTGATGGTAATGTCCAACTTCAAGGTATCGACCGTCTTGCCAATGATCGTGCGCGACTTGATCAGCTCGATCTCAGTCACCGCCGGTGATTCCTTGCCCAACAAACTACTCACATCGGAGAAACCGAGCATGTCGTTTTTCTTCGGTTCCACTTGGATCAAGGCGTTGGCCTGGTACACCGGAGACGCCAGGACTGCGTAGGCTGCGCCGATCAACATGCAGGTACCGGTGACTCCAGCGATCAACCATTTGTGATCGATCAGGGTGCCCAGCATGCCGAGTACATCGATCTCGTCACGGTGCGGATTGTCAGCAGAGGCGTTCTGGGGTGAATACATAAATCGAGTCTTCGTCCTTGTAATCATTAAAAGGGGCGTCATCGCGCCAAGCGCTGTGCCCAGGCGTGTGCCGCCTGCTCAATCAAGGCATAGGCCTGCACAAAGGCCGGCTTTCCCTGTCGATACGGGTCCCGGATTTCAAGCTCTTGCTGCCACTTGCCCAGCAGGAACACTTTGCCCCGGGCCTCGGGAGCGAGGTTGAGTACACCGTCGATGTGATGCCTTTCCATCACCAGAATCAGATCAGCCTCGCTCACGGCCTCGACGCTCAGTTGCCGGGCCCTGTGCGTTTGGGGAGCATGCCCATGCTCTTGCAGGACTTCGTCTGCCGTGGGCTCCATCGGGTGATCAGACAAAGCCGCCAGGCCCGCCGAACTCACCTTGATACCGGATGAATGAAGGGCGGCCCCCAGCAGTTGTTGCGCAGTGGGACTGCGGCAAATATTGCCAATACACACGATCAAAACTTTTTTGAACAAGGCAACCTCCCACACACCGCACAGTAATAAATCGGCAAAGGGACTGCCTTATCTCAAACTTCCAAGAATAGATAACTTACGACCCTTTAATTATGATCACAGCTGACAGAGGGCGACCATCTATCGAGCAGGACAATAAATAACAACAACTGCATTGTCTGACTAAAAATAACATTCGCTTACTTTTGTTCTTCTTCATAATAAAGTGCCCACTGAACATAGCGACGGGGCACGGCCATGAAAAGTTCAAAGTTACTCGTAGAGCGTATTGGCCTATTCCCTTCTTCGGGAAACATTCATCTCAACGTCGACAACTCGACAACGGTAGTTGAGCGTATGCACGTGTTATATGCCGGCAACTCTTTAGACTTCGACGAGTCCGGCTCCGGACTGTCCATGGTCTTCGCTGACTGGCGCTTCAAGTTGCAAGTCAGTAATCCCCTGTCCGTATGCCTGTGCGTAGAAAGCCGTGGCGACCGCCATTTCATGCAAGCCAAGACCGACGAGTTACTGGCGCACATCTTCAGCGCCGAGGGGCACTCGTGAACCTGTACGGCCAGTCAAGGCGCGCCACGCGGGCTCCTGGTGGGCGTGTTGCGCCCCCGAGACGCTGACGGCTAAATGGTTAAGCAGGCGCTCGGCGTTGTACTTGGGCGCCAGCGCACTCAATAACACGACCACTAGCCCAGCGCCGATCAGCGACGGCGGCACATTGACCGGCGCGACGTCTATTCGCCACAAGAAAGCCAGCGCAGCCACAGCGCCCAATAACCCGCCCGCCAACGCCTCGTTCAGAGGGTGAATATACGGCGCGACACAATAAGCACTGAACCAGCCGGTGGCGATCAATCCGGCGAGCGCCGCCGGCCAGCGAAAGGCCAGGTTGAACTGGCGTGCAATCAAACTCATTGCCACGGTGACCATCAGGCACGTGTTCATGGCGTGGCCACTGAGCACGGCAATATCAAGGTGTTGAAACGAAACGCCCCAGCCCTTGAACAGCAACTTGCTGAACGCCACGATTGAATAAGTGCAAGTGACGGTGACTACCCACCACCTGAACGCCTGCGGCGATGAATAGCGCAGCCACACAGCGATGACCAGCGCGGCCGGAATCATGACGGTAATACCGCCATAGTGTGCGAGTTCTGCGCGCATGAGTGACCAACCTGACCCACTAATTTTCCGCGCCCATCTGACCGCAGGCCTGGGAAAAATACAACGTTATCTACGGTCAGACTAAAACCCTTGCAACCCTTTCCCGCAGCGCGCGAAAACCCGACGTGCGTGGGCAAGAGAACCATCCGACCCTGCTAGCGAATACGACGAAACCTGTATCAAATTGGGAGGCATGCGCGCAGCGTCGCAGAGAGACCCGGCGCCCAGTGCTTGAATCAAGATTTGTGCAGGCCTACCCTGCACACGCACTATTCACCCTCCGAGTCAGGAAGACCTTACATGTGGGATGGCAATGTTACCTTTGGTGATTCATGGGCCGGCTACATGGGTCGCGCGGATCAAAACACTGCACATTCTCATGTTGCGATTCAGTTGTGCATCGGCGTACACCAGCCAGTCACCCTGGAACTGCCCGGCCAGCTGATCCGTGCGGCCGGCGTGATCATCGGGCCCAATGTCGAACACCGCGCCGTGGCCGATAGTCATCCGGTGGCCTTTGTGTACGTCAACGCGGACACCCCGTTGGGCCGTGCGCTCAACGCATTGCTGCAAGACAATGGCATTGCCCTGGCCAGTGACGAACTGCTGGAGTGCTTTCACCGCACCACCTCCCTGCCCCAGTTCGTCGAAGCCCTGGGGCGATTGCTGGCGATTGTGTCGCCCATCGACCAACGCCTCTACAAAGCCTTGAACATTCTGCGCCTGGACCACGACGGTCCTGGCTCCGTCAGCCGCGCCGCCAATGCAGTCGGCCTGTCCGGCCCGCGTTTGCGTTATGTCGCCACGCACCAGATGGGCGTGTCCCTCTCCCAATGGATCATCTGGAACAAACTCGAGCGAGCGTCCAAATCCCTCGCTGACGGCTCCAGCTTGTCGGACGCCGCCGCCGACGGCGGCTTTTCCGACCAGGCGCACTTAGCCCGCATGATGCGCCGCATGATTGGCATGACGCCCCGCACCGCCGCCATGGTTTTGCGAAAGACAAGCGTTTCGTTCAAGACGCACTGATATTAAAAAACCAATATCGATCGGGCCTTATTCGCGAAAACGTTAAGCGCTGATTGCCTGCGTCACCAAGCCCCTCAGCGCCAACGACAGTGAACACAAGCGTGTTCGCCAGGGGGCTCCATGCCCGGGATTCGGTGGAACGCGCCGTTAATTCTTTCTATGACTCCGCAGGAAGCATCGACCGTCCTTCTCACCGGTGGCAAACGCGCACTCGGTGATTCACTGCTTGAGCGCCTCGCATGACCACAGGGAACAGGACATGACCAAAGGTAAATTGATAAAACTGACACTGTGCGGCGTTGTGGTCGGTGGGTTACTGCTGCTCGGCTGGCAGCGTTGGCAGTATTCCAACGCTTACGTGAGTACCGATAACGCCGAGCTCGATGGCGTGATCATTCCGGTGCGCGCCAAGCTCTCGGGGGTGGTGGTGAGCGTGCCGGTGACGGACAACGTCACGGTGCAAAGCGGTGATCTGCTGTTTCAGATCCGCGACAGCGAATATCAATACCAGGTCGAGCAGCGTGAGGCGCAATGGCAGGCGTTGCTTGCCGCCGCAGGGCGTGGCGGCGGCCCGGGCGCGTTGGACAGCCAGGTCCTCGGCGCGGTCGCGATGCGCCAGGCGGCGCAAGCGGCGCTGGCACAATCCAGCGCCAATCTGCAGCAGGCGCGCAACGACTATGGGCGCGCCCGCCGCCTGGGCGCCCAAGGCGTGTTGAGCACCCAGGATCTTGAGGTGGCCAAGGCGCGTTTCGACGCCCTGAGCCACGCCCAGGAAGTAGCACGCAGCAATGCCCAGGCTGCCGCGCAAAGCACCTTGGCCAACAAAGCCGAACTCAAGGTGCAGGACTACCGGATCGCGGCGGCGCAAGCCGAACTGGAACAGGCCCGGATCAAGTTGCACGACACCCGTCAAACCGCGCCGGTGCGCAGTATTGTCTCGAAAAAAGAAGTGGAACCCGGCCAATTTGTGGTCGCCGGGCAGAAGCTGTTGAGCCTGATTGCCACCGACCCACTGTGGATTACCGCCAACTTCAAGGAAACCCAGGTCGGGCGCGTGCGAGTCGGCCAGCACGCCAAAGTCAGCGTGGATGCGTTTCCCGGGCACACATTCGACGGGGTGGTCGAAAGCCTCGCACCGGCTACCGGTGCAAAGTTTTCACTGCTGCCTCAAGAGAACGCCACCGGCAATTTCACCAAGGTGGTGCAGCGCGTCCAGGTCAGGATTGCCCTCAAAGACGTGACGGATGACTACAAAGCCTTGTTGAGCCCCGGCATGAGCGCCTTCGTCGAAGTCGCCACGCTACAGCACGGTAGCCAAACGCTATGAGGTCGCCGTACCTGATTGCGCTGACCGTGACGCTGGTGTCGATGATGGAGCTGCTCGACGTCACCATCGTCAACGTAGCGATTCCCAGCCTGATGGGCACCTACGGGGCGTCGGTCGATGAAATCTCCTGGGTGTCTACCGGCTACGTGGTGGCCAACGTGGTGATCCTGCCGGTCAGCGGCTGGCTGTCGGCCTGGTTTGGGCGGCGCACTTATTACCTGGTCTCCACGGCGGTGTTCGTACTGGCATCCGTGGGCTGCGCCTTTTCCGCCGAACTCTGGCAACTGGTGGCATTCCGCGTACTGCAAGGCTTGGCGGGCGGCGGGTTGCTGGGGATTTCCCAGGCAATCATTTACGACGTATTCCCCAAGGAGAAGGTCAGCAGCGGCATGGCGTTGTACGGCGTTGGCGTGATGATGGGGCCGACGTTGGGCCCCACCGTCGGCGGCTATCTGATCGACACCTTGTCCTGGCACTGGATATTCCTGATCAATGTGCCTATCGGGGCCGTAGCCCTGCTGCTGTGCTGGCTGTGCATCGGCGATTCAGCCAATGAAAGCAAACCCAGCAGCGTCGACTACAGCGGCTTCTGCCTGCTGGCCCTGGGCGTCGGCAGCCTGCAGATCCTGCTGGAGCGCGGCGAGCATTGGGACTGGATGGAATCCAACTGGACGGTCGCCTGTCTGTTGCTCAGCAGCTTCAGCCTGGTGGGGTTCTTCTGGTGGGAACGGCGCGCGACCAACCCGATCGTCAATGTGGCGCTGTTTCAGAACCGCGAGTTTTTGATGGGCTGCATCTGCGCGTTTTGCGTGGGCTTCGGGCTGTACAGCACCTTATTCATGGTGCCGCTGTTTTTGCAGACGTTGCTGGCACAGAGCGCGTACCAGAGCGGGCTGGTGATTTTCCCCGGGGCGGTGGCCAGTGCCATCAGCACCTTGGTGATCGGCAAGCTGTCCCAGGAAAACAAGATCGACGAGCGCGTGTTCGTGACCTTGGGCATCGTCATGTACTGCTACGCGATGTTCCTGCACACCCAATTCCCCCTCGACAGTAACCCGGACACGCTCTATTGGCCCCTGGTGATTCGCGGCCTGGGCCTGGGCATGATCTTCGTACCGCTGACCAACCTGGCCATGCGCCGTCTGCCGCTGACGTTGATCTCGGGCGCCTCGGGCGTGCTCAACCTGATGCGCCAACTGGGCGGCAGCGTCGGCATCGCCATTGCCGCGACCCTGCTCACGCGGTTTTCGTGGGAGCGCTATCGCCTGCTGTCCGAGCATGTGACCGAGTCCAGCCTGGTTGCCAGTGGCTGGGGCGGCGTGGAATCCAACCCGCTGTTTCTGTCCCTGAACCTTGCAAGCCATCAACAAGCCTTGGCGCTGATGCCTTACCTGCAAGCACGTGAACAAGCGCAAATGCTGGCCTTCAGCATGCTGTTCGGCACGTTGGGGGCGGTCATGGCCATCGGCATTCCCATGGTACTGATGATGCGCAGAAGCACCCTCAGCCGATAAATTTTCCAGTGGAGCACATCCCCTTGCGTATTCCAGGGCTGCATCTCGACCCCATCACACTGCTCACTTTCCTGTGCGGCCTCACCCTCACCTGCTGCCCGGCCAACGCCTCGGCGGAAGACTTGTACCAGCTGTACCAGAAGGCGCTGACCCACGACATGAAGTTCGCCGCCGCACAGGCGCAACAATTGGCCACGGCGGAAAAAGAACCGCAAAGCCGCGCCAACCTGTTGCCGGACCTGTCACTCACCGGCGGCGCGGCCTGGGTCGATGCCGAGGATTCGTCCGACTACCATCGCAACCGCAATAACACCAACGCCTATGCCGTGGTCCTCACCCAACCGTTGTTGCGCTGGCAGAAGGTGATCGCCCACGACCAAAGCAAACTGTTGATCAGCGTCAGCGAAATACAGACCGAACAGGCGCGCCAGGACCTGATGCTGCGTGTCGCCCGCGCCTACTTTGATGTGCTGCTCAACCAGGAACTGCTCAACACCCGCACGCAACAGTTGCAAACCCTGCAGGAGAGCCAGGACCGCACCCGGCGTTTGTTGGCCGATGGCGCCAGCACCCACAACGCGCTCGAACAGGTGCAGGCCAAGTACGACCAGGCCTTCGCCGAGCAAATCGCCGCACGCGGCGCGCTGGATATCGCCACCGAAGCCCTCACCCAATTGACTGCCGCCCAGGCGCTCCCGTGGTCGGGCAAGGAGCCGCAATTCAGTGCCCCGGTGCCCGCCGCCATCGACGCCTGGGCGACCACCGCGCAACAAGGCAACCTCGCCGTGCAGCAGGCGCAGATTGCCCTGAGCCTGGCCGAAAAGGACATCAACAAGGAACAAGCCGGCCACTTGCCGACCCTTGACCTGATCGCCGCCCATGGCCGTTTTGCCTCGGTGGGCGGCGAAGTGTACGACGTCACCCTGCCCGAGAATCGTTACAACCACACGGTGGTCGGGGTCAAACTGAGCGTGCCACTGTATGGCGGTGGCCGTACCAGCAGCCGCGTGCGTGAAGCCCATGCGTTGCAGAGCAAGGCCCTGGATGAGCTCGAAGACGCGCGCCGCAACGCCGGGCTGATGGCCCGCCAGGCCTACCTGCAAGTGACCAGCGGCATGAGCCAATACCGGGCGCTCAAGCAGGCGCTGAAATCCAGCCAAGTCAACCTCACGTCGGTAACCCAGCGCTTTGAGGCCGGTTCGCGCATCAACACGGATGTGCTGGACGCACAGCAGAAAGTCACGGATACCCAGCAACGTCTGGCCCAGCAGCGCTATGGAATTCTGCTCGCGCAGTTGAACCTGCTGGCGTCTACGGGGAACCTGAACGACGTGCGTCTGCGGGAGGTCAGTCGCCTGCTGGATTGAAGCCTTGCGGGCATGCCATACGGCTTGTCAGCGAAGCGGGTGAAACGGCTGCGTCGCAAACCCCACTCAGCCCGCGCACCCGACCCCTTGAACGCTTGGTTCGATAATCGAACGGGTTTCCACTTCTGCCATTTAAGTTCCGGGGATGAATGCGGATAGTTCGATCAATATCAATCAAGTGGTCCGCGGAGTACTCCCATGTTTGCCCATCTGAAAATTCGCACCGGCATGATCGGGGTGCTACTGCTGTTCGCCATTGCACTGTTGTTTTCGACCCTTAACGGCTGGCGGTCGGCGGTACTCAGTTACGATCAGATTGACGAGTTGGGGCGTACCTCGCGACAAATCGACGGCATCAACAATGCGTTGCTGCTGGCAATCCGTACCAGCGCCAACGTGTCCTCGGCGTTCATCGAGACCGTCGGCGAGCGTTTCGATGACGCTGAAGCCCGGCTGGTTCGCAGCGAGGCGATCTGGAGTGAAGCCATCGCCAAGGTCAATGCCTCTACCACAGACTTGCGTGACCCGAAGTTGAAGGCCCTCGCCGAAGATCTCAAGCATGCGTTCGCCGAATACGGCGTGGCCATCGTCGGTCAGCGCGCCGCCGCTCGCGCGCGCTCCGCCAAACAGTATTTTCAAGTCAACATCGATGCCGGCAACAGCATGACCAAGCTCCAGGACATTCGCATGAAGCTGGTCGGCGCATTGGATGCCCGTACTCAGGAGATCAACACGCAGGCGGCTGCGCGGCTACAGACTTCGCAAACCCTGGCCATTGCCTTGATCCTGCTGACCCTGGCACTGGCTGTCGTCTGCTGGATATTCATCTCGGGCACCGTCCTGCGCCCATTGCGCGCAGCCGGCGAGCACTTCAAGCGCATTGCCGGGGGCGATTTGACCCGCGAGGTCGTCTCGCCTGGCCGCAACGAAATTGGCGAGTTGTTCCTTGAGCTCCAACGCATGCAAGCCAGCCAGCGTGAAACACTGATCCAGATCGCTGACTCAGCCACGCAGTTGGCCTCGGCCGCTGAAGAACTCAACGCCGTCACCGAAGAAAGTAACCGTGGCCTCCAGCAGCAGGACATGCAGCTCGAACAGGCCGCAACCGCCGTTAACCAGATGACCAGTGCGGTCGAAGAAGTGGCGCGCAACGCGGTGTCTACCTCGCAAGCGGCCACCGCCTCCAATACGCTGTCAGAAAAAAGCCGTCAGCAGGTACGCGAGAACATCAACGGTACGCAATCGATGACCGCCGAGATTCAGGGCAGCGCCGAACGTATCCAGCACCTCGCCGATGAAGTGCGCAACATCGGCAAGGTGCTGGACGTGATCCGAGCCGTCTCGGAGCAGACCAACCTGCTGGCCCTCAACGCAGCGATCGAAGCCGCCCGGGCGGGTGAAGCCGGTCGGGGGTTTGCGGTCGTGGCCGACGAAGTGCGCACCCTCGCCTACCGCACTCAGGAGTCGACCCGCGAGATCGAGCAGATGATTGCGAGCGTGCAGAGCACTGCCGAACAGGCGGTGGATTCGATGCGCAGCAGCACGGCGCGGGCGCAAGGCACGCTGGAGATCACGCAGGCGTCGGGGGTAGTGCTGGAGGATATCTTCGCCGCCATCGGCCAGATCAATGAGCGCAACTTGGTGATTGCCAGTGCCGCCGAAGAGCAAGCCCAGGTTGCCCGTGAGGTGGACAGCAACCTCGTGGCGATCCGCGACCTGTCGGCGCAATCGGCAGCGGGCGCCTTGCAGACCAACGCGGCAAGCCATGCACTGTCGAAGTTGGCCGCCGAACTGAGCGGGCTGGTGGGGCGCTTTCGTACCTGATCCTGCGGGCTCGCCCAGACAGACCGACACGCCACCCAATGCAATGGACATAACGTGAACTGCGCACCGCCCCCTTCTCCAGGCGCAGGTAAGCGAAGCCTTTGACGATCGCCGACCGCCGACCTGCAACCGCTGCGGGCGGCGAATCAGAAGTCCACGATCAAGGGCCGGGCCGGCGCCGGTCCCTACTTGATGCGGTAGTGAAAGGTATTACGCACCGCCGGCACCGCAACCGCCCTGCCTTCAACGATCCTCGGCTGGTAGCGGAACGTATTCGCCGCCGCCAGTGACGGCCGGATAAACAGCGGGTGACAGCCGTCCAGCACCTTGGGGTTTTCCACGCGGCCCTGGGGGTTGACGGTGTATTCCACCGAGCAATCGCCTTCGATGTTTTTATCCAGGGCGCGCTCGGGGTACTCCGGTGCTTCTTTGCTCAGCGGCAGGTATTGACGACTGTCGAACGCCGGGGCCGGAGCGGGTGTGGCGACTCGCGGTTTTTCAGCGGCCAGCCGGTCCTGGTTCAGCCGTTGTTGCGCCAGCTCCAGCTCGCGGTTGCGCTGTTCGGAGGCCAAGCGCTCCTGTTGCTGCTCAAGTTTTTTGTCCTCGACCCGTTTACGCGCCAAGGCAGCCTTCTCCAGTTTTTGCGCCTGGACCTGCGGGTCGAGTGTGGGTTTGAGCGGCGGCGGGACCACCACGGGCGCAGGCGGTGGCGGCGCCACAGCCACCGGTTCGGGCACGGGCGCCGGCGGCAGCATCACCAGTTGGGTGTGCATCACCTGAGGCGCCTGCACCCTCGGTTTCACCGGTGACCAGCCCAGCATCAGCGCGGCCACCACGCCCACATGCAGCGCAACGGCCAGACTCGCCGCCATACCCTTGCGCCACCACCCGCTGAAATCCCGGGGTGCCACAACCAGGGTCGAACTGTGCATGATCATCGCCGTCATTGCGGGGCCTCGGTCACCAGCCCCAGGTTGCTGACGCCGCCCTTTTGCAACACCGCCATCGCTGCGACCACGCGCCCATAACCCGCGTCTTCGTCAGCGCGGATATAGACCTGCGTATCACTGCGCGCCGCCACCACCTGCATGACCTTGGCGCCCATCTCCTCCAGGCTCACGGCGCTGTCGGTCTGGTGCTGCGTGTCCAGCTCGCCGCCGAGGTTCCAGTAGTAACCGCCGTCGGCCTTTACCGACAGCGTGAGGATCTGTTGACGGGTATCGGTGGCCAGCGCCTCGGCGGCGACCTTGGGCAGTTCGATCTTCACGCCCTGGGTCAGCATCGGCGCGGTGACCATAAAGATCACCAGCAGCACCAGCATCACGTCGATGTAAGGCACCACGTTCATCTCGGCCTTGGGCCCGTGCTTGCGTTGCGGCCTGGTTAACATGGGCTTGCTCCTGTTCAGGCGGCCGTGGCCAGGTGGCTCGGCATGCCGCGCAGACTGCGATGCAGGCGCACTTGCAGTTCATTGCCGAAGGCGTAATAGCGGGTGAGCAGCGTCTGGCTGCGCGCTGAAAAGCGGTTGTAGGCGATCACCGCCGGGATGGCGGCAAACAGGCCAATGGCCGTGGCGATCAACGCCTCGGCGATGCCCGGCGCCACCGTGGACAGCGTGGCCTGTTGCACCTGGGACAAGCCGAGAAAGGAATTCATGATGCCCCACACCGTACCGAACAGGCCGATGTAAGGGCTGACCGAGCCCACGGTGGCGAGAAATTGCAGGCCTTTTTCCAGCTCGATTTCCTGCTCGGTGATCGCCACCTGCAAGGCGCGCTCCACCCCTTCCAGCACCGCCGGATCGTGGCTGTGCAGGTGCTGGTATTCCTGAACGCCGGCGATAAAGATCGTCGCCACGCCGCCCTCGCCCGCCTGCACGCTGTCGCGGTACAACGCCTGCACGTCCGGTGCGGCACGAAAGCGCGGCACAAACCCGTTCAACTGGCGCTCCAGGCGCCGCAGCACACTGCCACGCTGGATAATCAGGTACCAACTGAGCAAGGACGCCAACAGCAGCGTGACCATCACCGCCTTGACCAACAGGCTGGCGTCGCTGATCAAACCCCAGATCGTCATATGTTCCATCGTCGCGTGCATGGTGGTGAACTCCTATTCGATTAAAAAGTGATGACCAAGTGATGACGGCTCACGGCAATTTCAGGGCGCCAGTCACATCGCGCCAGGGCACGAACTTGAAGTTCTGGGTTTGCTCGGGCATGCGCTTGCGCCCGTCCTGCACCACCAGCATGCCTTGGCTCCACGGCCCGCCGAGGTTGACGGCGGTGACTTCGAGGCCATCGGTTTCCGACGCGCCGTCGATCCCGGCTTCAGCGTTCAAGCCGACGCGAAAGGCGCCGTGAGCGGCGAACGGCGGTTCGGCATCCACCACCAGGTAGCTGTCATTGCCTTGGCTGGAGATCACCAGGTAATCGCGCGCGCCGCTCTGGTACAGCGCCAGCCCCTCGACATCCGCATGCAGTTGCGCACCGACCTTGATCACGCTGGTCAGCGTCGCCGGCTGATCGGCACGGGCGTCGACGGCCCAGACGCCGACATCTTCTTCACCGATGAACAGGCGCTGGCGCTGGTCGTCGGCCACGCAGCCTTCGGGTTGGCTGTCGACCTTGAACTGACGCACCAACTCGCCCTGCACCCGGCCATCCGGCGCGCTCAGGCGGTATTGCAGGAAGGTGCCGTCCTTGCCGTTGGCGATCGCGTAAATGTCCCCGCTGGGCGGCTGGAACAGGCAGATACCGTAGATTTCCTTGAGGGGCGTCGGCACTTCGCCGGCTTCGCGCAACTCGCCGCTGCGACGGTCGATGCTGAACAGGCTCAGGCTGTTGTGGTCGCGATTGCTCGCCACGGCAAGGTCGACGGTCTGCTGGCCGAGCTTGAAGTTGGGACGCACATCGACGTTGTTCAGGCGCCCCACCGCCAGCTCCTGCAACAGCTTGCCGTCGAGATCGTAGGCCAGCAGCCCCTGTTTCTTATTGGTGCCGAGCACGCGGCTCTGCGCCGGCTGTTCCGGGTGAATCCAAATCGCCGGGTCATCCGCCGCATCGCCCTGACGGCCGACCGGGTCGGTCTGGCGCTGGGCGGCGACTTCCGGCAGCACTGGCGCCGGCGCGACAGGCTTGGCCTGCCACGTCAGTTCAGCCTGATAGAGGTTGCCGGTGTCGTCGTCGCGCAGCAGCAGTTGCCGGCCTTTGATTGCGAGGTTTTCCGGCTCCGTCACGCCCGGCAGGCGCAGGCTCGATTGTGCGACCCAGCGTTCGCCCTCCTGCTGGAACAGCTGCAGTTGCGCGGTCTTTGGATCAAGCGCGACCACACCACCGGGCACCAGCGCCATGGCACCGGCTGCGCGCTTGGGATTATCAAACAGCGCGACCGGGGTGCGTTTCACCTCGGCTTCCGGGTGCGCCGGGTAGGCCCACCAGCCGACGTTTTGCTCATTGACCAGCAACTGATTGGCGGCATCGTCCACCTGGCAGAACTGCGCCGACGGCGGCAGCGGCAAGCCGCGTACACGCTGGGGTTGTGCCAGCAATGTCGGACCATTGCCCACCAGCCATTGCTCGCCCTTGCCCTCTTCGCCCACCAGGAACACAAACAGGTTGGCCGCCGAGTCGCGATACAGGCACAGGCCGTTGACCGGATAGTCGCGGGTCGGCAGGTACAGCGGCGCGCCCCAGCGTTTGCCGGCGCTATCCAGGCTGATCAGCATGGCCTGCTGGCGTTGGTTGTCCAGGGTTGCCACCAGCACCTGGGCACCCGCGGCGCGGCTGTCGAGGCTGCTGAAGTTACCCTTGAAACGCGCCAGTTCGGCGCCTTTGTCGTCGAGCAGCAACAGGCCGTCGCGGGTGCTGGCGGCCAGGCGTTCAGGGCCGTTGGGCAGGAAGGCCAGCGCCTCGGCGTTCAGGTTCGGTGCCCAACGAGTCAGGGCCAGGTCGGCGGCCAACGCATGGCCGCAGGTGGCCAGGGCCATCAGCAGGTATAGCTTGGAAAATCTCATGAACAGGCAAATCCTTCGAAAACGATGAAGAACCCATGTGGGAGGGGGCTTGTTCCCGATGGCAGTGGTTCGGCTAATGAATCCGGCGACTGACATACCGCTATCGGGGGCAAGCCCCCTCCCACATTCGGATTGAGGTGTTGGTTAGAAATGGGTGAAGGTCAGGCCGAGCTTGTAGGTCGGGCCGTACTCCTCGTACTGGCCGTTGTAGCTGCGGTGGCCGGTGTAGACGAAGTACGACTCGTCGGTCAGGTTCTGCGCCTCGAAGCTGACTTGCAGGTTCTTGGTCAGCGAGTAGCGTGCGCTGAAGTCGACAAAAGTCTGTGCGTCGACGTGCAGGTCGTGGGCCTTGTCGTTGATCGAAGCCAGTTCATACAGGTAGTCCGATTTGTAGTTGGCCGACAGGCGCAGGCTGAGCTTGTCGTCTTCCCAGCCGAGCATCAGGTTGCCGACGGTGTCCGACTGGTTGGGCAGGCTGATGTTGCGTTTACGGTTGCTGCCACTGGCGGCGTCGAAGCCTTCGATATCGGCGCTGGAGCGGCTGAACGTGGTGTTGGCACCGACCAGCAGGCCGTTCCACGGCGCGGGCAGCCAGTCGAACTTCTGTGAGTAGGCCAGTTCCAGGCCGTAGAGCTTGGCGCTGTCGCCGTTGGCATAGGTGTGGGCCTCGGCGAAGTTGGTCCAGGCGCCGGTGCCGGCCACGTCGGTGTTGTAGACAAAGTGCTTGATGTCTTTGTAGAACACGAACGCCGACACGGTGCCCGCACGGCCCATGAAGTGCTCGATACCCAGGTCCAGGTTGCTCGACTCCAGGGGCTTGAGGTCCGGGTTGCCGAAGGTCGCTTCGTCATCGTCGATCACAAAACCCGGCGCCAACTGGCCAAAGGTCGGGCGCACCACGGATTTGGTCCAGGCCGCGCGCACCTGGGTGTTCTTGTCGATCTGGTAACGCGCATGCAGGCCCGGCAACCAATGGTGATAGCGCCGTTTGGTCTCGGTAGCGCTGAACTGGCCGTCGGTGGCGCCGGTGCCCTTGGCTTCGAACTCGGTGCCTTCGTAGCGCATGCCCGCGATGAAACGCCAGTCGTCGATGTCGACGGTGTTCATCAGGTAGCCGGCGTTGATGTCTTCGCGGATGGTGAAGTCGTTGACCCGGGATTCGGTCTCGTCATAGAAGTCATCGCGGTTAAGGCTGCCGATCAGTTGCTTGATGCTGCCCGCGCTGATACCCGGGCCGTAATTGCCGAGGCGGTAGTCGACGTTGCCCGTCTGGAACTGGGTGAGGTTGAGCTGTTCGTCGGTAAAGCCCAGGGTGTCGAAGTTCTTATAAACCCAGGCTTCCAGATCGTTGTCCTTGTGGCGCCGGCTGACCTTGCCGCCGAACTTGACCTGGGACGCGTAGCCGCTCAGGTCGTAGTCGCGGGCCAGGTCCAGGCGCAGGTTCTTCTCGGTGTCTTGGGTGTTCTGTTTTTCCCAGTCGACCTTGTCCAGGGTGAAGTTGCTCGCGTCGTAGAAGCCGGCGCCGACGATGGGGCGTGGTTTGTCTGTGTCGTAGAAGCCGCTGTCGGCAAAGTCGCCGCCATCGAAGGTGGCGCCGGCGATGTGCGCCGGGCTGTCTTCGCTGGATTGGCTGTAGCCGGCCTGGCCGCTGAGGGTCCACAGGCCGAGCATGCGTTCGCCGCCGAACACGTAGGACTGGATTTCCTGGGTTTCCTCACGGTTCTTCAACTTGCGCTTGCCCTCCGCCACGCCGAGCTCGCCAGGCGCCTGGGGGTCGGCAAATTCGAGGCTGGCGGCGTTGCGGGTCTCGGTGTCTGTGTAGCGGCTGTAGAGGGTGCGCAGGTAGTAGCTGCTGAGGTCATCGGGCTTGTAGTCGAAGTTCAGGCCACCACCGGCGCGCTCGCGACTGATGTCGTAGTCGCGCTGCTCGAACTCGCTGAGTTTGGCCCCCTGGCTGAAGTCCCAGGCGCCGCCGGTTTCGACGTTGTCCGAGCCGAAGTCGCGCTTCTGCCAGCTCAGGGCTGCGGCGACGCCAAAGTTGTCGATGCCATCGCCAAGGCTGAAGCGATTGCTGGCCGCGCCGGAGAATTTCGGGCTGGTCTGGCGTGTGTTCTTGTCGTAGCTGGCCTCAGTGCTGCCGGTGTAGAACAGGCCCTTGTGGTCGAACGCCGACAAGCTCTTCACATCGACGGTGCCACCTAGGGAGTTGGCGTCCATGTCCGGAGTCAGGGTCTTGATCACCGACAGCGACTGCACCAGCTCGGAGGGCAACACATCGAGGGCCACGGCGCGACGTTCGCTTTCGGGCGAAGGCACCAGGGTGCCGTTGATGGTCACGCTGTTGAGGTCCGGGCCGAGGCCACGCACGCTGACAAAACGCCCTTCGCCCTGGTCGCGCTCGACGCTGACACCGGGCAGGCGCTGCACGGCTTCGGCGACGTTTTCATCCGGCAACTGGGCCACGCCGTCGGCATGCACCACACTCTTGATGCTGTCGGAAGAACGCTGCTCCTTGAGCGCCTGGTCGATAGCGGCAGCCTGGCCGACCACGTCGACGTGCTCGATATTGGCGATGTCGGCCGCCTGGAGCCGCTCGCTGGCCATCGCCAGGGCCAAGGCGGTAAGCGTAAAGCTGACGAGCCCGGTGCGCTTGTACATGAAATCCTCCCCAAGAGTCCGTTGGCGCCAGGCAAGGGGCCCGGCAACTGGGAGGGCAAGCTAGGGATGAGGGATGACGGTTCTGTGACAGGGATCGACCGTGGAGCCCGTAAATCGTGAGTTTTGCCTGGTTCTCAACGTGGAATGAGCCGAAATGACCTCTGGTGGTCAACGGTGGGAGGGGGCTCGCCCCTGATAGCGGTGGGTCAGTCAATAGATAAGCCATCTGGCACACCGCAATCGGGGGCAAGCCCCCTCCCACCGTTGGTTTTCATCGCGTGTGGGGTGAGCTGATTCGACCCTCCCCCCTCGTCATCCAACCGTCACATCCATCTGCTGTGCTGGCGCCCATCGCTCATTTGCCCAAGGACTCGCGGCCATGTTTTCCGTGCTCAAACCCCACCGCTGGAAACTCGCCCTGCTGCTGATCGCCGCCAACCTCGGCCTGCTGCTGTTCCTGGCCTGCGGCGAGCTGAAAAGCATCAACGAGTGGGTATGGCTGGATATCATCGGCGAGGGCGGCTCCGCCCTGCTCGCCCTGGTATGGCTGGGCCTGGTGCTGAAAAGCCGCCCCGCCGGGCGCGTCACCAATTACCTGGCACTGGGCCTGTCGTGCATCTTTTTCTCCTGGTGGATCGACAGCCTCGACGAATTCATTCGCTTGCCCGCCAGCATCACCTGGGATCACTGGCTGGAGTCCGGGCCGATGCCGGTGGGCATGATCCTGCTGACCCTCGGCATCTACCACTGGCACCGCGAACAACTGGCGATCAGCGCGCAAATGGAAAAACGCGAGCGGCTGTTTCGCGAGCATCGGCTGTTCGACAAACTCACGCCCCTGGGTGGCGCCGATTACCTCAAGCGCCAACTGGCCCACAGCCTGCAAGACAGCCGTGACCAGCAACAACCGCTGTCGCTGCTGGCCCTGGACTTGGACAACTTCACCTCCATCAACCAGGCCTACGGCCACGCCGAGGGCGATGCGGTGTTGCAAGCCCTCAGCCATGTGCTGCTGCTCAACCTGCGCCGTCAGGATTTACTTTGCCGCCTGGCCGGCGACCGCTTTGTGGTGGTGTTGCCCAACACCGGCGAGCGCCAGGCCCAGGTGCTGGCGCTGGAGCTGGAGCAAGCGGTGCGCAGCCTGGCGCACAAGACGCGGCAACACGGCGAGCGCCTGCAACTGGCGGCGACCCTGGCCGTGGTAATGGCCTTGGAAGAACCGCCGCAGGACCTGCTCAAGCGCCTGAACCTGGCGCTCGCCCGGGCCAAACAACCGCTTGCGAAAAGCGCCTGAGATGGCCGTGAAAACCCGTTGGTATGAAGCCGACAGCCGCTTCATCCCTGGGCATTACCAACCTGCCACGCTGATCGACCTGGCGTTGTCCCGCGACATCGACAGCCATCGGCTGCTGCGCGGCACCGGGCTGTTCCACGAGGACATCCTCGCCGGTAAAGCGCAACTGAGCCCGCAGCAGTTTCTCGCATTGATCGGCAACAGCCGGCGCCTGCTCGATGCCGATGAGAGCAGCTTTCTGTTTGGCCAACGCCTGCTGCCCGGCTATTACGGCGCCGCCAGCCATGCCCTGGGCCACGCGCAAAACCTCGATCAGGCGCTGGAGATCCTGATCCAGCAACAGGTATTGCTCAGCCCGTTGGTCACGCTGCAAGTGGAGCTCGATGAGCACCACGCCTACCTGTACTGGCGGGACAGTTGCGGCGCAGGCGAACACTGGCGGTTCCTGCTGGAAGCCAGCATGACGTCGCTGGTCGCAATGAGCCAATGGCTCAGCGGCCAACGCCTGCCGTGGCAATGCAGCTTCAGCCATGGCGAGCCGCACTACGTCGAACAATATTGGGTACACCTGGGGGAACACACGCGCTTCGCCCGCCCGCTGGACATGATGTGCATCCCGCGCGAATACCTGGTCATGGCCTGGCCCGGCGCGTCGGCCACCGCCGGCCAAGTCGCGCGGCAGCAGGCCCGCGAGCAGGTCGAAACGCTCGGCTTTGCCGACAGTTTTCTCGATTGCCTCTACGACTACCTGCGCGAACAGGTGCGTCAGCCGCCCAGCCTGGAACAGGCGGCCCAGGCGTTCGCCATGAGCCCGGCGACCCTCAAGCGCAAACTGCACAAGCACGACACCGGCTTTCAACAGCAGGTGGATCGGGTGCGCAAGCACGTCGCGTTGCACCTGTATCAGGTCAAGGGGTTCAGCAACGATGAAGTGGCCGCGTACCTGAACTTCAACGATGCGGCGAACTTCCGGCGCTCGTTCAAACGCTGGACGGGTACCACGCCGAACCTGATCCGTCAGCTATTCAGCAGCCGCTAGCCAGGCGCTCACGCAGGAAGTCCACCAGCGCCTGCACCGGCCGCGAACTCTGCCGGTGCTGCGGGTACACCGCCGACAGGGTCAGGGCGTCGGGGGCGAAGTCCTCCAGCAGCGTCACCAGGCGCCCGTCCTTCAAGGCATCGGCGATGATAAAGGTTGGCAGGTAGGTGATGCCCAGGCCAGCGATAGCGGTGTCGCGCAGCAGCTCGCCGTTGTTCACGCGCATGCGCCCGCTGACGTTCAGCGACTGCAGCTTGCCCTTGTTCTGGAACCGCCATTGCACTTGGCGGCCGTGGCCGTAGGGCAGGCAATCGTGGTCGGCCAGGTCGTCAGGTTTCTGCGGCGTACCGTGCAACGCGAGGTACTCGGGGCTGGCGCAATACACACGCTGCACGCTGGCGATACGGCGGGCGATCAGGGTGGAGTCTTCGAGAATGCCAATGCGCAGCACCAGGTCGTAGCCTTCGCCGATCAAATCCACGGGGCGGTCGCTCAGGTCGACTTCCACCGATACCTGCCGATAGCGCTGCAAAAACGCCGGCAGCAGGCAGCCCAGGTGGGCCATGGCAAACGACAACGGCGCACTCAGGCGGATCGTGCCGCGTGGCTCGCTGTTCTGGCCGGCGATGCCCTGCTCCACTTGCTCGACTTCACCGAGCAGGCGCAAGGCCGACTCGTAGTAACTCTGCCCCAGGGGCGTGACATCCAGGCGGCGGGTGGAGCGGTTGAGCAAGCGCACGCCGAGGCGGTCTTCGAGCTGGATCAGACGACGGCTGACGAATTGCTTGGACAGCCCCAGTTGTTCGGCGGCGGCGGTGAAGCTGCCGGATTCCATGACCTGGCAAAACAGGCGCATGTCTTCGAAGGGGTTCATTGTCGCTTCTCGGTGGACATTTTGCTGACTTATAGCCTGTCAGTGACCACACCACAAACCCAATGTGTGAACACCATCAAATGTGGGAGGGGATTACTGAGATTCCCGAGATCGGGTTACTTGGCAGTGAACGCCGAGTAGCTAGTTGGGAATGCGCGCAGCCTGTTGCACAGTTTCGTTGAAAGTGCCGGAAGCATCGGTGACCACAAACCCAACGGGTGAACACCATCAAATGTGGGAGGGGGCTTGCCCCCGATGGCAGGGTGTCAGCCAATGCATGCGTGACTGACCCACCGCTATCGGGGGCAAGCCCCCTCCCACATTGATTACCTACATTCGTGAGGTCGGGTTACTTGGCAGTGAACGCCGAGTAGCTAGTTGGGAATGCGCGCAGCCTGTTGCACAGTTTCGTTGAAAGCGCCGAAAGCATCGGTGACCACAAACCCAACGTGTGAACACCATCAAATGTGGGAGGGGGCTTGCCCCCGATGGCGGGGTGTCAGCCAATGCATGCGTGACTGACACACCGCTATCGGGGGCAAGCCCCCTCCCACATTGATTACCTACATTCGTGAGGTCGGGTTACTTGGCAGTGAACGCCGAGTAGCTGTTCATCAGGTTGCGGTAGTTGGGAATGCGCGGCGACAGCAGGTTGGCCAGGCCTTCCATGTCGTTGCGCCAGTCAACTTGCAGCTCGCAGGCCACGGAGAACCAGTTCACCAGTTGCGCGCCGGCAGCGGTCATACGGGCCCAGGCAGCCTGTTGCACGGTTTCGTTGAAAGTGCCGGAAGCATCGGTGACCACAAACACCTCAAAGCCTTCGTCGAGGGCGCACAGGGTCGGGAACGCTACGCACACATCCGTCACCACACCGGCAATGATGATCTGCTTGCGGCCGGTGGCCTTCACCGCTTTGACGAAGTCTTCGTTGTCCCAGGCATTGATCTGGCCAGGGCGCGGGATGTACGGCGCGTCCGGGAACAGTTCTTTGAGCTCGGGCACCAGCGGGCCGTTGGGGCCGCTTTCAAAGCTGGTGGTGAGGATGGTCGGCAGGTTGAAGAACTTCGCCACGTCGGCCAGGGCCAGCACGTTGTTCTTGAATTCGTTGGGGGAGAAATCCTGCACCAGGGAGATCAGGCCAGTCTGGTGATCCACCAACAGCACGACTGCGTCATCTTTATTCAGGCGTTTGTAAGTCATGGGAGTAGCTCCTTTGTGGGTTGATTAGAAAGCAAAGCAGGAACAGCCAAACGCGCCCCAGAAACCCTGGAAGTCGCTGACCGGCACGCTGGAAAGGCGTGCTTTTTCATGGCTATGGGAATGCACGCCGCACGGGCCGCTGCACTGGTGAACCTGGGCTTGCAGCGGCGACGTCGGACGCCAGTGCCCCGGCACCTTGACTACCGGCGACCAGTCCGGCAGCACCGGCACGCGCGGCGGCGCGAAATCTTCGAAGTCGCCGGCGCCATACACCACCTTGCCGCCGACCACGGTCAGCACCGATTCGATCCACTTGATGGCCTCTTCATCGACACTGAAAAAATCCGCCGACAGCGCGGCGACATCCGCCAACTGGCCGACCTTGATCTGGCCCTTCTTGCCCTGTTCGGACGAGAACCAGGCGCTGCCATGGGTGAACAGTTCCAGCGCGGTCAGGCGCGGCAGGCCTTCGGCGTGCAACTCCAGGCCGCCCACGGTGCGGCCGCTGACCATCCAGTACAACGAGGTCCACGGGTTATAACTCGAGACCCGCGTGGCATCGGTGCCCGCGCCGACCGGCACGCCTTCGGCGAGCATGCGCTTGATCGGCGGCGTGGCTTCGGCGGCCTTGGCGCCGTAGCGCTCGACAAAGTACTCACCCTGGAACGCCATGCGGTCCTGGATCGCAATCCCGCCGCCGAGGGCGCGCACGCGCTCGATGTTGTGCGGGGTGATGGTTTCGGCGTGGTCGAAGAACCACGGCAAGCCATTGAACGGGATATCGCGGTTGACCTTCTCGAACACGTCGAGCATGCGCGAGATCGATTCGTTATAGGTGGCGTGCAGGCGGAACGGCCAGCGCTGCTCGACCAGGTGGCGCACCACCGGCTCCAGTTCCTGCTCCATGCTCAGCGGCAGGTCCGGGCGTGGTTCGAGGAAGTCTTCGAAATCCGCCGCCGAAAACACCAGCATCTCGCCGGCGCCGTTGTGGCGCAGGTAGTCGTCGCCCTGGTGCAGGGTGACGCTGCCGGTCCAGTTTTTGAAGTCGCTGAGTTCTTCCTTGGGCTTCTGGGTGAACAGGTTGTAGGCGATACGCACCGTCAACTGTTCATCCTTGGCCAGTTGCTCGATCACCGCGTAGTCATCGGGGTAGTTCTGGAAACCGCCGCCGGCGTCGATTGCACTGGTCAGGCCGAGGCGATTGAGTTCACGCATGAACTGACGGGTCGAGTTGACCTGGTATTCCAGCGGCAGTTTCGGCCCCTTGGCCAGGGTCGAGTAGAGAATCATTGCGTTGGGCCGCGCCACCAGCATGCCGGTGGGGTTGCCGTGGCTGTCGCGCACGATCTCGCCGCCCGGCGGGTTGGGCGTGTCCTTGGTGTAGCCGGCCACGCGCAGGGCGGCGCGGTTGAGCAAGGCACGGTCGTACAGGTGCAACACGAACACCGGGGTGTCCGGCGCCGCCTGGTTGAGTTCTTCCAGGGTCGGCATGCGCTTTTCGGCGAACTGGAATTCGTTCCAGCCGCCCACCACGCGTACCCATTGCGGCGTGGGGGTGCGGTCGGCCTGATCCTTGAGCATGCGCAGCGCGTCAGCCAGGGACGGCACGCCCTCCCAGCGCAGTTCGAGGTTGTAGTTCAAGCCACCACGGATCAGGTGCAGGTGCGAGTCGTTGAGGCCGGGGATCACCGTGCGGCCTTTGAGGTCGATGACCTGGGTGGCGCTGCCACGCAGGGCCATGGCTTCACCGTCGGTGCCCACTGCCACGAAGCGCCCCTGGTGAATGGCGACGGCGGTGGCGCGTGGATTTTCACGGTCCACGGTGTGGAACTGGCCATTGAACAGAATCAGATCGGCGTTCATAGGGTTTCCTTTACAGAGGCTTCAAGCCAGGGAGCGAACAGGCGGGTAGCCGCTGGCATCAGCAGGTACACCACCAGCACGACGATGGTCACGGTCACCAGGAAGGTGGCGACCACGTAGTTGGACAGCAACGGATGCAGAGCCAGTATCGGACCCCACGCGATCGGCACCAGCAGGGTCAGCGGCAGGATCACACACAGGGTGACCACGGCCTGTTTCCAGCGCGGCGGTTTGGCGACGCTGTCGGTTTGCGGCGTGAACCAGAACTCGTTGACCGCACCGATTTCGGTGTGGTCGCCGTCGGCCAACATCGGCGCGGCTTCTTCGATCAGGGTCTTGCGCTGCGGAGAGTCGAGCCAGCGTTGCAGGTCGTCGGTGGAGCGGTAGCGCAACACGCAGGTGAACAGCGCAAGGCCATCCTGTTTACCGCGCACGACGTCGACACCGAGATGGCCGGGACGCTCGCCGGCGATGCGCACGATGCGCCGTAGCCAGGCTTCGTAGTCAGCCTCGCTGCCGGATTTGATCCGGTGTTTGACGATCAGGGTGACGACTTCGTCGGGGCTGGTTTCGAGTGTTGGGTTCATGCTGTGTTCTTCCCCCCTGGAGAGCTGAGCGATGGAGGGAGTTTGGCGGCGACGGGCAATTCGGAATTGGATGTTTGTGCTGTTTGGCGGGGCGACCTTTCAGGGGGCGCCTACACAGGGAAAGTGGACATGTGCGCGCTGATCCGGCTCCTCAACCAACGCTCCGCCGGGTCGTTGTCATGCACCCCGCTCCACACCATCGACAACTCCGCCGCATCGATCGCAAACGGCGGGTCTTGTGCGCGTAACGTGGTGCCTTCGGTCAAGGCACACGCCGCGTAGTCCGGCACCGTCGCGATGATCTGCGTGCCCGCCAGTAACGCACGCAATCCGCTGAATTGCGGCACCGCCAGCACCACCCGGCGCGCTCGGCCGATACGCGCCAGGTCGAGGTCGATATTGCCGCTCAAGTCCCCCGAGAACGACACCATGGCATGGGGCCGCGCGCAGTATTCGTCCAGGGTCAGCGGTTCTATGCCGCCATCGCCGCGCAGCACCTTGCACGGTATGTCGCGCAGTTTCTTGCGCTTGGCATTGGCCGGCAGATCCGTGGTGTAGCTGACGCCTACAGTGATCTCGCCACTGGCCAACAGCGACGACATCAACAAGTAATTGGCGCGGCGCACCACCAGGATAATCCCCGGTGCCTCGTCACGCAGTTGGCTGAGCAACGGCGGGAACAGGCCGAACTCGGCGTCATCGGACAGGCCGATGCGGAACACCGCACAGCTGGTGGAAGGGTCGAAATCCTTGGCGCGGCTGACGGCGCTTGAGATGGTGTCCATGGCCGGTTGCAGCTCCTTGAGTATCGCCATTGCGCGTGGCGTGGGCTCCATGCCCCGCCCGTTGCGCAGCAGCAACGGGTCGTCGAACAAATCACGTAAACGGCCCAGGGCCGCACTCACCGCCGGTTGGCCCATGAAGAGTTTTTCAGCGACCCGGGTCAGGTTCTTCTCGAACATCAGCGCTTCGAAAATCACCAGCAGGTTCATGTCGACACGGCGCAGGTCGTTGCGGTTCATGGCGGTATCCAAACAGTTAGCAGAGCACTAGCTAAGCACGCGGCAGGCGAGCGCGATTGCACACCTGTGCTGTCTTTTTTACGCCCGCACCTGGCGAAATTAACAACGATTAACTCGTCAGCCGGGCGGTTCGGTTCCAAAAATGACGCCGTCTACACTCATCCATTCACCGGGAACGCTCCCATCGACCACGGATATTCGTCATGGCCCGACTTGAGCACCGTGCTCCAAGCATCTGCGCGACCGGCGGCCTCTGCCCCCGGCGCGAGCGTATCGCCAAGCAACTGATCCTCGCCAACCTCGGCGAAAGCCTGACGATTGCCGACCTGGCCCAGGCCTGCGCCCTGTCACGCAGCCACTTCTCCCGCGCCTTCAAATGCACCACCGGGCTGTCGCCACAGGAATGGATTCGCCAACAGCGCATCCAGCGCGCCAAGGAATTGATCACCGGTACGTCCTTGAGCCTGACGCAAATCAGCCTGGAATGTGGCTTCTGCGACCAGGCGCACTTTTGCCATATGTTCACCCGCAGCGAAGGCGTCAACCCGATGACCTGGCGCAATCACCAACTGCGCCACAAGCAGGTCATCGCGGCCTAGTGCTCGCTGCACGCGTGGAATATGCTGAGCAGCCCCTTGTCTCAGAGCATGCGCAGGCATGAGCGACCTCAGCGAACAGGCCGTGCACTTCGGCCCGTACCGGATCCACCCACGCCAACGCCTGGTACTGGAGGCGGGCCGGCCGCTGCGCCTGGGACGGCGGGCGGTGGAGATCCTGCTGATCCTGCTGGAACAGGCCGGCAATGTGGTGAGCAAGCAGGAACTGATCGCGCGGGTCTGGCCCAAAAGCGTGGTCGAAGACGGCAACCTGCGGGTGCATATGGCGGCGTTGCGCAAGGCCCTCGGCGATGGCCAGGCCGGGCAGCGCTATATCGTCACCGTGGCCCAGCGCGGTTACAGTTTTGTGGCGCCACTGAGCATCGAACCGATGACCATTCCAGCCGACGGTATTCCCCAAAGCCAGGCCCATAACCTGCCGCTGCGCCGCACGCGGATGATCGGCCGCCAGGCGCTGATCGATGCGCTGGTGCAGCAATTGCCGCAACAACGTTTTATCACCCTGACCGGCGCGGGGGGCATCGGCAAGACCACGGTGGCGCTGCGCGTCGCCGAATTGTTGATCGGGCACTACCGCGACGGTATCCGCCTGCTGGACCTGGCGCCCCTCAGCACGCCGTCGATGATCCTGCCCAACCTCGCCGCCCTGCTCGACCTCACACTCGCCGAACACGCGCCGCTGCTCACCCTGGCGCGCAGCCTGCAGGCGCGCCAGTTGCTGTTGGTGATCGACAACTGCGAACACCTGCTCGACGACATCGCGCTGATCAGCGAAACCCTGCTGCGCCACGCGCCCGACCTGCACATCCTCACCACCAGCCGTGAAGCACTGCGTGCCGAGGGTGAATACGTGCAGCGCCTGGAGCCGCTGGCCTGCCCGCCCGCCACCGGCAACCGTGCCCAGGCCCTGGGCTATCCAGCCCTGCAACTGTTGATCGAACGGGCCATGTCCCATCAGGACAGCTTCGCGCTCAGCGAAGCCGAACTGCCGCTGGCGATTGACATCTGCCAGCGCCTCGACGGTATCCCGCTGGCCATCGAGCTGGTGGCGGCGCAGATCGAACGCTTCGGCCTGCCGGGCCTGCTGGTGCAGATGGAAGACAACTTTCGCCTGCTGACCCGTGGCCGCCGTAGCGCCCTGCCCCGTCAGCAGACCTTGCGCGCCACGCTGGACTGGAGTTTCGACCTGCTCTCGCCCTGCGAACAGATCTGCTTGCGCCGCCTGGCGGTGTTTCGTGGCGGCTTCAGCCTGGCCAGCGCGGCGGCGGTGATCGCCGGGGAGCAGATTGCGCCGGCCGAGGTGCTGGGTTCGATCACCCAACTGGTTGCCAAGTCGCTGCTCAATGTCGAGCCCGGCGATGACGAAATGGTCTACCGCCTGCTCGACATCACCCGCACCTACGCCCTGGAAAAGCTCAGCGTGGCCGCTGAACTCGACACCACCCGCGAGCGCCACGCCGCACGCTGCCTGGCCTTGATGGAACAGGCACGGGAAGATTGGGAACGGACCGCGACCCAGCCCTGGATCGACCGCTATGCGCCCCTGCGCGAAGACATCCGCACCGCGCTGGATTGGGGCCTCGGCGACCAGGGCGCGCACCTGTTGGGGATTCGCCTGACGGTCAGCGCGATGCCGTTGTGGCAGGAGCTGTCACTGCTGAGGGAGCACGGGCTGTACGTGGGCAAGGCGCTCGCGCGGCTGGCGCAATCGCCGACGCCTAACCCGCACTTGCACATGGCGTTGCAACTGGCGCTGGGCAGTTTCTCGTATCACACCCAGGGCGGTACGCCGCAGACCATTGACGCCTTTGCCTGCGCGCGGCGCCTGGCCGAAACGAACAATGACCTGAGCGGCCAGTTGCGTGCGGTGTCGGGCCACATGGCGGTCAACCTGTGTTGCGGCAACTATCGCCAGGCGCTTGCGCAAAGCCTGCACTTCGATCAACTCGGCCCCCAGGCCGTCCCCTTGCTCGACCTCAGCGCCCAACGCCTGCGGGTACTGGCCCAGCACTTTGCGGGTGACCAGGCGTTGGCCCAGCACAATGCCGAACAGGTGATCCAGCGCATGGCCCACAGCGGCCATCTGAACCGGTTCACCCATGGCTTCGGCGTGCAGTACGACCAGAGCGTCGCCTCTCTGACGATCCTCGCCCGCATCCTGTGGCTGCGGGGCTTCCCGGAGCGCGCCTGGCGCACCGCGAACCAGGCCCTGGAACTGGCGCTGCAGATCAACCACGGCACCTCGATCTGCTACACCCTGGCCCTGGCCGGGGTGGTCATCGCCCGCTACAACGGCGACGCGACCACGGCGCATTCACTGCTGGACCTGTTGATGCAACAAGCGCAAAAACACTCGGTGCAGCTGTTTCACACCTGGGCCAGACACTACGCCGGCACGGCGCCAGAGCAAGACATGCACGGGCTCGGCCTGGTCGCAGACACCCTGGTGACCTTCAACGCGACTGCGGTGGACACGGCGATGTTCGAACGCGCCAGAAACGGCGCGGCCGGCTGGTGTACTGCGGAGATTCTGCGGGTGCGCGCCGAGCACATCGACGATCCCCAGGCGGCAGAAGCACTGCTGCTCGACGCGTTGGGCCTGGCGCACCAGCAAGGTGCGCTGGCCTGGGAGTTACGCAGTGCGACCGCACTGGCGCGGCTGTGGCAGCGCCAGGACCGCCGGCAAGCGGCCCACGAGCTGCTGAACGCGGTCTACGCGCGATTCACCGAAGGGTTCGCCACCCAGGACCTAATCGGCGTGCGCCGCCTGCTCGACGAGTTGCAAGACAAACGGCCGGCCTGAAAACGCGCCCAGATAATGCCCATACCCTTGCTGCAACTGCGCCACCTGCAGCGGGTCGCGCAGTTGCGCCAGGGCGTAGCTGCGCACGCTGTTGAGCAGGCGATAACGCTCGGGACCGAGACCGGGTTCCACGCTCAGCAGCGAGGTGTCGACCAGTCGCCGCAGCAGGTAAGCCAGGTCGGCGTGGGCCAACTCGGTGCCGGCGATCAACTGAGTCAGGGCGGGCAAGCTCACCGCCATCTTGAACAGCCCCAGTTGCAGGAACATCCAGCGCTCCGGCAGGCTCAGGCGCTCGTATGACCAATCCAGGGCCGCCGCCAGGGATCGGTGCCGTTCCACCGCCGTGCGCCGACCGCGCGCCAGCACTTGCAGACCACTGCGCAATTGCACCTGCAAGCCCTGCACGCCGAGGGCGTCGACCTGGGCGGCTGCCAGTTCCAGGGCCAAAGGGATACCGTCGAGCCGGCGGCAGATATCGCGCAGCGCCGGCAAGTCCTGGGAGCGCAGGGCAAACCCTTGCTGACTGGCGCGCACCCGCGCAACGAACACCTGCACCGCCGAGTAGGCCATCGCCTGCTCGACACTGCCCCAGGCGGACGGCATCGGCAGCGCCAGGCGAGGCACGCGCTGCACCCACTCGCCGGGCACCCGCAAGGCTTCGCGACTGCTCAACAACAGCGTCACTCCGGGCGCGCTGGCCTGCAGCGCGCGCGCCAGATGACGGCAGGCACCGAGCAATACGTCGGCACCATCGAGCACCAACAGTAACTGGCGCGAGGCCAATTGACGGGATAACGCCGAGGCACTGTCACACGCCTCGAGCCCAAGGGTCTGGGCCACGTGACGCAGGATTGCCGTGGGCGCATCGACGCTGGCCAGGTCCAGCCACCATACGCCGTCGCGATAACGCGGCAACACGCGCTCGGCCAACGCCAGCGCCAGGCTGCTCTTGCCGACGCCGGCGCCTCCGGTCAAGGTCATCAGGCGTTGCCCGGACAGGCGCCGGACCAGCGCACCCAAGAGTTCGTCGCGGCCGATCAACGGGCTGAGTCGGGTCGCAAGGTTGTGCCGCAGTGCCACGTGGCGGGCGGCATCCTGCAGCGGCGCGGCGCAGCAATAGCCGCGCTGGGGGTCATTGAGAATGTAGCGACGGCCGTCCAATGCACGGCGCAGGGCGGCGATATGCACCCGCAGGTTGTTCTCTTCCACCACGCTGCACGGCCAGACGCGGGCGATCAGGGTGTCTTTGCCGACAAATTGCCCCGGCGCTTCGAGCAGCACCGCCAGGATATCCAACGCGCGCCCGCCCAACGGCACAGGCATGCCCGCCTTGCTGACCAGGCGCTGCTGGCGGTGAAAGGTGTAGGGGCCAAAGCGCATCGCATGGTCGTTGTTCATCTGCGTAAAAGCGCTGAAACACCCGAGCTTGGGCGCCTGCGCATCCTTCTTCCATGGGCCTGCCGTTATCTTGCCAGCTCGCCGTGACAGGGCAATGCTGGCACGGGGAGCGATACGGACAATCGGGTGCGCGAGACGGACATCCTGTCGTTAACTGAACTGCTGGCGGTATTGGGTGGGGTTAAGGCCGAGTTTTTCACTGAACAGAAAGCGCATATGTCGCACGCTGCCGAAGCCTGCGTGAAAGGCCACGGTCTTGAGCGGCAGGTCGGTGGTTTCCAGCAAGTGCCGGGCGCGGTCGATGCGCGCGCCTTGCAGGAACGCCATGGGCGTCATCTGCACTTCTTTGGCGAACAATCGCGCAAAGTGCCGCGCACTCATGCCCGCCAGCGCCGCCATGGATTCGATGGTGAACGGCTGGTCCAGATGCCCCAGCACCTGGTTCTGCACCCGCGTGATCGCGGTTTCCTGGGGCGCCACGGCGGCGGTCATCGGGCTGAACTGGGCCTGCCCGCCCTGGCGTTTCATCACCACCAGCAGCACTTTGGCCACGTCCACTGCCACCTGCTTGCCGTGGTCCTGAGCGACGACCGACAGCGCCAGGTCGATGCCCGCCGTCACCCCACCCGAAGTGATCAGGCGACCGTCTTGCAGGTAGATGCGATCGGTTTCGACGATGGCCTGGGGGAAAGCCTTGATCAGCCGCTCGGTGTAATGCCAGTGGGTGGTCACGTGGTGGCCGTCGAGCAGCCCGGCATGCCCGAGCACGAAGGCACCGGTGCAGATCGAGCCGAAGCGCCGCGCGCGCGGGGCGGCGGCCTTGAGCCAGGGCAACAGGTCGGGGTGGCATTCGTTATAGGCACCGGGGCCACCCGGCACCAACAGCAGGTCATAGGCCTCGTGCGCCTGGGCCAGCAGCAGGTCGGGCTGGACGACCACGCCATTGGACGCACGCAGCGGGCCGGGCTCGGTGCCGACGGTCAGGATCTGATAGTGCTGCGCCGCTGGCAGGTAGCGGTTGGCAATCGAAAACACTTCAAGCGGACCGGCCATGTCGAGCAGGAGGAAGTCTGGAAACAGCGCCATGGCCACGGTGTTCATAGAGAGAGACGTCCATCAGGAAGGAAGGCAGCGGCCATTATGCCACGCCTGAGACTGTCAACTTAAACGTGACAGTTATTCAAATATCAGCTCCTTAATGAATATTTCAGTAACCAGTAACCTTCTTCTCAACGCAAGCGCCCTGCATTTCGCAGCCCGCTCTGACTTGAGGACACCACCATGCTGACCCTTCGCAAAGCCTCCGACCGCGGCGCCGCCAATCACGGTTGGTTGACGTCGTTCCACACCTTCTCGTTCGCCAACTACTGGAACCCCGCCGAACAGGGTTTTTCCGACCTGCTGGTGATCAACGATGACCGCGTCGCCGCAGGCCGTGGCTTCGGCCAGCACCCGCACCGCGACATGGAGATTTTCTCCTATGTGCTTGAAGGCGCCCTGGAACACAAGGACACCCTGGGCACCGGTTCGGTGATCCGTCCCGGCGATGTGCAACTGATGAGCGCCGGCAGCGGCGTAGCCCACAGCGAGTTCAACCATAGCCAGAGCCGTGGCGTGCACTTCCTGCAAATCTGGATCGTGCCGAATGTGGCCGGCGCCGAGCCGCGCTATCAGCAAGAGCACTTCAGCGCAGCGCAGAAACGTGGACGCTTGCAGTTGATCATCTCGCCGGATGGCGCCGACGGCTCCCTGCACGTGCGTCAGGATGCACGGGTGTACGCCGGGCTGTTCAACGCCGACGAAAGCGCACGCCTGGACGTGGCGCCGGACCGCCACGTGTACATCCATGTGGCCCGTGGCAGCGTCGAGATCAACGGCCAGCGCCTGCAGGAAGGCGACGGTGCCCGCGTGCGTGATGAGCGTCAGATCCACCTGAGCCACGGTGAGGATGCCGAAGTACTGGTGTTTGACCTGCGCCCCCTGGAACTGCCGCAGATGCCGTGACCGCTGCGCGATAGCCCGCCCACACGGGCTATCGCTGGCATCGATAGTCACCATTAACCCAATGAAGTTCTCTTAAAAATAGCAACGCGTAACATCAAACCCACACCAGGCAACACCCTAATCAAACACTCGGAGCACACTCTCATGAAACGCCAACTCTTGCTTAGCCTCGCTTTCTCGGTACTTGCAGCAAACGCTTTTGCCCACCCTGTCGTCGCTGAAGGGGGCGCTGATCGCCTCAACGAAAATCGCGTCGCCGAAGGTGGTGCGGATCGCCTGCAAGGCAACCGTGTCGCTGAAGGCGGTGCTGATCGCCTGCAGGAACGTGGCCTGGCCGAAGGCGGTGCTGATCGCCTGCAGGAACGTGGCCTGGCCGAAGGCGGTGCTGATCGCCTGCAGGAACGTGGCCTGGCTGAAGGCGGTGCTGATCGCCTGCAAGAACGTGGCCTGGCCGAAGGCGGTGCTGATCGCCTGCAGGAACGTGGCCTGGCCGAAGGCGGTGCTGATCGCCTGCACAGCAACAACGCCTGACCCCGCGCTGTTTGCGGAACACCCCAAACCGGCCTGATCAGCCGGTTTTTTTTCGTCTGCTCATCGGTTGTTGGCTTGAAATCGCTTGCGATACGCCGCCGGCAGCATCCCCACCCGCTGCTGAAACAGGCGCCGAAACGAGTTGCTGTCTTCATAGCCCACCGCGTAGGTGATGCTTTCGAGGGTCATGCGCGTCGATTCCAGCATCTGCTTGGCGCGCTCCAGGCGCAGGGTCTGCACATAGGCGATCGGTGTATAACCGGTGGCTTCCTTGAAACGCCGCTTGAAATTACGCACACCAAAACCAAAGCGCCCGGCCACGTCGTCAATCGCCAGCGTCTGGGCGCAGTGCTGCTCCAGCCAATGCTGCACGCGCAGTATCTGCGCGTCGCCATGGTTCTTGGGCAACGACCACATGGCGTACACCGACTGCACCGTGCGCACCGTGTCGATCAGTAGGTATTTGCCACAAGTGTGAGCCAGTTCCGGCGAGCCGAAGCGGCGGATCAGGTGAAGCATCAGGTCCATCGCCGCACTCGCACCACCACCGGTAATCACGCGGTTTTCTTCGCAGAGCATCTGCGCGTCATCGAGGATCACGTCCGCGTAGCGTCGCCGGAAAAGTTCGGCAAAGGCCCAGTGGGTGGTGGCATGCAAGCCTTGCAGTACACCGGCTTCAGCCAACACAAAGGCGGCGGTACACATCGAAGCCAGCACAGCGCCGCGCCCATGCTGTTCGCGCAGCCAGGGGCCGAAGGCGGCAAACGTCGGCAAAGCCTCTTTCAAGGTGAAGAGAAAGCCGGGGATCAACACCAGCTCGGTCTGCCCGATCTGCGCGGTCGAACAGTCCACTTGCAGACGCTGCCCGCCCCAGGCGTTCACGGCCTGGCCGTCCAGGGACGCGACCACAACCTCGAAGGGCGGGCTGTCGGCAAACAGGTTGGCGGCGCTGAGCATTTCCAGGGCCAGGGTGGCGCTGGCGGCGGAACAGTGATCGGCCAGGAGCAAGGTAATGTGCATTCATGGACCTTTTTTGCGCTTTTGGCATGTAATAAGTCATTTGCGCACCTACCTTAGCCGATTTGGCGCCCTTACAGTGCTGCCACTGATTAACTGTTTGGCGTCTCTATGAATCTCTGGTTTCGATTGCTGTACATGCTCTGCCGTCGCCCCTGGCGCAAACCTGCCCATGGCCTGGCGACCACCGTGGTGCGCATGCGGGTGTGGCCGCTGGACCTGGATCTCAACCGGCATGTCACCAATGGCCGCTACTTCTCGATTCTGTTGAAAAAGTCGGTTTTCCAAAACTGCTCGAATATTGATGGGTGAAAACACCTTTTTTGCACGCTGCTACGTGAAATCCGAGTCAGGCAGCCTCTGCTGAAGGTAAGGATTTCAATCTCAGACGTGTACTTTTCAGCCGTGGGAACCAAGCCGGACTTTTTCAACACAATCTCTCCCTGGCGGACGTTGCGCGGATGGATTTTGTCTTGCGCACCGGCGCGTTTCGCGTGGCGCTGCGCAACAAGGCGCTGCCGATCGTGGGCGATACCTGGGGCAAGTTTCGCCGCGAGCTCAAGTTATTCGAGGTGTTCGAGGTACACACCCGCATGCTCGGCTGGGACCACAAGTGGAGCCTGATGGAGCACCGTTTCGTCAGCAAAGGTCGGGTGGTCGGCGTGGTGGTGATGCGCGGGCTGTTCCGCTCAGCCAAGGGCACCCTGCCCCCGGCGGATTTTTTGCGTGAACTGGGGTTGGACGAAGCCTCGCCGCCCATGCCGCAGTGGCTGAGCGACTGGGCGCAGAGTTGCGATGCGATGAGCGTGCAGTTGCGAGGCGAGGAACAGGCGTGAACCGGCGGAAGCCAGCGTCTTCACGTTGGCGCCAGCGCCGTCTCTCGCAACGTACAGGGACCCTTTAGCCGGGGGAATGCGCTTGATTCCCCCGTTCTCGATTCAAACCGGGCTGCGCTCCTCCAACCCACGCGCCGCCAACGCACCCAACACGCCACCGGCAATCGGCGCCAGCCAGAACGCCCAGAGTTGCGCCAGGTACTCGACGCCAGCGAACAACGCCGGCCCGGTGCTGCGCGCGGGGTTGACCGAGGTGTTGGTGACGGGGATCAGGATCAGGTGAATCAAGGTCAGCGCCAGGCCGATGGCAATCGGCGCAAAGCCGGCAACCGCGCCCGGTGCGGTCACGCGCATGATGATCAGCACAAAGAAGAACGTAGCGATCAGTTCGGCCAGCAACGCCGCCTTCATGTCGAACTGGCCAGGGCTCAGCGGGCCATAGCCGTTGGCGGCAAAACCACCCACTTCAAAGCCTGGCTGCCCGCTGGCAATCACAAACAGGGCGGCGGCGGCAACGATCGCACCCGCGACCTGAGCGGCTATGTAGGGCAGCACATCGACGCCGGGAATGCGGCGCCCGGCCCATAGGCCAATGGTCACCGCCGGGTTGAAGTGCCCGCCCGAGACACCGCCGACCGCGTAGGCCATGGTCAGTACAGTGAGCCCGAACGCCAGGGACACGCCCAGAAAACCGATCCCCAGTTCCGGGAATGCCGCCGCCAGAATGGCACTGCCACACCCGCCGAACGTCAACCAGAAGGTACCTGCAAACTCTGCGGTCAAACGCTTTTGCACAATCGACTCCATTGCTTTTCAAACGCCACGGCCCTGCTCGAAGGGCGTGGCAATCGCCGTCACCACAGGATGTGGGAGGTCCTGGGTGACGGTAGCAACGGGCGTCAAGGCGCCTTGTAAGATTTGTCTGGTTTTAGTCGCGCGCGACGCCCTGCCCAAACCGCCGGATCGCCAGGCAATAGCCGATCAACGCCAGCGCCGCCAACAACCCGCCCGCCGCGCCGATCCAGGCGAAGCCGAAGTGGCTGCCGACCCAACTGCCCATCAACGCGCCGCCGCCGATACCGATGTTGTAGATCCCGGAGAACATCGCCATGGCCACGTCGGTGGCGTCCGGCGCGAGCACCAGGACTTTGGACTGCATGGCCAGGCCGAAGCCCATGATCGCCATGCCCCAGAACACGCTCAGGCCGACGAGGTAGGATTCGGCCCCGCTCAACGGCAGCATCAGTGCCAGGCACGCGGCCAGCAGGAACACCGCGCCGACCACGAACAGATGCGGGCTGAACCGGTGTACCAGGCTGAACAACAGCGAGCCGATGATGCCCGCACCGCCGAACACCAGCAGGAACAGGGTCACGACGTTACCGCTCAGGCCGGCGACGCGTTCGACAAACGGTTCGATATAGCTGTAGGCGGTGAATTGCGCAGTGATCACCATGGCGGTGAGCACGTAGAGCGCCACCAGTGCCGGGCGTTTGAACAGCAGCGGCAGGCTGCGCAGGGAGCCGGAGTTCTGGCTCGGCAACAGCGGTAAGGTCCGCGCCAGCCAGAACACCAGGGCCGCGGCGAATGCCGCAATCACCAGGAACGTGGTGCGCCAGCCCATCGCTTCGCCGAGCAGGCGACCAAGGGGAATGCCCAACACCATCGCCAGCGACGTGCCGGTGGCCAGCAGGCCGAGGGCTTGCACTTGTTTGCCAGCCGGCGCCAGGCGTACCGCGAGGGACGCGGTGATCGACCAGAACAACGCGTGGGACAAGGCGATGCCGATCCGGCTGACCATCAGCAGGCCAAAGCTGGTGGCGACGCTGGAGAGGATGTGACTGGCGATGAACAGGCCGAACAACACGATCAGCAGCTTGCGCCGTTCGATATTGCGCGTCAGCAGCATCACCGGTAGTGAGGTCAGCGACACGATCCAGGCATAGATCGTGAGCATCAGGCCGACGCTGGCGATCGGCATGTCGAAGCTGGCGCCGATGGCGCTGAGCAGGCCAACGGGCACAAATTCAGTGGTATTGAACACAAAGGCGGCCAGCGCGAGGGCGATGACCGGTTGCCAGTTGGCACGGGGCGTTGCGGTTGAAAGGCTCATTGAAGGGCGAGGCACTCTGACGATGATCGAACGGCCACCCAGGACAAGCGCCGCCGCCGAACATTCTATAGGTTTCTCGCTCGGCTGTTGACGCTCATCCGGGATAAATCGCCCTCGGCAGGATCAGCGTAGCCCACTCACGGGTCGACCTGCCCCATCAGTTCCGGAATGCTTTCCGGGCGCTGGGCATAACGCTGCGCCAACGCCGCACACACCATCAACTGGATCTGGTGAAACAGCATCAACGGCAGGATCAACACGCCCATGGTCGCCCCGGCGAACAGCACCTGGGCCATGGGCACCCCGGTGGCCAGGCTTTTCTTCGAACCGCAGAACAGGATGGTGATGCGGTCCTCCTGGTTAAAGCCGAAGGCCTTGCCCAACAGCGTGGACGCCACCAATACCAGAGCGAGCAACACGCAGCAGGCCACCACCAGGCCGCCCAGTTCCCACAGCGGAATCTGCTGCCAGATGCCTTGGATGACCGCTTCGCTGAACGCGCCGTAGACCACCAACAGGATCGAGCCCTGGTCGACGAACTTCAGCCAGGCCTTGTTGCGACCGACCCACTCGCCGATCCAACGGCGGGCGATCTGCCCGGCGATGAACGGCAGCAGCAGTTGCACGCTGATTTTCAGCATGGCGTCGACGGTCGAACCGCTCTCGCCGTGGACATTCAGCAGCAGCGTCACCAGCAACGGCGTGAGGAAGATCCCGAACAGGCTCGACGCCGCCGCGCTGCAAATCGCCGCCGGGATATTGCCGCGCGCCAGGGACGTAAAGGCAATCGCCGACTGCACCGTGGCCGGTAACGCGCACAGATAGAGCATGCCCATGTACAGGTCTTTGCCGATCAGCGGCGACAACAGCGGCTTGAGCGCCAGGCCCAACAGCGGGAACAGCACAAAGGTCAGGCTGAACACCAACAGGTGCAGGCGCCAGTGACCGGCCCCGGCAACGATGGCCTGGCGCGACAGCTTGGCGCCGTGCAGGAAAAACAACAGCGCGATGGCCAGGTTGGTCACCCAGCCGAAGGCCACGGCGGTCTGGCCGCTGGCGGGCAGCAAGGACGCCAGGACCACCGTGGCGATCAGGGTCAGGGTGAAATTGTCGGGCAGAAAGCGCGGGCGAGTCATAAGCAGGATCTTCCGGGGTTGCCAAGAGCGTCATCACGACTCTAACGTAACGCTTTATTACCGACTAACGCCAATGAGCCAGTAAATGCCGCCTAAAGGACATGACAAGACCGTCCGCCGCAGCGTGCCCGGGCTTTCCAGCCTGCCACGCCCGGTGTACGGGCGCACCGAATCCTTGCCCAACCGCGCCCTGACCCGCCGGCACAGCCACCCGTGGGTGCAGTTGTCCTACGCGATTTCCGGGGTGCTGGAGATTCAGACCAGCGTCGGCCGCTTCGTCGCGCCGCCGCAGCGCGCAGTGTGGATTCCGGCGGGCATGCCGCATCGGGTCTACAGCTCGCCGCACACGGAGATGCGCAGCCTG
Organism: Pseudomonas marginalis; assembly: GCF_024169655.1. Classification (GTDB taxonomy): domain Bacteria; phylum Pseudomonadota; class Gammaproteobacteria; order Pseudomonadales; family Pseudomonadaceae; genus Aquipseudomonas; species Aquipseudomonas paraveronii. The sequence goes on along the minus strand of NZ_JALJWV010000001.1, from coordinate 2,294,111 downwards.
TACCTGGATTGCAGCGTCACTGGGTGGGCGGACGAACGTTGCCAGGTGTTGGCGGTGAGCAGTTTGTTGCGCGAGTTGATCCGCCGCTTCAGTGAACTGCCGGTGGAATATGCCGAAGCGGGACCGGACGGCAGGCTCGCCCAGGTGATACTGGACCAACTGGCGGCGGCGCCCCAGGTCGATTTGATGCTGCCGTTGCCCCTGGACCCGCGCTTGCGGCAGATCTATCGCAGCTTGAACCTGCACCCGGAGCAACCCACGACCCTGGGGGATTGGAGCCGCAAGCTGGCGGTCAGCGAGAAAACCCTCAGCCGCCTGTTTTTGCGTGACACCGGGCTGACCTTCCGCGCCTGGCGCCAGCGCTTGCGCCTGCTCAGCGCCCTGCCCGCCCTGGAGCAAGGCGAGCGGGTGACGGATGTGGCGTTGGCGTGTGGGTATGAATCCACGTCGGCGTTTATCAACGCGTTTCGCCAACAATTCGACGCCACTCCCGGCGAGTTCTTCCGCTAATGCCGAGGAAGGTGCTCAGCGTTGCTTCATGCGGTCGATCACCACCGCCAGCAGCAGGATCGAACCGCGGATCACGTACTGGTAGAAGGTGTCGATGTTCTTCAGGTTCATCGCATTCTCGATGATCGCCAGGATCAGCACCCCGGCGATCACATGGCGGATCATGCCGATGCCGCCACTCAACGACACCCCGCCCAGCACGCAGGCGGAAATCACCGTCAGCTCGAAGCCCTGGCCGATCATCGGCTGGCCGGAGGTCATGCGTGACGCGAGGATCACCCCGGCCAACGCGCCGATCAGGCCATGCACGGCAAAGATCAGGATCTTCGTGCGGTCCACGTTGACCCCGGCCAACAACGCGGCTTCCGGGTTGCCGCCGATGGCCATGGTGTTGCGCCCGTAGGTGGTGTAGTTGAGCAGCCAGCCGAAGAACAGGAAGCAGACGATGGTGATCAGGATCGGCACCGGCACGCCCAATAACTGGCCGTTGCCGAACACGAAGAACTGATCCTGGGACACCCCCACCGCCTTGCCGTCGGCAAAGATATAGGCCAGGCCGCGCACGATCTGCATGGTCGCCAAGGTGGTGATCAGCGCATTGACCCGCAGCTTGGCGATGACGATGCCGTTGATCAGCCCGACAATCAGGCCCATCAGCAGCGCCGCGCCGATGCCGAGCAGGACGCTGTCGGTGTCACGCATCACAATCGCCGCGACCACACCGGCGCAGGCGATCACCGAGCCCACCGACAAGTCGAAGTGCCCCGACGCCAGGCAGAACAGCATGGTGCAGGCGGCAATGCCCACCGTGGAAATCGCCAGGCCCAGCCCGCGCATGTTCAGCGGCGAGAGGAAGTTGTCGATCAGCAAGGCACACAGCAGAAAAATCCCCAGTGCCGCGAGCAACATCGCCCAGTTGTCGAGCAGCGCGCGCATATCCAAGGGTTTGCGTGCCGTCGGCAACGCGTTGTGTTGGGTCGTCATAATCGTCTCTCAGTTCGCCAGGCCACGCGGCAAGGCCAGTTGCAGCAAGTTGGATTCAGTGGCGTGTTCGCGCCGTTGTTCGCCGCGCAAAGTGCCTTCGCACAGCACCAGAATGCGGTCAGAAATCCCCATCACCTCCATCAGGTCGCTGGACACCACAATCACCGCGATACCGCTGGCCGCGAGGTCATGGATGATCTGGTAGATCTCCGACTTGGCGCCGATGTCGATGCCCCGCGTCGGCTCGTCCAGCAGCAGCACCTTCATCGGCATCGACAGCCAGCGGCCGAGAATGGCCTTCTGCTGATTGCCGCCGGACAGGTACATGATTTTCTGCTCGGCGCTTGGGGTCTTGACCTTCATCGCGCTGATTTGCCGGCCGGCGTTGCCCTGCTCCCAGCCCTCGCGCAGCAGCCAGCCGAACCGGGAATGGGCGCCGCGCGCGCTGATGTTGATGTTCTCGGCCACGCTGGACAGCGGGATGATGCCCTCCTTCTTGCGGTCCTCCGGGCACAGCAGCACGCCGGCGGCGATGGCGTCGCGGGGTGAGCGCAGGTTCAGGCTTTCGCCGCACAGTTCCAACTGCCCCGCCGTGGCGCGCTGCAAGCCGCTGAGCAGGCGAAACAGCTCGGTGCGCCCGGCGCCGACCAAGCCGAACAGGCCAAGGATCTCGCCCTTGCGCACGTCAAAACTGATCGGCTCGCGCAGGCCTGGGCCGAGCAAACCGTCGACCTTGAGCGCCACGTCACCGTGCTCCCGCGGGCGGTAGTCGTAGATGTCCTGGATATCGCGACCGACCATGCAGGTGACCAGTTGGTCGTGGGTCAGCGCGCTCATGTCGTCGAAGGTGCGCACGTAGCGGCCGTCCTTGAACACCGTCACCGCGTCGCAGATGCGGAACACTTCTTCCATGCGGTGGGACACGTACAGCACCACTTTGCCCTCGTCGCGCAGGCGCGTGATGATCGCCATCAGCCGGTCGATCTCGCGGGCCGACAGGCTGCTGGTCGGTTCATCGAAAGCGATCACATGCGCGCCACGCGACAGCGCCTTGGCAATTTCCACCAGTTGGCGCTGGCCCAGGGACAGGCGGCCGAGCTTCTCCTGCGGGTCGATTTCATCGGCCAGACCCTTGAGGCAGGCCAGCGCCTGCTCGCGCAGCCGCCGGCGGTTGACCACGCCGAAGCGCGCCGGCAAATGCCCGAGGAACAGGTTCTCGGCGACGCTCATTTCCGGCACCAGATGCAGTTCCTGGTGGATCACCGCGACGCCGCTGGCGATGCTGTCGGCCGCGCATTTGAAGGCCATGGTCTGCGCGCCGATCTGCACGCTGCCGCTGCTCGGGATGTAGGCGCCGCCGAGGATTTTCAGCAGCGTCGACTTGCCCGCGCCGTTCTCGCCCATCAGCGCGTGGACCTGCCCCGGGTGGGCAGTGAAACTGATGCTGTCGAGCGCCTTGACCCCGGGGAAGGTTTTGCCGATGCCGTCAAAGCGCAGTGCCGCTGCGGTCATTTCCACAGCCCGATCTTGGTCAGTTCTTCCTGGAAGTTGGCGCGGGTGATCAGCGTCACTTCGTCCATCGCGGTGTACTTCGGCGGTTCCTTACCGGTGGTGACCCACTCGTACATCATCAGCGCGGTGTTGTAGCCCTCGATGTGCGGGCTGGGCAGCATCGAACCGAAGAAGCCGCTGTTGGCTTTCTTCAACTCGCCAATGGCGTCGGTGCCGTTGATACCGATACCGATCACGTTGGCGGCTTTGAAGCCGGCGCTTTCGGTAGCGCGCACGCCGCCAAGCACGGTGTTGTCGTTCATGCCGCCGATGATCAGGTTTTTCGCGCCGCTGGGCAGCTTGACCAGGGCCGAGTTAGTGGCGTCCATGCTGCCGGGCACGTCGAGAGTCTTGAGCGCGGCGGTGAGGATGTGGTCCTTGGGAATGCCCGCTTCTTCGAGGGATTTGATCGAACCGTCGGTGCGCTTTTTACCGGTGTCGAGTTCGTTGAAAGTGGTGATCACCGCGTAGGTGTCCTTCCAGTCCCAACCGCGTTTCTTCGCCTCGGCGGCCATCGCCGCGCCTTGCTTCTGGCCGACTTCAAAAGCGGCCATGCCCAGGTACGGCACGTCCTCCATAAAGTTGCCCTTGGCGTCGACGAAACGATCATCCACGGCAATCACTTTCAAGCCGTTGGCTTTGGCCTTGGCGACAATCGCCGGGCCGAGGGACACGTCCGGCGGGCAGATCACAAAACCCTTGGCGCCGTTGGCGGCCAGGCTGTCGATGGCCGAGAGGGTCTTCTCGCCGTCGGGCACGGCGATCTTGATCACGCTGAAACCATGTTCCTTGCCGGCTTTTTCGGCGAAGGCCCATTCGGTCTGGAACCAGGGTTCTTCGGCTTGTTTGACCAAAAAGCCGATTTTTACTGCTTCAGCGGCCAGCGACAGCCCACTCAAGCTGATGGCCGAGACCGCCACAGCGGCGCAGCACAAGGAACGGATAGCACGACGACGATTCATACGGTTGACTCCTTATTGTTGTTTTCTTTTTTTTGTAGGAGCGAGCTTGCTCGCGAAAAGCCAGAGAGCGCCGCGTGCATTCAGGATGCGCGCGTCATCGTTAACGTTTTTCGCGAGCAAGCTCGCTCCTACAGGGGTGAAGCGGTATAGCGTTTAGCCGGCAAAGCGGTGACAGGGTTTACCGGGCACATCGACCTCGATGGCAAGCACCGCGCCATCCAGGGGGTGATCAAGAGGGCTGGCGGCGCTGGTGATGTACAGGGTGGTGAGGTGGGGGCCGCCGAACACGCAACTGGTGGGGCGGCTGACGGGCAGTTCGACGATGCGATCCACTTCACCGTCCGGCGTCAGGCGCAGCAGGCAACTGCCGTTCCAGCGTGCGTTCCAGAGATAGCCTTGGCTGTCCATCGCCGAGCCGTCCGGCGCGCCGCGCCCGTGCGGGCCGAACCACACTTGGCCAGGGTCGAGTTGGCCGTTCGGTTGGATCGCGTGCCGATACAGCGTGCCGTCGAGGCTGTCGCCGAAATGCACCTGGGCGCCGTCCGCGCTCCACAGCAAGGTGTTGGGAATGCCCAGGCCGTGCAGCAACGGCGTGACCCGCGCATCGGCATCCACGCGAAACAGCCCGCCGGAACGACGCGTGACGGGCAAGTCTTCACCCTGTTCGCCGAGGTTGTTCTGCATGGTGCCCAGCCACAGGCGACCCTGGGCGTCGCAGCGCGCTTCATTGCCACGGTTGCCCGCGTGCGGGTCGGCCACGCAGAACAGGCGCAAGGCTTCGGTCGCGAGGTTCAGTCGATACACGCCGCTGCTCAAGGTCACCAGCGCATCGCCGCTTTCACACGGGATAAACGCGGACACATGCTCCGGCAACTGCCAGGCCTGCAATTGCCCGTCCATCAGGCGCAGCGCCTGTTTGCCGGCGATGTCGACCCAATACAGGGCCTGGGTGGGCACGTCCCAGAACGGGCCCTCCCCCAGTTGCGCACGGTGTGCGCTGACGGCGTGAAACGACATGTTGCCTCCTGGATTGTTATTGTTCTCAGGTGCGCGTTACAGCGCGTCGCGTGACGGCGTGCCATCCACCAGGCGCTGGATACGCAACGGGTTGGCGTTTTTCAACGCGTCGGGCAGCAGGCTGTCCGGGTAGTTCTGGAAACACACCGGGCGCAGGAAGCGGTCGATGGCCAGGCTGCCGACCGAGGTACCCCGCGCATCCGACGTCGCGGGGTACGGGCCGCCGTGGACCATTGCGTCGCAGACTTCCACGCCGGTCGGGTAGCCGTTGAGCAGGATACGCCCGACTTTCTGCTCCAGCAGCGGCGTGAGTTCGGCGAACTGCTGCAGGTCGGCCGGCTCGCCGATGATCGTCGCCGTGAGCTGGCCGTGCAGGCCATGCAAGGCGGCGCTGAGCTGGGCCTGGTCGGCGACTTCGACGAACACCGTGGTGGGGCCGAACACTTCCTCTTGCAGCACTTCATCGCCGTCGATCAGCAGGCTGACATCGGCCTTGAACAACTGCGGCCGCGCCTGATGCCCGGCTTGAGCCTGACCGGCCAGATGTTGGATACCGGGGTGTGCCAGCAGTTTTTCCAGGCCCTTGCCATAGCTGCTCAAGGTGCCGGCATTGAGCATGGTCTGCGCCGGCTGATCGCCGATCAGTTGCGCCACCTGCTGAGTGAACGCGCTGAAGGCCGGCGACGCGAGGCCGATCACCAGACCGGGATTGGTACAGAACTGGCCGCAGCCTTGCACCACCGAGGCCGTCAGCTCGCGGGCCACGGTTTGCGCCCGCGCCTGCAGGGCCTGGGGCAGCACGATGACCGGGTTGATGCTCGACATCTCGGCGAACACCGGGATCGGCTGCGGCCGTGCCGCCGCCATGTCGCACAAGGCGCGCCCGCCCTTGAGCGAGCCGGTAAAGCCGACCGCCTGGATCGCCGGGTGCTTGACCAGCGCTTCACCGACGCCGCCGCCGAAGATCATGTTGAACACGCCCGCCGGCATCTCGGTAGCCTCGGCCGCGCGAATGATCGCATCGGCGACGCGCTCGGCCGTGGCCATATGCCCGCTGTGGGCCTTGAACACCACCGGGCAACCGGCCGCCAGCGCGGCGGCGGTATCCCCGCCCGCCGTGGAAAACGCCAGGGGGAAGTTGCTCGCGCCAAACACCGCAACCGGGCCCAGGCCGATGCGGTACTGGCGCAGGTCCGGGCGTGGCAGCGGTTGGCGCTCCGGCAGTGCCTTGTCGATGCGCGCGCCGTAGAAATCGCCGCGGCGCAACACCGTGGCGAACAGCCGCATCTGCCCGCTGGTGCGGCCGCGCTCGCCTTTGATACGGGCAGCGGGCAGTGCGGTTTCACGGCAGACCAGCTCGACGAAGTCATCGCCCAGCGCGTCCAGCTCATCGGCCACTGCCTCAAGGAACTGCGCACGGCGCGCTGCACTCAAGGCGCGGTACGCCGGGTAAGCCGCCGCCGCCGCCTTGGCAGCGGCGTCGACTTCCTGCGGCGTGGCCTGGTAAAAATCCTGGGGCAAGGCTTCGCCGGTCGCTGCATCGACGCTCTGCAGCTTGAGGCTGCCGTTGGCGCTGCGCTGGCCGCCGATGTAGTTGTGGCCAAGGAACTGGGACATGTGGCTCTCCTTTAAAGGGTGATGACGTCGCCGGGTGCGAAGACGGCGTTAACACTGCCGACACGATTGACCAGCGGCGCGCCGAACTCGGCCTGGCTGATCTCGAACACATCGCCCGGTTGGGTACGTATACCGTCGGCGAATGACAGGGTCGCGGTGCCGAAGAAATGAATGTGTACATCGCCAGGTTTGAGGAACTGGCTGTATTTGAAGTGGTGGTACTCAAGGTTTTCCAGGCTGTGGCACATATTGGCCTCGCCACTGAGGAATTCGTTCTGCCAGATCACTTCGCCGTTGCGCAGGATGCGGCTGGTGCCGGCCAGATGTTGCGGTAACTCGCCCACGCGCAACTCCGGGCCGTAGCTGCAACTGCGCAGTTTGGAATGGGCCAGGTACAGGTAGTTCTTGCGTTCCATCACGTGGTCGGAGAACTCGTTGCCCACCGCAAAACCCACGCGATAGGGCTTGCGGTCGTGGCCGATCACATACAGCCCGCCGATCTCCGGCTCTTCGCCGGCGTCTTCGGCAAAAGGCGGCACCGGGAACGCCGCGCCGGGGCGCACGACGATGCTGCCGTCGCCCTTGTAGAACCACTCCGGTTGCACGCCCGCCTGGCCGGCCGCCGGTTTGCCGCCTTCCACGCCCCACTTGAAGATACGCATGGTGTCGGTCAACGCGCTGTCGTCACCGCCCTGCTGGTGCATCTTGTCCCGCGCCGACGCGCTGCCCAGGTGGGTCAGGCCGGTGCCGCTGATCAGCATATGGGCCGGGTCCGGGTGGTCCAGCGGTGGCAGGATCTTCAGCTCGGCGAGCAGCTCGGCGTAGGTGTGACTGGCGCCCAGGCCGAGGCTCTGCACCTGCTGCGCCAGGCCCACACCCGCTTCGATCGCGGCCAGCGCCAACTCGCGCACGCTGTGCGTGGCGAGTACTTCGCGCACCTGGCTGCCCTCCACCACGCCGACCCGGCGCTCGCCGTTGGACACCTCGAACTGAACTAAACGCATGAAACTTCTCCTCGATTAAGTACGTGTGGCGCCACGGGCACTGGCGGCGAATTGCTCGGCCGGCAGCACATGCTTGCGCTCCAGCAGACGGTAGACCACGCCGGTCAGCAGCAACCCGAACACCATCACTGCGGACAGGAAGTACAAGCCCGAGGCCAGGTTGCCGGTGTATTCCTTGAGCGCGCCGATCACGAACGGGCCGATATAGCCGCCGAGGTTGCCCACCGAATTGATCAAGGCAATGCCCGCCGCCGCACTCGCACCGGCAAAAAACCGCCCGGGCAGGGTCCAGAACACCGCCGTGCAGGAAAACATCGCGAACGCCGCCAGGCACAGCGCCGCCATTTGCAGCACCGGCACACTCAGCCAGGCACTGCAGAACAGGCCGATGGCACCCAGTACGTAAAGCACCGCCAGGTGGCCGTAGCGATCGTTCAAACGGTCGGAACTGCGCGGGATGATCAACAGCCCGATGATCCCGAAGATATACGGCACCGCCGAGACAAAGCCGGTGACCAGGTCCGTGCCGCCGAACTGCTTGATCAGCGTCGGCAGCCACAGGCCCAACCCGTAGATGCTCAGGGTCACCGGCAGGTAGAACAGCGCCAGCAGCAACACGCGCTTGTCCTTGAGGGCGTGCAGCGGATTGCCGTGGCGGGTCTGGCCGTAGGCTTGCAGGTCCTTGGCCAGTTCGCCGGTGAGCCAGGCTTTTTCGTCCTCGCTCATCCAGTTGACCTGCTTGGGGCCGTCCGGCAGGTAGCGCAGCACCGGCCAGGTGAGCAGGATCGCCGGGGTGCCGATGACGATGAACAGCCATTGCCAGCCGTGCAGCCCGAGGGTGCCGTCCATGCCCAACAGGCCGCCGGAGACCGGGCCGGTGATCATCATTGCGATCGGTTGCGAGAGGATGAACAGCCCGAGGATCTTGCCGCGATGGCGCACCGGGAACCACTGAGTGATGTAGTACAGAACGCCGGGAAAGAACCCCGCCTCCGCCGCGCCGAGCAGAAAGCGCATCACATAGAAGCTCTGTGGCCCCTGCACGAACGCCATGCCGATGGTGATGGTGCCCCAGGTGATCATGATCCGGGCGAACCAGCGCCGTGCGCCGAAGCGATCGAGCATCAGGTTGCTGGGGATCTCGAACAGGAAATAGCCAATGAAGAACAGGCCTGCGCCAAAGCCGTAGGCCGCATCACCGATGCCGACGTCGGCGCCCATGTGCAGCTTGGCGAACCCCACGGCGGAGCGGTCCACGTAGGCGATCAGGTACAGCAGGATGAGGAAGGGAATCAGTTTCAGCGTGATGCGCCGTATAAGCCGCAGTTCCTGGCTCATGGGAGTCGATCTCCGATTGTTGTTTTTATAGAAGCTCGGGGGACGCCTCTCGCGAAAATCCGCCAGGGCAATACCTCAGTTGAGATCGACTATATAGTAGTACTATTTACGAAACAACACTTCCAAACCGAACATTTTGCGCTTATGTTTAGCCGCACAGAGAACATATAGTCATACAATAAGAGAAACCATCATGTCTGATAAAAAACCTGGCCTGCGCTCCGCCCAGTGGTTCGGTACCGCCGACAAGAACGGCTTCATGTACCGCAGCTGGATGAAGAACCAGGGCATCGCCGACCATCAGTTCCATGGCAAACCGATCATCGGTATCTGCAACACCTGGTCCGAGCTGACCCCGTGCAACGCCCACTTCCGCCAAATCGCCGAGCACGTCAAACGCGGCGTGATCGAGGCCGGCGGCTTCCCGGTGGAGTTCCCGGTGTTTTCCAATGGCGAATCGAACCTGCGCCCCACCGCCATGCTCACGCGCAACCTGGCGAGCATGGACGTGGAGGAAGCGATTCGCGGCAACCCCATCGACGGCGTGGTGCTGCTGACCGGCTGCGACAAGACCACCCCGGCGCTGCTGATGGGCGCGGCCAGTTGCGACGTGCCGGCCATCGTGGTCACCGGCGGGCCGATGCTCAACGGCAAACACAAGGGCCAGGACATCGGCTCGGGCACGGTGGTGTGGCAGCTCAGCGAACAGGTCAAGGCCGGCACCATCACCCTGGATGACTTCCTCGCGGCCGAGGGCGGCATGTCGCGTTCGGCGGGCACCTGCAACACCATGGGCACCGCGTCGACCATGGCCTGCATGGCCGAGGCACTCGGCACGTCGCTGCCGCACAACGCGGCGATCCCGGCGGTGGATGCACGGCGCTATGTGCTGGCGCATATGTCCGGCATGCGTGCGGTGGAGATGGTGCGCGAAGACTTGAAGCTGTCGAAGATCCTCACCAAGGAAGCCTTTGAAAACGCGATCCGCGTGAATGCGGCCATCGGCGGCTCGACCAATGCGGTGATCCACCTCAAAGCCATCGCCGGACGCATCGGTGTCGAGCTCGATCTGGACGACTGGACGCGCATCGGGCGCGGCATGCCGACCATCGTCGACCTGCAACCGTCCGGGCGTTTCTTGATGGAAGAGTTCTACTACGCTGGCGGCCTGCCGGCGGTGCTGCGCCGTCTCGGCGAAGCCAACCTGATCCCGCACCCGAACGCCTTGACCGTCAACGGCAAGTCGTTGGGCGAGAACACCAAGGATTCGCCGATCTACGGCCAGGACGAAGTGATCCGCACCCTCGACAACCCGATCCGCGCCGACGGCGGCATCTGTGTGCTGCGCGGCAACCTCGCCCCGCTGGGCGCGGTGCTCAAGCCGTCGGCCGCCAGCCCGACGTTGATGCAGCACCGTGGCCGCGCCGTGGTGTTCGAGGATTTCGACATGTACAAGGCGCGCATCAACGACCCGGACCTGGACGTGGACGCCAACTCGATCCTGGTCATGAAGAACTGCGGGCCAAAGGGTTACCCGGGCATGGCCGAAGTCGGCAACATGGGCCTGCCGGCCAAGCTGCTGGCCCAGGGCGTGACCGACATGGTGCGGATTTCCGATGCGCGCATGAGCGGCACGGCATATGGCACGGTGGTCTTGCATGTGGCACCGGAAGCCGCTGCCGGCGGGCCGTTGGCCACGGTGCAGGAAGGTGACTGGATCGAACTCGACTGCGCCAACGGGCGCTTGCACCTGGACATCCCCGACGCCGAGCTGGCGGCGCGCATGGCCGACCTGAAACCCCCGCAAAAGTTGATCGTCGGCGGCTATCGCCAGCTGTACATCGACCATGTGCTGCAGGCGGACCAGGGCTGCGACTTCGATTTCCTGGTGGGTTGCCGTGGGGCCGAAGTCCCACGTCATTCCCACTAATTGGGATGCTATGATGCCGCCTATTTAGCCAGAGCATCCCTGTCGTTATGGATCACCAGCCGTCCAAGCCGCGCAAGAGCATGCATGCCCAGATCGTCCAGGACTTGGGCATGCACATCGTTTCCGGTCGCTTCAAACCAGAAGAACGACTGCCCATGGAGGCCACGCTCTGCGAGGAGTACAAGGTCAGCCGCTCGGTGTTGCGTGAGGCCACGCGAGTGCTCAGCGCCAAGGGCCTGGTGTATTCCAAGCCACGGGTGGGCGCGGTGGTGCGGCCTCGGGTGAAGTGGCACCTGCTCGACCCGGATGTGCTGTCCTGGTTGATGCAGTCCACGCCCCATAGCGAGTTTTTCAACACCCTGGCCGGTGTGCGGCGCATCCTCGAACCGGAAATCGCCGCCATGGCCGCGACCACGGCCACCGACGAAGACATCACCACCATCGAAAAAGCCTACCTCGGCATGGAAACCGCGCAGACCCACGACGCGCTGTTGCAGGCCGACCTGGACTTCCACCGTGCGATTGCCGACGCCACGCGCAACGACCTGCTGGCGTACATGTGCAACATGCTGTCGCTGCCGCTGCGCGAGTCGATCAACATCACCAACCGCCGCCCGGATATCCAGGGCCTGAGCCTGCCCCGGCACAAGGCGATCCTCACCGCGATCCAGAACCGCGACGCCCTCGGCGCCCGGCATGCTTCGCTGGTGCAACTGGATGACACGCGGGTAGCGCTGGATACGGTGATGAATGTGCTGACGCCGTTATAAGCCCCACCCTCGTTCGACGGCCATGAAGATCAAATGTGGGAGATGTCGAGCCCCAGCGAGGCTTCGATGACGGTGGTTCTGCCAGCATTGTTGCTGCCTGACACACCACTATCGCGGCCTCGCCGGGGCTCAACATCTCCCACAGGTCTTGCTGAGCGACTGCCTCAGCGATAGCGTTCCAACCAATGGGCATACGGCGCAGGCAAGGTCCAGGACGCTTTCTCTACCCCCAGCTCCTTGGCGGCAAAGTACGCCCAATGCGGATCAGCCAGATGCGCACGCCCCACCGAGACCAAGTCCACCTGCCCGGCCTGCAACGCACCTTCTGCCAGTTGCGGCGTGCCAAACCCCCAGGCCGAAGTGACCGGGATACCGGCTTCGCGGCGCACGCGCTCAGCGATCGGCCCCAGGAACGCCGGGCCCCACGGGATCTGGGTGTCGGCAATGGTGAAGCCGACGCTGACGCTCAGCAGGTCGAGGCCACCGGCCTTGAAGCGACGGGCCAACTCGATGGATTCGGTCAGGGTCTGCTCGTCACGGCCGTCGTATTCGATCACACCGAAACGCGCGGTCAACGGCAGGTTTTCCGGCCAGACTTCACGCACAGCGGCCAGGGTTTCCAGGAGGAAACGGCTGCGATTATCGAAGCTGCCGCCGTAGGCATCGGTACGCTGGTTGGAATGCTCGGAGAAAAAGCTCTGGGCCAGGTAGCCGTGGGCAAAGTGCAGTTCGATCCATTCAAAACCGGCGTCGCGGGCACGGCGGGCGGCGTCGACGAAATCCTGGCGCACCCGGGCGATGTCGTCCAGGGTCATGGCGCGCGGCACGTTAGGCAGGTTGGCGCCGAACGCAATGGCCGACGGTGCAATGGTTTCCCAGCTGCGCACATCTGAAGCGGGGATATGATCGTCGCCTTCCCACGGGCGGTTGGCACTGGCCTTACGACCGGCATGGGCGATCTGAATGCCCGGTACCGCGCCAGCAGCCTTGATGGCCTTGACCATCGGCACGAACGCCTGAGCGTGGGCGTCGCTCCAGATACCCGCGCAACCGGGGGTGATACGGCCTTCAGGGGACACTGCGGTGGCTTCGACCACCAGCAAACCCGCGCCGCCACGGGCCATGCTGGCCAGGTGAACGTGGTGCCAGTCGTTGACGATGCCGTCGTTGGCCATGTACTGGCACATCGGCGGGATCGCGATGCGGTTGCGCAAGGTCACGTCTTTAAGCTTGTAGGGTTCAAACAGAGCAGCCATCGGGAATCTCCAGGGGCAAGTGCGTGATTCGATAGTTCGATGGTATTCGAACTATGGTATTCAACGCTAGCCCTGTTATCATTTGTTTTATGCGAGCCTTCAAACACCCCGCCCAACAAGACCTGACCCTCGAACGCGTGCTCTACGCCTTGAGCGACCCAGTGCGCCTGGAAATCGTCCGCTGCCTGGCCGGCGTACCCGAAGCCACCTGCGGCGAACTGGACGGCGGGCGGCCGAAATCCAGCATGTCCCACCACTTTCGCGTGTTGCGCGATGCCGGGCTGGTCCACACCCGCAGCGTCGGCACCACTCATCTGAATTCGCTGCGCGCGGACGTGCTTGAGGCGCGCTTTCCTGGGTTGCTGGCGAGTATTTTGGCTCAACGGTAAACGATAGGATCAGTACAACTGATCCGAGAGCATTACATCACTACTTTATTTTTTTGCGGGCGGGAGCGTATCGATCATCTGCGCTCGATAGGCTTTGTAGATCTGTTGAACCTCAGGATCGTCTAGATTTTCGTAAGTTATCCCGTCTTTATCCAGACCATCCAGCCCCTTGATGCCACCTATCATCCCAGGCCATTCATCACGGTGGGCGATATCGACAACAAAGGGTTTCAAGTAGTTATTCAGATGCCCTTTGAAAGGTGCCCCAATCTCTTCGCTAAGTGCGCGAAGATAATCGTCCTTACTCGTTTTCGACCACTCAATAGCGAACTTTGCTCGATAACAAAGTTCCATGAAAACAAGCAAAATCGTGCGCCCATTACCATCAAGAAAAGGGTGTGCAAATGCCAATTGCCCCATCACATCGCCAGGGCGTTCTCTAAAGCGTTTCTTGTTCGACGCCAGTTCAAGCGCATAGTCAATCGAGCGTTTGATTGAGCCCGGATGCTCAAAAACAGTATGCCGAGGATCGTCGTGGAAAGCCTTGAATACGGCAAGATGCGGCACCAGATCATTTCGATCTTTACCCGCCCAGTGATAGAAATCAGAGAACAAGATTTGGTGTACTTTGAGCACCGACTTGTAATCAATCGGTTTTTTCCTGGCCAAATAATCCAGTGCATCTTCCATGCTCAGCTCAAACGAGAGATGCTCGGATTCCTTGACCTCTACAGGATCTTTAAGCTGTAACGCATTCTGAAGATATCCAGCGGTATCGAAGTCTCCAAAAGGATCAAAACTCATGCGCTGAGTTTCTTCTTGGCGCGGCGCTTCTCCTGAAGATAACTGCCCTGAAGTGCGAGGGTTTCCGACTTGCTCAAAATACCCTTGCGCTTAAGGTTGACCAATAACTGTTCCACGCCATCCAATTCGACCACATCGCCAGCCAGTCCGGTGATAGCAACCGCCATTCGACTGATGCTGTCACGTTCGGCGGTGACATGATGCGCTTTAGCCAGCCTGAGCACTTTGCTGGCAATACTGACATCGGTTGTACTCGTCATTTGAAATCCCTCAGTGAGCTTTTCGAGCATAGCATGGCGGTGGTCCTTGCTCTCTACCCCGCTCGACGGGCGCAATCATTGATTTGATCCGACGCGTTGCCCCCGCCGCCGAACCTTTCACCGCAAACCACCGTCCGAGCTTAGGCACTGTTGCTTATCGCTCGCCGCGAGGTCTCCGTTTGAAAGCCGCCATCATCGAAAAATACCGCCTGATCATCAAAACCATGGGGTATGTCGGTTGGGCCCTGTTCTGGCTGTTGCTGTGGGACGTCGCCGTCACCGTAGACTTCATGCTGTTTCTCACCGCCAAGATCAACCTGCCGTTGATGCCGCTGACCTTGCTCGGCTCAGCGCTGGTGGTGCTGATCAGTTTTCGTAACAGCAGTGCCTACAACCGCTGGTGGGAAGCGCGCACCTTATGGGGCGCCATGGTTAACAATTCGCGCAGTTTCGCGCGGCAGGTGCTGACGCTGCTGGATGACCTTGGCAGCGACGCGAACCCGGTCAAGGCCACCCTGCTGCGCCGCCATGTGGCCTACGTGAACTGCCTGGCCTCCCACCTCAAGGGCCAGCCGTGCCCCGATGAGGTGCGGGCGTTTATCCCGGCCGAGGAATTTGCGCGCAACGGCGCCACCAACAACTTCGCCAATGACATCCTCACCGGCTCGGCGGCGCTGTTGGCCAGGGAATACAAGGCCGGGCGCCTGGACAGTATCCGTCTGGCGCGGCTGGAGTCGACCCTGGTGGATTTGTCCAACGCCCAGGGCGGCATGGAACGCATCGCCAATACCCCGCTGCCCTACCCTTACGTGTACTTCCCGCGCCTGTTCATTTCGCTGTTCTGCCTGATCGTGCCGGTGGGCCTGGTCGAATCCCTGGGCTGGTTCACCCCGCTGGCGTCCACGGTGGTGGGCTTCATGCTGCTGGCCATCGAACGCATCGGCACCGACCTGCAAAGCCCGTTTCACTCCAGCGAACACCAGATCCAGATGGAAACCATCTGCGAAACCATCGAGAACAACCTGCAGTCGATGCAGCGTGATGCGCTGGGCGGCAACCGTATCGGCTGAACGCACCCACGGCCTCAAGTGCGTGCCCCGGCGGTCGATATAAGGGGTACGCATGGCCGCACCCCTCATAAAAACACATGCGACGCTACTGTTTTCCCCTTGCCAAAACTATAAATACCCGCGGGAGAAGTCATGAATATCAAGCAAAAGCTGACCTGGGCGTTTGCGGCCATCGCGTGCGTGCCGGTTATCCTGGTGGCGGTGCTGGTGGTGCTGAACCTGCGCGAGGCGGCTGTGGCCAATTTCCTCGACAGCAGCGGCCGCGAGATCCGTCAGATCGATAACGGCATGAAGCAGTTCTTCGACGGCATCAGCCAGAACGTCGAGTACGTGGCCAAAGACCCGCGCGTTGTCGCGGCCAAGGAGCTGAAGAACTACGCCGGTGCCGACGCTGCGCAAATCGCGCTGACGCCGACGAATAAAGAGCTGCTGGCGATATTCGAGCAGTTCGCCAAAAGCCATCCGAGTACCGCCTACCTGTCCCTGGGCCTGAGCGATGGCGGTTATGCGAGCTGGCCTGACGACACCAAACTGAACAACTACGACCCGCGCGTGCGCCCCTGGTACAAAGCCGCCGTGGCCGCACCGGGCACCACCGTGCGGACCGGGGCCTACTACTGGGCGCCGGACGATGTGGTGTTGATCGGCACGGTCCATACCGTGGTCGACGCCAGCGGCACCCTGCTCGGCGTGGTCGGCCTGGACGTCTCGCTCAAGCAGCTCACCGAGCTGGTGCGCAACATCAAGCTGGGCGACAGCGGCTACCTGATGCTGGTGGAAGCCAACGGCAACGTGCTGGTGGACCCCAGCGATGCCAAGCACAACTTCAAGCCGATGACCGAACTCGGCGCCAACTACGCCGAACTGGCCAAGCGCGGCGACGGCGTGACCCAAGTCGATATCGATGGCGTGGCCTACATGGCCAACGTGGTCAGTTCCAAAGACTTGGGCTGGCGCTTTATCGGCCTGATCAAGCGCGACGAAGTGATGGCCGACGCCACGCGTCTGACCTGGCTGATCGCGGCCATCGCAGCGGTACTCGCCGTCGTCTTCGCGATTGTCGGTGCGAGCTTCGCCAGCATGATCGTGCGCCCGATTCGCGGGGTCGCCGACGGCCTGCAAGAAATCGCCGAAGGTGAAGGCGACCTCACCCGTCAACTCAAGGTGCAAGGCAAGGACGAAACCGCCAGCCTGGCCGGTTGGTTCAACCAGTTCCTGAGCATGATCGCCCAGTTGGTACAGCGCATCGGCAGTGCTTCATCCGACCTGCAAACCGCCGCCGCCGACACCCGCGAAGTGGCCAACAACATGAACCAGGCCGCCGGCCGCCAGCGTGAAGCGGTGGAACTGGTGAGCACCGCGTTCAACGAAATGGTGGCCACCGCCAACGAAGTCGCACGCTCCTGCAGCGCCGCCGCGTCGAGTGCCGACGAAGGCTATCGCGATGTACATGACGGCCAGCAGCACATCGGCGAAGCCACCGGCAGCGTGCTCAAATTGAGCGAAGAACTGCAAAAATCGACCCAGACCATGCAGTTGCTGGAGCAGGACAGCAAAAACATCAACACCATCCTCGACACCATCCGCTCGATTGCCGAGCAGACCAACCTGCTGGCGCTCAACGCAGCGATTGAAGCCGCGCGCGCCGGTGACCAGGGCCGAGGCTTTGCAGTCGT
This sequence comes from Pseudomonas marginalis, assembly GCF_024169655.1. GTDB lineage: Bacteria > Pseudomonadota > Gammaproteobacteria > Pseudomonadales > Pseudomonadaceae > Aquipseudomonas > Aquipseudomonas paraveronii. Next base: position 2,276,973 of record NZ_JALJWV010000001.1, on the reverse strand, counting down.
CGCCGACGAAGTCCGCGCCCTGGCCCGCCGCACCGCCGACTCCACCGGCGAAATCGACAGCCTGCTCGGCAACCTCGCGCGCCGCACCCAGGAAGTCACCCTGCAGATGCAGGGCAGCCTGCAGGTGTCGCAAACCAGCGTGGAACGCATCCAGCAGGCCCGCGACAGCTTCGACAAGATCCAAGGCTCGGTGGACTCGATCCGCGACCAGAACACCCAAATCGCCACCGCCGCCGAGGAACAGCATCAAGTCGCCGAACAGATCAACCGACACATCGCGCAGATCCATGCCGATGCCCAGCTAGTAGAAGACTTTGCCCACTCGGCACAGACCGGCTCTGGCCGCCTGACGGATATTTCCGGTCAGCTCAAGGGCCTGGTAGGCCGCTTCAAGTTCTAACCCCCGCCAATGCAAGGCGGTGAGCCACTCACCGCCTCTGCTGCTGACCCCACGCCAGCCTTCACCTTGAGCTCGACCGCGCAGCCGGTTGCCTCAAGGTACATCCGCACACTCCCGCACATCCCGCCGACCTTGGTGGCACTGTCCGCATCCGCAGATGAGGGCGGCGTACAACCGTCGATCATTCGAACGCGCTGACGTCTATTGCGATTCTCGTATTATGGTATACCATCATACGCAGACCTCTCACATCAGACGGAGCAGCCCATGAGTTTCGAAATCCGCAAGATCGTCAGCTACGCAGAAGAAACCTTTATCGAAGGCGGCAAGGCCTCGGACACTCCCGTGACCATGGTCGGCCTGGCCGTGGTGCTGAAAAACCCCTGGCTGGGTCGCGGTTTCGTCGAAGACCTCAAGCCGGAGATCCGTGCCAACTGCTCCGACCTCGGCGCGCTGATGGTCGAGCGCCTGGTGGGCATCATCGGCGGCGCGGAAAAAATCGAGGCCTACGGCAAGGCGGCAGTGGTCGGTGCCGACGGCGAGATCGAACATGCCAGCGCGATCATCCATACCCTGCGCTTCGGCAACCATTACCGTGAGGCGGTCAAGGCCAAGAGCTACCTGAGCTTTACCAACAAGCGCGGCGGCCCGGGCACGTCGATCCAGATCCCGATGATGCACAAGGACGACGAAGGCCTGCGCTCGCACTACATCACCCTGGAAATGCAGATCGAAGATGCGCCGCGTGCCGACGAAATCGTCGTGGTACTCGGTTGCGCCGATGGCGGCCGCCTGCATCCGCGCATCGGCAACCGTTATATCGACCTGGAAGAGCTGGCGGCTGAAAAAGCCCAATAAGCAAGACCGGCCCCCCAACAAAAAGCATGCAGGAGCGCTCCATGATTCGGCTCACCGCTGAACGCACCCCGGCTGGCACCAGTTATCTGGCGACCGGCCAAGGCCAGCCTGTGGTTTTGATCCACGGCGTGGGCCTGAATAAAGAAATGTGGGGCGGACAAGTCGTTGGCCTGGCCACGAATTACCGCGTGATTACCTATGACATGCTCGGCCATGGCGCCAGCCCGCGCCCGGCCGCCGACACCCCGCTGCTCGGCTATGCCGACCAGTTGCTGGAACTGCTCGACCACCTGCAACTGCCCCAGGCCAGCGTGATCGGATTTTCCATGGGCGGCCTGGTCGCGCGGGCGTTTGCCTTGCATTACCCCGAACGCCTGAAGGGCCTGGTGGTGCTCAACAGTGTGTTCAACCGCAGCCCTGAACAGCGTGCCGGCGTGATCGCACGTACCGCCCAGGCCGCCGAACACGGCCCGGACGCGAATGCCGAAGCCGCACTGTCGCGCTGGTTCAGCCGCGAATACCAGGCGGCCAACCCGGCGCAGATCGCCGCGCTGCGGGAAACCCTGGCGGGCAACGACCCCCAGGGTTACCTGACCACCTATGAACTGTTTGCGACCCAGGACATGTACCGTGCCGACGACCTCCCGGGGTTGCGCGCACCGACCCTGGTCGCCACCGGCGAACTCGACCCTGGCTCGACCCCGGACATGGCCCGGCAACTGGCCGACCGTATTCCCGGCGCCAGCGTTGCGGTGCTGGCCGAGCAACGGCATATGATGCCGGTAGAGTCACCGCGCCTGGTCAACCAGTTGCTGCTGGGGTTCCTCGACACGGTGTACGCCCAAAACACTCCAATTAAGGGGATCGTTGCATGACACTCGCACGCTTCCAGATGTGCATCGGCGGTGAATGGGTCGATGCCCTCTCCGGCAAGACCTTCGACAGCCTCAACCCGGCCCTGGCCGAACCCTGGGCGCAACTGCCCGACGCCGACGAAGCCGACGTGGAGCGCGCCGTGCAGGCCGCGCAAAGCGCCTTCGACAGCCCGGCCTGGCGTGGCCTCACGGCTACCGCACGGGGCAAACTGTTGCGCCGCCTGGGTGACCTGATCGCTGAGAACAAGGAACACCTGGCCCAGTTGGAAAGCCGCGACAACGGCAAGCTGATCCGCGAAACCCGTGGCCAGGTCAGCTACCTGCCGGAGTTTTTCCACTATACCGCCGGCCTTGCCGACAAGCTCGAAGGCGGCACCCTGCCGCTGGACAAGCCAGACCTGTTCGCCTACACCGTGCATGAAGCCATGGGCGTGGTCGCCGCGATCATTCCGTGGAACAGCCCGCTGTACCTGACGGCGATCAAACTCGCACCGGCCCTGGCGGCGGGCAATACCATCGTGATCAAGCCCTCGGAACATGCCTCGGCGACCGTCCTGGAACTGGCGCGCCTGGCCCTCGAAGCCGGCATTCCAGCGGGCGTGGTCAACGTGGTCACAGGCTTTGGCCCCAGCACCGGCGCCGCCCTCACCCGCCACCCACTGGTGCGCAAGATCGCCTTTACCGGCGGCGCGGCCACGGCAAGGCATGTGGTGCGCAGCAGCGCGGAGAACTTCGCCAAACTCTCCCTGGAACTGGGCGGCAAGTCGCCGAATATCATTTTTGCCGACGCCGACCTCGACAGCGCCATCAATGGTGCAATCGCCGGCATCTACGCGGCATCCGGGCAGAGTTGCGTCTCCGGTTCGCGCCTGCTGGTGCAGGACGCTATCTACGACGAATTCGTTGAACGCCTGGTAGCGCGCGCCCAACGCATCCGCATCGGCAACCCGCAAGACGACGCCAGCGAAATGGGCCCCATGGCCACCGCGCAGCAACTGGCCGTGGTCGAAGGCCTGGTGGCGGACGCCATCGCCGAAGGCGCACGCCTGCGCACTGGCGGCAAACGCCCGCAGAACCTCGGCGAAGGCTGGTTCTATGAGCCGACGCTGTTCGAGTGCGACCGCAACTCGATGAAGATCATGCAAGAGGAAGTGTTCGGGCCGGTGGCCTCGGTCATCCGTTTCAAGGACGAAGCCGAAGCACTGGCCATCGCCAACGACTCGCAGTTCGGCCTCGCTGCCGGCATCTGGACCCGCGACCTCGGGCGCGCCCACCGCCTGGCGCGCGATGTGCGCTCGGGGATCATCTGGGTCAACACCTACCGCGCGGTCTCGGCCATGGCGCCCATCGGCGGCTTCAAGAACAGTGGCTACGGACGCGAAAGCGGCATCGATTCGGTGCTGGCCTACACCGAGCTGAAGACGGTGTGGATCAACCTCTCCCAGGCGCCCATGCCTGATCCTTTTGTGATGCGTTAAGAGTCCACAACCATGATCGAACCCGGCATATACAAAGACGTCATGAGCTCGTTCCCGTCCGGGGTCACGGTGGTCACCACCCTCGACCCGGACGGCGGCATCGTCGGCATCACCGCCAGCGCGTTCAGCGCGCTGTCGATCGACCCGGCCCTGGTGCTGTTCTGCCCCAACTATGCGTCGGACACCTACCCGATCCTGCGTGACAGCAAGCGCTTTGCGATTCACTTGCTGTCCGCCGACCAGACCGCCGAAGCCTACGCTTTCGCCAGCAAAGGCAAGGAAAAAGCCAAGGGCATCGAGTGGCACTTGAGCGAGCTGGGCAACCCGCTGCTGGCCAAGGCCACGGCGATCATCGAGTGCGAGCTGTGGCGCGAGTACGACGGCGGCGATCACGCGATCATCGTCGGCGCCGTGAAGAACCTGATCCTGCCCGAGCAACCGGTCACGCCGATGATCTATCACAAAGGCAAGCTGGGCCCGCTGCCCACCCTGGCCTGAGGAGCTGTGTGCAATGAGCAACGCAAAGTATGAGCAGGGGCTGAAGATCCGCACCCAGGTGCTGGGCGAAGCCTACGTACAGCGTTCGATCGAGAACGCCGACGACTTCACCCGCCCCCTGCAGGAGATGGTCACCGAATACTGCTGGGGCCATGTGTGGGGCCGGGAGGGTTTGTCGCTTAAAGAACGCAGCATGATAAACTTGGCGATGATTTCGGCCCTCAATCGGCCCCACGAGCTCAAGCTGCACGTGCGCGGCGCCTTGCGTAACGGGCTGAGTCGTGAACAAATACGCGAAATTCTGCTTCAGGTCGGCATCTATTGCGGGGTTCCCGCCGCCGTGGACAGCTTCCGGCTGGCCCGGGAAGCCTTCGCCGAAGCCGATGCCGAGGCCTCCCGTTAACCGTCCCATTCAGAGCAGCCCCCATGAAACGCCTGCCACTCGACGACAGCTTCAAGGTCAATCACAACCCGATCACCCTGCGCGAAATCGTGCTGGAGAAACTGCGCAGCGCCATCATGAACTTCCAGCTGCTGCCGGGTGACCGCCTGGTGGAGCGCGACCTGTGCGACCGCCTCGGCGTCAGCCGCACCTCGGTGCGCGAAGCCTTGCGTCACCTGGAGTCCGAAGGCCTGGTGGAATTCGCCGATGCCAAGGGCCCTCAGGTGGCGATCATTACCCTGGCCGACGCCGTCGACATCTATGAACTGCGCTGCGTGCTTGAAGGCTTGATCGTGCAGTTGTTCACCCTGCGCGCCAAGGCCAAGGACATCAAGGCCCTGGAAAAAGCCCTGGAGGAAAACCGCAAGGCCCTCAAGGACGGCGAACTGCAACAGGTCATCGATTCGGTACAGGGGTTCTACGACGTGTTGCTTGAAGGCTCCGGTAACCACGTGGCCGCCACCCAGTTGCGTCAGTTGCAGGCGCGTATCAGCTACCTGCGCGCCACGTCGGTGTCCCAGGAAAACCGTCGCGGCACCAGCAATCAGGAAATGGAACGCATGGTCCAGGCGATCAAGAGCGGCGACCCGCTCGCCGCCCACCAGGCCTGCGTCGACCACGTGCGCGCGGCAGCAGCCGTGGCCCTGGATTACCTCAAGCGCAAACAGGAAGAGACCGGCAAGATCCCCGAGATCACCCTGCCCATCGCCCTCAAAGAACCGCGCATAGGTCACTGACCGTGTTCAGGCCAAGCTTTTGCCCCAAATGCGGCGGCAGTGACCTCGGTCACCAGCTGCCACCGGGCGATACGCATGAGCGCCTGATGTGCCGCGGTTGCGGCTATATCCACTACATCAATCCCAAGATCATCGCCGGCTGCATCATCGAGCAGGACGGCAAGTACCTGCTGTGCCAACGCGCGATCCCACCGCGCCCCGGCACCTGGACACTGCCGGCGGGGTTCATGGAAGGTGGCGAGACCACTGAACAAGCGGCGTTGCGCGAAGTCTGGGAAGAAAGCGGCGTGCGCGCGGAGATCCTCTCGCCCTACTCGATCTTCAGCGTGCCGAAGATCAGCGAGGTGTACATCATCTTCCGCGCCATTGCGCTGGAGATCACCGGCCAGTTCGGGCCGGAAACCCTCGACTATCATTTCTTCGCGCCCGAGGACATTCCCTGGGACAGCATCTACTACCCGGCGATCCGGCAGATCCTCGAACGCTACATCGAGGAACGCCAGGCCGGGGTGTATGGCATCTACATCGGCAATGACGACAGCGGCAAGATCCATTTCATCCGCTGATCTTCAGGCTGAACTCGGTTCAAATGTGGGAGGGGGCTTGCCCTCGATGGCAGTGGCATATTCAACATCGCCGTTGGCTGACACACCGCTATCGGGGGCAAGCCCCCTCCCACAGTTTGAAGCGCGTGAATCAGCCCTGCTCATCGTCGAAACCAGGGCGCTGCAACGCAGCCTACTCCACACCACCGAACCCAATGTGGGAGGGGGCTTGCCCCCGATGGCAGTGGCATATTCAACATCGCCGTTGGCTGACACACCGCTATCGGGGCAAGCCCCCTCCCACAGTTTGAAGCGCGTGAATCAGCCCTGCTCATCCTCGAAACCAGGGCGCTGTAACGCAGCCTATTCCACACCACCGAACCCAATGTGGGAGGGGGCTTGCCCCCGATGGCAGTGGCATATTCAACATCGCCGTTGGCTGACACACCGCTATCGGGGCAAGCCCCCTCCCACAGTTTGAAGCGCGTGAATCAGCCCTGCTCATCCTCGAAATCAGGGCGCTGTAACGCAGCCTATTCCACACCACCGAACCCAATGTGGGAGGGGGCTTGCCCCCGATGGCGGTGTGTCAGCCACTGAATGAGGTGACTGAACCACTGCCATCGGGAGCAAGCTCCCTCCCACATTTGAATCGATTTACACCTGAAAAAAACTAAGGCGCCAGCCCTTCCACGATGATGATCTGCGCCTGCCCCACCCCCTCACGGTGCGCCTTCGCCGCCTGATATTCGGCGGATTCGTAACACGCCACCGCCTGCTCATAGCTATCGAACTCAATCACCACATTACGCTGCCGCGCCGGCCCGCCTTCCATCGCTTCGCTGCGCCCGCCCCGGGCCAGAAACCGCCCGCCAAACTGCGCAAACGCCGCCGGCGCGCGTTGGGTGTATTGCGTGTACTGCTCTGCATCGGACACATCTACATGGGCAATCCAATAGGCCTTCATCGTGACATCCTCTCGCCTGATTTTGTGGTATACCATAATACACACAACCAACAAGTCGAGCACCCAACATGTCCTTCAACAGCATCGCAGACATCATCGAAGACTACCGCCAAGGCAAGATGGTGCTCCTGGTGGACGACGAAGATCGGGAAAACGAAGGCGACCTGCTGCTGCCTGCAGCGTGCTGCACCGCCGAGACTATCAGTTTCATGGCCCGCGAAGCCCGTGGCCTGATCTGCCTGACCCTCACCGACGAACACTGCCAGCGCCTGGGCCTGGAGCAGATGGTGCCGAGCAATGGCAGCGCGTTCAGCACCGCGTTTACCGTGTCCATCGAAGCGGCCAGCGGCGTGACCACCGGTATCTCTGCCGCCGACCGCGCACGCACGGTGGCGGCGGCCGTGGACGTCAACGCGGGGCCTGCCGATATCGTGCAGCCGGGGCATATCTTTCCGTTACGCGCCAAAGATGGCGGCGTGCTGACCCGCGCCGGCCACACCGAAGCCGGCTGTGACCTGGCCCGCCTGGCCGGGCATGCACCGGCCTCGGTGATCGTCGAAGTGATGAACGACGACGGCACCATGGCCCGCCGGCCTGACCTGGAAATCTTCGCGCGCAAGCATGGGATCAAGATGGGCACTATCGCCGACCTGATTCACTACCGCCTCAGTACCGAACGCACCGTGGTGCGCATTGGCGAACGCGACCTGCCCACGGTGCATGGCACGTTCCGCCTGATTACCTTTGAAGACCGCATCGACGGTGGCGTACACATGGCCATGGTGATGGGCCCATTGCGCCGCGATGAACCTACGCTGGTGCGCGTGCATGTGATCGACCCGCTGCGCGATCTGGTCGGCGCCGAGTACAGCGGTCCGTCCAACTGGACGCTGTGGGCCGCCCTGCAACGCGTCGCGGCCGAAGGCCGTGGCGTGGTGGTGGTGCTGGCCAATCATGAATCGTCCCAGGCGCTGCTGGAGCGCGTACCGCAACTGACCCAGGCACCGCGCCAGTTCAACCGTTCGCAGTCGCGGATTTATTCGGAAGTCGGCACCGGGGCGCAGATATTGCAGGATCTGGGCGTCGGCAAGTTGCGTCACCTCGGCCCGCCCCTGAAATACGCCGGGCTGACCGGCTACGACCTGGAGGTGGTCGAGAGCATTCCCTTCACCGAATGACGGATAACCGGTAAGGCAAAATGCTTGCACAAAGTTTGGAATACCATAATATGATATTCCATAGACCGAACGCTTTCGCCAAGTGCGCCCGCCAGGGACAGCACCAATAACAGCCCTTGGCACGGTCGCCTTTTGGGCCTCGATTAGAGGCTCCGATGGACCTACTGCTCCCGATAGGCGGGCATTACCAAGCCCGCTCAATAACAAAACAAATGAGGGCGTGAAAATGGTGTTGAACAAACGTGCAACCGCTGTGCTGTTCGCGGGTTTATTGGCTACGGCCACTCACGCGGCCCTGGCGGCCGAAAGCGTGAATTTCGTGAGCTGGGGCGGTAGCACCCAGGATGCGCAGAAACAGGCGTGGGCCGACCCTTTCAGCAAGGCCAGCGGCATCACCGTTGTACAGGACGGCCCGACCGACTACGGCAAGCTCAAGGCCATGGTCGAAAGCGGCAACGTGCAGTGGGACGTGGTGGATGTCGAGGCCGACTTCGCCTTGCGCGCCGCCGCCGAAGGCCTGCTCGAACCCCTGGACTTCTCGGTAATCCAACGCGACAAGATCGACCCACGCTTCGTCTCCGACCATGGCGTCGGCTCGTTCTTCTTCTCCTTTGTGCTGGGCTACAACGAAAGCAAACTCGGCGCCGGCAAACCCCAGGATTGGACCGCGCTGTTCGACACCAAGACCTACCCCGGCAAACGCGCCCTCTACAAATGGCCCAGCCCTGGCGTGCTCGAACTGGCCCTGCTGGCCGACGGCGTACCGGCCGACAAGCTCTACCCCCTGGACCTGGACCGCGCCTTCAAGAAACTCGACACCATCAAAAAAGACATCGTCTGGTGGGGCGGTGGTGCGCAGTCGCAGCAACTGCTGGCCTCCGGCGAAGTCAGCATGGGCCAGTTCTGGAACGGTCGCATCCACGCCCTGCAGGAAGACGGCGCACCCGTGGGCGTGAGCTGGAAGCAGAACCTGGTCATGGCCGACATCCTCGTCGTGCCTAAGGGCACCAAAAACAAAGCCGCCGCGATGAAGTTCCTGGCCAGTGCCAGCAGCGCCAAGGGCCAGGCCGATTTCTCCAACCTGACCGCCTATGCACCGGTGAATATCGACAGCGTGCAGCGCCTGGATTCAGTCCTGGCGTCCAACCTGCCGACGGCGTATGCCAAGGACCAGATCACCCTCGATTTCGCCTACTGGGCCAAGAACGGTTCGGCCATTGCGACACGGTGGAATGAATGGCTAGTCAAATGAAAATGACGGCAACTACACCGACCGGGAGCGCCCTCGGCGCTGCCGGCGCGGTTTGCAGCAACGCCGTAGCGCCGTCCCTGGCCCAGCGCTGGCGGGGCGCGGGCAACCTGATCCCGGCCCTGCTGTTCCTCGGCCTGTTCTTCCTCGCACCGCTGATCGGGCTGTTGCTGCGCGGTGTACTGGAACCGGTGCCGGGCCTGGGCAACTATGAACAGCTGTTCGCCAACTCGGCCTACGCCCGGGTAATGCTCAACACCTTTTCGGTGGCGGGCCTGGTGACCCTGTTCAGCCTGTTGCTGGGCTTCCCGCTGGCCTGGGCGATTACCCTGGTGCCACGCGGCTGGGGCCGCTGGATCTTGAATATCGTGTTGCTGTCGATGTGGACCAGCCTGCTGGCCCGCACCTATTCCTGGCTGGTATTGCTGCAAGCCTCCGGGGTCATCAACAAGGCGCTGATGGCCATGGGCATCATCGATGTGCCCCTGGAGATGGTGCATAACCTCACTGGCGTGGTGATCGGCATGAGCTACATCATGATCCCGTTCATCGTGCTGCCGTTGCAGGCGACCATGCAAGCCATCGACCCGATGATCCTGCAGGCCGGCTCCATCTGCGGCGCGAGCCCGTGGACCAACTTCTTCCGGGTGTTCCTGCCGCTGTGCCGGCCGGGGTTGTTTTCTGGCGGGTTGATGGTGTTCGTGATGTCCCTCGGTTACTACGTTACCCCGGCGCTGCTCGGCGGTGCGCAGAACATGATGCTGCCCGAGTTCATCATCCAGCAGGTGCAATCGTTCCTCAATTGGGGCCTGGCCAGTGCCGGTGCCGCGTTGCTGATCTTCATCACGCTGGTGCTGTTCTACTTCTACCTGAAGCTTCAGCCGGAATCCCCGGTTGGCGCGAGCAATGCGAGGTAAGCCGTCATGCTGCTGACTCCGAATGCCATGAGCCGCAGGATGCGCCTGGGCCTCTACACCACCACCGGTTTGATTGGGCTGTTCCTGCTGCTGCCGATCGTGTTTATCGTGCTGCTGTCGTTCGGCTCGTCGCAATGGCTGGTGTTCCCGCCACCGGGCTGGACGCTGAAATGGTACGGCCAGTTCTTCTCCAACGCCGACTGGATGAACGCGGCGCTGGCCAGCCTCAAGGTCGCCGTGCTGACCACCGTGTTCGCCGTAGCGCTGGGCCTGCCCACCGCATTTGCCCTGGTGCGCGGGCGCTTCCCCGGCCGCGAGCTGCTCTACGGCCTGTTCACCCTGCCGATGATCGTGCCACTGGTAATCATCGCCGTGGCGGTGTACGCGCTGTTCCTCAAGCTCGGCTACACCGGCACGATGTTCGCCTTTGTGGTCAGCCACGTGATTGTCGCGTTGCCGTTCACCATCATCTCGATCATCAACTCGCTGAAACTGTTCGATCAGTCGATTGAAGACGCGGCGGTGATCTGCGGTGCGTCGCGCCTGCAGGCGGTGTTCAAGGTGACCTTCCCGGCGATTCGCCCGGGGATGGTGGCCGGTGCGCTGTTCGCCTTTCTTGTGTCATGGGACGAAGTGGTGCTCAGCGTGATGATGGCCAGCCCGACCCTGCAAACCCTTCCCGTGAAAATGTGGACCACCCTGCGTCAGGACCTGACACCGGTGATCGCCGTCGCCTCGACGCTGCTGATCGGCCTCTCGGTGCTGGTCATGGTCATCGCCGCCGCCGTCCGCCGGCGCACAGAAACCCGCGCTTGAGCGCCCAGGAGCAGAACATGAGTGCAGTGATCCAAGATGCCGCGCAGAACCCGGGCCAACCCCTGGTCAGCCTGCGCAACCTGAACAAGTACTACGGCGAATTTTGCGCCGTGGACAACATTTCGCTGGACATCAAGGACGGCGAATTCCTCACCTTCCTCGGCTCCAGCGGCTCGGGCAAAAGCACCACCCTGTCGATGCTCGCCGGCTTTGAAACGCCGAGCAGCGGCGAGATCCTGGTGAGTGGTCAATCGCTGGTCAACGTACCGCCGCACAAGCGCGACATCGGCATGGTGTTCCAACGCTACTCGCTGTTCCCGCACCTGTCGGTACGCGACAACATCGCCTTCCCCCTGGCGATCCGCAAACTGGCCAGCGCCGAGCGCGAGAAGCGTGTCGACGCCATGCTCAAGCTGGTGCAACTGGAACAATTCGCCCATCGCCGCCCGTCGCAACTGTCCGGCGGCCAGCAACAGCGCGTCGCCATCGCCCGGGCGCTGGTGTACGAGCCGCGCATCCTGCTGATGGACGAACCGCTCGGCGCCCTCGACAAGAAGCTGCGTGAAGACTTGCAGGACGAGCTGCGCCAGTTGCATCGGCGCCTGGGCATCACCATCGTCTATGTGACCCACGACCAGGAAGAAGCGATGCGCCTGTCGCAACGCATCGCGATTTTCAGCCATGGCAAGATCGTCGGCCTGGGCAGCGGTTTCGACCTGTACCAGAACCCGCCGAACGCGTTTGTCGCCTCATTCCTGGGCAACTCCAACTTCCTCAAGCTCAAGGCCCAGGGCAACGCGGCGGCGTCATTCGAAGGCCAATCCGTGTCGATCCGCCTGACCGGCGGCCTGCGCAGCGAGCAGGATGTGCTGCTGATGGTGCGCCCGGAAAAAGCCCTGGCGCTGAGCGTCGAACAGGCCGCCGAACAGCCCCTGGCCGCCGGTTGGAATGAGGTGTCGGCGCTCGTTGGCGAAGTGCTGTTCCTCGGCGAAAGCCAGACCTGCAGCGTGAAAACCCTGGGCGGCACCTCGATGACGGTCAAGGCATTGTCCGCTGCCGGCATGCCGCTCAAGGCCGGCGACCCGGTGCGCGTGCGCTGGGCCACCGCGGATGCCTGTGTGTACACCGAGTGGGCGGAAAGCGATCTGAACAAGGCTGCCGGCGCCCACTGAGTCACCCATTGTGGGAGGGGGCTTGCCCCCGATGGCGGTGGAACAGTCAGTTTATCTGTAGCTGACCCACCGTAATCGGGGGCAAGCCCCCTCCCACATTTTGAACTACGTCCTACGCTCGAAAATCGCCCCCTCGATGCCCAGCACCTCGCAGGTATCGGCATAGATCCCCACGCCCTTCTCCCACACATGCTTGATCGACTGGTCGGCGCAGCGGATCTGGTAATTGAGCTCGAACGGTTCATGGCGTGACAACGCATATTGCACCTCGCGCCATACGTAGTCGGCGTCCTGGGCCAGAATCAGGCTGTTGTAGGTGAACTCATGGTTGTCCACCAGCCGCTCGGCGGGGTAGCCGGTCAATTGCAGGCAGCCGGCACTGACGAACTCCATGGTCCAATCGCGGTTGTTACGGCCGCGATAGATCAGCCCAGGCATGCTATCGAGCAAGCTCATGCTGCTGCGCTGGCTGGCCAGCAAGGCGATTTCGCGGCGCTTGTGCGCAGTGACATCCCCGGCCACCAGGTAGAAACCCTGCGGGCCGCGCTTGAGGCTGATCTCGAACCAGCGCAGCTCGCCGCACGGATGCACGAAGCGCAGGCGTTGGTTGAACGAGGTCTCGGGACGTCGACGCAGCTCATGCAAAGCCTGGCGCCACAGCGGGCGGTCTTCCTGGTGCACGTAGTCGACCAGGTTGCGCTCCGCGCCCGGCGCGCCCATCAACTCGGCCCAGGCCAGGTTGAAGTGGGCGATCTGGCCGTTGTCGCGCAGGTGCAGCAAGGCGGCGGGAAAACAATCCATCAGGTGCGCGGGCGGTGTCTGCACCCAAGCGTCAGGGCTTTCCCTCATCTAATGACGCTCCTCGTGTTTGAGCAACGCGCCGCTGTGCACCCGGGCGGCCAGCTCCAGGCGCGAATGCAGGTTGAGTTTCTGCAACAGGCTGCGCACATAGATTTTCACCGTGCCGTCGCTGATCCCCAGCTCCCTGCCGATCTGTTTGTTGCTCATGCCGGCGGCGATCAGCGCCAGGGTCTGGCCTTCGCGTTCGGTGAGGTGCTCACCGCCCGGCGTCTCGCCGTGTGGCCTGGGCTCGGCCGGGTCGGCGAGCAAGGCGATCAGGGTTGAGTCGAGCATGATCGCGCCCTTGTGACAGTTGCGCATATACGCCAGCAATGCCTCGGGCTCGGTTTCCTTGAGCACGTAACCGCTGGCGCCCAGGCGCAAGGCGCTGAGCAATTCGGCGCGGTCCATCGACGCCGTGAGCACCACCACCTGGCAGTCCAGGCGCAATTGGCGCAGTTCGTCCAGCACCTGCAGGCCGCTCAGGCCAGGCATGTGCAGATCCAGCAAGACCTGCTGCGGCGTCAGGCTCACGGCCAGGTTGATGCCTTCTCGGCCACTGGCCGCCTGCCCCACCACTTCGAAGTCGTCGCTGGCATCGAACAGTTGCGCCAGGCCTTTGCGAAACAGCGGGTGATCATCGATCAGTAATAAGGTCGTGCAGTCCATCGAGACTCCCTTGTGGCAGGTCGTGGTGGCGGCGCAGGCCAAGGTGCACGCGCACGCCGTGCGGGCGGATCGCTTCAATGCTCAGCCGCGCGCCGATGCTGGCGGCGCGCTCGCGGATAATTGCCAGGCCGAAATGGTTGTGCTCATCGCACGCCGGGCTCAAGCCGATGCCATCGTCCTCCACCGACACCGAGGCATCGCCGTCCTGGGTCTGGCGCAGTTCAATACGCACATGCCGCGCGTGGGAATGGCGCACCGCATTGGCCAGGGCCTCGCGCACGATCTGCAGGATCTGCAACTCGGTTTCCGGACTCAGGGCATCGTCGGCCAGGCGGTTGTCCAACTCGAACACGATGATGCAGCGCCGCGAAAACTCCGCGACCGAGTCGGCCAGGGCCTGGCGCAGCGAGCGTCCGTCCATGGTCAGGCGCGCGCTGGTGATCAGCTCGCGCACCTGGCGCTGCAACTGGCTCAGGCCGGCGCACAGGTCCTGCAGGGCAGGCGCGCCCAGCTGTGACTGCAAGCCGTGGGCCTGGAATGCCAGGTAACCCAACTGCTGCGCCACCGAATCGTGCAACTCACGGGCCAGCGCGCCGTGGCGCGACGTCGCTTGTCTGCGCTGCTGCTCACGGTTGTCGCTGCGCAGACGCACGGTGACCGCCACGGCGTGCGCCGCTTCCTCCAGCAACTGACGCCAACTGGCACCGGCCCGTCTGGGGGTATCGAGCAGTAATGCGCCCTTTTCACCCTCGGGCAAGGCGCACACCAATCGGTGCACACCCCGTTGCCGGCAAGGACCGCACGCCTGGGGCGTGTCCATCGCACTCGCGTCGCGCCAGGGGCAGTGCGCCACGCCCTGGCAGCCCTCGATCAAGCCACGCCGCGTCGGGCTGAGGTCTTCGCCGCCGAGGATCAAATTGAGCCTGGCGGCGGGCAGCAGTGCGTCGAAACGGTCCAGAAAACCCGACAAGGCACCGTCCGCGTGCAGGGGCAACCCGGCCAACAGCCTGCGCACGCTACGCGCCTGTTCGGGGCGCACAGGCCCCAACCAGAGCGGCCAGCCCTTCGGTCGTGTTCGCACTCTTCGATAACTCCCCGTCCGGTTGCTGAGCGTTAATGCAAGACCAGCAACTTCCATGCCCCGAACGGTGGTGCGGCAAGGCTTATCTCCAAAGGCATAGCCCTTTTTCCAGATTGAGAAGATTTTCCTCATAGGAAAGTATCTCTCCCAACAGGAAACAAAACGCACCTTGGAGAGCCCGCATGACGCACACCCACAACCGCACCATCGTGGTGATGCAATCGGCAACCGCCTTCACGCAGGGGGTCACCGAACTGGACAACCCGTTGCTGCTGAGCGGCGAACAACCCGACTTTGCCCGGCGCTTGCAACAGGCATTGGCCAGCGCCACCGTGGGCTGTCGACTCCACCTGCTAGGCGATGAAGCCTTTGTCTGGCGCATTCACGCTGAGGCCCGCGCCGCTGGCCTGGAAGACGCCGAGATCGGCATGACCTGCACGACGCCGGGCCTGCGCCAGGTGTATTGCGCCCATTGCGGGCTGACCCAGAGCGCAGGCCCAGCGCCGGTGTTGAACTGCATCGGCTGCAACGTCGGGCTGGAAGTGCGCACACATTTTTCCCGGCGCCTGGGGGCTTACCTCGGCGTATGCAGCAACCCCGACCAGCCCTATGCGGGGTTCCAGCCGTGAGCGCCGCCCTCAAGGTCCAGGTCAGCGCGGCCAGAATGCTCACGCCCGTGGTGCGCGAGCTCACCCTGACCGCCTGCGACGGCGCCCTGCCCGCTTTCTCGCCCGGCAGCCACGTACAGGTGCATCTGCCGCTGGCCGAGGGCACCGTGCGCAACGCCTACTCGCTGACCAGCGACCCGGCGCACACCCGGCACTACCGCATCGCCGTGCGCCTGCAGGACGCTTCTCGCGGCGGTTCGCAGTACTTGCATCGCCAGGTGCAAGTCGGCGACACCCTGCAAATTTCTCCGCCAGCCAATCTGTTCGCGCCCCATGGCACCGCACGCCTGCACATCCTGATCGCCGCCGGCATAGGCATCACGCCGTTCATGGCCTATATCGCCGCGATGGAACAGCAGCAGGCCGATTTCGAACTGCACTACCTGTTCCGGCCAGGCTTGAGCGATGCCTACCTTGAGGAGTTGCAACAGCGCCTCGGCCCGCGCCTGCACGCCTACGACCGCCGCCCGGACCTGAGCCGCATCCTCGCCAACCGGGCGCTGGGCAGCCACGTCTACACCTGTGGCCCGCAATCCTTGATCGAGGCGGTCGAGCAACACGCCGATCGCCTCGGTTGGCCGCGCAATCGGCTGCACGCCGAGGCATTCAAAGGCGCGCAACCGGGCCAGCCGTTCGACCTGCAACTGCTGCGCAGTGGCCGCACCCTGCGCGTGGAGGCCGAGCAGAGCCTGCTCGAAGCCTTGGAACACGCGGGGTTGCAGGTGCCCAACCTGTGCCGTGGCGGGGTCTGCGGCCAATGCATCACGCGCCATCAAGGCGGCGCCATCGAACACCGCGACAGTTTCCTCAGCCCGGCCGAGCAGGCCGAATTTCTGATGCCCTGCGTCTCACGCGGCAGCGGCCCCTGCGTTTCGCTGGACCTATAGGAGTGAGTGCCATGCCCCTGCAATCGAGCCCTGTGCTGAGCTATCGCGACGATTTCAGCTTTCGCAACAGCCCGGCGGCGATCCGTCGCTTCCCCTTCCCGTTTATCGAGGACAGCTACCGGTACTCGGTGAACATCGAACCGGCCACCTCCCGCGACCCGGGTTCCGTCTACGAGCACGCCTTCGACATCGACGAGCACTACCGCTCGGAAATGGCCGAACGCGCCCTGATCCTGGACAACGACCCACGCCGCTACCTGGTGATGCCGCACATGCAAGCGGCGGCCTGGGATGCGCTGCACATGCTCATGGAAAACCTCGCCGTCGACTACCCGCAGTGGTTCAGCCTGGTGCGTGACGGCGACCGCTGGCACTGGCGCAACCACCTGCTGCAGATCGATCAGCGCTTCATCTTCGGCGATGCCGCCAGCCTGCCCTGCGCACCGCTGGAATACATCGGCCGCCAGGTGCAAGGGGATTTCGCCCTGCTCGACCAGCGCGACGGCGACCTGTACATGGACGCCGGCCTGGTCACCAGCCCGGCCGACTGGTCGCTGGCGTTCGATGCCGGCATGAGCTTCAAGCAGTGGCATGCACCGGTGCCCATGGCCAACCAGATGGGCGTGTTCGACCGTGCGCTGAAGTACCTGCTCAACCTGCAGGCCGGCCAGCCGGTCCGGCGCCTGAACTGGACCCTGACCATCAACCCGCGCCTGGATTCATCCCCGGAAACCTTCCATCAATGGGGCGCCGACCGCGGCCGGATCACCGCGCAGAACGTCGGGCAACAGGTACACCTGCGGGTCGAACTGCAAGTGATGGCGCGCCTGCCGCGCAGCAACGCGGTGATGTTCAGCATTCGTACCTACCTGATCAGCCTGGACGAACTGGCCACCCAACCCGGCTGGGGCTGCCGCCTGCACCGCGTGCTGCGCGACCTGCCCGATGCCATCGCCGACTACAAGGGCATGACCCGCTATCGACAGCCACTGGTCGAGTGGCTGAGCCAGTTCGATCCACTCGCCTGACCTTCTTTTCCCGACGAGGAACATCACATGACCCACTCCTGGCGTATTTCTGCATTGGCCGAGCGGCACCGCGCCCTCGGCTCGAACCTCGAAGACTGGAACGGCATGGGCACTGCCTGGACCTACAACAGCGCGCTGGCCGACCACCACGAAGCGATCCGCACCCGCGCCGGCCTGATGGACGTATCGGGCCTGAAAAAAGTCCACTACGTAGGCCCGCACGCCGAAAGCCTGTTGCAGTGGGCCACCACCCGCGACATCGCCAAGCTCTATCCCGGCAAATCGGTGTATGCATCGATGCTCGACGAGGACGGCAAATTCGTCGATGACTGCATTGTCTATCGCACCGGGCCCAATGCGTTCATGGTCGTGCATGGCGCCGGCACCGGGCATGAAATGCTCGTGCGCTCGGCCCAGGGCCGGCAAGTGGCGGTGCTGTTCGACGACGACCTGCACGACCTGTCGCTGCAAGGCCCGCTGGCGGTGGATTTTCTCGCCGAGCACGTGCCTGGCATCCGCCAGTTGCCGTACTTCCATCACCTGCAAACGCGCCTGTTCGAGCGCCCGGTGATGATCTCCCGCACCGGCTACACCGGCGAGCGCGGCTACGAGATTTTCTGCAAGGCCGCTGACGCCCCGTTTCTGTGGGACAGCATCCTCGAACAGGGCGCGAGCCTGGGAATCATTCCCTGCGCCTTCACCGCCCTGGACTGGCTGCGGGTGGAAAGCTCGCTGATGTTTTTCCCCTACGACAACTCGCAGATGTACCCCTTCGCCGACCAGAAGGCCGGCGACACCCTGTGGGAAATGGGCCTGGACTTCACGGTTTCGCCCGGCAAACAAGCGTTCCGTGGCGCCGAGGAACACCTGCGCCTGCGCGGCCAGGAGCGCTTCAGGATCACCGGCGTGCTGCTCGACGGCGTGCGCCCGGCCGAGGCTGGCGACACCTTGTGGCAAGGCAACCAGCAAGTCGGCGTGATCACCTGCGGCATGTATTCGCGCCTGAGCAAACGCTCGATGGCCCTCGCGCGCATGAGCGTCGCCTGCTCCACACCCGGCATCGCATTGCAGGTGCGCGGCAGCCTCGAAGGCGCCGCCACCACTCACGCCTTGCCTTTCGACGACCCGGAAAAAACCAAGCGCACGGCCAAGGGCTGAGTCTTCCTTCATCTTATTCAGGAGCCTTCGATGGACGCCTCAAGCGAACATTACATTCTCAAGATCACCTGCCCGGCAGCGTCCGGGATCGTCGCCGCGATCAGCGCCTGCCTGGCCCGGCAGCAGTGCTACATCAGCGAGTTGGCGCAATTCGATGACGAGTTCACCGGGCAGTTTTTCATGCGCGCGGTGTTCCGCTTCAACAAGGGCGTCAGCGGTGATGTCGGCGCCCTGCGCGAAGACCTGGGCGGACTCGCCGGCGGCTTCGACATGCAGTGGCAGTTGTTCAGCTCACGCCAGCCGACCCGCGTGCTGCTGATGGTCAGCAAGTTCGACCATTGCCTCACCGACCTGCTCTACCGTCACCGCAAAGGCGAAATGGACATGACCATCACCGCCGTGGTCTCCAACCACCTGGACCTGCGGGCAATGGCCGAGCGTGAAGGCATCCGCTTCATCTACCTGCCCATCACCAAGGACACCAAGGCCAGCCAGGAAGCCGAACTGATGCGCATCGTCGAAGACACCCAGACCGACCTGGTGGTGCTCGCGCGCTACATGCAGATCCTGTCCGACGGCCTGTGCCAGCAACTCTCGGGGCGCGCGATCAACATTCACCACTCGTTCCTGCCCGGTTTCAAGGGTGCCAAGCCGTATCACCAGGCCTATGACCGGGGGGTGAAGCTGATCGGCGCCACCGCCCACTACGTCACCAGCGACCTCGACGAGGGGCCGATCATCGAGCAGGAAATCCAGCGCGTCGACCATACCCACTTGCCCGATTCCCTGGTCGCCATCGGCCGCGACACCGAAACCGTCGCCCTTTCCAAAGCCCTGAAATACCACCTGGAACACCGGGTGTTCATCAACCACGACAAGACAGTGATCTTTCGCTGAAACCCTTCAGGAGACACGTTCATGACGCTACGTGTAGCAATCATCGGCGCCGGCCCATGCGGCCTGGCACAACTTCGCGCCTTCCAGTCGGCCCGCGACAAAGGCGCCGCTATTCCCGAACTGGTGTGCTTCGAGAAGCAGCAGGACTGGGGCGGCATGTGGAACTACACCTGGCGCACCGGCCTGGACGAAAACGGCGAGCCGGTACACGGCAGCATGTACCGCTACCTGTGGTCCAACGGCCCCAAGGAATGCCTGGAGTTCGCCGACTACACCTTTGAAGAACATTTCGGCCGGCCCATCGCCTCCTATCCGCCCCGCGAGGTGCTGTGGGACTACATCAAGGGCCGGGTGGAAAAGGCCGGCGTGCGCGACTACATCCGCTTCAACAATGTGGTGCGCCAGGTCACCTTCGACGAACAGACCCAGCGCTTCACCCTGTACGCCCACGACTACACCCACGACACCTTGACCTGTGAAGAATTCGACTACGTGATCAACGCCTGCGGCCACTTCTCCACGCCCAAGGTGCCGTACTTCGAAGGCTTCGAGCAGTTCGCCGGGCGCATCCTGCATGCCCATGACTTTCGCGAGGCGCTGGAATTCAAGGACAAGGACCTGCTGATCGTCGGCAGCAGCTATTCGGCCGAGGACATCGGCTCGCAATGCTACAAATACGGTGCGCGCAGCATCACCAGTTGCTACCGCACCACGCCCATGGGCTATGCCTGGCCGGACAACTGGGAGGAAAAACCGCTGCTGCAGCGCCTGGAAAACAACCGCGCATTCTTTGCCGATGGCAGCAGCAAACACGTCGACGCGGTGATCCTGTGCACCGGCTACAAGCACCACTTCCCGTTCCTGCCGGATGAGCTGAGCCTCAGGACCGACAACCGCCTGTGGCCGATGAACCTCTACAAAGGCGTGTTCTGGGAACCCAACCCGCGGCTGATCTACCTCGGCATGCAAGACCAGTGGTACTCGTTCAACATGTTCGACGCCCAGGCCTGGTATGCCCGCGATGTGATCCTGGGGCGTATCCCATTGCCCAGCCAGGCCGCGATGATCGCCGACAGCCAGCAATGGCAGGCACGGGAATTGACCCTGGAAACCAACCAGCAGATGTTCGAGTTCCAGGGCGCCTACATCCAGCACCTGGTGGACGCCACCGACTACCCGAATTTCGACATTGCCGCCGTCAACGAGACCTTCCTGCACTGGAAGCACGACAAGGCCGAAAACATCATGGGTTATCGCGACAAGTCCTACCGCTCGCTGATGACCGGCACCCAGTCGCCGCCGCACCACACCCCGTGGCTGCAGGCCCTGGACGACTCGATGGCGGCGTACCTGGGCGAGCCCGCAACGCCCATCAAGTCAGTCGGCTGAGCGGGTGCCCATGATGAATGCTCCGCGTGTTTCCCACCCGCGAGAACCCGGGCTGTTTGCCCGGGCGCCGAACCTGGAACGCTACCGCGTGGCCGCAGGCGGTGTGACCCTGGTCGACCTGCAGCCCGGCGACGGCCTGCAGGTGATCGACGTCGAAGGCCGGCAAACCTGCGCACTGCTGGCCCTCGACGCCAGCGGTCGCAGTGCCCTGGCGAGCTGGGGGCTGAGCGGCTCAAGCGCCTGCCACGTGCCCCTGCGTGTCGGCCAGGCGCTCAAGCGGCGCGGCATCGACGCGCAGGCATTGCCCCTGGCCGCCGCGCTGTGGGACGACGACAGCCCGCCCGGCCACGCCCGGCAGTTCGTCGCCGATGATCGCCTGCTGGTGATCGTCGCCGCCCCTGCCGGGCCCACCGCCGTCGACCGGCAATACCGGCCCAGCGAACTGCGCCTGCAGGTGACACGGGCCAACCCGTCGCCCCTGCTGATGCCCGCCCTGCCCGAGCCATTGGGCGAGGTGCTGGACGAGTTCACCCTGCACGCGGGCACGGCCCGCAGCTACACCGTCGCCAAGGGCCAGTACGTGCAGGTGCTGGACGTCGCCGGCCGCCAGTGTTCGGACTTCGTCGCCCTCGACCGCCGCGCCCTGGATCGCGGCGTGGAGCTGGACCTGGACCAGACCGTGACGCGCACGCTGAACGGCAGCGCCTACCCGGCACCGGGGCTGTTCTCGAAGTTTTTCGACCGCCGGATGCAGCCGATGCTGGAGGTGGTGCAGGACACCGTCGGGCGCCACGACGCCTTCGCCCTGGCCTGCGCGGCGCGCTACTACGAATCCCATGGCTATTTCGGGCACGACAACTGCAGCGACAACCTCAGCCACGTACTCGCGCCCTACGGGGTGCAGGCGCGCAACGGCTGGCCGGCGATCAATTTCTTCTTCAACACCGGCATTGATGCACACCAACAGATGACCCTGGATGAGCCGTGGTCGCGGCCCGGTGACTACGTGCTGCTGCGGGCCATGACCGAACTGGTGTGCGGCAGTACCTCGTGCCCGGATGACATCGACCCGGCCAATGGCTGGAACCCGACCGATATCCATGTCCGTATCTATAGCGAGAAGGAGCGTTTTTCCATCGCCATGAGCACTCGAACCACGGCCGATGCCGACCCGATACTGACCCGTGAGACCGCGTTCCACTCACGCACCAGCGCCCTCACCGGCAGCTTCACCGACTACCGCAACTGGTGGCTGCCGCTGCGCTACGACGGCTACGGCGCCACCGAGGAATACCTCGGCTGCCGCGAACGCGTGGCCGTGATGGACCTGACCGCCCTACGCAAGTTCGAGATCATCGGCCCCGACGCCGAAGCCCTGTTGCAATACTGCCTGACCCGCGACGTGCGGCGCCTGGCGGTGGGCCAAGTGGTCTATTCGGCGATGTGCCACGCGCACGGCGGCATGCTCGACGACGGCACCCTGCTGCGCCTCGGCCCGGACAACTTCCGCTGGATCTGCGGCGAAGACTACGCCGGTGTGTGGCTGCGCGAGCAGGCCGAAAAACTGGGTATGAAGGTGTGGGTCAAGTCCGCCAGCGAGCAGATTCACAACCTGGCGGTGCAAGGGCCGCTCAGCCGCGAGCTGCTCAAGCAGATGGTCTGGACGCCGCCCACCCAACCGAGCGTCGACAGCCTCGGCTGGTTCCGCTTCCTGGTCGGCCGGCTGGACGGTTTCGAGGGCTGCCCGTTGATGATTTCGCGCACCGGCTACACCGGCGAACTGGGCTTTGAAGTGTGGTGCCAGCCCGAAGACGCCGAACGGGTGTGGGACCGCATCTGGCAACTCGGCCAACCCTTGGGCCTGGTGCCCCTCGGCCTGGAAGCGCTGGACCTGTTGCGCATCGAAGCCGGGCTGATTTTTGCCGGCTACGAGTTCAGCGACCAGACCGACCCGTTCGAGGCCGGCATCGGCTTCAGCGTGCCACTCAAGAGCAAGACCGATGACTTTATCGGCCGCGACGCCCTGTTGCGGCGCAGCGCCCATCCCAGCCACAAACTGGTCGGCCTGCACCTGCGCGGCAACGAGGCCGCCCATCACGGCGACCCGGTGTACCACGGCCGCGCCCAGGTCGGGGTCATCACCAGTGCCTGCCGCTCACCGTTGCTGGCCAGCAATATCGCGCTGTGCCGGGTCGACGTGAGCTGCGCCGAGCCCGGCACCCAGCTTGAGATCGGCAAAGTCGATGGCCTACAGAAGCGCATCAGCGCCACGGTCAGCGCAGCGATTTTCTATGACCCGGACAAGAGCCGCGTGCGTAGCTGATCGTCCCAATAGCGATGTGTGCCACCCCACTTTGACTGCCCACTTTGATTGCCCTTCTTAACCGCTACTCAGACATGGGAATACGAAGATGGAAGCGACGACGTTCGAGGCTGTACCGCAGGCTGCCAGCTCAGTGGGCAGCCTGCACCGCAAGATCGATTGGCGCGGTGCATTCTGGGTCGCCAGTGGCGTCCCCGCGCTGGTGCTGTTCTCCATCGGCGCGATTGCCGCCACGGTGGGCAAACCGGCCTGGATCGTGTGGATCGTGTCGATCCTGTTCGGGTTTATCCAGGCCTTCACCTATGCCGAGATCGCCGGGCTGTTCCCGCACAAGTCCGGCGGCGCGTCGGTGTACGGCGCGGTGGCCTGGGTGCGCTACAGCAAGTTGATCGCGCCGGTGTCGGTGTGGTGCAACTGGCTGGCCTGGTCGCCGGTGCTGTCCATCGGCTCGGGGCTGGCGGCGGGGTATATCCTCACCGCGCTGTTTCCCGCCGACGCGCTGATCAACACCTGGCAACTGACCCTGCTCGACCTGGGTTGGGTCAAGAGCGGCCTGTCGTTGCGCATCAACGCGACATTCGCCATTGGCTTGTTGATCCTGCTTACGGTGTTTGCCGTGCAGCATGGCGGCATCCTGCGCTCGGCGCGCCTGACGCTGGTGCTCGGGGTCACCTCGCTGATCCCGCTGTTGCTGGTGGGCGTGGTGCCGTTGTTCACCGGGGACGCGACCCAAGCCAACTTCCTGCCGCTGTACCCGCTGGCCCATGACGCAGCCGGGCAAGTCATCGACGGCCCGTGGGATATGTCCGGCTGGTCGCTGATGGCCGGCGGGCTGTTCATGGCCGCGTGGTCCACCTACGGGTTCGAAACGGCGGTGTGCTACACCCGCGAGTTCAAGGACCCCAAGCGTGACACCTTCAAGGCGATCTTCTACGCCGGCCTGCTGTGCATCCTGGTGTTCACCCTGGTGCCGCTGGCGTTTCAAGGCAGCCTGGGGCTCGGCCAACTGGTGACCCCGGCGGTGCTCGACGCCAGCGGCGCGGTGGTGACACCGGCGGTGTACAGCGGCCTGCTGTCGCCAGCGATCTACAGCGGCATGGGCGTTGGTCAGGTGATGGCCGACAGCATCGGCGGCGGCAAGGTGGTCGCCAATATCGTACTGATCATGCTGGTATTGGCCACGTTGCTGGCGATCATGACCTCGATGTCGGGTTCGTCGCGCACCCTGTATCAGGCATCGGTGGATGGCTGGCTGCCCAAGTACCTGGGCCGCACCAACGAACACGGCGCGCCCACGGCGGCGATGTGGACCGACCTGTCGTTCAACCTGCTGTTGTTGCTGATGTCGGACTATGTGTTCGTGCTGGCGGCGTCCAACGTCAGCTACATCATTTTCAACTTCCTCAACCTCAACGCCGGCTGGATCCACCGCCTCGACCGCCCCGACTGGGTGCGCCCGTACAAAGCCCCCACCGTGCTGCTGGCGGCCGGCGGCGTGCTGAGCTTCGTCAACCTGGCGTGCATGGGCCTGGGCGCGGATATCTGGGGCGCGGGCACGCTGGTCACCGGCTTGCTGCTGGCGCTGCTGATCCTGCCGGTGTTCTGCTACCGCCACTATGTGCAGGACAAAGGCCGCTTCCCCGCGGCGATGCTCAGCGACCTGTATCTCCAGGCCGATGACGGCCAACGCCGCGCCGGCTGGCTGCCCTATGCCACGCTGATCGCCGGTGTGCTGGTGGTGTATGCCTGCCATCAACTGGTAGCCTGAATGCCCTGGGCGGCTTATCGCTGAGGGATTTATCCCTCAGCTCCCCTATTTTTCCAGACAACGGTGACGCTTTTGACCAGCACACTCTCCTCCCTTGCCCGCGATATCGACGGCAAGGCCATTTCTGCCCAGGTTCTCGACGAGGTTCGCGACGAGGTCCTGCTGCTTGCCACGCAAAAAATCTTCCCGGCCCTGGCCGTCGTGCTGGTGGGCAACGACCCGGCCAGCGAAGTGTATGTGCGCAACAAACTGCTACGGGCCAAGGAAGTCGGGATTCGCTCCCTTGAATACCGGCTGCCGGATGACGCCAGCCAGGCGCAAGTGCTCGACCTGCTTGCCCAGTTGAACGCCGACGCGTCGGTCAACGGCGTGCTGGTGCAGTTGCCGTTGCCGGCGCATATCGATGAGGCGGCCGTGATCCATGCGATTGACCCGATCAAGGACGTGGACGGTTTCCACCGTGAGAACGTCGGCGGCCTGGTGCAAGGCATCGAGGTCCTCACGCCCTGCACGCCCAGCGGCTGCATGCGCCTGCTGCATGAAACCTGCGGCGATTTGAGTGGCTTGCACGCGGTGGTGATTGGTCGCTCGAACATCGTCGGCAAACCGATGGCGACCCTGCTGTTGCAGGCCAACTGCTCGGTCAGCGTGGTGCACTCGCGCAGCGTCGATGCACCGGCGTTGTGCCGCTTGGCCGACATCGTCGTCGCCGCCGTCGGGCGGCCGCAGTTGATCGATGCCAATTGGCTCAAGCCCGGCGCGGTGGTGATCGACGTGGGGATCAACCGCATCAGCACCGAGACCGGCACACGGTTGGTGGGCGATGTGGACTATGCCAGCGCACGCACCGTGGCCAGCGCGATTACACCGGTGCCGGGGGGCGTGGGGCCGATGACGATTGCCTACCTGCTGAAGAACACCCTGGTGGCCAGCCAGTTGCAGCGCAACAAAGCAACTGTGGGAGAGGGCTTGCCCCCGATGGCAGTGGGTCAGCTACAAACAAGCTGCTGATCCGGCGCCATCGGGGGCAAGCCCCCTCCCACATTAAAAAGCGGCGTTTACTCAGGGGGAGGATCAGTGGTTATAAGCCCGCCCGTTATGCTCGGCCAGGTCCAACCCCATCCACCGTGGCGCAGCAAGGCAACTGTGGGAGGGGGCTTGCCCCCGATGGCAGTGGGTCAGCTACAAACAAGCTGCTGATCCGGCGCCATCGGGAGCAAGCTCCCTCCCACATTTTGAGCTGCGTTTACTCAGGGGGAAGATCAGTGGTTGTAAGCCCGCTCGTTATGCTCGGCCAGGTCCAGCCCCATCCACCGTGGCGCAACAAGCCCCCTCCCACATTAAAAAACTGCGTTTACTCAGGGGGAGGATCAGTGGTTATAAGCCCGCCCGTTATGCTCGGCCAGGTCCAACCCCATCCACCGTGGCACAGCAAGGCAACTGTGGGAGGGGGCTTGCCCCCGATGGCAGTGGGTCAGCTACAAACAAGCTGACTGATCCGGCGCCATCGGGAGCAAGCTCCCTCCCACATTTTGAGCTGCGTTTACTCGGGGGGAGGATCAGTGGTTGTAGGCCCGCTCGTTATGCTCGGCGAGGTCCAGACCCATCTCTTCCACCGACTCATGGGCGCGCAGGCCGACCAGGGCATTGACCACCTTGAGGATGATCCAGCTGACCACGAAGCAGTATACGGTGGTCAGCGCCACCCCTTTGAGCTGTGCCACCACCTGCGCGCCCATGGTCACGCCTTCCACCAGGCCGCCCATGGACGGCACGCAGAACACCCCGGTGAGCACGGCGCCGATCATGCCGCCGATGCCGTGCAGGCCGAATACGTCGAGGCTGTCGTCGTAGCCGAAGCGCCGCTTCAACACGGTCACGCTCAAGTAGCAGAACACCCCGCACAGCAAACCGATGGCCAACGCGCCGCCGACGCCGACATAGGCGCACGCCGGGGTGATCCCCACCAGGCCGGCCAATGCACCGCTGGCCAGGCCCAGGGCGCTGGGTTTGCCGACCTTGAACCACTCGGTGAACATCCAGCCGAGAATCCCCGCACAGGCGCCCAGTTGGGTGTTGAGCATGACAATCCCCGAGGTGCCGTTGAGGCCGCCGCCGGAGCCGATATTGAAGCCGAACCAGCCGACCCAGAGCATCGCCGCACCGGCCATGGTCAGGCTCAGGTTATGCGCGGGCATCGGCGTGTTCTGGTAGCCCTTGCGCTTGCCGAGGATCAGGCATGCGGCGAGCGCGGCCACACCGGCGTTGATGTGTACGGCGGTGCCGCCGGCAAAGTCGAGCACGCCCCAGTTATGCATCAAGGCCCCCGGACCGCCCCAGACCATATGCGCCACCGGGGCATATACCAGGGTGAACCAGATGGCCATGAACAGCAGCGCCGCCGAGAACTTCATGCGTTCGGCGAAGGCGCCGGCGATCAGCGCCGGGGTGATGATCGCGAAGGTCATCTGGAAGGTCACGAACACGCCTTCCGGAATATCCCCCACCAGGCTGTCGGGGGTCATGCCCGCCAGGAACGCGCGGCTCAGGCCGCCGACAAAACTGTTGAAGGTCACCTGCCCTTCGACCATGCCCGTGGTGTCCACCACCATGCTGTAGCCGTAGATCACCCACAGCACGCCCACCAGCCCGGCGACGCCAAAACACTGGGTGAACAGCGAGAGCATGTTTTTCGCCCGGACCAACCCGCCGTAGAACAGCGCGAGCCCCGGCAGGCACATGAACAGCACCAGCACCGCGGCGGTGACCATCCAGGCGGTGCTGCCGGTGTTCAAGGTGGGCGCATCGGCGGCCTGGGCCAAGGGTGCGAAGGCACCGGCGGCCAATAAGCCGAAGAGGGATTTGCCGAGAAGACGATTGATCATGTTCAAAGCTCCTGCAAAAGATAGGGGAGATGCTGGTAGGAGCGAGCTTGCTCGCGAAAAACGTCCAGACAACGCGGGCATCCAGGATCCCCGCGTTATCGTTAACGACCTTCGCGAGCAAGCTCGCTCCTACAGGGGTGGAACGCCGTAACAGCCGGCAAGCCGGCTCGTAACTCAGTAACCGGAACCCGGCACCCAACGGGTCCCCGCCAACGGCACCCGGGCCATGGCGGCCGACTCCACCGTCAGCGCCACCAGGTCCTCGGGGTCGAGGTTGTGCAGGTGCGACTTGCCACACGCACGGGCCATGGTCTGGGCTTCCAGCACCATCACCCGCAGGTAGTTGGCCAAGCGCCGCCCGCCTTCCACCGGGTCCAGGCGTTTCGACAGCTCCGGGTCCTGGGTGGTGATGCCGGCCGGGTCGCGGCCGTTCTGCCAGTCGTCGTAGAAGCCGGCGGCCGAGCCGATCTTTTTCAGTTCCGCGTCCAGCCGCGGGTGGTTGTCGCCCAGGGCAATCAGCGCGGCCGTGCCGATGGCCACCGCATCCGCGCCCATCGCCATGGCCTTGGCCACATCGGCGCCGTTGCGAATCCCGCCCGACACAATCAACTGGACCTTGCGGTGCATGCCCATCTCTTGCAAAGCCTGTACCGCTTGGGGGATGGCCGACAGAATCGGGATGCCCACATGCTCGATAAACACTTCCTGGGTGGCGGCTGTGCCGCCTTGCATGCCGTCGAGCACGATCACATCGGCACCGGCCTTGACCGCCAGCTTCACGTCGTAATACGGCCGGCTGGCGCCGATTTTCACGTAGATCGGTTTTTCCCAATCGGTGATTTCGCGCAACTCGGCAATCTTGATCGCCAAGTCGTCCGGGCCGGTCCAGTCCGGGTGGCGGCAGGCGCTGCGCTGGTCCACGCCGATCGGCAAAGTGCGCATGCCGGCCACGCGTTCGGTGACTTTCATGCCCAGCAACATGCCGCCACCGCCGGGCTTGGCGCCCTGGCCGAGAACGATCTCGATGGCGTCGGCCTTGCGCAGGTCATCGGGGTTCATGCCGTAGCGCGACGGCAGGTACTGGTACACCAGGTGCCGCGACTGGCCGCGCTCTTCCGGGGTCATGCCGCCGTCACCGGTGGTGGTGCTGGTGCCGGCGATGCTCGCGCCACGGCCCAGGGCTTCCTTGGCGTTGGCCGACAACGCACCGAAACTCATGCCGGCGATGGTCACCGGGATCTTCAGGTGGATCGGCTTCTTGGCGAAGCGGTTGCCGAGGATCACGTCGGTGCCGCACTTCTCGCGATAGCCTTCCAGCGGGTAACGCGACACGCTGGCGCCCAGCAGCAACAAGTCATCGAAGTGCGGCAGCTTGCGCTTGGTACCGCCACCGCGAATGTCGTAGATGCCGGTTTCGGCGGCACGCTGGATTTCCTGGATGGTCAGGCGGTCGAAGGTGGCCGACTCGCGCAACACTGGAGGGGTTTTTTCACTCATGGTGTAGCTCCTGGTTCAGTACGCGGAGGCGTTATCGACTTTGAAGTTGTACAACTGGCGGGCCGAGCCGTAGCGCTTGAAATCCGCAGCGCGGTGGGCGAAACCGGCGCGATCGAGCAGCTCTTGCAGCTCGTGCAGGTGCTCGCTGCGCATCTCTTTTTCGACGCAATCGGAGCCCAGCGACTCCACCGTGCCCTTCACGTAGATGTGGGTTTCGTACAGCGAGTCGCCCAGCGCGTCGCCGGCATCGCCGCAGACGACCAAACGCCCGGCCTGGCCCATGAAGCAGCTCATGTGGCCGATGCTGCCGCCGACCACGATGTCGATGCCTTTCATGGAAATCCCGCAACGCGCCCCCGCGTCGCCTTCGATCACCAGCAAGCCGCCATGGGCCGTGGCCCCAGCCGCCTGGGACGCGCTGCCTTTGACGCGCACCGAACCAGACATCATGTTCTCGGCGCAGCCCACGCCGACGTTGCCGTGTACGGTGATCGACGCCTGTTGGTTCATGCCCGCGCAGTAGTAGCCGGCGTGACCCTCGATATCGATGGACACCGCCTGATTCACCCCGACCGCCAGGTTGTGCTTGCCGTTGGAGTGGGTGACGCGCCATTCGTTGTCGATGGCCTGCGCGTGCAGCGCCTGGTTGAGGTCACGCACGGTGGCGGTGGAAAGATCGATGATTTTCATGTGTGCGCTCCTTAAGCTGACTGGCGTTCCCAGATGTACAAAGTGGCCGGTGCGGGCTCCCAGATGCGGGCGTTCTCGATGCCTGGCAGGCTCGACAGCGCCTGGTACTCGGAGGCCATGGCGACGTAGTCGTCGGTCTCGGCGAGGATCGCCGGCTTGCACGCGATCGGGTCGCGGATCACCGCAAAACCGTTGCGCGTGCCGATGGCGAAGGTGAAGAAGCCGTCGAGGTCTTCCAGGGCGTGGTCCAACGCCTCTTTGAGCGAATCGCCCTGTTGCAGGCGCCAGGTCAGGTAGCCGGCGGCGACTTCGGTGTCGTTGTCGGTTTCGAAATGGATGCCTTCGCGCTTGAGTTCCTGGCGCAGGCGGAAGTGGTTCGACAGCGAACCGTTATGCACCAGGCACAGGTCGGCCCCGGTGGAAAATGGGTGGCTGCCTTCCATGGTCACCGCGCTTTCGGTGGCCATGCGGGTGTGGCCGATGATGTGGCTGCCTTGCATGCTCGCCAGGCCAAAGCGCTGGGAAATTTCCTGGGGCAGGCCCATGCCCTTGAGGATCTCGATGCTCTGCCCGGCGCTCATGACGCGCACGCTCGGCGCCAGTTCGGCCAAGGCCAGGCGCACCGGGGCTTCGTCGGCGTGGATCTTCAACACGGCGGCGCTGGCGTTCTGAAACCAGTCCAGCGAACAGCCCAGGCGCCCTTCCAGTTCGCCCATCAGGGCTTTCCAGTCGAAGCCCTCGGTGGTCGCTTGCAGGGTCAGCTTGACCCAGCCGTCGGCGACTTCATCACCGTAGATGGCAAAACCCGCACTGTCCGGGCCACGGTCGGTCATGGCCTGCAACATCGGTTCAAACAACTGGCCGAGCTGGGGTTCCAATCGGGGGTTTTTCAGGTACAGACCTACGATTCCACACATATCAAGTCTCCGTCACACGGTGTCAGAAAAATTCGGTATAGCGCTGGACTTCCCAGTCGCTCACATGGCGGCTGTATTCCACCCACTCCATGCGCTTGAGCTTGATGAACTCACCCACGATCTGCGGGCCCAGCACCTCGGCGAACAGCGGGTCGGCTTCCAGCGCGTCGCAGGCTTCCTTGAGGGATTGCGGCAAGGTCTTGATGCCGCGCTCGGCGATCTGCTCCAGGCTCAGGCTGTAGAGGTTTTCGTTGCAGACGTGGTCGATTTCCAACTCGCGATCGATGCCGTCCAGGCCCGCCGCGATGATCGCGGCGCTGACCAGGTAAGGGTTGCAGCCGGCATCCGGCAGGCGAAACTCCAGGCGGCCGTAAGGCACGCGCACCATGGCCGAACGGTTGTTGGCACCAAACGCGATAAAGGCCGGGGCCCAGGTGGCGCCGGACAGCGAATTGCCCACCACCAGGCGCTTGTAGGAGTTGACGGTGGGCGCGGCGAAGGCACACAGCGCCGGGCCATGGGCGAGCAGGCCGGCGGCGAAGTGATAGGCCAGTTTCGACAGGCCCATGCCGCTCGGGTCGCTGGCGTCATGGAACAGGTTTTTGTTCTCGGCGCTGCTGATCGACAGGTGAAAGTGCATGCCGTTGCCGGCGCGTTTCGGGTCGGGCTTGGGCATGAACGAACAGATCATGCCCAGGTCGTTGGCGATCTCGCCGGCGGCCATGCGGAAGAAGGTAAAGCGGTCGGCCGAGGTCAGGGCGTCGCTGTAGGTGTAGTTGATCTCGAACTGGCCGTTGGCGTCTTCGTGATCGATCTGATAGACCTCGAAATCCACCGCCTGCAAGGCTTCGGTCAGGCGCTCCAGGAACACCCGCGAGCGCGACAGGCCCTTGTAGTCGTAGCAGGGCTTGTCGAGGTTGTCGCTGGGGTCGACCAGTTGCAGCTTGCCCTGTTCATCGCGGCGCATCAGGTTGAATTCGGGTTCCAGGCCGGTGTTCAGCGTCCAGCCCTTGTCTTGCAGGCGCTGCACCTGCTGCTGCAGCACGTAGCGGCTATCAAAGGGATGGGGCTTGCCGTCGACATGCCCGACGCACACCACGCGCCCGTAACCCGGCTGCCAGGGCACCGGGGTCAGCGTGGACAGGTCACCCCGCGCCATGAAGTCAGGGCCGTGGGGTTCCATGCCCATGCCGCTGATGGCAAACCCGGCAAACCCGGCGCCCTCTTCGGCCACCGTCTTGAGCCCGCAAATCGGCACCGACTTGGTCTTGGCCGCACCGTGTATATCCACAAACTGCGCAAGCACGTACTTGATGCCGTACTTGTCGATGATGCGCTGGGTTTCTGCTGGCAACATTGCGTGTCACTCCTCGCGAAAGGCAAAACCGTGTGGGTGGGCCTAGACTGTCTTTTTATTCTTAAAAAGAAAGTTAGTTTCCCCACAGGAATGCAATACCCTTGCCAGATTCGCGAGCGGCCGATCGAAGTGCCGGTGAAAGCGCTTTTGTGCTGTATATATGGGAAAATTCTTTTCCCCGTGGGAATACGTGCCGGGGCGCGGCCGCCAAGCGCCGTCGCTTGCACTTTCCTAGTGCGAAACTAATATTACTGAACGGAAAGCGTGCAGGATCTGATGACTATGTCCACCGAAACCGCCCCCCGCCTCAAGCTGGAGCAATACCTGGGTTTGCAGATCAAACGCCAGCGCCAGGCCCAGGACCTGAAGCTGTCCGACGTGGCGAAGATTGCCGATATCAGCCAGGGCATGTTGAGCAAGATCGAAAACGCCCAGGTCTCCACCAGCCTCGACACCCTGAGTCGCCTGTGCGACGTGCTCGGGCTGCCGTTGTCGAAATTGTTCGCCGAATACGATCAACAAGATGGCAGTGCCTTGTTGGTCAAAGCCGACCAAGGCATGGAAGTGGTGCGCCGGGGGACGGAAAAGGGGCATACCTACCATCTGCTCAACCATACGCGGGGGCCGAAGAAGAGCTTTGAGGCGTACATGGTCAGCATGGATGACGCCAGCGAGGAGTTCCCGACCTTTGCCCACCCGGGGACCGAGTTTCTGCACTTGCTGGAAGGGGAGCTGATTTATCGGCATGGGAATCAGCTGTATCGGATGGAAGCCGGCGACAGCCTGACGTTCGAGGGCGAGATTCCCCATGGGCCGGAAGAGTTGGTGCGGGTGCCGATTCGCCTGCTGTCGATCATGAACTACGGCAACGACAAAGAGTAATCCGGACTCGATACACCTGAAGCACAGAGATCCAATTGTGGGAGGGGGCTTGCTCCCGATGAGGGAGTGTCAGTGAATGCATCTTTGAAGTGCGCCCCAAAAGTTGGACAGTGATTGTTAGGCTACAGCGGACCGGGCTCTGTACGCTACAGGGCTCAGTCCGCCAAGCTTCGTTTTGATTCGTTTATGGTTGTAGTAATGGATGTATTCAGCCAGTCCAGCCTGCAACTGAGCCACGCTGTCGAAGCTTTCCCTGTAGTAAAATTCTGACTTCAACGTACCAAAGAAGCTCTCCATTGTGGCGTTGTCATAGCAGTTTCCTCTGCGTGACATGCTCTGTTCCAACCCTGCTTTTTCTAGTTGATCCCGGTACTTTGGGTATCGATAGTGCCAACCCTGATCCGAGTGCAGCATGGGTTTGACGCCCTCAGGCAAGCGCTCAAGAGCTTGTTCCAGCATGTCGCCCACCAACGCATATTGGGGGCGCGTGGCGGTCTGATAAGCCACGATTTCTCCGTTGTACAAGTCTAAAACTGGAGACAGATACAGCTTTCCGCCAGCCACTTTGAACTCGGTGACATCCGTTACCCATTTCTGATTCGGTTGTTCAGCCTCGAACTGACGAGCCAGGGTATTGGGCGAGACTTTTCCCATCGGCCCTCGATACGATCTGTATTTCTTCGGTCGTACCGTACATTTCAGACTCAACTCCCCCATCAGTCGCCGCACCGTTTTACTGTTGATCAACTGTCCGTTGCTGCGCAGAGCTAAAGTCATACGACGATAGCCGAAGCGCCCCTTATGCTCGTCTTGAAGGCTCTGGATAGAGGCTTTCAGCGAAACGAACCGGTCTGATCCGTCCATCGCCTTGAGTTGGTAGTAGTACGTGCTGCGGGCGAGCCCAACCAGTTTGAGCAAAGGGTCCAAAGGGAAGCTTTGCCTCAACTCAGAGACTAATCGGGCTTTTTCTTCGCTTCTTTCTCGCGCCTCATTACCGCCTCGCCTAACTCCCCAAGCTTTTTTAGGTAGGCGTTCTCCATGCGCAAATACTGGAGTTCATCAAGTAAAGCCTTGTGAGCACGCTCTTGGTCGGTGAGTGGGGCAGCCGTTTTTCGAGGTTTAGCTGGTGGTTTGGACATAGCGATATTCAATCCTTTTTCCCCTGAGGCCAGGGCTTCAATACCGCCACTGTAATACTGCTGCTGCCATCTGCCCACTTGGGTAGAGTCACCCAGATTGAAGAGTGCCGCTGCGCGGCGAAAAGAGAGGGAGTCACGCCACATGCGTTGCAGAACGGAGAACTTGAACAAAGCACTATAACGTCCACCGGAACTACTCAGACTGGCCTCACCGTGCAGCCGGTAAGCTTCCACCCAGCGGCGAAGCAAAGTGGGGTCCATTTGAAATCGGGCTGCAATATGGCGAAAGCCTCGGCCTCGCTCTAGGAAGGCGGTAATGGCGGAAAGTTTGAACTGCGCGGTGTACTTGCTCATGAAAAAGCCCCAGGAGTTGGATGAGTGTCCAACTTTTGGGGCGCACTTCATCTTTCACTGACCCCCCCTCATCGGGGGCAAGCCCCCTCCCACATTTTTGACCGCGTTCGACGCCGTCCTCCCCGATAAAAATTTCCCCTCAGTTAAAAAACTTTCCCAAAACCCCTAGACGCCCCGCGTCCATTCCCCTATAAAGCCAACTCAGGAATATTTTATTCCTCACAAGAAAATGCGCTCACGGAACGAGCCTGCTGTCCTCTGACGTTTTTTCGCTATGCGATGAGCTGCCGCCATCATCCCGAGGACGTGTCATGCAACACGAAAAAAACCATTTCATCATCAAGGTCACTTGTCCCGCGGTGTCCGGCATTGTCGCTGCCGTCACCACGTACCTGGCGGACAACGCGTGCTACATCGGGGAGATGGCGCAGTTCGATGATGACTTCAGCGGCCGCTTCTTCATGCGTGCCGTGTTCCGTTTCAACGATGGCCACGCAGGCGATCTGGAACAGATCCGCGCCGGTTTCGCCGACGTCGCCCAGGCCTTCGACATGCAGTGGGAGCTCTACGACACCCGCGAGCCGATGCGCGTGCTGCTGATGGTGAGCAAGTTCGACCATTGCCTCACCGACCTGCTCTACCGCTACCACAAGGGCGAGATGGACATGACCATCACCGCCATCGTCTCCAACCACCTCGACCTGCGGCCCATGGCCGAGCGCGAGGGCATCCGCTTTATCTACCTGCCGGTGTCCAAGGACACCAAGGCCGCGCAGGAAGCCGAACTGATGAAGATCGTCGACGACACCCGCACCGAACTGGTGGTGCTGGCGCGCTATATGCAGATCCTCTCCGACGACCTGTGTCGGCAACTGTCGGGGCGTGCGATCAATATTCACCATTCGTTCCTGCCCGGCTTCAAAGGCGCCAAGCCCTATCACCAGGCCTATCAGCGTGGCGTGAAGTTGATCGGCGCCACCGCGCACTATGTCACCAGCGACCTGGATGAGGGTCCGATCATCGAGCAGGAAGTACAACGCGTCGACCATGTGTACAAGCCCGACGACCTGGTTGCTATCGGCCGTGACACCGAGACCGTGGCCCTGTCCAAGGCGGTCAAGTACCACCTGGGGCACCGGGTGTTTCTCAACCAGGACAGAACGGTGGTGTTCCGGTGAACGAGCCTAAACTGATCGATGGCAAAGCCGCCGCTGCGCGGGTGCTGCTGCAGGTCCGCGAGGACGTAGCGCGTCTGCATGCGCAAGCTATTCAACCGGCCCTGGCGGTGATCCTGGTGGGCAACGACCCGGCCAGTCAGGTCTATGTGCGCAACAAGGTCCTGCGTGCCGAAGAAGTGGGCATCCGCTCCCTGGAGCATCGGCTACCCGACGATACCAGCACCGAACAACTGTTGATCCTGATCGCCCAGTTGAATGCCGACCCGGCGATTCACGGCATCCTCCTGCAATTGCCGCTGCCGGCGCAGATGGACGAACTGCGCGCCCTGGAAGCCATCGCACCGCACAAGGACGTGGACGGTTTCCACAGCCAGAACGTCGGCGGCCTGAGCCAGGGGCGCGCCGTGCTCACGCCCTGCACCCCCGGCGGTTGCCTGTATCTGCTGGAGCAAACCTGTGGCGACCTGCGCGGTAAACACGCGGTGGTGGTCGGCCGTTCGAACATCGTCGGCAAGCCCATGGCGGCGCTGCTGCTCAAGGCCGATTGCTCGGTGACGGTGCTGCATTCGCGCAGCCACAACGCCCAAGCCCTGTGCCGCCAGGCCGACATCGTGATCGCCGCCGTGGGCCGCCCACGCTTGATCGATGCCAGTTGGCTCAAGCCTGGCGCGGTGGTGATCGACGTCGGTATCAACCGCATTGACGACAACGGCCGCAGCCGCCTGGTCGGCGATGTCGACTTCACTGCCGCCCTGCCCCACGTCGCCGCCATCACCCCGGTCCCCGGCGGTGTCGGCCCGATGACCATTGCCTTCCTGATGAAAAACACCGTGACCGCCGCCCTTGCGCAACATCACGCCCTACGCAGCCAATCGGAGGCCGTATGCCATTCAATCTATTGAAATACGGGCTGAGTTCGGAGTACCCGGTGGAGGTGGATCTGCCACCGCCCAAAGAGCTCAAGTCGAGTTACGACGTGGTGATCATCGGCGCCGGCGGCCACGGCCTGGCGACCGCCTACTACCTGGCCAAGTACCACGGCATCAGCAACATTGCCGTGCTGGAAAAGTCCTACCTGGGCGGCGGCAATACCGCGCGCAACACGGCGGTGATCCGCTCCAACTACCTGACCAGCGAAGGGGTGCGCTTCTACGCCGAGTCAGTGAAGATGTTCCAGGCGCTGTCCAATGAATTCGATTTCAACATCATGTACTCCGAGCGCGGCCAACTGACCCTGGCCCACACCGACGCCACGGTGCGTTCGTTCCGCCAGCGCGCCGAGGTCAACAAGCACTTCGGCGGGCGCACCGAGATGCTCGACCGCCAGCAGATCCGCGAACTGGTGCCCAGCCTCAACCTCGACCCCGGCCACCTGCCGGTGCTCGCCGGGCTCTGGCACATCGACGGCGCCACCGCGCGCCACGATGCGGTGGCCTGGGGCTACGCCAAGCAGGTGGCCAAGCGCGGCGTGGAAATCCATCAACTCACCGAAGTGCAAGACCTGATCATCGAGAACGGCGCCATCACCGCCGTGAAAACCAATCGCGGCACCATCCGGTGCGGTTGCGCGGTGCAGGCGATTGCCGGGCACAGTTCGCTGTTGATGGCCAAGGCCGGCATCCGCTCGCCGATCCAGACCTTCCCGTTGCAAGCCATGGTGACCCAGCCGTTCAAGCCGTTCCTCGACCCGCTGGTGAGTTCCTCGGCCCTGCACTGCTACGTGCAGCAAACCAGTCGCGGCGAAGTGGTGTTCGGCGGCGGTTCCGATCCCTACCCGCTGTTCAACACGCGCTCGACCCTGGACCTCAAGGAAAGCCTGCTGGCCCATGCCATCGAGATGTTCCCGTTCCTGGCCAACGCCAAGTTGATGCGCCAGTGGACCGGGATCACCGACATGACCCCGGACTACAGCCCGATCATGGGCCTGTCGCCGGTGAACAATTACTACCTCGACGCCGGTTGGGGCACCTGGGGCTTCAAGGCCACGCCGATCTGCGGCAAGACCATGGCCGAGTTGGTCGCCAGCGGCGGCAAGGTGCCGGAGCTGATCAAACCCTTCGGCCTCGAACGTTTCTCGACCTTCCAGCAAGTCAACGAAATGGGCGCCACGGCGGCCAGCCATTGATGGAGAGCGGACTATGAAAATCATGATTTGCCCGCTCAACGGGCCGCGCAATATCAGCGAGTTCACCTACGGCGGCGAGTTCAAGTCTATGCCCGATCCGGTCAACTGCAGCGACGCCGAATGGGCCGACTACGTGTTCAACACCGACAACCTCGCCGGTGTGGTGCGCGAATGGTGGATGCACACGCCGTCCAGCTATTGGTTCCTCGCCGAGCGCCACACCGTCACCGATGAAATCCAGCGCACCTTCGACCCCAGGGAAGTGTTCAACACGCGTGTCGACTTCAACGCCGCCAAGGAGATCGCCGGATGAACCGCCTCCCCGCCCCCATGGGCCTGCTGATCCAACGCGATCAGCCACTCGATTTCAGTTTCGACGGCCACCCCTACCAAGGCTTGCAGGGCGACAGCATCGCCAGCGCCCTGCTTGCCAACGGGCGCTTCCTGATGTCGCGTTCGTTCAAATACCACCGTCCACGCGGCCCGCTGAGCATGGCCGGCCAGGACGCCAACAGCCTGGTGCAATTGCCCCAGGAACCCAACGTGCTGGCCGATGCCCACGCGCTGACCAACGGCCTGGCGGTGAGCGCGCAGAACGTCAATGGCACGCTGGACAACGACCGCGATGCCTATATGGGCAAGTTCTCCAAATTCATGCCGGTGGGGTTCTATTACCGTTCGTTCTACAAGCCCAAGGGCATGTGGAAAGTGTGGGAGCCAATCATCCGTAAAAAGGCCGGTTTGGGCGTGCTCGACCTGAACTTCCAGCCCGAGTACTACGACAAGGCTTACCTGTTCACCGACCTGGCCGTCATCGGTGCCGGCCCCGCCGGTTTGCAGGCGGCGCTGACCGCCGCCGATGCCGGGGCCAAAGTGCTGCTGATCGAGCAGCAGCCGATCCTCGGCGGTTCGCTGACTTATGCGCGCTTCGATATCGCCGGCACCCGCGCCGACAGCCTGCGCCGCGAATTGCTCGGCGCGGTGCAGCAACACGCGAATATCCAGGTGCTCACCGAGGCCACCTGCAACGCCTGGTTCACCGACAACTACCTGCCGGTGATCCAGGGCAAGCGCATGTACAAAGTGCGCGCGCAGCAGTGCCTGGTGTGCAGCGGTTCGTTCGACCAGCCGGTGATCTTTCGCAACAACGACCTGCCGGGGGTGATGCTGACCAGTGCCGCGCAACGCCTGATGAGGCTCTACGCCGTCAAGCCCGGCAAACGCGCGGTGGTGCTGACCGGCAACGATGACGGCTACCTCGCCGCCCTCGACCTGCATGACCAGGGCGTGGACGTCGCCGCCGTGATCGACCTGCGCCACGCCGCCGCCGACCAGGCCCTGGCCGGCGCGCTGGCGCAGCGCAAGATCCGTTGCCTGCCCAACAGCACGGTGTTCGAGGCCTTGCATGAAAAAGGCCTGCGCCATGTGAAGGGTGTCGATGTGCGCCAGATCACCGCTCAAGGCCAGGTCAGCGACAATGGGCAGGTGATCGACTGCGACTTGCTGTGCATGTCGGCCGGCTATATGCCGGTGTACCAACTGCTGTGCCAGGCCGGCGGCAAGCTGGCCTATGAGGACTCGCGTGCGGAGTTCAGCCTCAGCGGCCTGCCGCAGAACCTGAATGTGGCCGGTTCGGTCCACGGTCGGCACCAACTGGACAACGTGCTGGTAGACGCGACCAACGCCGCCAACACCGTCGCCCTCGCCCTCGGTTTGATCACGGCCAGCGCGCCCGTACCGCTGCGCGCCGAAGCCCAGGTCAACTTCAACTGGCCGATCTTCCCGCACCCCAAGGGCAAGGATTTCGTCGACTTCGACGAAGACCTGCAAGTGG
Organism: Pseudomonas marginalis; assembly: GCF_024169655.1. Classification (GTDB taxonomy): domain Bacteria; phylum Pseudomonadota; class Gammaproteobacteria; order Pseudomonadales; family Pseudomonadaceae; genus Aquipseudomonas; species Aquipseudomonas paraveronii. Next base: position 2,237,275 of record NZ_JALJWV010000001.1, on the reverse strand, counting down.
CGGATATCGTCAACGCCACCCGCATCGGCTACCGCGATGTGCAACTGGTGAAACGCTATTCCACCGTCGGCATGGGCCCGTCCCAGGGCCGCCACTCGGCGCTGCCGACCGCACGCCTGGTGGCCTGGGCGACCCAGCGCAACATCAGCGAAACCGGCGTCACCACCGCACGGCCGCCGTTTGTCGCGGAGAAACTCGCCCATGTGGCCGGGCGCGCCTTCGACCCTTACCGGCAAACGCCGATGCATGCGCGGCACCTGCAGGCCGGGGCGAAGATGATGCCCGCCGGCATCTGGCAACGCCCGGCCTATTACGGCAAGGCCGAGGACCGCGACGCCTGCATGCAGGCCGAGGCGCTGCATGTGCGCAACAAGGTCGGGCTGATCGATGTGTCGACCCTCGGCGGCCTGGACGTGCGTGGCCCGGATGCCGCCGAACTGCTCAACCGGATGTACACCTTCGCGTTTCTCAAGCAGCCGGTGGGCCGTTCGCGTTATGCGCTGATGACCAATGAACACGGGGTGGTGATCGACGACGGCGTGTGCGCGCGGCTGGCCGACAAGCACTTCTACGTCACCGCCACCACCAGCGGCGTCGACCGCATCTACCAGCAGATGCTCAAGTGGAACGCGCAATGGCGCCTGGACGTGGATGTGACCAACGTCACCGCCGCGATCTGTGCGGTGAACGTGGCCGGGCCGGATTCGCGCAAGGTGCTGGAACAGCTGTGCAGCGACCTCGACCTGAGCGCCGAGGGTTTCCCTTACCTCGGCGTGCGCCAGGGCACGGTGGCCGGGATCAAGGCGCGACTGCTGCGGGTCGGCTTCGTCGGCGAACTGGGTTATGAAATCCACGTGCCTGCACGCCACGGCCTGGCGTTATGGGATGCGTTGATGGCCGCCGGCAAAGCCTTTGATATTCGCCCCTTCGGCGTCGAAACCCAGCGTCTGCTGCGCCTGGAAAAAGGCCACGTGATCATCAGCCAGGACACCGACGGTATGACCCATCCGGCGGAAATCGACATGGGCTGGGCGGTCAGTCGCAACAAACCGTTCTTCGTCGGCCGCCGCTCGGTGGACATCCTCGAAGCCCAGCCGCTGAAACGCAAACTGGTGGGCTTCAGCTTGCCCAAGGGCAGCGTGCAACCGCTGGAAGGCCACTTGGTGCTCAACGGCCCGGACATCAGCGGCAACGTCACCTCGTGTGAATACTCCGCCAGCCTGGGCCGGATCATCGGCCTGGCCTATGCCGGGATCGACCAGAGCACGCCGGGGCAATGCATTCCGATTCGCGTCGAAGGCGGCATCGTCGTCCAGGCCGAAGTGGTGCAGCTACCGTTCTTCGACCCCACCAACCAACGCCAGGAGGGTTAAGCCATGACCAGTCTGAAAGCCCACGAATTGCTCACGCCGCCCTGCCGCCTGATCGACCAGACCGACCTGCCCCGGGTCGGCTTTCGCGGCGCACACAGCGCCGATTACCTCACGGCGCGAGGCTTCAGCCTGCCCGCTGCGCCCAACCAAGCCAGCGCGCAAGCGGACGGCGGTTGGGTGGCGCGCCTGTCGCAGAACGAATACCTGTTGCTGGGCAGCCCGAAGGATCAGGGCCAGCGCATCGCCGATGAAGAGGCGCGCTGGGAACTGGACCACCGCGCCCACTACCTGCTGCCGCGCCAGGACAGTCACGCCTGCGTGTTGCTCAGCGGCGGCGCGATTGCCCAGGTGATGGCCAAGCTGTGCGGCGTCGACCTCAGTTTTCCGGCCTTCAAGCCGGGAGCGGTGGCGCAGACGGCGGCGGCGCGGATCAATGTGATCGTCATCCACTCGGGAAGCGTGGAGGCGCCAGCGTTCCATATCCTCTGGGACCGCGCCTCGAAGGAGTACTTCGAAGGTGCGTTAATGGATGCGTTGGAGGAGTTTGGCGGGAACGGCCTACACAGCAGATGAAGCAGACGTGCCCCCGTGGCCTAAGAAGCAACGGGCATCTCATGTCGATATCGGTCAAACAGGTGGGAGCGGGCGGGCGCTGACGCGTCGCCCGACAGCGCCACACGCAGCCCGATTTTTTCACAAGACTGATCCGTAGTTCTGGCGCTTATCTGATCTGCTAATGCGATACATGGCCAATAGCCATCTCTCACCTTTACCCCAGCATTTATTGGTTAAAAGACCAAGAACTGACGTTCATCGGGCGCTTGAAAAAGCAGTTGCATGCTTTGTATTACGGTATACCATCATACTTACAAACCTATAAAAACCGCTCTACCGCCGAGGACCGTCCCATGATCGATGCCGCTCTCTACAAACAAGTGATGGGTTCGTTTCCGTCCGGGGTCACCGTGATCACCACGCTCGATGACGACGGGCAAATCGTCGGGCTGACCGCCAGCGCGTTCAGTTCATTGTCGATGGACCCGGCGCTGGTGCTGTTCTGCCCCAACTACAGCTCCGACTCGTACCCGGTGTTGATCAAGAACAAACGCTTTGCCATCCATGTGCTCTCCGGCGGGCAGCAAACCGAAGCCTATGCCTTTGCGCGCAAGGGCAAAGACAAGGCCCAAGGCATCGAGTGGACGCTCAGCGAGCTGGGCAACCCGATCCTGGCGAATGCCACGGCGGTGATCGAATGCGAGTTGTGGCGCGAGTATGAAGGCGGTGACCACGCGATCATGGTCGGCTCGGTGAAGAACCTCATCGTGCCCCAGCAGAACGCCGGGCCACTGGTGTATTGCCACGGCAAGATGGGCGCCCTGCCCATGCCGGCCTAGGCCACACACAAAATTTTGTGGGAGGGGGCTTGCCCCCGATGGCGGAGGAACAGCCAGCTTATCTGTAGCTGACCCACCGCTATCGGGGGCAAGCCCCCTCCCACAGTTTGGTTGCGGGGTGTCAGCCCCGCTCCAGTGGCGTGAGCGAGCACGCGATCATGGTCGGCTCGGTGAAGAACCTCATCGTGCCCCGGCAGAACGCCGGGCCACTGGTGTATTGCCCATGCCAGCCTAAGCCACACACAAAACTTTGTGGGAGGGGGCTTGCCCCCGATGGCGGAGGAACAGCCAGCTTATCTGTAGCTGACCCACCGCTATCGGGGGCAAGCCCCCTCCCACAGTTTGATTGCAGGGTGTCAGCCCCGTCCCAGTGGAGTGAGTGACCAAGCGATCATGGTCGGCTCGGTGAAGAACCTCATCGTGCCCCGGCAGAACGCCGGGCCACTGGTGTATTGCCCATGCAGGCCTAAGCCACACGCAAAACTTTGTGGGAGGGGACTTGCCCCCGATGGCGGAGGAACAGCCAGCTTATCTGTAGCTGACCCACCGCTATCGGGGGCAAGCCCCCTCCCACAGTTTGATTGCGGGGTGTCAGCCCCATCCCAGTGGAGTGAGTGACCAAGCGATCATGGTCGGCTCGGTGAAGAACCTCATCGTGCCCCAGCAGAACGCCGGGCCACTGGTGTATTGCCCATGCCAGCCTAAGCCACACACAAAATTTTGTGGGAGGGGGCTTGCCCCCGATGGCGGAGGAACAGCCAGCTTATCTGTAACTGACCCACCGCTATCGGGGGCAAGCCCCCTCCCACAGTTTGATTGCGGGGTGTCCGCCCCGCTCCAGTGGCGTGAGCGACCACGCGATCATGGTCGGCTCGGTGAAGAACCTCATGCACGTTGAGGATGATCAGCACAGCCACCAGAATCACCGGTAGGCTGGCAATCACCGCAAAGGCCAGGATCAGTTTTTGTTTTATGTTCATCGGGCTCACCTTCCTTGTGAGGTGAGGGTGTAACCGTTGGAGAGAAAAGCTTTGTGGATATTCCATATTATGGTATACCAACAATCAATCCGCCGAACAGCCGTTATCCAAGGCAAGCGTTACAACGGTGAGAGCACTTAAGGGCCCGTGGTCGACAGGCCGATCACAATAGATCCGAGGTAAGCGTCATGAAGTTTTCCCTGTTCGTACACATGGAACGTTGGGACGAGAGCATCAGCCACCGCCAGTTGTTCGAAGACTTGACCGAATTGACCCTGATGGCCGAAGCCGGTGGCTTCAGCACCGTATGGATTGGCGAGCACCACGCCATGGAATACACCATCTCGCCAAGCCCGATGCCGTTGCTGGCTTACCTCGCGGCCAAGACCACCACCATTCACCTGGGCGCCGGCACCATCATCGCGCCGTTCTGGCACCCGCTGCGGGTGGCGGGTGAATGCGCCTTGCTCGACGTGATCAGCAACGGCCGCATGGAAGTCGGCCTGGCCCGCGGCGCCTACCAGGTCGAGTTCGACCGCATGGCCGGCGGCATGCCCGCTTCCAGCGGCGGCCAGGCGCTGCGCGAAATGGTCCCGGTGGTGCGCGCGTTGTGGCAAGGCGACTATGCCCACGACGGCGATATCTGGAAATTCCCCACCTCCACCAGCGTGCCCAAACCCGTGCAGAAACCCCACCCGCCGATGTGGATCGCCGCCCGCGATCCGGACTCCCACAATTTCGCGGTGGCCAACGGCTGCAACGTGATGGTCACGCCGCTGATGAAGGGCGACGAAGAAGTCCTGGACCTGAAAAACAAATTCCAGACCGCCCTCGACAACAACCCCGGCGTGCCGCGCCCGCAATTGATGGTGCTGCGCCACACCCACGTACACGCCGCCGACGACCCGCAAGGCTGGAAAGTCGGGGCCAAGGCGATCTCCAAGTTCTATCGCACCTTCGATGCCTGGTTCGGCAACAAGGAGGTGCCGGTCAACGGTTTCCTGGCGCCGAGCCCGGAAGAGAAATTCGCCGGCCGCCCGGAGTTCGAGCTGGACAGCCTGCACAAGACCGCCATGATCGGCACCGCCGAAGAAATCATCCCGCGTATCCAGTACTACCAGGAGCTGGGCGTGGATGAGTTCAGCTTCTGGTGCGACAACAGCCTGCCCCATGCCGAGAAGAAAAAGTCCTTGGCGCTGTTTATCGAGCAGGTCGTGCCAGCGTTTCGTTGATCGCTGAATAACCAAGCCGCTTGCCTCTTCACGGAGCAAGCGGCTTTTTTGCGCCCGGCTATCATCACCCTACAGGGAAGAGTCTATTACCGAGCCAAATGTACTAACCAGTTACTTATCTTGCTAAAATCGCGTTTTGCCCCTCCCACTCGAGTCCTGTCGACATGAAACGAGCATCGCGCGCCACTGGCGCCTCTAGATTCCTCCTCCTGGGCCTGGGCGTGATCATCGCCCTGCTCGGCCTCGCGCTAGCCGTTGGCGGCTTCAAGCTGGTCAGCCTGGGCGGCTCCTGGTACTTCCTGATCGGCGGCGTGGTCATGGCCGTTTCCGGGCTGTTGATTGCCCAGTGCAAAACCGCTGGCGCGTGGTTGTTTGCGGCGTTCCTGGTGGGCACCGCGATCTGGGCGGTGGCGGAGGTGGGGCTGGTGTTCTGGCCGCTGTTTTCGCGGCTGTTCATGTTCGCGGTGGTCGGCCTGGTGGTGGCGCTGGTGTATCCGCTGCTGGCCGGCCGACCTGCGCGCGCTGCTTATGGCATCGCCGCCGTCCTGGCGGTGGGCGTGGCGGTCGCGGCGGGCAATATGTTCGTGGCTCACCCAAGCGTAGCGCCGACAGGTAAAGGCCCTGGCATCACGCCAGTGGCCGCAGCCGATGCACAGAAAGACTGGGCCCACTACGGCAACACCGAAGGGGGCAGCCGTTTTGCCGCGCTGGACCAGATCAATCGCGACAACATCGACAAACTCAAAGTGGCGTGGACCTACCACACCGGCGACGTGGCCATCAGCGACGGCAATGGTGCCGAAGACCAACTGACGCCCCTGCAGATCGGCAACAAAGTGTTTATCTGCACGCCGCACAACAACCTGATCGCCCTGGACGCCGACACCGGCAAAGAGCTGTGGAAGAACGCAATAAACGCCAAGTCGGCGGTATGGCAGCGTTGCCGAGGCATGGCGTATTTCGATGCCAGCGCGCCGATCGCACAGCCGACCCAGCCGAACAGCTCGCCGATCATCGCCGCCAGCGTGGCAGCCGGTGCGCAGTGCCAGCGTCGCTTGCTGACCAACACCATCGATGCGCGCCTGATCGCCGTGGATGCCGACACCGGTAAATTCTGCGAAGACTTCGGCACCCACGGCCAGGTGGATCTCAAGGCCGGCCTGGGCGATGTGCCCGACAGTTATTACCAATTGTCCTCGGCGCCGTTGATCGCCGGCACCACCGTGGTGGTCGGTGGCCGCGTGGCCGACAACGTGCAGACCGACATGCCCGGTGGCGTGATCCGTGGCTTCGATGTGATCAGCGGGCAAATGCGCTGGGCCTTCGACCCGGGCAATCCGGACGACAAACAAGCGCCGGCAGCAGGCAGCACCTATGTGCGCAGCACGCCCAACAGTTGGGCGCCGATGTCCTATGACCCACTGATGAACACCGTGTTCCTGCCAATGGGCAGCTCGTCCACCGATATCTACGGTGTGGAACGCACCCAGCTGAACCACAAATACGGGGCTTCCGTGCTGGCGCTGGACGCCTCCACCGGTGCTGAAAAGTGGGTGTACCAGACCGTCCACAATGACCTGTGGGACTTCGACCTGCCGATGCAACCGAGCCTGATCGACTTCACCCCGCCGGGCAGCGACAAAGCCGTACCGGCGGTGGTGATCGGCACCAAGGCCGGGCAGATCTATGTGCTCGACCGCGCCACCGGCAAGCCGCTGACCGACGTGCAGGAAGTGCCGGTCAAGGCGGCGAATATCCCCAACGAACCGTACTCGCCAACCCAGCCCAAATCCCTGGGCATGCCGCAGATCGGCGCGCAGACCCTGACCGAGTCGGACATGTGGGGCGCCACGCCCTATGACCAGTTGCTGTGCCGCATCGACTTCAAAGGCATGCGCTACGACGGCCTGTACACCGCGCCGGGTACCGACAAATCGCTGAGCTTCCCCGGCTCCCTGGGCGGCATGAACTGGGGCAGTATTTCCACCGACCCGGTACACGGTTTTATCTTCGTCAACGACATGCGCCTGGGCCTGTGGATTCAGATGATCCCATCGCAGAACAAGGCCCAGGCCACGTCCGGTGGCGAAGCGCTGAACACCGGCATGGGCGCGGTGCCACTCAAGGGCACGCCGTATGCGGTGAATAAAAACCGCTTCCTGTCGGTGGCCGGCATCCCGTGCCAGGCGCCGCCATTCGGCACCCTCACCGCCATCGACATGAAGACCCAGAAAATCGCCTGGCAAGTGCCGGTCGGCACCGTGGAAGACACCGGCCCCCTGGGCATCCGCATGCACCTGCCGATCAAGATCGGCCTGCCGACCCTCGGCGGCACGCTGTCGACCCAGGGCGGCCTGATCTTTATCGCCGGCACCCAGGACTTCTACCTGCGCGCCTTCAACAGCGGCAACGGTGACGAAATCTGGAAGGCCCGCCTGCCCGTCGGCAGCCAAGGCGGCCCGATGACCTACGTGTCGCCGAAAACCGGCAAACAGTACGTCGTGATCACTGCCGGCGGTGCGCGCCAGTCCACCGACCGTGGCGACTCTGTGATCGCCTACGCCCTGCCATAACCCTGCCCTTTCGCGCGGTGCCCCCGTACCGCGCGTTGTGTTTCTGGAAGACCACGCATGCCTCCTGCTTCTCACTTTTTACCCAACAACCTCGTTGGGCGCCTGCTGCTGGGCCTGGCGTTTGGTGCTGTCCTGCCCGCCCAAGCCGATGACACCACCCTGACCGGCGACTGGGGCGGCCTGCGCCGTGAACTCGACGAGCAAGGCGTTCGCTTCACCGGCGACTACAGCGGCGAAACCGCGTACAACGCCCACGGCGGCCTACACCGTTCGGCACGCTACTCGCAAAACATCAAGCTGGGCGTGCAGTTCGACTTGGGCAAGTTGTACGGCTTGAACAACGGCGACCGCATCCAACTGACCATCAACGACCGACGCGGCAACAGCGCTTCCGAGGACCTGGTAGGCAACCGCCTGCCGATCCAGGAAAACTACGGCGGCCTCTACACCCGCCTGACCGAGTTGAGCTACGAGCGCACGCTGTTCACCCCGGCGTTGAACCTCAAGCTCGGTTATATGGCGATGGGCAACGACCTGGGAGGCTTGGACAGCGGCATCCTATGCAATTTCATGAACGCCGGTTTCTGCGGGCACCCGCTGAACATGTCCGGCGGCAGCGGCTGGACCAACTACCCGAATGCCCGCCTGGGCGCACGGGTGAAATACGACTTTTCGCCGTCCTGGCAACTGCGCGTGGCCGCGTTCAACGTGGACCCGGAGAGTAATGGCAACTCCAGCCGCGCCTGGAAGCTGAGCCCCAAGCACACCACCGGCACTGTGGTACCGATTGAGTTGGTGTACAAACCGGCCGGCACGCTGCCGGGTGAATACAAGTTGGGCTATTACTACGACAGCTCCGATGTGAAACGCATCGGCAGCACTGAGAAGGTCAGCGGACGCGGCGGTCACTACCTGCTGATCGACCAGGCAGTCTGGGCGTCCAGCGCGTCGGCAGGTCGCGTGCTGCACGCCTTCGGCCAATACTCCGCCGCCAGCGAAGCGGCCTCGCCGTTCACCAAGTGGTATGGCGCGGGCGTCGTGCTGTACAAACCGTTCGAAGGCCGGCCACGCGACACCCTCGCCCTGGGTTATGGCCGCGCCGTGCCAAACCCGCGCAGCCGCGATGTGCAGGAGCTGGCCGCCTTCAACGCCGGTACCAGCTACCCCAACCTCGACAACGCCGAACAATTGATCGAACTCAGTTACGGCTACCAGGCCACGCCATGGCTGAACCTGCGCCCGGATGTGCAATACATCCTCGCGCCTGGGGCGTTTTCCGGTAAGGACATCGACAACGCACTGGTGCTGGGCTTGCAGGTCAAGGCGGTGTTCTGAATAAGGCTGGACCGGCGCGTGTCAGGAACCCACTTCATCGACGTATGATCGGAAGAACCAATCTGAAACATCTTCTGTGCGGTACTGGAGTCGGGTTCCGCCAGTAATTTCCGCCAGCAGCACGGAACTGTCACCGGAGTTATCGAAGATGTAGGCTCGATCACTCGCGGCAACCGCCTGCGGTAGCAGTTTCAACGATTTTATATATCGCTCACGCACTCTCTCAGGCTCAACCCCATGACCACCTTCCCGAACGCGGATTTCCACACGGTCAATGTTGATGTCTGAGTTTTCCGTTGAAACAAAATAGAGGTAGGTCCGATACCCGCGAGTCTGCGCGTCCTGCATGAACTCAACCTTGCTGGGATGAGACATCACCGTTTCAAATGTGAAGCTCACACCTTTTTCCAGCAAACGCTGCCGAATGAAGTCAGCGATCACCGACGCAAAATACGAGTCGATCTGGACATTTCGATAGTCAACCTTAGAACCTTGCAGGCCTAGCTTTTCAGCCTGGCCCATCAACCCCTTTTTAACGAGCAGATGGTGCTCGGTATGGAACGCGAGCAGTTCAGGCAGTGCAACTTCGATATCAAACGGCGAAAGATCGACGAAGCCACTGGCTTTGGCCTCTTTTTCCAGCTCGTCAGCGTTCACATACGTCTTGATTAAAGCAGGGTCCAATTCACCTTTGATCGTGCTTTTACCTGAGCCGTTAGGACCAGCAAATACACGAAGTCTAGGCACAACCACCTGCCGCATGCCTGTCGACCTTACGCACGGTGATCACTTCATCCACCGTAACTTTGCGACGTGGTTTGGCTTTCTCCACGATGATTTTGCTGCCGTCCTGCGCGACGCGGACCAAATTCCCGGCTTCAATGCATAGAACACCTCGCTGACTAACCGACAGTGCTCGAAAATACGCGGAGTGAGTGGCTTTACTCGCTTGGCTTGGAACCAAAAGTTCCAATGCCTCTATTTCGCGGTCTGAAACCTTCTTCGCTTCTTGTTTCATAGAGATTCTCCCGGCAAGCTGCACTGTTGCACCTCTGGGCTGGATGATAGCTCCGACGCCACCCTTTAAAAAGGGCCGTGCATCGACCTTAGCAAGCCTGGGCGTAAGCGCCTTGCTGGTATTCGCGCGGCGTACAGCCAAATTCACGGCGAAACACCGTGTGCAGGTACTGCGCCGACTTGAAGCCGCACTGCTGCGCCACATCGGCAATTGCCAGGCCATGGTTTTCCAGGCCCTTGGCGGCGGCGGCGAGTTTGAAGCGCAGGATCTCGTCATGCACGCTGCACCCGCGCTCCTTGCGAAAGTGCGCTTCCAGGGATGAGCGCGACACGCCGACATACGCCGCGACCTGCGCGGTCTTGATGCCCTGGCAGGCGTACTGGCGGATAAACAGCAGCGCCTGCATCACATACGGATTGCCCAACGGCTGATGCAAGCTGGAGGCCTGCACATTGATTGCCTCCGGCGGTACCAGGATCTGTGTGCCGGTGCAGGGTTTGCCGTGCAGCATCTGATGCAACAACGCGGCGGCCGTGCGGCCCATGGTTTCCGTGCCCTGGATCACCGAACTCAGCGGCACCCGCGTGAGGGTGCGGGTCAGCGGGTCGTTGTCGATGCCGATCAACGCGACTTCCTCCGGCACGGCGATACCGGCAGTCAGGCAGGCTTGCAGCAGTTGCCGGGCGCGGGCGTCAGTGACGGCGATGATACCGATGGGTTTGGGCAGGCTGTGCAGCCAGGCGATCTGCTGCTCCACCGCGCTGTCCCACAACGGCGCACTGGTGCCCAGGCCGCGATACACCTCCACCGGCAAGCCGTCGCGTTGCAGCAGATGCTTGAAGGCCTTTTCGCGCTCTTGGGCCCAACGATTGGCCTGGGCTGGCGGCAGGCTGAAACAGGCAAACCGGGTCAGCCCGGCTTCGATCAGGTGTTCATACGCCAGCTTCATCAGCGCATGGTTGTCGGTGGCCACATAGGGAATGCCCTCGGGGTAGGCACACGCATCCTCATAGGAACCGCCCACCGCCACCACCGGCAACTTAATGTCGGCCAGCGCCTCGCCGATCAGCGGGTCGTCAAAGTCGGCAATGATCCCGTCGCCCTGCCAGCGCTCGATACCGCGCAAGCGACAGAGGAAATCCTCCTCGAGGAACAAATCCCAGGACGCGCGGGTGCTGCTCAAGTAATTGCCGATGCCGGTGATGATGCCACGGTCGTAGATTTTGCTGCCGTTGAACAACAGGGCGATGCGGTGGACGGGCGGTAGGGTTTTCATTGTTTTTGTCCTGAGGCCAGTGGCAACAGACTAGCCCCCACCACTCAAAATCGCACTACACCTTGGTGATTTTCATAATCAGCGGGCCAGGTGCCGTTGCTAGTATCCAGACACCGCCAAGAACAATAAGGAAAACGCCATGCCGTACTTCCCCGGTGTCGAGAAGGTTCGCTTCGAAGGCCCCAGCAGCGATGCCTCCCTCGCCTTTCGTCACTACGACGCCAACAAGCTGATCCTCGGCAAACCGATGCGCGAGCACCTGCGCATGGCTGCGTGTTATTGGCACACCTTCGTCTGGCCCGGCGCCGATATGTTTGGCATGGGCACCTTCAAGCGCCCGTGGCAGCGCAGCGGCGAGCCGATGGACGTGGCCATCGGCAAGGCTGACGCGGCCTTTGAGTTTTTCTCCAAGCTGGGCATCGACTACTACAGTTTTCACGACACCGACGTTGCGCCGGAAGGCAGTTCGCTCAAGGAGTACCGCAACCACTTTGCGCAGATGGTCGACCACCTGGAGCGCCATCAGGAACAGACCGGTATCAAGCTGTTGTGGGGCACCGCCAACTGCTTCAGCAACCCGCGTTTTGCCGCCGGTGCCGCGAGCAACCCGGACCCGCAGGTGTTTGCCTACGCCGCTGCCCAGGTGTTCAGCGCGATGAACGCAACCCTGCGGCTCAAGGGTGCCAATTACGTGCTGTGGGGCGGCCGTGAAGGTTATGAAACCCTGCTCAATACCGACCTCAAGCGCGAGCGCGAACAGCTCGGGCGCTTTATGCGCATGGTGGTGGAGCACAAGCACAAGATCGGGTTCAAGGGCGACCTGCTGATCGAACCCAAGCCCCAGGAGCCGACCAAGCACCAATACGATTACGACAGCGCCACCGTGTTCGGCTTCCTGCATGAATACGGCCTGGAACACGAGATCAAGGTGAATATCGAGGCCAACCACGCGACCCTGGCCGGGCACAGCTTTCATCATGAGATCGCCACCGCCGTGTCCCTGGGGATCTTCGGCAGCATCGACGCCAACCGTGGCGACCCGCAGAACGGCTGGGACACCGACCAGTTCCCCAACAGCGTCGAGGAAATGACCCTCGCGACCTATGAAATCCTCAAGGCCGGCGGCTTCAAGAACGGCGGCTACAACTTCGACTCCAAGGTGCGCCGCCAGAGCCTGGACGAGATCGACCTGTTCCACGGCCACGTCGCCGCCATGGATGTACTCGCCCTGGCACTGGAACGCGCGGCGGCAATGGTGCAGAACGATCGGTTGCAGCAGTTCAAGGACCAGCGCTATGCCGGTTGGCAGCAGCCGTTGGGCCAGGCGGTCCTGGCGGGTGAGTTCAGCCTTGAGTCCCTGGCCGAACACGCGTTTGCCCACGAGTTCAACCCGCAGGCCGTCAGTGGCCGGCAGGAGATGCTCGAAGGCGTGGTCAATCGGTTTATCTATCGGTGACATTTGCGCGACAAATCTGCGCACCGAGCGTCGAGGGACGCTCTACAGTTCTATCCGCATCACGCTGTGTCTTTCCAACAACAATAAAAGGACGCACCACCATGAAATCATTCAAACGCACGCTGCTCGCCAGCGCCCTGGCCCTGCTCGCCCTGCCGGTGATGGCCGATTCCGCGCATCCGAAAATCGGTTTTTCCATCGACGACCTGCGCCTGGAACGCTGGTCCCGCGACCGTGACTACTTCGTCGCGGCGGCGGAAAAACTCGACGCCAAGGTCTTCGTGCAGTCAGCCGATGCCAACGAGCAAAAGCAGATATCCCAGATCGAAAACCTGATTTCACGCGGCGTCGATGTGATCGTGATCGTGCCGTTCAACGCCACCGTGCTGACCAACGCCGTCGCCGAAGCCAAGAAGGCCGGGATCAAGGTGGTGTCCTATGACCGTCTGATCCTCAACGCCGACATCGACGCCTATATCTCCTTCGATAACGAAAAGGTCGGCGAGATGCAGGCCAATGGCGTGCTGCAGGCGGCGCCCAAGGGCAACTACTTCCTGCTCGGCGGCGCGCCCACCGACAACAACGCCAAGGTGCTGCGCGAAGGCCAGATGAAGGTGCTGCAACCGGCCATCGACAAGGGCGACATCAAGATTGTCGGCCAGCAGTGGGTCAAGGAATGGAACCCGACCGAAGCCCTGAGCATCGTCGAAAACGCCCTGACCCGGAACGACAATAAGATCGACGCCATCGTCGCCTCCAACGACGCCACCGCCGGCGGTGCGATCCAGGCCCTGGCCGCGCAGAAGCTGGCGGGCAAGGTGCCGATCTCCGGGCAGGACGCCGACCTCGCCGCCGTCAAGCGCGTGATCGACGGCACCCAGACCATGACCGTGTACAAGCCGCTCAAGCTGATCGCCACCGAAGCCGCCAAGCTCTCGGTGCAGCTTGCACGCAATGAAAAGCCCACCTACAGCTCGCAATACGACAACGGCAGCAAGAAAGTCGACACCATCCTGCTCACCCCGACTCCGCTGACCAAGGCCAATATCGACCTGTTGGAGAAGGACGGGTTCTACACCAAAGAGCAGATCGGCCTGTAGGAGCGGGCTTGCCCGCGAAAAACGTCAACGATGACGCGGGCATTCAGGATGAACGCGGGGTCCTCGGGTTCTTCGCGAGCAAGCTCGCTCCTACAGGAACCCGCGTTTCTTCGGCCTTTTGTGTGAGCCATCGCCATGTCGCACTACCTGCTGCAAATGAACGGCATCGTCAAAAGTTTTGGCGGTGTCAACGCGCTCAATGGCATCGATATCAAGGTGCGGCCGGGGGAATGTGTCGGCCTGTGCGGCGAGAACGGTGCCGGCAAATCCACCTTGATGAAGGTGCTGTCGGCGGTTTATCCCCATGGCACCTGGGACGGCGAAATCCTCTGGGACGGCCAGCCGCTCAAGGCCCAGTCCATCAGCGAAACCGAGGCCGCCGGCATCGTCATCATTCACCAGGAACTGACCCTGGTGCCGGACCTGTCGGTAGCCGAGAACATCTTCATGGGCCACGAGCTGACCCTGCCCGGCGGGCGCATGAACTACCCGGCGATGCTGCACCGCGCCGAAGCGTTGATGCGCGAGCTGAAGGTGCCGGACATGAACGTCGCGCTGCCGGTGTCGCAGTATGGCGGCGGCTACCAGCAACTGGTGGAAATCGCCAAGGCCCTGAATAAACAGGCGCGCCTGCTGATCCTCGACGAGCCCTCCTCGGCCCTGACCCGCTCGGAAATCGAGGTGCTGCTGGACATCATCAAAGGGCTCAAGGCCAAGGGCGTGGCCTGCGTGTACATCTCCCACAAGCTCGATGAAGTGGCAGCGGTGTGCGACACCATCACCGTGATCCGCGACGGCAAGCACATCGCGACCACGGCCATGGCCGACATGGATATCCCCCGGATCATCACGCAGATGGTCGGGCGCGAAATGAGCAACCTCTACCCCACCGAGCCCCATGAGATCGGCGAGGTGATGTTCGAAGCACGCCACGTCACCTGCTACGACGTCGACAACCCCAAGCGCAAACGCGTCGACGATATTTCCTTCGTGCTCAAACGCGGGGAAATCCTTGGCATTGCCGGGCTGGTCGGCGCCGGGCGTACCGAGTTGGTGTCGGCACTGTTCGGCGCCTACCCGGGCCGCTACAGCGCCGAGGTGTGGCTGGACGGCCAACGGATCGACACGCGCACGCCGCTCAAATCGATCCGCGCCGGGCTGTGCATGGTGCCCGAGGACCGCAAGCGCCAGGGCATCATTCCCGACCTGGGCGTGGGCCAGAACATCACCCTGGCGGTACTCGACACCTACGCGCACCTGACGCGCATCGACGCCGAAGCCGAACTGGGCAGCATCGACCGGCAGATCGCGCGCATGCACCTGAAGACCGCCAGCCCGTTTTTGCCGATCACCAGCCTGTCCGGCGGCAATCAGCAAAAGGCCGTACTCGCAAAAATGCTCATGGCCAAGCCCAAGGTGCTGATCCTCGACGAGCCCACGCGCGGGGTGGATGTGGGCGCCAAGTATGAGATCTACAAACTGATGGGCGCGCTGGCGGCCGAAGGCGTGGCGATCATCATGGTCTCCTCGGAACTGGCCGAAGTGCTCGGCGTGTCCAACCGCGTGCTGGTGATCGGCGACGGCCAGTTGCGTGGGGATTTCATCAATGCAGGGCTCACCCAGGAACAGGTCCTCGCCGCCGCGCTCAGCCAAAATAATAATGATCGGAAGACCGCTTAGATGAATCAGCTCAAACAGCTGTTTACCCGCTACAAAATGCTCGCCCTGGTGATCGCCGTGGCGTTCATCTGGCTGTTTTTCAGTTGGCAGACCGAAGGCGGCTTCCTCACGCCGCGCAACCTGTCCAACCTGCTGCGGCAGATGTCGATCACCGGGATTCTGGCGTGCGGCATGGTGCTGGTGATCATCAGCGGCGAGATCGATTTGTCGGTGGGCTCGATGCTCGGGCTGTTGGGCGGGCTCGCGGCGATCCTGGACGTGGTCTATCACCTGCCGCTGCTGGCCAACCTCAGCCTGGTGGCGTTGTGCGGGTTGATGATCGGTTTGGCCAACGGCTACATGACCGCTTACCTGCGCATCCCGTCGTTTATCGTCGGCCTGGGCGGCATGCTGGCGTTTCGCGGGATTCTGCTGGGCATCACCGGCGGCACCACCATCGCGCCGGTGTCGCCGTCGCTGGTGTATGTGGGCCAGGGGTATTTGCCGCATGCGGTGGGCATCGGCCTCGGGGTTTTGCTGTTGGCCCTGACGCTGTTCTTGACCTGGAAACAACGGCGCAACCGCGCACTGCACGGGCTGGCCGCGCATTCGTTGGTGCGCGACGTACTGCGCGTGGGGGTGATCGGCGCGGTGCTGGCCGGGTTCGTCACCACGCTCAACAGCTACGACGGCATCCCGGTGCCGGTGCTGCTATTGCTGGTGCTGCTCGGCGTGTTCAGCTACGTCACCAGCCAGACCGTCTTCGGCCGCCGCGTGTATGCGGTGGGCAGCAACATGGAAGCCACGCGCCTGTCGGGCATCAACGTGCAGGCGGTGAAACTGTGGATCTTCGGCATCATGGGCGTAATGTGCGCCCTCGCCGGCCTGGTCAACACCGCACGCCTCGCCGCCGGTTCACCGTCGGCGGGCAACATGGGCGAACTCGACGCCATCGCCGCGTGCTTTATCGGCGGCACCTCCATGCGCGGCGGCTCGGGCACGGTGTATGGCGCGCTGCTCGGGGCGTTGGTGATTACCAGCCTGGATAATGGGATGTCGATGCTGGATGTGGACAGTTACTGGCAGATGATTGTGAAAGGCAGCATTCTGGTGCTGGCGGTGTGGGTGGATGTGAGTACGCGGGCGGGTCGGCGGTGAGCCCCACTCTCCCATGTGGGAGGGGGCTTGCCCCCGATGGCGGTGGGTCAGTCACTGCATGAGTGCCTGAACCACCGCCATCGGGAGCAAGTCGAACCGTCGCACCGCCCCTCCCACATTGACCGCATTCCATTGTTTGAGCGGCGGTGTGGGTGGATGCGAGTACGCGGGCAGGTCGCCGGTGAGTCATTTACCGGAACGCTGCACCTCCCCCATAAACTGATGCGCTTGGGCCTTGAGCCAATCAAGCAAACGGGCGATATCGGGCTCTGATTGTCGTCCGTTTCGACAAATGATGTAGTACGCAGCAGGCGACATCATTAAGGGGGCCTCCAACGCAACCAATTCACCGTCTTTCAATTGGTCATACACCAGTGCCGTCCTGCCCAGCGCAATCCCACCGCCTTTCACTGCCAAACTGATGGCCAGGCTGGAATCTGGAAAGCGCGGCCCATGGTGATACGGCGGTGCCTCTAGCCCTTGAAATGCAAACCAGCTCTCCCACCCTGGGCATACCTGATCGTCGACGCGATGAATCAGCGGGTACCGCGCTATTTCCTCCAGCGCAATATCACCATTCACACGTTTGAATTCCGGCGAGCACACAGGGAACACCGCATCGCGCATCAGCAGTTCGGCATGATGATCCGGGTAGTCGCCATACCCCATCACCACCGCGACATCGAACGGGTGAGCACTTAAGCTAGCGCTGCTTATGTCCGCGCTGGTCAACACCAGATCAAGGTTGAATGCCGCTTCGGCGTGAGCACCATGCATTCTGGGAATCAGCCAGGTTGCACAAAGAGAGGAGGTGCATGAAAGGTAAAGTGGCTGGGATCTACTCGGGTTGAGCGAATGCAGCACCGTATCCAGTTCTTTGAAAAAACCATCGGTCACTGGCAACAAGGCCTGCCCCGCTGTCGTGAGTTTGACCCCCCGCGAATGCCGCTCGAACAACTGCACCCCCCACCATTCTTCCAGGCCCGCAATTTGATGGCTGATGGCACTGGCGGTGAGGTTCAACTCGAACGCAGCACGCGCAAAACTGCCCGTTTGCGCGGCGCTGACGAAGGCTTGAAGCATGGGAGTGGGTGGCGGGCGCTGGGCCATCAGGTGCTCACTTTGATCAGGATGATCCCACAGACAATGACGAATGCCGAAAGCATCCGTCGCCAGCCGAACTGCTCCCGGAAGAACAGCGCAGCAATGATGGCGCCGATAATAACACTGGTTTCCCGCAGGGCTGAGACCTTGGCCACTGCGTCCAGCGACAGCGCAAACAGGACCAAACCGTAGGACGCCAAGTAAAAAACACCGCCCATTGCACCTACCCGCCAGTGGTCGCGCACAGCCTGGGTGAGTGCTGATCGCGTCTTGAAAAACGCCAGCATCGGAATCGGAATGCTCTGGAACAGCGTGAGGTAGATGATGTACTGCAGCACCGTCTCACTGGCTCTTACACCTTTGGCATCCACCACCGTGTAGGACGCGATGAACACCCCCGCACACACGGCCATCAGAATTGGTTTGAACATCTGCGCGGTCATCCTGCGCACAAACGTCAGGCTGATGATCCCCGCGCAAATCAGCAGCACTCCCGCCATCGACGGGAACGACAGCTGTTCATGCAAAAGGAAGTAGGAAAACACCGCAACCAACACCGGCGGCACGCCACGCATCACCGGGTAGACCTGGCCGAAGTCGCCTGTTTCATAAGCCTTGATTAGGAACAATCGATAGACCGTATTGAGCATCACAGAAATCAGCACATAGCCCCACACCTCCAGGCTCGGTACGTTGACCAACGGCAGCGCCGCCAGGCAGATCACTAATGCGGTGCCATCGACCATGGCCAAGGTCATGAAACGGCTGCTGCCGGCACGGACAACGGCATTCCAAGTGGCGTGCATGAAGGCGGAGATCAAGACCAGGGTGATGGCTATGTTGGCGTTGTCCATGAGGGCTCGGCTTTTGAGTGGGTATAAAGGTCGCGCGCCATGCGTGACATGGGCATCATTGCTTGCGTAACCACATCCGCAACATGTAGCGATTCAAGGCGTTTAAAGGCTCGGCATCATCAATTTCCGAGCGTGGAGAATGCATATCGATGAAATGCGTTCGGGTATGGAGAAACTTGTTGTCCGCGGAAATAAGCACCTGACCAGGCTCAAGCAATACACGATGCTGAACAGATGATTGATCGAGAACTGTATCCAGAAAATCCAATGCTTGAACCTGCGCCAACGTCAACGGCATTTTCGCTTTAAGGTGAGCCGATTCAATGTAGACGCGAAAGTACCTTATCAAGGGAATACCTTCATTGGAAAAACTCAGGATGGGCGCTTTAAATAGGCACTCGTCCTCTGACATGCCTCTATTTTCAAAATAGAAATCGCATTTAAGCTCCTCGAGAACTTCCGGAAATGCCATCAGCTCCGCATATACCGCGCTTGCATCAATAAGAATGCTCTCGCCTCCCAGAAGCGCTTTCTGTCCACAAGCCAGAATCAAATAGTCGATAGGGAGAGGGTCGCTGACGCCATCGTTATGTACGTAGGCGCCCTGACGGGTCTGATGGTACCTCGCACCCTCTTCAATGCTTTTACCGCCTCGGTCGTAAACCTCAATAACCTTATGACCAAGATGATTTTGCACCATTGGCGTACCAAGCAAAGATCCAAATGCCCACACCAGTGATTTGAAACTTGCAAGGTTATCCGTCCTAAATCCATCAAGGATCAAGACATGACTTTCATGTTCAATAATGTTTCGTATATTGCGCAACGCCTCGCCAAGGGACTGCGAATAAAACGGATCAATGCAAGCGTGTTTTATATCGAATCGACCGGTTTTGGTTTCTGCACCCAACATCGCGCTGGCACTCAGCAACTCTTCAAATGCTGCGTTTGAGAGCCTGATCTTAGATACTGTTTGGCGAAAATTACTGACGTTTATGTTCATCGCAATCCTTTACGGAGGTTAGTTGGCGTCGATATTTAACTCGGCCCACTACACCCTGAAAAAGCGAAAAGTCGTCAGCGCTGCCATCAAGTTCCGTCATGGCAGATCTTTCCTACAGATAGAAACCATCACGTGTTCGTTAGTGGCATTTGGTCATGGTTTTTAAAGGGCCAGCAAGCCGGGTCGCTTTAAATTGCAGGACGTTTCCTAGACAATCTGCGCCGCCTTGTGCCTGTTGGAATCGATGGCTAGTCTGCGGTCCGTCACTGCCAAATCAGTGATCGGGTTTAGTCGCCCGGATTCCAAATTCGGCGCAATGGTCCATGCAGTTTATGGTGGCTGTGCGCAGGGCGCCTTTGGGTGCGCCGGAGTTTCCGATTTTGGCCGGTCGACTAACCTGCGTACAGCCGCCACCTTCGTTTAGTCGCGACCGGTTCGGCTCCTTACTCAAAATTCGGAGTTACACCATGAACAAAGCCCTACCCGACCCACCCATCGATCCCACCAAAGACCGCGCCGCCTTCAACCGCGCCATCGACCATTACCTGCCCACCCAAGGTTTCCACGCCGTCAACGAAGACCTGAGCTTCGAAGACGCCCTGCTCTACACCGCCAGTTTGCTGGACAGCGCTTCGGCGACGGCGCTGGATTGCGGGGAGCTGCTGGAGAAACCGGAGCGGGCGAAGATCCTCGCGGTGTGGCATTTGCTGGAAATCGCCAAGACCACGGTTGACCGCTCCATCGAGTGCCTCAGGCCCACGAAGACCACTGCCTGACCACGGACAAAAAAATGTGGGAGGGGCGGTGCGACGGTTCGACTTGCTCCCGATGGCGGCAGGTCAGCCAAGTCGTTGTCGACTGACACTCCGCCATCGGGGGCAAGTCGAACCGTCGCACCGCCCCTCCCACATTGACCGTATTCCACCGATTGATCGGCGGGGTAAGTGGCATTTGGTCATGTATCCACAGTTACTGGCAGATGATCGTGAATGGCAGCATGTTGGTGCTGGCGGTGTGGGTGAATGTGAGTACGCGGGCAGGTCGCCGATAAACCCCATTCTCACCGACACCGCATAACCTCTGTGGGAGGGGGCTTGCCCCCGATGGCGGCGGGTCAGCCAAGTCGTTGTTGACTGCCACTCCGCCATCGGGGGCAAGCCCCCTCCCACATGAGGTCCTGCAGTGTTTGTAAGACCTTACTTGGAGACAGGCATCGCAAACTCCGCGCCTTGCTCAATGCTCTCCGACCAACGCTGCATGATCGACTTCTGCTTGGTGTAGAAGCGCACCCCCTCAGTGCCGTAGGCATGCATGTCGCCGAACAGGCTTTTCTTCCAGCCGCCAAAGCCGTGCCAGGCCATCGGCACCGGGATCGGTACGTTGATGCCGACCATGCCCACTTCGATACGCCGCGCGAATTCGCGGGCGATGTTGCCGTCGCGGGTGAAGCAACTGACGCCGTTGCCGAATTCGTGGTCGTTGACCAGCTTTACGGCCTCGGCAAAGTCATTCACCCGGACACAGGCCAGCACCGGGCCGAAGATTTCTTCGCGGTAGATGCTCATCTCCTGAGTCACGTGGTCGAACAAGGTCGCGCCAAGCCAGAAGCCGTGTTCCAGGCCGGGTTCGGTCGGCACGTAATCGCGCCCGTCGAGCAGCAGCTGCGCGCCGGCCTGGACGCCTTGTTCGATGTAGCCGCTGATGCGTTCCAGTGCGGCGCGCGAGACGATCGGGCCCATTTCGGCCTTGAGGTCGCGGCCGTCGGTGATGCGCAATGTCTTGGCCCGTTCGGTCAGGGCGGCGATGACTTTGTCACCGACATCGCCCACCAGCACCGCCACCGAGATCGCCATGCAGCGTTCGCCGGCACTGCCGTAGGCCGCGCCCATCAGCGCGTCGACGGTGCGTTCGATGTCGGCGTCGGGCATCACCACCATGTGGTTTTTCGCGCCGCCCAGGCCTTGGACGCGCTTGCCGTGGCGTGCGCCGGTTTCGTAGATGTATTGGGCGATCGGCGTGGAACCGACAAAGCTCACGGCCTTGACGTCCGGGTGCTCGATCAGCGCGTCCACCGCTTCCTTGTCACCCTGCACCACGTTGAACACGCCTTTGGGCAGACCGGCTTCACGCAGCAGTTCGGCCATGAACAGCGCGGCGCTCGGGTCGGTCGGGCTGGGCTTGAGGATGAAGGTGTTGCCCGCCGCGATGGCGATCGGGTACATCCACATCGGCACCATCACCGGGAAGTTGAACGGCGTGACGCCAGCGACTACACCCAGGGGCTGGCGCATCGTCCAGTTGTCCATGCCACGCGAGACCTGATCGGAATGTTCGCCCTTGAGCAGGTTGGGAATGCCACACGCGAACTCGAGGATGTCGATGCCACGGTCGACTTCGCCCTGGGCATCGGTAAACACCTTGCCGTGTTCGGCGACGATGATGCGCGCCAGGTCGTCCTTGCGTTCGCGCAGCAGGTGCAGGTATTGGAACAAGACGCGGGCGCGGCGGATCGGCGGGGTGTCGGCCCAGTCGGCGAAGGCGGCTTGCGCGGCGGCGACGGCTTCGCCGACGGTCTGGCGGCTGGCCAGGGCGACGCGCCCGGTCACGGCGCCGGTGGCCGGGTTGTAGACGTCCTGATAGCGATCATCGCGGCTCACGCGTTGGTCGTTGATGTAGTGCTCGAGGGTTGTAGTCATGGCAGTCGATCCCTGGTGGGTAGCGTTGGGACACACGATAGGCTTTCGGTTTGTTCCAAACCAGAGCAGAATCCAGAACTGATTGTCCTCAAAAGCGAACAATAAAGCCCATGGAAAAGTCTGAGATCGAAGGGCTGTGGACCCACATCCACTGGCTCTCGGTGCTGGAAGAACACGGCACCTACACCGCCGCCGCCGCGCGCCTGGGGGTGAGTAAGTCGGCGGTCAGCCAGCGCATCAGCGACCTGGAAAAAGCCACCGGCACGCGCCTGGTCACCCGCACCACCCGCAGCGTGCGCCTGACCGACGCCGGGCAGTCACTGACGCGGGACGTGCGCAGCGCCTACGCACAGATCGCCCGCAGCTTTTCTTCGGTGCGCGACGCCGCCGGGGAAATCCGCGGCCTGGTACGCCTGACCGCACCGGTCGCGTTCGCCCGGCAGCAACTGGTGCCGCACCTGTCGGGATTCCTGCAGCGGTACCCGCAGGTACGTATCCAGCTGGATGTGTCGGATGCCTTGAGTTCGCTGGCTGCCGAAGGCTACGACCTGGCGGTGCGCCACGGTTTTCAGGTGCCGGAAACCCACGTGGCGTGGAAGCTGTGCGACACCACCTCGGTGCTGGTCGCCACCCGCGACTACCTGCAACGCCACGGCGAACCGCGCACGCCCGGTGACCTCAGCGCGCACAACTGCCTCTACTATCCGCGCGGCACCGATCAGCCCGCCTGGACCTTCGAGCGCGGCAGCAAAAAGCTCGAGCGGGTCACCGTGCCGATCGCCGGGAGCTTCTCCACCAACAACAGCGAAGCCTTGCGCGACTCGGCGCTCAATCACCTGGGCATCGCCCTGCTCCCGGACTTCAGCGCCCACGCGGCACTGGCCGGCGGCACGTTGGTGCAGGTGCTCAAGGGCTGGACGCTCAAGGGCGCGTTTGCCGATGAGATTTACTTGATTCGACCCTACTCGCCCCATGTGCCCAAATCCGTGAGTGCGTTGGTGGGTTATCTGAAGGAAAAACTGTCCGGGGGCTTTCGGGTCGAAGGTTGACCGCTCTCATTGTGCAGCAGGTGCCGGCTGGCGCGTTTGGGTGGGCGGCAGGTAGGCGGATCGCTCGATGACATCCGTGCGTATGGCCGAAGGTTGCCCGGCCTGGTTACGCGCAAAACTGCACAGGGTGACGGGCAGTTGCGAGACCGGGTAGTTCGTACCGCCAGTGGCCAGGAGGTAGCGGACGTCGTCGGTGTCACGGCAGGTGGCTTCAGCCGAGGTGTCCACATAGAAGTAATGATGGCTGAACGCGGTTTGCGGGTCGTCCCAGTTGACGCTGTAGTTCAGGCCGATGCGCGGGGCCGGCGCCGGGTCGGTCAAGAACACCGAATGGGTGAACGCATTGTGCAGCAAGGCCGGCGTCAACGCCTCGCCGGGGGTTTGGACGCCGATGATGCACAGCACATAAGCGCCCAGCGCCGGACCGATGGCTTGGTTGATGTAGCCCTCGGTTGACGCTGTCGCACTTTGATAACCACTGGGAAACCTGCATTCATTGACGTTGCGCACGGCCTTGAAGCGATAGAACGGGTCCTGGATCGAGAACCGGATGTTCCACGTGGGCTGCACACTCTGCCCGAGTTCACCCAGTTGCATATGGACATAGGGGTTCAGCTTCCAGGGCTCCTCAAGGAGGATATCAACGGCTTTGAGCTGACAATCCGTCGTATTGTTCAAGAATTGGCCCTCGACAAAACAACGGTGCAAGTCGTTGGCCGGATAGCTGTAGTTGAACTTGGCCGCTTCACACGCCGAGACGTTCTGGCAGTTGTTGAGGATGTCCTTTTTGATGACGGCGGCGACTTTGCTGACAATGCCGGTGACTTCGTTGGTATGCCGGTCCAGCATCGGGCTGCCGGAACTGCCGTACTGCAGGTCATTGCAGCGGTTTTTCAGGGCGCCGGGAAACACCCCGGGATGCTCGACAAAGCTGTTGGTCGGCGTTTCCTTGCAGGCGCTCATGCGCAAGCCCTTCTGACGAAAGCCGCTCGGGGAACCGACATTGACGACCTCACGCTCCCCCGTACTTTGATGGGTGGCGAGCTTGAGCGGCATGATGCCGTCGGTGATCAGGTGGGCGAGTGACGTATCCAGCTCGAGCACCGCCAGATCAGTGCCAACCATACTGGTCCAATGCGCCGTTTTAATGCGAAACGTGCGCTGTTGCGCCAGCGTATCGTGGAAATAGTTGAACGTGATGCTCGCCTCGATAGCTTGGTTGATATGGGCCGTGCCGAAGCTGAAGTACACGCAATGCCCGCTGGTCAAGACATACGCCGGGCCGACGGCCTTGCCCTGGCGGTTGCGGGTATCCAGCAGCACTGCGGTGCAGGTTTGGCCGATAGCGTTTTTCAACAAACCGATACCGGACCACAACGCATAACGCTGGTCGCGATTCTGCAGCGCGATAGAGGCGCTGCCGTCGCTCAGGCCCTGGGCCAGGTCTCTGGCTTGGGCTTGGGTGTTGCCGACAAGGCAAGGCAACAGCAGTAACAAAAGGGGAAAGATACAGCGGGTCAGCATGATCGAGCGTCCGTATGGCAATAGGGGGAGTGCCGAACGTACTTGAGGCTTGGCGAACGGGTGACCTACATAGATAGGGGAAGACCGTGGCGGATGCCGACGTTATCCAAGAGTCTGCCATCTAGCACTTACGCGCGATTGCCCGGCTGGCTTCCGCAAAAAATTCGCACGAATGGCTTGCCTTCGCCTCATAGAGTGGTAACGCTTAGCCATTTTGCGCAACGGTCAAAGGGCAAACGCATGCACAGAGTCACCACGAGCCGTTTTTTCACCGGGCTGTTCGCCCTGCTGATGCTATGCGCCACGTTGCCCGCCCTCGTGCAGGCTGCGCCCTCCCCAACCAGCGACCCGCGCAGTGTGCCGCTGCTGGCTGAAGACGCCAGTGTGCAAGACCTCAACGAGCAACTCGACCTGATCCGCCAGAAAGTCTCGGGCAGCGCCAATGACGACCTGCTCTCGACCTTGCGCCAGGCCGCCTTGCAGGTGCAAAAACAGGCCGACACCCTGGCCGCCAAACAAGCCATCGATCTTGAACACCTGGATGACCAGCTCAACGTGCTCGGCCCGCTACAGGCCGATGCGCCCCCGAGCCTCACCCAGCAACGCACCGCACTGACCCGGCAGAAGAACGCCCTGCTCGCCGAGCAGCGCCAGGCCAGCAACCTGAGCCAATCAGCCAGCGACCTCGCCGTGCAGATCTTCAGCCTGCGCCGCAGCCTCTTCGACTCACAGATCAGCACCCGCTCGGCGAGCCCGATCAGTGTGGTGTTCTGGTCCAACATCATCCGCCCGACCGACGACGACCTCAGCCGTTTACGCAGCCTGTACGTCGACGCACGCAGCGTGACGGACACCGCCGTGGCGCCGGGAAACCGCTGGTTTTTCGTGAGCATGCTGTTAAGTGCGCTGCTGATCTGGGTGGCGGGACGACGGGTGTTGGAGCACGCGCTGGTGCGGCTGACGGTGCGTTGGCTGCCCGAAGGCCGCCTGCGACGCAGCGCGCTGGCGCTGGCGGTGGGCTTGGCCAGCGTGCTGACCATCAGCGTGGCGGCCTCACTGCTGCGCTGGGGCCTGACACGCGACACCGTGCCCAGCGCCGATATGCTCACGTTGCTCGATCAATTGCAGACCCTGGTGGTGTTCTGCGCCTTCATTGTCGGCCTCGGCCGCGCCCTGTTGATGCGTGCGCATCCGTCCTGGCGCCTGCCCCAGATCCCCGACCAGATCGCTGTCGCCCTGGGCCCGTTCCCTGTGCTGTTGGGGCTGGCCCTGATGGTGATCGGCACCCAGGAACGCATCAACAGCGTCATCGACAGTAGCCTGGCACTGACTGTGGCGGTAAACGGCCTGACCGCGCTGGCCGTCGCGCTGGTGTTCTTCTTTGCCCTGCTGCGTTACCACCGCACCCGCCGCCGCTACACGCTTGAGCGCATGAGCGGCGTCGCCGGGCTGATTCCGTTTGTCGTCGGGGCCTGGATCGGGATCAGCCTGCTGGCGCTATTGGGCGGCTACCTGACCCTGGCTTACTTCCTCACCGTCAAACTGCTGTGGATGAGCGTGGTCGCGGCGACGGCTTATCTGCTGATCGCCTGCTTCGGCGATTTCTGCGAGACCCTGCTCTCGCCGAAACAACCTGGCGGCCTGGCGCTCGGTTCGGCCCTGGGCCTGTCCGAGCGCCACCAGGCACAGGCCAGCACGCTACTCGCGGGCGTGGGCCGCACCCTGCTGATGTTCACCGCGGTCCTGTTGGCGTTCCTGCCCTCCGGCTCCAGCCCGGGCGAGCTGCTGGCGGGCCTGACGCAACTCGACCTGGGCAGCAAGCCGCTGGGCAACCTGACCATCGCCCCCGGCGATATTCTGCTGGCCCTTGCCCTGCTCGTGATCGGTCTGTTCGGCGTGCGCGTGCTCAAAGACTGGCTCGGCGAACGGCTGCTGCCGGAAACCAACATGGACGCCGGCATGCGCGCCTCGCTGGTGACCCTGGTGGGTTACATCGGCTTCGTGCTGGTCGCAGTGGTGGTGATGTCCACGCTGAATATCAGCCTGACCAACTTGACCTGGGTGGTCAGCGCCCTGTCGGTGGGCATCGGTTTCGGCCTGCAGGCGATCGTGCAGAACTTCATCTCGGGCCTGATCCTGCTCACCGAACGCCCGGTCAAGGTCGGGGATTGGGTCAGCCTCGCGGGTGTCGAAGGCGATATCCGCCGCATCAACGTGCGCGCCACGGAAATCCAGATGTCCGACCGTTCAACGGTGATCGTGCCCAACTCGCAGTTCATCACCCAGAACGTGCGCAACGTGACCATGGGCAATGCGCTGGGCGTCGTCGGCATTACGCTGACCCTGCCGCTGGAAACGGACGTGCTGCAGATCCGCGATCTGCTGTTGAGCGCGTTCACCGAACACGAAGCCGTGCTGGACACGCCGGCGCCTTCGGTGACGTTCAAGGACCTGACCGCCAACGGACTGGTCATCGCCGTCAGCGGTTACGTCAACAGCCCGCGCTCGGTGGGGACAGCCCGCAGCGACCTGCTGTTCACCGTCCTCGGGCGCCTGCGCGAACTTGGCGTGGCGCTGTCTTCGCCGCAGAGTATGGTGCTGATCAATGAGGCGGCGGAAAAAGCGCCGCCGGCAGATTAGAGTCCCCAATGCCAAGCACCACCCCTACGCCAACTGAGCCCTGATTTTCTCCACCACACCCTGCATCGCCGGCAGATAACGGCGGGCGGCTTCCTCAACCGACATCGCCTTGGCGATGTAAACCAGATTCAGGCAACCCATCACCCGCTCCTCGTGCATGACCGGAATCGCAATCGCGGCGATCTTGCGCTCAAGGCCCCAATGGGAGTTATTTTCGCCGTAGCCCTTGCCGAGGGTGTGCTCCACCAGCCGATCGACAAAGCCGCGATCCGCCGCCAGCGCCGACTGTTCATCTTCGCGGCTGATCAACAACTCGATCAGCTCTTCGCGCTCGGCCGGCGGGCAGAACGCAAAGTACGCGCGCCCCGTGGCGGTCATGAGCAAGGGTAAACGCCGACCGACCATGGAGCGGTGAAACGACAGGCGGCTGAAGCGATGCGTGGTCTCGCGTATCACCATGGCATCGCCGTCCAGCGTACACAGGTCGGTGGGCCAGACCACTTGTTGCAGCAGCTCGCCGAGCAGCGGCGCAGCAATCGAAGAAATCCATTGCTCGTCGCGAAACCCCTCGCTCAATTCGCGGACTTTCAACGTCAGGCGATAGCTGTCATCCGACTCGCTGCGGCGCACGTACCCCTCGGCCTGCAAGGTCTCCAGCAATCGACGAACCGTGGTCCGATGTAGCCCGCTTTGCTCGGCCAACTGCGCCGTACTGGCCCCGCCATCAAAACGATTCAAGCCATTGATCAGGGCCAAACCACGCATCAGCCCACGAACGCTCTTGTATTCTGTTTCGCTCATGGACGCTCCATTCTCTTTTAAAATCAATGCTGTGCACCTAGTGCACCCTAGCAGGGGTTTTCGTTGTCCACCAGCCTCGTGATTTCCATACTGCGCCCCACAAGAAATCCAAAAACGCTGTACGGAGATGCCCATGAGTCTTGCACCCACGCCTTCCACATTGGAGCTGACCACCGACGTTGCCATCGTCGGCGCCGGCCCCGTCGGCTTGATGATCGCCAACTACCTGGGGCAATGTGGCGTGAACGTCACCCTGGTGGAAAAGCTCGACACCCTGATCGACTACCCCCGCGCCATCGGCCTGGACGACGAAAGCCTGCGCACGTTCCAGGCTGTCGGTCTGGCGGACGAGGTGCTGCCGCATACCACGCCTTGGCACGCCATGCGCTTCCTGACCCCCAAGGGTCGCTGCTTTGCCGATATTCAACCGAAAACCGACGAGTTCGGCTGGTCACGCCGCAACGCGTTCATTCAGCCCTTGGCCGACCGCGTGCTGTTCGACGGCCTGCAGCGCTTCAACAACGTCAAGGTGCTGTTCAGCCGTGAGCTCGGCAGTTTTGAACAAAGCGACAGCGCGGTGGTGCTCAACCTCAAGGATCAGCATGGCCGCAGCGAACGCCTGAATGCGCGCTACCTGATTGGTTGCGACGGTGGCAACAGCCTGGTGCGGCGCAGCCTGGACATCAGTTTCGAGGGCAAGACCGCGCCCAATCAATGGATCGTGGTCGACATCGCCAACGACCCGCTGGCCACGCCCCATGTCTATCTGTGCTGCGACCCGGTGCGCCCTTACGTGTCCGCCGCCCTGCCCCATGGCGTGCGTCGTTTCGAATTCATGGTGATGCCCGGCGAAACCGAGACCGAGCTGAGCAAGCCCGAGAACCTGCGCAAGCTGCTGAGCAAAGTATTGCCGAACCCGGACCGCATCGAGCTGATCCGCAGCCGCGTCTATACCCATAACGCACGTCTGGCCGGGCGGTTCCGTCAGGGCCGGGTACTGCTGGCCGGCGATGCCGCGCACATCATGCCGGTATGGCAAGGCCAGGGGTACAACAGTGGCATGCGCGATGCCTCGAACCTGGCGTGGAAACTCGCGCTGGTGATCAAGGGCCTGGCCGCCGATAACCTGCTCGACAGCTACGAAGAGGAACGCCGCGACCACGCCAAGGCGATGATCAATCTCTCCGTGCTCGCCGGCCACGTGTTGGCGCCGCCGAAACGCTGGCAAGGCACCCTGCGCGATGGGGTGTCGTGGCTGCTCAACTACCTGCCGCCGGTCAAGCGCTACTTCGTCGAAATGCGCTTCAAACCGATGCCGCAATACACCCGCGGCGCGTTGATCGTGCCGAATGAAAAGGACTCGCCGGTCGGCAAGATGTTCATTCAGCCCAAGGTCTTGACGGACGCCGGCACCACGGTGCTGCTGGATGAAGTGATTGGCGACAACTTTGCGATTATCGCCTGGGGCTGCGATCCGACCTGGGGCCTGTCGGCCACGCAAATCGCGCAATGGAAAGCCCTGGGCACGCGCTTCATCCAAGTGTTGCCGGACGTGCAGCTCAGAGTCCCGAGCGATGCCGGCCACGACGTGATCCGCGTGGGTGACAGCAGCGGTCGGTTGAAAGAATGGTTCGCCCTCGGCACATCGTCCATCGCCCTGGTGCGTCCGGACCGCTTCCTCGCCGGGCTGGCCATCCCGCAAACCGTTGGCCAGGCCTGCGATGAATTGGCCCGGGCGCTCAAAGCCCTGCCACACACCTCGGCGAACGCTGTTGTCAGCAAGGTCGCGTGACATGAGCGCCTTTCTGCATTGTTTGTCTCATACGCCGTTGGTGGGCTACGTCGATCCGGCGCCGCATGTGTTGGCCGAAGTCGATGGCGTGATCAACGCCGCTCGCGAGCGCATCGCGCGCTTCGACCCGCAGTTGGTGGTGCTGTTCGCTCCCGACCATTACAACGGGTTTTTCTACGACGTGATGCCGGCCTTTTGCATCGGCATGGCGGCCGACGCGATTGGTGATTTCGACACCGCCGCCGGCCCGCTGGACGTGCCTAAAGCGCTGGCCGAATCCTGCGCCCAGGCGGTGTTGGATGCCGGTGTCGATGCCGCGGTGTCGTATCGCATGCAGGTCGACCATGGGTTCGCGCAACCGTTGGAACTGTTGCTCGGCGGCTTGCAGCGCTGCCCGGTGATTCCGGTGTTTATCAACTCGGTGGCCGTACCGCTGCCGAGTTTCAAACGCGCCCGACTGTTGGGTGAAGCGATCGGCCAATGGGCCAAAGCGCTGGATAAACGCGTGCTGTTCCTGGCCTCCGGCGGTTTGTCCCATCAACCGCCGGTACCGGAACTGGCCAAGGTCGATGCGCGCATGGCTGACCGTCTGATGGGCAGCGGGCGCCAGCTCCCCGCCGATGAACGACAGGCCCGCCAGAACCGGGTGATTCAAGCCGCGCGAGACTTCGTCGAAGACCCGCACAGCCTGCACCCGCTGAACCCGGCTTGGGATCAGCAGTTTCTCGACAGCCTCGAACAGGGCCGCATGCGCGACCTCGACAGCTTGAGCAATGACGCGTTGTCGGCGCTGGCCGGCAAGTCGACCCACGAGGTGAAAACCTGGGTCGCCGCCTTCGCTGCCCTGAGTGCCTTCGGCCCGTATCAGACCGAAGGCCGCTACTACCGCCCGATTCCCGAGTGGATCGCAGGTTTCGGTGCGCTTGGCGCACAGCCGCTGACCCCTCACCCATGAATTCAAGGAACACTGCCATGACCACCACTGCTTTCAGTGAAGCCTCCACCAGCCGCTTTGCCCGTATCAAGGAAGGCGACCTGGACCTGCAACTGCACTACAACGACCTTGGCGAAGGTGCCGAAACCGTGGTCATGCTGCACGGCTCCGGGCCGGGCGCGAGCGGCTGGGCCAACTTCAATCGCAATATCGAACCGCTGGTGAATGCCGGTTTTCGCGTGATCCTGATGGATTGCCCGGGCTGGAGCAAAAGCGACACAATCGTCAGCCAAGGCTCGCGCTCGAACCTCAATGCCCAAGCGCTCAAGGGCCTGCTCGATGTGCTAGGGCTGGACCGCGTCCACATCATCGGCAATTCGATGGGTGCCCACAGCACCGTCGCCTTCGCCCTGGAATACCCCGAGCGGATCGGCAAACTGATCCTGATGGGCGGCGGCACCGGCGGCCCGAGTGCCTTCGTGCCGCAGCCCACCGAAGGCATCAAACTGATCGGCGCGCTGTACCGCGACCCGACCATCGAAAACCTGAAGAAGATGATGAACGTCTTCGTTTTCGACGCCAGCGGCCTCACCGACGAACTGTTCCAGACCCGCCTGGACAACCTCCTGTCGCGCCGCGATCACCTGGACAACTTCGTCAAGAGCAGCACGCTCAACCCCAAGCAATTTCCGGATTTCAGCCACCGCCTGCACGAAATCAACGCCGACACCCTGCTCGTCTGGGGCCGCGAGGACCGCTTCGTGCCGATGGACACCGGCTTGCGCCTGCTGGCCGGCCTGCCCAGGGCGCAATTGCACGTGTTCAACCGTTGCGGCCACTGGGCGCAATGGGAACATGCCGAGAAATTCAACCGGATGGTCCTGGACTTCCTGACCCACTGATCATCGAGGCTGACATGACACTGACTCAAGACACCCTGCAACAACTCGCCACCGACCTGCGCCAGGCCGAAGACCACGGCGAAGCCATCGGGCCGCTGCGCGAGCGGATCGGTGAAGACAATGCCGCCGCCGCGTATGCCATCCAGCGCCTCAACGTCGACCACGGCGTGGCCAACGGGCGCCGCGTGGTGGGCCGCAAGATCGGCCTGACCAACCCCAAAGTCCAGGCCCAGTTGGGCGTGGACCAGCCGGACTTCGGCACCCTGTTTGCCGACATGTGCTACGGCGACAACGCCACCGTGCCAACCGGCCGCGTACTGCAACCGAAGATCGAGGCTGAAATCGCCCTGATCCTCGAACGCGACCTGCCCCGCGCCGACAGCACATTCGCCGACGTGATGGCGGCCACCGGCTGGGTCGTGCCGGCACTGGAAATCGTCGGCAGTCGCATCCAGGGCTGGAACATCCGCTTCGTCGATACCGTGGCTGATAACGCGTCCAGCGGCTGCTTTGTACTGGGCGGCCCGGCTCGACGTCTCGATGGCCTCGACCTGCGCCAGGCCAGTATGCGGATGACCCGCAACGCTGAAGAAGTGTCCAGCGGCAGTGGCGCCGAATGCCTTGGTCATCCGCTCAACGCGGCCGTCTGGCTGGCCTGCGCCATGGCGCGCCTGGGCGATCCGCTGCGGGCCGGCGACATCATTCTCACCGGCGCGCTGGGGCCGATGGTGGCGGTCGCTGCCGGTGATCGGTTCGAGGCCGAGATCGAGGGCATCGGCCGGGTTGGTGTGAACTTCTCGGTAGACAGTCGCGCCGAGTGATCGGCGACTTGCGTGCATATGAGGCAATAACAATGAATAAACTCAAAGTCGCCATCGTCGGCTCCGGCAACATCGGCACCGACCTGATGATCAAGATCCTGCGCAACGCCAAACACCTGGAAATGGCGGTGATGGTCGGTATCGATCAGGCCTCCGACGGCCTCGCCCGCGCCCAGCGCATGGGCGTGGCCACCACCCACGAAGGCGTCGAAGGCCTGACCCGCATGGACGTGTTCCAGCACATCGACTTCGTCTTCGATGCCACCTCGGCCGGCGCGCATGTGCAGAACGATGCGTTCCTGCGCGCGATCAAACCCGGCATCCGCCTGATCGACCTGACGCCCGCAGCCATCGGCCCGTACTGCGTGCCGGTGGTCAACCTGGAACAGAACCTCGATCAGCTCAACGTCAACATGGTCACCTGCGGCGGCCAGGCGACTATCCCGATGGTCGCCGCGGTGTCACGCGTGGCCAAGGTGCATTACGCCGAAATCGTCGCCTCGATCGCCAGCAAATCCGCCGGCCCCGGCACCCGCGCCAACATCGACGAATTCACCGAAACCACCTCCAAGGCCATCGAAGTGATCGGTGGCGCGGCCAAGGGCAAGGCGATCATCGTGATGAACCCGGCCGAGCCACCGCTGATCATGCGCGACACGGTGTTTGTGCTCTCCGAAGCGGCGGATCAGGCGTTGGTCGAAGCCTCCATCGTCGAGATGGCGGCGGCCGTGCAGGCCTATGTGCCGGGCTATCGCCTCAAGCAAAACGTGCAGTTCGATGTGATCCCGGCAGACGCGCCGCTGAACATCCCCGGCCTGGGTAAATTCTCCGGCCTGAAGACCTCGGTGTTCCTCGAAGTCGAAGGCGCCGCCCATTACCTGCCGGCCTACGCTGGCAACCTCGACATCATGACCTCCGCTGCCTTGGCTACCGCCGAGCGCATGGCGCAGTCGATGCAACAGGCCTGAGGAGAGCGACATGAACGGTAAGAAAATCTACATCTCCGACGTGACCCTGCGCGACGGCAGCCATGCGGTGCGCCATCAGTACTCGCTGCAGAACGTGCAGGACATCGCCCGTGCGCTGGACAAGGCCAAGGTCGACTCGATCGAAGTCGCCCACGGCGACGGCCTGCAAGGTTCGAGCTTCAACTATGGCTTCGCCGCGCACACCGATCTGGAATGGATCGAAGCCGCCGCCGACGTGATCAGCCACGCCAAGATCACCACGCTGTTGCTGCCCGGCATCGGCACGGTGCATGACCTCAAGGCGGCCTACAATGCCGGTGCCCGCGTGGTGCGCATCGCCACCCATTGCACCGAGGCCGACGTGTCGAAACAGCACATCGAATACGCGCGCGAACTGGGCATGGACACCGTCGGTTTCCTGATGATGAGCCACATGATCCCGGCCGAGCAGCTCGCCGCCCAGGCCAAGCTGATGGAAAGCTACGGCGCGACCTGCGTGTACATGGCCGACTCCGGTGGCGCGATGAACATGCAGGACATCCGCGATCGCTTCCGCGCGTTCAAGGCCGTGCTCAAACCCGACACCGAAACCGGCATGCACGCCCACCACAACCTCTCGCTCGGCGTGGCCAACTCGATCACGGCGGTCGAGGAAGGTTGCGACCGCATCGACGCCAGCCTCGCCGGCATGGGCGCCGGGGCCGGCAACGCGCCGCTGGAAGTGTTCATCGCCGCCGCCGAACGCCTGGGCTGGAACCACGGCACCGACCTCTACACCTTGATGGACGCGGCGGATGACATTGTGCGGCCGTTACAGGACCGGCCGGTGCGGGTCGACCGCGAGTCGCTGGCGCTGGGGTATGCCGGGGTCTATTCGAGCTTCCTGCGCCATGCCGAAATCGCCGCGGCCAAGTACGGTTTGAAGACCGTGGACATCCTCGTCGAGCTGGGCAAACGGCGCATGGTCGGCGGCCAGGAAGACATGATCGTCGACGTCGCGCTGGACCTGCTCAAACGCTGAACCGTGCATCCCCCCGTCCGGTCGCCCACGCAGCGGCCGGACGGTTTTGCTGTGCCCATTACAACAATAAAACGGGTATTTCCCATGACATCGCTAAACGTGCTGACACCGTTGTACATGGCGCGGACCATCGGTCTGTGCTTCCTCGTCGCCCTGATGGAAGGCCTCGACCTGCAAGCCTCGGGCATCGCCGCCCAAGGCATGGCGGCCGCGTTCCAACTGGACAAACTACACATGGGCTGGGTCTTCAGCGCCGGCATTTTCGGCCTGCTGCCCGGAGCGTTTCTCGGCGGTTTGCTGGCTGATCGGATCGGCCGCAAACGGGTGTTGATGGCCTCGGTGGCCCTATTCGGATTGTTCTCGCTGGTCACGACCATGGCCTGGGACTTCAACAGCCTGCTGGTCGCGCGCTGCCTCACGGGCGTCGGCCTGGGCGCGGCACTGCCTAACCTGATCGCGCTGACCAGTGAAGTGGCTGGCCCCCGCCTACGTGGCAGCGCCGTGAGCCTGATGTATTGCGGCGTGCCCCTGGGCGCGGCGCTGGCGGCCAGCATTGGCATTGCGCAACTGGCCGGTGGCTGGCAAGTGGTGTTCTACGTCGGCGGTATCGTGCCGTTGCTGATCGTGCCGCTGCTGGGGGTTTATCTGCCGGAATCCGCGGCGTTTCGCAGCGTGCGCGACGCCGCGCCGATCAGTGTGGTCAGCGGCCTGTTCCGCGGGGGCGCGGCATGGCCGACCTTGATGATCTGGGTCAGCTACTTCTTTACGCTCATGGTGGTTTACATCCTGATCAACTGGCTGCCAAGCCTGTTGGTCGGCCAGGGCTTCAGCGGTTCTCAGGCAAGCTGGGTGATGCTCGCGCTGCAATTTGGCGCGGCGGCAGGCACGTTGTTGCTGGGCTGGGTCATGGATCGTCTGCCCGCCTGGGCGTTGTCGGCGCTGATTTACCTCGGCATTCTCGCGTCACTGACTGCGCTGGGCATGGCCACCCAATGGCACAGCATGCTGGCGGCCGGCTTCGTCGCCGGTTTCTTCGCCACGGGCGGGCAATGCGTGCTGTATGCGTTGGCCCCGCATTTCTATCGTCCGTCAATTCGCGCCACGGGCGTCGGCAGCGCCGTCGCCATTGGCCGGCTGGGCGCGATGAGTGGGCCGTTGGTGGCCGGCAAGATGCTCGCACTGGGCACGGGCACCGCCGGCGTGATGATGGCCTCGGCACCCGGCATTGTGATTGCGGCGCTGGCGATGTTTTACCTGTCGGTACGCCGCAACCGCTCACCGGCTGACTGATTCGCACTCCACTTCCGCGCCACGATGGCGCGGGGGTTACTCCAACAACAATAAAAGTGAACACTGCCATGCTCAGGAATTTCTCTCGGGGCGTCAGCGCCTGC
Source organism: Pseudomonas marginalis (assembly GCF_024169655.1). Classification (GTDB taxonomy): domain Bacteria; phylum Pseudomonadota; class Gammaproteobacteria; order Pseudomonadales; family Pseudomonadaceae; genus Aquipseudomonas; species Aquipseudomonas paraveronii. Next base: position 2,201,218 of record NZ_JALJWV010000001.1, on the reverse strand, counting down.
ACCTGCGTTTTTTCCGTAAGCCAGGCGTGCGCCGCCGGTTTTGTCGACGACAGCCAGGCCGATCTGGCGATACGCAACTATTACTTTGATCGCAATTACGTGAACGCCACGCCGCAGGCGGCTGCCCGCGAGTGGGCGCAGGGCTTCATTCTCAACGTGCGCTCGGGTTATACCGAAGGGCCTGTCGGCTTCGGCCTGGACGCCCAGGGTTTGCTGGGGGTCCGTCTGGACTCCTCGCCCGCGCGCACGGGGACCGGCCTGCTATCGTACAACCCCACGACCCGTGAACCGGCCAGTGAATATTCGGAGCTGGGCCTGACAGCCAAGGCCCGGGCCTCCAAGAGCGAGTTGCAACTGGGGACCATCAGCACGTTTTTGCCAATCGCCTTCGCCAGCCCCACCCGTCTGCTACCGCAGACTTTTCGCGGCGCGTACCTCAAGTCCCAGGAAATCGACAACCTGACCCTGCACGTCGGTTGGCTCGATCGCATCAACCTGCGCGACTCCACCAACTACCAGAAAATGTCGGTGGCCTCGCCCAACGGCCGCTTCAACGGCGCCGCCGAATCCGACCGTTTTACCTTCCTCGGCGGCGACTATGCCTGGTCGCCGCAACTGACGTTGAAGTACTACCACGCCGAACTGGCTGACCTTTACCGCAAGGATTTCTACGGTTTCGTCGACAATCGCCCGATAGGCCCCGGCAGCCTGAAAAGCGACGTTCGCCTGTTCGTCACCGGCGAGAACGGCGCCGCCAAGGCCGGCCCGGTGGACAATCGCAACGCCGCCCTGATGCTGACGTACAGCCTGGGCGCGCACAAATTCGGCGCCGGCTACATGCAACTGACCGGCAAGACCGCCATGCCTTACCTGTTCGGCACCGAGCCCTTGGTCATCACCGAAGGCACGCTGAGCTCGGAGTTCCTCAACCCCAAGGAACGCAGTTGGCAGGTGCGCTACGACTACAACTTTGTCGCGCTGGGCTTGCCCGGGCTCAATGGCATGCTGCGCTACGTCAGCGGCGACAACATCGAGTTACCCAAGCTGGGCGGCAGCAACCTGAAGGAAAGCGAAAAAGACATCGAACTGAACTATGTGCTTCAGGGCACGCCCCTTAAAGGCCTGACCCTGCGTGTGCGCAACGCCTGGTACCGCAATGACTTCATCGCCCAGGCCAGTCATCGGGATGACAATGAGCTACGGGTGAATGTCGATTACACCTGGAAGCTCTGGTGAGTGACCGCCCCGTGATCCACCTGGGCTAGATCGTTCAAATGTGGCCATCGGATAGGCCTTCTGGAGCAACAAAAACCCGGCCTCGGGCCGGGTTACCCATCCCGCAAAGACGCGATCAATGGATCCAAAAACAAAAAGATGATCGATAATCGCCCAAATAAATCTCGCTAAAACCACACTGCATGTTGACTCAAAGTGAAGCGCTTCATTTAATGGATCCATTAAATAAGAACAATCACTCGCCTGGAGAGTCACCATGTACCCCAAGAACACGTGGTATGTCGCCTGCACCCCCGATGAAATCGCACAGAAGCCGCTGGGTCGGCAGATCTGCGGTGAAAAAATGGTGTTTTATCGCGGGCTGGAAGGCGCCGTCGTGGCTGTCGAGGACTTCTGTCCGCATCGCGGCGCGCCGCTCTCGTTGGGCTATGTCGAAAACGGCAAGCTGGTCTGTGGCTACCACGGCCTGGTCATGGGTGGCGACGGCAAGACCGTCGAAATGCCTGGGCAGCGGGTGCGCGGTTTTCCCTGCAACAAGACCTTCGCCGCGGTGGAACGCTACGGTTTCATCTGGGTGTGGCCCGGCGATCAGGCCCTGGCCGACCCGGCGCTGATCCACCACTTGGAATGGGCCGTGAGTGACCAGTGGGCCTATGGCGGCGGCTTGTTTGACATCCAGTGCGACTACCGCCTGATGATCGACAACCTGATGGACCTGACCCACGAAACCTACGTCCACGCCTCCAGCATCGGCCAGAAGGAAATCGACGAAGCGCCCCCCGTGACCACGGTCGAAGGCGATGAAGTCGTCACCGCCCGACACATGGAAAACATCATGGCCCCGCCGTTCTGGCGCATGGCCCTGCGTGGCAATAACCTCGCCGATGACGTGCCGGTGGACCGCTGGCAGATCTGCCGCTTCACCCCGCCCAGCCACGTGCTGATCGAAGTCGGCGTGGCCCACGCCGGCAAGGGCGGCTACCACGCCGCGCCTGAGCATAAGGCCGCGAGCATCGTGGTGGACTTCATCACCCCGCAAACCGAAACGTCGATCTGGTACTTCTGGGGCATGGCGCGCAGCTTCAATCCTCAGGACCCGGCACTGACCGCGAGCATTCGCGAAGGCCAGGGCAAGATTTTCAGCGAAGACCTGGAGATGCTTGAACGCCAGCAACAGAACCTGCTGGCCCACCCGACGCGCACTCTGCTCAAGCTCAATATCGATGCCGGTGGCGTGCAGTCACGCAAGGTCCTCGAACGGCTGATCGCCAAGGAGCGCGCCCTCGCAGCGCAACTGATCGCCACCACCAGCGCCTGAACGGCGCGATAACCCTACGAGGACTGAACATGATCGATGTGGTGGTGGTATCCCGCAACAACGAAGCCCAGGACATTTGCAGCTTTGAATTGGCCCGCGTCGATGGCCAGGCGCTGCCGGCCTTCAGCGCTGGCGCACATATCGACGTGCATCTGCCGGACGGGCTGATCCGCCAATATTCCCTGTGCAATCACCCTGAAGAACAGCATCGCTACCTGATCGGGGTGCTCAAGGATCCAGCCTCTCGGGGTGGCTCCCGCTGCCTGCACGAACACATACACCCGGGCGCCCGCCTGCAGATCAGCGCACCGCGCAACCTGTTCCCGCTGGCGCACGAAGCCCGACGCAGCCTGCTGTTCGCCGGCGGCATCGGCATCACCCCGATCCTGTGCATGGCCGAGCGCCTGGCCCATATCGGCGCCGACTTCGAACTGCATTATTGTGCCCGCGCCAGTGAACGCGCGGCCTTTGTGCAACGCCTCAAGAACGCATCGTTCGCCGAGCGCGTGTTCCTGCATTTCGACGAGCAGCCCCCTACGGCAATGAACACCGCCCAGGTGCTGGCGGCGCCCGACGCCAACGTCCACCTGTATGTCTGCGGCCCCGGCGGCTTCATGCAGCATGTGCTCGACAGCGCTCTGGCCCAGGGCTGGCAGGAGGCATGCCTGCATCGCGAATACTTCGCGGCGGCGCCAGTGGATAGCCGCCTCGACGGGAGTTTTTCGGTGAAGCTCGCCAGCAGCGGCCAGGTTTTCGACATACCCGCCGACCGGAGCGTGGTCCAGGTCCTGGAAAGCCACGGCATCGAGATTGCCGTGTCGTGCGAACAAGGGATTTGCGGAACCTGCCTGACCCGCGTGCTCGAAGGCATCCCGGAGCACCGCGACCTGTTCCTCACCGAGCAGGAACAAGCGCTGAACGACCAGTTCACCCCCTGCTGCTCGCGCGCGAAAACCGCGCTGCTGGTGCTCGATCTCTGAAAGGCGTCAGGCCGTGGGCAGAATGACCTTCATCCGCGCATTGGCGGTCGCCGAACCGAAGATCTCGGCATAACGCAAGGTCGCGTTGGCGTGCTCGCGCATGATCGCTTCGGCCCGTGCGCCCTGGCGATTGACCAGGGCATCGAAGACCGAGTGATGTTGCATGTGGGCATAGTTGAAACGCCGGTATTCGCGGACCATGTCCTCGCGATCCACCGCCAGCGCGGTGACCGACGCGAACGGCAGATGATCATTGCGTGCCAGCGCATCGGCGATCGCCGGGTTGTGGCTACCTTCAACGATGACGTGGTGAAAGCGCATGTTCAGGTCGTGATAGACCTCAAGGTCGTCCTCGGTCACGTAGCCCTTGTCGAACAGTTGATCGCCTTCCACCAGGCAGCGCTCAAGCGTCGCACGCGCCGCGTCGGACAAACCGCGCTCGGCAGTTTGACGCGCAGCCAGGCCCTCGAGCACACCACGCACTTCGACGGCGCCGGCAATGTCGTCCGGGCTGACCGAACGCACCTGATACCCGCGCCCGCCAAACGGCACCAGCAGCCCTTCCTGCTCGAGGGTACGGAACGCCATGCGCACGGGCATGCGTGACACACCGAACAGTTGCGCCGTGGGAATCTCCATCAGCCGCTCACCCGCCGCCAACTCGCCGCTGGCGATCATCTTGCGCAGTGCAACCAGCACCAATTGACCGGGTTTACTCATCCAGGCAACTTCCAGAAAACGTGAGTCGCCATAGTACCGCAAGCATCCGACCGCGTCAGACGAACGCCAACGCCGCGCGTGCCGCGTCTATCGCGCCCAGGTGCTGCGCCAACCGCGACGGCAGGTAATCGAAAAAGAACCCGGCGCTTTGCAGCTTGGCGGCACGCAACGGATCGTCTTCGGGCAATGCCCTGGAAACCCGTGCGGCCCGCGCCCATGCCAGGGCCAGCAGGGCCACGCCACATAACTGGAGAAAGTCCGGCGCGGCCCGATAGGGGTACTCGCTGTCCTCCAGCGACCGCTCACGTATGGCCTCGACCACACGGGCCAGCGCGTCACACAGGTTGTCCAGCGCGTCGGCGAAACCTGCACACGCGGCGCATTGGCCGCCCTGCCCGGCCTCGTCGCGCAGCACTGCCAGCAGCAGGCCGAAGGCACGTCCTTCATCGCCCAGCACCTTGCGCAGCAGCAGGTCATTGGCCTGGATCTCGTTGCTGCCCTCATAGATCATCGCGATGCGACTGTCGCGCAGCGTTTGCTCGATGGCGAACTCGGCGACGTAGCCGTAACCGCCGAAGACCTGCAAGGCATTGCTGGCCTGACGGAAACCCTGCTCGGTGAAAAACGCCTTGATGATCGGCGTCAGCAACTGCGCCAGTTGCCCGGCGCACTCCCGCGCCTGTGGGTTGGGGTCATGCTCGGCCTGATCGAGTAAATGCGCGGCCCAATAGCCGATGGCGCGCATCCCCTCGCTGGCCGTGCGCAATTCCAGCAACACGCGGCGCATGGCCGGGTGATAAAGGATGGGGTCAGCCGCTTGCGCAGGCACCCCTTGCGGCCTTGATGGCGCGCGCATTTGCACGCGCTCGGCGGCGTATTGGTGGGCGTTCTGCCAAGCCGCCTCGACATGCCCCAGGCCTTGCAGGCCGACATGCAGGCGCGCCGAATTCATCATCACGAACATCGCCGCCAAGCCGCGATTGGCGTCGCCGATCAGCCAGCCTTGGGCGGCGTCGAACACCAGGGAGCACGTGGCGCTGCCCTTGATGCCCATCTTGTGTTCAATGCCGTCGCAATGCACACCGTTGGCCTGGCCATCGTCCAGCAGCTTGGGCACCAGGAACAGTGAAAGGCCGCGACTGCCCGGCGGCGCATCGGGCAAGCGCGCCAGCACCAGGTGCAGGATATTGGCCGTGAGGTCGTGCTCGCCGCCGGAGATAAACAGTTTGTTGCCCTGCAGGCGATAACGGCCGTCGCCCTCGGGGGTCGCGCGACAGCGCAGCAGCCCGACATCGCTGCCGGCCTGGGGCTCGGTCAGGCACATGGTGGGTAAGGCATGCCCGCTGACGATCTCGGGCAAGTAGCGCGCCTGCAACCAGGGCGCGGCGTGGGTCTTGAGGCAGAGGTAGGCGCCGTGGGCGATCCCGGTGTACATGGCCCATGCGTGATTGCTGGCGTAGAGCATCTCTTGCAGCGCCGCGTCGAGCAGTTGCGGCAACCCTTGGCCGCCCTGCCCTTCGGCGCACGCCAAGGCCGGCCAGCCAGCGTCGACATAGGCGCGATAGGCCTCGGCGAAACCGTCCGGCGTGCTGACCTGACCGGTGTTCCAGCGACAGCCTTGACGATCGCCGCTGGCGTTCAGGGGCGCCAGCACCCGCTGACTGAAGCGCGCCGCTTCCTCCAACACCTGCACGGCGAGTGACATGTCCAACGTCTCGAACGCCGAACATTGGCTCCACACCTCGGGTGCTTGCAGCCAATGTTCAAGCACAAATTGCATATCGCGCAGCGGCGCCTGATAGCTCCACATGGCAAACCTCATCGAATAAAAAAGGAGTTACACCGTTGAACGCTCAACCGCGATAGGCCGGGTTCTCGATCAACAACGCCATGCCCTGCCCACCGCCGACACACGCCGCGGCAATCCCGTAGCGCAGGTTGTGCCGGCGTAATTGCCGGGCCAGCGTCATGACCAGGCGCAGGCCAGTGGCGGCCAGTGGATGCCCCACCGCCAGCGAACCGCCCTGGACGTTGAGCCGGGCGCTGTCCAACTGCAGTTCCTGGGCCACCGCCAAGACCTGGGCCGCCTGTGCTTCGTTGATCTCGAAACGGCCGATCTCATCCAGGCTCAACCCGCTGCGCTGCAGCAGCAGACGGATCGCCGGCGCCGGGCCGATGCCCATGAACTCCGGCGCCACGCCGACCACCGCGCTGGCCAGCAGTTGGGCCAGGGCCGGACGCGTGCAGGCCGACGCGCGCCCGACCAGGGCTGCCGCCGCGCCATCGACCACCGCGCAGCTGTTGCCAGCGGTTTGCACGCCATTGGCATGCACGGCACGCAAGCGTGCCAGGGCCGCAAGATCGGTGGGCCGTGGGTGGCTGTCCTGGGTGACGGCAGCGGCGCGGTGCGCCAGGCTGATGCCGCGCGGCTGATACCCCTCCAGCTCGAACACTTGGTTATCGACCGTCACGATCTCTTCGGCCCAAGCGCCGTCACGCTGCGCCTGCAATGCGCGTTGATGGCTCTCGCAGGCGTAACGGTCCACGGCCTCGCGGCTCAGGCCATAGCGGCGCGCCAGGTGGTCCGCGGTGGCGATCATGTCCAGTCCCGGGGCCGGGTCGTAGAGGGCCTCCCAGAGAAAATCCTTGAATTGCACCTCGCCCCCCAGACGAAACCCATCCCGGTGGGTGTAGGCCGCAATCGGGTTGCGGGACATCGACTCACTGGCCACGCACAAGGCCAGTTGCACCTCGTCGCGCAGTTGCTCAGCGGCCTGGCGCAACAGCTCGAAGCCCGTGGCGCAGATGCGCTGCACCCCCAGCGCCGGGACCGATTGCGCCACACCGCTATACAATCCGACATGTCGCGGCAGCAAATACGCATCGAAGCTGGCCTGGGCCATGGACCCAGCCAGTACGCTGTCCACCGCCAGCGGGTCAACACCGGCACGGGCCAGGACTTCACGGCCGACCTTGATCCCCAGGTCGATGGGCGACACCTGGGCCAGAGCGCCACCGAGGTCGACCCACGGCGTGCGTACCGCCGCGTAAAGCGCTACGTCGGCAAACGCCGAATATTGCCCGACGCCGCTCAAGGCCTGGGCTCGGCACGCAGGATCGCAGCATCTTCACCGCGATACAGCGCCTCGACCTTGGCCGCGCGCCATTGCAGTACCGCACGCTGGTTGATCGAGCCCTTGTCGGTAATTTCCCCACGGTCGATAGACGCCGGCTCGTCGAGCAAGGCAATCCATTCCAAACGGCTGGCATTGCCGCTGGCGTCGCGATTGAGGCGCTGCAACCAGTCGCCGAACCACTGGCGCACCGACGCGCTGGCGAGTACGTCGGCGTCGCTCGCGTCGGCGTCCAAGCCCGCCAGCCGGCGGCATTCGTAGAGCCTGGGGAAGACCAGGGCGCCCAGGCATTCGCGGTCCGGCGCGGTAATCACCAGGTCCTGCACATAGGGCGAGCCTTCGAGCACCGCGCGATTGCGCAACGGCCCGACGCTGACAAACACCCCGGAGGACAGTTTGAAATCCTCGGCAATGCGCCCGTCGAACATCAGCCCCAGTTGCGGCCGATTGGGGTCGGCGAGTTTGATTGCGTCTCCCGAACAGTAAAACCCCTGTTCGTCGAACACTTCAGCAGTTTGCTCGGGCGCCCGCCAGTACCCCGGCATGATGTGTGGCCCGCAAAATCGCCCTTCGAACTTGCCGTCCACCGGCACCAGGCGCACCTCGCAGCCCGGCGCGGGCAAACCGATATAACCGGCCATGGACAACGGCCCGGTGGTGAAGGTGCAGGACGGCGCGGCTTCGGTCATGCCCAGCCCGGCCATCATGCGGATGCGTTCGCCGCAGTGCTGTTCGGCCACGCGGTCGAGGCGGTCCCAGACACTTTGCGAAAGGCCGGCGGCGGCGAAGAAAAACAATTTCATCCGCGCAAAAAAGCACTCGCGCAACTCGGCGTCCTGCTCCAGGGCGCTGACCAATTCTTCCCAGCCCTTGGGCACCGTCAGATAGGCCGTGGGCGATACCTCCTTGAGGTTGCGCAGGGTCTCGACAAACCCCTGGGCCGTGGGCTTGCCGTTGTCGAGGTAAAAGGTGCCGCCGTTGTAGAGCACGATGCCGACGTTGTGACTGCCACCGAAGGTGTGATTCCACGGCAACCAGTCCACCAACACCGGAGGTTCTTCACCGAACACCGGAAATGTCTGCAACAGCATTTGCTGGTTGGCGCAGAGCATGCGTTGCGTGGTAATCACTGCCTTGGGCAACTTGGTCGAGCCCGAGGTGAAAAGAAACTTGGCGATGCTGTCCGGGCCGGTGGCCTTGAACGCCTGATCGGCCGCACTGCCGCCTGGGGTTTGCAGCAGGCTCGCGAAGCTGACCTGGGCGCGTCCGGGCACGTGGCCACGCACGCTGATCAGCGGCGTCTCGGCCGGCAATACCGCGTCGATCGCGCGCTGGTAGGCCGCCGCATCGCTGACGAACACCAGCCCTGGTTGCAGCAGGTCGCAGACATGCCGCAGCTTGGCGAAGTCCTGGGACAACAACGAATACGCCGGCGACACCGGGCAATAAGGAATACCGGCATACATCGCGCCGAGGGCCACCTGTAAATGCTCGATGTCGTTGCCCGACAGCAACGCCAGCGGCTTGTCTGCCGACAGGCCGTAACTCAGCAAGGCCTGGGCAATCGCCCGCACGCTCTCAAGCATCTGCGCGTAGCTGACGCGACGCCAGTCACCATCGGCCTGGCGGGCGGCAATGAAGGTCTGCTCCGGACGCACCCGGGCCCAATGCACCAGACGATCGAGCAAGCGCGCCGGCAACTCGGCCAATGGCTCCAGGGAACGCATATGCAGCACGCCCTGCTCTTCAGTGACTTCCACCGGTGCATGGCCGATGGAGACCGCGCGGTAGCGCGGTGCGGATTGGGGTTGCGGTCTGAATTCGGAACTCACAAGGGTGTCCTCCAGCAAGGCGGATCACAGCCGCCTTGTTATTGTTATGTCGCGCCGCCGACTCAGATCGGGTAATGCCGCGGCCCGTTCTGCAAGGTCACCCAGCGCAATTGCGTGAAGTGTTCAATCGACGCCTTGCCGCCAAAGCTGCCGTAACCGCTGGACTTGACCCCGCCAAAAGGCATCTGCGCCTCGTCATGCACGGTCGGGCCGTTGATGTGGCAAATGCCCGACTCCACCCGCTGTGCCAGCGCCAGCGCACGCCCGCTGTCGCGACTGAAGATCGCCGCCGACAGGCCGAACTCGGAGTCGTTGGCCAGGCGCAGCAGTGCCTCATCACCGTCACCGCGCAGCAACACCGCCACCGGGCCGAAGGATTCTTCGCGGTACAAGCGCATGTGCTCGGTGACGCCATCGATCAGGGTCGGCTGCAGGATGCTGCCCTCCAACTGGCCGCCCGCGACCAGCCGGGCGCCCTTGGCGAGGGCATCGTCGATCAGCGCCTTGATGCGTGTGCCGGCGCTGGCGTCCACCAGGGAACCCAAGACCGAATCCGCCGCCGCAGGGTCACCGGCGCGCAGGCTGGCGACCTTGGCGGTCAGCTTGGCGATAAACGCATCGGCGACCTTGGCATCGACAATCAGGCGTTCGGTGGACATGCAAATCTGGCCCTGGTTGAAATAGGCCCCAAACGCCGCTGCGGCAACCGCCGCATCCAGATCGGCGTCGTCGAGCACCAGCAACGGCGCCTTGCCACCCAGCTCCAGCAACGCCGGCTTGAGGTGACGCGCCGAGAGTTCGCCGACAATCCGTCCGACATGGGTCGAGCCGGTGAAGTTGACCCGGCGCACGGCCGGGTTGGCGATCAGCCGCTCGACAATCGCGGCGGCGTCCGCCGGGGCATTGCTGATGACGTTGACCACGCCATCGCCCAGGCCGGCATCCTGCAACACCTGGCCAATCAGGCGATGCACCGCCGGGCTCAGCTCCGAGGCCTTGAGCACCACGGTATTGCCGCAGGCCAGCGGCATGGCGATGGCACGCGTGGCGAGGATGACCGGGGCATTCCACGGCGCGATACCCAACACCACACCGCAAGGCTGACGCAGGGCCATGGCGAAACTGCCGGGAACATCGGAGGGGATCACTTCACCGGTGATCTGGGTGGTCATCGACGCCGCTTCGCGCAGCATATTGGCCGCCAGGCGCACGTTGAAGCCATACCAGTTGGCCATGGCGCCGGTTTCGCCGGCGGCGGCGATGAATTCGGCGCTGCGCGCCTGCAATTGCTCGGCTGCGTTGAGCAAGCGGGTGCGGCGTTCATTCGGCGCCAATGCGGCCCAGCCGGGGAACGCCGCCTGGGCCGCCGCCACGGCGGCGTCGGCATCTTCCAGGGTCGCGGCGGCAACCCGCGAAACCACTTCACCGGTCACCGGGTTGCGACGCTCGAAGGTTCGACCGTCACGGGCGGGGCACGACTGGCCGCCGATCAACAGGGGCACGTCCAGCATGGTGATTCCTCTTTATTGTCTTTATGGGGAATGCGTTCAAGCGATGTCACAGTAGCGCCAGCGTGAGGCAGCGAACAGCGGGATGCGGCCCACTATTCGCCGGCAAGCCTCAGCGTTTGTACGTCTGCAGGCCGGGTTTGATGCTCTTGTCGTCGAGAAACTGCTTCATGCCCTGCTCGCGGCCGCCTTCGGTGTCGAGCAAACGCGACTGATCGAGCTTGGCGTAGAGGTAATCCTCATTCTGCTCCCAGGTCAGTTCACGGCAACGCTTGAAGCCATGCTTGGCCGCCCGCAGCACCACCGGGTTTTTCTCCAGCAGGTTGCGCGCCAGTTCGATGGTCACTTCGCGCAGTTGCGCCAGCGGTACGCTTTCGTTGACCAGGCCCATCTCGGCGGCCTTCTGCCCGCCGAAGGTCTTGCCGGTCATGATGTAGTACAGCGATTGACGATGGCCCACGGTGTCGGCCATGGCCTTGCTCACCAGATTGCCCGGTGGGATGCCCCAGTTGATTTCCGAGAGACCGAAGGTGGCTTCGTCGGCACAGATCGCCAGGTCGCACGCCACCAATGGGCTGAAGCCGCCGCCGAAGCACCAGCCATTGACCATGGCGATGGTGGGCTTGGCGTACATGCGCAGCAGTTTCCATTGCCATTGCGAGGCTTCGCGGCGGATTTTCTCCTGGAGGATTTCCGGGCCGGCATCCACCTCGCGAAAGTATTCCTTGAGGTCCATGCCGGCGGTCCAGGCTTCGCCGGCACCGGTCAAGACCAGCACGCCAGCGGCAGGGTCCTGCTCCAGGGTTTCCAGAACGTCGATCATTTCGCGGTTCAGGGTCGGGCTCATGGCGTTGCGTTTTTCCGGGCGATTGAGAATGACCCAGGCAATGCCTTCCTCGATTTCAACCTTGACGGTGGTCCAACGGCCTTCGTAATTACTCATGACGGTACGCTCTTGTTCTGGGTTGGAAGATGATTCGAAATTAAACTGCAAATATAGTTATGTCAATTAACTATTAATCTTGATAACCAATATTTTCCCCCTGTAAAACCTAAGCTGCTCAAGCGTTATGAAAAGCCGGCATAGCCATGGCGCGCCAACCTCGGCAAACTAGATAGCTTTCTTAACCTCCACCTTCTGAGGATTGCACTGTTAATGGCCAAGCCTTCCAACATCGCCGACGCCAACCTGGCCCTGCCCGACACCACCGAGGGGCGTGCGCCGCTGGATTCGGCCCTGGACGACCTGATCGGTTACGCCATGCGTCGCGCCCAGCTCAAGCTGTTCCAGAACCTGATCGGTCGACTTTCCGAGCACGACCTGCGCCCGGCTCAGTTCTCGGCCCTGGCGATCATCGAGCAGAACCCCGGCCTGATGCAGGCCGACCTCGCCCGCGCCCTGACGATTGAGCCGCCCCAGGTGGTGCCGTTGCTGAACAAGCTGGAAAGCCGCGCCCTCGCCGTGCGTGTGCGCTGCAAGCCGGACAAGCGCTCCTATGGGATCTTCCTCAGCAAGACCGGCGAAACCCTGCTCAAGACGCTCAAAGAGATCGCCGCCCAGAGTGACCTGGACGCCACCGCAGCCCTGGACGGTCAAGAACGTGCAGAGCTGCTGCGCTTGCTGAAGAAGGTGTATCAGGACTGACAGGCCTACCAGAGCGCCACGGTGTAGAGCACCAGGAAACGGGTCTGGTTTTCATCGCGAAACGCCGCGCCGCTCGGGAAGTCATTGCGATAGATCGACTTGCGCGCCATCAGCCCGACGTTCTTCAGCGGGCCGCTCTGGATCACGTAGCCCAGCTCCATCTGGAACTCACGCTCCTTGCGATCCTCGGCATTGAACGCCGCCAGCTCGATGTTATCGCCGCGCACATAACGCAGCCGGCCCTTCAGGCCCGGTAAACCGGAAGCCGCGAAGTCATAGTCATAGATCGCCTGCCAGGTGCGCTCCTTGGCGTTGAGAAAGTCCGAACTCATGGTCAGTTCGCTCATGCCCATCAGCTCCGTCCCCGAGATATAGGGCGTGGCCGTCTCCCCACTGGAATGCATGTAGCCCAGGCTGAATTTGTGACCGCCCAGGCGGTAGCCAAACAACGCCGAAAGGTTGCGGTTATCCACGTTCCCGGCCTTGGCGCTGCCGTCCTCGCGACTGAAGAAACTGCGCAGATCGCTGGTGAGCACACCATCGCCCACGGGCAGATTGTGCAGCAACGCCAGGGTGTCCTGCTGGTAGAGGTCGGCGATCTGCGAGTGATAGGCGCGCAGGCTGAGGTCTTTGTTGACCTGGTAGTCACCGCCGACGTAAGCCAGGTGCGAGGTGGTGGCGGTGGCGTTGAAACGCCGGTTGGGCGAGGCGATGGTCATGGCCTGGTAGTCGGTGGAGTCGCGCTTGTTGATGCGGTCGATGTAGCCGGTATTGAGAGTCAGGCCGTCGATATCCTTGGAGCTCAAGGTGGTGCCGCGAAAGGTTTGCGGCAGCAGCCGCGACGGGCTGGCAAAGGCGAACGGCAGGAAGATCGACACGTCACCGGTCTTCACGGTGGTTTGTGCAAACCGCAGCTTGGCGGTCGGCGCCAGGCGCGAGTACTCATCGGCGGCACGCTTGTCGCTGGCCGACACCGGCAACAACTCGGTGCCGCTGCGGTCCGGCGAAGAGTCGAGCTTGACCCCCATCAGCCCGCGCACATCCAGGCCAAAGCCCACCGGCCCTGGGGTGTATCCCGATTCCAGGTTGAGGATGAACGCCTGAGCCCATTCCCGCGCAGCGGTCTTCGCACCATCGTCCTTGTAGTCGCGGTCCAGGTAGTAATTGCGCAGGGTCAAGGTGCCGTGGCTGTCGTCAATAAAGCCGGCCGCCCACAGCGGGGTGGGCAGCACGCTCAAGGCCAGTAACGCCATGACCAGGCTTGGCTTGCGGTTCGACACACAGGAGACGGACGCCACTGCAACGGCGTCCTCCATAGGGAGTTTTGGCATGTTCATTGTCCATTTTTTGTTGTTGTTTTTGGGGTGGCACACGCTCGGCCCAGTCGGCTTCGCGAACAGAGAATGGAAACAGCCGACGGTGCTCGTCAACCGCAAATGACCGATAATCGAACATTAATAAAGCTATCTACTTTTAAGATCATCACAGATACACATCTCAACACTATGAATTTAAAGTACTTATTTATCGATTTTTGTATTTCCAATACGCCATTCATTTTTTAGTTATCTTTGTTATCTTAATCGCAGCAGCCACTTGCGCTCGCCACCACAACAAAAACAACAACAATGAGGTTTGCCCATGGACAGTCCATCGCGTCGTTCGACGCTGACTATCGCGTTGTGCTTTATCGTTGCGCTGATCGAGGGGTTCGATCTGCAAGCCGCCGGAACCACCGCCGCAGGGTTGCGTCAGAGTTTTGCCCTGGACCCGAAGATGCTCGGCTGGGTATTCAGCATCGGGATCATTGGCCTGCTGCCGGGGGCGTTCTTCGGCGGCTGGGTCGCCGACCGAATCGGGCGCAAGAAAATCCTGGTGATCGCCGTGCTGCTGTTCGGGCTGTTCTCGCTTTGCACCGCGTTTGTCGAAAGCTACTCGAGCCTGCTGTTGGTGCGTTTTCTGACCGGTCTGGGGCTGGGCGCCGCGCTGCCCAACCTGATCGCCCTGTGCGCCGAAGCGGCCAGCGAACGCAACCGTGGCACCGCCATCAGTGTCATGTACTGCGGCGTGCCGTTGGGCGGCGCATTGGCGGCGGTGGTGGCGATGTTTTCCAGTGAACACTGGCAGACCACCTTTATCATCGGCGGCCTGGCGCCCTTGTTGGCCGTGCCATTGATGATCCTGCTGCTGCCCGAGTCCAACGCCTTTCGCCAACAGCTCGACAAGACCCTCAGTGCTCGTCCCTCCACCCGCCAGGCGCTGTTCGGCGAAGGCCGCGCGCGCACCACGCTGGCGTTGTGGCTCAGCTACTTCTTCACCCTGACCGTGATGTACATGCTGCTCAACTGGCTGCCGTCGTTGTTGCTCGAACAAGGCTTCAGCAAACCCCAGGCGGGCATGGTGCAGATGCTGTTCAACATTGGCGGCGCCCTTGGCTCATTGCTCGGTGGTGTCCTGCTGGACCGCTGCAATGCCCTCAGAGTGGTGCTGTTCGTGTATGCCGGGCTGCTCGCGGCCTTGGCCGGGGTCGGGCTGTCGGTGGGTATCGTGCCCATGGCCATCGCCGGTTTCGCCGCGGGTTTGTTCGTGATGGCCGCGCAGTTGGTGCTCTATGCGTCGGCACCACCGTCCTATCCAACGGCGGTGCGCGCCACTGGCGTCGGTGCAGCCGTTGCCATCGGCCGGCTGGGCTCGGTAGCCGGACCGCTGGCGGCGGGACAACTGCTCGCCGCAGGTGCAGGCACCACGGGAGTCCTGCTGGCGACCTCCCCCGGAGTGGCGATCGCGGCGCTGGCCATCATCAGCGTCATGGTGCGTAAGGCGCCACTGAACCTACCCGAGCTTGGCGTTGCCCGGCATACGAAAGCCTAGAGCGTGCGCCGCCAATCGAGCCCCCCCCTGGTTGCCCTCGGTGCGGTTATCAGCCTGTTGCTCGAAGTCAGCGTTCAGCGACAGCGCGTTTTCCTCGTAGATGACGTCAAGCAGGTCTGGGCCAGTGGCCCAGACCTTTTCTCGACGCTGATTGACGGCGTGCCCATCCACTTCGGTGTCTTGCTCCGTCGAAGACCTTGAATCAAACCTGATCAATGAAGCGCGCAACGCCACGCCGGCAACCTGGCCGCCGCCAGGCTCGTGGGGCTCAGCCGCGCTCAATTCGCTTACCGGTTGAAGAAGCATCAACGGCAAACCCCTTGAATGGCAATTAGTGCTTTAAAAGATTTACCCAATTAAGTATTTTGCAGGGGTAACGGGCGGCATACGCCTCTTTTTCATCGCGACAAGGATCTTCCGTGAGCGGACTGCGTGAACGTCAGAAAGCCGAACGCCGGCAAGCCATCAGTAAGGCGGCAATCGAACTGTTTGAACGCCAGGGTTTCCAGAACACCACCATCGAGCAGATCGCCAACCAGGCCGGCGTGTCGGCGCCGACGGTGTTCAAGTACTTCGGCAACAAGCAGGAAATCATCCTGGAAATCCTGCACCACGCCGATCAACGCGCCATCACCGACGCCCGCAGCCGGATCCAGGAAATAGACGACCCGGTCGAGGCGCTCTGCCACCTGGAACGCCTTCTTACCGGTTATGCGTTGGAAGTCATGCACCCCAGCCTGTGGCGCGAACTGCTGCCGTTGATCCTGTTCGGTGGCAACAATGAACTGCCTGCCGGTTATCGGGCCATGAACGATGCGCTCAGGGCCGAAATCAGCCAACTGCTCAGGGAACTGCAACTGGCCGGCAAGTTGCGTCCGCAACTCGATGTGGAATTGGCCGCGTTCCTGTTGAACGACTATTCACACTTGCAACTGTTCCGGCTGGTGAACCAGGAACACCCGGATATCGACGCGCACTCTACCCAGGTCAGGCGTATCACCGAGTTGCTGTTTTACGGCATGCAGGCCTGACCCATTGCAGGGTCAGGCCATACTGATCAGCGGTTGCTCTTGATGGCGGTCCAGGTGCGGGTACGGATGCGCTCCGCGGCGGCCGGGATCGGCTCCAGGGCGAACAGGGTCTTGCGCGCTTCCTCCGGCACATACATGTTGGGGTCGTTGCGGATGCTGGCGTCCACCAGCGCAGTGGCGTCCTTGTTCGGGTTGGGGTAGCCGATCTTGTTGCTGATGCGCGCAATCACGTCCGGGCGCAGGATGTAATTGATGAACGCATGGGCCTCTGCAGTATCGGGCGCATTGGCCGGGATCATCATCACGTCCGACCACATCGGCGCGCCTTCCCTGGGCAGTGCCATCTCGACCTTGACGCCCTTGCCGGCGGCATCTGCCAGTCGCGTGGCCAATGCGACACCGCCGGACCAGCCCACGCCCACACAGATATCACCGTTGGCCAGGTCCATGCCGTAGCGCGACGAGTTGAAGTAAGTGACGTAAGGGCGAATCTTCATCATCACGGCCTGGGCTTGCACATAGTCCTCACGCTTCTGGCTATTGGGGTCGAGGCCCTTGTAGTGCAAGGCAATCGGCAGGATCTCGTTGCCGGCGTCGAGGAAACCCACGCCACAACTGGCGAGTTTGGCGAGGTTTTCTTCCTTGAAGATGATGTCCCAGCTGTTCATCTGCACGTCGGCGCCCAGGGCTTTGCGCACCTTGTCGACGTTGTAGCCGATCAGCGTGGTGCCCCACAGATAAGGCGCGGCATAGCGATTGCCGGAGTCACCCACCGCTTCCAGGGATTTCATGAACTCGGGGTCCAGGTGCTGCCAGTTCGGCAACTGCGCGCGGTCCAACGGCTGGACGGCACCGGCGGTGATCAGATGCCCGAGGTTGGCGGAGCCGGGGAATACCACGTCATACCCGGAGTTTCCCGTCAGCAGCTTGGACTCCATGGTTTCGGCGCTGTCGAATACATCGTAGATCGGGCGGATTCCGGTCTCTTCCTGGAAGCTCTTGAGCACTTCCGGCGGCAGGTATTCGATCCAGTTGTAGATCCTTACGGTTCGTTCTTCGGCCAGGCAAAAACCGCTGATCAACAACGAAGCGACAGTGCCCAACACGGTATTACGCAAAAAACGGTTCATGATAAAAACACTCCAGCGCGGCCGCAAAGGCTCGCGGCACTTAATAGCGATAGGTGAAATACAGTTCCAACGCACTGAAGGTCTGGTCGTCACCAAATACCTGCTTGGCAGCGGCCAGTGGTTTGACCCAGTTATAGGACAGCGACGTATAAAACGACGGCGTTGGGGTCCAGTCGAGGAATATCACGCTCTCATCGGCAAAGCGCCGATCACTGACCGCTGCGCCCATGTAGTTTTTCTCGTCGAGCCAGAACTGGTAGTGAATCGCGCCGAGGGTCAGGGTCTCGTTGAGGTGGGTCTTGAGCGAGAACTGTTGGACATTTTCGTTGCTGTTGAACAGCAGGTAGTTGCCGACCACGTCGCCGACGAGCCACGTGCCCCAGTCGACGAAGCCCTTGCTCAGCGGGTCCCAGGCTTTCTGGCGGTTATCGCTCGGGTTGTCGTCACCGGAAAAGCTCGCGTAGCGATAACCGATCACGGGCGTCAACGGCAACGCGCTGAAGGCATAGTCGGCCTGGCCGTACCAGGCGTTGGCATCGTAATCGACCCCCTCGCCGCTACCGCGCTCCAACGCGTACTCCGCATTCAGGGTCAATGCCTGTACGCCGGGCACCTTGGCATTGAGCGCGCGGAGGTTGTACACCTGCATGCCGTCGCGACGACGAGGCAGCGTACTGCCTTTTGGCCCCAGGGCGTTGACCCGCATGGCCATGGCACCCAGTGTCACTTGGTCATCGACGTTGTAATCGAGGTTGACGCCGGTCATGCGGAAATCACCCAGGTCATCGTCGGTGCGCAGGGTGAATGCCTGAGACTTCAACGCGCCATGCTCCCAGGCCAGAATCGCCGAATCCTTGAAGGCGGTTCGAGGCCCCGACCAGTAGGCGCCGTCCTTGAGCTGGTCCAGGTTACCGTCCATGACGATGAACCCCGTACCGACCATGTAGTTCTGGCGGCCAGCCGTGAACGTCCACTCACCGGCGCGGAACCCGCCGTACAGTTCTTCAGCGGCAACCTTGCCGTCGGAACTGCGGGTAAAGCCGCCCGCATCGCCATCGCCGA
Source organism: Pseudomonas marginalis (assembly GCF_024169655.1). GTDB lineage: Bacteria > Pseudomonadota > Gammaproteobacteria > Pseudomonadales > Pseudomonadaceae > Aquipseudomonas > Aquipseudomonas paraveronii. The sequence continues at coordinate 2,182,751 of NZ_JALJWV010000001.1, read as the reverse complement.
ACGTGCTTGCCGCGACCAGCGAACCGCCAGCCAGCAGGCTGAAATCGGGTTGCAACGCATACTCGAGTTTGACCCCAGGCTTTACGTAGAACTCTTGCCAGTCGATCTTGGTGCCGCCATTTTTACTGTTGCGCGCATCGACCCGGCCGCTGCCGAAGTTGACGCCACGGGTTGATAGCGTCGCGCCCCCTACGGTGAGGTTGACTTCGCCTTTGAGATCGCCGTCCTCAAAGGTGTAGCCCGCCAACGCGACGTGGGTGGTCAAGGGTAAGCCGACCGCTAAGAGCGCTCGAGAGAAACGCTTGATATAAACCATAAGAAGCTCCTGTGTGATTATTGTTGTTACAGGGCAGTCAATGGCGACGCAAAGCGCCGCCAACACCTGGCAAAGCCAGGTGAATAGAACGCAAGACTCTTATTTTTCGGGGTGTCTCAGTGACTCAGGTGAGCGCTGATAGCGCGCAGCATGCGCACGCTATCGGCATCGAACGGGCCGACGGCATCGGTCAACGACGATTGCTTGACGATCACCACGCCGGAGGGCTTGTCGATGAACAGGTACTGACCGTGGATACCGCCGGCCATCAGGGCCTGACTGTGATCGTTGAACACGTACCACTGGCTTCGATAGGAAGCACCCGGTGTCCAGTTGGAGAACTCGGCATTTTGCGCGTAGATCGCGGGATCCCCGCCGGCGGCGATACGTGCCACGGTCTCGGGCGACAGCAACTGCCGCCCTTCATGACAGCCATCGTTGGCCAGCAGACGGCCGAAGCGCGCCATGTCTCTTAACGTCGCACTGAAACCCGCCCCGGCGACGTTACGCCCCCAGGGATCAGCCATGAAATAGCCGTCGCGATCACAGCCCAACCGGCTCCAGATTTCCCCCAACAACTGACTGCAGGCCTTGCCCGAGGCGCGTTCCATGACCCACGCCAAGGCTTCAGTGGTCGCGGTCACATAATGGAAAAAACCACCGTGGCTAGCGCGTTTTTTGAGGGACGGCAGGTACTGGTACAACGACTCGAATTGGACGTATTGCGCCGGTGCCGGTTGAAACCCGCAGGCGTAACCGTACTGCGAGCTCTCCGAGTTGGGATCGTCATACACCTCGCTGTAGTCGATGCCCACGGCCATATCGAACAACTGGCGCACCGTCGCATCGCCAAACGCGCTGCCCACCAACTCGGGCACGTAGTACGCGGCGGGTAACCCAGGCTTGAGCACGCCACTGCAAACCAGGTGTTCGCCAAGGGTGCCGATCAGCGACTTGGTCACCGAAAACATGATGTGCCGGTCGCAAGCCTGCTGACCGTTGAAGTAGCGCTCGAACAAGACTGTGTCGCCCTGCATCACCAAAAAGGCGTCGGTCTGGCTGGCGTTGAGGTGATCGATAACGCGGATGCTCAGCCCACACTCACTGTCGAAACACAGCTCGTCCAGCGCTTTGGGCGCCTGCTTGAGCGAAGCGACCGGCCCTGGACCCGCCGGTACGTCAATGGTGGGGCGCAGTCGCGCCAGGTTGCGGAACCCCCACTGGCTGAAGGGCGGACGCATCCAGTTGTGCCACGTGACTCGGTGTTTCGGCTCGGCGGGAAAGCCATGCATCAGCAAAGGGGCCACGCAAGTGGCCGACGACGATTCAGTGGCCTCGACGTAAAGCGTCGCAAGAAAAGACGGGGGTTGATGACTCATCGGGAGATAACCCTGGAGATGACTCTGCATGAAAGCAGATGCACAGAAATAATTACCCGATATTTATTTTTAGTCAATAAAACTTTTTACTCGATAATACAACCTCCACTGTCTCCGCATCGAGCTGATTGCCTGCTGTGAGTGCCACCTTCGGCGACCTGAAAAGCACGATCCACACCGGTCTCGGAAATCAACGGCGGCCGACGCGCGCAGACCCCGGTGAAAAATGCGCGGTATGACGCTACCGTGCCTGCGCGTTTACCGCCTGTGGCACGCTCAGTCAAATCTGGCCGTTGCACTCAAGCATTGCGTCTGCCCGGGCACTACAGTCGAAGTGCCAGGGGTGTTAACCCCCGCTCACAATTCCAATAATAGAGCCATCGCAATGAACTTGACTCGATCCCTGCCGGCTTGCCTGGCACTCAGCCTCATCGCCTTTACCGTGCACGCCGCCGATGGCCCACCACCGCCCACGGTCAGCCAACCCAGCGGCATCAACCTAGGCGGCACCAGCTTCTACGACGGGTTCGCCGGACCACCCGGGCTAACGCATCAGACCTATCTGAAGTTCAGTACGGCCAGCAGCATTCGTGACAATGGCGGCAAGGACAACCGCAACTTCGATAACCCGAAGATCAATGTCATCAGCTTGATCAACCAATTCAGCTATTACTCACCCGACACCATCGGCGGCGGCGCGCACCTGGGCTGGAGCCTGTTGGTACCCGTGATCTCACTGGACGGCGAGTTTGGCGACAACGGCGCCAAACTCAAGGACAACGGCGTCGGCCTGGGCGACATCACTGTCGGCCCGCAGATCCAGTTCGATCCGATCGTCAACGCCGAAGGCCGCCCGGTGTTTGTGCAGCGCGTGGCCTTCGATACGATCCTGCCCACCGGCAAGTACGACAAACACAAGGACTTGAATACCGGCTCCAATTACTTCTCCTTCAACCCCTACTGGGCCGCGACCTTGATGCCGGCACCGCGCTGGGAAGTGAGCTGGCGCCTGAATTACTTGTACAACTTCAAGAACAACGACCCGGCAAGCAGTTCGACGCAGGTTTTTGAAGGACGGCCGGTGCGCGACACCCAATCAGGGCAATCGGCCTGGGCCAACTTTACGGCTTCGTATGAGGTGTTCCCGAAGGTTTCAGTCGGGATCAACGGCTATTACTTCAGGCAGATTTCGGATGACCAGGTCAACGGCGACCGCCTGAGTAATTCTCGCGAAAAAGTACTGGGCATTGGTCCCGGCCTGTTCTGGAAAATGACCGAAGACAAGGCCTTCTGGCTCAATACCTATAAAGAGACCGGCGTGGAAAACCGCAGCAAAACGGATTACGCCGTGCAAGTCCGCTATGTTCACAAGTTCTGACTGAGGTGATGTGTGATGAATGCGCTCGACTCCATCGACAGCAAGAAATCACTGGGCGCTATTTGCCTGATGATGGTCATTTCCCTGGGAACGCTGCAGATCCAGCCGATCCTGGGCGGCGCGCTGATTGATCAACTGGGGCTGCCGCTCAATGCCATCGGCGCGATCTTCGCCGCCGAGCTGATAGCGATGGCAATGGCCTGCGGCGTCTGTGCGCTGTTTATGGCACGGGTCGACCGCCGCCGCTTTGCGCTGGTTGCCTTGCTGATCCTGGCCGCCGGCAACCTGGCAAGCACGCAACTGCACAGCCAGACTTGGCTGGTGGTGTTCAGGATCATCTGCGGCGCCAGCGGGGGCGCGGTCATGGCGGTGGTGTATGCGACCGCTGCGCTGCGCAGGTCGAAAGACGCGACGTTTGCCGTGATCAATATCGGTAACCTGCTCTGGGGCATGCTGCTGGTGACGTCCATGCCCACGCTCTTGCAGGCGTTTGGTGTGCAGGGCGCGTTTTGCTTGCTGGCCATCACCAGCCTGCTCGCGGCGCTGGGTTGCTGGAAAATCCCCAGGCACTACCCTGATGCCCATCGCATCGCCCATGGTGCGGCTCAGCCGTTCGGGCTGACCTCTGTGCTGTTGATCATGCTGTTTGCACTGTTGTTTTTCGGACACTCGGCGCTGTGGGTGTATCAGGAACGCATTGGTAAAAGCATTGGCCTGGAGCCCCAGCAAATCGGCGCCATCCTCGGCGGCAGCATCCTTGCCGGTGCCCTGGGCGCCGGGCTCTCCGGGCTGTTGGGGCGCCGTCTGGGCCTGTTGTTTCCGCAACTGCTGAGTTTTGGTACCGCGTTGCTGGCGACCCTGGTCATGGTCTACGGCGACAGTACCGTCGCGTTTGCCGCCACCGCGTGCCTGATCCATATGGTGTGGTTTTTCAGCCTGCCCTACCTGCTGTCGATGGCGGCCGAACTGGACCCTTCCGGTCGATTGGCCGGCCTGGGCAATGCGGCGATTTTTGTCGGTCAAGGGCTGGGGCCGTTTGGCGCCGCGCTGGTGGTCGGCGAAGGGCATTTTCGGGCGGTGGGATGGCTGGCAGCCTCGGCGTATGTCGTGGCCTTGATCATTTCGTGCCTGGTGGTGGCGCGCTTTCGTCGAGGCGTCAAACCGCGCACACCGGCCCTGTCGCCGCAATCTGCCTGAATACCCTGCCCTGACGTGAACCCACTGGATCAATGAGATGACGCGATGAATATTCCATTTCCCCAAACCCCCGAGTTTTCCGGCGCGCTGTACGCCCCCAGCCGCGTAGAGGGCGAGGTGTACGACCTTGAGATCGAAGGCGGCATTCCCGAGGCGATCCGCGGCACCTTTTATCAAGTCTCGCCGGACCCGCAATACCCGCCCATGCTGGGCACCGATATCTTCTTCAACGGCGACGCCATGGTCAGCGGCTTCTATTTTGCCGATGGCAGGGTCTCGCTGCGTCGGCGCTATGTGCTCACCGATCGTTTGGTCGCCCAGCGCCGTGAAGGGCGTTCGCTCAACGGCGTTTATCGCAATGCCTACACCAACGACCCGCTCGCGGCAAAAAACAACACCACGGCAAACACCTCCGTGATCCCGCACAACAACGTGCTGCTGGCACTCAAGGAAGATGCCATGCCGTGGGCGCTGGACCCACACACGCTGGAAACCCTCGGCGAGTGGAATTTCGACGGGCAGATCGAGTCAGCCACCTTCACCGCCCATCCCAAGCTCGACCCGTTGACCGGAAACCTGCTGGCCTTCAGCTACGAAGCCAAAGGCGACGGCACACCGGACATGGCGTATTTCGAAATTTCACCGCAGGGCAAACTGCTGCACCAGATCTGGTTCCAGGCGCCCTACGCCGCGATGGTCCACGACTTCGCGGTCACCGAGCACTATGTGGTGTTCCCGCTGATCCCCCTGACGGTGGACGTCGAGCGCATGAAAAAAGGCGGCCAGCATTTCCAGTGGCAACCCGAGCTGCCCCAACTGTTTGCCGTGGTGCCGCGCCACGGCGACGCGCGCGACGTGCGGTGGTTCAAAGGGCCCAAGGACGGCTTCCAGGGCCATACCCTGAATGCGTTCGACGAAGACGGTAAGGTCTATCTGGACATGCCGGTCACCGGTGGCAACGTCTTCTACTTCTTCCCCCAGGCAGACGGTTTCGTACCGCCGCCGGAAACCCTGGCGGCCAGCCTGATGCGCTGGGTCTTTGACCTGAGCAGCGCACAGGACGAACTGCAACCGCAGGCGCTGACGGACTATCCCTGTGAGTTTCCCCGTTGCGATGACCGTTACATCGGTCGCAAGTATGAACACGGATTCCTGCTCGCCTTTGATCCGGAGCGGCCCTATAACTCGGCGAATGGACCGATGCCGTTTCAATTCTTTAACCTGCTGGCTCACATCAACCTGACAACCGGCGTCACCGATGCCTGGTTTCCCGGGGACAGCGGGTGCTTTCAGGAACCCATTTTCATTCCACGCTCCGCTGAGGCCGCGGAAGGCGATGGCTACGTGGTCTGCCTGCTCAACCTCATTGCCGAAGGCCGCAGCGAGCTGGTGGTGCTGGACTCCACTGACATGGCGGCCGGCCCCATCGCCCGTATCAAAGTCCCATTCCGTATGCGCATGTCGCTGCATGGCTGCTGGGCACCGCGCTAAAGCGGCATAGCGTTCCCCCCCTCCTCCAATCGCCACGCCCGTAGCCATCCACTTGCTGGAATGGCACGGGCTGTTTGGCGTTTCGGGCCGCGATCCGATCACCGAACAGAAAAAATTCATTTATTCCGAAATGCAGGATTTCTACAAAAATCCCACTTTACAGGATTAATTCGCAAGACTAGATTAAGTCCATTGCAGTCCACCCCCGCTCCCCTTTCCGAGAGGACACTTCATGAAATTCGCGAGCTTTATCGTTCAAGGCCGTACCACCTACGGCGTGGTTGAGGGTGCTCAGGTGATTGACCTGGAATCGGTCAAACCCACCTTTGGCACCGACCTCAAGCAGGCCATCGCCATCAATCGCCTGGGTGAACTGACGCCGGCCGTCCTGGCCCCGCTGCCACGCGTAGCATTGGCGGACGTCACGTTCCTGCCGGTGATCGAGAACCCGGGCAAAGTGCTGTGCATCGGCATCAACTACGCCACCCACGTGCGTGAAACCGGTCGTGAAATGCCGACCTACCCGATGATTTTCACGCGTTTCGCCGACAGCCAGGTTGCGCACCTGCAACCGATCATTCGTCCGAAGGCTTCGCACAAGCTGGATTTCGAAGGCGAACTCGCCGTGGTCATCGGCAAAACCGCGCGCCACGTCAAGGCCGCAGATGCGCTGGAGTATGTGGCCGGTTATGCCTGCTACAACGATGGCAGCGTCCGTGACTGGCAGAAGCACACCATCCAGTTCGTGCCGGGCAAGAATTTCCCGGACACCGGCGGCTTCGGTCCCTGGTTGGTGACCTCAGATGAGATCGGCGACCCGCAAGACCTGGAATTGACCACGCGCCTGAACGGCCAAGTGATGCAACACACCCGCACCAGCGACATGATTTTCGACGTGCGCCACCTGATCGAATACTGCTCCACCTTCACCGAACTGGCGCCCGGCGATGTGATTGTCAGCGGCACCACCGGTGGCGTCGGCGCATTCCGCGAACCGCCGGTATGGATGAAGCCCGGCGATACCGTCGAGGTCGAGATCTCGGGCATCGGCATCCTGCGCAACAGCATCGCCGATGAGCAGTAAGCCATGAAGTTATTGCCTGAATCAGAGCACCTGCCCGAGCAGGACGCCGATAGCAAAGGCTCAAGCCTGGAACGCATGCTGCGGGTGCTGGACTTATTTACCGAGGCCAGCCCGATCTGGGCGGTCGACGAGATGGGCGCTGCGCTGGGTTACACGCGGTCGACCATCTACCGCTACGTGCGCGAGTTGGCCGAGGCGAACCTGTTGTTTCAGGTCGAAGCCGGCCGCTACGCGCTGGGCGCGCGGATTATCACCTGGGACCGCCAACTGCGCCTGAGCGACCCGCTGGTGCGCGCAGCACACGCCCTGGAGCAGGACCTGCCACGCTGGAGCGAGCAACAGGTGTGGCTGATCTGTCGACTGTTCAAGGACCAGGTGGTGTGTATCCACCAGCACGGCGACTTGTTCAGCGAGGTCAGCTACTCCCGTGGTTCACCCCGCCCGCTGTTCCGCGGCGCGACCTCCAAGGCGATCCTCGCCAACATGACGTCGCGCCAGCACAGCCAGCTGTTTCTGGAAAACCCCGATGAAGTGCGCGCCAGCCATCTGGGGCAGACCTGGGAACAGTTCCGCCGCTCGCTGCAGCAACTGCGCCGTCAGGGGTATGTCGCCAGCGCGGCTGAAATTGATCCCGGCGTCTACGGCCTCGCGGCACCGATCTTCGACAGCGACGGCAAGGTGGTCGGCAGCATCAGTTGCCTTCGTCCGATTCAGGAGCGCGACAACGCACTGGAAGCGCAACAAGGGGCACACATGCAGGCCCTCGCGCAGGCGTTGTCGCAGCGCATGGCGACGCTCACCCACCACCCCGCGTAGCCAGACTGAAAACTTTGGAAGGGAATAACAATGACAACCCTCAACAGCTTCAGCACCCAAGTCTTGATCATCGGTGCCGGTCCTACCGGACTGACCCTGGCCAACCTCCTCGGCCAGGCCAATGTGGACACCCTGATCATCGACCGCAAACCCGGCACCGTGACCGAACCACGCGCCGTCTCGATCGACGATGAATCCTTGCGCACTATGCAAGCCATCGGGCTGGATGACGCCGTGTTGCGCGATGTGGTGCCCGGCTATGGCGTGCATTACTTCACCCGCGCGGGCGGGCGTTGCTTCGGCAAGGTCGAGCCCACCGGCAGGTTATATGGGTTTCCCAAGCGTAATGCGTTTCGCCAGCCGCTGTTCGAAAGCACGCTGAAGGTCGGCCTTGAACGTTTTGCGAACCTGACAGCGCGCTTCAATCACGAACTGCTCGAGTTCACTCAAGACCCGCATGGCGTGCGCGCGTTGATCAAGGATGCCGATGGCCAACTGCTCGACGTCAAGGCCAGCTACCTGATCGCCTGCGACGGCGGTCGCAGCCCGGTGCGCAAGCAACTGGGGATCGAGATGGTAGGGTCGAGCTTCTCCTCACGCTGGCTGGTGGTCGATACCGACCAGGATGACGACCCCTTCTGGCAGACCCGCGTGTATTGCGATGCCCGCCGCCCGGTGGTGGAAGTGCCCGGCCCGCACCGTACTCGGCGCTTTGAGTTCCAGCTCAAGTCGGGCGAAACCGATGCGCAGGTGCTCAGCCCCGAATGCCTGCACACGCTGCTGCGTCCGTTCAAGGGCGATGCCCCGGTGTCCATCGTGCGCAAGACGGTCTACACCTTTCATGCCCGCGTCGCCGAGCGTTGGCAGGTCGGCCGCGTATTTCTTGCCGGCGATGCCGCGCACTTGACCCCACCCTACGCCGGGCAAGGGATGAACAGCGGCGTTCGCGATGCGCACAATCTGGGCTGGAAGCTGATCGCCGTGCTCAAGGGCCAAATGGCCGCGACCGCCCTGCTGTCCTACGAAAGCGAGCGACGCGACCATGCCTGGGCCTTGATCAAGCTGGCCCTGAACCTTGGCGTGGTCATGGCGCCGGCCACCGTGCTGCGGGCGCGCCTGATCAGCACGGCATTCGCATTAATCGGCCTGGTGCCGCCGCTGCGCGATTATTTCCTGCAAATGCGCTTCAAGCCCAAACCACGGTTTACCAAAGGCCTGGTATTGCCCGAAGGCAAGGCCGGGAAGCTGGCCTGCGGGCAAATGTTTGCTCAGCCATTGCTGACCGATGCCCAAGGCCACACACAACTGCTGGACACGACCATCGGTGCCGGTTTTGCCCTGATCCAATATGGCGACCCGACCCACCAACGCCTTGATGAACTACGGCACGGTCTGTGGGACCACCTGGAGGCCAAACGCATCCTGATCCTGCCCGCGCACGTTCAGACGCTGCCGTCGATCCCCGGCTGCACCGTGCTGCAAGACCGTGAGAACGCGCTCAAGGAGCTGCTCGGCGACAGCCAGAAGTTTCTGCTGCTGCGCCCGGATCGCTATGTCGCCGCCATCTTCGACAGGACCACGCACGATCAGGTCGCCGAATCCTTGCAGTCGTTGTTCGGCATCACGCTGACAAGCCACTGCGCAGCTGAGCCGGGCATGGCGCCCGTCTACCCCTGAACCTTCAGACCCAGAGGTGTTTATGCAAACCTTGCAGACTTCCACCCCCGCCCGCCTGTGCTACCTGCACCTGGCGAGCAAAGATCCACAGCAGCAAGTCGACTTCTATCGGCGCCTGCTGGACATGGACGGCCTGGCGCAGGCTGACGGCAGTTGGCTGCTCCAGGGGCCTCAACGGGCCATGCTGATCTCGCCCGCCGACCATAGCGGCCTGCTCGCGGCGGCGTATGACCTGGGCAGCCAAGCGCACTTGAGCGCACTGCGCACGCGCCTGCTCGGCAACGGTTGTAACGTCGAAGCGCTCGACTCGCCGCTGCTGGAAACGGGTGCCTTTCAAATCCGTGACCCCCAGGGTCGACAAACCCTATTTGGCGTGTCTCGCGGCGCGTCCACGCTCGACCGCAACGGCATGCCGGGCCGCCTGCAACATGTGGTGTTCCAGACCACGGAGCTGGAAGCGATGATCGACTTCTACGTCAACACCGTGGGCTTCACCGTCTCGGACAATGTCGTCGACGAGCAAAGCGGCCAGCTCACCACCTGCTTCCTGCGTTCGGACGATGAACACCATTCCCTGGCGTTCTTCCGCGGGTCGAAAAACGAGTGGGATCACCACTGTTACGAAACCAACGAATGGAACGACATTCGCGACTGGGGCGACCGCTTCGCCAAGGAACGCATCACCTTGTTCTTCGGCCCGGGACGCCATGGCCCAGGCAACAACCTGTTCTTCATGGTGGTCGATGCCGACCGCAACCGCCTGGAGTTCTCGGCCGAGCTGGAGATCACCGAGGCCACGCGCCCGCCTGGCGTCTGGCCGCAGGAGGAATACACCCTCAACGCCTGGGGACGCGCCTGGATCCGAAGCTGAATACGCACAACCTAAAGGGTCTGCCCTCACCCACCCTCAATCGACGCGGCTACCTGCCTCTAAGGTAAGACTATGACAACTCCAATACTCGCGGCCTACGCCATCAACGGCGATCAATACATCAACGGCACCTGGCGTGCAGGTCGTTCTGCACGACGCCTGGACGACCGTAACCCCTTCAACGGCGAAGCCTTGCTGGAAATGCCCCTGGCCTCGGTGGCCGACCTGGATGACGCCTACCAGGCTGCCCAGCGCGCGCAAACCGACTGGGCAGCGCTGCACCCGACCCAGCGCAGTGCGCAGCTGGAAAAACTCGCCCAGGTCATCCAGAACCGCAGCGAAGAAATCATCGACTGGCTGATCCGCGAGTCCGGCAGTACCCGCATCAAGGCGGGCATGGAGTGGCAGTTCACCCTCAACCTGGTTCGCGAGTGCGCAACGCTGCCGATGCAGGTTGAAGGCCGGATCCTGACCAGCTACAAGCCTGGCGAACAGAGCTTCGTATTTCGCGAGCCGCTGGGGGTGGTCGGTGTAATCAGCCCGTGGAACTTCCCGCTGTACCTGAGCATGCGCTCGGCGGTGCCGGCCCTTGCGCTGGGCAATACCGTGGTGCTCAAGCCCGCCAGTGATACGGCAGTTACCGGCGGCCTGTTGATTGCCCATCTGTTCGAAGAAGCCGGGTTCCCGGCGGGCTCGCTGAACGTGGTGGTCGGCGCGGGTTCGGAGATTGGCGATGCGTTCGTCGAGCACCCGATACCGAGCCTGATCTCCTTCACCGGCTCCACCGACGTGGGACGCAATGTCGGGCGCATCGCCACCGGCGGCAAGCACATCAAGCGCGTGGCCCTGGAGCTGGGCGGTAACGCGCCGCTGGTGGTGCTGGAAGATGCGGACATCGAGATAGCGGCGCATGCCGCAGTCGTCGGACGCTTCCTGCATCAGGGCCAGATCTGCATGAGCGTCAACCGGGTCATTGTCGACCGCTCGCTGTATGCCGACTTCGCGGCCCTGGTGGTGGAGCGTGTACGCAAGCTCAAAACCGGTGACCCGGCCAAGGCCGACACGGTGATCGGGCCGGTGGTCAACCAGAGTCAGCTCGATGGTCTGCTGGGGAAGATCGCCGCCGCCGAGCGCGCCGGTCTCAAGCAGTTGTGTGGCGGCCAGGCTCGCGGGCTGGTGCTGCCGGCCCATGTCTTCGGCGAAGTGAGCCCCGACCAGGCCTTGGCCCGCGATGAAACCTTCGGGCCGTTGCTGCCGCTGCTGATCGCCGACAACCAGGCCCATGCCCTGGCGTTGGCCAATGCCAGCGAGTACGGTTTGTCCAGCGCGGTGTTTACCCGTGATATGGCGCGCGGCCTGAGTTTTGCCCGTGGCATCGTGGCGGGCATGACCCATATCAACGACATCACCGTCGATGATCAGCCCAACGCACCGTTTGGCGGCGAAAAGAATTCCGGTCTTGGGCGCTTCAACGGTCACTATGCACTGGATGAGTTTACCCGGGCCCATTGGGTCACCTGGCAAGCCGGGAGCCATAATTACCCTTTCTGATCGTCTGTCCGGAACGGGCAAGGCTCACACCTTGCCCCTTCAGCCCAAAACAAAAAACAAAAGGCGAAACAATGAATAATCTAGCCTGCGTGTCCACTGATCAGGTCGTTCGCTCTGATCGGCTGATGAAGTGGAAGGAGTTCATGAGCGATCACCTGGGTCGCACGCCCGAGTATATAAAGCGCCTGGAGTCCACCAACATCGACCCGTTGCACAACGGCAACTTCCAGGGTCGCCTGGAATACGGTGACTTGGGCCAGCTGCGTTTCTGCCGCATGACCGCCAGTGCCCATCGCTATTCACGCCACCTGAGCAAGGCGCTCGATGTCATCGACACGCCGCGTATGTTGATACTGCAAGTCGCCGGCGTCAGTCACTTCGAGCAAGGCCAGCAAAACAGCAGCGTCGCGCCGGACGAAATGCTCCTGGTCGACTGCGGCAAACCCTTCAGCGTCACCAGTACCCAGGGCTGCGAGCACTTTATCCTGTTATTCCAGGGCACCGCCGGGCAACTGACGCAGACCGGCAACATGCACTTGAACGGCCGTAACGGGCTGGGGCGCATGTTGATGCACTTGATCAGCGACGCTTACCACCAATATCCCTTGCTCAACAGCCAGTCGGCCGGGCTGATCGGCGACAGTATCGCGGGGCTGCTGAACAATGCGCTGAAGAACAAGCAAGATGAAAAGCAACTCGACCACGACTTCCGCTTCTTCAAACAGAATCGCCTCAAGGCGTATATCGAGCGTCACCTGGCTGACCGCGACTTGAGCATAGAACGCATCGCCAATGCCGAGCAGTGCTCGGTGCGCAGTTTGCATCGGGCATTTCAGGACGAACTGGGGTGCAGTGTCAGCGAGTACATCTGGCAGCGGCGCTTGTCCCGTTGCGCCGAGGACCTGCGCAACCACGACCAGGCCCATCGCTCACTCACCGAGATCGCCTATGCGTGGGGCTATGGCAGCAGTTCTCACTTCAGCCGGCATTTCAAATCGACATTCGGCATGTCGCCCCGGCTGTTTCGTGAAACCGCCAGCGACGCCCGCGTGAAACCCAGTGCGGCATGACGCCAGTTGCCGTCCATCGAAGCCCAGGCTTTGATGGACGGCGCAGTTGGATCGTGTCAGCGCGTATCTTGCTCTCAAGGTGCAAAACGCACCGATCAAAAGTCGTCCTTTACGTGTCCATCGTTAATCTTGAACTCTCGGTGTTGTAGATAAACACTTCGAATGAAGTTGTATTTATCCCCGCTGATGAGCTTTTCAGATTTTATATATTGAGCGCGTCCGTCGATCATGCCCACGGCGTACAGGCTATTACGCGTAGGCACGTCGCCGATATAACGAACCGGGTTGGCGTAGATATCGGGAAAGATCGCCGGCGCATCGCGAAGCGTGCTTGGCCCCAAGAGCGGCAGTACAAGATAAGGACCACTGCCTACCCCCCAGTAACCGAGGGTTTGACCGAAGTCTTCGTCATTGCGCTGCAGCCCCATGGGCGTCGCGACATCGATCAACCCCGCCAGGCCAAGGGTGCTGTTGAGTAACAAGCGACTGGTATCAACCCCGGCGCTATGGAACTTGGCTTGAAGTACATTGTTCGCCAGGTTCTTGACCTCCCCCAGATTGTTGAAAAAATTATGAATGCCGTCTTGCGCAATGCGCGGGGTGACAAATTGATAACCCTGGGCAAGTGGTTTCAGTGCGTAGGTATCCAGCGTGTCATTGAATGAAAAGATGGGGCGGTTAATCCGTTCCCAGGGGTCCTTGTCGGAGTCTGCCCGGGAAAGGGGTGAAAGCGTGATAAAACAGGCGCAGGTCAGTACCTGAACGCAACGGCTTAAATTGGAACGATAGGCACGCATGTTTATTTCCCATTGAATGAAGTTAGCCGATTTGACGCACGCAAGCCGTTCCATCGCTGCGCTTCTGTGTGCAACGGGCAGAGCCATTAATTCCAACCGCCCCCCAACACTTTGTACAACGTGATGCGGTTGCTCTGCTCGGTCAGACGCAGGGTGATCAGGTCCTGCTGGGCGCTGTAGAGAGAGCGTTGCGCATCCAAGGCTTCCAGGTAGCTTTGCGACCCGCCCCGATACAAGGCGTCCGAGAGTTCGAAACTTTTGCGACTGGCGTCGGTCAGCGCCTGTTGCGCGGCGATCCGGCGATCCAGGGTGCTGCGCACGGCCAGCGCGTCGGCCACTTCGCGGAACGCGGTCTGCAGGGTTTGCTGATAAGTCTGTATCTGGATGTCGCGCTCGACTTTGGCCGAATCCAGGGTCGCGCGGTTACTCCCGCCGTCGAAAATCGGCACGCTGATGCTCGGGGCAAAGGTCCAGGCACCGCTGCCGGATTTGAACAGGCCGGCCAATGCCGAGCTGGACGAGCCGGCGTTGGCGGTCAGGCTGATGCTGGGGTAAAACTTCGCACGGGCCGCGCCGATGTCGATATTCGCCGACTTGAGCGTGTGTTCCGCCGACAGCACATCCGGGCGTTGTTGCAAAAGGCTCGACGGCAGCCCCGCCGGTATGTCCACCAGCACCGCCGCCGACTCCAAGTGCGTGCCCGGCAAGAGTGCCTCGGGAAGGTCACTGCCGACCAACAGGCGCAAGGCATTGCGGTCCTGCAGAATCTGGCTCTCGTAGGACGCCACATCGCCGCGCGCCGACTCGACCGTGGTCTGGGCTTGCGCCACCGACAGCGCGGAGGAGCCGCCCAAGGCATAGCTGTTTTGGGTCAGGTCGTAGGTGGCCAACTGGCTGGTCAGGGTTTCCTGGGCCAGCAGCAGCCGTTCGTTGTCGGCGGCCAGGGTCAGCCAGGCGGTGGCTACTTCGGCCACCAGGCTGATTTGCGTACTGCGGCGGGTTTCCGTCAGCGCCAGGTAGTCTTCCAGCGCCTCATCCCGAAGGTTGCGTACCCGACCAAACACGTCCAGTTCATAACTGCTCAGCCCCAATTGCGCGCTGTAATCGTGGGTGGTGGCCGCCGTGCCGGTGTTGGACAACGACCCGGGTGTACGGCTGTGGGTGCCGCTGACGCTCGCATCGATGGTGGGAAACAGGTCCGCGCGCTTGATGCGGTACTGCGCCTGGGCCTTTTCGACATTCAGGCTGGCCAGGCGTAAATCGCGGTTATTGGCCAGCGCCAACGCCTGCAACTGCGCCAGGCGGCTGTCGGTAAAGAACTGCTGCCATTTGACATCGGCACCCACCTGCCCTTTCGGCAGGCTGGCCGCCGGCAGCCATTGCCCGGAGACGGGCGCTTCAGGCCGCTCATACTGGGGCGCCAGGTTGACGCAGCCACCCAGGACCATGGCGGCCAGCAAAGGCCAGTGTGACTTGATCATGCATCACCTGTCGGAGCAGATTGATTAGCGCTGCGCTCGCGGCCGAAACGGCGGCGGATCAGCACAAAAAACAGCGGTACAAAGAAGATCCCCAGCACCGTGGCGCTGAACATACCGCCCAGCACGCCCGTACCGATGGCCTGGCGCCCGGCGGAGCCTGCGCCGGTACTCAAGGCCAGCGGCAACACGCCGAACATGAAGGCCAGCGACGTCATCAGAATCGGCCGCAGGCGTTGGCGCACCGCGATCAGCGTCGCGTCGATCAGGCTGTTGCCCTGCTCTTGCAGGTGCTTGGCGAACTCCACGATCAGGATCGCGTTTTTCGCGGCCAGGCCCACGGTGGTCAACAGCCCCACCTGGAAATACACGTCGTTGCTCAACCCGGCGACGCGGGTCGCCAGCACCGCACCGATCACCCCCAGGGGCACCACCAGAATCACCGAAAACGGCACCGACCAACTCTCGTAGAGCGCAGCCAGGCACAGGAACACAAACAATACGGAAAGTGCATAGAGCAGCGGGGCCTGGGACCCGGACAGGCGCAATTGATAGGACTGCCCGGTCCACTCGTAGCCGATGCCCTGGGGCAATTGCCGGACGATGGCTTCCACCGCGTCCATGGCGTCGCCGGAGCTCACGCCTGGCGCGGGGTCACCGACGATTTCCAGGGAGGCGTTGCCGTTGTAGCGTTCCAGCAAGGGTGAGCCGTAACTCCAGGTGCTGCTGGCAAACGATGAGAACGGCACCATTTCATTGCTGCTGTTGCGCACGAACCAATGATCAAGGTCCGCAGCCTGCATGCGCGCGGATGCCTGGCCCTGCACATAGACTTTTTTCACCCGGCCCTGGTTGAGAAAGTCATTCACATAAGTACCGCCCAACGCCGTCGACAAGGTGGTGTTGATATCGCTGGTACTCAGGCTCAGGGCGCCGGCCTTGCGGTCGTCAATGCTGACCTTGAGCTGCGGCGCATCGTCCAGGCCGTTGCTGCGAACCCCCAGCAGGCGCGGATCTTTTCTGGCCAGCTCAAGAAACTGTTCGCGGGCCGCCACCAGCGCATCATGGCCCAGGCCGGCGAGGTCCTTGAGTTGCAGGTCGAACCCCGAGCTCTGGCCCAGACCGCGCACGGTCGGAGGTTGCATGACGAAAGCGTTGGCATCGCCGATGCTGGAGAGCGCCATGGTCGCCCGTTGGGCAATCGCCGCCGCACCCTGGCCAGGCCCACCGCGTTCGTCCCAGTCCTTGAGGCGGATAAACGCCCGTGCGGTGTTCTGGCTGTTACCGCCCATGCCCAGCCCGCTGATGCTGATCATCGCTTCGACTTCGGGCTGTTTGAGGATGTAGTCCTCGAACTGCTTGATCACGTCCTGGGTACGGCTGTCCGTCGCGCCGACCGGTAACTGGATCTGCGCCAGGAGGATCCCTTGGTCTTCGTCCGGCAGAAACGAGGTGGGCAGGCTCGTGTAGCCCACCGCCATGACCACCAGCACCCCGCCATAGAGCAACAGGCTGCGCCCCCAGCGCCGCAACACCACACCCACCCAACGCTCGTAACCGGCGCTGGCACGCTCAAAGGTACGGTTGAACCAGCCGAAGAACCCGTGCTGGGCACCATGCCCCTGGCCGTCGCGCGCTTTGAGCAACGAGGCGCAGAGTGCGGGTGTCAGGGTCATCGCCACCAACACCGACAAGACCATGGCCGAGACAATGGTCACCGAAAACTGCCGATAGATAATCCCGGTGGAACCGCCGAAAAACGCCATGGGGATAAACACCGCGCTCAGCACCATCGTGATGCCGACCAATGCGCTGGTGATTTCACGCATCGATTGACGCGTGGCCGCCACGGGCGATAGTCCGCCGCCCATCAGTCGCTCAACGTTTTCGACCACCACGATGGCGTCGTCCACCAGCAAGCCGATCGCCAGGACCATGGCAAACATCGTCAAGGTATTGATCGAATAGCCAAACATCGCCAACACGCCGAACGTGCCCAGCAGCACCACCGGCACGGTAATCGCCGGGATCAGCGTCGCGCGCAGGTTTTGCAGGAACAGGAACATGATCAACACCACCAGCACGATGGCCTCGCCCAAGGCCTTGACCACTTCCTCGATGGACAGGCTGACAAACGGCGTGGTGTCGTAGGCAATCACATTTTTAAGCTGCATTTCAGTCGGGTAGAACGGCTCCATTTCTTTGAGCTTGGCCTTGACCGCCTTGCCGACGTTCAGCGCATTCGCGCCTGCCGCCAACTGCACCCCCATGGCAGCGGCGGGCTTGCCGTTGAGGGCGGTGCTGATGTCGTAGCTTTCACTGCCCAACTCCAAGGTTGCGACATCGCCCAGCAACACCACGGCACCCTCGCTGTTGGACTTGACCACCACATTGCGAAACTCTTCGACGGTCTGCAGTTTGCTGCGGGCGCTGATCGTCGCGTTCAACTGCTGCCCCTTGATCGCCGGCAAGCCACCGAGCTGCCCGGCGGAGACTTCGGTGTTCTGCGCCTCCAGGGCACTGCTGACGTCCGAAGGCATCAGCGCGTATTTTTCCAACAGGGCCGGGTCCAGCCAGATACGCATGGCGTAGCCTGATCCCAACGTTTGCACATCACCGACGCCGTCTATGCGGCTGATGGAGTCGAGCAAGGTGGTGGAAATGTAGTCACCGATCTGAGTGCCGGTAACGCTGGGGTCATCCGATGCCAGGGCGACGATCATCAGGAAGTCCGAGCCGCCCTTGGTCACGGTCAGGCCTTCGCTTTGTACCGATTGCGGCAGCCTCGACTCGGCCTGTTGCAGCTTGTTCTGCACCTGCATCTGGGCCACATCCGGGTCGGTGCCGGCGGTAAAGGTCAAGCTGATGCTGGCGCTGCCCGCCGAGCTGCTGGTGGCCGACATGTAGGTCAGGTTATCCAGGCCTTTCATCTGCTGCTCGATGACCTGGGTCACCGAGTCTTCCACGGTCTTGGCCGAGGCCCCGGTGTAGGTCGCGGAAATCTTCACCGTGGGCGGCGCGATGTCCGGGTATTGCTCCAGCGGCAACTGGCTGATGGACAGGCTGCCACCGAGCATGATCACGATGGCGATGACCCAGGCGAAAATCGGTCGATCTATAAAAAAGTGCGCCACGCTTAACCCTCCTTCGCAGGGGTGGACGGCGTGGCCGCCTGAGCATTGGCGTCCTGCACCTGGACGGCGGCGCCGGCACGGACTTTTTGTCCACCTTCGACGACCAACTGATCACCGGCCTTCAGGCCCGCCGTGATCCACCACTGATTACCCACCGCGCGATCGACGGTCAGCTCACGTTGTTCAATCTTGCCATCGACCACCAGCAACGCCGTGGTCACACCGCTGGCGCTGCGGTTCACGGCTTTTTGCGGGATCAGAATGGCCTGGTCATCGCGCGCCTGTTCCAGCACCGCGCGTACATACATGCCCGGCAGCAGCAGGTGGTCCGGGTTGGCGAATTCGGCACGCAGGGTGACGGTGCCCGTGCCTTCGTTGACACTCACCCCGCTGACCTTGAGCCGCCCAGTCTGGTTGTAGGTGGTGCCGTCATCCAGCTTCAGGCTGATCCGCGCCTCGCCGTTGCCATTGGACTGCAACCCGCCGCTGGCCAGGTCACGCTTGAGCCGCAGCAGTTCCGTGGTCGATTGGGTCACGTCCACATAGATCGGATCGAGTTGCTGCACGGTGGTCAATGCGCTGTCCTGATTGGCGACGACCAGCGCGCCTGGGGTCACCGTGGACGTTTCAATGCGCCCGCTGACCGGCGAGGTGATGCGCGTGTAAGCCAGGTTGATCCGTGCGGTTTGGACTTCCGCCTCGGCGACTTGCACGTCGGCGGCGGCCGTCAGCAAGGTCGCCTGAGCGTCCTCGTTGGTTTGCTGACTGATGGCATTGATCTTCACCAGTTCGGCGTCGCGCTTGGCGGTGGTCTGCGCCGATTTAAGCGTGGCGCGGTACTTGACCAGGCTCGCCTCGGATTGCGCCAGCGCGGCGGTATAGGACGCCGCATCCAATTGGTACAGCGCTTGCCCGACCTTGACATCCGCCCCCTCGACGAACAACCGCCGCTGGACGATACCGCCGACTTGCGGACGAATCTGCGCCACCATGAAGGCCTGGGTGCGTCCCGCCAACTCGGTGGTCAGCACTTGGCTCTGAGGTTTTACGCTGATCACCGAAACTTTGGGGGTGATCGCTTGAGGTGCCGGCTCGCCACCGGAGCAACCGCCCAGCAGGACCAGAATGAACAAAGACAGGCAAACCGCGGCGGTTACCAGGTATTTGGCGATGATTTTCGTCGACATAACGGCCTCTACAAGACGGGATTGCTTGAGTCAGCGCTATCGTGCAAGGCAAATGTGCAGGAAAATTGAAGATTGCCCGGCCGGGTTGAATCTTTTCTTCGCCAGGGCCTAAATGGTCCGATCCATTCTTAACGGCCCTCCTTCATGAAGCTGAGTATCTCCACCAAGCTGTTTATTGCGGTACTGGCCGGTGTGTTGCTGGTCATCCTGAGCATGGGTGTGGCGACGAGCTGGAGTTTTGGGCGGGGCTTTCTCGGTTATCTCAATGAGCAGGCGCTGGAGCGCATGGCCCCCGTGCTGCCGCGCCTGGCCAGTGCCTATGCGCGTGAAGGCAGCTGGGAGTTCCTGCGCAACCGGTCGGATCGCTGGTTCGACATTATGCGGCCCGAGGTCGGCGAAGATCCGGCGAAGAATGACTTGCGTGCGCCCATGGCGTCGGACCTGACAGGCGCGCTGTTTCGCATCGCCTTGCTGGATGAACACAAAAAACGCGTGAACGGCTACCCGGATATCGGCGACGACGCCCTGTTACGCCCGATTGTGGTGGCCGAGGAAACCGTTGGCTGGCTGGCCGTGACCCCGTTCCAGAGCGTGACCGAAGCCGGCGGCGAACGGTTCCAGCAATACCAGTTACGCACCAGCCTGGTCATGGGCGCCTTTTCGCTGGTGCTGGCGATGCTGATTGCCTGGTGGATCGCCCGCACGCTGTTGGAGCCGGTCAAACGGGTGGCCGCGGCGACCCACCGTCTGGCCAGCGGCGACTACAGTGGCCGGGTGGCGGTCGCCTCCAATGATGAAGTGGGCCAATTGGCCCGTGACTTCAACCAACTCGCCTACACCCTGGAGCGCAATGAACAGATGCGCCGCGAATTCATGGCTGATGTCTCCCACGAGTTGCGCACCCCGCTGTCGGTGTTGCGCGGCGAGCTGGAGGCCATCGAGGATGGTGTACGCAGCCTGAACCCAGGCTCGATGAAGTCGTTGCAAGGTGAGGTCAGCATGCTCAGCAAGCTGGTGGATGACCTGTATGAACTGTCCCTGGCGGATGTGGGTGCGCTGACCTACCGCAAGAGCGCGTGCGCAGTGGATCAACTGCTGCAAGCCAGCGTGTCGATGTTCCAGGAGCGCCTGAACGACCGGCACCTGCGCGTCGAACTGGAACTGCCGCCCCAGCCTATGGAACTGTTGGCCGATGCCAATCGCCTGCAGCAACTGTTTTCCAACCTGCTGGAAAACACCGTGCGCTACACCGACCCGAACGGGCTCATACGCATCCGCGCCGTCGTCGATCGCACCCACGTGTGCATCGACTTCATCGACTCCGGCCCCGGGGTTTCGGCCGAGCAGTTGCCGCGCCTGTTCGAGCGCTTCTATCGCGGCGAATCATCGCGCAACCGTGCCAGTGGCGGAGCCGGTCTGGGCCTGGCGATTTGTCACAACATCGCCCTCGCCCACGGCGGCAGCCTTAGCGCCGCTCACTCTCCCCTCGGTGGCCTTTGGCTGACCCTGCGCTTGCCACGGAATATCTGAACCATGAGCGACAAAAGCCCGATCCTGATTGTCGAAGATGAACCGAAGCTGGCCGCCTTGATGCAGGATTATCTGGTCGCGGCAGGCTACTCGACCCAGTGCCTGGACAACGGCTTACAGGTAGTGCCGACAGTGCGTGCGCAAACACCGCGCCTGATCTTGCTCGACCTGATGCTGCCTGGGCGTGACGGCATGCAAGTCTGCCAGGACCTGCGCAGTTTCAGCGCCGTGCCAATCATCATGATCACTGCCCGCGTCGAAGAGGTGGACCGCCTGCTGGGCCTGGACCTGGGCGCCGACGACTACATCTGCAAGCCTTTCAGCCCCCGGGAGGTGGTGGCCCGGGTCAAGGCCATCCTGCGCCGCGGCCCCCAACTGCTGGTCAACGCCCCGCCGCGACTGCTGATCGACGAAGCGCAATATCGCGCGTCAATAGACGGCATCGCCCTGGACCTCACCCCGCTGGAGCTGCGACTGCTCAGCACCTTTGCACGTTCCGCCGGGCGGGTATTTTCCCGTGACCAACTGCTCGACAAGATCTACTCCGACCACCGCGTGGTCACCGACCGCACGGTGGACAGCCATATCCGAAACTTGCGGCGCAAGCTGGAGCAGGCGTGCCCAGGGGAAACGCCCATCGAATCGTTGTATGGGGTCGGTTATCGGTTTCAGCTTTCCGAGGCCTGATATCTCGGAATAATACGCATCGGCACCGTCAACGAGGCGCAAGCGGAACGCCTGCAACCATCTCCAGATACCGGAGCACGCTAAACCTAGGTCAGATTCAACCCGCCGTCGGAGAGGAGTATCTCGCCGGTTAAGTAGTCCGACTCGACCAGCATTACAACAGCTTTTGCGATGTCGTCTGGGCTAGCGGCCCTGCGCATGGGTGCGCGAGTTCGCCACAACTCTTGGGCCTCTGTCCACTCTGCGGTCAGAGGCGTGTCGACCAAGCCAGGCGCCACAGCGTTTACGCGAATGTCTGGCCCAAGCGATACCGCGAGCAAGCGGGTCATGTGATTAAGCGCAGCTTTGCTTACCGCATAGGGAATCGATGCGCCCTTAGGACGGATACCGGCATGCGAACTGATGTTTACGACGCAACCTGCTCGACGGTAACGGGCGGCATCGCGCAACGCCGACTCGGCCAATGCGACGAGGTGGAACGGCGCCACGACATTAATCTCGTTAAGTTCGTGCCACACCGTCGAGTTGGCCGAGGCAAGGTCGCCGTGCGGAATGACTCTGCTAATACCGGCGTTATTGACCAATACGTCGAGCTGCCCCCACGCGGCGATCGCCTCGTTAATAAGCCTGACCCTGTCAGCTTCGAAAGCAAGATCAGCTTGCACGTAAATAGCCTGCTTCATCTCGGCAACCATAGCGCGTCCCGTATCCGCAGAGTTTCGCGAATGGAGCACCACTGCATAGCCTGCCCGGCTTAGTGCACGTGCAATGGCTGCGCCGATACCGGAAGTGGACCCTGTAACCAACGCGACGCGTAATACGTTATCGATTGTCGGATTGGGTTTCATAGGGATATCTCGAATGGGTTGCTAGAAAACCATCAGCACGAGGTCGGCAGCCTCGCGTTTGAATTCAGCCGTAAAGGAGCGGCATTGTTTGGTCATCTGACACCTCGATCTGGCGAGCATTCTCGCCTAAATGGGTGTCCGGTTTCATTAGACCACTACATTGGCAGCCGCCTAAGCGGCTGCCAATGGCCCGTTAATGACTCAAATCAATCACCATGCGGCCTTTGATTTTCCCCTCCTGCATTTCATCGAAAATCTGATTGATATCTTCGATCGGACGCATTGTTACCTTCGGCACCACCTTGCCTTGCGCGGCAAACTCGAAGGCTTCAACGAGGTCTTGTCGAGTGCCGACCAGCGAGCCAACCACCTCGATCCCGTCAAGCACCAACCGAGGAATATTGAGGCTCATGGCTTCAGGCGGAAGGCCGACTGCGACCAGGCGTCCACCGGCACGCAGGGCATCCACCGCAGAGTTGAACGCGACTTTGGCGACGGCCGTCACGACAGCCGCGTGAGCTCCGCCGACCTTCTCCTGGATAACTTTTGCGGCATCCTCGTTGCGAGAGTTGATGACCAGATCGGCGCCCATTTCCCTGGCGAACTGCAGTTGATCATCGTTGATGTCCACGGCAATAACCCGGGCGTTGAAGACATTTTTTGCATACTGCAGCGCCAGATTCCCCAGGCCGCCCAGCCCGTAGATCGCAATCCATTGCCCCGGGCGAATATTGGAAACCTTGACGGCTTTATACGTCGTGACGCCAGCACAGGTCACGCTGCTCGCCGCCGCAGAATCAAGCCCATCAGGCACTTTCACTGAGTAGTCGGCGACGACAATGCACTCTTCGGCCATTGCGCCATCCACGGTATAACCGGAGTTTTTGACGTCGCGGCAGAGTGTCTCGTTGCCGCTGTTGCAGTATTCACAGTGCCCGCAGCCCTGGAAGAACCACGCTACGCTGGCACGATCACCGGGCTTCAGCGAGGTGACGCCGGGTCCTACCGCCTGCACGATACCGATGCCTTCATGGCCAAGGATCACCCCGGTTTTATCACCGAAATCACCGTTCTTGACGTGCAGGTCAGTATGGCAGACCCCGCAGCACTGCATTTTGAGGAGAGCCTCACCATGTTTCAGAGGCCGTAATGTTTTTTCGGTCACGTTCACGCGTTGCCCTTGGGCAACAACAGCAGCTTTCATACTTATCTCCTTGTATCCGTGAGTGAGCTTGCGTTGCAGTAGGTCCAACAAGTGACAAAGGATGACAGCAGCCAATCGCCATAAGCGTCATCCGAAACCCCAACCGCTCAAGCAGTCCGAGGTCTGGCGCAATGCTCGCCACCGCTGACGGCGGACAACTGGCGACGCGGATCGGCAGAGCGACACGCATCTTTTAGTGATGGTCGTCGCAGCCCTTGAAGTCAAGTGAATTCCCCTGCATGTCGTGTGTCTATGGACATGCGACCTTTCGCTCCATGCTTGAAACCCGTTCCTCGTGTACCTTCATCAGTCCCGGCACATGCACTCAGCGGCGGGTTGGCCCATTAGTCGAAACGGTTCTGGAGTAGCTTTTACATGGCATATGCAACGATCAATCCCTATACCGGCGAGACACTGCAGACCTTTCCCGATGCGACCGATGCAGAGGTCACCGCAGCCATCGCCAAGGCCCATGAGGCCTTCCTGGCCTGGAAGGACACGCCTTTCGCCGAGCGCGCACGCATCCTGCAGAATGCCGCCGATATCCTGCGCAAGGACAGCGACGCCTTTGCCAAGGTACTGACGCTGGAGATGGGCAAGCTGTTTGCAGAGGCGAAAGCTGAGGTCGAGCTGTCGGCAAAAATCTTCGAATACTACGTGCGCAATGCCGAAACCCTGCTCAAACCGGAGAAACTCCCGGTTCTCGACCCTGCCGAGGGTGAGGCTGTGCTCGTGTGCGAACCGCTCGGCGTACTGCTGGCGATTGAGCCGTGGAATTTCCCTTATTACCAGATCGCCCGCATTCTGGCGCCGCAGCTTTCTGCCGGGAATACCGTGCTGCTGAAACACGCGGCGAATGTGCCGCAAAGCGCGGCGCGCTTTCAAAAGTTGATGAAGGATGCCGGTTTGCCTGATGGCGCCTTCCGTAATCTGTACGCCACGCGTTCGCAGATCGAGCTGATCATCAACGATGCCCGCGTGCAGGGCGTCGCCTTGACCGGCTCGGAAGGCGCCGGCGCGGTGGTGGCGTCACAAGCGGGCAAAGCGCTGAAAAAGTCCACCCTGGAACTCGGCGGCGCCGACGCCTTCGTCGTGCTGGCTGACGCGGACCTGGCGAAAACCAGCCAATGGGCGGTGTTCGGCCGGCATTGGAATGCCGGACAGGTCTGTGTGTCCTCCAAGCGCATGATCGTGGTCGATGCGGTCTATGACGACTTCCTCGCGCTCTATCGCAAGGGCGTCGCGGAATTGGTCGCCGGCGATCCCTTCGATGCGAAGACGACCCTGGCGCCGCTCTCCTCGCAAAGCGCCGCCAATGAGGTCAAGCAAAAGATCCTCGACGCGGTGAAGCTCGGCGCCAAGGCCGAAGAAGTCGGGCCACCCGTGCCTGTCGATGGGGCATTCGTGCAGCCGACGATCCTGACCGATGTCGCCGAGGACAACCCCGCTCGTTACTGGGAGTTCTTTGGCCCGGTGTCCATGGTGTTCCGCGCCAAGGATGAAGACGATGCAGTACGCATCGCCAACGACTCGCCGTTCGGCCTCGGCGGCTCGGTGTTCACCCGGGATACGGCGCATGGCGCAGAAGTCGCGAAGAAAATCTCCACGGGGATGGTGTTCGTCAACCACCCGACCAAGGTCGAAGCCGATCTGCCTTTCGGTGGCGTGCGCCGCTCGGGGTACGGCCGCGAGCTGATCGGTCTCGGGCTCAAGGAGTTCGTCAACCACAAGCTGATTGTCGTGGTCGATATCGACGCACCGTTCTGAGTTTCAACAGCGCTCTTTGTCCCTAGAAACCGAAACCGAAATCGAGGAGACCTGACATGGTGAACGTCATCGGGATCGATCACTTGGCCATTCGTGTCAGTGATCTGGAACGCTCCAGGGCGTTCTATGATCAGGTACTCGGTTTCCTGGGATTCACCATCGAGTGGGAGTTCGACCGGGTTATTGGCTGGACCAACGGCGAAACCCTGTTCTGGATCACCGAAGCCGATGCCCAGGGTCGCAAACATAAGCACCGGACCGGCGATGTGGGCTATCACCACTATGCGTTCGAGCTGGGCGCGCGTGAGGACGTCGATGCGCTCTACGCGTTCCTGCTGGATCAGGCGGTTACGATTGTCGACGCACCCGCTGACTATCCGGATTATGGCGAGGGCTACTATGCGGTCTATTTCCTCGACCCCGATGATCTGAAGCTCGAGGTGATGTTTTTCCTGGAAAAACAAAAGCGGCGCTTGCTCGGCAAATCACGAAGAAGTGATCACCAGAAATAACTGCCCAAGGTTTGTTCAGTGCGTAACTCGCGTCACTCGATTGGCGAGAACGCCGCACACATAAAACACAGCTTGGCCAGGCTGACGGCGCAACACCCACGCCAATGCGCAGTTCGTCGAATACCAATCCCAACGGTGTGCTGGCGGGCACAACGGCAGGATCTGCCAATGCTCGAAAGAACATGATTGCCCAAGGCTCGAGCCAATCATGTCGACGCGAAATGTTATGCCCCCTGACCAGGAACAGGCTATCCAGAACCTGGCTCAGTTCGGTCGTTATCAAAATGCCGGCGACGTGATGCGAGCGGGTTGGCGTTTATTGCGGTCGCTGCCAGGCCAGTTGCGCCTGCACTTCAGCGACGGCATCTAGGACCCGCAGCGCCCAGCTCTCATCCTCTGGCTTCACGACAACAACACGAAAGCCGTGATCATGCCCTTCAAGCCGCACGCCCTCGGAATCATCGACATGCAAGTCGATATCAAATGCTGGCGGAAATTTCGAGGGCGAGTTCAACAGTCCATGCGCGGTCAAGGCGCGGCTGTGCAGCACGCTGTTGACCACGCCGTCGACGCGGATGCCGTACAACAACAACCAGCGCCTGATGTAGGACGGCGCCCGGCCAGACGAGGTGTATACCCAGATACTGCAGCCCTGGCGCCGTAGCTCGCGGGTCAGGGAGCGTGTGCCCATGCGCAACGGCTCACCCAGCCAGCGGTGGACACAGGCAGGCAGGCGGCTGTGTTCAACGGCACAGTGGTGGAGTTGACAAGCCAAGGTGTCATCGATATCAAACGAAATACGGATGCGCTGGCGCCTGGTGAGTGGTATCGGCAGACAAGTCTTGGTGGCCCGCCACGCCCGCGCGCTAAAAACACGACATGTCGCCAGGATTGGATACCGGCTCATCCGTGGTCCCCCTGGGAGACGGGCAATGGCGTCTTGCTCAGAAAAAACGCCTCTGGATCAGGTGCTTGTTCTTCCAGGAAGGCTGCATATTTTTTCTTGATCTTGGGCAATTCGTACAAGGCCTTTACACCATGCTTGGCAGAGTTGCGTATCACCGATGAGGGGTTGAAGTAGCCCTCGGCGTTTTCCAGGGTCAGCACGAAGGGTGGCAAGCCTGCACGCATGAGCAAATAACTGACTATAAGCGACCCGCTGCGGTTGTTACCTTCAATGAACAATTGCGGCTTGCTGAGGATGCGGACATACACACCGGCCGCGCGCTTCCACACCGACTCGCTGCGATAGGCGCAATACCAGTTGTACAAGTCCTTTATTCCCCCCTCAACATTGTTGAAGAAGTGTTCCTCGGTAGCTGCCAAGTGCTCAGCGTATTCCAACCGGCGTGCCGGGTCTCGGCCACACAGAACGGTGGCATTGATCTCCAGCATCAGGTTCAGTTGCTGAAGGTTGAACAGATCGACGCCCCGCGCGACATAGTCATCAATCAGCGCATAGCCTTCAAGCACATTCTGCAACACCTCGTCGGTCAAGGGATCGCGCTGCTCGGTAAAGTGCCGGCTGAGCTCGGCAAAGCGGCCCTGCACCTTACGCAGTGCGCGTTCAATCGCGGGTAAATCAAGACGACGCATTGCAGACATTGGCGTTCCTGAGAAACAGTAGATAACAAAGCAAAACAACCGGGGCCGGCCAAGGCCGTTTTATCAGCGTTGGCGGCATGCGGTCTTGATCGGGCGTGTGTTGCCTAGCTGAATTTGCCGCTGATGTAATCGCCAGTCATCTGTTCTCTCGGGTTTTCGAAAATCTGCGCAGTGGAACCCATCTCCACCAGATAACCCGTGCGCGTGCCCTGGGAGATATCCACCGAGAAGAAGGCTGTCGTGTCAGCCACACGGATGGCCTGTTGCATGTTGTGGGTAACCAGGGCGATGGTGTAGTCCTTCTTCAACTCGACCATCAACTCCTCGACCCGACGGGTAGCGATCGGGTCGAGTGCCGAACACGGCTCATCCAGCAACAGCACTTCCGGCTCGGTCGCAATGGCCCGGGCGATGCACAGCCGTTGCTGCTGACCGCCCGAGAGGGACAGGCCGCTGACCTTGAGCTTGTCCTTGACCTCATCCCACAACGCAGCACCTTGCAGGGCGTGCTTTACGCGGTCGCCCAGGTCGCCCTTGTAGCGATTGAGACGCAGACCAAAAGCAACGTTGTCGAAGATGCTCATCGAGAACGGGTTGGGCTGTTGAAACACCATGCCGATATAGCGGCGCACGACCACGGGATCGACGCCCTTCCCATAAACGTCCTGCCCAAGGAAATGCACATGCCCCTCAAAACGAAAGCCCTTGACCAGATCATTCATGCGATTGAGGCTACGCAACACGGTACTTTTTCCGCAGCCGGAAGGACCGATAAACCCGGTGATTTTGTTCTTTTCAATTGGCACGTGGCTGTCACGTACAGCCATGAAGTTGCCATAGAAAATCTTGTCAAGCTTGCAGTCCATGACCACAGGTGTCTGCGTGACAAACGGAGCGGCTATTTGCGCAGTTGATACGTTCAAAATTCAGATGCTCCCGTTTTCAGTACTTGGGCTTGCCGAAAATACGGCTGACAACGTTCACGACCAGCACGATCATTACCAGCACCAGCGAAGCCGCCCACGCGAGTTCGAGTTGGTTGTCGAAGGGCATGCCAGAGAAGTTGTAAATCAGTACGGCAAGCGATGCTGTCGGATTCATCACCGCCAGGCTGCCGTCGTGGTAGATCCAGTAGTTGCTGAACAGCGCAGTAAACAACAACGGTGCGGTTTCGCCAGCGGCACGTGCCACAGCCAACATCACGCCCGTAAGGATCGCCGGCATGCCGGTAGGCAAGATGATTTTCCAGATAACCTGCGAGCGGGTGCAGCCCATGCCGTAGGCCGCGTCCTTCATGATCTTAGGCACCATCCGCATCGACTCTTCAGCCGTCAGCACGACAATGGGTAGCATCAGTACCGCCAATGCCACGCCACCGGCCGGTGCCGAGTAGGTACCGGTGGTCATGACCACCAGGGCGTAGGCAAACACCCCGGCCAGAATGGAAGGCAGGCCCGTGAGCATCTTGGCGGCAAAACGCGCGGCGCTTGCCATCTTGCTGTCGGGGCCAAGTTCCGCCAGGAAGATGGCGGCCATGATGCCGACCGGTACCGCGATCGCAGCCGCAATACCGACCATCACGAAGGTGCCTGCCATCGCGTTGCCAAAACCGCCACCCGTCTCGAAACCGGTAGGCGGCAACTCGGTGAATACCTCCAGGCTCAGGCGCGCCCCGCCGCGAGTGATCAGCATATAGAGCACGGAAATCAGCGGCACGCTGGCCAGCAGCGCGCCAGCCCAGACCAGCGTGGTCAACACCAGACTGCGCAGGGCGCGGCCTTCGAACTTGCGCTGCAGGCTGGGCAAGACGCCCACCGGCGAGCTCAAACTGCTTGCAGGAGAAGTGAGGTCAGTCATCATTTGGTACCCCGCTGGGCGTAAAGCATGATCATGGAGCCGAGGATGTTCACCACCAGTGTGATGAACATCAGCACCAGTGCGGCGTACATCAACACCTCGATCTCGTTAGGCCCAGCTTCGGGGAAGTTCAGCGCCAACAAGGCGGCCAGCGTATTGGCAGGGGCAAACAGAGAAAGCGAAATGTTGTTCGCGTTACCCACCAGCATGGCCAGCGCCATGGTTTCACCCAGCGCACGGCCCAGGCCGAGGACCAAGGAGCCGAAAATGCCAGTGGCAGCGGACGGCACCATCACTTTGAGAATCGCTTCCCAATGGGTGGTCCCCATGCCGTAGGCGGCCTGCTTGGTTTTCATCGGTACACTGGTAAGCGCGTCCTGCGAAACGGCGGCAATGGTCGGCAAAATCATGATGGCCAATACCAGCGCCGCAGGGAGTAGGCCCGGCCCGCTCAAGGACGTGCCGAAGAAAGGAATCCAACCCAGTTCGCTGTTCAACCACGCCGTGAGCGGGCGAATCGCCGGGATCACCACGTAAATCCCCCACAGCCCATAGACGACGCTGGGGATGGCTGCGAGCAATTCGACAATGGTGCGAAAGACGGCTGCCAATCTCGCAGGCAGGAAATCCTGTGTCAGGAAAATCGCCATGCTGACGCCGAAAAAACCTGCGATCAGCAACGCGATCAGGGCGCTGTAAAGCGTGCCCCAAATAGCCGGCAGAATGCCGTACTTACCTTGGTTAACGTCCCAGACGCTGCCGAAAATCACGTCAAAACCGTGCTTTTCCATGCCTGGAAGGGCCTTGCGTCCTACCTCGAAGACCAAGGCGAAGACCAACGCCAGAATCAAAATCCCCCCTATTCGCGCAAGCGCACGGAAGGTGCGATCAACCAGCAAATCCTTCGTAGAGGGCGGCTGGCAGGCAGAATCCGGGTTAACCGGTACGACAAAAGGTGTGTTCATTGGCTAATTCCGGAGCGGGGGGAAACTCTTCCGGCATGGCTGAGCGCACACACCGAAAGAGGCCTCATGAGCGTTACTGGATGTTGGCGGACGCTTTGCGAACCTGATCGACAACCGACGGTGGCAGCGGGATGTAACCCATCGAGTCGGCAATTTTCTGCCCTTCGGTCAGGCTGTACTCGACCATTTCACGCATGGCCTTGGCCTTGGCCGGGTTACCGTTGTCCTTACGGAAGATCATCCAGGTGTAGGAAGTGATCGGGTAGGACTTGGCACCGTCCGGGTCCGGCAACCAGGCCACCAGGCTTTTCGGCATGTTCACCGCGGCCAGCGCTTCGGCACCGCTTTCGGCGTTCGGCACAACGTACTGTCCGGCCTTGTTCTGCAACTGGGCGAAGTCAACCTTGGCCAACTTGGCGAAGCCGTATTCGATATAACCGATAGCGCCCGGGGTCTGGCGAACCGTGGCGGTCACCCCATCGTTCTTGGGCGATTTGATGAATTTGTCACTGGCTGGCCAGTTGACGGTGTTGCCTTCACCCAGCGCCTTCTGGAATTCCGGGTTGATCGCTGACAGGTGCTTGGTGAATACCGCAGTGGTACCGCTGGAGTCGGCACGCACCACCACGGTGATCGGCGTATCGGTCAGCTTCAGGCCAGGGTTGGCGGCGACAATCTGCGGATCGTTCCACTTGGTGATCTTGCCCAGGAAGATGTTGGAATAGACATCGCGCGGCAGCTTCAGGCCCTTGGGATTGCCTGGCAGGTTATAGGCCAGCACGATTTCACCTGCCGTCATCGGCAGCAACTGCACGCCCTCGGCAACCTTGGCGATATCTTCGTCTTTCATGGCCGAGTCGCTGGCCGCGAAATCCACGGTTTTATTCAGGAAATCCTGCACACCCGCGCCGCTGCCCTTGGATTGATAATCCACAGTGACATCTGCGGTTTTTTTGCTGAAATCCTTGAACCAGGTGAGGTAGATCGGTGCAGGAAAACTGGCGCCGGAACCGGTCAGACGAACATTCTCGGCAGCAAATACCGAGGTGGCACTAAGAGAAACCGCAACGGCGAGTGCAGCAGACTTCATCAGACGTTTCATTCAGGAAAATCCTTGTGATTACGGGCTACCGAACTCTGCAGCAGCCTTGTTACGTTTTTATGAAAAATGAATGGCAAACAGCACTCTTTTCGCCTTTTGCCGAGGCAGCGACATATTTTGTTGTAATTGCCTCGTAACAAATTTCGACTAAGACTTTGCCATCCCCACGACGCGAGTTCCGCCCATGCTCTCCACAGAAGACGCCTTGATACAGCGCATCCACCGTGAGCTGCTTGATCACAGTGACGAAGAGCTGGAACTGGAATTATCCGAAGACGGGCACGACCTGAACGCCCTGTTTGATGAACAGGTAGAAGAAGGCAGCGAGAAGGCCGCCAGAAGGATTTACTTCAGTGAACTGTTCCGCCTGCAAGGCGAACTGGTGAAGCTGCAAAGCTGGGTTGTCAAGACTGGCGCCAAAGTCGTCATCCTGTTCGAAGGACGCGATGCCGCCGGCAAAGGCGGTGTGATCAAGCGCATTACCCAACGGCTCAACCCTCGCGTCTGTCGCGTCGCCGCCCTGCCCGCCCCCAACGACCGTGAACGGACGCAATGGTACTTCCAACGCTATGTTTCACACCTGCCGGCAGCCGGTGAAATCGTGCTGTTCGACCGCAGTTGGTACAACCGCGCAGGCGTCGAACAAGTCATGGGTTTTTGCGACGAAGATCAGTACGAAGAGTTCTTCCGCACCGTACCCGAGTTCGAGCGCATGCTAGCCCGCTCCGGCATCCAACTGATCAAGTATTGGTTCTCGATTTCCGACCAGGAACAGCATCTGCGCTTTCTCAGTCGCATTCACGACCCGCTCAAGCAATGGAAGCTCAGCCCCATGGACCTGGAGTCTCGGCGGCGCTGGGAAGCGTATACAAAGGCCAAGGAAATCATGCTCGAACGCACCCACATCGCAGAAGCGCCGTGGTGGGTGGTGCACGCCGATGACAAGAAGAAAGCCAGGCTCAACTGCATCTCTCACCTGCTCGGGCAGATGCCCTATGAAGAAGTGGAGCTACCGGTGATCGAACTGCCGCAACGCGTCAGACAGGAGGACTATTCCCGCAGTCCGACACCACCGGAACTCATCGTGCCTCAGGTTTATTAATACAGGCCGCACTGAAGCGCTCTGTGCCTGGGTGGGTAATTGCACGGACTTGCCCACCCATTTGCATTCGACCTGACCAGTCATTTGCATCGGATTTGACCAGTACGATTCGTGGGCATGATCGGGAGAGAACGGCCCAAAGCAGTCGTAATCCAGCTTTCGAGTCATGGCTTGAACGGATCGATCCAGCCAGGCCGAAGTCCTGCCTCGTATTCTTGGCGTACGTAGTCGAGCGACTCTGCGCATCCCATTTCCGCCTCGATAGCGCCTATGCATGCCCAGCAATCCCCGCCGGTATTGCCTGATAGGGGATCTTCCGTATTGTCGAGTAGGCGTGCGCAGATCGTGCAGTGTTGCGGCTTTTTGCTGTTTGTCATAACACTCTTCCGATACGTTCCGTCTTAGCATCTGGCGTGTTACCCCGAGGAGCAGCAACGGCCAAAAGCAGCTCCTCAATTCAGGGGCGTTTTCGTCCGAAAAACACCATTCAGAAATGTCTGAAAGAGGACGCGCAGGCACCTACCTCAAGGACGATGCAGTCCTGTCGCATCTCGCCAGTACAAGGTTTGTTCGAACTGAAAGCTAATAAGAAAGAAGGCCGAACACGATTGAAATATGGACTGAGCGATTTTATCCAAATCTTCCATAGCCGACTCCCCCTCTGGTTCGGGCCCTTTTATTCTGATGGTGCAACGCACCGCGACAGGGAAGGCGATACCCATTGTATTCTCAGCATAAATCGTAGGGTCATCGAGTACGTCTTTGGTACTCAATTTAAGTCCCGAGTTAAATTCAGCGTATAGCCCATTTCCTGCGACCTCTATTTCCCAGGCACCAGCATTCGCAAGTGCTTTGCTCAGCGTCGAAATTGTGAGCGTATTATCAGCTTCCAAGCATAGATCAAGACTCATGAATCCTCCCTTTTCCTTGGCTGCACACTTGCACCAAAATTTCTGAATGCGATCTTCTCGACAGTGTATTTGGCTAGCGGTTTGAATGTCTGCTCCTGGCCGATTGTGTTGAAAAAGTCGGCCATGGTTTCCACGGCAGAAAAGTATGCGCTTGAGATTGAAATCTTTACTTTGAGCAGAGGGTTCCGGGCTCAGATTTCGCGTAGCCGCGCACAAGAAAGGCATCTTCAGCAGTCAGTACATGCGCAGCCTGGAAGGATCGACTTTTTCAACACAATCGGCCGTTCTCTGCCGATCATGGTTTCAACGCATGCCGGTCAAATCCGACGCAATCGCGGGTCAGGTCGAACGCAAACGGGTGGTCAAGTGGCGTGCAACTTCGCACCGGGGCACCTTCACCCGCGTCGCCGACCTGAAGGCAGCTATCCGCCCATTTATCGAAGCTCACATTGCAAGCAACGTCTGAAAGGTGAACGACGCTCATCACATTTGAGTGGAGAGCCGCAAACCGATGGTTTCAAGAAACAACGAATGAACCCTGCGAGGATAACGCGCCATCTTCACCGACGCGCACCACACAACCTTTGATAATGCTTCTTGTTTGCTCTAAATTAGTGTCTTTTTTGCCCTAGGACCTTCCAATGTTCGAGTTGCAGGCCGTCTCTTTCGAAATCCCCGAGCGCACCCTCCTGCACCCGCTGGACCTGACCCTGCCCGATGGCCAGATCATCGGTTTGATCGGGCATAACGGCTCCGGGAAATCGACCCTCCTCAAGTTGCTTGCCCGCCAGCAAGCCGCGAGCCAGGGAACGGTAACGCTCGATGGCGTGCCGTTGTCGGCCTGGAAAAACCGCGAGTTCGCACGGCAGGTGGCCTACTTGCCGCAACAACTGCCCGCCGCCGACGGCCTCACCGTGCGCGAACTGGTGCGCTTTGGCCGCTACCCGTGGCATGGCGCACTGGGACGCTTGAGCGAGCAGGATCACGCGCAGGTCGAACAGGCCCTGGAACTGACTCACACCACTGCTTATGCCGACCGCCTGGTGGACAACCTCTCTGGCGGCGAACGCCAGCGGGTCTGGCTGGCCATGCTGCTGGCACAGAACAGCCGCTATCTGCTGCTCGACGAGCCGACCTCGGCTTTAGACATTGCTCATCAGGTCGAGGTACTGGGGTTGATTCGCGAGTTGAGCCACAAGCTGGACCTCGGCGTGGTCGTGGTACTGCATGAGATCAACATGGCTGCGCGTTACTGCGACCACCTGGTGGCGTTGCACAGCGGCCGGTTGCTGATCCAGGGCCCACCGGCGGACTTGATGAACAGTGAAGTCCTGGAGTCCATCTACGGCATCAGCATGGGCGTCATGCCGCACCCGCGCGATGGATCGGCAATCAGTTTTCACTACTGAGTGATTCCACCGGGTCGCAGTTTTTTCGGGGGGCGGCGTTAACCGGGATGGCATCTTGCTAGCGAATCCATGTGTCAGCAACGCAGCCTCGTGAACACGTGCGCGCCACATACAATCCATTCGCTTGGCGCGCAGCGGGATCAAATCCCCACATGTGTCCTTCAGGCACAAACCCGCTTGCCGGATGGCTTGACCTTAAGCGGACAGTTGCCGCATAGCTCGAGCTCGGGCAACAGGTAGCGCACGCAGCAGACCTTACGCTCGCGGCGCAAGCTGGCCTGACCGTGTTCATCGTTGATGGGCAGATACTGCACCGGTTGGAAAAGCGGATTGCGGGTACCATCGGGGCGGGTCTTGGTTTCCAGCAAGAGGCGGCCTGGCGCCAGGCGTTCGGCGGGCATGCCGGCCTTGGCCATCAGGTTGAGCAGGTTTTCGAAGTAGTTGCCCGCATTGCTCCACAGCACCTTGGGCGACAGCTTCACCTGACTGGCCATGGCCTGGAACAGCGGCTGCAAGTGATCGTCCAGCAAGCCCGAGAACAGCTCGAACGGATCGCTTACATCGGCCGCGAACGGCTCGCCTTTGCCGATCAGGCGAAACGCCTGGGGCAAGAGCTCCTCATCCAACACCAGGGCTGTGTCGGCCAGAGACAGCGGCAGACGCCAGCGCAACAGCAACGTGGCCCCCATCACGGGTGGCAGCAGCTTGACGATGTAGTGCTTCGCCCACAACGACGCCAAGGCACGGCGGTCGCTACCGCTGTAGCGCTGGCCGAAGCGGCCTTGCAAGTCGCCAAAAGCGCTGGGCGCCAACAGCGTGTGGTAGGGGGTGGCCGGACGAGGATCGTCGTCCAGCACCAACACTTCCCGGTAGGTTTCGAAATCACCACGAAACAGCGGTGCAAGCACGTCGATCATCAGCCCCTGGCACCCTTGTTCATGAAAATGGACAAATGAGAAACAACATCATTTACCCAGCATACCCGATCGGCCGCCAATATTCAGCCATCAGGCCGAGACGCTTAGACCGGCCGCGCGGCGGGCGTCAGGGGCCGATTGGGGCTGACGAATGCCCTCCAGTCGCTTCTCCAGGGCGGCGGCGATCTCCCCGGAGCGTGCCGGCAGCACAGACAATAGCGTGTCGCTCAGGCCATGGGACTGCTGGCTGAAGCCCTGGATAAAGACCGGTGTTTCCAGCTCCGGGCGTGCCAGCAGTTGATAATCGCGATCGACCTGGAAGTCGTCCAGATAGTCTTTGAGTGGGGCGAGCAGTTCGCGATGCGAACGACGTTCGTAGCCGGTAGCCAGGATCACCGCGTCGTAGCGCCGCGCCTCGGTGCTGCCCGTGCCGAGGTCGCGCAGTTGCAATTGCACGCGGCCATCAACCTCACTGGCGCTTTCGATCATTCGCCGGCAGAGGAAACCATGGCGATTGATGCCGGAGACTTTCTGGCGATAAAGAATTCCGTAGATGCGCTGGATCAGGCTCAGGTCCACCACCGAGTAGTTGGTGTTGTGGTACTCGCGGATCAGCCGCTCGCGCTCGGTTTCCGGCTGGTTGAACACCAGGTCGGTGTAATCGGGGCCGAAAATTTCGTTGACGAACGGGCTGTCGTCAGCAGGCTTGAGCACGCCAGCGCGCAGGATTATGTCGACCTGCACGTTCGGGTAGCTGTCATTGAGGTCAATGAACGCCTCGGCGGCGCTCTGCCCGGCACCGACCACGGCGATACGCATCGGCTCTCCACGGGTGCACGGCTGGGTGGCCATGGCCGACAAGTAACGGCCATGGTGGAACACCCGTGGGTCGTCCTTGAAGCCGGCAAACGCCTGGGGAACCTTCGGTGTGCCACCCGTGCTGACGATCACCGAGCGGGCCTGGCGGCTCACTTCGCGACCGTGCAAGTTCTGGCTGATGACATTCAGATGCCGCACCCGACCGCCCGCTTCGACCACCGGTTCGACGCGCAGCACGTGCTCGCCATAACGGCTCTGCTCGGCGAATTGCATAGCGACCCAACGCAGGTAGTCGTTGTACTCCATGCGGCACGGATAGAACGAGCCCAGGTTGATGAAGTCCACCAGCCGGCCATGGACCTTGAGGTAGTTGACGAACGAGAAACGGCTGGACGGATTGCGCAGGGTCACCAAGTCCTTGAGGAAGGAAATCTGCAGTTCGCTTTGGGCGACCAGGGTGTTGCCGTGCCAGTTATAGTCGGACTGGCGCTCCAGGAAGAGCGCGTCGAAGGCCTTGCCGCCCTGCTCCGCGCGCTCTTGCAAGGCAATGGCCAGGGCCAGGTTGGAAGGGCCGAAGCCGATGCCAATCAGGTCGTGGGGAGCCGCCGGGGTGAGGTGCTGGGTCATGTGACCGATTCCTTCCAGAGAGGGTGAGAGAGCGGGCCGGAACATCGGGGCCGGCCGCCAGATAACGTGTTCTTAGAAGACGCTCGCGGCCTTGGCAAATTTAGCGCCCTCTGGTCGCTTAGCTGCTTCAAGGGCCGCTAAGGACCGCGCCAGGTCGGTCATGAATCCCGGGTGGCGGATAATGTCCAGGTGGTGCGCATCCGCCACGCAGTGCTGCTCGACGACGTTGACCAGGGTGCTCCAGTCGCGCAGGCGTTCGCTGCGGGTCAGGGAGTCGGCGGCCTGCCAGACATGCGCGTCTATTGCCAGTGGCGCATGCACATGGCGGGCAGCTTTCAATCGCTTGTCGAGCAACGCCCACTGTTCGAATTCCCGAGACAGTAGATCCGGCCCGTCGCTGGGCAATTGCCCGTCGCAAGCCAGCACATGTTCGGCCAGGGCATCGCGCTCAGGGTCGTCCATCAGCGCGAACAACCCACGCCACTGGGCAGCCATGGTCGAGCGGGCCAGCCAACTGTCCAGCAGTGGTTGCGCCTGGGCGCGCGCGGCCTTGTCGAGCGGCTGCCGTGGATGGAATGGCACCGACTCGAACACATCCACCAAGCAAAGCACATCTACTTGGGCGCGCCCTTGCAGCAAGCGCGCGGTCTCCAGGGCCAACTCGCCCCCGGACGACCAGCCGAGCAAGGCGCAGCGTCCGCCCTTGACGGTGCGGGCAATGTAGTCCGCGTACTCGCCGGCCAGCGCTGGCAAGTCGTAGCCACGCCAACGTTGTTCGGTATAGACATGGCTGACAAAGCCATACACCGGCCGTTGCCCCCCCAGGGCATCCACCAGCGGCTTGAATTCGCTGCTGTTGACGATCAACCCCGGCAGACAAAACAGCGGCACGCCGTCGCCCGAACGCGACAAAAACACCACGTCCGGGTCGGTCACTGGCGGTGGGGTCAAGCGTTCGGCCAAGGCGGCGAGGCTCGGGGCATTGAGCAGGTCGGCCAGGCTCAGCTTGCGCTCCCCTTGCAGGCCCTGCTTGCGGATGCGCGCAAGCAATTTGAGGCTGAGCAACGAGTCGCCGCCCAGTTCGCCAAACGATGCGTCGCGGGAAATATCGCTACGCCCCAGCAGGTCGCTCCATAACTGCGCCAGCGCCTGTTCCACCGGGCCGCGCGGGCCATCGCTCACCGGCAGGGTGGTCTGCGTCGTCGGCAATGCGCGACGGTCGAGTTTGCCATTGGCGGTCAGTGGCAGTTGCTCCAGCACTGTCCAGTGGGATGGCACCAAGGCGTCCGGCAATTGGATAGCCAAGGACTGGCGCACGGTTTCCACGGCAGTCCCGGCCGCCAGCACCAGATAGGCATGCAACTGGTCACCGCCGTCTTGACCGGGCACGGCGATCACCGCCGCGTTGCGCACCCCGGCCAGATGGCGGATAGCGGTGCTGACTTCGCCAGGCTCAACCCGGTAGCCACGGATTTTCACCTGATCATCGCTGCGGCCCAGATATTCCAGGCTGCCATCGTCGAGGCGGCGCACGCGATCACCGCTGCGATACAGGCGCGCACCGGGCGCGCCATACGGGTCCGGCACGTAGCGTTCGGCGGTCAAGCCCGGCCGGCCCGAATAACCCTGGGTGACGCCAGGGCCGCCCAGGTACAACTCGCCCATCACGCCCCTCGCCACCGGATTCAGATAGGCATCCAGGACCCGGGCCTCGACGCCAGCCAGCGGGGTGCCGATGGGCAACGTGCGGGCGTGCAGGCGATCCGCATTGGCGGCGTCCTGGCACAGCGCGCCAACCGAGGTTTCGGTGGGACCGTAGTGGTTGAAAATTCGTAATTGCGGGGCGAGCTTGCGAATCTCATCGAGCAGCCGCCAGGAAGTGGCTTCGCCGCCGAGGATCAACGTGTGCCGTGGCAGCACTTGGGCCGGTTCGCGGGCGTTAAGCAAGGCCTGCAAATGACTTGGGGTGATTTTCAGTACGTCGGCGCCCTGCTCGCCTTGCCACTGGGCAAAGGCGTCGGGGTCGAAGACATGCTCATCGTCGGCCAGGTGCAGCAGGCCACCCTGGCTCAGGGCGGCGAACAGCACCGTATGACCGAGGTCGGCGGCCACTGTCGAGACCATGGCGAAACTGCTGTTCGCAGGCCATTGCAGGCGCTGGCCCAGCCCTGCGACATACGCGGCCAAGTTGCCGCGACTGGCGACCACCGCCTTCGGCGCGCCGCTGGAACCCGAGGTGTAGATCAAATAGGCCGGCAACTGCGGCACCTGGATCGGCCAGGCTGCCAGCGACGAGGGCATCGGCACGTCCAGATCCAGCGCCAGCCAGTCCAGGCCAGGCACTTGAGGGTCGTCACCCAATACCAAGCACACACCGCTGTCGGCCAACACCGCAGCGCGGCGTTCGGCCGGCCAGCGCACATCGATGGGCACATAGGCAGCGCCGCACTTGAGCACCGCCAGGATGCCGGTCACCAGTCCCGGCGTGCGTCCGGTCAGCAACGCCACCCTGGCACCGGGACCGACGCCACGGGCCAGCAGGTGTTGGCCAAGGGCCTCGGCGGCATGGTCGATGTGTGCGCGACTGAAGGTAGTACCGTTGCAGGTCAAGGCTGCGGCGTCAGGGTTGAGACGATGCTGGCGCTGCCAGCCGACAAGCACATCTTCAGCGGCGATTGTCGGGGCATCGGCGCGGTCTACAGGCCCGACGGCCAGTTCCAGCAACGGTCGGTCCGGCGCCAGGCTGACGGCGTCGGCCAATGCAGACAGACTAGCGGCCAAGGTCTTGATGCGCTCGTCGTCGAACAGGTCGCAGGCGTAGGCGATCAGCACGTCGATGCCATCGGCACGGCCAGTGAAATCCACGCTCAGGTCGAAATGCACGTCGCCCGCCGCCAGCCCGTCGAGGCTCATGGACAGGTCGGCGAAGCGCTGTGGTCGGCTGGCCGACTGCTCAGTGCACTTAACCTGAAACAGCGGATGCGTGCCCGCCTCACGGGGTGGTGCCAGGGCCTGCAACAATTGGTCGAACGGCAGTTGGGAATGTTCCTGAGCCTCGAGCAAGGTGCCGCGCACCTGATTCAGTAGCACGGTAAAACTGCATAGCTCGTCGACGCGGGTGCTCAACACGCTCAAGGTGGTGAAGTAGCCCACCACGCGCTGGGTTTCGGCACGGCTGCGGTTGGCCAGCGGCGAGCCGATGCTGACCCTGTCGGCACCGCTCTGGCGTGCGAGCAAAAGGTTAAGCAGCGCCAGCATGGCCATGAACGTGGTCGCGCCGTTGGCCTTGGCAAGGCTGCGCAAGCGTTCGCTGGTGTGCGCTGGCAATTGCACGCGCACGCTCGCCCCACGCGGGTCGCGAACCGCGCTGCGTGGGCGGTCCAGCGGCAGCGCCAAGGGTGTGTGATCGTCGCCGAGTTGCTTTCGCCAATAATCGAGTTGCCGGGCCTGCTCTCCAGCATCCAGCCAGCGTTGCTGCCAACCGGCGTAATCGGCGTATTGCACGGCCAGCGGCGACCATTGCACAGCCTGTCCCTGGCAGCGCGCGGCGTAAGCCGCGGCCAGGTCTTCGATGATCAGGCCGATGGACCAGCCATCGGCGAGAATATGGTGCAGGACGATGACCAGCCGATGCTGCTGTAGGTCCAGGCGATGCAACTCCAGGCGCAGTGCCGGTCCGGCTAGCAGGTCGAATGGCTCGCAAGTCAGTGCCTGGGCCCGCTGCCGCGATGCTTCCTCGTCCGGTTCGAGGTACGCCAGTGCCTGAAACCGAGCGGGGTTGACGTATTGCTGAGGCTCGCCGTCGGCGTCCTGAGTGAAGGACGTACGCAGCGCTTCGTGGCGCACGAGCAAATCGTTGCAAGCCTGCTCCAGGGCGCCGACATTCAACACCCCCCCCAGGCGCAGCACGCCCGCCAGGTTGTAGGCCGGGCTGTCGGGCTCGCGCTGCCAGGCGATCCACAGGCCGCGCTGGGCAGCGGACAACGGCGATACGTCCGGTCGAGGCAGCGCGACCATGGGCAGGTCGGTGAAGCGGATACCGTTTTCCTCGAGCTTGGCGAGGAAGGCCTGGCGCCGTTCAGGGGTCAGCTCGGCGAAACGCCGGGCGATTTGGTGCGGATCGATACTCATCTCAAACCTCGAATTCATCCAACCAGCGAGCCATGTCATCCAGGCGCTCACGCTGCTCGACCGCTGCGGCGAACAAATCGCTCGGCAGTTGCTCGGCCAACTTCTGCACGGTGACGTGATCGAAGAAGGCGTTGATCGGCAGGTGACAGCCATGGCGTTGTTGCAATTGGGCGCGCACTTGCATGACGCTCAGCGAATGCCCACCCAGCTCGAAGAAGCTGTCGGTGACCCCAACCTGATCCAGGCCCAGCACTTCGGCCCAGATAGCTGACAGTGCCCGTTCAGCATCGCTGCTCGGTGGCACATGCCCACTCGGCGCGCCCTGCCCTTCGGGTTGCGGCAGTTGCTTGCGATCCAGCTTGCCGTTAGCCGAGAGCGGCATCGCCGGCACCTGCATCAATCGCCACGGCACCATGTATTCAGGAACGTGCTGGCCGAGGTGAAATTTAAGCGCCGCCTCATCACAGGCATCACCGACCCAGTAGCCAATCAGTTTGTCGTCCTGGGCAATGACGACCGCTTCGCGAACGGCCTCATGCCCCACCAGTACGGTTTCGATCTCGCCCAGCTCGATACGCAAGCCACGCAACTTGACCTGATGATCGAGGCGACCGAGGTAGTCAATCGCACCATCGGCACGCCAGCGCGCCAGGTCGCCGCTGCGGTACATGCGCGTACCTGGCGCGCCGTAGGGGTTGGCCACGAAGCGTTCGGCGGTCAGCGATGGACGCGCCTGATAACCGCGCGCCAGGTTCACGCCGGCGATGTACAACTCGCCCGCCACACCCACGGGGACGGGGTTGAGGTCGGCATCGAGAATGTGAATCTGCGTATTGGCAATCGGTCGGCCAATCGGCACGCTGTTACCGTCCTCACGGCATGCCCAGGACGTGACGTCGATGGCCGCTTCAGTCGGGCCGTACAGGTTGTGCAACTCGCTGGCGGTTTGTGCCAGCACTTGGCGCTGCAATTCCGCCGGCAAGGCTTCGCCACTGCAAATGATGCGTTTGAGCGAGGTGCAAGCCGGCAGTTCTCCCGCCGAAACGAAGGCCTGGAGCATCGAGGGCACGAAGTGCAGCGTGGTGATGCCGTGCTCGACGATCAACTCGCGCAACCACTGCGGATCACGGTGCGCACCCGGCGGTGCCATGACCAGCGCCGCGCCGCTGAGCAGCGGCCAGAAGAACTCCCACACCGACACGTCGAAGCTGTACGGGGTCTTTTGCAGCACGCGGTCGCTCGCGCTCAGGCCATATTCGGCCTGCATCCATTGCAGGCGATTGAGCAAGCCAGCGTGGCGGTTACCGACCGCTTTGGGCTTGCCGGTGGAGCCGGAGGTGTACAGGCAATAAACCAGGTTTTCCGGGCCAATATTGACAGTCGGTGCGGTCTGCAACTGTGTCGCTAATGGCAAGTTTTCGAGGACATGCACCGCCACGCCTGCCTCGCCAGCCCACTTATCCAGCAGGTGGGTTTGAGTCAACAGCAACGGGCTGCCACTGTCGGCGAGCATGC
Source organism: Pseudomonas marginalis (assembly GCF_024169655.1). Lineage (GTDB taxonomy): Bacteria > Pseudomonadota > Gammaproteobacteria > Pseudomonadales > Pseudomonadaceae > Aquipseudomonas > Aquipseudomonas paraveronii. Next base: position 2,139,817 of record NZ_JALJWV010000001.1, on the reverse strand, counting down.
CTTGCAGGCGCTCCCGCGGAAGGTCCGGGTCCAGCGGCAAATACGCACCACCGGCCTTGATCACGCCCAGCAGCGCTACTACCAACTCCACCGAACGCTCGGCGGAAACGGCAACCGGCACCTCCGGCCCCACGCCCTGGCTTTGCAGCCAATGGGCGAGTTGATTGGCGCGGGCGTCCAGCTCGGCGTAGCTCAGGCGTGTGTCGCCATACACCAGCGCCAAGGCATCAGGCGTGGCACCAACCTGTTCAGTAATCAATGCGGGCAGGCTCGAATACTGCGCATAGCGGGTATCGGTGGCGTTCCACGCGTCGATCTGGCGAACCTCGACAGGGCTCAACAAGGTCAGGCTAGCCAACGGACGACGGCTGTCTTCGAACTGCGCCAGCAATCCGGCCAAGTGTTCGCTGAAACGGACTATCTCGGCTTCGGCGAAAGCGTCCTGACGGTAGCTGAATTCAATCTGCAATTGCGCGCCGGCATGAATCACCAGGGTCAGTGGGTAGTGCGTGGTTTCGTGCCGCTGCACTGGCCAGAAACGCAAGCCGCTGGCTTCACCAAGGGCCTGTTCCACTGGGTAGTTTTCGAACACCAGCAAGGTGTCGAACAGGGCTTGGCCACCCTGCCCGGCCCAGCCCTGGATCTCGAACAATGGCGTATGTTCATGTTCGCGCAGCGCACTGTTGAAGCCTTGCAACTGACGCAGCCATTCGCCCAAAGGCTGCTGAGCGGGCGGCGTCTGAATCACCGGCAACGTGTTGATGAACAGCCCCAGCGTGCGTTCGGAATCAGGCAACTGTGCCGGACGGCCCGCCACAGTGGCGCCAAATGCTACCGTGGCCTGCCCGCTATAGCGTTGCAGTAAAAGGCTCCAGGCGCCTTGCACTAAGGTGTTGAGGGTCACGCGCTCGCGGCGGGCGATGGCGATCAGCCGCGCGGTCATCGCCGCATCGCATTGCCAGTGGTGCTGGCGGTGACCAACACCCTCGCCCACGCCGGTCACGGTGTTGACCAGCAAGGTCGGTTCATCCAGATCGACCAGGCGCTCGCGCCAGAAAGCCTGGCGCTGCGCCAGATCATGCTGCTGCAGCCATTGCACGTAATCGACAAAGCGCCCTGCCACCTCCGCAGGTGGTGTGCCCCGGTAGTGCTGCAAGACCTCGGCGATCAGTCGCGATGAGCTCCAGCCATCGAGCAACAAGTGATGGCTGGTCAAAATCAACTGATAGCGTTGCTCACCCAGACGTACCAACAGCACTCGAAGCAAGGGCGCGGTACCCAGATCGAAGCCCTCATTACGCTCCTGCTGCGCCAGCGCCTCGACGGCTATTTCGCGGTCCGCCCGCTCGCGCCAGTCGAGCAGCCGCACCGGAGACGGCACGCTGCGACGTACTGCTTGCAATGGCTGGCTCAACCCTTCCCAAAGGAACAGGGTGCGCAGCACGTCATGCCGCGCCACCGTGGTGTCCCAGGCGTGTTTGAAGCGCGCAGCGTCGAGGCCGTCGATGGCCAGACTCAACTGGTTGAGGTAGTGGCTTTCGTCTGGGGCCTGCAAGGCGTGGAACAACATGCCCTGCTGCAACGGCGACAGCGGATAAAGCAACTCGGTATCGACGGGCAACCGCAGGCCTTCCAGCGTGCCTTGGTCCAGCCCTGCCAGCGGAAAGTCCGAGGGGGTGAAGCGTTGCGCGTCCGGGCTAAGGCAATGCTCGATCAAGCCTTGCAACTCGGCACGGCATGCCTGCGCCAATTGCTCGACCCAGGCCGAAGCAAGCCGCGCGCCGCTGTACTGCCAATTCATGTGTAACTCGCCCTGGCGCACCTGAGCATTGATGATCAGTTCGTTGCCCAACGGCGCATCGGCCGCCTGATCATCACCGCCACGCTCGGGCGCGATGCTGAACAATCCCTGGGCATCCAGGCCACGGTCGGTCTGGCCAAGGTAGTTGAACGTGATCGACGGTTGCGGGCCACCGGCCAGTTCGACACGCACCTGAGGCTCGCCAAAGTAGCGCAGGATTCCATACCCCATACCTTGATCAGGCACTTGGCGCAGTTGCTCCTTGATGCCACGAATCGCCACACCGGCTGGCGCTGCGGGGTCGGCGTGCAGGCGCACCGGGTACAGGCTGGTGAACCAGCCCACACTACGACTGAGGTCAACATCGCGGTAATCGGCCGGGACCTCACGGCCATGGCCCTCCAGGCCTACCAGCAGGCTCTCGCCACCCGTCGCGCGCAGGACCACACGGGCCAGCGCGGTGAGCAGCAGTTCATCGACTCTGCTGCGATAGGCCTGTAGCGCCTGGGTCAGCAATTGGCGCGTCAGTGGCTCGTCCAGGCGCACCTGACACTCACGCACTTGGTCACGGCGACGACTGCCCATTTCATCCATCAAGGGCAGGCTGGCCACGCCTGTTGCCAGAGTGGCGCGCCAGAAGTCCAGTTCCGCCACACGCGAGGGTGCCTGAGCCTGGAGCACTTCGCCCCAGCGCTGGAAAGCACTGGTTTTGTGCCCCAAATCCAGCGGCTGGCCAGCCTGGAGCTGGCCATAGGCACGTTGCAGGTCTTCGAGAAGAATGCGCCAAGACACACCGTCCACCACCAGGTGATGAGCGGCCAGCAACAGACGCTGCCCCTGCGGACTATCCAGCAGCAGACAGCGCAGCAAAGGACCCGCACTGAGGTTCAGCCCGGCTTGAATGCGGCTACAGGCGCTGGCCAATTGTGTGGCGTCAGTCACCTGCACATGATCCAGCGGCACCGAAGCCGTCTCGACGTGGCTCTGCTGCCAGAGGCCGCCGGCGTCCTGGGTAAAGCGCAGGCGCAAGGCATCGTGGTGAGCCACCAAAGCCTGCAACGCGCGACTCAGCAGCGTCGCGTCCAATGGTTCTCGCGGTTGCAGCAGTACCGACTGGTTCCAGTGCTGACGGGCATTGATCGGGCTTTCGAAGAACCAGGCCTGGATCGGCGTCAACGCGGCAGAACCCGTGACCGGGCCTTGTGCCTGGTCGACGTTTTCCTGAACCTTGGCCACCTGGGCCAGGCCCCGGATAGTCTGCTGTTCGAATACATCCTTGGGCGTCAGCAGCACGCCAGCCTGACGCGCACGGCCCACCAGTTGCAGGGACACGATGGAGTCGCCGCCCAGCTCGAAGAAGTTTTCGGTCGCGCCGACCTGCGAATGGCCCAGCAACTGTTGCCAGAGGCCAGCCAGCAAGGTTTCCACCTCGCCATGAGGCGCAATGAATTCGCCGTCCTGGACATGCCAGTCCGGGCTCGGCAGCGCAGCCCGGTCGAGCTTGCCGTTTGGGGTGACCGGCAGGCTTGGCAACCACACCAGCCGCGCCGGAATCATGTAGTCCGGCAACTGCCCGGCCAGCGCCTGCTTGACGCGCGCCTCCAGGCTCGGCTCATCCGCCGACACTGTGGCCACGGCATAGGCGACCAGCCGCGGACCGGTCGGCGAAGGCAAGGCCAGCACCACGCAGGTCTCGACTTCAGGGTGTTGCTGGATGCGCGCTTCGACCTCACCGGGCTCGATGCGATAGCCTCGAATCTTGATCTGCTGGTCGATGCGACCGACGTATTCGATCACTCCATCGGCCCCCCACAACACACGGTCACCGCTGCGGTACATGCGCGCACCGGGCGCGCCGAATGGGTCCGGCACAAAACGCTCGGCGCTCATCCCCGGTCGGCCGTGGTATTCGCGGGCCAGGCCCGTGCCGCCCAGGTACAGCTCGCCGCTAACCCCGGCCGGCACCGGCTGCAGGTACGCGTCGAGAATGTAGGCGCGGCGGTCGCCAACAGGACGGCCGATCGGGGCGTAGGCCGACAGGCAGGCCTGGCTGGCCGGCACTTTCCATACCAGTGGCGTGACCACGGTTTCGGTCGGCCCGTAGCCATTAATCAGGGTACGCGGCGCCAAGGTCTGGCGGATGCGCTCGAAGCTGGCCTGAGGCATGGCTTCGCCGCCAAAGGAGTACAGATCCAATGCCGGGGCGCAGCCTTGGGCCTGGGCTTCGGCAGCCATCTGGGCAAGGTAGACCGGAGGGAAGCCGGCGTTGGTGACCTGATGTTCCGCCAATGCCTGCAAGGTGCGCGCCGCAGACCACAGCTCCTCGTCGCGCAGCACCAAGCTGGCGCCGCACGTCAACGCGGTCAGCCAGCGCTCATGGGCGCCATCGAAGGCAAAGGAAATGAAGTGGAACTCACGGGATTGCGCGCTCATGTCATACAACGGCGCGGTGGCGTCGCAATGCATGGCCAGCGGGCCATGGGCCACGGCCACCCCTTTGGGGGTCCCGCTGGAGCCTGAGGTGTAAATCAGGTACGCGAGGTTTTGCGCGTGCACCTCGACGTCGGGGGCCTGGTCGCTGTAGCCGTCCAGGTCTAGCGTGTCGAGATCAAGCAACGCCAGGCCCGGCGCTGCGGGCAGACGTTCCAGGGCCATCTGCTCGGTGATCAGCAGGCTCATGCCGCTGTCTTCCAGCACATAGCCGAGACGTTCGCGGGGGTAGTCCAACGCCAACGGTACGAATGCCGCACCGGCCTTGGCCACCGCCAGCAACGCCACCAACAGCCGGTTGGACCGCTGCAAAGCCACACCGACACACGTTTCGGCGCAGACGCCACGGGCAATCAACGCGTGGGCCAGGCGGTTGGCCTGTTGCTCCAGTTCGCCACGGGTCAGGTTCTGACCCGCACAGATAAGGGCGACGCGCTGCGGATCGGCCGCAGCGTGGGCAGCGATGCGTTGCTGCACGCTGGCGAAAGCCGGCGGCGCGTAGTCCGACGTGCTCCAGGCCATGAGTTGAGCGTGTTCGGTATCGCTTAGCAGGCTGATCGCAGCCAACGGCCGGTGGGCATCGGCGATCAGGCCAAGCAACAGGCTGTTGAGATGTCCGGCCAGCGCCTCGACCCGGGCGGTGGCGAACGCATCTCGGCGGTAACCGAACGTGATGTCCAGCGTTTCACCGGCAAAAATCGCCAGAGACAACGGATAGTGGGTCGCTTCCAGCGTGCTCGACGCTTCGATATGTACGCCGCTGCGCTGGCGCATGGCGTGATCGACCGGATAGTTCTCGAACACCAGCAGGCTGTCGAACAGGCTTTGTCCGCTCAACCCCGCCCATCGCTGGATGTCCGCCAGCGGCGTGTGTTCGAATTCACCCGCCTCGGCGCTTTGGGTTTGCAGTTCACGCAACCAATCACCCACCCCCTGGCCCGCTTCGCCACCGGCGATCACCGGCACGGTGTTGATGAACAGACCAACCACCGCTTCGGCATCGTCCAGAGCACTCGGCCGTCCCGCTACGGTCGCGCCAAATGCTACCGGTGATTGCCCGGTATAGGTTTGCAGCAGCAGGGCCCAGGCACCTTGCACCAGGGTGTTGAGCGTCACGCGTTGGCGGCGGGCAAACTGGCGCAGACGCTGGCTGTCTGCAACCGACAGGCCGCTGCGGATCACGCCATGCCCGATCGCATCGCCAAGCCCTTGGGTATCCCGGGCTGGCAGGCTTTCGGCGAGCAACGTCGGGCCCTCCATAGTCGCCAGGCGCGCTTGCCAGTAGGTTTGGGCCGCCCGTCCATCCTGGGCGCCCAGCCAGGCAATGTAGTCGCGATACTGACTGCGCGGCGCCAGTGGGCGTTCGCCCGCGTAATGTTGCAGCACCTCGCCGATCAGCCGCGCACTGCTCCAGCCATCGAGAAGGATGTGGTGGAAGGTCCAGATCATGCGGCAGCGGGTGGCATCCAGGCGTAACAGTTGCACCCGTTGCAGCGGCAAGCGCGTCAGGTCGAAACCTTGAACGCGCTCGGCGTTGGCCCATTCGTCCAGCGCCTGCTGGCTGAGCCCGCGGGCGTCATGCAGTTGCGCCACTGCCGGGCCACGGCGCAGGACCGCTTGCAGCGGCACGCTGAGTTCGCCCTGCCAGAGAAACACGCTACGCAACGTGGCGTGCTGTTGCACGGTCGTGTCCCAGGCTTGAAGGAAGCGTTGCGGGTCGAGACCTTCGAGCACCACGTCGATCTGATTGACGTAGGCCGATTCAGCATCGTCTTGCAGGGTATGGAATAGCAGCCCCTGTTGCAGTGGCGACAGCGGATACAGGTCTTCTACGTCGCGCGCTGCCAGGGGCAAGGCGTCAAGCTGGGCCTGAGTCAGCCCGGCCAGTGGGACGTCGGAAGGCGTCAGGGCAGCATTTTCAGGGGTCAGGCAATGGGCGGCGAGCAGGCTCAGTTCGGCGCGCAGGTCGTCCAGCAGACACTCCAGTTGCGAGGCGCTGTAATGTCCAGTATCGGCGCGGCCTTCGAATTGCAACTGGCCTTCAACCAGCCGCGCATTGACCGTCAGCGCGTGACTGAGGGGCGCGGCATCGTCGCGCTGACGGCCTTGCGGTTCACTGGCAAGGCCAAACAGACGCTGGCCATCGAGGCTGCCGTCGTATTGCCCCAGGTAGTTGAACATCACTTGCGGCGGGGCCTGCTCGGCGAGCAATGCCTGGGCAGACGCCGGGCCGAGGTAGCGCAACACACCGTAGCCAATGCCCTTGTTCGGCACCTGGCGCAGTTGCTCCTTGACCGCTTTGATCGCCGAACCCAGGTCGCCAAGGCCTGGGCTCAGGCGCACCGGGTACAGGCTGGTGAACCAGCCGACGCTGCGCTCGATATTCAGGCCTTCGTGGTAGGGCGCAGGCAACGCATCGCGTCCGTGAGCTTCCAGGGCAACGCTTAGCGACGCATGCCCGCTTTGTCGGCAGAGCACTCGGGCCAAGGCTACGAGCAGCAGTTCATCCAGACGCGTGCGATAGGCGCCTGACGCTTCCTTGTGCAGGCGCCGGGTCAGTTCGGCCGGCAGGCGCAGTCGGCGTTCCACCGCCTGGCCTTCACACCCCAGCACCCGTGCCGGTTGCCCAAGCGTCTGCGCGCGCCAGTAATCCAGCTCATCAAACAGCGCCGGGCTTTGCGCGAATGCCTGCAAGCGCTCACCCCACTGGGCAAAGCTGGCACCCACCGGCGCCAGCGTCACCGCCTGGCCAGCGGTCTGCTGCCGATAGGCTTGCTGCAAGTCTTCCACCAGCACTCGCCAGGACACGCCATCCACCACCAGGTGATGGACCACGATCAACAGCCGTTGGCTGCCATCGCTCAAGCCCAGCAAGGCGGCGCGCAACAATGGACCGTTGTTCAGATCGAGACTGGTTTGCAGGCGCTCGGCTTCGTGAAGAAAGATCTCGGCGTCCGAGGCATCAATTTCCACCAGCAGGTTGTCGTCAGAAAACGCTGTGTAGCCTTGTTGCCAGGTGCCATGAGCGTCCTGCTGATAGCGCAGACGCAGGCTGGCGTGGTGTTCAGTCAGGGCTGCAAGGCTGGCGCGCAGGGGTTCGGCTTGCAAGGCCTGTAACGGCCGCAGTAAGGCTGACTGGTTCCAGTGCTGGCGCTGTGCGATTTCCTGACTGAAAAAATACTGCTGAATCGGCGTCAGTGGTGCGGGCCCTACGGTCACGCCCGGCTGCTGCTCGGCACACTGGCGAGCACTTCGCGCTGCATGAGCCAAGGCTGCCAGGCTCGGGTGCAGGAACAGATCGCGAGGGCTCAATTGCCAGCCTGCCTGACGCGCCCTACTGATCACTTGCAACGACAGGATAGAGTCGCCACCCAGCTCGAAGAAATTGTCGGCAATACCGACGCGCTCCAGGCCCAACACCTCCGCCCAGATGGCCGCCAGGGTCTGCTCGACCTCGCTGCGCGGCGCGACATAACCCTCGACAGCGACCTGCCCTTCAGGCTGCGGCAGTTGCTTGCGATCCAGCTTGCCGTTAGCCGAGAGCGGCATCGCCGGCACCTGCATCAATCGCCACGGCACCATGTATTCAGGGACGTGCCGGGCCAGATGCGCCTTGAGTTCTTCCTCGTCGGTCGCGTCGCCCACCCAGTAGCCGATCAGCTTGTCGTCGCGGACAATAACCACGCTTTCCTGCACGTTGGCATGGGCGAGCAGCACCGCTTCGATCTCGCCCAGTTCGATACGCAAGCCGCGTAACTTGACCTGGTGATCGAGGCGACCGAGGTAGTCAATCGCGCCATCGGCACGCCAGCGCGCCAGGTCGCCGCTGCGGTACATGCGCGCGCCTGGCGCGCCGTAGGGGTTGGCCACGAAGCGCTCGGCGGTCAGCGATGGACGCGCCTGATAACCGCGTGCCAGGTTCACACCGGCGATGTACAACTCGCCTGCTACGCCCACGGGGACAGGGTTGAGGTCGGCGTCGAGGATATGGATCTGCGTATTGGCAATCGGTCGGCCAATCGGCACGCTGTTACCGTCCTCACGGCATGCCCAGGATGTGACGTCGATGGCCGCTTCAGTCGGGCCGTACAGGTTGTGCAACTCGCTGGCGGTTTGTGCCAGCACTTGGCGCTGCAATTCCGCCGGCAAGGCTTCGCCACTGCAAATGATGCGTTTAAGCGAGGTGCAAGCCGGCAGTTCTCCCGCCGAAACGAACGCCTGGAGCATCGACGGCACAAAGTGCAACGTGGTGATGCCGTGCTCGACGATCAGCTCGCGCAACGCCTGCGGATCACGGTGCGCGCCCGGCGGCGCCATGACCAGCGCCGCGCCGCTGAGCAGCGGCCAGAAGAACTCCCACACCGACACGTCGAAGCTGTACGGGGTCTTTTGCAGCACGCGGTCGCTCGCGCTCAGGCCATATTCGGCCTGCATCCATTGCAGGCGATTGAGCAAGCCAGCGTGGCGGTTACCGACCGCTTTGGGCTTGCCGGTGGAACCGGAGGTGTACAGGCAATAAACCAGGTTTTCCGGGCCGATATCGACGCTCGGGGCGGTCTGCAACTGCGTCGCTAATGGCAAGTTTTCGAGGACATGCACCGCCACGCCGGCCTCGCCAGCCCACTTGTCGAGCAGGTGGGCTTGAGTCAACAGCAACGGGCTGCCACTGTCGGCGAGCATGCCTTGCAGGCGCTCCCGCGGAAGGTCCGGGTCGAGCGGCAAATACGCACCACCGGCCTTGATCACGCCCAGCAGCGCTACCACCAATTCCACCGAACGCTCGGCGGAAACGGCAACCGGCACATCCGGCCCCACGCCCTGGCTTTGCAGCCAATGGGCGAGTTGATTGGCGCGGGCGTCCAGCTCGGCGTAGCTCAGGCGTGTGTCGCCGCAGACCAGTGCCAGTGAATCAGGCGTGGCGCGCACTTGCTGGTCGATCAACGCCGGCAGATTCGCGTATGAGGGGTAGTTTTCCTGGGTTGCGTTCCAACCGGACAGTTGCTGTTGCTCGGCGGGGGTCAGTTGCTGCAGTTCGTGCAACGCACGCTCGGGCTGTTCCAGCAGTTGCTCGAGCAGGAACAGGAAATGCGCGTGCCAGGCTTGTACGGTGGAGGCCTCGAACAGGTCGGTCGCGTAGCTGAAGGTCGCGGTGATCTGGCCCTGGCGGTTTTCCTCGGTGGTCAGGGTCAGGTCCAACTGCGCGGTTTCAGCGGCCTGGTCCAGGCGCTCGAAGACCAGCCCGCCCGCGTCCAGCTGGCTGTCGCCGCGCTGCAAGTGGTTGAACATGACCTGGAACAGCGGGTTGCGGCCCATGCTGCGTTGGGGTTGCAGTGCTTCAACCAGTTGTTCGAAGGGCAAATCCTGATGCGCTTGGGCTTGCAATGCCTGCTCGCGCACGGCCTTAAGCTGGTCGATGAAGGATTCACGGCGCGAGACGCGTAACGGCCAGACTTGAGTGTTGACAAAGCAACCAATCAAACCCTGGGTCGCGACGGCCTCGCGATTGGCAACCGGGATGCCGACGCGCAATTCTGCCTGGCCGCACAGGCGGCTTAGCCACACGCCATAGGCTGCGAGCAAAACCATGAACGGCGTGGCTTGTTGACTACGGGCGAACTGCCGCAAGCGGCGGCTGGTGGCGTCAGACAACGGCTTGCCGACCCGCGCCCCGCGATAGGTGGGCAAGCCGCAACGCAGGTGATCCGCTGGCAACTCCAGCACCGGCTCGTCACTGCCCAGGCGCTCACGCCAATAGGCCAGTTGCTGCTCACTTTCCCCGGATTCCAGCCATAGGCGCTGCCAGCGCGCATAGTCGCTGTATTGCACGTCAAGGCTGGGCAACGGACTGTCGACGGCCTGCAGGCAACGGGCATAGCCGCTAGCCAGCTCTTGCACGAACAGCTCCACCGAGACGCCGTCGGCGACGATGTGGTGCAGCGTGACCAGCAAGGCATGCCGCTCGGCGTCACAGCGCACCAGGCACAAGCGCAGCAAAGGCCCCTGGGTCAGGTCGAACGGTTGTCGGGCCTGAGCCTGGGCCAGGCGCGTCAAGGCCGCGTCCTGGGCCTGGGTCGACAAATCGCTGAGGTCTTCGCGCCCCAGAATCACGGCACAGGCATCGGCGGCATGTACACGCAGCACCGGCTCACCGTCCTCACTGGGGAAGTCGCTGCGCAGTACCGCGTGACGGGCGACGATATTGGCCAGGGCCGCATCCAGCGCCGCTTCGTTCAGTTCACCGGTGAGTTGCAGGCCGCCGGTGATGTGATAAGCGCTGGCGGTCGGCTCCAACTGCCAGAGCAGCCATAGCCGGTGCTGGCTGTAGGACAACGAGGACTTCGCCTCGGCAGGCGCCGGGACGATAGGCAGACGGCGCGCGTCGATGCCTTTTTCACGCAACTGCTGCAGGAATATCCGCTGCTTTTCGGCAGGAAGAGCGTTGAGCCGTTCGGCCAGCGGGCGCAACGGATCGTCACGGTAGCTGGGGCCGTGGGCTTGGCTCAGGTCGTTCATTCAATGCGCTCCAGTTCGTTCAGCAATTGGGTCATGGCGTCCACCTCGTCTTCGGGGGTGTGCGCCGGAATGTGCTCCAGGTGCCGAGCAAGCGCCTCGACCGTCGGTGTGTCGAACACCGCGCCGAGGTGTATCTGTACGCCTAACTGGTGGCGGATCTGCGAGGCCAGGCGGGTCGCGAGCAACGAATGCCCACCCAGCTCGAAAAAGTCATCCGTCACACCAACCCGCTCCACGCCCAGCACCTCGGACCAGATCCTGGCCAGGCAACGCTCGGCGTCATTGCGCGGTTCGACATAGCCTGTAGCGGCGGCCTGCGCCTCGACCTGTGGCAACTGCTTGCGATCCAGCTTGCCGTTGGCCGAGAGCGGCATCGCCGGCAATTGCATCAATCGCCACGGCACCATGTATTCAGGAACGTGCTGGGCGAGGTGAAATTTAAGCGCGGCTTCATCGGCATCGGCGCCGACCCAGTAACCCAGCAGTTGATTGTCCCCGGCAACCACCACGCATTCACGCACGGCACCATGGGTGAGCAACACCGCTTCGATCTCGCCCAGCTCGATACGCTGGCCACGCAACTTGACCTGATGGTCGAGGCGACCGAGGTAGTCGATCGCACCATCGGCACGCCAGCGCGCCAGGTCGCCGCTGCGGTACATGCGCGCGCCTGGCGCGCCGTAGGGGTTGGCCACGAAGCGCTCGGCGGTCAGCGATGGACGCGCCTGATAACCGCGCGCCAGGTTCACACCGGCGATGTACAACTCGCCCGCCACACCCACGGGGACAGGGTTGAGGTCGGCGTCGAGGATATGGATCTGCGTATTGGCAATCGGTCGGCCAATCGGCACGCTGTTACCGTCCTCACGGCATGCCCAGGACGTGACGTCGATGGCCGCTTCAGTCGGGCCGTACAGGTTGTGCAACTCGCTGGCGGTTTGTGCCAGCACTTGACGCTGCAATTCCGCCGGCAAGGCTTCGCCGCTGCAAATGATGCGTTTAAGCGAGGTGCAAGCCGGCAGTTCTCCCGCCGAAACGAACGCCTGGAGCATCGACGGCACGAAGTGCAACGTGCTGATGCCGTGCTCGACGATCAGCTCGCGCAACGCCTGCGGATCACGGTGCGCACCCGGCGGCGCCATGACCAGCGCCGCGCCGCTGAGCAGGGGCCAGAAGAACTCCCACACCGACACGTCGAAGCTGTACGGGGTCTTTTGCAGCACACGGTCATTGGCAGTGAGACCGTACTCGGCCTGCATCCATTGCAGGCGATTGAGCAAGCCAGCGTGGCGGTTACCGACCGCTTTGGGCTTGCCGGTGGAGCCGGAGGTGTACAGGCAGTAGACCAGGTTTTCCGGGGCGATATCGACGGTCGGTGCGGTCGACGGCTGGATGCCCAAGGGCAAGTTTTCCAGCGCATGCACCGGCACGCCGGCATCGCCCGACCACGTGTCCAGCAGGTGCGTTTGAGTCAGCAGCAACGGGCTGCCGCTGTCGGCCAACATGCCTTGCAGGCGCTCACGCGGGTGGTCCGGGTCCAGCGGCAGATACGCGCCACCGGCCTTGATCACGCCCAGCAGTGCCACCACCAACTCCACCGAGCGCTCGGCGGAAACGCCGACCGGCACATCCGGCCCCACGCCCTGGCTTTGCAGCCAATGCGCGAGTTGGTTGGCGCGGGCGTCCAATTCGGCGTAGCTCAAGCGTGTGTCGCCATACACCAACGCCAAGGCGTGGGGTGTGGCGCGAACCTGTGCGTCGAGCAGCGCGGGTAGGTTCCGGTATGACGGGTACTGGAAGTGGGTGGCATTCAAGTCCGACAATTGCCGTTGTTCCGCGGTATCGAGCATGCGCAACTCGCCGAGGCGCACCGGGGACGCACCCGGCGCCTGGGATGCCATCGCCAGCAGCAGGTTGTTGAAATGCTCGCCGAGGCGAACCACGCTGGCCGCATCGAAGGCGCCTAGCAAATAACTCAACTGCACGTTCAGCGTATCGCCGGCATGAATCACCACGGTCAACGGGTAATGGGTGGTTTCCCGCGAGACGACCTGGCCGAACCGCACGCCACTGCCGCTGCGCAAGGCGCTGTCCACCGGGTAGTTTTCGAACACCAGCACGCTGTCGAACAACGCCTGGCCGCCCTGCCCGGCCCAGCGCTGGATATCGAACAGTGGCGTGTGCTCATGCTCGCGGACCGCCAGGTTCAGCGATTGCAGGTCACGCAGCCAGTCACCCAGCAAACGCTCGGGGCCGGGCGCCTGGATAATCGGCAAGGTATTGATAAACAGCCCGAGCACGCGCTCGGCATCGACCAGTGCAGTCGGGCGCCCGGCCACGGTGGCGCCGAAGGCAACGCTGCGCTGTCCGGTGTAGCGCTGCAAAAGCAGGCTCCAGGCACCTTGCACCAAGGTGTTCAACGTCACGCGCTCACGGCGCGCAAACGCCACCAACGCCGAGGTGACACTGGGGTCCAATTGCAGGCGCAGGTCGCCATGCCCCGCCTGGGCCTGCACCGCTGGCAAGGCGTCGGCCAGCCGGGTCGGTTCATCCAACTGACGCAGTTGTTCGCTCCAGAACGCTTGGCTCGAATTAGCGTCCTGGCAGCCTAGCCAGGCCAGGTAATCCCGGTAGCGGCTAGCGCTCGCGACGGGCGATTCGCCTCGGTAATGCAGCAGCACTTCTTCGATCAGCCGCGCCGTGGCCCAGCCATCGAGAAGGATGTGATGGCGGGTCCAGATCAACTGGTAGTCGCTTTCGCCCAGGCGTACCAGCAACACCCGCTGCAACGGCGGCTGGCGCAGGTCGAAGCCTTGGTCGCGCTGGGCATCGGCCAGTTCGGCCAAGTCCAATCGAGCCTGTATGGCCGATCGTGCGCGCCAGTCCAAGTGCCGCACCGGGGATGGCAGCCGGCGATGGATCCATTGCAGCGGCTGCGGCAAGTCGCCTTCCCAGGCGAAACCGGCGCGCAGGATCGCGTGTTCCTCGGTGACCCGCTCCCAGGCCGCAGCGAAACGCGGGCCGTCGACGTCGCTCAGCGGCACGCAGACCTGATTCACATAAGCGCTGCTGGCCCCGCCCTGCAAGGCATGAAAGAGCATGCCCTGTTGCAGCGGCGACAACGGGTAAAGGTCTTCGAGGTTGGCGGCGGCCACCGGCAGCGCGTCCAATTGGGACTGGCTGACGGTCGCCAGAGGGAAGTCCGAGGGCGTGACGCCCGCAGCATCGGGGCTCAGGCAATGGTCGATCAAACCGCCCAGGGTTGCCAGGTAGCGCTCGGCCAAGGCTTGCACCACGTCGCGGTCGAAACGCTCGGTGCCGTAGCGCCAGCTCAGTTGCAGACAGCCGTCGCGCACCTGGCCGGTGATGACCCATTCGCTGTCAGCGTCAGCGCTCGGGTCCAGGGACGCGCCGAGGCTTTCCTCGGCCCAGGCAAACAGGCCACCCGCCGAGCGGCCTGGGTCGAACTGGCCAAGGTAGTTGAAGGTGACTTGCGGGCTCGCCCGGGCCGCCAGTTGGCCAGCCAGCGCGCCCTCGTTCAGGTAGCGCAACACGCCGTAGCCAAGACCTTGGCCGGGGACTTGGCGCAGTTGCTCCTTGATGGCTTTGATGGCGTGCGCGGGCGAATCACCGCCAGGCACCAGTTGCAGCGGGTACAGCGCCGTGAACCAGCCCACGCTGCGGCTCAGGTCCAGGTCCACGGGGGCATCCGCGGCCGGCGTGCGGCCGTGGCCTTCGAGGAGGATGTCCACCGCCGGCTGGCCGCTCCATTGGCACAACGTCTGGGCCAGCCCGGCCAACAGCAGCTCATCGATGCGCGTGCGATAAGCACCGTGGGCCGCGCCCAGCAGTGCACGGGTGCGCGCCGGGTCGAGTTGCACACGCACTTGGGCTGTGGCGCCGAGGGCGCGGCTGCCTTGCGGGCGTTGCACGCTCAACGCGGTGGCCGGCGTCTCGGAATATGCCTGCCAGTAGGCGTGCTCGGGGTCGTTCAGGCCCTGACGCGCCCAACTCTGGAGGTACTCGCCCCAAGCCTTGAAGCTGCTGGTGCGCGAGGCGAGCGCCATGGGCGAACCGGCGAGCGCCTGGGTATAGAGCTGCGCCAGGTCTTCGAGAAGGATGCGCCAGGACACACCGTCCACCACCAAGTGATGAGCGACCAGTAACAGACGTTGTTCGCCATCGGCCAACTGCATCAGCAGCCCTTTGAACAGAGCGCTTTGGCCCAGATCGAAACCACGTTGGGCTTCTGCGCATACCGCGCTGATCGCCTCGGGTTCGGACCCGCTCAAGGTTCGGCAATCCAGCAGCGATGCTGTGCCCTGCCCATGGCGGGCGCACCAATGGTCCTCGACGCGCTGGAATTGCAGGCGCAGGGCATCGTGATGCGCAAACAGCGCCACCAGCGCCTCGCCCAACGCGCCAGGCTCCAGGTTGTGCAGCGGACGCAGCAGCAACGCCTGGTTCCAGTGGCCTGGGACCGGCACTGCCTGGGCGAAGAAGTGCGCCTGGATCGGCGTGACGGGCGCCTCGCCCTGCACAGGACCGCTGTCAACGCGGGCTTGATCCAGGGGCACGGCGACTCGCGCCAAGGCAGCGATTTGCTGATGCTCGAACAGGTCGCGGGGGTTGAGCTGCCAACCGGCACGTCGCGCCCGGCTGATCACTTGCA
Source organism: Pseudomonas marginalis (assembly GCF_024169655.1). GTDB lineage: Bacteria > Pseudomonadota > Gammaproteobacteria > Pseudomonadales > Pseudomonadaceae > Aquipseudomonas > Aquipseudomonas paraveronii. Next base: position 2,124,341 of record NZ_JALJWV010000001.1, on the reverse strand, counting down.
ACGACAGGATAGAGTCGCCACCCAGCTCGAAGAAATTGTCGGCAATACCGACTTGCTCCAGGCCCAACACCTCCGCCCAGATGGCCGCCAGGGCCTGCTCAACCTCGCTGCGCGGCGCGACATAACCCTCGACAGCGACCTGCCCTTCAGGCTGCGGCAGTTGCTTGCGATCCAGCTTGCCGTTGGCCGAAAGCGGCATCGCCGGCACCTGCATCAATCGCCACGGCAGCATGTATTCAGGGACGTGCCGGGCCAGATGCGCCTTGAGCACTTCCTCTTCGGTCGCGTCGCCCACCCAGTAGCCGATCAGCTTGTCGTCGCGGACAATAACCACGCTTTCCTGCACGTTGGCATGGGCGAGCAGCACCGCTTCGATCTCGCCCAGCTCGATACGCAAGCCGCGCAACTTGACCTGATGATCGAGGCGACCGAGGTAGTCGATCGCACCATCGGCACGCCAGCGCGCCAGGTCACCGCTGCGGTACATGCGCGCACCTGGCGCGCCGTAGGGGTTGGCCACGAAGCGCTCGGCGGTCAGCGATGGACGCGCCTGATAACCGCGCGCCAGGTTCACGCCGGCGATGTACAACTCGCCTGCTACGCCCACGGGGACAGGGTTGAGGTCGGCGTCTAGGATATGGATCTGCGTATTGGCAATCGGTCGGCCAATCGGCACGCTGTTACCGTCCTCACGGCATGCCCAGGACGTGACGTCGATGGCCGCTTCAGTCGGGCCGTACAGGTTGTGCAACTCGCTGGCGGTTTGTGCCAGCACTTGGCGCTGCAATTCCGCCGGCAAGGCTTCGCCGCTGCAAATGATGCGTTTGAGCGACGTGCAAGCTGGCAGTTCTCCCGCCGAAACGAACGCCTGGAGCATCGAGGGCACGAAGTGCAACGTGGTGATGCCGTGCTCGACGATCAACTCGCGCAGCCACTGCGGATCACGGTGCGCGCCCGGCGGCGCCATGACCAGCGCCGCGCCGCTGAGCAGCGGCCAGAAGAACTCCCACACCGACACGTCGAAGCTGTACGGGGTCTTTTGCAGCACGCGGTCGCTCGCGCTCAGGCCATATTCGGCCTGCATCCATTGCAAGCGATTGAGCAAGCCAGCGTGGCGGTTACCGACCGCTTTGGGCTTGCCGGTGGAGCCGGAGGTGTACAGGCAATAAACCAGGTTTTCCGGGCCGATATCGACGCTCGGTGCGGTCTGCAACTGCGTCGCTAATGGCAAGTTTTCGAGGACATGCACCGCCACGCCGGCCTCGCCAGCCCACTTGTCGAGCAGGTGGGTTTGAGTCAACAGCAACGGGCTGCCACTGTCGGCGAGCATGCCTTGCAGGCGCTCCCGCGGAAGGTCCGGGTCGAGCGGCAAATACGCACCACCGGCCTTGATCACGCCCAGCAGCGCTACCACCAACTCCACCGAACGTTCGGCCGAAACGGCAACCGACACCTCCGGCCCCACGCCCTGGCTTTGCAGCCAATGGGCGAGTTGATTGGCGCGGGCGTCCAGCTCGGCGTAGCTCAGGCGTGTGTCGCCATACACCAGCGCCAACGCGTCAGGCGTGGCACGAACCTGTTCGGCGATCAGCGCAGGCACGCTTGGAGACTGCGGGTAGCGGATGTCAGTGGCGTTCCAAACGCTCAATTGTTCCCGCTCGGCAACGCCCAGCAGCGGCAGGCTGAACACCGAGCGGTCGGGCGCGGCGACCATGCCCTGCAACAACTGGCACAGATGCCGGCCAAGTTGGTCGATCGTCGCGGCGTCATACAGCGCGGTGACGTACTCCAGCCGGCAATCAATGCCGTCGGGGCCGGCGATGACGTCCAGGGTCAGGTCGAAGCGCGCGCTTTCCAGCTCGATGTCCAGCACCTCCACGTTCAACCCCGGCAGGTGCAAGGCCTGGGCGTCGCGGGCATGGCGGAAGTTGAACAGCACCTGGAACAGCGCCGTGTGATGCAGGTCGCGGGTCAGGTTCAAACCGTCCAGCACGCACTCGAACGGGAATTCCGCCTGTTCGAGCGCGATGCGGCTTTCAGCGCGCAGGCGGCCGCACAGGTGTCGGGTGGTCAGTTGGCGCTCGAGTCGGGCGCGGTAGACTTGGGTGTTGACGAAGAAGCCGACGATGTCTTGCACTTGGGCATGACTGCGTGCGGCGTTGGGCACGCCGACGGCGAAGTCGAGTTGACCGCTGTAGCGCGCCAGCAACACTTGCCAGGCGCCAAGCAACAACACGAATGGCGAGCAATGCTGCTGGCGGCAGAATTCACGCACGGCGTGGGCGGTGGCGGCCGGCACGCGAACATCGTGCCGCGCCGCTTGCAGACGTGGCGCGGCGCTACGTGGGCGATCGCTGGGCAGTTCCAATACGGGCACGTCCTGGCCCAGATACTCGCGCCAATACGCCTGGCCTTCGGTGGTACCCTGGCCGGCAAAGCGCTGGTGCTGCCAGGTCGCGTAGTCGGCGTAATCCAGGGGCAGGCTCGGCAATGCGCGGTCGTTGCCGCCCAATGCTGCGGCATAGGCCTGGCCCAGGTCGGCGATCAGCAGCGGGTTGGACCAGGCATCGGCGACGATATGGTGCAGGCACAACAGCAACACCGCACCCTCCTCGTCGCACAACAGGCTGGCGCGCAGCAGCGGCGCCTGGCCGAGGTCGAATGGCACGGCGACGCGCTGGCGCAGTTCCGCTTCGAGGTTGGCATCGGCTGGCAGCTTCACGCATTCGAGGTGGAAATCCACACTGGGCTCGATGACCTGCATTGGCCGATCATCGACCAGCACGAAGCGGGTGCGCAGGCTGGCGTGGCGTTCGATCAGCCGGCACAAGGCAGCCTGCAATGCCGCGACATCCGGCTGGCCATGAATGCGTAGCGCCCGTGCCGAGTTATAGGCCGGGCTGTCCACGTCGTATTGTTGGAGAAACCACAAGCGGCGCTGGGCGAACGACAGCGGCGCCGGCCCATTCTCGGTGCGTCGGCCCGGCCCGGTGGGTGCGGCTGGCGCTTCATCATCAAGTAACAGGGCAAGCAGTTCATCGCGGTCGATATCGGTCATGGTCAATCCAATCCGGAATAAAGGGGACCGGCCTCAGCCGGTCCATTGTCAGTGGGTCGCCAGGCCTTTGGCGGTGCGGGCCTTGTCCAGCAGCTCTGCGCGTTCCTGATCGCTAAGGCTGTCCAGTTCGCGGCGCAGGCGGGCAATCTTTTCCAGGCGCGCCGGGTCGGCAAGCTCGCCAAGGGCCACGGCCAGGCTGGCCGCGTTGGGGTGGTCGAAGACCACGCCCGGCGGGACTTCGAGCTTGAACATCGTGCGCAAGCGCGCCAACAGCTTGATCACCAGCAGCGAATGGCCACCGGCTTCGAAGAAGTCGTCATCCACGCCCAAGGCGGTCGGCGCACAGCCCAGCAGTTCAGCCATGGCATCGCGCAGGCTGGCTTCCAGCTCACTGGCCGGCGCACGAGCGGGTTGACGACGCGCCAGTTGGTCCGGATCGGGCAAGGCGTGGCGATCGACCTTGCCGTTAGACAGACGGGGCAGACTCGGCAAGGCGAGCAGGCGCGCCGGGCACAACGCATCGGGCAGGCGTTCGGCCAAGGCCGCCAGCAACGGTTGCAAGGCATCGTCGGCAACGCCTTGGGCGAGCACCACGTAGGCGATCAGGCTGGCCGCACCTTCACTGGGCGACCACAGCCGCGCCACGGCCTGGTCAACGCCAGGCAAGGTCAACAATGCCGCCTCGACTTCACCCAGCTCGATGCGCTGGCCTCGCAACTTGACCTGATGGTCCTGGCGGCCGACCAGTTGCAGGCCGCCCTCTGCGCGATACCGGCCCAGATCGCCGGAGCGATAAAGGCGCTGGCCCGGCATAAAGGGGTCGTCAACGAAGCGCTCGGCATTGGTCTCACCCAAGTAACCACGGCACAGTTGCGCGCCGCCGATGTACAACTCGCCCAAGGCGCCGGTGGGCACCAGGCGCAGGCGGTCGTCGAGCAGGTACACGCGGTTGCCGTCGAGGACGCGGCTCAGCGGCACCCGGTCATCGCGGTCCGGCGCGTCGGCCCGTAGTGGGTGAAACAACACGCCGACGGTAGCTTCGGTGGGGCCGTAGTGGTTGAACAGGCGCAACGTCGGCGCGTGGGCGAACAGTTGCTCGACCAGCCGGCGCGGCGTGGCTTCGCCGCCGAGGATCAGGGTGCCGGGTAACTGCGGTGCGTCGCCTTCGAGCAAGGCCGCCAAGTGCGACGGCACGAACTTCGCCACGTCCGGACGCTCCCGGGCCAGGAAGCGCCTGAAGGCGGCACCCTCGGCGAGATCGTCCTGGGCGGCGATAACCAGCTCGGCGCCCACCTGCCAGGCGCCGAACAGTAAGGTATGGCCCAGGTCGACGGTCAGCGGGCTGGTCAAGGCCAGGCGCATGCCAGGTTCCAGGCCCAGCGCCGTGCAGGCCGCCTGTGCATAGTTGCGTAGCGCGCCATGCTCGATGAGCACGCCTTTGGGCACACCGGTCGAGCCGGAAGTAAACAACAGGTAGGCCGCGTGATGGTCACTGAGAAGCGGCGGCTGGAATGGCAGTTCCGCATCGTTTGCCGCTTGCTCCAGGCTGGCGCTCGGCCATGGACCTTGGGCGCTGCTGGAGGCCGGGTCGCACAGCACCAAGGCTGGCGCGGCGCGGGTCAGCAGGTCATGGCGACGTTCGTCCGGCCAGGCCGGTTCCAACGGCAAGTAGTAAGCACCGGCGCTGAGGACGGCGAGGACCTGCAGCACGCCTTGCAGCGAGCGTGCGCTTTCGATGGCCACGCACTGTCCAACGCCGACACCCTGGCCTTGCAACCAGCCGGCCATGCGTGTGACCGTGTGCTGCAGCTCGGCATAATCGAGGCGCTGCCGACCATCGCTGAGGGCGATGGCCTGTGGGGTTTGCCGGGCATGTCGGGCCAGGCGTTGCGGCAGCCACTCACCGTTCGGAGCGGGATGATTCGGGGCCAGTGCCAGCAGGCGTTCGCGCTCCCCTGCCCCAATCGGCTCCAGGTCGGCCAGGGCAATGACGCCGTCGGCCGGCAGGGTCTCCAGTAGCGTGCGCAATTGTTCAAGCAGTACCTCAAGGCCAGCCGTGCTGTACGCAGCGCTGTTGGCTTCGAGGTTGATTTGCAGGGTTTCGCCCCAAGCGCGAACGCGCAGTAGCAGTTCGAAGGCCGGGCGGCTTGGGTAGGCAAGCACCTGGCGTGGCGCGAGGCGCGCCTGTTCGAAGACGAACCCCGCCAACAACGGCGCGGTGCTGGTCGGCGCCTCGATTGGGCAGTATTCCTGCCAGCCGAGATGATCGCCCAAGCGACCTTCGGCCTGCTGCAGCCAGTCGGCGAAACGGCACGCAGGGTCCAGCTCGACGCGCAACGGCAGGACTTTCTCGAATACGCCCAAGGTGTGTTCGAAGTGATCATAGTCGCCGCGACAATCGTGCAGCCAACCGCCCACGAAGCTCTGCTGACCGCTCAGACGCCCCAACAGTGCCCACCACACGCCTTGCAGGACGACGTCCAGGGGTTGGCCGAGGCCATCCGCCAAGGCCTGGAGGGCGCGCAGTCGTGACCCCGGCAATTCGAGCTGCACGTTCAGGCGCTCTGCCTGAGCCGTCGCCGGGTTGCCGCGCAGGCCCAGGTGCAAGGCAGCGCCCTGGGCGGGATCGACCTGGGCGTGTTGCCAATAGGCACGGCCTTGGGCAGCCTCTTCGTCGGCGGCCATGTCCTGACGCCATTGCACGTAGTGTTCATAGCCCACTTCGCTGGAGACCGGCGTGTCGCCGCGTGCCAGCGCCAGCACATCGGCGGCCAGGCGCTCCAGGCTCGACGGGTCCAGGGCCAGTGCGGCGGCCACGAATTCCACTTCGAACGCGCCATCCGCCAGCGCCCGCCGGCTGACCGCGAGCACTTCGTCGTCGCGCAGCGCCAACGCTGGCGCCGTGGTGTCCAGCTCAACCCAGCGCACCGCGCCCCCCTGATTCGGCAAGGCCTGGCGCCAGCCCCGGAAACCGGAGACTTGCAGCCAACGCGCGCCGAGGATCGGCTTGCTCGCCGCGTAGCGTTGCAGTGCCGTCTGGAGGTTCGCCGCCCCATCCGCCGCGGTTATCGCGATGCGCAGCCGGTGGCTGCCCGCGTCAGGACGCGCAGGGTCGTGGCCGAGCAAACAGGCGCGCTGCTCGGGGCTCAAGGCCAGGGTGTGTTGCGCGGTCAAATCAAGGCTCAGATCGTTCATCGGGGATGTCCTTAAACAGAGAGGCCGGCCGACTGGCCAGAGCGCTCGACGGTGCCTTCGGCAGCGCTGTCAAACACGCTGCGGTCAGTCATTTCGCCCATGGCCACGACGATCCGCCGTGGGCCTTCAAACGGGTCGCGGGCATGCGCGACGAGCATGTTGTCGAGCATCACCACGTCGCCACGCCGCCACTCGAAGCGCACTGCGCAGGCTTCGTAGAGTTGGCCCAGTTGCTCCATCACCGCGTCGTCGATTGGCGTGCCGTCACCGAAATACACTTGGCGCGGCATGTGCCCGGCACCGACGATGCCTAGCAGGTCGCGGCGCACATCGGCTTGCAGGCAATAGTCGTGGTGCAGTTGGACCTGATTGAAGAATGACTTTTCCCCGGTGTACGGATGGCGGATCACCGCAGGGCAAGGCGTGCGGGTCTGCAGGCCGCCGTTGGCCAACCACTCGAGCTCCACGCCTTGCTCGCGGCACGCAGCCTCGACCACGGCACGCTCGTCGGTCTTGTAGAAGTCGCGCCAATCGACGTCGAAGCCCGGAGTGAAGGTGCGCACGTACAACAAACCCTTACGCTCGAAGATCTCGGCCAGCTCGGCCGGCAAGGCGCGATACATGGCCCGGCAGTCGACGATGGGCGTGGCGCCACCGACCGGCGATGGCAGCTCGCAGAAGAACCACTGCTTGCGCGGCCAGCGGCGCAGGTGTGCGCTTTCGTTGTGGAACAGGATCATCTGCTGCTCGGGGTAAGGCGTGGAGCGGTAGGTGTTGCGCCCGCCTTCCTTCTTCGGCAAGTCGCCATAGGCGCCATACAAGCCCGGCTGGATGGCCTCGGCGAAGGCCTCAAAATCCTGCGCGGTGCTCAAACCGAAGCCACGGAACAGCAAGCCGGCATGACAGCGCAGCTTGGTTTCGATGAACTCGCGATGCTGGCTGGCCCAGACACAAGGGTCGAGGTCGGCGCTGACCGGCTCGATCACCAGGGGGAACTGACTGTCGGCATTCAGCGGCGTGCAACGTACCGCAGATTCGGCAGCGGACGGCGCGGCTTGGCGGGTGAAGGACTTGAGCTTGTCGCGCTTGGCCTCCAGCCGCGAGCGACCACTGGCCGGGGCGACAGGCAGGGGTTGCAGGGCGCGGAGGGTCAACGCGGCGAGAGGCTGGTCGGGCGCGGCGAGAACTTGTTCGAGCAGGTCGACCCAGGCATCGGCCCAGCAGCGTACCCGAGCCTCGTCGAGGATCGCGGTGGCAAACACCCACTCGCCACCCAAGCCTTGGGCGTTGGGGGTGAGGAACAGGGCCATGTCGAACTTCGAGGTTTGCGCCGGCACGGCGAGTAACTCAGCGCTCAGCCCCGGCACGGCGAACTGCCCGCGCGGCATGCTGTGCAGTACAAACAGCGCCTGCACCAGCGGGTTGCGCTGGCGTTCGCGAGCGACGCCACTGGCGTCGAGAATCTGCTCGAAGGGCAAGTCCGCCTGTTCGAAAACCGCCAGAGAATCCTCGCTGACGTGGGCCAACCATTGGCTGAACGACTGCTCCTCACGGACATGCGCACGCAGCGGAACGATGTTGACGAAGAAGCCGATGATTTTTTCCAGCTCGGCGCGCGGTCGACCGGCGATATCCGTGCCGTAGACCAAATCGTCCTGGCCGGTGACGCGATGTAACAGCCAGTCAAAGGCCCCGCGCAGGACCATGAACAGGCTGGCGCCGTGGGCCCGGCCGAGTATTTCAAGACGCGCGACTTGCTCGGCGCTGAGCTGGAAGGTCACGCTCGCACCGGCGGTCTGTTGCGTCGCCGGGCGCGGACGGTCGGTGGGAAAGGCCAGTTGCTGCGCTGCGCCGCGCAGGTAATCACGCCAGAAATCTTGTTCACGCTGACGCTCGGCGCTGCCGGCCTTGGCGTTCTGCCACGCCGCGTAATCGCTGTACTGGATGTTCAATGGCGCAAGCGACGGTTCGCTGCCCGTCAATTGTGCCTGGTAAAGCGCGCCCAGTTCCTGGACCAGTACGCCGAATGACCAGCCATCGCCGATCAGGTGATGCATGCTCAGTAACAGGCAGTGCTCTTGGCCGTTCAGTCGCAGCAGCGTAACGCGCAGCAACGGCGGCCGTTGCAGATCGAACGGTTGCCCCGCTGCCTCGGCTTCGGCCACGGCCAGGGCGGTGGCCTGTTCGGCGTCGTGCAGACCGCTTAGGTCGAGCAGCGGCAACGCCAGCTCAACCCGGTTGGCACAGTGCACCAGCGCCACGCCATCCGACCCCGGCACGAAGGCGCTGCGCAGGCTCGCTTGGCGCTGCATCAAATCGCCCAATGCGGCATGCAGGGCGTCCACCCGAAGGTCGCCGCACAGGCGTAATCGGGCGACCATATTATAGGCTGCCCGGCCCTGTTCGCCGCCCAACTGCTGTGCCAACCACAGACTGCGCTGCACCGGCGACATGGGCTGCGGCCCGCTGGCATGCATGCTCTGCAACGGCACGCCGACGGCCAGACGCGGCGCGGCGTCAACCATGGCGGCCAACTGGGCAAGCGGTTTTGCGGCGAATAGCGCGCTCAGCGGTAACTCGACATTGAACTCGGCACGCACTCGCGACACGACTTGCACGGCGGCCAGGGAATGACCGCCCCTGGCGAGAAATACGTCGTCGCGGCTGATCTCAACACCCTCAAGCACCTCGGACCAGATCGCCGCCAGGCGCTGTTCGGTATCGCCTTGGGGCGCGCCGCCGTGCCCGGTGGGGACCCGGCCGAGTACCGGACGGCGGTAGACGTAATAGGCGCCCAGTTCGCCGGTTTCCAGGCGCTGGCGGCAGGCCGAGCGTTGCAGTTTGCCACTGGTGGTCTTGGGCAACGCAGCCGGCTCCAGCAAGGCGATGACGCTGGCGGGTTCCTGCTGGGTTTCACTGACCACCCGGTCGATGGCATCGATCAACGTCTGCGGGTCGAATTTCTTTTGCACGTTGCGGCCAATCTCGGCGGCGATGCCGATGCATTCTCGGCCGTCGACCTGTACCGGGAACGCGGCGACGCGGCCTTTGCGTACCGCTTCGACGCCCTGCTCCACGGCTTTTTCGATGTCTTGTGGGTAACGGTTCTGGCCGCGAATGATGATCACGTCCTTGGCCCGCGAGGTGATGAACAGACCACCGTTGTGGAGAAACGCCAGATCACCGCTGCGTAGCCAACGCCCATCGGGCAAGTCAAGGAAGGTCTTGGCGGTGGCCTCGGGATTGCGCCAGTAGCCACGCGCGACGCTAGGGCCGCGCACCCAGATTTCGCCGACCGTGTCTTGCGCGACGGGTTGCAGGGTTTGCGGGTCCATCAGGCGCACCTGATCGTCGAACAACAGCCCGCCGCTGCTGACCACTTCGGTGCCGGACGGATCGGGCACCACCCGGCCATGGGCCAGTTCTTCGTGGTCGACATGCAGTGTGTAGTAGGGGCCACCCCGGGTATTACTCGTGACCATCAAGGTCGCTTCGGCCAGGCCGTAGCAAGGGTGTAGCGTGGTTGCCGACAGCCCCGCCGGCGAGAAGCGCGCAACGAAATCGGCCAGGGTATCGGCACGTACCGGTTCGGAGCCGCAGAACGCCACACGCCACCGGCTCAAGTCGAGCTCGGCGAGCAGGCTGTCGCGCACGCTTTCGGTACACAGGCGGAAGGCAAAGTCCGGACCGCCGCTCAAGGTGCCGCCATAGCGGTGGATCGCTTCCAGCCAGCGCGCCGGCCGGGCGAGGAAGTGCTGGGTGGTCAGCAATACCAGCGGCACGCCGGCGTAGATCGGTTGCAGCATGCCGCCGATCAGGCCCATGTCGTGGTACAGCGGCAGCCAGCTGACAAATACGTCGCCCGGCCGGGTGCCGAAGCCCATTTGCAGCAGGCGCTGGTTGTCCAACAGGTTGGCGTGAGTGACTTCAACGCCCTTGGGTTCGGAGGTGGAGCCAGAGGTGTATTGAAGCATGGCGATGGCGTCGCCCGGCACTTCACGTGACTGCCAGATCTGGGCCGGCTGGGCCTCAAGGTCCTGGACGCTTGCCACAACCGGCAGGTTCGCCAGGGCGAGGCCGTCACGCAATAGCAGGGAGGCTTCCAGGGCCGCCTGCTCGCAGATAATCAGCGAGGGCTCCGCATCCATAGCCATGCCTTGCAGGCGCTCGGTATGGAACTGGCGATTGCGCTCCGGCGGATAGGCTGGCACCGCGATCAACCCCGCATACAGGCAGGCGAAAAACGCCACGATGTACTCCGGGCCGTTGGTCAGCAGCAGGAGCACCCGATCACCTTCCTCGGCGCGTTGCCCAAGGCAGGCGGCCAGGTGACGGACCCGGGCGTCGAGCTGGGCGTAGGTGAACAGCTCGGTGGTTTCGTTGCCATCGCCGAGAAAGCGCAGGGCCAGTTGCTCGCCTTGTTGTTCGGCGCGCTGCGCCAGCATCTCGATGAGGGATTGGGGTTGAGGCTGATGTGGGATGGCCATGGGGCGTCCTCCTGCAATCGCAAAAAATTCAGTAAAAGTCGAGGGCTGTTCAGCGCACGTCGGCGCCATGCGGCTCGGCCATGGCTACCACCACCTTGCGCGGTCCCTGGAAGGGCCCACGGCCGTGGGCGGTGAGCATGTTGTCGAGCATCAGAACGTCGTTGTCCTGCCAGGCGAACTCGACTTGCTCCTGCTGCATCACGCCACGGATGTCTTCGAGCAGGGTCTCTTCCAGCGGACTGCCGTCGCCGTAATAGACGTTACGCGGCAGGTCCTCCTCCTCGACCAGGTCGAGCAGCGTTTCGCGTACTTCCTCGGGCAAGTTGGACACATGAAACAGGTGCGCCTGGTTGAACCACACCGCGTCGCCGGTGCGCGGATGGGTGGCCACCGCCTGACAGACCTGACGCGTGCGCAGGCCACCCTCTTCCTTCCATTCCAAGCTGATGCCATGGGCCTCGCAGTAGGCGTGCACGACACTGCGGTCCTCGGTGTTGAACACCTGCTCCCAGGACACGTCCAGGCCGTTGCCGTAGTTGCGGGTGTACATCAGGCCTTTGGTGGCGAACCGCTCGCGAATCTGCTCGCCAACCCGCCGGTAGATCGCGCGGCTGTCACCAATCGGCGTCGCGCCACCCACCGGCGATGCCTGCTGGCAGAAGAACCAGATTTTCATGGGCCAGTCCCGGGTGTAGGCCTGCTCGTTGTGCAGCGGGATATGCTGGTGCGGCGGGTATTCGGTGGAGGTATAGATCCCGGCGGCGACGTTGCTGCGCGGCGTGGAGCCGAATTCATAGGTGAGCAGGTCCGAACCGAAGCCCACGGCGAAACGGCGAAAACGCTCGGCGGTCTGCACGTCAAAGCCACGCAGCAGCACGCCACCGGCACTGAGCAGTTGCTCATCGATCAACGCCCGCAGATCGGGCAGGCAAGCCGACAGATCAAGGCCGGGCTCACGGGCCTCGATCAGCAGGGGCAACGGGGTACTGGCGTGGCGCAGGGGCCGGATGTCGAAACGTGAATCAAGCATGGAAGACTCCGCGAAACGAGGAAGACGGTGCGGCATGGGTCAGCCCAGGGCGCGCAAGGAAGGGAGTGAGGGACGTTGTGCCTGGGCCAGCGCAACCAGGCGCCGTAAGAAATCGTCGCGCTGGCGGTGCAGGAAGAAATGTCCACCGGCGCACATATCCAGCTGGAACGGCCCACTGCATTCAGCTTCCCAGGCCGCGAGAGCACTGACCGCGACGCTGTCGTCACGCCCGCCGAAGACATGCAGCGCGCACGACAAAGGCCCGCGGCAAGGCGGTTGATAGCGGTCGCCAAGCAGGAAGTCGGCACGCAGCACTGGCAGCACCATGGCCAGCAATTCGGGGTCATCGAGTACTGCCTGGGGTGTACCGTCGAGGCGGCGCAGTTCGGCAATCAACTCGGCATCGTTCATGGGTTGCGCATCCGGCTTGCCGTCGCGCTGGCTGGGCGCGGTACTGGCCACGGCGATCAAGCCGCTGGGCAGCTCAATCCCCAGGGCGCCCAGCGCATGGGCCACTTCCAGGGCAACGACACCACCGACGCTATGGCCGAGCATCAGGTAAGGACCGTCGATCAGCGGCGCCAACTCGCTCGCCAGGCTCGCCGCGAGGCTGGGCATGTCCACCTGCAACGGCTCATCACCACGGCGACCATGGCCGGGCAGCTCGACTGGCTGTACATCGAGCCAGGCCGGCAAGGCGGCACGCCACGGTGCGAAAGCCATGGCGCTCGCACCAGAACAAGCGAAGCAGAACAGGCGGATGCGATCGGGGGCGACAGACACGGCAAATCTCCTTGGAAGCAATCGACAAGCCGGACCGGCCTTGCCTGGAACACTGCTAATAAGGACGAAAGAAATGCGCGGGGAATTAAGTGTCTTTGATAAATATTGTTATTTGCGGGGCAGGATTGGACTGGATTGTGGGGAGGGATGTCTCGTGCCTCCCCACAATTTTTAAACTACCGGCTGCAACCCAGCCGCCACGACAGGCACCTGGTGCTGGACGATCTGGCCGCGCTCGAGCTTGATCAACTGGTCGGCCAGGTGGAAGTAGCGGTCGTCATGGGAGATGACCAGCAGCGTCTTGCCCTGGGCGCGCAGCTCGGGCAGCAGCTCACAATAGAACACCTCGCGGAACGCCGGGTCCTGGTCGGCGGCCCATTCGTCGAAGATGATCACTGGCCGCCCTTCGAGGCAGGCGACGATCAACGCCAGACGCTTGCGTTGGCCCTGGGACAATTCACGGGTGGAGAACGAACCGTTACTGACGCTGACTTTGTGGTCCAGGTGCAGCTTGGCCAGCCATTCACTCACCTGGGTATCCAGGCTGGAATCAGGGGCCTCGAGCAGGGTATCGAACAGGTGGAAGTCCGAGAACACCGCCGAGAACAGCTGGCGATAATCGTCCCACTCACCCGCCGCCACCGGCCGGCCATCGACGCGCACCTCACCACTTTCCGGCCGGTACAGGCCGGCGATCAGCTTGGCCAGGGTGGTCTTGCCACTGCCGTTACCACCAACCAGAAAGGTAATCTCGCCAGGGTTTAGGGTCAGCGCCACCGGGCCGAGGGTGAACACCTCATCCTCTCGCTCGCTGAAATAACCATGGGTCAGGCCATCCAGCTCCACTGTCACGCCTTTGGGCAGCACGTCAGGAATCGGGGTTTGCAGTTGGGTTTCAGCCTTCAACTCCGCGAGCGTCGTTTCGATGCGCGCACTGGCGACGCGCGCCTGGCTCATCTGCGGCAGGTTCAGCAGCACCCCTTCCAGCGGCCCCATCATGTACAGGAACACCATCACGTAGCCGGTGATCACCGCCGTATCGGAAGGAATCCACAAGCGCAGGAACAGCACCACGCCGATCAGCACCAGGAACAGCAAGCGCCCCCAGCCGCCAGTGATGGCGAACAGCATTAGGCCCTTGGCACGGTTGTGACGCACTTGCTCGACAGCCTTGACGAGCACTTCATCGAGAAAGCGCCTTGCCTTGGAACGGTTGAGCTTGAGCTCCTTGGCACCCGAGACCATGGCGTCGAAGTGACTGAAGAGTTCGTCCTGGCTGGAACCCGCCTTGCGGAAGTACTGGAGCATGTGCGAATGGCACAGGTGGTAACCCAGCGAACCAAGACCGATGGCCAGCACCGAGACCAGGAAAATCGCCCACGATAGGTACGCCAGGTACCCGAGGCAACCGAGCACCACCACGGCACTGGTCACCAACATCGGGAAACCGGTGAAGAAGTTCGACAAGGTGGTGGTGTCGTCGGCCAGGGCGGCCTGGATGCGCCCGCGCCCGGCCTTTTCCAGACCGCGCAGGGGCGCGGCAACCACATGCCGCGAGATGTGCAGGCGCAGGGTGGCCAGGCCTTGCTGGCTGAGGTGGGCGAACAGCGTGCGGGACAGCACTTGGCTGCCCATCACCAGCGCTATCACCAATACGAAAGGCAACGCGTAGCCGGCCAAGCCGTCCAGCGGTGCATTCAGGGCCTGGTTGATCAGCGCCACCAGCAGCACGTTGGCCAAACCGCAGACCAGGCTTGCGCCAATGGCCACGGCCAACCTTGTGCGCGAAGCGCGGACCAGCATACCGAACAATGACATGGTGTCTCCTTGGGGTCGGCTGGCGCAGGCCGTCACGCCGTCGCCGTCGATAGAGTGGGGTCACTGGAGTAAACGAAGCCTGCGGGAGATTCTTTAGGCTGCGCCGGCGGCATTATTACAGGTATTGGGAATTATATGCTGTTGCTATAGACTCGTATTCTCGTCAAGAGGCGACCTGCCTGCTTCGGAGTCTGTTGCAATGCTCATTACCCGTCGTCGAGCCCTGACCGGCCTCGCGTTGTTGCCGGTCGCGCTGTGCGCCTCGACCCTGGTCCGCGCCGCTGGCCCTAGATTGCCGAAAGTCGATATCGTCAGTTTCGAGCCCGCCCTCACCGAAAGCCTGCTAGGCCTGGGCGTAGCCCCCATGGCAGTGGTCAACGCCGGTTATTATCGCGAGTTCGTCGCCTATCCGGAAATGCCCGACGACGTCCTGGACCTGGGCCCGAGCATCGAGCCAAACCTGGAGTACCTGCAACGCCTGAAGCCTGGCTTGATCATCGGCACTTCCTGGCAGTTGGAAGGTACCTTGCTGCGCCGCATCGCGCCGTTGCGCACCTTCGATATCTACACCTCGAACGCCCAGCCCTATCGCAACGCCGGCCAGGTGATGCTGGACCTCGGCGCCCTGGTGGATCGACGCGACGAAGCGCGCGCCTTGCTGGAACAGACTGACCGCCTGCTCGACGACTTACGCGCCAAGCTCACGTCGATCAGCGACCGTCCGGTGTATATCGCACGCCTCAATCCAGACGGCCGCCACCTACTGCTGTTCGGCGCCAAGGGCATGTACCAGGCCGTCCTCGAAAGGTTGGGTTTGCGCAACGCCTACCAGGGGCGCACCAACGCATGGGGCGGCAGCCCCGCGGTGGGCATCGAGACGCTACTGGAACATCCGGAGGCCTCATTGCTGTATTACACCAACCCCCGCGAAGCCGTGGCGGCGCAACGCCGGCTGAGCAACAGCCCAATCTGGCGCGCCTTGCCGATGATCCGCGAGGGCCGCATCCAGGTGCTGCCCCGCTTCTACCCAAGTGGCGGTTTGCTGACCGCACAACACCTGGCCCTGTCGATCACCGAGCAACTGCTCACCATGGAAGCCAACCATGCCTGACAGCACCTCACGCCTGCGCCGCCAACCGGTATGGCTGGCCCTCGGCCTGTTATTCATCGCCCTGGCCCTGAGCGCCCACCAAGGCAATTCGCTGCTGGCCGATGCCTCTTGGGAAAATGCCATCGGCCCAGTGTCACCCAGCGATCTGCCCACGTTGCTGTTGCGCTACAGCTATCTGCCGCGCCTGGTCATGAGCCTGCTGGTGGGCGCGGCCCTGGCCTTGGCCGGGGTGATGTTCCAGCAAGTACTGCGCAACCCCATCGCCGAGCCGACCACCCTCGGCGTCGCTTCCGGCGCCCACCTGGCGCTGGCCGCCTGCGCGATCTATGCGCCAAGCCTGCTCGACGGCGGGCAGGAAGGCGTAGCGCTGGCCGGTGCCGGCCTGGGCATGCTGGCAGTGCTGGGCCTGGCCTGGAGCCGGCGCTTGTCGCCGGTGGCGCTGATTCTTTCCGGGCTGATCATCAACCTGTATTGCGGGACCCTGAGCACCTTGCTGGTGCTGGCCAACCACGAGGTCTTGAGCAATCTGTTCATCTGGCAATCGGGTTCGCTGAACCAGAACAGTTGGCAGGATGTGTATCACCTGGCACCGCGCCTGGCGGTGGCAGCCTTGCTCGCCGCCCTGCTCGCCCGCCCGCTGGCGTTGCTCGGCCTCAACGATGCGGCGGCGGGCAGCCTCGGTTTGTCGCCCAACCGCCTGCGCCTGTTGGCCCTGGCGGTAGCGGTGGGCTTGAGCGCCAGCGCCATCGCCAGCGTCGGAGTGATCGGCTTCGTCGGTCTGGCCGCCCCTGCCCTGACCCGCTTGGCCGGCGCCCGCACCTTGCGCCAGCGGCTGGTCTGGGCCCCCCTGTTCGGGGCCTTGCTGCTGCTGCTCGCCGATCAAGTGGTGCAGGCGTCAGCAGCACTGCTGGGCGGAGAAATGCCCACCGGCATCTTCACTGCATTCCTCGGCGCACCGCTGCTACTGGTGCTGCTGACCCGCCTGCATGAAACCCGCGTCGCTCCACCAACCCAACGCGCCGCTGCTCACGTTACCTCGCTTAAACGCACGGCGTGGATACTGCTCGCGGTGCTGGCAGCGTCCGCGTGTCTGGCGCTGACCTGGGGACGCGGCCCGGATGGCTGGTATTTCAGCGGCGGCGCGGAGTTCGACGCCTTGCTGCCATGGCGTGCGCCACGGGTGGCCGCCGCGTTCGCCGCGGGCATCCTGCTGGCTCTCGCCGGCACTCTGATGCAACGCATGACAGGCAACCCCATGGCCAGCCCGGAAATGCTCGGTGTCAGTTCCGGTGCCGCGCTGGGCGGTATTCTTGCCTTGCTGGTAGTCCCCGGTTTCAACCCATTAATACTGCTGCTGGCGGCCACGTTCGGCGCCCTGCTTGCCCTGCTGGCCATTGTCACTCTGAGCTGGCGCAGCGCCTTCGCGCCGGACCGCATGCTACTTACCGGTGTCGCACTGAGCACTTTGCTCAATGCTTTCGCCGCACTGTTCATGGTCAGCGGCGATTCCCGAGTGTTACTCATGCTCAGTTGGATGACCGGCTCGACCTATCGTATCGACGCCAGCCAGGCGGTAGTCATCAGTGCCCTGGCGGTGCTGTTCCTGCTGGTAACCCCCCTGTGCAACCGTTGGCTTTCGATCATGCCACTGGGCGCCGAGCGCACTCGAGCGCTGGGTATTTCCCTGTCCGGCAGCCGCCTGGTCTTGCTGTTACTCACCGCAGTAATGACAGCCGCCGCCACCCTGGTGGTAGGCCCGCTGAGCTTCATCGGCCTGATCGCACCGCACATGGCGCGCCTGCTCGGCGCGCAACGGCCTATCGCGCAATTGCTGCTCTCGGCACTGCTGGGCGGCACGCTCCTGGTGCTGGCCGACTGGTTGGGGCGCAACCTGGTGTTCCCGTGGCAAATCCCGGCCGGGATGTTCGCGACCTTCATCGGCGGTCCGTATTTCATGTGGTTGCTGGCACGTAAACGCTGACAGAGCTTGAATGCAGGCTAATTTAATAAAAATCTAAATAGTTAAGATTCCCATTCGTTAAAAACTTACATAAGCTATGGCCTGGACGAACTCAGCAGGTCAAGACCCAGCAGGTTCCTGCGGGTCGGCATACGTGAGAAACCACTAATGGAGAATCATCATGACCACGCCGAACTTCACCCTACATCTGGCTGACGGCCGCAGCGTGATCGCCCAAGTGTCGGACGATGGCAACGGCAGCCTGGCCATCGCGGGCATCGACCCGGTGCATTTCCGTCGGCAAGACGGGTACGTGCTACTGGAAAACATGCCCGAAGCGTTCCCCATCAGTGGCCTGCTGGCGCTGCTCGGCCAAGTCTTCTGCAATTCGTCCCGCGTCCCGATGCTGGAAATCAGCGCCCCGCTCGCCCTCGAGCGCGCACGCGATGCCATACGCCAAGGCGTATTCGACACCCTGCTTGGCCATGACGGCCATACGGCCCGCCTGGCATGCGCGCGCAGCAGTTTCTGGCAACACCCCCTGCCCTGGCTTACCACCAGTTCTGCCGCAGGTATGCCGGTGCGCTACACCTTCAGCGGCGACAAACGTCACCCGCAGCGCCCTCCGATCCCACACGGCGAGGTCTATCGCCGCGAACTGCCCGGCCTGAACACCACCTTCAGCCTGCGCACCGTAGACATCGGACTCGACCTGGAGCGTTTCAACCGCTGGATGAACCTGGAGCAAGTCGCGTTCTTCTGGGAGCAAACCGGCAGCCTGGACGAGCATGCTGAGTACCTGCAGCAGATGCTTGACGACCCGCGTGTCTTGCCGTTGATCGGCAGCTACAACGACGAGCCCTTCGCCTATTTCGAGATCTACTGGTGCAAGGAAGATCGCATCGCACCCTATTACGATGTGCAAGACCACGACCGTGGCTGGCACGTAGTGGTTGGCGAGAGCAAGCACCAAAGCGCCGGCAAGCTCAAGGGCTGGTTCCGCTCACTCATGCACTACATGTTCATCGACGAACCACGCACCCAGCGCATCCTCGGCGAGCCGCGGATCGACCACTCCCGGCAGATCGGTTTCCTCGAATCTCAAGGCTACGGCCGGCTCAAGACCATCACCCTGCCGCACAAGAAAGCCGCCCTGCTGCGCTTGGAACGCGAGACGTTCTTCGACGATTACTACCCCTGACCGCTCACCGTTGGCCGCCCGCTGCCTGATGGGGATCGAGTAACGAGCGGCCTGATGCTTACCCACTAAAAACACCACATTCAGGAGCCTCCATGCACGCAAAAAACGTCTTCGACTATCATCCGTTGGCGCTAGCCTTGTTTCTCAGCAGCCTGTCACTGACCGCAGCCCACGCCGCCGACAGCAGCGATACTGCGGCGCCAGGCGGCACGCTGGTGCTGCAGGAAACCAACATTAATGCGAAGGCGATCGAGAACCCGACCGGCCAGGTCACCGGCCCAGTAGCGACGCGTAGCACCAGCGCGAGCAAAACCAACTCGGCGATCAAGGAGATTCCGCAGTCGATTTCGGTCATCACTCGCGATGAAATGGACAACCGCAAGACCGACACCCTGGCTGAAGCCCTGAGCTACACGCCGGGCGTGATTGCACAGCCGGGCGGTTTCAGTCGCGTAGCTGATGACTTCGTGATCCGTGGTTTCAACGTGGGTTCGGGCACCGGCGGTATCCTGCGCGATGGCATGAAACTGCAAGGCAGCGTGTATGACGGGGGCATCGAACCCTACGGCCTGGAGCGCGTGGAAGTCGTCAAGGGCGCCTCTTCGGTGCTGTACGGCCAACTGTCGCCGGGCGGCCTGATCAACACCATCACCAAGCGTCCGACCGACACGCCCTTGCATGAAATCAACGTTGAATATGGCAGCCATGCGCGCAAGCAGTACAGCTTCGACCTGGGCGGCCCAATCGACGACGAGGGGAAGTTCTCTTATCGCCTCACAGGCCTGTGGCGCGACAGCGACACCCAGACCACCGACGCCGACGACGACCGCCGCTACATCGCACCGGCCTTCACCTGGCGCCCAAACGAGGACACCTCGCTGACCGTGCTGGCCAGCTATCAAGAAACGCGTACCGGTTTTGCACCACCGCTGGACTTTGACCTGACGACCTCGTCAAGCGCCAATTACCCCAAGGTCGACCGCGATTTGTACACTGGCGAGCGCGGTTTTGATCATTACAACAACTACACGACCACGGTCGGCTACCTGTTTGAACATAACTTCACGCCTGACCTGAAAGTCCGTCACGCTCTGCGCCACTTCGATGCCGACCTGAGCTGGGACTACATGCAAGTCGCCGATACCGGCAGCACCGCCTTGCGCAACCAGGGCCTGCTGGCACGCCGGGCGAGTATCCGCCGCGAGCGCTCCGAAGGCTGGACCAGTGACAACAACGTGGAATGGACGCTCAACAGCGGCGGGTGGCAGCACACTCTGCTGGCTGGCGTGGACTACTACCACAAGACCTACGATTCGCATCGCTTCTCCAGCGCCAACTCCATCTTCAACCCGGCCAACCCGGTGTACGGCGCATCGACGCGCATCACTTCCGCCGACAGCGGCTCGGACCTGCATAGCGCCCAGTCAGGCGTTTACCTGCAGGACCAGATCAAATTCGACAAGTGGACCCTGCTCTTGGGCGGTCGCCAGGATTGGGCGGAAAGCCGCACCTACGCCAATGCCACCGGCGCACGCACTCCACGCACCGACAAGAAAGCCACTGGCCGCGTAGGCCTGGTGTATGAAGCGGACAATGGCCTGGCCCCATACGTCAGCTGGAGTCAATCGTTCCTGCCGGCCAACGTATTCAACGCCAACGCCGACACCTCGTTCAAGCCGACCGAGGGCGAACAGTACGAAGTGGGCGTGCGCTATACCCCGCCAGGGACCAATGCACTGTTGAGCGCCGCAGTGTATGACCTCAAGCAGAAAAACTCGCTGAGCACCGACCTCTCCGGCAACACCGTGCAGTTTGGTGAAACCCGTTCACGCGGTCTCGAGCTGGAGGCAAAGGCGGAGATTACCCCTAACCTCAGCACCACCGCATCGTATACCTACACCGACTCGAAGATCACCGATGACTCCGTCGCCAGCCGGGTGGGGACACGCATCGACGGCGTGCCTTACCACATGGCCAACCTGTGGGCCGACTATCGCTTGAGCGCTCTGGGCCTGTCCAAGGTCGTGATCGGCGGTGGCGCCCGCTACATGGGCACCAGCCGTACTTCCAGCTCGGACAACGACGAGAAGGTTGATGCCTACACCCTGTTCGACGCCAAAGTCAGCTACGAAGTCGACAAGAACTGGACTGTGGCCATGAAGGCGCAAAACCTGACCAATGAAAAGTACCTGTTCTGCAACGCCTCGTGCCGCTACGGCGACGAGCGCACGCTGATCGGATCGGTCAACTATCGCTGGTAACAGGCTGATCGCAACCCAACGAGAACGCTCTTTGATGGGGAATGCCATTCACTTGAGCATTTGAGTCCAAGCCGGGCTTATCTGAACATCCGATGCCAGACCTCTGGCATCGGATTTTTTATGTCTGCTCAACAGAACTTACTCGACCCAGGCCAATGGTCTAAACGCTGTGCCGGCAACAAACACGGTCAGTGAGGAAGCGGCGTCAACCCGCCGTGGCCGAATGCTTCGAGCGCAAACACCAGATTCATCCGCAACGCGGGTGGGGCAGTTTTCAATCAGCGCAAACTGCGTAGTCAATACCCGTGATTCGGGCGTGCCGAATAGACATTTCTGAGAATACCATCGCGAGCGCCTGAACAGAGTCAGGGCCAGATGCTCATCTCGCTACGCAAACTGCTCCAGCAACAAACCGATTCCGCACGCGTCAGAATCCTGGACTCAAACGCACCGGATAGTGCTGGATTTCAGTGGTTCCCGCCGGAACGAAAAAAGGACCCGAAGGTCCTTATTTCAATCGCTTACAGAATTCAGTGGAACTCTGCAGCGCTATGTTTGGAGCGGGAAACGAGACTCGTACCTGGTGTCCGACCCATTGAAATATAAGGGGTTTCGTTTATTCCTGAAGTAGGAATGGACTTGATTCTGGACTTGTTTTCAGGGTGTATCAAGAGCAAAAAAGGAGTGAATCCACGCCACGCTATTGGATTCTACCTATAGCCAAATGACGATTTTGGCGGCTACAAAGCCAGCCTTGCACTCGGCGTCATCGAGATTGGCTGCATGTGCTAAGCGCAAGTTCTTCGATCTGTAATCTAATAATCCTTAGCCGCTATGCGGCAAGCTCGACGTAGCTAGACTCCCCTCCTCCAGTCGCACCCGACAACCACCCCCATACGAAGGTCAGCGTGGTGCGCCCTGCGTGATCAACGCCTACCGTGCCACGCGACCAGCCGGCAAGAATCTCGCCATCCGTAGTCAAGCACTGAAAAAGAAGCTCAATGGTATCGGGGCCTGTCGCGCGCCCGACTTGATTACCCATGCGAATTCGGCCGCCTTGGTAAGTGCCCGAAATGGCATTTTCCTCGACATGGTAGTGAAATACTGTACCTGCACCGGATAGTCCGTGGGCGTTGTCCGCTACCGTAAATCGGTGATTGTTCAGACGATCGCTGATTTGTGAAAAGGGAGTTTCCATAAATGACGAGTCCTTTAGTCGATATGTTCCATTCCAGCCTGATTATCTTAAGCCATTTTGTCGCGACTGATCTGATGCAGGCACTGCTTTGGCTGTCTCTGGAGCTTCGAACTCACGACGATAAAAAGCAAGATGGATTCACCGCCCGCTTACAAACAGCTAGCAGAGATCGCTCGCCAAACGCGGCCTCCCCCATAATTCACCGCCCCACCTCTAATGCTATAAACCCGAATCCTATTTCGCCGTAATCACCGACAACTTGGTAATCCCCGCCCGCTCGATCGAGGCCATCGCCCGCGCCACTTCGCCATAATTCACCCCGTTGTCGGCTTGCAATTGCACGCGCACGTCAGGGTTTTTCGCTTTGGCGGCTTGCAGGTTGAACTCGAGCAGATTCGGCTGGATTTCGTCCTTGTTGATGAACACCTTGCCCTTGTCGTCGATGCTCACCACCAGCGGATCGTTCTGTTCCACCGGCGCCACCGCTTCGGTCTTCGGCAGGTTGATCGGGATCGCGTTAGTCAGTAGCGGCGCGGTGACGATGAACACCACCAGCAATACCAACATGACGTCCACCAAAGGCGTGACGTTGATTTCGCTCAGCACTTCATCGCTGTCTTGTGTGGAGAAGGCCATCTCAGGAGGCCTCCTTGACTTTCTGCCCGGCGACGGTGGCGCCGGACTTGCTCAGCACCGGGTGCAGCAGCACGCGGAATGAATGTTTCTGCGCCAGGCTATAGAAGTCGTGGGCGAAGTCATCCAGGTCCGCGGAGGTCAGTTTCAGACGACGCAGGAAGTAGTTGTAAACCAGCACCGCCGGCACCGCGACAGCGATCCCCACACCGGTGGCGACGAGTGCGGCACCAATCGGTCCGGCCACGGTTTCCAGGCTCGCCGAGCCCGCCGCACTGATGCCTTTCAAGGCCGACATGATGCCCCAAACAGTCCCGAAAAGACCGATAAAGGGCGAGGTGCTGCCAATGCTGGCGAGGATCGCCAGGCCCGTTTCCAGCGAGCGTCGTTCACGCACGATCTGCTGACGCAAGGCACGTTCGAGACGGTCCTGGTGATTGATCGACTGGCTGAGGTCGGCGTTCTGGTGGTCGCTAACCTGAATGGCCGCATAACCTGCCAGCGCCACACGGGCCGCAGCGCCAGGCAGGCTGTTGGCGAAATCGGCGGCAGAGTCAAGGCTTGAAGCGGCCCAGAATTGCTTATGGAATTTTCGATCCTGCGTCTTGAGTCGGGTGAACTGCACGCCCTTTAACAAGGCCAGGCCCCAGGTCGCAACGGAGAAGAGGATTAATAGCCAGATGACGGTGTGTTCGATGGATTCGAAGGGGGATGCGATCAGGTTCATGGTCAGGCTCTCCAACTAGGCATTAAATCGGTTGTAGCGATGCGCCTTTTGTCAGGTGGCCCGCGGTGTCTGTCTATAGGATTGAATTACTTTATTTTGAAGTCGATGGGCACACTGACCCAGCCGTCCTGGGCGACATCGCCCTGCTTGGCTGGCACGAAACTCCAGCGTTTGACGGCTGCCAGTGCGGCGTCGTCGAGTTGATCGCGGCCGCTGCTTTTTTGGATCTGGATCTCACCGGGCTTGCCGCTGGCCAATACATGCACCCGCAACATCACTGTACCTTCCCAGCCGCGACGCATCGCCAGCGACGGGTATTCCGGTGCCGGGTTCTTTAAGTAACCGGCGCTGGCCGACGCCGGGGTCACCGGTTTCGGCGCTGGCGGTGCGGGTGGCGCTGGGGTGGCGACCGGTTGCGGCGGTGCTGGCGGTGCTGGCGGTGCGGGTGGCTGCTCCACAGGTTTGGCCACGGGTTTGGGAATCGGTTTAACCACAGGCTTGGGCTTTGGAATCGGTTTCGGAGGTGGCGGCTTCACGGCCAGCTCATCTTCAACCGGCGGTGGCGGTTCGACCACTGGCTGCGGAATCGGCTCGGGCGGTGGTGGCTCCACCACCGGTGGCGCTGGCTGCGAGAACTCAATGGTCATCGGCGGGATCTCCGGCGGCACCACGGGCAGTGCCGGCGGTGGGTTCTGGTTGACCCAGACAATCACCGCGCCGTGCAACACCAAGGCAAACACCCCGAGCAAGACTCCTTCACGGCGACTCAACACCCGCTTGGGCGTGCTGTGCAGCCGCGACAGCGCCAGGGGTTCCCGGAGGACCCGGCCAAGGTCGAGCAGTTCGCCGCGGGATGCCGGGTGTCGGAACACCTCGAAGGCATTGGTGGCGCTCTGGACATTGCCCATTTATTTACTCCTGTTAGCCTTTGGATAGAACATGCGCCGGCACCGGATTACCGCGCTGGCACCGATTGAGTCACCGTCAAAGGCGTCAGGGAGAACACCTCAGTGTCCGTCAACTTTTCCACCTCGACGCGATGCGGAAAGATCTTCTTTTCCACGAACAAATCGTCGACTTGCTGCAACGCCTGCACATCCCTCGGCTCCACCGGCAACAGCGACTCGTCGCCCCAACTGCGCAGCCGTTGAGAGACTTCAAGCGGGATATCGTTGACCTTGGCGAAGACCCGAGCGTACTCGTCCGGGTTCTGTCGGGCCCACTCGAAGGCCTTGGCGAAACGCTGCAACACGTCGCTCAGCGCCTTGCGCTTGAGCGGGTCGGTGAGCACTTCATCGGAAGCCGTGATGAAGGTCAGCCCGGTGTTGATCCCCTCGCCGCTGATCAGCACCCGCGCGCCCTGCTGCTCGGCAAATGCCTGATAGATACCGAAGGTGGCCCAGGCTTCGATCTTGCCGGCGTTGAATGCGGATAAAGCGTCGGTCGGCAGGACGAACCCGACCTTGACGTCCTGTTCATCAACACCTGCGTTGGCCAGCGCGCGAATCAACAGGTATTGGGAAATACTGCCGCGGGCCGAAGACACCACGACATTTCGGCCTTTCAAATCGGCAACGGTGCGGATATCCGAATCGGCTGGAACCAGGATCGCAATGCCCCTTGATTGACTACGCCGTACCGCTACGATGCGCAATGGCGTGCCCCCGGTCGCGGCGGCAAGCACCGGGGTGTCACCAGCCGGCCCCAGATCGACGGCACCGGCGCGCAAAGCTTCGAACAAGGGAGCAGCACCCTGGAAGTTCGCCCATTCAACTTTGTAGTCGATACCCTCCAACGCATTCGCCGCCTCGACCACGGTGCGCAAGCCCTTGGCTTGATCGCCCAGAATCAGCTTCACGCCGGACAAGTCTGACTTGGCAGCGGATGAAGATTGAGGCGCAACCGTGTCACCGCAACCGCCGAGCAACAACGCGACGCTGGACAACAACACCAACGCAGATTTCCGAACGAGGATCGGCATAACAGAACATTCCCGTGTCAATGAATTGGAAGCTGCATCAGCCATGGGCAAAACGCCGGACAGTGCTGTTCGTGAGCTGACGTTCAGCCACGGCAACGGTTTCCACTTCAACCCCCAACAAACTCAGCAAGCGCGCGCGGATTTCCTGAAAACCCTCCTGACCGGTGTCTCGAGCTCGCGGCAGATCGATCGACAATTGTTCGGCGATCTTGCCGTTGGCCAGCACGATCACCCGGTCGGCCAGCAGGATGGCTTCGTCCACGTCATGGGTGACCAACAGCACCGCCGGGTTGTGTTTGCGCCACAACTCGATGATCAGCCGATGCATGCGAATCCGCGTCAGTGCATCAAGCGCAGCGAACGGTTCGTCGAGTAGCAGCAGCTTGGGTTCGCGCACCAGCCCACGGGCCAGTGCCACGCGTTGCGCTTCACCGCCGGAAAGCGTCGCCGGGTAAGCTTCAAGCCTATGGGCCAGTCCCACTTCCGTCAGCGCCTGCACCGCACGAGCCTTGGCGTCCGGGGTGTGCAGACCGAGAATCACATTCTTCCAGGCGCGCTTCCACGGCATCAATCGGGGCTCCTGAAATACCGCGGCCCGTGCCTTGGGCACCAGCAGATGACCGCTGTCGATACTGTCCAGGCCAGCCAGGCTGCGCAGCAAGGTGGTCTTGCCCGAACCGCTGGCCCCGAGCAGCGCGACGAATTCGCCCGGTGCGATGTCCAGGTCCAGGCCATCGATGACCCGCTGCTGGCCAAATTGGCGCACCACATTACGCAGTTGCACCGGTGCTTCTGACTGCAGGTTTTTTGCCGCGATAGTCGACATGTCAGTTCCTCACAAAAGATGGGCGCCAGGCCAGGGCAAAACGCTCCAGCGTGCGGATCAGTCCGTCGATCAGCAAACCGAGCACGCTGTAAATCAGCAGGCAAATGACGATCACGTCGGTGCGCATGAAGTCCCGCGCATCACTGGCCAGAAAACCGATGCCGGCGGTAGTGTTGATTTGTTCGACGAACACCAGGGCCAGCCAGGAAATTCCAAGCGAGTAACGCAAACCAACAAAGAATGAGGGCAAGGAGCCCGGCAGGATCACATGCCAGATCAACTCGCGACGATTCAGGCCCAGGGTGTTGGCGGCCTCGATCAATTTGGGGTCGATGTTGCGAATCCCGGCGAACAGGTTCAGGTACACCGGGAAGGTCGTACCGGTGACGATCAGCGCGATCTTGGTGAACTCGCCGATGCCAAACCAGAGAATGAACAACGGCACCAGTGCCAGGGAAGGAATGGTGCGCAGCATCTGCATCGGCGAATCGAGGATTACCTCACCGCGCTTGGACAGGCCGGTGATCAGTGCCGCGACGACACCGACGCTGACGCCGATACTCAAGCCCAGCAGCGCGCGCTGCAGCGACACCAGCAAATGCTTGCCCAGCTCCCCGGACACAATCATCGCCCAAAGGGTGCCACCGATTTGCGAGGGTGCGGCGATGATCCGTTGTGGGATCAGGCCGAGCTGCGACGCCAGTTCCCACAAGAGCAGCAACGCAATCGGGCTGAGCAGGCGCAGAAAGACTTCGGGGGTTCGCCAGTTGTGTAGCCAGTCGGGGATCAGCTTCGACGCACCCTGGCTTTCAACAGCCTTGCTGACGGAAAACGAGCTACTAGTGCTCTGCGTATCGAAGGTCTTTTCGGTCATCAGGCTTCCTTCCTCATCAAGAATATGGCTTCGGATTCATGCTATTCGCATAAAAAACGCCAGTGAAATTCTTTTTAGGAATAACCTAATATGATTAAAAATCAGATATAAAATAATCCAGATAAATTATTTGCATAATTAAACGCTGCAACCCACGTCCTGTGGCGGATGCATTCCTGACGCCGATTAAAATGCGCATTCCTGATATCTATTATTTTTTATGATTCATTTAATTAATAATTAACTTAGAACAAAACGGCATTTCACAGCCCTGCCCCCCTGCGCCTACTTTCGACGTCACAGACCGACCCCCTGCCCGGTGGAGGCTTGAATCACGCCTATCCAAAGACAAGGAACCCAGCATGAGCATCGAATTTATCGGTTACATCGGTGGCCACCAATCCTCGGAAACCCAGCCGCGCAGCGGCCCGGTGTTGCAGCCCGAATATGTGGAGACCGTCGCCCGCGCCCATGAGGAAGCCGGTTTCGACCGCGCCCTGGTGGCGTTCCACTCCAACAGTCCGGACAGCACGCTGATTGCCTCCCATGCCGCCAGCGTGACGAAAAAGCTGAAGTTCCTGATTGCCCATCGACCGGGATTCGCCGCCCCGACCCTGGCCGCACGACAGTTCACCACCCTCGACGTGTTCAATGGTGGGCGCACTGCCGTGCATATCATCACCGGCGGCGATGATCGTGAATTACGCGCCGATGGAAGCTACATCGGCAAAGACGAGCGCTACGCCCGCACCGATGAATACCTCGACGTGCTACGTCAGGAATGGACCCGCGAAAAACCCTTCGACTATCAGGGCAAGTACTACCAGGTCGAGGGTGCGCACTCGCAAGTGAAGTCGCCACAACAGCCACACATACCGCTGTATTTTGGTGGCTCATCGGCGGCGGCCATCGCGGTGGCGGGTAAGCATGCGGACGTTTACGCGCTGTGGGGCGAAACATACGAACAGGTGCGCGAAGTGGTGAATCAGGTGCGCGCCGAGGCGGCCAAACATGGGCGCAGCATTCGTTTCAGCCTGTCGTTGCGACCGATTCTGGCCGACACCGAAGCGCAAGCCTGGGAACGTGCCGAGCGCATCCTGCAACAAGCCACAGCATTGGCCGAACAGAACGGCTTTGTTCGGCACGAACCACCGAACGAAGGCTCCCGGCGCTTGCTGGCGGCCGCAGCCCAGGGCTCGCGTCTGGATAAGCGCCTGTGGACCGGGATCGCCGGCCTGCTCGGCGCACAAGGCAATTCGACCTCTCTGGTCGGCACCCCGGAACAAGTCGCCGAAGCCCTGCTCGACTACTACGACCTGGGCATCACCACGTTCCTGATCCGCGGCTTTGACCCACTCAACGATGCCATCGATTATGGCAAGCGCCTGATCCCGCTGACCCGCCAATTGGTGGCCGAGCGTGAACGGCAAGCGGCAGAAAAAGTGGCTTGATCAGTAGCGATTCCGCACGTAATAAAAAGGAGCTTACCTTGCGGTAAGCTCCAATTATTAATGCCTGGCATTAAACCTGTGGCGAGGGGGCTTGCCCCCCGTCGGGTCGCATAGCGACCCCTGCGCCCTTTCATTCAGATCGAGTGGTCTGGATTGTCGACTGCTTCGCAGCCGATCGGGGGCAAGCCCCCTCGCAACAAGAAATCCTTTCGCCACTTTTCTTTGCTACTGTCTTTGCACTTTGCATCGATGAAGCCTTCACGCCCATGACCAACCCAACGCCTGATCCTCAAGCCGTCTGCGCCCCCATCACCCGAAGCGCAATCTTCATCGTCGCCACACTGGCGCCCGGCAGCGATGCCGCCGAGAAAGTCCGAGGCTGGTGCGCCGACATCACCGCCCTTACCCGCTCCGTCGGCAAACGCGTGCCTACCGGTTACCTGTCCTGTGTCTGCGGCTTTGGTTCCAGTGCCTGGGACACGCTCTTCGGCGGCCCGCGCCCGACCTCGCTGCACGCCTTTCGCGAATTCGGTGACGAGGGGCGTCGCGCGGTGTCGACGCCGGGAGACGTTCTGCTGCACATACGTGCAGACCAGATGGACCTGTGTTTTGAGTTGGCGACGCAACTGCTTTCAGCGCTGGGCGATGCGGTTTCGGTGGTGGATGAGGTCCAGGGTTTCCGCTATTTCGACATGCGCAGCATCATCGGTTTTGTCGACGGCACGGAGAATCCGGATGATCGACACATGGCCAAATTCACGATCATTGGCGATGAAGATCCAGCGTTTGCCGGCGGCAGCTATGTGTTGGTGCAGAAATACCTGCACAAGATGGACGCGTGGAACGGGCTGTCCGTCGAGGCTCAGGAACGCGTGATCGGCCGCACCAAACTGTCCGATATTGAACTTGATGATGCAGCCAAACCGACCAATTCCCACAGCGCCTTGACCACCATCACCAAGGACGGCCAGGAGGTGAAAATCCTCCGGGACAACATGCCGTTCGGCCGGCCAGGTGCGGGGGAGTTTGGTACTTACTTTATCGGCTATGCCCGGTCGCCAGAGCCGATCGAGCTGATGCTCGAGAATATGTTTGTCGGCCGGCCCGTGGGCAACTATGACCGCTTGCTGGATTTCAGCACGGCGGTCACGGGTGGCTTGTTCTTCGTGCCTTCGGCGGATTTGCTTGAAGAGTTGGCGGATCGTGCGCCTTAATCGGTCAAGGATGCACAACCTGTGGGAGCGGGCTTGTTCGCGAAAGCGGAGTACCAGGCGCCGGTGATGCTGGATGTGACGACGCCTTCGCGAGCAAGCCGCTCCCACAGGGAATGTGGTGTTGAACTCACTCTTTGTAAGCTGTATCACTACGCTCCAACTGCCGGATCAGCGCATCCCAGTGCCGCGCAACACCCGGCCCGTCACCACTTTTGAACACCTCGGCCTGCTTCTCGACCTTGGCCACCACTTCGGCCGGCGGGAAGATCAAGTCGGCATTGCCACCGGCCTGCGCCGCGATCTGAATGTTGCAGGCACGTTCCAGGCCGTGCAGTTGCTGGAAGGCGTGTTCAACGCTGACACCGGCAGTCAGCAGCCCGTGGTTGCGCAGGATCAGCACACTTTTGTCCCCCAGGTCCGCCACCAGCCGTTCACGCTCGTCCAGGTCCAGGGCGATGCCTTCGTAACCGTGATAGGCCACCCGCCCGGAAAAACCGATGGAATGCTGCGAGATCGGCAACAGCCCATCGCGCTGCGCCGATACCGCGATGCCGTCGCGGGTGTGGGTATGCAGGACCGCTTGCAGGTCGGGACGCGCGCCGTGAATGGCACTGTGGATCACATACCCGGCGTAGTTGATGCCCAGGCCGGTCGGGTCGTCGACGATAGTGCCGTCGATGTCGACCTTGACCAGGTTGGACGCAGTAATTTCATCGAACAATAACCCGAAGGCATTGATCAGGAAATGTTCCTCAGGTCCCGGCACCCGCGCGGAAAAGTGCGTGTAGATGTGGTCAGTCCACTTGAACAACGCCGCGAGCCGATAGGCTGCGGCCAGTTTGACCCGCACTTCCCATTCTTCGGGAGTGACGCGCTGGCGAACATTTTTCGAGACGCTGGATAACGGGCTGACGCTGCTCATGGCAAAACTTCCTGGATGGCCTTAAGGATTTCACGCCAGCCTAGGGGATGCCAAAAAATAATAAAAAGCACATTTTAATCTAAGCTAATTATTATTTTTTTTTATTATAAACCGCCCTCTCCGCTCATCACGCCGCGCGCTTGATCTTCTGCAACGATCCAGCGACCAGTTTGCCAAAGGCATCGACCGGCCCTTGCAGGTTGCCGAGAAAGTGCGGATAGATCAGCCACAGATCCATTAGCGGTTTGAAATCCTTGAGCGGCATCACCGCCAACTGATCGAAATGCGCACTGCGCTCCAGCAACGGACGCGGTACCAGGCCGAGCCCCATTCCGTCGGCGACCAGGCCCAACTGCAACTCGGTACCGAAGGTTTCCAGATTGACCCGCAGAGCCAGTCCTTGATCTGACAGAGTGCGTTGCAACCCGGCGCGGAAACCACAGCCGTCAGGATTGAGAATCCAGCCACTCTGGTAAACGTCGGCGAGTTTGCACGCACGCTTGGGCACTTGCGCCTTGGCGCAGACCACCACCAATTCCATCTTGCCGATGGACTCACCGACGATGTTGTCCGGAAAAATCTTACCCGCCGGGAACAGCGCCGCCGCAGCATCCAGTTCACCGCGTTCGATCTTGCCGACCAGTTGACTGCCCCACCCTGTTGCCACCTGCGCGCGCAATTCGGGGTATTCGACGCGCAGATGCTTGAGGGCATCGAGCAGCACCACATCGCCGATGGTTTGCGGAACGCCCAGGCGCAGCAGCCCGGTGGGCGGCGCATCAGTGGCCACGAGTTCGCGCAACGCGTCCATTTCCCGCAGGATCAAACGGCACTGTTCATAAACCCGCGTGCCGATCAATGTGGGCTTGAGCGGCTTGGTATTGCGGTCGAAAAGCTCCACGCCCAATGCTTGCTCGAAGTTCTGCACACGCCGGGTAATGGCCGGCTGGGTCAGCTGCAACGACTCGGCCGCATGGCTGATGGACTGGCAACGAATCACCTCGACAAAGGCATCGATATCATCAATTTTCATTTGGCCCGCACATAGAGAACAGTCAATAAGATGTCTGAAAAGCATAGTTCTATTGCTGGAATCTGGATAGCCCAGAGCGCTCCTTGGCTCCTATCGATAACGTCTAACGCTATTCAATCGAGTTCTTAATTCCTTTCAGCTATAACCTAATCATTAAAAAATAGCATATTAACAACAATCATTATGCTTAGATAATCACAACAACCTTCGAAACGAACGATGGAATCGCCATGACCCAGGCCCGACACCCGGAGAGACTCAGAGTATTCATAGGCGCCCTGGCTGAACTAATCGACAGCCACCCGCGCGAGGGCGACCTGTTGCATCGCGGTGGCAAGCTGCTCGGCCAATTGGTCAGCCACGACGACTGGCTGCCGGAAGACTTTGCCCGCCCTGACCCGCAGCATTATCAACAATACCTGTTGCATGCCGATTCACGGCAGCGCTTCAGCGTCGTAAGTTTTGTCTGGGGGCCAGGGCAACGCACGCCAATCCACGATCATCGGGTCTGGGGCCTGATCGGCATGTTGCGCGGTGCCGAATATTCCCAAGGTTTCGCCCGCCACACCGACGGCACGCTGGTGGCCGAGGGCAACCGGATTCATCTGCAACCCGGTCAGGTCGAAGCGGTGTCACCCAAGATTGGCGACATTCATCAAGTCAGCAATGCCTTTGATGATCAGGTGTCCATCAGCATCCATGTCTATGGCGCCAACATCGGCGCCGTGCGCCGCGCGGTGTATCAGCCCGATGGCAGCGAAAAACTGTTTATCTCCGGTTATTCCAACGCCTTTCTCCCCAACATCTGGGATCTGTCCAAAGAGAGCCAAGCCTTATGAGTACAAGCCCTGTAAAAAAAGAGCTGATCCGCTCCTTCGCCGAGATTCGAAAGGCACTGTTGAGCAAAGAAGAACTGGCCCTCGTCGATGTGCGTGAAGAGGCGCCTTTCGCTGAGGCGCACCCGTTGTTCGCCGCCAACATTCCACTGTCCAGGCTTGAGCTGGAGGTGTACTCGCGGATCCCGCGGCTGGATACCCCGGTGACCGTCTACGACAACGGCGAAGGCCTGGCGCAGATCGCCGCTCAGCGCTTGCAAGAACTCGGCTACATCAATGTCGGCTTGCTGGAGGGTGGCCTGGACGGTTGGCGCCGTGCCGGTGGCGAGCTGTTTATCGACGTCAACGTGCCGAGCAAGGCCTTTGGCGAACTGGTGGAGAGCCAGCGTCACACGCCATCCCTGGCGGCGGAAGAAGTGCAGGCGCTGCTCGACAGCGAAGCCGATGTGGTGGTGCTCGACGCCCGGCGTTTCGATGAATACCAGACCATGAGCATTCCCACCGGCATCAGCGTTCCGGGCGCGGAGTTGGTATTGCGCGCCCGAGAACTGGCACCGGACCCGGCGACGCGGATCATCGTCAACTGCGCCGGGCGCACCCGCAGCATCATCGGCACGCAGTCGTTGATCAACTCAGGCATCCCCAACCCGGTTTCCGCCTTGCGCAACGGCACCATCGGCTGGACCCTGGCCGGTCAAAAACTGCAACACGGCCAGTCGCGCCGTTTTGCGCCGACCAGCGAAGAATACCGACACATCGCCGCTCAGGATGCCCGTCGCGTTGCCGACAAAGCCCTCGTCGGCCGTGCAACTCTGACCGACTTGCAAGGCTGGCAACAAGAAGCAACCCGCAGCACTTACCTGTTCGACGTCCGCACCCCGGAAGAATTCGAGACCGGCCACCTGCCCTCGGCCCGCTCGACACCGGGCGGCCAACTGGTGCAGGAAACCGATCACTTCGCGAGTGTCCGCGGCGCGCGTCTGGTTCTGGTCGATGACGATGGCGTGAGGGCCGACATGTCGGCGTCCTGGCTTTCGCAATTGGGATGGGAGGTGCATGTGCTGGATGACGTGCAGCCTTCGCATTTCAGCGAAAAAGGTGCCTGGCAGGCGCCGGTCCCCACGCCGCAGCAAGCCGAGGAAATCAGCCCCGAAACCCTGGCCGAATGGCTGACCCATCGCGACAGTGTGGTGCTGGATTTCACCAGCAGCGCCAACTACGTCAAACGCCATATCCCCGGTGCATGGTGGGCACTGCGCGGGCAATTGCGCGAAGCGCTGGCCAACGTACCGGCCGCACAACGCTACGTGCTGACCTGTGGCAGCAGCCAATTGGCACGGCTGGCTGTCGCTGATGTCGAGGCCCTGACCGGCAAGCCGGTGTTCCTGCTCAAGGGCGGCACGGCCAGCTGGATCGCTGCGCAACTGCCACTGCAAGACGGTGAAACTCATCTGGCTTCACCGCGCATTGATCGCTATCGCCGCCCCTATGAAGGCACCGACAATCCTCGCGAAGCAATGCAAGCCTATCTGGACTGGGAATATGGATTGGTGGCGCAACTGGCCCGCGACGCAACCCATGGCTTTTTTGTGATCTGAGCCCTTAAGGCTTCTGCACCGTATACCGGGCAGCGCCGTTTGATACGCCCAACGTTGAATTCAGCCCGACCCCTTTCTCCAGGCGGAGGTGACAAGAAGCATCAAGACCCGCCTGGAGCATGCTGTTATGAGTTTCACCCAGCCATTCAAATATCTGCTGATCGCCACCGCCCTCACCTTTGGCGCCGTCACTCACGCCGCCGACCTGCAACCGCTGTTGGTGGCCAATCAAAAGTCCACGATCAAGGTACTGCTGGAGGTCTCCGGTGAACTGAAAAATGTGCCCTACGAGATCCAGTTCTCCGAGTTCCCCGCCGCCGCGCCGTTAGGTGAAGCGTTGAACGCAGGAGCGGTGGACATCGGCGCCCTGGGCGATGCCCCTTATGTGTTCGCCCTCGGCGCCGGTGCGCCGCTCAAAGTGGTCAGTATCATTCATGCCGAGGGGCGCAATACCACTGCCATTCTTGTGCCCAAGGATTCACCGATCAAGGATGTCTCAGGCCTCAAGGGCAAGCGCATCGTCACCACGCGCGGCTCGATCGGACACTACCTGGCCATCAAGGCCCTGCGCGACGCCGGCCTGAGCACCCAGGATGTGCAGTTCGTTTTCCTGCTGCCCAGCGAGTCAAGACTGGTGCTGGATAACGGCACCGCGGATGCCTGGTCCACGTGGGATCCCTACACCACCGTCGTCACCTCTCAGAGTCAAGCCAAGATCCTGGTCAGCGGCAGCAACCTGCTGAGCAATCACCTTTATCTCGCAGCCACCGACCAGGCCATCGTCGATAAGCGCCAGCAACTGGACGACTTCGTCGCCCGGGTCGACCGGGCCTACCGCTGGAGCAACGAGCACCCCAATGAGTACGCCGCCGCCCAGGCCAAAATCACCGGCCTGCCCCTGGCGGTGCATGTGGCCGTGGCCAAGGCGACCCACATGCAGCCGGTGGTTATTGACGACGCGGTCGTCAGCGGCTTGCAGGCCACCGCCGACATCTATCAGGAAGAAGGCTTGCTGACCCGACACATCGACGTCTCCCAAGGCTTCGACAAAAGCTTCAACACCAAACGTCCCCCACTTACCCAAGCTTCGCGCTAAAGGAGTAGAACCATGAGCAAACAACGCCAACTCAAACTCGGGGCGATGGTCCATGGCGTCGGCCATGGTTGGGGCGAATGGCGCCACCCGCAAGCCCTGCCCAATGCCAGCGTGAATTTCGGTTTTTATCAGCAGCAAACGCAACTGGCTGAAGCGGCGAAGTTCGACTTCGTGTTTATCGCCGACAGCCTGCACATCCATGAGAAGTCGAGCCCGCACTACCTCAATCGCTTCGAGCCGCTGACCATCCTCTCGGCGCTGGCCGCGACCACTCGCCATATCGGCCTGGTGGCAACCGTCACCGTCAGCTACACCGAACCGTTCCAGGTGGCGCGCCAGTTTGCGTCCCTGGACCACATCAGCGGCGGTCGTGCCGGCTGGAACGTGGTGACCTCCTGGCTCAGCGGCACCGCCGATAATTTTGGCAAGGCCGAGCACCCGCCCCATGCGGTGCGCTACCGCATCGCCAAGGAGCATGTGAATGTGGTCAAGGGGTTGTGGGACTCCTGGGAAGACGACGCCTTCGCCTACAACAAGCAAAGCGGCGAGTTTTTCACCCCCGGCAAACTGCATGCGCTGGAGCACAAAGGTGAATTTTTCTCGGTGAAAGGCCCGCTCAACATCGCCCGCTCCCGACAAGGTCAGCCAGTGATTTTCCAGGCCGGTACCTCTGAGGACGGACGTAATTTCGCCGCGGAGAATTCCGATGCGATTTTCGTCAGCCCCGAGGGGTTCGACGAAGCACGCGCCTACTATCAAGACCTGAAAAAGCGCGCCAGCGGCTTCGGCCGGGATGCACAAGAGCTGTCGATCCTGCCGGGCATCCGTCCGATCGTTGGCCGCGATGAAGCAGAAGTTGAAAGCCGCTATCAGCAAGCGGTGGAACTGGTGAGTATTGAGGATGCGATTGTCGCCCTCGGCAGGCCATTCAATGACCATGATTTCAGCCAGTACCCATTGGATGCGCCATTCCCCGAGCTGGGTGACTTAGGCTCCAATAGCCAGAAAGGCGGCTCGGACCGGATCAAACAACTGGCCAAAGACGAAGGCCTGACCTTGCGCGAAGTGGCCCTGCGTTTCTCCCGGCCACGGCGGGATTTCGTCGGGACGCCTGAGCAGGTTGCCGATGCCATTCAAATTTGGTTCGAAGAAGGCGCGTCTGACGGTTTCATCATCAATTCGGTGCTGCCGGACGGCCTGCAATATTTCACCGAGCTTGTCGTGCCTGTGCTGCAACAGCGCGGTCTGTTTCGCGATGAATACAGCGGCACGACCCTGCGCGACAACCTAGGGCTCGAAGCACCCGCCAACCGTTACACAACCGCCCAGGTTCACCAGAAGAGCGAGGCACTGGCATGAGCGAATCCTTTAATCGCCTGCCGGGGCAGTTTAATCGTCGCGGCTTCCTGACGGCCAGCTCACTCGCCATCGGGGCGTTGGGGTTGTCCTCGATGGGATTGGCGTCACGTGCGTTCGCGCAAAACACCTCGCTTTCGGACCTGACCCTGGGCGTCGCCACTTATCGCGGCCAGGAGTCGTATTTCACCGAAGACGCCGGCACCGCTAACCGCCCTTACAAAGTCGATTACGCGGAATTTGCCGGCGGCAACCTGATCGTCGAAGCGCTGGCCTCGGGCAGCCTGGACATCGGCTCCATGAGCGAGATCCCACCGATCTTCTCTATCCAGAGCCATCGCCAACCGCGACTCATCGCAGTGATACAAGGCGACGTGAACAACCAGGTGTTCCTGATTCCCAAGGACTCGAAACTCGAATCGGTCGGGCAGTTGCGCGGCAAACGGGTCGGGTACGTGCGCTCGACCACCTCGCATTACTTTCTGATCAAGGCACTGAAAGAACAGGGCCTGACGATGAACGACATCACGGCGGTAGCGCTCACGCCGCAGGATGGTTTCAGTGCTTTCCAGAGCGGTCAGCTCGATGCCTGGGTGATTTATGGGGTGTTTATCCAGTTAGCGAAATTCCGCAGTGGCGCCCGGGTGTTGAAAACAGCTGAGGGTTATTTGTCCGGCAACTACTTGATGGCGGCGCGCCCCGCGGCCCTCGAAGACCCGCTGCGCAAACAAGCGATTCAGGACTACTTGCAGCGCACGGCGCGCACGCTGGAATGGATCAATAACAACCCCGATCCCTGGGCCGCCAAATCCGCGCAGCTACTGGGCGTCGACAAAGCGGTGTTTCTCGACATGTACAACAGCCGCAGCCAGCCGTGGAAAGTCATCGAAGTGGACGACCAGGCGATAGCCTCGCAACAGGAGGTCGCGGATTTGTTCTTCGCTGCGGGTGTGTTGAGCGAACGGCTGGATGTCAGTCCGTTGTGGGACAAAAGTTTCCGGTTGCTAGCGCTATGAGCCGATTCCCAGCCTTTTTGATCGAGTGAATCCACCATGAGTCTTTCTTCTCAACACCCGCCCTTACTGCGATCTGTCGAGGCGGCGAATTTCGACGCCTTGCTGGAAAACATCGGCGCACAACTCAGCGCCACGGCGCACCTTTATGACGAAAGCGGCGCCTTCCCCCAGGACAATTTCAAGCTGCTGCAGGAGCACGGTCTGGTCGCACTGACCGTGCCCAAAGCTCTCGGCGGTGGTGGCGCGAATCTGGCCCAGGCGCGCAAGGCGATCAGCGCAATCGCCAAGGGTGAACCCTCGACGGCGTTGATCCTGGTGATGCAGTACATCCAGCACGCGCGCCTGCAAGACAGTAAAACCTGGCCCGAAGCATTGCGCCTGCAAGTGGCGCAAGACGCCGTCCAGCAAGGCGCGTTGATCAACGCCCTGCGGGTCGAGCCCGACCTCGGCACCCCGGCTCGCGGTGGTTTGCCAGCGACCGTTGCCCGGCGCACCTCCGCCGGTTGGCGCATCAGTGGCCGAAAAATCTACTCCACCGGCAGTCATGGCCTGACATGGTTCAGCGTCTGGGCGCGCAGCACCGATGAAGATCCGCTGGTCGGTGCCTGGCTGGTGCACAAGGACACGCCCGGCATCAGCATCATCGAGGATTGGGACCATCTGGGCATGCGCGCGACGTGCAGTCATGAAGTGGTGTTCGACAATGTACTGGTGCCGCTGGATCACGCCGTCAGCGTCAGCCTCTGGAGCGCACCGCAACCCGAACTCGATGGCGACGGCTTCCTGTGGATGTCGGTGTTGCTCTCGTCGGTTTACGACGGCGTCGCCCAAGCCGCTCGCGACTGGTTGGTGGATTGGCTGGAACAACGCAAGCCATCCAACCTCGGCGCGTCGCTCTCCACCCTTCCGCGCTTCCAGGAAACCGTCGGGCACATCGACACGCTGTTGTTCGCCAACCGCAGCCTGCTGGATTGCGCCGCCGAAGGACGCACGCCGGCCATTAACGCCGCGCAACTGAAGTACCTGGTGACCGGCAACGCCATCCGCGCCGTCGAGTTGGCCATCGAGGCGTCTGGCAACCCCGGCCTGTCCCGCACAAATCCGCTGCAACGGCATTACCGCGATGTGCTGTGCAGCCGTGTTCACACGCCGCAGAACGATGCCGTGCTGCAAGGTGTCGGCAAAGCGGTCTTCGCCCAGCGCCAGCAAAAGGAACGTCCATGAGCCAGCTCATTATCGCCAGCCAACTGGATGAAGACTTCAACGATGTGATTCGTCAGCGCCTTGCACACACGCATCCTGACGCCCGGTTAATCGATGTGCCGAGCGGCGTACCCAGCGATCTGCCGACTGAAGTCAGTATTTTGTTGGCGCGGCCAATCAATGTTCGCGGCTATCTGGCGCCGGACACACCGCCGCCGGGTTGGCCCTACGGTTTGAAGTGGGTTCAGGTAGTGTCCTCCGGCATCGACTTCTACCCCCAATGGCTGTTCAACGGCCCGCCGGTGAGCACTTCGCGCGGCAGCGCCGCCGAGAACATCGCCGAGTTTGCCCTGGCCGCGATCTTCGCCGCCGCGAAGCGTCTGCCGGACATTTGGGTGCATGACTCGCAATGGAATTTCACCGCACTGACGCCGCTCAAGGGCACCACGTTGGGGATTCTCGGCTTCGGTGCGATTGGCCGCAGCTTGGCGAGCAAGGCCCACGCCTTGGGCATCAATGTGCTGGCGTTGCGTCAGAGTCAGACGCCGTTCGAGGTGGAAGGCGTCGAAGCCGCGCGAGATATCCATGACCTGTTTGCCCGTTCCGACCATCTGGTGCTGGCCGCGCCGTTGACCGGCGCGACCCGGCATATCGTCAACAGCGCGGTGCTCGCCAGCGCCAAACCCGGCCTGCACCTGATCAACATCGCCCGCGGCGGTCTGCTGGATCACGGGGCGTTGCTTGAAGCACTGGACAGCGGAACAATCGGCCTGGCTTCGCTGGACGTCACCGATCCCGAGCCACTGCCGGACGGACATCCGCTCTACACCCATCCACGGGTGCGCTTGTCACCCCATACCTCGGCGATTTCCACCAACAGTGGCCATGAGATTGCTGACAGTTTCCTGGCCAACCTTGAGCGTTATCTCAACGGTTTGGCGTTGGAGAATCAGGCGAACGTACAACGCGGGTATTGAATCCAGCCGAACCACCGTCATCGCGGGCAAGCCACGCTCCCACAGGTCATGTACATAACCTGTAGGAGCGTGGCTTGCCCGCGATTGCGTCATGTCAGCCAAAGACAAAACATCAGATTTACGCATTTAACTTAAAAACTTAATGCCTGTTTTTTATAATTAACTTATAACTAATCGGACTTTTACAGCGCCGTATTATACAAATATTGTTACAACCATCACCGACCCCTGACCAGGTGGAGGCCCACGGAACTGCAGTTTTTCCGGCCGACACCACTCCACGGTCAACTGCCACACCCAAAAACCTGAAAACGGCTCAAGCCCCCGCCGCCATGGCTTTCGAATCATGGCCCCGGCAACGCTTTGCCAAAAAAAACACAACAACGCCAACGCTGCATCTACACACCTGGGGTTCACCATGTATAACACCTTCACTGCAAACCGTTTGACGCTGGCCGTGTCGCTGGCGACGTTCGGGTTGTCGGCCCACGCCGAAGAAAACACCATGGATGGTGCCCTCCCCGTTGTCACAGTCACCGCCGAACACCACAGCGAAGACCTGCAAAAAACCCCGCTGGCGATTTCTGCGTTCGACGAAAAAGCCCTGGAAGACAAGCAGATCAAAAGCATCCGCGACCTCTCCGGGCAAGTGCCTAACCTGACCCTCAGCCGTCAGTCGATCTCCTACAGCGCCCAGACCTACGGGATTCGTGGCATCGGCGAAACCGACCCGATCCAGGAATCCGCCGTCGCGGTGTACGCCGATGACCTGTACATCCCGCGGGCGATTTCCTCGATGCTCGACTTCAACGACGTCGAGCGCGTCGAAGTGTTGCGCGGCCCGCAAGGCACGCTGTATGGACGCAACAGCAGCGCCGGCGCGATCCGCGTGATCACCCGCGATCCGAACCAGGAAACCCGGGGTTTCTTCGAGCTCGGCGCCGGCAACTACAACGCGCAGAACGGCCGATTGCTGATCAGTGGCCCGCTGGTGGACAACGCGTTGTTCGGCAGTTTTTCGGCGATTCGCCTGACCCGTGACGGCACCGTCTCCAACCCGACCCGCGGTGAGGATGTGAACAACGTCGACATCCAGTCCTACCGCGGCAAGTTGCGCTTCAACCCGATCGATTCGCCGTGGGATGTGCAACTGACCCTGGCCGGCACCTTCGACCGTGGCGACACCACCAGCTACACGCCGTTTGATGCCGACGGCCACTTCGACAAATTCAAAAGTTACAGCAGCCTCGATCCGAAGAACCGACTCGACCAAGGCAGCTCGGTGCTGCGGGCGATCTACACCCTCGACGATCATCTGAGTTTCAAATCGGTGACCGCCTATTCCGCCTTCAACCAGCCTGTGGACTATGACAACTCCGGGCAGGCCGCCCTCATTCAGAACAGCCTGATCACCTACAAGCAGGACTATGCCACCCAGGAGTTCCAGCTCAACGGCGACTACGACGATTTCAGTTTCAGCACTGGCCTATACCTGTACCGGGAAAAATTCGACGCCGAGCGCGACAGCCTGACCTACTCGATTGCGCGCAACCGGGTGATCGGCCAGGGGCAATACAGCACAACCAATACCGAAAGTTATGCGTTGTATGGCCAGGGCAGTTACAAAGTCACGCAGCAACTGTCGCTGATCGCCGGCCTACGGTTCACCCGCGAACACAAGAACTTCGATTACACCAACTACGTGGTCAACACCGACCGGCAGATCACCGGTACCAATTTCAGCGCCGATTCAAGCAAATCCTGGCAATCCACCAGCCCGAAACTCGGCTTCGAATACGCCTGGAGACCGCACCTCAACCAGTACGCCTACGTCGCCAAAGGCTTCAAGGCCGGCGGCTACGACAATCGCGCGCCGACCCAGGCCGCTGCCGAACAGGCGTTTTCGCCCGAGGACGTGACGACCTGGGAAACCGGCTTCAAGGGTGACTTCTTCGACCAGCGCCTGCGAGCCAACGTCGCACTGTTCTACAACGACTACAAAGACCTGCAGACCAATGCCTACGACCCGGCGCTGGGTGTCAGCCTGCGGACCAACGTCGGCCAGGCACACACCTATGGCGTAGAACTGGAAACCCTGACTGCGCTGACCCGCGATCTGCAACTGACCGCCAATGTCGGCTACCTGGAAAGCCAGTACGACGACTTCGAGAATGCCAGCGGCGCTGGGGTCGATGCCAACGGCAAACAGTTGGTGTTCTCGCCGCGCTGGAACGCCAGCGTCGGCCTGAACTACACCATCCCGGCCGGACTGCCCGGTACCTGGCTGGCGGGCACCGATGCGCAGTTCCAGACCAAGTCCTACGCCAACGCGCTCAACGACGACGTCCAGGAAATCCCTCAGCAGACCTTCTGGAACGCCAACACCCGTTACCTCTCCGGCGACGGTCACTGGACCACCACGCTGGCCGTGAAAAACCTGCTCGATCGCGCTTACCCGCAGTCGGTCGGCTACGTGCCCTCCAGCGGCGCCCGCTTCTACTCCATCAACGACCCGCGAACCCTGTTGTTGTCCGTGCGCTACGACCTCTGACCCCCCTAACGACGCCCCCCCTACGCCGGATTCGATATCGCTTAATGCCAAGGAGCACCACGATGGCTGTTACCCGTAGAGAACTGATTTCCCGCATTGCCGCCGTCGGTGGCTATTCCGCCGCTGTCAGCGCCCTCGGTGCATTGGGGCTCACGCCTCAGGCCGTGGCGGCAACATTCAATCCGCTGCAACTGGGCAGCAGTGGCAAAGGCAAGCACGTGGTGGTGGTCGGTGCCGGTATATCCGGGCTGGTCAGCGCCTACGAGCTGCGCAAGGCTGGCTTCACCGTGACCATTCTCGAAGCGCGCGAGCGAGTGGGTGGACGCAACTGGACTCTGCGGCGCGGCACCAAAGTCGATTTCGACGATGGCGTCAGCCAGACCGTCGACTTCGACGACGGGCAGTTTTTCAACGCCGGTCCTGCACGTATTCCCAGCCATCACCAGACGATCCTCGGCTACTGCCGCGAACTGGGTGTCGAGCTGCAAGTGCTGGTCAACAGCAGCCGCAATGCGCTGGCCTTGCCCGATCCGACCAAACCGGCGTTCCAGTTACGCCAGGCGGTCAACGACACCCGCGGCCAACTGTCTGAACTGCTGGCGCGCACCGTCAGCCGCAAGGCCCTGGACCAGGACTTGAGCGTTGATGATCGCAAGGCGCTGCTCAATTTTCTCAAGGTCTATGGCGATCTTAACGCCGACTTCAAATACAAAGGCTCGGTGCGCTCGGGGTACACCCGTATCCCCGGTGCCGGCGATCAAACCGGCATCACCCGTGCACCGCTGGAGCTACAGACCCTGCTCAATCCCAAGCTCTGGGGCGCGTTGGTGTTCGATGAGATCCCGGAGTTTTCCTCAACCATGTTCCAACCGGTTGGCGGCATGGACCGGATTCCCTACGCGTTCTACGACAAGCTCAAGGACGCGGTGCGTTTCAACGCCGAGGTCAGCGACATTCAGACCTCCGAAAACGGCAGCCGCATCACCTACCGGGACCGCAAGACCGGCACCACCCAGACGCTGAGCGCCGATTACGCCATCGTCACGGTCCCCTTGCCGTTGCTGGCCAAGCTGCCGAGTAACTTCAGCCAGCCGTTCAAGCAAGCGATTCTCAGCGCGCAAAGCGATCAGGCGAACAAAGTCGCCTGGCAGTCGCCGCGTTTCTGGGAAACCGACTTCAACATCTACGGCGGATTGTCGTACCTGGATCATGAAGTCAAA
This sequence comes from Pseudomonas marginalis, assembly GCF_024169655.1. Taxonomy (GTDB): domain Bacteria; phylum Pseudomonadota; class Gammaproteobacteria; order Pseudomonadales; family Pseudomonadaceae; genus Aquipseudomonas; species Aquipseudomonas paraveronii. The sequence goes on along the minus strand of NZ_JALJWV010000001.1, from coordinate 2,080,725 downwards.
GGTTTGTGGTACCCCAGCGACCGGTTGAACAGTGCCCAGGGGATTCTGGTCGCGGCCTACAACACCAGCCAATCAGCCCAGGCCTTCAGCAAGAAATCCCTCGCCGAACAGTTCGCCTCCTCGCGGCAAGCCGTGGAACTGCTGCACCCCGGACACAGCACCAAGCTGCAAAAACCGGTGGCGATCAACTGGGCCAAGGTGCCCTTCAGCAAAGGCCCGTGGATCGTCAACGACGAGGTCGGCGAGAGCGCTTACCAGATCCTCAACGAGCCTCAGGGCCGCACGTATCTGGCCAGCGACGCCCTCGCCCATGGCGGCGTCGGCATCTGGCAGAACAGCGCCGCCGACTCGGCGCGACGCATCGCTTCCCTGATCGGCCGCCATGCCGAACGCCAGCAAGCGGGCGTTGCCGCCTGACTTTTTTTCAATAAAGGACTGACCGATGAAAACCATGACTTTGCTCACAGGACTCCTCATGACCGCCACCGCCCTCACCAGCCACGCCGACGAGATCAAGCGCATCGCCCTGCCCAATTCGAGTTTCCCGATTTCGCTGGCGGTGTCGGTTCCGGCACAGACCGACCTGCTGTTTGTCAGCGGCCTGCTCGCCGACCTGCACGACCCGAAAGCGCCGAAGGATTCCTTCGCTGCCTATGGCGACACCGCGACGCAGACCACCTCGATTCTCAACAAGCTCAAAGGCGTGCTGCAAAGCCAAGGCCTGGACCTGGGTGATGTGGTGCAACTTCGGGTGTTTCTGGTGGGCGATCCGGCCAAGGGCGGCAAGCTCGATTTCGCCGGGTTGCAGGAAGGCTATACGCCGTTCTTCGGCAGCGCCGCGCAACCGAACAAACCAGCACGCACCGCCGTGCAGGTAGTCGCCCTGCCGCTACCGGGCGGCTTGGTCGAAATCGAAGCCGTCGCCGCTCGCAAGAAGTGACACGGACCTTAGCCGACATTCAGGAGCCTCACTCTCATGCTCACCTGCCAAACGCGCCTTGCCGCGCCTGCCTACCGCCCGTTATTGCTGCCCCTGTCGATTGCCTGTGGCTTGGCCTCGTTCAATATCGAGGCCGCCGAAAGCAACTCACCGACTCTCGACACGGTAGTCGTCACGGGTAACCGTGGCACCGTCCAACGCACCGTCACCACCAGCCCGATTCCGATCGACGTGGTGACCGGCGAACAATTGCGTTCGGTCGGAAAACCGAGCCTGTTGGAGGCGCTGAGCAAGTTCATCCCGTCCTTCAACCTGCCCGACCGCGCCGGTTGGGACGCCAGCGGCGTAGTGCGCTCGGCCACCCTGCGGGGGCTGACAGCGTCCCATGTGTTGGTGCTGGTCAACGGCAAGCGCCGGCATACCAGCGCCACGTTGAACATCAACGGCATCAACAGCGGCGCGGCACCCAGCGACCTCGACCTGATCCCGGTGGCGTCCATCGATCACATCGAGGTGCTGCGCGATGGCGCAGCGGCACAGTACGGCTCGGATGCCATTTCCGGGGTGATCAACATCATCCTCAAGCAAACCACCGGCGGCAGTTCCGACACCACCCTCGGCCAAGGCTATGACGGCAAACGCGGGACCGCGCAGGAGGCGCTCAATTATGGTTTTCAGATCGGCGAAGCCGGTGTACTCAATGTCTCGCTCGACACCCGCTATCAGGAACGCGACAACAAGGCCGGCAGCAACGGCTATAGCACGCATTACTATCCGCAGGCCGACGGCTCGCCCGACCCGCGTGAGGCCAACGCTAGCCACCACACTTACAAGGGTTACGGACTGCCCCGCAGTCAACTGGCCGATGTCGCCTACAACCTCGACCTGCCGTTGAACGATGCCGTCACGCTCTACTCGTTCTCGACCTTGGCCACCCGGGAGAACAACGACGGCCAGAATTTCCGCCTGCCCAACGGGCGCAACACCATCACCACCGGCCCCAATGGCTATCCCGACGGTTACAGTCCTTACTGGCTGATCAACGAAACCGACTTCCAGTCCGCTTTCGGTGCCAAGGGCGAGGATTTCAGCGGCTGGGCCTGGGACCTGAGCAGCACCTACGGGCGTAACTACGCCAAGCAACGCACCTACAACAACCAGAACCCGTCGCTGGGCGAAAACACCCCGAACAAGTTCACCTCCGGCATTTACATCGCGGACCAACTGACCAGTAATCTGGATCTTAAAAACAGCTACGAAATCGGCCTGGCCAAGCCGCTGGATGTCGCCTTCGGCTTCGAGCACCGACGTGAAAGCTACGAGACCCGCGCCGGCTCCGAAGCCTCGTATATCGATGGCGGTTACGTGTTCCCCGCCAGCCATCCGCGCGCCGGGCAGCGTCCCGATCCGGGCGCCCAGGTCACCAACGGCATTAGTCCTGAAGACGCACAGAAAGTCAGCCGCAACAGCGTCGCCAGCTACATCGACCTGGGCTTCTACCCCGTCGAACAGTGGTACCTCGGCGTCGCCGCACGGTACGAGCATTACAACGAAGGCGTCGGTGGCACCCGCAGCGGCAAACTCAGCACCCGCTACGAATTCAACCCGGTGTTTTCGGTGCGCGGCACCATCAGTAATGGCTTTCGCGCGCCGTCGCTGGCCAATCAGATTTTCACCGCGCGCTCGACCGGGTTCGACACCATCAATGGTGTCTACCAGTCTTACAACTACGTGATTCTGCCGGTGGATTCGGCCGGCGCCCAGGCTCTTGGGGCCGAGTCGTTGAAACCCGAACGCTCGACCAACTTCAGTCTCGGTTTCGCTCTGACTCCCAGCGAAAACCTGAGCCTGACCGTGGACGGCTACGTCATCAACCTGCGCGACCGTCTGGTGCTCAGCGAACGTTTCCAGGGCCCGGGCGTCGCCGCCCTGCTCGACAGCATTGGTGTGCCGGCCACCGCTGGCGCGCAGTACTTCACCAACGGCGCCAACACCCGGACGTCCGGGGTCGATGTGGTCGGCAATTACCGGCAGAACCTGAACCAGTTCGGCTCGGTGAGATGGACTGCGGCACTGAACTACAACCACACGAAAATCCTCAGCGTCAACGACACACCGTCACAACTGACCGCCCTGGGCGACTTCCAGCTGCTCGGACGCCAATCGCGAGCATTGATTACCAAAACCTCGCCCAGCAGCAAGATGATCTTCTCCGCTGACTGGGCGATCAGCGACTTCGACGTCAACCTGCGGCTGACCCGTTATGGCACCTACACCGAGGTCAACAGCTCGAGCGATCCAAGCCTGGACCGCGAGTATTCGGCCAAATGGATCACCGACCTGGACGTGGCCTATGCGCTCAACAAACAACTGACCGTCGCCGTCGGCGCGCAGAACCTGTTCGACAAGTACCCGGACCATATCGGCGTAAGCAACTCTTCATTCGGCGATAACTGGGGCAGTTTTTCACCCTTCGGCTTCACCGGCGGTTACTACTACACCCGCGTGCAATACGCGTTCTGACTCCTCGGGCGCGTAGAGCAAGAACAAAAGATCGCAGGGTATTTCGAAGCGCGGCCATTCATTCTGAGCGGTGCCGCCTCCGGCAAGGATGGCGCCTGAGGCTTAGGTTTCCATATAGCCTGATACAAGGCTCTTATTCCATTACAGAAGTACAAATTACTTTTATAGTGCGTTTCAATCTATGCGTTTGAGTTGATACAGATACGCCTCTTCAATTTTTTCAGGAGCCATGATGTCCGATCCAAAACCTCTGTTGTTTGCACTCTACGAACAAGCCAGTGTGGGCTGTGGAGGTGCGCCGAGCCTCTGGACGCATCCGGCTGACGAACGCCTGGCAATCAACTCGTTGGGCTACTGGTCGAACCTGGCGCGCATTGCCGACCAGGCCAACCTCGACATGCTGTTCTTCGGCGACGTGCTGGGTTTCTACGACGTCTTTGGTGGCAATGCCGATGCCGCAATGAAATGGGCTGTGGAAGCTCCGGCCAACGATCCATTGATGATCATTCCCGCCCTGGCCGCGGTCACCGAAAACCTTGCGTTCGGCGTCACGGTCACCACCAGCTATGAACACCCCTTCTCCCACGCTCGGCGCTTCAGCACCCTGGACCACCTCACCAACGGGCGGGTGGGCTGGAACATCGTGACCTCTTACCTGTCCAGCGCCGCGCGTAACTTCGGCCTTGAACAGATGATCAAACACGATGACCGCTACGAACGCGCCGAAGAATTTCTCGATGTGGTGTACAAGCTGTGGGAAGGCAGTTGGGCCGACGATGCGGTAGTCGCGGACAAAGCTCATCAGCTGTATGCCCGGGGTGATCGGGTACGGCCGATTAACCACGTGGGCGAGCACTATCGAGTCGCCGGTCCGCACCTCACCTCACCGTCGCCGCAGCGCACACCGCTACTGATCCAGGCCGGCTGGTCGGGTCGCGGTCGCGAGTTCGCCGCCAAGCATGCCGAGCTGATCTTCATTGCCAAGTCCAACCCTCAGGAAATCCGTCAGGGCCTGGAGGACATATGGACCAAGGCCCAGGCTCTCGGTCGCCAGCGAGAGGATGTGAAGTCCCTGACTGTATTGCGCATCGTCACCGCCAAAACCGAAATTGAAGCGCAGCGCAAATATGACGCGTTGCAAAGCAACTACCATCTTCAAGCGCAACTGGTCAGTTATGCGGGCGACACGGGCATCGATATCAGTCGCTATGCCGACAGCGATGCATTGTCGACCCACACCGAAGGGCTGACGTCCTATGTCATGCACCCCGATGGCAGTGGTAAGCCGTTGACCGCTGGGGATGTGAAGCAACGTTTTGCCAAAGTCACCCGCGGCAGCGACCTGATCCTGGTGGGTACCCCACAACAGGTAGCCGACCGGATCGAAGAACACGCACGCATTTCCGGCACCAGCGGCTACATGATCAATCCGTTGATCAGCCCTGGCACACTCGAAGATTTCGTGGAGTTGATCATTCCCGAATTACAAAAGCGCGGCCTCTACAGGACCCAGCCGCAAAGCGGTACCTTCAGGTCCAGGTTAAGGGCAGATGGCCGCAGCCATTTACCCGACTCGGCTTATGGCGCTTCATTCCGTTTCGGCAAGGCGCTTTAGCCCGAAGGCGACTGCTCAAGCGTTATCAAGCAGTCGCCGACCGTTCGAGGAAAACGTCGCGGGGGATCAGCGTTTACAGCGTAAGAAACAGCGCCAAGGTCCAGACTCGGGATTGATCGCGCTGCCGGGCGCAGATGAACAATGGATGCTCACGGCCTGGCTGCAGATTCAACCGGGTTCGATCGCAGTCGCGGCGGAGCAGGCTGGATACGGCAGCGACGTCGCGCTCAGCCGCGCGTTCAAAGCCGCTACAGGTGTGTCACCTGGACAATGGCGGCGAGAGCGCCAGACTTCCGGCAGGAACGAGCCTCGGCAAGGAAAATTGGCAGCAATGGGCTTAACCCGGATTTAAGTTTGATTGCCCGCCCACGCCCCTTTCGCGAGGTTCGCGACAAAATAGCATTGCGATTGTTCGAGCTACTGATAGGAAGGATCGGACTGCGCGCAGTCGGCTGGGACTCGCTGGAGATCAAGCCATGTCGTGTTCTATCGCATGGCAAACGACGACGTGATTGAGGTCGTCAGACTCCTTCATGACGCCATGGAGGTGCAGCTGCACCTGCCCAACTACTGATCACCGACCTGGCCCAACGGTTTAACTGGCCATGAACAGCGAAGGTAAGGCGCCCCCCTCTACATCTCAACCTGAGCGCCCTCGCTGCCAGCCGACTCGGCGGCCAATTGAAGCGCGAGGTTCCGGGTCCGACCGGACTATCGAGACCCACCACCAGAAACACGATGCTCAACTTTGCGTACCACTTTCAATGCTGAACAACCGCTTCTTAGGCGTTTGCCGCGGCCAGGCGCCTGGCATTACGCTCCAGCTGCCGAAGGACACGCGGATTGGCGCCCCTGACGACCAGTGCCCTCGGGGCATCACGCAGAGCACGAGCATCTCCTGAGCTAATTTCAGGGTAGGTACCGAGAGAAATACGGGGTTGCTTATCCGCCCAGGAAAAGCGGAAGTGCCAGCACTTTGCACCTTTCGTACTAACGAAGAGGGCGAGGCCGTTGTAGTCAGGGAGGGTGTAGTCCTTGGCACGGGGTTTGGCGTTTCGGACTCGGGTATCGGTGAGAGTCGGGGCCGAAGCCTCGCTTTTCAACGCCGAACGTAAATGTCACGCACACAAAAACGCCACTCTACTGAGTGGCGTTTTTGTGAATGCTTGGAGCGGGAAACGAGACTCGAACTCGCGACCCCGACCTTGGCAAGGTCGTGCTCTACCAACTGAGCTATTCCCGCGTCTTGGTGATGCGCATTCTATAGAATCCTCAGCACCCGTCAACCCCTTGATTCAAAAAAGTTTTATTTTTTTTCAACGGTGGTCCGCAGGTGAGGCCAGGCAGCGCGTAAATACTGGAGCATGGACCACAGCGTCAGGCCGGCGGCGACAAGTAGCAAGGCGTAGCCCAGCAAGACCCAGAAGGAGAAGTCCGACGGGTTGGCCAGCAGGATCACCAGCGCGAGCATTTGCGCGGCGGTTTTCCATTTGCCCATGTTCGACACGGCGACGTGGGCGCGAGCGCCGATTTCGGCCATCCATTCACGCAGGGCCGAAACGACGATCTCGCGGCCGATGATCACCGCAGCCGGCAGGGTCAGCCACAGGTTGCCGTGTTCCTGCACCAGCAACACGAGGGCGACGGCCACCATCAGTTTGTCAGCCACCGGGTCGAGGAACGCACCGAACGGCGTGCTCTGTTCCAGGCGGCGGGCCAGGTAGCCGTCAAGCCAGTCGGTGGCGGCAGCAACGGCGAACACCGAACTGGAGGCCATGTAGCTCCATTCGTAAGGCAAATAGAACAACAAAATGAAAATCGGGATAAGCAGGACGCGTAGAACGGTGATCAGATTAGGGATATTCATCGGCACAACTGGCTGCGAGGTGAGAAGGCATTCTACTCGCTGTGCAGATTTGCATAAATCAACTCAGCGAGCTTTTTACTGATACCGGGTGCTTTGGCTATTTCGTCAATGCTGGCACGGGAGAGCTCTTGCAAGCCACCAAAATGTTTAAGCAGGTCGCGTCGGCGTGTCGGACCTACCCCGGCCACGCCTTCCAGGGTTGAGGTTCGCCGGGTTTTGCCGCGACGGGCGCGATGGCCGGTAATGGCAAAACGGTGGGCTTCATCACGGATCTGTTGGATCAGGTGCAGCGCAGGCGAGTCGCCCTTCAAAGTGAACTCATGGGCGGCATCATTCAAGTACAACGTCTCGAAGCCGGCCTTGCGCGTGGCGCCCTTGGCCACGCCGAGCAGGATCAGGTCGGGCACCGCCAGTTCGTTGAGCACGTCGCGGGCCATGGACAGCTGGCCCTTGCCGCCGTCCACCAGCAGGATATCGGGCAGCTTGCCCTCCCCGTCCTTCAATTTGCTGAAGCGGCGGGTCAAGGCCTGGTGCATGGCGGCGTAGTCGTCGCCGGCGGTGACGCCTTCGATGTTGTAGCGCCGGTAGTCGGATTTGATCGGTCCCTCCGGCCCGAACACCACGCAGGACGCCACGGTGGCCTCGCCGCTGGAGTGACTGATGTCGTAGCACTCCAGGCGCTGGGGCGGCTCGTCCAGGTTGAGGACTTCGGCCAGTGCCTCGAAGCGCGCAGCCACGTGCTGTCGATTCGCCAGGCGCGCGCTCAGGGCCTGCTCGGCGTTGGTCACGGCCAACTGCTGCCAGCGTGCACGCGTGCCGCGCACGCGGTGGCTGATGTCCAGTTCACGGCCACGCAACGCGTGGATGGCCTCGATCAACGTCGGGAAGTCTTCATGCACGACGTTGACGATCAGTTCCGAGGGCAAATCGCGCTCGGGGCTGCTGACGTAATACTGGCCCAGGAACGCAGCCATGACTTCAGCAACCTCCTCGTCAATACCGGTCTGCGGGAAGAAGTTCTTGCTGCCGAGCACCCGACCGCCACGCACGCTGATCAGGTGAACACAGGCGCCACCCGGGTTGACGAACGCGGCGATCACATCGACGTCGCCGGTTCCGCCTTCCATGCTTTGCTGGTCCTGCACACGGCGCAGCAGGGAGATCTGGTCGCGCAACTCGGCGGCTCGTTCGAAATCCAGGGTGCTCGCGGCTTGCTCCATGGCGCCGGAGAGTTCGTCGGTGAGGGCATTGCTGCGCCCTTCGAGAAACATCACCGAATGGCGCACATCCTCGGCGTACTCCGCCGGCTCAACCAGGCCGACACAGGGCGCCTTACAACGCTTGATCTGATATTGCAGGCACGGCCGGGTGCGGTTCTTGTAGAAACTGTCTTCGCACTGACGCACGAAAAAGGTCTTTTGCAGCAGGCTCAGGCTTTCGCGAATCGCACCGGCGCTTGGGTAAGGTCCAAAGTATTTGCCCTTCTGCTTCTTCGCGCCCCGATGAATACTCAGGCGCGGGAAGTTGCCGTCAGATAAAAACACGTAGGGGTAGGATTTATCGTCACGCAGCAGGATGTTGTAGGGCGGCCGCCATTCCTTGATCAGCGTCTGCTCAAGCAGCAGCGCCTCGGTTTCGTTGGCGGTGATGGTGGTTTCGACCTGGGCGATACGCGCCACCAGGGCGGCGGTTTTCGGCGTGAGGCCGGTCTTGCGAAAGTAACTTGCCAGGCGGCTTTTCAGGTTCTTGGCTTTGCCCACATACAGCAGGCGCGCCTCGCTGTCGAACATGCGGTACACGCCGGGGCGGCCGCTGCAGGTCGAGAGAAAGGCACTCGGATCAAACGGTGTGGTCATGTCAGGCGCTGGCGTCCACCATGCCGTGGCGCACTGCGAGCAGGGTCAATTCAACATCACTGCTGATGGCGAGCTTCTCGAAAATGCGATAGCGGTAGGTGTTGACGGTCTTGGGTGACAGACACAGCTTGTCGGAGATGACTTGCACCTTCTGGCAGCCGACAATCATCAAGGCGATCTGGATTTCCCGCTCGGACAGCACATCAAACGGCGAGTCGCTGGTGGGCTGGAAGGATTTGATCGCCAACTGCTGAGCGATCTGCGGGCTGATGTAGCGCTGGCCGGCAAATACCAGGCGAATGGCTTGTACCATCTCCGCCAGGCCTGCGCCCTTGGTCAGGTAACCCGCTGCACCCGCCTGCAGCAGGCGTGTAGGAAACGGGTCTTCTTCGCACACGGTAACCACCACGACTTTGATGTCCGGATGGCTGCGCAACAATTTGGTAGTGGCACCAAGACCGCCGATCCCAGGCATCTTGACGTCCATCAACACCACATCGGGTTTCAACTCCCGGGCCTTGATCAGGGACTCCTCCCCCGATTCAGCCTGGCCGACTACTTGCAGGCCATCGATGTCAGCCAGCATTCGTGTAATGCCTGTACGAACGAGATCATGGTCATCGACTACTAGCACCCTAATCAAGCAGACACCTCGCGATATGGTCTTATAGGTTGCTGAACACCTTAGCAAAAAACCAAGGCGCAGACCTAGTTGCAAGTGTCATATATATAGCGTTTGAGCGCGAAGAGCGTGCCCGCCGAACGACGAGCAGCGCTGTTTTCTGGGCGAAAGGTCAGGAATTGCGGGCTATAGCTTGAATTTGCCGTTCACTTTCATGGTTGCCGAATGCTCGGCCAAGGTTGAGGTCAACCGGCTGATTGCATCCTGGTCCTCTTTGAACATCGACCGGTAGTCGCCCAGCACTTTTTCTTCGATATGACTCAGATTATCCATTTGAGCCGGTGTGGGTGCTCCCGTTAATACGTAAAGGAGATCCACCCCTCTTTCGGCCACACGCGATAAATAATCGGCTTTCGGGGCACGCCCACCGTTTTCATATTTCCCTTGTGCGTTCGCTTCTACGCCTCCAATTTCACCAAACACTTTTTGCGACAAGCCAAGCCGCTCTCTTTCTTGCCGTAAACGCGAACCGATTCCACTCATTTGGATGTATGATCCTAAATTGGCACCCTTCAAGAGGTGATATGTTCATCCCTTGATTAAACAAACTTGAACGGTTTTGAACTATGCCCGGAATTCGTACTGCTGCACAAGCCAAGGCTTGGCTTGAACATCAAGGTAAGTCAGTTCAAGCGTTCGCCCGGGAACACGGTGTCGACCCGGCAACCACTTATCAGGTGCTCGCTGGGCGCAAGAAAGGACGGCGTGGAGAGGCCCATAAGGTAGCGGTCCTTCTGGGCATGAAAGAAGGCGTCATTCTTGCCGAGAATGAGCCCCTGAGGCAGGAACAGGAAATAATGTCCTAAACGCAGTATGCGCTTATTAAACAGCTGTGCCTGTTTTGCGCAGATGAGTCACTTATTGGTCCACAGGTTTGGGCCGACAGTCGCGCTCCATGCGCCAGAAGCACGCTTCCTCACCCGCAACCTGCAAACCCTTGCGCTGATAAAGCCTTTTTGCCGGATTGGTTTTAAATACGGTCAACCGTAAAAGACCGCGGCCTTGACCGCATGCCTTGAGCGCCATTTGCTCCAGTACCCAGTTGCCTGCTCCGCGCCCACGCAAAGGTTCGAGAATATGCAACTCGCGAATATACAGCGCCTGGCTATCGCGGCTCAGGCTGATAAAGCCCATCACGGTGTCGTCGCTGCAGATCAGCCAATTCTCGCGCCCTGCCCAGGCGACATCGAAACCATCGTTGGACCACAGCAAACCGTATTGCGCGTAGTAGCCACGCATGGCTTCGTAGGTCAGCGTCCGGGCAAATGAGCGATCCTGTTCAGTCGCCGCGCGCAAGTGAAACGTCATGTCATCGAACCTCTTCAGCACACAGCACTACTGATCGGCCGGTCCAGCGCCCGCTGTCGCGATGAGCAATCACCAGTGCATCGCCCACACCCGGCGCGGCGGCAAGCACATGCCCATCGGCAGCCCAGATAGCACTGCGCCCCGCGCACGCCCAGCCGCCCGATGGGCCACCGTGATTGGCCATCAACACCACCAGGCCATGCTCGGCGGCATAGCCCTGAAGCAGCGCACTGTCCGTTGCGTAGCCGCCTTCGCTGATCAGCACGCCGGCGGCGTATACCGTGGCGCCCGCTTGTGCGGCCTGACGTGGATGGCTGGCGTGGGAGAAGTCTGCGCAGACCGCCAGCGCAATTCGCTCATCCCCCCACTCGAGTGCAACACCGCCCTGCCCCGCGACAAACGCCACCTCTTCGCCGGGATGCAGATGCTGCTTGGTGTATACCGCAAGCGAACCGTCTGCCCCCAGCACCAGTGCGGCGATCAACACGCCCGCCCCTGGCGCCAAGCGGATCGGCATGCCCACCACGGCGGTCAAGCGCAGCTCCCGCGCCATCTCGCGCAGCGGTGTTAAAAGTGCGTCCGAGGGGGCTATCGCCAATTCACCCGCCAAGGACGGCTCATAGCCGGTCAACGACAACTCCGCAAACACCAGCAGTTGCACGCCATGCTCAGCCGCTGCGCGCATGAACGCCAGGTGCCGTTGGATATTGGCCGGCACGTCGCCCGCGATGGAAATGGATTGAGCAACCGCAAGGGTCAAGGCAGTCATGGTCGCGTCCCAGCAATCATTATCGAGTGGCGACCAGCATATCGGCACTCACCCCATAGCCGTAAGTACCTCGACACAATAGAAATTACTGATTGAATCCACCCGTGCGCCTCTAGTAAGCTCCCACCATCATTTGGAGAAACACCATGTTGCAACTCACCCACACTCAGGTTTGTCCTGCTGCCAGCGCCTCGCGCTCGGTGTCGGCTACCCGTGTGAACGGTTTGAGTGCACGAGTCAGCTTTTATTTTGGGTATTGGTTTAGCCACTGGCGCGCCTGATACCTGAAATCGGCGCCCACTGTTCAAGGGGTCGCCTACCAGAGAAATCTAACCCCCGGTCGGCTCCCCGATCGGGGGTTTTGCTTTTTCAGCCCTGAACACTTTGTTTGATCAAGAACATTTAAAGGAATCACGACATGAACTACGCCACCTATTACCGCTACGACACCAGCACCGCATGGCGATTTAGCAAGCTCCGCTCGGGACAGCCTGCCGCCTCCGATCGGTCACCTATCGGTGGCAAGCCAGCACACGTAGCCACTACGGCCAATTGTCGAACACCCCAGTAGGGCAGAGCGCGCGGGAATCGCCCGCCGCTTGCCCAGGAAGCCTTGAAGATGAACTCCTCCGTCGCCGCTCTGCCCGTTTCTGCCCTGACCAGCGCCAATGAAGCACTGACCCTGCGCTTGCCCAGCGCCCTTGAGCTCAAGCACCAGTTGCCACTCAGCCCATTCCTCAATGAACAAATCCACGCCCATCGCCAAGCCGTGCGCGCCATCCTCAATGGCGAAGATTCACGTTTGCTGGTGATCGTTGGCCCGTGTTCGATCCACGACCCGGAATCGGCCATGGAGTACGCACGCAACCTGAAGAATCTGGCGTTGGAAGTCAGCGACCAGATGCTGCTGGTAATCCGCGCCTACGTCGAAAAACCGCGTACCACCATCGGCTGGAAAGGTCTGGCCTACGACCCGCACCTGGATGGCAGCGATGACATGGCGGCTGGCCTGCGCCTGTCCCGCGAACTGATGCGCGAAATGCTGCGCCTGGGCCTGCCGGTCGCCACCGAGTTGCTGCAACCCATGGCCGCCGGTTACTTCGACGACCTGCTCAGTTGGGTCGCCATCGGTGCGCGCACCACCGAGTCGCAGATCCACCGCGAAATGGCCAGCGGCCTGGGCATGCCCGTCGGCTTCAAGAACGGCACCGACGGCGGTGTCGCCATTGCCTGCGATGCGATGCGCTCGGCGTCCCACCCGCACCGGCACTTCGGCCTCGACAGCCAGGGCCACCCGGCGGTCATCCAGACCCCGGGCAACCCCGACACGCACCTGGTGCTGCGCGGCGGTCACCGTGGGCCGAACTACGATGCGCAGAGCGTGGCCCAGGTGAAACAAGACCTGGCCAAGTCCAAGGTAGCCGCGCGGATCATGGTCGATTGCAGCCACGCCAACAGCGGCAAAGACCCACTGCGTCAGCCGGCAGTGTTCAATGAAGTGCTGGAACAACGCCTGCAGGGCGACACTTCGCTGATCGGCATGATGCTCGAAAGTCACGTGTTCGAAGGCTGCCAGCCATTAGGCCCGGCGATGAAATACGGTGTGTCGGTGACCGACGGTTGCCTGGGCTGGGACAGCACCGAGCAGTTGTTGCGCAGTGCAGCCGAGCGCTTGCGCGAACACACCATCGGCTGAGCAATGGACGCTGGCTTGCCCGCAACGCGCGGACAAGCCAGGCGGCCGCAACGATCAGCCGTCTGGCCATTCGTGACTTGCGGTAAAGAGTCCTTTTCGGATTGGACGGTTTTTCCGAAGGAACGACGGGCGGATACTCGACGCTATTGTTCACCCCCCTCAGGAGTTACTGATGTCTATCCCCACGCACAACGTCCCGGCCTTCGGCCTCGGCACCTTCCGCCTGCAAGGCCAGGTGGTGATCGACTCCGTGAGCAACGGCCTGGAACTGGGCTACCGCGTCATCGACACCGCACAGATCTACGACAATGAAGCCGACGTCGGCCAAGCGATCGCCGCCAGCGGTGTGCCGCGTGACGAGCTGTTTATCACCAGCAAGATCTGGATCGCCAATTTCGCCGAAGGCCAACTGATACCAAGCCTCAGGGAAAGCCTGCGCAAGCTCAGGACCGACTACCTGGACCTGACTCTGATCCACTGGCCATCGCCGGAAGACCAGGTGCCCGTCGCCGTATTCATGGACCAGTTGTTGGAAGCCAAGCGCCTGGGCCTGACCCGTCAGATCGGCGTTTCCAACTTCACTGTCGATCTGATGCAGCAGGCGATTGCTGCGGTAGGCGCGGACAACATCGCCACCAACCAGATCGAGCTGCACCCCTACCTGCAAAACCAGAAGGTGGTGGATTTCGTCACCGACCATGGCATCCAGATCACCTCGTACATGACCCTGGCCTACGGCGAGGTGCTGAAAGACCCGGTAATTCAACAGATCGCCGAACGCCATCAAGCCACCCCGGCGCAAGTGGCTCTGGCCTGGGCCATGCAATTGGGCTACGCGGTAATCCCATCGTCCACCCGACGCGCCAACCTGGAAAGCAACCTCAAGGCCCTGCATCTGACCTTGAGCGCTGCCGACATGGCGCAAATTGCCGGGCTGGAACGGGGCCAGCGCCTGACCAGCCCCCAAGGTATCGCGCCGAAGTGGGACTAAACCCCAGCCACCGGCATGCGCGATAACTCCCGCAGCCATGGCAATACCCGCAGGCCAGTAGTGGCCTCGGGTGGGTCGATGATGTCCATGAAGTGTTCAAGATTGACGTTATCCGGTACCCCGGGCAAACGGACCAGTACCTGCGGTGTCGAGCCTACGGGTACGTCCAAGTCCAGGTGATCATAGACCAGCACGTGGCGCACCTGGGCCTGCGGCCCACCGGTATGGGCCACCAACCCTGCATTGACGATCAGCACGTCAAAGGGTTCAGCCGGAATCGCCGTGAGGATCTGAACCTCCTCAAAAGTTTGCACCGGCACAATCCGGTGATACCCCAAACGGTTGAGCATTTTTTCGATATACAGCCGTTGCAGGTGCTGTTCATCGGCAATCAGGATGGTCAGTGCTTTGTTCGGCATGGCAAACCCCTGGCAGGCAGTGCTCGTTGAGTGAGAGCGGCCCATTTTCCAGACATATCCCGCAGACAAAATCAGGCATGTTCCCCCTTCGTGTAGGAGTTGTCCCAAATTCACCGAATGACATCTCCCTGCGTCAAGGCTGATTGCAATAAACGCTCAGGCTGTGATGCAAATCATTGATCGCCTGGTCGACGCCCTCAACCGCCCCACCCAGCGCCTGGAGGTCGTGCCGTTCACACACGGCCTCCAAGGTTTCGCAACAGGTGATCAGCACGTGCGCCTTGACCATCCGCGCACCGCCTTTGGCGCGGTGTGCCAGATCATGCAACTTGGCGAAGTCGGCCTGGCGTCGCAACGACGGCAATAGCCTGTGATCGGCTTCCAGACTGTCGAGCAGCGGCATCAACAATTCGTTGAGCGCGGCGCGATCGTCCCCTGTCAGGATGATCAGCGTCCCCAGATCAAACGCCGGTTCGGCTTGCGGCTCGCATGGGCTTGCCATGCGCGGGACCAGGGCCGATCGCAAATCTTCGAGCCCGGTGGGCTTGAACAGGCACCCGTCCATGCCTGCCTGGCGGCAGCGCTCGGCTTCTTCGGGTTGGGCATTGGCGGTAAACCCTAGCAGCAGACACGGCACCAGGCCTCGCTCGCGCTCTTGTGTACGAATATCCCGGGCCAATGTGTAACCGTCCTTCAGGGGCATATTGCAGTCGGTTATCACCCCATCGAAGTGCCCGGCCTGCCACAACGCCAGCCCCTGAACACCGTCCTCCGCCGTGGTGATGCGATGCCCCAGGAAGCTCAATTGCCGGGCCAGCAGCAAACGGTTGGCCAGGTAGTCATCCACTACCAGGATACTCAACGCGCGCGTCGGCGGGCCGTGCGGGACAGGCGCCGAAGCCGGCGCCGGCATCGCGGCCGCCAGGGTCAGCGCCACGCTCACGTCCACTCGGGTGCCCTGCCCCAGCACACTGCTCAGGTGCAACTGACCACCCATCATCTCGCATAAACTGCGGCTGATCACCAGCCCCAGTCCTGAACCGCTGCGTGCCGACTGTTCAGCGTTGCTGCCCTGGATAAACGGGTTGAACAGCCGCTGCTGATCCTGAGCACTGATTCCCATACCCGTGTCTTGCACCCACAACCTGAGCAGCAGTCGATCCTCCGAAACGTCCCCCTGGGCGCCCAGTTGCACCTGGCCTTTGCTGGTGAACTTGATGGCATTGCTGAGCAGGTTCGAGACCACCTGCTTGAAGCGCAGCGGATCGATCAGCACCGGGCGATCAAGCGCCGGATCGAGTGTCACGCGCAGCGCCAACCCCTTGGCTCGCGCGAGTCCTTCAAATACCCGCACCACCGAAGCCAGCAACTCATGCAGGTTGGCCGGCTCCTGGGCCAGGGACAGATGCCCGGATTCGATCCGTGCGATATCCAGAATATCGCCGATCAATTCCAGCATGCCCCGCGATGCCACCGACGCCACCTCCAGCGCATCGCGATCCGCCCGACCTTGCTCGGCGCTTTTGAGCGCCAACTCGATCATGCCGATCACCGCGTTCATCGGTGTCCGGATCTCGTGGCTCATAGTGGCCAGGAACGTCGTCTTGGCGCGGTTGGCGGCGTCGGCATCGTCCTTGGCTTCCTGCAACTGGCCCAGCAAGCGGTGGCGCTCACTCACATCCACCCAGCCGGCAATCATGCCCACGACCTTCTCGTCGCCGTCGCGGTACGGCAGCATCCAATGGTAAATCGTGAGGACTTCGCCGCCCGGCACCCTGAGGATCCGGTCATGAATCTGCGGCTCGCCCCGCGCCATCAACTTCAGGTAGTCGTCATGGTACGACTGGGCTTGCGGCGGGTTACCAGTGTCGGTTTCCACCACGGTCTTGCCGATCACGTCTTCGAGCTTGAAACCGAATACGTCGAGGTAGGCATTGTTGCAGGCCATCAACCGCCCCTGGCGATCGCGCACGTAAATCGGGTGAGGCGTGCCGTCGATCAACACGCTCATAAAGCGCATCTGATCGCTCAACGCGCGCTCGGCCTGGGCGCGCTTGCGAATCAGGCTGCGCAGGTAAAAGGCCCAGCACAGGGTAATCAACAACAGCACCGCAGCGAGACTGAAGCCCTGGATGATTGCGTTGCGATGGCGCAGCCAGTAGCTGTCTTCAATGATGATCTCGCTGCGCCAGTGATTGGTCAGCTCATCCAGCTCTTCAGGCGTGATACTCAACAACGCCTTGTCGAGGATCGAATACAACTCCAACTGGCTACGGTTGACGCCAAACGTGATCCGCGCCGGCTCCGTGCCGACGGTGCTGGTCATACGCAAGCGGTCACGGTAGTGACGCGCGATCATATAGCGCGCACTGATGAGCGAAATCACGGTCGCATCGGCCCCACCATTGGCCACCAGTTCCATGGCCGCCTCAGGGTTCGCGCTGTCGACAAACTCGATGCTGGGATAATCCCGCGCGATTTGCTCACCCAGGCTGTTGCTGCGAATGAACGCCAGGCGTTTTCCGGGCAAGTCTTCCAGGGTCACCAGCCGCTCGTCTTCGGCGCGAACCACCAACACATACGGGTTGGACAGGTAAGGCCGGGTGAAGCGCAGCTTCTCGGTTCGCTCGACGCTGGGGGTAATCACCGCCAACATGTCCGCCTGGCCAGCGTTGACCTCGTCAATTTGTCGAGGCAGCGAACTGCCCTTCACCACATCGAACTTCAGGCCCGTGCGCAAGCTGATCCGCGACAGCACCTCGGAGCTCAACCCTTCGAATTGCCCTCGCTCATTGAAAAACGACAACGGCACGAACTTGTCGAGCACCGCCACTTTCACACGCGGGTGTTTCTCCAGCCAGCGCTGCTCACTGTCACTCAGGCGCAGCCGTTCCGCTTCCATGTAACCGCTGCCGCCAGCACTCCAGCGGCGCAGAATATCCATCTGCTGGTTGACCGGCACGGTGGCCAACGCGGTGTTGACGATGTTGCGCAGGCGAACATTATCCTTGGTGAACGCGAACCCGAAAGGGTTGACCTCCAGGCCGGAAAAATCTGCCACGCGCACATTATTGAGGTGGTTCTTGTTGATCAGGTACCGGGTGCTGATGGCATCCCCCAGGTAGACATCGGCCCGACCGAACGCCACCGCACCGATGGCTTCGAAGGTCGAGGCAAATAGCTGCAACTGCGCGTGGGGGTAGAACTGCTGCACGGCATCGGGCTGCATGTAGTGATACAGCATGGCCACACGCTTACCGGCCAAGTCTGCGCTCAGGGCCTGGGTGTCGCCGATACGGGTGACCAGGGTGGGTTGATCGTTGGCGTATGAACGCGACAGCACCAACTGCGGGTCCGCGGCTTCATAGCCGTTGGCCGAGCCAACGAAATCCACCGCGCCTTGCTTGAGCGCTTCAATCACTTCATCGCGGGTTTGGTAGCGCCGCACTTCGACGGTGACATTCAACGCCTGCGCCACCAGCGCCGCATAATCGGCGGTAATGCCTTCAAGCTCGTCGTTGTTGTTGCTCAGGTCGAATGGCGCATAATCCGGCGCCGACACCCCCATCACCAACGTGCGCCGCTCACGTAGCCAGCGCCAGTCGGTTTCATCCAGCATCAGGCTGGCGTTTTCGAGCTGAGAGTGCCCCAACAAGCGCAGTGCGTGTGACTCATCGACGGCCACTGCGATCATGGGCAACAGGCCCATCAACAAGATCGCGGCGAACCGCTTAAACGCAGTGGCGGTCATTTCAGATCAGATGATTGCGCTGGGCAAACTTGGATAAGTGCACCACCGACGACATGCGTAACTTCTCCTTGAGCCGAGTCTTGTAGGTGCTGATGGTCTTGTGGCTCAGCAACATGTCCTCGGCGATTTCCTTGTTGCTCAGGCCCAGGGCCAGCTTCTGCAGCACCGTCAACTCGCGATCCGAGAGGGCTTCCACCAACTCGCACTCAGTCGTTTGCAAATCATCGCGGCGCACCGAACTGGTGGGCAGGCTGGGAAAGCAGCTGTAGTTGGACATCACGGCCTTGATTGCTTTTTGCAGTTCGTCCAGCTCACCGGTCTTGGCGACAAACCCCATGGCGCCCGCCCGCATGCAACGGGTAGAAAAAAACACCGCCAAATAGGATGTAAGCACCAGGATCTTGCATGGAAGACCCAAGGCCTTGATCCGACTGATGACCTCCAGGCCACCCAACTTGGGCATCGCCAGGTCGAGAATCACCAGGTCCGGGCGCCCTTCCCTGGCCTTCTGCACGGCATCCGCACCATTACCGGCTTCATCGATTTCAGTAAAACCTTCCTGTTTCAACAGAAATTTGACAGTGGCACGGATAAACGGGTGGTCATCCACTATTAACGCTTTGCTCATAAAAACCCCTGACAGGACAAAGTACGCTGACACATCACACGGAACCCAGCCACCTGTGAGAATTGACAGTTCCGACAAACGGTACTGCCCCTCAGCTCGCCAGAAGGCGGGTGCCTGGTCCCTTCCTTTGAAAACCACCACGAAC
Organism: Pseudomonas marginalis; assembly: GCF_024169655.1. Classification (GTDB taxonomy): domain Bacteria; phylum Pseudomonadota; class Gammaproteobacteria; order Pseudomonadales; family Pseudomonadaceae; genus Aquipseudomonas; species Aquipseudomonas paraveronii. The sequence goes on along the minus strand of NZ_JALJWV010000001.1, from coordinate 2,061,535 downwards.
ACTTGAAGCCATATCATTGCTGCTGGAAAGCCGCAGCGATCAACCTTAGCAATGGAGTGACGTTTCATACGAAGGGATAATCCTGGCTGCGTGTAGGACCTTTCCTCACAAGAGCATAGCCAACCCTTGGCAGGTCCAGGCTTGGCTAGGGTCGATCAATCGGTGGTACTTGGGCTCCAGAAAGCCTGCACCACCAGACTCGAGGTGGAAATACGCGCCACCAGGGCGTCCAGCTCGTCACCGTCCACCGAGGTGGCGACCAGGGTGGCTTCGATCTCCACTTCTTCACTGCCAAACGATCGCACATCGACATCACTGGCCGGGTAGTTGCTACGCGCCAGCTCGGCTTCCAGCAACACCATGACCGCCTGTTGCTGGCTGCGCTGTGCAATCACATAGAGGATGTTGGTCACCTCCGCCGACACCACATCCAGCGGCTGGCGGTTGATGTTATTGACGATCGGCCGCAGCAACGTGTTCGCCGCCAGCACAAACAGCGTGCCCAGCAGCGCTTCGAGGATCAGGTCGGCACCGGCACAGGCGCCCACCGCCGCCGAGGCCCAGAGGGTGGCGGCGGTGTTGAGCCCGCGCACATTGCCCTCTTCGCGCATGATCACACCGGCCCCCAGAAAGCCGATGCCCGACACCACATACGCGACCACCCGCACCGCGCCTTCCGCGCCGCCCAGGCGGTTGGCCATGTCGACGAAAATCGCCGCGCCCACTGCGACCAGCACGTTGGTGCGCAAGCCCGCCGTGCGCTGGCGGTACTGGCGCTCGAAGCCGATCAAGCCACCGAGGATAAACGCCGCGGTAAGGCTGACCACGGTATCGATCAGGGAGTTGAGGTTGATGTTGTTGATTGCCTGCATAAAAAACTCCATGAATGCTGCGGCAAATTGAAACCACCCCTGGACCCGCAGGGAACCGGGTCCAGGAGCGTTTGATAGCGCGTGTTATTGCCAGCCAAACTTGCGGATGTAGTAACCCTTCACCGCCTGGGTCAACGCCATGTACGCCAACAGAATCACCGGCAGGAACACAAAGTACAGCGACGGCAGCGCCTGCAGTTTGAAGTAGTGCGCCAGCGGCCCCATCGGCAGGAAAATCCCCACGGCCATGATCACCCCCGTCATCACCATCAACGGCATCGCCGCACGGCTTTGCAGGAATGGGATTTTCGGGGTGCGGATCATGTGCACGATCAGCGTCTGGGTCAGCAGCCCCACCACGAACCAGCCCGACTGGAACAGGGTCTGGTGGTCCGGCGTGTTGGCATCGAACACATACCACATGAGTGCGAACGTGGTGATGTCGAAGATCGAACTGATCGGCCCGAAAAACAGCATGAAACGGCCCACGTCCCCCGGTTGCCAGCGTTGCGGCTTGGCGAGCATTTCTTCATCGACGTGATCGAATGGAATCGCGATCTGCGAAATGTCGTACAACAGGTTTTGCACCAGCAGGTGCATGGGCAGCATCGGCAGGAACGGAATGAACGCACTGGCGACCAACACCGAAAACACGTTGCCGAAGTTGGAGCTGGCGGTCATCTTGATGTACTTGAGCATGTTGGCGAAGGTGCGCCGGCCTTCGAGCACGCCCTCCTCCAGGATCATCAGGCTCTTTTCCAACAGGATGATGTCAGCCGCTTCCTTGGCGATGTCCACCGCACTGTCCACTGAAATACCGATATCGGCAGTGCGCAGCGCGGGTGCGTCGTTGATCCCGTCGCCCATGAAGCCCACCACATGGCCGTTGGCCTTGAGCAAGCGCACGATGCGCTCCTTGTGCGACGGCGTCAGCCTGGCGAACACGTTGGTGGTTTCCACGGCCTTGGCCAACTCGGCGTCGGTCATGTCCTCGATGTCGTTGCCCATCAGCAGACCTTGCTGCTCCAGGCCCACTTCGCGGCAGATCTTGGCGGTGACCAGTTCGTTATCGCCCGTCAGCACTTTGACGGTCACGCCGTGGGCTTTCAGAGCCTTGAGGGCAGGCGCGGTGCTTTCCTTCGGTGGATCGAGGAAGGCGACGTAACCGATCAGCGTCAGGTTGTTTTCATCTGCCAGGCTGTAGGTATCGCGCCCGTCGGACATCGGCTGCGCGGCGACCGCGACCACCCGCAAGCCTTCTTCGTTGAAGGCCGCGGTCACTTGGCGGATGCGCGCCAGCAACTCATCGGTCAGCGCTTCATTGGTGTCGCCGTGGCGCACCCGGCCGCACACCGACAAAATCTCCTCCACCGCGCCTTTACAGATCAACAGGTGCGGCTGGCCTTGCTCGGCCACCACCACCGACATCCGGCGACGGTTGAAGTCGAACGGAATCTCATCGACCTTCTGGAACGCGGTGGCGACTTTCAGCTCGCGATGCACCTCCACATGCTCCAGCACCGCCACGTCCAGCAGGTTTTTCAGGCCGGTCTGGTAGTAACTGTTGAGGTAGGCCATTTCCAGCACGTCGTCGGATTCTTCGCCCCACACGTCCACATGGCGCGCCAGGAAAATCTTGTCCTGGGTCAGCGTGCCGGTCTTGTCCGTACACAGCACGTCCATGGCACCGAAGTTCTGGATCGCGTCCAGGCGCTTGACGATGACCTTCTTGCGCGACAGAAACACCGCGCCCTTGGCCAACGTCGAGGTGACGATCATCGGCAACATTTCCGGGGTCAGGCCCACGGCAATCGACAGCGCGAACAGCAGCGCTTCGGTCCAGTCGCCCTTGGTGAAACCGTTGATGAACAGCACCAGCGGTGCCATCACGAACATGAAGCGGATCAGCAGCCAGCTGACTTTGTTGACGCCCTGCTGGAACGAGGTGGTTGCACGGTCAGTGGCGGTGACACGCTGGGCCAACGCGCCGAAATAGGTGCTGTTGCCGGTGGTCAGGATCACCGCCGTCGCCGCGCCGGACACCACGTTGGTGCCCATGAACAGGATGTTTTCCAGGTCCAGCGGGTTGCGCGTCTTGGCGTCCTGCTGCTGGGCGAACTTCTCCACCGGCATCGATTCGCCGGTCATTGCCGCCTGGCTGACGAACAGGTCCTTGGCGTTGAGCACGCGGCAGTCGGCGGGGATCATGTCGCCGGCCGACAGCACGACCAGGTCGCCCGGCACCAGTTGCTTGATCGGCAGTTCGATGGGTTTGCCTACCTCGCGACGCAACACCGTCGCGGTGTTGCTTACCATGGCCTTGAGCGCATCGGCAGCCTTGTTCGACTTGGCCTCCTGCCAGAACCGCAGCAGGGTCGACAGCACCACCATGGAAAAAATCACCGTGGCGGCCTTCATGTCTTCGGTCAGCCAGGAGATTACCGCCAGCAAGGTCAGCAGCAGGTTGAAGGGGTTTTTGTAGCAGTGCCACACATGCACCCACCAGGGCAGCGGCTGCTCATGCTCGACTTCGTTGAGGCCGTATTGCTCCCGCAGCGCGTCGGCTTCCTGGGCGTTCAAGCCTTCGGCATGACTGCCCAGGGTGCCCAGCAGTTGCTCCGCGCTACTGTTGGCGGCGACCACCAGGGTCTGTGCCAGAGTCGGCGGGACTTCGCGGCTGACGCTGGCGTCGGTGACGCTGTCGAGCAGTGCCAGGCGACGGAAATGCCGGGCGATATGCCGGGTCCGTAGGAAGCCGGCGAAGAACTCTTTCAACAGAGTGAAGTTCATGGTGTTACTCCTGCGCGAGGAAACCGTCGTGCAGGTACGGCCAGCTAAACCGCGCCCGATTAAGAAGGCACAGCCAGCCGGGCCCGCCTGCCGCAAAAAGGCAGGCGCGTCCGTAGCAGCCTGAGGTGAGTCAGGTGCTGGTCAGCGTCGATGAGAGGGGATCAAGACAGGCGCCAGAACTGGTCGCCGCCGGGATGCCGCTTCTCGCTGTTTGGCGAGACAACGGCATCGGAACAATGCGCGTTACCTTGCCAAGTCTGTGCCGGTTACCGAAACCGGCCGACAACTGTCACTTGAACAAGTACCCACTGAGGGTCTCCGCTATTGATGAAAACGCGCGAAGCTTACGCCCCGACTACAGGAGAGTAAACCGCAGGAAAGTACCTACATCATGAATAGGAGAATTCTTCAGGATGGGTTCAGGAACCCCTATCTTGAAGCCCTCCGACGCTTAAATGTGGGAGGGAGCTTGCTCCCGATGGCGATGGTGCAGCTAGAGATAAGCTAACTGCCCCACCGCCATCGGGAGCAAGTCGAGTCGTCGCACCGCCCCTCCCACAGGTTGAATGTGTCTATCCGCAGCTAAGGTGCAACAGGTCGATCTCGCGGCACCCGTATCAGGTAATCATCCACCTGCCCACCCACCAGCGCCTTGACCTGAATCGACACCGTATTCAGCTGTCGCCCCATCCTGATCCCCTCGCGAATACGCACCGGCACATACCCCAGTTTCGGCCAGAAGCGCTCGGCCTTGCGATTACCGACCACCACCGTCAGGCGCAGCCACTCGGCACCCTGCGTGACGGCCCATGCTTCGAGGTCGGCGTGCAACCGTTGCGCCAGCCCGCTGCCATGCAGGCGCGTATCCACCAGCAGTAAGCCGATATGCCACACCCCGCTCGCGAGCATATCCGCCGCGATATTCACCACGGCCACCAGTTGCTGTTCGCTGTCGCGATAGCCCAGCCAATACATCCGGCGGCAACTCCAGCCGGCCGGCAACTGGCCCTGTAATTCGTCCCGAGCTTCGGTCGACGTGGCCGGTTCGCCATTCACCGCCAGGAAGTAACTCGGCGACCGCTCAAAAAAATCCTGCAGCTCGGCTTCATCAGCGTCCAGCAGCTCAACCACCGCGACGCCCTCGATGGAACAGCCAGGTAACGCGTGCAAATCAACGTCCATGTTCAGCCGCCCTCAATCATCGCGCGTCAGCACTTCCAGCAATTCAATTTCAAAGCGCAAAGGGCTGTTGGGCTTGATATGCGCGCCCATCGAGCGCTCGCCATACGCCAGGTGCGCCGGCACGAACAATGTGCGCACGCCGCCAACTTGCATGCCCATTAACCCCAGATCCCAGCCCTTGATCACCCGACCCGTTCCAATCACACACTGAAACGGCTTGCCCCGCTCCCAAGACGAATCGAACACCGTGCCGTCTTCCAGGGTGCCGGTGTATTGGGTGGTGATCAACGCACCCTTGACCACGGCCTTGCCGGTGCCGGGGCGGATGTCGGTGATCTGGAGTTGTTCGTCGCTCATGGGGGGCTCTCGTTGACTGCGCAAAGGCTGGGTTTTCCCAGAATCAGCGGGGTTTGGCAAGTGTAGGAAGCGTCAGATCAATGACATTTCTCTTTAACCTGCGGGGCGTTTCCGCCGGCTGGGCAGCACCTCGCGCACAGGCGCTATTTCGAGATCGCACTCGGTGAATATAATCGGGGGGGCGGTGAATTGATCACTGGAGTGCATGCAGCCGCGCTGCACCGGCGGCACGCGTTGTGATGAGGGATGATTGCCTCACCACAACAAAAGCAATCACCGCCTCAAAGCTCAAGGCCGGACAGTAAGGTTTTGTCGCGAGAGAGCAGACCTAGTGTCTGCAACACGTCATTGACGGCGCCGACAACGCCCACATTTTTAGGCTGGGGCTTCCCATCGACAACATCCTTCAACGCTGTCAAAAACTCCACCCGGCCCGAATCGACCTTATCGGACTTGCTGTCCTTGGGTGAGATACGGCCCTGGACAGTATTAATCTCTTTATCAAGGTAAGCGCTAAATTCAGACTTTTTCATTGCCAGTTTCCTTCTTCAACAATCCGTGAGGGCACACGCAGCAGCTTAAGAAGCTCACTGCATCTTGCCTACTGTCAGAGTTCACAGGTCTGTACCAGTTGCCGGGTGTCGTTCTCACAACCAATGCCAGTGCGTGTCGATCCAATTTCGCAGGGACCGAAAGACCTGACCTCTCTCCACGAATAGGGGCAGCGAACTATCAAGAGCCCACTGACACCTCAACCGGAAGCGCCCGATTTTCTCTCGCCCGTCAGATCACCTCTTATGGAGCGCCAGCCACTCCGGCGGTATCCACCCAAAGAGGTCACCCGCAATGAACCAAACCACAAGCCCTGTACGTGTTTCTGTCGTGCAATTCGATCCCCAGGTCGGCGTGGACCACCGTGCCGCAAACCTGCGAGGCAGCCTGGAGCTGGCAGCCGAGGCGGCGAACGGCGGCGCCAATCTGATCGTGCTGCCGGAGCTTTCCAACTGCGGTTACTTCTTTTCCTGTCGCAAAGATGCCTTCGATCACGCCGAAGCAGTGCCGGGCGGGTCGAGTATGCGGGCATGGATCGACTTTGCCCGCAGGTACCAGGTCTATCTGGTGGCGGGCCTGAGCGAAATCGACGGCATGCAATTATTCAATACGGCGGTGCTGCTCGGCCCGGATGGTTTTATCGGCAAGTACCGCAAGGCCCATTTATGGAACCTCGAGAAGCTGTGGTTCACCCCTGGAAACACCGGCTTTCCAGTCTTTGAGACACCCATCGGGCGGATCGGCATGCTGATCTGCTGGGACATCTGGTTCCCCGAAGTGCCGCGCATTCTGAGCCAGCAAGGTGCCGATATCATTTGCAGCCTGAACAACTGGGTTTGGACGCCGCCCCCATTGTTCGACGACGCCGGCAAGTGCATGGCGTCTTACCTGACGATGACGGCTGCGCACGTCAATAACGTGTTTATCGCCGCCGCCAGCCGAATCGGCGAAGAACGCGATGCCCGTTACCTGGGGTGTTCGTTGATTGCCGGGACCAATGGGTGGCCGATCGGCAAGGTGGCGTCGGCCAATCGTCAGGAGATTCTGTTCGCCGATATCGACCTGAGCAGCGCGCGCAGTGCGCCCATCTGGAACAGCCTCAATGATCTGCAAAGGGATCGGCGGGTTGACCTGTACGATCAGATGCTGGGCTACATGCAGCATCGTGCATTACCGCGTTGAGCACGACTGGCCTCACAACCAATGCCAAAACCGGCTCCAAAACCCGCGCCCCAAGTCATTCTTGCAACCCGCATATTGCTGCGCATACAACTGCGAGCGGGCCTGCACCTTGCTGGCCACGGGCGGTAGCCAGGCTTTGCCGGCGTAGGTGCGCTGGCGATAGCCGCCCCAGCCTTCGTGGTAATTCAGGTATTGGCCGTAGGCGTCGTACTTGTACACACCGTTGAGGGTGTAGGTCTTGTCCATGTACCAACCGACGAAGTCGATGGCGTCGTCGAAGTCCTGGCGACTGGCCCCGCTGCGGCCGGTGCTTTTGCGGTAGTCGTTCCACACTTCATCCTTGGCCTGGGCGTAGCCGGCGGCGGTGGAGACGCGGCCCCAGGGGATGATCCACAACAGGTAGTTGCGCGGGGCCTTGGCGTCCTGCCGGAAGGCCGACTCCTGGTACATGATGGCGAACGGCAACTGGATCGGCACACCCCAGCGCTTTTGGGTGACTTGGGCGGCGTCGTACCAGTCCGCCTTTTCGCGAAAGATGCCGCAGAGGTCGTTGGGCGTGCGTGGCGGCGAGGTGCCGCAGGCCGCCAGTAGAGAAGTGAGTATTAACAATCCGACGGCTTTGCCTGCGCTCAAGATGCACCTTTGCGGGATACGCTAAAAAGGCCGGCATCTTACGCCTTCAATGCGGCCGGTGGAAAAACAGCCTCGCCAACGTGTGCCAGGTCGCACGGCACAATTGCTCTGCACTATCCCAAAGCCCGGGTGTCGTAACTCCCATGCGCCCATTCCCCGGAGAAACCATGAGCCAGGACGTCCTCGCCAAAGAAACCAATCGCCGCCAATTGCAGCAAATCATCTCCGGGTTGTCCGACGGAGTGATCTTGGCCGAGCTCGACCAGACCATCCTCTGGGCCAACGAAGCCGCGCTGAGCATGCACGGGGTCAGCGCGGTCGAGCACCTGGGCGCGAACAATCAGGCGTATGCCGAGCGGTTCGCCCTGCGCTATCGCAATAACCACCCGCTGTTGCTGGACAGCTACCCCCTCAGCCGTTTGGCGGCCGGCGAAGCGTTCAGCGACGTGGTCGTGGAAGTCACGTCCACCGGCGACGGCGAGCGCAGTTGGGTCCATCGCCTACGCAGCCTGGTGCTGACCGATTCACGCGGTGAACCGGAGTTGCTGGTGTTGATCCTCAGCGACGCCACCGAATGGGCGAGCGCCGAGCAGCGCTTCGAGAAGACGTTCAACGCCAACCCCGCCCCCGCCGTGATCTGCCGCCTCAGCGACCTGCGCTACATCAAGGTCAACCAGGGCTTTCTGGAGATGACCGGCTTCAACCGCGACCAGGTGATCGGCCGTTCGGTGTACGAACTCGACGTACTGGAACACGCCGAGCGCAAGGACCTGGCCATCCAGCGCCTGGCCGAAGGTGCAACCATCCCGCAGATGCAGGCCGAATTGAGATTGCCCGAGGGCGGCAGCAAGTTGGTGATCGTGGCCGGCCAGCCGTTGGACATGAACGAGGAAGACTGCATGTTGTTTTCCTTCACCGACCTGGAACCTAGGCGCAAGGCGGAAATCGCCCTGCGCCAGAGTGAGGAGCGCTTCGCCAAGTCGTTCCGCCTTTCGCCCGTGCCGACCCTGGTGTGCAGCGCCGCCAACCAGCAAGTACTGGATATCAACGAAGCCTTCATGAACATGACCGGCTACACCAGCGAAGAGCTGATCGGCAAAGCCATCGAAGACATCAACTTCATCGACAGCGCCCAGGCCTGCGCGCAGTTGTTCGCCACCCTGGAAAAAGCCGGCAACCTCGACGGGCTGGATCTGAAGGTGCGCAAGAAAGGCGATGAGGTGATCGACTGCGTGGTGTCCGCCGATACCGTAAGCATCCAGGATGTGCCCTGCTACCTGCTGGTATTGATGAACATCACCGAACGCAAACGCTCGGAACTGGAGCTGGTGGCGGCCATCGAGGAAGTGATGCAGGACGCCTCCTGGTTCAGCCAGACCCTGATCGAAAAACTGGCCAACGCCAAAAGCGTCAACCGCCCCAACGTGCCGGGCATTGCCTTCACCGACCTCACCGCGCGCGAGCGCGATGTACTGGGTTTGATTTGCGAAGGCCTGGCCGACAAAGAGATCGCCTCGCGCCTGAAGCTGGCACCCAACACGGTGCGCAACCATGTGGCCACGGTGTATTCAAAACTGGGGGTGCATAGCCGTAGCGCGGCGATCGTCTGGGCCCGTGAACGCGGGCTGTTCGCCGGTGAATTGCGCCTTAAAAACAAACGTTGAACGTGCAAATGCACTAGTGCCGCTAGTGCGAATTCGCCTTATTGCGCGTGGGCGTAATGCTTAACCTTCCGGAGGTGGACACAGGGTTTAGAGGCTGTGTCGTCCTACTCGACACCCGGAAGGAATTAGCATGTTTACCCTGTCTCAACTGCGAAATTGCATCGAAGAAGGCCTGTCGCCGCTGACCTGCGAATTCACCCTGTGCCGCGACGCCTCGCTGACCCTCAAAGTCTTCGACGCCGAAACCGGCCGCGTCGACCTGGTAGTGACCGGGATCAGCACCAAACGGCTGCAGACCCCGCAAGAAGTGGACAAGATGGTCGAAGAATTACGCTACGAGCTGCAGAGCAACCACCTGGGCAAACTCACCCTGGATGACTTGCCTTCAGCCTCGCACCCATGAAATAGAACACCCCACCGCCGATGATAAACGCCCCCAGCATGTAGAACATGAACGGAGCCGGCTGACTGGCCAACACCAGCCCGCACAGCACCGGCCCCAGCGCGGCGCCGAGGTTGGACAGGTTCTGCGCCCCGTAATACATGCCACGCAGGTGGTCCGGGGCAATGCGGTCGATAAACATATACTCGGCCGGGAACACGACGATTTCCCCCACGGTGAACACCGCCATCGCCAGCACCCACCACAGCACGCTGGTGGACAGCGCAAAGCCGATCAACCCCAGCATGAACATGCTCAAGCCGAAGATCAGCCACTGGCTCAAGTAACGGTGCGAGATGCGGCGGCCAATCACGTATTGCAGGGCAATCACCAACACGGCGTTGGTCGTAAGTACGGCGCTGATGACCTTGTAGGTGTATTCAGCAGTGGTGGTGGTCACCAGGTATTGCGACAGATACGCCGTGAACTGGCCGAACACCACCGCGCTAAGCAAGCCACCAACGGTGAAGCACACCAGCCGCCGATCCTTTAACAACACGCGGCCGACGGCCAGGAACGACACCGGCTTTTGCGTGGTATCGACAGTCGCCAGCGCACGATCGCCCCAGCGCCAGTACACCAGGAAAAACCCCGCCCCCAACAGCGCCGAGAGCATAAACGGCAAGCTGATATCCAGCTTGGCCACCATCGCGCCAAAGAACGGCCCCAGCGCATAGCCGATATTGGTCAGGGTGTACTTGATCGAAAACACTTCACTGCGCGCGTCTTCCGGCAGGAGGCTGGCAAAGCCGGCTTTGATCGCAATATCGATGACCGCGTAAGCCAGGTTGATCAGGATCAGGCAGCCATAGAACGCCCAGATATTCTGCGCGAGCACCGTGCCGATAAAGCCCACCATAAACAGCGCACTCAAGCCCAGCAGCAACCGATAGCTGCTGATGCGATCGACGAGAAACCCGCCGTACACGCTGAGCAACGAGCCGACGATCAGCGAACTGCCGATCACCAGGCCGACTTGGGTGATGTCCAGGGCAAAGTGACGGGTGAGGTAGATAACCAGGTATGGAAAGGTGATCGCCTTGGCCAGCGTCAGCATCAACGTGGCCGACAGCAACAGGTTCACGGTGCGGGGGTAGTGTCTTAGGGTGGCAAGCATCCTGCTCTCATTCCATGAAGGTAACGCGACCATTGCAGCCGGTTACCTTACCTCAGGAACCTGAAAAAAAGCAGGCGTTGCCATCGTGAAAATATTCATGTAGTTTTTCATGAAATTTAACGAAATAAATTTCATGAGCCAACAAGAAGAACTCGAAGCCCTCGCGATCCTGATCCACGACCTGCGCAAGTACAAGAAACTCACCCTCGCGCAATTGGCGCAAAAGATCGAGCGCTCGGTGGGTTTCCTGTCTCAGGTCGAGCGTGGCCTGTCACGCCCGACCGTGGCGGACCTGACCGCCATCAGTCACGCCCTTGACGTACCCACCACCTATTTCTACAGCCTGAGCAAGCCCAAGGCCATCAACTGGGTGACGCGCCCCAACGAGCGGCGCACGGTGTATTACGCCAATGGCATCACCGACATCCTGGTCTCCCCCAACATGAACGGTGCGTTTTCGATGCTCGACAGCCTGCTGGCCCCCGGCGCCAACAGCGGTGAGCAGACCATGAGCGACCGCGCCGAACAGGCCGGGTTTGTGCTGGAGGGCGAGCTGACGCTGTGGGTGGAAGGGGAAGCCGATTCGGTCACCCTGCGCCAGGGCGACAGCTTCCACCTGGCCAGTTTCGCCCGCTGCCGCTACGCCAACCTGACCGAACTGCCCGCCCGCGTGCTGTGGGTTTACAACTAGGAGCTACACCCGTGAAAAGCCATTCCTCCACGCTGCTGGCCGAAGTACGGAGCTTTCGCCAGAACCACCCCGACGTGCGTTACGTTGACCTGATCGCCCTGGACATCCCCGGGCATTTCTACGGCAAGCGCTACCCAGTGGAGATGCTGGAAAAAGTCGCCGCCGGCGGCCCGTTGAAGCTGCCGCAGAACGCCGTGCTGCTGGGGGTTCAGGGCGGGCTGTTCAAGATCGGCGATTACTGTTTCAACGACGGCGACCCCGATGCCAACCGCCGCCTGGTGCCCGGCACACTCATGCCGGTGAGCTGGGAATCGCAGCCACTGGGCCAGATGCTGATCACCTCGGACGGCACCGAAGCGCCTATCGAATTCGAACCGCGAGAAGTATTGGCCAAAGTCCTGGAACGCCTGCACCACAAGGGCATTCATCCGGTGGTGGCCTTCGAACTGGAGTTTTACCTGTTCGACAAGAAGCTCGACAACGGCCTGCCGCAATTCGCCCGCGACCCGTTGAGTGAAGACGCCGACGACCAGCCCAACCTGCATATCGAGCGACTGTCGCGCTTCAGCGAGGTGCTCGACGATATGGCACAAACCGCCAAGGACCAAGGCATCGACATCACGGTGATCACCGCCGAACTCGGCCCCGGCCAGTTCGAGATCAACTTCGGCCACTTGGACGATGGCCTGCGCGCCGCCGACTGGGCCGCCCTGTTCTGCCGCAGCACCCGTGGCGTTGCGCTCAAGCACGGCTACCGCGCCAGCTTCATGGCCAAGCCCTACCTGCAATTCCCCGGCAGCGGCATGCACGTGCATGTCAGCCTGTACGACGGCGCCGGCAACAACTTGCTCGCCGCCCATCAACAGCAGCCCCTGCGCCACGCCGTGGCCGGTTGCCTGGAGCTGCTGCCGCATTGCATGCCGATCTTCTCGCCGAACCACAACGCCTTCCGCCGCCTGGGCGGTACGGTCAACGCCGCCACCCGTGCGAGCTGGGGCTTTGAAGACCGCGATGCGTGCGTGCGCATCCCGGAATCCGACCCGCGCAACCTGCGCATCGAACACCGCCTGGCCAGCGCCGATGCCAACCCCTATCTGGTGTTGGCGGCGATTCTGGCGGGGTTGGAGCACGGGCTTGAAGCCCAGCGCGAACCCATCGCCCCACTGAACGACGACCGCAACAGCGGCACCGACTTCCCCCTGGAAATGCTCGAAGCCGTGCGCGCCATGCAACATCAAGCGGTATTGCGCGATAAGCTGGGCGCAGAATTTGTCGACGTGTACTGCGAGAACAAACGCCAGGACCACTTGGCGTTTCAACAGGAGATCAACACGCGGGAATACCGCTGGTTTCTCTAACCCCCCCTGGAATCACCGATGACCGACCAAAGCGCCCCGGCCCTCAAGGAAATCTTCAACCTCGAACGCCTGCAACACATTGCCACCGAGATGACGGCGGTGTACCCGGCGTTCGACGCCACGGGGTTTCTCAAGCACGCCAAGGCCGGGCTGGCCGAGTTGTCGGTGATGCAGCGCATGGCGCGGGTCAGCGACAGCCTGCATGCGGTGATCCCGCTGGATTACCCGCAGACCCTCAAGCTGCTCTATGCGCTCGCACCGCGCTTGAACAGCGGGTTTGTCAGCCTGTTCCTGCCACACTACGTGGCAAGTCATGGCCGGGATGACTTCAAGCGTTCCATGGCTGCGCTCAAATACTTCACGACCTTTGGTTCCTCCGAATTCGCGATCCGGCACTTCTTGCTGCACGACTTCGAGCGCACCCTGGCGGTGATGCAAGAGTGGGCGCTGGATGACAACGAACACGTGCGCCGTCTCGCCAGCGAAGGCTCGCGACCGCGACTGCCGTGGTCATTTCGCCTGGCCGACGTGCAGGCCAACCCCGAGCTATGCGCGTCGATCCTCGACAGCCTCAAGGCCGACAGCAGCCTCTATGTGCGCAAGTCCGTGGCCAACCACCTCAACGACATCACCAAGGACCACCCCGATTGGGTGCTCAGCCGGATCGAAGGCTGGTCGCTGGATAACCCGCACACTGCGTGGATCGCCCGCCATGCGCTGCGCAGCCTGATCAAGCAAGGCAACACCCGCGCGCTGACGATCATCGGCGCAGGAGCCAAGGCCGAGGTCAAGATTCATCACCTGCGCGTCACCCCGGCGGTGATCAAACTGGGGGAGCGGATCAACCTGACCTTCAGCCTCGAATCCACCGCCGCTGCGCCACAGAAACTGGTGGTGGACTACGCCATCGACTATGTAAAAAGCGCCGGCCACAGCGCGGCCAAAGTGTTCAAACTCAAGGCCTTTACCCTTGGCGCAGGCGAGCACCAGCGCATCAGCCGCGAACAACATATCCGTGAACTGACCACGCGCAAACATTACCCCGGCAAGCACGCGGTGCATGTGCTGGTAAACGGCGAACGGCTGGGCAGTGCGGAATTCGAACTGCGCGATTGACTCAGTTCAAGCAACACCACATTTGGATCTCCATAGATCAGATAGACCCTGATCTGCTTTTGCTCTTGCTTGGCCTTATAGCCGACCTGATCTTGGAAGCTGAACCAGGTCAAAAATGTGGGAGGGGGCTTGCCCCCGATAGCGGTGCTTCAGTCATGCATGTTTTGGCTGACACACGGCTATCGGCGGGCAAGCCCCCTCCCACATTTTTGATCCGGTTTCTTCAGGTGGACTCGCCGAGCAACAGTGGCTGCTCGCGCGCGCACAACTCCACCACGTAATCCCACAGCACCCGCAGCCGCACCGACTTGTGCAATTCCCTGCGCGAGCTGATCCAATAACTGCGCTGAATCCCCTCCCCCGGCAGCAACGACACCAAGTCCGGGTCACTGGCCGCCATAAAGCACGGCAACACAGCAATCCCCAGGCCGGAACGCGCCGCCTGGTGCTGGGCGATCACGCTGGTGCTGTGGAACACCACCTTGGGGTTGCGACAGAAACTGCTGAGGAATTTCAGTTCCTGGCTGAACAGCAGGTCGTCGACGTAATCGATCCAGGCATGGCCGGCAAGGTCTTCACGTTTTTCAATCGGCGGGTTACGCGCCAGATAAGCGCGGCTGGCATAGAGCGCCAGGCGGTAGTCGGTGAGTTTGCGCGTGACCAGTTGATCGACGCTGGGGCGTTCGAGGTGGATGCTGATCTCGGCTTCGCGGTTGAGGATGCTGACGAAGCGCGGCACGGCCACCAGTTCCACTTCCAACCCCGGGTAGCGCTCAAACAGCCCGCCCATGCGGCTGGCGAGGAACATCACGCCCAGCCCTTCGGCCACGCCCAGGCGGATCTTGCCCAGGGGCGCGGCGGTGTGGGTCAGTTCGTCTTCAGCCAGCAGCGCGACGTTTTCCATGGCTTCGGCATGTTTAAGCAGAGCCTCACCGGACGGCGTCAACTCATAGCCGTGGGCGTGCTGCACGAACAACGCGGTGCCGAGGCTTTTCTCGATGGCCTCGATATGCCGCGCCACGGTGGCGTGGGTGGTTTTCAGACGGTGCGCGGCGGTGAGCAGGCGGCCGCTGCGCTGCAACTCGAGAAAATACCGCAGGTCATTCCAGTCGAACATAGCGCCTCCAATCCGTGAGCCTGGGCCGCGCTGTTTAAAAACGCACAGCGGCTGGGTAAAAACTAACATTTTTAAGACGAAAACTAACAACTAGGATGGAGCCAATAAGAAAAACAAGCGAGACCTCAGATGCCCACTGCAACTGCTGAATACGATTACATTGTCGTAGGCGCCGGCCCCGCAGGCTGCCTGCTGGCCAATCGACTGTCCGCCAACCCCGCCCACCGTGTGCTGTTGCTTGAAGCCGGTGGACGCGACAACTACCCCTGGATTCATATCCCCGTCGGCTACCTGTTCTGCATCGGCAACCCACGCACCGATTGGTGCTTCAAGACCGAAGCCCAGGCCGGCCTGCAAGGCCGCGCCCTGAGTTACCCACGGGGCAAGGTGCTCGGCGGTTGTTCGTCGATCAACGGCATGATCTACATGCGCGGCCAGGCCCAGGATTACGATGGCTGGGCGGCGGAAGGTAACGCCGGCTGGGCGTGGAAAGACGTGCTGCCGCTGTTCAAGCAGAGTGAAAACCATTTTGCCGGCGATTCGGAATTTCACAGCGATGGCGGCGAATGGCGGGTTGAACAACAACGGCTGTCGTGGCCGATTCTGGATGCCTTCCGTGAGGCTGCGGCGCAAAGCGGCATCGCCAACATCAGCGACTTCAACCAGGGCGATAACGAAGGCTGCGGTTACTTCCAGGTCAACCAGAAGGCCGGCGTGCGCTGGAATGCGGCCAAGGCGTTCCTCAAGCCGATCCGCCGACGGCCGAACCTGACCGTGTTGACCGAGGTGGAAGTCGACCGCGTATTGCTGGAAAACGGCCGCGCGTCGGCAGTGCTCGGGCGTCAGCACGGCCAACAGCTCAGTTGGAAGGCGCGCAAGGAAATCGTGTTGTGCGCAGGCGCGGTGGGCTCGCCTGGCATTTTGCAACGCTCGGGGATTGGCCCGGCCAACGTGCTCAAACCGCTCGGCATTGATGTGTTGCATGAATTGCCGGGCGTCGGCGGCAACCTGCAGGACCACCTGCAACTGCGCCTGATCTACAAGCTGGAAAACGCGCGCACCCTGAACCAGATCGCGGGCACCGTGTGGGGCAAGATGGGCATGGGCCTGCGCTACCTGTATGACCGCAGCGGCCCGCTGTCGATGGCGCCCAGCCAGCTCGGCGCGTTTGCGCGCTCGGGCCCGGAACAAACCTCGGCCAACCTTGAATACCATGTGCAACCGCTGTCCCTGGAGCGCTTTGGCGAGCCGTTGCACGCGTTCCCGGCGTTTACCGCGTCGGTTTGCGACCTGCGCCCGCAAAGCCGTGGGCGTATCGATATTCGCTCGTCCAACCCGGCAGATGCGCCGCTGATCCAGCCCAATTACCTCAGCCATCCGCAAGACCTGCAGGTGGCCGCCGATGCGATTCGCCTGACTCGACGCATCGTCGCCGCGCCGGCCCTGAGTGCGTTCAAACCGGTGGAATACTTGCCCGGCGATGCACTGCAAACCGAAGAGCAACTGCACGAAGCCGCAGCGCGCATCGGCACGACGATTTTCCATCCGGTGGGCACCTGCCGCATGGGCAGTGACCAGGACGCGGTGGTCGACGCGCAACTGCGGGTCCACGGCGTGCCGGGACTGCGCATCGCCGATGCGTCGATCATGCCCCGCATCACGTCCGGCAATACCTGCTCACCGACGCTGATGATCGCGGAGAAAGCCGCGCAACTGATCCTTTCGCCGAACACTGTAGGAGCGAGCTTGCCCGCGAAAAGCACAAAGGCGCCGCGTTCATCCAGATTTCCCGCGTAATCGTTGGCGATTTTCGCGAGCAAGCTCGCTCCTACAGGGGAACGGAAAACAGACCGGCGCTGAGGTTGGCGCCGACAGTGGAACAACAATAAATAATCACTGTGAGGGATACCCAATGTCAGAACATGCTCAAACCCTGGGCTCGGCGGTCAGCGCGAGCACCGGTAGCGAATCGAGAAAAGTCATCTTCGCCTCGTCCCTGGGGACGGTGTTCGAGTGGTATGACTTTTTCCTCTATGGCGCCCTCGCGGCGGTGATCAGCAAACAGTTCTTTGCCGGGGTCAACGACACCACGGCGTTTATCTTTGCCTTGATGGCCTTCGCGGCCGGCTTTGTAGTGCGCCCGTTCGGTGCGCTGGTATTTGGCCGGCTGGGCGACATGATCGGGCGCAAGTACACGTTCCTCGTGACCATTATCCTGATGGGCGTGGCGACGTTCTGTGTCGGCCTGTTGCCGACGTATGCCAGCATCGGCATCGCGGCGCCGATCATTCTGATCGTCCTGCGCATGCTGCAAGGCCTGGCGCTGGGCGGTGAATACGGCGGCGCAGCCACCTATGTGGCCGAACACGCCCCCGCCGGCAAGCGCGGCCTGCACACCAGTTGGATTCAATCCACCGCTACCCTCGGGTTGCTGCTGTCTTTGCTGGTGGTACTGGCCTGCCGCTACTTCACCGGTGACCAGTTCGAAGTGTGGGGCTGGCGCATTCCGTTCCTGTTTTCCATCGTATTGCTGGGCATTTCCACCTGGATTCGCATGAGCCTGCATGAATCGCCGGCGTTCCTGAAAATGAAAGAGGAAGGCAAGGCCAGCAAGGCGCCAATCCGTGAGTCCTTCGGTAAATGGGAAAACCTCAAGGTGGTGCTGATTGCGCTGTTCAGCATCAACGGCGGACAAGCGGTGACCTTTTACGCGGCACAGTTCTATGTGCTGTTCTTCCTCACGCAGTTCCTGAAGATGGACCCGGCCCTGGCCAATATGCTGCTGATCATCAGCGTGGTGATTGGGGCACCGTTCTTTATCTTCTTCGGCTGGCTGTCGGACAAGGTCGGACGCAAGCCGGTGCTGATGCTCGGCCTGCTGCTGGCGACCGCGCTGTACTTCCCGATCTTCAAGGGCCTGGCGCACTACACCAACCCGGCGATGGACCAGGCCAGTCGCCAGGCGCCGATCACCGTGCTGGCCGACCCGGCCACCTGCACCTTCCAGTTCGACCCGGTCGGCAAGGCGCGTTTTGATAGCCCGTGCGACAAGGTCAAGACCTTCCTGGTCAAGCAAGGCCTGCCCTACAGCAGCGCCGCCGCCCCCGCGGGCAGCCCGGTGCAGGTGAGCGTGGGCGACGTGCGCATCGATGGCTTTGACGAGGCGGCCCTGCGCGCTGCCGTGACCCTGGCCGGCTACCCGACATCGGCGGATGTGGCCCAGGTCAACAAGGTGATGGTGGTGGTGCTGATCGTTGTGCTGATCCTGATCGCGGCCATGTGCTACGGCCCGCTGGCGGCGCTGATGGTGGAATTGTTCCCGACACGCATCCGCTACACCTCGATGTCCCTGCCCTACCACATCGGCAACGGCTGGTTTGGCGGGTTCCTGCCAACCGTGTCGTTTGCGCTGGTGGTGTACACCGGCGATATCTTCTACGGCTTGTGGTATCCGGTGGTCGTGACCGGGGTGAGCCTGATTGTCGGGATGTTCTGCCTCAAGGAAACGCGGCACGTGGATATCGATAACAACTGACCCGACCGCCTGAACACCGCAGGTCCCCTGTGGGAGGGAGCAAGCCCCCTCCCACATCTGCTCTGCGGCGCCACACAAATTGCTGTACATCCATACAGATAATGGTTGCTCAAATCCCTCGGACTCCGCATCCTGCAAGGCATCAACCTGATCTGATGTGATGACCATGCGGCTGTTCCTCTGTGAAAAACCCTCCCAGGCCAAGGATATTGCGGCCGTGCTCGGCGCCACTCGCCGTGGCGACGGTTGCTGGCTGGGCAACGGGGTGACCGTCACCTGGTGCATCGGCCACCTGCTGGAAACCGCCCCGCCCGATGCCTACGACGCCAAGTACAAGCGCTGGGTGCTCGCCGACCTGCCGATCATCCCGGACAAATGGAAGATGCGGGTCAAACCCAAGACCGCCAGCCAGTTCAAGGCCGTCAAGCGCCTGCTGGGCGAAGCCCAGGAGCTGGTGATCGCCACCGACGCCGACCGTGAGGGTGAAATGATCGCCCGCGAGCTGGTGGAGCATTGCCGCTATCGCGGGCCGATCCAGCGGCTATGGCTGTCGGCGCTGGACGACGCTTCCATTCGCAAGGCCCTGGCCGCGCTCAAACCCGGCGCCGAAACCTTCAGTCTGTACCACTCGGCCCTCGGCCGGTCTCGCGCCGACTGGCTGATCGGCATGAACATGAGCCGCCTGTTTACCTTGCTCGGCCGTCAATCCGGTTACCAGGGCGTGCTGCCGGTGGGTCGCGTGCAAACTCCGACCCTGCGCCTGGTGGTGGACCGTGACCGCAGCATCGCCGATTTCGTACCGGTGGCCTACTGGGCCATCGATGTCGACCTGCGCCACGCGCACATGATCTTCACCGCCCAATGGCGCGCCGTCGACGATGCCTGTGACGACCAAGGCCGCTGCCTCAACCCGCAACTCGCCCGGGATGCCGCCGACGCCATGACCCGCGCTGCCAGCGCGCGACTGGTGAAGTTGCGCACCGAACGCATGCGCGAGGTCGCCCCGCTGCCCTTCGACCTGGGTACGCTGCAGGAAATCTGTTCGAAGAAGCTCGGCCTCGGCGCCCAGGAAACCCTGGACATCGCCCAATCGCTGTACGAAACCCACAAGGCCATCACCTACCCGCGCAGCGATTGCGGCTACCTGCCCTTGAGTCAACATGGCGACGCGGCGAAGATCCTTGCCGCATTGGGCCGTGCCGACGCGGCCGTCAACGAACTGATGCCGCATATCGATCCCCAACGCCGCTCGCGGGCGTGGAACGACGCCAAGGTCAGCGCCCACCATGGCATCATTCCCACCGGCGCCGGCAAGGATGTCGGGCAGCTCACCGGCAAGCATCGGGCGGTCTACACACTGATTCGCGCACGTTACCTGGCGCAGTTTCTGCCCAACCACGAATATGATCGCACCCAGGCGGATTTCGACTGCGCAGGCCAGGCGCTGCGCGCGGTGGGCAAAGTCGTCATCGAAGCGGGCTGGAAGCGCGCGCTGCCCGAAGCCCTTACACCGGCCAAAGGCCGTGAGGCGCCAGCACCGCAAGCCCTGCCGGCACTGGTGCAAGGCCAGGATTACGCCGTCGCCAAGGTCAATCTCAAGGACCTGTGGACCCAGCCGCCCAAACCCTTCACCGAGGGCGACCTGATCAAGGCGATGAAAAACGTCGCCAAGCTGGTGGAAGATCCGCTGCTCAAGCAAAAGCTCAAGGACACCACCGGCATCGGCACCGAAGCCACCCGCGCCGGGATCATCCAGGGCCTGCTGGACCGGGGCTACCTGATGAAGAACGGCAAGGCACTCTCGGCCACCCCGGCGGCGTTCAGCCTGATCGACGCAGTGCCCCGCGCCATCGCCGACCCGGGCACCACCGCGATCTGGGAACAGGCGCTGGACATGGTGCAAAGCGGCGAAATGAGCCTGGAAGAATTCGTCGCCAAACAAGCGGCCTGGATGAGCAAGCAAGTGGCCCGCTGCAACGGTATGCGCATGACCATCACCGGCCCTGCCAGCCCGGCAGGCCGCGGCGCCACACCGTGGAAAAAGAAACGCACGGCCGCACCCCGCAAGACGGCGGCCAGCCCGAAGCGAGCGAAAAAGCCGACAAGTACCGGGTAAACCATGAATAAATCCGGGGTATGACGTTTTTTGACGGGTTTAACGCCGCTTTGGTCCTTGCTCCCGCGCGAGCCGTCTAGGATTCTGTAGGGGATTGCAGACTTCCCAACAACAACATCGGAGTGGCCGCCATGAAAACCGTCTCAGAAGTACTCAAAGCCAAAGACAAGCAAAACCAGGAAGTCCACACCATTGAATGGGACCACACCGTATTCGAAGCGTTGGTGGTGATGTCATCGAAAAATGTCGGGGCCTTGCCGGTCGTCAAGCAGGGCGAGGTGGTTGGCATCATCAGCGAACGTGACTACGCACGAAAACTGATACTCAAAGGCCTCTCTTCAGTCACCACCAAAGTCCATGAGGTCATGAGTTCTCCAGTCATAACGGTTGATGCCCATAAAACGGTCGAAGAATGCATGAACATCATGACCGACAGTCACCTGCGCCACTTGCCGGTGGTCGTCGACGGAAAACTGCTGGGTTTGCTCTCCATCGGCGATCTGGTCAAGGAGGCCATTGCCGAACAAGCCAACCTGATCAAGCAACTGGAGCAATACATTCGCGGCGAATAGGAGACCCCATGCTCGACATGCTCGAACATCAGGAAGACCACCTCGATATCCTGCACCGGACCATGGCCGAACGGCGTTTTCTGGTGCTGACCGGGGCGGGAATCAGCACGTCGTCGGGTATCCCGGACTACCGGGACAGCGAGGGCATACGCCGGGGCAAGGCGCCGATGATGTACCAGGAGTTCCTGGCCACCCCACAAGCGCGCCGCCGTTATTGGGCGCGGGCGATGCTGGGCTGGCCACGGGTGCGCATTGCGCAGCCGAACCAGGCCCACCTGGCGCTGGCCGCCTTGCAACACCGCCAGCGTATCAGCGGGCTGATCACGCAAAACGTCGACACGTTGCATGACCAGGCCGGTAGCCATGATGTGATCGAGCTGCACGGCAGCTTGCATCGCGTGCTATGCCTGGATTGCCAGCGGCCCTGCGCACGCGATGTGATCCAACGGTTGATGGAAACCGAGAACCCCTACCTGGCCGGCGTCGATGCCGTGCAGGCACCCGACGGCGATACCCTGCTTGATCCTGCTTTTGAACAACGCTTTCGCGTGCCCCGCTGCCCCCACTGCAACGGCGAACGGCTGAAACCGGACCTCGTGTTCTTCGGCGAGAACGTTGCCCAGGCCACCGCCGCCAGGGCAATGGCGGCGGTGGAGCAAGCCGAGGGTTTATTGGTGGTGGGGTCGTCGCTGATGGCCTACTCGGCGTTTCGCCTGTGCAAGGCGATGGTCGAGCAAGGCAAGCCGGTGATTGCCATCAATCTGGGCAAGACCCGTGGGGATGAGTTGTTGCAGATGAAGATCGCGGCGTCCTGCGAGCGGTTGTTGCCGCTATTGGCAGAGCGCCTGGGATAACCAGAACACTGCGCATCAAAAATGAGTGGGCAACCCGGCCAGGCTAACGAGCTCCGGCGACCCACCGCACAAAAAATGACGCCCAAGTCACACTTCCCCGCACGGCCCCGTCCCCACGACGATTTATGTAGTGATCAAAAATAATCACTACATAACCGTTGACGTAACCTTTTTGTCCTTGCATGATCTAGACGTCTCCCGGATCGGGAGCGTTGGTAACAAGCGTTTTGAACAAGCTCGTCTGACCGCCGAGCTGTTTTTTCCGGATGTGCACTGCCCACAAGGCAGATTGATGAAGCTGACCGACCCAAAGGGTTCGGTACAAGGAGCTCAAACGCTGCTTGTCTTCGTTATGAAACCATTGCGTAGCAGTTCATCAGCAAGACTACATGCATCAGGTTCAAGACCCTGCCCGTATTCGGCAGACCGTCACTGACGCCCGGTTTTCGGAACCGGAGACAACTAAGCAGTTTTAACGAATCAATTGATAGATCGCCAACTGGTCAAGGGGCTTACACATGAATCTGAACAACCAACCAACTATCGAACAATTGGCTGAGATGTTCGCAGCGCAGAAAGACACACTCGACGACCATATCCTGTGGATTGGTAAATCGGGCAAAGTCCAAATTGACTGCCTGGCGCCCCACACCGAAGAAGCCGAGTTCGACAGAAATAACCGTGAACTGGCGGCGCGCCTGAAGGTGTATCGTCGTGGCCAGGGTTATGTCGGCAAGAAAGCGGCGGCCGATCGTAACTTTATCGAGCAGGTGTTCGACACACTTAACCACGCGTGGGCGTCTTTCAAAGACAGCGCACAAGTTAAAGTAATCGACCGCTACTCCTAAGTACAACTCAACTAATGTGGGAACTGGCTTGCCAGTTCCCACATTTTTTATGCAACTTCAAAAGTTGGGGTAACGGCCTTTCCCCGCCTCATCGCGAAAAATATCAAACAACACCTGTGCCGCCGCCGAGAGTTCATGCCCCGGTTTGGTCAACACACCAATCGGCCGCTCGATCACCGGATCGGTCAAGGTGATGCAATGGGCGCCCGCCTCCTGCATCTGCTGCGCACATAATGCCGGTACGGCGCTGACCCCCAGGCCACTGGCAACCATCTTGCCCACCGTCGCCAATTGATGACTCTCCAGCGCCACCGGCAATTTCATCTGCAAGGCGCCCAGATGCTCCTCCAGCATCACCCGTACCGTCGAGGGTCGTTGCAGGGCAATGAACGGTTGTTCCAACAGGCTTTTCCAGTCGATTTCAGCACGCAGTGCCAAGGGTGAATCCATGGGCACCACGGCAATGAAACGGTCCAGGTATAACGGCGTAAACGCCAGCGACGAACCTTCGGACGGTTCGAACGCCACGCCCAACTCGACCTGGCGATCACGGACCATCTCCAGCACCTGTTCGTTGATCAGGTCATGCACCGTCACGTTCACATGAGGGTAACGCGCACGGAATATCTTCAGGATCGGCGGCAACAGGTTGCCTGCAAACGACGGCATCGCTGCCACCGTTACCCGCCCGCGCTGCAGGGTGAAGCGCTGGCGCAGTTCATCCTCGGCGTTGTCCCAATCGGCAATCAACCGACGCGCCAGCGGCAACAAAGATTCCCCTTCAGGGGTCAGCGCGACATTGCGGGTATTGCGGCTGAACAAGCGCCCGCCCAGCCCTTCTTCCAGGCCTTTGATGGTCAGGCTCAGTGCCGATTGAGAGAGGTGCAGCCGCTCGCAGGCAGCAGCAAAACTCAGGCTCTGTGCCACGGCCAGAAAGGCACGCATCTGTTTGACGGTCATGACGTTACTCCGGATGACGGCTCGACTATGCAGTTTTTTAAATCAATCAACCTTAAAAAACAACTTAACAAATCAATCCGTCGGCGCAACACTCGGAACATTGACTGGCCCACAAACAATAAAAGAGGTGCTATATGGCAGGTTTCGATAAACGCGTTGCGTCCTATGAAGAGGCACTGGCAGGCCTGGAAGACGGCATGACCGTACTCGCCGGCGGCTTTGGCCTGTGCGGCATCCCGGAAAACCTCATCGCCGAGATCAAACGCAAAGGCACCCGCGACCTGACGGTGGTTTCCAATAACTGCGGCGTCGACGGTTTTGGCCTGGGCGTGCTGCTGGAAGAAAAGCAGATCCGCAAAGTGATCGCGTCCTACGTGGGCGAAAACGCCCTGTTCGAGAAGCAACTGCTCAGCGGCGAGATCGAAGTGGTGCTCACCCCTCAAGGCACCCTGGCGGAAAAAATGCGCGCTGGCGGCGCCGGCATTCCGGCCTTCTTCACCGCCACCGGCGTCGGCACCCCGGTTGCCGAAGGCAAGGAAACCCGCGAATTCAACGGTCGCCCGTACCTGATGGAAGAATCCATCACCGGCGACTTCGCCATTGTCAAAGGCTGGAAAGCCGACCACTTTGGCAACGTCATCTACCGCCACACCGCCCAGAACTTCAACCCGCTGGCCGCCACCGCCGGCAAGATCACCGTGGTCGAAGTCGAGGAAATCGTCGAACCGGGCGAGCTGGAACCGTCGCAGATCCACACCCCTGGCATCTACGTCGACCGGATCATCTGCGGCACCTTCGAGAAGCGCATCGAACAGCGCACCGTCCGCAAATAATCCCTCCAGCCCGAAGAGAATAAGAGGAACAGCACCATGGCTCTCACCCGCGAACAAATGGCTCAACGCGTCGCCCGCGAAATGCAGGACGGTTTCTACGTCAACCTCGGCATCGGCATTCCGACCCTGGTGGCCAACTACATCCCCGAAGGCATGGAAGTGATGCTGCAATCGGAAAACGGCCTGCTCGGCATGGGCCCGTTTCCCACTGAAGAGACCATCGATGCCGACATGATCAACGCCGGCAAACAAACCGTGACCGCGCGCATCGGCGCCTCGATCTTCTCCTCCGCCGAATCTTTCGCAATGATTCGCGGCGGCCATGTCGACCTCACCGTGCTCGGCGCGTTTGAAGTGGACGTACAGGGCAACATCGCCTCATGGATGATCCCCGGCAAGCTGGTCAAGGGCATGGGCGGCGCCATGGACCTGGTGGCCGGCGCGGAAAACATCATCGTGATCATGACCCACGCGTCCAAGGACGGTGAGTCCAAGTTGCTCAGCCAATGCACCCTGCCGCTGACCGGTGCCCACTGCATCAAGCGTGTGCTGACGGACCTCGCCTACCTGGAAATCGACAACGGCGCCTTTATCCTAAAGGAGCGTGCCCCAGGGGTCAGTATTGAAGAGATTGTCAGCAAGACAGCCGGTAAACTGATCGTCCCCGACCATGTTCCAGAAATGCAATTCCAGTGAGGACACATTCCATGCAAGACGTTGTGATTGTTGCTGCCACCCGTACCGCGGTAGGCAGCTTTCAAGGTTCGCTGGCGAACATCCCGGCACCGGAGTTGGGCGCTGCCGTGATCCGTCGCCTGCTGGAGCAGACCGGCCTCGACCCGGCCCAGGTGGATGAAGTGATCCTCGGTCACGTGCTCACTGCAGGCTCAGGCCAGAACCCGGCGCGCCAGGCGTCGATCCTCGCCGGCCTGCCCCATGCCGTACCCGCGATGACCTTGAACAAGGTCTGCGGTTCGGGCCTCAAGGCCCTGCACCTGGGCGCCCAGGCCATCCGCTGTGGCGATGCCGACGTGATCATTGCCGGCGGCATGGAGAACATGAGCCTGGCCCCCTACGTATTGCCCGCCGCGCGCACCGGTTTGCGCATGGGCCACGCCAAGATGATCGACAGCATGATCACCGACGGCCTGTGGGATGCATTCAACGACTACCACATGGGCATCACCGCCGAGAACCTGGTGGACAAGTACGGCATCAGCCGTGAAGCCCAGGACGCCTTCGCCGCCGCGTCCCAGCAAAAAGCCGCCGCCGCTATCGAAGCCGGCCGCTTTGCCGATGAGATCACCCCGATTCTGATCCCGCAGCGCAAGGGCGACCCGGTGGCCTTCGCCGTGGACGAACAACCGCGCGCCGGCACCACCGCCGAGTCGTTGGCCAAGCTCAAACCCGCGTTCAAGAAAGACGGCAGCGTCACCGCTGGCAACGCGTCCAGCCTCAACGACGGCGCGGCCGCCGTGCTGTTGATGAGCGCCGACAAGGCCAAGGCCCTCGGCCTGCCCGTGCTGGCGCGTATCGCCAGCTACGCCAATGCCGGCGTCGACCCGGCCATCATGGGCATCGGCCCGGTCGCGGCCACCCGCCGTTGCCTGGAGAAAGCCGGCTGGAATGTGGCCGACCTGGATCTGGTCGAAGCCAACGAAGCCTTTGCCGCGCAATCCCTGGCGGTGGCCAAAGAGCTGGAATGGGACGCCGATAAGGTCAACGTCAACGGCGGCGCGATCGCCATTGGCCACCCGATCGGCGCGTCAGGCTGCCGCATTCTGGTGACCCTGCTGCACGAAATGATCAAACGCGACGCCAAGAAAGGCCTGGCGACGCTGTGCATCGGTGGCGGCCAAGGCGTAGCCCTGGCCCTTGAGCGCAGCTGATTCAAGAGCAACACACGAAAAGGCCCGGTTCCACGAAAAACCGGGCCTTTTTTTCGCTTTCAGTCCGCACGCGGCACCGCAAACACCGCGTTCGCCCGCGCCACGATTTTGTCCCCCACCTGCAGACTCACCGTGGCAAATGCCATTTGCCGGCCACGCTTGTGATGCTCAAGGCGCACCACAATCCACTCCCCCACTTGCACCGCGCCCAGGTAATCCACGGTCATGCTCGCGGTAATCAACGGCAACGGCGGCTCACTGGAAAACGCCATCGCATAGCCCATGCCGATATCCGCCAAGGTTGCCAACACCCCGCCATGCACCGTGCCACGGCCATTGGCGTGACGGTTGTCGGCGCGCAGGCCGATTTCCAGTTGCAAGCCGTCACCCCGGCAATAGGCCGGACCTAACAAGTCGAGGAGCGGGCTGCTGCGCGGCAGTGAGACAAAACCTTCGGGCACGGCGTGAGCGATCATCGCGGGTTCTTCCTTGGAGTCAGGCATGAGGTGTACTCCAGCCCCCACGCGGCGACCATTACCATCAGCCGCGCATATCCGTTGCGATGCCTGGGGCTGATTCACCAACCCCGTTCAGGGCTGGCCTCAGCGCCTCATACAGCGCTGATAGCGCTCATCCACCCGCTGGGCGAACCAGGCGGTGGTCAGGTTGCGGGTGATCTTCGGGCTTTTGAGCACAATGCCCGGCAGGATCGCCCGCGGCAGCGGTTTGCCCGCCGCTGTGTCGGCCAGGGCAAACACGCGTTTGTAGAGCGTGGTCTGCTCAAAATCCAATTGCTCGCCCTGCTCCAGCTGACTGCGGATGCTGGGGTTGCGCATGTCCAGCCTGGCGCCGAGGGAACGCACCGCCAATTCGGTGCTGCCGGGCAACAGCGAGCCGTAGCGGATCAAATCCCCGTCCAGCGCCAACTCGGTGCCTGAGACGCGGCTGACGGCGGCCTGGAACGCCGCGTTGCGGCTGGCGTACCAACCGGCGTTGAAGTCGGCAAACCGGTACAGCGGCCGGTCATAACTCACCGGATAACCGAGCAAATGAGCGATGCCGAAGTACATACCGCCACGTCGGGTGAACACTTCCCGTCGGATCGTGCCGTCCACCGTGTAGGGATAACCCCGCGCCTGCTTCTGCGCAAACTCGATGCTCACTTGCATCGGGCCGGCGGTGTGTACCGGGTTGAAGCCGCCAAACAGCGTATTGCCCAAGGGCACCATGCTGATGAAGTCATCGAAGATCCCGCTCAAGTCCTTCTCCGTGCGCGCAGCGTTCAAGCGATCGGCGTAGGACTTACCGGTGGGCGAACGCAGTTGCAGTGCCGTGCGGACCAACACCGCTGGCACATGCACCTTACCGGCACGGCGCAGGATTTCATCCTGGGCGATCTTGCCCATATTCGGCACGGGTGGATCGACCTGGTAAGTGGACTCTTGCTCGGTCACCGCCAGCACGGCGCAGATGTTTTCGGTACTGGGGTAGATGTGCTGGGTGTCGAACGCGGTGTAGATATCCTTGGCCCAACCGTTGCGATCGGCGACCTTGGCGGGCAGCAGGCGCACGATCTGCGCTTTGACCTCGGCTTCGCTGCGCTCCGGCTGTTGCGGGCCGCGTGCGGTCGAGCAACCTGCCAGCACCACCAAGGGCATGAGACACAGGATCAGGTGGCGTAGGTACATGGGGCTTCCTTGAAGGGCGATGAGCCGGGCATTGCTGATATCGACCGGTAAGTCTAACGCGGGTTCGCCCTGTGCTCCCCTCGCCAACGTAATGCGAATATGACAGGATCTTTCATCAACCATTCGTACAAGGAGTTTGAATGCCATGCTCAGCATGAACTTTTTCATCACCTGCCTGATCGTTGTGCTGATTCCCGGCACCGGCGTGATCTTTACCGTGTCCACGGGCCTCATGGCCGGCAAGCGCGCCAGCGTGTTCGCCGCGCTGGGCTGTACCGCCGGGATCATCCCGCACTTATTGGCATCCATCCTCGGCCTTTCCGCGCTGCTGCACACCAGCGCATTGGCGTTCGAAGCGCTGAAATTCGCCGGAGCCGCCTACTTGCTGTACCTGGCCTACGCCACGTGGCGCGATCGTTCGGCCTTCGCGATGAATGACACGCCAACGGCAACCACGGCCCGTGGCCTGATGCTCCGCGGGTTTTTGCTGAATATTCTCAACCCCAAGCTGACGATTTTCTTCCTGGCCTTCCTGCCTCAGTTCGTCACACCGGCCAGCACGGCGCCGGCCTTGCAAATGCTGGTGCTGAGCGGCGTGTTCATGGCCATGACGTTTGCGGTGTTTGTGGTGTATGGCTTGCTGGCCAATGTGTTTCGCCGCGCGGTGATCGAGTCACCACGGGTTCAGAATTGGCTGCGGCGCAGTTTTGCGGCGGCCTTTGCAGGGTTGGGGTTGAACCTGGCGCTTGCACAGCGCTGAAAAACGCTACAACCCACTGTGGAAGCGGGGGGTTGCCCGCTCCCACAAGTTGGGTGCTTTAGATGCCTGCCAGCGCCAGGTCCATGGCGAAGTAAGTGAAGATCAGGTCCGCGCCAGCGCGCTTGATCGAACCCAAAGTTTCCCGCACCACCCGGTCCTCATCGATCGCGCCTGCCTGGGCACCGAACTTGATCATCGCGTACTCGCCGCTGACCTGATACGCCGCCACCGGCAGGCGCGAGGCTTCGCGGATGTCGCGGATGATGTCGAGGTAGGCACCGGCCGGTTTGACCATCAGCGCATCCGCGCCTTCCTGCTCGTCGAGCAGCGATTCACGCACGGCTTCGCGGCGGTTCATCGGGTTCATCTGGTAGCTTTTGCGGTCGCCCTTGAGCGCGCTGCCACCCGCTTCACGGAACGGACCGTAAAGGGCCGAAGCGAATTTGGTGGAGTAGGCCATGATCGGGATATGCGTGAAACCGGCGTCATCCAACGCCCGGCGAATCGCCTGGACCTGGCCGTCCATCGCCGCCGACGGCGCGATCACATCGGCACCGGCACGGGCCGCCGCCACAGCTTGCTTGCCGAGGTTGACCAACGTCGCGTCGTTGTCGACATGGGCGCCATGCATCACGCCGCAATGGCCGTGATCGGTGTATTCGCAGAAACAGGTGTCGGACATCACGATCATTTCCGGCACCGCGTCCTTGATGATCGAGGACATGCGCGAGACCAGGCCACGCTCTTTCCAAGTGTCGCTGCCAGTGGCGTCCAGGTGGTGCGACACGCCAAAGGTCATCACCGACTTGATCCCGGCGCGGGCATAACGCTCGATTTCCCCGGCCAGCTTTTTCTCAGGGATGCGCAGCACACCCGGCATGCTGGTGATTGGCACAAAATCATCGATTTCTT
Organism: Pseudomonas marginalis; assembly: GCF_024169655.1. Taxonomy (GTDB): domain Bacteria; phylum Pseudomonadota; class Gammaproteobacteria; order Pseudomonadales; family Pseudomonadaceae; genus Aquipseudomonas; species Aquipseudomonas paraveronii. Next base: position 2,031,495 of record NZ_JALJWV010000001.1, on the reverse strand, counting down.
CTTCGACGAAAATCGGCAGCACCAGATCATTGAGGGTGAACTCGGTTTCCTGGAACAAGCTACGCAACTCCGGGGAGCGGCGCAGACGGCGTGGGCGGGCTTGAGGGAACTGGCTGGTCATGGCTGTCCTGAATAAGGCTAAAAACGTTGGGGCGAAAGCGTATGCCCCCCGACCCCGGCAGCGCAAATGCCAGGCAGACAATAGTTTATGGCAAGGCCCACAACAATTGCATTGATCTAGAGCTGTAGACGCCCTTCGATGCACACCGCCACGGCACCGCCGACCCAGATTTCATCGCCCTGGCGCTCGATGCGGATACGCCCCGCGCGCCCCATCGCCGTGCCCTGGCTGACCACGTAGCGGCTCGGCGCCAGGCCTTCGCCCAACAACCATTGGGCCACCCCGGCATTCAAGCTGCCGGTGGCCGGGTCTTCGGGAAACCCGTCGCCGGCAATGAACGCGCGCACTTCAAAGTGCGCGTCTACAGCGTCGCGTTCGGGATCGCAGGGTGCAATCACGCCCACCGCCAGGCCGAGCAATTGCGCATAATCGGGCTGCAGATCGAGCACCGCCTGGCGGTCGGCCAGCATCACCGCCAGCCAACCCGCGCCGTTGTCGACCCACTGGCTGCGCACAATGGCCTCGGGCGCCAGGCCCAAGCCCAGCCGCACGCGCTCCAGCAACGCCGCCTCCAGCGGGCCCGAGCGCAACAACGGCGGCGCGATGAACGCCAGCTCATCGCCTTGGCGACGGATACGCACCAGGCCGATTTCGCACTCCTGGATAATCTCCTCCCCTTGCGCAATCCCCCCCGCCTGCAACCACGCGTGGCAACTGCCCAGCGTCGGGTGCCCGGCGAACGGCAGTTCCTGCAAGGTGGTGAAGATTCTTACCCGGTAGTCAGCCCGTGGATCGCGGGGCGTGAGTAAAAACGTGGTTTCGCTGAGGTTGGTCCATTTGGCGAAGTCGGCCATCTGTTGCTCGCTGAGGCTGTCGGCCCCCAGCACTACTGCCAGCGGGTTGCCTTTGAGCGACACACTGCTGAAGACATCCAGTTGTTTAAAATCGAAAGTCGGCATGGGCTCAGCTCGGAATGTTCAGGCCACGGATCACCGCCGGACGTGCGATAAAGCCGTCCAGCGCGCGCAGCACATTGGGGAAATCGGCGATGCCGACCAAGTCGCCGGATTCGTAGAACCCGATCAGGTTACGGATCCACGGAAACGTCGCGATGTCCGCGATGCTGTAGTCGTCGCCCATGATCCAGGTGCGGCCCAGCAGGCGTTTTTCCAAGACCTCCAGCAAGCGCCGCGACTCGGCGACGTAGCGGTCACGCGGGCGCTTGTCTTCGTAGGCCTTGCCAGCGAACTTGTTGAAGAACCCCACCTGGCCAAACATCGGGCCGATACCGGACATCTGGAACATCAGCCACTGAATGGTTTCATAACGTGTCGCCGGGTCTTCGGAAAGCAATTGGCTGGTTTTTTCCGCCAGGTAAAGCAGGATCGCACCGGATTCGAACAGCGCCAACGGCTGGCCGCCGGGGCCGTCGGGGTCGATGATCGCGGGGATTTTGTTGTTCGGGTTCAGCGACAGGAACTCGGGCGACAGCTGGTCCTGGGTCTCGAAGCTGACCTTGTGCGCCTCGTAGGGCAGGCCCAGTTCTTCGAGCATGATCGAGACTTTTACCCCGTTGGGCGTGGGCAACGAATACAGTTGCAGACACTCCGGATGCTGGGCGGGCCATTTGCGGTTGATCGGGAAAGCGGCGAGTGAATTCATCGGGATATCCCTCGGCGGAAAACCCCCATGATAATCATCTGCCCGGCATCCTGCATGGGTCATCATTGCGCAACATCCCCTCGCTAATCTCCCCCACGGGCGAACCAAAGTGACCTCGCGGACTCTTAAGTGCGCCTGAACGGTGAATGGAGGCACCTTGCAGAACCACACGGAACACCGCAGGACGCAGCATGCGTCACTGGGGCCGGGCTTGTCCGCCTTAATCCGATGCACTGAAGACTCAAACCTAATGACAATCAAGCCTCTGTGCCTTGCGCAACGCCTCAAACGATATTCATACATCATATTGCCGCTGTTGCTGGTCGGCGGCGTCCTCGACCTGACCCTGCAATCGCGCATCAGCAGCGCCGAGCCGGTGGACGGCGTGCAAACCCTGGTGTTCCTGCGCCACGGCGAAAAACCCGCCGGCGGCCTGGGCCAGCTCAATTGCCAGGGCCTGAACCGCGCGATGAACCTGGCCACCGTGCTGCCGGAAAAGTTCGGTAAGGCCAACTTCGTCTTCGCCGCCAACCCGACGCGCAATGTCGAGGAAGGCGAAAAAGACAATTCCTACAGCTACATTCGCCCTCTGATGACCATCAGCCCCAGCGCAATCAAGCTCGGGTTGCCGGTAAACATCAAGTTTTCGGCGAATGACACCAACGCCCTCGCCGACGAACTGGTGGAAAACAAGTATCACAACGCCATCATCTACACTGCCTGGTCCCACGGCTATCTGCCGGAGTTGATCAACAAGGTGGCCAGTGAAGCGGTGGGCGAAAAGCACACCATCACCGAAGACTGGTCCGGCAATGACTACGACACGCTGTATGTACTGACACTCACCTGGCACAACGGCAAGGCATCGTTGCTGAGCCGCAACTATAAGCAGGGCCTGAATAATGGCGAACAAACCTGCCCGGATGCGACCCAGGTCAGCGCAGATCTCTGAAGCCTGAGCGATAGGGGCGTATGATGCGCGGCTATTGACTCATCTGCGGATCAACACCATGTCCAACCTCGTCTCCACCCAGCCCAACCGGGGCTGGTCGTTCTGGTGGAAACCAGCGCTGTTCCTGCTGGTCGCCTGCATCGGCCTTTACTACGTGAAGTGGTCGCCCTACTACTTCAAGGCGTTTGTCGCCGCCGACAACCACAGCATCGGCGCCTCAATTCTCAATGACCAGCAAACCTCGCCACTGGCGGCGGCGCTGGCCTATGCCCAGGTGTATTTCCTGGCGATCTGGAAAGCCGCCGTTCTAGCGGTGATCCTCGGCTCGTTGCTGCAAGTGTTGATCCCCCGCGACTGGCTGCTGCGCCTGTTTGGTCGTGCCGGGCTGGGTTCGACCCTGCGCGGCGGGCTGTTCGCCTTGCCCGGAATGATGTGCAGTTGCTGCGCGGCACCGGTGGCGGCAGGCATGCGTCGGCAGCAAGTGTCAGTAGGCGCGGCGCTGGCGTTCTGGATCGCCAACCCGGTACTGAACCCGGCCACCCTGGTATTCATGGGGTTTGTGCTGGGTTGGGGCTTCACGGCGTTAAGGCTGGTGGCAGGGATTGTGCTGGTGGTCGGCGTGTCCCTGGTGGCCCAGCGGATCGCACGCCCGGAGCAAGTGCCGGAAGCGGCGCTGGGGGCGGTGGCCGAGGCCAGCGTGATCGAGTCGCAACCGTTTTTCAGCCGCTGGTTGCGCACCCTGTGGCAACTGTTCTGGAGCACGATCCCGGTCTACATCCTGGCGGTGCTGGTGCTGGGCGCGGCGCGGGTCTGGCTGTTTCCCCACGTGGATGGGGCGATGACCGACAGCCTGCTGTGGCTGGTGCCGCTGGCGATTGTCGGCACGCTGTTCGTAATTCCGACCGCCGCGGAGATACCGATCGTACAAACCATGATGACGCTGGGCATGGGCAGCGGCCCGGCCGTGGCCTTGTTGATGACCCTGCCGAGCGTGAGCCTGCCGTCACTGCTCATGTTGCGCAAGGATTTCGACGCGCGGGTGCTGCTCACGGTGGCAGGCTTGACCATGCTGGTGGGCGTGGTCTGCGGTTTGATTGGAGCGGCGATCCTTTAGGTAATGGGTGAGGTTGAGGGCCTTGTCACAGGCAAGCATCAACCTCGCAAAGCACCACGCTCGCGCAAATACTCCACCACCGCCGCCTGCTCCCCGACAAACTCGATGCGTGCGCCTTTGCTTTCGCGCTGGAAGGCGTACATCGGGTCGTAATACTCACGCAGCAACCCTTCGATCCATACGCGGTGCAGGTCCACGGCGCCGCTACGGGCCTGTTCCGCCAGGGCGTCCTGCAGAATCGCCTGCAACCGCTGGAAGCGCTCGCCGCCCAGGCGCTTGTGGATATTGGCCAGGCTCTGGGTCAGGCGCTCGGCAAACAGGGCGTAGCCGGTTTCGCCAAATACCGCGATGAATTCGGCGCAAAGGTCGACCACGTAATCACGCAGGATACGTTCGACACGGCCTTCGATGCTGTCTTCCAGCCACACCATCGCAAAGGTCTGCATGCCCTTGTGCAACGGCAACGGCAGTGCACAACTGCCGATCATGCGGCTCTCATCCTCGACCACAAACTGCTCGACGCCGCCCGCACGTTTTTTCAGCAGGTCCACTGCCAGGCGGTTCTCGAAGTCGATGTTGGACGGTTGCACCGTAGCTCGCTTGCCAAAGCTGGAACCGCGATGATTGGCGTGGCCTTCCAGGTCCAGGGCGTTGCGCAGTTGGCCAAGCACTTCGGTCTTGCCGGTGCCGGTCATGCCGCCCAGCAACACGAAATCACACTCGGTGACAGCCTGTTCGACGGTGTCCAGCAAAAAGCTGCGCATGGCTTTGTAGCCGCCGCCGACGCGGGGATACTCGATACCGGCTTCGGTTTTCAGCCATTGCTGCACGATCTGCGAGCGCAGCCCACCACGAAAGCAGTACAGATAGCCGTCCGGATTGGCCTGGGCGAACCGCGCCCATTGCTCAATGCGCCCGGCCTTGATTGCCCCGGACACCAGCTCGTGTCCGAGCACGATAGCCGCTTGCTGGCCCTGCTGCTTGTAGCAAGTGCCGACCCGCTGACGCTCGTCGTCGGTCATCAGTGGCAGGTTGACCACGCCCGGGAAGGCGCCCTTGGCGAACTCGACGGGCGCACGGGTATCCATCATCGGCCGGTCGTTGAGGAAGATGTCGCGGTAGTCGGTGATGTCAGTCGCCATCAAAACACCTCTACCGCGTGGGTCTGTCGCTCAACCAATTCACCGATGGACTCAAGGGTCAGGCCCAGTTCGCGGGCGACCGCATGAAACTCGGCGTCGCCCGCGGGCGTAACGGCGATCAACAGGCCGCCGCTGGTCTGCGGGTCACACAGCACGCGTTTGTGCAGCTCTTGCAGGCGCCCGAGTTTGCTCGCATAACTGTCGAAGTTGCGCAAGGTGCCGCCCGGCATGCAGCCCTGGTCAAGGTAGTCCTCGATCCCGGGCAGGCGTGGGACTTTGTCGTATTCGATGCGCGCCGTCACGCCGCTGCCGTCAGCCATTTCCACCAAATGGCCCAAAAGACCGAAGCCGGTGACGTCAGTCATTGCCGTTACACCGGCCAATTTGCCGAAGCGGCTGCCAGGCTTGTTGAGGGTACACATCCAGTCACGAGCCAGGCCGATATCCGCCTCGCGTAATTTGCCCTTCTTTTCCGCAGTGGTCAGGATGCCGATGCCCAGGGGTTTGGTCAGGTACAAACGGCAGCCGACGGTGGCGGTGTCGTTGCGCTTCATATGGCGCTTTTGCACGATACCGGTCACGGCGAGGCCGAAGATGGGCTCCGGCGCATCGATGGAGTGACCGCCGGCCAGGGGAATACCGGCCTCGTCGCACACAGAGCGGCCGCCACGGATCACTTCGCGAGCAACCTCAGGCGCCAATACATTTACCGGCCAGCCCAGAATGGCGATAGCCATCAACGGGTCGCCGCCCATGGCGTAGATGTCGCTGATCGCGTTGGTGGCGGCAATCCGGCCGAAGTCGAACGGATCGTCGACAATCGGCATGAAAAAATCAGTGGTGGAGACCACACCGCGCTCGTCGTCGATGGCATACACCGCCGCATCGTCGCGCGAGGCGTTGCCCACCCACAGGTTGGGGTCAAGGTTCTGTGCGCCGCTGCCGGCGAGGATCACTTCCAATACCTGGGGCGAAATCTTGCAGCCACACCCCGCGCCATGGCTGTACTGGGTAAGGCGAATCGGCTCGTTCATGGTGGACCTCAAGCTATCAAGTGCGCGGATTCTAACAGACGGCAAAAAGCCGGCGGGGCTCTTACGAGCCCAGCCGGCCTTTTTGGGGTTGCTGCGATTACTGACGAGCGGCCAGCAAACGCTTGTGACGGTTGCGCCGGGCGATGTTCAAGCACTCGATCGCCGCCGAGAACGCCATGGCCGCATACACGTAGCCTTTTGGCACATGGGCGCCGAAGCCTTCGGCGATCAGGGTCATGCCGATCATGATCAGGAAGCCCAGGGCCAGCATCACCACGGTCGGGTTGTCGTTGATGAACTTGGCCAGCGGTTCAGCCGCCACCAGCATCACGATGACCGAGGTCACCACGGCAACGATCATGATCGGCAAATGCTCGGTCATGCCCACGGCGGTGACGATGCTGTCGATGGAGAACACCAGGTCGAGCATCAGGATCTGGCCGATGGCTGCGGCAAAGCCGATGGACACGGCATTGCCGGTGCTGGTCTTCTCTTCAGGCTCCGGGTCCATGCTGTGATGGATCTCGGTGGTTGCCTTCCAGACCAGGAACAGGCCGCCGGCGATCAGAATCATGTCCTTCCACGAAAACGCCTGGCCGAAGATTTCAAACACCGGCGTGGTCAACTGCACGATGAACGCAATGGTGCTCAACAGACCCAGGCGCAATACCAACGCCATGCTGATACCGATGCGTCGCGCCTTGGCACGGTGCTGCTCGGGCAATTTGTTGGTGAGGATCGAGATAAAAATCAGGTTATCGATGCCCAGCACGATTTCCATCACGATCAAGGTGGCCAATGCGACCCAGGCGGTGGGGCTGGCGGCCAGTTGTACAAGGTAGTCCATAGATCAATCCTGACGTTGTGCTGGAAAATTAGGCTTCTTTACGTGTCGATTCAGACTCATTTTGCGGCTGATCGTCTTTTTTCTGCGGACTGATCAGGCCCTGGGTCGCTTCACTCAACGCCTGCTCGGCGGCCTTGTGGGTTTCATCGATCACTTGCTTGGCCGATTCGGTGGCCTTGCCCATCACCTGCTGTGCGCTTTTTTCGACCTGATCACAGCCGCTGACCACCACCAATGAAAGCGCAAGCAACGATGCCGCGCCCAGGGAATTGAGTTTCATGATGTTTTCCTCGTTAGAACCATTGGGTCCAAATAGTGGCCCCTCGATAGCGACGCATTCTAGGCAGAGGGACACTTCAGGAAAATTCGTATTTTTCTCGCGTATACTTCGGTTTTAACGAAGTGTAGGCCGGCATGCTCAATTACCGACAATTGCATTACTTCTGGGTGGTAGCCAAGACCGGCAGCATCGTGCGCGCCTGTGAGCAATTGAACCTCACGCCCCAGACCATCAGCGGACAAATCAGTCTGCTCGAGCAAACCTTCGGCATCGCCCTGTTTCAGCGGGTCGGCCGCCAGCTGGAGCTGACCGAGGCCGGGCGCCAGGCCCTGCCCTACGCCGAGCAGATGTTCCAGACCGGCAATGAATTGGAGGCGATGTTGCGCGCGCAGCCGGATGAACAGCAGATCCTGTTTCGGGTCGGGGTGGCGGATGTGGTGCCCAAATCCATCGTCTACCGGCTGATCGCGCCGACCATGGAGCTCAGCGAGCCGATCCGCATCACCTGCCGCGAAGACAAACTCGAACGCCTGCTCGCCGACCTGGCGATCCAGCGCCTCGATCTGGTGATTTCCGACAGCCCCATGCCCACGCATCTGGACATCAAAGGCTACAGCCAGAAGTTGGGCGAATGTGGCATCAGTTTTTTCGCCACTCAAGCGTTGGCTGACCGACACCGCGGCGTTTTCCCACAGTGTTTACAGGGGGCGCCATTGCTGATTCCGGGGGCGGAGACGGTGGTGCGCAGCCGCTTGCTACGCTGGTTTGCCGAACAGCAGATCCAACCGAAGATCATCGGCGAGTTCGACGACAGCGCCTTGATGCAGGCATTCGGCCAATCCGGCAGCGGGATCTTTATCGCCCCCAGCGTGATCGCCGATGAGGTGGTGCGCCAGTATGGCGTCGCGCTGATTGGCCAGACGGATGCGGTGACCGAGTCGTTCTATGCAATTTCGGTAGAACGCAAGGTCAAGCACCCCGGCATCGTGGCAATTACCGAAGGTGCCAGGCGGGAACTGTTCACCGCCCTGCCCTGAGGGTTCAGGCGCTGGTCGGCAACGGTTTGACGCCCATCAGCCACAACGCCAGCAGCATCGACACCAGGATAAACCCGGACGCGGCCAAGCCCAGGCTGGCCAGGCCCAGAGTGTCGATCACATGCCCTCCGACCAAGGCACCGAGACCAATACCCAGGTTACCCCCGGCAATATTCAACGACGCGGCAAACGCCGGCGCATGCGGGGCGGCCTTCATCAGCCGCACATGGCTGACCAGGAACATCGCCGCCTGGGTCACGCCCCACACGGCCATCGCCGCCGCCAGGCCGATGGTGGAATGAATCGCCGGCACCACCGCAACCATGCCGCCGATCATGAACCCGCAGAACACCATCGATGCGATCAAGGGGTGGCGATCCACCGCGCGGCCGCCCAGGGAGTTGCCGATCAGCCCGACTGCGCCAAAGCCCATCAGGCACCAGCCGACCAGCGTACCGTCGAACCCGGCCAGGCGCTCAAGGATGTCCGCCAGGTAGGTGTAGGCGGTGAACATGCCGCTGAAGACCAGGATCGACAGCAGGATGTGCCCCTGCATCAACGGGCTGCGCAACAGCTTGAATTGCGAGCGCAACGTCACCTGCGCGTTCTTCGCCTGTGTCACCGGCAGGTAGACATACAGCAGCAGTGCCTTGGCCAACGCAATCACCGCGAGGATGGCAAACGCGCTGCGCCAGCCGAACATATCGGAAATCAGCGTGCCCACCGGAATGCCGAAGACGGTGGCGCAGACGATCCCGAAGCCGATCTTCTCGATGGCCCGGCCGGCGTATTCCGGGCCGACGATGTCCACCGCCGTTTCACTGGCCAAGGCCCAGAACACCGGCAAACCCAACGCCGGAATCAAGCGCGCCAGGGACATCACCCAGATGTTCGGTGCCAGTGCCGCCACGCCATTGGCCACGGCGAACATGATCAAAATCGTGATGAACAGGCGCTTGCGCTGGAACCGCGCGCAGTAGGCCGTGAGAAACGGGCCGAACGCCGCCACGGTGAACGCAAACAGCGTCACCAGCAGCCCGGCCTGGGACACGCTGACATTCAGGTCCCGGGCAATCGACGGCAACAGGCCGACGATAATGAATTCTGTGGTCAGCACGGTAAAACCGGCGGCCGACAGCAGCAGGATGGGAAACAGCATGAAAACTCCAGAAACGACAACATCAACGAAAGCCCGGAGGCCCGCTGACGAAGAGGAAAGATGAGAGACGGCGATATTAACAGGATCTGTGCGAATTGGCCGCAAATGGGTGACGGAATGCCGCACCAATCGGGACATTTCCTACAGCATGATAGACTCCGCGCCCGCTTCCTACAGCGCGCTCCACCTGCAATGCTGCGTCCTACTAAAAAAACCAGAGACAACCGTTTATGACTGCTGCTCCTTCCCTTTTCCAACGACTCGCGCGCGTCAGCCTGGTCACGCAAATCGTCATCGGCCTGATCGCCGGCATTCTGCTGGCCCTCGTGTTGCCCGAGGCGGCCAAGGCCACCGGTTTCATTGGCAAAGTGTTTGTCACCGCGCTGAAGGCCGTGGCGCCGATCCTGGTGTTTGTGCTGGTGATGGCGTCAATCGCCAACCATAAACACGGCCAGGAAACCCACATCAAGCCGATCCTGTTCCTGTACCTGCTGGGCACCTTCGCGGCCGCCGTGGTTGCGGTGATCGCCAGCACGCTGTTTCCCTCGCCGCTGGTGCTCGCCACCCACGACGCCACTGTGAGTGCTCCGGGCGGCATCGGCGAGGTGTTGCAGAGCCTGTTGCTGAGCGTGGTGGATAACCCGGTGAGCGCGCTGATGAACGCCAATTTCATCGGCATTCTGGCCTGGGCCATCGGCATGGGTATAGCGATTCGCCATGCCGGCGAAACCACCCGCACGGTGCTCGATGACTTGTCCAACGGCGTGACCTTGATCGTGCGCGTGGTGATCCGCTTCGCGCCCCTGGGGATTTTCGGCTTGGTAGCCTCGACCCTGGCCACTTCCGGCTTCGGTGCCCTGCTCGGCTACGCCCACCTGTTGGTGGTGCTGATCGGCTGCATGCTGTTCGTGGCGCTGGTGATCAACCCGGCCATCGTGTTCTGGAAGTTGCGCCGCAACCCCTACCCGCTGGTATTGCTGTGCCTGCGCGAAAGCGGCATCACGGCGTTCTTCACCCGCAGTTCGGCGGCGAACATTCCGGTGAACCTGGCGTTGAGCAAACGCCTGGGTCTGCATGAAGACACCTACTCGGTGTCGATCCCCCTGGGCGCCACCATCAATATGGCGGGTGCGGCGATCACCATCACCGTGTTGACCCTGGCGGCCGTACACACCCTGGGCATCAGCGTAGACCTGCCCACCGCCGTGCTGCTCAGCGTGGTCGCCGCCATTTGCGCGTGCGGTGCGTCGGGCGTGGCCGGTGGTTCGCTGCTGCTGATTCCACTGGCATGCAGCCTGTTCGGCATTCCCAGCGATATCGCCATGCAGGTAGTGGCGGTCGGTTTCATCATCGGCGTGTTGCAGGACTCTGCGGAAACCGCACTCAACTCGTCCACCGATGTGCTGTTTACTGCGGCAGCGTGCCTGGGCAAGGACGAGCAGCCGGTTTAAACAGCGCTCGCAAAAAAGCCCGGGGCCGCTCTCAAAGGAACGACCCCGGGCTTTTTTTATGCGCTTAAAACACGGTTATTTAGAACGCGCCCATGTAATCACGCTTGCCCACTTCCACACCGTTGTGACGCAGCAGTGCGTAGGCGGTGGTGACGTGGAAGAAGAACTGCGGCAGGCCGTAGGTCAGCAGGTAGGACTGGCCGCTGAAGCGCTTCTCTTTCGGCGTGCCTGGGCGCGTGATGATCTCGATGCCTTCTTTACCGTCGATTTGCTCGGGCTTGATGCTGTCCATAAACGCCAGGACCTTGGCGATCAGCGCTTGCAGGTCGGCAAAGGTCACTTCGTTGTCTTCGTATTTCGGCAGTTCGATCTCGGCCAGGCGCGCGGAAACGCCCTTGGCGAAGTCGACGGCGATCTGCACCTGGCGCACTAGTTGGAACATGTCCGGGAACAGGCGCGCTTGCAGCAAGGCGTTGGGTTCGATGTTTTTCGCGGTGGCGTGGGCTTCGGCTTTGTCCAGCACACCGCTCAGGGCGGTGAGCATTTGCTTGAAGACTGGGACGGAAGCGGCGTACAGGGAAATAGTCATGACAGTCTCATCGATAAGGGCGGGGTTGGAACCAGCGGCGATTATAGCCGTGCCGGCCGCTTGTCTTTTATTTTTTCAGGATTAGGCTAGTGCGTTCACTGCATAGGGAAAGCGCGATGACCGCTGAGCACGACACCGACACCCCTGAGCCGCGCCTGAACAGCACGGAAATCCGCATCCTGGGCTGCCTGATCGAAAAACAGGCGACCAACCCGGAAACCTACCCCCTGACCCTCAACGCCCTGGTCCTGGCCTGCAACCAGAAGACCAGCCGCGAGCCGGTGATGAACCTCAGCCAAGGCCAGGTCGGCCAAAGCCTGCGTGTGCTGGAAGGCCAGGGGTTCACCCGCCTGGTCATGGGCAGCCGCGCCGACCGCTGGGAACACCGGGTCGACAAGGCCCTGGAATTGGTGCCGGCCCAGGTGATCCTGACCGGGCTGCTGTTTCTGCGTGGGCCGCAGACGGTCAACGAGTTACTGACCCGCAGCGGGCGCATGCATGATTTCGAAGACGCCGACCAGGTCGTCCACCAACTGGAACGCCTGATTGCGCGCGGGCTGGCCGTGCTGGTGCCGCGCCAGGCGGGGCAGCGCGAGGATCGCTATACCCACGCGCTCGGCGATCCAGCGGATATCGAGGCGATTATCGCCGCGCGCGGCAGCCCGGTGGAGCGCGGGGCCGGCGGGGTCTCAGTCGAGCGCATCGAAGAGCTGGAAGCGCGGATTGCGGCGCTCGAAGAACGGCTGGCACAGCTGGAACAGGCCTGACACGGTCAAAACCCTGTAGGAGCCGGCTTGCCTGCTCCTACAGTTGATGTGCAATGTTCTTCAGCCTCGCGCAAAAGCGACGGCTTTTTCGAACTGTGCCTGGGTCGGCCGCACGCCGGTGTACAACACAAACTGCTCCAGCGCCTGGATCGCGATCACTTCCAACCCGGTGATCACACGCTTGCCTTGGGCACGTCCACGCACGATCAACGGCGTTTCCGCCGGGATCGCCACCACATCGAACACGGTCTGCGCCTGGTCCACGGCGTCCGCCTCGAAAGCCAGCTGATCGGCCTCGGCCCCGCCGGTCATGCCGATCGGCGTCACGTTGATCAACATCTGCGGGCGCAGATCGCCCAATTGCGCCTGCCATTGATAGCCCAGGCTCTGCGCCAGCGCCCTGCCCGCCGCTTCGTTACGCGCCACGATCACGCCATTGGCGTACCCGCCGTCACGCAGGGCACTGGCCACGGCCTTGGCCATGCCGCCACTGCCGCGCAGGGCAAAGGTCGATTCTGTCGGTACTGCGTGCGTTTTCAGCAGTTGCTCGATGGCGATGTAGTCGGTGTTGTAGGCCTTGAGGTGGCCGGCCGTGTTGACGATGGTGTTGAGGGATGCGATGGCTTTGACCGAGCTGTCCAGTTCGTCCACCAGGGCAATGCAGGCCTCCTTGAACGGCATCGACACCCCGCAACCGCGAATCCCCAACGCCCGGATACCGCCGATCGCACCAGCTAAATCCTGGCTGCTGAAGGCTTTATAGTAGAAGTTCAGACCCAGTTGTTCATACAAATGGTTATGAAATCGCAGGCCGAAATTCCCGGGACGCGCCGACAGTGACATGCACAGTTGGGTATCCTTGTTGGGGTGCATCTGCATGGGTAACTCCTTGAAGTAAGCAAATCGGTACAGACCTTACACAACCTTTACCTATCGGCCGTGCTGTTTTTCAGAAATACGTTGTCTTAAAAGTATCCCCGCGACATTACTTGAGCTAATTGATTGCAGGCCACAAGCGCAGGGGCTAACCGAGGAATGACCATGATTCGTAAAATCCCCAAGATCGCCTTGCTTATCGGTGCACTCGCTATGGCAGGCCAAGCCTCCGCCCACGGTGGTGGGTGGGGTGGTCCGGCCGTCTTGGGTGCGTTAGTCGGCGCCGCTGTCGTGGGCTCCGTGGTTGCCAGCCAACCTCGTGAGGTCTACGTGCAGCAGCCAGTGTATGTGCAACCGCAACCGGTTTACGCCGCACCACCGCCGGTGTACTACGCACCGCCACCGCCGGTGTATGTGCAACAACAGGTCTATTACCGCCCGGCGCCGGTGTATTACGGCCCACCGCGTGGCTATTACGGCCCTCCCCACGGCTACTATGGCCGCGGCTGGTAAGTTTGAATCGATCTGCCTGAACAGGCCTCGCCCACCCGCGGGGCCTTTTTTTGCGCAGCGGTTTATCGAAAATCGTCCGGTTTGATCGCACCAAGGTCGCTATGAGGACAATGGCCGCGCCGCAATCCCACATCATTGAAGCCGAAAGTCTACTTGCCCGACCGGGTCTCGCGCTGTCATGTTTATGTCACGACTCACTTTCACTATCCCACCTCTGAACCCGATAACAACAAGGACGGCTGACCATGCCCACGCAAAACCCACACCACGTTGCCGGACTCTGTACGTCCAGCAAGGTCTACAGCGCACTGACCGAACTCAAGCACCTGGAAGGCCACCGCAACGCAAAATTCCTCGCACTGCTGGCCGAAAGCCTGGTGCGCAAAGGCCTGCTCAATGAGCAGGAAGTGGTGAACATGCTCGACCAAGTGGTGGAGTGACACCTGGCGTTGATGTCGACTATCAAGCCGGGTGATTTTTCCTCGACGCTGGCACCCCGTAAGGTGACCCCCATAGCGATTGGAGGTCCTTATGCCCACTGTTCAGATCATGTCCGTCATCGGCAGCGCCGTTCCTGCCCCCCTGCGCAAGCTGGGTGTACTCGCCTGCTGGTACCTGATGCACGATGGCGAGCCCGTCAGCGGCCCACTCACTTCGTTATCGGCTGCCGAGCAACAAGCGGCAACCTTCAGGCTCCGCGCCTGAGGCCTAGGGCAACGGCAACTTGACCCGTGGCTTGCTTTCGACAAATAGCGCCCAGCTGGACATGAACAACGCCGCCACCAGCGGCCCGATCACAAAGCCGTTCAGGCCGAACACCGACAGGCCGCCCAAGGTCGAGATCAGAATCAGGTAGTCCGGCATCTTGGTGTCCTTGCCCACCAGAATCGGGCGCAGCACGTTATCCACCAGGCCGATGACGAATACGCCGAACAGGCCCAGCACCACGCCTTGCCAGATCGCCCCGCTCAACAGGAAGTATGCCGCCACCGGCCCCCACACGATCCCTGCGCCCACCGCCGGCAGCAGCGAGAGAAACGCCATCAACACCGCCCAGAGCAACGCGCTGGGAATGTCCAGAAACCAGAAGATCAAACCGCCCAACGCCCCTTGGGTCACGGCAACCAGCACGTTGCCCTTGACCGTGGCGCGCACCACGCGGTTGAACTTGAGTTGCAGACGGCGCTTTTGCGGCTCGGCCAGCGGCACCGCCGTGCGGACTTTTCGCACCAGCTCCGGGCCGTCACGCAGCAGGAAAAACAGCAGATACAGCATGATGAAAAAGCTCACCAGGAAATCGAACGTACCCTGGCCAAAGCTGAACGCCTGGCTGGCAAAGAACTGGCTACCCTGCATCGCGCTCTTGACGATTTTCTCGCGCAGGCCTTCCAGGTTGCCCATGCCGAAGCGGTCCAGAAGGTGCTGAAAGTAAGGTGGCAGGAAGTTCTTGAACTGTTCGATATACCCGGCCACGTCCAGCTTGCCGCTTTCGACATTTTTGTACAGCGTGGCCCCCTCCTGCACCAGCAAGGCGCTGGTGATGATCACCGGCAGAATCGCAATCACCAGGCACACCATCAGGGTGGCCAGGGAGGTCAGGTTGCGGTTCCAGCCGACTTTCACCTGCAGACGCCGCTGCATCGGGGCAAAGATGATACCCAGGATGACGGCCCAGAACACCGCGCCGTAAAACGGCAGCAATATCCAGATAAAGGCGACGGTCACCAGGACCAGCAGTAACAGCAGCGTTTTGAATTGCAGGTTGGTTTGATTCATGTCCGATCCATGTCAAAAAAGCCGGACGCGCGTTTGCGTCCAAATGCTTAGTCCGTCGCAATCGCTGGGAGTGCCCTCTTTGTTGCAGCAAGCGTAGACCTGGATCAATAAATCCCTGTTCGCCTTCGGCTACGCTCGCGACCTTTTGGGTCCCACTCCCCATGTCTCTCGTCCTTGCCCCCGAACTGCTTGCCCCCGCGGGCACCCTGAAAAACATGCGCTACGCCTTTGCCTACGGCGCCGATGCGGTATACGCCGGCCAGCCGCGCTACAGCCTGCGCGTGCGCAACAACGAATTCGACCACGCCAACCTGGCCCTGGGCATCGAGGAAGCCCATGCACTGGGCAAGCGTTTCTACGTGGTGGTCAACATCGCGCCGCACAACGCCAAGCTGAAGACCTTCCTCAAGGACCTGGCCCCGGTGATCGCCATGGGCCCGGATGCGCTGATCATGTCCGACCCGGGGCTGATCATGCTGGTGCGTCGCCACTTCCCGCAGATGCCCATCCACTTGTCGGTGCAGGCCAATACAGTGAACTGGGCCAGTGTGGAATTCTGGCAACAGCAAGGGATCTGCCGGGTGATTCTGTCGCGGGAATTGTCCCTGGAAGAGATCGGCGAAATCCGTGAGCAGGTGCCGGCCATGGAACTGGAAGTGTTTGTCCACGGCGCCTTGTGCATGGCCTATTCCGGGCGCTGCCTGCTCTCGGGCTATATGAACAAGCGCGACGCCAACCAAGGCACCTGCACCAACGCCTGCCGCTGGAAATACCAGGCCACGCCGGCAGTGGAAAACGCCACCGGCGATATTGTCCAGCAATACCGGCCGGAACCCACACTGGGCATTGGCGCACCGACCGATCAGGTGTTCCTGTTGCAGGAGGCCAACCGCCCGGATGAACAGATGCCCGCCTTCGAAGACGAGCACGGCACCTACATCATGAACGCCAAGGACCTGCGCGCGGTGCAGCATGTGGAGCGCCTGACGCGCATGGGTGTGCATTCGTTGAAGATCGAAGGCCGTACCAAGTCCCACTTCTACTGCGCGCGCACCACCCAGGTGTATCGCCAGGCCATCGATGATGCGGTGGCGGGTCGCGAGTTTGACCGCAGCCTGATGACCAACCTGGAGTCACTCGCGCAACGCGGCTACACCGAAGGTTTCCTGCGCCGCCATGTACACGACGAATACCAGAACTACCAGAACGGCAGTTCGGTGTCGGAGCGTCAGCAGTTCGTCGGGGAATTGACCGGCGAGCGCCGGGGCGAGCTGGCCGAGGTCAAGGTGAAAAACCGTTTTGCGCTGGGCAATCACCTGGAATTGATGACCCCCGCCGGCAATTTTCACTTCGACCTGGCCACACTGCACAACGCCAAGGGCGAAGCCATCGAGGTGGCGCCGGGGGATGGGCACACGGTGTATGTGCCCTTGCCGACGGAGATGGATCTGCGTTTCGGCCTGTTGATGCGCGACGTCGAGTAACCCCCCTCAGATCCTGAACTGGGCCACCAGTTGGCCCAAGCGCTGGCCGAGGTCCGCCAGGCTGCGCGACGTCTGGGCGCCCAACTGGGTTTCATCGGCCACGCTGTCTACCGCCACGGCAATTTGATGCACGCTGCGGTTGATCTCCTCGGCCACGGCGGTCTGCTCTTCGGCGGCGCTGGCAATTTGCGCGTTCATCGAGTTGATGGTGCCGATCAACTGCGCGATGGTGTCCAACGACGCCCCGGCTTCGTTGGCCTGGACCGAGGTGCCGTCGCCAGCGTCGCTGGAACGGCGCATAGCCTCCACGGCGGCTACGGTGCCTTTTTGCAGGCGGTCGATCATGCCCTGGATTTCCTGGGTGCTGGTCTGGGTGCGGCTGGCCAGGGCGCGCACTTCGTCGGCAACCACGGCGAACCCGCGACCGGCCTCCCCCGCCCGCGCCGCTTCGATCGCGGCGTTAAGGGCCAACAGGTTGGTCTGTTCGGCAATCGAGCGGATGACGCTGAGCACGCTGACAATCGACGACACGTCCTGCTGCAGACTGTCGAGGGACACGCCGCTGCTGCGGATATCGTTCACCAACGCATGGATCTGCGCGATGCTGCGGTCCACCACGCGCTTGGCGGCCTGGCCCTCGGCGTCGGTCTGTTGCGCCGCGACGGAGGCACCCTGGGCACTGTGCGCAACTTCCTGGGCGGCGGCGGACATCTGATTGATCGCGGTGGCCACCTGGTCGGTCTCGTGACGCTGACGCTCCATGGCCTGTTCCGAGCGCTGCGCCTGGTCGGACACCTGGCCCACCAGCCCGGTGAGTTGCGCGGTCATTTCGGTGATCTGGCGTACAAGGCCGTGGATCTTGTCGACAAAACGGTTGAACGCCCCGGCCAGATCGCCGAGCTCATCCTGGCTGGTGATAGCCAGGCGCCGCGTCAGGTCGCCTTCGCCGGCGGCGATGTCGTCGAGGTTGGCTTTCATCAGGTGCAGCGGACGCAGGATGGTATTGGCCAGGACCATGCCCGCTGCGGCAATCACCAGCAACACCAGCACAGCCACGCCGAGGATACTCAGCAATACGCCCTCCATGCGCTTCTGGACCTTGGCCTCGACCACCGCGACCTGGGCGTCGATGCCATCCAGGTTGACCGAGGTGCCGATGACCATGTCCCACTTGGGCAGGTACTCGGTATAACCCAGTTTGGGCACCAATTCGGTCTGCCCGGGCTGGGTCGAACTGTATTGCAGGTAGTGAGTGCCATCCTTGCCGACCTTGACCAGGTCGCGGTTGACGTAGACCCCATTGGGGTCGCGGTTGTCCTTGAAGCTCTTGCCCACGCCGTCCGGGCTGTTGCCCTTGAACAGGCGGATGGTCTCGGAGTCGTAGCCGAAGAAGTAGCCGTCCTTGCCGTAGCTGGTATTGGACAGCAGCTTGACTACCTCGGCACGCACCGCCGTATCACCCGGGGCGGCGGCGTCGTAGAGCGGCTTGATGGTGCTCATGGCCACTTCCACATAACTCTGCAGAGTGGCTTTGGCGGCGTCGAGCAAGTGCTGGCGGGTCTCATCCACCTCGTTGCGCGCTTGCCCCTTGAGGATCCACACCGTGGTCAGGCTGATCACCAACGCAAACAACAGCACCGGCACTATGGCGAGGCACAGGACTTTGACCTTCAGGCTCAGACGCATGGCTTTTCTCTCTTATTAGTGGCGGCTTGAGAGGTTAACGGCCAACTGCGCGGATTCTGTAGGACGGCCTCGTCAGAGCGTCATCGCCGCCACCCAGCCAAACACCAGCAGCGGGATGTTGTAATGCAGGAACGTCGGCACCACGGTGTCCCAGATATGGTGGTGCTGGCCGTCGATATTCAGGCCGGAGGTCGGGCCCAGGGTCGAATCCGACGCCGGCGAACCGGCATCGCCCAAGGCACCGGCCGTGCCGACGATGCAGACGATCGCCAGCGGGCTGAAGCCCAATTGCACACACAGCGGCACGAAAATCGCGGCCAGGATCGGCACCGTGGAAAACGACGAGCCGATCCCCATGGTCACCAGCAACCCCACCAGCAACATCAGCAACGCCCCTACCCCACGGCTATGGCCGATGAACGCCGCCGACGTTTCCACCAGCGAGCGCACGTCACCGGTGGCCTTGAGCACTTCGGCAAACCCTGAGGAGGCGATCATGATGAAGCCGATCATCGCCATCATCTTCATGCCTTCGGTGAACAAGTCGTCCGTCTCGCGCCAGCGCACGATGCCCGACACCGAGAAAATCAGGAACCCGGCCAAGGCGCCGATGATCATCGAGTCCAGCCACAGTTGAATGATGAACGCCGAGGCAATCGCCAGGCCGGCCACTAGCAGCGTCAGCGGGTTGTACTGCACCGCGACCTGTTCGACTCGCTCGATTTTCTCCAGGTCGTACACGCGTTTTTTACGGTAGCTGACAAACACCGCCACCAGCAGGCCGACCACCATGCCCAGCGCCGGCAGGCCCATGGCGTGGGTCACGTTGACCTGACTGATGTCCACGCCGCTCTTGGCCACGTTGGCCAGCAGGATCTGGTTGAGGAAGATGTTGCCGAAGCCCACCGGCAGGAACATGTAAGGCGTGATCAAACCGAAGGTCATCACGCAGGCGATCAGGCGGCGGTCCAGTTGCAGTTTGGTCAGCACGTATAACAACGGCGGCACCAGCAGCGGAATAAACGCGATATGAATCGGCAGGATGTTTTGCGAGGCAATCGCCACCCCCCACAGCAGGCCAATCAGTAACCATTTGACATGGCTGCCGCCGCTGGCTTCCTGGCGATCAACCAGCAGCAGCGCCTTGTCCGCCAGGGCATGGGCCAGGCCGGACTTGGCAATCGCCACCGCGAAAGCACCGAGCAATGCGTAGGACAAAGCCACCGTCGCGCCACCACCCAGCCCACCGTTGAAGGCCTGGAGCGTAGCGTCGATGCCCAGGCCACCGGTCAGCCCGCCCACCAGGGCGCCGACGATAATGGCGATGACCACATGCACGCGGGACAGGCTGAGCACCAGCATGGTGCCGACTGCGGCGATGACTGCGTTAATCATGGTTACCTCAAGCAAAAAAACAAACAACAGGCATGCCCGCGCGCTGGCGGCCATCGAGGATGACTGCCGGCGTGCAGGCTTAAAGGAGGTCTTATTAGAGGGCGCGCACTTTGCAGCAGGCGCGCTCGCATGTCAAAAAACGGCGTCGCTTACAGATTTAAATTGAACGTTTGAATAAAGAAAAACCCATAGCTGCCGATACAAGGCTCTCTATGTTTTCAGGTTAAGGATGCCCCGCGATGTCCCTCAGACAGCTGTCCATTCAATGGAAAATCACCCTGCTCGCAGGCCTCTGCCTGCTGGGAATCGTGACCCTGCTGGTGGGTCTGTCGCTGTATCGCATGGAACAGAGTTCGCAACGGGTCAAAGCCTCCAGCATGCACATGCTCGATGAAGCGGCCCAGGCGCGTATCGAAGCCCAGGGCGAAGCGCAGGCGCTGGGCATCCGCCGGCAGTTCATGGATGCCTATCAATACGGTCATGGGTTTTCCCGCCAGGTGCTGTTCCTGCGTGAACAGGCAGAAAAGCGCTTCATCGATGCCTTCGACACCCGTGAAGACTTGACCCGCCAGGTCAAGGCCGCCTTGCAGGCCAACCCCGACCTGCTCGGGTTGTCCCTGGTGTTCGAAGCCAATGCCCTGGACGGCAAGGATGAGCTGTTCGTCAACCAGGCAGAGCTGGGCAGCAACGACAAAGGCCGGTTCGCCCTCTATTGGTCACAGCCGACGCCCGGCAAACTCACCGCCATGTCGCTGCCCGAAAGCGACATGTCCGACACCAGCATCGGTCCGAGTGGGGAAAAGGCCAACGCCTGGTTCACCTGCCCGCGCACCACCCTCAAACCGTGCGTGATCGAACCGTACTTCTATGTCATCGACGGCCAAAACGTGCTGATGACCAGCATCGTGTTCCCGCTGACGGTGAATGGCAAAGTCATCGCCTCGCTGTCGGTGGACATCAACCTCAACAGCCTGCAGGCGGTGAGCCAACAGGCGAGCCACAAGCTGTATGACGGCCAGACCCAGGTCAGCATTCTCAGCCCCACCGGCTTGCTGGCCGGCTACAGCGCGGATGCGAGCAAACTCAGCCAGCGCCTCGACCAGGTCGACCCCGCCAGCGGCGCGCAATTGATCAGCGCCCTGGCCGGCAGTACGCGGATCAGCAGCCTGCGGGCCGACCATCGACTCAAGGTCCTGGCGCCGTTTACGCCGATCCCCGACGGCAAACCGTGGGGCGTGTTGCTGGATGTGCCGGAAAAAATCCTGGTGGGCCCGGCCGAAGCGCTCAAGGCGCAACTGGACGCCGATAACACCCGCGGCACCTTGCTCGAATTGAGCCTGGGCCTGCTCGCCGCCGTCATCGGCCTGGGGCTGGTGTGGCTGATGGCGCGCAGCGTGACCCGGCCGATCCTGGGCGTGGCGCACATGCTCGAAGACATCGCCAGCGGCGAAGGCGACCTGACCCGCCGCCTGGCCTACGACAAACAGGACGAGTTGGGGCAACTGGCCGGCTGGTTCAACCGCTTCCTCGACAAACTGCAGCCGATCATCGCCGAGGTCAAACGCTCGGTGCAGGACGCCCGTGGCACCGCCGACCAATCCGCCGCGATCGCCAGCGAGACCAGCGCCGGCATGGAACAGCAATACCGCCAGGTCGACCAGGTGGCCACCGCCTCCCATGAAATGAGCGCCACCGCCCAGGACGTCGCCCGCAGTGCGGCCCAGGCCGCCCAAGCCGCACGCGATGCGGACCAGGCCACCCGTGACGGCCTGAAAGTCATCGACCGCACCACCACCAACATCGGCCATCTGGCAGCGGACATGAGCACCGCCATGACCCAGGTTGAAGGCCTGGCGACCAACAGCGCGAAGATCGGCTCAGTGCTCGAAGTGATTCGTGGCATCGCCGAGCAGACCAACCTGCTGGCCCTCAACGCCGCCATCGAAGCCGCCCGCGCCGGTGAGGCCGGCCGTGGGTTTGCGGTGGTGGCCGACGAAGTGCGCAACCTCGCCCGACGAACCCAGGAATCGGTGGAAGAAACCCGCCTGGTGATCGAGCAACTGCAAAGCGGCACCACCGATGTGGTCGGCGCCATGGGCAACAGCTATCGCCAGGCCCAGGGCAGCGTCGAACAAGTCGGCGAGGCAGTCACCGCCCTGCGCCAGATCGGCGAAGCGGTCACGGTGATCAGCGACATGAACCTGCAAATCGCCAGTGCCGCCGAAGAGCAAAGCGCGGTGGCCGAAGAGATCAACAGCAACGTGGCGACGATCCGCGATGTGACCGAGTCGCTGTCGGAACAGGCCAACGAATCGGCGCGGGTCAGCCAGGCGTTGAACCGTTTGGCCAATCAGCAACAAGGGTTGATGGATCATTTCCAAGTGTGAGTGACCGCCACCGACTCTGAAGGAGATCCAATGTGGGAGGGGGCTTGCCCCCGATTGCAGTGAGTCAGTCAAAGGCTACATCGACTGATTCACCGCTATCGGGGGCAAGCCCCCTCCCACCTTTTTGATCGGCGTCAGCGTTTGGTGACTCACCGCTCGGCCAATCAGCAACAAGGGTTGATGGATCATTTCCAAGTGTGAGTGATCAACGCTGACACTGAAGGAGATCCAATGTGGGAGGGGGCTTGCCCCCGATTGCAGCGTGCCAGTCAAAGTCTACATCGACTGATTCACCGCTATCGGGGGCAAGCCCCCTCCTACCTTTTTGATCGGCGTCAGCATTTGGTGACTCACCGCCCGGCCAATCAGCAACAGGGGTTGATGGATCATTTCCGGGTATGAGTGACCGCCACCGACTCTGAAAGAGATCCAATGTGGGAGGGGGCTTGCCCCCGATTGCAGTGGGTCAGTCAAAGGCTACATCGACTGATTCACCGCTATCGGGAGCAAGCCCCCTCCCACCTTTTTGATCGGGGCCAGCATTTGGTGACTCACCGCCCGGCCAATCAGCAACAGGGGTTGATGGATCATTTCCAAGTGTGAGTGATCAACGCCGACACTGAAGGAGATCCAATGTGGGAGGGGGCTTGCCCCCGATTGCAGTGGGTCAGTCAAAGGCTACATCGACTGATTCACCGCTATCGGGGGCAAGCCCCCTCCCACCTTTTTGATCGGCGTCAGCGCTTGGGCAGTTCGATCAGCACCTTGAGCCCACCCAGTTGGCTTTCCTGCAACTGCAACACCCCGCCCCATACCTCGACGATATCGCGCACGATCCCCAGGCCCAGGCCGTGGCCGTCGATCTGTTCATCCAGGCGCGTGCCACGGCTGAACACCTGGTCACGCTGGGCTTTGGGAATGCCGGGGCCGTCGTCTTCCACCGCCAGCAGGTAACTGTGCGGCGTCTCGCTGACGCTCAGGCGCACCTCGGCATCCGCCCATTTGCAGGCGTTGTCCAGCAGGTTGCCGAGCAGCTCCAGCAAGTCTTCGCGGTCCCAGGGCAATTGCAGGCCTGGAGCGGCGTGGTGGCTCAAGTCCAGGTGGTCGCCGTGGACCATGTTCAGGGTCGCCAGCAAGCCCGGCAGTTCTTTTGCGCAATCAAACAAGGCGCCCGGCAGGGTTTCGCCGGCCAGGCGCGCGCGGTTGAGTTCGCGGTTGAGGCGCTGTTGCACCTGTTCAAGCTGCTCGCGCAACAGCGTGCGCAAGTGCGGCTGATCCTTGAGCGCTTCGCTCGACGCCGCGCTCAACAGCACCGACAGCGGGGTTTTCAGCGCGTGGCCGAGGTTGCCCAGGGCATTGCGTGAACGCTTGAGGCTGTCTTCAGTGTGGGCCAGCAGGTGGTTGATCTGCGCCACCAGCGGCTCCAGCTCCAGCGGCACCTGGGTGTCGAGTTGCGAGCGCTGGCCCTGTTGCAGCTGGGCGATCTGGTTGCGCGCAACTTCCAGCGGGCGCAAAGCGCGACGGACCGTGACCCGTTGCAGGATCAACACCAGCAACAGGGCCGCCACCCCCAGCACCAGGCCGATCTGACGCATCAGCCGAAAACTTTCCCGCACGGGCGTGTAGTCCTGGGCCACGCTGATGGAAATCGATTGGCCGAAGCGCTTGTAGTCCGAGCGCAGTACCAACAGTTGCTGGCCTTCCGGCCCCAGTTGCAGGTTGCCCTTGAGCCCGACCTCGGGCAGGCGTGGCAGCTCCTGGTCCCACAATGAGCGGGAGCGCCAGCGGGTGTCGGCGAAATCGATACGGAAATAATGCCCCGAGAACGGCCGCTGATAGGCCGGCGACAAGCGTTGCTCGTCGAGTTGCACACCATTCGGCCCGCGCACCAGCGCGACCAGCAGGTTCTCGCTGTCGTTGCGCAAACCGGCTTCCAAATAGCGCTGCAAACCGGCTTCGAACAACCATAGGCTGGTTTGCGCCAGCACCACGCCAACCACCACCATCACGCTGATCAGCCCCAGGCTCAGGTGCCGCTGGATCGACCTCATGCAGGACTGGCGCCAAACAGATACCCCTGGCCGCGCCGGGTTTCGATCACACTGCGGCCCAATTTTCGGCGCAGGTGGTTGACGTGGACTTCGAGCACATTGGAATCGCGCTCGGTCTCGCCGTCATATAAGTGCTCGGCCAGATGGCTTTTCGAGAGGATCTGTTCCGGGTGCAGCATGAAATAGCGCAGCAGGCGGAACTCGGCGGCGGTCAGCTGGATTTCGTCGCCGTCGCGCAGCACGCATTGACGCCCTTCATCCAGGTGCAGGCCGGCCGCTTGCAAGGTCGGCTGGTTGGCCTGGCCGTGGGAGCGGCGCAACAGCGCCTGGACGCGCAAGTGCAGCTCTTCGGGATGAAACGGCTTGCTCAGGTAATCGTCGGCCCCGGCCTTGAGCCCTTCGATGCGCTCGGCCCAGGAATCGCGGGCGGTGAGGATCAGCACCGGGGTGGCCAGCGCGGCCGCGCGCCATTGCGCCAGCACCTCAAGCCCGGGCAAGCCGGGCAGGCCGAGGTCAAGGATGATCAAGTCATAGGGTTCGCTGCGGCCCTGGTACGCAGCATCGCGCCCATCGGCCAGCCAATCGACGGCATAGCCCTGGCGCTGCAGGCCGGCCATCAGCTCATCGGCCAGCGGTACATTGTCTTCCACCAACAGCAGGCGCATCAGTCTTCCTCGTCTTTGATCAGCGCACCGCTGGTCGCGTCGAGTTTGATCTCGCGCACCACGCCTTCGGTCGTCACCAGTTCCACTTCATACGCATATTGGCCGTCCTTTTTCTCAAGCTCAGCCTCCAGCAGCCGCGAGCCGGGGTGGCGCGCCATGGCCTGCTGCAACAGTTGCTCGAGCGGCAGGATCACCCCCTGCTGGCGCAGAGCCAGGGCTTCATCCTGGTTGAGGTCGCGGGCTGGCAGGCTTGAGCAAAACGCCAGGAGCACCAGCCCCACCCAGCCAACGGCGCGTCGATATACCTTCATTACGTATCCTGATGATTCTTGAGAACATGCCCGGTGAGCGCGTCCAATTCAACCTCCCATTCGATGCCGTCGGCATCCTCCAGTTCGACCTGGTAGAGGTACTTGCCATATTCCTCATCCAGGTCGGTGTCCAGCAGGGTAGAACCGGGATGCAGGGCCAGGGCCGTGGCTTCAAGCTGGTCGAAGGCGACAATAGTAACAGTGCCGGGCACGCGGAGTGGTTTGTCGGGGTCCACTCCTTGGGCCTGTGCCGCCAAAGAGGCGACGATCCCGGCGGCGACCAGCACTGTAAGGCGCTTCATGATAAGTCTCCGCTTCACGATATTTGTCCTACGCCACCATACCCGCGGCAACTTAACTGAAGCTGAATTGCCACCATGGCAATTCGCGTCACCCGCGTTTTCCTTCACCCGGCGAGATTTTCTATACTGCCCCGCTCGCTTCAACAGAGACCGGTATGACAGCCATCCACATCAAGTTTCCCGCCCTGACACTCAAGGCCGGCAAGCGCGCCTTTGCGCGCATTCGCGAGCAAGGCCTCACGCCTGCCGATGTCGGTATCCTTCCCGGTGCGGCGGGCGGGCCCAAGGCCTTGGGCATCCAGGGCCTGGACCTGGCGCTGTTCGGCGACTGGCTACCCCGCTCGCCGCGCGAACGCGCGCTGATCGGTGCCTCCATCGGTTCCTGGCGGTTTGCCAGCGCCTGCCTGCCCGACCCGGTGCAAGGCCTGCTCGACCTCGGCCGCCTGTACAACGAACAGCGCTTTGCCAAAGGCGTGACCATGGCCGAGGTCAGCCAGAGCTGCCGGCGCATGCTCGATGACCTGCTGGCCGGGCGCGATGCGCGGGTGCTGGACAACCCCGACTATCGGCTGAACATCATGGTGGTCAAGAGCCACGGCCTGCTCGCCGACGATCACCGCGGGCGCCTGGGCCTGGGCTTATCGTCGGTAATTGCCGACAACCTGCGCGGCCGCGCACGGCTGGCGCGGCATTTCGAACGGCTGATCCTCCACGACCCACGCCAGGCGCCGCCGGTGCATGCGCTGCAGGATTTCCCGTCGCGCTTCCTCGACCTGAACCTGGGCAACCTGCGCCAGGCGCTGCTGGCGTCTGGCTCAATCCCCATGGTGATGCAAGGCGTGCGCGACCTGCCTGGCGCGGGCGCGGGCACCTACCGCGACGGCGGCCTGCTGGATTACCACCTCGACCTGCCCTACCACGGCGATGACATCGTGCTGTACCCGCACTTCACCGACCGCGTCATCCCCGGCTGGTTCGACAAGAGCCTGCCATGGCGACGCAGCAATCAACAAGGCTTGCAGGACGTGTTGCTGCTGGCACCGTCGAAGGACTACCTGGCCCGCCTGCCCCACGGCAAACTGCCGGACCGCAGCGACTTCAAGCGCTTTCTGGGCGATGACGCGAGTCGCAACAAGTACTGGCAAACCGCAATGAGCGAGAGCCGGCGCCTGGGCGATGAGTTTCTGCAACTGGCCGACCAGGGTGGCCTGGGCGAGCGCTTGCAGACGCTTTGACCCAGCGGTATGCGCGAGGCGCGATGTAGCTGTTAAACTCGCCGCCTGCCAGAAACCTGACCGAGCTGAAAAATACTGTGGAAATCTTCAAGGAATTTACATTCGAATCCGCCCACCGCCTGCCCCACGTGCCAGACGGCCACAAGTGCGGGCGCCTGCATGGACATTCGTTCAAGGTGGCGATCCACCTGAGCGGCGACCTGGACCCCCATACCGGCTGGATTCGCGACTTCTCGGAGATCAAGGCGATTTTCAAGCCGCTCTATGAACGCCTCGACCACAACTACCTGAACGACATCCCCGGCCTGGAAAACCCCACCAGCGAAGTACTGGCCAAGTGGATCTGGACCGAATTGAAACCCCTGCTGCCCGAACTCAGCGCGATTCGCATCCATGAAACCTGCACCAGCGGCTGCATCTATCGCGGCGAGTAAACCTCACGTCAACGCCCTGTCGGAGCGCCCTATGGAAAACACCTGGCTGGCCCAGGCCAAACGCTTGCAGGCATTGGCTTCCACGGGGCTGCATTTTTGCACCGACGACTTCGAACGCGAGCGCCTGGAGGAAATTGCCGAGATCGCCCACAGCATGCTCGCGCAATTGGGCAATGTGCCGCTGGAACGCATCACCGGGCTGGTCTCGGATTTCGCCCAGCGCTACTCGACGCCGATGATCGATGTACGCGGCGCGGTGATCGACGGCGAGCGCATTCTGCTGGTGCGCGAGGCGACCGATGGTTGCTGGGCGCTGCCGGGGGGTTATGCCGATATCGGTCTGTCGGCGGCGGAAAACATCGTCAAGGAGATCCGCGAGGAGGCCGGGCTGACGGTGACCGCGCGGGCGCTCTACAGCGTCACGCACAAAGCCAAGGGCTTGTACCGCGCGGATGTGCGGGACTTCTACAAGCTGTATTTCCTGTGTGAACGGGTCGACCAACTGGCGCCGACGGCCGGGTTCGAAACCACCGAGGTGGGGTTCTTCGCCCTCGACGACCTGCCGCCGCTGTCCCGTGGGCGCACCATCGAAAGTGATCTTGAGGCGGCCTTTGCCTTTCATCGCGGCGAGACCACGCAAACGCTGTTCGACTGATCCAATGTGTATCACCGCTGCACCGCTTTCGTGCCCGATTGGGCACCGCGACCACTCCCGCCCGTGCTCCGCGCCTGTTTGGCAATAAATCCTGTGCACGCTGCACAACGCCCACCGTGCGCCCGTCACTGCGGCTGAATTGGCACGCGCGGTGCAATAGGCCTGCGTCACTCATTCAGGGAGCAAGGCACATGACGCAGCAAGAACCGGGCAACGATTACCCCCTCAGCGAAGTCCCGATGCATGCACGCAAGGGCCTGGCGTCCACCGCCATGGTGCTGCTGGGCTTTACCTTTTTTACCGCGACCATGTTTGCCGGCGGCAAGCTGGGCGTGGCGTTCAGTTTCGTCGACATGCTCGGCGTCGTGGCCTTGGGTAACCTGCTGTTGGGCATTTATGCCGCAGGCTTGGGTTACATCGCATTCAAGAGCGGCCTGAACTCGGTGTTGATGGGGCGCTTCTGTTTTGGCGAAGTCGGCAGCAAGCTCAGTGATTTGATCCTCGGTTTCACCCAGATCGGCTGGTACGCCTGGGGCACCGCTACCGCCGCCGTGGTGTTGGGCAAATATTTCGAGCTGAGCCAGGGCAACGTGCTGGTGCTGATGGTGCTGTTTGGCCTGCTGTTCTGCGCCACGGCCTACGTGGGCTATCGCGGGTTGGAGATTCTGTCCTACATCGCGGTGCCGGCCATGGGCATTCTGTTGTGCCTGTCGATGTGGGTCGCCACGGTGAAAGTCGGCGGGCTGCAGGGGTTGCTGGCGGTGGTGCCGACGTCGGAGCTGGACTTGTCGACGGCGATTACGCTGGTGTTCGGCACCTTTGTCAGCGGCGCGACCCAGGCCACCAACTGGACGCGCTTTTCGCGCTCGGCCAAGGTCGCGGTGCTCGCCAGCCTGATCGGTTTCTTTGTCGGCAACGGCTTGATGGTGCTGATCGGGGCTTATGGCGCCATCGTCTATCAACAGCCCGACGTGGTGGAGGTGTTGCTGCTGCAAGGCTTTGCCACGGCCGCGATGGCCATGTTGCTGCTCAATATCTGGAGCACTCAGGACAACACCATCTACAACTTCGCCGTGGCCGGTTGCAACCTGCTGCGCACCCGCCGCCGCAAGACAGTCACCCTGGCCGGTGCGGTGATTGGCACGCTGCTGGCGTTGCTCGGCATGTACGACATGCTGGTGCCGTACCTGATCCTGCTGGGCACGGTGATTCCACCGATTGGTGGGGTGATCATGGCGGACTTCTTCTATCGCTATCGCGGCCGCTACCCGCGCCTGGCCGAGGCGCGCCTGCCCGCGTTCAACTGGCCGGGGCTGACGGCCTACGCCGTGGGCACCGTACTGGCGTTCAATTCGCCCTGGGTGGCACCGCTGGTGGGGATCGTGGCCGCGTCGCTGACCTACATGCTACTCAGCGCCGTACTGCGCGGGCGGGCAGCGTTGGCTGACGTCCAGGCATGATACCGACCCTCGACGCCCGGTTTCACCAAAATGGTAACCTGGCGGCCGCCTGCCTGATTGATTTTAGCCAAGAGGAACTTGCCCATGCACATCATCAACGCCCGCCTGCGCAACCGTGAAGGCCTGCATGATCTGCACCTGGAACACGGCCGGATCGCCAGCATCACGCCGCAAACGACAGCGCTCACGGCCGCGCCCGACGACCTCGACGCCGCCGGCAACCTGGTGATACCGCCCTTCGTCGAACCGCACATCCACCTCGACGCCACCCTCACCGCCGGCGAACCGCGCTGGAACATGAGCGGCACCCTGTTCGAAGGGATCGAGTGCTGGGGCGAACGCAAAGCCACCATCACCCACGAAGACACCAAGGCCCGCGCCAAAAAAACCATCCAGGCCCTCGCCGCCCATGGCATCCAGCACGTGCGCACCCACGTCGACGTCACCGACCCGAACCTCACCGCGCTCAAAGCCATGCTCGAAGTGCGCGAAGACAGTACGCACCTGATCGACCTGCAAATCGTCGCTTTTCCCCAGGAGGGCATCGAGTCATACCGCAACGGCCGCGAGTTGATGGAGGAAGCCATTCGCCTGGGCGCCGACGTGATCGGCGGCATCCCTCACTTTGAATACACCCGCGACCAAGGCGTGAGTTCGGTGAAGTTCCTGATGGACCTGGCCGAACGCAGCGGCTGCCTGGTGGACGTTCACTGCGACGAAACCGACGACCCGCACTCACGCTTCCTCGAAGTGCTGGCCGAAGAAGCCCGCAGCCGCGACATGGGCGCCCGCGTCACCGCCAGCCACACCACGGCCATGGGCTCCTACGACAACGCCTACTGCGCCAAACTGTTCCGCCTGCTCGGGCATTCCGGTATCAGCTTTGTCTCCTGCCCCACCGAAAGCATTCACCTGCAAGGGCGCTTCGACAGCTTCCCGAAACGGCGCGGCGTGACCCGCGTCAACGAGCTGCTGGAAGCCGGCATGAACGTGTGCTTCGGCCAGGACTCCATCGTCGATCCCTGGTACCCCCTGGGCAACGGCAACATCCTGCGGGTGCTCGAAGCCGGGTTGCACATCTGCCACATGCTCGGTTACCGCAACCTGCAAAGCGCGCTGGACCTAGTCACGGACAACAGCGCCAAGGCCATGGCCCTCGGTGATCGCTACGGCCTGGAGCCCGGCCGGCCGGCCAATCTGTTGATCCTTTCGGCAGACAGCGACTACGAGGTGATTCGCAGCCAGGGCCTGGCGCTGTACTCGATCCGCAACGGCAAGGTATTGATGAAGCGCCAGCCCGCGCAGGTGGCGTTTTTGTAGAACGCGGGGGGCGACGATCGAATCGAGTACGCTGTGTTTGCGACTCGAATCGATCAGCCGCGCGGCCCTGCCTCGATCTGCGCCCGTGCAGCCCCGAACAGGCTGACGCTCAGCACTGTCTCAGCCTGCGTCTGCAACCGAACCGGCACCGTACCGCCCGGCATCACCACCGCGACCTCCGCGCCCTCGACCCAACCAGCGCGCCACGCCGCGCACGCCACGGCACAGGCGCTGGTCCCGGAGGATGCCGTCGGCCCCTCTCCCCGCTCGAACACCCGCGCGAGTACTCGATTGCCGGACGCCCGGGCGGCCCATTGCAAATTGACCCCGGCCACGCAGGGCTGGCCACGCCCGGCAGGTGGCGCAAATGCAATCGCCTGCAATGGCTCGAACAGCGCGGGCTGGAGCATCGGCTGATTGTCCGGCAGTGCAGCGGCCTGCGTCACCAACGTCACACAATGGGGGTTGCCCACCCGGACAAACTGGCTGCGCGTCCATTGCGGGTTGATTGCCGCCAGCGCGGGCACATGGCTGAACGCACAACCCTCGGCGACAAGCGGGTCTACGCCCACCGCGCCGACCGCCAGCGGGCCGAACGCCGGCTGCCCCAAGGCCAGCCAGAACCCGCGAACCTGCTCGTACAGCGCCGGCTCCACATAAGTCGCCAGCGGCGACCTCGCATCCGGTTTGTCGTGATGCACCCGCAGCTCGCAGCCCTGCGTCATCAAACCCTGATCGCTCAGCGCCTGGGCAAAGATGGTCAGACCATTGCCACTGCGCTCCGCGAGGGAGCCGTCCGTGTTGACGATCAACAGATCAAACGGCGGCGCCGCCTGAAACGGTCCCACCAACAACCCATCACACCGGTGCGCCTTGGCACCGGCCGGACGCGGCGAAAGCCCCCAGCCACATTCGGCGGCAATCGCCGGCAGTGCCCACGCGTCCCGCCTGCTCGCCGCGAGCGCTGCATTGTCGGGCACCTCGACACCGTGGCGGCGCAAACAGGCCGGGCTGACCACCCCATAGATATTGCCGCGGGCATCGTAGAACCGGGTCATGTTGTCGCCTGCCTGAAAGTCCTTCATCGCTTCGTCCGTCAAGTCACCTGCACACAGAAGCAGCAGCGTATTACAGAACGGTCGACGTGTGGGAAGTGGTCTGGAAGGTGCGTCATCCGCCGCAAGAAGCCTGGGGTTCAGCAATTCTCACGGGGATTACGCACCTTCCAGAACACCTCCTACAGCGCGATGACCTCTAGGTGGCTGCGAGCGGCCAGAGCGTTCCGTGATGGAGAAAATAAAATCCGCAGTCGGCGTGAACCCCGCGCGAACCTGGCTCGCTCGCTGGGGCCTGATGTGCAAGGATGTCGCGCCGGACATCGTTCGCTGAACGCAAAACCAAGGATTTTCCATGACTGCCATCCCCACCCCAGCGCCCGTGGTTCCCGGGCGGCTGGAGCAAATGTCGACCCGTATTGCCTTCTTCATCGCCGGCTTCAGCATCGCTGCCTGGGCACCGCTGGTGCCGTATGCCAAGGCCCGCGCCCAACTCAACGAGGGCACCCTGGGCCTGTTGCTGTTGTGCCTGGGCGTCGGATCAATCATCGCCATGCCGATGGCCGGCGCACTGGCCTCTCGTTATGGTTGCCGGCGCGTACTGAGCGCCGGGACGATTCTGCTCTGTCTGGCCCTGCCCATGCTGGCCACCGTCAGTTCGATCCCACTGCTGATCGCCGCTCTGTTCCTGTTCGGCGCGGGCCTGGGCACGGTCGATTCCACGGTCAACCTGCAAGCGGTAATCGTTGAGCGCGCCAGCGGCAAAACCATGATGTCGGGCTTCCACGGGTTGTTCAGCCTGGGGGGCATCGTCGGTGCCGCGGGGGTCTCCGGGCTGCTGGGGTTGGGGTTTTCGCCGCTGCAGGCGACTCTGGTGGTGATCGTCATCATGGCGCTGGCGCTGCTCAAGGCCGGCCCGCATTGGTTGCCCTACGGCAGTGAAAGCTCAGGGCCGCCGTTTGCCATTCCCCATGGCGTGGTGCTGTTTATCGGTTGCTTGTGTTTCATCGTATTTTTGGCCGAAGGCGCCGTGCTCGACTGGAGCGCGGTGTTCCTCAGCGCTGAACGCGGCCTGGATGAAGCCTATGCCGGCCTGGGTTATGCAGCCTTTGCCCTGACCATGACCGCCGGCCGTCTGAGCGGTGACCGGATTGTGCGTCGACTGGGAGCTGCGCGGGTGATCGTCGCAGGCGGAACGCTGGCGGCGGCCGGGATCTTCCTCGCCACCCTGTCGCCAGCCTGGGAAATGTCTCTGCTGGGCTACGCATTGGTCGGCGCCGGCTGCTCAAATATCGTCCCGGTACTCTACTCCGCGGTCGGCAAGCAGACCGTCATGCCGGAACACATTGCCGTGCCGGCCATCACCACCCTCGGGTATGCCGGCATTCTGGCCGGGCCTGCGGTGATCGGCTTCATTGCCCATGGCAGCAGCCTGGCGACCGCCTTCCTGCTGATCGGGGGATTGCTGGCAGCGGTGGCGGTCAGCGGCAAAATACTGCGGGTATGAACAAAAGACATGAGCGGCCTGAATCCTTCAAGTAGCTCATGCACGCCTGATCGCTTTTTCTCTGCCTTATCGTTTTCCCGGGCAGAACGGTACAACGGCTAGCCTAAATGCCGGTCGGCGTTATTGGCGGGACGGCAGGACAACTTGCTCCATAAACCGGCGAGCGTTGAAAGCACTGGGTTGGACACCGGTTCTTCCATGAGCGCTCGAGAACCTTTATCGAAATCTTCGGCAGTGGGCGCCCTGAAGCTGAACTTCGGCGACGACGTGAGGTTGAGCGCCTGCGAACGGGATTTGCTTTGGACTCCGGCTTCCCGTGCAGGTATCGCCAAGGTCGCAACAGTGTATTGGGAGGGTTGAGATTCAAATGATGTCGGATTCATCGTCCACACCTGATTCGGTAGATGAAGACACCAATAGCCATTCAACGGCTGAAGGCAATGTCCTCGTGGTAAAACCTCGCAAGCGGTTCCTGCCTGGTTGAAGTGGTGCTTCCTGCTCAACACGCTCGCCAACCTATGCCGCGGGTGACGCGGCATTCGGCTGTGCCAGAGTTAACGCAGCAGTTTCAGCAATTCGCGTCGCGAAATCTTGCCGTCACGCTGCCACTCGTCAACGTTATCCATCCGCCCCTGCAGAATCGAACGGGACATGACTTCCTTGGCCAATTGGATGAGATGGTCAGTGGAGGGTTTGCCCGTCAATGGTTGCGCCGCGAGTTCTTTGAGCTTGTCGAGCTTTATGGTGTCGCCTCGGCTGCTCCCCTTCAACTGATGGAAATGGCCGAGCATTTCTTTGACCAGTTGTTTGTCGTCTTTGAGTTTAAAGGGGTTATCTGAACCAATGAGGCTCAGAATATCGTCCTTGGACAAGCGACCATCCGAAGCCCCGGTACTCATGTTTCGATCGAGCGCCCGCAGCAGATCGGGACGCCGCATCAGTTCCTTCGCCAGCCGAATATTGGCGTCCATCTGGGGATTACCGGTCAACGGTCGATTGGCCATTTGTTTCACGCTTTCGAGCGTGACTTTCCGCGAATACTGTCCCCCCTTGAACGCGCCATAATTGCTCAGCAGCGCCTGGGCCAGTTGTTGGTTGCTTTGCTTCGAGTAATACGGGTCCGGCCGCTCGGGAGTTGGGCGCGGAGGTGGGCCTGGGTTCGGGCGCACAGCATCAGGCAGCGGACGTGGCGGCGGCCCCGGGTGAAAATGACCGTGGCCAAAGTGCGGGCGTGACGCCGCGCTGCCGAATGCCGAGCCGAAGTGATACGAATCCCAGAACGAGCTCTGGCTGGCTGACGAGGTCGTAGACCACTCGGCAGTGGACATGTGGCCTCTGAGAGACTTCTCATCAGAGGAATGAGCGACAGACTGATGGAATACTGATACCGACATTTAGTTCTCCAGTTCGGTTTGATCAGACGCCTTACCTCACCGTCCCAGCCGCCCAACGATCGACAAATCGTAAAGGAAACCAGCGGAAGCAGGCTTATCCTGTGTGGCAGAACTGTGGGAGTCGGTTCCTGAGAGAGCTGAAAGTTTCCAACTGCCGGGTAGGAAGAGCATCTGCCGGGATAAGGAACTCATCCCCCTCCCAAGCGGTTTCGGCGCAACCCGCCCCATCGCCGGGGTCGGCGTAAAGGCTCAGTCATCAAGAGCGTGCTCAATCGGCGAATGCCCGCCGGCTGAGCTGACGGGCTTTTTTACGTGAACTTGTGCGGTGCCCTGCCAGTCAGCTAACTGAACGCAACTCAAAGGTCGGTAGCTGATGCATTTCTCGCTGGAGCAACAAGTCGCTTGGGTCACCGCTGCCCGTTCTGGCAGCACCTTGTTTATCGAGGGCGGCTTGCGCCTTTTCCCGGAGTATCGCGGCAATGGTTGATTTCAAGAACGAGCCTCAGAGCGCCATCGATGCCCACGGCATCATCGGCGACATGCGCAGTGCCGCACTGGTGAACGACAAGGGCAGCATCGACTTTTTCTGCTGGCCTGAGTTCGACAGCCCCTCGATTTTCTGCGCGCTCCTCGACACCCCCGACGCCGGCATTTTCCAACTGACACCGGACCTGCCCAACGCCCGCCGCGAGCAGATCTACCTGCCCGACACCAACGTGCTGCAAACCCGCTGGCTCAGCGATGACTCCGTGGTGGAAATCACTGACTTTTTGACCATCAGTGAGGAGATCGACGACCTGCCCCTGTTGATTCGCCGCGTGCGTGCGGTCAGCGGCCGGGTGACGATCCACCTGCGCTGCGCCGTGCGTCACGACTATGCGCGCACGCCCACCCATGCCAGCCTCGACAACGGCACCGTGTGTTTCGCCGCCGACGGCCAGCCCGGCCTGCGCCTGTCGAGCAGCCACCCCATGCAGATAGACGACAACGCCGCAGTGGCCAGCTTCGTCCTGGCCCAGGAAGAAGGCGCCGAATTCGTCCTCGGCGGGCAAGACGACCCACGCGTCGACAGCAGTTGCACCGACCTGGCGCTGGCGCATAGCTTGAAATTCTGGCGAGGTTGGATCGCGCAATCGAACTACCGCGGGCGCTGGCGCGAAATGGTCAATCGCTCGGCCCTGGCCCTGAAACTTTTGACCTCGCGCAAGCATGGCGCGATCATCGCCGCCGCCACCTTCGGCCTGCCGGAATCGCCCGGCGGCGAGCGCAACTGGGACTACCGCTACACCTGGATACGCGACGCCTCGTTCACGGTCTACGCCTTCATGCGCCTGGGTTTTGTCGAAGAGGCCAATCACTACATGCGCTGGCTCAGAGGCCGGGTCAGCGACTGCAGCGACCAGCCCGCCAAGATCAACATCCTGTATGGCATCGACGGCCGCCAGGAACTGCCGGAAGCCCAACTGACGCACTTGCGCGGGCATGGCGGTGCGACGCCGGTGCGTATCGGCAACGAGGCGTTCGACCAGGTTCAACTGGACATCTACGGCGAGTTGATGGACGCGGTTTACCTGGTCAACAAATACGGCGAAGCCATTTCCCACGAAGGCTGGAAACACACGGTCGAGCTCGCGGATCAGGTCTGCGACATCTGGAACCGCAAAGACGTGGGTATCTGGGAGATGCGCGGCGAGCAGCACCACTTCCTGCATTCGCGACTGATGTGCTGGGTCGCGCTGGACCGTGCGATTCGCCTGGCGTCCAAGCGCTCGCTACCGGCGCCGTTCGCGCGCTGGGACCAGACGCGCCAGGCGATCTACGCGGATATCTGGGGTAACTTCTGGAACGAAGAACGCGGGCACTTTGTGCAGCATACCGGCAGCACCGCGCTGGACGGGTCGATGCTGCTGATGCCGCTGGTGCGCTTCGTCGCCGCCACCGATCCGCGCTGGCTCTCGACCCTCGCAGCGATCCAGAAAAGCCTGGTGCGCGACGGCATGGTCTATCGCTATCGCAACGACGACAGCCAGATCGACGGCCTGCCAGGCACCGAAGGCGCGTTTGCCGCCTGCTCGTTCTGGTACGTCGAATGCCTGGCCCGCGCCGGGCAGGTGGAAAAGGCGCATCTGGAGTTTGAACAGTTGCTGCGGTATGCCAACCCGCTGGGGTTGTACGCCGAAGAGTTCGACAACCAGGCGCGGCACTTGGGCAATATGCCTCAGGCGTTGAGCCATTTGGCGCTGATCAGCGCAGCGACGTTTCTGGACCGCAAATTGAGCGGCGAGAAGACGGTGTGGCAACCTTGAACGCCAACGCTGGCGGTGAGTCAGCCAACCTGGATGCAGGACACACTTGATCCTCGACGCTCTCAGACTTGTGGCTTGAGCGGATCGGCACTAGTTTCATCAGCAATCATCGCCCAGCCGACAGGAGCCCACCATGCGCATCGCCCCTCCGCTGCTTCACATACGCACCTCTATGCTCATGTACGCGCCGGGCGATCCCGCACTGGCGTCCATCGAACAGGCGCTGGCGCTGCAACCGACGATCACGGTGCCGACGATTTCGCTGTGCGGCGCCGACGATGGCGTAGGCCCCCCGCCGCTGGAGGATGAAGACGCGCAGCACTTCAGCGGCGTCTATCGGCGGCAGGTGCTGCCCGGCGTGGGCCACAATATTCCCCAGGAAGCGCCGCAAGCGACCCTTGCGGCGCTCCTGGAATTACTCGCCTAGGCCACTGGCGAAAAGCGCTCGCGATAGGCCTGCGGCGTCACTGACAAGACCCGCAGGAAGCTGCGCCGCAAGGTCTCTTCGCAGCCGAACCCGCACTGCACGGCGATGCGTTTGATCGATGCGCTGCTGTCCGCCAGTTGCCGGCGGGCGCTTTCAACGCGGATCAACTCGACCGCGCGCGCCGGGGTCTGGCCGGTTTCGGCGCGGTAATGGCGCACGAAACTGCGCTCGCTCATGCCGGCCTGGGCGGCCAGGGTAGCGAGGTTCAGGTCGAGGGTCAGGTGTTCCGCGATCCACGCGTGCAACTCGGCGAAGCGGCTGTCGCCTTTTTGTAATGATAAGGTCACGCTGAATTGCGATTGCCCCCCGGGACGCTTGAGGAACACCACCAGGTGCCGCGCCACTTCCAGGGCCACGGCACGCCCCAGGTCTTCTTCCACCAGGGCCAGACACAGGTCGATACCGGCGGTCACTCCGGCCGACGTCCACACCGCGCCCTGCTGGATGAAAATCGGGTTGGACTCCACCGTCAGCGCCGGGAATTTGCGCGCCAGCTCTTCACAGCGCGTCCAATGGGTCGCCACGCGGCAGCCGTCGAGCAAGCCACTGGCCGCCAACAGAAAAGCCCCGGTACACACCGACGCCATACGCCGGGTGTGCCGGGCTTTTTCGCGCACCCAGTCCACCAGCGCCGGATCTTCGGCGGCGCCGTACACGCCCCAGCCGCCGGCGATGATCAGGGTGTCGCAAGGCGTGTCGACGGCCGGCAACGGCTCGGCCACCAGCGCCAGGCCGGCAGAGGTCATCACCGGCGCTGCCTGGGCGGCGATCACCGAGACCGCGTAGGGCAACGGCGCACCGCGCTGGCGCGCCAGGTCGTTGGCCGAGGCGAACACCTGCAAAGGCCCGGTCACGTCGAGCACTTGGGCATTATCAAAAGCGAGTACGTAAATGAGTCGAGGCATGATTGGCGTGATATGTGGGTTCAATGGCGTATTCGCCAAAGCCTAGGCCTCTAGAGTGAAGCCGTCCACCCTTTATCGGAGCTTCGTTCATGACCTTGCAGATCGGCTTTTTGTTGTTCCCCGGCATCCAACAACTCGACCTCACCGGCCCCTATGACGTATTGGGTTCGTTGCCGGATGTGAAATTGCACCTGGTGTGGAAAGACCTGGCGCCGGTCACATCCAGCACCGGGTTGGTGTTCACGCCGACCATGACCTACGCCGATTGCCCGCACCTGGATGTGCTCTGCGTCCCCGGCGGCAGCGGCGTCGGCCCGTTGATGGAAGACCCGCAGACCCTCGACTTCCTCAAGGCCCAGGCGCTCACCGCGCGTTATGTCACCTCGGTGTGCACCGGTTCGCTGGTGCTCGGTGCAGCCGGCTTGCTGCGCGGTCGCAAGGCCACCACCCATTGGGCCTACCACGACCTGCTCGCCCCGCTCGGCGCCATCCCGGTTCAGGCGCGCGTGGTGCGTGACGGCAACCTGTTCACTGGCGGCGGGATTACCGCAGGGATCGACTTCGCCCTGACCCTGGCGGCTGAGCTGTACGACGAAGCGACCGCGCAACTGGTGCAGTTGCAGATC
The DNA here is from genome assembly GCF_024169655.1 of Pseudomonas marginalis. Classification (GTDB taxonomy): domain Bacteria; phylum Pseudomonadota; class Gammaproteobacteria; order Pseudomonadales; family Pseudomonadaceae; genus Aquipseudomonas; species Aquipseudomonas paraveronii. Next base: position 1,992,510 of record NZ_JALJWV010000001.1, on the reverse strand, counting down.
GAATACGCACCGGCGCCGCCGTTCAATTCAGGCCGGCCGGATACCGCGCCCACGTCTGTGCTGGAAGAAGCCAACAAGCGCACGACCGAGTCGCGCAAGGTCCGGGGCGAGATCACTGCGCGGGCGGCAGCTCGACTGGGTTGACACGCGTCGCCGTTCAGCGCGGGCAGGCGCGCTGAACACCTGCCTGATGCTCAACACGTCGCAGTTGCCGCTGCGCGGCTAGTCGCCGATGATGCGGGTCAGCGCGATTGCGATCACACTTGATCCCAAAGGCGTGGGCCGTCCTTTCCACCCAAGAAGTCCATTGATGAATACCCACGACGGATTAATTCCCTGCATCATTTCCGGCGGTTCGGGTACCCGACTGTGGCCAGTGTCCCGACAGAACATGCCCAAGCCGTTCATGCACATGCGCGATGGCCAGAGCCTGCTGCAGAAAACCTTCCTGCGCGCCAGCCGCCTGCCCGGTGTGGAAAGCGTGCTCACCGTCACCAACCGTGACCTGCTGTTTCGCACCCTGGATGACTACCGTCTGGTGAACAACGCACAACTGCGCCTGGACTTGTTGCTGGAGCCCTTCGGCCGCAACACGGCAGCGGCGATTGCCGTGGCGGCGCTGCATGTGCAGGAGCACTTTGGCGACGACGCCCCGTTGCTGGTGATGCCCGCCGACCATTTGATCCTCAATGAAACCGCGTTTGCCGTGGCCGTGAGCCAGGCCCGCGAGCTGGCCGAAGCCGGCTATCTGGTGACCTTTGGTATTGAGCCTGATCGCCCCGAAACCGGCTTCGGCTATATCGAACAAGGTGCCGCGCTGGGTGTGGGAAACCGGGTCAACCGCTTTGTCGAAAAACCCGACCTCGCCACCGCGCAAGGCTACCTCGACGGCGGCAAGCACCTGTGGAACGCCGGCATATTCTGCTTCAAGGCCAGCACCCTGGTGAACGAGCTGACCACCCACGCCCCGCAGGTGCTGGCGGCCGCCAAGGCTGCGCTGGCGCACAGCCAGAGCCTGCAGAATACAACCTCGCGCCAGCGTGAACTGGATGCCAAAGGCTTCGGCCACGCACCGGACCTGTCCATCGACGTGGCGCTGATGGAGAAGTCCGCGCAGGTGGCCGTGGTGCCCTGTGACATTGGCTGGAGCGATATCGGCTCCTGGGAAGCGCTGCGCCAGCTCACCCCCAGCGATGCCCAGGGCAACCAGGTCAATGGCGAAGCGATTCTGCATGACGTACACAACTGCTACATCGACTCGCCCAAGCGCGTACTCGGCGCGGTGGGCGTGCGCGATCTGATCATCGTCGACACCGCCGACGCCCTGCTGATCGCCGATGCCAATCGCAGCCAGGATGTGCGCCACATCGTGGCCGAGCTCAAGCGCCAGAACCATCCGGCGTACAATCTGCACCGCACAGTGACGCGACCATGGGGCACCTACACCGTGCTGGAGGAAAGTGCGCGCTTCAAGATCAAGCGCATTGTGGTCAAGCCGCTGGCGTCACTGTCGTTGCAGATGCATCACCACCGCAGCGAACACTGGGTGGTGGTCAGCGGTACCGCACAGATCACCAATGGCGAGCGGGAATTGCTGATCAACGCCAACGAGTCCACCTACATTCCGGCCGGGCACAAACACCGCCTGACCAACCCCGGCATCATCGAGTTGGTGATGATCGAGGTGCAGAGCGGCGAGTACCTGGGCGAAGACGACATTGTGCGTTTTGACGATATCTACGGGCGCGCGCCCGCAGAAGGATAGGCCTCAGTCATCCAATGGCTGAGGGGCCGGTTTGCTGCCAGGTTTTGCCGGTTTGGCGGGCTTGGCGCCCTTGGCCGGAGCGGGTGCGACAGGTTCGGGCTCTGCAGCGGCAGCCGCTTCTTTCTCGGCCATCGGCATCTGATCGATGGCGCTAAAGAAGTCCTTCAAGTCGAGGGCATCCGGTGGCACGGTCTTCTCAACTTTCTTCTCACCATCCTTGCCCACCAGGATCACTTTGGTGCCGCTGCCAGCGCCTAATTTGAGGGCGCGGATCAGCGCGTTGGTTTCAGGCGGTGTGAGCTTCTTGTTGTCCTTCGGGTCTTTGGCGAACATCTCCCCTTCGGCACCGATGCTGCCGAACTTCACGGTGTACAACACCATGCCGCGCTCTTCAAAGGACTGCTTGGTGGCGGGCTCGTCCAGCTGTTTCTTGAGCTTGACCAATGTTTCATTGCCGGAATCAAGCTCCACCACCACCAGCGGCCGGGCTTTGCCCAAATCCTGCTTGAGCGGGTTGATATCAGCAGCAGCCAACAGCGGCCCCGTAAAAGCCATCAAGGTAGCCAGGGTCAGCGACCGGATGAGCATGCGCACCTCCTTTGAATTCCATGCAGGGTTCTTGAGTTTCATGTCTGCGACAGCCAAATTCAAGGATGATTCCTACACCACCTTGAGAAAGCGTAGGCCAGGACGCCGGCTACGCAAGGGATGGGGCGGTTTGGCGGCCATTGTTTCTTTTGGTTGCCGAAACATTAAGAGACCTCCCACTCCGGCCAATGCCGAGCAAACACAGGCGCCACGAGCGGATCGGCATCCACCCTGTCCAGGGTCTGCGCAAACGCCGGCCGCGAGGCGTGCAGCGCTTCTCGCGCCGCATCCCAGCGCGACACCGCCGCCGCCATGATGCCCAGGGCATTCGGCTGCTGATCGGCGGCGAACAATTGGTCGGCAAACTGATCGGCGAACACCAACCAGGCCCGGTGCAGGTAGCAGCGCGTGCCGCTGATCAATTGTGCTTGCGCGGCCTCATCGGCGTCGCCCAGCCAGCGTGTCGGGTAGTCAATGATGCCGATTGCCGAGTAGCAATTGGCGGCGATGTACACCAGGCCGCGGAGGATCTGGCCGCGGTTGCCGGCGAGTAGGTTGGCGGCAGGGAATTCCAGGCCCAGGTGGATCAGGATCGCCGCGCTTTCGGTCAGCACCTGGCCATCGGGGGTTACCAGCGTGGGGATCTGTTTGAGCGGGTTGATACGCGCGAGCGCTTCGCTGCCCTCGCCGTCCTGCCAGGAGCTGGCGTCTACCCGATGCCATGGCACCGCGCAACGCTGCAGAGCAATTTCGATCATGCATGAGCCGGAGTCGTCGGTGCCATAGAGCGTGTACATGGGGTTTCCTCCTTGGTGTCGCGTAGCAATTGCCGAGCACGCCAACAGCGTAGACGCTCACCCGCGCGAGGCAAACAGTTTAGAACAGGCCCATTTGCCCGCCGACCAGGGTACCGAAGTCGTCATTCACAAACGGCAGGATCGCATCGGCCACAGGCTGCAATTGCCGGGTGACGTAGTGGTCATAGTCGATCGGGGCCTGGCGCACTTCCAGCGGTTCCGGGCCGTTGACGCTGATCACATAGCTGATCCAACCGCCGCGCTGGTACTGGCGCGGGCGGTTCATGCCGTCGTTGTAGTCGTCGGCCAGGCGCGCGGCGCGCACGTGGGGCGGGACGTTGCGCTCGTAGTCGTCCAACCGCCGGCGCAGGCGCTTGCGGTAGATCAGCAGCTCGTCGAATTCGCCGCTCAAGGTGCGCCGCACGTAGTCGCGCACGTAATCCTGATAGGGCTGGCGGTGGAAGATACGATGGTAGAGCTCCTGCTGGAATTGCCGGGCCAGGGGCGACCAGTCGCTGCGCACGGTTTCCAGGCCTTTGTAGACCATTTCTTCGCTGCCATCGCCGCGCACCACCAACCCGGCGTAACGTTTCTTGCTGCCCTCCTCGGCGCCGCGAATGGTCGGCATGAGGAAGCGCGTGAAGTGGGTTTCGTATTGCAACTCCAGGGCGCTGTGCAGGCCGAATGCGGTGTGCAAATGCGCGCGCCACCAATCGTTGACGTGCTGCACCAGCGCCTGGCCGATGCGGCTGGCGTCCTCTTGGGAATGCGCGCTGCCGAGCCAGACGAAAGTGGAATCGGTGTCGCCGTAGATCACTTCATAGCCCTGGGCTTCGACCAGTTCGCGGGTCTGGCGCATGATCTGATGGCCGCGCAGGGTGATCGACGACGCCAGGCGCGTATCGAAGAACCGGCAACCGCTGGAACCGAGTACGCCGTAGAAGGCGTTCATGATGATTTTCAGCGCTTGGGACAACGGTGCATTGTGTTCGCGCTTGGCCTCTTCGCGGCCTTCGGAGATGCGCGCGACGATGGCGGGCAGGCAGTGTCGGGTACGGGAAAACCGGGCGCCGCGAAAGCCTTCCACCGACGCGCTGTCATCGGGGTGCTTGAGGCCTTCGACCAGGCCCACCGGATCAATCAGGAAGCTGCGGATAATCGACGGGTAGAGGCTTTTGTAGTCCAGCACCAACACCGATTCGTAGAGGCCGGGGCGCGAATCCATGACAAACCCGCCGGGGCTGGCCTGGGGCGGTTTGTCGCCCAGGTTCGGCGCGACGAAGCCTTGGCGGTGCATCAGCGGCAGGTACAGGTGGGTGAATGCGGCCACGGAGCCACCGTTGCGGTCGGCCGGCAAGCCGGTGACACTGGCCCGTTCCAGCAGGAACTTAAGCAGCTCGGTCTTCTCGAAAATCCGCGTGACCAGTTCGCAGTCCTTGAGGTTGTAACGCGCCAGGGCCGGCTTGTCCTCGGCGAACATGCGGTTGATTTCGTCCATGCGCTGGTAGGGCGTGGAGATGTCTTTGCCTTCGCCGAGCAGGGTTTGCGCGACGTTTTCCAGGCTGAAGGATTCAAAACTCCAGGTGGCCGAGCGCAGCGCTTCAATACCGTCGATGATCAGCCGCCCCGCCGCGGCCGCGAAGTAATGATTGCGGCTGCCGTGTTCGCGCCAGGTCATGGGCTCTTCGCCACGGCCGAGCAGAAGCGGCACGTTGAGGCGCTGGGCGTGTTCGTGGAGCACGCGCAGGTCGAACTGCACCACGTTCCAGCCGATGATCGCGTCGGGGTCATGCGTGGCCAGCCATTGGTTGAGGCGTTCGAGCAATTGGCCACGGGTGTCGCAGTAGTCGAGCTTGAAGTCCACCGCATCGGTTTTGTTCGGCGGGCCGAGCATGTACACCTGGCGCTCGCCGCAGCCTTCGAGGGCGATGGAATACAGATCGCCCTGGGCGGTGGTCTCGATGTCCAGGGACACCAGTTTGAGCGGCGGGCGATAGTCGGGCGCGGGTTTCATCTGCGCGTCGAGCAGCGCGCCCGTGGCGTCGGGCGTGCCGTCGAACCACACGGGGGCGGTGATGAAACGCTCCATCATGTAACGCTCGGGCGGGCGCACGTCACCTTCGTAGACATCGACACCGGCGGCGCGCAGGCGCTTTTCCAGGTCCATCAGTTGCCGATGCTGGCGGGTGTAGAGGCCCAAGACCTTGCGGTGATGGAAATCGCACAGCTCCAGCGGGCGCAATTCGATATCGCGCTCGCCCTTGAGCAGCCAATCCAGCGGTTTGCGATGGGCTTCGGGGATGAACATCACCGAGCTTTGCACGGGGAGGCGGATGAACCTCGGCCCCTGGTCGGTGGCCAGCCAGAAGCTGACCTGCGTCCCCGCCGGGGTATCGCGCCAATGCCGGGTCAGGACAAAACCCTGCTGTAAATCCACCGTGCCGCACCTCAGGAATCACTTTCAGGGCGTGATTCTACCCGGCATCCGGCCAAACGCGGCACGTTAACGCGCACACAGCGCGCAATCGCCTCAGGCGATGCCTTGGTGGAAGTGGCTCAGGTAGCCTTCGATATTGCGCATTTGCTCGTCCCATCCGCGGGAATTCATTTTGAAGGCTTTCAGGCGGCGGGCTTCGGGCACTGCGTCGAAGCCGGATTCAACAACCCGCAGCAAAATGCCCGGGGCGCGGTCTTCAACGGTGAACTCCACCAGCGTCGGTGTTTCCTTGTCGTAGTCGATGCCTTTTTCTACGGCGAAGGGGTGCCACGAGAACGAAAACCGCGTCTGCGGCAAGATGTGTTCGATCCTGGCCTTCCAGATCACGTGTTCGTAACCTGGGTAAGTGATCGGCGCTTCGATCGTTTCCCCGGCGACAAAGGTCTTGCCCTTGAGGGCGATGCCAAACCAGCGGCCGAATTGCTCGGCATCGGTGAGCGCCTCCCACACCTTTTTGCGTGGAGCGTTCAGTAGGACTTTCCGTTCGATTCGATCTGATACGTGCATACGTCACCTCCTCCATTGACAGTAGGCGACATCGACCAATGCGCAACCTTGGGTTCTGCGCGATGATGATGCCCCCATTGTTGACCCGGCCATAGGTTATGACTGACCCGTTGAATGGAAGTTGCTTGTGTAAAGCCGTGCGCTACCAGGTGGACAGCCTGGACATGCCCATCAGCCACTGCCACTGCGATAGCTGCCGCAAGGCGCATGCGGCGGCGTTTGTGAGCACCGCAGGCGTGATGCGTGAACATTTTCGCTGGACGCAGGGCGAGGAACTGTTGGCGGCCTTCGAATCTTCGCCAGGCAAATTCAGGCGCTTCTGCTCCCGCTGTGGCTCACATCTGATGGCCGAGCGTGGGCATCAGCCCCATGTGATTGTGCGGGTGGCGACGCTGGACGATGATCCGGGTGTCAGGCCCACCGCGCATATCTGGACGGCCCATGATGTGCCGTGGCTGGCACATGAGGGCGTGGCGCAGTGGGACGAATGGCAGGTGTGAGTCAGACGTGGGGATCGCCGGGGGCTTTGCTCGGCGTCGCATATTGCGGCTTCAGGTGGCCTTCGTGGTCGAGCAGCCAGGCGTCCATGATCTGGCGCACCACCGGGCCTGCGACCCGGCCACCGGCCTCGCCGTTTTCGATCATCACCGAAATCACGATTTGAGGGTGCTCCGCCGGCGCAAACCCGACAAACAGCGCGTTGTCACGGTGGCGCTCCAGGGTTTTGTCGCGGTTGTAGCGCTCACCCTGCTTGATCGCCACCACCTGCGCGGTACCACTCTTGCCGGCAATCCGGTATTGAGCACCCTGCGCGGCCGCCCGGGCGATCCCGCGGGGATCGTGCATCACCAGTTGCATCCCGTGGTTGACCTGTTCCCAGTCACGCGGGTCCTTGAGGACCACGTTGGGCATCGGGTGCTCGTCCACTGGCGCCACGCCGTTGATCGTCTTGGCCAGGCGCGGTCGATTCCACACGCCTTTATTGGCAATCAACGCGGTGGCCTGGGCCAATTGCAGCGGCGTGACCTGCATATAACCCTGGCCGATGCCGAGGATCACCGTTTCGCCCGGGAACCAGGGTTGGCGCCGTGTCGCGCGCTTCCAGGCCTGGGACGGCATCAGGCCAGCTGACTCCTCGAACATGTCCAGGGAGACTTTCTGGCCCAGGCCGAATTCGGCCAGGTAGTCATGCAGGCGGTCGATGCCCAGCTTGTGGGCCAGGTCGTAAAAATAGGTGTCGTTGGAGCGCATGATGGCCGCGTCCATATCCACCCAACCATCACCGCTGTGGTTCCAGTTGCGGTATTTGTGGTCAAAGTCGGGCAATTGGTAGTAACCGGGGTCGAACACACGGGTCTGGGCGGTCACTACCCCGCTGTCGAGACCCGCGATGGCCACTTCCGGCTTGATGGTCGAGCCCGGCGCATAGAGACCGCGCAGGACCCGGTTGAACAGCGGACGGTCGATAGAATCATGCAGGGCGGCATATTCCTTGAAACTGATGCCGGTGACGAACAGGTTGGGGTCGAAGCTGGGCTTGCTGACCATGGCCAGTACTTCGCCGGTTTGCGGGTCGAGGGCCACCACGGAGCCACGGCGATCGCCCAGGGCTTCTTCAGCCGCTTCCTGGAGTTTGACGTCGAGGCTCAGCACGATGTTTTTGCCGGGGATCGGGTCGGTATGCTTGAGCACGCGCAGTACGCGTCCCTGGGCGTTGGTCTCGACTTCTTCATAGCCGACATGGCCATGCAGCTCTGACTCGTAGAACCGCTCGATGCCAGTCTTACCGATGGACTGCGTGCCGCGGTACTCCACCGAGTCGAGGGTCTTGGATTCTTTTTCGTTGATGCGGCCAACGTAACCGATGGAGTGAGCGAAGTGCGCGCCCAGGGGATAGTGGCGAACAAATTGCGGTTCGACGTCTACGCCGGGCAGGCGGAATTCGTTGACGGCGAGTTCGGCGATCTGTTCTTCGGTCAGCTCATAAAACAACGTAACCGGCACAAAAGGATGCCGCGCCTGCTTCAGCGCCTTGTCGAACACGGCGCGGTCTTCTGCTGGTAGGTGCAGCAGACTGACGATCGCGTCCAGCTCGCCCTTGAGGTCGGTGGTGCGCTCGCGGGTGATGATCAGGTTGTAACTTGGGCGGTTGTCAGCCAGCACAACGCCGTTGCGGTCGTAGATCAAGCCACGAGTCGGCGTGATGGGCAGTACGTGGACACGGTTGTTTTCAGAAATCGTCGAGTGATAGTCGAATTGCACGACCTGCAGAAAATACAGGCGGCCCACCAGGGCGCAGGTGATGCCGATCACCAACAAGGCGCAGGCGAGCAGGCGTTTGTTGACCAGGCGGTTTTCGTTTTCGTGGTCTTTGATCGGTATCGGTTCAGGCATTTCTACAGCATCTCGTTGAAAAAGGTCGACGCCGCGTCCTGCGGATGAAAGATCAATCCTTGTGAAAATGTGCTGAACCATAGCAAAAATGCAGAAACACTTTGCATCGATTTCCCAAACGGTAGCCTGGAAGGGCCTTGTGGTGCCGTTGAGTCAGGCGGCACCGAGCATCGGGGGATGAGGCCACTGTTGCCAGATGACGACGGTGGCCTCGAACAGCAGATGGATTTCAGATCCACTGGTCGTTCATGGCGGTGCGGTCTCCCCCTTCATGGCCGGTGTTCAAGATGCCGCGAGGTTCGATCATCATCAGTTTGGCTTCGCCTTCGGCGGCCGTCCGGTGTTCTATTGCGCGAGGAACGACATACAACTCCCCCGGCGCCACATACACGGGACCTTCCGGAAGGTCGATACGCAGTATCCCTTCAAGCACGAGAAACGCCTCGTCGGTTTCTGGATGTGAGTGCCAGATGAACTCGCCTTCGATGCGTACAACCTTGAACTGGTAGTCGTTCATCTCGGCTACGACTCTCGGGCTCCACTGTTCACTGATGAGCGAAGCCTTTTGCGCGAGATTTACAGGTTGTGCTGAGTGCTGTTGCTGAGCCATGACCAATCCTCTGGTAGGTGAGAATTGTCAGGCTATCGAAGGAAGGGTCAACCGTTCTTGTATGATCTTGCAGCTTGAAGATCGCGGCACAAATGCTCAAAGGACCTTTACTAAACCACGGCAAGGACGCACTGAAGACTATCGCGATGAGCCTCTTCGCACTTTCCAAGCGCCCAAAACAAAACCCCTGTCTGCGTAAGCAAACAGGGGTTCTGGAATTTAATCTTGACGATGACCTACTCTCACATGGGGAAACCCCACACTACCATCGGCGATGCATCGTTTCACTGCTGAGTTCGGGATGGGATCAGGTGGTTCCAATGCTCTATGGTCGTCAAGAAATTCGGGTACTGAGTCGTGACCAGTTGGCCTCGCTTCAGCAAATTGGGTATGTGATAGCTTTCGGTGTTTTGTAAGAGTCGAACTTTCGGTTCGTTTCGTCTTCACACACCGCAATCTGATGCTCTTTCGAGTAGTCAAATTGCTTGGGTGTTATATGGTCAAGCCTCACGGGCAATTAGTATTGGTTAGCTCAACGCCTCACAGCGCTTACACACCCAACCTATCAACGTCGTAGTCTTCGACGGCCCTTCAGGGGACTCAAGGTCCCAGTGAGATCTCATCTTGAGGCTAGTTTCCCGCTTAGATGCTTTCAGCGGTTATCTATTCCGAACATAGCTACCCGGCAATGCCACTGGCGTGACAACCGGAACACCAGAGGTTCGTCCACTCCGGTCCTCTCGTACTAGGAGCAGCCCCTCTCAAATCTCAAACGTCCACGGCAGATAGGGACCGAACTGTCTCACGACGTTCTAAACCCAGCTCGCGTACCACTTTAAATGGCGAACAGCCATACCCTTGGGACCGGCTTCAGCCCCAGGATGTGATGAGCCGACATCGAGGTGCCAAACACCGCCGTCGATATGAACTCTTGGGCGGTATCAGCCTGTTATCCCCGGAGTACCTTTTATCCGTTGAGCGATGGCCCTTCCATACAGAACCACCGGATCACTAAGACCTACTTTCGTACCTGCTCGACGTGTCTGTCTCGCAGTCAAGCGCGCTTTTGCCTTTATACTCTACGACCGATTTCCGACCGGTCTGAGCGCACCTTCGTACTCCTCCGTTACTCTTTAGGAGGAGACCGCCCCAGTCAAACTACCCACCATACACTGTCCTCGATCCGGATAACGGACCTGAGTTAGAACCTCAAAGTTGCCAGGGTGGTATTTCAAGGTTGGCTCCACGCGAACTGGCGTCCACGCTTCAAAGCCTCCCACCTATCCTACACAAGCAAATTCAAAGTCCAGTGCAAAGCTATAGTAAAGGTTCACGGGGTCTTTCCGTCTAGCCGCGGATACACTGCATCTTCACAGCGATTTCAATTTCACTGAGTCTCGGGTGGAGACAGCGCCGCCATCGTTACGCCATTCGTGCAGGTCGGAACTTACCCGACAAGGAATTTCGCTACCTTAGGACCGTTATAGTTACGGCCGCCGTTTACCGGGGCTTCGATCAAGAGCTTCGCGTTAGCTAACCCCATCAATTAACCTTCCGGCACCGGGCAGGCGTCACACCCTATACGTCCACTTTCGTGTTTGCAGAGTGCTGTGTTTTTAATAAACAGTCGCAGCGGCCTGGTATCTTCGACCGGCATGAGCTTACGGAGCAAGTCCTTCACCCTCACCGGCGCACCTTCTCCCGAAGTTACGGTGCCATTTTGCCTAGTTCCTTCACCCGAGTTCTCTCAAGCGCCTTGGTATTCTCTACCCAACCACCTGTGTCGGTTTGGGGTACGGTTCCTGGTTACCTGAAGCTTAGAAGCTTTTCTTGGAAGCATGGCATCAACCACTTCGTCATCTAAAAGATAACTCGTCATCAGCTCTCGGCCTTAGAATCCCGGATTTACCTAAGATTCCAGCCTACCACCTTAAACTTGGACAACCAACGCCAAGCTGGCCTAGCCTTCTCCGTCCCTCCATCGCAATAACCAGAAGTACAGGAATATTAACCTGTTTTCCATCGACTACGCTTTTCAGCCTCGCCTTAGGGACCGACTAACCCTGCGTCGATTAACGTTGCGCAGGAAACCTTGGTCTTTCGGCGTGGGTGTTTTTCACACCCATTATCGTTACTCATGTCAGCATTCGCACTTCTGATACCTCCAGCAAGCTTCTCAACTCACCTTCACAGGCTTACAGAACGCTCCTCTACCGCATCACCTAAGTGATACCCGTAGCTTCGGTGTATGGTTTGAGCCCCGTTACATCTTCCGCGCAGGCCGACTCGACTAGTGAGCTATTACGCTTTCTTTAAAGGGTGGCTGCTTCTAAGCCAACCTCCTAGCTGTCTAAGCCTTCCCACATCGTTTCCCACTTAACCATAACTTTGGGACCTTAGCTGACGGTCTGGGTTGTTTCCCTTTTCACGACGGACGTTAGCACCCGCCGTGTGTCTCCCATGCTCGGCACTTGTAGGTATTCGGAGTTTGCATCGGTTTGGTAAGTCGGGATGACCCCCTAGCCGAAACAGTGCTCTACCCCCTACAGTGATACATGAGGCGCTACCTAAATAGCTTTCGAGGAGAACCAGCTATCTCCGAGCTTGATTAGCCTTTCACTCCGATCCACAGGTCATCCGCTAACTTTTCAACGGTAGTCGGTTCGGTCCTCCAGTTAGTGTTACCCAACCTTCAACCTGCCCATGGATAGATCGCCCGGTTTCGGGTCTATTCCCAGCGACTAGACGCCCTATTAAGACTCGCTTTCGCTACGCCTCCCCTATTCGGTTAAGCTCGCCACTGAAAATAAGTCGCTGACCCATTATACAAAAGGTACGCAGTCACCTAACAAGTAGGCTCCCACTGCTTGTACGCATACGGTTTCAGGATCTATTTCACTCCCCTCTCCGGGGTTCTTTTCGCCTTTCCCTCACGGTACTAGTTCACTATCGGTCAGTCAGTAGTATTTAGCCTTGGAGGATGGTCCCCCCATATTCAGACAAAGTTTCTCGTGCTCCGTCCTACTCGATTTCATGACTAAGAGATTTTCGCGTACAGGGCTATCACCCACTATGGCCGCACTTTCCAGAGCGTTCCGCTAATCTCAAAGCCACTTAAGGGCTAGTCCCCGTTCGCTCGCCACTACTAAGGGAATCTCGGTTGATTTCTTTTCCTCAGGGTACTTAGATGTTTCAGTTCCCCTGGTTCGCCCCTTACACCTATGTATTCAGTGTAAGGTAACCATCTTATGATGGCTGGGTTCCCCCATTCAGACATCTCCGGATCAAAGTCTGTTTGCCGACTCCCCGAAGCTTTTCGCAGGCTACCACGTCTTTCATCGCCTCTGACTGCCAAGGCATCCACCGTATGCGCTTCTTCACTTGACCATATAACCCCAAGCAATCTGGTTATACTGTGAAGACGACATTCGCCGAAAATTCGAATTTCTCAATTAAGAGAACTCACAAATTTTACCTTAGCCTGATCCGTTACCAGTGAAAGTAACGTTCAGTCTATCTTTCTATCACATACCCAAATTTTTAAAGAACGATCTAATCAAAGACTAGAAATCAACATTCACCATCATCACGATGGAATGCTCATTTCTAAGCTTTCAAACTTCAGAAGCAGTAGTGGTGGAGCCAAACGGGATCGAACCGTTGACCTCCTGCGTGCAAGGCAGGCGCTCTCCCAGCTGAGCTATGGCCCCGTATTTCTACAGGTTCCCACACAAAATTGGTGGGTCTGGGCAGATTCGAACTGCCGACCTCACCCTTATCAGGGGTGCGCTCTAACCAACTGAGCTACAGACCCAATTTCGGGCTGCTTCTTATCGTCTTCTTCAATGAATCAAGCAATTCGTGTGGGAACTTATGGAGCAGCTGATGTCGTCGATTAAGGAGGTGATCCAGCCGCAGGTTCCCCTACGGCTACCTTGTTACGACTTCACCCCAGTCATGAATCACACCGTGGTAACCGTCCTCCCGAAGGTTAGACTAGCTACTTCTGGTGCAACCCACTCCCATGGTGTGACGGGCGGTGTGTACAAGGCCCGGGAACGTATTCACCGCGACATTCTGATTCGCGATTACTAGCGATTCCGACTTCACGCAGTCGAGTTGCAGACTGCGATCCGGACTACGATCGGTTTTCTGGGATTAGCTCCACCTCGCGGCTTGGCAACCCTCTGTACCGACCATTGTAGCACGTGTGTAGCCCAGGCCGTAAGGGCCATGATGACTTGACGTCATCCCCACCTTCCTCCGGTTTGTCACCGGCAGTCTCCTTAGAGTGCCCACCATGACGTGCTGGTAACTAAGGACAAGGGTTGCGCTCGTTACGGGACTTAACCCAACATCTCACGACACGAGCTGACGACAGCCATGCAGCACCTGTCTCAATGCTCCCGAAGGCACCAATCTATCTCTAGAAAGTTCATTGGATGTCAAGGCCTGGTAAGGTTCTTCGCGTTGCTTCGAATTAAACCACATGCTCCACCGCTTGTGCGGGCCCCCGTCAATTCATTTGAGTTTTAACCTTGCGGCCGTACTCCCCAGGCGGTCAACTTAATGCGTTAGCTGCGCCACTAAGAGCTCAAGGCTCCCAACGGCTAGTTGACATCGTTTACGGCGTGGACTACCAGGGTATCTAATCCTGTTTGCTCCCCACGCTTTCGCACCTCAGTGTCAGTATCAGTCCAGGTGGTCGCCTTCGCCACTGGTGTTCCTTCCTATATCTACGCATTTCACCGCTACACAGGAAATTCCACCACCCTCTACCATACTCTAGTCAGTCAGTTTTGAATGCAGTTCCCAGGTTGAGCCCGGGGATTTCACATCCAACTTAACTAACCACCTACGCGCGCTTTACGCCCAGTAATTCCGATTAACGCTTGCACCCTCTGTATTACCGCGGCTGCTGGCACAGAGTTAGCCGGTGCTTATTCTGTCGGTAACGTCAAAACAATCACGTATTAGGTAACTGCCCTTCCTCCCAACTTAAAGTGCTTTACAATCCGAAGACCTTCTTCACACACGCGGCATGGCTGGATCAGGCTTTCGCCCATTGTCCAATATTCCCCACTGCTGCCTCCCGTAGGAGTCTGGACCGTGTCTCAGTTCCAGTGTGACTGATCATCCTCTCAGACCAGTTACGGATCGTCGCCTTGGTGAGCCATTACCTCACCAACTAGCTAATCCGACCTAGGCTCATCTGATAGCGCAAGGCCCGAAGGTCCCCTGCTTTCTCCCGTAGGACGTATGCGGTATTAGCGTCCGTTTCCGAACGTTATCCCCCACTACCAGGCAGATTCCTAGGCATTACTCACCCGTCCGCCGCTCTCAAGAGAAGCAAGCTTCTCTCTACCGCTCGACTTGCATGTGTTAGGCCTGCCGCCAGCGTTCAATCTGAGCCATGATCAAACTCTTCAGTTCAAACATCTTTGGGTTTTTAAGAAACCCTAAACTTGGCTCAGCAATCGTTGGTTACATCTTTGATTTCTCGCGGAGTAACTTGTGATGCTGATAATCTTGTTGACTATCAGTCTGACTCCACAAGCACCCACACGAATTGCTTGATTCAGTTGTTAAAGAGCGGTTGGTTAAGATCTTTCGTCTCAACCGAGGCGCGCATTCTACAGCAGCCTCATTTGCTGTCAAGTGATTATTTTAAGAAGTTTTCAAAGTTTCCTTTGTAACTTCAACCACTTGCGCTTCCGATCTCTCGTTAGCGGGAGGCGAATTCTACAGCGTTACACGCTGCTGTCAACACCTCTTTTTCTCCGCTTTCGACCGAGAAGATCGAAACGTTAATAGAGCCAAACAACATTGCTCTACCAACTCCTTCCAGGCCTCGATGAACTGAAGCAGGCCGCTGTCGAATCTCGCATAACTCTTTGTTTACCAAGGAGTTTTCCGTTTCGACTGCGCCGGAAGTGGGGCAAATTATAGACGTCCAGGATTTGCCGTCAACCCTTAATTTGGTTTTTCTATCAAACAGCCGAAAACCTCTGAACTCCCTCTATATATAGAGGCCCGCCGATTGATGATTGAGCAATATATTGCTCAATGCCGCACAGTTAAGCATCATAGGGCTCTCTGCTACTCAAATATGACCTCGGACGAACACCCCCAATGACCACCTCCCCCCGCAGCCTGGCCTCGGCACTGTTTCCCGTCGGTCTGCTGTTGATCGCCATGGCTTCCATCCAGTCCGGCGCCTCGCTGGCCAAGAGCATGTTCCCTATCGTAGGCGCCCAAGGCACCACCACGCTGCGTCTGATTTTCGCCAGCATCATCATGTTGCTTATATTGCGCCCATGGCGCGCCACGCTGACGGCCAAATCCCTGCGCACCGTGATCGTCTACGGAATGGCCCTGGGCGGCATGAACTTCCTCTTCTATATGTCGCTGCGCACAGTCCCCCTTGGTATTGCGGTAGCCCTGGAATTCACCGGGCCGCTCGCGGTCGCCCTCTACGCATCGCGCCGGGCGGTGGACTTTCTGTGGATCGCCCTCGCAGTCGTCGGTCTTCTGCTGTTAGTTCCCATGGGAGAAGCCAGCACTGGCATCGACCTGGTCGGGGCGGCTTATGCATTAGGCGCAGGTGTTTGCTGGGCGCTCTACATTCTATTCGGCCAAAAGGCGGGGAATGATAACGGCGTACAAACGGCGGCCCTGGGCGTCATGATCGCTGCCTTGTTCGTCGCCCCCATCGGCATCGTCCATGCGGGTGTGACGCTGCTGACGCCCGCGCTGATTCCGGTCGCCATCGGCGTCGCCATCCTGTCCACCGCGCTGCCCTACACCCTGGAGATGGTCGCGCTGACTCGCCTGCCCGCCCGTACTTTTGGCACGTTGATGAGCATCGAACCCGCATTCGGCGCACTCTCGGGCCTGTTCTTCCTGCTGGAGCATTTGTCGCTTGCACAGTGGATGGCCATCGCCTGCATTATCCTGGCCTCCGTTGGCGCCACGCTGACCATGCGAAACGAGGCTAAACCTCTGGTACCAGCCGATTAATCATCTTTGACGGTAGCTCTGGTATTTGCCGCTCATTTAGGCCATGTTTAGGCCGCAACCAAATGTCATTCATGGAGAGTTTCGACAAGGACAGCGCGAACGCTACAATCGAGAGCGAGTAAAGCTGGCTTCATGCATTTTTTCGAAGCCGCTATTAAGGATAGGAATGAAGCGAATTTTGATACTGTTAATGGTCATGGCCATTGCTGGCTGTGCCGCGACCACCAAAACAGAAGTGAAACGGGGCAAAAAAGGGCTGCATATCAACTGTTCCGGCCTGTCCTCCTCCTGGGACCAGTGCTACACCAGTGCAGTCAATTCATGCGGTGCCAAAGGCTACCGGGTTATCGCCAAGTCCGGTGACAACTCCGAGGAGCCTGGGGACTATCCCTTCGGCCTCAACCCTGCCGGCTACACCAGCCGGAGCATGATCGTCATCTGTAAATGACGGCCTGAGCAGTCCACTTCCGACTGCTCCGCACCGCCCACCTTGAACGCCTCGAACCGACGCAGCCCTTCGCGACGCTGCGGCTAACCGCTTGCGCGCAGATCGCAAGCGGCATCTGCCGAGCAGCGACCGATCAAATCGCCGCAGTCCGCACCTGCAACCACTCCAACGCGGCGCCACTGAGCAATGGGCTCAAACGCTGACGCACCTCTGCATGGTACGCATTGAACCACTGGCGCTCCTCCGCCGTTAGCAACGACGGCTCCAGGCAACGGGTGTCGATAGGGCACAAGGTCAGGGTTTCGAACTTGAGGAACTCACCAAACTCGGTCTTGCCTGCTTCGCGATTCAACACCAGGTTCTCGATACGCACGCCCCAACGCCCCGGACGGTACGTACCCGGCTCAATGGAAGTGATCATGCCCGGCTGCATCGCGGTTTGCGGCGCAGTGGCCGCCTGGTAGGCGATCACCTGCGGACCTTCATGCACATTGAGGAAATAACCTACGCCGTGACCTGTGCCATGCCCATAGTCGACACCTTCGGCCCAGATCGGCGCTCGTGCGATGGCATCCAGCAATGGCGACATAATGCCCTTGGGAAAGTGAGCACGGGACAGCGCAATCACCCCCTTGAGCACGCGGGTGCAATCACGCTTCTGTTCATCACTCGGCGCTCCGATAGGCACCATCCGCGTGATATCGGTAGTACCACCCAAGTACTGGCCGCCCGAGTCGATCAACAGCAGGCCATCACCTTCGATCAGCGCATGCTCTTCTTCGGTGGCGTGATAATGCGGCATCGCGCCATTGGCGTTGAACGCGGCGATGGTGTTGAAACTCAGCGACACATAACCGGGCCGGCGGGTACGTGCAGCCGTCAGGTGTTCGTCGATGGTCAGTTCAGTGATGCGTTCACGGCCCAGCGCACTCTCCAGCCAGGCGAAGAATTCGCACAGGGCCGCGCCATCCTGTTCCATGGCCTGGCGGATATGTTCCGCGTCGGCCAGGCTCTTGCGGGATTTGGCCAGCGTAGTCGGATTCATCCCTTCCACCAGCTTGACGCTGGCATCCAGGTGTTCCAGCAAGCCGGCGGTCACGCGTGCCGGATCAACCTGCACACTCGCGCCCGACGGCACCGCCCGCAGCGCATCGGCGACTTCGCTGTAATCGCGCAAGATCACGCCATCCTGCTCAAGCACAGCGCGCAGCTCGGCATCGACTTTGCTCAGCGCCACAAACAAAGTGGCCTGTTGTGCGCTGATCAGGGCAAAGGACACAAACACCGGGTTGAACGATACATCGGCACCGCGCAAGTTAAACAACCAGGCGATGTCATCCAGGGTCGCGATGAAATGCCAGTCGGCGCCCTTTTCTTTCAAACTGGCGCGCAGCGCAGCGAGTTTTTCCCCACGGCTGACGGTGGCCTGCGGTGGCAGATGCTGGTAGATCGGCTGATTCGGCAACGTCGGGCGATCGTTCCAGACTTCATTCAACAGGTCGATATCGGTACGCAGGCGTGCGCCGCGCTCTGCAAGTTTACCGCCCAAAGTACGCGCCGAAGCCACGGCCATCACCGCACCATCGACCGCCACCACACCGCCATGCGGCGTCTGCTCGGCCAGCCATTCCAGCGGACCTGGTTGACCCGGCTGCAGTTTCACCAGTTCGATACCGCTGCCCTTGAGCTCCTTGGTCGCTTGTTCCCAGTAGCGGCTGTCGGCCCAGACACCGGCGAAATCCGCGGTGACGATCAGCGTCCCCACTGACCCGTGGAACCCCGACAACCATTGACGCCCCTGCCAGTAGCCCGGCAAGTATTCGGATAAGTGCGGGTCAGCCGACGGCACCAGCAAGGCGTGAATGCCTTCGCGGCGCATCAGTTCACGGGTATGCGCCAGGCGCTGGGGAACCGCTCCATGGGTCAAAGGCTGAGTACTCATTGTGTCTCCTGCTAACCACGAATAATTGTTATGTGTTGCGAATGAAGAATCAAACCGCCCAGAACGCCGGCGCACTGGCAAGGGCGACCTTGATCAATTGCACGGCCTGGTCGATGTCCTGCTCGGTGGTGAACCGCCCCAGGCTCAAGCGAACGGTTCGACCGGCGCTGCGGGCGTCATGCCCCAGCGCCAGCAGCACGTGGGAAGGCGCATTGCTTGCCGAATTGCAGGCCGAGGTCGCGGAAAAAGCCATGCCCGCGCTCAAGGCTGCAGCGTCGAACTCGCCTTCACCGAACGTGAGGCTGAGGGTGTGAGGAATGCGCTGGGTGGCGCTGCCATTGAGACGCACACCGGCAACCGTCGCCAGTTGATCCAGCAAGCGCTGGCGCAAGGCCACGATTGCCGCCTGCTCTTCGCTAAAAGCCTGCGCCGCCAGGGCGAACGCCGCGCCCATGCCCGCGATCTGGTGGGTCGCCAGGGTGCCTGAGCGCAAGCCGCCCTCATGACCACCGCCGTGAATCTGCGCCATCACCTTCTGCTGCGCCCGCGGCCCGACATACAACGCGCCGATCCCCTTGGGGCCATACACCTTGTGCGCGGAAAACGACATCAAATCCACCGGCCATTGCGCCAGGTCGATTGCCACCTTGCCCACTCCTTGCGCCGCGTCCACATGCAACAACGCGCCGTGTTCACGCACCCGCGCGCCGATGGCGGGGATGTCGTTGAGCGTGCCCAATTCGTTGTTCACCAGCATCAGCGAGACCAGGAAGGTGTCTTCACGCAGTGCTTCACTCACCGCCTCGGCACTGATCAACCCATCGGCGTCCGGCACCAGGTAGGTCACGGCTACACCGGCTTCCTGCATCTGCCGCGCGGTATCCAGCGTGGCCTTGTGCTCGATCTGGCTGGTGATGATATGCCCACCCGCCACGCCCCGTGCTTGAGTTACACCCTTGATCGCGAGGTTGTTGGACTCGGTCGCGCCGGACGTCCAGACGATCTGCTCCGACTCGGCACCGACCAACTCGGCCACCTGGCGACGCGCCCGCTCAACCGTTTGCCGGGCCGCTTGGCCGAATGCGTGGGAACTGGACGCAGGGTTACCGAAATTGGCATGGAAGCCCAGGCACTCGATCATCACCTGGATGACCCGCTCATCCACCGGGGTGGTGGCGGCATAGTCGAAATACAACGGACGTTTATTCATAACCTTGGGGACTCGCAGAGCTGGTTCCCGAGAGCAACGTCTCAGGGGCATCGACCGGAACAGAGGTCGTCAGGTTTACCCGATCGAATGCCATTAAAAAAGGACCACTTGACGTAAATGTGCGTAGGAACGCTCCTGAAATTCAGCTTAACAGGCTGAAGTAGCGCCATGGCAAACAAAAAGCCCGAGGTTTCTTGAGAAACCTCGGGCTTTTTGGCACTGAGCACCGGCTCAACTGGGACGACCATGCAGGGTCACATTACGTTCGGCGTTCATTTCACCCTGGTGATCAAAGCCGAAAGGCTTCTGTGCCTGGGTCAGGGCAGCCCGCTGCTGTTGATACTCGTCAAACGACAACCCGCGACGGCTCAACGCCTCCAGCGCCAGTTCCCGGGTTTCTTGTGCCGTGTAAGGGCGCAATTCAGGCGAGGGATGGGTCGCACAACCGGCAACGACAGAAGTGACAAGTAATACGCAAACAGCAAGAAATCGGTTCATGGCGGTGGCTCTGCGAAGGAGGTCTCAAGTCAATGAACACAGGCTACTCCCGACCTTGAACGGAGAAAAATCATCATCCGTGATAGTCGCTATCAACCGAGGCCACACCCTCGATAGGGCAGCACACATATTCCAATAAGATCTATAAATATAGAAATACGTTCATTTACGGAATAAAAGGAACCCTCTATAAATGGCTCCACGCGAACCCGACACTGTTCGCCACGCAACTGTTGCCCAGGCAACAGCCATTCAACAAAACACCAGGCAGACAACAGCACCGTTTTCAGCAGTAAGCACGCAGCCCAAGCGATTCAAGGCCTGCAGCCGTTGGTACAGCTCTTGCTCAGACCGACTCACTTCTCCTGCGATGAACCACTGTTGAAAAAGGAACTGTTCATGACCCGTCCCCTGAATGTCGTTGCCCTCTCCGGCGGAACCTGGCGCCCGTCCCGCACCCTGGTGTTGACCCAGGCCGTGCTGGCCGAACTGGCAAAAGTATTGCCGATCCAGACCACTCTTATCGAGCTCGGCGATATCGCCCGGCCACTGGGCGGCGCACTCTCGCGCGATGAGTTGCCGGCCGAGGTCGAATCCCAACTGTTGGCCATCGAACAGGCCGACCTGCTGATCGTCGCCGCACCGGTCTATCGCGGTTCTTATCCAGGCCTGCTCAAACACCTGTTCGACCTGGTTGGCCTAAATTCGTTGATCGACACCCCGGTGCTGCTGGCCGCCACCGGTGGCAGTGAACGTCACGCACTGGTACTCGATCACCAGTTGCGCCCGCTGTTCAGCTTCTTCCAGGCCCTGACCCTGCCGATCGGCGTGTATGCCACCGAAGCCGATTTCACCGATTACCAAATCACCAACGAAGCCTTGAAAAGCCGTATTCGCCTTGCGGCAGAACGCGCAGCGCCTTTGTTCGCCGCGCACTCCCCCTCTCTGCTGAAAATCGCTTAAGGATTCGTCATGGATGTTTTCTGGTTTCTGCCCACTCACGGTGACGGTCATTACCTGGGCACCACCCAAGGTGCTCGCCCGGTCACCCTCAATTATCTGAAGCAAGTCGCCCAGGCTGCTGACAGCCTTGGCTACTACGGCGTGCTGATTCCTACCGGGCGCTCGTGCGAAGACTCCTGGGTAATCGCCTCGGCACTGGTGCCGCTGACGGAACGCTTGCGCTATCTGGTGGCAATTCGCCCAGGCATCATCTCGCCCACGGTGTCGGCGCGCATGGCGGCGACCTTGGATCGCCTGTCCAACGGCCGCCTGCTGATCAACGTCGTGACCGGCGGTGACCCCGACGAAAACCGCGGCGACGGCAGCTTCCTCGACCACAGTGAACGCTATGAAGTCTCCGACGAATTCCTCAGGATCTGGCGCCGCGTGTTGCAGGGCGAATCGGTGGACTTCGAAGGCAAGCACCTGCGTGTACAGAATGCCAAGGCGCTTTACCCACCGGTGCAGAAGCCTTATCCGCCACTGTACTTCGGCGGTTCTTCCGACGCCGCCCACGACCTCGCCGCCGAACAGGTGGACGTGTACCTGACCTGGGGCGAACCACCTGCCGCCGTCGCCGAAAAGCTCGCGGATGTGCGTGAACGTGCCGCGCGCCACGGGCGGACCGTGAAATTCGGCATCCGCCTGCATGTGATCGTGCGCGAGACCGAAGAAGACGCCTGGAAAGCCGCCGACAAACTGATCGAACACATCAGCGACGAGACCATCGCCGCCGCGCAAAAATCCTTCTC
Source organism: Pseudomonas marginalis (assembly GCF_024169655.1). Lineage (GTDB taxonomy): Bacteria > Pseudomonadota > Gammaproteobacteria > Pseudomonadales > Pseudomonadaceae > Aquipseudomonas > Aquipseudomonas paraveronii. The sequence continues at coordinate 1,970,480 of NZ_JALJWV010000001.1, read as the reverse complement.
GCGCTTTGACTCCGAAGGCCAGCGCCGCATGGCCGCCTTGCACGATGGGCGCCGCGACAACCTGGAAATCGCCCCCAACCTCTGGGCTGGTGTCGGCCTGGTACGTGGCGGTGCCGGTACGGCGCTGGTGGGCAACCCGCAGCAAGTGGCTGAGCGGATCAAGGAATACGCGGACTTGGGCATCGAGAGTTTCATCTTCTCCGGCTACCCGCACCTCGAAGAAGCCTATCGCTTCGCCGAGTTGGTGTTCCCGCTATTACCGGAGCCCTACGCCAGCCTGGCCGGACGCGGCGTCACCAATCTGACGGGGCCGTTTGGCGAAATGATTGCCAATGATGTGCTGCCAGCCAAGGCCTGAGAACGCTGAGATCCCACCTTTGATCTTCATTGCCCAATAGATCGCACACGGCATTAGAGCCCTATGAGGAATACCGCGTGACAGCCAAACCCCACAGCGTCCTGCCCTCACCTTTGCAGACCGCCAGACAGCTCGCCGCCGAATTCGCCCTCACCGCCGTCGAACGCGACGAGCGCGGTGGCACGCCAAAAACCGAACGGGATGCCCTGCGCCAAAGCGGTCTGCTGGCGCTGAGCATTCCCGCTCAATACGGCGGCCTCGGTGGACGCTGGAGCGACACCCTGGGCATCGTGCGTGAATTCGCCAAGGTCGACAGCTCCATCGCCCACGTCTTCGGTTTCCACCACCTGATGCTCGCCACGGTCCGTCTGTTTTCGCGCCCGGACCAATGGCAACCCTGGTTCGAACAGACCGCGCGCAAAAACTGGTTCTGGGGCAACGCCCTCAACCCGCTGGACACGCGCACACTGGTCAAGGATTTCGGCGGCTGGCGTGAGTTCTCCGGCAAGAAGAGTTTCTGCTCCGGCGCCAGCGATTCGGAAATGCTGATCGCCTCGGCGGTGGATGAGAGCGCCGGCGGCAAATTGCTGATCGCCGCCATCCCCAGTGGACGCAGCGGCATCACTTTGCACAACGACTGGAACAATATCGGCCAGCGCCAGACCGACAGCGGCAGCGCCAGTTTCGAACGGGTACGCGTCGAGGAATCGGAGTTGCTGCTCGACCCGGGTCCACTGAGCACACCCTTCGCCTGCCTACGCCCACTGATCGCACAGTTGACCTTCACGCACATGTTCCTCGGCATCGCCGAAGGTGCCTTTGACGAAGCGCGCAACTACACCCTCACCGAAACCCGCGCGTGGCACAAATCCACCGCCGAGGATGTGCGCCAGGACCCTTACGTACTGCACCACTACGGCGAATTCTGGGTGGCCTTGCAAGGTGTACGCCTACTGGTGGAACGCGCCGCCACGCTGCTCGATCAAGCCTGGGCCAAGGGGCCGAACCTCAGCGAAAACGAACGCGGCCAACTGGCCATCGCCATCGCCACCGCCAAGGTCGCCGCCAGCCGCCAGGGCCTGGAGTTGTGCAGCCGTCTATTTGAAGTCACCGGCGCGCGCTCCACCCATGCGTCACTGCGCCTGGATCGCCATTGGCGCAACCTGCGCACGCAAAGCCTGCACGATCCGGTGGACTACAAACTCCACGAACTGGGGGACTGGGCGTTGAACCAGTCCCTGCCGACTCCTACGTTCTATTCATAAAGAGGTGCCCATGCAGCTTTTAACCTTACCGCCCTCGCCCGCCCTCGCCACCTCGATCCGCGCCACGGCCCAGGTCTTCGAAGACCCGAAATCCCAGGCGCTGCTCGACCATATCCAGCAAGTGGCGCCCAGCGAAGCCAGCGTGTTGATCATCGGCGAAACCGGGACCGGTAAAGAGCTGGTGGCGCGTCATATTCATAACCTCAGCGCACGGCGTAACCGGCCCTTTGTAGCGGTGAACTGCGGGGCGTTTTCCGAATCGCTGGTGGAAGCCGAACTGTTCGGCCATGAAAAAGGCGCCTTCACCGGCGCCCTCAGCGCCAAGGCCGGCTGGTTCGAAGAGGCCGACGGCGGCACCTTGTTTCTCGATGAGATCGGCGATTTGCCGATGGCGATCCAGGTCAAATTATTGCGCGTGCTGCAAGAGCGGGAAGTGGTGCGCCTGGGCTCGCGCAAGAGCATTCCCATCGATGTGCGCGTGCTGGCGGCGACCAACGTGCAGTTGGAAAAAGCCATCAACGCCGGGCATTTCCGCGAAGACCTCTACTACCGCCTCGACGTGGTCAGCCTGGAGCTCAGCCCGTTGCGCGAGCGTCCCGGCGACATCCTGCCGCTGACCCGCCACTTCATCCAAGCCTACAGCCAGCGCCTGGGCTACGGCCCGATCACCCTCAGTCGCGAGGCCGAACACAAGCTAAAAAGCTACAGCTGGCCGGGCAATATCCGCGAGCTGGAAAACGTGATTCACCACACCTTGCTGATCTGCCGGAATGGTCTGATCGAACGCGACGATTTGCGCCTGTCGAACCTGCGCATCGAGCGTCAGGACGACAGCCAGCACAGCACCGACAACAGTGCCGAAGCCTTGCTTGAACGGGCCTTTCAAAAGCTGTTCGAGGAACAGGCCGGCGCCCTGCATGAAAAAGTCGAGGACGCGTTGCTGCGTGCCGCCTACCGCTTCAGCCACTACAACCAGGTCCACACCGCCAACCTGCTGGGCCTGAGCCGCAACGTCACGCGCACGCGCCTGATCAAAATCGGCGAGCTGGCGGTGAACAAGCGCCGTCCGGGGGAAAACGTACAAGGTGAGCGTATGCTGCACCTATCCATTTAGACGGCAGTGCAACGCATTGTCATGGCTGCGCTCGAAACTGTGCAGCACTTGGAACGAACCGAAGGTCACGGCCGTGGCCTGGTGGGCGCGTATCAGTGTCCAGAAATTTTCCTCGCCGTGCTCAAAGCACTGCAAGGCCGCCTCGCCGTCCTCGCGTGAGCGCCATTGCAGGTAATTGAGTACCCGCCGCCCGTCATCGCTGACCTGCACACTCGCGTTGAGAAAGCCGCCGTGCCCCTGGGCCAGGCGCTCACTCTGGGTGGATAACGCCGCGACCAGGGCGAGCTGTTGTTGGGGCTCGACCTGAAACTCAATCAATTGAGTGAAACTGAGATTCTTCTCTGATACCTGCATGAACACTCCCCTTTCTACGTAGGCAGAATCTTGCGATTCGATGCCACGCAGGGTAAAACCTCTAGTTAAGTCAAGGTCAAGCGTCTATCTGGAGTTTTTCATGGTTACCAAGGAGCTCACTGTCGGCCAACTGTCGGCCCGCAGCGGCGTGGCGGTCACGGCGCTGCATTTTTACGAAACCAAGGGGCTGATTAAAAGCAATCGCAATGCCGGCAATCAACGGCGTTACCCCCGCGACGTCCTGCGCCGGGTGGTGGTGATCAAAATCGCCCAGCGCCTGGGGATTCCGCTGGCGACAATTGGTGAAGCATTGCAGACCCTGCCGGATGGACGCACGCCTACCGCTAAAGATTGGCAGCGTTTGTCGGCCTCGTGGCGGCAGGATTTGGACGAACGCATCAACAAGCTGATGCTCCTGCGCGACAAGCTCAATGGCTGTATTGGTTGTGGGTGTTTGTCGCTGGAGGCATGCCCGTTGCGCAACCAGGGCGACCAACTCGGTGCGCGTGGGCCGGGGGCTCAGTTGTTGGAGCCCAGCTGAAAAACCGCTCCCTGTGGGAAATGTTCACCTTAAACCCTGGGACAGCGCCCGCCGCAGCACTGATGGCGAAACGATCTGCCTGTTCGCTGTTGCCGGGGCAACACCTCGTCGGTTGGCCGCAAGCCACGGTTGGCGTGGCCTATAGTGAAAGAGCCTGCCCCCATAACCATAATTCAAGGAGAACGATATGAGCGTAAAACCTATCCCCGAGGGCTATCACAGCATCACGCCCTACCTGGGCGTCGAAAAAGCTGCCGAAGCCATCGAGTTCTACAAAAAAGCCTTCAACGCCACGCAAGTCATGCGCCTGGACATGCCCGACGGCACGGTCGGCCACGCCGAACTGCGTATCGGAGACTCGGCGATCATGCTCGCCTCGCCCTGCGGTGAAATGGCCTTTGGCAGCCCAAGCGATGGCCACACCAGTGTCGCCCTGCATTTATATGTGGGCGATGTGGACGCGCAGTACAAACAAGCGATCGCTGCCGGCGGTATATCCATTTCCGAACCCAAGGACCAGTTCTACGGCGACCGCTCCGGCACGTTGAGAGATCCGTTCGGTCATGTGTGGTTCTTGGCCACGCGCAAAGAGGATCTGAGCGAAGCACAAATCCGCCAGCGTGCCGAAGAGATGTTCAAGCAAGGCTGAGCCTGGTAGCGGGCTTGCTCGCGATGACGGCGTGTCAGTCGATGCATTCGGTGCCTGACCCACTGCTATCGCGGGCAAGCCGACCTCCACCGTTTGATCGAGGGTCGGCGTTACCTTAAGCGCCCTAAATGTGAACCTGAAACATTTGCTTTCATATCTCGGTTAGGGATTTCTCATTCTCATCCGTCTTAACTTAGATACAGCCCGTCGCGTCAGCAAAAGCTACGACCGGCCTTTTTCGGGCGCTCATTGCCCCCTCCGATCAAGACCCCCATTCACATGTCGAAGAAGTCGCGCTCAAAACTCTGGTTCCTCGTACACAGTTGGCTGGCCTTACCCATCTGGTTCTTTGTACTGATCGTCTGCGTCACCGGCACCCTGGCGGTGGTCAGCCAGGAAATCGTCTGGCTGGCCAACCCGGAAATTCGCGCAAGCCAGCCGTCAGATGATGCCGAGCCGCTGAGCTATGACCAGGTGATCAGCGCCATCAAACGCGCCGAGCCCCAGGTGATCGTGCAATCCATCGTCCGCCCGGACGAGTCGCACTTCGCCCTGAGTGTCGACCTCAGCTACCCCGACGGGCGCTCGGTGGAGGTCTACGTTAACCCGTACACCGGGGCGATCCAGGGCATCAGCCCGGCGTTCGACTTCAAACAATTCACCCGCGCCCTGCATGGTTGGTGGCTGGTGCCGTTCAGCAATGGGTTCAGTTGGGGCTGGTACCTGGTCTCCGCGCTCGGCCTGCCGTTACTGGCGTCGTTGATCACCGGGCTGGTGGTGTACAAACGCTTCTGGAAGGGCTTTTTGCGCCCGACCCTGCGCATCCGCCAGGGCGCGCGAATCTTCTGGGGCGACTTCCACCGCCTGAGCGGTATCTGGTCGATCTGGTTTATCGCGGTCATTTCCATCACCGGCACCTGGTTCCTGATTCAAGCGATCCTGGGGGATAATCAGATTTCCATCTCCAGCGAACCCGTCGTGCCGGTGATTGCCCGGGAGAACGTGCCAACGTCCGCCCCCGGCGTGCCGGCGCCGATGATTGCCCTGGACGACGCGATCGAAATCGCCAGCCAACGGATTCCGGGGCTGGAGACCAGTTTTGTGTTCCTGCCACTCAATGCCTACAGCCATCTGCAGATCGGCGGGCGGGGCTGGTACCCGTTGATGTTCCAGACCGCGCAGATCAACCCCTACACCGGCGAAGTGGCGGTTTCGCACCTGCTGTCCAACCGCTCGGCGCTGGAGTTCGTCACCGAGTCCATGCGCCCGCTGCACACCGGCGACTTTGGCGGGCTGTGGATCAAGCTGATCTGGGCATTCTTCGGCCTGGTGCTGAGCATGATGGTATTGAGCGGCCTGCTGATCTGGACCAAACGCACAGCCCTGGCCACCCTCCACGCCTTCAAGCGCAGCCATAAGGCGCCACGCCAAGCGGCATCCATCCCGGCCATGCGGGCTGAAACTTCGGAGGGCAACCGATGAGCAAGCTCGCTGCTGCAACGCCTTCGCCGCTGCGGGCCGTTTGGCTGAAATGGCGCTTCCACATCAACGTCCTGCTGTTGTTGGTGCCCCTGTGCTTCATGCCCAAGTACTTTGCCGACGCCGCACTGTTTCGCGGTGACAGCGGCATCGGCGAGCGGGTGGCCGGCGAGGTGCAGGTAGGCCCCTGGAGCCTGACCCTCGCCGAGTTTCGCAACGAAGGCCCGCGCCCGGACCCGGCCGGCCCGATGAAATTCTTCAACGCCGCCCTGTGCGCCGCCTGTGCCGACCAGGTCAAGGCAACCTACCTGCGCATCGGCAAACCCCGCAGCCTGCGCGCCGCCGGGGTGATCTTCTTCGGCACGCCATACCGCATGGGCGCGCTGCTGCCGGTGCCCGAGCGCACGCCGGCCGACGCCGAACTGTGGGTCACCATGGAAGGCTGGGACGGCACGATGCACCAGGGTTCCATTGCGCTGAGCCAGGCCTCGCCTGCCACCATTGCCTGGCTGAACCAGCAAGGAGTCAAACCATGACGTTGATACGCCTGAGCCGCGCCTGCGCCGCGCTGTTGCTGTGCGCCGGTTTCTGTCCCACAGCCGTGGCCCACAACCCGATGTGCGAATGCAAGGAAATCCCCGGCGAACAGATCGAATGCAGCGGCGGTTTTTCCGACGGCAGCGGCGCCCCCGGCGTGACCCTGGATGTGATCGGCTACGACGAAACCATCCTGGTGCCCGGCAAGCTCGGCGCGGATTCGACGCTGACTTTCAAGAAGCCGTCCGCTGAGTTCTATGTGCTGTTCGACGCAGGCCCCGGTCACGTGGTTGAAATCGACCAAGCGGATATCCAGCCTCAATGAGCACGACACAGGTTGTACGCCCCGCCGGTGCCGGCCACGAAACCTCTATGTGCTGCTGCTGTGCCTGATCATCCTGGCGGTGGCCGGTACGGTGATGGCCCTGCACGGTGAAACCCAGACCGTGGTCGCCGTGCCCAGCCACCAGTTGGACGCCCGCCGCGACCTCAGCGCCGCCGAGCAAGGCATCTACGCCGACCTGCGCGTGAGCCTGGATGAGATCCACTGGCTGCAGCAGGAACAAAACGCCCTGCCGACGCCCGCCCAGCGCGGCGGTGAAAACCGCAGTGACGGCCGGCGGCGCGCAACTGCTGGTATTGAACGTCGACGGCGCCGACCCGGTGACGGCGCTGGAAAGCAATGTGGATCAACTGATCAAGACGCTGAGCCCATGACATCCACGCCCACATGGATGGCATCATGCCGCCAGAACTCCAGGTCGCAGTCGATCAAGCGCTGATGCTGGTCATAGTTGACCCGCGCGATGCGCAAACCCGGGCTGCCCACCGACACGCGCAACGCGGCGGCGGCTTCCACCGGCAGTGAGGTCGGCACAATCTCGAAACGTACCCGCCCGTAGTGCAAGTCGTACTTGCGGGCGTACAGCTCGGTCATCGACTGGTTCAGGTCGCACGCCAGAATCCCCGGAAAATACTGCGGGTTCAGGTAGTGCTCCACATACAGCACCAGGCGCCCGTCGATCCTGCGCCGGCGGCAAATCTGGATCACGCTGGACAGCGCCGGCAATTGCAGCCACGCGCACACCGCTGCCGACGCCGGTTGCAGCCGTGCGCTGATCACCTCGGTCGACGCCACGCGCCCCTGGTCGCTGACCATTGCGTGAAAGTGGCTGCGCTGCATCAGGTTGTAGGCCAGGCGCGGCGGCGAGACAAACCAGCCACGGCGCTCCTCGCGATAGATTTGCCCTTGGGCCTCCAGTTGTAACAAGGCTTCCCGCACCGTAATCCGGGTGGTACCAAACAACTCGCTGAGCTTGCGCTCGGCGGGCAGCTTGCTGGCTGGCGGCAACAGGCCGTGGTCGATCTGCTCTTGCAGCGCCAGGCCGATGGATGTCACCGCCTTGATTGCCTCATCACGCATCAACGTTACCTACCTGGACTAGACCAGCACCGTTCAGGTGCATAAATCGCTCGATATTTGGGCTTGTGCTTCTGCGTGCCAGCCTAGGCATTGCAGATGACCGACAGATGACAGCCCCTGTCGAGCCTTGCGACGAACCCTGCAATCCATCGGCCAAGTCCAAGGCCTGCGGGCGCTTTGGCATGGTCTACGCTAAACCTGCGCTGAGCGACATCGGCGCGCTAAAAACGACATCGACACGAAACTGTCATCCATCCCGCCTAGATTGGCTCAGGTATTGCTGACCTAGACCAACACCACCGCTAACGTTCATATAAAACGCCGCGTTGAAAACGCCCAAAGGAGCTTCGGATGAAACAGCTTTTCCTGGCATCACTGTTAGGCTCGACCATTGCCATGTGCACCGCCGCCATGGCCGCTGATACCGATCTAAAAACGCTCGAAGCCGCCGCGAAAGCGGAAGGCGCAGTCAACAGCGTCGGCATGCCCGATGACTGGGCCAACTGGAAAGGCACCTGGGATGACCTGGCCAAGACCTACGGCCTCAAGCACATCGATACCGACATGAGCTCGGCCCAGGAAATCGCCAAGTTCGCCGCCGAGAAAGACAACGCCAGTGCCGATATCGGCGACGTCGGCGCCGCCTTCGGCCCGATCGCGGTGAAACAGGGCGTGGTTCAGCCGTACAAGCCAAGCACCTGGGCCCAGGTCCCGGATTGGGCGAAAGATAAAGACGGCAACTGGGCCCTGGCCTACACCGGCACCATCGCCTTTATCGTCAACAAAAAACTGCTGCACGGCTCGGACGTGCCAACCAGTTGGGCTGACTTGAAGGGCGGTAAATACAAAGTCTCCATCGGTGACGTGAGCACCGCCGCCCAAGCCGCCAACGGTGTCTTGGCCGCCGCCATCGCCAACAAGGGCGACGAGAAAAACCTGCAACCCGCCCTGCTGATGTTCGCCGACATCGCCAAGCAAGGTCGCCTGTCCCTCGCCAACCCGACCATCGCCACCATGGAAAAAGGCGAAGTGGAAGTCGGCGTGGTCTGGGATTTCAACGGTTTGAGCTACAGAGCCAAGATGGCCAACCCGGATGACTACGTGGTGCTGATCCCATCGGACGGTTCGGTGATTTCCGGCTACACCACCATCATCAATAAATACGCCAAGCACCCGAACGCCGCCAAACTGGCCCGCGAATACATCTTCAGCGACGCCGGCCAGATCAACCTGGCCAAGGGCAATGCGCGGCCGATTCGCGCCGAACACCTGACGTTGCCGAAGGAAGTACAGGACAAGCTGCTGCCGAACGAGCAATACAAGCACGTCACCCCGATCAAGGATGCCGACGCCTGGGAGAAGAGCTCCAAGGCACTGCCGCAGAAGTGGCAGGAAGAAGTCATCATCAATATGCAGTAATGCCTGAACTGTAGATGCGGTCAGTGTGGGAGCAGGCTTGCCTGCTCCCACATTTGTTCCGGTTCCAACCGCAAACCCGATCCAACCCCATCTGTTGCGGAGCGTCTCCCCCTATGAAGCACAACGTCATCCTTGTGGTGCTCGACGGCCTGAACTTCGAGGTTGCCCGTCATGCCATGGGGCATCTGCAAGCCTACGTCGGCGCAGGACGCGCAGCACTGTACAAACTCGAATGCGAACTGCCGTCCCTTTCCCGGCCGCTCTACGAATGCATCTTCACCGGCGTGCCGCCGATCGACAGCGGCATCGTCCACAACCATGTCTCGCGCTTGTCCAACCAGCGCAGCCTGTTCCATTACGCCCGCGACGCCGGTCTCACCACTGCGGCGGCGGCCTATCACTGGGTCAGCGAGCTGTATAACCGCACGCCCTTTATCGCCGCCCGTGACCGGCATACCGACGACAAAACCCTGGCGATCCAGCACGGGCACTTCTACTGGCAGGACCACTACCCGGATTCGCACCTGTTCGCCGACGCCGAAAGCCTGCGCTGCAGACACGCGCCGAACCTGCTGGTGGTCCACCCGATGAACATCGACGATGCCGGTCACAAGCACGGCCTCGACAGCGCGCAATACCGCAACAGCGCACGCTCGGCCGACATCCTCCTCGCCGATTACCTGCAAGGCTGGCTCGACGCCGGCTATCAGGTGCTGGTGACTGCCGACCACGGCATGAACAACGACCGCTCCCACAACGGCCTGCTGCCGGAAGAACGCGAGGTGCCGCTGTTCGTGCTCGGCTCGGCCTTCACGTTCGATCCCGACGCCACGCCCAGGCAAACCGAGCTGTGCGGCACCGTCTGCGCGTTGCTCGGCGTGCCCCACGACAAACCTGTCTGCCGGGAGCTGTTGAAGTGAGTGCCATGACCCGCAGTAAATGGCTGGCAATCCTCTGCCTGGTGCCCTTCGCACTGTTCTTCATCGTGTTTGAAATCGCCCCGCTGGCGTGGGTGATGATCAACAGCCTGCAATCGGAAGAGTTCGGCTGGGGCCTGGCCAACTTCAGCAAAATCTTCAGTTCGAAGTTCTACCTGCAGGCGATCCAGTACAGCCTGGAGATCAGCTTCTACTCCAGCGTGTTCGGCATCATCATTTCGGTGCTCGGCAGCTACTCGTTGCGCCGCGTGGACTCGCCGCTGCGCAACTTCGTCACCGCCTTCGCCAACATGACCAGCAACTTCGCCGGCGTGCCCCTGGCCTTTGCCTTCATCATCCTGCTCGGTTTCAACGGCAGTATCACCCTCATGCTCAAGCAAGCCGGGATCATTCAGGACTTCAACCTGTACTCCAAGACCGGCCTGATCATTCTCTACACCTACTTCCAGATCCCGCTGGGCGTGCTGCTGCTCTACCCGGCCTTCGATGCGTTGCGCGAAGACTGGCGCGAGTCCGCCGCCCTGCTGGGCGCCAACGGCTGGCAGTTCTGGCGCCACATCGGCCTGCCGGTGCTGACCCCGGCGCTGCTCGGCACCTTCGTGATCCTGCTGGCCAACGCCCTCGGCGCCTACGCCACGGTCTACGCGCTGACCACCGGCAACTTCAACGTATTGCCGATCCGGATCGCGGCGATGGTCTCCGGCGACATCTCCCTGGACCCGAACATGGCCAGCGCGCTGGCCGTTGTGCTGGTGGCGCTGATGACCGTGGTCACCGTGGTCCATCAACTGCTGCTCAAGAGGAGCTACCATGTCTCGCGCTGAAGCCGGCCCAGCCACCCTCTACCACCGGGTGGTGGTGTACCTGTTGTTCGCGATCCTGGTGCTGCCGCTGATCGGCACCTTTGTCTACTCCATTGCCAGCAGTTGGTCGGCGACGATCTTGCCGGCCGGTTTTACCGTGAAGTGGTACGTGCAGCTATGGAGTGACCCGCGCTTTCTGATGGCTTTCGGCCAGTCCCTGCTGGTCTGCGTGGGCGCGTTGATTTTATCGGTGGTGCTGATCCTGCCGCTGCTGTTCGTGGTGCATTACCACTTCCCCAGGCTCGACGCGCTGATGAACATCCTGATCCTGCTGCCCTTCGCGGTGCCGCCGGTGGTGTCGTCGGTGGGCCTGCTGCAACTCTATGGTTCCGGGCCGCTGGCGATGGTGGGCACGCCGTGGATTCTGATCGGCTGCTACTTCACCGTGGCGCTGCCGTTCATGTACCGCGCGATCACCAACAACCTGCAAGCCATCAACCTGCGCGACCTGATGGACGCCGCGCAACTGCTCGGCGCCAGCACCTGGCAGGCGGCGATCCTGGTGGTGCTGCCGAACCTGCGCAAGGGCCTGATGGTGGCGTTGCTGCTGTCGTTTTCGTTCCTGTTCGGTGAGTTCGTGTTCGCCAATATCCTCGTCGGCACGCGCTACGAAACCCTGCAGGTGTACCTGAACAACATGCGCAACAGCAGCGGCCATTTCACCAGTGCCGTGGTCATTTCCTATTTCTTCTTTGTGCTGGTGCTGACCTGGGCCGCCAACATCTTGAACAAGGACAAAAGCCAATGAGCTTCGTCAGCGTCCAACACCTGCAAAAAGGCTACGCCGGCACCCCGGTGTTCAGTGACATCAATTGCGAGATCGCCAAGGGCGAATTCGTCACCCTGCTCGGCCCGTCCGGCTGTGGCAAGTCCACCTTGCTGCGCTGCATCGCCGGCCTGACGTCGGTGGACAGTGGCCAGATCCTCCTCGACGGCCACGACATCGTGCCCCTGAGCCCGCAGAAACGGCAGATCGGCATGGTGTTCCAGAGCTATGCGCTGTTCCCCAACATGACCGTGGAACAAAACGTCGCCTTCGGCCTGCGCATGCAAAAGGTCAACGCCGACGACAGCCACACACGCGTGCAGGACGTGTTGCAACTGGTGGAACTCAAGGACCTGGCCGGGCGCTATCCGCACCAGATGTCCGGCGGCCAGTGCCAGCGCGTGGCCCTCGCCCGCTCCCTGGTCACCCGCCCGCGCCTGTTGCTGCTGGATGAACCGCTGTCGGCGCTGGATGCGCGCATTCGCAAGCACCTGCGCGAGCAGATCCGCCAGATCCAGCGCGAACTGGGGCTGACCACGATCTTCGTGACCCATGACCAGGAAGAAGCGCTGACCATGTCCGACCGGATCTTCCTGATGAACCAGGGCAAGATCGTCCAAAGCGGCGATGCCGAAACCCTCTACACCGCGCCGGTGGATGCGTTTGCCGCCGGGTTCATCGGCAACTACAACCTGCTCGACGCGGACAAGGCCAGCCAACTGCTGCAACGGCCGATCAGCGGGCGCATCGCGATTCGCCCGGAAGCCATCGAACTGAGCCGCAGCGGCGAACTCGACGCCCTGGTGCGCAGCCACAGCCTGCTGGGCAACGTGATTCGCTACCGCATCGAAGCGCGCGGCGTGGAATTGGTGGTGGACGTGCTCAACCGCTCGGCGGACGATCTGCACCCTGACGGCCAGCGCCTGGCACTTTCCATCGACCCAAGCGCACTGTGTGAAGTAGCCTGAGCGGCATTGCATTAATGAGAGAGCGTAACGGATGGCATTGGTAATTTTTGATTTGGACGACACCCTGATCCACGGCGACTGCGCCACCCTGTGGAGCGAGCAGATGGGCCGCCTGGCCTGGGTCGACCCCGAGTCGTTCATGCGCAAGAACAACGAACTGATGGACGCCTACAGCCAGGGCAAGCTGGCCATGGAAACGTTCATGGACTTCAGCCTGGAGCCGATGATCGGCCGCACACCGGAGGAGATCGAGCATCTGGTGGAGCCATGGGTCGAGGACGTGATCGAACCGCTGATCTACAGCGACGCCACCCGCACCATCGCCCGCCACCGCGCGAACGGCGACCGGGTCCTGGTGATTTCCGCGTCGGGCACCCACCTGGTCACGCCGATTGCGGCGCGTATCGGTATCGATGAAGTATTGGGGATTGAACTGGATGTCAGCCACGGCGTGTACAGCGGCCGTACCGTCGGCGTCCTGACCTACCGCGAAGGCAAGATCACGCGCTTGCTCGAATGGCTGGAACAGCAAGGTGAAACCCTGGAAGGCGCGTACTTCTATTCGGATTCGCGCAATGATTTGCCGTTACTGCTGAAAGTGGATCATCCGCAGGTGGTGAATCCCGACCCGGTATTGCGCGAGCACGCCGAAAAAGCCGGCTGGCCAATCCACCACTGGGCCTGACGCCGAGCCTCTCAACTTGAAATCCAATCAAATGTGGGAGGGGGCTTGCCCCCGATGGCGGTGTGTCAGTGAAGAATATTTCATCTGATCCACCGCCATCGGGGGCAAGCCCCCTCCCACATTGACCACATTCCAATTCGAGGTCAGATCAGGCTGTCGTCGATCACCAACACCAATTTCCCGGAAATCTGGTTGGTCGCAAGCTCGGCAAACGCCGCCTCGGCATCCTTGATCGGGAAGGTCTTGGCCAGTTGCGGGCTCAAGCGGCCTTCGGCAAACAACGGCCAGACATGCTGGCTTAGATCACTGAACAGGTCGGCCTTGAACTGATCGTCGCGGCTGCGCAGGGTCGAGCCCAGCAGTTGCACTCGCTTGCCCAGCACCTGCGCCAGGTCCAACTGCGCCTCGCGCCCGCCCATCAGGCCGATCAACACCCAACGACCGTCCAGGGCAAGCAGCTTGAGGTCCAGCGCCGCGTAGCTGGCGCCAACCGGGTCGAGGATGACATCGAACGGCCCGAAATCCCGCAGCCCTTCAATACCGTCCGTGCGCACCACACCGCCCTGGGCGCCGAGCGCTTCGCAGTAGGCCAGCCGATCCGCCGAGCCGACACTGACCCAGCACGGGCTGCCAAACGCCTTGCACAGCTGGATCGCCGCCGAGCCCACGCCACTGGCGCCGGCATGCAGCAACACCTTTTCACCGGGCCTGAGGCCCGCCAGTTGGAACAGATTCAACCACGCGGTGCTATATACCTCGGGCAAGGCCGCCGCTTCGGTCAACGACAGGCCTTCCGGCACCGGCAGCACATGGCGGGCGTCCACCACCACTTCCTCGGCCATGCCGCCCCCGGCCAGCAGCGCACAGACGCGGTCGCCGACCTGCCAGGACGAGCCCGCGCCGACCTCGCTGATCACCCCGGAACACTCCAGGCCCAACACCGTGCTGACGCCCGGCGGTGGCGGATAAAGCCCCGCTCGCTGCAATAAATCGGCGCGATTGAGTCCCGCAGCCGCCACCCGAATGCGAACCTGACCTACATCGCATGTAGGACTTGGCTCTTCCAACCACTCCACATGACCTTCAACGCCTTGCAATGCTTTCACAGTGCCTCCATAGTGAGTCTGGACTGAGCCCGTAGCTGTATCGCCGGGCTTTTTGCATTATGCGACCGGCCCATATGGAACCGGCGACTTCAAAGACGGCCTAATATGCGTTATCAATTGCCCCCGCGTCGAATCAGCATGAAGCATTTGTTCCCAAGCACCGCCCTAGCTCTTTTCATTGGTCTCGGCCTGTCGTCGATGTCGACCAATACGTTCGCAGCCAACAGCTGGGACAACCTTCAGCCTGATCGCGACGAGGTGATTGCGAGCCTTAACGTCGTCGAGTTGCTCAAGCGCCATCACTACAGCAAGCCGCCGCTGGACGACGCTCGCTCGGTGATCATCTATGACAGCTACCTCAAGCTGCTGGATCCGTCGCGCAGCTACTTCCTGGCCAGCGATATCGCTGAGTTCAACAAGTGGAAGACCCAGTTCGACGACTTCCTCAAAAGCGGCGACCTGCAGCCCGGCTTCACCATCTACAAGCGCTACCTGGACCGTGTCAAAGCGCGTCTGGACTTCGCCCTCGGTGAGCTGAACAAAGGCGTCGACAAGCTCGACTTCGCCGAGAAGGAAAGCCTTCTGGTGGATCGCAAGGACGCCCCTTGGCTGACCAGCACCGCCGCCCTGGATGACCTGTGGCGCAAACGCGTCAAGGACGAAGTGCTGCGCCTGAAGATCGCCGGCAAAGAGCCGAAGGCCATTCAAGAGCTGTTGACCAAGCGCTACAAGAATCAGTTGGCACGTCTGGACCAGACCCGTGCCGAAGATATCTTCCAGGCCTACATCAACACCTTCGCGATGTCCTACGATCCGCACACCAATTATCTGTCGCCGGATAACGCGGAAAATTTCGATATCAATATGAGTCTGTCGCTGGAAGGCATCGGTGCCGTCCTGCAAAGCGACAATGACCAAGTGAAGATCGTGCGTCTGGTTCCGGCAGGTCCGGCGGACAAGACCAAGCAGGTTGCACCTGCCGACAAGATCATCGGCGTGGCCCAGGCCGACAAAGAGATGGTAGATGTGGTCGGCTGGCGCCTGGACGAAGTGGTCAAGCTGATCCGTGGGCCGAAAGGCAGCGTGGTGCGCCTGGAAGTGATTCCGCACACCAATGCACCGAACGACCAGACCAGCAAAATCGTGTCCATCACCCGTGAAGCGGTGAAGCTCGAAGACCAGGCCGTGCAGAAGAAAGTCCTCAGCCTCAAGCAGGATGGCAAGGACTATAAGTTGGGCGTGATTGAAATCCCGGCTTTCTACCTGGACTTCAAGGCCTTCCGTGCCGGCGATCCGGACTACAAGAGCACCACGCGCGACGTTAAGAAAATCCTGACCGAGCTGCAGAAAGAAAAAGTCGACGGCGTGGTCATCGATCTGCGCAACAACGGCGGCGGCTCCCTGCAGGAAGCCACCGAGCTGACCAGTCTGTTTATCGACAAGGGTCCGACCGTGTTGGTACGCAACGCTGACGGCCGCGTCGACGTGCTCGAAGACGAGAACCCGGGTGCCTTCTACAAAGGCCCGATGGCATTGCTGGTCAACCGCTTGTCGGCCTCGGCTTCGGAGATTTTCGCCGGTGCCATGCAGGACTATCACCGCGCCTTGATCATCGGCGGCCAGACCTTCGGCAAAGGCACCGTGCAGACCATCCAGCCGCTGAACCATGGCGAGCTGAAGCTGACCCTGGCCAAGTTCTACCGGGTTTCCGGGCAGAGCACCCAGCATCAGGGCGTACTGCCGGACATCGACTTCCCGTCGATCATCGACACCAAGGAAATCGGCGAGAGCGCCCTGCCCGAAGCCATGCCGTGGGACACCATCCGTCCTGCGATCAAGCCGGCGTCGGACCCGTTCAAACCGTTCCTGGCGCAGTTGAAGGCTGACCACGACACCCGCTCCGCCAAGGATGCCGAGTTCGTGTTTATCCGCGACAAGCTGGCCCTGGGGAAGAAGTTGATGGAAGAAAAAACCGTCAGCCTCAACGAAATCGATCGCCGCAAGCAGCACACCGACATCGAGAATCAGCAACTGGTGCTGGAGAACGTCCGCCGCAAGGCCAAGGGCGAAGACCCACTCAAGGAACTGAAGAAAGAAGATGAAGACGCGCTGCCGACCGAGGCGGACAAAACCAAGCCGGAAGACGACGCCTACCTGGCCGAGACAGGCCGGATTCTGCTGGACTACCTGAAAGTGACCAAACAGGTGGCCAAGCAGTAGATGATGGCGATTTAATGTGATCGCTCTGCGGAGTGTCATCATATAGACATCATTCTGTCGTGAAATATAGGACCGCTGGCTCACCGCCTGCGGTCCTTTTTTTTCGATCGAGATCGAGATCGCCATGACCATGACCGAACAGCTGAATGCATTGGGCTCTATCCTGGCTCAAGGCAGTTTGCACAGCCTGTTCCAACCGATCATCTGCCTGTCCGAACGGCGCATCCTCGGCTACGAGGCCCTGAGCCGTGGCCCGTCCAACAGCCCGTTGCACTCCCCCGTCGCCCTGTTTGCCGTGGCCAGGCATGCCGGGCGCCTCAGCGAACTGGAAATAGCCTGTCGCGAAAGCGCGTGTCGGCGGTTCAGCGCGCAGAAGTTGCCGGGCAAGCTGTTTCTCAACATCTCGCCGGAATCCCTGATGGAAACCGCGCACCAACCCGGCCGCACCCTGCAACTGTTGCGGGACTTCGGCATCCCACCCAGCCAGGTGGTGATCGAACTCACCGAGCAGACGCCCACCGACGATTTCGACCTGCTGCAAACCGCCCTGCATCACTACCGCGACATGGGTTTCGCCATCGCGCTCGACGACTTGGGCGCGGGGTATTCCAGCCTGCGCTTGTGGTCGGAACTGCGTCCGGACTACGTGAAGATCGATCGGCACTTTATCGACGGCATCCACCAGGACGCGCTCAAGCGCGAATTTGTCGGCTCCATCCTGCAGATCGCCCGGGCGTCGCGCGCCCAGGTGATTGCCGAAGGCATCGAGCTACCGGAAGAGTTGGCGGTGTTGACCGAGATGGGCGTCGATCTGGTCCAGGGTTACTTGCTCTGTCGTCCCCAAGAACACCCGCCGCAGGAAGCGCGCCTAATGCTACCCAAACCC
This sequence comes from Pseudomonas marginalis, assembly GCF_024169655.1. GTDB lineage: Bacteria > Pseudomonadota > Gammaproteobacteria > Pseudomonadales > Pseudomonadaceae > Aquipseudomonas > Aquipseudomonas paraveronii. Next base: position 1,952,909 of record NZ_JALJWV010000001.1, on the reverse strand, counting down.
GACAACGCCAACATTGCCCTCAGCGAAGAAGGCAGTGACCTCAGTGCCCTGCTCAACGAGCAGCCGGCAGTGGATCAGGACACCGCCACCGCCCTGGTGCTGGAGTCCTTCCGCCGCCAGGCCAACCTCAACTCCCTGGCAGTGCTGGATGGATGCGGCCGGCCGGTCGGGATTGTGCATCGCCACTCGTTGTCCGACGCCCTGCTCAAGCCGTTCGCCACCGACCTGTTTGCGCGCAAGCCGATCAGCCGCTTGATGAGCGATGATTTTCTCGCGGTGGAGTTGAGCCAGTCCCTGCAACAGGTCAGCCGGCTGCTGACCAGCCGCGCCCGGCAACGCATCGAGGAAGACTTCATCATCACGCTGAACGGCGACTACCTCGGCCTGGGTCGGGTGATCGATGTGCTCAAACTGATCACCGAGCTGAAAATCCAGCAGGCACGCTACGCCAACCCGCTGACCCTGCTACCCGGCAACGTGCCGATCCAGCAATGCCTGACGCGGCTGTTGCAACAACAACGCGAGTCGGTGATTTGCTACGTGGATATCGACAGTTTCAAGCCGTTCAATGACATCTATGGCTACGGGCGTGGCGACGAAGTGTTGCTGTGCCTGGCGCAATGCCTGAACGACCGGGTCGACCCCAGCCGCGACTTTGTCGGGCATATCGGCGGCGATGATTTTTTGCTGGTGCTCGGGCCGCAGGATTGGCGCAAACGGCTCAATCAACTGCTGGATGATTTCCACACCCAATGCCGGCGCTTTTATCGCGTAGAACACCTGGACGCCGGCTGTTTTGTGGCCTCGAACCGCCAGGGTGTGCGCCAGGAATACGCACTGCTGTCGCTGTCCATCGGCGTGGTGCATTTGTATCCACAGGCCTGTGGACAACTCGATGCCAGCCAATTGGCGGAGCTGGCATCCCAGGCCAAGCATCATGCCAAGGATGTGCCCGGTTACAGCATCCATGTGATCGACAGCCTGGACATGCTGCCCCTGCCGATTTAAGCCTCGGCAGATTCCGGGTACTCGTACTCGAACACGCGCACCACTTCCGAAGCGTGCCAGGACGCAGCGGCCACGCCATCGGAAGGCCCGCAAAAGCGTCCCAGGCGCTCCACGCATTCAAAGAAACCGGTACGCGGCAGGCGGCTGGCGCCTTGGCTGATCACCAGGGAACTGCGCAATGGCTGCTCGGCTTTGGCGTCCAGCGCCGCCAGGTGTTCCAGGGCCGCGGTGAGTGTCTGCATCGCCGGCGTGGGAAATTGCAGGCGCTCCAGCAGCGCACGGTAGGTCAGCAAGTGGCGCTGGCGGCGCGCCTGGTCCAGTTCGTTGAGTAACCCATCCCAGTGTTGACGGCTGATACGTAGGCTCAAGATTCATCCCTCCAACCTGCCACGCCCAATTCCCAGGCCAGGCTGCGGCGGATCGCGGCATCCGGCTGGCGTTCACCACTTTCGATCAATCCGAGGTACGAGGGGCTGATCCCCACGGTGCGGGCCAGGGTTTCGATGGCCAGCCCCTTGGCTTCGCGCAAGCCGCGCAGGTCTGCAAGCGGGTGCAGGTCCTGAGGAGGCGCGACTTGGGCAGTAGAAGAAGGTGTTGGCGCAGGTTGCTGCTGACCGGCGGCTTTTAGCAGCGCCTGGTACTGATCCCATGGCAACACCGCATACTCGGGCTCGCCATTCCGTGAAATTATCTGAATATCCATGACAGCCCCGTAGGATAACAACACTTACTAAGTAAGCACTTTCTTAGGAGTGTAATCCTAACAGCCACAAAGGTCGCAGGGGGATATCCGTGTCATGGGGCTTTTTGCGGGTTTTCCTGGGCCAGCAGCGCGGGCGTCGCCGGCAGGCGCTCAACCACGGCGAGCTTTTCCGGACGCTGCGCCTCACGCCAGGCGCGAAAGGCGCTCAGTTCGGCGCTCAGGCTCTTCATGACCCAGGCCAGCACGGCGATGTCGTCGAGCATGCCGAACATGGGGATAAAGTCCGGTATCGCGTCGATCGGGCTGAGGAAATACATCAGTCCTGCCACGACCGACACCAGCGCCTTCGGGCTGATCGCCCGGTACTCGCCCCGCCAGTAGGCCAGGCATAGGGCCTGGAGCAACTTGAGGTCATCCTTGAGCTTACCGAGGCGGTTGCCCTGGCTTGCGCCCTTGGCCGCCACGGCGAACAACAACGTCGGCAAGCGCCCACGCCCCAGCAGGCGCGCGGCCATGGGCAGGAAACGGGCGAAATTGAAGGGTGGTTTCATTCGGCACTCCAGTTCCATGGGTCAGAGAAGGTTATCCACACAAATTGTGGATAACCTTGTGAACAGAGCCCATTTTCATGGCTGAAAGCCACGGTTTACAAGGCTCTTAGTCAGATCGGGCGTTTTTTGCGCACATCAAAAAAACCCAAGAATTCATTGACTTGGCGCTTGCGTCCGGCTACCCGCACTCGAGTCTTTTATCAGACTGTTGCAAGTGACGGTTGTTCGTTTGGATTTGCACAGGCTGAGTGTGAAAGCACCCTGCACAAACAACAACGCCCCGTCGAGACGGGGCGTTGGGTGTTCAGGCGCCGATTACTTCTTGGCGGCTGGTGCGTCAGGGGCTTCAGCCTTGGCTGGGTCCTTGATGGCCAGCAGTTCCAGGTCGAATACCAGCACGGAGTTGGCCGGGATCGCCGGGCTCGGGCTCTGGGCACCGTAGGCCAGGTCGGATGGGATGTACAACTCGACCTTTTCGCCGACGTGCATCAGTTGCAGGCCTTCGACCCAACCCGGAATCACGCCGCTGACCGGCAGGTCAATCGGGCTGCCGCGATCCACGGAGCTGTCAAAGGTAGTGCCGTTGGTGAGCTTGCCGGTGTAGTGCACAGTGACCACGTCGGTCGGCTTAGGCTGGGCGCCGTCGGCTTTCTTGGTGATCTTGTACTGCAGGCCGGAAGCCGTGGTGACTACGCCGTCTTTCTTGGCGTTGTCTTCGAGGAATTTCTTGCCGGCGGCTGCCGACTCTTCGCTCATTTTGGTCATGCGTTCTTCAGCACGCTTCTGCAGTGCGGCAAACGCTTCAACCAGTTCGTCGTCTTTCAGCTTCTGCTCTTTCTTACCGACGGCATCTTCAATGCCCTGGGCTACCGCTTTGGAGTCCAGATCGTCCATGCCTTCTTGGGCAAGGCTTTTGCCCATGTTCAGGCCGATACCGTAGGAAGCTTTCTGCGCCGGGGTTTTCAGCTCTACGCTGGTCTGCGAATCACAACCCGCAAGTACCAGGCTAACCAGGGCCACCGCCGCCGCCAACCGATGCTGTTTCATGCTATTTCCTTGTTCATGCGCCAAAAGGGCAATCGAATAAAGTCGCGAGCTTATCAGGCGGCCACGACCAATGGCTACCGGCATCTGAGCAGGAAACTTCTGATAAGTTCACGTGTTTAAAAGCATTTTCATTCATGATGGACGCCCGCGACGGATCGCGGGACCGCCAGCCACCAAGATCATGGCCACTTGCCGCACCTGTGGCGTAGTGGCATAACAACGCAATCACTCGACAAGGATAGTTATCTTGCGCATTTTTTCCCGTGTTTCACTGCTGATCCTCGCCCTGCTGGGCCTGATCCTGGCAGTGGTGCTCTATTACACCGCCAACCCCAGGCTGCCGGACTACGTCCCCGTGGAACAGGTGCATTACCAGGATCAATGGAGTGCCGCCGACCGCCAGACCTACTACTTCACGCCCCAGGGCACCCAGGTAAAAGGCCTGCATTACGACTGGTTCACCGCCCTGGAACTGCCGTTTTCCGAACAGCGCTTCGCCACGCCGGAGTACCTGGCACGCTTCGGTTTCCTGGTCGACCCCAGGCAAGTGCCCAGCCCACAAAACCCCGGCAACCTGCCGGTCGGCTTCGCCCGGCACAAGAACGCCGGCAGCAACACCGAATACCTGGACATCACCTGCGCCGCCTGCCACACCGGCGAACTGCATTTCAACGGCCAGGCCCTGCGCATCGACGGCGGTTCGGCCCAGCACGTGCTGCCCTCCAGCGTGCCGACCTTGCGCGGCGGCAGTTTCGGCCAGGCCCTGGTGGCCAGCCTCGCCGCGACGTATTACAACCCGTGGAAATTCGAACGCTTCGCCCGCCAGGTGCTCGGCCACGATTACGATGACCACAATGAAGACCTGCTGCGCCAAGACTTCAAACAGTCGCTGAACCAGTTCATCAAAGTCGCCTGGAACGATACCCACCGTGGCCTCTACCCCACCGAGGAAGGCCCGGGGCGCACCGATGCCTTCGGCCGCATCGCCAACGCCAGCTTCGGCGACGCGATCTCGCCGGACAATTACCGCGTTGCCAACGCGCCCGTGGACTACCCGCAGCTGTGGGATATCTGGACGTTCGACTGGGTGCAATGGAACGGTTCGGCGCAACAACCGATGGCCCGCAATATCGGCGAAGCCCTCGGCGTGGGGGCGACCCTGGGCTTCTTCGACAGCGCCGGCCAACCGCTTCAGGGCGACGCACGCTACCCGTCGAGCGTGCGGGTGCGCGACCTGAACCTGATCGAAGAAACCCTGCAGCGTCTCAAGCCGCCGACCTGGCCGGAAGACCTGTTCGGTGCCATCGACAAGCCCCTCGCCGCCCAGGGCCGCACGCTGTTCGCCGAAAACTGCGCCGGCTGCCATGTGCCGGCCGTCACCCAGCAAAATGGCCGCCCGGTGCAGCAACTGAAAATGCTCCCGGTGGACTACATCGGCACCGACCCCAGCACCGCCAGCAATATCGCCGACCAGCGCTATGACCTCAGCGCCTTGAAGTGGGACCCGGCAGAATTGGCCCAGTTGAACGTCGAGTTGCACCCCACGCCCACCGAACCGCTGGACCTGAAAAAAATCTCCGTGGCCAAGGGGCTGGCCTACGTCACCGCGTTCGTTGAGGACCACGCCTACCGCGCCGCCGGCGTCACCCCGGCCGAGCGCCCGCGCCTGGACGGTTACGGCCTGCCCATCGGCGTGCGCGAGTTGCGCGCCTACAAAGCGCGGCCGCTGGCCGGCGTGTGGGCCACCCCGCCGTTTTTGCACAACGGCTCGGTACCGACGATTTACCAGTTGCTCTCGCCCCAGGACGAGCGCAACACCACCTTCTATAAAGGCACCTTCAACTACGACCCGCGCCACCTGGGCTTTGAGACCGGTGCGTTCAACAATGCCTTCCTGTTCGATACGCGCATCACCGGCAACCACAACAGCGGCCATGAATTCCGCGCTGGCCAACGTGGCAACGGCGTCATCGGCCGCGGCTTGTTGCCGCAGGAACGCTGGGCACTGCTGGAATACCTCAAAGTCCTCGGCGGCCCGCTGGAGCAACAACTGCCATGATTATCCACTCGCATAACCCGCAACCGTCCATGCTTGCTCGCCTGTGGCTGCGCCTCGGCGCCGTGCTCGGCAAAACCCTGTTATGGCTGGCGGCCCTTGGCCTGCTCGGCTGGCTGGCGGCCACTGCTTGGTACGCCTGGCAGCACAGCGGCCCGGTGTCGCCGGACGAGCAGATTCCGTCCGGTGAAGCCGCAATGACCCAAGGCATTATCCAGACGGCAGTGCGTATCGTTGACCAACACCGCGAAGGCACACGTTACCTACGCGATGCCCATGCCAAGGCCCACGGTTGCGTGAAGGCCGAAGTCAGTGTGCTGGCCGACCTCGACCCGGCGTTGCGCCAAGGCGTATTCGCCGAACCGGGCAAGACCTGGCACGCGATGATGCGGCTGTCCAACGGCAACGCCTACCCGCAATTCGACAGCATCCGCGATGCGCGCGGCATGGCCATCAAGCTGCTCGACGTGCCGGGCACACAGTTGCTCGCCGACCAGCAAGCGCGGGCCGAGCAGGACTTTGTGATGTTCAGCCACCCGAACTTCTTTGTCAGCGACGTGGCCGAGTACGCGCAGAACATCGGCGCCCAGGCGGACGGCAAGAAAGTCCTGGCGTTTTTCCCCAAGCTCGACCCCCGCAGTTGGCAGGTGCGCCACCTGTTCATCGCCCTGGCGACCCTGGCCCCCGCACCGGCCAGCCCGACCCAGACCACATACTTTTCCGTCTCGCCCTACAAGTTCGGCGCGGCCAACGCCAAGTTCCGCGTCGCGCCCGACCCGCAAAGCTGCCCGGACTATGTGCCGCCCAAACAGAACCAGGACCTGCCGAACTTCCTGCGCAGCGCCCTGAACCAGCAACTGTCCACCGACCGCGTGCCAGCGTGTTTCGTGCTGCAGATCCAGCGACAGAACCCGCAGAAGTTCATGCCGATCGAAGACACCAGCATCGAATGGAAAGAAAGCGATGCGCCCTATGAAACTGTGGCCAAGGTGACGATTCCCGCTCAGGATTTCGATACGCCGGCGTTGAACCTGGCATGCGACAACCAGTCCTTCAACCCGTGGTTCGGGCTGGAAGCGCACCGTCCCATCGGCGGGATCAACCGGTTGCGTAAAGCGGTGTATGAGGCAGTCAGCGATTACCGGCACAGCCGAAATTTGTAAGGCCGGCGGTCATCAGCGCCCAGGCCTCCACAGGACCTGTGGCGAGGGGGCTTGCTCCCGCGGCGGCCTGAAGATTGATGGACATCTAGCTGATGTCCCACATGGACCGAGCCAATACAGCAGCAAAGTTGTGTACTTACCCACTCCCCCGTAAAGAGTTCGTATAGTTTTCCGATTCGACATAACGATTACGTCGACTCTATTGAGTCACTAAGCCCGAACACTTTACCGTCACTTCCTACCCCCAAACAGCCGTAGGAAGTCATCGTGGAAAGTTCAACTTTAGGCATGATCGTCCTGTCAATGATTGCGCTCTTCGGCACCGCCGCGTTTTGCTTCGAACACCTCGCTACCCGCAGCGAGAAGAAAAAGAAAGCCAAATAAGCGGCGCGTCAACATCAGCAGAACCCCAGTTTTTCAAGGGATACCCGGGCGGCGGGCTATCCCTTTTTTTCGTTCGCCCCGTATAAATCCACCTATATACCGTCTTAATACCGCCGCCTGTAATCAGTGCCTGGGCTTGATACCCCAGCGATTAACCTCCCCGCGTCCGCCATTGCGGCTTATTCATTCAGGGGAGTTACACCGTGCTCACACTCACGTTCATTTATATCGCCAGCGGCCTCTGCGCCGTGGGGCTGTTCGCTTACTTGGGCTACGCCCTTATTCGCGCAGAAAAATTCTAGGGAGTTCGCCATGTACGACCTGATGTTTATTGGCCTTTCCCTGGTGTTTTTTGTTGCGACTGCCATGGCCATTGTCGCCATGGGCAAGATTTGAACGGAGCCACGACATGTTAAGCACGCTGCTGGAATTTGCGCTGGTCCTGGGGGTAATGACGGGACTCGCGGTACTGATGGGCAAATGGCTGACCCGGGTGTTCACCGGGGCTCAGCATGCCTTGCCGGAACGTTATACCTATCGCCTGCTGGGCATTGACCCACGGGAAACCATGGGCTGGGCCCGCTACGGTTCGGCGCTGTTGTTGTCGAACGCGGCGATGATGCTGCTCGGCTATGTGGTCCTGCGCCTGCAGGCGGTGATGCCGATCAACCCGCTGGGGCTGGCCGCACAAACGCCGGACCTGGCGTTCAACACCACCGTTTCCTTTATTACCAACACCAACTGGCAGGCGTACTCGGGCGAGACCAGCCTGTCGAACTTCAGCCAGATGGCGGTCATCACCTTTTTGATGTGCGTCGGCGCCACCTCCGGGGTGGTCGCCGCGGCCGGCTTCATTCGCGGTTTGAGCCGCTCCAGCTCGGGCGATATCGGCAACTTCTGGGTCGACTTCACCCGCACGCTTTACCGCGTGATGCTGCCGCTGTGCGTGGGTATGGCGCTGGTGTATGTCTGGCAGGGCATGCCGCAGACCTTCGCCTCCCAGGCCCTGGTCACCACGCTCGAAGGCGCGCAGCAACAGTTGATTGTCGGCGCAGTGGCCAGCTTTGAATCGATCAAGCACATCGGAACCAACGGCGGCGGCTTCTTCAGCATGAACGCTGCGCACCCGTTCGAAAACCCGACGCCGCTGACCAACGCCCTGCACATCCTCAGCATGTTGCTGATCCCTTCGGCGTTGACCTACACCTTTGGCAGCATGCTGTTGCAACGTCGCCAGGGCTGGGTGTTTTTCGGCACCTTCCTGGTGATGTTCATCGGCTTCCTCGCCCTGGTCTACGGCGCCGAGCAAAACGGCAACCCGCTGCTGACCCAGGCCGGCGCCAACCAGAGCCTGTCGCTGGAACAAAGCGGCGGCAACATGGAAGGCAAGGAACTGCGCTTCGGCATCGCCGACAGCAGCCTGTTCATCGCCACCACCACAGCGGCGACCACCGGCTCGGTCAACACCATGCACGACTCGTTGACCCCCATGGGCGGTTTCGTGCCCCTGGCGCAGATGATGCTCAACTGCGTGTTCGGCGGCGACGGCGTGGGCTTTATCAACCTGATCCAATACGCCCTGCTGACGGTGTTCCTGGTGGGCATGATGATCGGCCGCAGCCCCGAGTTCCTCGGCAAGAAAATCGAGGCGCGGGAGATGAAACTGGTGATGCTCTCGGTGCTCGCGCACCCCATCAGCATCCTCGGTTTCACCGCCCTCGCCGCCCTGTGGCCCGACACCATGGCCAGCCTGAACAACCTCGGCCCCCACGGTTTCAGCGAGGTGCTCTACGCCTATACCTCCGGCACCGCCAACAACGGCTCGGCCTTCGCCGGCTTGAACGCGAATACGCCGTTTTTCAACACCACTATCGGCCTGGCGATGTTGATCGGCCGCTTCTTCACCATGCTGCCGATGCTCGCCGTGGCCGGTTCCCTGGCAATGAAGAAAACCGTACCTGCCGGTGCCGGCACCATTCCCACCGCGACCCCGCTGTTCATGCTGCTGGTGGTGTTCGTGGTGCTGGTGGTCGGCGGCCTGACCTTTTTGCCAGCGCTCGCGCTCGGCCCGCTGGTGGAGCAACTGCAGTTGCTGTCCGGCCAGACGTACAACTGAGGACACGTGGATGACGACTCAATCGATATTCAAAGGGCTGTTGCGCCCGGTGCTGGTTTCGGCGGTGTTTTTCATGCTGTTGACGGGGTTCGCCTACCCGGCGCTCACCACCGTGACTGCACAACTGGTGTTCCCGTTCCAGGCCCGTGGCTCGCTGATTGAACGCGACGGCCTGGTCATGGGCTCGGCCCTGATCGGCCAGCACTTCACCCGGCCGGAGTACTTCCATGGCCGCCCGAGCATGACCCTCGGCGCCGACCCGCAAGACCCAAGCAAAAGCGTGTCGCAGCCGTACAACGCCGGTTCCAGCGGCGCCAGCAACCTGGGGCCGACCAGCCAGAAACTGCTGGACCAGGTGGCCGCACGCGTCCAGGCCTATCGCCAGGACAACGGCCTGGCCGCCGACGCCCAGGTGCCGGTGGACGCGGTCACCGCTTCCGCTTCAGGCCTCGACCCGCATATCTCGCTGGCCAATGCGCGACTGCAATTGCCACGGGTGGCGCGCCTGCGGCAAATCCCCGAAGCCGAGCTGCTGCAACTGGTCGACCAACACACCAGCGCGCGCACCTTCGGCCTGCTCGGCGAACCGCGGGTCAATGTGCTGCAACTCAACCTTGCGCTGGACGCCCGCCTGCCATCGCGTCAGCCCCCTATTGCGGCCAGTGAGTAAGAGATTTCCCTCATGAAGAATGCTCGTTTACCTCTGTTTGATCGCGCCATCGTGCTCACCGCGTGTGGGGATGCGCTGAAGAAACTGCTGCCCCAGGCGCAATGGAAAAACCCGGTGATGTTCGTGGTCTACCTGGGCAGCATCCTCACCACCCTGCTGTGGTTCCAGTCCCTGGGTGGCCAGGGTGAAGCGCCCAGCGGCTTTATCCTCAGCATCACCTTGTGGCTGTGGTTCACCGTGCTGTTCGCCAACTTCGCCGAGGCCCTGGCCGAAGGACGCAGCCGCGCCCAGGCCGCGAGCCTGCGCGGCATGAAACGCCAGACCCTGGCCAAGTTGCTGCAACAGCCCAAGCACGGCGCGGCGTGGCTGCCAACGGAAGCGACGCTGCTGCGCAAAGATCAGGTGGTGCTGATCGAAGCCGGCGACCTGGTGCCGCTGGACGGCATCGTGATTGAAGGCGTGGCGTCGGTGGACGAAAGCGCGATCACCGGCGAATCGGCGCCGGTGATTCGCGAGGCCGGTGGCGATTTTTCCTCGGTCACCGGCGGCACCCGCGTGCTGTCGGACTGGCTGGTGGTGCGCATCAGCGTCAACCCCGGCGAGTCGTTTCTGGACCGCATGATCTCGATGGTCGAATCGGCCAAGCGCCAGAAGACCCCGAACGAAGTGGCCCTGAACATCCTGCTGGTGGGCCTGACCCTGTTGTTCCTGCTGGTGATCGCCACCCTCAGTCCTTACTCGATCTTCGCCGTGGCCATGAGCGGCAGCGGCAGCGTGGTCAGCGCCACGGTGCTGGTGGCGTTGCTGGTGTGCCTGATCCCCACCACCATCGGCGGCCTGCTCTCGGCCATCGGCGTGGCGGGCATGAGCCGGATGATGTCGGCCAATGTCATCGCCACCTCCGGGCGGGCGGTCGAAGCGGCGGGCGACGTCGACGTATTGCTGCTGGACAAGACCGGCACCATCACCCTGGGCAACCGTCAGGCCAGCAGCTTTTTGCCGGCGCCAGGGATAAAAGAGGCCGAGTTGGCGGACGCCGCGCAACTGGCATCCCTGGCCGATGAAACCCCGGAAGGCCGCAGCATCGTGGTCCTGGCCAAACAGAAGTTCGACATCCGCGCGCGGGACATCAACCAGCTCGGCGCCAGCTTTGTCCACTTCACCGCGCAAACCCGCATGAGCGGCGTCGACCTGCCCGAAGGCCGGGCGATTCGCAAGGGCGCGGCGGACGCGATTCGCAGCCATATCGAGGCCTTGGGCGGCAGTTTTCCGACAGCCTTGCAAGCCAAGGTCGATGAAGTCGCGCGGCGCGGCAGCACGCCGCTGGTGGTCAGCGATGGCGCCAAGGCGCTGGGTGTGGTGGAACTCAAGGACGTGGTCAAGGGCGGCATCAAGGAGCGCTTCGCCGAACTGCGGCGCATGGGCATCAAGACCGTGATGATCACCGGCGACAACCGCCTGACCGCCGCCGCCATTGCGGTGGAGGCTGGCGTGGATGACTTCCTCGCCGAGGCCCGCCCGGAAGACAAGCTGCAATTGATCCGCGACTACCAGGCCCAGGGCAAGCTCGTGGCCATGACCGGCGACGGCACCAACGACGCACCGGCACTGGCCCAGGCTGACGTGGCGGTGGCGATGAACAGCGGCACCCAGGCCGCCAAAGAGGCCGGCAACATGGTCGACCTCGACAGCAACCCGACCAAGCTGATCGAAGTGGTCGAGGTCGGCAAACAGATGCTGATGACCCGCGGCGCCCTCACCACCTTCAGCGTGGCGAACGACGTGGCGAAGTACTTTGCAATCATCCCGGCGGCGTTTGTCGCGACCTATCCACAGCTCGGCGCATTGAACGTGATGCACCTGACCAGCCCCAACTCGGCGATTCTCAGTGCGGTGATTTTTAACGCACTGATCATTGTTGCGCTGATCCCCCTGGCTCTGCGCGGCGTGACTTACCGCTCGATCGGCGCGGCGGCGTTGCTCAACCGCAACCTGCTGATCTATGGCCTGGGCGGGGTGCTGGTGCCGTTCGCCGGGATCAAGCTCATCGACCTGTTGCTGACGGGGTTGGGCCTCGTATAGCGCCCCATCCACTGTAGGAGCGAGCTTGCTCGCGAAGGGCGTTAACGATAACGCGGGAAACCTGACACCCAACGGCACCCTCAGGTTTTTCGCGAGCAAGCTCGCTCCTACAGACAACTAGAGGAAGAATATGCCCGCCTTAAACGACGAACGCCCCGACCCCGACGCCCTGCTGGCGCGGGTACAACAAGAAGAACAGGCCGCCTTGCGCGGCAAATTGCGTATCTACTTCGGCTCCAACGCCGGGGTGGGCAAGACCTGCGCCATGCTCGCTGCAGCGCAACGCGAAGTCGCCCTGGGCCGCGACCTGCTGGCCGGGGTGGTGGAAAGCCATGGCCGCACAGAAACCGCCGAGCTGCTGCATGGCCTGGAACAACTGCCCCGCGCCGAACTGCAGCATCGCGAGTTCGCACTCAGTGAATTCGACCTCGACGCCGCCCTGCGCCGCCACCCCGCCGTGGTGCTGGTGGATGAACTGGCCCACAGCAATGTGCCCGGCTCACGCCACCCCAAACGCTGGCAAGACGTGGAAGAACTGCTCAGCGCCGGCATCGATGTCTGGACCACCCTCAACGTCCAACACCTGGAAAGCCTGAATGACCTGGTCAGTGGGATCATCGGCATCCGCGTGCGGGAAACCGTGCCCGACCATGTGTTCGACAACGCCCACGAAGTGGTGGTGATCGACCTGCCGCCGGACGATCTGCTGCAACGCCTCAAGGACGGCAAGGTGTACCTGGGCCCGGCGGCTGCGCGTGCGTCGAAAAATTTTTTCCGCAAAGGCAACCTGCTGGCGCTGCGCGAACTGGCACTGCGGCGCACGGCCGACCGGGTCGACACGCAGATGCGCGTGTACCGCCGCGAACAATCGATCAAGACCCTGTGGCCGGCCCGCGAACGGCTGCTGGTCGGCGTGGCCGGTGACGCCGGCGATGAACGCCTGGTGCGTGAAGCGGCGCGCCTGGCGCAGAAACTGGAAGCGGACTGGATTGTCGTCCACGTCGCTTCGGCCAAAGGGCGCGGCGCCAAGCGCTACCTGAGCGCAATGAAAACCCTGGCCCTGGCCAGCGAGTTCGGCGCCGATACGGCCACACTGCCGGGCATGGACGTCGCCGAAGCCCTGGTTGCCTGCGCCCGCGAGCACAACGCCAATCGCCTGGTACTCGGCCATCATCCGCGCCGCAGGTGGCAGTTCTGGCATCAGTCGGTCAGCGACCGGATCAGCCGCCACCATCCGCAAATCGATCAGATCGTGATCGCCCACGGCCTGCTGCCGGGCAAGCCCGCCGTGCTCGAAAAACCCGCCGCGCGGCCCGGCATTCGACTGGCCTACGTCTGGGCCAGCCTCGCCTGTTTCGCCGCCAGCGCCGTCGCCGCCCTGCTGTTGCAGGTGTTCGACCTGGCCAACGTGGTCATGCTGTTTTTGCTCACGGTCGTGTTGGTGGCGCTGCGCTATGGACGCGGCCCCGGCGTGTGGGCCGCGATGCTCGCGGTGCTGTGTTTCGACTTCTTTTTCGTACAGCCGCGCTATTCATTCACCGTCAACGACACCCAGTATTTTTTCACCTTTGCGTTGATGCTCGGCATCGCCCTGATCACCGGCCAACTCACCGCGCGCCTGCGCCACGAAGCGCGCACCGCCGCCGCGCGCGAACGCCGCGCGACCTCCCTGGCGCGCCTGGCCCGCGACCTGTCGGCCGCGCTGACCGTGGAGCAAATCAGCGAAGTCGCGCTGCGCACCTTCAGCGGCGTGTTCGAAGCACGGGTCGGCCTGGCCCTGCCGGACGCCGCCGATGGCGTACACAGCGTCAGCGCGGGCGGGCTGCCGATCGACGACAGCATCGCCCAATGGACTTACGACCACGGCCACCCCGCCGGCCACGGCACCGACACCCTGTCGGCGGCCAAGGGCTGCTATTTGCCGCTCAAAGCGCCGATGCGCGTGCGCGGTGTGCTGGTGCTGGAACTGGCCCAGAGCGAACGTTTGAGCGATCCGCAGGAACGCCGCCTGCTGGAAGCCTGCATGAGCCAGTTGGCGATTGCCTTGGAGCGCGTGCATTTCGTTGAAGTGGCGCAAAGCACGTTGGTGCAGATGGAAGGCGAAAAAATGCGCAACACCCTGCTCGCAGCAATTTCCCACGACCTGCGCACACCGCTGACCACGCTGATCGGCGCCGCCGACACCGCCCTGCCCCACGCCCCGCCGGGGCCACTGACCGAACTGCTGCACGGCATTCACGAACAAGCCACGTCCATGCAGCGCCTGATCGAAAACCTGCTGGACATGGCACGCATGCAAGAGCGCGGCGTGCGCCTGAACCGCCAATGGCACTCGCTGGAAGAAATCGTCGGCAGCGCCCTGCGCCAATTGCGCGAGCCATTGGCGCAGCACCGCGTAAACACCACGCTCGACGCACACTTGCCGCTGGTGGAAGTCGACGCGCTGTTGATCGAGCGGGTGCTGGTCAACCTGCTGGACAACGCCGCCAAGTACACCCCGCCGGGCACGCTCATCAGCGTGGCCGCCAGCCAGGTCGGCGAGAGCATTGTGCTGGAGGTCAGCGACACCGGCCCCGGTAGCGCCCCGGCCAATCTGTTCGAACCCTTCACGCGCGGCCAGCAGGAATCGTCCGTCGCCGGCATCGGCCTGGGCCTGGCGCTGGCCAAACGCATCGTCGAGGCCCACGGCGGACGCATCGACGCCAACCCCGGCCGCGTGTGCGGCATGCATTTCATCATCACGCTACCGGCGGGCACCCCGCCGTCCATGGAACTCCTATGAGCACTGCACGCATTCTGATTGTTGAAGACGAGGCCAACATCCGCCGCTTTGTCGGCATTGCCCTGCAAGATGAAGGTTTTCAGGTGTTCGAGGCCGACAGCGTCAAACGTGCGCTGATCCACGCCGCCAGCCGTCAGCCGGACTTGGTGATCGTCGACCTCGGCTTGCCGGATGGCGATGGCAAACAACTGATCAGCGAACTGCGCGGCTGGCTCGCAGTGCCGATCCTGGTGCTGTCGGCGCGTGACCGCGAAGAAGAAAAAGTCGCCGCCCTGGACGCGGGTGCCGATGACTACCTGACCAAGCCGTTCGGCGTGCCCGAGCTACTGGCACGCATCCGTGCCCAACTGCGTCGGCATGGGCAGACCGGCACCGTGGTGGCGACCAGCAAGGTGACGTTTGGCGAGATCGAGGTCGACCTGGCCACCCATGAAGTGTCGCGCTCGGGCCAGCCGGTACACCTGACGCCCATTGAATACCGCTTGCTCTGCGCGATGATTCGCGGTCAGAGCCGGGTACTGACTCACCGGCAACTGCTGCTGGAAGTGTGGGGCCTGGATTACGTCGACCGCGCTCACTATCTACGTGTGCATATGGCGCATTTGCGGCAAAAACTGGAGGAGGACCCGGCGCAGCCGCAGTACTTCATTACCGAGTTGCAGGTGGGCTACCGGCTGATTGCGCCTTGAGCTGACAGCGATCAAACCCCAGACAGCAATGTGCGCACCGCAGCGTCTTGATGCAATGCCCGAGCGTCTATCAGAACCTCACATCATCAGACTCAACCGTGCGCACGATGACCCGGTGTAATCGAAAAATCCGGACATGCAAGCAGACGTTCAGGGCCTTTATTGAAAACTTGGATCACTTCATCATTCGTTTGGCGCCGGGGTTGGCGGGCCAATAGTGACTGGCTAGGATGTCGCGCTCAATAAAGCACTGTTTAATAAGGTGGTATTGGTGTGCTTATGGGGCATGATGGGCTGTTGTGCTTCGCCTGATATTCAACACCGATGAGTGCCTATCTTTTGTCAGTGATTCCCCTACTAATATGTGACGACTCCATCATGGCCCGTAAGCAGGTATTACGGGCGCTACCGGCGGACTGGCCGGTTTCGGTCACCGAGGCAGGGAACGGTCGCGAGGCTATGGATGCCATACGCCGGGGTTTGGGACAGGTGGTGCTGCTCGACCTGACCATGCCAGAGATGGATGGTTA
This sequence comes from Pseudomonas marginalis, assembly GCF_024169655.1. Classification (GTDB taxonomy): domain Bacteria; phylum Pseudomonadota; class Gammaproteobacteria; order Pseudomonadales; family Pseudomonadaceae; genus Aquipseudomonas; species Aquipseudomonas paraveronii. The sequence goes on along the minus strand of NZ_JALJWV010000001.1, from coordinate 1,937,128 downwards.
TCAGGTATTGAGCGCCTTACGCGCCGAAGGATTGAAGGCGCTAGTCATCGTGATCTCCGGTGACATTCAGGAAGAAGCGGTGCGCCGCGTGCTTGAGCTGGGCGCGCTGGCGTTCCTGAAAAAGCCTTTCGACGAAAGCGAACTGCGCCAGACACTCAGTCAGGTGGGGCTACTGACAGAACCCGGCCACCCTTCACCGGGGAATCATCGGGCAGCGAACACGGTCATCAGTTTTCACGATGTGTTCCGCGAAACGATCAACGTTGCCATCGGCCGGGCGGCCGCCCTGATAGCCAAGGTGTTGGGCGTCTTTGTGCAGTTGCCAGTACCGAACGTGAACATCCTCGAAGTCGGCGAGTTGCACATGGCGCTGACCGACGCCAGCAGTTGCAAGGAACTCACAGCCATTTGCCAGGGCTTTATCGGCAGTGGCATCGCTGGCGAAGCTCTGCTGATGTTTCACGACGCGGAAATCACCGACATAGCGCAATTGATGCAGCGCCAGAGCAGCGATTATTCGGACCTGGAAATGCTGCTAGACCTCTCCAGCGTTCTGATCGGTGCTTGCCTGAGCAGCATTGCCGAGCAAATCGATGTGGTGTTTTCTCAAGGTCACCCGCAGATCCTCGGCCAGCACGCGAGCATCGATGAGCTGATCCAGGTCAACCGCAAGCGCTGGAAAAAGACCCTGGCCGTGGAAATCAGCTACAGCCTGGAAGGGCATGACATTCGTTTCGACCTGCTGTTGCTGTTCACAGAAGACTCAATCGAACGATTGACCCACAAACTCGCCTACTTGACGAACTGAGCCATGAACGATTCTCTCGATCTGAACGAGTTTCACTGGTTGCTGGCGATCGTCCAGAACATCGACGTCGGTGTTGTGGTACTCGACCGTAACTATTGCGTGCAGGTCTGGAACACCTTCATGGAGAATCGCTCCGGGTTGCAGCCCAAGGACGCCCAAAATCAGAATTTTTTGAATCTGTTTCCCGAAATCGACCCGCAATGGTTCAGCCGCAAGGTGGAAAGCGTCGCTACCCTGGGCACACCCGCGTTCACTATCTGGGAGCAGCGCCCGTATCTGGTGCGGTTCAAGAACTACCAGCCGATCACCGGCCAGGAAGAGTTCATGTACCAGAACACCACATTTTTACCGCTGCGCTCCACCGACGGCAAAATCAAGCATATTTGCCTGGTGATCTATGACGTCACCGACGTCGCCACCAACCGGCATCAACTCCAGGCCGCCAATACGCAATTGCAGCAACTCTCGAGGACCGATCGGCTGACGGGCTTGTACAACCGCGGTCACTGGGAAGAAAGCCTGAAAGGTGCCTATGCGCGGCACCAGCGTTACGGCAATGCCACCAGCCTGGTGATGTTGGATATCGACCACTTCAAGCGGATCAACGACACCTATGGTCATCAGGCGGGCGACAAGGTCATCGAGGAAATCGCCAGGCTGATCCACGAGCATGTGCGCGAAACCGATATGGCTGGGCGTTATGGTGGCGAGGAGTTCGGCGTGGTGCTATCGGACACCGACAAGACCAACGGATGGGTGTTCGCCGAGCGTCTGCGTAAGGCAGTCGAAGGGCTGGAAGTGCTGCACAACGGCCAGAGCATCCGTTTCACCATCAGCCTGGGGGTGGCCGACCTGAGCCAGCCCTCGATCAACTACGCCGACCTGATCGCCTGGGCGGACCATGCGCTGTTTGCGTCGAAGAAGGCCGGGCGCAATCGGGTGTCGGTGTATGAGTAGCGTGATCGTAGTGCCTGGTTTTACGCCGGCTGCGCGGCTTTTCTGCATCGACTAGCCGACTTGAGGCTCGCGTCGGCGATAGGTGCCCAGGGAAATACGCAATTGCTTGTCCCGCCAATAGAAAATGGGATCGCCGAGCTGAATCCCAGACATAAAAAAAGCCCGCTCAATGAGCGGGCTTCCTGTGGTGACCTGGCGTTCAGCGTTCCAGGTGACCGAATATGGCGCAGCGGACGGGACTCGAACCCGCGACCCCCGGCGTGACAGGCCGGTATTCTAACCGACTGAACTACCGCTGCGCGTAACACATAAAGCGAATGGTGGGTGATGACGGGATCGAACCGCCGACCCTCTGCTTGTAAGGCAGATGCTCTCCCAGCTGAGCTAATCACCCTTCACTTTCGGTGTGGGCCGCATCATATACGAAAAATCTGCAATGTGTTGATTTAAATGCAATTTATTTTAAATATTTTCCAATGAGCGGCGCGCCCCGGTAAAAACGGGCTTCTGCTGGGCCAAACGCGGCGCTATTGCGTTTACCCGATGGCCCGTTATCAGGCCACCCCGCACCGGGTTTTCCAAAGCCAAGACCGCAAAAAGCCCGCTCAATCAGCGGGCTTCCCGTGGTGCCCCATCAGAAGTCGAAGAACACCGTTTCTTCTTCGCCTTGTATGCGGATATCGAAACGATAAGCCAACTTGCCATCAACCGTGCAACGCTTGGCGACCAGCGTCTCCCGACGTTGCGGCTGCTCGATCAGATTCAGCACCGGATCGACCGCATTGGCCTGGGCTTCGTCGTCGAAGTACACGCGGGTCTGCAAATGAATATTGATGCCCCGCGCGAACAGCGAAACATTGACGTGCGGCGCCATCCGCACACCCGCAGCGTTCTTCACGGTGCCCGGCTTGACGGTATGGACCTGCCACTCGCCAGTGTCCGTGGTCGCCGTGCGGCCAAAACTGTTGAAGGGCTTTTCCAGGTTGTAGTCGCTGTCGTAAACACCTTCGTGGTCAGCCTGCCAGCATTCCAGGAACGCATCGCGGATCAGGTGACCGTTGCCGTCATAGACATGGCCCAGCAACAGGATGTGCTCCCCCGGCGCGCCGGGTTTGGCCATTTCGTTCCAGATTTCCTGCTCGCGGGGCGGGTTGCCCGCCGCCTCCAGCGCCAGGCCGATATGCACGTAAGGACCGGCGGTTTGCGACGGGGTTTCAGGCAGAAGTTCAACGGGCATGGGCGTGCCTCCTCAACGGTTTTCGAAGTGGGTCTTGCGCTGACCGCGCAGAACGATATCAAAGCGATAAGCCAGGCAATCCATGGGATTGGCCATGCTCATATCAAGCTTTGCGATCAGGCTCTGCACCGCATCCGGATTGGCGATCGACTTGACGATCGGGCACATCGGGATGAGTGGGTCACCTTCGAAATACAGCTGGGTGATCAATCGCGTGGCAATCGACGGGCCACTGATGGAGAAGTGAATATGCGCCGGGCGCCAGTCGTTGGGACCATTGCGCCACGGATACGGGCCGGGCTTGACCGTGCGGAAACTGTAGTTGCCATCGCGGTCGGTCAAGGCCCGGCCGACGCCGCCGAAGTTAGGGTCGATGGGCGCCAGATAGCTGTCTTTCTTGTGCCGATAGCGACCACCGGCATTGGCTTGCCACATTTCCACCAGGGTATGGGGAATCGGCTTGCCGTATTGGTCACAGATCCGACCGGCGACGATGATGCGCTCGCCGATGGGCAAGCCCCCGTGATTGAAGTTCAGCAGCAGATCGTTATCGTGCTGCCCCATCTTCAGGTGGGAAAAGTCCGGGCCGCTGGTTTCCGACTGGGATAGAGGGATGCTCACCAACGCCTGACGCGGGGAACGCAGGATTGAGGTTTTGTAGTCAGGCGTCAGGGCTTTGGGGTGCCAATTACGGTCACGAATGACGAAACGGCTGTTGTCCGCATCAGACATGTCGGTTTCCTTTTTTGTTATGGATAAAAATCAGCGGTTAACGCTGCCTAAACAGCAATCAACGACCTAGTCTCCCTTGATAAGACGCCATCCAAAACTGAAAAAACCGACCCTATCCATATCCGAATGGTTATGGATAACAACCCTCGCGATATTCCTCGCCCACCTCGCGCAACACCTCCACGCACCATTGAGCCGCCATGGACATCGTCAACGCAGGATTGCTGCACAGCCCCACAGAACCACCGGGTTCGCGAATACCCAACTCCAACTCAACCAGGTCACCTCGACTCAGGTCCTGCCTGACCGCGTCAAAAGGCGCGACCCAGATCGCCTGACTGCACTGCACATAACGCCGACTCAAGATCAACGACAGGGTTTCCAGACGCTGGCGCGGTGGGCTGATGCTGTGCTGCACAAACAGGCTGTCGGCGAATTTGCGAATCGTCGTCCCCGCCAGCGGCAATACCAGCGGATAATTTTCGATGTGTTCATGCGCCTGTGGGTCAGCCAATAGCGGATGGCCGTTACGCACCACCAGGGTCATGGATTCGCTGTACAGATGTTCGAACATCAGCCCCAGGATCTGCGGGCTATCGGTCATGCGGCCGACCACCAGGTCCAGTTCCCCCACACGCAATTGCGACAACAGGTACGCGCTTGGCCCGGTCACCACGCTCACGACCAACGCCGGATGCCGGGCATGCAAACGACAGACGACCTCGGGCACCAGCAAACTTTCCACGGTGGACAGCACGCCGAGCCGCGCGGTGAAGGGCTCATGCTCGCCGGAACGCAGGCTATTCACCCCTTCCCGCAGCGCTTGTACGCTCGGCCCGGCATAACGCAGGAAAGCCACTCCGGCTTCAGTCAACGCCGCGCCACTTTTGCTGCGCACGAATAACGTGGCGGTCAGCAGGGTTTCGAGTTCTTTGAGGGTCTTGGACAGCGCCGGTTGGCTGATCGCCAGTTTTTCCGAGGCGCGCGCCAGGCTGCCCTGGCGCGCCACTTCGAGAAAGCACACCAGATGGCGGAATTTGATTCGGGTGTCGATATTCAACGTATTTAGCCGCCTTCGAGGTGTTCGGTGCCGCGAAAGTGTACGCCCGATGTCCGGGCGACGCTGCCGATCAGCGCCGTTGCAATACGTGATGAGCCTTGTCGAGCGCCCTCTTCGCCCGGTCGAACGCGCTAACGCCTTGCTCCAACAACTGTCGAGAGGGGGTCTCCAGGCTCAGCGGGATACCGGCGGGCAGCGCGCTCAACAGACCGTCCAGGTCACAATCGCCGTCACCCGGGAAACGTCGTTCATTACGCGCCTGACGCAGGATTTCATCCATATCGTCGGGGCGCGGTCCCGCTACGTCGCACAGCTGTGCGTAGCGGAAACGATGCGGCGCCTTGGCCGTGGCGTCGGCCAGTTCCGTGAGCGATGAGCCAGACCGATCGAAGTGGAACGCGTCAATCAGAACCCCACCGTTGGGACGTGCAGCGCTCTCGACAATGCGCCATGCCTGCGAAAGATCGCGTGCGTCTGTCCAAGGCATGAATTCCAGGTGCGGGTGGATGCCGAGCGGTGCCGCCATGTCGCACAGCGCCGCGAAGTTATCGCGCAGGCGGGCTTCGTCCGGGTCGTTGCCGGCGATCAACAATTCAGTCGCGCCAAACTCGGCACCGACTTCCAGAAGGCCAAGGAAATCCTGCACGCGGGTTTCCGGCTTCAATCGCAGGATCTCAATGTCCAGCACCTTGATCCCGGTGTCGCGCAGACGCTGGTGCGTTCGATGCCGCAACTCGGCATCTGCCATCAAGGGGAAGTGATGTTCTTGCGGCGTTGCCGGTTCCAGCCGCAAGCCGACATGGCTATATCCGGCGCGGGCAGCGACCTCGACCATGTCCGGAGGCGACAGCTCCAGCACGGTCAGGGCAGCCAGGGAAAATATCTGTTCGCTCATGGTCGACTCTCGTTCTCGAATTCCAAAAAAAGCGACGTGCTTCGGTCACGAAAAGTGACGACCTGAGCCGCTGTCTTTTTTAGTTAGAACTGAGTTCCAGTTTTAAATCAAGTGGAAAAAACACGCGTGGAGCAAAGCGATTTTCGCGCTTGGTTTGTGTTCGATAACCGCACAAAAGCCTGATTTTCCGATTGATCATTCTTCCTTAAAAACCGAACACTAAATAAGACTCCCCCCCGAAGCCCCCGTAATCCGGGACTTGCGCCCTGTCGGCGCAACGGGGCGAATTGACACTGCCGCTGGAACTGGAATAGTTTTCCAGAATTACCAAAAACCAATTCCAGCGAAACGACGGGCGTCACAAAACCAATGAGGAGCCAGGTTATGCCAAGCGCAGCGAGTCACACCGAAAGCAGTTATGTAGGGCGCTTTGACCGTGGTCTGGCCATTCTGGAAATGCTGGCCAACAGCGGTGAAGGGATTCCCCTGACCGCGATTGCGGAACAGCTGCGCATCCCTCGAAGCGCAACCCATCGTCTGCTGAACACCTTGTGTGAAACCGGCTATGCACGCCAGGAGCAGGAACGTGGCACGTATGTGCTGACCTCCAAGTTGCAGGTCCTCGCCTTCACCCACCTGAGCGCCGACGGCACGGTTGATGCGGTGCAGCCGGTGCTCAATCGTCTGGCGGCAGACGTCGGTGAGCTGGTGCGGTTGTCCGTGGTGGACGAGGATCGCCTGACATGGGTTGCGCGTGCGCAAGGCGCACGCTCCGGGCTGCGTTATGACCCGGACATGGGCATGGCGGCCAAGCTCTCATGCTCCGCGAGCGGCTATGCGTGGTTGGCAAGCATGGATAACGAGCAGGCGTTGGCGCTGGTCGGTCGACAGGGCTTCGGTCTGGTCCAGGACTATGGCCCCTCTGCCCCGCAAACCGTTGAGGCATTGCTGCCAAGAATCGAATCGGCACGGACCCTCGGCTATGCGATGGCCATTCAGACATTTGCCGACTGGATGTCAGCCATCGCTGTCCCCCTGTTTCACCCAATCAGCCGCAAGGTGATTGGGGTGGTCAGTGTTGCGGGCCCGGTTTTCCGGCTTTCCGAAGCGCGGCTGCATCAAATCGCCCCGTCACTCATCGCTGCCGTAGCAGAAATCCAGCAGTTGATTCCGGGGTCTCCCGCCCTGATGAGTCCAGGGCTCACCGCAATTAATATCAGTCAAGGTGACTCAGTGTGAACACCCAGAACAACCCCAGGTCAAGACGTCTCGATTGTGATCTGTTAGTGATCGGCTCCGGCGCTTCCGGCCTTGCCGCCGCCGTGACCGCCGCGTCCCAGGGCCTTAAGGTCATCGTGGTGGAAAAGCATGCAACATTCGGCGGCGCGACAGCATGGTCGGGTGGATGGCTGTGGGTTCCCGGCAATCCATTGGCCAAGCGCGCGGGTATTGATGAAGATCCACAGCAACCGCGCACCTATTTGAAGAATGAACTGGGTTCACGCTACAACGCCGAACGGGTCGATGCTTTTCTGGACAATGCGCCACGGATGGTGGCGTTTTTTGAAGAAAACACCGCGTTAAAATGGGTCGATGGCAACGGCATCCCCGACATTCATGGGCATGTTCCCGGCGCCGCCGTTCAAGGCCATCAGGTGATCGCGGCGCCCTACGATGCGAGAAACATGGGGCGGTTGATCCGACGCATGCGCAAACCCATGAGAGAGACGTCTTTTCTCGGCATGCCGATCATGGCCGGGCCTGATCTGGCGGCCTTTTTGAGCATGACCCAATCGCTCAAATCCTTTATCCATGTCAGCAAGCGTTTTCTACGCCACCTGCGAGATCTGGCCCTCCACGGTCGGGCCATGCACTTGGTCAACGGCCAGGCGTTGGTCGCACGCCTGGCCAAATCGGCGATCGATCGCGGCGTGACGCTGATCGAGTCCGCCCCCGCTCGCCAATTGATCCTGGATCAAGGCACCGTCTTGGGGGCTATCGTCGACACGCCCGACGGCACCACGCACATCTATGCCACCCGAGGCGTCGTGTTGGCAGCCGGTGGTTTCCCCAACGACATGCGTCGGCGCAAGGCGCTTTTCCCGCGCACGCCGACAGACAACGACCACCTGGCCTTGCCCCCTGTCGATTGTTCGGGCGATGGCATTTCACTGGGCGAATCTGCCGGCGGCGTGCTGGAGGTAGACGTTGCATCACCCGCCGCATGGGCCCCGGTTTCGTTGGTCCCGCACGCGGACGGCAGCACGGGGCATTTCCCCCACATCATCGACCGCGCCAAACCCGGCCTGATTGGCGTGCTGTCCACCGGCAAGCGCTTCGTCAACGAAGCCGACGGCTACTACGATTACACCGCGGCCATGATGACCGCGGCGCCTGAAGGTGAAGAAGTGGCGTCCTGGCTGATCTGCGATCACCGCTTCCAGCGCCGCTTCGGGCTGGGTCATTCGCGGCCGTTCCCGCTGCCGGTGGGGCCGTCGGTACGCAGTGGGTATTTACACCGCGCCGCATCCATCCACGCGCTGGCCGAAGCCTGCGGTATCGATCCGGCGGGGTTGTCTGAAACGGTACGCAACTTCAACGAGCACGCCCGCAACGGTCAGGACCCTGCGTTCGGTCGTGGCTCCACGCCTTACAACCGCAAACAAGGCGATCCCCTCATTACCGAAGGCAACCCCTGTGTGGCCCCGATCGAACACGGCCCGTTCTATGCCGTGAAGGTCCGCCCTGGCAGCTTCGGCACATTCGCGGGCCTCAAGACCAATGGCCATGCCCAGGTAGTGGACCGCAGTGGAGCCGCCATCACCGGGCTCTACGCAGTCGGCACCGACATGGCGAGCGTCATGGGCGGTTACTACCCTTCCGGTGGGATCAACCTCGGGCCGGCCATGACGTTCGGCTATATCGCCGGGCTTCATGCGGCCGCTGCGCAGCATTCAACCGATGCGAGTTCGAACGCCCAGGACGTCGCGTAACGCCGTTCAACTGAAGCCTGTTCTGACATTCAAAGTGTCATGATCGGCCGCAGCAGCGCCTGCCCTTCGTACAGTGGCGACAGATACCGCTCGCGCATGTCCTCAACCGTCATGCGCGACGCGTGAGTCGTCAGCGTCAGCGTTGCCTGCAATTGCCCTTCCCGATCCAGCAGCGGCACGCTCAGCACCCGCATGCCCACTTCATATTCCTGATCCACCATCACGTAACCACGCTCGCCCGCCAGGGCGATTTCGCGGCGGATCAGGGCTTCGTCGGTGAGCGTATAAGGCGTGATGGCTCGAGGCGGGTTGCGTTGGAAGTAAGCGCACAGCGCCTCTGGCGAAAAACTCGCCAACCACAGCCGTCCGCTGCCGGTGCAATACATCGGCACCCGTGAACCGGGACGAATCGACATCGAGGTGATGTGGCTATAGCGACTGCGCACCACATGCACAATGTCATCACCGTCGCGAACACCCACCGACACATGCTCCTGGGTGGTCCGCGCCACCTGCTCGACGATGGGCCGCAGCATGCGCGGCAGTATCGCGGAATCGACGTAAGCCTGGCCAATACGCAAGGCCTTCGCGGTCAGCCAGTAATGGCGGCCATCGGTCTGCGCAAAGTCGTCATGCACCAAGGTCAGCAAAAAACGCCGCGCGGCGCTTTGGGTCATATCGGCCATGCGCGCCACTTGCGGCACGCTCAGGCGCGGATGCTCCTGGGAAAACAACTGCAGCAGCGCCAGGCCTTTTTGCAGGCCGACGATCAAATCCCGCGGGTGGATGGTGGGTTTTTTCATCACTCGGATTCTTTATCGCGCATAGACTGCGATTATCGCACTGACACTGCGATTATCAACCTAATCCCTCACAAGCTCGATTGTTCGCTGCCTTCACCGCTTGCAGTATCAGCGGCACAACACAGCTAATAAGCGGGTACCTCCCATGATTCAGGGTTCGACTGAACTGGTCGCCATCGTCGGCTCACCTGTAGCCCAGGTGAAATCGCCGGAAAACTTCAATCGCTGGTTCGCCGACCACCAGCAGAACGTCGCCATGCTTGCCATCGACCTTGCACAGAGCGCCCTGGATGATTTCGTCCAGACCCTGCGCGGCTGGCAAAACCTGCGCGGATGCGTGGTCACCGTTCCTTACAAGCAACTGCTGGCCAGCCGCCTGGACGGCGTCAGTGAACGCTCGGCGGCGCTGTGCTCGGTCAATGTGATCCGCCGCGAGACCGACGGTCGACTGGTGGGCGATATCGTCGACGGCGAAGGCTTTCTCAACGCTGCGCGCAAACACGGTTTCAACCCCAAGGACCAACAGGTTCTGGTGATCGGTACCGGCGGCGTCGGCAGCGCGATTGCGTATTCGTTGTGCCAGGCCGGGGTCAGCCATTTGGTCATCAGCGACATCAACGACGCGCGCGTCGAGGTGCTCGGCGACCTTCTACGCAGTGCCTTCCCGCAGATTGTGATCAGCGCCAGCCCGGCGTCGCTCGAGCATTTCGACCTGGTCGTCAACGCCTCGCCCGTCGGCATGAGTGCAACCAATGACAACGGCCCGATGCCGTTGCCGACTGCGCTGATGGAAACCCTGAACGGCAAAACCCTGGTGGCGGATGTCGTGACATCGCCGGCGGTGACCCCGTTTCTCGCCATGGCCCGACGCCTCGGCTGCCCGATCCAGACCGGGCCGGAAATGGCGTTGGCGCAGTTGGGCAACCTCGGTCACTTCATGGGCGTGACGCCGCTGGAGATCTGACTCTCCGGGGGCGTCCTTAACAGGCGATAACAATAATGAACACGAAGACTTCCCTGCCCTCCGCCCATGCCGAGCTGACCTATGACGTGATTGTCCTGGGCAGCGGCGCGGCCGGATTCGCCGCAGCGGTGACTGCCAGTTGCCGCGGCCTCAAGGTGTTGTTGGTGGAAAAGACCGAGGCCTTCGGCGGTACGTCGGCGATTTCCGGTGGTGCGGTGTGGCTGCACGACACCGACCAGGCCCGAGCCGCCGGGCATTGCCTGCCTGCCGAACAGATGCGCCGTTATCTGAAAGAGGTGATCGGCAGCGGCTACAACCCGCCATTGATCGATGCCTTCATCGAACACGGCCGTGAAGCCCTGCGTTACCTGGAAACCCACAGCGAACTCAAGTACAGCCTGCGACCGTTGTCGCCCGACTATTACCCGGACTTGCCGGGTGGCACGCAAACAGGTCGCGCGCTGGAAATCGACGAGTACGACGGCCGCCACCTCGGTGAGCATTTCAAAGACCTCAAACGCCCGCCGGACGGCATGCTGCTTTTCGGCGGCATGATGGTCAATCGTGTCGATATCCAGCACTTCCTCAGCTTCAAGCGTTCGCCCAAATCCCTCTGGCACTGCCTTAAACTGATAGGACGTTACGCCGTCGACCGCCTCAACCATCCACGCGGCACCCGCCTGACCGTGGGCAATGCCTTGATCGCACGCCTGGCCACCACTGCGCTGGCCAAGGGTGTCGACCTGTGGCTGCAAGCAACCCCCGAGGCCTTGATCGTTGAACAGGGTTCGGTCAAGGGCGTGCAGATTTCCAGGCGCGGAACAACTCATTCCGTGTTCGCGCGTGGCGGTGTGGTGCTGGCCATGGGGGGGTTTGCCGCAAGCGCACACGCCGCCGAACAGCGGCCATCGACTGATTCGGAGCACTGGAGCATGTCGCCGCCGGCCAACGTCGGTGACGGGCAACGCCTGGCGGCCTCGGTCAACGCGGCAATCGGCGACAACCTGGCGGCGAATTTCTTCTGGGCCCCGGTTTCGGTGCTGCACAAGAGCGACGGCAGCGTGGAGCGCTTTCCGCATCTGGTCACCGACCGCGCCAAACCCGGCGTTATTGCGGTCAACCGGGCCGGGCGGCGTTTCGTTAATGAATCCAACTCCTATCACTGTTTCGTCGAAGCCATGTTCGCCAATGGCGGCGCCAATGCGCCCTGCTGGCTGATCTGTGACAGCGAAGCGATGAACAGCTACGGCATGGGCCTGGCGCGTCCGCGCCCCGTCGACAACAGCGCACTGATCGACGCCGGTTATCTGCTGCGTGCCGACAGCCTCGGCGAATTGGCACTCATCGCCGGCCTGGAGGCGAACACGCTGGAGCAGACCGTGGCGCAGTACAACGCGGATGCCGATCAAGGCGTCGACCGCCAATTCGGCAAGGGCAGTACGGCCTACAACCGCTACATGGGTGACCCGCTGCATCAGCCCAATCCCTGCCTGAAAGCCCTGCGCAAGGCGCCCTTCTACGCCGTGTGTTTATTTACCGGCGACCTCGGTTCGGCACGCGGCCTGGTCACCAACGCCCAGGCCAACGTGCTGGATCGCAGCGGCGCACCGATCCCCGGCCTCTACGCGGCGGGCAACGAAATGAATTCGATCATGGACGGCACTTACCCCGGCCCCGGTATCACCCTCGGCCCAGGCATCACGTTCGGTTACCTCGCCGCCAGCGATATCGCTCAGCGGCTCGACCACAGCCGCGCACACCCATCCCACACTGGAGAACAGCATGTATTACGAACTGCGCACCTACACGATTAAACCCACCAAGCTCGGCGACTGGCTGGCCCTGTACAAAAGCGCCGCCTTAGCCGTGCAGCAAGAGCACTTGGGCAATCTGGTCGGCTTTTTCACCACCGAAATCGGTGAAGTCAATCAAGTGGTGCACATCTGGGGCTACGCCAGCCTTGACGAGCGCATGACCCGCCGCAATGCCATGGCGGCCGATCCCCGCTGGCAGGACTTCGCACGGCAGAACAAGGAACTGGACGCCGTGGTGACGCTGGAATCACGGCTGCTGCGTCCGACCGATTTTTCGCCGCTCAAATAACCCCATCGCAGCGTTGCGCCGCTTCTGATCGGGAGCGGCCAACCTCATTTCTTCTCGCGGTAATGCCTATGCCCATCAACGCTCCCCTACTGTGTGATGTTCTGGTCGTCGGCTCCGGCGCCTCCGGCCTGGCAACGGCGGTGACCGCCGCGCACCTGAACCTCGACGTCATCGTGGTGGAGAAGGAGCCGCAGTTAGGCGGCACCAGCGCCTGGTCGGGCGGTTGGCTGTGGATTCCGCGCAACCCATTGGCCGTCGCCGACGGTATCGTTGAAGACCTGGAACAATCGCGGATTTACCTGCGCCATGAACTGCGCAGCGAAGTGCTCGACCCGCGCGTGGAGATGTTCCTCGCACAAGGCCCGCAGATGGTCGATTTTTTTCAACGCCACACCGAGGTGCAGTTTTTCTCCGGCAGTAAAATGCCTGATTTTCACGCCAGCGAAGGTTACGCAAAAGGCGGCCGTTCGGTCTGTGCGCAACCGTTCGACGGTCGTCGCCTCGGCCCTTGGATCAATAAACTCCGACGCCCGCTCGACGTGATCAGCCTGGCAGGAATGGGCATCGCCGGCGGTGCCGACCTCAATCATTTTCTCAACGCGCGCCAGTCGCCGTCCTCATTGCTCTACGCCGGCAAGCGCCTGTTACGCCATGCCCGCGACCTGCTGCTTCATGGCCGTGGTCTGCACCTGGTGAACGGCAACGCGCTGGTTGCCCGGCTGCTCAAAAGCGCGCTGGATCGCAAGGTGCGCCTGCTGACTGACACGCCCGTGCGCGAACTGCTGCGTGACGGCGAGCGCGTGCTCGGGGCTCGCGTCGAATCTGCCGGGCGCCTGATCGAGATCCGCGCTCGACGTGGCGTGGTGCTCGCTTGCGGTGGGTTCCCCCACGACCAGCAGCGCATCGCCCGCCTGTTCAAGCAGGCTCCCAACGGCACCGAACACTTGAGCGCAGCGCCCAAGGGCAATACCGGCGATGGCCTGCGACTGGGCGAGCGCGTCGGGGCCTGCGTGGCGTCCGACTTCGCCCATGCGGCCGCGTGGGCACCCGTGTCCCGGGTGCCGCGCGAAGACGGTGGTTTCAGCGGTTTTCCGCACCTGATGGAACGTGCCAAACCCGGCTTCATTGCCGTGCGCCAGGATGGCCGACGCTTCGTCAACGAAGCTGACTCCTACCACGACTACATGTGCGCACTGTTTAACGCCACGGGGCCAGCAGAAACGCCGATGTCCTGGCTGATCTGCGATCACCGCGCCCAACGTCGCTATGGCCTGGGCTGGTCCAAACCCTTTCCGTTTCCGACCGCAAAGTACGTGCGCGCGGGCTACCTGTTCAAGGCGCCGACGTTGATCGAACTGGCACACAAATGCGGCATCGATGCGCAACAGTTGGAAGTGACCGTCAGCGCCTTCAATCTGGGTGCGGAACAAGGTCACGACCCGCTCTTCCAGCGCGGTGAATCGCTGTACAACAGAGCACAGGGCGACGCTCTGCACGGGCCGAACCCGTCCCTCGGCAGCCTGCACAAAGGCCCCTTCTATGCGGTGAAGCTGGTGCCCGGCAGCCTCGGCACCTTCGCCGGCCTGAACACCGACGCCTATGCCCGCGCATTGGACGAACACGGCACGCCGATTCCGGGGCTGTTCGCTGTGGGCAATGATATGAACAGCATCATGAACGGCCATTACCCCAGCGGCGGCATCACACTCGGTCCCGGCATGACCTTCGGTTATATCGCCGCACGCGTTCTTGCCGGCCAGGCCGTAGACGGAAAGCCAGCCGGTCAACCGGACCCTGTCTAAAGGGGAACAGATCGCCGGGGTAGATGAACGCACGCGAAGTCATCGAGAAAAGTCATCGGGAGTCAGTCATGAGCGCCACGAGAAAAAAGACCATTGCTTCGCGCCTGGCCTCCAGCTACCCCGATGTCCAACACGCTTTGAACGCTGGCACCCCAAGCGAAAAAATGGAGGTGGCAACGCGTATCGTCTTATGGGCGGCCAGTGAAGCCGGCCTGGACAGGGCCGATATCCTCGTCGCGCTGTCAAAAAGAGACCCCACGCTATTCGACGAGCTTTGCGCCGACATGGAGGAGCAACAATTCAAACTGTTTGAGCGTGGAGACGAGACGCACCTAGTGTTTTTCAACAAGGCGCGGGTCTACAACGCAAGCGCTTGGTTAGCGCGTGAAGTTCCACATGAAGCGATATATGAGTCACTTTTCGCCACGGAAAAAATCTTGGTGATTGCTGATTTCTTCTAGATCCAATAAACGGCGATAAGCTGACCTTGAGATCGCCGAGCTGAATCCCAGGCAAAAAAAAGCCCGCTCAATGAGCGGGCTTTCTGTGGTGACCTGGCGTTCAGCGTTCCAGGTGACCGAATATGGCGCAGCGGACGGGACTCGAACCCGCGACCCCCGGCGTGACAGGCCGGTATTCTAACCGACTGAACTACCGCTGCGCGTAACACATGAAGCGAATGGTGGGTGATGACGGGATCGAACCGCCGACCCTCTGCTTGTAAGGCAGATGCTCTCCCAGCTGAGCTAATCACCCTTCGTTTCGGTGTGGCGCGCATTCTACGGAGCGACCCAAGGTCTGGCAAGCACTTTCTTAAATCTTTTTTTTCAGCCCTTCCAATGGCTTAGGCAGGGTTGGCCTGAGCCGCTATCAAGACAATAATGCCCCCCTTTGTATAAAGGAGAGACTCACCCCATGTGGTTCAAGAACCTGCTTATCTATCGCCTGACCCAAGATCTGCCTGTTGATGCCGAGGCGTTGGAAACTGCAATGGCCACCAAACTGGCGCGCCCTTGTGCAAGCCAGGAGTTGACCACTTACGGTTTCGTCGCGCCTTTCGGTAAAGGCGAAGACGCTCCCCTGGTTCACGTCAGCGGTGACTTCCTGCTGATCGCTGCGCGCAAGGAAGAACGCATCCTGCCGGGTAGCGTGGTGCGTGACGCACTGAAAGAGAAAGTCGAAGAGATCGAAGCCGAGCAAATGCGCAAGGTCTATAAAAAGGAGCGGGACCAGATCAAGGATGAAATCATCCAGGCCTTCCTGCCGCGCGCGTTTATCCGTCGCTCGTCGACCTTCGCCGCGATCGCGCCGAAACAGGGTCTGATCCTGGTCAACTCGGCCAGCCCGAAACGCGCCGAAGACCTGCTGTCGACCCTGCGTGAAGTGATCGGCACCCTGCCGGTGCGCCCACTCACCGTGAAAACCGCGCCAACCGCGATCATGACCGACTGGGTCACCACCCAGAAACCGGCCGATGACTTCTTCGTCCTCGACGAATGCGAACTGCGCGACACCCACGAAGACGGCGGCATCGTGCGCTGCAAGCGCCAGGACCTGACCGGCGAAGAAATCCAGTTGCACCTGACCACCGGCAAAGTGGTGACCCAACTGTCGCTGGCCTGGCAGGACAAGCTGTCCTTCATGCTCGACGACAAGATGACCGTCAAGCGCCTGAAGTTCGAAGACCTGCTGCAGGACCAGGCTGAACAGGACGGCGGCGACGAAGCGCTGGGCCAACTGGACGCCAGCTTTACCCTGATGATGCTGACCTTCGGCGAATTCCTGCCGGCGCTGATCGAAGCACTGGGCGGCGAAGAGACCCCACAGGGTATCTAAGCGCACTATCGCCTTACTGTAGGAGCGAGCTTGCTCGCGAAAAACCTGAGCGCGCCGCGTGCATTCAACATGCCCGCGTCATCGTTGACGATTTTCGCGAGCAAGCTCGCTCCTACAATGGTTTTTCCGTACACCTAATAATAAGGACCGCCCCATGCGCGCACTCGCCGCCTTGAGCCGCTTCGTCGGCAATACCTTCGCCTATTGGGTGTTGATCTTTGCCGTGCTGGCCTTCTTCGAACCCGGCTGGTTCATCGGCTTGAAAAGCGCCATCGTCCCGCTGCTGGGCCTGGTGATGTTCGGCATGGGGCTGACCCTCAAACTCGAAGACTTCGCCGAAGTCGCCCGCCATCCGTGGCGTGTGGCCCTGGGCGTGGTCGCGCACTTTGTAATCATGCCGGGCGTGGCCTGGTTGCTGTGCCAGGCCTTCAACCTGCCGCCCGAAATTGCCGTCGGGGTGATCCTGGTCGGCTGCTGCCCAAGCGGCACCTCGTCCAACGTGATGACCTGGCTGGCCCGTGGCGACCTGGCGCTGTCGGTGGCCATCGCCGCCGTCACCACCCTCCTCGCCCCGCTACTGACCCCGGCGCTGATCTGGCTGTTGGCTTCGGCCTGGCTGCCGGTGTCGTTCATGGAGTTGTTCTGGTCGATCCTGCAAGTGGTGCTGTTGCCGATCGTGCTCGGCGTCGTCGCACAACGCGTGCTCGGCGAGCGGGTCCGCCATGCGGTGGAGGTGCTGCCGCTGGTGTCGGTGGTCAGCATCGTGATCATCGTCGCCGCCGTGGTGGCCGCCAGCCAGGCGAAGATCGCCGAGTCGGGCCTGCTGATCATGGCCGTGGTGATGTTGCACAACAGCTTCGGTTACGTGCTGGGCTACTTCACCGGCCGCCTGTTCAAGCTGCCGTTGGCGCAACGCAAGTCGCTGGCGCTGGAAGTGGGCATGCAGAACTCCGGGCTGGGCGCGGCCTTGGCCAGCGCGCATTTTTCACCGCTGGCTGCGGTGCCGAGTGCGCTGTTCAGCGTCTGGCACAATATTTCCGGGGCGCTGCTGTCGACTTACTTCCGCCGCATGAGCGAAAAGCAAGACCGCCGCGCACTGGAGAACACCGCGAAAACTTGATCGACCGATCAATCTTCGGCACTCTACCGAGCGCCGCGGGGACGACCTCGCGACGCTATCGCGTACACATCAGGGGACGACCCCGCTTTTAGAGAGGGAGGTCATCATGTCCTGGATCATTCTGTTTTTCGCCGGGCTGTTTGAAGTCGGCTGGGCCGTCGGTTTGAAGTACACCGACGGTTTCAGCAAGCCACTGCCCACCGCCCTGACGATTGCCGCCATGGCCATCAGCCTCGGCCTGCTGGGGCTGGCCATGAAGGAATTGCCGCTGGGCACCGCCTACGCCATCTGGACCGGCGTGGGTGCAGTGGGCACGGTGATCGCCGGGATTATCCTGTTTGGGGAATCCATGGCGTTGTTCCGGCTGGCCAGTGTGGCGTTGATCATTTGCGGGCTTGTCGGGCTTAAGATCAGCGCTTAGGCCGCTACCGCCATCGGGGGCAAGCCCCCTCCCACATTTGACCGAGTTGTTCTGACGAGCGCGGTCTAGTGTGGGAGGGGGCTTGCCCCCGATGAGGCCGGTACCTCCAGCACAGAACTACCTGACTCCCCCACGCAGAACACCAACCACCGCCTGCAACTGCGCAGGTGTCGCCGCCTCTACCGCAACAGGCTCACCCGCCACCAACACCACCCGCGACCAGATCCGATGAAAGAAGCCCTTGTCAGGATCGCGGCTGAAAAAGCTCCCCCACAACCCCTGCAACGCCATCGGAATCACCGGCACCGGCGTCTCTTCCAGAATGCGCGTCACGCCGCCACGGAACTCGTTCATCTCGCCATCGGCGGTCAACTTGCCTTCCGGGAAGATGCACACCAACTCGCCGTCCTTCAGGTACTGCGCAATCCGTGTGAAGGCTTTTTCGTAGATCTGGATGTCTTCATTGCGCCCGGCAATCGGAATCGTCCCGGCGGTGCGAAAGATAAAGTTGAGTACCGGCAAGCGGTAGATTTTGTAGTACATGACAAAGCGAATCGGCCGACGCACCGCGCCAGCAATCAACAGCGCATCGACGAACGATACGTGGTTGCACACCAGCAAGGCCGCGCCTTCGTCCGGGATCAGCTCCAGGTTGCGATGCTCGACGCGGTACATGGAATGGCTGAGCAGCCAGATCATGAAACGCATGGTGAACTCGGGGACGATCTTGAAGATGTAGGCGTTGACCGCGACGTTGAGCAGCGACACCACCAGAAACAGTTCGGGGATCGACAGTTTGGCCACGCTCAGCAGCAGGATCGACACAATCGCCGAGACCACCATGAACAACGCGTTGAGAATATTGTTGGCGGCGATCACCCGCGCCCGTTCGTTCTCGGCGGTGCGCGACTGGATCAGCGCGTACAACGGCACGATATAGAAGCCGCCGAACACCCCCAGGCCCAGAATATCGAACAACACCCACCAGGCCTGGCCGTACCCGAGCACCGCCAGCCAGTCGTTGGCCTGCACGTTCTGCGGCATGCCGCCGGAATGCCACCACAGCAGCAGGCCAAACACCGTCAGGCCGAAGGAGCCGAACGGCACCAGGCCGATTTCCACCTTACGCCCGGAAAGTTTTTCGCAGAGCATCGAACCCAGCGCGATACCCACTGAGAACACCGTGAGGATCAGGGTCACCACGGTTTCGTCGCCGTACAACCATTCCTTGGCGTAGGCCGGGATCTGCGTCAGGTAGATCGCGCCGACAAACCAGAACCACGAGTTGCCGACGATCGAACGCGACACCGCCGGGGTCTGCCCCAGGCCCAGGCGCAGGGTGGCCCAGGACTGGCTGAAGATGTTCCAGTCCAGCCGCAGTTGCGGCGTAGACGCTGCGGCCCGCGGAATGCTGCGGCTGGCCAGGTAGCCCAACACCGCCACGCCGACAATCGCCACCGCCACCACGGGCGCGTAGTTGGTGGACGACATCATGATCCCCGCGCCGATGGTGCCAGCCAGGATCGCCAGGAACGTGCCCATTTCCACCAGACCGTTGCCGCCCACCAGCTCTTCCTCGTGCAGGGCTTGGGGCATGATCGAGTACTTCACCGGGCCGAACAGCGCCGAGTGGGTGCCCATGGCAAACAGCGCCAGCAGCATCAGTTCCAGATGATTGAACAAAAAGCCCGTGGCGCCGACGGCCATGATCATGATCTCGCCGACCTTGATCGCGCGGATCAACGCGTCCTTGTTGAATTTCTCGCCAAACTGCCCGGCCAGCGCCGAGAACAGGAAGAACGGCAGGATAAACAACAAGGCGCACAGATTGACCCAGATGGCGCGGTCGCCGTCGATGGTCAACTTGTAGAGAATCGCCAGGATCAGCGATTGCTTGAAGATGTTGTCGTTAAAGGCACCCAGCAATTGGGTAATGAAGAACGGCAGAAAGCGCCGCGTGCGCAGCAAGGTGAATTGTGAGGGGTGGCTCATCGTCCGTGTTCCTGCGTGGCCTGGTTTTTTTTCAGGCCACGACTTTACCTAATCCCGCTTACTTATTCGCTAATCCTGCAATACACGGTGAAACAAAAAGCTCACCTTTATAGGCGCCCTGCACCGTGCGTTTGGCGACGATCAGCCACATCAGCGCCAACGCCAGCACCAGCACACCGCCAAATACGCTGAAGAACCCCAGGTGCAACACGCTCGCCAGCTTCAACGTGGCCAGGGCGTAGACCCCCAGCGGAAAAGTGAAGCCCCACCAGCCCAGGTTGAACGGGATACCGGCGCGCAGGTAACGCAGGGTGATCAGCACCGCGATCAGCATCCACCACAAACCGAAGCCCCACAGGGTGATACCGGCTATCAGGCCCAGGCCGTTGGCGATTTCACCGACAGCGGGCAAGCCATTGGCGGTGAAGATCGCCGGCGCATCGCCGCCCAGCAGCAACATACCGAGGGCACCGGTGCCAATCGGGCCAAGCGCCAGCCAGCTCGACGCGGCCATGTTGGCGTGGGGCAGCTTATGCAGGGCCATGCGCAGCATCAGGATGGTCAGAATGCTGAACGCCACCGGCAGCGAAAATGCCCACAGCACGTAGCTGGTCGCCAGCATCACCAATTGCCCGTGAGCATCCGCCAGGTGCGGCGCCAACAGGCCACCGCTGGCGGCGGCGACTTCGGCGGCGACCACCGGCAACAGCCAGACGGCGGTCATCTGGTCGATACTGTGTTCCTGGCGCGTGAACATCATGAACGGGATCAGCACGCCGCAGGCGACTGCCATCGCCACGTCCAGCCACCACAGCGCTTCGGCCAGCGGCACCACGCCAGCGCCCCAGCGCGGCAGGCCGAACAACAGCAAACCGTTGAGCAGCGTGGCCAGGCCCATGGGAATGGTGCCGAAGAACATCGAGACCGTAGAGTGCCCGAAGATCCGCCGCGCCTCGTCGAAAAACATCACCCAGCGCGCCGCATACAAGGCGCTGAACAGGATGAACAGGCCGATGGTGAACAGCCACAATCCTTCGGCGATGGCGTACACACCCGGCAGTTTGACCGGCAGTTGCGCCAGGGCCAACGCCAGCACTCCGGTGCCCATGGTGGCGGCGAACCAGTTCGGGGTGAACTGGCGAATCACTTCCCGCGGTCGGGTCAGGTGGCTGAAGGGTTTGTAGTTCAGGGTGGTCGAGCAGGTCATGATGGCAATCCTCTTCCTCGCATGAGGTTGAGGCCATGGTAGAACCTGAGCGTATATCTATATAACGGGTAATATCTCTAACTGTTATCTATTTTACCAATATAGCATCAGGCGCTGCCCTTGCACCCGACGCGCAGCACGTCCTGGCGCAGCAACCCGGCCAGGGCGCCGAGGGTCAGCACGATCAGCACGGCGCCGTAGCCGTCCGTGGTAGCGATGAGGCCAAAACTGCGGATCAGATTGCCCGCCAGCAAAGACGGCAGGCAGAACGCCAGGTAGCTCAGCACATAAAATGCCGACATCAACCCCGCCCGCTCATGGGGTAAGGCCAGCGGCACCACGCTGCGCAAGGCCCCGAGGAAGCCCGCGCCAAAACCACTGCCGGCGATCAACGTCGCAATGAAAAACAGCGGCAGGCTGGCGCTGTGGACCGCCACGAGGATCAGCGCCACACCAACGGCCAGCAGGCTGGCGCCCAACCGCAGGACCTTATTGGCCGGGCGATTGCGCAGGCTGAAGATCATCAGCGCGCCGCTCAAGGTCAACACCGCGACCAAGCCGCCACCGATCAGGTTGGAAGTCGAGCCAGTCGCCGCCCGCACCAGCGACGGCGCCAGGGACAGATAGAAGCCGCCCATGGCCCACACCGCCACGTCCACCGGCAACGACAGCCATAACGCGCGGCGCGCTTGCGGCGGCACGTGCAGGGTCGGACGCAATGACGCCAGCGCGCCGGGGATGCGGCTGACGGTCTCCGGCAGGCGCCACACATACACGGCCTGCCCGAACATCAGCGCGAGCAGCGTCGAGTAGATCAACTGGGTGGGCAGCGGCGCGAATTCCACCAGCAGGCTGCTGCCCATCGCACCACAAGCCATGCCCAGCAAGGGCGCAACGCTATTGACCAGCGGCCCCTGCTGGCGGTCGGTGTCGAGCAAAGCCGCGCCCAACACCGCGGTGGCCATGCCGGTGGCGAACCCCTGCAGCGTCCGCGCAGCGATCAGCCAGGCCACGCCGCTCTCATTGATAAACAGCAACATCGCCAGCATATTCAGGACCAGCGCGGCAAAAATCACCGGCTTGCGCCCGAGGTGATCCGACAGCGAGCCCACGGTCAACAGCGCCGCCAACAAGCTCAAGGCGTAAACCCCGAAGATCAATGTGAGCATGCCCGAGGAAAAATGCAGGCCTTCCTGGTACAGGTGATACAACGGCGTCGGCGCACTGGACGCCGCCAGGAACGTCAGCAAGGTGATCGCCAGGAACACCAGGCTGGAACGATGAGAAGTGAGGCTGGACATGGGCACGCTCCGCTAAAGCTAATATTTTGCTTTTGCTGAGTGTGCTACTGGCCGACGCTTAAAGCAAATTCTTTGTGTTAAGGTCACACGCATGGCGATAAAAGAAGGCCTCCGCCCGGGGGGCCGTAGTGCCCGGGTACAAGAATCCGTCCATTCGGCGGTGCGCGAACTGCTGGAAGCCCATGAGCGTTCCAGCGTGACTGTGCCGATGATTGCGGCGCGTGCGGGTGTCACGCCTTCGACCATCTACCGCCGCTGGGGCGACCTCTCCGTACTGCTCGCCGATGTGGCCCTGGCGCGCATGCGCCCGGACAGCGAGCCGGCCAACACCGGCAGCCTGCGCGGCGACTTGCGGGCGTGGGCCGAGCAATACCTGGATGAGATGAGTTCGGCGCCGGGGCGCAACATGATGCGCGATGTGCAATCCAGCCAGACGCCAGGGTATTGCGTGAGCATCCTGAGCGGGCAGCTTCAAGCGATTGTCGAGCGCTACCCGAACACTACACCGCTGCCGAGCGTGGACCGCCTGGTCAACCTGCTGGCGGCGCCGACGGTGTTTCGCATTCTATTCTCCACCGCGCCGCTGGCGGTGGACGAGCTGCACGCACTGATCGAGTTGGCGCTGCAGGGGTAAACACTGCACTCAGAACCCAATGTGGGAGCGGGCTTGCTCGCGATTGCGCGAGGTCAGTCACTGTATCGCTGACTGATCCACTGCTATCGCGAGCAAGCGCGCTCCCACATTTTTTACCGCGTGCAATCCGGTGTTACGTGCGCATCCCGCGCCCGCTCACCAGCAACCGTGCGCAACCGATGTACAACACCGCCGTGGCCACGACCATGAAGGTGATCGCCACGCTGATCCGGATATCCGACACCCCGAGGATGCCGTAGCGGAAGGCATTGACCATGTGCAGCACCGGGTTGGCCAGCGATACGGTCTGCCAGAACGGCGGCAGCAAGGTGATGGAGTAGAACACCCCGCCCAGGTAGGTCAGCGGCGTCAGCACGAAAGTCGGGATGATCGAGATGTCATCGAAGTTGCGCGCAAACACCGCGTTAATGAAGCCCAGCAACGAGAAGATCGTCGCCGTCAGCAGCACCACCACCAGCGTGATGCCGAGGTGATGCACTTGCAGCTGGGTGAAGAACAGCGACAACAAGGTCACGATCACGCCGACCATCAAGCCACGCAGCACGCCGCCCAGGGTGTAGCCGATCAGAATGGTGTGCGGCGAGACCGGCGAGACCATCAGTTCTTCGATGGAGCGCTGGAACTTGCTACCGAAGAAACTCGAGACCACGTTGCCGTAGGAGTTGGTGATCACCGACATCATGATCAGGCCCGGCACGATGTACTCCATGTAGGTGAAACCGCCCATGCCACCGATCTGCCGGCCGATCAGGTTACCGAAGATCACGAAGTACAGGACCATGGTGATCGCCGGCGGCAGCAGGGTCTGCGGCCAGATCCGGGTAAAGCGTTTCACTTCGCGGTAGACGATGGTTTGCAGGGCGATGAGGTTGGGTTGCAGTTCAGAACTCATACCGCCACCTTCGCCAGGTTTTTTTCCACCAGGGACACGAACAACTCCTCAAGGCGATTGGTTTTGTTACGCAGGCTCAACACTTCGACGTTCTGTGTGGCCAACTGGCCGAACAGCGCGGTGATGCCCATGGCTTTATCCACCTGGACTTCCAGGGTGCGGCTGTCCACCAGGCGGCATGGATAGCCGAGCAGTTGCGGCGGCGCCGACCGTTCGTTCTTCAGGTCGAGCAGGAAGGTTTCCACATGCAACTGGCCCAGCAGGTTGCGCATGCTGGTGTTCTGGACAATGGTGCCGTGGTCGATGATGCCGATGTTGCGGCACAGCTGCTCAGCCTCTTCCAGGTAGTGGGTGGTGAGGATGATGGTGATGCCTTTCTGGTTCAGCTCGGTGAGGAAAGTCCACATCGAGCGACGCAGTTCGATATCCACCCCGGCGGTCGGCTCGTCGAGGATCAGCAGGCGCGGTTCGTGAACCAGCGCGCGGGCGATCATCAAGCGTCGCTTCATGCCGCCGGAGAGCGAGCGCGAAGGCACGTCGCGCTTGTCCCATAGGCCCAGTTGGGTCAAGTACTGCTCGGCGCGTTCCTTGGCGATTTTCGACGGGATGCCGTAGTAGCCGGCCTGGGTCACGACGATGTCGAAGGTCTTTTCGAACTGGTTGAAGTTGAATTCCTGGGGCACCACACCGATGCAACGCTTGAGCGCCGCCGGGGATTTGTCCAAGTCATGCCCGAAGATATTCACCGTGCCGCTGGTCTTGTTGACCAGGGTCGAGAGAATGCCGATGGTCGTGGATTTGCCGGCGCCGTTGGGGCCGAGCAAGGCGAAGAAATCACCTTCGGCAACGTCCAGATCGATACCACTCAGGGCCTGGAAACCGTTGCCGTAGGTTTTGGTTAGCTGCCGGATGGACAGAGCGGAACTCATATCGGAATACGCACCAAAGAAGGGAATAGAAACAATAGATGAGGCTACACCGCACGTCGTTCAACGGCGGCGCAAGACGAGCATGGTGCTTGCCCGCGCCGCACAAGTACAGTCACCTGTATTAATAGTCAGTATCAGGTCAACGCGGTCATCACCGTTTTGCGGTAAGCCGGCCGCTGTTGCAGGCGCTGGTACCAGGCCTCTAGGTTGGGCATCGCAGGCCGTTCGATGGGCATTTCAAACCAGGCGTAAATAAAGCTGCCCAAGGGGATATCGCCCATGCCGATGTCATCGCCCGACAGGTAGGGCTGTGCGGCGAGCGCCTTCTCCACGGTGCCGAGCGCATCGATGCAGGCCTGGCGCCCGGCGTTGATGGCGTCCCAATTACGCTTTTCCGCCGGGGTGCGCACCATGCCCCAGAACACCGCCTTGAACGGCTCGGCGAGGGTCGAGGTGGTCCAGTCCATCCATTTTTCGGCGCTGGCCCGCGCCTTTACATCGCTCGGGTACCAATTCGACGCCTGCTTGGCGCAGAGGTAACGCACGATGGTGTTGGATTCCCACAGCACGAAGTCGCCGTCTTCGATCATCGGCACCCGGCCATTGGGGTTCAATGCACGGTATTGCGGCGTGTCGACCACACCAAAAGCGCCGCCCGCATCGATGGCCTCATAGTCCAGGCCGAGTTCCTCGGCGCACCACAGGACTTTCCTGACGTTCGATGAATTTTTACGCCCCCAGATCTTCAGCATGACCGCGCCTTATTGTTGATGAACATGGCTTGATGAACGCAGCAGCATACGCCGGTTCATGGGCGGCTTAAATCGCTCTGCATGTCACCCAGCACGCTCGGCATCTGCTCGCCAAACAGGTGCGGGTAACATTTCTCGAGGTGGGCAAAGAAGAAATCTTCGGGCACATCCGCAAATTGCCCATGGTCCACCACGTACTCCATCGAGCGCTGGCCCTGGCGATTGAACGCGTGGAACACACTGTCGTTGATCCCATCGAACGCCAGCGGCGGCACATCGAACAGTTCGCACAATTGCTGGTTGAACGCCGGCGTGGCTTTGACCCAGCGACCGTTCAGGTACAGCTCGGTATAACCGTGCATGGCGAACACATCGCTTTTGAGCAATGCGATCAGGCGTGGCGTCGACAGGTGATTGCGCACATCCGCCAAACCGATGCGCGCCGCAATGCCGCAGTGCCGCGCGCAGGCGGCGAGCAAGGTGGCCTTGGGCACGCAGTAGCTCTGGCCGGCAGCCAGGGCGAAGCTGGCGTTCAGGGTGTTGGGGTCGCGGCTGAAGGTGTAGGGGTTGTAGCGCACCGCCTCACGCACGGCGTAATAAAGACTGACTGCCTGGTCACCTGAATTCGCGCTGGAACCGCGATGTTTTTCGGCGAACTCCACCACCGCTGGGTGGTCACTATCGATGAAGCGGCTGGGATTCAGGTAGGTTTCCATGCGTTTGATCTCCGGGGGAAGCCTTAAGTCTAACGACAGGTCTGCCACAGAGATAACGACGATTCGGCCAAATGCCAGCGCCTGGTGATCGGTGATCCCAAGGCGCTCCCAGTGCAACTCGCCACACCCTGATCACCGCGCTTTCTCGGATGCCGACTAAGCTCTTTGGTGGTTTCGCCCCTGGTTTCATGGAGGATTGAATATGTTGTTGTTGTGGATATTGGTTCTGGTGGTCGGCATTGCCTATTTGGCACACCGGCGCACCGCGCCCCTGCCCGCCCTGGGCGTGGTCGCCGTTTACCTGCTGGCGATGGGCGCCTGGAGCCACGCACCGGGTTGGCTGCTACTGATCTTCTGGGTGTTGATTGCGATCGTGGCCGCGCCCCTGCTGCTGCCCGACCTGCGCCGCCAATACTTCACCAAACCGCTGTTCAGTTGGTTTCAGAAGGTTTTGCCACCCATGTCCGAGACCGAGCGCGATGCCATCGACGCTGGCACCGTCTGGTGGGACGGCGAGCTGTTCAGCGGCCGCCCCGATTGGGACAAGTTGCTGGCGTACCCCAAGGTACGTTTGACCGAAGAAGAACAGGCGTTTATCGACGGTCCTACCGAAGAACTGTGCGCGATGGTCAGCGACTGGGAAATCGGCCAGGCCATGGACCTGCCGCCCGCCGCCTGGGAACACATCAAGACCCACGGTTTCTTCGCGCTGATCATTCCCAAGGAGTATGGCGGCAAGGGCTTCTCCGCCTATGCCCACTCCCAGGTGGCGATGAAACTCGCAACGCGCAGCGGTGACCTGGCGTCCACCGTGATGGTCCCCAACTCCCTCGGCCCCGCCGAGCTGCTGCTGCATTACGGCACCGATGCACAACGCAACCACTACCTGCCGCGCCTGGCCCGTGGCGACGATATTCCCTGCTTCGCCCTGACTGGCCCACTGGCCGGCTCCGACGCCGGCGCCATGCCCGACACCGGGGTGATCTGCAAAGGTGAATGGCAAGGTAAGGAAACCCTCGGCCTGCGCCTGAACTGGGAAAAACGCTACATCACCCTGGGCCCGGTCGCGACCCTGCTCGGCCTGGCGTTCAAGGCGCATGACCCGGACCACCTGCTGGGCGAAGAAGAAGACCTGGGCATCAGCCTCGCGCTGATCCCCACCGACACCCCCGGCGTCCACATCGGCCGTCGTCACCTGCCGCTGGGCGCAGCGTTCATGAACGGGCCCAACTCCGGCAAAGACGTGTTCATCCCCCTGGACTACCTGATCGGTGGCCAGGACATGCTCGGCAAGGGCTGGATGATGTTGATGAACTGCCTGTCGGTCGGCCGCTCGATTTCCCTACCGGCGGTCGGCACCGGCGCGGCCAAGTTCACCAGCCTGGTGACCGGCCAATACGCCCAGGTGCGTGAACAGTTCAACGTCCCGCTGGCGGCCTTCGAAGGTATTCAGGAAGCCCTCGCGCGCATCGGCGGCAACGCCTGGCTGATGGACAGCGCGCGCATGCTCACGGCCAACGCCGTCGACCTCGGCGAAAAGCCGTCGGTGCTGTCGGCGATCCTCAAGTACCACCTGACCGAGCGCGGGCGCGAGTGCATCAGCCACGCCATGGATGTCCACGGCGGCAAGGGCATCATCATGGGCCCGAACAACTACCTGGGCCGTAGCTGGCAAGGCGCGCCGATCTTCATCACCGTGGAAGGCGCGAATATCCTCTCGCGCAACCTGATGATCTTTGGCCAGGGTGCGATCCGTTGCCACCCTTTCGTGCTCAAGGAAATGGCCCTGGCCGGTCGCGAAGACCACGACCAGGCGCTCAAGGAATTCGACAGCCTGCTCATGCAGCACATCGGTTTTGCCGTGAGCAACGCCGCCAGCACCCTGGTGCTTAACCTGGGTGTCGGCCACTTCGAAAAAGCCCCCGGCAACCGCTTGAGCCAGGCTTACTTTCGCGCATTGAACCGCCAGGCTGCCGCATTCGCCCTGCTCGCCGACCTGAGCATGATGCTGCTCGGCGGCGAGTTGAAACGCCGCGAACGCCTGTCGGCACGCCTGGGCGATGTGCTGAGCCATCTGTACCTGGCATCGGCGGCGCTCAAGCGTTATCACGACCTGGATTCGCCGGATCACCTGGAACCGCTGTTCACCTGGGCCATGGAAGAAAGCCTGGGAGAATCGGAACGCGCGCTGGATGAACTGCTCAGCAACTTCCCGAACAAGCTGCTCGGCTGCTTGCTGCGAGTCATCGTGTTTCCGTTCGGGCGTCGCCATACCGGGCCGTCCGATGCACTGGATGCCGAAGTGGCCGCCGTTATGGGCCGCGCCAAAGGCGACCCGACCCTGGAAGAAATGCTCGCCGGCTGCTACCGCCCGCAAGCGGTGGAAGACCCGGTGGGCGCCCTGCAACATGCCTGCGACCTGCTCGGCGCCAGCCATCCGCTGCAGAAAAAACTGCACGCTGCCCTCAAAAGCGGCCAGGTCAAACCGGCTGCCGGCGAACATGCGATCGACGCTGCCCTGCACGCAGGCGTACTGCAACCGGCCGAAGCGCAAAGCCTGCGTGATGCCGAAGCGGCACGGCGCAAGGTGATCGACGTGGATGATTTCAGCAAGGAAGAGCTGACCCAGGCCGCGGGTAAAGTCCGCTGATCCCACAGGCCATATAATTACGGGCGCTTGGGCTATATACTCTCGCGCCCGTTTTTGCTTTGAGGACTTATCTCGTGTCCAACGTCGTTGCCGATCATCTCGTCTTGCTCGACCACCTGCGCAGCATCCTGGTTGCCGTCGGCGAAGCCGAACAGGTGCCCGAGGAAAGCCACCTGCTGTTCCTGGAACGTTTCGATGAACTGCGCGCCCTGCTGCCGATCGATCCGATCGAGAGCCAGTACCTGGGCCAGGACATGATGAGCCAGGTCATCCTGCGCTACCCGCAAATTGCCCATCTGGTGCCACGCGACCTGCTGTGGTTCTTCGGCGGCGATTGCCTGCACTTCATGCCCGACGAAGAACTGGACCTGTACCAGGCTCTGGAAGAGCGGCGCTTTGAAGCCGAACAGAACGACGAACCGTTCGACTGGAACCAGGAAAAGCAGCTGCTGGCCATGCCGCAGGACCAGAGCAAGCACTGATCATTCAATGTGGGAGGGGGCTTGCCCCCGATGGCGGTGTGTCAGCCAGTACATGCATGACTGATCCACCGCTATCGGGGGCAAGCCCCCTCCCACACTACCGAGAGCCAGTACCTGGGCCAGGACATGATGAGCCAGGTCATCCTGCCCGACGAAGAACTGGACCTGTACCAGGCCCTGGAAGAGCGGCGCTTTGAAGCCGAACAGAACGACGAACCGTTCGACTGGAACCAGGAAAAGCAACTGCTGGCCATGCCGCAGGACCAGAGCAAGCACTGATCATTCAATGTGGGAGGGGGCTTGCCCCCGATGGCGGTGTGTCAGCCAATACATGCATGACTGATCCACCGCTATCGGGGGCAAGCCCCCTCCCACACCAGCGTCGGCTCGGTGGCCATGCACGCCACCAGATAATCAATGAACACCCGCACCTTCG
The DNA here is from genome assembly GCF_024169655.1 of Pseudomonas marginalis. Classification (GTDB taxonomy): domain Bacteria; phylum Pseudomonadota; class Gammaproteobacteria; order Pseudomonadales; family Pseudomonadaceae; genus Aquipseudomonas; species Aquipseudomonas paraveronii. The sequence goes on along the minus strand of NZ_JALJWV010000001.1, from coordinate 1,907,385 downwards.
GCGGCAGGTAACGCGTCGGCGAATGCAGCAACCAGGCCTCGCCATGGTAGGACGCAATAAAATCCCACTCGGGCAACACCTGCACCAAGCGCCCCTCATCCAACGCATGCCGCGCCGTGAAATACGGCAAGCTGCCAATCCCCACATGCTGCAACACCGCATCCAGGCGCACGCCGGTGTGGTTCGCCGCATAACGCCCACGCACCGCCACGGTGACCGCCTTGCCCGCCGCCCGGCGAAACTTCCAGCGTGAGTCCCCCGGGGTTTCGCCCAGGTAGATGCAGCTGTGCGCCAGCAGATCATGGGGATGACTCGGCGTGCCGTGCTCGGCCAGGTACTGCGGCGTCGCACACACCACGTGTTCGATGGACAGTAATTGCCGCCCCACCAGACCCGGCGGCGGGCTGTCGGTGATACGGATACTCAGGTCGACATTGTCATCGATCAGGTCCACCTGCCGATCCTCAAGGATCAGTTGCACATCGACCTTGGGATAGCGCCGCAGAAACTCCGGCATATGCGGATGCACCACGAACCGCCCCACCGCCTTGGGCACGCTGACCCGCACCAGGCCCTCGGCCTCGTGGGTGAACTGGCCGCTGATTTCCATCACCGAACGCGCCGCGTTGACCATCTCCTGGCAACGCTTGAACACCTCTTCGCCGCCCTCGCTCAAACGCAGCTTGCGCGTGGTGCGTTGCAGCAGGCGCGTGGCCAACGCCTGTTCGAGACGCGAGATGCTGCGGCTCACCGCCGAAGGCGACACGCTCAATTGTCGCGCTGCCGCAGAAAAACTGCCGGCTTCCACCACTTTGACGAAAATCGCCATTTCACCCAGCAGCGACAAAGGAAGATTGATGCTCATGACGCACAAGTCCATTGATAATTGAACGGATTATCACCCATCTGCGCACTATTTATACTGCCCGCAGAACCTTGATGCGGATGTAGACGATGACCGAGCGCCTGTTTTTCACCCACGACCACCTGACCGCCGAGCTTGAAGTGCTGAGCTGCACCGCCCACGAAGAGCAGTTTGCGGTCACGCTGCAGTCGACGATTTTCCACCCCCAGGGCGGCGGCCAGCCATTCGACACCGGCTGGCTGGGCGACAGCCGGGTGCTGCGGGTCACCCAAGAGGCGGAGCGCGTGGTGCATTACCTCGACCAGCCCGTAGAACCTGGCCCGATCAACGCACGGGTCGATGCCGAGCGCCGCGCCTTGCACACCCGCCTGCATTCCGCCGGGCATCTGATCGGCAACGCTGGCGAGGCCTTGGGCTGGATGCCGATCAAGGCCCACCACTGGCCGGGCGAAGGCAAGATCACCTTTATCCGCGGTGAAAGCGCACACACGATGGACGCCGACGCGATTCAACAGCAGATCAACCAATGGATCGCCGCCGACTACCCGCGCCAGATGCGCCTGGAAGACGGCACCCGCGAAGTCGGCTTCGGCGAATTGCCCGCGTATGCCTGTGGTGGCACGCATGTGCAGGCGTTAGGCGAATTGGGCCAGGTGACGATCCTGGCCCTGTCGGAGAAAAAGGGCACGCTGTCGGTGCGTTATAGCCTGGATTAAACCGCGCTCGCGCCGGCGCGCCCTTGACCTAAACGTGACTGAACACCCACCACAAACCCATGTGGACGGTTCTCGCCAACTGGGCAGCTTGACCAAGAAATTTCCTACACCAAGGTCTGCCACTCTCAAGCAAGGTGATGGTAGTGTGTGGAAATGTTTCTGATCTAACGATCAGAAACGCCCTACTCACTACCAGCAAAGGAATGCGTCCCGCCATGTACTTTCCACTCAAGCAATTGGCTGCCGCCAGCGTGTTCGCCGCGAGCCTCTCGACCTTCGTCAGCCCCGCTTTCGCCAACATCACCCCACAGCAGAGCACGGCGATTCTCAAGGGTTTCAGCGAAACCTCGGTGACTGACTTCAACAGTTTCCTCGGCACCCTGGCCCAGGGCGAGCTGGGTAAAACCAGCGATGTCGGCCCGGCGATCAGCGCCTTTCTCGGGCACAAAACCCTGAGCGCTGAGCAACAGAACGAAATCAATCGCCTGCTGGGCATTTATGCGCGAGTGAAATACGCCAAGGCCGCCACCGAGACTCTGCGCGAGCTGGTGGAAATTCCGACGTTCAACGTCGACGGCGTGCCGCAGTACAAAAACCCGCAATTCCTCAAGATCGCCGACAAGCTGCAGGGCCTGGCGAAAGACTTCAACCTGAACTTCCGTAACATCGACAACCGCGTGTACGAAATCTCCCTGGAAGGCAGCGGCGATGAAGTGGTGGGCATCCACGCGCATGCGGATGTGGTGCCGGTGACGCCGGAAAATTGGGTGTTGAAAGACGGCACCCAGCTCGATCCGTTCAAGGTCACGCTGATCGGCGACCGCATGTACGGCCGCGGGACTGAAGACGACAAAAATGGCATCGTGGTGGCGATGTACGCCATGAAGGTGATCAAGGAAGAGAAGCTGCCGCTGGCGCGCACGTTCAAGCTGCTAGTGGACACCACCGAGGAAACTTCCGGCGACGCGATCCCCTATTACTTCGAACGCAACCCGACGCCGCCGTACAACCTGGCGCTGGATGGCGGCTACCCGGTGGTCATTGCCGAAAAAGGCTACGGCACGGTCATGGCCACTTTCCCGCGCCGCAAAGGTGAAGGCAAAGGCGCGGAAATCATCGCCATGACCGGCGGCAAAGCGACCAACCAGATTCCCTCGGCGTCGGTCGCCACGTTGCTCAGCGACAAACCCGCCGAGTTGGCCGCCAGCCTGCAAGAGGCCGGTGCGCAATACGCCCAGCGCAATGGCGCTGACTTCCAGGTGAGCGCCAAGGTGGTCGGCAAAGAAGTGCAGTTGACAGTCACCGGGGTCTCCGCGCACTCGTCCGAACCGGAATCCGGGGTGAACCCGGTCGCGCGCATGCTGGAGCTGATCCACAGCGTCGACGGCAAGATCGCCCTCAAGCACAACCACATCACCGACGCGGCGCGTTATGCCGCCGACAACTGGGGCCTGGATTACCTGGGCGGCAAATTGGGCGTGGGCTTCGCCGATGACTTCATGGGGCCGCTGACCACCTCGCTGACGTTCGTCGACCTGGACGACAAAACCTTCAAGCTGGCGGTGAACCTGCGCGTACCCAAGGGTAAATCGCCGGAGAAACTCAAAGCGCAAATTGCCGACAAGCTCAGCGCCTGGGACAAGAAAACCAAGGTCAACGTGAACTTCACCTACTCGGTCGCCGAACCGATGTACCGCAACCCGGAAGGTGAGTGGGTCAAGGCCTTGTTGGCGGTGTCCACGGAAAACCTGGGCATGAAACACGCGTTCGGCAGTTCGGCCGGCGCCACCTCCGTGCATGAACTGCCCAACGGCGTGCAGTTCGGCCTGGCACGCCCGGAAGTGAAGTACACCGGGCACACCGACAATGAGTTCAAGACCGTCGAGCAGTTCCTCCTCGACCTGCAGATCGTCACCGAAATGATGGGCCGAGTCGGTCAGCTACCGAAGCTCTGAGTGTGGCAGGAGCCCGCCGCAATGGCGGGCTTGTTTCAAGTGCAAACCCAGCCTAGACGCCGACGGCGGCCGCCTGCATCGAACCGGTTTCCTGCAGATTGATGTGCCAACTCAAGGCCTTGCTCAACACATGCGGCGTATGCCCACCCTTGGCGCACGCGGCCTTGAAGTAGCTGCGCAACGCCTCGCGATAATCCGGGTGCACGCAGTGGTTGATGATCAACTCGGCCCGTTCTTTCGGCGCCAGACCACGCAGGTCCGCCAGCCCTTGTTCCGTCACCAGGATATCGACGTCATGCTCGGTGTGGTCGACATGGCTGACCATCGGCACCACGCGGGAAATCGCACCGTCCTTGGCGATCGACTTGGTCACGAAAATCGACAGCAGCGCGTTACGGGCGAAGTCTCCCGAGCCACCGATGCCATTCATGATCTGCGTACCACAGACGTGGGTGGAGTTGACGTTCCCGTACAGGTCGAATTCCAGCGCGGTGTTGATGGCAATCACGCCTAACCGTCGAATCACTTCCGGGTGATTGGAGATTTCCTGGGGGCGCAGCACCAGGCGGTCGGCGTATTTTTCCAGGTTGCCGAACACCCGCTCGCCACAGGGGCCGGACAGGGTGATCGAACAGCCGGAGGCAAACTTCAGCTTGCCCGCGTCGAGCAATTCAAAGGTCGAATCCTGCAACACCTCCGAGTACTGCACCAGGTCGGTGAACGGCGCATCGATCAGCCCGCACATGACGGCGTTGGCAATGGAGCCGACGCCGACTTGCAACGGCGCCAGGCTTCTGCCCAAGCGTTTGTGCTCCACTTCCTGCTCGAAAAACGCCACCAGATGGTCGGCAATCGCCTGGGTCTCATGATCGGGCGGCAGCATGGGAATCGCAGATTCCGGCGTATTGCACAGCACGATGGCGACGATCTTGGCAGGGTCAATCGCAATGGCCTGGGTGCCGATGCGATCATCCGGGCTGATGACCGGAATCGGCCCGCGGCCAGGGCGCCCGTGGGGCTGATAAATATCGTGCATCCCTTCAAAATAAGGGCTGCTGGCCAGGTTCAGCTCAACGATGACCTGCCGCGCCGTCTGGGCGAAACTGGCCGAATTGCCGACCGAAGACGTCGGCACGATATGCCCCTGTTCGGTGATCGCCACCGCTTCAATCACCGCGACATCCGGAGTCGGCAGGCTACCGTCGCGCAGTTGTTCGACCACTTCGCTCAGGTGCTGGTCGATAAACACCACGCGGCCTTCGTTGATCGCCTTGCGCAGCACCGGGTCGCCTTGAAACGGCATGCGCCGCGCCAGCAGCCCGGCCTCGGCCATCTGCCCGTCCAGGCCACGCCCGAGGCTCGCGCCGGTGATCAGGTTGATCTTGAGCGGACACTGCCGGGCGCGCTCGATGAGCGCCAGTGGCACGGCCTTGGCGTCCCCTGCGCCACCGAAACCACTCATGCCCACGGTCATGCCGTCTTGAATGAACGCGGCGGCCTGCGCCGCGCTCATGATTTTTTCGTGCAAGGAATCCAGGCGAATGCGCTGGTGATGCATGGGGTGAACCTCAAAAAAGTTAGGCACAAAAACCAACGCGGTGTCAGAACTGTTCTTCATCCAGCGCCATGATGCTCGCGCTCCCAGCGCTGATCGCCGCCAACAACGCATGTACCCGCGGCAACAATTGCTCCGCGTAGAAGCGTGCGCTGACGCCTTTGGTCTTGAGGAAGGCCGCATCGCCCGTGCCGGCTTGCAGCTGTGCGTGCGCCTGCACGGCAGAACGCGCCATGAGCCAGCCGCCCGACAGGTAGCCGAAGAGCATCAGGAAGTTGACGCTGACGCTGCCGGCCCAATCCGCATCGTGCTTGGCGTTGTCGAGTAACCGCGACAAGGCCTCGCGCCCGGCGCCAAGCGCGGCGGCCAACGCCACTGCCTGATAGTCGAGGGCGTCGATGTGACGCAGTTGCTCGACGGTTTGATCCATTTCCTCGAGCAGGCTGTTCAGCAACGCGCCCTGGTTCAGCAGGGTCTTGCGCCCCACCAGGTCAAGCGCCTGAATGCCGGTGGTGCCTTCATAAATGGTCAGGATGCGTGCATCGCGATAATGCTGCGCCGCGCCGGTCTCTTCGATGAAGCCCATGCCGCCGTGGATTTGCACGCCGAGGGAGGTGACTTCCTGAGCCAGTTCGGTCAGCCAGCCTTTGACGATCGGGGTGAACACATCGACGCGCCCCTGGTGATGGCGCGCAAGTTCCGGCGTGGGCGCATGCGCGGCACGGTCGACTTCGGCGGCGGCCACCAGCGACAACGCGCGCATCGCTTCGATGGACGCTTTCATCTGCAACAGCATCCGGCGCACATCGGGAAAGCGAATGATCGAGAAACGGCTGCCGTCCTTGCGCGTGCCCTGCAGACGGTCTTTGGCGTATTGACGGGCCTGCTGGTAAGCGCGCTCGGCAATCGACAAGCCCTGCAAGCCAACACTCTGGCGGGCATGGTTCATCATGGTGAACATGCAGGTCAGGCCCATGTGCGGCTCGCCGAGCAGATACCCGACCGCCCCCTCGGGGTCGCCGAAATTCATCACGCAGGTCGGGCTGCCATGAATGCCCAATTTGTGTTCCAGGGAGATGCACTGGACGTTATTGCGCACGCCCGGCTGGCCTTGGGCATCGAGCAAGAACTTAGGCACCACGAACAGCGAAATGCCTTTGACGCCCGCCGGCGCATCCGGCAGGCGTGCCAGGACCAAATGCACGACGTTGTCGGTCATCTGGTGATCGCCCCAGGTGATGAAAATCTTCTGGCCAGTGATCAGATAGTGGTCGCCCTGGGGCACGGCGCGGCTCTTGATGGCCGCCAGATCGGAGCCGGCATCCGGCTCGGTCAGGTTCATCGTCCCGGTCCACTCGCCGCTCACCAGTTTTTCCAGGTAGGCGCCTTGCAGTTCGGCCGAGCCGTGATGGGCGATGGCTTCGATGGCGCCCTGGGTCAACATGGGGCACAAGGCGAATGCCATGTTGGCTGAGTGCCAGATCTCATTGACGGCCGTGCCGATCACGTTCGGCAGGTTCTGCCCGCCGTGTTGTTCCGCAGCGGTCAACGAGGGCCAGCCGCCTTCCTGGAATTGCCGATACGCCTCGGCAAACCCCGGTGCTTCTTGCACGCCCTGTTCCCCCAGGTGCGTACCTTGGGTATCACCGACCCGGTTGAGCGGCGCCAGCACGCCGGAGCCCAAGCGGCCTGCCTCGCTCAAGATGGCGCTGACCAGCTCGCTGTTGACATCCTGAAGCTGGGCGCTCGCGCACAACTGCTCAAATCCGACCAACGCCTCCAGCACGAATTCGGTGTCGCGGTACGGATGGGCATAACCACTCATTGTTATTTTCCTCATTCACTCGTTAGACAGGCCGCTACACCCCTCGCCCACTCCCCCATGCAGGGCAATTAACCAAAACGGCCATTACCCAAAAAACCTGGGACGGTTGCAAGCAGGGACGGAGCCCGTAGTGCATAGCTCTATTCAGCTTCCTCCGATCCGGCCCTGGGTGGCAATTACCAAATCAGTCGAAAAACAGACATAAACGGACAGTCACTTTTGGCTAAACTAGCCTCCCCTGCTGCCGGACTGCTGAACGATGGGCATCGAGCGCTATTCCATTTCCATGTACTTCGCCCACATCCTGATGACGGCCGCACGCCGCCTCGCGCTGGACGAAGACGTCTTGCTCAAGGAAGCCGGCATCAGCCGCAAGCGCCTGGACAACCTGCACCTGCGCATCACCCCCGACCAGTTCAGTCGCTTGATGCAGGCCGTCTGGCGCTTGAGTGATGACGAGTTTTTCGGCGCGGGTTCACAGCGCTGTCCGAAGGGCTGCTTCGCGATAATGGCCAAGCAAGTGATCCACTCGCACAACCTGCATTCGGTGTATTACAAGCTCAGCCATTTCTACAACGTGATGAACGACTCCCTGCACCTGGAGCTGAAAGTCGTCGGTGATGAGGCCCTGTTTTCAATGGCTTTGAGTGACCCGAGCCTGGACGCCGGCTACCTGCTGAGGGGGTTTTTACTGTTGCTCTGGCATCGGTTCCCAAGCTGGTTGATTGGCCAGCGGATCACGCTCAAGCGGGTGACGTTCGATCATCCCGAGCCCGCCCATTCAGCGGAATACCGCTTGATGTTTCCGTGCCCCGCGCACTTCGACCAACCCGAGACTTGCCTGGTGTTCGACGCCGCGATTCTCACCGCGCCGCTGGTGCAAACCGCAGAAACCCTGGCCTATCACCTGCAGCGAGCGCCGGTGGACTGGTTCACCCGCCCCGCCTATTACCCGGTTTACACACGGCGGGTGCTGGACCACCTGGAGAACGTCGACGATCTCGCCAAGGCCACCATCCAGAGCACCGCCAGCGAGCTGCACCTGACGGAAAGAACACTGCGGCGCAAGCTCTTGGCCGAAGGCAGCAAGTTTCAGAAACTCAAGGACGGGGTACGCCGCGACATGGCCATTCATTACTTGAGCCAGACGTCGATGTCGATCAATCAAACCTCGCAACAGCTGGGTTTCTCGGACCCGTCGGCGTTCACCCGGGCCTTTCGCCAATGGACCGGCGAGTTACCCAGGACTTACCGCGACGCGGCACTCAACCGCAAATGACTCAGGCGTCCAGGCGCGCAGGCCGAGACACTTTGCCCTGGACCCGCTCGCGATAACGCCCAGGGCTTTCGCCGGTCCACTTCTTGAACGCCCGATGGAACGCGCTGGGCTCCTGAAAACCGCATTGCGCGGCGATTTCACCGATGCTCGCCCGCGTCTGACAGAGCAGTTCCAGCGCCAGGCTGCGGCGCACTTCATCCTTGATCTCCTGAAACGAGCAACCTTCGCGCTCCAGACGCCGGCGCAAAGTGCTGGGGCTCATGTGCAAGTCCACGGCCAAGTCCTCCAGCGCCGGCCACAAGCTGTAGTGGCTGCCACGCAGGCGTTGATAGACCTGAGTCGCCACGCCGTCCTGGTTGCGAAACCGGATCACCAGCCATTGCGGCGCGCTGCGCAGAAACACCTTGAGCGACGCCAGGTCCTGCACCACGGCCAGACGCAGGTAGCTGCTGGCGAATTCGATTTCGGTGCGGGCCGCGCCAAACGTCAGGTTGTAGCCCCACAGCAACTGATCGTCGCTGAGCGGCGCACGCGCATGGCGAAAGTCGGCGCGATCGATGGGCACGCGGCGTCCGCCCAGCCAGCACAGCAGGCTGATCATCAGCACCAGAAAGGTTTCCTCACCGTAACGCCGTGTGTCCTCATCGCCGCCGCCGACTTCCAGGCTGAGTACCGCACGCTTGCCATGCACGCTGAGGCGGCCGCGAAAGTCGCGCAGGAACAGGGCGAAACTGGCCAGGCACTGGGTGAGCGCCTTGCCCAGGTTCGGCTCCTGGATCAGGCCACGGCAGATCAGGGCGAAACTGCCCGGCGGCATGCCGTGGGAATCCAGGCGGAAGAACTCGTCGTTCAACTCACGAATTTGAATCAGCCATAACGCCGCAAACGCGCTGGCCGGCACCCGGGCCTCGGGCTGGGTCAACAGCGCAGGCTCGATGCCCGCTTCGCACAGCACCGCAGCCAGCCGCTCGGGCTGATCGCGCAGTGCATGGATCATGACCTGCACGAAGTAGACGGCAACCGAATCCTTTTCCCGCGTGGGCATCATTCTGAGTTCCTGTAGCGTACACATGGTAATAAACGCCAATACAACTGACAGGTTTCGGCATAGGCCGCCCCATTGTCGGGCCCTAGACTCTCGCCCAATGGACCGTATTGCAAGGCATGTCTGCCGTGCAACGGCACCGCACATTTGAAGAGAGACTGACGATGAATCTGCAAAATATCGGCGTGATCGGCGCGGGCACCATGGGTAACGGCATCGCCCAGATCTGCGCGGTGGCCGGCATCAACGTGACCTTGCTGGATATCTCCGCCGGCGCCCTGGAAAAAGCCCTGGCCACCGTGAGCAAGAACCTCGATCGCCAAGTCAGCAAGGGCACCCTCAGCGAATCCCAGAAGCATACGGCCCTGGACAAGATCCGCACCAGCACCGACTACGCCAGCCTGGCAAATGCCCAATGGGTCATCGAGGCGGCCACGGAAAACCTCGAACTGAAACGGCGCGTGCTGCAACAGATCGCCGCTCACGTCGATGAGCAGTGCGTGATCGCATCCAATACGTCTTCGCTGTCCATCACCGAACTGGCGGCCGGCGTTAACGCCCCCGAGCGCTTTATCGGCCTGCATTTTTTCAACCCGGTGCCGGTGATGGGCCTGATCGAAGTGATCCGTGGCCTGCAGACCAGCGATAAGACCCACGCCCAGGCCATTAAGCTGGCACAGCACCTGGGCAAAACCGCGATCACCGCCGGCAACCGCCCAGGTTTTGTGGTCAACCGGATTCTGGTGCCGATGATCAACGAAGCGATCCTGGTGTTCCAGGAAGGCCTGGCCAGTGCCGAAGACATCGACGCCGGCATGTGCCTGGGTTGCAACCAGCCTATCGGCCCGCTGGCCCTGGCCGACCTGATCGGCCTGGACACCTTGCTGGCGATCCTCGAGGCGTTCTATGAGGGCTTCCAGGACAGCAAATACCGCAGCGCGTCGCTGCTCAAGGAAATGGTCGCCGCCGGTTACCTGGGGCGCAAGACCGGGCGCGGCTTCCATACCTATGGCTGAGTATCGCTCGCGCCTGTGCGAACACCGCAACAAGGCCCTGGAGTTGCTCGCCAGTAAAGGCTTCGGTCAAGTCGGCATGCGCGAGCTGGCCAGCAGCCTGGGGTTGACCCCGGGCTCGCTGTACCACCACTACCCCAGCAAACAGCACCTGCTGCTGGATTGGATCGAAGAGTTCTACGAAGAACTGCTGACCACCCTGGGGCGCGTCGAACAACGGCCGCGCTCACGCCAGGACAATCTGCAGCGGCTGATTCATGCCCACCTGAACTTGCATCAAGAGATGCCGTGGCATTTCCGCCTGGTGGAGCGTGATTGCGGCTGCCTCACGGAGGACCAGCAACTGCGGGTCCGGCAGTTGCGCGAACAATACGAGCAGCGCCTGCTGCAAATGCTCGGGCGACCGCGGCGGCTGAGTGCGCACGCCCTGCAAGCCGCCGGCCACGCCATCGCCACACTGCTGAACAATGCGCCGAGCTGGCTGGCCGGGCAGACGCTGGATGATGCAGAACGCACCGAGCTACTGGAAAACCTGCTGACCGGCGCCATCGAGCGCGTACTGGCAACACGGGCCAGCGAGCGGCCGAACCTGCAGATTGCCGTGGCCTGAGGCCGATCAGCGCAATTGCAGGGGGTCCACCAGGCCGGCGGCAATCGCCATGCCCACCAGCTCGGGCAAATGGCTGGCCGCCATGCGTTTCATGACCCGCGCGCGATACAGGTCGATGGTCTTGACGCTGACGCCCAACTGCTCGGCAATTTCCCGATTGGTATAACCCTGCACCAGCGGGAGTAGCACATCACGCTCGCGTGGCGTGAGTTGCTGCAGCCGCGCCTGCACCCGCGCCGGTCCTTCACCGAGGCTCTGGCGATGATCGGCCTTGCTCAGGGCCTGCAGGACACTGTCGAGCAGCAACTGTTCGTTGTAGGGTTTTTCGATAAAGTCATGCGCCCCGGCCTTGAACGCACGGACCACAATCGGCACATCGGCGTGGCCACTGACGAAAATCACCGGCAGGTGCAGGTCGCGGCTGCGCATGTGCTCCTGCACATTCAGACCGCCCATCCCCGGCATGCGCACATCCAGCAGCACGCAGGCGTTGAGGCGGCTGTCGCAGGCGTCGAGAAACTCGCGGCCACTGGTAAACGGCAGCGCCTTGAGGCCCACCGACTCCAGCAACCAGACGGTCGAATCGAGCATCCCCTGGTCGTCATCCACCACATACACCACCTGCTCCGTCACGCTCACCATCGCTTGATTCCTCTTCTTATTGTGGGGCACCGCTCTGGGCGAGTGCGGGCAGGCGGCAGCACATTTGCAGCCCGACCGGCATCGGCTCGGCCTGCAACTCGCCACCGAAGCCTTCGATGATGCTGCGGCTCATGGACAAGCCCAGGCCCAGGCCATTGGCCTTGCTGGTATAGAACGGCGTGAATATCTGCTCCAACTGCGCCGGCGAGACACCGGGGCCCTGATCGCTCACGTCGATCTGCACCCACCCGTCACGCTGCGCCAGCGCACTCATGACGATGAGCGAAGGCTGGCCGGGATGGGCTTCGCGATTCGCATCGATGGCATTGCGCAGCAGGTTCAGCAGCACCTGCTCCAGCAGCACCCGGTCGGCGTAAATCAGCGGCAGATTATCCGGCAAGCGATCCTCGATCGTCACCTGGCAATCGCTGGCCTCCCAGGCACACAGGCGGACGGCTTCGCGGGCGACCTCGCCGGGGTTCAGCGCCTCCATGCGCCTGCGCCCCTTGCGCAGAAACGCGCGCAAGCGCTTGATCACTTGCGCGGCGTGGTTGGCATGCACCGAGATCCGCTCCAGGCCTTGAGCCACCCGCTCGGCCGCCGGCGAATCGCTGCCCATCGCGGCCAGATAACGCTGGCTGGCATTGGCGTAATTGACCACCGCCGCCAGCGGCTGATTCATTTCATGGGCGATACCCGACGCCAGTTCGCCCAGGGTCACCAGGCGCGCAGTGTGCGCCAGTTCGTCCTGGTGATGACGCTGCTGGGCCTCGCGCAGCTTGCGCTCGGTCAGGGTGGTTTCCTCGGCCTGGACCCTGGCGGTGATGTCGCGGGACACGCTGACCACCTCCACCACCGCGCCGGTGTAGGTCTCGCGGATCGCCCGGCAGGCGGTTTCGAACCACAGGTAATGGCCCTCGCGATGGCGGATGCGATAGGTCATGGTGTAATAACCGTCCTGCTCCAGGCCCTCCCGCGCGCGCCGCACCAACCCCGCCAAGCCCTGCCGATGGAACAGGCGCTGTGCCCGAGTCCCGCGCAATTCCCCCGGCCAATAGCCCAGCAAGGCCCAGGAAGCCGGAGAAGCGTCGAGAAAAGCGCCATCCGGGGTGTGCCGGGAAATCAGGTCGGTGGTGTTTTCGATGATCAGCCGATACAGGCGCCGGGCCTTGGTGGATTCGCGCTCGGCGACGATCTGCGCGCTGGAGTCCCGGCAACGCGCCAGCACGCGGTTTTCGCCAGGGTCGGGAATAAACGTCCACACCAGAATGCGCTCGGCGAACTGCGCCTCGACGTTTTCGATCGCCCGCTGCTGCCCCAGGCACGCCTGCACCAGCGGCAAGCAATTGACCGGCAACAGGCTCACACAATCGGCCAGGGACAACTGCTCAAGCAACGCCAACAGCGCCGCGTTGAGCTCCAGCGGCCGAGCCTCGGCATCCAGCAGGAGACTCGGCTGCGGGTCATGCCCGAGCAGCGGCGAGCCGCTTGGTAAGCGCACGGAATTGCCGATCATCTTGAAACCTATACAGGGAGGGCGACGTCGAGGTCAGCGGAAGCGTTTAAGCAAGATATAGTACATATACTATACAACACAGGTAGTACTTCCATACATCCGCGCGGACAGTATATAAAAGCCGCCGGAGAAGTCATTGCGCTTTTCCCGCAGGGACCGGCGTGCCAACGATAAAGCCTCAAGGCCGGCACCGTCAGCTTAACTGCCGTTACCAGCGTCTCGAACAATAGAGCTAATAATCAGCCACCGGGTATCCGCACCATGTCAATTTTCGACCAAGGCCTCGAGCCGACCAGCGTTAATCACATTGCTCTTTCGCCTTTAAGCTTCATTGAACGCACTGCCAGCGTCTATCCCGATTACCCTGCCGTGATCCACGGATCGATACGCGCCACCTGGGCGCAAACCTACAGCCGTTGCCGGCGCCTGGCCTCGGCCCTGGCCGGTCGCGGGATCGGCAAAAACGACACCGTGGCCGTCATGCTGCCCAACATCCCGGCCATGCTCGAAGCGCATTTTGGCGTGCCGATGATTGGCGCAGTACTCAATGCCCTCAACGTGCGCCTGGATGCCGAGGCCATCGCCTTCATGCTCGCGCACGGCGAAGCCAAGGTACTGATTGCCGACCGTGAGTTCCACGACGTGGTGCATGCGGCCATCGGCATGCTTGACCATCCGCCCCTGGTCATCGATGTCGATGACCCGGAATACGGCGAAGGCCAGCCCGTCAGCGACCTGGACTACGAGGCGTTTCTCGCCGAGGGCGATCCGGACTTCGCCTGGCAGTGGCCTGAAGATGAATGGCAGGCCATCTCGCTGAACTACACCTCAGGCACGACCGGCAACCCCAAGGGCGTGGTCTACCACCACCGCGGGGCTTACCTGAATTCCCTGGGCAACCAAATGATCTGGGCGATCGGCAACCACCCCGTGTACCTGTGGACGCTGCCGATGTTCCACTGCAACGGCTGGTGCTACCCCTGGATCATCACGGCCCTGGCCGGGGTCCATGTGTTTCTGCGCCGCGTCGACCCACAGAAAATCCTCAACCTGATCCGCGAGCACCAGGTCACTCACTTGTGCGGTGCGCCGATTGTGCTCAACGCTCTGGTGAACATGCCCGACTCGGCCAAGGCCACCATCGACCACCCGGTGAACGCCATGGTCGCCGGCGCGGCGCCACCCGCCAAAGTCATCGGCGCCGTGGAAGAAATGGGCATCAAGGTGATCCACGTCTACGGCCTGACTGAAGTGTATGGCCCTGTGACCCTGTGCGCCTGGCACTCGGAATGGGATGCACTGCCCCTGGACGAACGCGCGCAGATCAAGGCGCGTCAGGGCGTGCGCTACCCGACCCTGGAAGGCGTGATGGTCGCCGACCCGAAAACCCTCGAGCCAACCCCTCATGATGGCCACACCATCGGTGAGATTTTCATGCGCGGCAATACGGTGATGAAGGGCTACCTGAAGAACCCAACGGCAACTGCTGAAGCGTTCGAAGGCGGCTGGTTCCACACCGGCGACCTGGCGGTGACCCATCCCGACGGCTATGTCGAAATCCGCGACCGGCTCAAGGACATCATCATCTCCGGCGGCGAGAACATCTCCACCATCGAACTTGAAGGTGTGCTGTACCGGCACCCGGCAATCCTGGAAGCCGCCGTCGTCGCCCGCCCCGACGAAAAATGGGGTGAAACGCCGTGCGCCTTCGTCACACTCAAGGCCGACCACCAGAACATCCGCGAAGCCGACATCATCAGCTTCTGTCGCGAACACCTGGCAGGCTTCAAGGTGCCGCGCACGGTGGTGTTCACACAGCTGCCGAAGACTTCGACCGGTAAGATCCAGAAGTTTTTGCTGCGTGACATGGCGAAAGAGCTCTAGGCCATTTCCATCAAGCCTGAACGCTGCGCGCACACGCTCGTGTCCGATTGAACGGCATGGACGCTAGCTGACGGGATTGATGCAGCCAACCTTAAACAGATGCCCTCCTCTATGGAGGGCATTGTTTTTTGTGCAGGCGCGGTTGAGGTGTGTCGGATAGCCCGAAGCGCTCAAGCCACCCTCAGCAGATGCAATATTTGATTTATCGCAGAAACGAAAAAAGACGCCGAAGCGTCTTTTTTTCGCTGACCCCCAGGTCCAATGGACACTGCGAATCAAAAATTGGAGCGGGAAACGAGACTCGAACTCGCGACCCCGACCTTGGCAAGGTCGTGCTCTACCAACTGAGCTATTCCCGCAAATGGCGTCCCCTAGGGGACTCGAACCCCTGTTACCGCCGTGAAAGGGCGGTGTCCTAGGCCACTAGACGAAGGGGACACGCTACTGAAACACATGGTGTGTATTTCAGTGCCCAGAGGCCTTGTCCGAAGACTTGGTCCTGGTTTCACTCAATGCCGCCCGAAGGCAACACTGCTTAAAAATGGAGCGGGAAACGAGACTCGAACTCGCGACCCCGACCTTGGCAAGGTCGTGCTCTACCAACTGAGCTATTCCCGCATTGGCGTCCCCTAGGGGACTCGAACCCCTGTTACCGCCGTGAAAGGGCGGTGTCCTAGGCCACTAGACGAAGGGGACACACGTACAACATTCACTCCCTACCGCGTTTCGCTGTGTGCTTTACGCTGTAAGTGGCGCGCATTCTATGGATGGATTGAAAGGTCGTCAACCCCCAAGGATAAATTTATTTAAATCAATGACTTCGCCCCCGTTTTCCGGCCCGCGCTGGCATTCTGCATGTCCGCGCCTTGACGCCTATATTCTGGCGCCCGACAAGACGCTATAGTTCATCCAGCAACTGATGGCATTGTGCATCTACGCAGGGAATGCTTACGTATATAGAAGAAACTACCTGGGCAACTGGTCGAACAGTCCTATCCGACAGATGTCCCAGTCACTACACTCCACAGCAAACCCTATAAAGAGGTCACACCGGTGACACCACTCATGATCACCCTGCTGGTAATAGCCGGGATCGTAATACTGATCGCCATTGGCTACATGAACCACGCGGTGGAAAACAACAAACTGGAAAAGCAACGCGCCGTGATCGAGCTTAATGACCGGCTGCGTCGCTGTGGTGAGATCACCGAGACCTTCCCTGGCCAGTTGATGACCCCAGCGCTCAAGCTGCTGCTGACCCGCCTGGAGCTCAACGTCAACCAACGCTTGTTGCACCTCAACAAGACCAGCGCACCGCTCAAGGCGCGGATCGCCGAACTGAATGCGCTGGTGGCCCAAGGCGAATCGATCCCGATCAACAACCCGCCCGGCCCGATCCAGACCGAAGCCAAGGCCAAGGACGTGCGGTTCCTGCTGGAAGCCCTGCACGGCCAAGTCACCCGCGCCGCCCAGGACGGTTTCCTGCCGACCAATGAAGCCAAGCACTGGATCCGGGAAATTCGCCACATCCTGGTACTGCTGCACATCGAGTTCTTCAACAACCTCGGCCAGCATGCCTTGCAACAGAACCAGCCTGGCCAGGCGCGCCTGGCCTTCGAGCGCGGCGTGCAGTACCTGCGCAAGCAGCCCGAGCCCGCGCTCTACAGAGAGCAACTGCAATTGCTGGAGAGTCAATTGGTGCGCGCCAACTCTACGGTGCTGACCAACAGCAAGCCTGCGGAAGACGAAGTCAACGAACTGACCGAAGGCCTGAAAGTCGCCGAAACCGACGCCGAGTGGAAGAAAAAAGTCATCTACGACTGACCGCCCCTCCCCATGTGGCGAGCCCTCCCTCGCCACATGCCATCATTTAGTACCTATCCGCTGGCCGTCGACTCGCGTACAAAAGTGTCCCTCACTTCGTGAAGTTGGAGGCCTGTTATGCCTGTCGCCGTGATTGATGGACAACCGCTGCACTATGTTGACCAGGGCTGCGGCCCGGTCGTCCTGCTGGGTTCGAGTTACCTGTGGGACCGCGACATGTGGGCACCGCAGATCGAAGCGCTGTCGCACCAGTATCGCGTGATCGTCCCCGAGCTATGGGGCCATGGCGAGTCCGGGCCGCTGCCGACATACACGCGATCCCTGGACGACCTGGCGCGCCAGGCCCTGGCACTGCTCGACCAGTTACACATTACCCGGGTCAACCTGGTGGGCTTGTCGGTCGGCGGCATGTGGGGCGCGCGCCTGGCCCTGTGGGCACCCGAGCGGGTCAACAGCCTGGTGCTGATGGACACCTACCTCGGCGCCGAGCCCGAGGCCACGCGCCAGCACTACTTCTCGCTGTTCAAGATGATTGAAGACGCCGGCGCTATCCCGGAGCCGCTGCTGGATGGGGTCGCGCCGATCTTTTTCCGCCCGGGCATCGACCGCGAATCGGCGCTGTACCAAAATTTCCGCAAGGTCTTGCAGGACTACCCCGCGGCGCGCCTGCTAGACAGCATCGTGCCCCTGGGCCGGCTGATCTTCAGCCGTGAAGATGCATTGGAGCAGTTGTCACGCCTGGACGCCGACACCACCCTGGTGCTGTGCGGCGAACAGGACACACCGCGCCCGCCCGCCGAATCCGAGCAGATGGCCAGCCTGATCGGCTGCAGCCTGAGCCTGATTCCCGACGCCGGGCATATCTCCAGTCGCGAGAACCCGGACTTCGTCAATGAAGCGCTGCTGACCTTCCTCGCCAACCATGCCTGATTGCCCCCTGCCCTTTGATCGCGGCCTGCCAGCGGCGATCAAAGGCGGAAGTGCCCCACCATGCCCTTGAGTTCCGCGCCCAACTGCGCCAGTTCAATACTCGACGCGGCATTGCCTTGCATGCTCAACGCCGATTGATCGGCACTCGCCCGAATGCTGGTGACGCTGCGGTTGATCTCTTCGGCCACCGAGCTCTGCTGCTCGGCCGCCGCCGCAATCTGCTGATTCATCTGTTGGATCAATGACACCGCGACCGCAATGCTGCCCAGGGCGCTTTCGGTTTCCAGCGCATCACTGACGGCCAGCTTCACCAACTCGCCGCTCTGCTGGATCTGCTGCACCGACGATTGCGCCGCGCTGCGCAAGGTGCCGACCAGGCGTTCGATTTCCTCGGTCGATTGCTGGGTGCGCTTGGCCAGCGCCCGCACTTCATCGGCCACCACCGCAAAACCACGGCCTTGCTCACCGGCGCGCGCGGCCTCGATGGCCGCGTTGAGTGCCAGCAGGTTGGTCTGTTCGGCCACGCTTTTGATGACGCTCAACACGCTGCCGATGTTCTGGATTTCGACGCTGAGGCTTTCGATGCTGGCACTGGCGCGGGTACTGGAGGTGGCCAGCAATTCGATGCGCTGCAAACTCTGGCGCACCACCTGCTGGCCGCTGTCGACTTTGTCATCGGCGGTCTGCGCCGCTTGTGCAGCCTCTTCGGCGTTGCGCGCCACATCATGGACCGTGGCGGTCATCTGGTTCATCGCCGTGGCAACCTGTTCGGTTTCTTCCTTCTGGCTGCTGACCTCGATGTTGGTCTGCTCGGTGACGCTGGACAGCGAATGGGCCGAACTGGCCAATTGCTCGATACCCGCTTGCAGCCCGCTGACCATTTGGCTCAAACCGCTGCCCATCTGTTGCATCGCCTGCATCAACTGGCCGATTTCATCGCGGCGGCTGACTTCCATGCGCCCGCTCAAGTCGCCGGCCGCAATCTGCTGGGCCACCGCGATCACACGGCGCAGCGGTGCGACGATCAACCGGGTAATCACCCACGCGGCAATCAACCCCATCAACAGCGCCAGGGCCGACGAGCCGATGATCAGCAGCGCGCTTTCCTTCAGTTGTGCTTGCATCGACTGGTCTTCAGCGGCATACGCCTGGTCGACCTGACTGACCACTTGGTCGGCGCGATCATGCAATTGTTTGTAGACCACTTTTTCCTGGGCCAGCAGGCCGGTGTATTCGCCGAGTTTTTCGCTGAACGCGGCGATATGCCCGGCGACCTCATTGAGCACCGTCTGGTAACCGGAGTCCTTGACCGAAGTTTTCAATAGCTCGACCTGGGCCAGCGCCTGCTCGGCCTGTTCGATTTTGCCTTGTTCGGCGCTGTCATCCTCGCCTTTGCGGCTCTGATCAAGGCGCACATGGGCTTCGTTCATGGCTTGCAACATCAACCGTGAAACCTGGCTGACCTGCCCCGCCTGCTCGATAAACTCGGCGCCCTCCTTGCCCTGGCTTTCCTTTAGGCCATAGGCGCCATCGTCGGCCAGACCGGCCTGCAACACATCGAGGTTATTGGCCACGCTGGACACCGACCAACTGGCCATTTCCAGCGCCAGGTCCTTGGTCTGGGTCAGTTCGACGAACTCATCGAACGCCTTGCGGTAAGCGGCCAAGGCCTGCTCGACCTCGGTCATCAGCGGCACGTTGGCCGCGGACCCGGCCTTGAGGCTGCCGGCCAGGGCAGCCAAGGCGTCGACACGCTCATGTAGGGCGTCGACGGACTTGGGGTCGGCGTGCAGCGCGTAGTCCTGCTCGATCAAACGCACCTTGAGCAGCCCGCTGTTGAGCGCAGACATGGTCTTGAGGCCCTCGAAACGCAGGCCAACGGTTTGCAGGGACCACACGCCGATCGCTGCCACCAACGCAGTCAACAGCAGCACCAGACTGAAGCCCAAACCCAGTTTTTTCGCCATACCGAGGTTGGCGAAACGTCGTTGCACGGCCGAAATCATGCGCTTGAATCCTCTTGCAATGGCGGATGCCATCAAGCCCGGTTTCCCAGCAGCGAGATTCGCAACCACGAGGCACTGAACACAAGTCGTTGGCGCCACAATAATGGCAAAAAGCTACACTCTCGTCGTTTTCAGAATGGTCGAGGTCGATCTGGCAGGCCCCGTAGCGCGGAACAACGCCAGGGCCCGCTGATCAGCAGCATAGGCCACATTGATGCGCTGCCACTCACTGTGTTCACCCGTAGGGCTGAACAGCGCCCCCGGTGACATCAGCACACCCAGTTGCCGTGCATACGCCTGCAACCGCGAACGGTCGCCCACGCAGGGCCGTGCCCAGACAAACATGCCCCCGGCGGGCACGGCGAACACCTGCCATTCCTCATCCTCCAATACCTGCAAGGTCGCGGCCATTTGCGTGTTCAGACGTTTGCGCAGGCGCTGCACCCATTTGCGATAGGTGCCGTTGGCCAGCAACGTGGCCATCACCGCTTCGGCAAAACGCGAGGTGCCGATGCCGGTGAGGGTCTTGAGGTGTACCAATTGCGCAATGATCGGCGAACTGGCGCTGAGGTAGCCGACGCGCAAGGCACTGCTGAGGGTCTTGGAGAAACTCGAGACATAGATCACCCGATCTTCATGGGGCAGCGCCGACAGTCGCGTGCAACTGGCGTGTTGCAGGTCGGCGTAGACATCTTCTTCGATAATCAGAAAGTCTTCGCTGTGCGCCAGCTCCAGCAAACGTTCGGCCACTTTGCGGCACAGGCTGGTGCCGGTGGGGTTGTGATACAGGCTGCTGATAAACAGGCACTTGGGACGATGACGGCGCAGCAGAACTTCCAGCGCCGGGATATCCGGGCCGCCCTGGGTGCGCGGTACTTCCAGCAGCGTGACGCCGTGGAAGGCCAACTGACGAAACAGGTTGCCATAACCAGGGGTTTCTACGACCACGGTGTCGCCGGCCTTGAGCAACGTGCGGATCAACAGGTCCTGAGCGTGGCTGGCGCCATGGGTGGTGAGGATGCGGTCGAGGCTGGTGACCACGTGAATCCGGGTCAGGCGCTTGAGCAATTGCTCGCGCAGCGCCGGCAGCCCCAGTGGCGTGCTGTAGTTGAACAGGCCCTCGGTATCGGTGCGGCTGACTTCGCGGATCGCGTAGCTGATGTCATCGCTTTCGCGCCAGGCGTCCGGCAACCAGCCGCAGCCCAATTTCAACTCGCCCACCGGGCTGTCGGTAAAAGCGCCCCACTCTCGCTCCGCGCCTTCATACCAGTGGCGTTCCTGAGTCACCGGCGGCTGCGCCACCATAAACCCAGAGCCCTGCTTCGAGGTCAGCAGGCCTTGGGCCTCCATGCGCTCGAATGCCTCGATCACGCTGGACTGGCTGAGCAGGTTGTCGAGGGCCAGTTGGCGGATGGACGGCAAGCGTGTGCCGGGGCTGACCCCGCTCTTGCGAATCCATTCCGCCACCGCGCTGACGATTTGCTGCACCACCGGTACAAGGGCTTGTCGATCGATCCCTAAATCCATGAGCCACTCACTTAACTATCTGTTATTCAACCCAAAACAGTTAAGCACAGAAGCCCGCCAAAACAGGCCACCAACAGTTACTAAAGTATTGATTTTATTGACTTATTTACCTCCTGATACACATTGGATCACGGCGTTTTGCCAGCTATGGAAACGCCCCACAGCACCTCAAACTTTTTCGAGAGCGGTGCGGCTTGGAGTCCTAGATCGCGGTGGCGCCGCCGTCCACCGCCAGAGCCTGGCCGGTGGTGAAAGCCGCACCGTCGCTGCACAGGTACAACACGGCACTGGCGATTTCCTCGACCTTGCCAATGCGCCCAACCGGGTGCATGGCGGCGGCAAATTCAGCTTTGCGCGGGTCAGCTTCATAGGCACGACGGAACATGTCGGTATCGATCACTGCCGGGCATACCGCGTTAACGCGGATTTTCTTTTTCGCGTATTCGATGGCCGCCGATTTGGTCAAGCCGATCACAGCGTGTTTGGACGCGGCGTAGATGCTCATCTTTGGCGCGGCGCCCAGCCCCGCCACCGACGCGGTGTTGACGATCGCTCCGCCACCCTGGGCCAGCAGCAACGGTAATTGGTATTTCATGCACAACCACACGCCCTTGACGTTGACGCCCATGATCGCGTCGAACTCATCGAGGGTGCCGTCCGCCAGCTTGCCTTTCTCGATCTCGATCCCGGCGTTGTTGAAGGCGTAGTCCAGGCGGCCATACGTGGCGATGGTCTGCGCCATCAATTGCTGCACGTCGGCTTCCAGCGTGACGTTGCAGCGCACGAACTGCGCTTCGCCACCGGCCTCGCGGATCAGCGCGACAGTGCCTTCGCCGCCCGCCACGTCGAGGTCGGCAACCACTACCTTCAAACCTTCGGCGGCAAACGCCTGCGCGGTGGCGCGGCCAATACCGGCGGCGGCGCCGGTGACCAGGGCGACCTGGCCGGAAAACGTCATGCTCATGGGGATGTCCTATGGGAGAAATAGCCGTGGCGCGAGTCTAGCCAACCCCGGGACGCGCGCGTCAGCACTATCAGAAGACCGGTTAGCGCTGCATGAATCACAATGATAAGACCGCCTGCGTCACTATCATCGAGGCCTATCGACGAGCATTCGCAGCCCTCGGCCGACCTTGCCCGCACGCCAGTATGGGTCTATCAATCAGGCTTCATTTCTCAAGAGTCCTTGCCATGACTGCCCAGACCAACCGCCAGTTCCTGCTCGCCAAACGCCCGGTCGGCGCGGCCACGCGGGAGACCTTCACCTACCAGGAAGTGCCGCTGGGCACCCCACAGGACGGCCAGGTACTGGTGCGCAACGAATACCTGTCCCTCGACCCGGCGATGCGCGGCTGGATGAATGAGGGCAAATCCTACATTCCGCCGGTCGGCATCGGCGAAGTGATGCGGGCGCTGGGCGTGGGCAAAGTGATCGCCTCGAACACCCCGAAATTCGCCGTCGGCGACTACGTGAACGGTGCCCTGGGGGTGCAGGACTACTTCCTCGGCGAGCCGCGTGGTTTCTACAAGGTCGACCCCACGCTTGCGCCCCTGCCGCGCTACCTATCGGCGCTGGGCATGACCGGCATGACCGCCTATTTCGCGCTGCTCGACACCGGCGCACCGAAAGCCGGTGACACCGTGGTGATCTCCGGCGCAGCGGGGGCGGTGGGCAGCATTGCCGGACAGATCGCCAAGATCAAAGGCTGCCGCGTGGTGGGCATTGCCGGTGGCGCCGACAAGTGCAAGTTCCTGGTCGATGAACTGGGCTTCGACGCCGCCATCGATTACAAACACGACGACCTGCCCGCCGCACTCAAGCGCGAGTGCCCCAAGGGCGTGGATGTGTATTTCGATAACGTCGGCGGCGACATTCTCGACGCAGTGCTCAGCCGCCTGGCGTTGAAAGCCCGCGTGGTGATCTGCGGCGCGATCAGCCAGTACAACAACAAGGAAGCCGTAAAAGGCCCGGCCAACTACCTGTCATTGCTGGTCAATCGCGCACGCATGGAAGGCTTCGTGGTGATGGATCACGCGGCGAACTTTGCCGCCGCCGGGCAGGAAATGGCCGGCTGGATGGCGCAGGGCAAGCTCAAGAGCAAGGAAGATATCGTGGAGGGGCTGGAGACGTTCCCAGAGACGTTGATGAAGCTGTTCAACGGGGAGAACTTCGGCAAGCTGGTACTGAAAGTCAGCTGATACACAGCAGATGTAAATGTGGGAGCAAGCCCCCTCCCACATTGTTGATCGGTGATCGATCAGGCGATTTCGGCGACGACCGCGGCCAACGCTTTGGCTGGATCGGCCGCCTGGCTGATCGGGCGACCGATCACCAGGTAGTCCGAGCCCGCGTCCAACGCCTGACGCGGCGTGAGGATACGGCGCTGGTCATCCTGGGCGCTGCCCGCCGGGCGAATCCCCGGGGTGACCAATTGCAGCGACGGGTGGGCGGTCTTGAGGGCCCGGGCTTCCAGCGCCGAACAGACCAGGCCGTCGAGGCCGGCTTTCTGCGCCAGGGCCGCCAGGCGCAGCACTTGCTCCTGCGGTTCGATATCCAGGCCGATCGCGGCCAGGTCCTCGCGCTCCATGCTGGTCAGCACGGTCACACCGATCAGCAAGGGTTTAGGGCCGCTGCGCTGTTCCAGCACTTCACGGCAGGCGGTCATCATGCGCAGGCCGCCGGAGCAGTGTACATTGACCATCCACACGCCCATCTCGGCGGCGGCCTTGACTGCCATCGCGGTGGTGTTGGGGATGTCGTGGAATTTCAGGTCGAGGAACACTTCGAAGCCTTTGTCACGCAGGGTGCCGACGATGTCAGCCGCGCAACTGGTGAACAGTTCCTTGCCGACCTTGACCCGGCACAGCTTCGGGTCCAACTGGTCAGCCAGCTTCAGTGCGGCGTCACGGGTGGGGTAATCCAGGGCGACGATGATAGGAGTCTGGCAGACGGACATTGGAATGGGCTCTCAGGCAAGTCGAAATCGGCGCGGATTGTAGCGCAAGCGACGCCGTTGCGGGATCCGATGATCGGTAAATACTGACCAAGCGCGCTCAAGCGGACATTTCAGCTATTTGTATCAAAACAGATACATTCACGACATGCCCCCAACACGCCCTACCGCTAGCCTCGCCCGCACGACCCACCGACCAGCACTTCCAGCCATGTGGCTGGGCGCCTATGCTGACCGCCACCACCAGGCAGATGATCGCACTATGCATATCCCTTCCGTCCCGCTGAACGACGAGCCCAAAGGTGCAGTGAGCGCCGATGAAAAGCGCTGGAACACCCGCGCGCTGATTGTCGACGACGATGTGCCGATCCGCGAACTGCTGATCGACTACCTGGCACGCTTCAATATTCTCGCCACCGGCGTCACCGACGGCGCCGCGATGCGCGTGGCGATGCAAGCCGAAACCTTTGATGTGGTGGTGCTCGACCTGATGCTGCCGGGCGAAGACGGCCTGACGCTGTGCCGCTGGCTGCGCGCCGAGTCGGACATCCCGATCCTGATGCTCACCGCCCGCTGCGAGCCCACCGACCGCATCATCGGCCTGGAACTGGGCGCCGACGACTACATGTCCAAGCCGTTCGAGCCGCGTGAATTGGTGGCGCGCATCCAGACCATCCTGCGTCGGGTGCGCGATGACCGCACCGAGCAGCGCGCCAATATCCGCTTCGATAACTGGCGGCTCAACAGCGTGTTGCGCCAACTGGTGGCCGACGATGGCCTGGTGGTGCCGCTGTCCAACGCCGAGTTCCGCCTGCTGTGGGTGTTTATCGAGCGTCCGCGCCGGGTATTGAGCCGCGAACAGTTGCTGGATGCTGCCCGCGGTCGTTCCATCGAGGCCTTTGATCGCAGCATTGATCTGCTGGTCTCGCGCCTGCGCCAGAAGCTGGGCGATGATCCGAAAGCACCGCAGTTGATCAAGACCGTGCGCGGTGAAGGCTATCTGTTCGACGCACGGGATATCGGCTGATGCGCAACGCCTTCAACACGCTGTTCGGGCGGCTGTTCGGTGTGTTGCTGGTGGCGATTGTACTGGCCCATGCGCTGGCATTTTTCTGGTACGTCCACTACGGCCCGCCGCCTCCGCCGCCCCAGGAAACCTTCGTCGAGCAACCGGACGGTACGATGAAGCCCCTGCATATACGTCCTCGCCCGCGGTTTGGCGGACCAGTGGTGCCGCTAACGTTTCAGTTTTTCTCGCTGATCATCGCCGCCTGGTATGGCGCCAAACTGTTGAGCCGGCCGATCCAGCGCCTGAGTGAGGCCGCCGAGCGCTTGAGCCTGGACCTCGACAGCCCGCCCCTCGACGAATCCGGCCCCCGCGAAGCACGGCAGGCCGCGTCGACCTTCAACCTGATGCAAAAACGCATTCGCGAACAAGTCGGCCAGCGCGCGCGCATGCTCGGCGCGGTCTCCCATGACCTGCGCACCCCGCTGTCGCGCCTCAAGCTGCGCCTGGAGCAGATCGAAGACACCAAGCTGCAAGGCCAGATGCGCCAGGACCTGAACGACATGATCGGCATGCTCGACGCCACCTTGAGCTACCTGCACGAACAACGCACCAGCGAAAGCCGACACTGGCTGGATGTGCAGGCGCTGGTCGAGTCGATCAGTGAGAACGCCCAGGACCAAGGTGCGGATGTGCAATGTGCCGGTACCAGTGCGCCGTTGCAGGTACAACCGATGGCGTTGCGCTCGTGCCTCAATAACCTGATCGACAACGCCTTGCGCTACGCCGGCGCCGCCCGCGTGGAGCTGGAAGACGGCCGCGAGGCCCTGGTCGTCCGTGTGATCGACCACGGCCCCGGGATTGCCGCCGACAAGCGCGAGGCGGTATTCGAGCCGTTCTATCGGCTGGAAGGCTCGCGCAACCGCAACTCCGGCGGCGTGGGCCTGGGCATGACCATCGCCAAGGACGCGGTGGAGCGCCTGGGCGGGCGCTTGAGCCTGGAGGAAACCCCTGGCGGCGGGTTGACCGCGGTGATGTGGTTGCCCCGCGCCTGAAGGCCAATGCCAGTCAATGTGGGCGCGGGTTTGCTCGCCCCCACACCGGCCGTCGCCAATCAGCTACAGCGGCTTGTCTTCGCGGCGGCCCTGGGCCTGGGCCTGGGTCGCACTCCAATCCATCAGCAGGCTGTATGCCACCGCGAGCAAGGTCGGGCCGATAAACAGGCCGATGAAACCAAACGCGATCAAGCCGCCGAACACCCCGAGCAGCACGATCACCAGCGGCAGGTTGCCGCCACGACTGATCAGGTACGGCTTGAGCACGTTGTCCACGCCGCTGATGATGAACGTGCCCCACACGCCGAGGAACACCGCGTGGCTGTAATCGCCCTTCCACGCCAGCCAGGCCGTGGCCGGAATCCACACCAGTGGCGGCCCCATGGGGATCAGGCTGAGCAGGAAAGTGACAATACCCAACACCAGCGCGCCCGGCACACCGGCGATCAGGAAGCCGATCAGCGCCAGTACGGCCTGGGCCGCCGCCGTACCAATCACGCCATTGACCACCCGTTGCACGGTGCCGGCCACCAGCTCGATGTAGTAACCGGCACGGTCGCCGATCAAGCGCTCCAGCAGGCGGTGTACGAACATCGCCAGGCGCGGCCCGTCGCGATAGAAAAAGAATACGAACACCAGGCTGAGGGTCAGTTCGAGGATGCCGCCGCCGATCTGCGCGCTGCGCGCCAGCAGCCAATTACCCACCTGCCCCAGGTACGGTTTGAGGCTGACCATCAGCGCCGCGCCCTGCTCGTCGATACTGCCCCACATCGCCACCAGCCGTTCTCCAACAAAGGGAATCGACCCCAACCAGGCCGGCGCCGCAGGCAAACCGTCGACCTGAATATCCTTGATCAACGCCACCGCATCGCGCACATGGTCCGCGAGGTTGAACCCCAGCCATACCAGCGGCACCGCCACCAGCAGCATCCAGCCCAAGGTCAGAATGCCGGCGGCCAGGGATTCACGGCCGCCCAACCAGCGGGTCAGCAACACCATCAGCGGCCAACTGGCAAACGCCAGCACCGCGCCCCAGAACAGCGCCGACCAGAACGGCGCCATCACCCAGAAGCTGGCACCAAACAGCACCAGCAGCAGGATTTGCACCAGCAGGCGATCGTTATTGAGCATGGATTTTCTCTAGGATAAGGCTGTAGGCAGCTAGTTTAGGCGAACGGCGCGGGTCCGTTCGCCCTGTTACGGTCAGCGTATCAGATGCAGGTGCAGGCCTTTGGCTGGCTCAGTGCCGGTTTCCAGGCGTGCGGCCCGCACGCCCTTGTCAACCAGGGCCTGGCGCCACGCTTCGGCATGAGGGCCGGTCAAACTGACACGCAGGGTGGTGTCGAGGTTCAACCCGCGGGAAATCAGGGTCAACCAGGTGGCATCCGGGTCCGCGCCCAATGCCGGAAAGTCCAGCTCGCCGGTGCTTTTGAGTTCGCGCAACAGCGTGGCGGAGGTCGGCAGCAGCTCCCCGAGCGGTGCGCTGGCATCGATCTGTTCGACATGCAGGTAAGCCCGGCGATTGCCGCGGGTGATGCCGTACAACGCCACCAGGGAATTGTCCTGCGGGGCGGCCAGACGCAGCAGCAGGTATTCCTGCTGGCCATCGGCGCCGACCAGCTTGGCGTTACCGAACACTTCATTGGCCCACAGGCTGCTTTCACCGCAGTCGCGGGCCTGGCACCAGAACAACAGTTGCGCGCCCTGCTGCTGCAACGCTTCACGCGTGGCGGTGAACGCAGCGCTGGATGTGTGCTCGGCGGGCAGTTCATAGGTGATGGCAGTGGCCTGGCCGCGCGTGGTGGCCTGGGCCTCGTAGCGCAACTGGCCGCTGATCTTGCGGACCGCGCCCATGGGGTAAATGCGCTCTTTTGCTTCGGCGGGGCGGTAATCGACGATTTGCGCGTCGACCTGGCGGGCCACGGCAGGCAAGTCCTGGCTACCCGGCACGTCGGCGGCGAACACCAACGGGCTGAACACACACAGGCCCAGGACACGGATACAGCCTTTACGCACGCTCATCGGATAGTTGAGCCCTGGCCATCGGAGGTCGCAGCAGTTTCAAGATCGGTGTTGAGATCGTTCATGGTTGACTCCCTTTCAATCCGCCCAGCCTCGGCAGTTGACCGCGTCAAGTCAAGGCGCAGAGAAGAACCGATTGAAACAGTCTGCAACAAGGACCGCGCCAGCCTCGTCATTCAAGTGCAAATGATGGCCACCGGGCAGGGTCGTCACCGTAAAGGGTAGCTGGGAAAGCAACTCGGGATGCCTCGCCAGCATGCCGTCAGCGGCGACCACCAGCTGTGTAGGGCAACCTACGCGGCGCACGAAAGCCATGGCTTGTTCGTCGGTCAGACGCATCGGCGATGCCAGGGTCAAGCGGCTGTCCGTGCGCCAGGTGTAACCGCCCGGCACTGGCATCAAACCGCGCTGGGCCAGCAGTTCAGCGGCTTCGCGGCTGACGGCCACCAGCCCTTTCATCCGCGCTTCGACGGCGCGATCAAGGCTGCTGTAGACCGGCTTGCGCTTGCCCTGCAGGTTCATTTGCGCCTGCAACGCCATGCCCAGCCGCTCGGCGGCGTTCTCGCCGGTGGCGGTCGGCGGGATCACACCGTCGATCAAACCCAGGTGCGTCACCCGCTCCGGCAAGGCACCGGCCAATACCAGGGAGACGATGGCGCCGAGGGAGTGACCAAGTAATGCAAAACGTTTCCAGCCCAGTTGTTCAGCGACGTGCAGCACATCGTGGACGTAATCCCACAACGCATAACCGGCCCCCGTCGGACGATGCGCCGAATGCCCGTGGCCGGCCATGTCGAGGGCGACGATACGCATCCCCTGCAGTTTCGGCGCCAACCGCGCGAAGCTGTTGGCGTTATCCAGCCAGCCATGCAGGGCAATCACCGGCAGGCCGTCTTCGGGACCGAACAGATGCGCGGCCAATTCGATATGCGGCAAGCTCAGGCGCACTTCTTCGACCGGCGTACTCATGCGCAACTGCGCTCACGAGCTTCCCAGCGGGCGAACAGTTGCTTGAGCAAGGTCGCAGTGTCCTGGGGGCGTTCGAGGGGGAACATGTGCCCGCCGGGCATGGTGAGCATTTCCCCCATGGGCAGGCGACCGACGCCGCTGGCGTGGTGACGCATCACCACCCGGCTCTGGCGCCCGCGCACCACCGCCAGCGGCACTTTCAACTGGCGCACCTGGCCTGGACTGGTGTGGGGCACGCCCCGGTAGATGCTGATCTCAGTGGCCGGGTCGAAGCGCAGGCGCAGGCGATCGCCGACCTGATGCAGGCCATGTTGCAGGTAAGCGTCGAAGCATTCCGGATCGAAGCCGCGAAACAGGGTCTTGCCGGCGAAGTAACTGCGCGCGGCGTCCAGGTCGGCGAACTCTTCACGGCGGCCCAGGGTGCGCCCGGCCGGGGTGAGGCGGTCGATAAAACCAAAGCGCTTGGCGGCGCGGATCACCCAGCGGTCGGCCCGGGTCAGCACCGGCGAGTCGAGCATCACCACGCCGCGATACAACTGCGGGCAGCGCATGGCCGCGTGCAAATGCAATACGCCGCCGAGGGAATGGCCCACGCCCCACACCGGCTCGGGCTGCTGCTCCAGATGGTGGATCAGTTCGTCCACCAGGTTCTGCCAGTTGTCGTCCACCGGAAACCTGGGGTCGTGGCCGTGCTGCGGCAGGTGCGCGACTGCATATTCCGGGGCCAGGCCGGCAAACAACTTGCCGTAGGTGGCCGAAGGGAAGCCATTGGCGTGGGCAAAAAACACGTGCTGCGACATACCGGTTCCATCTATAAAAACAGACACTGATTGTCACCACGCCTGGCCGTTACAGCAATGACCGTAACCGCCAGGAATGATGACACTCACGCCACACCTATCGCGCCGGCGGGTTCTCGCCCAGGGGCACCACGGCCACGGTCAGGCGCGAGACGCAGCTGGACTTGCCATCATCATTGGTCAGGCGGATGTCCCACACCTGGGTGGTGCGGCCGATATGAATCGCCTTGGCCACCGCCGTCACCCGCCCGCTGCGCACCCCGCGCAAGTGGTTGGCGTTGACCTCCAGGCCGACGCAATAGAACTTGCTCGTATCGATGCACAGGTAGGCCGCCACTGAACCAACGCTTTCGGCCAGGACTACCGACGCGCCGCCGTGCAGCAGGCCGTAGGGCTGATGGGTACGGTGATCGACGACCATGCTGGCGGTCAGGGACTCGTCGTCGAAACTTTCGAAGCGAATATCCAGCAGCTCACCGATGGTGTTTTTCTGCTGGGCGTTGAGTTGCTCGATATCGGGTTGGGTGCGCCACAGGCTCATACCGTTGTCCTATTGGTTTTATGATGGCCCTAATCCTGCCACAGAATGACTTCGGTGCGCTCGCTCCACACCTGAAACTGCGGGCCGTAGGTCGATTCGATCACGTTGCGCTTGATCTTCAAGGTCGGCGTCAGAAAGCCGTTCTCCACCGCCCAACTGTCTTTCACCACCACCAATTGACGCAGTTGCTCATGCTTGTCCAGCGCCGCGTTGACCTGTTCCAGCCAGCGCTCAAGGCTACTGTGCAAAGCCTGGCGCACATCCGCCGGCCCCACCGCCGACAGCACGCACAGGCCCATCGGCGCGGGCAGGCCGTCGCCGACCACACACACCTGTTCGATCCGCGCATGTTCGGCCAGGCGGTTTTCAATCGGCGCCGGGGCCACGTACTTGCCCTTGCTGGTCTTGAAGATCTCCTTGAGGCGCCCAGTCAGGCGCAGCCGGCCCTCGGCGTCCTGCTCGCCCTTGTCGCCGGTGCGCAGGAAGCCGTCGGGGGTGAGGGTTTCGGCGGTTTTTTCCGGGTCCTTGAAGTAGCCGAGCATGGTCGCGCCACTGCGCACCTGCACTTCGCCCTGCGGGTCGATGCGCACTTCAACGCCCGGACACGGCAGGCCGATCCAGCCGATCGTCTGCTGGCCGGGACGACACACATGGGAATAGCCGCAACTCTCGGTCATGCCATACACCTCCAGCACATCCAGCCCCAGACGCTGATACCAGCGCAGCAAGGCCTCAGGCACCGGCGCCGCACCGGACAGCGCAATGCGTACCGCGTCCAGGCCCAGACCGGCGAGCACCTTGCGGCCCACGCGCTTGCCGATGAAAGGCAGCCGCAACAGGCGGTCCAGGCGTTTTGCCGGGATCTTGCTGTAGACGCCCATCTGGAATTTAGTCCAGATACGCGGCACCCCGAACAGCGCCGTCGGACGCGCCCGACGCAGGTCCGCCAGAAAAGTCTCGAGGCTTTCGGCGAAATACACGGTTTGCCCGGTATAGATCGCAGCCATCTCCACAAACATCCGCTCCGCCACATGGCACAAGGGCAGGTACGACAGCAGCCGGTCGTCCTCCCCCAGGCCGAACAATTCGGTGCCTCGCGTGGCGGCAAAGCCCAAGGCATCAAAGCTGTGCATCACGCCTTTGGGCAGACCGGTGGTGCCGGAGGTGTAGAGGATGGTGGCCAGGTCCGAAGCGGCAGGTCGCGGCTCATCCTGGATCGGTGAATAGGCTTGCAGGTCGGCCCAACTGAAATCGAAGTCGCCCGCCGGGCACAGCGGCAGGCTGATGGTTGGCACGTCGGCTGGAACCCCGGGCGCCATGGCGGGCCAGTCATCGAGCTTGCCGATCAATACCAGCACCGCCTCGGAGTGCTTCAGCACATGGGCGACGGAATCGGCGGTGAGGTTGGGATAGAGCGGCACCGAGACATGCCCGGCCATCCAGATGGCCAGGTCGGCAATGATCCAGTGCGCGCAGTTTTTCGAGATCAGGGCAATGTGCGAACGCTGGGGCAGTTCCCTGGCGCGCAGCCAGTGGGCGGCGCAGCGGGCCTGGTGGCCGACCTCGCCCCAGGTCAGGGTCTGCACCTCGCCGCCGCCGACAGGCTGCACCAGGAAGGGTTTGCGCGGATGCCGCGCTTCACGTTCGAAGAAGACCTGCAACGGCAAACGAAAAGCGACGGGCATGGGACGCGCTCCTTTGTGATCCGATGATAGCCAACCAAGCACTTGCTCGGTTGACTATATAGCACACACAAAGCAGCGAAAGTGCCTACGGATGCTTCACGCTGACCAGGCTCATCAGCCCCGCCAACGGGAATTCCCCCTCCAACTCCGCCAGGCTGGCGGTGTACATCGGCGACGGCTGACGCTGATGGCCATGCTGCAAAAAGCTGATCAGGCTGCCGACCAGCGGCTGATGGCTAACCAGCAGCACATTGTCATCCGTGTCGAGTTTCTCCAGCACCTGCTGCGGGTTGCAGTCCGGCGTCAGCCAGGGCACGGTGCGGATGTCCGACGCGAAGCCCAGCGCCTCACGCACCAGCTGCGCGGTCTGCTGCGCCCGTACATACGGGCTGGCAATGATCGCGCTGACGGGCTGGCCGATCAGGTGCGCCGCGCTGCGCAAGACTTCGGCCCGGCCCTGCTCGGTCAGCTTGCGCTCAGCATCGGTGCGGGCGTGCCCTTCGGCTTCGCCGTGGCGCAAAATCCACAGTTTCACAGTTTTGGCTCTTCATCACGTACCGGGTGCGGTGCCGGCGGCACGCTGTGGGCGGCTTCGCCGTCCGGCGCACGCGGCGTCGGCCAGTCGGCGAATGGCCAGGGCTTTTGCTCAGTGTGAAAGCTGCCGAAGCGGCCGATCTGCGCGAAAAACTGGCTGAGGCTGTCGCCAAAATTCATCAGGCCCAGGTTCGGCGCGCCGTAGACCAGCCGGTAAATCAGTTGCACCACCACCAGCGCACCGAGCAGGAACTGCGCCACTTGCCACACCAGGGCAAACACCAGCATCCACAGGATGCGCAGGACAATGGACTCGTACTTGGGGGCTGCTTTCGGATCGTTCATGACGCGTTCCTCAGTTGAAACCACTGGTGGAAATAAAGTCGACATCGGTTTTCGGCTCGGCGCGCATCAGCAATTCGATGACCTGGTTCAGGGTGCGCCCTTCAAACAGGATCGCATGCAGCCCGGCGACCAGCGGCATGTACACACCCGCCTCCTGGGACTTGGCTTTGAGCACCTTGAGGGTATTGACCCCCTCGGCCACTTCGCCCAGGCGCGTCACCGCGTCTTCCAGGCTCAAGCCCTGGCCGAGGGCAAAACCGACCTGATAGTTGCGGCTTTTCGGCGACGAGCAGGTGACGATCAGGTCGCCCACGCCCGCCAACCCCAGGAAGGTCATCGGGTTGGCACCCTGATTCACCGCAAAGCGGGTCATTTCCGCCAGGGCGCGGGTGATCAGCATGCTCTTGGTGTTCTCGCCCATGCCCAACGCCACCGCCATGCCGGCAATGATCGCGTAGACGTTTTTCAGCGCACCGCCCAGCTCGACGCCGAAGCGATCGCCACTGGCGTACACGCGAAAGGTACGGCCATGCAGCACGGCCTGGACCCGCTCGCACAGGGCTTCGTCTTCACTGGCGATCACAGTGGCGGTCAGTGCATGTTCGGCCACTTCCCGCGCCAGATTCGGCCCGGACAGCACGCCGATGCGCGCCTGCGGGGCGATCTCTGCGAGGATTTCGCTCATCAGCTTAAAGGTGTGCGCCTCGATGCCCTTGGTCAAACTGACCAGCAGCTTGCCCGCCAGGCGTTCGGCGTGGGGCGCGAGCACCGAGCGCAAGGCACTGGAAGGCAGCGCGACGAAACACAGCTCGCAGGCCTCCAGGGTCGCCTGCAAGTCGGTGACCGGCTCGACCGCCGGATGAATCTTGATGCCTTTAAGGTAGCGCGGGTTTTCTCGATGGACGCGAATGGCCTCGGCCTGTTCGGGATCGCGCATCCACTGGCGCACCGGATGACCGTTCTCAGCCAGCAGGTTAGCCACGGCGGTACCAAAACTTCCGCCTCCCAGGACCGCAATAGGGCGCTGTTCAGTCATATGCAATCCGTTAATCCATACCAGTGGCGATGGCAGCATTATACGGAGCCCCCCGCTTGCGGCCAGCCCTCGTATCAATTCACATGCCTGTCGGAAAATGCCATACCGGCGCGGGGGAATTGCAAGGACAACGACTGGCAAATGGCCCAGCCTCGGTTAACATGGTCGGCTATTCGTAATTATCAAGGCCGTGTCGTGTATTTGGGCCCTACTCCCCGTTCATCTCTGTGGTTGATGTTGCTGTGCAGCGGTGCGGCGCTCGCCGACGACCTGTTCCTCGACAACCAACCGCTGCCGCAGGTGCTGACCGCCACACGCCTCAAACAATCGGCCGCCGCCGTGCCCGGCAGCATGACCGTGATCGACAGCGAACTGATCAAGGCCAGCGGCGCACGCGACATCGCCGAGCTGCTGCGGCTGGTGCCGGGCATGATGGTCGGCTACACCAGCGGCAATCAGGCGGCAGTGAACTACCACGGCACCAATGCCAGTGATGCGCGACGCATGCAGGTTTTGATCGATGGCCGCTCGGTTTACCGTGCCGGCCTGGCCACGGTGGACTGGAGTGATATTCCCGTGGCCATGGAAGATATCGAGCGGATCGAAGTGTTTCGCGGGCCCAACACCGTCAGCTACGGCGCCAACGCGTTGATGGCGGTGGTGAATATCCTCACGCGGTCACCGGCTAACAGCCACGGCTCAAGGATAAAAGTGGTACGCGGCGAGCGCGGGATCAATGATTTTTATGCCAGCCAGGGCGTGGGCTGGGAAACCGGCGACCTGCGCCTGTCGATGTCCGGGCAGCAGGATGATGGCTTTGACAACGACGCGGTGGGCGCCGACCGCCGTGACGGTCGGCGTCTCAACCGCTTCAGTCTGGCGGTGAGCCAGACGCTGAACGCGCAACAGAGCATCGACTGGCAACTGAATGCCAAGGAAGGGACCAATCAGCGTCCTTATACCTACGCGCCGGTATTCGCCGGGATTACCGAAGGCGGCAACAATTCCGACGTCGCCGCCAAGGACTATGCCGGTTCCCTGCGTTGGAATTTCGATTTCAATCCCGAACACAGCCTGTATATCCAGGGCTCGGCCCAACAATGGGACCGCCGGCAGATCTGGAAAGCCTGTGATGCCAAGGTGTCGTTCAGCCCGGAACTGACCCGACTGTGGCAGCTCAACCCCAATTACGCCGAGCGATTGGCCCGGCACATGGACGCTTACACCCCAGACAAACCGCCGCCCGGCAGTAGCGCCGAGCAGGCACTAGCCGAGCAAGTGCTGAAGCAATGGGGCAATGGCGGTAAAGACCCGGTGTGCGGCGACATCGACCAAAGCACCCGCGAAAGCCGCTACGACCTGGAGGTCCAGGACACCCTGAGCCTGTCCGACAGCTTGCGCCTGGTCAGCGGTATGAACTATCGCTATGACCGCGCCGACTCCGACACCTATTTCAACGGCACCCTGGATGACACCACCTGGCGCCTGTTCGGCCAGCTTGAATGGCGCGCCAGCGAGCATTGGTTGCTGCAGGGCGGCACCATGTACGAAGACACCCACCTGAGCGGCAACTCGCTGACGCCGCGGGTGGCGGTCAACTACCTGATCAACCCGCGCCACGGCCTGCGCGCGGTGTACTCCGAAGCGATCCGTTCGCCGGACATGTTCGAGAACAACGTCAACTGGAGCTACCGCGTCACCAACCTCAGCTCGCCGGCCTACGGACAAAATTCCGGACAGTACTTCGTCGCGACACGCGGCCCGGGCAACCTCGATAAAGAGCTGATGAAATCCCGCGAATTGGGCTATAACGGCTTTTTTGCCGACATCGGGCTGAACATGGACGTGAAACTGTTCTACGACGAAATCACCGACATGATCAGCTCGCCGCTGCGCAACAATCAGTACATTGCCAGCAACGCCAACAGCTCGCGCTTTACCGGCGCGGAATCCCAATTCGACTGGCGCATGAGCAACGCCGATCGCCTGCGGCTGACCTATGCTTACGTCGACGCCAGCTCCACCAACCCGCTGGACAAGGCGCAAACCGCACGCAACAGCGGTTCAGCCGGCTGGTTGCGCGAATGGGGGCAAGGCTGGTCCAGCGCCTTGTTCTACTATGGCGACGACGCCCTTAACCGCTATCGCTTCGAACGGGTCGACCTGCGCGTCGCCAAGCGCATCGCCTTGGGCAAAGCCAACGTGGAGCTGGCCGGCATGTTGCAACAACGCCTGGATGACCAGCCCACCACCTGGGCCGACAACAACTACGACCATCGCCAAGTGCTCTACTTCAGCGCGGAGTTAGAGTTCTGACATGGGCGATCAGTCACGGACGATCCTCCTCTCTCTCCCCAGACGCTGGCAACGCGGCCTGCTGCTGCTGTGCCTGCTGCTGAGCGTACCGGCCTGGAGCGCCGATATCCTGCTGACCGCCGCCGAAGACGGCGCCGGGGTGCAGGCGTTCGTCCAGGCGCTTGCCCTGCAGCGCCCCGACGACCACGTGACCTTCACGCCGCTCACCGACCTACCCGGCCCAAGCCAATTACCCGCCGGTACGCGCCTGATCCTGCTGGACCTGCCCAGCCTCGACTGGCGCCTGCAGGATGCCCAAGGCCCGTCGACCCTGGTGTTGCGCATCAGCCGCCTGCAGGCACGCCAGCGCCTGGGCCAGGGCGTACCGGCCAAAATCAGCCTGCTGTGGAGTGACCCGCCGCTGGAGCGCCAACTGCGGCTGATCGCCACAATCCTGCCCCAGGCCAGGCGCATCGGCGTGCTCTACGGCGCCGACAGTGAGTTCCTGCTCCGCGAGTTGCGCCAGTACGCCGCGCCGATGGGCCTGGAGATCGTGCCCCAACGCTGGGACGACACTAACGACAGCCGCCCACTGCTGCATTTGTTCAGAAACAGCGATGTGCTGCTCGGCCTTGACGACCCGCAGCTATACAACCCGAAAACCGCGAAGAACCTGCTGCTGAGCAGTTACGCCCGGCAACTGCCGCTGGTGGGGCCGAATGCCGGGTTCGTCAAGGCCGGTAGCCTGGCCAGCACCTACAGCGACCAGACCGACTGGCTGGCCGTGCTCGACCGCCTGCTCGACCACCCGCCCGCTGGCTGGCCGCGCACGTTGTACCCGGAACACTTCAAAGTCATGGGCAACCCGCAAGTCGCACGCTCACTGGGCATCGAACAGGTCGACGAAGCCAACGTCGCCGCCCGCCTGGCCGAAGGAGAAAAACGCCCATGACCTTGCGTCGTCGTTGGGACATCAACACCCGCACCCAGCTCATCACCCTGGGCCCGGCACTGTTACTGACGTTGCTGTTGATCAGCTTCTTCACCTTCGTGCGCATCCAGGACCTGCGCCAGGAACTGGACCACACCGGCCAACTGATCGCCAACCAATTGGCACCGGCCACCGAATATGGGGTGATCTCCGGCAACAACGACGTGCTCGACAGCCTGCTGCGCGCGACGCTGGCCACGCCCCATGTGCGTTTTCTGGAGATTCAGGACAGCGCCGAGAACATTCTGGTGTACGTCGAGCAACCCTCGGAAAATCACGACCGTTCGCTGTCGGTCAAAGTGTTCCAGGCACCGATCCGCCTGCAACATATCCAACTGGGCAATGATTTTTTCCAGGACAACCTCAACGAACCCAAGGCGCCGCGTGCCGACTACCTGGGCCGGGTGATCGTCGGCATGTCCAACGATGCCTTCAGCCAGCGCCAGCAGGAGATTCTGTTCAAGGCCGGCGTGCTCGCGCTGTTCGCCCTGCTGTTTACCTTCCTGCTCGCGCGGCGCCTGGCCGCCAGCCTGTCGCAGCCGATCAGCGCCATGGGCCATGCGGTCAAGGCGATCCAGCAAGGCGACTACAAGACCCCGCTGCCGATTGTCGATGACTCGGAGCTCGGCGACCTCTCGCGACACATCAACAACCTTGCCGAAGGCCTCAACCAGGCCAGCCGCGAACAGCAACAGGCCATGGCCCAGTTGATCCAGACCCGCGAGGAAGCCGAGCGGGCGAACAACGCCAAGTCGGATTTCCTGGCGATGATGAGCCACGAGCTGCGCACGCCGATGAACGGTGTGCTGGGCATGCTGCAACTGCTGGAAACCACCGAGATGACCGAAGAGCAGACCGAATATGCGGCGCTGGCCTCCGAGTCCACGGAGCATTTGCTCAAGGTCATCAATGACATCCTCGACTTTTCGCGCATCGAACGCGCCGCTCTGGAGCTGGAACACATTCCGTTCAACCTCGCGGACCTGATCAACAGCTGCGCCCAGGCCTTCCAGCACAGCGCCCAGCAGCGCGGGCTGAGCCTTGAATTGCCGATCCCGCAGGGCCTGGACACGTTGCGCGTGAAGGGCGACCCGACGCGTATCCGCCAGATTCTGGTGAACCTGATCGGCAACGCGCTCAAGTTTACCGAGCACGGCAGCGTCAGCGTCGAGCCCCATTGGCAACCCCTCGACCATGAACTGGTGTGGTTCACCTGCACCGTGCGCGACAGCGGCATTGGCATTTCCGCCGAGCGCCTGGAACTGATGTTCGATGCCTTCCAGCAGGCCGACAGTTCCATTTCAAGACGTTACGGCGGCACCGGCCTGGGCCTGCCCATCGCCCGGACCCTGGCCGAACGCATGGGCGGCACCCTGCGCGCGCAGAGCGAAGAAGGCCGTGGTTCGGTGTTCACCCTGGAAATCCCGCTGGCCATCGACCAGCACAGCGTGCCGGCCATTGCCGCCAACGCCGAAGGCAAAGCCAGCGCGGGCAATGGCCGGCATGTGTTGCTGGTGGAAGACAACCCGGTCAACCGTACCGTGGTCGAAGCGATGCTGCGCAGCCTGGGTTTTGAAGTGAGCCTGGCCACCGACGGCGCCGAGGCTATCCGCAGCGCCGAGAGCCTGATTTTCACCGCGATCCTGATGGACTGCCGGTTACCGCTGATCGACGGCTACGAAGCCACCCGGCAGATTCGCCACCTGCCGGGCTGTGCCGACCTGCCGATCATCGCCCTCACCGCCAACGCCTTGCAGGGTGACCGCGAACTCTGCCTGGCCGCCGGAATGAACGATTACCTGGCCAAGCCGTTCAAACGCACGGATTTGCAGCAAATCCTGCAGCGCTGGGTGCAATAGCGCCACGCCATTAGCCAACTGCGACTGGCGTGAAAGACGAAAGTGCGGCAGTCTTAGGCACCCGAACGGACCGCTAAACAGGCCCGGTTTATAATTTCAGTGAACAAGTGTACATTGAGTGCCTTGACGCTGTGACTTTCACTACAACGCAATAGTCTATGTGTAGGCTGCCGATATGAGGCATGAACGCGTCGTCGGTACCGGGAAGATTTGCCCTACCCTGCCGCATGGGATTATTGAGGAGCTCGCATGACCAAACAAAACGCCTTTACTCGGGAAGACCTGCTGCGCTGCAGTCGCGGTGAGCTGTTCGGCCCAGGTAACGCGCAACTGCCCGCCCCGAACATGCTGATGGTGGATCGCATCACCCATATCAGCGAAGAGGGTGGCAAGTACGGCAAAGGTGAATTGGTCGCCGAGCTGGATATCACTCCGGACCTGTGGTTCTTTGCCTGCCATTTTGAAGGTGACCCTGTCATGCCGGGCTGCCTGGGCCTCGACGCCATGTGGCAACTGGTCGGCTTCTACCTCGGCTGGCAAGGCTTGCCGGGCCGCGGTCGCGCCCTGGGTTCGGGCGAAGTGAAGTTCTTTGGCCAGGTTCTGCCAAGCGCCAAGAAAGTCACCTACAACATTCAAATCAAGCGCGTCCTCAAGGGCAAGCTGAACCTGGCCATCGCCGACGGTTCGGTGACTGTCGACGGTCGCGAGATCTATACTGCCGAAGGCCTTCGGGTCGGCGTATTCACTTCCACTGAAAACTTTTAAGGGTTATCCGCATGCGCCGCGTCGTTATCACTGGTCTGGGCATCGTTTCTTGCCTGGGCAATGACAAAGAGACCGTCACCGCTAACCTGCGTGCAAGTCGCCCTGGCATCCGCTTCAACCCGGAATATGCCGAAATGGGTCTGCGTAGCCAGGTTTCCGGCTCCATCGACCTGCCCCTCGAAGAATTGATAGATCGCAAGATCTACCGCTTCGTCGGCCACGCTGCCGCCTACGCCTACCTGGCCATGAAGGACGCCATCGCCGATTCCGGCCTGAGCCACGATCAGGTCTCGAACGTGCGTACCGGCCTGATCGCCGGCTCCGGCGGCGCGTCCACCCTGAACCAGATGGAAGCGCTGGACATCCTGCGCGAGAAAGGCGTGAAGCGCGTTGGCCCGTACCGTGTCACACGGACCATGGGCAGCACCGTTTCCGCCTGCCTGGCCACGCCGTTCCAGATCAAGGGCGTGAACTACTCGATCTCCTCCGCCTGCGCTACCAGTGCTCACTGCATCGGTAACGCGGTTGAGCAGATCCAGCTGGGCAAGCAGGACATCGTGTTCGCTGGCGGTGGTGAAGAAGAACATTGGAGCCAGTCGTTCCTGTTCGACGCCATGGGCGCCCTGTCCACCCAGTACAACGACACCCCGGAAAAGGCCTCCCGCGCCTACGACGCCAAGCGTGACGGTTTCGTCATCGCCGGCGGCGGCGGCATGGTGGTGGTCGAGGAGCTGGAACACGCTCTGGCCCGTGGCGCGAAGATCTACGCGGAAATCGTCGGCTACGGCGCCACTTCCGACGGCTACGACATGGTTGCGCCAAGCGGTGAAGGCGCCATCCGCTGCATGCAGATGGCCCTGTCCACCGTGGATACCCCGATCGACTACCTGAACACCCACGGCACCTCGACTCCGGTCGGCGACGCCAAGGAAATGGAAGGTGTGCGCGCGGTATTCGGCGACAAGGCACCCGCCATCAGCTCCACCAAGAGCCTGTCCGGTCACTCCCTGGGCGCCGCCGGCGTTCACGAAACGATCTACTGCCTGCTGATGATGGAAGGCAACTTCATGGCCGGCTCGGCCAATATCGAAGAGATCGACCCGGTCGTCGCCGATATGCCGATCCTGACCAAGACCGTTGAAAACGTAAAAGTCGACACCGTGATGAGCAACAGCTTCGGCTTCGGTGGCACTAACGCCACCCTGGTGCTGAAACGCTGGCAGGGCAAGTAAGCCCCGCAGCTTGATCAGATGAAAACGCCCCGACTGGTTCGGGGCGTTTTTTTTGGGCTTGATGACGGGAGTAATGCCCGCCGCGTCCTGGAAAAAATCCTGGAACACCTGAGTGCCAGCATGTTCTATAACTGCATGACTTTCTTCCTGCCACGCTTGAGAGGTTCGCCATGACCGTTACCGTCAACACCCTGAATGCCGACAACTTCCGCCACAGCCTCAACATCGATAACCACGAGCTGTTCACCGATCTGCCCAAAAGCCTGGGCGGTGACGACTCCGCCCCCTCGCCCCATGACTATTTCGATGCGGCCCTGGCGTCATGCAAGGCCCTGACCCTGAAGCTGTATGCGCAGAGAAAGGGCATCCCGCTGACCGGCGTAACCGTGGAAGTCACCCACGACGACAGCGAAGAGCAAAAGGGCAAGTACGTGCTCAACGTCAAGCTGACGCTCAAGGGCGTGCTCACCGATCAGCAACGCGACGAACTGCACCGCATCGCCGACCGCTGCCCGATACACAAGCTGATGACCTCCGCCGAGGTGAGTATCGAAACGAAATTGTCGGAAGGTGCCTTCAGCCAATAGCGGCAACCTCCGGTCGAGCGGGTTATGCTCTGGGCTATCCAACCCGCTCCGACAGGGACGCACCATGACCACCCTCACCGTGATCCGCCCTCGCCTCGAAGATGTCGAAGGCCAGCCCATCCTGCGCCCGCTGCCATCGCGGGAATGTCGCAGCGTCGGGCCGTTCGTGTTTTTCGACCATATGCTGGCGACCCGCTATGCGCCGGGCAGCGGTATGAATATCCGCCAGCACCCGCATATCGGCCTGTCGACCCTCACCTACCTGTTTGAAGGCGCCTTGCAGCACAAGGACAGCCTCGGTTCGGACCAGTTGGTGGCGGCCGGCGACGTGAGCTGGATGACTGCCGGCAGCGCGATTGCCCATGTCGAACGCACGCCCGAAGCACTCAAGGCCAAGGGATTCAGCCTGCATGGGCTGCAAGTGTGGCTCGCCTCACCCAAGGACCACGAGACCGGGCCAGGGCACTACAGCCACCATCCGGCGGCTAGCTTGCCGGCCAGTGACAACCTGGGCGTGCAGATCCGCCTGATCGCGGGCAATGGCTTCTGCCTCAAATCACCGGTGCCGGTCCTGTCGCCCACGCTGTATGCCGACGTGCAGATGCAGACGGCCACCACCCTGCTGATCCCA
This sequence comes from Pseudomonas marginalis, assembly GCF_024169655.1. Taxonomy (GTDB): domain Bacteria; phylum Pseudomonadota; class Gammaproteobacteria; order Pseudomonadales; family Pseudomonadaceae; genus Aquipseudomonas; species Aquipseudomonas paraveronii. Next base: position 1,864,886 of record NZ_JALJWV010000001.1, on the reverse strand, counting down.
GACGAGCATGAGGAACGCGCGGTGTACGTGCTGGAGGGTGACGCGCAGTTGGACGGTGAGCCGCTTGAGGCACACAGCCTGGTGGTGTTGCCGAGCGGACAGGAGATGACTCTGTCTGCCGAGACCGATTGTCACCTGATGGTGTTCGGCGGCGCGCCGCTGGATGGGCCACGCCGGATCAACTGGAATTTTGTGGCGAGCGATCCGGCCGTGATCGAGCAGGCCAGGCAGCGTTGGGCGGCGGGGGATTGGCCGACGGTTCCCGGTGAAACCGAAAGAATTGAGTTGCCGGTGAGATAGCATTCGCGAACAAGCCCGCTTCCACATTCCACCGCATAACGCGGCTAAATGTGGGAGCGGGCTTGCTCGCGACGAGGCCAGGACAGACGCTAGAGACTTAGCCCTTGAACACTTCATCCAACAAGTTATGCATCGACTGGAACGCCCGCGCAGCGGTCTTCGCGTCGTACATCATCATGCCCGGCACATTGGCCTGCGGGTCGGTGAAGGAATGCACCGCACCGCCATAGCTCAGCAGTTGCCAATCCACACCGGCCGCGTTCATCTCATCTTCGAACGCCGGCAGTTGCGCTTTTGGCACCAGCGGGTCGGAAGCACCATGCAACACCAGCACGGAACCCTTGATGTTCTTCGCATCCGCCGGGTTTGGTGTGTCGAGGGTGCCGTGGAACGACACCGCAGCCTTCAACGGTGCGCCGGTGCGCGCCAGCTCCAGCGCACAGCAACCGCCGAAGCAGAAACCGAAGGTGGCCAACCTGGACGTATCCACCGCAGCTTCGCTCTGGCCTTGCAGTTGCGCTAACGCGGCCTGCATGCGCTTGTTCAGCAACGGGCGGTCATTCTTCAACGGCATCATCGCCGCACCGGCTTCATCGTTATTCGACGGGCGCACGGTTTGCCCGTACAGGTCGGCGATCAGCACCACGTAGCCTTGGCTGGCGACGCGCTTGGCAATCTCTTCGGCCCCCGCACTCACCCCCATCCAGTTCGGCGCCATCAGCAGTCCCGGCAGCGGGCCGGTTTGGCTGGCATCGAAGGCCAGGCGGCTTTCATAGGATTGGCCATCAATCTGATAGACCACGGAACGCACAGTGACTTGGCTCATCATTTACTCCAGTTGAGGGGCACAAATGAAAAAACCCGCCGAAGCGGGTTTTTCTACAGCGGGTTTAAACTGACAGTTCAACCAACAGCTTGTTCAGTCGGCGCACATAAGCGGCCGGGTCTTTCAAGCTGTCGCCAGCGGCCAGGGCCGCCTGATCGAAGAGGATGTGCGACAGGTCGCCAAAACGCTCTTCGCTCTGTTCGCCGTCGAGTTTCTCGATCAGCGGGTGAGCCGGGTTGAATTCGAAGATCGGCTTGGAGTCCGGCACCTTCTGCCCGCTGGCTTCGAGGATCTGACGCATCTGCATGCCCAGGTCCTGCTCGCCGATGGCCAGGATCGCCGGGGAGTCGGTCAGACGGTGGGAAACCCGCACTTCGCTGACGGCATCGCCCAGGGAAGCCTTGATCCGCTCAACCAGGCCTTCCTTGGACTTGGCCACTTCTTCAGCGGCTTTTTTGTCTTCTTCGGAATCCAGGTTGCCCAGGTCCAGGTCACCACGCGCCACGTCGACAAAGGTCTTGCCGTCGAATTCGCTGAGGTAGCTCATCAGCCACTCATCGATACGGTCAGTCAGCAGCAGCACTTCGATGCCTTTCTTGCGGAAGACTTCCAGGTGCGGGCTGTTCTTGACCTGAGCGTAGGTTTCGCCAGTCAGGTAGTAGATCTTGTCCTGACCTTCCTTGGCGCGTGCCAGGTACTCGGCCAGGGACACCACCTGCTCGCCGTCTTCGCCCAGCGTGGACGCAAAGCGCAGCAGGCCGGCGATTTTTTCCTTGTTGGCGAAATCTTCCGCCGGGCCTTCTTTCATGACCTGGCCGAAGTTTTTCCAGAAACCTTTGTATTGCTCAGGCTCGTTCTTCGCCAGTTTTTCCAGCATGTCGAGAACGCGCTTGGTCAGCGCCGACTTCATGGAGTCGATGATCGGGTCTTTCTGCAGGATTTCCCGCGACACGTTCAGCGACAGGTCGTTGGAGTCGACCACGCCTTTGATAAAGCGCAGGTACAGCGGCAGGAACGATTCCGCCTGGTCCATCACGAACACGCGCTGCACGTAGAGCTTCAGACCCTTTGGCGCTTCGCGCTGGTACAGGTCGAACGGCGCGCGGGCCGGTACGTAGAGCAGCGAGCTGTATTCCAGCTTGCCTTCGACCTTGTTGTGGCTCCAGCTCAGCGGGTTTTCGTAGTCGTGCCCGATGTGCTTGTAGAACTCCTGGTATTCCTCGTCCTTGATCTCGGTACGCGGACGGGTCCACAGGGCGCTGGCACGGTTGACGGTTTCCCACTCAACGGCTGGCGCTTCTTCGCCTTCGGCGGCTGCTTGCTCTTTCGGCAGCTCGATCGGCAGGGCGATGTGGTCGGAGTACTTCTTGATGATGTTGCGCAGGCGCCAGCCATCGGCGAATTCATCTTCAGCGGCCTTGAGGTGCAGCACGATGCGCGTACCACGATCAGCCTTTTCGACGGTGGCGATTTCAAACTCGCCCTCGCCTTTCGAAGACCAATGCACACCTTCACTGGCGGCGAGGCCTGCGCGGCGGCTGAACACTTCAACCTTGTCGGCGACGATGAAAGCCGAGTAGAAGCCCACACCAAACTGGCCGATCAGGTGCGAATCTTTCTTCTGGTCGCCCGAAAGGTGCTTCATGAAGTCGGCGGTGCCGGATTTGGCGATGGTCCCCAGGTGGGTGATCGCCTCTTCGCGGCTCATGCCGATACCGTTGTCTTCGAGGGTGACGGTCTTGGCGTCTTTGTCGAAGCTCACGCGGATTTTCAGTTCGGCGCCGCCTTCCAGCAACTCCGGCTTGGACAGGGCTTCGAAACGTAATTTGTCGACAGCGTCAGAGGCGTTCGAGATCAATTCGCGAAGGAAAATTTCCTTGTTGGAATACAGCGAATGGATCATGAGGTGCAGCAGTTGCTTCACCTCGGTCTGGAAGCCCAGGGTTTCCTTTTGAGTTTCCACACTCATGGTCATCAAACTCCAATTGGATGGCAGTGGCCGCGCCCTAGAGGGTTGGCGGCGGGTTGTCATCAAAGTTGGGGGCTAAGAGCAGAATTTCAAGGGCGGGGCACTTCCTCGATCTTGAAATGCGCGCGAGCGGTGGCAATGGGTTCGGCCGCAGTGCTCTGCCAGGCGGTGATCGCCACATTTGCCACCCGTCGACCTTGGCGCCAGACCTGGCATTTGGCGTATGTGTCGCGAAACTGGCCGGCACGCAGGTAATCCAGAGAAAAGTCGATGATTTTCGGCAGACCCGGAGCGCCGGTGAACACCAGCAGGTGCAACGCAGCGCAGAGCTCCATAAAGCCTGCAATCACGCCGCCGTGCAGCGCCGGCAATATCGGGTTACCAATGTTGTCCTTGTTCGCCGGCAGGCGGAACAGCAGCTCATCGCCTATCCGCGTGCATTCGATGCCGATCAGCTTGGCATAGGGGATCAGGTCGAGCAGCGCCTCATAGTTGCCGCACTGATGGGCCTGCTCCAGACGCGTCTTGAATGAATGAGTCATGCCTGCACTCCCTTGATCGTGTTGCCCAACCCTTGTGCGCCCTTGAGGCGCTTGCCCATGCGCATGAACGTGCCCACCGCGTGAGCGACGGGTTGTTGCGGGTCGTCCTGGTAAGCGAAACCACGGGTAAAAATCACGTCGGTGGTCACGCGGTAACACTGGGCGAAGCCATACACCGGTTTGTGCGGTTCGGCGGGATGCATGTAGTCGATGCGCAGGTCCAGGGTCGGGCACACCTCGAACTCCGGCAACACACAGAGGGTGGCCATGCCGCAGGCGGTGTCCATCAATGAAGTCAACGCGCCACCATGGATGACGCCCGTCTGGGGGTCGCCAACGATCGTCGGGCCGTAGGGCAGGACCAGGGTGATCCCCTCCTCGCTGGCATGATGAACGGTAATGCCCAGCACCTGGCAATGGCGCAGAGCCGAAATAAAGCGTTTGGCACGCTCCAACAAGGAGTTTTCGGTCATTCGGTTCAGGCTCTTATGAGTGTGGGTCCGGCGGAGTATGGACCGTCGGGGAAAGTTCCTTGGAAAAATGCTTTATATATCTGTGGGATAAAAGGAACTAATGCTGGCCCCATATGCTCGAAAGGCCAGTAGATATCTTCACTAAGGAGAAACACCCATGCGCAAGACTTTAGCTATTTCCATGATGTTGGCCGCCGCCCTCGGTCTGGCTGCCTGCGATAAAAAATCCGAAGACAAAGCCCAAGATGCCGCCGCGCATTCCGAGCAAGCTCAGAAAGATATGGCGAACGCACAAGATAAAGTGAACGACGCTGCGAAAGAAAACGCCGATGCTGCCAAAGCTCAGGCCGAATCGAACAAAGCTGCAACACAAGAAGCAGCCCCTGCTACCCCAGCAACCGGTTCTTGATACCGGGGCTTGAAATAGCTTGGCTGCAAAAAGAAAGCCCGCTTAGATAGCGGGCTTTACTTTGCCTGATGTATTTAGCACTTGGGCGAGGCGCGATAAGTCGGACAAAACCCGCAGTGTTCTATACCAGCGGTTCTTTCGCCACGTCCGGCAGCGGCGCGTCGGTCTGCGTATACACCATCACTTGCAGTACGTCGGAATGAAACTCCCGGCGATACAGCACCAATACCACCCCGGCACTCATCAACATGAACAGCCAGGGGCTGACAAACCACGCCAGCATGGTCATGCCGAAGTAGTAAGCGCGCAGGCCAAAGTTGAACTGGTTGGCCGCCATCGAAATGACCCGCGCCGCCCGCAGGGCAAACGCCTTGCGCTCCTGCTCCGACACGTGCCGCTCACCGATCATCGGCGCCGACCCCACCAGCACGGCCGCGAAGTTGTACTGGCGCATGCACCAGCTGAACGTGAAGAACGCGTAGACGAACGCCAGCGCCAGGCACAGCAACTTGATCTCCGACATGCCCTGGGACGCCTGCTGCACCATGGGGATGTCCGCCAACAACGACACGGCTCGCTCGGACGCCCCCAGCACCGTGAGAATGCCGGCAAGGATGATCAAGGTGCTCGAAGCGAAGAACGAGGCGTTACGCTCCAGGTTGCCGATCACGCTGGCGTCGGCGATGCGGTTGTCGCGTAGCAGCATGCGACGCATCCAGTCTTCGCGATACAGGTGCAACACACTGGCCAGGCAGGCAGTGTCGCGGGCTTTCCAGGTCGCGTAACGGGTGTAGCCGCCCCAACAGATAACAAACCAAAGTGCGGCAAGCAGGTGGATCAGATTGGCTTCGATAAACGGCATGCGGGTCCTTATACACAGCAGAGGGAAACTGTGGGAGCTGGCTGGAGCTTTTCGTTACCCCTTCGACGTTAGCCCACTGGAAAAGACACTGCCCGTCACGCAGAAAAAAGCCCCATATCGATTGATACGGGGCATTTCGGTACAGCCTGAAGCGTGCGTTACGCGATGGCTTCGCTGCGCTTGCCGAGCATACGGTCCACCACCACAGCAACCACCAGGATCATCACCGATGGCACCAGCCACGCCAGGCCCTGCTCACTCAACGGCAGGTTGGCCAATTGCGACGGCATCCAGCCCGCCAGGCCGGCGCCCTTGAGCGCATCGATGCAGCCAAAGATGAACGACACCAGCATCACCGGGCCAACGATGCGGCTCTGCTCCTGCCAAAAGTCTTTGCAGAAGCTCAAAGCCACCAGCACGATGCACGGCGGGTAGATCGCGGTGAGCACCGGGATCGAGAACGCGATCAGTTTGGTCAGGCCCAGGTTGGACACGAACAGCGAGAACAGCGCCAGGATCACCACCAGGGTCTTGTAGGACAGCGGCAGGATTCGGCTGAAGTACTCGGCACAGGCACAGGTCAGGCCGACGGCGGTGACCAGGCAGGCCAGGGAGATCAGCACAGCCAGGAAGCCGCTGCCCAGGGAGCCAAAGGTGTGTTGCACGTAGGCATGCAGAACAGCGGCGCCATTGGCGGCACCGGCAGCGACTTCATGGCTGCCCGCTCCAAGGCGGAACAGGCTGATGTACACCAGCGCCAAGCCGACGCCGGCGATCAACCCGGCAATGATCGCGTAACGGGTGATCAGCTTGGGCGATTCGACCCCACGGGAACGGATCGCGTTGACGATCACGATGCCGAACACCAGCGCGCCCAGGGTATCCATGGTCAGGTAACCATTGATAAAGCCTTGGGAGAACGGCGCAGACACATATTCCGGGGTCGCGACCCCCACTTCACCGGCCGGCAAGGCAAACGCGGCGATACCGAGGATGGACAGCGCGATAATTTTCAGCGGTGCCAGGAAACGGCCCACGGTGTCCAGCAAGCGGCCGGGGTACAGGGAGACGAAAAACACCACCAGAAAGTACACAGAGCTGTAGAGGAACAGGGCCAGCGGGCTTTCGCCGGTCAACGGCGCCAGGCCCACTTCAAAGGACACGGTCGCGGTACGCGGGGTGGCGAACAGCGGCCCTACCGCCAGATACGCCGCCGCCGCCAGCACGCCACCGGCGATCTTGCCGATCGGACTGCTCAACGCGTCCATACCGCCGCCGACCTTGGCCAGGGCGATTACCGTGACCACCGGTAGCCCGACTGCAGTGATCAGGAAACCCAACGCCGCCATCCAGACATGGGGCCCGGACTGCAAACCAACGATAGGCGGGAAGATGATGTTGCCGGCGCCCACGAACAGGGCAAAGGTCATAAAGCCCAACGCCAGGATGTCCTGGCTTTTCAACACTTTCATTTGAGGAAATACCACACTACTGAATCGGAATTTAGAGAGGGCTTCCCTATGGATGAGGGAAATGCTGTCGGCCCTTATGGGCACCAACCGGTCTAGCGCGGCTTCCTTTTGGGATGCGGACGCTTTAAAGAGGCGGCAAGGGTACAGAATTTGGCCGATAAACGCACTGTTGCAGGGCGGACTGTCCGATAAGCGACATTGGAATGTCGTGTTTTCATACTTAATGTGGCGATACAGACAAAAAATGTGGGAGGGAGCTTGCTCCCTCCCACATGGGACCAAGTACATTTCAATAAATGGGCCGCCCAGAATGCACAAAGGCCACCCGAAGGTGGCCTTTGCTGGTGAAGCGTCAGTTAAGCGCGAGGCTTACTTGACTGCCCAACCGGTCAGCTCGGCCAAGGCCTTGCCGATGTCTGCCAGCGAACGCACGGTTTTTACGCCTGCGTCTTGCAGTGCAGCGAATTTCTCGTCTGCAGTGCCTTTGCCGCCAGAGATGATTGCGCCAGCATGGCCCATGCGCTTGCCAGCAGGGGCAGTCACACCAGCGATGTAGGAAACAACCGGCTTGGTCACGTGTGCCTTGATGTAGGCAGCCGCTTCTTCTTCAGCCGAACCGCCGATCTCACCGATCATTACGATCGCTTCGGTCTTCGGGTCTTCCTGGAACAGCTTCAGGATGTCGATGAAGTTCGAGCCTGGGATCGGGTCACCGCCGATGCCGACGCAAGTCGACTGACCGAAACCGGCGTCAGTAGTCTGCTTCACAGCTTCGTAGGTCAGGGTGCCGGAACGGGAAACGATACCGACTTTACCTGGCAAGTGAATGTGACCGGGCATGATGCCGATCTTGCATTCGCCTGGAGTGATCACGCCTGGGCAGTTAGGGCCGATCAGGACCACGCCCAGCTCGTCGCACTTGACCTTGGCGTCCAGCATATCCAGGGTAGGAATGCCTTCGGTGATGCACACGATCAGCTTGATGCCGCCGAATGCCGCTTCCAGGATCGAGTCCTTGCAGAAAGGAGCTGGAACATAGATCACGCTGGCGGTGGCGCCAGTGGCTGCTACAGCGTCTTTCACGGTGTTGAACACGGGCAGGCCCAGGTGCTCGGTGCCGCCTTTGCCCGGAGTTACACCACCCACCATCTTGGTGCCGTATTCGATGGCTTGCTGGGTGTGGAAACTACCTTGCGAACCGGTAATACCCTGGCAGATAACTTTGGTGTCTTTATTGATCAGGACGCTCATTATTTGCCCTCCGCAGCTTTGACAACTTGTTGAGCAGCGTCGGTCAGGCTGGTAGCCGCGATGATGTTCAAACCGCTTTCTGCCAGTACTTTAGCGCCCAGTTCAGCGTTGTTACCTTCAAGGCGAACAACCACCGGGATTTTCACGCCGACTTCTTTCACTGCACCAATGATGCCTTCGGCAATCATGTCGCAACGAACGATGCCGCCGAAGATGTTGACCAGTACTGCAGCGACGTTGGCGTCGGACAGGATGATCTTGAAGGCTTCGGTTACGCGTTCTTTGGTAGCACCACCGCCCACGTCGAGGAAGTTGGCTGGTTTGCCGCCATGCAGGTTGACGATGTCCATGGTACCCATGGCCAGGCCAGCACCGTTGACCATGCAGCCGATGTTGCCTTCCAGCGCTACGTAGTTCAGTTCGAACTTGGCAGCGTGCGCTTCGCGCGGATCGTCTTGCGACGGATCGTGGAAAGTCTTCAGCTTAGGCTGACGGTACATGGCGTTGGCGTCGATGTTGATCTTGGCGTCGAGGCAATGCAGATCGCCGTCAGCCTTGATCACCAGCGGGTTCACTTCCAGCAGGGCCAGATCGTGATCCTGGAACAGTTTGGCCAGACCTACGAAGATCTTGGCGAACTGGGCAACTTGCTTGCCTTCCAGACCCAACTGGAAAGCCAGCTCGCGACCCTGGAATGGCTGAGCGCCAACCAGTGGGTCGATAGTGGCTTTGAGAATTTTTTCTGGAGTGTCGTGAGCGATCTTCTCGATGTCCACGCCACCTTCGGTGGAAGCCATGAACACGATACGACGGCTCGAACGGTCAACGACAGCGCCCAGGTACAGCTCTTTAGCGATATCAGTGCACGATTCAACCAGGATCTTGGTGACTGGCTGGCCATTGGCATCAGTCTGGTAAGTCACCAGACGCTTGCCCAACCACTGTTGTGCGAAGGCCTTGGCGTCTTCTTTGCTGCGAACCAGCTTAACGCCGCCCGCTTTACCGCGACCACCTGCGTGAACCTGGGCTTTTACAACCCATTCGGTCCCGCCGATTTTATCGCAAGCTTCTGCTGCTGCTTCCGGGGTGTCTACTGCGTAGCCCTGGGATACTGGCAGGCCGTATTCAGCGAACAGCTGCTTACCCTGATACTCGTGAAGATTCATGCTTTTTACCGTCTTCGTTAGGTACTGCGCATTCGGCGCTGCGCTCATTATGAGTGCCGCGCCACCTGTGACTGCTGCTTACGCAACTTGCCGGACTTAAGCCCGGTCAAGCTGCGCAAGACTGCGTCCAGCGGACATTCCGCGGTGAGTCTTGCGCGCAAGGCTCACGACGGGCAGCCGCCGTGGTTTCTTATTATCTCGTTTTAGCGCTTCTTCTTGTTCGCGATGTGAATGGCATGACCATTCACTGCCAGCGCGGCTTCGTGCAATGCTTCGGACAGAGTCGGATGGGAGAAAACCATCATGCCAATGTCCTCGGCACTGGTGCCGAATTCCATACCGATTGCGCCCTGCTGGACCAGTTCTGCTGCGCCTGGGCCAATCACATGGACGCCCAATACGCGGTCAGTCTTGGCATCAGCGATGACTTTGACAAAACCACCGGTGTCGTTGGCTGCCATGGCACGGCCAGAAGCAGCAAACGGGAAGGTGCCGACGTTAACTTCAACGCCTTCAGCTTTCAACTGCTGTTCGTTCTTGCCGACCCATGCAATTTCCGGGTGGGTGTAGATAACCGATGGGATCAGGTCGTAGTTCATCTGGGTTTTGTGGCCCTTGATGCGCTCGACAACCATGATGCCTTCTTCGGAAGCCTTATGCGCCAGCATCATGCCGCGAACCACGTCGCCAATGGCGTAGACGCCTGGAACGGTGGTAGCGCAGTGATCGTCAACGTGGATGAAACCACGCTCGTCGATGTTCACGCCGCTGTCGGAAGCCAGCAGGTCGGTGGTCACTGGACGGCGACCAACGGCTACGATCAGCTTGTCGAAAGTAATGGTCTGCTCGCCATCCTTGTCGGTGTAGGTCACGACAACTTCTTCGCCGTTAACCTTCGAGCCGGTCACACGAGCGCCCAGCTTGATGTCCAGACCTTGTTTGGTCAGGGTTTTCAGCGCTTCTTTGGACACTGCGGTGTCAGCAGCCAGCAGGAACGTATCCAGGGCTTCGAGAACAGTGACTTGGGAACCCAGACGGGACCAGACCGAACCCAGTTCCAGGCCGATCACGCCAGCGCCGATCACGCCCAGACGCTTAGGAACTGCCTGGAATTCCAGGGCGCCGGTCGAATCAACGATCACGTTCTGGTCAACAGGTGCTGGTGGAATGTCGATTGGACGCGAACCTGGGGCCAGGATCACGTTTTCGGCTTCGATGATTTCTACCGAACCGTCCGGCTTGGTGATTTCAACTTTCTTGCCGGCCAGCAGTTTGCCGTGACCTTGCAGGGAAGTTACGCCGTTGGCCTTGAACAGGGTCGCAACGCCGGAGGTGAGGCCTTTAACGATGTTGGCTTTACGGCCGACCATCGCGGGTACGTCCATGGTCACGCCAGCGTGGTTGATGCCGTGGATGGCAAAACCGCTTTGCGCTTCGTGGAATTTCCAGGAGCTGTCCAGCAGCGCCTTGGAAGGAATGCAACCAACGTTCAGGCAAGTACCGCCCAGTGCCAGTTTGCCTTCCTTGTCGGTGTATTTTTCGATGCAAGCAGTCGAGAGGCCCAGTTGTGCGGCCTTGATGGCGGCAACATAGCCGCCAGGACCTGCACCAATCACTACAACGTCAAATTTCTGCGACATGAAAATAGTTCCTCTATTTAGCAGCAAGCTTTCAAGCCGCAAGCCCCAAGCCCGACTGCCGTTTCCGGCAGCCTGTCACTTGAGGCCGGCAGCTGCTTCTATCAGATATCCAGCAGCAGACGAGCTGGGTCTTCCAGCAGGTTCTTGATGGTCACCAGGAAAGTCACGGCTTCTTTACCATCGATCAGGCGGTGATCGTAAGACAGCGCCAGGTACATCATTGGGCGGATCACGACTTGGCCGTTGATAGCCATCGGACGCTGGATGATGTTGTGCATGCCCAGGATCGCGGCTTGCGGTGGGTTGACGATCGGGGTCGACATCATCGAACCGAAGGTACCACCGTTGGTGATGGTGAAGGTACCGCCGGTCATCTCGTCGATGGTCAGCTTGCCATCACGGGCTTTCTTGCCGAAGCCGGCGATGCCGCCTTCGATTTCAGCCAGGCTCATCAGCTCGGCGTTACGCAGAACCGGAACCACCAGGCCACGGTCGCTGGACACGGCAACGCCGACGTCTGCGTAGCCATGGTAAACGATGTCGCTACCGTCGATGGAAGCGTTGACTGCCGGGTAGCGTTTCAGCGCTTCGGTGGCCGCTTTCACGAAGAACGACATGAAGCCCAGGCGCACGCCGTTGTGGCTCTTCTCGAACAGATCCTTGTACTTCGAACGCAGGGCCATGACTTCGGTCATGTCGACTTCGTTGAAGGTGGTCAGCATCGCCATGTTCGACTGGGCTTCAACCAGACGCTTGGCCACGGTGGCACGCACGCGGGTCATCGGAACGCGCTTCTCGGTGCGGTCGCCAGCGGCGAACACAGGAGCAGCGGCAGCAGGCGCTGCAGCCTTGACAGGTGCAGCTGCTGGAGCGTTTTTCTTGGCTTCAACTGCAGCAACCACGTCTTCCTTGGTCACACGGCCATCTTTGCCGGTGCCTTTGATGGAAGCCAGGTTGATGCCGTTTTCTTCGGCCAGTTGACGAGCAGCCGGTGCGGCGATTGGATCTTCGCCACCAGCAGCCGGAGCAGCAGCAGCAGCTGGAGCAGAAGCAGCAGCCGGTGCGGCGGCCGGAGCAGCAGCAGCAGCGCTGCCCGCTTCGATCGAGCCCAGTACCTGGTTGGACAGGACGGTATCGCCTTCATTGGCAATGATCGCGCCCAGCACGCCGTCAGCTTCGGCCAACACTTCCAGAACGACTTTGTCGGTCTCGATGTCGACGATCAGTTCGTCACGTTTTACAGCCTCGCCTGGTTTCTTGTGCCAAGTGGCAATGGTGCCATCGGCAACCGATTCCGGGAATGTCGGGGCTTTGATTTCAATAGCCATTATCTGTGGGTCCTTAAAATTCGGTTTCAGTCAGCGCGAAGGCGTTAGACAGTGAAAGCATCTTGCAGGAGTTTTTCCTGCTGCTCAGCGTGCATCGATGCATAACCACATGCAGGCGCGGCAGAAGCATCGCGACCGGCGTACTCCAGGCCCAAGCCCTTGATGTGGTTACCAATGCTGCGACGCAGATGATGCTGGCTGCTGTACCACGCGCCCTGGTTCATCGGTTCTTCCTGACACCACACTACATGAGTGAGGTTGGTGTAAGGCGCGATGATCTCCATGAGGTCATCTTCCGGGAACGGGTAAAGCTGCTCGATACGCACGATGGCGATATCTTCGCGGCCTTCGGCACGGCGTTTTTCCAGCAGATCGTAATAGACCTTGCCGCTGCACAGGACCAGGCGAGTGACCTTGGCCGCATCCAGTGCATCGATTTCTGGAATCACGGTCTGGAACGAGCCTTCCGCCAGATCTTCCAGGGTCGAGATGGCCAATTTATGACGCAGCAGCGATTTCGGTGTCAGCACTACCAGCGGCTTGCGCAGCGGGCGAATGACCTGACGACGCAGCAAGTGGTAGATCTGGGCCGGGGTAGTCGGCACGCACACCTGGATGTTGTGCTCGGCGCACAGTTGCAGGTAACGCTCCAGACGGGCCGAGGAGTGCTCCGGACCCTGACCTTCATAACCGTGTGGCAGCAGCATGGTCAGACCGCACAGACGGCCCCACTTGTGCTCGCCGCTGGTGATGAACTGGTCGATAACCACCTGGGCACCGTTGGCGAAGTCGCCGAACTGGGCTTCCCAGATCACCAGCGCGTTAGGCGTGGTGGTCGAGTAACCGTATTCGAACGCCAGCACGGCTTCTTCGGACAGGAACGAATCGTACAGGTCGAAACGTGGCTGGCCTTCGTACAGGTGTTGCAACGGGATGTAGGTGCCCGCGTCTTTCTGGTTGTGCAGAACCGCGTGACGGTGCGAGAACGTACCACGGCCGATGTCCTGGCCGGTCATGCGGATCGGGTGACCTTCGAACGCCAGGGTCGCGTACGCCATGGTTTCAGCGTAACCCCAGTTGATCGGCAGGCCGCCGGCTTGCATTTTCTGACGGTCTTCGTAGATCTTCGCAACCTGGCGCTGTACGACGAAGCCATCCGGAATTTCCAGCAGCTTGGCAGACAGTTCCTGCAGAGTCTTCAGATCGAACGACGTATCGTGACGCGCAGTCCAGGCGTGGCCCAGGTACGGACGCCAGTCGACGAACAGCTCTTTGTTCGGCTCTTTGACCAGGCTTTTTACAACATGCAGACCGTTGTCCAACGCGTTGCGGTATTCGTCGACTTTCGCCTGAACACGCACTTCGTCAACCACACCGGCCTTGGTCAGGCTTTCGGCGTACAGCTCACGGGTAGTGCGCTGCTTGGTGATCTGCTGGTACATCAACGGCTGGGTGCCGCTTGGTTCGTCCGCTTCGTTGTGACCGCGACGGCGGTAGCAAACCAGGTCGATCACCACGTCACGCTTGAACTGCATGCGGTAGTCGACAGCCAGTTGGGTCACGAACAGCACGGCTTCCGGATCATCACCATTCACATGGAGGATCGGTGCCTGGATCATCTTGGCAACGTCGGTGGCGTACTCGGTGGAACGCGCGTCCAACGGGTTGCTGATGGTGAAGCCCACCTGGTTGTTGATGACGATGTGAACGGTACCGCCAGTCTTGAAGCCGCGGGTCTGCGACATCTGGAAGGTTTCCAGAACCACGCCTTGACCGGCAAATGCCGCGTCGCCGTGGATGGAAATCGGCAGAACCTTCTCACCGGTGGTGTCGTTACGACGGTCCTGGCGAGCCCGCACCGAACCCTCGACCACTGGAGAAACAATTTCCAGGTGGGATGGGTTGAAGGCCATGGCCAGGTGAACTTCACCGCCGGTGGTCATCACGTTGGACGAGAAGCCCTGGTGGTATTTAACGTCACCGGAACCCAGCTCGACCTTTTTCTTGCCTTCGAACTCGTCGAACAAGTCGCGCGGGTTCTTGCCGAAGGTGTTGACCAGCACGTTGAGACGGCCACGGTGGGCCATGCCGATCACGATTTCCTTGGTGCCGTAGGAGCCGGAACGCTGGATCAGCTCATCGAGCATCGGAATCAGGCTCTCGCCGCCTTCCAGGCCGAAACGCTTGGTACCCGGGTATTTGGTGCCCAGGTATTTTTCCAGGCCTTCGGCTGCGGTCACGCGCTCCAGCAGGTGGCTGCGCACATCGGCGGACAGCACCGGACGGCCACGCACGCCTTCCAGGCGATGCTGGAACCAGTGACGCTGTTCGGAGTCGGTGATGTGCGTGAACTCAGCGCCAATGGTGCGGCAATATGTCTGCTGCAACGCTTCGTGAATTTCACGTAGGCTCGCTTCCTCTTTGCCGATGAACAGGTCGCCGGCACGGAAGATCGTATCAAGATCGGCATTGGTCAAGCCGTAATGATTGATCGACAGGTCTGCAGGTGCAGGACGCTTCCAGAGGCCCAGCGGATCGAGCTGGGCCGCCTGATGGCCGCGCATACGGTAGGCCTGGATCAGTCGCAGTACTTCAACTTGCTTCTTCTCGTGCTCACTGCTCACGCTCCCGGCTGAAACCGGTTGGGCGCGGCGCTGGTTCTTTGCCAGCAGCACGAACTGATCGCGAATTGTTGCGTGCGATACATCGGTGGCAGCGTTGCCGTCTGAAGACAACGTCTGAAATTTGGTGCGCCATTCTTCTGGCACAGCGTTAGGGTCGTGCAGGTAGAGCTCATAAAGCTCTTCCACATAGGCAGCGTTACCACCTGAAAGATAGCCGCTGTTCCACATGCGCTGCATCACGCTTTCTTGCATGCTTGGTCACCCTCGATTTGGGGACACCACCGGCGGCGACACCGAGTTTGCTTGCAAAAGGCCCAGTGCAGCGACCAAAACAAGCCACTTAGGATCACGCTGATAGTTCGGGTACCAACCCGAATGCCCCTGCTTGTCTCATTTCTTCAAAATAAGAGCCGCGGCTTTGTAAGTCGCTGCTCAAGTTAAGACTACGGCGCCGGTTGAAGCCTGCGCCGTAGCATTTACGGGCACAACGGTCCTGCTTTGCTACAACGTCTATTACACGCCGCTTTGCAGCAGCATGTTACGGATGTGACCAATGGCCTTAGTCGGGTTCAGGCCTTTGGGACATACGTTGACGCAGTTCATGATCCCGCGGCAGCGGAATACGCTGAACGGGTCATCCAGTGAAGCCAGGCGCTCGGACGTATGGGTGTCACGGCTGTCTGCCAGGAAGCGATACGCTTGCAGCAGAGCGGCTGGGCCCAGGAACTTGTCCGGGTTCCACCAGAAGGACGGGCAGGAAGTCGAGCAGCAAGCGCACAGGATGCACTCGTACAGACCGTCGAGCTTTTCGCGTTCTTCCGGGGACTGCAGACGCTCGATGGCCGGAGCCGGCGTGTCGTTCTGCAGGAATGGCTTAACTTTCTCGTATTGCTTGTAAAAGATGCTCATATCGACGACCAGGTCACGGATAACCGGCAAACCTGGCAGAGGACGAACGATCAGCTTGTTGCCTTTAACCACGGCGGACAGCGGCGTGATGCACGCCAGGCCGTTTTTGCCGTTGATGTTCATGCCGTCGGAACCGCAAACACCTTCACGGCAAGAGCGACGATAGGAGAAACCTTCGTCCTGCTCTTTGATCAGGGCCAGCACATCCAGCACCATCAAGTCTTTACCACCGGTATCGACCTGGAAATCCTGCATGAACGGCGCAGCGTCCCGATCAGGGTTGTAGCGATACACACTGACTTTCAACATGGCAGCCACCCTTAGTAAGTCCGAATTTTCGGTTCAAACATCGGAACCGTCTTCGGCGAGAAGTTAACGGCACGCTTGGTTACGCGCTTGTCACCCGGGAAGTACAGGGTGTGGCACAACCAGTTTTCGTCGTCGCGATCTTCAAAGTCTTCACGAGCGTGAGCACCACGGGATTCTTTACGAACCTCGGCGGCGATCGCAGTCGCTTCAGCCACTTCCAACAGGTTTTGCAGTTCAAGGGCTTCAATACGAGCGGTGTTGAACGCCTGGCTCTTATCGTTGATCTTGACGTTGGCGATGCGCGTGCGCAGGTCGGCCAACTGGGCGATACCCTTCTGCATGTATTCGCCGGTACGGAATACACCGAAGTAGTTCTGCATGCAGCTTTGCAGCTCGCGACGCAGGGTAGCCACGTCTTCGCCATCGGTACGCTCGTTCAGAGCGTTCAGACGGGCCAGGGCAGCTTCGATGTTGGCGTCAGTGGCGTCATCGTATTCGATGCCGTCGGTCAGCGCCTTCTCGAGGTGCAGGCCGGCAGCGCGGCCGAATACCACCAGGTCGAGCAGCGAGTTGCCGCCCAGACGGTTGGCGCCGTGTACCGATACGCAAGCCACTTCGCCTACTGCGAAGAGACCATGAATGATCTCGTCCACACCTTCGGCGTTCTGGGTGATCGCCTGACCATGAATGTTGGTCGGCACGCCGCCCATCATGTAGTGGCAAGTCGGAACAACCGGAACCGGAGCAACCACCGGGTCAACGTGAGCAAAGGTCTTGGACAGCTCGCAGATACCTGGCAAGCGGCTGTGCAGCACTTCCTCGCCGAGGTGATCGAGCTTCAGCATTACGTGGTCGCCATTCGGGCCACAGCCATTGCCGGCGATGATTTCCTTGACCATGGAGCGGGCAACAACGTCACGACCAGCAAGGTCTTTCGCGTTCGGAGCATAACGCTCCATGAAACGCTCACCGTGCTTGTTGATCAGATAGCCACCTTCACCACGGCAACCTTCGGTGACGAGTACACCGGCACCGGCGATACCGGTTGGGTGGAACTGCCACATTTCAATGTCTTGCACCGGCACGCCAGCACGCAGCGCCATGCCAACGCCGTCACCGGTGTTGATCAGGGCGTTGGTGGTCGATGCGTAGATACGACCTGCACCGCCAGTCGCCAGAACAGTAGCCTTGGCGCGGATGTAGGTGGTTTCACCGGTTTCGATGCAGATAGCGATCACGCCGACGAATGCGCCGTCCTGGTTTTTCACCAGGTCAACCGCGTAGTACTCGTTCAGGAACGTGGTGCCAGCTTTCAGGTTGCCCTGATAAAGGGTGTGCAGCAGCGCGTGACCGGTACGGTCGGACGCAGCGCAGGTACGGGCAGCCTGGCCACCTTTACCGTAATCCTTCGACTGACCGCCGAATGGACGCTGGTAGATACGACCTTGCTCGGTACGCGAGAACGGCAGACCCATGTGGTCCAACTCGAACACGGCGGCCGGGCCTTCCTGACACATGTATTCGATAGCGTCCTGGTCACCGATATAGTCGGAACCCTTGACGGTATCGTACATGTGCCAGCGCCAGTCATCGTTCGGGTCGGCGGAGGCGATGGCGCAGGTGATGCCACCCTGAGCCGATACGGTGTGGGAACGCGTCGGGAACACCTTGGTGATCACGGCAGTCTTGTGACCGCCCTGAGCCAGTTGCAGCGCTGCGCGCATGCCGGCGCCGCCGCCACCAATGATGATGGCGTCGAAGGAAATAGTTGGAATGTTAGCCATGGATCAGATACCCCAAAGAATCTGCACACCCCAGACGAAGTAAGCGAACATCATGACGCCGCATACTGCCTGGAAGAGAAACCGTACTGCTGTCGCAGACTTGCCCAGCGCCATTGGCGTCAGGTAGTCGGTCGAGATGGTCCACATGCCGACCCAGGCGTGAGCGCCCAGGGCTACAAGGGCCAGCAGACTGAAGATTCGCATCGCATTGTGGGAAAACAGGCCATGCCATTGTTCATAGCCGATGCCCGGATTTGCGACGAGGTATCCGATCAGGAAAATGAAATAAGCCGCGAGAACGACCGCAGACACACGCTGTGCCATCCAGTCATAGAGGCCCGAACGCGACAGATTCGTTACGCTGGTTACCATATCCAAACTCCTGCCAGAACGATCAGCGCCACGGAAATGGCGATGACGATTTTCGAGCCCAGGCGGCCGCCTTCCAGCGTCTCACCGATGCCCATATCCATGATCAAGTGGCGCACGCCGGCTACCAAGTGATACAGCAGAGCGGACAAGAGACCCCATGCTACGAACTTGGCCAGCGGACTGGTCAAGCATGCCTTCACCTCGGCATAACCTTCCTCGGAACCCAAGGATTTGCTCAATGCGTAAAGCATGAAGCCCAAGCCCAGGAAGAGGATGATGCCGGAAACACGGTGCAGGAACGACGTAACGCCGGTGATGGGGAGTTTGATGGTCCTTAGGTCTAGGTTTACAGGTCGTTGGCTATTCACGGCTTTTTTTCACACTGAAGAGCCCCTAACAATCAGGGCAAAGTTGTTGGGGAGTGTACTGGTCAGGTAACGCCACCCAGGGAGTGCGACCCCCAATGAAAGCAAGCCCAAAAGCCCTTGGCGGTCGGTGGCCGAGTATAGACAGTTAGGCTACTAATGACAACGCGCTGACCTCACGCTAATAGCGCATTGCGCTGGCGGAATAAAAGGCGTAAATGGCGGTAAATTTCGAGGAAAAAGTCCTGTGAAAGCCTTCTGGAGCAAGACTTTAGGCAAATTGACATCTGAATTTATCTCACTATAGTGGTCCGGGCCCTGCGTGGGGGGTCTGTCTGATGATTTGAAGCATAAATAGGAGGCCACATGGCTGACAAAAAAGCGCAGTTGATCATCGAGGGCGTAGCCCCCGTCGAGCTGCCCATTTTAACCGGCACCGTTGGTCCTGATGTTATCGACGTACGGGGCCTTACGGCCACGGGCCGTTTCACTTTCGACCCAGGCTTCATGTCGACCGCTTCATGCGAGTCGAAGATTACCTATATCGATGGCGACAATGGCATTTTGCTGCATCGGGGCTACCCGATCGAGCAACTGGCTGAAAAATCGGACTACCTGGAAACCTGCTATCTGCTACTAAATGGCGAGTTGCCAACCGCCGAGCAGAAAGCCGAGTTCGTCAGTACCGTAAAGAACCACACCATGGTTCACGAGCAGTTGAAGACTTTCTTCAACGGCTTCCGTCGCGACGCCCACCCAATGGCAGTCATGTGCGGCGTAGTCGGCGCCCTGTCGGCTTTCTATCACGACTCCCTCGACATCAATAACCCGCAGCATCGCGAAATTTCCGCGATCCGCCTGGTTGCCAAGATGCCGACCCTGGCCGCAATGGTTTACAAGTACTCCATGGGGCAACCTATGATGTACCCGCGCAACGACCTGACTTACGCGGAAAACTTCCTGCACATGATGTTCAACACCCCGTGCGAGATCAAACCGATCAGCCCGGTGCTCGCCAAGGCAATGGACCGGATCTTCATCCTCCATGCCGACCACGAGCAGAACGCCTCCACCTCTACCGTGCGCCTGGCCGGCTCTTCGGGTGCCAACCCGTTCGCCTGTATCGCCGCCGGTATCGCCGCACTGTGGGGCCCTGCCCACGGCGGTGCGAACGAAGCCGTATTGACCATGCTCGATGAAATCGGCGATGTCTCGAACATCGACAAATACATCGCCAAGGCCAAGGACAAGAACGATCCGTTCAAGTTGATGGGCTTCGGTCACCGGGTCTACAAGAACCGCGACCCGCGCGCCACCGTCATGAAGAAAACCTGCGACGAAGTGTTGAGAGAACTGGGCATCAAGAACGATCCGCAACTCGAACTGGCCATGCGCCTGGAAGAGATCGCCCTGACCGACCCGTACTTCATCGAACGCTCGCTGTACCCGAACGTCGACTTCTACTCGGGGATCATCCTCAAGGCGATCGGCATTCCAACCAGCATGTTCACCGTGATCTTCGCCCTGGCGCGGACCGTGGGCTGGATCTCCCACTGGAAAGAAATGCTCTCCAGCCCGTACAAGATTGGCCGCCCGCGCCAGCTGTACACCGGCTACGAGTCGCGTGACATTACCAAGTTGGAAGATCGCAAGTAAGCATCTGACTGACGCGTAATAAAAAAGCGGCCTCCTTCATGGAGGCCGTTTTTATTTGTGCAGGAACCGAGAAACTGTTTTGTCTGAAACGCCGCTATCGGGAGCAAGCCCCCTCCCACATTTGACCGAGTACCCGCCTTGGAATGCAGTCAAATGCGGGAGGGAGCTTGCTCCCGATGGCAATGCCCAGGCAAAAAAATGCCCCAGCCTGTCGACCGGGGCTTTTCCTATTGAGCGACAACCTCCCACATTTGCCCGACTACCCACCTTGGAATGCAGTCAAATGTGGGAGGGAGCTTGCTCCCGATGACAATAGCCCGGCCAACACAAACCCCCAGCCAAAAAAATGCCCCGGTTTTTCGACCGGGGCATTTCCTATTGAGCTACAACCTTAGTGAGCAACCGCCCCACTCGCCCCCAGGCCAGTCTGCGAACGCACAAACTGCGGGAAGTACAGCGCCCGTTCCTTGACTGCCGCCGCCGACTTGTCGGTGATGGAGAAGAACCAGATACTGACAAACGCGATGATCATCGAGAACAGCGCAGGGTACTCATACGGGAAGATGGCTTTTTCGTGATGCAGGATCGACACCCAGATGGTCGGCCCCAGGACCATCAGGCCCACGGCACTGATCAAACCGAGCCAGCCACCAATCATTGCGCCACGGGTGGTGAGGTTCTTCCAATACATGGAAAGCAGCAACACCGGGAAGTTACAGCTAGCCGCGATGGAGAAGGCCAAGCCGACCATGAACGCAATGTTCTGGCTTTCAAACAGGATACCCAGACCGATTGCCAGCACCGCCAAAGCGATAGTGGTGATCTTCGAGACGCGAATCTCATCCTTGTCGTTGGCCTTGCCTTTCTTGATCACGCTGGCATACAGGTCGTGGGACACCGCCGAAGCACCGGCCAGGGTCAAGCCCGCAACCACCGCGAGGATGGTGGCAAACGCCACAGCCGAGATGAAGCCCAGGAAGATACTGCCACCCACCGCGTTGGCCAGGTGAACCGCTGCCATGTTGTTACCACCGAGCAAGGCGCCTGCAGCATCCTTGAACGCCGGGTTAGTGCTGACCAGCAGGATCGCACCAAAACCGATGATAAAGGTCAGGATGTAGAAGTAGCCGATGAAGCCAGTGGCGTACAACACGCTCTTGCGGGCTTCCTTGGCGTCGCTCACGGTGAAGAAGCGCATCAGAATGTGCGGCAGGCCGGCGGTACCGAACATCAGTGCCAAGCCCAGGGAGAACGCGGAGACCGGATCTTTCACCAGGCCGCCAGGGCTCATGATCGCCTCACCTTTAGGGTGAACCTTGATCGCCTCGGAGAACAGCGTGCTGAAGTCGAAGTTGACGTGCTTCATCACCATTACGGCCATGAACGTAGCACCAGACAGCAGCAATACTGCCTTGATGATCTGCACCCAGGTGGTCGCCAGCATGCCGCCGAACAGCACGTACATGCACATCAGGATACCCACCATGATCACCGCTATGTGGTAATCGAGGCCGAACAGCAGTTGGATCAGCTTGCCCGCGCCGACCATCTGCGCGATCAGGTAGAACGCTACCACCACCAGCGAACCACACGCCGACAGGCTGCGGATCTGGGTTTGCCCGAGGCGGTAGGACGCCACGTCGGCAAACGTGTATTTGCCCAGGTTACGCAAGCGCTCGGCGATCAGGAACAGAATGATCGGCCAGCCCACCAGGAAGCCGATCGAGTAGATCAGGCCGTCGTAGCCGGAGGTGTATACCAGTGCGGAAATACCCAGGAAGGACGCGGCAGACATATAGTCGCCGGCAATCGCCAGGCCGTTCTGAAAACCGGTGATCTTGCCGCCGGCCGCGTAATAGTCGGCCGCCGAATTGTTGCGCTTGGACGCCCAGTAGGTGATGCACAACGTCGCGCCGACAAAGACCACGAACATCAGGATCGCTGGAATATTCAGCGGTTGTTTTTGCACTTCACCCGTCAATGCCTCCGCCGCCCATACAGCAGGCGCGAAGACCGAAGCACCGAGTACAGCCAATAGACGACGGATCATTGCGCAGCCTCCTTGAGAATCGCATTGTTCAGGTCGTCGAATTCGCCGTTGGCGCGTCGCACGTAGATCGCAGTGAGGACAAAGGCCGAAAGAATCAGCCCGACACCGAGAGGGATTCCCCAGGTGATGGACGAAGTGGGGCTGATCTTAGCCCCCAGCAATTGTGGCCCGTAGGCGATCAACAGGATGAATCCGGAGTAAAGCCCTAGCATGATCGCCGAGAGAATCCAGGCGAACCTTTCCCTTTTTCTAACCAGCTCCTTGAAGCGCGGGCTGTTTTGAATCGAGAGGTAAATGCTGTCGTTCATTGTTTTTATCCTCGCAGCACAGCTTTGTTATTATTGAAACAATATCCACTGTATGCGACTGCGGGACACGTTCCAGACGACCTTAGTATTAGGAGGGAGTGTAGCGAGGGTTTGCGAGGGCGCAGAAACATTTGCGGGCGGCGAAAATAATGTGGGAGGGGGCTTGCCCCCGATTGCGGTGTGTCAGTCGCTGATGATCTGACTGATCCATCGCTATCGGGGGCAAACCCCCTCCCACAAGGGGTTACATCAAAGGAGGGTTACTTGGCGAGCCACTCGGCAACCCGCTCAGGGTGCTTGGCGACCCAGTCTTTGGCGGCTGCATCAGGCTTGGCGCCTTCCTGAATGGCGAGCATGACTTCACCGATTTCGTCCTTGGAAGCCCATTGGAATTTCTTCAGGAACGCCACGACTTCCGGCGCTTTCGTCTCCAGGCCCTTGCTGCCGATGCTGTTGACGGTTTCAGCCGCGCCATAAATCCCTTTTGGATCGTCCAGGAAACGCAGTTTCCACTTGGCGAACATCCAGTGCGGCACCCACCCGGTGACCGCAATGGAGTCCTGCTTGTCTTCGGCACGGGTCAGTTCGGCGATCATCGCGGCGCCAGAACTGGCTTGCAGCTTGTACTCCAGGCCATAGGCCTTGATCGCTTCGTCGGTCTTGAGCATTACACCTGAACCGGCGTCGATACCGACGATCTTGTTCTTGAAGGTCGTATCGGTCTTGAGGTCTTCGATGGACTTGGCCTTGACGTACTCCGGCACGATCAGGCCGATCTTCGCATCCTTGAAGTTGGGGCCATAGTCGACCACCTTGTCCTTGTTCTTGGCCCAGTATTCACCATGGGTCACGGGCAGCCAGGCAGAGAGCATGGCGTCGAGCTTGCCCGTGGCAACGCCTTGCCACATGATCCCGGTGGCGACCGCTTGCAGTTTGACGTCATAACCGAGCTTTGCCTTGATCACCTCTGCCGCCACATGGGTGGTGGCAACGCTGTCGGACCAACCGTCCACATAGCCGATGCTCAGGGTTTTGCTGTCGGCGCTGGCCAGTGTGGAACTCATCGCAACTACCAGAGTGGCAACTGCGCCCAAGAGTCGTCGCATCTTCATCGTACTTCCCCGAAAGTGCTGCGCCCGACGGATGTCGAGCGACGTCAACCTGTTGTTATGTGGTGCGCCGCGCCCCCTTCACGCGCATCTTTCCGGCCGCTACGACATCAGTGGAGTGCTGACACTTCGATCATCAACCTGCCGGGGCCTTTGTCCTGCTCTGTCAGCGACCTCAGCTAAGCAAGAAACGACATCACATCGCCAGCTAGCGCTTTTATGGGACACTCGCCGCATACCCCGCCCGAACTTTGCATGTCTAAATCATGCAGCCCCACTGGGACCCGACAAATCCGGGTAAGATGCGCGCCTTTGCTCCCCAGATAAGCCGACCATGCCCGCGACTGCCCGCTTCCCTGCCCTGCCCTATTTTTTCGCCTCGATCCTCGGCCTGCTCGCGCTGATCGGGTACTGGTACGGCCTCGGCCGGCCGGTGGTGTTGCCGGACGTGGCCAGCGCCAGCCACAAGCTGCAATGCGCCTCCTACACGCCCTTCGACAAGGACCAATCGCCGTTCGACCAGCCGTTCACGCTGCGTCCCGAGCGCATGGACGCCGACCTGGCCCTGCTGGCCACTCGCTTCGAATGCATCCGCACCTACTCCATGACCGGCCTGGAAGCCTTGCCGGACCTGGCGCGCAAGCACGGGCTGAAACTGATGATCGGCGCCTGGGTCAACGGCAACCCGCTCGACACCGAGAAAGAAGTGGATGCCTTGATCGCCTCGGCCAACGCCAACGCCGACGTGGTCACCTCGGTGATCGTCGGCAACGAAACCCTGCTGCGCAAGGAAGTCACGGCCGCACAGTTGGTGAAGCTGATCCATAAGGTCAAAAGCCAGATCAAGCAACCGGTCACGTATGCCGACGTCTGGGAGTTCTGGCTGCAACACCCGGAAATAGCCCCGGCGGTGGATTTCCTGACCATCCACTTGCTGCCCTACTGGGAAGACGATCCCGCGGGGATCGACCAGGCACTCAAGCATGTCGGCGATGTGCGCCAGACCTTCGGCAACAAATTTGCGCCCAAGGACGTACTGATCGGCGAGACCGGCTGGCCCAGCGAAGGCCGCCAGCGCGAAACTGCGGTGCCGAGCCGGGTCAATGAGGCCAAGTTCATGCGCGGCTTCGTGGCCATGGCCGAAGCCAATGGTTGGCACTACAACCTGATCGAAGCCTTTGATCAGCCGTGGAAGCGTGCCAGTGAAGGCGCTGTCGGGGGGTACTGGGGCTTGTTCGATGCCGACCGCCAGGACAAGGGCATCCTCGCCGGCCCAGTGACCAACGTGCCGTACTGGCCGCTGTGGCTGGGCGTGGGCGGAATCATCCTGTTGGGCACGCTGGCGCTCGGTGGGCGGGTGCGCAGCCTGCGCGCCGCCTGGCTGCTACCGCTGCTCGGGGCCGTCGCCGCCTGCTCCATCGGCACCTGGGCCGAACTGACCCGCGTAACTGCACGCTTCAATGATGAATGGGTGTGGGCGGGGCTGCTGGTCGCGTTGAACCTGTTGGTACTGGCACACGCAGCCCTGGCCTTGAGCGACCGCGAGGGTTGGCGTGCACAGGCATTCAACTGGCTGGAGCAGCGCGCAGGCTGGTTGGTGGCAATCGCCGGGTTCGCGGGTGCGGTCATGATGCTGGCGCTGGTGTTTGACCCACGTTATCGCAGCTTCCCAAGTGCGGCGCTGGTACTGCCCGCCTTGGTCTATCTGGTTCGCCCCGTGACCGGGCCACGTCGGGAAATCGCCCTACTGACCTTTATCATCGGTGCCGGCATTGCGCCTCAGCTGTTCCGCGAAGGTCTGCTGAACCAGCAGGCGTGGGGTTGGGCGCTGGTCAGCGGGTTGATGGTTGTGGCTTTGTGGCGCTGCTTGCGGATGCGCAAGGCTTAAGAGCGCCATCGGGGTGCGACGATTCGACTTGCCCCCGATTGGCCCTATCAGGCGCCCCGAGGCTTGCGGACCAACCGCAACCCCGCAATCACCACTGCAAACACCGCAAACGTGGTGTTGTACAACGCCAGCGCTGGCAACCCGAACACCAGCCCCAGCACCGCCAACCCCCACCCCGCGCGCCCCGGCACGAAAAACGCCAGCATCGACGTCATCAGCGCCGCCCAGCCCATCATTTTGAAGTGAATCATCAAACCGAGGTTCGAACGCACCTGGCATTCCCAGCGGCTGGCTTCATCCGCACAAATACCGACCCACCGGCCATCCTCCATAAAGCCGTAACGTGCGGCATAACTGGCGGCCAGCCATAACGGCAGGGCAATAAGCAGCAGGATCAGCGGCAAGCGGCGGGACATGGAGCACTCCGATAGGCAAAAACGGCGCTCAGCTTAATCCCCCGGCGGCCGTTAGCAAGATGTGTACGCAGATAAGTGTCCATCATTGCGTCGCAAAGTGTATCTTCTGGCGACTATCACCCCGATTCCGACGTTTTTTTCCGATTTTTCGTGCCGAAGGCTGGCACTTCGGTGGCAACGCGGTGGTCATAGCCTGCGAACTTCATTCAGCACGTTTCCTCTTAGGGATTAAGTCATGCTCCGTTCCTTGCGCTGCGCTGCCTTGCTAGGCAGCCTTTTTTTGAGTGCGTCAGCACTGGCCGTCGACATCGACCAGGCCAGCTATGGCTTCCCTTTGACCAACCCGTTCGAAGCGACCATTGCCACCACGCCGCCTGACCTTCGGCCCAGCTTGCCGAGCAACGACGAAATCAACCAGTCCGACTACACCCTGAACATGCGCCCCGAGCGAGAATTCAGCCTGCCCGACAACTTCTGGGCGGTGAAGAAACTCACCTACCGCATCGCCAAGCAAGACCGCGCTGCGCCGCTGATCTTCCTGATCGCGGGCACCGGTGCGCGGTTTGACAGCAGCATCAACGAGTACCTGAAAAAACTCTACTACCAGGCCGGCTACCACGTCGTGCAACTGTCATCGCCGACCAGCTTCGACTTCATGAGCGCCGCCTCGCGCTTCGCCACGCCTGGCATCACCCAGGAAGACGCCGAAGATATGTACCGCGTGATGCAAGCAGTGCGCGCGCAGAACGCCTCGCTGCCGGTCACCGACTTTTACCTCAGCGGCTACAGCCTCGGCGCGCTGGATGCGGCCTTTGTCAGCAAACTCGACGAAACCCGCCGCAGCTTCAACTTCAAGAAAGTGCTGCTGCTCAACCCGCCGGTCAACCTGTACACCTCAATCACCAACCTCGACAAGCTGGTGCAAACCGAGGTCAAGGGCATCAACAACACCACAACCTTTTATGAGCTGGTGTTGAACAAACTGACCCGTTACTTCCAGCAAAAGGGCTACATAGACCTTAACGACGCCCTGCTCTACGACTTCCAGAACTCCAAGCAACACCTGACCAACGAACAAATGGCCATGCTGATCGGCACCACGTTCCGCTTTTCGTCGGCCGACATCGCGTTCACCTCGGACCTGATCAATCGCCGTGGCCTGATCATCCCACCGAAGTACCCGATCACCGAAGGCACCAGCCTCACGCCGTTCCTCAAGCGCGCGCTGCAATGTGACTTCGATTGCTACCTCACCGAACAGGTCATCCCGATGTGGCGCGCCCGTTCCGATGGCGGCAGCCTGTTGCAACTGGTCGATCAGGTCAGCCTGTACGCCCTCAAGGACTACCTGCACACCAGCCCGAAAATCGCCGTCATGCACAACGCCGACGACGTGATCCTCGGCCCGGGCGACCTCGGCTTCCTGCGTCAAACCTTCGGCGATCGCTTGACCGTCTACCCGCTGGGCGGCCATTGCGGCAACCTCAATTACCGCGTCAACGCCGACGCCATGCTGGAGTTTTTCCGTGGCTAAATATCTTCTGCTGCTTGCCGCCCTGATGTGCGCAAGCGTGGCCAATGCCGACAACAGCAAGGCTCACGCGCCCACCGTAGTAGGTGCCGACGGCTTCAAGGAGCCGCTGAGCAAGCTCAAGTTCAACCCAGGCCTGGACCAGCGCGAATTCGAACGCTCGTCGCTGACCGCCCTCAACGTGTATGACCCGTTGGAGTCGTGGAACCGCCGCGTGTACCACTTCAACTACCGCTTCGACCAATGGGTGTTTCTGCCGGTAGTCGACGGTTACCGCTACGTCACGCCGAGCTTCCTGCGTACCGGCGTGAGCAATTTCTTCAACAACCTGGGCGATGTGCCCAACCTGTTGAACAGCCTGCTGCAACTCAAGGGCCACCGTTCCCTGGAAACCACCGGGCGCCTGCTGGTCAACACCACCCTCGGCGTCGCCGGCCTTTGGGACCCGGCCACCTCCATGGGCCTGCCGCGCCAAAGCGAAGACTTCGGCCAGACCCTGGGCTTCTATGGCGTGCCTGGCGGCGCCTATCTGGTGCTGCCGATCCTGGGCCCGTCGAACCTGCGCGATACCACCGGCCTGGTGGTCGACTACAGCGCCGAATCGCAAATCAACTTCCTGAACGTCTCCGAAGTCAGCTCCAACCATCCGGAGATCTGGGCCCTGCGCGTGGTCGACAAGCGTTATCAGACCAGCTTCCGCTACGGTCAGTTGAACTCGCCGTTCGAGTACGAAAAGGTGCGCTACATCTATACGGAATCGCGCAAATTGCAGATTGCCGAATAAGCGCAGCGCGCGGTAAACAAGCCATTCGACGCGCTCGAATGGCTTTTTTTTGCCTGCTCGATGCCAGCCGCCTACCCCAGCACCTGCGCCAGAAACGCTTGGGCACGTGGCGTTCGCGGCGCAGTGAAAAACGCCTCCGGCGGCTGGTCTTCGATGATCCGCCCGCCATCGAGAAACAGCACACGCCCGGCGACTTGCCGGGCAAAGCCCATTTCGTGAGTGACGCAGAGCAGGGTCATGCCGCTTTCGGCGAGCATGACCATCACGTCCAGCACCTCGCCGACAGCCTCCGGGTCCAGCGCTGACGTCGGCTCATCGAACAGCATGATTTTTGGGGCCATGCACAATGCCCTGGCAATCGCGACCCGTTGTTGCTGGCCGCCCGACAGTTGCGACGGGTATTTTTTCCAGTGTTGATCAATCCCGACTTTTTTCAGCAGCGCCATGGCCTGGTCCTGTGCACTGTCGCGGGGCATGCCGCGCACGGACATCGGCGCCAGCATGCAGTTTTGCAAGACGGTCAGGTGCGCAAACAGGTTGAAGCCCTGAAACACCATGCCGACCTCACGCAAGGCTGCCCGGCAGAGCGTCGGCGAAGCGCTCAAGTCGGTGCCCAGCACCTGGATTCGGCCCTGCTGCGCCGGCTCCAGACGATTGAGGCAACGGATCAACGTGGACTTGCCGGAGCCCGAGGTACCGCACAGCACAATGCGTTCGCCTTGCACCACCCGCAGGTCGATGCCGTGCAACACCTGATACGGGCCGTACCATTTGCTCAGCCCTTCGACGTCGATGACCACCGGCGCAGGTGGGCAGATCAACTGCTTTAACTCCATTGATGACCCCATGTGCCCGCCCTCTTCTATCATTCGTCAGTTGGCCGCAGATGCTGGGTAAGTCGACGATCAAGACGCTTCACCCCGCGCCGGACACACTCGACCACCACCAGGTAAACCAGCGCCACCCACACATACACCTGGAAATCAAAAGTGCGTGAGAACGCCAGCTTCGCCACGCCCATCAAATCCAGCAAGGTCACCAGCGACACAATCGCGCTGGCCTTGATGATCAAAATCAGTTCATTGCCCAGTGGCCCCACCGTCACGATGAGCACCTGCGGCAAAGTCACCTTGAAAAACGTGGTGGTGCGGTTCAACCCCAACACCGTCGCGGCCTCATAGTAGGCACGCGGCACGGAGAGCAACCCGCCACGAAAGATCTCGGCCTGGTAGGCCGCCGTATTCAAGGTGAACGCCAGCAAAGCGCAAAACCATGGGTCGCCGAACCACCCCCACAGGCCAAGGTCGCGCCAAAAACCATGGAAGGAACCCAAGCCGTAATAAATCAGGAACAGTTGCGCCAGCAGTGGAGAGCCCCTGAAAAAGTAGACATAGGCCCTGCACGCGTACTGCAACGAACGCCAGCGCGAAGTCCTGCCCAACGCCAACAGCACGCCGAGCACCATCCCGACGCTGCTCGATAGCGCCACCAATTGCAGGGTAAGCAACAAACCATCGAGCAACTGCGCCCCATAGCGCTGAAACAGTTCAAGCCCGAGCCACTCGGCAAAGCGCTCGCCCGCCGTCATGAGGCACGCTCCCGGCCCTGGCCGTAGTGCTTTTCAAGCTGCGCGATGCAAAAACCCGAGATCGATGACAGCAGCAGGTACAGACAACACGCCGCCAGATAAAACAGCATCGGCTCCTTGGTGGCATTCACCGCCAGGCTGGTCTGGCGCATCAAGTCCACCAGGGAAATGGTCGACACCAACGCCGTGTCCTTGAGCAGGCTCAACCAGTTGTTCGACAGCCCCGGCAAGGCGATCCTCATCACCTGCGGCAGCACCACCTTGAAAAACGTCTGCCTGCGACTCAAGCCCAGTGCCTGGGCGCCTTCATACTGACCGCGTGCCACGGTCTTCAGCGCACCCAGCCACACTTCGCTGGAAAAGGCCGCCAGCACCAGGCTGAACGCGATCACCGCCGCCACAAACGCGTTGATGGAAAACTCGGCCGAACCGCCCCAATACGCCTGGAATTTCTGTAGCGCGATCTGGATGCCGTAATACACGATCAATAACGTCAGCAACTCCGGCAAGCCACGAAAACACGTGGAGAACAGTGCCGCCATCGCCCTCACCGTTGCGTTAGGCGATTTGCTGCACAACGCCACCAACAAGCCCAATGGCAACCCCAGCGGCACACACGCCAATGCCAGCGCCATCGTGACCCCAGCGCCCGCCAGCAGCGCGCCGCCCCAACCGCCCGCGCCCAACGACAACAACCCCAATGACTCGAACATGGAAGACACTCCCGTGCTTAATCATCCTCAAGGCCATGGGCCAACTTGAGCTGTCGATACGTGCCGTCGGCGACCACATCCGCGATGGCCTGGTTCAGCCTGATGCGCAACGCCTCATCAGCCTTGCGCACGGCAATACCGGCATCGCTTTGCGTACCGGGGATAGCCAGCACCCGGCAACACTGCGGGTCGGTGCTCTTCAACCACTCCTGCATCGGCGCGCTGTCGTTGACCACCGCATCCAGGCGACCATTGAGCAGGTCACTGTTGGCCTCGTCCTGCCCGACATACAACTTGACCCGCGCGCCATTGGCGCCATAGACATCCTGGTTGTAGATGCCCTGGGTCGAGGACGATTGAGCGCCGACCGTCTTGCCGGCCAGCGTGGCCGGTGCAGTGTCCTGAATGTCGCTGCCCCTGGGCACTGCCAGGACCATGCGCGTGCGGTTGTAGGGCTGGGTGAAGCTGACGGTCTTCTGGCGCTCTTCGGTGATGGCCATCGAGGCGATGATCGCGTCGTACTTTTTCGCGAGCAGGCCCGGGATGATGCCCTCCCAGTCCTGGGCAACAATCGTGCATTCGACGCCGAGCCTGGCGCATAGGGCGTTCGCCATATCGACGTCAAAACCACGCAGTTGGTTATTCGAGTCCACGTAGTTGAACGGCGGATAAGCGCCCTCCGTGGCGAAACGCAGCGGTTGCGCGTGGGCCACCGACAGCAGCCCGAGGGTGATCGTTACGGCATAGAGCGTCTGTTTGACGTGTTTCATGAAGGCACCTACCGAATTATTTTTATTCTGGGTAGTGCCTGAGGCCTGATTAACCTGAAGGGATACGGGTAATTGACGCAGGCTCAGTCACTGACCAAGCGGACACTACGCCAACTTGCACAAATAATCTATTTTTTACAGATGGTCCATTTCTGAGTTTTTTGTAGGCAAAACCCTGAATACCCAATCAACCGCGCACGGCGCGCCAGGTTTTGCCCGCCACAGCGACCAGTGCCAACACCAGCGCCCCGGCAATAATGCCGGCCACCGCGTTGAGCAAGGTCGGCATCAACCACGCCAGGCCACCGGTGCTCTGGCTGACCGCCTCGATCCAGTGATGCACCACCGGCACGCCATGGGTGAGGATGCCGCCGCCCACCATGAACATCGCCGCTGTACCGATCACCGACAGGCTTTTCATCATGTACGGTGCCGCGCGCAAGATCGCACCGCCGATACTGCGCGCCATCTGCCCAGGCTTCTGGGTCAGCCACAGGCCCAGGTCATCGAGCTTGACGATGCCGGCCACCAAGCCGTAGACGCCGATGGTCATCACAATGGCAATGCCCGATAGCACGATCACCTGCTGCGTCAACGGCGCATCGGCAACGGTGCCCAGGGTGATGGCGATGATTTCGGCCGAGAGGATGAAGTCGGTGCGGATCGCGCCTTTGATCTTGTCCTTTTCGAACGCCACCAGATCGGTCGCCGGGTCCACCACGGCGGCGACCAACTGGGCGTGTTCGGCCTGGTCTTCGGCTTTGCTATGCAGAAACGTGTGAGCGAGCTTCTCAAAGCCCTCGAAACACAAATAGGCGCCGCCGAGCATCAACAACGGCGTCACCGCCCAGGGCGCAAACGCACTGATCAACAACGCCGTCGGCACCAGGATCAGCTTGTTGAGAAACGACCCCTTGGCCACCGCCCACACCACCGGGATTTCCCGCTCGGCGCGCACCCCGGAGACTTGCTGGGCATTGAGCGCCAGGTCATCGCCGAGCACGCCGGCGGTCTTCTTGGCGGCCATCTTTGTCATCAGTGCAACGTCATCGAGTACTGCGGCGATATCGTCGATCAAAACCAACAAGCTGCTTCCTGCCATGAATCGGGCTTCCATCAAGGGTGAGATGGCGCGAGCATAACGCGGCCATGGGCGTTGCGGGCACATTGTTGAGGCTCGCGGATGGCCGGTGCTACCATGCGCAACCGCCTGTCATGGCAAGGAACCCTCTGGTTTATGAGCAGCATTCGCGAGCGCAATAAAGAAAAGATCCTGCGGGCGGCAAGCGAGGAGTTTGCCGACAAGGGCTTCGCCGCGACCAAAACCAGCGACATCGCCGCCAAGGCCGGGCTGCCCAAGCCCAACGTCTACTACTACTTCAAGTCCAAGGACAACCTCTACCGCGAAGTGCTCGAGAGCATTATCGAGCCGATCCTGGCGGCCTCCACGCCGTTCAACCGGGAGGGCGAGCCGGCGGTGGTGCTGAGCAACTACATCCGCTCGAAAATCCGCATCTCCCGCGACCTGCCCTTCGCCTCCAAGGTGTTCGCCAGCGAAATCATGCACGGCGCCCCGCACCTGAGCGCCGAGCAGGTCGAGCAACTCAACGCCCAGGCCAAGCACAATATCGACTGTATCCAGCACTGGGTCGATCGCGGGCTGATCGCTGCGATTGAGCCCAATCACTTGATGTTCAGCATCTGGGCCGCAACCCAGACGTATGCGGATTTTGATTGGCAGATTTCGGCGGTGACGGGTAAAGCCAAGCTGGATGAGGCGGATTACGAGGCGGCGGCGCAGACGATTATTCGGTTGGTGCTCAAGGGCTGTGCGCCGGACTGAGACACCGAGGCGCCTGTGGCAATCGGGGGCAAGCGCCCTCCCACATTTGATCGGGTTTACACATGTCTATTTGTGAATACCGTCAAAGGTGGGAGGGAGCTTGCTCCCGATGAGGCCCTGGCAATCATCCAAAAATCAGGCTGACACCCCCGCATCCGCCCACAACCCCACCCCCTCGATCGCCGTAATCGCGCACTGCTCATCAATATCCGACGTATCCCCGCTGATCCCGATCGCCCCCAGCACCAACCCTTCCTGATCCCGAATCAACACCCCGCCCGGCGCCGGCACCACGCTGCCCTGCCCCAGGCTGTTCAACGCAGCGATAAATGCCGGGCGCTGCTGCGCATCCAGCGCGAGCAGGCGTGAACCTTTGCCCAGGGCAATCGCGCCCCAGGCCTTGCCGATGGCGATCTGCGGGCGCAGCAGGCTGGCGCCGTCTTCCCGTTGCAAGGTGATCAGGTGGCCGCCGCCGTCGAGCACGGCAATGGTCAGCGGTGCTGCGGCAATGGCGCGGCCTGCGGCGAGGGCCTGGCCGGCCAGGTTGACTGCGATGTTCAAGGTTAACGCGCTCATGGGTGCCGTCCTTATCTTGTTATGGGAAAGCCGTGGGCTCTTCTTCAGCAGCCACAAAACACAATAAATAGAACACAATAATCACGCTTTATGTATACAAAAAATCAAAATTGTCCGCGTATCGTCGGAAAACCAGCCTAAAAATGCACCAAGACAAACGCAAAGACCGCCGAATAAAATGCATTGACCTGCGCCGCTCGCCATGAATACACTTTACGCAGACGCAACTTGTATACAATTACAAAACGCAAGAGGCACCAAAATAATGAGCAAAATGAGAGCAATCGAAGCCGCCGTTCTGGTGATGCGCCGCGAAGGAGTCGACACCGCCTTCGGTATTCCAGGCGCCGCGATCAACCCGCTGTATTCGGCCTTGCAGAAGGTGGGTGGCATCGATCACGTCCTTGCTCGCCATGTTGAAGGCGCCTCGCACATGGCCGAGGGCTACACCCGCACCAAGGCCGGCAATATCGGCGTGTGCATCGGCACATCGGGCCCGGCGGGCACCGACATGGTCACCGGCCTGTACAGCGCCTCGGCCGACTCGATTCCAATCCTGTGCATCACCGGCCAGGCCCCCCGGGCGCGAATGCACAAGGAAGATTTCCAGGCCGTGGACATCACCAGCATCGTCAAGCCGGTGACCAAGTGGGCAACCACCGTCCTCGAACCCGGCCAGGTGCCGTATGCGTTCCAGAAAGCCTTTTATGAAATGCGTTCCGGCCGCCCTGGCCCGGTGCTGATCGACCTGCCGTTCGACGTGCAGATGGCCGAGATCGAATTCGACATCGACGCCTACCAGCCGCTGCCCCTGGCCAAACCCGTGGCCACGCGCATCCAGGTGGAAAAAGCCCTGGCCCTGCTCAACCAGGCCGAACGCCCGCTGCTGGTGAGCGGTGGCGGCGTGATCAATGCCGATGCCAGCGACCTGCTGATGGAGTTCGCCGAGCTGACCGGCATCCCGGTGATCCCGACCCTGATGGGCTGGGGCACCCTCCCCGACGATCACCCGCAGATGGTGGGCATGGTCGGCCTGCAAACCTCCCACCGTTATGGCAACGCGACGCTGCTGAAATCGGACATGGTGCTCGGCATCGGCAACCGTTGGGCCAACCGCCACACCGGTTCGGTGGAGGTGTACACCGAGGGGCGCCGATTTATCCACGTCGACATCGAGCCGACGCAAATCGGTCGCGTATTCACCCCGGACCTGGGCATCGTTTCCGACGCCGGTGCAGCGCTGACGATGTTCATCGAAGTCGCCCGCGAGTGGAAAGCCGCCGGCAAACTCAAGGACCGCAGCGCCTGGCTGCATGACTGCCAGCAGCGCAAGGCCACCCTGCAGCGCAAGACCCACTTCGACAACGTGCCGGTCAAGCCGCAACGGGTGTACGAAGAGATGAACCAGGTGTTCGGCAAAGACACCTGCTACGTCAGCACCATCGGCCTGTCGCAGATTGCCGGTGCGCAATTCCTGCACGTCTACAAGCCACGCCACTGGATCAACTGCGGCCAGGCCGGCCCGTTGGGCTGGACCATCCCGGCGGCGCTCGGCGTGGTCAAGGCCGACCCGAGCCGCAAGGTGGTGGCGCTGTCCGGCGACTATGACTTCCAGTTCATGATCGAAGAACTGGCCGTGGGTGCGCAGTTCAAGCTGCCGTATATCCACGTGGTGGTGAACAACTCCTACCTGGGATTGATACGCCAGGCCCAGCGCGGGTTCGAAATGGACTACTGCGTGCAGTTGTCTTTCGACAACCTCAACGCTCCGGAACTCAACGGCTATGGCGTCGACCACGTCGCGGTCGCCGAAGGACTGGGGTGCAAGGCCCTGCGCGTGTTCGAGCCGGGCCAGATCCAGCCGGCACTGCGCCGTGCCCAGGAAATGCTCGAAGAATTCAAGGTTCCGGTGATCGTTGAGATTATTCTGGAGCGCGTGACCAATATTTCCATGGGCACCGAGATCAACGCCGTCAACGAATTCGAAGACCTGGCCCTGGTCGGCAACGATGCGCCGACTGCCATTTCCCTGCTCGATTAAGGAGAACCCTATGCCGCGCTTTGCCGCCAACCTGTCCATGCTGTTCACCGAACAGGCTTTTCTCGCTCGTTTTAAAGCGGCCGCCGATGCCGGCTTCGCAGGCGTC
The DNA here is from genome assembly GCF_024169655.1 of Pseudomonas marginalis. Lineage (GTDB taxonomy): Bacteria > Pseudomonadota > Gammaproteobacteria > Pseudomonadales > Pseudomonadaceae > Aquipseudomonas > Aquipseudomonas paraveronii. The sequence continues at coordinate 1,828,906 of NZ_JALJWV010000001.1, read as the reverse complement.
GAGTACCTGTTCCCCTACGAATTCAGCTCTGCCGAAATCAAGGCGCAGTTGGACGCCAACGGCCTGACCCAAGTGTTGTTCAACCTACCGGCCGGCGACTGGGCCAAGGGCGAACGGGGCCTGGCGTGCCACCCGGACCGGGTCGAGGAATTCCGCGCCGGGGTCGACCTGGCCATCGCCTACGCCCAGGTGCTGGGCAACACCCAGGTCAACTGCCTGGCAGGTATCCGGCCACAAGGCGTGGACGATGCCACCGTAGAAAAGACCTTTGTCGCCAACCTCAAATACGCCGCCGACACGCTGCAAGCGGTGGGTATCAAGCTGGTGATGGAAGCAATCAACACCCGCGACATCCCTGGCTTCTACCTGAACAACACCGCGCAGGCCCTGGCGATTCGCGAGCAGGTGGGCAGTGACAATCTGTTCCTGCAATACGACATCTATCACATGCAAATCATGGAAGGCGATCTGGCCCGGACCTTGGCCGCGCACTTGAATGAGATCAACCATATCCAACTGGCGGATAACCCGGGTCGCAACGAGCCGGGGACCGGGGAGATCAACTATCGGTTCCTGTTCGAGCATTTGGACCGCATCGGTTACCAGGGTTGGGTCGGTTGTGAATACAAGCCGTTGACCACCACCGAAGCGGGTTTGGGTTGGCTCAAGACCCACAACGCGATCTGAGAGGCACGACACGCCCCCCCTCCCACATTGGGAACCCCTGTGTTTGGCGGACCGCGCTCTATCTAATAAAAAGAGGATGTCTTCATGGCTAAAATCGGATTTATCGGCACCGGCATCATGGGCCAACCCATGGCCGCCAACCTGCAGAAAGCCGGTCATCAACTGTTCCTGTCCGAACACCACGGCAAGGCGCCAGCCGAGTTGATCGCGGCCGGCGCCATCGCGCTGGCCAGCCCGCAGCAAGTTGCCCAGGAAGCGCAATTCATCATCGTCATGGTGCCCGATACCCCGCAGGTCGATGACGTGCTGTTCCGCGCCGATGGTGTAGCCGCCGGTCTGTCGCCGAACAAAGTGGTGATCGACATGAGTTCGATCTCCCCCACCGCGACCAAGGCGTTCGCCGCGAGGATCAACCAGACCGGCGCGCAGTACCTCGATGCGCCGGTGTCCGGCGGTGAAGTCGGGGCCAAGGCCGGCACCTTGAGCATCATGGTCGGCGGCGAGCCGCAGACCTTCGAGCGTGCCTTGCCGCTGTTCCAGAGCATGGGCAAGAACATCACTCTGGTCGGTGGCAACGGCGACGGCCAGACGGCGAAAGTGGCGAACCAGATCATCGTCGCGCTGAACATCCAGGCGGTGGCCGAAGCGCTGCTGTTCGCCGCGAAAAACGGCGCCGACCCGGCCAAGGTACGTGAAGCGCTGATGGGCGGCTTCGCCGCGTCGAAGATCCTTGAAGTACACGGCGAACGCATGATCAAGGGCACCTTCGATCCGGGCTTTCGCATCAACCTGCACCAGAAGGATTTGAACCTGGCGCTGGCCGGGGCCAAGGAGCTGGGGATCAACCTGCCGAACACCGCCGGCACCCAGCAAGTGTTCAGCACCTGCACCGCCCTCGGTGGCGGTAATTGGGACCATTCGGCACTGATCAAGGGGCTGGAGCATATGGCGAATTTTTCGATTCGCGATCAGTAAGCGCGCGGTGAAATGCGAGCCAGTGTGGGAGCTGGCTTGCCTGCGATGAGGACAACTCGGGCTCATTGACTTACCCATCATGCGCCCCCCGGGTTCAGCCAGATTATCCTACAGCGCCGGCCGCCGGATGCGGCACAAAGCCTGCGTGGACAGCCCGTTCGAATCCCCCTAGGCTTGCCCGATATCCGATAGGGGCGAGAGTTATGGACAGCAACAACGACTGGCGCCAGCGTCTCTACGTCATGGTTTTCCAGAGCGACACACCCGCCGGGCGGCGTTTCGACAGCACCCTGCTGCTGATCATTCTCGCCAGCCTGGTGGTGGTGATCCTCGACAGCATTCAGGAAGTCCACGACAACTACGCCAACGTGCTGGCCTACATCGAGTGGGGCTTTACCGTCATCTTCGCCATCGAGTACGGCCTGCGCCTGTACTGCTCGCCCAAGCCGTTGCGCTATGCCTTCAGTTTCTATGGTTTGGTGGACTTGCTCGCCATCGTCCCCGGCATCCTCGCGCTGTATTACAGCGACGCCCAGTACCTGCTGATCATCCGCATCATCCGCATGCTGCGGATCTTCCGGGTGCTCAAGCTCGGGCCGTATCTCAAGCAGGCCAACTACCTGATGTCGGCGTTGCGCGGCAGCAAACAGAAGATCGTGGTGTTCCTGCTCAGCGTCTGCACCCTGGTAACGGTGTTCGGCACCTTGATGTACGTGATCGAAGGGCCGGCGCACGGCTTCACCAGTATCCCCAAGGGCATCTACTGGGCGATCGTGACCCTGACCACCGTGGGCTTTGGCGATATCGTGCCCAAAACCCCGCTGGGCCAGGTGATTTCGTCGCTGGTGATGATCACCGGTTACTCGATCATCGCCGTGCCCACCGGGATTTTCACCGCCGAACTGGCCAATGCCATGCGCGGTGAACAGTTGCAAACGGACTGCCCGGTGTGCAAGAAAAACACCCATGACGCGAACGCGGCGTTTTGTTCGCGGTGTGGCAACGCGCTGTTTAAGAAGCAGGAATAAGCAAAGATCTTTTTAATCTTTAAACGACTATGCCCCCCCAGCTATAGTCGCTGGCAAAGTGCGTCTCTCTACTCTCGAACAACAAGGAATGAGCAGTGAAAAAACTCGTTAGCGCCTCTCTCCTGGCCGCCGGCCTTGCATTGGCCGGCGTCGTCCAGGCCGCACCGACCACCCTGCTCAACGTCTCCTACGACGTGATGCGCGATTTCTACAAGGACTACAACACCGCCTTCCAGAAACACTGGGAAGCCGAGCACCCGAACGACAAGCTGACCTTGCAGATGTCCTTCGGGGGCTCCAGCAAACAAGCACGCTCGGTGATCGACGGCCTGCCGGCTGATGTGATCACCATGAACATGGCCACCGACATCAACGCCCTGGCCGACAATGGCAAACTGGTGCCAGACAACTGGGTCACCCGCTTGCCGAACAACAGCGCGCCGTTCACCTCGGCCACCGTGTTTATCGTGCGCAAGGGCAACCCGAAAGCCCTGAAAGACTGGCCGGACCTGCTCAAAGATGGCGTGCAAGTGATCGTGCCCAACCCGAAAACCTCGGGTAACGGCCGCTACACCTACTTGTCGGCCTGGGGCTATGTGCTGAAGAACGGTGGCGACGAAGACAAGGCCAAGGCCTTTGTCGGCAAGCTGTTCAAACAAGCGCCCGTGCTGGACACCGGTGGCCGTGCCGCCACCACGACGTTCATGACCAACCAGATCGGCGACGTGCTGGTGACCTTTGAAAACGAAGCGGAAATGATCGCCCGCGAATTCGGCCGCGATCAGTTCGAAGTGATCTACCCAAGCGTCTCCGCCGAAGCCGAGCCGCCGGTCACGGTGGTGGACAAAGTGGTCGAGAAGAAAGGCACGCGTGCAGTCGCCGAAGACTACCTGAAGTACCTGTGGTCGCCGGAAGGCCAGGAAATCGCGGCCAACAATTACCTGCGCCCGCGTGACCCGAAAGTGCTGGCCAAGTACACCGATCGTTTCCCGAAAGTCGACTTCCTGTCGGTCGAGAAGACCTTTGGCGACTGGCGCACCGTGCAGAAAACCCACTTCAACGATGGCGGGGTGTTTGACCAGATCTACAGCGGGCAGTAAGCCGCGCCCACTGAAGGAAGGCGAGCACGTGTGGGAGCTGGCTTGCCTGCGATAGCGTCGCCCTGGTGTGTCAGATACACCGGGGTGTCCACATCGCAGGCAAGCCAGCTCCCACATTTGTTTGGTGTTCAGCGTGTTTCTCAGGCTGCCGGATAGCCTGTTTCGGCAGGTGTGTCTGAATGTATCATGGGGGCTCGAAGCCAACGCCAAGGCTTCAGTCATCATTTCACGGCATGAGTGATATCACCGCCAACAGCCTACTCGCCGCCGAGTCTTGTCTTTACTCTCGCTCGCCATCTTCCTTCGCTTTTATGAGAACACCATGAACGCTACTCCCCACGCTACGAGCACCATGACCCGCGGGATGGTGATGCTGTTTGCGTTTTGCTGCGGCGCCATCGTCGCCAACATTTACTACGCGCAGCCGATCATCGAACTGATCGCACCGGACATCGGCCTGACGCCTGCGATGGCCAGCCTGATCGTATCGCTGACACAAATCGGCTACGCCCTGGGCCTGTTCTTCCTGGTGCCCCTGGGTGACTTGCTGGAAAACCGCAAGCTGATGATCAGCACCACGGTGATCGCCATCGCCAGCCTGCTGGGTGCGGCGTTTACCGAGCAACCGAACCTGTTCCTGCTGGTCTCGTTGTTGATCGGTTTCAGTTCGGTGTCGGTGCAGATCCTGATCCCGCTGGCGGCGCACCTGGCACCTGCCGAGTCCCGTGGCCGCGTGGTCGGCAGCATCATGGGCGGCCTGTTGCTGGGTATCCTGCTGGCACGGCCGGTGTCCAGCGTGGTCGCCGACCACTTCGGCTGGCGTGCAATGTTCATGGCCGCCGCCGCGTTGATGGCCGTTATCAGCGTGGTCTTGCTGATGACCATCCCCAAGCGCCAGCCCGACCACAGCGCCAGCTATGGCCAATTGCTGCGCTCCCTCGGCACCCTGCTGCGTGAACAACCGCTGCTGCGCCAGCGCGCCTTTTATCAAGGTTGCATGTTTGCCACCTTCAGCCTGTTCTGGACCGCCGCGCCGCTGGAGCTGGTGCGCAATCATGGCCTGAGCCAGACCCAGATCGCCATCTTCGCCCTGGTCGGTGCCATCGGCGCCATCGCCGCGCCCATCGCCGGGCGTCTGGCCGACGCCGGCCACACCCACCGTGCGTCGCTGCTGGCCATGGTGTTTGCGGTGTTGAGCTTCCTGCCGGCCTTCATCCACCCGCTGTACAGCGTGATCGGCCTGGCAGTGACCGGCGTGGTCCTCGACTTCTGCGTGCAGATGAACATGGTCCTCGGCCAACGCGCCATCTACGCCCTCGATGCCAACAGCCGCAGCCGCCTGAACGCGCTGTACATGACCAGCATCTTCATCGGCGGTGCCTTCGGCTCGGCGATTGCCAGCAGCGTGTACGAACACGGCGGCTGGCTGGGCGTGATGCTGGTGGGCAGTGCGTTCCCGCTGGTGGCGTTGCTGCGCTTTCTCAGTGCTTCGCGCCACACCTCGGTGGTCACTGCCTGACGGCATGATGCGCCGGGATCGTAGGTGGGGTTACGACCGTGGCCTTCCACTGGACGATGGGGCGATAAACTGCAGCAGCTGTAACACGAGCGCTGACAGTGTCTTGGCAAGCATTTCGATCAGTGCGGACGGCCCGTTTGGGGTTTCACCCGGCGGCGGGGTTGGGGTTGGCGTCGGTGTCAGTGTCGGCGTCGGCGTCGGCGATGGCGATGGCGATGGCGATGGCGATGGCACAGGCTGCGGTCCACCCCACCGTACATCGCTCGGTTTGATCTGCCCCTTGCTGTTGATCACCATGTCCGCGTTGCCCGTTCCCTTCAGATCAATGGCCAGGCTCGACCGTCCCGTACTGGCATCATGTTTTAGCACCGCTTCACCGGCACGGCCGCTGAACCGGTCGGTAAACACCAGGGCACGCATACCCGCCGCTTTTAACGCACCCGAGACGTCAATCTTATCGGTGCCGCTGGTGAAGTCCTCGATCAGGTCGGGGCTCTGCGCGGTAGAGTCGCTGGCGTTATCGTAGGCAAACGTATCCGCCCCGCCTCCGCCTCTCAACGTATCAGCACCGCCACCGCCCTTGAGCCGATTGGCCGCGTCATTGCCAATCAAAGCATCACGGCCGGCACCGCCGATCGCATTCTCAATAATGCACCCCTTGGCGATGGACACATTGCCCTTCAAGCCGCCCACGTCAGAGAACGACTCCGCATTCAGGTCGATCTTCTGATCCTGGGAAAACCCGGAAAAATCCAGCGTATCCACACCGCCGCCATCCCAAACGCAAAACACCGGTTTGTCCCTGGCGCTGGTAAGGCTCATCACTTCGCGCTCGGTATTGGAGTTGAAACCATAGACGGTGTCGGTCTTGCGGGTCTGGTGATTGGCCCCATACAGGCGTTGTGCCGCAGCGATATCGTCCATCATCGGAGCGGACGGATTGAGCGACTTGAAGTCATGGCCGGGTTGATGGCGTTCCGACCAGTAACTCATCACGGTGCGTGCCTTGGTGTCCTGCGCATAGGCCGCGCCGTTTTGGTAGTTGGCGCCGCCGCCGTTATAGTTTCCCGGATGTTGCAGGCCGATGGCGTGACCGATTTCATGAATAGCCGTGACCGAAAAGTGACTGCCCAGCGCAGGCGAACTCGCACTTCCCGCGGTGCCGATCGTGGCCGATGTACGGGTCGTGCCGCCATGAGGCATGTCGGCAACTCCCCGGTCGCCGCGAGGGTTGTTGCGGATACTGAGCGTTCCGTCCGTACCGTTTGACTGCTCGCGGAAATTGATATTGGCCACATCCTGCCAGGCTTGCACTGCCTGGCGCACGCGCTGTTTCTGCTGGGCGGTGAAACTTGCGTCGACCGTGTAGTGCAAGTCGATCTTCTGATCGCCGTTACGGTCGCGAAAACGATGATTTTCCCGGGTGATTTGTTTGGCTGCCTGGTCAGTTGTAAAGGACGGTTTCTGAGTGGCGCCCGCACCAAACGGGCCGGGGTCCGATATCGGTAAACCAGCACGGGAAGTAACAGAACGCAGATCAAATCCATTCATTGTGCGGCACTCGCTTTGTTAACGAATAAATAAAGAGACCGAATCAAATCGACCCGGAGATCAAGTATCGATAGACGCAAACTAGTTGAGCCAGGCTCATCGTCATCGCTGACAATCTCGCACAGTGAAAAACATCAGACCAACTCCATTTTAGTTTCAGCCGCAACATCCCCGCGCTACGTAACACCCAGTTAGATAACTAAGATTTCATTTGCAATTTAAATATTCAACCACACAAATACCTCGCGAATATCAGGTTGTTTTTACACTAAAAAAATATTATCTAAAGAAATACCCGCAGGTGAGTTACGCCAATCTTCCACTGACAAGGACATAACCATTCAACCTTCTTCAATACGATAAACGCCGTTTAGGAGCGGATGACAAGTCATGGTTATTCCCCGTAGGCTTGTGCGCCGTACTGCGTCGCGATGCGCTCAATCACAAGCAAGGGACACCCGATGGACCGCCTGACCGCCATGGAAACCTTCGTCCACGTTGTCGAAACCGGCTCGTTCTCCGCCGCCGCCAAACGCCTGGGCATCGGCCAGCCCGCCGTGTCGAAGAGCGTCGCGCAATTGGAAGCGCGCCTGGCAGTGCGGTTGGTGTTGCGTTCAACCCGAGGCCTGACGCCGACCGAAGCGGGCCTGGCGTATTTCGAAAAAGCCAAGCGCGCCATCGATGAGGCCAACGAGGCCGACGACGCTGCCCGCAGCGCGGGCGCCGGGCTGTCGGGCAACTTGCGCATCAGCGCCGCCGTGACCTTTGCCAGCCTGCATATCCTGCCGCACCTGGGGCCGTTTCTGGAGCAGTACCCTGGGATGAACATCGAAGTGGTGCTCGACGATCGCAGCCTAAACCTGGTGGAAGAAGGCATCGACGTCGCCCTGCGCATGGGCAACCTGAGCGATTCGGGGCTGACTGCACGCAAGATCGGGGCTTCGCCCTGCCATATCCTGGGCACCCCGGCCTACTTCGAACGCTTCGGCGAACCCGCTACGCCCGCCGATCTGCTGCAACACCCGGCGGTCATCTATACCCAGGGCGAAGGTGCGCGCTGGACGTTTACCCGAGACGCCCGCGAATACCCGATCGTCGCCCATGGTCGCTTGCACGTCACGGCGGCGGAAGGGGTACGCGCAGCCGTGCTGAACCACCTGGGCCTGACCCTGGCGTCGGCTTGGATGTTCGCGCCGGAACTGGCCAGTGGCGCGGTGAAGCCGGTGCTGACCGACTGGCATTTGCCGGCGCGGGACTTATGGGCCGTGTTTCCGACAGGCCGGATGGCGAGCGCCAAGGCGCGGGCGTTTGTGGAGTATGTGGAACGGTTGTTAAACCGCTGACGGGTCCAGGCAACGCAGCAAACACTCGACCGTATGCTCCAGCGGGCCGGAGTTATCCAGCACGAGCAACCCCGCCTCCATGCCGGCCAGCAACTGCGCCGTAAACCGCGCATTGCGCGCCAGGCGCGCGTCGATATCCGCCACCGACTCACGCCCCCGCGCCAGCAAGCGCTGGCGCAGTGCCGCCTGATCAACACTCAGCAACACCACCAGCAACGTCGGGTAACGCTCGCGGGCCTGCGCCAGGTGGGCACGAGAGCCGTTGACCAGCACATCCGCCCCCGCCGCCAGCCACGCATCGATCTCCTTGGGAATGCCATAGGACAACCCATTGGCCTGCCAACTCAGCGCAAACCCACCTTCGGCTTGCATCGCGACAAACTGCTCGGCGCTCACCCCCTGCGCCGCCTCGCCCAGCGCTTCCGCCGAGCGGGTAATCACCCGACGCACAATACGGCAGCCACGCTCGGCCAAACGTGATCGTGCAGCGTCCAACAGGCTGTCCTTGCCCGAACCCGATGGCCCGATGAGATAGATCAACCTGCCCGCCATCAATACACCCTCTTCGCTTATCTGCAGATTTGTTACCTGGCCGGCTACGCATCACGGCGCCTGACCTGGACCAGCCCGGCGGCGGCCACAGTATCGGATTGCGATGCGCCACGCACCCGGTCAGGCGTGCCTGTCAGCAATTTCATGTTCGGTTGCAGGCAACTGCGCAGGGTTTCGCGGATGGCAGAGGATCAGCCTCCAGACAAAATGCGCGCACATTGCCAGGCCGCAAAGCCAATCAATAGCCCACCGCTGATGCGATTGATCAAACCGAGATCAGGATGATCGACCAGCGCAGTCCTGATAACGTTGCCGCCCAGCGCATATAACATCTGACCTGAAAATGAGCCCACCAGAAAACCTGCAAGGCTCAGGTACAGTCCCTGCCCCTCAAGCACCGTGCCGCTGGCAATCACATAGGAGGAGATCGCTACGATCGTGAGTGGGTTCGTTAGTGTCAGTAAAAAGACTGGGATAAATCCTGCGGTAGGTCTTAGTTGTGCCACAACTGCATGTTTTGCAAATGTGATGGCCCCCAGATAAAACAGGTAAGCAATTGCCACCCAGGTCAATAGACGGTTGTTGGCTAACCAAAATGCCTTAATTGTCTGCAAACCAGAAAATGCGACAGCCGCAAAAACCGCATCTGCAACTGCCGCACCTAGAGCCCCAGGTAACGCGCTGCGAAAGCCACCGGCGATGGATTGCCTCAGGATGATCAAGGCTATCGGTCCAAAACCTATGGAAAGCATTATGGCGAATAGCATGGAACTCAAAAATCCCTGCATCTAACTCAGAACCTTTCTTGATAAGGTGTCGCTGATGTCATTAACGGCTGACGTTTAAACCAGCAACCACTCTCCGGGCGGTGGTTGGCTCTAGCGATACTGATGCTACCGGTCTTGCTGGTGACCGTGGATGATGGCCTGGGCAACCTTCAGTTTGGCAGTGCTGGCAATCCTCGTCGCTAAATGCACGTTGAAGACACCTAATGCCACGCACGCCTAGCGCTGACTTCGGAAATCATTTTTATCTGACAGGCATCTATCTCGGGCAAGTCCGGCCCCGGCATTGGCTCTCCAGTGTTTGAACGACCACCCTACGAAGCCTACGAAAAAAAGGCGACCCAAAGGTCGCCTTTTGTCACTGCGCGTAGTGCTTGCTCAACCCCGGCGGCACGCCCTGCACGTCGGTCTCTTCCCACGGCCCGTCCGGGCTGATGGAGCGGCTCCAGCCGTTGCTCCAGCGGTAGTAAGTGCGCTGGCGGTAGAAGGTGTCGGGCTGGTCTTCCAGCACGTACACCTGCATCTTGCCGTCCCAGTGGCTGGCCGCGCCCGGTGGTGGGGCGAAGGTTGGCGACTTGCTCGGTGGCGCTTTCGCTGGGGCGGTGACCGGGCTGGAAGGTCTGGTGCCGGGTTGGGTCGACGGGCCCGACGGTGGGATGGTCGGGCCGGTGGGCGCGGGAGGTGGGCGGTGGACCGCACAAGCGCTCAAGCCCAATACCAGGCTGAGCAGGGTGATGCGTGCAAGGGCGGTCATAGGCGTTTCCTCGAATTACTTGTCCGGACTGTCGATGGTCAGCTGCTGCAGCGCAGTGGTGGTGCTGGCCAAGGGTTGGCTGCGGCCGATCCACTCGCCACTGGTCGGTTTACCGGCCCGGGATATGCGCGCAACCAGTTGGACTTCGGGGAAGTTGGACAGTTTCAACTGCGGCATCATTGCGTCGGCATCGCCCAGTTCGACGGTGACGGGCAGGTCGGCGACGGTCACGCGCTTGGCCGCGAGCGGCGCCGGCGGGCCGGAGACGGCGCGGGCGAAGATGAACACGCTATCGCCGGGCAGGGCCTTGGCCTTGATGTCGGCGGACAGGTCCACACGCACTTTCATCACGGCCTTTTGGGCGACGGTGCCACCGTTCGCTTTCAGCCTTTCTGCCGCGCGATCAATCCCGCCTTGCAGGGCGACGCGGGAATTGTCTTGCGGTGGCAATTGCGCCAGCAGGCGACTCCAGTAATCGATCGCCTCTTGGTAGCGCTGGCCTTCAAAGGCCACGATGCCGAGCAGGCCGAGGCTGGTGACTTCTCTCGGGTCGAGCTTGAGGGCTTCGTCGGTCAGGGCCTGAACCTTGGGCGACCATTGCTTGTTGTCGGCAAAGTACTGGGCCTGAGCCCACTGCCCCAACAGCTCCGGCTGGCGCCCGGCCAGGGCCACGGTGCGTTCGAAGACCTTGGCGGCATCGGCGGAACGGTCCTGGGCCATGTACGCACGGCCGAGGAAGTACAAGCCTTCCGCGGAATCCGGTTGAGCCGCCGCGGCGCGTTCCAGGCGGTGGGTCATGTCTTCCATGGACACCGGCGGCTGGGAGAATTCGCGGGTCAGTTCGACCTTGTCGCTGGCGCCGAAGTGCATGTACAAGCCAAGGCCCAGCACCGGCACTAAAACCGCAGCGAGCAACGGCAGCGGCTTGCCCAAACGCGATTCGCGAGGCTTTTCTGCGCCTTCGGTGTCGGCCAGCAATTCGCGCGCGGCTTCGGCACGGCCGGTGTCGAGTTGCGCGGCGTTGAGTACGCCTTCGTCCTGCTGGGTTTGCAGTTCGGCCACGCGTTCTTGATAGAGCGCCACGTTCAGCGCGGTGCGATCCTCTTCACGCTGGGCACGACGGCCACGCAATACAGGGATCAACAGGAAACTCAGGGCAATCAGAAGCAGCAAGCCGGCTGCGAGCCAGAAATCAATCATCAGTCTTGGTGTCCAGCAATTGGTCGAGGCGTTGGCGCTCTTCGGGGGATAGCGCGTCGGAACCATCGGTAGGGGCGGCGCGGCGACGGCGGACGATCACCACCATCACCACAACGCCGGCCAGCAGCAGCCCGGCGGGGCCGAACCAGAGCAGCGCGGTCTTGCCGGTGAGCGCCGGTTTGTAGCGAACGAAATCGCCATAGCGGTCGACCATGAAGTCGATGATCTGCTGGTTGTCCTTGCCCTCCCCCAACATGCGGAAGATCTCTTTACGCAGGTCGGCGGCGATGGGGGCGTTGGAGTCGGCGATGTCCTGGTTCTGGCACTTGGGGCAGCGCAGTTCCTTGGTCAGGTCGCGGAAACGCTCGCGCTCGGCGTCGTTGGCGAATTCGTAGGTGTCGATGGCGGCGTGGGCCACGCCCGCCAGGCCCAGGGCCAATACGGCAGCAGCTAACCAGCGCTTCATGGCTTGGCCTCGTCGACCAGAGCCTGGTACTTGGCGGCCAGTTGTTCGCGCCAGACCGTTTCATCGATGACGCCGACGTACTTGTCGCGGATCACGCCCTTGGCGTCGATAAAGAAGGTTTCCGGGGCGCCGTAGACGCCAAGGTTCAAACCGAGGTTGCCGTCTTCATCGCGGATATCCAGTTGGTACGGGTTGTGGAATTCCGCCAGCCATTTCAAGGCCGCCGCATTGTCGTCCTTGTAGTTGATGCCGTAGATCACCACGCCCTTCTCCGCCAGTTTGTTCAGCACCGGGTGCTCGACTCGGCAGGAGATGCACCAGGTGCCCCACACGTTGACCAGCGCCGGTTTGCCCAGCAGGTCAGCCTGGGTCAGGGTTTTGTCGCCCTGCACCGTCGGCAGATTGAAGGCGGGGAACGGCTTGCCGATCATGGCCGAGGGCAACTCGGCCGGGTCCAGGTACAACCCGCGATACAGGAACACCGCCATCAGCAGAAACAACCCCAGCGGCACGACCATCAACCAACGCTTCATACCGCCGCTCCTTGCAGACCGAGAGCTTCGCGCACCCGGCTCTTGACCTTGACCCGATAGCGCCGGTCCAGCGCCGCGAGCACACCACCAAAAGCGGTGATCAAACCGCCGAACCAGATCCAGCGCACGAACGGTTTGACATGCACGCGCACCGCCCAGGCGCCCTCACCCAGCGGTTCACCCAGGGCGACGTAAAGGTCACGGGTGAAACCAGCGTCGATCCCGGCTTCGGTCATCATCGAACTCTGCACGGTATACAGGCGTTTTTCCGGGTGCAGCACGGCGATTTCCTTACCGTTGCGTACCACGCGCACGGTGCCTTTGTCGGACGTGAAGTTCGGCCCTTCGAAGTGCTTGGCGCCTTCGAAGATGAAGTGGTAACCGGCCAGGTCCATGGACTCGCCGGGGGCCATGCGCAGGTCACGCTCGGCGCTGTTTTGGCTGGAGAGCACCACGCCGAGGGCACACACGGCGATGCCAATATGCGCGACCTGCATGCCCCAGTAGCTGCGGGTCAGGGTGGGCAGGCCCTTGATCAGGCCTTTGTGGCGGGTCTTGTCGACAATGTCGCGCATACCGGCCAGCAACACCCAGGCGGCGAGCATGAACGTGGCGAGGACCGCCCAGTTGAAATCGCCATAGGCAATACCGGCGATCACAGCCAAGGCGGCGCTGCCCAGCAGCACCGGGGTCAGCATGCCCACCAGCCATTTCACCGGGGTGTCTTTCCAGCGCACCAGCACGCCGATGGCCATGACCACCATCAACAAGCCCATCAACGGAATGAACAAGGCGTTGAAATACGGCGGGCCGACCGACAGCTTGGCGCCGGTCAGCGCATCCAGCACCAGCGGGTACAGGGTGCCGAGCAGGATCATCGACGCAGCCACCACCAACACCAGGTTATTGCCCAGCAGCAGGGTTTCCCGCGACCACAGGTTGAAGCCGACCTGGCTCTTGACCACCGGCGCGCGCAGGGCGAACAGGGTCAGGGAACCGCCGACCACACACAGCAGGAAGATCAGGATGAACACGCCGCGCGCAGGGTCGGACGCAAACGCATGCACCGAAGTCAGAACGCCCGAACGCACGAGGAAAGTGCCGAGCAGGCTGAGGGAAAACGCCGCAATGGCCAGCAACACGGTCCAGCTCTTGAACACGCCGCGTTTTTCGGTGACGGCCAGCGAGTGAATCAGCGCGGTGCCCACCAGCCAAGGCATGAAGGACGCGTTTTCCACCGGGTCCCAGAACCACCAGCCGCCCCAGCCAAGTTCGTAATAAGCCCACCACGAACCCAGGGTGATACCGATGCCGAGAAAGGCCCAGGCGACGATGGTCCATGGCCGCGACCAGCGCGCCCAGGCCGCATCGAGACGCCCGCCGAGCAAGGCGGCGATGGCGAAGGCGAAGGCCACGGAGAAGCCGACATAGCCCATGTAGAGCATCGGCGGGTGGACGATCAGGCCGATGTCCTGCAGCAGCGGGTTGAGATCACGCCCGTCCACCGGGACCTGCGGCAGGATGCGGCTGAACGGGTTGGAAGTCATGATCAGGAACAGCAGGAAGCCGATGCTGATCATGCCCATCACCGCCAGCACCCTCGCCAGCATGACTTGCGGCAGTTGCCGGGAGAAGATCGACACGGCGAAGGTCCAACCGCCGAGGATCAGGGCCCACAACAGCAGCGAACCTTCGTGGGCGCCCCACACGGCGCTGAATTTGTAATACCAGGGCAAGGCGCTGTTGGAGTTGCTGGCCACATAGGCGACGGAAAAGTCGTCGGTCATAAAGGCGTAGGTCAGGCAGCCGAACGCGAACACCAGAAAGGCAAACTGGCCCCAGGCGGCGGGCTGCGCCAGGCTCATCCACAGACGGTCGCCACGCCACGCGCCGAGCAACGGCACCACGGCCTGGACGATGGCGAAGCACAGGGCGAGGATCATCGCCAAGTGGCCCAGCTCCGGAATATACAATGCGGACGTCATCACTTAGCCCTCCTTGGCTGGAGTTGGGGCGGATTGGCCGCTGTCTTTCAACGCTTTGGTAACTTCCGGCGGCATGTATTTCTCATCGTGCTTGGCCAGTACTTCATCGGCCACCACCACGCCATCGGCATTCAGTTTGCCCAGGGCGACGATGCCCTGGCCTTCACGGAACAGGTCCGGGAGGATGCCGCGATATGTAATGGTCACGGCCTTATTGAAGTCGGTGACCACGAAGGTGACGTCCAGGGAGTCGCCGGAACGCTTCAAGGAGCCCTTCTCCACCATGCCGCCGGCGCGGATGCGCGTGTCCTGCGGGGCTTCGCCATTGGCGATCTGGGTCGGGGTGTAGAACAGGTTGATGTTCTCCCGCAGGGCACTCATCGCCAGGCCCACGGCAATACTTACGCCGGCCAGAATGGCAAGGATGATCAACAGACGCTTTCTACGCAGCGGATTCACTTATCGGTCTCCCGGCGCAGACGACGCGCCTCTTGTTGCAGGTAACGCTTGCGGGCCAGGATCGGCACGGCGACGTTGAGGGCCAGTACTGCCAGGCAGATGCCATAGGCCGTCCAGACATACAGGCCATGGTGGCCCATGGCGAGAAAATCACTGAAAGAAGCAAAACTCATCCACGCGCTCCCAGGCTGGTTTGCACTTCGGCCTTGACCCAACTGGCGCGGGCTTCACGCTTGAGCACTTCAAGGCGCATGCGCATCAGCAGCACAGCGCCGAAGAAGCAGTAGAACCCCAGTACCATCAGCAACAGCGGCGCCCACATTTCCACGGGCATGGCCGGCTTTTCGGTCAGGGTGAAGGTGGCGCCCTGGTGCAGGGTGTTCCACCACTCCACCGAGTATTTGATGATCGGGATGTTGATCACGCCGACAATCGCCAGCACCGCACAGGCCTTGGCGGCGCTGTCACGATTGCTGATCGCATTGCCAAGGGCAATAAGACCGAAGTACAGAAACAGCAGGATCAGCATGGCCGTTAGTCGCGCATCCCACACCCACCACGAACCCCAGGTGGGTTTGCCCCAGATCGCGCCGGTGACCAGCGCCACGGCGGTCATCCACGCACCGATGGGCGCAGCGCATTGCAGGGCGACGTCCGCGAGCTTCATCTTCCACACCAGGCCGACGATGCCGCACACCGCCAGCATCACGTAGCAGGACTGGGCGAGCATCGCGGCAGGCACATGGATATAGATGATGCGAAAGCTGTTGCCCTGCTGGTAATCCGGCGGTGCGAAGGCCAGGCCCCAGACCAGGCCGAGGCCGATAAGCAATACGGCGGCGACGCTCAACCACGGCAGCAGCTTGCCGCTGATGCCGTAAAACCATTTGGGCGAGCCGAGCTTGTGAAACCAGGTCCAGTTCATTGCTGTTTCCATCACGGTTGCGTCTTGTGGTTGCAAGAAGCGTAGGGCCTTTCTTATGTTGAAGAACGGGTTACGCGTAACCCGACTTCATTATTCGCCGACGCTGATCTTCAGGCCGGCCGCTATGGCAAAGGGTGTCAGGGTTACCGCCAGGGCGGTCAGGCTGCCAAGCCACAAGAGGTAACCGGTCGCCGGCATGCCCATGAGCGCGGCTTGCAAAGCGCCGCTGCCGAGGATCAACACCGGGATATACAAAGGCAGAATCAACAGGGCCAGCAACAGGCCGCCACGTTTCAAACCCACCGTCAGCGCCGCGCCCACCGCGCCCAACAAGCTGAGCGCCGGCGTGCCGAGCAACAAGGACATAAGCAATACCGGCAGGCATTCGCTGGGCAACCCTAGCATCATTGCCAGCAACGGCGAGAGCAACACCAGCGCCAAGCCGGAAAACGCCCAGTGTGCCAGTACCTTGGCCAATACCAGAAGCGGCAGGGGGTGCGACGAAAGGACCCACTGTTCCAGGGAGCCATCCTCGAAATCACTGCGAAACAGCCCGTCCAGCGAGAGCAGCACGGACAAAAGGGCCGCCACCCACACCAGTCCCGGAGACAAGGTTTGCAACAGTTTAGTCTCGGGGCCGACCGCCAGCGGGAACAACGCGATGACAATCGCGAAGAACACCAGCGGATTGGCCAGCTCGGCCGGACGACGGCACAACAGCCGCGCCTCGCGGGCCACCAACAGGGCGAACACACTCATACCGACCACCGCCCCAGGTCCAGGTCGCGGTAACCGGCGGGCAGGCGCGTCAGGCTGTGGTGCGTCGTCAGCACGACAAGGCCACCCTGCTCGCAATGCCGGGCCAGATGCTCTTCCAACTGGGCGACGCCTTGTTTGTCGAGGGCGGTGAAGGGTTCGTCGAGAATCCACAGCGGCGGACCGGGCAGATACAGGC
Organism: Pseudomonas marginalis; assembly: GCF_024169655.1. Lineage (GTDB taxonomy): Bacteria > Pseudomonadota > Gammaproteobacteria > Pseudomonadales > Pseudomonadaceae > Aquipseudomonas > Aquipseudomonas paraveronii. Next base: position 1,812,089 of record NZ_JALJWV010000001.1, on the reverse strand, counting down.
GCGCCAGGGCCACGCGGCGCTGCTGGCCGGCGGACAGGGTGTGACAGGGCACGTCTTCGAAGCCCTTGAGGCCGACGGCGGCCAGTGCCTGCCAGATCGCCTCGCGGCTGGCCGGATGATGCAGGGCGCTGAGCCAACTGAGGTTTTCTTCGGCGCTGAGCACGTCTTTGATCCCGGCGGCGTGGCCGATCCAGGTGAGATTGCGGGCCAGCTCGGTGCGTTGTTCGTTCAACGGTTTGCCGTTGAGCCGCACTTCGCCCGCCGTAGGCTGCATCAACCCGGCCAGCAAACGCAGCAGGCTGGTCTTGCCGCTGCCGTTGGGACCACTGATCTGCACCATGTCGCCGCCCGCCAGGCGCAGGTCGAGGTGCTCGAACAGCAGGCGCAGGTCACGTTCACAGGCAAGCGCTACGGCTTCAAGAAGAGGGCTGGTCAAAAGATCGCGGGCCTTTACGGTTCAAGTCGGCGGTGCGGCGGCCGTTATAGAAAGGAGCACAATAACGACTTTGGCGACCGATTTTAGAGAGCTGGATCAAATAGTTGTGAGGTTTTTACCGCTCTCATGGCAGACGGGCCGCATTATACATGCGATGCCCTACGCTAAAGAGGGCTATTTCCCCTGAGACGACGCGCACGATGACCGGTGAGATCAACCTTCCTACGCTTCCTCCTGCCCCGACAGCCGGGCCGGCCCCTGCGCCAGCGCCGGCAAGCGGTGAGTTGCTGAAACTGCTGGAGCCGCAGATCGGCTTGATCGACCCGGGAAAAACCGCGAACGCCGAAGTCATCGCACTTAAACAAGGCGGTGAAGCCTTTCAGTTGCTACTCAAATTGACCCTCGACGGTGGCCGCCAGACGCTGGTCCAGGCCAGCAGCCCGCAACCCTTGCCGCTGGGCAGCAATGTGGCGGTGAGCCAGACGCCTGCCGGCAACCTGACCCTCAGCCTGCAGCAAGCCTTGAGTGCCAACGTCGCCGCCCTCACCCGCATCGACACCACGCAAATGCCGGCGGGCACCTTGCTGCAAGCCAAAGTCCTGACCAGCCAAATGCTGCCCCAAGGCACCACGCAACCGACGATCTACCGCTCGTTGGTGACGGTGCTCAACAACGCCCTGGCCGGTACGACCCTGACCGTGGAGAGCCCGCAACCCCTGCGTATCGGCAGCCTGCTCAGCGCCGTGGTGCAGGATGCGCAGACCCTGAACTTCGTGCCTTTGAGCGGGCTCAAGGATCAACTGGCCGTGACCCAGCAACTCGCCACCCAGCAAAGTCGCCAGGGCTCGCTGGATGCGGTGTTCACCGCGCTGCAAACCCTGCCCCGGGGCGACAGCACTTCCGTCGAGCTGCGCGCGGCCGCCGACCGTTTGCTCGCCGCGTTGCCCGACCTCGCACAAGTCAGCAATCCCAAGGTGCTGGCTCAAGTGATCCAGAACAGCGGCGCGTTTCTTGAAGCCAAGTTACTGGCCGGGCAAAACCCGCAAATCCCACCACTGGATATGAAAGGTGCCCTGCTGCGCCTGGTCGCCGATCTGATGCCCGCCCTGCCCGCCAGCACCAACCTCAATGCCATACTCGCCGCCAACACCCTGGCCCAGATGCTGCCCAACTTCGTGCGCAGCCCGCTGAACACCCTCGGGCAAGTCAGCGCCCGCCAGGCACCCGCCGGTTTTCCATTGCCGGCGCGGCTGATGCAACGCCTGGAGGGCGAAGGCGACCTGGAAAACCTGCTGCGCCTGGCCGCCGGTGCCATCTCGCGACTACAGAGCCATCAACTGTCGAGCCTGGAACAGACCGGCACCACTGCCGATGGCCGCCTGCAAACCACCTGGCAGTTGGAAATCCCCATGCGTACCCTGCAGGACATCGTGCCGCTGCAGGTCAAGTTCCAGCGCGAAGACCCCGCGCCGGACAAGGACCAGCCCGAACGCAAAGACAAAAAAGACCCGAAACAGATGCTCTGGCGCGTGGAACTGGCCTTCGACATGGAGCCGCTGGGCCCGTTACAGGTCCAGGCGCAATTGTCGCAGGGCAAACTGTCGAGCCAGTTGTGGGCGACCCGACCGTTCACCGCCAGCTTGATCGAAAGTCACTTGGGCAGTTTGCGCGAGCGCCTGGTGACGTCGGGCATCAATGTCGGCGACCTCGACTGCCACCTCGGCACCCCGCCACGCGGGCCGAAAACCGGATTGGAGCAACGCTGGGTGGACGAAACCGCATGAACAACGCCAACCCGCCGCGCCAGGCCATCGCCCTCAAGTATGACGGCCAACAAGCGCCGACCCTGACCGCCAAGGGCGACGATGCCCTGGCCGAAGCGATCCTCAAGCTGGCGCGGGAAAATGAAGTGCCCATCTATGAAAACGCCGAGCTGGTGAAGCTGCTGGCGCGCATGGAGTTGGGCGACAGTATCCCGGAAGAGTTGTACCGCACGATCGCCGAGATCATCGCGTTTGCCTGGACGTTGAAGGGCAAGTTTCCGGTGGGGTACGACCCGGACGCGGGGCCGGTCGAGCGCGATGTCACCGAGCGTGGCGACGACTACTGAGTAGCCCCAGACAGACACCAATCCAAATGTGGGAGGGGGCTTGCCCCCGATGGCAGTGTTTCAGTCAACACATCTGTGGCTGATACACCGCCATCGGGGGCAAGCCCCCTCCCACACTTGAATCGATGTTTAGTTCAGGACTTCGCTCAGCGGGATGAAATTGACGCGATCCCCCATCTCCAGCGTAGTGCCCTCCAACACCTCCACCAACCCTTGCGCCCACGCCGCGCTGCGCAGCACGCCGGAGCTCTGGTTGCGGTAGATGACCGCCTTGCCCTGCTCGATGCGCCCGCGCAGGTACTCGCGGCGGTTGCCCGGCTTGGGCCAGACGAACCCTGCCGGCACCTCAAACCGCAGCGGTTGGACTTCAGCCACACCTTGGCGGCGCAGCAGATAGGGGCGCGCCAACAGGGCAAACGTCACCAACGTCGACGCCGGATTGCCCGGCAGGCCGATCACCGGCACGCCACGAAAATGGCCGAAGGTCAGCGGTTTGCCGGGCTTGATCGCCAGCTTCCACAAGGCCAGCTCGCCCTCTTCACGTAGAGCAATGCCGAGAAAATCCGCCTCGCCTACCGACACACCGCCGGTCGACAGAATCAGGTCAACTGCGCCCAGGCCGGCCAAGCGCGTGCGCGTCTGTTCCAGGTCATCCGGAAGAATGCCGGCATCGATCACTTCACACCCCAGGCGCTCCAGCCAACTGCACAGCACGCGGCGGTTGCTGTTGTAGATCTGCCCCGGACCGAGGGGCAAACCGGGCTCGATCAACTCATCGCCGGTGGACAGCACCGCGACCCGCACGCGGCGTACCACAGCCAAATGGTCGAGACCGAGGGACGCGGCCAGGCCGAGTTCGATCGGGCCTAGGCGCGTGCCCGCGGCCAACACCAATTCGCCGACGGTGGTTTCCTGCCCTTGCGGGCGAATGTTCTGATCGATATGCAACGGCTCGGTAAAGCTCACCCGCTCATCGGCGTGGACCACGGCGTTTTCCTGCATTTCCACGCAGTCAGCGCCTTCCGGCACGGGCGCTCCGGTGAAGATGCGCGCGCAGGTGCCAGCGGCCAATGGCGCGGGTGCTTGACCGGCGAAGATGCGCTGGCTCACCACCAACGGCTCGCCGACCCAGTCGCAAAGGCGCAGGGCATAACCGTCCATGGCACTGTTGGGCCAGGGCGGCAGGTCGAGGGTGGCGATCAGATCCTGCGCCAATACGCGGCCATCGCACGCGGCCAGGGGCAACACCTGCTGCTCGCGGATCGGTGCGGCTTCGGCTATCTCGAGCAAGCGTTGCAGGGCTTCTTCCACCGGCATCAAGGCGCCGGTCTTGCCCGGCTTATCCACGGGATTCACAGGGTTCGGCCTGTTTCAGGTGCGGTACGAAGTTGCAGGGACGGTGACGGTTGTCCAGTTGCTCGGCGAGGATGCCGTCCCAGCCGGTGCGCACGGCGTTGGTGGAACCCGGCAGGCAGCACACCAGGGTGCCATTGGCCAGGCCGGCCAGGGCGCGGGATTGCACGGTGGAGGTGCCGATGTCGGCCACGGATATCTGACGGAACAGCTCGCCAAAACCATCGACCTGCTTGTCGAGCAGACAGCTCACCGCTTCAGGCGTGCTGTCGCGGCCAGTGAAGCCGGTGCCGCCGGTGATCAGTACGACCTGCACCACGTCTTCGGCGATCCAGTGAGCCACCTGGGCGCGGATCTTGTAGAGGTCGTCCTTGAGCAGCACGCGCTCGGCCAGGAGGTGGCCGGCGGCGATCAGGCGGTCGACAAAAACCTGGCCCGAGGTATCGGTGTCCAGGGTGCGGGTGTCGCTGACGGTCAGTACAGCGATATTCAGGGGTACGAAGGGCGCATCTGCCTTGGCTTTCATGGCACGGTCCGGTTGTCGAAGGAACAGCCCGATGTTATATCACAGGCCCCTATTTACCTGCCGCAGCGGAACCCACATGCCCGACGACTCTTCGCCCCTGCCCTGTTCGATTCTGCTGTTGGCCGGTGGCCGCGGCCAACGCATGGGCGGACAAGACAAGGGCTTGCTGGAATGGCACGGCCAGCCGCTGATTGCGCACTTGCAACACTTGGTGCGCCCACTGACCGACGACCTGATCATCTCGTGCAACCGCAACCTGGAGCGGTACGCGCCCTATGCCGACCAGCTGGTGAGTGACGACAGCGCGGATTTCCCCGGACCGCTGGCCGGTATCCGCGCAGGATTGAGCGCCGCCCGCCATGGGCACGTGCTGATCTTACCGTGCGATGTACCGCACCTTGACGCCCGACTGCTCGCCGATCTGCGCGAGACGGCGCAGCGCAATCCGCGGCTGCCGGTGATGGTGCGCCACGGAGAATTCTGGGAACCGTTGATCTGCATCATCCCCACCTACCTGCAAAGCGCGGTAGAACAGGCCTGGCAAGCCGGTGAGCGCAGCCCGCGCAAGATTTTCCTGCAGTTGGGTGGCGTCGGGCTGGAATGCCCGGCAGATGATCCGCGCCTGGCCAACCTGAACACGCCTGCGCTGTTACACACAGGGCCTGGCATGTCAGAATGAACCTCGCACAAGGAACTTTGTCGACGCGCCACGCGTCACACAGTCAGCACTCAAAAAGAATTCTCTCGGAGACACACCCATGACTCAACGGACCATCGCCGCTCTCATGCTTGCACTGGGCCTCGCTACCCTTGCCGGTTGCGCCTCGCCAACAGTGATCACCCTGAATGACGGTCGCGAAATCCAGGCTGTCGACACCCCAGAATATGACAAGACTTCGGGCTTCTACGAATTCGAACAGCTTGACGGCAAGCGTACCCGCATCAACAAAGATCAAGTGCGTACCGTTAAAGACCTGTAAGCCGCAACGCTTGCACACAAGGCCCGCCTCGCGCGGGCCTTGTCGTTTCCGGGGTTACCAGTCGAGGGTGATTTGGCTGCGGAAACTGCGTTCTTCACCCGTTACCGGATCGATAAAACGCACGCCCTGGGCGAGCAGCTTCAAGGGGTTGGCGTAGTCGTCCACGGCATCCTTGATCACGTCGGGGTAGAACGGGTCATTGCAGATACTCGCCCCGAGGGCCGTCATGTGTACCCGCAACTGGTGCTTCTTGCCGGTCACGGGGAACAGGCCATAGCGCCATAAATCGCCGTGGGTTTCGCGCACTTCCACGGCCGTTTCGGTGTTGCTGGTGCCTGGCCCTTCCTGCATGCGAAAGAATGGCTCGCCATCCACCAGGCGGCTTTTATGGACCAGGGGGAAGGTCAGGTTCGGCAAGGCCGGGGCGATAGCTTCGTAGAATTTGTCGATTTTACGAGTGGGAAATAACTGCTGATAGGCCGAGCGGCTTCGCGGGTTGGCCGAGAACAGCACCAGCCCCGCCGTATGCCGGTCGATGCGGTGCAGGGGCACCAGGGACGGATTGTCCAGGCGGCGAATCAGGCGGCGCAACAGGGTTTGCTCGACGTACTCACCGGCCGGGGTGACGGGCAGAAAGTGCGGTTTGTCCGCCACCACCAGGTGTTCGTCGGCGTACAGGATGGTTTCCTGCACCGGGATGGCTTTTTCGTTCGGCACTTCGCGGAAGTAATAGATGCACAGACCTTCCTTGTAGGCCAGGTCCAGACGGATCGGACTGCCCTGGAGATCCAGCACGCGGCCACGGGCGATGCGGTCCAGCCACTGCGCGCGGCCGATCGCCGGGAAATGCTCGCACAGGCAATCGAGCACCGTCGCCCAAGGGCCAGGCGGCAAATACAAGGTGCTGGCTTGATGCTGGGACGCAGAAAAACCGGAAGTGGACATGCAGATGCTCGAAGCCTGGGAAACAGGCCGGCATTATCCCGCATGAAGCGGGATTGAGCCTAGGGCGGATCTCAGGCCTTGGCTAACTGTGCCCGCAGGATCGGCGAAGCACTGGCGGCCTCGGTAAATTCCTTGAGCCAGCGCAATACGTCCACCGCTTCCCAACGGCCCGGATCATACAGCGCGTACAGCAAGCCCTGGTAACCCACCACATCCAACTGCCTGTGATAACCGGCGCGCTGGAACAACGCTTCGATCTCGGCAAAGCAGGTATTGAAATGCACTTTGTTAAACGGCGTCTTGCCTTCCGTGACCAGGCCATCGAGGCGCAGCTCGTTCACCGCGTCGCGCACGATATCGGCGGACATGCGATTAACGCTGCTTTTCAGTTGTTCAACATTCACCACGGGCGTTCCCTCTATTCAATCGCTGTACAAACATACAGTAACCCAATATTGAGAAAGCTGCCATCGCCCAAGCGCTAGAGTAGGAAGGACACGACCTGCTTGGTGTCGAACGGCCAAGCCAGTTCAGCCCCCGTGTCTACCCGGCGCAGCACCGGAATCGTTAGGCCGTAGGCTTCGAACAGGGCTTCGGAATCGGCGATGTCCACCAGTTCCACCATCAACCCGTGTTCGACCAACGGCATGATTTCTTCTTCGGCGAGCTCACACAGATGGCAGCCCAGAGTAGTGAACAACTGGCATTCAGGAGGCATGACGATAGAACCTGATCAGGGATAGGCGCCCATTTTAGGCCGACTCAATAGCGCTGGCGAGCCGATAAACCCTGACCCAGGTCACCACGGCCTATAACTGATTCAGCGACTCTCGCGGCTTTTTGTCCGCGCGCCCTACAATGGAGATGCTTGTGTTCGCCAACCTGCTGATCATTCTCGCCTCATCCCTGGTGGTGATTGCGCTGTTTCGCCGGCTGCAATTGCCGCCCGTGCTGGGCTACCTGTGCGTGGGCCTGGCCGTGGGGCCGACCGCCCTCGACTGGGTGAATGACAGCGAACACCTGCCCGACCTCGCCGAACTGGGCGTGGTGTTCCTGCTGTTTTCCCTGGGCCTGGAGTTCTCGCTGAGCAAAATGTTCGCCCTGCGCCGCGTGGTATTTGGCCTGGGCAGCCTGCAGGTGCTGGGGTGCGGGGTGCTGCTGGGGGGCCTGTTGATGGCCTTTGGCGTGTCGCCGAACATCGCCCTGCTGCTCGGTGCGGGGCTGGCGTTGTCGTCCACGGCCATCGTCAGCAAAGAGCTGGGCAGCCTCGGGGAAATCTTCAGCAGCCATGGCCAGAACGCGATTGGGGTGCTGCTGTTCCAGGATGTGGTAGCGGTGTTGCTGCTGACCCTGGTCCCGGTGTTCGCCGGCAGCAGCGAGCAGGCCTGGTATTGGGCTCTGCCGTTGACGCTGGGCAAGACGCTGTTGTTGTTCGTCGGCCTGCTGCTCGCCGCCCGCTGGTTATTGCCGCGTTTGTTCCGTGAAGTCGCCGCCTCCCATTCGGCCGAGCTGTTTGTGCTGCTGGCGCTGGTGATCGTGTTGCTGACCGCCTGGCTCACTCACCTGCTGGGCCTCTCCCCTGCGCTAGGTGCGTTCCTGGCCGGCATGCTGCTGGGGGAAAGCCATTACCGGCATCAGATCGAGGCGGATATCCGACCGTTTCGCGACATTCTGCTGGGGCTGTTTTTCGTCAGCATCGGCATGCTCATCGACCTGCAATTGTTCATCAGCCACGGCCTGCTGATCCTCGGCCTGACCCTGGCGCTGATGCTGACCAAGGGCTGCGTGGTCGCGGCACTGGTCAAACTGCGCGGCAGCGACCGAGAAACCGCCTGGCGCAGCGGCCTGGCCCTGGCTCAGGGCGGCGAGTTCTGTTTTGCGCTGATGGCGCAGATGCAGCAGAGCCGACTGATACCGGATGAGTTCAACGGGTTGCTGCTGGCCGTCACCTTCTGCTCGATGCTGCTGACCCCGCTGTTGCTGCGGGCGGCACCGAGCATTGCCCTGCGCCTGCACCGCAAGCCCAACCAACAGGTGCAACTCGAAGCCATCACCGCGCTCAACGCCGAGTTACGTGACCATGCGGTGATCTGCGGCTATGGCCGCGTCGGGCAATCGATCGGGCGCTTTCTGCACCTTGAACAACAGGCGTTTATCGCACTGGATGACAACCCGGAACGGGTGCAGGAAGCCGCTACCGAAGACAGCAGCGTGCATTATGGCGACTGCCGTCGTGGCGCCCTGCTCAGTGCGGTCGGCCTGGACCGTGCGCGCCTGGTGGTGATCGCCGTGGATAACACCGAGGTCGCTCTCGTGGTACTGAAGGAGGCCCGCCGGATCAACGCCGACGTACCGATCCTGGTGCGCACACGCGACGACAGCCAATTGGCCGAGCTGAAAGCCGCGGGCGCCAGCGAAGTGGTGCCCGAACTTCTGGAGTCGAGCCTGATGCTCGCCTCCCACGCCCTGATCCTGCTGGGCATACCAGACCAGCAGGTGCAAGCGCGGGTCGATGACGTGCGGCATAACCGCTACCGTCTGCTACACGGTTTTTACCCGCGGGCGACCCCTGACGAAGAGGCGCCGATCAATCCTGACTGATCGCACCGATCTTGTGGATCGACAGGTCCGCGCCGTAGTACTCCTCTTCCTGGCTCAGGCGCAGCCCGTGTACGCGCTTGATCACGCCGTACACCAGCAGGCCGCCGGTAAACGCCACCGCCACACCCAACGCGGTGCCGATCAATTGGCTGATCAGGCTGACCCCGCCCAACCCACCAAGGGCAGTCTGGCCGAAGATGCCACAGGCAACCCCGCCCCACACGCCACACAGGCCATGCAGCGGCCAGACACCCAGCACGTCGTCGATCTTCCAACGATCCTGAGCAGCAATGAAGCACCACACAAACAGACCGCCGGCGACAACGCCCGTGACCAATGCACCCACCGGATGCATCAGGTCGGAGCCGGCACAGATCGCCACCAGCCCGGCCAGCGGGCCGTTGTGCAGGAAACCCGGGTCATTGCGGCCAATCACCAGCGCCGCGACTGTACCGCCGACCATGGCCATCAACGAATTGACCGCCACCAGGCCGCTGACGCCATTCAGGGTCTGCGCGCTCATCACGTTAAAGCCGAACCAGCCGACAATCAGAATCCACGAACCCAGCGCCAGGAACGGAATGCTCGACGGTGCAAAGGCCACCAGGCGACCTTCGCGATAACGCCCGTTACGCGGCCCGAGCAACAGCACCGCCGCCAACGCGAGCCAGCCACCCATGGCATGTACCACCACGGAACCGGCAAAATCATGGAAGCTGGCACCGAAGGTCGCCAGCAACCAGGCCTGCACGCCGAAATTGCCGTTCCACACCAAGCCTTCGAAAAACGGGTAGATAAACGCCACAATCAGCGCGGTAGCGCACAGTTGCGGAACAAATCGTGCACGTTCGGCAATGCCCCCGGAAATGATCGCCGGAATCGCCGCGGCAAAGGTCAACAGGAAGAAGAACTTCACCAGGCCATAACCGTGATCGGCACTGATCACCGCTGCCGGTTGCATGAAGCTCACGCCATAAGAGATCCAATAGCCTATAAAGAAATAGGCCAGGGTGGAGATCGCGAAGTCACTGAGGATTTTCGACAGAGCGTTGACTTGGTTCTTCTGGCGCACGGTGCCGACTTCGAGGAAGGCGAAACCGGCGTGCATGGCGAGGACCATGACCGCACCAATCAGAATAAATAGGGTGTTAGAACTGTGGACGAGGGTGTCCACTGCGCTTTGCAGATTTTCCATGGAGGTTGGCAGGCCTGCGATAAAGGCAAAAAGCACCAAAGCGGTTCAAGCCGGCGTTTCGCGCACTAAATTGGTACCACCGGCTCCGCCCCTCTTCTGAGGGCGTGAACCGCTTTAGCGCAGCGATCAGCACAACCGGGCATTCCCGACAGGGTTTTTCCGCGAGTTTCAGTTATATAGGGTAAGGTTTTCACCGGTTTGCGGCCCAACCGCCCAGATTCAGCGCAGGCCCCGGAGCCTGCGCACCAAGGAAAAGCAAAAGTTGTACCAGACAATTGCAATGAACCTTCACCGATGCCGGTGACTCGAAACCACACGTACCGATCAGCCACTCACGGAGATATCCATGGCCAGCAAAACAGCACAGACGGCTCAAGAAATACTGATGGCGGATTTTCAGACCCTGGTCAGTGACACCGAAAAGTTGCTGGACGACACCGCCATCCTGGCCGGCGACCAGGCCGACGAACTGCGCGCCAAGATCCACGACAGCCTGCTCAAGGCCCGTGAAACCCTGCAACTGACCGAAGACTCCCTGCGCGACCGCAGCAAGGCCGCCGTCACCGCGACCGAAGATTATGTGCAGGCCAACCCTTGGCAGTCGGTGGGCATTGCCGCTGGCGTGGGCTTTTTGATCGGCCTGCTTGCTACAAGGCGCTAATCCTATGTCTATCGGCGAATCCGGCTCGTCCACGGGCCCAAGTTCAACGTCCCGACGCCTGGGCGCAGCCGTACTGGGCTTGCTGCACAGCCATGTCGAACTGTTCGGCATCGAGTTGCAGGAGCAGAAGGCCCGCACCGTCAGCCTGCTGCTGTTTGCCGGGCTGGCCCTGGTGTTTGCCCTGCTATTGCTGGTGGGGTTGTCGACGTTGGTGATGATTCTGGTATGGGACACCGGCTACCGCCTGACCGGAATCATCTGCCTCTGTGTGTTCTATACCCTGGCCGCTGTGTTCTGCGCTGTGCGCTTGAAGGCGGCGGTATTCGATGAATCCACGCCGTTCCACGCCACGCTCGAAGAGCTGGCCAATGACCGGGAGCGCCTGCTGCCATGAGCCTGACTGAATTCCCGCACACCCACTCGCGCCAGGAAATGCGCAAGGCGCTGATCCGCCTGCGCATGGAAATGCACCGCCAGGAAATCCGCCATGAGTCCCAGCAACTGATGGCGCCCCTGCACAAAGTGCGCAACATGGGCCAGAACTGGCAGGACAGCCTGGGTATCAAGCACGCGCCGCTGTGGGGCGTGGCGGCAGTGACGCTGATCGGTTTCTTCACCGGCAAGGGCGCCAAGGGTGGCAGTCTCAGCAGCCTGACCCGCCTGGTGCGGCTGGGCGCCGGCTTGATCCCGCTGATCAAATTGGCCATGCAGGGCGCCTCACGCAAAGGTTGAGGCCTGCTGGCTGCATTCTTGCAAACACAATCGGCCCGGCCCTCGTCAACGAAGGCCGGGTCTTTTCTTGCCAACGCGTTAAGGAGGCCCCGTGATCGACGGGCAACCGCTCGCCTGCTTCCAACCCTTCATTGACACCGCCACCGGGCGCATTGCCGGCGTCGAAGCCCTTGGCCGCCTGCGCCAGGCTGACGGTCGCCTGCTGTCGGTCGGCCCGTTGTTCGCCGACCCGCGCACCCCAGGCGTGGCCTTGCGCCGCCTGGATCGGCAGATCCGCGATAACGCGTTAAGCCGTCTGCACGAGGCACCGCAGGACTGGTTTCTGAGCCTGAACATCTCGCCGCGCTGGATCAATCGCCTGCGTGCCGGCCAAGCCTTGCCCAGCCTGCAACAGGTGCAGGCCCACGGCGTCGACCCACAGCGCATCGTGTTCGAGATCACTGAACTGGGCGGCGATATCCAACGCCTGGCCGACGTGGTGGCGCGCTATCGCGAGGCCGGCGCACGCATCGCCATCGATGACTTCGGCGCCGGCTATTCGCAGCTCGACCGCGTGCTGGCGTTGCAGCCGGACATTCTCAAGCTGGACATGCGCCTGTTTCAGGAAGCTGCAAAAGGTGGCCCCAGCAGTGAAGTCGTGCGGGCACTCGCGCAAATGGCGGAAAAAACCGGCTGCTGGATCATTGCCGAAGGCGTGGAGACCGAAGCGCAGTTGAGCTTTGCGCTGGAGTGCGGCTCGCGGTACGTGCAGGGTTATCTGTTTGCCCAGGCGCAATTGGACTGGTTCGCCGCCGATGCTTTCGTACCGCGCTTTGCCCAACTGCGTAGCGCTTACGTGCAGAAAAAACTCGCCGAACGCGGACGCATCATGCAGTTACGCCAGCAATTGACCGAACTGATGAAAATCCTCCAGACCTGGGCCCAGGGCCAGGCACCGCTGAGCCATTTGCCGCAATTGCCGGATTTTCCCTGGCTGCTGCGCTTCTACCAGTGCGACCGACATGGCACCCAACTGACCCCCAACTTCGAATGGCGCCAGGATGCCTGGCAAGCCGACAGCCGCTACCTCGGTCACAACTGGTCATGGCGCCCATACTTCTATCATCTGCTGGCCGAAGGCTGGGAGGAGCGTCGCCTGACGCTGTCTTCGACCTACCGCGACGCCACCACCAACCAGTATTGCCTGACCGCCGGACAATTCTTCGATAACGGCCAGCGCTTGCTGTTAATCGATATCGACGCGGTCGGCCTGTAGATTTTCGCTTGCCCCGCCCACCCGGCACCGGGAATCTGGGCGGGTCATTTCGCGCAGAGAAGCATTAAGCCGTAGCTCGTGTCACAAGGACCACGACCGCATCATTTTCTCCGCCGCTAGATAGCGATAACAAAATAAATATATAAATAGATCAGTACTCAAAACTCAACGTTCCCCACCCATCCCACTGAACTGGCGAGCCAAGTGGATAGCATAGTTATCCGTCATACCACTCACGTAATCCAAAACCTGCATAATTGCGCCGTACTCTTTTGACACGCCAACATTATCATCTAGCGCTTTCAGATCCAGACCAATAAGCTCTGCCACCCTTCTAGTCTTGGAATCCGCTACACCGCCCTTTTTGACGTAATCCAAAGCAGCAGAACAGATAACGCTGAGCAACGTAGAAATCGTGCTGTAAGCTCCGATTTCCAACTCAACTTTCCTTGGATGTTGGAAGATTTCATCACGCGCAAGACCTTTGGCGGCGGTTACACATTCACGCACGTTCTTATCGCAAAGATCCAAGATGCCTAACACCTTGCCAGTCATGATTTCGTTGTGGTTGCTCATGAACGCTGTCGCCCCAGCATCTACAAAAGCTGAAATGACTTTTCCACGCACCATAGAAAGTCTTCGGCCAACTTTCATGCCCTGTATTTCTTTGACAAGCTGATTCTTCTGATGGTCACCAAGGACAAGGCACAAGATTTCAAAGACCTTATCCCATTCAAGGATACCCATCTCTACACCATCTTCTAAATCAAGAATGGCGTAGCAGAAGTCATCGGAGACTTCCATCAAATTAGCCAGAGGATGGCGGCACCGCCAACTTTCACCCAATTTTATCAAACCAGTCGCATCGGCCACTTCATTGAACAAACCCAATTCAGAGCAGTAAATGCCATATTTGTTCTGGATAGGCCGTTGCATGTTAACAGCATCACCCGCCAGCCAAGGATACTTAATGAAAGCCCCGAGTGACGCATAGGTCAGACGCATTCCCCCTTCATTGGGATGATATTCCGAGGTCGTTAAAACCCTGAACCCTTGGGCATTACCTTCAAACCTGCGCAAGTCAGTAGCCTCATGGAATGGCAACTGCTCAATCATCTTTGCCCCCACATCATTGGAGAACCAGTGACGAATAGCTTCTTCACCAGTATGTCCAAAGGGAGGGTTGCCAATGTCATGAGCCAGGCAAGCAGTTTGGACGATATCACCAATATCAGAAGCTGAATGTTGCTCAGGGATAAGTCTTTCATTTAGAAGTTCTTGGCCCACTCTCACGCCCAGCGTCCGACCGACACAAGCGACTTCCAAGCTATGTGTGAGGCGATTATGAACATGGTCATTAGTGGCGAGAGGATGAACCTGTGTCTTTCTTGCAAGGCGCCTGAAAGCCCCGGAGAAGATGACCTTGTCATGGTCTGAGTGGAAAGGTGAGCGGCCTAGCTCAGATTTAGGAGGCCGACCACCAAGGCGAGTATTATTCAACAACCTGTCCCAGCTCATGCTTCCCATAGAACCCCCCGCAAAAACTCCAACACTATAGTTATCTTTCGCAAATAGCAAAAATTCAACCCATCATAAAAATCCAGTCTAAAAAATCGATCTAAAGCGATCGCAACTCTAAGAACCCAGCATTGTAATATTGTGACAGCGCGAAGTACTCAACCACGTCACACATGACACAAACCAAAAATATATTAAAAAACCCAAACTAATTGCTTGGTTGCATGTAATGGATTGCCGATCCTTGAGCAGATCGCCGCACAATCTCGGTCTGCCGCAACGGGAAGAACAACGCTGGGCGCGCCATCCCTCGGTGCACTTGATGGAGGCTGCGGACGACATCTGCTACGCACTAATCGACCGGGCGTTCCAGCCCGCAATAGATGACTGATCCAGCGGCCTGTTCCCTGAACAGAATCTACCTACGAGGGGAACAGAGCGGCCTGATCGAATCAGTACAAACACCCGATGAATAATCACGCACGCTCTTAAAGGGCATGGGGCACCTTCCTACGCCCCGCCCAATCGCCGCTTGACTCACCGTGTGCCCTTCCTATGTTCAAGAACTGCCTTCGCATCCTGCTGGTGGAGGATCACCCCTTTCAGCTCCTGGCAACCCGGTGTCTGCTCAACAGCTTCGGCTTCGAGCACCTGACACTGGCGGAAAACGCCGAACAGGCGATCCGGTTGATGATCCAGTCTGAGCGGCCCTTCGACCTCATGCTGTGCGACCAATGCCTGCCTGATCTGCCTGGGCTTGAGTTAGTCGAGATCGCCAGTCGTCGAGGTTTTATCGCAGGGGCTATCTTGCTGAGCGGGCTGCCCCTACTCGAACTGGCGAATCTGAAGGCTCAAGCATTTAAACGCAACTTACCGTTACTTGGCTACTTATCAAAACCATTAAACCGGGACGATTTAATGACACTGATAAACCCGCTAAACATGTAGGAATTTAAACACCCACCTATAGGAAAAACTTACCAGAAAAAGCGTCTAAAACGTGGACAGAGGTCGTGTTCCTCGCTGCCGACCGAATTCTGACACAAACGCCCACAAAGCCTTGACAGATCGTAAGGCAATACTTTTTTTGATGTAGGAAATTTCCTGTTCTGTACTTACACCCCCTGACCTTCATGCTACCCCCTCGCCTTCTGAGCTAATGTGCCCGCTTTATTTGCACTTGCATGGAATGTGATTATGAACACAGTTTTCATCATTGACGACCACCCTGTTATCAGGTTGGCGATTCGAATGTTGTTGGAACACGAAGGCTATAAAGTCGTCGGCGAAACGGATAATGGTTGTGATGCGATACAAATGGTTCGCGAATGCCTTCCAGACTTGATCATTTTGGATATCAGTATTCCGAAACTTGATGGCCTCGAAGTGCTGTGCCGTTTTAACGCAATGAACACCTCGATGAAAACCCTCATTCTGACGGCTCAATGTCCAACGCTGTTCGCTACACGCTGCATGCGCTCGGGCGCCGATGGCTATGTGTGCAAGGAGGGCGACCTGAGTGAGCTGCTGAGTGCGATACGCGCGGTATTATCCGGCTACAACTACTTCCCCAGCCAGGCATTGAATGCCAGCGGCCCGGAAGGCAACTCCCAGGAACTGGAATTGTTTAAGGCAGTGAATGACCGTGAGTTAATGGTTTTGCAACTTTTTGCACAAGGTCGCACCAACAAGGAAATTGCCAAGGGTATGTTTCTCAGTAACAAAACGGTCAGCACCTATAAAAAGAGGCTTATGCAAAAACTCAAAGCCAAGTCCTTGGTAGAACTTATCGAGTTGGCAAAACGAAACGCGCTAGTGTGAGAAAGCGGATGCCCAGGCGTATAAAGGACTATCTGATCATATTGAGCGCAGGCGTGTGCTTGAGCACCTCTGTGCTCGCTGCTCAAACGGAACCGGAACACTTCACCTTATTGAGCCGCGCAGGCGCCGTTCAACTGGACACTCAACTCGACAAGACGCAACGCCAGTGGTTGCAGAACAAACGCGAACTGGTGCTCGGCACCGCGGCTCCCGACTACCCGCCCTTCGACCTCACGTCCAGCGGACGCGATTATGAGGGGCTCACCGCCGATTACGCCGGGCTGTTGGCCAAGGCGCTGGCGCTACCGATCAGAGTGCTGCGCTACCCCAACCGGGAAGCGTCCATCCAGGCGCTCGAAGCCGGTGAAATAGACCTGTTGGGCTCGTCCAATGGCTTTGAGGCCGCCAACCCGCTGCTCACCCTTTCAGCACCGTATGCCGTGGACCAGCCCGTGCTGGTGACGCGTGAGGGCGAAACCCGCAGCCTCAGTGACGGCCTGGCGGGACTGCGTCTGAGCCTGGTCTATCACTACCTGCCCCTGGGCGAAGTCGAAAAGTTGTATCCCGAAGCGATGATTCGCGCCTACCCGTCTTATCAGAACGCCCTGAATGCGGTGGCGTTCGACCAGGCGGATGTGTTTCTTGGCGACACCATTTCCACCCATTACATGATCAACAAGGGCTACCTGAAAAATATCCGCATGGCCAACTTCGGCAAGCACGAGGCCTATGGCTTCAGCTTCGCCGTGCGCCAGGACCAACACACCCTCTTGAGCATCCTCAACGCCGTGCTGGCGGCGGTGCCGACCAATGAACAGGACAGCATTGCCAAACGCTGGAGTGCGGGCAGCGATGTCCTGCTCACTGCGCAAAAACTGCAACTGACGCAACGCGAGGAGCGCTGGCTGAAAGCGCACCCGGTGGTCAGGGTGATCGCCAACGAAACCTTCGCGCCATTGACCTTCTTCGATGCCGACGGCAACTTCCGCGGTATCACGGCCGACCTCCTGGAGCTGATCCGCCTGCGCACCGGGTTGCGCTTCGAGGTCCAGCGTGCGCGTGATGTCAACGCGATGATCGAGCAAGTCGAAGCCGGCAAAACCGATCTCATCGGCGCCATCATTCCCAGCACGGAACGGGAAGCTCAACTGAACTTCAGTCGTCCCTACCTGGAAAACTCCTACGTACTGCTCACGCGCAAAGAGCCCGGCGCCCCATCGAATCTTGAACAGATGGCAGGCAAGCGTCTGGCGATCACCCAGGGCAACCCCCTGGAAACCATTCTGCGCAAGGAGTTCCCGCACATTCACTTGGTGGAAACCAGTGACACCTTCAAGGCCTCGGAACTGCTGGCCCAAGGGCATGTGGAAGGCGCGGTGAATTCGCTGGTGATCGCCAACTATTTCCTGTCCTCCCAAGTATTTCAGGACAAACTGCAGATCAGCAGCAGCATCGGCACCCTTCCCGCGGTCTTCGCACTGGCCACGTCACGGCGCGCCACCGAGTTGAGCTCAATCCTGGACAAGGCACTGCTCAGCATCGCCCCCGATGAACTCGGCGTGATCAACAGCCGCTGGCGAGGCTACACCGCCGCCTCCGACAGCTACTGGCGCAATTACCACCACCTGATTGCCCAGATCATCATCGTCACCGGCCTGCTGCTGCTGATTTCCCTGACCTGGAACGCGTACATGCGCCGGGAGATCAAACACCGCAAGATGGCCGAACGCGCCCTCAACGACCAGTTCGAATTCATGCGCGCGCTGGTCAATGAAACCCCGCACCCGATCTACGTGCGCGACCGCGATGGCCTGCTGCAAACCTGCAACGACAGCTACCTGCAAGTGTTCGGCGTCAAGCGCGAAGAGGTCATCGGCAAAAGTGCGATGCAGATGAGCACGGCCCTGGAAACCGAAGCGGCTCAGTATCACGCCGACTATCTGCGCGTGGTCGCCGAGGGCAACCCGCTGATCCTTGATCGCACCCTGCTGATCAATGGCAAAAAACTGACGATCTACCACTGGATACTGCCCTACCGCGACTCCACCGGCGAAGTCCAGGGCGTCATCGGCGGCTGGATCGACATCAGCGAACGACGCCAGCTGTTCGATGAGCTGCGCGCCGCCAAGGAGCGTGCCGACGAAGCCAACCGCGCCAAGAGCACCTTCCTTGCGACCATGAGCCACGAAATCCGCACCCCCATGAATGCGGTGATCGGCATGCTGGAACTGACCCTCAAGCGCGCTGACCAGGGACACCTTGACCGTCCGGCGATCGAAGTGGCCTACCACTCCGCCAAAGACCTGCTGGAGCTGATCGGCGATATCCTGGACATTGCACGGATCGAATCCGGTCGCCTGAGCCTCGCACCGGAACGCGTGAACCTGCGGGAAGTGATTGAGTCGGTGGTGCGGGTATTCGACGGCCTGGCGCGCCAGAAAACCCTCAGTTTGCTGTTGGAGTTCCAGCCTGAGCTCGATGACACCGATGTGCTGATCGACCCGCTGCGCTTCAAGCAGGTGCTGTCCAACCTGGTGAGCAATGCGATCAAGTTCACCGAGCGCGGGCAGGTGAAGATCAAGGTACAGGTGCAAGCCACCGAGTTGCCGCAGCAGGTCGAAATGAAGCTGGTGGTCGAAGACACGGGGATCGGTATCAGCCGCGACGACCAGTTGCGTCTGTTCGAACCCTTTGCCCAGGCCGACAATTCCGGGCACCTGGCCCGCAGCGGCGCGGGCCTGGGGCTGGTGATCTGCCGCAGCCTGTGCGCGATGATGGGCGGGCAACTCAGCCTGAGCAGCGTGCCCATGGTCGGTACCCAGGTGCATGTCAGCCTGAAGATGAACTGCCTGCAGCCCATCCAGGCCGCAGACGAACCCAAGCCGGCCGCGCCCGCACCGGCGCCGGTGCTCAACGTGCTGGTGGTGGATGATCATCCGGCGAATCGCCTGCTGATGTGCCAGCAGCTAGGTTACCTGGGCCACCAGTTCACCGCGGCCCAGCATGGTGCCGCCGGGTTCCAGGCCTGGCGCCAGGCGCGCTTCGACCTGGTGATCGCCGACTGCAACATGCCCATCATGAACGGCTACGAGTTGAGCCGCTCGATCCGCGAGTACGAACAGCGGGAACAACTGACACCCTGCGTGGTGCTGGGGTTTACCGCCAATGCCCAGCCCGAAGAGAAACTGCGCTGCGCCGAAGCCGGGATGAACGACTGCCTGTTCAAACCGATCAGCCTCACAGCGCTGGAACGGCAACTGGCGCAGATCACGCCGCAGCCGTCCGGCTCGCGGCTAGACCTCAGCAACCTGGATGCGCTGACGGGCGGCGACCCACAACTGAGTCGGCGGCTGCTTGAGGAACTGCTGAGCAGCAGTTGTCACGATCGCCAGATATTGGTCACGCTGTGGGCCCAGCAGGCCCCACCGCAGGACATCATCGAGCAGGCCCACAAGATCAAGGGCGCCGCGCGCATCGTCCAGGCCGGTGTGCTGGCGGCGCAATGCGAAGCGCTGGAGCAGGCCTGCGCCCGCGACGATGATCGGGTGGTGATCGAAACCGGTATCAAGGCCCTGGAAAAGTGCATGCTGGAACTGGAGCGCCTGCTGCACATGCAACTCAACGGCCTGGGTTCTCCAGGATAGGCAGGGGCGCACCGGTCGGCTCGCCCCCGCAACGGTCGATCAGCAGTCGGTCAAGCGCAGGAAAATTGCCGCCAACTGCTCGATACCGGCCTGGTCCTGCGCGGTAAAACGGGCCAGCGACGGACTGTCGAGGTCAAGGACGCCAATCAGTTGGCCATCCTTGACCAGCGGCACCACCAGTTCGCTGTTCGACGCGCTGTCGCAGGCAATATGCCCGGGGAACGCATGCACATCCTCCACCCGCTGGGTCTGGCGCGACGCGGCCGCCGCACCGCACACGCCACGACCGAACGGAATGCGCACACATGCGATCTGGCCCTGGAACGGCCCCAACACCAATTCTTCATGACGGTTGAGGTAGAAACCGGCCCAGTTCAGATCATCCAACTGGTTGAACAAAAACGCAGAGAACTGCGCGCTGTTGGCGATGAAATCTCGCTCATCGGCCAGCAGCGACTCCAACTGCGCGCACAACATGGCATACCCATCCAGGCCGGTGCCGGCCTGTTGCAAATCGATCATGGTTGACGCTCCAGCAATTTGAGGCCCACCCAGTAACGGGCGAATTGATACGCGCAACGGCCGTTGCGGTTGCCACGCCCGGTGGCCCAGCGCACGGCGAGAATATCGAGGGCTTCATCACGCTGCCACTGCAGGCCGGCCTTGCGCGCCAGCTCGCCGATCCAGTGCTCCACCACGTCGAGGAAATGCTCCTGGGTGAACGGGTAGAACGACAGCCACAAGCCAAAACGGTCGGACAAGGCGATCTTGTCTTCCACCGCCTCACTCGGGTGCAGCTCGCCATCCACACGCTTCCAGTTGTCATTGTCGCTCTGGTTTTCCGGCACCAGGTGACGACGGTTGGATGTGGCATACAGCAGCACGTTTTCCGGCGCCTGTTCCAGGGAGCCGTCCAGCACGCTCTTGAGCACACGGTAATCGCCTTCACCGGCCTCGAACGACAGGTCATCGCAGAACAGGATGAAGCGCTGCGGCAGCTTGAGCAGTTGTTCGACCACACGCGGCAGATCGGCCAAGTGATCGCGTTCGATTTCAATCAAGCGCAAACCGGCGCTGGCATGCTGGGCGAGCAAGGCGCGCACCATGGACGATTTCCCCGTGCCCCGCGAGCCCCACAGCAGCGCATGGTTGGCGGGCAGGCCGTCGAGGAACTGTTGGGTGTTGCGCGCCAATGTTTCACGCTGCTTGTCCACACCGATCAGATCGGACAGGCGCATGTCCAGGCTGACCTCCAGCGGCAACAGGAAGCCGCTACGGCCTTCGCGCTGCCAACGGGCGGCGAGACACTGGTTCCAGTCTATGACTTGGCGTGGGGCGGGCAACAAGGGTTCCAGGCGGGCGAGTACAGCGTCGGCACGCTCAAGAAAGGCATTCAATCGAGAATCCACGACTATTCCTCTGGCAACTTCTTGCAAAAGATGGCGTATTGGCAACCCTGTGGCTAAGCGCTCCGGGCTACCCTCCAAAAAACTGACGATACGTGCCGGGCAAGCGTGAGCTTGTGGATGTTCAACTATGCTTGCCGGGCGAAGGGAAACGTGAAGTGGTTCAACACTCGATGGATATCAAGTTCGCCCACCGCTTGTCTTATAAACAAGCCAGATTGACGGTGCTGGTCGGTCTCGTCTTGGGAACCTTGCTCAGCCTGATCCAGATCGGCATTGATTATGCCAGCGAAGACGCGTCCATCAACCGTGAAATTCGCTCACTGATTGAAATCAGCCACAACCCGGCGTCGCGCATCGCCTACAACATCGACACCGAACTGGCCCAGGAGCTGACCCTCGGCCTGTTGCACTCCCCCGCCATCATTCAGGCGCGTTTGACCGACAACAACGGCGTGGTACTGGCCGACGTCGAACGGCCGCGCAAGGAAAGTACCTACCGGCCCCTCAGCGATTTCCTGTTCGGCGCCAACCGCCAGTTCGAAGACCGGCTGTATCTCAGCCATATGCCCAACGAATCCCTTGGCGTACTGCACCTGGACGTAGACACCTACGCTTTTGGCAGCCGCTTCCTGCGCCGCGCCGAGATAACCCTGCTCAATGGGTTTGCGCGCAGCCTGTTGCTGAGCGGCATCTTGCTGGGCCTGTTCTACGTGATATTGACCCAACCCCTGGTGCGCATCATTCGCGAGCTGAGCACGCGCAGACAGACACGCCTGGATTGCCCGCCAGGGCATGAACACGATGAAATCGGCGTGCTGGTCAGCGTTGCCAACCAGCAATTCGACAGCATGGAAACCGAGATCCAGCAACGCCGCCATGCCGAAGACCGCCTCACCGAATACCTGGGGCAACTGGAAGACATCGTCTCGGCGCGCACACTGGAGCTCAAGGCCAGCAACCAACGTTTGAGTCAGTCCAACGATGAGCTGGAAGCGGCGAAAATGACCGCCCTCGGCATGGCTCAAGCGCGGGCGGCGTTCCTGGCCAATATGAGTCACGAAATCCGCACGCCACTCAACGGGTTGCTGGGCATGATCGCGCTGTCGCTGGACAGCCCGCTCAACGCGGAACAGCGCCAGCAACTGTCGATCGCCCACGACTCCGGCAAGGTGCTGGTGGAACTGCTCAACGATATCCTCGACCTGTCCAAGTTCGACGCGGGCCAGTTGGAGCTGGAACGCATCCCGTTCGACCTCGGCTCGCTGGTGGAAGACACTGCCAACCTGTTGTCGCAGAACGCCGCGCCGAGTGTCGAACTGACGTGCCTGATCGATCCGCAGTTTCCGGCCCAGGTGCTCGGCGACCCGACACGTGTGCGACAGATCGTCAGTAATCTGCTGTCCAACGCCTTGAAGTTCACGCGCTTCGGCCGCGTGGATGTGCGCCTCAGCGCCCAGGACGGCCGAGTGAAAGTCGAAGTGTGCGACACCGGGATCGGCATTGCCCAGGACGCGCAGGTGAAGATCTTCCAGCCGTTCACACAGGCCGGTGCGGGCATCACCCGCCAGTTTGGCGGCACCGGCCTGGGCCTGGCGTTGACCCACAACCTGTGCGAAGCAATGCACGGCCGGCTGAGCATCAGTTCCGAAGTCGGCTTCGGCAGCCAGTTCTGCGCCGACCTGCCGCTGCCCGCCCATTTGCCCGCGACCCGGCTCGCGCCGCTGGTGGGCGAAGTCATTGCAATCACCAGCGGCGACAGCGGCCTGGCGGAGCTGCTCAACACCCTGCTACCTCACTGGGGGCTGACACCGCGTTGCTATTCTCTTGATGAGGACTTGAGCGGAAAAACCCCTGATTTACTCATCACAGACTGCCCGGAGTGCCTGTTTCGCCTGCGGCCGACCATCACGGCACCGATCCTGCTGGTGACCGCCTATGGCAATTTCATGCCCAGCGAGGAAGTCGCGGCCTTCGCGCCGTTGCAGCAACAGGCGCGCCCTTTGAGCCGCAACGCGCTGTACCAGATCCTGCAACGCAATCTGCGCAGCGATGCGCGCTTGATCCAAGATCCAATCCCGCTGGACGCCGCGCCCCTCGCCCAGCGGGCACGTATCCTGCTGGTGGAGGACAACCCGGTCAATCAACTGGTGGCCAAGGGCATGCTCAGCAAGTTGGGCTGCGAAGTGATCGTCGCCGCCCACGGTGGCGAAGCGCTCAAACTCCTCGAAGCACAGCGCTTCGACATGGTGCTGATGGACTGCAACATGCCGGTGATGGATGGCTACGAGGCCAGTCGGCAGATTCGTCGCAGCGGGCGTTGGCCGGACCTGCCCATTGTGGCTTTGACCGCCAACGCGCTGTCGGAAGAACGCGAGCGTTGCCGGGCGGCGGGGATGAATGACTACCTGGCCAAGCCGTTTCGCCGCGAAGAACTCAACGCGTTGCTGGACCTGTGGGTGCCTAAGACGACAAGTCTCTGATCTGCGCGAGCAATTGGTCCAAGCTCTCGCGCAGGGCGTCGGCCTGGTTGAGGTCGACGCCGCTGTCGCACAGCAAGCGGGTTTTCAATTGATGGGCCTGGTCGCGCCGTTGCACACCGGCTTGGCTCAGGCTCAAATGCACTTCACGCTCATCTTGCGCGCTGCGCTGGCGCCTCACTAACCCAAGCTGCTCCAGGCGCTTGAGCAGCGGCGTCAGCGTACCCGAATCAAGCATCAGGCGCTCGCCCAGGGCCTTGACCGTGGGTTGGGCCGGGGCTGCTTGGTGCCATTCCCACAACACCAGCATCACCACGTATTGCGGGTAGGTCAGGCCCAACTGATCGAGCATTGGCTTGTAGGCGCGGGTCACCGCCCGTGACGCGGCGTAGAGCTTGAAACACAGCTGGTTGTCCAGGGCCAGGGACACGGTGGGCAGGTGGGTCATTTGAGCAGGGCTTCGATCGCTTGGGTCAACTCCTGGGGCTTGGTGGTTGGCGCAAAACGCTTGACCACCAAGCCGTCGCGACCGATGAGGAACTTGGTGAAGTTCCACTTGATGCCCTTGGAACCCAGCAGACCCGGAGCCTGCTTTTTCAACTGTACGAACAGCGGATGAGCAGCGCTGCCATTGACGTCGATCTTCTTGAACAACGGAAAGCTGACGCCGAAATTCAGCTCACAGAACTCGGAAATCGCACTTTCATTGCCCGGTTCCTGCTTGCCGAACTGGTTGCACGGAAACCCCAGCACCACCAGGCCCTGGTCCTTGTACTGCTGCCAGAGTTGCTCCAAGCCTTTGTACTGCGGGGTGAAGCCGCATTTGCTGGCGGTGTTGACCACCAGAATGGCCTTGCCGGCGAAGTCGGCCAAGGTCTTTTGCTCACCCTTGATGGTGGTGCAAGGGATGCTCAGCAGGTTGTCGCTCATGGCAATGCCTCGAATATGGGGAAAGAAGGAAAAACATAGCGAGCAATTTAATTGTGTGCAATTGAATTGATCAAACTGATAACCCGGTATACATCGCCCCTGCACAAGACACAGGGGCGACTCATGCTCAGCGCGGTACGAGGTCCAGGCACACCGAATTGATGCAATAGCGCAGGCCGGTCGGCTGCGGGCCGTCCGGGAACACATGCCCCAGGTGGGCATCGCACTTGGCGCAGGTGACTTCGGTGCGAATCATGCCGTGGCTGATATCGCGGATCTCGATCATCGCGTTTTTGCCAATCGGTGCGTAGAAGCTAGGCCAGCCACAGCCGGAATCGAATTTGGTCGTAGAGTCGAACAGCGGCTCATTGCAGCAGACGCAGTGATACACACCGTCGGTCTTGGTGGCATTGTACTTGCCGGAAAACGGCCGTTCGGTGCCCTTCAGGCGGCACACGTTGTATTGCTCCGGATCGAGCATCGCTTTCCATTCATCAATGGTTTTCTGCAGCTTTTCCATCAGTACACCTCGGCAACTGAAAAACCCTGATCTGTGTCTTTTCCAGGGATCAGGCGGCACGTATGATTGCGCCTCTTCAACCCGGCAGTCTGGCACCCGCGTTAGCTGCATTCAAACGTATTTATGGGTGCGACCAACGCAGGATTCTCAGCACGGTAGGCGCCGCACCGTCTGGATCGTTCATTTTCAGGATCACATCGCCATGCAGGTCAGCAAATCGAACAAGCTCGCCAACGTCTGCTACGACATTCGCGGCCCAGTGCTCAAGCACGCCAAACGCCTGGAAGAGGAAGGCCATCGCATCCTCAAGCTGAACATTGGCAACCCGGCGCCCTTTGGTTTCGAAGCGCCAGACGAAATCCTCCAGGACGTGATCCGCAACCTGCCCACCGCCCAGGGCTACAGCGATTCCAAAGGCCTGTTCAGTGCGCGCAAGGCGGTGATGCAGTACTACCAGCAGAAACAGGTCGAAGGGGTCGGCATCGAAGACATCTACCTGGGCAATGGCGTGTCCGAACTGATCGTGATGTCGATGCAGGCCTTGCTCAACAACAGCGACGAAGTGTTGGTGCCGGCACCGGACTACCCGCTGTGGACCGCTGCGGTGACCCTGGCCGGTGGCCGCCCGGTACACTACCTGTGCGACGAAGGCGCCGACTGGTTCCCGGACCTGGCCGACATCAAGGCCAAGATCACCCCGAACACCAAGGCCCTGGTGATCATCAACCCGAACAACCCGACCGGCGCCGTGTACTCGCGGGAAGTGCTGCTGGGCATGCTCGAGCTGGCGCGCCAGCACAACCTGGTGGTGTTCTCCGACGAGATCTACGACAAGATCCTCTACGACGATGCCGTCCACATCTGCACCGCCTCCCTGGCGCCAGACCTGCTGTGCCTGACCTTCAACGGCCTGTCCAAGTCTTACCGCGTGGCGGGTTTCCGCTCCGGCTGGGTCGCCATCTCCGGGCCTAAGCACAACGCCCAGAGCTACATTGAAGGCATCGACATGCTGGCCAATATGCGTCTGTGCGCCAACGTACCGAGCCAGCACGCGATCCAGACTGCCCTGGGCGGTTACCAGAGCATCAACGATCTGCTGTTGCCTCAGGGCCGCCTGTTGGAGCAACGCAACCGTACCTGGGAACTGCTCAACGATATTCCCGGCGTCAGTTGTGTGAAACCGATGGGTGCGCTGTACGCCTTCCCACGCATCGACCCGAAAGTCTGCCCGATCCTCAACGACGAGAAGTTCGTGCTCGACCTGCTGCTGTCGGAAAAGCTGCTGGTGGTCCAAGGCACGGCGTTCAACTGGCCGTGGCCGGATCACTTCCGCGTGGTGACCTTGCCGCGTGTGGATGACCTGGACATGGCCATCGGTCGCATCGGCAACTTCCTCAAGTCCTATCGCCAGTAACGACTATGCCGCTGTACGACCGGGATCTGGTCGTACAGCGATTATCTGGCAACACTTCTCTGCCCATTCTCCCGCGCAGCACTGCGGTTGCCCCTCTCCCGGCGCTTGACCCCTATAATCAAAGGGCCGCGGGGCAACAAGAGGCTGATCAGACGGAGGATTGCAGGTGGGAAATTCCCTTCAAGACTCTACCTTCAGGCTGTAGGACACAGTTTGAAATAGTCGCTCGGTTGAATCGCCCCAGGCCGCACCTTATATACCCCGCAGTACGCGACATATTTAGCATGAGGAGAACTCTACAACCATGATGCGCATCCTGCTGTTCTTGGCCACTAACCTGGCGGTCGTGCTGATTGCCAGCATCACCCTGAGCCTTTTCGGCTTCAACGGGTTCATGGCGGCCAACGGGGTTGATCTGAACCTCAATCAGCTGCTGATCTTCTGTGCGGTCTTTGGTTTTGCCGGCTCGCTGTTCTCGCTGTTCATCTCCAAGTGGATGGCGAAGATGAGCACCAGCACCCAGGTCATCACTCAGCCACGCACCCGGCATGAGCAATGGTTGCTGCAGACCGTCGAGCAGTTGTCCCGTGAGGCCGGTATCAAGATGCCCGAGGTCGGGATCTTCCCGGCCTATGAAGCCAACGCCTTTGCCACCGGCTGGAACAAGAACGACGCGCTCGTTGCAGTGAGCCAGGGCATGCTGGAGCGCTTCTCTTACGATGAAGTGAAGGCGGTGCTGGCCCACGAGATCGGCCACGTGGCGAACGGTGACATGGTCACCCTGGCGCTGGTCCAGGGCGTGGTGAACACCTTCGTGATGTTCTTCGCACGGATCATCGGCAACTTCGTCGACAAGGTGATCTTCAAGAACGAAGAAGGCCGCGGCATTGCCTACTACGGGGCGACCATCTTCGCTGAACTGGTGCTGGGCTTCCTGGCCAGCGCGATCGTGATGTGGTTCTCGCGCAAACGGGAGTTCCGCGCAGACGAAGCCGGCGCCCGCCTGGCCGGCACCGGAGCAATGATCGCGGCCTTGCAGCACCTGCGCTCCGAACAGGGCCTGCCGGTGCATATGCCGGACAGCCTGACCGCCTTTGGCATCAACGGCGGCATCAAGCAGGGCCTGGCACGCATGTTCATGAGCCACCCGCCGCTGGAAGAGCGGATTGACGCACTGCGTCGTCGCGGCTGACCGCTTGGCAGCGAAACGGAAAGGGGCGATCTGATCGCCCCTTTTTTGTGCGCGCCGCGCCAGCCCCCTAATCAGCGCCTTGTGAGTTGGTAGGCTCGCTCTTCCAACCGGGTTACGCCGTCCTGAACGAACTTCCAGCTCTCACCCAGGACATCCTGTTCCTCAAGGACTTCGAGCGCCCAGTGTGCCCCCAGCAGCAATTTCACCTCATCATCGGTCACCGCAAACGGTGGGCCGGCCTTTTGCGCCTGGTCATAGTCGAGGGTAATCAGTAACCCCTTACAACCAGCCCCCAGAAGAACATTGAGGTGCTCGGTGTAACGCGCGCGCATCAGCGGCGGCAACGCGATCAACGCCGCGCGGTCATAAAGCGCCGTGCAATCGCGCAACGCATCCGCGTCCAGCGCGAAAAAATCACCGCACCACACCTCGATCACATCCGCCCGGTACACCTTGAACACGCCGCGCTGGCTGATACGTGGTGTCAGCCCCTGCTCGCTGAAAAATGCCTCAACCGCCTGCTCCGACAGCTCCACCCCGAGCACACGATGCCCTTGGCTCGCCAGCCATACCAGATCCAGGCTCTTGCCACACAAAGGCACCAGCACCTTTGCCCCTTGCGCAAGGGCCAGCTGCGGCCAGTGCCGTTGCAGGTACGGGTTGACCTCGGGCAAGTGAAAGCCGATCTGATTACGCGCCCAGCGTTCCCGCCAAAACTGAGAATCCATACATCACCCTAAAAATTCGATCAAAAAGCGCTAAAACTTATATTAGATTTAGATCATTGATCTGATTGAAGATAGGGCATGTTAACCCTGAGGGCCCGTCCTATGCTCCCCACTCTGTTTATCTCCCATGGTTCGCCCATGCTCGCCCTGCAACCCGGCGCCAGCGGCCCGGCCCTTCAGCGCCTGGCGGCTGAACTGCCACGGCCGAAGGCGATTGTGGTGGTGTCGGCGCACTGGGAAAGTCAGGAATTGCTGGTCAGCGGCAGCGCCGCACCGGAAACCCTGCATGACTTCGGCGGCTTTCCCGCCGAACTGTTTGCCGTGCAGTACCCAGCGCCGGGCGACCCGCAATTGGCGCGCGATATCGTCGAATTGCTGCACGCCGATGGCTTGAGTGCGCGCATCGATGACCGCCGCCCCCTAGACCACGGCACCTGGGTGCCGCTGTCGCTGATGTACCCGGCGGCGGATATCCCGGTGGTGCAAGTGTCCTTGCCCAGCCGTATGGGCCCGGCCCTGCAGACCCGGGTCGGTCACGCCCTCGCCGGCCTGCGCGAACAAGGCGTGTTGCTGATCGGCTCCGGCAGCATCACCCACAATCTCGGTGAACTGGACTGGCACGCCGGGCCCGAAAGCATCGAACCGTGGGCGCGGGCGTTCCGTGACTGGATGGTGGACAAGCTCGCGGCCAACGACGAGGCCGCATTGCACGATTATCGGCGCCAGGCGCCCCACGCCGTGCGTAGTCATCCCACTGATGAGCATCTGTTGCCGCTGTACTTTGCGCGGGGCGCCGGTGGTGACTTCAGCGTGGCGCACCAGGGGTTCACGATGGGGGCGCTGGGCATGGACATCTATCGCTTCGGCTGACACCACGCCCACGGTGACAGCGGCGAAACGCCAGGGAAAAACCGGAAGCCCTCATCTTCGAGGGTTTTCAGGCTTTCTCATAACCCGCTCCCTGTAAAGAAAAGTGTATCTCCTTACCTTTACCGCCTTCGCTGATAACCTGCTGGTTACCTACCAGTGAGTTCTTGTACCTGCCATAGAGTCCACCACTCTTGATTTCGCCAACCTTGATATTGCCCTTATCATCTTGAGTGAAGGGTGCGGAAAAACTACCGCGAGTGGGGGCAATCTGTGAACTCTGGTTTATTTTCGCGCCGTAGTGTTCCACGAACCCTACCTCATTACCGGCCAACGCCGCGTTCTGATCGACATAAATATCTTTAACATGTTGCTTGGGCCCTGGCTTATCGGGGTCCGTGACATCCTGAATAAACCCTCTCAGCTTCCGGGGATTTTCAGCATCGCGCTCCACGGTCAGGTTATATTTGTTCCCAAACTTAAAATCTACCAGTGTGCTATTGCTGGCCCCCACTCCTCCATCAAACTCGTCGCGGCCTTGTGGCGCCTTGAAATGCTCGCCGTTTCCAGAAAACACAATCAGCGCCTTGCCATCCCCCCGTGGCTGCAGGCCAATATAACCACGGCCCAGACGCGCACCTTGCTCATCGTTAACGCGGAAATGCATCGCATAATAAATCCCCGCACCCTCGCTACCCTTTCGCTGCTGGCCCTCGTCGATACTCATTGGAAATGTGATATTGCTCAACCCGGCGCCAGGCGCGGGAAGTGAATACTTCACGTAATACAGCCCATTGGGTGACGTGGACACATTCTTAATTTCGGGTTTTGGATCGCTCACCCTATTCAGCGTTGAGGTCGTGGTCGTACGCTCCACAGGCACTGCTGGCGTACTTCTTGTCAAGCGAGTGGGCACAGCATCCGAAATGAACGTGCGCTTTGCCTGCTGCAAACTGCGTTCTTCGTTGTGGTCGCTTCGTTGTACTCCCGCCCCATTAACTGGCGGCAACGTGGGCGGATAAACAACAGGTTCAGGAATTACTTGTGGAAAAAACTGTGAATAATTAACACGCATAACAGCTACAAACCTTTTCCGGAAAAAAACAATCAATAGACTTCAAATTCGCTGCCTGTCCGTCGGCAGGACGACACACCAACCTTTCCCAGTTGCATCCCTAACATGCTCGATATACATCGGCTCAACAACCGCCGTAATGCCCAGATATTTCAACAATCTTGATCGATGCAATGCTCACTTATCCGCAACACTTCATCACTCAACAATAAGTGGTTTACACCCAAGTAGGCAGCCAGAAAAACCGCTCAGACGCCCGGACTTTTCCTAAAACCAGCGAGATCGGCAGCTGACAGTCGCGACTGCATTGGTGAAAACGCCGCCCTCCCCCGGTCTTTCCAGCGGCCTCCTCTGGCCAAGCGCCGGGCAAAAAAAATCCCCGAACCAGTCGGGGATTTTTTATGTGCGATCAATCAGCCCAGAGGCGGATCAATCTTCGCGGTAGCGACGCAGTTTGAGCTGCTTACCGGCAACGCGAGTGTCTTTCAGCTTGGTCAGCAGTTTTTCCAGACCGTCTTCCGGCAGCTCCACCAGGGAGAAGCTGTCACGGACCTGGATGCGACCGATGGCTTCACGTGCCAGGCCACCCTCGTTGAGGATAGCGCCCAGCAGGTTCTTGGCGGCGATACCGTCACGCGCGCCCAGCGCGGTACGGCAGCGAGCACGGCCTTCAGCCAATGGCACCGGAGCGCGACGCTCACGATCACCACGGTCCGGACGGTCGCCAGTACGCTCTGGACGATCACCGCGCGGAGCGTTGTTCGGTACCAGTGGGCGTTCTTTCTCGATCGCTGCCAGGGTCAGGGCCTGACCGTTGGTTGCCTTGCGCAGCAGGGCTGCAGCCAGGGCACGCGGGGTGCAACCGATATCGGCAGTCAGGCGATCCAACAGCTCGCCGTGGGTCGATTCAGCGTCAGCCACCAGCGGCGACAGGCTGTTGGTCAGTTTCTTGATGCGGGCATCGAGAACGGCCTGGGCATCCGGCAGGCGGACCTCAGCAACCTTCTGACCGGTCACACGCTCGATCACTTGCAGCATGCGGCGCTCACGTGGCGTCACCAGCAGCAGTGCGCGACCTTCGCGACCGGCACGGCCGGTACGGCCGATACGGTGAACGTAGGACTCTGGATCGTAAGGCATGTCAACGTTGAACACGTGGGTGATACGCGGAACGTCGAGGCCACGCGCAGCAACGTCGGTCGCCACAACGATGTCCAGACGGCCATCCTTGAGGGACTCGATCACGCGCTCACGTTGGTTCTGGGCGATGTCACCGTTCAGCGCAGCGGCTTTGTAGCCTTTGGCTTCGAGGGCACTGGCCAGGTCCAGGGTCGCTTGCTTGGTGCGCACGAACATGATCAGCGCGTCGAAGTCTTCGACTTCCAGCAGGCTCAATACAGCCGAGGTCTTCTGGTCAGCGTGAACCAACAGGTGAGCCTGTTCGATCGCGGTAACGGTCTGAGTCTTGGTCTGGATCTTCACATGTTGCGGATCGCGCAGGTGGCGTTCGGCAATGGCACGGATCGACTGCGGCAGGGTGGCCGAGAACAGCACGGTCTGACGGGTCGCTGGCAGCGCTTTGAAGATGACTTCCAGGTCATCCATGAAGCCCAGTTTCAGCATTTCGTCAGCTTCGTCCAGAACCAGGTGGTTCACGGTCGACAGGACTTTCTCGTCACGACGCAGGTGGTCGCACAGACGACCCGGGGTGGCGACAACGATCTGTGCACCATTACGGATAGCCTTGAGTTGCGGGCCCATCGGCGCGCCGCCGTAGACGGCCACAACGGTTACGCCTGGCATTTGCTTGGCGTAGGTTTCAAAAGCGGTTGCTACTTGCAGCGCCAACTCACGAGTTGGCGCCAGGATCAGGGCTTGCGGTTCGCGCTTGGCAGGATCGATGCAGTGCAGGATAGGCAGGGCGAACGCGGCGGTTTTACCGGTACCGGTTTGCGCCTGGCCAATCATGTCCTGGCCGGCCATGATGATCGGGATCGATTGCTGCTGAATCGCCGAAGGTTCTTCGTAGCCAGTCGCAATGACGGCAGCAAGAATGTTCGGGTTAAGATTAAAAGCGGCGAAGCCGCCGGTTTCCTGGGTCATGGGTCTGCCTCTAAGTGCATCCGCAAAGACCCATGCTCCAAAGCTGCGCATGCCGTGTTGAGACTCAAGAGTCGCCCTGGCTGCTTTGTCGGCGGGGATTTGCGAAAACGAATGAATGAAAAAGATTCGTCAAGGAAGAGTCCGCTGTACGGACGTGCAGCCGAAGCTGACTTCGGGGAATTGCGCTACCTAAACGCGGCCCGGTTAAAGGCCGGCGCGCACTATACCGGAAATAGCTGAAAAAGGGAGCTTTTTTTATCGCAAAGCGCCGATAAACCGCGCTGCTTCACCGTCTTTGCGCAGATGAGCGCCAAGGTCTATTTTTCAAGTGCCCGGCCTTGTGGGTTAAAACGCTTAAACGGTTCACCCGCCCACTCAGCTCCTTTGGTCCGAAACCCTTCCCTGCGCCCGAGGGCACACCCGATGAATCAAGCCAGCAGCAGCCTCGTCAGCCGTGAATACAAGGACCATGTCCTGCTGTTGGGCCTGGATCGGGTCGCCAAGCGCAATGCCTTTAACCTGGAGCTACTCAACGAACTGAGCCTGGCCTATGGCGAATTTGATCGAAATGACGATGCGCGGGTGGCCGTGGTGTTCGCCCACGGCGACCACTTCACCGCCGGGCTGGACCTGGCCAACGTCAGTGGGGTGATGGCAGGAGGTTGGCAACCGCCACTCGGGGGCTGCGATCCCTGGGGCGTATTCGCCGGCCCACGGGTCAGCAAACCGGTGATCGTCGCCGCCCAGGGCTACTGCCTGACTCTTGGTATCGAGTTGATGCTGGCGGCGGATATCAATCTTTGCGCGAGCAACACCCGCTTCGCGCAAATGGAAGTACAGCGTGGGATCTTTCCATTTGGCGGTGCGACGTTGCGCTTTCATCAGATTGCCGGCTGGGGCAACGCGATGCGCTGGCTGCTCACCGGCGATGAGTTCGATGCCCACGAAGCCCTGCGCCTAGGGTTGGTGCAGGAGGTGATGGCCAGCGAAGACTTGCTGCCGCGCGCCGTCGAACTGGCCAGCCGCATCGCACGCCAGGCGCCGCTCGGCGTGCAGGCCACCTTGATGTCGGCCCGCCTGGCGCGCATGGAGGGCGAAGCCGTCGCGGCGGCCGCATTGCCGCCGGTGGTCGAGCAATTGCTCAACAGCGAAGACGCCAAGGAAGGCGTGCGCGCCATGCTCGAGAAGCGCCCAGGGGTATTCAGGGGAATTTGAGTTGGCCGTGCCGCCGTCATCGCGAGCAAGCCCGCGCCCACATCGACCGCATTCCTTCAGGATGTGCTCGGTCAAATGTGGGAGTGGGCTTGCCTGCGATGACGCCCGTTCAGACAACTAGGTTGCCGGCCGAATCGCCTTGATCAATGGCTGCAACGAATAGCCCAGTCGCGGCGCCAGCGCTTCGGCGCGGGCCGAGAGCGCGGCATGGTCCAGCTCCTGATCCAACTCCGAAGGCACCAGCAGGATCACATTGCCCTCCTTCACCGGCAGCTCCCAATAATGCCGGTGATACAACCCGCGCAACAAAGCCGCACCCAAAGGCTTGCCATCGTCGGTGGCCCACTGGTTGATCACCAGCCAACCGCCGGGGTTGAGTTTCTTCTGACAGTTTTCCAGGAAGGTCCAGGCCAGGTGCCCGACGCCGGGGCCGACGTCGGTGTACAGGTCGACAAAAATCAGGTCGGCAGTTTCGGCGGTTTCGAGCAATTCCAGAGCGTCGCCAATGCGGATGTACAAGCGTGGATCGTCGTCCAGCCCCAGGTACTCAATGGCCAGGCGCGGCACATCGGGGCGCAGCTCGATGGCCTCGACATCCTCCAGCGGCAGGAACTTGAGGCACGCCTGGGTCAGCGTGCCGGCGCCCAGGCCGAGGAACAACGCGCTCTCCGGCTGCTCATGGCACAACGCACCGATCAGCATCGCACGGGTGTAGTCGTACTCCAGCCAGCTCGGGTCGGCGGTGAACACGCAGCTTTGCTCGATGGCGTCGCCAAACTCGAGAAAACGGTAATCGGCCACTTCGAGCACACGGACAATGCCGAAGTCATCATGGACCTCGGCCAGCAGGCGCTCGACACGCTCCTCGGTCATCTCAACTCCTAAAGGGTCTAACCCCACGGCAAAGGCGCGATTGTCGGCCAACCAGCGGCAACAGGTCACGCACTAATTGCTGATAACATTGGCGCCCGACCGTCAATCACCCTATCGAGTTCACGATGAGCCAACCCTGGAGCCCCGACAGCTGGCGCGCCCTGCCGATCCAGCAACAACCCCAGTACCCGGACGCTGCGCACCTGTTGCAGGTGGAGCAGAGCCTGGCCAGCTACCCGCCGCTGGTGTTTGCCGGGGAGGCCCGCGAGTTGCGCCGTCAGTTTGCCGAGGTGACCCAGGGGCGCGCCTTCCTGCTGCAAGGCGGCGATTGCGCCGAGAGTTTTGCCGAGTTCTCCGCCGCAAAAATCCGCGACACCTTCAAGGTGCTGCTGCAGATGGCCATCGTGATGACCTTCGCCGCCGGCTGCCCGGTGGTGAAAGTCGGGCGCATGGCCGGCCAGTTCGCCAAGCCGCGCTCGTCCAACGATGAAACCATCGATGGCGTCACCCTGCCGGCCTACCGTGGCGATATCGTCAACGGTATCGGCTTCGACGAAAAAAACCGCGTGCCGGACCCCGACCGCCTGCTGCAGTCCTACCACCAGTCCACCGCCACCCTTAACCTGCTGCGCGCCTTCGCCCAGGGCGGGTTTGCCGACCTGCATCAGGTACACAAGTGGAACCTGGACTTCATCGCCAACTCCGCACTGGCCGAGAAGTACAGCCAACTGGCGAACCGCATCGACGAAACCCTGGCCTTCATGCGCGCCTGCGGCATGGACAGCTCGCCGCAACTGCGCGAAACCAGCTTCTTCACCGCCCACGAAGCGCTGCTGCTCAACTATGAACAAGCCTTCGTGCGCCGCGACAGCCTGACCAACGACTACTACGACTGCTCGGCCCACATGCTGTGGATCGGTGATCGCACCCGTCAGTTGGACGGCGCCCACGTCGAGTTCCTGCGCGGGGTACACAACCCGATCGGGGTCAAGGTCGGCCCGAGCATGAATCCGGACGACCTGATCCGCCTGATCGACATCCTCAACCCGGACAACGACCCCGGCCGCTTGAACCTGATCGCGCGCATGGGCGCCAACAAGGTCGGCGACCACCTGCCGGCGCTGCTTCGCGCCGTGCAGCGCGAGGGCAAGCAGGTGCTGTGGAGCTCCGACCCGATGCACGGCAACACCATCAAGGCCAGCAGCGGCTACAAGACCCGCGACTTTGCGCAGATCCTCGGCGAGGTGAAGGAATTCTTCCAGGTACACGAAGCCGAAGGCACCTATGCCGGCGGGATTCATATCGAGATGACCGGGCAGAACGTCACCGAATGCATCGGCGGTGCGCGGCCAATCACCGAAGACGGCTTGTCGGACCGCTACCACACCCACTGCGACCCGCGGATGAATGCCGACCAGTCGCTGGAGCTGGCGTTCCTGATCGCCGAAACGTTGAAGCAAGTAAAACGGTGAGCGCATTCTGTAGGAGCGAGCCTGCTCGCTCCTACAGTTGTGTGAGCATCGCCGCCCTTAGTCGGTCGGCACTCGGCCGCTGACAATTGAGCTGCACCTGTTCCAGGCCCAGCCAGTCGGCCATTTGCCGCAAGTTCAGCGCCAACGCACGCATCCCCTCCTCATCCAGCCCCGGCTCTTCTTCGTGTACCGCATGCACGGCCAGGCGCCCGTGCGCACGTTCGGCGCGCAGGTCGACGCGCGCGGCGATGCGCTCGTTGTGCAGAAACGGCAGCACGTAGTAGCCGTACACCCGCTTGTCTTGCGGGGTGTAGATCTCCAGCCGATAACGGAAATCGAACAAACGCTCGGTGCGGCTGCGCTCCCAGATCAGCGAATCGAACGGCGACAGCAGTGCGCTGGCCGGCACCTTGCGCGGTACTTTCGGCTCCGGCAGGCAATAGGCCGGCTGCTTCCAGCCCTGCACCCGGCACGTCAGCAATTGGCCGTCTTCGACCAGCTCGGCCAAGCGGTTGCGAGTGTCGGCAGGCTCCAGACGGAAGTAATCGCGCAGGTCTTTTTCGCTGCCGACGCCCAGCGCGGTCGCGCTGTGCAGCAGCAAACCGCGCTGAGCCTCGGCCTCGCTCAGCGGGGCGTGGTAAAGCCTGTCGCCGGGAATGACGCGCTCAGGTAAATCGTAGAGCCGCTCAAACCCGCGCCGACCGGCAACCGTGACCAGGCCAGCAGCGAACAGCCATTCCAGCGCGTGCTTTTCATCACTCCAGTCCCACCAGGGGCCGGCGCGCTCTTCGCGGGTCGACAGACTGCCCGCGCCCAGGGCGCCCTGTTGTTCGACGGTGTTCAAGACGCGCTGGATGATGGCCTGCTGCTCGCGACCAAAGCGCGCCATCTGCGCATAGATGCCCTGCCCCTGTTTTGCCCGCTCCATGCGCCAGCGCATCAAGGGGTACAGTGCCATCGGCAACAACGAGGCCTCATGCCCCCAATATTCGAACAACGAACGCTGTCGGCCCTGGCTCCACGCGGCCTGCTCAAGCAATGACGGGGGGTACTGGCCAAGGCGGGAAAATAACGGCAGGTAATGGGAACGCACCACGGCATTGACCGAATCGATCTGCACCACGCCCAGGCGTTCAATCAAGCGGTTGAGGTGCGTGGCCTTGATCAACGCGGGCGCCTGGCGCCCGGAAAACCCCTGCGCCGCCAGTGCCATGCGGCGCGCTTGCTTGAGGGAAAAAGACAGGTCGGCGGGCATGGGCATCTCCGTATGAGCCTGCCCACTACCCTACTGCATCCTCGGTCATTTTCGCAGCGGATCTTCCCAGAAATGCCGATGGGTTTCGCGCTCCACGTCGGCGCGGCTCAGCCCGATGTCCTTGAGCGCCGCATCGCTCAAGGTGGCCAGCAACCGCCGCTCGTGATGCAGCGTCTGCCACCGTGCAATCGCCTGGAACAGCCCGCGAAACGGCCGCTTCGCCACTACTACAAAACCTGTTTGACCTTTCATCTTCTCGCCCTCCCATGGGGATGACGCAAGTGTGTGTCGGAGGCTATGATCAATCCAACGAATGTTTCTTATGAAATACATCTCGGAGATTGATCATTTGGCTCCCTACCCAAGCATCGACACCGACGTGCTGCGCACCTTCGTCGCCATCGCCGACCAGGGCGGGTTTACCCGTGCCGGCGAGCAGGTCAACCGCACCCAATCGGCGGTGAGCATGCAGATGAAGCGTCTGGAAGAAGACGTGCTGCAGCGCAAACTGTTCGAACGCGACGGTCGGCAAGTGCGGCTGACACCCGAGGGCCAGGTGCTGCTGGGGTATGCGCGGCGCATCCTGAAACTGCACAGCGAGGTGTTCAATACCTTGCGCGAACCGCATATGGTCGGGCTGGTGCGCATTGGCACCCCGGACGACTATGTGATGCGCTTCCTACCGGGAATTCTGAAACAGTTTTCCAAGGCGTACCCGCTGATCCAGATCGAGATGCACTGCGAGGCGTCAACGGTGCTGATGCAACGGCGGGACCTCGCGTTGACGGTAATCAGCCGCGAGCCCGGCAATGATATCGGCGAGTTGTTGCGCACCGAGCGCATCGTGTGGGCGGCGGCGCCGTGCTTCTGCGTGGACGAACACGACGCCGTGCCGCTGGCGTTGCCTGGCGCCGACTGCCTTTACAACCAGTGGGCCCGTACCGCACTGGACACCGCCGGGCGCAATTATCGCCTGGCCTACAACAGTTCCAACGGCGCGGCGATCCAGGCCGTGGTCAGCGCCGGCCTGGCGGCGATGGTCAGCATGGAAAGCCTGGTGACCGATGACCTGCGCGTGCTCGGCAGCGACGATGGTTTCCCACCCTTGCCGTCGATGAATCTGCGCTTGTTGCGTAACCCGCTGATGACGTCGCCCATCACCGACTGCCTGGCGGAGTACATCATCGAAGGCTTCAAACTTTAAACGTCAGCATCACCGCGCACACCACCAGGAAACCGCAGAACAAACCGCGCAACAGGCGCTCCGGCAGGGCGTGGGCGACTTTCACCCCCCAACTGATGCTGAGCAGGCCGCCGACCGCCAGGGGGATGCCGATCATCCAGTCCACCTCGTGGTGCCAGGCGTAGGTGACGAGGGTCACCCCGGTGCTGGGCAACGCCAAGGCCAGGGACAAGCCTTGGGCCACCACCTGGGTGGTGCCGAACACGCTGGTCAGCACCGGCGTGGCGACCACCGCACCACCGACACCGAACAAACCGCCCATGGAGCCGGAGACCGCGCCCAACACGCCGAGCCACGGCCAGGCATGGCGCATCTGTGCCGTCGGCGGCGCATTGCGGGTAAACATGCGCAACAGGTTGTAGGCCGACAGTGCCACCAGAAAAGCAATAAAGCCGATGCGCATCGCGCCGGCATCCAGGCCCACGGCCCAGATCGAGCCGAGCCAGGCAAAGCTGAAACCCATCACCCCCAGCGGCAGCGCGTGGCGCAGTTCAATGCGATTGCGCTGGTGATAACGCCACAGCGCGAGCATCACGTTGGGCACCACCATCACCAGCGCGGTGCCTTGGGCGATCTGCTGATCGAGGCCGAACAGCACGCCGAGCACCGGGATGGCAATCAACCCGCCGCCAATGCCAAACAGGCCGCCCACCGTGCCCAATGCCGCGCCTAATACCAGGTACATCGCTAAATCCAACACCACGCATTACTCCACCATCCCAAGCCTTGCATGCTACGCAGTCCGCTCTGGCGCGGATACGCACAGCAACGCACAATGGCTGTGCCAATCTCGCATAAGCATCGACCGATGAACCCGAATATTCTGACCGATCAACTCAGCCTGTTTCTCGATGTACTGGAAACCGGCAGTTTTTCCGCCGCCGCACGTCGCCATCCGCTGACACCTTCGGCCGTGGCCCGACGCATCGACAGCCTGGAAAGCTCGGTGGGCAGCCGCTTGTTCCAGCGCAGCACCCATGCGGTGCTGCCGACACCGGCCGGCCTGGCGTTCGCCGAGCGGGCGCGGCGCATCGTCACCGAGTTGCAATTGGCGCGGGCGGAAGCGGTGTCGTTGAGCCATGCGCCGGAGGGCCTGATTCGCGTGGATGCACCGGCGGCGTTCGGTCGACGGCATCTGGCGCCGGTGATCGCCGACTTCCTGAACGTCTACCCCGGGCTGGATGTACACCTGCACTTGATCGATAGCTTTGTGGACATGCAGGGCGCCCACCTGGGCAAGGTCGATCTAGTGCTGCGCGCCGGGCATATCGTCGACACCCGGCTGATCGCCACGCCGCTGGCCAGTATCGTGCGCATTGCCTGCGCCAGCCCGGCCTACCTGAAAAACCGTGGCACGCCGACCCATCCGCGAGACCTCAGCGAACACGACGGGCTGGACTGGGATGGCTTGGCACCAATGTTCGCCTGGCGCTTCGAACTGGACGGGCGCCGCGCCACCTATCGCCCGCAACGCATCCGCATGAGCGCCAACAACGCCGAAGCCCTGCTCTCCGGCGCCCTGGCCGGACTGGGCATCGCGCACCTGCCCACCTGGCTGGCCAGTGAATACCTGGTCCGCGGCGAACTCTTGCCGCTGTTTTGCGAAAACGGCCTGCCCAGCCCGGAAACCACCGGCATCTACGCACTGCGCCTGGAACAACAGCCGAACGCACGCAGTCGCTTGTTGCTCGAATACCTGAAATCGCGCTTCAGCCCGGTGCCGCCCTGGGACCTGGCGCTGCAAAGCGGCTTGGTCTGACCACTCGCACAGAATTATCTGGCGCATTAAAGACTTGCCCGCTAGATTCCAGCCAGACACGTTTTTTTGAGGCCGCGCCATGAGCAAAAATCCCGATCCTTGCCAATCCCTGTTGCTGGATAACCAGCTGTGCTTCGCCCTGCACTCCACCTCATTGCTGATGACCAAGGTCTACAAACCGCTGCTGCAAGCCTTGGGCCTGACCTATCCGCAGTACCTGGCCATGATGGTGCTGTGGGAAGAGGATGGCTTGACCGTCGGCGAAATCAGCAGCCGCCTGCTGACCGATCCCGGCTCCCTGACCCCCCTGCTCAAGCGCCTGGAAGCCGAAGGCCTGCTCAGCCGCACGCGCAGTCGCGAAGACGAGCGAGTGGTGGTGGTGGAACTGACCGACGCTGGCCGTGCCTTGCAAGACAAGGCCAAGGGCATTCCTCAGTGCATCCTCGGCGCCAGCGGCCTGGAGCTGGAGCAACTGCGCAAGCTGCAAGCTGATTTGATTGCGTTGCGGGGCAATCTGCAAGGCGCGGTCTAAACACACCCAAGCCCAATACCTGCGGAGGGGGCAATCCCCTCCCACAGGTGGTTTTGAGGTGCCCTTACGAAAAAATCCTGAAATTTATCTTGCGCACTAAACATTAGCGCTATACATTCATCTCACCAACTACTTAGCGCGCAAATATTTAGCGCAAAACACCAAGAGGACAACACCATGCAAACGCTCTATACCGCAGTAGCCACCGCCACCGGCGGCCGTGATGGTCGTGCCGTTTCCAACGACAACATCCTCGACGTCAAACTCTCCACCCCCAAGGAACTCGGCGGCGCTGGCGGTCAGGCCACTAACCCGGAACAACTGTTCGCCGCCGGCTACTCGGCCTGCTTTATC
This sequence comes from Pseudomonas marginalis, assembly GCF_024169655.1. Taxonomy (GTDB): domain Bacteria; phylum Pseudomonadota; class Gammaproteobacteria; order Pseudomonadales; family Pseudomonadaceae; genus Aquipseudomonas; species Aquipseudomonas paraveronii. Next base: position 1,770,894 of record NZ_JALJWV010000001.1, on the reverse strand, counting down.
GGCGCACTGAAATTCGTCGCCAGCCAGACCAAACGCAAAATCCCGGATGATGCGTCGATCACTGCCCATGTCGGCATCGGTCAAATCCCCGGCGGCTTCGGTCTGGATATCGACCTGCATATCAGCCTGCCGGGCCTGGCCCAGGATGATGCGCAAAGCCTGGTCGACGCCGCCCACCAAGTCTGCCCGTACTCAAACGCCACCCGTGGCAACGTCGATGTGCGTCTGCACGTCACCGTCTGACCCGTACTGCTGATGATGCTGAAGCCACACCTGAAGTGACAACTAAACGCCCACGAAAAAGCCCGACTCAAGGTCGGGCTTTTTTTCGTATCGGAGGGGCCAGAATTACTTCTTGGCGCGACCTTTGTACGAACCACCTTCACGGGTGTCGATCTCGATCATGTCGTCGATTTCGATGAAATCGGCCACTTGCAGTTCGGTACCGTTAGCCAGTTTGGCAGGCTTCATGACTTTGCCCGAAGTGTCGCCGCGAGCGGAACCTTCGGTGTAGGCAACCTTACGCACGATAGTGGTCGGCAGCTCTACGGAAACCAGGCGGTCTTCGAAGAAAATAGCTTCGCAGACGTCGTCCATACCTTCTTCAACGAACGGCAGAACGGCTTCGATATCTTCAGCGTTCAGCTCGTACATGGTGTAGTCAGTGGTGTCCATGAACGTGTAAGCGTCGCCGCTGATGAAGGACAGGGTCGCTTCTTTACGGTCGAGGATCACGTCGTCCAGCTTGTCATCGGCGCTGTAAACGGTTTCGGTCTTGTAACCAGTCAGCAGGTTTTTCAGCTTGGTCTTCATGATCGCGCTGTTACGGCCCGACTTGGTGAACTCAGCTTTCTGAACCAACCAAGGGTCGTTGTCGATACGGATTACCATACCGGGTTTCAGTTCTTTACCAGTTTTCATTGCAGATATCCGAAATTTGGATGGGGTTTACAAAAATCAAGGTCGCGTATCATATCCAACTTTCATAAAACTGTACCAGCGCCGTCGCAAGATCCGCCTGCAAGGCCTGTTCCAGACACCATGTTTCGGCGTGTGCAGCCACTTCCGGCCAGTGTTCCAGCAGCTTTTTCCACGGCTGGGCCATATCGCCCTCGGTGTTCCAGGCCTGCCAAAGCGCCACCACTGCGGCTTTTGCCGCCGGCGAGAGGGCTGCGGTGTACAGTTCCAGAAAGGCGTCGAGCTTGTCCAGATGGATGTCTTCGTCCTGGCGATAGATGTGCCACAGCAACGGGCGCCCGGCCCATTGAGCGCGAACGAAGGAGTCTTCACCGCGCACGGCGTTGAACTCGCAACACCACAGCAGGCGGTCATATTGCTCCTGGCGCACGAACGGCAGCACCTGCACGGTGAGGCCGTCGCGCCGGTGTATATCGCCAGCCGCCAGCCGATCCACGCCGAGCCAGCGCTGCATATCGCCGAGGATGCGCCCTTCCGGCACCAGCAGATGAGTGGCGCGCCCGTCCGTCGCCAACACGTCCAGCCAACCGGCAAGCGCGGCATTTTCGTAGGCGAACAGCGACATCAACCGCGCACCGGCTGCGGGAAATACGCCCAGGCTTTGCAGGAATTGTTGCTGTGCGCGCGCATCCTGTTGAAACGCCTGGCGCTGTTGCAGCAACCCCGCCTCACGCAACAGGCCACCGGTGCCCGACCGAAAGCCGGGGAAAAAGAAGTACTTCTGCACGCCCTTGAACTTCACCGACGGCAGGCGATGACACCCCACCACCCAGTCTTCGGCACTCAGGTAGTCCAGGTTCATCCACAACGGCGCACGCTCGCACGCGGCCATCGCCTCCATGTACTCAGGCGGCAACTGGCAGGCAAACGCGGCGATCACCACATCCGCCGATGGCGTGGCCAACCACTGCGCCGGCCAATGGCGCACGTCGACGCCCTCTTGCCATTGCTGCTCCCGTTGCACATCAATCTGCGGGCACATGCGCTCGAAGGCCCGCAGGTCATCGACCCACAAACGCACGTCACAAGCGTGCTCCACCACCAATTGCCGGGCCAGGCGCCAAGTCACGCCAATGTCGCCGTAGTTGTCGACGACGCTGCAAAAAATATCCCAGCGGGCTTTCATTCCGGGCTCCAACGCTCAAAGGCTCGATTGTCCGCATAAATGCCCCGATGCAGAAGGCTTGATCGCGATTATTCTGCACGGTGGCTGTGCGACAATCGCCGCCACGCCGCAAATGCCCACCAGGAGACCGCCATGTCTGACCGCCCGCTGTCGCTGTTCAAACTCTGTCTCGCCATCGCCCTGGGCGTGTGGCTGGGGTTTATCGCCATTGCGCTGACCACCTGGCTGGCGTCTCGCTATCTGTTCCCGCAAAGCCTGGCGCCCGTCGCCCAGGCCGTTCAACAACTCGGCAAACCCAGGCCGGTTGCACCGGAACCGCCGAACCGCATGTTTGAGCAGTATCAAGAGAACCTGCGCAAGCAGGAACAACAGCAAACCCTGGATCAGGCCCGCAACAACGCGCGCAACCTGTCCAACCCCAAATGCCAGTTCTGGCTGCAACAGGACCAGAACGCGCCCAATGAAAAGAGCCGGGCGAATGTCCTGCAATTTTGCGAATGATCAAACCCAACCATGAATAAACACGCCGTCCTCCAGTTGATCCTGGAAAAACTCAGCGTCGACCTCGACATCGCCCAACGCGCCGCGCAAACCGCCTACGAAACCGCGACCCACGAAGAAAACATCGCGGAAAACAAATACGACACCCTCGGGCTGGAAGCGTCTTACCTGGCGGCCGGGCAAGCCAAGCGGGTGGAGGAAATCAAGCAGTCGCTGACGCTGTGCCAGAACCTGCAACTGCAACTGCGTGCATACGATGCGCAACGGGGCATAGAAGTCGGCGCGCTAGTAGGCCTGGAAGACGAAAACGGTCGCCAGCAATGGTTGTTCCTGGCGCCGGATGCTGCGGGCTTGAAAGTGGAGGTGGTGGGGCAACCGGTCACCGTCATCACCCCGCGCTCGCCCCTGGGCAACAGCCTGCTGGGCAAGTTCGACGGTGATGAGGTGGAGATTCTAGTGGCGGGCGCCCGGCAACACTTTACGGTTACCGAGGCCAAATAAACCACTCAGTGGACGGGCAGTTCTACGCCGTCGAACAACTCTTCCAGTTCCTGCTTGTTGTGGCACTGGATCGCCTTGGCCATGACTTCGCGCGTCAGGTGCGGGGCGAATTTCTCGATGAAGTCGCACATGAAACCACGCAGGAACGTGCCGCGACGGAAACCGATCTTGGTCACACTGGACTCGAACAACTCGCTGGCGTCGAGCACGACCAAGTCTTTATCGAGCTGGGTGTCGACCGCCATCTTGGCGACGATTCCCACGCCCAGGCCCAGGCGAACGTAAGTCTTGATCACGTCGGCGTCGGCTGCGGTGAACACCACTTTCGGCGTGAGACCACGATGGCTGAAGGCTTCGTCGAGCTTGGAGCGGCCGGTAAAACCGAACACATAAGTCACGATCGGGTATTCCGCCAGGGCTTCCAGGGTCAGCTTCGGCAGCTTGGCCAGTGGGTGACCTTGGGGCACCACCACACAACGGTTCCAGCGATAGCACGGCATCATCACCAGGTCGCCGAACAACTCCAGGGCCTCAGTCGCAATCGCGAAGTCGACGGTGCCGTCGGCGGCCATTTCAGCGATCTGCATCGGCGAACCCTGGTGCATGTGCAGGGCCACATCCGGGTATTGCTTGATGAAGTCGCGGATCACCGGCGGCAACGCATAGCGGGCCTGGGTGTGGGTGGTGGCGATCGACAGGGTGCCCTTCTTCTCGTTGGAGAACTCCTGGGCGATCTGCTTGATGCTCTCGACTTTGCGCAGAATCTCGCCGGCGGTGGTGATGATGCGTTCACCGGCCGGGGTGACGCGGGTCAGGTGCTTGCCGCTGCGGGCGAACACTTCGACACCCAGCTCGTCTTCGAGCAGGCGGATCTGCTTGCTGATACCCGGTTGCGAGGTGTAGAGGCTTTGAGCGGTAGCGGAAACGTTGAGATCGTGGTGCGCCACTTCCCAGATGTAGCGCAGTTGTTGAAGCTTCATATGTGTCCCTCAAAGCAGATAGACGCCACGGGTATCAGCGACGGTATATAACTATATTAAAGGTTAGACAGATAAATCTAGAACTTTTTATCTACCCTTTCCCTTCACACGTCATCACTGCGTTGACGTTGTAACGACGGCACCAGGTAAACCGGCACCGGAGACAGCTGCAACACCCGTGCAGCGGTGCGCCCAAGGGGGGTGGCCGCGGCAGTTGCGTGGCTGTGACTGCCTACGATCAACAGATCCACGGAAAGTTTACGCAGTTGGTCGAGAATCACCTCGCACGGGTCACCCTGGATCACCCGCACCGAGTGGATCAGTTGCAAGTCTTGCGCGCCGTCCCCCAGCTCCTCGCGAAAACTGTCGAGCACCCGCTGCTCGATCGTCGCCATCACCGTATTCAGGCCCTGGCTCTGCCATTCGTTCAGGGCCTTTTCATCAAGGTAGCTCTGCAACACCGACTCGGCGAACAGGCCCATGGGTTCGACCACATGAACCACCGACAGCTCAGCCTTGAACGTTCGCGCCAGCGCCAGCGCATGTTGCATCACATAAGGCGCATACAGACCGAGGTCCGTGGCATACAGCATCGACCGGATCATAAAACCTCCTGGACAGCCAGGATGGCGGAGATTGAATGAGCTTAGCAGCGCCTCGGGGAGTTTGACTGACTTAGCTCGACGTCTGAATCTTCACCTCATTACTGATGCCATGGGGCACATGCCCGGTGGCCACCACCTCCCTGGCTTTCTCGCAATGGCCAGCCTGGTCATCGAAAAAAACATCGGCGGCAAACGCCTCCAGGAACGCGGATTTTTCCAGGCCGCCGAGGAACAACGACTCGTCCAGGCGGATATCCCACTCGCGCAAGGTGCGAATCACCCGCTCGTGGGACGGCGCCGACCGCGCCGTGACCAGCGCGGTGCGAATCGGGCATGCCTCGTCCGGGAACTCACGCTGCAACAAGTTAAGCGCCGCGAGGAAGCCCTTGAAAGGGCCGCCATGCAACGGCTGGCGTGCCGATTCGCGCTCGCTGGCCTGGAACGCTTCCAGCCCACCCAGTTGATAAACGCGCTCCGACTCGTCGGAAAACAACACCGCATCGCCATCAAATGCGATCCGCAGTTCCTCGCTCGATGCCCTGCGCGCGCCGCCTGACAGAATCGTCGCGGCAGCAAACCCGGCATCGAGCGCACTGCGCACATCTTCAGCATGGGTCGAAAGGAACAGATGGCACCCAAACGCCGCCAAATAAGGATATGGACTACGCCCTCCTACGAAAGCGGCGCGGGAAATGTCCAGGCCGTAATGCTGGATCGAATTAAACACGCGCAGGCCGGTGTCAGCACTGTTGCGCGATACCAGCACCACCTCGACCCGGGCCCGGCCCAGGCTGGCGTTGAGGCTCAGCAGCTTCTTGACCAGCGGGAAGGCATCGCCCGGTTCGAGCGTTTCTTCTTCGTGCTCGATCTGGTATTTGCGGTAGGCCTCCACGCCTTGGGCCAGGTAGACCTTGTGGCTGTCACTCAAGTCGAACAGCGCCCGCGATGAAATCGCCAGTACCAGCTTGTCGCCCAATCCCTTTGCCATGGTGGTTCCCCCCAATCAGCGGTTATGCCGATCAATAAAACTCAAGGCCTGATACAACGCCTGCATTCGCGGCAACTCGCAGCCGGCGGCCTTGGCGGCGGCGAGTGGGCGGGCGTAGATCGCCGCCAGTTCCAGCGGGCGTTTATGGATATGGTCGTGGTACATGCTGGGCAGGTAGTCGTCCATGGTTTCGGTCATGGCAAACATCTGCTCGGCATAGCTGGCCGGGATGTCGTGGCCACAGGCGTGGGCGCCCTTCACCACTTCGGCCATCAGCGCCTGGATCAGTTCGCGGCTGGACTCATCCGCCATCATCGCTGTGGTGCCGCAGCCCAACAGTACGGAGAGACCGTTGTAAGGCACGTTCCACACCAGCTTGTGCCAGCGCGCCTGGTGTACGTTGGCCATGGCCTGGGACTCGATGCCGGCCTGATGAAACAACGCGGCGCCCGCTTCGACAATCGCCTTCTGGCGCGCTTCGTCGTTGGCGGCGGTGCCGCTGTGATAACCCAGGTTGACCCGCCCCAACGCCTGATGCTCGACGACGCCGGGGGCAGAACGGTGTACGCCGATATAGCACAGCCCGCCGAGCAGATGCAGGGACGCCGGCAGGTGTTCACGCAGGCTGTCTTCGACGTCGAGACCATTTTGCAGCAACACCACCTTGGCGTCGGGCGCCGCGACCTGGGCGATGGTCGGGGCCAGGTCGACATTGCCCGTGGATTTGGTGCCCACCAGCAGCCAGTCGCACGGTGGCATGTCGGCCGCGCGGGCGTAGGCCTGCACCGGGTTCAGATGCAAAGTGCCATGCACGCGACTGTTGACGCGCAGGCCGCGCTCACTGACCGCTGCATATTCGCTGCGCAACAGGAAATGCACGTCGAAGCCGGCACGCGCCAGCATCAGGCCGTAGAAACCACCGATGGCGCCGGTGCCGATAATGCCAATGCGTGGCGACAATGCTGTCATGGCAAATCCTCTGGAGTACGGGTAAGCGCTTGATGAATAGCGTCGGTAAGGTCGGAAGGCGTAAGGCGTGTCTGTATTTGCCCAAGGAATTGACCCTCGCACACCACGAACAACGCCGGCAAATGAAAGACCTGATAGCGTTCCACCGCACCGCCGTTGTGCCCGGCATCCACCCAGCACAGCCGATCCACCGGCAAATGCCAGCCCGGTAGTTGCTGATGCGCCCAACGGCAACTGGAACAGCCCACGCTGGTGAACACCACGAGCGAAATGCCTGGTAATCCCAGCAGTTGCTGGTCAATATCCAGGTCGGTCAATGCCTGTTCCTTCACTATACTGCTGCCACCGCCGTCGACTGGACGGTGCTCGGAGTCCGTGTACATGGGTCGTTTTTTACCTCATCCTGATGATGTCGCTGCCCTATTGATCCAACGTCCCTCCCCTCCCATTCCCCGCCAACGCCTGCACACTATCGGCCTGGGCGGCATCGCCTGCAATTGCCCGCGTGCCTGGCGCCAAGGTACGGCGGTTGATCTGCATATCCCATCCCTGGGCGCCGGGGCCCGCTATCCGGGCTATGTGGCATGGTGCCGCAAGGTGGAAAACGGCTATCGTGTCGGCATCTCGTTCACCGATGAACATGCGTTGTTCGGCGCACGCATGGGTGAGCAAGCATGCCGGATAGAGCGTTACTGCCGCCAGCACGAAGACGCCGAGTCGACGCCCGCGCAGTTCGAAACCATGGCCCGCGAGTGGGTGGCGCGGCATGCCGGTGAGTTCTCCCATGAGGCGTTTGTGGCGCCAGCGCTGGATTAAAGCGGGCTTTGCCCATTGTCGCGGGCCGGTATTACGCGCTAAGGTTCCTCCCCCCTGCATTCAAATCATGCTGTGCTCCGCCGCACGGGAATGGCTGGCGGCCGGCACCCGTGACCCTGACGAGTAACACGATGGCTGATTTACCGATCAACGACCTGAACGTCGAATCCAACGAGACCCTGATCACGCCCGATCAGCTCAAGCGCGAAATCCCCCTGAGCGACGCTGCACTGCAGACCGTCACCAAGGGTCGCGAAGTCATTCGTGACATTCTCGACGGTACCGACCACCGCCTCTTCGTGGTAATCGGGCCGTGCTCGATCCACGACCTCAAGGCGGCCCACGAATACGCCGAGCGCCTCAAGGCGCTGGCCGAAGAAGTGTCCGACACCTTGTACCTGGTCATGCGCGTCTATTTCGAGAAACCGCGCACCACCGTGGGCTGGAAAGGCCTGATCAACGACCCGTACCTGGACGACTCGTTCAAGATCCAAGACGGCTTGCACATCGGTCGCAAGCTGCTGCTGGACCTGGCCGAAATGGGCCTGCCCACCGCCACCGAAGCCCTCGACCCGATCTCCCCGCAGTACCTGCAGGACCTGATCAGTTGGTCGGCCATCGGCGCGCGCACCACCGAATCGCAAACCCACCGCGAAATGGCGTCGGGCTTGTCCTCGGCCGTGGGCTTCAAGAACGGCACCGACGGCGGCCTGACCGTGGCGATCAACGCGCTGCAATCAGTCTCCAGCCCTCATCGCTTCCTGGGTATCAACCAGGAAGGCGGCGTGTCCATCGTCACCACCAAGGGCAATGCCTACGGTCACGTGGTATTGCGCGGCGGCAACGGCAAGCCCAACTATGACTCCGTCAGCGTTGCGCTGTGCGAACAGGCGCTGAACAAGGCCAAGATCAAGCCGAACATCATGGTCGACTGCAGCCACGCCAACTCCAACAAGGACCCGGCCCTGCAGCCGCTGGTGATGGAAAACGTCGCCAACCAGATCCTGGAAGGCAACCAGTCGATCATCGGCCTGATGGTCGAGAGCCACCTGAACTGGGGCTGCCAGGCGATTCCAAAAAACCTGGCCGATTTGCAGTACGGCGTGTCGATCACCGATGCCTGCATCGACTGGTCGACCACCGAGACCACCCTGCGCAGCATGCACGCCAAGCTCAAGGACGTATTGCCCCTACGCAAACGTACCTGAGTCTGATCTGCGCACACAAAAACGCCGGGCTAAGCCCGGCGTTTTTCATGCTGCTGTTCACGCCTTACAGCTTGGCGGCATGGCGCTGGTGGCGCTCCATGTAGCGTTCGACGTAAGAGCATGACGGGATCACCGTGTAGCCGGCCTCTTCGGCAAACTTCAAGGCTTCCTCGGTCAATGCGGCCGCAATACCACGGCCTCGCAGTGCGTTGGGCACGAAAGTCCGATAGATGTCCAAGGTCTGTTTCCCGAGGTCCATATACGTCAGGTAGGCACGATGACCGTCCACATTGGTCTCGAACTGATGACCAGCCTGGTCATGGTGGATGGACAACGCCTCGCTCATCACTACTCCTCGCGGGTCTTGGATTCTGACCCCTACCTTACCGATGTTTTTCCGGCGAAGGAACATCTACGCCACCCCGTGCCGGTTTCGACAACGAGAAAACCTTGAGCGCTCACAACCAGCACGTAGAGAATAGTAGGCAGCAATCCTGAAATTGCTCAAGACGCACTCGTCCTCCCGGGGCGCTGGCGGATATAGAAAGGGCCTCGATCAATCGCTGACCGAAAGCCTGAACATTGCCGGCAGTTGAAGCTTGAGACGAACTGGCGCTGTTAAAGTCACCTCTACATGCGCAAAAGATGCAGGGTTTGGCAAAGTCAACCTGTACAAAAGTGTTAGCCCAGATATATAGATTTTCATCTATTTACAAGGCTTGACACATGCGGGCCGGCCCTTTCAGGCAGGGTCCAATCTTCAGCAGACTGCAAAAAACCGAACACTTTTTATACAATCCTCCCAAAGATTAGCGAAAATAGATTCGGCACAGAATTTTTTTTTGCTTCTTGCGCTAGGTCAGTTTACTTACTACAAGTAATGAGTAGTATGTACGCCGGCTATTAGCTCACTCTGAGATAACAGCTATCTAATTGAAATTCCTTGAAGGGGAACACGATGAACAACGTTCTGAAATTCTCTGCTATCGCCCTGGCCGCAGTTCTGGCTACCGGTTGCAGCAGCGTCTCCAAAGAAACCGAAGCTCGTCTGACTGCAACTGAAGACGCAGCAGCTCGCTCCCAGGCTCGTGCAGACGAAGCCTACCGTAAAGCTGATGAAGCTCTGGCTGCTGCTCAAAAAGCACAACAGACTGCTGACGAAGCTAACGAGCGCGCTCTGCGCATGCTTGAAAAAGCTAGCAAGAAGTAATAATCCTTCGGGATTGTTATCAAGCCGATCCATTTTTGGATCGGCTTTTTTATTGCCTGAATTTCGCGAGTCCTGCGGGAGCGGGCAATAAAAAACCCGCCGCGGCGCAAGGCCGAGGCGGGCTTTGGATCACGCAGGCTTACTGCAGCAGGTCGATCGGCGTACTCGACACCATCGGCGCCGCGCCCGGCACACCGATTTCAGTCGGCAGGCCATCTTCGGCAGCCACCACGTCACGCACCTGATCCCAATTCACCCGCAGATGATTGGCCAGGTCTTCACGCTTGAGCAGGGCGTTGATCACTGCCGTGTGCTTGTCGACCACCGAGGGGGTGCCGTCATCGTTCAGAGGCGTATGCGCTTCCAGGTAAACCTTGCCACCACTGTTACCGAACTTGTAGGCATCGTTGATGATGCGCACCGACGTCCCCACCGGCACCATACTGGCCATTTCCAGCACGTTATTGTTGAACATGCGGAAGCAGCCGTGGCTGGTACGCGTGCCGATGCCGAACTTCTTGTTGGAACCGTGGATCAGGTAACCCGGCGTGCCCAACGAGAACTTGAACGGCCCCAAAGGGTTGTCCGGGCCAGCAGGGACGACATTAGGCAACGGGTCGCCCTCAGCGGCATGCTCAGCCTTGATCGAGGCTGGCGGGGTCCAGGTCGGGTTCGGCGTTTTCGCGACAATGGTGGTATGGGCGACCGGCGAGCCCCAGCCCTCACGACCAATCCCCAGCGGGAAGGTGTAGACCACGTTCTGGCCCTTGGGGAAATAGTAGAGCCGGTACTCGGCAAGGTTGATCACGATGCCTTCGCGGGGGCCTGGCGGCAGGATAAACCGCGTCGGCAAAACGATCTCGGTGCCAGCGCCCGGCAACCAGGCATCGACGCCGGGGTTGGCGGCGACCATCTCCGAGTAGCCCAGGTCGTAGGTGGTGCCCAGGTCGGCAAAGGTGTCTTCGTACTTGGCCTTGATCACCTGGACCTGGCCAACGACGTCTTCACCCGGTGGCGGCAAGGGCAATTGCAAGGCTGCTGCGGAACCCGCCGCACACAGGGCGGCAAGAGACAGGCAGCAGGTGACGACGGAAAGGCGCGACAACATCCGAAAAATCCTTCGCAGAACAACGTGTAGGTAAAAAACGATTGTATACGTGAAGCGGGCTTCTAGCTGCAAGCTCGTAGCCCCCCCTTACAACTCGAAGCGCAGCTCCGGCCAGATCGGCGGCGTGCCACGCTTTTGCGACTCCAGAATGGCACGGCACAGGGGGCACAGGCGCTGGTCCTGGAAGAGCGAGCGGTCCACCGCCGACCAGCGTGGCTGAGCCGGCAACAACGTGCCACAGAGCGTGCGATCGATCGTGCCGCCCAGCTCCAATTGACGCGTGACCAGATGCACCCGGACTTCCTGGCAGGCGAACAGATCCAGCTGTTCGTCCGGCTCGATCAGTTGGTAATTAAACAGGGACCAGGCAGGACGCGACATCGAGGGCTCCAAATCGGGGGGGCGCCACCTTAGCCGAAAGCCTGCCGCTAGAAAAGCGTCATAACAGCGGTTTTAGCGTCGGCCAGACATTTTCCAGCAACTTGCCCTGGGCGCCGACCGCAGGATGCAGTTGATCAGCCTGCATCAGCTCGGGATGACCGCCCACGCCTTCGAGGAAAAACGGCACCAGCGGCACGCTCTTCTCCTTGGCCAGCGCCGCGTAGACCCCGGCAAACGCCGTGGTGTATTTCGGACCGTAGTTAGGCGGCAACTGCATGCCCAGCAGCAGCACCTTGGCGCCTGCCGCCTGGGACTGCTCGATCATCGATGCAAGATTTTGTTTCAATTGCGCCGGCGGCTGTCCGCGCAGGCCGTCATTGCCGCCCAGCTCGATAATCACCAAGCCTGGCTTATACTCTGCAAGCGCCGCCGGCAGTCGCGCGAGGCCTCCGGCACTGGTGTCGCCACTGATGGACGCGTTGACCACTTCATCGTCGAAACCTTCGTGCTTGAGCCGTTGTCCCAGCAAGGCTACCCACCCTTTGCTGGTATCCAGTCCGAAACCGGCACTGATACTATCGCCAACGATCAGGACCGTACCCGCCGCTGCGTTCTGGGCCATGCACATCAAGGCCAGGCCAGCACTCAAAAACCACATTCGCATCGGATTCTCCATGGGCGCAAGCATTCTCACCGCGCGGAACCTTAGCAAAGTGGTTCCCAGCGCGGAAGGTGAACTGACTATCCTGCACGAACTGAGCCTGGAACTGAACAAGGGCGATAGCCTGGCTATCGTCGGTGCCTCCGGTTCCGGTAAATCCACCCTCCTCGGCCTGTTGGCCGGCCTCGACCTGCCCAGCAGTGGCGAAGTCACGCTCGCGGGGCAAGCCCTGAGCACCCTCGACGAAGACCAGCGCGCACGCATCCGCGCCGAACACGTGGGCTTCGTCTTCCAGTCATTCCAACTGCTCGACAGCCTCAACGCGCTGGAAAACGTCATGCTGCCGCTGGAGCTGGACGGCCGCAAAGACGCCCGCGAGCGTGCCAGGCACCTGCTCGAACGGGTCGGCCTGGGCCAACGCCTGACCCACTCGCCACGCCAACTCTCCGGGGGCGAGCAACAACGGGTGGCGATCGCCCGCGCATTTGCCGCCGAACCTGACGTGCTGTTTGCCGATGAACCCACCGGCAACCTCGACAGCCATACCGGCGAGCGCATCAGCGACCTGCTGTTTGAACTGAATAAAGAAAGCGGCACGACACTGGTCCTGGTCACTCACGATGAGCGCCTGGCCCACCGTTGCCGACGCCTGATCCGCCTTGAAGCCGGCCTGATGGTCGCGCCCCTGGAGCCTTGATGGCACGTTTGCCGCTGCTGCGCCTGTTCAGCCTTGCCATGCGCCAATTGCTGCGCGATGCCCGCGCCGGCGAATTGCGCGTGTTGTTCTTCGCCCTGCTGGTGGCCGTCGCCTCCAGCACTGCCATCGGCTACTTCGGCGCACGCCTGAATGGCGCCATGCTGTTGCGCGCCACCGAGTTTCTTGGCGCCGACCTGGTGCTCGAGGGCAGCTCACCCGCACGCCCCGAGCAAATCAGGTCCGGGACCGAACTGGGCCTGGATCACGCGCGCGTCGTCGAGTTCTCCAGCGTTATCGCCACCGATAACGGCATCCAGCTGTCCAGCATCAAGGCGGTCAACGAGCAGTACCCGCTGCGCGGCGAACTGAAAAGCGCAGCGGCGCCGTTCGGTGACGAAACCCCAGGCGGCGGCCCGAAACCCGGCGAAGCCTGGGTGGAGGCGCGGCTGCTCACGGCACTCGACCTGAAAGTGGGTGACAGCATCGACGTGGGCATGAAGCCCCTGCGCCTGACCCGCGTGCTGACCTATGAACCGGACCGCGCTGGCAATTTCTACAGCCTCACGCCAAGGGTGATGATCAACCTGGCCGACCTCGACGCCACCGGCGTGGTCCAGCCTGGCAGTCGCGTCAGCTACCGCGAACTGTGGCGCGGGGCCCCAGCCAGTACGGCACTGCAAACCTATCGCGACCTGGTCAAGCCGGGCCTCGCGGCCAACCAGCGCCTGCAGGATTCCCGGGATGGCAACCAGCAGATCGGCGGCGCCCTGGGCAAGGCTGAGCGCTACCTGAACATGGCCAGCCTGGTGGCGGTGCTGCTGGCCGGTGTGGCCGTGGCGCTGTCCGCCAACCGTTTCGCCAGCCGACGCTTTGATGCCAGTGCGCTGTTGCGCTGCCTGGGTTTATCGCGGCGTGAAGCCATGCTGTTGTTCAGCCTGCAACTCAGCGTACTCGGCCTGCTGGCGAGCCTGGCCGGTGCCCTGCTCGGCTGGCTCGCGCAATTTGGTCTGTTCTATTTCCTGCACGACCTGCTGCCGGCGGACGTACCACCCGGTGGGCTACTGCCGGCCATTGCCGGGATCGGCACCGGGCTGGTGGCCCTTGCCGGTTTCGCCCTGCCGCCGTTGGCGGCACTGGGCCGCGTACCACCGCTGCGCGTACTGCGACGCGACCTGCTGCCCATCCCGTCCAGCACCTGGATGGTCTATGGCGCGGCGCTGCTTGCCCTGGGCCTGATCATGTGGCGCCTGAGCCTCGACCTGGTGCTGACCTTCGCCCTGCTCGGCGGCGGCGTGGTTGCGGCGTTGATTCTCGGCGGCCTGCTCCTGCTGCTGTTGCAGAGCCTACGCCGCCTGCTGGCCCGGGCGTCCCTGCCGTGGCGCCTGGGCCTGGGCCAGTTGCTGCGCTATCCGCTGGCGGCGGCAGGCCAGTCCCTGGCGTTCGGCTTGATCCTGCTGTCCATGGGTTTGATCGCCCTGCTGCGCGGCGAATTGCTGGACACCTGGCAAAACCAGTTGCCCAAGGATGCGCCCAACTACTTCGCGCTGAATATCCTGCCCGCCGACAAAGACGCCTTTGGTGCGCGCCTGCTCGAGCTGCAGGCGCAATCGGCGCCGCTGTATCCGGTGGTGCCCGGCCGGCTGATCAGCGTCAACGGCGAGCCGGTGCAGGAGATCGTCAGCAAGGACTCCAGCGGCGACCGTGCGGTACAGCGCGACCTGAGCCTGACCTGGGCCGCCGACCTGCCGCCGGGCAATGCCCTGACTGCGGGGACTTGGTGGGTGCAGCAACCGGATGATGAAATACCGGGTGTGTCGGTGGAAGCCAAGGTCGCCGAAAGCCTGAAACTCAAGCTCGACGACCATCTGGTGTTCACGGTGGCGGGGGAAAATCGTGAAGCTCGGGTCACCAGCCTGCGTACCATCAATTGGGATAACTTCCAGCCCAACTTCTTCATGATTTTCCAGCCTGGCACCTTGAAAGACCTGCCGGCCACCTACTTGACCAGCTTCTATCTGGCCCCCGGCCATGACCGGCAGATCGTCGACCTGTCCCGGGCATTCCCGGCCGCCACGATCCTGCAGGTCGAGGCCCTGCTGGAGCAACTGCGCAGCATCCTCGCCCAAGTGACGCTGGCGGTGGAATATGTGCTGCTATTTGTGCTGGCGGCAGGGATGGCGGTGCTGTTTTCCGGCCTGCAGGCCACCCTGGATGAGCGCATTCGCCAAGGTGCGCTGCTGCGGGCGCTGGGCGCCGAGCGCAAGCTGCTGGTGAAGGCCCGACGCATCGAGTTCGGCCTGCTGGGCGCGGTCAGCGGTTTGCTCGCGGCGCTGGGCACCGAGCTGGTGACATGGGTGCTGTACCGCTACGCCTTTGACCTGGCCTGGCACCCGCACGTGTGGTTGCTACTGCTGCCGGTGATCGGTGCGGTGCTGATCGGCGGTGCCGGGGTATTCGGGACGCGCCGCGCGCTGAATGCCAGCCCGCTGACGGTATTGCGCGAAGGTTGAAAGGACGATGGCCCGCAGCCTCAAAGACTGCGGGCCATGATTGCCTATTTCACATACTCGATACCGGTGATCCACCAGCACACCTCGCCGTTCGGTGTCTGCACGATGGCCTCGTCGTCGACTTGCTTGCGCAACAGCGCCCGTGCCATCGGTGAGTCGATGGAGATGTAGTCCATCCGCTCATAGATCTCGTCATAGCCGACGATACGAAAACGCTTGGTCTCGCCCTGCTCGTTTTCAATATCGACCCAGGCGCCGAAAAATACCCGCCCCTCCTGTTCGGGCATGTACTCCACCACGCGCATGTCTTCCAGACGCTTGCGCAGGTAGCGTACCCGCCGATCAATCTCACGCAGCAGCTTCTTGTTGTACTGGTAGTCCGCGTTCTCGCTGCGATCCCCCAGGGAGGCGGCCCACGTCACCTTGCGCGTGGTGTCCGGACGCTTTTCGCGCCACAGGTAATCCAACTCCTTCTTCAGCGCTTCATGACCTTCTTTGGTAATCAGCTTGGTACTCAAACGCGTGCATCCCCAGGCAATGTCCATTGATTCCAATACGCCGCAGCTTGAAGGCCCGGCGTCGACGAACAGAGGGTGATGATAAATGAACGGGGGAAAGTAGCCAGACCCACCGACGCCTCGCATCACAAGTGGATTGCACCAAGATCGCTGCTGGGTTGAAGCAGCTCATTTCTCGCCAGGCCGTCCAACGCCTGGTCGAGCTCAAAGAGGACGGCCTGCACATTCTGGCGCAACCCAGGTAACTGCACGAGCAACGCCGCCAACGTCTCACTCTTCTGGCGCGCCCGTAACTCTTGCACCTCGACTTGAGTGACCCGCTCCTCCAAGACGCGGGCGCGCTCATCCATTTGGCGCTGCCCTTGCTGCTGCGCACCCAAGGCATTTGCCAACTGTGCCTCACGCCCTTCCAGCGCCTGAGCCTGCAACTGCAGGGCGCCCTCCTCCTGCGCCACCCGACGGGTCAGCTCCTGGCGTTTTTGCTCAAGCTCCGCCAGCCCTTGCTGCAGCTGAACCTGGCGCTGCTCAAGCACCTCTTCGCGCTTTTGCATCGCGAGTTTTTGCTGGGTCAGTTCCTGGGCGACGCGCGCGAGGTTGGTCAAGGTGCTATCCACCTCGAACAGCGAATTTTGCTCCTCCTGTTCGCTCAATGCCGGCGGCGCACTGGGTGCAACCACAACGGCCAGCGATTCATTTGGCGCCAAGACCTCTGGCGCCTGCTGCGGAGGTTGAGCCGGCTCCTGGATCATCACGGGCAAGACCTTTTCAGGCTCCTTCGTCACTTTGGGAGCCGAGACCATTCGGGAAGAAAAACGAATGGACGGGACAATCAGCGTGGGACTTTCAATCGCTTCTGACGCAGGGGCAGACGTCCCCAAGGTAATCACCTTCATCACCAAGGCTTTCTTGATGTTCATTGAATGATGATCTTCGGGCCTGGCGGGCGGCAACTTGCAGCCTTTCAAGTCGACAAAATGATAAGGAACCTGGCCGTCACCGACACTGCCCGGTTTGGTACCGGACGCCGCCAGGGTCAGTATTTGTTTAAATACTCGCATCGCAACTTGCAGATCTTCCTGAGCATCCACCCCGCCCAAGAAGTACCGTTCAACTTTCCTACGTAATGCTGCGACATATACCCGGGAACTACCCGGTTCTATTTCTTCATCCAGACTGTACACAAGAAAGTTTGACGCGATCTGGGGTATAGCAAAACCACAGAGCAGAGCGCCGTTGACCGGCGTATCTTCACCCGAGCGTTCAAGAACTAGGGTACGTAGAAGCATCATAGTAATCGGGCCTCATGACAACAAGCAAAGCGTATATAAACATCAGATAAACATCCGACCATCAACATGCATTTATCACTCAACGATTGTTTCAGCGCGCTAATCGACTGAACGTAGGACTTCTCTTATTAATATACTTCAGTGCTTCCAAGCACGATGCATTGAACGTACCATTTTTAAACCCGAGCCCTGTATCACTCAATAAAGGCGCTTGCCTCTTCATTCTTCTTGCCTTACCCACCGAATAGAAAAGCATAATGATCGAGATAAGCAACCTCACAAAATACTTGAACAAAAAGAGTGTAATCAGCGATGTCTCATTTTCTGCCAAACGCCAAGAGTGCCTTGGGTTATTTGGATTGGAGGGGGCAGGTAAAACTACACTTTTGAAGATGATCGCCGGCGCCACCCAGCCCTCCTCGGGGCAGGTGCGGATTTTGGGGCTGGATACACAAACCCATGGGTATCACGCACGCAAGGCAATAGGCTATCAACCCGAATCCGGCGTCAACCACCCGACCCTGTCAGTCAAGAACTTGCTCAGCTTCATCGCCACCGTTCGTGGATTCCAGGGCGCGGAGAAACGCAGGCGGGTGGATCGCGCCGCCAGCCGACTCGAACTCTGGCCAGTCCTCGGTTACCCGATCAACACGCTTCCGCCGGGCCTGAAACGCAAAGTCGCATTTGCCCAAGCCCTGCTGCACGACCCCGACGTACTACTGCTGGACGAACCCGGCGAAGGCTTGGCGCCCCATCAGCAAGGAAAGATCAGCACGCTTATCCAGTCATTGGCCGACGAGATGACGATTATCGTTGCCTCACGCGATTGCGAAGCGCTGGCCGGCGTCTGCACCCGGGCCCTGGTCATTGGCGGCGGTCGCCTGCTGGCGGACACCCCAATGCCCGAGCTACAGCGCAGCTCCCGGCACTTCCGGGCGGTCACCCTGGCGGCGAAGTCGGCCCTCGATTTGTTGGCGCTCGCCGTGCTGCCCGGCGTGGCAGGTATCGAAGAAGACCGGCACGGTCCAGGCACGGTGACCGTTCTCGCCATGCCGGGACACTCCATCTACCCCGCCATCTGCGCATTGATTGCCAACCGGCGCTGGGAAATACACTCACTGAATCTGGAGCCAGGTCGCCTGAACGATGTCGTTCACCACCTGAGCCAGGAGGCATCCCATTGAACCTGCTGCCACCTGTTTTCAAACGCCAGCTTGCCAGCTATCTATCGGCACCTGCCACCTACCTGAGCATTGCAGTATTCCTGGTGCTGTCCGCCTTACTGGGATTGCACACAAGCCCATTGCTGGAGCGAAGCAGCAGCGACTTGCAGGGCTTTTTTCAATGGCATCCTTGGTTGTACCTGTTACTGATCCCTGCGCTGTCGACTCAACTTTGGGCGGATGAGAACGAGACCGGCTTTGGCGATTTCATGAAAACCCTGCCTGTCAGGCCCGCGGAACTGGTTATTGGCAAATTCCTCGCCGCCTGGGTCGTGGCGGGCCTGGCATTATTGCTGACATTTCCCATCGTGACGGTTGTCAACTTGCTGGGCACTGCGGACAACGGGGTCATTGCCTCACAATTTCTGGCCAGTTGGTTATTAGCCGGGAGCTATCTCTCTGTCGGTGTTTTTATTTGCGCACTGACCCGCCAACGCCTGGCCATTTTCATATTGACGCTGAGCCTGCTGTTATTGGCCAGTGGCGTGTCTTCGGTGTTGGATGCACTTGAGCGTCAAGCGCCCATCTGGATCATCGATAGTTTGACGTCTCTCAGCCCGCTCCTGCGTTTTGGCCTGATTGACCACGGGACACTTACCTTTCAAGACTGCGCGTATTTCATCAGCATGATCATTGCTTTTCTTGCTGCGACGACCGCGATCCTCAACTACAAGAACAGCTGAGAAGGAACACTCTCGATGCGATATCCATTGCGCACCGGCATGACACTTAGCGTCATACTGCTTTTGTTCCTCGCATTCAACTTGGTATGGGCAGTCAAACTTCCCGATCTACGCCAGGATTTTTCTCAACAAAAAACCAACACATTGTCACCCGAGGTAGTGCACTTACTCACCACACTGGAAAGCCCACTGGACTTCTACTATTTCAATTCAAGTCTACCGGCACAAAAAAGCAGCATCCTGAAACACTATGCCAAACGCGTTGAAGAAAAACTGAGAGCGTTCGAACACGCAGCAAACGGCAGGATCAATTTGCACATTATCGATCCCGCTCCCTTTTCAGAGGATGCCTACAAAGCAGGATTATATGGACTACGCGATCAACCGGGGTTCTTCGGTCTTATCGGCACTCGGGAGGGCCAAGCTGCCCAACGTATCCAATCGTTCGACCCAGAGAACGAGCCGCTGCTGGAGTATGAAATCAGCCACCTGATCACCCAGTTGCAGCATCCGGAGCCTGCGGTCGTTGGGCTGTTATCAGGGTTACCGGCAGAAGCGTCCATCGAACCGTTGGTGCTGGAATTGCACCGACATTTCGACCTACTGGAGTTGGAGCCGACTGCAGATCATATCCCCTCGCGGATCAAAACCCTGATGCTCATAAACCCCCGCGAACTGCCGGAGAAAACGCTGTACGCGGTTGACCAGTTCGTCCTGAACGGCGGCAAACTGCTGATGTTTATCGACCCCCTCGGCAAAGGCGACTCAAAGGCAACAGCCTCGGCCACCAGGCTAGACGGGTTACTCGCCGGCTGGGGAGTCAGCATGCCGAGCAACAAGGTGCTGGTCGACCGCACCTATGCCCCATCGGAACATCAACCGGCCACATTCACCCTGCCACGCCAAGCGATGAATACCCATGATGTCAGCACCTGGAAGCTGGACACGGTGACCGTGTCGAACAGCGGCGCCCTGTTCTCCCTGGATAAAAGCCGGGCCACCTTCACGCCACTGCTGCGCAGCTCCAGACAGTCGTTACTGCTGGATTCAAGCGCCGTGGACAGCGCGTTCTCCACGCGTGGCGAGCATCATGTGATCGCTGCCCGACTCGAAGGGCCAGCCTATTCAGCGTTTGCCGACGGATTTGGCGGGCAGCCGCCGGGGCTGCAGAAGGCGACGCAGATCCAAGTGATAGTGGTTGCCGATACGGATATGTTGAGCAAGCCACCCAGCGGCTCCGCGCAAAACGCTAACAAACTGTTTGTAGTGAACGCTCTGGATAACCTCGCAGCACCGCAAGCCCTTGCGAATATTCGCCCGCGTGCAGTGACGGGCCACTCACTGAACCTGCTGGAGAAGCGCCGCGAGGCTGCCGAGCGCGCCTACCAGGACCAGGCCATCGAGCTGGAACGGCGCTTGGCACAAACGGAGAAGGAATGGCAGCGCCTTAACCCTGAGGGCACGACCCTGGGCACCGAGGCGGTCGATACCAACACCCAGTTGCAAGCGCTCAACAAGGAACGCCTGCGTTTACCGATGGAACTGCATGTGCTGAAAAACACCCTTTACGCGCCGGTGCAGCGCCTGGAACGCAACATACAACTGCTGGTGATTGTACCGTTGCCGGCACTGCTGAGCCTGATTGCCTGGGGGCTATTTCAATGGCGTCGCCGTCGTTGTCCGGTGCCGCCGTCGGCGTTTTATTGAAGGCTCAGCGCCGTGCGATCAAGCCTTGCCGGGCAATCCGCGTCAGTTGATGGATCACCTCAGCCGCATCTCTAGCGCTGGGCGCCTGGATCACCGCAAGGTCAAAGCTGTTGCTGGCAAAGCGCGCCAGGGAATCGCCATCTTCGACAAACTGGATCAGGAACGCCGAAGGCCGCCCGCCACGCCGCGGCCAACCATCCAGGTAACGCAACAGCGTCGGCTGGTGCTTGCCGCCGAGGAGAATTCTTGGATTGCGTTGATTCAGGTCCGCAGTGATCGGGGCCAGGCGTATGAGGGGGTGTGGTGCATTCATCGTGTCGTGTCTCTGCCTCAAAAGTCTGCGGGCAGGTGAGAGGCAACACCGAACCAGCGCTTTAGCGGTATTTCGAAGCCTGCGTCTTCAGTCAGAGCTGGCTTCTGTCGGGCTGCATCGAGTCCCAGTGGCGCCCCGCAATTAGCTGTTTAAATCGGCGCATAACCAACATCCTAGAGAAGCCGATGGGGCGGTGTCAAGAATCCCGCGCAACGAAAAGGCCCGCGCATGGCGGGCCTTCTCCAGGGGTTACAGGGCGATCAGTTGGCGATGGCGCGGTCGGCAGACAGTTTGCCAGCACCTTCGAACAGGACGGCCAGGGAGCCGCCGAGCAAGGCCAGGGCGAACTCATAACCGTTGTTCGCCATGAACAGACCGTTATGGATATGCACCGAGAAAATCGCCACCAGCGACAGAATAGTCAGGCCCAATGCCGCAGGGCGCGCCAGCAGACCGATGATCAGGGCCAGGCCGGCGAAGAACTCGGTACCGCCCGACAACAAGGCCATCAAGGTGCCCGGCGCCAGGCCAATGCTTTCCATCCACTGCGCGGTGCCCGCCAGGCCGTAGCCGCCAAACCAGCCAAAGAGTTTTTGCGAACCGTGGGCGGCGAAGATGATACCGACAACAATGCGCAGAACAGTCAGGCCATAGCCGGCGCGGGTGGACAGGATGCTTTTGATCAGTGGGCTCATGGTGATAATCCTTTTCAAAGTAGGGGTTGGTTGGCCGCCATATTAATCAGTTTATGCAATGATAAAAGCCGAAAAATTGCCTGATTAATATCTATAAAATCGATCACTTGCGTGAGGCGATTTTCGGCTCCAACGCCGGCGGCTCCAGGGAGTTCCGTTCCCGATCAAACGCCAGGTAGTACTTGTTGACGCTATTCACATAGCTGACGGCGCTCATCCCCACCTGCTCCATGGCAATGCGCTCGACCTGGAAGAACCACTGATTGGGGTTAAGCCCACGGCGCTTGGCTTCGGTACGCATGCCTTGCACGCGTTCCGGCCCCATGTTGTAGGCGGCCAGCACGAAAGCCATGCGCTCGCGCTCGTTGAGCTTGGGGCTGGCGAAAAACTTGCGGCGGATCATCGACAGGTAACGCGCGCTCGCCTGCACATTGCTGTCGAGATTCTCGATATTGTTCACCCCCACCCGCTGCGCCGCCGAAGGTGTGATCTGCATCAGGCCGGTCGGGCCACCGCTGCTGCGCGTTCCTGGGTCGAGGGCGGACTCTTTGAAGGCCAGCGCAGCGAGGTTCAACCAATCCATGCCTTGCTCGCGCGCATGTTTTTGCAGGACCGGACGCAGTTTCTCCAGGCGCTGGCGGTCGATGCGGGCCAGCGGGTTGCGCACTTGGTAAAGGCGTCGATAAATGCGCTGAAACGCCACGTCCTGGTCGGAAGGCGTGCGGTAGGTCTTGAGGAAACGATCAATACTTGCGCGCAGCATCGCGGCGTCCTGCCGCACGAACCAGTACTCTTCACCCGGCTCATTGATCGCCACCTGTTTGTCGAAGCGCAGTTTGGGCAGGATCTTCGACCAACGTTCAGCGATGGGCTTCTCGACAATGGTCAGGTGAAAGATGCCGGCCTGGACCATCTCCAGCACATCCTCAACCGCCAGGCTCGGGTCGACCCACTCCACCTTGATCGGCGGCTGCTTGTGCAGAGCCAGCTTCTGGTTGACCTGGTTGATCGAATCCGCCGCCGCGCTGCCAGTGGTCAGCGTCAGGGTGCGCCCGGATAGCTGCTCCAACTTGGTAAACCGCCGCTCCCCCTTGACCCCCACCAGCCATAACGGCACGCCACTGGCGATCGGGTCGCTCGCGCTGATCTTGTGCGCGGCCTTCACTTCCAGCAATTCTCCGGGAGCCACCAGGTCGCCTTCGCCACGCGCCAGCGCGCCGAGCAGTTGCCCCTTGGCCTTGGGGATGATCTTGAGATTGATGTCCTGGCCATCGCGGGCTTGGTCGTTGAGGTACTGCTCGAACGCACGCAGGCGATGGTATTCGACACCAATGGCCTGGCCCTGAATTTCACCGGAACTGTTGCGGCTCTGGTTGACCAGTACGCGCAGGGTGCGACTGGAGCGAATCTCGGCCAGGTCGCGCACCTTGCTCGGCTTGGTCACTTCCAGCGGCCCGTCCAGCCGCG
This sequence comes from Pseudomonas marginalis, assembly GCF_024169655.1. Lineage (GTDB taxonomy): Bacteria > Pseudomonadota > Gammaproteobacteria > Pseudomonadales > Pseudomonadaceae > Aquipseudomonas > Aquipseudomonas paraveronii. The sequence goes on along the minus strand of NZ_JALJWV010000001.1, from coordinate 1,747,760 downwards.
CGACCGCCGCCATGGGCAGCAATAACGTCAGGCACAACATAAGTAACGCCGAGGGTCGGATCATCCGCTCTCCGGAAAGAATACTGGCCAGCACCTTCGCGAAAAACCAGGGGCTGGAGGTCAGAAACAGAGCGCTTTATGCGCTGACAAAGTACGCAACGGCGGCACCAGGGCAGACAACAAGCCAACCACAATGTCGCTTGCGACGTTCAAAGACAGCTATAACTCGTTGTAGTTCTTGATTTTTCTTATAAATCTACAGCTCTGATATGCTTTCCGGCCGCAGGCGGAGATAGCACCATGCAACTCATTGATATCGGCGTCAACCTGACAAACCCAAGTTTCGACGAGAAGCACCAGGCCGTTCTCGAGCGCGCCTATGCCGCCGGCGTGCAGCAATTGGTGCTCACCGGTACCCGTGTCGACGGCAGCGAACAGGCCCTGCAATTGTGCGAAAAACTCGATGAAAGCGGCCAACGGCTGTTCTGCACCGCCGGCATCCACCCCCACTCCGCCAGCGACTGGAACGGCGACAGCGCCCAACGCTTACGCGGTTTGCTCAACGACAGCCGCGTGCGCGCAGTGGGCGAATGCGGGCTGGATTTCAACCGCGATTTTTCCCCGCGCCCGCAGCAGGAAAAAGTCCTCGAAGAACACCTGGCCCTGGCCGTCGAGCTGAAACTACCGGTATTTCTCCACGAACGCGACGCCAACCAGCGCCTGCTGGAGATCCTCAAGGATTACCGCGATCACTTGTCCGCCGCCGTGGTGCATTGCTTCACGGGCGAGCAGCAGGCGCTGTTCAGCTACCTCGACCTTGACTTGCACATCGGCATCACCGGCTGGATCTGCGACGAGCGCCGTGGGACGCACCTGCATCCGCTGGTCAGGGAAATTCCTCGGGGCCGCCTGATGCTGGAAAGCGATGCGCCTTACCTGCTGCCGCGCACCCTGCGGCCCAAGCCGAAAAACGGCCGCAACGAACCGGCCTACCTGCCGGAGGTGCTGCGCGAAGTTGCCCTGCACCGCAACGAAAGCCCGGAAGACCTGGCCCAGCACAGCACCGCCTGCGCCCGCGCCTTTTTCGGGCTGCCCACCGTGGTTTGATGTGACGCATTGACCCATATCAAAGTGACTTTTCTGAGTAACGGCACAATAATGGCACCTTGCCAATGCTGTTTCCGCTATCAGAGAAAACCTTCCATGGGTGCCTGGCTTAGCAATATCTCGCTGAAGTACAAATTCTGGGCCGTCAATGCGGTCGCTTTTATCACCACGCTGTTGTTGGTGTTATACGCCGTGCATCTCGAACAGCAGTCGCGCAGCCAGGCGTCCCAGTCCTCGGCACAAGCCCAGGCGCGCTTGCTCAGTGCCTGGCCGACCGACAAGGCGCTGCCCAAAGGTGAGGCGTGGCTGACGTTTGCCCGTGGTCAAGTCCCACAGTTGGCCGATCAAGATCTGTCAGACCTGAGCAGTGCCAGCGGCTGGGTCGAACTCAATCACCTGCCATTGTTCGGCGAAAACCCGTTGATGGGCGCTGAAGTGGTTGCCCGCGCCGACGGGCAACAGATCGCCGTGCTCGCTTACGCGCCCAGCCTGAGCCAGGTGTTCAGTGAGCGCTTCGCCAATTACGCGGTAGCGGTGCTGATCCTGATGCTGGCGATGCTCTGCGCTTCGCAGTTGCTGATCCGCTTCCTGCTCAGCCATCTCAACACCCTCAAGGACGTGATGCTACACGTCGAGAAAACCGGCGACCTGTCAGCGCGTGTCCCACTGGCCTGCGAAGATGAAGTCGGCCAGATGGCCAGCGCGTTCAATGCCATGCAAGCCGGCTACCAGCGGGTGGTTAACACCGTGGCCCGCACCGCCAAGCAGTTGGATGAAGGCGCCGCGCGGCTGGCCAGCAGCATGAACGAAGTGCAGCACGGCATGCTCGGCCAGCAAAGCGAAACCGATCAGGCCGCCACCGCCATCAACGAGATGACGGCCACCGTCCACCACATCGCCCAGCACGCCGGCGCCACTCGCGATTTGTCCCAGACCGCCGACACCCTCGCCGGCAGCGGCCGCGAAGTGGTAGACCGGGTGCAACGCTCGATTGCCGGGCTGTCCAGCGGCGTGCAACAGACCGCCGAAATGATCCAGAAACTCGCCGAAGACAGCCAGAAAATCAACAGCGTGGTCAGCGTGATCCACAGCATCGCAGAACAGACCAACCTGCTCGCGCTTAACGCCGCCATCGAAGCCGCCCGCGCCGGGGAAATGGGCCGCGGTTTCGCGGTGGTCGCCGACGAAGTACGCAACCTGGCCAAGCGCGTGCAAACCTCCACCGACGAAATCACCCACATGGTCTCGGCGCTGCAAGCCGGCACCCGCGATGCGGTGGACTTCATGCAGGAAAGCTCGTTCAAGGCCGACGACTGCGTGCAACAAGCCCAGGAAGCCGGCGCCGCACTGGCCGAAATCACCGGCGCCGTGGCGCAGATGCGCGAAAGCAACACCCAGATCGCCGTCGCCGCCGAGCAACAGAGCCATGTCGCCGAAGAAATGAACCGTGCAGTCGTGAGTATTCGTGATGTGACCGAAAACACCGTGCAGCAAACTGTCGATTCGGCAACCACCAGCAATGAACTGGCCACGTTGGCCGGGGAGCTGAGCAAAGCGATCGGGCAGTTGAAGCTATAAGCAATACAAGGCGAGGCTATGGCCCCCATAGCCAGCCTTGATTCGCCGCGCCAGCCTACCCGACCTAAACTCTGTTCAAGTTGTTTCAACGGACAGAGGATTCACCATCATGGGCAAACGTCATCCCAATCTCCCCGCCTGGCAATGGCGTCAGTACCCGCAAAACCACCAGCACCCGACCAACCTGGCGTTGCACATGATCGCGGTGCCGCTGTTTATCATCGGGTTTCTGTTGATCGTTTCCGGAGTGTTCAGCCTGAGCCTGGCCAGTTTGGCCGTGGGTGTTGTCGGTATCCTGGCCGGCCTTGCGCTGCAGCGGCATGGCCACAATCTGGAAGCCCAGGCCAGTGAACCCTTCAGTGATCGCAAAGATGCCGTCCAACGCCTGCTGGTCGAGCAGTTCGTGACCTTCCCGCGCTTTGTGTTGAGCGGTGGCTGGTGGCGCGCCTGGCGCAAGCGCCACCAGCACTGAGGATCAGGCGAAGACCACCACGGTCTGGCGGCTGATGGCGATCAACTCGCCGGCCGGGCTCCATAGCGCGGCGGCGGCATGGCCGTAGCCGTCGCGGGCGTGTTCGATGGTGACGTGGTACTGGCACCAGTCAAGTGTGCTCAGGTCTTGCAGCGGCTGGATAAACTCGATGGTCCAGGTCAGGGTGCTGCCCGGCGCGGGCTTTCTAAGGTGCGGCAGCAAGGCCGGCGGCCAGGCGTCCACCAGGGCGAGGATGTGCGACTCGGTCAGCGGCTCCTCTTTCACATCGCCGCGCAAGCGCACCCAACCGCCCATGTCGCGGGAGGTGTTGCCGGTAAACGGCAAGCCGCCGACACTCCAGCGCATCGCCAGGTGCCGCATGAATTCCGGGGTGACGCCCTGGATGTAAGGCAGCTCCTGGCATTCATCCCAGTGCTTGAAGGTCGGCGGCGGTTCGCTCGCCACCATGACTTGCGATTCACGGGACGCACCGAAACTGGCCTGGACCAGGGTCGCCACTTCACCGTTCTGCACCACCCGGCCAAGCAATTGGCTGACGGCCTTGCCTTCGCGCAGCACTTCGACTTGGTAACTGGCGGGCACACCCGGGGCTACCGGGCCGACGAAGGTGATTGCCAACGAGCGCAAAGGCCTGTCGGCGGGGACTTGGGCACGCAGCGCCTCGTATTGCAATGCGGCCACCAGGCCACCAAAGCTCGCGCGACCCTGCGCCCATTCGGCGGGGATGGTGACCTCCTGCGGGTGGCTACGGGCGGCGTCGAGCAAATCACTAAAGCGCATGGCGACCTCACGTCAAAAAGACCAGAGGAGCGATCTTAACCAGCGCGCCCGCCAGGTACAGCGCCTATTCCGGCCAAAAACCGGACCGATTCAGAAACAATCCGCGCTGAGCTTGTCCAGCACCCGATCCGCCTCGCCTTCGGCCTGGGCCATGGTGCGACGCCATACCGTGACACACGGCTGCAGATCGGCTTGATGTTCAGCCTGGACCAGCCACTGCCAGCAATCGTGCCAATCGCCCAGGGCGCCTTGAGCTTGTTTCAGGCGCGACATGGCCTTGGCCGGGAGTTTGTCCAGCTCGGGGTAGGCTTCGGCGGCGTAGCGCACGCGCTTGATCAACAAGCGCAGACGATGGCGATCGTGGCTTGGGTCCTGCAGGGCGTCATCGAGTTTGCGCCATTGCTTGACCAGGCGTTTCTCGATACGCAGGCGCAGGCCCTTGAGCAATTTCTGGTGTTGCGACGCACGGATAAAACGCGGGAATGCATCGAGGATTTGCAGCAGGTGGGCCAATTCCGGGCCCTGCGCGACGTGGCGATAGGCATCGGGTTGCAGGCGCAGGCGACGGTCGGCGGCGGCAGGGTGTCCATGCTGGAGCAGATACGCGGCCAGCACTTCACGATCACGCAACGGCGTGGTCAATTGGCCGACGGTGCGGGCGGCCAATTCGAGTTGTTCGACGCCCGGCAAGCCGCGCAAAGGTCGCAATAGGCTGCGCAGGCGCCGCACGGTGGTGCGCAAATCATGCAGGGCCTCATCGTCGGTGACGGCGGTGAGCCGAGCCTGGCAGCTCAGTAACCCTACTTCCAGGCCGATGACCTGAGCGACTAACTGATCTACCAAAGCTGACATGCTTTACTCCACTGACGAAGAATAATCCCTGCATCACTCAAGATCAGTGACGCAGCCTCGTTGCACTCGGCAACTGCTACGAATCAGCGGCCGGCGCGAGACTCACGAATATAGAAACGCGCCTTCTCGGCTTTGTTGGCACAGCCTTCAAAGGCTTCGAATTGCTGCTGGGTCTTGGCGCCGGTCAGCAGGGACAAGGCCTTGGAGTAGCTCACGGTGCCGGCAAAGCCTTCGGCCTTGGCCAGGTCCAGCTCTTTCCACGCGGCGTCCAGTTGGCTGCCGCAGCTGTCGCGATAGGCGGTTTTCCCGGCGCAACCGGCCAGGGCCAACATGATCACAGGCACACACATCCAGGCTTTCATCGATGACACCTCAAAATAAAGAAAAACAGTCGGATTCTGTAGACGTTGCCTACAAAGAAAAGTGCCTTGTCCACTACCTGAAATCAGAAGCGCCTATTGCCAGAGCATACCCGAGCCCGGCCGTTATTCTGGAAAAATATTGCGCGGTTGCGCGAAGATTGAAGCCGCCCCCTCATTGGGTGCATTGTGGGCGCCTGCTTAACGAAGGACATCGACCATGAAGAAGCGTGTTGCCTTGGTGCTGGGCTCCGGTGGAGCTAGGGGCTACGCCCATATCGGGGTGATCGAGGAAATCGAACGGCGCGGCTACGACATCGCCTGTATCGCCGGCTGTTCCATGGGTGCGGTGGTGGGCGGAATCTACGCCGCCGGTAAACTCGACGAGTATCGCAACTGGATCGAAAGCCTGGATTACCTCGACGTATTACGCCTGGTCGATGTGAGCTTTCGCCTGGGTGCGATTCGCGGCGAGAAGGTCTTCGGGCAGATCCGCAAGATCGTCGGCGAAATCAACATCGAAGAGCTGCGCATCCCTTACACCGCCGTGGCCACCGACCTCACCAACCAGCAGGAAATCTGGTTCCAGGAAGGCTGCCTGCACCAGGCCATGCGCGCCTCGGCGGCGATTCCGAGCCTGTTCACCCCGGTGATGCAGGGCAACCGCATGCTGGTGGACGGCGGCCTGCTCAACCCGCTGCCGATCGTGCCCGTGGTGTCGAGCCATTGCGACTTGATCATTGCGGTCAACCTCAACGCGACCAACCAGAAGCACTACCATTTGCCGGTGATCCAGCGTCCGCCGGCGTTCAAGAGCCGCTTCAACAGCCTGGCGAAATCGCTGGGTTCGCACTTGCCGTTTCGCCGCAAACAGGCCGAGCAGTTGATGAAGCTCGAGCAGGAAGCCTTGCAGGCCCACGCGGCCGAGATCAACCCGTGGCTGGAGTCGGCCGAACCCGAAGCCCAGCAACCCGCCGCCGCACCGGAAACCGCCGGGGCGCCGAAGTCGGCGACCGGTTCGTTCATCATCGATAACGTCGGCCCGGCATCGTTGCTGGACCTGATCAACCAGAGCTTCGAGGTGATGCAGACATCGCTGGCGCAGTACAAGATCGCCGGCTACCCGCCGGACGTACTGATCAACGTGCCGAAGCGGGTGTGCCGGTTTTTCGAGTTCTACAAGGCGCCGGAATTGATCGCCCTGGGGCGCGAGATTGCCAGTGATACGTTGGATCGGTATGAGAGTGAGCAGCACTGAGATTGGCGGTGTGGCTGAGGGCCTCATCGGGGGCAAGCCCCCTCCCACAGTTTGATTTGTGAACAACATTCAAAATGTGGGAGGGGGCTTGCCCCCGATAGGGCCCTGACAGCCAACGAAAATCCACCAGGCCTTAAGCCCCCAACAACCGATACCCCACCCCCGCCTCGGTCACGATAAACCGCGGCTGGGTCGGATCATCCGCCAGCTTCTGGCGCAGGTGGCCCACCACGATGCGCAGGTAGTGGCTGTCCTCGGTATGGGTCGGCCCCCAGATATCCTTGAGCAATTGCTGCTGGGTAATCACCCGCCCCGGATGACGCGCCAATTGCGCCAGCACTGCGTACTCCTTGCGGGTCAGCGCCACTTCGACGCCGTCCAGCAGCACCCGGCGGTAGGCCAGGTCCACTGTCAGCGGGCCGAAACACAGCGCCGCTTCCTGGGCTTCACCCGCTGGGGCCTGGCGCAACAAGGCGCGCACGCGGGCGAGAAACTCCTGGATGCCAAAGGGTTTGGTGACGTAATCGTTCGCCCCCCCATCCAGCGCCTCGACCTTCTGCACTTCGCTGGCGCGCACCGACAGCACCAGTACCGGCACCGTCGACCACTCACGAAACTCGCGCAGCACCTGCTGGCCGTCCATGTCCGGCAGGCCGAGGTCAAGTACCAGCAAATCCGGCTTGCTCAAGGCGGCCTGGGCCAGGCCTTCATTGCCGCTGCTGGCCTCGATCACTTTGTAGCCCTGGGAAGCCAGGCTGATGCGCAGGAATTTGCGGATCTGCGGTTCGTCGTCAATGACCAAAATCGTCGCGGTCTGGCTCATGGTGTCCAATCAAAATCCATCGAAAAAAGAGAGTAGCTCACACCTCGCGTTCCAGGCCAGGCTGTGTCGGCAACGGCAGGAACAGCGTGATGCAAGTGCCCCGCCCGCCAATCCCATCGGCGACGCTGATATGCCCGCCATGGGCGCCGACCATGCCCTGGCAGATCGCCAAGCCCAGGCCTGTGCCCTGCCCGCCGCGGTCGCCACGGGCAGCGGTGTAGAACATATCGAAAATCTTCGCGCGCTCGTCCTCGGGAATCCCGGGCCCCTCATCCGCCACCGCGAAGAATAGCTGGTTATCCGACACCCCGGCGCTGACTTGCAAATGGCCTTGGGCCGGCGAGAATCGGGCGGCGTTTTCCAGCACGTTGACCAGCGCCTGCTCGATCAACGCGGCATGCACATACAACAACGGCAATTCAGGCGGGACATCGATGCTCACTTGCAGCGGCGCCAGCACCGCACGTAAGCGGCCGAGGGCGCTGCCGACGATATCACCGGGCGAGACCCAGTCCCGCGCCAGCTTCAACGCGCCGTGGCCCAGGCGGGTCATGTCCAACAGGTTCTGGATATAGCGGTCGAGGCGCTCGGCTTCGTCGCGGGTGCCTTCGAGCAACTCGCGGCGATCCTCCAGCGGGATGGCTTCGCCGAGCGCCAGCAGGCTGTCGATACTGCCGCGCATGGACGTCAACGGCGTGCGCAAATCGTGGGACACCGACGCGAGCAAGGCACTGCGCAGTTGCTCGGTCTCGCCGTGCAGCCGCGCGGACTCCAGCTCCTGCGCCAATTGCGCGCGGGCCAACGCCTGGGCCAGCGGCTGGCTCAAGGCGATCAGCAAGCGACGGCGCTGGCCGCTCAGCTCCTGGCCCGGTTTCGCACTGACACCGAGCAACCCCAGCGGGCCCTCTTCGCTCGACAGCGGCCACCACCACCAGCCCCCAAACGGCAACGTGCCGGTGCCCTTGCCTGCCGGCTGATCGTGCTGCCAGGCCCAGTCGGCGGCGGCGCGTTCGGCTTCGGTGAAGGTCAGCGGTCCGCCGGTTTCGACTTTCCAGCCGCCGTGGTCATCGCGGTTGACCAGGCACAGATCGAGGTCGCTCCAGCCTTCCAGGTGATGCGCCGCCGCGCTGATCACCGCCTGGCGATCGGTGGCAGCGGTGAGCTTGCGCGACAGGTCGAGCAGCTCGCTGGTTTCTTCCTGGGTATCGCGCAACGCCTGCAACTGCCGACGCTGGCGTGCAGCGAGGTTGCCGGTCAATGCCGCCATCAGCAGGAAAAACAGCAGGGTCAGCACGTCTTCTTCACGCTGGATGGCGAAGGAGAATTTTGGCGGAATAAACAGGAAGTCATACGTCAGAAACGACAGCGCCGCGCACACCAGGGACGGCCCCAGGCTGCTGCGTACCGCCACCAGCAATACCGCCGCGAGAAACACCAGCGAGATATTCGGCAACGGCAACACGCTGGCGACCGCCCAGGCCAACGCCGCTGCGATCACGGTCGCCACCACCGCCAACGCATAGTCGAACCACACCAGCCCGCGTACATCCGGCAGGCGCGGCGGTGTGGGCGCGTCGTCGCTGTCGAGGATGTTGATTTCCAGACCGCGCGCATTGCGCATCAAGCGCTCGGCCACGCCACCACCGAACAGCCGACGTCGCCAGTTCATCCGCGACTGCCCGACCAACACCAGGCTGGCACGGCGCTCAGCGGCATGCTGGATCAGTGTCTTGGTCACCTCCCCCGCGCGCAGCAGCACCACTTCACCGCCGAGGCGTTCGGCCAGTTGCTGGGCGTTTTGCAGGCGCAGGCGCGCTTGTTCATCGCGCACGCGACCGTTATCGATATGCACCAGGCTCCACGGCAAGTGGCGTCGCTGCGCCACGCGACTGGCATGGCGCACCAGGCGTTCGGCTTGCGCATCGCCATCGACACCGACCAGCAAGCGACCGCGCACCGCCGGCGCGGCCTGGCCGAGTTGGCGATAGCCCTGAGCCAAGTCATCGTCGACGTGGGCGGCGGCGGTCTGCATCGCCAGCTCGCGCAGGGCCGTCAGATTAGTCTGGGTGAAAAACGCATCGATGGCGGCGCGGGCCTGTTCCGGCACATACACCTTGCCGTCGCGCAAACGCTCCAGCAACTCGCGGGACGGCAGGTCGATCAGCAGCAGTTCATCGGCCTCCTGCAGCACCCAATCCGGCAGGGTTTCGCGCACCTGCACGCCGGTGATGCCACGCACCTGATCGTTGAGGCTTTCCAGGTGCTGGACGTTGACCGTGGTGAACACGTTGATGCCGGCGGCGAGCAGTTCCTGAATATCCTGCCAGCGCTTTTCATGGCGGCTGCCGGGCGCGTTGCTGTGAGCCAGTTCGTCCACCAGCACCAGTTGCGGCTTGGCGGCGAGCAGGCCGTCCAGGTCCATTTCTTCGAGCATCACGCCACGGTATTCACTGCGCAGCAACGGTTGCTGCGGCAGGCCGCTGAGCAACGCTTCAGTCTCGGCGCGGCCGTGGGTTTCGACCACGCCGGCGAGCAACCTGACGCCCTGGCGCAACTGGGTGTGGGCGGCCTGGAGCATGGCGTAGGTCTTGCCCACACCCGGCGCGGCGCCAAGGAAGACTTTGAGCCGGCCACGGCCGTCCCGGGGCAGATCGGCTAACAGGGCATCGGCGCGGCCGGAGTCGCTCATGCGCGGGGGTTCCTTCAGGGGTTTATAGGGTGTCTTTCAGGGCGCTATCGCGGGCAAGCCCGCTCCCACATTTGGAATGCATTGCCCTGTGAGAGCGGGCTTGCCCGCGATAGCGGTGCTCCTGTTTACAATTTTTCCAGGGCCATGTTCAGCGCCAGCACATTCACCACCGGCGGGCCCACCAGCGGGCTTTCGATGTGTTCATCCAGCAAGCGCTGCAGGGTGGACACCGGCACATTCCGTGCGGCGGCTACCCGCGCCAGTTGATAGGCAATCGCCTGCGGTGGCAAGTGTGGATCAAGACCGCTGCCGGAGGTCGTCAGCGAAGCTAACGGCACCGGGCCTTGAGCGGGCACGAACTGTTTATTCGCGTCATCGAACACGCGCGTGGCCAGCGCCGGGTTGCTCGGCCCCAGGTTGCTCGCGCCGCTGGAAACAGTCGCAAAGGCGCCTGCAGACGGACGCGGGTGGAACCAGCTGTCACCGGTAAAGTCCTGGGCGATCAGGCTGGAGCCGCGCACCTTGCCGCTGGCGTCGCGCACCAGGCTGCCGTTGGCCTGGTCCGGGAAGGCGACCTGGGCGACGCCGGTCACCACCAGCGGGTAGGCGACGCCAGTGATCAGGGTCATGAGGACCAGCAGGCTCAGGGCCGGGCGGATGATGTTGGACATTTCAATTTCCTCAATTCGGTCATTGCAACCTGTGGCCACCGTCTTGCCGGTGCCCACAGGAATCAGGTCAAACCAGGTGCAGCGCGGTCAGTAACATGTCGATCGCCTTGATGCCCACGAACGGCACCAGCAGGCCGCCCAAGCCGTAGATCAACAGGTTGCGCCGCAGCAACGCCGCAGCACTCGCCGCCTGCACTCGCACACCGCGCAGCGCCAGGGGAATCAGCACGACGATGATCAGTGCGTTGAACACGATGGCCGAGAGGATCGCGCTCTGCGGGCTCTGCAAGTGCATCACGTTGAGCACACCCAGTTGCGGGTAGATCGAGGCGAACAGCGCCGGCAGGATCGCGAAGTACTTGGCCACGTCGTTGGCGATGGAAAAGGTGGTCAGCGCGCCGCGCGTCACCAGCAATTCCTTGCCGATCTGCACCACGTCCAGCAGCTTGGTCGGGTCGCTGTCGAGGTCGACCATGTTGGCCGCTTCGCGGGCAGCCTGGGTGCCGTCGTTCATCGCCATGCCGACGTCCGCCTGGGCCAGCGCCGGAGCGTCGTTGGCGCCGTCGCCGCACATCGCCACCAGTCGACCGTCGTTCTGTTCGTGGCGAATCCGCGCGAGTTTTTTCTCCGGGGTGGCTTCGGCCAACACGTCATCCACACCGGCTTCGGCGGCAATCGCGGCCGCTGTCAGCGGGTTGTCGCCGGTGACCATCACGGTGCGGATCCCCAGCTTGCGCAGCTCGGCAAACCGTTCGCGGATGCCGGGCTTGACCACGTCCTTCAGATGGATCGCACCGAGCAACTTGCCATCGGCGCACACCAGCAACGGCGTGCCGCCGCTCTGGGCGATCTTGTCGATTTCCCGCGACAGGGCCGGTTGCAAATCACTACGAGGCTGACCGATAAACGCCAGCAGCGAGTCCACGGCGCCTTTGCGGAATACGCGGCCCTGATAGTCGACGCCAGACAAGCGGGTTTCGGCGGTGAACGGTACGGCGGTCAGTTCCGCCAGGGACGGCTCGGCTTGCGGGTGCAAGGCACGCAGGTATTCGACGATGGATTTGCCTTCGGCGGTGTCGTCCGCCAGGGACGCCAGCAGCGCGCCCTCGGCCAATTCCCGGCCGCTCACACCCGGCGCCGCAACCACTGCCGAGCAGCGGCGGTTACCAAAGGTGATGGTGCCGGTCTTGTCCAGCAGCAACACATGCACGTCCCCCGCCGCTTCCACGGCGCGACCGGACTTGGCGATCACGTTGAGGCGCACCAGGCGGTCCATGCCGGCGATACCGATGGCCGACAGCAAGCCACCGATGGTGGTAGGAATCAGCGTCACCAGCAGTGCGACCAGGAACACCAGAGGCAAGCTGCCATTGGCGAAGTGGGCGAACGGCTGCAGGGTCACGACCACCAGCAGGAAGATCAGGGTCAGGCCGATCAGCAGGATATCCAGCGCCACTTCGTTGGGGGTTTTCTGGCGTTTGGCGCCTTCGACCAGCGCGATCATGCGGTCCAGCGTGGACTCGCCGGGGTTGGCGGTGATGCGGATCAGCAGCCAATCCGAAACCAGGCGCGTGTTGCCGGTGACGGCCGAGCGATCGCCGCCGGATTCGCGGATCACTGGCGCGGATTCGCCGGTGATCGCCGCTTCGTTGACCGCCGCGATACCTTCGATGACCTCGCCGTCGCCGGGGATCATTTCCCCGGCGGCGACGCGCACCACATCACCTTTGCGCAGGCCGGTGGCCGGCACGACCTTGAAGCTGCCATCGGCCTCCTGGCGACGTGCGCTGAGGCCTTCGCTGCCGGCCTTGAGGCTATCGGCGCGGGCCTTGCCACGCCCTTCGGCCAGGGCCTCGGCGAAGTTGGCGAACAGCACGGTGAACCACAGCCACACGGCGATTTGCACGGCGACGAAGGTCGGCACAGTGGTGTCGGGCACGAAGCACAGCACGGTGGTGAGGATGGCAGTCAGTTCGACCACCAGCATCACCGGCGAGCGTTGCAGTTGCCGAGGGTCGAGCTTGACGAACGCTTGGACCAACGCCGGGCGCCACAGCGCGGAGATCGCGGTTTTGGCGGGCTCGTGGGTTTTGACCGGCGTCGCGTTTTTTGCAGGCATATTCATTTTCATATCCCTCGGCTCTTCATTTAAAAGCAGCCATGCTCAGGTGTTCAGCAATAGGGCCCAGTGCCAGTGTCGGCAGGAAGGTCAGGCCGCCCACCAGCAAAATGGTCACGGTCAACAGGGTCACGAACAGCGGGCCATGGGTGGGGAAGCTGTTCTGGCCAATCGGTGCGGTCTTCTTCATCGCCAGGCTGCCGGCCAGGGCCAGTACCGGGAGGATGTAGCCGAAGCGACCGATCAACATGCCCAGGCCCAGCATCAAGTTGTGGAACGGGGTGTTGGCACTGAAGCCGCCGAACGCCGAGCCGTTGTTGGCACTGGCCGAGGTGTAGGCATAGAGCAACTGGCTGAAACCGTGGGGACCAGGGTTGCTGATCGCACCGGCCGGACCGGGCAGGCTGGCTGCAATGGCACCGAGCACCAGTACGCCGATCGGCATCACCATCAGGGTCACGACCAGCAATTGCACTTCCTTGGCCTGCAGCTTCTTGCCCAGGTATTCCGGGGTGCGGCCGATCATCAGCCCGGCGAGGAACACCGCGATCAACACGTTGAGCAACATGCCGTACATACCGGCACCGACGCCGCCGAAGATCACCTCGCCGACCATCATGTTGACCAGTGCCACCATCCCGCTGAGAGGGCTGAGGCTGTCATGCATGCCGTTGACCGAACCGTTGGATGCCGCGGTGGTGGTCACCGACCACAACACAGTGCCGGTGGTGCCGAAACGCGCTTCCTTACCTTCCAGCGGCGCGGTTTGCTCAACCGCCGGGTTGTTCAGGCTCGGGTTGGGCTGGTATTCGGCCCACAGCGAGGTTGCGCCGCCGATCAGGAACAGGGCCAGCATGCAGGCGAGAATCGCCCGGCTCTGACGCAGGTCTTTCACGTAATGGCCGAAGGTAAACACCAGCGCCACCGGGATCAGGATGATCGCTGACAACTCGAACAAGTTGGCCCAGGCTGTCGGGTTTTCAAACGGGTGCGCCGAGTTCACGCCAAAGAAGCCACCGCCGTTGGTGCCTATTTGCTTGATCGCAATCTGGCTGGCCGCCGGGCCTAAAGGGATCACCTGGTCGACGCCCTGCAAGGTCACGGCATCAACGTAATGCGCGAAGGTTTGCGGCACGCCCTGCCACACCAGGAACAACGCCATCACCAGGCACAACGGCAACAGGCCGTAAAGCGTGGCGCGGGTCATGTCGACCCAGAAGTTGCCCAAGGTCTTGGTGGATTTGCGACCGATCCCACGGCACAGCGCGACCAGGACGGCAAGGCCGGTAGCCGCACTGACGAAGTTCTGCACGGTGAGGCCGGCCATCTGGCTGAGGTAGCTCAGGGACGCTTCACCGCTGTAGGACTGCCAGTTGGTGTTGGTCATGAAACTGATCGCGGTGTTGAAGGCCAGGGTCCACTCCAGGCCCGGCAACTTCTGCGGGTTCAGCGGGAAGTTGCCCTGGAACAACAGGATCGCGAACAGCAACACAAATCCGGCGAGGTTGAACGCGAGCAAAGCCAGCATGTATTTCTGCCAGCTCTGTTCCTGCTGCTCGTCCACGCCCGACAGGCGATAGCACGCGCGCTCCACGGGGCCGAGCAGCGGCGTGAGCCAAGTGCGCTGGCCTTCCATCACCTTGTAGTAGAACCGCCCCAGGAAGGGGGCCGGCACCAGCACCACGGCGAAGAAGGCGATGATCAGCCAATAGTCATAACTGTGCATAGCCTGCTCCTAGTTCCGATCCGCGCGTAACAGCGCAACCAGCAGATAAATGAACAGCGCCACGGCCAATAGCAGTGACACCCCGTCCAGAACGCTCATGGAAGTCTCTCCGTTTAGCGGCGAGTGCCGCGTGTGGGGCAATTGTCGGCAGGAGTGGTGTAAAGGAACGAGAGCGAGGGGGTGGATGGGGCGTAAAGATGGCGTAAAGACTGGGTTTATGCGGGGTTTACAGGGGGATTTTTGGCGCCTGGGCGGGCGCTATCGGGGGCAAGCGCCCTCCCACACTTGACCGAGTTGTCATCCCGAGCGCCGATCAACCTGTGGGAGGGAGCTTGCTCCCGATAGCGCCGGTACAGTCACCCCCGCACCTATCTGGTGCAACGCCGGAAAATTTCAAACGCCAAACCATCCCCCACACGACAGTTGCGCATCTTTACGACACGATTTTCTGGAGTGGCATGGCCGCTGCAACACTTTGAATCATTCCAACCGGTTCAGGGAGCGCAGCACGATGAACACACAACTCAAACCCACTTTGGGCACCCTGCATTTGTGGGGCATCGCGGTCGGGCTGGTGATTTCCGGGGAATACTTCGGCTGGAGTTACGGGTGGGGCGTGGCGGGAACGCTGGGCTTTCTGGTGACCTCGTTGATGGTCGCCGCGATGTACACCTGCTTTATCTTCAGTTTCACCGAACTGACCACCGCCATTCCCCACGCCGGCGGTCCTTTTGCCTACAGCCGCCGCGCCTTTGGTGAGAAAGGCGGCCTGATCGCGGGCCTGGCGACGCTGATCGAATTCGTGTTCGCCCCGCCCGCCATCGCCTTGGCCATCGGCGCTTATCTGAATGTGCAGTTTCCCGCCCTCGACCCGAAACACGCAGCCGTCGGCGCCTACATCGTGTTCATGGGCCTGAACATCCTCGGCGTGAAACTCGCCGCCACCTTCGAGCTGGTGGTGTGCGTACTCGCCGTCGCCGAACTGCTGGTGTTCATGGGCGTAGTCGCCCCCGCGTTCAGCTTTAGCAACTTCGCCCTCAATGGCTGGGCCGGCTCCGACACCTTCGGCGCCCCGGCGATTGCCGGGATGTTCGCGGCGATCCCCTTCGCCATCTGGTTCTTCCTCGCCATCGAAGGCGCGGCCATGGCGGCCGAGGAAGCGAAAGATCCCAAGCGCACCATTCCAAAAGCCTACATCAGCGGCATCCTGACCCTGGTGATCCTGGCCATGGGCGTGATGTTCTTCGCGGGCGGCGTGGGCGACTGGCGCACCCTGTCGAACATCAACGACCCGCTGCCGCAGGCGATGAAAACCGTAGTAGGCGAAAGCTCCGGCTGGCTGCACATGCTGGTGTGGATCGGCCTGTTCGGTTTGGTGGCGAGCTTCCACGGCATCATCCTGGGCTACTCGCGCCAATTCTTCGCCCTGGCTCGGGCCGGCTACCTGCCGTCGTTCCTGGCCAAACTGTCGCGCTTTCACACACCACACCGGGCAATCATCGCCGGTGGCGTGGTCGGCATTGCCGCCATCTACAGCGACGGCCTGATCAACCTGGGCGGCATGACCCTGACCGCAGCAATGATCACCATGGCCGTATTCGGCGCCATCGTGATGTACATCATGAGCATGCTCAGCCTGTTCAAACTGCGTAAGACCGAACCGCTGCTGGAACGCACCTTCCGCGCACCGGGCTACCCGATCGTGCCGGGGATTGCGCTGGTACTGGCGGTGGTGTGCCTGGTAGCCATGGCCTGGTTCAACGCGCTGATCGGCATGATCTTCCTCGGCTTCATGGTGGTCGGTTTCATCTACTTCCAAATGACCGCGCACGACCGCGCCGCCGCACCGGCAGATGCAATGTTGACCGGGCTCTAAGGTTTTGAGGCGGAACAGGCCTACACTGAACTACTCAGAAAGCCTGTAACTCAAAGCAGTTATTACCGTGGGAAAAACCTCCCACGGCAATCTGCCTCAAGGAGAGCGTTATGCCGTGGTATGCATGGTTGATTATGGTGGTTGCGATCGGGTCGATCGTCGGCGGGCTGCTGATGCTGCGTGACAGCGCCAACAAAGTGGAACTCACCGACGAACAACGCAAACGCGTGGCCGAGCGCAATGCGCAGGCGGATGCCAAGGACTCGCAGGACCGCTGACCTGGTTTGCCCCTGTGGCGAGGGAGCTTGCTCCCGTTGGGCTGCGAAGCAGCCCCCTCTTCTGCCCTACTCCCAATCCGCCTTGGCAATCTGCAACCCGTGCAGCCCTTTATAGGCAGCACGCGCAGGCGAGCTCCAGCCGTTCAGCAACTCTTCTTCCAATCGATAAATCTCAACCCCCAGCGGACGGCACACCGTCAGCGGGTCCTGTGCATCCGGCCCCCACATCGGCAGCGACAGATCCCCACCCGGGCAAGTCGACAGCGCACATAGCAAATCAATCTCGGCAAAAAACTCCAGGTAATCGCCCTTCTGCGCCGGACACGCCTTCATGAAATACATGTCGTCGTGATTCAGGCCCGTGCACTGGAAAATATTCAGCACGTCATGCACGTCGAATTCCGTCAGACCGTGAGGCAACACCGCACGGGTCAGGTTCGAGTGGCAGTGATGATGGAAATCTTCACCAGTGAGCATGCGGTTCACATACGGGTCGCAGCGCGTACCGAGCAAATCGTGCAAGCGCCCGCCGTGTTCATCAATGCCGTAGCTCGCCAGGCTGTCATCGGTGATGGTCACCAACGGCCGCAGGAATGGCAGGTTCGACCACAGTCGGTCATGGGTGCTGACATGCGCACCCTGTAACTGGCGCGTGCGCGCGGCCCACAGGCGTTCGCGCGGGTCGTTGGCGTTCCACACATTGAAGTCGCCCACCTGTGGCCCCACCGGCGTAGTCACACGGAACACATGCCCGGCCGGCACCTTCCACGCCCTGCCCGTGCGAATCGGCACCTCGAACTGTTCGACCAAAGTGCGCTGATCCTTGCGCTCACGAATACGCTCATAAAACGCTGTGTCGACCTGCAACGCCGAACCTTTGCTGACCTGGTAAGCGGCTGGATAGTCTTTGTACATGCTGCGGGTCCTCGATCAAGGGTGCGTAAACAGGGCTAACGAAAGGCGTTCGGAATCATCCAGGTACAGGCTCATCGCCTCGCCTGCCGCCGGTTTATTTCCGTGGATCAGTAACTCGTATATTTCACGATCACGCTCCAGCCAGGGCGACTGAAAGCGCTGTTCATCGGGCGCGGCGCAAAACACCAGACGCAATTGGGCGATTACCTGAGCGAAAAACTCATCGAACAGCGGACTGCGCATCAGCCCGACAATCTGCTGGTGAAACACCAGGCTGTGGGTGGCCACCGCCCGCCAGTCCTCGCGCTCGCGGGCCAGCGCGGTGGCCTCGATGGCGTTTTGCATACGCTCGGATTGGTCTTGGGTGAGCGCACCGCTCTGGGCAATGGTCTGCAATTCAAGGGTACGACGGACGACAAATAAATCCCGCACCTCTTCGCGCTCCACCCGACGCACCATCACGCCCTTGTTACGCACATAGCGCGTCAACCCTTCCTGCCCCAAACGGTGCAACGCCTCACGAATCGTATTGCGCGACGCGTTATAGGCTTTGACCAACTCCACCTCGACCAGCGCCATTCCCGGCAACAGTCGGCCACCGATGATATCGGCACGCAGTTCCAGGGCGATCTGGTCGGCTAAGGACAAGCTGAATGGCATCGTTACCTCACGATTGTTGAACAATCCTCCCTGTGACAGTAATCACTTTCCATGCCAAGAGCTGTGCGGTGCAAAAAGATTCAGCTTGGTTAACATGCATCGTGGAAATCGTGGGTGACGGTTTGAAAGCGCAGAGCCCGTATGAAAAAAGGCCGGTCACTGACCGGCCTCCCGATACTTATTTGATCTCTAACCTGCCCCGATTTTTCTCCAGCAACGCCTTGCCGATGCCCTTTACTTCCAACAACTCATCCACCGCCATGAACGGACCGTTGCTTTCGCGATAGGCGATGATTGCGTTGGCCTTCGCGGCACCGATGCCGAAGAGGTCACGACGCAGGGTTTCGGCATCGGCAGCGTTGAGGTTGACCTTGGTGGATTGTTCGGATTGGGCCATTTGGGTGGTGATGGGGGTTGGGGGTTCGGGCTTGATCGATGGGGCGGCGGTGGTGGCGGCGGAGAGAGTGGTGAGGAAGGCGAAGATTAGGGAGGTGAGGTAGGTGTTTTGCATTGGTGAGGCTCCATGACATCGGTGAGGTAGAAAAAGCAGCTTTTCCGAAGCTGCTTTTCTACGTTAGGCGATGGGTGGAGGGTGTCAAAAGTGGGTGGGTTACAGAGTGTTAACTCACGGTTCCAGGCGACGTTGCTGGTAGATCCAGTCGACGATTTCGCCGTCGGGGGAGTAGCCACTGACGGTTTCGCGCAAGAGTTGGCGGACGCGGGTGTAGTCGTCATCCTCCACGGCAGCCAACAAGTCGTCCAGTCTGGCCTTGAGTACGTCCCAAGACAGATGGTCTTCATTCGCACTCATGATCATCGGGTGCCGGGTGGCAACGACGTTGTCGCCGATGAGTAACTCTTCGTAAAGTTTCTCGCCAGGACGGAGGCCGGTGAACTCGATGGCAATATCTCCATGGAGATTTTTGTCGGAACGCACACTGAGACCCGACAGGTGAATCATCTTCTCAGCCAGTTCAACAATTTTCACCGGCTCCCCCATGTCCAGCACAAATACATCACCGCCCAGCCCCATGGATCCAGCTTGAATAACTAATTGCGCCGCCTCGGGGATCGTCATGAAGTAACGAGTGATTTTCGGGTGGGTGACCGTTAATGGCCCACCGGATTTGATCTGCTTGTGGAATAGCGGAATGACCGACCCCGACGATCCCAGTACATTGCCGAAACGAACCATGGTGAAGCGGGTTTTATTCACATGTGAAACATTGGACCTATCGCCGAACAAAACTGGAGCCAGCTCACAGCTCAGAGCCTGCAGTGTCAATTCGGCCAGGCGCTTGGTACTCCCCATTACATTGGTCGGGCGTACAGCCTTGTCTGTAGAAATCAGAACAAAGTTGGCAACTCCCGCTCGCAGTGCAGCCTGTGCGGTATTAAGCGTGCCGATCACGTTGTTTAATACACCTTCGGCAATATTGTGCTCAACCATTGGCACATGCTTATAGGCCGCGGCATGGTAGACGGTGTCGACATGCCAAGTATTCATGACATCCAGCAGCTTGGATTGATTACGCACCGACCCCAGGATTGGCAAAATCCTGACCGACAACGACTCTCGAGCTACCCGCTGTTCAAGCTCAGAAAGAATACTGTAGAGATTGAACTCACTATGTTCAAACAGCAAAAGTGTCGTCGGCTGCAGAGCGAGAATTTGTCGACACAATTCAGAACCGATAGATCCCCCAGCGCCTGTAACCAAAACGCTTTGTCCCTTGATGCAGTGTTCCAGTAAATCCGGCTGGGCAGGGACTGCGTCACGACCCAGCAAGTCGGCAATGTCGACTTCTTGGATGTCATCAACCTTCACACGCCCACTGGCCAGGTCCATGAAACCCGGGACGCTTCTCACGTGAAGAGGGAACCCCTCAAGAAAACCAAGGACTTCACGACGTCGACCGCGATTTGAGGAAGGAATGGCAAGCAAAATCTCCTCGGCCCCCGTAGCGTCGATCATGCGTTGAATATGCTTGGGCTTGTAGACTTGGAGCCCCGAAATCACGCGGTCACTAATACTCAGGTCATCGTCGATAAAGGCCACTGGACGCATCACTCGGCCCATACGCAGAGCGGCAACTAACTGGTTACCCGCGGCACCGGCACCATAAATTGCAACTTTAGGCAGCCCGTTGTCGCGATTGGTGAACGGCACATGTTGCGCGGCAGTGAACCAGTCGCCCAAAAAGTACTGACGCATCGCTAGTCGCAGCCCGCCGATAGTGATCAGGCTGAGCCACCAATAGTTGAAAATGATGGAACGCGGCACCACGTTCTGATGATTGCTATACCAATAAACAACGACTGCCAATATCAAAGACGAAAGGCTCACAGCCTTGATAATAGCGATCAACGCATCGTTACCGAAGTACCGCATGACCGCACGGTACATACCAAAGCGTATGAACAAGGGGATTGCGATCAGGGGCGCGGAGACGAAGAGCCATGGATGCATACGGATTGGATTGATCATTTCGTCGATCCCCAAACGCACAACGAAAGCCATCCAGAGTGCTAGCCACACCAGCACGACGTCGGTGAGAACCTGAATGGATCGTTTATATCGGCGAGGTAGACCTAACAAATAGATCCGTAACATATCCATAATTACCTCCGAACGGGTGAAGCATCGCAAAAAACAGTATTAATACTGCGGATATTCAGAAGATTTACTACCTGACTTCGATCTTCTCAACTGCACCCGCCTGGAACTTCCATGCCAACATGACTAACGGCATATACGCAATTATCACACCAACAAAACCATCCAGTCCCAACAGCGCAACGCACAATGCCACGGGAAGCAGCCAGACTACGTTCACAAGACCAACGGTCAAGGTCACGGGCAAGTGACGGCCGAACTGTCGTGACGCGTACTGATAGGCATGGCTACGGTGCGCTTCATAGACTTTGTCTCCACGAACCAGACGCCTAACAAGTGTGAATGTAGCATCCACCACGAAGACGCCCATCAGAATCACCCAAACCCAAAGGAGCGCAGGAGACACCCAGGCCGCTTGCAAGGACAAAATCCCCAAGGTCACGCCCAAGAATCCGCTACCCGCATCTCCCATGAAAATCTTCGCAGGGGGAAAGTTCCAATACAAAAAGCCCGCTACCGTGAATGACAGGAGCAATGGAGCCCATGCCAACGAACTGAAACCCATCAATGCATAAATCAACGACGCACTGACGCAGACAGCGATAGCCTCAATACTGGCCAAGCCATCAATCCCATCCATAAAGTTATAAAGATTGAGCATCCACACCAAGTAGAACAGGGATAGCACCATCCCAATCCAGCCCATATCAAACACGACGCCCATTATAGTCAACGGGGGTATTCCACCCAGCCAGAACAGTGCCCACACCGCGGCACTGAAATGGCCAAGTAGCCGCCATCGTGCAGCGATATGACCATGATCATCCAGGAAACCCAACACCGCGACACCAACCCCGGCGCCTATCAGCCCCCAGGCAGAAGCCCAAGGTAAAAGCGAAAATATCGAGAGCAAAGGCACCAATAGTAGGAAACTCAACACGATAGCCACACCGCCACCACGGGGAGTGGGCACCGTATGAGAGCTACGGGCATTGGGTACGTCTATCAAGCTTTTAGAAAGCGCATAGCGTCGTAGAGCACTCGTTAGCAGCAGGGAAATGCAACCGGCAATAACAAAAAATATCCAAACCATCACTTACGACTCCAACGCTTCACGAACCGACGACTTTGTTACTGAACTCTTGTCCTGCTCTGATCATCGCCGCCTCAGCCGAAACAGGTGGCACCCAACCAAGCAGTTGTCTGGCTTTGGATGAATCTATCTGCAACGAACCGCACAATTGGGTATAAACCCCCTGCTTACCCAACAATTTCGCAGACACTCTCAAAAACGAGATAGGCAAGTGGACCAGCCGCGCTTTCTTACCCATGCCTTTGGCCAAGAGATCGATTATTTGTCCAGTAGAAAAATCAACGCCATCAGACGCTAAAAACACTTGGTTAGCTGCAGCCGGGTGCGCGACACAAACTGCGATGAGATCAACCAGGTTTTCCAGAGCGATCATGCTCCTGCTGTTATTCACTCGCCCAAAAGGCAGCGGAATACCCAAATGAACAAGCTTCAGCAGACGGCGAAAGTTGCCTGGGGCATGAGCCGCATAAACCAGGGGCGGTCGAATGATGACAACTTCCATCTCCGTGTTCTTGGAGAGTTGCATCAAACCCATTTCTGCCTCCAGCTTTGAAACGGCGTAATCTGCATGAGGAGCGGGATCAGAAGTCTCTGAGAAAGGATGGCCGGCAGTGAGTGCGCCATTCACGCCGATTGAACTGATAAAAACGAAACGCCTTACACCCTGAGCAGCCGCCTGCCTGGCCAGGTTAAGGGTCGCTTCGGTATTGGACTCGCGGAACAGCTCCAGGGCATTGGCCTCACGCGCCAGGACGTGAGCCCGCCCAGCCAAATGAACCACACAATCAACACCAACCAGCGCCTCATGCCACAATGTCTGCGCGCCGAACTCGCCCAGGTTGAATACCTGACACCGGTGACTAACGCTCGCATGATCAGATCGGGACGCGACGACAACCGAGTGACACCCGTGCTCAAGCAAATTAACCAAGAGCTGCGAACCGACAAAACCGGTCGCGCCTGTAAGCAGGACCTTATTCACGGACATCATTTAAAAAAATAACTGGCGACTTTGAAAGGAATCTTCATGGCAATCATGAAAATGTTGGTATAGATGCCGTTCTCTTTACACGCCCTGACGATCTCCATATTTTGGTGAACCTTCCACCAAAATCCCGTGGTACTAATTCCCCCTTGACGCATCTTGACCATGTTCGCGTCATGCCTGGCGAGTTTGATGCCTTGAGTGATGAAGCGGGCCATGAGTTCAAAGTCGGCCGAAACACGATAACCCAACTTATAGTAACCAAACTGCTCGAAAAGGCTTCGACGCGCGTAAAAGGTCGGATGCGGAATCATGAAACCAAAGCGAATTTTCCAGGCCGAAAATCCGGACGACGAGTATTTCCGCGTCACAACCTCAGTGTTATCGCGCTCGACAAATACCAGGTTTGCGTATGACGCGTCACAGGCGAGGTTGGCCTGCAAAAACTTCACCAGTTCCTCAATGGTAGAGGTGCTGGAAAACACATCATCCGAATTGAGAATGCCGACATAGTCTCCGGTCGCACATTTAATACCCTTGTTCATCGCGTCATAGATGCCTTTGTCAGGCTCGCTCAAAACAGTCGATATACGCCCTTCATACTCAGAGATGATGGCCAGCGTCGAGTCTTTTGAAGCACCATCAATCACGATGTACTCAATGTCTTCGTAGGTTTGCGAGAGTACCGATTCTAAGGTGTCACGAATGGTCGAGGCGCTGTTATAGCAAACGGTGATGATTGAAATTTTCACACTATCAACCCTTCACTCGACCATAAATATCTTCGAAACGGACAATATCGTCCTCCCCCAGATAAGACCCGGATTGCACCTCAATCAATTCGAGAGGGATCACTCCCGGGTTTTCCAAGGCATGTACCTGACCAATAGGGATGTAGGTCGACTGGTTTTCAGTCACTAGATAGGTCTTTTCACCATTGGTCACACGAGCAGTCCCGCTCACCACAATCCAGTGTTCTGCGCGGTGATGATGCATCTGGACCGAGAGCTTCTCGCCGGGCTTTACGGTGATTCGCTTGACCTGGTAACGCTCACCATTGTCGATCGAGTCGTACACACCCCATGGTCGGTAGACCTCACGGTGGTTTGCGTGTTCTTGACGCTTACAATTCTTGAGCTGATCAACAATTTTCTTCACGTCCTGCACTTGATCCTTGTGCGCGACGAGTACAGCATCTTTGGTCTCGACGATGATCAGGTCGACCACACCAACAGTCGTGACCAGGCGATGCGTCGCGTGGACGTAACTGCCAGAGGTGTTTTCGGAAAGAACATCGCCCTTGAACAAATTCCCTTCAGCGTTTTTTTCGCCAACCTCCCAGAGCGCCGACCACGAGCCAATATCACTCCATCCTGCATTCAAAGGGACCATTACAGCGTCCGACGTTTTTTCCATGACGGCATAGTCAATGGAATCATCAGGGCTGGTCGCAAATACTGCGCTGTCGACGCGGGTGAAGTGCATATCCTGCTGACCGCCGGCCAAAGCCTCACGGCATACAGAAACAATTTCCGGCTGAAACAGCTCAAGTTCTTGAAGGTAGCGGCTGGCGCGGAACATGAACATGCCGCTGTTCCAGAAATAGCTGCCTTCAGACAAGTACTGTTGCGCAGTTTCAAGGTTTGGCTTTTCAACGAAGCGATTGACCTCGAATCCTCCATCCCCTACGGGCGCGCCCATTTGAAGATAACCGTAGCCGGTTTCAGGATGGATCGGCGTAATGGCGAACGTCACCAACTTGCCCGCTTCGGCAAGTGCTTGCGCCTTGGCAATGCTCTGGTGAAACGCCTCAACATCTTGAATCAGGTGATCGGCGGCCAGCACCAGCATGATGGGGTCGTTCTGCTCGGTTAGCGCCTGCAATGCCGCCAAAGCAATGGCCGGAGCAGTATTGCGCCCCACTGGTTCGAGAATGATATTGGCCTCTTCCAGCCCCAATTGCCGAAGCTGCTCTGCCGCCAGAAAACGATGGCTTTCATTACAAATCAATTGAGGAACGGCATGCTCCAGTCCGTCAAGACGCTTGATGGTGGCCTGCAGCATTGTCAGGTCAGCGTCCACCAACGGCAGGAACTGCTTTGGGTTCAACTGACGGGACAAAGGCCAAAGACGAGTGCCTGAGCCGCCCGCCATGATTACCGGAAGAAACATTCAATCATCCTTTGATTCTTTCTTGATCAGCGCAGCGAAATACTCGCAGGTGGAGTTATGCTCGATGCAGTGACGTTTATATAGGTTGCCTGGAACTCATCATACGCTTGGTGGTGAGGCACTGGCATTGCTAAAACACCGACCTTGCGTCGATTCAGCATCACACTTTATGCAACACACGCAAAGGTGATGAATCAGGTCTGCGCCCTATTGATCGAGCCGCGAAATCGATGGTTACGAGATCGAAATTCAAGACGTATGCAGACAACGCCCACCCTGAGCGGGCGTTGCCGCAAAACCATCAGTTTCGTGCGTCCAGACGGTTTGTGACAAACCACTGATAAGCATCTCTCAAACCGTCCTCAAGCTGGATGCTCGCCTGCCATCCCATGGACTTCAGTCGAGAAACATCCATCAGCTTTCGCGGCGTACCATCCGGCTTGGACGCATCAAACGTCAGCGTCCCCTTGAAGCCAGTCACTTTGGCGATGGTCTCCGCCAGCTCACGAATCGTACAGTCGATACCTGTACCGACGTTGATATGGGAAAGCATCGGTTGAGTATTGGCACGATAGACTTCGCCATCTACCTCCATGACATGGACGCTGGCTGCAGCCATATCATCAACGTGCAAGAACTCACGCATTGGCTTGCCACTGCCCCAGATTGCAACTTCTTCCACCGAATTCTCTACCGCATCGTGGAA
Organism: Pseudomonas marginalis; assembly: GCF_024169655.1. GTDB lineage: Bacteria > Pseudomonadota > Gammaproteobacteria > Pseudomonadales > Pseudomonadaceae > Aquipseudomonas > Aquipseudomonas paraveronii. The sequence continues at coordinate 1,722,003 of NZ_JALJWV010000001.1, read as the reverse complement.
ACGACGCAGCAACGCCGGAATAACATGGCTGTTATCCGGGTGGTAGTTATCGTGTGGGCCGTACAAGTTGGTCGGCATCACGCTGCGATAATCACGACCGTGCTGACGGTTGTAACTCTCACACAACTTGATCCCAGCAATCTTGGCAATCGCGTAGGGTTCATTGGTTGATTCGAGCGTGCCAGTCAGCAGCGCCTGCTCCGTCATCGGCTGTTCGGCGAGCTTCGGATAGATGCAAGAGGAGCCCAGGAACAGCAGCTTCTGCACACCCGCGCGATGTGCAGCTTCAATCACATTCGCCTGAATCATCAGGTTGTCGTAAATGAAGTCCGCAGGGTAGGTATTGTTAGCATGAATACCCCCAACGCGCGCGGCTGCCAGATACACTTGGTCGACCTTGTGCTCATCGAAATATGCCCTCACCGCACTCTGATCGAGCAGATCCAAGTTTTCGCGGCCGAGCGTCAGGATATTCTTATAACCTAAGGCAGACAGACGCCGCACGATGGCCGATCCGACCATTCCTCGATACCCGACAACCAATACCGCTTCGGTCAAATTACGAGCCACTGATCAGTTCTCCGTTGCAACAGGAACCTCATGGCCATGCTGCTTGAGCAAGGCATGACGCTGCGCCACTTTCAAATCTTCACGCACCATCTCGGCACACATTTCCTGAACCGTGATTTCCGGCGTCCATCCCAACTTGGTTTTGGCTTTTGTCGGATCGCCAAGCAAGGTTTCAACTTCGGCAGGACGGAAGTAACGCGGGTCAACACGCACCACCACATCCCCCACGCTCAGCGCCGGAGTTTTATCACCCTCAATGGCTTCAACTACCGCGATTTCATCAACGCCGGTACCTTCGAAGCGCAACTTGATGCCAAGCTCGGCCGCCGACCAACGCACGAATTCGCGCACGGAGTACTGGACGCCTGTGGCGATCACGAAATCTTCAGGCTCATCCTGTTGCAACATCATCCACTGCATGCGGACGTAGTCCTTGGCATGGCCCCAATCACGCAGTGCATCCATGTTGCCGAGGAACACACATTTCTCAAGGCCTTGAGAGATGTTTGCCAACGCACGGGTAATCTTGCGCGTTACGAATGTTTCGCCTCGACGCGGAGATTCGTGATTGAACAAAATGCCGTTACAGGCGTACATGCCATAGGCTTCACGGTAGTTAACCGTGATCCAGTAAGCGTACATTTTTGCTACGGCGTAAGGAGAGCGAGGGTAGAACGGTGTGGTTTCTTTCTGGGGAATCTCTTGCACCAGACCGTATAGCTCGGAGGTCGAAGCCTGATAAAACTTGGTTTTCTTCTCAAGACCGAGCAGACGAATGGCTTCCAGGATACGCAACGTGCCCATGGCATCAACGTCAGCAGTGTACTCAGGCGATTCAAAGCTCACGGCAACATGGGATTGTGCACCCAGGTTATACACTTCATCCGGTTGAACTTCCTGGATGATACGAGTGAGGTTGGACGAATCGGTCAAATCGCCATAATGCAGCACGAACTTTTGATTATCGACATGCGGGTCTTGGTAGATGTGGTCCACACGCTGGGTGTTGAAGGACGAAGCACGGCGCTTGATGCCATGGACTTCGTAGCCTTTTTCAAGCAGAAACTCGGCAAGATAGGAACCGTCCTGGCCTGTAATACCCGTAATAAGCGCTTTTTTAACCGACATAATATTTTCCTTTTAAATAAAACCAGCTTCTAGCCCAGCATGCCCTTGACAACATCTGCAACCTTATATCGCGCCTTCCAGCCCAACTGCTTTTCAGCCTTGGACGGATCTGCGCGACTGACCAACAAATCGGTAGGACGCAAAAACTCAGCATCCACGACGACATGATCCTTCCAGTCGAGATCCAGGCAACGAAACACCTCTGCCACGAATTCCTGCAGGGTTACCGTCGTACCTGTTGCGATAACATAATCCTCAGGGACATCCTGCTGGAGCATGAGCCACATGGCCTCGACATATTCTGGCGCCCAGCCCCAATCGCGCGAGATATCAAGCCTGCCCAGCTTCAATTTTTCAGTCGAACCGCTGGCTATGCGCCGGGCTGTACTGATGATCTTCTGCGTGACAAAACGAGTAGGTCTCAACGGCGATTCGTGGTTGAACAGAATCCCCGTACAGGCGTACAAGTTGTAAGCCGCCCGGTAATTCTCAACCAGCCAGTAGGCAGATGCCTTTGCAACCGCATACGGGCTTGAAGGTTTCAGTGCTGTCGCCTCATTGGCCGCTTCGCCAAGCGTATCGCCGAAACACTCACTCGATCCCGCCTGGTAAAGCCTGACGGGGCGCTCAGCCATTCGGCAGGCCTCCAGCATATTCAGCGTACCCAGGGTAATGCTTTGAATCGTCTCGGCCGGCTGCTCAAAAGACAAGCCCACGGAAGATTGGCCAGCCAGATAGTAAACTTCGTCCGGATTGCTTTTCCGTAATGCCATAAAGACACTACGAAAATCCTCTGGCACCATTGAGAGTGTTTTTATTTGCCCGGGTTCGATTCCCAAGCGAGCCCAGTTGCTGAAAGAAGCTCCTTGCGCATCTCTCGAGCTGGCCCAGACTACGTAGCCTTTGCTCAACAAAAACTTGGCCAGATAGGACCCATCTTGCCCACTTGCGCCGCAAATCAATGCGACTTTTTGGTCACGGTCCAATACTCACCTCACCACTTGAGTGTAAACATCCATAGTTTTCTCGGCGCAGGAAGCCCACGAAAATTTTTGCAGGCGATTATAACCGGCACTGACCAAGGATTGCCTGAGCGATGACGAGAAAACTACTTTTTCCATCGCAGCGGACATTTCTTCAATGGAGTGCGGATCGAAATAACAGCCTGCATCCCCCACCACCTCGGGCATTGAGCTGGAATGACTGACAATGACCGGGCAGCCCTTGGCCATCGCCTCAAGAGGCGGCAGGCCAAAACCTTCATACATAGAGGGATAAACAAAAGCAGCAGCCTGACTGTAGAGATCGCCAAGAACTTTGTCGCTGCCCCCCTGATACCTAACACGATCCTCAGACAACCCCACGCTATGAATTAGTTCCTTCTCCGCGACAGTGAAAGCACCACCGCCAAAACAGGCGATGTCGTAATCTGCCTTCAAGGCAGGTGATAGAGCGAACGCTCGTAAAAAACCATGGAAATTCTTGTAGCCAGCCCGGTTACCTACGAACAGTAAATAAGGGCGACGAGAGATCTCAGGGCTGTCAGTTTTGACACCAACATCGGTAAATGTGTCAAATCCCAGGTAAACAACCGAAACTTTAGATTCGTCCACACCAAATGCCTGGATCAAGTCGTTACGGGTGCTTTCGGAAATGCAGATGACATGGTCGGCTCGCTCAACCGCCATGCGCTTACGGACACTGATATTGCCCCACCTAGAAAACTCTTCTGGAAATTTCTCATGGACCATATCGTATACAGTCAAAACAGTCGGAAAAGAACGTCGAGAAGGTTTGAACATCGAAAAATAGGTTTCATGAGCCACATCAGGTACCCAAGACTTCATTCTGCTATTCGAGAGCATTTGATTAATTGGTAGGCTTAGGCGCATTAGTTTCGAGTTTCTGGTAGCAATCCGTTTGCCATCCACAGTCAGAGGCGAGACATTGGACAGATACTCGTTACAATGATAAGGAGCAAAAATCCGGGGAGAATGCCCCATTGACTTCAGCTGCTCCACTAGGCTGACATAATAACGAGATATACCACCAAAAGCCTGGAGAGTGAAAATCTGATAATCGAAACCCACTTTCATTTTAAATTCCTTAATATGATCTAAACAGCGAGACACAATAAAATTATCGAAAACCAGACAAATAAGACGACCGCAAAAAAAACCAGGCCGATACCCACTAAGCCTTATCCAATATATGATTTTCTATTATTTCTGGGCTTATCTTCACCGTCAATGCGTATAATGCAAACCCTACAAAAATGGCGCTTACCGGTGTAAGCCCGTACAATCCAAACAAGGGAATAATGGAAAATGACATATACAAATACGCCACCCCCCTCCCTCTAACCAAGATCGATATTATATATAAAACCGTCAACCCCCCTCCTATGATCCCAGCATTCAAAAAAAGCCTATCAAAAGGAACAGCCCAGATCGCATAACGATATTTTTCACCCACTTCAGTTCCAAATGAAAAAATATGATCAGACTCAAGCGGAAGATCAAATACCTCATACAGCCCGGCGGGGCCTATTCCGAAAATCGACGAAATAGGTGAACTAGACATCAAATGAGAAATACTGGAAATCGCAGACTGGTATAACACATGATACTCATTAAGTGACAAAGTCAAAGCGCCAGGAAGAAACTCATAGGCCGGCCCACTAACAAAATACATCCCCAGTGTATATACAAACAAAACCATAGTAAAAAACGACCTATATAACGCACCACGGTCAAAACAGAAAATCATTATAAAACAAAAAAAGAAATAGGGGACCGCCCCCTTCCTCTGTGAAATCAAGGCTAGAACCAAAGCCAAAAAACACATAAAATAACACACAGACTTCAATTTCTTCCTCGTATAAAAATTAATACCTACGCATAGCGTAATAGCACAAATAAGCATAAATGATAGATATTCATCACCAGCAAAAAAAATCTTCCAAGGAATGCCAAAAATTTCACGCTCAATAACGTTATCTGAAGGCAGCAGGATCATAAATAGCATCTTACAAATCCAGCAAAACATAGAGAATACAAGTATCGGCGGTATACGTTCAGGCATTAAGCGCGTAAGCAATAACGAAAACGATACGGCAACCAAAGCATTCCGAGCACCAAAAAAGAAGTATGAATAATTCGACAAACCAATAAACTGATTAAACAACAGCGAAATCATTGATACAAAAAAAACACCATACAACAAAAACAGTCTCTTATGAATAGTTAACTCTTTTAACTTTGGCAAGGCATAAAAAAATAATATTACAACTAACAAATCGAACAATCGAACGCCCCCATACCCCTTGGTATATATACTTGGATAATCTTGTGGAGCACTACGAAGGACTGGATCAGGTATGGCATACACACTTGTGCAGAGGATCGAAATCAAGCAAAGAACTATAACTTCCGGACTAACTCGCAAAACAATCAATAGAAAAATTAAAACCAATTGCAAGTCCGGCAAAACGGTTAGCTGGCAAGAACTCAAGATGGCACTAATCAATGCGAACGCATAGTAACTAATTGGAACACTCAGTTTTAAATTCACATTTGACACGCTCTCTGTATATCTCATAGGAATATAAACCTGCTCTTTCCTTACATTTAATTGAACTCATCAATATGACACCTTTGACCCGATCGATTAATTCCTCATCATATTTAAACCCCTCCGATAGGAGTACCCCGACATCATTACTCAAGATCTCATCAGGCCCCTCTCCTTCCATCGCTATAGCGGGAACTCCAAATGAAAGCGCTTCCACAAGCGCAAGGCCAAAAGGCTCATTTGCTGACATTGAAATGAACATGTCAGCCTCCCGATAAATACTCTGTAAATCTCCGGTGTAACCGAGCAATTTTGAGAATCCGGATTCAGCGCACATCATTTGAATTTTAAGAAAGTATTCTGCATCTAGCGACGATAACGGATCAGGCCGACCATAAATTTCTAGATCAACCGGAAACCCTGCCTCGTTGAGTTTATCTACTAGCTCGATACTTTTATCAATTCGCTTCCACGATGTAATTTGGCCGACTGCGACGGCTTTGTATCGCCCACGCAAACAACTTTTTTCTACATCATCCTCATTAATAGAAAGGGCATCCTCGGTTAAAACACAGTTTGGGAAATATTGAGCATTAACAACACCAATCCCCTCCAACTTCTTCACTCTCGATCGAGTGATAACCAAAACCTTGTCAACCAAAAATGAAATAAATAAACATGTGCTTCGACCTTTAGCCCTATCCAACTTATGCGAATCATGAAGATAAAAATAGCTTCGCCTAAAGACTGCAAGGGGCCAATCTCTCACCAACGATTCAATATCATTGAAAATTATTTGGCATGTGCGAGGAATAAAAAAAAGCTTAAAAAAACTTAAAAAACCACAAATGACGTAAAAAATTAAAAAAATGGGCTTTTTTGATATTTTCACAAGAGGCTTTTTATAAACAAAATCAATCTTATCAGCATCAGCATCAGCATCAGCATCAGCATCAGCATCAGCATCAGCATATATTTTTTTTACCTCCGCGTTACTAATAACACACTCAACGCTCCCTCCTAACTTAATGCCAGTCAAACATGATGCCAGCCGAGAAAGCATAATTTCGGCGCCCGATACTAGTGCAGACCGACTAATCAATATAAAGTCTTGATTTTTTCTCATGATGATTGTTTCTTAAAAAAGCCTTTGAACGCTCGAAACGTGGCAGAACGCTGACAAAGATATGTATAAACCATGGCGCCCAATGCCATAATCAAGCCACCACCAGAGAGAAAAGAAACCCTAAAAACCTCATACACTGTTTTATGGTATTTAGTATCATGTACACCACCCGCAGTCATGCTGGATAGAGCCATGTCAATTTTTTTTGCTTTGAATCCATATTTGTGCGCCCTCAAAAACAAATCATAATCCATAGCATGCTTCAGGCGTATATCAAAAATACCAACAGCCTCAAAAACCTCTCGACTAACTAGAGTTGATGGATGCATGAAGGGCATCACATAGCTTATTTTTTTTTCGTAGTTTTTACTTGCTACTAATAAGGTGCTTTTTCCTACCCCACTAACCCAATACATATCTCCATAAAAAATGTCCTCATCTGCCACTCTTAAAATATTGAGCACCGACAATATTGCGCCCTCTACCAAGTAATCTCCCGAATTGACAAACCAAATATACTTCCCCGCAGAGTGCCTAACACCCTTATTGAAGGCGTCGCTTATGCCCTTATCTTTCTCCGAGGAAAAAAAATCGATACGATCCAAATATCGATTGTAAATCTCACTTGATCCATCAGTAGACGCACCATCTATCACTACATATTCAACATCAGGATTCGAATCAATCTCGGAAATAACACTATGAAGCGTTTTTTCCAATCCAAACCTCTCAGAATTATAAGCGATTGTGACTATTGACAAAATCATACCACCCCCTACGCTAAACACTAGCCTCTCATAAAAAATAGCAATATTACGATATATCAACCGCATCTAATATGCATAATACAGAACTATAATTCATCACGCATAAATCTCGGCCAAAACAAAAACTCGAATAACACCTGAAACACTGCACCGGAAATAACATTCGATACTGCATACGCATATGCATACGAAATCAAACCAAAATCCAAACTGTAAGTACTCAAACAAAAAAGCACAATTAGATATAAAACCACATTAACAATACTATAAAGAACATTGACTCCAGGGTACCCCAAACCGTTTAGGATGTGATGACCGGGAATAGAAAGCGCCACAAAGAAAAATGCAACGGCCAAGCTCGGGATCAACGGGACGACTCTTGATGCGACATTAGATCCCAACCAAAGTCCAAAAATAAGATCCGCAGCCCACCAAAGCACTAACAATCCAATAAACGCAGTCAGCGTCGTAAACAATAGCACTCTTAAATATACCGCTCGCAGCTCAATCTTGCATTTACCTGAACTTGCCAATGGATATATAAACTCAGAGCCAGAATTTATCAAGGTGTGAATTTTGGAAAGAGCTGTATATGCAAATTGATATATACCAACTGATGCCGGACCTAGAGCATGGCCAATAAATATTTTTTGTGCCTGAGCAAAAAAAATACCGGCAAACGAATGTAAGGTTAGAACTGCGCTAAAACCATACATTCGTTTAAATGTGTCAATACTGGGGCGGCCGCCAAGTAAATCACAACCAGAACCTTGGCATAAACTTCTTGCCAAGTAAATTGATAGCATTAAGCCTAAAAAAGAACCTATCACCCCCAGCCACATCAACCCTAACAAACCAAGAACACTAGTAGCGACCAGATATCCGCCTAGCCCCATTGTTATCAGCGGAATGGATATAGTCACAATTACAGCGAGATCAAATCGCCCCAAGGCTTTCAATACACCTATGTAAACATTATTAATCAAATAAAGCGATACTTGACCCGCAGCGAGAACAAACAACAAAAAACTAGAGCTACGATACTCTTCTGTAATACCGAAGACTGAATCTAGGATAGGAGACATCGCTGCCACCGAGACCACGATAAACAGTCCCAACACACAATAAAAACATGCCGACGTCTGGACAACGTTCGCAAGCGCTTCATAAGAACCGCTTTCTTTATCCTCCGCAATAAATTTAATATTGGCGGAGGAAATCCCTAGATCCATAAAAGCCATCACACTACCAATCGAAGCAGCGAGAAGATAGACGCCAAATCCAACCTCACCCAATCCATCCAACAATAGCCTATAAGATACAACCACTATCAACGTAGGAATAGCAACGCCTAGCAATCCAAAAAATGAATTATACCTATGTTGAAATTTTTCTCTTAACTTACTTATCACAAATAACTACCTTGCTAAAAGAAATTTTTTTACACCATACATAGCCCATCTCACAAACTCTTTGAAATGAGATCTCTTATACACCTCATTAGCCGTTCCAGAGACGCCAACAATTGCAACAAACGGAGCGAGTCTCCAGCTCAAACCATCTGCGATACCACGAAGAGTAGCCTTAACCAAAGCATGCTCAAAATATAACCCTTTTGTATCATTAACCATCAACAACTCAGGAAAAAGATGGGACTGAAAAAAATTCCTCCCCCCCCCAAAAACTCGACTGTCAGCCCAAGTTAAATTCTTGGAAAGATCACACATTATATCTGGCTTCGCCCCTATAACTTTAGCGACCTCCTCAAACTTAGGAATATAATAACGTCCATTAACCTTAACGAACCACCCTTTTTCGGACAACAATTTTGAGCAATCAAACACTCGCTTTAAAGCCAGCATCTCTCCATAACCTTTACCTAACGCGCGATCGAAATCCTGACCATCGAAAGAAATAAACTCTACATTTTTATGTGGGAACTTTAACGCTAACTCTTTAAAGTAGGAAAGGTCATAACCAGAGTTCTCAACAAACACGATATTATCCGCCCCCCCCCCTTTCAACCACATTTCAAACGCAGAACAGTAGTCGTTAAAGCGATCACCTATATTTGAGCGTTCCATGAAGGCAATACCCTTTACATCAATAGTACACGTCAAAATCACGCAAAAGTTATTGCTCATACCCCGCCCCTAAAAAATAGACAACTATAAAATTATATTTTCAAAACACCTAAGCTTAGAGGTGTTATTTTCTTATTTTTTGACCATGGCGAGGTTTTACCAGACACTTCCGGCAACGTCATCACCTCCCTATCTCTATAGGGCCGAGCGCCGAATAAAATATTTCCCTGCTGTCCATATGCATTGGCAATCTGTTCAACCAATCCCTTGACAGTAAATCGTTCGCCGGAAACAAAATACGCCTCAGAGAGACAGTCACTCGACAAATGCAAATATTTTCCACATTGATAAAACTCCTCAACCACGTCATCAATGAAAGATATATCTATAATTTGCTCACCAGGCGAAACCCCTAGTTCTACATTAGTTTTTATAGCATTCACGACCAAGTTGACTAATTTTCTACGCTTATCATCAGGACCATAAGTGTCAAATAATTTCAAAGTAACCTGAGATATACTATATTTATCACTGTAAAAACTCAGTATATCCTCAAATGCCTGCTTAGTTGCTGCATATAAATTCGACGCACGATACTCACTAGAGTGGTAATACTGCCAAGACGTACCAGCGTTAACAATATTTTTAACAGAATTGACTCTCATAGCCTCAAGCAATTGCGTACCAAAGAGCACATTAGATTGAATCAGCCTAGTCACATCAGGAGGTAAATGTTCGGACAAAAACAATGAGGCCAGATGATAAATTAGCTCAGGCTTGGACACACTCAGTATCTCAATTAACGACTCAGTACTACCATCATATATAAACTTATCTATATATGAAATCACATCCGTTAATCCAGAAATATCAGACTCTTCACGTACAACAATAGAGACATCCCAACCTTCCCGGACCAGACGTCGGACGAGCGCCCCACCAATAAAGCCTGTGACACCAGTTACCAATACTTTCATCATTGCCTCAATCCCACTGAAAATGCCGAAGCATATTCATTTATCCCTACGTGCTGATTATCACGAACAGACACTATAGGAGTTTCAATTGGCCACTTAAAGTCAATAGAAGACCACAATACGCCTGCATCATGCTCGGGAGAGTAAACACTTGTAACCTTATACTGCATAACTGCCCCCTCCGTCAGGGACAGAAAGCCATGCGCTATACCGGCAGGTATATAAATCGAGTTACCTAGAGCAGGACTTAGCTCGAAAGACCGACACTGCAGATAAGTTGGCGAGTCCACACGTAAATCAACAACGACATCAAGCACCTCTCCTTGGAGGCAGTAAACAAGTTTTGCATGCTCGAAAGGCGGAGTTTGAAAGTGCATTCCTCGAACTACGTTCTTACTGGAAACAGAATAGTACTCTTCTTTCCAATCAGTTCGTAAACCCAACGCCTCGAAAACCTCATTATGAAAAGTCTTGACGAATGCACCTCTATTATCCCTGAACACATTACATTTCAACTCAAAGCATCCTGCAAAACCTGTTTCTTGCCGATCCATCTGCGAGCCCTTTACAAGTCATAGATTAAAAATTAACACCAAAAAACTCTTCCAGTTTTTCACCGACATAATCAAATTGCTCTTGACCTAGGCCGGGGTAAATACCCAGCCAAAAAGTCTGGTTCATCGTACGATCAGTGTTAGTCAACTCGCCAACTACGCGGTATTCAATATCTTGAAAGTACGGTTGACGCGTGAGGTTCCCTGCAAACAACAAACGTGAACCAATATTGTTCTGATCTAAGAATTTCAGCAGATCAACGCGTTGGACGCCTGCGCTTTCCTTCAATGTCACTGGAAAGCCAAACCAGGAAGGATCGCTGTTTGGAGTAGGCTCGGCAATTTCGAGGAAGTCTGACAGGCTGCTCAGACGCTCCTTCAGCAGTACATAGTTGCGCTTGCGGGTGTCAATGAACTCCTGAGCACGATCCAATTGCGCAAGGCCGCAGGCCGCTTGCATATCGGTGATTTTAAGGTTGTAGCCTAAGTGCGCGTACACATACTTGTGGTCGTAGCCCTGTGGCAGGCTGCCAAACTGTTGACCAAAACGATCGCCACAGGTGTTGTCACAACCCGGCGCGCAGTAGCAGTCACGCCCCCAGTCACGGAAAGACTCAGCGATAACTTTCAACTGCGGGCTATTGGTGAAAACCGCCCCCCCTTCGCCCATAGTGATGTGGTGAGCCGGGTAAAAGCTCAAAGTGCATATGTCACCGAAAGTCCCTACCAGCTTACCGTCATAGGTAGCCCCCAAGGCGTCGCAGCAGTCTTCGATCAACCACAGGTTGTACTTGTCGCAGATAGCTTTGACTGCACCCAGGTTAAATGGGTTGCCCAAAGTGTGGGCGAGCATGATGGCCTTGGTCTTGCGCGTAATTGCCGCCTCAATCAAATCAGTATCGATGTTGTGAGTGGCCATATCGACATCGACGAACACTGGGATGGCGCCGAACTGCACGATTGGATTGACCGTAGTCGGGAAGCCGGCAGCAACACCGATCACTTCGTCACCTTTCTTGATCGCACGATCACCTAGCTTTGGCGAGGTCAGTGTACTGAAGGCAACCAAGTTGGCAGAAGAGCCAGAGTTGACCGACAGCGCAAATTTAACGCCCAGAAACTCAGCCAGTTTCCGCTCGAACTCTGCATTGAAGCGCCCGGTAGTCAGCCATCCATCCAGGGATGCCTCAACCATCAATTGCAGCTCACGAGCCCCAATAACCTTGCCTGAAGGCGGGATAACACTTTCGCCAGCAACGAAAGGTTTGGGCGCCAGGGCGACTTGAGCATACTGCTCGACGAGTTTACTGATTTCCTGGCGAAGCATATCGGGTGTCATGGCGTTTCCTGCTTGAAAAATATGAGTTACTTGCCGCATGAAGACATGGCGGCCATATAGGCATTGATTTCTGCGAGGCAAAGAGCGTGTACATCATGTCCTTTGAGCCAGGCTCTATGCCAATTCACGATGTATGCCAATGTCGTCTCCAATGACCACGTAGGCGACCAATGCAGATGTGTGCGGGCTTTTGACACATCGAGTTTCAAATAACGGGCCTCATGGGGCTGGGGATTCTGATCCAGGGCCCAGCTTGCGCCTTCCCCCCAGGTGTTCACCATGTGATCCAGAATCCAGTCGACAGGCCGGGCGTCTTCATCCTTCGGACCGAAGTTCCAGCCTTGAGCCACATCCTGACCGCGCGCCCACAGGTTTTCGGCCAACACGAGATAACCACTCAACGGCTCAAGCACGTGCTGCCAAGGCCGGGTCGCCTGGGGGTTGCGGACAATAACCGGCTGCTGCTTCTCGAAGGCGGCGAGTATATCCGGAATCAGGCGATCTTCGGCCCAATCACCGCCACCAATCACATTACCGGCGCGAGCAGACGCGAGAGCGACGGGTTGCTCTTTGCCAAAAAAGGAGTTGCGGTACGCTGACGTTACAAGCTCCATGCAGCCTTTGCTGTTGCTGTAGGGATCGTGCCCGCCCATGGGCTCATCTTCTCGATAGCCCCACTCCCATTCGCGGTTTTCGTAACACTTGTCCGTGGTCACATTAACAATTGCCCGCAGCCCGGGGCATTGACGGGCAGCTTCCAAAACATGCACGGTACCCATCACATTAGTGGCATAGGTCTCGACAGGCTGTTTATAAGAAAGGCGGACCAATGGCTGGGCAGCCATATGAATCAGGATATCCGGATTAAAACTGACCATGCTCTGCGTGACAGCCTGCAGGTCTCTAATATCACCAATCTGAGACTGCATCCCCTTCTCTATTCGGGCCTCTTCAAAAAGAGCCGGCGTCGTCGGCGGCGCAAGGGCATAACCCATGACCTCTGCCCCCATACTCTGCAGCCACAGGGAAAGCCAGCTTCCCTTGAAGCCGGTGTGCCCAGTCAGATATACCTTTTTGCCTTCCCAGAAGGCAGGAGTTACAGCGGCTTTCATTTTCACTCCCACGTCTTCCAGGGTGCCTTACCAGACATCCAGAGTTCCTCAAGCAAATGCTTGTCGCGCAGCGTATCCATCGGCTGCCAGAACCCCTGATGCTCGTAGGCCATCAGTTGCTGATCCGAGGCCAGGTTCATTAAAGGCTCCTGCTCCCATACGCTGGCGTCGCCAGTAATGTGCTTCAACACCTCCGGTTTCAACACGAAGAAGCCGCCATTGATCATGGCACCATCGCCTTTGGGCTTTTCCTTGAAATTGAGCACCTGTCCCTGACGAATATCCAGCGCACCAAAACGACCTGGCGGGTATGTCGCCGTCAGGGTTGCAGCCTTACCGTGCTTCTTGTGAAACTCAATGGTCGCACTGATATCGATGTCGCCAACGCCATCGCCATAGGTGAAGCAGAAAGACTCTTCATCCTTCACATAGTCGGCAACACGGTGCAGACGTCCGCCCGTCATGGAGTCATCGCCGGTATCAACCAGTGTCACATTCCAGGCTTCAGCGCGCTTGTCATGCACCTCCATGGTGTTGTCACGCATATTGAACGTGACATCCGACATATGCAGAAAATAGTTCGCAAAATACTCTTTTATTACATAGCCTTTGTAACCACAGCAGATAATAAAATCATTGATACCGTGAGCAGAATACATCTTCATGATGTGCCACAAAATTGGCTTGCCACCAATCTCGACCATGGGTTTGGGCCGGGTACTGGTTTCTTCACTCAACCGGGTCCCTAGCCCGCCAGCCAAAATCACAGCTTTCATTTTTTATCCTTAATTAATTCGAGCTCACAAAAGCGTCGGAGTAGAAATTTTTGCGTGGAAGGCCAAGAGTCACAAGTTTTTCTTTAGCCGAATGAATCATATGCTCGGAGCCGCAGGCGTATACCACCGCATCAGCCAAATCGATACCGTCGTGCTCAAGCACGTCCTGCACATAACCGGTGCGCCCCTTCCAACTATCATTGGGTCGTGAAAGCACAGGTACGAAAAAGACTGCCGGCGAACTAAGCTCAGGCTGCCAATAAATGTCCTTGGCGTGACGTCCGCCCCAGTAAACCCATACCTTTCTATTCGCCACCTGCTCAGGGTTGGCTTTCAGTTGCTCAAGAATAGCCTTCACTGGCGCAATTCCTGTACCCGTTGCCAAAAATACCAAATTTTCCGGTGAGGTGTTGCGCAGGGCAAACGTACCCTGCGGCCCCTCAAGCCGGAGCAAGTCATTGGTGGCGAGCTCCTCAAACCAGTATTGGCTCATCACCCCGCCTTCAACCTTACGAATCTGCAACTCCAGCCTCCCATCCTGGCGAGGCGCATTCGCAATGGAGTAGCTTCTCCTCACCCCATCTTTCCCGATGATGTCAACATACTGGCCAGGCATATAGTTCAGTGGATCTTTAGGCGGCAACCGCAAGACCACCTCTACCACGTCATCGGCCAGACGCTTGAATGAATCCACGCGACAGGGAAGTGTTTTGCTCTTGATATCCGCAAACTGACTCAAATCCTCGATATCCAGCCGGACATCACTCAAAGCAGTACGACAACATGTCAAAATGTAACCCGACGCCAGCTCTTCAGGGGACAAAATGGACTCGTGGTGATGAATGACCTCGGTCTCGCCGATCGCATGAGCCTTACAGACCCCACATCGACCCGAACGGCAGCTGTATTCAAGGACTACACCTTGCTTTTTTGCACTGTCCAGGAGGGTTACGCCCGGCTCACAGGTGAATGCTCTTTCGTTGGACAAGGTTACAGTTGACATGGTGACCACAGTTCGTTTCTGAAAATTCAAGTTGGAAAGACACTAGAGGTATGCATTGGCAGACAGCCGATCAGCTCAAGATTTGCGGTTACAAGCTTGAGGGCACATCCCGTACATGCTGCCACCCTGCCGCTTACGGCCATCAATGGGCATGAGTGCTGTTATCTAACATCACCAGCCGCTTGCTCGAACAGTCGGACCTGAGCAGGCCACTTTCATAGCCACTGACGATAAAAATTGCATAGACCCACGCAAAGCCGCTAGCCCCCCTGAATCGAGACATGATTTGAGTGCATGAAGACATCCAGGCACGCAACAGCTTGTGTTTTATACTCGCGGCTGATTGGCTTACGCTTGATGCCGACAGCGATAAATTGGTGGATTATACGTACATTAGAAGCTTTCAGTAACCTTTGTATGACTAACCACACTCCATTGCCCCAGACAACGGAACGCTGCCAGACGCACCTCAATATGCCAAACCGCGAACGACAGCAAAAAACAAACAAGGTTCACAAAATAGCTGAATACATAGGATTTTTCCTATAAAATCGCCAGCATTATAAAAACCGCTCATTTTACCTGCAAAGGAACCGGCAAACTGCATGTCCACCATTTTAAAACGCTCAGCGCTTTCATTCTTGACTGCATCCACACTGTTTTTATGGATTCCACTTTATGTCGTTTACCTTGCGCTAAGCGACGTAAATTTCAGCATAAAAGAATTTTTCTTTTTTTCGATAGCATTGACCGCCATAGCAAGTAGCGTTCTTTTTTTGGCATCCACAGTTCTGACTTGGTTACGCCTAAACTGGCTAGCATCGGGCATACTTTATTTCATTATATTCTGGACCTGCCTATCAGGCTTACTATTACCCTTAGCAGGCCAAGCGGGCATGGCATCCCCTGAGGACTTGCCTATTAACTATCGAAACTTAGTAATCGTAGGCAGCCTGGCACTCATTCTGACCCTGTTGACTTATACAAAAATCAAACCTGCAACCCAAGCGTTCGTACTGATATTGCTTTCAACATCTTTGGGCTCCGCCGCATATACCCTTATTGACACAGGAGCGTCTATGGGTCGCTTCTCCGGCCTCTCAAAAAACGATAACGTCATCGTTCTGAGCTTCGACGGTGTAGCCGGTAACGTAGCGAAGCAGGTAATTGAAGAACATCCAGATTTGAAGACTGCGTTCAAGGACTTGATTTTTTACGACAACGCCATTTCCATAGCGCCAGCAACGGAGGCCTCACTACGCTCTGAAATTTATGGAAATATGGATTTTAGGGCATTAAGCACCGTATCAGGCGAGCTGAATAATAAGTTATCTAAAAAAATAAACTCAATAAAACGCGAGCAACTAGCTTCCTCGGATGTCATGACGTATGGGGTATACAGTTCGTTCAATGACACATTACCAGACGTCATCATCCCCGGAACCCTTATCGATAACAGTTTCGGCGAGCAAGCGTCGATTGCCCTGAGCTTTTACCCACATATTGCGGCGCGCATTGGTTCTCCCGTTTTGGCCAAATTCGTAGCCGACGAACTTCGAACCGTCAAACAGACTTATCTGCAAGACTCAAAAGCGGAGCGAACCCTGGCCCATCAAGGCGCGCCGTGGGACGCGCAGAACACCCTACAGCGTGACGATCTGGTAGCGCTCACTCAAAATCTGCACGTTACCAACTCACGACGTACAGTGCGTTTCATGCACTTCCTACACACCCACTTCCCCGTGGACTTTGACGAAAATTGCACTTACAGAAGCGATAGCGCAGAGTGGTTCAATTCGAATCAAAACTATCAAGGCCTACTAAATGAGACTTACTGCGCACTTCAGCAGACCGCAACTTATATAGAGAAGCTCAAAGCGCTTGGCGTTTACGATCAAACGACTCTCATCGTAAAAAGTGATCATGGCGCGCCTGCCAACTACTTCGAATCTGATCCCGACGGTATCACATTCAACGATCACCCACTATGGGGTTATAACCGATACCGCCCACTTTTGATGATCAAGGCGCCGTCCAGCGCCAATGATTCAATAATATATAACAGCGAACTTAGTAGCCTGACCGACCTCGCCAAAACACTGTGCCTTCACGCCCCCAGCGATTCTCAATGCAACGAATACACGGGAGTTGACCTTCTAAGCGCAACACCTCAACACGACGACAATAAACTCTATTTAGATGTAGTAAAAGATCAGACTTCGTCTTTTGATTTTGATACTCAGATCACAGTCAGCATTCTCAGAGATAATGATTTTTTATCCGCACTAAAATCCACCGGAGCAATTACATTCAGAGCGTCCGAAATGACGCGCTATGAACAGCGTCTACGCGACCTAGCTGAAATCCGGGACGCTCTGGAAAAATATCACCAGGCAAAAGGCAGCTACCCACTCAGCCAGGGCTTCGACGGTTTATTCAGTATATGGGGACGCTCTGCGGCCGATTGGATCCCTGGCTTGGCACCTACTTTTATCAAAAAGTTGCCTCGGGATCCCGAACTCAGCCAGGAGAAGACTCCTCAGTACATATATCGATCCAATGGCGCGGGCTACAAGCTACTGGCACACGGCGCTTACGCCTCCTGCACGATCGCCTCAAGACTAAATCCAGAGTTGCTTGACCCACTCCGCAAGTGCTTCGCCTTCGGTTATTGGAGCGAAGGCGCACAAGGCTGGTAATGGGCAATGGCACTATCGAACCAACGATCACACCTGCTCACGGACAACGAGAAACACTCATGCAGTCAGCCATAATTTTTCTCGGGGCAGGCAAGCCCTTCCAAGGTGACGAACACGCTGCGTTACGCAGCGCTTCTGGCCACACGCGCGTTATCGACTGGCTGCTTCACGCCACGACCTCGCGCGCGTCGGACGTTCATTTTGTCGGCGGCTATAAAGTGGATACGATCAAGGAACGGTACCCCGACTTCAACTACTGGATTAACGGCGACTGGCAGGTTACCCAATCTGCCTATTCATTTCTGCAAGTTGACCTGACTGACAAAACCAAGAGCCTGGTCTCCTACTCCGACATCCTGTTTCGTCGCAGTTTGATTGACGCCATGGTCGAGTCACAGGCCGATATCAGTGTTGCAGTCGACAGCCATTGGCGTACGCGCTACGCAGGCCGTACTCGTTCAGACTTGGAGCGTAGCGAGAAAGTCTGCCTTTTCGGAAAGTTGATCACGCGACTGGGACCCGACATCCCGTCTAGCCTCGCCTCGGCGGAGTTCGTTGGGTGCGTTCATTTTGGGCCGCGGGCAGTCCAATACTTGCAGGAATCCAAAGTTGACCTGCAACAGCGCTTCCAGAAGGGTCACCTCTCTGATCTCGTTGAAGCGCTGCGTTGCCAGGGAATGAATGTTCAAGCGGTTGACGTGCAAGGTGACTGGGCCGAACTCAATGAGCCTCAAGATCTCGCACATTTCGTATTAGGCACCAAAGCACAGACTCTTCGCCGTTTGCGTCGAATGGTCAAGCTTAGCCGAATTGAAGATCAAGTCAGTTTCACCGTTGCCCAGTGGCAGGAAATCCCCGAGTCACTGATTGACACCATCCAGCAAGACTTCCCTGATCAATACTTGGTTATTCGCAGCAGTGCGCTGTCCGAAGATGGATTTGTCAACTCGAATGCCGGCGCCTACACCAGCCTGCTGAACATCGATGGCCGTAACGCTACGAGCCTGAAAAACGCAATTGAGCACGTTATCGCCTCTTATAGTGATACCAACCCTGAGAATCAGGTGCTGGTTCAACCCATGCTGGAAAAAGTGCTTGCGAGCGGCGTCGCGTTCACTCGTAGTTTGAGCAGTGGCGCGCCCTATTACGTCGTCAACTACGATGACACAAGCGGCAGTACTGAATCGATCACCAGTGGCAGCAGTCACGATGACAAGACACTGCTGATGAGGCGTGATGCCTGCACGCACAGCACGAATATTCCCGAACGGTTGCGCGGACTGCTTCCTGCGTTGCGGGAGATTGAATCTTTATTGGGTTACGATTCTCTGGACGTTGAGTTTGCGATTACAGCCGACGCAGGATTACACATCCTGCAGGTTCGCCCCATCGCGGTGGATCATTCCAGATGGGACGGCAGCGACGTGGATATCCTGAAACGCCTGGACGAAGCCCGTGAGCTGTTCAACCGACTGCAGCAACCGGCGCCGTTCGTTGTGGGGCAGCGAGGCTTATTCGGGATCATGCCGGACTGGAATCCCGCCGAAATCATTGGAACCAAACCGACACCTTTATCAGTCAGCCTCTACCAATATCTGATCATGGATGAGACATGGGCCACCCAACGGGCCGAGTACGGCTACCGGGATGTTCGCCCACAACCGCTATTGATCAGTTTTGCCGGCCACCCTTACGTCGATATCCGAGCAAGTTTCAACTCGTTTATTCCCAAGGGGCTGGACGATGCACTTGCAGGCCGCCTGGTTGACTTCTACCTGTCCTGGTTGGAACAACACCCTCACCTTCACGACAAGGTGGAGTTTGATGTTGTCCCCACTTGCTTTGCATTAGACTTTAATCGTTGGCATGAGCGACTGAGTACGCATGGCGGATTTTTCACCCAAGAGATCGAGCTTTTGCGTGACGGATTACGAGAAATCAGCCAGAACGCCATTATGCGCAACAGCCACGATTTGGCTGTCGTAACTGAGCTTGAGCAGCGCTTTGCCCACCTAGCCTCGTCGTCCCTGCCCCCCTTGGAACTTGTCTCGACGTTATTACACGATTGTCGTCGGTATGGCGCATTGCCTTTCGCGCATTTGGCACGAAGCGCTTTCGTTGCTGTAACGTTCCTGCGCTCTGCAGTCAATACCGGTATCTTGACCGAAGCAGAAATGGATGACTTCCTGAGTTCCATTCGAACCATCAGCCATACGCTAACGCATGATGCCCTAGACTGCTTCAACGGAGAGATAAGCCGCGCAGACTTTGTCCATAAGTATGGCCATTTACGCCCGGGAACCTATGACATCAATTCGCTGAGCTATCGCGCAGACCCCGAACGCTACCTGACCCCCATCGTCGAAAGCGCGGCCTCGCAACCTTTGACAACCTTGGTAAATGGTCAACTATGGCAGCAGGCGAGACAACGATTTACTAAAGCCCTGAACGAGCAAGGCATTGCAGGTAGTGCTGATGAGTTGGAGCTATTTTTAAGGCAGGCTATCGAGGGACGCGAGTACGCTAAGTTTGCCTTCACTCGCAACCTTTCCATGGCTCTGGATACATTGGTGAACTGGGCCGAACCTCTGGGTATTTCCCGCGAAGACCTGGCCTACATCGAAATTCAAAAACTGATGGCGCTAAGAGGCTCAACGTTAAGTCCAAAGGAGCTTAGCCAGAATTTGCTTGCGCAAGCCGATACAGGTAGGACTGAACATCAGCAAATACAAGTTATTGAACTGCCTCCCCTACTGTGTTCAACAGAGGACTTCAGTGCATTCCTCTATCCGGCAACGCAACCCAACTTTGTTGGCACGGGAATAGTACGAGGCACTTGCGTGGACCTGAGCCAAAGCATTGATGAGCAGGAGCTTGCCGGGAAAATTGCAATGATCCCACAGGCCGATCCCGGCTATGACTGGCTCTTCGGTCGACAGATTGCGGGGTTGATCACCATGTATGGCGGCGCCAACTCGCACATGGCCATCCGCGCAGCGGAGTTTGGCTTGCCAGCAGCATTAGGGGTCGGCGAGACGCAATATCGCGCATTGGCGGCCGCGCAAAGCCTGGAACTGGATGCCGGGAATCGCATAATTCGGGTGATCCGCTAGTGCGTATTGCAATTACACAGCGCGCTGAACGGGTCCCTGGGTACGACGAGCAGCGTGATTGCCTTGATCAACGCTGGTCGACTTTCATGGAAAAACTGGGGATCGACTTGGTGCCGGTGCCCAATGGGTTATCATCGGCTGGCGGCTGGTTCGAGCGCCAAAATGTTGCCGGCCTTATATTGAGTGGTGGAAATGATCTCGCCCATCTTCCCGCCGCCGTCAACTCGTCACCGGAGCGCGATGCTACGGAGACCGCTCTATTAGCCAGGGCCAGAGACATGAACCTTCCGGTGCTGGCCGTTTGTCGCGGAATGCAAATGCTCAATCATTTTCTGGGTGGCAGCCTCACACCTCTCTCCGGTCACGTTAGCTGTACACACACCATCAGCGTTACAGAGCACGCGCCACTGCTGGCAGGCTATCGAGAAGTCAACAGTTTCCATGGCTGGGGCATTCAGCCCAAGGATCTGGCAGAAAACTTGCTAGCCCAAGCTTGGGCAGACGACGGCTCCATCGAGGCATTTGTTCACCGCCAACTTCCCTGGACAGCCATAATGTGGCATCCCGAGAGGCCCTCCGCTAACGCCATCCTTGATGCAAAGCTTATTCGTCACCTCTTCTTTAGTAAGGACACACCATGCGCGTAATTATCCTAGCAGCTGGTCAAGGCACACGACTGCGCCCTTTTACGGATGATCGGCCCAAGTGCCTGGTTGAACTGCATGGACGTCCCCTGCTGCACCGCCAACTGGATGTGCTGAGAGCTGCGGGATTGAAAGATATTGCGCTGGTAGGCGGATATCGCGCCGACTGTCTTGAGGGACAAGGCGTCGAAGTGCTGCACAACCCTCGCTTCGCTAGCACCAATATGGTCTCGACTCTATTTTGTGCGCAAGAATGGATGGTTGAGGGAGAGGATTTACTTATCGCTTACGGCGACATCGTCTATGAGCAGTCAGTACTTGAGAGCTTACTAGGCACTGACGCCCCGCTTGCGATCTCAATAGATCGAGAGTGGCGCAGGTTCTGGGAAATCCGCATGGAGAACCCGCTGTCCGATGCAGAAACACTGAAGCTAAACAGCGAAAACTGCATCACCGAGCTCGGGAAAAAGCCGTCGAGCTATAGCGATGTGCAAGGGCAGTACATGGGGTTGATCAAGGTTAGAGGGGATTGCGTAAAAGCTTTTCGCGATGCCTGGTACAAACTGGACCGTACTGTTCTACGAGACGGAAAAGATTTCGACAATATGTACATGACGACGTTTTTGCAGCACCTGATCGATACCGGGTGGAGTGCCCGGGCTGCATTCACTGATAACGGATGGCTGGAAGTCGACACCGTCGAAGATCTGAACCAATATCATGAACTGCTTCGCAGCGGGCAGTTGGACACATTCATCCAGCTTAGGGACTGAGCATGCTCACTGCTATACGCAAAATGCTCCGCGAGTGGAGGGGCTTGCAAGCGTTCAAGCGCATTCCACGCGAAGAGCGCACGCTGGTGTTCTATTCCGAGGGTCGCGGCTACTGGACTTACTTTGAACCCATCTACAAAGCACTCCAAGTGAATCATGGCGCACCGATCTTATATGTGACATCTGCCGAGAACGACCCTTTACTGGAAAAACCGCTAGCAGGAATGCGTTCTTTCTATATTGGTGAAGGCACTATGCGCACACTGTTCTTTGCCACATTGGACGCAGATGTTCTCTTGATGACCATGCCTGACTTGCAGAGCTTTCACATCAAACGCTCTCCCTTTTCGGTCCACTATACATACCTGCATCACTCGATCGTCAGCACACACATGATTTACCGTGCAGCGGCATTTGATCATTTTGATTCAATTCTGTGCGTCGGCCCTCACCACGTTAAAGAGACCAGAGCCAGGGAAAAACTACTCGACCTGCGTCCAAAAACTCTGATAGAGCATGGTTACGGACGTCTTGATACGATCCTCGAAAGCGGCCGTCAAGGCCCTCACGAACGTCACGGTGAACCGGTGCAGATACTGGTAGCGCCTACATGGGGTGAAAATGGCCTTATTGAGCGCCACGGGCTTGATGTGATCAGACCGCTGATCGATGCTGGCCTGAAGGTTGTACTACGCCCCCATCCCCGCACGCGCAAATTGACACCCGACAAATTGGATGTCATTGCCGCATATTACCGCGATGAACCGCGATTCCGACTGGATGAAGATAGTGATGCCGCCACCTCGCTGCTAGATTCGGATATCATGCTCAGCGACTGGTCCGGTGCGGCGTTGGAGTTTTCGCTGGGGCTGGAACGCCCGGTCATATTTGCAGACGTCCCACGCAAAGTACTCAACTCAGAATACACTGCAATCGGCATTGAACCGATAGAAGTACAAGCACGCGAGCACTTAGGTGTTGTGGTACCAACGAACGAGTTAGCAGAGCTAGGAAATATTGCGTGTGCCATAGCTGTCGATTCAAAAAAATGGCAAACAGCGCTGAAAAATATACGCCAGCGCTGGATTTATAACTCAGGGCAAAGCGGCGACACAGCTGCTGCTTATTTGGTTTCTTTAATTAAGTAATAATGGGGTGTAGTTCATGAAAAATTCCAACTTCTCAATAGTCGCCTTGCTCTGCTTGGTTTTCTTGCCAATCAATGCGTTCGCCTACCTCGATCCAGGTACTGGGAGTGCCATGCTGCAAGGTATTCTGGGAGCACTGGCGGCAATTGCCATGGTGATGAAACTTTATTGGCACCGATTATTGCGCATGCTTGGTTTGCGCAAAGATGTCATGAAAAAAGAAACTGACACCGAGAAAAAGTAAGTTTACTAGTGTTCGCAAGCAGCCCGCCGCGTTAGATTAATCTGCCGGGTGCTTGCAGGCACTAGCTCGTCTGCGAACTTAAATATCCTCCCGCCAAACGCAGCCAAAAGTCATTCCCATGCCCTCGCATAAAAAATACACTCCGCGCAATTGGTTCTGCTGGTTGCTGCTGCTGCTTATTCAAGTCGCGCAAGCAGCAGACCAGTCAACGGCCGCACTTTCAAATGCAAACTTGCATTTGGACTTTAACCTCTCATCGGGCGCTGTTCAGCACTGGTCGCTCCCTCAACTGCGCGGTGCATCTGGGCACGCTCAAGACATGGCCGCCCCGAAGGGACAGCTGTTTTTGCTGAGTGGCGAGCTTGACGGCAAGTCCTTGGCTGATTGGCAGCTAATGGCTGGCGGATGGAAGATCGTTGAACAGCAGCCCAATGCAATAGTGATCGGCCTGGAAAGCCCCGAGCTACCCTTCAGTATCCGGAAGACTTGGCGACTGCAGGAGAACCAGTGGCGGGTTGACTTCGCCTTGGACCTAGACCTCAAGAGCCTGAAAACAAGCCCGACCGATCACCTTGTATTGCAGGTCGGGCCAGGTATTGGGGAAATCCCTGCCACAGGCCTAGGCATGGGGCAAAGTATTTATTCGTTCACTGAATTGGTTTATCGCAATGCCGAAGGCATCACAACAGTTCGATTGAACAATACCGACCGGCCAGTTGGGTACACATCTCATGAAGCGGGTCAGTGGAGCTGGGTAGGCCTTCAAAGCCGTTACCTCGCACTCATCATGACGCCCTCCAGCGATCTCGCGAAGCGCGCTATGTGGCAAGCCAACACTCCACAAACCTTAACAGGCAACGCCGAGTACGACTCGTTCGAAACGTCAATCAACATCCTCTTACCCGTTGGAGAGCCGGGTAGCCAACCCGTTCAATCCTACCAATGGAGCGTGTTTGGAGGAGGCAAAGCTTATGCGGCACTCATCGCTCAAACGCCGGAGTTGGACGGATTGCTGTTTTCCGGTCTGTGGGATTGGATGCGATGGTTAAGCTTGACCATCATGCATCTATTGCATTTTATTCAGCAAATAGTTGGCAGTTGGGGGATTGCGATCATTCTGCTGGCGGTACTCGTACGCTTAGCGGTATACCCAATCGCCAAGAATGCAATTCTGGCGCAGAAGAAATTTTCAGCTATTCAGGCCCGTATCCAGCCAGAGCTACAAGAGATTCGTAAAAACTACAAAGGAGGGGAGCAAAGTGAAAGAATCCTTCAGCTTTACGAATATCATAAAGTAAGCCCGCTGGCAGGTCTGAAACCGCTTTTGATCGTACTAATTCAGGTGCCTATATTCATTTCTCTTTACCATTTACTAGGGCAAACATTTGAATTGAGAGATGCATCTTTCCTATGGATGAAAACACTGGCTGAACCAGACCAGTTGTTTTCATTGGGAATAGATTTACCTCTATTTGGCTCCTATTTCAACTTACTCCCCGTACTGATGTCTTTGACAACGATATTGAGTATAAAACTTAACCCAACCACACCAGCCGACGGAACATCATCGCTGCGCCAAAGCCTCACTACCGGACTGATGGGACTGGGATTCTTCCTGCTATTTTACTCATTCCCTTCCGGGATGGTGCTGTACTGGACGGTTGCCAATATTCTGCAAGTCGCCCATCAAAAAATAGTAAAGGCAGCTTAAGCCCATGATGATCGAGCGCTTTATCAGCAACTACCTGCCCGCAACACCGCTTCTTCGCAAGCAAGACGCTTACTTTGACACGGCATCTGTATTGCTCACCGCAGCTGAACCTGTCGCGTGGGCGGATGATGTACACCACGCCATGGAATTCCTCTCAAAACGTGTTGAGATCTCCAAGTGCCTCTATGAAAGCTACCAAGAGAGCGGCGCCAAGGCGTCTACCAGCCGCCTGACTGGGGAACTGCAGCTCTTGGCATTAGCGCTACTGTTCAAAGACTTCAGGCGCCTAGCCAGCAATGGAAGCATAGTTTGTGCGATCAAAAGACTTAACGCCGTACTCAAACTTCTGGATAGTTTGGGTGCAGAGAACATTGTGGTGGACCCGAGCCTCGCATCGTTAATCAATACCGAGGCTGAGAAGTTCCTGACAACGTTTCCGAGTACCGACACACCGCCTCCTGAAATGATCGCGAACACCCAGATGCCAGCTAACACTGGAATGCTCCCGATCACTGTCCTGTTTTGGGAAGGTCCCATCGCTCGCGCGTACTTGGCCACCCTGAAGAGCATGGGCCTGAAGCCTGAGAAAATAATCCAGCTCGTGTCAAAGAATGATCTGGTATCCCGAAAACCCATCGGGCGTTTTCTGCCAGGGAACTTGAAATTGGGCTATGCACAATCCAGGCAAAAAAACAGTATTCATTATTGGTCAAGGACACTTCGAAAAACAGAAGCCGCCCTTTGTGACTCGATAATAAACACCGTCAAAAACAAACTGTTTTTTTCGGACAAGGACGTAGATGACGCATTGGCACTAGGCGATTTGAGTAGCTATTCGCCTGACGTAGAAACACTAATGATAGAAAGTTTGGCAGACGATGCGCTCTACGACAGACTACGCGCGCTTCCACAAACGCAGATATTATTCACAGGCGGCGGAATCGTACCCAGACGGTTGCTGGAAATCACAACGCTCAAGTTCATTCATATACACCCGGGCCACTTGCCAGAAATACGCGGCGCCGATTGCGTGCTTTGGTCACACCTGATAAAAGGACGCACCTCTGCGACATGTTTCTACATGACACCGGGAATCGATGACGGCGATATCATACTAGCGAGCTACTTGCCTTCCTTGGCTCCCCATCATGAAATAGCCAACATAGACGTGAGGACACTGTACAGAGCCACTTACGCGTTTCTAGACCCCTGGGTTCGGTCTTTTGTATTACGACGAGCACTGGTGGAGACTGTTGGCTTCACACAGATTGCCGCCCTTTCACAAGACGAAGACGCAAGTGTGACTTATCACTTTATGCATGATCAGATTAAACGAAGGGTGTTTGCTCAACTGTTCACCAACACATGAGCACATCTATACATTGTGGGGCCAGGCGCCCCACAACCCTAAACGATTACTGCGCCACCCGGCCCGAACGCTGCTGCGTATCTTCCAGAGCATGAGCCTTTAAGAATGGAACTGACACGCCAGCCCCCCCCTCCTTTACGGTGGCACGTGTTGAAAGGATGACAGACCTCAAGAGTGCGATGCAGATCGCAAGTACAGCCCCACCAAATAAGCCAAGCAACACGACGAGTAGACGATTTGGGTTAGCCGGAGCCAACGGCTCAAGCGCCTGCTGATCGACAGTCACTAATTTCAGGCTCGCCATATCGATGTTTAGGCTACCCAAACGGCTCATTTCTGCACGCAATGGCTGAACACCCGCGAGAAAAATGTCCTCATTCTTCCGTGCATTCAGCACTTCAACTTCGCGATTGGACGCCAGCAGCTGAAGCTCCTTGGCAATCTGAGCAATGCGAGAGTCAGTGAAATCATCCGACCTGCGCTGCTGTAACGCGGTGAGCTCTGCTCTAAGCGCCTCGCTGCCCATAAAATAAAGAGGAATCTGTTGATTATTAACTTCGGTACGCATCACACTACCAGCTCCGGTATTCAGCGACTCACTGAGTGAAGATGGGGTAGTTGGTTTTTGGATACCCAAGGATTTGGCAATTCCGATCGCTTCATTCAGTTGAGCAATACGATCGCTGCGCAATGTTTTCAATTGAGAACGAAGTGCCTTCAACTCATCTTGCAACTGTGCATGCCTTAATGAGTCAGCTTCTTTTAACGAAGCAATTTTAGCCTCTTTCTCCACATCGTAGTTCGAACGAGCCGAATCGAATTTACCTGCCAGCTCATTGAGACGGTTTTTTACGATCACATTCAAGTCGGCAGCAATCTGCTCACGCTCACTGATGATCGCATAATCGACAAACCCATTGAGAATAGCAACACCATCAATCCCCTTCGGATAAGTCATCTCCAGTTTTATGTAAGCACTTGATGCGCTTTTCTTATCTGCATCAGGAAGACTCAAATGAATAGAATTGTGGTTGAACTCTTCAAAACTCTGCTCCAAGGTTTGGCCTGGACGCACAAACCTTTCGAATAGGTTCTGATTGGCTCTGAAGAACGCTAGACGAGTATCGTAAGACTCCAGTGCCTCGCCAACCTTGAGAAGCGCTTCAGCGGGAGGAAGCTGATAAACCTCAGAACGATTCAGCGCGTCTAACTCATTAATAGCAGCAGGACGCAACACCGCACTGATTTTATACTCGGGCGTCGCTAAAAAGGCATAGCACGCCGCAATCAAGCCAACCGCCAGAGTTACTAGAAGCAGTAGCTTTTTTTGATGCCAGACAGATTTTATAAGCTCGACGAGATCTATTTCGTCGGAAGAACGTACTAGGGGGGCACGAAAACTACTACTCACAACAAAAACCTGCCTTCAAAAAGAAACTGCGGGCTCGTTATGCAGACAAAATTGTGTCTTTTTTATTCTAATTAGATGACCGTCAAAACCCAGCGTCGCTGCCAAATTTTGAGCGCACAAATTGCCCGTTATCGAGAACAGATTTCATTTTGCCATCTCTCTGACATATTGCAAGTATTGACATAACCGTCAGGTTTTTTTGCGTGTATAGGGGCAACCCCCATGGAACACGTCCAAGGAAGCTGAAAACAGAAAGAAAATTCCGAACTGGCGGGCTAAAACCCAATGAATCCGGGGGATTTCTACTTAAGGGTGGCTGCATCATTACAAGGCGACGGTGGAATTCATGCGCTATTTTTAGGCGATTTTCTGACGAGTGGCGGCCTCAGTATGCACACAAATTTTGCAGAACGGCAGAGTCCCCCCTCCTAGGCACGCCCTACAGGAACCGACTTATGCCGCCGACTCCGCACCAATACGCCTAACAATGGCCCTATCAGCATGCCGACAATCAACGCCACGATCACAAATACCGACACCGGCACCTGCCCGGTCGCCAAGCCAAGGAACGAGAGAGACACGCCCTGCTGGTTTTCGAGCACAAACGTTATAACCACCAGTGCAACCACCAGCACTGTCAGCAACACTACGGCGCGCTTAATCCCACGCATACTCTTCTCCTACCCCAAAGACACTCAGACGTTTTCTTCTTCGTCTTCGTTCACTCGATCACGCAATTCCTTGCCCGGCTTGAAGTGAGGCACGAACTTACCATCCAGGCTGACGGATTGTCCGGTTTTAGGGTTACGGCCTACGCGTGGGGCGCGGTAGTGCAGCGAGAAGCTACCGAACCCTCGAATCTCAATCCGATCGCCGGTCGCCAGACATTGGGACATTTGTTCAAGCATGGTCTTGATGGCCAGCTCCACATCCTTGGATGAGAGCAGCCCTTGATGGGTGACAATTCGTTCGATCAACTCCGACTTCGTCATATTTTTCCCTTCTTTTTCAAGCAGCTAGGAAAAGCGCTTCAAAGGTTTTAGCATGACTTGATGAATTTGAACAGCCCATGCAATAACTTATCTACCCGCCAGATCGACTTCACTATCAAGCGCTTACACGCTCAATTGCAGATCACCAGCATCGTGCGGGTAACGGCGCCTGCCGGGTTCCAGCCGAACAAATAATCTCCTTCCTCGTCCTTGGCATCGCTGGACCTGGTGACGACCTTGTACCCCTGCATCTTGCACTCTCGAGCCGCGCGCTTCTCGCACTTCTCCCAGTTGGAGCCCAAGCCTGAGCAGTCGATCTCGATACCACTGACGCCATGCCGTGCGTGAGTCTTGGCATTGGTGGCAGCGCAACCTGCAAGCATTGCGATTGAGAACACTAAAATGAGCCTGTTCATTGAAAATCCTTACTGAATCAGCAACATGTGAATAGCTTCTCTGAAGACTATAATCAGTTCTGACATCAGTCGGCTCTACGTCGTTCTAAGTTGTTGATTCAACAAATTTCAGACACAAAAAAGGGCGACCGAAGTCGCCCTTTTTCTATGGTCTGACAGAACTCAGTTCTGTTTTTCCATTTGTGCACGCAGCAGGTCGCCCAGAGTGGTCGGACCCGAAGCGATGTCAGAGGTAGCTGGCTTGTCGCGCAGGCTCTGGATAGCTTCTTTCTCTTCGATCTCGTCCTTGGACTTGATGGAGAGTTGGATCACGCGGCTCTTGCGGTCAACGCTGATGATCTTGGCTTCTACTTCCTGGCCTTCTTTCAGAACGTTGCGCGCGTCTTCAACGCGGTCACGGCTGATTTCGGAGGCTTTCAGAGTCGCTTCGATATCGTCGGCGAGAGTGATGATGGCGCCTTTAGCGTCAACTTCTTTCACGATGCCTTTAACGATTGCGCCTTTGTCGTTCTCTTGAACGTACTCGGAGAACGGATCGCTTTCCAGTTGCTTGATACCCAGGGAGATGCGCTCGCGCTCTGGGTCAACCGACAGGATAACGGTGTCCAGCTCGTCGCCCTTCTTGAAGCGACGAACAGCTTCTTCGCCCACTTCGTTCCAGGAGATGTCGGACAGGTGAACCAGGCCGTCGATGCCGCCGTCCAGACCAATGAAGATACCGAAATCGGTGATCGACTTGATGGTGCCGGAGATTTTATCGCCCTTGTTGAACTGGCCAGAGAAATCTTCCCATGGGTTAGATTTGCACTGCTTGATGCCCAGGGAGATACGACGACGCTCTTCGTCGATGTCCAGAACCATAACTTCCACTTCGTCGCCGACTTGTACGACTTTCGAAGGGTGGATGTTTTTGTTGGTCCAGTCCATTTCGGAAACGTGTACCAGGCCTTCAACGCCTTCTTCCAGCTCAGCGAAGCAGCCGTAGTCGGTCAGGTTGGTAACACGCGCGGTGACGCGAGTGCTTTCTGGGTAACGGGCTTTGATAGCGACCCATGGATCTTCACCCAGTTGCTTCAGGCCCAGGGAAACACGGTTGCGTTCGCGATCGTATTTCAGAACCTTGACATCAATCTCGTCGCCAACGTTGACGATTTCGGAAGGATGCTTGATACGCTTCCAAGCCATGTCGGTAATGTGCAGCAGGCCATCGACGCCACCCAGATCGACGAATGCGCCGTAATCGGTGAGGTTTTTGACGATACCTTTGACTTGTTGGCCTTCCTGCAGGGATTCCAGCAGAGCTTCACGCTCGGCGGAGTTCTCTGCTTCCAGGACGCTGCGACGGGAAACGACAACGTTGTTGCGTTTCTGATCGAGCTTGATGACCTTGAATTCGAGTTCCTTGCCTTCCAGGTGCGTGGTGTCGCGCACTGGACGGACGTCGACCAAAGAACCTGGCAGGAACGCACGGATGCCGTTAACGTCGACAGTGAAGCCGCCTTTAACCTTACCGTTGATAACGCCCTTGACCACTTCTTCAGCTGCGAAGGCTGCTTCGAGAACAATCCAGCATTCAGCGCGCTTGGCTTTTTCACGGGACAGCTTGGTTTCACCGAAACCGTCTTCAACCGAGTCCAGAGCAACGTGAACTTCGTCACCGACATTGATAGTCAGATCGCCAGCGTCGTTGTAGAACTGCTCAAGCGGGATGAGTGCTTCAGACTTCAGACCAGCGTGAACGGTTACCCAGCGAGCTTGGTAATCGATATCAACGATAACACCGGTGATGATGGAGCCTGCCTGAAGGTTCAGGGTTTTTAGGCTTTCTTCAAAGAGTTCCGCAAAGCTTTCGCTCATTTTAATTCCTGTTGATAAGGGCGAAGAATACGCCCATCTCCACGCCCCAGACGGTGTGGGTTAGTTTCAATTAAAAGAAGCACCGCAGGACTATGACTGGTCCCCTGCAGACTTCTTGGTCACCCGGTGATATCGCGAAGGGCGATTTCACTCAAGATGCGTTCCAACACCTGCTCGATGGACAACTCCGTGGAATCCAGCTGTATGGCATCAGCCGCCGGCTTGAGCGGGGCTACTGCGCGCTGGGTATCACGCTCATCGCGTGCACGAATCTCATCTAGCAGACTCGACAGACTAACACCATCGACTTTGCCCTTCAACTGCAAGTAGCGGCGACGCGCGCGTTCCTCGGCACTGGCGGTCAGGAAAATCTTCAGCGGCGCCTCGGGAAACACCACCGTGCCCATGTCGCGGCCATCGGCCACCAGGCCCGGCGGCTCCTGAAACGCCCGCTGGCGCTGCAGCAGCGCATCACGCACGGCGGGCAGCGCGGCAACTTGGGAAGCCCAGGAACCGACTTGCTCATTACGCAGGTCATCGGTCACATCATCCCCTTCCAGGATGATGCGCTGGGGATGACCTTCTGTCGCACCGACGAACTGCACGTCAAGGTGCGCCGCCAGCAGCTTCAGGGATTCTTCGTTGGTCAGGTCGACGCCGTGGTTGCGGGCAGCAAACGCCAGCAGACGGTACAGCGCGCCGGAATCCAGCAGGCACCAGCCCAGGCGCTTGGCCAGGATGCCGGCGATCGTGCCCTTGCCCGAGCCGCTTGGCCCGTCGATGGTAATCACCGGTGCTTTGATATTCACAATTGAGCCTCTTGGGCAACACGGATGCCGACTTGGGCACACAGTGTAAGAAAATTCGGAAAAGACGTAGCAACATTGGCGCAGTCACGGATACGAATCGGCGCCGCTGCTCGCAGCGAAGCCACGCTGAACGCCATCGCAATCCGGTGATCGCCATGGGCATGGACCTCACCACCGCCCATCAGGCCACCGTCAATGATAATCCCATCAGGGGTGGGTTCACACTTCACGCCCAGCGCCAACAGACCGTCGGCCATGACCTGGATACGGTCGGACTCCTTGACGCGAAGCTCTTGCGCACCGCGTAAGACGGTTCGCCCTTGGGCGCAGGCAGCGGCAACAAACAGCACGGGAAACTCATCAATCGCCAGCGGCACCAGCGCTTCAGGAATCTCGATCCCTTTCAGCGCGGCAGCACGCACCCGCAGGTCGGCCACCGGCTCGCCGCCCACTTCACGCGGGTTTTCCAGGGTGATATCCGCGCCCATCAGCCGCAGGATGTCGATTACCCCGGTGCGCGTCGGATTGATCCCAACATGTTCCAGCAACAGCTCGGAACCTTCGGCAATCGAAGCCGCCACCAGGAAAAACGCCGACGAGGAAATATCCCCCGGCACTTCAATATGGGTGGCCGTCAGCGCATGGCCCGACTCGACCGTCGCCGTTGCACCTACCACCTCCACCGGATAACCAAAACCGCGCAACATGCGCTCGGTATGGTCGCGGGTCGGGGCCGGCTCGGTGACGGAGGTCTTGCCCTCGGCATACAGGCCCGCCAGCAGCAGGCAGGATTTGACCTGCGCACTGGCCATCGGCAGCGTATAGGTCAGGCCTTTCAACTTTTGGCCACCACGAATGGTCAGCGGCGGACGCCCTTGCGGGCCGGTCTCGATCACTGCGCCCATTTCCCGCAGCGGCTCAGCCACGCGATTCATCGGGCGCTTGGACAGCGAAGCATCGCCGGTCAGCACGCTGTCGAAGCGCTGCGCGGCGAGCAAGCCGGACAACAGGCGCATGGACGTGCCGGAGTTGCCGAGATAGATCGGCCCCGGCGCCGGCTTCAAGCCGTGCAACCCGACACCATAAATGATCACGCGCCCATGGTGCGGCCCCTCGATCACCACGCCCATGTCGCGAAACGCCTGCAAGGTCGCCAGGGCATCTTCACCCTCAAGGAAACCCTCGACTTCGGTCACGCCCTCAGCCAACGAACCGAGCATGATCGACCGATGGGAGATCGACTTGTCGCCCGGCACCCGAATACGCCCGCTCAAGCGGCCGCCCGGGTTGGCGAGGAAAGTCAGGTCATCGGCGTTCACTGCGGTTTCCATGTAGGCCCGGCGCGCCAGGATCTTGCTGAAATGTTCACGCGCCACCCGCGCACGGGTAAACACGCCCAATAACTGGTGGCCATCCCCGGCATCGACCGCGTCGCGCAAGGCGTCTAGGTCGCTACGGAAGGTGTCCAGGGTGCGCAACACGGCCTCGCGGTTGGCGAGGAAGATGTCGTGCCACATCACCGGGTCGCTGCCGGCGATCCGCGTGAAATCGCGAAAGCCACCGGCGGCATAGCGAAAAATCTCGAGGTTTTCGTTGCGCTTGGCCAACGAATCCACCAGGCCGAACGCCAGCAGATGGGGCAGATGACTGGTCGCCGCCAGCACTTCATCGTGGCGCTCGACCTGCATATGCTCCACATCCGCGCCCAGCTCGCGCCACAGACGATCGACCACGGCCAAGGCTGCCGGATCGGTTTGCGCCAGTGGCGTCAGAATCACTTTATGCCGACGAAACAACTGCGCATTGGACGCCTCCACCCCGCTCTGCTCGGAACCGGCAATCGGGTGGCCCGGCACAAAACGCGCGGGCATCTCGCCAAACGCCTGCTGCGCCGCCCGCACCACATTGCCCTTGGCACTGCCGACGTCAGTGAGGATCGCCTGGCCGAGGTCCATGCCGGCCAGTACCGCCAGCAACTTCTCCATGGCCAGGATCGGCACGGCGAGCTGAATCACATCGGCGCCCTGGCACGCGAGCGCCAGGTCGGCTTCACAGCGATCGACGACCCCCAACTCAACCGCCAACTTGCGCGATTGCGGGTCCAGGTCCACGCCGACCACTTCGCCACACAACCCGCTCTCGCGCAGGCCTTTGGCGAAGGAACCACCGATCAAGCCCAGACCGACCACCACCAGGCGACCGATCATAGGCACAGCAGGTTGCAATGCAGTGACATCAACCACGAGCCAGAACCTTGGCCAGCGCCTCCAGGAAGCGACTGTTCTCAGCCGGCAGGCCGACGGTGATGCGCAGGTGGTTCGGCATGCCGTAGTTGGCCACCGGACGCACGATCACGCCTTCGCGCAGCAAGCCCTGGAACACCGGGGCCGCCACCTGGCCGAGATCGACGCAGATAAAGTTGCCCTTGGACGGAATCCAGCCCAGGCCCAGCTCACGAAAGCCGGCCTGCAACTGCAGCATGCCGCTTTCGTTGATGCGCCGCCCTTCTTCCAGGTACTCGGCATCCTGCAACGCTGCGCAGGCCGCCGCGAGGGCGAGGCTGTTGACGTTGAACGGTTGGCGCACACGGTTGAGCACATCAGCCACCACCGCCGTCGACAGGCCGTAGCCGACGCGCAGCGATGCCAGGCCATAAGCCTTGGAGAACGTGCGCGAAACCAGCAGGTTCGGGTAGGCCGCGAGGAAATCCAGGCCATCGGGCAGGTCGCTGCCTTCGGCGTACTCGATGTAGGCCTCGTCCAGCACCACCAGCACATGTTCCGGCACATCCTGTAGGAAGTCGTTCAGTGCCTGCGCATCGAACCAGGTGCCGGTCGGGTTGTTCGGGTTGGCGATAAACACGACGCGGGTCTGCGCATCGATCGCCGCCAGCATGGCCGGCAGGTCGTGGCCCCAGTCCTTGGCAGGAATCACCCGCGCTTCGGCACCGACGGCCTGGGTGACGATCGGGTAGACCGCAAACGCGTGTTCGCTGAACACGGCGTTCAGGCCCGGCGCCAGATAGGCGCGACCGACCAGTTCAAGAATGTCGTTGGAACCGTTGCCCAGGGTCACCTGATTCAGCTCGACCCGGCACTTTTGCGCCAGCAGGGACTTGAGGGCAAAACCGTTGCCATCCGGATAACGGGTCAGCTCGGCCAGCTCTTCACGAATCGCCGCCAGGACCTTGGGGCTTGGACCCAGAGGGTTCTCGTTACTGGCCAGCTTGACGATCTTCGTCGGGTCCAGGTTCAACTCACGCGCCAGCTCGTCCACAGGCTTGCCTGGAACGTAAGGCGACAGTTGCTGCACGCCCGGCTGCGCCAGGGCGAGGAAGTTGCCACTCATGTTAACGCCTCACAAAACCGCTTTCGGGTAAGAGCCCAGCACCTTGAGTGCCACGGCTTCCTGACTGATTTTCTCAAGCACGCTTTTGACCAGCGGGTCGCGGTGATGGCCGACGAAGTCGATAAAAAACACGTAGGTCCATTTACCGCTGCGCGAAGGACGAGTCTCGATGCGCGTCAGGTCGATCCCGTTGTCGTGGAACGGCACCAGCAGTTCATGCAGCGCGCCGGGCTTGTTGCTCATGGAGACGATGATCGAGGTCTTGTCGTCGCCGGTGGGCGGCACTTCCTGGCTGCCGATCATCAAAAAGCGCGTGGAGTTGTCCGGGCGGTCTTCGATTTTCTCGGCCAGGCGCGTCAGACCATACAGGCTCGCGGCCATATCCCCGGCAATCGCCGCCGAGTTCCACTCACCCTTGACCCGCTTGGCCGCTTCGGCGTTGCTGGACACCGCCACGCGCTCGACATTCGGGTAGTGCGCATCCAGCCACTTGCGGCACTGGGCCAGGGACTGGGCGTGGGAGTAGATGCGGCTGATGCTGTCGGTCTTGGTGTTTTCACCCACCAACAGGTGGTGGTGGATGCGCAGCTCGACTTCGCCGCAGATCACCATGTCGTGCTCAAGGAAGCTGTCCAGGGTGTGGTTGACCGCGCCTTCGGTGGAGTTTTCCACCGGCACCACGCCAAAATTCACCGCGCCGGCCGCCACTTCACGGAACACTTCGTCGATCGCCGCCATCGGCTTGCTGATCACCGCGTGACCGAAGTGCTTCATCGCCGCCGCCTGGGTGAAGGTGCCTTCCGGGCCGAGGTAAGCCACTTTCAGCGGCTGCTCAAGCGCCAGGCAGGAAGACATGATTTCACGGAACAACCGCGCCATCTCTTCGTTGCCCAACGGCCCCTTGTTGCGCTCCATCACGCGTTTGAGCACCTGGGCTTCACGCTCCGGACGATAGAACACCGGCACTTCGCCTTCCGCCAGGGACGCCATCTTCACCCGCGCCACTTCCTGGGCGCAGCGCGCGCGCTCACTGATCAGCTCCAGGACTTTCTCGTCCAGGCTGTCAATGCGCACGCGCAGGGCCTTGAGTTCTTGCTCAGACATTAGCCGTGTTCCTTTTCGAACTCTGCCATGTAGGCCACCAACGCGTTGATGGCATTGATATCGACAGCGTTGTAGATGGAGGCGCGCATGCCGCCTACCGAACGGTGACCCTTGAGGTTCAGCAGGCCACGCGCCTCGGCACCGACCAGGAACGGCTTGTCCAGGCGGTCGTCGGCCAGACGGAACGGCACGTTCATCCATGAGCGATCGGTCAGGTTGATCGGGTTGCTGTACAGGCCGCTGGCGTCGATGAAGTCGTACAGGGTGCGCTTCTTCACTTCGTTGAGCTTGCCCATGGCGGCAACACCGCCCTGCTCCTTGAGCCACTCGAACACCAGGCCCGAGAGGTACCAGGCAAAGGCCGGCGGCGTGTTGTACATCGAGCCGTTGTCGGCCGCGACCTTGTAGTTGAGCATGGTCGGGCACATCGAACGGGCGCGACCGAGCAGGTCTTCACGGACGATGTTGACCAGGATGCCGCTCGGGCCGATGTTCTTCTGCGCGCCGGCGTAGATCATGCCGTACTTGGACACGTCGATAGGCCGCGAGAGGATATCCGAAGACATGTCGCACACCAGCGGCACGTCACCCACTTGCGGCACCCAGTCGAATTCCAGGCCGCCGATGGTTTCGTTGGCCACGTAGTGTACGTAGGCCGCGTCCTTCGACAGCTTCCACTCGTTCTGACCTGGAATCGCGAAGTAATCGTAAGGCTTGGCGGTACCGGCGACGTTGACGTTGCCGTAGCGCGCAGCTTCTTCGATGGCTTTCTGCGACCAGATACCGGTGTCGATGTAATCGGCCGTGCCGTCTTCGGGCAGCAGGTTCAGCGGCACCTGGGCGAACTGCTGGCTCGCGCCGCCCTGCAGGAACAGCACTTTGTAGTCGGAGGGAATGTCCAGCAAGTCGCGCAGGTCCTGCTCGGCCTTGGTGGCGATGGACACGAACTCATCACTGCGATGGCTCATTTCCATCACAGAGAGGCCTTTTCCATGCCAATCGAGGAGTTCACCCTGCGCGCGCTGCAGGACTGCTTCAGGAAGCGCCGCGGGACCGGCACAGAAGTTATAGGCTCTCTTGCTCACATCCAATCTCACTCTGATCTGGTGGGGGTGGTGCAATAAATCGAATATTAACTGCTAACGCTGCCTGTAGGAGCGGGCTTGCCCGCGAAAAACGCAAGATCACCGCGTTTATCCAGGATGCACGCGTTATCGTTGACGATTTTCGCGGGCAAGCCCGCTCCTACAAGGGGAGCATTGATATTTCAAAGGTGACAAACAACAAGGGGCGAATCTTCATCCGCCCCCCTTGCTTGTCCGCTTATTCCTGCGGTTCTTCTTCGTCTGCGGCAGCGTCGAGGGTCGGTTCGTCGACGTTGTCATCGCCGGTTGCGATCACCTCGCCGTCAAATTCCTCGCCTTCCAGTTCTTCGCCTTCGACTTCCGACGGCTCCTGAACGCGCTCCAAGCCTACCAGCGTCTCGTCGCTGGCCAGCTTGATCAGCGTCACGCCCTGGGTGTTACGACCCAGGCTCGACACTTCGGCAACACGGGTACGCACCAGGGTGCCCTGGTCGGAAATCAGCATGATCTCCTCGCCATCGAGCACCTGGACCGCGCCGACCAGACGGCCGTTGCGATCGTTGCTGACCATGGCGATAACACCCTGGCCGCCACGCTTGTACTCCGGGAACTCGCTGATGGCAGTACGCTTGCCATAACCACGCGCCGAAGCGGTAAGGATCTGGCTGCCTTCTTCCGGGATCAACATGGAAATCAGCTTCTGCCCTTCCGGCAGACGCATGCCGCGCACACCGCGGGCGGTACGGCCCATGGCTCGCACGTCGGACTCTTTGAAGCGCGTCACTTTGCCGCCATCGGAGAACAGCATGACTTCACGCTCGCCATCGGTGATGGCTGCGGAGATCAGTACGTCGCCTTCATCCAGCTCCAGGGCGATCAGGCCCACGCTGCGTTGACGGCTGAAGGATTCCAGCGGGGTCTTCTTCACGGTGCCCTTGGCGGTGGCCATGAAGATGAAGTGACCTTCGGTGTATTCATCGACCGGCAGCATGGTGGTGATGTATTCATCACTGTCCAGCGGCAGCAGGTTGACCAACGGACGACCACGGGCGGCGCGGGAGGCTTCCGGGATTTCGTAGGTTTTCAGCCAGTACACCTTGCCCTTGCTGGAGAACAGCAGCAGCGTGGTGTGGCTGTTGGCGACCAGCAGGTGAGCAATGTAGTCCTCATCCTTCACGCCGGTAGCCGATTTACCTTTACCGCCACGACGCTGGGCCTGGTACGCAGCCAATGGCTGGGTCTTGGCGTAGCCACCGTGGGAAATGGTCACGACGCGCTCTTCTTCCGGGATCATGTCACCCAGGGTCAGGTCGAGACGGGCATCGAGGATTTCGGTGCGGCGCACGTCGCCGTATTCGGCGCGGATCACTTCCAGTTCTTCGCGGATCACTTCCATCAGGCGCACGGCGCTGTTGAGGATGCGGATCAGCTCGCCGATCTGGTTGAGGATCTCCTGGTACTCGGCCAGCAGCTTCTCGTGCTCCAGACCGGTCAGGCGGTGCAGGCGCAGTTCCAGGATGGCCTGGGCCTGTTCCGGCGACAGGAAATACTTGCCCTCGCGCAGACCGTATTGCGGGTCGAGGGTCTCGGGACGGCAGGAATCGGCGCCGGCACGTTCAACCATCGCCACGACGGCGCTGGATTCCCACGGCATCTTGATCAGCGCTTCCTTGGCTTCCGACGGGGTCGGCGAAGCCTTGATCAGGGCGATGACCGGGTCGATGTTCGACAGCGCAACTGCCTGGCCTTCCAGGATGTGGCCGCGCTCGCGGGCCTTGCGCAGTTCGAATACGGTACGGCGGGTCACGACTTCGCGACGGTGACGGACGAAGGCTTCCAGCAGATCCTTGAGGTTCAGGATGCGCGGGCGACCGTCGATCAGGGCCACGACGTTGATACCAAACACGCTTTGCAGCTGGG
Organism: Pseudomonas marginalis; assembly: GCF_024169655.1. Taxonomy (GTDB): domain Bacteria; phylum Pseudomonadota; class Gammaproteobacteria; order Pseudomonadales; family Pseudomonadaceae; genus Aquipseudomonas; species Aquipseudomonas paraveronii. Next base: position 1,682,351 of record NZ_JALJWV010000001.1, on the reverse strand, counting down.
TCTGGGCGTAGAGGTTGTTGAGGATCACCTCAGGCACTTCGCCACGACGCAGCTCGATCACGACGCGCATACCGTCCTTGTCGGACTCGTCGCGCAGCTCGGTGATGCCTTCGAGCTTCTTCTCCTTGACCAGCTCGGCGATCTTCTCGATCAGACGCGCCTTGTTCAACTGGTAAGGCAGCTCGGTGATGACGATCTGCTGACGGCCACCGACCTTGTCGATGTCTTCGATCATCGAGCGGGCGCGCATGTAAATGCGGCCACGACCGGTGCGATAGGCTTCGATGATGCCGGCGCGACCGTTGATGATCGCGGCGGTCGGGAAGTCCGGACCGGGGATGTATTGCATCAGCTCATCGACGGTCAGCTCAGGGTTGTCGATGAGGGCCAGGCAACCGTCGATGACTTCACCGAGGTTGTGCGGCGGAATGTTGGTGGCCATGCCCACGGCGATACCGCTGGAGCCGTTGACCAGCAGGTTGGGAATCCGGGTCGGCATGACCGCCGGGATCATTTCGGTGCCGTCGTAGTTCGGCACCCAGTCCACGGTTTCTTTGTGCAGGTCGGCCAGCAGCTCGTGCGCCAGCTTGGTCATGCGCACTTCGGTGTATCGCATGGCCGCGGCGTTGTCGCCGTCGACCGAACCGAAGTTGCCCTGGCCGTCTACCAGCAGGTAGCGCAGGGAAAACGGCTGGGCCATCCGAACGATGGTGTCGTACACCGCAGTGTCGCCGTGAGGGTGATACTTACCGATCACGTCACCGACAACACGGGCAGATTTCTTGTACGGCTTGTTCCAGTCGTTACCCAGCTCGCTCATCGCGAACAGCACACGCCGGTGCACGGGCTTCAAGCCATCGCGCGCATCAGGCAGTGCCCGACCGACAATTACGCTCATCGCGTAGTCGAGGTAGGACTGTTTCAGCTCGTCTTCGATATTGACCGGGAGGATTTCTTTGGCCAGTTCGCCCATGAGAAGCCTGATTCCTTTTTCGGGTGAAACCTCGTCACATCCATATGGGACGAACGAAGCTCGCCGCTGCCGGCATGGTGCCTGGCAACGACTTACGACAAATCAACGAGTTATGACACGGATCTGCACGTTAAGGGCAGCCCCTCGGGGCGGCCCTGGAAACCGCCGGATGTTATCACAATCGCCGCCACGCACCTATCCCCCTGACGGGCATGGAGCGTAGTAAGTTGACGGATGACAGGCTTGAGGACGACGAGAGGGCCTCAGAGCCGGGGTGGGGCTGTTTTTACCCGGCAGATCCGAAGAATCTATGGACTTTTAAGGCTGATCGGGGGCAAGCCCCCTCCCACATTTTGACTGTGTTCACAGGTCGAGTGTGGGAGGAGGCTTGCCCCCGATAGCAATCTGGCAGGCACCAACGCCCTCAATGCAGGCGCTTACGGCACATCAACTGGGCGATTTTGGCGGTGTCCGGCCGTTCGACAATGCCCTTTTCAGTCACGATCACGTCGATCAAGTCGGCCGGGGTCACGTCAAATACCGGGTTGAAGGCTTTCACATCAGCGGCGAAGCGCTGGCCGGCGACTTCCAGCAACTCGCCCGCATCACGCTCTTCCAGGGCCACGTCGTCGCCCGCAGCCATCATCAGGTCCAGGGTCGAACTCGGCGCCACCACCATGAAACGCACGCCATGGTGCATGGCGCACACCGCCAATTGATAGGTGCCGATCTTGCCGATCACATCACCATTGGCCGCAATGCAGTCTGCGCCGACGATCACCCAGGTCACGCCCTTGGTCTTGAGGATGTGCGCGCCCGCCGAGTCGGCGTTGACCGTGACGGGGATACCGTCGCCCGCCAGCTCCCAGGCGGTCAGCCGCGAACCCTGCAGCCAGGGCCGGGTTTCGTTGGCGTAGACCTGCTCGACCAATCCCTCCAGAAAGGCAGCACGAATCACCCCGAGGGCCGTACCGAACCCTCCCGTCGCCAGGGCGCCTGCGTTGCCGTGGGTCAGGATCGCCTGAGCATTGCCCTGGTGCTTGCGAATCCGCTCGACGCCCAACTGGGCCATGACGAGGTTGGCTTCGCGGTCGCTTTCATGGATCGCAATCGCTTCGGCTTCCAGCACAGCCAGCGGATTGGCGTGTTTCTTGAGGCGGTCCAGACGGTCGCGCATGCGTTTGAGGGCCCAGAACAGGTTCGCAGCGGTCGGGCGAGTATCGGCCAGAAGTGCGTAGTCTTCTTCCCATGCGGCCTGCCAATCGCCGCCTTCGGCGATCCGCTCGCGGGCGGCGAGTACCAGGCCGTAGGCCGCGCTGATGCCGATGGCCGAGGCGCCGCGCACGACCATCGAACGAATCGCCGTGGCCACCTCATCGGCCGTGGTGCAGGTCACCCAGCTTTCCCGGGACGGCAAAACACGCTGGTCGAGCAGGTGCAGTGCGCCATCGCGCCAATCGATGGCCTTCACTTTCTCCGCAGCCAACAGTCGATCGCGCATCCCTCACCCCGCACTCATGAACAAAAGCCGCCGATTATAGCGATCCGCCAGCCAGGACGCTCGGGTATACTTCGCCCTTCTTTTATAGCTGCCCGGGAAGAAGCCTGCGATGACCTCCACTGCCGCCCCGCTCGACTTATTGCTACTGCCGACGTGGCTGGTACCTGTCGAACCCGCCGGCGTGGTGCTCAAGGAGCATGGCCTGGGCATCCGCGATGGGCGCATTGCCTTTATCGGCCCACGGGCCGCGGCATTGAAACTTTCCGCCGGCGAAGTGCGCGAGCTGCAGGGCATGCTGCTCAGCCCCGGCCTGATCAACGCCCATGGCCACGCGGCGATGAGCCTGTTTCGCGGAATGGCCGATGACCTGCCGCTGATGACCTGGCTGGAAAAGCACATCTGGCCCGCGGAGGCCAAGTGGGTCGATGAAGCCTTCGTGCGCGACGGCACCGACCTGGCCATCGCCGAACAGCTCAAGGGTGGCATTACCTGCTTCTCGGACATGTACTTCTACCCCAAGATTGCCAGTGACTGCGTCCACAACAGCGGGATGCGCGCGCAGATCGCAATTCCGATCCTCGACTTCCCGATTCCTGGCGCCAGCACCGCCGATGAGGCGATTCGCCAGGGCATCGAGCTGTTCGGCGACCTCAAGCATCACCCGCGCATCAAGATCACCTTCGGCCCCCACGCGCCCTACACCGTGAGCGATGCCAACCTGGAAAAGATCCGGGTGATCGCCGAGGAGCTGGACGCCGCGATCCATATGCATGTGCACGAAACCGCGCTTGAGGTACAACAGGCTGTCGAGCGGACCGGCGAACGCCCGTTGGCGCGCCTCGGTCGCCTCGGCCTGCTGGGTCCACGCTTCCAGGCCGTTCACATGACCCAAATCAGCGAGGACGACCTGGCTTTGCTGGTAGAAAGCAACACCAGCGTCATCCATTGCCCGGAATCGAACCTGAAACTGGCTTGTGGCTTCTGCCCGGTGGAGCGTCTGTGGCAGGCTGGCGTCAATGTGGCCATCGGCACCGACGGCGCCGCCAGCAATAATGACCTCGACCTGCTGGGCGAAACCCGCACCGCGGCGATGCTGGCCAAGGCCGTCGCCGGCTCGGCTACCGCCCTGGATGCCCACCGCGCCTTGCGCATGGCGACCCTCAACGGTGCCCGTGCCATGGGCCAGGAAAGCGAGATTGGCTCGTTGGAGGTCGGTAAAGCGGCCGATATCGTCGCCTTTGATCTTTCAGGGTTGGCGCAACAACCGATCTACGATCCGGTCTCACAGCTTATATATGCCACCGGACGCGATTGCGTGAAACACCTTTGGGTCGCCGGCAAGCAGTTGCTCGACAACCGGCAATTGACCCGCATGGATGAACCACAGTTGACCGCCATGGCCATTGCCTGGGGCCAGCGCATCAGCGGGCACCGCGAATAACGCCGGTCCTGAACCCGTGTTCAGGGCCGACAAACCGATTTATCAGATTTAGAGGAACCACCATGAGCAACGTCGACCACGCCGAAATCGCCAAATTCGAAGCCCTGGCCCACCGCTGGTGGGACCGCGAAAGCGAGTTCAAACCCCTGCACGACATCAACCCGCTGCGGGTCAACTGGATTGACGAGCGCATCAACCTGGCCGGCAAGAAGGTGCTGGACGTCGGTTGCGGCGGCGGCATTCTCAGCGAAGCCATGGCTCAGCGCGGCGCTACCGTGATGGGCATCGACATGGGCGAAGCGCCGTTGGCCGTGGCCCAGTTGCATCAGCTGGAATCCGGGGTGAATGTCGAATACCGCCAGATCACCGCCGAAGCCCTGGCCGAGGAAATGCCCGAGCAGTTCGACGTGATCACCTGCCTGGAAATGCTCGAACACGTGCCGGACCCGTCCTCGGTGATCCGCGCTTGCTTCCGTATGGTCAAGCCCGGCGGCCAGGTGTTCCTCTCCACCATCAACCGCAACCCCAAGGCCTACCTGTTCGCGATCATCGGCGCCGAATACATCATGAAGCTGCTGCCCCGCGGCACCCACGACTTCAAGAAATTCATCCGCCCGTCCGAGTTGGGTGCCTGGAGCCGTCAGGCCGGGCTGAGCGTCAAGGACATCATCGGCCTGACCTACAACCCGCTGACCAAGCACTACAAGCTGGCCAGCGACGTCGACGTCAACTACATGATCCAGACCCTGCGCGAGGAGTAAGCCTGTGAAGTTGCGAGCGGTTCTCTTCGACATGGACGGTACCCTGCTGGACACCGCGCCGGACTTTATCGCCATCTGCCAGGCCATGCGCGCCGACCGCAACCTGGCACCGATCAACGACCAGCATATCCGCGATGAAATCTCCGGCGGCGCACGGGCGATGGTCGCCGTGACGTTCTCGATGGACCCTGAATCCCCAGGTTTTGAAGAACTGCGCCTGGAGTTCCTCGAGCGCTACCTCAAGGGCTGCGCGATCCACAGCACGTTGTTCGACGGCATGGCCGAGCTGCTGGAAGACATCGAAAAGTCCAAGCTGATCTGGGGCGTGGTCACCAACAAACCGCTGCGCTTTGCCGAGCCGATCATGCAGCAGTTAGGCCTGGCCGAGCGCTCGGCACTGCTGATCTGCCCGGACCATGTGACACACAGCAAGCCGCACCCGGAGCCGCTGATCCTGGCGTGCCAGATGCTCAACCTGGACCCGGCCAGCGTGCTGTTCGTCGGCGATGACCTGCGCGACATCGAGTCCGGCCGCGACGCCGGCACCCGCACGGCGGCGGTCACCTATGGCTACATCCACCCGGACGACAACCCGCGTCACTGGGGCGCGGATGTGGTGGTGGACCACCCGCTGGAATTGCGCAAGGTGCTGGATAACGCGCTGTGCAGTTGCTGATGGTTTACCGGTTTTGCTGACCTATGAAGATCCAATGTGGGAGGGAGCTTGCTCCCTCCCACATTGGATCTTCACTGCGCTCAAGATTGGGGTTTGCAACCTACTGAATTTTGTCGAGGCTATTTATGTTTGATTACTCTGCACGTCCCGAACTGCTCAAAGACCGCGTCATCCTGGTGACCGGTGCCGGTCGCGGGATTGGCGCGGCGGCGGCGAAAACCTATGCCGCCCATGGCGCGACCGTGCTGTTGCTGGGCAAGACCGAAGCCAACCTGGCCCAGGTGTACGACGAGATCGAAGCCGCCGGCCACCCGCAACCGGTGGTGATCCCGTTCAACCTGGAGACTGCCCTGCCCCATCAGTACGATGAGCTGGCGGCGATGATCGAAAAGGAATTCGGCCACCTCGACGGCCTGCTGCACAACGCCTCGATCATCGGCCCACGCACGCCGATCGAGCAGTTGTCCGGTGAGAACTTCATGCGGGTGATGCACATCAACGTCAACGCGATGTTCATGCTGACCAGCACGCTGTTGCCGCTGCTCAAGCTGTCCCAGGACGCCTCGGTGGTGTTCACTTCCAGCAGCGTCGGGCGCAAGGGCCGGGCGTATTGGGGGGCCTATGGCGTGTCGAAATTCGCCACCGAAGGCCTGATGCAAACCCTGGCCGACGAGCTCGACACCGTTGCGCCGGTACGGGCCAACAGCATCAACCCCGGCGCCACGCGCACCAGCATGCGGGCCCAGGCCTATCCGGGGGAAAACCCGGCCGACAACCCGGCGCCGGAAGACATCATGCCGGTGTACTTGTACCTGATGGGGCCGGACAGTACCGGGATCAATGGACAGGCGTTTGACGCGCAGTAGCCGCTGACACAACCTGAACAAAATGTGGGAGGGGGCTTGCCCCCGATAGCAGGGTGTCAGTCACTGTATGTGTGACTGACCCACCGCTATCGGGGGCAAGCCCCCTCCCACATTTATTTAGCAGTGTTCTTTAGTTTTTCACCACTTCCTCGAGGGTGAAACGGCCCAGTGGGTTTTGCAGGAAGTTACTCACATTCTTGCGTGAGATGTTGATGTATGGGCTGTAGTACAGGTCGATCCAGTTCACATCCTGTTTCGCCAGTTTCTGCAGTTCGACATACATCTGCTCACGCTTGGCCGGGTCGGCCTCGATGCGCGCCGCCGTCACCAACGCCTTGACCTTGTCGTTCTTGTAGCGGGTCATGTAGTTCTGGTTGGTGTCGTGGCCCAGTACGAAGGTGGTCTTCTGGTCCGGGTCGAGGATGTCGTTGGTCCAGTACATCACCGAAATATCGTACTCACCGTCCACCAGCATCTGCCAGCTTTGGGTCGGGTCGACTTTCTGCAGGTTGGCCGTCACGCCGACCTTGGCCAACTGGTCCTTGATGATCACCGCGATCTGCTCGTCGGCTTCGTTGCCAGCGTTGACCACGTAGTTCAGCTTCAAGTCCTTGGCACCGGCATCGGCCAGCAGTTTCTTCGCGGCGGTCGGGTCATACGGGCGTTGCAGGTTGTTGGCGTAGTGGTACAGCGAGCCTTTGGGGATGTAGGAATAGGCCACGGTGCCTTGACCGTAAGTGGCCGTCTTCACCAGCGATTGTTTATCGATGGCCATGTCCAGCGCCTGGCGAACTTCCGGTTTGGCCAGCAGGCCGTGCTCATGGTTGATCAGCAGGTGATCTTCGCGGGTGGACGGGTCGGAATGGATCACCACGTTTTTGTCTTTTTTCAGCTCTTCAACCCGTGAGAACGGTACGAAGATCGCCGTATCCAGTTCGTTGTTCTGCACCATGCGCATGCGCGTGTTGTCGTCGGTCACCGAGACCCACTCCACGCCATCCAGGCTGACGTTTTTGGCCTGCCAGAAGTTCGGGTTTTTCTTCAGGATCACCCGATCGCCCTTGCGCCATTCGTCCACGGTGAACGCTCCGGAGGTCACCGGGTTTTGCGCGTAGGCGTCTTCGCCCATTTTGGTCATGGCCTTTTCCGACAGGATCGACACCGTCGGCGACGCCAGTTGCGAGAGGAAGGCGACCGCCGGGGTCTTCAGCGTCACCACTAGGGTTTGCGGATCGGCGGCCTTGGCCGTGTCGATCAGGCTGAATGGGTCGCTCCACAGCGAGGCCTTGTTGTCGCGGATGCGCAACAGGCTGAACGCCGCATCCTCTGCCGTGATCGGCGTGCCATCCGAGAACTTCGCCGCACGCAGCTTGAAGGTGTAGGTCAGGCCGTCCTTGGAAATCTCCCAGTTTTCTGCCAGCCCCGGTTCCATCTTGGTGCCCAGGTTATCCACGCGTACCAGGGTGTCGTAGACGTTGGCGAATACCCAGGTGTCGCGGTTTTGCGCGCTTTTGATCGGGTCGAACGTGGTGCTGTCTTCACGGCAACCGATGGTGAGGACACCGGCGGCCTGGGCAAGACCGGCGGTCAGCGACCAGGCGGTCAATGTCGCGGCGGCGAGCAACTTCAAGTGGCGTGATTGCATGTCATAACTCCTTGTTTATAACGGCGGTTGTTCAAGAATGGCAGGGGTGGGCTGAAGCAAAGGTTTTTCAAGCACGCAACTGTACCGATGCTCGTGCAGGAAATGAGTAGGCGGCAATACCACGGAACACATGGCTTGGGCATACCGGCAACGCGGGTGAAACGCACAGCCTGTAGGCAAGTTCAGCGGGCTCGGTGGCTCGCCGGGTAACGGCTCTGTGGGCAACGGCCGATGCGGATCGATCTCGGGAATCGCCTGGATCAGCGCCGCCGTATACGGATGACGCGGTGAGGTGAAGACCGCTTCCACCGGCCCCTCCTCGACGATCTTGCCCAGGTACATCACCGCTACCCGGTCGCACAGGCGGCGCACGATGGCCAGGTCATGGGCGATAAACAGGATCGCCAGGTTCATGCGCTGTTGCAGTTCCAGCAACAGGTTGATGATCTGGCCCTGGATCGATACATCCAGGGCCGCCACGCACTCATCGGCAATGATCAAGCGCGGTTCCACCGCCAGCGCCCGGGCGATACCGACCCGTTGGCACTGGCCGCCGCTGAGGGAGCCGGGCTTGCGAGCGGCCAATTCAGGGCGCAGGCCGACCAGCTCGAGTAACTCGTCGACACGCCGCGCGATCTGCTGCGGCGCGACTTTGCGCTGTACCCGTAACACTTCGGCAAGGGTTTCGCCGACCGTGTGGCGTGGGTTCAGCGCGGCATACGGGTCCTGGAAGATCATCGCGGTTTCATGGCGCAGGCGGGCGATGTCGATGGCGCTGCCGTGTGCCATGTCGATGCCGTCGAACAGCACCTGCCCGGCGCTGATCGGGTTGAGGTGCAGAATCGCCCGGCCAAGGCTGCTTTTGCCGCTGCCGGATTCGCCCACCAGGCCCAGGGTCTCGCCCGCCGCGAGGTTCAGCGACACTCCGTTGACCGCCCTCACCCACTGCTTGTTGAGGCCGAACATGCCGCTGCCGGACGCGGCAAACCGCACTTCCAGGTCCTTGATCTGCAACAGGCTCATGGGCGACCTCCCAACGGATAGTGACAGGCCACCCGCGCACCTTGCGGCAACACTTCGGTACATAGGCTGCCGACCTGCGGACAACGCGGGTGGAAGCGGCACCCGGCGGGCAACGCATCCAGCAATGGCGGCTGACCCGCGATGGTGCGCAGCAAAGCGTGGCCGGTGCTGTGGGCCGGCTGGCAGTCGATCAGGCCCGCGGTATACGGGTGCCGGGGATGGGCGAGCAGCTCGTATTTACTGGCGTGCTCGCACAGGCGCCCGGCGTACATCACCGCGATGGTGTCGCAGGTTTGCGCCACCACGCCGAGGTCGTGGGTGATCATGATGATCGACAGGCCGCGCTGGTCGCGCAGATCGAGCAACAGCCGCAGGATTTGCGCCTGCACAGTCACATCGAGGGCCGTGGTGGGTTCGTCGGCAATCAGCACCCTCGGGTTGCAGCCCAATGCCACGGCGATCATGGCGCGCTGGCGCATGCCGCCGGAAAACTCGTGGGGGTAGTTGTCGACCCGTGCCTGGGGATCGGGAATACCCACTTGGCGCAACACCTCGATGGCTTGCCGGCGCGCGTCTTTTTTCGACGCGCCTTGATGCAGGCGGATGCCCTCGGCGATCTGCTCGCCGATGCGCATCAGCGGGTCGAGGTGGCTGCTGGGGTTCTGGAAAATCATGCCCAATTGCCCGCCGCGTACCGCGCGCATGCCCGCGTCGTCCAGTTGCAGCAAGTCCTGGCCGGCCAGGCACACCGCACCGCCCTGCACGCGCAGGTTGGGCGACGGCAATAGACGTATCAGCCCGCGACAGGCCATGGTCTTGCCCGAACCGCTTTCGCCCACCAGGCCGAGGATTTCGCCTTCGGCCAAGTCGAAGGAGACGCGGTCGACCAGGGTCACCTCGCGTCCGGCATTGTTGGCAATCACGCTCAGATCGCGCACTTGAAGCAGGCTCATGCGCGCTCTCCCAGCACTTGCGCCACGCCATCGGCGAGCAGGCTGAAGCCCATCGCCAAGGTCACGATGGCCAGGCCCGGGAAAGTGCAGATCCACCAGGCGGTGGTAATAAAGGCTTGCCCTTCGGCGACCATCGTCCCCCACTCGGCGGTCGGCGGTTGCACGCCCAGGCCCAGGTAACTCACGGCCGCGCCATTGAGCAGCACCAGCACCGCGTCAGACATGGAAAACACAATCGAGCCAAACATCGCATTCGGTAGCAAATGCCGGAACAGAATGCGCCCATGACCAAAGCCGAGGCTTTTCGCCGCCAGGGCGAAGTCACTTTCCTTGAGCACCAGGATCTGCGAGCGGATCAACCGCGCATACGACACCCAGCCCACCAGCGTCATGGCGATATAAAAACTCTTCAAGCCCGGACCGAGGATGGCCATGATTGCCAGCATCAACACCAGGAACGGGAACGCCAGGATCACGTCAATGATGCGCATGCAGACGCTGTCGAAACGCCCGCCGATATAGCCGGAGACCGCGCCGATAACGGTGCCGAGCATGAACGGGAAGATCACCCCGATAATCGCCAATTGCAGGTCGATGCGTGCGCCCCAGATCACCCGCGAGAGAATGTCGCGACCGTAATTATCCGTACCGAAGGGATGGCCCAGGCTCGGCCCGAGCAAACTGATATCGGTGTTCTGCGCAATCGGGTCGAACGGCGCGATCCATGGCGCAAACAGCGCCAGGCCTAGCCACGTCAACAGAATCAGCATGCCCCACGCGGCGGTCAGCCGCCCGTCGCGCAAGCCAAAGCGCAGGCGCACGCGCCATGGGGCAATCAAGGGACGGCTGCTCATTGCATCTTCACCCGCGGGTCGAGGGCGACGGTCACCACATCCGCCACGAAGTTGACCAGCACCGTCGCACAGGCCAGCACCATGGCCACGCCCTGCACCACCATGTAGTCGCGGGTAAAGATGCCGCGCACCAGCAACTGGCCGATGCCGGGAATGGCGAACAGGCTTTCGATGACCACCGTGCCGCTGATCAGCCAACCGATATTCACCGCCAGCAGGTTGACCGCCGGCACCAGGGCATTGGGCAGCACATGCCGACGAAACACCGCCGCTTCCGACAACCCGCGCGCCCGGGCGGCGGTGACAGGGTCCGCCTGCAACTCCATCAACATGCTCGCCCGCAGGTTGCGCACCAGCACCGCCGACAGGGCCAGGGCGATGGTCAGGCACGGCAGGACCATATGGTGCGCCTTGTCCAGCCAAGTGCGACCGTAACCGGACACCGGAAACAGGCCCCATTGCACACTGAACAGCAGGATCAGCATCAACCCCAGCCAAAATGCCGGCATGCCCAGGCCGACGGTGGTGAACACGCGGATCAGGTTGTCCGCCCAACCGCCTTTGCGACGCGCCGCGACAGTGGCCAGCGGCACTGCAATCAGCAGCGCCAGCAGCACACTGCCGAGCACCAGCACCAGGGTTGGCTCGATACGGGTGACGATCAGCTTCAACGCATCGACCTTGTACAGCAGCGATTGGCCGAGGTCGCCCTTGAGCAGGTTTTTCAGGAAGTAAAAATATTGCAGCCACAGGGGCTGGTCGAGCCCGAACTGTGCGCGGATCTTCAGTAACGCATCCGGCGTGCTGCGCGAGCCGAGCAGCGCGCGCGCCGGGTCACCGGGAATCGAGCGCACCAGCACGAAGGTGATCAGGCTGATGCCAAACAGCACCGGCAGCAATTGCAGCGGCCGGGTCAGCACAAAGCGGTAGCGCGCCAGGTTCATCCGTCAGCCTCGGTGACGCGCGAGGAAGTCCAGCAGTACCGGGAAGTACGCCTGGGGCTCTTCATAAAATGGCATATGACTGCTGTTGGGGAACACCTGCAATTCGGCGTGCCGGGCGGCCAGTTTCATGCGCAGGGCGCAGGCTGGGGTGAGTTCGTCGTGCTGGCCGGTGGTGATCAGCATCGGCATCTTGAACTCAGCCATCTCGGCGATGCGGTTCCAGTCCTTGAGGTTACCGATATACAGAAATTCGTTGGGGCCCTGCATGGTTGCGTAGGGGCCCATGTTCCAGTCGTCGAGGGAGCGCCGGAGCGGCGCCGGCCACTCGTCCAGGCGGCACACGTGGCGATAGGTGAGCAAGGTGATCGCGGCCTGGTACTGCGGGTGATCCAGCGTGCCCATGGCTTCATGGCGCTGCATCATCGCCACGGTTTCGCTGCCGAGGGCGCCGCGCAGGCGTTCGAGTTCCCGGGAGAGGTGCGGAATGTCGCCGACGGTGTTTTCCAGGATCAGGCTTTTCAGCGCATCGGGGTAACGGATGGCGTATTCGATGCCCAGCCAGCCGCCCCAGGAATGCCCGAGCAGATGCACACGGCCCAGGCCCAGGGTTTGGCGCACGGTTTCGACTTCTTCGACATAACGGCCGATTTCCCACAGGGAAACTTCGGTCGGTCTGGCTGAAGCACCGGTGCCAAGCTGGTCGAATGCAACCACTCGCAGGTCATGCTCTTTGAGCCAGCCATGGGCGTCGCGCAAGTAGTCACACGGCAGCCCCGGCCCGCCGTTGAGGCACAACAGCACCTCATCGCCTTCGCCAAAGCTGTAGACCACGAGGTCATGGCCATCGACTTGCACGGTGTACTGCTGGTCGGGGGCTATTTCACGCCACATGCATACGTTCCTTGTGTGGTATCGGCCTGGCGGGTTGCGGCCGCTTATGAGGCCATAAGCTACCGAGGATGCCGTGCATCCATAACCTAGTATTTCTTATAGGTTTGGCCTGGCAGTCCTTCGCCGGGGCGTGGCATTCTACTTGCAGCAAGTCGAGATTCATATGAATTCGGGAGCAGAACGGATGCTGGCCAAGCTAACTGCCTTCAATCACCGTCTCATGCCGGGCAGGAGCCTGGATGAGCAGATGGACAATACGTTTATCCTCGCCCAACAGCTGGGTTTCGATGCGCTGGTGTATGACTATTCGCCGGTGCCCATCGACCTCAACGGTGCGTTGATCACACCTTCTGTGCTGCAACTGCGCAACACCCCTTCCGATTGGCACGCCTTATGGTGCAGCGAAGGGTTTTACCAGATCGATCCGGTGCAGCACCTGGCCTTGAGCACGGTGTCGCCGTTTGTCTGGTCCTACGAGGCCAAGGCGCAAACCGCGCTGCAGAAGATCATGGACCCGTGCCACGCCCCCGTCTCGTCTTACCTGCATGATCAGCAACTGACCTGCGGCGTCAGCGTGCCGATTCACCTGCCCCGGGGCGGCTTCGCATCGTTGACCGGCTTGCGCACCGGCAAGGCGCACACGGTGCTGGAGGATGCGCAGCAAACCTTGTCGGATTTCAACCTGATTTCCCATGCATTGCAGGAAGCGGCCTACCCGTTGTTCAGCAATGAACTACGCACCTACCCGCATATCCGTCTGACCAAACGCGAGCGCGAGTGCCTGAAATGGGCCGCCGACGGCCTGACCGCCGCCGAAATCGCCACGCAGTTGAGCCGCTCACTGGCGGTAGTCACCCTGCATCTCGCCTCAGCGATGCACAAACTGGGGGCGAAAAATCGCGTACAGGCCGTGGTGCGCGCCACCCATTATCGCTTGCTGGAGGGTTGACCCTCGGCAAAACCTAGCTGTTTTGCTAGTTACCTAAACGTTCTGTGCCGATTATCGTGTCCCTGATCCTTTTTTTCAAAGCAGGGTACGAAATGGAATTCATCGAGAAAATCCGCGAAGGGTACGCGCCCTTCGGCCCCTATCAGACCTGGTACCGCATCACCGGCGACCTGACCTCCGGCCGTACACCGTTGGTGATCATCCACGGCGGTCCCGGCTGCACCCATGACTATGTCGACGCCTTCAAGGACGTTGCCGCCAGTGGCCATGCTGTCATCCACTACGACCAACTGGGCAACGGCCGCTCCACGCACTTGCCCGACAAAGACCCGTCCTTCTGGACTGTCAGCCTGTTCCTCGACGAACTGAACAACCTGCTGGACCACCTGCAAATCAGCCAGAACTACGCAATTCTCGGGCAATCCTGGGGCGGCATGCTCGGCAGCGAACATGCGATTCTGCAACCCAAGGGCCTGCGTGCGTTTATCCCGGCCAACTCGCCCACCTGCATGCGTACCTGGGTCAGCGAAGCCAACCGCCTGCGTCAGCTGCTGCCCGAAGGCGTGCATGAAACCCTGCTCAAGCATGAAGCCGCCGGCACCTACCAGGACCCGGAATATCTCGCCGCCTCGCGAATTTTCTACGACCAGCACGTCTGCCGGGTCAACCCATGGCCAGACGAGGTCGCGCGCACTTTCGCCCAGGTCGATGCAGACCCGACCGTGTACCACGCCATGAGCGGCCCGACCGAGTTCCATGTGATCGGCAGTTTGAAGGACTGGAACGTGATTGGCCGTCTGTCGGCGATCAAGGTGCCGACCCTGGTGATCTCCGGCCGGCATGACGAAGCCACACCGTTGGTGGTCAAGCCGTTCCTGGATGAAATCGCGGATGTGCGCTGGGCGCTGTTTGAAGACTCCAGCCACATGCCCCATGTGGAAGAACGCCAGGCGTGCATGGGGACCGTGGTGAAGTTTTTGGATGAGGCGTGTTCTGTGCCGCACAAAGCCCTTAAGGCTGGCTGAGGTCCACCGTGGGAGCGAGTTTGCTCGCTCCCACCCATTCAGGCTTCGCTGGTCTCGGCCTTCGGCGCTTTTTTCGACACCTCGGCCAGCAGCGGAATCTCCTTCCCTTCGGCATCAAACAGCTTGCCACCCCTGAAGTAATCGCCCTCGCGCAAGACTGCCACGTCCTGGAAACACAGGCTGCGCTCAGTCCCCGCCACAAACACCGACTGCTGGTCCGAGTTGCCGGCAGTGAAGTGATTGAACGTCAGGTTCAGCAGAATCGCCATGATCGCCGAGGAACTGATGCCCGAATGAAAAATGGTCGCGAACCAGCCAGGAAAGTGATCATAGAAATTCGGCGCGGCAATGGGGATCATGCCGAAACCGATCGAGGTGGCAACGATGATCAGGTTCATGTTGTTGCGGTAATCCACCTTGGACAAGGTGCGAATACCGCTCGCCGCCACGGTGCCGAACAATACAATCCCGGCACCGCCCAATACCGAGGTCGGCACTGCCGCAATCACCCGCCCCATAAACGGCAGCAGGCCGAGGATGACCAGGAACACCCCGCCCGTCGCGACCACAAACCGACTTTTCACCCCGGTAACCGCGACCAGGCCGACGTTCTGGGCGAACGCGCTCTGGGTAAACGAACCAAAAATCGGCGCAAACATGCTCGACAGCATGTCGGCACGCAAGCCGTTACCCAGGCGTTTGGAGTCGACTTTGGTGTCGATGATCTCGCCCACGGCCAGGATGTCCGCCGAGGTCTCCACCAGCGTCACCATCACCACAATGCACATGGAAATGATCGCCGCCACATGGAAGGTCGGCACGCCGAAATGAAAGGGCGCAGGGAAGCCGAACATCGGCCCCTGGCTCACGCCGGAAAAGTCCGCCATGCCGAGGAACACCGCAATCACGGTGCCGATCACCATCGCCAACAGGATTGATAACCGCGAGATCGCCGCGCTGCCGATTTTGCTCAGCAACAACACCAGCACCAGCGTCAGCGCGGCCAGGCCGACATTCGCCATGCTGCCGAAATCCGCCGCGTGGCTGTTGCCGCCCATGGCCCAGCGCGCGGCCACCGGCATCAGGGTCAGGCCGATGGTCGTGATCACAATGCCGGTCACCAACGGCGGGAAAAACCGGGTGATCCGCGAGAACACCGGCGTGATCAGTAGCCCGATAAACGACGCAGCCATCACCGCCCCGAGAATCGCCGGCACCCCACCGGCGCCATCACTGCCGACAATCGCCACCATCGTCGCCACTCCGGAAAACGACACGCCCTGCACCAGCGGCAACTGACAGCCAAAGAACGGCAGGCCAAGGGTTTGCAACAGCGTGGCCAGGCCACCGGCAAACAGCGACGCGGCGATCAACAGGCCAATATCCGCCGGCGACAACCCGGCCGCCTGGCCAATAATCAACGGCACGGCAACGATGCCGCCATACATAGTGAGCACATGCTGCAGGCCGTAAGCCATGTTGGCGGCGACGCCGAGATTCTCATCTTCGGGCCGTTGCGGTGACGCCTTCGGGATAGTCATGGTGAGCGGGTCTCTGTTTTTGTTGTGGGGCCACTGTATGCAATACCTGGACTATATGTCCATAGAGTTGTATACAATCACCCGAACAAGATCCCATCCCACGGTGTTACAAAATCGCCAATCGCACGTCGACGACCACGCTGAATAGGGCAGTGACGTTCCAGGGCGTATCGCTCAAGACGCGGAAGAAACCGCAATCACGTGTGGGCGTTGGCGTGCCTGCGATGCAGACAACGCGGCGCATCAGGTTCACCGAGCCGATACCAGCGCAGGCAAGCCAGTTCCCACATGTTGGAATGCATTGCCAACTCAAGCGTTTTCCAGCTGCGAATGATCGGTTTTCGGCCGCGCCAGCCAATACCCCAGCACCGCCAGCGGTGCGGTCGCCAGCATCACAATCACGGTGATCAGCAGCGGCTGCTCGAGCATCGACGACACCAACAGGCTGCTGAGAAAACACAGGCCCAGTTGCAGGGTGTTTTGCAGCGCCGCCGCCTTGCCGGAGTTTTCCGCAAACGGCATCAGCGCATTCGCCACCACGATGGGGTAACTGGCACCGTTGACCAGGGCCATCAGGCAGAACGGAATCAGCAAGGTGGTCAGGGTCGGCACGCTCAAGGTGGCGACCAGGTACAACGCGAGCATGCTGATGCAGTAGGCCACCAGCAGCCAGGGTAACAACGTCTTGCCCTGGAAACGCTGCAAAGCGCTGCGGCAACTGTAGCCACCGATCAGGAACGCGAGGGTCGGCAGCACATAACTCAGGCCAATGTCATTCGGGCTGTAGCCCATGTCGCCAAGGATGAACGGCGAGGCGGTCAACCAGGCGAAGAAACTGGCGGAGCAGGCGGCAAAGATCATGACGTTGCCGGTGAACACGCGCGAGCCGAGCAACTGCCCATAACCGAGGCGCGTAGGTTCGCCCTCCTCCGCCAGCCGTTTCGGCGCAGTGCGCAGGAATAGAGTCGGCAGCAGCAACAGCAGCGACACGCCCAGCAACACCGCGAAAATCGCCTGCCAACCAAAGTGATTCAACACCATGGCCCCCAGCAGCGGCGCCAGGGCCGGCGATAACGACATCAGCGGCATGATGCTGGCAAATACGCGGTGAGCCTTATCGGCCGGGTAACGGTCAATCACCAGCGCCTGCCAGCTCACAGCGGCGGAACACACGCCAATCGCCTGGATAAAGCGCAGTGCCAGCAACTGCGCTGCGGTCTCGACCCAGAACATGCCGATACAACCCAGCACGAACAGGCTCAGGCCCGTGAGCAGGATCGGTTTGCGCCCCAGTCGGTCAGACAACGGCCCCCACAACAACTGCCCCACGGCAAAGCCGGCGAGGAAAATACTCAAGCTGGCGCCCACTGCACCCGCGCCGATGTGTAATTGCTCGCCCATGGCGCCGAACGCCGGCAAGTACATGTCCATGGCGAGATAACCAAGCATGCTCAGCCCCGCCAGGTACCAGGTGAAACCAAAAGAATTTTTCATTGAAGCCTTGTAGATCTTGCCATCAAACAATTTGCTGACTACTGCCCATTATGAAGCTGACAATTTCTCTGTGAAGCGATAATAATTGGACACTTCTATCAATTAATTTGAAGGCAGCCGCCATGTGGTCCGAATACTCCCTGGATGTGGTCGATGCGGTCGCACGCCATGGCAGCTTCAGCGCCGCCGCCCAGGAATTGCACCGAGTGCCGTCGGCCATCAGCTACACGGTGCGTCAGTTGGAAGAGTGGCTGGCCGTGCCCCTATTTGTGCGGCGCCATCGTGACGTAGAGCTCACTCCCGCCGGCCGTCTATTTATAGACGAAGCCCGCAGTGTGATGAAAACCATGCTCGGCACACGGCGCCTGTGCCAGCAAGTGGCCAATGGCTGGAGCGGCCAGTTGAAGGTCGCAGTGGACTCCATCGTCAAGCCGCAGCGCTGCCGGCAGTTGGTGCTGGATTTCTATCGGCAGTTCCCAGACGTGGAATTGCTGCTGGAGTACGAGGTGTACAACGGCGTGTGGGACGCCCTCGCCGATGAGCGCACCGACATCGTGATCGGCGCCACCAGCGCGGTGCCGGTGGCGAGTCACTTCACGTTTCGCGATATGGGCCTGTTGAACTGGTTGTGTGTGGTCAGCGCGAAACACCCGCTGGCGGCGCTGGACGGTTTGCTCAGTGACGATCAACTGCGCCCGTTCGCGTCCCTGTGCATGACCGACACCTCGCGCAACCTGCCCAAGCGCGATACCTGGACCCTGGACAACCAGCGCCGGCTGGTGGTGCCGAACTGGGCCTCGGCCATTGACTGCCTGCGCGACGGTCTGTGCGTCGGCATGGCGCCGGCGCATCAGGTGTTGCCGTGGATCGAACGCGGTGAGCTGGTCGCGCTGCAACTGCGCCGGCCGTTCCCGGCCAGCCCGTCATGCGTGGCCTGGGCGCAGAACAAACTGTCCCCGGCGATGAGTTGGTTGCTGGAATACCTGGGGGATAGCGAGACGATGAACCAAGAGTGGTTGAATGGGAGTGACCTCTGAAGATCAGCGGAATCCCCTGTAGGAGGGGGCAAGCACCCTCCCACAGGGGATCTCATTTCAATCCAGCAAGCGGGTGATGGCCCGCACGATCATCTCGACTTCCTTGGCCTCCAGGGTCAGCGGTGGCAGCAGGCGGATCACCTTGCCCCGGGTCACGTTGATCAGCAGCCCATGCTCCTGGGCGGCGCGCAGGGCCAGGTCGCGACACGGGCTTGCCAGTTCGATGCCGATCATCAAGCCTTTGCCGCGAATCGCCAGGACCTGCGGGTGCTCATCCAACTCCACCCATAAGCGCGCCAACAAGCGCTCGCCCTGTTGCGCGGCGTTCTGCAGAAGGCCTTGTTCTTCAATGATCTCCAGCACGGTGCAACCCACCCGGCAGGCCAATGGGTTACCGCCGAACGTGCTGCCGTGGCTGCCCGGGGTGAACAAGTCGGCCGCCACGTTCCTGGCCAGGCAGGCGCCGATGGGCACGCCGTTGCCGAGGCCTTTGGCCAGGGTCATCACGTCCGGCACGATGCCCTCGTGCTGGAAGGCAAACCAGGCGCCGGTGCGGCCGATGCCAGTCTGGATTTCATCGAGCATCATCAGCCAACCGTGGCGCGTGCAGTGAGCGCGCAGGGCTTTCAGGTAACCGGCTGGCGCCATCTGCACCCCGCTTTCGCCTTGGATCGGTTCCAGCAAGACCGCTGCGATGCGCGTGCCAAACGCTTGCGTGATCGCCTCCAGCGCCGCCAGGTCGCCAAAGCCGACCTTGAGAAAATCCCCCGGCAAGCGCTGGAACCCCAAGCGGACCGAAGGCCCGTCGCTGGCCGCCATGGTGCCCAACGTGCGCCCGTGGAAAGCGTTCTCCATCACCACCACCAACGGCGCCTCGATGCCCTTTTTCCAGCCGTGCAACCGCGCCAGTTTTAGCGCGGTCTCGTTGGCCTCGGCGCCGGAGTTGTTGAAGAACGCGCGATCCAGCCCGGACAGTTGGGTCAGACGCTGGGCCAAGCGTTGTTGCCAATCGATGCTGTAGAGGTTGGAGGTGTGCAACAGCAACCCGGCTTGTTCGCTGATGGCTGTCACCAGTTTCGGATGGGAGTGTCCGACGTTGGTCACGGCCACGCCAGCCACGGCGTCCAGGTATTCGCGGCCCTGCTGGTCCCACAAGCGCGTGCCCAGGCCACGCGCAAAGCTCAAGGCCAAGGGTTGGTAAGTGCTCATCAGGCAAGCGGCGGTCATGGTGGCAAGCTCCAGTGCAGGTTGGGATGGGGACAGTATCGTTAGCCACCCAAGCTGGATAAACTGTGCTTTTCTGCAATGACTTTAAACCAGGGCTTGATAATGGATCTGTTCCAGGCGATGTCGGTGTATGTGAAAGTGGTCGAGACCGGCAGCATGACCGCCGCGGCCCATGCCAGTGGGATGTCGACCACCATGGTCGGCAACCATTTGCGCGCCCTGGAGCAACGGCTGGGGGTCAGCCTGCTCAAGCGCACCACGCGCAAGCAAAGCCTCACCGAATTCGGCGGGCAGTATTACCAGCGCTGCCTGGAAGTGCTGGGGCTGGTGGCCGACTCCGAGCAATTGGCCGAACAGGCCCACAGCGACGTGCCCAAGGGCACCCTGCGCATCACCGCCCCGCCCGCCTTCGGCACCGAACGCCTGGCGCCGGCCTTGAGCGAATTTTCCCAACGTTACCCGCTGATCAAGTTGTACGTGGTGCTCAGCAATCAACGCATGGACCTGGTCGACAGCGGCTTCGACGTGGCCATCCGCCTGGGCGAGCTGGAACCCTCAAGCCTGATCGCCCGGCCCCTGCAGGACTACACCATCACCCTGTGCGCCGCGCCGGATTACCTGGCGCGACGCGGCACGCCGCAAACGCCGGAAGATCTGCAACAACACGACTGCCTGGCATTCGCCTACCCCTCCAGCGACGATTGGCGTAACGCCGACAAACTGTGGCGCATGAGCGGCGCGGACGGCGAAGTGGAGATCCCCGTGTCCGGCTCGCTGACCATCAACAGCTCGCAAGCCCTGCGCCAGGCGGCGGTGCAAGGCATGGGCATCGTCATGCTGCCCGATGCCCTGGTGCAGCCCGACCTGCAGAGCGGAAAGCTGGAGGCATTACTGACCCGTTATCAACTGCCCAGCCGCCCCATGCATCTGCTGTACGGCCAGGATCGTTACCGCCTGCCTAAACTGCGGGCTTTCGTGGATTTTGCCCTGGAGAAATGGGCGCGCTAAAAGCCCACGCCCAATTCACGCAGTCGCTCAGCGGTACGTTCGGCACAAACGTGGTGAATGCCTTGCCAGCCCAGGGCAATGGCCGCGTCGATGTTGCCCGCGACATCATCGATAAACACCACTTCGCCAGGCTGGATATCCGGCAGGTGAGCGCGCACCTGGCCGAGGCTGGCGTGATAAATCGCTGCATCGGGCTTGATCAGCTTCAACTCGCCGGAAACCACAATGTCGCGAAAACACTGCAGGAACGGGTAGTTGGCCCGCGCATAAGGGAACGTCTCGGCCGACCAGTTGGTGAGCCCGAACAGCGGCATGTCGGCTTGATGCAGCGCCTTGAGAATAGCCACGCCCTCCGGCAATGGCCCGCGCAGCATTTCATGCCAGCGGTCGTAGTAGGCCGTGATCAAGGTTTCGTGATGGGGGTATTGCGCGATGAGGCTGCGCGTCGCCTCGGCCAGGGTGCGCCCGGCGTCCTGCTCGGTGTTCCAGGCCTGGGTGCAGATGTTGTCGAGGAACCATTGCCGTTCCTCTTCATCGGCGATCAGCTTGCGGTACAGGTGCTGCGGGCTCCAATCGAACAGGACACCGCCAAAATCAAAAACGACTGCACGAATCGTCATCAGATCCTCCGTTAGCGTGAGTTGATAGCGGATGGAGTCTGGCAGATCGCGATGGCTTTACACACAACGAATGTGGGAGCGGGCCTGCTCGCGATGGCGGTTTGTCAGTGCCGGAAGTTTCGGCTGACCCACTGCAATCGCGGGCAAGCCCGCCCCCACATGTTTTTCGAACGTATTTAGGCTTGGACCAGACCGTTGATCTTCACGGTCGGATTCACGTCAGCCTCGTAGTCCACGCCGTCGATCTCAAAGCCGAACAAGCGCAGGAACTCAGCCTTGTAGCCGGCAAAATCGCTGATCTCGTTGACGTTGTCGTCGGTGACCTGGTTCCACAGCGCAGCCACGGCGTCCTGGACTTTCGGTTGCAGCTCGGCCAGGTCGGCACGCAGGCGGCCGTCGGCGTCGAGCTTCGGCTCGCGGCCGTACAGGCTGTCCTTGAACAGGCCATAGACCTGCTCGATGCAACCTTCGTGGGTGCCCTGCTCTTTCATCACTTTGAACAGCAACGACAGGTACAGCGGCATGATCGGGATCGCGGAGCTGGCCTGGGTGACCACAGCCTTGAGCACCGACACCCGAGCGTCGCCCTTCAGTGCGGCCAGGTTGTCGCGCAGGGTCAGGACTTTCTTGTCCAGGTCCTTCTTGGCTTCGCCGATGGAGCCGTTCCAGTAGATATCCTGGGTCAGCTTCTCGCCGAGGTAGGTGAACGCCGTGGTCTTGGCGCCTTCGGCCAACACGTCCGCCTCACGCAGGGCGTCGATCCACAGCTGCCAGTCTTCGCCGCCCATGACTTTCACGGTGCCGTCGATTTCTTCCTGGGTGGCCGGCTCAAGGGTGGTGTCGACGACAACGCCCTTGTCGGTGTTGATCCCGCGCAGGGTCACGGCCTTGCCGATCGGCTTGAGGGTGGAGTTGTGCACCACGCCCTGCGGGTCGGTGCGGCGTGGCGCGGCCAGGCTGTAAACCACCAGATCGATCTTGCCCAGGTCTTTCTTGATGGTCTCGATGGTCAGGCGCTTGATCTCGTCGGAGAACGCGTCGCCATTGATGCTCTTGGCGTACAGGCCTTTTTCGACGGCAAACTTCTCGAACGCGGCGCTGTTGTACCAGCCGGCGGAGCTCAGCTTGCCTTCTTCGCCTTCTTTCTCAAAAAACACGCCCAGGGTATCGGCGCCGCAGCCAAACGCGGCACTGATGCGCGCGGCCAGGCCATAACCGGTGGAAGCACCGAGGACCAGCACCTTTTTCGGGCCGCCTTCGATGACGCCGTGTTGAGTCACGTAGTCGATCTGTTCCTTGACGTTCGCTTCACAGCCAACAGGGTGAGCGGTCACACAGATAAAGCCACGAACCCGCGGTTTGATGATCATAAAATTTCTGCCTCTTCCAAGGTGCCGAAGGCCAATGGTGGCCATTCAACTTAATCGTACCGGTCTATGACGTCCAAAAAACCGAAGCGTCACGATAGTCGCAAATCTTCTGTTTACAAAATCCAATCCAACACTCGCTGCGCAAGCCGGGCCGTGGGTTAAAAACTGTGCCATCTCTTCACAATTTCGTAATATTTAAAGCGCCGATCCACCTGAGAACGCCTTATCATGATGGGATTGTTTCAATATGTTTCATAATCCCACCACTCGCAGCCACGGACCTGGACTTGTCGAATGGCGTCCAGCTGGAGCTGAGTTTCATGAACAAATCTGCCTTACGCAAAAAAGCCGTGTCGATCGCCTGGGCATTCGGCGTCCTGCTGATTATTTGCCTCTTCCCCCTGACCACTGCGGTGTTCCTCGGCCTGGTGCTGGTCTGCGGTGTCTATGACTTCCTGCGCAACGGTCTGTATGACGGCGACACGTTCAAGAAATATTTCATCGGCAGCGGCCGCAATACCTGGCTGCTGGCACCGTTCAACACCCTGTTCGACCTGTTGAGCAGCCGCAACCGCCACGTCTACACGATGCGCGACCTGCCGCCCGCCTGGCGTGAAGACCTGCAACAGGTGATCGACGACGCCATGGCCCACAAGGACGAGATCATCGGCTACCTGGACGAGCGCATGGCCGAGAAGAAACGCGGCATGTTGTTTTTCCAATGGTACGGCCGGCCGACCGAAACCACCCTGGATATCCCGGAGCTGCGCAAGAAGTTGCCGTTCGTGAAGACCATCGGCGTGTCGGTGTTCAACGAAAACCGCTCGACGTCCTTTCACTTCGGCCCTCTGCGCATGATGTTCCGGGTGCTCTACAACATGGCGCCGGCGCCCCACCACGAGGGTGTGTACATCCAAGTGGGCAAGCACAAGCATTACTGGCACGACGACCCGCTGTTTATCTTCGATGACACGCTGATGCATGCATCCTTCAACAAGAACGACGCCAAACGCTACTGCCTGTTCATTGATATCGTGCGGCCGACCATGTTGCCCTCCGTCCTCAATGCCGTGATCGCAGGTTTTGCCGGCGCGGTGTTCGCTCTGCGGCGGTTTTTCTACAAAAACTGGAAGCTGATTCAGTAGGTTCTGCGGCATGATGGTGCTGGACGGTGTTTGCGCCCTGCCCGCGAGGCGGCCAGAATAACCGTCTCGTGCGACCGAATTCGGCGCCCACCATTCTCAAGCCATCGCCCCCTGAAGGGCGCGGTGGCTGCGCTTTCAAGGAATCAGAATGCCCCAACGTCAAGTCATCAATGCCTCCGTCAGCCCCAAGGGCAGCCTCGAAACACTCTCCCAGCGTGAAGTCCAGCAACTGAGCGAAGCCGGCTCCGGCAGCATCTATACCCTGTTCCGCCAGTGCGCCCTGGCCATCCTCAACACCGGCGCACACATCGACAACGCCAAGACCATCCTCGACGCCTATAAAGACTTTGAAGTGCGTATCCACCAGCAGGATCGCGGCGTGCGCCTGGAACTGCTGAACGCGCCGGCCGACGCCTTCGTCGATGGCGAAATGATCGCCAGTACCCGTGAAATGCTGTTCAGCGCGCTGCGCGACATCGTCTACACCGAGAACGAACTGGACAGCCAACGCATCGACCTGAGCAACTCCCAGGGTATCACCGACTACGTGTTCCATCTGTTGCGCAACGCCCGCACGCTGCGCCCGGGTGTCGAGCCGAAAATCGTGGTGTGCTGGGGTGGGCACTCGATCAACACTGAAGAATACAAATACACCAAGAAAGTCGGCCACGAACTGGGCCTGCGCAGCCTCGACGTCTGCACAGGCTGCGGCCCCGGCGTGATGAAAGGCCCGATGAAGGGCGCGACCATTTCCCACGCCAAGCAACGCATCAGCGGCGGGCGCTACCTGGGCCTGACCGAGCCGGGCATCATCGCCGCCGAAGCGCCGAACCCGATTGTCAATGAACTGGTGATCCTGCCGGACATCGAGAAGCGCCTGGAAGCCTTCGTGCGCGTCGGCCACGGCGTCATCATCTTCCCGGGCGGCGCCGGCACGGCGGAAGAGTTCCTCTACCTGCTCGGCATCCTGATGCACCCGGACAACCGCGACGTGCCCTTCCCGGTCATCCTCACCGGGCCAAAACACGCCGCGCCGTACCTGCAACAATTGCACGCATTCGTCGGCGCCACGCTGGGCGAAGCGGCGCAGGCGCACTACCAGATCATCATCGACGATCCGGCCGAAGTGGCCCGCCAGATGACCGCCGGGCTCAAGGCCGTGAAGCAGTTCCGCCGCGAGCGCAACGATGCGTTCCACTTCAACTGGCTGTTGAAGATCGATGAAGGCTTCCAGCGCCCGTTCGACCCGACCCACGAAAACATGGCCAGCCTGCAACTGAGTCACGCGCTGCCGCCCCATGAACTGGCGGCCAACCTGCGTCGCGCGTTCTCGGGGATCGTGGCGGGCAACGTCAAGGACAAGGGCATTCGCCTGATCGAACAGAACGGCCCTTACGAGATCCATGGCGACCCGGCCATCATGAAGCCACTGGATGAACTGCTCCAGGCGTTCGTCGCCCAGCACCGCATGAAGTTGCCGGGCGGCGCGGCGTATGTGCCGTGCTACCGCGTGGTGCAGTAAGTCAGCCCACACATGCTGTAGCGCTTTAACCTTGTGTTCAGGCTTGTCGGCGGGAAGCGTCGGGCTATCGTTTTTACGAAGCCCGACTGACCCACACCCGAGGAGCGACCTATGGACCAACGGATCTTGTTCTCCCACACTCCTTACCCTAAGGTAAGGAGCATCACGCTGGAGACCTTCAACATGGCGACAGCCACGCTTACCTCAAAAGGACAAATCACCATCCCCGTCCAAGTCAGGACCGCCCTGGGCCTGGAAACGGGAGACCGGGTCGAATTCGTCGAAATGGAAGACGGCAAATTTTCCATTATTGCCGCGAGCAAAACCGTTCACGACCTCAAGGGCTTGATCCGCAAGCCTGCCCAGGCCATCTCCATCGAGGACATGAACCGCGCCATTGCGGCACAGGGAGCGAGCGCGCAATGATCGGCCTGGATACCAATGTGCTGGTGCGCTATGTCACCCAGGACGATCCGGTCCAATCCGCCAAGGCGTCCGAGCTGATCGAATCCCTCACCACCCTGTCGCCAGGCTTTGTCAGCCTGGTGTCGGTGGTGGAGTTGGTGTGGGTTTTACAAAGTTGCTATCAGTCAGCCAAGAGCGACGTGGTGACGGTGCTGGAAACGCTGCTGCGTACCCGTGAATTGATCATCGAGCATGCCGAGATCATCTGGCAGGCACTCCGGCGGTTCTCGGCAAACAAAGCCGATTTCGCCGACTGTTTGATTGCGCGCTGCGCCCACGCAGCCGGCTGCGAATACACCGCCACCTTTGACCTCGACGCAGCCAAGGCTGCGGGCATGAAGCGATTGGTCTGAGAGGGGTTCAGCGAACCCAGCCACCATGCTGCCAGTGGTAACCGTCATTTCGTTGCACCCAATGCGGATGCACATAACGGTAGCCCTCGCGCACCGGCTCCCAATGGCCGTGTACGGCCACATAGCGTCCACCTTCCCAGCGCCAGTACCCGCGTGACCAAACATAACCTTCGCGCACCGCCGGCTCGACTTCGATCACTTGCATCGGCGGCGGTTGTGGCGCGACCACCTCCACATACTCACGCTCTAACGGTCGACGCGCATGCACGACGCGCTCTTGCACACACCCGGACGCCGCGACGACCATGACCACCAATGCTGCATAACGGAGCAACATACAAACCCCTCGGGCGCTAACGCCCAACACCTGTATCAGTAAAAAATCCCCCCTTGTTCCAGCCGCGCTCCTGCAAGGCCTGGGTACTTTTTAACAGGTGGTGTCTGTCGGGTTGCTGAACCTGCCGACAGTGCATCCCGAGGAACAGACGGAAGGCCGGGTCGTGATTTGAACGCTTAAATCGGGCCAAAGCGCTCCAGCACAGCCTCGACAAAACGCCGCAACTTGGCGGTACGCTGGCGGTTGGCGGTGTAGACCAAATGCATGGGCCGGCTCGGCGCGTCAAAGTCCGGCAGCACCCGCACCAACTCGCCCCTGGCCAGGGCCGGGCGCAGAAAATCTTCAGCTCCGAGCACAATGCCAAACCCGTCCAGTGCAGCCGACATCAAGGCCTTGCTTTCGTTGATCTGCAAACGGCTGGCAACCTGCACGGTGTGCGGGACCGAGCCCTGGTAGAACACCCACTCGCGATCCGCCGGACGTGACCAGAAGGCGTAACCCAAGCATTCATGCTGCTGAAGGTCCGCCGGCCGCAACGGTGTGCCCCGTGCTGCCAAGTAGGCAGGCGCCGCGCAGGCCACCAGACGATACGGCGCCAGGGGTCTGGCGGTTAACCCCGTGATCGCTGGGGGGCCAATGCGGAAGGCGGCTTCGTAGCCTTCTTCTACTAGATCGACGAAACGATCGGTGAGATGCAGGTCGATGCTTACCTCGGGGTTATCACGCAAAAACGCGGTCACCAGAGGCATCAGACTGTAGGAGCCGAAAGTCACCGGGGCGGTAATTTTCAGCTTGCCGCGTGGGGTGTCATTCATGATCTGCGCCAGGGAATCGGCGGCCTCGGCCTCCGTCAGGATATGTTTGCAACGCTCGTAGTAAGCGCTACCCAACTCCGTCAGGCTTTGCCGGCGCGTGGTGCGATTGAGCAAGCGCGCGCCCAGGCGCTGTTCCAGCGCGGCGACATGCTTGGCCACCATCTGCGCTGACATGTTCAGACGCACCGCGGCTCGTGCGTAAGAGCCCAACTCGGCGGCGGTCACAAAGGCATTCATGCTCGAAAGACGGTCCATCATTCCCCACTCCCAGTAATAACAGCCTCGTCACAACGCTCATTTATCACCCATTGGCTACCAATCATCATACCCGCTCCCCTACTTTGCAGGAGCAAGGCCATGAAGATTGGCGTGATTGGAGCAGGTTTCATCGGGCGCGCGGTGGCCCAACTGGCGCTGGCGGCCGGGCATGAAGTGATGTTGAGCAACTCCCGTGGCCCCCAGACCATGAGTAGCGTACTCAGCGGCATTTGGGGCGTTCAAGTGGGCAGCGCGCAAGACGCAGCCAGATTTGGCGACGTGGTCCTCGTGGCGATCCCCCTGGAACATTACCGCAGCGTGCCCGCGCAGTGGCTGGAAGGCAAAACAGTGATGGACGCCAACAATTACTACCCCGATCGCGATGGGCACATCCCTGAGCTGGACCGTTTCGAAACCACCACCAGCCGGCTGCTCGCCGAGCATTTGCCGCATTCCCATGTGGTGAAGGTATTCAACGCAATCTTTGCCCCAGACCTGACGCGGGACGCCCGCCCTCACGGCGCCCCCGACCGCCGCGCACTGCCGGTGGCTGCGGATGACGCTGCGGCAAAAGCGCAAGTGATCCAGTTGCTCGATGAGCTCGGTTTTGACGCCGTGGATGCCGGTGGGCTGGATGAAAGCTGGCGGTTTGAGCGGGCCAAACCGGCGTATTGCGTGGCGCTGGACCAGGCCGGGCTGAGGGCGGCCCTGGCTGCGGCCGAGCGCACCGTTGAGCTGCCTGCGGTCAACCGGGCGCACACCCTTACTTAAACAGCCGCTCACAAAAAAGCTCGCTGACCGTTAACGGTTCAGCGAGCTTTTTATTGGGTGTTTCTTACAGCGCCAGATCAGACGCCGGCTTGCTCGGCTCAGCCGCAGGCTTGGCAGCCTCGGTGGCCTTGGGAGCGGTCATCTGCGGAATCGCAGGTGGTGGGGTCAGTTGCAAGATACCGGCGGTGTAGGCCCATTCTTTGGCAACAGCCTCAGGACTGTCGTTCAGCTTGGTGCCATAGCTTGGCACGATCTGATGCAGTTTTTCCTGCCAGGCCGGGGTCGCCACCTTGTCCTTGAACACTTTCTGCAGCACGGTCAGCATGATCGGCGCCGCGGTCGACGCGCCTGGCGATGCGCCCAACAGGCCGGCGATGGTGTTGTCAGCGGAGCTGACCACTTCGGTGCCGAGTTTCAGCACGCCGCCCTGCTCTTCGTCACGCTTGATGATCTGCACGCGCTGGCCGGCTTGCCACAGGCGCCAGTCGGATTGCTTGGCGTTCGGGAAGTACTCTTTCAGGGCGTTGTAGCGGTCGTCATCCGACAGCATCAACTGGCCAGCAAGGTACTCGACCAGCGGGTATTCACGAATACCGACTTTGGTCATTGGCCAGATGTTGTGGGTGGTAGTGCTGGTCAGCAGGTCCAGGTACGAGCCTTCTTTCAGGAACTTGGTCGAGAAGGTCGCGAATGGGCCAAACAGAATCACGCGCTTGCCATCCAGCACACGGGTGTCCAGGTGCGGCACCGACATCGGTGGCGCGCCAACCGAAGCCTTACCGTAGGCCTTGGCCAGGTGCTGCTCGGCGATGGTTGGGTTATCGGTCACCAGGAACGAACCGCCAACCGGGAAAGCAGCGTAGTCCTTGGCTTCAGGAATGCCCGACTTTTGCAGCAGGTGCAGTGCACCGCCGCCTGCGCCGATGAACACGAACTTGGCGTCGGTTTCGGTCTTGCTGCCGTCTTTCAGGTTTTTGTAGCTCACACGCCACGAACCGTCGGCGTTACGGGTGATGTCCTGCACTTCGCTCGACAGTTTCAGGTCGAACTTCGGCGTGGTTTGCAGGTGAGCGACGAACTGGCGGGTGATCTCGCCGAAGTTCATGTCCGTCCCCAGCGGGCTCCAGGTGGCCGCGATTTTCTGGTTCGGGTCACGCCCTTCCATCATCAACGGAACCCACTTGGCGATCTGCGCCGGGTCTTCGGAGTACTGCATGCCGGCGAACAGCGGGCTCGCTTGCAAGGCTTCGTAACGCTTTTTCAGGAACTTGATGTTGTCATCGCCCCACACAAAGCTCATGTGCGGTGTGGAGTTGATGAACGAACGCGGGTTCTTCAGCACGCCCTGCTGGACCTGCCAGGACCAGAACTGACGGGAGATCTGGAACGCTTCGTTGATTTCGACCGCTTTCGGGATCTCAACGTTGCCGTTCTTGTCTTCCGGGGTGTAGTTCAGCTCAGCCAGGGCCGAGTGACCGGTACCGGCGTTGTTCCAGCCGTTGGAGCTTTCTTCGGCGACGCCATCGAGGCGCTCGACCATTTCCATCGACCAGCTAGGTTCCAGCTCGTTAAGCCAGACACCCAGGGTCGCACTCATGATGCCGCCGCCGATCAGCAGCACATCGACTTTCTTTGCCTCTTGCGCGTGAACGGACGTGATCCCCATCGACAAAGCCAACCCCAGCAGGGCAGTGTTTACTTTCTTAAACATCAGTAGCACCTATGATAAAACGCCATCCGCCCCACTGCCCCTGAGCCTGGCGAACCCTCGATCACGCTGCGCCAGGCAACGCACCGTGGGGTTTGCACATTCATTCAAGGACCGCAGGGTGGGCACACAAGGCCGACGTATCGACCTCACTTTTATGTCCCTTCTGCGCTGACTTCTTATCATTATTGGCTTCAGCTACCTGGGCGACAGCCAGCCGCCGGGACGTATACGGGTGTACGTTCCGGAGAAAGACTAGACCAAGATGGCGCGCAGAATATCACGCCAACCGGCGCTCATGCGCTGTTTGGCTAATTGACAGCTCTAAAATAGGCGTTTTGGCAGGGCTGACCGGGGTGAGTGTCAAGCCTGACAGACGCGACCTGAAGTCACAGGCATAGCTATTTGATAGCATGCAGCTTCACGCGCCGGGGCCCTCATGTGGGAGGAGGCTTGCTCCCGATAGCGGCGGTTCAATCAACACATCCCTGACTGCCCCACCACCTCATCAGTCATCCTGCAACAACCCCGAACCGTACTCACCATAACGACTCCCCAGCCCACTGCCGCCAAAATTCATCTTGGCGGCCTTGCTGGGGCTGTGGTCACCAAACGCCTGGCATCCGCCTGCAAAACAAGGGTCGCGACTCACGCCCGACGAATCCGACGAACAAGCGCTCAACAGCAACGCGCCGGCGATCATCACGACTTTGACAAGGTTCGAGATCATTTTTTCAGTTCCCTGTGGGTTCGGGGGTTTCCCATAGAGATGATCGTAGGCCTCAACGGCATAGGGAATGATGAAACTTCGCCGGAAGACAGAATGGGTTCAGGTTGCCGCCTTGGGGTAAGGCGGCGGAGGTCGATTGTCAGGCTGTAGCCGGGCTGATGACACGAGCGACTTGGTCCTGGGCTCGGTCAACGAGTAGCGCGCTCAGGTCGATCAGTTGCTGAATACCCAAGACAATGGCGCGCTGTGACTCGTCGAGGTTGAAAGCCACGGTAGCGGCCATTTCGCTGGCGGACGCGAGGTTTTCGGAGGCGTTGGCCAGGAGGGTTTCGGTGTCTATGTCGGGGCTGACGAGGAATAGGTTGTGGGGTGGGTGTTCGTCAGGCGCATTGTCGGTGGATTGAGGCAAGTCACGAGCAATGGCACATTGAGCTGTGGCGTGAAGCTTGGTATCGACGGGCGAAGGGTCGCGATCAATAGAGAGACTGGGCGTGTTGCTGTGCATGGGCGAAGCTCCAAATAGTGACGGGAGTTAAAACGCCTTTAGCGATACGGACTTCCACCTCCGGCCGCTGGATTGGCAGCGGCTTGAGGAGGTTAGCGGCGGGAGGTTTGAGGAGCAAGTCGAGAAGAATGCGGGATATTTCACCGATATTCCTGGCATATTCCACACATGGCAACGCCCCGCTCGAAGTGGTGAAGAGCACGGTATACACCTCCCCGACACCTAAGAAACATCCCCGTTAAACTACGCCATTCGCCTCGTTGACTCAGATTGCCAATGTCCCTACAGACAGGTCCACTTTCCCGCAGTTTCTCTGTCGCGCCGATGATGGATTGGAACTGCTAATCCTGTAGGCCACGTATTCCTTGCCCTACAGAGCCGACCTGAAAGCCGCGTACCACTTTTGTACCAACGTTACTTCTTTGATAAAGCGAACAGTGTCCGGTGCTAGCTAACTTCAACGCCAAGCTGGTTGCAATAACTTGGGCTGTAAGCTCCAACAGATGCTTATCGGCCTTGAATAACCGAAAATGCTGCCCTCACTCATTTTGTTCGCTCTCCTCCTTCCTCCACTCCTGTTCTGTGCACCGTATTTTTTTATCGAGCCTTATAGGATTCATAGCCGAGCTGTATTCATATTGGCTCTCGGCATACGCTTCGATGCCTAGTACGACAAGGTCTCGGGTTTCACACAAATATGATTCCGAACCAAACTCTCGAGTGTTCAAATACAACGCGTGATACGAGAGTTGCATTATCAATGTTTTTCTCCAGTGCTTCTTCTCCGGTGTGCTCAGTATTTCGTCGACCGAGTGCAGCAACAGTGAAACGAAAAACTCGTATGCCTCTCGCTGATTGGATCCGTATTTGAAGTGGCTGTATCGGGGGGCGTACAAAGGGTAGGAGGCACCCGCGTACTCTGGGTTCGCCAAGGCAAGACTCAAATAGTCTTTGTAAACCCCTTTGGCTGACGTTGTGTTGTTCGCGTCCAGTTGATCGATCGACACTTTCACTGCGAAAGCTGCAAGGGTGACGGTTGATAGGGTGCTCCATACAGCCAGTGAAAAAAGTTTTTTGATGGGAGACAGTTTTTTTTGCACCAGAAAACTGTAAATTCGGGCGCGCATGAAGAAGTTGCTTGGCACGTGGGAGTTCTCGGTTTTTGTGTGAGCCATGAGGTTTGGTGTACGCAATCGTAGTGCCGTGTGATGGGCAAAGGTGCTGTTGGCAGATTGGTCCCAGTAGGTGGACTACGAAGGGCTTCAATTTTTTCGGTATCTACGCGAGGTGTCTATCAGTGACACAGCTCAACCTGATCGGCTGAATTGTACGCTAGAGGGGACGTGCCTGAAGACTCAGCCGTTCGTGGCGAGCGTTCGCTATGGATCGACTTCTACCGGTCACGACAGGCAGAAACCGGCCAGAAGGAGTCACCTATGGCCTACGAAATCCATATGGCGAAAAGGGGACAGATTTATTTATAACATCTGAAAAAAAGCTAATTACCAAACAGCAAAAAGCCGCCTCATCACCTGCTAATTATTTTGCCGATATCGAAGTCAGACTACGATACCCGGCACCCGGCTTCGAGCTGGCAGAGTAAAAGCCCAGCCACACCTCACGACGACCTGCTGATTCAGCCCAGCGTTCCACGGTGTAAGATGCTCCATAACCTTCCACCTTCGAGGCTGTCATGACCGGGATATCCCTAAACCTGCCGGAAGACCTGTCCAACTCTCTCGCCGACCTGGCCAAAACCAACGGCCAGACTGCGACCTACCTGGCGATGGACGTCCTCCGCGACTACATCGAGCACGAAAAAACGCTAACCGCTCAAATCGAGCTGGCGGTGAAAGAAGCCGACCAGGGCAAATTTGCCACCGATGACCAGGTAGCAGCCATGCGCGCCAGGCGCTGGAGCCGGAATGCGGGTTGAGTGGCTTGAAAAAGCACTCAAAAATCTGGAAGACGAAGCAAACTATATAGCTCTCGAAAACCCAAAAGCAGCTGACGACTTCTCCGATGCCATTTTCGCCAGCGTCGACAAACTGGCGCAGTTTCCCTCTATGGGCCGTGAAGGTCGGGTCACAAACACGCGCGAATGGGCAGTCCCCAATTGGTCTTATCTGATCCCTTATCGCATACGCGGTGATCGTCTGCAGATCCTCGGCGTATTCCACACGCGGCAACGTCCCCGTTCGAAGTGGTGAATGCCGCGGAACACGCCTCCAGCACACCCAAGATCCATCCCTGATAAACTACGCCCCATTCGCCCCGCAAACTCAGATCCCTCATGCCCCTACAAACCACCCCCTTCTCCCGCCGCTTCTCCGTCGCACCCATGATGGACTGGACCGACCGCCACTGCCGGTTCTTCCTACGCCTACTCTCCAAACACGCCCTACTCTACACCGAGATGGTCACCACCGGCGCGATCCTCCACGGCGATCACGAGCGCTTCCTGCGCCACAGCGAGGCCGAGCACCCGCTCGCCCTCCAACTGGGCGGCAGTGTTCCCGCCGATCTGGCCGCCTGTGCCCGTATGGCCGAGGCGGCCGGTTACGATGAAGTGAACCTCAACGTTGGCTGCCCCAGCGATCGGGTGCAGAACAATATGATCGGCGCGTGCCTGATGGGCCATCCGGCGTTGGTCGCCGATTGTGTGAAGGCGATGCGCGATGCGGTGTCGATTCCGGTGACGGTGAAGCACCGTATCGGGATCAATGGGCGGGACAGTTATGCGCAACTGTGCGATTTCGTCGGGCAGGTGAAGGACGCGGGGTGTACCAGTTTTACCGTGCATGCGCGGATTGCGATTCTGGAGGGGTTGTCGCCGAAGGAGAATCGCGACATTCCGCCGTTGCGTTATGACGTGGCGGCGCAGTTGAAGCGGGATTTTGCCGAGCTGGAGATTATTCTCAACGGCGGGATCAAGACGCTGGAACAGTGCCAAGAGCATCTGCAGACGTTTGACGGGGTGATGCTGGGCCGGGAGGCTTATCACAATCCGTATGTGCTGGCGGAGGTGGATCAGCAGTTGTTCGGCAGTGCGCGGCCGGTGATCAGTCGGGCAGAGGCGTTGGCGCAGTTGCGGCCTTATATCGCGGAGCATTTGGCGAGCGGTGGCTCGATGCATCACATTACGCGGCATGTGCTGGGGTTGGGCACGGGTTTCCCTGGGGCGCGCAAGTTCAGGCAGTTGCTGTCGGTGGATATTCATAAAGCGAGTGATCCGTTGGCGTTGCTGGATCAGGCGGCCGGGTTGCTGGAGGGCCGGTGAAACCGGCGCCCACGTGTTTATCGCGGTGTTCATTGGGCTGTTGGGTTGAACCTGCGGGCGATCTTGCCCTCCTATTTAGCAGCAAGGCCAGTCATTCAAACGGCTGTTTTCAGGTTGTTGCCCTCGCAAACGATCGAACGCATTTGCGCCCTTGAGCGCCTGCCAGCGCTCGGGTAATGTCATCAGACCCATAGGACAGAGCACGCCCATGACTTCCAAGCTGGAACAACTCAAACAGTTCACTACCGTCGTCGCCGATACCGGCGATTTCGCGGCCCTCGCCAATCTCAAGCCGCAAGATGCCACCACCAACCCTTCCCTGCTGCTCAAGGCCGCGTCGATTCCGGGCTATGCCAAGTTGCTGGATGAATGCGTGAAGGACTGCAACGGTGATGTTGGCCTGGCCAGTGACCGTTTTGCGGTGGCGGTGGGTCAAGAAATCTTGAAAGTGGTGCCCGGCCGTATCTCTACCGAGGTGGATGCACGCCTGTCGTTCGACACTGACGCCGTACTCAAGCGTGCGCACCGTCTGATCGACCTGTACGACAAAGCCGGGGTTGGCCGTGATCGCGTGCTGATCAAGATCGCGTCCACCTGGGAAGGCATCCGCGCGGCGGAGAAGCTGGAAAAAGAAGGCATCCAGACCAACCTGACCCTGCTGTTCTCCTTCGCCCAGGCCGTGGCCTGTGCCGAAGCGGGTGTGTTCCTGATTTCGCCGTTCGTGGGCCGTATCTACGACTGGTACAAGAAAGCCAACGGCAACGACTACACCGGCGCCGATGATCCCGGCGTGCAGTCGGTGACGCGCATCTACAACTACTACAAGGCCAATGACTACAAGACCGTGGTGATGGGTGCAAGCTTCCGCAACCTGAGCCAGATCGAAGAGCTGGCCGGCTGTGATCGCCTGACGATCAGCCCGGACCTGCTGGAGAAACTGGCGGCCGATACCGGCAAGCTGGAGCGCAAGCTGTCGCCAGGCCATGCCGGTGAAGCGCGGATGCATCTGACTGAAGCGCAGTTCCGTTGGGAGTCCAACGAGGATGCGATGGCGACTGAGAAGCTGGCCGAGGGGATTCGTCAGTTTGCCCGCGACCAAGAGAAGCTCGAAGCGTTGTTGTCTGCCAAGCTGTAAAAGCGGCGGCAGCAAAAAGGGCGGCACCTGTGAGGGTGCCGCCCTTTTTTTCAGTGTCAAATGTGGGAGGGGGCTTGCCCCCGATGGCGGTGCATCAGTCAGCAAATCTGTAGCTGGCCCACCGGCATCGGGAGCAAGCCCCCTCCCACACTTGGAGAGTGAGGTCAGTGGCGTTCGAGGGCGTTGACGAGGTCGTGGAAGGCTTCGCGATTGGACTCGTTCAAGCCCATCAGGATTTTGTGCGCTTCCAGCACCTTGATCCGCACGATTTCCTCGGACTGATCCTGGGACGGCAGGTCGGTCAGGCATTCCGGGCAGGGGATCGGGCGGTCAACGATGTTGAACACTTGATCGAAGCCCATGGACTGCAGCAGACGGGTGATGTCTTCGTGGGTGGTGACGACAGTGGGCAACAGGCCGACCTTCTGCCGAGACAGAATGGACAACTTGGCCAACAACCCAAGGGTGGTGCTATCGATGCTGCGGGTTTCGGTCAGATCGATCACGATCGCCGAGAAATTCAGTGCTGTGAAAATCCGCTCAATCGTTGCATCCAGCGCCGAACACAAGGTCAGGCGCACTTCACCGACAAACTTCAGGACGAAGGTCCCGTCTTGCTCGGCGAATTGGATTCTTCCGGTACTCATCAAAGATTCCTGCTCAACACCAATAGGGCGATATCATCCGGCATCTCCCCTAGCGTGGCCAATCCAAAAACCTGCCGCAGGCCATCCAGGCTGCCGCCCGCCGACTTGACCCGTTGGGGCAAGGCGGCTTCTTTCTCTTTGAGTGTAGGCTCTGGAAGAAGGTCGAGGATGCCATCGGACATCAGCGTCAGGCTGAAGGTCGGCGGCAGCTCCAGGATGTGGTCTTCGTAGGTGGCTTCATTGAACAAGCCGACGGGCAGACCACGCCCTTCCAGGTAGCGCACACTGTCAGGAGTGTATAAAACCGGCATCGGCAGGTGACCGCCGATGCTGTAGGTCAAAAGACCGGTTTCTTCATCAATCACACCACCCACCATCGTCACGTGCTTGCCCAGCTTGCAGCTGATCAGACCTCGGTTGATGTGGCCCAGCACCTCGGAGGGGGTGAACTCCGGCAAGGTGCCATTGCGCTTGGATTCGAACAACAGCCGTGTGGTCATGAACTTCAACAACACGGTGACAAATGCCGAGGACGCGCCATGGCCGGACACGTCGGCCAGATAAAACGCCACCCGCCGCTCATCTACGCGGAAATAGTCGACAAAATCACCCGACAGGTACAGCGACGGGATGATCTGGTGCGCAAACTTGAACTCATCGATGGTCCACGGGCTGACCGGCAGCATGTTCATCTGCACCTGGCGACCGGCGTTCTGGTCTTCCTGGAGCAGGTTCAGGCTGGCTTCGAGTTCGCGGTTGGCGGTTTCGAGCTTTTCGCGGTAGCGCTGGTTTTCCACCAGTAGGCGTGCACGATCCAGGGCTCGGCGCACCGAGTGCTCCAGCACCGCCAGGTCTTGCAGGGGCTTGATCAGGTAGTCGGCGGCGCCCAGGCGCAGGGCCTCGACGGCATCGTTCATCACCCCGGCACCAGACACGACGATCACCGGCGTCTGCGGAGCAAGCTCGGTCACCTGGCGAATCAGCTCGAGGCCGCCCATCTGGGGCATGCGCAGATCGCAGATCACGAGGTCGGGCTTATCGCGCTCGAATACCTGGAGACCCTGTTGGCCATTGCTGGCCTGCAGGACGCTGAAGCCACTGTCTTCCAAATAGGCCGCAAGGCTTGCGCGCACTACTTCGTCGTCATCGATTATCAGCAGCGTGGCACTGGTTTTTGGCATGTGGGCAAACGGCGCCAGAATTAGGTTGGCGTAGGCGGCTCGGCAATGGCCGTGCTCACGCTACTGGATTCGCTTTCTAGCCTCTCTGTCCTACAAAGCATAGGCTTTTTGCCCACGCACAACGGTAAAGCAGAGGTGCCCTTCTAAGGCGCAGACGGTACTCCCATCCGTCAGGGGTTTCAAGCTCATGCCGATGGTCGCCGGGCGTCTTTACATCGCAAATCACAGGGAGTTATAAGAACAGCCATCACCACAACACAAAGTAAGGATGGAAGCTGTGAGCGAACACGAGCGCGACTACGCTGAAAAGCGCGATTTCATCCGCATGCGAGTGAATGCCGATGTCTCTTTGATCCACGCCGGGCAGGAAATTGACGGGGTTTGCGTGGACCTTTCCAGCTCCGGCATGCAAGTGCAGGCACCTCGCCAGTTCACGGTGGGCGATCTGCTGACCGTGCGCATCGAGTCGGAACATGCCGCCCTCACGGGCCTGGAAGCGGACACCCAGGTGGTATGGGCGAAGAACGAGGGCGAAAAACAACATTTGGGGCTGAAGATCCTGAAAATGCGCTAATACCCGCGCACAAAAAAGGCGACCACGCGGTCGCCTTTTTCGTTTCAAGACGTCTGGACTTAGAAGTCGTCGACGACCTTCCCATCCTTGACCTTGAACTCGCGGTTCTGCAGGTAGGCGTTGCGAATGAAGGTGTACTTGTCGCCAGTGATCAGCTTCTCGCTGTCGAGCAGGCTGGCACGGGTGTCGACAATGTTCAGGCCAAAGGTGCTGTTGCGCCAGCCGATGTCGTTCATGTAGCGGTACGGTTGGGTGTAGCTGTCCACGTATTTGGACGGCGCGTCGCGCAAGGTGCTTGGACCCAGCAGCGGCAGCATCACGTAAGGACCGCTGCCGACGCCCCAGTAACCGAGGGTTTGGCCGAAGTCTTCATCGCTGCGTTGCAGCCCCATTTTGGTGCCGACGTCGATAAAGCCCAGCACGCCGAAGGTGGTGTTCATCAACAGGCGGGCAGTATCCACGCCGGCCGCGTGTGGCTTGAGTTGCAGCACGTTGTTGGCCAGGTTGCCGACATCGCCGATATTGCGGAAGAAGTTGTGCACGCCGTCCTGCACGAATTGCGGGGTCACAAACTGATAGCCTTGGGCCAATGGTTTGAGGGCGTAGGTATCAACGGTGTCGTTGAAGGTGAAGATCGGGCGGTTGATGCTTTCCCATGGATCATCTTCCGACGCGGCCTGTGCGGCGAAAGGGGCCATCAGGATAACGGCACACACCGAAAACTGAGCGAAGTAGTGGCTCCAGCGCATAGCTTTTGCTCCTTGAATAGTCTGTCATGGGCGCTATGCCCTGAATAAGGCGCCAGTATATGACGGAAGTGTCCTTTTAGGCAGCTGCCAGGAAACGACATACGGAGAATGTACAAAATTCCTACAAACTGTCACGGACTTGTCACGCCACTCCGATAGCGTCACAGCTATTTCAGGGATGTCGAAATGCCTCACGCCGAGATAGCCATCGCCACTGCCCCCACCTTGACCGCCGTGTTGTTTGGCCTGAGTGGCTGCCTGGTGGATTTTGGTTCCCAGGCGCGCACCGATTCACCCTCCCCGCATTCCGAAGCCACGCCAGGAGCATTGAAGATCCTGCGCAGCCTCAAGGAACAAGGCGTGCCCTGCGCCTGGCTGGATGAACTGCCGCCCTCGGTGACGACCCCGCTGGCCGCTGCGCTGCCCGATTGGCTCAAGGCGGCGTCGCCCTCTTCCATCCGCTGGCCCGCCCCCCATGCGTGCTGGCAAGCCTTGATGGAATTGAACATCGAACGCCTGGAAGGCTGCGTACTGGTCAGCGGCGAGCCGCGCCTGCTGCAATCGGGCCTGAACGCTGGGCTGTGGACTATCGGCCTGGCGTCCTGCGGTTCGCTGTGCGGCCTGGCGCCAGAGCAATGGCAGGCACTGACCGAGCAACAGCGCGAATACAAACGCGGCAAGGCCACCGTGGCGCTGTATGGGTTGGGGGGGCATTCGGTGATCGATCACCTCGGCGAGCTCGGTACCTGCCTGGCGGACATCAGCCTGCGCCAGCTCAAAGGCGAAAAGCCCTGATTGAGATCATGCACAGACGGCGCCGGTAGATTAATCTACAGCTCCTCTCGTAGACCTTTCTCGGCGTGCCGTGGTCTACGCCAGTGCCTATCGATAAAAGGAAGAACACCATGCCTGCCCGCGAAAAACTGCAAGAACAGGTCAACATCCTGCGCGAGCAACTGGAACAAGAACCACCGCTGCCGTCCGAAAAACGTGAAGCGCTGGAAGCCTTGCTTGCCAAGTTTGAAGTGCAACTTGAACTGGAACCGGCCACTCAGCCGCCGAGCATCGCTGATGATGTGAACCGGGCGGTAGAAAGTTTCGAGTTGGACCATCCGGGCATTGCCGGGACATTGCGCAATATTGTGATCACCTTGGGCAACATCGGCATTTAACCCGAGCCCAGCCAAGCACAGAACCAAAATGTGGGAGGGGGCTTGCCCCCGATTGCAGTGGGTCAGGCACAGAGACTGTGACTGACACTCCGCTATCGGGGGCAAGCCCCCTCCCACATTGGTTTTGTGTAAAGGTTACTGGCGCGCCAGGCGCAGGTTTTGGAACTGCACATCCTCAGTACTGCGATACGGGTTGATATCCAGCCCACCCCGCCGCACATAACGCGCAAACACCGTCAACTTCTCCGGTTTCAGCAAGCGCTGCAAGTCCAGGAAGATCCGTTCCACGCACTGTTCATGGAAGTCCGAGTGCTGGCGAAAGCTCACCAGGTATTCCAGCAGGCTGGCGTGATCCAGCTGTGCGCCGCGGTATTGCACCGCCACGCTGCCCCAGTCGGGCTGGCTGGTGACCGGGCAGTTGGATTTGAGCAGGTGGCTGTGCACGCTCTCCTCGACAATCCGCGAGTCATCGCAACGCAGCAGTTCCGGACGCGGGTGTTCGTAGTTGCTGACGCTGATATCCAGGTCATCGATGCACACACCCGGCAACGCCATCACGCCTTCGGCCTCAACCTCGGCCAGGCTGCGGATGCGCACGCCCACCGGCTTGCCGGCAGCAGCGCTGAGGTCGCTGCGCAACGTCGCCTCCAGGCTTTGCGTATCGGCAAACGCGGTCTGGTTCAGCGAGTTGAGGTACAGCTTGAAGGACTTGGACTCGATGATATTCGGCGAGTCGGCCGCAATGCTGAACTCACCGATGGCCACCACCGGCTTGCCCGACGGCAGCAGCCAGGACAGTTCGAAGCAGTTCCAGAAATCCACGCCCTTGTAAGGCAGGGTCTCGGCGCTCAGGCCCAGTTCGGCCCATTTCGCGGCGCGCGGGATCGGGAACAGCAACGAGGGGGTGTAGGTGCTGATGTATTCACTGGACTTGCCCAGCGGCGAATGTTCGGCTGCGGGATGCATGGCGGAAACCTGGCTAAATAAACCCGAGCATTCTACCAGCCTTTGCCCCCGCCCCTAAGAAACACAGCACGCGCCCTCTCGCAGGCTCAATGGACGTTGAGCTTGCCGACCATACCCGCCTGGTAATGCCCGGGAATATTGCAGGCAAACTCAAGGCCGGAAGCCTTGGTGAACGTCCAGGTCAACTCGGCGGTTTTACCGGGTTCTACCAGTACGCTGTTGGGGTCATCGTGTTTCATCCCGCCCATATTGCCCATATTGCCCATATTGCCCATATTGCCCATATTGCCCATAGCATCGTGGTCCATAGCGCCGTGGTCCATCTTGCCCATACCGGTGGCGTTCAGCATGCCGCTCGACTGCATCTGCATCATTTGCTTCTGATGCTCAGCATGCATGGCCGCATCGCCCAGGTTGAACTCGTGGAGCAACTGGCCTTTGTTGACCAGCACAAAACGCACGGTCTCACCGGCCTTTACATCCAGGGACTTGGGCGAAAAGGACATATCCTGCAGCACCACTTCCACGGTGCGCGTGGCCTTATCGGCAGATGCCGGCTGGCCGAATGCATAGGTGTGGGCCGTGTCAGCCATTGCCCCGACACTCAACGCCAACAGGCAGCCTGCCAACAACAGGGGGGTACGCAATGCCATCTCAATTCTCCAAAGGTGTGGGATCAGTCTGAGGACAACTCTAAGATTGCCCCCCTGCCAGCTAGCTGACTGCTAGATTACAACTTTGTCAGGTTGCGCCCCTCCCCTGGCCACCACGGTATAAAGCCCGACGTGACCCGCTGCCAAGAGCTGCCCATGAAACTGCTGATCGTCGAAGACCAACCCAAAACCGGCCAGTACCTGCGCCAAGGCCTGGCCGAGGCCGGCTTTACCACTGAACTGGTGGCCGACGGCACCAGCGGCCAACACTTGGCGCTGACCGGCGACTACGACCTGCTGATCCTCGATGTGATGCTGCCCGGCCGCGATGGCTGGCAGATCCTCCAGGCCGTGCGCAGCGCCGGACTCGACATCCCGGTGCTGTTTCTCACCGCCCGCGACGCCGTGGAAGACCGCGTACACGGCCTGGAACTGGGCGCCGACGATTACCTGGTCAAGCCGTTCGCCTTTTCCGAACTGCTCGCACGGGTGCGCAGCCTGTTGCGCCGTGGCAGCAGCGCACCGCAGGAAACCGCCCTGCAACTGGCCGACCTGCGCCTGGACCTGATCCGCCGCCGCGTCGAACGCGACGGCCAGCGCATTGACCTCACCGCCAAGGAATTCGCCTTGCTCGAACTGCTGCTGCGGCGCCAGGGCGAAGTGCTGCCCAAGTCGCTGATCGCGTCCCAGGTGTGGGACATGAACTTCGACAGCGACACCAACATCATCGAAGTGGCGATCCGCCGACTGCGCCTGAAAGTCGACGACAACTTCCCCAATAAGCTGATCCACACCGTGCGCGGTATGGGTTATGTGCTGGAGGAACGATGCAGTTGATCAAGCACCTGTCCCTGAGCAGCCGCCTGGCCCTGCTGTTTGCGGCCTGCACCGCCGTGGTCTCGTTGCTCGCCGGCGTGCTGTTCAACCGGGCCAGCGAGGCGCATTTTGTCGAACTGGACCAGCAACTGCTCGAAAGCAAACTGGTGGCGCTGCGCAGCACCTTGCAGGGCGTCGACTCGCTGCAGTTATTCGCCCAACGCGAAGCGCAACTGCGCGCCGAGCTCAATCGCCAGCCTGACCTCGCATTACGCATCACCGCCGCCGGCCAACGCTGGTTTGACGGCGCACCGAACATCAGCCTGCCCGAATCGCCTGGCCTGCACGGCCTGCAGAACGCCGGCACCGAGTACCGCGTGTACAACGCGCCGTTAAGGCCGGGCCAACCCGACTCGCCGCAACTGAGCCTGATGCTCGACATCACCCACCACCAACACTTCCTGCAACGTATGCAGCATTTGATCTGGCTCACGGTCAGCCTCTCGGCCCTGGCCACCGCGCTGCTCGGCGCCTGGGCGGCGCGCAGCGGGCTGCGACCGTTGCGGCGCATGGGTGAAGTGGCGGCCGGCGTGTCGGCCCATTCCCTGACCCAGCGTTTGCCCGAGCAGGGTATGCCGGTGGAACTGGCGGAACTGGCCCAAGCCTTCAACGCCATGCTGGGCCGACTGGACGACGCGTTCCAGCGCCTCTCGGCGTTCTCCGCCGATATCGCCCACGAACTGCGCACGCCCCTGTCGAACCTGTTGACCCACACCCAAGTCATCCTCACACAACCGCGCCCGCTGGAGGATTACCGCGAGGCGCTGCACAGCAACCTGGAAGAGCTGCAATGGATGGCGCAACTGGTGAACGACATGTTGTACCTGGCCAAGGCCGATCACGGCCTGCTGGCGCCCACGCGCGAACCGTTGAAGCTGGAGGATGAAGTCGACGCGCTGCTGGAGTTCTTCGTCTTGCTGGCGGAAGACGCGCACGTCAGCCTGGTGCGCGAGGGTATGGCCCACACCACCGGCGACCGCGGCATGTTGCGCCGGGCATTGTCGAACCTGTTGGATAACGCGCTGCGCTTTACCCCGGCGGGCGGCGAGGTGCGGGTGCATCTGACAGAAGGCGCACACGGCGTGACGCTGACGGTGGAGAACAGCGGGGAAGGCATCCCGGCGGAGGTGTTACCGCGATTGTTCGACCGTTTCTACCGGGCGGACCCGGCGCGGCATGAAGGCAGCAGTGAACACGCGGGGCTGGGGCTGGCGATTACCCAGTCAATTGTGCGGGCGCATGGGGGGCGG
Source organism: Pseudomonas marginalis (assembly GCF_024169655.1). GTDB lineage: Bacteria > Pseudomonadota > Gammaproteobacteria > Pseudomonadales > Pseudomonadaceae > Aquipseudomonas > Aquipseudomonas paraveronii. The sequence goes on along the minus strand of NZ_JALJWV010000001.1, from coordinate 1,638,460 downwards.
ATTTATTGCGAGTCTGAGCCGGGGTGGACGCGGTTTGTGATCGAGTTGCCACAGGGAGTTTGATGCAAGCAGTGCCAGCGCTATCGGGAGCAAGCTCCCTCCCACATTTTGAATGTATTCACAGATCAAAATGTGGGAGGGGCTTGCTCCCGATAGCGGTCTTAAATCCTACGAATACCTGAGGGCATGCGCCGGCTCGATCTTCGCCGCCCGATACGCCGGATAAATCGTCGCCAAAAAGCTCAACACAAACCCGGCCGAGCAAATCAGCAGCACATCCCCACCCTGCAATTGCGAGGGCAGGTTGCTGACGAAATACACGTCCGAACTGAAGATATGCTGCCCGCTCACCCGCTCCAGCCACCCCACCAGTTCACTGACGTTCAGCGCCGCAATCACGCCCAGCACGCCGCCGATCAGGGTGCCGACGATGCCGATCACCGTGCCCTGCACCATGAAGATCGCCATGATCTGCCGTGGCGTGGCGCCGATGGTACGCAGGATCGCGATGTCCGCGCCCTTGTCGTTCACCACCATGATCAGCGTGGCGATGATGTTGAACGCCGCCACCGCGACGATCATCAGCAACAGCAGGCCGATCATGGTTTTTTCCATCTTCATCGCGCTGAACAGGCTGCCCTGGGTATGGGTCCAGTCATCCGCCTTGTAGGCCGCACCAAGGCTGGCAGCGATATCCGCCGAAACCTTGGGCGCCGCGTACAAGTCTTTCACCGCCAGGCGCACGCTCTGCACCTGGTTCGGCTGCCAATGCTGAATTTCTGCGGCGTCGGCCATATGGATCAACGCCATGGAGCCGTCCAGCTCGGCGCCGACCTTGAAGATACCGACCACGTTCAATCGCTGCATACGCGGGGTGATGCCACCCGGCGCGCTGCTGATTTCCGGGACGATCAGGGTCAGCTTGTCGCCCACGTTCAGGCGAAAGCGCCGTGCGGTGATTTCGCCGACCACCACGCCGAACTCGCCGGGCTTCAAGTCTTCGAGTTTGCCCTGGACGATATGCTGGGCCACGATTGACACCTTGCCTTCCTGGGCCGGGTCGACGCCGCTGATCTCGATCGGCTGCATCGCGCCCTTGTAGGAGAACATGCCGTCCATCTGCGTGAACGGTACTGCGGCGGTCACTTCGGGATTCTTCATCGCCGCCGCGGCTACCGGCTGCCAATCGTCGATCGGGTTCACACCGACGATGGTGGCGTGAGGCACCATGCCGAGGATGCGCGAGCTCATTTCGCGTTGAAAGCCATTCATCACCGACAACACCACGATCATCGCCAGCACGCCCAGGGCGAGGCCGATCATCGAGGTCATCGAGATAAACGAAACAAAACGGTTACGGCGCTTGGCGCGGGTATAGCGCATGCCGATGAAAATCGATAACGGTCTGAACATTCGCGTGCACCGCCTGAAAAAATGAAAAAGCCCGGCGTCATGCCCCGGGCTTGAAACAGGTCAGATGGCGACCAGATGACCTTCCTGCAGGTGCAATACGCGGTCCATCTGCCGGGCCATGCTCATGTCATGGGTCACCACCAGGAACGCGGTACGCATCTGGGTGCTCAGTTCGAGCATCAAGTCCTTGATGCCCTGGGCGGTGTGGGAATCGAGGTTGCCGGTCGGCTCGTCGAGCATCACCAGGCCCGGGTTGTTCACCAGCGCGCGGGCAATCGCCACACGCTGGCGCTCACCGCCGGACAATTCGGCCGGTTTGTGCTCCAGGCGGTGACCGAGGCCGACGCGCTCCAGCAAGGCTTTGGCACGCTGGCGCGCCTCCGGGATCGCGGTCTTGCCGATCAGCAGCGGCATGCACACGTTTTCCAGGGCGGTGAACTCCGGCAACAGGTGGTGGAACTGGTACACGAAACCCAACGAACGGTTGCGCAGTTGGCCACGGGCCTTTTCACCGAGGGCCGACAGTTCTTCGCCCGCCAGCCACACGCTGCCCTGGGACGGCGTATCGAGGCCGCCCAACAGGTTGAGCAAGGTACTTTTGCCGGAACCGGAACTGCCGACGATCGCCACGCGCTCGCCGGGGTGCAGCTCAAGTTGCAGGTTGGACAACACCACTACCGATTCCGGGCCTTCCTCGTAGGATTTGCCCAGGTTGCGGCAGCTCAGGATTGCTTTTTCACTCATGCCCGATTCACTCATAACGTAAGGCCTGTGCTGGCTGGGTACGTGCCGCGCGCCAGGCTGGATACAGGGTGGCAAGGAAACTCAGGACCAACGCGGCGCCGCCCACCATCAGCACGTCCTGGGCCTGAACCTGGGACGGTAAGTAGTCGATGAAGTAGACGTCGGCGTTGAGAAACTTGTGGCCGATCAGGGTTTCGAGGCCAGCGATGGCCGCGCTGACATTGAGCGCAGCCAGAATGCCCACTGCGGTGCCGATCAAGGTGCCGACCACGCCGATCACCGTCCCCTGCACCATGAAGATCGCCATGATCTGCCCAGGCGTAGCACCCAGGGTGCGCAGGATGGCGATGTCACCCTTCTTGTCGTTCACCACCATCACCAGGGTGGAGATGATGTTGAAGGCTGCGACGGCGACGATCAGCAACAACAGCAGGCCGATCATGGCTTTTTCCATGCGGATGGCCTGGTATAGGTTGCCGTGGGTACGGGTCCAGTCGCGGGCGTAGAACTGGCTTTCACCCAGGTGCTGGGCGATTTCCCAGGCGCCGCGCGGGGCGTCGAACAAGTCGTTGAACTTCAGGCGCAGGCCCTGCACCTGGTCCGGCTTCCAGCGATGCAGGCGCGCGAGGTCGGTGAGGTTGGTCAGGCCAAGGTAGCCGTCGATCTCGCCGGCGCCGACGTGGAAGGTGCCGACCACGGTAAAGCGTTTCATGCGCGGGAACATGCCGGCCGGGGTCACGGTGACTTCCGGGGCGACGAAGGTCAGCTTGTCGCCGATGCCCACGCCGAGCTTGGCCGCGGCTTTGTCGCCGATCACGATGCCAAAGCTGCCGGGCGTCAGGTCGTCAAGTTTGCCCTGCAGCATGAACTTGTCGATGATCGAGACTTTGCGCTCCTGAACCGGGTCGATGGCGTTGAGCAGGATTTTCTGCACCTTGCCGTCATGGGTCAGCAACCCTTGCATCTGGGTGAACGGCGCCACGGCCACGACCTTGGGATTCTGCTTGACCTTGTCGGCCAGGCTTTGCCAGTCGCTGATCGGTTCACCCGACTCGATGGTCGCGTGGGGCACCATGCCCAGCACGCGGGTGCGCATCTCATGATCGAAGCCGTTCATCACCGACAGCACCACGATCATCACGACCACGCCAAGGGCGAGACCGATCATCGAGGTCAAGGAAATGAACGACACAAAATGATTGCGACGCTTTGCACGGGTATAACGCGTGCCAATAAATACGAAGAGAGGTCTGAACATGTCGGGGCTTGTTCGGAGGAAAAGAAGACGTCCCGGTGGCGGGGTCTGGTAAGCAGCCTTACACTCAGACCATTACCGCTACTTTGGGTTCGCCATGTCGACATTAGATGAAGAAGAACGCCGCGAATACTACCGTATCGACGACATGATCGCACTTCAAATCAAAAGCCTGTCCGCCCCCGAAGCGGCGAGCAAGGAAGTGCTACTGGATGATTCGCCGCTGTTCAACCTGCTCAGTGAACTGCACCTGAGCGAATTCGAAGCCCAGCACCTGTTACGCCAGCTCAGCGAGAAAGATCGCAGCCTGGCGGCCCTCCTCAGAGTCCAGAACAAACGCCTGGATCTGCTCAGCCAGATCATGGCGCGCGGCCTGCTGGACGAAGTCGGCGCCCCGCAGCCGGTGATCATTTCCGAAGGTGGCATCGACTTCCAGCACCCAACCGCCCTGGCACTCGGTGCCCACCTGGCGGTCAAGCTGGTGCTGATGCCCCAGGCGCTGGGCCTGTTGCTGCGGGCCCGGGTCACCCATTGCGATGCCAAGGGCGCCGCGTTTGCCATCGGCACGGAATTCGAATCCATGACCGACGCCCAACGCCAATTGCTGGCGCGCTACATCCTGCAGAAACAGGCGCAGGAACGGCGTCTGGCGCGGGAACAGAGCGACGCCCCAGACACCTGAATTCGTATTCACCCCGCCAGACGACCTGGCGTAAAGGAGCAACTGTGACCCTGATCTACGGCCACCGCGGTGCCAAAGGCGAAGCACCGGAAAACACCCTGACCAGCTTCCAGCAGTGCCTCAAGCACGGTGTACGCCGTTGCGAACTGGATTTGCACCTGTCCATGGACGGCGAACTGATGGTCATCCACGACCCGACCCTCAAGCGCACCGCCGACCGGCGCGGCAAAGTCGTCGAGTATTCGGCAGCGGACCTGATGAAGATGGACGCACGCAAGGGCGGCCCTGGCTGGGTCAACCCCTGCCCGATCCCGCGCCTGGAAGAGCTGTTCGAAAAGTGCGACTTCGATCACTGGCAACTGGAAGTCAAAAGCGCCTCGCGCACCCGCGCCGCGACCACCGTGCTGGCGATTCGGGAAATGGCCGTGCGTTTCGGCATCATGGACAAGGTCACAGTGACCTCAAGCTCACGGGAAGTGTTGAAAGCGGCCGTGGAACTCACCCCGGACCTGTCGCGCGGGCTGGTGGCCGAATACGCCTGGCTCGACCCGCTGAAGGTCGCGCAAAACTACGGCTGTGAGTATCTGGCGTTGAACTGGACGCTGTGTACCCCCGAACGTCTGGAAAAAGCCCAGCGCCAGGGATTGCACGTGTCGGTGTGGACAGTCAACGAACCTGCGCTGATGCGCAGGCTCGCCGACTTCGGCGTAGATAGCCTGATTACAGACTTTCCCGGTTTGGCCACTGCCACCCTCGAGAATTACTGAAATCGGTCTCCCCGGCCGGCTCAGGCCACCGGCCGGAGCCGCTCAAAAAAGCCGGTTGAGGCCGTCGTAGGCCGCTACGCGATAGGCTTCGGCCATGGTCGGGTAGTTGAACGTGGTGTTGACGAAATACTTGAGGGTATTTTGCTCGCCCGGCTGGTTCATGATGGCCTGGCCGATGTGGACGATCTCCGAAGCCTGGTAGCCGAAGCAATGCACGCCGAGGACTTCCAGAGTTTCACGGTGGAACAGAATCTTCAGCATGCCTTGCGGCTCACCGGCGATCTGCGCACGCGCCATGCTCTTGAAGAACGCCTTGCCCACTTCGTAAGGCACCTTGGCCTTGGTCAGTTCGTGTTCGTTCTTACCGATCGAGCTGATCTCCGGAATCGTATAGATACCGGTCGGCACGTCGTTCACATAGCGCCAGCTGCCATTGTCGACAATGCTGCCAGCGGCCGAACGGCCCTGGTCATGAGCAGCGCTGGCCAGGCTTGGCCAGCCGATCACGTCACCGGCACCGTAGATATTCGGCACACAGGTGCGATAGTTCTCGTCCACTTCGATCTGGCCACGGCTGTTGACCTTGACCCCGACATTTTCCATGCCCAGCTTGTCGGTGTTACCGGTACGGCCGTTGCACCACAGCAAAGCGTCGGCCTTGATCTTCTTGCCGGACTTGAGGTGCAGGATCACACCGTTGTCCAGGCCTTCGACCCGCTCGTACTCTTCGTTGTGGCGCACGGTGATGTTGTTGTTACTGAAGTGGTAACTCAACGCCTGGGAAATTTCCGAGTCGAGGAAACTCAGCAACTGCTCGCGATTGTCCACCAGCTCTACCAGCACACCCAGGCCGCTGAAGATCGAGGCGTATTCGCAGCCGATCACGCCGGCGCCATAGATGATCAGTTTGCGCGGGGTGTGGCCCAGGCTGAGGATGGTATCGCTATCGTAGATACGCGGGTGGTGGAAATCGAGATCCACCGGGCGATACGGGCGCGACCCGGTGGCGATGATGATGTGCTTGGCCACCAGCTTCTCGACCACACCGTTGGGGCAGACCACTTCGATGGTTTGCTCGTCGGCGAAGCTGCCGGTGCCGAAGAACAGGTCGACACGGTTACGGGCGTAATAGCCGGTCCGCGACGCCACCTGTTTGGAGATGACTTTTTCCGCGCTTTTCAGCACGTCCGGGAACGAAAACCAACGCGGCTCGCCAATGGCCCGGAACATCGGGTTGGTGTTGAACTGCATGATCTGGCGTACTGAGTGACGCAAGGCCTTGGACGGGATGGTACCCAGGTGGGTGCAGTTACCGCCGACCTGACGACGGCTATCGACCATCGCCACCTTGCGCCCTGCCTTCGCGGCATTCATCGCCGCACCTTCTCCAGCCGGGCCGGAACCCAGTACTACCACGTCGTAGTTGTAGACAGCCATGCATACTCCTCAGAACAGGCCAGGCCCACGGTTGGACGCCTGGCTAAATCATGCCGCGGCCAGCGGTCATGAAGGACAATTTGGCTCAAGTGTGTGAACCGGGGCACAGTCTATATAAGGCTCAACGCCGCGCACATTAACCCTTGGTCGCGTCGTAGGCCAGTTTTGCCTTTACTACACGGCGCGGATTACGGTTTCACCGCAGTCAGTTGCTCGAACGCCTGATTACTGCGTGTGACGAAAGCATCACCCTCGCGCAGCACAAAAAACGCAGCGATCTGGTGCTGCTCAGCGTAATCCCAGCCTTGCTCCGGCCCAAGGATCAACAGCAACGTCGACACCCCATCGGCCATCAGCGCCGACGGATGCAACACCGTCACCGATGCCAGTTGATGGGTAATCGGCGCACCGGTCCGCGCATCCAGGGTGTGGGAATAGCGCCGACCATCCTGCTGGAAATAATTACGATAGTCACCCGATGTGGACACACCAAAGCCGTCGACGTTGATGACTCTTTCGGCGACCCGTTGATCGTCACGGGGTTCTTCCAACGCCACGCGCCAGGGCGAACCGTCAGGTTTGTGACCGGCAGCCTTGAGTTCGCCGGTGGCTTCGGCGAGGTAGTGGTGGATACCCAGGCCGGTCAACAGTTCGGCGATGCGATCCACCGCGTAACCGGCAGCAATGCTGTTGAAATCGACTTCGACGGCGGCGTCCTTGCACAGTTGCTCGCCGTCGATACGCAGATGCTGGTGACCGACCCGCTGACGCACCTGCGCCAGCGTCGCGGCGTCCGGCACCCTGAGTTGCCGGGCCTGGGGCCCGAACCCCCACAGGTTCAGCAGCGGTTCCACCGTCAGGTCAAACGCACCCGCGCTGGCCTCGGACAGTTGCTCGCCAGTACGCACCAGTTGCAGAACCGGCGCCGGCATCGGCTGGCAACTGTTGGCCGGCAGGTTATTGAAACGTTCGATATCGGAGTCGCTGCGGTAGGTCGACATCTGTCGGTCGACGTCGCCCAGGATATTTTCCACCTGGCGTTGGAGCTCTTTCGGCGCGGGTGCCGTCGAGCTTCTGACATACTGAATTGAATAGGTGCTGCCCATGGTCGGGCCACCAAACTGCTCCAACGTATCGCCGCCACAGCCGGCCAGCGCCGCAAAACCGCACACCATCGCTATCTGTCGCAGGTTGCTCATAAACCTAATCGCCGTCGAAAATTGAATTAACCTGTAGGCACACACCTTGGCAGGACCCACCATTATGCGGCATGCGGTTGTCTGTTTATGGCTGATGTTCTCGGTGCCGGCATTCGCCAATGAGGTGGATCGTCTCACCCAGGCGAATTTCCCGGCGCAATCCCAGCAGTTGGCGCTGAAAAACCAAGCGCTGCTGACTTACCTCTGGGCGGATGTGTATGCAGCGGCGCTGTATGCCCCGGCCGAGGTCAGCGCGAAGCAGTCCTGGGATCGGCAAAAAGACCTGCGCCTGGTGCTGTATTACTTTCGCGATATCGACCGCAACGATGTGATTAAAGCCGCGAACACCACCCTTGAACGCCAGCAGACCAGCGCCCGCCTGAAACCAGAGCTTGCGCAACTGCATGGGCGTTTTCGCAACATCCGCAACGGTGATCGCTACGCCCTGGATTTTCGTCCAGGACGCGGCCTGAATCTGGAGATCAATGGCCAGGTGGTGTTCAGCAGTCGCGATGAGGAACTGGCGAGGGCGTACCTGGGCCTCTGGCTGGCGCCGAAGGGGCTGTCCGATAGTTTGCGTGACGAGTTGCTGGATTGAGGGTGTCGGGGCCGCGGCAAAGGCGGCGACTGATCCAGCGCTATCGCGGGCAAGCCCGCTCCCACATTTGACAGCGTACCGCCTGACGCCCCTGTGGGAGCGGGCTTGCCCGCGATGAAGCCGGCGCAAACAACATAAATCCCCAGCCAGAAAAAAGCCCCGAACCAGTCGGGGCTTTTTCATTCAACCTGAACGCTTAGCGCGGGAATGCAGGCGGGTTGACCCCAGCCATGTCTTCCATCACGCGAACGACCTGGCAGCTGTAGCCGAACTCGTTGTCGTACCACACGTACAGCACAACGCGGTTGTCCTGGGAAATGGTCGCTTCCGCGTCCACCACGCCGGCGTGGCGCGAGCCAACGAAGTCGGTGGAAACCACTTCCTGCGAGTTGACGAAGTCGATTTGCTTATGCAGATCGGAGTGCAGCGCCATGTAGCGCAGGTACTCATTCATCTCTTCACGGGTAGCGGCTTTCTCAAGGTTCAGGTTGAGAATCGCCATCGACACGTTAGGCGTCGGCACGCGGATCGCGTTACCGGTCAGCTTGCCGGCCAGCTCAGGCAGGGCCTTGGCGGCAGCGGTGGCAGCACCGGTCTCGGTGATCACCATGTTCAACGCGGCGCTGCGGCCACGGCGATCGCCCTTGTGGAAGTTGTCGATCAGGTTCTGGTCGTTGGTGTACGAGTGAACGGTTTCGACGTGGCCGTTGACGATGCCGAACTTGTCATTGACGGCCTTCAGCACCGGCACGATGGCGTTGGTGGTGCAGGAAGCGGCAGACACGATCTTGTCGTCAGCGGTGATTTCCGCGTGGTTGATGCCGTGAACGATGTTCTTCAGCTTGCCTTTACCAGGCGCAGTCAGGACAACGCGGGCAATACCCGGGCAGGTCAGGTGCTGGCCCAGGCCTTCGGCATCGCGCCATACGCCGGTGTTATCCACCAGCAGGGCGTCCTTGATGCCGTACTGGGTGTAATCCACCTCAGTCGGGTTCTTCGCGTAGATCACCTGGATCAGGTTACCGTTGGCGGTGATGGTGTTGTTTTCTTCGTCGATGACGATGGTGCCGTTGAACGGACCGTGTACCGAGTCGCGACGCAAGAGGCTCGCGCGCTTGGCCAGGTCGTTCTCGGCGCCTTTGCGCACCACGATGGCGCGCAGGCGCAAGCCGTCGCCGCCACCGGTTTTGCCGATCAGGATGCGTGCCAGCAAGCGGCCGATACGACCGAAGCCGTAAAGCACAACGTCAGTGCCTTTGCGGGCGGAAGCGTTCTGCTTGCCCACCACGTCGGCCAATTCTTCACGCACGAACTGCTCGACGGAACGGCCGCTGGCTTGGGCGCGGAATTTGGCGGCCAACTTGCCCAGGTCTACCGAGGCCGCGCCGAGCTTGAGCTCGCTCATGGCTTTGAGCAGAGGGAATGTTTCGTGGACGGAGAGTTCGCTGTCGTTGGCAGAACGATGGCGAGCAAAGCGATGCGCCTTGAGAATCGCGATGACTGATTGGTTGATCAGGCTGCGGCCATAGATCGAGCTCACCACATTGTTATTGCGGTACAGCTGACCGATAAGCGGGATCATCGCTTCAGCGAGTGCTTCACGGTCGATCCATTCACCAAGACACTGGTCGGGCTTCTGAGTCACGGGAACCTTCCACATGTAGGGGCTGAAAAAAGGGGCTACATTATGCCGCCAGGCCGCCCCAGGAGCAATGCGCGTCCCACAACAAAAAGCCCTCATCCAAAAAAGCCACCCCGCTGCAGCCCAGTAAATACGCGGGTTCCAGAAGGCCACTAGTGGAGCAGGCGGGGCGACTTGTCCGTAACCCTCCGAAAACTATGTGCATTTCAGCACTACATATTGAGTCAAAACACGCCATTGTTTGTCTTAGCCACTACATTTCCCACAAACCGTAATAGGCTCAGTCAGCAACTGACAGGCGGCACCTCGGGCCGTTACAATTACCGACTTTGTCGCAACGCTTGGAGCTCAACCTTCCGTGCCCGTTCTGCGTCTACCGCTACTCCCTGCCGCGGCAGGTAAACAGCACTGGGGTAACTTGCCCGGTGCCGCCCTGAGCCTGGCCATCGCCGAGGCTGCCAGCGCAGCCAAGCGCTTTACCCTGCTGCTTACCGCCGACAGCCAAAGCGCCGAACGGCTGGAGCAGGAGCTGAGCTTCTTCGCCCCCGATTTGCCGGTGCTGCACTTTCCCGACTGGGAAACCCTGCCCTACGACCTGTTCTCGCCGCACCAGGACATCATTTCCCAGCGCATCGCCAGCCTGTACCGCCTGCCGGAACTGGCCCACGGCGTGTTGGTGGTGCCGATCACCACGGCGCTGCATCGCCTGGCGCCGACCAAGTTCCTGCTGGGCAGCAGCCTGGTGCTGGATATCGGCCAGAAGCTCGACGTCGAGCAAATGCGCACGCGCCTGGAAGCCAGCGGCTACCGCTGCGTCGACACGGTCTATGAGCACGGCGAATTCGCGGTGCGCGGCGCGCTGATCGACCTGTTCCCGATGGGCAGCAAGTTGCCGTACCGCATCGACCTGTTCGACGACGAAATCGAGACCCTGCGCACCTTCGATCCGGAAAACCAGCGCTCCATCGACAAGGTCGAGTCGATCAAACTGCTGCCGGCGCGGGAGTTCCCGCTGCAAAAAGACGCGGTGACACGCTTCAAGGCGCGCTTTCGCGAGCGCTTCGACGTGGACTTCCGGCGCTGCCCGATCTTCCAGGACTTGAGCAGCGGGATTACCCCCGCCGGTATCGAGTACTACCTGCCGCTGTTCTTCGACGAAACCTCCACCCTGTTCGACTACCTGCCCCAGGACACCCAGGTGTTCTCGCTGCCGGGCATCGAGCAAGCGGCGGAAAACTTCTGGAACGACGTGCGCAACCGCTATGAAGAGCGTCGCGTCGATCCATCCCGACCTTTATTACCGCCCGCCGAACTGTTCCTGCCGGTGGAAGACTGCTTCGCCCGCCTGAAAAACTGGCCGCGCGTGGTCGTCAGCCAAGAGGATGTGGACGCCGGCACGGGCCGCGCGCGCTTCCCGGCGCAAAACCTGCCGAACCTGGCGATTGAAGCCAAGGCCAGCCAACCGCTCGAAGCGCTGTCCAACTTCCTCGGCGATTTCCCCGGTCGCGTGCTGTTTACCGCCGAATCGGCCGGGCGCCGCGAAGTGCTGCTGGAGCTGCTGGAACGCCTGAAGCTGCGCCCGAAAACCGTCGACAGTTGGCCGGACTTCATCGCCAGCAAAGAGCGCCTGGCGATCACCATCGCGCCGCTGAATGAAGGCCTGCAGCTGGACGATCCGGCCCTGGCGCTGATCGCCGAAAGCCCGCTGTTCGGTCAACGGGTGATGCAGCGTCGTCGCCGCGATAAACGCGCCGACGCCAACAACGACGCGGTGATCAAAAACCTCACCGAGTTGCGCGAAGGCGCGCCAGTGGTGCATATCGACCACGGCGTCGGCCGCTACCTCGGCCTGCAAACCCTGGAAATCGACAACCAGGCCGCCGAATTCCTCACCATGGAATACGCCGAAGGCGCCAAGCTGTATGTGCCGGTGGCCAACCTGCACCTGATCGCCCGCTACACCGGCAGCGACGATGCCCTGGCGCCGTTGCACCGCCTCGGTTCCGAGACCTGGCAGAAAGCCAAGCGCAAGGCCGCCGAACAGGTGCGCGACGTCGCCGCCGAACTGCTCGACATTTATGCCCGGCGTGCAGCGCGCGAAGGTTACGCCTTCGCCGACCCGAAAGCCGACTACGCCACTTTTAGTGCCGGCTTCGCCTTCGAAGAAACCCCGGACCAGCAAACCACCATCGACGCCGTGCGCGCCGACATGCTCGCGCCCAAGCCGATGGACCGCCTGGTGTGCGGCGACGTGGGCTTCGGCAAGACCGAAGTGGCGATGCGCGCAGCCTTCATCGCGGTGCATGGCGGCAAGCAAGTGGCGATCCTGGTGCCGACCACCCTGCTCGCCCAGCAGCACTACAACAGCTTCCGTGACCGCTTTGCCGACTGGCCGGTGACCGTGGAAGTGATGAGCCGCTTCAAGTCCGCCAAGGAAGTGAATGCCGCCGTCGCCGACCTGGCGGAGGGCAAGATCGACATCGTGATCGGCACGCACAAGCTGCTGTCGGACGATGTGAAGATCAAGAACCTGGGCCTGGTGATCATCGACGAAGAACACCGCTTCGGGGTGCGCCAGAAAGAACAGCTCAAGGCCCTGCGCAGCGAAGTCGACATTCTGACCCTCACCGCCACGCCGATTCCGCGCACGCTGAACATGGCGGTGTCGGGCATGCGCGACCTGTCGATCATCGCCACCCCGCCGGCGCGGCGCCTGTCGGTGCGCACCTTCGTGATGGAGCAGAACAACAGCACGGTCAAGGAAGCGCTGCTGCGCGAATTGCTGCGCGGCGGGCAGGTGTATTACCTGCACAACGACGTGAAGACCATCGAGAAATGCGCCGCCGACCTCGCTGCATTGGTGCCGGAAGCGCGCATCGCCATCGGCCACGGGCAGATGCGCGAGCGCGACCTCGAACAGGTGATGAGCGACTTCTACCACAAGCGCTTCAACGTACTGATCGCCTCGACCATCATCGAGACCGGCATCGACGTGCCAAGCGCCAACACCATCATCATCGAGCGCGCCGACAAGTTCGGCCTGGCGCAACTGCATCAACTGCGCGGCCGCGTCGGACGCAGTCACCACCAGGCCTACGCCTACCTGCTGACGCCACCGCGCCAGCAAATCACCGGCGACGCGGAAAAACGCCTGGAAGCCATCGCCAACACCCAGGACCTGGGCGCCGGCTTTGTGCTGGCCACCAACGACCTGGAAATCCGTGGCGCCGGCGAACTGCTCGGCGACGGCCAGAGCGGGCAGATCCAGGCCGTGGGCTTCACCCTGTATATGGAAATGCTCGAACGTGCGGTGAAAGCCATCCGCAAGGGCGAGCAACCGAACCTCGACCAACCGCTGGGCGGCGGCCCGGAGATCAACTTGCGCTTGCCGGCGTTGATTCCCGAAGACTACCTGCCGGACGTCCACGCACGGCTGATCCTGTACAAACGCATCGCCTCGGCCACCGACGAAGAAGGCCTCAAGGACTTGCAAGTAGAGATGATCGACCGCTTCGGCCTGTTGCCGGAACCGACCAAGAACCTGGTGCGCCTGACCCTGCTCAAATTGCAGGCTGAGCAACTGGGCATCAAGAAGGTCGACGCCGGGCCGCAGGGCGGGCGCATCGAGTTCGAAGCGCAGACGCCAGTGGACCCGCTGGTGCTGATCAAGCTGATCCAGGGCCAGCCCAACCGTTACAAGTTCGAAGGGGCTACGCTGTTCAAGTTCATGGTGCCGATGGAACGCGCCGAAGAACGTTTCAATACCTTGGAGGCGCTGTTTGAGCGCCTCATCCCGAAATCTGCTTGAAGGACGCCCCAATGCGCGTGTTCCGCATTCTGAGCTTGTTATTAGTGGTACTCGCACCCTCGGCGTTTGCCGACAGCCTGTACCAAGTGGAAATGGTTCTGGTGCGCCAGAACATGGAGCCGGTGATCAACAGCCGCGCCGCACCGGAAGACTGGGATGCCGGCGCCACGCGCCTGGGCGACAGAAAGAGCCCGCCGCGCCTGGGCACGATCGTCGACAAACTTCGCGCAGACGCCAACTACACCGTGCTCGCACACAAGGCCTGGGAACAGAACCTCGGCGAGCAACCGGTCAAGATCGCGATCACCGACGGCCAGGAGCAGTTCGGCCAGTTTCCCATCGAGGGCGTGCTGAACCTGCAACTGGGCCGTTTTACCGATATCGACGCCGACTTCTGGATCAACCAGTTTGACGGCAACGGCAGCGTCATCGCCAGCGAGCACCTCGCGCAGAAAGACGTGCGCACCAAGAACAACCAGCTCAACTACCTGGATGGCGGCCACCTCGCGCTGCTGATCAAGATCACTTCGTTGACCGCCAAGCAGCCCAGCGCACCGCCCACCGACCTTCAGGACTGATCCAGCGCCATGCCCCTGACGTCGCCGCTGACCAAGCCCTTGGCCCCTTCGTGGGCCAATCGCTTTAAAGAACAAAGCCTGGAGCGCGGGCGGCGCTATGCCCTGGAAAACCGCGTGCGCATCGTCGAGTCGGGCGACAGCACCATCATCGCCAGTTGCGAAGGCTCGGGCAGCAACGTCTACCGGCAGACCATCTCGTTGCGCGAATCGGCCAAGGGCACGCTGATCCTGGTGGACAGCCGCTGTACCTGCCCGGTACACACCAACTGCAAACACATCGCGGCGGTGCTGCTCAAGGTCCAGGAAACCCTGGCCTACCCGGCGGCGGCCCAGGACGCCGAACTGCTGGAAAAACTCCAGGCCGTGCTGGACAACCGCGTGGTGTTGCCGCAAGTGGTGATGGACGATGTGCTGCCCGTGCCGCGCTTGTGGCTGGCGAGTGTCGAGTTCAGCGCGTTCGAGCCGCGCAACGGCAAGATGCAGCGCTATATCCAGCACCGTGCGGCGCTGTCGTTCAATTATCTGGGCAACTACGTCAGCGGGCAAAAGAACGCCGACATCATCGTCCGCCAGGAAACCCAGAGCCTGCGAATCAAGCGGCACCCCGAGCAGGAACAACGCTATCGCGAGCAACTGCGCCTGCTCGGCTTCAAGATCGCCACGCGCCAGAGCAAAGCGCTGCCGGAAAGTGCCGGCGAGCTGTTCGAGATGGTCAACGACAGCGCCTGGCTGAACTTCACCCTCAACGCATCGCCGACACTGCGGGCAGAAGGCTGGGAGTTGCAGATCGACGACGACTTCGGCTTCGACCTGAGCCCGGTGGACGACTGGTATGCCACCGTCGACGAAGGGCCGGAGCGTGACTGGTTCGATCTGGAACTGGGGATCATCGTCAACGGTGAGCGCCTGAGCCTGTTGCCGATCCTGCTCAACCTGATGCGTTCGCACACCGAGATCCTCAACCCGGAAAAACTCGCGCGGCGCCGCGATGACGAACTGATCCTGGTCAACATCCCCGGCCTGCCCAACGGCGGCCATGGCCCGCTGCAAGTGGCACTGCCCTACGGCCGCTTGAAACCCGTACTGGCCACCCTCGGCGAGTTTTACCTGCAGGAACCCGGCACCACCACGTTGCGCCTGGCCAAAGCCGACGCGATCCGCCTCAACCCGCTGGAAGACCTGCCCCTGCAATGGGAAGGCGGCGAGAAGATCCGCAACTTCGCCCAGCGCCTGCGCGACATCAAGGATTTCACCTGCGTCGCGCCCGAGGGCTTGAACGCGACCTTGCGCCCCTATCAGCTGGAGGGCTTGAGCTGGATGCAGTCACTGCGCCAACTGGATGTGGGCGGCATTCTTGCGGACGACATGGGCCTGGGCAAAACCCTACAGACCCTGGCGCATATTCTCAGCGAAAAGATCGCCGGGCGCCTGGACCGCCCGTGCATGGTGGTGATGCCCACCAGCCTGATTCCCAACTGGCTCGACGAAGCCGCGCACTTCACGCCGCAACTCAAGGTCCTGGCGCTGTATGGCGCCACGCGCAAAAAACACTTCGCGAACTTGCAGGACTACGACCTGCTGCTGACCACGTATGCGTTGCTGCCCAAAGACATCGAGCAGCTCACCGCCCTGCCCTTGCATGTGCTGATCCTCGACGAAGCGCAGTACATCAAGAACCCTTCGAGCAAGGCGGCCCAGGCGGCGCGTGAGCTCAACGCACGGCAGCGCCTGTGCCTGAGCGGCACGCCGCTGGAAAACCACCTGGGCGAGCTGTGGTCGCTGTTCCACTTCCTGCTGCCGGGCTGGTTGGGCGACGTGAAAAGCTTCAACCGCGACTACCGCGTGCCCATTGAAAAACGCGCCAGCGATGTACGATTGCAGCACCTGAACGGTCGGATCAAACCGTTCCTGCTGCGCCGTACCAAGGAACAGGTGGCGACGGAATTACCGCCGAAAACCGAGATCATCCACTGGGTCGAGCTCAATGAGGCTCAGCGCGACGTGTACGAAACCATGCGCCTGGCCATGGACAAAAAAGTCCGCGACGAGATCACCCGCAAAGGCGTGGCGCGCAGCCAGATCATCATTCTTGAAGCGCTGCTCAAGTTGCGCCAGGTGTGCTGCGACTTGCGCCTGGTCAACGATGCCACCCTACCGGCGCGCGGCAGCAGCTCGGGCAAGCTCGACAGCTTGATGGAGATGCTCGAAGAACTGTTTGCCGAAGGGCGCCGGATTCTGTTGTTTTCCCAGTTCACCTCGATGCTGAGCTTGATTGAAGTCGAGCTGAAAAAACGCGGCGTCGCCTACGCGCTGCTGACCGGCCAGACCCGCGATCGGCGCACGCCGGTGAAGGACTTCCAGAGCGGCAAGCTGCAGATCTTTCTGATCAGCCTGAAGGCAGGTGGCGTGGGCCTGAACCTGACCGAAGCCGACACCGTGATCCACTATGACCCGTGGTGGAACCCGGCCACGGAAAACCAGGCCACTGACCGTGCGTATCGCATCGGCCAGGAAAAGCCGGTATTCGTCTACAAGATGATTGCGCGGGGCACGGTGGAGGAGAAAATCCAGCACCTGCAGAAGGAAAAGTCCGACCTGGCAGCAGGCGTGCTGGACGGGCGGACCACCGGGGATTGGCAGTTGGGCAACGAGGATATCGAGGCGCTGTTTGCGCCGTTGCCCAATAAGCAAGAAAAGCGCTGACGGTTAGATCGCCTATCGCGGGCCTGCCCGCGATAGGCGCGCCGCCGTCTTAATCGATCAACTGCGCCTCGCGCAGTGCCCTGAGCGCCACCAGCCAACGCGGATCTTGCTTATAGTCCGTCGACGCAATCGCTTGCCCACGCATCCGCGCAATCCGCGCCGATGGCATGACCTTCATGCGCTGGGCCGCACTCAGCGCCAGTTCGGCAGCCGCCCGATCATTGCACACCAGGCCCATGTCGCACCCCGCCGTCAGTGCGGCTTCAATACGGCTGGCCGCATCCCCGACCACATGGGCACCGGCCATGGACAGGTCGTCGCTGAAAATCACCCCGTCAAACTGCAGCTCGCCGCGCAGGATGTCCTGCAACCAGCGGCGCGAGAAACCGGCAGGCTGGGCGTCGACTTGCGGGTAAATGACGTGTGCCGGCATCACCGCCGCCAATTGCTGACTCAGGCGTGCGAAAGGCACCAAGTCATTGGCGCGAATCTGTTCCAGGCTGCGTTCGTCATTGGGAATCGCAACGTGGGAATCGGCCTCAGCCCAACCGTGCCCCGGGAAATGCTTGCCGGTGGCGGCCATGCCGGCGCTGTTCATGCCGCGGATAAACGCACCGGCAAGCACTGCGGCGCGCTCGGGGTCGCCCTCGAAGGAACGGCTGCCGACCACCGCGCTGCGCTGGTAGTCCAGGTCCAGCACGGGGGCGAAGCTCAGGTCCAGGCCAACGGCCAGGACTTCAGTGGCCATGATCCAGCCACACTGTTCGGCGAGGTATTCGGCATTGGGGTGACCCGCCAGCGCGCGCATGGCCGGCAGACGCACAAAGCCCTGGCGCAAGCGCTGCACGCGACCGCCTTCCTGGTCGACCGCCAGCAGCAGGTCCGGGCGCACGGCACGAATCGCCGCGCTCAATTCCCGCACCTGGCGCGGATGCTCGATATTGCGTGCAAAAATGATCAGGCCGCCCACCTCAGGCTGGCGCAACAGGTGGCGATCCTCGGCCGTCAGCCAGGTGCCGGCAACGTCGACCATCAAAGAACCTTGCAGGGCAGCAGTCATAAACCTTCCTTAAATAACGCACACAACCCGTTGCTCTCGCGGCGCGACGGGGGCGGCGAGAACAACGGGTTGCGAGTCAATAGCTGAATTCGGCATGGGTGGCTAGCTTAGCGGATGCCAGCGGCCGCGCACACCCGGGGCGGTCAAACCTTCGCGGGGATTGGCGTGGATTTGCTGCGCGGACGCAATTGCGCGGCGGCCATGGCCTGGTCGGTCACGCCGGTTTCGGCGCGCATGCCCGCAGCGAGGAACGGCACCATCAGGCGCATCACCTGTTCGATGGAGGTGTTGACGCCAAAGTCAGTCTCGGCAATTGCCCGCAACGCTTTGATCCCGGACATGCTGAATGCCGCCGCGCCGAGCATGAAATGTACGCGCCAGAACAATTCGATCGGCGGAATGCGCGGGGCGGCTTCGTTGACCAGCAACATATAGCGGCGGAATACCTTGCCGTACATGTCTTCCAGGTAGCGGCGCAGGTGGCCTTGGCTCTGGCTGAACGCCAGGCCCAACAGGCGCATGAAGATCGACAGGTCGTTGCCGCTGCGGGGCTGCACCACCAGCGCTTGCTCAACGAGGATTTCCAGCAGTTCTTCCAGGCTCGGCTTATGGTCGGCCTTGGCCTGGCGGCGTTCGAGCTCACGGTCGAGACTGGCGCAGAACGGCCCCAGGAAACGCGAGAACACCGCCTGGATCAGGGCTTTTTTTGAGCCGAAATGGTAGTTCACGGCGGCGAGGTTGACCCCGGCCTTGCTGGTGATCAGCCGCAATGAGGTTTCAGCAAATCCTTTTTCCGCGAACAATTGCTCGGCAGCATCGAGAATGCGTTCAACGGTTTCCGACTGGGCCATGGCTACTCCGCCTGACAAACACTTGTTTGAAACATACGTTTCAGGTTGTGTCTTGTCAAGCCTGCGGGTTCGCTTTCCGGCTGGGCAGTCATCTATTTGAAGGCTATTTAATCACATCCTTTCAACTCTGTAGGCAGCGCTGTCTTTGCGTTGTAGGAGGGCTGACGAATGACCGTCCAGCGGACGCGCAAAAAAGGATGATTGCCAAGCGCAGTCCACTGTATATAATCCCAGTCACTGTATAAAAAGACAGAGCGATCAACATGCTAAAACTGACGCCACGCCAAGCTGAGATTCTGGCTTTTATCAAGCGCTGCCTCGACGACAACGGCTATCCGCCGACGCGTGCGGAAATTGCGCTGGAGCTGGGGTTCAAATCCCCCAACGCCGCCGAAGAACACCTCAAGGCCCTCGCTCGCAAAGGCGCGATCGAGATGACCCCGGGCGCTTCGCGGGGCATTCGCATCCCCGGTTTCGAAGCCAAGGCCGACGAATCGACCCTGCCGATCATCGGTCGCGTCGCTGCCGGTGCGCCGATCCTGGCGCAGCAGCACGTCGAGGAGTCCTGCAACATCAACCCGACCTTCTTCCATCCTCGCGCCGACTACCTGTTGCGGGTGCATGGCATGAGCATGAAGGACGTGGGCATTTTCGACGGCGACCTGCTGGCCGTCCACACCACTCGCGAAGCCCGTAACGGCCAGATCGTCGTCGCCCGTATCGGTGACGAAGTCACCGTCAAACGCTTCAAGCGCGAAGGCAGCAAGGTCTGGCTCCTGGCCGAGAACCCTGAGTTCGCCCCGATAGAAGTCAACCTGAAAGACCAGGACCTGGTGATCGAAGGCCTGAGTGTCGGCGTCATTCGCCGCTAAAGGAGGCATCATGCAGCTCGTGCACACACCCCAACACACACAACTGTCGCTGTTCGAGGCCTTTATGGCCCAACCCCTTGCGCCCATCCTCAAGGAAACGGTCGAGGCGCCCTGGAGCGCCGAGCCTGAGGCGTTCAGTGAACTGTCGTTGCGCGGTGCGGCCGGGAGCTGCCTGAGCCTGCTGGCGCCGATCCTGCGCGAACTGAGCGAGGAACAGGACGCACGCTGGTTGACGCTGATCGCCCCGCCCGCCAGCCTGACCCAAGCCTGGCTGCGGGACGCCGGTCTCAACCGAGAGCGCATCCTGTTGCTACAACCACGCGGAGCGCAAAGCGCGCAACAGTTGACCTGCGAAGCCCTGCGCCTGGGCCGCAGCCATACAGTGGTGAGCTGGTTGAACCCGCTGAATGCCAACGCCAAGCAGCAGTTGATCAGTGCCGCGCGCACTGGCGATGCACAGAGCTTGAATATTCGTTTGGGGTAAATGCAACAGTCAGACTCGCGGCTAGCTGACCTTGGTCAGTGCCCGCGATCGACGCGAGGCTTCTTCAGGCTGAGAAGCCGATCTGCAACATACAGCCAAAAAAGCGACCAGCGAGACTCAGTGCAGAACCCGTGGACCGTCGTCCTTCTCCGGTTCGCCTTCCGCCAAGCGGCCAGCCATCTGCACACCAACGCTCAACATGGCTTTAGCCACTTCCACGTGCTGGCCTTGCAGGAATGCCTTGGCGTCCTCGGAAAAGTCCAAGATAACCAGAGAACCCTCGTCCTCAGCCCGGCGCAGCTCGATTCGGCCGTCAGGCAATTCAACAATTTCCAGAAAGGACGTCGGCATAAAAGTCTATTCTCCACGAAAGGCCGGGATTATATCAGTCATCTGCCGGGCCTCGCAGAGGATCTGGCGAGGTTTCTTTACGGCTGGATGAATGGTGTCCGTTGGATCACCGCTGCTGCGGTGGGAGCTGGTTTGCCTGCTCCCACATTGCCCAGAGCAATTGGCAGATAACTTAGCTCAGCACTCGTTCAAACCTTCGCGAAAACGCAGCGCCATCTTTTTCAGCTCTTGGCGCCAGCCTTCTAGCTCTTCGCGGCTCAACGGCTTCGGTTCATCCTCTTCCAGCGCCAGCGCCACGATCAACGGCTGGGTCACATCGCCCTTGGGGACATGAGGAACACGTGGCGGCTGGAACATATCGGCATGCGCTTTGAGCAGGCGCGCTACCCAACTGTCGGGGCTTTGCGCCATTTCCACCAGCTCGGCGAGCTCAGGGATCGCCATGGCGTCCAGCACTTCGCGATTCATGATCATTTCCGCACGCGGCGAACCGGCCTGGGGTAAACGGTAGAACCCGGCGATTTCATGACACAACCCCAGCAAGGCACCGTAGAGATGAAACAAGGCCGCCTCACGTCCCGCCTGGACCAGCGCGATGGCGTTCATCTCCTTCCCTGCCTCGGCGCGGCCAAGGGCTTCCAGGGACAAACCCGCAAAGTAAATTTTCTGATTGGTACGGGTATAGAGTTCGTTGGCCATGACGGCAATCTCCACAACGAATAGGCGTGATGCTGGTATGCAGGAGCGGGCTTGCCCGCGAAAAAACCGGGAGCGCCGTGGGGCATCAGGTTTTTCGCGTAATCGTTAACGACCTTCGCGAGCAAGCTCGCTCCTACAGCAAGCAAAAGCCGTCTATGCAGACGGCTTTTAGCGTTATCAGATTAACCGATCAAGCGCCCTGGCGCTTGTCCTCGACCTTCCACTTGCCGCCGTCGTAGAACGCCTTCCAACCAGTAGGTTTACCGTCCACTTCGGACTGAACGTACTGTTCCTTGGTCTTGCGGCTGTAGCGGATCACGGCCGGGCGACCGTCCGGGTCCTTCTTCGGCGCTTCACACAGGAAGTGGTACTTCGGATCGATCTCATCCTTGTGCGGCACGATCTCCAGCACCAACGGCGCACGGGTCTCGCGGTTTTTCGGGAACTGGCTGGCAGCCAGGAACAGCCCCGAAGCGCCATCACGCAGGATGTAGGTGTCGTTGACCTTCTCGCACTTGAGCTCGGGCATCTTCACCGGGTCCATCTTCGGTGGTGCCGCATCACCGCTTTTCAGCAGTTTGCGGGTGTTCTTGCACGTCGGGTTGGTGCAACCGAAGAACTTGCCGAAACGGCCGGTCTTGAGCTGCATCTCGCTGCCGCACTTGTCACATTCCAGGCTCGGGCCTTCGTAGCCCTTGATGCGGTAGCTGCCCTCTTCGATCTCGTAGCCGTCGCAATCCGGGTTGTTACCGCAGATGTGCAACTTGTGCTTCTCGTCCAACAGGTAGGCATCCATCGCCGTGCTGCAGATCGGGCAACGGTGCTTGCCACGCAGGACCAGCGATTCGGATTCACCCTCGTCGTCGGCGGCGATTTCATCGCCCGGCACCAGGTTGACGGTGGCCTTGCAGCGTTCTTTCGGCGGCAGGCTGTAGCCCGAGCAACCGAGGAATACGCCGGTGGACGCGGTACGAATCTGCATCGGCCGGCCGCAGGTCAGGCACGGGATGTCGGTCATCACCGGCTGGTTGGCACGCATGCCGCTGTCCGGGCTTTCGGCCACTTCGAGCTTCTTCTTGAAGTCGCCGTAGAACTCGTCGAGTACGTTCTTCCAGTCGCGCTCGCCGTGGGCCACGTCGTCGAGGTTCTCTTCCATGCCGGCAGTGAAGCCGTAGTCCATCAGGTTGGAGAAACTCTCGGACAGACGCTCGGTGACGATGTCGCCCATCTTTTCCGAATAGAAACGACGGTTGTGCAGCGCCACGTAGCCACGGTCCTGGATGGTGGAAATGATCGCCGCATAGGTCGAAGGACGACCGATACCGCGTTTCTCCATTTCCTTCACAAGGCTGGCTTCCGAATAACGCGCCGGCGGCTTGGTGAAATGCTGGGACGGGTCGAGCTTGATCAGCTTCAACGTGTCGCCCTGGGCCATGTCCGGCAGCACATCGTCGTCGCCTGGCTTGGCGATTTGCGGCATCACGCGAGTGTAGCCGTCGAACTTGAGGATACGGCCTTTGGCACGCAGCTCGAAGTCGCCTGCGCCCACACTGACGGTGGTGGACAGGTATTGCGCCGGCAGCATCTGGCAGGCCAGGAACTGGCGCCAGATGAGCTCGTAGAGACGCTCAGCGTCACGCTCCATGCCGGTCAGCTTACTCGGCTCGGTGTTGGCGTCGGAAGGACGAATCGCTTCGTGAGCCTCTTGGGCGCCTTCTTTGCTGCTGTAGACGTTCGGGTTTTCCGGCAGGTACTTCTTGCCGAACTCGCTTTCAATATAAGTGCGCGCCATCGCCACCGCGTCTTGCGACAGGTTGGTGGAGTCGGTACGCATATAGGTGATGTAGCCGGCTTCGTACAGACGCTGGGCCATCATCATGGTTTTCTTCACGCCGAAGCCCAGGCGGTTACTGGCGGCCTGTTGCAGGGTGGACGTGATGAACGGCGCCGACGGCTTGCTGCTGGTCGGTTTGTCTTCGCGCTTGACGATGCTGTAGCTGGAAGACTTGAGCTTCTCCAGCGCAGCCATGGCCTGGGTTTCGTTCAGCGGCTTGAAGGCCTCGCCTTTCTCACGGGCCACTTCGAAACGCACATTGTTGCCCTTGGCGGTACCGAGGTCCGCGTGGACTTCCCAATACTCTTCGGGGTTGAACGCACGAATTTCACGTTCACGCTCTACCACCAGCTTGACCGCTACCGATTGCACACGGCCGGCGGACAGGCCACGGGCAATTTTGGCCCACAGCAGTGGCGAAACCATGTAACCCACGACGCGGTCGAGGAAACGCCGGGCCTGCTGGGCGTTGACACGGTCGATATCCAGTTCGCCCGGCTTGGAGAAGGCTTCCTGGATGGCTTTCTTGGTGATTTCGTTGAACACCACACGCTTGTAGCGGCTGTCATCGCCGCCGATGGCTTCCCGCAGGTGCCAGGCAATGGCTTCCCCTTCGCGGTCCAAGTCCGTTGCGAGATAGATGGTGTCGGCATCTTTGGCGAGCCGGCGCAGCTCTTCGATGACCTTTTCCTTGCCCGGAAGGATTTCGTACTTGGCCTTCCAGCCATGTTCCGGGTCCACACCCATGCGCGAGACCAGTTGCTTGCGCGCTTTCTCTTTAGGCGTGAGTACCGGACCTTCGCCCGCAGCCGCCTTGCCGCGCTTGGCGGCTGGCTCCTTGCTGGCGCTAGCCGAACCGCTGGTGGGCAGGTCTCGGATATGGCCGATACTCGACTTCACCACGTACTCGTTGCCCAAGTACTTGTTGATGGTCTTGGCCTTAGCCGGGGATTCCACAATGACCAGCGATTTGCCCATGGATCGGAAAATTCCTGAATTCGAGAAGTGAAAGGCAGTTGGCGCCTGACGCGGCAACGCTATATATAGTGGCAACCGGGTGAGGTCAAGCGCAGCATTCTGCGCGGCCTGCCGTTATTGCCCTGAAAAAAGACTGGGTTCGGCCTGTACCAAAGCAAAGCGCGGGACCTGTTCGCCGTCAACTTCGACGGATTCGAGGAACATGCTCAAAGGGCGCACCCAAAAGCCGTAATCGCCATACAGTGCTTGGTAGAACACCACTTCTTCTTCGGTCTCGGAGTGCCGCGCCACATTAAAAACGCGGTACTGCGGACCTTTATAATGTTGGTAGAGCCCTGGTTCGACTTTCATGCTCTGGCCGCCTTACAAAATTTGTTAAAAAAAAATAATAAACCTACCGAAAAACAAAAACCGGGGCACTGGGCCCCGGCTTCCGTCAACTAAACGCTTAGAGGCGTTCGAAGACGGTGGAAATGCCTTGGCCGAGACCAATGCACATGGTTGCAACCCCAAGGTTGCCGCCATTTTGCTTCATCACGTTGAGCAAAGTGCCGGAGATACGCGCACCGGAGCAACCGAACGGGTGGCCCAGGGCAATCGCGCCGCCGTGCAGGTTAACCTTCTCGTTCATCTTGTCGAGCACTTTCAAATCTTTCAGCACTGGCAGGGCCTGTGCGGCGAACGCTTCGTTGAGCTCGAAGAAGTCGATATCGGCGATGGTCAGACCTGCGCGCTTCAAGGCTTTTTGTGTAGCCGGTACTGGACCATAGCCCATGATCGCCGGGTCCACACCCGCAACGGCCATCGAACGAATCACCGCCATCGGCTGGATCCCCAGGTCCTGGGCACGCTGCGCCGACATCACGATCATGCACGAGGCACCGTCGGTGATTTGCGACGAAGTACCCGCTGTCACGGTGCCGCCCTTTGGATTGAACGCCGGTTTCAAGGCGGCCAGGCTTTCCAGGGTGGTGTCCGGACGAATGGTTTCGTCGTAGTCGAACAGTTTCAGGAAACCGTTCTCGTCGTAGCCGTTCATCGGGATGATTTCATCCTTGAACTTGCCTTCCACGGTCGCCTTGTGGGCGAGTTGGTGGGAGCGCACGCCGAACGCGTCCTGGGCTTCACGGGTAATGCCGTGCATCTTGCCGAGCATTTCTGCGGTGAGGCCCATCATGCCCGAGGCTTTTGCCGCGTACAGCGACATGTGCGGGTTAGGGTCGACGCCGTGCATCATGCTGACGTGGCCCATGTGCTCCACGCCACCGATCACGAATACATCACCGTTGCCGGTCATGATCGCCTGGGCGGCCGTGTGCAGTGCGCTCATCGACGAGCCACACAGGCGGCTGACCGTCTGGGCGGCCGCAGTGTGCGGGATCTGGGTCAGCAACGAGGCCATGCGGGCGATGTTCCAGCCCTGCTCCAGGGTCTGGTTGACACAGCCCCAGATCACGTCTTCGACTTCGTTCGGGTCGACCTTGACGTTACGCTCCAGCAATTTGCTGATCAGGTGCGCCGACATGTCTTCGGCGCGGGTGTTGCGGTGCATGCCGCCCTTGGAGCGGCCCATCGGCGTGCGACCGAAGTCGACAATCACGACGTCTCTTGGATTCAAGCTCATAAATATTCTCGCTCAAGTGTATGGGACGCTTAACCGAAGAAGCTCTGGCCATTCTTGGCCATCTCACGCAGCTTCGCGGTCGGGTGGTACAGCGGGCCCAAATCAGCGTATTGATCAGCCAGGGCAACGAACTCGGCCACACCGATCGAGTCGATGTAACGCAGCGCACCGCCACGGAATGGAGGGAAACCAATACCGTACACCAGGCCCATGTCGGCTTCGGCGGCGGTTTCAACGATGCCGTCTTCCAGGCAACGCACGGTTTCCAGGCACAGGGCGATCATCATCCAGTTGATGATGTCCTCGTCGGACACCTCACGCTGCTCGTAGATGACCGGCGCGAGTACTTCGTGAACCGACGGGTCGGCCACTTTCTTCTGCTTGCCCTTCTTGTCGGTCTCGTAGGCGTAGAAACCCTTGCCGTTTTTCTGGCCCAGGCGCTTGGCCTCGTAGAGCGCGTCGATCGCCGAGCGGCGGTCGTCTTTCATGCGGTCCGGGAAGCCTTCAGCCATCACGTCGCGGCCATGGTGGCCGGTGTCGATGCCGACCACGTCCATCAGGTACGCCGGGCCCATGGGCCAGCCGAATTTTTCCATGACCTTGTCGATACGCACAAAGTCCACGCCAGCGCTGACCAGCTTGGCGAAACCGCCGAAGTACGGGAACAGCACGCGGTTGACCAGGAAGCCCGGGCAGTCGTTGACCACGATCGGGTTCTTGCCCATTTTCTTGGCGTAGGCAACGGTGGTGGCGACGGCCAGCTCGCTGGACTTCTCGCCACGGATCACTTCCACCAGCGGCATCATGTGTACCGGGTTGAAGAAGTGCATGCCGACGAAGTTTTCCGGACGCTTGAGGGCCTTGGCCAGCAGCGTGATGGAAATGGTCGAGGTGTTGGACGCCAGGATAGTGTCGTCTTTGACCTGGGCTTCCACTTCAGCCAGCACCGCTTGCTTGACCTTCGGGTTTTCGACAACCGCTTCGACCACCAGGTCGACGTGGCCGAAATCGCCGTAGGACAGCGTAGGACGAATGCCGTTAAGCACTTCAGCCATTTTCGCAGCGGTCATACGACCTTTATCAACGCGACCCACCAGCAGCTTGGCCGCTTCCGCCAGGCCTTGCTCGATGCCGTGCTCGTTGATGTCTTTCATCAGGATCGGCGTGCCTTTGGACGCCGACTGATAGGCAATACCGCCGCCCATGATACCGGCGCCAAGTACGGCGGCCTGTTTCACGTCTTTGGCGACTTCATCGTAGGCCTTGGCCTTTTTCTTCAGTTCCTGATCGTTCAGGAACAAGCCAATCAGGCTCCGGGCAGCAGAGGTCTTGGCCAGTTTGACGAAACCCGCCGCTTCCACTTCCAGGGCTTTGTCGCGACCGAAGTTCGCGGCTTTCTGGATGGTCTTGATCGCTTCAACCGGTGCCGGGTAGTTCGGGCCGGCCTGGCCTGCCACGAAACCTTTGGCGGTTTCGAACGCCATCATTTGTTCGATAGCGTTGAGCTTGAGTTTTTCCAGCTTCGGCTGACGCTTGGCCTTGTAGTCAAATTCGCCGTTGATGGCGCCCTTGATCAGGTTCAGTGCCGCTTCGGCCAGTTTGTCCGGAGCAACCACGGCATCGACAGCACCGACTTTCAGCGCGTCTTCAGCCTTGTTTTCCTTACCGGCGGCGATCCACTCGATGGCGTTATCGGCACCGATGATGCGCGGCAGGCGCACGGTGCCGCCAAAGCCTGGGTAGATGCCCAACTTGACTTCCGGCAGGCCGATTTTCGCAGTGGCCGACATGACGCGGAAATCCGCGGCCAGGCACATTTCCAGGCCGCCGCCCAGCGCGATGCCGTTGATCGCGGCAACGGTCGGCACGCTGAGGTCTTCGAAATCGCTGAAAATCTTGTTGGCTTCGAGGTTGCCAGCCACCAGCTCGGCATCGGGCAGCTTGAAGCTCTCGACGAATTCGGTGATGTCGGCGCCGACGATAAACACGTCCTTGCCGCTGGAGACGATCACGCCCTTGACCGAAGCATCTGCTTTGATGGCGTCTACGGCCTGACGCAGTTCGTTCAGGGTTAGACGGTTGAACTTGTTGACGGACTCACCCTTGAGGTCGAATTTCAGTTCGACGATGCCACTTTCAAGAGCCTTAACCGTGATGGCTTTACCTTCGTAAATCATCAACTGATCTCCACGATATGGAAGCTGAACAGTACACATTGGACGCTGGCCTCTGGATGGACATTGAAAATTTCGTCAATGCTCACCCCAATGCGCCAGGCACACCCGCCAATGCGATAGTCGGGATTCTGTATGAGACATCTGACAGACAAACGCTCAATTCATACGCCCGTTTGATTTGGGTACGCCACCTTCATCCAATTCCGGGCAATTGTCAATCGCTCGAAAGCGCTAGGAAAAACGCGACTTTCCAGTCATTTCAGAACCCCAACCCGCGGCCCACGCTTCGCCAATATTCAATTATTCACAAAATCAATAATGAACACGATGTTGAAAAAGGCTGTACAGATCCGGATATCCGGCTAGGCTTGCGGCAGCCATGAACGAATAGTCAAAACGCCTGGATGAATACCCGGCGTGGAACACACAGAGTTACCGGCCTGCCTGGCCAACCCCGCCCGATGATGATGTCGGGCTTTTTTATTGCCTGGCGTTCAGGCCAGGGCCTTGAGCAACGTATCAATGGCCTGCAGATCACTCACCTCGCCCTTCTCGCCCCAGCACAATGCGATCATTTGCCGGTCCGCCTCGACTTTGTAGACGTTGGCCGGCAGCGTCGCAAAATGCGCCAACAACGTCTCATCCACGCACGGTTCCTGCCATTGATTGACCCACACCCCAGGCTCCAACTGCCAGTAACTCCATAGCGCAGGAACCTTGCCGCGCCGTGGCCGGTGGTATTGCGCGCACGGGCTCGGTGGCTCCTGCTTGAGCCAGTGCGGCCACTCCTGAGGCGACAGTTGCATCGCCAGGCCCATACGGCGCGCCTCCATGCGCAGGGCCATGCGCCCGCTCTGATGAGGCGACGGGCGCAGCCATGCCAGGGGGCTCAAAACCACCGCGAGGATTGACACCACTATCCAGACCGTCATATGTGTACTCCCGAATTTCTAGATGAGCGGATTTGACCTGACGCAACCCCATCCGCTTGAAAGCAGCCATACTGAACTTATTGCAGTCCCCTGGAGGAACGCCCCATGTCATACGAACATATTCTGGTCGCCGTCGACCTGACCGAAGAGTGCGATCCAGTGATCAAGCGCGCCGTGGATCTGGCTGGCGACACTGCGAAGCTGTCCCTGGTGCATATCGTCGAACCGATGGCCATGGCCTTTGGCGGCGACGTGCCGATGGACCTGTCTCAATTGCAACAGCAGCAATTCGATCAAGCCAAGGAACGCCTTGAGCGCCTGATCGCCAAGTACCCGACCCTGAAAAAAGATCAGAGCCACCTGACCTATGGTCAGCCGCGCCAGGAAATCCATCACCTGGCCAAGGAACAGGGCTGCGACCTGATCGTGGTCGGCAGCCATGGCCGTCACGGGCTGGCATTGCTGCTGGGTTCCACCGCCAATGACGTACTGCACGGCGCACCGTGCGATGTGCTGGCGGTGAAGCTGGTAAAAAGCTCGTAAGACCGATGGAGATCCAATGTGGGAGGGGGCTTGCTTGCTCCCACATTTGAACTCATCTCCTATAAAAAACCCGGTGTTCATCAGATGAACACCGGGTTTTTTAATGCATTGGAATCAATCAGGCATCCAGCTCGGCCCAACGCTCAACCAACCCTTCCAGCTCCTGGTTCAATGTTTCCAGGGACGCGATGACCTTGGCAGTTTCCGCCGCCGGACGCAGGTAAAAACCCGCGTCAGCCATTTCCGCTTCGACCGCGGCGATCTGCTGCTCCTTGGCGTCGATTTCACCAGGCAGGGCTTCCAGCTCACGCTGCAGCTTGTAGCTGAGTTTCTTCTTCGCGGCAGGCGCGGCTTCCGCAGCCGGTGCAGCGGCGGCCACAGGGGCCACGACGGCGGAGCTCAAGTCGGCCTTGCCGGACTTGCTCTCGGTCACGCCCAACAGGCGCGGCGAGCCGCCCTGGCGCAGCCAGTCCTGGTAACCACCGACGTACTCGCGCACCTTGCCCTCACCTTCGAAGACCAGGGTGCTGGTGACCACGTTGTCGAGGAATGCCCGGTCGTGGCTGACCATCAGCACGGTGCCGTTGAAGGTCAGCAGGACCTCTTCCAGCAGCTCGAGGGTTTCCACGTCGAGGTCGTTGGTCGGTTCGTCGAGGACCAGCAAGTTGGCCGGCTTGCTGAACAGCTTGGCCAGCAGCAAGCGCGCGCGCTCACCACCGGACAAGGCCTTGACCGGCGTTCGGGCGCGCTGCGGGCTGAACAGGAAGTCGCCCAGGTAGCTCAGTACATGGCGGCTCTGGCCGTCGATATCGATAAAGTCGCGGCCTTCGGCGACGTTGTCGATCACGGTTTTTTCCAGGTCCAACTGGTGACGCAACTGGTCGAAGTAGGCCACGTCGATGCGCGTACCCTCTTCCACTTTACCGCTGGTCGGCTGCAGGCCGCTGAGCATCAGCTTGAGCAACGTGGTCTTGCCGGTGCCGTTGGCGCCGAGCAGGCCGATGCGGTCGCCGCGCTGCAGGACCATGGAGAAGTCCTTGATCAGGAACGGACCGTCCGGGTGATGGAAGCTAACGTTATCCAGCACCATCACCTGTTTGCCGGACTTATCGGCGGTTTCCAGCATGATGTTGGCCTTGCCGGTGCGCTCGCGACGCTCACCGCGCTCAACGCGCAGGGCTTTGAGTGCGCGTACACGGCCTTCGTTACGGGTGCGGCGCGCCTTGATGCCCTGGCGAATCCACACTTCTTCCTGGGCCAGACGCTTGTCGAACAAAGCGTTGGCGGTATCTTCGGCGGCCAGGGTGGCCTCCTTGTGGACCAGGAAGCTGGCGTAGTCGCCGTTCCAGTCGATCAGGCCACCACGGTCCAGTTCGAGGATGCGTGTCGCCAGGTTCTGCAGGAAGGATCGGTCGTGCGTGATGAACAGCACGGCACCCTGGAAATCCTTGAGGGCTTCTTCGAGCCAGGCAATCGCACCGATGTCCAAGTGGTTGGTCGGTTCGTCGAGCAGCAGCAGGTCCGGCTCGGACACCAGGGCCTGGGCCAGCAGCACGCGACGACGCCAGCCACCGGACAATTCGGCGAGGGTCTTGTCGGCCGGCAGTTGCAGGCGGCTCAGGGTGCTGTCCACCAACTGCTGCAAGCGCCAGCCGTCACGGGCTTCGAGGTCTTGCTGGACGTGCATCAGCTTGTCCAGATCTTCTTCGGTGACGCAGTTCTGCGCCAGGTGATGGTACTGGGCGAGCAACGCGCCAACGCCGTCGAGGCCTTCGGCGACCACGTCGAACACTGTCCGTCCGTCGGCCACCGGCAATTCCTGCGGCAATTCACCAATCTTGAGGCCGGGGGCACGCCAAACAGAGCCTTCATCGGGCTTCTGGTCGCCCTTTACCAGCTTCATCATGCTGGATTTACCGGTGCCGTTGCGGCCGATGATGCACACCCGCTCACCACGGGCGATCTGCCAGGACACCTTGTCCAACAACGGCATAGCGCCGAAAGCAAGGGACACATCGCTGAATTTGAGCAGGGTCATACGCTTCTCCAAAAACTGGGCGCGCATTCTACCTGAGTTGAGGGTGGGATGCGGTCGGCATTTTCGCTACTGACGCGTTCTGTAGGACAATTTCGGCGAACTTGAACGAACCGGTCAGCAAAGCTTTCACCGGCCGCTGGCAAAAGGCTAAGCTAGAGGCAATGAGTGTCGGCGATGCCGGCGCTAGTCGTGATTTCTCTGCACGGACGTCTCATGCGCAGTCGCCTTTTCAACTTTTTATCTTGTCTGCTTCTTACCGCCACTGCCGCTCAATCCGCCCTGGCCGTGGACATCACTACCCAACGTCAATATTACGATGAGGCCAAACGCGCCCTGGCCAAAGGCGATACCGGGCCGTACATGCAATACAGCCAGGCCCTGGCCGATTATCCGCTGACGCCGTACCTGGCCTACGACGAGTTGACCGCCCGCCTGAAGACCGCCAGCAACGAGGAAATCGAACAATTCCTCGCTAAAAACGGCGACCTGCCCCAAGCCAACTGGATGAAGCTGCGTTGGTTGCGCTGGCTGGCCGACCGTGGCGACTGGCAGACCTTTGAAAAGTACTACGACCCCAAGCTCAACTTCGTCGAGCTCGATTGCCTGCATGGCCAGTTCCAGCTCACGCACAATCTGAAGGCCGAAGGCTACAAGACCGCCGAGAAACTCTGGCTGACTGGCAAATCCCAACCGGCGGCCTGTGATGCCACCTTTGCGCAGTGGGCCTCAGATGGCCAACTCACCGAACAGAAAATCTGGGACCGCGCCAAGCTCGCCGCCGAAGCCCGCAACTACGCGCTGGCCAACAGCCTGGTGAAAAGCCTGCCGACCCTCGGCGCCCAAGGCCGCCTGATGGTGGACGTGGCGCAAAAGCCCGAGATGCTCAGCGACCCGTCGCGCTTCCTGCCGGCCACCGAGGCGATGTCTGACGCCGTGGGCCTGGGCCTGCGCCGTCTGGCGCGCCAGGACCCGGACAAGGCCATGGCCATGCTCGACGGCTACGCCACCAGCATGCACTTCTCCCGTGACGAAAAAGTGGCGATTGCCCGCGAGATTGGCCTGACCCTGGCCAAGCGCTTTGACCCACGCGCCCTTGAGGTGATGACCAAGTACGACCCCGAACTGCGCGACAACACCGTGTCCGAATGGCGCCTGCGCCTGCTGTTGCGCCTGGCTCGCTGGGAAGACGCCTACCAACTCACGCGCAAACTCCCACAAGACTTGGCCACCACCAACCGCTGGCGCTACTGGCAGGCCCGCAGCCTTGAATTGGCCGAGCCGAAAAACCCGCAAGCCCTGGTGCTGTACAAGAACCTGTCGCGGGAGCGGGATTTCTACGGTTTCCTCGCCGCCGACCGCTCCAGAGCCCCGTACCAGTTGATCAACAAGCCGCTGCTGATGAGCCAGGCGCTGATCAACAAAGTGCGCAACACCCCCGGCGTGCGCCGCGCCCTGGAGTTCTATGCGCGTGGCCAGGTGGTCGATGGCCGCCGCGAGTGGTACCACGTCAGCCGTCACTTCAACCGCGACGAAATGGTCGCCCAGGCCAGGTTGGCCTACGACATGAAGTGGTACTTCCCGGCGATCCGTACCATCAGCCAGGCGCAGTACTGGGATGACCTCGACATCCGCTTCCCGATGGCCCACCGCGACACCCTGGTGCGCGAAGCCAAGGTACGCGGCCTGCATTCGAGCTGGGTGTTCGCCATCACCCGCCAGGAAAGCGCGTTCATGGACGACGCCCGCTCCGGCGTCGGCGCCAGCGGCCTGATGCAACTGATGCCCGGCACTGCCAAAGACACTGCGCGCAAGTTCAGCATCCCGCTGGCCTCCCCGGCCCAGGTGCTCGACCCGGACAAAAACATCCAGCTCGGTGCGGCTTACCTGAGCCAGGTGCATAGCCAATTCAACGGCAACCGCGTCCTCGCTTCCGCCGCCTACAACGCCGGCCCCGGCCGCGTGCGCCAGTGGCTGCGCGGTGCCGATCACCTGAGTTTCGACGTGTGGGTGGAAAGCATCCCGTTCGACGAAACCCGCCAGTATGTGCAGAACGTGCTGTCTTATTCGGTGATCTACGGGCAGAAGCTCAATTCGCCACAGCCGTTGGTGGACTGGCACGAGCGTTACTTCGATGATCAATAAAGCCTGACGCACACACAAAAATGCCCGCATCGAAGGATGCGGGCATTTTTATGCGCGGTGATTTCAGTGCGCAGCCTGTTCCTCCACGCCATCGCTGAACTGCAACGCCGCCAACCGCGCATACAGCGGGTTACTCGCGATCAACTGCTGATGCGTGCCGATCGCCACCAGCTTGCCCTGGTCCATCACGGCAATCCGGTCCGCATGCTTCACCGTCGCCAGGCGATGCGCGATAACCAGCGTGGTGCGGCCATGCATCAGTTGCGGCAGCGCCTGCTGGATCAGGTGTTCACTCTGCGCGTCGAGGGCGCTGGTGGCTTCGTCCAGCAGCAGGATCGGCGCGTCCACCAGCAGCGCGCGGGCGATGGCCAGGCGTTGCCGTTGGCCGCCGGAGAGGCCCATGCCGGCGTCGCCGAGGTGGGTCTGGTAACCATCGGGCATTTGCAGGATGAAGTCGTGGGCATGGGCGATGCGCGCGGCGGCTTCGACCTGCTCGCGGGTGGCGGTCGGGTTGCCATAGCGGATGTTGTCTTCAACGCTGCCGAAAAACAGCGCCGGGCTCTGGGACACCAGGGCGAAGTGGCGGCGCAGGTCCTGGGGGTCGAGTTCGGTCAGCGGGTGGCCTTCGAGCAGGATGCGACCGTGCTGGGGATCATAAAAGCGCAGCAGCAGATCAAAAATCGTCGATTTGCCCGCACCGGACGGCCCCACCAGCGCCAGGGTTTCACCGGGATTGATGGTCAGGCTCAAACCGTCGATGGCGTAAGTGTCCGGCCGCGAGGGGTAGGAAAAGCGCAGGTCTTGCAGCTCCATACGGCCGCTGACGCGGTCTGGTAACTGCACGGTGCCGCTGGCGGGCGCCTG
Source organism: Pseudomonas marginalis (assembly GCF_024169655.1). Lineage (GTDB taxonomy): Bacteria > Pseudomonadota > Gammaproteobacteria > Pseudomonadales > Pseudomonadaceae > Aquipseudomonas > Aquipseudomonas paraveronii. The sequence continues at coordinate 1,604,185 of NZ_JALJWV010000001.1, read as the reverse complement.
GATCTCGTTGTTCGACTGCAGCAACTCGCCGATCCGCTCCGCCGCACCGGCGGCGCGCTGCAACTCGCCGAGCACTTCGCTCAACGTGCCGACGGCGCTGCCGACGATCAGGCTGTAGAACACAAACGCCGCCAGCTCGCCGCCGGAAATGCGCCCGCTGATCACGTCCATCCCGCCAACCCACAGCATCACCCCGACAGCACCGAGCACCAGCATGATCACCAGGGTGATCAGCCAGGCGCGCTGGGCGATGCGTTTGCGCGCCGTGGCGAAGGCGTCTTCGACGGTCACGGCAAAGCGTTGTTCGTCCTGCGCCTGGTGGTTATAGGCCTGCACGGTCTTGATCTGGCCGAGCGTCTCGGACACGTAGCTGCCGACGTCGGCAATGCGGTCCTGGCTCAAGCGCGACAGGCTGCGCACGCGGCGGCCGAAAATCAGGATCGGCGCCAGCACCAGCGGCAGCGCCACCACAACGATGCTGGTGAGCTTGGGATTGGTGACAAACAGCAGCACGATGCCACCGATGACCATCAAGGCGTTGCGCAGGAACAGCGACAACGAGGAGCCGATCACCGATTGCAACAGGGTGGTGTCGGTGGTCAACCGCGACTGGATTTCCGAGCTGCGGTTGTTTTCATAAAAACCCGGATGCAGGTAGATCAGGTGATTGAACACCTGCCGGCGAATGTCAGCCACCACCCGCTCACCGATCCACGACACCAGGTAAAACCGCGCAAACGTGCCGACGGCCAGGCCCAGCACCAGGATCATGAACAGGCCGATAGACTGGTTGAGCAAGTGCGGCGATTGGGTCATGAACCCCTGGTCCACCAGCAGGCGAATGCCCTGCCCCATGGACAAGGTGATACCCGCGGTGACGATCAGCGCCACCAACGCACCGAGCGCCTGCCAGCGGTAGGGCGCAATGAAGCGGCTGGCCAGGCGAATTGCACGGCGTTGACGGACTGAGAACATGGAGGGCATCACCTGATGATGGGAGATAGGAACCTGCAGATAACATTGGGGGAACTTGGGTAAATAACAATGAGTCGGGTTAATTATGCCCGCCGACATTGGCCCCTAGAGGTTATCGGTCTAACGCCCGTCTGGAAATTTGTAACGGTTTCTGGTGGACTGGGTATTCGAAGCGATGATCTTGCAAGGAGTTGTAACAGCTTGGTCACGCAGGGGGGTTAAAGTTGGTACACAACCTGATGAGGAGACAGGCCATGACCTTGCAAAACAGCAGCGATGCCAAGATTGAAGTAATCCGCCAACCGCAATACCTGCCTTGCTCCGTCATCGACGCCCAAGGCCGCGAAGTGCAGATTACCGAAGAGATGATCCAGCAAGCGTGCCGTGAGCTGGAACAGCGACTGGTCAAGCCTGCCCAGCAAGGCTGAAGCGCCCACGCTCTTTCAGAACCGGCCTTGATGGCCGGTTTTTTTGTGACCTCGTTCCTACAGCAGCTCAGCGCCCAATGCCTCGACGATGCCAGACAACAGCGCCGATTGCCCATGGATACGCACCTTCAAGCCATCGATCTCACGGCGCTCCGGATAGTGCTTGCGCAACAGGTCGAACGCCTTGCGTTGCTCATCCACCGTTCCCACGAGGCTGCGACGGAAATCCGCATCGTCGCGACGCGGGTCGTACACGCTGCGGCATAACGTCGCCAGCGCCCAGGCCGGGTCGGTAGACGCATTCAAGTGAACCTCGGCCAGCCACGGCGGCGGCAGCAAATCGCTCAGTTCAATCGCGGGTGCCTGACCCAGATGCGCACAAAACGCCTGGTAGATCTGCGCCGTGCCACGCTGCTTGCCGTCCAGGCTGTAACCGGCGATGTGCGGGGTGGCCAGCACGCAGAGGTCGGCCAGGTCGACATCCACTTCAGGCTCGCCTTCCCACACATCCAGCACCGCTTGCAGGTCTTCACGCGAAAGCAGCACGTCGCGCAGGGCGGCGTTGTCCACCACCGGGCCACGGCTGGCGTTGATCAGCCAGGCACCGGGCTTGAGACGGTTGAGGCGCTCGCGATCGAGCAAGTGCCAGGTGGAACCATTGCCGGACTTGGTCAACGGCGTGTGCAGGCTGATCACGTCGCATTGCTCGATGATCTGCTCCAGGCTGACGTAGTCACCGTCTTCGGCGATCTGCCGCGGCGGGTCGCAGACCAGCACGTTCCAGCCCAGGCCCTTGAGCACCTTGACCAGCCGCCCGCCCACTTCACCGGCGCCGACGACACCGTAAGTACGCTGATTGAGGTCGGCCCCTTCGATTTCGGCCAGGGTCTGCAAGCTGCCCAGCACATAGTCCACCACGCCACGGGCATTGCAGCCGGGCGCGCTGGACCATTGAATACCGGCCCGATTGAAATAATCGAGGTCCAAATGATCGGTGCCGATGGTGCAGGTGCCGACAAAGCGCACCTTGGAACCTTCGAGCAAGGCCCGGTTGACGTTGGTCACCGAGCGCACCAGCAGTACATCGGCCTGTTCGACGGTGGCGCGGTCAATGGAACGGCCGGGCACCCGGCGGATTTCGCCAAATCCTTGGAAGAAAGCATCGAGCAGCGGAATATTTTCGTCGGCAACAATCAGCATGGCAGGCTCCTTTGGCGGATCAGCAGTGTACAGGGATGCGTTCGGTGTTCCACCGCAGATCGAAGGTGGGAGCCGGCTTGCCAGCGCCCACAGCGAATTGCGCGGCCTGGAGGATCGCTTACAAATCGTTAACACAGGTTTTTTCCTGACCGCTGTGTCAACGCGTAGAATCCGCCGTCCTGCGCTCTTTTTTGGACATCTGTACGTGAACACTGCCTCCGCCACCCTCACCCGTCCCGCCCGCATCAGCCGGGAAGTGCGTGGCCTGCTGAGACTCGCCGTGCCGATCATGATCGGCCAACTGGCAACCACCGCGATGAGCTTCGTCGACGCCGTGATGGCCGGGCGCGTCAGCCCGCAAGACCTGGCGGCGGTGGGCCTGGGCAATTCGATCTGGATTCCGGTGTACCTGCTGATGACCGGTACCTTGCTGGCCACCACGCCGAAAGTCGCCCAGCGCTACGGCGCCGGCCAGCATAGCGAGATCGGGCCACTGGTGCGCCAATCCCTGTGGCTGGCGGTGGTGGTCGGCATCACCGCGTCGCTGTTGCTGCTCAGCGCCGAACCCATCCTGCACGCGATGAAGGTTGAACCCGACCTGATCAAACCGTCCATGGGCTACCTGCACGGCATCGCCGCAGGCATGCCGGCCGTTGCGGTGTATTACGTGTTGCGCTGTTTCAGTGATGGCCTGGGCCGCACACGACCGAGCATGGTCATGGGCCTGTGCGGGTTGGCGCTGAATATCCCGCTGAACTACATCTTCATCTATGGCCATTTGGGCGTGCCGGCCATGGGCGGCGCGGGCTGCGGCTGGGCCACGGGCATTGCGATGTGGGTGATGACGCTCGGCCTGGCAGGCTGGACGCGCTGGGGGCCGGCGTACCAGAGCAGCGAACTGTTCAAGCGTTTCGATTGGCCGCAATGGGCGGTGATCAAGCGCGTATTGGGCATTGGCCTGCCAATCGGCATCGCGATCTTTGCCGAATCGAGCATCTTCGCGGTGATCGCCCTGCTGATCGGCAGCCTGGGCGCCACAGTGGTCTCCGGCCATCAGATCGCCCTGAACGTCAGCTCCCTGGTGTTCATGATCCCCTACTCCCTGAGCATGGCCGTCACCGTGCGCGTCGGCCAGGCCCTCGGCCGTGACCAGCCGCGCGAAGCGCGCTTTGCCGCTGGCGTCGGCATGGGCACGGCGCTGGTGTATGCCTGCCTGTCCTGCAGCCTGATGCTGTTGTTCCGCGAACAGATCGCGACGATCTACACCCCGGACCCCGTGGTGATCCACCTGGCGTCGACGCTGATCGTGTTTTCAGCGCTGTTCCAGTTTTCCGACTCGATCCAGGTCACCGCCGCCGGCGCGTTGCGCGGCTATCAGGACACCCGGGTGACCATGGTGCTGACCCTGTTTGCCTACTGGGGCGTGGGGTTGCCGGTGGGTTACGCCCTGGGGCTGACCGACTGGTTGGGCGAGCCGAGCGGCCCCAGCGGTTTGTGGCAGGGGCTGATCGTGGGCCTGAGCTGTGCGGCGGGGATGTTGCTGGTGCGCCTGGCGCGCAGCGCACGCCGGCGCATTCGCCGGGACAAGGCGCGGGGTTAAGCCGACTTCTTGCGAATCCAGTACAGGTACGTACCGGCCTGCTCCTGCTGAGCCACCAGTTCGTGGTCGAGGAACACGCAGAACTTGGGAATGTCGCGGCGGGTCGACGGGTCGGTCGCGATCACCTTGAGCAGACCGCCAGGCGGCAGGTCGCGGATGTGCTGGTGCAGCATCATCACCGGCTCCGGGCAGTTGAGGCCCGTTGCATCAAGGGTGCCGTCGACGGCAGTGTCGGTCATATCGCTCATTGATTACTCCTGCAGCAGGCGCTCAGTTTAACGGGCCTTGGTTTTCTTCACATCCACCAGGCGGCGCAGGTGGCAGGTCACTTCCTCGCGGTCGTGGTACAGCTGCTTGCAGCCGATCTCCACGCGAATGCCGCGTGCCTTGAAGCCGTCTTCGATGCGCTCGAGCAAACGCTTGACCTCGGCATAACGCTGTTTCATCGGCAGTTTCAGGTTGACCACCGCTTCACGGCAATAGCCTTCGCCGATCCAGGTTTCCAGCAAGGCCGCGTTGCGTGCCGGTTTTTCGACGATGTCACACACCATCCAGTCCACCGGCTGCTTGGGCACAAAGGTGAAGCCGTCGGCCATCAAGTGTTGCACCAGGCCAGTGTCCATCAGGCTTTCGGCCATGGGCCCGTTGTCGATGGCGGTCACCAGCATGCCCCGGTTGACCAACTGCCAGGTCCAGCCGCCGGGCGCGGCGCCCAGGTCGACGCCCGTCATGTCGCCATGCAGGCGCTCGTCCCACTGGTCGCGGGGGATGAAGTGGTGCCAGGCCTCTTCCAGCTTCAGGGTCGAGCGGCTGGGTGCGTCGCGGGGGAATTTCAGGCGCGGGATGCCCATTGGCCACATCGCCGAGTTGTTCGATTCGGCCAAGCCGATGAACGCTTCGCGGCCGCTCTTGAAGGTCAGCAGCAGGCGTGGCTTGCTCGGCTCGTCCACCAGTTTGCCGGCGTTGAGCAAGGCTTTGCGCAGGTGGACTTCGAATTTCTTGCAGAAGTTCGACAGTTCCTTGCCGTCGTTGGTGTCGACCATCTCCAGCCACAGGCTGCCGCACACCGGAAAATCGCGCAGGTGCGCGAGGATCACGCTGATGCGGTCGGTTTCCGGCAGGTCGATGAACACCCCGCGTGCCCATTGTCGCGGGAAGATCAGCTCGGCAAACCGCTGGCCGTGCATCAGGCGCTGGGCGCCGTCTTCTTCGGTGCAGACAAATTCGGCGCAAGCGCTGCCGGTCTTGGCCTTGGCGTAGCCGGAAACGTTCAGGCGCGCGGCGTGCTCCGCGATCTCGGAACAGACCTCGCCTTCAAAACCCGGGCGGCAGTGCATAAAAAGGGTGTTCATCAATTCTCCTGGCGACTCAACGGACATGCGCTATCGCAATGTCTGTCATGAAAACGCGCGCATGATAGCTGACTTCGGAACCTTGGATCTGTCCATAGAGTCCAGTAATTAGCCAGCTACTGAAAACAGCGCTAGTTTGATAGCTCTGTTCGTCCCGTCAGGTCCGTAGCCGTGCGGACCATAAGGAGTCATGTAATGTCATCCATTGATAGCCTGAGAACCCTTAAAACCCTGCAAATCGACGACAAGACTTATCACTATTTCAGCCTGCCCGAAGCCGCCAAGAGCCTGGGTGACCTGGATAAGCTGCCGATGTCCCTCAAAGTGCTGCTGGAAAACCTGCTGCGCTGGGAAGACAACAAGACCGTCACCGGCGCCGACCTCAAAGCCATCGCCGCCTGGCTCAAAGAGCGCCAGTCCGACCGCGAGATCCAGTACCGCCCGGCCCGCGTGCTGATGCAAGATTTTACCGGGGTGCCCGCCGTGGTCGACCTGGCCGCCATGCGCGCCGCCGTGGCCAAGGCCGGGGGCGACCCGCAGCGCATCAACCCGCTGTCGCCGGTGGACCTGGTGATCGACCACTCGGTGATGGTCGACAAGTTCGGTACTACCGGCGCGTTCGAGCAAAACGTCGACATCGAAATGCAGCGCAATGGCGAACGCTACGCCTTCCTGCGCTGGGGCCAGAGCGCCTTCGACAACTTCAGCGTGGTGCCGCCGGGCACCGGCATCTGCCACCAGGTCAACCTCGAATACCTCGGCCGCACCGTGTGGACCAAGGATGAAGACGGCCGTACCTACGCCTTCCCCGACACCCTGGTCGGCACCGATTCCCACACCACCATGATCAACGGCCTCGGCGTGCTCGGCTGGGGCGTGGGCGGGATCGAAGCGGAAGCGGCGATGCTCGGCCAGCCGGTGTCGATGCTGATTCCGGAAGTGATCGGCTTCAAGCTCACCGGCAAATTGAAAGAAGGCATCACCGCCACCGACCTGGTGCTGACCGTCACCCAGATGCTGCGCAAGAAAGGTGTGGTCGGCAAATTCGTCGAGTTCTATGGTGACGGCCTCGCCGACCTGCCCCTGGCGGACCGTGCCACCATCGCCAACATGGCCCCGGAATACGGCGCAACCTGCGGCTTTTTCCCGGTGGATGAGGTAACCCTGGACTACCTGCGCTTGTCCGGTCGTCCTGTGCAGACCGTCAAACTGGTCGAGGCCTACACCAAGGCCCAGGGCCTGTGGCGCAACGCCGGCCAGGAGCCGGTATTCACCGACAGCCTGGCCCTGGACATGGGCAGCGTCGAAGCCAGCCTCGCCGGGCCGAAACGCCCGCAAGACCGCGTATCGCTGCCGGATGTCAGCCAGGCGTTCAGCGACTTCCTCGACCTGCAATTCAAACCGACCAACAAGGAAGAAGGCCGCCTGGAAAGCGAAGGCGGTGGCGGTGTGGCCGTGGGCAATGCCGACCTGGTAGGCGAGACCGACTATGAAGATGACGGCCACACCTATCGCCTGAAAAACGGCGCCGTGGTCATCGCCGCCATCACCTCCTGCACCAACACCTCCAACCCCAGCGTGATGATGGCGGCCGGGCTGGTGGCGAAAAAGGCCGTGGAAAAAGGCCTGACCCGCAAACCCTGGGTGAAAACCTCCCTGGCCCCCGGCTCCAAAGTGGTCACCGACTACTACAAGGCCGCCGGCCTCACTCAATACCTGGACAAGCTCGGCTTTGACCTGGTGGGTTATGGCTGCACCACCTGCATCGGCAACTCCGGCCCGTTGCCCGAGCCGATTGAAAAAGCCATCCAGAAAGCCGACCTTGCCGTGGCGTCGGTGCTGTCCGGCAACCGCAACTTCGAAGGCCGCGTCCACCCGCTGGTGAAAACCAACTGGCTGGCCTCGCCGCCGCTGGTGGTGGCGTATGCGTTGGCCGGTACAGTGCGCATCGATATCAGCCGCGAACCGTTGGGCAACGACCAGCAAGGCAATCCGGTGTACCTGAAGGACATCTGGCCGAGCAGCCAGGAAATTGCCGACGCCGTCGCCCAGGTCAGCACCAGCATGTTCCACAAGGAATACGCCGAGGTGTTTGCCGGTGACGCACAGTGGCAAGCGATTGAAGTGCCGCAGGCCGCGACCTACGTGTGGCAGAAGGATTCCACCTACATCCAGCACCCGCCGTTCTTCGACGACATCGCCGGCCCGCTGCCGGTGATCAAAGACATCAACGCTGCCAACATCCTGGCCCTGCTGGGCGATTCGGTGACCACCGACCACATCTCCCCTGCCGGCAACATCAAGGCCGACAGCCCCGCCGGTCGCTACCTGCGCGAACAAGGCGTGGAACCGCGTGACTTCAACTCCTACGGCTCACGCCGGGGCAACCATGAAGTGATGATGCGCGGCACCTTCGCCAATATCCGTATCCGCAATGAAATGCTCGGCGGCGAGGAAGGCGGCAACACGCTGTATATCCCCACCGGCGAGAAAATGCCGATCTACGACGCGGCCATGAAATACCAGGCATCCGCCACACCGCTGGTAGTGATCGCCGGCCAGGAATACGGCACCGGCTCAAGCCGCGACTGGGCGGCCAAGGGCACCAACCTGCTGGGGGTCAAGGCGGTGATTGCCGAGAGCTTCGAGCGGATTCACCGCTCCAACCTGGTGGGTATGGGCGTGCTGCCCTTGCAGTTCAAGCTGGACCAGAACCGCAAGGCGCTCAAGCTCACCGGTAAGGAGAAGATCGACATCCTCGGTTTGACCGCTGTGGAGATCGTGCCGCGCATGAACCTGACCCTGGTGATTACCCGCGAGGATGGCAGCAGCGAGAAGATCGACGTGCTGTGCCGGATCGATACCCTCAATGAAGTGGAATACTTCAAGGCCGGGGGCATCCTGCACTATGTGCTGCGCCAGTTGATCGCCTCTTAGGCGACGCTGTAAATCAAATGTGGGAGGGGGCAAGCCCCCTCCCACATTTTGATTGCATTTCAAGCTGGAAAAACCGAGATCAGCCGAAGAGCCACTTCCACAGCAGTACCAAGACGACAACCGCCAGCACCGGCCGCGCAACGCGGTAGGCCTTGGGATGCTTGCGCTTCCACTGCTTGACCACACTGCTGATCTTGTCGCTGAACGACTTGCTCCAGGCATAGGCCTGGTTGATACCGCCGACGCGTTCGTCATCCACGTTCTGCGGCGCGGTGGCGTGGCCCAGTTGCGCGCTGACCCAGCGGTTGATGCGGGTCATCAGGGGATTGCTCAGCGGACGTTCGATGTCGCAGAACAGGATCACACGCGTCTTTTCCGTCTCGTTCTTCACCCAATGTACGTAGGTTTCGTCGAACATCACGTCTTCACCGTCACGCCAGGCGTATTCCTGGCCATCGACGAAGATGCGGCAATCATCGGAGTTCGGTGTAGACAGCCCCAGGTGATAACGCAGGGAACCGGCAAACGGGTCGCGGTGCGGGTTGAGGTGACTGCCGCCCGGCAACAGCGCGAACATCGCGCCCTTGACGTTGGGGATGCTGCTGACCAGCGCTACGGTTTTCGGGCACAGGGCCTCGGCCGACGGCAGCGGTTTGTCGTACCACTTGAGGTAGAAACGCTTCCAGCCCTTCTTGAAGAACGAACCGAAGCCGGCGTCGTTATTCTTTTCGGCAGCGCGGATGTAACCCTCGTCGAACAGGTGCATGGCCTCTTCGCGGATCACTTCCCAGTTGTCCTTGAGCACGTCCAGTTCCGGGAACTTGCTGCGGTCCAGGTACGGCTTGGACGGCACGGCCGAGAACAGGTACATCAAGGCGTTATACGGGGCAAACAGCGCCGAGTGATTGACGAACTGGCGCAACATCGGCAAACGGGCCTTGCCGCGCAGGTGCACGTACAGCGTACTGCCGATAAACACCAGCAACACCGACAGTTTGGCGGCCAAAGAAAAGGTCATGCAGCAACTCCTGGAAATAAGCGCCTGGCCAACAACCTCCCGTCGAGGGGAAACCAGACGTAGCAGCCGGCCATGATAAACACTCCGGACCTCGGGAAAAACCCGCGCAGTCCAACAATCAGCGTTTAAAACGGCGCGAGGGTGGGCCAATTATGCATAAGGCCCCCGCCCTCACGCTGATTTGCATCAAGCCTGGTTTTCTTGATCGGTAAACAAATCACTGAACAGCATGCTCGACAGGTAGCGCTCGCCGGAGTCCGGCAGGATCACCACGATGGTCTTGCCCTGCATTTCCGGCTTCTCGGCCAGGCGCACGGCGACCGCCATCGCCGCACCGCAGGAGATCCCGCACAGAATCCCCTCTTCCCGCATCAGGCGCAGGGCCATGGCCTTGGATTCGTCGTCGCTCACCAGCTCCACGCGGTCGATCATCGACAGGTCGAGGTTCTTCGGCACGAACCCGGCGCCAATGCCCTGGATCTTGTGCGGGCTGGGCTTGATCTCTTGACCGGCCAGCGCCTGGGTGATCACCGGCGATACGATCGGTTCGACGGCCACCGACAGAATCGGCTTGCCTGCGGTGTTCTTGATATAGCGCGACACCCCCGTAATGGTACCGCCGGTGCCCACGCCCGCCACCAACACGTCAACGGCGCCGTCGGTGTCGTTCCAGATTTCCGGGCCGGTGGTTTTTTCATGGATCGCCGGGTTGGCCGGGTTTTCGAACTGCGCCGGCATGTAGTAGGTGGCCGGGTCGCTGGCGAGGATTTCCGCGGCTTTGTCGATTGCGCCCTTCATGCCCTTGACCGGCTCGGTCAGCACCAGTTCGGCGCCCAGGGCCTTGAGCACTTTGCGGCGTTCGATGCTCATCGACGCGGGCATGGTCAGTACCAGTTTGTAACCACGGGCGGCGGCGACGAACGCCAGGCCGATACCGGTGTTGCCCGAGGTCGGTTCGACAATGGTCATGCCCGGCTTGAGTTTGCCGGTGCTTTCCGCGTCCCAGATCATGTTCGCGCCAATGCGGCACTTCACCGAATAACCCGGGTTACGCCCTTCGATCTTGGCCAGGATGGTCACGCCACGCGGTGCGATGCGGTTGATCTGAACCAGAGGCGTGTTACCGATGGAGTGCGCGTTGTCTGCAAAAATGCGGCTCATGACGGGTCCTTGAGGCGGCTTGAAGAAAGCCCCAAGGGTATGCCTCGTCTTCCAAAGCGTCCAGTCAGAGGAACGTCGGAGACATCACAACAGTCAATCTCCTACAAAGCCCGCAGAACGGCCCCTGGAACGACCACGCCTTCGATCGACTGAGCGCAGGCGTGACTGGCCATTCAGAGACTGAATAACCCGTCTGCGTTCACAGTCGCCGGGGCCGCACGGTATAGTCGGGCATTGATGAATTCGAGGAATGACCGATGAAGTTCGAAGGCACCCAGGCCTACGTTGCCACCGATGACCTGAAACTGGCCGTCAACGCGGCCATCACCCTGGAGCGGCCGCTGCTGGTCAAGGGCGAGCCGGGCACCGGCAAGACCATGCTCGCCGAGCAGTTGGCCGAATCCTTCGGCGCCAAGCTGATCACCTGGCACATCAAGTCCACCACCAAGGCCCACCAGGGCCTGTATGAGTACGATGCGGTCAGCCGCCTGCGCGACTCGCAGTTGGGCGTGGACAAGGTGCACGACGTGCGCAATTACCTGAAGAAGGGCAAGCTCTGGGAGGCCTTCGAGTCCGAGGAGCGGGTGATCCTGCTGATCGATGAAATCGACAAGGCCGACATCGAGTTCCCCAACGACCTGCTGCAAGAACTCGACAAGATGGAGTTCTACGTCTACGAAATCGACGAGACCATCAAGGCCAAGAAGCGCCCGATCATCATCATCACCTCCAACAATGAAAAAGAGCTGCCGGACGCGTTCCTGCGCCGCTGCTTCTTCCATTACATCGCCTTCCCCGACCGCGCCACCCTGCAAAAAATCGTCGATGTGCATTACCCCAACATCAAGAAAGACCTGGTCAGCGAAGCGTTGGACGTGTTCTTCGACGTGCGCAAAGTGCCGGGCCTGAAGAAAAAGCCCTCCACCTCCGAACTGGTCGACTGGCTCAAGCTGCTGATGGCCGACAATATCGGCGAAGCGGTACTGCGCGAACGCGACCCGACCAAGGCCATCCCGCCCCTGGCCGGTGCGCTGGTGAAGAACGAGCAGGACGTGCAATTGCTCGAGCGCCTGGCGTTCATGAGCCGTCGCGGTAACCGATAAGGGCACCTGCCATGTTGCTCAACCTGTTCAATGAAATGCGCGCGGCCAAAGTGCCAGTATCGGTGCGCGAGCTGCTCGACCTGATCAACGCCCTGAAACAGCGGGTGACCTTCGCCGACATGGACGAGTTCTACTACTTGGCCCGGGCGATCCTGGTCAAGGACGAACGCCATTTCGACAAGTTCGACCGCGCCTTCAGCGCCTATTTCAACGGTCTGGAAAAGCTCGACGAGCACCTGCAGGCGCTGATCCCCGAAGACTGGCTGCGCAAGGAGTTCGAACGTTCGCTGAGCGACGAAGAACGCGCGCAGATCCAGTCCCTCGGCGGCCTGGACAAGCTGATCGAGGAATTCAAGAAACGCCTGGAAGAACAGAAAGAGCGCCACGCCGGCGGCAACAAATGGATCGGCACCGGCGGCACCAGCCCGTTCGGCTCCGGCGGCTACAACCCGGAAGGCATCCGCGTCGGCGATGCGGGCCAGCGCCAGGGCAAGGCGGTCAAGGTTTGGGACCAGCGCGAGTACAAGAACCTCGACGACCAGGTGGAACTGGGCACGCGCAACATCAAGATCGCCCTGCGCCGCCTGCGCAAGTTCGCACGCCAGGGTGCAGCGGAAGAGCTGGATATCGACGGCACCATCGACCACACCGCCCGCGATGCCGGCTTGCTGAACATCCAGATGCGTCCGGAGCGGCGCAACACCATCAAGCTGCTGTTGCTGTTCGACATCGGCGGCTCGATGGACGCCCATGTGAAGACCTGCGAAGAACTGTTCTCCGCGTGCAAGACCGAGTTCAAGCACCTGGAGTACTTCTACTTCCACAACTTCGTGTACGAGTCGGTATGGAAGAACAACCAGCGCCGCACCTCGGAACGCACCTCCACCCAGGACCTGCTGCACAAGTACGGCGCCGATTACAAAGTGATCTTTATCGGCGACGCGTCGATGGCGCCGTATGAAATCACCCAGGCCGGCGGCAGCGTCGAGCATTGGAATGAAGAGCCAGGGTATGTGTGGATGCAGCGCTTCATGGCCAAGTACAAGAAGCTGATCTGGATAAACCCGTACCCCAAGGACACCTGGGGTTATACGGCGTCGACCGGGATTGTGCGGGAGTTGGTCGAGGATCAGATGTATCCGCTGACCTTGCGCGGGTTGGAAGAAGGCATGCGGTTTCTTTCCAAGTAACCCCCGATCCCAGGAAAGTCGAAAATCCAATGTGGGAGGGGGCTTGCCCCCGATGGAGGTGTATCAGTCACACATCTATTGACTGACACACTGCCATCGGGGGCAAGCCCCCTCCCACAATTTGGATTTCAGTGTTCTTCAGGCTGCGGTAAACCGCCGCAAAAAGTCCACATGCTGCCTATGCGCCGTCTCCTGCACCACCGGCACCAACCGCACCTTCTCCCCCGGCACACACTGCGCCAGCCGCGCCAATGCCAACGGCGTCAACGCCCCCAGGCGCGGGTAGCCGCCGATGGTCTGCCGGTCATTGAGCAACACAATCGGCTGCCCGTCCGGCGGCACCTGGATCGCGCCCAGCGGGATCCCCTCAGAGATCAACGACGGCCCCTGATATTCAAGCGGCGTGCCCAGCAAACGCATGCCCATACGGTCGGCGCGGCTGTCGAGGGTCCATTCGGTGTTGAACGCATCGAACAGACTCTGCCCACTGAACTGGCCGATCTGCGCGCCGACAATCACATCCAACGGCGCCTTGGCCGGCAATGCGATTGCGCTCAACACTTTCATCGCACCGCCCGTGCCGGAATAGGCCAGTCGCCCGCCTTGCGCCAACGGTTTGCCGAAACCGTCCAGCCCGCCGAGTTCCTCACGCACCACGGTGGCACAGCTGCCCAGCACCTGCGGCGCATCAAACCCGCCCGGCGCCGCCAGGTAGGCCCGCGCGCCGCTGAACGGCTGGGTAAAGCGCAGCCGCTGGCCCTTTTGCAGGATAAAACTGCGTCCGGGGCTGATGGCGCGCTCATCGATGTAGGCGCCCAAGTCCGCACCGGCCAAGGCCAGCAGGCAATAGTCCTCGGCCTGCACGGTAAAACCGCCCAGGGTAATTTCCACCACCGGCGCATCCAGGGCGTTGTCCAGCAGCCAATTGGCCCAGGACATCGACACCCAATCCAGCGCGCCGCCCTGGGTCACGCCCAGGTGTCGCACGCCAAAGCGGCCGGTGTCTTGCAACAGGCACAGCGGGGTGCTGGCCTCAATGATCAAGCCGCTCATGCCTGCGCCTCCAACGGCGTGTCATCGCCACCCAACTTGATGAATTCGGCGTGGTCGACCGCCTCGAAGCGCACCGTATCGCCGGGCTGCATCAGGCTGTAACCGTCGCGGTCGCGGTCGAACAGCTGGGTCGGGGTGCGACCGATCAGGTTCCAGCCGCCGGGAGAGACCACTGGGTAGGCGGCCGTTTGCCGTTCGGCGATGCCGACACTGCCGGCCGCCACGCGTTTGCGCGGGGTGTTAAGCCTGGGGGTGGCGAGGCATTCATCCACCAGCCCCATAAAGGCAAAACCAGGGGCAAAGCCGAGGGCGAACACCTGGTATTCGTGGGCGCTGTGGCGGCGGATCACCTCATCGACCGCCAGGCCACTGCGCTGGCTGAGCAAGGTCAGCTCTGGCCCGACGCTCAGGTCGTACCACACCGGCAGCACATGGCAGTGGCCGCTGCCCTGGGCCTGGGGTTGCAGGTCGGTGAGGGCCTGGCCGATCAATTCCCGCGCCTGGGCCGGGTTCAACACGGTGAGATCGTAATGCACCATCAAGGTGGTGTAGGACGGCACCAGGTCCACCAACGCCGCGCCAAACCCTTGCCGCAGACGCTGGGTAGCGGCAAGCATCCACGGCATATTGGCTTCGGCGATCACCTCAAACAGACGCACCATCAAGCAGTCGATGGCCACCACTTCGATGCGTGGCTTCATTGGCACTTCAACGCCTCGCGAATGCGCTGCACGGCGGCGACCGAACTGGCGTTATCGCCATGCACGCACAGGGTATTGGCCCGCAGGATCAAAGGGCTGCCGTCGCTGGCGGTCAAGGGTTCGCCACGGGAAATGGTCACGGATTGCTGGATGATGGTCTCGGTATCGTGGTGTACCGCGCCCGGCAATTGGCGCGAAACCAGATGGCCCTGGTTGTCGTAAGCACGGTCGGCGAAGGCCTCGAACCACAGGATCACGCCGTATTCGTCGCCCAGCGCCTGGGCCGCGCTGTTGTCACGGGTGGCCAGCAGCATCAGCGGCAGGTCGCCGTAACTGGCGACAGCCTGGATCACCGCACGCAACTGCGCGGGGTTGGCCATCATGTCGTTGTACATCGCGCCATGGGGTTTGACGTAGCTAACCCGTCCGCCCTGGGCGCGGCAGATGCCGTCGAGCGCGCCGATCTGGTAGTGCAACAGGTCGTGGATTTCCTCTGGCGTGTAGGCCATGGAACGGCGGCCAAAACCTTGCAGGTCCTGATACGCCGGGTGCGCACCGACCAGCACACCATGCTTGAGCGCCAGGCTGACGGTCTTGCGCATGATGCTCGGATCACCGGCATGGAAGCCGCAGGCCACGTTGGCGCAATCAATGAACGGCATAACCTCGGCGTCCAGACCCAGGGTCCAGTTGCCAAAACTTTCGCCGATGTCGCAATTCAATAGCAGGCGGCTCACGCGGGTTGCTCCTGTAGGCTTTGTTTTTTTGTAGTGTGGGATCTTTTACACAAGACTCGCAACTTGTCCTGACACCCCAACGACGCTTATCGTGGAACGGCTCGATTTTTGGCGTTTGCCCGGTGCGGCGTCCAACTAATAAAAACCGATCCATGCATAAGAAAAAGTTGATCCCATGAATTTGAAGTTCCTCGAAACCTTCGTCTGGGTGGCCAAGCTCAAGAGTTTCCGCCTGACCGCCGAGAAACTGTTCACCACCCAGGCCTCGATCTCCAGCCGCATCGCCGTGCTGGAGAGCGAACTGGGGGTGAAACTGTTTCTGCGTGACTCACGCGGCGTCAGCCTGACGCCGGAAGGCTTGAAGGTACTCGATTACGCCGAGCAAATGATGGTGACCATGCAGGGCTTGAAACAGTCCCTGGAGACCACCAGCAGCAAGGTCGGGCGGATTCGTATCGGTGCGATGGACACGGTGATCCACACCTGGCTGAGCCCGTTGGTCGCCGAATTGATGGACCATTTCCCACGGGTGGAAATCGAGTTGGTCGCCGATACCGCACTCAACCTCAGCGATCAACTGCAAAAAGGCTTCCTCGATCTGATCCTGCAAACGGACCTGCTGCGCCTGGAAACCGTGCGCAGCCTGGAACTGGCCAGCCACCCCATGGCCTGGATCGTCGCCAGCCAGTCGATCTACAACCGCGACTACGCCTCCCTCGCCGAACTGGCCCAGGAGCGCATCATCACCTACTCGAAAAATTCCCACCCGCACCAGGATGTCTTGAGCCTGATGCAGGCCAACGGCGTCGCCGCACCGCGTATGAACTGCGTGAATTCGGTGTCGGCCATTACCCGCTTGCTGCGCGATGGTTTCGGCATTGGTGCACTGCCGCCTGTGTTGGTGCGCGAAGAGCTGGCACGGGGGGAACTGGTGATGCTGCCGATGGCGCAACGCTTACCGAACCTGCAGGTCGTGGTGTCGTGGCGCGTGGGGGTGGAACTGGTCGAAGAGATTGTCGGGCTGTGCCAGAAAGTGGTGGCGCGCTATGCCGAGGAAGTCGGCGAAGAGCGGATGGTAATGAGCAACTGAAGGAACTCAATCCAAATGTGGGAGGGGGCAAGCCCCCTCCCACATTGGACCCCCTCCCACATTGGATTTGTGTCGGCCGTTAGAGGCCCTTGAGGTCGCGCTCTTCGATCGGCCGGCTCTGGCGCAGACGCTTGCCGCCCAACACCACCCAGTCGATCAAGCGGAACAGGCACTCCAGGCCGAACGACAACAACATCGCGCCGCCCAGGCCCCAGCCCATGGCTTCGGGGGTCAGCAGGATCTGGTAGCTGTAACCGTTCCAGGTTTCCAGGCGGATCGCCGGGTCGGCCGCGACCGCTACCTGCAATGCGCGAATGTACCAGGGGCCTTGCATGGCCTGGAATTGCTTGTCCAACGCCAACTGGCGATCCAACAACGTGCCGAGGCTATTGGCATCGCTGCGAAATACCGGGTCGTCGCTGGCACGGTAGTGGGCCACCAGGGCCTGCAAGTCGCCATTGAAGAACTGTTGCGCGGTGGATTCAAAGCCGCGCAGGCCAGTCTGGGCCTCGATCAGGTGGGCTTCGACGCGCTTGGCGTAGTCATTGATAAACCCCGGCACTTGCACACCGACCAACAAGCCAATGGCAAACAACACCAACCGCAGATAGCTGAGCAACATAGTCGACTTCCTTACTCGGTAATGCCCTGGCTGACGCATTCACCGCGCCGCCACAGGCTCCACTGGCCCGGTTCGTAGCGGGTCCAGTTTTCGTTGTCGGTCAGCGGTTCGGTGGCGATCACCGTGACCACATCATTAGGCGTTGTTTCGGCCTGAAAATCGACGATCACGTCGACATCTTTCAAGCGCGCCGGGCCAAACGGGGCGCGTCGGGTAATCTGCGCCAGTTTGGTCGAGCAGTAGCAAAACAACCAATCACCGTCGCTGAGCAGGCAGTTGAACACACCTTTGCTGCGATATTCGGCGCAGGCGGCGATCAGGTCCGGCAGCATCTGCTCGATGTCCACCGGCTCCGGGAACGCCTCGCGGACCCGGTTGAGCAAGTCGCAGAACGCCGCTTCGCTGTCGGTGTCGCCCACCGGGCGGTAAAACGTGGCGCGTGGGTTGAAGTCCGCCAATTGGCCGTTGTGCGCAAAGCACCAGTTACGCCCCCACAGTTCGCGCACGAACGGGTGGGTATTGGACAGGCATACCTTGCCAACGTTGGCCTGGCGGATATGGCCGATCACCACTTCACTTTTGATCGGATAACGCTGCACCAACAACGCGACTTCCGACTCGCTGCTCGCGGCCGGGTCCTGGAACAGGCGCAGGCCGCGGCCTTCATAGAAGGCGATGCCCCAACCGTCGCGGTGGGGGCCGGTACGCCCGCCGCGCTGCATCAGCCCGGTAAAGCTGAACACAATGTCGGTGGGGACGTTGGCACTCATGCCCAATAATTCACACATGCCAGGGCTCTCGCTGCAGGGCAGACAACGTTAAAGGCGCGGTTCGACCCGCATACCGCTCACAGGCGCGGGGCGACGGAACGGCTCGTCATCCTCTTCCGGCTCGGCGGCCAAGGCAGCATCGACCGCAGCCTTGCGCTCACGGCTCGCCTTGGCGGCGCGCTCGATGGGCCAGCGTATCAACACAAACACGAGGTACACGCCAAAAGCGATCATCGTGTACATGAACAAGTCGGAGACCGCCCGCCAGGCGTTATTACCGACTTTGAGCACCAGGTCCAACGCGGTAATCGCCACGGCGGGCGCGAACTGGGTCTTGACCGGGTCGACGACGGTCGGGCTCAACAGCAGCACGGCCATCAGTAATTGCAGTGGCTCGCGCAACCAGCGCCAGATCCAGCGGGTCATGCGCCACCACACCAACAGGCAGCCCAAAGCGGCGAAGGCGTAAAGGCCCCAAGCGGTCAGATAGTCGTTCTCGGTCATGGTGTCCATGGCAAGGTAGGCAAACAGGCCGCTATGATAACGGCTTTTGCGTGTCGCGGCTGCAATGCCTGCCACCATCCTCCAGACAGAGAGTGATCCATGCCGCCATCGACCCCCATCACTGCCGCCCCGATTGCCCGCAAGGCCGCAGGCCAGGACCCTTACGCCTGGCTGCAAGCGCGTGACAGCGCTGAAGTCATGGATTACCTCAAGGCCGAAAACGCCTGGGAGCAAGCCCAACTCGCCGAGCAACAGGCGCTGCGCGAAACCCTGTTCGAAGAGATCAAGGGCCGCATCCTCGAAACCGACCTGTCGCTGCCCTCCCCCTGGGGCCCGTACCTGTATTACACGCGCACCACCGCTGGCGACGAATACGCCCGCCACTATCGCTGCCGCCGCCCGGCCGACGACAGCAACCAAGTGGACGACAGCAGCGAAGAGCTGTTGCTCGACCCCAATGCGTTGGCCAACGGCGGCTTTTTCTCCCTCGGTGCGTTCAGCATCAGCCCCGACCACCAGCGCCTGGCCTACAGCCTCGACACCAGTGGCGAAGAGATCTACACCCTGTACGTGAAGGAATTGGCCACCGACAAAGTCAGCGAACTGGCGTTCGACAACTGCGACGGCAGCATGACCTGGGCCAATGACAGCCTGACGCTATTCTTCGGCGAGCTGGACGACACCCATCGCCCGCACAAACTCTACCGCTATCGCCTGGACGGCACCGCCGCGCAGGAAGTGTTCCACGAGACCGACGGGCGTTTCTTCCTGCACTGCTACCGTTCCAGCTCCGAGCGCCAGTTGCTGGTGGCCCTGGGCAGCAAGACCACCAGCGAAATCTGGGCGCTGGACGCCGACCAGCCGCACCTGGACTTCACCTGCCTGGCGCCACGGGTCGAAGACCACGAGTATGACGTCGACCATGGCCAACTCGACGGTGCGTGGACATGGTTTATCCGCAGCAACCGCGACGGCATCAACTACGCCCTGTTCGTCGCCGCCGACACCGGCCGCGTGCCAACCCAAGCCGACTGGCAAAACCTGATCCCCCACAGCGATGAGGTAATGCTCGACGGCGTGAGCCTGAACGCCAGCGCCATGACCTTGAGCCTGCGCATTGGCGGACTGCCGGTCATCGAAGTGCATCCCCAGGGTCTGCCGACCTACCGCGTGGAATTGCCTGACGCCGCCTACAGCCTCTACGTACAAAACAGCCTGGAATTCCCCAGCGACAAAATCCGCCTGCGCTATGAAGCGCTGAACCGCCCGGCCCAGGTGCGCCAACTGGAACTGGCCAGCGGCGCGCAACAGGTGCTCAAGGAAACCCCGGTACTCGGCGTGTTCAACGCCGACGATTACGTCAGCCAGCGTTTGTGGGCGACCTCCGCCGATGGCACCCAGGTGCCGATCAGCCTGGTGGTCAAGCGCGACCAGCTCGGCAAGCCGACGCCGCTGTACCTCTATGGCTACGGCGCCTACGGCCAGAGCCTTGATCCGTGGTTCTCCCACGCACGCTTGAGCCTGCTGGACCGTGGCGTCGCGTTTGCCATTGCGCATGTGCGCGGCGGCGGCGAACTGGGTGAAGCCTGGTACCGCAATGGCAAGCAGGAACACAAACAGAACACGTTCAGCGACTTCATTGCCTGTGCCGAACACCTGATTGCACAGGGTTTGACCAGCGCCAAACAGCTGGTCATCAGCGGCGGCAGCGCCGGCGGCCTGTTGATCGGCGCGGTGCTCAACCAGCGCCCGGAGCTGTTCCAGGCGGCGATTGCCGAAGTGCCGTTTGTCGACGTGCTCAACACCATGCTCGACCCGGACCTGCCGCTGACCGTCACCGAGTACGACGAGTGGGGCAACCCGCAAGAGCCCGAGGTCTACGCACGCATCAAGGCGTATGCGCCGTATGAAAACGTCCGCGCCCAGGCCTACCCGGCCCTGCTGGTGATCGCCGGCTACAACGACAGCCGCGTGCAGTACTGGGAAGCGGCCAAGTGGGTGGCCAAGCTGCGCGACACCAAGACGGACGACAACCTGCTGCTGCTCAAGACCGAACTGGGGGCCGGCCACGGCGGCATGAGCGGGCGTTACCAGGGATTACGTGACGTAGCACTCGAATATGCATTTGTGTTCAAGGCGCTGGGGCTGGTTTAGCAACTTTAATACGGTGGTCCCGCCTGAACACTGGAGCGCCCTACAGCGTTAACCGCCGGGCGTCTTTGGCTTGCTGTCGTTTGGCGGTAAACCGGGGACCGTCTGGTCCTTCGGTGGCGCAGGTAACACGATGGGCACCAACGGCGGCGAGCCGTTCGTCTTGGGCACGGCCGGCGGGGTGACTTGCGGATACAGCGTCGGGGTGGGCGTGCCCGGCGCGCCAGGGGTTGGCGCCGGCGCGACCGGTACGGTTTGCAACTCCTGAGCCTGCGCCACACCCAATGCGAGCGCGCCCAACACAATGACCGTTAGAATGCTGCACTTCATCGATGGCTCCATGGCCTGACCGGAATGTCGTAAGGCTACTCCCAACCGCGCAAGAATGCCCTTCCCAATGAGATCTCCATGAAACGTTTCGTTCTGCTGGATACCACTCCGATCCCCGACAACGGCGGTGCTTTGTGCCTGTTCGAATACGGCGAGGATTTTGTCATCAAGATCCAGGGCGGCGACGGCGGCCAGTTGATGAACACGCGTATGCATGGCTCCGAAGACGCGCTGGCGGAAATTCCTTGTCGCAAAGTCGCCGGCCGCCCCGGTTCGCGGGTATTGATCGGCGGGCTGGGCATGGGCTTTACCCTCGCGTCGGCCCTCAAGCACTTGGGCAAGACCGCCGAAGTGGTGGTGGCGGAGCTGGTGCCCGGCGTCGTGGAATGGAACCGTGGCCCTTTGGGCGAAAAAGCCGGGCGCCCATTGCTTGACCCGCGCACCGTGATCCGCATGGAAGACGTGGCCAAGGTGCTGCAAGCCGAGCCCCACGGCTTTGATGCGATCATGCTCGACGTAGACAACGGCCCCGAAGGCCTCACGCAAAAAGCCAACAGTTGGCTCTACTCCGCCGGTGGCCTGGCCGCCTGCGCCAAGGCCTTGCGCCCCAAGGGCGTGCTTGCGGTATGGTCGGCCAGCGCCGACAAGCTGTTCAGCGACAAGCTGCGCAAGGCCGGCTTCAAGGCCGAAGAAGTGCAGGTGTTCGCCCATGGCAACAAGGGCACGCGGCACACCATCTGGATTGCGGAAAAGCTCAAGGGCTAATTGCGCCGCGATTGGCTAGAATCAACCTTATCCGTGACCCACCCAAAGACAGGAGCCATGATGAGCTCGACCAACCCGCCCTCCCACACCGCCAAGCTCGACCGCATCCTCGCCGATGCCCAGCGCGACCGGGAAATGGGCTACCGCGACAAAGCCCTGAAAATGTACCCCCACGTGTGCGGCCGCTGCGCCCGTGAATTCGCCGGCAAGCGCCTGAGCGAACTGACCGTGCACCACCGCAACCACAACCATGACGACAACCCCCAGGACGGCTCCAACTGGGAGTTGCTGTGCCTCTACTGCCACGACAACGAGCACTCGCGCTACACCGACCAGCAGTACTTCGGCGAAGGCTCCACCAGCAGCCCGACGATCGCCAAGGCCACGCACAACCCGTTTGCGGCGTTGGCAGGGTTGATGAAGAAGGACGACTGAAGCTCGTCGCTGCCTGTCCCGGCCGTCTTCGCGAGCAAGCCCACTCCCACCTTTGGAATGCATTCCCCCGGTGGGAGTGGGCTTGCCCGCGATGGCGGCCTCACAAGCAACACATATCTTGATACCGACCACACCCGTATAATCGCCGCTTTTCTCCAAGGCACCCTTCCCCGTGGGCAATAAACGCTACAGCTGCATCGGTCTGTATAACCCCAAATCCCCCGAAAACGTCGGTTCGGTGATGCGCGCCGCCGGCTGCTACGGCGTGGCCTCGGTGTTCTACACCGGCAAGCGCTACGAGCGCGCCCGGGATTTCATCACCGACACCAAGAAGGTCCACCACGACATTCCGCTGATCGGCATCGATGACCTGAAAAAAATCCTGCCGCTGGGCTGCATCCCGGTCGCCGTCGAACTGGTGGAAGGCGCCCGCCCGCTGCCTGAATACACCCACCCCGACCGCGCGCTGTACATCTTCGGCCCCGAAGATGGCTCCCTCGACAAAGAGATCCGCGACTGGTGTGAAGACGTGGTGTACATCCCGACCACCGGCTGCATGAACCTCGCCGCCACCGTCAACGTGGTGCTCTACGACCGCATGGCCAAGGGCAATAACACCCGCTCTGGCCCCAAGTACTGATTTTTCGGGAACATCCGGCGCCTGCACACAGTCAGTTGCGTATCACTAGCCCTTGTTGGAGACCGATCATGAGCGACAGCAAAACCCTGCGACCTGTCATTGAATCCACCCCACGCCAGGCCCGCCCCACGCAAAACGTACACGGCTGGGAGCGCATCGGCTCGGTGGCCGGCGGTGTGATCATGGTCGGCAAAGGCCTGCGCCGTGGCGGGATTTTCGGGCTGCTCCAAGTGGCGATTGGCGGCGTGGCGCTGACGCGTGGGGTGACCGGGCACAGTTCGCTCAAGGACAAGCTGGAACAGGGTCGCCAGGAAATGAACAGCCTGCGCACGAAAATCGAGCGAGCCGGTGAAGAGTTGAAAAAACTGAAGACCAAGGCGCAAGTGGCCGCCGAAAAGGCCGCAAAAACCACCGGCTGAGCCAAGTCTTCTGCCTGTTGGCGATCCAAATGTGGGAGGGGGCTTGCCCCCTCCCACCTTTATTCAGGGTCAGCGCAATAGCTTGGAGTCCAGCACCACCGACGACTCACCGATAATGCTCTGGGCCAGTCGCACAAACTCTGGGGTGCTGACGCTGTTCGCCCGCATCACCGCTTGCGCGAGATCGTCCAGGGAGCGCTTATTGTGGGTTTTCACGCGGATCTCGCGATCCAGCTCCTGCATCACCACCACCGCCCGCGCCACGGTTGCGCCGCTGACGTGCTCGCCGCGCAAGGTGGTGACATCCTTGCCTTCGCGGGTCAGCCGCGCCTGTATCGCCGCATAGCGCTCGTCGGTGATCCCGCCGCCACGGCGCAGCAGTTCGATCGCGTAATACTCCGCCAGGCCTTCGCTGATCCAGTCGCTGGTGTCATGGTCGTTGAAGCGAGCGATGGCTTGCACCACTTCGCGGATCAGCGGGCTGCTGCCGTTTTCACTGACCAGCGGCGTGCGGCTGTTGAGGTAGATCGAGTCGCGTGACGAAAACGCGCCACGGCGCATCGGGTCGCTGGCGCCGACGATCAATAACTTGGCGGGGTGGCGCGGGAACGCGGCTTCCACCTGCGGCCAGACGAAGGTCAGCAACGTCAGCACATCCATACGACGCATGGCCTGGCCCTTGGGCGAGGCCACGGTGACGTCGGTTTCCCCCAGGCGCACCCGGCGGCTGCCGAGGTTACCGGCGAGCATCCAACCGGTGGGCCGATCGAACAGGCGCGAGACGTTGTCGATCCGGAAGGCGTGCTTGCCGATACGCGGCCAGGCGGTTTCGACGCTTTTCCAGCCGGTTGGCAGCTCGAACACCAGGCGCGAGACCAGCTCGACGCCGTCCTGCTGGTCGAGGCGCGCGGCTGGCACCAGGTCTTCCCCGCGAAACAGCGCCCAGCTCGGCGTCATCCGCGCTTCATAGGCACCCGGCTTGCGCGCATGGCTGAGGCGTACACGGTAGGTCAGGCTGGCCTTGTCGGCGCTGGGTTGCCAAAGGCCGCGATGGCCACTGACTTTCCATTGGCCGTCGGCCTGGAAATCGCTGTAGTCACCGTCGCGGCCCAAATCGAAATCCAGGCTGCGCACCGCCGAGCCCTGGGACAGGCTCACGCGCACCAGCGCCTGATCGCTCTGGGGCAGCAGTTTGACGTGATAGTCCAGGTCGACTTTCTTCGCGCACCACGCCGGCGTGCTCAGCGCCAGCAACACCAGGCTCGCCGCCAGTTGGGTCAGCCCCCTCATGCTCACTCCTTGTTCAGCCCGCGCGGAAGATCAGGTAATCCTCCCAGTCGTCTTCGGGCACGCTGCCTTCGGCGAGCATGCGTCCGGACTGGGAAATGCGTTCGTGATGCACGGCGTCACGGTCGCCGCAGACCAGGTGATGCCACAGCGGCAAGTCCTTGCGCTCGCTGACCAGGCGGTAACCGCAGGTGGGCGGCAGCCACTTGAACTGGTCGGCCTGGCCCGGGGTGAGCTGGATGCAGTCGGGCACCGACGCGCGGCGATTGGGGTAATCGGTGCACTGGCAGGTTTTCAGGTCGAGCAGTTTGCAGGCGATGCGCGTGTAATAGACGCTGTTGTCGTCTTCATCCTCGAGCTTTTGCAGGCAGCACAGGCCACAGCCGTCGCACAACGACTCCCACTCCTCCTGATCGAGGTGTTCAAGGGTTTTGCGTATCCAGAAAGGTTCGACTTTGGCGGCCATGGCTCTACATCAGTATCGGTAGGTGAAAAGGCCGTCAGTCTAGTGCCCAAGACCACTGCGGCCAAGCGCTTACGACTGGCGGTGTTACAAGACTTGTCAGTCTAGCGGGGGCGCAGTAGCTTTGGGCGCCGAATTGACAATCAGGAACTGCCCATGAGCACCAACCCCCGCGCTGCCGATTACCCGATCAACCCCCAGTTCACTGACCGCTGGTCGCCCCGCGCCTTCACCGGCGAGAGCATCCCGCAGGAAACCCTGCTGAGCTTTTTCGAAGCCGCACGCTGGGCGCCATCGGCCTATAACTCGCAGCCCTGGCGTTTCCTCTACGCGCGCCGGGACACGCCGGACTGGGAGCGTTTCCTGGGCCTGTTGAACGAATTCAACCGCAACTGGGCGCAGCATGCGTCGGCCCTGGTGATCATCGCCTCGAAAACCGACTTCATCGCCCCCGGCGCCAGCGAAGAAACCCCAGCCCTGTGGCACACCTTCGACACCGGTTCGGCCTGGGGCTACCTCGCGCTACAGGCCAGCCTCAGCGGCTGGTACACCCATGGCATGGCCGGCTTCGATCAGGAACTGACGCGCAAGGAGCTGAAGGTTCCACAGGGTTATGCGCTGCATGCGGCGGTCGCGATCGGCAAGCTGGGCGACAAGTCGACCTTGCCGGAGTACCTGCAAGGCCGTGAGACGCCAAGCCCGCGTAAGCCGTTGAGCGAGCTGGTGTCGCAAGGCGATTTCAGTCTCTAGGACTGACGTGGGAGCTGGCTTGCCAGCCCCCACCTGCGGTTCGGCGCGGTGTCAGTAGCCGCGCTCGAAATCCACTTCACCGCGCAAGGCTTGCTGGGCCTGGTACGCGCGCACGTTCTCCAGAAACAGTTGCACCATCATCGGCGGCGAGGTCGGTGCCGAGCTGTGCCCGGTCAGCAGCAAGCCCCAGGCGGTCCAGAACGGGTGGCGTTGCGGCAACGGTTCCTGGCGACACACGTCGATCACCGCACCGGCCAGATGCCCTTCTTTCAAGGCTTCGACCAGATCGGCATCGACCACCGCGACGCCACGGCCGACGTTGATGAACAACCCGCTCGGCTTGAACTGCTTGAACAACGCCGCGTCGTACAGGTCGTGGGTGTTCGGCGTGTTCGGCAGCAGGTTGATCACGTAGTCCGCTTCGCCCACCAGCCGACCCAGTTGATCGATCCCGGCCACTTCGATAAACGGTGCCTGCTCGCGTGCCTGGCTGGCGATGCCATATAGCTTGACGCCAAACGGCACGAGAAACTGCGCCACGCGTTGGCCGATATCACCGCAGCCGACGATCAACACGGTGCGCCCGGCGAGGCTCTGGCCCATGCGGCTGTCCCACTTGCGCTCGACCTGGCTGACCAGGCGCGCCAACACTTCGCGTTCATGGCCCAGCATGTAGGTGAGGATAAATTCCGCCATGACCTGGCCAAAAATCCCCACCGCACGGGTCAGCCGATAGTCGCGGGGCAAGCCTTCGGCCAGCAGCGGCGTGACGCCGGCCCAGGTCGATTGCAGCCATTGTGGGTGGTGCCCCTGGCGCAACAGGGTGGCCAGCAGGTCCGGCTGGCCAAGCCACACCGGGCAATCGGCGGCCAGGCGCGACAGTTCGGCCGAGTCGCCGCTGGTCAACACCTCAAGGTCCGGTGCCGCTTCGCTCAACAACCGAGCGTAGAGCGGGTGATCCTGTTCAGCAATCAGAACACGCATGGTTCAAACCTTTCAAAAACAATGCAGACGGCCGCCCGCATCCTTACGGCCACCGTCCATTAATACGATTCCATGGAAAAATGCGCCCAGGACAGGGCACTGAGCGATCACATCGGGTCGTTGCGGCGCAGCAGCTCTTCGGGCAAGTGTTCGATGTACTCATCTTCGGCCGGTGGCATTTGCAGGTGGTAGCCCTGCTTTTCGAGGTTTTCCAGGACCACCGCAATGTCCTCGCGCGACAGCTTGCGCTCAGGCGTCAACACCATATCGAACGCGTGATGGGCTTTGCCGAAGGCTTCCATCAAGGGTTCCGGCACGCGCTCCAGGGCATCGCTTTTCAGCACGTAGAGGTACATTTCGTTGCGTTTCAAGCTGCGATAGATGGAGCAAATACGTTTCAAGGCTGTTCTCCGGCAGTGGCCAGGCTGTCGAGCAGCGCCTGGCCCATCAACTCGCGGCGCCAGCCACGCAGCGAGTCTGGCAGTTTATAAGGCCCATCGGGGTAGCCACTTTTGACCAGGGCTTCGAGGGTTTTCTTGCGCAGCATCAGTTCCGGCGCCATGTCCAGGCGTTCGGCTTGCGCCTGGCCCAAGGCGCGCAGTTGCTTGATCAGCGCAGCGGCATCCACCGGCAGCGGTTCAGCCACGGCGGGCGGCCATTGGTCCATGGACACGCTGCCGGCGCGCTTGATCAGGTCCAGCAGAAACTGGCCATCCTGACGCACGGTGCGCGGGTGCATGTCTTCGATTTTGCCCAGGGCGGCGAGGTTATCCGGCTGGGATTTGGCCAGGGGCCACAGCGAGTGTTCACGAATGATGCGGTTACGCGGCAGGTCGCGGGCACGCGCTTGCTGCTCGCGCCAGGCGCACAGTTCACGCAGCACGGCGAGTTGGGCACGGGACAGTTTCCACGCCAGCTTGGCCTCGCGGTACACCTCGTAAGGGTCGACTTCGCGGCGCAGGTTGGCCACCAGTTCGGCACCGTCGTCCAGGACCCAGGCGTATTTGTCGTCCGACAGCCGCGGGCGCAGGCGAATGTAGACCTCGGCCAGGTGGACCGCGTCTTCGGCGGCGTAGCTCACCTGGGTCTCGGACAATGGGCGCTGCAGCCAGTCGGAGCGGGTTTCGCCCTTGGGCAAGTCGATATCGAGCACGGCTTGCACCAGGCGCGAATAGCCCATGGAGAACCCAAGGTTCAGGTAAGCCGCAGCCAGTTGGGTGTCGAACAACGGCACTGGTAGGCTGCCGGTCAGGCGCAGCAACACTTCCAGGTCTTCACTGCAGGCGTGGACCACTTTGATCACGGCCGGGTTTTCCAGCAAAGCGGCCAACGGTTGCCAGTTGTCGATGGTCAGGGGGTCGATCAGGTAAGCGCGAACGCCATCACCGATCTGGATCAGCCCGGCAATGGGATAAAAGGTGTCGACCCGCATGAATTCGGTGTCGAGGGCGACGAATGGCAACTGCTGCCATTCGGCGCAATGCTGGCCGAGGCTATCGTTGTCGCAGATCCAGTGAATATCGATGGCCACACGGCTCTCCCTTGAAGAATGGCGCGCAGTATATATCGCGGAAGGGACTTGCGAGCATCCGCAGTGCACACGCAATCATGAAAACTCCGACAGCGCGTGAAGAATAGTCCGACCGATGGGAGTTATCCCGTCTTACGCAGAACGTAGACACGCCACACACTGGAGCCGGGGATGAACTCCTGGTAATTCAGGACCTCGAAGCCCGCCTGGCGGAACTCGTCCTCCACCGGCGTATGAGACGCGACCGACACAATCACCGTGTCGCGGCTGACCCGATGAAACTCCTGCAGCAGCGCCTGGCGCGCTTCGCTGCTGGGTACATGGCGAAACAATTCCAGACAGAAAATGCAATCCACCGCATTCGCCGACAGGCCGATGGAAAACGCCGAACCTTGAAAGGTCTTGACCCGTTTGAGCAGCGACGTCGGGTGGTGGGTGCGGGCGTGGTCGAGCATGTCCTGGGAGTTATCCGAGGCGAGGATCACCCGGTTGACGTGCTCGGCCAACACCGGCCAGAAGCGCCCCGAGCCGCAGGCCAGGTCGAGGACCAAACCGGGCTCGCCGGCAACCTTGAGGGCATTGCGCACCAGCCGCCCGTCGCGCCACGCCGCCAGACGCCGACGCAACCCGGGCGGGTGCGTATCGCCGCAAATCCTGGCGTGCTCGCGGTCACAGCGCTCGGCGTATTCAATCTCGATGGAAGAAAGTGGTGGTGACGACATCACGGACTCATATGAGTGGAACGGTAGTGAACGACCTTGATTCGCAGCTTACCCACTGCAACGTGAAAAAAAGGTCGAAAACTCCACCCCTGCCATTCCACTCACGCCGAGTGCAGATACCAGCGCCAATCCTGCTCCCCCACCTCGCCCATGAACTGCCGATATTCAGCACGTTTCACCGCCAGATACACCCCGAGGAACTCACTGCCGAACGCCTCCCGTGCCCAGTTGGAATCTTCCAATGCGCGCAGGGTGGTGAGCCAGTCGGTGGGCAGTAACGCGTTGGCCTGGGCGTAGCCGTTGCCTTCCACCGGGGCGCCGGGGTCGCGTTGTTCGCGGATGCCGCGGTGGATACCGGCGAGGATAGCCGCTGCCGCCAGATAGGGGTTGGCGTCGGCGCCGCAGAGGCGGTGTTCGATATGCCGCGACTGCGCCGGACCACCCGGCACGCGCAGGCTGACGGTACGGTTATCGACGCCCCAGGTGGCGGCCAGCGGCGCGTAGCTGTTGGTCTGGAAGCGGCGATAGGAGTTGGCGTTGGGGCAGAACATCAGCAGCGAATCGAGCAAGGTGCTGAGCATGCCGCCCACCGCCTGGCGCAGCAGCGGCGTGCCGTCGGCGGCCTCGCTGGCGAACAGGTTATTGCCCTCGGCATCCGCGAGGCTGACGTGCATGTGCATGCCGGTGCCGGCCAGGTCGTCGAACGGCTTGGCCATGAAGCACGCCGTCATCCCGTGTTTGTGCGCCACGCCTTTGACCAGGCGCTTGTAGCGCACCGCTTCATCCATCGCTTGCAGCGCGTCGGCGCGGTGTTCCAGGGTGATTTCGACCTGGCCCGGGGCGTATTCGGAAATCGCCGTGCGGGCCGGAATGCCTTGCAGTTTGCAGGCGCTGTAAAGGTCGGCGAGAAACGGCTCGATCTGCTCCAGTTCGCGCAGGCCATAGACCTGGGTCGCACGCGGGCGGCCGCCGTCCATGTCGCGTGCCGGTTGCGGGCGGCCGTTGCTGTCGGGTTTCTGGTCGAGCAGGTAGAACTCCAGTTCCGCGGCCATCACCGGGTAGTAACCGTCGGCCTTGAGCCCGTCGATCACCCTGGCCAGCACATGCCGCGGGTCGGCCACGCTGGCGGGCAAGCCTTCGGTGGGGTGCATGCTGACTTGCACCGCTGCCGTCGGCATCAGCCGCCACGGCATGCGCTGCAAACTGCCGCTGATCGGGTAGGCGCGGCAGTCGATATCGCCCACCTCCCACACCAGCCCGGAGTTTTCCACGTCATCGCCGTGGATAGTCAGGCCAAGGATGGTGCTGGGCAGCGGGCGGCCACTTTCATACACCGCCAGCAGTTCGTCGCGATGCAGCAACTTGCCGCGCGGCACGCCATTGTTGTCGAGGATAAACAGCTCGAACATCTCGATGTCCGGGTTCTGCTCAAGGAAAGAGTGGGCTTCGTGCAGGCTGGCAAAAACACTCATGGCAATTCTCATACGTTTGCGTCAGGCAGGCACACAGGCGCCGCCGGGCGGATGCGCGCAGGTGCGCGTCATCCATCGGATAGATCAACGTAGGAGAGAGGTATCTGGTGGGCGCGCATGTCGACAGTGGAACAGGGCCCAGAAAGCCAGCGCAGAGGGTAACGCCTCGACATCCGCCACACCGCTCGGCGCAACGACGCCAGGCAGTGTCTCGGGGTAAGCGTCGGGGCAACCGTCCATGGGCGAATCACAGTGGTGGAGTTGCCCGGCAGCGTCACATGCTGGCTCAGGTGGGTCAATTCAGGGTTGCCGGAGTTTGGTTACACGTTGGCTAAACATTCGCCGTCCTTGCCACTCTGCCATCTTGCTGGAAATAATGGCCGCCCGATCATGCCAAGGACTCGACCGCATGAAAGCTCCCTTAGCCCTGTGTGTATTGGCGAGCCTGGCGACGCCCGCCCTGGCGGACACTGCCCCCTCGCGCCTGGACACCGTGCTCGACAGCGGCACGCTCACCGTCTGCACCACCGGCGACTACAAGCCTTACACCTCCCTGCGTGCCGATGGCCGCTACGAGGGCATCGATATCGCCATGGCCGAGTCCCTGGCCAAGAGCCTCAATGCAACGATCACCTGGGTGCCGACCACCTGGAAAACCCTGATGCCGGACTTCCTCGCGCAACGCTGCGACATCGCCGTGGGCGGTATTTCGGTGTCGTTGGAACGCCAGAAAAAAGCCTTCTTCAGCCAGTCCCTCGGGGTCGACGGCAAGATCCCGCTGGTGCGCTGCGCCGATGTGCAACGCTACCAGACCGTCGAGCAGATCAACCAGCCGCAGGTGCGGGTGATCGAGCCGGCGGGCGGCACCAATGAAGTGTTCGCCCGGGCGCACCTGGGCCAGGCGCAGATACGCCTGCACGACAACGTGAGCATCTTCGACGAACTGCTGGCGGGCAAGGCCGATGTAATGATCACCGACGCCAGCGAGGCGCGCTTCCAGCAGAAACTCAAGCCGGGGCTGTGCGCGGTCAACCCGCAGCGGCAGATGCAGTACAGCGAAAAAGCCTTCCTGCTGCCCCGCGACGATGTGGCCTGGAAAAGTTACGTCGACCAGTGGTTGCACCTGAACGTGGCCACCGGGGTGTACGACGGCATCGTCAATCAATGGCTGGCAGCGCCCTGAGCCGTAGCCGTCTACGCTGTGCTCACACCTAATAAGAACGAGGCACGGATAATGAAGGGACTGCTCCGATTCACCTGGCTGCTGCTGTTGGGTTTCAGCCAGGTACACGCCGCCACCTTGCCGGAGGAGGACGCCCAGGCGGCCAAGGCCCTGCTGGAGAAAGCCTTGGCCTACTACCAGAGCAATGGCGACAAGGCCTTCGCCGCCTTCAGCCGCCAGGGCGAGTTTGTCGACCATGACCGCTATGTGTTCGTGGTCGACACCCAGGGCGTGTTGCTGGCCAGCGGCGGGCCCTCCTCCGCGTTGATCGGCCGCGATGTGTCCGAAGTGCTGGGGCCGGATTTGCGCCAGTCGTTCAAGGACGCGCTCAAGGTGCCGGAAAGCCAGGGCATCCAGCAGGCCGACTACCGCTGGCAGAACTGGAACGACGGCAAGATCGAGCACAAGCATGTGTTTTATCAGCGCGTGGGCGAGCGCATCCTGGCGGTGGGCTATTACCTGCCACGGGCTACGCCGGAACAGGCGCGGGCGCTGCGGAACCAGGCCGTCAAGGCGCTGGTCAAGGATGAAGCGGGCACGCTGAAGGCGATCAACTCATTACAGGGCGGTTTCCTGCAGGACGATCTCTACGTGTTTGTGGTGGACCTCGATACCCAGCGCTATGTCGCCCATGGCACCAACCTGCGGCTGATCAACACTGACTTCAGCAAGGTCAAGGACCCGGACGGCAAGCCGGTGGGCGAACCGATCCTCAAGCTGATGGCGGAGCAAGACCAGGGTGAGTACAAGTACCGCTGGAAAAACCCGGTGACCGGCAAGGTCGAGCGCAAGCATGCATATGTGCGTAAAATCGGGCATTTCATGGTCGCGGTCGGGTACTACAGCCCCTGATCATGCCAGCTACTTGGCGTTGTCTTCCCGACCGCGCAGCACGCGATTAGGCATCGCAATCGCCGCTGCCAGCCCCAGCAATGACACCGCCGCACTCACCATCAGCAAATGCCGGAACGTCACCGCCAGTTCCCCGCGCAGGGCGTCCTGCGCCGGGCCTGGGGCCGCGTTCAGGCCGTCGAGCAGGACGTTGCCGGAGCCGCCCTCAGCCACCAGCGCACCGTTGGCCAAGTGGGCAAAGCTGGAGTCCTGCAACAGCGCCAACAACAACGCCGACATGCACGCCACCCCGACCGCCCCGCCCAGAGAGCGGAACAGGTTGGTGGTGCTGGTAGCGACGCCGATATCGTGCTGGTCCACCGAATTCTGTGTGCCCACCAGCGAGGTCGGGAACTGCATGCCAGCAGCGATGCCGCACAGCAACATGAACATTGCCGTCAGCCCCAACGCCTGCGGCGCACTGTAGGCCATGCCGAGAATCGCCAAGGGGCTCAACACGGCGCCGCTGAGGATCAGCGGTTTATAGCGCCCGGTCACCGAGGTCATGCGCCCGGCAAAGTAGGCGCCCATCGGCAAGCCCATCGCCAGTGGCAGCAGGTGCAGCGCGGCGCTGTCGGCGCCGGAACCGGTTACCGTCTGAAAGCGCAGGGGCATCAGCACCGTCAGGGAAATCGCCTGGAAACTGGTGAAAAACATCGTACACCAGCACAACACCGCGCTGCGGTTGGCGAACAGGTGCATCGGCAGCAACGGTTCCCGCGCACGCCGCTCATGCCAGACAAATATGCTCAGCGCCACCAGCGCGCAGGCCAGCAGCCCGAGCACCGAATCATCGCGCCAATAATGGCCCTGGCCGATCTCGGTGATGCCCAACAACAAGGCGCTCAAGCCGATGATCATCAGCACAGTACCGAGGTAATCGATGATCGGCTTGCGTTGTGGCAACGGCAGCCCGACCAGGGTGCGATGGGCCACGTACCAGGCACCGGCGCCCAAGGGCAGGTTGATCAAAAACACCCAGCGCCAGGACAGGTACTCGGTCATATAACCGCCCAGCACCGGCCCGGCCACGCTGGCCACCGCGTACATGCTGCTGAAATAGCCCTGGTAGCGGCCGCGCTCGCGGGGCGGGATGATGTCGCCGATGATCGCCTGGCTCACCGAAATCATCCCACCGGCGCCGATGCCCTGGAGCACCCGCGCCAGCACCAGTTGCTCCATGCTTTGCGCCATGCCACAGAACAGCGACGCCAGGGTGAACAGGCCCATGCCGATCAGCATCATCGGCCGCCGCCCGTACAGGTCGCCGAGCTTGCCGTAGATCGGCACCGCCACCGTCATCGCCACCATGTAGCCGGAGATCACCCAGGCCAGCAGGTTGACGTCGTGGAACTGCGCGGAAATGGCCGGCATGGACACCGCGACAATGGTCTGGTCCAAGGCACCGAGGAAGATCGCCATCATCAACGAGACGAGGATGCTGCGCACGGCGGGCACGGCTGGGGTGGGTTGATTGAGTTGAGTCACGGTAAACCTTCGAGCAAGGCCCGCAGGAAAAGGCGACCTGCGGGGATGCTCGATACGATAGCAGGCTATTCGATAGCTTCGTAAGGAAGCCCGACGTAATTTTCCGCGATGGTGGTGCGCCCGGCGTGGGAGTTGATGAAGTACGCCAGTTCGCTCTCGGCAATGCGCTGGCTGAACCCGTCCGCCTCGGGAAACTGATGCAGCATCGACGTCATCCACCAGGAAAACCGTTCGGCCTTCCACACCCGCCGCAGGCAGATTTCCGAATACTTCTCCAGCAACTCCACGCGCCCCTCGCGGTAGACCTTGAGCAAGATCCGAAACAGCGTGCTCACGTCGCTCGCCGCCAGGTTCAAGCCCTTGGCCCCGGTGGGTGGCACGATGTGCGCCGCATCCCCCAGCAGGAACAAACGCCCGTACTGCATCGGCTCGACCACGAAGCTGCGTAGCGGCGCGATGCTTTTTTCGATCGACGGCCCGGTCACCAACTGTTCGGCCAGGTGGCTCGGCAGGCGCACTTTCAGTTCATCCCAGAAACGCTGGTCCGACCACGCGTCGACCGACTCCTCAACGGGTACTTGCAGGTAGTAACGGCTGCGTGTCGGCGAACGCATGCTGCACAAGGCAAACCCACGCGCATGCTTGGCGTACACCAGTTCATCATGGACCGGCGGCGTGTCGGCCAGGATACCCAGCCAGCCGAAGGGATACACCCGTTCGAAGACCTTCAGCGATTCGGCCGGGATCGATTGACGGGCGACACCGTGAAAACCGTCGCAACCGGCCACGTAGTCACACTCCAGGCGAAAGGTTTCGCCTTCATGTTCGAACGTCAACCAGGGTTGATCAGTTTTGAGCCCATGGGGTTGCACCTCACGGGCGTTATACAAGGTGACGGCACCTGCGGCGGCGCGTGCGGCCATCAGGTCGCGGGTCACTTCGGTCTGGCCGTAGACCATCACCGATTGACCGCCAGTGAGCGCCTTGAGGTCGATGTGGGTCAATTGGCCATTGAGCGCCAGTTCGAAGCCATCGTGGACCAGGCCTTCCGCGTCCATACGCTGGCTGACGCCGGCCTCGCGCAGCAGGTCGACCATGCCTTGCTCCAACACGCCGGCACGGATGCGGCCCAGCACGTAATCGGCGCTTTGGCGCTCTAGAATCAGGGTTTGGATACCGGCCTGATGCAGCAGTTGGCCGAGCAGAAGTCCCGAGGGACCGGCGCCGATGATGGCGACTTGAGTTTTCAGCGTTTTCATTATTTTTATGGCCCGAAAAATTCACCCGAACGGATAAGGTGAAAGAGTTGTCATTGATCTTGTTGCTGACATTTTTCACTTGAGTGGCCGCTATAAGAAGGTGAAAACTGCGCCAAAGCCTGCGCTTTTTGCCAATCGGGGCGATTACCGAACCACTTGCCTGAGTATCGGATTGAAACTATGACTAAAACTGCCAGTTCCGCGATTCCGGTGTTCAAGCTGTATGGGGAAAACCAGCAATGGCCGACGCCGGATTTGTTGCACTGCGAAACGATTTCCCGACGCAGCCGGGACTACCAGTGGGAAATCCAGCCCCACCGGCACGCGGATCTGTGCCAGTTGCTGTACGTCCACACAGGCCAGGCGCAACTGGAAATCGAAGGCCAGCGCACCACCCTCAACGAAGCGACCTTGCAGGTGCTGCCGCCGCTATGTGTGCATGGGTTTCGGTTTGCTGAAGAGGTCGAAGGCTACGTGCTGACCCTGGCGGCACCGCTGGTCAGCCATCTGCAAGCGCAACTGGGCGCGACGGTAGACGGCCTGCAGGCGCTCGGCACTTACCCGGCAGGCAAGGACCGTGACTACCTGCACAGCCTGTTCTCCCGCCTGCAGGACGAATACGCCGATGAACAGCCGGCCCGGGACATGATGATGCACGCCCTGGTCAGCGTACTGCTGGTGTGGATCAGCCGCCAGGCGATCCAGCGCCGTCACCCACGGGCACCGCGCGGGCAAGAATATTTCCGGCGCTTTACCCAATTGGTCGAGCAGCAATATCGCGAACACCCGAAGATTGAAGACCTGGCCCACAAGCTGGGCATCTCGGTCTCACACCTGAACGGCACGTGTCGGGAATTGGGCGGGCAACCTGCGCTACAGATCATGCATGACCGCCAATTGCTGGAAGCCAAGCGCCTGCTGACCTACACCAGCATGACCATCAATGAAATGTCCGAGGTACTGGGCTTTTCCGACCCGACCAACTTCTCGCGGCTGTTCCGCCGACGGGTCGGGTTTTCGCCCAAGGCGTTTCGCGAGCACCTCAAGGCCGACACACCCCAGGGTTAAAGTGGGATCGTCCTCTGTAGGCCATTTAGCGCAACGCGCTGAAACTGCCGGTGTGCGGAATGCATTGGTTCTGGTCCTGATTGCAACTGATCGCAAAGCTCGGCTGCATCCGGGTCTGCTCCACGCGATAGGCGGCAGTGCCGTACAGCGCGCTGGCTAAGGCGCAGAGGGTGAAGATCATCAGGTACTTTCTGGTTTTGACGGTCATGGCACAGACCTCTGAAGGATCTACGTGACGCTGTTTAAAGCATAGGTCAGTCAGGGCGAGTTGCCATTATTGGACGCCATTCAACATCTGTATGTCGGGTCACAGGCCCCTATCCCACTCCGGCGTTTCCGGAAACCTCTGCACCAGGAAATCCAGCAGACTGCGCAGCGCCGACGGCATGTGTTTGCGCGACGCGTACACCGCGTAGATGTTCATCTGCCGCGGCTCGGCCGCGGGCAGCAGGCGCACCAGTTCGCCACGGCGGATGTGCTCCCCGGCCTGATAACTGGGCAACATCGCCACCCCGGCCCCGGCCAGCGTCAGGCGTAACAGCGTGCTGGCTTCGTTGGCGGTGATATTGCCGTGGATCGGCACCGAAACGTGCTCGCCGCCTTCCTCGAAATGCCACAGGCTTTTGCCGAAGTACGAGTGGGTCAGGCAGTTGTGCCGCGCCAGGTCTTCGACCTTGTGCGGCGCCGGATGCTCAAGCAGGTAGGCCGGGGTCGCGCACACCACCGAGCGACAGACGGTCAGGCGCCGTGCGATCAGGTTGGGGTCCAGGTCATTGCTGGTGCGGATCGCCAGATCGATGCGCTCATCCACCAGGTTGACCGTGCGATCGAGCATCTGCAGGTCGACCGTCACCAAGGGGTAGCGCTTGACGTACTCCGCGATGGCCTCGGCCAACTGCGCCAGGCCGAACGAGGTGCTGACACTCAGGCGCAACAGGCCACGGGGTGCGTCATCCGGCTCGCGGACGGCGGCCTGCATGTCACCGCACAATTCCAGCAATTGCCGGCAACGCGGCAGGGTTTCCCCGCCGGCGGCCGTCAGGCTCAGCTTGCGCGTGGTGCGATGCAGCAAGCGCGCACCGACCCAGTCTTCCAGCTCGGCCAGGTAGCGCGAGACCACCGGGCGCGACAGGTCCAGATGGTCGGCGGCGGCGGACTGGCTGCCCAAATCCACCACCGTCACAAACACGCGCATTGCTTGAAGACGATCCATGATCTGCCCGATTTTAGAAACAAACTATGTCCCAGCATCGCATTTTTTGTTGTGTTTGGTGCAACTAAGCTCTGTGCATCCCTTACCGATTGCCGGAGCTGCCCGATGTTTTCCACTCTCAAGCGCCTGACCCTGGCGACCGCCGCCCTGGCCTTCGCCGCCCAGGCCGCCGCCACCGAGCTGACCCTCGACGTGTACAACCCCGGCGAAGCCGCGATCTTTCCGGTCAGTTCGGTGCTGGTCAGCGGCGCGAAAGACGCGATCCTGGTCGACGCGCAGTTCGGTAAAAGCCAGGCCGAACAACTGGTGCAGAAGATCCGCGCCAGCGGCAAACACCTGACCACCATCTACATCAGCCACGGCGACCCGGACTACTACTTCGGCCTCGACACCCTGACCGCCGCATTCCCCGACGCCAAGGTGCTGGCCCCGCAAGCGGTGGTCGACCATATCAACGCGACCGTCGTCGGCAAACTGGCGTTCTGGGGCCCGAAAATGGGCGCCGACAAGCCAGGCAAAACCATCGTGCCGCAGGTGCTCGACGGCCGCCGCCTGACGCTTGAAGGCCAACACCTGGAAGTGATCGGCCTGGACGGCCCGCAGCCGGATCGCAGCTTTGTGTGGGTTCCATCGATCAAGGCCGTCGTCGGCGGTGTGGTCGTCGCCGACAACATCCACCTGTGGATGGCCGATACTCAGAGCGCGCAGTCGCATAAAGACTGGCTGGCCAGCCTGCAACGCATCGCCGAGCTGAAGCCGCGCACGGTGGTTCCGGGGCATTTCCTCGGCAGCCCGTCGCTGCAATCCGTGGCCTTTACCGCCGACTACATCAAGGCCTTTGCCGAAGAAACCGCCAAGGCCAAGGATTCCGCCGCCCTGATCGCGGCAATGAAAAAGCGTTACCCGACCCTCGCCGACGAAAGCTCGCTGGAACTGAGCGCCAAAGTCGCCAAGGGCGAAATGAAGTGGTGAAGCGTTTCAAACCTTAACCGTACTGGAGAACGTCATGAGCAAGATCGCAATCATTGGGGCCACTGGCCGTGCCGGTAGTCAACTGCTGGAAGAGGCGCTGCGGCGTGGGCATAGCGTGATCGCCATCGCGCGTAACACCGACAAACTTGCCGTGCGCCCTGGCGTCAGCGTCAAACAGGTCGATGCACTGGATGCCGAGGCCTTGCAACAGGCCATCAGCGGCAGCGATGTGGTGATCAGCGCGGCGCACTTCGCCACCCTGCCCGCCAGTGCGGTGATCGGCCCGGTGAAAAAAGCCGCAGTGAAACGCCTGCTGGTGGTAGGCGGCGCGGGCTCGCTGCTGCTGCCGGGCGGCACTCGGGTGATCGACAGCGAGGGTTTCCCGCAAGCGTACAAGGCAGAAGCCAGTGCCGGCGCGACGTTCCTCGAGGCGTTGCGTCAGGAGCAGGAACTGGATTGGACCTTCCTGTCGCCGTCGGCCGAATTCGTTGAAACCGAGCGCACCGGCACGTTCCGCCTGGGTCAGGATGATTTGCTGGTGAGCCACGAAGGCCGCAGCTGGATCAGCTTCGCCGACTTCGCCATCGCGATGCTCGATGAAGTGGAAACACCGAAGCACTCGCGCCAGCGTTTCACCGTCGGTTACTGAGCCAACGCGATCAAAACATGGGGGCGCTGGCTTGCCGGCGCCCCCATGTGGATCTTCAGCGCTACGCCTGTTGCGCCTGGTTGACCAACCAATCCATCAGCGCTTCAAGCCCGGCCGAAGGGGCCGTCCCCGGCGGATACACCAGGTAATAGCCCATCCCCGTCGGCACCCGCAATTCAAACGGCGCCACCAACCGCCCCGCCTTCACGTCTTCGCCAATCAACGCACTGTCGCCAATCGCCACACCTGAGCCCTGGGACGCCACCGTCATGGCCAGATCCAGCGTCTCGAAATGGTGGCCCTGGCTCACATTGCTCAAGCGCGTCTTCGCCGCCTCCAGCCACAACGCCCAGTCGCGTTCGTCCCGCGTGGGGTGCAGCAGCACCTGTTGCTGCAGGTCCGCAGGCGTACTCAGACGGTCGCGTAAAGCCGGCGCGCAGACCGGTGTGAGTTGTTCATCGAACAGATGCCGAGCCTCGGCCGATTGTTCCGCGCTGGGCGCATAGATCACCGCTGCATCGAACTGCTCGCGACGAAAGTCCACGCTGTAGGCCACGGTCGTGGTCAGCTCCACCGGCACATCCGGGCGTTCCCGTTGCCATTGCATCAAGCGCGGCAGCAGCCAGCGCATCACGCAGGTGGAGGCCTTGAGCTGCAGGGTGTCGCGGCGGCTGCCGATCTGCTCCAGCGCGTCACCGAGCAGGCCGAACACCTGCTGCACCCGCAGCGACCACTCGCGGCCTTCTTCGGTCAGGCTCAGGCCCCGCGCCTGACGCAGGAACAGCGCGTAGCCCAAATGGCTTTCCAGCCCGGCGATCTGCCGGCTTACCGCACCCTGGGTGATGTGCAACTGCTCGGCGGCGCGGGTGAAGTTACAACACTGGGCGGTGACCCAGAAGGTATGCAGCGCAGGCAGCGGCGGGAGGCGTTTCATAGGAGCAAGCAGCCATGACGTGAGGACATGGCTAGTATGACTTTTTATCGATTGTTGCCGCTACCGGCCAGCCGGTCCAATACCGCCCAACCTCAACAATAAGAGCGACATGTATGGCGACCTGCGGCGAAGTACTGGTCAACCTTCTGGAAAGCTACGGCGTGGACCAGGTGTTTGGTATCCCTGGAGTACACACCGTGGAGTTGTATCGCGGCCTGGCGCGCTCGAACATCCGCCACGTCACCCCGCGCCACGAACAGGGCGCGGGTTTTATGGCCGATGGCTATGCACGCACCAGTGGCAAGCCCGGCGTGTGTTTCATCATCACCGGCCCCGGCATGACCAACATCACCACGGCCATGGGCCAGGCCTATGCCGACTCGATCCCGATGCTGGTGATCTCCAGCGTGCAGTCGCGCAGCCAGTTGGGCGGCGGGCGCGGCAAGTTGCATGAGCTGCCGAACCAGAGCGCGCTGATCGCCGGGGTGGCGGCGTTCTCCCACACCTTGATGTCGGCAGCGCAATTGCCCGGCGTGCTGGCGCGGGCGTTCGCGCTGTTCCAAGCGGGGCGGCCGCGCCCGGTACACATCGAAATCCCGCTGGATGTGCTGGTGGAAAACGCCGATGCATTGCTCGGCACTTCACCCGTCAGCGTGGCGCGTGCCGGTGCGGCACCGTCGGCGGTCAAGCAGATGAGCCAACGACTCGCCGCCGCCAAACGCCCATTGATCCTGGCCGGCGGCGGCGCCATCGCGGCAGCCGCGGCGTTGACCCGCCTGGCAGAAACCCTCGGCGCCCCCGTGGCGCTGACCATCAACGCCAAAGGTATGCTGCCCGCAGCCCACCCGTTGCTGATCGGCTCGACCCAGACCCTGCTCGCCACCCGCGCCCTGGTCGCCGAGGCCGATGTGGTGCTGGCCATCGGCACGGAGCTGGCAGAGACCGACTACGACGTGACCTTCGCCGGCGGCTTCGAGATTCCCGGAGCGCTGCTGCGCATCGATATCGACCCGGACCAAACCGTGCGCAATTACCCGCCCGAACTGGCGTTGGTGGCCGACGCACAGATCGCCGCCGAGGCCTTGCTCGCCGAGCTCCAGCGCCTGCCGCTGGCGCCTCGCCACAGCGCCTGGGGCGCTCAACGCGTCGCCCGCCTGTGGGCCGAATTAACGCCGACCTGGGACGCCGCCACCCGTGCGCAAACCCGCTTCCTCCACACCGTGCTGGAGGAACTGCCTAATGCGGTGCTGGTGGGCGACTCCACGCAGCCGGTGTACAGCGGCAACCTGACCCTGAACCTCGACCACCCGCGCCGCTGGTTCAACGCCTCCACCGGCTACGGCACCTTGGGCTACGCCCTGCCTGCAGCCATCGGCGCCTGGTTGGGGCGTGGCGATGGCCAGCCGGTGGTGTGCCTGATCGGTGACGGCGGGCTGCAATTCACCCTGCCGGAACTGGCCAGCGCCGTGGAAGCACGCACGCCGATCATCGTGCTGCTGTGGAATAACCAGGGCTACGAGGAGATCAAGAAGTACATGCTCAACCGGGCCATCGAACCGGTCGGCGTCGACATCTACACGCCGGACTTTATCGGCGTGGCCACAGCCCTCGGTTGCGCCGCCGAGCGCATCCAGGGCGTGGACTCGCTGCGCGTTGCCTTGCGGGCTGCCGCTGATCGCCAAGGGCCGACGCTGATTGAAATCGACCAGCAACGTTGGATGCAGGAGGTGGCGGTATGAGCGCAGTCATGAACGGTGTGTATATCAATGGTGCGTGGCGTGCCGGCCATGACGTGCTGGAGGTGATCAACCCGGCCACCGAGGAGACGTTGGCCCAGGTCAGCGTCGGCGATGCGAGCGCCGTGGCCGAGGCGGTCGACGCCGCCAGCGCGGCGTTTATCGGCTGGTCGCAAAGCACCGGGCGTGAGCGCGGCGCCCTGCTGCGCAAAGTGGCTCAAGGTGTGAGCGAACAGCGTGAGCCGTTGATGCGCGTGCAGGCGCGCAACAGCGGCAAACCGTTGTTCGAAGCGGGTATCGATGTCGACGACGTGATCGCCACCTTCGAGTACTACGCCGGTCTCGCCGAGGCGCTGGACGCCGAGCAAGACCGTGCGGTGGTGCTGCCCTGTGACGCCTTCAGCGCCCGCCTGCGCCGCGAACCCTGCGGCGTGGTGGGCCTGATCGTGCCGTGGAATTTCCCCATGGTCACCACCGCCTGGAAACTCGCCCCGGCCCTCGCCGCCGGCTGTTGCGTGGTGCTCAAACCGTCGGAAGTGACACCGCTGGCGGAATTGCAACTGGCGCGGATCATCGCCGAG
The DNA here is from genome assembly GCF_024169655.1 of Pseudomonas marginalis. GTDB lineage: Bacteria > Pseudomonadota > Gammaproteobacteria > Pseudomonadales > Pseudomonadaceae > Aquipseudomonas > Aquipseudomonas paraveronii. The sequence continues at coordinate 1,561,782 of NZ_JALJWV010000001.1, read as the reverse complement.
GCCGGCTTCCCGGCGGGGGTGTTCAACCTCGTCTGCGGCACCGGCCTGGCCGTGGGCGCCCCATTGGCAGCGGCGCCTCGCGTGGCGAAGATTTCCTTCACCGGCAGCAATGCGGTGGGCGTGCAGGTGATGCAACGCGCCGCCGAAACCGTCAAGGGCGTGAGCCTGGAGCTGGGGGGCAAATCCTCGCTGCTGGTGTTGGAAGATGCCGACCTCGACCTGGCGCTGGAGCTGGCCTGTGGTGGCGGCTTTTTCAACGCCGGGCAGATGTGTTCCGCCACCAGCCGCGTGCTGGTGGCGGACAGTCTCGCGGATGAATTCCTGCAGCGTTTGACCGTGCGGGTTGAAGGGATTCGCGTCGCTGACCCGTTTGCCGAAGACGTGGAAATGGGCGCGCTGATCAACCACGCCCAGTACCAACGGGTGTTGGCGCATATCCAGCGCGGCGTGCAGGACGGCGCCCGCTTGCTGTGCGGCGGTGAGCGCCCGGCGCACTTGGCGAAAGGCTATTTCATTCGTCCCACGCTGTTCACTGACGTGCCGCTGGACAGCGCATTGTGGCAGCAAGAAATCTTCGGCCCGGTGCTGTGTGTACGCCGCTTTACCACGGAAGACGAGGCCATCGCCCTGGCCAACGACAGCGATTTCGGCCTGGTAGCCAGCGTGGTCAGCCGCAACGGCGAAGCCGCCGAACGCGTGGCCAATGCCTTGCAGGCCGGCATGGTGTGGATCAACGCGCCACAGGTGATCTTCGCGCAAACGGCGTGGGGCGGTTACAAGCAGAGCAGCATCGGCCGCGAGCTAGGCCCGTGGGGGTTGGCGGCGTTTCAGGAGATCAAGCACGTGATCCGGTCTAACTGACGACGCAGCCTCCCTGTGGAATGTGGACCAATGTGGGAGGGGGCTTGCCCCCGATAGCACTCATTCAGTTGGAGCATCTTTGACTGAACCACCGCTATCGGGAGCAAGCCCCCTCCCACATTTTGATGTGCGGTATTTCAGTTAACTGCGTTTTTTAGATAGCCCCTGCAACTTTCTCATTTGCCCCCGCTCCCCGTGCGTGGCCTGATTCGCCCTTGTTCACTCAAGGCTGGCCCATGGAAAACGTTCACGCAAAATCCACCACCGCCGTCTGGCTGATGATCAGCGTCGTGCTGGTCGCGCTTAACCTGCGCCCGTCGATGGCGGCCGTAGGGCCGTTGTTAGCGTCGATTCGCGGCGAGGTGCCGTTGAGTTTCAGCAGCGCCGCGTTGCTGACCATGTTGCCGGTCATGGCCATGGGCCTGGCGATGTTTTTCGGCATGGGCCTGGCCAAGCGCTTCGGCGAACATCGCAGCATCGCGGTGTCGCTGCTGGTGATCGGCGTGGCGACGCTGTCGCGGTTGTTCCTCGATTCGGCGCTGGAGTTGATCGTCAGCGCGATCGCTGCGGGGGTTGGCATCGCGATGATCCAGGCGGTGATGCCGGCGCTGATCAAGTCACGCTTCAGCGCCAACGTTTCATTGTTCATGGGTTTGTACGTCACGGCGATCATGGGCGGCGCGGCGCTGGCGGCGTCGTTCTCGCCGTTCGTGCAGGTGCAGACCGGCAGTTGGCGCATCGGCCTGGCGATCTGGGCAGGGCTGGCCTTGCTCGCCCTGGTCTTCTGGTCCGCCCAGCGTGCGGCGCTGCCCGCCTTGCCCCAGGTCGGTTCTGACAAGCAGGAAGGATTTTTCGGCAATGGCCGCGCCTGGTTGCTGGCGATCTTTTTTGGCCTCGGTACAGCCTCCTACACCTGCGTCCTGGCGTGGCTGGCGCCGTACTACGTCGAACAAGGCTGGAGCGAACAGCATGCCGGTTTGCTCCTGGGTTTCCTCACCGCGATGGAAGTCATCTCGGGCCTGGTGACCCCGGCCATCGCTAACCGTCGCCAGGATAAACGCGCAGTGGTGGCGGTGTTGCTGGTGCTGATCATCCTCGGTTTCTGCGGGCTGATCCTGGCGCCCCAATACCTGAGTTTGCTGTGGCCCTGCCTGCTGGGCCTGGGCATCGGCGGGCTGTTCCCGATGAGTTTGATCCTGTCCCTCGACCACCTCGACCACCCGCGCCGCGCCGGTGGCCTGACGGCGTTTGTGCAAGGCATCGGCTACCTGATTGCCGGCCTGTCGCCGTTGATCGCCGGGATGATCCGCGATCAGTTGGGCAGTTTCGAATGGGCATGGTGGTCGCTGACGGCGGTGATCGGGGTGATGCTGCTGATCGTCACGCGCTTCGATCCGAAGCATTACGCGGAGCACATTCGCTGACGTCGTGTTGCAAACACTTTTTGTCCCACACAAAACATAGAAACACCCTACAGAGCTTTCTATTGGCACGCCCGTTCCGTTAATCTTCTACCCTTGTCGCGCGCTGTCACAGTGCCAAGGCTTACCGGATGGAATGGATGCTAAACAGTAACTTGCTCAGAAAGCTCGATATGCAGGATTTGATGGTGTTTATCGCCGTCTACGACCAGAGCAGCGTTACCGAGGTGTCAGAAACGCTGTTCGTCAGCCAGTCGACCGTGAGCTACAGCTTGAAGAAGCTGCGCACCAGTTTCGAGGATGAGCTGTTTATCAACACGCGGGCGGGTATGCGTCCGACGTACAAGGCCAGCACCATGTACGGCCATGTGCAGAAAATCCTCGAAAGCATCAACCTGTGCCACGCCGGTGGCCAGGCCTTTGACCCCACCCAGAAGGCCGTGAGCTTCAACGTGTGCGCCCCGGAGTATTTCGAGCAGTTGATCCTGCCGCGCCTGTTGAAAAACTTCGACCGCGCCGACCTGCCGGTGATCGTCAATGTGCGCAAGCTGGAAACCGAGATCCCCGCCGTCGACCTGCGCGAAGGCCGCCTCGACCTGGTGATTTGCTTTGGCCCGCACTTTCACCGCGCCCATAAAGACTTCAAGACCCAGATGCTGCTCGAAGACGACCTGGTGTGTGTCTTCGACAAACGTGCAGCGCCCCGTGAGGCGGCGTTCAGCCTGCAGTCTTTCGTCGAGCGACGCCACGTATTCCCCACGCCGTGGACCTCCGACACCAACATGATCGACGGCTGGCTGGCGCGCCAGGCCCACAAGCGCCAAGTGGTCGCCCGGGCCAACAGCTACAGCGCCGCGTTGAAGATGATCGCCGGCACCGACTTCATCGTCACCCTGCCCCGCCGTGTGCAAAGACTGCTGGCACCCGCCGCAGTGTTCGGCTATTGCGAGGCGCCCAACGGGTTGCCGGGGTTCACCCTGGACATGCAGTGGAACGCAACCAGTGAACAGGACAGCGCCAATACCTGGTTCAGGGAGCAGGTGGTAAAAGTCTGCGCTGAACAGGGATTACTCTGACCTCACGCATCGACGTAGAGCGCCAGGGTTGTGAAGGACGGAAGCGCTCAACCAATCGCGACCTTACTGTAGGAATCGCGATCGATATCCAGCAACTCGACACTCAGTTGCACCTGCACCCCCTCCGGCCACGGCCCAAGCTCTTGCACCACGGCCAGCAGGCTTTCCGATAACTGCTTCTTGACCTGCGCCGAGCGCCCGCTGAGCAATGCCAGGCGCACGGCGACAAAACCCCGGGCGGTCATGGCGGTGCCCACGCGAAAACTGTCGACCTTGAGCGAACGGCTCTTGATATCGAATTCGGCGCCAAACTGACCGGAGGCCACCAACGCATGGTTCAGACGCAACAGGGCCTTATCGGCGTCCAGTTGCGTCAGGTTGGCGGTGTATTCCAGGTGCAGGTGTGGCATGGGAGTCTCCGAAGTAACCGTAGGAAGATTCCCAGATATACCACGGATAAAAGCATCAGACCTTTTTCACCAGGTCGCGGTCGCTCATAAACGCCTCCAGCCGCGAACGCATCCAGCGCTCGGCAGGGTCGGTGTCCACATGGCTGAGCCAGACCATGGACAAATCCAGGGTCGGTGTCTCGAACGGGTATGGCTCACAAAACAGGTTGCCCGACAGCGTCATGGCTTCGGCGGTGTAGTCCGGCAGGCTGGCGATCAGGTCGGTGCCGGCCAGCAGTGCCGGCAGCGCGCTGTATTGCGGCACCGACAACACCACATGGCGCTTGCGCCCGATTTCCGCCAGCCACTCATCGGCAAACCCGGACACGTTGGCGGTGTGGGACACCAGCACATGGGGCCGCGCGCAATATTCATCGAGGGTCAGCGGCCGGTCGGACGCGTCGGCGCGCAACAAGCGCGGGCGGATATGGCGCAGCAACTTGCGCTTGGCATTCGCCGGCAGGCCACGGGTCTGGGTGATGCCGACGGTGATATCACCGGACCCCAGCAGATCGGGAATCCGCCAGTAGTCGACGTGCTGCACCACGAACACCACCATCGGCGCTTCCTGGCGCAAGGCGCGCAGCAACGGCGGCAACAGGCCGAACTCGACATCATCGGACAGGCCGATACGGAAGGTCATGGTGCTGACGGACGGGTCGAAATCGTGGGTCAGGCTCAGGGCCGATGACAGCGAGTCCAGGGCCGGCGACAGATGCAGGATGATTTCCTCGGCCCGCGCGGTAGGTTCCATGCGGTGGCCGACGCGAATAAACAGCGGATCGTTGAACAAGGTGCGTAACCGGTTGAGCGCCGAACTGATGGTCGGTTGGCCGAGAAACAACTTCTCCGCCACCCGCGTCACATTGCGCTCGAGCATCAGTGCTTCGAAGACCACCATCAAGTTGATGTCGGCCTTGCGTAATTCATTGCGATTCATCGATGCCCGCCCTTTCCCCACGACAAGCCGCAGTTTAGAAAGCCCGAGGAGCTGCGTCTATGCGCACTCTGTTCAATAGACGGCTTTGCGACTATAAATCAGCTCTTCAAGCTCGCAGGAACACTCTCGTGCTGGTCACTCTCGCCGCGGCCACCCTCTTGGCCGGGTTCTGTATCTGGGTCATCCAGTTTATCGCGCACCCCACCGCCCGCACTTTGTTGCGGGTATTCGTCGGCTTGTGCCTGGCGGCGGTGGTGGCGTATCTGGTGTTGGCGTCGGGTTATCCTATTTCGTTGCTGGTCTCATAACCCCCCGAGGGGCCGGCGGCTGTTCCGGGCGCAAACGCAGCGCCAGGGTCAGCAACCCCACACAGGGTGCTCGATTGGCTGACGGATACAGCGCAATCGCGAGCAAGCCCGCTCCGCACTTGGGGCATCAGGGTTTCAGCGGAATTTCCTGATCCCGCTCCGAAAGCTCCGTGCCGTCCTCGGGATGCTTCCAGGTCTGCGGCTTTTCTTCCTCCAATCGCCGCCGACGTTGCTCCCGCTCCCGCTCGTCCCGCTGTTTCTGTTCGTCAGTCATAGGCACCCCCGGCCGTAAAAAGTTGGTTACGCCTGCAAGCATAGAACAAGGAACGCACAATGTGCCTGCGCCGAAATTGATAACCAAAACGCATCAATGCATCCAAATTACTCACTTTTCATTTCTAAATGTGTCAGCCACTATCCTCAGTCCTAAGCGAAACAAGCACTTTAAAAAGAACGCTGGAGACACAAAACCATGACAAGCCCTACCCGACCCGACTCTGCCCGTTCGAAAGTGGGTGCAGTATTCCGCGTTACTTCGGGCAACTTCCTCGAACAGTTCGACTTCTTCCTGTTCGGCTTTTATGCCACCTACATCGCTGCCGCGTTCTTCCCCGCCGCTAATGAGTTTGCGTCATTAATGATGACCTTCGCCGTATTCGGCGCGGGCTTCCTGATGCGTCCGTTGGGTGCGGTAATCCTGGGCGCTTACATTGACGATGTCGGTCGTCGCAAAGGGTTGATCGTGACCCTGTCGATCATGGCCAGCGGCACGCTGCTGATCGTGCTGGTGCCGGGTTATCACACCATTGGCCTGTGGGCACCGGCGCTGGTGTTGCTCGGCCGTCTGCTGCAAGGCTTCTCGGCCGGTGCGGAACTGGGCGGGGTGTCGGTATACCTCGCAGAAATGGCCACCCCCGGCCGCAAGGGCTTCTACACCAGTTGGCAATCGGGCAGCCAACAGATCTCCATCGTGGTCGCCGCCGCGCTGGGTTATGGCCTGAACGTGTGGATGGAACCGGCGATTGTGGCCGACTGGGGCTGGCGTATTCCGTTCGCCGTCGGTTGCGTGATCATTCCGTTCATCTTTGTGCTGCGGCGCAACCTTGAGGAAACCGAAGAGTTCGCCAACCGCAAGCATCGCCCGAGCATGCGTGAAGTGCTGGCGACCCTGGCGAAAAACTGGTCCGTGGTCATCGGCGGCATGTTGATGGTGGCCATGACCACCACTGCGTTCTACCTGATCACCGTGTACGCGCCGACCTTCGGCAAGACCGTGCTGCAACTGAGCACGTCCGATGCGTTGCTGGTGACCTTGCTGGTGGCCGTATCGAACTTTGTCTGGCTGCCCATCGGCGGTAGCCTGAGTGACAGCTTCGGGCGCAAACCGGTGTTGGTCGCGATGACCGCGCTGACGGTGCTTACGGCTTATCCGGCGCTGTCCTACGTGGTAAACGCACCGAGCTTTGCGCATATGCTCGAAACCCTGCTGTGGTTCTCCTTCCTGTACGGCATGTACAACGGCGCGATGATCCCGGCGCTGACCGAAATCATGCCGGTGGAAGTGCGCGTGGCGGGCTTCTCCCTGGCCTATAGCCTGGCGACCGCGATCTTTGGCGGTTTCACCCCGGCGATCTCGACTTGGTTCATTCACATCACCGACGACAAGGCCTCGCCGGCTTACTGGTTGATGTTCGCCGCCCTGTGCGCCCTGTGCTCGACCCTCGCGCTGTATCACCGGGCCAACACCCGTGGGCAGGTAATGCCGGAAGCGGCGCAATGAAAGCGCTGTTGAACACCCTGGCGGCCCTCGCCCTCGGCGCCCTGGCGCTGACGGCCCAGGCCGAACAGCTCAAGGTGATGACCTCCGGTGGCTTCACCGCTGCCTACAAACTGCTGGGCCCGCAATACGCCCAGCGCAGCGGCGACACCCTCGACACCGTCCTCGGCCCGTCGATGGGCAAGGCGCCCGAAGCGATTCCCAACCGCCTGGCCCGTGGCGAACACGCCGATGTGGTGATCATGGTCGGCTACGCCCTGGATGACTTGATCAAACAAGGCAAAGTCGACAAAGCGTCCCGCGTGGAACTGGCGGATTCGCGGATCGGCCTGGTGGTGAAAGCAGGCGCGGCCAAACCGGCCATCGACACCGATGCCGAACTCAAAGCGGTGTTGCTCAAGGCCAAGTCCGTGGCGTATTCGGACAGTGCCAGCGGCGTGTATGTCGAGAAGGAACTGTTCAAAAAACTCGGCATGCCGGCCAAGGGCAGCATGATCGAACGCCTCCCCGTGGCCGAACAGGTCGCCAAGGGTGACTACGAGGTGGGCTTGCAGCAGGTCGCGGAACTGTTGCCGGTACCGGGGGTGACTTACGTCGGCAAGCTCCCCGAAGACGTGCAATCGGTGACGCGCTTTGCGGCGGGCATTCCGGTCAACGCCGAACACCCGGCGCAGGCCAAGGCGCTGCTGCAGTACCTCGCCTCGCCCGAGGCGCAACCGGTGGTGCAATCCACCGGCCTGGACTCGGTATCACGCTGACCGATACGGCAGCTCCCGCACCAACCGCTCCAACTCCAGCGCCGCCGGCGGCAACGTGCGCCCGCGGCGCTTGATCAAACCCACATTGCGCATCACCTGCGGCTCCTCCAGCGGCACACTCAGCAGAGTCGAGTGTTCAGAGCCCGGCATGGCAATCGAGGGCACCATCGCCACGCCCAGCCCCGCCTCCACCAAACCGAGCATCGTGGTCACGTGGTGCGTCTCGCAGATGCTCGGTTTTTTCACTCGCACCCCGCGCAGGGCCTGGTCCAGCAGGAAACGGTTGCCCGAGGTTTTGTCCACCGTGATGTAGTCATGCTCGTAGGCCTCGGCCCAGCTTACGCTGGCGCGCTCGGCAAGCGGATGATCGCGGCGGCAGGCCAGCACATAACGTTCCTGAAACAGCAATTCGAACTCCACCTCATCGGCCAGGCTGCCGCTGAAACTCACGCCGAAATCTGCCTCGCCGCTTTCCACCGCGTTGCACACCTCGCCGGCACTGGCATCCAGCACCCGCAGGCGAATCTTGGGGTACAGCTTGTGGAATGCCGAGATCACATGAGGCATGAAGTAATACGCGGTGGACGGCACACACGCGATGGTCACGTCGCCCATACGCGTGGAGGCGACGTTGCTGATGCCCATCAGGGCGATGTCGAGGTCGTCGAGGATGCGCTCGACCTGCGGCAGGAAGGCGCGCCCGACCATGGTCAGGCTGACTCGGCGCGTGGTGCGTTCGAACAACTTCACATCGAGGGCGGTTTCGAGCTTTTCGATGCGACGGCTGAGCGCCGGCTGCGAGATCCGGATGGCATCGGCGGCGGCGCGAAAACTACCCTTGTCTACTACGGCGCGGAAGGCTTGGAGGTCGTTGAGGTCGAAGTTGATGATCACGGAGGATGGCCAATGGGGATCGGGATGCCGGCATTATCGTATGGGCGATGACAGGGCGCCATGCGCGCAGGGACAGCCGCCCGAACACTCCGGGTTTTCCGCATGAAACTGCGCAGCATGGCGCGTTTCGACGGCCTGCGAACCTGTCAAGAATGACAGTACCGCTGGTCTAACGCCGTGTTGACGACGGGCTGGCGCGGGGCTTTTATTAAGCATGTCGCACTGCGTCGGTGCGCAGTAGGACATCAGGGTTTAGAGGATACGAACAATGAGCGACAGACAGAACGGCACGGTGAAGTGGTTCAACGATGAAAAAGGCTATGGGTTCATCACTCCGGATAGCGGAGCTGACCTGTTCGTACACTTCAGGGCGATTGAGGGCACTGGATTCAAATCATTGAAAGAAGGGCAGAAAGTCAGCTTCGAAACGGTAAAAGGGGAAAAAGGCATGCAGGCGGACAAAGTCCAATTGATCAGCTGATAAGCCTGCGACTCACCGCGCCCCCCGCCCACCCTGGGCCATGTATTGCACTGAAAATGGAGAACGGCCATGTCCAGAAAGACTCCACAGACTGCAATCTTCATCAGCAGCGAAACTGCCGTCCACGATACGCAAGACGTGTTCTTTCGCAGCAGCACCGCCCGGGGCGGTCGGGTGCTGCGCGAGGGGCAAACCGTCACTTACGAAGTGGAACGGGGGCCGGGGGGCGAGTGGCAAGCGGTCAATATTGAGATTGTGGAAGAACCGACGCTGAATTAGCGCCATCCTGCGCGCCGCCACTCTCGACGCATTTCACTACAGTTGAAAGCGTGCCACCGCCTCGTTCAGCGCGACCGCCAGTTGCGCCAGTTCCCGACTCGCGCCATTGATCTGCCCGGCGCCGGAAGACGATTGCGCCGACAGGTCGCGAATGTTGACGATGTTGCGATCAACTTCCTTGGCGACCTGAGCCTGCTCCTCGGCGGCACTGGCGATGACCAGATTGCGCTGGTGAATCTGATCGATGGAATCGGTGATCTGGCTCAAGGCACCGCCGGCCCCTTCCGCCAACGCCAAGGTGTCGGTGGCGCGTGCAGTGCTCGACTGCATCGAGGTCAGTGCGTGGTCGGAACCCGCGCGCATGGCGCTGACCATCTGGTCGATTTCCAGGGTCGATTGCTGGGTGCGGTGCGCCAGGGCACGCACTTCGTCGGCCACGACCGCAAAACCGCGTCCGGATTCCCCGGCCCGTGCCGCTTCGATGGCAGCGTTGAGGGCCAGCAGGTTGGTCTGCTCGGCGATGGAGCGAATCACGTCGAGTACCTTGCCGATATCCCGCGACTGCTCGGCGAGGTGTTGCACCAGGGTCGAGGTTTCGCCGATGTTGCTGCTCAAGGCTTGAATGGCGCTGACCGTTTCGCCCACGCGATGTTGGCCTTCGCGCGCCGTTTCATTGGACACCCGCGTGGACTCGGAGGTAGACACCGCGTTGCGCGCCACCTCGTCAGCCGCCGAGGTCATCTCGTTGACGGCGGTGGCGGCCTGCTCGATTTCCGCGGTCTGCTTTTGCAGGCTGCGGCTGCTTTGATCGGTGATGCCGTTCAGGTCGGTAGCGGACGACGCCAACTGCCCGGCCGACTGGCGAATCAGTTGCAAGGTACCGCGCAGGCTGGCTTGCATACTTTGGAGAGCCACGAGTAGGCGAGTCACTTCGTCGTCGCCGGTCACCGCCACCGTTTCGGTCAGATCGCCACGGGCGACGTTTTCCGCCGCCCGCACCGCATGACTCAGCGGGCCGACGATGCTGCGCGTCAGCAGCCACGCCAGCGCCACGGTACTCAAGGCGGCCAGGAGCACAAAGCCGAAGACCATCGTGCGCGAACGGCCGTACTGCGCCTCGGCCGCCTGCCCCTGTTGGCTGATCTGCGCGTTGTAGTAGTCGGCCAATGCGTTGAGCTGGGCGCCGGAGCCGTCGACCACGGTTTTCATGTCCACCAGCAATAACTTGTTGAGCTCAGCGCCCTGCTGCTGGTCGGCCAGCGCAAACGACCGGGCCAGGCCCTGCTGGTATTGGCGCAGCGAGACCTGGAACTGCTCATACAACATGCGGACTTCGGGGCTGTCGATCACAGCATCGAGGTCGGCCAGCTTTTTGCTCAGGTCCTGGCTGCGCGTGTCCATCTGGCTGCGGTATTGCGGGATGCTTGCCGGGTTCGGGTCCAGCGCCATACGCAAAGAGATCGTGCGAATGCGCAACATGATCTCGCGGATATCCGAGACCAGACGCATTTTAGGCACCAGCCCGCGCTCAACCTGGACCGCACTTTCACGAATGCTGGCCATGTTCGAGAGCGCAAAAAACCCGAGTATGGCCACAAGCAAAGCAATCAAAGCAAAACCCAGGCCCGCGCGACGGGCGATGGACAGGCGACGTAAGGACATTTTTCGAGGCTCTTATTAGTGATCAGATGTCATACAAGAGCATTTCGGCCGCAAGGATCAGGACTTTAGAGACGTCATCCATTTCCCCGCGTGCGCCTGCGATCAGTCATGCAGGGTTACAGGGAGATTTGCGTATGCGGAAAAATCCCTGCACGGGAAAGAACCTGATCTCTCCATCCGAAACGAAAAAGCCTGCAGAACGCTCGGTTCAGCAGGCTTTTCGCTGCGGGCATCGGTCAACCGCCCTCAAGCGCACCCGCACGGGGTTGACGCTCGAACCGCGACTTCACACGCCTTGTCGAGCCATCAACTACTGACAAGTCCCGCCTTTGTGATGCGACCCCGTGCCCCCAACCGGATGCGTCCCCTTCGGGCACGCCGCCGCAATAAACGGGCTAAACGCCAACACCACCAATACCCCGACCAATAACAGCTTCTTCATACCATCCTCCGTGATCGTCACGACACATGATGGCATAAAGATATCACACCTCCGCAAGGCTCATATCCGGTTACTTCGCCCAAGCCTGCGGGCCACTGAAGAACGCCTGCGCATTGCTGTCCAACGTCTCCAGGTGATACCCGCCCTCCTGCACGATCACACAGGGCAGCCCCAGCCCACGAATGCACTCACCCAACCGCGCAAACCCGTCCCGCGTCACCGCGACTTTGCTTTGCGGGTCCAGTTCGTAGATGTCGAAGCCCAGGGAGAGCACCAGCACATCCGCAGAAAAGTCCTTCAGCGCCTTGAGGGCCAGTTCAAGTTGTTCAAAGAACACCGCCTCGCTGGCGCCGTGGGGCGTCGGCAGGTTCAGGTTGAAGCCTTCGCCGGCCGCGTTGCCGCGCTCGTCGGCGAAACCGGCGACAGCGGGATAGAAGTTGGTGGGGTCGCCGTGGATCGACACGTAGAGCACGTCGTCGCGATCATAGAAAATCTCCTGAATGCCCTGGCCGTGGTGCATGTCGGTATCCAGGACCGCGACGCGCTGGAAGCCTTTGCGCAACGCCTGCGCCGCCACTGCCGCGTTGTTGATGTAGCAGAAGCCACCCGCCGCATCGAAGCGCGCGTGATGACCGGGCGGGCGGCACAACGCGTAGGCGGCGGGCGCGCCATCGAGGACGGCCTTGGCGGCGGCGGCGGCGCTTTGGGCCGACCAATAGGCCGAGCGCCAGGTCAGTTCGCCGACCGGGCAACTGCCATCCGCCAGGTAGCGCGCGGCTTGGGCGAGGATGCCGCGCAGGGCGTTGGGCTCACGCACGAAGATGTTGGACATGACTTCGTCGCCCCAGTCTTCAGGGATTTCCTTCCAGCGCAGGTGAGCCTCCTGTAGGAAGGCCAGGTAGGACGCGCCGTGTACGGCCAGCAGTGGCTCAAGACCTTGGTCCTCGGGTGACACGATCTCAAAGCCCAGGGTTTGCGCGGCCAGCAGCAGGTTGCGGGCGCGCTCGGGGACTTCCTGCGGCGTGCGCATCTGACCACGGGAGTAGTAGCTGCGCGGATGATGCAGGAGTTGTTCGGGGTGGAAAAACGTTTGCATGGGAATCTCCTGAGTGAGCACGGTGCCTGTGGGTGCTGACTTGCCTGCGCCCATAGCGGATCGTCTTCAGCCTTCCAGAATGAGGTGGTCAGTTGGCGTGGCCGGCACGTTTCAACACGGCGTTGAGTAAGACATCGGCGCCCTGGCGCACGTCCTCGGGCAGTACATCTTCGGCTTCGTTGTGACTGAGGCCGCCGACGCAGGGAATGAAGATCATCGCCGTCGGGCAATAACGCGCAAGGTGGATCGCATCATGGCCGGCGCCACTGACAATGGGCTGCTGGCTGTAACCCAAGGCGTCCACCGCCGCTTGCACGCAAGCCACGCATTCGGCATCGAACGGCGTGGCCGGGCTGATCCAGTGAGGGCTGATGGTGACGCTCAGGCCGCGCTTGCGCGCGATGGCCTGCAAGCGCGCCCTGACCTGCTGCTCCATCGCCTCAATGTCGGCGTCGCGGTGATGGCGCAGGTCGACGGTGAAGGTCAGCAAACCGGGAATGGTGTTGCGCGAAGACTTGGCAATGCTCAACTCGCCGACAGTGGTGAGGCCCTGGGGAGCGAAATCCGTGGCGAGGCATTCCAGGGCCTGGATCATTTTCGCGGCGCCATACAGTGCGTCCTTGCGCAGCGGCATCGGTGTGGTGCCGGCATGCGCGGCCATCCCTTCGACCTGCACGTCGAGCCAGCGAATCGCCTGGCCGCCGCTGACCACGCCGATGCTCTTGGCGTTGTCCTCGAGGATCGGGCCTTGCTCGATGTGGGCTTCGAAATACGCATCCACCGCCCCGCCCAAAACACGCTCGCCGTGGTAGCTGATCATGCGCAAGGCGTCGGCCACGCTGACGCCGTCGGCATCGGTGGTGGCCAGGGCTTGGTCCAGCGCCAACGTACCGGTGAACACGGCGGAGCCGAGCATGGCGGGGGTGAAACGGGCGCCCTCCTCGTTCGTCCATACCGCGATTTCCAGCGGCTTGCGGGTTTGGATGCCGTGGTCGTCGAGGCTGCGCATCACCTCCAGGCCGGCCAGTACGCCGTAGACGCCGTCGAAGCGCCCGCCTTCGGGCTGGGTGTCGAGGTGACTGCCGATCATCACCGGCGCGGCGTCCTTATCCGTACCGGCACGCCGGGCGAACAGGTTGCCGATGGCGTCCACGCTCAGGGTCAGCCCGGCGGCCTTGCACCAGTGGCTGAACAGCTCGCGACCGGCGTGGTCTTCGGCGCTCAACGCCAGGCGGCAGCTACCACCGCGCGCGGTCGCGCCGACTTCGGCCATGGCCATCAGGCTGGCCCATAGACGCTCTCCCTTAATCTTCAACATTGCACCCGCTCCATTAAACGCCAGGGGCCATTTCCAGGCGGTGGGCGGTGGCGTGGCGGCGCGACAAGGCCAATACGCACACCAGCGAGACCGCCGCGATCAGGCTGTAAAACACTGCCATCGGCCACCACTGGCCTTGGTATTCGTGGGCCAGCCAGGTGCCGATCAACGGCGTCAGGCCACCGGCCAGCGCACCGCACACCTGATAGGCCAGGGAAATCGCGGTGTAGCGCACACGGGTTTCAAACAGGCCGCTGACAAAGCCTGCGATCACCGCATAAAACGAGGCCATGCACACCACCGCCAGGGCGATGCCGAGGATGATCAACGGCGCCTGGCCGCTGCTGACCAGCGCGAACATTGGGTAAGGTGACGCCATCGCCAGCACGGTCATCGCGCAGAGAAAACGCGTGGCGCCGACCTTCTCCGCGACCCAGGCCGCCAGGGGCTGCACGCAGAACTGGATGATGGCGACCACGAACAGACATTCCAAAATCAACGAACGCGGTAGGCCCAATTGCTGAGTGCTGTAGGCAATCATGAAGGTGTTGGTGAAATACACGCCGGCGATGCCCAGGGTATTGGCACCGATACACAGCAGCAGCGGGCGCCAGGCGGTTTTCAATACTTCGATCACCGGGGCCTGGTCCGGCTTGAGCACCCGCGCCTTTTCGGCCAAGGCTTTGTCTTCGAGGAACTCAGGCGACTCGTTCACCCCCAGGCGAATCGCCAGGCCAACGATCAACAGCAAGGCACTGGCCAGGAACGGCAGGCGCCAGCCCCAACTGAGCAGGTCTTCTTCGGGCAAACGGGTCACCGCGCTGAACGCCAGCAGCGATAGGATCAACCCCGCCGGGCTACCCAACTGGGCAAAGGAGGCAAAGAAATTACGCCGCCCCTTTGGCGCATGCTCGCCGGCCATCAACACCGCCCCACCCCACTCGCCACCGACAGCAATGCCCTGCACGATGCGCAACAAGACCAGCAGGACCGGCGCCGCGACGCCGATCTGCGCGTAGGTCGGCAACAGCCCGATGCACACGGTGACCACGCCCATCATGACCAGCGTGATCACCAGCGACTTCTTGCGCCCGATCCGATCGCCGATATGCCCGAACACTATGCCGCCCAACGGTCGCGCGAAAAAACCCACGGCAAAGGTGCCGAACGCAGCCATGGTGCTGAACAATTTATCTTCGGAAGGGAAAAACAGCTGACCGAACACCAGCGCGGCGGCGGTGGCGTAGATGTAAAAGTCGTACCACTCGATCATCGTGCCGATGAACGCGGCGGCCGCAGCGCGGCGAGGCTGGGGCGAAGCGGAAGGCTTCATGGGGCTGGCTCCTTTGGTTATTTTTTTGGCAGGAGAAAGGTCGAACGCATGCGCTCTGATGGCGCTTGTTGAGGGTGATTTATCGTCGCGGCTCTATAATTAGTCAATTTTCTATTTATTATTCCAATTATAAATCCTGCTTATTATTGAGCCGCACCATGCCCGAAACCCGCCGCGATATTCATCCGTTGCTCAACGACCGCCTGGACTGGAACCTGCTGCGCACCTTCCGCGTCATTGGCCAGGAACTGAGCATCAGCCGCGCTGCCGCGCGCCTGCACTTGACCCAGCCAGCCATCAGCCAGGCCCTCAAACGCCTGGAAGAGCAACTCGACTGCCAACTCATCGCGCGCCGTGGCCCGCGCTTCGTACTGACCGAGGCCGGCGAACAGATCTTCGCCATCGCCGGCGAGATGTATGGCCAGGTCTCGCAGATGAGCAACGCCCTGCAAAAACCCGGTGATGAAGTGATTGGCAAGGTGCGCCTACTGATGATCAGCCGCATCAACTCCGACACTTTCGATGACTTTCTGGCCGACTTTCACCGCGAACATCCGCGGGTCGAGCTGGACGTTGAGGTGATGCGCAGCTCCGACATCGTCGCTGCCCTGCTGGAAAAAACCGCCACCCTGGGCCTGAGCCTCAACCGCCGGCCACAGCCGCGCCTGGAACAGCATCTGTTCCTGCACCAACGCTATGGTTTTTTCTGCGGAAAACACCACCCACTGTTCGGGCGTCGCGGTTTGGCCGAAGGGGATTTGCAGTCGGAGAACTTCGTCAGTTTTACCAGTGACCAGATCGGCGGAATGCTCTCGCCATTGACGATATTCCGTGACCAACAGGGCTTCAGCGGGCGGATCGTGGCGTCGTCATCCAGCCTCGAAGAAGTGCGCCGCCTGGTGATTGCCGGGTTTGGCCTGGGTTGCCTACCGATTCACGTGGTGGCCGAAGATGTGCAGAACGGGCTGCTCTGGCGCTTGCCGCCGGATGAGGGGATCGCAGATGTGGATATCCACGTGCTGTGGCACCGGGAGCAGAAGATGAGTCGGGCGGAAACGGTATTTATCGACAGTCTTTTGGCTCGTCTGGTGCGGTAGTCGGATGTATTTAGCGATTTACCTGACGGAGAGACCAGACGACTCTCGCAGAGGAGCCCAATAAAGCCTTGGCTTGCTTATGCTGGGCTTCGGTGGATTTTGTAAGTTCCTTCCTCGTCAATGCAAATTCTGTTCGTTGAAACAATTGCTCTTTGCTTTGCAAATTAATGACATCTATCACACCTGCCAAGATCAAACTTGAAAAGAGCGTATTCGCTATTAGGTGAATTGAACCGAGTACGTCTATTGCATTCGATTTTTCAGGATCCTTTTTGCGGCGCCAAGAATTTCCTTCAGCGACGTTTCATCAGCCTGATAGGCAATGTCGCATAGGCAGTGGCGAAGGTTCGCTGTGGTTGGTTCAGCGTGATCCCGGTTCGTGAAAAAAGCATCCAGTCCCACGCCCAGGACGTTAGCGATTCGCTCCAACATCTCAATGCTTGGGGCGTATTCGCCCCTCTCGTAACGACTCACTGTCATCGACTCGCACCCCAATGCTTCAGCAAGCGCAGCCTGTGTACATTTATTGTCTAGTCGTAAGTGCTTGATTCGCTTGCCTATACTGATAGTGGCACTCTGCTTCATGGGAAATATCACTTAAAATCAAATGCTTACACCTAATCACCTCCCCAGGAAGATCATAAAAAGGCTAGATTGCTATTATTTTCTAGCCAATTTCAGTATAGTCATTTTTTGACTATCTGAACGATGTTGAATTGCTAAGGAATTTTCCCATGGACGCCGAAAATTATGCCTGCAGGAAAATGCGATTGATTTTTGGTCCCGGCAGCCGTCAGCGCTTGGGAAGCACCAAGCGTGTATTTGTCATTACAGGTCGAAAAAAACGGCTCCTATTGCCTATGGTTGGGTAACCGGGGAGTCACGTTTATGCTCACACCTTCCCATAATCAACAACTGATACGACAAGGCATGATCGAACAGGCGTTGCGCCAGGTCGATATTGAGCACGAATTCAGCCTGGTTTTTCAGCCAGTGATTGATTTGCGTAGCCGGCGGACTGTAGCGTTCGAGGCATTGGCACGTTGGAGCAGCCCAGAGCTAGGTGACGTCCCTCCCGGCCAATTCATTCCGATTGCCGAGCGGATCGGCCTAATAAATCGCTTGACCGCTCATCTGCTTGGCAAGGCCTTGATGATTGCCTCTCATTGGCCCGCCCATATTTGCCTTTCTTTTAACTTGTCCACACACGACTGTGCTTCAGAAAAAGTCGCCAGACAAATAGTCGACATTATTGAGGTCAGCAATTTTGACGCCCGGCGCCTGGACCTGGAAATAACCGAAACAGCTATCATGCAGGATGTTGTTCAAGTGCAACATACTATTGATAGGTTCTGTCAGTTGGGTTGCGGTGTTGCTCTTGACGATTTCGGCACTGGGTACTCCAGTCTCAGCCAATTACTTTCGTTAGCGTTCACTAAAATAAAAATAGATCGAACCTTTGTCACTGGCATTAATAAAAACCCGACCAGCTACAAAATCGTAAAATCTCTAGTTGCCTTGAGTAGCGACATGCAACTTGAATGCATAATCGAGGGAGTGGAAACTCGCGAGGAGTTGGAAACCTTGATTAATTTAGGTTGTTTTTTTGTCCAAGGGTATTACTTTTCGCGCCCCATGCATCATTCACACATAAATAACTGGCTTAAAGAAAACTAAATTACTCGCGGCACGTCAATAATATTATCGAGGACTGATCAAAATTCAGACTTCGCAAGGTCTTTTTAATGTCTAAACTCAGTAATATCGTCGAAACTGATCATACTGAAAGTAACGACCCTCCCTGATCACACAGGCACAACTTTCGAAAAAATACACCACTAAAACCAATGCAGATTTTAGACAATGAAAGATATCTTTTCCGTAAAAGCCAAACTGGGCCTCAGCTTTGGCTTATTGCTTTTACTTGTTCTGATGACTTCAGCAATCTCCATTCTTTCACTTGGCGACTCCAACAGTCGATTTTCCAGTTACATTAATGGTATCGGCAAGCGAAAAGAGCTTTCTTCAGAATTATTACTGGCGGCTCAACAACGAGCTATTTCGGCAAGAAACCTGGTTATAACAAACTCCCCTACCGTTCGAGCCGATGAAAAAAATACTGTACACAATGCGCACCAACGAGTGGGTGCATTATTACGCGAGCTGACCACATCGGTAGATGGCATGTCGCCTAATGAAGAAAAAGTCGATGCTCAACGTTTAATTTCCAACATTCAACAGATAGAGGCTTTATACGGGCCTGTCGCTTTAAATATTGTCGATCTAGCGCTGAAGGGGGACAACGAATCGGCAATTGTAAAAATCAACAACGATTGCGAACCACTCCTCAAGAAACTGATTGTGATTGTCACTCAATTTATTGAGCTTGAGGAAAAGACCAGCCTAGCCAATATAATACATTCGCAGGAAGAGTATGAACTGCAACGCAATCAATTGATTATTTTTAGTCTCATTGCTGCAACAATCGCATTAACCCTTACACTTGTAATCACTCGCGGACTGGACCGAGCATTAGGAACGGAGCCATCAATCCTTTCCGGTATTGCCCAGCGAATCGCCTCCGGCGATATTCGAGCCATTGCTGAAACTAAAGCAGCTAAACCTGGAAGCGTGCTTGCATCGTTTGGCCAAATGCAATCCAACCTCAGCAGGCTAATTAGTGAGGTTCATAGCTCATCCAACGTGATATCAGGTTCTGCGGAGGAACTATCAGCGGCAACGGAGCAAACCCGTGTAGGGGTTAGTCAACAACGCTTGGAAATTGATCAGGTTGCTACGGCAATTCATGAAATGGCAGCCACTGTAATGGAAGTTGCGCATAATTCCGAGAGTGCGGCCAATGCAGCAGCGACAGCCGATCAACAGGCGCAGACAGGCGGAATAATGGCCAAGCAAGCGGTAGTTCAGATTGAGCATCTGGCCATAGAGGTCTCGAACACGGCTACTGCTATGCTTCGACTTAAGCAGGAGAGTGAGCATATTGGCGGCGTGCTTAATGTAATCAAGTCTGTAGCTGATCAAACCAACCTTCTTGCTCTAAATGCTGCAATTGAAGCGGCCAGGGCTGGCGAAGCGGGTCGTGGTTTCGCAGTGGTAGCTGATGAAGTACGCAACCTGGCCAAGCATACACAAGGCGCCACCCAAGAGATTGAAACGCTCATTGCCAGCTTACAAGTCATTTCAGGGGAAGCCGTTGAACGGATGGAAGCATGTCGAGGCCTTACCGATAAAGCTGTGATTCAGATATCCGACACAGACGCTACTGTAACGGTCATCACCACAATGATTAGCAATATTCAGGAAATGGTGAGACAGATTGCGACGGCGGGAGAAGAACAAAGCGCAGTGGCTGAAGAGATCAGTCGCAGTGTAACCCGTGTTCGTGATATTTCAGACCAGTCTGCCGCCTCGAGCGAGCAGACGGCCGCATCTAGCACTAATCTGGCAAAGCTTGGTGGCACGTTGAGACAACAACTAGAAAGATTTCAAATCTGATGACCTAGGACCGGTTTAAGGGCAAGACAGCTATAGTCCGTTTTGTAGGCGATCCAATATCTCGGATCGCCTTTTTATTGTAGTGCGATATGTTAGATAGAGAGGCTGCGGTCAAGCCAGGGCTTTAAAAATTGTTGAATGCGTGGAGTGGCCGACTTCCCAAACAACTGCGCGGGTGGCCCGGCTTCGACGATTCGTCCGGATTCCATAAACACCACATGGTCTGAGATTTTCGCGGCAAAGCTCATTTCATGGGTGACCATGACCATTGTCATGCCATCGTGTGCAAGTCCACGAATCACGCTGAGTACTTCTTCGACCAACTCTGGGTCCAACGCTGAAGTGGGCTCGTCGAGGAGCATAACTTCCGGTTCGATGGCCAGTGCTCTGGCAATGCCGACTCGTTGCTGCTGACCTCCACTCAATTGCGCAGGATAGGCATCAGCCTTGGCCGCCAAGCCAACGCGCTCCAAGGCAAGACCCGCCAGACGGTGTGCCTCGGTCTTTTTGATTTTCTTGGCCAACACCAGAGGGGCGGCAACATTTCCCAGCACGGTCATGTGGGGCCATAGGTTGAACTGTTGGAAGACCATAGAGACCGGACGACGCACTTCGGCAATCGCGCCTTCACTGTCGCGGTCCCGCGGCGTGCGGCCCTTGGAGTGGTAACCGAGTAACTGGCCCTTGATCCAGACTTCACCTTCATCATAAGCCTCCAGGAAGTTGATGCAGCGCAGCAAGGTGGTTTTTCCGGAGCCGGAGGGACCTATGAGTGAAACGATTTCGCCGCGCTTGACGTCCAGGTCAACACCTTTGAGAACGCGGGCTGCGCCATAAGACTTGCCAACAGTACGCAGTTGCAAGATGGGTAGGGTCATAGGGTTCTCTGCGGTGAGGTCACGAAGGTTGCGCAGCCGCGCACTGCCAACGCAATGGTTTGGGCAAGTAGCCAATAGCCAAGGATCAGCAGTGCGTAGGGGCCGACGTAGTTGTAGGTGGAGGACACGATTTCTCCGGTAGTCATGGTCAGTTCGGGCAGCGTGATGACAGACGCCACGGCGCTTTCCTTGATGACAAGGACCGTCTGATTGCCCAACAGCGGCAGCGCGAAAATCAGCGCCTGGGGCATTTCGATATGACGCAGGGACTGCCAGCGGTTAATACCGAAGGCTTGAGCGGCTTCCAGATGACCCGGCGCGATGCTGTTCCAACCAGAACGGAAGATTTCCGCGAAGTAGACCGCCGAGTAAAGTGCTAGGGAGGCTACCGTTGCTTGCGCGGCGCTCAGGGTGAGGCCAATCACAGGCAAGCCGAAATAGACAATCATCAGCTGTGAAAAGTAGGGTGTTCCACGTATGAGCCACACCAGCAATCGGTAAGGAATGCTCAACTGACGTGCATAGCAAATGCGCAAGGCGTTGAGGGTGAATCCAATGACCATGCCAATGAATGCGGCAAGCAAGCTGACCCCAAGGGTCACAAGCATAGCGTTGACATACCGCCACAGCAGTTCCATGGTTTCGGGGCTGATGACATTCATCCTTGAGCTCCATTACGACGCATCATTCGTTGTTCGAAGCAGTACCCGGCCAGCGATAGCAACGAGGTAATGACCAGGTAGAAGACGGCCGTCAGGGTATAAACCTCCAGTGGTCGGTAGCTAGACGAGGACAGTTGCTGGCCGACCCTCATCAGGTCGGTCACGGCGATTACCGAGACCACGGCAGAGGCCTTTACGATGTCGATCATTTCGCTGATGAGCGCCGGAAGCGTCGAAGCGACGACCTGCGGGATTTCAATGTGCCAAAGTCGCTGGCGGCGCGTCAGGTTGAAGGTCAGTGCCGCTTCGATTTGCCCTTGCGGGATTGATCGGAAGCCGGCGCGTAATATTTGCGACTGATAAGCCGCTGTGTTCAGTGTCAACCCGATGACCGCGACGACGATGCCGGGAAAACTCAAACCCAGCGCCGACGGCACGTAGTAGAGCACCAACAGTTGCGCGAGCACCGGTGTGCCACGAAACACACTGATATAAGCCTTTGTCGCCCAAACGATCGGGCGACAACCGTGGGTGGACAGGGTATGAATCAGGATGCTGGCAAAGAACCCGCAGACAACGGCCACCCCCGATAACATCAGCGTGGTGAACGCACCCTCTAACAGTTGCGGTGCATAGGCTACGCATCGGGCGATAAGATCAGTCAGATTCATGTCGGCTACCTGATGATATGGGCTATGGACTCAGGGCGTCACGCTGGACGGAATGTCCATGGTGCTACCGAACCACTTCGTTTGCAGTTGCTTGAGGGTGCCATCTGCCGATGCGCGAGCAATGCCGTCGTTGAACAACTTGACCAGGGTTTCACTGTCGGCATCCTTTCGGGCCGCCCAGGCGAAGTAGCTTTGTTCACCTATTGAACCCGGGAGCACCTTGAATAGGCCTGGGCGCGATTTGAGCAGTGGGCCGAGGTTGGCCACCGATTGCGCCACTGCGTCGAGTCGCCCTGAGCCAAGGTCGGCATAAGCCTCGTCGAAGCTGACGTATTGTTTGATGGCTTTAAAGCCAGGCTTGCCGCTGTCCTTCAGTTGCTTGTCGAGTGCGACCAAGGCTTGCAGCTGTACCGAGCCGGTTTGCGAACCAACGGTTTTGTTGTCAAGGTCGACGGCAGCATTAAGCGTGCTGTCTCGTTCTTTGACTAGTAACCCGGTCATGGAAATGGCCACTGGCGAGGTAAACGAAAAGTGGCTGGCGCGTTCTTTATTGATGGTGATGGCGGTCACCACGATATCGAACGCCTTGGTGTCCAGGCCGGGCAGCAAGCCCTGAAATGGTAGGTCCAATTGCTTAACTTTGACATCCGGGATCTGTGCCATGACGGCGCGCATCAAGTCGGCGTCGTAGCCGACGATTTTACCGTTTTCGATATATTCGAACGGGGCGTAACGAGCTTCGGTGGCGATCACTATTTCTTTCTTGGCCTTGATGCGCTCAAGCAGATCGGGCGTTTGTGCATAGCTTTGGGTGCAGAGGCCAAGGCCAATGGCGCCCATCAAGGAAAGTGCCGTGAAGCGTAGGAAAGTTTTCATAAAAAGCTCCATGGGTGATGTAAAACGCTCATTGATAACGTCATCGAACTCAATGCCTCAGGCTGTGCCTGAGCTCCGTTTAGCGCGCATTCCGAGTGGCAAGACTGTCAGCCAGTACGCACAAAATTTCGAATAGCAACGTGGATGCGACCAGGGCGGTATTGCCGCTGGCGTCGAACGGTGGGGAGACCTCGACAACGTCGCCTCCGATCAGGTTCAAGCCCCTGAGCCCGCGAATAAGGTGTTGTGCTTCCAGAGTTGTAAGCCCTCCAATTTCGGGGGTACCTGTACCTGGGGCGTACACTGGGTCCAAGGCGTCGACATCGAATGACACATAGGTCTGACCGTCGCCGACGACTCTTCGGGCCTCTTTGATAACGTTCTCGACGCCCATGGTCTGGAACTCGTCGATGTCGATGATCCGGATACCTTGCCGGGCGCCCCAGTCGTTATCGGCGTCGCTGTACAGGGCCCCGCGAATACCGATTTGCACCGTTCGCTTAGGGTCCAGCAGGCCTTCTTCGATTGCTCTTCTGAACGGCGTTCCATGGGTGTATTTGCAGTCGCCGAAATAGCGATCCCAGGTATCGGTGTGGGCATCGAAATGCACCATGCCAATGGGGCCGTCCTTGGCTAGGGCCCGCATGATTGGCAAGGTGACAAGGTGGTCGCCACCTACGGACAGCGGCGCAATGCCGGCTTGCACGACCTGGTCGTAGAAACCGGCAATGCGATTAAGTGAGTCCACCAGGTCAATCGGGTTGACCGGCGTGTCACCCAAGTCAGCACAGGCACACAGCGAGAACGGGTTGATGCCGCTGGCCCGGTTGATATTGCGCACCATGGTAGAAATGTCCCGGACTTGCCTTGGGCCATGTCGAGCACCGGGCCGGTTGGTGGTTCCGCCATCCCACGGCACGCCGATTAAACCGATGTCGACTTCATGGATACGAGGGTCTGTCAGCTCTGTATAGGGTAAGCGCATCAATGTGGCGATGCCGGCATAGCGGGGGATCACAGTCCCGGTTGCAGGTGCAAATGGCTTTTCTTGCATGGAAATTCCTAGGCGATGTGTTCAAGTGCTGAGGGAGCCGGTGCCTCGCTCCTGGTGAGCAACAATGCAAGTTGTCGACCAATGCGTGGTGCCAGATTAGAGTTTCGATAGAGCCAGTGTGTGGGCCTGCGGTACCGTGGGTTTGGCGTAGATGAGTTAATGACTCCCGATGTGTAGGCCCGTGGAGCTCATGTTTACGCGCCCGTTCAAGGGTGGTGCTAGAGGGCCGACGCACCGATACGATGCATAAACGAGTGCATCAGGCGGCGTGCCCCGAAAGGGCGGATTCGTCATGACCCTGCCCGCCCCTTCAGGCCCATGCCTGCCAGGTATTTGTAGCCGGGTGAGACGGACCGCGCGATCCGGTGACAGGCTCAGGAATAGCCGTTGCACACGCTAGCGATCAGTGCTTGGAGTGTCTAAAGCGCACGTACTCTAGAGTCGCTGAAGGGGATCTGAAATTTCCCGGAATGCTTCATTGACATCCCTAAACCCTTAGCTTCGTTGATCCACACTTACGCGCCATTTGACGAGCCCCGCGTGATCGCAAAATTGTTCCAGGATTGGGTGATAGGCATCAATTCCAGGCTATTAATGTTGATGTGGGCAGGCTGGCTGAGGACCCAGAAGATAGTTTCGGCGATGTCCTTTGGCTGGATCGGATTGGCGCCTGCATACACCGCATCGCATTTCGACTGATCGCCCGAGAAGCGCACCAGGGAGAATTCGCTCTCGCACAGGCCCGGCTCGAGGTTGGTCACCCGGACGCCTGTGCCTTGCAGGTCGCAGCGCAAGTTAAGCGAGAACTGACGGACAAATGCCTTACTGGCGCCATATACATGGCTGCCAGGGTACGGCCAGTTGCCGGCTATTGAACCTAGATTGACGATGCTGGCGCCCGCGCCATGGGCGATCAATCGCGGTAGCAGCAGACGTGTCGAATACAGCAGGCCTTTGATGTTGGTGTCGACCATGATGTCCCAGTCATCCAGATCGCAGTCCTGCGTCGGCGAGGTGCCGAGCGCCAGTCCAGCGTTGTTGATCAATCCGCGAAGCTTACTGAACCCCGGTGGCAAACTGAGGATGGCCTCTTGCATGGCCTGTCGGTCACGCACATCCACCACCAGTGGCAGCACGTCAATCTGTGCCGAGAGTTCATCCGCTAACGCCGTCAGACGATCTTCGCGGCGACCGGTCAGGATCAGCGACCAGCCTGCTGCGGCAAAACGTCGTGCACAAGCCTCGCCAAAACCGGATGTGGCGCCAGTGATAAAAAGTGTCGGGGTCATTGGGACTTCCTTTGATTCAGGACCATACATGACCGAGCAAACCGAAGCCTGCCAGCGCCAGCAACAGCCATTGAGTAAAACGTGCCGCCGCTTCGGCACGTATGCAGATGAACAACTGTTGGCCGATCCACAGGCCAACCAGCAAGGCAGGCATCAGGTACAAAACGTGAGTTTGTGTCTGGTTAGGGATCGCCCCGGCCAGTCCCAGCCCCAAAATCGCTGCCAGGTCCACGACGAAAAAAAACAGGATAAGGGTGGCGCGCAAGGCCACAGCGCTCAGCCCGATATGACTGAGCCAAGCCACAACCAGCGGACCGCCGATGGAAAACGCCGCGATCAACGCGCCACTACTGGCACCGACCATCCAGCCGCCTACTTGTCCTTTGCCCATTGGCAGCGTGACCCGGACCAGTCCGAGTAACGCCAGCAGCCCGACGAGTAAATAGACGCCAATGCTCAACCAGTCGCTGTTCATTCCGGTCAGCAACCAGATGCCGCAGGGCACACCGCAAGCGGCGGCAATCAGCAAGCGCTTGAGTTGCGGGTAGTCGGCTTGTGGCACGGCACCGCGCAAGAGCATCAGACTCGACAAGACTTCCAGACACAGCACCAGCGGTACGGCCTGATTCAGAGGGCCGAGCATTGCCAGACCGACAACGGCGATGGCGGCAAAGCCGAATCCGGTGAGGCCGCGAATGACTGCCGCGACCAGTACACACAGCACGTTAAGGACAAAGCTCAGTTCAGGATTCAAGGCCGGCTTCCCCAGTAGAATGACGCCACTCTATTCAAGCGCCAGGTCTCACTTTAGATCCAGACAGGCATTTCGATGGAGCCAGAGTGGCGTATAGACCTAGCACTGCGCCCCATCCTGGCTCCATAAAATCCCCCATCTGGATCTAAGGCCTGAAGACGTGCATGGCTAGGCTGATGACCATCGGCCTTTACCGTGTCCACCTTCAGGAGTGAACCCATGACAACGAATCTTGATCATCAATGGATGCCTTTCACTGACAACCGTGAGTTTCAGCGTGCGCCGCAGCTGTTTGTTCGGGCCGAGGGACTGAGCTACTGGACCGCCGATGGTCGCGAACTACTGGATGGCAGTTCAGGTCTTTTTTGCAGCGCAGCGGGGCATGGTCGTTCGGAAATCGCCGAGGCCGTGTCGAAACAATTGATGACCCTAGACTTCACCCCTCATTTTCAGCGCGGTTCGCCGCTTTCGTTCGAACTGGCCGAGCGACTGAGCGAATTGCTGCCTGAAGGCCTGAACAAGCTGTTCTTCACCAACTCAGGTTCCGAATCAGTGGACAGCGCGATGAAGATTGCCCTGGCCTATCATCGCGCTCGCGGCGAGGGGCAGCGCACACGATTTGTGTCTCGTGAGTGGGCGTATCACGGTGTCAACTTTGGCGGCGTGGCCTTGTCCGGAATGATGCGCAACCGTCAGGCCTTCGCGGCGGGCGGACTGCCTCATGTTAGCCACATGCGGCACACTTGGCAGGAAGAGCAGCGCTTTCAACTGGGCGAGCCAAACAGCGACATTGATCTGGCCAGCGATCTGGAGCGCATCATCGCCACCCACGGTGCCGACAGTATCGCGGCTTGTTTCGTCGAACCGATTGCCGGCTCCATTGGCGTTTACGTGCCGCCAGCCGGTTACCTGAAGCGTCTGCGGGACATCTGCGACAAGCACGGTATTCTGCTGGTGTTCGACGAGGTCATCACTGGGATCGGTCGAACGGGTAAGGCGTTCGCCGCGCAGAGCTTCAACGTGAAGCCAGACATCATCACCATGGCCAAGGCTCTCACCAACGGTGCGATTCCGATGGGAGCGGTGGCAGTGGATCAGGCAATTTTTGACACCGTCGTCGGCGCCAGCAAAGGCTCTGGACCAGAGTTCTTCCATGGCTACACTTACTCGGGGCATCCCGTGGCGTGTGCGGCAGCGCTGGCTTCGCTGGACATCTACCGCAATGAAGGCCTGTTCGCCAAAGGCGAGAAACTGTCGCCATACTTCCTTGAATGCGTGAGTGGTTTGCGCGGTCTGCCGCAGGTCAGCGACCTGCGTGGTTACGGCATGCTCAGCGGTATTCAGCTGACCCCGGGAGAAGCACCAGGAGCGAAAGGAAACCGCGTGCAACGAGCCTTATATGAAGCAGGCCTACACGTAAAAACCACTGGGGACGCGATCATCTTCGCCCCAGCATTGGTGGCTGAGCGGCAGCATGTGGATGCGATGATTGAGATCCTCAAGAGCACGTTGGGTCAGGAGAATCTGTAACGTCTGATCGGGTCCCAAAGCGGTGTAACTGCCGAAGGCTGCAATCTGCTCTGATGGACAGTCTCAGCCTTTTGGCAGTGTTTACAGGCTCGCGGTGGACTCAACCTGCAAGCTGCATTTCATCTCTCGCCAAGCATCTCCCAGCGCGGTAATCCCCGGCTCGATCAACTCCTCTGCAATCGCCCCAAACCCCAGCCTGAAATGGTATTGCGGGCGTTCACTTCCCAAAAAATGGATATCCCCCGGCTCGATCAAAACGCCGCGCTTGGCCACCAAACGCTGTAATACCCACGCATCCAGTTCCGCTGGGCAGGTCACCCACATAGACGAACCGCCGGCCATGCCGCTTGCGTGACAATCGGGCAAATGCTCGGCCAATGCACGGCTGATCAATAGCCACTTGCGAGCCAAACGATCCCGCTGGCGGCGGGCATGGGCGTCGTAGTGTCCCATCGACAGAAACAGCGCCAGCGTGCGCTGATTGTTGGAGGGGGGATGACGGTAGATGTAACGCCGTAACGCCCGCAGTTCGTGAATCAACTCCGGATCTGCGGCAATAAATCCCAGGCGCAGCCCAGGCAGCAAGTTTTTGGTCAGACTGCCTAGATAGATCACTCGACCGCTGTCATCGAAACTTTTTAACGAGGGATGGTTGCTTCCCAGATAGTTTTGCTCGCTTTCGTAATCGTCCTCGATCACCAGGAAATCACGCTCTCGGGCGCTGGCCAGCAATTCCAAACGACGATACACCGGCATCGTCACGCCCGTGGGCGATTGGTGGCTGGGCGTGCAAAACAACATTTCACAGCCATCAAGTTGCTCGTCCACTACGAGACCTTGGCCGTCGATGCGCAAGGGTCTTAACTCACAACCAATCAAGCCGAAAATATTGCGAGCGTCTACGTAGCCTGGATCTTCCAGGCCCATGATCAGCCCCGGTCGTCCCAGCAGTTGTGCAAGCATGTACAGCGAGTTTTGTGTTCCGATGGTCACCAGAATCTCTTCCGGCCTGGCCTTTATTCCGCGCTTGGGCAGCACACGTTGAATGATCTGTTCCACCAACAACGGATCATCCAGCGTCACCTGATCGTCGACCCAAGAACGCATGTGCGCGCCCATGGCCGCGATGCGCGCACAGTCACGCCAGCGCGCTACAGTTTGCTCGTCTGCTTCAATCTGCCCATATATAAATGGGTAACGGTACTCACGCCAATTGCGCGGTTTGACGATCGCACGCATCTGCGCCGATTCGGTTTGCATGCGACTTCCCCAGTCCGGCGCGTGGTCCGGCCGGTCGAACAGTTTCTGAGTGGAAGGACGCAGACTGATGTTCAGTTGCTGGCGCAGGAATTTCTCGTTGATGAAGTAACCCCGTCGGTCGGATGGAGTCAGATAACCGTCCTGCGCCAGTTGCTCGTAAACGAGAACCACGGTGTTGCGCGAGACCTTCAGCAGTTGGCTGAGCTTGCGCGATGACGGCATCGCCTCGCTGGGCGGCATCGCGCCATCAAGGATCGCGTTGAGCAGCCGCTCGCGCAATTGTTCCTGCAAGCCCCTACCTGCTTCGAACGGATGAAAATAGCGCTCCAACATAGCCCAAACTCCCGCTTTGGCGCCCCCTAATGACGCACCAAAAACGCTACAGGCCTTATTGTACAAGGGGTGTGAAACCCGCTGGCACTAAAGGCCGTAGCAACTGGATCTAAAGCAAGCTTCGAGCCGGCACTAAGATCGCATGAACTTTAAACATGTCATCCCACCCTGGAGTTCCACCATGCTCAAGCCCCTGCATAAATGGATTCGCCGATCACTCCTGTTGCCGCTGACTATTGGCTTCGCCGCCACCGTTAATGCCCAAACCGTTACCATCGGCGTGCAGAGCATGTTTGCGCCGTGGAAGAACGCTATAGCCGAGAAGG
This sequence comes from Pseudomonas marginalis, assembly GCF_024169655.1. Classification (GTDB taxonomy): domain Bacteria; phylum Pseudomonadota; class Gammaproteobacteria; order Pseudomonadales; family Pseudomonadaceae; genus Aquipseudomonas; species Aquipseudomonas paraveronii. Next base: position 1,532,441 of record NZ_JALJWV010000001.1, on the reverse strand, counting down.
AATTCGAGAAAGCTACCGGCTGGGATATCCAGTGGCGCAACTTCGACAGCGGCGGCGATGTGATGCTGGCGATGGCCTCCGGTGACGTGCAGATCGGGGTGGCGGGCAGTAGCCCGATCGCCGCAGCGGTCAGCCGTGGCGTCGACGCGCAGTTGTTCTGGATTCTCGACAACATTGCCAGCGCTGAAGCATTGGTAGTACGCAATGGCAGCGGCATCGTCGCACCGCAGGACTTGGTAGGTAAAACCCTCGCGGTGCCGTTCGTGTCCACGACGCATTTTCATGCCTTGTTTGCCCTCGAGCAGTTTGGCCTGACCGGTAAGGTCAAGGTTATCAATCTGCAACCCTCGGACATTCCGGCGGCGTGGGAGCGTGGCGACATTGACGCTGCCTTTATCTGGGACCCGGCGCTGGGTCGACTGAAACAGAGCGGTCACGTGTTACTAACCTCGGGCGAACTGACCAACTGGGGCAAAGCCACCTTCGACGGCATTGTCGTCGACAAGAAATTTGCGGCCGAAAACAAGGATGGCATGACCTCGTTCACCAAAGTTTTGCAGGCCAGCACGGGCGATTACGTCAAGGCTCCGGCCACCTGGACGGCCAGCTCGCCGCAAGTGATCAATATCGCCAAACAGTCTGGCGCCAAGCCTGATGAAGTTCCGCTGGTGCTGGCGCTGTATCAGTTCCCGCTTGCGTCCGAACAGGCCAGCAACAAGTGGCTGGGCAACGGTAAAGACAGCGGCGCAGCCAAGGCGCTGGCAGCAACGGCGGAGTTCCTCAAAACGCAGAAAAAAATCTCGGCTGTGCTGCCGGACTACAGCGTCGCCATCATCCCCGACTTTGTTCAAGCCGCCGAGTAGTCCGACGCAACCCCTGCATCGTCCGACCCGCCAATGATCGGACGATGCCGACCCCAGCATGAGGAAACTGCCATGACCCTGAGCCTCAAAATCCACGATGTCTCGGTGCTCTATCCGGGGCAACAGAAAGGCCAACAGGTCAGCGCCCTGGCCGGAGTTAACCTGAACATTGCCGCCGGTGATTTTGTCGTTGCGCTGGGCGCATCAGGGTGTGGAAAAACCACGCTGCTAAATTTGATGGCGGGGTTCATCCAGCCCAGTAGCGGCCTTATCACCTTGGGCGACTATCAAGGACAGGTGCCAGAAAAGTACGGCGCAGGCGCAGAGTTGCGCGATCAAGTCTCCGGCCCCGGTGCCGAGCGTGGGGTGGTGTTCCAGAAGCATGCGCTGTTGCCGTGGCTAAATGTGCTCGACAACGTCGCTTTTGGCCTGAAGCTGCGCGGCGTGTCAAAGATCGAGCGTGAAGAGCGGGCCATGTATTTTCTTGAGCTGACCGGGCTGGCGGATTTTAGCGGGCATGCGATCTATCAGTTGTCCGGTGGCATGCAACAACGGGTTGGCATCGCTCGCGCGCTGACCAACGATCCACAAATGCTGCTGCTTGACGAACCGCTAGGCGCGCTCGACGCACTGACTCGCGAGCGCTTACAGGAGCTGATTCTCGACATCTGGCACAGCACGCAAAAAATGATGTTTTTCATCACCCACGATGTCGAGGAAGCGCTGTTCATGGCTACCCGACTGATCATTATGTCGCCGCGTCCCGGCCGTATCACCCACGAATTCCCGGTGGACTTCGGTAAGCAGTTCCTCGCATGTCGCAACGCTCGATCAGTAAAGTCCAGCCCGGACTTCATCGCGCTGCGCGAGCAAATTCTGAGCATCATTCATGGTGACGAGGTGGCCGCATGAGCCTGCTCGATGAAAAACAACGCCGCGCGGTAATACGCACCTGGAACGAGCTGCGTCGCGCAGCTCCTGCCAAGCCCGGCGAGCAATATGGCGCGCCAGGTAACGGCTCGAGTCTGACATTGAGCCTGGCAACCATCTGCGTAGTGTTTTGCACATGGTACATCGCCACCAACGGCGGCTGGGTTAAACCGCTGTTCCTACCATCGCCACAGGCTGTGTGGGCGCAATTGATAGATGTGTTTCAGGAAGGCTTTGCCGACGCCACCTTGCTCAAGCACATTGGCTGGAGCGCCTTGCGGGTGTTTGGTGCGTTTGTGCTGGCTGTGCTAACCGCTATTCCAGTCGGCATCCTGATGGGAGTCAATCGTGTGGCTCGCGGGATCTTCGATCCGCTGGTTGAGTTCTATCGTCCACTGCCACCGCTGGCTTATTTGCCATTGGTGGTCATCTGGATGGGCATCGGCGAGGGCTCAAAAATTCTGCTGATCTATCTCGCCATGTTCGCTCCGCTAGCCCTGAGTGCGCGGGCTGGTGTGAAGTCTGTGGCCATCGAACAGATTCACGCAGCGTACTCCATGGGTGCCAGTCGCGCCCAGGTACTCAAGCACGTGATCATGCCAGCGGCGTTGCCTGAAGTGCTAACGGGGATGCGCATCGCCATCGGCTTTGGATGGACTACTCTGGTTGCCGCTGAAATGGTTGCCGCCACCGCCGGCTTGGGTTTTATGGTGCTGACCGCTTCCAAGTTCATGGCCACCGACGTGGTAATCATGGGCATTCTGGTAATTGGCGCCATGGCACTGCTGTTCGACCTAGGTATGCGCTGGCTCGAACGCAAGCTGGTACCCTGGAAAGGCAAGGTTTAGTCGTTGGTGGTTGGCGGTAGGCCAACGAACGAGCAGCTTCGGGATTTATGGCAAATCAGATCGTGCCCGGTCTCTGTCCCTAAAGCGTTTGCTGCGAACGCCTGCTATTGGCTGACTCTCTTGAAAAGATCAGAGGGGGTAGGTAAGCATGGAAAGCTCGCACTCTGCTCGACAGTCACCACAAAAAAGCCCCGTAGCTTGTTCAGCTACGGGGCTTTTTCTATGTAATGGCGGAGAGATAGGGATTCGAACCCTAGGTACCGGTGAAGGTACAACGGATTTCGAATCCGTCCCATTCGGCCACTCTGGCATCTCTCCAACGGCGCGCATCATAACAGCCCATCTCAGGAAAGCAAAGCGCAGAAGCGATTTTTTTCCGTGCTATCAGATGCTTGCGTCGATTACAGCGGTACGCCGAGGCGCTTGGCGACTTCTTCGTAGGCTTCGATCACATCACCGAGGCCTTGGCGGAAGCGGTCTTTGTCCATCTTCTTCTTGGTGTCCTTGTCCCACAGGCGGCAGCCGTCCGGGCTGAATTCGTCGCCCAGGACGATGGAGCCATCGTGGAACACGCCGAATTCAAGCTTGAAGTCGACCAGCAAGAGGCCGGCGTCGTCGAACAGTTTGCTCAGGACGTCGTTGACCTTGAGGGACAATTCCTTCATGCGCGCCAGTTGCTCGGCGGTGCCCCAGCCGAACGCCACAACGTGGGATTCGTTGATGAACGGGTCGCCCTTGGCGTCGTCCTTGAGGAACAATTCGAAGGTGTAAGGGTTGAGCTTGATGCCCTCTTCCACGCCCAGGCGCTTGACCAGGCTGCCGGCGGCGTAGTTACGCACGACGCATTCAACCGGGATCATGTCCAGCTTCTTGACCAGGCACTCGTTGTCGCTCAGCAGTTTGTCGAATTGGGTCGGAATGCCGGCCGCTTCGAGTTTCTGCATGATGAACGCGTTGAACTTGTTGTTCACCATGCCCTTGCGATCAAGTTGTTCGATGCGCTTGCCGTCGAACGCCGAAGTGTCGTTGCGAAACAGCAGGATCAGGCGGTTGGCGTCGTCGGTTTTGTATACCGACTTGGCTTTGCCGCGGTAGAGTTCTTCACGTTTTTCCATGATGGGCTCCGCTTTGAGTGAGGTGGGCTAGGCGATGTGTCGCCAGTCGAGCCCTGAATCTTGATCGGCCAGTTGCAGCCAGTCCGGGTCGCACCCAAGGGTATCGACAAAACATTGCCGGGCCAGCTGCGGCAGGTTGTTCTTGCTGCTCAGATGGGCCAGGACCAGGTGTTGCAGGTCTTGCCAGCCCAACTCATACACCAGGTACGCCGCCTGGTGGTTGTTCAAATGCCCGAGTTCGCCGCCCACCCGTTGCTTGAGAAAGTACGGGTAATGACCGCGAGCCAACAGGTCTCGGCAGTGGTTGGACTCGATCATCAATGCATCGAGATCCCGGTAACCGTCCAGCACCTTGGCGCAGTAGGAACCCAGGTCGGTGAGTACGCCGAAACGTCGCTCACCGCCACTGAATACATACTGCGTCGGCTCCTGGGCGTCATGCGCCACGGCAATCACATCAATGCTCAAGGCACCGATCTGCAGTTGCTCGCCACCGGCCAGGAAGCCTGCGGGTTCAATGGGTTTGCGCATCCCGCGCAAGGTGCCGCGACTCAGGTACACCGGAAGATTGTAGCGCCGAGACAGCAAACCCACGCCATGCACATGGTCTGCATGTTCGTGGGTCACCAGAATCGCGCTCAGCTGCGAGGGGTGAACCCCCAAGCGCAACAGGCGCCGCTCGGTTTCTCTTAACGAGAAACCACAATCCACCAGCACATACGTGTCGTCATGAGCGACCAGCGTGCCGTTCCCTTGGCTACCGCTGCCGAGAACGGCAAAACGCATCGGATCAGCCCAGGTTGTCCTGAATCACGCCCAACACTTTGCGCGCTGTTTCAGCCGGCGCAACGGTGTTGATGTTCTTCTCGACGGTGACTTGCACGCTGTCGCCAACCTTGCTCAAGCGAATCTGATAACGCTCGGCGCGGGTTTCGATCTCTTCCTTGGTCGGGGCGCTGCCGAACAACTTGCTGAAGAAACCTGGCTCGTCGTCTTTCTTCTCGGCTTTTTCCGCCACGTTGATGTAGTACAGGCCCAGGCTGCGGTTGATGTCTTCAACACGCCAAGGGCCTTGTTCCAACGCGCGACCAACACTGGCCCAGGCACGGTCCAGGTCTTCACCCAGGTTCAGCACCACGTTGCCGCTGCCGTCTTCGGTGAGGCTGACGCGGCTCGGGGTGTCGTAATCACGCGCGGCGAGCAGGGAGATGGAACCGCCCTTCTCGGAGATACGGCTCATGCTGGCCAGCATCTCGTCGACCAGTGCGGCATCGACGCCGGTGTTGACCGAGCGATTGGTGAACTCGACGTTGGAGGTGCTGCCGGCAGGACGCTCGGCACTGACCACATAGACTTCACTGGTATTGCGCTGCACACCAGGCTCGATGCGTACACGCACGCGGGCTTCGGCGTCAGCGGCGACACCACCGGACTGCAGGCGCTTGGCCATGCTGGCCGACAGCTCGCTGCCTTGCTGCCACGCTGTAGTGAACTCACCCGTCTGCGGGCGCTGCTCGTCGATACGGAAGCCGTTGTCCTGGAAGAACTGCACCGCCACCGGCCAGACTTCGGCAGGTGGGCGCTGCGCCACGATCCAGCGCGAGTCGCCGCTCTTCTGCAGGCTGTAGTCGCTGGCATCCGCCACGGCCGAGATCGGCTGTGGACGCGGCACCACGTACTCACCTTTGGTGGTGTCGTCGGCGACGTTGCGCGGGATCGGCAGCAACGGATCAAGGCGCTTGGCGACGCTGACGTCCGGCGGCAGTTGCATCGGTTTGGTTGCTTGTGCTTCCAGGTAATCGCTGCCGCGGTCACGGAAGTAGCCTTCCGGGCCCCAGATCCAACCGCAGCCACTGGTGCTGGAGATAATCAAGGCAAGTGCGGAAAGTCCGGCCAATCGCTTCATGCGTAGTGCTTCCTCAATTAAACCAGGACGCCGGACTGGCGCAGGGCCTGTCGCAGCGGTTCGTGACAGGCTTCGCTGAGACGGGTGAGCGGCAGACGGATACCGTCCGGCATCATGCCCATTTCAAACAGCGCCCATTTCACGGGGATAGGGTTGGATTCGATAAACAGTGTCTTGTTGAGCGGCATCAACTTCTCGTGGATCGCACGCGCGGTCACGGCATCGCCGGCGAGGGCGGCGGCGCACATATCACTCATGGCGCGCGGGGCCACGTTGGCGGTCACCGAGATGTTGCCCTTGCCACCCAGCAGGATCAGCTCGACAGCAGTGGCATCGTCACCGGAATACACCAGGAAGTCGCTGCTCACGCCGGCCAGGATGTCCTTGGCGCGTTGCAGGTCGCCGGTGGCTTCCTTGATACCGATGATGTTTGGCACGGTGGACAGGCGGATCACCGTCTCGGCCTTCATGTCGCACGCAGTGCGACCCGGCACGTTGTAGAGGATCTGCGGGATATCGACCGCTTCGGCAATGGTGCGGAAGTGCTGGTACAGGCCTTCCTGGGTCGGTTTGTTGTAGTACGGGGTCACCAGCAGGCAGGCGTCGGCGCCGGCCTTCTTGGCGTTTTTGGTCAGCTCGATCGCTTCGCGCGTCGAGTTGGCGCCCGTACCGGCGATCACGGCGATACGGCCCGCGACACGCTTGACCACGAACTCGATGACCTGGATGTGTTCTTCCACGTCGAGGGTGGCCGACTCACCTGTGGTGCCGACCGCCACAATGGCGTTGGTGCCCTCTTGCAGGTGGAAGTCCACCAGTTTGCCCAGGCTATCCCAGTCGAGACGACCTTGTGCATCCATGGGTGTGACCAGTGCCACCATACTGCCCGCAATCATGCAACCGCTCCTGCCGGAAAAAGAGAGCCGTAATGGTACTGGCGCCAAGATGCTTGTACAAGCGAAGTACCGCCTGAGGACGCGTTCTGGATCAACTAAACGACGGGCAATGCCATCATTGCGTGAAAGTACCGGTCGAGGCGGGGTAAAAACCCGCTGATTACGCAATGAAAACGCCACCTCCTATCCCTTGGCGACGCTTTTCGCTACCCTTCATGCTTTGATCGATACAGCCCTCACCGTATCGACCGCTCATCGTTTTAGGAAGGCTGCATGTCCACCCCCACAGTTCGCGAACAATTCCTTGTTATCAGTGCCCTCGGCGCCAACCCCATGGAGCTGACCAACGTCCTGTGCCGCGCCAGCCATGAAAACCGCTGCGCCGTCGTAACCTCCCGCCTCACGCGCCATGGCGAGTGCAGCGCGCTGGTGCTGCAGATTTCCGGCACCTGGGATGCCTTGGCGCGCCTGGAGACCGGCTTGCCGGGCCTGGCCAAGAAGCACAACTTCACCGTCAATGTGGTACGCAGTGCCGCGCTGGAAAATCGCCCACAGGCCCTGCCTTATGTGGCGTATGTCAGTTCTGCCTACCGCTCGGACATCGTCAACGAGTTGTGCCAGTTCTTTATCGACCAAAACGTCGAACTGGAAAACCTCACCTGCGACACCTACCAGGCCCCGCAAACCGGCGGCACCATGCTCAACGCCACGTTCACCGTGACCTTGCCGGCCGGCGTGCAGATCAGTTGGCTGCGCGATCAGTTCCTGGACTTCGCCGATGCGCTGAACCTCGACGCCCTGATCGAGCCGTGGCGCCCACAGAACCCAATGTAAGGAAGCCCCCATGGCGGTAGTCATCGACAAACCCGTAGCCGATTTCGAAGCCCAGGCCACCAGCGGCCAAACCTTCAGCATCAAAGCCCTCAAGGGCAAGCAAGTGGTGATTTACTTCTACCCGAAGGACAGCACCCCGGGGTGCACCACCGAGGGCCAGGGTTTCCGTGACCAGTACGCGGCGTTCAAGGCCGCCAATACCGAAGTGTTTGGCGTGTCGCGCGACAGCGTGAAGTCCCACGAGAACTTCAAGGCCAAGCAGGCGTTTCCTTTCGAGCTGATCAGCGACAAGGACGAAGCGGTTTGCCAGCTGTTTGACGTGATCAAGCTGAAGAAGCTGTACGGCAAGGAATACCTGGGCGTGGATCGCAGCACCTTCCTGATCGACAAGGATGGCGTGCTGCGCCAGGAATGGCGTGGCGTGAAAGTGCCGGGGCATGTGGACGCGGTGCTGGCGGCAGCCCAAGCGTTGCACAGCGCCTGAGCATTATAGGGAGAGGGCGCACGCGCCCTCTCCTCTCATCAGAGTAAAGGCGCCACCACCGGTTCCTGCCGCGGCCACGCATCCAGCACCGCCTTGAACAGCGTCGCCAGGGGGATCGCAAAGAACACCCCCCAGAATCCCCACAACCCGCCAAACAACAACACCGCGCAGATAATCGCTACCGGATGCAGGTTGACCGCCTCCGAGAACAGCAGCGGCACCAGCACATTGCCGTCCAGGGTCTGGATGATGCCGTACACCGCCATCAGGTAGATGAACTGATCGCTCCAGCCCCACTGGAACAAGGCGATCAACGTGACCGGCACCGTCACCACCACGGCGCCGACATACGGCACCACCACTGAAATACCGACCAACAATGCCAGCAGGGCCGCGTAGTTCAGGTCCAGGGCAATAAAGGCGACGTAGGTAACCCCGCCACAGATGATGATCTCGATGACCTTGCCACGGATGTAGTTGGCGATCTGCCGGTTCATCTCCTCGGCTACCCGGGTGATCAGCGCCCGCTCACGCGGCAGATAGCCACTGACCCAGCGGCCGATCATCGCGCGGTCCTTGAGGAAGAAAAACACCAGGATCGGCACCAGCACCAGATAAATCATGATGTTGACCAGCAACGGCAGGCTGGACAGGGAAAAGGTCAGCGCCCATTGCCCGAACTTTCCGATCTCGCCGCGCGCCACTTCGATGGCTTGCAGTACCTGCTCATCCGACACCAAGTGCGGGTAGCGCTCCGGCAACAGCAGCAACAGCGACTGCCATTTGGCGAGCATGCCGGGCAACTCGTTGAACAAGGTGATCAACTGATGCCATAGCAGCGGCACGACCACCACGATAAACACCAGCAACAGCCCCATGAACAAGGCGAATACCAGCCCCACTGCCGCCGCACCCGGTAAACGCAGACGCTCCAGGGTGGTGACCAGCCCCTGCATCAGGTAGGCCAGCACCATCCCTGCCAGCACCGGGGCAAGCATGCCACCCAGGGTGAGGACGGCGGTAAAGGCCAGGAACAGCAGGACCGCCAGCACCACGGCCTCCTCGTCGGAGAAGTAGCGCTGAATCCAGTCTCGTAACACTTTGAACATCAATCAACCTCAGGTGGTGGGGGCGGACGCTTCAGGCCTTGCGCAACCAATAACAATAGACACCTGCGGCGTCTTCTTCATGCACCAGGGTGTGACCGGCCAACCTGGCAAAGGTGCGGAAATCACGCTGGGAACCGGCATCCGTGGCGATGACCTTGAGCACTGCGCCGCTGGCCAATCGATTGAGCTCCAGCTTGGCCTTGAGCAAGGGCAACGGGCAATTGAGGCCGCTGGCATCGAGTTCGGCATCAAAGGCTACAGCGTCGGTCATGGTTTTACTCCGGGCAAGCGTTCAGGCTGCTTAGAATATCTGGTCCGAAGCTCAGTGTCCGGCTACAGTAAGCTCTTTGTCGAAAGGCTCTGTGCATGACTTTTTTGCGCCCCACCCTGCTGACGCTGGCCTGCCTGCTGGCCTCCCCGGGCTTCGCTGACGACCTGCCGTCTCTTGGCGACGCCAGTTCTGCCATTGTCTCGCCACAACAGGAATACCAACTGGGTCGCGCCTGGCTTGCCTACTTGCGCGGCCAGGTCTCGCAGCTCAACGATCCGCAGCTCAAGGATTACGTCGAAACCAGCGTGTACAAGCTGGTGGAGACCAGCCAGGTCAATGACCGCCGCCTGGAGTTCATCCTGATCGATAGCCCGCAGCTCAACGCCTTTGCCGCGCCTGGCGGTATCGTCGGGGTCAATGGCGGGCTGTTCCTCAACGCCCAGACCGAAGGTGAATACGCCTCGGTGCTGGCCCACGAATTGGCTCACTTGTCTCAGCGCCACTTCGCCCGGGGCGTCGAAGCGCAACAGCGCATGCAGCTCCCGATGATGGCCGCGATGCTCGGCGGCATCATTGCCGCCGCAGCCGGTGCGGGCGACGCCGGCATTGCCGCGATTGCCGGCACCCAGGCCGCGGCGATCCAGGAACAACGACGGTTCTCACGCCAGAACGAACAAGAGGCGGACCGCATCGGCATCCTCAACCTGGAGAAAGCCGGTTACGACCCACGTTCCATGCCGACCATGTTCGAACGCCTGATGCGTCAATACCGCTTCGATGCCAAACCGCCGGAATTCCTGCTGACTCACCCGGTGACCGAATCGCGCATCGCCGACACCCGCAACCGCGCCGAACAGGCCAAGCTCGGCGGCACGGAAGACAGCTTGCGCTATCAATTGATTCGCGCACGGGTGCAGTTGAAATACGAAGACACGCCAGGCCTCGCCGCCAAGCGCTTCCAGGCCCAACTGGACGAAAATCCGAAAAACGACGTGGCGCGCTATGGTCTGGCCATCGCCCAAATCAAGGGCACCAAACTCAAGGACGCCCGGGAAAACCTGGCCCCATTGTTGGCCAAGTCGCCCAACGACATTACCTACAATCTGGCGCAGATCGAACTGGACATCACCAACAACCGCTTGCCGGAAGCCCAGCAGCGCACTGACCGGATGCTCACCCAGTACCCCGGCAACTATCCGCTGAACCAGGTGCGAGTAGACCTTTTGCTTAAACAGAACCGTACCGCCGATGCGGAAAAGGCCCTGGACGGCTTGCTCAAGTCGCGCCCGGACGATCCGGACGTGTGGTACCAAGTCGCCGAGACGCGCGGCTTGTCCGGCAACATCATCGGCCTGCATCAGGCACGCGCCGAGTACTTCGCCCTGGTCGGCGATTTCCAGCAAGCCATTCAACAACTGGACTTCGCTAAGCGCCGTGCCGGCAGCAACTTCCCACTGTCGTCGCGTATCGACGCACGCCAGCGTGAGTTGATCGAACAGGAACGCCTGGTGAAAGGGATGATGAGCTAAACCCATCGCCTACAAAAAAGCCCCGCCCTCGTTAAACGAAGGCGGGGCTTTTTATTGGCCGGTTACTCGGCCAGCTTGAAGGTAATGAAGCTGGCACGGCCCTGACGCAGGACACGCATCGATACCGAACGGTTCTTCGGCAGCGCCTTGGCGATGTCGGTGAACTGCTTGGTGGTGTCGATGGCCTGATTGTTCAGGTGAGTAATCACATCGCCTGGCTGTAGGCCAATCAAGGCAGCAGGACCGTCCTGCACTTCCTTGATCACCACGCCGTTTTTCAGGTCGAAGGTTTTCTTCTGCTCATCCGTCAGCTCGGCCACGGCAATGCCCAGGCGGTTGCTGCTGCGCTCGGCGCTCGGCTTGGTATTGCCCAGGGCATCCAGGGTCGCGCCTTCTTCAGGGATGGCACCAACGGTCAGCTCAACGTTCTGGCGCTTGCCTTCGCGGATCACTTCCAGCTTGGCCTTGCTGCCCGCCTTGAGCGCGCCCACCAGGTGCGGCAGGTCTGCCGACATGACGATCGGCTGGCCGTTCATGCTCAGAATCACGTCGCCGACTTGCAGACCACCCTTGGCCGCCGGGCCGCCGTCCTGGATCTGTGCAACCAGCGCACCGGCCGGCTTGTCGAGGCCGAAGGATTCAGCCAGGTCCTTGTTCACTTCCTGGATCACCACGCCCAACCAGCCACGGCTGACCTTGCCGCCGCTTTTCAGTTGGTTGGAAACGTCCATGGCCACGTCGATCGGGATGGCGAACGACACGCCCATGAAGCCACCGGAGCGCGTGTAGATCTGGGAGTTGATGCCGACTACTTCACCGTTCAGGTTGAACAACGGACCACCGGAGTTACCCGGGTTGATCGGCACGTCGGTCTGGATGAACGGCACGTAGTTTTCGTTGGGCAGGCTGCGGCCGATGGCGCTGACGATGCCTTGGGTCACAGTGTGGTCAAAGCCAAACGGCGAACCGATCGCCACGACCCATTGCCCGGCCTTCAGGTCCTGGGACTTGCCCAGTTTGAGTACAGGCAGGTCTTTGCCGTCGATTTTCAGCAACGCCACGTCGGAACGTGGGTCGGTGCCAACCAGCTTGGCTTTCAATTCACTACGGTCAGCCAGGCGGACGAGGATCTCGTCAGCGTCGGCAATCACGTGGTTGTTGGTCAGGATGTAGCCATCGGGCGAGATGATGAAGCCCGAGCCCAGGGACTGCGCTTCGCGCTGGCCACCGCCACCACCACGGGGGGCGCGTTGTTGCGGCATGCCACGTTCGAAGAACTCGCGCAGCATCGGCGGCAGGCCTTCCAGGTCCGGCATCTGCTGGTCGGAGACTTTGCGCTCCGGCAGTTTTTGCGTGGTACTGATGTTCACCACGGCCGGCGAGGCCTGCTCGACCAATTGGGTGAAATCAGGCAGTTCGGCCGCTAGCGCGGGCACGGCCTGCCCCAGCACCAGCACCGTAGCGACTATGGATAAGTAAGACTTCAAGCGTGGTATCGACATACAGCTCCCGTTACGACGTGCAGGGTTGAGCGACAGGGTTCAAGAAACGCCGGAAACTGCGACCGACTTCTCTGTTCCGCGAACAAAACAAGGTCAGCGCCGACAAGCCCTGACCTATAAAAAACATGAGAGATTTTTGCAAGTGAAAATGCTGGTCCAGACATTTCATGTCTATCGGCAACCAACCTCGCATGGAATTAGAGTGAAAGGCCAGGATGAACATAAGATTAACAATTCACGGCTTGGTGGCAGGCATTTTTTCAACGCGCACCGACAGCGCGATGCGCTCAGCGGTGCCGATGGGAATTTCGCCAACCACAGTGACCATCATTTCGCCATCCACCGTATTCAGCCGACGCGACACCGCCACCGTCGGGCCCAACTGGGTACGGGTCTCCGTAACGCTTGCCCCGCTGATCGGCTCAAGGAACACCGAAAACCGTGCCAACCCATCTTCATACATCCGGCTGTCGACCGTCGCTTTGGTCTGGGTGTCTTTGCGCGCACTGCTGTTGGTTAGCTGAAAACCCGGCGGCAGCCATTCCAGGTGCCATTCTTCGGTAGGTTGCACCTCTGGCGTTTTAGCCGTAGCGACTGCAATCGGCGTGCAATCGCCAGTAGGTTGCAAGTCGCGATCATCCGGCGTGACCGAGGTGTTCAATCGGGTGAACTGGAAACGCTCCAGCAACTGCCCCTGATCGTTCAACAGCAGGGACTTAAGGGGCAACGCGGTATCCCGGTCCAGGTGCAACTCAAAGCCATAGCGGTATTGGTCACGTGGGGTGATCGATACAATCACCGCATTTCGACCGGCCACGCGAGATTTGCCGATGACGGCCAGTTCGTAGAATTGCGTGAGTTTTTGCGGATCAAGCGCACGTGACGGAGCATCACGCGAATTGCCGAGGCCGGCGACAAGGGTACCGCTGACGCATTGCGTCCGACCGTCTACCCGCACGACTTCCTGAGCCGAACCATCGAGCTGCAAAAGCCGCTCGCGGACCTGACCGTCCTGGACACGATGCCAGATGTCATGGGTAGAGAAATTGCCGTTACGCTCGTAGACGAACGTACCTTGAAAACTTTGCTGTTGCTCTGCACGCCCAAGTCGAGTCAGCCAGTCTTGGGCTTCATCAGCATGGGCGGGGAGTGCAAACCAACCACTGAGCAAAAGCGTAAGGAGCGGTATGGCGCGCATAGGGCTCCTCAACGGTTTAGCGGTTTTCCAGGCTTGCCGCGCGAGCATATGGCAGAGCGCTTTCAGTGCCTTTCAAGGCCGATTCCTGTGCGTGTTGACGCAGGTAGCCTGGAAGACGCTGATCCTGCCAGCCGGATTGCCCTTGAAGCACACCGTTCGCCATCGGGCCGGTAGTGTCGGAGCTTTCCTTGTAGCCTGCCAGTACGGCGGGGCCTTTGACTTGCGGGCCAGCCATGATCGGTTGCTGAGTCTGCTGGGCCAGTTCGGCACCGGCGATTTCGTCCTGGTTGTACAGGCGAACACCGGCCAGTACGGCAACAGTCACCGAGGCGGCCACTGCCAGGCGACCCAGGCTACGCCATGGACCCCGTGCAGCTTTTGCCGGAACGGCTTCATCAGCCAGTGCAGCAGAAACGGCCGCAGCAATATCCAGACGAGGGATTAGAAGATCCTTGTGCATCACCGCCCGAGCGACTTGGTAACGAGACCAGGTATCACGGGTTTCGGCATCACCGAATGCATTGAGCACCCGACGAAGTTCCAGTTCATCCGCTTCGTTATCCATCACTGCGGACAGCGATTCCTGCAGGGCATCACGACTCATGGCGGTTCCTCTCTTGGCTGTCGCCGCTGTCTTTAGTTTTCCTGCAACAACGGTTGCAAGGCTTTATCGATGGCTTCCCGGGCCCGGAAAATCCGTGACCTTACAGTCCCCACCGGACACTGCATGACGCTCGCAATGTCTTCATAACTCAGACCATCGAATTCACGTAAAGTTAACGCAGTACGCAAATCTTCTGGCAGTTGCTGAATAGTGCGATGAACGGTGCCTTCGATCTCGTCGCGCAGCAATGCACGCTCCGGCGACTCGAGATCTTTGAGGCCGTGATCACCATCGTAAAATTCTGCATCTTCCGAACTGACATCACTATCCGGTGGGCGGCGTCCGCGAGACACCAGATAGTTCTTCGCCGTGTTGATGGCGATGCGGTAGAGCCACGTGTAAAACGCACTGTCACCGCGAAAATTGCCCAGTGCACGGTATGCCTTGATAAAGGCTTCCTGTGCAACGTCCTGCGCTTCATGGGTGTCGTGCACAAACCGCACGATCAACCCGAGAATTTTGTGCTGGTATTTCAGCACTAGCAGATCAAAAGCTCGCTTGTCGCCGCGTTGAACGCGCTCGACCAGCTGCTGATCCTCTTCCTGGGTTAGCATGAACACTCCTCGTTGTACTTGAAGGAGGCTTGCATAACTGAACGATCAGGCTTGCAAACATAGACTCGGACTTTCCGCAAAAGTTCTCCCCTCCAAGCAAGTTTCCGGCATGCACTGATTTGGCACACACGAAAAACGCAGCACGGGCAATGCCGGCTGCGCGAATAATCTTGTCGCCGGTTCCCTGACGCGTCCAATGCTCCCGACGGGCCAATAAACTCAACGTTTTCCCAGCTTTCGGGCAACCTGCTATTGAGTCGGGGCTTATGCAAAAAGTTCCCACTTCAATAACCGGTCTATTTACCTTGGCCGTGCACCGTAATTTCACACTGCCACGAATGCGCGGCTATTGTGCCGCTCCCCCCCTCTATATACTAGTAGCCCGTGTGACCCTTTGATTCGCCGATCCAGGCGTCCTGTTTGCGCCAGCCCCTGTGGATCGCTTTTTGCGGAATCCTTCAAATGAGCCAACAGTTTCAACACGATGTCCTGGTGATTGGCAGCGGCGCGGCCGGCTTAAGCCTTGCGCTGACCCTCCCCAGCCACCTGCGCATTGCAGTGCTGAGTAAAGGCGACCTGGCCAATGGCTCGACGTTCTGGGCCCAGGGCGGTGTTGCCGCCGTGCTGGACGACACCGACACGGTGCAGTCCCACGTCGAAGACACCCTCAACGCCGGCGGCGGCCTGTGCCACGAAGACGCGGTGCGCTTTACCGTCGAGCATAGCCGCGAAGCGATTCAATGGCTGATCGACCAGGGTGTGCCGTTTACCCGTGACGATCACGCGGGCAGTGATGACGGCGGCTTCGAGTTCCACCTGACCCGCGAAGGCGGGCACAGCCATCGGCGCATCATCCACGCCGCCGACGCCACCGGTGCCGCGATCTTCAAGACCCTGCTCGAACAAGCCCGCCAACGCCCGAACATCGAACTGCTCGAGCAACGGGTCGCCGTCGACCTGATCACCGAGAAACGCCTGGGCCTGCCGGGCGAGCGCTGCCTCGGCGCCTACGTGCTCAACCGCAACAGCGGCGAAGTCGACACCTACGGCGCCCGCTTCACCCTTCTCGCCTCGGGCGGCGCGGCCAAGGTCTATCTCTATACCAGCAACCCCGACGGTGCCTGTGGCGACGGCATCGCCATGGCCTGGCGCTCGGGCTGCCGGGTAGCCAACCTGGAGTTCAACCAGTTCCACCCCACCTGCCTGTACCACCCGCAGGCCAAGAGTTTCCTGATCACCGAAGCCCTGCGTGGCGAAGGCGCACACCTGAAACTGCCGAATGGCGAGCGCTTCATGCAGCGCTTCGACCCGCGCGCCGAACTGGCCCCACGCGACATCGTCGCCCGCGCCATCGACCATGAAATGAAGCGCCTGGGCATCGACTGCGTCTACCTGGACATCAGCCACAAACCCGAAGCATTCATCAAGACCCACTTCCCGACGGTCTACGAGCGCTGCCTGACCTTCAACATCGACATCACCAAAGGCCCGATCCCGGTGGTGCCGGCCGCGCACTATACCTGCGGCGGCGTGATGGTCGACCAACACGGGCGCACCGACGTGCCCGGCCTGTACGCGATCGGCGAAACCAGCTTCACCGGCCTGCACGGTGCCAACCGCATGGCCAGCAACTCGCTGCTCGAATGTTTCGTCTATGCGCGTTCGGCGGCGGCAGACATTCTTGAACAACTGCCGCACATCCCCGTACCCGCCGCCCTGCCCCGCTGGGACGCCAGCCAGGTGACCGATTCGGACGAAGACGTGATCATCGCCCACAACTGGGACGAACTGCGGCGCTTCATGTGGGACTATGTAGGCATCGTGCGCACCAACAAACGCCTGCAACGCGCACAACACCGCGTGCGACTGTTGCTGGATGAGATCGACGAGTTCTACAGCAACTATAAAGTCAGCCGCGACTTGATTGAGTTGCGCAACCTGGCCCAAGTGGCGGAACTGATGATCCGCTCGGCCATGGAGCGCAAGGAAAGCCGGGGCCTGCATTACACCCTCGACTACCCGCAGATGCTGCCCGAGGCCCGCGATACTATTCTGGTGCCAACCACCTACGGCGACTGAACTTCAGGCGAACCCGCAGGCGCCGGTGGACATCGGCGGCCTGCGAATCGCTGGGCACGCAGATCGAGCGCACCGCCCATTCGCCCTGTACCCGATAGCGCAGCACTACGATCAACGGCAGCGCCAGGCTGTCGGGACGTAGCTGCACGCGGTGCCAGCCACGCGCAGCGCTCCATAGCTGCCACCCGTTTTCATCACGGCGCAGGCCGCGAATCGACGAACGGTGAGTCAGCCGGATATGGCGCGGAACAACCCAGGCGGCGTGAGCCAGGCACAGCAACAGGCCAAGGCTTGAATAAGGCAGGTCGAGCAGCAGCAGCGCACCCAGCGCGAACGACTGGGCAAGGAGATAGGCCGCCAGCAACAGCCGCGAGGCCTGCCAGCGGCATTCGAAGACGGGATTACTTGGGCTGGACACGATCCAGAATCATCCGAACCATGCGCTGCAGCTCCGGATCTTCCGATTCGGCGCGTTCCATGAACCAGCCAAACATGTCCTGGTCTTCGCATTCCAGCAGGCGGACGTAACAGTCGCGATCCACTTGGTTGAGCGTCGAGTAAACCTCTCGGACGAACGGCACCAACAACACATCCAGCTCAAGCATGCCGCGACGGCTGTGCCAGTAGAGGCGATTAAGTTCTACATCTTCGACCATGGAACGCTCCTCAAATAGATTGCAAGTATACAGGCCCTAAGGCGCCGGAACAGTCGGCTTTGGTCGCCCCCTACAGAAACTATCCATTTGTCGGGCGCCCCTCTATGATGCACCTATGACTTTTTGACCTGCGATGACCCATGGCTGACTCTGCTTTCTTCTGCCCCCTCACCCACGAAGGCGTTCTGGCCGTCCGCGGCGCCGACGCTGCCAAGTTCCTGCAAGGCCAACTCACCTGTAACCTTAATTACCTGAGCGACACCCAGGCCAGCCTCGGCGCGCGCTGCACGCAGAAAGGCCGCATGCAGTCGAGCTTTCGCATCCTGTTGCAAAGTGATGGCGTGCTGCTTGCCATGGCCACCGAGTTGCTGGAACCGCAACTGGCGGACCTGAAGAAGTACGCGGTGTTCTCCAAATCCAAACTCACCGACGAAAGCGCCGCCTGGGCGCGTTTCGGCCTGGCGGACGCGGATCAGGCGCTGGCAAGCCTCGGTCTGGAACTGCCGGCCGCGACCGACAGCGTCGCCCGCAGCGAACAGTTGATCGCTATCCGCGTATCCCCAGGTCGCATCGAACTGTGGGCGCCCGCCGAGCAAGCCGAAGCCGTGCGCAGCCAATTGGCCGCGCAGTTGCAACAGGCTGACTTGAATGAATGGCTGCTGGGCCAAGTCCGCGCCGGCATCGGCCAGGTCATGCCGCAGACCCGCGAGCTGTTTATCCCACAGATGCTCAACCTGCAGGCCGTGGGCGGCGTCAGCTTCAAGAAAGGCTGCTACACCGGCCAGGAAATCGTCGCGCGCATGCAATACCTGGGCAAACTCAAGCGTCGCCTGTACCGCCTGAGCCTGAATGCCGCTGAATTGCCCGAGCCCGGCACCCCACTGTTTTCTCCCAGCCACAACAGTTCGATCGGCGAAGTGGTGATCGCGGCAAAAGCTGACCAAGGGGTTGAACTTCTGGCCGTACTGCAAGCCGAAGCTGCCGAGAGTGGCGATGTGCATTTAGGCACCCTCGAAGGTCCCGGCTTGCAACTGCTTGAGCTGCCGTACCAACTGGACCGGGATCGAGAGATCCAGCACTGATCGCCGCACCCCTTTGCAACACCTTAGAGAGCATGAATGAACGAGCTGGCGGAAAAAGTCCAACAGGCTTTGATTGCGGCCATCAACAACGATGACCTGGTGCTACCGACATTACCGGAAGTGGCCCTGAACATTCGTCAGGCCGCCGAAGACCCGGAGATCGGCATCAGCCACTTGAGCAAAGTGATCGGTCGCGACACCGCGTTGTCGGCGCGCTTGATCAAAGTGGTCAACAGCCCGCTGTTGCGGGCCACGCAGGAAGTCACCGACCTGCACACCGCCATCACCCGGCTGGGCACCAACTACAGCAGCAACCTGGCGATCGGCCTGGTGATGGAGCAGATCTTCCACGCCCGCTCCGAAGTGGTCGAACAGAAAATGCGCGACGTCTGGCGCCGCAGCCTGGAAGTGGCCGGCGTCAGCTATGCCTTGTGCCGCAGCCACAGCCAGCTCAAGCCGGACCAGGCAGCACTCGGCGGGCTGGTGCATCAGATCGGTGTGCTGCCGATCCTGACCTACGCCGAAGACCATTACGAATTGCTCTCTGACCCGGTCAGCCTCAACCACATGATCGAGAGCATCCACCCGATGCTCGGCGACAAACTGCTGGCTGTCTGGGACTTCCCGGAAATGCTGGCGAAACTGCCAGGCCAATACCTCGACCTGGAACGCGACTCTGCGAGCCTCGACTATATCGACCTGGTCCAAGTTGCCGTGCTGTATTGCCATCGTGGCACCGCGCATCCGCTGGCGGATGTGCCGGTCTCCAGCCTGCCGGCGATCAAGAAACTGCGCCTGGACCCTTACAGCGACAGCGTGCGTGCAGAGCTGGACGAAGCACGGTCGATGTTCTACTGATCAACCAGCGATAAAACTGACCCGCACTTTCAAGCCTGCCGATTCGCCATCATGCAGGCTGATCTGGGCGAGATGCGCGCGACAGATTTCACCGACAATCGCCAGGCCCAGGCCAGAGCCCATGCCCTGCTGGCTGCGGCGATAGAAGCGCTCGAACACGCGGTCGCGCTCGCCCAGCGGAATGCCCGGGCCATCATCTTCCACTTCCAGCACCGCCGGAGCCGTCACGCGCAGGATCACATTGCCGCCGGGCGGCGTATGGGCCAGGGCGTTATCCACCAGGTTGCTCAGCAGCTCGTTGAGCAGCGTCGGTTCCCCGCGCAGCCACACGGGAGTATCCGCCTCCAACGCCAGCGCCACCCCACGCGCATGGGCCAACGGCGCCATGGCCATGCCCAGCTCGCGGGCCAACTGGCTGAGGTCGAGCAATTGCGCGCCACCTTCGGCAATCGCCCGTGCGCCGTTTTCGATGCGCGCCAGGGACAGCAATTGATTGGCCAGATGGGTCAGGCGGTCGGTGCCTTGCGCGGCGGTTTCCAGGGTGCTGCGCCAGATGGCCGGGTCTTCGGCGCGCAGGCCGAGTTCCAGGCGCGCCTTGAGCGCGGCCAGTGGCGTGCGCAGTTCGTGGGCAGCGTCGGCGATAAACTGCGCCTGACGCTCGAACTGGCCCCGCAGGCGTTCGGTGAAATGGTTGAGGGAACGCACCAGCGGGCCGAACTCAAGCTGCACTTCGACCAGTGGTAATGGCCGCAGGTCATCGGGCTGGCGCTCTTCCACGGCCGTGCGCAGGCGCTCCAGCGGGCGCAACGCCGCGCTCACGGCAAACCACACCAGCAACAATGCGCCGATGGCGAGCATGCCCAGGCGCAGCAAGGTGTCGGCCATCAGGCCGCGGGCCATGCTGACGCGCGCTTCATCGGTCTCGGCCACGCGGATTTCCGCCATGCCATTCATGTTTGGTTCGGAGACCGCCTTGAGCAGGCTCACTACGCGCACTGCCTGGCCCTGGTACGTAGCGTCGTAAAAACGTGCCAACGCCGGGTAGTCATCGGTGCGCGGCGTGCCAGGCGGCGGGCCGGGCAGGTTTTCATAACCGGAAATCAGCTTCTGATTGATGTCATTGACCTGGTAATAAATACGCCCGGCGCTGTCGTAGGCAAACGTGTCCAGGGCCACATACGGCACATTCGCGCTCAAGGTGCCGTCGACCTGGGTCAGGCCGGCGGCAATCGTGCGTGCCGAGGCCAACAAGGTGCGGTCATAGGCGGTGTCGGCGGCTTCGCGGCCGTTCCAGTAGGCGCTCATGCCGCTGGCGACCATCAACAGCACCAGCAACAGCGCCAGGTTCCATAACAGCCGCCAGCGCAGGCTGCTGGGCTTATGCATCGCGGGCTTCCAGCAGGTAGCCGAGGCCACGGAACGTCACGATGGCGATGGGCTGGCCGTCGAGTTTCTTGCGCAGGCGATGTATGTAGATTTCGATGGCATCCGGGCTGGCCTCTTCGTCGAGGCCGAACACCTGGGAAGCCAGTTGCTCCTTACTCATCACCCGGCCCGGCCGCGCGATCAGCGCTTCAAGCACGGCTTGCTCGCGGGACGTGAGGGTCATCAACTCGCCGCCGACCGTGAAGCGGCGGGTGTCAAGGTCGTAGACCAGCACGCCGCACGCCTGCTGGCGCTCGCCGCCGAGCACGCTGCGCCGCAACAGCGCCTTGACCCGCGCCTCCAGCTCCGTCAGCTCGAACGGCTTGGCCAGGTAGTCGTCGGCGCCCAGGTTCAGGCCATGCACGCGGTCTTTCACATCACTGCGCGCCGTCAGCATCAGCACTGGCAGATTTTTCCCACGCGCTCGCAAACGCGCCAGCACCTCGAAACCATCCATGCGCGGCAAGCCCACATCAAGGATCGCCACCGCGTATTCCTCACTGCTCAAGGCCAGGTCAGCGGACACGCCATCGTGCAACACGTCGACGGTCAACCCCGTGCTCTTGAGCGCCTGGGCGACACTTTCGGCCAGTTGCAAATGGTCTTCAACCAGGAGGACGCGCATGGATTTTTACCTCATTCGGGGGTGGTCGGCGCCACGCTTTGCGAGGCAGTTTACAGGCGCGGCCTGGCCTGTGAAGCCCGAAAACATTGAAAGGCAACTGAAAGGTTAGTGAAAGCTTCGCCGTTTAGCATCCAGCCACGGTAGGCCATGCCCGCCGAGCTACCTGACCCGTAGCGCCCGAAAAACGCCTCGAAGCGTTTTCGCCAAAATAAGAACAATAACGGAGTACTCAACGATGCTGTCGACACAGCCCCAGGCTTACCCGCCTGTGCGTTTTTCCCGCCTGACCCAGACCGCCCTTGCCAGTGCCGCCGCCCTTGCCGGCTTTTCGCCGCTTGCCCAAGCCGCCTTCTTCGAAGACAGCAGCGCGACCCTGGAAACCCGCAACATGTACTTCAACCGCGACTTTCGCGACGGCACCAGCGCGCAGCAATCCAAACGTGACGAATGGGCCCAGGGCTTCATGCTCAACCTGCAATCGGGCTACACCGACGGCACCGTCGGCTTTGGCGTGGATGCGCTGGGCATGCTCGGCGTCAAGCTCGACTCCAGCCCCGACCGCACCGGCACCGGCCTGCTGCCCACGCATGACGATGGCCGCGCCGCCAACGAGTATTCCAAGCTGGGCCTGACCGGCAAAGTGAAGATTTCCGCCACCGAGCTGAAGATCGGCGCGCTGATCCCCGAGCTGCCGATCCTCAAGCCCAACGACGGGCGCATCCTGCCGCAAACCTTCAACGGCGGCCTGGTCACCTCGAAAGAATTCAAGAACCTGGTGTTCACCGGCGGCCGCCTGGATAAAGCCAAGGACCGCGACGACACCAACTACGAGGACATCGCCCTCAACAACAAGAACAGCCGCTTCCTCAGCGGCGCCACCGGTAAGCATTTCAACTTCGGCGGCGTCGACTACAAGTTCGCCGACAAGATCACCGGCAGCTACCACTTCGCCCAGCTCGATGACGTGTACCGTCAGCACTTCCTCGGCCTGGTGGCCGCGCGCCCGATGGGCCCCGGCACCTTCGGCGCCGACCTGCGCCTGGCGATCAGCGATGACACCGGCGCCGCCCGTGGCGGTAAAATCGACAACACCTCCCTCAACGGCCTGTTCAGCTATGCCCTCAATGGCCATAAGCTCAGCGCCGGCTACCAGCACATGTCCGGCGACAGCGCGTTTCCGTATGTGGATGGCAGCGACCCGTACCTGGTCAACTTCGTGCAGATCAACGACTTTGCCGGCGCCGAAGAGCGCTCCTGGCAGGCACGCTACGACTTCGACTTCGCCAAGCTGGGCATTCCCGGCCTGAGTTTCATGAGCCGTTACCTCTCGGGTGACAATATCAAGCTCAAGAACGGCGAAACCGGCAAGGAGTGGGAGCGCAACAGCGAGATCAAGTACGTGGTGCAAAGCGGCACGTTCAAGGATGTGGCCGTGCGCCTGCGCAATGCGACGTATCGCTCCAACTATTCAGCCCGTGATGCAGATGAAGTACGCCTGCTGGTCAGTTACAGCGTCGCGCTCTGGTAAGCAGTGCCTGGTAATAGCCACTCATAACAACAACGACGGAGATCACCATGACCCTTTCATTGCGTAAATTCGCCCTCGCCGCTGGCTGCATGCTGTTCGCTGGCCAACTGCTGGCCGCCGACGAACCCAAGCGTCCGGAATGCATCGCGCCGGCCTCCCCCGGCGGCGGTTTTGACCTGACCTGCAAACTGGCGCAAAGCGCGCTGGTCAACGAGAAGCTGCTGAGCAAACCGATGCGCGTGACCTACATGCCCGGCGGCGTCGGCGCGGTGGCCTACAACGCCGTGGTCGCACAGCGCCCGGCGGACGGTGGGACCCTGGTGGCCTGGTCCAGCGGTTCGCTGCTGAACCTGGCCCAGGGCAAGTTCGGGCGTTTCGATGAAAGCGCCGTGCGGTGGCTGGCGGCAGTCGGCACCAGCTACGGCGCGATTGCGGTAAAAAGTGATTCGCCTTACAAAAATCTCGACGATCTGGTGCAAGCACTGAAGAAAGATCCGAGCAAAGTGGTCATCGGTTCCGGCGGCACCGTGGGTAGCCAGGACTGGATGCAAACCGCCCTGATCGCCAAAGCCGCCGGGATCAACCCACGCGACCTGCGTTATGTGGCGCTGGAAGGCGGCGGTGAAATCGCCACCGCCCTGCTCGGTGGGCATATCCAAGTGGGCAGTACCGACATCTCCGACTCCATGCCGCACATCCTCAGCGGTGACATGCGTCTGCTCGCGGTGTTCTCTGACGAGCGCCTGGACGAGCCGGAAATGAAGAATATTCCCACCGCCAAAGAGCAAGGCTACGACATCGTCTGGCCGGTGGTACGCGGCTTCTACCTCGGGCCAAAAGTCAGCGATGCCGACTACGCCTGGTGGAAAGATGCCTTCGACAAACTGCTGGCCTCCGAAGACTTCGCCAAGCTGCGTGACCAGCGCGAGCTGTTCCCATTCGCCATGACCGGCCCGGAGCTGGACACCTACGTGAAGAAACAGGTGGCGGACTACAAAGTGCTGGCCAAAGAGTTCGGCCTGATCCAGTAATCGCCCCCTCTGCCGTTCGGCCACGCCCTGCTGAACCCGGGGCGTGACCCAGGAGTTCTAGATGCTCTTACAACGCATATTCGCCGCCGTGCTGCTGCTGGCCTGCGCGGTCCTGGCATTGATGGCCTGGCCCTACCAGGCGTCGTTTTCCTACGAACCCGTGGGGCCTCGGGCCTTTCCACTGCTGATGCTCGGGCTGATGAGCCTGGCGCTGATCTACATGCTGTTTCGCCCGCAGCCGACCAAACACACCGAAGAAGAACCCGCGCTGGACCGCGCCACCCTGATCAAGATCGGCATCTGCGTCGCACTGTTGATCGTGTTTGCCGGCACCTTCGAATCCCTGGGTTTCATTCTCAGCAGCATGTTGATCGGTATTCCGATGGCACGGCTGTATGGCGGCCGCTGGTTGCCCGGTGCGGTGATCATCACCTTGATGAGCGTCGGCCTTTATCTGCTGTTCGATAAAGCCATGGACGTTCCGCTGCCCCTCGGCCTGCTCGACGTTCTGGAGAACTGATATGGATACTTTCGGCTATTTGGGCCAGGGCTTCGGCGTGGCACTGTCCCCCTACAATCTGGTGACCGCGTTGTGCGGCACCTTGATCGGCACCGTGGTCGGCCTGCTGCCGGGCCTGGGCCCGATCAACGGCGTGGCGCTGTTGATCCCCATCGCGTTCGCCCTGGGCCTGCCGCCGGAGTCGGCGCTGATCCTGCTGGCGGCCGTGTACCTGGGCTGCGAATACGGCGGGCGTATCAGCTCGATCCTGCTGAACATCCCGGGCGAAGCCTCCACCGTGATGACCACCCTCGACGGTTACCCGATGGCCCGCAAAGGCCTGGCCGGTGTGGCCTTGTCGTTGTCGGCGTGGAGTTCGTTCATCGGCGCGTTTATCGCCACCTGCGGCATGGTGCTGTTTGCCCCGCTGCTGGCCAAATGGGCGATTGCTTTTGGCCCGGCGGAATATTTCGTACTGATGGTGTTCGCGATTGTCTGCCTCGGCGGCATGGCCGGTGACAAACCGCTGAAGACCTTTGTCGCGGCGCTGATCGGCCTGTTCCTGTCGGCGGTGGGCATCGACGCCAACAGCGGCGTGTACCGTTTTACCGGCGATAATATCCACCTGACCGACGGCATCCAGTTCGTGGTGTTGGTGCTGGGCCTGTTCTCCATCAGCGAGATCCTGTTGCTGCTGGAAAAAACCCACCGTGGCCAGGAAGCGGTAAAAGCCACCGGACGGATGATGTTTAACCTGAAGGAAGCCTCGTCGGTGTTTGTGGTGAACATCCGTTGCGGCCTGCTCGGTTTCATCATGGGCGTATTACCGGGCGCCGGTGCGACCTTGGCGTCGGCGGTGGCCTACATGACCGAGAAACGCCTGGCCGGGGCCAGCGGTAAATTCGGACAGGGTGACATGCGCGGTCTGGCAGCACCGGAAACCGCCATCGGCGCCTCCGCCTGCGGCGCACTGGTGCCGATGCTGACCCTGGGCGTACCGGGTTCGGGCACCACGGCGGTGATGATCGGCGCCCTGTCGCTGTACAACATCACGCCCGGCCCGCTGTTGTTCCAACAGCAACCGGATATCGTCTGGGGCCTGATCGCCTCGCTGTTCATCGCCAACACCATGCTGGTGATCCTCAACATCCCGATGATCCGCCTCTTCACGCGCATCCTTGCCGTGCCGAACTGGGCGCTGGTGCCGGTGATCGCCATCATCACCGCAATCGGGGTGTACGCGGTTCACGCCACCACGTTCGATCTGTTCCTGATGATCGGGATCGGCATCTTCGGCTACATCCTGCGCAAGCTCGACTTCCCGCTGTCGCCGGTGTTGCTGGGCTTTATCCTCGGCGGCCTGATGGAACAGAACCTGCGCCGTGCGCTGTCGATCTCCAACGGTGCGCTGGAGATCCTGTGGTCGAGCCCGATCACCTTCGGCGTCTGGGTATTGACCGCCGTGATGCTGCTGTTGCCGCTGGTACGCATCTACCGCAAACGTGCGCTGCAGCGGCGTGCCGTGGCCGATGTCTGAAGTCACCTTTAAACATTGGTGGGGAACACCGCTGGTCGGTCTGGCCGGCGGTTACCTGGCCAGCCTGATCGGCTGGCCATTGCCGTATATGGTCGGTTCATTGCTGGCGATCATCCTCGTGCGTTGCCTCACGCCGTGGCAGTTGGCGGAGATTCCCGGCGGGCGCAAATGCGGGCAATGGGTGGTGGGCATCGGCATCGGCCTGCACTTCACCCCGCTGGTGATCGAACAGGTGATGAGCCACTTCGGTTTGATCTTCTTCGGCGCGCTGGTTACCAGCCTGTCGAGCGTGGTCGGCGTGTGGTTGATGCGCCGCAGCGGTGAAGACCGCGCCACCGCGTTTTTCTCCAGCATGCCGGGCGGTTCCGGCGAGATGGTCAACCTCGGCGCGCGCAATGGCGCGGTGCTCAGCCGGGTCGCGGCGGGGCAGAGTCTGCGAGTGTTGGTGGTGGTGCTGTGCGTACCGGCGATCTTCAAGTATGTGCTCGACGGTGGCGCGCCGCAGTTTCATCCAGCACCCGTGAGCTGGGCCTGGCTGGCGCTGCTGTTTCCCGCCGGCGCGCTGGTGGCCTGGGGCTGGCAGCGCTTGCGTCAGCCGAACCCATGGTTGTTCGGGCCGCTGCTGGTGAGTGCCACCGCCAGTGTGGTGTGGGACCTGCACATCGGCCTGCCCGACGGTGGCAGCCAGCTCGGCCAGTGGCTGATCGGCAGCGGCTTGGGTTGCCACTTCAATCGTCAGTTCTTTCGCAGTGCGCCGTCGTTCATGGCGCGCACCTTGATCGGCACAGCCTTGACCATGGTGCTGGCGACGCTGGCCGCCGTGGGCTTGAGTGCGCTGACCCAACTGGACCTGCGCTCATTGACCCTGGGCATGATGCCCGGCGGTATTGCCGAGATGAGTTTGACCGCTGAAACCCTGCAACTGTCAGTGCCGTTGGTGACGGCGATGCAGGTGATGCGCTTGTTGTTCGTGTTGTTTCTGGCGGAGCCGCTGTTCAGGCATTGGAACCGCCAGCCCTGACCGTTAGTCGGCACTGTCAATTCTCACAGCTGTCGCCGTACTTTTCTTTGGCATTGAATGGATATGAGGTCTCATTTAGTGATGGTGGCGAGGCCTTCATCTTCCACTCAAGGACCACGACCATGCCAAACGTACCCAACGCCCCCTTCCAAAGTGAGTACGACTGCCAATGTCCGGAGATTGTGCCTATATCTGTGCCAACGCCCGGACCGACACCTCGCCCCTCGCCTGAAACAGGGAACATCTATGAATTCGACCTTGAAAACCCCGAGGTTCGAACCCCGATCCCCTTCTCCGACCTGGTCCTCGATATTCCGGGCCTCAGGCAGCCCTATATCGGTTATGACGGGGCCATCAATGAATCGGCGAAAAACCTCAACCCGGAAAAAGGTTTGCTCTGCATTCTGCGCCCCTACCTACTCATGCAAGAGTTTGACTTCATTGAGCTCTTTTTTGGAAAAAGTGAAATCCCGGCAGACTCAACGACGGTTACCGATATTCAGGCGGATCGGGGACTATCAATACCGCTGTATGTATCTCAGGCCTGGCTGGACTATGGTGCGGTAGCCCCTTGTTTCTTTAGGGTTACCCGAGCAGGCGGCGGAACTGACGAGACAGCGCACTTCAGATTTTTTGTCGACGATTTCAAGCCTGGCGGACCGGACCCGGATCAGGATCTTTCGTATAATCAGAATGTCGATGCGCCCCAATTTGAACAGCACATTATTGACGACGGCGTTACTGATGAAGATGCAGGAACAGGTGTCGCCGTCAGCATCAACAGGTACCCTAATCGAACAGGTCTTTCACCTCGCTATAACTGGGCCGCTCGAGACGTTATATGGCTCCTTCTCAACGGTCATGTCGTCAAGCATTCGGTAACGGAAGGTGAAGCGGCGGGCACGGAGCCTATCGTCATAATGGTTTACAACAGTACCTGGATCAACGTCGGCTACGGCGATATCGTCTCTCAGTACTTTGTGATTGACGAGGCAGGAAACAGAATGGACGGTGCTTCCCCCGTCACAATCATTCAATCGCTGATCGGTAACCCACATCCACTGCTGGACAAGCCCTTTATTGCTGAGGTTGACGATAATGGCCGCGTAGACATTAATTTGCTCGAGGGGGAACCCGCGACACTTGTCATCAACGTCCCCGGTAAGGATTACTTGAAATTCGATGAAATCAAAGTTCGCGCCGAAGGACACACTGCCGGAGGCTCGGTTGTGGTTAAAGAATACTTCGGCACCATCAACTCAATTTTCGTAAATTTACATATCACCATTCCGTTCGCAGACCTGCAGGAAGTGGTTGGAGGCTCCTGGCGCGTGCGCTTCGAACGTGTGCGTACCGGCGTTACACCCAATCGCCGTTCACGAGTCAATGTACTGGAGGTGATCGGCAACTCCACTCCAGTCGAGCTACCTCCCGCATATATACTTCAGGCACCCGACGGCAATATACCAGCGGAGTCTTTAAACGTAACCATCAAAATCAACGCCTATACCGGTCAAGATTATTTTGACGCGGTACTGGTACATCTGATTGGTACCTATCCCACTGGCGGCAACTACTACCGACCCATCGGTCCCCGGCCGGCCGGCGACGGTAATATAACCTTCAATATTACAAATGGCCCCAATGGAGAGATTGCTCAACTGGAAGGCGGCACATTGGATGTCAGTTATGAAGTAACAAACTCTGAAGGTACTCGTCACTCCCAGATTGCCAACTTCAATGTCGGTAACCTTGTCGAGTCAATGCCGATAGTACGGATCGAAGAAGCTCCACCACCGGATCATGTATTCAATCCGGAAGTCAGTCACTTCGGAGCAACTATTATCGTCCCACGGAATGCGGCGTTCGTCGCTGGCTCCACCATCACCCTGTACTTCGAAGGATCTGCAGCGGGCGGCAGCTACAACAAACCATTCCCTATGACAGATCTATGGTTAAACCAAGACCTCTATTTCGACGTCCCTCGAACTATTGTCTTAGCAAACCTCAACTACTCGGCGAAAATATATTACATACTGAAGAAAGATGGCCAGCGTGATCGCCTTTCCTTCCCGGTGGATATGCGGGTCGGCGCACCACTGAATCTTGATGTTCCGGAAATTCTTGAGGCGACCGTCATAGTGCCCGGGCAAAGCGCTACGATAAACCCCACACACGTGCTAAACCCGCCGGTGTTTACGCTTCGTGTGAGGTACGACATGCTCAACACCGATTTGATCAAACCTTACTTCAGAGGACCGTCTGGCGCGGGTACCCCATCAATTTCGCCGAAAAGCGGTAACGCCAATGCGGGATTCGTCGATTTTCAGGTCACCAACAGCGCTATTGCTGCCACCCTCAATCAACATGCGCAAGTGGGGTACACAGTGGAACGTGCGAGTTCCACTATACCTTCCAATATACTGGACCTAGAGGTGCAGCCACTTCCAGACGCGTCCGTGGACGTCGTATCAGTACCCGAGGCAGTCGAAAATCAATTCGATACGCATACGAATAACACTGTGCGGATTCTGGGCTATCCATTCATGAGCTCGGGCCAAAGCCTATGGATCGCGTTGGACGGTGAGAACGACACTGAATTGGCCGATGGAAGACGCGTAACGATAGCAGAGGCAAATGCGAAAGAGATCAACGAGCCTATTCCACTTGACTATCAACTGCCACTGTCCGCTGGGACGACGCTAGATGTCAAAGTCAGGGTTTCTCTTGATGGCACCAACCTGTTCAATACTGCAACTGAGCTAAAAATACCTCGCTATATTGTTAAAAGAGAAACAGGCGTAATAAAAGAGATCACTGTCGGCACTTCCCCGCATCACATTGCACTGAGTGCAGATGGCGCTCGTGCCTATGTAACGAATTATACCTCGCACACAGTATCCGTTATCAACACTCGTACCAACACAGTGATTGACACCATCTCAGGGTTCTCAAACCCCTACAGGCTTGCCATTCACCCTGATGGCGCACGCCTCTTCGTGGGCAACCTGGGCACAAAAACCGCTTCGGTCGTCAACCTCGCGACAAACACCATCATCCAGACCATAACCGGCTTTAACCGTATTTTTGGGATAGCTTTCAACGAAGACGGAACAAAAGTATACCTTTCCTGCAATTACGATGCATTTGTATATGTTCACAATGCCCAAACAGGAGCACGCCTGAACAGCCTGAAAGTCATCTACCCCACTGGACTAGCATTCAACCCTGAATATACTCGACTGTATGCTCCCTCCCAAAGTGTCATTACGATGATCAACCCGGTAGGCAATGGAAGTCTCATTGGCGACATTCCAGGCACCTCTTACCCAAGAGATATCGCCACCAGCCCGCATAACTTCCACGCACCAAAAGCTTATATTACCAACCGCGGGCTAAACAACGCTGGCACCACTGTTCTAGTGCTAAATATGGTCACCAATACAATCAGCAAAATACTGACCGGCTTCAACGCACCCAATGGAGTTGCAATGAATCCGATTACAGAGAGAGCCTACATATCTGAAGCCACTGGTAACAGGGTGCACATTATTGACACCAGCACGGACACTGTTATCAGCAGCATCAGTGGCTTCAACGCCCCCGAAGGCATTGGTGTAAGCAAGAACGGCGCCTTCGCTTATGTTTGCAATTCAGGCAGTAACAAAGTGTCCGTTATAGCGCTATAAAAGACGCTTACGCGATTATATTTAATGCGCGCCCAAACCATAAGGCCGGTTTCTTTTGAAACCGGCCTTATGTTTATTCATGCACAATCGCCAACCTGAATAACAAGCCTGTGAAGCGGCTTAAAAATCATACCGCAACCCCACATTCATCCCAAACGGCTGTTTGATGTTCTTGCCCGTGCTGTGTTCCAGATCCGCATGCAGCTTCACGTTCTGCGACACCGACATCGCCACACCCGCACCCAGCTTCAGGCGCGAACCCGACAAGTCGTTGTTGAACGCGTTGTCGTTGACGAACACTTTGTTGCTCTGGTCGAACTCGTGGGCCACCGCCGCCTTCAAGTACGGCTGCAATACACCGCCGCTTTCCAGCTGGATAGTGCGCCCCACGGTGGTACCGAGCTCACCGATCACCGTGCTGGAGCGGTCACCCTTGGCATCCAGGCCATTGTCCAGCGTGTAGCTCTGCGCCTGGGTGATCACAGCAGCAAGTTGACCATACGGTTCAACGAAGAAACCGTCGTCCAGCGTGATGTGGCGACCGACTTCTGCCGACGCGCCCACCGCGTTTTGCGTGTAGTTGCCCTTGGCTTTCTTGCCGTCGCTCATGGCCACATTGGACTCGTTGTGCAAGCGGTTGAACTTGAGCACGCCGTCGAAGTAGAAGCCGCTCTCGGCATCCAGCCAGGTGGCGTAACCGCCGACATAGTAGCTGTTGACGGTTGCACTGCTGCCACGGTTCAAGTCCAGGTCCGAGGTGCTGTGACCGACCATTGCACCGATCAACCACTGGCCATCGCCGCCCGACACCGGCGCGTCGGCACCGAGGGTAAAGCCGCGTTGCGACTGGTTGTAGCCCAGGCCGGTCTTGTCGTTGGACACCTCATACTTGTTGCCATAGGCGCGGGTCCAGAACCCGGCCGACTGGCCTTCGCTGAAGCGCAGTTCGCCCATGCGGGTACGCAGGGTGGTCATTTCACCCAAGAGCACAGTGGGGGCTGCGTTGAACAATGCCAACACCGAGTTGGTGCTCGGGCTGATCACCTTGCTGTCCGGATCGAGCAGCCAATCCTGGCCGTCGTTTTCATTGATCAGGCTGTAGGAGTAGGTACCCACATCCACGCGGTCGCCGATCAGGCTGAACTGGGCGCCACCGTCGGCGGTGTGTACCACGTGCAGGCGGTCATCGCTCAACGGGTCAGCGCCGCTGCTGGCGATCAGCAGTTTGTGGTCGCCCGACGAGGTGCCGGTCACGTTAAGGAAATCGCCGGCCAGGGTGGCAAAGTCCGCGCTCATGATGAAGGTGCCGTTACCCGACAGGTTGGCCACGTCCAACTGGTAGAACGTACCGGTCTCGCCGAACTTGACGTTACCGCCGCTCAGGGACAAGTCGCCGACCTGCTGGTGGTCGACCATCACCCAGGTGGCGTCGCTGTTGATCGCCAGTTTGTCGACGTTCTCCAGGCGGCCGGTGAGGATCGAGCCGTTGTTGAGACCGACACTCGCGTTGCCGCCAGTGTTGATCACGTCGCCGTTCATGATGGCGCGGTCAAGGCTCAGGTCCAGTGTGCTGTCCATACCGACCAGGATGTTACCGGCCAGCATGCTGCTGTTAACACGCATGTTGGCGTTGCCGCTATTGGCCAGTTCGACCATCGTGCCGTCACTGCCAATAAGCGTGGAGCCGTTATTCACATCGATTTCAGCAGTGATCGGCGTATCGACCCTGATCGCAGCACCTGCAAGCCCTTCTACGCGTGTACCTTCCAAGCGCAATTGCGGAGAGTTGGGTACAGTGCTGTGTTCGCGAGTCATGCGGATGCCGTTGGTAGCACCGGTGATTTCGCTGTTGAACGCCTCAGCCGCACCACCGCGCAAGATCAGACCGGCCTGGCTACCGCCGAACAGTTTCGAGTCGTTGAGATACAGCGTGCTGTGCGAGGTCACATTGGCGCCGTAGGTGGCACCACGTACTTCGCTGAAGTTAAGGTACGCTTCGCTGCCCGTAGAGGTAGTCGAATTGCGCACGACATCCAGGCCGCCCGCCACGGAGCTGGTGATCAGCGAGTTGTTGATCTGCGCCTTGCTGTTGGTCAACACGACCGCGGTGCCAGCGGTGGTCGACGCAACCCGCGCACCCTCCATGTTCAAGGTCGAGTTGGCCGCCACAACACCACGTGCCAATGCGCCTTCATAAAGATTCAGCGTGGCATTGTTTCTCAGCGTGAAAGAGTCCGCAAAGTCGCCGGCGTAGACGTTTTTGGTTTTACCATCAAGATCCTCCAGCGCCATGGCCTGGGAGCTCATGAAGTAGAGGGGTGCGACGGCGATCAGCTTAATCGCTGTCGATAAACGAGAGTATTTAAAACGGGAAGAGTCAGGCGTATGCATGTCCAGTTAACCTCAGTAAAAGTACCAGTTCGAACCCGGAGGCCCTACCGACTAGGCTTCCGTTTTCCACGGCGCGAAGACTAAAGACTGGAGTTACCGCGTTATGTAGGACTTTCCTTAACTGCTCCTTTTCAACCTGAATCGCGCTGACATCGGTTGCTGATACCGATCAGTGCTGACTTGCTCATGATGATGACCTGCGAAAACAAAAACACCCTGTGAAGGCGTAGCCATCACAGGGTGTAAGGGGTGACCATCTCATTAACCCTGTGGCTGCCGAGGCGGGTCACAGGGTCAACGGGTCGATCAAAGCGTACCGGCCCGCGTCGCACCAGGTACACACGTGTTCAGCGGTGGAGCCGCGACACGGAAATCCCACTGGATTTGCACTTCGTCCGAGGTGCCTCGATCGCCTGTACTTGGTCGGAAAATGCTCCAAGTGACGCCCACCCACCCGCGCCCCCCACTGGCGGTGTGAGCCCTGAACCACGCCCCAAGGTCGAGCGTTACAGTGAAGCCACTCTGGATATCGTTGAACGAGACCTCTTGCTCCGGCGACTCTATGGGATCGCCTACCGGTGTGGTGTTATCGGCAAAGGCATAGCGGACCGCATGAACAGTAACCACGTCATTCAATGCCAGCGTGACGGTGTCTTTGATAAAGATAGGGACCCCCACCCAAGGCCGCGGGCTAAGCCCCGCTTCACAATTGAGCGTACCTCGTGTCGGGCTTTTCACCGTGAACTCTGCATCCGCCAGGCCATTGAGGCTGTAGATGCTGACTTCTACCTCTTGACTAGGTGAATGCTTGTAGTTGTTCGCGTTGCGGATCCTGTAATAACACGGGATATCTCCATTGCCGTACAGCTCGATAATCGACCAAGCAATAGGCAGTACGACCTCAAAATCCGGAAGTTCGGTTCCCGTTACAGTATAGGTGGAGCCCGCCATCCCTCCCATGGTGCCGTAAATAATGTCAATGAAATCGCCGACCCCCAGGTTTTCTGGAATCGTGAAAGTGGCGGTGGCGGCGGTGTTGCGATCACTTTCCACCAATTGGTTTTCGAGCATTTCAACGCCGCCGCGAACAACCGGTTTATCAAGCAAGTCATCCACCGGCCCCGGGCCTGGGTTGCCGGTACCGGGCTCAACCAGGTCCACCTCCACGGTCGTGGTAACGGGAGCAGTTGCACGGCTTACCGTACACTCAATATTGGCTGTATAGAGCTCGCCGGGCTCGGCGATTTGGGCGAACAAAACAGGGAACTCGAAAGGAAAAATCGGAAACAATCCGACCGGCCTTGAAGCGACCGGCGTGCCTTCCCAGAACACCCGAACAATATCGTCCGACAAAAAATCTGTAATCGTCGAAAGCTGCACCGTAACACCGTTACGCGCCTCTTCCTTGTTCACCAAAGGCCCTTCCACGACTGACAGCGTACCGAGCACCGGCGGCTCGCTGACTCTGACAGTGACCGTCCTGGGAAAGGAGAACTGCGTGGCGTTACCCGCACGATCAGTCGCGATAAACCTGATAGCGTAATCGCCAGGCCCGGCAGACATGATATTAGCGGTGATGAACGTACAGCTGGCATTGCCAGTGTCGGGAAAAACACCGCTGACGCCGATTTCATCGGCATCTCCGAAAAACGCTTGCCACGTGTCTCCCGGCCGGGTGTCTGCCAACCGTGGAATGGAGCAGATCAGCCCGGGCTTACCGGTCAAATATGCCGGCGTGATGTCTCCTGTCAAATCGACAGGTAGACCAATCGCAGGCGGCTGGTTGTTGTAGTTAGGATCGATAGTGTCGACAAACACCGTCTCTATCTCTGAGAACGCGGTATTGCCGTTGGCATGCTCAATCTTAAAGGTGATTTCCTTGATACCGTGGGTGCGAAGCTCCGCGACGGAGTTAAGGGTGATCTCGACCGGATCAGGTGGGGCAGGATCATCACCGTCATAGGTGTAGAACCCGACCAGCTTGCCATTGGCGTAGAAAAAAGCGGTATCGACTTCACCCGGATCAGCAAGAGGAAACCATCGATCTATAGATATCTTCATACCCAAGAGCTGAACGGATCTGGAAAGCACATTGTGTTGATCGTCCCCTGCTACATCAGGAAGCGCATTCAAAATAATAGGCGGGGGGGCCAACGGGTCGTCGGCGACTCGACGGTAACGCGAACGCCGCGCCCCCTCATCGGCGAGCGGTTTGGCACTCATTGAAGACTGTTTGTTTGACATGATCCTAAGCTCCTTGCATCAATGGACGGATCAGGATCGGACAACGGCATTTCACCCTCAGACCTGCGACCCTGTTATTGGAGATATCGCTTTTCATCACCGCAGATCAGTACAACCTGACGACGGTAGGCTCATTAAACAGGGGTCTCAGTGATTGCGTAACTGTCAAGACTCACAACTTGTCAAAGACAAAAAAGTATGCTGCTGCGCAATCAACAGCTAAAAACAGTGAGCCTTCTTTTTTTCACTACCTGCGCGCATTTACCAGGCTTTGAAAAGCACAAATGGTTCTATCAGAAAGTGCTTTCAACTGCGTTCCGATCAAAGGGGAAGGGCATTGCGCCCTTCCCCTTCGTACGCTAACTCAGTCAGGTGCAATACAAGGCGGTGCATTGTTTGGGCGAATCAAAGTGACCAGCACCAAGCTAGGATTCGACCCGCCGACTGTCACCCCACCACGAATCACCTTGTAACTTGTAGTGGCTGAGCCGTAGATCGGCTTATGGGGATAGTCGTCTGGTTTGACCAACCCAGGTAACGACACATGGGGATTGAACGGCACCGTGAACGGGTAACCGTTTTTCACCCATTCCAAGGTCAAGGGCGGAGAATCCCACTCGCCTTCAGAGCCGCTGATCACATGACTGAGGTTGCCATTGGGGCTGGCATAGCCCACCCAGCTCAATCGCAACACATCGCCTACCCGAAGGCGCGTATCGTCCCCCGGGACAAACACCTGAACGCCATAAGAGGGGTGAGGAGTGAGCGCGCAACCAATAAACCCGGAATCGGGTCCTGGAGCGTAGTTCACGTCCGGGTATCGGGTGGACTTTAGCCCCAAAATCGGCGAAACCACCACAGTGATGACTTTGTTGTTTGAGCGCTGGCGATTCACGCCATTGAACGTGCGGTAGAAGAGATTGGTCAGTGCATTGCCAACCGGGTCGATGAGCGCCCAGGGAATCTGGAACGGGATGACCGCTCCCGGATTCTCACCGATAGCTACAGAGTGGGTATCCACCGGCACGGGGTTGTCATTCCAAATCAGCTCCAGCAGATCACCCACATTGAAGTCAACGCCCAACACCAATTCCACATTAGCGGGCTTATCTCGGTCGAGGATGGTCAATACATCATCGCCCGTCACACCTTTGACGGTTGGAAGCAGAAGCAGAGGGTTGATGAAATTGGGGTTCTCCGGGTTAAGTTCGCCCACTGCAGTCAGGTCTACGGGGACGAACCTGACGACGGATGGCCGGGCAGCACCGATTCCTCGCTGCCAGGTGTAGCTGGCCCGGATGATCCCGCCTGCCAGCTCGAAGCCGCCTTGGGCCAGGGTCAGCCAAGGGATT
Organism: Pseudomonas marginalis; assembly: GCF_024169655.1. Taxonomy (GTDB): domain Bacteria; phylum Pseudomonadota; class Gammaproteobacteria; order Pseudomonadales; family Pseudomonadaceae; genus Aquipseudomonas; species Aquipseudomonas paraveronii. The sequence goes on along the minus strand of NZ_JALJWV010000001.1, from coordinate 1,495,721 downwards.
GGCACACGCACTGGCCACACCTGGAAAGGACCCACGATGATCTGTGGAAGGGGAATCAAGTTCCAGGAAGGCGTCACCACGTCGCCCTCATCTGCGCCAACGATTTCTAGGATATTCATGTAGACGCCACCAGTTTCACGGGCATCTTCCAGATCAATCAGCCCGTTCGCTCCCAAGCCGAAGGCTTGTGGCACCTCTGGCGCGGGAAAAGCTATTGGCGAGGGCGTGATGGCATTCAGCACCACGGACGTACGCGACGCTGGCCCCTGCCAACCGGTGCGGTCAGTCAAATAGTATTGGGCGGAGAGCTCTCGATTGCTGGGCAGTAAGCGAAACGTTTCGCCTCTAAATGCCAGTTCGATGGGAGCACCGTTTTTATGAGCCTGAGTGATTTCCACCGATGCCACTATGTCGTCGTTGCGCGAATGTGGGCCTCGGAGCGCCGGCAACAGCGTCAACTTACCGTCAACGCGATCCTCCAGGCGCATATCGGGCCATCGCGGCACAATTGCCACGACTTCGTCATTGTTGGCGGGGTCGGCTAAATACTCATCAGTGACGCCGTTATTTTGAATGTAGTCGTCAAACATCAACCTGCTAGGTTGCTGCCCTTGATTAGGCGCGAACTTGTCCAAGTCAACCTGGATCGGAAATGAAGGGTCTGCATCGTTGCCAGGGACCAGCTCAACGATGTATTGCAAACTGTGCAAGCCGGGCACGTCCAGAAGGATGATCGGTATCTCCGTAGCCACTTTCGGTAGATCAAGTTCATTATAGGGGGCTTCCAATTGCTTCACATCGCCGACCGGCTGGTTATCCCATAGCCAGGTAATACGTGTCACCTCACCGGGGTCAAGCAGATCTACACCTGGCCAAAGTACAGACACTTCCACTGCCAACGGGGCGAGTTGATCCAACCGGTGTATCTTGTAAGCCACCTCATCATCCAGAAATGGCAGGGCTGCTGGAATCCAGGGCGCATCCAGCATCCGAGGGGTTGGGGCTTTGTTCTTGGGCATGTCCACTCTCCTAGTGCAATTGATCAATGACTGGCCATTGACCACCGACTGGAGCGCACCCAACCGACAAAGCCAGGTGGATCATTTAATGCGCAAAAACACCCTCTGGATACTGTCGAAAGTAACAGGTTGCCCTAATGATTAGAGCGGCGGCAGCCGCCACTCGATAGGCGTCTCGCCATTCTGCTCAAGAAACTTATTGGTGCGGCTGAAATGCCCGCAGCCCAGAAACCCGCGATACGCCGACAACGGCGACGGGTGGACCGACGTCAGCACCAGGTGCTTGGTCGCATCGATCAGCTTCTGCTTGCTCTGCGCATGGGCGCCCCACAACAGGAACACCAGATGCGGCTGGTGTTCGCTGACCACCTCGATAATCCGGTCGGTAAAGAACTGCCAGCCCTTGCCCGCATGGGCGTTGGCGTTGGCGCGCTCCACGGTCATGGTGGTGTTGAGCAGCAACACGCCCTGGTCGGCCCAGCTTTGCAGGCAGCCATGATTGGGGATGTCGATGTTCAGGTCGCGCTTGAGCTCTTTATAGATATTGACCAGCGACGGCGGCGTCGGCACGCCCGGTTGCACCGAGAAGCACAAACCGTGGGCCTGGCCGGGGCCGTGGTAGGGGTCCTGGCCGAGGATCACCACCTTGACCTTGTCCAGCGGCGTGGAATTGAGCGCGTTGAAGATCAACGGGCCAGGCGGGTAAATCTCCTTGCCGGCCGCGTGTTCCTGGCGCAGGAACTCACGCAGTTGGGCCATGTAGGGCTGCTCGAACTCATCGCGCAGGGCGTGTTTCCAGCTGGGTTCGAGTTTGATACGGTCGCCTTCGGTCATGATTGACTGGTCTTGTAAAAAAGAATGAGGCGAACCCTAGGAAAGCCGACCCCGCTTGTCAATTGATCTGACACACAACCGGCGCTTTCCCATGAAGGGATCATACTCAACGTTCACCTTCCCGATTGAGGTCACGATGAACCTGCACTTCGAAGAGCTGACCGGCAGCGGCGGCGCGCGCATCGGCATCGCCAGCCTGGACGCCGAAAAGTCCCTCAACGCCCTCTCCCTGCCGATGATCCTGGCCCTGGGCGAACGCCTGGACGTCTGGGCCAAAGACCCGAACATCGTCTGCGTGCTATTGCGCGGCAATGGGCCCAAAGCGTTCTGCGCCGGCGGCGAAGTGCGCAGCCTGGCCCAGGCCTGCCGCGAACAACCCGGCGTGGTGCCGGAGCTGGCCGCGCAGTTTTTTGCCGCGGAATATCGTCTCGACTATCGCCTGCACACTTACCCCAAACCGTTGATCTGCTGGGGCCACGGTTATGTGCTGGGCGGCGGCATGGGCTTGCTGCAAAGCGCCTCGGTGCGCATCGTCACCCCCAGCAGTCGCTTGGCCATGCCCGAGATCAGCATCGGCCTGTACCCGGACGTGGGCGCCAGTTGGTTCCTGTCGCGCCTGCCGGGCAAGCTGGGGATGTTCCTCGGCCTGACCGGCGCACACATCAACGGCCGCGACGCGCTGGATTTGGGCCTGGCCGACCGTTTCCTGCGTGAGGACCAGCAAGACGAACTGCTCGAAGGCCTGCTGCAACTGAACTGGCAGGAACAGAGCGCGATGCAGCTCAACAGCCTGCTCAAGGCCTTGGCCCAGGAAGCCATCGACCAGCAACCCGAGGCGCAATGGCTGCCACGCCGAGCGCAGATCGATGAATGGCTGGATGTCAGTGACGTGCGCTGTGCCTGGCGTGCCTTGAGCCTGTTGCGCGACCACGCAGACCCATTGTTCAGCCGCGCCGGCACGACCCTCAGCGAAGGCTGCCCGCTGACCGCGCACCTGGTGTGGGAACAACAGCAGCGCGTCCGTCACCTGTCGCTGGCCGAGGTGTTCCAGATGGACTACACCCTGAGCCTGAATTGCTGCCGCCACCCGGAATTCAGCGAAGGGGTCCGCGCGCGGTTGATCGACAAAGACCAGAAGCCTCATTGGCATTGGCCGGATATCAATGCCATTCCGCAGGCCGTGGTGCAGGCCCACTTCACCAAAGCCTGGGAAGGCCGCCATCCGCTTGCGGATTTCTCCTACTTTTGACAGTCAGGTTTTTGGCTTTTTAACGCTGAATGAACAATTGTCCGGCTGACTGTCCTGGCAGATATACACCGGCAGGTCGAAGGGGTCGTTGGCAAGGCGCCAATGCAACGTACCGGTCAGCGACATCGTCTCCACCTCCCCCGATCTGCCGTATCGCAAGTCCACCCTCTGCCCTTCGTTGGTGAGGTAGCTGCACTTGTCGATATAGCCGCCGTCCCGGTCCTGCTCCCTGCCCGGGGTAAAAATGGCGCCAATAAACTGGTCGACAAACGCCCGATGACCGATCTTCGGGCTTTGCCACACCAATGTTCCAGCCGTCGCCTGGAAATAGCCGTCGACATATTTGATTGCCGAGGGATAAGGGCAGCCTTGCTCCGCTTGCACGTGTGCAACACCACCGACCATCAGGAGTAAAACGCACGCCAATTGTCTGATCATCTGGGCTCCATTCGCTCACTGGGCAATCGAAAAGGCGCAACGGCCTCCCCCAGTTAAATACACAAGAACCCCAAACAATAGCTGTTAAATCTGACAGTAGCGCTAAACGCTACGAAAAAGCGGCGCTGCCTGCGCCGCTTACCTTCAAGCCCTGTCAACGATGGCCACCGCGGCCTCCGCCATGATCGCCACCGCGACCACGCCCGCCATTGCCCCAGCGATCACCCCAGCCCTGGTTTGGATAAGGCCGGTAACCCATGCGGGGCCCTGGATAGTAACGCGGTGCTGGCTGGTAATAACGCGGCGCCGGCGCGTAGTAACGCGGCGCCGGGTAATAGTCACGCCGATATTGATACGCCGGGCCGCCGCCGTAGTAATACACCGGCGCGGGCGCGGTATAGACCTCGGAACGGTAATAACTTTGGCCTCCATCGTAATAGGGCACGCACGCAGAAAGGGTCAGACCGAGCACAGCAATAAGAAACAGTCGTCGATACATGGCGGCCTCCTGGACCGCGAAAGAGCACCGCCAGCGACGCTGGGGGGCGGCATTCAGCTTTTGCTGAATGACGAAACATCTGACATCAAAAAGCGAAACTGGTGCGATTTCGACACAGACTGAAACATCTGTTTCGGACAAACCAAGCGCCTCATTGCAGTGCGGCGACGCACCAGTGCAACGCACCCGCCCGCACTCAGGCGTGGGGCGTTTCGCGCAAACCCGCGATCTACACGCCCGCGTCCTACTTGGCACGACTCTCGCTTTGCCTCTTGCGTGCAGGATTCATCACAGGTTCGCGGCACCACAATTTGCAATGGCCGACTAGGGTTCCGGCTCGCGAAACGCGAGTGGCTGGTCCGAGAGTTGGCGACCTCCAGTTGAGGTTACACGGCGGGATAAAAGCCCGGGAGACAAGCCACCGTTCACGGTGCCGCGTTGCTCCTGCTCGCCCTCGATCAACTGGAGAAGCCCCATGCCCGCAATCCGTTTACCCGCCCTGCTCGCCGCCGCCTTTGCCGCTGTGCTGAGCGTCCAGACCCAAGCCGCCGTCAAAGACCACTTCAGCGTGTGCTGGACGATCTATGCCGGCTGGATGCCATGGGAGTACGCCGGCAGCCAAGGCATCCTCGACAAGTGGGCCAAGAAGTACGGCATCAGCATCGACGTGGTGCAGCTCAATGACTACGTCGAATCCATCAACCAGTACACCGCCGGCCAGTTCGACGGCTGCACCATGACCAACATGGACGCCCTGACCATCCCCGCCGCCGGTGGCGTCGACAGCACCGCACTGATCGTCAGCGACTTCTCCAACGGCAACGACGGCGTGGTGCTCAAAGGCAGCGGCAAGACCGTGGCCGACCTCAAGGGCATGAACGTCAACCTGGTGGAACTGTCGGTGTCGCACTACCTGCTGGCCCGTGCGCTGGAGTCGGCGGACCTGACGGAAAAAGACCTGAAAGTGGTCAACACCTCCGACGCCGACATCGCCGCTGCCTTCAACACCGACCAGGTGCAAGCGGTGACGACCTGGAACCCGATGCTCTCCGCGATCAACGCCAAACCCGGCGTCACCCAAGTGTTCGACTCCAGCAAAGTGCCCGGCGAAATCATGGACATGATGGTGGTCAACACCCAGACCCTCAAAGACAACCCGGCCCTGGGCAAAGCCCTCACCGGCGCCTGGTTCGAAGTGGTCGCGCTGATGAACGCCAAAGGCGCCGCCAGCAGCGAAGCCCTGGAACACATGGCCAAGGCCTCGGGCACCGACCTCAAGGGCTTCCAGTCGCAACTGGACACCACCAAGCTGTTCGCCACCCCCAAGGAAGCCCTGGCCTTCGCCACCAGCGCGCAGCTACCCGCGACCATGCGCAAGGTCGCCGAGTTCTCGTTTGAACACGGCCTGCTCGGCGAAGGGGCCAAGGACACCAGCGCCGTGGGCATGAGCTTCGCCAATGGCGTGACCAGCGGCGACAAGGCCAACCTCAAGCTGCAATTCGACCCCCGCTACGTGCAGATGGCCGCCGACGGCACGTTGTAAGAGGACCCGGCCATGCGCCTGATCAACCGTCACCCGGACCGCTCCAGCCGCCTGTTGTTGGTGCTGCTGCCGTTCGCCCTGCTGCTGTTCGCCTACTTCGTGGGCTCGGCCGAGCGCCTGGCGGATAACCCCAACGACAAGCTGCTGCCCAGTGCCGGGCAAATGTTCGAGGCGGTCAAGCGCCTGGCATTCAGCGCCGACAGCCGCACCGGCGACTACGTGCTGTGGCAGGACAGCGCGTCGAGCCTGCGCCGCCTCGCGCTCGGCCTGGGCATCAGTGCCCTCGCCGGCCTGTGCCTGGGCATCGCCGCCGGGACGTTGCCATTGTTCGGCGCGCCGTTGTCGCCGTTGCTGACGGTACTGTCGATGGTGCCGCCGCTGGCGATCCTGCCGATCCTGTTCATCGTGTTTGGCCTGGGGGAATTGTCCAAAGTGATGCTCATCGTCATCGGCGTCACCCCGTGCCTGGCCCGCGACCTGGAACAGCGCGCACGCGAGATTCCGCTGGAGTTGCTGGTGAAGGCACAGACCCTCGGCGCCTCGACCTGGACCCTGATGCTGCGCGTGGTGTTGCCGCAATTGCTGCCGCGCCTGCTGATCTCGCTGCGGCTGATGCTGGGCTCGGCGTGGCTGTTCCTGATCGCCGCCGAAGCCATCGCCTCCACCGACGGCTTGGGCTACCGGATCTTCCTGGTGCGCCGCTACCTGGCGATGGACGTGATCTTGCCCTACGTGGTGTGGATCACCCTGCTCGCCTGGCTGATGGACTGGGGCCTCAAGGCCCTGACCCGGCGCGCGTTCCCCTGGTACGAAGGAGCGCGAGCATGAGCTTTATCAGCGTCAACAACGTGTGGCAGCGCTATGGCGATCAGGTGGTGCTGGAGGGTTTGAATCTGCAGGTCGCCGAGGGCGAATTTTGCACCCTGGTCGGCACCTCGGGCTGTGGCAAGTCGACGTTTCTGCGCCTGCTGCTGGGCCAGGAAACCGCGAGCAAGGGCCAGATCCTGCTGGACGGCCAACCGCTGGCCGGCGAACCGGATGCCAGCCGTGGCGTGGTGTTCCAGCGCTACTCGGTGTTCCCGCACCTGAGCGTGCTCGACAACGTCACCCTCGGCCTTGAGCTACCGCGCTCGCCGTTGCTCGGACGGTTGTTCGGCAAGGCCAAAAAAGCCGCCCGCGAACAGGCCGCCGCGCTGCTGCACACAGTCGGCCTCGGCCACGCCCTCGACAAGTACCCGGCGCAACTCTCCGGCGGCATGCAACAACGCCTGGCCATCGCCCAGGCCTTGATCATGAAACCGCGCGTATTGCTGCTGGACGAACCCTTCGGCGCCCTCGACCCCGGCATTCGCAAAGACATGCACCAGTTGCTGCTGGAGCTGTGGCGCGAAACCCGGCTGACGGTGTTCATGGTCACCCACGACCTCAGCGAAGGCTTCAGCCTCGGCACGCGCCTGCTGGTGTTCGACAAAGTCCGCGTCGACCCCCACGCCCCCGGCGCCTATGGCGCGCGTATCACCTACGACATCCCTTTGAACAGCGCACGCCGCAAGGCGCTCGCTGCCAAACTTGGAGCGACTTCCCAATGACCGATTCGACTCAACTGTTCCCGCCGTTCGCCGAAGAAATGCTGCCCGGCGGCGGCCACCGTTCCTTCGTGCTCAAGCGCGGTCAACTGCTGCGCCTCACCGACCTGCGCGGTGGCGCCAACGTCAGCCTGACCCTGCTCAACGCCAACGAAAAAACCGAACGCCTGAACCTGCCCGACAGCCTCAAATGCCAACACACCGCCAAGCTCACCCGCGGCCATTGCCTGTACTCGGACATGGGCCGCGTACTGGCGGCGATTACCGCCGACACCTGCGGTTGGAGTGACAGCCTCGGCGGCGTGCTGTGCGCGACCGAGGTGGCCGAGAAGTACGGCCAGGGCCGCTACCAGGAACTGCGCAACGGCTTCTACCGCAACGGCACCGACAACCTGCTGGTGGAATTGGGCAAGTGGGGCCTGGGCCTGTCCGACCTGCTGATGACCCTCAACCTGTTCAGCAAAGTCAGCGTGGACGACGACGGCGGCCTGCACTTCGTGCCGGGCAACTCCAAGGCTGGCGACTACATCGAACTCTACGCGCCGATGGACACCCTGGTGGTGCTCACCGCCCTGCAACACCCGATGGACCCCAACCCCGCATACGCCCCACAACCGCTGAAACTGAGCTGGATGAACGCCGACCCAAGCGTCGCCGAACACTGCCGCACCTCGCGCCCGGAAAACGCGCGCGGTTTTATCAACACCGACCGCCTGTTCGCCTGAGGAGCTGCCATGTCTATCGTACTGAAACAACCCGACACGGCGGTGTACCGCGCCACCATCCCCGCCGGCGAGCCGTGGCTGATGGAGGTCAAGGCCGGACAGACCCTGCGCATCCTTGATCTGGAGGGCAACCAGGCAGTCGATACGCTGTTCTACAGCGCAAAAAACCCGCGCGAGCGCTACGACGTGCAACGCACCTTGCGCCGCCAGAACAACGTGTACCTGGGCACCGGCAGCGTGCTCTATTCCAACCTCGGCCAGCCGATGCTGACCCTCGTCGCAGACACCTGCGAGCGCCACGACACCCTCGGCGGCGCCTGCGCCCAAGAGAGCAACGCCGTGCGCTACGCCCTGGAAAAACGCTACATGCACAGCTGCCGCGACAACTACCTGCGAGCCTGCGCCCACGACGGTCGCCTGGGCAAACGCGACATCGGGCCGAACATCAATTTCTTCATGAATGTGCCGGTCACGGCCGACGGCGGGCTGACCTTCGAAGACGGCATTTCCGCCCCCGGCAAATACGTCGACCTGCGCGCCGAGATGGACGTGATCGTGCTGATCTCCAACTGCCCGCAATTGAACAACCCGTGCAACGCCTACAACCCGACCCCGGCGGAGTTACTCGTATGGAACTGACACTCAAGCGCTTGCGCAGTTGGTTATTTGCACTCTGCCAGGCCCGAGCCGGGCAGTGTCTTCAAAACCGCTGAACCCTGTGGGAGGGGGCTTGCCCCCGATGGCGGCAAGTCAGCCAAACACGCACCCACTGGCTCACCACCATCGGGAGCCCCCCTCCCACACTCACGACATGCACTGCGGACGACCGTAGTGCTCCTTCACTTTGCGGGACGGCCCGCAGGGTTTTGCCATGTTCGAAAAACTACTGATTGCCAACCGTGGCGCCATCGCCTGCCGCATCCTGCGCACCTTGCGCGAACTGCACGTCAAGGGCGTCGCCGTGTACGCCGAAGCCGATGCGGCCAGCCTGCACATCCAACACGCCGACGAAGCCTACAGCCTCGGTGAAGGCGCGGCGGCCGGCACCTACCTGGCGGTGGACAAAATCCTCGCCATCGCCAAGGCCAGCGGCGCCACGGCGATTCATCCCGGCTACGGTTTTCTCTCGGAAAACGCCGCCTTCGCGCAAGCCTGCGAAAACGCCGGCATCGCCTTTATCGGGCCGACCCCGCACCAGCTGCGCGTATTCGGCCTCAAGCACACCGCCCGGGCGCTGGCCAAGCAACAGCAGATTCCCTTGCTCGAAGGCAGCGAACTGCTCGACAGCCTCGACGCCGCCTTGCTCGCCGCCGACCGTGTGGGCTACCCGGTGATGCTCAAGAGTACCGCCGGCGGTGGCGGCATCGGCATGCGCGTGTGCCGCCATGTCGCGGAGTTGAACGAGTGCTTCGAGGCCGTCAAACGCCTGGGGCAGAACAATTTCAGCGATGCCGGGGTGTTTATCGAGAAGTACATCGAGCACGCTCGCCACCTGGAGGTGCAGGTGTTCGGCGACGGCGCGGGCGCGGTGATCGCCCTCGGCGTGCGCGACTGTTCGGTGCAGCGGCGCAACCAGAAAGTCCTCGAAGAAACCCCGGCGCCGAACCTGCCGGAAGGCATGGCCGAGGCCCTGTGCGCGGCCGCCATCACCCTGGCCAAGGCGGTCAATTACCGCAGCGCCGGCACCGTGGAATTCATCTTCGATAGCGCAGACAGTCGCTTCTACTTCCTCGAAGTGAACACGCGGTTGCAGGTGGAACACGGCGTCACCGAACAGGTGTGGGGCGTGGACCTGGTGCGCTGGATGGTGCAACTGGCGGCGGGAGAAATGCCGCCGTTGAGTGAACTGGCTTTGCAGCCCCAGGGCCATGCGATCCAGGCACGCTTGTATGCCGAAGACCCTGGCCGCGATTTCCAGCCGAGCCCGGGCCTGTTGACCCACGTGGACTTTCCACTGGCCGAGGGCTTGCGCATCGACACGTGGGTCGAGGCCGGTTGCGAGATCCCGCCGTACTTCGACCCGCTGATCGCCAAGCTCATCACCTGGGCGCCCAGCCGCGAACAGGCGCGCCTGGATTTGCATCGCGCCCTGAGCGACAGCCAGCTCTACGGCGTGGAAACCAACCGCGATTACCTGCGCCAGATCCTGCTGGCCGCGCCCTTTGCCGGTGGCCATCCGTGGACGCGCTGCCTGGAAGATCTGGTCTACGTCGCCCACACGTTCGAAGTGCTCAGCGCGGGCACGCAAACCAGCGTGCAGGACTATCCCGGACGCCTCGGTTATTGGGCCGTGGGCGTACCGCCTTCCGGGCCGATGGACAGCCGCGCACTGCGCCTGGGCAATCGTCTGCTGGGCAATCGCGAAGGCGCCGCCGCGTTGGAAATCACCATGAGCGGGCCGCTGTTGCGCTTCAATTGCGCCGCCGTGGTGGCGGTGACGGGCGCGGATATTGCGCTGCTGCTCAACGATCAACCCGTGCCGATGAACACCGCGCTGCGGATCGAAGCCGGGTCGGTGCTGAGCCTCGGCGCCCTCGCCGGAGCCGGCGCGCGCAGTTACCTGTGCCTGCGCGGCGGGCTGCAAGTGCCGGACTATCTGGGCAGCCAAAGCACCTTCACCCTGGGCCAGTTCGGCGGGCACGGCGGGCGGGCTTTGCGCGCAGGCGACGTGCTGCATCTGTTGCCGCTGGTCGACGTCAACGCGGGCCAGCAGTTGCTCGCTGAACCGCTGGCGCAGGTGCGCACGCTGCGGGTGATTTATGGCCCCCACGGCGCGCCGGAATACTTCCAGCCGGAGTACATCGACACGTTCTTCGCCACGCAGTGGGAAGTGCATTTCAACTCCAGCCGCACCGGCGTGCGGTTGATCGGCCCCAAGCCCGTGTGGGCACGCACCGATGGCGGCGAAGCCGGGCTGCATCCGTCGAATATCCACGACAACCCCTATGCAATCGGCGCGGTAGATTTTACTGGAGACATGCCGGTGATCCTCGGGCCGGACGGGCCGAGCCTGGGTGGGTTCGTGTGCCCGGTGACGGTGATCGAAGCCGACCTGTGGCAACTTGGGCAACTCAAGGCCGGCGACAAGCTGCGCTTCGAACCGGTGGACCTCAAGACCGCCCGCGATCTCGCGCTGAAATGGGATCAACTGTGGGCGCCGGGCTTGCCCGCGGTGCAGGCGACGCGGTCTCACAGCAACACCGGGGAGATGCCATCGCGAGCAAGCCCGCTCCCACATTGGCCCGCGTCGCCTGTGGTGTTGGATATCGGCCAGGAAGATACGCGTCTGGTTGCCCGATTGGCCGGCGACACCCACCTGCTGCTGGAAATCGGCGCGCCCGAGCTCGACCTGGTGCTGCGTTTTCGTGGCCACGCGCTGATGCAGGCCCTCGAAACCCGCGCACTGCATGGCGTGATCGACCTGACGCCGGGCATCCGCTCGTTGCAGGTCCACTACCAGCCGGAACAGTTGCCCCTGGCCGACCTGCTGGCGCTGATCAGCGGCGAATGGACGGCCGTATGCGCCACGCCCAACCTGCAAGTGCCTTCGCGCATCGTCCACTTGCCGTTGTCCTGGGATGACCCGGCGTGCCAACTGGCCATCGAAAAATACATGACCACCGTGCGCAAGGACGCGCCGTGGTGCCCGAGCAACCTGGAGTTCATCCGCCGCATCAACGACCTGACCAACGTCGACGCGGTGCGCCACTGCGTGTTCGAGGCGAGCTATCTGGTGATGGGCCTGGGCGACGTCTACCTCGGCGCCCCGGTGGCCACACCGCTGGATCCGCGTCATCGGCTGGTGACCACCAAATACAACCCGGCCCGCACCTGGACCGCCGAGAACTCGGTGGGCATCGGCGGCGCGTATTTGTGCGTGTACGGCATGGAAGGCCCCGGCGGTTATCAGTTTGTCGGGCGCACGTTGCAGATGTGGAACCGCTATCGCGAAGTCGCGGCCTTCGACGGCAAGCCGTGGCTGCTGCGGTTTTTCGACCAGATCCGCTTCTACCCGGTGAGTGCCGAAGAGCTGGTAAAGATTCGTCGGGATTTTCCGCTGGGGCGCTTTGCGCTGAACATCGAGGACAGCGTGTTGAACCTGGCGGATTACCAGGATTTTCTGGCGCGTGAAGCCACCGGTATCGAGGCGTTTCGGGAGCACCAGCAACAGGCGTTCAATGCCGAGCGCGAACGCTGGATCGCCAGCGGCCAGGCGCACTTCGACAGCGAGGAACCGCCAGCGCCGCTGGGGCAGGACACGCCGCTGAAGGCCAATGAGTACAGCATCGACAGCCATATCGCGGGCAATCTCTGGCAGGTCCAGGTAGCTGCGGGTGAACGTGTCGCGGCCGGCGATGTGTTGGTGGTGCTGGAGTCGATGAAAATGGAGATTCCACTGCTGGCGCCGTTTGCCGGCGTGGTGCGGGAAATCCCGGTGCAGCCCGGCAGCGCGATTGGCGCCGGCCAGCGGGTCGTGGTGCTGGAACGCGACTGAGCGGCGCTGTATCGTGCAGGGACCTTCGGCACCCTGCCCGATCCAGCCTGAACCGAGCAATGACCACAGCCACCCTCTGCCCCGCCTGCGGCGCCCGCAACGACTGCACCCTGGCCGACCCACGTACCGCCGACCAGGCCTGCTGGTGCTACAGCGTCACCATCGACCCGGCGGTGCTCGAAGCCCTGCCCGATGCATTACGCAACCAGGCCTGCCTGTGCCCGCGCTGTGCCCAGGTGGACGCGCAGTTGCGTGGGGCTGAGCCGTTGTAATGCGGGTTGATCGATTCCTCAGCAACCTGCCGCGTTTCAATCGCCAGCAAGTCCGCCTGTTGTTGGTGGAACGGCGGGTGAGCGTCGACGGCGTCCCCGTCAGCGATCCTCACCACGAGGTGCGCGAATTCAGCCGGGTGTGCGTGGACGATGAAGTGCTGCAGGCGGGTAAACCGGCGCGCTATTTCATGCTGCACAAACCGCAGGGCTGCGTCAGCGCCACCTGTGACCCCCAGCACCCGACGGTGCTGGACTGGCTGGATGAACCGGACAAGGACGAGCTGCATATCGCCGGTCGCCTGGACTTCAACACCACCGGGCTGATGTTGATCACCAACGACGGCCAGTGGTCGCGGCGCCTGACGCAACCGACGACCAAACTGCCCAAGGTCTACCGTGTGGAGACCGAGCAGGAGATCGGTCCGGAATACGCCGCCACCTTCGCGGCGGGGGTGTATTTTGCGTTTGAAGACCTGACGACTCAACCGGCCGAGCTGGAACTGTTGGCACCGCGCCTGGCCCGCTTGAGCATCATCGAAGGTCGCTATCACCAGGTGAAGCGCATGTTCGGGCACTTCGACAACAAGGTGCTGCGCTTGCATCGGGAACGCATGGGGCCGCTGGCGTTGGATGACGCGCTGGCGCCCGGCGAGTATCGAGCGTTGAGCGCCGATGAAATTTCGTTGGTCTGATGACCGTTCGGCCGGGGATGGCTAAAAACCCGTTTGGCGCCTTGCAGGCTGGCGCCTGTGCTGCTTGAATCAAACCGTCAGCCCCATTATGACTGGCGAGTCACCTATAACCTCCAAGAAACACCTTGCCCCGCCCGCGCTTGATCCACGGGCCTCCCCGGCAAACAGCCCGCCCTGGTAACACCCGTCGGCCAGCCGTCATCGGCGCGACATGGGCACTCATCTTCCAGGCGTATGCCTACCTGTCATAAAGCTCGTGCAGAGTGATCTGCGCGCACTACCCGCTTGCCAGGAGTCTTACGACATGAGGCCAGAAATCGCTGTGTTGGATATACAGGGTCAGTATCGGGTTTACACGGAGTTCTATCGCGCGGACGCGGCCGAAAAGACCATCATCCTGGTCAACGGCTCCATGGCCACCACGGCGTCCTTCGCCCAAACCGTGAAAAGCCTGTACCCGCAGTTCAATGTGGTTTTGTACGACCAGCCCTACGCCGGTCGCTCCAAAATCCATAACCGCCACGAGCAAATGCTGACGAAGGAAGTCGAAGGCCAGATCCTCCTGGAACTCATCGACCACTTCGCCGCCGAACACGTGCTGTCGTTCTCCTGGGGCGGCGCCGCCACCCTGGTCGCCCTCGCCCAGCGCCCGCGCCGCGTGGAAAAGGCCGTGATCAGCTCGTTCTCGCCGGTGATCAACGCGCCCATGCGCGACTACCTCGAACGCGGCGTCGACTACCTCGGCAAGCTCGACCGCGACCGCGTCGGCCACCTCGTCAACAGCACCATCGGCAAACACCTGCCGTCGCTGTTCAAGCGCTTCAACTACCGCCACGTCAGCAGCCTGGCCGAGCACGAGTACGGGCAGATGCACTTCCACATCAGCCACGTCCTCAACAGCGACCGGCTGTGCTACCTCAAGGCCGCGCGCCAGATCAGCGTGCCGGTGCTGTTTTTGAACGGCGAATGGGACGAATACACCAGCGCCGAGGATGCCCAGTTGTTCGGGCAATACGTGGCGAACAGCAGCTTCAGCACAATCCAGGCGACCGGGCATTTTCTGGACATGGAACACAAAGCCGCCTGCCGCGACAGCCGGGACGCCGTGGTGGGCTTTCTGAAGCCTGCGCGGCAGACCAGCCGATTGCGCTATCACCAGGGCCAGACGCAGCATGCCTTTGCACTCTGAAACACAACCGACTGCAGGAGCGAGCATGCCCGCTCCTACAGTCGGTCGGCGCGTTGCCTACGCAAACACACGCAACCTGCACATTTTTCGAAGAAAAACTTCAAATCCCGGCGCACATCTGGTACAAAGTCAGCCGCTCTGAGCGGGTGTCGTATAATGGCATTACTCCAGCTTCCCAAGCTGATAACGAGGGTTCGATTCCCTTCACCCGCTCCACTATTTTCAAGGCTTCCAGCCTTCCTCGCTTCAACTTGGTGTCTGTTAAGGTGTCTGTTTGTAGTTTTTCGCAGACTCCGTATGAACTGAACAGACACCCGAACCTAAACACTCCTCCTCCTGAAATATCCCCCGCGTCCTGCAGGCCGACCACCGCAGCATCACGTCCGCCCCTCCATTTTCTACACCACCGTGACACCTCCGGTTTCAACGTGGGGCTCTAGAATCGTTCCCGTTCGCGTGCTTTACTGTATAAATAAACAGCACTCGGGAGATTGTGTGATGACGGCGAAAATTATCAACCTTGAACAGATCAGAGCGTTAAAGGAGGCGGGAGTCGAATGCGGACCTGCCCCATTCATGGATGACCTGCCGCCGTCCTTTCGGGCAGTCCACTGCGCCGCCGCCCGCGCCATGCTGAACTGGTCAGTAGAGGCACTTTCATTCCGGTCCGGGGTTTCAGTCAAGGCAATCAGAGACCTTGAAGAAGGACGGCGGTAAACCCAATGATGGTCAATGGATCTCTAGAAAGAAAGATGAGGCACGTCAACCCACGCCTGTTGCTCAACCATAGCGCGCCCTTGTATGGCAGGGATTGAAATTGGCGTTTCTAGCCTTAAGTTACAAAGTCAGTTTGCCCCCCTTTTCGCGAGTTATGGAATGATAGGGGTCGATGTGGGATCATATACAGTCAAAAAATACCACTCTCAGCCCGAAACCAAAGGAGGGCGCCGCATATGTTTATGAATAATGACATGGCTTTCGCCAAGGCCTCTCAGGTGCTCAGGGAGCTCTGGGACGGTTACCTCCCGATTGACCCCGTTCAGCTTGCTCAAAAAATGGGAGCGAGGGTTGTCTTTGACTCAAGTTTGGATCGCGAAGGAATAAGCGGTTCATTCGAATACGACAGCTATGGCCCCTTGATCAAGGTGAATGCATACGACCCGCCAGCTCGCCAGCGTTTCACAGTCGCACATGAAATTGCCCACTGGATTTTGGGGCATGTGCAACCTGGAGAGTTAGCACATCGAGATCCAAGCGATCCTTACGCCGTCGTTGATACTCGAGAGGTAGATGCCAATCGTTTTGCCGCGCAATTGTTGATGCCTGCACACGTAGCTCAACATCTTGTCGAGCAGGTACCGCCTGCGCAAAAAACCAGTATTCTGGCCCAGCAATTTTCAGTTTCTGAAGCAGCAATGGGCTACCGGCTTCGTAACCTAGGTCTATAGGAAAGCCCCATTGTCTACAACTCAAGATTCAAACGAAGGTACAGCTGCAGGATCTCAACAGTTCACACCACCTGAGGCCCAGGATGGGCTTGCCCCTTTACCTAGCAGTAGTAATGGAGCGCTGCCTTCCGGACCTACCCCAGATCAGCCACGATTTAACTGGCTCGCGTACTCCCTCACCAGCAAGCTGTTGAAGGAGTATTTGGTCATCGGTATAACCGTTTGGGTCGTCTATAAACTCGTATCAATTCTCGCCAACTTCATGACAGGCCTTAGCGACCTGTTTAAACAGGCGGTGTACTTTAAGAGCGCTCCCGTCTTGATGGTAAAAACGATGGATTGGCACATTCTCGTGCTTGGTGGAACGCTTATCATCTCGATAACTACCATTTTGATAGTTATGCTACGAAGTGTTTTAGCTAGCAATGCAGTGAGCCCCGAAGAGAAAAAACAGCATAGCGCCTGGGAAGATATGCCATTGGCAAGCTTTGTGTCCTGGGTCGTCGATCAAATTAAAAGCCGCTTCAAGTAGCGTCGACTGCTGTTTGTATGTGAATTTTCCAGCAATCAGCAGCGTGTATGGTGACGTGTATGTCGAGAAGGTCAGATACCACGGAGACCACGCTGTTTCTGACCAGTTCGATTCCCTTCACCCGCTCCGCTCAGATATAGGTCTCGCGTCAGGATGGTTTTGACGGGGATGTAAAAAACCGGTCCTGAGTGGCCGTTTTTTTATGAGTGAAATTTGGGTTCAGCGCTTCCACACCTCTCCAATCTCCAAAATAGCGCCCACTAAAAACCTGTACAAATATATTTTTATGTACAACTATCACCCCTTGAACGTCGACACTCCGCCCCACACGATCAAGGAGCCGGTCCATGGCACGCCTACTGGTTTCACTGTTTCTGGTATTGAGCCTGTGCAGTTGCGGCAACGTCGAGGTCGACCACTACGCCGACCAGCAACCGCAGTTGGACCTGGAGCGTTTCTTCAGCAAACCCGTCAAGGCCTGGGGCATATTCCAGAAGCGTTCGGGGGAAGTGGCCAAGCGCTTTGAGGTGGATATCGCCAGCCGACGCGAGGGCGATGCTTTGATTCTCGACGAGCGTTTTCTCTACAGCGACGGCACGCGCCAGCAGCGGGTGTGGACGTTGACACCGGATGGCCCCGGGCGCTGGCGCGGGCGCGCGGGGGACGTAGTTGGCGAGGCGATTGGCGAGGTCGCCGGCAACGCATTGCGTTGGCGCTACCGCCTCAACCTGGCGGTGGATGGCTCGATTTACGAAGTCAGTTTTGACGATTGGATGTACTTGATGGACGAAGACACGTTGATCAACCGTTCGAGCATGTCCAAGTTTGGCGTCGAATGGGGCCAGGTCACGCTGTTCTTTCGTCGCCAATGAACGACCCACTGCGAGGGTGAATCATGAATATGCAAATGCTGACCGAACTGGCCGTGAAGGGTGAAGTACGCGAGTTGGAACTGCTGTCGCTGGAGGGCGGTTTCTACATCGCGCGCGTCAGCCTCGAGCATACGGCGATGACGCTGCTGGACGAGGATGCGAAGCCGATGCGCATCGGCTCCACCACGCATTTGCGCGACCTGTTGCAACGGGTTCCGGCGTTTCCTTGTGTGCTGGTGCAGCACTGCGTCCACGATGAAATGTGCGGTACACGTGAAGGCCCCATCGGTGCGTTGCGTATTCCGTTTACGTTGGCCCAGTCCTTCTAAGGCGCGTTTCATTCTTTGGCTGACCTTCCCGGCCAGGGAAGATCAGCCTAGCGCCTTGCGCGAAAGAACTTACGCGGCTTAATCCACACGGTCATCACAGACGGTTATCTATGCTCCAGGGCCGCCAATACGTGACCAGGATCATTGTAGAGGGCACGCAATAATGCCCTTGCCGGTCCTTCAGGTTCACGTCGCCCCTGTTCCCAGTTCTGAAGCGTTCCCACGGGCACATCAATCGCCTTCGCAAAGCGCGCTTGCGAAAGCCCCGTGGCTTGTCGAATCTCTTTTATCTTCAGGGCATCAACAAAAAATTCGCGGGATGGGGGGCGTTCACCCCGGACAATCTCGTCCATCTGGGTCATGCTTTCTACCAGACGATTGAACAATTTTTTCTCCATCACTCCCACCTTCGGTTTATCTCGCTGAGGATTCTCTTTTCCGCCGACGAAAGATCATCTTTGACGCCCTTTCGATAGATCAGGATCAATCTAATTTGATAGGCCATACAGAGGTAGTAGTAGATCACTCTGACATCACCACTTTTCCCCTTACCCTGCGAAGCCCAGCGGATCTTCCTCAGGCCATTGGTCCCTTGAATAACATCACCGGCAGTGGGATTTTCCGCCAGAAACTCTTGGAATTCACTGTAGCTTTCTTCACTTAGAAGCTCTGCCAAATCCTCTGTAAATGCGATCGACTCTATAAATATCATGCTCACGCCTATACGTCATTGGCGTACAAACAGCTTGTTCTGATCGTTTCCTATCACGCAACAACCACCCGTCACTCATTGATAGGCATACGAAACATGCACCGAGATTTATGAAGCGCAAACTCTATAACCAGGCAGCCAATGTCATGACGTAGGACGCAACTGAGTTTTCCATCCGAAAAGAGGCAATCAATCGTCCATCTCCAACCCTCTTCGCACCTCCCACACCAACGGCAATGTCACCAGTAACATCCCCGCCAACACCATCACCGCCACCGGCACGCCCAGCGCATCCCCCACGCCGCCCATCAGCACCGGCGCCAGCGCGCCGCCGCCAATGGTGCCGGTGTAGAACAGCGCAAACGCCCGCTCCCGTTGGCCGGCGCTGGCCAGGTCCGGCACGGCGCCGTACAGCACCGACGAGGTGCCATTGAGCACCAGCCCCAGCACCGGCAACATCAGCATCAACCCAGCCAACGGCAGATACAGTGCGGTAACGATCAGCAGCGCCGTGCAGGTTTCCGTCAGCCAGACGGTTTTCATCATGCCGATGCGCACGCCGAGGTAGCCGCAGAACAGCTTGCCGAATGCGCCGCCGATGAACAGCAGCGTCAGCGCCAGGCCGATGCCCGCCGTGCCCGCGCCTTTGGCTTGCAGCAGGAACGGCAGGAAGGTGAGAAAACCCATGCGCACGGCGCTGTCGAGGATGCCGGTGAGGATCAAGGCGCGCAGGCCGGTGGCGGAACCGATTGCGGTGCAAGGCTGGGTCTTGGGTGTCGCTATGGCAGCGCGGGGCTGAGCGGGGATCAGCCACCACAGCACCCCCGCCGCCGCCAGGCCGAGCAGCCCCAACAGGGTGGCGCTGGCCCGCCAACTGATCAACGTGAGCAGCAGGCCAATCAGGCCGGGGATCAGGGTTTTGCCGATGTCACCGGAAAAGTTGTAGTGGGACAGCGCCTGCTTGACCCCTCCACCGTCCTCATACGCGTCGGTGATCATCGAGGACGCCAGCGGGTGTTGGGTGCTGGCGCCCAGGCCGCCGAGCAGCAGCGCCAGCAACAGCACGGTCAACCCGCTGGCTTGCCCGGCCAACAGGTAAGCGACACCCGCCAGCGCGGTGCCGCCCACCAGCATCGGTATACGCCCCCAGCGTGTCGCGGCGCGGCTGGCCATCAGTTGGAACACCGCCATCATCCCGGAATAGGCGCCGCGCAACAGGCCGATCTGGGCGTAGGACAAAGCGAATTGAGCTTGCCAGATAGGCAGCAGAACGTAGATCACATCGGTGAGGCCATCGTGTACGGCATGGGCGCTGCAGCCGGCGATGAGCGCGCGGCGGCGGGTGGATGTGTCAGGTGCAGGCAAAGCGACGGTGTCGTTCATGGTGTGCGGATCAATTGAGGTTTAGGAGGCTTCCAACCCGTCAACGCGATCAGCAAGGTCAGCAGTTGGAAAGCGATGATCAGCGCCACACACCCGGCCCAGCCCCAGCGCTGCCAGATCAGCGCCGGGACGACGGCCCCGCAACTGCCGCCCAGGTAGTAAGCAGTGAGATAGACCCCCACGGCGCCCGCCTTGTTGTCGCGAGCGCTGCCGGCAATGAAGGCATTGGCGGCGGCCTGGGCGAGAAAGACGCCGGTGGAACTGAGTGCCAACCCGACCACGATGCACCACAGCGACGGCAGCAGGGTCAGCGCCGAGCCGCTGATGCCAAGCACCGCCGCGACACTCAGCAGCTCGGCGGGCGGGCGGGCTTTGCTCAGGCGCCCGGCGATGGGGATCACGACCAGGGCCAACAGGAACACCATGTACAACGTACCCAAGGCCGCAGGCCCAAGGTTAAAAGGCGGTAGGCCGAGGTACAAACCTGCGTAGGTAAACGCCGCAACCTGGGAAAACAGCACGCAAAAACCTACGGCATACGCCGCCACCAGGGGTTTGCGAAACAGGCCCGCCGAAGACGCTTTAACCTGCATCGCTCGTGGCCGGCCGACGGGTAGCAGAAACTGGATAAACCCGCCCACCATCAGGCTCAACACCGCCAGCAACTCAAAGGCCTCGCGCCAGCCCACATACTCGGTCATCACACCGGTGACAAACCGCCCGGCGAACCCACCCAACACAGTGCCCGCGACATACAGGCTGGTGACTTCAGTCACCGTCCCGCCACGCCAGCGGTCGCCGATATAGGCCACGCTGGTCGCGAACACCACCGGAATCAACATGCCTTCGACAAAGCGCCAGACCAGCACTTCGGCGAAGCTATCGGCATAGGCCGTCATCAACGTCGGCAGCGCCAGCAGCAGCGCAGCCAGGCTGATCACGCTGCGCGGTTCGAAGCGCCCGGTCAGCCGATTGACAAACGGCGCGGTGATCGCCACCGCCAGCGTGGTCACGGTAATGCTCCAACCCGCCGCCTTGGCGCTGATTTGAAAGTGCGCGGCAAACGTCTGCAGGATGCTCTGGGTGGCATAGAGGTTGAGAAACGCCGCGCAGCCACACAGGAACAGGGCTAGACGGGCACAATGCAGGCGCGCTTTCATGAAACCTCTCGTCTTATTTTGAAAGGTCTTTATAGAATGGCGGGCGGGGCTTAAACCAATACCGAATTCGCACCGATTGATACCCAAGGATCAGGATGCTCGACCTACGCAAGCTGCGTTACTTTCTGACGGTCGCCGAAGAACTGCATTTCGGTCGTGCCGCCCTGCGCCTGCACCTGGCTCAGCCGCCACTGACCCGGCAGATTTCAGCGCTGGAAACGGAACTGGGTTTCAAACTGTTCGATCGCACCAGCCGCACGGTATCCCTCACCGCCCAGGGCCGTGCGTTTTTGCCGTATGCCCGAGGGGTGTTGGAACAGGTCGAGTTGGCCCACGTCATCGCTGGCAAACTGGCAGCCGGAACGGCCGGGCAATTGGCGTTGGGGTATGTCAGTTCAATCGCCCTGTCGGATCTGTTCAGCCAGGCGATCCGGGCGTTCGCCCAACGCTTTCCCGATGTGCAATTGACCCTGGTGGAATGCGCCTCCGGCAGCCTGGGTGCGCAGGTCGCGGATGGGCGGCTGGATATCGGCTTGAGCCGGCTGTTACCGCAAAACGACGACGTGCAGGCGCTATCGCTGGGCGAAGAGCGGCTGGTGGCGGCGGTGTCCAGTGACAGCCCACTGGCCAGCCAGGTTACCGTCAGTTTGGCGCAGCTCAGTGCGTACCCGCTGATTCTGTTTCCACCCGACTATGGGTCAGGACTGAACCAGGCCATCGAGCAGTTGTACCGCCACCACGGCGTGCCCCTGCGCGCGGGGCCAACCGGACGGCAGATCACCTCGATCATCGCGCTGGTGGCGGCCGCGCAAGGGGTGGCGCTGGTGCCGGCCTGTACGCAGAGTTTGATGAACAAGGGGGTAACGTATCGGCCGCTGGTCGAGGTGGATGCTTGCGCGCCGTTGCTCGTGCTGACCCCAACTGAACGGCGAAGTGGCCTGGTCGACGCATTTCTTGGATTGATTGAAGACGAGTCATACGCTCGCTGAATAGCCGGAAAAACCTGGCAATACCTCTCGGCTGCATGCCGCCTGCGCACTCATACACTTCATCAACCACCTGTCGCGATACCAGTCATCGAATGACGGTGGGTAGAGTGTTGATAATTCAATTCTAGTGGTTATAGTAACCACCAACACACACCACAAGGAGGTGCTGTGGATAGCCGATATTTGATAGGTCATATCGTCGCGGACGGCGGGTACCTCGTGCGCATCAGGGGTAGCCACCACCACTTCAAGCATCCGACAAAACCTGGGCTGGTGACGATTCCCCATCCCAAGAAGGACCTGTTGGACAACACCGCCAAGAGCATCCTGAAACAAGCTCTGTTGAGTTAACCGTCCCTGGAGGACAACAAACATGCTGTATCCCATCGCCATTTCAACCGGTGACCAAGACCATGCCTGGGGCGTGGAAGTCCCGGATATTCCTGGTTGCTACTCTGCCGGCGACGACCTGGACGACGCCATGGCAATGGCGCGAGAAGCCATCGAAGGGCATTTCGAGATTCTCGCCGAAGACGGCGCGCCAATTCCCAGTGCGCAGAAGGTCACGCTGCATGCAGCCAATCCACAGTACGCCGGCTGCACCTGGGCAGTGGTGGACATCGATGTCACCAAATACCTGGGCAAGGCGCAGAAACTCAACATCACCTTGCCTGGCTATTTGCTCAATCGCATCGATGAATATGTGCTGCACCATCCGGAGGAAAAAAGCCGTTCGGGCTTCCTCGCGTCCGCGGCGCTCAAGGTGCTGCAACAGGATCGATAGCTACAACTCAAGCAAAGTCTGAATGCAGCAGCGCCTGCGTAGCGGGATGATGTCGCCCTGTCCAACCTGCAAGACCGGGATGCTTGCCATGCTTGAACCTGAACACCCCACGCCAAAACCCGTACTGCGCCAAGTGCTCGGCTGGGTGCTGGTATTGCCGTTGCTGGTCGCTCTGGTGAGGCTCCCATTCCCCCTGGGACTAGCCCTGGCGCTCGGGTCGATCGTCGCGTCCGCATATGGCGCATGGTTTGCCAGGCGCCATGCCAGCCGGCGTGTGATGGTGCTGGCGTTGACCGGCACCCTGCTTAACATCGTCTCGATGGTTGCGCTGGGAACCGCCTCGCCACTCATGGCGCTTTATTACCTTTCAAGGCTCTATTGGTATCCCTATCTTGCCGATTGGATTTACTGGAACGTCTAAAGTGGCGGAGAATTCAACCGCAAGAAACGCAGTTTCCAGTGGAATGGGTTGTTTTAGACTGAGCCATCACCCACCCGCCCAGGAGCCCGCTCATGCCCTACGAATACACACTCATGCCCTCCCCCGTCGGCGAGCTCACCCTGGTGGCGCGCAATGGCAAACTCAACGCCATCCTATGGGAATGCGAGCGCGCCAATCGAGTACGCCTGGGGGAATTGCGCGAGGTGAAAGACAACCCCGTGTTGCGGGAAACCGAGCGCCAGTTGCAGGAGTACTTCGCCGGTGCCCGTCATCATTTCGAGCTGGAACTGGACTTCACCGGCACCGACTTTCAGAAGCAAGTCTGGCAGGCACTGCTGACCATCCCCTTTGGCGAAACCCGCAGCTACAGCCAGATCGCCCGGCAGATCGGCAACCCGAAAGCCGTGCGCGCCGTGGGCGCGGCCAATGGGCGTAATCCGATCTCGATCATTGCGCCGTGCCATCGGGTCATTGGCGCGTCGGGCAGCTTGACCGGGTTTGCCGGCGGGCTTGCGGCCAAGCAGTATCTGCTCGCACTGGAAGGAACAAGCCAGGCAGAACTGCGGTTCTGAGTACGCCAGCGACCGACCAGAACCCGGCATAAAAAACGGCGATGGGATGAGCTCCAACCGCCGTTGTCCATATCAAGTACAGGCCTCAACCGTCGCCTTGACGGCCTTTACCGTAGGTAGAGGCCAGGGCGCGAGCCTTTTGCAGACGCTCTTCCAGCTTGGGCAGCGTCTCATCCACCAGCGCCTTTATTTCCGGAACATCCGACGCGGCCCCTTCCTGTTTGAACAGGGCGATAGCGTCTTCGTTTTCCTTGACCTGCTGCGCAGTGTAGGCGGCGTCAAAGGAGTCACCGTCCTTGAGCTCGGGCATCAGGGTTTCGGCTTTATCGACGATCTTCTCACGCGGCGCCACAGGCAGGTCGAGCTTCTTGGCGATGGCCGCCAGGTGTTGGTTGGCCAAGGTGCGCTCGTTGATCACCTCGATGGTGTAGTCCTTGATTTCCTGGGACGAGGTTTTGGCGTGGGCCATGCGGCTGGTTTCGATATCGGCCATGCCTTTGGCCGACGCCTGCTCGATGAACTCAGCCGGCGACTGGGCGAAAGCATTGCTGGCGCCGAGGCCCAGCAGCATCGCGAAACTGGCGGTGCGTAACCGGATAGCCATGCGGCTCATGATGGGTTCCTCCAGGGCAAAAATAGGTGCGGGGACAGACACCCCGCTCTGAATTCGAATTTTAACAGCCGCAAAGGTTTAGAAAAAACTTACCTGTGCGACGAACGGTTGTGGCCGCCTCAGGCCGGTTTACTGCCGAACAGGCCCGGCAACGCGTGGGCCAGCGCATTGATGGCGAAGCCGATAAACATCACCCCGCAGAGCTTGGTGATCAGGATTTCGTGACGCTGATACACCGTGCGCACCCGCTGTGCGCCCACCACGCCGATCAGAATCGCGTAGGCCAACAGCCCACCGATAAAGCTCAGCAAGATCAACGACGGCAGCATTGCCCAGGTCAGCAACTCGGCACGGCTGGACAGCAACGCGGTAAACGTGGCGACGGCCACCGGGTACGCCTTGGGGTTGGTCAGGCCAAACAGGATGCCGTGCCAGAACGGATGCCGCGCCGCGCCCTGGGGGGCGTCGCTACTGCGGCGCTGGGTACGGATCGCGCGCCAGCCCAGCCAGAACAGGTACGTGCCACTGAGCACGCCCAGCACATCAAACGCGCTGCTGCCGACTTCCCGCGCCCCCACGATCGCAATCAGCGCGGTGCTGCACCACAGCACATCGCCGAGCAAATGCCCGCACAGAAAACCGGCCCCGGCGCGACGGCCCCGGGCCGCGCCAATACCGAACACGGCCAACACCCCCGGGCCAGGCGTAATGCCGTAGATAAAACCCGAAGCAAGGACAGCGAACAGTAAGGACGGGGTCATGGGCGCGACTCTGACAAACGGTTGAGAGGTGGAGGGATTCTGCACGTTCCCGCGCTACGGGTAAAACTGCATACCGGCATAAGGCTTGGCGCGACACGCTTGCAGGCGCGAGGCCAGATCACCGACATGGGCTTCGAGCTTGTGGCCATCGGGGTCGAGAAAATAGAACGAGGCGCCCTCGCTGCGGTTGTCGCGCCACTCCACTACGCCAGCAGCTCGCAGGCGTTGCACCAGCGCGGCGAAGTCGTCCGCGCCGACCGTGAAGGCAGCGTGGGTGTATTCAGCCGCCGGCGCCGAGGGGCGTAGCGGGTCAAGGGACAGGCACAGCCACAACCCGGGCAATGACAGGTAGGCGCCGTGGTCCCAGGTGGCGTCGAGGCGAAGTTGCAGCAGGTCATGGTAGAAGCTGACGCTGCGCGGCAGATCGGTGACGGCCAGGGTCAGGTGGTTGAGGCCGGTGAGCATGTGGTCGTTCCTGTTAATGGCAACCTTCGGACAATACACCCTGCACCTGCGCCTTCAACCACAGCAACCCCGGATCTCCACCCCGCCGCACATGCCATGCCAGCTCAAACGCAAACGACGGAATATGAAACGGCGGCGGCACCGTCGACAGTTGCTCACGGTCGACGTTGAGCACGCCCCTCGACGACACGGTCAGGATCAGGTCCGTACCCTCGATCAACTGTGGCGCCACGCCCCAATGCGGCAGACTGATCGCCACATGCCGCCGCTCACGGATCGCGGTCAACGCGCGCTCGATTTCCGGGGTGCCGCTGCCACGCATTTCCAATAGCACATGGGGCCGCGACAGGTAGGTGGGCAGGTCGAGCGTACCGCTGGGTGGCAGGCTGGCGCGGTCGACCAGGCAGGTGTAATGCTCTTCGAATAACGGCGTAGTACGCAATTCGGCAGGCATGTCAGGGAAGACCCCGGCGGCCAGGTCGATATCGCCATTGAGCACGCCATCCACCATGCCTTCGCGGCTGGCCTGGATGATCTGCAGATCGATGCCGGGCGCTTCACGGCGCAAGGTGCGCACCAGCCTCGGCAGGAAAATCGCCGCACTGTAGTCCGACATTGCCACGCGAAACTTGCGCGTGGCCGATGCCGGATCAAAGCGATTCGGTGCCAGCAGCGCCTGCACCTGGGCCAAAGCCTGCGCCAACGGCGTCGCCAACTCCAGCGCGCGGGCAGTCGGCAGCAACCTGCCGCCGTGACGCACCAGCAGCGGATCACCGAGCATGTCGCGCAGGCGCGCCAGGGCGTGGCTGACCGCCGGCTGGCTCAGGTGCAAACGCGCAGCGGCGCGAGTGACGTGCTGCTCGCTGAGCAAGGCATCGAGGATCACCAACTGATTGAGATCGATGCGGCGCAGATCATTCATTAGCTGCATGCCCTGTATAAAAAACGGGAATTTAAATTTGCGTGACGAATAGCCTAGAGTCCAGCAAAACCTCTGGGAGATTCAACATGACGACGTTGCAGTGGGCAGGTTTATTGCTTTTGGCGGTGATTGCGGGGGCGGTGGTGCCGTTTCAAAGCGCGATCAATGCCAACCTCGGGCGCGGGCTCGGTCACCCGTTGTGGGCAACGCTGGCGTCGTTGCTGGTGAGCATTATCGTGCTGCTGCCAGTGATCATCGCCCTGCGCCTGCCGTTGCCGAGCCTGACGTTTATCAGCAAGGCGCCGCTGTGGATGTGGGCCGGTGGCGCATTTGGCGTGTGCTTTATCTCGTTGGCGTTGATGCTGCTGCCCAGGCTCGGCGCGTCGGGTTTTATCGCACTGGCCATGGCCGGGCAACTTCTCGCCTCGCTGCTGCTCGATCACTTCGGTCTGTTCGGCCTGGGGGAACGCCGACTGACAACGCCCCGGGTACTGGGCGCGTTGCTGTTGATCGGCGGCGTCGCGTTGATTCAATTCAGCGCCACACCCGCCCGCGCACTGGCGACGGCGAACTGATCAGCCGTTATTCAGGAATTGCCGGCCGCCAGCCGATGGATCTCGGCTTGCTCCACCACCGGCTGCGGCGCGCCGTTACGCACCGCAGCCAACATCGCACGGCCGATGGTCTCGGTGCTGACTACCCAGCCTGGCTTTATCCGACGCACCAACGAGAGCAACGGCCCGAATACCGTATAGAACAACTGGTACAACGGCGTCTTCGAACGCACGCCGTGCAACGGCTGAATCACCCCCGGCCGGAACACATACACCGCCTTGAACGGCAGGCGCAGCAAGGCATTCTCGGTCTTGCCCTTGACCCGCGCCCACATCGACTGGCCCGCTTCGGAACTGTCGGTGCCGGCGCCGGACACATAGATAAACGTCATCTGCGGATTGAGCCGCGCCAGGGTGCTGGCGGCGACAAGGGTCAGATCATAGGTGAGATGGGTGTAGCGGGTTTCATTCATCCCCGCCGATGAAACACCGAGGCAAAAGAAACAGGCATCGAAGCCTTGCAGCAGGTTCTCCAGAGGTTGGAAATCCAGCATGTCCGCGTGCAGCACCTGATGCAGTTTGCCGTGCTCCTGCGTCAACGGCGTGCGGCCGACGGCGACGACTTCCTGCACGTCAGCGGCCAGCAGGCACTCGCGCAGAACGCCCTGGCCGACCATGCCGGTGGCACCGAATAACAGAACTCTCATAAGGTTTTACCTTCAATGGCCTGCCCTGAGCGGCACGCTAAAGACAAATACACTAACAGCTTGTAGCGTGCCGCCAGTAGCTTAGCGTCCAAAGAAGAGATCTGCGCCTTTGAAAAACTCCACTACCCTCACCCTCGCCTGCAGCGCCGCCTTCCTTTCCCAAGTCGGTATCAGCAGCTATTTGCCGGCGGTCCCGGCCATTGCCCAGTCCCTACCGGCGGCCGAAGACCACGTTGCCCTGGCCTTGGCAGTGTACCTGTTGGGTATGGCGCTTCCGATGTTGCTGTGGGGAAGCCTGGGCGAACGCTTTGGCAGAAAGCCGGTGTTGCTGGCGGCGCTGGCGGTGTATGCCTCGGCGAGTGCCGCGATTCCGTCGGCGTTCAATGTTGAATCTTTTCTGGCGTTGCGCCTGATTCAAGGCCTGGGCGCGGGCGGCGTATCGGTGATGGCACGGGTGTTGGTGCGGGACAGTTTCAGCGGTGCGCTGTTGGCCAAGGGCCTTTCTTGGCTGGGGATGACCTTTGTGATCGCGCTCGGCATCGGCCAGTTCGTGGGCTCGTTATTGCAGATAGCGTTTGGCTGGGAGGCGATCTTTTATGGTCTGGCGATCGGCGCCGTCATGTTGATGCTGGTGTTGCCGCGCGTGATTTTTCCGACACTGGTGAAGGCCGATTCGTCGGCGTCAGCCTGGCGCATTTACACCCAAATTGTGCGACACCCCGCCTTCCTGCATGCGGCGTTGGCCGGCGGATTGGGCTATGGAGTGATCATTGCGTTCAACACCTGCGCGCCGCTGATTTTGCAGGGGCATTTCGAGTGGAGTGCCGCGCAATATGGCTGGCTGGGCTGGCCGATCAGCGCGGCGTATCTGGCGGGAGCGTTGATGGTCAATCGCTTCGTCGCGCACACGGGACGGTTGACGATGATGGGCTGGGGCGTGGCGTTGGTGTTGCTCGGTACCGCGATCATGCTGCTTGGCAGTGTGTTTGCCAGCGGGCTCGCATTGCTGCTGTGGTTACCGTATTGCCTGGCGGTACTGGGGCAGTCGATGAGTTACCCCATCAGTTTGTCCGTGGCCAATGATGAGTCACCGGTCAGCGGCTCCTATGCCATGGCGTTGAGTGGTTTTATACATCAGTTGATGGCGGCGTTGATCGGTGGCGTGGCAAGCCTGCTGGTGAGTCAGCAGGCATGGCCGTTGGCGCTGTTGTGTGTGGCTCTGGCGGGCGGCGCGTTTGTGTGCGTCGCACGCTGCCGGTCGGATCAGAACGCGCTGCGGAAAATCTCCTCAATCTGACGCTGATCCGCCCGCCGCGGATTGGTCAGCCCACACGCGTCCTTCAGCGCGTTGGTGGCGAGCAGTGGAATGTCCTGCAACTTGGCGCCCAGTTCACGCAGGCCAGCGGGAATTTCAACGTCCTTAGACAAAGCACGAATGGCCGCGATGGCGGCCTGGGCGCCTTCTTCTGGCGAGTTGCCGGTGATGTCCGCACCCAGCGCACGGCCGACGTCGCTCAGGCGTTTGGCACTGACGCTGGCGTTGAAACTTTGCACATGGGGCAGCAGCACCGCGTTGCACACGCCGTGGGGCAAGTCATACAGGCCGCCCAGTTGGTGGGCCATGGCATGCACGAAGCCCAGGGAGGCGTTGTTGAACGCCATGCCAGCGAGGAACTGTGCGTAGGCCATGTTTTCCCGGGCGGCCTTGTCGCTGCCGTCGCGGACCGCCAGGCGCAGGTTGGCGCTGATCAGTTCGATGGCCTTGATCGCGCAGGCGTCGGTGATCGGCGTGGCGGCGGTGGACACGTAGGCTTCGATGGCGTGGGTCAGGGCGTCCATGCCGGTGGCGGCGGTGAGGCCCTTGGGCATGCCGACCATCAGGGACGGGTCGTTGACCGACAGCAGCGGCGTGACGTTGCGGTCGACGATGGCCATTTTCACGTGGCGGGTTTCGTCGGTGATGATGCAGAAGCGGGTCATCTCACTGGCGGTGCCAGCGGTGGTGTTGATCGCCACCAACGGCAGTTGTGGCTTGCTGGATTGGTCGACACCTTCATAGTCGCCGATATGCCCGCCGTTGGTCGCGCACAGTGCGATGCCCTTGGCGCAGTCATGGGGCGAACCGCCGCCCAGGGACACCACGAAATCGCAGGCGCTCTGCTGCAGCAGCGCGAGGCCTTTCTCGACGTTGTCCACATTGGGGTTGGGCTTGGCACCGTCGTAGATCACCGAATCGATGTCCTGCATCGCCAGTTTCTCGGCGATCATACTGGCCACGCCCGCCTTGGCCAGGCCGGCGTCGGTGACGATCAGGGCCTTGCGAAAACCGTAGTTGCGAATGGCGACCATCGCGTCGTCAAGGCAGTCTGTGCCCATGATGTTGACGGCGGGGATGAAGAAGGTGCTGCTCATGGCGAATCCTCAGAGGCGTTATGCCGACAGCATCAACGTTCATCACAGGGCCCACCTTGATCAGGATCAACCCTCGCTCGTGATAAAGTCACCGCCCCGCCGATTTTGAGTAGACCCGCCGCAATGAAGGATTTCCAGGATATTGACGCCCACCTTGAAGACTGGAGCGCACTGCGCAGCGCTATCGATTTCAATGGGATTCTGATCGGAAACGGCGCCAGCCGGGCGATTTGGGAAGACTTTGCCTACGACTCGCTGTTCGAAAACGCGCGCACCGTTGAAGAAAAACCCTTGAGCCAATCCGAACTGAGCGTGTTCGACGCCCTGCAAACCCGCAGTTTCGAGCAGGCCCTGAGCGCGTTGAAAACCACCAGCCGGGTCAACAAAGCCCTGGCAGTCAGTTCAGCGGCACCGCGCAATCGCTACTACGCGATCAAGGAAGCGTTGATCAACACCATCCACGCCGTACACATTCCGTGGCGCCTGGTGCAGCCGTCGACGCTGGCGACGATCAACGCGGAGCTGGCCAACTACTCCACGGTATTCACCAGCAACTACGACTTGCTCAACTACTGGGCGATCCTGCACACCCCCGGCATCGATGACCTGTTCCGCAGCGCCGACGCCAGCTTCGACCTGCGTGACACCCGCACCGACACCACGCGCATCCTCTACCTGCACGGCGGCCTGCACCTGGTGCGCAACCTCGACGGCACCGCACGTAAATTGCCCACCACCGACAGCACCTTGCTCAGCAGTTTTGCGATCAACAACACGATCAAGACCCTGGACGATGTGCCGTTGTTTGTCAGTGAGGGCAAGGTGGAGGAGAAGCTCAAGACCATCCGCAGTTCGGATTATCTGTCGTTCTGCTATGAGCAGTTGCTCGGCCATGAGGGGGCGCTGTGCATCTTCGGCCATGACCTGGGGCCGCAGGATAAACACCTGGTGGATGCGATTCGCCAGGCCAGGGTGACGACCCTCGCGATCGCGGTATCGGGGCGCAGTGATGGGTTTATCCGCCAGCAGAAGCGGCGGTATTCGCAGTTGTTTGATGGCAGCGGCGTGGCGTTGAGATTCTTTGCCGCGCGCACCCATGCGCTGGGTAATCCTGCACTGTCGGTGCCGGTCGAACGCTGAGGTCCTGAGCGGCTTCCACAGGGTCAATGTATTTGCCTGGAGACAAACGACAATAATTCTCGATATCATTTACGACTTTTCTACGTCGTGCTTCGTCAAGAAGGATATCCATGTCGCGTCCCAAGCCCGACCCGCTGTCGGCCGATGCCTTTCGCGGGTTTTATGCAGATATCCTGTATTTCCTGCGCAAGCGCACGGACAACGCCAGCGACGCAGCGGACATGACCCAGGATGTCTTCACCCAATGGCTGGACTACCGCGACCGGGCCAAGGTTGAGCAGCCGCGGGCGTTTCTGTTCCAGATGGCGCGCAACCTGTTGCGCGATCACTGGCGCAAACAGAAGGTGCGGCAGAGCGTCCACGCCGATCAAGCCGAAAGGGATGCCGAGCCGGTCATTGACGAGCAGAACGAGCCCATGGCCGCAGCGCTTCGTCTGCAACGCCTGGAACAGTTGAAAGAAGTCCTCGCCGAACTCTCGCCCCGCAGGCGAGAAGCCCTTATGCTGCATCGCTTCGAAGGTATGAGCCAGGCGCAGATCGCCGAGCGCATGGGCATTTCGACCAGCATGGTGGAAAAGCACATCGCGTTTGCCCTGCTGCATTGCAAGCGACGCCTTCAACCTGACCCCGGCACGGAGCAGCCAGTATGAACCGCCTGAGCGACATCGACGCCCTGGACATCGACGCGAGCGACGCCGTCGATGCCCAAGCCGCCAGCTGGTTTGCACGTAACCGCAACGCCATGGGACGCGCCGACCGCAAGGCCTTTGCCGCCTGGCAGGCCGTGCCGGCCCATGCCCGTGCCTACGCCGAATTCGAACAGCTGTGGGCCGACCTTGGCCAGTTGCAGCAACTGAACACCCCCGTGGCGCTGCCCAAGCGCAAAACCGCGATCTGGCGCCCGGCCCTCGCCGTGGCTGCCGCCTTGCTCTGCGCCGTACTGGCCGCACCCGTCGGCGCCCCGCGCGAGCTGTATCACACCCAGGTCGCCGCCCACGCCAAGGGCATGCGCACCCTGAACCTGCCCGATGGCAGCCACCTCTACGTGAATGCCAACACCCGCCTGCGCGTGGACTTCAGCGCCCACCAACGCATCGTTCACCTGGACAAGGGCCAGCTGTATATCGAAGTGGCCGCCGACAAGGAACGCCCCCTGTACGTGCAAGCCGGCGAAGCGACGGTGCGCGTGGTGGGCACCGCTTTTGACGTGCGACGCAGCCAGCAGCAACTGGTGGTCAGTGTCGCCCACGGCCAGGTGGCGTTTGCGCCGGATGCGAAAAACCCGGTGGCATTGCTCGACGCCCAGCAACGCGCCACCTTCAGCTACGCCAATGGCTCCGTGCAACAGCAATCCCTCATCGCCGAGGAGGTCGCCGACTGGCGCAGCGGGCACTTGTCGTTCCGCAATCGCGAACTGGTCAGCCTGATCGATGAATTGAGTTTGTACCGCCCCCAACCTCCGCTGCAGGTGAGTCACGCCGTGGCGCATCTGAAGGTGTCGGGCAATCTGGATGTGAATGACCCGGATGCCCTGCTCAACGCCCTGCCCGCCTTGTTGCCGGTGAAAACCGTGACCTCGGCCGAGGGCATTGTCAGAATCGAACCGCGGAAATAACCCCGAAACAGTACACATGAGAATATTTTTCATTCGCATGTGTGGTTTTTTTCGCCTGCCCCGTCTTCCTCCTGATTGTGTTTGATACGCACACCTTTTTGGCTATTTGGCCACTCCGGGGGGATTTCATGTTTCGCACGCCTTGCCACGCTTCTCACCTGTTGCTTCGACCGAGCCTTATTGCCACGTGCCTGGCCTTCAGCCTCAGCGCCCACGCGCAGTCGTTCACACTGCAACTGCCCGCCCAGACGTTGGCCACGTCCCTGAGCCAGGTCGCGCAACAGACGAAAATCCAGTTGTTGTTCGATGAAAAGCAGCTCAAGAACGTCCAGGCACCGGCGCTCAACGGTGACTTCACCGCGGAAGTGGCGATTCGCAGCCTGCTGAACAATGGCGAGTTCACCCTGATCAAGGTCGGCAGCACCTACGTCGTGCGCCCCGATGAGGGCAAGACCACCAGCAGCAGCGTGATCCAGCTGGACACCCTGAGCGTGATCGGCACCGGTAATCAAGTCGACTCCAGCACCGTCGGCCGCTCGACCCTGAGCCAGGCCGACATCGACCGCTACCAGGCCAACAACATCCCCAGCCTGCTCCAGACGTTGCCTGGGGTCAGCCAGGGCGGTTCGCTCAAACCCGGTGGCCAGACCATCAACATCCGCGGTTTCGGCGATGCCGAAGACGTCCCGCTGACCGTCGACGGCGCCACCAAGAGCGGTTTCGAGCGCTACCAGCAAGGCACAGTGTTCATCGAGCCCGAGCTGATCAAGAGCATCGAAGTGGAGAAAGGCCCCAACTCGCCGTTCAGCGGCAACGGCGGTTTTGGCGGCACGGTGAACATGACCACCAAGGATGCCCCGGACCTGCTCGCGGACGGCCGCAACAGCGGCGCGATGCTCAAGTACGGTTATTCCAGCAACGACCACGAACAGGTCTACAGCAGCGCCGTGTATGGCCGCACCGACGATGGCCGGTTCGATGCCCTGGCCTACCTGACCCAACGCGACGGCGGCGACATGAAGGTGGCCGCCAAGCTGCCCAATGAGAACAATCAGTACCCGATCAACCCCCAGCGCCTGCCCAACACCGCCCAGGACGTGGACGGCAAGCTGTTCAAGGTCAACGCACACTTCACCGATGAGCACAGTGTCGGCCTGTCTTACTCACGCTCCCACAGCAACCGCTGGACGCCGTTCTCCGCCGCGAGCTACCCGACGCCACCGACCCAGTCCAACATCGACCGCTACGGCTACGAAGGCGCGTTGAAGCGTTTCCTGGCCAACCGCGACACGGTCGACACCACTTGGTCGGGCAAGTATGAATACCAGCCCCTGGACAACCCGCTGGTGGACCTGACCGTCAAATACTCACAGTCCGACACCGAGCAGACCGACGAGCGCAACGCCACCGCGTTTTTCCAGCTGGCCACCGGCGGGCGCAAGATGGACACCGCCTACACCGACAAGAATCTCGACATCCGCAACGTCAGCCTGTTCGACACCGGGCCGTTGCAACACGCGCTGACAGTCGGCGGGCAAATCCGCAAGCACACCCGCGAAACCGAGATGTGGATGCCCGGCGCCACCTACAACACGCCGAACTACAACTACGGACATTTCCAGCCGGGCTTCATGCCCCATGGCAAGGTGGATACCAACAGTTTCTTCATCCAGGATGCGCTGACCCTGGGCGACGTGACCGTCACGCCATCGCTGCGCTACGACCATGTGCGCAACCGCGGCGAGGCCAACGATGCGCCGTACTACAGCAACCCCGACCCGGCCGTCGGCCACGACTACAGCGATCGCACCTACACCGGCTGGTCGCCGCGCCTGGCGCTGTTCTGGACCGTCACCCCGAACGTCGCGCTGTTCGCCAACTGGAGCCAGACCTGGCGCGCCCCGGTGATCGACGAGCAGTACGAAGTGCAGGGCCTGGGCAGCCGCACCGCCACCAGCGTCGACCTCGACCCGGAACGCATCACCTCGATCAGCGTGGGCAACATCACCCACTTCGACAACCTGATCGCCCAGGACGATAACCTGCAACTGCGCACCACCCTGTTCCACAACAAAGTCGAAGACGAAATCTTCAAGGCCACGGGCGTGGGCTGCCAGAACCAGGCGATCAACGGCGGCACCATCGCCACCGCTTGCCCGCCGGGAGCGAGGTCCAATTACCGCAACATCGGCGGCCTGACCATCAAGGGTTTCGAGGTGGAATCGTTCTATAACTCCACCTACCTGTTCGGTTCGGTGTCGTTTGCCTACACCACCGGCAAGCACGAAGGCGCCTACACCAACCCATGGGGCCCGGACGTGTCGGCTCGCGACATTCCGCCGACCAAATGGGTGCTGGTGATGGGCACCCACATTCCGGCGTGGAATGCCCAGGTGGGATGGATGGGGCAATTCATCGGCGCGACAGATCGCCTACCCAGCGATAAATACTCCGGCGGCCCGGGTTCCAGCGTCGGCGATTCGTTCTACGACCAGTACGGCAACAAGCGCTACAACACCCAGGGCCTGTTCGCCAAATGGACCCCGCAACAGGCTTACCTGAAAGGCACCGAGGTGAACTTCACCGTGGACAACCTGTTCAACAACAACTTCCGTCCGGCGTTGAGCGGCGACCGCGCCTACACCAAGGGGCGCGACGCAAAAATCAGCGTGACACGGTTCTTCTGACGCCGGCCTAGCGGTTGCGCACCAGGCTCAACTCGGCCGTCTGTGTGCGCTGCTTGCTCAAGTAGCGGGTACAGCTGACGCGCAGAAACGAGGCAAAATTGACCACCTCGCCGCGGTAGTCCATGACTTCCTCGTACAGCTTGGTGATCAGTTGATTGGTGGTCATGCCATCCACGCTGGCGATTTCGCTGAGGATGTCCCAGAACTGGTTTTCCAGGCGCACGGTGGTGACGACACCGCAGATGCGCAGGGAGCGCGAGCGAGACTCATAGAGAATCGGGTCGGCCTTGACGTACAGCTCGCACATGGCGATGACCTCCGTTGCTTACAAGGTGATTTTCGTGCCCAGCAGGCCAAGGAACCCTGCCAGCCAACTTGGATGCGCCGGCCAGGCCGGTGCCGTGACCAGATTGCCTTGAACGTGGCTGTGGGTCACTGGAATATCGATGAACGAACCGCCTGCCAGGCGCACTTCCGGGGCACAGGCCGGATAGGCACTGCACTCGCGGCCGCCAAGGATACCCGCCGCCGCCAGCAGTTGCGCGCCATGGCACACCGCCGCAATCGGCTTGCCGGCCTGATCGAAGGCGCGCACCAGTCGCAGGACTTTTTCATTCAGGCGCAGGTATTCCGGCGCACGACCACCGGGCACCAGTAGCGCGTCGTAGTCGGCGGCT
Organism: Pseudomonas marginalis; assembly: GCF_024169655.1. Taxonomy (GTDB): domain Bacteria; phylum Pseudomonadota; class Gammaproteobacteria; order Pseudomonadales; family Pseudomonadaceae; genus Aquipseudomonas; species Aquipseudomonas paraveronii. Next base: position 1,459,404 of record NZ_JALJWV010000001.1, on the reverse strand, counting down.
TCGACCTCGGCGAAATCCGCATTCAGGGCGAACAGGTGACCGGGCTTTTCGCTGTAGGTCTGGTCGCCTTCAAAGTCATGGATCGCCGTGCGCACGGTCTGGCCGGCCGTCTTGTCGGGGCACACCGCATGGACGATGTGACCGACCATCAGCAGCGCCTGGAAAGGCACCATCACTTCATAGTCTTCGACGTAATCGCCGACCAGCATCAGGATCTTTTTCGCGGCCATGGGACATTTCTCCAGTTCAACGGTTGGGCAGACAAGAGTAGCCAAGATAGGCGCGTGCCGACGGTGCGGGTAATCCCCCGCTACTACAACTGTACGGATCAATCTGCACCCAGCTGTAGGCCCCCGATTCCGGGAGGCTGTGGCTAGATGAGCGTTCACCTCCGCCCCCTCGATTCCGGTTCCCGCCATGAGTTCGCGCGAAAACACTGGCATGGCCCTCGGCCTGCTGGGCGTCATCATCTTCAGCCTGACCCTGCCCTTCACGCGTATCGTGGTGCAGGAAATCCACCCGTTGCTCAACGGCCTGGGCCGTGCGTTGTTCGCCGCGATCCCGGCGGCGGTGCTGTTGCTGTGGCGCCGCGAGCGCTGGCCGAGCTGGCGCCAGGTGCGCGGCCTGTGCCTGGTGATTGCCGGGGTGATCTTGGGCTTTCCGGTGTTGTCGGCGTGGGCCATGCAGACGCTGCCGGCGTCCCACGGCGCGTTGGTCAATGGCCTGCAACCGCTGTGCGTTGCGCTGTACGCCGCGTGGCTGTCCCATGAGCGCCCGTCGAAAGCCTTCTGGGCCTGTGCGGCGTTGGGCAGTGCGCTGGTGTTGAGTTATGCGTTGATCACCGGCGCCGGCAGTATTCAAGCGGGGGACCTGTTGATGCTCGGTGCGATTGCCGTGGGCGGCCTGGGTTATGCCGAAGGCGGGCGCCTGGCCAAGGAGATGGGCGGCTGGCAGGTGATCTGCTGGGCGCTGGTACTGTCGACGCCGCTGTTGATCGGCCCGGTGGCTTACCTTGCGGCGCAGCATCAAGGCGCGATTTCCATGCGCACCTGGTGGGCGTTCGGTTATGTGTCGCTGTTCTCGCAGTTCCTGGGGTTCTTCGCCTGGTACGCCGGGTTGGCCATGGGCGGCATTGCGCGGGTCAGCCAGATTCAACTGTTGCAGATCTTCTTCACCATCGCGTTTTCGGCGCTGTTCTTTGGTGAGCACATCGAACCGATCACCTGGCTGTTCGCCTGTGGGGTGATCGTAACGGTGATGCTGGGGCGCAAGACGGCGGTGCAGCCGGCGCCAATCTCAAAGGCCAATGCGATTTAACGGTGGGAGGGGCGGTGCGACGATTCGACTTGCTCCCTCCCACATTGGCTTCGTGTTCAGCCTAGGTAATCGTCGGTGCGCAGCAGGGTTTCCAGGCAGTGCTCGGTGATGTGATAGAAGTCCTTGAGTGCCTGAATCTTGTCCAGTAACTGCGTGTTGTCCACCGGCTCCGCGCGTTTGACCGCGAGGATCATCTTGTTCTTGTTGGTGTGCTCCAGGGAGATGAACTCGAACACCTTGGTCTCATAACCACAGGCCTCCAGGAACAAGGCGCGCAGGCTGTCGGTGACCATTTCGGCCTGCTGGCCCAGGTGCAAACCGTATTGCAGCATCGGCTTCAACAGCAGCGGGCTCTGGATTTGCAGGCGGATCTGTTTGTGGCAGCACGGCGAGCACATGATGATCGACGCACCGGAGCGGATGCCGGTGTGGATCGCATAGTCGGTGGCGATGTCGCAGGCATGCAGGGCGATCATCACGTCCAGCTCGCTGGGCGCGACGCTGCGCACGTCGCCGCAGGTGAACACCAGCCCCGGGTGTTCGAGACGGGCGGCGGCGGTGTTGCACAGGGCAACCATGTCTTCGCGCAATTCAACGCCGGTGACCTCGGCCTCGACATTGAGGGTATTGCGCAGGTAGTCGTGGATGGCGAAGGTCAGGTAGCCCTTGCCCGAGCCGAAATCGGCGACGCGCACGGGTTGGTCCAGCCTCAGCGGTGACGCGATCAACGCATGGCTGAACACTTCGATGAACTTGTTGATCTGCTTCCACTTGCGCGACATCGACGGGATCAGCGCGTGCTTGGCGTCGGTCACGCCCAGGTCGGCGAGGAACGGCCGGCTCAGGTCGAGGAAGCGATTCTTCTCGCGGTTGTGCTCGGCCGACGGCGCTTCACGCAATTGCTGCGGCTTGCTTTTGAACAGCGAGCTTTTGTTCTTCTTGCTGTATTCCAGCTGGGCTTCGTCGGTCAGCGCCAGCAAGTGTGCGTTCTTGAACGTCGTCGGCAACAACTCGGCAATCGCCGCCACGCCGTCGGCCACCGCGAAGTTCTTGGTGATGTCGCGGGTTTTGTAGCGGTAGACGAAGGACAGGCAGGGCTGCTCCTTGACCGTCACCGCCTTGATGATCAGCCGTTGCAGCTCGGCTTCCTCGCCGACGTACTTGGCCAGCACCAGTTTGATAAAGGCGTTGTGCGCAAGGCTTGCGCTCAGCAGTTCGATGAACTGGGCGTGATGATCCGGCGCAGGGCGGGCAGGTTGAGCGGTGACGGACATGAACAAAACGCCTCGGGCTGGGAATGCCGGGCATTTTAGGGGGGATGGGGGCTGAGGGCACGGGGTTATTTGATCAACGGTAAGATTGGCGCCTCCAACCGCAGATCCAAATGTGGGAGGGGGCTTGCCCCCGATAGCAGTGTGTCAGTCAGCTCATCTGCAGCTGATGCACCGCCATCGGGGGCAAGCCCCCTCCCACATTGGGTTCGGCACTGGTTGGGTTATTCGAGCACGATCAGGCGATTGGGCAGTTCATTACGGGTTTGCGTCACCGGTACATGCACCTTGAGCAACTCACCGCTGGCTTCGATGCAGGCAATGAACCCGGCCAACGTTTGCCCCTGTTTCACCTGTTGGGTAAACGCCTTGACGATGCCATCCCAACTGCTGTCATCCAGGCGCTTGGAAATCCCGTCATCCACCAGGATCTCCACATAGCGCTCGGCCTCGCTGACAAAAATCAACACCCCGGTGCCGCCCAGCGTGTGGTGCAGGTTCTGCTCGAGGAACTGCCGGCGCGCCAGGTTCGAGGCACGCCAATGGCGTACTGAGCGAGGGATCAAGCGGGTGGTGACTTTAGGCAGGCGAAACACCAGGCACAGCACGATGAACGTCGACCACTGCGCCAACAACAAGGCGTACATGCTCAGGTAGCCCGACAAGTAATGCACCACTCCCGGCACCACCAACGCAATCAGGCTGGCCCACAGCAACGGGATATAGGCGTAATCATCGGCACGCGCGGCCAGCACGGTCACCAGTTCGGCGTCGGTCTGTTGCTCGACCCGGGCAATCGCTTCGGCGACCTGGCGTTGTTCGTGTTCAGTCAGTAGTGCCATGGTTGTAAACGCTCGTTTTTAGTTGTTGTCATCACCAGCCACCCGAAGCCCCGCCACCGCCGAAACCGCCACCGCCGCCGCGAAAACCACCGCCACCGCCGCCGCCCCCACCGCCACGGCCGCTGCTGCTGAGAATCGCCAGCAGGATCGCCCACACCGGCAGGCCCAGGCGATTGCACAGCCACAACACGCCGATCAGCAGGATGAACAAGCCGATGGAAAACCCCGGATTATCCTTGGCGAAGTTGGCATCCGCCACGTGAGCTGGCACCGCCAGCGGCTCGCCGCCTACCACCTGGATCATCGCGGCGACGCCGTCGCTGATGCCCTGGCTGAAGTTGCCGGCCTTGAACTTGGGCGCAATCACCTGATTGATGATCACCCACGACTGCGCATCGGTCAGCGTGCCTTCCAGGCCGTAGCCGACTTCGATGCGCAATTTGCGCTCATCGCGAGCGACGATCAACAGCGCGCCGTTGTCCTTGCCTTTCTGGCCGATGCCCCACTGGCGCCCCAATTGATAACCGTAGTCTTCAATCGGCACGCCCTGCAGGTCAGGCACGGTGACCACCACGATCTGGTCGCCACGGCTTTGCTCCAGCGCCTGCAATTGCTGGGTCAACTGCGCGCGCACCGCCGGGTCGATCATCTGCGCGGTGTCCACCACCCGCCCGGTCAACGCCGGGAAGGTCAACGCCGCCTGGGCCACGCCCGCGCAGGCCAACAGCCACAGCGCCAGGCCTATCCGTAATAAACGCATCGACACCTCAGTGCAGCCTTATTTGAACTTCACTTGCGGCGCTTTATCGGCATCGGCACTGGTGGCTTCAAACGTAGCGCGGATCGGCAAATCGCTGTACATCACGCTGTGCCACAGACGCCCTGGGAACGTGCGGAGCTCGGTGTTGTAGGCCTGCACGGCCTGGATAAAGTCGCGACGGGCCACGGCGATGCGGTTTTCCGTGCCTTCCAGCTGAGATTGCAGGGCCAGGAAGTTCTGGTTGGCCTTCAGGTCCGGGTAGCGCTCGGACACCACCATCAAGCGGCTGAGAGCACCACTCAAACCGTCCTGGGCTTGCTGGAACTGCTTGAGTTTTTCCGGGTTGTCGAGGGTGCTGGCGTCGACCTGGATCGAAGTCGCCTTGGCCCGCGCTTCAATCACGGCGGTGAGGGTGTCTTGTTCATGGGTCGCGTAGCCCTTGACCACTTCCACCAGGTTGGGGATCAGGTCGGCACGCCGTTGATACTGGTTCTGCACCTGGCCCCAGGCCGCCTTGGCCTGTTCATCCAGGGTCGGAATGGTGTTGATGCCGCAACCGCTCAGCACCGTGCTGATCAATAACAAAGCCGCGGCTTTCAAGCCCCAGCGGTAACCTTGTGCTGCTTGCATGGTGTTTCTCCTGCCCAACTTTGATGGAATTTGACGACTCGCCCTATAAACCGCGCGCATGGGGCATAATCCGCCCCCACTACTGGAATGCATCGAGCCAATCAGCTAAAAAGATGCCCAGCGCGATAAAGAGTTCAGAGTGTGCTGCATTTATCTGAACGACACCCGAACAACAATAGACGCTCCCCACATTTTGGCCGATCAGCCTAACCGCTGTGCAGTGCGCCGAAAAAGGAAATTCATGAAAAAGCTGTGTTTGCTCGGCCTTGTTGCCACTCTGGCCACCCACCCCGTCTGGGCAGAAACAAAGCCTGCTGCGCTTAAAGGCAAGGACGCCTTCGTCAGCGATCTGCTCAAGCAGATGACCCTCGATGAAAAGATCGGCCAATTGCGCCTGATCAGCATCGGCCCGGAAATGCCCCGCGAGCTGATCCGCAAGGAAATCGCCGCCGGCCGCATCGGTGGCACCTTCAACTCCATCACCCGCCCGGAAAACCGTCCGATGCAGGACGCGGCCATGCGCAGCCGGTTGAAGATCCCGATGTTCTTCGCCTATGACGTGATCCACGGCCACCGCACGATTTTCCCGATCAGCCTGGCCCTGGCTTCCAGTTGGGACATGGACGCCATCGGCCGCTCCGGGCGCATTGCCGCACAGGAAGCCGCGGCCGACAGCCTCGACATCACCTTTGCGCCGATGGTCGACATCTCCCGCGACCCGCGCTGGGGCCGGACCTCCGAAGGCTTCGGCGAAGACACGTACCTGGTGTCGCGCATCGCCGAAGTGATGGTCAAGGCCTTCCAGGGCACCAGCGCGGCGAATGCCGACAGCATCATGGCCAGCGTCAAGCACTTCGCCCTGTACGGCGCGGTGGAAGGCGGTCGCGACTACAACGTGGTCGACATGAGCCCGGTCAAGATGTACCAGGACTACCTGCCGCCGTACCACGCGGCGATCAAGGCCGGTTCCGGCGGTGTGATGGTCGCGCTCAACTCGATCAACGGCGTGCCCGCCACCGCCAACACCTGGCTGATGAACGACCTGCTGCGCAAGGACTGGGGCTTCAAGGGCCTGGCCGTCAGCGACCACGGCGCGATCTTCGAGCTGATCAAGCACGGCGTGGCCAAGGACGGGCGTGAAGCCGCCAAGCTGGCGATCAAGGCCGGCATCGACATGAGCATGAACGACTCGCTGTATGGCAAGGAATTGCCGGGGCTGCTCAAGTCCGGCGAGATCGAGCAGAGCGACATCGACAACGCCGTGCGCGAAGTGCTCGGCGCCAAGTACGACATGGGCCTGTTCAAAGACCCGTACCTGCGCATCGGCAAGGCCGAGGACGACCCGGCCGACACCGACGCCGAAAGCCGCCTGCACCGCGCCGACGCGCGTGACGTGGCACGCCGCAGCATGGTCTTGCTGAAGAACCAGAACGACACCCTGCCGCTGAAAAAATCCGCGACCATCGCCCTGGTCGGCCCACTGGCCAAAGCCCCCATCGACATGATGGGCAGTTGGGCCGCTGCCGGTAAGCCGGCACAATCGGTGACCCTGCTCGATGGCCTCAACGCGGTGATCGGCGAAAAAGGCAAAGTGATCTATGCGCGTGGCGCCAACATCACCAATGACCAGGCCGTGGTCGACTACCTTAACTTCCTCAACTTCGATGCCCCGGAAGTGGTGGATGACCCCCGCCCAGCCCAGGTGATGATCGACGAAGCGGTCAAGGCCGCCAAGGATGCCGACGTGGTGGTCGCTGCGGTGGGCGAGTCCCGCGGCATGTCCCACGAGTCCTCCAGCCGCACCGACCTGAACCTGCCGCAAAGCCAGCGCGACCTGATCAAGGCGCTGAAAGCCACCGGCAAGCCGCTGGTGCTGGTGCTGATGAACGGCCGGCCGCTGTCGATTCTCGAAGAAAACCAGCAAGCCGACGCGATCCTGGAAACCTGGTTCGCCGGCACCGAGGGCGGCAACGCCATCGCCGACGTGCTGTTTGGTGACTACAACCCGTCGGGCAAGCTGCCGATTACGTTCCCACGCTCGGTGGGGCAGATTCCGACCTACTACAACCACCTGACCATCGGCCGGCCGTTTACCCCAGGCAAGCCGGGCAACTACACGTCGCAGTACTTCGATGACACCACCGGGCCGCTGTTTCCGTTCGGCTATGGCCTGAGCTACACCAGCTTCAGCCTGTCGGACATGGCGCTGTCGTCCACCACCCTGAACAAAACCGGCAAGCTCGACGCCAGCGTCACCGTGAAAAACACCGGCAAGGTCGACGGCGAAACCGTGGTGCAGCTGTATATCCAAGACGTGGCCGGCTCGATGATCCGCCCGATCAAGGAGCTGAAGAACTTCCAGAAAGTCATGCTCAAGGCCGGCGAAGAGCGCACGTTGCACTTCACCATTACCGAAGAGGACTTGAAGTTCTACAACACCCAGCTCAAGTTCGCGGCGGAACCGGGTGAGTTCAATGTGCAGATCGGCTTGGACTCCCAGGATGTGCAGCAGCAGACCTTCGAACTGCTCTAACACCTGACGCTGTAAACCATGTGGGAGGGGGCTTGCCCCCGATAGCAGTGGGTCAGCCAATGAATCAATTGACTGACACTCCGCTATCGGGGGCAAGCCCCCTCCCACATGTCTATCCGCGTCGATCCAGAAGGTTGACCACCAACCGATCGATCCACCCCCACACCCGCTGCTTCACCCGCCGCCACAACGGCCGCGACTTCCACGCCTCCAGGCTGACCGCCTGGCTCTGGGCAAAATCCCGCTCGAAACTGCCCGCCACGGCCTGCGTCAATGTAGGGTCCAGCGCTTCGAGGTTGGCTTCGAGGTTGAAGCGCAGGTTCCAGTGGTCGAAATTGCATGAACCGATGCTGACCCAATCGTCCACCAGCACCATTTTCAGGTGCAAAAAGCACGGCTGGTACTCAAATATCTGCACGCCCGAGCGCAGCAAGCGCGGGTAATAACGGTGCCCGGCATAGCGCACCGACGGATGATCGGTGCGCGGGCCGGTCAGCAGCAAGCGCACATCCACCCCGCGCCCCGCCGCTCGGCGCAAGGCCCGGCGCACGCTCCAGGTGGGCAGGAAATACGGGGTCGCCAACCAGATGCGCCGCTGGCCGCTGCTCAGCGCGCGGATCAGCGAGTGCAAAATATCGCGGTGCTGGCGCGCGTCGGCATAAGCGACGCGACCAAGACCGGACCCGGTCGCCGGCACTTTGGGCAAGCGCGGCAAGCCGAAGTGGGTGGCCGGTTTCCAGGCTCGACGGTCGTCGTTGGCCAACCATTGCCGGTCGAACAGCGCCTGCCAATCCAGCACCAGCGGGCCGCTGATCTGCACCATCACTTCGTGCCAGTCGGCGCTGTCCTGCCCCGGTGTCCAGAATTCATCGGTAACGCCGGTGCCGCCGACCACGGCAATGTCTTGATCGACCAGCAACAACTTGCGGTGGTCGCGGTACAGGTTGCGCATCCAGCGCCGCCAGTTCAGGCGATTGTAAAAGCACAATTGCACACCGGCGTCGGTCAGGCGCTTACGCAGCCCGAGGGTAAACGCCAGGCTGCCGTAATCATCGAACAGGCAGCGCACCTGCACGCCCCGCTCCGCCGCCAGCACCAGCGCCTGCACCATGGCGTCGGCGCAGGCCCCGGCTTCCACCAGGTACAACTCCAGATCCACCTGCCGCTGCGCCTGGGCAATGCACGCCAGCATCTGCGGGAAAAAGCTCGGCCCGTCGATCAACAACTCGAAACGGTTGGCGCTGCGCCACGGGAACACTGCGCCGCTCACGTCAGCGCGCCGTAAAAATCAGTACCGCACCCACCGGCACCGACAAACTGATCGACGCCAGCCCAGCCGCCTTGCGCAACGCCGTCACTCCCGGCACCAACTCGAAATCCTCGGCATGCAACACCACCGGCTCCAGGGTCACCACCTGGAAACGCCGATCATCCAAACGCGTGGCCAACAACTCGGCGCTGTAGGTCTGGGTCTTGCCATGCAGCGTGACGCTTAATGGCAGGCGCAACTCCAACTGCGCGCCGGGGGCCAGGTCGTTGATCGGTTGCAGGTTGATTTGCGTATTGATCAGCGCTTCGGGGAAGGTCTTGATCGCGAACAACTGATTGCGCATGCGCTCATCGCGCAGCGGGATGCCGCTGTTGACCGACTCCAGCTCCACTTCCACCTGCGCCGCACCGTTGCGGTCGACCTTGCCGTGCAACACCAGGAAGCGCTGCACTTCGGCAATCTCGGTGTTTTTGGTGGTAACGAACGACAGCCGCGAGGACTCGTTGTCCAGGTACCAGTCGGCGTGGGCAGGCACGGCAGCGGTGGCCAGCAGGGCGAAGGCCAGGGGTTTGATGACAGACGCGTTGAACATTAAAGACTCGTGGGGCGGAAAAACCTGAACGAACCTTAACTGTGCCGCTTGCCCTGTGCAATCTAACTGACAACGCCGCCCCTGCATTGGAAGCGGCGTTTCAGGGGTTGAGACGGCAGCCCTGATGTTCGCCCAACCATCTGGCCGTATGGGTACGCCCCAATCCACTGGCCGTCACTTCACTACGCTCCGGGTCATCGGTGAACGCGCTGATCGACACGTACTGCTTCACATAGCCCCGGCAATACTCCGCCGGGTTATTTGCCACATACCGGCACGAGCAATACTCCTTGGCGGTGTAGGCCGCGATGATGTCGGGGAAGGCTTGCAGGTTGACGCGCTCATGCCAGATCCAACCCAGCAGGGCGAGCAACAGCAGCAGAAACAGGCTGGTAAACGGCCGACGGCGGATCATGGCTGCACCGCCGCCAGCACGCGTTTGAGCAGTTCATTATGGCGATAGCTGCCGTCGCGATCATCGCCGTAACGCACGATCACCAGGTGTTCATCGGGCATCACGTACAGCGCCTGCCCCCAGTGGCCGAGGGCGGCGAAAGTGTCGGCGGGGGCGTCGGGCCAGGGTCTTGGGGTGCCTTGGTTGAGCCACCACTGGCCGCCAGGCACGGCTTCGTCCTGGCCGGGCGTGTATTTATCGAAGGGTTGGCGATTGAAGTCGACCCAGGCTTTGGGCACCAGTTGTTGCTCCCCCCAGCGACCGTCGCGCGCCATCAGCAGGCCGACGCGTGCCAGATCGCGGGCGGTGAGGTAGGCGTAGGACGAGGCGACGAAGGTTTCATCGGCATCGGTTTCCCAGGTGGCGTTGCGAATGCCCAGCGGCTTGAACAGCGCGTCCCACGGGTAACTCATGTAGGCCTTGTGGCCAAGCATGCCCTTGAGCGCGGCGGAGAGCAGGTTGCTGTCGCCGCTGGAATAACGGAAAGCCTCGCCCGGCGCGCGGGCGGCGTCCATACCGGCGACAAACGCAGCCATATCGGCGTGGCCGCGGGTGTAAAGCATCGCGACGACCGAGGATTTCAGCGGGGCATATTCGTAATCCTCCTGCCAATCGAGGCCCGAGGCCCAGTGCAGCAAGTCGGCCATCGTCACGGTGGGATGCTGTTTCATCGGCGGGTAGAAACGTGCGGCGGGGTCGCTCAATTTGAAGCGGTTTTCGCCGTAGGCCACGCCCAGCACCGTCGCCATCAGGCTTTTGCTCACGGACCACGTCAAGTGCGGCGTGCGGGCGGTGGTGGGCGCGGCGTAGCGCTCGTAGATGACTTCGCCATCGCGGATCACCAGCAACGCGTCGGTGCGGATGCCTTGGCGGGTGGCGTCGTCACGCGCAGGGAAAGCGTAGGCGTTCAGGGCATCGACAGCGGGACCTTCGATAGGCGTGCCCTTGGCCCAGTCTTTGTCAGGCCAGGTTTCGGCATAGGCGGTAACGGTGACGAACAACAGGGCAACGCACAGCAAGCCTCTGACCATGACACGCACTCAAGGGGGCATTCAAGCCCGCGAGCCTAGCCGAGGCCGATGACAGATTGGCGACACAGGGGCGTGTCATCTAAGCGTCACCGTAACTTCATGGAGATGACACCGAGCCTACATAGCCTGAGTTTGGACAAACAAGTCGACCGGCCGGAACGTGGCTGGCACTCGGAGATTCGCCATGACTCAGATCGCCCGCATCAGCGACACCGGCAATGAACGCCGCCTGCAAGCCGAACGCCTGATCGGCGCCCAGGCTTTGCAAGAAGCACAGGCCCTGCGGTTCAACGTGTTCAGCGGCGAGTTCAACGCCAAGCTGAAAGGCGCGGAACTGGGCCTGGACATGGATGACTATGATGTTCACTGCAGCCACATCGGCGTGCGGGATTTGAACAGCGGTCGACTGGTGGCCACCACCCGTTTACTCGATCACCAGGCCGCCAGCACCCTGGGCCGGTTCTACAGCGAAGAAGAATTCAGCCTGCATGGCCTGCTGCACTTGCAGGGCCCGATCCTGGAAATCGGCCGCACCTGCGTCGACCCGGCCTACCGCAACGGCGGCACCATCGCGGTGCTCTGGGGCGAGTTGGCCGAAGTGCTCAACGAGGGCTGCTACAGCTACCTGATGGGGTGCGCAAGCATCCCGATGCACGATGGCGGCATCCAGGCCCACGCGATCATGCAGCGCCTGCGCGAACGCTACCTGTGCAACGAACACCTGCGCGCCGAGCCGAAAAAACCGCTGCCGGCGCTGGACCTGCCGTCCAACGTCATCGCGGAAATGCCGCCTCTGCTCAAGGCGTATATGCGCCTGGGCGCGAAGATCTGCGGCGAGCCGTGCTGGGATGAAGATTTTCAGGTGGCCGACGTGTTCATCCTGCTCAAGCGCGATGAGTTGTGCCCGCGTTACGCCCGCCACTTCAAGGCGGCGATGTGATGGGCCGCCTGCGCGTGTACGCGCGGATCGCCCGCGTGCTGCTGGTGGTGGCGCTGGGCTTGAGCATGGCCGGTGTGTTTGGTCTGTTCGAGCGCCTGGGGGTGGCGAACTCGATGGTGCGCCGTCAGCGTTGGTCGCGGTTCTTTATGGCGCGGCTGACCAACGCCCTGCCCTTTCGCGTGACGGTGCTGGGTGAATTGCCGCAAACGCCGATGCTGTGGGTGAGCAATCACGTGTCCTGGACCGACATTCCGCTGCTGGGCATGGTCGCGCCGATGTCGTTTTTGTCCAAGGCCGAAGTGCGCACCTGGCCGGTGGCCGGCTGGTTGGCGGCCAAGGCCGGCAGCCTGTTTATTCGCCGGGGTGCGGGCGACAGCCAGTTGATCCGCAAACAGATGACCCGTCACCTGGAGCAACAGCACCCGCTGCTGATGTTCCCCGAAGGCACCACCACCGACGGGCGCAGCCTGCGTACCTTCCACGGGCGCTTGCTGGCCAGTGCGATCGACGCGCAGGTGTCGCTGCAACCGGTGGCGATTCGTTATCTGCGCGACGGGCAAGTAGACCCGCTGGCGCCGTTTATTGGCGATGATGATTTGCTCTCGCACCTGATGCGCTTGTTTGCCAACGACCAGGGCGATGTGGAAATCCATGTGCTCCAGCCGATTGCCTGTGCCGGGCAGGAACGCGCGGCGCTGGCGTTCCAGGCGCAGCAGGCGGTGCAGAAGGCGTTGTTCGGGCCGCTGCCGGAAGCTGAGCAGATTGCGGTTCGGCCGGCATTCGCCGCCTGAAGCGGGCACGGTCAACAATGTGGGAGGGGGCAAGCCCCCTCCCACATTTAGATCTCAGTTAGATCTCAGTGGTCAGTTGAGCGTGTGCAAATTGTTGCAACTCAGGATAAAACAGCCGGAAGTCTTCACTCAGCGGCTCGTATAACGTGCGCAATTCCTGCATCGCATGGCCCAGCGCCTCAGGCTGCGTCAACCGCCGCGAGATCCCCCGCAACACCTGCTCCATCACCCCAAACTCGCGGTATGAGCCCAGCCAATCATCTGCCGCCATGTACGGCGCAATCTGCGCCAGCCGCCCCGGCAGTTGCGGTTCAGCCGCGAGCACGCGGTACACCTGTGAAGTGAAATGCTCCAGAGGCTGGTCGGCATAGCGCTGCCAATCCCGCGCCAGGCAGTGATCGAAAAACACATCGAGGACGATCCCGGCATAGCGTCGGCGGGTCAGGCTGAAGCGCGACAGCGCTTCACCGACCAGCGGATGGCTGTCGGTGAAGCGGTCGATTGAGCGGTGCAACTGGATGGCCGCTTCGATGGACGGACTGAACTGGCCCTGCAGGCGGCCTTTGACGAAGTCGCCATACAGGCTGCCCAGCAGTTGTGCAGGAAGTTGGCCGCCCAGGTGCAGATGTGCGAGATAATTCATGGTGTGCAGTCTATCACTGCCGCCAACATATCGTTATAACCCGATATACCGATTTAGCCTGATCTCAGATCAAAATCATATTGGAATATCGGGATATACCGATTTAAAGTTCGCCTCATCGCGATATAACGCTTTACGACACCGAGCAACTGCCATGTCCATCGACCTCGACGAAATAATAAAAGCCCTGGCGCACCCAGTACGGCGAGACATCCTCACTTGGCTGAAAGACCCGAAAGTGCAATTCCCCGAGCAACTGCACAACCACGAATACGGCATCTGCGCCGGGCAGATCGACCAGCGCTGCGGCTTGTCCCAGTCGACCGTGTCGGCCCACCTGGCCACCTTGCAACGGGCGGGATTGATCAGCAGCCAGAAGGCCGGGCAGTGGCACTTTTTCAAACGCAACGAAGAAACGATCCAAGCCTTCCTCACTGCGCTCATTACTGAGCTCAGTTCTGAAATCCGCGCACCACTGTAACAAGGACACGCACATGCCCCTCTCGCTCCTCATCCTGGCCCTGAGCGCCTTCGCCATCGGTACCACCGAGTTCGTCATCATGGGCCTGCTGCCCGATGTGGCGGCGGACCTGGGCGTGTCGATTCCCGGCGCCGGCTGGCTGGTGACCGGCTACGCCCTCGGCGTGGCCATCGGCGCGCCGTTCATGGCACTGGCCACCGCCAGGCTGCCACGCAAGGCCGCGCTGGTAGCGTTGATGGGCATCTTCATTATCGGCAACCTGCTCTGCGCCCTGGCCAGCGACTACAACGTGCTGATGTTTGCCCGCGTGATCACTGCGTTGTGCCACGGGGCGTTCTTCGGGATCGGTTCGGTGGTCGCCGCCAACCTGGTGCCGGCCAACAAGCGTGCGTCCGCCGTGGCCTTGATGTTCACCGGCCTGACCCTGGCCAACGTACTGGGTGTGCCCTTGGGTACCGCGCTGGGCCAGGAAGCCGGCTGGCGTTCGACCTTCTGGGCGGTGACCGTGATCGGCGTGATCGCGTTGATCGGCCTGATCCGCTTCCTGCCGGCCAAGCGCGATGAAGAAAAACTCGACATGCGCGCCGAACTGGCCGCGCTCAAGGGCGCCGGCATCTGGTTGTCGCTGAGCATGACCGCGCTGTTCGCCGCGTCCATGTTCACCCTCTTCACGTATGTCGCGCCGCTGCTTGGCGACGTCACCGGCGTGTCGCCCAAAGGCGTGACGTGGACCCTGCTGCTGATCGGCCTGGGCCTCACCGTGGGCAACATCATCGGCGGCAAGCTGGCGGACAAACGCCTGGCCGCCACCCTGATCGGCGTATTCATCAGCATGGCGGTGGTCTCCACCGCGCTGACCTGGACCAGCATCGCGCTGATCCCGACCGAGATCACCCTGTTCCTCTGGGCCACCGCCTCGTTCGCCGCCGTGCCCGCGCTGCAGATCAACGTGGTGACCTTCGGCAAGGCCGCGCCGAACCTGGTGTCCACCTTGAACATCGGCGCCTTCAACATCGGCAACGCCCTCGGTGCCTGGGTCGGCGGCAGCGTGATCGCCCACGGTTTCGGCCTGACCAGCGTGCCCCTGGCTGCCGCAGCCCTGGCGATCCTCGCGCTGCTGGTGACCTTGATTACTTTCCGTCAGAGCGGCGATGCCGACCTGGCCCCTGCGACCCACTGATCAACTTAAAAGAGAAGGGTGTTATCCCATGACGACTATTTTCGATCCGATCACACTGGGCGACCTGCAACTGTCGAACCGCATCATCATGGCGCCGCTGACCCGCTGCCGTGCCGACGCCGGTCGCGTGCCCAATGCGCTGATGGCCGAGTACTACGTACAACGCGCCTCCGCCGGGCTGATCCTCAGCGAAGCCACGTCCGTGACGCCGATGGGCGTGGGCTACCCGGACACCCCGGGCATCTGGTCCAACGATCAGGTACGCGGCTGGGCCAATGTAACCAAGGCCGTTCACGGGGCGGGCGGCAAGATTTTCCTGCAACTGTGGCACGTCGGCCGGATCTCCCATCCGTCGTACCTGAACGGCGAAACCCCGGTGGCGCCAAGTGCGATCCAACCTAAAGGCCACGTCAGCCTGGTGCGCCCGCTGGCCGACTACCCGACCCCGCGCGCCCTGGAAACCGCTGAAATCGCCGACATCGTCGACGCCTACCGCACCGGTGCCGAGAACGCCAAGGCCGCCGGTTTCGACGGCGTGGAAATCCACGGGGCCAATGGCTACCTGCTCGACCAGTTCCTGCAAAGCAGCACCAACCATCGCACCGACAACTACGGCGGCTCCCTGGAAAACCGCGCGCGCCTGCTGCTGGAAGTGACCGACGCCGCCATCGACGTCTGGGGCGCCGGCCGCGTCGGGGTCCACCTGGCACCACGCGCCGACTCCCATGATATGGGTGACGACAACCTGGCCGAAACCTTCACCTACGTCGCCCGCGAACTGGGCAAACGTGGCATCGCCTTTATCTGCTCGCGTGAAAAGGAAGGCGCTGACAGCCTCGGCCCGCAACTGAAAGCAGCCTTCGGCGGCGTGTACATCGCCAACGAACGCTTTACCAAGGACAGCGCCAACGCCTGGCTGGCCTCGGGCAAGGCGGATGCGGTGGCCTTTGGCGTACCGTTCATTGCCAACCCGGACCTGCCGGCACGCTTGAAAGCCGATGCGCCGCTGAACCAGGCGCACCCGGAAACCTTCTACGCCAAAGGCCCGGTCGGTTACATCGACTACCCGACGCTGGCGCTGTGATGTAATGTGCTGAAACGAAAAAGCCCCGATGCGCAAGCGTCGGGGCTTTTTCAATAGGGCCGGGAAACATTCCTTCACAGCCTTGCAACAAAATCGCTACAAAATACTTAGGCGGCTACCTGTCAACCGCCCGCCAGCCCGTATATAAAGTCTTCCCACCAATAAGTCAGAAGGACGGTTGTGCTTCCTTAGGCTTTACTGTTGACATAATTTGAAGCAATTACACATTTTGACTTAATTGCGCAGGCTAGGGCTCAAGCGCAGCATGTCCAGCCCTGCATCGACCCAACGCTCGGCATCCTGGTGCAGCTCAAAACTGTCCGGTACCAGCAGCCACTGGCTCAGCAAGCCATTGATGTAGGCATGAATGCACGCCGCTGCGCGCGTGGTGTCGAGGTTTTCCGGAAGTTGCCCGCGATGAACCGCGTTACGCAAGGTCAGGCTGATACGCAGGTTGCACTCCAGGCTGTGGGTCTGGCGCTGGCGACGCATGTCACACATTTCATCGGTGAACTCGCACTTATGAAACAGGATCTCGTTGATGCGCCGGGTTTTCGGGTCCAGGACCACTTGATGAAAAAGATGAATCAACAGCTTGCGCATGCACCCCAGCGGGTCGACTTCATCCTCGCTTTCACCGGCCCTGGCCAGCTCGTTCAGGGGTTCGTGCAGCGTGTCGAGCAATGCCTGCAACAGATCGGACTTATTGCTGAAGTGCCAGTAGATGGCGCCACGCGTTACGCCCGCCCGCCCGGCGATGTCCGCCAGCGTGGTCCGCGCGACACCGCGCTCATAAAAGGCCTGCTCAGCGGCGTCGAGAATTTGGCTGCGCGTTTCCTGAGCTTCCTCTTTGGTGCGACGAACCATGGCAATAAAACCTCAATCAGAACACGTGGGACTATCGGTAACGCTGCTTTAATAGGCGGTAACGATCATCTGAATAATTGTGGGACGACACCGTCATGGGCGCCGAACGTACTAAAATCGCGACTTGGCGCGTTGCTTTGCCAACAATCCGCGAAGCCTGTCAAGAGTTTACAAACAACCATGAACGTAAGTATATTGCGTAGCAAGCTACTTATCTACTCACAGCTTGTTTTTTACCCTTCCACACTTCTTGTGCGCAGTCTGCGCGCCTGACCCGAGGATCTTCATGCAACTTAAGCCAGCTGTTACCGCTCTGGTCACTGCCGTCGCCCTGGCATCGCTGCTCAGCGGATGCAAAAAGGAAGAGGCGGCTCCGCCCGCGCAAACTCCTCTGGTCGGCGTGGTCACCCTTCAACCGCAAGCCTTTACCCTGACGTCCGAGCTGCCAGGCCGCACCACCGCCTACCGCATCGCGGAAGTCCGTCCGCAGGTCAATGGCATCATCCTCAAGCGCCTGTTCAAGGAAGGCGGGGATGTGAAGGAAGGCCAGCAGCTTTATCAGATCGATCCGTCGGTCTATGAGGCCACCCTGAAGAGCTCGCAGGCCAGCCTGTCCCAGACCAAGTCGATCTCCGACCGCTACAAGCAGTTGGTCGATGAGCAAGCCGTCAGCCGTCAGGAATACGACACGGCCGTGGCCAACCGCATGACCGCCGAAGCCAACGTGCAAACCGCCCAGATCAACGTGCGTTACACCAAGGTGTTCGCGCCGATCTCCGGGCGTATCGGGCGTTCCTCGGTCACCGAAGGCGCGTTGGTCAGCAATGGCCAGGCCGATGCCATGGCCGTGATCCAGCAACTGGACCCGATCTACGTCGACGTCACGCAGTCTTCGGCTGAAATGCTGAAACTGCGCCGCGACCTGGAAAGCGGCCAACTGGAGAAAGCCGGCGCCAACGCCGCCAAGGTCAAGCTGACCCTGGAAGACGGCAGCGACTACGGCAAGGAAGGCAAGCTGGAGTTCTCCGAAGTGTCGGTTGACCAGACCACCGGTTCGGTCACTCTGCGCGCCGTGTTCCCCAACCCTGACCACACCCTGCTGCCCGGCATGTTCGTACACGCCCAGTTACAAGCCGGTGTGAACAGCAAGGCGATCCTGGCACCGCAGCAAGGCGTGACCCGAGACCTCAAGGGTATCCCGACGGCGTTGGTGGTCAACGCGGACAACAAAGTTGAGCAGCGCGTGCTGGTCGCCAACCGCACCGCCGGCGCTTACTGGCTGGTGGAAAAAGGCTTGAACGCCGGTGACCGTGTGATCACCGAAGGCTTGCAGTACGTCAAGCCGGGCGCTCAGGTCAAGGTCAAGGACGCCGACAACGCCCAGCCTGCCGGTACCGCCGCTCCTGCTGCCGCTGCTGCTGGCAAAGGGGAGTAATCCATGTCGAAATTTTTTATCGACCGTCCCATTTTCGCCTGGGTAATTGCCCTGGTGATCATGCTGGTCGGGGCACTGTCGATCCTGAAGTTGCCCATCAACCAGTACCCGGCCATTGCGCCAACCGCCATCGATATCCAGGTGACCTACCCAGGCGCATCCGCACAAACCGTGCAGGACACCGTGGTGCAGGTGATCGAACAACAGCTCAACGGTATCGACAACCTGCGTTATGTGTCATCGGACAGTAACTCCGACGGCAGCATGACCGTCACCGTGACGTTCAACCAGGGTACCAACCCGGACATCGCCCAGGTTCAAGTGCAGAACAAGCTGAACCTGGCAACCCCGCTGCTGCCGCAAGAAGTGCAGCAGCAGGGTATCCGCGTGACCAAGTCGGTGAAGAACTTCCTGATGGTGATTGGTCTGGTGTCGGAAGACGGCAGCATGACCAAGGACGACCTGTCCAACTACATCGTGTCCAACATCCAGGACCCGATTTCCCGTACTGCGGGTGTAGGTGACTTCCAGGTATTTGGTTCGCAGTACGCCATGCGTATCTGGCTCGACCCGGCCAAGCTGAACAACTACCAGTTGACCCCGGTAGACGTCAGCACCGCGATTTCGGCCCAGAACGTACAGGTGGCCACCGGCCAATTGGGCGGCCTGCCTGCCCTGCCCGGCACGCAGTTGAACGCGACCATCATCGGCAAGACCCGTCTGCAGACTGCCGAAGAGTTCGGCAAAATCCTGATGAAGGTAAATACCGACGGTTCGCAAGTGCGCCTGCGTGACGTCGCCCGTATCGAACTGGGCGGCCAGAACTACAGCGTCGCCGCGCAGTTCAACGGCAAACCGGCCTCTGGTATGGCGATCAAGCTCGCTGCAGGCGCCAACGCCCTGGACACCGCCAAGGCCATCCGTGCCACCGTGGCGTCCCTGGAACCGTTCTTCCCGCCTGGCATGAAGGCGGTGGTGCCGTATGACACCACCCCGGTGGTGACCGAGTCGATCTCCGGTGTGGTTGACACCCTGGTCGAAGCGATCGTCCTGGTGTTCCTGGTGATGTTCCTGTTCCTGCAGAACTTTCGCGCCACCATCATCACCACCATGACCGTACCGGTGGTATTGCTGGGTACCTTCGGGATCCTGGCCGCGTTCGGCTTCACCATCAACACCCTGACCATGTTCGGCATGATCCTGGCCATCGGCTTGCTGGTGGACGACGCCATCGTGGTGGTGGAAAACGTCGAGCGGGTGATGGCCGAGGAGCATCTGTCGCCGAAAGAGGCGACGGTCAAGTCCATGGGCCAGATCCAGGGCGCCCTGGTGGGTATTGCCCTGGTGCTGTCGGCGGTACTGTTGCCGATGGCGTTCTTCGGCGGCTCCACCGGTGTGATCTACAAACAGTTCTCCATCACCATCGTTTCGGCCATGGCGTTGTCGGTACTGGTTGCGCTGATCTTCACCCCGGCCCTGTGCGCCACCA
Source organism: Pseudomonas marginalis (assembly GCF_024169655.1). Classification (GTDB taxonomy): domain Bacteria; phylum Pseudomonadota; class Gammaproteobacteria; order Pseudomonadales; family Pseudomonadaceae; genus Aquipseudomonas; species Aquipseudomonas paraveronii. The sequence continues at coordinate 1,439,794 of NZ_JALJWV010000001.1, read as the reverse complement.
TGCTCAAGCCGATCGACCCCGAGAAGCACGGCCAACCCAAGCGTGGCTTCTTCGGCTGGTTCAACCGCAACTTCGACCGTAGCGTACTGAGCTACGAGCGCGGCGTGGGGAACATGCTCAGGCACAAGATTCCGGCGTTCCTCGTTTACGCGCTGATCTTTGCTGGCATGATCTGGCTGTTCATGCGTATCCCTGCCGCCTTCCTGCCCGACGAAGACCAGGGCGTGATCTTTGCCCAGGTGCAGACGCCGGTCGGCTCAACGGCTGAACGCACGCAGAAAGTCATCGACGACATGCGCATCTTCCTGCTCAACGACAAGGAAGGCGAACCCGGCGAAGGCAAGGGCGTGAAATCGGTCTTTACCGTAAACGGCTTCAACTTCGCGGGTCGTGGTCAAAGCTCGGGCCTGGCATTCGTGATGCTCAAACCGTGGGATGAGCGTGACGCCTCCACCTCGGTGTTCGAGATCGCCAAGCGCGCCCAAGGTTACTTCATGCAGACGTTCCAGGACGCCATGGTGTTTGCCATCGTGCCACCGTCTGTACTGGAGTTGGGTAACGCCACCGGTTTCGACGTGTTCCTGCAAGACCAGGGCGGCGTCGGCCATGATAAGTTGATGGCTGCGCGCAACCAGTTCCTGGGCATGGCCGCCCAGAGCAAGATCCTCGCCGGTGTGCGCCCCAACGGCGTGAACGATGAGCCGCAGTACGAGCTCACCGTCGACGACGAAAAGGCCAGCGCCCAAGGCATCACGCTGTCGAACATCAACCAGACCCTGGCCATCGCCCTGGGTGGCAGCTACGTCAACGACTTCATCGACCGTGGTCGAGTGAAGAAGGTGTACGTGCAGGGTGACGCCGCCAGCCGGATGTCGCCGGAAGACCTGAACAAATGGTACGTGCGCAGCGACTCCGGGAAGATGGTGCCGTTGTCGGCCATCGCGTCGGGCAAGTGGATCTACGGTTCGCCGAAACTCTCGCGCTATAACGGTGTGGCGGCGATGGAAATCCTCGGTACCCCGGCACCGGGCTACAGTACCGGTGAAGCCATGGCCGAAGTCGAACGCATCGCCAAGCAATTGCCGGCGGGTGTCGGCTATGCCTGGACGGGCCTGTCGTATGAAGAACGTCTGTCCGGCTCCCAGGCGCCTGCGCTGTACGCTCTGTCGCTGCTGGTGGTGTTCCTCTGCCTCGCGGCGCTGTACGAAAGCTGGTCGATTCCGATCGCGGTGGTACTCGTCGTGCCGTTGGGTGTGGTGGGTGCGTTGATGGCCACCAGCCTGCGCGGCTTGTCCAACGACGTGTTCTTCCAGGTGGGCTTGCTGGTGACGGTGGGCCTGGCGGCGAAGAACGCCATCCTGATCGTGGAGTTCGCCAAAGAGCTCCACGAACAAGGCAAAGGCATTGTCGAGTCGGCGATCGAAGCGTCACGCATGCGTCTGCGACCGATCATCATGACGTCCATGGCGTTCATCCTCGGCGTATTGCCGCTGGCGATCTCCTCCGGCGCCGGCTCAGGCAGCCAGCATGCGATCGGTACCGGCGTTATTGGCGGTATGATCACGGCCACGGTCCTGGCGATTTTCTGGGTGCCACTGTTCTTCGCAACCGTGTCCGCCATGGGCGAACGCAAAAAGACTGAACCCAAGCAAACTCCTAAAGAGGCTGGCCAATGAGCAAGTCGCTACTTTCCTTAGCCGTCACGGCATTCGTGCTCAGTGGCTGCTCGCTGATACCTGACTATCAGCGCCCCGAAGCGCCGGTGGCCGCACAGTTCCCGCAGGGCCCGGCGTATTCGTCGAACCAGGCACCGAGCCAGGCCGCCGCCGAACAGGGCTGGAAGCAGTTTTTCCATGACCCGGCCCTGCAACAGCTGATCCAGACCGCGCTGGAGAACAACCGCGACCTGCGCGTCGCGGCCTTGAACATCGATGCCTACGCGGCGCAGTACAACATCCAGCGCGCCGACCTGTTCCCGGCCGTGTCGGCCACTGGCAGCGGCAGCCGCCAGCGCGTACCGGCACGCTCGTCGCAAACCGGTAAAGAGAGCATCAGCAGTTCATACTCGGCCACCCTGGGTATCAGCTCCTATGAGCTGGACCTGTTTGGCCGTGTACGCAGCCTGAGCGAGGAAGCGCTGCAGAAATACTTCGCGACCGAAGAAGCGCGGCGCAGTACCCAGATCAGCCTGGTGGCCAGTGTGGCGACTGCCTATCTGACCTGGCAGTCCGACAAGGAACTGCTCAAGCTGACCCAGGAAACCCTGGGCGCATACGAGCAGAGCTACAAGCTCACCTCGCGCAGCAACGAAGTCGGCGTGTCCTCGGCCCTCGACCTGAGCCAAGCGCGCACCTCGGTGGAAAACGCCCGGGTGGCCCTGGCACGTTATACCCGCCAGGTGGCCCAGGACGAAAACAGCCTGACCCTGCTGCTCGGCACCGGCCTGCCGGCGAATCTCGCCAGCAAACCGCTGTCGGATGACCTGCTCAGCGAAGTGCCGGCCGGGTTGCCATCGGACCTGCTGCAACGTCGTCCCGACATCCTGCAGGCCGAGTACAACCTCAAGGCGGCCAACGCCAACATCGGCGCAGCCCGTGCAGCGTTCTTCCCGAGCATCAGCCTGACGGCCAACGCCGGCACCATGAGCCCGGACCTGGGCGGCCTGTTCAAAGGCGGCTCGGGCACCTGGTCGTTCGCCCCGCAGATCAACATCCCGATCTTCAACGCCGGTAGCCTGCGCGCCAGCCTGGACTACTCGAAGATCCAGAAAGAGATCAACGTGGCCAACTATGAGAAGGCCATCCAGACCGGCTTCCAGGAAGTCTCCGACGGCCTCGCCGCGCGTGAGACCTACAAGGAGCAACTGGAAGCCCAGCGTGGTTTCGTCGCCGCCAACCAGGATTACTACCGCCTGGCCGAGCGTCGCTACCGCATTGGCGTCGACAGCAACCTGACGTTCCTCGACGCCCAGCGCCAACTGTTCAGTGCCCAGCAATCGCTGATCACCGACCGCCTGGCGCAGTTGACCAGCGAGGTCACCCTGTACAAGGCCCTCGGCGGTGGCTGGAATGAACAGACGGCGAATAACCAGCCGTTGAAAGAAGAAGCGCCAAAGATGAAGTTGTTCTGATAGTCGCGCGGTAAACCAAACCGCTTCCCTCACCGGAAGCGGTTTTTTTACGCCTGACCTGTACCCACCGCGCCAAGACAAGTTGCGTTCGATCATCGCCCAAAACCCGCCCTCCCCCGATTGAACCACCCCCACACTGCCCCGCACCATGGCCGCCACCTGCATAACCCCAATAACAACAGGTCCAACGCCATGAGCACCTTTCACCCTCGCCAGCTATTGCTGGCCACCGCAGTCGCCAGCCTTGCGCTTCCCGTCGTCGCCGAAGAACACGGCTTCCTGGAAGACGCGAGCGCCAACCTCAACCTGCGCAATTTTTTCATCAACCGTAACTTCACCAACCCGACCAAAGCCCAGGGCGGCGCGCAGGAGTGGACGCAAAGCTTCATCCTCGACGCCAAGTCCGGCTTCACCCAAGGCACCGTGGGGTTTGGCGTGGATGTACTGGGGATGTACTCGCTCAAACTGGATGGCGGGCGCGGCACCGGCGGTACACAGTTATTGCCGCTGGACCACAATGGCCGCCCCGCCGACAATTTCGGGCGCCTGGGTGTGGCGTTCAAGACGCGGATTTCGAAGACAGAACTGAAGGTCGGCGAATGGATGCCAGCGCTGCCGATCCTGCGCGCCGACGACGGCCGCTCCCTGCCGCAAACCCTGCGCGGCGGGCAGATCACCTCGAAGGAAATCGACGGCCTGACGCTCTACGGCGGCCAGTTCCGCGCCAACAGCCCACGGGACGACAGCAGCATGTCGGACATGTCGATGTCCGGCAAAGCCGCTTTCACTTCTGACCGCTTCAACTTCCAGGGCGCCGAATACGCGTTCAATGACAAACGCACCCAGGTCGGCCTGTGGAATGCCCAGCTCAAGGACATCTACCGCCAGCAGTTCGTCAACCTGATCCACAGCCAGCCCGTGGGCGACTGGACCCTGGGCGCCAACCTCGGGTTCTTCTACGGCAAGGACGACGGCAGCGCCCGCGCAGGCGAGCTGGACAACAAAACCTGGTCCGGCCTGTTCTCGGCCAAGTACGGCGGCAACACCTTCTACGTCGGCCTGCAAAAACTCACCGGCAACAGCGCCTGGATGCGCGTCAACGGCACCAGCGGCGGCACCCTGGCCAACGATAGTTACAACTCCAGCTACGACAACGCCGAGGAAAAATCCTGGCAAGTGCGTCACGACTATAACTTTGCCGCCCTCGGCGTGCCGGGCCTGACCCTGATGAACCGCTATATCAGCGGTAGCAACGTGCATACCGGCACCATCACCGACGGCAAGGAGTGGGGCCGCGAAAGCGAATTGGGCTACACGCTGCAAAGCGGCGCCCTGAAAAACCTCACGCTGCGCTTGCGCAATTCGAGCATGAGGCGCGACTACAGCAACAATGAGTTCGATGAAAATCGGTTGATCGTCAGCTACCCGATCAGTCTGCTGTAAAGCCGTATTACAGCTTCGAGGGAACGATTGGGCACGAGCGGTCACTGTTAAGCGCCAGGGCTGATACCTGGCGCTTAAATAAGGACCACACATGGACGTTTCGAACGGTATTTCCCACCCGCTCCCGCGCCCCCCAAATAGCGCACCGCCCTTACTGGCGGTACGCGCAGCGCCGGGCACTGCGGCAACTTTTGACAACAGCCACTACGGGTTGACCAAACCTGCCCATCTGAAATTGAACCCCGCCACGCCGATCCAGGCCCATCAGCACACGTTTCTCAATGATGGCAATCTAAAAGCCAGTGGGCACTCGGTATGGGAGCACGGCTACTCCTTCAGCCTGAACAACAGCCTAATTCTTGAAACCAGCGACCGTGCGGACCAGATCCACATCAGCCAGGCTTCTGACGATCAATTGAACGTTCGGATCAATGGCCGGTTGTATCGCTTTGCCAGCCTCGACAACGACGGCAAACCGCTGCCCCTGCACGTGAAGACCCACGGTGGTAATGACAACGTGCGCATTGATGCCAACGTCATGCAGCCCATCGTGATTGAAGCGGGGAACGGCGATGACCGGGTGCAGGCCGGCGGTGGTTACACCCGCGTATTCGGCGGCAACGGTAATGACGTCGTGCGCCTTGGCAGCGGCCTTGGCTACGCCGAAGGCAATGACGGTGACGACCTGCTCATGGGCGGCACCGGTGACAGTGTCCTCTATGGCAACAACGGCAATGACCGCCTCTATGCCGGCGCCGGATCAAGCCGAAAAACCAGCTATCTGGATGGCGGCAACGGCAATGACCGGCTGTACGCCGGCTCCGGCCATACGGTGCTGCATGGCGGCGCCGGGAACGATCGGCTGATCGGCCACGATCGAAGCACCTTCTACAGCGGCAAGGGTTGCGACACGGTCATCGCCAATCGACCGGGCGACCGGATCTACGCCAAGCCTGGCGACTCGATCAAACACCTCAACGGCTCGGTATTGACCGCCGTGTCTGTCCACGCCGGCCCGATCAAGGGTTTTGTGATCAAAGGGTCTCCCGCGTTCATCCAACGGGTCGAAGACGACCTGACGTTGCTACGCAGTTCTCCCCAAGGCCAGCAAATGCTCGCCGAGATGGCCGCTGCCGCCCAGCGCAACGGCGCGCCGGTAACCCTTGTCGAGGATCGACTGGAGGCCGGCAGCGGGTACATCTATGGCAGCCAGGAACTCAAGGCACTGCTGCAAAACGAACGCGCGCCGGTGGTCGGCGATGATCCCAAGTGGGGCTTCATGGTCGACGGTGTACCGGGGTCTCGGGCTGATCGTGCGCACATTGAATATAACCGCTCCCAACTTAATGGCATGGCAGGCACGACTTACGCGCCCATCATTGGGCTCTACCATGAAATGGCCCACGCCTATAACGCCGCCAATGGCACCGCCTTGACGGGTTCCACGCGGGAAGTCGTGGAGGGGGAGGCCCACGAAGTGCCTAACAGTGAACGTCAGGCAGTCGGCCTGGAGAGCAGCGCAACCGCTTTTGATTTCGACAACGACCCCGCCACGCCGGCCACCACGACCAACCCCAAACCCTTCACTGAAAACGCCCTGAACGAAGAAATGGGTAGGCCACCGCGAACGCAGTACGTGGGCTGAACCAGATCGCGTTTGTCAGCCAGTGACCCCACGTCGAGCATCTTGTTGTATGGTGCGCGCCTGCCGCTGCTGACCCGCCCAGCAGCGGCCTCTATTCGAGCCTGCACACACATGAAATTTTTCGCCGTCGCGTCTGCCGTGCTTGCTCTGGCCTTGAGCCTCAGCGGCTGCATCAGCGCGCCCATCGCGCTGACCCCACAGACCGAGCAACGCCTGCAAAACCAGGCGCCGATCCGCTTTCTGCTGACCTTCGATGACGGTCCCAGCGCGTCGGGGTACAACAACCCGAGCCGCTCGGTGATTGCCGACCTGGCGAACAACCCGGTATTGCCGGGCATCAAGGCGGTGTTCTTTTTACAGACCGAAGCCGGCCGCTCCGGTGGCAGCTCGCGTGGCCGCAAGACCATGGAGCGTGAGTTCGCGGGCGGGCATGTGCTGGCGTTTCACACCGCCACGGCGTTTCATACCAACCATCGCTGGCTGAGTGATGCCGAGCTTGAACGTACCGTCAGCCAGGGCGCGACGGATATCGCCTCGATCACCGGCATGCCGCCGACGCTGGTACGCCCGCCCTTCTGGAACTACGACCGCCGCACCTTCGCCGCCTACCAACGCCACGGCATGCAGGTATTGTTGACCGACCTGAGCGCCAACGACGGCAAGATCTGGGGCTTCAACGCCAGCCCACGGCGCCGCGCAAACCTGGTCCGACAGCTGTCGGTCGTGCGCGAACGCATCGCCTTGGGGGAATTGCCGACGGTGGACGGCGTGATACCGGTGGTGGTGACCTTCCACGACATCAACCGCTACACCGCCCGGCATATGCAGGAATACCTGCAGATCCTGATGGACAGTGCCCGGGACAACGGCCTGAAGACCGCTGCCGAGCCGTTCTACACCGACCGCACCGCGCTGGAGCGCGCGGCATTGGCCCGCACGGTGAAAGACGCGAGTGAAGAAGTGCATCTGCCGGGGGTATGGAATTGGGTGTGGGACGCTGATTCCAACTGATGTGCGTTATCGGGCAGTGCGTTGTATTTTTTCATACACACTGTAATGAAGTCGTCATCGTCATTCGGGAACCCCTCCTACTTTTTCACCACTGATCGTCGGTAAGTCACCGACGTTCACAAGAAAGAGTATTGACGATGCAAACCTCTTCCGTTGCACCTATAGCGCCCATTCTTCCCATCGAGCCCAATGCCCTCCCCGGCGGATCGCCAGCTCCAGGCGCCGCTGCATTCATAAACATCCCTCCCCCCCAGACCAGCAAGATTGTCAGTGACAAAAATGTCGATATCACACTGACAACCACGTCGTATCAAGGGGGAGGCGGCGGAGAAAATCTGACCTTTCTAGAAATCGATACTGGCGATGGCGCGGACGACATACACATCAGCACAGGCGAACGCGGCCAACTCAATGCCGTGATAAATGGCAAAAGTTATTTACTACCCGCAGCTAACAGCGATGCAACATTGATAACCATCAAGACGAACAAGGGTGATGACACCGTTCGAATTGATCCTGATGTGATGGTTCACGCAGAAATCCATGGAGGCGAAGGTAACGATCATATACAGACGGGAGGCGGTAAAAGCCACGTTTACGGCGGCGCAGGCAACGACACCATCAAACTGGGTAGCGCAAGCAGTTACGCCGAAGGTAACGACGGCGATGACACCATGATGGGCGGCACAGGCAACCACAGCATGTATGGCGGAAACGGCAAGGACCGCATGTACTCGGGTTACGGTCCTGACAGCAAAACCAGCTACATGGACGGGGGCAACGATGACGACCTGATGTATGGCGGAAGTGGCCATAACATCATGCACGGTGGCAAAGGCAATGATCAGATAAACGCTTATGGCCGAAGCCATATCTACACGGGTAGAGGTCAAGACAGCGTCTATTCCACTTCAAGTGACGACGTTGTGTACGGTAAACGCAGCGACCACCTGGGGTTGCCATTTGGATTCAAGTTTATCGAGACCGTGCCATTGCCCGAAAATACAGGGAGCAAGGCGATTGATATCGAAGGTTCCCCAGAGTTCAAGCAACGGGTTGAGGATGATCTGGAGTTTTACCGAGGTTCTCCCAACAGCCAGCACATGTTGAAAGAACTGGACGCCGTCGCAGAGCGCACCGGCGCCAAGGTCACGATAAAGAAAGGGCCCATTGATAGTCACATCGTCACCCAGAAGCTCCCGGAGGGCGTTCCCCTGGCGGAATGGCGAGACCCCACGTTCATCCGCGAGGGAACCCGTGGCGCGGGCGCGACAGACTTGTCTGTGACCTATAACCCGGTCACCCCCAGAGAAGCCTCGGATGAGTCGCGTGTCTTTCTGCCGCCCACCACGACCCTGTACCACGAACTGGGCCACGCATATAACGCAACCACAGGCAGCATGCTTGCCGGCGATACGGAAATTATCCACCCGGACGGCACACACACCCGTGAGCCCAACAATGAACGCCAGGTCGTCGGCCTGGAAACTGCCAAGCCACCCTTCGACTTCGACAATGACCCCACCACCGCGCCAACCACGTCAAATCCTTACCCACTTACCGAAAACGCATTACGAGACGAAATGGGCCTGCCCTTGAGAAAAAGCTACGACGCACTATGAGTCGGCCTGACCGCTCAGCTCCGTGACGGTCAGCGACCACTCCTCGACAACGTGTTGCCTCTTGCCGGGAGTGCAGTGCCGAGTCGCACTAAGCGCGCGACTCGACCCCCAGCTCATCCCACACCGACTCGGCCAGGTGAAACGTCGCATTCGCCGCCGGTATCCCGCAGTAGATTGCGCTTTGCATCAGCACTTCCTTGATCTCGGCGCGGGTCACGCCATTGCTGGCGGCGGCACGCAGGTGCAATTTGAGCTCTTCGTTGCGGTTCATGCCGATCAGCATGGCGATGGTGATCAAGCTGCGGGTATGCCTGGGCAGGCCGGGGCGGGTCCAGATATCACCCCAGGCGTGGCGGGTGATCATTTCCTGGAACTCGCTGTTGAACTCGGTCAAGGCATTCAGGCTGCGGTCGACATGCGCGTCGCCCAGCACTTCACGGCGCACTTTCAGGCCATCGACGTAACGTTGTTTCTCGTCCACAAAAGACTCCTCAGCGGGCCAGCAGGAATTGAATGACCCGGTCGCTGAACGCGGCACCGGCTTGCACGTTGGACAGGTGGGCGGCGTAGAACTCGGCGTACTCGGCCCCCTGCACATGGCTCTGGATAAAGTGGCAGTCGGCGGGCGTTGTGACGGCGTCTTCAGTACCCGCGATCACCAGGGTCGGCACCTGGATCGCCGACAGTTGCTCACGGAAGTCCGCATCGCGCACCGCTGCGCAATTGGCGGCGTAACCCTCGGGCGATGTGGCCGCGAGCATGTCGGTAATGCGCTTGGCCTGATCCGGGTCGGTCGCCGCGAAATCGGCAGTGAACCAGCGCGCAATCGACGCATCGCGCAGCGCCACCATCGCCGCCGCACCGTCGCGCAGGACCATCTCGATACGCGGGTTCCACACGTCTGATGTGCCGATCTTGCCCGCGGTGTTGCACACCACCAGGCGCAGCAAACGATCCCCCGCGTTAATCCCCAGCCATTGACCGATCAGCCCGCCCATGGACAGCCCGCAGAAATGCGCGCGTGGGATGTCCAGTGCGTCCAGCAGCGCAATCACGTCGTGACCGAGTTGTTCGATGCTGTAGGGACCTTCGCTCACCAGGGATTGGCCGTGGCCACGGGTATCGAAGCGCAGCACGCGAAAGTGCTCGGCAAAGGCCGGGACCTGGGTGTCCCACATATGCAGGTCGGTGCCCAGCGAATTGGACAGCACCAGCACCGGTGCATCGATGGGGCCATCCAGTTGGTAATGCAGTTCGCCCTCGGCGAGTTGTACAAAAGCCACAGCAATCTCCTCAGGCAGTCAGTGCAAAGTGTTCGGTTACAGCGCGGCTGACCCAGGTTTGGGCCTGGCCCAGGTAGTGGGCCGGGTCGAGCAGGCGGTCCAGATCTGCCGCCGACAACTCGGCGGTGATCTGCGGTTCGTCGGCGAGGACGGCGCGCAAATGGCGCTGTTCGGCCACCGCACGTTTGCAGCACTGCTCCAGCAGGTGGTGCGCGGTGTCACGGCCCAGGCGTTGAGCGAGCACAATGCTGACGGCTTCGGCCAGCACCAGGCCTTGGGTCAGGTCGAGGTTGTGCGCCATGCGCTCAGGGTCGACTTCCAGCCCCGCGCTCACCAGCAGCGCCTGTTGCAATGCGCCAGAGACCAAGCGGCAAATCTCCGGCAGGGTTTCCCATTCGGCATGCCACAGGCCCAGGCTGCGTTCGTGTTCCTGGGGCATGGCACTGAACAGCGTCGCCACCAGGCCGGGCACGCGGGTCGCGGCGCTGATCAGCACGGCGGCGCCCACCGGGTTGCGCTTGTGCGGCATGGTCGACGAGCCGCCTTTGCCGGGCGCCGCCGGCTCGAATACTTCCGCCGCTTCGGTCTGCATCAGCAGGCTGATATCGCGGCCCAGCTTGCCGAGGCTGCCGGCGATCAGCCCCAACACGCTGGCGAACTCCACCAGGCGATCACGCTGGGTATGCCAGGGTTGCTCGGGCAAGGTCAGTTGCAACTGCGCCGCCAACGCTTGGGCAACCGGCATTGCCTGTTCGCCAAGCGCCGCCAGCGTGCCGGAGGCGCCGCCGAATTGCAGCACCAGCAAGCGCGGTTTCAGCTCGATCAAACGCTGGCGACTGCGGGTTACCGCGCCCAACCAACCGGCGATTTTCATGCCGAGGGTGACCGGCGTGGCGTGCTGCAACCAGGTCCGTCCGGCCATCGGTACAGCCGAATAGCGCTGGGCCTGGGCCGCCAGAATATCGCCAAGACGCGCCAGGTCGGCTTCGATCAACGCCAGCGCGCGCCGTAGCTGTAGCACCAGGCCGGTGTCCATCACATCCTGGCTGGTCGCGCCCAAATGCACATAGCGTTCGGCGCTGGCGTCTTCGTCGGCAATCAGCTTGCCCAGCGCCTTCACCAATGGAATCGCCGAATTGCCCGCCGTGGCGATCGCCACGCCGAGGGCATCGACGTCATACAGCGACGCCAGGCACGCCTGGGCAATCGGTGCGACGGCGGCCTGCGGGATCAACCCGACCTGGGCCTCGGCCCGCGCCAGCGCGGCTTCGAAATCCAGCATGCCCTGCAAGCGCCCTTGGTCGCAGAACACCTCGGCCATGCTGTCAGCACTGAAGTAAGCGTCGAACAATTGGTTGCTCGTGCGCAGCGTCATAACGCCTCCCTTATAGATCGTGGTGCAGGTACGCCGCCTGTTTCGGCAGGCGCAGGCTGAACAGGAAGGCCACCGCCATCATGCCGGTGACATACCAATAAAAGGTGTTTTCCATGCCCAGGGACTTCAAGCCCAAGGCCACGTATTCCGCCGAGCCGCCGAAGATTGCGTTGGCCACCGCATACGCCAGGCCCACACCCAGGGCGCGCACCTGGGGCGGGAACATTTCCGCTTTCACCAGGCCGCTGATGGAGGTGTAGAAACTGACGATGGCCAACGCCAGCGTGATCAGCACAAACGCCAGGAACGGACTGCTGACGGTTTTCAGGCTGAGCAGGATCGGCACCGTACACACGGTGCCCAGCGCGCCGAACCATAGCATCGAATTACGCCGACCAATCTTGTCGGCCAGCATGCCGAACAGCGGCTGCATGCACATGTAGAGGAACAGCGCACCGGTCATGATGTAGCTGGCGGTCTTGGCGTGCATCCCGGCGGTGTTCACCAGGTACTTCTGCATGTAGGTGGTAAACGTGTAGAAAATCAGCGAGCCGCCGGCGGTGTAGCCGAGCACGGTGATAAACGCCGCCTTGTGGTCACGGAACAGCGCTTTGATGCTGCCGGCGTCCTGGTCTTCGCGCATTTCCTTGCTGGTGGTTTCTTTCAGGGTGCGACGCAGCAGCAGGGAGATCACCGCCGCGATGGCGCCGATCACGAACGGAATCCGCCAGCCCCAGGCGCGCAGTTCGTCTTCGCTGAGGATCTGTTGCAGGATCACCACCACCAACACCGCCAGCAATTGCCCGCCGATCAGGGTCACGTACTGGAAGGAAGCGAAGAACCCACGCTGGCCCTTGAGCGCCACTTCACTCATGTAGGTCGCGGTGGTGCCGTATTCGCCGCCCACCGACAAGCCCTGGAACAGCCGCGCCACCAGCAACAACGCCGGGGCCCAGGCGCCGATGTCTTGGTAGGTGGGCAGGAAGGCGATGACCAGGGAACCGGCGCACATCATCAGCACCGAGATCATCATCGAATTTTTGCGCCCGTGCTTATCGGCCACCCGGCCAAACAGCCAGCCGCCAATGGGCCGCATCAGGAACCCGGCAGCGAACACGCCGGCGGTATTGAGCAGTTGCACCGTGGGGTCGTCCGACGGGAAAAACGCCGGGGCGAAGTAAATGGCGCAGAAGGCGTAGACGTAGAAATCGAACCATTCGACGAGGTTGCCGGAGGAAGCACCGACAATCGCAAAAATCCGTTTGCTGCGTTCTTCTCCGGTGTAGTGACTCGTTGTTGTTGTCATGTTTTTTTCACTCAGTGGGAACGGTTATAGCCTAGACACACTTTGCAACAGCCACGTTCCGCATGCAGAGATTTACACAGGTGTGGCCTGAAATGGCCTCATCGGGGGCAAGCCCCCTCCCACCTTTGATGTGTGAATACATTCAAGTGTGGGAGGGGGCTTGCCCCCGATAGGTTTTCAAGCCAACTCAGTAATCGAAGAACACCGTTTCCTTATCTGTCCCCTGCAACACCACATTCCACTGATGCACACCGTCCGCATCCGGCTTGGCAATCAAGGTACTGCGCCGCTCTGTGGGCACACACGCGAGCAACGGGTCATCCGCATTCAGCATCTCACCGTCAAAATAAATCCGCGTGAGCAAGTGCTTCACCAGACCACGGGCAAACACCAGCACCACCAGGTGCGGCGCCTGGGTCGTGCCCGCCAGCCCCGGCACGCTGCCCGGCTTGATGGTGGTAAAGCGGAAGCGCCCTTCGCCATCCACCGGCACCCGGCCGAAGCCTTCGAAGTTCGGGTCCAGCGCTTTGTCCTGCTCGTCCTCGGGGTGGTCGTACTTGCCGGCGGCATTGGCCTGCCAGACTTCCAGCATGGCGTCGTTGACGACATCACCGTTGCCGTCCACCACTTGCCCGCTGATCGCCACGCGCTCGCCGAGGGTGGCGGCGTTGGCCAGGGCTTCGCGGTTCAGCCAGGTCAGGCCGATGTGGTAATACGGCCCGACGGTGTGGGATGTGGTCGCATTGAGTGTCATCTCATTTCTCCATCGGCGTGGCATCGCGGCCGCGCAGGACGATGTCCCAGCGGTAGCCGAGGGCATAGGAAGGAATGGTTTTTTCCAGGTCGAACGTGGCGATCAGGCGTTGCTTGGCCGACGTGTCGGGCACGCAGTTGTAGATCGGGTCGTATTCGAGCAGCGGGTCGCCAGGAAAATACATCTGCGTGACCAGGCGCGTCAGCACGCTTGGCCCGAACAGCGAAAAATGGATATGCGCCGGGCGCCACGCGTTGTGGTGGTTACCCCACGGGTAGGCGCCGGGCTTGATGGTCTGGAACTGGTACCAGCCCTCCGCGTCGGTGACGGTACGCCCGGTGCCGGTGAAATTCGGGTCGAGCGGCGCGTCGTGCAGATCGCGCGCGTGGTTGTAGCGGCCGGCCGCGTTGGCCTGCCAGATCTCCACGAGGATGCCCGGCACCGGCAGGCCGTTTTCATCGAGCACGCGGCCATGAACGATGATGCGTTCGCCTTGCGGCTCGCCGTCGTGCTGTGCAGTCAGGTCGTTGTCCTTCTCGTTGATGCGCTCGGCGCCGATGGTCGGGCCGGTGATTTCCGACAGGGAATGGGGCAGGAACACCAACGGCTGAGACGGCGAACGCAGGTTCGTCGACTGGTAGGCCGGGTGCAGGTAATCAGGTTGAGTGCCCGCTTGCGGGCGCCGGTAACCGGGCTTGTCACTCATGGAGCGGTCCTCTCTTATTAGATGCGTTCAATCGCCAGGGCCAAGCCTTGACCAACACCGACGCACATGGTCGCCAGACCTTTGCGGCCACCGGTTTTTTCAAGTTGATGCAGGGCCGTCAGCACCAGCCGCGCACCGCTCATGCCCAGGGGATGGCCGAGGGCGATGGCGCCGCCGTTCGGGTTGACCTGGGGCGCGTCGTCGGCAATGCCCAATTCACGCAGCACCGCCAGACCCTGGCTGGCGAAGGCTTCGTTGAGTTCGATCACGTCAAAATCGCTGACGGCCAGGCCCAGGCGTTCTACCAGCTTGCGCACCGCCGGCACCGGGCCGATGCCCATCACCCGTGGCGCGACACCGGCACTGGCCATGCCCAGCACGCGGGCGCGGGCGGTCAGGCCGTGTTTTTTCACGGCTTCGGCAGACGCCAGGATCAGCGCCGCCGCGCCGTCATTCACGCCCGACGCATTGCCGGCAGTGACGGTCTTGTCCGGGCCATTGACCGGCTTGAGCCGAGCCAGGGTTTCCAGGGTGGTGTCGGCCCGTGGATGCTCATCGTGTTCCACCACGGTTTCGCCTTTTTTATGGGCGACCCGCACCGGCACGATTTCTTCGGCAAAGAAGCCGGCGGCCTGGGCGGCGGCAGTGCGTTGCTGACTGCGCAGGGCAAAAGCGTCCTGATCGGCGCGGGACACGTGGTAGTCGTCGGCGACGTTATCGGCGGTCTGCGGCATCGCGTCGACGCCGTACTGGGCCTGCATCAACGGGTTGATAAAGCGCCAGCCGATGGTGGTGTCTTCCAGCTTCATGTTGCGCGAAAACGCCGCGTCAGCCTTGCCCATCACGAACGGCGCGCGGGACATCGACTCGACGCCGCCGGCAATCGCCAATTCCATTTCACCGCTGGCAATCGCACGGAAAGCGGTGCCGATCGCATCCATACCCGAGGCGCACAAACGGTTGAGGGTCACGCCGGGAATGCTCGAAGGCAGGCCCGCCAGCAACAGCGCCATGCGCGCGACGTTGCGGTTGTCTTCACCGGCCTGGTTGGCGCAGCCGAGGAACACTTCATCGACCGCGTGCCAATCCACCGACGGGTTGCGCTCGATCAGTGCCTTGATCGGCAGCGCCGCCAGGTCGTCGGCGCGCACGGTGGACAGGCCACCGCCGAAACGGCCGATGGGGGTGCGAATCGCATCACAGATAAATACGTCGCGCATCAGGCTTCTCCGGGTGCTTGGCCGTGGGCGGCCGCCGTGCGGGCTTCGAGATCACGCAGCGCGGTCAGCTCGACCGCCGTCGGTTCCTCGGTGGTACTCACCTGGTCGGCAAAGCGAATCGCCCAGCCGGTGGCCGCGACCACTTGCTCGCGGGTGACGCCGGGGTGCAGTGCGGTGACCACAAACTCATGGCTGCCCTCTTCCGGCTCCATGATGCACAGGTCGGTAATAATCCCGACAGGACCGGCACCGGGCAGGCCCAGGCGCTTGCGTGAATCGCCGCCTTCGCCGTGGCCGACGGAGGTGATGAAATCCAGCTTGTCGACAAACGAACGCGCCGACTGCTTGAGAATGATCAGTACGCTCTTGGCCGAACCGGCGATTTCCGGCGCGCCACCGGCACCCGGCAGGCGCACTTTGGGCTGGTGATAATCGCCGACCACGGTGGTGTTGATATTGCCGAAACGGTCGACCTGGGCCGCACCGAGAAAGCCGACGTCGATGCGCCCGCCCTGCAGCCAGTAGCGAAAGATCTCACCGGTGGGGACGACAGTGTCGGCCGTTTCCGCCAACTCGCCGTCACCAATGGACAGCGGCAGTACGCTGGGCTTGGAGCCAATCGGGCCGGACTCGTAGATCAGTACCACGTCCGGCGACGAGGTCAGGCGCGCCAGGTTGGCCGCCTTGGACGGCAGGCCAATGCCGACAAAACACACCGAGCCATTCTTCAGGCGGCGCGCGGCGGCAACGGTCATCATTTCATTGGTCGAGTAAGCCATTACTTGGCCTCCTTCGCGGCGGCCAGCTTGGCCTGGTATTCACTGAAATCGGCTGTGCCGTGGATGTATTCATCGATCCAGGCAGTAAACGTCCCACGGTCGCGAGCGATCGCGTCCCACGCCTGGTAGAAGCGGTTGTCGCGTTGGTTATAGCCATGGGCGTAGGACGGATGCGCGCCGCCAGGCACATGGCACACGGCGGTCAGCGCCCAGGTCGGCAGCACGCAGCTGTTCATCGGCGCGTTGAGGTCGTCGACAATTTCTTCGACGGTGACGATGCAACGCTTGGCCGCCAGGGCCGCTTCCTTCTGCACGCCAAGAATGCCCCAGAGCAGCACGTTGCCCTTGCGGTCGGCCTTTTGCGCGTGGATCACGCTGATGTCCGGACGTACCGATGGCACCGCCGCCAACACTTCGCCGGTGAACGGGCAGGTGACGGTTTTGATCAGCGGGTTGACCTTGGGCAAATCGGAACCGGCGTAAGCGCGCAGCACCGCGAACGGTAGGCCGGAGGCGCCAGCGACGTAGGCATTGGCCAGGTCGGCGTGGCTGTGTTCTTCGATCTCCAGGGGCTGCGGCCAGTGTTTTTCGACCGCATCACGCAGGCGATGCAGGGAGCCCACGCCGGGATTGCCACCCCAGGAAAAAATCAACTTGCGGGCGCAGCCGGCGCCGATCAACTGGTCGTAGATCAGGTCAGGCGTCATACGCACCAGCGTCAGGTCTTTCTTGCCCTGACGAATGATTTCATGACCCGCTGCTGTAGGGATCAGGTGGGTGAAGCCTTCCAGTGCGACGGTATCGCCGTCGTTCACGAATCGCTTCACCGCGTCACGCAGCGCAAGAATTTCAGCCATGGGGTCGGGCTCCCGGTGTGGATCGAAAAAGGCGCGAGGGTGGCGCCGAAGTGCTTGAAGGTTAAGCCGGGGCAACGGGGCAAACAATCCGATAATCGACACAGTGTTCGATTATCGAACCAATTGTTGCCTAGCTATTCTTTCCTGCTCACGCAGGAATTGGGTTCGTCTTCAGGTTGCGTCGGCATGGCTGACCATCCCTTTGATCACCACGGCGGCCGTGGCCAATGCGGCCGGAATCACCAGCGCGCTGAGCACCTGCTCGAAGTTCCAGCCCAGGCCGAGCAAGGTGGCGCCCATCCATGCACCGAGGATCGCGCCGAAGCGGCCGATGCCGAGCATCCATGACACGCCGGTGGCGCGGCCTTGGGTCGGGTAGAAGCGTGCGGCCAGGGACGGCATCGCCGATTGCGCACCGTTGACACACATCCCGGCGATCAGCACCAAGGTCGCCAACAGCGTGATATTGCCCAGGCTCTGCCCTACCGCGTAGGCAAATACCCCGGCCAGCAGGTAGAACGTGCCGATGACCTTGTGCGGGTTGAACCGGTCCATCGCCCAGCCCACGCCGACTGCACTCAATACGCCACCCAACTGGAACAACGCACCGATAAACGCCGCCTGCTCCATGCTCGCGCCACTGTCGCGCATCAGCGTAGGCAGCCAACTGGTCAGCAGGTACACAATCACCAGGCCCATGAAGTAGGTGAGCCACAGCAACAAGGTGCCGGCGCTGTAGGTGCCGGAGAAGATCACCGCGAATACGTTGCGCGCCTTCACGGTTGTTTGCTCGGGCACGCTGAAGCTGCTGGCTTGGGCGACGATACCGGGCTCGATGGGTGACAGGGCTTTGCGTACCCTGTCGGTGCCGCGATTGCGCACCACCAGATAGCGCGCCGATTCCGGCAGCCACACCCACAGCACCACCGTGAGGATCAACGGCAGGATGCCGCCGATCAATAGCAGGCTGTGCCAGCCGAACGCCGGGATCAATTTGGCCGAGATAAACCCGCCACCGGCCATGCCCAGGTTGAAGCCGCAGAACATGCTGGTCACCAGCAACGACTTGTGACGTTCGGGGGTGTATTCGGACAGCAGCGTGGTGGCATTCGGCATACCGGCACCCAGCCCCAGCCCGGTGAGAAAGCGCAACACCAGCAACTGGTCGACGTTGCTGCTGTAGGCCGAGGCCAGGCTGAAGGCACCAAACACCAGTACCGCACCCACCAACACCACCTTGCGTCCGAAACGGTCCGCCAACGGGCCGGAACCCAGGGCGCCGAACACCATGCCGATCAGCGCGGCGCTCATCACCGGGCCGAGGCTGGCGCGGTCAATGCCCCAGTCCTGGGACAGTGCGGGCGCGATGAAGCCCATGGCGGCGGTGTCGAGGCCATCGAGGAAGACAATCAGGAAACACAGGATCACCACGCGCCACTGATAGCGTGACAGTGGCTGGGCATTGATGAAGGACTGCACGTCCAGGGTGGTACCGACAACAGAAGGCTGATTCATTATTGTTATTCCACACCGATGGCGGGCCAACGACCTGGGGTCGTCATTATTATTGGGCAGCGCTCAGAGCGCTGCCGCACAGTAATAAGCCAAGGGAAACAACGTCAATTGATCGAGCCGGGATCTGTGCGGTCACCGAACAGCTTAGGCAAACAGTTGCGCACTCAACTCACGGCTGGCACTGAGCATGCTCGGCAGGAAGCGCTGTTCCAGTTCGCTGCGGCTGACACGACCGGCATGGGTACTGACGTTGAGCGCAGCCAGCACCTGGCCGGACGCGTCATACACCGGCACCGCGATGGAGCGCAGGCCTTGTTCCAATTCCTGATCGACGATGCACCAGCCCTGCTGACGCACTTGTTGCAGGCACTCGAACAAGGCTTCGGGCGTGGTGAGGGTACGACTGGTCTTGATTTGCAGGTCGACGTGGTCGAGGTAGTCCTGCAGCGAGGCATCGTCCAGCGCCGCCAGCAGGATGCGGCCCATGGAGGTGCAATACGCCGGCAACCGCCCGCCTACCGAAAGGTCCACGGAAATCAGGCGCTGCGTGGTGGCCGACCGGGCGATATAGAGGATGTCATCGCCTTCCAGGGTGGCCATGTTGCAGGCTTCGTGAAGCTGTTCGCTCATACGGTCCAGGTACGGTTGGGCGGAGACCGCCAACGGTGTCGAGGATAAATAGGCATGGCCCAGGGTCAGGACCTTGGGCAGCAGCGAATAGGTGCGCCCGTCGGTGGTGGCGTAGCCGAGTTTGATCAAGGTATGCAGGCAACGGCGCACGGCGGCGCGGGGAATTTCGGTGCGATGACTGATTTGGGCGATGGTCAGGTGACGCTTGCGCTCCTGGAATGCCTGCACCACGGCCAGGCCCCGGGCCAGGGAGGTCATGAAGTCCGGATCACCGGTAAAGGCCTGGATGCGTTTGGCCGGTGAAGCCACGATCGGCGGCGCCACTGACGCGAAGGAGTTGCGCAATTGATCGTTCATTTCAAGATCCTCGTTATTATTTTCAACCGCTGGCGCTTATCGACAACCGGGAAAGGTGGTCGCTATTGAGAGCCACGCCAACCGGGATACACAAGGTTAGAGCAGCAACGTCGGGCGATTATCGGACGATCATGCGATTATCGCAATTCGGCAGGCGCGATCATAAAAACGGATCGCACGACGGGATCAGGCAGACGGCGGCATTTATGGCGGCCACTTCACAGCCAATACTGACGTGTGCATGTAACAAAAGCCTCACACAAAGTGGACGCTTTTTAACTATATGATGATAGTGTTATTAAAATGCGCCGCTATAATGCAATCTGTGCGGAGGTCAGCCCGGTATCAATATCGGGATCGGAGCTCGCCAGGCGGCGTATGTTGATTATGCTGCCGGTTATAAATACCGGTTCAAGGAAGTCATCGTTGGCAGTTCGTTCAAAGTTGAGCGGTTCACCTGTTCAACTTAAAACATGCCGAGGGCGATATTCTGGTGTGGCGCTGCACGCTAATTAAACTCAACTCAAATTAGGTAACACTGTGACGAAAGATGAACTGCGCGCGGAACTTGAGCGCCAGGAGCAACGTTACAAGGACGTATACGGCGGGGAAGTCACCACCTACGCCGCTCAGCCTGAGCCAGAACGCAAGCCATGGCGCAAACGAGCGAGTTTGCTCGATCAGGCCTTTGCCCAGGAAATCCAAAAGATTGAGCAGGAACTCAAAGCCGAAGAGCCATAAGCACCAAGGTTTGAGGCCTCAGGGTTCTGCTGTCTCCGCCGGCTCACCGCCGGCGGAGGGCATTCGCTTGTGGACCCATTAGTCAGCGTCCTGCTGCGACCAACGAAATTTCGTACAAATGTTTCAGCCATGGCGTTTAGGTGACAAAAACGCACCTTTACGGCACCGCGCTTTGTAAATCAAAGACTTGCCGAGCCCCCGAAAACCCTGGGATGCGCGCCTTTGCCTGGTTTTTTTTCAATGAAGATTGTTACCGATGAGCAGCTAGTGCATCGATTACCGAGGTTTTCTGGCATAATCGCGCCCCCTTACGACCGGGTCAGAAAACCTTCATGATCGATTTATTCAGCGGACTGGATGCTTGGGTTCTCGTGAGCCTGCTGCTCGCCCTGGCCTTTGTCCTCGCCTTCGAGTTCATCAATGGCTTTCATGACACCGCTAACGCGGTGGCCACAGTCATCTATACCAAAGCCATGCCACCGCATCTGGCCGTGTTCTTCTCCGGGGTGTTCAACTTCCTTGGCGTGTTGCTCGGTGGTGTCGGTGTCGCCTACGCCATCGTGCATTTACTGCCGGTGGAGTTGCTGATCAATGTGAACACCGGCCATGGTCTGGCGATGGTTTTCTCTTTATTGGCGGCGGCGATCACCTGGAACCTGGGCACCTGGTACTTCGGTATTCCCGCCTCCAGCTCTCACACCCTGATCGGCTCGATCCTGGGTGTCGGCCTCGCGAATGCGCTGATCAACGACATTCCCCTGGCTGACGGGGTGAACTGGCAGAAGGCGATCGATATCGGGGCGTCCCTGGTGTTCTCGCCCATGGCCGGCTTTCTGGTCGCAGCCCTGTTGCTGATCGGCCTGAAGTGGTGGCGTCCGCTGTCCAAGATGCATAAAACTCCGGACGAGCGCCGCAAGGTCGACGAGAAGAAGCGCCCGCCGTTCTGGAACCGCCTGGTTCTGGTGATTTCCGCCATGGCCGTGAGTTTCGTCCACGGCTCCAACGATGGGCAAAAAGGTATCGGCCTGATCATGCTGGTACTGATCGGTATCGTGCCGGCGCAGTTCGTTCTCGACCTGGGCAGCACCACTTACCAGATCGAGCGTACCCGCGACGCCACCCTGCACCTGAACCAGTTCTACCAGCGCAACCAGGAAACCCTGGGCGAATTCCTGGCCCTGGGCAAAAGCGTGAAGGACGACCTGCCGGGCAAGTTCCGCTGCAACCCACAGCAGACTGAACCGACCATCAATGCGCTGCTCGACACCTTGAAAGGTGTTTCCGACTACCATTCGTTGACGTCCGACCAGCGCATCGAGGTACGCCGCTACCTGCTGTGCCTGGACGACACCGCGAAGAAAGTCGGCAAGCTGCCAGGCCTGGAGGCCCGTGAGAAATCCGACCTCGACAAGCTGCGCAAAGACCTGACCGCCACCACCGAATACGCACCGTTCTGGGTGATTATCGCGGTCGCACTCGCCCTGGGCCTGGGCACCATGGTCGGCTGGAAGCGCGTGGTACTGACCATCGGCGAGAAGATCGGCAAGCAGGGCATGACCTATGCACAAGGCATGTCGGCGCAAATCACCACCGCCAGCATGATCGCTCTGGCCAACATCTTCAGCCTGCCGGTGTCGACAACGCACGTGCTGTCGTCCGGTGTTGCCGGCACCATGGTTGCCAACAAGAGCGGCCTGCAAAGCGGCACAGTGAAGACCATCCTGATGGCCTGGGTGTTGACCCTGCCGGCGACCGTAGGCCTGTCGGCCGGGTTGTTCTGGTTGGCATCCAAGGCGCTGGGCAGCTGATAGCCCGCTGGCCATAAAAAAGGTGCGATCCGCGAGGCTCGCACCTTTTTTTATGCCGATGCCCCGCGCCCACATAAATCCCGTGGTGTTGATTAAATCGCAGGCAAAAAAAAGGGCGACCGAAGTCGCCCAAAATGCCTTGCGTGCTCATGTAACCTGGAAAACCCTATGGCTTTTTACGCTTGTTTGCGTCTTTCCAGATAAAAAATCCAAACCCTACGAAGAACAGCACCATGAGGCCAACCGTCAGCACTCCGGCAAACACCACATTATCGAAAAACATGACTGGCCTCCTGCTCTTGCCTTGTTGCGATAGGGCTAAGTTAAAGGAGAAGGCGGGATGGAAAATTGACAAGGATCAATGTCGCCCGCGACGGGGCGTAAAGAAGGGAAATAACTGACCTGCATCAATAGATACAGGCTGTTTCAACGTTTTTTCGGTTTGTTTTTCGGTTTTTTCTTAACTTTTCCGAGCGGCATCGCTTGTTCGAACGCCTGGCGAACTTCATTTAGACGTTTGTCGTTGAGGTCATGCACCCGTTTAGCGCGTTCGGCGTTCAGGTCAATCAGTTTGTCGTCATCACTCATGGCTTGGCTTATGTCGTGGAGGGGATCGCTTAATAATGCGGCCTCACTTGCCCGACAGCAAATCAGCGGGCGACAAAATGCAGCTCATCACCCAAAATCGGCACTTCCCCCTTACCCAAGAGGCGCACACAGGTGGCACTGCACAAGGACCTTCCGCCGTTGCTGGCCTTGCGCGCCTTCGAGGCCGTGGCGCGGCACTTGAGCTTTATCAAGGCGGCCCATGAGTTGTCAGTGACCCAGAGCGCGCTCAGCCATCAGGTACACAAGCTCGAACAGTACCTGGGCAAACCGTTATTTGTCCGACGCACCCGCGCGATTGATCTGACCGCAGACGGCCAACTCTACTACGAGCAAATCCGCCCTGCCCTCGACCTCATCGCCGCCGCCACCCGCAGCCAACGGGTGGCGCCCAGCGTCACGGTGTTGCGCATCGGCTTGCTCGCGTCCTTTGCCACCTTATGGCTGGCGCCGCGCCTGGCCGGTTTTCTGCAATGCTATCCGCAGATCCAGGTGGAGCTGGTGCCAGCAATTCAACTGGCGAATGTCGCGGCGGCCGAGGTCGACCTGGCCATCCGCTATGGCAAGGGTGACTGGCCCGACGTGCAGGCCACACGGCTGATGCCGGAAGTGCTCTCCCCCGTGTGCAGCCCGGCGTTCAAGGCCAGCCGGCAGCACAACGGCGCACTGCTGATGGCCACCTCGCACCGCCCGTTCGAATGGACGGATTGGTCCGACCATTATCAAGTCGACCTCACCCCGCATCCGCGCGTGATGCTGCATGACTACAACATCGTGGTCGAAGCCGCCGTAGCCGGCCAAGGTATCGCCATGGGCCGTCACCGTTTGATCGAGCGCCGGCTCCAGGACGGCAGCCTGGTAGAAGCCTTCGACTGGCCGCCGTATCGCAGCGAAATCGGCTACTGGCTGATCGCGCCCCAAGGCCCCGCTAGCGCGGCGGCCGAATGTTTCAGCGCGTGGTTGAAGGCTGCCTGCGCCGACGCGTGAGTTATTTCGATACGTCGGATGATATCTATCCGTTTGTCGTCCATCGCCTTGATCAACATGCTGAAACCTCTCAACCCAGAGGATTCAACATGCGCGATTCCATCCGCCAACGCGTGCAGGCCCTCGGCCTCACGCTGCCGACGCCCAGCCAGCCGATTGCCAATTACATCAACCACGTGGTCAGCCGGAATCAGCTGTTTATCTCCGGGCAAATCCCATTGCTGGACGGCAAACCGGCCTATGTCGGCCGCCTGGGCGAATCCCTCAGTGAAGAAGACGGCGCCCAGGCGACCGAACTGGCCGCGCTGGGTCTGCTCGCACAATTGAGCGATGCACTGGGCGATGACCTGTCACGCCTGGTGCGGACCCTGCGCCTGGGCGTGTTTATCGCCTGCAGTGACGACTTCCAGCGCCAGAGCGTGGTGGCCAATGGTGCCTCTAACCTGCTGGTCAACGTTCTTGGCGACAAAGGCCGGCATGTACGCACGGCTGTCGGCGTGTCCAGCCTGCCGGGGGGCGTAGCGGTGGAAGTTGACGCAGTGTTCGAGTTGCAGCCATGAGCCCGCTCGACGTCCAACGCCTGCGCGAGGCCACGCCGGGTTGTCGGTCCGGTCTCGTGCACTTCAACACGGCCGGTGCTGCATTGCCGAGCCAGGCGACCCTCGACACCATCATCGAACAACTGCAACGCGAAGCGTGCGACGGCCCAATGGAGGCCAGCGAGCATGGCGCCATCCTGGTGGAAAAAGCCCGCTGCGCCGCCGGCCAGTTGCTCAATGCACCCGCCGCGTCGATTGCCTTTGCCGGCAGCGGCTCGACCGCGTGGAGCCTGGCGTTCCAGGCGCTGGGCCGGTGGCAGCCGGGCGACAGGATTCTGGTGGGGCGCCACGAATGGGGCGGCAACCTGGCGAGCATGGAACTGGCCGTGCAGGCCGGTGCGCGAATCGAGGTGATCCCTTGCGATGAAACCGGCGCAGTCTGCCCGGTAGCCCTGGAAGCGATGATCGACGCAAGCGTGAAGCTGATCGACCTGACCTGGCTCCCCGCCAATGGCGGCCTGATCAACCCCGCCCAGGCGATTGGTGAAGTGGCCAGGCGGCATGGCATCCCTTACTTCATCGATGCCGGCCAGGCCATCGGCCAGGTGCCAGTGGATGTGCAGGCGCTGCACTGCGACGTGCTCAAGTCGGCAGGCCGCAAGCACCTGCGCGGGCCGCGAGGTACAGCGCTGTTGTACGTGCGGCCGGACTTTCTGGCGCGGCTGAACCCCGCGCAGCGCGATGTGTTTTCAGCGCCGTGGAGCGCCCAGGGTTTCGCCCTGCGCAACGATGCCCGACGCTTTGAAACCAGCGAAACGTCCTACGCCTTATTGGCGGGCTTGGGCAATGCGTTGCAGGAACTCAATCAACTGGGGATTGAGCGGGTGTGGAACCGTGTCCGGCAGACCAGCGCGCGAATCCGCGAGACCTTGCGTCAGACTCCCGGGATGTCCCTGCATGACTTGGGCGCCAGCCAATCAGGCTTGATCGCCTTCAACCTCGCCGGCTGGGACGCCTTCGAACTCAAGCGTCGCCTGGCGCTCAAGCGCATCAATATCGGCGCCAACGATGTGGCGTATACCCCATTGGATATGCAGGCACGAGGCCTGGTCAGCATTGCGCGAATCTCCGTCAGCCCGCTCAACTCCGATCAGGACATTGAACGGCTGATGGTGGCCTTGCGCGAACTGCGCGCTTAAACCTCGACATCCACCCACAACCCCTGGCGCGGCGCGTCTTCGATCAGCGGCGCCACGGGCACGGTGTTGTCGGCGTTGAGCTCGTCGCCCGGGATCGCCAAGTGCGCCTGCGGGTCGTCATCGGCTTCACGCCGGCGTTTCTGCTGTTCCTGCTCGCGGCGTTGCTCCTCGCGCAGCAAAAGAGCCGACTGCTCGGCATCGCCATTTTTCAGGTCGATCGTGCTCTCGTTGGAACTCGCTTGCACGGGCACCACGGGCGGAATATCCGGTTTTTGACGCACCGGGTCGAGTTGCGACGTGACCGGCACAACGCTGACGGGCAGCATGGGTGGCAGCATAATAGTTGTTCTCCTGTCAGCAGGCTGTCGGCGGGCGGCGCGGCGACTTGAGCGCAGGCTTGCCAACCTGTGACCCAATCGACACTCGCAAGTGCCCGCCACCCGTCGATTCAGCACTCGATGCACTGCGCAAACCGCGGAGTTTTTGTCAGAGTCCTTTGGATGAGGGCCTTGTTCCGTTAAGATAGTCGGCTTTTTCACGGCGGGAGTCAGGCAGCATGGCGCAGCAGTATCAACCGGGGCAACGCTGGATTAGTGACAGCGAAGCAGAGCTGGGGTTAGGCACCGTTCTGGCACAGGACGGCCGCTTGTTGACCGTGCTCTATCCGGCCACTGGCGACACGCGCCAGTATGCGCTACGGAATGCGCCCCTCACCCGCGTGAGGTTCTCGCCGGGCGACAGCATCACCCATTTCGAAGGCTGGAAAATGACCGTGCAAGAAGTCGACGACGTCGACGGCCTGCTGGTCTACCACGGCCTCAATGGGCAGAACGAGCAGGTCACCCTGCCGGAAACCCAACTGTCGAACTTCATCCAGTTCCGCCTGGCCAGTGACCGCCTGTTCGCCGGGCAGATCGACCCGCTGGCCTGGTTCTCGCTGCGCTACCACACCCTGGAACACACCAGCCGCCAATTGCAATCTTCGCTGTGGGGCCTGGGCGGCGTGCGTGCGCAACCCATTGCTCACCAATTGCACATCGCCCGTGAAGTCGCCGACCGTATCGCGCCACGGGTATTGCTGGCCGACGAAGTGGGCCTGGGCAAGACCATCGAAGCCGGCCTGGTGATCCATCGCCAGTTGCTGTCCGGCCGCGCCAACCGCGTGCTGATCCTGGTCCCGGAAAACCTGCAGCACCAGTGGCTGGTAGAAATGCGCCGCCGCTTCAACCTGCAAGTGGCGCTGTTCGACGAAGAACGCTTCATCGAAAGCGATGCCGCCAACCCGTTCGAAGACACCCAGTTGGCCCTGGTGGCCCTGGAGTGGCTGGTGGACGACGAGAAGGCCCAGGACGCGCTGTTCGCCGCCGGCTGGGACCTGCTGGTGGTCGACGAAGCGCATCACCTGGTCTGGCATGAAGACAACGCCAGCGCCGAATACTCGCTGGTCGAACAGCTTGCCGAGGTCATCCCTGGCGTGCTGCTGCTCACCGCCACCCCGGAACAACTGGGCCAGGACAGCCACTTCGCACGCCTGCGCCTGCTGGACCCGAACCGCTTCCACGACCTGCAAGCCTTCCGCGCCGAAAGCGAAAACTATCGCCCGGTGGCCGAAGCGGTGCAGGAGCTGCTGGACAAGGGCCGCCTCTCCCCGGCCGCGCACACCACCATCCAGGGTTTCCTCGGCAACGAAGGTGAAGCGCTGCTCACCGCCGTCAACGATGGCGACACCGAAGCCAGCGCACGCCTGGTGCGTGAGCTGCTCGACCGCCACGGCACTGGCCGCGTGCTGTTCCGCAACACCCGCGCCGCGGTGCAAGGCTTCCCGGAGCGCAAGCTGCACGCCTACCCGCTGCCGAACCCGGACGAATACCTCGAATTGCCGCTGGGCGAACACGCCGAGCTGTACCCGGAAGTCAGCTTCCAGTCGCAGCCGGATATCGAGGAAGACAATCGCTGGTGGCGCTTCGACCCACGGGTCGAATGGCTGATCGACCAGCTGAAAATGCTCAAGCGCACCAAGGTCCTGGTGATCTGCGCCCACGCCGAGACCGCGATGGACCTGGAAGACGCCCTGCGCGTGCGCTCCGGCATCCCGGCCACGGTGTTCCACGAAGGCATGAACATCCTCGAGCGTGACCGCGCCGCCGCTTACTTCGCCGATGAAGAATTTGGCGCCCAGGTGCTGATCTGTTCGGAAATCGGCAGTGAAGGCCGCAACTTCCAGTTCTCCCACCACCTGGTGCTGTTCGACCTGCCGTCCCACCCCGACCTGCTCGAACAGCGGATCGGCCGTCTGGACCGGATCGGCCAGAAACATGTGATCGAACTGCACGTGCCGTACCTGGAAACCAGCCCGCAAGAGCGCCTGTTCCAGTGGTACCACGAAGCGCTGAACGCGTTCCTCAACACCTGCCCGACCGGCAACGCCTTGCAGCATCAGTTCGGCCCGCGCCTGCTGCCGCTGCTGGAAAACGCCGACGACGACGAGTGGCAAGCCCTGATCAACGAAGCCCGTGCCGAGCGCGAGCGCCTGGAACAGGAACTGCACACCGGCCGCGACCGCTTGCTGGAGCTCAACTCCGGCGGTGCGGGTGAAGGCGATGCGCTGGTGGAAGACATCCTGGAACAAGACGACCAGTTTGCCCTGCCGATCTACATGGAAACCCTGTTCGACGCGTTCGGCATCGACAGCGAAGACCACTCGGAAAACGCGCTGATCCTCAAGCCCAGCGAAAAAATGCTCGATGCCAGCTTCCCCCTGGGCGACGACGAAGGCGTGACCATCACCTACGACCGCAACCAGGCGCTGTCGCGCGAAGACATGCAGTTCATCACCTGGGAACACCCGATGGTACAGGGCGGCATGGACCTGGTGCTGTCCGGTTCCATGGGCAACACCGCCGTGGCGCTGATCAAGAACAAGGCGCTCAAGGCCGGCACCGTGCTGCTGGAGCTGCTCTACGTCAGCGAAGTGGTCGCCCCGCGCTCGCTGCAACTGGGCCGCTACTTGCCACCGGCCGCCCTGCGCTGCCTGCTGGACGCCAATGGCAATGACTTGTCCGGCCGGGTGTCGTTCGAAACCTTGAACGACCAGTTGGAAAGCGTGCCACGGGCCAGCGCCAACAAATTCGTCCAGGCCCAGCGCGACCAGTTGACGCCGCGCATCAACGCCGGTGAAGAGAAGATCACCCCGCGCCATGCCGAGCGTGTGGCCGAGGCCAAGCGTCGCCTGGCAGCGGACACCGACGAAGAACTGGCGCGCCTGACCGCGTTGCAAGCCGTCAACCCAACCGTGCGCGACAGCGAACTGGTTGCCCTGCGCCAACAGCGCGAGCAAGGCCTGGCCATGCTCGACAAGGCCGCGCTGCGCCTGGAAGCGATTCGGGTGTTGGTGGCGGGTTGATTGCTGCGCTGCTCTGCTAATAAAGAAGGCCCGCGCAATGCGGGCCTTTTTTATGCACTTGAGCCTATCGTTGGCTTTGAAGGCGTCATCGCGGGCAAGCCCGGCTCCCACATTTGGCCGAGTTGTCATGTCGATCTCCGATCAATGTGGGAGCTGGCTTGCCTGCGATGGCGTCACACAGGCCTCAAGCTATGACCGCCGCCGGCACCTCAACAGCCACCAACCCCTCCTTCATCCGCTTGGCATCGCGCACGAAGGTCCGCGAGGCTTGGAACAGAAACAGCATGGTCAAGAACAGCGCCACCGGAATCAGGTACATGGCGTCATGCAACCCCACCGCTTTATAAGCCTCGGTCATCTGCTCCGCCCCGGCGGCATACATCGCCGAATGGGCGAAATGATCGGACAAGCCCCCCACCACCACCGGCCCCATGCCGCCGCCCAGCAAGTACAAGCCGGCAAAGAACAGCGCCATCGCCGTGGCCCGCAGGCGCGGTTCGACCACGTCCTGGATCGCCGTGTATACGCAGGTGTAGAAGTTGTAGGCAAACAACCAGCCCACGCTGAACAACGCGACAAACACCCCAATCTCGATACGCCCTGCATGTAAGGCCCAGGCGGTGGTGGCGGTGGAAATGATCAGGCTGCACGCGGCAAACAGCAGCCGGCCATTGGCAACCCGTTGATGGATCTTGTCGGCAACCCAGCCGCCCAACGTCAGGCCGACCAGGCCGGTCAACCCGACGATCACCCCGGTGGCCACAGCCGCTTCCTGCAACGGCATCAGGAAATAGCGCTGCAGCATCGGCACCAGGAACGAGTTACACGCATAGGTCGCGAAGTTGAAGCACAGCCCGGCCAGCACCAGCCAGAGGAAGGTCGGCACTGCCAGCACGCGGCGGATCGGGCGGTCGACGGGTTCCTGGGAGACTTGCACGGTTTCTGCCGCGCCGCGCTTGGGTTCCTTGATAAAGAACATGAAGACCGCGAGGATCAGTCCCGGCACGGCAGCAATGAAGAACGGCGCGCGCCAGCTGTCGAACGCCTTGACCATCGCGCCAATGGTAAAGAACGCCAGCAACAGGCCCAACGGCAAGCCCAGCATGAAAATGCCCATGGCCCGCGCACGACGGTGGGCCGGGAACAGATCGCCAATCAGCGAGTTGGCCGCTGGCGCGTAGCTGGCTTCGCCGATACCGATGCCCATGCGTACCAGCAGGAAGGCCCAGAAGCTGCCGACCATGCCGTTGATCGCCGTCAGCCCGCTCCAGGCGAACAGGCCCCACCCCATGAGTTTGCTGCGCGAACC
The DNA here is from genome assembly GCF_024169655.1 of Pseudomonas marginalis. Classification (GTDB taxonomy): domain Bacteria; phylum Pseudomonadota; class Gammaproteobacteria; order Pseudomonadales; family Pseudomonadaceae; genus Aquipseudomonas; species Aquipseudomonas paraveronii. The sequence continues at coordinate 1,409,569 of NZ_JALJWV010000001.1, read as the reverse complement.
CGTGTCGGCCAGGCGCCCGAGCGGCAGACCGGCAATGGCGTAGACGATGGTGAAGGCGGTGCCGATGATGCCGAGCTGGAAGTCGCTCAGGTGCCATTCCATGCGGATCGGCTCGATGATGATCGCCGGAATGGTGCGGTCGAAGAAGTTGAACAGGTTGGCGAGGAACAGCAGGAACAGAATGCGCCAGGCATTCGTCGCTTGGGTCGAGTTCTGCATGGGTCCGTCTCTTTTATTGTTATGAGAGCTGTGATGCCCGATGCATCCTGCTCTGGTCCCTGCAACATAGTCAGGCCGGCAGCGGTTGTCTGTAATGATTCGTAAAGCTGATAGGGCATGATTTCACCCGAAACTACGAGGCTTTTCCTACGAAAGATATAAGTGTGCTCCCCTCTTCCCAACGGCCATGACGCGATTAGAATGGTGAGCCGTCCTGTAGCACCCCCTCTTACTTTCCTTATCGATGACGCCCATGTCCGAAGCCAGTCCGTGTCTGAATTGCGGTGCCTGCTGTTCACACTTCCGTGTGTCTTTCTTCTGGGGGGAGTGCGCCTCGTCGGGGGGCACGGTGCCCGATGACCTGGTGGTGCAGATCAACCACACCCGCGTGGCAATGATCGGCACCGACCAGAAACCCGCGCGCTGCTGCAGCCTTGAGGGCGAGGTGGGCAAAGGCACCCGTTGCACCATCTATGAGCAGCGCTCCAGCGTGTGCCGAGAGTTCGACTCATCCTGGAGCCAAGGCGTGCAAAGCACCGATTGCGATGCCGCTCGCGCAGCATTCGGCCTGGCGCCGCTGGAGGCACCGCCCTTCGAGCTGGACCTGCCCATCAGCGCTTAGCATCAAGCTGGCGCTCAAACAGGGGGGATTTCGTCAAGATTAGCTGTTGAGCCTTGCGGTGCCTGCCGGCGAGATCATGAACGTGATCCAAGGAGGCGCCAGCGTCGAGAGACACTTCCCGTGGCCGCAGCGGCCTCACCGGCATCATCAGGCCGAGTCACTGACGTCTAATCTTTGGCATTTCGCCATCATTTATCTAAAGAACTTCGATAAACGGCCGATTCATCAGAGTCGGGCCGGGATTTCCCCTTGAATCACTAGGGGTAAACCTATCGTCCCGGACCCGGACGCACTGTAAAGTCGCGAACTCCCACTCAGTGATGGCTTTTTAATATTTCACAGCCATCCGCCCAGGTACATGGCGCACAATGACTTCTAAAAATAACCCTGCCACCGTGGTCTCCGATGTGTTGCCGACAGCTCCTGCGGAAAAACCTTCAGGTTCAAAGTCATTGAGCAGCCCGCGTCCGGCGGCAACCCAGCAATACCTGTACTTCACCGAGACCAATACCGACCGCATCCTCGACAACCTCGACGGCCTGCGCGACATGGTGTTCCCGCGCCTGCCCCACCAGGAAGTCGACGGCGAGCCGCGCAGCGAGCAGGAATTTCCCTCGGTGTGCCTGATCGGCCTGGGCCGCTGCGGTTCGAACATTGCGCTGGACGTGGCCGAGTTGGTCTACAACGCACGCAAGTTCTACCTGAACGAGTTCAGTACCGAAGACAAGTCGACAGACAAGGGCTACAGCCCGGCCCAGTGGATTCGCAACAACCTGCGCCTGGGCAGCGGCAAAGCCAGCAAACCGGTGTTCCTGGTGGAACCCTTGGTGATGCTGGGCGACCTGGACAAGGACATCGCCGGGCGCATCCGCTTCTCGCGCAAGGGTGAAAAAAGCGGCTTCCTGCGCGACTACAGCAAGATGAAAATCATGGACCTCTCGGAAGTCCATGCCGGCGGCGCCGGTAACGCGCCGATCCTTGGCCAGTATCTGGCCAAGATCATCCTCAATAAAGACACCCAGCGTTTTTCCAGCCCCGACTGGAAGATGATCCATTCGTACCTGATCGACTCCTGCGGCATCAAGGCCAACCAGTCGCGCCTGTACTTCTCGATCTTCAGCGCCGGCGGCGGCACCGGCTCGGGCATGGCGTCGGAGTTCGGCCTGGCCCAGCAGCATTCGTACATGAACAAGACGTTCGACACCAAGCCGGCCGACGAGCACGACAGCAAAAGCGGCCACGCCTTCGTCTTCGAACCGATCTTCACCAGCGGCATCTGCGTGCTGCCGAACATCTCCGACCACCGCAGCGAAATGTCCGAGGCGCTGCACATCAACGCCGGGCGGCTGCTGTGCAAGTATCTGTCGGAAGAATGGGATTTCTCGTACAACTTCGCCAATGAAGACAGCAGCGAAGCCAGCGTCAAGGGGCGTATCCGCCCGTGGAACGCGATGATGCTGATCTCCAACGACATCATGCGTTACGCCGAAGAGAGCGATGACGGCAATATCCAGAACATTGATGTCAATGCCATGGAAAAGCACGCCAACCAGTACATCTCACAACAGATCTTCAACATTCTTACCGCCCAGGCGGTCACCACCGACTACGATCAGAACTACTTCCGTCGCGCCGGTATCGACATCGGCGAAACCATCCGCCTGGATGCCAACGACCTGTTCATGAGCCTGGCCGGCCCGGTGGCGATTGCCTACGCCGAATCGGTGGTCCCGGAAACCCCGGCGCCGTCGAGTGACAAGTTCAAGGTGTTCGACAAAGAGCCGCAGCGCCTGAACATCGACGACCTGTTCTTCCGCTCCATCGACCTGCCGCACTTCAACAAAGTCACCCAGGCCATCGAAGGCATCAGCCTGCTGCCGATCGAGTCCAAGCGCTACAAAGCCTCCCTGGAGCAGTACAAGAACTCCGGTTATGACGCGGCGGCGCTGCACGACCTGCACTTCTTCAAGAACTGCTCGTCGGTGGTGTCGATCGTGTCGCTGCCCAAGGACTACAAACTGTCCTACATGGACCTGAACCGCCTCAAGACCCACCTCAACAGCCTGTTCCCCAACACCACGCTCAAGCGCTACGCCCTGGTGATCGGCGCGTCGGCCAACCTGTCGCTGACCACCCTGATCGCCAAGAGCCCGTGCCTGTCGGATGATTTCCTGACGCTGATCGTGGCGTTCATCAAACGCTGCTTTGCGCGCAACCCGTACCGTTTCGATGACACGCTGGACAACTCGATCCTGGACTTCATCATCCACGAGGACTTCGACGAAGACCGTATCGACGAACTGCTCAACGAGTTTGAAAACCCGGCAAAGATCCTCGATACCAACTGGTACGCGATCAAGCCGATGTATGAGAAGAAGTACCGCGAGTTGATCAATGACAAAGATAAGTTTGTCTCGATCAATGACATTCGCCTATCACGGGATTGCGTGAAGAAGGCGATCAAGTACCTGCGCGAGATTTACCGTCATCGGATCGGCAAGACCAAGATTATTTCGTTGAACAACCATACCGGCAAGACAGCCTAGGCTTATGTGGCGAGGGAGCTTGCTCCCTCGCCATGGCGATCGGCTCACACCCCGAAACAATTCCCCCAGCATTTCGCCGTCAGCAAAACTGTTCCCGTGACGCGCACGTCACCCGCACCTGTGACCTTTCTCCACGGCAAGATGCCATCACCGCATCCGCGGTTACTCCGCTACACACTTACAGCGGCGCAAACAACGCACCATTTTCGCGCAGACGTTTCTTACGCTGCCCTTTCCTGGATCAGAATCCACGGCGAAACCACCACCGCCCACAAGCTCGGATCGCGCTCCAGCAGGTCCAATGCCCGCGTCGCAGACACTTCGCCAAGGCTACCCGAGGCCAGCCAGGCAGCGACTTTATCGCGCTGATCCTCGGCCATGCCCTCGGCCGCCTCGATCAAATCCAGGCCGGCGTCGACCCACAATAGGGCACCCTTGGCAAAGAACGGTTCAAGCTCCTTCCAGGAGATTTCGGCGGTTTCACCGAGCAGCTTGGCATAGAGGGTGCTAGGTTCTTGCGTCATGGGAATTCACCTTGGGAAAAAATCGGCGCAATCATAACGTCGTGTCTCTCGTAGAAAAACCCAGTTGCAAATGAGTGAGCGATTGAAAGCGTCAGGAAAGCCACGGATTGCCCGCCACTGCGGCAGCCACCCGCCGCAATTCTGTCTTTTTCTTTCATTTAAGCGACACGCCCGTATATTGCCCCCAGCAGCCAGCTTTTCAAGCGATCAACCGGCGCTCTACACTGTACCGGTACAGTTGCCAGGGCACTGCCGGGGGGATATTCGAGATATCTGATCCGGTTCTGCAGCTCACAAGGCCGCTAGAACTATAAAAAATACAACAGTAAGAGTGGAGCACTATGAATAAGGCTACTAAGCAGATTTCCAAACTGTTTGCCGCTATGGTCCTGGCCGGGGTTGCCAGCCATTCGTTCGCAGCCGACACCATCAAGATCGGCATCGCCGGCCCTAAAACCGGTCCTGTCACACAATATGGCGACATGCAGTTCATGGGCGCCAAACAGGCGATCGCCGACATCAACGCCAAAGGCGGCGTCGATGGCAAAATGCTCGAAGCCAAGGAATACGACGACGCCTGCGATCCCAAGCAAGCCGTTGCGGTCGCCAACAAAGTGGTCAACGACGGCGTCAAGTTCGTGGTCGGTCACCTGTGCTCCAGCTCCACTCAGCCAGCGTCCGACATTTATGAAGACGAAGGCGTGATCATGATTACCCCGGCTGCCACCAGCCCGGAAATCACCGCCCGCGGCTACAAGCTGATCTTCCGCACCATCGGCCTGGACAGCGCCCAAGGCCCCGCGGCCGGCAACTACATCGCCGACCACGTGAAGCCGAAGATCGTTGCCGTGCTGCACGACAAGCAGCAATACGGTGAAGGCATCGCCACTGCCGTTAAACAGACCCTCGAGAAGAAAGGCATCAAGGCTGCCGTCTTCCAAGGCCTGAACGCCGGTGACAAGGACTTCTCCTCGATCATCCAGACCCTCAAGCAAGCCAACGTCGACTTCGTCTACTACGGCGGCTACCACCCTGAGCTGGGCCTGATCCTGCGCCAAGCCAAGGAAAAAGGCCTGAACGCCAAGTTCATGGGCCCAGAAGGCGTCGGCAACGACTCTATCTCGCAAATCGCCCAGGGCGCTTCCGAAGGCCTGCTGGTGACCCTGCCGAAGTCTTTCGACACCGATCCGGCCAACAAGGCGATCGTTGAAGAGTTCACCAAGAACAAGCAGGACCCAACCGGTCCGTTCGTGTTCCCGGCCTACTCGGCCATTGAAGTCATCGCCGGTGGTATCAAAGCCGCGAAAAGCGAAGACACCGCCAAAGTGGCCGAAGCCATCCACGCGGGCACCTTCAAGACCCCTACCGGCGATCTGAGCTTCGACGCCAAGGGCGACCTGAAGGACTTCAAGTTCGTGGTCTACGAATGGCACTTCGGCAAACCGAAAACCGAAGTTTCCCCTCAGTAAGCCAGGCGTTACTGGTCAACAAGCCCACTGTGAGAGCAGTGGGCTTTGTTTTACGAGGTTTATGGGCCTGTCACCCGCGATCCGGGCGCTGGCTCACCTGAAAATCTTAAAACCGTCACCAGCGGTTCGCTGGCAAACGCTTTGCGCAAATGTGCTCACAGAACACAGCGCAGGGCCGGAACATGACTCCACCAGTGAAATGCGTATCGGGTTTTTAGGAGCGTTGTAATGCCTGAGATCTATCATTTTTTCCAACAGCTGGTTAATGGCCTGACCATTGGCAGCACCTATGCCTTGATAGCCATTGGCTACACAATGGTTTACGGCATCATTGGAATGATCAACTTCGCCCATGGCGAGGTCTACATGATTGGTTCCTACGTGGCCTTCATTGCCCTTGCCGGGCTGGCCATGCTGGGTATCCACTCCCTGCCGTTGTTGATGACCGCCGCGTTCCTGGCGTCGATCGTCGTAACCAGTGCCTATGGCTACAGTATCGAACGGGTTGCCTATCGTCCCTTGCGTGGCAGCAACCGTTTGATCCCGCTGATTTCCGCCATCGGCATGTCGATTTTCCTGCAGAACACCGTATTGCTGTCCCAGGACTCCAAGGACAAGTCCATTCCCAACCTGATCCCGGGGAGTTTCTCCTTCGGCCCAGGCGGCGCACAAGAAGTGCTGATTTCGTACATGCAGATCCTGGTCTTCGTCGTCACCCTGGTGGCCATGCTGGGCCTGACCCTGTTCATTTCCCGCTCCCGTCTGGGGCGCGCCTGCCGGGCCTGCGCCGAAGACATCAAGATGGCCAACCTGCTGGGCATCAACACCAACAACATCATCGCCCTGACCTTCGTCATCGGTGCCGCGCTGGCGGCCGTCGCTGCCGTGTTGCTGAGCATGCAGTACGGCGTGATCAACCCCAACGCCGGTTTCCTGGTCGGCCTCAAGGCCTTTACCGCAGCGGTATTGGGCGGCATCGGCAGCATTCCGGGCGCCATGCTCGGCGGGCTGGTGCTGGGTGTGGCCGAGGCGTTTGGTGCCGATATCTTCGGCGACCAGTACAAGGACGTCGTCGCGTTTGGCCTTTTGGTTCTGGTGCTGTTGTTCCGTCCGACCGGCATCCTCGGCCGTCCGGAGGTTGAGAAAGTATGAGCAGATATCTTAAATCGGCGTTTTTCAGCGCCCTGTTGGTGTGGGCCGTGGCCTTTCCGGTACTCGGCCTCAAGCTGAGCATTGTCGGCATCAACCTGGAAGTGCATGGCACCGGTCCCGTGACCCTGACCATCATTGCCCTGTGTTCGGTGCTGATGTTCCTGCGCGTGCTGTTCACGCGGCAGGTCGGCGCCTTGTTCAAGGGCAACCGTGGCCCGCTGGTATCGCCCAAGGTCAGCCAATTCCTGACCCTGCCGCGCACCCAGCGCTACATCATCATCGGCCTGATCGTGGCCGCGCTGATCTGGCCGTTCTTCGGCTCGCGCGGTGCGGTCGACATCGCCACCCTTATCCTGATCTACGTGTTGCTGGGCCTGGGCCTGAACATCGTGGTCGGTCTGGCCGGCCTGCTCGACCTGGGTTATGTGGGCTTCTACGCCGTGGGTGCCTACACCTACGCGCTGCTCTCGCACTACCTGGGCTGGAGCTTCTGGGTTTGTCTGCCCCTCGCCGGTCTGATGGCGGCGACGTTCGGCTTCCTGCTGGGCTTCCCGGTACTGCGCCTGCGCGGTGACTACCTGGCCATCGTGACCCTGGGCTTCGGGGAAATCATCCGACTGTTCCTGCGTAACCTGACCGACATCACCGGTGGCCCCAACGGCATCAGCAGCATTCCCAAGCCGACGTTCTTCGGGCTGTCGTTCGAGCGCTCCGCCGCCGAAGGCATGCAGACCTTCCACGAGTACTTCGGGATTGCCTACAACCCGGTGAGCAAAGTGGTGTTCCTGTACCTGGTAGCGCTGTTGCTGGCCCTGGCCGCATTGTTCGTGATCAACCGCCTGCTGCGCATGCCGATCGGCCGTGCGTGGGAAGCGCTGCGCGAAGATGAAATCGCCTGCCGGGCCCTGGGCCTGAACCCGACCATCATCAAGCTGTCCGCGTTCACCCTGGGCGCTGCGTTCGCCGGTTTTGCCGGCAGCTTCTTCGCCGCTCGCCAAGGCCTGGTGACGCCGGAGTCGTTCACCTTTATCGAGTCGGCGATCATCCTCGCCATCGTGGTACTGGGTGGCATGGGCTCGCAGTTGGGCGTGATTCTCGCGGCGATCGTGATGATCCTGCTGCCGGAAATGATGCGTGAGTTCAGCGAATACCGCATGTTGATGTTCGGCGCCATGATGGTGCTGATGATGATCTGGCGTCCTCAAGGCCTGCTGCCCATGCAACGTCCACACATGGAGCTGCGCAAATGAGCCGCGAAATCCTGAAAGTCGAAAACTTGAGCATGCGCTTCGGCGGCTTGCTGGCGGTCAATGGCGTGGCCCTGACCGTGAAGGAAAAACAAGTGGTTGCGCTGATCGGCCCCAACGGCGCCGGCAAGACCACGGTGTTCAACTGCCTCACCGGTTTCTACAAGCCCAGCGGTGGCAGCATCCTGCTCGACGGCCAGCCGATCCAGGGCCTGGCCGGTCACGAGATCGCCCGCAAGGGCGTGGTGCGGACCTTCCAGAACGTGCGGTTGTTCAAAGACATGACGGCGGTCGAAAACCTGCTGATCGCTCAGCACCGTCACTTGAACACCAACTTCTTCGCTGGCTTGTTCAAGACCCCGGCGTTCCGCAAGAGCGAGCGCGAGGCCATGGAATACGCGGAGTATTGGCTGGACAAGGTCAACCTCACCGAGTTCGCCAACCGCCCCGCCGGCACCCTGGCCTATGGGCAGCAACGTCGCCTGGAAATCGCCCGCTGCATGATGACCCGCCCGCGGATCCTGATGCTCGACGAACCGGCCGCCGGTTTGAACCCCAAGGAAACCGAAGACCTCAAGGCGCTGATCGGCGTGTTGCGTGAGGAAAACAACGCCACGGTGCTGTTGATCGAACACGACATGAAACTGGTCATGAGCATTTCCGACCACATCGTGGTGATCAACCAGGGCACGCCCCTGGCCGACGGTACGCCGGAGCAGATCCGCGACAATCCTGAAGTGATCAAAGCCTATCTGGGGGAAGCGTAAAATGCTGCAATTCGAAAACGTTTCCACTTTCTACGGCAAGATCCAGGCCCTGCACAGCGTCAACGTCGAAGTGCGCCAGGGTGAGATCGTCACGCTGATCGGCGCCAACGGTGCCGGCAAGTCGACCTTGTTGATGACCCTGTGCGGTTCGCCGCAGGCCCACAGCGGCAGCATCCGCTACATGGGCGAAGAGCTGGTGGGCCAGCAGTCGTCGCACATCATGCGTAAAAGCATTGCCGTGGTGCCGGAAGGCCGACGGGTGTTTTCGCGCCTGACCGTCGAAGAGAACCTGGCCATGGGCGGGTTCTTCACCGACAAGGGCGACTACCAGGAGCAGATGGACAAGGTGCTGCACCTGTTCCCCAGGCTCAAGGAACGCTTCAGCCAGCGCGGCGGCACCATGTCCGGCGGCGAGCAGCAAATGCTCGCCATCGGCCGCGCACTGATGAGCAAGCCCAAGCTGTTGCTGCTCGACGAACCCTCCCTGGGCCTGGCACCGATCATCATCCAGCAGATCTTCGACATCATCGAACAGCTGCGCAAGGACGGTGTGACGGTGTTCCTGGTCGAACAGAACGCCAACCAGGCGCTGAAAATCGCCGACCGCGCCTATGTGCTGGAAAACGGCCGGGTGGTGATGCAGGGCACGGGTGAGCAGTTGCTGACCGATCCGAAGGTGCGTGAGGCGTACCTCGGCGGTTAACACCCGGTTGCTAAATGTGGGAGGGGGCTTGCCCCCGATGGCGCCATGTCAGGCACAGAACATGTGACTGATATACCGTCATCGGGGGCAAGCCCCCTCCCACATTTGTTTCGGGTGATCGCTGAAATATTTTTCAAACGACTTGTAACGAATTCCAGCGTCCAGCCTCTAGTGGTACAAGCAGGCAATCATGCCCGCCAACTCAACCCACTGCTGGAGATACACCATGACCGTAAAAACCCGTTCGCTGTCCGCCGCTTCCCTCGTCCTGGCCCTGGGTTCCGCGCTGAGCCTGTCCGCCCTGACCACCAGCGCCCACGCTGCCGACGACATGCAGAAATGCTTCGGCGTCGCTGAAGCCGGCAAGAACGATTGCGCCGCCGGCGCTGGCACTTCCTGCGCCGGCACGTCCAAAACCAAGGATCAGGCGAATGCCTGGAAACTGGTCCCGGCCGGCACCTGCACCCAAACCCCAAGCACCACCTCGCCGAGCGGTTTCGGCCAGGAAGCCGCCTTTACCGCCAAGTCCTGAAACAGCCCCCAGCCTGAGTACTGATGATGACGCTTCCGTTCCTGCAAACGCCCTCAGCGGCTCAGGTACCCGGCCTCCCCTTGCGGGCCGGGCTGGGGCTGAAGCACGAGCACTTCGCCGAAGTGCTCGACACCTGCCCCGATATCGGTTTTTTTGAAGTGCATGCCGAAAACTACATGGTGGCCGGCGGCCCGTTTCATCACTACCTGAGTTTGATTCGTGCGCAGTACCCGCTGTCGCTGCACGGCGTGGGCCTGTCCATCGGCGGCGAAGGCCCGCTGGACCGTGAGCACCTGGCACGGCTCGCGACGCTGATTGAGCGCTATCAACCCCGCGCCTTTTCCGAACACCTGGCCTGGTCGACCCACGGCCCGGTGTTTTTCAACGACTTGCTGCCCCTGGCCTACGATGTCGCCGCCCTCAATCGAGTGTGCGAACACGTTGATCAGGTCCAGAGCACCCTCAAGCGCCCAATGCTGCTGGAGAACCCCTCGACCTACCTGCAGTTCCAGCGCTCGACCCTCGACGAAACGGACTTCATCGGCGAAATCATCCGCCGCACCGGCTGCGGCCTGCTGCTGGACGTCAATAACGTCTACGTGTCGTGTATCAACCATCAGCGTGACCCGTTGGCCTACATCGACGCCCTGCCCTTGCACGCCGTGGCTGAGATTCATCTGGCAGGCTTTGCCGAAGACACCGACAGCCTGGGCGAGCGCCTGCTGATCGATGATCACGGCGCGCCCATCGATAACGCCGTCTGGCAGTTGTACGAGCACGTACTCGCGCGTACCGGCCCGGTGGCCACGTTGATCGAAAGGGATAACCAGGTACCGGCCTTCAGCGTGCTGCTGGCCGAGGCTCAACAGGCCGAACGGCACTTGTTGCAGGTGCGCCCATGAGCCTCCTCGAAGACTTTTCCGCCGCCCTGCTCGCGCCGGACCAGGCCTGCCCCGACGGCCTGTTCAGCAGCAACGGCGCCGACCCGGCCAGCCGCTTTGCGGTGTATCGCAACAATGTCCACAGCTCATTGATCAATGCGCTGGCGAGCGCTTACCCGGTGACGTTGCAACTGGTAGGCGATGAGTTTTTCCGCGCCATGGCCGGCTGCTACGTACAGGTGAGCCCGCCCAGCAGCCCGGTGATCAGTGAGTACGGCGCTACATTTTCCGACTTTATCCAGGGCTTTGAACCGGCCGCGAGCGTGCCTTACCTGGCGGATGTCGCGCGATTGGAGCGCTTGCGGGTCCGTGCCTATCACGCGGCGGATGCCCCGGCGCTGGAACCGCAGGCTGTTCTGCAGCAACTGCAAGCACACACCGAACTGGGCACATTGCGCCTGCAATTGCACCCATCCCTGGCCACGTTGAACTCCCGCTACGCCGTCGTCGCCGTGTGGGCGGCGCACCACACCGAGGGCGCGATTGCCACGTTGAATCCCTGGCACGCCCAAGGCGCCCTGGTGTTGCGCCGGGGCCTGGAGGTCAAGGTGTTCGCCATCGACAGCGGCTCGGTGGCGTTTATCGACAGCCTGAACCAGGGCGCGATGCTGGAGGACGCGCTCACGCACGCACTGGAGGCGTCGGCCGAGTTCGACCTGCACCAATGCCTGGCGTTGCTGATCAATCAAGCCGCCATCACTCATCTGTCTCTGGAACACAAGGTATCGTCATGAACCCTCAATCACCGTGCCTGATTAAACGGGCCATCCAACTTTTTGAACAAATCCCCTACAGCTTGATCGCCTTTCTCGCACGCTTCTCCATCGCTGCGGTGTTCTGGAAGTCCGGGCAAACCAAAGTCGAAGGCTTTGCCATCGACTTGATCAGCGGCACCTTCCAACTGGGCGCGCCGCGCCTCGCCGCCTCGACGCTGCCGCTGTTTCGCAGCGAATACAAGCTGCCCTGGCTGTCACCGGAAGTGGCCGCGCACATGGCGGCATTTGCCGAACACTTCTTCCCCGTGCTGATCCTGCTGGGCTTGGCCACGCGCTTTTCGGCCCTGGCGCTGATTGCCATGACCCTGACCATTCAACTGTTCGTGTACCCCGATGCCTACCCGACCCACGGCACCTGGCTGGCCGTCCTACTGCTGTTAGTGGCCAAAGGCCCGGGTCGCCTCTCCGTCGACTACCTGATCGCCCGCCGTTATCGCTAGAGTCGGTCGAGGGCTTCGCCGCTGCGCTTGAACCAGTCCACCAGGTAGTCGGCCAACACTAGGGTGCGTCGCGGCAAGCCGCCCTGATAGGGATGCACCAGGTACATCGGCAGGCTCCGCGTCTGATAATCCCGCAGCAGCCAGCGCAATCGGCCGTCAGCCAGTTCCGCCGGTAAAACGTAGGAAGGCAGCCGCGCAATACCGGCGCCCACCAGGGCGGCCTTTTTCAACAGGTTGTAGTGATTGGAGGCGAAGGTCCCGCTCACCCGCACACGCAACAGTTCGTGCTGCTGGTGGTACAGCCACTCCTCGCGGCCGCTGTAGTGGCTGTTGAGCAGGCAGGTGTGGGACGCCAGATCAGCCGGGGTCAGCGGTTCGCCGTGCTGCTCCAGGTAGGCCGGGCTGGCACAGGTCATCTCGTGCCAGGCTAGCAGTGGCTTGGCCACCAGCCGCTCATTTTCGATGGCACCCGAGCGTACCCCCAGGTCAAAGCCATCCCGCGCCAGGTCGCGGTAGCTGTTGTTCAGCTCCAGTTCGAGCTGCACCTGCGGATAGTGCTCGGAAAACTCCAGCAACAAGCCATCGAAGAAGGTTTCGCCCAATGACACCGGAACCGTCATACGCACCGGCCCGGCCAAATCGTCCTTGAGCCGGGCCAGTGCCTGACGCGCCCGTTCGACCTGCACTACCAACGCCTGCGCCTGAGGCAACAACGCCGCGCCGGCAGCGGTCAGGCTGAGCTTGCGCGTGGTGCGGTGCAGCAACACCACCGAATACCCCGCCTCCAACTGGCTGATGCGCTTGGACAATTGCCCTTTGCTGCAACCCAACTGCTCAGCCGCTACGGTAAAACTGCCGGCTTCGATCAATACGGCAAACGCCGCCAGGTCATCCATCTCACTCATGGATTGTTTCCATTTGAAAACCAAAGGTTGCCTATTAGCGCGTTTATCCACTTGAAAAGCCACACTAGACTGAACCCTCACTTACCCCACTGGAGAAACAGCACGATGAAAATCCTATTGATTGGTGCCAGCGGCACCGTGGGCTCAGCGGTCAAGGCGGAACTGGCGCAGCGTCACGAGGTAATCAGTATTGGTCGCAGCAGCGGCGACTTCCAGGTGGATATCAGCGACGGCGCCTCGATCCGCCGGCTGTTCGAGCAGACCGGCCGGTTCGATGCCCTCGTCTGCGCCGCAGGCAGTGTGAATTTCGTCGCGCTGGGTGAGATGAGCGAAAGCGATTTTGAACTGGGCCTGCGCGACAAATTGATGGGCCAGGTCAACCTGCTGCTGATCGGCCGCGAGTACGCCAACGACGGCGCCTCGTTCACCTTTACCAGCGGCATCCTCAACCGCGACCCGATTCGCACCGGTGCCTCGGCGGCACTGGTCAATGGCGCACTGGATGCCTTTGTGAAAGCCGCGGCAATCGAATTGCCACGGGGCCTGCGCGTCAACTCCGTGAGCCCGACGGTGCTGCTGGAAGCCATGGGCAGCTACGCACCGTACTTTCGCGGGTACAAACCGGCGGCGGGCGCCGATGTGGCACTGGCCTACGCGAAAAGCGTCGAGGGCTTGCAGACCGGTCAAACCTTTATCGTAGGTTGAACTTCAAGGCTGTAAGAAATGCCTGAAGCTCGCACGTGGGCTTGTGATGCACCGCCAGCCTGCGTAACGTGGCGGCACTTGTCAGGAGACCCGATAATGCGTGCCGCCCGTACCCTCATGCTGTTTGCCTTGCTCCCGCTGTTCACCGCCTGCCAGTTGTTCGAAAGCGAGCCGGCCAAACCGTCCACCGTCGGGCTGACCCGCATGCAGGGCGAACTCACGGCTGTCGCAGGCAAGCTGTTGTTCCAACCGTGCCAAGACCAGCGTAACTACGTGGTCAAGGATACCGGCGGCACCAGCATCCTGCAGGAAGCCGCCTCCCTGGCCGGCCAGCAAGGCGTGCTGTTTGCCGACCTGCGCGGCAAGTTCTCCGGCGTCGCCACCGGCACCCAGGGCGAAGTGGAGCTGCAACAGCTGTACCGCGTCGAGCGCTCCGTCTCGGCCTGCGATGATCCCGACTTCAAGCGCACGATTCTGCGCGCCAACGGCCACAAGCCGGCCTGGGCGCTGAACGTCACCGCCAAGGGCATGGTGCTGGAGCGCGAAGGCCAGCCACCGCTGCCGGTTCCCTATGTCGAGGAACAACTGGGTGACGGGCGTTTCAACCTGATGACCGAAGCCAATAACCAGCACATCGAACTGTGGGTAGCCCCGCAGCGCTGTGTCGACAGTGCCAGCGGCAGCCTGCAACACATGACCGCCGAGTTGCGGGTCAACGGTCAAGTCCAGCGTGGCTGCGCGGCTTTCGGTGGTTCGCGGGACGATTGATTTGCTCCTGTGATGTTTTAACATGACGGCAAACTGCGCTTGGGGCTTATAATCACCGGTTTGCAAAACCGCCGGCCCCACCAAACGCCGCACACCGGACCCTGTCATGTTACGAATCACCGAACTCAAGCTGCCCATCGACCATCCCGAAGAAGACCTGCGGCCCGCCATTGTGCAGCGCCTGGGCATCGCCAGTGATGACCTGCTCGATTTCACCCTGTTCAAGCGCAGCTATGACGCCCGCAAAAAATCCTCGGAGCTGTGCTTCATCTACACCGTCGACGTGACCGTGAAGGGTGAAGCCGCCCTGCTGCTCAAGTTTGCCGATGACCGCAACATCAACCCGGCGCCGGACGTCAGCTACAAGGTAGTGGGCCAGGCGCCTGCGGACCTGGCTGAACGTCCGGTCGTCGTCGGTTTTGGCCCGTGCGGGATTTTCGCCGGGCTGCTGCTGGCGCAGATGGGCTTCAAGCCGATCATCCTGGAACGCGGCAAGGAAGTGCGCCAGCGCACCAAGGACACCTGGGGCCTGTGGCGCAAAAGTGTGCTCAACCCGGAGTCCAACGTGCAATTCGGTGAGGGCGGCGCCGGGACCTTTTCCGATGGCAAGCTCTACAGCCAGATCAAAGACCCGAAATTCCACGGGCGCAAAGTGCTGCACGAGTTCGTCAAGGCCGGTGCACCGGAAGAAATCCTCTACGTCAGCAAGCCGCACATCGGTACGTTCCGTCTGACCGGCGTGGTGGAAAACATGCGCGAGCAAATCATCGCCCTGGGCGGTGAAGTGCGCTTCGAGCAACGGGTGACCGACGTGTTGATCGAAGACGGTCAACTGAACGGCGTGGTCCTCGATGGCGGCGAGCAGGTCCTTTCCAAGCACGTGATCCTCGCCCTCGGCCACAGCGCCCGCGATACCTTCCGCATGCTCCACGGCCGTGGCGTGTACATGGAAGCCAAGCCGTTTTCCGTGGGTTTCCGTATCGAACACCCGCAGTCGCTGATCGATGCCGCGCGCCTGGGCAAATACGCCGGGCACCCGAAACTCGGCGCCGCCGACTACAAACTGGTCTACCACGCCAAGAATGGCCGCTCGGTCTACAGCTTCTGCATGTGCCCCGGCGGCACCGTGGTGGCCGCGACTTCCGAGCTGCATCGCGTGGTGACCAACGGCATGAGCCAGTACTCGCGCAACGAACGCAACGCCAACTCCGGCATCGTGGTCGGCATCACGCCTGAGGTCGATTACCCGGGCGGCCCGCTCGCCGGCATCGAGCTGCAGGAGCGCCTGGAGTCCCACGCCTACGTCCTCGGCGGCAGCAATTACGAGGCCCCGGCGCAACTGGTGGGCGACTTTATCGCTGGCAAACCGTCCACGGCCATCGGCAGCGTGGAGCCGTCCTACAAACCTGGGGTGTCCATGGGCGACCTGGCCCTGGCGCTGCCGGACTTCGCCATCGAAGCGATCCGTGAAGCCTTGCCGGCGTTCGAGAAGCAGATCAAGGGCTACTCGCTGCACGATGCAGTCTTGACCGGTATCGAGACGCGCACCTCATCGCCATTGCGGATTACCCGTAACGAATCGATGCAGAGCTTGAACGTCAAAGGCCTGTTCCCGGCCGGTGAAGGCGCCGGTTATGCCGGTGGGATTCTGTCGGCGGGTGTCGACGGCATTCGGATTGCCGAGGCGTTGGCGCGGGATATGTTGGGTATCGAGGCCTGAAAAAACCGCCATCCAGATGTGGGAGCAAGCGCGCTCCCACGGTGTTTTTCGTGGCGTGTCAGATATTCGCGCGCAGGATGTTATCGGGCAGCGGCTCACCGCGCTCGACGCTGGCCGCCACCGCAGCGATCAACCCCGGCAGTTCATACCCCTGCCCCGCCAGCCACGCCTGATCGTAATAGGTGGTGGCATACCGCTCGCCCCCATCACACAAGATCGCCACGATCGACCCCGACTCCCCCGCCGCTTTCATCTGCTGCGCCGCCATCAAGGCACCGATCAGGTTGGTCCCGCTGGACCCGCCGACCCGTCGCCCCAGCCGCTCGGCCAGGTAATGCATGGCCGCCAGCGACAGCGCATCCGGCACCTTGACCATCGCATCGATGACCTTGGGCAAAAACGACGCTTCGACCCGCGGTCGGCCAATGCCTTCGATCCGCGAGCCGCACTCCAGGCGCAAGCCGGCATCGCCGCTCAGGTAGTAGTCAAAGAACACCGAGCGCTCGGCATCGGCACACAATACGCGGGTGCAATGCTGGCGATAACGCACATAGCGTCCCAGGGTCGCGGTGGTACCCCCCGTGCCGGGGCTGGAAATCAGCCAGCTCGGCTCGGGATGACGCTCGAAGCGCATCTGCTGGAAGATCGACTCGGCGATGTTGTTATTCGCCCGCCAGTCGGTGGCGCGTTCGGCGTAGGTGAACTGGTCCATGAAGTGACCACCACTTTCCTGCGCGAGACGTTCGGATTCGGCGTAGATCTGCGTCGGATCTTGTACCAGATGGCTCTTGCCACCATAGAAAGCGATCTGGGCGATCTTTTCCTTGGAAGTGGTGGCTGGCATCACCGCGATAAACGGCAGGCCGAGCAAGCGTGCGAAGTAGGCTTCGGAGATCGCCGTCGAACCGCTGGAGGCTTCGATCACCGGCGCCCCCGGTTTCAGCCAGCCATTGCACAGCGCATACAGGAACAGCGAGCGAGCCAGCCGATGTTTCAGGCTGCCGGTGGGATGGCTGGACTCATCCTTGAAGTACAACTCGATACCCGGCAAGCCCGGCAGCGCTAAAGGGATCAGGTGGGTGTCGGCGCTGCGCTGGAAGTCTGCTTCAATAATACGAATGGCTTCGCGGGCCCAGGGACGGTGGTCGCTCATGAGGGAATCTCTAAGGATTTCAGTCGCAATCTTAGGATGTTTCCCACACCTCACACAGATACAGTAGCGACTCAATTGGACACACAATTGCTAGGCTCTGGCGCAACCCCGACCGCGCCCCATTCTTATAACAAATAAGAATATAACTTTTGTTTTAACAACTAACGGTACGGGTTAGGGTACGCACCTATTGAATCCGGATTGGAGAGCACACCTTGGCTCTGCGTAGCACGTTCACCCGTTTTTTCCAGCTGGAAGCCGCCAGCGGTCTGTTGTTGATCGCCGCAGCCGCCTTGGCGCTGATCGTCAACAACTCACCGTTGTCGCACCTCTACAGCGCGTTTCTCGACGTGCCCGTAGTGGCGCAGATTGGCGCGCTGAAGATCGCCAAGCCCGCGTTGTTGTGGATCAATGACGGCCTGATGGCCCTGTTCTTCCTGCTGATCGGCCTGGAGGTCAAGCGCGAGTTGCTCGACGGCCACCTGTCCAAGCCCTCGCAAGTCGTCCTGCCAGGCGCTGCGGCGATCGGCGGCATGGTGGTGCCGGCACTGATCTACTGGGCAATCAACAAGGATTACCCTGCGGCGCTTTCCGGCTGGGCAATCCCCATGGCCACCGATATCGCCTTCGCATTGGGCGTCCTGGCGCTGCTGGGCAAGCGCGTGCCGGTGTCGCTGAAACTGTTCCTGATGACCCTGGCCATTATCGATGACCTGGGCGCTATCATCGTGATCGCCGTGTTCTATTCCAGCGATCTGTCCGGCGCAGCCCTGGCGGGCGCAGGCGCCTGTTTGATTGCCTTGATTGCGATGAACCGGCTGGGCGTGATCAAGCTCGGGCCTTACCTGATCATCGGCCTGATCCTGTGGGTCTGCGTGCTGAAAAGTGGCGTGCATGCCACCCTGGCCGGCGTGACCCTGGCGTTCTGCATACCGATGCGCACCAAAAACGCCGAAACCTCTCCGCTGTTGACGCTCGAACATGCCCTCCATCCGTGGGTGGCCTACTGCATCCTGCCGCTGTTCGCGTTTGCCAACGCCGGTGTGTCCCTGACCGGGGTCAGCCTCGAGAGCTTCACCCACCACGTGCCCCTGGGTATCGCCGCCGGCCTGTTGATCGGCAAGACTATCGGCGTATTCGGCCTCACCTGGCTGGCCATCAAGACCGGCCTCGCCGCGCTGCCCAGCGGCGCCAACTGGGGTCAGGTGTTCGGCGTCGCGATCCTGTGCGGCATCGGCTTTACCATGAGCCTGTTTGTCGGTTCACTGGCGTTCGTGCCGGGCGCCAGTGAGTTTGCCGGGGAGGATCGAATGGGGATTCTGACCGGGTCGATACTCGCGGCGTGTATCGGTTATGCGGTGACGGCAATGGCGAGTCGCAAGAAAGCCTGACCCGCGCAAACACCGCACACAAAAAACCCCAGCCGGTCACCCGGCTGGGGTTTTTCTTTGCTCGCGGCTTAACGCTTAGCGAGTCACGCGGCTGGTACCATCAACGGTCATGATGCGCACGCGATCACCGATGCGGAAGATTTCATTTTCCTGCACGGCCTGCACGTAGGCGCGCATGCTGCCGTCGTCTTCGCGAACGGTGATTTCCACGCCCTGGGTGCGGGTCAGGCCTTCTTCGGTGGCCGAACCCAACAGGCCGCCGGCGACGGCGCCGATCACGGCGGTCACGATACTGCCACGGCCGCCGCCGATGGCGCTGCCGCCCACGCCGCCAATGACGGCACCGGCCGCGCCGCCGATTGGGGTCTTGGTGCCTTCGATTTTCACCGGACGCAGGGATTCAATGGTGCCCATGCGAACGGTCTGCACACGACGCGCTTCGTCACGGGAGTACGAGTCGCCGGTCAGACTCGAGGCGCAGCCACCCAACAACAACGACAGGGTAGTAAAGCAGGCAACTAGTAAAACGGACTTACGCATAGCATCAACTCCAAAGGACAGGTGTTCATTAGACGCTGCGGCTTGACGCCTGTCACGGCAAGCCCCGCAGAAAATTGCTTTCATTCAGCCCTAGTACAGAGTGCCAGCACCAGAAGACTCGACAAACGGTAGCACTCATTTCGTAAACAGGACGCTCATGGATTATTTCATCATTGTAGTCACTACCGTAGCCGGCTTGTATTTTCATGGCTGGTTGTACCTGCGCATCCGACGCTGGATCGACCGCGACCTGGCGCTCTCCCTGGCGGGCAGCGACCTGCACAAGCGGGCGTTTATGCTGCAACAACTGGAAAAAGCCCGCACCCTGAAGATCAACCGCCGCGATTTGCCGGCCTGGTTGAAAAACGCGGCGCAGCAGTATACGCCCGAGGCCTCTTGAAGAGAGGCTTCGGGGTGACAAACAACAGTCAGGTGGGGTGACGAAAGACGACGATCAGGGTGCCAGACGCTCACGGGTCCAGTCGGCCCCTTGCAAGCGGTAGTTCAGGCGGTCATGCAAGCGGCTAGCGCGGCCTTGCCAGAACTCGATGCGCTCGGGCAACAAGCGATAGCCGCCCCAGTGCTCGGGGCAGTGCGGCTGAGTGTCGCTAAAACGCTCTTCGGTGACCTTGAGCAAGTCGTGCAATTCTTCGCGGTCACGGATGACCTTGCTCTGCGGAGAGGCCCACGCGCCCAGGCGGCTACCCAAGGGGCGCACCTGGAAATAGGCGTCCGACTCTTCGGGCGTGACCTTGACCACCCGGCCCTCGATGCGCACCTGGCGCTCCAGGGTCGGCCAGAAAAAGGTCATGGCCGCGAAGGGCTGCGTCGCGAGCTGATCGCCCTTGGCGCTCTGATAGTTGGTGAAGAAGGTAAAGCCCTGTGCATCCAGGCCCTTGAGCAGCAGGATGCGACAGTGCGGGCGACCGTCCTCATCGACCGTGGCCAGGGTCATCGCATTGGCCTCCACCGGCGGCTGCTCGGTCTTCACCGCATCGCCAAACCATTGGTGGAACAAGGCGAACGGCTCGCTCGGGGCCTGGGCCTCGCTCAAACCATCCCGTGTGTAGTCACGGCGCATATCCGCCACTGCCTGGGTCATGCGACTTTATCCTTCTGGTTCAACGGATCAGTTTTTTGCCTGGTCGTTCGCAACCGGTGCAGCAGCCTTGGCTTTGGCTTTGGCCGGTGCTGGTTTCTTGGCAGCTGGCTTGGCCGGGGCCTTTTTCGCGGCTGGCTTAGCTGCGGATTTCTTCGCGACCGCCTTTTTCGCTGGGGCTTTTGCGGCTGCGGCCGGCGCGGGAACGTCCTGCACGGCAACCATTTCAGCCACAGGCAGCGTCTTGCCCGAGTTGTACTTGCTCAGCAAGGCCAACATAGTTGTACGCTGAGTAAACATAATTTCCATGCGACGATTCAGCGCACGGCCCTGGGTACTGTCGTTGGCGGCACGTGGCATCATGTCGCCCATACCGCGCAACATCAGACGGTCTTGCTTGAGGCCGCTGAGACTGAAAATCGATGCGATGGACACCGCGCGCTCTTTGGTCAACGCCTGGCTCGCCGGAGCGCTGCCGGTGGCGTCAACGTGACCGAGGACCAGTACGGCGGTCTTCGGGTCAGCTTCAACAGCCTTGGCGACGCGAGTGAACGGGCCCAGGGTAACCGGCAGCAACATCGTCGGGCGTTTCGGGTTGTAGGAACCGTCTACCGGGGCAATCACCACCAGTACGTTGTCGCGACGTTCCAGTTGCAGGTTGCTGTCCTTGATGGCGGCGCGCAGGCGCGGCTCATAGTCGTCCAGCCAGGCTTGGGTAATTTTCGGGTCGGGCATCGGCACGTTGGTCACGTCGACCTTGGCCAATGGCTTAGGCTTGGACGTGCTTTCGAACGGCCACCACCAATGGGTTTCGGAGTCGGTCTTGGCGACGACGGCGGCAGCAGGAGCAGCTGGCGCCGGGGTTGCAGCCTTAAGGTCGGCCTTCAGGTCAGCCTTGGCATCGGCGGCCTTTTCGTCGGCGCTCTTGGAGGAGAACGGCCACCAACTGGAGCCGGTATCCGCTTTGGCCACCGGGGCTGGAGCAGGAGCGGCGGCTACCGGCGCGGCAGGCTTGACGCTGGCAGCAGCTAGCGGTGCAGCAGGCTTGGCGCTGGCAGCAGCTACCGGTGCAGCAGGCTTGGCCCCGGCGGCGAGTTTGGCGTCCGGTTTGGCGTCGGTTTGGGTCACTGCGTCCTTGGTAGCAGCCTTGTCAGATCCAAATGACCACCAATGCCCGCCCTCGGCATCATTTTGTGGTGTTTGTGCGCAGCCAGTAATAGTGAGGCACAGCGCCAGTGCCAAGGACTTGTTCGATAACATGAGATATCCACAAAATGAGAAAAAACCGGGGGTCTGAACGACCCGTTAAACAGACGCGTCCGGAACATTAAAGTTACAATATTTCGCTTCGCGCCTTCTTATACTTGCATTTGTAACAAAAAAACGTGAAACAGCAAGGGGTTTACAGACAACCGGCCAATATTCTGACCAACTTCTGCGCCCGCGGGTCCATAAGTACATAGGGCCCCAATGTATTAGTCGCAAAACCGAACGCTACATCATGTTCAGGGTCGGCAAACCCCACCGAACCACCCGCACCTGGATGTCCAAATGCACGCGGGCCAAGGCCGAAGGTCGCATTCGGCAGTTGCGGTTGATCCAACATGCAGCCCAGGCCGAAACGGGTTTGGGTCAATAAGGTTTTATCGGGCCCGATACTGTGTTCACGGGTCAACTGTTCGAGCATGTCGCTTTCCAGCAAACTACCGTCCAATAAACCACTATAAAAGCCCGCCAGGCTGCGCGCATTACCGTGACCATTCGCCGCTGGCTGCTGCATACGCCGCCATTCCGGTTTATTAGTACTGGTCAGAATAGACGGCGGATTGGCAAATGCCCGTGTCGTCATGGCCGCAGGTTCTCGCATCATTACTTGCAGTAAACGTTGCGCGGCTTCATCGCCCATGTTGCCTTTGCCGCGCGCTATATGGGCCACGCGATAAAATTCTTCGTCCGCCAGGCCCACATGAAAGTCCAGCCCCAACGGGCGTGCAACCCGCGCCACGATGGACTCGCCCGGCCCGCGTCCGTCGGCACGGCGCAGCAATTCCCCGACCAACCAGCCATAGGTGATCGCCTCGTAGCCGTGGCCCTGGCCCGGCGTCCACCACGGGGCTTCGGCCGCCAAAGTGTCGACCATCAATGGCCAGTCGTACAGCGCTTCGGCGGGCAGCATTTCACGGATCGCCGGCAACCCGGCCTGGTGGCAGAGCAACTGGCGCAAGGTGATGGCTTCTTTACCGGCCGCGGCAAACGCCGGCCAGTAGTTGGCCACTGGCGCATCCAGTTGCAGCTTGCCTTCGGCCACCAATTGCAGGGCCGCGACGGCGGTGAAGGTTTTGGTGCAGGAGAACAGGTTGACAATGGTGTCGCTGTGCCACGCTTGCGCCCCATCCTTATCGGCGGTGCCGGCCCACAGGTCGACCACGGTTTCCCCGCCGATCTGGATGCACAGCGCCGCACCACGCTCTTGCGGGTCATCGAACAACGCGGCGAACGCTTCACGTACCGCTTCGAACTGGAGCTCGTAATGACCCTGAACCTGCACCTAAGCCCCCTCGGAAAACGCTGTAAAAAGTGGCCGACATTGTTCCAGCCCTTGTAGGATTTGTGAACCCGTCAACGCTGAATCAATGACCATTTCCGGAATGCCCACCGGCATGTCCTGCGCCCTGCCCCGTACCTTTGCCGTCATGCCCCGGTTTGCTCCCTTCATGCTCACGAACCGCACGGGCTGCCTTGGCTTTTTCGGCCTCCTTGCCCAGTTGGTCGACCGCCGCCAGGTTGCTTCTACGCACACTGTCGACAAAGCCCTGGAACGGCACATCGGTCATACCGACCAGACCGAAATGGCCGTTTTCGCCGTCCAGCAAGCGACCGGTCACCGGCTGGTCCAGATACTGGAACCAGTGCACACCGACAATCGACGGCTCGGCCATGGCCTGCTTAAGGAAGTTGGCATACGCGGCGCCGCGATCCTCTTCCCTGGCCAGCTGCGTTACACCGCCCCAAAACGGGCCGCGGTCAGCCGAGCCGAAGTTGAACTCGGTGATCAACACCGGTTTGTCCAGTGCGCGCAAGGCGGCGAAGTCGTAGCCGTCCTGAGGTTTGAGGGTGTACATGTTGAAGCTCAACACGTCGCAATACTGCGCGCAGGACGCCACCGCTTCCGGAGTACTCACCGCATAACGCCCGCCCAGCAGCAACTGGTTGGGCGCGTGCCACTTGAGCGCATCGGAGATGGTCTTGAAGTAGGTATCGGCAAAGGTCTTCTGGAAGTATTTGAAGTCGGCTTCGATTTCCGGATGCTCGGGGTTGGGCATCGGCGGCTCGAAGCCCGGGTCTTCCATCAACTCCCAGCCCGCCAGCTGGATGCCCCAGGCTTTCGACAGGCCTTCTTCGTTGCGGTATTTGTCGCGCAATTGCTTGAGGAACGCACGCTTGGCGGATACGTCGGTGGTCATGCGCAGGGTGCCGTAGGCCAAGGCGTAGCGGGATTTTGCATCCTCACCGGGACCGGCCCATGCCAGTTCGTTGTCGGCAAAGAAGCCGATCAACCACGGATCGTCGCGGTGATCACGGGCGGCGATGGCCACGGCACGCTCGGTGGCCATGGCGAAACGCGGGTCGAACGGGTCGGGCATGCCGCCCCACCAGTCGGTGCCGGTACTGATGCTGGCGTAATCGCCGACGATCGACAGCGGCAAGGTGTATGGCACGCGGTCCGCGCTGGCCAGTTGCGCAGCACTCCAGTTGCCCACAGTGTTGAAACCCCAGGCCTGCAGGCGGTCGAGGGTGTGGCTGACCCAGCGCTTCTGGTCGAAACCGTCAGTGTCATACGTGCGCTGCAGGTTGGCGCGGTAGAAATCGTACCAACGCCCCGCACCAAAGCTGCGCCCTTCGCCGGCACCGTTGCCGGTGCGGTTGTCAGCGCTGCCGTAGTATTGGTCGAAGGGTTCACCGGCCTTGGGCAGCGCCGCGAACATCCATTCACGACCCGCCACGTAGGTCGGGTTGTTATCCGACGCCACGGTGTTGACGCCCAGGGAATAGAACGGATGCCCCTCAGGCGTCACCAAATACCAGCGACCGTCGCGCTTCTCGGTGTGGAAAAAGCCGCTGGCGTCGAACGCCGGGCCTTTGTTCCAACCGCCGTACTGGTCCAGGGAGGACTTATCCCGCTCGGCCAACCAAACCTTGAGTTGTTGCTGCTCCTTGGCAGCGGCGGCCTTGAGCTGCTCGTCGCTGCTGACCTTTTCCGGCCAGCGCGCGCGGGTGGACTGGCCATAGGCGTCCACCAGTTCGCTATAGGCCGCCTTGAGCACCGGCTCGCTGTCCTGCACGCCAAAGCGCTCCAGCAGAATGCTTTGGGCGACATTCGGCTTGATCATCGACAGGGTCACCGACACCACCTGGCTGCGGTCGATTTCACCGGCACTGCTGGCCAGCAACACGCGCTGGCCGTCGACGCTGATCGGCATCGGCGGGCCGGCCTTCATGCCCTGGCTCAACGGCGAGTTGGCTTGCAGGGGGATCAACAGGGTCTGGGCTGGACCGGCTGGCAAGTCGATGCGGCTGACCAGGGTCTTGCCGTCATTGCTCTGCACCTTGACGTACAGGGTCAACGCCCAGTCCATGGCGCTCTGGATTCGCAGGCTCATGGCGCTGGATTGCGACCAGTCCCAGGCGCCGGTCTGCGGGCTGAGCACCAGGCTCGGTTCGGCGGCTGGGTTGAAGGTGATGCGGCGCAGCACTTCGCCTTCAGGGGTTTGTTCGGCGTTGTATTGCGGCAGGCTGGCGTCCTGGGTCGCCACCTTGACCACATCGGCAGGCCGGACGAAGTTGAACAGCGTTTGTTGCCCGGCGGGCGCGGCCAGCAGCGGCGCAGCGAACAGCAGGGCAAAAAGGGCGGGCAGCGTGCGAATCATACGAGCAAGGTTCTCCCAAACGGCCGATAAATGGCCTGATGACATAGAGCGAGGCAGTGAGATAGACCACGAAGTGGGCGAATTCGCCCACTGAGGCTTAAGAAATTTCGCGCCGGAACGGCGGCAAGGCATTCAAGATAGCCTTGCCATAGCGCTGGGTGACCAGGCGGCGATCGAGCAAGGTGATGGTGCCCCGGTCTTCTTCGGTACGCAGCAAGCGCCCGCAGGCCTGCACCAGTTTCAGGGACGCATCCGGCACCGAGATTTCCATGAACGGGTTGCCACCGCGCGCTTCGATCCACTCGGCCAGGGCGGCCTCGACAGGATCATCCGGCACCGAGAACGGGATCTTGGCGATCACCACGTGTTCGCAATAGGCACCGGGCAAATCCACGCCTTCGGCAAAGCTCGCCAGGCCGAACAGCACGCTGGAATCTCCGCCATCGACCCGCGCCTTGTGCTTGTTCAGGGTTTCCTGCTTGGACAGGTTGCCTTGGATAAACACCTGCTTGCGCCAGTCGCGGTCAAGGCCGTCGAACACGTCCTGCATCTGTTTGCGCGACGAGAACAGCACCAGTGTGCCGCGCGAACCTTCCACCAGCTCCGGCAAGTCACGGATGATCGCCGCCGTGTGGGCCGGCGCATCCCGGGGGTCGGCCTTGAGGTCGGGGACGCGCAGCACGCCAGCATCGGCGTGATGGAACGGGCTCGGCACCACGGCGGTGACAGCCTTTTTCGGCAGGCCAGCACGCATGCGGAAGCGGTCGAAGGTGCCCAGGGCGGTCAGCGTGGCCGAGGTGACCAGGCAACCATAGGCCACGTTCCACAGGTTGCGCCGCAGCATTTCAGCCGCGAGGATCGGGCTGGCGTTGACCTCGATGTCAAACAGCGCACCGCTTTCCGACAGGGTCAGCCAACGCGCCATGGGCGGGTTGTCTTCCGGGTCTTCGACGGTGAAGGCCGTCCACAACTCCCAGTTGCCCTGGGCACGGGACAACAGGCTGCCGAACAGTGGGTACCACTCCTCGGCCTGGTTGCTCGCGATGCCGATGTTGACCTCGCCGTCCATGCCTTCCTTGAGCAGGTCGGTCAGGCGGGTGAAGAGGTCGGTCAGGCGCGAAAAGCCCTTCTTCAGCTCGACGCCCATTTCACGCATGTGCTCGGGAATCAGTCCGCCGACAAAGCGATGGCGCGGGCGCTCGCGGCCTTCGACGTCTTCGCCGGGCTTGAAGTCGGCGACCTGCTCGCAGGCGCTGAACATGAACTGCTGCTGGGTCTTGATCTCCCGCGCCAGCTCCGGTACCTGCTCGATCAGCTTGCCCAGGTCGCCGGGCAGCGGATGCTGGGCCAGCAGTTTGGTGAGGTTCTTGGCGGTGGTCTCCAACCAGTCGGCGGTGGAGCGCAAGCGCGTGTAGTGGGCGAAGTGGCCGATGGCCTTGTCGGGCAGGTGGTGGCCTTCGTCGAATACGTAAAGGGTGTCTCGCGGGTCCGGCAGCACGGCGCCGCCGCCCAGGGCCAGGTCGGCCAGGACCATGTCGTGGTTGGTGACGATCACGTCGACCTTGCCCATGCCTTCGCGCGCTTTATAGAAGGCGCACTGGCCGAAGTTGGGGCAATGTCGGTTGGTGCATTGACTGTGGTCGGTGGTCAGCCGCGCCCAATCGGCGTCTTCCAGGGCGGTGGGCCAGCTGTCGCGGTCGCCGTCCCATTTATTGCCGGCCAGTTTCTCGATCATGCTGGTAAACAGCTTCTGGCTGACTTCATCGACTTCGATCTTGAAGCCTTCTTCTTCAAACAGCGACGCCGTGGCGGTTTGCGCGTGGCCTTCCTGCAGCAGCACGTCGAGCTTGGACAGGCACATATAGCGGCCACGGCCCTTGGCCAGGGCGAAGGTGAAGTTCAGGCCACTGTTGCGCATCAGATCGGGCAGGTCTTTGTAGACGATCTGCTCCTGCAGGGCGACGGTGGCGGTAGCGATCACCAAGCGCTTGCCGGCGGCCTTGGCGGTGGGAATCGCCGCCAGGCTGTAGGCCACGGTCTTGCCGGTGCCGGTGCCGGCCTCGACGGCCACGACCGCAGGGTCACCGCTGCGCCGGCCTTCGTCGTCGGTGTCGATATCCCCGAGGACCTTGGCCACTTCGGCGATCATCAGGCGTTGGCCGTAGCGCGGTTTCAAGCTCTTGGCTTCGAGAAAACGCGAATAAGCGCCCTGGATCGTGGTTTTGAGTTCAGTGCTGATCATGGATAGTCGGGCGCAAAAACGCTGGATAAATTTTCAGTGGTTCGGATCGGCAGCTATCATACCTCGCTAATTAATCCCGCGCAGAACGGAGTACCGCAATGACCGTGTTCAGCCTCGTTTACACCCTGCATGTATTGGCCGCCCTGATCTGGGTCGGCGGCATGTTTTTCGCCTGGATGATCCTGCGCCCCGCCGCTGTGGCGGCGCTTGAGGGCCCTGCCCGGCTCAAGCTGTGGGCAAATGTGTTTCAACGTTTTTTCGTGTGGGTCTGGGTGGCGGTACTGATTTTGCCGATCAGCGGTGTCGGCCTGCTGCAACTGCGCTTCAGCGGGTTTGAAACCGCGCCGCGTTACGTGCAGGTGATGATGGGTTTGTATGTGGTGATGACCGCGCTGTTCATCCGCATCCAGGCGTTGAAGCTCCCTGAATTGCGCACAGCGCTAGCGGCAGAGGATTGGCCGGCGGGTGCGGCTGCACTGGGGCAGATTCGCAAGTTGGTGGGCATTAACCTGATCGTGGGGTTGGTGCTGGTCGCGATTGCTTCGGCTCGGCCGATGTTCTGAGGCGCGCCTTAAACGGCCATCGGGAGCAAGCTCCCTCCCACACTTGAAATGCATTCAAAATGTGCGAGGGAGCTTGCTCCCGATGGCGTCAGATCGAATGACTCAAAGTCGCTGAATGGTCACAGTTCCCGCAGGACCCGCCGGCCCCGGTTGCCCTTCCAGCCCTGGCCGGCCTTTGTCACCACCATCGGCGCGGTACACCAGGCAACCCTTGGATTGCCCACCCCTTCCGGGCTTGCCCGCCGTCCCTGCCAAGCCGCCCGCGCCGCCATCGACCCAGACCTTGATCTTGTCGCTAGGGAAGTCCTGCGGCAGCTCGACCCGCACCTGCGCGCCCGCCGCGCCGGGCAACCCGTCGCCACCGTTATCGCCGTTGGCACCGCGCCCGGCGGAACCCCAAGTGCAACCCGGGTCTTCGCCGTTGGCGCCATCCAACCCGGCATACCCTTGGGCGCCGGCGCCACCACGGGCATCCACCGACAGTTCCTGCGCCGTCAGGGCATTGATGCGCAAGGTCAGGTCACGCCCGGCCTTGGCTGGTTTTTCATGGGTCCCGGGAGCACCCCGCGAGGTGATTTGGCTGCCGTGCTCCAGTTGCGCCTGACGCACCTGCAATTGCAGCGCGGTGTTACCGGGAGCGATGGCGATGCGTGCGTCGCGGCCCAGGTGCAACTCATCCACCGAGACCTGGCTGATCGTGGCGGGGATAAGCAACGTGCCGTAGTCCGCCACGTCCAGGCGTTCCAGTTGCAATACGCTGGTGCTGTTGGGCAAGCGCATCAACGAGTTGGTTTCGACACTGACGTTCTGGGCCAGGGCAACGGGGCTGACCAACAGGGCCAACAGAAAAACCTTACGCATCATGGGGCTCCTGAGTGTTTTGGAATTTGTTATTGCAAATTTTTCTTTGGGCGCACAGTAACGACTTCTACAGGCGATTTGCCAGTGAAGGATCAAAAAACTTGAGAAGGCGGCAGTTTCAGCGAGGATCGCCAACGATGCCCCTGCGGAATCCCACAGGGGCAAGGGCTGTCAGCGGTTGATCTGGATTTCTACGCGGCGGTTCAGGGCACGGCCTTCAGCGGTTTTGTTGTCCGCCACCGGATGGCTTTCGCCCGCGCCGGTCACCGACACAAAGTTACTGCGAGGCACGCCGGAGCCGATCAGGTATTCCGTCACCGAGTGGGCGCGTTTTTCCGAGAGTTTCTGATTGTAGGCGTCCTTGCCGACGCTGTCGGTATGCCCACTGACGCGCAACTGGGCGCTCGGGGCTTCGCGTTTCAGGCGGGTGGCGATGGTGTCGAGCTTGGTTTTGTCCGCCGCCGTCAGCTTGGCCGAGTCGAACTGGAAGTGGACGTCGCGAATCACGATGGTTTCTTCCTTGACCACAACCACCTCTTCAACCACCGCGGCGGGTGGCGCAGGTGGGCAACCATTGGCATCGACCTGCACGCCTTTCGGCGTGCCGGGGCACTTGTCACGGCTGTCCGGCACGCCATCGCCGTCTTCGTCGCCATCGCCGTGTACCCAGCAATAGGCACCGGCCATGCCGCCGACCAACAACGCGCCGTAGCCGGCATAGGCTGAGCTTTCCGTCGCACCGATCGCCGCGCCGGTCACACCGCCAACGGCGGCGCAGGTGGGCCAATCGGTTTTTTGCAAACCTGCGCAACCTGTCAATACTCCGGTTAGCAGAACCAAGGGTAGAGCTGTCCGCATGATGCTCATCTGATTTCTCCTGGGGGGGATCGGCGGGGGCCGATGGGTGGAGTAAAGACCGCTCTTTTCAACTGCGCCAGTACGCCACACCCCCGTATTCATTGAGGACGGCTGCACTTGAGGGACTTTTCTCAGCCACCCGCTCTAGGCCCGCACGCTCAGCCGCGCTAGTCTCTAGGGTCCTGATGTGAGGATCTCTGATGACCGCTGGTATTTCTTCTCGTACACCCCAGCAAGCTCTGGCTGCCTTGCTCGATTTGCAGCAGCCCAAACGCCTGTTGCTGTTGGGTGCCAGCCAGTTCCCGGCACTGGAAGCCTTTCAAAAGGCGCACCCTGAGACCCAGGTGTCCGTCGCGGCGCCTGGCGCGTTGCCGGCGGAACTGGCGGCGCAGCGTTTTGACCTGGCGCTGGTGGTCGATTGCCTGGAGCACCTGTCAAAACCACAAGGCCTGACCCTGTTGGGCGGCATTCGCAATCTCAATGCCAGCCGTATTGCGGTGCTGGTGGACCTGGGAGCCTGCGACTGGAAGGACACTGACTTCTTCTCCCTGGCCCTGCAGGCCGGCGAGCGCTTCCAGCGCGAAGAGCAGGTGCTGACGCTGTTTACCTATGATCTGCTTGACTATAAACAGGTGCCGGACTGGCTCAACGCCCGCTTCTGGGCCAACCCGGAAAACTTCGGAAAGTATTGGTGGTAACCCAATGACGACAGCCATTTGCCCCTGCGGCAGCGGCAACCTGCTGGATGCCTGCTGCGGCCATTATCACGCCGGCCACCCGGCGCCGTGCGCCACCGCACTGATGCGTTCGCGTTACAGCGCCTACGTGCTGGGCCTGGTGGACTATCTGGTGGCCACCACCCTGCCCGCGCAACAGGCCGCCCTGGACCGTGACGCCATTGCCGCCTGGAGTGCCCAGAGCACCTGGCTTGGCCTGGAGGTGGAAAGCTC
Source organism: Pseudomonas marginalis (assembly GCF_024169655.1). Classification (GTDB taxonomy): domain Bacteria; phylum Pseudomonadota; class Gammaproteobacteria; order Pseudomonadales; family Pseudomonadaceae; genus Aquipseudomonas; species Aquipseudomonas paraveronii. Next base: position 1,378,948 of record NZ_JALJWV010000001.1, on the reverse strand, counting down.
CGAGGTGTTCGGCGGCCAGCCGGAACATGCGTTCGTGACCTTTACTGCACGCTGGCATGACAGCACCGGCGAACATAGCCACCGCGAACAGTCTTCTTTCGTACAGAATGAGGGGCGCTGGTACTTCATCGACCCGACAGTGGAGATGAAGGCCGGACGCAATGACGCGTGCCTCTGCGGGAGCGGGCAGAAGTTCAAGAAGTGCTGCTCCAGCTACCTCTAATCACCTGACAGGGATCACGCCATGCTCCGGACTTACAGCTTGTTGCTGGCGTTGACCCTTGGTTTGAGCGGCTGCGCCTCGTGGTTCGAGGACGACACGCCCCCGCCCCACGTCTCGCTGGTGAAAGTCGAAGTGGTACGGGCCAAGTTACTGGAGCAGAAGTTCAAGCTGTATTTTCGCGTGGACAACCGCGACGACGCCGACCTGACGGTGCGGGGCCTGATCTACAAGGTCAGCCTGGGCAACCTGCTGCTGACCGAAGGCGAATCCAACGAATGGTTCACCGTGCCGCCGCGTAGCCACGCCTTTTTCAAGATCTCGGTGCGCACCAACCTCTGGCCGCAGATCCGTGATGTGGTGCAGATGCTGAAAAACCCCGACCGGCCCGTGCCTTATCGGCTGGAAGGCGAACTGAAAACCGGATTATTCATCGGTAATGACGTGCGCGTGGACCACAATGGCGAGATAATCCCCGGCGATTTTATTCCGGAGCGACATCGATGACTCAACAACCCCATGTCCATGGTCCTGACTGCAACCACGATCACGATCACCATGATCACGACCACGGCCATGTCCACGGCCCGAACTGCGGCCATGCTCACCAGGAGCCGGTGCGCAATGCCCTGAAGGACGTTGGCCGCAACGATCCATGCCCATGCGGCAGCGAGAAGAAATTCAAGAAGTGCCACGGCGCTTGATACCTGGCGTCTGAAAATAAGCCTTAGCTCCTGCTTGCGTCGTTTCACCGCGCTCACTAACGTAGCGCCTTTACTGACGCCACCCCCCGCAGGAGCTTTGCCATGGCCTCGCCAGCCCTCTCACATTTTCTTCCCCGGTTCGGCGTTGCCGCGGCAGTGGCCAGTGCGTTAAGCCTGGCTGGTTGCCAGCTCCAGAGCACCCAGGACACCCTACCACCCGTTGCCGGCGTACAGCCGATCAAGGGCCTCGCGCAGAATGTTTCGATACGCCGCAATGCCCAGGGCATGCCGCTGATTGAAAGCAACACCTTCCACGATGCGCTGTTCAGCCTCGGTTATGTGCATGCCAGCGACCGCATTACGCAGATGGTCACGTTGCGCTTGTTGGCCCAAGGCCGCCTGGCGGAAATGTCCGGCCCCGAGGTGCTGGATGTCGACCGTTTCATGCGCGCGGTCAATCTCAAGAAAAGCGCCGGCGAGCTGTACAACGCCTCGTCGCCGCGGCTCAAGCGCTTCTTTGAAGTGTATGCCCGTGGCGTCAACGCCTACCTGTTCCGCTACCGCGACAAGCTGCCACCGGACCTCGCCCAGACCGGCTACAAACCCGAGTACTGGAAGCCGGAAGATTCGGCGCTGTTGTTCTGCCTGCTGAATTTCAGCGAGTCGGCCAACCTGCAGGAAGAATTGTCATCCCTGGTACTGGGGCAAAAGGTCGGCGTCGACAAACTCGCCTGGCTCACCCCAAGTGCGCCGGATGAGCCGATCCCGCTGGCCGAAGCCGACAAACTCAAGGGCGTGAACCTGGGCCAGATCACCGGCCTGGCTGGGCTAGAGACGGTCAGCCAGCAACTGAGCAGCCTCAACTCACTGGCGATCACCACCTCGAGCAACTGGGCGATTGGCCCGCAACGCAGCCGCAGCGGCAAAAGCCTGCTGGCCAACGACCTCGCCGCCCAGCCGCAAGCCCCGTCGCCATGGAACTACGTACAGATCCGCGCCCCGAAATACCAGGCCGTCGGCGCCTCGATTGCCGGCCTGCCGACCCTGTTGTCCGGCTTCAACGGCAAAGTGGCGTGGAGCATGAGCACGGTCAAGGGCGACACCCAGGACCTGTTCCTGGAAAAGGTCAAACGCCAGGGCAGCGCGTTGTACTACGAGAGCAACGGCAAATGGCTACCGGCCGGTGTGCGTAACGAGACCTTTTTCATCAAAGGCCAACGCTCGATTCGCGAAGTGGTGTACGAAACCCGCCACGGCGCCCTGCTCAACAGTAGCCAGGCGCTGACAACGGGACTGGGCCTGGCCCTGCAAACGGCGGACTTCAAGGACGACAAGAGCCTGGATGCATTCTTCGACCTGTCCCGCGCGCAAAGCGCCGGCAAAGCCTCGGACGCGACCCGGGAAATCCGCGCCATCGCCTTGAACATGGTGTTCGCCGACGCGAGCAACATCGGCTGGCAAGTGACCGGACGCTTCCCCAACCGCCGCGAAGGCGAAGGCCTGCTGCCCTCACCGGGCTGGGATGCACGCTTTGACTGGGACGGTTACGCCGACGCAATGCTGCACCCCTATGACCAGGACCCGGCCCAAGGCTGGATCGGCACCGCCAACCAGCGCACCGCGCCGCGCGGCTATGGCATGCAACTGTCCAACTCGTGGGATGCCCCGGAGCGCAGTGAGCGCCTGGCGCAACTGGCCAATGCCGGCAAGCATGACAGCCGCAGCATGATCGCCATGCAATACGACCAGACCACCACGTTCGCCGCCAAGCTCAAGAACATGTTCCAGGCGCCGGGCATGGCGCAGCCGCTGAAACAGGCAATCGCTGCGCTGCCCGCGGCCGAACAGACCAAGGCCCGTGAAGCGCTGAATCGCCTGATGGCGTTTGACGGCCGCTTGGCGCCGACGTCCGCCGACGCGGCGATTTACGAGCTGTTCCTGCAGGAAAGCAGCAAACAGATCTTCCTCGACGAACTCGGCCCGGAAAACAGCGCCACTTGGAAAGCCTTTATCAGCAACGCCAACCTGTCCTACGCCGCCCAAGCCGACCACCTGCTGGGCCGTGAAGACAGCCCATTCTGGGACGATATACGCACCCCGCAGAAAGAAGACAAACCAGCAATCCTCGCCCGCAGCCTGGCCGCCGCGATCACTGCCGGCGACAGCCAGTTGGGTGCCGATCACAAGGCCTGGCAGTGGGGCAAACTGCACAGCACCACCTGGAAGAACCGCAACGGCCAGGTGATTCGCGGCCCGCTGGCCAGCGGCGGTGACCACAACACCCTGAACCCGGCCCCGTACAACTGGGGAGAGAGTTTCGACACCACCCAAGTGCCGGCACTGCGCATGATTGTCGACTTCGGCCAGGCAGAACCGATGACGGGCCAGGGCGGTATCGGCCAGTCCGGCAACCCGGTCAGCCCGAACTACGTCAATGGCATCGATCCGTCGCTCAAGGCGCAATACCTGAGCTTCCCGATGCAGCCGCAGAACTTTGACAAGGTGTATGGGAAAGCCAGGTTGACCCTCACGCCCGGCAAATAACCGTACCAACAGGTGGGAGCAGGCTTGCCTGCGATAGCGGCGGATCAGTCACTGAAAGGGTGACTGACACAGCTTCATCGCAGGCAAGCCTGCTCCCACATTTTTTAATCTGCGCTCGATCCAAAATAGTGCAGCCGATTTTCAATGCCCACTTTCGGGCATCTCCTACACTAATAGCTCCCTCTTCCCACCTTTTAAAACGATCATTCGGAGTGACATTCGGAACTATGGTGCAGAAATTGCTACTTGTGATCCGTCTGACACCGTTCAGTAACAGTCCTAAACGCGCCACAAGCGCTTATCTTGGTTTCCAGGGATTACATAATGAAAAAAGCATTGCTGACCCTTTCTGCACTGGCTCTGTGCATGGCCGCTGGTTCCGCCTTGGCCAAGGAATACAAGGAATTGCGTTTTGGTGTCGATCCGTCCTACGCACCGTTTGAGTCCAAAGCCGCTGACGGCAGCCTGGTGGGCTTCGACATCGACCTGGGCAATGCGATCTGCGCCGAGCTGAAGGTCAAGTGCAAGTGGGTCGAAAGCGACTTCGACGGCATGATTCCAGGCCTCAAAGCCAACAAATTCGACGGCGTGATTTCGTCCATGACCGTCACCGAAACCCGTATGAAGGCCATCGACTTCTCCAACGAGCTGTTCTCCGGCCCGACTTCGCTGGTCTTCAAGAAGGGCGCCGGTTACTCGACGCCTGAGTCCCTCAAGGGCAAAACCGTGGGCTACGAGCAAGGCACCATCCAGGAAGCCTATGCCAAGGCCGTATTGGATAAAGCCGGTGTGACCACCAAGGCCTACGCCAACCAGGACCAGGTGTACGCTGACCTGACCTCCGGCCGTCTCGACGCGTCCGTGCAGGACATGCTGCAAGCTGAACTGGGCTTTCTGAAGTCGCCGGCCGGTGCCGGTTATGAAGTCAGCGCGGCCATCGACGACCCACTGCTGCCGTCGAAAACAGCGATCGGTATCAAAAAAGGTAACACCGAGCTGAAGGCCTTTTTGGATAAAGGTATCAAAGCGTTACACGATGATGGCACCTACGCCAGCATCCAGAAGAAACACTTTGGCGATCTGAACCTGTACAGCGGCAAATAATGCCTGGGGCGCCCCTTCCCGCGAGGGGCGCTTTTTTATCGCCATAGGTCCTGATTTATGTTCGAAGAACTGTTGCAAACCCTCGGGCTGAGCGCGCTCAGTTTGAAGGGTTTCGGCCCGCTGTTGCTACAAGGCACCTGGATGACCATCAAGTTGTCGGTGCTGTCCCTGGCCGTCAGCGTGTTGCTGGGCCTGCTCGGCGCCAGCGCCAAACTGTCCAGCCTGCCCTTCCTGCGCATTCCCGCCCAGCTCTACACCACGCTGATTCGTGGCGTGCCCGACCTGGTGCTGATGCTGCTGATTTTCTACAGCCTGCAAACCTGGCTGACCGGTCTTACAGACTTCATGGAATGGGAATACATCGAGATCGACCCATTCAGCGCCGGGGTGATCACCCTGGGCTTTATTTACGGTGCGTACTTCACCGAAACCTTTCGCGGCGCGATCCTCGCGGTACCCCGTGGCCAACTGGAAGCCGCCACGGCTTACGGCCTCAAACGCGGGCAGCGGTTTCGCTACGTGACCTTCCCGCAAATGATGCGCTTTGCCCTACCGGGCATCGGCAACAACTGGATGGTGATGCTCAAGGCCACCGCACTGGTGTCGATCATCGGCCTGGCAGACCTGGTCAAGGCCGCGCAGGATGCCGGCAAGAGCACCTATCAACTGTTTTACTTCCTGGTGGTCGCCGCATTGATCTACCTGCTGATCACCAGTGCGTCCAACTTTGTCCTGCGCCGTCTTGAACGTCGCTATTCGGCAGGCTCCCGGGAGGCCGTGCGATGATCGAACTCTTGCAGGAATACTGGCGTCCATTCCTTTACAGCGACGGCCAGCACATCACCGGCCTGGCCATGACCATGTGGCTGCTCAGCGCCTCACTGGTGATCGGTTTTCTGGTGTCGATCCCGCTGTCCATCGCCAGAGTATCGCGTAACCCCCTGGTGCGCTGGCCGGTGCAGTTCTACACCTACCTGTTTCGTGGCACGCCGCTCTATATCCAATTGCTGATCTGTTACACCGGCATCTACAGCATCGCCGCCGTGCGCGCCCAACCGGTGCTGGATGCGTTCTTTCGCGATGCGATGAACTGCACGGTCCTGGCCTTTGCCCTCAATACCTGCGCCTACACCACGGAGATTTTCGCCGGGGCGATCCGCAGCATGGCCCACGGCGAAGTCGAAGCGGCCAAAGCCTACGGCCTCAGCGGCTGGAAGCTGTACGCCTATGTGATCATGCCGTCGGCCCTGCGCCGTTCATTGCCGTACTACAGCAATGAAGTGATTTTGATGCTGCACTCGACGACGGTGGCGTTTACCGCGACGATCCCGGACATTCTCAAAGTGGCCCGGGACGCCAACTCGGCCACCTTTATGACCTTTCAATCATTCGGTATCGCTGCGCTGATCTACCTGACCGTGACCTTTGCCCTGGTCGGTCTGTTTCGTCTGGCGGAGCGCCGCTGGCTGGCTTTCCTCGGGCCGAGCCACTAAGGAGCCTTCATGCGTCATCAGATCCATGAACTGATCGCGCCGGTGCCAGGCACGGCGCGGCAGATTCACAGCTTCCACTTCGGCCCGGAGCAGACCGAACACAAGATCTACATCCAGGCGTCGCTGCATGCCGATGAACTGCCGGGCATGCTGGTGGCCTGGCACCTCAAGGCGCGCCTGGCGCAACTGGCCGCCGCCGGGCGCTTGCGCAGCGAGATTGTGCTGGTGCCCATCGCCAACCCGGCGGGCCTCGAACAAGTGTTGATGGACATCCCACTGGGCCGCTATGAGTTGGAAAGCGGGCAGAACTTCAACCGTCTGTTTGTCGACCTCAGTGAAGAGGTGGGTGATCAGGTCAAGGATGTGCTCGGAGACGATCCCCAGCGCAACGTCGAACTGATCCGCGCGGCGCTGTCCACCGCCCTGGCGGAGCAAACCGTCACGACTCAGTTGCAATCCCAACGCCTGGTACTGCAACGCCTGGCCTGTGATGCCGACATGGTGCTGGACCTGCATTGCGACTTCGAAGCCGTGGCGCACCTGTACACCACGCCCGAGGCCTGGCCGCAGGTGGAGCCGCTGGCGCGGTATATCGGCTCTGAGGCCAACTTGCTGGCCACCGATTCCGGCGGGCAATCCTTCGATGAGTGCTTCACCCTGATGTGGTGGCAGTTGCAGCAACGCTTCGGCGAGCGCTTCCCGATCCCTATGGGCTGTTTTTCGGTGACCGTCGAACTGCGCGGCCAGGGCGACGTCAACCATGGCCTGGCCGGCCTCGACTGCCAGGCGATCATCGACTACCTGATTCACTTCGGCGCGATTGCCGGCGACGTGCCCCCCCTGCCCGACCTGCCCTACCCGGCCACCCCGTTGGCGGGCGTCGAACCGGTAGCGACGCCGGTCGGCGGCTTGCTGGTGTTCAGCGCCTTGCCCGGCGAATACCTCGAAGCCGGGCAACTGATCGCCGAAATCATCGACCCCATTACTGACCGCGTAACGCCTGTGCATTGCAAAAGCGCCGGCCTGCTTTACGCCCGTTCGCTGCGGCGCATGGCCACTGCTGGGATGGTCATCGGCCATGTTGCAGGCTCAGAGGCCTACCGCAGCGGCTACCTACTTTCGCCTTGAGGATGCACGCCCCATGTACAAACTGACCGTTGAAGGCCTGCATAAAAGCTATGGCGACAATGAAGTGCTCAAAGGCGTCTCGCTCAAGGCCAAGACCGGTGACGTGATCAGCCTGATCGGCGCCAGCGGCTCGGGCAAGAGCACCTTCCTGCGCTGCATCAACTTTCTGGAAACCCCCAACGACGGCGCGATGACCCTCGACGACAAGCCGATCCGCATGGTCAGCGACCGCCACGGCATGCGCGTGGCCGACGACGCCGAGCTGCAGCGCCTGCGCACACGCCTGGCGATGGTGTTCCAACACTTCAACCTGTGGAGCCACATGAGCGTGCTGGAAAACATCACCATGGCTCCGCGCCGGGTGCTGGGCTGCAGTAAGAAAGACGCCGAGGACCGTGCCCGCCGTTACCTGGACAAAGTCGGCCTGCCGGCCCGCGTGGCCGATCAATACCCGGCGTTTCTCTCCGGTGGCCAGCAACAACGCGTGGCCATCGCCCGCGCCTTGGCGATGGAGCCGGAGGTGATGCTGTTCGACGAACCCACCTCGGCCCTCGACCCGGAGCTGGTGGGCGAAGTGCTGAAGGTGATCCAGGGCCTGGCCGAGGAAGGCCGCACCATGATCATGGTGACCCACGAGATGAGCTTTGCGCGCAAGGTGTCGAGCCAGGTGCTGTTCCTGCACAAGGGCTTGGTGGAAGAGCAAGGCACGCCAGAGGATGTGCTGGGCAACCCGAAGAGTGAGCGCCTGCAACAATTCCTGAGTGGCAATTTGAAGTGAATTTTTGCTGAGCGTTACCGCAAGCGCCCTACTCGCCCCCCCCCCCCAGCCCCGCCTGAGCGCGCTGAGGGCCTGCCGAGCCGACGCATGAACTTGATCGCGGCAAAACCCGCAAGCGGCCTGCTGCCGGTGTTTGGGGCTTTTGCTGGGGATATTCAGTGGAACAGGACGACCAACGGCGAACTTTTGTGACCGGCCGCCAGGAACCATGGCCAGTCGGTTGGAGAACTGACCATTTCCCAACCTGCAGGCATCAGGCCATCGGCACGGGTAGCGGCTCGTCCGGAAGGGTCGGTTCGCCAGGTTCGTCGGGTTCGGTAGGGTACGGGGAATCGGGCTCAGGTTGACCGGGGATACCACCCGCATAAGCAGGGTCGGCCATCAGGGACCAGGCCAGAACACCAATCTGGTTGGGTTCAAGCCGGGCGAGTTCGGCGCTGATTCGCGGGTCGATCTTCATAAGGTACTCCTCAAGCGTGGCTCGGCGCGTTTTGCACGCACCGAGGCAGTACACCCAATAGAGTCACTTTCCCCAGACTAATTCCCTTTACGCGTAGGACGTTTCGATCAGGCGCGTGGCAGGGTGACGCCGCGCTGGCCCTGGTACTTGCCGCCACGGTCTTTGTAGGACACTTCACAGGCCTCATCGGACTGCAGGAACAGCATCTGCGCCACGCCTTCGTTGGCGTAGATCTTCGCCGGCAGGGTGGTGGTGTTGGAGAATTCCAGGGTGACGTGGCCTTCCCACTCTGGCTCAAGCGGCGTTACGTTGACGATAATGCCACAGCGCGCATAAGTGCTTTTACCCAGGCAGATGGTCAGCACGTCGCGGGGAATGCGGAAAAATTCCACGGTGCGCGCCAGGGCGAAGGAGTTGGGCGGGATGATGCACACGTCGCTCTTGACGTCGACGAAGCTCTTTTCGTCGAAGTTTTTCGGATCGACGGTGGCCGAGTTGATGTTGGTGAACACCTTGAATTCATCGGCACAACGCACGTCGTAGCCGTAGCTGGAAACACCATACGAAATCACACGATCAGCGCCTTCACCACGGATCTGGCGCTCAACGAACGGTTCGATCATGCCGTGCTCTTGCGCCATGCGGCGAATCCACTTGTCCGATTTGATGCTCATGGCGGGTGTCCTGAATAGCGAGGTGGAAAAATTCTGTTGGGCATCTTACCGGGGTGGGCGTTGGGGTTCAAAGGGCGTGGGACTTTTGTTAATGAATGTCTTGATCAATGCCCGCCTTGTATAAGCCGCAGCCAGCGGGGCCAGGCCCCAAATCGGCGTGCGCAATCAACGTAAATACCACCGCCAGTCACGAAAATAGAGAAACCTTCGGAAATACCATTGGCACGTTCCGGAAAAAGGGTTAAGGTGGCGCCACTGTGCTGCTTGTGTCACTGAGAATCTCTACACGATATGTTGAATTTCGATCCAACCATCTCCAAGAATTTTTCCTGCTCTTTGCACTCAGTCTCGGCCAGGGCTTTTCCTGAGTCGCAGTTAACTTTGTCCAAGGAGATACACCATGTCTAATCGCCAAACTGGTACCGTTAAGTGGTTCAACGATGAAAAAGGCTTCGGCTTCATCACTCCACAATCCGGTGACGACCTGTTCGTTCACTTCAAAGCTATCCAATCCGACGGCTTCAAAAGCCTGAAAGAAGGCCAACAGGTTTCTTTCATCGCTACCCGCGGTCAGAAAGGCATGCAAGCTGAAGAAGTTCAAGTTATCTAACTTGTACTGACTTAGTCGAAAGAACCCCGCCCTTAAAAGCGGGGTTTTTTTATGCCTGGGATTTGGGCATACATAAATAATGTGGGAGGGGGCTTGCCCCCGATAGCGGTGGGTCAGTCGATACATCCAGTGACTGAACCACTGCCATCGGGGGCAAGCCCCCTCCCACATTCATGCTGCGTCGTTATTGAAACAACGACTCACTCGACAAGCCATTCTTCTCCAGGATCTCACGCAAGCGCTTGAGCCCTTCTACCTGGATCTGGCGCACCCGCTCACGGGTCAGGCCGATCTCCTGGCCTACATCCTCCAGGGTACTGCTCTCATGACCGCGCAGGCCGAAGCGGCGAATCACCACCTCGCGCTGCTTGTCGGTAAGTTCCGACAGCCACTGGTCAATGCTTTGGGAAAGATCATCGTCCTGCAACAGCTCGCAAGGATCCGTCGGGCGATCATCCGTCAGGGTGTCCAGCAGGGTTTTATCCGAATCCGGGCCCAGCGAGACGTCGACCGAGGACACGCGCTCGTTAAGACCGAGCATGCGCTTGACCTCGCCTACCGGCTTTTCCAGCAGGTTGGCGATTTCTTCGGGCGAGGGTTCATGATCGAGTTTTTGGGTCAGCTCACGCGCAGCCCGCAGGTAGACGTTGAGCTCCTTGACCACATGGATCGGCAACCGGATCGTGCGGGTCTGATTCATGATCGCCCGTTCGATGGTCTGACGAATCCACCAGGTGGCGTAGGTCGAGAAGCGGAAGCCCCGCTCAGGGTCGAACTTCTCCACCGCCCGAATCAAGCCGAGGTTGCCCTCCTCGATCAGGTCCAACAGGGACAGCCCTCGATTGACGTAGCGTCGGGCGATTTTCACCACCAGGCGCAGGTTGCTTTCAATCATGCGCTTGCGCCCAGCCGGATCGCCCTTTTGCGACAAGCGCGCAAAATGGACTTCTTCTTCGGGAGTCAGCAGAGGGGAAAAGCCGATTTCATTGAGGTACAGCTGGGTCGCATCGAGCGCCCGCGTGTAGTCAATGTACTTGTGCTGTTTTAACGCAGTGGAGTTCTTGGATTTGGTGCGAACTGAAGGTACAGCTAATCCCTCATTCGACATCGATTCCGTAGCGATGCCGGTCTCCATAAGGAGAACCTCATCGTCGATGTCAAACTCCGGCGCTTCTTTACTGAGAGCCATTGTTATAGTCCTTTGGTGAGTTCGACCTCAAGCTCAAGCGACGCCTTTATCCTTGGCAACGCTGGAGCCTGTTCCTTCTACGCGAGGGAACAGGCTGGCAACACATCAACGACGGGGTAGAAATTGCAGCGGATCTACAGGCTTCCCTTGGCGGCGAATCTCAAAGTGCAGTTTCACCCGGTCTGTACCAGTTGACCCCATTTCGGCAATTGTCTGTCCGACTTTGACCTGCTGCCCCTCCCGAACCAACAGCCTACGGTTGTGGCCGTAAGCACTGACGTAGGTATCGCTGTGTTTGATGATGACCAGCTCGCCGTAGCCCCGCAAACCACTCCCGGCGTACACCACTGTCCCATCAGACGCAGCTAAAACAGGCTGTCCCAAATCCCCGGCGATATCAATGCCTTTATTCAAACTGCCGTTTGAAGAGAATTTTCCAATTAATACACCGTTTGAAGGCCATCCCCAACCGCTCGGTGCAGGCCCCGCAGGCGGCAGCGGCGCGGCTGCCGGCTTGCTCGCAACCGTAGGCGCGGCGGTGCCCGCAGGCCGCGTAATGATCGTGGTTTTGCTCGAAGACGAGGGCGAAGATCCGGTGTTTGTCACAACTGCCGTCGACGTTGAACCGGTGCGTCCATCGAAGCGAATGGTCTGACCCGGATGTATCGTGTAGGGCGCAGGAATATTGTTACGCGCGGCGAGCGCCTTGTAGTCCCAGCCATAACGGAAGGCGATCGAAAACATCGTATCGCCCTTACGCACTACATATTGCCCCGTGGTCACGGTCGGTTTTTGCGGTGCCGCGTTGGTGCGGTCAACCACCCTCGCGCCCCCGGAAGGCGTGCTCGAACAAGCTGCCAATAAGGAACTCAAGACAAGGCCAAGCACCAGTCGCTGAAAGCTTGTTTTACTCATACGCTGCGCAAGACCTGTGAGACTCACCCGCCGCTCCCTTTGTGGTGGCTGAACATGAATGCCTGTATCAGGCTTGAAATATGTCGTAAGTATAACTGGGCATTGGCTTTTTACTGGCACACGACTGAAACGAAAAATTCATCGCGTTTAAAACCAACGACCAATCATGTTGACTCTATAGACCCCGCCGTAAGACACATCCCCGCCAACAGAATTCACTGCGCGCGAATAAATGATCAGGCGAGCGGGCCATTGAGCAACGGCACGAAACGCACAGCGCCGAGCACATGCCGCGAAAAGCCTTCCTCTTCACGGATAATGAGCATCAATTGTTGCACTTCACCGGAACCCACCGGGATCACCAGCCGGCCGCCAGGGGCCAGTTGATCGAGCAACGCCTGCGGCACATCGGTGGCGACTGCGGTGACGATGATGCCGTTGTAGGGCGCCAGCGCCGGCCAGCCTTCCCAGCCATCGCCCCAGCGGAACACCACGTTGCGCAGGTTCAGTTCCACCAGACGTTCCTTGGCGCGATCCTGCAGCACCTTGATGCGCTCCACCGAGAACACACGCTCCACCAGTTGCGACAGCACGGCAGTCTGGTAGCCGGAACCGGTGCCGATCTCCAGCACCTTGTCCAACGGGCCCGCCTCCAGCAGCAGTTCGCTCATGCGCGCTACCATGTACGGCTGGGAAATGGTCTGGTTATGCCCGATCGGCAACGCCGTGTCTTCATAGGCGCGATGGGCCAGGGCCTCATCGACAAACAGGTGCCGAGGCGTGCGCCGGATCACTTCCAGCACCTGGGCATTGGACAGGCCCTCTTCGTACAGGCGCTGGATCAGACGCTCGCGGGTACGCTGGGAAGTCATCCCTATACCGCGACGCAGCAGGTCGTCTTGTTCACGAGCCATCAGCGCAAGCCCTCCAGCCAGCCATCGAGACTACTGAAGGCATCACTGAAGGTGCGATCGAGTTGCAACGGGGTAATCGAGACATAGCCTTGCATCACCGCATGAAAATCGGTGCCCGGGCCGCCGTCTTCGGCATCGCCTGCGGCGGCGATCCAATAACCTTCCTTGCCACGTGGGTCGACCACCTTCAACGGCGCCGCCGCACGGGCGCGATGGCCCAGGCGCGTGAGCTGGATGCCGCGAATATGCTCGATGGGCAAATTGGGGATATTGACGTTAAGCACCGTCCGGGGCGGCAGATCGAGGGAACCGTGGGCTTCCACCAGCTTGCGCGCGAAATAGGCGGCAGTCGGCAGGTTATCCAATTGGCGCGAGGCCAACGAGAAGGCGAACGAGGTCCGCCCCAGGAAACGCCCTTCAAGGGCGGCCGCCACGGTGCCGGAATACAGCACGTCATCTCCCAGGTTGGCGCCGAGGTTGATGCCCGACACCACCAGGTCCGGCTCCTGATCCAACAAACTGTTGATCGCCAGGTGTACGCAGTCGGTGGGGGTGCCGTTCACGCTGATATAGCCATTGGCCAGAACGTGCACGTGCAGCGGACGGTCGAGCGTCAGCGAACTGCTGGCGCCGCTCTTGTCCTGGTCGGGGGCAACCACCACGCACTCGGCGTAATCCGCCAGCGCAGCATGAAGCGCGGCGAGGCCAGGTGCGGTGGCACCGTCGTCATTTGATATCAGAATACGCATGGGCTGTCCGTCTGCCCCACCGGCACCAGATCAACAAGCTCGCGCACCAAGACAGTGGCGAAGCATCCGGCCGGTAGGACGAATTCCAATTGCAGAATGTCAGGCCCGGGATAATGCCACGTCAACCCGCCAATGGGCAGTCGCAGAATGCGACGTTCCTGGCTCATGCCGGCATTCACCAGCCAATCGCGCAGGTCGGCTTCACTGGCGGCAACCGCCTGCTCCAGTGCATGGGTTGCACCGGTAGCCGGCGAATCGCCTTCGCCCCACTGCGGTCCGGTGGGGTGCAGGTCCAGGATCGCCAGGCGCGGGTCGCTGCATTCAGCCTCCCCCGCCGGAAAAAAACTGCGACTGTCGGTGAAGGCCAGAAGATCGCCGACCTGGGCACGCTGCCAGGAACCGTCCGCGACACGCGCTGCCAACACTTTGTTGAAGAGGAAACTGCGCGCCGTCGACAGCAACCGCGAACGCACATTGCGCTGCTCCGGCAAGGCCTTGCGAGCCGCCCACTCACGCGCATCCACCACATTGCCGCCGTTGTGGCCAAAACGCTGGGTGCCGAAATAATTGGGAATGCCGTGCTGGGCGATCAGTTGCAGGCGTGCATCAATGGCCGCGTGATCCCCCGCCAGTTGCGTCAGGCGCAAGGTAAAGCCGTTGGCCGAATGGGCACCGCGTTGCAGCTTGCGCTTGTGACGGCCGGTCTTGAGGATCTTGAGGGTGTCGTTTTCCGCGCCGCTCAGGTCCGGATCAGCCTTGCCCGGCAGTTGTACACTGAACCACTGGCGGGTCAACGCCTGGCGATCCTTGAGCCCGGCATAACTGACGGTGCGCAACGGCACGCCGGCGGCCTTGGCGATCCGGCGGGCGGCCTCTTCAGTGTTGAGGCCACGCTTTTCCACCCACAGCCACAGGTGCTCACCCTCGCCGGTCAGCGGGATATCGAGCACTTCGTCGACCTGGAAATCTTCAGCGGTAGCCTTCAATACGGCGCTGCCCAAAGCCTCGCCATAGGCCCGCGGGCCCAACAGTTGCTGGTCGTTCATGCGCGCAGCAACAAGGCGACGGAGTGCACCGCGATGCCCTCTTCACGACCGGTAAACCCGAGCTTTTCGGTGGTGGTGGCTTTCACGTTCACTTGATCCAATTCAATGTGCAGATCCGCGGCGATCAGCGCGCGCATCGACTCGATGTGGGGGGCCATTTTCGGCGCCTGGGCCACGATGGTGTTATCGACGTTGCCGACTTTCCAGCCTTTGGCGTGGATCAGTCCGACCACATGGCGTAGCAATACGCGGCTGTCCGCGCCCTTGAAGGTCGGGTCGGTGTCCGGAAAGTGCTTGCCGATATCGCCGAGCGCCGCTGCGCCGAGCAAGGCGTCGCTCAAGGCGTGCAACACGACATCGCCGTCGGAATGAGCCAGCAACCCATGGTGGTGCGCAATGCGCACACCGCCCAAAGTGATGAAATCGCCTTCAGCGAAACGGTGCACATCGTAGCCGTGGCCAATACGCATAAAAAACGCCCCGATTTAATTCAGGGCGTGATTCTACCTACTTTTGTCGCATATTAACCGAGCAAAGCACGACCATGATGTCGCAAATGGTCTTCGATGAAGCTGGCGATAAAGAAGTAGCTGTGGTCGTAGCCGGGTTGCAGGCGCAGTTCGAGCGGGTGATTGGCCGCTTTCGCCGCTTGCTGCAAGGCTTCGGGCTTGAGCTGCACCGCGAGGAAGTCGTCGCGGTCGCCCTGGTCCACCAGCAATGGCAGTTTTTCCGAGGTTTCGCTGATCAGCACGCAAGCGTCCCACTCGCGCCACTTCGAACGTTCTTCGCCCAGGTAACGGGAGAAGGCTTTCTGGCCCCATGGGCAATCCATCGGGTTGTTGATCGGCGAAAACGCCGACACCGATAGGTAACGCCCGGGGTTGCGCAATGCACACACCAGCGCACCGTGGCCGCCCATGGAGTGGCCGCTGATACCGCGTTTATCCGAAGCAGGGAAATGCGCTTCAACCAACGCCGGCAATTCCTGCACCACGTAGTCATGCATCCGATAGTGCTTGGCCCAGGGTTCCTGGGTGGCATTCAGATAGAAACCGGCTCCCAGGCCGAAATCCCAGGCGTTGTCCGGATCGCCCGGCACACCGGGGCCACGGGGGCTGGTGTCCGGCGCGACGATGATCAGCCCCAGTTCGGCCGCCACGCGCTGGGCGCCGGCTTTCTGCATGAAGTTTTCATCGGTGCAGGTCAACCCGGACAGCCAGTACACCACCGGCAGCTTGCCGCCCTGCTCCGCCTGCGGCGGCAGGTAGACGGCGAAGGTCATGTCGCAACCGAGCACGTCAGAATGATGCTTGTAGCGTTTATGCCAGCCGCCGAAGCTCTTCTGGCACGACAGGTTTTCCAGACTCATGGCCGACCTCAGAAGTGGATGACGGTACGAATGCTCTTACCTTCATGCATCAGCTCAAACGCTTTGTTGATGTCTTCCAGGCCCATGGTGTGGGTGATGAAGGTGTCCAACGGGATCTCGCCGTTCTGGGCCATTTCCACGTAGCTGGGCAATTCAGTCCGACCACGCACGCCGCCGAAGGCCGAACCGCGCCAGACGCGGCCGGTCACCAGTTGGAATGGACGGGTGGAAATTTCCTGGCCGGCACCGGCAACGCCGATGATCACCGATTCGCCCCAGCCTTTGTGACAGCATTCAAGGGCGGCGCGCATCAGTTGCACGTTGCCGATGCACTCGAAGGAAAAGTCCACGCCGCCGTCAGTCAAATCGACAATCACGTCCTGGATCGGGCGGTCGTAGTCTTTCGGGTTGATGCAGTCGGTGGCGCCCAGTTGCTTGGCGATTTCGAACTTGGCCGGGTTGATGTCAATGACGATGATGCGACCGGCCTTGGCTTTTACCGCACCGATCACCGCCGACAGGCCGATACCGCCGAGGCCGAAGATGGCGACGGTGTCGCCGGGCTTGACCTTGGCGGTGTTGATCACCGCACCGATACCGGTGGTGACGCCACATCCCAGCAGGCAGACTTTTTCCAGCGGCGCGTCTTTAGGAATCTTCGCCACGGAAATTTCCGGCAGCACGGTGTACTCGGAAAAGGTCGAGGTGCCCATGTAGTGGAAAATCGGCTGACCCTTGTAGGAGAAACGCGTGGTGCCGTCCGGCATCAGGCCTTTGCCCTGGGTGGCACGAATCGCCTGGCACAGGTTGGTCTTGCCCGACAGACAGAATTTGCACTTGCCGCATTCCGGGGTGTACAGCGGGATCACATGGTCGCCGACGGCAACCGAGGTCACACCCTCGCCGATCGCTTCAACCACGGCACCGCCTTCATGGCCGAGAATCGACGGGAAGATGCCTTCCGGGTCGGCGCCCGACAAGGTGTAGGCGTCGGTATGGCACACGCCGGACGCGACCACGCGCAACAGCACTTCGCCGGCCTTGGGCATGGCGACATCCACTTCAACGATCTCAAGGGGCTTCTTGGCTTCGAAGGCTACGGCGGCGCGGGACTTGATCATCCGGGTTTCTCCAGGGAGTTAAAAACTGAGGCGGTGAGTGTAAAACATGGCTGACTGATTAATAATCCAGGCAAAAGCAAAACTTTATTGCTGTACAGGGATAATCGCCATGCTGGAAAACCGCTGGGAAGGCATCGATGAGTTCGTCGCCGTCGCTGAATGCAGCCAATTCACTGCGGCGGCGGAACGCCTTGGGGTGTCTTCGTCGCACATCAGCCGACAGGTGGCACGCCTGGAAGAACGGCTGCAAACGCGCTTGCTGTATCGCAGTACCCGCAAGGTGACCCTGACCGAAGCCGGCCAGACCTTTCTGCAACACTGCCAGCGCCTGCAGGATGGCCGCGAAGAAGCCCTGCGCGCCGTCGGTGACCTCGCCAGCGAGCCCAAGGGCATGTTGCGCATGACCTGCGCCGTGGCGTATGGCGAGCGGTTTATCGTGCCACTGGTGACGCGGTTCATGGGGCTTTACCCGCAACTGCGGGTGGATATCGAGCTGAGCAATCGCCAGTTGGATTTGGTCCACGAAGGCCTTGACCTGGCAATTCGCCTGGGGCGCCTGCAAGACTCGCGCATGGTCGCCAGCCGCCTGGCGCCGCGACGCATGTACTTGTGCGCGTCGCCGTCCTACCTTGCGCGGTATGGGCGGCCACATAGTTTGTCGGAATTGAGTCGGCATAACTGCCTGGTCGGCAGCTCGGACATCTGGCAACTGGCCCAGGATGGGCGCGAATTTTCCCAACGGGTGCAAGGCAACTGGCGCTGCAACAGCGGGCAAGCGGTATTGGACGCGGCGTTACAAGGGGTGGGCTTGTGCCAGTTGCCGGACTATTACGTGCTGGAGCATTTGCACAGTGGCGCGTTGGTGTCGTTACTGGAGGCGCATCAGCCGCCGAATACGGCGGTGTGGGCGTTGTATCCGCAGCAGCGGCATTTGTCGCCGAAGGTCAGGAAGCTGGTGGAGTATTTAAAGGCAGGGTTGGCCGAACGGCCCGAGTACGGTACTGAGCATTGATGGCGTTTATCGTTTATGTAGGAGCGAGCTTGCTCGCGAAAAACTTGAGAGCGCCGCTTCAATCCAGATTGTCCGCGTTATCGTTGACGTTTTTCGCGAGCAAGCTCGCTCCTACAGCCGATTGGCCCAGCGTAGTCGCAGCCATTCCAGGTCCTCGGGCCGGGTCACCTTGATATTGTCCGAGCGCCCTTCAATCAGTCGCGGCGCCTGGCCGGACCATTCCATGGCCGAGGCTTCGTCGGTGATCACCGCATCGGCCACCAGGCTGTCGGCCAACGCACGATGCAACGCACCCAGGCGGAACATCTGCGGCGTGTAGGCCTGCCAGATCAAGCTGCGGTCAACGGTCTCGATGACGCGACCATGCTTGTCTACACGCTTGAGGGT
This sequence comes from Pseudomonas marginalis, assembly GCF_024169655.1. Lineage (GTDB taxonomy): Bacteria > Pseudomonadota > Gammaproteobacteria > Pseudomonadales > Pseudomonadaceae > Aquipseudomonas > Aquipseudomonas paraveronii. The sequence goes on along the minus strand of NZ_JALJWV010000001.1, from coordinate 1,360,531 downwards.
ATCGCGGGCCGGCACAGCCAGCAGGCCACCCACCGGATCGTCCGCGAGTTCGGCGAGCAGTTTGTCGAGATCGTCACGACTCAGGTTAGGCCGCGCCGCATCATGCACCAACACCCAGTCATCATCGCTGGCGCCCAGTGCATTGAGCTGCAGCAGCGCATTGAGCACCGAACCCGAACGCTCCAAACCACCGGCCGCCCGCTGAATACGCGGGTCAGCGGCACACGCCAGGTTGGGCCAGTAAGGGTCATCAACAGCAAGACTGACCACCAGGCCCTTGAGCGAGGGGTGGTCGAGAAAACAGCCAAGGCTGTGTTCGAGAATAGTGCGCCCGCCCAGTTGCAAGTATTGCTTGGGACGGTCCGCAGCCATACGGGCACCGACGCCCGCGGCAGGAATCACGGCCCAGAAGGCCGGTAAACAGTGACTCATTGGGCCAACTGGTAGAGGGTTTCGCCCTCCTTGACCATGCCCAATTCATGACGAGCCCGCTCTTCGACGGTCTCCGTACCTTTTTTCAGCTCAAGCACCTCGGCATCGAGGACGCGATTGCGCTCCAGCAGGCGTTCGTTTTCGGCGTGCTGGTCGGCAATTTGCTGGGTCAGGTCTTCTACCTGCGCAACGCTGCCATTACCCACCCAGAGGCGGTACTGCAGGCCAGCCAGCAACAAGAGCAAGACGAGGAACAACCAGTTGGGACTGCGCATCGAATATCGGGTATCCAGTGAAAAAAGACAGCCATGCAAAACTTTTAAAGTAGCTGATAGCACGAAGCCTGGAAGACCCAGGCTTGTGCTTGATCGTCATCAGATTAGCGTCGAATTTCACACTCTCGTGATTTTTCCGACACAACCTGCCGACTTTTTACCATTTACTGATCAGCCGCGAAACTCGCCGCGACCGTTGTACTTGGCTTTACCTGCCAGTTGTTCTTCGATACGCAGCAATTGGTTGTACTTGGATACGCGATCGGAACGGCACAGCGAGCCGGTCTTGATCTGGCCGGCCGAGGTGCCCACGGCCAGGTCGGCAATGGTCGAGTCTTCGGTTTCGCCGGAGCGGTGCGAGATCACGGCGGTGTAGCCCGCAGCCTTGGCCATCTGGATGGCTTCCAGGGTTTCGGTCAGGGTGCCGATCTGGTTGAACTTGATCAGGATCGAGTTGGCGATCTTTTTGTCGATGCCTTCTTTCAGGATCTTGGTGTTGGTCACGAACAGATCGTCGCCGACCAGTTGGACCTTCTCGCCGAGCTTGTCGGTGAGAATTTTCCAGCCGTCCCAGTCGGACTCGTCCAGGCCGTCTTCGATCGAGATGATCGGGTAGCGCTGGGTCAAGCCCTTGAGGTACTCGGCAAACCCTTCGGAGTTGAACACCTGGCCTTCGCCGGACAGGTTGTATTTACCGTCTTCGTAGAATTCGCTGGCAGCGCAGTCCAGGGCCAGGGTCACGTCGGTGCCCAGGGTGTAGCCGGCGTTGGCCACGGCTTCGGAGATCACTTTCAGTGCATCTTCGTTGGACGCCAGGTTCGGCGCGAAGCCACCTTCGTCACCCACGGCAGTGCTCAGGCCACGGGCCTTCAGGACAGCCTTGAGGTGATGGAAAATCTCGGTGCCCATGCGCAGGCCTTCGGAGAAGGTCTTGGCGCCAACCGGCTGCACCATGAATTCCTGGATGTCGACGTTGTTATCGGCGTGCTCGCCACCGTTGATGATGTTCATCATCGGTACCGGCATCGAGTACACACCCGGCGTGCCGTTGAGGTTGGCGATGTGCGCGTACAGCGGCAGGTCCTGGTCCTGGGCGGCGGCCTTGGCGGCGGCCAGGGACACGGCGAGGATGGCGTTGGCGCCCAGGCTGCCTTTGTTTTCAGTGCCGTCGAGCTTGATCATCGCGTGGTCCAGGGCTTTCTGGTCCAGCGGGTCTTTGCCCAGCAACAGGTCACGAATCGGACCGTTGATGTTGGCTACCGCCTTGAGGACACCCTTACCCAGGTAACGGCTCTTGTCGCCATCACGCAGTTCCAGCGCTTCGCGGGAACCTGTGGAAGCACCGGACGGCGCGCAGGCGCTGCCGATGATGCCGTTATCGAGAAGCACGTCGGCTTCGACGGTGGGGTTGCCACGGGAGTCGAGAACTTCACGACCTTTGATGTCGACGATTTTTGCCATTGTTGTAAACACTCCAAAGTTGACGAAAATGCTCTATACCGCTCGATTTAATTTGTCGCGCACATTGCAATACTTAGAACGAACTTGCCAGGAATAGTGCCCTCTCGGGCCGCATCGCGAGCAAGCTCGGCTCCTACACGGAGAAATGGCGTTTACGCGGTCTCTACCGTCGGAAAACTCTTGACCAGTTCGTCCAATTGCTTGAGCTGGGCCAGGAATGGCTCCAGTTTGTCCAGGCGCAGGGCGCAAGGACCGTCGCATTTGGCGTTGTCCGGGTCCGGGTGGGCTTCCAGGAACAGGCCGGCCAGGGACTGGCTGATGCCCGCCTTGGCCAGATCCAATACCTGGGCACGACGCCCGCCAGCGGAATCGGCGCGACCACCCGGCATTTGCAGCGCGTGGGTCACGTCGAAGAACACCGGGTATTCGAACTGTTTCATGATGCCGAAACCGAGCATGTCCACCACGAGGTTGTTGTAGCCGAAGCTCGAACCGCGCTCGCAGAGGATCAACTGGTCGTTACCCGCTTCCACGCACTTGTTCAGGATGTGTTTCATTTCCTGGGGCGCGAGGAACTGGGCTTTCTTGATATTGATCACCGCGCCGGTCTTGGCCATGGCGACCACGAGGTCGGTCTGGCGCGACAGGAAGGCCGGCAACTGGATGATGTCGCACACCTCGGCGACCACGGCAGCCTGTTCAGGCTCGTGGACGTCGGTGATGATCGGCACGCCGAAGGCTTGCTTGATGTCCTGGAAGATCCGCATGCCTTCTTCAAGGCCCGGGCCGCGATAGGACGTCACGGACGAACGGTTGGCCTTGTCGAAGCTGGCCTTGAACACATAAGGGATACCCAGTTTCTGGGTAACCTTCACGTACTCTTCACAGACCTGCATCGCCATGTCGCGGCTTTCCAGCACGTTCATGCCGCCGAACAGCACCATGGGCTTGTCGTTGGCAATCTCGATGTCGCCTACGCGAATGATCTTCTGGGCCATCAGGTTCACGCCTTCTTCTGATGTTGCGTCAGTGCAGCTTTAACGAAACCGCTGAACAACGGGTGACCGTCGCGCGGCGTCGAGGTGAACTCAGGGTGGAACTGGCACGCCACGAACCACGGATGATCCGGTGCCTCGACCACTTCGACCAGCTTGCCATCGCCCGAGCGGCCGGAGACTTTCAGGCCGGCGGCTTTGATCTGCGGCAGCAGGTTGTTGTTCACTTCGTAGCGGTGACGGTGGCGTTCGACGATCACGTCCTTGCCGTAGCAGTCGTGAACCAGCGACCCCGTCTCCAGCAGGCAGTCTTGCGCGCCGAGGCGCATGGTGCCGCCCAGGTCGGACGATTCGGTGCGGGTTTCAACGGCGCCGGTGGCGTCTTCCCACTCGGTGATCAGGCCTACGACCGGATGGCCGCTGGAATGATCGAACTCGGTGGAGTTGGCGTCTTTCCAGCCCAGCACGTTACGGGCGAACTCGATAACGGCCACTTGCATGCCCAGGCAGATCCCCAGGTACGGCACCTTGTGCTCACGAGCGTACTGCACGGCGGTGATCTTGCCTTCCACGCCACGCAGGCCGAAACCGCCTGGAACGAGAATCGCGTCAACGCCTTCGAGCAGTGCGGTGCCCTGGTTCTCGATGTCTTCGGAATCGATATAGCGCAGGTTGACCTTGGTACGGTTGCTGATACCGGCGTGGCTCATCGCTTCGATCAGCGACTTGTACGCATCCAGCAGCTCCATGTACTTGCCGACCATGGCGATGGTGACTTCGTGCTCAGGGTTGAGCTTGGCGTCGACCACGGCTTCCCACTCGGACAGATCCGCGCCGCCGCATTGCAGGCCGAAACGCTCGACCACAAAATCATCCAGGCCCTGGGAATGCAGGATGCCCGGGATCTTGTAGATGGTGTCGGCGTCTTCCAGGGCAATCACCGCACGTTCTTCAACGTTGGTGAACTGCGCGATCTTGCGACGCGAGGAAATATCGATCGGGTGATCGGAACGGCATACCAGCACGTCCGGCTGCAGGCCGATGGAGCGCAGTTCCTTGACCGAGTGCTGGGTTGGCTTGGTTTTGGTTTCGCCGGCGGTGGCGATGTACGGCACCAGTGTCAGGTGCATCAGCATCGCGCGCTTGGCGCCGACTTCGAAACGCAACTGGCGGATGGCTTCGAGGAACGGTTGGGATTCGATGTCACCCACGGTGCCACCGATCTCGACCATCGCCACGTCGGCATCGCCTGCACCCTTGATGATGCGGCGCTTGATTTCGTCGGTGATGTGCGGGATCACCTGGATGGTTGCCCCCAGGTAGTCACCACGACGCTCCTTGCGCAGCACGTGTTCGTAGACACGGCCGGTGGTGAAGTTGTTGTTCTGGGTCATGGTCGTGCGGATGAACCGCTCGTAGTGGCCCAGGTCCAGGTCGGTCTCTGCGCCGTCGTGTGTGACGAACACTTCACCGTGCTGGAACGGGCTCATGGTGCCCGGGTCAACGTTGATGTACGGGTCCAGCTTGAGCATGGTGACCTTAAGTCCCCGCGCCTCCAGGATGGCCGCCAATGAAGCGGAGGCAATGCCTTTCCCCAATGAAGAAACAACACCGCCCGTGACGAATATGTAGCGCGTCATGAAAAACCCTAGAAGTCTGCGTTAAAGCGGTCCGAGCCGCCGGGGAAAGCGAAGGAAGGCCGAAGCCCCCGATCACCTGCATTAATCACAGTGCACCTTTCAAAAAAACCGCCGCGTGGTGACAGACCAGCAATGAAACACCGGTACGTTGATCGCTACACATTTTTTGGAATCGCCCAGCAAAGACTGCTTGGTAATCGGCAACTGCTGCGATTCAGGCGAATCCACAGAAGTTGTATCAAGAAGGGAGCGTAGTCTACCGGAAAGGCGCTATCAGCTCAAACCTTGATCGCAGGTCTGTGGCATCCAATGTAATTGCCAGCCGTCATTCGACACATTCCAAAGCCCTGCAAGGCTGGGCGCAGCCAGCAATTGCTCACCCCGATACAGCAGCGGCAATCTGCCACGGACAAAGCCCGGCAGCCCACTTTCGTTGAGCAGGCGCTTCAAATCGCGCCGACCGCGACCCGGGATGTCGATGATTTCGCCGCCTTGGCGATAGCGAACCTGCAGCACGCCCTCGGGCACCTGGCCGATCAATCGGAGTTGGCCGTTACCCGGTAACTCTAGTGGGTTTTGCGGCTGCGCCCAGCTCACCGATGCGTCGGAAAACTCCGACCAACTGGAGGGCAGCCACCAGATACGCTCGCCGCAACGATGCAGATCGCCGTCGGCCAGGCGCCACAGGGGTTGCGCATCGAGCTTGGCGTCGCGCAGGGAATGCCAGCCGGCCCAGTGGTCGCTGTCGGGTAAGCGCGTCAGCGGGTTCAACCAATGGCGCAGGGCGTTGCGTTGCCGCGCGTCGGAAAGCTCACACAACGGCGCCAGGGCCAATGACGGCAAGGGCAGCCACGGAAAAGGCGAAGGCTGGTCGGCGGCTTGCAGATCGATGCCCGCCAACTCATCCAACAGGCCTTGGGCTTCGCTCAAATGCTCAGCGGCACGGGCCAGGCTCGCAATGGCCTGCGGCCAGCGCTCGGTCAGCCGCGGGAATACACGATGACGCAGGTAATTTCGCGAGAAGCGTGGGTCGGCGTTGGAAGGGTCTTCGATCCACCTCAACTCGTGCGCCTGGGCGTAGGCCTGCAACTCGGCACGTGAACTGCCCAGCAACGGTCGCAGCAGATGGCCGCCCGCCAGCGGCCGCTGCATCGGCATCGCCGCCAACCCTTGCACCCCCGCGCCGCGCAGCAGACGAAACAGCAGGGTTTCGGCCTGATCGTCACGGTGCTGGCCGGTGAGCAACGCCGCCCCTGCCCCGACCACTTCACCGAACGCCTGATAGCGCGCGTCACGCGCCGCGCGCTCCAGGCTTGCACCGGCCCGCACCTGCACGCGCATGACTCGCAAGGGGACCCCAAGGGCGTCACAGACCGACTGGCAATGACCGGGCCAGGCATCGGCCGCGGCTTGCAAGCCATGGTGGACATGAACAGCGCCAAGCGTAGGAAGCTTCTCAGTTTTGGCGAGATTTGCCAGGAGGTGCAGCAGGACGGTGGAGTCAAGTCCGCCGGAAAAAGCGATATGCCAGGCCGGGGCGTTGCGCCAGGGGGCCAGGGTTTGCAGGAGTTTGGCGGAGAGTAATGGTTTCATCAGATGTTACCGCCGCAAACCTGGAATACGTTGGCCAAGCATACACAAAGCAAATGTGGGAGAGGGCTTGCTCCCGATAGCGGCGGGCCAGTCACCCGATGCGTTGACTGACACTCAGCAATCGGGGGCAAGCCCCCTCCCACATTTTTTACGGCTGCGATTTAGAGACCGTAGCTCATCAGGCGCTCGTAACGCCGGGCCAACAGCGCTTCGGTATCCAGCTTCTTGAGCATCGCCAGTTGCGAACCCAGTTCGGCGCGGATGGTCGCGGCAGCGGCGGCCGGGTCGCGGTGGGCGCCGCCCAATGGCTCGGCGATGACTTTATCCACGATACCCAGGCCCTTGAGGCGATCGGCGGTGATGCCCATCGCTTCGGCAGCGTCCGGCGCTTTCTCGGCGGTTTTCCACAGGATCGAGGCGCAACCTTCCGGCGAGATCACCGCGTAGGTCGAATATTGCAGCATGTTCAATTGGTCGCAGACACCAATGGCCAACGCACCGCCGGAACCACCTTCACCAATCACGGTGGCAATGATCGGAGTTTTCAGGCGGGACATGACGCGCAGGTTCCAGGCGATCGCTTCGCTCTGATTGCGTTCTTCGGCGTCGATACCTGGGTAGGCACCCGGGGTGTCGATGAACGTCAGGATCGGCATTTTGAAGCGCTCGGCCATTTCCATCAGGCGGCAGGCCTTGCGGTAGCCTTCCGGACGCGGCATGCCGAAGTTACGGCGAACTTTTTCGCGTACTTCACGGCCTTTCTGGTGACCGATCACCATCACCGGCTGGTCGTCCAGGCGCGCGATACCGCCCACGATGGCGGCGTCGTCGGAGAAGTGACGGTCGCCGTGCAGTTCGTCGAACTCGGTGAAGATGTGCTGAATGTAGTCCAGGGTGTACGGACGGCGCGGGTGGCGGGCCAGGCGCGCGATCTGCCAACTGGTCAGCTTGCCGAAGATGTCTTCGGTGAGCGTGCTGCTCTTGTCTTGCAGGCGAGCGATCTCATCGCCGATATTCAGCGAATTGTCATTGCCGACCAGGCGCAGTTCTTCGATCTTGGCTTGCAGGTCAGCGATCGGCTGTTCGAAATCAAGAAAATTCGGGTTCATAAGCGTCCGTCTTGGGTCGACGGCCAAGGGGTGCCTGGCCAGCCGGTTGTCTGTTCGCGCCCTACCTTAAGGGAGAGGCACGTCCAGGTCGAGATTAAATGTTTGGTCGAGATCAGGCGATTTGCCACCACCTGATCGTCAACGGTATTGGAGGAAGACGTTGTCACGACCGAACTGGTCACGCAATGCTTGAATCAAGCCATCAGCGGGATCAATTCGCCAGGTCTCGCCGAACTGCAGCATGGCCTTGGCGTCGTTACCAGTGTATTCCATGGTCACCGGGCATGCGCCACGGTGGCGTTTGAGCAAGTCGCCCAACCAGCGCAGTTGATCGCCCTTGAGCGCCTCGGTCTTGACCTTCAAGCGCAGGCTTTCGGCCAGGTTGGTGCGCGCATCTTCCATGCTCATCACCCGCTTGATCCGCAGGCGCAGGCCACCGGAGAAGTCGTCGTTACTGACCTCGCCTTCCACCACGACCATGGCGTCGGTCTGCAACAGCGACTGGGCGGAATGGAAAGCGTCGGCAAACAGCGACGCCTCGATCCGGCCAGAGCGGTCGTCAAGGGTGATAAAACCCATTTTGTCGCCCTTCTTATTTTTCATCACCCGCAGGGCGATGATCATGCCGGCGACGGTCTGGGTGTCGCGTGCCGGTTTCAGGTCGATGATGCGCTGACGGGCGAAACGACGGATTTCGCCTTCGTATTCGTCAATCGGGTGACCGGTCAGGTACAGGCCCAGGGTGTCTTTTTCACCTTTGAGGCGTTCCTTGAGGGTCAGCTCCTTGGCCTTGCGATGGTTGGCGTACACATCCGCATCTTCCTCGACGAACAACCCGCCAAACAGGTCGGCATGGCCGCTGTCGTGGGTGCGGGCGGTCTGTTCAGCGGCCTTGATCGCTTCTTCCATGGCGGTCAGCAGCACCGCCCGATTGCGGTCGATATTCGCCTGGTAGGCCTTCGGTTCATCATGGAAATACGGGCCGAGACGGTCCAGGGCACCGCTGCGGATCAGGCCATCGAGGGTACGTTTGTTGATGCGTTTGAGGTCGACCCGTGCACAGAAGTCGAACAGGTCCTTGAACGGGCCGTTTTGGCGCGCTTCGGTGATTGCTTCCACCGGCCCCTCGCCCACGCCCTTGATCGCGCCCAGGCCATAAATGATGCGGCCTTCGTCGTTCACGGTGAACTTGAACTCCGAGGCGTTCACGTCCGGCGCGTCGAGGCGCAGCTTCATGGTGCGCACTTCCTCGATCAAGGTCACGACCTTGTCGGTGTTGTGCATATCCGCCGAGAGTACCGCGGCCATGAACGGCGCCGGGTAGTGGGCCTTCAGCCAGGCGGTCTGGTACGACACCAGGCCGTAGGCGGCGGAGTGGGATTTGTTGAAGCCGTAACCGGCGAATTTTTCCACCAGGTCGAAAATGTTACCGGCGAGGTCGGCGTCGATATTGTTGGTGGCGCAACCCTCGATGAAACCGCCGCGCTGCTTGGCCATTTCCTCGGGCTTTTTCTTACCCATGGCGCGACGCAGCATGTCCGCACCACCGAGGGTGTATCCGGCCATGACCTGGGCAATCTGCATCACCTGTTCCTGATACAGGATGATGCCGTAAGTCGGTGCCAGTACCGGTTTGAGGCCTTCGTACTGGTAGTCCGAGTGCGGGTAGGCCAGTTCGGCGCGACCGTGCTTACGGTTGATAAAGTCATCCACCATGCCCGATTGCAGCGGGCCAGGACGGAACAGGGCGACCAGTGCGATCAAGTCTTCCAGGCAGTCGGGCTTGAGCTTTTTGATCAGCTCTTTCATACCGCGCGACTCAAGCTGGAACACCGCGGTGGTTTCGGCTTTTTGCAGCAGGCTGTAGGTCGGTTTGTCGTCCAGCGGGATAAACGCGATATCCAGCGGTTCTTCATTGACCTTGGCGCGTTCGCGGTTAATCGTCTTGAGCGCCCAGTCGATGATCGTCAGCGTCCGCAGGCCGAGGAAGTCGAACTTCACCAGGCCGGCCGCCTCCACGTCGTCCTTGTCGAACTGGGTCACCAGGCCGCCGCCTTCTTCGTCGCAATAGATCGGCGAAAAGTCGGTGAGCTTGGTCGGCGCGATCACCACGCCACCGGCGTGTTTACCGACGTTACGCACCACGCCTTCGAGCTTGCGCGCCATCTCCCAGATTTCGGCGGCTTCTTCATCGACCTTGATGAAGTCGCGCAGGATTTCTTCCTGCTCGTAGGCTTTTTCCAGGGTCATGCCGACTTCGAACGGGATCATCTTCGACAGGCGATCCGCCAGGCCGTAGGACTTGCCCTGCACCCGGGCGACGTCGCGGATAACCGCCTTGGCCGCCATGGAGCCGAACGTGATGATCTGGCTCACGGCGTTGCGACCGTATTTATCGGCCACGTATTCGATCACGCGGTCGCGACCGTCCATGCAGAAGTCGACGTCGAAGTCGGGCATGGAAACCCGTTCCGGGTTAAGGAAGCGTTCGAACAGCAGGTCATATTCCAACGGGTCGAGGTCGGTAATCTTCTGCACATAGGCGACCAACGAGCCAGCACCCGAGCCCCGGCCAGGCCCGACCGGTACGCCGTTGCTCTTGGCCCACTGGATAAAGTCCATCACGATCAGGAAGTAACCGGGGAACCCCATCTGGATGATGATATCCAGCTCGAAATTCAGCCGGTCGACGTAGACCTGGCGCTTGGCTTCGTAATCGTCGGTGGTGTCCTTGGGCAGCAGGACCGAGAGACGTTCCTCCAGGCCATCGAACGATACCTTGCGGAAATACTCATCGATGGTCATGCCTTCGGGAATCGGGAAGTTAGGCAGGAAGTGCTTGCCCAGTTTCACTTCGATGTTGCAGCGCTTGGCGATCTCGACGGTATTTTCCAGCGCCTCGGGCAGGTCGCTGAACAGCTCGGCCATTTCCTCGGCGCTTTTGAGGTATTGCTCTTCGCTGTAGTTTTTCGAGCGACGCGGGTCATCCAGGGCCCGGCCTTCACCGATGCACACGCGGGTTTCGTGGGCTTCGAAATCTTCCTTCTTGATAAAGCGCACATCGTTGGTCGCCACCAGCGGCGCGCCCAGCTTGTCGGCCAGGGCCACGGCGGCGTGCAGATGTTCTTCATCGTTGGGGCGGTTGGTGCGCTGGACTTCCAGGTAGAAGCGGTCGGGGAACACGGCCATCCACTCGCGGGCCAGCACTTCGGCTTCCTGGGGGTTGCCGCCCAGCAGCGCGATCCCGATCTCGCCCTCTTTGGCCGCAGAAAGCATGATCACGCCTTCGCTGGCCTCGGCCACCCACTCGCGCTCGATGATCACCGAGCCGTTGCGCTGGCCGTCAATGAAGCCACGGGAAATCAGTTCGGTGAGGTTGCGATAACCGACGCCGTTCATCGCCAACAGGCTGATGCGGCTCAGGGGGTTATCCGGGTCTTTGTTCGACAGCCACAGGTCGGCGCCGCAGATCGGCTTGATGCCGGCGCCCATGGCGTTCTTGTAGAACTTGACCAGGGAACACATGTTGTTTTGATCGGTGACCGCCACCGCAGGCATGCTCATGCCCACCAGGGTTTTGACCAGCGGTTTGATCCGTACCAGGCCGTCGACCAGGGAGTACTCAGTGTGCAGGCGTAGATGAACGAATGAAGCCGGCATAGTGATCCTGTCTTAAACGTAGAAACAACAAGGCCCGGGATTGTACCGGGCCTGGGCAAAAACATCAGCCTCGCGACTAAACCTCGCTGAGGCTCTCGCGCTGTTCGTAAGCCAGGCGCACCGGGGCGAACGAGCGACGGTGGATTGGCGTCGGGCCAAGACGGGCCAGCGCTTCCAGATGAACGGGCGTCGGGTAGCCTTTATGGCCGGCGATGCCGTAGCCCGGATAGATCAATTCGAACGCGGCCATTTCACGGTCACGGCTGACCTTGGCCAGAATCGAGGCTGCCGCGATGGCAGGCACCTTGCTATCGCCCTTGACCACCGCTTCAGCCGGCATCGCCAGTTTCGGGCAGCGGTTGCCGTCGATCATCGCCAGTTTGGGCGTGATATGCAGGCCCTCGACGGCGCGCTGCATGGCGAGCATGGTGGCGTGGAGGATATTCAGTTCGTCGATCTCTTCGACTTCGGCCCGGGCGATATGCCAGCTCAGGGCTTTTTCACAGATCTCGTCGAAGAGTTTTTCCCGACGCGCTTCGGTGAGTTTTTTCGAGTCGTTGAGACCGAGGATCGGACGGTTCGGGTCAAGAATCACCGCCGCCGTGACCACCGCGCCACAGAGCGGGCCGCGCCCGACTTCATCCACGCCGGCCACCAGTTCATGGGCTTGCGCGACCAGGCTGAAATCCAGCCCCATTTGCGTCGTCATAGGGCTTCCTGTTTGTGGCCGATCAACGTCAGCACGGCATCGGCGGCCTGGTTTGACGCATCACGGCGCAAGGTGCGGTGGATGGCGTCAAAGCCGCGAGTCTGCTCTTCGCCGCCGTCGATCAAGGGGAGTAGCGTCTGCGCCAGGGCTTCGGGCGTTGCATCGTCCTGCAACAATTCTGGCACCAACAGGCGCTGGGCCAGCAGATTGGGCAAGGAGATGTAGGGGCTTTTAACCATGCGCTTGAGAATCCAGAAGGTCAGCGGCGCCAGGCGGTAAGCCACGACCATCGGACGCTTGTACAGCAACGCCTCCAGGGTCGCAGTGCCCGAGGCGATCAGCACCGCATCGCAAGCCGCCAGGGCCAGGTGCGACTGACCATCGAGCAGGGTCAACGGCAGGTTGCGCCCTTGCAGCAATGTTTCGATTTGTGCACGACGTTGCGGGCTGGCACACGGCAGTATGAAGCGCACGCCAGGCTTCAAGGCCTGCAGGCGTTCGGCGGCATCAAAAAACAATGTGCCCAGGCGACCCACTTCGCCACCGCGACTGCCCGGCATCAGCGCGACAAGCGGGCCGTCGGGCAAGCCCAGTTCGGCACGCGCCGCAGCGCGGTCGGCGTGCAGCGGGATAGTATCGGCCAGCGTGTGTCCGACAAACCGCACCGGTACACCCTTCTCTTCGTAGAAACGGGCTTCGAACGGCAGCAAGGTCAGCATCAGGTCGCAACCTTCGCGGATCTTCAACACGCGCTTCTGCCGCCACGCCCAGACGGAAGGACTGACGTAATGCACGGTCTTGATCCCAGCCTGACGCAACCTGAGTTCGATATTGAGGGTGAAATCCGGCGCGTCGATGCCGATAAAAACGTCGGGCTTTTCTTCGATCAGGGTCTGAATCAGCAACTTGCGCCGCACCAGCAGTTCACGCAGACGACCCAACACCTCCACCAACCCCATGACCGACAAGCGTTCCATGGGGAAGTAAGACGTGAGGCCTTCAGCCTGCATCAACGGGCCACCCACACCGATAAACTCGACCGCCGAATGCTGGGCCTTAAGCGCCCGCATCAGGCCCGCGCCCAGGATATCGCCGGAAGCTTCCCCGGCGACCAATGCGATACGCAGATTGGCCATGATCAGCGAGTGATGCCGCGAGTCGACGCCTGGACCGAGTCACGGAACACCGCGACTTCCGGGAACAATGCTGCAGGCTCGGTCAGTTCAGTCAACGCTTGCTCAACCGTCAGGCCCTGGCGGTAAACCACCTTGTAGGCGCGGCGCAGGGCGTGGATCGCGTCTTCGCTGAAACCACGACGGCGCATGCCTTCGAAGTTCATGCTGCGGGCTTCGGCAGGGTTACCGAAGACCGTGACGAACGCCGGAACATCCTTGCCGATGGCAGTGCCCATGCCGGAGAAACTATGGGCGCCGATGTGGCAGTACTGATGCACCAGGGTGAAACCGGATAGGATCGCCCAATCGTCAACGTGTACATGGCCTGCCAACGCGGTGTTGTTGACCAGGATACAGTGGTTGCCGATCACGCTGTCATGGCCGATGTGCGCGTAGGCCATGACCAGGTTGTGATCACCCAGCGTGGTCTCGGCACGGTCCTGCACGGTACCACGGTGAATGGTCACGCCTTCACGAATGATGTTGTGATCACCGATTACCAAGCGTGTTTCTTCACCCTTGTACTTCATGTCGGGGGTGTCTTCGCCTACCGAGGAAAACTGGTAGATGCGATTGTGTTTGCCAATGCGGGTCGGTCCCTTGAGGATCACGTGCGGCCCGATGACAGTCCCCTCGCCGATTTCCACACCTGCGCCGACGATCGACCAAGGGCCGACCTCAACGTCGGCGGCCAGTACGGCCGACGGATCGATGATTGCGCGAGGGTCAATCAAACTCATAGTTTGCGTTCCGCGCAGATGATTTCGGCGGAGCACACTGGCTTGCCATCCACCGAAGCCTGGCATTCGAACTTCCAGATCTGGCGCTTACAACTGATGAACTTGGCTTCCAGGATCAACTGGTCACCCGGGGTGACCGGGTTACGGAAACGCAACTTGTCGGAGCCCACGAAATAGTAAAGCGTGCCGTCGGCAGGCTTGAGGTCGAGCATTTTGAAACCAAGGATACCGGCAGCCTGGGCCATTGCTTCGATGATCAACACGCCCGGCATGATGGGATGCGCGGGAAAGTGGCCATTGAAGAACGGTTCGTTGATGCTGACATTCTTGTAGGCACGAATGCGCTTTTCCTCAACATTCAGGTCCACTACACGATCCACCAGCAGGAACGGGTAACGGTGAGGCAGGTATTCGCGAATCTCGTTGATGTCCATCATTTCGGGGGGAAGCCTGTAATAAAGATTGGGGGCGGGCGACTAAACGCACGCCCCGCTAGCAAATCAAGGAGGCAGTCTAGCGGCTGTTCACACTTGATATGGAAATGGTATCAGCCTTCTGATGAAGCATTACCGCCAGGGGTCACGTCCCCAACACGCTTTTCCAGCTGCTTGAGACGTCGAGCCATGTCGTCGATATGTCTCAAACGCGCCGCACTCTTGCGCCATTCAGCCGCAGGCTGCATGGCGGTACCGGAAGAATAGGCACCGGGCTCGGTAATCGAGTGGGTGACCATGGTCATGCCGGTGATGAAGACGTTGTCGCAAATATCGATATGGCCCACCAGCCCTACGCCACCGGCGAGCATGCAATGCTTGCCGATCTTGGTGCTGCCGGATATGCCTACGCAGGCCGCCATGGCGGTGTGATCGCCAATCTGTACGTTGTGGGCAATCTGGATCTGGTTATCGAGCTTCACGCCATTACCGATCACGGTATCGGCCAAAGCCCCGCGATCAACAGCGGTATTGACGCCGATTTCCACATCGTCGCCGATCAATACGCCGCCGACCTGGGCAATCTTGTGCCAGACACCTTTCGAATTGGCAAAACCGAAGCCTTCACCACCAATCACCGCGCCCGACTGAATAACCACCCGCTGCCCGATACGCACGTCGTGGTACAGGGTCACGCGGGGCGCCAGCCAGCCATCGGCACCGATTTCACAGCGTGCACCGATAAAGCAGTGAGCGCCTACGGTGACGCCGGCGGCAATGCGCGCGCCACTTTCGATCACGGCAAAAGCGCCAATGCTGGCCGCAGGGTCAACCTGGGCATCATCGGCGATGACCGCCGACGGATGGATTCCTCCAGCCGCCTTGGGTTTCGGATCGAACAGGTGGGATACCCGCGCATAGGCCAGGTACGGATCAGCCACCACCAACGCGTCCCCGGCGTAACCCTCGGCGTCAGCAGCCTTCAGCAGCAGGGCTGCGGCTTGGCTGTCGGCCAGGTATTTACGGTATTGGGGATTTGCGAGGAAGCTCAACTGAGATGGGCCAGCCTCCTGCAAGGTGGCTAGCCCAGTAATTTCTTTCTCCGGGGAACCACGCAAGGTGGCTCCCAGGAACTCGGCCAACTCGCCGAGCTTGATAATCGCGGTCATGGCTTACTTCAGCTGGTTCATGCGCTCGATCACCTGGCGGGTGATGTCGTATTGAGGCTTGACGTCAATCACGGCGCCGCGTTCGAACACCAGGTCAAAGGCACCTTTCTTGATGACTTCTTCCACAGCGCTGTCGAGTTTCGGCTTGAGCTGCTTGAGCATTTCGCGGTCGGCAACAGCCTTGGCTTCGTTCAGTTCCTTGGACTGGAACTGGTAGTCACGGGCCTTTTGCTTGAATTCAAGCTCCAGGCGCTCGCGCTCGCCTTGCTGCATCTTGTCGCCACCGGCTACCAGACGATCCTGGATGCCCTTGGCACTGCTTTCCAACGTCTTGAGCTTGGTCAGTTGCGGACCGAATTTCTTCTCGGCATCCACCGCGTACTTCTTGGCCGCATCGGATTCCAGCAGGGCCATCTGATAGTTCAGGACGGCGATTTTCATCTCGGCGAAGGCCGGGGTGGTTACCAGCACAGTTGCCAGCAGAACCAATTGAGTCAACTTACGCACGATGTACTCCTACAGATCCGTTGTCGTTATCTTGGGTCAGACGCTTAGAACGTCTGGCCGAGGGAGAATTGGAAAATCTGGGTTTCAGCGTTATCCGGTTTCTTGATCGGCATGGCCAGAGCAAAGCTCAACGGACCAAGCGCAGTCACCCACGTCACACCAACACCTACGGAGCTCGCCAGGTTGCTGAGGCTTACTTCGTTACACTGCGTATTGGACTTCACGCCAGTCGGGTTAGTGACCTGATCGCACTTGGAGTCAAATACGTTACCCACATCCCAGAAAACCGAAGTACGCAGGGACCGCTGATCTTTCACGAACGGCAGTGGGAACAGGATCTCGGCACCACCCTGGATCAGCACGTTACCACCGAATGGCAGTGCGCTAGTGTCCGTATCCGCCACGGTGCCGGTGTTACCGGTCACGCCAGCGCCACGGCTAGGGGTACCACGCGGTCCCAAAGTGCTGTCCTTGAAGCCACGGACCGAGTTGAAACCACCCGCATAGTAGTTTTCATAGAACGGCAGGCCGTTGGTCGAACCATAACCGTCACCATAGCCCAGCTCAGTGTGCAGGCGCATGGTGTAATTGTCGCTCAGCGGCTGGAACAACTGGCCACGGTAGTCGAGCTTGAAGAACGACAGGTCGCTGCCCGGCGTGGTGGCTTCCAGGGTCACGCTCTGGGAGTGACCACGGGTTGCCAGTACGCCTTTGTTCAGGGTCGACTCGGACCAGCCGGCAGACGCCTTGAAGTTCAGGAACTTGTCGCCTTCACGACGGGTGAAGTCGAAGATCTCATCCACGGTGTACACACCGGTCTTGATCTCATCCTGCTGCGCGGTCAGGCCGAAGGTCAGACGCGAGGTCTCACTGATCGGGTAACCGATGTTGACGCCGGCACCCAGGCTGTCAATCGCATAGCTGGCAACGTTAACGTCGAGGTCTTTGTAGTCGGTGGTGCGGTAGAAGGCGTTATAACCCAGGCTCACACCATCAGCGGTCCAGTAGGGGTCGACATAACCGAAGTTATAGCGACTCTGGTATTCGCTGCGGGTCAGGCCGATGGAAACCTTGTTACCGGTACCGAGGAAGTTGTTCTGGGTGATCGAACCACCGAGGATCAGGCCGGCACTCTGTGCGAAACCGACGCTGGCGGTGATCGAGCCCGAGGCTTGCTCTTCGACGGCGTAGTTCACGTCAACCTGGTCGTCCACGCCCGGTACAGCCGGGGTTTCGACGTTGACTTCCTTGAAGAAGCCCAGGCGCTCAAGGCGGGTCTTGGACTGGTCGATCAGGTAAGTCGACGCCCAGCCACCTTCCATCTGACGCATTTCACGACGCAGCACTTCGTCCGCAGACTTGGTGTTGCCACGGAAGTTGATGCGGTTCACGTAGGCACGCTTGCCTGGGTCGACCACAAAGGTGATGTCCACGGTGTGGTCATCATCATGCGGGGTCGGCACGCCGTTGACGTTGGCGAAGGTATAGCCTTCGTTACCCAGGCGACGGGTGATCAGTTCGGACGTAGTGGTCATCAGCTTGCGCGAGAACACCTGGTCTTTCTGCACCAGCAGCAGGGACTTGACCTGGTCTTCAGGCACTTTCAAGTCGCCGCTGAGTTTGACGTCGCGGACCTTGTACTTCTCACCCTCGTTGACGTTGACGGTGATGTACACGTGCTTCTTGTCAGGGGTGATGGACACCTGGGTCGAAGCGATATCCATGTTGATATAGCCACGGTCCAGGTAGTAGGAACGTAGACGCTCCAGGTCACCGGAGAGTTTTTCACGGGCGTACTTGTCGTCGTTCTTGAAGAACGACAACCAGTTGGTGGTCTTGAGCTCGAACAGGCCGATCAGGTCTTCATCAGCGAACTTGGTGTTGCCCACCACGTTGATGTGCTGAATGGCCGCCACGGTGCCCTCGTTGATGTTGACCTTGAGGCCGACACGGTTACGAGGCTGCGGGACCACTTCCGTTTCCACGGTCGCGGAGTAGCGGCCCTGGGCAACGTACTGGCGTTGCAGTTCGTTACGCACACCCTCAAGGGTGGCGCGCTGGAAGATCTCGCCCTCGGCCAGGCCGGATTGCTTGAGGCCCTTCATCAGGTCTTCAGTGGAGATCGCCTTGTTACCCTCGATCTCGATACTGGCGACGGAAGGTCGCTCGACGACGGTGATGACCAGGACGTTGCCTTCGCGACCCAGTTGGATATCTTGAAAGAACCCGGTTTTGAACAGCGCACGAGTGGATTCCACCAGGCGACGGTCATCAGCCTGTTCCCCGACGTTCAACGGCAAGGCACCAAAGACGCTACCCGCGGAAACCCGCTGGAGGCCGTTGACGCGAATATCGGAGATAGTGAAGGACTCGGCGTGAACTTCGGCGATCATCAATACGGTGAGAACCGCAGTTAGCAGCAGACGTTTCATGAAGTCCTTTCTTATTCCAACTGGCAATAAACAAACTGCCGCAAAATGCGGCAGATTCGCAATTCAGCGAAGCGTTACAGTCGTCCCAGATCGTTGACCAAGGCTAACAACATCACCCCGACCACCAAACTGATACCGATCTGTATCCCCCAACCCTGCACCCGATCCGACAAGGGGCGACCACGCACCCACTCGACCAGATAAAACAACAGATGCCCCCCATCCAATACTGGAATGGGCAACAAATTCAGAACCCCAAGGCTAATACTCAGATAAGCCAGGAAATTCAGGAAATCCGCGATACCCGACTGGGCAGAAGCGCCCGCCACTTTAGCAATGGTTATCGGCCCACTCAAGTTTTTTACCGAGAGCTCGCCGAACAACATTTTCTTGAGCGACTCGAGAGTCAGCACGCTCATGGTCCAAGTGCGTTTCGCGCCCTCGCCAATTGCTGCCAACGGCCCGAAACTGACCTCACGCATCATTGAAGGCGGCCACTCCGGACGCTTGACCCCGGCACCGAGGTAACCCCCGGCCGCCTTGGCCTCCCCACGTACCGCCAGGGTCACGGGAACGTCAATTTGAGCACCATCGCGCTCAACTTTCAGCACAATTCTGGTATCAGGCCGCACGCGCACCAAGTCGACCACTTGCTGCCAATCACTCAGCGCCTGGCCATCAAGGGCCAACAGGCGATCACCGGTTTTCAGACCTGCGGCCTGGGCCGGGCCTTTCGGATCAAGTTCGGTGAGCACCGGCGGCAAGGCCGGGCGCCATGGGCGAATCCCCAGGGACTTGATCGGGTCCGGCTCATCGGAACCCTTGAGCCAATGGTCGAGAGTCAGTTCACGCGGGGTCTCGGACGAGGAGTCCTGCTCGCGCACCACGACATTGACAGTGCCGCTTTCGCCCAGGCGACGCACCAATTGCAAATTGACCGCCCCCCAACCCGTGGTTGGCTCGCCATCAATGGAAACAATTTCCTGCCCGGCGACCAATCCGGCCTTCGCCGCCATGCTGTCCGCCTCAACCGCACCGATAACCGGGCGTATCTGTTCGCTGCCGAGCATGGCCAGGAACCAGAAGAACACCATGGCCAACAGGAAATTGGCGATCGGGCCGGCGGCGACAATAGCGATGCGCTGACGAACGGTCTTGCGATTGAAGGACTGGTCCAGTTGATCCGCCGGCACTTCGCCTTCGCGCTCATCAAGCATCTTGACGTAGCCACCCAAGGGGATGGCGGCGATCACGAACTCGGTGCCGCGGCGGTCGTGCCAGCGCAGCAACGGCATGCCGAAACCGACGGAAAAGCGCAGTACCTTGACGCCGCAACGACGCGCCACCCAAAAGTGGCCGAATTCGTGGAAGGTAACCAGCACACCCAGAGCAACCAGGGTGCCGACAATCATGTAAAGCGCACTCATCTAATTTCTCCGCATTCCAATCCAGTGCCTGAAGACGCAAACGCGCCCACAGACTAACGCGCGTTGCGGCCCAACCATTGCTCGGCCAGGGCGCGGGCCTTGGCATCCGCCTCGAACACTGCCCCCAGATCATTCACAGCCACTACGGGCTCAAGACTCAGAACATCCTCGATGATACTCGCGATCTGCGGAAAGCGGATGCGCTGTGCGAGAAACGCTGCCACAGCCACTTCGTTAGCCGCATTGAGCATCGCCGGCGCACTGTTGCCCGCCTCCGCTGCCTGTCGCGCCAGGCGCAGGCACGGAAAGCGCTGCTCGTCCGGCGCCTCGAAGTCCAGGCGCGCAATGGCGAACAGGTCCAGCGGCGCAACACCGGAGTCAATCCGCTCAGGCCAGGCCAGGGCATTGGCGATCGGCGTGCGCATATCGGGGTTACCCAACTGCGCCAGTACCGAGCCATCCACATAGTCGACCAGGGAATGAATCACACTTTGCGGGTGAATCACCACTTCGACCTGGTCAGGCCGTGCATCGAACAACCAGCAGGCCTCGATCAATTCCAGGCCCTTGTTCATCATGCTGGCCGAATCCACGGAGATCTTGCGCCCCATGGACCAGTTCGGATGAGCGCACGCCTGATCCGGAGACACGTGCTCCAAGTCCGCCAGCGGAGTTTTACGGAAAGGCCCACCGGACGCTGTCAGCAAAATCCGGCGCACGCCGACCTGGCTCAAGCCACGGGCAAAATCACCGGGCATGCACTGGAAGATCGCGTTGTGCTCGCTGTCGAGCGGCAGCAATACCGCGCCGCTCTTGCGCACAGCCTGCATAAAGAGTGTGCCGGACATGACCAGCGCTTCTTTATTAGCCAGCAGGATTTTCTTGCCGGCATCGACAGCGGCCAGGGTCGGGCGCAAGCCAGCGGCTCCGACAATGGCCGCCACCACGGCATCCACCTCGGCATCAGCCGACACCTGGCACAAGCCCTCCTCGCCCACCAGCACCTGAGTGGCAAGGCCAGCGGCGCGCAGGTCATCCTGCAAGCCCCGCGCAGCAACGGCCCCAGGCACTACAGCAAAACGCGGCGCATGGCGCACGCACAGCGCCAGCAACTCAGTCAGGCGAGAGAAGCCGGTCAATGCGAAGACTTGATAGCGTTCCGGGTGGCGAGCGATCACATCCAGGGCGCTTAACCCTACCGAGCCGGTCGCACCCAGCACGGTGACCTGCTGCAGGCGGCTCACGAAGCAGCCATCCACAACAGCACGGCAAAAATCGGGATCGCAGCGGTCAGACTGTCGATGCGGTCCAGCACGCCGCCATGACCCGGCAACAGATTACTGCTGTCCTTGATTCCGGCCTGGCGCTTGAACATGCTTTCAGTGAGGTCGCCCACGACCGAGATGAACACGACGATGGCCGTCCCCAGCAAGGCCAGGCACAGCCCTTTCACCGACCAGTCACGCACAACCCCGACCACGAGCGTGATCACCAAGGTCAAGGCCAGGCCGCCGTATACGCCCTCCCAGCTCTTGCCCGGACTGACTGCCGGCGCCAGCTTGCGTTTGCCCAAAGCCCGACCGGAGAAGTAGGCACCAATATCGGCGCCCCAGACCAACACCATCACCGCCAGGATCAACTCATTACCGATCGGGAAGCGCTTGATCTCCACCAGCCCTTGCCAGGCCGGCAGCAGAATCAACAAGCCGATCACCAGCTTGCAGGCAACGCTGGACCACTGGCTGCTGGTACGCGGATAGGTCAGCACCAGGAAGGTCGCCAACGCCCACCACAGCACCGCTGCGCCCAACACCCAAGGAGCGAGATCCGGGAGGATGTACATCAGGAACAGCAACAGGGCCACGATGACGGCATACACCACGCGCGGCAACTGGGCGCTGAAGCCCGCCAGGCGCGCCCATTCCCAGGCGCCGAGTGTTACGACCAGGCCGATGAACAGCGCAAAGCCGGAACCGTCGAGCAGGAAAAAACCACACAAGGCAATCGGCAGCAGGATCAGTGCAGTGATGATTCGTTGTTTAAGCATTTAAACCCGGGCTCCAGCTTCGATCTGCTCGCTCGTTTTACCGAAGCGACGCTGACGGGAAGCGAAATCGGCCAGCGCATTACGCATGGCATCGTGTTTGAAGTCCGGCCAGAACAGGTCGGAGAAATACAGCTCGGTGTAGGCCAACTGCCACAACAGAAAATTACTGATGCGGTGCTCGCCACCGGTACGGATGCACAAGTCCGGCAGCGGCAGGTCACCGGTGACCAGGCAGGTTTGCAACAGTTCGGGCGTGATCTCGTCCGGCCGCAGATGGCCAGCCTGCACTTCGCGGGCAAGCCGTTGCGCAGCCTGGGCGATGTCCCACTGACCACCATAGTTGGCGGCGATCTGCAGCACAAAACGGTTACTGCCAGCAGTAATGGCCTCGGCCTCACGCATGGCCGCTTGCAGCCCCGGATGGAACCGCGAGCGATCACCAATGATGCGCAAAGTGATGTTGTTATCGTTGAGGCGCTTGGCCTCACGACGCAAGGCCTTGAAGAACAGATCCATCAAGGCACTGACTTCTTCGGCCGGGCGCTGCCAGTTCTCACTGGAGAAAGCGAACAAGGTCAACACTTCGACCTTGGCCTCGGCGCACACCTCAATCACCGCCCGTACTGCATCGACACCCGCTTTGTGCCCGGCGACACCGGGCAAAAAGCGTTTTTTCGCCCAGCGATTATTCCCATCCATGATGATCGCGACATGGCGCGGCACCACGGAAGGCACAGTCTGCTTGGTCTTTTCCATGAAAGCGCCCTGACCCTTATACGGCCATCAAGTCCGCTTCTTTTTGCTTGGTGGCCGCATCGACATCAGCTTCGGCCTTGTCGGTCAGCTTCTGGATGTCTGCCGCCGCACGGCGCTCTTCGTCTTCGCTGATTTCCTTGTCCTTGACCAGCTTCTTCAGCTCGCCCAGGGCATCGCGACGGATGTTGCGCACGGCAACACGTGCATCTTCCGCTGCGCTACGCGCCTGCTTGGTGAAGCCCTTGCGGGTTTCTTCAGTCAGGGCAGGCATGGAGATCAGCAGCAACTCGCCCAGGTTGGTCGGGTTGAGGTTCAGGCCGGCGCTCTGGATCGCCTTGTCGACCGCCGCGAGCATGTTGCGCTCAAAGGCTACGACTTGCAGGGTGCGCGAGTCTTTTACGGTGATATTGGCCACTTGGGTGATGGAGGTGTCCGTGCCGTAGTACGGCACCATCACGCTACCCAGAATGCTTGGGTGAGCCTTGCCGGTACGAATCTGACCAAATGCGTGGTTCAGAGAGTCCAGGGATTTCTGCATACGCTCTTGAGCGTCTTTCTTGATTTCGTTGATCATTGTTGGCCTTCCTCGATCAGAGTCCCTTCCGCGCCGCCGTGTACGATGTTCAGCAGGGCACCGGGCTTGTTCATATTAAATACGCGCAGCGGCATCTTGTGGTCGCGGCACAGGCAAATTGCCGTCAGGTCCATCACGCCCAGCTTGCGATCCAGCACTTCATCGTAGGTCAGATGATCGAACTTCTCGGCATGCGGGTCTTTGAATGGATCTGCAGTGTATACGCCGTCCACTTTGGTGGCTTTCAACACGACGTCTGCGTCGATTTCAATCGCACGCAAGCATGCGGCCGAATCGGTGGTGAAGAACGGGTTGCCCGTACCAGCAGCGAAGATGACCACGTCTTTGGAGTTCAGGTGGCGCATGGCTTTGCGGCGATCATAGTGATCGGTCACGCCCACCATGGAAATAGCCGACATCACGATCGCCGAGATGTTGGCACGCTCCAGGGCATCGCGCATGGCCAGGGCATTCATCACAGTGGCCAGCATGCCCATGTGGTCGCCGGTGACCCGGTCCATGCCCGCCGCACTCAGTGCTGCACCGCGGAACAGGTTGCCACCACCAATCACCAGGCCGACCTGTACGCCGATACCGACCAACTGGCCGACTTCCAGCGCCATGCGGTCGAGCACCTTGGGATCGATCCCGAACTCTTCCGAGCCCATCAGGGCCTCGCCGCTAAGCTTGAGTAGAATGCGTTTATAGCGAGCCTGATAACCACTGCCCTGCTGAGCCATTGCGAATCTCTCCTGCGGCGTATTTTTAAAAATTCTTGGCGAGCCGTTTACGGCTTGCGTTCACTCTAGCTGGACGCTGCTACAGCGCCATCGGAACACGGCTTTGTAAGCCAGTTCCGAGGGGAAGCCAAATAAAATCGACCTTCCCATTTGAAAAGAGGCTGCGCGCGTGAGCGGGCAGCCTCTTTCGGGCGACAGTTGAAAACTGTCTTATTGCTTGGCGGCAGCCAGCTGGGCAGCAACTTCTTCAGCGAAGTTGTCGACCGGCTTCTCGATACCGTCGCCTACTTTGTAGTAGGTGAAGGAAACGATTTCAGCACCGGCTTTCTTGGCCAGTTCGCCAACCTTGATTTCAGGGTTCTTGACGAACGCCTGCTCAACCAGGCTCGCTTCAGCCAGGAACTTGCTGATACGGCCTTTGATCATGTTTTCAACGATGTTCTCTGGCTTGCCCGCGATCTTGTCAGCGTTGAGGCTCAGGAACACGGCTTTTTCACGTTCGATTGCGTCAGCGGACACTTCCGATGGCAGCAGGAACTCAGGGTTGCTGGCCGCTACGTGCATAGCGATGTCTTTGGCCAGTTCAACGTTGCCGCCTTTAAGGGCAACCACAACGCCGATTTTGTTGCCGTGCAGGTAACCGCCGACAACATCACCTTCAACGCGAGCCAGGCGACGGATGTTGACGTTTTCGCCAACCTTGCCGACCAGAACCAGGCGATCAGCTTCTTGAGCGGCGATCAGCGGCTCAGCAGCAGTCAGCTTGTCGTCGAATGCTTTCTTGACGCTGGCAGCAACGAATGCCTTGAAGTCATCCTGCAGAGCCAGGAAGTCGGTCTGCGAGTTCACTTCCAGCAGAACAGCGACTTTACCGTCTTCAACCAGAGCGATAGCACCTTCAGCAGCAACGTTGCCTGCTTTCTTGGCAGCCTTGATGGCGCCCGAAGCACGCATGTCATCAATGGCTTTTTCGATGTCGCCGCCGG
Organism: Pseudomonas marginalis; assembly: GCF_024169655.1. Lineage (GTDB taxonomy): Bacteria > Pseudomonadota > Gammaproteobacteria > Pseudomonadales > Pseudomonadaceae > Aquipseudomonas > Aquipseudomonas paraveronii. Next base: position 1,335,670 of record NZ_JALJWV010000001.1, on the reverse strand, counting down.
CCTTGGTCAAGGCCTTTTTGCAATCCATCATGCCTTCGCCGGTACGCTCACGCAGTTCTTTAACCAACGCTGCAGTAATCTCTGCCATTTCAAAATCCTCTTGGATAGGTTTTCAACCATTCCACCCGATCAAACGGGCGATCAATTCTTCCCGAATCTCCCTTGTAGGCCGCTGCACGTTACAGATGATGTAGCTGCGCTGCCGACAAATGGTTTTCGAGGGGGCAAAAAGGGGGCCAAGCCCCCTTTTTGCTTACTGAGTCAACGCCAGGGCGTCAATTACTCAGCTGCGGCTACCGGAGCTTCTTCAACGAACTGCTCGGTACCACCAGCAACGTGGTTGCGACCACGGATGACAGCATCGGCCATCGAACCCATGTACAACTGGATAGCGCGGATGGCGTCATCGTTGCCTGGGATGATGTAGTCAACGCCATCAGGGCTGCTGTTGGTATCGACTACGCCGATAACAGGAATGCCCAGTTTGTTGGCTTCGGTGATCGCGATGCGCTCGTGATCAACGTCGATAACGAACAGTGCGTCAGGCAGGCCGCCCATGTCCTTGATACCACCCAGGGAACGATCGAGCTTTTCCAGGTCGCGAGTGCGCATCAGCGCCTCTTTCTTGGTCAGCTTGGCGAAAGTACCGTCTTCGGCTTGCACTTCAAGGTCACGCAGACGCTTGATGGAAGCACGGATGGTTTTGAAGTTGGTCAGCATGCCGCCCAACCAGCGGTGATCGACGTACGGCGAACCGCAACGTGCTGCTTCTTCAGCAACGATCTTGCCAGCGGAACGCTTGGTGCCGACGAACAGAATCTTGTTTTTGCCCTGGGCCAGGCGCTCTACGAAAGTCAGAGCTTCGTTGAACATTGGCAGGGTTTTTTCAAGGTTGATGATGTGGATCTTGTTACGCGCGCCGAAAATGTATTTACCCATTTTCGGGTTCCAGTAACGGGTTTGGTGACCGAAGTGCACACCGGCCTTCAGCATATCGCGCATGTTGACTTGGGACATGATAGTTCCTTAATAAGTCGGGTTTGGCCTCCACGTATCCCAATGACCAACCAGCGGCATCAAGGCCTCCGGCACCCAGGTCATCGTGTCGACACGTGTGTGGATTTAAGCTCTGCGGGGTATCCCCGGAAAGCGGCGCATTTTATACCACACGAAGGGCAAAAACGAAACCCGCAATCACATTTGCCGCCAACGACTTTTGCGCAACCCTTTGAAAAGCGCCACTATCACCCCACTTTATAGAGACAACCGACGGCCAGACGCTCATGATTTGCCGCCCGCGTCTGGTAGAATCAGGTTTTTTGGGGCTTGTGCGAATTCTGTAACCTTTTGCCGCACACCCGTAAACCGTATTGATTTCAGCGCCTCGCGCTAGAGAGAGCCTGTATGACTGTTACCTTGAAAACCGCCGAAGACATCGCTGGCATGCGCGTTGCCGGCAAACTGGCGGCCGACGTGCTGGAAATGATTGCCGAACACGTCAAGCCCGGCGTCACCACCGAAACACTGGACCGCATCTGCCACGACTATATAGTCGACGTGCAAAAGGCTATCCCTGCCCCGCTGAACTACAAGGGCTTCCCCAAGTCGATCTGCACCTCGATCAACCACGTGGTCTGCCACGGGATTCCGGGCGACAAGCCGCTGAAAGACGGCGACACCCTGAACATCGACGTCACCGTCATCAAAGACGGCTACCACGGCGATACCAGCCGCATGTTCCACGTCGGCACTGTGCCGGTCTGGGCCGAGCGCCTGTCACAGGTGACCCAGGAATGCATGTACAAGGCCATTGAAATCGTCAAACCCGGCTGCCGCCTGGGCGATATCGGTGAAGTGATCCAGAAGCACGCTGAAAAGAACGGCTTCTCGGTGGTTCGCGAGTTCTGCGGCCACGGCATCGGCAAGGTGTTCCACGAAGAGCCGCAGATTTTGCATTACGGCCGTGCCGGTACGGGCATGGAACTGAAAGCGGGCATGACCTTCACCATCGAGCCGATGATCAACCAGGGCAAGGCCGACACCAAGGTACTGGGCGACGGCTGGACCGCCATCACCAAGGACCGCAAGCTCTCTGCCCAGTGGGAACACACCCTGCTGGTCACCGACACCGGCTACGAAATCTTCACCCTGCGCGCGGACGACACGATCCCACGCATTTCGGCGTAACGGCTGCCCCGGTTTTCCCAAACTGTGTTGTGACTGACTGATAGCTAGAAAGGAAAGCCGAACGATGCCCCAGGTGGACCCCGAACTCTTCGACCGTGGCCAGTTCCAGGCCGAACTGGCGCTGAAGGCCAGCCCTATCGCCGCCTTCAAGAAGGCTATCCGCCAGGCCCGCGAGGTGCTCGACGAGCGCTTTCGCAGTGGCCGGGACATCCGTCGGCTGATCGAGGACCGTGCCTGGTTCGTCGATAACATCCTGCAAAAGGCCTGGGAACAGTTCAGTTGGAGCGAAGACGCCGATATCGCCCTGGTGGCGGTCGGCGGCTACGGCCGGGGTGAGTTGCACCCCTACTCCGACATCGACCTGCTGATCCTGCTGGACAGCGCCGACCATGAGATCTTTCGCGATTCCATCGAGCGCTTTCTGACACTGCTGTGGGACATCGGCCTGGAAGTCGGCCAGAGCGTGCGTTCGGTGGCCGAATGCGCCGAAGAAGCCCGCGCCGACCTCACCGTCATCACCAACCTGATGGAAAGCCGCACCATCGCCGGCCCCGAGCGTCTGCGTCAGCGCATGCTCGAAGTCACCAGCACCACGCAAATGTGGCCGAGCAAGCACTTCTTCCTGGCCAAGCGCGCCGAGCAGAAAGCCCGGCACCACAAGTACAACGACACCGAATACAACCTGGAACCCAACGTCAAAGGCTCCCCCGGAGGCCTGCGCGATATCCAGACGATTTTGTGGGTCGCCCGTCGCCAGTACGGCACCCTGAACCTGCGCGCCCTGGCCGGTGAAGGCTTTCTGGTGGAGAGCGAAAACGCCCTGCTCGCCTCGTCCCAGGAATTCCTCTGGAAAGTGCGCTACGCCCTGCACATGCTCGCAGGGCGCTCCGAAGATCGCCTGCTGTTCGACCATCAGCGCTCCATCGCCACCCTGCTGGGTTTCGAAGGTGAAGACGCGAAGACCAGCATCGAAAGTTTCATGCAGCAGTACTACCGGGTGGTCATGAGCATTGCCCAGCTCAGCGACCTGATCATGCAGCACTTCGAAGAAGTGATCCTGGCCCCGGAAGACGAAGCCCCGCCGCAGCCGATCAACGCACGCTTCCAGCTACATGACGGCTATATCGAGGCGCGCAACGACAACGTATTTCGCCGCACGCCGTTCGCCATGCTGGAAATTTTCGTGCTGATGGCCCAACAGCCGGAAATCAAAGGCGTGCGCGCCGACACGATTCGCCTGCTGCGGGAAAACCGTCACCTGATCGACGATAACTTTCGCAACGACATCCGCAACACCAGCCTGTTTATCGAGCTGTTCAAGTGCAAGATCGGCATCCACCGCAACCTGCGGCGGATGAACCGCTACGGCATCCTCGGGCGTTACCTGCCGGAGTTCGGTTTTATCGTCGGGCAGATGCAACACGACCTGTTCCACATCTACACCGTGGACGCCCACACCCTGAACCTGATCAAGCACCTGCGTAAGCTGCAGTACAGCCAGGTGTCAGAGAAATTCCCGCTGGCCAGTAAGCTAATGGCCAAGCTGCCCAAACCCGAACTGATCTACCTGGCCGGCCTGTACCACGACATCGGCAAAGGCCGCCACGGCGACCATTCGGAAGTCGGTGCGGTCGACGCCGAGGCGTTCTGCCAGCGCCACCAGTTGCCGTTGTGGGACAGCCGCCTGATTGTCTGGCTGGTGCAGAACCACCTGGTGATGTCGACCACCGCCCAACGCAAGGACTTGTCCGACCCGCAGGTGATCCACGACTTCGCCGGGATCGTCGGCGATGAGACCCGCCTCGACTACCTGTATGTGCTGACGGTTTCCGATATCAACGCCACCAACCCGACGCTGTGGAACTCGTGGCGCGCGAGCCTGCTGCGCCAGTTGTACACCGAGACCAAGCGCGCCCTGCGCCGAGGCCTGGAAAACCCGGTGGACCGCGAAGAACAGATCCGCCGCACCCAAAGCGCGGCCCTGGACATCCTGGTGCGCGGCGGCAACGACCCGGACGACGTCGAGCAATTGTGGTCGCAACTGGGCGACGATTACTTCCTGCGCCACACCGCCGGCGACGTGGCCTGGCACAGCGACGCGATCTTGCAGCAACCGGCCGACGGCGGCCCGCTGGTGTTGATCAAAGAGACGACCCAACGCGAGTTCGAAGGCGGCACGCAGATTTTCATCTACGCCCCCGACCAGCATGACTTCTTCGCCGTGACCGTGGCGGCCATGGACCAGCTCAACCTGAACATCCACGACGCCCGGGTCATCACCTCCAGCAGCCAGTTCACCCTCGACACCTACATCGTGCTCGACACCGAAGGCGAGTCCATCGGCGATAACCCGGTGCGGGTGAAAAAGATCCGCGAAGGCCTGACCGAAGCGTTGCGCAACCCGGATGACTACCCGACCATCATCCAACGCCGCGTGCCGCGCCAGCTCAAGCATTTTGCGTTTGCGCCGCAGGTGACCATTTCCAACGACGCCCAGCGCCCGGTGACGGTACTGGAACTCAGCGCACCGGATCGCCCGGGCCTGCTGGCGCGGATCGGCGGGATTTTCCTGGAGTTCGACCTGTCGTTGCAGAACGCCAAGATTGCAACCCTTGGCGAGCGCGTGGAAGACGTGTTCTTCATTACCGACGCCGATAACCAGCCGCTGTCCGACCCCGAGCTGTGCCGCCGCCTGCAGGATGCAATCGTCCAGCAACTGAGCGTGACCCAGGAACCCGGCGTCGAGCTGACGCGCCTGACGATTTGATACTCGCCCAGTTTTTAACGCCTTGCATGAGATCCACCGATGAACAACGCCCTGAACCAGTTGCAGCCTTACCCGTTCGAAAAATTGCGCGCGCTGCTCGGCAGCGTCACGCCGAACCCGGACAAACGCCCGATCGCGCTGTCCATCGGCGAGCCCAAGCATAAATCGCCGACATTCGTCGCCGAGGCGTTGAGCAATAACCTCGACCAGATGGCGGTGTACCCGACCACCCTGGGCATTCCTGCGCTGCGCGAAGCCATCGCGGCCTGGTGCGAACGCCGCTTCAATGTACCCAAGGGCTGGCTGGACCCGGCGCGCAACATCCTGCCGGTCAACGGCACCCGCGAGGCGCTGTTCGCCTTCACCCAAGCCGTGGTCAATCGCAGTGACGATGCACTGGTGGTGAGCCCGAACCCGTTCTACCAGATCTATGAAGGCGCCGCGTTCCTGGCCGGTGCCAAGCCGTACTACCTGCCGTGCCTGGATGCCAATGGCTTCAACCCGGACTTCGACGCCGTGTCGCCAGACGTCTGGAAACGCTGCCAGATCCTGTTCCTGTGCTCCCCCGGCAACCCGACCGGCGCACTGATCCCGGTCGACACCCTGAAAAAGCTCATCGCCCTGGCCGACGAATATGACTTCGTGATTGCCGCCGACGAGTGCTACAGCGAACTGTACTTCGACGAACAAAGCCCGCCGCCGGGCCTGTTGAGCGCCTGCGTCGAACTCGGCCGCCAGGACTTCAAGCGCTGCGTGGTGTTCCACAGCCTGTCCAAGCGCTCCAACCTGCCGGGCCTGCGTTCCGGTTTCGTGGCTGGCGACGCCGACATTCTCAAGGCCTTCCTGCTGTACCGCACCTACCACGGCTGCGCGATGCCGGTGCAAACCCAACTGGCAAGCATCGCCGCCTGGCAGGACGAAGCCCACGTCCAGGCCAATCGCGACCTGTACCGGGAAAAATTCGACGCCGTGCTGGCGATCCTCAAGCCGGTACTGGACGTGCAAGCCCCCGACGGCGGTTTCTACCTGTGGCCGAATGTAGACGGTGACGATGCCGCCTTCTGCCGGGACTTGTTCGTCGAAGAACACGTCACCGTGGTGCCCGGTTCGTACCTGTCGCGGGATGTAGAGGGTGTCAACCCAGGTGCCGGCCGCGTGCGTATGGCATTGGTTGCACCACTGGCGGAGTGCGTGGAAGCGGCTGAGCGGATCAGCGACTTCATTCAGCGCAGGAAGTAACCTCGCCAAATCCCGCACTGTGTCGCACAGTGCGGGAACCTCCTTCACTCGCTCACCACTAACAGGCAAACTTCCTACGAGTATTGCCTATGAACCCAATCACCTCGTCGCTCACCCCTCCCCCCGCTTATGAGCCGCCCTCGAATAACGGCATTTCCCCTCCCGAATCCGCCAGGCGAACAAAAAGAGGCATCGCCGACAACGACAAACGCTGGCCGGACGGTGTGGTCACCGTTGCGCTCGACCTGAAGGACGAAAAAAGCAAAGCGCTGGTGGTGGACGCTATTCGCGAATGGGCCCACCACACGCCGACACTGCACTTCAATATCGTCGATGGCAAAAAGGGCGATATTCGCATTTCGGACGATGAAGGGCTCAAGGGCAATTGGTCCGCCATTGGCACAGCGGCCAGGGACATCGATGAAGATCAACCCACGATGCACCTCAACCGGACTGACGACTCGAAGAAGTTCCGCGGTACGGCCCTGCACGAATTCGGCCACGCCCTCGGGTTGTTGCACGAGCACCAGCACCCGCAGAACACCCTGGATTGGAACGAGCCCGAGGCGTATGACTACTACACCAGCAATATTTTCAGCGAAGCCATGGTGCGCGAACACGTCCTTGAACCAGACAACCGGCCCGGTCTGCAGATCACCCCATACGATCAGCGGTCCGTGATGCATTATGAAGTTCCGGCGGCACTGAGGCACAACGGCCAGGCCACTCCTCACAACACAACCCTTTCCGCAGGCGACAAGCAAACGATCAGAATGCTGTACCCCCCGGTCAACCCGACGTAGCGGGCACAGGGGTAAACATAGGCTCACGTATTCACTCAACACCGCCGGGAACTTTCCTGCCTTTGGCACGAATCAACCAACGTCCAGTCCCGACCTGCCGCAGGAAACATTCAATGATAACCCTCGCCCCCGAAGCCGCTTATCAGCCTGGCACTCACTGGCCGCCTGGCGAAAGCGCCGGTAGTGCCACGCCAACGTCCAGCCTTTCGAGAAGTCGACGCAGTGTCGGCGAACCCGGCAAATACTGGCCGCAAAACACGACCCTTACGATCGCCATGTATGAGTATGAAGCGGACGATAAATACGTGCTGGCGGTCAAAAAAGCCGCCAGCCATTGGCTGCCCCATATCAACCTGAAGTTTGATTTTGTCTCGGGCGACAGCGGCGATATCCGTATCGCACAGAATCCGCCAGGCGATAACGGCGGCGCGTCATCCGTAGGCACCGATGCGCGGAACATACCGCTTGGGATGCCAACCATGCGCCTGCCCATGGATCACAACGATCCTCGATTCGAATACACCGTCCTGCATGAATTCGGGCACATGCTGGGCGCCCATCACGCCCACCAGCATCCCGACGCCAACATTCCCTGGAACCGTGAACACATCCACCAGGCCTACCGCCGCAGCCCCAACCCGCATCAGGTACGGGACAACGTCCTGCCGCTGACGCGCAGCAGCGCTTATGACTTGCTGCCTTACGACCCTGACTCGGTCATGCACTATGCGGTCAGCCCGGACCAGACCGATGGCAAGCGGGCGCATATCGAGAACAGGTCACTGAGTGACGGAGACATTGCCTGGGCCAAAAAAGCCTACCCTCAAGCCGCGCCCATGCCCCCCGTGATCCGTCATCCACGCTTTCGTGATGCCGACTTCGACTGCACCGTTTAAGGCGTTGCACACTCAGCGTCGAGGGCACGGGCCGCAGCGACAGCCAATTGCCTACTTCGGCGATCCCAGGTTCGCTTCACTCATATCCAACTCGCTCAACACTTCCCTCAACACGTCATCCCCAATTCGGTGATGACGGCTCAGGCTGTACAACTCCAAGCGCTGCGCGCGCAGGGCCTTGAGCCGCAGTTTTCGCTCCAGTTGGTCCATCTGCAACGCGAGCGCCTGGGCTTCGGCGGAGTCGTTAAAGACATCCAACTGATGCCGGTATTCCGACATCAGTCGCGCCTTCAACTCGGTAGCCAGTGCGGCCTGAGCGGCGTCCGCGGGAGCGCTCTCGGTAGGATCTTCGACCTCAAGCGCATGGATCGCGGCCACGGCGGTCTTTTTCCAAGCCTCGCGCACTTCATTGTGATGTTTTTCATCGGGGCTTTTTTCAATGCCGCGCAGCAGCAGCGGCAACGCAATACACGCAGCAACGAGCGACAGCAGGATCACCCCGGCCGCGATAAAGATCAGCAGGTCGCGCTCCGGGAACGCCTTGCCCGGCGCCAGCAGCAAGGGCACCGACATCACACCGGCCAACGTCACCGCCCCGCGCACGCCGCCCACGGTCAACAGCCAGCAGGAGCGCGCCGTCGGCACCAGGGTAAGCTCGCTTTTCCCACGCAGGCGCCGGAGCACACCCGACAGACGCCAGATGCTTTGCACCCAAATGAACCGCAATACCAACAGCACCAGGAAGATCGCGATCACGTCCAGACAGCGATACAGCAGGGTCGGCCACAGCGTGGTTTCATGACTCGCCACCGCCTTGATAATGTCCGGCAGTTGCAGGCCCAATAGCAGGAAGATCAAGCCATTGAAGGCAAACTCCAGCAGCGACCACACACTGCGATTGAGCAAGCGCGTGCTGGTCTGGCGGGGCAGCAGGTCCAGCCAGCTTTGCATCATGCCCGCCGCCACCGCCGAGAGAATGCCCGATGCGCCCAGGCGTTCGGCCAGAACATAGGCGGCAAACGGCAGCAGCAACATGAACACAACGTGGGTGGCCGGGTCGTCCCACCCTCGCGCAATCATCCAGACACGCAGGCGCCCCACCAGCCAGCTCAACGCAATCCCAACCGCCAGACCGCCGATGGCCACCAGTACAAAGGTCAGGCTGGCATCCGCCAGGGAAAACACCCCGGTCAAGGCTGCCACCAGGGCGAACTTGAACGTCACCAGGCCCGTGGCATCGTTCATCAAGGCCTCGCCCTGAAGCATATGCATCAAGGGCGTGGGTAAACGGTTCTGGGAAATGGCCGACACCGCCACGGCGTCCGTCGGCGACAACACCGCCGCCAGGGCAAACGCCACCGGCAACGGAATCGAAGGCAATAGCCAATGAATGAAGTAGCCGGCGCCGACCACGGTGAACAGCACCAGCCCTACCGCCAACGTCAGAATCGGCCCGCGCAGACGCCACAATTCGCGCTTGGGCATGCGCCAGCCATCGGAGAACAGCAGCGGCGGCAGGAACAAAAACAGGAACAACTCCGGGTCCAGCGCGACATGCAGCCCCAGCGTGGGCCAGGCCAGCAAGGCCCCGGCGGCAATCTGCACGAGGGGTAACGGCAGCGGGATGACTCGCCAGACCAGCCGCGAAACGCTGACCAGCATCAGCAGGATAAGAACGGTGTAGGCGGTTTGCATAACGCGGGTTTCCCGGACAATCGACTTGCAACGACACACATCAGGCAACAACTCACCATTGAAGTGCCATATTAGCCGCCTATGCTGCGCGATGGCTTTCGCACAATAGTCGCACAGGGCAATCCACGCTAGAGACGAGCGGCACCCAAAGCCGCTGGTCGTGGCATAATCCCAGACCTTTCATTTTCATTGGTCCAAAGGGGGGCAATTCCTTGACCGTATCAAGCAAAACGTTGCACCTTTTCGGCATCAAAGCCTGCGACACCATGAAAAAAGCCCGCACCTGGCTCGACGAGCACGGCGTGAGCTATGCGTTCCACGACTACAAAACGGCCGGTATCGACCGCGAACACTTGACCCAATGGTGCAACGAGCACGGTTGGCAGGTGGTTTTGAACCGTGCGGGCACCACCTTTCGCAAACTCGAAGACGAACGCAAAGCCGATCTCGATCAGTCGAAAGCCATTGAATTGATGCTCGCACAACCTTCGATGATCAAGCGCCCAGTGCTTGATCTCGGTGACAGAACCCTGATTGGCTTCAAGCCAGACACTTATTCGGCGGCCCTCAAGTAGGCCAGCCATTCCATTTTTGTAGAGGTAACAGCATGTCCAATTCCCTGTTCAGCCTGGGCTTCGGCGTCGGCACTCAGAACCGCCAAGGTGCTTGGCTGGAAGTGTTTTACGCACAACCCTTGCTCCACCCGTCGGCGGAAATCGTCGCAGCCATCGCGCCGATCCTCGGTTACAGCGAAGGCAACCAGGCGATCACGTTCACCGTCGCCCAAGCCCTGCAACTGGCGGACGCACTCAAAGGCGTCGACGCGGCCCAAGCGGCCCTGCTGAACCGCCTGGCTGAAAGCCATACCCCGCTGGTCGCCACCCTGCTGGCCGAAGACGCCGCACTGACCTCCACGCCTGAGGCCTACCTCAAGCTGCACCTGCTGTCCCATCGCCTGGTCAAGCCCCACGGCCTGAGCCTGGCCGGTGTGTTCCCGCAACTGCCGAACGTGGCCTGGACCAGCCAGGGCGCGATCGACATCAATGAGCTGGCCGAACGCCAACTGGAAGCGCGCCTGCGTGGCGAGCTGCTGGAAGTGTTCTCGGTGGACAAGTTCCCGAAAATGACCGATTACGTCGTACCCAGCGGCGTGCGTATCGCTGACGCTGCGCGTATCCGCCTGGGCGCCTACGTGGGCGAAGGCACCACCGTGATGCACGAAGGTTTCGTCAACTTCAACGGCGGCACCGAAGGCCCGGGCATGATCGAAGGCCGTGTCTCGGCAGGCGTATTTGTCGGCAAAGGCTCGGACCTGGGCGGCGGTTGCTCCACCATGGGCACCTTGTCGGGTGGCGGCAACATCGTGATCAAAGTCGGCGAAGGTTGCCTGATCGGCGCCAACGCCGGTATCGGTATCCCGCTGGGCGACCGCAACACCGTGGAATCGGGCCTGTACGTCACCGCCGGGACCAAGGTTGCGCTGCTCGACGAGCGCAACCAACTGGTTAAAGTGGTCAAGGCGCGTGAGCTGGCCGGCCAGCCGGACCTGCTGTTCCGCCGTAACTCCGAGACCGGTGCCGTGGAGTGCAAAACCCACAAATCGGCCATCGAACTGAACGAAGCGCTGCACGCTCACAACTAAGCAGCGACTCGATGCCACTAGCGAGCCCCGCACCGGGGCTCGCTTATACGAGTCTTGAACACCATGCTTGTGCCCTCCCCCTGGCGCGTCGACTTTCCGGCCATCGCCACCCTGCAACGGCAAGACCAGACCTATCTGGACAGCGCCGCCACCGCGCAAAAACCCCAAGCCCTGCTGGACGCGATCAGCCATTACTACGCCAATGGCGCCGCCAACGTTCACCGTGCCCAGCATTTACCGGGCGCCCACGCGACCCAGGCCTTCGAGGACAGTCGCAGCAAGGTCGCGCAGTGGTTGAATGCAGGAGACAGCGGGCACATCGTCTTCACTCACGGCGCGACGTCGGCGCTGAACCTCTTGGCCTATGGCCTCGAGCACTTATTCAATGCGGGCGATGAAATTGTCATCAGCGCCCTGGAACATCACGCCAACCTGCTGCCCTGGCAGCAACTGGCCAAACGTCGCGCGCTGGAACTGGTGATCCTGCCCGTTGGCGACGACGGCATGATCGACCTTGAGGCCGCCGCCGCGCTGATCGGCCCGCGCACGCGCCTGCTGGCGGTGAGCCAACTGTCCAACGTGCTGGGCACCTGGCAACCGCTGGAACACCTGCTGGCCATGGCCAAGGCCGAGGGCGCGCTGACCGTGGTCGATGGCGCCCAGGGCATCGTCCATGGCCGCCACGACGTACAAGCTTTGGGCTGCGACTTCTACGTATTTTCCAGCCACAAACTCTACGGCCCGGACGGCGTCGGCGTGCTGTATGGCCGCACCCAAGCCCTGCATCAGTTGCGCCACTGGCAGTTCGGCGGCGAAATGGTGCAACAGGCCGATTACCACAACGCCAGCTTCCGCCCCGCGCCGCTGGGGTTCGAGGCCGGCACTCCACCGATTGCCAGCGTGATCGGCCTCGGTGCCAGCCTGGATTACCTCAATTCACTGGATCAACCGGCGGTCATCGCCCACGAAGCTGCGCTGCACGACTACCTGTTGCGCGGGCTGAAAGCGCGTAATGGCGTGCGCGTGCTGGGCGCGCCGCAGGTGGCGTTGGTCAGTTTCGTGGTGGAAGGCGTGCATAACGCCGATCTTGCGCACTTGCTGACCGAACAGGGCATTGCCGTGCGCGCCGGCCATCATTGCGCAATGCCGCTGCTCAAGGCGATGCACTTGTCGGGGGCGATTCGCGTATCCCTGGCGCTGTACAACGACTCCGATGATCTGGAGCGATTCTTTGAAGCGCTGGACCAGGCCCTGGATATGCTGCGATGAGCCTGCCGGTCGAGGCCGTCAGCGCGCTTGAGTCGTTTCAGGCGGTGGGCAGTTGGGAGCAACGCGCGCGCCTGCTGATGCAATGGGGCGAGCGGCTGCCGCCACTGGCGGACGAAGACAAGGTCGAGGCCAATCTGGTGCAGGGCTGCGAGAGCCTGGTGTGGCTGGTCGGGCGTTTCTCCGACGGCCATTGGCAGTTCGCCGCCAGCAGCGAAGCCCGCATGATCCGCGGGCTGGTGGCGTTGCTGCTGGCGCGGGTCAACGGGCTGTCGGCCGCCAAGTTGCAGGCGGTCGACTTACCCGACTGGTTCAATCAACTGGGGCTGTCGCGCCAGTTGTCGCCGTCGCGCAGCAATGGCCTGAATGCGGTCTTGCAACGTATGCGAGTGCTGAGTTCACAGCACTCATGAGTGAAGTGGTTATTGGTCGGCGAGGGGGTCAAAAAAGACTTTCCCTGCAATGCCATGATCGAGGTTCATGCGATAGACATTCAGGCGCTCTTCATCCGTCAGCGCCTGTTGCTTGAGTTTTCCGTAACTGATTGACCGCCGAGCAAAGGGCTTGAGGTGCCCACGAGAGAATTGATAGCCCGCATTGCGCGCCAGTACGTTGGCGTAATGAAAGTGTGCGACCCACAACACTGCGCCACTGCTGGCCTCCCTGACCTCAAAATAGCGAAGCAGCTCACCGCCGCGCAGTTGCTCCGGGCGCAGTCCCAGTTTGACCTCTTCGACTTCAATCACCCCGGCATCGAAAAGCAGTAGCAACCCCTCGGACGAGGGGGGCCGCGCCAACGCCATCGCGTTACGCCTGCGCACCGCCTCGCCAATAAAATGTCCAACTTGAGCCTCCAATCGTCGCATCGTTTCTTGAGCCGACGCATAGTCTTCAGGGTGCCGTTCGAGCATGCCGGGGGCTGCCATCGCCTCAACCAACACCTCACGCTGCCTGTGCATTTTTTGCACATATCGCAGCATATCCATACGCAACTCCAGAGGTGATACCTGGGAAAAGAGCGCCATGCGAGCCGCCTCTTGCAACTTATCAGGCGCCAGGCTGACTAACCGAACCGCCTCGGCATTGGCGCCAATCAAAAGGCCATAAGCGCTCTTCGTGACTGGCCCCGTCTCGCGAGCGGCGATCTGTGACCAGTCGCCCTGAGGGTCGTCCAAAAACCGCTTAAATGACATCACCACGCGATGGTCGAAGGGTTCAAGCAGGTCGGCATACTCAAGTTCGGTAGACTCGCCTTCGGCGGCATTGCGTCGCTTCCCGATCAACAATCCCCGCAAACGGGTGGCAAGCATCACCGTGGTACTCAGCGGTCGTCCACCATTCCCCGCCACGGTTCCAGCCGCATCGAAATCACCATAGTGTTCGAGCAACTGCTCCTCCACACGCGCCTTCAACGACCGGACAAACGCATGGTAGCTATCCAGCGCCTTACGATTGATATAACTGGGCAACGCATTCAGTTGATAGGTGAGTTTGTAGTCGGCCACGACCAATCCGTCAAAAGCGCCATTCAACACACGCAGCTCTTGCTCCAAGGTGAAGCGGTGCGATGAAAATAGCTCGACACAGGTCATCAGCCTGAGACTGGCCAACTGATTCACCTCATTGATGAGGTCGAACGCCACATGGTTGATCCGCACGTCACCGGGTTCAAAACACTGCAACGCTAGCGTGCGTAATTGAAGCTCTCGCCACTTGAACGACATGCGCCTGCCCGCCCAGTCGCTGGAGGTCAGGCCCTGCATGGTGGTGTCGCCGATTCGCCCCTGCGCCTGCATGTGCTCAAGCGTCTGCTCGGCGTCTGAACACAGAGCAATGGCCTTGGTTTGCAGCTCCGAATACTGCGGTAACCGCTTTGAGAGCGTGGCGAACAGCTTGACGTCCCCCACAACAGCGGGCAGTTGCATGACGTCAAATACCTTCGCTTCAAACACATCCTGCTGGAGCAGGATTCTGCGCTTGCTGCTCAGCAACTCCACCTGATTACGCCAGGCCAGCACCTTGCCGGCGGAAAACCGATTATGCAGGTCGCTGAAGCCCTTGATGACCTGAAGGCGACGGCGCGCTTTCAAAAACTCCAGCAACTTCCCCGACCGCCAGGCGGCCGTCTCCATCCGGGCCAACTGCTCGACGATCAATTGTTCCTGGGCGGCGAAATCGCCCTCCCCGCCGCTCAACGCCTTGATAAGGCTATCGTCGGATAACTGTTCATCCGTAAATTCCTGAAACAGTTTGAGATACTCCGCCTCCAGCGCTGTACGGCGCAGCGCGTCTTGTGCAAGTTGCTCGGCACGTTGTGAATAGCGACGCATCAAGGTGTTCTCTGGCGGCTGATCCTCCGGCAAGAAGGACCATCCCCCTACGCCATCACTGATCAGCTCCGGTCCTTTTCGAAAGGGATGTTCGGTATCCACTGCCAGCACCCGCGAACCCGAGTCCTCCACGGCATACCAGTCCTCAACGACCTGCGCATACAAACCAGCGTCGTTGCGATAAAGCCCTCGGGTACGACCGGCGTCAATGCGGCGAACATTGAGGGGACGACTGATGCGAAACAACTCGATCTCAGCCTGACGAATCGCCGACAGACGTCGGTACAAACCGTCCCACGGTTGCTCCAAAACCGGTTGCTCGCGCACCAGCGAGGAGGTCGACTGCACGGTATCCAACTGCGTGGTACTGCTGGAAGAATGACTCTGTGTGCCGCCACCCAGCAGGCTGTCACCTTCTTCGTGCCAGGAAAACTCGATCTCCCGTTCATCACCGATGAGGCCTTGCGCCTGATCCAACAAGGTGTCCAGTTGTACCACCGGCCCCACTTTGCGCAATGCGTTGCCAGCGTTAAGCAGGAGCATTGCGATATTCATCAACAGATCAGCCACGCCCAGCATTTTATCCGGCGTATCGCCCTGCTCGATCCCCTGAAGGTCCTGTACCGCCAGCCAAGCCGGCGCCAGCCAGCGGAGCACCTGGCCCGCCGGCCCGCCGACCAGTGGCAGCAGCGCGCTCAAACTCATGCCGCCCTTGAGCTTGACCCATGTCCAGAACGCTTGCAGGTTGGAGACTGATTGCTGATCGGCCAAGGTCAACAGTGCATCGACAGTGCTTTGGTAGAGAAACTCCAGGTAGTCACCGGTCACGACACGATCATCTATCAGCGCCGATGAGGGGCTCCAGAGCGACTGGGCAAAATCGATCACGTTCAGCACTGAAATATGCGGTGCCCTGAACCCCTGGCGCGTGTAGCGCGTGCGCGCCGACTCGCTCATCCAGGCCAGCACGTCGTATTGCAACCGACCGGGGTCGGCGATCGCATCGAACAAGGCGGTCAGGCTGCTGAACTCAATCAGCTTGACCGACGCCATGGGTCGAAACAGCACCAATGAGCCTGCTGAAATGTCCTGCGGACCAATCAGAAACATATTCAGCACGACATCCGGCGTCGCACCTGCACGCAGCTTGAACGCCAGCGGCCTGAGCACGATGACCTGACCGTCCACCGAACGCTGCGCAACGTCAGCCTTAAATACACAGGCGACGTACTCGAAAGCACGCTGCGAAAACGCGCCGGGATACCGCAGACTGTTTTCCAGCGCGAGCATGGGCAGTTGCAACCGCACCTGTTCGACGAACCGGGCCTTGCGCCACGCCACTTGAGTGGCATCGTCCCTAAGCTGCTGCGAGACAAGCTCGGGGTAGGTCTTGCCGACGTTGACCGCGTAAATCAGGTCACGCACGACCTCATACGTCAACCATGTCGCGTCGACACCCTGATCTGCCGAAATACTGGCCAGTTCAGCATCAACCGCAGTAAGGCTGCGCAGGGACAGCTCGGTCAAGGTCTGGGTACTTTCGGTGTAACCCCAAGGCACTTTCCAGAACAGGCCAATAGTGGGCAGATCCTGGGTCAGATTGAGCTTGAGCGTCACCTTGATCAGGTCCGGGTCCAGGACCGGTTTGGTCGGATAGTCCCTGGCCATTTGCGCCATGAGGGCCTGGCGGGCAAATCGACGAATATCCGGGATGTCTTCGTCAAAGGGTTTCCAGCGAGGCGCCTGCAGGCTTTTGGCCAGGTCCTGCAACAACTGACTCATCACCTGCTGGCGATCAGGGTCCGCCATTACCAACCAGGCGGGCAAAGCCTGGCGCAATTTGGCCAGCGAGGTATTGCCTCGGATCGTGACGCTGTCAAAGTCGACGGTCGCGACTTTCAGTGCCCGCTCCAACACATACCCCGGCCGCTCGAACTGTTGTGCTTGGGGTGCCGCGTCCTGGATATCGCGCAGTTGCTTGGCAAGAAAAGTCAGACTGAAGCTTTCGAAAATGTTGCCGCCGGGTTCGTATAACCGCCACTGCATGCGTTGCTGCGGTGCCAGCGCACTGAACAGCGATAACAATTGCGCCCCTAACTCAGGGTACGAAGCAAAAACCTTTATGCCCCCTGAGAGGGTGAACAAAATAAGGGTGTCACCCGTTTCCATTCGCTCGTACAAAACAATCCCGCGCAACATTTCCAGAGTCTCAGAACCACTGACTCCCCACTGATCGACGATATACGCCTTCACACCGTGGGATAAGGCACGCAAGACGTTATCCGGAATCAACACGACTTGGCGGATCATCTCCAACTGTCGGGAGGTCAATGCGGTTGAGTGAACGGCGGTGGAGAGTAATGTCTGCTTGAGCTGGCCGGCCAACCAGCGAAAACGACTGAGGCCGTTGTCGTGAGGCCGCATCCAATAACTGACCAGCGCTTCCTGATACGCATTGATCAACTGAGGCCCCCACTGATTGACTGCCCACTCCAAATCCTGGTGGTTGACGGCCAAGGGCACGGCGGGTGAGCCGGGGGGGCTGTTGGTGAGTATCTGCCCCTGGGAGTAATCCACGGAGTGCCCCGTGACAAAGCGCTCGATCAACGCATCGACCAGCGTTGACCGATCAAATCCCACCGCAGTGAAACCATCTGCGGTGTAGCGATAAACCGGTTCCAGCAGCAGCGGCTTGGCGGGCGTGATCGGCAACCAACCGTAACGCTGGGCAAGGGCACGCTGCAATACATGGGCAGCGACCTCCTCCAGGGAGGGGCGCGAGCTGAAGTGCTCCCTGAGCATCTGCGCCAACGGGAGCGAGGGCGTGGCGGGGGCCACTGGGTGAGAAACGGTCATCGGGCTTCCTTACCATGGACAATGAGCGCCCGGACAAAGGATGCCCTGGCGGCCTATATTGTTCATGGGGCTAGGATTGCCCGGCGGTAACTGTGTGTCGTGTGCCCGACGGCAGCGCTATAAAGCCTTGACCCGCTCCGAAGGCCGGCGCACCCCGGCGACGATCTTGTCCACCGCCTTGGTCGCCGCCACCATGCCGAAGGTAGCCGTCACCATCATCACCGCGCCAAACCCGCCGGCGCAGTCCAGTTTCACGCCGTCGCCGACAAAACTCTTCTGCAAACAGATGCTGCCGTCCGGCTTCGGGTAGCGCAGTTGCTCGGTGGAAAACACGCACGGCACGCTGTAATGACGGGTCACCGTGCGCGAGAAGCCATAGTCACGGCGCAGGGTGGAGCGCACTTTTGAGGCGAGCGGGTCGTTGAAGGTGCGGTTCAGGTCGCAGACCTGGATCAACGTCGGGTCGATCTGCCCGCCGGCGCCGCCGGTGGTGATGATCTGGATCTTGCGGCGCTTGCACCAGGCGATCAGTGCCGCCTTGGCGTTGACGGCGTCGATGCAGTCGATCACGCAGTCAATGTTGGGGGTGATGTACTCGGCCATGGTGTCGCGGGTGACGAAGTCCGCCACCGCATGCACCGTGCAATCCGGGTTGATGCCGCGCAGGCGCTCAGCCATCACGTCGACCTTGGGTTTGCCCACGGTGCTGTCCAGGGCATGCAACTGGCGGTTGCTGTTGCTGACGCAAACATCATCCAAATCAAACAGCGAGATCTCGCCCACCCCACAACGGGCGATGGCTTCCGCCGCCCATGAGCCTACGCCGCCGACACCGACGATTGCCACATGGGCCGCTTTCAAGCGTTCCAGGCCTTCAATGCCATACAAACGGGCGACGCCTGCAAACCGCGGATCTTCTGTACTCATGACCATTACCCCAAAAACCGGCGCGCATTATGGACTACGTAGCCATAAGTTCGAAGCTGCAAGCTGCAAGTTAAGAACTTAGTTGAACATTCGCGGACTAACGTCCGGCTTTTCTCAGTCCGCTGTACGCTCAGGGAAGGGCCAGTGTAGGATGCGCGCCGTTCGGTGTAGGCCGACACCTCTTTTCGTTCCACACCTTTTGGAACCCGAAATCACCATGTCATCGCGTAAATTTGGACTCAACCTGGTAGTGGTGCTGGCAATTGCCGCACTGTTCACCGGCTTCTGGGCGCTGATCAACCGCCCGGTCACCACCCCCAACTGGCCTGAACAGATCTCCGGTTTTTCTTACTCGCCGTTTCAGCAAGGCCAGTACCCACAGAAAGACCAGTACCCGACCGACGACCAGATGCGTCAGGATCTTGCGATCATGAGCAAGCTGACGGACAACATCCGTACCTACTCGGTCGACGGCACCCTGGGGGATATCCCCAAGCTGGCGGAAGAGTTCGGCCTGCGCGTCACCCTGGGGATCTGGATCAGCCCGGACCTGGAACGCAACGAACGCGAGATCCAGCGCGCCATCGAGATCGCCAACAGCTCGCGCAGCGTCGTGCGCGTGGTGGTCGGCAACGAAGCGCTGTTCCGTGAAGAAATCACCCCTGAAGCACTGATCGTGCTGCTGGATCGCGTGCGCGCCGCCGTCAAGGTGCCGGTGACCACTTCCGAGCAGTGGCACATCTGGGAGCACAACCCGCAGTTGGCCAAGCACGTCGACCTGATCGCCGCGCACATCCTGCCGTACTGGGAACATATTCCGGTGGCCCAGGCGGGCCAATTCGTACTCGACCGTACACGGGATCTGAAGAAGGCCTTCCCGAAAAAGCCGCTGCTGCTGTCGGAAGTCGGCTGGCCGAGCAACGGCCGCATGCGTGGCGGTGCTGATGCGTCCCCCGCCGACCAGGCAATTTACCTGCGCACGCTGGTCAACAAGCTCAACCGCCAGGGCTTCAACTACTTCGTGATCGAGGCCTTCGACCAACCGTGGAAAGCCAGCGACGAAGGCTCCGTCGGCGCTTACTGGGGCGTGTACAACGCCGCACGCCAGCAAAAATTCAACTTCGAAGGGCCGGTGGTCGCGATCCCGCAATGGCGCGTGCTGGCCATCGGCTCGGTGGTGCTTGCACTGCTGTCGTTGACCCTGCTGATGATCGACGGCTCGGCCCTACGTCAACGCGGCCGCACCTTCCTGACCTTTATCGCGTTCCTGTGCGGTTCGGTGCTGGTGTGGATCGGCTACGACTACAGCCAGCAATACAGTACCTGGTTCAGCCTGACGGTGGGTTTCCTCCTGGCACTCGGCGCCCTGGGCGTGTTTATCGTGCTGCTGACCGAAGCCCATGAACTGGCGGAAGCGGTCTGGACCCACAAGCGTCGGCGTGAATTCCTGCCGGTCGTGGGAGACTCGGACTACCGTCCGAAAGTATCGATCCATGTGCCGTGCTACAACGAGCCGCCAGAGATGGTCAAACAGACCCTCGATGCCCTGGCCGCCCTCGACTATCCGGACTACGAAGTCCTGATCATCGACAACAACACCAAGGACCCGGCGGTGTGGGAACCGGTGCGCGACTACTGCGCAACCCTGGGCCCGCGCTTCAAGTTCTTCCACGTTTCGCCCCTGGCCGGTTTCAAGGGCGGCGCGCTGAACTACCTGATCCCGCACACCGCCAAGGATGCCGAAGTGATCGCGGTGATCGACTCGGACTACTGCGTGTCGCCGAACTGGCTCAAGCACATGGTGCCGCACTTCGCCGACCCGAAAATCGCCGTGGTGCAGTCGCCGCAGGATTACCGCGACCAGAACGAAAGCACCTTCAAGAAGCTCTGCTACGCCGAATACAAAGGCTTCTTCCATATCGGCATGGTCACCCGCAACGACCGCGACGCGATCATCCAGCACGGCACCATGACCATGACCCGTCGCTCGGTGCTCGAAGAGCTGGGCTGGGCCGACTGGTGCATCTGCGAAGACGCCGAACTTGGCCTGCGTGTGTTCGAGAAAGGCCTGTCGGCCGCGTATTACCACGACAGCTACGGCAAGGGCCTGATGCCCGACACCTTCATCGACTTCAAGAAACAGCGTTTCCGCTGGGCCTACGGCGCGATCCAGATCATCAAGCGTCACACCGCCAGCCTGTTGCGCGGCAAGGACACCGAGCTGACCCGTGGCCAGCGCTACCACTTCCTCGCGGGCTGGTTGCCGTGGGTGGCGGATGGCATGAACATCTTCTTTACCGTCGGCGCGCTGTTGTGGTCGGCGGCGATGATCATCGTGCCGACCCGCGTCGACCCGCCGCTGCTGATTTTCGCGATCCCGCCGTTGGCGTTGTTCGTGTTCAAGGTGGGTAAGATCATCTTCCTGTACCGCCGCGCCGTGGGGGTAAACCTCAAGGACGCGTTCTGTGCGGCCCTGGCCGGGTTGGCGTTGTCGCACACCATCGCCAAAGCGGTGCTGTATGGCTTCTTCACCACCAGTATTCCGTTCTTTCGTACACCGAAAAACGCGGATAACCACGGCTTCTGGGTAGCGATTTCCGAAGCCCGCGAAGAGATGTTCATCATGCTGCTGTTGTGGGGCGCTGCGCTGGGCATCTACCTGGTGCAGGGCCTGCCGAGCGCCGACATGCGCTTCTGGGTGGTGATGCTGCTGGTGCAATCGCTGCCGTATGTGGCGGCGTTGATCATGGCGTTCCTGTCGTCGCTGCCCAAACCGGCGCCGAAGGCAGAGCCTGCAACCGCCGTGTAAAAACTTGCGCAATGCACTAAACGGCGGCCTCTGGCCGCCGTTTTGCTATAAGATAACGGCCGTTTTGTAAGCCTTGCACATATCACTGTAGGAGCGAGCTTGCTCGCGAAAATCGTCAACGATCACGCGAACATCTTGAATGAACGCGGTGCTCTTGCGTTTTTCGCGAGCACGCTCGCTCCTACAGTCAATTAGAACGTCGCCGCCTCGATTTCCGGAGTTTCCCATGACGGCCCATGCCGACCTTTCGCCGACCCTTCAACTTGCCATCGACCTGATCCGCCGCCCCTCGGTGACGCCGATCGACGCCGATTGCCAAAAGCTGATGATGCAGCGCCTGGGCGACGCCGGTTTCCAGCTTGAGCCGATGCGCATCGAAAACGTGGACAACTTCTGGGCCACCCACGGCAAGCACGCCGGCCCGGTGCTGTGCTTTGCCGGTCACACCGACGTGGTCCCGACCGGCCCGGTGCAGGCCTGGCAGAACGACCCGTTCGACGCGCTGATCGACGACCACGGCATGCTCTGCGGCCGTGGCGCGGCGGACATGAAAGGCAGCCTGGCGGCGATGCTGGTGGCATCGGAGCGCTTTGTGCAGGACTACCCGGACCACAAGGGTTCGGTGGCCTTTCTGATCACCAGCGATGAAGAAGGCCCGGCGCACCACGGCACCAAGGCCGTGATCGAACGCCTGGCCGCGCGCAAAGAGCGTCTGGACTGGTGCATCGTCGGCGAACCATCCAGCACCAGCCTGGTCGGCGATGTGGTCAAGAACGGCCGTCGCGGCTCCCTCGGCGCCACCCTGACCGTGCGCGGCGTGCAAGGTCACGTGGCCTACCCGCACCTGGCGAAGAACCCGATCCACCTGGCCGCCCCGGCACTGGCTGAACTGGCCGCCGAGCATTGGGACGACGGCAACAGCTTCTTCCCGCCGACCAGCTTCCAGATCTCCAACCTCAACGCCGGCACCGGCGCCACCAACGTGATCCCCGGCGACCTGACAGCGGTGTTCAACTTCCGCTTCTCCACCGAATCCACCGTGGACGGCCTGCAACAGCGCGTCGCCGCGATCCTCGACAAGCACGGCCTGGACTGGCACGTGGACTGGGCGCTGTCCGGCCTGCCGTTCCTGACCGAGCCGGGCGCCTTGCTCGATGCGGTGTCCGCCAGCATCAAGGCGATCACTGGCCGCGAGACCCAGGCGTCCACCAGCGGTGGCACGTCCGACGGGCGCTTCATTGCGACCCTGGGCACCCAGGTGGTCGAGTTGGGCCCGGTCAACGCGACGATCCATCAGGTCAACGAGCGCATTCTGGCCAGCGACCTCGACGTGCTGACCGAGATCTACTACCAGACCCTGATCAAGTTGCTCGCCTGATGCTGGCCTGTCCCATTTGCAGCGCACCGCTCAACGCGGTGGACAATGGCGTGGCGTGCCCGGCCGGGCACCGTTTCGACCGCGCGCGCCAGGGTTACCTGAACCTGTTGCCGGTGCAGCATAAAAACAGCCGCGACCCGGGCGATAACCTCGCCATGGTCGAGGCGCGCCGCGACTTCCTCAACGCCGGGCACTATGCCCCGGTGGCCAAGCGCCTGGCACAACTGGCCGCGCAACAAGCACCGCAGCGCTGGGTGGACATCGGCTGTGGCGAGGGTTACTACACCGCCCAAATCGCCGACGCCCTGCCCCACGCCGACGGCTATGCCCTGGATATTTCCAAGGAAGCGGTCAAGCGTGCGTGCAAGCGCAACCCGGCGCTGACCTGGTTGATCGCCAGCATGGCCCGCGTGCCGTTGGCCGATGCCAGTTGCCAGTTTCTCGCCAGCGTGTTCAGCCCGTTGGACTGGCAAGAGGCCAAACGCCTGCTCAGCCCCGGCGGCGGCTTGATGAAAGTCGGCCCGACCCGCGGCCACCTGATGGAGCTGCGCGAGCGCTTGTACGACGAAGTGCGCGAGTACACCGACGACAAACACCTGGCCCTGGTGCCGGACGGCATGAGCCTTGCGCACAGCGAAACCCTCGAGTTCACGCTGAGCCTGGCGGAACCGAAGGACCGCGCCAACCTGCTGGCCATGACGCCCCACGGCTGGCGCGCCAGCGCCGAGCGCCGCACCGAGGTGATCGAGGCCGTCGAACCGCTACTGGTCAGCGTATCGATGCGCTACGACTATTTCGTGCTTCAATAACCGACTTTTCGGGCACTACGCCCACCCTGAATCCGCGAATGGATTTTCGAATCCCGCAACGAGGAACATCCATGCGCCAACCTGATATCGAGATTTACCTGAAGGACGCCGACGTCGACCACAAGGCCATCGCCGCCTGGCTGGGCGCCGCCCTGGGTCCTTGCTCCGCCTGGGTCCAGCGCGGCCAGACCTACAAGTGCAAGGCCGGCGACGTGCCGGTGACCTGGCTGCCCAAGGCCGTAGGCAAATGGAACAGCCTGTTCCTGGAAAGCGACCAGACCCCGTGGGAAGACGACATCGCCTGCGCCCGCGCCGCCTTTGCCGCGCTGAACGTTGAAGTGCGTTGCGCGCCGGGCAGTTGGGTAGAGGAAGAAGGTGAGGAAAGCGCCGACACCTGGATTCGCATCAGCACAGACGGTGAAGAGCAGATCACCTGGAAAACCACCTGATCTGAATGTGTGAACCCAATCAAAATGTGGGAGGGCTTGCCCCCTCCCACATGGGTTCTACGGTGTAACAAAAATCCGCATTACAAACCAACCACATCCTCCGCCTGCAAGCCCTTCTCGCCGCTCACCACGGCGTACTCCACCTGCTGGCCTTCAGCCAGGGAACGGTGGCCTTCACCGCGAATGGCGCGGTAGTGTACAAACACATCCTTGCCGTCTTCACGCTGAATAAAGCCATAGCCCTTGGCATCGTTGAACCACTTCACATTACCGGTTTCGCGCGTTGTCATCTGTTCACTCCCACATGATTGTTATTGTTGAGTCAGTCGCGTTGAACTGCCGAGTATAAGACAGGCGCAAAAACGATCAACTCAACTTTACATCGCTGCTTTTTTGCCGATTTTCGGCGAATACGGCACACTACCCGCCCGAGCACCTGCTCGGTTTTTTCCACTTGAAGCAGCTCGCCTATGACCCGCTCCCCGTTCCGCCGTCTGGTGTTTGGCACCTTGCGTCGACTGTTGTACCTCTGGGTTCGCTCAGAGACGATCAACCAGTCGTCCCTTACCCTTAACCTCGACCGCAGCCGGCCGGTGTTCTACGTCCTGCAATCACCCTCGCTCACCGAATTGGCCGTGGTCGATACCGAGTGCACCAAGGCCGGCCTGCCGCGCCCGGTGCTGCCGGTAGCGGTCGGCCCGTTGCTGGAACCCGCGGCGTTCTTCTACCTCACGCCGGAGCCCGACTGGCTCGGCCGCCAGGACAAACGCGGCGCGCCGCCCACGCTGACCCGCCTGGTCAACACCCTCAGCGCCCACGCACAAGAGAATGCACAAATCATTCCGGTCAGCGTGTTCTGGGGGCAGTCGCCCGACAGCGAGTCCAGCCCCTGGAAACTGCTGTTCGCCGACAGCTGGGCCGTCACCGGGCGCCTGCGCCGGCTGCTGAGCATCCTGATCCTCGGGCGCAAGACCCGCGTGCAATTCTCCGCGCCAATCAACCTGCGTGAATTGATCGAGCACAATAAAGGCCACGAACGCACCGTGCGCATGGCCCAACGCATCCTGCGCGTACACTTTCGCAACCTGAAAACCGCAGTGATCGGCCCCGACCTGTCGCACCGCCGGAATCTGGTGAAGGGCCTGGTAAACATGCCGCTGGTGCGCCAGGCCATCCTCGATGAAGCCGAACGCGAGAAGATCAGCCCGGAAAAAGCCAAAGCCCAGGCGCTGCGCTACGGCAATGAAATTGCCTCGGACTACACCTACACCGCGATCCGCTTCCTGGAAGTGGTGCTGAGCTGGTTCTGGAACAAGATCTACGACGGCATCAAGGTCAATAACATCGAGGGTGTGCAAAAGGTTGCCCAGGGTTACGAAGTGATCTACGTGCCCTGTCACCGTAGCCACATCGACTACCTGCTGCTGTCCTACCTGCTGTTCAAGAACGGCCTGACCCCGCCGCACGTTGCCGCCGGCATCAACCTGAACATGCCGGTGATCGGCAGCCTGCTGCGCCGCGGCGGTGCGTTTTTCATGCGGCGCACCTTCAAGGGCAACCCGCTGTACACCTCGGTGTTCAACGAGTACCTGCACACCCTGTTCACCAAGGGTTTCCCGGTGGAGTACTTCGTCGAAGGCGGACGCTCGCGCACCGGGCGCATGCTGCAACCGAAAACCGGCATGCTGGCGATCACGTTGCGCAGCTTCCTGCGTTCCTCGCGTATGCCGATCGTGTTCGTGCCGGTGTATATCGGCTATGAGCGAGTGCTCGAAGGCCGCACCTACCTCGGCGAGTTGCGCGGCGCGAGCAAGAAGAAAGAGTCGATCTTCGATATTTTCAAGGTGATCGGTGCGCTCAAGCAGCGTTTTGGCCAGGTCGCCGTCAACTTCGGTGAACCGATCAAACTGGCGCAATTCCTCGACGCCGAGCAACCGGGCTGGCGCGCCCAGGAACTGGGGCCCCACTACAAACCGGAGTGGCTCAACCAAACCACCAACCGCCTCAGCGAACAGGTGGCGCGCCATTTGAACGAAGCGGCAGCGATCAACCCGGTGAACCTGGTGGCCCTGGCGTTGCTGTCGACCACGCGCCTGGCCCTGGATGAACAGGCCATGGCCCGCCAGTTGGACCTGTACCTGGCGCTGCTGCGCCGTGTGCCCTACTCGCCCCATACCACCCTGCCCGAGGGTGATGGCATGGCGCTGATCAAGCACGTCAAGGACATGAACCTGCTGTCGGAACAGAGCGATGCCCTCGGCAAGATTCTGTACCTGGACGAGCAAAACGCCGTCCTGATGACCTACTACCGCAATAACGTGCTGCATATCTTTGCCTTGCCGGCGCTGCTGGCAAGTTTCTTCCAGAGCAGCTCGCGCATGAGCCGTGAGCAGATTCTGCGCTACACCCATGCGCTGTACCCGTACCTGCAATCGGAGCTGTTTATCCGCTGGTCGATGGAGGAACTGGACACGGTGATCGACCAGTGGCTGGAGGCGTTTGTCGAACAAGGCCTGCTGCGCTTCGAGAACAACGTGTACCTGCGCCCGGCGCCAAGTTCGCGGCACTTTGTGCTGCTGACACTGCTGTCCAAAAGCATCGCCCAGACCCTGCAACGCTTCTACATGGCGATCTCGCTGCTGCTCAACAGCGGCCAGAGCAGCATCAGCGCCGAAGAGCTGGAAGACCTGTGTACGATCATGGCCCAACGCCTATCGATCCTGCATGGCCTCAACGCCCCGGAGTTCTTCGACAAGAGCCTTTTCCGACATTTTATTCAGACGTTGCTGGAGCAAGATGTGCTGCGCCGCGACGAAGCCGGCAAGTTGAGCTATCACGACCAACTCGGTGAACTGGCTGAAGGCGCGGCGAAACGGGTGCTGCCGGCTGAGATTCGCCTGTCGATCCGCCAGGTTGCCCTGCACCGCGTCGACGGCGCGGTCGAAGCCCCCAACCCTGAAGAAAGCCGCTAGATTGAATAAGGCGTCGTTGGGTTACGGCGCCGTTGAAAAGGAGCTGCACCATGAAAAAGATCATCCTCCTGGGCCTGACCGCCCTGCTCGGAGCCTGTCATTCGATGAACCCCGCGCCCAAGGCCAGCCTTGATGGCGAAGTGTTCTACCTGCAACGCATCGCGCTGCCGCCGACGGCCATCTTGAGCGTCAGCCTGCAGGACGTATCGCTGATGGACGCTCCGGCCGTGACCCTGGCCGAGCAGAAAGGCCCGGTCAAAGGCCAGGTGCCGCTGCCGTTCCACTTGAGCTACGACCCGGCCCAGGTCAAGCCGGGCCACAGTTACTCGGTCAGCGCTCGCATCGAAGTAGACGGCAAGCTACTGTTTATCACCACCGAGCGGCACGCCGTGCAACTCAATGGTCAAGACTCCCAACCGCTGCGCCTGCGGGTTGACGCGGTCGCACACTGATTATTTGCAGATCATAAGGAAGCGTCCATGCTCCGTAATTCCCTTCGCCTCACTGCCCTGTGCGCCGGCCTGCTGCTCGGTGCCAATGCCATGGCGCTGTCCCTTGGCAGCCTGTCCCAGGGCGACGCCACCGGCGGCCTCAAGGATGCTTTGACCCAAGGCGCGCAGATCGCCGTGAAACAACTGGGTGTACCGGGTGGTTTCAGCAACAACCCCGACGTCAAGATCGGCCTGCCGGGAAAACTGGGCAAAGTCGCCGACAAGCTGAAGATGTTCGGCATGGGTGACCAGGTCGAACAGCTCGAAACCAGCATGAACAAAGCCGCTGAAACCGCCGTGACCCAGGCCCAGCCAATCCTGGTCAACGCGGTGAAAAACATGAGCGTGACCGACGCCAAGGGCATCCTCACCGGAGGCCAGGACTCGGCCACCCAGTACCTGAACAAAAGCAGCCGCGAAGCCATCCGCGCCAAGTTCCTGCCGATCGTCAAGGCCGCCACCGACAAGGTCGGCGTGGCCCAGCAGTACAACGCCCTGGCAGGCAAGGCCGCAGCGTTTGGCGCGGTCGATGCCAACAGTGCCACCGTCGAAAACTACGTGACGGAACAAGCGCTGGATGGTTTGTTCAAGATGATTGCGCAGCAGGAAGAGACGATTCGCAAAAATCCGGCGGCGGCGGCGACCAGTTTGGCGAAGAAGGTATTTGGCGCGCTTTAACGCCACACGAGCTGAAAAAAGGCCCTGACATCGTCAGGGCCTTTATTTTTCGCCGAACCGTCTATCAAGTCCCCGAACCAAGCGCCGCACGCTCACGCCCGGCGGCGTTGACGAATAGGCTCAATAGTGGATGTGCGAAGCTCGTCGGGCGGCCGAGTGAAACATGTGCGCGCTATGAGAGCTGGACGACGACGCATTGAAGTTATGGTTATCGTTGTTGATATTAATATTGATATCGCGATTGGTGTTTGACTGATTCTGTCCAAACATATTTCCAAGCCCGGACATCGCGCTCGCCATGTTCAGTATCTTCGGTATCACCAGTATCGGTAACGGTATAAACATATGTATGCCTTCCTATTCAGATTAGAGCCAACTCACTGCGCCGCATCTCATACGCGGGAACCGCTCGGTCGACTAATCCTGTGTGGAAGCAAGGGCAAAAATGGTTCCTTCCCGCGTGTGAAATACTGCCTCGCGTCAGTTGAAAATCGAATCGGCCAGGCGTCCCAGTAGCAACGTGGCAAAACACCCGATGGCCATCGAGGTTACCCGGTTGATTTTCAGCGGCGTCAGCCACGTCTTTTGGCCCCCTTCGAACCGGCTGCCCAGCAAGATCCAGGCAGACCCTACAGGTATCACCACCACCGCGAGCGTGGCCATGAACCCGGCATACCCTTGCAGCGTGGCAAATGCGCTGATCGGCGCAATAAACGAAACAATCAGCAGGCCCTTGGGGTTCATCACCGTCAGCCAGAAAAAATACCGCCCGGAGAAACGGTCGGAGCCAGGGTCGGCTGCAGTGCTCTTGCGCTGCCACAACGTGAAGGACAGTTGGAGCAGATAGCAGAGGGCAGCCGTCTGCGTCACTTTCACGACCCAGGGGGACCAGGCCGACACATAGAACAACACCGCCCCCCAAACAGAGACCTGAAGCAGGTACGCCAGGCATTCGATAAATGCCATGCGCCATGACGCGGCAAACCCAAACAGTGCCCCTGCACGCATTAACAGGGTATTGGTCGGCCCAGGCACGACCAGTAATAACACCAGTGCAGACACGGTCCCAAACATGAAAACTATCCTCGGGCGGAACGATTCAATGGCCTTCCCACCGATAGCGCTATTACGTCAGCGTGATTGACCAGGCGACCGTCGCGACCATCAAAATCGCGAAGCTTACGTTAAGTCGTCGGCTCCAAGTAGGGTGGATGAATAACTTGCGCATTCGGCTGCCAGCAAAGAGCCACAGAAAGTCGAATACCACACACACCAGCAGACAAATCAAGGCTTTCGCACCTTGCTCCCAGGCGGGTGCGGCGCCCAGGGTGAAACTGCCCAGCAACGCGGCGAATGCGGCATAGGCCTTGATATTCGCCACACCCAGCACAAACCCGGCGCCCCATCCCGGCGTGACCACGGACTGCTCGTCCCTGATGGGCGGCGCGGTACCAATCTGGTAGGCCAGCCACACAATATAAACAATGGAGATGACCGTCAGTGCCGTCGCCAGCATCGGAAAACTGTGCAGAACCACATAGAGGCCGGAGGCGACCAATGCCATGGCGATCACCAGGCCCAACGTGATCCCCACGAAAAACCGGGTTGAACGCCTCATGCCATAAGCGGCCCCGCTCGCCGCCAGCGCCAGGGTCGCCGGGCCTGGACTGGCAAGCAGCGCGATGGCGGCGACGGCAAAGGTGAATATCGCCTGGTAAACGGATAGTGCAATGTCGGGCATACGCTCCCCCTGAAGAACATTCGTGACGGCTTAGCGCGGCAGCCCATGTTCATGGCAGTAATAGACGGTTCTGTGGTTTTTCATAAAGTCGATCACGCCATTGGCGACCGCCATGGGGTCCTCTCGATGCAGCAGGACCTTGGCGATCTGCTCGGCGATCCAGGCCATCTCCCGCTCTTTCATTCCCAGGCGCGTCACTTCGACGGTGCCCAACCGAATGCCGGTTTCCCTGTAGGGGTCCGTGTCCCATGGCAGCGGCATCTCGTTGGCAATGATATTGGCGGCCTCCAGCCGCTGAACCGCCTCGCGGCCACTGGCAAAGGGTTTTGAATCGATCACGATCTGATGAGTGCGGGTGTAGCCCTGCTCCCGATAGAAAGCATTCACCCCCTGGTGTTCCAGGTGCAGCGCCAAGGCCTGCGCGTTACTCACCACTTGCTTCATGTAAACCTGTCCGTATTCCAACATCTCCGTCGCCGCCATGGCGAGTGCCGCGACCCGATTGATTTGATGGCTACCGGTGAGCGTCGGGAAAATCGCCTCATGCAAAGGTGACGTCAATCTCGCGTCGTTCCACACAATCACGCCGCCTTGGGGGCCACTGAAGGTCTTCCCGGAGGAACCGGTCATCAGGTCGGCGCCCTCAGCCAATGGGTCCTGAAACAGGCCCGCGCTGATCAGGCCCAGTTGGTGGGCAGCGTCGAAATAGACCTTGCCGTCCCATGCCGAAACGATGCCCTTGATGTCGGCAACGGGCAGGGGAAAAAGGGTCAGCGTCATACCCAAGCCAATCACTGCCGGCTTCACGACTTGGGCAATTTCGCTGAACCGCGTGAGATCGATATCCGCGGTTTTGTGGATAAAGGGAATGTCCCATACCTTGAGCCCGCGCACGCCAGGAGGCCCGTTGGTTCGGTTGCTGGTATCCCCGCCTCTGATCACCGGTACGGTCATGACACTGTCTTCAGGGCGAGCCAGGGCCGTGTAGGCCGAAAGCACCGCCGCCATGCCGCCCATCAGTCGATGATCGGCGTGCTGGGCACGAAACGCGGTTTTGAGCAACTCCACGCAGAGTGATTCCAGCTCGTCGATATTCTTCATCCCAGAAAAAAAACGGTTGTCCCGCCCGATATGCCCGCCCGATGCGCGAGTCCCTACCTCACTGGACAGTAGAGCGCGCACGGACGGGCTGGTCGGTGACTCGGCGGCGACGAGATTGATGCACTGCTGGCCACGCCACTGTTCATTTCGAGCAACAGCAGCCCTGACTAAATCTGCCATGGCCGCGTGTGACTGCGCCTGCTTGAGTAAGGTACTGGCCTGCTGGAGGCATTGAGCGTCATGCATGATCATCATCCCGTGAGTCGAGGTAACAGCCGGATCGCCGCTTTACGTCAGAATCTTTGCGGCCTGCACGTGCTGGTCTTCCCACCAACGGTCATTGCCGTGCAGGTTGCGACTGAGGTCTTTTTCAGCGGCCCAGGTCATGTTGAGAATGATCCGGGTGGCATCCTCATTAAGGGGAATGGTGCGATGCAACGTGGTGTCCGTGCGCAGGAAATAGATATCCCCCGTCTTGAAGCCGTAAGTGGCAATCGGGTTGCTGCACAAAAGCTCGTGAATCCTCGGATTGGCTTTGTCCCACGAGGTGTGAGGAACACATTGCAACATCCCTCCTTTTGCGATGGGCGGGGTTTCGATAATCCAGATCAACGCGAAGCTGTAGTCGCCCCAGTGCCAGCCGTGGGTATCGCCTTTACGCTCCTGCTTGGTGATCAGGTACTCCTCGTCCTTGGAGACGGACGGGACAACTCGTGCATCAGCGATCAGGGACAACGTGTCGAGCAGTACAGGGCACTTTGACAGCGTATTGATCAAAGGGCTGTTTTCAGCAATGAATTCGCTGCGCACAACGCTCATATAGCGAGGCGTATTATCAGTGGTGGCCAGGTGCAAGTCGCGGCGTTCGAGTTGCCGATCAATCAACCCATTGACTTCAGCCGTTATGTATTCACGCAACTGATCGTCGACAATATCGCGTAACTTTATAAACCCATTGCGGGCAAACTCATGACGCAACGAAAATATTCTTTCGTCAGAAAAGTTATTAGCGTGATGTTTTTGTAAGCGAGCCTCATCAAGTACGTAGTTCATTTCGTTCCCTCGATAATATAGATCAAGTTGAAATAGAAACCTCACAGCACACGGTTAAGCGAACTGCGCAGTACTGCATGGACTGCAGGCAAAACAATAGGTAGGCGGTTAGAAAAAATCCATTCTTTTTTTATCGAACTGTGGTATGTAAGCTTTTCATGCTGCTTCATCAAAATTCGTAAGGTCCATCTAATGAAAAAGCTTACAAAGAGCGACCAGACACTTGACTCTATTGATCGTGCGCTGATTGTCGCCCTCCACCAGAACGCCCGTGCGTCTATTCGCGCCCTTGGCCGCCAGGTGGGGTTATCGGCCCCCGGTTGCAGCGAACGCCTCAAGCGTCTGGAAGGGTCGGGGGTCATCAGCGGGTTCAGCGTCGAGTTGGACGCCCAGGCCCTGGGCTTTGTATTGCAAGCGCTGGTCAGGGTTAAACCCCTGACTGGAAAGTTCCAACAGGTTGAACAGTTGCTCGCGCAAATGGCTGAATGTGTGGTGTGCTACAAAATCACCGGGGACGACAGTTTCGTCTGCCATCTTTATATCGACTCAGTTGCCCACCTGGACCTGACTCTACAAAAAATCTCCCCCCTGGCCGACACTAATACATCGATTATAAAAACCGTCGAAAAGAAACTGCCGGCCCTCTGACTAGTCCTGTGGGAGATACCCAGGCGCTATTAGCCGCTGTCGGGTTTCAGGCATTTCCCACTCATTTGACACTTTCTTCAGCGTGCCTCAGGCGTAGGCACTTATATACATACGCCTGTTTTCCTTAGTCTTGGTCACCTGCCTTCCTGACACGAAACCATGCAGCATAAAGCGCGGGCAGGAACAGCAACGTCAATGCCGTCGCTACAATCAACCCGCCCATGATCGCCACCGCCATCGGCCCGAAGAACACACTGCGGGACAGCGGGATCATCGCCAGTACCGCCGCAAGGGCTGTGAGAACAATCGGCCGGAAGCGTCGGACGGTGGCTTCAATAATCGCCTGCCACGGCGCCAGCCCAGCCTTGATGTCCTGTTCGATCTGGTCCACCAGGATCACCGAGTTGCGCATGATCATCCCTGACAGGGCGATGGTGCCGAGCATGGCCACGAAGCCGAAGGGTTGGCGGAACACCAACAGGAACAGCGTGACCCCGATCAGGCCCAGGGGCGCCGTGAGAAATACCATCACCGTGCGTGAGAAGCTGCGTAGTTGCAGCATCAGCAACGTCAGCACCACCACGATAAACAGCGGCACGCCGGCCTTGACCGAATTCTGCCCACGGGCGGAATCCTCGACGGTACCGCCGACGTCCAGTAGGTAACCGTCCGGCAGTTCGGCGCGCACGCCTTCGAGGGTCGGCAGGATCTGCTGAACCAGGGTCGCCGGTTGTTCCTTGCCGTAGATGTCGGCGCGCACGGTCACGGTGGGCAGGCGATTGCGGTGCCAGATGATGCCTTCTTCGAAGCCGTATTCGAGGGTCGCGATCTGCGACAGCGCGACGCTTTTACCGTTGTCCGTCGGTACCGCCAGGCTGGGCAGCAGCGACAGTTCGGTGCGCTCGTAAACGGTGCCGCGCAGGAGGATTTCGATCAACTCGTTGTCCTCCCGGTACTGGCTGACGCTGGCACCGGTCAGAGAACTCTGCAGAAATTTCGACAGGTTGGCGGTGCTCACACCGAGGGCACGCGCGCGGTCCTGATCAATATTGAGGTAGACGACTTTGCTCGGCTCCTCCCAATCCAAATGCACGTTCACCACGTGGGTATTTTCGCGCACCTTGGCCGCCACTTTCCGCGCCAGGGCACGGACTTCTTCGATGTGCTCGCCGGTTACGCGAAACTGCACCGGGTAACCCACGGGAGGGCCGTTTTCCAGGCGCGTGACCCGTGAACGCAGCTCGGGAAAATGCTCGTTGAGGGTTTGGATCAACCAGATACGCAGGCTTTCGCGCTCCTCGATGGACTTGGCCAACACCACAAATTGCGCAAAGCTGGCGGCCGGCAGTTGCTGGTCGAGGGGCAGATAGAAGCGCGGCGAGCCGGTGCCGACATAGGCCACGTAGTTGTCGATGCCGGCGTGCTCCTTGAGCAGGGCTTCCAGGCGCTTGACCTGGCCAGCGGTGTTGCTCAGGGACGCGCCCTCGGTGAGTTTCAGGTCGACCATCAACTCCAGGCGGCCGGACGCCGGGAAGAACTGTTGCGGCACAAAACGGAACAGCGCGACCGAGCCGATAAACAGCAGCAGGGTCAGGACGATCACGGTCTTGCGTCGAGTGACGCACCACCCCACCAAACGTCTGACACGCTGGTAGAACGGTGTGCCGTAGGGATCGGGACCGTCGGCACCGTGTTTGGCCGCATGAATTTTCGCCAGGTCCGGCAGGAGTTTTTCGCCCAGATACGGCACGAACACCACGGCAGCGATCCACGAGGCGAGCAACGCGATGGTCACCACCTGGAAGATCGAGCGAGTGTATTCACCGGTACTCGATTGCGCGGTGGCAATCGGCAGGAAGCCGGCTGCCGTGATCAGCGTACCGGTCAGCATCGGGAACGCGGTGCTGGTCCAGGCGAAACTGGCCGCTTTAAGCCGGTCGTAACCCTGTTCCATTTTGATCGCCATCATTTCCACGGCGATGATCGCGTCATCCACCAGCAAGCCCAGGGCCAGCACCAGGGCGCCGAGGGAAATCTTGTGCAAGCCGATGCCAAGGTAATACATGCAGGCAAAGGTCATTGCCAGCACCAGCGGAATCGCCAGGGCCACCACCATGCCAGTGCGCACGCCGAGGGAGAAAAAGCTCACCAGCAAGACAATGGCCAGCGCCTCGGCCAACACTTGGACGAATTCTCCGACACCGGTTTTCACCGCAGCCGGTTGGTCCGACACCTTGCGCAGTTGCATGCCCGCCGGAAGGTTCTTCTGCAGGCGTGCGAACTCACCTTCGAGGGCTTTGCCCAACACCAGAATGTCGCCGCCCTCGTGCATGGCGACGGCCAGACCGATCGCGTCTTCGCCCATATAGCGCATGCGCGGTGCCGGTGGATCATTAAAACCACGGTGAATATCGGCCACATCGCCAATACGGAAGGTGCGGTCGCCTACGCGAATCGGGAAGCTGCGGATCTCTTCCACACTCTTGAAATTGCCCGACACCCGCAGTTGCACGCGCTCAGTCGGGGTTTCAAAGAAGCCGGCGGTGGAGACGGCGTTCTGTTCCTGCAACGCTTGTTGTACGGCGGCCAGCGGTAAGCCGAGGGTGGCGAGTTTGAGGTTGGACAACTCGATCCAGATCTTCTCATCCTGCAGGCCGAGCAGTTCGACCTTGCCCACATCCGGCACGCGTTGCAGTTGAATCTGGATGCGGTCGGCGTAGTCCTTAAGCACCGCATAGTCAAAACCGTCGCCGGTCAGGGCGTAGATGTTGCCAAAGGTGGTGCCGAATTCATCGTTGAAAAACGGCCCCTGGATATCCGGCGGCAAGGTCTGGCGAATATCGCTGATCTTCTTGCGCACCTGATACCACAGCTCGGGAATCTGCGCCGAGCGCATGGCATCGCGGGCAACGAACGTGACCTGGGACTCGCCGGGGCGCGAGAAAGAGACAATGCGCTCGTACTCGCCGGTCTCCATCAGCTTTTTCTCGATGCGTTCGGTGACCTGGCGCGACACCTCTTGGGCCGTGGCTCCGGGCCAGTTGGTCTTGATCACCATGGCTTTGAAGGTGAACGGCGGGTCTTCGCTTTGCCCCAGCTTGGTGTAGGACAGAGTGCCGACCACCGCCAGCAGGATCATCAGGAACAGTACGATCTGGCGATTACGCAACGCCCATTCGGAAAGATTGAAACCCATCGGGGACTACTCCTTGACCGCCAGATTCACCACCCGGTTGGAACGATCCACCGGGCGCACTTGTTGGCCCTCATGGAGCACATGGACACCGGCGGCAATCACCCAATCGGTGGGGCTCAAGCCTTCGAGCACGGGTACGGTTTTTTCGCCAAAGGCGCCGATACGCACCGGGGTACGCACAAGGGTGTTATCCGGTTGCACACGCCAGACGTAGGACGCGCCGTTCTCCGAGCTCAGGGCGGACAGCGGCACCGACAGCGGAATAACGCCATCGGCCTGTATGAAAACGCGGGCGCTCTGGCCCAGTTCTGCCGGAACCTTGCCACCGCTGAAGGCAATGCGAGCGGCGAAAGTGCGCGATTTCGGATCGGCGGCGGGCGACAGTTCACGAATACGTCCGGCGAACCGCTGGTCCGGCTGGCTCCACAATTCGACCGACACCGGCTGACCGACCTTGAACCGGCCGAAGCCTTGCTCGGGCAGGCTGATCAGCACTTCACGCTCGCCATCGGTGGCCAGGGTGAACACGGTCTGGCCGGCGGACACCACCTGGCCGACTTCCACCGCGCGTTTGGCGACGACACCATCCTGCGGGGCACGGAGTACGGCATAACCGGCCTGGTTACTGGACACATCGAACTCGGCCTTGATCTGCTTGAGGCGTGCTTCACCCGATCGGTAGAGATTTTCAGCATTGTCGTACTGGGAACGGCTGACCATCTGACGGTCCATCAGGGTCTTGTAGCGGTCACGCTCGGCACGTACCAGCCTCAGGTTGGCCTCGGCGGCGGTCACCTGGGCGCGAGTGGCTTCCAGTTGCAGGCGCACATCCTGCGGGTCGAGTTCCGCCAACGGTTGATTGGCCTTGACCCGCGCGCCCTCTTCCACCAGCCGCTGGCTGACCTTGCCGCCGATGCGAAAGGCCAGGTCCGGCTCATAGCGGGCGCGCACCTCGCCCGGATAGCTGTCCATCGCCTGCGCCGAAGGCTGTGGTTGCACCACCATGGCCGGGCGGAGGGTGGTCTGGGCCGATTCTTCGTGGCCGCAGGCGGCGAGTAGAACGACCAGACTGGCAGGCAACGCAAGGGGCAAGAGAATGCTGCGCATGCTGAAGGACCTTTCGCAAATGGAGCTTGGAATAATTATACTGGACAGTATGTTATTAATACCAAACTCACCAGTCCAGTATTAAAGGTGGAAATGTCCTACAATCCTGTCAACACCAACAGCCCTGGGCGTCCCAAGGACATGGCAAAACGCCAGGCAATCCTCGAAGCAGCGAAAATCCTGTTTTTGAACAACGGTTACGCAAATACCAGCATGGATGCCGTGGCCCTTGAGGCCGGCGTATCGAAACTGACCGTCTACAGCCACTTCACCGACAAAGAGACCTTGTTCACCGCAGCCGTGGTGGCCAAGTGCGAAGAACAGTTGCCGGTGATGTACTTCGAGCTGCCCGAGGGCGTGCCTGTGGAGACGGTGTTGCTGAATATCGGGCGACGCTTCCATCGCCTGATCAACAGCAAGGAATCGTTGAGCCTGCACCGCCTGATGATGACCACCGGCAATCAGGACGTAAAACTCTCACAGGTCTTCTTCGAAGCCGGGCCGATGCGCATGTTGCAAGGCATGGAGCGTCTACTTGGGCGCATCGACCAGAGCGGCGCGCTGAGCATCGACAAGCCCTTTACCGCAGCCGAACACTTCTTCTGCCTGCTCAAGGGCACCGCGAACTTCTGCTTGTTGTATGGCTGTGGCGGGCAGTTGAGCGAGGACGCGGCCGAAGCCCATGTGCAGGATGTGGTGGGATTGTTTATGCGGGCCTATCGCAGAGAACCCGCTGCAAGCGGCAACGGGTGACCGCTTGTAGCGTATGGCTTAGGACTTGAGTGCTTTTTTCGGGTAGATGTCGTAGCGGCTGGACTTACCATCCAGCGCATGGCTCGGCTTGGGCCCTTCGATACACGGCGCCTTGCGCGGGCGCTTGACCACCACGCGATGGCTGGCCAGGGCCAGCGCCGCCGCCAGCAGGGCCGGCGCGTCCGCATCGTCGCCGACCAATGGCCGGAACAGGCGCATTTCCTTCTTCACCAGGGCGGTTTTCTCACGGTGTGGGAACATCGGATCGAGGTAGATCACCTGGGGCGGCTCGCCTTGCCAGTTGCGCATCACCTCGATGGAATTGCCCTTGAGCAGCGTCATCCGCGCCACGATCGGTGCCACCTCAAAATCATCGGCAGCGCGCGCCAGGCCGTCCTCAAGCAACGCGCCGATCAGCGGCTGACGTTCGATCAGGCTCATCTCGCAGCCCAGGCTGGCCAGCACGAACGCGTCCTTGCCCAGCCCGGCCGTGGCGTCCAGCACCCGTGGGCGCACGCCTTGGGCGATGCCGACGGCCTTGGCGATCATCTGCCCGCTGCCGCCACCGTACAAACGCCGGTGCGCCGCGCCGCCTTCGACAAAATCCACGCGCACCGGCCCCGGCGCGTCGGGTCCGAGCTGTTGCAACTGCAGGCCTTGTTCCCCGACTTGCAGGGAAAATTCCGCATCCGCCAGCTGTAACGGCAAGCCAAGCAGCGCAGCCCACTGTTCGGCACGGGCCTGGAAGCCGTCGGCCAAGGCCTCGACCTGGATGCGGCTGGCCGCTGGTTGTTCGCTCATGAATCGCTACGCTCAAAAATATTAAGGATCGGCCAATAACGGCCGATAGAAACAAGGATCAGGTATTTTGCCAGAGCTGAGCGTCGACCGAGAAAAATGTCAGACATTCTTCCGCTAACCATCGGTGTACTGCCGACCCACAACCACTACGGCCTGCGCAATACTCAAGCGCTGGCCGGCGTCAGTCATGTGTGGCAGGACTTCTTCGCCCGCGCGTTGGCCGAGCAGCTCGGTGAAACGCCGGATGCGCTCGCGGCCAAGGCGCCAGCGCCGCTGGACCCAGCGGTGGAGCCCAGCGCCGGTGCCGACCTGCTGTCGCAGATCCTCACCCAGCGTGAGTGCGACGTGAAAGACACCGAGATCGCCCCGCCTGAACCGCTGTTCCTGCCGATTGCCGAATTCGAAACCGAGTTGTTGCCGCCGCCCGCCACGCCGTTCCCGCAAGAAGAGATCATCGCCCAGCAGCGCCAGCAGAATTTTGAAAGCGGCTGGGTGCGCCCGATCGTGCTGAGCGCCGGCCAACCGCTGCCGGAACCCGGCCCAGCGCCGGAACCGCGGCCACTGCACTTGCCAATCGCCGAATTCGAGCTGGACCTGCTGCCACCGGCCGCCACGCCGTTCCCGCAAGAGGAGCTGGCCGCCCAACAAAAGGCCCTGGACTTCGACTACCACTGGGCCCGCCCGCTGATCGTCAACAACCTGCGCCTGGCCGCGTAAGCCTCAACAGCCTTGAGACCCCGCGCCGCTTAATCCTTGAAGAATTGACTGGCCTGACTGTAGGGCATCGAGCGCTCGGTGAAGGTAAAGGTGCCGGATTCATACACATCCCGCGCCGCCCGGTAGAACTCGCCATACGCCGCCAGCGCCATGGCCGAGCCCACGCTGATACGCTTGACGCCCATCGCGCTCAACTGCGCCACACTGAGTTTCAGGCCGCCGGACATCAGCACATTCACCGGCTTGGGCGCCACGGCCTTGACCACCGCCAGCACCTCCTCGGCACTGCGCAGCCCCGGCGCATAGAGCACGTCTGCACCGGCTTCGGCGTAGGCCTGCAGGCGGCGAATAGTGTCAGGCAAATCCAGGCGACCATGCAGGAGGTTTTCTGCGCGGGCCGTCAGCATGAACCGGAATGGCAGGCTGCGCGCCGCAGCGACGGCGGCTTCCACACGCTCGACGGAGCGCTCAAAGGAATAGATCGGGTCGACGGCGATACCCGTGGCATCTTCGATGGAGCCGCCGACGATACCGCAGGCAGCGGCGCGCAAAATGGTCTGCGCACAACCGTCGGGGCTGTCGCTGAAGCCGTTCTCCAGGTCGGCGGCCACTGGCAACGCCGTGGCCTTGGCGATCATTGCGGCATTGACCAAGGTGTCTTCCAGGGACAACGCCCCTTCGGCATCCGGGCGCCCCAGGCTGAACGCGTAGCCGGCGCTGGTGGTGGCCAGGGCTTCAAAGCCGAGGCTGGCGAGCATGATCGCTGAGCCGGCGTCCCACGGGTTGGGCATCACGAACGCATGATCGCGCTCATGCAGGGCCTTGAAGGTTTCGGCGCGAAGGGTTTGGGCATCCATGACTGACTCCTGGCGGGAAAAGGAGCCTTAGAGTAACCCCAGTTGCTCGGCTGCGGGTTCACGGTACAAGGTCGGCAACGCAGGTAAGCCGGGCAAACGTGCCATCAGCTTATCGTGGAAACGCAGCGCCAGTTGCGCGGCAAGGCGGTTATCCGAGGTATGCAGGAACACGTAGGGCGTGCGCCCTTCTTCGATCCAGCCGGCGATCTTTTCCACCCACGGGATCAGGAACGGGTCGTTGGCCTCAAGCTCGGGATGGCCGATAAACCGCACTTGGGGAAACAGGGTCAACGCCGCCGGGCGCGGTGGAACTTTGGGCTTTTTCGCTTGGGCATGCAGCACGGCCGCCGAGGTCGACGTGCAACTGAACAGGGCGCGAGGATCAAGGCAGATCCGCTCGACGCCACGGTCGCGCAGCAGGCGGTTGAGCATCCGCTCGGCATCCCCCTTGGCGAAGAACTCCGGGTGACGCACTTCCACGGCCAAGGGGCGTTCCAGCCTGTCGATAAACCCGGCCAGTTCGCCGAGGCGCTGCGGCGAAAAACTCGCCGACAGTTGCAGCCACAGCGGTGAAACGCGTTCACCCAGCGCGCTCATCAACCCGACGAAACTCTGCGCCGCCGGCAACTGCTCACGCAGGTCGCCGCCGTGGCTGATATCCCCGGGGAATTTGGCGGTGAAGCGAAAATCCTCGGGCATGATCTCAGCCCAGCGCTGCACGGTGGCAGCCGACGGGCGCGCATAAAACGTGGTATTGCCTTCAACCGCATTGAAGACCTGCGAGTACAACGCGAGGTAATCGCTGGAGCGGGCATCGACGGGGTACAGGTACTCGCGCCAGGCGTTTTCACTCCAAGACGGGCAACCGATGAAATAAGGCAGGCGCATCAGATGTGGATGTCGAGACCCAGCACTTCCATATCCCATTCGACAAAGCCGGCGGTGGTCAGGTAGCTGGCCAGGGCGGTGGCGACGCTTTTGCTCATGGAGCGCGGGAAGAGCATGTCTTGCTGACGGGCGGGAAGACCGCCGATACGTGCGTTTGCGGCGCCTTGGGGGCTGGACGACGCTTCGGACTGGACCTCGATGAAGTCCGGCGAATCCTCGACGGATTCGTCTACCGTGACGTTTGCCTTACGCGGCTTACGCTTGAGGGGGTAGGACTGTGAGGAAAATCCGTCTATACGCATCGATGCGAACTCGGTATCGGTGATGGCATTTTAGTGGCGCAATCCATAACGCGCAAATGCTCTGGTGATAACTAGAACACATAAATGGAAAAAGGTTTAAACACCGGGGCAAATTCTGACGATTGACGCGTTTTTGCCAAAAATGCCCGCACTTTTGACGTCAAATAATCCCGCGCTCGGCCTTGGTCTGCGCGACTTTATCGCGCAGGTACACCGGCGCTGCGAGGTCGGCAGCAATCGCCTCGCCGCGCTCGAACGCAAAGCGCGCCAGGGTCAGCAAGTCTTCGGCATGCGGCAACATTGCAGCGTCCTGGCCAACCAGCGACACGCCGATGCGTTCGCCATAGCCCCAACCCGTGCCGGCTCCGAACCAGTCACCGCTGGCATCGCTCGGCAACACTGCCGCTTCGGGCGGCAGCACGGCCTCAGCGCCTGCCAGGCGCATCTCGCCGTCGGTTTCGCGGTAGCAGCCCCAATAGACTTCATCCATCCGTGCATCGATCGCCGCCGCCACTTGCCGTGTACCGTGTTCGCGCAACGCCCGCTGCGCCAGCACGGCGAGGTTGGACACCGGCAACACCGGGCGCTGCAACGCAAAGGCCAAGCCCTGGACCACGCCGATGGCGATGCGCACACCGGTAAAGGCGCCCGGGCCACGGCCGAAGGCGATGGCGTCCACGGCGGACAGGCTTGTGCCGGCGTCCTCCAGCAGTTGCTTGATCATCGGCAACAGCTTCTGCGCGTGCAGGCGCGGGATCACCTCGTAGTGGCTCGTTACCTTGCCATCGTGCAGCAAGGCAACCGAGCAAGCTTCAGTCGCAGTGTCCAGGGCCAGCAGGGTGCTCATCGGTGTCGGTGTCCAAGTCGAAAAAAGTGCGCCAGTATAAACAACAACGGCCCGCAAGCGGGCCGTTGTGCGTAAAGCCGATCATTCGATCAGCTCAGCGCTTGCAGCACCTTGCCGGTGATCGCTTCCACCGAGCCGACGCCAGGGATGTGGCTGTATTTCGGCTTGCCTTGGGCAGCCGACAGCTTCTGGTAGAAGTCCACCAGCGGTTTGGTCTGGGAATGGTAGACCGACAGGCGATGACGCACGGTTTCTTCAGTGTCGTCTTTACGCTGCACCAGGTCTTCGCCGGTGACATCGTCCTTGCCTTCGACTTTCGGCGGGTTGTAGATGGTGTGGTACACGCGACCCGAGGCCTCGTGAACGCGACGACCGGCGATACGCTGGACGATCTCTTCATCTTCAACCGCGATTTCGACCACTGCATCCAACTCGACACCCGCCGTCACCAGGGCTTCCGCCTGGGGAATGGTGCGTGGGAAGCCGTCGAACAGGAAGCCATTGGCGCAATCAGGTTGTGCGATACGGTCCTGGACCAGCGCGATGATCAGGTCATCGGAAACCAGGCCGCCAGCATCCATGATGCTTTTGGCTTTAATGCCCAGCTCGGTGCCTGCTTTTACCGCAGCGCGCAGCATGTCACCGGTGGAGATTTGTGGAATGCCAAATTTTTCAGTGATGAACTTTGCCTGAGTACCTTTACCGGCCCCGGGAGCTCCCAGCAGAATGACGCGCATCGATGTGCTCCTCAATTTTTTATAGAGATGACGCTCGGATTCGCCGCGTGGGGCCAATCTCGTAAAAATATGGGCCCAGGCCGCCCAAACGGCCAAAGGCTGATCAAGATACACAGCAGGCCCAAACCACACAAGCCGCCAAAAGTAGGAAAAACCCGCACCGCACATGCGTCATAGGAGAGGTGTGCCTGGGTGCAACCCGACCCCCTAAACGCCGACCGCCCTTTTCAGGGCGGCCGTCGTGGGTTATCCGCAAGCCGTTGAGAACACGCAAAAAACCTCAGCCGGTGTTGCGCAAACCGGCGGCGATACCAGCCACGGACACCAGCAGCGCCTGTTCCAGAGGGCTGTCTTGCGCCGCTTCCTGGCGACGCGAACGCGCCAGCAATTCGGCCTGCAACAAGTGCAAGGGGTCGAGGTAGGTGTTACGCAGACGGATGAACTCCAGGGTATCCGGGCTGTGGGCAAGCAGTTGCGACTGGCCGGTCAGGCCAAGCACCACCTGGCAAGCCTGCGACAATAGGTCGCGTAAATGCGCACCCAACGGCAACAGCTCCGGCTGCACCAAACGCTCGTCATAGAGCCGCGCGATATCGGCATCGGCCTTGGCCAGCACCATCTCGAGCATATCGATGCGGGTGCGGAAGAACGGCCATTGCTCGCGCATCTGCCCCAGCAACTCACCCTCCCCGCGCTCCAGCGCCTTGCTCAGCGCCGCTTCCCAGCCGAGCCAGGCGGGCAGCATCAGGCGGGTCTGGGTCCAACCGAAGATCCACGGGATCGCCCGCAGGCTTTCAATACCACCGGCACGGCGTTTGGCCGGGCGACTGCCCAAGGGTAGGCGCCCCAACTCCTGCTCCGGGGTGGACTGGCGGAAATACTCGACGAATTGCGGATTTTCCCGCACCACGGCGCGGTAGGCGCTGACACCGTCTGCTGCCAATTCATCCATCAAATGGCGCCAGGCCGGCTCCGGTGGCGGCGGTGGCAACAGCGTCGCTTCCAATACCGCCGCCAGGTACAGATTGAGGTTCTGCTCGGCGATGTCCGGCAGGCCGAATTTGAAGCGGATCATTTCGCCTTGTTCGGTGGTGCGGAACCGCCCCGCCACCGAGCCCGGCGGCTGCGACAGAATCGCCGCGTGGGCCGGGCCGCCGCCTCGCCCGACGGTACCGCCGCGACCATGGAACAACAGCAGTTCCACCTGTTGCTCGCGGCAGATATCCACCAGGCGTTCCTGCGCCCGGTACTGCGCCCAGGCAGCGGCGGTGGTGCCAGCGTCCTTGGCCGAGTCCGAGTAGCCGATCATCACTTCCTGCGGGCCTTGCAGCCGCGCGCGGTAACCCGGCAGCAGCAACAGTTTTTCGATCACAGGGCCAGCGTTGTCGAGGTCGGCCAGGGTTTCGAACAGCGGCACCACACGCATCGGCCGTTGCACGCCCGACTCTTTGAGCAGCAGTTGCACCGCCAACACATCCGACGCGGCGCCGGCCATCGAGATGACATACGACCCCAGGGACGCGGCCGGTGCGGCGGCGATTTCCCTACAGGTGTTCAACACTTCAGCGGTATCGGCCGACGGTTTGAAATAGCCCGGC
Organism: Pseudomonas marginalis; assembly: GCF_024169655.1. Lineage (GTDB taxonomy): Bacteria > Pseudomonadota > Gammaproteobacteria > Pseudomonadales > Pseudomonadaceae > Aquipseudomonas > Aquipseudomonas paraveronii. The sequence goes on along the minus strand of NZ_JALJWV010000001.1, from coordinate 1,291,130 downwards.
AGCAGCGGTCGACGATTGGCCAGTTCCTTCATCAGGAAGCTGATGCGCATCTCTTCGTTCCAGTCTTCGTAACGACCCAGACCGAGATAATCGGTGATTTCGGTCATCGCCGCCGTGTGCCGGCTGGAGTCCTGGCGCACATCCAGCCGCACCAGGAACAGGCCAAAGGTGACCGCACGGCGCAGGCAATCGAGTAACGGGCCATCAGCGATCACGCCCATGCCGCACTCATGCAGCGACTGGTAGCACAGCTCCAGCGGGTCCAGCAGGTCGCGGTTGCTTTGCAACACATCCGCCGGCGCCGGGATGCCCGCGCTCAACGACGCGTGGGCCCATTGGCGGGTCGCACGCAGGCGATCACGCAGTTGCTTGAGCAGCACGCGATATGGCTCGACGCTATCGCCGACCTTGGCTTGCAACGCCGGGCTGGCCTGCTGCATCGACAGCTCCGAGGCCAGGTGATCGATATCGCGCAGGTACAGATCGGCCGCCATCCAGCGCGCCAGCAGCAAGACTTCGCGGGTGACCGGCGCGGTGACATTCGGGTTGCCGTCACGGTCGCCGCCCATCCACGAGGCGAAGCGAATCGGCGCCGCCTCCAAAGGCAGGTGCAGGCCGGTGGCGGCGTGCAGCGCATGGTCGGCTTTGCGCAAGTAATTCGGAATCGCCTGCCATAACGAGTGCTCGATCACCGCGAAGCCCCATTTGGCTTCGTCCACGGGCGTAGGCCGGGTACGGCGGATTTCTTCGGTGTGCCAGGCTTCGGCGATCAGCCGTTGCAGGCGCTCGCGGATCTGCTCGCGCTCGGCCGTGGTGAGGTCACGGTGATCCTTCAGTGCCAACTGCGCGGCAATCGCATCGTATTTCTGGATCAGGGTGCGACGGGCCACTTCGGTGGGGTGGGCGGTGAGGACCAGCTCGATCTCCAGGCGCCCCAACTGACGGGCCAGGGATTCATTGCTGTGGCCTTCGCGTTGCAGGCGCGCCAACAACTCCGGCAACACACGCGATTCGAAGGGCGCCGGTTGCGACTCATCGCGCCGATGAATCAACTGATATTGCTCGGCGATGTTGGCCAGGTTGAGGAACTGGTTGAAGGCCCGGGCGACGGGCAGCAGTTCGTTTTCCTGCAACTGGTTCAGACTGGCGCTGAGTTCCTCGCCCGCCGCCTGCTCGGCCGCCGCGCCACGGCGGTCAGCCTTGGCGCCTTTGCGGATTTGCTCGATCTTGTCGAGAAAATCATCGCCGTACTGCTCTCGAATGGTATTGCCCAACAGTTCACCCAGCAGGTGAACATCCTCACGCAAACGTGCATCAATATCACTCATCAGCCAATCTCCAGGCAGAAATCCGGGGCGCGCAGGCCTTCCAGAGTGCCGCCCGCGTCACTGTCTGACAAGGCCAACCACAAACGACTTTAAACCTTGTGGCTTGCAGCTAGTCTCAATATTGAGCCGCCGTGTTTATCCACACAGGCGGCTGGTCACTCATCACCGCCCGTTATCGTGGGTTTTATTGAGGTTGCCATGAAAATTCGAGAACTGGCCCAGCATTGGGAAGAAAACGCCAAGGGTCACCTGACCAAGACGGAGTACGCGATCCATCTGGACGTGGAATCCGCCGCGCGGCTGGCGGCCATTACGGAGATGTACCCCAAGCGCCACCCAGAAGAGTTGCTCGGCGAGTTGATCGGTGCCGCCCTTGAAGAGCTGGAAGCCAGCTTTCCGTATATCAAGGGCCAGCATGTGATTGCCACCGACGAAGAGGGCGATCCGCTGTATGAAGACGTTGGCCCCACGCCGCGTTTTCTGACGTTGTCGCGCCGCTATCTGCACGACATGTCGGCCAGTGCCGACGAACCGAAGCACTGACCAGCAGCCCTTAAACACTCTGCATCCCACATATTTCCGGGCCTCACAAGGGCCCGGAGTACCTCTGCGCGCGGCAAAAGTTCAAGCCAAAAAGCGCTGACCGTTCAGTCAGGTCTTTTTTTTGGCAAATCGCCATCTTCTCTGAACTTTTGAAAAAAGCCTCAGGTCACAGCCAGTAAGCCATCACTTGGAACGGCCGTTTGAATAGGCGTTTCGCGCTTTACCGCCGGGCCCGCAGCCGCTGACCAGTGAGATGGACTTTGATGTTTTGAGGCGTTATCCAATGGAGTTGAAAACGATGAAGACCAGCACTGCCAAATCTACGTTTAACCACCTGCGCGGGCTCAAACTGGCCGCGCTGGCAATCGGCACCAGCTTCGTCCTGGCGGGCTGCGCCGGCAACCCACCGACCGAGCAATACGCCGTGACCCAGTCTGCGGTCAACAGCGCCGTCAGCGCTGGCGGCACCGAGTTTGCCGCCGTGGAAATGAAGTCGGCCCAGGACAAGCTCAAGCAAGCCGAAATCGCCATGCACGACAAGAACTATGACGAAGCCCGTCGCCTGGCCGAGCAAGCCGAGTGGGACGCCCGCGTCGCTGAGCGTAAAGCCCAGGCCGCCAAGGCCGAACTGGCGGTGAAGGACTCGCAGAAAGCGGTTGACGAGCTGCGCAAGGAAGGCATGCGCCCGGCCGCTATCCAGCAGAAATAAGGCGCCGCCCCTTGGCTGCATCGCACCTGATATCGAATTGAAAGGACGACACGACTATGCGCAAACAATTGATGATCCCTGCCCTGCTGGCGATGAGCGTTGCTCTGGCGGCTTGCTCCACCCCGCCGAACGCGAACCTGGAAAATGCACGGACCAACTTCTCGGCCCTGCAGGCCAACCCGCAAGCCACCAAGATAGCGGCCCTGGAAACCAAGGACGCCAGCGAATGGCTGGACAAGGCGGACAAGGCTTACCGCGACAAGGAAGACCAGAAGAAAGTCGACCAGTTGGCTTACCTGACCAACCAGCGCGTTGAAGTGGCCAAAGACACCATCGCGCTGCGCGAATCCGAAGCCAAGTTGAAAAACGCCGGTGACGAGCGCGCCCGCGCCCTGCTCGATGCCCGTGATGCGCAGATCAAGCAACTGCAAGACAGCCTGAACGCCAAGCAGACTGAGCGCGGCACTCTGGTGACCTTTGGTGACGTGCTGTTTGCCACCAACAAGTCCGACCTGAAGTCCACCGGCCTGGTCAACATCACCAAGCTGGCGCAGTTCCTGCGCGATAATCCGGACCGTAAAGTGATCGTCGAAGGCTACACCGACAGCACCGGTTCCGATTCGTACAACCAGAGCCTGTCCGAGCGCCGTGCGGCCTCCGTACAGCGCGCACTGGCCCAGCAAGGCGTGGACATTTCGCGCATCGTGACCCAGGGCTATGGCAAGGAATACCCGGTTGCCGATAACGGCAGCGTGTCGGGCCGCGCCATGAACCGCCGCGTAGAAGTGACCATTTCCAACGACAACCAGCCAGTCAAGCCACGTTCGTCCGTCGCTTACTGATTGATTGACGCTGGAAACAAGAGCCCCACCTGAACGGTGGGGTTTTTTTGCCTATCAACCGCCGATCTTACGACCGTTATCACTCTCCGGCATCATCGCTTGCATGCCTTGGCGACCGCTCATCATCTTGTTCAGTTGCTCCATATCCGGCTGTCCGCCGGAACCGCCAGAGCCCTGAGAACCACCGCCACTACCACCACCTTGAGAACCGCCAGCCCCCTGAGAACCGCCGGCACCAGCACCTGCCAACATCTCCAGAAGCTTCTTGATCAGCTCAGGTTCCATCTTCCCCTGCTGCTGATCAACATCTTGCGAGCCGCCCTGATCAAGGCTGTTCTGCCCATTGACCATGCCCATCGCTCTATCGATTGCACTGATAGCCATTCCGCTCTCCCGGATTTTTTCGTAAGGATTGTTATCAGCAACGCTGACAAGCCAATCAGTGGCGTCTTACGCAAAACGGTTCCAGAAATTTCAAGCCGGACGGTGCTGCCCGCAACTGACTACTGCTGCAACTGCGGGGTTTCCTGGCCTACGCAACGCACGGCCTGTTTTTTGTTGTTCACCAGCACACCGCTGAGGCCTTTTTGCTCGGTATCGAACATCACCAGCACGCCATCGACGCATTGCGCCACTTGCGCCGCCGGGGTCAGGGAGATCTTGTAGTCCTCGCCGGGCACGGTCTTGAGCATGGTGAAGTCGCTGAGCAGCAACGCGTCGTCCGGTTTGGCGAAATGCAGGTAGCCATAAAACCACAGGCAACCGACGGTGCCGATGATGGTGCCGATGCCGGTGAGGATCAGCGGGATCATGTTGCGTTCTTCGCTCATTGCGGGCTCTCTGATGAGTCAACTTTAGGAATAGGGTAATTCGGAATTTCGCCCAGGCGGCGCAGGCCGTTGAAATGCAGCGGGTCATCCAGATAACGCAGCATCACAGTTTGCCAGGTCTTGTCGGCAAAGGTCTGCACATGGCCGCCGCGGGTCAGTTGCAACACCCTGGGTGCAGGCGCGGCCTGATACAAGCGGATGCCATTGGACAGCGGCACGATGGGGTCATCGAGGCTGTGGAACAGCAGTTTCGGCACCCCGGTCAACTGGGGCATGGCATTGATCGCACTGTCGGCGTCGGGCACCAGCCAAGACAAGGGCACTTGAAACGGCCATGTTAACCAGGAGGTGCTCAGGGCGAATTGTCCTACGTCACGATAACTGGCAGGCACGCCGTCCAGCACCAGGGCCTTGAGCCGGGTCTGCCGCTCCGGGTGGGCCGCCAGGTAATGCACGGCCAGCGCGCCGCCCAGGCTTTGGCCGAGGACGATCAACGGCTGGCCCTGGGTCTCAGGCGCCTGGTCGAGCCAACTGAAAGCCGCGTCGACGTCCTGATAGATCGCCGGTAACGAGGGCTTGCCTTGCGACAGCCCATAGCCGCGATAATCCAGCAACAGGACCTGATAGCCTTGCTCCGGCAACCACCAACTGCCGCCCAGGTGCCAGGCCAGGTTGCCACCGTTGCCGTGCAGGTGCAGCACCGTGCCCTTGAGCGGCACCCCGGGTTTGGCCGGCAACCACCAGGCATGCAGCTTGACGCCGTCGGCCGTGGTGAGCGTGACGTCGCGATATTCCAGGTGCGCCTTTTGCGGCGTGAACGGCAAGCCGGGCTCCGGGTAGAACAGCAGGGAACTGCAGCCGTTCAGTGTGAGTAGCAGGCAAAGAATGCCGAGGATTCTCATCCGTTGAAGCCTCGCTGATAGTCGAAATGTTCAGGCGTGTGCAGTTCCAACTGTGGGAGGGGGCTTGCCTCCTCCCTCCTTGTTGAACCGTTTGGGTCAGTTCAGCCTTTACAGGATGTTGGAGTAATCCGCCTCGATCCGATCCAGGCTCAAATGGTTGAGGAAGTTGGAGAAGCACATCCACGCCGCCAGTGCATTCATGTCGCGGAACTGCTCCGGAAGGTACTTGGGCGGCACCACCAGGCCTTCGTCGACCAACTGACGCAGGGTGCGCATGTCTTCCAGGGTGGTCTTGCCGCAGAACAGCAACGGCACTTGTTCCAGCTTGCCTTTGCGCACGGCCAACTGGATGTAGTTGTAGACCATGATAAAGCCCTTGAGGTAGGACAAATCCTTGGTAAACGGCAGACCATTCGGCACCGAGCCGCGAAACACCCGGCTGGCGTTGCCGTAGCTTTCGGCCATTTCAAAGCCTTGTTCACGGAAGAAGTCGAACACCTGCAGGAAGTCGGCGCCCTCTTCCACCATGTGGATGGCGCGGGTGCGGTTGGTCAGCTTGCGCAAGCGACTCGGGTAGGAGGCAAAGGTGATGATTTCCATCAGGATCGCCAGGCCTTCCTGGGTCACGGTCGACGAGGGCGGGCCCTTGGACAGGAAGGTGCAGATCGGCTGGTTCTGGCCGTTGAGGGTGGTGCCCACATGCACCAGGCCTTCATGCACTTCGAGGGCACGCACGTCGCGGTCGTTGAACATCGCATCGGCGCGGATCTTGATGTAGTCGGCACCCGCCGCCGCGTCGGCGACGATCCCGTCGGACTCGAACACGCGGATGGTTTCCTCGGCCTCGCCAAACACCTTGTTCAGGCGGGTTTGCAGCAGGCTGACCGCGTCCTTGGCGGTGAGGGTCTTGGCCTCGTCCTTCAGGTCGCCACGACCGTCGATATTGTTCAAGTAGTCGGACAGCATCAGGCCGAGGTCCGCCAGGGTCGGATCGCCAGCGTGGAAGGCATCGGAGGCGGCGCCGTACAGTTCCTGGGAAATCAGGCCGAAATCCTCGGTGCCGCGTGCTTCGAGCATGCGCACCACCATGCGGTACTCCCGGCACATGCGGCGCATGATCTGGCCCACGGGACTGAACTGGCCGAGGCGGCGGGTGATGTCGCGCTCGATGTTCTGAAACTCCAGCTTTACCGCGCTCGAATCGAACGACAGTGGCCGGTTCAGGTAGTAATCGCGGTCCACCGCGGGCATTGACTTGCCCTTGGCCTTGAGGAACCCCTGGCGAATGTTATCGTCCCATTTCACCGCGTCGAGGACGCGGATCGGTGTTTGCGCCAGCACAATGCGATCGGACAAGCTGCGTATCGTCTGCTGGTAATCGTCCACCCGGTACTTCCTCTTTAAACGTTATTTATCCGCACGCCGGTAGCGCACGGCTTCAACGAACACATCGGCATTGGCCGGGTCATCCAGGTAGGCAAACACCTGGTTCATGGGGCTGTCGACCAGTACGCCGGCACCTTCCACGGTGTCTACGGTGCTGCCGTGCAACGCCTGCTGCCCGATGGCCTGGTGGATTTGCTCAAGGTCGAGGTTATAGACCACCAATTCGTGCATTTCGTCGAGCTCGAACCCCGCCAGGACGTAATGCCCGCCGAATTTGCCCGGCAACGGCGCCGACAGATACCAGCGATTGCCATGGCGCGAGACGCTGAACACGTACTCATCACGCTGGCCGGGCTTGGCCTGAGGGTAGCTCACGGCTTTGTAGCGGTGTTCACCGGCGCGACTGATCTGCAGGTTGAGCGGCTCGCCCCAGGCATTCTTGCTCGTCCATTGGCCCAACAGCGCAGCAGGCGCCGCCTCACTGGCCGGCAGCGGCTCCTTGAAGGTCACCAGGCAACCGCTGAGTAAAAGGAACGACAAGGCGATGACCGCGACACGCCAGGCTTTCATTGGACACTCCCGGTGTCAGACCGAGGCCAACACCAAATGCATGTAACGCTTGAGGATCTCAAGCATTTCGTCAGCGCTCAGCGGCTCAGCGCCGTCCAGCAGGCCCTGATATTCCATCCGACCGATAATCGCCGTCAACACTTTGGCATCCTGTTGCGGCTCGCGCGAGCCCAATACCTGGAAAAACTGCCCGGTGCCCTGCAGCAGGATCTGCTGGTGGGAGCGCACCAACTCGGCCAGGCGCGGGTTGAGCAAGGCTTCCTGGCGAAAGGCCTGTTCGGCCATCAGGTACTCGCGACGATTGCTCAATTGGCGCTGCACGTAATCGGCGGTCAGCCGCGCAATGTCATCGGCCAGTTGCGAGCGTGACTCCGGGCTGCCATCGCCATACGCGACCATCTCGCGCAGCAAGCCTTCGTTACGCACCCACAGCTTGCCCATGAACGCGGCGCTGCGCTCGACGTATTGGGCGAAGGTATCGGTGAGCAGGTCATCGATGTCCTTGAAGTAATAGGTGGTCGCCGACAAGGGCACCCCAGCCTCCGCCGCCACTGCGCGGTGGCGCACGGCCCGCACGCCGTCACGCACCACGATGCGCATGGCGGCATCGAGAATGTCCTGCCGGCGTTGCTCGCTACCCCGGCGACTGGCCTTACGGCCCTGGTACTGGACGCTTTCAACCACGGCAGCGGCAATGCCGGCGGCGCCTTCTTGAGCGATTACGCGGTTCACGACACACATCCTTGAAAAGATCAAAACCTGGCGCTGTTTGCTTGACGCTTATTTACGCCACATAAAAAAGCCGCCTTATAAAAGGCGGCTTCGGATTTCGCTTCGCTTACGCTTGTGGCCGCATATGCGGGAACAAGATCACGTCGCGAATCGACGGCGAGTTGGTCAACAACATCACCAGGCGGTCGATGCCGATACCTTCACCCGCAGTCGGCGGCATGCCGTATTCCAGGGCGCGCACGAAGTCGGCGTCGTAGTGCATGGCTTCGTCGTCGCCAGCGTCTTTGTCGGCCACCTGGGCCATGAAGCGCTCAGCCTGGTCTTCCGCGTCGTTCAGCTCGGAGTAGGCGTTGGCGATTTCACGGCCGCCGATGAACAGTTCGAAACGGTCGGTGACGTTCGGGTTGTCATCGTTGCGACGGGCCAGCGGCGACACTTCGAACGGGTACTGGGTAATGAAGTGCGGCTGTTCCAGCTTGTGCTCCACCAGTTCTTCGAAAATCATCACCTGCAGCTTGCCCAGGCCTTCGAAGCCCAGCACCTTGGCGCCGGCTTTCTTGGCGATGGCACGGGCCTTGTCGATGTCGGTCAGGTCGTCGGCGGTCAGCTCAGGGTTGTACTTGAGGATCGAGTCGAATACCGACAGACGCACGAACGGCTCGCCGAAGTGGAACACCTTGTCGCCATACGGCACGTCGGTAGTCCCCAGAACAAGCTGCGCGAGTTCGCGGAACAGTTCTTCGGTCAGATCCATGTTGTCTTCATAGTCGGCGTAGGCCTGGTAGAACTCCAACATGGTGAACTCGGGGTTGTGCCGGGTCGAGACGCCTTCGTTACGGAAGTTGCGGTTGATCTCGAACACTTTTTCAAAGCCGCCGACCACCAGGCGCTTGAGGTACAACTCAGGCGCGATACGCAGGTACATGCCCATGTCCAGCGCGTTGTGGTGGGTTTCGAACGGCTTGGCTGCGGCACCACCGGGGATGGTCTGCAGCATCGGCGTTTCCACTTCCAGGAAGTCACGCTTCATCAGGAAGGCGCGGGTGTGGGCAATCACTTGCGAACGCACGCGGAAGGTGTGGCGCACGTCTTCGTTGACGATCAGGTCAACGTAGCGCTGGCGATAGCGCTGCTCGGTGTCGGACAGGCCGTGGTGCTTGTCCGGCAGCGGGCGCAGGGATTTGGTCAGCAGGCGCACGCGGGTCATTTCAACGTACAGGTCGCCTTTGCCGGAACGGGCCAGGGTGCCTTCGGCGGCGATGATGTCGCCCAGGTCCCAGGTTTTCACGGCGGCCAGGGTTTCTTCCGGCAGGGTCTTGCGGTTGACATAGACCTGGATGCGCCCGGACATGTCCTGGATCACCATGAACGAGCCACGGTTGAGCATGATGCGACCTGCCACCTTGACCGGGATCGCAGCCTCTGCCAGCTCTTCCTTGGTCTTGTCCGCGTACTGCTTCTGCAAGTCTTCGCAGTAGGCATCGCGGCGGAAGTCGTTGGGGAAGGCATTGCCCTTGGCGCGCTCGGCAGCAAGCTTTTCCTTGCGCAGGGCGATCAGGGAGTTTTCTTCCTGTTGCAGGGCTTGCGGGTCGAGTTGTTGGTCGCTCATGTCTTTAAATTTTCCATCACAGGTTCGTTGCCCCCGCCACTGACGGGGGACTTGAGGTCGGGCTGGCGGTTTACAGCCCCGATTTGAGGCTGGCTTCCAGGTATTCGTCGATATCGCCGTCGAGCACCTTGTCGCAGTCGCTGCGTTCGATGTTAGTGCGCAGATCCTTGATCCGCGACGCATCCAGAACATAAGAACGGATCTGGTGACCCCAGCCGATATCCGACTTGGTGTCTTCCAACGCCTGGGAAGCGGCGTTGCGTTTCTGCATTTCCTGCTCGTACAACCTGGCCCGCAGCATTTTCATGGCGGTGTCCTTGTTCGCGTGCTGGGAACGCTCGTTCTGGCAACAGACCACGGTGTTGGTCGGCACGTGGGTAATACGTACAGCCGAGTCGGTGGTGTTTACGTGCTGACCACCGGCACCGGAGGAGCGATAGGTGTCGATCCGCAGGTCGGACGGGTTGATCTCGATTTCGACCTTGTCGTCGATCTCTGGCGAGACAAACACCGCGCTGAACGAGGTGTGGCGACGGTTGCCGGAGTCGAACGGGCTCTTGCGCACCAGACGATGCACGCCGATCTCGGTACGCAGCCAACCGAAGGCGTATTCACCCTTGATGTGCACGGTCGCGCCTTTGATGCCGGCGACTTCACCGGCCGACAGTTCCATGATGGTTGCGTCGAAACCGCGTTTGTCGGCCCAGCGCAGGTACATGCGCAGCAGGATGTTGGCCCAGTCCTGTGCTTCGGTGCCGCCGGAACCGGCCTGGATGTCCAGGTAGGCGTTGTTCGGGTCCATTTCGTGGCTGAACATGCGGCGGAATTCAAGCTTGGCGAGGTTTTCCTCGAGACGGGCCAGCTCGGCGACGACATCGCCCACTGCACCTTCGTCGTTTTCTTCGACAGCCATGTCCAGCAGGTCGCGGCAATCGGCCAGACCGGTGTTCAACTCGTCCAGGGTGTCGACGATCTGCGCCAGCGCAGCGCGCTCGCGGCCCAGTTCCTGGGCGTATTCAGGGTTGTTCCAGACACTCGGATCTTCAAGCTCGCGATTGACTTCGGTCAGACGCTCATGCTTTTGATCGTAGTCAAAGATACCCCCGAATAGTTTCGGAGCGCTCGGACAGGTCCTTGATGGTGTTAAGGATCGGGTTGATTTCCATGGCGGGCAGCACTCGTTGGCGAACTTTTGAAAGCCGACGAGTATAACGACAAACGTGCGCAAACGGCAGTCCGCTTGGCGAAAAGGCAGGTTCAAGAACAGTGAATATCCACTGTGAGAGGGGGCTTGCCCCCGATGGCGGTGTGTCAGCCCTACCCCCCCGCCATCGGGGGGCAAGTCGAGTCGTCGCACCGCCCCTCCCACATTTGGATCTGCACTGGCCTCGGATTACTCGATACCGACTTGATTGCGCCCATTGTTCTTGGCCGTATACAACCCCTTGTCTGCCGCCATGATCAGTTGCCGGCAATCGGTGCCCTGCACCGGCGTCATGGTCGACAGGCCGATGCTGATGGTCAGGCTCGCGCCCTCCGCCGGGGCGATGTGCGGGATTTTCAGGGCTTCGACGGCCATGCGCAGTTTTTCGGCGACCAGGCGCGCGCCGCCCGGCGAGGTGTTTGGCAGTACCAGGGCGAATTCTTCGCCGCCGTAGCGCGCCGGCAGGTCCGAAGGGCGGCTGCTGGCTTCGCGGATGGCGGCGGCGACTTTGCGCAGGGCTTCATCGCCTTCGACGTGGCCGAAGCTGTCGTTGTAGGTCTTGAAGAAGTCCACGTCGATCATCAGCAGCGACAATTGGGCCTGGTCACGCATGGCCCGGCGCCATTCCAGCTCCAGGTATTCGTCGAAGTGACGGCGGTTGGACAGCCCGGTGAGGCCGTCGGAGTTCATCAGGCGTTGCAGCACCAGATTGGTATCCAACAGTTGCTGCTGGCTGACGCGCAGCGCACGATAGGCCGCATCACGCTGCAACAGGGTCATGTAGGAGCGTGAGTGATAGCGGATACGCGCCACCAGCTCGATGTTGTCCGGCAGCTTGACCAGATAGTCGTTGGCCCCCGCCGAGAACGCCGCGCTTTTGATCAGCGGGTCCTCCTTGGTGGAGAGCACGATGATCGGGATGTTCTGCGTGGCCGGGTGATTGCGGTATTCGCGCACCAGCGTCAGGCCATCCAGGCCGGGCATCACCAGGTCCTGCAGGATCACCGTCGGTTTAATGCGGATCGCCTGGGCGATGGCCTGGTGCGGGTCGGCGCAAAAGTGGAAGTCGATGTTTTCTTCATGGGCCAGGCCGCGCCGCACGGCTTCGCCGATCATGGCCTGGTCGTCCACCAGTAACACCATGGCGGCATTTTCGTCGGTCTTGATGCCGTCGATCTGTAAATCACTCATGTGCAGTCACCTGAATTACTACCTGCAAGCCAGCATTGCCGGGGGTATCGATCATTTTGTAAATACCTCCAGCAGCCGGGGCGCAATTCTGTCCAGTGGGCGAATTTCAACAGCAGCATCAATCGCCGCCGCCGCTTTGGGCATGCCATACACCGCCGAACTCTGCTGGTCTTGGGCGATGGTCAGATATCCTTGTTCCCGCATTAATTTAAGCCCCTGGGCTCCGTCGCGGCCCATGCCGGTCAGCAGTACGCCGACGGCATCACCATTCCAGTGGCTGGCCACACTTTCGAAAAATACATCGATGGACGGCCGGTAAATCTCGTTCACCGGCTCGGCCGTATAGGCTAGCGTGCCATTTTTCAACAGGCGGATGTGATGATTGGTACCGGCCAGCAGCACCACCCCGCTTTGTGGCGGCTCACCTTCGCGGGCCAGGCGCACCGGCAGGCCGGAAGCGCTGGTCAGCCACTCGGCCATGCCGGCGGCGAACACCTGGTCCACATGCTGCACCAGCACGATGGCGGCGGGAAAGTCCCGGGGCAAGCCCTTGAGCAGGATTTCCAGGGCCGCCGGGCCGCCGGCCGAAGAACCGATCGCCACCAGGCTCTGGCGTTTGCCGGTGTTGCGCGGCGGCGCGGTTTCGGCGCGCACACGGCTGCCGCGCTGGCCTATCAGCCAGCCAATATTGAGGATCTTGCGCAACAACGGTGCGGCGGCGTCCTTGGGATTACCGACGCCCAGGGCCGGCGTATCCACCACATCCAGAGCGCCGTGCCCCATGGCTTCGAACACTCGGCTGACATTGGCCTGGCGGTCGACGGTGACGATCACAATCGCGCACGGGGTCTGGGCCATGATCTGCCGAGTGGCTTCCACGCCATCCATCACCGGCATAATCAGGTCCATCAGGATCAGGTCCGGGGTCAATTCGGCGCAGCGCTGCACCGCTTCCAGGCCATTGCTGGCCACCCACACCACCTGGTGCGCGGGTTCAAAGCTCACCGCGCGGCGTAACGCCTCCACAGCCATGGGCATGTCATTGACGATCGCAATCCTCATGCCCGCGCGTCTCCGATCAGTTCCACCACGGCGTCGAGGAGGGCGTCATCGTGAAAACTGGCTTTGGCTAAATAGTAGTCGGCGCCAGCGTCGAGTCCACGGCGTCGGTCTTCTTCGCGATCCTTGTAGGACACCACCATCACCGGCAACGATTGCAGGCGAGTATCACGGCGCAAGAGTGTGACCAATTCGATCCCGTCCATACGAGGCATATCAATGTCAGTGATGAGCAGGTCGAAGTCTTCGGAGCGCAAGGCGTTCCAGCCGTCCATGCCATCGACCGCAACGGCCACTTCATAACCCCGATTAAGCAGCAATTTACGTTGCAACTCTCGCACCGTGAGCGAGTCATCCACCACCAGCACCCGTTTACGCGGGACTTCGGCGGCCTGTTGGCTGCGCCGGGCGATACGTTCCAGGCGACCGGTGTTGAGCAGTTTGTCCACCGAACGCAGCATATCCTCGACGTCGACGATCAACACCACCGAGCCATCGTCCAGCAACGCGCCGGCGGAAATATCCTGGACCTTGCCCAACCGATCATCCAGCGGCAGCACCACCAGCGTGCGCTCGCCGATAAAACGCTCCACGGCAATGCCATACACCGCATCGCGTTCGCGGATCACCACCACCTTCAACGTCTCTTCATTACCTTGCCCCGGCGGGCGCTGCAACAACTGGCTGGCGGCGACCAGGCCGACATGCCGGCCTTCATGCCAGAAATGCTGACGGCCTTCGAGCTGCACAATGTCCTCGGGCGCCAGGTCGCACATCCGCTCGATATGCGCCAGCGGGAAGGCATAGGCTTCTTCGCCGACTTCCACCACCAGGCTGCGCACCACCGACAGGGTCAACGGCACTTCCAAATGGAAGCGACTGCCCTGCCCCGCCGCTTGCTCCAGCACCACCGCGCCGCGCAATTGGCGGACCATATGCTGCACCGCATCCAGGCCGACGCCGCGCCCGGACACTTCGGTGACCTTGTCGCGCAGGCTGAAGCCCGGCAGGAACAGGAACGTCAGCAACTCCTCCTCGCTGAGGTGCAAAGCGGTTTCCTGGGTCGACAAGTGCCGATCAACGATCGTGCCACGCAGGCGTTCGAGGTCGACGCCGTTACCGTCATCGCTCAGCTCCAGCACCAGCAAACCCGCCTGGTGCGAGGCTCTCAGGCGGATCAAGCCTTCGGCCGGTTTGCCCGCCAGCAGGCGCTGTTCGGGCGCTTCGATGCCATGGTCGACGGCATTGCGCAATAAGTGGGTGAGCGGCGCTTCGAGTTTCTCCAGCACGTCGCGGTCGACCTGAGTCTTTTCGCCCTCGATCTCCAGGCGCACCTGCTTGCCCAGGCTACGGCCGAGGTCGCGCACCATGCGCGCCTGGCCGGCGAGCACATCGGCAAACGGGCGCATGCGGCAGGCCAGCGCGGTGTCGTAAAGCACCTGGGCGCGCTGACCTGCCTGCCAGGCGAACTCATCGAGCTCGACGGCTTTTTCCGCGAGCAGGGCCTGGGCTTCGCTGAGCAGGCGGCGGGCATCGGCCAAGGCCTCCTGGGCCTCCAGGCTCAAGCCGACGGTCTTGAGGTGACCATCGAGGTGGTCAAGCGCACGCACACCGTTGCCCTGGATACGTTTGAGGCGTTGCAGGCTGGACAGGTAAGGCTTGAGCCGCTGGGTTTCCACCAGGGATTTGCTCGACAGGTCCAGCAGGCTGTTCAAGCGCTCGGCGGTCACGCGCAGGACGCGCTCGCCACCTTCGGTCATGCGTTTGTTCTGGCGCGGCGGCTCGCTGCCGAGGGGCGGCGCAGGCTCGGGTTCGGCGGCGGGCAGCGCTTCGATCACCGGCGCAGGCGCAGCCGTAGGGGCAGTCGTAGGGGCAGGCGCGGGCGCGGGCTGCGGCGCAACCTTGGCGGTTGGCTGCGACGGGTCGAGCAGGCGCTCCATCAATGCCACATACGCGTCGACATCCGCCGGCCCCACGGTATTGCCCGGCGTGGCGATGCGCATCAGCAGGTCGGTGCCTTGCAGCAACGCGTCGATGTGCTCCGGTTGCAGATACAGGCGACCTTCCTGGGCGCTGACCAGGCAATCTTCCATGACATGCGACACGCTAACCCCGGCGTCCACCCCGACAATCCGCGCCGCGCCTTTGAGCGAGTGCGCAGCGCGCATGCAGGCTTCGAGCTGGTCAGCCTGGGTCGGGTTACGTTCCAGGGCCAGCAGGCCCGCGCTCAGTACCTGGGTCTGGGCATCGGCTTCCAGGCTGAACAACTCCAGCAGCGAGGCATCGCGCATCTGGTCGGGGGTCATGTGAGGCTCCGGGTCACGGCAGACAGCAACTGAGCCTCGTCCAGCCAACGCAGGCTGCGGCCCTTCCACTGCAACACACCCTGGGTGAAGCGGCCGCTGGCCTGGGTGCCGGAGGCTGACGCCGCCGTCAACGTCCGCTCGTCGATGGCATGGATACCGTCGACTTCATCCACCGGTACCACCACCGGGCCGTCCTGCGCGGCGATGATCAACATGCGCGGCATGATACGCCCGCCGGGGGTGCCGTGGCTGGTGGTGTCCAGGCCCAACAGCTCGACCAGCGACAGGCACGCCACCAGCGCGCCGCGCACGTTCGCCACGCCAAGCAATGCGCGGGAACGTTGGTGTGGCAGGGAATGAATCGGTTGCAGCGGCGCCACTTCCACCAGGCAGCGGGTGGCGATCCCGAGCCATTCTTCGCCGAGGCGGAATATCAGCAGGGAGCGGGTGACGATATCTTCGCCGGCTTCGGCAGCGGCGACCGGGCGCCGATCGTCGTGCTGCAACGCATAGCGATCCAGCAAGCGGGTGGCGGCGGCAGAGTACACCGAGCAGTTGCGGCAGTGGATATGGTCCGCCAGCAACGGGCAGGACTTGTCACCGTGAATACCGATACGGTTCCAGCAATCGTCGATGGCCTGGGCGTCGGCTATCGTCAGGTCCAGGCCTGCAGTGTCGAGCGCGTTGGGGCTACTCATGGTTTTTGCTCACTGTCAGCTCGCTACGCGCGGCTCGCGCCTGCAAACGGCGCGCCCCCGCAGTGTCGCCCTGGGCTTCGAGCAGCCCGGCCAGTTGCATCAGGGCCTGCGGGTGCTGCGGTTCCAGGTACAAGGCTTTTCGGTAAAACCCCTGGGCTTCCAGGGCGCTGCCGGCCACATCGCTGAGCAGCCCCAACCAGTAAAACACCTGGGCGGCCGGCGGATGTTGGCTTAAATAGCGTTCGCAGGCGGCGCGGGCTTCGGCGCTTTTGCCTTCGTTGGCCAGGATCGCGATCTGGTTGAGCAGGTCGCCAGCGTCCGACGCCGGCGCGCTGATCGGCACCACCTGGGCGCTGAACGTGCTGAACGGGCGCGGCTTGGGCGGGATCGGTGCGACGCTGTGCCGAGGCGGGGGCACGGGCATCGGCACAAAGACCGGCTCAGGCTTGACCGGCTCGGTGTGTCGGCTAAAGGCAAACGACTGCGGCACGCCGATCGAACGCATGCCATGCCGCCCCAACAGGCTGCCTTCGGCCGGGCCGATAAATAGCACGCCGTCCACGTGAGTCAGGTTCTTGAGCACGTCGAACACTTGTTTTTGTGTCGGCTGGTCGAAATAGATCAGCAGGTTGCGGCAAAACACAAAATCGTAGCTCGGCTCATTGGCGAGCAACCCTGGGTCGAGCAGGTTGCCGACTTGCAGGCGCACCTGTTCGCGCACGCGGTCGTCGATGCGATAGCCATCGGCCTGCTCGGTGAAGTGGCGGTCGCGAAACTCAAGGTCACCGCCGCGAAACGAGTTGCGGCCATACACGCCACGCAGGGCACGCTCCACCGACAACGGGCTGACGTCGATGCCCTGCACCTTGAACTGGTGCGGCGCCAGGCCGGCATCGAGCAAGGCCATGGCGATCGAATAGGGTTCTTCGCCGGTGGAACAGGGCAGGCTGAGAATGCGCAACGCGCGCAACTGGTTGATCTCGGCCAGACGCGCCTTGGCCAGACGGGCCAGGGTCGCAAAGGATTCGGGGTAACGGAAAAACCAGGTCTCGGGCACGATCACCGCTTCGATCAGCGCTTGCTGTTCGTCGTGGGAGCGTTGCAGATGGTGCCAGTACTCATCCGCCGTCTGGGCCTCTACGGCCTGACTGCGCTGGCGCACGGCGCGTTCGATGATGGCTTCGCCCACCGAGGCCACATCCAGGCCGATGCGTTCTTTCAAGAAGGCAAAGAAGCGCGGGTCGTCGCTCATAGGCTCGACTCGGCAGAAAACAGCAAGGCGCGCACTTCGTTGGTGAGCAGATCCGCGACGCCGATCCACTGCATCAAACCCAAGGCATCTTCACGCACCGGCCCCAGGTAGGGCGCCTGGGGATTGTCCAGACCGTATGGCTTGAATTGCGCCGGGTCGCAACGCAGGGTTTCGGTGGCCTGCTCCAGAATCAGCCCCAGCCAACGCGCCTCGAGCCAGGGCTCAGGTTTGTAGTTGACCAACACCAGCCGGGTACTGGTCCGCGCCTGGGCCGGCTTGCCGAAGGTCAAGGCACTGAGGTCGACAACCGGCACCATCGCGCCGCGATGGGCAAAGATACCCGCCACCCACAGCGGTGCATGGGCGAGGGGTTTGAGCGGCAGGCGCGGCAGTACCTCGGCCACTTCCGTGGCCTTGAGGGCATAACGTTCGTCGCCGATGTGGAACACCAGGAACAACGCCTTTTTCGCTGCCGGGACGGCGCCGTGTTTAGCCGCGAGGTCGCTCATCAGACTTTGAAGCGCGACACGCCGCCGCGCAGACCGACCGCAACCTGGCTCAGTTCATCAATGGCAAAGCTGGCCTGGCGCAAGGACTCGACCGTCTGGCTGCTGGCATCGCCCAATTGCACCAGCGCGTGGTTGATCTGCTCGGCACCGGTGGCCTGGGCCTGCATGCCTTCGTTGACCATCAACACCCGCGGCGCCAGAGCCTGGACCTGGTGGATGATCTGCGACAGTTGCTCGCCCACTTGCTGCACTTCGAACATGCCCCGGCGAACCTCTTCGGAGAACTTGTCCATGCCCATCACCCCGGCAGACACCGCCGACTGGATCTCGCGCACCATCTGCTCGATGTCGTAGGTGGCGACGGCGGTCTGGTCGGCCAGGCGGCGCACTTCGGTGGCCACCACGGCAAAGCCGCGGCCGTACTCACCGGCTTTCTCGGCCTCGATGGCGGCGTTGAGGGACAACAGGTTGGTCTGGTCGGCGACCTTGACGATGGTGACCACCACCTGGTTGATGTTGCCGGCCTTCTCGTTAAGGATCGCCAGCTTGGCGTTGACCAATTCGGCAGCGCCCATCACCGAGTGCATGGTTTCTTCCATGCGCGCCAAGCCTTGCTGGCCGGAACCGGCGGCGACCGAGGCCTGGTCGGCGGCGGTGGAGACTTCGGTCATGGTGCGGACCAAATCCTTGGAAGTGGCGGCAATCTCCCGCGAAGTAGCGCCGATCTCGGTGGTGGTTGCGGCGGTTTCCGTGGCCGTGGCCTGTTGTTGCTTAGAGGTGGCGGCAATCTCGGTGACCGAGGTCGTGACCTGCACAGACGAACGCTGGGCCTGGGACACCAGGGCCGTCAGTTCGGTCATCATGTCGTTGAAGCCGGTTTCGACAGCGCCGAATTCGTCCTTGCGCGCAAGGTTCAAGCGCTTGCTCAGGTCACCGGTACGCATGGTGTCGAGGATCTCGACGATGCGCTTCATCGGCGCAATGATTGTGCGCATCAGCAGCAGGCCGCACAGGCCGGCGGCGAAGATGGCGATGATCAGCGACACCGCCATGCTGATCTTGGCCGACAGGACCGACTCGTCGATGGCCGCCGTGGCGAGGTCAGACACGCTCTTGTTTTCGGTGATGATGTCATTGAGCTTCATGCGCCCTTCGATCCAGATCGGCGTCAATTGCTCTTCGAGCAAGACGTTCGCACCCGGCAGGTCATTGGCTTCAATGCGCGCCAGCACCTCGACGAGGGCCTTGTTGTAGTTGATATGCGCCGCCTTGAAGTTATCGAACTCCATGCGATCAGCCTGGCTGTTGACGGTTTTTTCGTAGTTGGCGATCTGCTGTTCAATACGCGCTTCGAAGGACTTGAAGTCGGTTTTATCTGCGCTGGTAAGGGTTTTATCTGCGCGCAGACCAATGATATCGATGGTCAGTAAATAGCTGTCGACCCAGGCGCTGCGGATCATCGAACTGAGGTAAACCCCCGGCACAGCATCGTCACGTACCGATTCCTGGCTGGCTTCGATCTTCAGCAACCGTGAGTAGGACACCACAACCATCAGCAGCATGATCGCGATAATGACCGCAAAGCTCGCCATAATCCGCTGGCGCAAGGTCCAATTCTTCACAGTGTTTCCTCGAAGGGCCATTCAAATGGGGGGGAGTATAGCTGAGCAGAAGCCGTCATTTATCAATGGGTTTCGATGTGGTGCCCACAGAATGCAAAAACATCCCTGAAGGTAATTACAGAACCAACCTACAAAAACCCGCGAAGCGTCCGACTACCGGGCTTTTCTCGCCGAGCCTAGCGTGCTGGTCCCTGCTAACAAAAGGACACGGCTGGCATGCGCCGTTATTTCATTACCCGAGGAGCCAAGACCACCGCTGGCGGGACCGTCGTCGGCGGTTTGACGGGCTTTTGCATCACCCAAGTGGATATCGCCCTTGAAGGTCATGAGGTGCTTTGCCCGGTATGCAAAACCACCGGAGTCATAGTCTGTGTTGGCCCGCGCCTGGAGCAGTGGGCACGAGGGCGACGGGTGGCGCTCTCGGACGATCTCTGCCGCTGTAAATGCGACCCGCCCCCGCGCCTGCTGGCCGACCAGTTCGAGCGGTTTCAGACCCTTACCGCCGAAGACTCCGCGGTACACCGCCGAAGCGCGACTGCATCGGAAGCACCAGCGCCCGCGAAAAACCCCGCCCCGAGCTCAACACCTTCCGCTTTCAGCGAAATACTCGAGTCAGCCTGCGAGCGCAATTGGCGCTTCTACCAGAAGCAGGCAGAAGACGTGATCGCCCCCGGCGGCAAGCTGATCGCCGACCCCAGGTTGCGCAACCGGCTCATCAACTCGGCGTATGCCCAGCTCTGGCGCCTCGATAACCGTTTTCAGTGGGCTGGCCTTGCGGCGTTTGCCTCCAAGCAAGTGGGGTGCGGTTTGCTGCACGCGGCAGAATCCATCGAGAAAATTCAGGCGGAATTTGAAGCGGCGGAGCAATTACGAAGAAGTGCCCGGAAAGGGGTTTGGGGGTTGTTCAGCGCCGAGGAACGTGAACGGCAGGCAAAGCTGCGGGAGTATGAGCGGCGCCTGCGGGACCATGAACAAGCCAGCCGCAATAACCCAATGCCTGATGTTGATTGGCGGCGCGAGGGTGAACCGTTATCGAGCGTGCAGCAGCTTTATCAACATGTGTACGAGATGATGGCGATGGGCAATACCACGCTGTTTTTGGATGTGTTTCCGTTGCATGCGTTTTATAAGGAGCGGGGGTTGGGGTTGCTTGAGACCTGCCTGTCCTCGCGCCAGAACATTTTTGAGGATGGGCTACAGCGGGTGTTGTGGCCGGTGGGGCAGGATAAGTTGAGGTTTGGGGGGGATTACCCGGAAATATTGCATGCATTCAAGGCTATTGACGATGGAGACATTGCTAAAAGTGTTGAGCATCTGGCTGACCACGAACAACGAAACATTCTTCAACCGACCATGTACGGTGATCCAAAACTAGTGGCTCTGCTACGTAGCAACCATCTTTCATACGTCACGGGTATACCGTCCGGGATCGCTCAAGCCATTGAACTGACACTGGCAAACCAATGCAGCACCGCTGATGACGGTCGGACCATTGATTTCAGTAACAACCCCTTCGCCAATCTAGCCGATATCGACCAGCGTATGGCATTCGTGCTCAAGGCTGCAGCGCGGTTTCACACACTACTAAATAGCACTGAGCGGTATCGAATCGAACTCGAGCTAGAAGACATCGCTGAAAGCCGGGGGGGCCGATGAATCGGATCGCGAAGATAGGTTGGCGACGTGGCGGAACGGGACTGGTCGTTGCAGCATCACTCATATGGGTAGCGATACGCCTGAGCGCGGAAGATCCGGAAATAGCACTGATGCTTGGCGAGCCCTGGGAAGACATGCGTCAGCGCTCCAGCGCAAGCATTGGGCCGGCGATTCCCGGACACCACTGGTTCAGAATGCCGAAATCCGATGCTCGACTTCGCTACACAGATCCAAAATACGGATTCGTAACCCCTTTGGCCCGCTTCTTCACGATAGGCTTCGATGATGAGCGAGTTGGCAGTATTCGTATGTCACCTCAAATCGAGCCACTATTGCTCGACGACACCCTCAAAGTCGTACTGGATTTGCAGGAGCAATGGCGCAAGGCGGGTTGGGCGCCCATCCGTGTCGCGTCCAACCCCCCATTCGCCGACACCCCGGAATGGCGTGCCCGGCTACGAAATGTGAACCGAGGCGGCACAGCCTATTGGCGAGCAAGTGACCAGTATCAAGTGATGCTGGTGGTTGGACGATTCAAGGACGATAGACGCCCCACAGAGGAGCGTTACCTCATGACGCTGCAACTGGCCACGCCATGGGGGCCTCCTTAACCGTACCCGATAGACCCGTCACTACCTGATCGCTCCCATCCGTGGGAACGATCCTTAAAACGTCACCTGGCGCACCTGTTTCTCCAACTCAACCTTCAAACCGGGCTCCAACTTAAGCTGCCGCGCCAGCTCATCCAGATACGCCTTCTCCATAAAGTTCTCCTCATCCACCAGCATCACACTGGCGATGTACATCTCGGCGGCCATTTCCGGGGTGCTTGCCGCCCGCGCCACGTCGGCCGGGTCGAGGGGTTTGTTCAGCTCGCCATGCAGCCAGCTTTGCAATTCGCGGTCGTTATCCAGCTTGGTGAATTCACCTTCGATCAGCGCGCGCTCGCGCTCGTCCACGTGCCCGTCGGCCTTGGCCGCCGCCACCAATGCCTTGAGGATGGCTTGGCTGTGTTGCTCGACCTGGGCCGCTGGCAGACGGTCGATGGTTTGCGGCTCGCCCTGGGGCGCGCTGGCCTGTTGCGCCTGCCAGTTGCCGTAGGCTTTGTAGGCGATCACGCCCAATGCCGCCAGCCCGCCATAGGTCAGGGCCTTGCCGCCGAACTTGCGCGCTTTTTTATTGCCCAGCAGCAGGCCCATAGCCCCGGCCGCCAGGGCTCCGCCACCGGCGCCGCCGAGCAAACTGCCGAGCCCGCCACTGCCGAGCAACCCGCCCAGGGCGCCTTTGTCGTCGGATTTGCCCTGGCCACCGGCCTTGTTCTGCAACATGTCCTGACCAGACTTGAGCAGTTGATCGAGTAATCCACGGGTATTCATGCGTAGCCTCCAGACACTAGGGTTCATAGGACCAATAGGCTCCCAGCGTAAAACTAAGTGCTAAAAAACCCTGATCTAGAGTGCTTCCAGATGTAACGCGGCTATCCTTCGGTTAAATCGATATACACTCGAGTCAGTCGATAAAAACACCCCACTGGTAATTCCAGCATGATGACCTTGCGTCAAATCCGGCACTTCATCGCCGTGGCCGAGACCGGCTCGATCTCCGCGGCGGCGCAAACCGCGTTTATTTCGCAGTCCACCCTGACCCTGGCGATCCAGCAACTGGAGCAGGAAATCGGCGTCAACCTGTTCAACCGCCATGCCAAGGGCATGACCCTGACCCACCAGGGCCATCAGTTTTTGCGCCAGGCGCACTTGATCCTGGCCACCGTCGACAACGCCAAACGCAGCCTGCAGCAGAGCACCGATCAGGTGGCCGGGCAGTTGATCGTCGGCGTGACCAGCCTGGTGGCCGGTTATTACCTGGCCGACCTGCTCACCCGTTTCCAGCGCGCCTACCCCAATGTGGAAATCCGCGTGATGGAAGATGAGCGCCCGTACATCGAGCATTTGCTGGTCAGCGGCGAGATCGATGTGGGCGTGTTGATCCTCTCCAACCTCGAAGACCGCCACGCGCTGCAGACCGAAGTACTCACCCACTCGCCCCACCGCTTGTGGCTGCCGGCGCAACATCCGCTGCTGGAACACGACAGCATCAACCTGGCCGATGTGGCGCGTGAGCCGTTGATTCAACTGAACGTCGACGAAATGGGCCACAACGCCCAACGCATGTGGGCCGCAGCCTCCCTGCAACCACGCGTCACCTTGCGCACCGCCTCCACCGAAGCCGTGCGCAGCCTGGTGGCCGCGGGCCTGGGCGTGTCGATCCAGCCGGACATGACGTACCGCCCGTGGTCCCTGGAAGGCGACATTATTGAAGCGCGCCCCATCGCCGACCTCAGCCAGACCCTCGACGTCGGCCTCGCCTGGCGCCGTGGCACGGCACGGCCGGCGCTGGTCGACCCGTTCCTGACCGTGGCGCGGGAACAGCCCCATCCCCGCAAGCCATCTATTTAATCGAATGCTGCATTCAGTATTTAGTATTTGTTGGCCTCGCGTCTGACCTCTAGTCTCGGTACATCCATGAGAGAAGGTCGGGCGCCTTGTAAGAGAACGCCCATGACCGCACAAGAAAAGAGATCGCGAAAAATGTCCGCTGCGCCCACCCCGCTGCTCACTGCGTTGCTGATCGACGGCGAACTGGTCCAGGGCCAGGGCTTTGTTGAACCGATTCTCAACCCAGCCACGGGTGAAGTGCTGACCCAGATCGCCGAAGCCAGCACCGAACAGGTTGAAACCGCCATCCTCGCGGCCCACCGCGCATTTGCCGGCTGGTCACGCACCACGCCGCAGCAGCGTTCGAACATTCTGCTGGGCATCGCCGACGCCATCGAGCACCAAGCCGACTACCTGGCCCGCCTGGAATCCCTGAACTGCGGCAAGCCGTTGCACCTGGCGCGCCAGGATGACTTGAGCGCCACCGTCGATGTGTTCCGCTTCTTTGCCGGCGCCGTGCGCTGCCAGACCGGCCAGCTCAGCGGCGAATACCTGCCGGGCTACACCAGCATGGTGCGGCGTGATCCGATTGGCGTGGTGGCCTCGATTGCGCCGTGGAATTACCCGCTGATGATGGCCGCGTGGAAGATCGCCCCGGCCCTGGCCGCCGGCAATACCCTGGTGTTCAAGCCGTCGGAACACACGCCACTGTCGATCCTCGCCCTGGCCCCGGCCCTCAGCCAATTGTTGCCACGCGGGGTGATCAACATTCTGTGCGGCGGCGGCGAAGGCGTCGGCAGCCATCTGGTCAGTCACCCGAAGGTGCGCATGGTGTCGTTGACCGGCGATATCGTCACCGGGCAAAAAATCCTGCAGGCCGCCTCGAAAACCCTTAAACGCACGCACCTGGAACTGGGTGGCAAGGCGCCGGTGATCGTGTGTAACGACGCCGACCTGCAAGCCGTGGTCGAAGGCGTGCGCACCTACGGTTACTACAACGCCGGCCAGGACTGCACTGCCGCGTGCCGCATCTATGCCCAGGCGGGGATTCACGACAAATTGGTCGCCGACCTGGGTGCGGCGGTCAGCAGCCTGCGCTTTGCCGGCAAGCGCGACGCCGACAACGAACTCGGCCCGCTGATCAGCACGCGCCAGCGCGACCGCGTCGCCAGTTTTGTCGAACGCGCCCTCGGCCAACCGCATATCGAACGCGTCACCGGCGCCGCCGTGCATTCCGGCGCGGGCTTCTTTTATCAGCCGACCTTGCTCGCCGGCTGTAAACAAAGTGATGAAATCGTCCAGCGCGAAGTGTTCGGCCCGGTGGTTACTGTGACCCGCTTCGACGAACTGGAGCAGGCGGTGGACTGGGCCAATGACTCCGAATACGGCCTGGCCTCGTCGGTGTGGACCGAGAACCTGGACAAGGCCATGCAGGTGGCGGCGCGTCTGCAATACGGCTGCACCTGGATCAACAGCCATTTCATGCTGGTCAGCGAAATGCCCCACGGCGGCTTGAAACGCTCCGGGTATGGCAAAGATCTGTCCAGCGATTCGCTACAGGACTACAGCGTGGTGCGGCACATCATGGCCCGCCACGGCCAGCACCTTTAAAACAACAACTAGGCTCATGCGTCACCGGCTGCAAAAACTGCCCCGACCATAATTAAAGAAGAGGGATTCCCCATGTCCGCGCATAAGACCGCACTGCTCAGTGCCCTGACCACCGCGCTGCTGGCCAGCGCCAGCCTGCAGGCCGCCGAACCGCTCAAGGCGGTAGGTGCCGGCGAAGGCCAGTTGGATATCGTCGCCTGGCCCGGCTATATCGAACGTGGCGAAAGCGACAAAGCCTACGACTGGGTCACAGGTTTCGAGAAGGAAACCGGCTGCAAGGTCAATGTGAAAACCGCCGCCACCTCTGACGAAATGGTCAGTTTGATGGCCAAGGGCGGTTACGACCTGGTCACCGCGTCAGGCGATGCGTCGCTGCGCTTGATCGGCGGCAAGCGGGTGCAGCCGATCAACACCGCGTTGATCCCCAACTGGAAGAACATCGACCCGCGCCTGAAAGATGCGCCGTGGTACGTGGTCGGCCAGCAAACCTACGGTACTCCGTACCAGTGGGGGCCGAACGTGCTGATGTACAACACCAACGTATTCAAGACCGCGCCCACCAGTTGGAACGTGCTGTTCGAGGCGCAGAACCTGCCGGATGGCAAGCCGAACAAAGGCCGCGTGCAAGCCTATGACGGCCCGATCTACATCGCCGATGCGGCGCTGTACCTCAAGTCGACCAAGCCGGAACTGGGCATCCAGAGCCCGTATGAGCTGACCGAAACCCAGTACAAAGCCGTGCTCGAAGTGCTGCGTGCGCAGCAACCGTTGATCCACCGCTACTGGCACGACACCACCGTGCAAATGAGTGACTTCAAGAACGAAGGCGTGGTCGCCTCCAGCGCCTGGCCGTATCAGGTCAACGGCCTGATCAACGAGAAACAGCCGATTGCCTCGACCATTCCCAAGGAAGGCGCCACCGGCTGGGCCGACACCACCATGCTGCACAGCGAGGCCAAGCACCCGAACTGCGCCTACAAGTGGATGGACTGGTCGCTGCAACCGAAGGTCCAGGGCGATGTCGCCGCCTGGTTCGGCTCCCTGCCGGCGGTGCCTGCGGCCTGTACCGGCAGCGAATTGCTCGGCGCCGAAGGCTGCAAGACCAACGGTTTCGACCAGTTCGACAAGATCGCCTTCTGGAAAACCCCGCAGGCTGAAGGCGGCAAGTTCGTGCCGTACAGCCGCTGGACCCAGGATTACATCGCGATCATGGGCGGCAGGTAAGACCCTGCAGACGGCATAGATCCCCTGTGGGAGGGGGCTTGCCCCCTCCCACAGGGTTGACCGCATTCACAGATGTTCTGTTTTTTCAGAAGTCCAGGCCGGGCCGCTGCGACGACCCGCGCCTTTTGGGAGCACCGCACCATGACGCTTGCAGTCCAATTCACCCACGTTTCCCGTCAGTTCGGCGAAGTGAAAGCCGTTGACCGGGTTTCCATCGATATCCAGGACGGCGAGTTCTTTTCCATGCTCGGCCCTTCCGGCTCGGGCAAGACCACCTGCCTGCGCCTGATCGCCGGGTTCGAGCAGCCGAGCGCCGGCTCGATCCGGATTCATGGCGAAGAAGCCGCCGGCTTGCCGCCGTATCAGCGTGACGTCAACACCGTATTCCAGGATTACGCGCTGTTCCCCCACATGAATGTGCGCGACAACGTGGCCTACGGCCTGAAAGTCAAAGGCGTGGGCAAGACCGAGCGCCTCAACCGCGCCGAAGAGGCCCTGGCCATGGTCGCCCTCGGCGGCTACGGCGAGCGCAAGCCGGTGCAGCTCTCCGGCGGCCAGCGCCAACGGGTGGCCCTGGCCCGCGCGCTGGTCAATCGCCCACGCGTATTGCTGCTGGATGAACCGCTGGGCGCCCTCGACCTCAAGCTGCGCGAACAGATGCAAAGCGAGCTGAAAAAGCTGCAACGCCAGCTCGGCATCACCTTTATCTTCGTGACCCACGACCAGACCGAAGCGCTGTCGATGTCTGACCGCGTGGCCGTGTTCAACAAGGGCCGCATCGAACAAGTCGACACCCCGCGCAACCTCTATATGAAACCGGCCACCGCATTCGTCGCCGAATTCGTCGGCACCTCCAACGTGATTCGCGGCGAGTTGGCCCAGCGCCTCAGCGGCAGCCCGCAACCGTTCTCGATCCGCCCCGAGCACGTGCGCTTTGCCGAAGGCCCGCTGGCGGCCGGCGAAGTGGAAATCAGCGGCCTGTTGCATGACATCCAGTACCAGGGCAGCGCCACCCGCTATGAACTGAAACTGGCGAACGGCCAGGCGTTGAACATCAGCCAGGCTAATAACCAGTGGCTGGACACCAGCAACGGCTATCAGGTCGGCCAGCCCATCACCGTGCGCTGGGCGCAGGCCGCCATGACCACCCTGACCGACCACGCAGGCGAGGTGTGACATGAGCCTGGCCCTGACCCAACCGCCGATGCGCAGGTTTTCCAACCTGCTGTACCGCAAGCCCAACCTCTACTTGGCGATGCTGCTGATACCGCCGCTGATCTGGTTCGGCGCGATCTACCTGGGCTCGTTGCTGACCCTGCTGTGGCAAGGCTTCTACACCTTCGACGACTTCACCATGGCGGTCACACCGGACCTGACCCTGGCCAACTTCGCCGCGCTGTTCCAGCCGTCGAACTTCGACATCATCCTGCGCACCCTGAGCATGGCGATTGTGGTGTCGATCGCCAGTGCCGTCGTCGCCTTCCCGATCGCCTATTACATGGCGCGCTACACCACGGGCAAGACCAAGGCGTTTTTCTATATCGCGGTGATGATGCCGATGTGGGCCAGCTATATCGTCAAGGCCTATGCCTGGACCTTACTGCTGGCCAAGGGCGGCGTGGCGCAATGGTTTGTGCAGCACCTGGGCCTGGAGCCGGTGTTGCAGTTCGTGCTGGGGATTCCCGGCGTGGGCGGCAGCACCTTGAGCACCTCGCACTTGGGGCGGTTCATGGTGTTCGTCTATATCTGGCTGCCGTTCATGATCCTGCCGATCCAGGCATCGCTGGAGCGTTTGCCGCCGTCGTTGCTGCAGGCTTCGGCGGACCTGGGCGCCAAGCCGCGCCAGACCTTCATGCAAGTGATCCTGCCGCTGTCGGTGCCGGGGATTGCGGCCGGTTCGATCTTCACGTTTTCGCTGACCCTGGGCGACTTCATCGTGCCGCAACTGATCGGGCCGCCGGGTTACTTCGTCGGCGGCATGGTGTACGCCCAGCAAGGCGCCATCGGCAACATGCCCATGGCCGCGGCGTTCACCCTGGTGCCGATCGTGCTGATCGCGGTTTACCTGTCCATCGTCAAACGCCTGGGGGCCTTCGATGCACTCTGAGAAATCATCACTCGGCTTGAAGATTGCGGCCTGGGGCGGCTTGGTGTTTTTGCACTTCCCGATCCTGATCATCTTCCTGTATGCCTTCAATACCGAAGAAGCGGCGTTCAGCTTTCCGCCCCAGGGTTTCACCCTGAAGTGGTTCAGCGTGGCCTTCGCCCGCCCCGACGTACTCGAAGCGATCAAGCTGTCGCTGCAGATCGCAGCCATTGCCACCCTGATCGCCATGGTCCTCGGCACGCTCGCTTCAGCCGCGCTGTATCGCCGCGAGTTCTTCGGCAAGCAAGGCGTGTCGCTGATGCTGATCCTGCCGATCGCGCTGCCGGGGATCATCACCGGGATCGCCCTGCTGGCGACCTTCAAGACGCTGGGCATCGAGCCCGGGATGTTCACTATCATCGTCGGCCACGCGACCTTCTGCGTGGTGATCGTCTACAACAACGTGATCGCCCGCCTGCGCCGCACCTCCCACAGCCTGATCGAAGCCTCGATGGACCTGGGCGCCGACGGCTGGCAGACCTTCCGCTACATCATCATGCCCAACCTGGGCTCGGCGCTGCTGGCCGGCGGCATGCTCGCGTTTGCACTGTCGTTCGACGAAATCATCGTCACCACCTTCACCGCCGGGCATGAGCGCACCTTGCCGCTGTGGCTGCTCAACCAGTTGAGTCGCCCGCGGGATGTGCCGGTGACCAACGTGGTGGCGATGCTGGTGATGATCGTGACGATGTTCCCGATTCTGGGTGCCTATTACCTGACCCGCGGCGGTGAAAGCGTGGCAGGCAGTGGCGGTAAGTAACTTTTCCATTGAACCCGGTTTCTTCAGGGCAATAACAATAGTTTTTTGGAGGAATGAACCATGCAAACCAAACTTTTGATCAACGGCCAACTGGTCGAAGGCGAAGGCCCGGCACAAGCGGTGTTCAACCCGGCGCTGGGCCGTGTGCTGGTGGAAATCAAGGAAGCCAGCGAAGCCCAGGTCGACGCCGCCGTGCGTGCCGCCGATGCGGCGTTTGAAAGCTGGTCGCAAACCGCGCCCAAGGATCGCTCGCTGCTGCTGTTGAAACTGGCGGACGTGATCGAAGCCCACGGCGAAGAGCTGGCCAAACTGGAGTCGGACAACTGCGGCAAACCCTACAGCGCTGCGCTGAATGACGAGATCCCGGCGATTGCCGATGTGTTCCGCTTCTTCGCCGGCGCCAGCCGCTGCATGAGCGGCTCGGCCGGCGGTGAATACCTGCCGGGCCACACCTCGATGATCCGCCGCGATCCGGTGGGCGTGATCGCCTCCATCGCCCCGTGGAACTACCCATTGATGATGGTCGCCTGGAAAATCGCCCCGGCCCTGGCCGCCGGTAATACCGTGGTGCTCAAGCCGTCGGAACAAACTCCGCTGACCGCCTTGCGCATGGTCGAACTGGCGTCGGAGATTTTCCCGGCTGGCGTACTCAACCTGGTCTTCGGCCGTGGGCCTACCGTGGGCAGCCCGTTGGTGAACCATCCTAAAGTGCGCATGGTGTCGCTGACCGGCTCCATCGCCACGGGCGCCAATATCATCTCCAGCACCGCCGACAGCGTGAAGCGCATGCACATGGAGCTGGGCGGCAAGGCACCGGTGATCATCTTCAACGACGCCGACATCGAGGCGGCGGTGGAAGGCATTCGCACCTTCGGTTTCTACAACGCCGGCCAGGATTGCACCGCGGCCTGCCGCATCTATGCCCAAGCGGAGATCTACGACGCGTTCGTCGAGAAACTCGGCGCCGCAGTCGCCAGCATCAAGTACGGCTTGCAGGATGACCCGACCACCGAGCTCGGCCCGCTGATCACCGCGCAACACCGCGACCGCGTGGCCGGGTTCGTCGAACGCGCCGTGGCGCAGCCGCACATCCGCCTGGTGACCGGCGGCAAAGCGGTGGAAGGCAACGGTTTCTTCTTTGAACCGACGGTTTTGGCCGATGCGCAGCAGGACGATGAGATCGTGCGCCGCGAGGTGTTCGGCCCGGTGGTGTCGGTGACCAAGTTCGCCGATGAAGCACAGGTGCTGGGCTGGGCCAACGATTCGGACTACGGTCTGGCGTCATCCGTATGGACCGCCGACGTGGGACGCGCCCATCGCTTGGCTGCGCGCTTGCAGTATGGCTGCACCTGGGTGAACACCCACTTCATGCTCGTCAGCGAAATGCCTCACGGCGGTCAGAAACTGTCGGGGTATGGCAAGGACATGTCCATGTATGGGCTGGAGGACTACACCACCGTGCGCCATGTGATGTTCAAGCACTGAACCTCGCCCTGATGCCTTGACTGTAGGAGCAAGCTTGCTCGCGAAGAACGCCAACGATAATGCGGGGCATCCGATTAAACGCGGTGTCCAGGCGCCTGTCGCGAGCAAGCCCCTCCCACATCGGACCTTCATAATTCCCGGGTAATGTGCTCACTCACGGCCCGGAAATGTCTTGTCGCATTTGCCAAGCCATCATCCCGCTATCAATCATTTTTCCTACGCCATCGAACCGCTTAAGCTATGCGGCGTCTGTTTAATGTCCGTTGCGTTTGGCCGAAGGTAGGTCCGAACCGTTATTTCTGATCCAGCACGTGCCAGGGCCGGCGCGGGATTTGCTCACGACAGGTTGTCTCTATGCACCGCAGGAATTTGCTCAAAGCGTCCATGGCCATTGCGGCTTACACCGGTTTATCGGCCAGCGGCCTATTGGCCGCGCAGGCCTGGGCCGGGAACCGCGCCGCCGACGGCAAGGCCGTGGCGTTCGATTTCGAAACGCTGAAGGCCCAGGCCAAGCAACTCGCCGGGACCGCGTATAAAGACACCAAACAGGTGCTGCCGCCAACCTTGGCGACCATGACACCGCAGAACTTCAATGCCATCGGCTACGACGGCAACCATTCGCTGTGGAAGGAATTGAACGGCCAGTTGGACGTGCAGTTTTTCCACGTCGGCATGGGCTTCAAGACGCCCGTGCGCATGCACAGCGTCGACCCCAAGACCCGTGAAGCGCGCGAAGTGCATTTCCGCCCTTCGCTGTTCAACTATGAAAAATCCACGGTCGACACCCAACAACTGACCGGCGACCTGGGTTTCTCCGGCTTCAAGCTGTTCAAGGCGCCGGAGCTGGATCGCCATGACGTGCTGTCGTTTCTCGGCGCCAGTTACTTCCGCGCGGTGGATTCCACCGGGCAGTACGGCCTTTCCGCACGCGGCCTGGCGATTGATACCTACGCGAAAAAACGCGAGGAATTCCCCGACTTCACGCAGTTCTGGTTCGAAACCCCGGACAAAAACGCCACGCGCTTTGTGGTCTACGCCCTGCTCGACTCGCCGAGCGCCACCGGCGCCTACCGTTTCGATATCGACTGCCAGGCCAGCCAGGTGGTGATGGCCATCGACGCGAACATCAATGCGCGCACCGCCATCGAACAACTGGGCATTGCCGCGATGACCAGCATGTTCAGCTGTGGTACCCACGAACGACGCATGTGCGACACCCTCCACCCGCAAATCCATGACTCGGACCGCCTGGCGATGTGGCGCGGCAACGGCGAGTGGATCTGCCGTCCGCTGAACAACCCGGCCAAGCTGCAATTCAATGCGTTCGCCGACACCGACCCGAAAGGCTTCGGCCTGGTGCAGACCGACCATGAATTTGCCAGCTACCAGGACACCGTCGACTGGTACAGCAAGCGCCCAAGCCTGTGGGTCGAACCGACCACCGCGTGGGGCGAAGGCTCGATCGACCTGCTGGAGATCCCGACCACCGGTGAAACCCTGGACAACATCGTGGCCTTCTGGACCCCGAAAAAACCCGTGGCCGCGGGGGATTCGCTCAACTATGGCTACAAGTTGTACTGGAGCGCCCTGCCGCCGGTGAGCACATCGTTGGCGCAAGTCGACGCCACGCGTTCAGGCATGGGCGGTTTCATCGAGGGTTGGGCACCGGGCGAGCATTACCCGCCCGTCTGGGCGCGCCGGTTTGCCGTGGACTTCAAGGGCGGCGGCCTGGATCGCCTGCCACCCGGCACCGGTATCGAGCCGGTGGTGACCTGCTCCAACGGTGAAGTGAAAGACTTCAGCGTGCTGGTGCTGGACAACATCAAGGGCTATCGCATCCTGTTCGACTGGTACCCAACCAGCGACAGCGTGGAGCCGGTGGAGCTGCGCCTGTTTATCCGCACCCAGGACCGCACCTTGAGTGAAACCTGGTTGTACCAGTACTTCCCGCCGGCACCGGCGCTGCGCAAATACACCTGACACCCTGACCCTCACTGTGGGGGCGGCCTTGCCCGCCCCCCCATGGGTCACAGACCGCTCAGAACCGCGACACACTTTTCATCGCCCCAATCAGATAGCGCATCGCCACCTGATCGTTCTCGGTCAGGGCGCGATACTGCGCCACCAATTCAGCCTCATCGGAACTCAACCTTCGGGCGCGCAAGGACACCCCGCGGTTCAGAAAAGACGCCACCACACCCGCTACACCATAGGACTTGGCCATGGACTGTTTCTCCTGATATCGATCAAAAACTCCGTGTGCCCATTACCCGCCTGCCGTGAAGCGCAATGCCTCGGTAGACAAACCGACTGACTCCCTGGGCCAGAAATCAGACTTACCCTAAGCGTAGAAACAATCTCGTGACGTGTGGGATTTTTTTAGAGTATTCACTTAAATAATTGGGTCAGGAATAAATACCTACAGCCATATCCCACAGCTCCCGGCAAAAAAAACCCACCGGGTCAGGGTGGGTTTTGTTGGAGCCGATGAAGGATCAATCCCTGAGATCAGACTCATGAATCGGCTGATCCCGATGGGTCGCCCGCTGGTACTGGGCCGGCCAGGTCGCCTTGCGCCCACCCAGGTCATCGTCGGCATGCAACGGCCAGTAAGGGTCACGCAGCAGTTCTCGGGCGAGGAAGATGATGTCGGCCTGGCAGGTGCGCAGGATGTGTTCGGCCTGGGCCGGCTCGGTAATCATGCCCACGGTGCCGGTGGCGATGCCCGACTCTTTGCGCACGCGCTCGGCAAACCGCGTCTGGTAGCCGGGGCCGATGGGGATCTCGGCGTTGGCGGCGGTGCCGCCGGAGGACACGTCGATCAGGTCGACGCCCAAGTCTTTCAGGCGGCGCGCCAGCTCCACGGTTTCATCGGGGTTCCAGCCGTCTTCCACCCAGTCGGTGGCCGACACCCGCACAAACAGCGGCAGGTCTTGCGGCCAGACTTCGCGCACCGCTTCGGTGACTCGCAGTACCAGGCGGATACGGTTTTCAAAGGTTCCGCCGTACTGGTCCTGACGCTGATTGCTGATGGGCGAGAGGAATTGATGCAGCAGGTAACCGTGAGCGGCGTGGATCTCCACCACTTCAAAACCGGCGGTCAACGCGCGCTTGGCTGCGGCGACAAAGTCAGCGATCACTTGCTCGATCCCCGCGTCGTCCAGCGGACGGGGCTGCGTGTGGTTCGGGTCAAAGGCAATCGGCGACGGCCCCACCGGCACCCAGCCGCCGTCTTCCGGCTTGAGGCTACCGTGCTTGCCGATCCACGGCCGATGGGTGCTGGCCTTACGCCCGGCGTGGGCCAGTTGAATCCCGGCCGCCGCGCCCTGGGCCGCGATAAAGCGCGTGATGCGTTGCAGCGGGGCGATCTGTGCGTCGTTCCACAGGCCCAGGTCTTCGGCGGTGATACGGCCCTCGGCGGTGACGGCGGTGGCTTCGGTGAAAATCAGCCCGGCCCCGCCGACGGCGCGACTGCCGAGGTGGACCAGGTGCCAGTCGTTGGCCAGGCCATCGACGCTGGAGTATTGGCACATTGGCGACACGGCAATGCGATTGAGCAGGGTCAATTGGCGCAGGGTGTAGGGTTCGAGCAACTGACTCATGGCGCACCTCTTCTTGGCTTTTTGGGCACTTCTGTAGGAGCGAGCTTGCTCGCGAAAGCCTCATGGGCGCCGCGTTTATCCAGGATCGACGCGTTACCGTTAAGGTTTTTCGCGGGCAAGCCCGCTCCTACACAACAGTGCTTAGAGCCTAGTCGACAACGAGGGATCGCACAGGGTTCAGAAGGTAAAACGGGAGCCGATTGCCGGCTCCCGTTCAACAGCCGCTTACATTTCGACCTGGGTGCCCAGCTCGATCACCCGGTTGACCGGGAGTTTGAAGAAACGCAGGTTGCCGTTGGCGTTCTTCAACATGAACGCAAACAAGCCTTCGCGCCAGCGGGCCATGCCTTTGATGCGCGAGGCGATCACCGTTTCGCGGCTGAGGAAGTACGTGGTGCGCATCGGGCTGAAATCCAGATCATCCAGGTGGCACAGCTTCAGCGCTTCGGGCACGTCCGGCTCATCGGTAAAGCCGAAGTGCAGGATCA
This sequence comes from Pseudomonas marginalis, assembly GCF_024169655.1. GTDB lineage: Bacteria > Pseudomonadota > Gammaproteobacteria > Pseudomonadales > Pseudomonadaceae > Aquipseudomonas > Aquipseudomonas paraveronii. The sequence goes on along the minus strand of NZ_JALJWV010000001.1, from coordinate 1,256,431 downwards.
CGCGGAAGAACCCTTCGCCGTAGGCATCCACCTCGAAGCGCCGTGCGGCGGGAACGCGGGGAATGTCTTCGTAGACCACCGTCAGCAACACCACTTGCTCGTGCAGCACCTGGTTATGCAGCAGGTTGTGCAACAGCGCATGCGGCACCGCGTCGGGCCGCGCGGTGAGGAACACGGCGGTGCCCTGCACGCGATGGGGCGGCTGCACACGGATACTGCCGATAAAGATCGGCAACGGCAGGCCGCCCTCGTCGAGGCGGTCCATCAACAGTTCCTTGCCGCGTTTCCAGGTCGTCATCAGGATAAACAGCACGATCCCCGCCAATACCGGGAACGCACCACCCTGGATGATTTTCGGCACGTTGGCGGCGAAGAACAGCCCGTCCACCAAGAGGAAACCGATCAACACCGGAATCGCCAGCACCGGTGGCCATTTCCACAGCAACAGCATCACTGCCGACACCAGGATGCTGGTGATCAGCATGGTGCCAGTCACCGCCACGCCGTAGGCTGAAGCCAGCGCGGCGGACGACTCGAAGCCCAACACCAGCAGGATCACGCCGACCATCAGCGACCAATTCACCGCGCCGATGTAGATCTGCCCTTGTTCAGCGCTGGACGTATGCTGAATGTGCATGCGCGGGATGTAACCCAACTGGATCGCCTGACGGGTCAGGGAGAACGCGCCGGAAATCACCGCCTGGGACGCAATCACCGTGGCCAGGGTGGACAACACCACCAACGGAATCAGCGCCCAGCTCGGTGCGAGCAGGTAGAACGGGTTACGCGCCGCTTCGGGGTTTTCGAGCAGCAGCGCACCTTGGCCGAAATAGTTGAGCACCAACGCCGGCAGCACCAGGGCGAACCACGCACGGGCGATGGGTTTGCGCCCGAAATGGCCCATGTCGGCGTACAGCGCTTCGGCACCGGTCAATGCCAGCACCACGGCGCCGAGAATCGCCACACCCATGCCAGGGTGGACTATAAAGAAACGCACACCCCACACCGGGTTCAACGCGTTGAGTACTTCCGGATGCTGGCTGATGCCATGCACGCCCAGGCCCGCCAGCACCAGGAACCACAACACCATGACCGGCCCGAACAGCTTGCCGATGCGGTCAGTGCCATGTTTCTGGATCAGGAACAGGCCCACCAGCACCACCAGCGACAACGGCACGACCCAGCGTTCAAGTCCCTCAAAGGCCAGTTCCAGGCCTTCTACCGCCGAGAGCACCGAGATTGCCGGGGTGATCATGCTGTCGCCGTAAAACAGCGCCGCGCCGATCAACCCGAGAATTACCAGCACCGAGCGCAGTTTCGGATACGGCGACGACGCCCGCCGCGCCAACGCGGTAAGGGCCATGATGCCGCCCTCACCCTGGTTGTCGGCGCGCAGGATGAACAACACATACTTGATCGAAACGACCCAGATCAGCGACCAGAAGATCAGCGCCAGGATCCCGAAGACTCCGTCATGGTTGACCTGAACCCCATAATTTCCGCTGAACACCTCTTTAAGGGTGTAGAGCGGGCTGGTCCCGATATCGCCGTAAACTACCCCGACCGCTGCCACCAGCATACCAATCGGCTTGGCGTTGGAATGCTCGGCACCCGCTGCCTGACTACTTGCCTGACCCATCAACCACTCCTGCCCTATGACCTGAGGTCTCTTATAAACAACGCATCTAAGCTGACCTTAGCATGCGCTGTTTTACTTCTCGTAACAGACGTTTTATTGACCCAAGGATTTCACCCGCGAGCAACGGCGCGAAGCATAGCGCAGCACTCGTCGTATTTCCCTGCATAAAGCTGGTCAAGTGCGTTGCCCGTCGCTAGAATTGCGCACTTTTTGATCAGAGGCATAAAAGCCCCTCTCTCACGAGTGCGCTAAGTGCCCGTCTACCGCCTTGTCGTGCCCGACTGGCGGCGTCATTCAATACCGAGGTTAGACATGTCCACCACCATCGCAAAAGCCAACCCCAAGGTCGGCTTTGTTTCCCTGGGTTGCCCGAAGGCTCTGGTCGACTCCGAACGCATCCTGACGCAACTGCGCATGGAAGGTTATGACGTCGTGTCCACTTACCAGGACGCGGACGTGGTGGTGGTCAACACCTGTGGCTTCATCGACTCGGCCAAGGCGGAATCCCTGGAAGTGATCGGCGAGGCCATCAAGGAAAACGGCAAGGTCATCGTCACCGGCTGCATGGGCGTGGAAGAAGGCAATATCCGCAACGTACACCCGAGCGTGCTGGCCGTGACCGGTCCGCAGCAGTACGAGCAGGTGGTCAACGCCGTGCATCAAGTGGTGCCGCCGCGCCAGGACCACAACCCGCTGATCGACCTGGTGCCGCCGCAAGGCATCAAGTTGACCCCGCGCCATTACGCCTACCTGAAGATTTCCGAAGGCTGCAACCACAGTTGCAGCTTCTGCATCATCCCGTCGATGCGCGGCAAGCTGGTCAGCCGCCCGGTGGGTGACGTGCTCGACGAAGCCCAGCGCCTGGTCAAATCCGGCGTGAAAGAGCTGTTGGTGATCTCCCAGGACACCAGTGCCTACGGCGTCGACGTGAAATACCGCACCGGCTTCTGGAACGGCGCGCCGGTGAAAACCCGCATGACCGAACTGTGCGAAGCCCTCAGCAGCCTGGGCGTGTGGGTGCGCCTGCATTACGTGTACCCGTACCCCCATGTGGACGAGCTGATCCCGTTGATGGCCGCCGGCAAGATCCTGCCGTACCTGGACATCCCGTTCCAGCACGCCAGCCCGAAAGTGCTCAAGGCCATGAAACGCCCGGCCTTCGAAGACAAGACCCTGGCGCGCATCAAGAACTGGCGCGAGATCTGCCCGGATCTGATCATCCGTTCGACCTTCATCGTCGGCTTCCCTGGCGAAACCGAGGAAGACTTCCAGTACCTGCTCGACTGGCTGACCGAAGCCCAGTTGGACCGCGTCGGTTGCTTCCAGTACTCGCCGGTGGAAGGCGCTCCGGCCAACCTGCTGGACCTGGCCGTGGTGCCGGATGACGTCAAGCAGGACCGTTGGGAGCGTTTCATGGCGCACCAGCAGGCGATCAGCTCGGCGCGCCTGCAACTGCGCATCGGCAAGGAAATCGAAGTGCTGATCGACGAAGTCGACGAGCAAGGCGCCGTGGGCCGCTGCTTCTTCGACGCACCGGAAATCGACGGTAACGTGTTTATCGACGATGCCAGCGGTTTGAAACCGGGTGACAAAGTCTGGTGCACCGTGACCGATGCCGACGAATACGACCTGTGGGCTGAAAAGCGCGACTGATAGCATCAGGCACCGCTAAAAAAAACTCGAAAAGCCCTGCCTCTGAACAAGATGCGGGGCTTTTTTAGGTCTATCGTCTTGCCCATCGGTCCCGATCATCTACAAAAGGGCAGCGGACATGCGTCAGCATTCGGTTATCCACACCCCCAAAACCAGCGACTTCGCGGAATTGGCGCGTATCTGGGAGGATTCGGTGCGTGCCACCCATGATTTTCTGCCGGACAGCTACATCACGTTGCTGAAAAACCTGGTGCTGACCCGCTACCTGGATGCGGTCATGCTGATCTGCACCAAGGACACGCACCAACGCATCACCGGGTTCGCCGGGGTGGCCGCGGGCAAGGTCGAGATGCTGTTTATCGACCCACAGCACCGTGGCCAGGGCCTGGGCAAGCAATTGCTGCGTTATGCGATCGAGTGCATGAACGCCGATGAGCTGGACGTCAACGAACAGAACCCGCAGGCGCTGGGTTTTTACGTCAAGCAAGGCTTCGAGGTCATCGGCCGCACGGAGCATGATGGCCTTGGGCAACCTTATCCGCTGCTGCACATGCGTTTGCGCCAGGTGCAGCAAGAGGCGCGTCAGGGCTAAATGAAATGGGGCCGGGATTAACCGCGTCCACACAGGTACAATAGTGGCCCCCTTTTGCTACGGCCTTTGTCATGACTGACCCCATACGCCTCTCCAAACGCCTTATCGAACTGGTCGGTTGCTCCCGTCGGGAGGCTGAGCTGTTTATCGAAGGCGGCTGGGTCTCGGTGGACGGTGAAGTGATCGACGAACCGCAGTTCAAGGTCACCACCCAGAAGGTCGAACTGGACCCCGAGGCCAAGGCCACCGCGCCAGAGCCGGTGACCATCCTGCTGCACGCGCCTGTCGGCGTGGATGCCGAGACGGCGATGGCTTCGATCAGCGCCGAAACGCTGTCGGAAGAACACCGCTTCAGCAAGCGCCCGCTCAAGGGCCACTTCCTGCGCCTGACCGCCAGCGCCGACCTGCAAGCCAAGGCCAGCGGCCTGTTGGTGTTTACCCAGGATTGGAAGATTCTGCGCAAGTTGACCGCCGATGCCGCCAAGATCGAGCAGGAATACGTGGTGGAGGTCGAAGGTGACATGGTTGCTCACGGCCTGAACCGCCTCAACCACGGCCTGACCTACAAAGGCAAAGAGCTGCCAGCGGTGAAAGCCAGTTGGCAGAACGAAAACCGCCTGCGCTTTGCGATGAAAAACCCGCAACCTGGGGTGATTGCCTTGTTCTGCGAAGCCGTCGGCTTGAAAGTCATCGCCATCCGTCGCATCCGCATCGGTGGTGTGTCCATCGGCAAGGTGCCGGTGGGCCAATGGCGCTACCTGTCCGGCAAAGAGAAGTTCTGAGCCCCTCCCCCTTTTTCGACACCGCCTGCGTGGGCGGTGTCCACCGTTGAAAACCAGGATTGCCCACCATGATTCACAACGACGTACTGCGCAGCGTGCGCTACATGCTCGACATCAGCGACAACAAGATGGTCGAGCTGATCAAACTCGGCGGCATGGACGTGACCAAGGAAGACCTGCTGACTTACCTCAAGAAAGACGAGGAAGAAGGCTTTGTGTTCTGCCCGGACGAGGTCATGGCGCACTTCCTTGACGGCCTGGTGATTTTCAAGCGCGGCAAGGACGACAGCCGTGCGCCGCAGCCGATCGAAACCCCGGTGACCAACAACATCATCCTCAAGAAGCTGCGCGTGGCCTTCGAACTGAAGGAAGACGACATGCACGCCATCCTCAAGGCTGCCGAGTTCCCGGTGTCCAAGCCTGAGCTGAGCGCGCTGTTCCGCAAGTTTGGCCATACCAATTACCGCACCTGCGGCGACCAGTTGCTGCGCAACTTCCTCAAGGGCCTGACCCTGCGGGTTCGCGCGTAAGCCATGAGTTACCAGGTCTCGCCCGTCGGCTTCGTGCGCTCCTGCTTCAAGGAGAAGTTCGCCATCCCGCGCCAACCGCAACTGGCGCCTGCCGCCCGCGGCGTGCTGGAGTTGGTCGCGCCGTTCGACCACGGCGAGGCGGTGCAGGGCCTGGAGCAGGTCAGCCATGTGTGGCTGCTGTTTCTGTTCCACCAGGCCCTCGAAGACAAGCCCCGCCTGAAAGTGCGCCCGCCACGCCTGGGTGGCAACACGTCCATGGGCGTGTTTGCCACCCGCGCGACCCATCGACCCAACGGGATTGGCCAGTCGGTGGTGAAGCTGGACAAGGTCGAACCGGGCCGGCTGTGGATCTCCGGGATCGATCTGCTCGACGGCACGCCGGTGTTGGATATCAAGCCGTATGTGCCGTATGCCGACATCATCGACAGCGCCACCAACGACATCGCCAGTAGCGCGCCGCAACTGATTCCCGTGCAGTGGCTGAAGACGGCTCTGCACCAGGCACAAGGCCACGCTCAGCGCCTTGCTGAACCGCTGGTGGAGTTGATCGAGCAGTGTTTGGCACAAGACCCGCGGCCGGCCTATCAGACGCCCGGGCCAGAGCGTGAATACGGGGTGCGGTTCTGGGATGTGGATGTGCGTTGGCACTATCCCGAGGCGGGCGTCATCTGTGTGCTGGAAGTGATTGCAGCTGAATAAACCGAAAACAAATGTGGGAGGGGGCTTGCCCCCGATGGCGGTGATTCAGTGCTAGTTGTAGCAACTGACAGACCGCCATCGGGGACAAGCCCCCTCCCACATTTTTTTGACCGCGTTTACTTCTCGACGAAGGCGCGTTCGATCAGATAGTCACCCGGTTCACGCATCCGTGGCGAAACTTTCAGGCCGAAGCTGTTCAACACTTCGCTGGTCTCGTCCAACATGCTTGGGCTGCCGCACAGCATGGCGCGGTCGTCCTCGGGGTTGATCGGTGGCAGGCCGATATCGCGGAACAGCTTGCCACTGCGCATCAGGTCGGTCAGGCGACCTTGGTGTTCGAACGGCTCGCGGGTCACGGTGGGGTAGTAGATCAACTTTTCACGCAGGGCTTCGCCGAAGAATTCATTCTGCGGCAAGTGCTCGGTGATGAATTCGCGGTAGGCGACTTCGTTGACGTAACGCACGCCGTGGCACAGGATCACTTTTTCGAAACGCTCGTAGGTTTCCGGGTCCTGGATCACGCTCATGAACGGCGCGAGGCCCGTACCGGTGCTGAGCAGGTACAAGTGCTTGCCCGGCTTCAAATCGTCAAGCACCAGGGTGCCTGTCGGCTTTTTGCTGATGATGATCTCATCGCCTTCCTTCAGGTGCTGCAACTGGGAAGTCAGCGGGCCATCGGGCACCTTGATGCTGAAGAACTCCAGATGCTCTTCCCAGTTCGGGCTGGCAATCGAATAAGCGCGCATGAGTGGGCGGCCGTTGGGCTGTTGCAGGCCGATCATCACGAACTGACCGTTCTCGAAGCGCAAGCCCGGATCGCGGGTGCACTTGAAGCTGAACAGAGTGTCGTTCCAGTGATGAACACTGAGGACACGCTCGTGGTTCATGTTGCTCATGTACGGGGGACTCCTGGAGATGGGTCTGCGCCAAATGATAAGTGCGCAATTGCACAGCATTCTAATCGCGGCGACAATATCTGTTAACTGGATTATTAAGATAAGGGTTATCGGTTATATCGATATGCGATTTACTCTCCGTCAACTGCAAGTCTTCGTCGCCGTCGCCCAGCAGGAAAGCGTCTCACGCGCTGCTGGCCTTCTGGCCTTGTCTCAGTCCGCCGCCAGCACCTCAATCACCGAGCTGGAGCGTCAATCCAGCTGCCAATTGTTCGATCGGGCGGGTAAACGCCTGAGCCTCAACGCCCTCGGCCGTCAGTTATTGCCCCAGGCGGTCGCCCTGCTGGACCAGTCCAAGGAGATCGAAGACCTGCTCAACGGCAAGTCCGGCTTCGGCTCGCTGGCCGTTGGCGCCACGCTGACCATCGGCAATTACCTGGCCACGCTGCTGATCGGCAGCTTCATGCAGCAGCACCCCGAGAGCCAGGTGAAGCTGCATGTGCAGAACACTGCACATATCGTGCACCAAGTCGCGCATTACGAAATTGACCTGGGTCTAATCGAAGGCGACTGCAGCCACCCGGATATCGAAGTGCAAACCTGGGTGGAAGATGAGCTGGTGGTGTTTTGCGCGCCTCAGCATCACCTGGCCCAGCGCGGCGTGGCCACCATGGAAGAATTGACCCATGAAGCGTGGATTCTGCGCGAACAAGGCTCGGGCACGCGCCTGACCTTTGATCAGGCCATGCGTCATCATCGCAGCGCGCTGAATATTCGCCTGGAGCTGGAACACACCGAAGCGATCAAACGTGCGGTGGAGTCGGGGCTGGGGATTGGCTGCATTTCGCGGCTGGCGCTGCGCGATGCCTTCCGCCGTGGCAGCCTGGTGCCGGTAGAAACCCCGGACCTGGACCTGGCCCGGCAGTTCTACTTCATCTGGCACAAGCAGAAATACCAGACCTCGGCGATGCGCGAGTTTCTGGAACTGTGCCGCGCCTTCACCGCAGGGGTCCAGCGCAGCGACGAAATCGTGCTGCCGAGCATTGCCTGAGGCTTAGATCAGGATCACGGCCCACACCAGGGCGATCATGGTCAGTGCCACGAATTGCGCGGCGCTGCCCATGTCCTTGGCGTTTTTCGACAGTGGGTGACGGTCCAGGGAAATGCGGTCGATGGCCGCTTCCACCGCCGAGTTGAGCAACTCGACGATCAACGCCAGCAGGCACACCGCAATCAACAGCGCCCTTTCGACGCGGCTGACATGCAGGAAAAAACTCAGCGGGATCAGGATGACGTTCAGCAACACCAACTGACGGAATGCCGCCTCACCGGTGAAGGCTGCGCGCAGGCCATCCAGGGAATAGCCCCCTGCGTTAAAGATACGTTTGATACCGGTTTGACCCTTGAAAGGCGACATAGATGTAGGCAACTGAACCAAAGAAGTGGGAAAACTAGATCACGCAAAGTCAAAAAAGCGTGAATTGGCAACAGCTTAATGCTGCGAAATTGACTCAAGTTGTTGCAAGAGCAACGCCGCCTGGGTTCGCGTGCGCACTCCCAGCTTGCGAAAGATCGCGGTGACGTGGGCCTTGATGGTCGCTTCCGACACGCTCAACTCGTAAGCGATCTGCTTGTTCAACAAGCCTTCGCAGACCATGGTGAGCACCCGGAACTGCTGGGGCGTCAGGCTGGCCAAGCCATCACGGGCAGCCTTGGCTTCGTCGGACACATTGATTTCTTCAAACGCCTGCGGCGGCCAGGACACATCGCCATCCAGCACCGTGCGCACGGCTTTCTGGATATCTTCCATGGAGCTCGACTTGGGAATGAAACCGCTGGCGCCAAACTCCTTGGAGCGCACCACCACATCGGCTTCTTCCTGGGCCGAGACCATCACCACGGGGATCTGCGGGTATTGCCCGCGTAACAGCACCAGCCCTGAAAATCCGTAGGCACCAGGCATGTTCAGGTCGAGCAGCACCAGGTCCCAGTCGGATTTTTCGGTGAGGCGGGTTTCCAGCTCGGCAATGCTAGCCACTTCAACCAGACGTACATCCGGGCCCAGGCCCAGCGTTACTGCCTGATGCAGCGCACTGCGAAACAGCGGGTGGTCATCAGCTATCAGGATTTCGTATGTGGCCATTGATTAAATGATCCTGTTTTTTATGGCAGCCCTGATGGGTTCAGGGTTCGCCAATACACAAGGTAACGGCCAGGCAGCCATCACCACAGGGCATGCTCAACGTCAAAAGCACCTGAAACGACGTTGGAAATTCACGGTTGCGCCCTGATCGGCGCCCAGCATGCCCAGCGCAGCCTGGGTGGTCAAGCACTACGCCAATGGGCAGTTTAGCGGCGGTTGAATTCACAGTGCCATCATGCAAACGTCGTCTGGTTATACCGCCGGGATGTAGGGCGCTAGACGAGTATGGACGATATCCGTCAAGTCCAGCGGTAACTGGAACTTGGCGGCCAGATAATGGGTGCTGAACACGTCGAGGTAAGCGTCCAGCACTTCGCTGGCTGCGCAGTCGTCGGCCAGCTCCAGGCACAGCGCGGCGACTTCGGCTGTGCAGAAATGATCATCACGCTTGGAACGACGCAGTTTGTAGCGCGACAGCTGTTCCGGAGCCAGGCTGAGGACCGGCAAATGCTCCAAATAAGGACTTTTGCGGAACATCTTGCGCGCTTCGCTCCACGTGCCGTCCAACAGGATAAACAGCGGGCGCTTGCCCTCCCCTACCTTGACCTCACTGACCACCCGTTCCGGCGCCACGAATTCGCCGGGGAACACGATGTAGGGTTGCCACTGCGGGTCAGCCAGCAGGGTGAGCAATTCGGGATCAACCTCGGTGCGCGACCAGGCGAACGCGCTGGTGTCGTCGATCACATCGGCGATCAGCCAGCCTGTGTTGCTGGGCTTCATCGGTTCGACGTCGTGCATCAACAGGCACATCGCAGACCGGGCCTGGACCTTGGGCCGCCAGGCACACAAACAATAGGCGGGGATCACCCGGCAGCCGGGGCAGCGCTCGGCACGCGAACCCCGATTGACGAAAGGCCTGATGGCGCGCGCCAGGCGCTGGGTACGCAGACGAGAGACGGCGTGGCTCATCGGATGCGCCGCACGGAAGGGGAAATCGACACTGAGGGAACTCGAGGAAGGCTTAAGTGGCCGCAGTTTACCAGAGCCACACGCACTTCCCAGCAATACGCCTGGCTGTACTGGCCAGGGCTCACCTATAATTGCGCGCCACTGAACGCACAGCCCAGTGGCTGGTCTATGCACCAGTAACCGAATCAGGAGAGTTTCATGCTGCGTTCCATGCTGCGTCTTGTCGCCCCATCCGTCGCCCTTGCGCTGGTCTTGCCTGTTGGCGCTCAGGCGGCCTCGCTGCTGGAGGCCCAAATGAACAAGAAGCTGCAAAGCGTCGCGGCTGAAAGCAACAAGGACCTGCCCCGGGAAATCGATGAAAAAACCCTGGAAGTGGCCTATACCGTTGAAGGAATGCAGTTGATCGATCACCTCAGCGTGCTGCCTGATCGTGCCGAACAGATGCGTGCCAACCCCAAGGCGGTGTATTTCCAACTGGGGCAAAGCGTGTGCCTGAACAAAGGCTACCGCGAGCTGATGGCCAAGGGCGCGGTCATGCGTTATGACATCTCCGAAAACAAGACCAACCGCCCGGTAGCATCGGTGAAATTCGTCGAAGCGGACTGCCCGGCACCGGCGGCGGCGAAGAAGAAAAAGTAAGTCGTACTTACCCCCGCGCGCCGCTGTCCAGTGGCGCGCACTTCCCTCGTTTGCGTTTTCCACCAAGCGCCGCACGTTCTGACGTAAGACCAATAAGCGGTTGCCAGCCAAGGGTTTTTCGGCCCATGATCGTCTCATTCCTACTGCCCGCTCAGCCCAGTTCCCATGCTGTTCTGTAACATTTTCAGGGCAAAACAGAGTTGTCCTCCTGCCACGTGCAGTGCAAAGGTTTTTAAATCACAAGGAACATACAGAGCCGCACTTTGCCGCTTGGCGAACACCGTGCAATGCCTTGGCATGCAGTGTCGTGGCCACGGACGAATCTCGCCGCCCGCCCAGGCTCTGTGAAGAAGGAGAAGTTGAATGCCTTACGAACCGAATGAGCGTCTGCTCCAGCATTTTGAAGCGAACGGGGTCGACCTCACGCAGCAGGTCGAAGCTCAACTCCAGTTGATCGCTCCCGACAGCCCGAATATTCCTCTTTATCGCGACATGATCCTCACCGCGCTGCGCATGGCCCAAGACGACCGCAGCCGCTGGAACGCCAAAATCACCTTGCAAGCTATCCGCGAACTGGACCACGCCTTCCGCGTGCTGGAACAGTTCAAGGGGCGACGCAAAGTTACCGTGTTCGGCTCGGCGCGCACGCCGATGGAAAGCCCGCTCTACGCCCTGGCCCGGGAAGTGGGCGCGGCGCTGGCGCGCTCCGATCTGATGGTGATCACCGGCGGCGGTGGCGGCATCATGGCCGCCGCCCACGAAGGTGCTGGCCTGGAGCACAGCCTGGGCTTCAACATTACCTTGCCGTTCGAACAACATGCCAACCCGACCATCGATGGCACCGAGAACCTGCTGTCCTTCCACTTCTTCTTTACGCGCAAGCTGTTCTTCGTCAAGGAGGCCGATGCGCTGGTGTTATGCCCGGGTGGTTTCGGCACCCTGGATGAAGCGCTTGAAGTGCTGACGCTGATCCAGACCGGCAAGAGCCCACTGGTGCCGGTGGTGTTACTCGATGCACCAGGCGGCGGTTTCTGGCAAGGCGCCCTGGACTTTATCCGCAGCCAACTGGAAGCCAATCGCTATATCCTGCCCACTGACCTGAAGCTGGTGCGCCTGGTGTACAGCGCCGAAGCAGCGGTGGACGAGATCAACCAGTTCTACGCCAACTTCCACTCTACCCGCTGGCTGAAGCGTGAGTTTGTGATGCGCATGCATCATCCGCTCAGTGAGCGGGCGCTGGCTCAGGTGCAAAAAGAGTTCGCCAGCCTGCGGCTGAGCGGCGACTTCCAGCAACTCGCCTATACCGGAGAAGAGCATGATGAGCCGCAGTTCAGTCATCTGACGCGACTGGTGTTCAACTTCAACGGGCGTGATCAGGGCCGGTTGCGGGAGTTGGTGGATTACATCAACTTGCCGGAGAACTGGGCGCAGGCTCAGGGCAAGACACAACAACGGGTGGCGCCGGAGCCGGCGTGATTTTTGAGCAAAAAAAAAGGCCCGCTATTTTCATAGCGGGCCTTTATTTTTTGCGTTGTTCAGTCGTCCATGTCCCGACCGCTGAACAACCGATTGATCATTTCCATCGAAAACCCGCGATAATTCAGGAAGCGCCCTTGTTTCGCGCGCTCTCTGGCATCAATCGGAAGATGCCCAGAGAACTTGCGACGCCAGGTATCTTCCAGTTGCGACTGCCAACTGATACCGCACTCGCGCAGGGCGAGGTCGATGTCGGCGCGTTGTAGGCCACGCTGGCTCAGTTCTTCACGAATGCGCGCAGGACCATAGCCAGAGCGCGCTCGGTAGGACACAAAACTTTCGAGATAACGGGCTTCCGACAGCAACCCTTCTTCCGTCAAGCGGTCGAGGGCACTGTCGATCATCTCGGCAGACGCACCGCGCTGACGCAGTTTACGCGTCAGCTCGACTCGACCATGCTCGCGGCGCGCGAGCAGGTCCATCGCAGTGCGCCGAACGGCGACGAGTGTATCCAGCACAACGGTCATCGTTTGGTTCAGACGTCAGTGTCGACTTCTTCCATTTCGTCAACCGGCGCGCGGTTGGCAGCAGCTTTCACGTCCGGCGCAGGAGTCAGCAGCTTGTCGCGGATCTGCTTCTCAAGCGCGGCGGCGATATCCGGGTTGTCCGCCAGGAACTTGGCCGAGTTGGCCTTGCCCTGACCGATCTTGCTGCCGTTGTAGGCATACCAGGCACCGGATTTCTCGACGAAACCGTGCAGCACGCCCAGGTCGATCATCTCGCCGTTCAGGTAGATGCCTTTACCGTAGAGAATCTGGAACTCAGCCTGACGGAATGGCGGGGCCACTTTGTTCTTCACGACCTTGACGCGGGTTTCGCTACCGACAACCTCGTCACCTTCTTTCACCGCGCCGGTACGGCGGATGTCCAGACGGACCGAAGCATAGAACTTCAGCGCGTTACCACCCGTGGTGGTTTCCGGGCTGCCGAACATGACGCCGATTTTCATCCGGATCTGGTTGATGAAGATCACCAGGCAGTTGGCGTTCTTGATGTTACCGGTGATTTTACGCAGCGCCTGGGACATCAGACGGGCCTGCAGGCCCACGTGCATGTCACCCATTTCGCCTTCGATTTCAGCTTTCGGCACCAGGGCCGCCACGGAGTCGACCACGATCACGTCGATGGCGTTGGAGCGCACCAGCATGTCGGTGATTTCCAGGGCTTGCTCACCGGTGTCCGGCTGGGAAACCAGCAGGTCGTCAACATTGACGCCCAGCTTGCCAGCGTATTCAGGGTCCAGGGCGTGCTCGGCATCGACGAACGCGCAGGTGGCGCCCATCTTTTGCGCCTGGGCAATCACCGACAGCGTCAGGGTGGTTTTACCAGAAGATTCAGGACCGTAGATTTCAACGATACGGCCTTTTGGCAGACCGCCAATGCCGAGCGCGATGTCCAGACCCAGAGAGCCAGTAGAAATAGCCGGGATCGCCTGACGGTCGTGATCGCCCATACGCATTACGGCACCCTTGCCGAATTGACGTTCGATCTGACCCAGGGCCGCAGCCAAGGCTTTCTTCTTGTTCTCGTCCATTAAAGTCCTCACGTAATCAATAAGGCCTGACGGCCAACACCTGTATAAGTAGACAGTATTGTTCCACAAAGATCGGAGATCGCCTACCCCTGATTTTCTATTTCTGCTGCAGCTCGTCGCAACAAGCCCTCTAGCGCGGCCTTTACCGTTTGTCGGCGGACCTCGTCGCGGTTGCCGGAGAAGTGCTGGAGCTCGGCCGTGACCTCGTCACCCACGCCGAAAGCCAGCCATACCGTGCCTACCGGCTTGTCCGGCGAGCCGCCATCGGGGCCGGCCACACCGCTGACCGCCACGGCAAAGCGCGCCAGGCTTTTTTCCTGGGCGCCCCTGACCATGGCCTCGACCACCTCGCGGCTGACGGCCCCCACTTTTCCGAACAGTTCCTCCGGCACATCCAGTTGCCGAGTCTTCTGCCGGTTGGAATAGGTGACATATCCCGCTTCGAACCACGCCGAACTCCCGGGTATCCGCGTGATGGCTTCAGCGATGCCGCCACCGGTACACGACTCGGCAGTGGTGACGTGGGCATTGAGCACCTGTAAACGTCGACCCAGTTCAGCGGCAAGTGGGGTGATTTCTTTCACGGTCGTCTCCTGGAATGGGCGGGCGTTTGCCTACCCTACAGGAGCCCATCAGCCATGCAAGTTGCAGCGTGCCCAAGACACTAACGCGCGATGGCCCGCACATACGCCTGACAGGCACGCAAGGCGATCACGGCGTTATCACCGTCGTCGGTGATGGCGATAATTCGCTGAGCATGCGCCGGGTCAAGTCGGGCTCGCGGGGCTGCATGAACCACGCCGCCGGTGGCGGTGGCAGGCATTGCGCAGCCACTGGCGCCGTCACTGGTGTCGAGGAGGACTGACAACCGCACATCAGCAGTGGCCAGGCGATCGCGCAGAGCGGCCTGATTACGGTGGGCATCGCTCAACTCCTGAGTATGTTGTTGGTCGCTGGCGTTGAGTTGTTGCTCAAGCGCCCGCCGTTGGTCCTGCTGCGCCTGTTGCTGGCGCAAGGCTAGCTGGTTTTGCTGGCTGAGCGCCTGCGCATGGGCCGCCGATTGCGCCTCAAGCTGCGCGCCATAGCGCCAGGCTTGCACCTGCCACACGAACGCGCTCAGCAGGCATACGCCGATCAGGCGCCAGGCCGCTAGGAAACGCATAGCACCGCCTTCGCCCGCGCCCACAATCGCAAACGCTCCTCCAGGCCGTTGAGACCGCCGTTGATGCGCCGCGTGATGGTGCTGAACTGGTCGTTGTCCGCCAGTTCGTTCAGGCCGTTGCTGTGCCAGAACCAGGCGGCGGATTCGGCGGCCCATTGCGGTTGTTCCAGCAATTGCGGTTGCAGCAGCAGGCGCTCGTCGCCAAACAACGCTTGGCTACAGATTAAATAGTTGCGACGCCCGGTGATCTGAATCAGCCCCCTGCCCCGGTACTTCTGGCCGTCGCCATCCGCTTCGGGGGTGTTGCCCAGGCGAGCAGCCAGGGTGCCGGTATCGTATTGGCTCAGGTATTGATCGCTGCCCAGTTCGCGGACATAGCGCAACTCGCCGGATTCGTGGCCGATCTGGGCGAGGCAAGCGGCGAGGCGTTTGGGAGTATTGATCGCGTACCGAGCGAATGCCGTATTTAACGAGGATAGAAAAATGCCCGCGCTAAGGCGGGCACCCGGCATGACGTAAAGCAACTGGGGCAGTGTTATCAGCATAAGTCCTACTCCGTAAAAGGCATTACGCCGACAACCCGCCGGCCGTGACCGAACTGCGATAGCCCGTCACCGGGTCGCCTACGTGCGTCACCTTGGTAATCGACCAGCGTCCCTGCATGTAGGAAGGCCAGGTGTCATCCAGCAGCAACAGCCCTTCGGCCGCCAACAGCGGGTTCCCCGGACAATCGATCTGCAGCTTGAGGTCTTCACGCCCCACGCGGCGCAACTCCCCCTCAGCCACCGCCCGCGCCTCGGCTTCGTTCTGACAGCGCTGGCGCAAGGTCTTGAAGGGCGCAACCCCGACCTGAACCACCCGCTGCTTGCCCGCGGCGGCATCCCACCAGGTGACGCGGCTGCCCTGGTATTTGGCGCGCGAGGTTTCGTCGAGCTTGGCGGTGATGAATGCTTGATCGCCGGGGCGATTGTCCTCGGTGACCGACAGTGTCACGTCCGGCAGTTGCTGGCCGGAGAGTGACTTGACCTGCCCGGCCTCGGCGAGCACGTACAGTTCGTTGATCGGTTTGGTGACGGCGCCATAACGTTTCGCCAGGCGGGTGATGAACGCCATGTCGCTTTCATTGGATTGGTCGATGTGGGCAATCGCAATGCCTTCCAGCGCCGGCGCCACCCGCGGCGAATAGCCGTGGCGGCTGACCAGCTGGCGAAACAGCGTGCCCAGGGTGATCGGTCCATAACTGGCGGATCGACGCTGGCGATAACCACTGGCATCGCCCGCGCTGAAGGGCGCCGCGGTGGCGACGATCATCAGGCGCATGGGAAACAGCACCGGCGTGCGCTGGGTGATGACAAACTCGCCTTTTTCCACCAAGCCAGACTCCTTATAACCGACGCGCAAACCGATCTTGCCACTCAGGCTCGGCAGGCCCTCCAGACCCTCGATGTTGATCGTCAGTTCAAGGCGGTCGGACTCAATGCCCGCCGCGTCGGTGTGGCTCCAGTGCATCAGACGTTGATTGAGCAGCGCCGCGTTGGCGCCATAGAACTCCACAATGGGCGTAAATCCCTGAGCCATGTAGCCTCCTTCTTAATCCCAGGCCGAAACGAGGCGCAGCGCAGCCGGCCGCGACGCCATTTCCGGCACGATCACCCACACGCCAGCCGGCAGCACCGGGCCGTATTCGGCAAGCGTGGGGTTCAAGCGCCAGAGGGTTTCTTCCGCGGCATCATCGCAACGTCCCAGTTCGCGGTAGAGCAGCAGGTTGACTGAATCACCGGCAATACTTCGCACTCTACGCATTGACGAATTCCTCCAGTTCAAGGGTCCAGGTCATGAGCATGGCGGTGCCGTCATCGATCACGTTGCTTTGGGTTTCCATCACCGAATTGATCCGCCACAAGCCCCAGTTGCGGCCGATACCATCCACCAGCGGCAGCGGCACGCGTTGATTTTGCAGGGCGCGCAACTCGTCCAAGCGTTGCATGCCCACGCCGTACATCGCCGTGCCGCCGAAGGTGAGTTTTTCCAGTTTCTGGCCGTTCTGCCGCGACTGCGGTTTGCTCGCGATAATCGTCAGGTCAGCCCAGCCGCCGTCGCTGTTACGGGTCAGCGAGGAATAGGCAAACCCACGGGCGAGCCCAAAAATGAAATCGCCCAGCACCATCTGTTGTCGCATCAATCACCTCCTGGATCGGCCAGTGCCGCGTTGCGCCGGAGCCCGAGGGTGTCGGAGAGCATCGGCATGCATTGGAATTGCAGGGCCTGGATCACCTGGTTGACCACCTGCTGGGCATCGGCGGGGTTGACGCCGGTGATCTGGATGCTGGGGGCAAGGGTGACTTGCACGTTGTCCGAGCGCGCGCTGTTGAGCTCCTTGCTGACGGCGCTGGGTGCGGGCAGGCGGTCACCTGGGCTGAACAGTCTGTCCCCGAGCCAAGCGCCCGCCTCACTGCCGAGCAAGCCGCCGATTGCGCCGCCTACAGCCGTACCGATGCCAGGGAACACCAGGGTGCCGATGGCCGCACCGGCGGAGGCGCCGGCCCAGGCACCACCGGCCGTAGACAGGCCGGTGGCGACTGTTTTCGCGTCGCCATCGCGTAGACCCTGGATCACATTGATGGCGGTGTCGGCATACCTTAACGGGCCAGGGCCACGGGGAACGGGCAACTCCCGCCACAGCGTCGACTTGGCGGTTTTTTTCGCGGACGTCTTTTTCCCGCCAGAACGCTCATAGCCAGGCGGCAAGATGATGCTCGGGGTGGTGGCGCCACGAAGAGACTCGCCGCGGCAGCAGCAGTCCTTGTCTTTGTCGTCTTTGAGCCACTTGCCGGCTTTGGGAAACTTTTGCGCCAGCGCATCGATGGCCTTGCCCGAGACCCTGCTCTTGACCGTATCCCACAAACTCGAGCCCACATCCTTGGCAATGGTCTTCGCCGCATCGGCCCCGAACTGTAGGCCTTTGTCGACCCAGGAGTCGGCTGCCGGCGGCGGTTCTTTGGGCTGACTGTTCTGCGCCTGCGAGGTGGTATCGACCGTCCTGAGCGCCAGTGAATCACTGGTAATGAATAACGTGCTGTTGAGCGTTTCCAGTGTCTCGCGCAGCCGCACTTGCTCCAGGGTCAAGGCGTTGATATCCAGGCTCACCGTGACCAGCGCCAGGCCGAGTTCCGACGATGGCTGCGGTTCGGCATCCAGGCTCGAAGGCCCGACAAAACTTTCGGGAAGGGGTGTCAGCACACTGTTGAGCGTCGCCTCGTTGGACAGGGCCGCAAAGGTCATCCAGCGCTTGTCTTCCTCGGCGAGCCTGATCTCGTATTGAGTCTCTTGCATCCCGCTCTACTCCTGTTTGACGCCAAGGCGATTGATCGCGATGTCGTAGCGGCGCAGTGCTTTTCCGGCGTCCCAGTCGAGGATTTCCGCTTCATTGACCGAGTAAATCAGCGGCACCACGTCGAGGATCACTTCGATGTCGCGCTCCGAAAGAAGTCCGCCGGTTTGTTTAAAAAATCATCGATGCGCTCCTGCAACTCCGTCCAGTCAGGCACGGTCAGGCCAGCCAGGTCGGCGATCATCAGGCCGGTGCAGTGGGCGGTGATGAACTCGGCGCGCTCTTTGTTGGTGGCGAGTTTTTTCATCACTTTGGTCGCGCGCAGGGCGGGCATTTCCAGGGGCAATGCGCTGAAGGTGCGGCCGGCGGCCTCCAGGGGCAGCAACAATTGAACGGGCTCGTCGAAGGTCGGCGCTTCAAGCGGGTCCAGGAAGAACCACGCCGGGCGCGTCGACATCTCATGTACGTATTGGGCGATGCTCACGTAGTCCGGGCGCTTGAGTTGGTCGAGCTCTTTTTCCGACAGGCCGGTGGCGAGTTTCGCCAGTTCGAAAAACTGGTCGTCCTCGTCATCACCGGCCCGGGCCAGCGCGTCTTTTTGCGCGGCGTAGAACAACGGTTTGAGTTGAACCTGCTGGATCGTCGCGCCGGTATCGGCGGTGATCGGGGACAGCAGGAGGTGCAGCGGCGGCATCCAGGCCATGGGGCAATTCCTTGGTCAAGTGTGGGGCGAGCGAGCCCGCCCCCGAGGGCTTACGGCATCAGCACCGCACGGCGGGCGTCGCCCAGAATGTCGACGCCGTTGAGGACGAACTTCTGGGTACGCACGTCGATGTCGATCACCGAGATGCCGTTTTCCAGGCGGTTATAGGTGCGGCAAGACAGCTCCAGCGTGGTGGTGGCCTTCTCGCCCATCTTCAGCTTCGCCTCCTCCAGGGATTTGAGCTTGCCGCCCACGGTGTGGTAGGTGAAGTAGGTCTTGCCGTCCTGGTCCTGGCCGGCTTCACGCACGTTCAGCAGAATGTCGTCACCCATCCGCACGCCCAAGGCCAGCATGATTTCCGGGCCGGCGCCTTGCAGGATCAGCTTGGCATTGAGCACTTTGCCGCTCTTGGCCATTTCCTCGGCAATGAAGCGCCCGCCGGACATGGGCTCCATGTCGAACTCGATCTTCGGCGGGGTGAATTCTTCCACGGTCGCGGACAGCGGCAGGCCTTGGAGGGTGGCCGCAATGGCCTGTCTGACTCGGTTGGTAAACATTAGAGAACGTCCTCCAGGAACTGCTCGATGATTTCATCGCGGGCATTGAGTTGATAAATCATGTGTTCGTTCGGCGCGTAGCGGCCGTAGTCGATAACGATGAACCAGGTACCGTTCTTGTACTTCTCGACACTGTTCAACTCCGGGTGCAGGTACACGCTGCCACCGGGGATGGTTTCGTCAGCGACCAGGGTTTGCAGCCAGTCGTTGATGCGCTTGACCTCTTGGTCCATGAAGGACTTGGTGAGGTTCTTGGCCATCGCCTTCTGCCCGGCCTTGACCAACTTGCGGCTGATGGCGTCTTCCAGGCCGACGTAGCTGATGAACTTGCCGGTGATGGAGCGGTTACCCAGCAGCGAAAAACCGCCGAGGATGGTGCGAGCGTAGTAGCTCACGCCGTAGCGGTTGAGCAGGTCGCCTTCGGTGGAAGTGTCGAGGATGTTGTACTCAACCACGCGAGAAACGTCCTCGGCGAAGGTCACCTGATTGCCCGGGCTTTCCCACTGCTTGACCTTGGCCAGTGCAGCGATGGCCAGGGACGACGGCGAAAGAAACACGTTCTTCTTCGCCGCCTTGGAGTACACCGACGGCATGTTGTGTACCAGCAGGCAACGGTCGAAGCCAAGATCGGCACCGCCCAGCTCGCCGCTGTAGGTCACCTGATCGGCAACTGAGGCGTCCTTGCCATCCAGCACCACGCGGGCCTTGATGCGCTTGCCGAAGGCGGCGAACTCGCTCGCCACGGCCTTGGTACCAGTGAAGCCTGGGGCGCCGATGATGGTCAGGTCTTCCGGCACACTGCTCAGGGCCGCCAGGCCGAGTTTGCGGCCGGTAATCGGTTCGTTACCGCCGATCACATTGTTGAGCGTGTCAGCCGGGGTCGCGCCCTCCTCCACGATCACCACGTAGACCGGCACCTTGACCACTTTGAGGATCTGGTACACCGCCTGAAACAGCGTGCCCGCCTCACTGCCGCTAGGGTCCAGCAGCGCCTGGGTGGTGAAGCTGTTGATGCGGAACGGGGCGTTTTTCGGGATCGATGCGTGGGCATTCGGCGCGGTGCCGACCAGGCCGATGACGTTGTCGCCAAGGCCGCCCATGGCCTCGGGGGACTCAGTTGCGTTCACAGTGATGCCGTTGTGCTCGAAGTTCAAAACCTCAGCCATGATTATTCAGCCTTCTTGGGGGTGGTATTGAGGACGCTGGTCAGTTCCAAGCGGCCGGCGGTGCGCAGGGCGGATGCTTCGACGTCCAGCAGTTCCAGTTCCTGGCCGACGCGGGACCAATGGCCGGCGCCGATGGGGAATGGGATGAGGACGGTGTAGGTTTGGCGAGTGGGCATGTGTTGAATTCTCCGGGTGGAAAACACCAAAGCCCCTGCGGGAGGGGCTTTGGGGAGACGAAAAAAAACCGCTTTCGCGGTTGTATATCACTTCAGGAAGGTCGGCCTTTCGGGCCATACCACGGCGAACGGATCACCAACGTCTTGCGGAACATCCCTCAAAAGTCTCCGGTAAGCCGCAACCTGAACACGCTGACTTTCGTCAAGGGGACTGTCCTGAACTTGAGTATGATCTGTGTCGCGCAACAGTTGATCACGACGAACGCGAATACTTGACCACTCCAATAGTTCCAAGCCTTCCTTGCTGAGGATAAGAGATGGAACGGTATCTACAGAGGATTCATTCATTTAAAAAACCACCGTCGACGAGAGAGAGAGCTTAGATTTAATATCACCCAACTTAATTGCGCGATACCGGCCAACCTGCATAGTATCAAGCCGCAAAGATGTGACATAGACATTGGGGATTTTTATACGACATACAGCATTGCCAGCCGCATCCGCGTAAATAGCGGGTTCAAATTTCCCAAAACACGACTGATTGATAACTGCACGCTGTGGAGAGTAAACGTAGCCTGCGAATGTTTCGTCCAGTACCAAAGAGCTACCGTAACTATAACCGCGAATATTCAGCCAAAACATCTGATCATCTGAGTTAATGGAAAATGGCAATTTGAAGTGGACGTATACATTCATTGAGGATCCAAGATCCGTTGCGACCATCCCGCCCGTCGCCCCGACGTCATAAGGCGCTCCAGTTCCCCAAATAAGCCCCTGAAAAACACTCATCAACAACGTCCCAGGCTCACCAACACCTCCAACAACATCCTTAAGCGCACGAAATTGGTCAAATTCTGCACGAGCCTGATCCATTCGTACGTCGATAGCACCAATTTTTCCATTCACAGCACTTGTCAGGTTATTGGAGGCCTGAACCAAGTTGGCTATTTGCGTTTCCGTACTCAAAATAGTATCTCCTTTACTTTGCCATTTCAGGCCACCCAGCAACCATATAAACGATAGCTAAAGAGACCAAACAAACTATTAATATTTAAAGCTATTTTTTCTCCACTTGCATGATGCGAAAGAGCACTCCAAGATGACGAGCCATATTATCAATATTCGCCGCAGCAACAGCCGCTAATTCATCGGCGATGAGGATATTAAGATTCTCAGTACCTACCACCACTGTCACGCTTTGTGCCGGCAACGGCGAAACATCCAACGTAAACTTCTGCAACACCCGAGCCGCCGCCGCTTTATACGTCAGCAACTTCCCAGCTACCGAATACACCGCCAACAACGTCCCACTGGCGAGGTAAAAACCGAACTCACCAATCTCATACTCGCCATCGCCATCGAACAGCGCGGCCATCCTGAGTTGGCGCTCGCCCAAGTCCTCGTAATCCACAATCGCCACCCGCTGGCGCTCGTCACGCAAGGCCACTTCCGTGCCGTCTGGGTTGTAGCGGCCGGTGCCGGCGCCGATGTGGGTGATTTCGCCTTTCAAGCCCTGGTTCTTTGCCTGCAGCACTTCATCCAAACCTTTGGAGGTGAAGCGCACCAGGCGCGTAATGTCATCTGTCATGGCTGCGCCCTGAGGTCGTAGTCGTTAATGGTGTAGTGCCGGGCAACGCCGGCACTGTTAAGTCGAGCGCCCAAGGCAAGTTCGGGTAACGCGCCTTGCAGGCTTAACTCGCTGTCGTTAAACGGGGCGTGAACAATCGCGGTCAGGCCAAGGCGTGCTTGCGTCTGGTGAACCACGGTAATCGTCGCCTGGTCGCGCTCGCTCTTCGCGGCGTTGATACGGCGGATCAAGCGGTTATGGTCGCCGCTGGACCAACTGCGCCCGATGATCGCCTGCACATCGAAGGTGTAAGGCACGCCCAGCGGCCGCTGTTGATACCAGGCGCTGATGTTGGGGCTGAAACCCAGCGACTCCACCGCATAACTCAAGGCCTTGGGCGTGCCCGCCTGGCGCTGGATCTGCCAGGACAAGCCCACGGTGAGGCGCTTTTCCGTTTCGCTGGCATCCGCGTCCCATTCGCTGACGCCTCGGTCGGCGGCCAGGTAAGGAAGGAATTCGGAGGGCGTTTGCAGCGGGTTCATCAACGCCGGAAACGGCGGCATGATCCGTTCCAGCAAGTGGCCAAACCCCAGGTCCAACGCCTTTTCCAACGGTGCGCCATTGGCGGGCAACAAACTCGATTTGGGCTCACTCATAGCGTGCGCACCTCCACCTCGACGCCCGTGCAATACGGTGCCTGGAACGCCGAGCAGACAATCGGCGCCAGCGGCTCGAGGATTTGCAGTTGCGCCGCTCCGGCACTGTGGATGGCGTAGTCGATCCAGCTCGGGTCGACGCGCCCTCCCAGGCGGTGACAGGACTCGGCGTAGGTTTGCAGCAACTGCTGCGCGGCCACTTGGGTCAGGCCCGAATCCGGGCCGGCGTTGATCTTGGCCACGACGCGAATCTTGTAGCGTTGGATCTGCGCACTTTGGACCGTGACGAGATCCGTTTCCGGCCGTACATCGGGCCGTGCGAAATGTCTGCGCACGCCGTCAAGCAAATCGGCAGAAGGGGTTCCGTCGCCGTCCCTGGACAGCACCGTCACCCTCACCTCACCGGGGGCGGTGCGTCGGCCATTGCCGTCCTTGACCTGCGCCGCATAGCCATCCGGGTCGAAGGTATAGGTGACCGTGACGACACCCGGTGTCGCGCTTTCCACGTTCACCGCCGGTCGTTCGCCGAGGGTGAACACCTCGCGGCGATACTGCATGCGCGAACCCGCCGCCGGCGCGTGGGGCGCCAAGTAATAGCGCAGCCGTGCGTCGTCGTCGCTTTCCAATGTCGGCGGCACCGGCGGGAAGGCCGCCGGGTCACCGGGGTCCAGCACCTGGCGCTCCAGCCCCATATCGGCCAGGCGCGCGTCGAGGTTACTGCCGGTGGCCCACCACGCCAGCATCTGCTTGATGCGCGCGTTGTACTTGCGCTCGTGGGTTTGCAGGCGCACGCAAAACGCTTCCAGGGCCAGGGTCAGCAGTTCGCTTTCGTTGTCGAGGCTGACCTTGAGTTTGGCGGCGCTTTGCGGCGCACGGGTGGCGACGTAGTCAATGACAAACGCCTTGAACTCCGCCAGCAACGGCTCGAACGCGTCGACGGCAATGATCGCCGGCTCTGCCAGTTGGTTCTGGCCAGGGATCAGCATGCTCATGTCATGACCTCGAAGGATTGTTGGCGGTTTTTCCAGGTGCCGGCAAACCGCAGCAACAGACCGGCGCCCTGGCGGGTGGCGACGATGACTTGGGGTTGAAAGTCGGCGATGCCGTTCTCGATGTTGTAGAACGCTTTGGCGGCGTGGCTTTGGGCGAGGATCAAGAGGTCGTCGCCGAGGTTCTGCCCGAGCAGTTGGGGGATCAGCGAGCCGTACAACGGACGCTTCTGGCGAGTGCCCACGGGGGTGGTCAGCGCTCGGGTGGCGCGCTGCACGAATTGCAGCCAGTCATCGACGGCTGCCCCGGTGTTCCTATCGATTCCGATCATGGCAAATCCTTATGCGGTGCTGATCACGCGGCCCTGGTGATCCACCAGCGGGCCGCTCAAATGCACGCCGCCAGCATCCAATAGCAGGCCGACGGCGCCGAGTTGCAAGCTGATGTGGTTGGCGGTCAGCCGCAGCGTGGCGGCGCCGATCTTCGCTTCGATCTGTTCGCGGGAGCCGCCGAAGACAGTGGGTCCGTTGGTCCAGTTGAACGTGTGGCTGACGTCGTCATAGTCACTTTGTGTGCCGTCCTGATGGCGGCGCCGGGTCAACGACGCAACGCTGGAGACCGGCGGAAACAGACTACTGTTGAGCCCGAAAAGCGCCACCGACTGCGCAGCGCCTTCCCCGCCGCCATAGTTGAGCAGCAAGCATTGTTCGCCCACTGACGGAATCCGCGTTTCAGTCTGCGCCCCCGCACTGGGGTTGAAAAAACGAATCGCTGGAGTGAGCAAATCACCGTGGCTGACGGTGCAGGTATTGCTGGCGGCGTCGACCTGCTGGCAGATGCCGATCCGACAGTAGCTTTCAGCGCGGCGGTACAGATCTTCGAGCTGGGCCTCCATTTCCGCCAGGCGCTCGACGATCGGTCCCAGTTGCATGCGTAACAGCGCATCGAACATGGACTACTCCTGCAAGGGTCGGTATTGCTCAGGATCGTCGATACTCGAGACTTCCCACGTGCAGGCAAACAGAGGTTTTCCGGTGGGATCTTCGAGTAACGGCGGGCCGAGGTAGATGTTTTGGGTGAAGGACACTGTCCAGGTGTCGTAGTCCGTTTCGGCACTGCCCTGTAGGGTCGGCGCCGCGACGATGGCGGTTGGCAGGTCGCACTGATCCGCCGGCAGGCCCCAGCGATTATCGAGGGCCAAATCCATCAATTGGCTGGCCAGGTCGCAGGCGTCGTAAGGCGCCGAACCACTGGCAACCCTGGCCATGAGTGACACCGACAGTGCATGGGCCTTACGCCCTTCAAGGGATCGAACGCCGGGGCCGTTGCGTTCCACAGTAATCAGCACGCCGGTTTTATCCCCGGCGCCCTGGAAGTCCTGGTGATTGCCCACACGCAATTGTGGGAAGGCGCCCTTGAGCGCTTCACCAATTGCGATGGGCAGTTGGGAAGGTTTTTCGATAGATGTCATCAGTCGCGTCCTTGCAGCGGTTACTGCTGATCCGGGCGGGAGGGCGGGGCCTCGTCGACGCCAATGCGCTTGGCCGCCCAACGTTCATAAAGGCCGATGGCGACGTCCGCACCGGCCATGGCGGTCAGGCAACCGAGGGCGCCGGCGGTCCAGATCGACATACCGGCGGCGTACAACAGCATCAACGCCGAGACCCCGCAGACCATGCACGCCCCAGACCGCAGCGCCAGGCGCCGGATCAGCGACCAACCACGGGCGCCCTCCTTGTCGGCGCGCCACATTTCGCCGGAAACTCCGCCGATCAGCGCCAGTACGATCACCAGCCAGATAGGCATTTCCGCTAACGCTTGCTGCTCGTTTGTCATGTCACGCCTCCTGGCTGAGCAATGCCGGCAGAATGCCGGTGTTCGGGTAAATCCATTTATAGGTAGGCATTCCAAAAAGCCCGGCTGACCGGGCTTTTCAGTAATGCGGTCCTCGATCTTTCGGCGCTACTGGCGCGGTACGGATCTTTCCTCAATGTTTTTCCGACCACGATCCCTGTCTGCCGGATAACTGCTTCTGGTGCTTTACGCTGCACACCCGGGTCAGTTGCCAACCCTCTGAACCGTTAAGGCCGGTTCATCGCTGCCTGTTCTTGTAAAACGGTGAAACTAAAGAGCGTCGGCATCCTTGCCGGTGTTGCTTGGCATCCCTGCCATCGCTTCGATGGCGTCCGTGCCGATGTTGCGTGCCTTCCTTGTCGTCCTTGGCAGCATCCTTGCCGCCTCCACCAGGCCTTGTTGGCTGGCTTGAGACAAAGAATATGCATGTATGCATATACAGTCAATGCATAAATGCATTTATTTTCAGTATGCAAATGCACTGATGCATTTAGAGCCTTGCTAGCAAAGGGTTTGATGCCTTTCAACAGACGAAAAAAAGCCCGCTCATTGGCGGGCTTTGTCTTACGAGAGAAGGTTAACGGGCGTACATGCCCCACCAGAAGACATGACCGAGGATGCTGATCTGTTCATCCTGGATGTCCTGGAAGCTGTAGTCCTCGTCCGGGTGTTCATCGCGGTTGAAACTGCGCAGGCGAATCCCGGAAGGCAAGCGATAGAGCTGTTTGACCCGCAACTGGCCATTGTGATTGATGGCGTACAAGTCGCCATCGACGATGTCGCCAATCGCGCTCTTGCCCGCATT
This sequence comes from Pseudomonas marginalis, assembly GCF_024169655.1. Classification (GTDB taxonomy): domain Bacteria; phylum Pseudomonadota; class Gammaproteobacteria; order Pseudomonadales; family Pseudomonadaceae; genus Aquipseudomonas; species Aquipseudomonas paraveronii. Next base: position 1,229,849 of record NZ_JALJWV010000001.1, on the reverse strand, counting down.
CACCCCCACCGTCGCGCCATCACGCAGCACGGGCAACATGCTGTTGCCGCGCACCGTCACGCACTTGGCCTGGTCGAACTGCACGCCGTTATGCCGCAGGCTGCGCTTGCCGAACCGCAGGCTGGCCTTTTCGCTTTCCTCGATGACGAATCTTCCTGATCCAGCAGCCAATTCAACCTCACGCAAAAAGGGGATCGACACCTCGTCGTCATTCACGGGGGTGTCGTCATCCCACAGGCTTATGTCCTTGAGTTCCGAATGCGTCGGGTCGCGCCCATCATCCCGCGAAACGCCCACCGCCGCGCGCCCGCGCAGTTGGTCGGTGCTGACGCGGAAGTACTCGGCGATGCGGGAGATGTGCTTGTCCGAGGGGTCAACGATCTTGCTGCTGAGTATCCGGGACAGCGTGGATTGAGGCACGCCGGTACGCCGGTGAAGCTCCGTGGGGGAGATCCGGTCGCGGTCCAGCAGCTCTCTTAAGACGATAGAAACGTTGCGTTTTTGCATAAAGCGGATAGTGACGACAGATTTCAGGCTTGGCAAATGCTAATTTGCATTGAGTATGCATTTTTATGCATTTTTCGTGACTTTTGAGCGGGCCTGCGAACGGTCGACCTCGCGTGTTAACCTTGCCGCCATCGCAAAATCAGCTGGGCCGAGTGCCCCACCTTTGCCCCACTTCTTTTAACGAATTCGCTAATTATCTGATGAGTAAAACCACTTCCGATCTGTCCAGCCACACCCCAATGATGCAGCAGTACTGGCGCCTGAAAAACCAGCACCCTGATCAGTTGATGTTCTATCGCATGGGCGATTTCTACGAGATCTTCTACGAAGACGCGAAGAAGGCCGCCAAGTTGCTGGACATCACCCTGACCGCGCGTGGGCAGTCGGCGGGGCAGTCGATTCCGATGTGTGGGATTCCTTACCATTCGTTGGAAGGCTACCTTGTCAAGCTGGTGAAGCTGGGCGAGTCGGTGGTGATCTGTGAGCAGATCGGCGACCCGGCCACCAGCAAGGGGCCGGTGGAGCGTCAGGTGGTGCGCATTATTACGCCGGGGACGGTGAGTGATGAGGCGCTGCTGGATGAGCGGCGCGATAACCTGATCGCTGCGGTGCTCGGCGATGAGCGGCTGTTCGGCCTGGCGGTACTGGATATCACCAGCGGCAACTTCAGCGTGTTGGAGACCAAAGGCTGGGAGAACCTGCTGGCGGAGCTGGAGCGTATCAATCCGGTGGAGCTGATGATCCCGGATGATTGGCCAAAGGACCTGCCGGCGGAACGTCGTCGTGGGACCAAGCGTCGCGCACCGTGGGATTTCGAACGTGATTCGGCGCTGAAAAGCCTGTGCCAGCAGTTCTCCGTGCAGGACCTCAAGGGCTTCGGTTGCGAGACCCTGACCCTGGCCATCGGCGCCGCCGGTTGCCTGCTCAGCTATGCCAAGGAAACCCAGCGCACCGCCCTGCCGCACTTGCGCAGCCTGCGCCATGAGCGCCTGGACGACACCGTCGTGCTCGATGGTGCCACCCGTCGCAACCTGGAACTGGACACCAACCTGGCCGGCGGGCGCGACAACACTCTGCAATCGGTGGTGGACCGTTGCCAGACCGCCATGGGCAGCCGCTTGCTGACCCGTTGGCTGAACCGTCCGCTGCGGGATTTGACGGTGTTGCAAGCGCGGCAGACGTCGATTACCTGCCTGCTGGACGGCTATCGCTTCGAAAAGCTGCAGCCGCAGTTGAAAGAAATCGGCGATATCGAGCGCATCCTGGCGCGGATTGGCCTGCGCAACGCGCGGCCCCGTGACTTGGCGCGTCTGCGTGATGCCTTGAGCGCCCTGCCGCAACTGCAAGTGGCGATGACCGAACTGGACACACCACACCTGCAACAACTCGCAGTAACTGCCGGCACCTACCCGGACCTGGCGGCGCTGCTGGAAAAAGCCATCATCGACAACCCGCCGGCGATCATCCGTGACGGCGGCGTGCTCAAGACTGGCTACGACAGCGAACTGGATGAACTGCAGTCCCTGAGCGAGAACGCCGGGCAGTTCCTGATTGACCTGGAAGCCCGCGAAAAAGCGCGCACCGGCCTGGCCAACCTGAAGGTCGGTTACAACCGCGTGCATGGCTACTTTATCGAGTTGCCGAGCAAGCAGGCCGAGCAGGCGCCCATCGACTATCAACGTCGTCAAACCCTAAAAGGTGCCGAGCGCTTCATCACCCCCGAGCTGAAAGCGTTCGAAGATAAGGCGCTGTCGGCCAAGAGCCGCGCCTTGGCGCGGGAAAAGATGCTGTATGAAGCGCTGCTCGAAGATTTGATCGGCCGCTTGGCGCCGTTGCAAGACACCGCCGCCGCACTGGCGGAGCTGGATGTGCTGAGCAACCTGGCCGAGCGTGCGCTGAACCTTGACTTGAACTGCCCGAGGTTTGTCAGCGAGCCGTGCATGCGCATCGTTCAGGGTCGCCACCCGGTGGTGGAGCAGGTATTGACTACGCCGTTCGTCGCCAACGACCTGTCGCTGGACGACGATACCCGCATGTTGGTGATCACCGGTCCGAATATGGGCGGTAAATCCACCTACATGCGCCAGACCGCGCTTATCGTGTTGCTGGCACATATTGGCAGCTTCGTACCGGCGACCAGTTGTGAGCTGTCCCTGGTGGATCGCATCTTCACGCGGATCGGTTCCAGCGATGACCTCGCCGGTGGCCGGTCGACCTTTATGGTGGAGATGAGCGAAACCGCGAACATCCTGCACAACGCCACCGAGCGCAGCCTGGTGCTGATGGACGAAGTGGGCCGCGGCACCAGCACCTTCGACGGCCTGTCCCTGGCCTGGGCGGCGGCCGAGCGCCTGGCGCATCTGCGCGCCTATACGCTGTTCGCCACCCACTACTTCGAACTGACCGTGCTGCCGGAAAGCGAGCCGCTGGTGGCCAACGTGCATCTCAATGCCACCGAGCACAACGAGCGCATCGTGTTCCTGCACCATGTGTTGCCAGGGCCGGCCAGCCAGAGTTACGGCCTGGCCGTGGCGCAGTTGGCCGGTGTGCCGAACGACGTGATCACCCGCGCCCGCGAGCACCTCAGTCGCCTGGAAGCCACCGCCCTGCCCCACGAAACCGTGGTCGCCAGCCCGAAGAAGGCCAGCAGCAAATCCAGCGCGCCACACCAGAGCGATATGTTCGCCAGCCTGCCCCATCCGGTGCTGGATGAGTTGGCAAAACTTGACCTGGACGACTTGACACCGCGAAAAGCGCTGGAAATGCTCTATACACTGAAGACACGGATCTAACGCAGACGCTTGCAAGCTGATATTATCTCGCGCGGTTTGGGATGCTGCGGGCTTTTTAGCCTGGTCCGCAGACTATCGCTCTCAAACCTCGCGGGCCCCACCATAAGGGGTTTCGCTGCCGCCGCCTGAGGAGAAAATTAGAAATGACCTTCGTCGTCACCGACAACTGCATCAAGTGCAAATACACCGACTGCGTAGAAGTCTGTCCGGTGGACTGCTTCTACGAAGGCCCGAATTTCCTGGTCATCCACCCGGACGAGTGCATTGACTGCGCCCTGTGTGAACCTGAATGCCCGGCCGTCGCTATTTTCTCCGAGGACGAGGTCCCGGAAGATATGCAGGAATTTATCCAGTTGAACGTCGAACTGGCGGAAATCTGGCCGAACATCACGGAGAAGAAAGAGTCGCTGCCGGATGCGGAAGAGTGGGACGGTGTGAAAGGCAAGATCAAAGATCTCGAGCGCTGACAGCGCCGCTGTCCAATAAAAAGGCCCTTTGTGGGCCTTTTTTGCGTTATGGGGCAGGCATTTTACTTTTCTGCAGGCAAAAAAAGGGGCGGTATGACCCGCCCACATTTTTTCCCTAGTCCCTGTATTCCTTTTTCATCATCCTGATGAATCGCATCCTGCGACGTTCCTTCAAACCATCGTTCCTTGATGGCTGTGTCAATCCGTGGACACAGGGCAGATAGTAGCCAGTTCCCAGGGAAGTACAACGCAATCCAAACCGCCGCCTGCGCCGCAATCGCGCTCGAAAGCCAATAAATAATTGTTATATTTCAATTGATTAGAAATATAGCCAGACAATTCGAGACGTCCGGCAGCGCTAAAAAAACCAAACACTTACGTGAAAGTAAGCAAATGCTTACACGAGCAACTGTGTAAGAGCGCAGCAAGCAATGCCTGGCCGTTCTGCGGACAAGAAAAAGCCCCGACAAATTCGAGGCTTGTTTCCTACGACTGGCTCAGTCGTCGCTGACTGTAATCGTCGGCATGGCCGGAGCAGCCGCTTCCTGCAGCACAATCCGCGCGCCCACGTGACGCGCCAGCTCCTGATAAACCATGGCGATCTGGCCGTCGGGCTCGGCCGCCACCGTCGGTTTGCCGCCATCGGCCTGTTCACGAATCACCATTGCCAGCGGCAGCGAGGCGAGCAACTCGACGCCGTACTGAGTGGCCAGTTTCTCGCCGCCCCCCTCGCCGAACAGATGCTCGGCGTGGCCGCAGTTGGAGCAGATGTGTACCGCCATGTTTTCCACGACGCCCAGCACTGGAATGTTGACCTTGCGGAACATTTCCACGCCTTTCTTCGCGTCCAGCAACGCCAGGTCCTGGGGGGTGGTGACGATCACCGCACCGGCCACCGGGACTTTTTGTGCCAGGGTCAGCTGGATGTCACCGGTGCCTGGCGGCATGTCGATCACCAGGTAGTCCAAATCGCCCCAGGCGGTCTGGGTCACCAGTTGCAGCAAGGCGCCGGAGACCATCGGCCCACGCCATACCATCGGTGTGTTGTCGTCGGTCAGGAACGCCATCGACATCACTTCCACACCCAGCGACTCGATGGGCACGAACCACTTCTGGTCCTTGATTTTCGGGCGAGTGCCCTCGGCAATGCCGAACATCACGCCCTGGCTTGGGCCGTAGATATCCGCGTCGAGAATCCCCACGCGAGCGCCTTCGCGCGCCAGCGCCAGCGCCAGGTTGGCCGCCGTGGTGGATTTACCCACCCCACCCTTGCCGGAGGCCACGGCCACCACATTTTTCACATTGGCCAGGCCGGGGATCTGCGCCTGGGCCTTGTGCGGCGCGATCACGCACTGAATGTCGACCTTGGCGGAACGCACGCCGTCGAGGCCTTCGATGGCCATTTGCAGCATCTGCGCCCAGCCGCTCTTGAACAGACCGGCGGCATAGCCCAGTTCCATCCAGACCGACACCTGGTCGCCCTGGATCTCGATGGCGCGGACACAACCGGCACTGACCGGGTCCTGGTTCAAATAGGGGTCGGTGTATTGGCGAAGAACGGCTTCCACCGCTGCGCGATTGACGGCGCTCATGGGCTACTCCCGAAAAAAGACTGACTGAAACAGGCGGCTATCCTACCCGTTCCAGCGGCTTAACGGCATGCTTTCGCAGGCCGGGAAGATTCTGAAACAGCGTCACGGGGTGAAATATATTTCCCGGCGCTTTATAGTGACCGACCTCCGTTTCATCAAGTAGCCGAGCCCCAATGTCCGAGCCACGCAAGATCCTCGTCACCAGCGCCCTGCCCTATGCCAATGGTTCGATCCATCTTGGCCATATGCTTGAGTACATCCAGACCGATATGTGGGTGCGCTTCCAGAAGCATCGCGGCAATCAATGCATCTATGTCTGCGCGGACGACGCCCACGGTTCGGCCATCATGTTGCGCGCCGAAAAGGAAGGCATCACCCCGGAACAACTGATCGCCAATGTGCAGGCTGAACACAGCGCCGACTTTGCCGAGTTCCTGGTGGACTTCGATAACTTCCACTCGACCCACGCCGACGAAAACCGTGAGCTGTCGAGCCAGATCTACCTGCGGTTGAAGGATGCCGGGCACATTGCCACGCGCTCGATCACCCAGTATTTCGACCCGGAAAAGAAAATGTTCCTGGCCGACCGCTTCATCAAGGGCACCTGCCCGAAATGCGGCACCGCGGACCAGTACGGCGACAACTGCGAAAAATGCGGTGCCACCTACGCTCCCACCGACCTGAAGGACCCGAAGTCGGCAATCTCCGGCGCCACCCCGGTGCTCAAGGATTCCCAGCACTTCTTCTTCAAGCTCCCGGATTTCCAGCAAATGCTGCAAACCTGGACGCGCAGCGGCACCCTGCAGGATGCCGTCGCCAACAAGATCGCCGAATGGCTGGATGCCGGGCTGCAACAGTGGGACATCTCCCGCGATGCGCCGTATTTCGGCTTTGAGATTCCAGGCGAGCCGGGCAAGTATTTTTATGTGTGGCTGGACGCCCCGATCGGCTACATGGCCAGCTTCAAGAACCTGTGCAACCGCACGCCGGAGCTGGACTTCGACGCGTTCTGGGGCAAGGACTCCACCGCCGAGCTGTACCATTTCATCGGCAAGGACATCGTCAACTTCCACGCCTTGTTCTGGCCGGCGATGCTCGAAGGTGCGGGCTACCGCAAGCCGACCGGCATCAACGTACACGGCTACCTGACCGTCAACGGCCAAAAGATGTCCAAGTCCCGTGGCACCTTTATCAAGGCGCGCACCTACCTGGATCACCTGTCGCCGGAATACCTGCGCTACTACTACGCATCCAAGCTGGGCCGTGGCGTCGACGACCTCGACCTGAACCTGGAAGACTTCGTACAGAAGGTCAACTCGGACCTCGTCGGCAAAGTCGTCAACATCGCCAGCCGTTGCGCCGGTTTCATCCATAAGGGCAACGCCGGTGTGCTGGTGGCCGAGAATGCCGCGCCGGAGCTGACTGACGCGTTCCTGGCCGCCGCGCCAAGCATTGCCGAAGCCTATGAGGCCCGCGACTTTGCCCGCGCCATGCGCGAGATCATGGGCCTGGCCGACCGCGCCAACGCGTGGATCGCCGACAAGGCGCCGTGGTCGCTGAACAAGCAGGAAGGCAAGCAGGCGGAAGTCCAGGCCATCTGCGCCACCGGCGTCAACCTGTTCCGCCAGTTGGTGATCTTCCTCAAGCCGGTGCTGCCGTTGCTGGCTGCGGATGCAGAGGCGTTCCTCAACGTCGCGCCGCTGACCTGGAACGATCACGCCACCTTGCTCAGCAACCATCAGTTGAATGAGTTCAAGCCGCTGATGACCCGCATCGATCCGGTAAAAGTCCAGGCCATGAGCGACGCTTCGAAAGAAGACCTGGTCGCCAGCCAGACAGACACCGGCGAATCGACGCCGGCCGGCAACGGCGAACTGGTCAAGGAGCCGCTGTCCCCGGAGATCGAGTTCGACGCCTTTGCCGCCGTGGACCTGCGGGTTGCGCTGATCCTCAAGGCCGAAGCCGTGGAAGGTGCCGACAAGCTGCTGCGCCTGACCCTCGACATCGGCGACGAGCAACGCAACGTGTTCTCCGGGATCAAGAGCGCTTATCCAGACCCGTCCAAGCTCAATGGTCGCCTGACCATGATGATCGCCAACCTCAAGCCACGGAAAATGAAGTTCGGTATTTCCGAAGGCATGGTGATGGCGGCCGGCCCTGGCGGTGAAGAAATCTACCTGCTGAGCCCTGACAGCGGCGCCAAGCCGGGTCAACGCATCAAGTAAGCCCTGCAAAACAGCCCTGTCGTCGCGACGACAGGGCTTTTCAGCTAGTACCCCCTTCTCGCTTACCGGATAATCAGGCCCTGTTTGCTTAACCGGCATGCCCATGACCGATATGCTCCTCACCCTTGTCAGCGCCGCCCTGATCAACAACCTCGTGTTGCAGATGCCGTTGGCCGTCGACCCGATGTTGGCTGCGCACTCACGCTCGCGGGTGCATGCATTGGGGATTGCCACCACCGTGTTGATGGCAGTCAGCAGCATGCTGGGCTATCTGCTGGACCACTACCTGCTGCAGCCACTGGCGTTGACCGCCCTGCGACTGTTTGTGTTTTTACCGCTGACAGCGCTGCTGATCCGCCCCGTGCTCGGCTTGCTCACGCGCTTGCGCCCCACACTGCCGACGGAGGGGTTATGGCCGCTCCTACTGGGCAACGCCGGGGTACTGGGCGTGGTGTTGCTGGGCATTGAAGACGACAAGGGCCTGGCACACACAGCGGCACTGAGCCTGGGCGCCGGGCTCGGCTTCTGGCTGGTGCTGAGCCTGTTCAGCGACTTACGCCAGCGGATCGCCGACAACGACATTCCGCTGCCCTTCCGCGGCCTGCCGGTCGAACTGATCAGCGCCGGGCTGATGGCGGTGGCTTTTCTGGGTTTCAACGCAATGATCAAAGCATGAACCTGATTCAATGTATCGACGCGCTGCTCCCGCAAACCCAATGCGGCAAATGCGGGCACCCGGGCTGCAAGCCCTACGCCGAAGGCATTGCCCAAGGCGAAGCCATCAATAAGTGCCCGCCGGGCGGGCAGGAAACGATCGGCGCACTCGCGCAGTTGCTGAACGTGCCGGTGCTGACGCTGGACGCCAGCCACGGCGAAGCGCCGCCACAGATTGCCTACATCCGCGAAGCCGAATGCATCGGTTGTACCAAATGTATCCAGGCGTGCCCGGTGGACGCGATTGTCGGCGCTGCCAAATGGATGCACACCGTGATCATCGACGAATGCACCGGTTGCGACCTGTGCGTTGCGCCCTGCCCGGTCGACTGCATCGAAATGCACCCGCTGGCGACGGTGCTGCCGATCGTCGGCGGCCTGGCGACCAACGACCACGAGCGCCGCGCGCGCGGCTTGAAGCGAGACCGCGCACGACGACGCTTTGAGCAACGCAACGCGCGCCTGCAACGGGAAGAAGAACATAAGCAGGCCGAACGCCTGGCCCGCGCCAAGCGTGCCGCGCCGTTGGCCGCCGTGTCGATCGATGCAGCGCAGGCAGCCCAGGACGCCGCGATCAAGAAAGCCAAGATCAACGTGGCGATGAGCCGCGCGCAGTTGCACAAATCCTTGAAGGCATTCGGGCATCCGCCCACCTTTGAACAGCAGTCGCAATTGATCGTCCTGCAACAACAGTTCGAAGCCGCAGAGCAAGCACTAACCGCCCTGGAGGTAAACCTCGCACCCGCAACACCGGCCCCCGATAGCAGCGCCGATCTCAAGCGCGCCAAGATCCAACTGGCAATGCGCCGCGCCGAATTGAAGAAAGCCCAGGATCAGAACGCCGATCCACAGCAACTGTCCGAGGCGCAAAACAAGCTCGACGCTGCACAGCGCCAGGTGGATGCCCATGGCCACGCTTGAGCCTCAGCAGGCCCTGCAACGGGTGTTGCTGGCGACGCTACCGGGGGCGGTGGCGATGTTCTGGTTATACGGTTGGGGCGTGTTGATCAATCTGTTGCTGGCGACAGGCGGCGCATTGTTGGTAGATGCGGGCGTGCAACGCCTGCGGGGGCAGCGTGGCAGCGATCTGAGCAGCCTGGTCAGCGCGACCTTGCTCGCCCTGGCACTGCCGCCCTATTGCCCCTGGTGGCTGTGCGTGGCGGCCGTCGCCAGTGGGCTGCTGCTGGGCAAGCACCTGTACGGCGGCCATCGCAACCCTTTCAACCCGGCCATGGTCGGGTATGCGTTGATGCTGGTGGCCTTTCCGCAACTCATGACGCACTGGCCGGCCACCCACGGCCTGGACCTGCTGGCCGGCGCACAACAGATATTCGGCCTGCACCGCGACGCGCCCGATGCCTGGGCCCAGGCGACTGCACTGGATGCCCTGCGACTGAACAAGAGCTTGACCATCGATGAACTGTTCGCTCGCAGCCCGGCATTTGGGCATTTCGGCGGCAAGGGCAGCGAGTGGGTGAACCTGGCGTTTCTGGCGGGCGGTCTGTGGCTGTTACGCCAGCGGGTATTCAGTTGGCACGCACCCCTGGGCATGCTGGGCAGCCTCTTTGTGATCAGCTTGCTGTGCTGGAATGGCTCGGGCTCCGACTCCCACGGCTCGCCGCTGTTTCATCTGCTGACCGGCGCCACCGTTCTCGGCGCATTTTTTATCGTCACCGAGCCGGTCTCCGGCCCGAAAAGCCCCACAGCCCGGCTGCTGTTCGGGGCGGGAGTGGGCGTGCTGACATATCTGATTCGCACGTGGGGCGGTTACCCGGACGGTGTAGCCTTTGCGGTGCTGTTGATGAACCTGGCCGTGCCGGCGCTGGAACGCCTGGTGGCAGCGAAACAGCCGGCGGTCAGCGTATGAAATCGAGCAGAGGTGTGTTGCTGGCGTTGCTGATCGCCATCGGCGGCGGCACGCTGGTCCTCACCCTTCAGCACCTGACCGCCGATCACGCCGCGCGCCAGGTTCAGGCGCTACAGCGCCAGGCGCTGCGCGACCTGCTACCCGCCGACCGCTATGACAACCAACCACTGGATCACCCGCTGACCATCGCCCCACAGCCCCTGGCCGATAGCCACCTGCAGGGTGGCTATCGGGTGACCCTGTCGGGCCAACCCAGCGCGGTACTGCTTCGTTTGACGACCAACGGCTACGCTGGGCCGATCGAACTGCTGATCGCCATCGACCGCGACGGCAAGCTGCTGGGCATCAAAACCCTGGCGCAATCGGAAACCCCAAGCCTGGGTGGGCATATCAGCGAGCCCGGCAACCCTTGGCTGGCTTCATTCAAGGGGCGTTCGCGCACGGACATGCAAGGCTCGAACTTCGATCAAATAGCCGGTGCCACCCTCACCTCCCGAGCGGTGATCAGTGCCGTCCACGACGCTTTGCGCTATTTCGACGAGCACCGCTCATCCCTGCTGGAGCCCGACACCCATGACTAGAGCCGTTGGCCTGGCCAATGCATCGATGCTGGCACCGTTGCTCGGGGTGACCGACACCCTGCCCAAAGCCCTGAGTTTCCTGGCGTTGTCGGCGCTGATCGTGACGTTCTACGGCCTGGCCATGCGCGCGCTGCGCTCACGCCTGAGCACGCCCTTGCGGTTGGGTGCCAGCCTGACAGTCGCTGCTACGCTAGTCAGCTGTGCGCAGTTATTGTTACAGGCATTTGCGCTACCGATGTATCAGCAACTGGGCATCTACCTCGCGCTGATCAGCGTGCAATGCGTCGTCCTGGAACATCATGGTTTCTTTGAGGCGAGCCAACGCAAGGCGCAGCTACGGTTAGTCGGTCTGTTCGCCGCACTCATGATCATCCTGGGGTTGTTACGCGCCACTGCCGCCACCCAATTGATGCCGGCCGGGTTTATCCTGCTCGGGTTATTGCTCGCAGGGTTGCAGGCCTGGGCCCATTTTTCACAATCACGCTGACCTCCAGCAAGGAATCGCCTGCCCCATGAACGCCGCAAAACGCCTGGAAATTTTCCGCAGGCTTCACGAAGACAATCCGGAACCCAAAACCGAACTGGCTTACTCAACGCCGTTTGAGTTGCTGATTGCGGTGATTCTCTCGGCCCAATCCACAGACGTTGGCGTCAACAAGGCCACGGCCAAGCTATATCCCGTGGCGAACACCCCGGCAGCGATCCATGCTTTGGGCGTGGAAGGTTTGTCCGAATACATCAAGACCATCGGTCTGTACAACAGCAAGGCGAAGAATGTCATCGAGACCTGCCGCCTGCTGGTCGAACGGCATAACGGTGAAGTGCCGCAGACTCGTGAAGCGCTGGAGGCTCTGCCGGGAGTGGGCCGCAAGACGGCCAACGTAGTGCTCAATACGGCATTCCGGCAACTGACCATGGCCGTGGACACCCACATTTTCCGCGTAAGTAACCGCACCGGCATTGCCCGCGGCAAGAATGTGGTGGAAGTGGAAAAACAACTGATGAAGTTTGTCCCCAAGCCGTATCTGCTCGATTCGCACCACTGGCTGATCCTTCACGGACGCTACGTTTGCCAGGCCCGCAAGCCGCGCTGTGGCAGCTGTCGCATCGAAGACCTGTGCGAATACAAGGACAAGACGTCGGACGATTGAGAGATCATTGGTTTTTCGATCCATCGATTGAAAAAATCTTTTTTACCCGCCCATGGAATATCGTTATAAGGAGCGCCAACGGCAGTCTTAGCCCGGAGTTAACCTTATGAGCACTGGCAAAGAACAACTGGAAGTGGAAGATGACCTTGTTGAGTCGGATGACGGTGGAGAGGAAACACCTGTAGAGGTGGCCAAGACCAATCTAAGCAAACGCCGCACCATCGACAACCTTCTGGAAGAGCGACGCTTGCAAAAACAGCTGGCCGATTACGACTTCGACCTCTGATCGGCCGAGAACGGCCGGAAGCCTCCCTGACGGAGGCTTTTTTCTGCCGATTCGCCTGGCTATCAAGCCATGTGGTGGCGCCCTCCTCTAGACCAGTCCATTGCGTTGAGCCAACTCGATCAGATCGACCAGTGAGCGGGCATTGAGCTTGAGCAGCAACCGCGTCTTATAGGTGCTGACGGTTTTGTTGCTGAGGAACATGCCGTCGGCGATTTCCTTGTTGGTTTTGCCGCGCGCCAGTTGCTGCAACACCATCATCTCGCGCCCCGAAAGGCGCTCGACCATGTCGGCCTCGCTGGCATTGCCCATGGTGGAACGCACCGAATTCAGCGCCTGGTTCGGAAAGTAGCTGTAGCCGGACAGCACCGCCTTGATGGCACTCAGCAATTCCGTCAGGTCCTGCTGCTTGCACACGTACCCGGCCGCCCCCGCTTGCATGCAGCGCATGGAGAAATGACCCGGGGCCTGGGAAGTCAGGACCAGCACCTTGAACGGTATGGCCTGCTTGGTCGACGACAGCCGGCAGATAACTTCCAGGCCATCGAGTTTGGGAATCCCAATATCCAGTATGACAATGTCCGGCATATGTTCCCGCGCAAGTTGCAACGCATCGACACCGTTATCGGTCTCGGCAACGACCTCATAACCATGACGCTCCATTAGCATGCGCACAGCAAGACGAATGACGGGATGATCATCCACGATCAGCACTTTATTCATGAGAAAGTCCAATTTCGCTGTTCGAATTATTCAGAGCAAGCACAATAGCCTAGTCGTTTCCTAGTTGGCATAGCGTTCCACCCCAAGCAACAGCAAGCAGAGACCCAACCCACAACGAGATAGGAATTAACCTACAAAAAATCACCAACTCAGATGTTTCTAGTTTTATGGAGCCCTTCAGACCTTTCCGGGCTCGCACATATTTTGAGAGAAATATCCGGTGGTTAGGGGGCCAGTCGTAAACGCAGCGCACACCAGTTTCAGGAAATGCCCCTTGCATGCCGCTATCACACGAACGGACGCGTAAAAAAAACCTGATGACTTCAGTTCCATTTAACATATTCATTTACACCATAAATTTCCTACAGAACTTTCCTCGGCTTACATCTACACCGCACTTCCGTGAGTGAATTTTCTGTAAGACATAGTTCCTATTCAGGTGTAAATAATTCATTCCTCGGCGCGTCAAGTATCAAAGTTTTTGAAACGCCAAACCCTCGACAGACTTTAAACAACCGTAAACAACTTTAAACATCAGGGCCGTTGTGCCTTTTTACGGGCAAAAAAAAATGGCCCCTGAACAAGGGGCCACTTTTCATTTCGACTGGAACACTCAGAACAACTTGCGACCCTTGTTGGCCGCAATGCGCATGCGCAGTGCATTCAACTTGATGAAGCCTGCTGCGTCCGCCTGGTTGTAGGCGCCGCCATCTTCTTCGAAGGTGGCGATGTTGGCGTCGAACAGCGACTCGTCGGACTTGCGACCGGTGACGATCACATTGCCCTTGTACAGCTTCAGGCGCACAACACCGTTCACGTGAGCCTGGGAAGCGTCGATCATCTGTTGCAGCATCAGACGCTCAGGGCTCCACCAGTAGCCGGTGTAGATCAGGCTGGCATACTTGGGCATCAGCTCGTCTTTGAGGTGAGCCACTTCGCGGTCGAGGGTGATCGACTCGATGGCGCGGTGGGCGCGCAGCATGATGGTGCCGCCTGGGGTTTCGTAGCAGCCACGGGACTTCATGCCCACGTAACGGTTCTCGACGATGTCGAGACGGCCGATACCGTGTTCGCCGCCGATACGGTTCAGGGTCGCCAGTACGGTGGCCGGGGTCATTTCGACGCCGTCCAGCGCGACGATGTCGCCGTTGCGGTAGGTCAGTTCCAGATACTGCGGCTTGTCGGGAGCGTTCTCCGGGGAGACGGTCCACTTCCACATGTCTTCTTCGTGCTCGGTCCAGGTGTCTTCCAGCACGCCGCCTTCATAGGAGATGTGCAACAGGTTGGCATCCATCGAGTACGGGGACTTTTTCTTACCATGACGCTCGATCGGGATTGCGTGCTTTTCAGCGTAATCCATCAGCTTTTCACGGGACAGCAGGTCCCATTCACGCCAAGGGGCAATCACTTTCACGCCCGGCTTGAGGGCATAGGCGCCCAGTTCGAAACGCACCTGGTCGTTGCCTTTGCCGGTGGCGCCATGGGAAATGGCGTCAGCGCCGGTTTCGTTGGCGATTTCGATCAGGCGCTTGGCGATCAGCGGACGTGCGATGGAGGTACCCAGCAGGTACTCGCCTTCGTAGACGGTGTTGGCGCGAAACATCGGGAAAACGAAGTCGCGGACGAACTCTTCGCGCAGGTCGTCAATGTAGATCTCTTTGACGCCCATGGCTTGCGCCTTGGCACGTGCAGGTTCGACCTCTTCGCCCTGACCCAGGTCAGCGGTGAAGGTCACCACTTCACAGTTATAAGTATCCTGCAGCCACTTGAGGATCACCGAAGTGTCCAGGCCGCCGGAATACGCGAGAACGACCTTGTTTACGTCGGCCATGCCATCACTCCACGGGGTTTTACGGAAAGGCAACGATTCTACCGATCAAAACCGCGAAATTACAGGGGCGCGACAGCAAATGAAGATAAAGCGACAGATTATGTCGAGCGGGCGACCGATGGTCGCAGCTTATGACGTGGCGGCGGGGTTGCTCGGCCCCGCGGCCTGGGCCGCCGGCTTCTCGGGGGCTGCCACGCGTTCGAGCTGGATATTGACGCGGCGATTGCGCGCTCGGTTAGCGGCGTTGGTATTGGGCGCCAAGGGGTAGCTTTCGCCGTGGAACCGCATGGTGATCTGCGATTCCTGCACGCCGTTGGCCTTGAAGTAGTCCATTACCGCCAATGCGCGACGGCGCGAGACATCGCGATTGGTCAGGCGATTGCCACTATTGTCGGAGTGACCATTCAATTCGATATGGTTGACCGTCGGATCGGCTTTCATGAATTCGACGATCACCGCCAGCTTGCTCTTGGCCGATGCGTCCAGCTCGATGCCGCCACCGGGGAAGCCGACTTCGGTCTGCTTGACCTGATCGTAATTCATCGGCAGCAACTTGGTAGTACACAGTTGATAGTCGTTGTAGGCCTTGTTGAATTTCACCGGCAACAGGCGAATTTCCGAATAGCCGCCTTCACGCCCGTAATGCCGCACGGTCGGACTGCGCCCCTCAAGCAGGCCATTGAACAGGCGCCCGGCCTGGGCCTGGGAACTGTTGAACAACACGTCGCCACTGCCGACACGCACGGCACCGAGGTTGATATCACCCCGGCCCGGTTGCCAAGGCGCAGCAGCCGCCAGCAAGGTCGCCGATCCCGCGCCGAGCGAGCCGTTGAAGGCTTTCAGACGGAATGTCGCCTGCTCACCGGCCCGGCGCACGAACTCGCCCGAGCCGAAATCAGTGATCGGCTGGGTCAAACGGCACTCGAATTTGTCGCCCTCCACCTTCCACTCAATATTCTCCAGACGTGTCTGAAACGTGAGGGCCATCGCAGGCAGGCTGGCAAACACACTGAGCAGGGCTAGATAATGCTGGCGCACGGGAGGCTCCACTGGTTTCTACAACACTTCAAAGCGTCATACATCGTTAAGGCATACCAAAGGCTATCGGATGCATCCTGCAAAACTTGATAGCGAGTGCCTGCAAGAGTCTTTTCCGGTAGCATTCCCACCAGATTGACCCGCCTGGAATCCCCAATGTCCGACCGCCTGACCCTGCTGCGTCCCGACGACTGGCATATTCATCTTCGCGATGGTGCTGCGTTAACCCAAACCGTGGCCGATGTTGCGCGCACGTTTGGCCGCGCCATCATCATGCCTAACCTGGTACCTCCGGTGCGTAATGCCGCTGAAGCCGACGCCTATCGCCAGCGCATCCTCGCTGTACGGCCGGCCGGCAGCCGCTTCGAACCGCTGATGGTGCTCTACCTGACCGACCGCACCCAGCCCGACGAAATCCGCCAGGCCAAGGCCAGCGGTTTCGTACACGCCGCCAAGCTCTACCCGGCGGGCGCGACCACCAACTCCGATTCCGGCGTGACCAGTATCGACAAGATCCTGCCGGCGATCGAAGCGATGGCCGAAGTCGGCATGCCGCTGTTGATCCACGGTGAAGTCACCCGTGGTGATGTCGACGTATTCGATCGCGAAAAAATCTTCATCGACGAGCATATGCGCCGTGTGGTCGAGCTGTTTCCAACCCTCAAGGTGGTGTTCGAACACATCACCACGGCCGACGCGGTGCAATTCGTCACCGAGGCCTCGGCCAACGTCGGCGCGACCATCACCGCCCATCACCTGCTCTACAACCGCAACCACATGCTGGTGGGCGGGATTCGGCCGCACTTCTATTGCCTGCCGATTCTCAAGCGCAACACCCATCAGGTGGCCCTGCTGGACGCCGCGACCAGCGGCAACCCGAAGTTCTTCCTTGGCACCGACTCGGCGCCCCACGCCCAGCACGCCAAGGAAGCTGCCTGTGGCTGTGCCGGTTGCTACACCGCCTATGCGGCGATCGAGCTGTACGCCGAGGCGTTCGAACAGCGCAACGCCCTGGACAAACTCGAAGGCTTCGCCAGCCTGAATGGCCCGCGTTTCTACGGGCTGCCGGCGAATACCGACCGCATCACCCTGGTTCGTGAAGACTGGACCACCCCCGCCAGCCTGCCATTTGGCGAGCTGACTGTTATCCCGCTGCGCGCCGGTGAAACACTGCGCTGGCGCCTGCTGGAGGAAAGCAAGTGAGTGAAGACCATTACGATGACGAACACGAGCACAGCGGTGGCGGTTCCCGTCACCCGATGGCCGAGCGGTTTCGCGGCTATCTGCCGGTTGTCATCGACGTAGAAACCGGTGGCTTCAACTGCGCCACCGATGCACTGCTGGAAATCGCCGCGACGACCATCGGCATGGACGAACAGGGCTTTGTGTTCGCGGAACACACCCACTTCTTCCGCGTCGAGCCGTTCGAAGGCGCCAATATCGAAGCAGCGGCCCTGGAATTCACCGGGATCAAGCTCGATCACCCACTGCGCATGGCGGTGAGTGAAGAAGCGGCGTTGACCGATATCTTCCGTGGCGTGCGCAAGGCGTTGAAGGCCAATGGCTGCAAACGCGCGATCCTGGTGGGGCACAACAGCAGTTTCGACCTGGGTTTCCTGAATGCCGCCGTGGCGCGGTTGGACATGAAGCGTAACCCGTTCCACCCGTTCTCCAGCTTCGACACCGCTACGCTCGCAGGCCTGGCTTACGGCCAGACCGTATTGGCCAAAGCCTGCCAGGCCGCCGGTATCGACTTTGACGGTCGCGAAGCCCACTCGGCGCGCTACGACACTGAAAAGACTGCCGAACTGTTCTGCGGCATCGTCAACCGTTGGAAACAGATGGGCGGCTGGGAAGACTTCAGCGACTGACGCTAAATCCCACGTATAAAAAAACCGGCCTTCTCAGGCCGGTTTTTTTTGTACCGATAACGTGGCTTACAGCTTGCCGGCGTTCTCGGTCAGGTACGCTGCAACGCCTTCTGGCGAAGCGTTCATGCCTTTGTCGCCTTTTTTCCAGTTGGCAGGGCAGACTTCGCCGTGCTCTTCGTGGAATTGCAGGGCGTCGATCAGACGGATCAGCTCTTCCATGTTACGGCCCAGCGGCAGGTCGTTGATGATCTGGGAGCGCACAACGCCCTTGTCGTCGATCAGGAACGCGCCACGGAATGCCACGCCGCCTTCGGACTCAACGTCGTAAGCCTTGGCGATGTCGTGCTTCATGTCGGCAGCCATGGTGTATTTGACTTTGCCGATGCCGCCATCGTTGATGGCCGTGTTGCGCCAGGCGTTGTGGGTGAAGTGGGAGTCGATGGAAACCGCGACCACTTCAACGTTACGCGCCTTGAAATCGTCCATGCGGTGGTCCAGAGCAATCAGCTCCGAAGGGCAGACGAAGGTGAAGTCCAGCGGGTAGAAGAACACCAGGCCGTATTTGCCTTTGATGGCTTCAGACAGCTTGAAGCTGTCAACGATTTCGCCAGTGCCGAGAACGGCAGGTACGTCGAAATCCGGGGCTTGTTTGCCGACGAGTACGCTCATTGGATATCTCCTGATGTAGGGGTGACGATTGAAGTAAAAGGACCGGCCTTGAGTCTGCCGCGCATAAGCGACAAGCCTGTGACGCAGTCACGCTTCGTGAAGACCGACCATCATACACTGAAAAAACCGTTCGTCAGCGCGCAGGCCAAGTCGCTGCCCAGCGCGGCAAAACTACTTTGACAATCATTCTCGTTAACATTAAGATCCATCGCACTTAAGCCTTAAACCCGCGATGGTTCTCCCTTATGTATGTCTGCCTCTGCACTGGCGTCACCGACGGACAAATCCGCGAAGCAATCTACGAAGGTTGCTGCAGCTACAAGGAAGTGCGTGAAACGACCGGCGTTGCCAGCCAATGCGGTAAATGTGCTTGCCTCGCCAAGCAAGTGGTACGCGAAACCCTGACGCAGCTGCAAACAGCCCAGGCCGCGCTCCCCTATTCAGCAGAATTTACACACGCTTAAATGAGCGTGTTTTAACGAGCCGGACTTAGTGTCCGGCTTTTTTATGCCCGCAATTCAATCAGTTAGGGCCAAGACGCGGAACTCAAACATTCTTATTCAGATTAATTTTCATTTATTATTCAATTACTTAGGTTTGACACTTAGAGGTTCGCCACTCAAACTCTGGCCTATATACAGCGAATAAAGGGCAGGACCCCAGTCATGAAAGGCGACATCTCAGTCATCCAGCAACTCAACAAAATCCTTGGCAATGAACTGGTCGCGATCAATCAGTACTTTCTGCATGCGCGCATGTATGACGATTGGGGCCTGGAAAAGCTGGGCAAGCGCGAGTACAAGGAATCGATCAAAGCCATGAAGGACGCCGATGCCCTGATCAAGCGCATCCTGTTCTTGGAAGGCCTGCCGAACGTGCAGGACCTGGGCAAGCTGAACATCGGCGAGCACACCCAGGAAATGATCAGCAGCGACCTGGGCTTCGAACGCAAGAGCCACAGCGACCTCAAGGCCGCCATCGCTCACTGCGAGGTGACCCAGGACTTCGGCAGCCGCGAACTGCTGGAAGATATCCTGGAAGACCAGGAAGAACATATCGACTGGCTGGAAACCCAACTGGGCCTGATCGACAAGGTCAGCCTGGAAAACTACCTGCAATCGCAGATGGGTGAATAACCCTTATTCATTGTAGGAGCGAGCTTGCTCGCGAAGAGCGTCAACGATAACGCGTGCATTCAGTATGAACACGGCGTCTTTGAGTATTTCGCGAGCAAGCTCGCTCCTACACTGGAAGCATGAAAAAGCCCCGCTCTCGTATGAGAAGCGGGGCTTTTTGTTGCAGGCCAATCAAGCTTCAGTCTGAGCTGCCGCTTTTACTGCTGCGTCTTTGACCAGCGCTTGCAACGAACCATCAGCGGCCATTTCAGTGATGATATCGCTGCCGCCGACCAGTTCACCGGCTACCCACAGTTGTGGGAATGTTGGCCAGTTGGCGTACTTCGGCAGGTTGGCGCGAATTTCCGGGTTTTGCAGGATATCCACGTAAGCGAATTTCTCGCCACACTGCATGATGGCCTGGGACGCCTTCGCGGAGAAACCGCACTGCGGGGCATTGGGAGAGCCCTTCATGTAAAGCAGAATGGTGTTGTTGGCAATCTGCTCTTTGATCGTTTCGATGATATCCATGGAACACCTCGGCTGGAACTTTGCGACTCACAGGTCGGCACGGTGGCGCATTGTAACGCAAAATCCCAGCGCGGTGCTCGGGCACATTATGCCGCAGCGACCTGTACCGGCACGCCGTTCAGCGCGGCGTTGCCCGACAACTCATCCAGTTGCCGTTCGTCGGTCAGGTCATTCGCACTGGCACCCGGCTGACTGCTGGCGATCGTCATCTGCACGCCCGGACGACCATGGCCCCAGCCGTGCGGCAGGCTGACCACGCCAGGCATCATGTCCAGGCTGGCGACCACCTCCACCTCGATCATGCCGATGCGCGAGCTGACCTTCACCCGCTGCCCGTCGCTCAATTGGCGGCTGGCCAGATCATCGGGATGCATGTGCAACTGGTGCCGGGGCTTGCCCTTTACCAAGCGGTGATAGTTGTGCATCCAGGAATTGTTGCTGCGCACATGGCGGCGGCCGATCAACAGCAATTCGTTGGCCTGTGGCAGCGGTTGCGCCGCGAAACGCGCCAGGTCCGCCAGAATTACTGCCGGTGCCGCCTGCACCCGACCATTCGCGGTGTTCAGGCGCGCAGCGAGATTGGGCTTGAGTGGACCCAGGTCGACGCCGTGGGGATGCTCAGCGAGCATCGCCACCGACAGTTTGTGGCTGGAAGCATCACCATACACGCCGGCGCGCAGGCCGAAGTCGATCATCTGCGCCGGTGACAGGGTCGGCTTGAGCGCAACCCCGGTGTGCGCCGCAAACGCCTTGGCCAAGCCAACGAAGATCTCCCAGTCATGCAGCGCGCCTTCAGGCTTGGGCAGGATCGCACGATTGAAACGGGTGACATTGCGCACCGCGAACATATTGAAGGTGGTGTCGTAGTGATCGTTTTCCAGCGCCGAGGTGGACGGCAGAATCAAGTCGGCATAGCGCGTCGTCTCGTTGATGTACAGATCGACGCTGAGCATGAACTCCAGCCCGTCCAGGGCCTGCTCCAACTGGCGGCCATTCGGGGTTGATAGGACCGGATTGCCGGCCACGGTGATCAGGGCGCGGATCTGTCCTTCGCCTTCGGTGAGCATTTCTTCCGCCAGCGCCGACACCGGCAACTCGCCACCGTATTCCGGACGCCCCGACACACGGCTCTGCCAGCGATTGAAATGCCCGCCGGAAGTCGAGGCCACCAGGTCCACCGCCGGCGTGGTACACAAGGCACCGCCTGGACGATCCAGGTTGCCGGTGACCAGATTGATCAATTGCACCAGCCAATGGCACAGCGTGCCGAACGCCTGGGTCGAAACGCCCATGCGCCCGTAACATACCGCCTTATCTGCGGCGGCAAAATCCCGCGCCAATTGGCGGATCTGCTCAGCAGGCACCGCACACTGGTGGCTCATGGCCTCGGCGGTAAACCCGGCGATTGCGCGGCGCACGTCATCCAGGCCGTCAACCGGCAAGTGACTGTCACGGGTCAGGTTTTCGGCAAACAAGGTGTTGAGCAATCCGAACAGCAACGCGGCGTCGCCACCGGGCCGCACAAACAGGTGCTGATCGGCAATCGCCGCCGTCTCGCTGCGACGAGGGTCGACCACCACCACTTTACCGCCCCGGGCCTGGATGGCTTTGAGGCGCTTCTCCACGTCGGGCACCGTCATGATGCTGCCGTTGGACGCCAGCGGGTTGCCGCCGAGGATCAGCATGAAGTCGGTATGGTCGATATCCGGAATCGGCAACAACAGGCCATGACCGTACATCAGGTGGCTGGTGAGGTGATGGGGCAACTGGTCGACCGACGTCGCGGAAAACCGGTTACGCGTCTTGAGCAGGCCAAGGAAGTAGTTGCTGTGGGTCATCAGCCCATAGTTATGCACGCTGGGATTACCCTGATACACCGCCACCGAATTCTGTCCGTAGCGAGCCTGGATGTCCGACAGTTTTTCGGCCACCAGGGCGAAGGCCTCTTCCCACGGAATCGGTTGCCATTCGCTACCCACTCGCAGCATCGGCTGGCGCAGGCGGTCCGGGTCATTCTGGATATCCTGCAGCGCCACGGCCTTGGGGCAGATATGCCCACGACTGAACGTGTCCAGTGCGTCACCCTTGATCGAAGTGATCGCCAGGCTGCCATCTTCGGCTTGGGTGGTTTCCAGGGTCAGACCACAAATGGCTTCGCACAGATGGCAGGCACGGT
The DNA here is from genome assembly GCF_024169655.1 of Pseudomonas marginalis. Lineage (GTDB taxonomy): Bacteria > Pseudomonadota > Gammaproteobacteria > Pseudomonadales > Pseudomonadaceae > Aquipseudomonas > Aquipseudomonas paraveronii. The sequence continues at coordinate 1,207,716 of NZ_JALJWV010000001.1, read as the reverse complement.
GGTGGAGAGTCTTGGTCATGGCCAGTCTCTTTATCAGGGCTTTGGCCCGACTATGGGCCGCGACTGCAACGGGCACCAGCAACGTTCGTCGCGTGAATTGAGGGGCATCAGGCCAGGCCATGAGCAAACGTGAGAAAGTGTTTCAAAACCTGCCGAACAGTCCCTGAAACCGACGCAGCCTGGCCTGGGCCAGCCCTCGCAGATTGCAAAAGGTCGCAACGCCAGTGTACAAATGACCCGCTGCTGTCAGGAAATCGTCTTCAAAAGCGCTATCGCGCCTATCTGAACACCCCTAAACACCGTAGCCCTATTGGTAAGACGCGACATTTAATTATAAGATCGCGCCTTCCCCTATTTCGTCGCCCCGTGCGGCTTTCGCCGCAGGTCTCGCCCGTTTTCACAATAAACAAGGCTTTGAGTATCTGCGGTCTGTTGCAAAAAGGTAGTTAATGATGAGCGCAAGGCACTTTCTCTCCCTGATGGATTGCACGCCCGAAGAGCTGGTCAGCGTGATCCGTCGAGGCATTGAGCTTAAAGACCTGCGTAACCGCGGCGTACTGTTCGAGCCTTTGAAAAACCGCGTGCTCGGGATGATTTTCGAGAAGTCGTCGACCCGCACCCGCTTGTCCTTCGAGGCCGGCATGATCCAACTGGGCGGCCAGGCCATTTTTCTGTCGCCGCGTGACACCCAACTGGGCCGTGGCGAGCCGATCAGCGATTGCGCGATTGTCATGTCGCGCATGCTCGATGCGGTGATGATCCGTACCTTCGCCCACAGCACCCTGACCGAATTTTCCGCCAACTCCCGCGTTCCGGTGATCAACGGCCTGTCCGATGACCTGCACCCGTGCCAGTTGCTGGCCGACATGCAAACCTTCCTCGAACACCGTGGCTCGATCCAGGGCAAGACCGTGGCCTGGATCGGCGACGGCAACAACATGTGCAACAGCTATATAGAAGCGGCGATCCAATTCGACTTCCACCTGCGCATCGCCTGCCCGGAAGGTTTCGAACCGTCCGCCGAGTTCCTGGCCAACGCTGATGGCCGTGTACAAATCCTGCGTGATCCAAAAGATGCGGTGATCGGCGCCCACTTGGTAAGCACCGACGTCTGGACCTCCATGGGCCAGGAAGACGAAACCGCCAAGCGCCTGAAGCTGTTTGCGCCGTTCCAGGTCACCCGCGCCCTGCTCGACCTGGCCGCGCCGGACGTGCTGTTCATGCATTGCCTGCCCGCCCACCGTGGCGAAGAAATCAGCCTCGACCTGCTCGACGACCCGCGTTCGGTCGCCTGGGACCAGGCGGAAAACCGCCTGCATGCGCAAAAAGCCCTGCTCGAATTTCTGGTAGAGCCGGCGTACCACCACGCATGAGCCAGCCATTACTGCTGAACCTGCGCAATCTGGCATGCGGCTATCAAGATCAGCGGGTGGTGCAGAACCTCAACCTGCACCTCAATGCCGGCGACATCGGTTGCCTGCTCGGTTCCTCGGGGTGCGGCAAGACCACTACCCTGCGCGCGATCGCAGGGTTTGAACCGGTCCACGAAGGCGAAATCAGCCTGGCCGGCGAAGTCATCTCCAGTGCAGGGTTCACCCTGGCGCCGGAGAAACGTCGTATCGGCATGGTGTTCCAGGACTACGCGCTGTTTCCCCACCTCAGCGTGGCCGACAACATCGCCTTCGGCATTCGCAAGCACCCGCAGAAAGACCGCGTGGTCGCCGAACTGCTGGAGCTGGTCAACCTGAAGAACCTGGGCAAGCGTTTCCCCCACGAGCTGTCCGGTGGTCAGCAACAACGCGTGGCCCTCGCCCGCGCCTTGGCGCCGGAGCCGCAATTGTTGCTGCTCGACGAACCGTTCTCCAACCTCGATGGCGAACTGCGGCGCAAACTCAGCCATGAGGTGCGCGACATTCTCAAGGCACGAGGCACCAGTGCGATCCTGGTGACCCATGACCAGGAAGAAGCGTTCGCCGTGAGTGACCACGTCGGCGTGTTCAAGGAAGGCCGCCTGGAGCAGTGGGATACGCCCTACAACCTCTATCACGAGCCGCTGACACCCTACGTCGCCAGCTTTGTCGGCCAGGGCTATTTCATCCGTGGCCAATTGAGCACGCCGGAATCCGTCAGCACCGAGCTCGGCGACCTGCGTGGCAACCGCGCATATACCTGGCCGACAGGCGGCGCCGTGGATGTATTGCTGCGCCCGGATGACATCGTCTACGCGCCGGACAGCGCATTGAAAGCACGGATCGTCGGCAAGACGTTCCTTGGCGCCTCGACCCTGTACCGCCTGCAGCTGTCGACAGGCGCACAACTGGAGTCGATTTTTCCCAGTCATGCCGACCATCAAGTCGGTGCAGACGTGGGGATTCGTGTCGCCGCCGAGCACCTGGTGTTGTTCCAGGCATCCGGCAGCACTGCGGCGCAGGTGCCTCACGCCGATTCAGGTGTGCGGCGCTTCAGCCCTGCCAACTGAAGAAACCGACATTCATCAACGTGGTAGCAGGCAAGCCCGCTACCACATTGGATCTCAGGCCCGCCCGATCGACGCGAATTTGGCCTGGGTCTGCTCGGCCAGGACCGCAGCGGACAATTCCACTTCCAGCCCCCTTCTCCCGGCGCTGACAAAAATCGTCGGGAACGGCTGCGCCGTACTATCGATAAAGGTCCGCAAACGCTTTTTCTGCCCCAACGGGCTAATCCCGCCCAACAGATAGCCGGTGGAACGCTGCGCTGCCGCCGGGTCGGCCATCTCGACTTTTTTCACGCCAGCGGCATGGGCCAAGGCTTTTAAGTCCAGACTTCCGACGACCGGCACCACCGCCACCAATAATTCGCCCTTCTCGCTGCTCGCCAGTAAGGTCTTGAACACTTGCGCCGGGTCGAGACCCAACTTTTCCGCGGCCTCCAGGCCATACGACGCCGCCTTGGGATCGTGTTCATAACTGTGGATGCGATGTTCGGCGCGAACTTTTTTCAACAAATCCAATGCGGGGGTCATGGACACTCCTGGCGTGGCAAACGGATGGCCAATTCTAGGCCAAGCCCACACAAAACGCTCTAGTACGCCCCTCACTCCCGGCAATACTTACCGTGGCGAGCGTGATCATTCATCAAACCTATAGTTCGAAAATGACCAATGGTTCACTTTCGACCTTTGACAGGCGTCATTCTTGTCTATATTTTTTCGTTTCCGAATACTGTAGGAATACACCCGCAGAATTCCAGCAGTAAGCCGCGCCCGGGATGGGGATCCTCGACACGGTGAACAACGCGCAAGGCCCGTTGAGGCCAGACGCCAGACAAGAACAACAAATTGAGGTTTTCCATGACAACTGCTCTTCAACAGCCTTCACTTTCGAGCCAATGCATGGCCGAATTCCTGGGGACTGCACTTCTGATCTTCTTCGGTACAGGCTGTGTCGCTGCGCTCAAGGTCGCGGGGGCCAGCTTTGGCCTGTGGGAAATCAGTATCATCTGGGGGATCGGCGTCAGCATGGCGATCTACCTGACCGCAGGCATCTCCGGGGCTCATCTCAACCCGGCGGTCAGCATTGCCCTGTGTATTTTTGCCGATTTCGACAAGCGCAAACTGCCCTTCTATATCCTCGCCCAGGTCGCCGGTGCCTTCTGCTCCGCGGCGTTGGTGTACACGCTCTACAGCAACCTGTTTTTCGATTACGAACAAACCCACCATCTGGTGCGCGGCACCCAGGCCAGCCTGGAATTGGCCTCGGTCTTCTCGACCTACCCCCATGCACTGTTGAGCACAGCCCAGGCCTTCCTGGTGGAAATGGTCATCACTGCGATCCTGATGGGCGTGATCATGGCCCTGACCGACGATAACAACGGCCTGCCACGCGGCCCGCTGGCGCCGCTGCTGATCGGCTTGCTGATCGCGGTGATTGGCAGCGCCATGGGCCCGCTGACCGGCTTTGCAATGAACCCTGCGCGGGATTTCGGGCCCAAGCTGATGACCTTTTTCGCCGGTTGGGGTGAAATGGCCTTTACTGGCGGGCGCGATATTCCCTACTTCCTGGTGCCGATTTTCGCACCGATTGTCGGCGCATGCCTGGGTGCCGCAGCGTATCGCGGGCTGATTGCCCGTCATCTGCCAAGCGCCGCGCCCACTGCCGCCGAAACTGAAGAAAGTGCCGTCAACGGCAACACCCGTATTTCCTGATAGCCAGCCTGGTCCACCCTGCCCCTTCGTGGCCCAGGCAGCTTACCAATCCTTATTTCTCGTCCAAGGCAATCGACATGACCGACATTCAGAATAAGAACTACATCATTGCCCTTGATCAGGGCACCACCAGTTCCCGGGCAATCATCTTCGATCGCGACGCTAACGTGGTCTGTACCGCCCAGCGTGAATTCGTCCAGCATTACCCACAAGCGGGCTGGGTCGAACATGACCCGATGGAGATCTTCGCCACCCAGAGCGCGGTGATGGTCGAAGCCCTGGCCCAAGCCGGCCTGCACCATGACCAAGTCGCCGCCATCGGCATCACCAATCAGCGTGAAACCACCGTGGTCTGGGATAAAGTCACCGGCCGCCCGATCTACAACGCCATCGTTTGGCAGTGCCGCCGCAGCACCGAAATCTGCCAGCAGCTCAAGCGTGATGGCCACGAGCAATACATCAGCGACACCACCGGCCTGGTCACCGACCCGTACTTCTCCGGCACCAAGCTCAAGTGGATTCTCGATAACGTCGAAGGCAGCCGCGAACGTGCGCGCAACGGCGAGCTGCTGTTCGGCACCATCGACAGTTGGCTGATCTGGAAATTTACCGGCGGCAAGACCCACGTCACCGACTACACCAACGCCTCGCGCACCATGCTCTTCAACATCCACACCCTGGAGTGGGACGCGAAGATGCTGGACATCCTCGACGTGCCGCGCGAAATGCTGCCAGAAGTAAAATCTTCGTCGGAAATCTACGGCCGCACCAAAAGCGGCATTGCCATCGGCGGCATCGCCGGTGACCAGCAAGCGGCGCTGTTCGGCCAGATGTGCGTGGAACCGGGCCAGGCCAAGAACACCTACGGCACCGGCTGTTTCCTGTTGATGAACACCGGCGACAAAGCGGTGAAATCCAAGCACGGCATGCTCACCACCATCGCCTGCGGCCCGCGTGGCGAAGTGGCCTACGCCCTGGAAGGCGCTGTGTTCAACGGTGGCTCCACCGTACAGTGGCTGCGCGACGAGCTGAAAATCATCAACGACGCCCATGACACCGAATACTTCGCCGGCAAGGTCAAGGACAGCAACGGCGTGTACCTGGTGCCCGCGTTCACCGGCCTGGGCGCGCCGTATTGGGACCCGTATGCCCGTGGCGCACTGTTCGGCCTGACCCGTGGCGTGCGCGTGGATCACATTATTCGCGCAGCCCTGGAGTCGATTGCCTACCAGACCCGCGACGTATTGGACGCCATGCAGCAGGATTCCGGCGAACGCCTCAAATCCCTGCGCGTGGACGGCGGTGCGGTGGCCAACAACTTCCTGATGCAGTTCCAGGCCGACATCCTCGGCACCCAGGTCGAGCGCCCGCAAATGCGCGAAACCACAGCACTCGGCGCCGCCTACCTGGCAGGCCTGGCCTGCGGCTTCTGGGGCAGCCTGGAGGAATTGCGTGGCAAGGCGGTAATCGAGCGCTTCTTCGAACCCCAGCTCGAAGAAACGGCCAAGGAGAAACTCTACGCCGGCTGGCAAAAAGCGGTGAGCCGCACCCGTGATTGGGAACCTCACGAAGGCGCTGAATAAGCCATCCGCCGGAACCACTTAGGGTTGTAACTGGCAGGGAGCAGATTCCTGCGTCATCATGGGCCACTTTTGTATGGCAGCCCAAAGGACGCCCCATGAATCTGCCTCCCCGCCAGCAACAAATCCTCGAACTGGTCCGCGAACGCGGCTACGTCAGTATCGAGGAAATGGCGCAGTTGTTCGTTGTCACCCCACAAACCATCCGCCGCGATATCAACCAGTTGGCGGACGCCAATCTGTTGCGCCGCTACCACGGCGGCGCGGCTTATGATTCCAGCGTCGAAAACACCGCATACGCCATGCGGGCCGACCAGATGCGCGACGAGAAACAGCGCATCGGCGAAGCGATCGCCGCACAAATCCCCGACCACGCCTCGCTGTTCATCAACATCGGCACCACCACCGAATCCATCGCCCGTGCGTTGCTCAACCACAATCACCTGAAAATCATCACCAACAACCTCAACGTCGCCACCATGCTCAGCGCCAAGGACGACTTTGACGTGCTGCTGACCGGCGGCAATGTGCGGCGTGATGGCGGCGTGGTGGGCCAGGCCAGCGTCGACTTTATCAACCAGTTCAAGGTCGATTTCGCCCTGGTCGGCATCAGCGGCATCGATGAAGACGGCAGCCTGCTCGACTTCGACTACCAGGAGGTGCGGGTTTCCCAGGCGATCATCGCCAATGCGCGCAAGGTGATTCTGGCGGCCGACTCGAGCAAATTCGGGCGCAATGCCATGATTCGCCTGGGGCCGATCAGCCTGGTGGACTGCCTGGTGACAGACCAGCAGCCGGTGCCGGCGTTGGTGCAGTTGTTGAACCAGCATAAGGTTCGGCTGGAAGTCGTCTAGCGCCTGCACTGACGCTATCGGGGGCAAGCCCCCTCCCACACTTTGATGTGTGAACCCATTCAAATGTGGGAGGGGGCTTGCCCCCGATAGCGATTGATCCAACCCCCATTTCCTTGAGCCTTCCCCAGGCACATGTTCACAAATTTTCCTTTCCTCACCCTTCGATGAGTTTTTTCAATCGAATTCGGGTGGCTGTAGGCGCGTTTATCAGCTACCATTTTCGAAAATGAACATTAATGTTCGAATTCCAATACGAAAAGATCACGAGGCCAGCCGATGAACCCTTCTACCTTGCCTGCTCCACCGCTTGCCGAAGTCTATGACGTTGCCGTGATCGGTGGCGGGATCAATGGCGTCGGCATTGCAGCAGACGCAGCCGGTCGCGGTTTGTCGGTATTCCTTTGCGAAAAGGACGACTTGGCCAGCCACACGTCCTCCGCCAGCAGCAAGTTGATCCACGGTGGCCTGCGTTACCTCGAACATTACGAATTCCGCCTGGTGCGCGAAGCCCTGGCCGAACGCGAAGTGCTGCTGGCCAAGGCCCCGCACATCGTCAAGCAGATGCGCTTCGTGTTGCCGCACCGCCCGCACCTGCGGCCTGCGTGGATGATCCGCGCAGGCCTGTTCCTATATGACCACCTGGGCAAGCGCGAAAAACTCGCCGGTTCGAAAAGCCTCAAGTTCGGCCCCGATAGCCCGCTGAAAAGCGAAATCACCAAAGGCTTCGAATATTCCGACTGCTGGGTCGATGACGCACGCCTGGTGGTACTCAATGCCATGGCCGCCCGCGAAAAAGGCGCACACATCCATACCCAGACCCGGTGCGTCAGCGCGCATCGCAGCAAGGGCCTGTGGGAAATGAACATGGAACGCGCCGACGGCAGCCTGTTCTCGATCCGCGCCAAGGCGCTGGTGAACGCCGCCGGGCCGTGGGTCGCCAAGTTCATCAAGGAAGACTTGAAGCTGGATTCGCCCTACGGCATCCGTCTGATCCAGGGCAGCCACCTGATCGTGCCAAGACTCTACGAAGGCGCCCACGCGCATATCCTGCAGAACGAAGACCAGCGCATCGTTTTCACGATTCCATACCTGGACCACCTGACCATCATCGGCACCACCGACCGCGAATACACCGGCGATCCGGCGAAAGTGGCGATTACCGAAGGTGAAACCGACTACATGCTCAAGGTGGTCAACGCTCACTTCAAGAAGCAACTGAGCCGCGATGACATCGTCCACACCTACTCCGGCGTGCGCCCGCTGTGCAACGACGAGTCAGACAACCCGTCGGCCATCACCCGCGACTACACCCTGTCGCTCTCCGGCGGCACTGGCGAGGCGCCGATCCTGTCGGTGTTCGGCGGCAAACTGACCACCTACCGCAAGCTCGCCGAGTCGGCGATGGCCCACCTGGCGCCTTATTTCACCCACATGCGCCCAAGCTGGACCGCCACCGCCAGCCTGCCGGGCGGCGAAGACATGAGCACGCCAGAAGCCCTGGCTGCGGCTATCCGCGCCCGGTTCGACTGGGTGCCAAGCGACATCGCGCGCCGCTGGTCCACCACCTACGGCAGCCGCACCTGGCGCCTGCTGGAAGGCGTGCAATCGCTGGCCGACCTCGGCGACCACCTCGGTGGCGGTCTGTACACCCGCGAAGTCGACTACCTGTGTACCGAAGAATGGGCGACCCAGCCCGAGGACGTGCTGTGGCGCCGCACCAAGCTCGGCCTGTCCACCACCCCGGAAGAACAGGCCAACGTGCAGCGTTACCTGTCCAAGGTTGAATTGAGCCGCAGCAAGATCCAGGCGGCCTGACAGACCGCTCTCACAAAAGCCCCTGCGCCGTAAGGTCCAGGGGCTTTGTTATATCGGCTCGCCCATTCGGTTTTCCGAACGCCACTCAATGCCTGATTCGGTTTGCCGGACCCAGCCGTTATAAATATTCCGCCACACAAAGTTAATACCTATATAAATCATATAGTTAGTACTTTATTCATGGTCTGGCACGACTCATGCTCTACACTTCAGGACGATTGCCTGAGATGCCTCAGGAGCCGTCATGGGCATTCGCTGTATAAGAGAGCCGCTTAACCGGCTTCATAAAAAAAACAAATGTCGAGGAAGTATTGATGCGCATCGTTCCCCATATCTTGGGCGCAGCTATCGCTGCCGCTCTGATCAGCACTCCAGTTTTCGCTGCCGAACTCACCGGCACGCTGAAGAAAATCAACGACTCTGGCACCATCACCCTCGGGCACCGCGACAGCTCCATCCCGTTTTCCTACATCGCGGATGGTTCGGGCAAACCGGTGGGCTACTCCCACGACATTCAGTTGGCTATCGTCGAAGCCCTGAAAAAAGACCTGAACAAACCTCAACTGCAGGCCAAGTACAACCTGGTCACTTCGCAGACCCGTATCCCGCTGGTGCAGAACGGCACCGTGGACATCGAGTGCGGTTCCACCACCAACAACGCCGAACGCGCCCAGCAAGTCGCGTTCACCACCAACATCTTCGAAATCGGCACCCGCCTGCTGGTCAAGAAAGACAAGGATGGCAAGCCGTCCTATAGCGACTTCGCCGACCTGAAAGGCAAGAACGTCGTGACCACCGCCGGCACCACGTCCGAGCGCATCATCAAGGCGATGAACGCCGACAAGCAGATGGGCATGAACGTCATCTCCGCCAAAGACCACGGCGAGTCCTTCCAGATGCTGGAAAGCGGCCGCGCCGTTGCCTTCATGATGGACGACGCCCTGCTGGCCGGTGAAGAAGCCAAGGCCAAGAAGCCGAATGACTGGGTCATTACCGGCACTCCACAGTCCTTTGAAGCCTACGCCTGCATGGTTCGCAAAGATGACCCTGCCTTCAAGAAAGCCGTGGATGACGCCATCGTTGGCCTGTACAAATCCGGCGAAATCAACAAGATCTACAGCAAGTGGTTCGAAAGCCCGATCCCACCCAAAGGCCTGAACCTGAGCTTCCCAATGAGCGACAAGGTCAAGGCACTGATCAAGAACCCGACCGACAAGCCGGCTCCGGAAGTAAAGATCTAAATCCTGACTAACCTTATCTCCTGAGGGAGCCAACCCTCCCTCAGGCGTCTGTTACTACCTGCTGGCTTTATTTTGGAACACTCGACCGGGCGGTTTTCGAGCCGATCGCGTGTGCCTGGCGTTCACCGTCAGGCGGGAATGGATTTTCCCCAAGCGGGTGCTTGTACATCGATCGATCTCGAGGGGAGACCCTAATGAATTACAACTGGGACTGGGGCGTGTTCTTCAAGTCCACTGGCGTTGGCAGCGAGACTTATCTCGACTGGTACATCGCCGGCCTGGGCTGGACCATTGCCATCGCCGTCGTGGCATGGATTATCGCCTTGCTGCTGGGCTCCATTCTGGGGGTCATGCGCACCGTGCCAAACCGCCTCGTATCGGGCATCGCGACCTGCTACGTGGAACTGTTTCGTAACGTGCCGCTGCTGGTGCAGCTGTTCATCTGGTACTTCCTGATACCCGACCTGCTGCCGCAAAACCTGCAGGACTGGTACAAGCAAGACCTGAACCCGACCACCTCGGCCTACCTGAGCGTTGTCGTGTGCCTGGGCCTGTTCACCGCCGCCCGTGTCTGTGAGCAAGTACGCACCGGCATCCAGGCGCTGCCGCGTGGCCAGGAAGCCGCCGCTCGCGCCATGGGTTTCAAGCTGCCGCAGATCTACTGGAACGTGCTGCTGCCCCAGGCCTACCGGATCATCATTCCGCCGCTCACCTCGGAATTCCTCAACGTGTTCAAGAACTCCTCCGTGGCGTCCTTGATCGGTTTGATGGAATTGCTGGCGCAAACCAAGCAGACCGCCGAATTCTCGGCCAACCTGTTTGAAGCCTTCACCCTGGCCACGCTGATCTACTTCACCCTGAACATGAGCCTGATGTTGCTGATGCGCCTGGTCGAGAAGAAAGTCGCCGTGCCCGGCCTGATCTCCGTGGGGGGTAAATAATGGAACTCGATTTCAGCGGCATCATCCCCGCGATCCCCGGCCTGTGGAACGGCATGGTCATGACCTTGCAGTTGATGGTCATGGGCGTGGTCGGCGGTATTGTCCTCGGCACGATCCTGGCGTTGATGCGCCTGTCGTCCAGCAAGCTGCTATCGCGCCTGGCCGGCGCCTACGTGAACTACTTCCGCTCGATTCCGTTGCTGCTGGTCATCACCTGGTTCTACCTGGCGGTGCCCTTCGTGCTGCGCTGGATCACCGGCGAAGACACGCCGATCGGTGCATTCACTTCCTGCGTCGTGGCCTTCATGATGTTCGAGGCCGCGTACTTCTGTGAAATCGTGCGGGCCGGCGTGCAGTCGATCCCCAAGGGCCAGATGGCGGCCGCACAGGCGATGGGCATGACGTATGGCCAGACCATGCGTCTGATCATCCTGCCCCAGGCGTTCCGCAAGATGACCCCGTTGCTGCTGCAACAGAGCATCATCCTGTTCCAGGACACCTCGCTGGTCTACACCGTGGGCCTGGTGGACTTCCTCAACTCCGCCCGCTCCAACGGCGACATCATCGGCCGCTCCAATGAGTTCCTGATCTTCGCCGGTGTCGTCTACTTCATCATCAGCTTTTCCGCCTCGCTGCTGGTCAAGCGTCTGCAAAAAAGGTTTGCCGTATGATCTCTATCAAGAACATCAACAAGTGGTATGGCGACTTCCAGGTGCTGACCGATTGCAGCACCGAGGTTAAAAAAGGCGAAGTGATCGTGGTGTGCGGGCCGTCTGGCTCGGGTAAATCCACCCTGATCAAGTGCGTCAACGCGCTGGAACCGTTCCAGAAAGGCGACGTGATCGTCGACGGCACGTCCATCGCCGACCCGAAGACCAACCTGCCGAAACTGCGTTCGCGCGTCGGCATGGTGTTCCAGCACTTCGAGCTGTTCCCGCACCTGACCATCACCGAAAACCTGACCATCGCGCAGATCAAGGTGCTCGGCCGCAGCAAGGAAGAAGCCACCAAAAAGGGCCTGCAACTGCTTGAACGCGTCGGCCTGTCGGCGCACGCCCACAAGCACCCTGGCCAGCTTTCCGGTGGTCAGCAGCAACGTGTGGCGATTGCCCGCGCCCTGGCCATGGACCCGATCGTCATGCTGTTCGACGAACCGACCTCGGCCCTCGACCCGGAAATGGTCAACGAAGTGCTGGACGTGATGGTGCAACTGGCCCAGGAAGGCATGACCATGATGTGCGTGACCCACGAAATGGGCTTCGCCCGCAAAGTGGCCGACCGCGTGATCTTCATGGACGCCGGCAAGATCATCGAGGACTGCCCGAAAGAAGAGTTCTTCGGCGACATCAGCGCCCGCTCCGAACGCGCGCAGCACTTCCTCGAGAAAATCCTGCAGCACTAAAAAAGCCACAGCTTGCTCCTCCTGTAGGAGCGAGCTTGCTCGCGAAAAACGGCAACGATGACGCGCACATCCTGGATGAACGCGGTGCCCTTGGTTTTTTCGCGAGAACAAGCTCGCTCCTACAGGAAGGGGTGAGCGGTAGCTGACCCAAGGCATCTGTGATGAAATGCGACCCCAACCTCTATCGCGCCGCGCCGCCATCACTTGCCGTGAAGCCTCGTCTGATTCGCCAACTGTTCCTGCCGCCGTTGACCATCGCCCTGATGATCGGCTTGGGTTACATCGGCTTCTGGATCAGTGAGTACTATGGCATCCGCACCCTCAGCGATACCGGCGAACGCCAGTTGGAGCTGCATGCCCGCACCGTCGAAAGCGAGCTGAGCAAATACACCTACCTGCCCAGCCTGCTGGAACTGGAATCCAGCGTGTCCGCGCTGCTGGCCGAGCCGAACCAGGACACCCGCAAGACCGTCAACGACTACCTCGAAGGCCTGAACCGGCGCAGCCGCAGTCGGGCCATCTATGTGATGGATACCACCGGCCGTGTGCTGGCCACCAGTAACTGGCGCGATGCCGACAGTTACCAGGGTGAAGACCTGTCCTTCCGCGCCTATTTCCAAAACGCCGTGCGCGGCCAGCCCGGGCGGTTCTATGGCATCGGCAGCACCAACGGCGAACCCGGTTACTACCTGGCCCATGGCCTGGAAGAACACGGCAAGATCATCGGCGTCGCCGTGGTCAAGGTCCGCCTCGAAGCCTTGGAAGATCGCTGGAAACGCGCGCGTCTCGAAGCGTTTGTCAGCGACGAGAATGGCATCATCATCCTCTCCAGCGACCCGGCCCGCCGCCTCAAAGCCGTGCGCCCCCTGAGCGACGAGACCAAGGACCGCCTGGCACACAGCCTGCAATATTACTGGGCGACGCTGAACGAGCTGGAGCCCCTGGCCCGCGAGCGCCTCAACGAGGGTACGGAAAAACTGACCTTTCCGGCCAACAGCGAAGTGGTGGCCGACGAGCGCGAAGTCAGCTACCTGGCGCAGACCCGGCCCCTGAGCGACACACCGTGGAATTTCACCCTGCTCACCCCGCTCAACGACCTGCGCCGGGCGGCGATCAACCAGGGCATCCTGGTGGCCGTCGCCTTTGGCCTGGTCGCGTTCCTGCTGATTGCCTGGAACGAACGACGCAAAGTCATCGCCACCCGCCTCGCCGCCCGGGAAGCCTTGCAGGAAGCCAACAGCCAACTGGAACGGCGGATTGCCGAACGCACCGCCGACCTGCGCGCCAGCAACGAGCGCCTCAAGGGGCAGATTCGCGAGCGCCGCCAGGCCGAGGAAACCCTGCGCCGCGCCCAGGATGAGCTGGTGCAGGCGGGCAAGCTGGCGGCCATCGGCCAGATGTCCACCAGCATCGCCCACGAATTGAACCAACCCCTGGCCGCGCTGCGCACCTTGTCCGGCAATACCGTGCGCTTCCTGGAGCGCGGTGCCCTGGATACCGCCAGCGCCAACCTCAAGACCATCAACGAATTGATCGACCGCATGGGCCGCATCACCGCCAGCCTGCGCTCCTTCGCGCGACGCGGCGACGACCAGGGCGAAGCCAGCCTGGGCAAGGCCGTGGATGCAGCGTTCCAAGTGCTCGGCGCGCGCCTCGACAGCCTGCCGCTGACGCTGCACCGCGACTTTGCCCCGGCCCAATTGCAGATCGACCAGACGCGCCTGGAGCAGATCCTGGTCAACCTGATCGGCAACGCCCTCGATGCCATGCAAGCACAATCGGCGCCGGAGCTGTGGCTGGAAGGCCATGAAGCCGATGGCAAGTACCGCCTGCAGGTGCGCGACAATGGCCATGGCATCGACCCCGAGGCGCGCAAGCATCTATTCGAACCGTTCTTCACCACCAAACCCGGCGAGCAAGGCCTGGGCCTTGGCCTCACGTTGTCCGCCAGCCTGGCCGCAGCCACCGGCGGCAACCTCGCCGTGGAGCACCCCGTCGGCGGTGGTACTGCCTTTGTCCTGAGCCTGCCACTGGTGGGCGCTCAAAAAGCTGAGTCGTCATGAACGTAGAAAAAAACCCTGACCTCACCGTCCTGATCGTCGAAGACGACCCCCATGTGCTGCTCGGCTGCCAGCAGGCCCTGGCACTGGAAGACATCCCCAGCGTTGGCGTGGGCAGCGCCGAAGAGGCACTCAACCGCATCGGCGAGAACTTTGCCGGTATCGTCATCAGCGATATCCGCCTGCCGGGTATCGACGGCCTGGAACTGCTCACCCGCCTCAAGAGCCTGGATAAAAGCCTGCCGGTGGTATTGATTACCGGGCACGGCGATATTTCCATGGCGGTCGGCGCCATGCGCAACGGCGCCTATGACTTCATGGAGAAACCCTTCTCCCCCGAACGCCTGGTCGAAGTGGCGCGCCGCGCCCTGGAACAACGCGGGCTGGCGCGGGAAGTCTGGTCGCTGCGCCGCCAGTTGGCCGAGCGCGATTCCCTGGAAGGGCGCATCATCGGCCGCTCGCCAGCAATGCAGAACTTGCGCGATTTGATCGCCAACGTCGCCGATACTTCGGCCAACGTGCTGATCGAAGGCGAGACCGGCACCGGCAAGGAACTGGTCGCGCGTTGCCTGCATGATTTCAGCCGACGCCACGACCACCCGTTCGTCGCACTGAACTGCGGCGGCTTGCCGGAAAACCTGTTCGAAAGCGAGATTTTCGGCCACGAAGCCAACGCCTTTACCGGCGCCGGCAAACGGCGGATCGGCAAGATCGAACACGCCCACGAAGGCACGCTGTTTCTCGATGAAGTGGAAAGCATGCCGATCAACCTGCAGATCAAGCTGCTGCGCGTGTTGCAGGAACGCACCCTGGAACGCCTGGGCTCGAACCAGAGCGTGGCGGTGGATTGCCGGGTGATCGCCGCCACCAAGTCCGACCTCGACGAATTGAGCCGCGCCAGCCAGTTCCGTAGCGACCTGTACTACCGCCTCAACGTCGTGACCCTGGAACTGCCGCCCCTGCGCGAGCGCCGCGAAGACATCCTGCAACTGTTCGAACACTTCCTGCAGCAGTCATCCCTGCGCTTCGACCGCAGCGTGCCTGACCTCGACAACCAGACCTTGTCCAACCTGATGAGCCACGACTGGCCGGGCAACGTGCGTGAACTGCGCAACGTCGCCGAACGCTTCGCCCTGGGCCTGCCGGCCTTCAAGAAAAGCGGCGCCAGCAGCGGTAGCCAGGGCGTGGCCTTCACCGAGGCGGTGGAAGCCTTCGAACGCAACCTGCTCAACGACGCCCTGCAACGCAGCGGCGGCAACCTGACACAGGCCAGCCAGGAACTGGGAATGGCCAAGACCACCCTGTTCGACAAGGTCAAGAAATACGGTTTAAGCCACTAGGGAGCTGCGTGTGGATCTGGTATTGAAGGCCGCCCTGGGCGCGGCGGTGGTGTTGATATTGGCCGCGTTGGCCAAGACCCGCAATTACTACATCGCCGGGCTGGTGCCGCTATTTCCGACCTTTGCACTGATCGCCCATTACATCGTCGGCAAGGGCCGCTCGGTGGACGACTTGAAGACCACCATCCTGTTCGGGATGTGGTCGATCATTCCGTACTTTGTGTACCTGGCGACGCTCTACGTGATGGTCGACCGCCTGCGGCTAGAGGCCTCTTTAGCCGTAGCAGCGGTAGCGTGGTTGATGGCAGCGACTGTTCTGGTCAGCGTCTGGGTACGCCTGCAGACCTGACACACCACAATCCAAATGTGAGAGGGGGCAAGCCCCCTCCCACATCTAGAACAGTGCTGTGCCAGGCAACTCAGCGGACTATTTTGTCGATCTGAATCCCCAGCTTTTTCAGGCGATACCAGAAGCTGCGCTCGGAAATTCCGATCTTCGCCGCTGCGGCCGCCTGTACGCCATTGCTCTCCAGCAACGCCGCCTGGATGTAGGCTTTCTCCACCTCCGCCAGCGCCGCATCCAGGTCCTGGGGAATGCCCGGCCCGTCGCTGAGGATCGCCGTCACACCGCCCTCGCGGGGCTTCGACGCGAACAGATAACCCGGCAGGTCGATATCTTCGATCACAGGCGACGACGCCACGATGGTCGCGCGCTCCACGCAATTCTGCAGCTCGCGGATATTGCCCGGCCAGTGATACGCCGTCATGGCCTGCAAGGCCTCTGGGCTGAAACCGGTGATGCGTTTGCCGGCGGTGGCGCTGAGGGTCTGGGCGAAGTGCCGGGCCAGGGGCGCGATGTCTTCCACGCGCTCGCGCAAGGGCGGCAGCGGGATCGGGAACACGTTGAGGCGGTAATACAAGTCCTCGCGAAACTCCTTGTTGGCCACCGCGTCCAGCAGGTTCTTGTTGGTGGCGGCGATCACCCGCACGTCCACCTTGCGCTCGCGGGGGTCGCCCACCGGCTCGATCACCCGCTCCTGCAAGGCGCGCAGAATCTTGGCCTGCAGCGCCAGCGGCATGTCACCCACTTCGTCGAGAAACAGCGTGCCCTTGTCGGCCTGCATAAAGCGCCCGACCCGGTCGGCCACGGCGCCGGTGAAGGCGCCCTTGCGGTGGCCGAACATTTCGCTTTCGAGCAGCCCTTCGGGGATCGCCGCGCAATTGACCGCCACGAATGGCTTGTCGGCCCGGCTGCCGTGCTTGTGGATGGCGCGGGCGACCATTTCCTTGCCGGTGCCGCTTTCGCCGGTCAGCAGGATCGTTGCACTGCTGTCGCGCACCGAATCCACCGCCTGCAGCACCTTGCGAAACGCCGGGCTGTCGCCCACCAGGCTGTCGAACTGCGCCTGCTCGTCCAGCTCGGCGCGCATGCGTGCGTTGTCGCGCATGATGTCGCGAAACTGCAGGGCCTTGGCCACGGTGATGTCCAGCTCGTCGATATCGAACGGCTTGGCGATGTAGTCATAGGCGCCGTTACGCATCGACTGCACGGCGTTTTTCACCGTGCTGTAGGCGGTCATCACGATCACCGGCACCTGGGGACAGCGCACCTTGATCTCGGCCAGCAGTGCCGGCCCGTCCATGCCCGGCATGCGCCAGTCACTGATCACCAGGTCGATGTCTTCCTGCTCCAGCACTTTGAGCGCATGCAGGCCGTTCCCCGCAGTGAATACCTGGATGCCGTTCTGGCTGAGGGCCGACGACAGCAGGTCACAGAGCTTGGGCTCGTCGTCGACCACCAATATGTTATGCGTCATGACTGTCCTCATCGTCTTCGCCAATCGCCGGAATGTACAGGCTGAACGTGGCGCCGGCATCATTCTCGCTGGCACATTCGATGCTGCCGTCGTGACTTTCCATGATCGAATAGACTTTGGCCAGGCCCAGGCCGGTGCCGGAGGCCTTGGTGGTGACGAACGGCGTGAAGATGCGCTCGATCATATCCGCCGCAATACCCTGGCCGGTGTCGGCGATGCTGATGACCGTATTGTCGCCCACCGAACGAATGCCCAGGGTCAGGCGGCCGCCTTCAGGCATGGCATCGATGGCGTTGAGAATCAGGTTAAGGCAGGCCTGCTTGAGTTGCTTGGCATCGGCGTAGATGGTCGCGCCGGGCGCCTGGTCGTCGATGTGCGCATCGATGTTGTGGCTGGCCAGCTCGGGGCCGCAGAAACCCAGAATTTCGTCCACCAGCGCGCGAGCCGGCAGCAACACACGCAACGGCGGGTTGGGTTTGGCGAAGTCGAGAAACTCGGTGATCAGGTCGTTGATCCGGCTGACTTCGCTGATCACGTATTCCAGGTGGCGCTTGTCGGCTTCCGGTAAGTCGGCGCGACGGTGCAGCAGTTGGGTGGCTGTCTTGATGATGCCCAGCGGGTTACGGATTTCGTGGGCCAGGCCCATGGCGACTTCACCCAGGGCGTGCAGGCGGTCGCGTCGGCGCAGTTGGGCTTCGAGGTGATGCAACTCGCCCAGCCGCTCGGTCATATGGTTGAAGGTGCTGCTCAATTGCGCCAGTTCATCGCCGCCGCTGACCACCACACGGTGCGCATAATTGCCCGAGATCACCGCGCTCACACCCTGGGACAGATCGCGCAACGGCTGGGTCAAGCGCCGCGACACCAGCAGCCCCGCCGCCAGGGACAGTGCCGAGCTAACCAGGAAAATCAGCACGAACAGGTTGCTCTGGTTCACCAGCCCTACCAGGCTGGTATGCCGCAGCAGGCCGCTGAAGATCACGCCTTGCAGCTCGCCGCCATCGTTGAAGATCGGCCAGTACAAACCGCTGTAGTCGTTGGTGAATTGTTCGCTGGGCTGCTTGGTGCTGCGCATCGCGGTTTCGATGTTTTTCGGGATGTGCGAGGGGTGATCCTTGAAGCGCTGGGTCGAGAAAATTTCCGAAAAACCACCGGGATTGGCCAGGTACAGGCGCAGGTCGAGGGAATGCACATCAGCCACGCTGGTGAGGAAACTGCTGTCCAGGTAGGTGGCCACCAGCAGCACGTAGTCAACGTTTTCCTGGCTGGTCTCGAAGGTCGAGACCACGATACCGGTACTCACCCCCGCCAGTTGGACGGTCTGCAATGCGGCGTTGCTGGTCAGGTTGATCTGCTTGACGATGTCATCGGGCGCGGTGCTGAACACCACTTTGTGATCACTGCTGCGAATCAGTGCCACCACGTCGATATCCGTGGCTTGGGCGATATCGGCGGTGAGCCTGTCGTGTTTGGCCGCCTGCCGATTGGAGGCCGGGCCGGTGTAGCGCAGGAACAATTGCGCCATGCGCGCGTTGTCATGCAGGATGTCGCCGATCTCGTCCTTGACGATCTTGGTCGACTCCTGCAGCCAGATACGCACGTTGCTGTCGAAAATCTGCGACAACGTGGTGGCGGCCAGCTCGGCCGCGATCATGGTCGGAATCACACTGACCAGCCAGAACGCCAGCACCAGCTTGCGCTGGACGCTCCAGCGCGAAATGGCAAAGGGGCGGGCTTTTTGGCGGGTCTTGGTGATCATCGGGTTTCGCTTATCACAGCAGCCATGGCAGGGTCGGAACGATCCGGTCGAAGAAACATTTTCGCGAGTCTGAGCAGGCCGTTGACCAGCCGGTTACGGTGGCGGAAGAACAGGCTGTTGCCCTCAAACTCGCACCCCAGCCGCAGCTTACTGGCATACCCGGCCTGTCCGCACTCATACAGCGCAATATTGTGTTGGATACAGTAGTCGACATTGGTTAACCAACTGCGGAAGTAGAGGTTGTAGTCACGGGTAAACTCCACGTCGTGCCCGAAGAACTTGTCGACCAGCCGATGCTCGTCCACCAGCATCAGGTTGAACGCCACCAAGTGCTCGTCCACCCAGTAAAGAGCACAGACCGCGCGCTGTTCAAGGCGTTCAAGTACGCCGGTGAAGTAGCTGGCGGGCAGGCGTTCGAACTGCAGTTCGGCACGGGTCAACGTGGATTCATACAGGCGCATGACCTCGGGCAGCACATCGTCGATGTTGCGCCGCCACTCCACCCGTGGGCCAGGCGCACGCAGTTTGCGACGCAAGTCCTTGCGTGTGGATTTGCCCAGCGAGCCCAGGTAGGCGTCCACCGAGCCGTAAGGCAGCGGCAATACGCCCGTGGGCAAACTCGGCATGCTTTGAAAGCCTGACACGCGGCAACTGTCGGCCCAGTGCCGGTCCTGCGTCGGCGCATCCTTGACCGCCACCAGGCCGATGCCGAACTCATCGGCGTCCTGGCGCGCCGCCAGCAGCAGGTGTTTGAGCAACCGCGGGCGGTGCCCCTCAGGCACGCTACTGGCAAACCCGGCGTCGCAACGCTCGGCCACCGGCGAACCGATGGCGTACAACCCCACCTGCAAAACACCCGGCCACAGTCGCTCCAGGCGTGCGGTCAAGCGCTTGCCGGCGCCCGACACCGTGGTGTCGAGGCGGTAATGGGTGATGAACGCGGCGGCCACGGCCACCAGCGCTCCGTCTTCAAATACCGCCAGGTAGCGCCATTGAAAATCGTCGATGGCGGCGTTTTCCACGGCGACGTAGTAGTCCCAGTCCTCCAACGCTCCGGGAAAACAGTCGTTCCAGGCACTGCGCCGAATGTCCCGGATGGTCGGGAAGGCTTGGGTGGTAATCACATGTTTCCCTTATTTCTATCGCAAGCCGCCGATCAACTGTGTGAGCTTTCGAGCCCCTGCGAGGCGGTGATGGCATCACCTCGGTGTAACGGATAAACCGCGACACCTGCATCGCCGCCTCGCTTAAGCGCTACAGCTCCCCCATCAGCCTGTTTGGATCTGAAAAGACCGGCGTGCAGCTCGACAAACTCGGCACTCAACTCGATCACCCGGCGGTATTGCAGGTCGACAGTGATCATGTGGTAGCAGTTGTCCAGCAGGACCTTGGTCACCGGCCCGCCGAGGTGGCGTTCCACGTAATCGGCGTTCCAGCGACTGGTGATATCGTCCTCAATCGAATGCAGTACCAGCGCCGGCACCCTCACCTGAGGCATGCGCTTCTTGACCACGGCGTTCATCCGGTGCAACTCGCGCACGGTGATGCCTTCCATGGTCAACAGACCGGCCTCGCTGCTCTGCCCTTCCTTCATCTGCCGCTCGACGATTGCCCGCAGGCGTTCGTTCTTGATGCCGTAGGGCGGCTTCTCTTCGAAGCGACAGATATGCACGCCGAACGGGATTTTCATCAACAACGGCGTGAGGAACGCCAGCTTGTTGATGCTCCAGCCGTCGTATTTCAAGGTGGTCGAATACATCAGCAGCCCGGCGACCTGGCCCGGATGTTCCGAGGCCAGGTACATCGACATCACCGCGCCCATCGACAAACCGCCGACAAACACCTGTTCATGGCGCTGACGGACCTGGACGAAGGTTTTACGCACCCCTTCGTACCAGTCCAGCCAGCCGGTGGCCTGCAGGTCGCTGTTGTCGCCGCAGTGCCCGGCCAGGGTGGGCACGTACACCGTGCAATTACCCACCTTGGCCAGGCCCTTGGCGACCTGGCGCAGTTCCGTCGGCGTGCCTGTCAGGCCGTGGATCAACAGGATGCCGACCGGCCCTTCACCGAGAACGAAGCCGGCATCACCCTCACCGAGGTCGATCCCGACGTTGCTCACCGTTTAGTCGCTCGCACCAGCAGTTGCTCGAGCAGCTTCAGGCCCAGCTCGATTTCCGGGTAGCTGATTTCCAGGGACGGCGCCAGGGTGATCACATTCTTGTAGTAGCCGCCCACGTCGAGGATCAGGCCGAGTTTGCGCCCGTCCACGACCATGTCGCCCTTCATGCCTTCTTCGACCATGTAGTCCAGGGTCGCCTTGTCTGGCGTGAAACCATCCGGGCCGCAGATTTCGCAGCGCAGGGCCAGGCCCAGACCGTCGACGTCGCCGATGATCGGGAAGCGTTTCTGCAGGTCCTGCAGGCCTTCCAGGAAGAACTTGCCCTTGGCCATGACCATTGCGCCGTAGTCGACTTCGTTGGTCATTTTGAACATTTCCAGACCTACCGCCGTACCCAACGGGTTGGAGGCGAAGGTGGAGTGGGTCGAACCTGGCGGGAAGATTTTCGGGTTGATCAGTTCTTCACGGGCCCAGATGCCGCCCAGCGGGTTGAGGCCGTTGGTCAGCGCCTTGCCGAACACGATCACGTCGGGTTGTACGTCGAAGTGCTCGATCGACCACAACTTGCCGGTGCGGTAGAAGCCCATCTGGATTTCGTCGGACACCATCAGGATGCCGTGCTGGTCCAGCACCTGCTTGAGCTCGCGGTAGAAGTTCATCGGCGGGATCACGTAGCCGCCGGTGCCCTGGATCGGCTCGACGTAGAACGCGGCGTATTCACTCTGGCCGACTTTCGGGTCCCACACGCCGTTGTATTCAGTCTCGAACAGGCGCGCGAATTGCTGCACGCAATGGCTGCCGTATTCTTCCTTGGTCATGCCTTTAGGGCCGCGGAAGTGGTACGGGAACGGGATGAACTGCGCACGCTCGCCGAAGTGGCCGTAGCGGCGACGGTAGCGGTAGCTGGAGGTGATCGACGAGGCGCCGAGGGTGCGCCCGTGGTAGCCGCCTTCGAAGGCGAACATCAGGCTCTTGCCGTTGGTAGCGTTACGCACCACTTTCAGCGAGTCTTCGATGGACTGCGAACCGCCGACGTTGAAGTGAACGCGACCGTCGAGGCCGAATTTCTTCTTGGCGTCGACCGCGATCATTTCCGACAGCTCGATCTTGCCTTTGTGCAGGTACTGGCTGGCGATTTGCGGCAGGGTGTCGATCTGCTGTTTCAGCGCATTGTTCAAGCGCGGGTTGGCATAGCCGAAGTTGACCGCCGAGTACCACATTTGCAGGTCGAGGTAGGCCTGGTCTTCGGTGTCCCACACGTAGGAGCCTTTGCAACGGCTGAAAATACGCGGTGGCTCGATGTAGTGAACGGTGTCGCCGTAGGAGCAGTATTTGGCTTCTTTATCCAGAAGAATCTGGTCTTCGGCGCTCGCGATGCGGATATCAGACATGGTGGAAGAGTTCCTGATTTTCAATAGAGAGGTCAGTAGCAGCAAAGGTGGTGGCGTTGGCAGCGATGCCCTGTGGCAGCCTGGCCAGCAATGCGCTCACTTCGGCGAAGGTGTCGAAGCGCGCATGCGGGATGTGGTTGGCCTCGCAGTACTGGGCGAGGCTGCCCTTGGCGAAAACGAAGTCGGCGGTGGAGGCCACGCACATGTCGGACTTACCGTCGCCGATCACCAGCACGCGCTTGTTACGCGGGGTGGATTTGCACTTGCAGTTGCCGGAAGCGGCGCGGCAGGCATCGCTGGCATACGGGAAATCAATGCGCCAGCTGTTCTGGTCGACCTGACGCAGGCGGTTGGCGAGGATCGGCAGCAAGCTCACGTAGTTGCGCGACAGAATCCGCGCGATGCCTTGCTCGATACCGTCGCTGACCACTTCGATGGACGCACCGAGGCCGATGACGTGATCGACGAAATCGGGGAAGTCCGGGTCGATCTCGACGCTGTCGAAATAGGCCAGCAGTTCAGCGGGTGTGGCCTTGATCAGCGCCAGTTGGCGGCTCAGGCATTCGCGTGAACCGATATGCCCGTCCAGCCATTCCTGCTCGATGGTTTCCCACTCGGGGCCGGCGAAGCGTTGGAGGACGTTGTCGATGACATCGGTGGGGGTAATGGTCCCGTCGAAGTCACACACGATATGCCAGTGGATCATCTGCGTTTACCTTGAGGAGGAGCGCGCTGTGTGCGCTTGCAAAAGGTGCTAGAGCAGGGACTGTGCCAACTGGCCAGCACCCAATGGGGCTGGGGCTTCGCGCGGATGTCAGAGGATTTTGTGTCGTGGGAG
Source organism: Pseudomonas marginalis (assembly GCF_024169655.1). Classification (GTDB taxonomy): domain Bacteria; phylum Pseudomonadota; class Gammaproteobacteria; order Pseudomonadales; family Pseudomonadaceae; genus Aquipseudomonas; species Aquipseudomonas paraveronii. The sequence continues at coordinate 1,184,373 of NZ_JALJWV010000001.1, read as the reverse complement.
CTACATTTTTTGTAGCTTGCTACAAACAAGATGAGTGCTTGCGCCAACGCCGCGCTTTGCGCGTTCATGCGCGCATAGTCAATCAAGGAACTGTGACCATGTTCAGGATCACCTGCGCTGTATTCGCCGGATTACTGGGGCTGGGGAGCGTTTCACAAGCCGCGCAGGCCGACGGCATCACCGGTGAAGCAGGTGCGGGTGTCAGCTACCAGCCCAAGGAACCCACCGGCAGCCGCTATGAAACCGCGGCCATTCCGTACCTCGACCTGGACTGGGGCAACGTCAGCCTCGGCACCGATGACGGCCTGACCTGGAGCGCGCTGAAAGCCAACGGTTTCAGCGCCGGCCCGTACCTCAACTACCTCTCGGGCCGCACGGCCAACGGCGCGTTGTCGGGGTTGCGCGAAGTGTCGAGCATGGCCGAGGTCGGCGGGTTCGTGCAGTACGCGCCGGCCGACTTCTGGCGGGTCTATGCCCAACTGGGCCGCGCCGTGGGTGGCGCGCAGGGCCAAGGCGGCGTGCTGGGCAAGGTCGGCGGCGAGTTGGGCTATCCGCTGGGTGGCGGGATCATTGGCAGCAGCGGCCTAATGGCGCATTTTGCCGACGCACGCCAGACCCACACGTTTTTCGGCGTGAGCGACAGCGAAGCCGCCGCCTCGGGCTTCCGGCCCTACAACGCCGGCGGCGGTTTCCAGAACCTGACGTTAACGCAGAGCTTCGAATTTCCCCTGGCGGCGAAATGGTCGCTGTTGACCAGTGCCAGTTGGGTACACCTGGTGGGTTCGGCGGCGGACAGCAGCATCGTCAAGCAGACCGGCGAAGTGAACCAGGGCCAGGTGCAGACGGCGATCAGCTACAAGTTCGACTGATGCACATCGCTCAACATGTGGGAGGGGGCTTGCCCCCTCCCACATGGAGCCAGTATTTCATCGCGATACTTTCAGTTTTCTTCGCCTTCGGCCAACAACCCGATCCCGACGATAATCACCCCAACGCCCACCCAGTGCAGCAGGCTGATGTGTTCCCCCAGCCCCAGCCACGAACCGAGCAACACCACCACAAACACCAGCGAACTCAGCGGAAACGCCAGGGACAGGCTGCTGCGCCGCAGGATCAGCATCCACACGAAAAACGCGCCGATGTAACTGGCAATCGCCGCCAGAATCCCCGGGTTGCGCGCCACTTCGGACAACCACAGCCAGTTGAAATCCATCTGCCCCAGTTGGTCCCCGGCGACCTTGGTAAACAGCTGCCCGGCGCTCTCGGTGCAGATCAGCAACGCCCACAGCACCACGGTGCCAAGGCGTTCGTGCAACCAGCCCTGGTCGATATTCTGCGTACTCATGCCTGACCCCCTCCAATCGCGACTAACATCACGCCGAAGGTAATCACCAGCGTGCCCATCCAACGCCTGCGGCTGACGGTTTCCCCCAGCACGACCTTGCCCGCCAGCACCACCCCGCAATAAGCCAGGGCCGCCGCCGGAAACAACAGGCTCAGCGGCGCGCGGGACAAGGCTTCAAGCCAGACGAAAAACTCAATGGCGTAGGCCCCGAGCCCCGCCCACAACAACGGTGCATTGAACACCTGGCCCCAGAAGGCGTTCAGGCGAAAGCCGCCCTCCAACTCCGGCAAACGGTCCAGGCCCATCTTGAAACACAGCTGGCCGACCACATCGAGCACGATGGAAAAGGCCACCAGAAACACCACGGTCAACGTCACGGAAACAGCTCCTCAAACAGGTTGATCAGGGCTTCGTTGGTCGCGGCATTGCGCTGCAAGTCCTCGGCGCTCCAGCGCTCGGCCGGCGGCTGGTCGGACTTGGCCTCCCAACGCTTGAAGGCGTTACTGAACACGGGCTTGGCGAACTCGCCGCACACGTCGATGCCAATGATTCGCTTGCGCGCCGCCAAGGCCCGCAGAGCCTGGAGCAGATGGCTCAGGCGCATGCCGCCCTGGTCCCAGTTGGTGGCCGCGTCTTCGCTGGCCAGCACGTCTTTGTCGATGGTGATCCAGATGGCTTCGGTGGGCAGGCTGGTGATCATTTGCTCAAGGAATGCGGCCCAGTCCAGCTCCGCCAGATTGCGCCAGTACAGGTGGTTTTCCTGCTGCTGGTGGCCGGCGCCATCGCCGACCCGGCCCCAGACTTTCGAAGGCGGGTGCTGCCACGGGAACAGCTGCAATTGCCCACGCTTGAGGGCGCCGAGGTTGCCGCCGCGCAACTGCGGGTTATGCAGGTCATCGCTGCACGGGCCAAGGGTGACGATGCGCTTGACCGCCGGCATCTTCAGCGCGCGGTTGACCCACGAACCGCAGTGACGCTTGGGCGCAAAGCGGACCCAGTCGGGGTGGTTGTCGAAGTGGATCAGGCTGATGGGTTCTTTCAGGTCGGCGAGAAATGCCGGCGTCAGGTGGTGATAATCGCCGGAGCCGACAAACAGGATTTCCGGCCGCGCATCCGTGGGCCGGGGCCGTGCCGCCAGGCGTTCGGTGAAGCGCTTCCAGGTTTTTTCGGTGGACCACAGGCGCAGTTTCGGGCCCAGGTCCAACAAGTCGAGACGGGTGGCATGACCACTGGCCAAACGCCGGGCAATCGGCGCCTGGCCCGTAAGGCTGTGGTCGAGGTCAAGAATATTCAAGGTAGTGTTTCACCCCTAATGGCAGCACCCAGCCGGATTGCGGATGGGCTTTAGGGGGTCAATGCAAGGGACGGGCCAGGGACTCTCTTGAAGACAATGAGCCCCCATGTGGGAGGGGGCTTGCCCCCGATAGCGGTGGATCAGTCATGCATGTTTTGGCTGACACACTGCTATCGGGAGCAAGCCCCTCCCACATGGGACCCGCGTCAGGATTGGGATTCGCGGATGATCTGGCGAATCGCCCCGACAAACGCTTCGACCGGCTGGCCACCGCTGACGGCGTACTGGCCGTTGAACACAATGGTCGGCACCGAACTCACGCCACGGGACACCCACAGCTGTTCCTGCTCGCGCACGTCGGCGGCGTATTCATCGGTGGTGAGAATCGCGGCGGCGCGCTGTGGGTCCAGGCCGACGCTCTCGGCGATGCGCACCAGGGTCGCGTGATCGGACGGGTCCTGGCCATCGCTGAAGTAGGCCTTGAACAGCGCTTCCTTGAGGTTGTACTGCAAGCCTTCCAACCCAGCCCAATGCAGCAGGCGATGGGCGTCGAAAGTGTTGTAGATACGGCTCTGGCCGTCGGTGCGGAACGCAAAGCCCAACTCGGCGCCCATGTCGCGGATACGCGCACGGTTGGCCTGGGACTCTTCGGCCGTGGAGCCGTATTTCTCGGTGATGTGCTCGACGATGTTCTGGCCTTCGGCGGGCATGTTCGGGTTCAGTTCGAACGGCTGGAAATGGATCTCGGCCTGCACCTCGCTGCCGAGCTGGTCGAGGGCTTCGGTCAGGCCGCGCAAGCCGATGACGCACCAGGGGCAGGACACGTCGCTGACGAAATCGATTTTCAGGGCAGTACTCATGGTAGGCAACCTCGCTGGCATTAATGCGCCGCAAAGGTTGCACGATACACCAATGTCACAACACCTTCGCCGAGACCTGGGGCTCAATCTGCGCCCAATGGGCGGCGTCTTCGCGATGGGCTTGCAAGTACGGCAACACCGCCGCCAGCAATGGCGCCTTGAACGCTTCCTGGAAACGATGGGCCAGTCCGGGAATCAGCTTCAACTGGCTGCCCTGGATATGCGCGGCCAGGTGTACACCATGCATCACCGGCAACAACGGGTCAGCCGTGCCATGCACCACCAGGGTCGGCACGCGCAATTGGTTGAGCAACGGCACACGGCTCGGTTCGGCGAGGATCGCCATGATCTGGCGCTTCACGCCGTCGGGGTTGAATGCGCGGTCGTAGGACAGCGCCGCCTGGTGCAGCAACACCTGACGATCATCCTTGACGTTCGGGCTGCCCAGCGCGGCCAGCAAATCGGCCTGTTGCTCCAGGGCCACTTGACGATTGGGGGCGCTGCGCCGCGACAGTAATTGCACCAGCGCCGCATTCGGCGCCGGCAGGCCTTCGGCGCCGGAGCTGGTCATGATCAGCGTCAGGCTTTCCACGCGCTGCGGCGCCATCGCGGCCAAGTGCTGGGCAATCATGCCGCCCATGCTCGCGCCGAGGACGTGGAATTGCTGGACCTGCAACGCATCCATCAAGCCGAGGGCGTCATCGGCCATGTCGGTCAGCGTGTACGGCGCCGCCACCGGCAGGCCGAGTTTGTAGCGCAGCACTTCAAAGGTCAGGTTGGCGCTGGCCGGGGCCTGGCGCCAGGTGGACAGGCCGACGTCGCGGTTGTCGTAGCGGATCACCCGGAAACCTTGCTGGCACAGCGCAACAACGACCTCATCCGGCCAGTGGATCAGTTGCCCGCCCAGGCCCATCACCAGCAGCAAGGCCGGATCGGACGCACGGCCGATACTCTGGTAAGCGATGCTTACCTGAGCCAGGTCGACCGTTTGGGTCGGGACATTGACATCACATCGAGAAGCCGCAAAAGACGGCAGGCCGAACAGTAGAGCGGCCAATAACAGCAACACGCGCATGAAAAACACCGAAACGCAGAACCCCAGTAGAGCGCGAGTCTGATGAAGTTTGTTCAAGGGCGCTGCCACAGTTGCGTGACAGTTTGATGAATGTCGCTCAACGGTCGGCCCACTAACTATCTATCCCTGCGCGCCTCGTTCTCCACCTTTAAATAGGGCACCGACCGGTAAAGCACCGTTCTGCCCCTATTTTTCGAGTGCCGTCCCATGACCGATACATCCAACCCGCTGTCCCCCCTTGCCGTGCGCGATTTCCTGCCGCTTGCCCACGCCCAGGTTCGCCCGGTGAATGAAAGCCTGCTGCTGGAAGCCACGGCCCGCTGGCACGCCAGCCGGGAACACATGCTCACGCTCACCGCCGCCGCCCCCAGCATTCGTGCCGCCCTCACGGCGTTCATCCAAGAGCAACTGGAACTGGACGGCGACAGCGTGCAGTTGCATTTCGCGGCAACCGCCGACCAGCCGCAACGTCACGTCACGCTCACCCAGGCCTGCGCTTTTGTTCATCAAATCCCCGTCCCCAGCGCGCTCGAGCAACGCTGCCGGGTCATCGGCCTGCCGGCGGGCAAAACGCAGTATGCGGCGCAACCGTTCGAGCTGCTAAAACCCTTTACCCAGCTCAACGTGCAACAGGCCCTGCGAACCGCCTGGGTGCGCTACTGGTGGTTCACGCGCGCACCCGGCACGTCGGTCTCGCGCCGCGATCACGCGGTCGCGCAGTACAGCAGCCACCTCCAGGCGGCCGCTCAATTGGCCTGCGCCTGCGGGGCGATCACGGCCGATCAATTGAAACCGTTACTGACGGTCCTCGACCCGCCGAGCGGCGCGTTGCAGCTCGACGGTCAGAAGATCTACACCGAGCAACTGCTGCTCAAGCGCACGGGGTTGGCCGATGCCGAGATACCCGGTGCGCTGGTCATCACCCTGGATGCCGAGATCGTCCTCCAGCTGTTGTACCTGCCCTCTGAAGAACCGGCGCTGAACCTGTTCAACAGCCGCGTCAGCATGGAGCAATGGTTGCTCGATCACCCCACGCTGTTCCCCGGCGTGACGGCGATCACCCGAGACCACCAGATCGACTACCGCGAGGTCAGCGACCCCTTGCAAGCCGGCGTGACGCACCTGCTGGAACATCGCCTCAAAGAAAAACAGGCGAGCTTGGCCTACCCCCACGGCAGAGACCTCGCCGAGCATGGTCACAGAGCGTTGGATGCGGCCGATCAGGTTGACCGGCAACAGCAAAGCCAGGGTTTTTTCGCCTTGCCGCCGGCTGCCGAACTGACTGCCGTTGCGAGCGATGTCGCCCGCGACACCCCACCCATGCTCTTCGCCGGACTGACCGCCGACCTGCCCCTGGCCCAGCGCCGCCACGCGCTGTCGCGGCAACAGCAGCCGCTCTTCGGTGCCGAGCACGCGTCCGCCCTGCTGCCGCCGCCGAACGATGAGCAACTGGCCACATTGCGCAGCCAACTCAACCGCTTGCACGAGGCGCAACAGCAGGCCCATGAAGCGGCCACCGCGCTGTGGAATCAACCCCAGCACCAACTGCTGGAGCTGTCCCAGCAAGCCAACCCCGACTACCACACCTTGCTCCAGGCACGCCTGAACGGGCTGCTTGCCGAGGCCAGCCTGCAGCGTCAACTCAACCAGATCAGCCAGGCCGGGCACGACATGCTCCTGACCGCGCTTGACCCGCTCAACGCGCCAGACCCCGAACTCAAGGTGTCGGTGGCAACCTTGACGCTGTCGATCAGCGAGCGCAGCAACGGCGCGGTCAACATCCAGCGCAAAGAGCTGGACGGCGTGCTGCTGATCACCCTGGAAGCGGCGCTGCTCGATGCGTCAACGCCTCAGGACCTGTTGCTGTACTGGCCAGGCAGCCAGGGCGGGCTGCAGCACTTCGCCTCGCTGCAGGCGCTTGAACAGTGGCTTGGCGTAACGCCGTCGGACGCTGCGTCGCTGGAACTGGCCCTGCTCAATCAGACCCCGTTCGAGTACAGCCTCACCGTACAACTCGATGGCTGGGTCACCCAGATCGAAGCGATGCTTCGGCGCTCCCCGGACGACACCGAGCGCCAAGCCCGGGAACTGGAACCCATGCGCGTGCAAGCGATCCAGGAACTGGGCGTATCGACCCACAGCGTGCGCGAACTGGCCTATGCGCAGCTTCTGGAGCAGAACCAGAGCGGCGCCCTGGCCGCGCAACTGCCGGCCTGGCTCGGCCAGGTGTCGGCTGCCGACAGGGCCGAACTCAAGGCCCTGCTGGAGCGCTACATCCTCGCGTTCCAGCGCGCCGACGAGGCATTGAACCTGAAGCTGCCGCTGATCAGCAGCTTTTGCAAACAACGCCTGCACGCACGGCTGTCCCGGGACTTCTCGCTCAAACAACCGTTCCACGTTCAGCTCGACGTCCCCGAATCGGTCACGCAGCAACAGCATTTCGTCGAAGCCCCCGGCGCACCGGGCACCCCGACCAAGACCGTCCCGGTGCCCAGCGCCACCCGGGTCAAAATGAGCCTGGATGAGCTGGCGCTGAGCAACATCGATACGCCAACCTCCGAGCGCTTGACGTTCATGAAGGTCGAGGTCAGCACCCAGGACGCCACCGAAGGCCTGGCACTCACCGCCGGGCTCAGCGCCAACTACCTGCGCCGGCTGGTGCCGGAACTGGACCTGGCCCAAGCGTATGAAGACCTGATCGTCGAGGCTTACCAAGGCTCGGACCGCGAAGCGGACTTCAGCCGTGAGTATCGCCTCGAATGCCTGCTCGACCCTCATCGCCTGCTGCTCACCCTTCAGGGGCGCCTGGCGTTCCTGCAAAAGCACATCACCGCCACCGAACTGAACACCTTCAACATCGCCGTGAATGCCAGCACCGCCCAAGCCTGGCGCGCCGATGGCAATGACATTGAGTTGCTTCCGGCCCACCTCAGCGTCGGCGGGCCAGACACCCAGGACGGCCCAAGCACCTTGTCCGGCGTCACCTTCATCCGTCAGAAAAACACCGGGAGCACCCTGCTCTACCTGCCCGAGAGCCCGGACGGCCAGGCCCTGCGCAGTTACAACAGCCTTGAAGCGGCACGACTGGCGCTGTTCCGCCTGTGTCTGAACACCACGATGGTCAACTACCTGGCCGGCCGCGCCTTGCTCGGCAACGTGGCCAACCACGTCAGCCGGATCAATCAAGCGGTACTCCGGCATTTCGACGCGCTGATCGGCGTCGGCACCGCCTGGCCCGTCACCACGTCGCTGGCCAGCCATTTGCTCAACGCGCAAATGGGCCGCGTCAAGGAGGCCCACCGCGCCAGCTCCCGTTCCAACAGCGATCTGTACCTGGAACGCTATGCCATCAAAGGCGTGCAGGCCTTCAGCTATATCAAGATGGCGCTCGGCGTGGTCCCCGTGGTGGGCAGCGTGATCGGCCTTTACGATGGCTGGGTCAGCGCCAATGACGCGGTGGCTGCGTTTCGACGCGGTGATCATGCCCAAGGCATGCACGCCATCACCCAAGTCCTGCAATCATTGATCGACGCCGGCATCGACGTGGCCGGCGGGGTGCTGATCACACCCAATGCAGCGCGCACGCGCACGTTTGGGCGCCAGTTGCGCAATGCCTTCAAGGGTGCCCGCTACCTGCAACCGCCCATGAGCCGCAAGGCGCGCCGCATCGCCGAGCGCTTCAGCGGGTATGAGTATGCCAAGGAGATCGCCCTGGCCCATCTGACCCCGGCGAGCCACGGTGTTTATCGCAACGTCTACCGCCATGCCGACGGCGACTTCATTGTGCGGCAGGGCAACGTCTATCAGGTCGAACTGCAGAACGGGCATTGGCGCTTGAGCGGCAACACGCTGAAGACCTACAAACAACCGATTGCCCTGGATGAAGCCGGCCAATGGGACACCCACTTCGGCGTCTACGGCACCGCGCAACCGGTCGGCCTGGCGGGCGGCGGCGGCGTGCTCGGGCACCTGGCGGACACCCTCGAACCGCTCTGGCCGATGGCGATTCGACAACGGCTGCCGATCTGGTGGACCGATCATGTGCTGCGCCGCCAACTGGCGCTCAACGATGCGATCAATACGCTGAGCAGTCGGTTCGACACTCAACTGGCCGCGACCAGCAACCTGCAACACCTGTCCAACCAAAGCGACATCGCCACCCGCAAGACCTTGCAGCCGACCCTGGATCAGGCCTACGCCAAAGACATCGAGCTGGCGATTGAGCAGGCCAACGCCGTTCAGGACGTGATCGCCTTCACCCCCAACAGAGAGCACCTGGCCCTCAAAGGCATGCAGAGCCGCGCCGCCCTGATTGTCACCAGCCGAGCCGTGGAGCGCTTGAAAGTCGCCGCGGCCGCGCTGCAGGAATTGACCGGGCAATTCGCTGACCTCCAGGTGCCGCCGACGAGTCCGGCCGCCATCCTGCAGTTTCTGCAAACCCGCAAAGGTCTCAGCCAGAACATCGTGCAGGCACTCGACCGGATCGACCGCATCTTTCTGGTCATGAACGAATGGAGCGCCAAGATCAACCTTATAGCGCAGGAAGCCGATATGCGCCTGCAGGGCAGAAGCCCCCGCAGGACCGCGCAACAGATCGACGCGGATCTGCACAACACGCGCACGATGGTGGGCGAGGCTCGCGACGACGCGGCGCGCTGGAACGAACTCTACGATGAAGACTTTCGCACGCACCTGCGCACCGTCCACAGCATCGATACGTTCAACCGCTACGATCACGTCACCGATCCTTCCTGGTTGTACTTGCAAAGTGAGGTCAATCGCGTCTATCTCGACGCCCACCTGGCCCTGAACACGCATTTCGCACTGACAAAGACGCCCACCACCGTCAGCCAACGCACGCGAATCCTCAACGAATGTATCGATGCCTACGCGCGTTTCAGCCTCAGCGTTAAAACCTTGAGTGCAGGCTACCCGCAACATTTTGACCTGGATAACCTGGACGCCTTGCTGAACAACCTTGAGCGCATGACTCAACTGGCCCGTCAGCGCATCGGCACGCCCGCTCGCCTGCGGCGCCCACGACCCGACGAACCACAAGGGACGGTGTTTGAAAGCGAAGACAACCGGCTGCTGATCGGCATAAAAAGCACCGACCCTGGCACCAACACCACGCGCTATACCATCGACAACCTCAGCGGCCACACCGAGACCTGGGAGCAACGCCCGAACGGTCGGGCCCAGCGCCAACCGGCGCCGCCCGTGGAGTTCCCGGCGGAGGCGAACGTGAAGTCGGTGATGGTGAGCGAAGCCCAGAACCGCCTGCGCGCCGTGCCGGCGTACCAGGCCAAAGTCGAAGCCTACGCCCGCCAGGGCATGTTGCCGGTGGACCTTGAACACATGCTGGTCAGCGAAGCCGCCGAACTCACCTTGCGCGCAAACCGCATCGCGCGCCTTGACCCCACGGAGCCGAGCATCCAGCCATTGCGCGCGACCGCCACCGAGCTGAGCGCCGCCGGCCGCACCCTGCGCACCCGCCAAGCATTGGCCAGCCGCCAACCCACCGACGGCATGCTCGATGATCTGGTCAGGCACCACGTGGTCGAGGTGCGTCGAACCGCGTCGATGACCGAGCTGGCGCGGCGTGCGAACGGGCACCGCGACTTCATGCAGGAGTATGAAGTCTGGGACCTGACCGCCACCCCACCGCGCCCCGTGTGGTACGCGCACTTTCATTACAACCGCCGCACGGCCACCTTCGACGAGTTCGAAAAGGCCCACTTGAAACTGCCGGAGCATCGCTACTTGACCCATGCCGACGACCCCTCGCTGCCGTTCTCGGACATTGGCAGGCAGTCCGCCGCGTTGCCGCATATCCGGCCGCTCTGGGTCGCCCAATAGTCGCGCAGGCCTGCGGCTGTCAGCGGAACGCTGCGGTCACAGCGTCAAAAACAGTTTTTCATCCAGCGGCGGGCCGATCCGCGCTCTGACGATCTGTTCCACCACGCGGTTATTGCCCGCCTCGGCCACCAGGTCTTTCTGGGTCTTGGTGCGCTGCGACGGGATCTTCAGGTGCGCCGCCGTGTAGAGATTGCGCGGCGAACCTTTGGCCGGGTAGTGGAAATGGGCATACCACAAGACGTCGACCTTGCCTTTTTCACGCACGGCGTATTCGGTGAAGACATCGCCGCTTTTGGTCGCGGTGTCTCGCTGGACCAGGTTGATGTCGACGAACCCGTGCTTCCACAGGTAGTCGATGTTTTCCGGTTTGGGGGGGAGGAGCTTGTAGCCATCGGCGCAGTGCTGGCGGGCCTTGATGAGCAGCTCGTCCGCCGCCGTGCGCCACTGTTTGACCAGTTGTTCGGTTTCGGGCCTGCCGCTGTGGCTGGTTTCAGCTTGCAGGGCCGTTGCCCGCAGCCGCTCGGCCTGGGCTTGCAGCATGTCGTTCCAGTCCAGCGGGTTGATGCCCTCGCGGCGTTGCGGGTCGTTGAGTTTGCGTTTCTGGAACGCGATCGTGCGTTCAATGCCGGCGCTTTCTTCGAGCAGTTTTCTGGCGTCGGACTTGAGCGTTGAAAGCGACTTGGGCGACTGCGCGGGCCGTGCAGGTTGCGCGGGAACGATCTTCACCCACTCGCCGTCGCTGGGGTGTTCGCTGTAGCTGGCGACCGGCTGGCCGGACTGCGGGTCCAGTACATCAATGATCGCGCTGGTGCCTGCCGCGTGAGGACGCGCGGTGCCGATCAAGGTTTCCTTGTCGCGGGTTTTGAAGGTGCGCTGGCCCGCCGGCTTTTGTTGTTGATCGATTTGCGCGACGGTGGCCGGCACCAGTGCTTGTTCCTCGCGAATCACTTCGCCCAGGTCGGTTTGGGCATCGTTGATCACCGCGCGCAGGCGTTCGGTAAACAGCTGCTGATACTCGGCCCGCTGAAGACCGGGGTTGGACTCTTGCAAGGCGAGGCTATCGCTGAGCACTCGCTGGTACGTGCCAATGACGGTTTGCAACGTCGCCTTGCGTTCGCTCAAGCTGTAGCCGGTGTACTGCCGCAGGTCCAGGTGCGCCCTATAGACCGGGATCAGGTTGGTTGAACTGAATCGCTCCAGGTAGAAAGACTCCACCGGGTCAGCCGTTCGGACATAGCGATCAAGGCTCAGTTCTTTGAGATTGGACAGCGTGGCGAGCTTCATGCGCAGGGCGGTAATCGCAGGTGGCTGCTTGTCTTGCTGCTTGAGAAAGTATGCGGCCTTGGTTTTGCCGAACGATGAATCGCGGGTCCACTTTTCCAGTACGGCGGCGGAGGCCTGGGCCGCTTCGCGCACGTTTTCCAGGTTTTTGTAGACCCTGGCGTAGTTGTCCATCAGCTCGATATAGGCGCTTTTCGAACCAGACCTCGCCTCGCTGACCACTTCCGCCATCGACCGTCCGCTGGAGACGTGTTGATTGCTGTCTTCGGCCAGCACGGTGTAGAAACGTTCGATTTGACGGTAGTTGTCGAGCACTGCGCCGTAGAGCTTGGAGCGCGCCTGTTTTTCCTCGGAAAGATCGTCCACCGCGCCGAGTTTTTTCGGCGCCAGGCGGTCGATGGCGGTCTGAACGGCCGCACTGTGCGCCTCAGTGCGTTGCTTGAGTTGCACGAGTTGCTGTTCGCTGGTTTGCCTGAGGTTGTTCGTGAGTTCCAGCTGCGTCAGGTACGGCGCAAGGAAGCGCTGTTGATGCTGACCGGTGGTGGACAGCCCCCACAGCGTGCGCAGTTTTTTGCGGGCCTCGACGTAGTCATTAATGCTCACGACCAACTGGTTATGCGCCTCGACCCTGGGCACTTCCAACTGCAGCGCATCCTCGACGGCTTGGCTGAACAGCTCCCCCCGCTCTTGTTGCGCCTGCCGATTCTGTTTGACCCGCTCGGCGACACCGTTCTTGCGCGGCATGCCACCGCGCAACCGCGGGCTGCTGTCGAAACTCCAGCGGCCCTGTGCGTCACGCCTGATCGGCGGGCCGGTACGCGCACGGTTGTTCGCGTCGATGATGAACACCCCGTCGAGGTCGTTGGCCACCCGGAACCACTGGTTGTCGATGTTGGCGTACAGCCGGCCCTGGCTCAGGTACAAGCCCTGTTTTTGCCCCTCGGCAATCGCGGCACCGACATCGCCCGGCGCGGGTACCCGGAATGACTCGACCAGTGCAAGCTGGCCGGGGGTCAACCGGCGCGGGCTGGAGAACGCAAAATCCAGCATGCTCGTATTATCGCCGACGACGCCCGCAGAGGGCTCTATTCTGCTTTGGCGCAGGGTCGCGCGATGGGCGTTCGGCGCCTGGCCTGGCGTGCGGCGCGTCGGTCCATCGTGCTTCGGGATGGCTTTGAGCGCGTCGAGCGTCAGCGGCGGTTGTGCGATATCGGCGGGCGCGGCGTGGGTCAAGACCATGCCCATATTGAGCAACAGGTTCACCACGGTCGCCGTGCTGTCGTCCTGAGCGTTCGGGTTGGACAGTTTGCGGATGTCGTCCTCGCTGCCGGCCAACTGCAACAACCACCCCGCCATCGCCCCAGGCCCGCGCAACACGGGTAGCAAGGTGTTGAACAACAACCCGCCCAGCTCCTTGAAGGAGGCCCAGCGACTTTGTGCGTCCGATACCGACTGCCCCTCGGCCAGGCTCACCAGGCTGTGGGTATTGCTCTGGTACAAGTGCTGCATCAGGCGCCCTTGTTCCAGGTCCTGGCGTAATGTGCGTGCCGCGTCATAGCCGTCCACGGCCAGCGCCGTCGGTGCCGGCTGGGCGGGCGCGTCGAACTCGTTGAAGACGCTGTAGCGGGCAATGTTGGGGGTCTTGAACCCGCCGTTGCCGTACACCGCGCGCGTCCTGTCGTCGGGCAACCAGGCCAGTACGCCTTGCTGTAAAGGGCCGGGCTGTTGCACCGCCTCCAGCAGCGCTTGGCGAGAGGGAAACTCCTGCAGCACCGGAGACAACATCGGACGGTAGAGCAGGTGCGGGCCGACAGCCGAATCGGCCGGCTCGATGACAAACATATTCTGGACCACATCGGGTGTCGCACCGGGCTTGCGTAAAAACGCCAGGGGCCGCATGACGATGTCTTGCCCGTCGACCGGTTTCGCTCCAGCGCCGGGGGTCAGCACCGCCTCCACATACCGGTAGCCGTGCGCGGTGATGCCCGCTTCGCCCTTGAGTTTGAGTTCCAGTGCGCGCATGGCCAGTTGGCGCGGGACCTGTTGGGCGAACAAGGCGCTGCGTCGACGTGATTCATCGCTGTCGCCAAGCAGGTGGGTGCGCAGTAGCGCGGGGTAGTGTTTGCCGATGTCCACCTGGCTGACGATGTCTTTCAGCCGCTGGGGCATTGCGGGGTCGCTGATCGGTTGACCTAAGTGACGCACTTCGATTTCCCCCTTGGGCAGCCCGGCCAGATTGCGCAAGGCCATGTCGGTCAGGCTCATCGTGACGCGCTCGATATAGCCGCCGCCCAACGTGCCGACCGGTACCTTGAAGGTGACTTCGAGGTGGTCCGCGAGCAGCCCGGTGTCCTGCAACTGCGCTTGCAGCTGTTGCTGGGTATAGGTGCGAATATCGGGGACGTCCGAAAAAAAGTTACGCCCCTGATTGCGCTGGACATCGCTGGCCAGTTCGAGGGCGTGGCGGTGGTAGGCAAGGCGATCGGCCGGGTCGGCGTTGCGCAGCCACTGCGGCAGTTTTTCCTGCAGCCGCGCCAGTTGTGCGGAATCCGGGGCATAGGCGCCGACAAACCACGGGCTCGGATCGCTGAGCACGCGCAAGCGCTGCTCCAGAGCGTTGAGGCCACCGGCTTGTGGGAGTTCGAGGGCGTCTATCGCCTGCAACTGGTTGTTCAGAAGGATGCCCGCTTGCGCATCGAAGATATTCGCGTCCGGCTCCTGGCGTTTCCAGGTCAAGTGGTCGAAGACGAAGTCGTTTTCCAGCGTCTCGCCCCAGGCCTTGCCGAAGGCTTCCAGGGAGTCGTAAGGGGTAATCTGGCCGTTGGCAGCGGCATGCAGAACCTGGGTGCTGGCGCCGATCTGGCGGGTGATCAAAAGATCCGGGCTGAGCTGCGTGGAGGCACCACCAGCGTAGCGGACGCTGGTGTCCAGCACGAAGACCCGGGCCGCGTCGTCACCGTTGGCACTCACGCGTTGCGCACGCTCGGGCCAGGTGACCACCTGGTCAAGGGTGGCGCGTTGCGCAGCGCTAAGGCCGGGCTGTTTCAGCGCCGCACTGCGCAGGTTGTCGCTGAGCATGCCGCTGAGCCACAACCAGCGATTGTCCGCCCCGGAAGCAGTTTGTCCCCAATACCGCGTCAAGGCTCGTGCAAAACCGTCTTTGAGGCTGGGCCGAAGGCTGCGGATCACCAGCTCGATGGCCGACATGTCGATGTCTTCGCGCCGGTTGCCTGACGCGTCGGGGACTCTGAGGGTGGTACCGGTGCCTTGTTTGACCAGTTTCTGCGGCCATGAATACTTGTCGGTGAAATCGATGTCGGCTCCGGTGGCCAGGTGGTTGAGCGCGACATCCAACAGCGGGGTCAAGCGGTATTGAACCGGGTTCTCCGCGATCGGCTCTGCCACCGAGGTCTGCGCGACGTCGAATTCCAGCGTGGGGTACAGGCTTTTGATCGCCTCGCCGAGCATGTCCCTGACCACCGAGTACACGTCGGGCCGCGTCGCGAACTGGCTGCTGACGGCGTGGGCGGCGAGGTTTGTGGCGCTGGGTAAGGGATGCACGGCGGCGCTGGCGCGGCCCAGGGCGGTGGTCGCGAATGCCGTGGATGAAGGGGTCGGATTGACGGGTGGTGCGGCAAGGTACAGGCGAGGGATAAAGGGCGTGGCAGCGGTGCTAGCGGTCATGGGGCACATCCTTGGCATGGAAATACGGTGTCGTCCCAACGACGCATAAAGTGCCTTTCGGGACGAATCTCGCGGCCAAAATACCCACTCATCCCTACGGTGAAATAAGAAATGCGTAATTGACTATGTCCACATGCGCGAGGCCCGCCAGGACTCCGGATCAGCGCCCTTTGGCAATGTATGGCCGGATATGAACATCACGCCCAGGCCTGCGTGTCGACAGCCCGCACAACATGAGACAAACTCACCCCATTCGCATTACTCATCAATATTGCTCATGGAGACCACGGTGCTGGAAATCCGCCACCTGAAAACCCTGCACGCCTTGCGCGAAGCCGACAGCCTGGTCGAAGCCGCCGAACGCCTGCATTTGACCCAATCCGCCCTGTCCCACCAGTTCAAAGAGCTGGAAGAGCGCTTGGGCATGCCGTTGTTCGTGCGCAAGACCAAACCGGTGCGTTTCACCAGCGCCGGCCTACGCCTGCTGCAACTGGCCGACGCCACCCTGCCCCTGCTGCGCGGCGCCGAGCGTGACATCGCGCGCCTGGCCGGCGGCACCGCCGGGCGCCTGCACATGGCCATCGAATGCCACAGTTGCTTCCAATGGCTGATGCCGACCATCGACCAGTTCCGCGACGCCTGGCCCGAAGTCGAGCTGGACCTGGCGTCCGGTTTCGCCTTCGCCCCGCTGCCGGCCCTGGCCCGTGGCGACCTGGACCTGGTGGTCACGTCCGACCCGCTGGAACTGCCGGGCATCACGTATGTGCCGCTGTTCACCTACGAAGCCATGCTGGCCGTGGCCAACCAGCACCCGCTGGCGAACAAGTCGTACATCGTGCCGCAAGACCTGCTCAGCGAAACCCTGATCACCTACCCGGTGGAACGCGACCGCCTGGACATTTTCACGCGGTTCCTCGAACCCGCCGATGTGGAACCGGCCCAGGTGCGCACCTCGGAGCTGACGGTGATGATGATGCAACTGGTCGCCAGCGGTCGCGGCGTGTGCGGCATGCCGCATTGGGCGCTGCATGAATACAGCTCGCGCGGTTACGTCAAGGCCAAGCGCCTGGGTGAGAAAGGTCTGTTTGCAACGCTGTATGCGGGGATTCGTGCAGACATGCTGGACGCGCCGTACATGCGCGACTTTCTGCTCACGGCCAAGGACACGTCGTTTTCCACATTGGATGGGGTCAGCGCCGTGCGTTGAGGGACGCACGGCTCAGTCCTTGGAGCGCGCCAATCAGGCGGTGGTGGTCAGCGATTGGCGATAAAACGGCAGGATCAGCTCACGCGTCAAGGGCGCCAGGTGCAGGCCGCCGTCACCGGCAGGGTCGATCCAGCGCACTTCTTCGATCTCGGCGGCCGGCGTCACCGGCACATCGATCTGCACCCGGAACAGTTCAGCTTGCACCGTGAAGCCCGGCTCGTTGGCGGCCGGGGCCGAGAAGCGGCCGAGGTAGACCGCCTGGCTCGGCTCGATGCGCACGTTCAGCTCTTCGTGCAGCTCACGGGCCAGCGCCTCGACCGGTTGTTCGCCGGCATCGATCTTGCCGCCCGGTTGCATGAATGCCTGGGTGCCGCGCTTGCGCACCAGTAAAGTCTGGCCGTCGCCGCCGATCAAGAGAGCGGCGGCGATACGGATAGTGGTTGGCATGGACAAAATCACCTTGAATGCAAAGGCACAATAATCCCATGAAGCGCCTCAGCCTAAAAGCTGCGGCTCTTCCGGCTCCTTGATAAACACGCTGTACTTGGCGCCCTCCATCGCTTCAAACGCGATCAGCTTGTCCACCAGCGGCAGGTTGAGCACCTTGCCGGCATTGAGCAGCAACATGCCGTTATCGGCGTTGAGATTGCGCGCCAGGACCATGCCTTCGGCCAGTTCGCGGGTGCTCAGCACTTTGACGTTGGGGTCGCCCAGGGTCACGTCGCTGAGGAACGTGGCGCAGGCCAGGACGAAGTTTTCGACCATGTCCGGATCATAGAGCCGCCCCGCGTACTTGCGGATGTACAGCAGTGCTTCACCGCTGTTCATCTGCCGCTCCAGGATCAGGCCTTTCTGCAGTTCGATGAAGTCCACCGCCAGTTTGAGCAACCGCGCGCCTTCGGGAATCGCATCGCCCTTGAGGTGATCGGGAAACCCGGTGCCGTCCCAGCGTTCCTGGTGATGGCGGATCAGCCGGGCGGCGTCCTTCATCGGTTCCAGGGTCATCAATAACGATTCGCTTTGGGTCGGGTAGACCCGATAGCGTTCGCGGTCGTTGCTGTGCAGCAGATCCGACGGGGCGGCCATCATGCCGTCGCTCCAGCTCAACTTGCCGATGTTGTAGAGCGCCGCAGCCATGGCCAGGTCACGGGCGCTGGCTTCGTCCACCGACTGGGCTTTGCAGTACACGCGGATCAGCTCGATCAACTGGCGATTGGTCTGCTTATGCTTGGGCAGGCGCAGGTTGGCCAGCAGCGAAAACACTTCGGTGCCGGTCACATAGCTGCGCTTTAGCTCGTCGTAGGCCAGGTCGAGCATGTCGGCGGTTTGCTGCAACTCGCTGGTGCGGGCTTCGACGCGTTTTTCCAGGGTGGCGTTGAGCGCCTTCAACTGCTCGTTCTGATCACGGGTCAAGCGCTCAAGACGCACGCGCTCGCGTTCGGAATGCTGGTGCTCCAGGGACTGGCGCAACGTCAGGAGCATTTCCTCGTCGTTCCAGGGCTTGCTGATATAGCGGTGGATCTGACCTTCGTTGATCGCCTTGATCATCATGGTCATGTCGGCATAACCGGTCAGCAGGATGCGCGTGGTGGCCGGGTACAGGCGGTGGGTCTCGGCCAGCAGCATCGCGCCGTCCATCGACGGCATGCGCGCGTCGGTCATGATCAGGTCGACGGGCTGGGCAGCCATGATTTCCAGGGCCTGGGCACCACTGCCGGCCAGCAGCACATCATAAGGCTGGCCCCGCAGCAGGCGGCGCAGGCTGTTGAGGATCGACTCTTCATCGTCGACCAGCAAAATAGTAGGTTTGTAAGGGGACGTCGTAGCAGTTGTTTGTTCATCCATGGCGACACCTCCTGACAATGGCACACAGTTGCTTCATTGCACCCCCGCGTGATCCATCGCTGTACTTGCGCAAGCAATGAGCGCTAGATGCTCGCGGGGTAATTGGGGTTGATTTGACGCCAACTGGCGTACTTATTCAAGGGATCCGACTATGCTAGTAGCATGAAGCCATGACTCGCCCCGTTTACCGAAGCATTCAAGGTAAGGAAGCCCGATGCGTAAGAGTCTCCAGTTGCCCGCGCCCCGGTGTCAGTCATGAACCCGTGCTCGGGACGGGCCAACCGACGAATCCTGATCGTCGATGACACGGCCTCCATCCACGAGGATTTCCGCAAGATCCTGTGCGCCGATGCCAATGGCGGCCTGTCCCTGGACAGCATCGAAGAAACCCTGTTCGGCACCGCCCCCACCGTGCGCCAGACCTTTGAGCTGGACTCTGCCTACCAGGGCCAGGAAGCGCTGGCCCTGGTCAACCAGGCCGTGGCAGACAAGGCGCCCTACGCCCTGGTGTTCATCGATATGCGCATGCCGCCGGGCTGGGACGGCCTGGAGACCATCGAACAGCTGTGGAACGTCGACCCAAACCTGCAGATCGCCCTGTGCACGGCCTACTCGGACTATTCCTTCGAAGCCATCGAAGCGCGCATCCAATACAGCGACCAGTTGCTGATCCTGAAAAAGCCGTTCGACAACCTGGAAATCCGCCAGATGGCCAGTGCGCTGACCTGGAAATGGCAGCTGGCCCAGGACGCAGCGCTCAAACTGATGGGGCTGGAGCGCACAATTGAAGAACGCGTGCAGGAACTGCTCAAGGTCTCGCACCTGCTGCAATACGACGCCCTGACCGAACTGCCCAACAGCACCCTGCTGGGCGATCGGTTGACGCAGGCGATTGCCGTCTGCAGGCGCCATGACACCGAGTTGGCCGTGATGTTTATCGGCCTGGACCGCTTCAAGCGCATCAACAATGCCCTGGGCTACCCGGTCGGCGATGACATGCTCAAGCAGGTCAGCCAAAGCCTGGTGGCCACAGTGCGCGCATCGGATTCGGTGTTTCGCTACGGTTCCGATGAGTTCGTGCTGGTCCTCAACGACATCAAGCACCCTCAGCAAACCCAGTACATTGCCGAAAAACTGCTCGGTGCCATCAGCGCGACACGCTATGTGGCCGGGCATGACTTGAGTGTCACCGCAAGCCTGGGCATCAGCATTTACCCCAACGACAGTTTCAGCGCGGTGGAACTGATCAAGAACGCCGAAACCGCCATGCACACCAGCAAAGCCCATGGCCCCAATGACTTCAGTTTCTTCGTCAACGAGATGAACCTGCGCGCCCAGGCCCAGCAGAGCCTGGAAAGCGCGATCCGGCAGGGCTTGCAGCGCGATGAGTTTATTTTGCACTACCAACCGAAACTGGATTTGAACAGCGGGCGGATCGTCGGCGCCGAAGCTCTGATTCGCTGGCACCAGCCCGATCACGGCTGGATCTACCCGTCAGCCTTCATTCCCGTGGCCGAAGACAGCGGCCTGATCGTGCCCTTGAGCCAATGGGTGTTGCGCCAAGCCTGCGAGCAAGCGCATGCCTGGAGCGCCGCCGGCCTGCCTGCGCTGTGTATCTCGGTGAATATTTCGGCGATTGATTTTCGCCAGCGCAATTTTGTCGCCAACCTGGCGGCTATTCTGGAGCGCACGGGCCTGGCGCCCGGTTTGCTTGAACTGGAAATTACCGAGAGCGTGCTGATGCAAAACGTCGAGGACACGCTCGTCACCCTGCGAGGCATCAAGGCCCTGGGCGTGCGGCTGTCGATCGACGATTTCGGCACCGGCTATTCCAGCCTCAGTTACTTGCGACGGTTTCCCATCGATGTGCTGAAGATCGATCAATCCTTCGTGCGCGGCCTGGGCGAAAACAGCCAGGATGCGCAACTGATCAGTGCCATCATCAGCCTGGGCAAGAGTCTGGACTTGAACATCGTTGCCGAAGGCGTCGAGACGCTTGAACAGTTGGATTTTCTCAAAGCCCACCACTGTGAGGAGGGCCAGGGCTTTCTGTTCAGCAAAGCCGTGGCTGCCGATGACTTCGCTCAATTGATGCAGGCCGGGCACCCCAGCCTGATGCCTGACCTATAACTGTCCATCAAGGAACGAACGCTTGAGCCGTCTCCCCTCTCGCTCTCCTCGCCTGTCCCCTCGGGCACTCGGCTTTGCCGTCGTCCTGGGGTATGGCGGCGCCCTGCCCGTGTTGGCCGCGCCGCTGGATGAACCGCTCAAACCGCTGCCGCCGGTGCCGCTGCTGGATGCGGCAACGGTTGAGCTGGGTCGCCAGTTGTTCAACGAGAAACGTCTGTCGGTCAATGGCAGCCTGTCCTGTGCCGGTTGCCATCGACTGGAGACGGGCGGGGCCGACGACAAGCCGTTTTCCCTGGGCTTTGATGGCCAACCGGTCAAGATCAATACGCCCACGGTGTTCAACGCCAGCCTGAACTTCAAGCAGTTCTGGGATGGTCGGGTCGACACCCTCGAGGCCCAGGTCGAACAGGTGGTCATCAGCCCGCGGGAAATGGGCAGCGACTGGAAGACCGTGGTCGACAACCTCACGGCCATGCCGCATTACCAGGCCCAGTTCACCCAGGTGTACCCCGACGGCGTAACGGCGGCCAATGTGCAAAATGCCCTGGCGACTTATGAGCGCACATTGCTCACGCCCAACTCACGCTTCGACCAATACCTGCAAGGCGATACCGAGATCCTCACCCGCGAAGAAAAATACGGCTACCAACGCTTCAAGGAATATGGCTGCATCGCCTGCCATCAAGGCATGAATATCGGCGGCAACATGTTCCAGAAATTCGGCGTGATGGGGGATTATTTCAAGGACCGTCCCCCCGCCGAGACCGACCTGGGCCGCTATCTCGTCACCCACGACGAGGAAGACCGCAACGTGTTCAAGGTGCCCAGCTTGCGTAACGTCGCCGTCACCGCACCGTATTTTCACAACGCCTCGGCCAAGACCCTGGAAGAAGCCGTGGATGTGATGTTCACATTCCAGCTGGGGCGCGTTCCCTCAGCAGAAGACAAGGACCAGATCATCAAATTTCTCAAGACCCTGACCGGCCAATGGGCGGGCAAACCTCTATGAGCAAACGGTCATGAGACTCTCCCGCCACAACGTCGTCCAATTGCTGCTGGCCACCGCGACCGTGCTGCTGGCCTCGGTCCTGGTGTTCCTGTACATCAAGTCAACCGCCGACCAGACCAGCCGCTACACCGAGTCCCGCGACCTGATCCGCCAGATGCAGCAGCTCAATGCGCAGTGGGACAGTGAAGTGCTCAAGGCCAGAATCGCCCTGACCCACAACTACGACCCCCTGGTGACGCCACTGACGCAGATCACCCGACTCTGGGAGGAACTGCACCACCACGCGTCATATCACGCGCCTAAAGACCTGCCAGGCTGGCAAGCCAGCCTGGACGCCGGCGAGGCGGCGATCCGGGACAAAGCGCGGCTGGTCGACCAGTTCAAGTCCCATAACGCGGTGCTGCGCAACTCCCTGGCGTTCCTGCCGACCGCCGAAGACGATATCCAGGCCCAGTTCGCCCAGTTCTCCCAGCTCGACGACGAGGGCCGACTGTCACTGCAAGGCGTCGCCACCGACACCTATGACCTATTGCTCAGCAGCATGGAATTCGCCCAGGTCGCCAGCGAAGACCGCGCGGCCGAAATCCAGTTGGGCCTGAGCCTGCTGGCCGTGAACAAAGAACGCTTGCCGGCTGACTTCCACCTGCCGGTGGACATTCTCAGCAACCACATCGCGCTGATCCTGCGCGAACAGCCGCTGGTCAACACCCTGCTGGAACAGATCGCCGCAGTTCCCGTGGCCGAGCGCCTGGACGAGCTGACCACCCACCTCAATCAGGATCAGCAGGCCTCCGACCTGATCGACCAGATGTATCACAACTACTTACTGGTGTTCTCCACCCTGCTGGTGGCGCTGCTGCTGTACCTGGCCATCAGGCTGTTGCGCAGTTTCGCCGAGATCAACCGGGTCAACCGCGCCCTGCACACCGCCAACGCCAGCCTGGAGCAGCGCGTGGAAAAACGCACCCGCCAGCTCAAGGATGCGCAAAGCGAACTGCTCGACAGCGCCCGCCAGGCCGGCATGGCGGAGATCGCGACCAATGTGTTGCACAACGTGGGCAACGTGCTCAACAGCGTGAACATCTCCGCCGAACTGGTCGCGCGCAAGCTGCGCACCAGCAAAGCATCGGGGTTGGGCAAGGCCATGCAGTTGATCAACGAGCACCCTGATGACCTGGGCACTTACCTGCGCGAAGACGAAAAAGGCAAACTGCTGCCCGGCTACCTCAACCAATTGGTGGAAGCCATCGCCGTCGAGCAACAGGGCATGAGCGATGAGTTGGCGCAGTTGAGCAAAAGCGTCGACCACATCAAGGACATCGTCTCCACCCAGCAATCCTACGCCGGGGTTTCCAGCGTGCTGGAGCCCTTGCAGGTCAGCGCCCTGATGGACGACGCGCTGCGCATGAATTCCGGCGCACTGAATCGCCACCATGTGACGGTGGTCAAGGAATACGCCCAGGTGCCTGAGATCATGGCCGACAAACACCGGTTGCTGCTGATCATGGTCAACCTGATCAGCAACGCCAAGTACGCCATGTCCAACCTGAGCGACCGGCCTCGGCAGATTACGTTGTCGATCAAGACCGTGGAGGACAGCATCCTGCAAATCAGCGTCAAAGACGAAGGTGAAGGCATTCCCGCCGAAAACATGACGCGGATCTTCACCCACGGCTTCACCACGCGCAAAGAAGGCCATGGCTTCGGCCTGCACAGCTGCGCCCTGGCCGCCATTGAAATGAATGGCCGGCTGACCGCCCATAGCGACGGCCCGGGCAAGGGTGCGCTGTTCACTTTGCAAATCCCCCTCAACGATGCAGCAGGCCCCGCATGAACCAACCACCGAACCGGCGGATTCTGCTGATCGATGACACGCCCTCGATTCACGAAGATTTCCGTAAGATCCTCAAGCCGCCCCTGGAACAGAACCAGGCCCTGGACGATATGGAAGCGACGCTGTTCGGCACCCGCGACAAACCGCAAGGCCCGCTGTTCGAGCTGGACTCCGCCTACGGTGGCGAGGAAGGTTTACACCTGCTCAAGGCGGCCATGGCCGCGCAACTGCCCTACGCCCTGGCCTTCGTCGACATGCGTATGCCCCAGGGCTGGGACGGTGCGCAAACCATCGAAGAACTGTGGAAAGTCGACCCGAACCTGCAAGTGGTGGTGTGTACCGCGTACTCGGATTATTCCTGGGAGGATCTGCTGTTTCGCCTACACGCCCATGACCGGCTGCTGATCCTGAAAAAGCCATTCGACAACATCGAAGTCCAGCAAATGGCCAACACCCTGACCGCCAAATGGGACATGGCCCGGCGCGCGTCTTTGCAAACCAGCCAACTGGAACTGTTGGTGGAACAACGTACCCAAGCGCTGACCCACGCCAGCCAGGCCCTGCAACTGGAGATCGACGAGCGCAAACAGCTGGAAAGCCAACTGGTGCAATCGGAAAAACTGGCGTCCCTGGGGCAACTGGCCGCGGGCGTGGCGCACGAGATCAACAACCCGGTGGGGTTCATCTCCTCCAACCTCGGCACCCTCGACAGCTATTTCAAACAGTTGGAGCAGATGCTCGATGCCTACCGCCAGGCTGAAGCCGCGATCGGCGATGATCAGCTCGAAGCCCTGCGCCGTCGCCTGGACCTGGACTTTCTCAGGGAAGATATTCCGACGCTGATTCGCGAAACCAAGGAAGGCATCGGCCGTGTGGCGCAAATCGTCAAGGACTTGAAAGACTTTTCGCGGGTGAACAACGACCAGACCTGGCAGTGGGCCAACCTGCAACAAGGCATCGATTCGACCCTGAACATCGTCGCCAGCGAGCTCAAGTACAAAGCCGACGTGATCAAGCACTATGCGCCCTTGCCGGAAATCGAGTGCCTGGCCTCGCAGCTCAACCAGGTGGTGATGAACCTGGTGATCAACGCAGCACAAGCCATCGGGCCGGAGCGCGGCACCATTACCATCAGCAACGGCGTGGAAGGCGAGAGCATCTGGCTGGAAGTCGCGGACAACGGCTGCGGAATTGCCCCGGACGCCCTGCAGAATATCTTCGACCCGTTCTTCACCACCAAGCCAGTGGGCGAAGGCACGGGGTTGGGGCTGTCACTCTCCTACGGCATCGTCAAGAAACACCATGGGGAAATCTCCGTCAGCAGCGAACTGGGCAAAGGCACCACGTTCCGGGTGGTGCTGCCCATTCGCCAAACACTTAGTGCCCCTGAAGTGACGTAGCGTGGGGCAGAATCGACAGCCAACCCGCCGGCTTTTTTAGCATCACGGCGCGCCGCCAACTGTCTATATCGGGCCAGTCCGCCGTGTCTATGCGACCCAAGCGAATGCACCTACAGGTTGTTCAGGGTTTCCTTACTGGCGCAGAATGTCGCACCGACCAGAAGAGTCCGACCCAAGGTAACCGTATGAGCCTGTCCTTGCTAAGCCGTTACGCGGTGTTTGCCGTATGCGTGATGTTCACCCTCGCCAGCCTGCCCTTTATCGAACATGAATGGTTATGGCCCATTACCCTGGTCACCGGCATCCTCAGCCTGCTCGGCCTCTTCGACCTGCTGCAAAGCCCTCACGCGATACGTCGCAACTACCCGATCCTGGGCAATATCCGTTATCTGGTCGAGGGCATTCGCCCGGAGATCCGCCAGTACCTGCTGGAATCCGACAGCGACGCCCTGCCCTTTTCCCGGGCGCAACGCTCATTGGTCTACTCGCGCGCCAAGAACGAAACCGCCGACAAACCCTTCGGCACCTTGATCGACGTGTACCAGTCGGGTTTTGAATTCATCGGCCACTCCATGCGCCCCGCTCCGTTGACCGACCCGAGTTCGTTTCGCGTGATGGTCGGCGGCCCGCAATGCAAGCGGCCGTACTCGGCCTCGGTCTTCAATATCTCGGCCATGAGCTTCGGCTCTCTGAGCGCCAACGCGATCCGCGCGCTCAACCAGGGCGCCAAGCTGGGCAACTTCGCCCATGACACCGGCGAAGGCAGCATCAGCCCCTACCACCGTGAAAATGGCGGTGACCTGACCTGGGAACTGGGCAGCGGCTACTTCGGCTGCCGCACCCGCGACGGCCGTTTCGACCCGGAGCGCTTCGCCGAGCAGGCGCAGAACCCGCAAGTGCGCATGATCGAAATCAAAATGAGCCAGGGCGCCAAGCCTGGCCATGGCGGCATCCTGCCCAAGCACAAGGTCACCCAGGAAATCGCCGAGACACGCGGCATTCTGATGGGCGAAGATTGCGTCTCGCCGTCGCGCCACAGTGCGTTTTCCACGCCGATCGAGTTGATGCACTTCATCGCCCAATTGCGCGAGTTGTCCGGCGGCAAGCCGGTGGGCTTCAAGTTCTGCCTCGGTCATCCGTGGGAATTCATGGGCATCGCCAAGGCCATGCTCGAAACCGGCATCCTCCCCGACTTTATCGTGGTCGACGGCAAGGAAGGCGGCACCGGCGCCGCACCCGTGGAGTTCACCGACCACATCGGCGTGCCGATGCGCGACGGCCTGCTGTTCGTCCACAACACCCTGGTGGGCTTGAACCTGCGCGACAAGATCAAACTCGGCGCCAGCGGCAAGATCGTCAGCGCCTTCGACATCGCCAGCGTCCTGGCCATCGGCGCCGACTGGGCCAACTCGGCACGCGGCTTTATGTTCGCCATCGGCTGCATCCAGTCGCAAAGCTGCCACACCAACAAATGCCCGACCGGCGTCGCCACCCAGGACCCCCTGCGCCAACGCGCCCTGGTCGTGCCGGACAAAGCCCAGCGCGTGTTCAACTTCCACCGCAACACCCTCAAGGCCCTGGCCGAAATGCTCGCGGCAGCGGGCCTGGAGCACCCGTCGCAACTGTCGGCCAAGCATCTGGTGCGACGCATGTCGGCGACCGAGATCAAGCTGTTCTCACAGTTGCATGTGTTCCTCAAGCCTGGGGAATTGCTGACCGGGGGAGTGAACGGCGAGTTTTATTCGCGCATGTGGCAGATGGCGCGGGCGGATAGTTTTGAGCCGCAGGAAGTCGTTGCGGCGTAAGGGAGTCATCAGATGTTGAAAGTCATCGCGGAAGATTTCATCAAGCCCGAACACCTGGACACGGTGCGCCCGTGGTACGCCGAACTGGTGGAAAAAACCCGCCAGGAACCGCTGTGCATCGCCTACGATCTGTTTGTCGATCAGAAAGACCCGGGGCACTTTATCTTTGTCGAGCAATGGCCCGATCAGGCGGCACTCGATACCCATTGCCAGACCGAACACTTCACCCGGCTGGTGCCGCAGATCAATGAACACCAAGCCAAGCCCTGCAGGGTGCTGCTGATGAATGCGTTCTGAGCCGGGGCAGTTGCCCGGTAGCTGGAAATCCGTGCGCCTGGTTAGTGGCGTTGACGAGGCGAGTGTTGACCTCTGTCTCGGCGCACAGTGCTATGGCGCCTGGTAAAGACGAAGTTCAAGCTCGCCCGCCGCGAGGTAATCAATCTCCCGCCACTTTCCTTGATATGGGTAATAGAGGTCCGTGCTTGAACGCCCTGTCACCCACCACACCCTTCGAACCCCTTCAGGAAAACGATCTGGATCAGCAAGAAAATGCTCATCCCAAGTGTCGTACATGAGTGTAGTGGCGCCATACCCATTTGGCCGACTCGATGAATGCTGGTCGAGTGACTGATCGACTAGATACATATTCCGATCAGAACCCATGTAAAAAACCGCACTAAAGTAAAGAAATCCGCCGCCCACCACAACAATATCTGCTGCTTGTCGATGAGCCGAGATGTAGTCAATCGCCTGTCTCATGCGAACCACCTCAGTGCTTTTTACATAGCTCATGTCACTTTCCTGACGATAGTTGGCTTGCAACCCAAATAGCTCCAACCCGATAACCGCGAAGAACAACAGTGTTGCTGCAACCTGTCTGCTGCTCAGATAAGTCACCGCAGCGCCCAGTATCAACGGAAGCACAAGAGCGGAGAACGCTACATATCGCACCAAGTAAGCGGGAATAAACAATGAAACAACAAACAGCGATAACATAGGAACAAACGCAAAAAACATCAGCAATATAGAAAATCGATACTTTGTTCTGTCTAGCGACACTATCCATCCCGTAATGACCAATAGAACAACGGGTACCAACCAATACCCCACCATTGAAAACGACTTCGGAGAGTTCAACGTAAAAAAACGCCACACCGTATCAGGCAAAGAGTACGGACTGGCCCGCGACAACCAGGCCACACTGCCGACCGCCTGGATTTTTGAGTAGTTCTTCAGCAAATCCACCAGGCTGAACAGCCAAGGAATATAAGCAATCGCGATCAGGACATTACAGGTCCACCACACCGTTCCTGTAACGTGTCGCGCCCTGACAGCGGGATGAAGTCGAAGCACAATCAAGTATAGCCAATGAGCCATAGCCGCTAGTATTGCGTAGTAATGCGTATAGAGCGCCGCGGTCATACAGCCGATGTAAATGAGGCAATAACGGTAACACTCCGACTTTTTCATCCAATAGATCAATGCCAGTGTTGCCCCCATCAGAAACAACCCTAACAATGCATACATCCTTGCTTCCTGGCTGAATCGAACAGACACCGGCAACAACGCCAGAAACAGCCCGGCGACCCACGCAGTTCGATAGTTGAAAATGCTGCGCGCCATCACCATACCCAAAGCGACGGTCAGTATGCCGGCAATGGCGCTCAGGCTCCTGATCGCCAATGGCCCTTTTCCGAACAACTCCATCCAACCATGAAGCAACAAGTAATACAGTGGCGGATGTACGTCTCTACCCGTATGAAACCAGATTGCCTCAGGCGATAACGCACTTATCCCGACACTGAAGGCTTCGTCGTACCAAACATAGGCATCGGTGATCGCGTAAAAGCGAACGCCCGCCGCCAAGGCGATGATCGACAGCCATCCTGCAAGCCGTCCTGTTTCATAAAACTCGAATCTATTCATTATCAGCTCCAGTTTTATGTGCTTCAGTATGGCCGTTCACCTTGATGATCTCCCTCACCACATACCTCGGCCGATGCTTGGCCTCCATATAAATGCGCCCCACATACTCGCCCAATATCCCGATCCCAATCAGCTGCACCCCACCCAAAAACAAGATCGCCGTCATCAACGACGGATACCCCGGCACCGCATTGCCAAACAACACCTTGTCCACCACCAGATACCCGGCGTACACCAGCGCCAGCAGCGAAATACCGCCGCCGATATAGCTCCACAACCGCAGCGGCAAAGTGCTGAACGAGGTGATGCCATCCAGGGCCAGGTTCCACAGTTTCCAGGCGTTGAACTTGCTCTGGCCGACCGCGCGGGGGGCGCGGTCGTACTCGACGATGGCGACGTTAAACCCCGCCCAGGACAGCACGCCTTTCATGAACAATTGCTGCTCGGGCAAGGCTTTGATCACGTCCACCACCTTGCGGTCCATCAACCGGAAGTCGCCGACGTTTTCTTCGATGTGGGTGTAGGAAATTCGATTGAGCAGGTGATAGAACAGCGACGCGCTGTGGCGCTTGAGGTAGCCATCGCTGGAACGATCCCTGCGCTTGGCCAGCACCACATCGGCGCCTTTTTGCCATTCGGTCAACAACTGCGCGATGACCTCGACCGGGTCTTGCAGGTCGACATCCATCGGGACCACCGCATCTCCGGTGGCATATTCGAGCCCGGCGAACAGCGCCGCTTCTTTACCGAAGTTACGCGAGAAGTTGATCAGCACCACGCGGCTATCGGCCAAGGCGAGCGCCTGGGCATACTCGGCGGTGCGGTCGGAACTGCCATCGTTGATAAACACGATCTCGACCGTATGCTCGCGCAACGCAGCCTCTTGACGCACGCGGCGGTAAAACACGCCGACCGCCTGCTCTTCGTTATACACCGGCACCACCAGCGAGAGCCTCATTGCCCACGCTCGCGAAACACCACGCACCGCGACAGCAAAAACCCGCACACCAGGCTGATCAGCGAAAACGCCGCCACGGTGACAATCCCCGGCACCAGCCAACGATCCGCCAGCCAGCCCACGCCCAGGCTCAAGCCACCCATGCACAGCATGAACAGGCCATAGCGCGGCAACGAGGCCGGCATCGCAAAGGTGTAGATCGCATTCACATAGAAGGAAAAGCTCGCCGCCACGCAGAAAGCCAGGAGGTTACTGACCGCCTGGCTCAGCTCAAAGACCGCTCGAAACACAAAAAACAGCTGCCAATGGATCACCGTATTAGCGATGCCAATCACCGTGTAGCTGGAGAATCCCTTCCACAGTCTGGCCATAGCGTTGTCCCGTTGCGACTGGCTCCAGCAAGCCACGGCGCCCGCGCTCCGTCTACTGTCAGAATTAACAGGTAGCGCCGCCGCGCCATTGAGACATTCAGTAATACCCAGCCTTTGCAATTGCTTATAAATACCGCCAACCTGCGCCCGCCCGACGTGCGGCGTAAGACAACCGCCGCGCTCGTCCGTCATTACTAAACCTTTCGTACAAGAGCCCGCTGCCATGCTGAACGGACGCGACCCACGCATCGATTTTTTTCGGGGCCTGGCGTTGATCTTCATTTTCTGGGATCACGTGCCCCACAACCCTCTCGGCCAGATCACCCTGCGCAACTTAGGTTTCAGCGATGCGGCGGAGGTCTTTGTGTTCCTCGCCGGTTACGCCGCCGTGCTGGCCTACGGCAAGATCCTGCAACGCGACGGCTACTGGATCGCCGCGCTGAAAATCCTGCGGCGCGCCTGGGTGCTGTACGTGGTGCATATCTTTTTGCTAGCGCTGCTGATGGGCATCGTGTTTTTCGCCAACAGCCATGTGCAAACCCGTGATCTGGTCGAGGAAATGGGCCTGACGCACTTCGTCACCCAGCCGCAGCAGGCGCTCACCGATGAATTGCTGCTGCGCTTCAAGCCCAACCTGATGGACCCGCTGCCGCTGTACATCGTGCTGCTCGGCGGGCTGGCGCTGATGCTGCCATTGCTGCTGCGCCAGACCTGGGCGGTGGTGGGCGTGTCGTTGAGCGTGTACCTGCTGGCGCCGTGGATGGGCTGGAACCTGCGGGCGATCGCCGATGGCGTGTGGTACTTCAACCCCGTCACCTGGCAGTTGCTGTTTGTGCTCGGCGGCGCGGCGGCGATTCATGCCGGCCGGCCACGCCCGGCACAAACCCGTGGGCTGCTGCGCCAGCCGCTGTTTGTCGCGGCGGCGGCCTACTCGCTGCTGGCGGCGATCATCACGCTCGCCTGGCGCTGGCCCGAAGTGCATGACGCGCTGATGCCGGCGTGGCTCAGCGACCTGCTGTACCCCATCAGCAAGACCGACCTGTCGCCGGTGCGCCTGGTGCACTTCCTGGCGCTGGCCTATGTCACCGCCAAACTCTTGCCGCATGCCGGCTGGACCCGCCATTGGCTGGCGCAACAGAGTTGCCGCATGGGCCGCTATTCCCTGGAGGTGTTCTGCCTCGGCGTGCTGCTGGCGCCGCTGGCGGACATGCTCAATGCCCTGGCCGGCGATGCGTTGGCCATGCAACTGTTCAGCGCGATGGCAGGCATGGTGTTGATGGCGCTTCTGGCGAGCTGGCTGGAATTCAACAAGCGCCTGGACGGCTCGTTGCAAGAGCGACGCGCGCTGCCCACCGCGTCATTAAATAGTTAGCCCCGGCAGGTTTCGCGGCGGTGCTTCCATGCCCTTCCACTTATCGTGAAAGGTCATGGCATATGTCGACTTATCAACTGCTCAACGGTTTGTCAGGGAACTTGCAGTCCAGCAACGCCTGGTCACACCAACAAGCCCTTGAGCAGATCCAGCACAACGTCATTCAAGCCATGAACAGCTTGAACCCAGCGCAAACCGCCCGCTACGTCAGCTTACAACGCGAAGCACTGAAAGCCCTGGCGGCGCTGGAAACCGCTCAGCAAGCGCTGACCCGCGACTTCAAGACCCAAGGCCTTGCGCAATTGCGGGAAAAGCTCGGCGGGCGCGATCCCGAGCAGTACACCCTTTTCACCCGTTTCAAGGAAAAACGAGAGCAGGGCTTTCCCTGGGACCCGTCGGACCCGCTTACCCCGATCGGCTATGTGCCCATTCCCGAGGGCGCCAATCGCACGCGACGAGCCGAATACGACTTTCACTACATTCACCACCTCAAGCACCTGTCACTGTGGGAGGCCGCCTGCCTCAACTATGGCTTCACCCACTCCATCCCCGGCGACTCGGGTTTCAGCCTGGTGGAAGCCAGCTATATCGTGGGGCCGGACAACGACCGCAGCTTGAGCACGTCCACCTTCATCGACGCCGCCCGCGCGCTGGACCTGGGTGCTCAGTTGCGTGACAAAACCCGTACCGCCATGGCGCCGGATGGGGCGTTGCGCCCATTGTTCGAGGCGTCGGCCAAGGCCAGCCTGTTGTTCGACGTGATCGAAGCCTATCGCAACCGCGCCACCACCGGCGTCACCCTGGAGATCTACACGCGGCTCAACGCCGCCATCGAAGGCACTGGCGCGCAATTGCCGTTCGACACGCTGAACCTGAGCTCCGGTATCACCCCCCTGATCTCGGTGCCCTTCGTCCCCTGGGATACCTGCATCCCCGTGCCCTTGATACTGATTCGCGTGGCCAGCCTGGGCGTGCTGTCCTACTTCCCCTTCCGCCCCGGAGGGGCGTTGAAATACCACAACGATGCTCAAGCCGCCGAGTGCGCGTTTCGCACACAACTCACTGACAGTCACGCGAAAAAAGACTTGGGCTGGTTCTCCCGGCAATTACCCTTGATCGGGCTGTCGGTGTTCAAATCACTGATCGATAAAGAGCAGCACCTGAAGGGGTTCAGTTGGTTAGGCGCGTATGTGTACGACGGCTTTCACCTGGCCTTCCCGCCAAAAACCCTCGACAACATCCGCTTCAGCACCGACATCAAATCCGGGCGTGAAACCACCCTGGTCCAGGCGTGTGTCTATCGCCAGATCCAGCGCTTTCAGTCAGACCTGGACACCCTGGCGCAAACCCGCGCGGAAAAAGACTGGCAAGCCCTCAAGGATGCAACGGCGGCGATTGCCGGTGAAGTGCTGCAAATGCTGCTTATGCCGCTGCCCGGCGGCGTGACCGGCATGAACCGGGTCATGCAGCTCACGGCCATGGGCAGCCTGACCTACAGCGCCGCCCAGGGCGTAAATGAGTTGGCCAGGGGCGAAGCCAGCGGATTTGCCTCGGCGCTGGCCGATGTCACCGACCTGGCAGTCAGCGGCAAGTTGATCTCAACCGCCGGAAGGGCTCATCGCCGACGCATGCACGAGTACCTGGAAAAACTCGGCAACCCGTACAAGATCACGCGCGTCGACGGCAGCCATGGGCTCTGGAAAGCCGACGCCCAACCGTATGCCCACGACAACCAGCGCCTGGTCAACGGTATCAGCCCCAATGCGTTGGGCATTTACACGCACCAGGGGCACCTCTACGCCAAACTGCGCCAGGGCGAGACGGACGTGCTGGTCGAAGTCAAATTCGACGACGCGCACAAACGCTATGTACTCACACAGGGTAAAGACGGCTACACCCCAGCGATCATATTCGTCCCAGAACTCCAGGCCTGGACCTTCGATTTGCACAACGCCCATCTCCTGTCCAACCAGGAGTTGCTGCAACGCATGCTGCCTGACGGGGCGTCGACGATCCCGTCGGCTGACCTTGAACACATGCTACGCAGCACCGCCACCACACGCGATACACTGGATCGCGTGTGGCAGGCCCAACCGGCACCGTTGAACCTGATCGAAGGCGCCAGGCGTCTGCAGGTCGATCAGGTCATCCAGCAAATCATCGAGCGGTTCCCCCAACCCGGCCAACTGCCGGCGCATGCCGACAGCACGGTCTTCTGCCTGCTGACCCAACTCAACGGCTGGCCGACCGACACCCTGCTGCATATCCACGATGCACAAGGCACGCGGCTGGAGACCTACGGCAAAACCGAGCAACCACCCCCACGCCCCCATGCCATCAACCTCAAGCGCCACGAGGATGGCAGCTACACAGACCTCAACGACGACGGCAGCGGCCCCGAGGGCAACGAGCACCTGCTTCAACTGATCATCCGCCAGCAACCACGCGACTCGGCCCTGGGCAAAGAGGACCAACCCAACGCCTCCGAGGACGCGCGCGTCAGCAGCGTGCGCCGACAGGTTGGCGCATTGGCAAACACCGAGCGCCACGCGCTGTTTTCGGCGCTGTTCGATTATTGGGGCTACGAAAAAGGCGAACTCGCCGCCGCGCCGGCAGCCAGACGGTTTCTGCCGGTCAAGGTCTCACCGGCCTTGATTACCGTCACGCCCTTGCTGAAAAAACTGCGCGACCTGAACCCGCCCCTGACCGCCGCCAACCTGACGCGACTACTCGCCGAGCACCCGCTGACAGCACGCCAGCAGGAGGCGTTTCTGAGCGGAGGCACCCTGCCGGTGGCGTTTGTTGAACGACTCGATCATCAACGTACCGCGTTGCGCATCGATGCAGTGATCGACAGCCTGTACAACCCCCGCGACTTCAATGCCGACACCGACCTCTGGGCCAGGGAATTCGCCGGCGCGCTGATACGCGACAGCCTCAAGCGGCCGTTTGTGGTCACCGATGTCAGCCAGGGGCAGACCTTCGTGCCCAGCGGTCCGGACGACCTCACCGTAAACCTGCGCCTATACCCAGGCGGTCGTTACTGCGCCTACGACATCCGCAACGCTGGCGAAATCCCCGTCTCCCCCGTCCAAGACAGCTTCTACCTGGCCATCGCCTCGGTGCTCCACCCTCACGAACGTCAGCTGCTGGGCATGAACGGCGCCACCGACGCCAAGGGCCTGCGCAAAACCCTGGGGGATAACATGAGCGCGCGCCGCAACCCAGAGGGGTTCGTCAGCCTGGTCAATGGCTCACTGGCGCCCTACGAACACAACCTGATGCTGCCACCGCACCTAAAACCCAGGGCCGACGGCATCTTCAGCATTGAGGGCAACGAATACCTACCGCTGTCCGGCAGCCTGTACCGGATCGTCTTCGACAAAAAGCGGCTCAAGTGGCGGCTCAAACACCCGAAAAACATCGGCGTCGACACCCCACTCCTGGAACACAACGGCCAGGGTGCCTGGCGGCTGGCCAGCGAGAACCCCATGACCTGGGACGCCCATCAATTGCTCCATCGACTGGGCCATAAGGACTACGCGTTCACCCGGCAACAGGCCGATCGAATCCTCGCCCTGACCGATACACCGGACCACGTATTGCGCCAGGTTCACCGCGCCGGTCACCCGGCCCCGCCGTTGCTCGCCGACACCTGTAAACGCTTCAAGATCGAACAACAGATCCAGCGCTTCATCGCAGCATTGCGGGAGGCCCCCAATACGCAAGATGCCGATCCAGACCTGCAATTGCTGGTGATCTCCGGGTTTCCGGAATGGCCGGACAGCCACCGGCTGCAGATCATCGGGCCGCACAATGAAGTGCGCTATCAACACCCGGCCACTTCGGGGCCGCATGTTGAAACGATCCGCGTGACCGAGTCGCAGTACAAGGAGGCCCGGCTGCTGAACCAACTCGCCCGCCACGATGCGCTGATCAACGCCTTGCTCGGAGAGTTACCTGCATCTGCTGAAGAACGCTTGTTCAAACTGGTGAAAAAAATCATCGAGTTTGCCGAGAAAGAAACCAACGATCTGTTCACCTCACTCTACCGGGAGAGCGAGCACGGCGGCCCCAATGCGTTACGCGAACGGTTCAAGGTCGCTCATCCGGAATTACCCAACAGCACGGTCGACGGCATCCTCGGCCACGCCACGCCCCACGAGCTCAAGCAGTTGCACGAGCATGACAAGGTAAGCCTGCGCCTGGGCGAAAAAGCCCGATTGACCGCCCACGAGGTGCGTCTGAATCGAGCCTTCGAGGGCTTGTACCTGGACAACCTGATCAACCCGGACAGCGACCGGATCATCCTGCACCTGCTTCAATCCGTCAGCGGCTGGCCAACGGACCTTCGAATAGAGGTGCGCGACCGACATTTCAACGGCCCCAGCATAGAAGGCGCCGGCAACCCGGCCGGGACGAACCGGAAAGTGTTGGTCAAACAACACCGGGTTTACCACGCTTATGATCCTCAAGGCACAGCACTCGCCACTCCCGACGGCAGGGGCAGCCACCTGCTGCCGGCCATCATCCAGACCTTGAGCCCTGCCGAACGGACCTCGTTGGGAATCACTGCCGAATACGACCTCACGCCACTGCGCGAGCAGATAGCCAACCTGGCCTTGTCCCAACGTGTGCAAATAAAGAGTCTGTTGGACCTGCCTCACCTGCAACCCTGGCTGCAACCACCCATGGGCCTGGATCGCTCGTTCCTGGCGTACCCCGTCTGGAACTGGCTCTGGCCATTCGGCGGTAATCGTGCGCCGAGCCTGAGGAGCCGGGTGCAGGAGCTCTACCCTCGGTTTGACAACGATGCCGCCCGCGCCTTCATCCACCGACTCGGCCTGGAAGAACCCGCCGCCCTGATCGAACTGGACCGACGCCAGGCCGAATTCAGCTTCATGGACACTGAACTGACACGCTGGAGCGACACCCCTCGCGCCATCGACGCCCCCCAGACCGACCCGTTAGGCGTGCATCTGGGTCAACGCCGCTATATCGCGAACCAACTGCGCAGGGCGTGGCGACGGGATGAGTCGATGTTGCATTATGTTGCCGGCTTGTTCGACGTCCACTCGCTGACGTTGCGACTGGACGACAATGACCTCCCCACAGACGCCTTTGGTACGGGGTTCACCGGGTTCGAACACATCGAGCACTTGAGTATCGCCGGGAACACCTTCCCCGCCGCAGGCCACGCGTTCCTCGCCCTTTTCCCTAACGTGCGCGCCTTACACATCGACTGTCAGCTGACCGAACTGCCCACGGCTATCACCGACATGACGCAACTGACCCACCTGGACCTGCAATTCAACAGGCTCCGCTTAACTGAAGCGTCGGCCGGGCGACTCACCAACCTGGTCAATCTGCGCAGTCTTAATCTGAGCGGCAACCCCCTGGGCATCACCCCGGACCTTACCCGGATGGTCCAACTCACAAGCGTGAGACTAAGGGGCACCGATCTCCATGAATGGCCGATAGGCGCCGCAGAGCACGGGAATCTGAACACGCTGTATTTGCAGGAAAATCAGATCAGCAGCATTCCCGAACAAGTCTTTACTCACATCAGGGCGCGCATGCGAAACCGCCGTATCTATCTGCATGGCAACCCGCTGTCCGCGCAAGCCCTGGAGCGTCTGGAGCAATACCGCAACGACAGCGGCATTATCATGGTCAGAACCGTGCCAGGCATCACTCACTCGCCCGCGACAGAACGTAACGTCGCGCCCTGGCTGGGCGCCCTCGACAGCGCTCAACACGCGCCGGCGAAACAACTGTGGGACGCGCTATCAAGCCAGGAAGGCGCCCGGCCGGATGACACCTTCAGAGTGTTGGCAGACCTGACTAAATCGTTGGACTACCAGCAGGGCGGCGCAACACGCAAAACACTGACGCGTCGTGTCTGGCGGTTGCTCAACGGCATGGGCGAGTCCACCGAGCTGCGCGAAAAAGTGTTCCTCAACACCAGTGCCGCAGGCACCTGTGGCGACGGGGCCATACTGCTGTTCAGCAACATGGAACTCATGCACCGCGTGCATCAGACCCTCGCTCGGTACGACAAACAGCGGATCGACCGCGAACTGCTCGGCCTGGCCAAACAGGTGTATTACCTG
The DNA here is from genome assembly GCF_024169655.1 of Pseudomonas marginalis. Lineage (GTDB taxonomy): Bacteria > Pseudomonadota > Gammaproteobacteria > Pseudomonadales > Pseudomonadaceae > Aquipseudomonas > Aquipseudomonas paraveronii. Next base: position 1,147,005 of record NZ_JALJWV010000001.1, on the reverse strand, counting down.
GAGCAGCTCGACCAGTTCGCCGACGATCACATCAGCCGCTTGACCGTGCAAGGACGTTCGCCGGACCCGGCCGAAATCACCCTGTTCTATCGGGTGAGGTTGCGCGACGAATTCAACCTGCCGGTCCAGGTCGAGCAAATGTTGTATTCCGTGGAGGGATATGGCGTGGTCGAAAACGATGTCCAGCAGGCCCGTCAAATACTGCATGGGCTGGAGAACTCACCAGGGCTGGCGAACTCCTATAGAACCCGCGACTTCTGGCTCGACTACCTCGAACGACGCTTCCCCGAGCCGTTTTTAACCATCAAGGACGTGACCCGCTACAAGATCGGGCTCTTGCAAAAGGAGCTGCCGGACAAACACTCCGACGAACACCTCGACCAGCTGCAAGCGCTGATCGACACGCAGACCGCCGAGCGCAACCGCCTCATCGGCCAGTTGACGGACGCCGCCCTTCACGCGTTGCAGCGCGATTGAGCGCATCAGGGCGACCTGTGCGCCACAGGCCGCCCTGAACAAGCGTTACGCCGAGCGCGCGACGCCTTGGGCAACCTGGGTCGGTTGCAACTTGAACGTATAGAACAGCACCGTCAGCAGCACCAGGAATACCGGGCCGACATACAGCGCGACGCGGGTGTCCGGGAAGTACGCCATCAGGCCCACCACCAGCACCAGAAACGCCAGGGCCAGGTAGGAACTGATCGGGTACAGCCACATGCGGTACTTCAGGCCCGCCTGTTCCGCCGGGCTCAGGCTCTTACGGAACTTGAGCTGCGCGAGCAGGATCATCACCCAGGTCCAGATCGCGCCGAAGGTGGCAATCGAGGTGACCCACACAAAGACTTTCTCCGGCACCAGGTAGTTGAGCAACACGCCCAGCAGCAGCGCAGCGATCGACAGCAGCAACGCATTGCGCGGTACGCCGTTGCGCGAGGTGGTGCCGAAGGTTGCCGGGGCCTGGCCGTTCTGCGCCAGGCTGTAGAGCATGCGCCCGGTGCTGAAGATGCCGCCGTTGCAGGACGACAACGCGGCGGTGATCACCACGAAGTTGATGATACCGGCAGCGGTCTTGATGCCCAGACGCTCGAAGGTCATCACGAACGGGCTGCCCTGGGTACCGATTTCATTCCATGGGTAGATCGACAGAATCACGAACAACGCGCCGACGTAGAACAGCAGAATGCGCCAGAACACCGAGCCGATGGCATTCGGGATGGTCTTCTGCGGGTTCTTCGCTTCACCGGCGGTCAGGCCGATCATTTCCACGCCCAGGTAGGCGAACATCACCATTTGCAGGGACATCAACACGCCCTGCACACCATTGGGCATGAAGCCGCCGTGAGCCCACAGGTTGGAAATCCCCAGCGCCACACCGTCATTGCCGAAGCCGAACGCGATGATACCGACGCCGCCGATCACCATGGCGATGATGGTGACGATCTTGATCAGGGCGAACCAGAACTCGAACTCACCGAACGCCTTGACCGCGATCAGGTTGACCGTGCCCATGCTGATCAACGCCGCCAGGGCCCAGATCCAGCGCGGCACATCGGGGAACCAGACGCCCATGTACACGGCCACGGCGGTGATTTCCGCGACGCAGGTCACCAGCCACAAGAACCAGTAGTTCCAACCGGTGAGGAAGCCCGCCAATGGGCCGAGGTAATCCTGGGCATAGCGACTGAACGAACCGGCGACGGGGTTGTGGACCGCCATTTCGCCGAGCGCGCGCATGATCACCAGGATCGCCAGGCCGCCAATGATGTAAGAGAGCATGATCGCCGGGCCGGCCATTTCAATGGCCTTGGCCGAGCCAAGGAACAGGCCGACACCGATGCAGGCGCCGAGGGCCATCAGGCGAATATGCCGTTCGCCCAGTTCACGTTTCAGCGGGCCGCCCTGAGCGGTCTCGCCATGAGGCAGGTGGTTGCCAACTGGCATAGGGGTACAACCTCGTCTTGTTATTGGATTAAGCCACCGAGTACTCGACGTCACGGCAGGTCCGCCACAACGCCTCATACCGGGCTCGCCTCATGGGCCAACCCGTCTGGCCAGGGCCAGATCAGCGGGGGTGCAGTATAAAAAGCTCAAGCCAGGGTTTTTCACTTAATAAACGCCAAGATTCAGCGAGAAGTCGCGGTAAAAGCGGCTTTTGTGGAGGTGCATTACCTGGATAGCGTAGGGATTTTCTCCGTTTGACGCGCGCCGAGTATTGCACAGCTTTGGTGCAGCGTCATGCCCCTACCTAGGCCGTATATACCCAGCCGAAGGCTCTGCTTCAATGCTTTGAGCCCATCAGGCAGACAATGCGGAAGCCGGCCACGGTCGGACGAGAAGCATCGCCATATCAGCAGCCGGGCCGCCCATTCACCATGGGACGCTTCGATTGCCAGGACGGCAATCCCAGCGAAAGGATCTCCCCATGCCAACCCCCTTCGACGTACTCCAACAAGGTCGAACGCAACGCCTGGCCGCCGATGGCCAATTGATCAGCGCGTTGTTCAACCACCTGACAACCGGCAATTCCACCACAGTGATCGTGCCCGAGCACTCCACCCTGGGCTGTTGGCTGCAGGTGTACCGCCGCGCACTCAGCCGCCCCCACTTGCAGGCCTGGACCACGCGCCTGCCGGTGGCGCTGGCGGGCCTGGATGTGCCACTCGATACCGCGCCGCTCGAACTGCCGGCGCAATCGGTGCTGAAGTTCTACGGTTACCCCTACCCCGGGCATCGCGGCCAGCGCCGGGTGATCACCCAGGCGCTCGATCAATCGAACAGCTTCGTCGACCCCAAGGCGGGCCTGAATGACCGTTTGAGGCGGTTGAATCAGGACCAGCAGCAGATCGCCGACCAACTGCAAGCCCTGCTCGACGACGACTTCAACCTGTTTTCCGTCTACAAGACCTATTTCACACTCGATTCCGGTTCGTTCTGGGCCAGCACCCAGCAAGCCGGCGTCGCGTTACTCGACGCCATCACCCGCAGCCCCGCGTTCCTGGCGCTGGACGTGGTCGACGGCCTGCAACCCGGCGCGTATACGTTCGACCCTGCCACGCGCCGGCTCATCGGCAAAAACGCCTGGGGCGGGATGGTGGATATCGACATCGAACACCTGCTCGCGCTGCCCCTCGACGGCCAGCTCGAACAACTGGTCGCGGTCGCCGAGCAACTCGGCAGCTTTATCCACCAGAACGGCCAGTTCAGCCTCGCCCAACTGCTGAAGTGCCACGATCTGCCGGTGCCCGACACACTCGCCGACGCCCGCGCACTGATCGACACGCTGCGCCAGTCAACGCCGTTGACCACGTTGCCGGTCAGCGACCTGGCCGACTCCGATCTCGCCCTGATGCAATACCAGCAGTGGCTGGCCCAGGACCACGACCGCGACGTCATGGCCGAGTGTTTGCGCGGGCTGATCCAGGACCCGCCCAGTGACCACCTGATCGACACCGCCAGCGTGACGCTGACACCCGCACCGGACTCCGCTGCGCCGCACCACCCCGCCGTCATCCCGCGCCCCGCCTGCGGCCCCTTCACCCTCAAGCAACTGCTGCAACAACATGATATTGAGCCACCGCGCAACGTCGACGAGGCCCAGGACACCCTGCAAGCCCTGGCGATGAACCTGCCGCGCCGCGTCGAGTTCGACGACTACCATGGGCTGTTGAGCGCCACGCCCCACTCGCCGCTGCAACTGCTGAGCGAGCAACGGCAAACCCTGCTCGCGACGGCCAATAACCACCTGCCCGCCAGCCCTCCACGCCTGCTCGACCGCTTGTGCGGCACGCTGCTGACCGACACACCCGCCGACGAGGTCCGCCGCCAGGCCGATCATCTGCTCAAGCAACTGCTGCGCCAGGAGCCGGCGCAACAACTCGGCCAACGCCTGGTGACGGCGCTGCACTGGTACGGGCAGCACCCGGACGAAACCGCCAGCCAGACCAGCCTCGACCTGCTGGTGCTGAGCGCAGTGATCCTCGACCTCGACCCTGCAGCCGGCGAAGAGGGCGCGCCCGTCGCCGGTTTCGACCTCAGCGCCCACGCGGGCCAGCCCCACGGCGAAGTGCGCCAAGCCCTGGAACTGCATTTGGTCCGCACCTGCACCGTCTCGGCCCGCGCGGCACCGCTCGCCGCCCACCTGTTGTTGGCCGCTGCCGCGCCGGAGTTTCTGGTGCAGGAGCTGCCCGAGACCTTGTGCTTTCGCACCTCGATCGCCTGGATGAGCTTCAAGCAAGGGGTCTTGATCGCGCAGGCCATGGCGCCCGGCTCGCCGCGCCACCTGACCTACCACGACATGCTCGCCCTGGCGTCCCAGCCCCCCACGACCGCCGAGCAGCAACAGTGGCGCGAATACCTCGCCACCCGCACCCTGCTCGACTGGGCGCTCGCCGTGGGCGAACTGCCCGAGCGCGACACCACTGCCTACCTGGCGCAGGAAATCGACGCGCTGAAGCTGCGCCTCACGCAACGCCTGCACGCCTTGAAGCAGGCCCTGATCACCTTTGCCGACGTAGCGCCAAGCCGCCGCAGCATTGCCCTGGCCGACCTGAAGAACGTCTTCCCCAACCAGCCATTGCTGGACAAAGCCTGCCTGTGGCGCCCCATCCCACCGCTCGCCGGCGGCAGTCTGCGCTTTCCGATGCACCATCACGAACGCCAGAACTACAGCCTGCACAGCCTGGTGGAGTTGCACATGGATGGCCAACTGAGCGACAGCCGCTGGCAATCCACCGAGCCCGAGCTGGACCTGGCGCGACTGCGCCCGTCGTTCGGGCGCCTGGGCAATATTCATCAACGCTTCGACACAGCCTTCAGCGCCCATATCGAACGCCTGAAGCAGGCCTACAGCACCCTGATCGAAGACCTGCTGGCGCAACTGCCGCTGGCGGATCGGATGTTCCTGCAACAGGCCGACCTGCAGCTGTTGGTGCTGAAAAAAGAGCCCGGCAAAGACCTCGCCCTGCTGAGCCCGGAGGAGGAACTGGCGCGCAGCGCCCGAATGGGCGTGATCCTGCGCGGCACATCAGCCACGGCGGTGCAGGAATACGAGCTGTTCCCACTGTTGAACCGCGTTCACAAACGCAGCGGCGCGCCGTTGGCGTTCCGCGAGGGCGGTACGCTGATAACGGTGATCAGCGGCACGCCCCATGCCACCCATCCAGTCACCCCACTGCTGATCGGCGATGACCTGCCGTTGGACTGGGACGCCTATGCCAGCGGGCGCCCGCCACGGCCGGGGCAGCGCGCCAAGGTGATCGTACACACGCTGTGGTCATTCAGACCGACGTCCGCCCCCCCACCGACGACCGCGCTGACCTATGGTTCGGCGCTCAATCGCACGATTGCCCAAGCCATCGTGCAGCAGCACTTCTTCCTCGAAGTCGATGCCTTGCACGCGCACGCCCGGGGCACCACGCAGCGCGAGCAGCTTCAACAACGCTGGGATCGATTGTGGCAGCGCCTCAAAGCCTTCGTGCCGTTCTGGTCCTGCGCCGAAGACCTCGGCTCCGGTAACACCCGTCGTGTCATCGACGGCGGATATGCCTGCTTCATCGACCTGTTGACCCTGTTGTTTCCCACCCAACACTTTCTCAAGGCATCGCTGAGCGTGCTGAAAAAAACCGCGCCGCTGCCGATCAAACTGCTGCAACTGGGCCGCTTGAGCAGCACCTTCCTCAACACCGTGCTGAACCCGCTGGATGGTCTTCCGGGCTTGTTCAGGCTGGCACGCAGCGGGGCGATCCGGCTGAGCAGCGGCACACGGAAAATCCTCGACACGGCCATCACACAGGTGCAACGCCACACCGCCGACCTGCGCCTGCTGGACTACCCCCGGCTGCTGGCCGGCGCCGACATCGGCAGCGGCACGGTGTTGCGCGGCAGTGACCTGCTGCGCATCAACGCAATCCTGCACAAAAACCACTGGCACCCCTGCCACCCCTTCACCCGCAAACCCTACGGGCCACCGAGCCCCAGCTTTCGCCTGGACAACGCCCTGGACGTGACGCCGATGCAGACCGCCAAGGGCCATCCGGTGCTGGTCACCGACCGCCTGTTCGCCACCCCGCCGCTGCTCATCGCGCGCCGTGATGCCACCGACCTGCTCGACCACGACAGCCTGTTCCGTCTGCAGCACCAGGCGCCGACCCATCTGGACGACCTGACCTCGCCCGCCTACTTCAAGGCCGCCGAAGGCTTCGACAGCCAATGCGGCCCGAGACGAAGCAAACGCAGCCCGATCCCGTTGATCTGCTTCACCAAAAAACTCACCGCGTTCAACGCCCCGATCCACCAACGCCGGGCCGAGGCCATCGAACACATTCGCCTGATCCCCGCGCCTGCCATCGGCACCGACACGCGCAAGCTGGTCCACAACCGCCGGCTGTACGCAGTGACGCCCCAGAACACCGCATTTGAATTGACGCCCGTGGCCGCGCCGACACCGTTGACCTACAAACCCCAGGTCACCGGCCGGCTTATCGAGAACGAAGCGCAATTCGGCCTGCCCAACAATCAAGTGGACAATAAACTCACCCGCGAAACGCGGGTGGTCGAACTGAACGGGCTGACGCTCGGTACGGACGACAAACGAACCCTGCGCGCCATGGCGATCGAGCTAAGCCCGGGCGGGGGCACGCGCATTATCGTGGAGGCCGACGCCGGAGTCTTTTACGAAGCGACCCCCAGCACCCCCGCGCCCGCGATGCTGTTCAACCGCCTGGACTTCAGCCAGGGTGGCGAAGCCGAACAACTGATCCGTGCATTCAGCCAGCGCAAGCTCGACTATTTGAGCGCCGCCGGGTTTGTGCATAACCGTCCGCTGGTCACCCTGCCCACCCTGGAGGTACTGAACATGCAACTCGCCTCGCGCGGTTTCAGTGCCGCAAAACGCAGGCGCCTGACCGAGCAGGCCGAAGGCCTGCGAACCATCAAGCAGCGCGAGCTGTTGCTCAACGCCAGCGATCAGGGCGAACGCCTGGACCTGGATGTGGCCGCCGCCCCCTTACAGCTCGACACCTGGCCGCACTACGTTGCCCAGCCGGGCCAGACCATCAATCAGTACCTGGCCACCAAGGCCCAGGCCAGCACCCTGGCGCTGGTCAAGGCCACCGGCATCGGCCCGTCCAACGTCGCGGGGCTGGGGGTCGACGAGTTGGAACGGCTGTCCATTGCCGAATCGCTGGTGATGTGGCAGTACAGCCGGGCCGGGCAGCCCAACTACACCGAAGTGATCCTCAAGACCGGCGCGGGCAATTGCGACCAGATGGCCCATGTGGCGAACGAATTGATCCGTTTCAACGGCGGTGCCTCGCGCGTTTGGGGCACCAGCCCACCGGCTCACGCGTTTGTGGTGGTGGGTATAACGCCCCCGACATTGGGTTCGACGCTGAACTTCAGCGAAGCGGGCTGGAGGGGCCTGTGGATATGTGACCCCTGGGCGGCCATCGTCTGCCCGGCAAACGAATACATTCGCGAGCTCAGCATCAAAATGTACGCCTGGTACCTGGCGGACATTTCGGTGTTATTCAACGACCACGGCACCTACCGCTGGGGCCGGGCCAACGACCGCAACTGGCTGACCCTGCTACGCAGCGCAGTGAAACGCCCACAGCCGTGAACCGACACATTTCGCAACTAACGACTAAGCTACACCCAAGTCCGATCAATCTACGTCAATGGATGAATCGACTATGGGCGCTTTATGGCAAACCGATTCGAAGCAGGCTGCGCAGCCAACCGACAGCCCGGATCAACCGCCATTGCCACACAGCGCCCACACGCGAAGCCGGTGGTGGCGCCTGGTGTGGCTGGTGCTGTTGTTCGCGCTGCTGGCGCTGGGCTGGGCCGCCAGCGTAGAAATGCACACCTCGCGCCTGCAGGCCCGCTACCTGAGCCCGTTGGCCGCTTCCCTCGGTTACCGCCTGGAGCCCGGCGCCAGCGATGCCATCGTGTACCCCGGCGACGGCCCGTTCGACCGGCGCCTGGGCTACAGCGCGCTGGATGAATTCTTGCCGCGCCTGCTCAAGCGCAATTACCTGATCCAGGCCCAGACGCGCTTCTCCCCGGCCTTGATGGACTACGCCCGGAACGGGCTGTTCGTGCCCTACGCAGAAAAAGTCCAGGCCGGCCTGAGCATCACCGATTGCCGCGCCGCGCCGCTGTATACCTTCATCTACCCACAACAGCTCTACACCCGCTTTGCCGCGATCCCGCCGCTGGTGGTGCAGAGCCTGCTGTTCATTGAAGACCGCGACCTGCTCGACCCCAAGCAACCGCTGGCCAACCCGGCGGTCGACTGGCCGCGCTTTGCCAAGGCGGCCTGGTCGCAAGTGGCCAAACTCATGCATCTGCCGGGGCAGACAGCCGGCGGCAGCACCCTGGCCACGCAGCTGGAAAAATATCGCCATTCGCCCGACGGCTTGACCGTGTCCGGCGGCGAGAAAATCCGCCAGATGCTGTCCGCCAGCGTCCGGGCCTACCAGGCCGGGCCGGACACCCTGGGCAGTCGGCAGACTATCGTGCGCGACTATCTCAACAGCGTGCCGTTGTCCGCCGTGCCGGGCCACGGCGAAGTGCACGGCCTGGCCGAAGGCCTGCGGGTGTGGTACGGCGCCGACTTCAATCAGGTCAATCAGGCCTTGAGCGACAGCGCGCAAGACCCGGCGAGCCTGGCCAGACGCGGCCTGGCCCTGCGCCAGGTGCTGTCGCTGATGATCGCCCAACGCCGCCCCTCGCACTACCTGACCAAAGGCCGCGAAGAGCTGGCGCAATTGACCGACAGCCATCTACGCCTGCTCGCGCAGAACCAGGTGATCCCCGCCACCTTGTCCGCCGCCGCCCTCGCCAGCCCTGTGACCTACCGCGACTGGCAGCAGCAACCGACCCTGCAGCCGGTGGAAACCAACAAGGCCATCAACGTTGCGCGCAGCCGGCTCGCCAGCCTGCTCAACCGCTCGCTGTATGACCTCGACCGCCTCGACCTGTCGGCCACCAGCACCTTGCACTACGCCCTGCAAACCCAGGCCACCGACTACCTCAAGCACCTGGCCGACCCGGCGTTCGCCGCGCAGATGGGCCTGCTCGGCCCGCGCCTGCTGACGCCGCAAAGCACACCGCAGGTGCGCTACAGCTTCACCCTCTACGAACTGACGCCCGACGGCGCACGCGTGCGGGTGCAGACCGACAACACCGACCAGCCGTTCGACATCAACGACGGTAGCAAGCTGGAACTGGGCTCCACCGCCAAGCTGCGGGTGCTGACCACCTACCTGCAAATCATCACCGAGCTGCATGAGCGCTATCAGGCACGCACGCCCGCCGAGCTGAAAAACGTCGAACTGCCCGAACAGGACGTGCTCTCGCGCTGGGCGCTGAATTACCTGACCCAGCACAGCGACCGCGACCTGGCGAAGATGCTCGACGCCGCCCTCGACCGCACCTATTCGGCCAACCCCGGCGAGGCGTTTTTCACCGGTGGCGGCCTGCACCGCTTCCATAACTTTCGCAACGAAGACAACGGCCGCAACCCGACCTTGCGCGATGCCCTACGCGAATCGATCAACCTGCCGTTCATTCGCCTGATGCGTGATCTGGTGCGCTACACCACCTATTCGGGCGAAGACAACAGCGCACGGCTGCTCAAGGACGACAACGACCCGCGCCGCCAGGAATACCTGGCCAAGTTCGCCGACCACGAAGGCACCGCGTTCCTGCTCAAGTTCTGGAAAAAATACCGCCACAAAGACACCCAGGCCCGGCTCGACACCTTCATGGACAGCCTGCACCCCACCGCGATCCGCCTGGCCGCCGTCCACCGCTACCTGCTGCCCCAGGCCAGCCAGGAAAGTTTCAACGGCTTCGTGCGCTCGCACCTGAAGAACCTCAAAACCACCGATAAGCTCAGCGACGAGCGCCTCGAACGCCTTTACCAGAGCTACGGCCCCGGCGCCTACGACCTGCCGGACCAGGGCTATATCGCCAAGGTGCATCCGCTGGACCTGTGGTTGCTGGGCTACCTGCTCAACCACCCCGAGGCGACCTTCGACGAGATCGTCAAAGCCAGTGAATTCGAGCGCCAGGAGGTCTACAGCTGGTTGTTCAAGAGCCGCCACCAGAGTGCGCGTGACAGCCGCATCCGCACCATGCTGGAGATCGAAGCGTTCCTCGATATCCACCAGCGCTGGCAAGCCGTGGGCTATCCGTTCGACCACCTGGTGCCGTCGCTGGCCACCGCCATCGGCAGTTCCGGCGACCGCCCCGCCGCTCTCGCGGAACTGATGGGGATCATCCTCAACGACGGCGTGCGCTTGCCCGTGCTGCGTATCGACAGCCTGCAATTTGCCAGCGGCACGCCCTACGAAACCCACGTCGCCAACGACCCGAACCGCGGCAAACGGGTGCTGCCCAGCGCAGTCGCCACGGCGTTGCGCGGCGCGCTGTCGCAAGTGGTCGACGCCGGCACCGCCAAGCGCGTGGCCGGCAGCTTCAAACTGGCCGACGGCACACCGCTGGCGATGGGCGGCAAAACCGGCACCGGCGATAACCGCATCGAAGCCATGGGAGCCGGCGGGCGCATGCTCAGTTCCAAATCGATCAACCGCACGGCGACCTTCGTGTTCTACATCGGCGCCCATCACTTCGGCACCCTCACCGCGTTTGTGCCGGGGGCGTCGGCGCAGCACTTCACCTTCACCTCGGCCTTGCCGGTGCAGGTGCTCAAGGGCATGGCGCCGCTGCTCAACCCGCTGCTGCAACCGGGCGACCCGGCGCTGTGCCTGGCGGGCACCCCCTGACGCCAGGCGGCACTATCTATCTGCCACCTCGGCGCGGCAGCGTTGAACACACTCCTGGATCACCCTTAGACAGGACCTGATCCATGCCCCAATTACCGCCACCCAACAGCGCCTTCAACGGCGCCCACTACACACACATCCGCGACGCCCTGCCAGACTGGCTCACCCAGGCCACGCCGGGACGCCTCGGCGCACTGAAAGCCGCAGGCGTCAAACACGTGACCGCGCCAGCCCCGCTCAAGGCCGCCATTGCCGAGCATTGGCAACAACAAAACCGCCTGGACCAACGCCTCGCCGGCTTGAACGACGTGTACGCCTTCGCCGAACCCCTGCTCAAACACGCCCTGCGCGACTACGGCAACCTGGATGTACGCAACACCTACCTGCGCCTCTACGTCGACGCCAAGACGAGTGGGTGGAAGCTCAACGTGACCGGCGCCCAGGCGAGCAAGACCTTTTCGTTGCTCGATGCGGCGCTGTACAACTTCGCCGCCGACCAGACCTTTCTCGACTTCGCCTTCCTCGGCCCGACCGATGCGCGCGGGCAACGCGACGTGCTCTCGATCACCCACCGCCGCAGCGGCACGCGGCTCACCGCGCAACAGTTCAAAGACATTTGCCGCCAGCTGGATATCGGCGCGCAGTATCAACTCAAGCTCAGCCAGGCCCTCGGTTTCAAGAACCCGGCACTCGCCCGCACCCTGCACGGCGAGGTCACGGCACGCCACAAGGCCGCGCTGAAAAGCGCCGCGCTCCTGGCCCTGGCCAAGGCCGACCTGAAGCCCGATGCCCATGCCGCGATGCTCAATCTGGTGGACGACCAGCCGACCCCGCAGCTCGACGGCGCCGCGCTCCAGGCCTACACCCTCAGCCTGATGAACGTCGCTCTGGTGGGCATCGTGCTGTTTATCGCCGCGCCCAGCCCACGGGTGATCGCCTACGTCGCCGAAGACCCCGAGCACCCGCTCAAGGAATACCCGTCGCCCCAGGCGTTCATGCAAGAACTGACCCGCCAATTGCGCGACAAGGCGCGCTATCAAGTGTTCTTCAGCCAGTTCGTGCCCCACGCCAAACGCGCGGCCTTTTTCGCCGGGATCAATGCGCGCCTGAGCCACATCCAATGGCATCAGAAACAGCCCACCGACAGCGGACCGAGCTGGCAAGACACGCCGATCAGCGATCCCAACCTGCACTTCAGCCTGCACGCCTGGCAGGACGACTATCGCCAGCGCCCGCCTTCGCCGGCCGCCGATACGCTGTGGGACTACCTGTTTCGCACCCAACTGAACAAAATCGTCAACGACGCACGCAACATCGCACTGTCCACCGTCGACGCCGACCGCCGTGCCCGCTGGGCCTGGTGGGACAACCTGGAGCAGATGCTCGCCGACATCCTCAACGCGGCGTTGCTGGTGGTCACGCCCTTCGTGCCGGTACTCGGCGAATTGATGCTGGTCTACAGCGCGTACCAGGTCATGGACGAGGTGTTCGAAGGCGTCGTCGATTGGAGCGAAGGCCTGCGCACCGAAGCCTGGGAACATGTGGTGGGGGTGGCCGACAGCGTGATCCAGTTCGCCCTGTTCGCGGCGGGCGCCAGCATCGGTCAGTTGGCGCGGCTCAAGCTCTCGCCGTTTGTCGAGGGCCTGGTGCCGGTGCAGCGGGCCGACGGCTCACGGCGCTTGTGGAACCCGGATATCAGCGTGTTCGCCCAGAAAGACCTGATCCCCGAAGGCTCGACTCCCGCGCCCTCGGGCTTGCACACACACCAGGGCAAAACCCTGCTGGCGCTGGACGGCCATCACCTGGAGGTGCATTACGACCCGCTCAGCGACGCGCACCGCGTGGTCCACCCCGAACGCGCGGACGCCTACCGGCCGCGCCTGCAATTGAACGGCGACGGCGCCGTGACCCACGAGGGCGAACGCCCGCGCACCTGGGAGCGCCCGCAGCTGCTGCGGCGTCTCGGGCATCGGGTGCAACCGTTCAGTGACACGCAACTGGAACAGCTCAGGGTCGCCAGCGCCACCGAAGACGGCGCGTTGCGTCGTGTATACGAGCACAACGAAGCGCTGCCGCCGCTGCTCGATGCCGGCCTCAAACGCCTCGAAGCGGCCGAATCGATCCAGGTCGCCAGTGACAGAATCCGCACGGGGCAAGCCTTGAGCGCCGACCCCAGCTCGGACTGGTTCGAGCAAATGGTCACCGAACTCGACGGCTGGCCCCAGGACAAAGCGCTGCAAGTGTTCCTCAAGCCCGACCTGAGCGGCAGCTCGCACCGCTATGGCGCCGCGCAAGCCGGCCCCGCCGACACCTTGCGCATCAGCCTCGGCGAGGTGCTGTCCGGGCACTTGCCGGAGCGGGTGCTGGGCTTTCTCGATGAAGCGGCGATCCCCCCCCTGCTCGGCGCCGAGGTGCCGGAATCGCAGCGGGTACAGGCGTTGCGCGATCTGCTGGCCAACTACGTACTGAGCCAGAGCCGCGATATCGCCCCGGCGGTCTACCGCGCCCGCGAAGAGAGCGACGACCCCGGCATCGTCGGCCTGCGCCGGGACCATCCCGACCTCGACCTGAGCCTGGCCCGCCGCCTGCTGGAGCGCGCCCGCCCCCACGAACGCGAGGCCTTGGCGAACGACCGGCACGCGCCCCTGCGCCTGCGCAATCAAGCCAGCGAATTGCAGCTGGCGGCTGATTCGGTGCATGCCTACGAAGGCTTTTATCCACCGGCCATGCCCAACCCGGCGACTGAACACCTGCTGCTCAAGAGCCTGCTGTTCAATACCGATGCACTCACCGATCTGCACCTTGAAATCCGCGAAGCCACGGTCACGGGCACCCTGCGCAGCCAGGCCGGTTCGGACACGGCCGCCACACGCCGGGTGCTGGTTCACACCCGCCTGGGCTATTCGGTCTACGACAATGCCGGCCAACCGTTACACCGCCCCGCCAGCCTGTATGAAGCAGTGTTGCTCGCGCTGCCCAGCGAGCCACGCACCGCCCTGGGCTACCAACCCGGCGAGGGCGAAGACTTCAAGCACTGGCTGATGACCCACCTTGAACCCCTGGCCGAGCGACGCAAGGTCCTCGCCGGGCCAGACACCCACCGCGTCATGGAGCGGGATACCGCGCAATTGCTCGGCGGCCCGCTGCTCAGCCGCTGCCGCCCCGCCCCGGCCGAGAACCACGCGGCGTTTGCCAGGGACGTCCTGCAACGCTTGTTTCCGAGCCTCAGCGAGCAACGCCTGAACCGCTTTATCGAGGACATCCCCGCCGACCAATTGAGCAGCACCCTGAACGAACTGACGCTGGAGAAACACACCCTGAACACCCAGCTGCAAACCTGGAAGCAATCGCCCACCCATCACCCCAAAGGCAGCGCCCAGGAACGGCAACAACTGGCCGCCCGCAGACGCCTGGCCCTCCAACTGGAACAGTGCTGGGGCGAACGTTACGCCGAATACACCGACGATTGGGGCAGAACCCAATCCGGCGCGCGGGTCAATCTGGACGGCATGCCGTTACCCGAGTCGCTGCCCGCGCTGACCGTCAACTTTGAGCATGTGACGTTCCTGAACCTGAGCCAGAGCAGCGTCGGGCAATCCCATTGCGGTTTGCTCAAACACTTCCCGGCGCTGCGCTCCCTGGACCTGAGCCACAACCACCTGACGAGCTTGCCGGTCGAACTGACGGCGATGCGGCAGTTGCGCAACCTGAACCTGTCGAACAACCGCATGGTGCTGTTCCCTGAAGACGTGACGCGCCTGCGCAATCTGCGGCGCCTGCACGTCGCGATTCTGGACCACAACCCCCTCACCGCCGCACCGGATATCACGCGCATGCCCAACCTGCGCCGCCTCGACTTGAACCACACGCAAATCCACCAATGGCCCGCCGGCCTGTTCGCGCACGCCAGGAACGAGCTGTTCGACCTGAACCTGAGCGGCAACCCGATCACCACCCTGCCCGCGCTGACCGCCGAGCCGACGGCCGCGCGCACCGTGGCGCGCACGCGGCTGGACCGCCACACGCTGAACGACGATCAGCGCGCCCTGTACGAACGCTACCGCACCGAGGCCGGGCTGGACCCGTATCGCACCTATGAACCCCAGGGCAACAGCGACCCGTGGCTGGTAGACGCCGACGCGGACACCCGCGTGGTGCGCGAGCACCTGTGGGACGCCGTCGAAGACGAGCACGGCTCCCAAGGCTTTTTCGAGGTTATCAAGTACCTGGAGCCCCCCGAGTTCTTTGAAAACCCTCAAGACCGGCAGCGCCACGCCGCCAACCAGGTCGGGTTGACCCAGCGGGTCTGGCGCTTGATCAACGCCGCCCACGCCGACAGCGCCCTGCGCGAGCGCCTGTTCAAGCTGTCGAGCTTCCCCGGCTTGTGTGGCGATGGCGGCGCGCAGATTTTCAATGAAATGGGGATCGAGGTCATGGCCAGCGAAGCGCGGCGTTTTTCAACGACCTTGCCTGAACTCGAAGGTCGCCTGGTGACCCTGGCCAAGGGCGCGGCGCGGCTCAAGCAGCTCAATCAGGTGGCCCAGGAAGAAGTCGCCCGGCGCCTGCGACCCAAAGCGGCCGGCGGCGAAGGCCAGCGCCTGCGCTCAGAGGTGCTGGACGGCGAAGCGGGCGAGGTGGACGAAGTCGACATCCACTTGGCCTATCAGACCGCGTTGGCCAACGAGCTGGACCTGCCGTGGCTGTCGGACCATATGCTCTACCGCGACACCGCCGACGTCAGCCCGAGCCGGATCCAACAGGCGCACACCAGCGTCAGGGAGTTGGGCCGGGGCGATGGCCTGGTCAACCAGATGTTACTGGAGCCGTACTGGGAGACCTTCCTGCAGGAAACCTACGACAGCCTTTATCAACAGAATCTCACCGAGTACACCGAGAAGTTCTACCGCCTGGACGACCTGCAAACCCTGCAGGCGCAATGGCACGCCGAACAGGAGCCGCAGCAGAAAGCCCGGCTCAAGGACCAGCTCAAGGCCCTGGCCGACGAACTGCAAACGCAGGAAAGCGTGGTGTTCGCCGACACGCCGATCAGCGACGCGCTGTACAACCGCCTGCTCAATGACCTGGGCTACAACGAGAAGGAATGGATGCGCGGCCTGACACGCGAGGCGCTGAAAAAGGCGCACCTGCGCCGTAACCGCGAGCCGCTGTCCGCACGGTGAGGCCAGCGCAGGCGCGAGCATGTTCGCGCCTGCCCTCGTTGATCAGCGGGGATCGGCATCGGCCATCCAGCGACAGGTCTGGGACCGGCTGACCTGACTCCGATGGTCGGCCAGTATTGTCGCCGCCGTCGGGATCATCCAGCGCGAAAATGACAGCGGCAGCTCGGTTTGCCGGGTCGCGTGGTGCTGCTCGGGGCTCTTCAGATACGCAGCGGTAAACAAGTCGTCCCGACCGACTGCCTGCGGATAGTACAGGTGGATATACCCCTCTGACTGACGGGTATGAACGTCCACGACCTGGCAGAACTGCACGTAATCATCCGCACCGTCGTCCACCCGATACCGCCCCGGCCGGTTGACCAACTGCACCTCATGACCCGCCAGGAGCGCGTCGACCCCCGCCTGGACCGGTGCGCGTGCCTTGATCACCGCGATCCTGGCATGAACCCCCTGTTCATACAAACGGGCCGCCGCCGCGCGCCAATCCGCTTCAATGCGTTGCGCCGTGCTGCGGTGCTTCACCGGCCAGCGGGCAGCGCTCGCTTGCGCCAACTTGCGACGCATCGCTTCAGCGCACTCAAGCAAGAAAAACGCCGGCACAGCGAGCACGTCTTGCAGCGAATGAGCCCTTTTGGCCGTGGGGACCATCCTCAACACCTGGGCGATCATTCGCTCGACACCGGCCACCGTTTGCTTGCCGTGCTCGATCATCTCGACCAACGTGTCGGCCATTGCACAGCCGAGCGTGGCGGGTGCTCGCTCCATCGGGTCCCACAAACCATCGGCCGCCTGTTTGAAGGAGGCAATCAACTCATCCGCGCGGTCATGCACTTGAGCGATGCGCGCGGGCTGTTCGTGAGTCGGCTCAATGATACGCACCTGATAAACGTCGTCGCCGCGGGTACGAATCAGGCTGTTGCGCGGCGCGCCGACAGGTGCAGCCGGGGCGTTGTCCGCCAGCGCCTCCAGCAGATTTTTTTCGGCGGTGGCGTGCAGCTCGTCGATCAAGGTTTGAAGCTCATGCAGGTAGTCCAGATCAAACGCTTGCGGCGTAATCGCCCTGCAAAACGCCAACCGGTCGGCGGTATCGCCATACACCTGCAGCACGCTGTCGAACAACTCGATCCGCTCGGCTCGCGTCAGCACCATGAACCCCGCATGGGACTGACTCGCGCACGCGACGCGCTGAAGGGTCAGTGCCAGCATCCCGGCAAACAGCGCGTCGCCTCCCGAACCCTCGGCGCGCCAGGCCGCCTGCCACAAACGCCGGACCTGCTGCGCCTGCAACGCCAGCACCGAGGCTGGCGCAACGGCCAGCGTGAGGGCTTGCCCCTTATCGGCGCCACAGCCGATGACCGCCGTCAACTCATCGAGGTGACGATTTTCCAGTTCACGCCAGTGAATCGACCAATTGTAGGCGGCCAGGCGGTTGCGCCGGCTCTCGTCCACTTGCCCTTGCGACATCGACGCCAGCGAGGTATCGAGTGACGCGATGTAGCGTGCTTCCAGACTACCGAGGGTGCGTGCTGTGCCCACCAGAGACTCGAGCAACGCACAGACCTGCACCTCATAGCCCAGGCGCGGTGCCAGGCCGCGCAGCTGCCGGAGCGCGTGTAATTGCTGGGACAGCGCCTTCAGCTTGACCTGCAAAATCTGGTGGTATTGCTCACGCACCTGGTTAGCCGCTGCATCTGCAAGGTTGTCGGCAATGCTGTCCACCAGCCTGGACAGCACGCTCACTCGACTCTCAGCCTCAGCACGCGTGCTGTCGGCGCCGTCGTAGAGCGCTTGCCACTCTTCAAGACGCAGATCCGTCTGTTGCCGAACCTGCTGAATGAGCGCTTTCACACGGAGAACGGAGCCCCATTTATCCGGCTGCTTGAACTGCTTGGGCGCTGGGACACGGGTCAATTCCAACGGGTTTTGCAGCCTCTGCGGCGTCGCAAACATCAACGCTGACAGGTCCAGTTGCAACTGCACGTTGGCCGGCGAAACCCGGTGCGCCAGCACCCACGCCAGGTTGCCAAGCACGTCGACACCCGTGGTAGCCCCGCCATCCTGGCGCACAGCGTCCATCAACTGCCCCAGCCACCCGCTCAGCGTGTCCACGCCCTGCACCAGTGGCATCAGCCCATCGGGCAACGACCAGCCGGCCGCTTTGAAGCAGGCCCAATGCCGTGCATCACCACCCGATACGGGCCATTCACCCAAGGTTTCCAGCGCCAGATAGAACACCTCGCGCAAGGAATGCACCGACTCGAGGTCCTCGCTCACCTCCACCGCCAGCGCCGCGTTGTCATCGGCCGGTAGGGCGCTGAGCAGCGGCTCGAACAGCGCTCGGTGATTCGTCGGCAGCCATGCCAGGACACTGTCGCGCAAGCCACCAGGCGCCTTGATCGCTGTGTGCAGATCCTCCAGCGAGGCAAATTCCTGTACGACCGGGTTCAACAGCGGTCGATACAACAGGCACGCGCCCGGTGACGCCTGCCGGGGCATCAACAGGTGCATGTGCTGCACAACGGCCGTCTGCCCTTGGGGCATGGCCTTGAGCGTCAGCGGCAACAGACGGGAGGATGCCCGCAGCCCCCCGGCACGCTCGCTAATGAGGCGATAGCCCTGCTGGGTCAGCCCATGCAGCCCCTGGATTTTGTACGCCATTGCCAGCATCTTCAGCTGTGACAGCACCTGATCGCCGGCCAGGTCCCGGTCCCAGTCGTTGGCGGCGTCGCCCTTGGCAAACCGTTGCCTCAGGATCGCGCCGTAAGCCTTGGCGATATCGGCTTTGATCAGCCAGTCTCTGAGCAAGGGCTCGGTCAGCCAGGCGGGCGCGGGGGCGCCTTTGAGCGTGATAGCGGTGGGGCTCGGCGTGAACCCGCCCAGGGTTTCCAGCGCCCATTCGGTCAGGGTCAACTCAAGGGACGCAGCGCTCGGCGGGCCGAACACCACATGGATATCCAGGACCTTGAGCTCAAGTGCGCGTGGCTCGTTGTCCAGACAGTCTTGCAACGCTGTTTCGGCAAACGCCGCCAGGGACGGGACTTCGGGGAAAAACCGCCGGCCCGCGCCCTGGTTCAAGTGGCGCACCTGCTCGACCAGTAGACGCCCATATTGAAGTCGATCAGTTTGCGCGGCGTTGAACAGCCACGCCGGAATGGCCTCGTGAACGCCTTGTCCGAACGCCGTCAGGGGGGACACAAACCAGCGACGTGTGTCGGTGATGGCATTGAGCAGGGCCTGATACTGTTGCGCGGTTCTACGCACCGTGAGGTCGATGGCGGCAATTTCCCTCAACTGGCGTGCCAGGTAACCGCTTGCCAGCGATTCAGGGGCCAGGCCTGCGTGCTCACCTACAAACCACTCACCTGCCGGTTCATCCAACAACGGGCTCAGGTGATCGGCCAGCAACGGCCCGATATCGTCCAACTGGTCGATCAACTGCACGCCCATGGCCGGGCTGTAGAGCGCCATGTCCGTGGAATGCGTTGCCTGGAGCAACCACAGAGGCAGCACTTCGCCCGAATCGTCGTCTCCCGCGTCCTCGCGGCGCAGGTGAACCGTAGAGACGCGCAACGGACCGGCCGGAGCGGTCAGCTCCCCGCTGGGGTTGGTGAAAGACAGCGAAAAGAACGTATCAAGATGGCGCTGGCTCATGCCAGGCTGTCTGGGCGTATCGCTGACGACGCCCATCAACGCCTCGACCAGCGGCCACCAACGCGTTTTCCACCAGACCTGCAACTGCTCCCGGTAAGACGCCAACAACAGCGCGCCACGCTCATTGACCAGCACTTCACACTCGAAGAGGTCCAGTGTGCCCGGTTCATAGTCATCCCCCACCCGCTGGACACTCTCATGGTGGCCCGGCACGTAGAGCACCGGTTCACCATTGACCAGCCGCGCCACCAGTGCGTCCGCCAACGCGGTGTAGTCATACGTCGCGGTTTGGCCCGCCAGCGGCGTGCGCAGGTAAAGCTGCTCGGCGGTCAGTGTACGCGCCGCGAAGTGCTCGTCCAGATGGGCCTGGGCGCTGGCCTGGGCCACCGCCCGCAGGGACGGTGGATCGGCGAACAGGGTGTGGATCGTATCGATGTGGGTCTGACGCAGCAGCGCCGTGGGATTGGCTTGTGTCACAAAACGAGCTCCTTGCCTGGTGAGTCGGCGACTCACCCAAGCCAGGGAAACTAGTTCTGCAGCCATGGACAACTGCGGTAGACAGTTAGTCTGTTACATCTGCGAATCCCGGATCACCGTGACGTTTGCTTCATGCGCGCCGCCTTCACTCGTCCTCGAACGATTCCAATACGGCGCGCCGCTCATGGGCGCAACGCGTCAAAGATGATCTGCACGTTGCCGAAGTATTGGCCGGGCAGATAACCGTCGTCAGGCTTCTGCGCGGCGATTTCCAGCAGCACGCGTTTGCCGACGCGGGCCTCCTCTTCCGGCACCACGCGCAAGGCGTCAAGCCCCAGTTCCTGTTGGTTGAAGGTGACTTTGAGCGCAATGTTGTCGCGGCCGTTGAACAACACCGGCGCATAGGCGAGGTAAGCGTCCACCGCGCCCAGCACGTTTTTCACGTCGAAAGGCTCGCGTAACGCGCTCAGGGTTTCAGTCACCGGGTTCCAACGCATGGTTTGCTCGCGCTCCAGAAAGCCGGGGTTGAGCGGCAACACATAAAAGTCGCTGGTGGGGACTTTGACCGACACCTGAAACACCGCCTCCTCGCGGGCGGCCAGGGCGCTGAAGCTGAGCGCACTCAACAGCCCCAACATGGCCCACCGGCTCATCCTTTCACCTCTTGATTCTTCTGCGTGTCGCCTTCCACCAGCTTGAAGGTGTAGTGGCGCCCGGCTTGTTTTTCGAAGGCAAAGGTGCGCCCCGGCAGCACGTGGTTTTTGGTGGTCGGATGGCAGTCGGTCGGCTTGCCGGCCACGCAATTCTTGAACTCGTCGACCACGATCACGCTGTTGCCGTTGTTGCGCAGCTCATAGCGCGCGGCGCCGTCGTCGATGCGGGTGTCGTAGCGGGTGTCCTTGGGCCGCACGAAAAACACCGTGCCGTAGCCAGCCAATACGCTGACGCCGGCCTGCAAGGTTCTTTGATATTCCTCACGCTCTTCTTCGGAGAGGGCAAAGGCGTCTTCTTTTTCCGGCACCACCGGGATGTAACGCACCCGGAAATACCGCTCGCTGGCGCGCTCGCCCATGTACAACAAGCGTGTGCTCTGCATGCCGTTGGCCGGCACGATCAGGCGCGCGGGGCTGGCCATCAGGCCATTGCGGGTGCTGGCGTCGGCCTGGGATTGCAGCGGCACTTCCTGGGGCACGCCGCTGGCGTCGTAGACGATTTCGAGGATCTCGACCCTGACGAAGGCGGTACTCGTGCCGCCATTGAAGATGCGCTTCAGGTAGCTGCTTTTGCTGCCGTCCAGGTAGTCATACACCACGCCGACGTTGATATTCGGGCCTGCCTGGACGCCCAGGGAAACCAACCATATGCCCAGGATTGCGGCTAATACTTTCATTGCATAACACCTCATTAACGATTGGCCCGAGGCCAACGCACTAGACTTGCGAATCCCAAATAACCGTGACCGCGCCCGCGTAAGTGCCAGGGTCCTGCGCCAGCATCTCGGCGACCGCCTGTTGGCTCACCTCGAAATGCAGCGTGCCGGGGCGCCGGTCGACGTACATGGCCGGTTTAAACAATTGCGTGCCCGCGCCGCTCAACAGCAGCGGCTGGCGACTCACCGCCGAGCCGTCGGGGTTGCTCAGGCCGTGGGGCAAACTCACGCGGATATCCACCGGGACTTCATGACCGTTGGCAGCATTCCTGATCGCGCAGGTGTCGCCGATCACCCGCTCGCAGGCCAGCTGCATCTTGAAACGCGAGGAGGCGTAGAGATTGAAGGTCTGGTCCCGGAACAACCGCGACGGTTTGCGCCCCTGTTGCAACCAGGCTTGCCAGCCGCCCTGAGGCACCAGCTCGACCCGGTCACCGCCCGGCGGAATTTCGACTTTGAGGATGTGGTCCACGGCGAGGACGAAGTTCAGGTTGATCGCGTTATCGCTGGGCAACATCACGTCGCCCATGTCGAAGTCAGCGCCTGGGCCTACCCGGTAAGTCAACTGGCCGGTGTAGGTGCCTGATGACATGCCCAAGGGGTTGGGTGTGCGCAGTTCGTAGGCGAAGTCCAGATAGGTGTAACCCATGGCAGGAATCGCATAATGCGTGAATTTGACGCAAGCCCCCTCAACGGGAGTCCGCCAGAAAAACGCGTAGGTTTTACTCCCGAAAAAACCATGGCCGGTGTAGCCGCAGGGTGGAGGCGGATACACCCAGCTCAACCCCCCCCACAAGGCCCGGTGGGCGGAAAGCGCATTCGGGATGCCTGTCAGGTTCTCTACCGTGTCGCTGAGTTCATATTGGGAGCCTATGCCCGCAACACGCAGCTCGACCTGCTCGGTTTCCCCGGTCTCGGTATGTGTCACCGTCAAGGTTCGCCACTGTGCGGGCACCGAAAACATCGCGTGATTACGCGGGTCGGTGCCGGGCATCAGCGGCTGCGCAGAGTCATAGCGCACCGGCAACCGAATGCTGAAGATGCCAACACAAAAACTGGGGTAGGCCGCGCAGTAGCCACTGACCGGCGTGGTGTTGACGAACTTATTGTGCTGCGCCTGACTCGGGTCGGGCCGAAAGCTCGCCGTGATGTCCTGGTTCAGCGCCATGGCGGACGGCGCAACGCCCAGCGCCAGTGCCCCGAGCAGCAGTTGGTATGGCTTGATGTTCATGTCTTCAATCCTGTGTGAGTCAACCCGACTGCTGTTGAGTGAGTGCGGCATCCGCCAGGGTGTCCGGCGTGCAACGTAAATCACCGATCATCAGCACATCGTTTTCACTGCGGGCCTGGCTCGGGTCGAGGCGGAACTGGCAGAGCAACTGGTTGCCCTGGCGCACTTCCAAGGTGGGCGAGCCGGCGTTCATTTCCATCGAGAAGAACCCGTCCACTTCGCTGACCCCACGGCTGGCGTGGTTGATCACGTGATGGCCCTTGAGCGGGCGGCCTTGCGGGTCGACCAGGCGACCGAGCACGGTGACGGTTTTCATCACGCTGATCTTGCGGTAGTCCACCCCGCCTTTGTTGATGTGGTAAGCGCTGCGCGGCGGCTGGATGTTCGCCGCCGGTGGGTGGTTGCCGTCGAAATCGAACGCCACCGAGCCGGTTTTATACGCCGTGATCGGCACGAAGTTGCGCCCCGGCCGCAGCGTGGTGCTGCCACCGCTGAGGTCGTCGGCGCGCAGGGTGATGTCGTCCAGATCGGTTTCCACATCGACGATCATGCCCGCGCCGTCGCCGTGGTACTGGCTGGTCAGGGCCATCTTCTGGCCACCGACGGCGAAGGTGCTGTGCAGGTTGAGGCCGCCGGTGAGGTTGCCGTTGAAAGAGGAGCGCTGGGCAAAGGCATCGCCGGCGAGCGTGTCGCCGTGGAAGCTGGCCATGCCGGACAGGCCGACGCCGTAGGTGTCGGTGAGCACGGTGGCCGAGACGTTCTGCAGCACGTGGTCGCTGAGGTCTTTGCGGTAGGTCAGCGAGCCGTTGTTGTCGCGCTTGCCGTCGCGCGAGGTGCGCGAACCGATGCTGCCCGACCACTGTTCGCCCGGCCCGCCGAGGGCCAGGTTGAGGGTCAGGTCGACGCCACGGTTGCGCCGGTCGCCGGTGCTGTGGCTGGCGGGGCGGTCGAACAGCGACAGGCGCCAGTTGGCATCACTGCCGAACAACGTGTCGTGTTTGCTCCAGCCCAGGTCCAGGCCGACGCCCTCGACGTTGCCCTGGCTGTGGGACAGGCGCGCATTGAGCGAATGCTGGTTGATCAGGCGGTGGTTGATCGACAGCGACGAGGTGCTGGTCTGGCCGACAAAGGTTTGCCGGGTGCGCAGCCGCGTGCCGTCGGGCAGCGTGTCGTAGGTGTTGCGGGTGTCCAGCCAACTGCGGTTGTGGCTGGCGATCACGCTGCCGGCGCCATAACTGTAGAGGCCTTGCAGGTCCATGCCGGTGCCGTGGTCCTGGGTCTGGTAGACGTTGGCGTACAGGCTCGCATGGGTCGCCAGTGTCCAGTCGATGGACGTGCCGTATTGCATGCGGTCCTGCACCTGGCGGCCGGACAAGCCGACGATCACGCGCGGGTGCAGCAGGTAATTGACCGAGGCGCCGGCGGTCATGTCGCCCTTGTCGCGTTGCTCCCAGTTGTTGAACAGGGTGCTTTCGCGACCGGCAAACAGGTTGTAGCGCCAGCGCTCGTCGTGGTTACGCCAGTTGTTGGGCTTGTACACCAATTCCTGGGTGGTGGCGGTGACCTGGCCGTCTTCGACCAGGCGCACTTCCACTTCATAAATGCCGCCGGGCAATGGCCGCGTGTCGATGCTCTGCAAACCGGCCGCCACCGCCTGGGTGTTGATCAGCAGGCCGTTGCGGTAGATCTCCACCGAGCCCTGGCGGTTGGAGGTGACGTAAATCGGGTACACGCTAGGCTTGGGATTGCTGATGGCCAGGCTGTCGGAACTGCCGAGCATCACACCGACGGCGATATCCGGCGCGGCGCCGAACGCACGCGGCTGGCGATTGAGCCCCTCGGAGGTAGGCGTGAAATACCCCAGGCGCAGGAACCGGCCTTCGAATTCGCGCTGGGCGTACAGCGAATACAGTGCGTGATAGAGCTGCGTGTCCGGCCCGCCGAGGCGCGCCAGTTGCAGGTTGAGCGCGTGGCTCCAGTTACCCAGGCTACTGCTGGCTTCAACGCCGAAACGTCCGCCGAGTTCCTGGTCTTGTCCGCCGTTGAGGTTCAACTGATTGCTGACAATCAGGCCCGTGCTGCCATCCTGGGGCTGGTGGTAATAACGTTGATGATCGGTGTCGTGCTCGGCGTTCTCCGTGAGGATCGAAACCAGCGAGTTTTCCAGGTTGTAATGCACCGCCAACATCTTTTCCGGGCAGGTTTGCGTGCAACTTCCCAGGGCCACGCCTTGTTGCAGATAGTTGCTCCAGGTATCGCGCTCAGCCGGTTGTACCGGGCTGTCGCTGATATCGGTAAAGTCCAGCAGCGTGAGGCGGTCATCGCGCGACAGTACCACCATCGCCTCGCCCAACAAGACTTCGTCGCGCTCGATACGCACGGCCAGGGGCACATCAAAAAAGTGCTCTTCGAATTCGCTCGGCAGACCTTTCGCCTGAGCCAGCAAACTGCGCGGCGTATAACTAGTGTCAGTCGCTGCCAAAGCCGCCGAACAGGCAAGCAAGGCCAGCGCCGCCGCGATGGGTTTCATCGGGAACATGAACTTAATACTCTAGGGCGAACTGCAAACCATCGGGGAACCGACCACAGGCAATATCGCCTGTGGTCGGGTGATCAATAAGGCCAGGCCTTATCGAGTGCCGGGCGCTTAGAAAGTGGTGCGCGGCACGTTGTCGAAGATCACGGTGGCGACGCTGGTGTAGAGACCGGCCTGGGTGTCCGCCGGCTTGGCGGCTTTAATGGTCATCAGCTTTTGCAGGCCAGGGTTGGACTCTGCATCGGCGGCCACTTCTTGCGGGGTGCCGGTCAGGGCCACGGAGCCCAGGCTGATGGTCAGCGCAATGGAGTCCGTACCGTTGGTGAGCGCTGCCGGACCATCCTGCAGGTAGGCATCGATCGAGCCGCCGGTGTTTTTCAGGGTGAACATCGAAGACAGGGTGCTCAGCTCACCGGTCACGGTGTTGTAGGTCATGATTTCGTCACGACCGAAGTTGGGGTCCAGAGGCTGGGCGTGGAACTGCTTGGTCGGAATATCGGCCTTGATGTTGATCGTGGTACTTGCATCGTTGGCGGCCATGGCAGCCGAAGAACCCAATACCGCAACAGCCAGAGGGAGCAGAACAGCAAACTTCTTGATCATGCTTGAATACCTAATAGTCATTTAAAGGAAGGCGGTTAACTCAAAAGCAAGTCAAGACTCACTTCCAACTAACACCTGGGCATCAGGTTCATTTTTTATGAACCTTCACCGCCGCAAATAATCGACCAAATCAAGCTCAACGTAAGCAGGCACGCTCCGAGAAACATGCAGGCCAATAGGCCATTACGCTGGAGGAAGAAATACAATAAATACGACTTTCAAAAAAACAACTGTAAGATTTGAGTGACACACAGATAAATCAATAAAAGCAGCACAGATATAAAAACCAACTTAGCCGATAAAGCCGCGACTGTAGTATTGAAACTACATGCGAGCATTGCTCTATACGTTCAAACTGTGCGGCACCGGCTGACCTCGGTGAATGAGCGCAAACGCCTCCCCTTCAGCCAACCCGCTCAAACCGCCGCCGCTTCAGGAACAACCCCACCCCCAGCGCAACGGCAAAGATCGACAGCAACCCCAGATCAAACCCTAACAAGCGGATTTGGCCCGTAGCAACGCAGCCGGCCGCGCCCCCCACCACTAACAGCACCCCTAGCCATTTGCGAAGCAGATATGCCTTGAGAAACCGGTCGAGCAGAAAGAACAGCACCAGGGCAATGACCAGTTGGATAATTTCAGACATGTGCATCTCCAGTCAGGTCTTGATGATCAGTGTCGAGCTGGAGCGTTGCGGGCCGATGCCGCCGCTGACCTGCGCCTCGATGCTGACCAGTACGTCGCCGGCATGATAGGTGGGCAAGATTTCATTGGCGTACATGCGCACACCGGCGCCTACAGGAACACCGACGTATGGGGAGGCCACAGCAGAGGTGGCACCAGCGAAGGCACTGGCAGCAAGGTTAGCGATCTTGGTGCGTTGGGCATTGAGAACATCGCCCTGCTGCCGGGTCAGCGGCTTGGAGATGCCGATCATCATCACGCACGGCAGGCTCTTGGCCAACATCTTGTCGTACACCTCGACGACCTTGTTGTTGACCTCATAGTGGGCTCGTCCTGCCTCGCCAAAATGCAGCTCGCGCAGGCGCCCGCGTTCGCTGTCGGTGAGGGTGATCTGCGATACGTTGAAAACGATCCCGTGATTGCCCATGTATTGAAAAGTCCCTTCGAACTTCATTGCACGCATCCTTTCGAGCCAAAGGCGGGGATTCTCTACAAGGAATGCATCGAACTCAAATCATTTCGCCCTTGCCGGCAACGTGTGTTGGCTGGACGCTTACGCTTTCTTGCCAAAGCCGCAAAACAGGTGTCAGACCACAGTCACAATACTGTTGGTCTGCCGCCTATTTTCGCTCGTTCTCACGTCCGCTTCGGCCATACAAAGTCACACCTCCCCCCATCAGGCACCCGCTCCAAATAATCCTGATGCTCCGGCTTACTGAACATGTTTGAGCTTGATCACCTGCTCGATCAACAACGCTTTGCTCGACTGCTCGGCGTGGCTCTCACAGATAATCGGCCCAGTGACCCCGCCTATCCCTACGCAGCCGCCCATTCACCTGCAAAAACAACTGCCTAAGGCGACTCTGCTGGGAATCAGCAAACGAGGCGATAAGAACCTCAGAAGATTGTTGGTGCAGTGCGCCAGGGTTTACATGCTTAGGCTGAAATATCAGCACGGCGCTCTGGCCGATTGGGTGCGCTCAATGCTCTGTCGTCGCCACTCGAACGTCGTGGCATGCGCTTTGGCCAACACGCTGGCACGAATCGCATGGGCGATAGCGGCTCACCATACGCAATTTGAAACCGGGCCAGAGGCTTTAGCTGCCTGAAGCTGATGTTGTGCTGTGCTAAGAATCACCCACCTAGGTTTTGCGATGACTGAACAATCGATGACGTGAACGGCCCACCGGCCTGGCAAAGAACCTGTGTCGAAAATCGGCTTTTCAAGCCGGTACACTTTTAAGGATTGCCAGGCGCGACTCTCATTGTGGCGCGGAGCGTGCTCCAACCAGACGCCGGATAGATTTAGGCAAGCCAACTAACCATCACTGATCAGCATTGCAAAAAAGGGGGTGACCATAGATTTTCGACTTTGGCGTCGGGTCGCATCATGAGGGGCTGGCACCAGAAAAGAATCGGGAGCACAGCACCGGATTTAAACTTGAGGCTTTGAATGTGTGGGTGATGGATCGCTTACAATCACCATCGTCGGGTGGGCTAGAATATCGCAATTCGTCAATGATCTGGACAACGCAGTGGACTCCCCTTCCCCCCTGCCGCATGCCGACAGGGGGGGGCCAGACCTACTGGACGTGCGTGAGCTTGAGCACCTGATCGAGGGCGCTGAGCAGTCGTTCGAACACGGTAAAGCGCTCGTCCTTCAGTTCTGCCCAGCGTTCGATGAAGAAGCGGCCTTGATCGTCGATCTGGATCGGCGTGGTGAGGATCTCGCCACTGCGCGAGTGATGCACCAGGTTCACTTCGTGGGGTGAAAGCTGCTCGACCATGAACTGTCCCGGTCGCGTCAAGCGTGAACGATCGGCGGGCACATAGGCGGGAGGAGGACGCTTGCCAGGGATGCCGACACTCAAGGTGAAGTCGCTGCGGATCGCCGTCAACCGGTTGGGGTACAACGACGAGCCGTAGGCCACTGTCCACTCCAGCCCTGAACGCAACTCGGTGGTCGTGCCCGTCGGTACATCGAATGTCCGCAGGCTGATCGCGCCTTGCGTTTGGGCCACCCCGGCAATCCCTTCGACCGGATACACATGGCCGTTCCCCATGTGCGCCACCCACTTGTGCGCGCCCTGGGCGACCTGGTCTTGACGGATGACCTCGCTGGCGAAGAAGTTGAACATCGACGTCCGCGACGTGCGCGGTTCGCTCATGCCCTTGGTGTAGTAGCTCGATACGCAATCCAATGCGCGGATGCGCAAGCCGTGCTTGCCCGCCACCTCCACCACGCTGGTGTAGGTGTGCGGCCCCAGGTACTCGATCATGTGGCCACGGTCGAGGGTCCACAGGTGGTCTTTGAGCGGTTTGGCCAACACCCCGGTTTGATGGAAGGCATCCAGGTGCGCCTGGTGCAGGTCGGTGAACAGGTGCTCCATGTACAGGGTTTTGACCCCCTGCGCCTTGAGTACGCTCATCTGATCGATCAGCAGGGCTTTGCTCGATTGCTCGGCGTGGCTCTCGCAGATGATCAGCCCTGGGGCGTGTTGGTAGCTGCGTTCGATAAAGTCGGCAGGCGTGGTGTTCGCCGGCAGGTCCGGCAAGGTGGGCCGGGGTGGCAGTTCATGGGTTTTGAAGAACTCCTGCGCGCGCTTGTTCAGGCGGTCGCGGGTTTTCCGGAAGGCGTTTTCGGCGGCGGCGATTTTCGGGTTGAGGGAGCCGTAACGGGTGTCGAACGGATGCGGGTCTTTGCCCATTTGGTGCAGTTCGTGGGTGAACCGTGGGTCGATATCGAAGTCGCTGAAGGTGTTAGCCGCGCGGGGTGCGCTGAGGAACACAGGGGGCGCGCTGTAGGAGGTTGGCAGGGTCAGCTTGAAATCGGCTTTGGCCAACGGGTCGTCGGCGATCGAGCCGGGCACGTCGTTCCAGATGCCTACCGGCTGGCCGGCGGCGACGTCTTCAACGCGCACACTCAGGGTCTTTTGCAGGTCGGCCAACCCTGGGGTCTGTGTGTGCGTGTTGAGGCGGCGGCTGTCGACCAGCGCGACCCAACCTTCGCTGGGTTTTTCGGCGAGGTCGGCCTCGATCAGTTTGTGGGAATAAAAATTGCGCTGGGCGTTGGGTCGCGGGCTGACCATCGCACCGTTACTCAGGTTGAAGGCTTTGTCCACCTCGTAGCCGGTGGACGCATCCAGCGCACAGACGGCGATTTTTTCGCGGCGCGCGGCAAGGATCAGGGCGCGATAGGAGTGCGGCGAGTCTTTGGCGATCCCCAGGGCTGCCTCGACTTTTTTCAGATAGTCGCCGATGTGCCTGTAGCTGCCGCCGGCGTTGAACTTGTCCAGTTTGGCCCGGAACAAGTCGCCCGGCAGGTATTCGATATACAGGCGCCGCACGCCCTGCTCGTAGAGGGTGGGCATGTTGTCGATCAGCAGTTGTTTGGCGGCGAGCGAGCCAGGCACCGCGCCCAGCACCAAGCCTTGGTTTTCCTTGAAGGCGCTTTCCAGGATATGCCGATGGCTCGCGTTCACTTCCAAGGCCAGCACATCGGCCCTGGGGACGATGGGTTTGAGCTGGGCGAAGAAGGTGTCGGCGTCGCTGCGCAACTGCAGGTATGCCTTTAAATACGGAGCCCGTAGCGAGCTCATTTCATAGGTCAGCAGGCTGTCGCGGGTGCCCTCGCCTAACAACTGATCGACACTGGAGAGTTGCCCAAATTCCAATGTCATCACGGTTTCATAGTCCTTGGCCTGTTCGATCGGCACTTCATAGCGCTGCAACGCGTGGGGTGTCGGCAGCGCGCGTTTCGGCGCGCCGCCGGTGAGGCCCGAGCGCACCCAGCGCCCCTCGACCGTCTGGTTGACCAGGCGCGCGGTCGACAACAGTTTGCCGCTCACCGGGTCTTGGCGAAACAGCAGATAGCGGCCCAAGGCATCGGGTTGCTTGGGCGCCCATAACGGCCGGCCTTCGAATAGTACGGCCTGCATAGCGGCGGGCGCGGGGGTCGGGGGCTGCAATTGTTTGATCAGCGCCATGGCCTCGCGCGGCGCGGCTGGGCGCATGAGGTGGCGCATCGGCCGCACCAGCGGGCCGATGGACTTGAGTGCCGGGCGCAGGTCGGTGAACACCGCGCCAAGGCTGTTGCTCAGGTAGCCGACGAAATGTTGCAGCGCGGCGTCGGTGTCGCCCTGGTTGTAGGCGTGCAGGGCGAGCATGCCGTCCTTGAGCGCCAGCAGCAGGCCCAGGCTCAGGCTCAACACCGGGAACGGCGCGGTCGCAATCGCGATCAGCGGTTCGAGGCAACGCCAGACCAGGCCCATGATCATGTCAGTGCGATTGACCGTGGTGGCGGCGACGTCGTCGATCTTGCGTTGCAGCTTCATGTCGTGCAGCAGGTGACGCAGGTCGAGCACGGGCGGCACGCGCTCGATCGTGTCGTAGCGCGCCAGGCTCAGGTCGGTGCTGTTGAGGTCTGCGGGCAGGCCGGCCTGGGCGGTTTGCAGAAAATGCCGCACGCGCACCTGGGACTGCACCGTGACGCGGGTGCAGAAGTAGTCGAGCATGCCGTCGACTTTTTTCAGCAGGTAGTTGAACTGCCTGGCTTCACGGAAGAACACGCCGTCCGGGGCCTGCGGCGTATAGAGCAACACCGGGTTCGCGGCGTGGCTGAACAGCAGGGTGTCGATCACCCAGTCGCCGTCGATCATCAGGCGATGCACGCGGTAGGTGCTGCGCGTCTCGACCGAGGTGTCGTCCAGGCTCTGGATGGCGCGCTCGAGCCAGTCCAGATCGACCTGGACGATATGGCCTTTGAGGCGCGACTCCAGCGCCGCGCTGCGCAACTGCAACTGGTTGATGGCCAGCGTTGCATCGCGGCGCAGGGCATAACCGGGGCTGGTGGGGTTTTGCAGTTTGGCCTGGACTTCATCGGCGTAGCGCTGGCCGATCCACACGCCGCGCACTGACAGCTCGACGTTGCGCGGCGTGAGCTTGCTCAGGTCGACCCCGGCCGGGCCCATGAAGGTGGCGACGGTTTCGAACTTGGCGTCGAGAAACCCCAGGGATTCCTCATAACCATCGCGATACAGCCGGGTATAAGTCACGGACGCGGGGCGCGTTAACGCCGGGAAGTTTTTGGGGTATTGCACCCACACCGTATCGGGGTCGACATCGTTTTGCCGCTGGCGGCCAAGCAGGGTATTGAGCTGTGCCTTGGCCTGGGCATGCAGGAACCGCTCGAAGGTGATGAAGCGAGCGTCGGACAACGGGTGCTGTGCGTAGGTGTTGGCGGCGCCTTCGGCCTGCTCGGCCAACAGCGTCAATTGTCGGCGCTGGGCCTCGCTGGCCGCGCGGTACCACGTTGGGGTGCCCCAGTGGTAATCGTCGGTCTGCACCGCCAGCAGTTGGCCGCGCAAGGCCTTGAGGCAGTCGGCGTGGCTGCTCGCCTCGCTGAAGGTGACGTGACGGTATTCCTGGTGTGCCGGGATGAAGCCCAGGCCGGTCATGAAGGTGTGCAGGCCCGCACGGGACTTGAGGGCGACTTGCTCCAGCAGATAAGCGCGCATGGCGTCGTCTGCACACCACGCGAGGAGGTGGGCCTGGCACAGCACTTCTGAGTCGAACCCATGAAACTGCTGGGCCTGGGGCGCTTCGGGGGTACACAGCAGCAAGCGCGTGAGGCCGCCCTGCTCGTCGCTCTCGCGCAGCAGCCAGAGGTCTTTGAGCACGTAGCCATTGAGCGCCACGCTGCTCGCGCGCAGTTGCGCGTCGGTGCCGCGACGCAGGCGGGTAAAGCGTTGATAGTCGGCCTCGGTGATGTGGTGTTGCAGCATGGCGGTGTAGGCCAGGGCATTGAGGCGGCGGTCGAGCATCTGTTCGATGGCGGCATGGATCTCGGGTTTGGCGTAGTACTCGCGCCGCACGGTTTCAAACGCCACACGCGGTTTGAGGGTGTCGAGCAGGCCGACCAGATAGTCGGCGGTCAAGTCTTGATAGGCCTCGGGCAGCGGCGCGTCGCCATAGGTGAAGGAGGTATTGAGCAAAAACGTCGACCCGGCCAGTTCGTCGCCGCTGTGCAGGCCGCGCAGCGCCAGCTCGGTCAGGCTGTGTTTTTGTTCGTAGGTGCCGACCCTGGCCACGCTGCGACGCGTGCGCACGTGCAGGCGGTCGGGGTCCAGGTCGTTGATTTCCAGGTCAGTGGCCAGTTGTTCGAGCAACTGATAGCGCGCCAGGGTCTGCGGCGAGGCGGCATGGCCGAACAGGTTCAGCAGGGTTTGCCGAGCCTCGTCGTACTCGGTCAGGTGCCGCGCCAGAGCCTCGCGTTGGTGGCTGGGGGCGTTGCGGTACCAGGCCGGGGCGCTGTGTTCCAGGCAGCGGTCCAGCAGGCGTTGGGCGCGCAATTCCAGGCGCTGACTGAAGTCGGGCAACGCGGCGCGTATCGCAGCGTCCAGCTCGGCAAGCAGGTGTTGGGCGCTGGGGCCGGGGTTGTTCAGAGCCCAGTCGATATCCAGCGCGCGCTTGGCCAGCCGGGCGTCGTAGGTGTGTTCGCACAGCGGTTCGCCATCGATGGCCGCCAACAGCAGAGGCCAGACGCCCATGACGGACAGCCCCTGGTATTGGCGCGGCAGCAGGCTCATGAACTCCTTGCGCCAACTGCCGACCGCCATCGCTTCGCGCAGTCGGCTGTTCATCTCGGCCAGCGAGCCAAACGACTCGAAGCCACGGGCCGGGGTAAACAGCACCACGAAGCCGACGTCATCCGCAGCGGTCAGTTGCGTGACCATGGGGGTGTTTTTTTCGGTCAGCACAAAGGCCCCGGCGAATTCGATCGTCTGCGCTTGGTAGGTGAAGGTCAGCGCATAGATGCCCGGTCGAAAGCTCGGCCCCAGCCCCAGGTTCTGCACCAGCCGGGCTTCTTCACGATGCAGCAGATAGTCCTGAATGTTGAGTTTGGCTTCCAGTTCCAACGCAACCAGGCCCGCGTCGTTGGCCATGAACGTGCGCAGGCTTTTGCTGCCCAGCACACCGACTTCGTCCAGCTTCTGCAACTGCGGCGTGAGGTCGCGTTTGAGCGTCGCCAGCCGTTGCTTGCCCTCGTCACTCTGCAGGTCGGCCTGGGCCACATCGGCGTACAGCGCACGATTTTTTTCGACATGCGCTTGCGTGTACGCCTTGAGCGTCTGGTTGAGTTTTTCCAACTGCTGCAACTCGATGGGGAGCGGCCGTTTGGACAGTAACGGGGTGTCGGTTTCGAGTAACTGGTGACCGATCTGATGCAGATAGCCCCGTATTTCCAAGGAGGTCGGCGAGTAAGGGGGGGAAATCAATGTGCTCATCGCACTGGCTCCATGCACATGGGAAGGGCTATCAGCATGCTGGGCGCATCACGCGAGGCGGTGGTAGTTAAGTAGGGCCGCGACCATTGGTCGACTGATCTTGAACGGCCTTAAGATATATCTTAAGTTATATCTTAACCAGAACGGAGAGGCCCAAAATGAGAGAGCATGATTCCCACCACCACGGCGACGGCCGAGACGGCTTCGAAAAACGCCCCGGCCGCGAACGCGGCGGCCGCGGCCCACGCGTGTTCGCCCCCGGCGACCTGAAGTTGCTGTTGCTGGCGTTGATCGCCGAACAGGCGTGCCACGGCTACGACTTGATCCGCCAGATCGAAGGCCTGTTCGACGGCGCCTACAGCCCCAGCCCCGGCGTGATCTACCCCACCCTGACCTTTCTTGAAGAAAGCGAATTGATCAGCGGCGACGCCGAAGGTGGAAAAAAACGCTACACCCTGACCGACGCCGGTCGTCTTTCTTTAGTTGAGCAGGCGATTGCACTGGAAGGCGTGCGCATGCGCATCGATGTCAGCAAACGCTCGCTGCGCGGCCATGATCGCCCGCCGGAAATCCACGAGGCGGTGCATAACCTGCGCCATGCCCTGCAACTGCACCATGGGCGCTGGAGCGCCGAAGAAATCGCGCGCGTCGCCGCGTTGCTCAACAGCACCGCCCGCGCCATCGTCGACGGCCCGGCCGTTCAACCTGTCCAGGGGAAAACCCAATGAATACGCCCGTCATCCATCGCGTCACCCACGAAATCAAACGCCGTCGCCTCGACGTGCTACGGGTGGTCGATATCACCCCGCGCATGCGCCGCATCACCCTCGGCGGGCCTGAGCTGGCGGGGTTTGTCAGCCTGGGCAGTGACGATCACATCAAGCTGATGTTCCCGCAGAACGCCGCCGAGCAGGCCGCGCTGCAAAGCCCGACGTTCAGCATCAAGGGCGATGGCCCGCAGCCGGCGATGCGCGACTACACGCCACGGCGTTTCGACCTCAGCCTTGGCGAATTGGATATCGACTTCGTGCTGCACGGCGATGGCCCCGCCTCCACCTGGGCCGAACAGGCCCAAGTCGGTCAGCACCTGTACATCGGCGGCCCACGGGGCTCGATGATCGTGCCGGATATCTTCGACAGTTACCTGCTGATCGGCGACGAAACCGCCCTGCCCGCCATCGCCCGCCGCCTCGAAGAACTGCCGACCGGGCGCAAGGTGCTGGCGGTGATTGAAATCGCCGATGCGGCCGAGCAACAGGTGCTGCAAAGCGCGGCCGAGGTGGAAGTGATCTGGGTGCTACGCGGCCAGGTTGACCTGCTCGACACCGTGCGCACACTGACGTTGCCGAGCGGCGCGCTGTACACCTTCGTCGCGATGGAAACCAAGCTGTCGCGCCAGGTGCGTCGGGTGTTGCTGGACACGCACAAGGTCGATGAAGCGTTCCTCAAGGCCGTCGGTTACTGGCGTGCCGAGGGCAGTGAGGAAGAATGAGCCTGGCGCGGGTGTTACGGCACCCCCATCACCAATACCCCGCTGCCGCTGGTGGCGCCAGCGGCAGGTAGCGACCCCGCGCGCCGAACCAGAGAAAACGTCACATCGTCGCCCCCCACGCTGTTGGTAATGTGGGTCAGGAACGAACCGTTGACTGGAACCGCAGCCCCCCCACGGAGAAGGGCAGTGCCCACGTCCGGATTGGTCATCCTCAGCAGGCGTGTATCGAACGATGACGGGCTGCCTTTGTAGGAAATGGTTATCGGCGTGGTAATCCCGCCGTCCGGGCATGAGTAGGTAAGCCTG
Organism: Pseudomonas marginalis; assembly: GCF_024169655.1. Lineage (GTDB taxonomy): Bacteria > Pseudomonadota > Gammaproteobacteria > Pseudomonadales > Pseudomonadaceae > Aquipseudomonas > Aquipseudomonas paraveronii. The sequence continues at coordinate 1,111,337 of NZ_JALJWV010000001.1, read as the reverse complement.
CGGTCGCTGCGAATCGTCGTGGTCAACGGATCGGCGCCGATGGCCCGCTGGTGGACGTTGCCGAAATTGATCTCGATCGGGTTGTTATTGTTGATCGTGCAGGTTGATGGGGAGATGGAGAAGTTATTGGCGGCGATATACGTCAGGGCAAGCGCTGAACTGCCGGAGTTATAATTATTGGTCTGGTCGAGGTTTAACCTTCCGAGGACATCGCCTATTCGAACATCGATGGGGTTAGTCGGATTGTTGCGTATCAAAATATACGGCGTTACATCCACCGGAACCCCTACGCCGTTATTAGGCATGGTCGTCATTCGAATACCATTCGGAACAGGGGTGTTGTAGTAGCTTCCATTTATGCGTAGACCGGTGCCTTCGCGGGTGAATTTGGGACCGGGCACCCAGGCGGGACCGACTCTTGCCGACGTTGCCCAGTAGTCCGTATACCAGGGCTGGCTACCACCAAAACCGGAGAATCGGCACTCCAACCTCACCCCTTCGAGCATGATCCGGGTTCTGTCCGCCCCCAGCTGGACGGTGACAGGGACTTGCAGGTTGAGCGTCCCGCCGGCGCCTACAAAATTCCACGGCCCGCCATTTACACGACAATCCGTTGCTCTCGCGATCGTACTGAAACCCATCAGGACGAACAGCGCCATCGCACTATAGAGTTGTTTCATTTTGATCTCTCTTGCGTCTCTACCCAGGCATTGCCCAGCGAACATTCAGCCGGCGCTTTAAAGCCGCCCTGGGGTGAGGTGAGGTTTATCTGAAGCGGTTTCCGGACTACGAGTGGCGGGTCACCACAACGGTTGTTCCAGCGTAAAACTAGGCCGCTGGTCGCCTCGACTAAAACGAGCAAACGAGTGGGAATGTCACGGTACCCCCATCACGAGTACCCCGCTGCCGCTGGTGGCGCCAGCGACAGGTAGCGACCCCGCGCGCCGAACCAGAGAAAACGTCACATCGTCGCCCCCCACGCTGTTGGTAATGCGGGTCAGGAACGAACCGTTGACTGGAACCGCAGATCCCGCACGGATGAGGGCGGTGCCCACGTCCGGGTTGGTCATCATCAGCAGGCGTGTGTCGAACGACGACGGGCTGCCTTTGTAGGAAATGCTTATCGGCATGGTAATCCCGCCATCCGGGCATGAGTAGGTAAGCCTGCGGTCGCTGCGGATCGTCGTGGTCAACGGATCGGCGCCGATGGCCCGCTGGTGGACGTTGCCGAAATTGATCTCGATCGGGTTGTTATTGTTGATCGTGCAGGTTGACGGTGTGATGGTGAAGTTGTTGGCGGCGGTGTAGGTAACCGAGATCCTTGCCGTATTGGCGTTGTAGTTGTTCGTGGCGGTGAGACGCAGGATTCCAAGCGTATCCCCTGCTCGAATATCGATCGGATTGGACGGATTGTTGCGTAGCAGAATATAGGGCGTGACATCGATCGGATAACCTCTCAGGTCATCAGGCAGCGTGGCGAACCGTATTCCATTCGGGATAGGAATATTTCGGTACGTTCCATTGATTCGTAAACCGGCCCCTTCTTGACTGAATTTGATACCCGGTACCCAGGGGGTCCCCGCCGAGCTACCCGTTGCCCAGTAGTCCCGCCGGGAAGACGGGCTTTGCGAGCCTCTGGAGAACCCACATTCAAGCCGTGCGCCTTCCATCATTATCCGTGTACGATCTGCGGCCAAGGTCACCGTAACAGGGACCCGTAGGGGGAGTTCCCCGACTATCTCTGTCCACTGTCCGCCATTCACACGGCATGTAGCGGCGCTTACGATCGTACTGAAACCCATCAGGACGAACAGCGCCATCGCACCATAGAGTTGTTTCATGTTGATCTCTCTTGCGTCTCTACCCAGGCATTGCCCAGCGAACATTCAGCCCGCGCTTTAACGCTGCCCTGGGGAGAGTTGAGGTTTGTCTGAGGCGGTTACGGATAGTCCAGCGTAAACGTCGAGGTCACCGTGAACAGGCCATGCCCGATGGTTTGATCCCTGATCGCATCCGGCTCGCCCTGCACATAGGCCTTGAGTTCGATGACATTGTTGCCATTACTCAACACCTGTTCATCGCTGACGGTATTGAGCGGCAATGGCTTGTTGCTCGGCGTCTCTAAACCGACCCCAATACCTGACGCACCGCTTCCACCGTCCAGCGCGAACAATCCGGGGAGCGCCATGTTTTCCCTACCGCCGAACGTAATGGTGACCGTGTTGCCAATCGTGGTGTCGCAGTCCTCCAGGTGCAGTTTGAAACCCTTCCCCTGTGAGCGCGTGTTGATATAGAGGTGCTTGCTGGTAACGTCCCAGAGTTCCAGGGTGATGGCCTCGTCGCCAGGGCGGATCGTACAGGCCTCCTCAACCAGGTTGCCCTTGAAACTCAGGTTGTCCGCCGCCTGCCCCGCCGGGATCAGGCCGAAGATCAACAGCCATGCCAGTCCGGCACATGGCCAGCCTTTATGAAGCATTTCATGTCGCATGGGCTCAACTCCTACTCGTATTCGGCCAATAGCGTGGCCACCGCCGTAAACCTTGCCGGGGCCAGAACTGCACCCAGCGGTTTGACCGGTACGACTTCCAATACCGGCGGCGACGACAGGGTTATCTCCAGTGGCGTATTGAGTGGAAACGGCAGGTTATTCTGAAAAATCCGAATGCCCAGTTCAGGCACATTGGTCTGCACCGCCGAGCCGTCGAACACCGTGGGCGTGCCGTTCACACTCAACTTCAGCTCCCACGGGAGCGTGGCAGGGCTGCAACTGATGGTGTAACCGAGCCCCCTGCGGTATTTCACGCCGTCGACTCGCTTGACGCCGACGTCCCCAAAGTCGACTTCGATTGTGTTGCCGCCATCGATCGTGCAAGGAGGAGGCTCGTTCAGCGTTCCGCTAAAGGTCAGGTTGGCCGAAGCACCACTGCAAAGGCCGATGGACCACCAGACGAGCAACGCTCGCGGTTGCCAAAATGTCATTGATCGTTCCTCTTCATTGGTAATCGACCACAAGGGTGGCGGTCGCATCAAATGCGCCTCCCGTCAGCTTGCTGCCCGCCCGTTTGACCGGCACCGCCTGCACCACCGGAAAGTTCGGATAGGTAAAATTCACCGCCGTATTCAGCGGCCAGTCAGCCCCGTTCACGAACAGCTTGACCCCAAGATCCGGTTTGCGGGTCACCAGCACACGATTGTCGAACGCAGCCCCCGAACCCTTGAGTTCGAGGGTCAACGCGTTGCTGAAGGGAGAGTCGCACCTGACGGTGTAAGGCACGTCTCGACGATAATTGACCCCGTCCACCCGCGACGTCAGCAGGTCGTTCCCAAACGGCACATCGAGCGTACTGCCGTTGTTAATGACACAGGGCGGCGGCGCGATGATGACCGCGCGGATGGTCAGGCTGGTTTCAGCTTGCACGCCTTGGCCGACAGCCCACAGCAGGCTGCCAGCGATAAGAATGGCCCACGGGCCGGTTGAGGTTGCCATCACTCTGCCCCTACTCATAATTGAGCCTGAAATCCACCACGGCCCGAAACGCCCCACTGGTCAACGCCGCGGAGGTGCGCGTGGGTTGAACATTCCAGGTCTGGACATTGCCGCCCAGGGGTAAAAACAACGGTTCGCCCCTGGCGCCCAACTGCACATCCCGCCCCAGTGCATCGGTCAATTGCAGGCCCATCCCGGTGACGCCTTGCACTTTGACCAACCGCGGATCATCGGCATCGGCGGGCGCGGAAAACGCCACCGACAGCACGGGTTGAAAGGCACTCCAGGTCAGGTTCCCGGTACGTTCACTGCGGATGCTGCCTGCGGTGCGGTGGCAATCGGTAAACCGCAGCTGAAACGCCACCGGTTTTGCCTGATCGCCGGGACGCTGCAACTGGCTGGTCGACACGGCGCCCAGGTCGACCGTTTGATGGAGTGAGGCCATCTCCAGGCTGCAGGGGGTTTCATGCATGGCCCCGGAAATCTTCAGCAACCCATTCATGCCCTCGACATCCTCGGCCTGTGCGCCCCCCGCAAAGACCAGTAACAGGCCGCCCAAGACCTTCACATTGCGCGACTTCATGACGTTCTCCAGCAGCAGGCACTATTCATTAGGCGTCGATACTTGCGAGTTGACCTTGCAAGTATTGCCACCGCAGGTGAATGCCAGTACCGGACGCCCGCCGTAATCATTCACATAGGCCAAATAAGGCGTTGTGCCGAGTACGGTGGCCGTTGGCCCCAAGGTCAGCGTGCCTTTGGGCGGAACCATCAGGGGTTCGAAGCCCGGTACGGTTTTACCGTCCTTGGTGCTGCGCGCATCCACCAGGGTCACGTAGTAAGGCGTAGGGTTATTCACCTGGTAACGCTCGCCTTCGCGGGTAAGGGTCAGTTTTTCCTGCCACGGGTTGGATAAGTCTTGCTGGCTTGGCGCAATGGCTTGCGGCCGATAGAACAATTTAATCCGGGTCTGCAGCGCAATTTGCAGGGTGTTGGCCTTATCGCTGCGCGGCGGAATTTCCCGCAAGTTGAAGTAGTAGACCGTCTCTCGATCCTGCGGTAACGATTTGGCCGCCGGCAACGCCTGAACTTTCACCTGGCTTTGCTTCCCTGGCTCCAGGCGTTGAACCGGCGGGAGCACGATCAAGGGCGAGGTGATTTTTTTGCCCTCTTCGTCCTCGATCCAGCCCTGAGCCAAATACGGCAACTGGGTGTTGTTGTTGGTGATGTTCACGCTGGTGGCCTCTTTGCCACCATCAAAAATCACTCGGGTACGATCCAGGCCAACCGCCGCGTTGGCGCTCTGGCTCAAGCCCAGGGCCAGCAGCGTGAAGGCTTGGAGTGTGAGGCGCGTTTTGAGCATCATGAGGATGTGTTCTCCATATCGGTAGGCTTCCCGGTCAGCTTGGCTGGCTCGGGCAAGGATTGATCAGTGGCTACCCTGCGGCAGCCCAGTTGCAGGGCATGGGTCAAGCCATCGGCGGGCAAAACGCCTGGGAGCGTGAGGACGCATCGTTCGGCCCCACCCCAACTGACGATCATCTCTTCGCCGGGCTGAATACCGCTGAGGTAGACATTGCCGCCGTCATTCACAATCCCGGTGTCCTGCTGTTTGACGTTCTTCACCGTCGCGCCGAAGGGCGGGGAACTGCCATCCGGCAGGCGCAGAACCGCCATGGCCTTCTGGCCGGAAATCACGTCCAGGAATCGATAACCGATCGCCCCTTCGGTGAGCGTCAGTTGCGTGACGGATTGAGTGGCTTCGACATTGCTCGGCAAACTCTCCAGATCGACACTGGCCGCCGTGCGCTGATAGCTGCCGATATCGGAAATGACCGCTTTGCCGAAGGCGTTGCTGCGGGTCGGCGCGCCATAACCCCGCACAGGCACATCGGGCACACCGGCGGTATCGACCATCAGGCGGGTGCCGCCCGTGCTGTTGGTACGATGCAGTGCCGCACCGTAAGGCGTGAGCGTGCCGCCACCACGCGCCGAGACACTGAGGCTGGTGTAATCGCCTTGTTGTTTACTGGCGGCGAGATCGATGTCTGCCTGGTCACCGATATGACTCAGATAACCACTGGCAGCGTTATCGCTGGCACTGAGCTGGTAGCTATTACGCTCATCGAGGCGATCACTGTAGCGCGTCGAAAAACTGTTCTTGCCTGCCGCCCTATTGGCATCCAGCGACAGCGTGCCGCTGCGCCCCAACGGCAGACTGACCGTCAGCGCCATGCCGTTATCCTTATAGTTGTATTCCTGAGTGCGATACATATTCAGCGAAACGCTCAAGTTCTTGACGCTGCCAACATTGAAGTAGCGTGACATCGACACGTTCCAACGCTGAGTGGCCGGGCGCTCCCAATACGTTTGTTTGTTGTAACTCAGGTAAACCGTGGCATCCAGATCCCGAAACTGCTTATTCAGCGTGGCCGTATAAAGTGCCTTGCTGCCACCAATCGGTTTCCAACTGCCGCTGTACTCACTGTCTTTGTCGAGCCCGGCGAGTTCGCCGTTTCTCCCGTAATGTCGAGCATCGAGGTATTCACTCATGCTCAAGTAGTTCTTCTCGGAAAAGCGGTAACCGGCAAAGGTGACTTGGCTGTCGTATTCTTCAAACTTCTTGGAGTATTGAAGGCGGTAGGATTTCCCCGAGAGCGTCTCATTCCACACACTCGCGTGCGACTGAGTTGCATCCAGCGACACAGCACCGAACGCCAACAGGTCACGACCGGCACCGACCGACAGCGCACGGTAGTTGTTATCGGTTATACCGCCGCCATACAACGACCAGCCGTTACTGATGCCCCACGAGAACTCGCCACTGCCGAAAAAGTCACCATCGCCGCCGTACTGAAGATTGGACGGTCGCCCACTCGCCAGTTTGTAACGCACTTGTCCAGGCCGCGTCAGGTAGGGAACACCCGCCGTATCGATCTGGAACGTGTGGACCGAACCATCCTGCTCTTCCACCCGCACATCCAGCCTGCCGCTCACGGCGTCATTCAGGTCCTGAATACGAAACGGTCCGGCCGCGACCAGCGTTTCATACAGCACACGCCCCTGCTGGCTGATGATGACCCTTGCATTGGTCTTGGCGACCCCGACCACTTCAGGTGCGTAACCGCGCAAGTTGGGTGGCAGCTGGCTTTCATCCGAGTTGAGTGCAGCACCGGTAAAACGGAAGCTGTCGAACAGGTCCGAATACAGGTAGTCCTCACCCAGTACCAGGCGCGCTTTGAGCGCAGGAATGGCGCGATAGGCATAGTAGCGACTCCACTCCAGCGTCGGATGCCTGGCCGCCTGATCGCGGTCTCTGTCGACACGCCCCTGCCAGTCCGCCCGCAGGCGCCAGGCCCCGGCATTGGCGCCCACGGTGCCGTTGCCACTGAAGTTATGGCGGACACTGTCATTCTTTTGGTGACTGGCTTGCGCCGTCACGTTGTAGTCAACCAGCAACCCCGGCACCCCCTCGTCCCAGCGGGAGGGTGGGTCCCAGTTGATGGCGCTGTATTCAAGGTAGGCCTGGGGGAGGTTGATGTTCAGCGTGGAGGTGGCCAAATCGCCGGCGACTTCCATACCCGGCAAGCCTTGAATATCCAGGCACTCCCCGCCTTTCCACCAGGTGAGCCCGGCAGCGCCGGAGGCCTTGAGGCCCAACTGCTCCACAAGAGCGCGCGACACACAGGCCTGACTGCCTTTGGGGTCATCATCGGGGGGATAAAACGTCACCGATTGCTCAGAAATAGGCTGGCTATTGATCTGCACAACCATCGAGTAGGTGCCCGGCAGAATAAACCCACTGCGAGCAAACTGAGACAAGTCAATATTGGTGCGGTCAACGAGATCAAGAACATCGGTATTAAACTCGATATCCCCTGCACCCAATGCAGTTCCCACCGCTGACATCAACCCGCCAAACAGGCTTGGGCGGAGCGTTTTTTTGATCTTCGACGCATTCAACATGAAAACAACCCATCACTGTTCAAAAGTATTCCAACTTGAACCGCACCGCAGCAAGGTGAGCGCCAGGCACCAGCGGCAGTCCGTTTCCAATCAGGCGAAGCGTGTAGTGAAGTGTCATGTCACCTTCAGCCAACGGCAGCAGAGGCATCGGCTCACCCGGAACACTCTCTTGACCAGCCGCGTCCCAGATATGAAGGGCAATCCCCTCTGAATCGCCGAAGGCAGCAAAGGAGCGACCGTCTCTATCGCGAGCCCCGTCAAAGGTCACTTGCAGATGCTGCCAATCCGGCAGACTGACGCCTGGCCGCGACGGGTCGGGGCGACTCAATGAGCAATTGACCAGACGCAGCTGGAAGGGGTGTGGTTCGCCCATCGTATTTCGCAAGAGCCGACCTATGGGTTCGGGAGCCATCTCGATGGATTGATCGGCACTGACCAATTCCAGCCCGCAAGCTGAGTCAATGATCTCCCCCCCCAACGTGACGACCCCGGCGCCTTGCGCAGGCTCCTGCGCGAACACGCTAGGGTTGATGAACATCGTCAATGAAGAGGTGATAGCAAGGCGTATGAATGTTTTCACCGTTTTCTCCCGCCAGCGTCCCCCGCCACCTTAAGTGGCGGGGGGAAAACTCACTGATAAGCCAAGGTGAAATTGGTTACCGCGCTGAAACTGCCAGGGACGATCGGGTCCGCAGCGGCGCCTTGTACATAGGCACCGAACTCCAGGGTGTTATCACCGACGACAATGGCCTGCGGAGTCGTAGGGACACCCAGCTCAACGAGTTTGTTGCCATGCGTCATCATGATGCCGATGCCACCCGCACCGCCGACCGTGCCGATCGCGCCAGGCACAGCGCCCGAGGGTGCACCGGTGAAGGTGGTCGTCACGGTGTTATCAGTGAGGCCAGTCAAATCGCAGCCTTCAAGTTCAATAAGCATACGTCGGGCTTCAGACTTGCCGCCGCTTTGCAACTGATGCTTTGCGATCGCCCCCAGGTGAACGGTCTGATCGACGGAGTCAGGCTTAATGGAGCAAGCCCCCGAGTGGACCGAGCCGATGAACGTAACGGTTCCATCCGCCGCCTGAACAACGGATGCCGAACCCATCAGCAGCCCGATAGACAACAGTGCAGTTTTCATTTTGCTTTTCATTTACCAGTACTCACACATTAATAAAAAGAAACCCTGCCGCAGCAGTGCGTAGGACTCATCAAACAAGCGACGAACAGGTTTCAACTTCCTATTTCACCTCGACAACAATTGGGATCACGCGATGGCGCGCAAAACAGTCTTTTCCAATTATTTGTATTGCAAAACAGGAGTGCGTTCGAAGCGAGACAATTGTCTAGGTCTATCACGAGCAAGTAAGCCGTCTGTTTCGCAAACTTGCGTAGCCTTGTTACACCCAGACACATAGGAAAACTATGGCGTTTTGCCAAAACTTTAAAAGTATCCGTAGGAAAACGGCTACATGAAGATTAATGAGAATCTATCAGCAACTAACAAGTATGTAAGAACAGGATTACACGCGCAGAAAATAGCAGCACTTACTTGGCCAAACCCACTAAATAATTAAACAAAAAATGAGGAGAGGAAGCCGCGCGCGAACGCCACTGTGGGCGATGCCGATGACGGCGAATGCGGGGGGGTTGATAGGGTAGATGTTCGGGCCGGCAAGCCCACATTGGAGCGTGTTCTCATGAACAACTCGGTCAACGGTGGGCGCCGGACTTGCCCGCGATAGCGGTGTATCAATCACAACAGGCTCGTCTGGCCCCCTGCTATCGCGAGCAAGCCGCGCCTTTTTATCGGGCCTGCTTGAGCCATGTGTCCAAGCCCACCACCGCCAGCGCAATCAGCACAAACCCCGCCAGAATCCCCCCGGCATTCACGAACACCTGTGGATAACCGAGGGTACCGACGTCGAAAAACGGGTACTGGTACTGCCCGAGCAAATCCCCGCGCAGCAGCACATAGGCGAAGTACACCAGCGGGTACAGCACCCACAGGCCAATGTGCCTGAACCGCAAAGCCCCCTTGGGCACGCAGCGCCACCAGTAGACGACAAACAGCAGCGGCATCACGTCGTGCAGCAATTCGTCGGCGATGAACTGGAACCCCTCGGGCTGCCACAAATGCCGCAGCAACAGGTTATAGGCCAGGCTCACCAGCACGATGCTGACGGCAATCGCGCTGCTGACCCTGGGCGCCAGGAAAAACCGCTTCGCCGCTGAATCACGCTCAACCACGGCGTAGCTCAGCACCACCACCACCAGGGTGTTGGTCAGCACCGTGAAGAAGCTGAAAAAGTTGACCAGCCCGCCCAACAGGCTGGCGCCCGTCGACCAGCGCGAATAGAAAATCAGGTATTGCTGAACCGCCAACCCCACCCAACCGGCCAGGGCGGCCGCCGCTACACAGCGCTTCATGGGTTCAGTCCAACGGGCGTTTGGTGCGCATCAGTTTCACGTACAGCCCTTCGACTTTCTCCCGCGCCCACGGGGTTTTGCGCAGAAACGTCAGGCTCGACTTGATGCTCGGGTCGCTCTTGAAGCAGCGAACATCGATGCGCTCGGCCAAACCACTCCATTCGTAGTGTTCCACCAGGGTGGTGAGGACGTGTTGCAGAGTCACGCCGTGAAGCGGGTCGTTGCTTGTCGCGGTCATGCCAGGCCTATCGCAAAAAGAGGAAATACAGCCACGCACCTTAGCCGACGGGGCGAACAGGTGGAAGCACCGCATTGAATATAGCCCCTGGGGAAAAGTTGCTCTTTTCAGAGCAAAAAGAGATGTTATATTATAACGATAACAATCAAAAACAAGCCGTTCGATAACGTCTGCCGCCTTCTCTTTTTTGTCGTTTTGCCAAGGAATGTCCGATGTCCCTCTCCTCTGCCTGGCGCTTGTCCCCCCTCGCCGCCGCCCTGCTGATCTGCTCCGAAGCCCACGCGCTGGAACTGCCACCCCAAGTCATCACCGCCAACCCGTTGGGCAGCGAGCAACTGGCTTCACCGACCACCGTGCTGGAAGGCGATGACCTGACCCTGCAACAAAAAGGCAGCCTCGGCGAAACCCTGAACAAGCAGCCGGGCGTGTCGTCGTCCTACTTCGGCCCGGGCGCCAGCCGACCGATCATTCGCGGCCAGGACGGCGACCGCATTCGCATCCTGCGCAACGGCGTGGGCGCACTGGATGCCTCGTCGCTGTCCTACGACCACGCCGTCCCGCTGGACCCGGTCAACGTCGACCGCATCGAAATCGTGCGTGGCCCGGCGGCCCTGTTGTACGGCGGCAGCGCCATCGGCGGCGTGGTCAACACCTTCGACAACCGCATCCCCACCGAAGCCATCGAAGGCATCCACGGCGCCGGTGAATTACGCTACGGCGGCGCCGACACCACGCGCAGCAGCGCGGGCAAGCTCGAAGCCGGCAACGGCACCTTCGCCCTGCACCTGGACGCCAACGCGCGGCAATTCAATGACCTGAAAATCCCGGGCCAGGCCCGCAGCCGCCACGCCCCGGAGACCGAAGACGGCCCCGGCAAAAACGGCCGCCTGGGCAACAGCGACGGGCGCCAGGACGGCGGAGCGCTGGGCGGTTCCTACACCTGGGACGACGGTTATGCCGGGCTGTCCTACAGCACCTACGACAGCAACTACGGCTCACCCGCCGAGCAGGCGGTGCGCATCCGCATGAAGCAGGACCACTACGCGTTTGCCTCCGAGATCCGCAACCTGCAAGGCCCGTTCACCTCGGTGAAACTCGACGCGGGCTACACCGACTACGAACACCGCGAAATCGAAGGCGGCGAAACCGGCACGGTCTTCAAGAACAAGGGCTACGAAGCACGGGTTGAAGCGCGCCACCAGCCGCTCGGCCCGTTCGACGGCGTGGTCGGCGCACAAGTGACCCGCAACGAATTCTCGGCCCTCGGCGAAGAAGCCTTCGTGCCCCAGACCGACACCAACACCGGCGCACTGTTTATCCTCGAAGAAATGCAGGCCACCGAACGCCTGAAACTCAGCCTCGGCGGACGCCTGGAGCACACCAGCGTCGACCCGGACGGCAAAGGCAACGCACGTTTCGCCAATGCCAACAAAACCAACGACTTCACCGCCGGCAGCCTATCGTCCGGCGCGGTCTACACCCTCACGCCAATCTGGTCCCTGGCCGCGACCCTGGGCTACACCGAACGCGCGCCGACCTTCTACGAGCTGTACGCCAACGGCGCCCACGTCGCCACCGGCACCTACGAATTAGGCGACGCCAACCTGAAAAAAGAAAAAGCCGTGTCCAGCGACCTGGCCCTGCGCTTTGACAACGGCACGCACAAAGGCAGCTTCGGCGTGTTCTACAGCCGCTTCTCCAACTACATCGGCCTGCTGGGCACAGGTCGCACACTGAACGACGAAGGTGAAGAAGACGCAGCCGGCATCCCTGAATACAAATACTCGGGAGTACGCGCCCGTTTCGCCGGCTTTGAAGCCCAGGATCACTGGAAGCTCGGCGAAAGCGCCTACGGCAAATTCGCGCTGGAACTGTCAGGCGACTACACCCGCGCCACCAACCTCGACACCGGCGAAGCCCTGCCACGCATCGCACCGCTGCGCCTGAACAGCGGCTTGTTGTGGGAACTGGACCGCTGGCAAGCACGCATCGACATCGAACACGCCGCCGGGCAAGGCCGCGTGCCGACCAACGAAAACGGCACCGACGGCTACACCACGTTAGGCGCCAGCGCCGGCTATCGCTTCAACGTCGGCGGCAGCCAGTGGCTGGCGTTCGTCAACGGCGAAAACCTGACCAACCAGACCGTGCGCTACGCCAGCTCGATCCTGCGCGACATCGCCCCGGCAGCAGGCAGAAGCGTGCAAGTGGGCCTACGCACCACCTTCTAACCACCCAAAAAAACGCCGCTATGGAGATCCAAATGTGGGAGGGGCGGTGCCGAGTGGTGGGGCAAGAGCGTTTGGGTTACTTTTGCGCTTTTCAAAAGTGACCCGCCGTAAGGGCGGAACCATAAGCCGCCGTTACCAAAGAAACGCATATACACCCCACTCCCCGGGCTGACTACAAGGCCGCCACACCAGCAAACTCCCCCGTTTAACAGCGACAATCCGTCACTGTTACCAAATCCGAAATAATGCATCTTGCGATTTTCACTTTCTCTCAACGCCCCAGCGCATTATCCTTGGCGGCAATAACCTGAAACGATTCACCCTCGGTCAACCCCATCTTGCCGACTAACCCTCGCCATAAAGACAGCGCTGTCTCACACCCAGCCGCGCCTGGGGATAAATCGCCCGCCTGTGGATAACCCACGCTACCCCCAGAAAAACCCAATTAACGCTGAACCAAGCCCGTGCCAAATCGTCATCTACAGTGAAGCAACACGGGGATACATAATTCCAACGTCACGGAGAAACACACTATGAGCACTGATGGTGCCTCAAGCCCAAGCCGCCTACTGCCCAGGCTGCTAGGCGTCTTGCTGCTGATCATGGGCCTGGCCCTGCTGGCCGGTGGTATCAAGCTGAGCCTGCTCGGCGGGTCGCTGTACTACCTGCTGGCCGGTATCGGCATCACCCTGACCGGCCTTCTGCTGCTGGCCACCCGCCGCGCCGCGCTGGGCCTGTACGCACTGGTGCTGTTCGCCAGCACCGTGTGGGCACTGTGGGAAGTCGGCCTGGACTGGTGGCAGTTGGTGCCGCGCCTGGCACTGCTGTTCGCCCTGGGCATCGTCATGCTGCTCCCATGGTTTCGCCGTCCATTGCTGCGTGGCCAACCGGCACCGCTGGGCACCGGCGCGCTGAGCGTGGCCGTGGTCCTGGCCGGCGCCGCCGCCGTGGCCAGCCAATTCACCCACCCGGGTGAAATCAAAGGCCAACTGGACCGCGACGCGGTGCCAGGCATGGCCAGCGCTGCACCGACCCAGGCCGATGGCGACTGGAACTCCTACGGCCGTTCGGCCTACGGCGATCGCTACTCACCCCTGGCACAGATCACCCCGGAAAACGCCCACAAACTGGTGCCAGCCTGGACCTTCCGCACCGGCGACATTCCCGGCGCAGGCGACCCCGGTGAAACCACCGCGGAAAACACCCCGCTGAAAGTCAACGGCATGCTCTACGTGTGTACCCCGCACAGCCAGGTGATTGCCCTCGACCCGGATACCGGCAAGGAAATCTGGCGTTTCGATCCGAAGATCACCACCCAAGGCGCCGAGAGCTTCAAGGGTTGGGCGCACATGACCTGCCGTGGCGTGTCGTATCACGATGACGCCGCCTACGCCTCCGAACAGAGCCCGACCGGCAGCGCCAGCCCGGCTGCCGCGCCGAACGCCTGCCCGAAACGCATCTTCGTACCGACCGCCGACACCCGTCTGATCGCCCTGAACGCCGACACCGGCAAGATGTGCGAAGACTTCGGCGACAAAGGCCAGGTCGACCTGCGTGCCAATATCGGCAGCTTCGCCCCAGGCGGTTACTACTCCACCTCGCCGCCGGCCGTGACCAAAAACCTGGTAGTGATCGGCGGTCACGTCACCGATAACGTCTCCACCGACGAGCCAAGCGGCGTGATCCGTGCGTTCGACGTACACACCGGCAAGCTGGTGTGGAACTGGGACAGTGGCAACCCGGACGACACCACCCCGTTGGCCGAGGGCAAGACCTACACCCGCAACTCGCCGAACATGTGGTCCATGTTCTCCGTGGATGAAAAACTCGGCATGCTTTACCTGCCGATGGGCAACCAGATGCCCGACCAATACGGCGGCGACCGTACCGAAGATTCGGAAAAATACAGCGCCGGCCTGACCGCCCTGGACATCGACAGCGGCCACGTGAAGTGGACCTTCCAGTTCACCCACCATGACCTGTGGGACATGGACGTGGGCGGCCAGCCGTCGCTGATCGACATCAAGACCGAAGCCGGCGTGAAGCAAGCGGTGATGGCGTCGACCAAACAAGGCAGCATCTACGTGCTGGACCGCGCCACGGGCCAGCCGGTGGTACCGGTCCACGAAGTGGCCGTACCGCAAGGCGCCGTCGCGGGCGATCACACCTCGCCGACGCAACCGAAGTCTGACCTGAACTTCATGCCACCGCCGCTCAAAGAGCGTGACATGTGGGGCGTGACCCCGTTCGACCAGATGCTGTGCCGCATCGATTTCAAATCCATGCGCTACGACGGGGCTTTCACTCCACCATCGCTGCAAGGTTCGATCGTCTACCCGGGTAACTTCGGCGTGTTCGACTGGGGCGGCATTTCCGTCGACCCCGTGCGCCAGATCGCCTTCGTGAACCCGAGCTACATGGCATTCAAATCGAAACTGATCCCGGCCGCCGACATCGCCAAGCAAGGCCCACGCGTCAGCGAAACCGAAGGCGTGCAGCCGAACAAAGGCGCGCCCTACGGCGTGATCCTCGAAGCGATGCTGTCGCCGATGGGCCTGCCGTGCCAGGCGCCAGCGTGGGGTTATGTAGCAGCGGTCGACCTGACCACCCACAAAACCATCTGGATGCACAAGAACGGCACCGTGCGCGACAGCTCGCCGGTTCCGGTCCCGCTGACCATGGGCGTGCCTAGCCTGGGCGGCACCTTCACCACCGCCGGTGGCGTGTCCTTCCTGAGCGGCACCCTCGACCAGTACCTGCGTGCCTATGACGTGAAAAACGGCAAGCAACTGTGGGAAGGTCGCCTGCCAGCCGGTGCGCAAACCACACCGATGACCTACACCGGCAAGGACGGCAAGCAGTACGTGCTGGTCATGGCCGGCGGTCACGGCTCCCTGGGCACCAAGCAGGGTGACTATGTGATGGCGTTCAAACTGCCGGATTAAGCGGTGCCGGCAGCACAACAAAGGCGGCTTCCCTCATGGGTAGCCGCCTTTTTACTGCGGTTTTTTCACAGCAGAACGTGTTCGCGCCGCATCCACCGCTCAAACGCCATCGCGGTCAACGGCCGGCTGATCAAGTAACCCTGGGCGGTGTCGCAATTCCACTGTTTGAGCAGCGCCAGGCTGGGCTCGAACTCAACCCCTTCGGCCACCACCTTGAGCCCCAGGTTATGGCTCATCTCGATGGTGGAGCGCACGATCACGCCGTCGCCGCTGGTGCTGTCGAGGTTGCGCACGAAGGACTGGTCGATCTTCAGTTCCTGCACCGGCAGGCGCTGCAATTGCGCCAGCGACGAATAGCCGGTGCCGAAGTCATCCACCGACAGGCTGATGCCGCAGCCGCGCAGTTGTTCCAGCACGCTGAGCGCCTGTTGCGGGTTGTGCATGATCGCGCTTTCGGTGATTTCAAAAATCAGTTGCTGGGCCAGCACGGCGTATTGCAGCAGCAAGGCTGTGACGCGAATCGCCAGGTCGTCATCGGCCAAGTCGTCCACCGAAATATTCACCGACAGCTGGATATGCAGACCACTGTGCGCCCACTCGGCGATCTGGCGGATGGCTTCTTCGATCACCCACAACGTCAGGCTCCCTATGCTGCCGGTGCGTTCGGCCAGGGGGATGAATTCGACGGGTGACACCAGGCCCAGGGTCGGGTGCTGCCAGCGCAGCAAGGCTTCGGCCTGGCGCACATGGCCGTGCTTGAGGTCGAGCTTGGGCTGATAGCACAGGAACAACTCACCTTCGAGGGCGGCGCGGCGCAGGTCGCGGATCAGGGTGATCTGGCGCTGGTGCGCCAGGTCGCGGTCCTGCCGGTAGATCTGCAGATAGCCAGGCAAGGCCGCCGCATCATGGCGGGCAATGGCGGCGCGGCTGATCAGTTCGTCGACCTGCTGGCCGTCGGCGGGGTACGCGGCGATGCCAATGCTCACTTCATGGCGCAGTTCGTCGTTGCCGATGCGCTGGGGTTCGGTGATCAGCGCGTAGAGACGGTCGGCACGGGCCACGGCGCGGTCGATCTGGGTGTTTTCCAGCAGCACCAGAAACTCGCTGCCGGTGATGCGCGCCGCCGTGTCGCTGGGCAGCAGGCTCACGGACAAACAGCGGCTGGCTTCGCGGAGCATTTGCTCGACGCCTTGCGGGCCGAAGCCTTCATTGATCAGCCGGTAGTTTTCAATCCCCAGGTACAGCAACACCACCGGGCGCTGCGCACTGATCGCACTGCCCAGGCGCTCCATGGCCAGGGCGCGATTGGGCAGGCCGGTGAGCGAGTCATGCAGGGCGTTATGGGCCAGTTGCCGTTCGCGCACGGCAATCCCGCTTTGCATGGCGTTGAAGGCGCGGGCCAGCAGGCCGAATTCATCGTTGCCGCGCACCCGTACCGGCGTGCGGTAGTCACCGGCGCCGATGCGTTCGGCGGCCTCCACCAACGCATTGAGCGGGCGCGACACCCGCCGCGCCAGAAACAACGCGCCGGCCAGCGACACCAGCAACACCGCCAGGGCAATCCCGAGAAATTGCCGGCCCAGCGGCGCAAAGGCTTCCAGGGCATGGTCCAGCGGGCTTTGCAGCAGCACCCGCACTGCATCGCCATCGCCGGTGTTGGCCAGTGACAGCACATGGCTGAGCACGCGTTCACCGTAGAACAGATCGATCTGTGCCTCGGGGTTGGGGTGTGGGTCGCGCAGCCGGTTGACCAGGGTGGCCTGGTAGCCATCGGGCTGAGTGCTGAACAGTGCACCGGGGCGTGCGCCTTGCACACTGAGGAACGACACGTCGAGGTTGCTCATGGAACGCAGTTCATTGGCAAACAGTGTGTCCATGGGAAAGCCCATGACGACGCGGGCGACGGGCAGCGGGTCGAGCACTTCGTCTTGCACCAGCAAATAGGGGCGCCCGTCCATGGCCACGATCAGCATTTGCAAGCCACTGCGGCGTGCCTGGCGCAGTGCCGCGTCGTAGGGAAACGGTTGACCGCTGGAGAGCACAGGCAGGGTACTGACCATCACCTTGCCATCGAGCCCCAGCACAAACACTTCACTGCCACGAATGCCGGTCCCGTGTTGCCCCAGGGCGGCCAGGATCGGCGCGGTCTTGCCTGCGGCCACAGCGTGTTTGAACGAGCCGTCGGCGGTGAGCCAGTCCAGCCCGTATTGCAAGCGGCGGCCGCGCAAGTCCAGCAGGCGTTCGAACACCTGAGTGCCGGTTTTCAATTGGACCCGCGCCTGGTTTTCCATGGCGCGGCTGGTGGCGGCCTTGACCGCGAAGTAGGTGGCAGCGACCACCAGCAGCAGCAACAGCGCCAGCACTCCGGCAATACGGGTCTGAAACGTGTGGCGCCACGGCATGGCCGCGGCCCGCGCAAGCGTGCGCCTTTCTATGCCATTGCGTCCCTTCGTCATGTGCCTTCCTTGCGACGACTGACTCTGCGTCAAAAAAACATCCATTTTTAGAAGATGTTGGGTTTGAGCAGATTAGCTGGGAGTTCAGGCAAGCGCATACAATAAAAACAGGATATTTCGCGTCATATTATTGGCGACAGGCAATTTGACATCATCCCCCTCGCGCGCGCATGAAATCCCCCCAGCGCCGCACCAGGTAGTTGTGTTCATCCATCACCGAATTCCACACCGCGATATGCCCCATGCGCTGTTCATAGGAGCCGCCGTCGCGCACTTCGCCGATATCGATCAGCGGCAGGCCATCGCTGCCCGGTAATTCTTCCCGCGCGGGCTTACCGGCGTACCAGTAGTCCCATTCGGCGCTGGTCAAGTGATCGCGGCTGCGTGCCGGGTTGCCGATGTAGTAACCCTGGCGGGCCATCACCGCCCCCGGCCAGCCGGACAGCCACCAATTGAGGTACGCATAGGCCGCGTCGAGCACCGGGCCCTGGGCATGGCGCGACAACGACAGGCCACCGAACCAGGCGCGATAGCCTTCACGCGGCACCGCCAGGCGGTACTTCACCCCCGCACGGTGCAGGCGCATCAGGGTCGGCGACCACAGGCTCTGGATATCGATGCTCGGGCTGAGCATCAAGTGCGCCGCCTCTTCATCGTCGGACCAGAAGGCTGCGAAGTGCCCTTCTTTCTGCTTGCGCACCAGGATATCGGCGAGCACATCGATCTCTTCGATGCTCATATTGCCGATGTCCTTGAACGTCGCCAGCCCGGCGCCCTGCACCGCCAGCGCGGCATCCAGGGCACCGATGGCGGCGTCACTTTGCAGGGCGGTGCGCGCGCGCAACTGCGGGTCGAGCAACCAGCCCCAGCTTTCATTGCTACGGCTGAACGCCTCGGGCAAGCGTTCGGGGCGGTAGGCGAAGCTGTCGGCGTTGTGGGTCAGGGGCAACATGCTGATGCGTTCGGTGACGGTGCTGCCGAGGCTGCCATCGTGCTGCACAAACAACCGCTCACTGGGCACGCTGCCGCTGCCCAGGCGGTCGCTGGGCGACAGGCGACCGCGCTTGGGCAGGTCGTTGATCTCGTGCCACAAGGCGATGCGCCGCGTGTCGATGGGCTGGATTGCGCGGGCGGGCCACACGAAGTCGACGTTGTGGAACCACTGGTCGTACAGGTCGTAGCTGTCGGGCTGCATCACCGCGATGCGCTGGGCCTGTTCGACGTCATGCACCTGGTATACCAGGCGAATGCCCAGTTCCTGCTCGGCCCGCACGCGCAAGCATTCGAGCAAGGTCACCGAAGTGCCGAGGACTCTTAAGGTGATCATGCTGCGAACCGCCGTGAAAACGCTTCAAACGAGCGGCGCAACTGCGTGGGGTCGATGCCGCGCAGGATAAACACCAGGCGCGATTGGCGGTCGGTACCCGGCCACGCCGGCAGGTGGACTGGCGCATGCAGGCAGTGCTGCACGCCATGAATGACGATGGGGGCCGAGCTTGCGTTCACGTTGAGCAGTCCTTTGACGCGAAGGATTCGTTCGCCATGGCATCTTAACAGCATCGACAACCACACTCCGAAGCCGACCCAATCGAGCGGTTGGTCGAAGGTCAGGCAGCAGACTTGCGCGGCGCCATGGCTGGCCGTGGTGGTCCGGTGCAGTTGCCAGCGGCTGACTTCGACCGCCGGTTCGGCGCTGCGCAAACCTTCGCCGAGCAGCAGTTGATCGCCGCTGTGGATGTCGTGGGTATTCAGGATCGGCGTGCCCGGGTTCAGCGCCTGCAGGTGCACACGCAGCGGCTCGCAATCGTCCACCCGGTCGGTCTTGCTCAGCAGCAAGCGATCCGCCGCCGCCACCTGGGCCAGCCATTCCGGGTGCAGGCGTTCCTGCAGGGCGGCGTGGCTGGCGTCGACCAGGGTGATGACCAGGCCGATATGAAAACGCCCGCGCAGTTGCACGTCGTTGTTGAGGGTCGCGAGGATCGGCGCCGGGTCGGCCAGGCCGGTGGTTTCCAGGATCACCCGTTTGAAGGCCGGGATCTCGCCGCGCTCGCGGCGTTGCAAGAGGCCGAGCAGTGCGTCTTTGAGTTCGCCACGAATCGAGCAACAGACGCAGCCGCTGGGCAGCAGCACGGTGTCCGGCGCCACTTCTTCCACCAGCAGGTGGTCGATGCCGATGTCGCCGAACTCGTTGATCAGCAGCGCGGTGTCGCCAAGGCTCTCGCCTTGCAGCAGGCGCGTGAGCAAGCTGGTTTTGCCGCTGCCGAGGAAGCCGGTGATGACGTTGAGGGCAATACTCATATGTTACCTCCGCCCCCTGTAGGAGCGAGCTTGCTCGCGAAAATCGTCAACGATGACGCGGGCATCCTGGATGCACGCGGCGCTCTCGGGCTTTTCGCGAGCAAGCTCGCTCCTACAAGGGGCATTCCAAGTGATCGAGTAGTTGCGGGTCGAGGGGGTCCAGCGGCCGCCCGAGCAGGGTTTCGGCCGCTTGCCAGAGTTGATCCAGGCCGCTGGCCAACGCCTGTTTGCCGGTGGCGCCCAACAGCAGGTATGAGGCGCCCTGGAAGTCTTCGACCTGGAGCCGGAACACCGCCAACACCTGGTTGATCGCGGCGATCCGGCGCAGGCGTTCGCGGCGCCGGGGCAACTCATCGCCCAAGGGGTCGCTCCAGTGCAGGTCTTCGCCGAGCAGCCCGCAGAGTCCGCACATCGCTACACCCCGCTCATGGCATGACATCGCCGGAGTTCGGGCCCAGGGTCTGGCCGACGAACAGGTTACCGCCCGGCTCGCTGGCCAGCAGCACGGCGGTGGGCGCTACTTCGTCGGCCAGGCCGAAGCGGCCCAGGGGCAGTTCGGCGGCCTTGGCGCGCTTCCAGCTGTCGCTGATGCCGCCCACCAACGGCGTTTCGATGGGCCCCGGCGCGATGGCGTTGACCAGCACGTTGTCCTTGGCGACTTCCAGCGCCAGGGATTTGGTGAAGCCGATCACACCGGCCTTGGCCGCTGCGTAATGGGTCAGCTCGGCGCCGCCCTTGATCCCCAGTTGCGAGGCGACGTTGATGATCCGCCCCCAGCCCTGCGCCAGCATGTGCGGCAAGGCGCGCTGGCTGGCGACGAAGACGCTGGTGAGGTCGACGCGCAGCATGTCGTTCCACATCTCGATGGAGAGGTCGACGCAGCGCGCCTGGGTGAGCATGCCGGCATTGTTGACCAGAATATCGATGCCGCCGAAATGCTCGACGCAACGATCGACACTGGCCTGGGCGCCTTCGACGGTGCCGACATCGGCCAGGCACTCGAACACTTGCGCGCCGAGGTTGCGGCAGGTGATGGCGGTTTCGGCGAGGCTGACGGCATTGCGGTCGGCCAGCAGCAGGCGTGCGCCTTCAGCGGCATAGGCACGGGCGATGGCGGCACCGATGCCGCTGCCGGCGCCGGTGATCACGGCGCGGCGATGGGTCAGTTGGTTCATGCAAAAACTCCTGAAAAAACACAGTGCCAATGTGGGAGGGGGCTTGCCCCCGATAGCGGTGGTTCAGATAAAACAGCTGTGACTGACACACCGCTATCGGGGGCAAGCCCCCTCCCACACTTTTTCCACCGCGTGGGGTCAGTCGGGCCAGCGCACGGTCAGGCCTCCGTCGATGACGATGCTTTGCCCGGTCAGGTAGCTCGACGCATCACTGGTCAAAAACTGCACCAGCGACGCCACTTCATCCGCCCTCCCCACCCGGCCCAACGGAATCGCCCGTGCGGCCTTGGCCAAACCTTCCGGCCCGAGGGAGTTCTGCGCGTCCAGCGATTGCGGCGTCTCGATCAACCCCGGGATCACCGCATTGCAGCGAATTCCCAATGGCGCCAATTCCACCGCCAGTGAGCGGCACAACCCCGGCACACCGGCCTTGGCCGCCGCGTAATGGCTGTGCTCCTGCCAGCCATATACGCCGCCGGCAATCGACGAAATCGCCACCAGCGCGCCGCCCGCGGGCATATGCCGAGTCGCCGCGCGGAAGGTGCGCATCACCCCCGTCAGGTCGACGTTGAGCATTTCGTCCCACAGTTGATCGGTCATTTCCAGCAGCGGCGCACGGCGCAACAGACCGGCGTTGGCCACCGCATAGTCCAGGCGGCCAAAATGCTGCACGGCGTGGGCGGCCAAGGCGTCCACCGAGGCGGTATCGCCCACGTCCAGCGGCAGCATCAGGCATTCGCCAGCCGCCTGTTCCACCAGGGACACGGTGGTGCGCGGGTCATGGGGATCGGCCGGGTAATACCCGCCCACCACCGCCACGCCGTTGCGCGCATAGGCCACCGCGAGGGCTTGGCCGATGCCGCTGGCGGCACCGGTAATCAAGGCAACTTTACGCTTCATCAAACACTCCTTACTGCACGGTTTCCGGACGCACATGGCGTGCGGCAAACATCAGCACACCGGATAAAAAGCACGGCAAGGCGCCGAACCACAGGGCGGCGGTCTGCCAGTCGCTGCCGGCGGACAACACTTGCGTCGCGCCGAAACCGGCGACCACCGCGCCAATCGGGCCCATGGCATGAATGATCGCGCCGCCGGTGGCACGGATGCTGGTGGGGAAACTTTCGCTGATAAAGAACAGCGCCGCCGAGTACGGCCCGATCAGGAAGAACAGGCCCAGGCTGTACAGCCCGACCACCATCGCCATGTTGCTCGGGCCGAACAGCATCCCGGCGAACGACAGCCCGCCGAGCATCCAGCCCAGGCCGATGACGTTGCGGCGGCCGATCTTGTCGCCCATCCAGCCGTGGCTGAGGTAGCCGCAGTAACCCACCAGGTTCGACAGCACGAGGATGATCAGCGAGTTCTCGAACGAGATGTGGTGAACGCTGACGATCACCGACGTGCCAAGCACGCTGAACACCTGGATCGCTGCCCAGTTGAGCAACAGCGCGGCGCCGATCACCAGGGTGGCGCGGCGGGCCGGGCCACGGAAGGCGGCTTTGAGGCCGGCTTTGCTGTGTTCGTCGTAGTCCACGCCGTAGGTCGCGGCGACGTTTTGCGCTTCGCTCACCGCGCCGCTTTTACGCAGCTCGCTGATGCGCTGATGGATCTGGAACTGCGGGCTCTCCTTGAGCTTGCGCGCCATGATCGCGATGACCACGGCCGGAATCGCGGCAAAAATGAAACACCCCTGCCAGCCGATGATCGGCAGCAACAGCGCGGTCAACCCGGCGGCGATCAGCGCACCGACCGGCCAGCCGCCCTGCACCAGGCTGTAGATAAAGCCACGGCGCTTGGTCAGTCGCGGATCTTCCGAGGCGCCATACAGCTCGCTCAAATACGTGGCGTTGACGGTTTCCTCGGCATAGCCCAGGCCGCCCAACGAACGGATCAGAATCAGCGGCGACTTGCCCCACGCGCCACCGATCGCGGTCAGCGCCGAGCACACTGCGGAACCGGCCACGGTGAAGATAATGCCTTTGCGCCGCCCCAACTTATCGACGACGGGGCCAATGGCAAATGCCACCACCGCCGTACCCACCGCCACCCAGGTCGCGATTTCAGCTTGTTCCACCTCGCCCCAGCCGAAGTGCCGGCCGATCTCCGGCAGCAACGTGCCGAACAGGATGAAGTCGTACACCGCAAACACCCAGGCGAAAAACGCGATCCAGGTGGCGAAGCGCACTTCCTGGGACGTCAGTTGCCGGGGTTTCCAGCCAGTCAGGTCAAGCTTGTTGTAGATGGACATGAATCACGCCTCAAAGGTGGGGGGGGTCAGCTACGCGGTTTGAACCCATCTTGTAGGAGCGAGCTTGCTCGCGAAAATCATCAACGATGACGCGGGCATCCTGGATGCACGCGGCGTTCTCAGGTTTTTCGCGAGCAAGCTCGCTCCTACAAGGGGTGGGGTCAGGTACGCGGTTGGCGGCGGACAAAGTCATCGGCGATTTCGTCGAAGGTGACGAAGCGCACGCCGGCATGGCTTTGGATGTGTTCGATCAAGCGTTCGAGCATCAGCAGCACTTGCGGGCGGCCGGAGACGTCGGGGTGGATGGTCATGGTGAACACCGCGTGTTCGTGTTCGCGGTAGACCCAGTCGAACTGGTCGCGCCACATTTCTTCGAGGTGACGCGGGTTGACGAAGCCGTGGCTGTTGGGAGCTTTTTTGATGAACATCATTGGCGGCAGGTCGTCGAGGTACCAATTGGCCGGGATCTCCACCAAGTCGGTTTCTTCGCCGCGCACCAGGGGTTTCATCCAGGTGTCGGGGTGCTGGCTGTAGTCGATCTTGGTCCAGCTGTCGCCCTTGCGCACGTAGTAGGGGTGGAAGTCGTTGTGCATCAGGCTGTGGTCGTACTTGATGCCTTTTTTCAGCAGCAGCTCGTTGGTGACCTTGCTGAATTCCCACCACGGTGCGACGTAGCCGGTCGGACGCTTACCGGTCACATGGGTGATCAGTTCGATGGACTTGTCGAGCACGATTTCTTCCTGCTCGGCGGTCATCGCAATCGGGTTTTCGTGGCTGTAGCCGTGTACGCCGATTTCGTGACCGGCGTCGGCCACCGCCTTCATCTGCGTGGGGAAGGTCTCCATCGAGTGGCCGGGGATAAACCAGGTGGTGCGCAGGCCGTAGCGCTCGAACAGTTTGAGCAGGCGCGGCGCGCCGATTTCACCGGCGAACAGGCCGCGGGAGATATCGTCGGGCGAGTCTTCGCCGCCGTAGGAACCGAGCCAGCCGGCGACGGCGTCAACGTCGACGCCGAATGCACAGAGGATGTCTTTAGCCATGGGGTGTCTCCTTAGAGCGTCAGTTGGGATTCGACGGACAGCGCAGCCCGCAACAGGCGTGCGTCTTCCCCCGTCGGGGCGATGTGGATGACGGCCGGAGTGATCACGCTGCCGACCAACTTGCGTGGTCGAGGGCTTGCACCGGGTCGCTGTGACCGTTGGCGAAAGCCTCGGCCATTGAAGTGGCGTCTGACATCAAGGCGCTCCTACAAAACGTACATATTAATAAAATGTACATTTTACAAAGGCAGCTTTCGTGCCAGTCTGTGTCGACGGATTTTTCTGTGATTGCGCTTTATCGACCAGAGTGGCGGGATAGATACTTTTGTAGGAAGTTGTAGGAAGCAAAAAAACCTGGTGCGGCCCCTGCAGTACGCGCTCAAGCGAATAATGTATCTTTTATTAAAAAGTACATTTTGGTGCAGAAAAGTAACAATCCTACCTTCAAGGCCCCAAAAAAGTGCCACCGACGTGGCGCGGAGTGACAGGCGCATCTATGAGAGAATCCCTGGCTGCGTCCTACATACACCCGACCTCTTTAGTTCAGAGAACACGATGAAAGCAGTGTCCGCCTCGGCCTCCCGTTACGCGATGATTCACCAGCTTTTGCGTGACGCGATCGTCAACGGCACCGCGCGCCACGGGCTGGTCCTGCTCGAAGCGCCGCTGGCCGAATTGTTCGGCACCAGCCGCGTGCCGGTACGCAAGGCGCTGGACCTGCTGCATGCCGAAGGGTTGATCTGCCGTTTCAACGGGCGCGGTTATCTGATCAACCCCGAGGGCGTGGTCATGGAACCGCTGCGCCTGCCCCTGAGCCCGGCGCACCTGGGCCTGAACGACGAGGACGAACTGGTGGATACACGGCCGTTGGGCGAGCGGATCGTCGAGGAAATCGGCGCGGCGCTGTCCACCTGCATCGCTTTCGGCCATTACCGCCTGGATGAGCAAGCCGCCGCCGACCACTACGGCGTCAGCCGCGCGGTGGTGCGTGAAGCACTGATGCGCCTGCGCGACCGTGGCCTGGTGGAAAAAGAGCCCTATTCCCAATGGCTGGCCGGGCCGCTGACGGCGCGGGAAGTCACCGAAGACTACGAACTGCGCGCCTGCCTGGAGCCCGAAGCGCTGCGCCAGAGCGCGCCGAACCTTGACCGCGCGCTGCTCGAAGCCATGTTGCAACGCGTGCTCGACGCCCAGGACAGCCCACAGTGCAGCCTGGAAGCCATCGAGCAGATCGAAGAGGATTTGCACCAACGCTGCCTGGCCGGCCTGCAAAACCGCAAGATCGCCGCGCTGATCCGCCAGGGCCAGAGCCCGATGATCATCAGTCGGATTTTCTATCGCTTGCTGGGGATCGGTGCCGACCCGGCGATGCTCGCCGAACACCGCTTGATCCTGGAGTTGTTGCTGCACGGCGCGTTCGATGCGGCGGCGTTGAACCTGCGCGAGCACCTGCAACGGGCGCGGCAGCGGATGTTGCAGCGGTTGAAGGTGTTGTCGGTACTGCCGGAACAACCCCTGCCCGCCTACCTCCACAAAATCAGCTGACCGCTCCCCCATTGACCGGGCCTCTGCAGTAATTTCATGCAATATGTTGCTATCCAGCCCCCGCCATTGAAACCACCGCTGGCCCGCCCCATCTAACTGGCATACTTCCCTATGCAGGTGCCCCATGAGCGACCAGCAAGATATCCCTGATTTCGACGCCAACGAATACGCCGACCCTGAAAACGCCGAGGGTCACTCGTCCAATACCGGCCTGGCCCTGCCTGGGCAAAACCTGCCGGACAAGGTCTACATCATCCCGATTCACAATCGCCCGTTCTTCCCGGCGCAAGTATTGCCGGTGATCGTCAATGAAGAACCGTGGGCCGAAACCCTGGAGCTGGTGAGCAAATCCGACCATCACTCCCTGGCCCTGTTCTTCATGGACACGCCGCCAGATGATCCACGGCATTTCGACACCTCCGCGCTGCCGCTGTACGGCACCCTGGTGAAGGTCCACCACGCCAGCCGCGAAAACGGCAAACTGCAATTCGTCGCCCAGGGCCTGACCCGCGTGCGGATTCGCACCTGGCTCAAGCACCACCGCCCACCGTACCTGGTGGAAGTCGAATACCCGCACCAGCCGACCGAGCCGACCGATGAGGTCAAGGCCTACGGCATGGCGCTGATCAATGCGATCAAGGAACTGCTGCCGCTCAACCCGCTGTACAGCGAAGAGCTGAAGAACTACCTCAACCGCTTCAGCCCCAACGACCCGTCGCCGCTGACCGACTTCGCCGCCGCCCTCACGTCGGCGACCGGTACTGAGCTACAGGAAGTGCTGGACTGCGTGCCCATGCTCAAGCGCATGGAAAAAGTGCTGCCGATGCTGCGCAAGGAAGTCGAAGTCGCGCGTTTGCAAAAAGAACTCTCCGCCGAGGTGAACCGCAAGATCGGCGAGCACCAGCGCGAATTCTTCCTCAAGGAACAGCTCAAGGTCATCCAGCAGGAACTGGGTTTGACCAAGGACGACCGCAGCGCCGACGTCGAGCAGTTCGAACAACGCCTGGAAGGCAAAGTGCTGCCGGCCCAGGCGCAAAAACGCATCGATGAAGAACTGAACAAACTGTCGATCCTCGAAACCGGTTCGCCGGAATACGCGGTGACGCGCAACTACCTGGACTGGGCGACCTCAGTACCGTGGGGCGTGTACGGCGAGGACAAGCTCGACCTGAAACATGCGCGTAAGGTCCTGGATAAACACCATGCCGGCCTGGACGACATCAAGAGTCGCATCCTCGAATTCCTCGCGGTGGGCGCTTATAAAGGTGAAGTCGCCGGCTCCATCGTGCTGCTGGTCGGCCCGCCGGGCGTGGGCAAGACCAGCGTGGGTAAATCGATTGCCGAATCCCTCGGGCGGCCGTTCTATCGCTTCAGCGTCGGCGGCATGCGCGACGAGGCCGAGATCAAGGGGCATCGCCGCACCTACATCGGCGCCCTGCCCGGCAAGCTGGTGCAGGCGCTCAAAGATGTGGAAGTGATGAACCCGGTGATCATGCTCGACGAGATCGACAAGATGGGCCAGAGCTTCCAGGGCGACCCGGCTTCGGCGCTGCTGGAAACCCTCGACCCGGAACAGAACGTCGAATTCCTCGACCACTACCTGGACCTGCGCCTGGACCTGTCGAAAGTGCTGTTCGTGTGCACCGCCAACACCCTGGACTCGATCCCCGGCCCCTTGCTGGATCGCATGGAAGTGATTCGCCTGTCGGGCTATATCACCGAAGAAAAAGTCGCCATTGCCAAACGCCACCTGTGGCCAAAGCAGTTGGAAAAAGCCGGCGTGTCGAAAAACAGTCTGACCATCAGCGACGGCGCCCTGCGCGCCTTGATCGACGGCTATGCCCGCGAAGCCGGGGTGCGCCAGTTGGAGAAACAACTGGGCAAGCTGGTGCGCAAGGCGGTGGTCAAGCTGCTGGATGAGCCGGACGCGGTGATCAAGATCGGCACCAAGGACCTGGAAAGCTCCCTCGGGATACCGGTGTTCCGCAACGAACAAGTGCTGTCCGGCACCGGCGTTATCACCGGGTTGGCCTGGACCAGCATGGGCGGCGCGACCTTGCCGATCGAGGCGACCCGCATCCACACGCTCAACCGCGGCTTCAAGCTCACCGGGCAACTGGGTGATGTGATGAAAGAGTCCGCTGAAATCGCCTACAGCTACATCAGCTCCAATCTGAAGTCGTTTGGCGGTGATCCGAAGTTCTTCGATGAAGCCTTCGTCCACATGCACGTACCCGAAGGCGCCACGCCGAAAGACGGCCCGAGCGCTGGCGTGACCATGGCCAGTGCGCTGTTGTCGCTGGCGCGCAACCAGCCGCCGAAGAAAGGCGTGGCCATGACCGGCGAGCTGACGCTGACCGGGCATGTACTGCCGATTGGCGGGGTGCGTGAGAAGGTGATCGCGGCGCGGCGTCAGAAGATTCACGAGCTGATCTTGCCCGAGCCGAATCGCGGCAGTTTTGAAGAACTGCCGGAGTATCTGAAGGAAGGGATGACCGTGCACTTCGCCAAGCGTTTTGCGGATGTGGCGAAGGTGCTCTTCTGATAGCCCTTTAGCACTTGGGCGGGCGTCATCGTGGGCAAGCCCACTCCCACAGTTGACCGAGTACATCCTTTGGAATGCGCTCGAATGTGGGAGCGGGCTTGCCCGCGATGACGCCCGCCCAGCCACCCCAATACACCGCCTGCCCGCCACACCCTGCCTCATCTTCGGTTATGCTCGCTCTTCGTCGCACATCAACGGAGCCCCCATGACCGCTGCCCGCCTGCTTCTCCCCTTGAGCCTTGCCCTGCTGGCCGCGTGCGCCAGTGCCCCACAGCAAAACGTCAGCGTGGAAAAACAGAGCACCTGCCCGCTCCAGCTCAAAACCGGACAAAACCTGATCCTGACCCTGCCCAGCAACCCCACCACCGGCTACCGCTGGGCCATCCAGGATTCCGCCGGCGGCGTGCTGCGCGCACTGAGCCCCGAGGTCTACAGCAGCACAGAATCCGGCGTGATCGGCGGTGGTGGTCAATCCACCTGGCGCTTCCAGGCCTTTGCGTCCGGCCAGGGCCGTTTGCGCCTGACCTCCCAGCAACCCTGGGAACCGGAAGCCGAACCGACCGAGACGTTCGACTGCGCCATCACGGTGAACTGATATGCCCTGGCTGATTCTTGCGTTGATGGGCGCCGGCACCTTTATCTACGGCCTGACCGTCCATGCGGCGTTACTGTGCCTGCTGGTCAAACCGTTGCCGGTCCTGGCGCTGCTGGGCTGGCTGCATGATGCACCGCCCACCGACTATCGACGCTGGATCAGCCTGGGGCTGATTTTCTCCTTGGTGGGCGACGTGCTGCTTGCCTGGCCGGGTGACCTGTTCATCTTTGGCTTGGGTGCATTTCTGTTTGCGCACTTGGCGTACCTCAAAGCGTATTTCAGTGACTGTCGCCGCCTGGCGCTATTGCCGCTGATCTTGGCACTGGGCGTGGGCGCGATCCTGCTGAGCATCCTGATTTCCCACGGCCTGGGTGACTTGCTGATACCGGTGGTGGTGTATGCGCTAGTGATCAGCGCCATGCTCTGGCGTGCGCTGGCTCGGTTGGGCAGCGACGTGCCAAAACGCTCGGCAGGGTTGGCGGCTGCGGGCGCGGCGTCGTTCGTGTTTTCCGACACGCTGATCGGCATCAACCGATTTGTGGTGGCGTTCGATGCAGCGCCGTATTTGCTGATCACTACGTATTGGCTCGGCCAATGGGGCATCACTGCGTCTTCCTTTGCGTTGCAGGATCGCTCGAATACCCTTAAAGGCGGATAACCAACAACTGGCTATTAATTTTATTTCTATACGATATAAAGCACTGTAAACCCCTACAGTATTCATCCCTCTTTGCTGGTCATAGTCTGTATAGCGCTCACACTCCACTCACTCAAGGAATGATCATGGACGCTACCCAGAAAAAGAACGCAGACTTTAAAGTTTCGCTCTCTGCCGAAACGACATTTACCACGCCTCACGCGATAAAATTTCACAGTTATCATATCGAACTGCACTCATTGTTCGGCCATCTGGACTTTGTAGTTGAACTCAACAAGGCGTCAACTCAAAGTCATAGGAGCCTGGGGTTGTCGTTTGTCAGAGACATTGCGACTGGAACTTATCCGGCAGATGGATCGGGCAATCAGTTTGCCCAGTTTATCTATATGGTGTATCACGGGCGCCCCGATGACAGTGGGTTTACCCAATATACAGCCACGCGCGGCACGGTAAATATCGAGGTGAGCAAGACTGGAAACCTTGAGCACTTCACACTTAGGTATGACGTCACCGCAGAATCTGCAGATGGGCATTCAATCCCCATTAAAGGAGAATCTGAGATTTACGCTAAATTCCACCAATAACCTACAACACCTGGGGGGAGGCGTCATATGCATTCTCCCTCTGGCTCACCACAGTCCCCAATTTATAGCGCAACTTATCAGACAGCCCGCGCATCCCACGTCCAAGTTGGCTAAAATGCCGGCCTCTCCCCCTCGTCGCCGGAACAACCGTGAGCAAAGAACCCGATCGCCTATTCGCCCAGCCCCTGCCCCAGGTGCCGGACTTCGCCTTTAACGAGGACGTGGTGCGGGTATTCCCGGACATGATCAAGCGCTCGGTGCCCGGTTACCCGACCATCGTCGAAAACCTCGGCGTGCTCGCCGCGCAGTTTGCCCAGCCCAACAGTGCGCTGTACGACCTGGGGTCCTCCCTCGGCGCGGTCACCCAGGCGTTGCGCCGCCACGTGCGTACCGACGGCTGCCACGTCATCGCGGTGGATAACTCGGCGGCGATGGTCGAGCGCTGCCGCGAGTACCTCAATGGCCAGGACTCGATGTTCCAGGAGTTGCTGCCGGTGCAGGTGATCGAGGGCGATATCCTCGCGCTGCAGTTCCAGCCGGCCTCGGTGGTGGCGCTGAACTTCACCCTGCAATTCATCGCCCCCGATCAGCGCCTGGCGTTGCTCGGGCGCATCCGCCAAGCGCTGTTGCCGGGCGGTGCGTTGATCCTCTCGGAGAAGCTGCGTTTCAATGATGCGCAAGAACACGCGCTGCTCACCGATCTGCATGTCGCGTTCAAACGCGCCAACGGCTACAGCGAGCTGGAAATCGCCCAGAAGCGCAGCGCCATCGAAAACGTCATGAAGCCCGACAGCCTCGAAGAACACCGCGAACGCCTGCTGGCGGCCGGGTTCTCGACCGTCGTGCCGTGGTTCCAGTGTCTTAACTTTGCCTCGTTGATTGCCTTGCCATGATTGATCTGTCCCCCCTCGCCCGCCACTTGGTCGGCACTCCCCTGGCCGTATGGGCCCAGAGCCTGCAAGCGCAACTCGATAGCAAGATGGAAAAGGGGCATGGCGACCTGGAGCGCTGGCAGAGTGCGCTGGATGCACTGCCGAAAATCCAGCCCAGCGAAGTCGATTTGCTCAATGGCCTGACCCTCGACACCGTTTGCGACGACGCCACCCGCGCGCAAATGCATACCGCGCTGATGGGCCTGAGCCCGTGGCGCAAAGGCCCGTTCCACCTGTTCGGCGTGCATGTGGACACCGAATGGCGTTCGGACTGGAAGTGGTCGCGGGTCGCGCCGCACCTGGACCTGAAGGGCAAACGCATTCTCGATGTCGGCTGCGGCAACGGCTATTACATGTGGCGCATGCTCGGCGCCGGTGCCGACAGTGTGATCGGCGTGGACCCGAACTGGTTGTTCTTCTGTCAGTTCCAGGCGGTACAGCGCTACCTGTCGGCACCGAACGCCTGGCACCTGCCATTCCCGTTCGAGGACTTGCCGGCGAACCTGGAAGGCTTCGACACCGTGTTTTCCATGGGTGTGTTCTACCACCGTCGCTCGCCGATCGAGCATTTGCTGGCGCTGAAGGACTGCCTGGTCAAAGGCGGTGAACTGGTGCTGGAAACGCTGGTGGTCGAAGGCGATCAGCAGCAGGTGCTGGTGCCGGAAGACCGTTACGCGCAGATGCGCAACGTGTGGTTCCTGCCGTCGGTGCCGGCGTTGATGCTGTGGCTGCGCCGGGCCGGGTTCAGTGAGGTGAGGTGCGTGGATGTGAGTGTGACCACGGTGGAGGAACAGCGGGGGACGGAGTGGATGAAGTATCAGTCGCTGAGTGACTTCCTCGACCCGGACGACCACAGCAAGACCATCGAAGGGCTGCCGGCGCCGATGCGGGCAGTGATCATCGCCAAGAAATAACCCCGATCTCCCTGAAAAAAATGGAGATCAACATGTGGGAGGGGGCTTGCCCCCGATAGCAGTGTGTCAGTCAGCTTATCTATAGCTGACCCACCGCCATCGGGGGCAAGTCGAATCGTCGCACCGCCCCTCCCACATTTGCTCATCAGTGTTCTTTAGAGTGGGGGCTTAGCCCGGCGGGCCTTGAAGAACTCACTCAACACCGTCCCGCATTCCTCGGCCAGCACCCCGCCTTCATACAACACCCGATGGTTGAGAAACCCCTGGGTAAAAAACTGTCCCTGGCTTTGCACAATCCCCGCCTTCGGCTCCAGCGCGCCGTAGACCACCCGCGCGATGCGCGAATGCACGATCAGGCCCGCGCACATGCTGCACGGTTCCAGCGTCACATACAGCGTGCTGCCGGGCAGGCGATAGTTGCTCAGCGCCTGGGCGGCGGCGCGGATGGCGACCATTTCGGCATGGGCGCTGGGGTCGTGGCCGCTGATCGGGCAATTGAAGCCACGGCCGATGATGACACCGTCCTGCACCAGCACCGCGCCCACCGGTACTTCGCCCAACGCCGCGCCCTGCGCCGCCAGCGTCAGGGCTTCGCGCATGAAGTCCTGGTCGCGGCTGCGGTCGATAATCGCCGTGGGGCGAAACTGGCGCATCACGCTACCTCGATGGCGGCCATCAGGCCGGTTTCCATGTGGTCGATCACATGGCAGTGGAACATCCACACCCCCGGATTATCCGCCACCAGCGCCACGCGGGCGCGTTCGTTCTTGCCCAGCAGGTAGGTGTCGGTGAAGTACGGAATCACCGTGTGGCGGTTCGAGGCGATCACTTTGAAGCTCATGCCGTGCAGGTGGATCGGGTGCTGGTACTGGGTCATGTTTTTCAGTTCAAAAATGTAGCTCTTGCCCTTCTCCAGCTTGGCAATCGGGCGGTCGGCGCAGGCCTTGTCGGTGATGTCCCAGGCCTGGCCGTTGATCTGCCACAGGCTCGGCGGCTTGCCGTTATCGACGTTGACCGATACCGAGCCGACCCATTCGAAATTGAAGTTGAGTTTCTCGGCGTTGGCCAGGTCCGGCTCGCTGATCGGGTTGGCGGGCAGCGCAGGCGGCCATTCAGTCGGCGCGTCGGCGTTGGCCACCGAGCGGAACGTGCCCAGGCGCACCGGGCCGTTGCGGATCGACAGTTCTTCGCCCGCCGGCGGCGCCTTGATCGCCAGGCAGATACGCATGCCCGGGCCGAGCCAGTATTCCTTGCCCAGGGGACGCGGCTCGATGGGGTTGCCGTCCAACGCATAGATCTGCGCGTCGACGTCGGGAATATTGAGGCGATAGGTCAGCGTGTTGTCGAGGTTGAGCAAGCGCACGCGGGTGATCTGCCCAGCGGGTAAATCGATCACCGCCTGGGCCACGCCATTGATCGTCGACAAGCGCCCGGCCGTGCCGCCACGCGCCGCTTCACGGGGCACGCTGAACGCGACAAAGGCGCCCTCTTCGTCGACGTGCCAGCTTTTCAGGCTGAGGGTGCGTTCGTGCTTGAAACCGGTGGGCTCGCGCTCTTCGACGATCAGCGGGCCGACCAGGCCACGGCCGAGTTCTTCGCTGCTGTTCACGTGAGGGTGATACCAATAGCTGCCGGCGTCGGGCACGCGGAACTTGTAGTCGAAGTATTCGCCGGGCAACACCGGCAATTGCGAAACGTAGGGCACGCCGTCCATTTCCAGCGGCAGGCGGATGCCATGCCAGTGGATGGTGGTGGCGACCGGCAGGTGGTTGATAAAACGCACCCGCAGCCATTCGCCCTGGCGCACGCGCAGCTCGGTGCCGGGAGCCGACGGGCCGAACGCCCAGGCTTGGGTTGTGTGCCCCGGCACCAGTTCCACATCGAGGGGCGCGGCGATCAGTTCGTAGTCGTGTCCCGCCTCGGCCTCGGCGACCTTGCCCAGCCAGTAGCGGTAGCCGCCACCGGCACCGACGCCCACTACGGCCAGGCCGGCAAGACCACCCAGGATTTGTCGACGGGAAAAGGATCGGGACACAACAACCTCACGTATCTGCCGCAGACCAGGGGTCCGCAAAGGGCAGACACGATACACCTGCGACGGCTAAACAGTAAGACTTCGCATTGCCGCATGCCGAAAACACCGAAGGCTAATGTGGGAGGGGGCAAGTCGAATCGTCGCACCGCCCCTCCCACATTGGATCTTCATTGCTTTTAGTGCTTGGCAGCGGCCAGGATCAGGGCCTTCATCTCGGCGACCGCGCCTTTGAAACCGACGAACAACGCGTGCGCCACCAGCGCATGGCCGATGTTCAGTTCGTTGATGCCCTTGATCGCGGCCACGGCTTCGACGTTGTGGTAGTGCAGGCCGTGGCCGGCGTTGACGATCAGGCCGTGGTTGAGACCGCAGTTCACGCCGTCAATGATGCGTTGCAGCTCATCGGCGACTTCGGTCGGCGTGGTCGCATCGGCATAACGCCCGGTGTGCAGCTCGATGGCCGGCGCGCCAACGCGGTGCGAGGCTTCGATCTGGCGCTCATCGGCATCGATGAACAGCGAGACTTCGCTGCCGATCTGCGACAGGCGCTCCACCGCAGCCTTGATCCGCGCTTCCTGGCCGGCCACGTCGAGGCCGCCTTCGGTGGTCAGTTCCTGACGGGTCTCCGGCACCAGGCAGATATGCGCCGGGCGGATGCGCTCGGCGAACGCCATCATTTCTTCGGTGACGCCCATTTCGAAGTTCATGCGGGTTTGCAGCACATCCTTGAGCAGCAGCACGTCGCGCTCCTGGATGTGCCGGCGGTCTTCGCGCAGGTGTACGGTGATGCCGTCGGCGCCCGCTTCTTCGGCGTCCAGCGCGGCTTTGACCGGGTCCGGGTAACGGGTGCCCCGGGCCTGGCGCAGCGTGGCGACGTGGTCGATGTTGACGCCGAGAAGAATGCGATTGCTGGTGGTCACGGAAGCGCTCCTGAATAGGGAAAGAAACGCTGCACAGCATACACGGGGTTGTCAGGGCTTTCGAAACAACTCGCGACTGACCAGCGGCCGCCCGCCCAGATGCACGGCCAGGGCCTGGCGCATCAGGCGCTTGGCGGCGGACAAGGCGCCCGGCGCGCTCCAGTCAGCTTCGCTCATGGCCAGCAGTTCGGTGCCCTGAAACAGGCCGGGTTGCAGCAGGTACACACGCTCCAGGCCGGCGTCGACTTGCAGGCGATACATGCCGTCGGCGGCGATGGGCTCGCCGTGCAGGTCGTTGCTCAGTTCAAAGCCGTAGCCCAGGTCGTCGAGCAGACGCCATTCGAACGCGCGCAACAGCGGTTCCAGCGGGCGGCCTTCGGCCAGCGCCAGCAGCGTCGCGGCGTAGTGATCGAAGACCGCCGGGTGCGGGTCTTCGGCGGGCAACAGGCGGATCAGCAATTCATTGAGATAGAGGCCACTGAACAGCGCTTCGCCATTGAGCCAGGCGGAGTTGCCGACGCTTTCCAGGCGGCCGACGTTTTTCAGCTCGCCCTTGCCACGAAATTCCACGTCCAGCGCCACGAACGGCCGCGCCAAGGTACCTGTCTTGCCCCGCGCGCTGCGCAACACCGCGCGCAGGCGACCCTGGGGCGTGAGGAAATCCACCAACGCGCTGGTCTCGCGGTAGGCGCGGCTGTGCAGCACATAGGCGGGTTGGCTGGGAGGCGGGGTTGAGGACATGGGTTCTCGTTGCTGGAATGCACTAGTGAAAACAACACAAACCTAATGTGGGAGGGGGCTTGCCCCCGATGGCGGTGGCTCAGTCAAAATATTTAGTGACTGACACTCTGCTATCGGGGGCAAGCCCCCTCCCACATTTATAGCCCTGCGGTGGATTCGCGTCCTTACAGGTCGCCGTAACCCAGGGAGCGCAATGCGCGCTCATCATCGGACCAGCCACCCTTCACCTTCACCCACAGGTTCAGCATGATCTTGGAATCGAACAGCAATTCCATGTCCTTGCGCGCTTCAGTGCCGATGCGCTTGATGCGTTCGCCCTTGTCGCCAATGATGATTTTTTTCTGGCCGTCACGTTCGACGAGGATCAGCGCATGGATATGCAGGGTCTTGCCTTGCTGCTTGAACTCTTCGATTTCGACGGTGATCTGGTACGGCAGCTCGGCGCCCATCTGGCGCATGATTTTCTCACGCACCAGTTCGGCGGCGAGGAAACGGCTGCTGCGGTCGGTGATCTGGTCTTCCGGGAAGAAGTGCTCGTTCTCCGGCAGGTAGCCGGCAATCACGCGCTCCAGGGCTTCGAGGTTGTGCCCGTGCTGGGCCGAGATCGGCATGATCTGGGCGTTCGGCAGTTGTTCCTGCAGCCAGCTCAGGTGCGGCATCAGCTCGGCTTTGTCTTCGATGCGGTCGGTCTTGTTCAGCGCGACGATCAACGGGCCGGTGACGTACTGCACGCGCTCGAGGACCATCTGGTCTTCGTCGGTCCACTTGGTGCGGTCGACCACGAAGATCACCACGTCGACGTCTTTCAACGCAGCCGAGGCGGTCTTGTTCATGTAGCGGTTCAGGGCTTTCTCGCCGCCTTTGTGCATGCCCGGGGTGTCGACGTAGACCGCTTGCACGGTGCCTTCGGTCTTGATGCCCAGCATGTTGTGACGGGTAGTCTGCGGCTTGCGCGAGGTGATCGCGAGCTTCTGGCCGAGGATGTGGTTGAGCAGCGTGGACTTGCCCACGTTGGGACGGCCGACGATGGCAACATAGCCACAGCGTGTTGCGGTTGAATCAGTCATGGCCATTCTCCACGCCCAGGGCAATCAGTGCTGCGGCGGCCGCTACCTGTTCGGCAATACGACGGCTCACACCCTGACCTCGGCTTTTTTCATTCAATAAGGTGATTTCACATTCCACGAAAAAGACGCGGCAATGCGGTTCACCCTGGATATCCACCACTTCGTAGCGTGGCAGTTCGCACCCGCGGGACTGCAGGAATTCCTGCAGACGGGTCTTGGGATCTTTGTTGGTGTCGACCAGGGTCAGGCTTTCGATCTCGGACGTCAGCCAGGCGGTAACGCGTGCCTTGGCCGCTTCCATGCCCGCATCCAGATAGATGGCGCCGATCAGCGCTTCAAGCGCGTCGGCCAGGATCGACTCACGACGGAAACCGCCGCTCTTCAACTCACCGGAACCCAGGCGCAGGTACTCGCCCAGGCCAAAACCACGGGCCAGCACGGCCAGGGTCTCGCCCTTCACCAACCGCGCACGCAAGCGCGACAGCTGGCCTTCACGGGCTTGAGGGAAGCGTTCGAACAGGGCTTCACCGGCGACGAAATTGAGGATGGCATCACCGAGGAATTCCAGGCGTTCGTTGTTACGCCCTGCAAAACTGCGGTGTGTGAGAGCAAGGACCATCAGTTCCTGGTCTTTGAAGGTGTAGCCGAGCAGGTGCTCGAGACGACTTAGAGAAACGCTCACGGTTTACCCATATCTGTTTGGTGGCACCGGCGGCCATCGACGATTGACGCAGTGTTCAAATTCAAATCCTGGTTGGTGCTGCATGAGGCTGGAGATTGTCCAAGCCCCAAAAAAGCATTCGGCGCTGTGATCACAGCGCCGTCTGTATTACTTGATCAGCCCGACCCGCGAGAAGTTCGGCAGGTGGCTGAGTTTGGGTTCCGGCCAGCTCATCCAGACCGCGAAGGCCTTGCCGACGATATTCTGGTCGGGAACCATGCCCAGCAGGTCCTTGGGAATGGTTGGATCATCCCAATAGCGGCTGTCGTTGGAGTTGTCGCGGTTGTCGCCCATCATGAAATAGTGCCCGGCCGGCACTTTCCATTCGCCATCGGGCATTGCGCGGTAGCGACTCATTTCCTTGCGGATTTCGTGCTCCACCGCACCGAGTTTTTCCTGATACAGCTCGGCGCTGCCCAGGGTGTTCGGTTCGGCACCCAGTAGCTTCTCGGCCACCGACTCACCGTTGATGAACAAGCGCTTGTCGCTGGTGTAGCGAATCACGTCACCCGGCAGGCCGACCACACGCTTGATGTAGTTGACGTTCGGATCGCTCGGGTAGCGAAACACCATCACATCGCCGCGCTGCGGGTCGCCGATCTCGATGACTTTTTTGTCGATCACCGGCAAGCGAATCCCGTAGGAAAACTTGTTCACCAGGATGAAGTCGCCCACGTCCAGGGTCGGTTTCATCGACCCCGACGGAATCTGGAACGGCTCCACCAGGAACGAACGCAGCACCAGTACGATGAACAGCACCGGGAAGAACGATTTGCCGTATTCAACCAGCAAAGGTTCTTTGTTCAGCTTCTCGATCACCACGACATCGGGCTGGCTGACGCTGCCCTGATAGGACGCGATAGCCGCCCGCCGACGCGGGGCGAAGAACACCAGATCGAGCAACGCCAGGAGTCCGCAAACGGCAACGGCGATGACCAGCAACAGCGGGAAATTTAGCGACATAGGACCTAACTATCCAACCTGAGCACCGCAAGGAAGGCTTCTTGTGGAATTTCCACGTTGCCCACTTGCTTCATGCGTTTTTTACCGGCCTTTTGCTTCTCAAGCAGCTTGCGCTTACGGCTGACGTCGCCACCGTAGCATTTGGCCAGTACGTTCTTTCTGAGTGCCTTGACGGAAGTCCGCGCAATGATCTGCCCGCCAATGGCGGCCTGGATCGCGACGTCGAACATCTGGCGCGGAATCAGTTCTTTCATCTTCTCGGTCAACTGTCGACCTTTGTAGTGCGCGTTGTCCTTGTGCACGATCAGTGCCAGGGCATCGACCTTGTCGCCGTTGATCAGCACATCCAGCTTCACCAGATTAGCCGACTGGTAACGATCGAAGTGGTAATCCAGCGAAGCATAGCCGCGACTGGTGGATTTGAGACGGTCGAAGAAGTCCAGGACCACTTCGTTCATCGGCAAATCGTAGGTCACTTGCACCTGGGTCCCGAGGAACAGCATGTCGTGCTGTATGCCACGTTTCTCGATACACAGGGTAATGACGTTGCCCAGGTGCTCCTGCGGCACAAGAATATTGGCGCGCACGATCGGCTCGCGCATGTCTTCGATGGAAGACAGGTCCGGGAGCTTGGAGGGGTTGTCGACGTAAATCGTTTCACCGTTTTTGAGCAACAACTCAAAAATAACGGTTGGCGCGGTGGTGATCAGGTCCAGGTCGTATTCGCGCTCAAGGCGCTCCTGGATGATCTCCATGTGCAGCATGCCGAGGAACCCGCAACGGAAGCCGAAGCCCAGGGCGTCGGAGCTTTCCGGGGTGTACTGCAACGACGAGTCGTTGAGGGTCAGCTTTTGCAGGGCTTCGCGGAAGTCTTCGAAGTCGTCGGAGCTGACCGGGAACAGGCCGGCGTACACCTGCGGCTGGATGCGTTTGAAGCCCGGCAGCACGTCGACGTCAGGGGTGGAACTCAAGGTCAGGGTGTCACCCACCGGCGCACCGTGAATGTCCTTGATGCCGGCGATGATGAAGCCGACTTCACCGGCTTTCAGATCAACGGTGGCGGTGTGTTTCGGATTGAACACACCGACGCTGTCCACCAGGTGGATCTTGCCGGTGGATTTGACCAGGATCTTGTCGCCCTTTTTCACACGGCCGTGGCGCACGCGTACCAGGGAGACAACCCCCAGGTAGTTGTCGAACCAGGAGTCGATGATCAACGCTTGCAGCGGATCTTCGTAGTTGCCGGTTGGGGCAGGAATGGTTTTCACCAGGCGTTCGAGCACTTCGTCGACGCCCAGGCCGGTCTTGGCGCTGCACTCGACGGCGTCGGTGGCGTCAATGCCGATGATTTTTTCGATTTCTTCCTTCACGCGGTCCGGATCGGCCTGCGGCAGGTCGATCTTGTTCAGCACCGGCATGACTTCCAGGCCTTGCTCGATGGCGGTGTAGCAGTTGGCCACGGACTGGGCTTCAACGCCCTGCCCCGCGTCCACCACCAGCAGCGCGCCTTCACAGGCCGCCAGCGAACGGCTGACCTCATAGGTGAAGTCGACGTGGCCGGGGGTGTCAATGAAGTTCAGCTGGTACTTGATACCGTCTTTGGCGGTGTAATACAGGGTAACGCTGTGGGCCTTGATGGTGATCCCGCGCTCGCGTTCGAGGTCCATGGAGTCCAGCACCTGGGCTTCCATTTCACGCTCGGCAAGGCCGCCGCACATCTGGATGAATCGATCGGCCAGCGTCGACTTGCCATGGTCAATGTGGGCGATGATGGAGAAATTGCGGATATGACTCAAATCACTCACGGATCAACACTCAAAAAGGCTGCAGGCAGACTGCCCGCTGAAAAATAGCCGGGAATTGTACCTGATGCTCGGGCCAGGCGTCATCTTTGCTGACCAGAACAAAAATGCCCCGATCTCTCGAACGGGGCATTTTTTGTTCATAAGCGCACGATCACCCGGCGCGGCGCAGCAGCCAGAACCCGGCCAGGGCGCATATAGCGGTCGGCACCAGCACCGCAAACAACGGTGAGAAACCGAACACCAGGCTCGATGGGCCCAGCAAATCCTGGGCAATACGGAAGGCAAAGCCCACCAGCACGCCGGTAAAGACCCGCTGACCGAGGGTCACGGAGCGCAACGGGCCGAAGATAAACGAGATCGCCATCAGCACCAGCGCGGCAGTGACCACCGGCTGCAGCACCTTG
The DNA here is from genome assembly GCF_024169655.1 of Pseudomonas marginalis. Lineage (GTDB taxonomy): Bacteria > Pseudomonadota > Gammaproteobacteria > Pseudomonadales > Pseudomonadaceae > Aquipseudomonas > Aquipseudomonas paraveronii. Next base: position 1,070,392 of record NZ_JALJWV010000001.1, on the reverse strand, counting down.
ACCCAGAACGCCAGCCAGTAGCGACCGTTGCTCAGTCCCTGGTCCTTGAGGTAGTGGATATAGCTCCACAGCCCGGAGATCGGCAGGCTTTCCGGGATCATCACTACCGTATTGAGCAGTTCCGGCTTCAGGGCGATGTCCCATTGCTCGGTCGGCACATTGATCACTTCGGTGCTGGCCTTGGTGCCCTGGCCGACATTGCGGAAGTAGGTGGTGGTGACGTCGGTCAGTTGCCATTGCTCGGCGCTGTATTGGGCGCGCTTGGCGAAACTGGAGGACAACATGTGGCGTTCTTTGTCGAACGTGTAGCGAGTGACCCCCACCAACAGGCCGCCCGGCTGCACGGCGTTGATGTGGATGAACTCATCACCCTGGCGGTGCCACAAGCCATGCCTGGCGCTCTGGGCATCGCCCGAGCCCTGGGCCAGGGCGCGATTGGCCTGGGCGGTGGATTCGGCCGGCGGTGCGACGTATTCACCGATCAGCACGCTGCACATCATCAGCAGCAACATGGGCTTCATCACCGCCCAGACGATACGGCCGATGGAAACACCGGCGGCGCGCATGATGGTCAGTTCACTGTTGCTGGCCAGGCTGCCGAGGCCGATCAGGCAGCCGATCAACGCAGCCATCGGCATCATGTCGTAGAGACGACGCGGCGCGGTCAATGCCACGTAGCTCAGCACGTCCCACACGGTATACGTGTCGGTGACGTTACCCACTTCATCGATAAAGGCGAACAACGACGCCAACCCGAGAATGATGCCCAACACCGCCAGGATGGCGATCAGTACGCTGCTACCAATGTAGCGATCGAGCTTAGCCACGAGCCAACTCCTTCTGGCCAAGACGGCTCTTCATTTTCAGACGGATAGGTTCCCAATAGAGCAGCCCGAGGCCGATCATCAGGAAGATCCCGTGTACCCACCACAGGCCCAGCGTCGGTGACAGCTTGCCCTTTTCCAGGGAGCCGCGGGCGGAGATCAGGATGGTCAGGTAGGCCATGTACAGCAGGATCGCCGGCAGCAGCTTGAGGAAGCGGCCCTGGCGCGGGTTGACGCGGGACAGCGGCACGGCCATCAGGGTCACGATGAACACCAGCAACGGCAGGGAAATACGCCATTGCAGCTCGGCGATGGAGCGCAACTCCGTGCTGCCCAACAGCGCCTGGGTCGGGATCGCATCGCGGTCGGTGACCTCGTTGCTGATGTCCGGGCGGGCGAGCATCACGCCATAGGTGTCGTACTTGATGGCGCGGTAATCGGCCTGGCCGGGGCTGCCGTCATAGCGATAGCCGTTTTCCAGGATCAGGTAGCGGCTGCCGTCGGGGCGCACTTCCTGGCGCCCGGAATCGGCGACCAGGACGGAGATGCCACGGTCTTTCTTGTCCTGCCCCAGGCGTTTCTCGGAGATGAACACCCCGCCGAGGTTGGCGCGGTCGTCAGTGAGGGTTTCGGTGTAGGTCACCCGCGTACCGTCACTGAGTGCCTGGAAGCGGCCCGGTTCGAGGGTGTCGAACTCGGTCATGGCGTCCTGTTTGTTCAGCACCAGTTCGAACTGCATGGCGCCCTGGGGGGCCAGGCTCAGGCTCAGCCAGGCGACGATCAGCGCCACGCCGGCGGCCGGGATCATGGTCATGCCCAGCAGGCGTTGCTGGCTCATGCCGGTGGCCGAGAGCACGGTCATTTCGCTTTCAAGGTACAGCCGGCCATAGGCCAGCAGAATCCCGAGGAACAGGCCCAACGGCAGGATCAGTTGCAAAAAGCCCGGCAGACGAAAGCCCATGATCAGGAACAGTGAACCGGGGTCCAGAGCACCGGAAGCAGCCTGAGCCAGGTATTTGACGAAACGACCACTCATGATGATGACCAGCAATACCGCGCTCACGGCACTCAGGGTCAACAGGACTTCGCGGGACAGATAACGGAAGACGATCAAACCAGACACTCCAGGGTTGTCAGGCTAAGGCGGCCAAACAAGCAAGCATAACGAGTCGGCCCGTTTAAACAGGCCGGCTAAAAAGATGGCGCATTATCCTGTGATTGACCGCGCCTGTCACGGAGCTTACTCATGCGCGTACACAAAGCGTGCGGCAAGGGTTGTCAGGCTCCGCCAGCGAGGTTCAAACTGCGGGCTTTGTCGCTGGCGGTTTACACGGCTGCCAGGCTTTAAAGCCGGAGCACACAGACTCCAGGCTCACAGACCTTTATAAGGGACCCGAACATGGAATTGGTTGTAAAAAGCGTTAGCCCCGAAACGTTGAAAACCGCCACCCTCGTGGTCGCTGTCGGCGAAGGCCGCAAGCTCGGCGTTGCCGCCAAACAACTCGACGAACTGAGCGGCGGCGCCATCAGCGCGGTCCTCAAGCGCGGCGACCTGGCCGGCAAAGTCGGCCAGAGCCTGCTGCTGCAAAGCCTGCCCAACCTCAAGGCCGAGCGTGTGTTGCTGGTGGGCGTGGGCAAGGACGCCGAACTCGGCGACCGCCCGTTCCGCAAGATCATCAGCGGCATTCTTACCACCCTCAAGGGCCTGGGCGGCAGCGATGCAGCGCTGGCACTCGATGAAATCGTGGTCAAAGGCCGCGACAGCTACGGCAAGACCCGCCTGCTGGCCGAAAGCCTGCTCGACGGCGGCTACGTCTTCGACGAGTTCAAGAGCCAGAAAGCCGAACCGCGCGCCCTGAAGAAAGTCACCCTGCTGACCATCAAGGCCGCCCAGGCTGAAGTCGAACGCGCCGTGACCCACGCCCAGGCTATCGCCGCCGGCATGTCGTTCACCCGTGACCTCGGCAACATGCCGCCGAACATTTGCCACCCGACCTACCTGGGCGAACAGGCCAAGGCGCTGGGCAAGGAATTCAAGAGCCTGAAAGTCGAAGTGCTGGACGAGAAGAAGATCAAGGAACTGGGCATGGGCTCGTTCTACGCGGTCGGCCAGGGCAGCGATCAGCCGCCACGCCTGATCGTGATGCAATACAACGGCGGCAAGAAGGCCGAGAAGCCTTACGCCCTGGTCGGCAAAGGCATCACCTTCGACACCGGCGGCATCAGCCTCAAGCCGGGTGCCGGCATGGATGAGATGAAGTACGACATGGGCGGCGCCGCCAGCGTGTTCGGCACCCTGCGTGCGGTGCTGGAGCTCAAGCTGCCGATCAACCTGGTGTGCATCCTGGCCTGCGCCGAAAACATGCCGAGCGGCGGCGCGGCCCGTCCGGGCGATATCGTCACCACCCTCAGTGGCCAGACCGTCGAGATCCTCAACACCGACGCCGAAGGCCGCCTGGTGCTGTGCGATGCCCTGACCTACGCCGAACGCTTCAAGCCACAGGCAGTGATCGACATCGCCACCCTGACCGGTGCCTGCATCGTCGCCCTCGGCTCCCACACCTCGGGCCTGCTGGGCAACAACGACGAACTGATCGAGCAACTGCTCAGCGCCGGCAAGGCCGCCGACGACCGCGCCTGGCAACTGCCGCTGTTCGATGAGTACCAGGAACAACTGGACAGCCCGTTCGCCGACATCGCCAACATCGGCGGCCCGAAAGCCGGCACCATCACCGCGGCCTGCTTCCTGTCGCGCTTCGCCAAGAACTTCAACTGGGCACACCTGGACATCGCCGGCACCGCCTGGACCAGCGGCGGCAAGGACAAGGGTGCCACCGGCCGTCCGGTGCCACTGCTGACCCAGTACCTGCTGGATCGCGCCAAGGCCTGAAAACCGTGACCCCGGGGCGGCGCTACAGCCGCCTCGGGCTCCAGGAACCGCAATGACCCAAGTCGACTTCTATATATTGCCCAGCGCCGACCCGCTCGCGCGCCTGGACTTTGCCTGCAAACTCACCGAAAAAGCCTGGCGCATGGGCCACCGCATCTACCTGCATTGCAGCGATGCCGCTCAGCGCGACGAGCTCGACGCCCGCCTGTGGCGCTTCAAGGGCGAAAGTTTCGTACCCCACGGCCCCGCAGAAGCTGAACCCGAAGGCCAGGTGGTCCTGGGTGTGGGCGACAGCTGCGGCGATCACCATGACCTGCTGGTCAACCTCGACCTGAAAGTCCCGGCCTTTGCCAAGGCGTTCGCCCGTGTGGCCGAAGTGGTGGTGGAAGATCCGGCTATTCGTCAGGCCGCGCGGGAGAGTTTCCGTTTCTATCGCGAACAGGGCTATCCTTTGCAGGATCACCGGCTACAACGACTTTGAGTGCATGATGGACACCCCGAATACGATAAAAAAAGACGACCACCTGTTGGACGACCTGGAGTCGATCCGTCAGTTACTGGGTGATGACAACCTCCAACCGCCGCTGCTGACGGAAACCGTCAATGGCGACGTGCAGATTCCCCTGCTGTTCGACATGGTCGGCGCCAAGCCGGTTGAGCCGCTCGAACCGCCACCTGCCCCGGCCACCCCGGTTGTCGAAGCGGCGCCCGCTGCAGCGCCTGCCGAAAAGACCCCGGATGCCTTGCTGCTGCACCTGGACAACGAACTGCGCGCCGCCGCGCAATTGATCATGCAGGACGTGATCGACGACTTCGCCCCGCATATCGAAACCGAGATCAAGCGCCGGATGGATGCGCGGATGGAGCGGTTACTCAGTCAATACCAGAATTAGCGCCCCTGTAGGAGCGAGCTTGCTCGCGAAAAACGTCAATGATGGCGCGGACATCCTGAATGAACGCGCGGCCCTTCAGGTTTTCGCGAGCAAGCTCGCTCCTACCCCTCGCCCCTATCCCCCGTTATACTTGTCGGCTTTCCTGAATTAATGCCAACTAGGGTCCCGCCGCGCATGGATAAGACCTACCAGCCGCACGCTATTGAAACTTCCTGGTACCAGACCTGGGAGTCCGAGAATTATTTCGCTCCGCAAGGCGCGGGCGATTCCTACACCATCATGATTCCGCCACCGAACGTCACTGGCAGCCTGCACATGGGCCATGGCTTCAACAATGCGATCATGGATGCGTTGATCCGTTTCCGTCGCATGCAGGGCCGCAACACCTTGTGGCAACCGGGCACCGACCACGCCGGTATCGCCACGCAGATGCTGGTGGAACGCCAACTCGAAGCCACCGGCCAGAGCCGTCACGACCTGGGCCGCGAGAAATTCCTGGAAAAAGTCTGGGAATGGAAGGATCAGTCCGGCGGCAACATCAGCCGTCAGATCCGTCGCCTGGGCTCGTCCGTCGACTGGAGCCGCGAGCGCTTCACCATGGACGACGGTCTGTCGGAAGCCGTGAAAGAAGCCTTCGTGCGCCTGCATGAAGACGGCCTGATCTACCGCGGCAAGCGCCTGGTCAACTGGGACACCAAGTTGCACACGGCAATTTCCGACCTCGAAGTGGAAAACCACGACGAGAAAGGCTTCCTGTGGAACCTCAAGTACCCGCTGGCCGATGGCGCCAAGACCGCTGAAGGCAACGACTACCTGATCGTCGCCACTACCCGTCCGGAAACCATGCTCGGCGATGCCGCCGTGGCCGTTAACCCGAACGATGAGCGCTACCAGGCCCTGATCGGCAAGTTCGTCGAACTGCCGCTGGTTGGCCGGCGCATCCCGATCATCGCCGACGACTATTGCGACCCTGAATTCGGCACCGGCTGCGTGAAAATCACCCCGGCCCACGACTTCAACGACTACGAAGTCGGCAAGCGCCACAACCTGCCGCTGATGAACATCTTCGACAAGAATGCCGCCGTGCTGCCGGCCTGCCAGGTGTTCAACCTCGACGGCACGCTGAACGAGAGCATCGACGGCAAGATCCCGGCCGAATACGCCGGCCTCGACCGTTTCGAAGCGCGCAAGCAGATCGTTGCCGCCTTCGACGCCGCCGGCCTGCTGGTCAGCGTCGACGACCACAACCTGAAAGTGCCGAAGGGCGACCGCTCCGGCACTATCATCGAGCCTTGGCTGACCGACCAGTGGTACGTGTCTACCAAACCGCTGGCCGAGCCGGCGATTGCTGCCGTGGAAGATGGCCGTATCCAGTTCGTGCCCAAGCAATACGAAAACATGTACTTCTCGTGGATGCGCGACATCCAGGACTGGTGCATCAGCCGTCAGTTGTGGTGGGGCCACCGCATTCCGGCCTGGTATGACGAGTCGGGCAAGGTCTACGTCGGCCGCGACGAAGCCGAAGTGCGCGCCAAGCACAACCTCGGCCCGGACGTAGCCTTGCAACAGGACAACGACGTACTGGACACCTGGTTCAGCTCGGGCCTGTGGACCTTCTCGACCCTGGGCTGGCCGCAGCAGACCGAATTCCTGAAGAAATTCCACTCCACCGACGTACTGGTCACCGGCTTCGACATCATTTTCTTCTGGGTCGCCCGGATGATCATGATGACCATGCACCTGATGAAGAACGAGGACGGTACCCCGCAGGTGCCGTTCAAGACCGTGTACGTCCACGGCCTGGTGCGCGATGGCCAGGGCCAGAAGATGTCCAAGTCCAAGGGCAACGTCCTTGATCCGCTGGACATCATCGACGGCATCGACCTGGAATCCCTGGTGCAGAAACGCACCTCGGGCTTGATGCAGCCGAAACTGGCGAAAAAGATCGAGAAGCAGACCCGCGACGAGTTCGCCGACGGCATCGCCAGCTACGGCACCGACGCCCTGCGCTTTACCTTCTGCTCGCTGGCGTCCACCGGTCGCGACATCAAGTTCGACATGGGCCGCGTCGAAGGCTATCGCAACTTCTGCAACAAGATCTGGAACGCGGCGCGCTACGTGCTGGATAAAGGCGAAGACTGCGGGCAGAACGGTGAAGCCGTCGAACTGTCCCTGGCCGACCGCTGGATCATCTCGCAGTTGCAGCGCACCGAAGCCGAAGTGACCCGCCAACTCGACCAGTTCCGTTTCGACCTGGCCGCACAAGCCTTGTACGAGTTCATCTGGAACCAGTATTGCGACTGGTACCTGGAACTGTCCAAGCCAGTGCTGTGGGACGAAAACGCGCCGGTCGAACGCCAGCGCGGCACCCGTCGCACCCTGGTGCGCGTACTCGAAGTGGCGCTGCGCCTGGCGCACCCATTCATGCCGTTCATCACCGAAGAAATCTGGCAGCGCCTCGCGCCGCTGGCCGGTGTCCAAGGCAAGACCATCATGCTGCAACCTTGGCCAGTGGCCAACGAAGCCCGCATCGATGAGGCTGCCGAAAGCGATATCGAATGGCTCAAGAGCCTGATGCTCGGCACGCGCAACATCCGCGCCGAGATGAACATCGGCCCGGGCAAGCCACTGGCGGTATTCGTGAAGAACGCCAGCGCCGAGGACCAGCGTCGCCTCACCGAGAACGATGCGCTGCTCAAGAAGCTGGCCAAGCTGGAGTCGATCACCGTGTTGGCGGCTGGCGCCGAAGCGCCACTGTCGGCGACCGCGCTGGTCGGCGACATGGAAGTGCTGGTGCCGATGGCCGGCCTGATCGACAAGGGCGCGGAACTGGCCCGTCTCGACAAGGAAATCCTGCGCCTGCAAGGCGAAGTGCAGCGGGTCGGCGGCAAGCTGTCCAACGCGGCATTCGTCGACAAGGCACCGGCTGAAGTGATCGACAAGGAACGCGCCAAACTGGCCGAGGCTGAACAGGCCCTGGGCAAGCTGGCGGAGCAACATGCGCGGATTTCCAGCCTGTAAGGGCTAGCCGTGTAAAAAAAAGAGACCTTCGGGTCTCTTTTTTTTCCTTTGCAAACCCGATCAATGTGGGAGGGGGCTTGCCCCCTTCCCACATTTGATCGAGTTGACCTCAGGATGTGTGACAATGCCCACCACTTTGAGCCAACACCAGAATCATCATGACCGCCCCCAGCACACCGAAACCTTCGCGCAAGAAGCCTAAAACCGCCGCCACGGCCAAACCCGTCGTGCCGCGTAAAGAGGCCAGCCTGCACCCACGCAACCGCCACCAGGGCCGTTACGACTTCCCGGCGCTGATCAAGACCACGCCGGAACTGGCGCAATTCGTGATCATCAACCCTTACGGCAAGGAAAGCATCGACTTCGCCAGCCCGGACGCCGTGCGCGTGTTCAACCGGGCGCTGTTGAAGTCCTTCTATGGCGTGCAGCATTGGGACATCCCGGCGGATTACCTGTGCCCGCCGGTGCCGGGGCGTGCCGACTATGTACACTTCCTCGCCGACCTGCTGGCCAGCGTCAATGACGGCGAAATCCCCCGTGGCGCGCCGGTCAAGGTGCTGGACATCGGCATGGGCGCCAACTGCGTCTACCCGCTGATCGGCTACAGCGAATACCGCTGGCACTTCCTCGGTTCGGAAGTCGACCCCACCGCAGTCGCCGCCGCCAAGGCCATCGTGCAGTCCAACGGCCTGAACAAGGCGATCCAACTGCGTCAGCAGAGCAATCCCAAGCACATTCTGCTGGGCCTGCTGGAACCCGGCGAGCGCTTTGACCTGACCATGTGCAACCCGCCGTTCCACGCGTCCATGGACGAAGCCACCAAGGGCAGCGAACGCAAATGGCGCGCCTTGGGCAAGGCCGACCCAAAACGCAAGTTGCCGGTGCTGAACTTCGGCGGCCAATCGGCCGAGCTGTGGTGTGAAGGCGGTGAAGCGCGCTTCGTAACACAATTGATCGCCGAGAGCGCGCACTTTGCCCACAAGGTGCTGTGGTTCAGCACCCTGGTGTCGAAAGCCTCGAACCTGCCGGCGATCCAGACTGCGCTGAAAAAGGCCGGTGTACTGGAGAGCCAGGTGGTGGAAATGTCCCAAGGGCAGAAGCAGAGCCGGTTTGTCGCCTGGACCTTCCAGACCCCCTCCGAGCAGCAGGTGTGGCGCCAGCGCTGGGCGCGTAAAGACTGAGCCCAAATCCCGGGCAACAAAAAACCGTGCCCGGATCGCTCCGGCGCACGGTTTTTTTTGCTGCGTCTTACTTGTTAACAGCGTCGGTCAGGCCTTTGGCCACAACCAGCTTGATAACTTTCTTGGCAGCGATTTCGATGGCAGCGCCAGTCGAAGGGTTACGGCCAGTACGGGCAGGGCGCTCGGTCACTTTCAGTTTGCCAACGCCTGGCAGAGTGATTTCGCCGCCGTTTTCCAGCTGATCAGCAACAATTTGAGCCAGCTGGTCCAGCAGAGCGCGCACGGTGGTTTTCGGTGCGTCTACTGCTTCAGCCAGGTCAGCGATCAGTTGGTCTTTAGTAATAGCCATTGTGGTGTTCCTTCCCTATCAAATTCATATGGATTGCAGAGTGCAGTGTCAGCCGTCGAGCCCGACCGTCAAGGCCTGGCATCCCCGGCTATAACCACGGAGATCGGGGTTATAGATGCTTGAAACGGGGATTGGTTCGACCTGACAAGTGCTGAATGCACGCTTAACGCCGAGTCTTGGGCGTAAGACCGGGCAAAACTAGCACAGAGACGGGGAAATATCCGCTTCTACCTACCCATTTGGTCAGCTTTATCGCTCTAAACCGTGAAAAAAAGGCATATGGCCCGTCGGAGGCCTTCCAAAACACCTTCAAAGCACGTCTTGGCCAATGGGTGCGGTACACTGGGCGACTTTTCGGGGAGGCCAACCGCTCCCCTATCAACCAGCCGAGAAGCCTATGCCGATCCGTCATTGCATCGTCCACCTGATCGACAAAAAACCCGACGGCACACCCGCAGTTCTCCACGCCCGCGACTCCGAGCTTGCCGAGTCGGCCGCGATCGAGAACATGCTTGCCGACCTCAACGAGAGCTACAACGCCAAACAAGGCAAGGCCTGGGGTTTCTTCCATGCCGAGTCGGGCGCGCACCCGTTCAGCGGCTGGTTGAAGGAGTATTTCGAGGGTGGCCAGGATTTCACCACGTTCAGCCGCACCGCCGTCGAACACCTGCAGAAGCTGATGGAAGAGTCCAACCTGTCCACCGGCGGCCACGTGCTGTTTGCCCACTACCAGCAAGGCATGACCGACTACCTGGCCATCGCCCTGCTGCACCACAGCGAAGGCGTGGCGGTCACCGACGAACTGGACGTGACCCCATCGCGCCACCTCGACCTGGGCCAATTGCACCTGGCGGCGCGGATCAACGTGTCCGAGTGGCAGAACAACAAGCAGTCCAAGCAGTACATCTCGTTTATCAAAGGCAAGAATGGCAAGAAAGTCTCGGAATACTTCCGCGATTTCATCGGTTGCCAGGAAGGCGTCGACGGCCCAGGCGAAACCCGCACCCTGCTCAAGGCGTTCAGCGACTTCGTTGAAAGCGAGGACCTGCCCGACGAAACTGCCCGCGAAAAAACCAAGACCCTGGTGGACTACGCCAGCAGCCAGGCCAAGCTCGGCGAGCCGATGGGCCTGGAAGAATTGTCGGGTTTGATCGATGAAGATCGGCCTAAGGCGTTCTACGACCATATCCGTAACAAAGACTACGGCCTGTCGCCGGAGATCCCGGCCGACAAACGCACCCTCAACCAGTTCCGCCGCTTCACCGGGCGCGCCGAGGGGCTGTCGATCAGTTTTGAAGCGCACCTTCTGGGCGACAAGATCGAGTACGACGAAGCCGCCGGCACCCTGATCATCAAAGGCCTGCCGACCCAACTGACCGACCAGCTCAAGCGCCGTAACTGATGCTCGGCGGGGTCTTTAAAAAAGTCCTGCTGGTGTTGCTGGTGGTGGTAGTGATCCAGAACTGGGGCAAGGTCGAACGGCTGTTCAACCCGTCCCAGGTGGTCGCCGAGCAGACGCGGGCCTCGGCGCGCGTGGTGCTCTATTCGACCGAGTGGTGTGGCTACTGCAAACAGATCCGCCGCTTCCTCGACCAGAAAGGTATTCCGTACCAGGCGTTCGATATCGACAAAGACGCCGCAGCGCGCAAGGCCTATGAGGCATTGGGCGGTGGTGGGATTCCGTTTGTGGACGTGAATGGCACGTTGATTCGCGATTACAGCCCCGACGCGATCATGGCGGCGCTGAAGTAATCAGCGCACCACAATCATCCGTCCCAACACCGTGTGCTGCTCGAACCCCAGCACCGCCTGCAACGCATTCAGTACGGCGTGCGGATCGTTACTCGGGAAGCTGCCACTGACACGCCGGGCGCCCACTTCGTCGTTGAGCAGCAGGATGCGCCCAGGGTAGTAACGCTGCAGATCCTCGATCACCTCGGCCAGCGGCGCCTTGTAGTAGTTGAGCCAGCCGTCGCGCCAGGCCAGGCGTGCTTCGCTGTTGACCGCGTGCCAGGGTTCGGCGACGCCATCGGCGTAGGCCACTTGCTGACCCGCCGTAAGAATTTGCTGCTGCCCCTGCTTGGCCGGTGTGACGCCGACCCGCCCCGACAACACCGTCACCTGCGCGCCCGCCGGTTGCAGGCGCACTTCGAACTGCGTGCCCAGCACCCGCGTTTCACCGCTGCCCGCTTCCACCACAAATGCCGCGCCGGTGTGAGTCACGCTGAAAAAGCCCGCACCGCGACGCAGTTGGACATGCCGCTCACCCTGGCTGAAATCCACAGCGATGGCGCTGTCGGCATCCAGGGTGACGTGGGATTGATCGGCCAGGGTCACGGTTTTCACCTCGCCCGGCGCCGTGACGTAATCCGCGCCGAAGTCCTCGACCCAACGCGACGGTTGCCAGCCGGCGCCCATCGACAGCATCACCAGCAGGCACGCGGCCATCGCCAGCGCGCCGGCCCCGCGCATGACCCGCGAGCGTTTCGAGGTGTGCATCGCATTCAGGTAGCCCTGCAAGGCCAGCGCGTCTTCATCCGCCAGTTTGCGCGCCGGTACTTCGCTCAACTCCCAAAGCAATTGGGCCTGGGAATAGGCCTGGACATGCGCCGGGTCGGCCTGCAGCCAACGGCTGAAGGTGGCCTGGTCGCCGCTGCTGGGCTGGTCGTGCAACAGGCTCAGCCAAGCCAGTGCGGCCTGTTGCTGGTCGGGCGTCGGGGTGACGTTCACGGTGCTTTCCCTGGCGAGCGTGGAGGCGATGGCTCACGAAGGCTGGCTTTGCAGGCTTCGAGGGCACGCATCATATGTTTTTCCACGGCACTTTGGGACAGCCCCATGGCCTTGGCGATTTGCGCGTACTTGCGGCCGTGGATGCGGTTGAGCAGGAAGATCTGGCGGGTACGCTCGGGCAAGCTGCGCAAGGCGGCTTCGACGTGACGCAGGTCGTTGCCGGCCTCCAGCGCAGCCTGGGGCTCGGAGCCCTGATTGTCCTGCTGCTCGGGCAACCAGCCTTCGTTGCTGCGCACCCGCGCGCTTTCACTGCGCAAGTGGTCGATGGCGATATTGCCGGCGCAGCGCAGCAGGTACGTGCTGAGTTCTTCGACCTGCACCAGCGGCCGGCGCCAGAAGCGCAGGAACAAGTCCTGCACCAGGTCGGCCGCCGTGGCACGACAGCCCACGCGCCGGCTGACCAGCGCTTCCATTTGCGAGCGCTGGGACAAAAACACCTGCAGGAAATGCGCACGCCCACCCGCCGCGTCAGCGGGCTGGCTGTCCTGGGGTTCCGGTGGCGTACTGATCATCATGCGCGGCTCACAGGGTGGCGAAGGCCGCGACGGGGCTGGCCAGCAGGCCAACGCCCGCCAAGCTCAAGGCCAACCTTGGCCGATACGGCAACAGCAGCACCAGCAGCAGCGCGCTGAGCATCAACACCGCGCACCACTCCACCAGCCCCTGGGCCCAGCCCGTGGCGGCCACCGCCGGCCAGATCGATAGCGTCAGCAGCCACCCGCCAGCCACGCGCAACCCCAAGCGACGACGCGGCGACGGCTTGCTGTGCAGCAGTTCGCCATGGTGACGGTCGGTGGACAGGCACAGTGCGGTAAACCCGGCGTAGCACATCAACCATGCGAGCAACATTCAGTGCGCCTCCGATTTGAGATTGAGCGGGCGTGCCCTTTCGACCTTGGGTTGGGGCGCCGTGCGACGGTGCATTTTCCAGGCGGCCCAGGCGAGAAACACACCGCTGCCCAGGCACGTCAGGTCGAAGCCGGCCATGGCCCAGTCGCCCGTCGCCAGCGACACGCCCAGGTGGTTCGAGGTGGTCAGCGCGTTGAGCAGAGGGATCGCGCTAAACAACAGTGCGCCAACGCTCAGTTGCTCGACCCAGGCCTGGCGCCCTCGACGCAGCACGGCGTGCAACAGGCTCAGGCCCCAGACGATAAAGAAGACCTGCACTTCCCAGTCGGAACGCTCGGCAACGCTCACCGGCAGCAAACGGTTGGCCCAGAAGAACGCCGCAATGGCGAGCAACAACCCGGACATGCTGGCGATATTCAGCACTTGCACCAGACGCAGCTCAAACGGCATACCCCCGGTTTTGGCGTGCTTGAGTTGGCGCTTGCCGAGCCAGATCACCAGCCCGGTGCCAATCATCGCCGTGCCCGCCAGCCCGCAGATAAAGTACAGCCAGCGCAACACCGGACCGGCGAAATGGCCCATGTGCAGGCCATAAAAACTGCCGCTGATCGCCGCCGGCAGCGATTGCTCGGCGCTGACCCGCAGCAGTTCGCCGGTGCTGCCGTTGAACGACACGGTGCTGCCGAAATCATGCACCACGCGGTCGGCGCCGGCGCGGAACACATTGACCGAGGCGTTCACGTCACTTGGGTTATTCACCGCCAGCCGCCCCACATGCCCACCCGCCCACTGCGCCCGCGCCTGCTCGTACATCGGCAGCAACGGCAACAAGGTGCCGGGCTGGCCGAGCGCCGGCGCGTTGTCGGTGGAGGGAAACACATCGTTGAAGAAGGCCCGACTGTCGTTGCCGTAAGAGGCCACGATGGGGGCCGGCATGACCAAGCTCATGAAGATCACCAGGCTGCTGTAGGTGATCATCAAATGAAACGGCAGCACCAGTACGCCCACTGCGTTATGCCCGTCGAGCCAGGAGCGCTGGCCCTTGCGAGGGCGGAAGGTGAAGAAGTCCTTGAAGATTTTTTTGTGGGTGATGATGCCGGTGATCAATGCGACAAACATCACCATCGCGGCAAGGGTGGATAACCAGCGGCCCCAGGGATGCGGCATTTGCAACTGGAAGTGGAAGCGATAGAAGAACTCGCCGCCCTTGCTTTCACGGACCTGCACGGCTTGGCCGCTGACCGGGTCGAGGACTTTCTGGATGAAGTCACCGCGTTTGCCGGGGTCGACCTTGTCTTGCCACATCACCGACAGGCCAGGGTCGCGGCTGTCCGGCAAGGTGATAAACCAGCGTGCAGCGTTGGGCGCCTGCTGTTGCAAGTAGGCTTGGGCTACCGCGAGGCTGCGCCCATCGTCCAACGGGTGGGCCTGCACTTCGGGCTGGGTCCAATGGCTGATTTCATCTTTGAAATACGACAAGGTGCCCGTCAGAAAAATCGCAAACAGCAGCCAGCCAAAGATCAGTCCGGCCCAGGTGTGCAACCAGGCCATCGCCTGGCGAAAACCTTCTTTCATGTGCGTGCCATCCATACACCCACACCCGCCAAGGTCGCGAACAACGCGCTCGGCAACATCACGCCACACCACGCACGCCAAGCCGTGCGGCAGGCAAAGCACCACAGCACCGCCAACAGGTAGAACACAAACGAACTCATCATCCCGGTGATCACCGCATCGGCGCGGGACGTGGGCAGCCACAGCGCCAGGCAGATGGCGGCCAGGGACGCCATCAGATAGCCGCCGAGCACAGCGGCCAATGCGCGTGACGTGACAGCGAGGCGGTAAGCGGCGGGAAACGAGGTTTTGCTTTTCATGCAGGAAGCGCCAGGTTCATCAGAGCGCAATATTAATGATAAATATTCTCATAAGCAAAAGAGAACGGATGAATCACCTGCCTGAAGGCAAAACCTAACTGCCCGCCAGGCAACTCGGGGTGCCCGCGACCAAGGCGTCGATGGCGCAGCGCGTCTTGGCCGGCATGTGCGCCGCCGTGGGCCAGATCACATGGATCGGCGCGGGCTGCTCGCGGTAGCTCGGCAGTACCGCTTCCAGTTGCCCGCGCAGCACATAGTGCGCAATCAGCCAACTCGGCAACCAGGCCAGGCCCACGCCGGCGATGGCAGCATCGGCCACGGCCTGGAGGTCGTCCATCATCAGCGGCGACGCGACCTGCACACGGTGCGGGCGGCCCTGGGCGTCGTTGAGCTGCCACTCCAGGCGCGGCGCAGTGCAGCGGTAGGCAATGCCGCGATGTCCGGCCAAATCCTCAAGACGCTCGATTCGCCCGACACGCTGCAAATACGCCGGGGCTGCCGCCAGGCCGATGGCCTGCTCGCCCAGGCGCCGCGCGCTCAGGCGGTCGGTGTCGGGTAACGCGCCGATGCGCACCGCCAGGTCGAAGCCTTCCTGGGCCACGTCGATCAGCCGGTCAGAAAACGAAATATCAATCTCCAACTGCGCAAACCGATCCAGCAGGCCCCACAGCGCCGGCGCCGCGTAGTGATGCCCGAAAGCCAGCGGCAAGCTCGCCCTCAAGCGCCCGCGAGGCTGCTGCCGACCGCTTTCCAGCACCGATTCGGCCGCTTCCAGCTCGGCCAGCGCGCGCAGGCAATGCTCGTAATAGGCCTGCCCGTCCTCGGTCAAACGCTGGCGGCGGGTGGAGCGCTGCAACAGGCACGTACCCAGGCGCGCCTCGAGTCGCGCCAAGCCTTTGCCCACGGCCGAACGGGTGAGGTTCAGCCGTTCGGCGGCTTCGGTCAGGTTGCCGCTCTCGACGATCTGCAGAAAGAGTTCAACGCCATCAAAACGTGGGGTGGCCATGCTGTAATTGTCGCCTTTGATTCCCTGATTGAAGGAAAATTTGTCACGAATAAAGAATCCACTTCCCGCGAGAATGACACGCTCCCCCTCTCGAAAGGAAGACCCCATGCCTCCCGCCGTCGCTGTATCGACTGTCAGCGCATCAAGCACCGCCAGAAACGCGCTCGCCCTCACCGCCGTGTGCCTCGCGGCGCTGATGTTCGGCCTGGAAATCTCCAGCGTGCCGGTGATCCTGCCCACGCTGGAACAACAATTGGGCACCGGTTTCCAGGATGCTCAATGGATCATGAACGCCTACACCCTGGCCTGCACCAGCGTGCTGATGGCTGCCGGTACGTTGGCCGACCGCTTTGGCCGACGACGCATGCTGGTGCTGTGCCTGTGGCTGTTTGGCTTGGCCTCGCTGGCCTGTGGGCTGGCCGAAGACGCGTCCCTGCTGATCGGGGCGCGTTTCGTCCAGGGCGTGGGCGCCGGGGCGATGATGATCTGCCAGTTCGCGATTCTGTCGCACCAGTTCCGTGAGCCGGCGGCGCGGGCGCGGGCATTCGCGGTGTGGGGCGTGATTGCGGGCCTGGGCCTGGGCTTCGGGCCGATGGTTGGGGCGTTGATCCTGGCGGTGGCGGACTGGCGCTGGGTGTTTCTCGTGCATGTGCCGCTCACGTTGCTGACATTGGTGCTGCTGCATGTCAGCGTGCAGGAGTCGCGCGATCCGGCCGGCAATCGCCTCGACATCGCGGGCATGCTCACCTTGACGCTGTCGGTGTTTGCGCTGGTTTACTTCATCACCCAAGGCACCGAGAACGGCTTTGGTGCACCGGTCATGCCGGGTTGGGCCGGCTTGTCGCTGGCCGCGCTGCTGCTGTTCATCTTCATTGAGCGGCGCAGCGCCCATCCGATGTTCGACTTCTCGGTGTTTCGCCTCCAACGCTTCAACGGCGCGTTGATGGGGTCGATCGGCATGAACTTCAGCTTCTGGCCGTTCATGATCTACCTGCCGCTGTACTTCCAGGCGGGTCTGGGCTACGACACCCTGACCACCGGCGGCGCCCTGCTCGCCTATACCCTGCCCACCTTGCTGGTGCCGCCGCTGGCCGAGCGCCTGGCCCTGCGCTACGGCGCCGAACGCATCATCCCTTTGGGTCTGGGCGTGATGGGCACGGGCTTTATGGCCATGGCCGCCGCCAATGGCGCCGCGCATCCAAGCATCGTGCTGGTGCTGTTCAGTTGCGCGATGGCCGGCGTGGGCTTGGCGCTGACCAACTCACCGACCACCAACACCACCACCGGTTCGGTGTCGGCGGATCGTGCGGGCATGGCCTCGGGGATCGACCTCAGTGCGCGGCTGATCACCCTGGCGGTCAATATCGCGCTGATGGGCCTGGTGCTCTTGCTGGGGATCAGTCATCAACTGGCCGAGGTGTTGCCGGCCACCACCGCACGGGATTGGCCCGCCATCAGTCAGAACATTGCAGCGGGCAAGCTGGAGGGGCTGACATCAATGGGCCTGGCGCGTCCGGATGCCCAGGCGGCGCTACGCCATGGCGCCGGTTGGGCAATGCTGTTTGCGGGCGTGGGGGCTTGCGGGCTGGCGCTGTTGAGCCGGTATTTCTTCCGACGCGGCAGATAAACAAAAACGGGCCTGCATCTGCAGGCCCGTTCTCAGTAGGGAATGAAAAAACTGTCAGCTATTAATTGCAGCGTTTTCGTTTTCCAGGAATTCCTCTTCAAGCGCGTCATCATTCACTTTGTTGGCCGGCACATTTTTCGCAGCAGCGCGTGGCTTGCCTTGCAGTTTGCCGAACAGATGTTCCAACGCATGGTCCAGCTTGATCGCTGCACCGTCGATCGCCTGTTCCAGGGTATCGGCTTTATGCAGCACCGAAAGCGGTTGATGGCCCTTTGGCCGTGCTTCCAGGCGGCAGCTTAAATCGTGGGGACCGGGCTTGTCGCCGTTCTCATCCCGCAGGTAGACCTCAACGCGGGTCAGGTCTTCGTCATAACGTTCGAGCGTGCTTTCAATGGTATTACGTACCCACTCCTCCAGTCGGATGCTGCTTTCAATATGGTTATCGCTATTGACTTGGATTTGCATAGTTCTTCCCTTATTTCAGCTAGCTCGCGAGAGGTCACAAACTGCAACACCGGGGTGGTGAAACCATGACCTCTTGATTACACAATTGAGCAGTCAGAGAAACAATTCAACCCCTTTGCAAAGATAAATCCCACATTACAAATTAACCCTGACTACAAGCAAAAACGCTGGTAGGGTGGGGAGTTAGTTACATCTTCTTATGCCCCGCCATCTTCGTCATTACCGCTGTGCCCACGGGTGCAACCCGCGGAAAATCCCCGCTTCCCCGCCAGCCCATCGTGCACCGCTTTCTCGTGACTGCCCTGAAACAAAGCACGACGCCACCCCATATGGGAGGGGGCTTGCCCGCGATTGCGCTCGCCCAGCCACGAATTCATCAACTGATCCACCGCAATCGCGGGCAAGCCCCCCTCCACAGGTGCATTCCAGCGTCAGACAGGTCGCTGTACGGCACGCCCCTTGCTGTACAGCTCATGAGGCAAACGGACGTTGTGAACCCTCAGCGACGGAGTGGCCGGTGGTCAGGCAACGCGAACTAATCCAGACGCCGGTCGTCAATGACTGCATGTTCTTATCAGGCGGTAACGCACCATGGACAATCCTTTTCAGATCATCACCGACACCTTCACCCCACAATACCGAGTCAACCTGAGCATCCAGCGGCTGGATGGCAGCATCATGCTGACCCTCTCGAATGAGCAGGGCGTGGTGGCCAAGCGCATGATCAGCGCCGAACAACGCAACGACCCGCAACGGCTCAAGCGCCTGGTGCAAAGCATCCAGTTCGGGATTGCCATCGAACAGGGCCACAGCGCCATGGAAATCCTGACGGTGATGACGGACGGGGACAGTCACAAACTGTTGCAGCGACCGCCCGCCCGCGCCCTACCCTTCAGCGTCAGGCTTTAAAGCTCACCTTTCTCTGATTCAAGGCTCTCGCCCTTGCGGTGCGGGCCTTGCACCTTCACCGACGGAAACGCCGACGACGCATAGCGCACCACCAGAATAGAGAACGCCAACAACAGAATCCCGCCGCACAGGTAGATGATGCCGATGTCCGGCGGGTTGTGGTGGGACACGTTGGAGATCAGCAGACGCGTCAGCGCGGTGATCGCCACGTAGATCAGGAAGCGCACCGGCATGTGGTTGGTCTTGAAGTAAATCCCGACCATGGCGCCCAATTCCAGGTAGATGAACAACAGCAAGATGTCATCGATCTTGATGTGCCCGTTCTCCAGCATCCCCAGAAACTCCATCACCGCCGCCCAGGCAGTCACCGCACCGATGGCGAACAACGCCAGGTAGTGGAACGTTTCGACAAACAGATTGCCCAGAGACTCGGCCAGCCCGTGGACATTCTGACGCAGCTTTTCGGCCCAATTGATTTTCACGATGATGCTTCCTTAGGTCGGCTCGACCGGATAATGCGGGTTGGACGTGACGGTTGTTCTGCATGCAGAAAAAAGGCCAGCGGCAGGTATAAGATGATGGCGGGGTGACATGAGGCACTCCAAACCTGTATTTCCGGGCTACATTAAAAAACTGCTACCCAAACCCCACAGTTTGGCTTACCCTTTTAGCTGTATATAAATACAGTAGTCGCAAAAGACAACTATCGTGAAGGCATGTGAGGTGGTGAATGGCCGTCGAAGTGGTATACCGCAGCAGCCGAGATCTGGAGCGTTTGTTCATGGATAAAGCCGAAGCTGACCGTCATGACAAGATGCTTGAACTCGCTGAGTTGCTCGCAGAAGTGTTGCAAAAAGCCGTGCCGTCGTTGAGCGAGCAGCAGGTTGAAGAGGCCGGGATCTACATGGCGAAAAACCGCGATGTCTTTGCCAAGGCATTCAAGAGCCAACCGGACGCGCTGTCCGAGTTGCTGAACCCGCCGGCGGAATAAAGCCCGAATTGAACAGGCCCTGAATCGTTGATTCAGGGCCTTTTTAATAATGGCCTATCGGTAAAGCAAACGCTCAGCCAGTTCATCGGCCACCCGTGCAGGTGAACGCTTTTCGGCCTGGGCGTGGGCGAAGATTTCGGTCAGGCGCGTGCCGATGTTCGACAGGTGCGCGGTGATGGTCGGCAGCTCGGCGCCGCTGTGTTTGAGGGCGCCGTAGATCAGGCCGCCGGAGTTGATCACGTAGTCCGGGGCGTAGAGGATGCCACGCCCTTCCAGTTGATCGGCCACTTGCAGGTTGGTCAGTTGCGCACTGGCGGAACCGGCCACGGCGGCGCAGCGCAGTTGGCCGACGCTGTTGCGATTGAACACCGCGCCGAGGCCGCAGGGCGCGAGGATGTCGCAGGGGGTGCTGAGCAAGGCCTCGTCGGCGATCGGGTGCGCGCCAAGTTGTTCCATGGCCAGTTGCACCTTGCCGTGGTCGATGTCGCTGACCAGCAGTTCGGCGCCGGCGGCGTGCAGTTGTTCGGCGAGGGCGTAACCGACGTTGCCCAAGCCCTGGATCGCCACGCGCAGGCCTTCGAGGTTGTCGCTGCCCAGGCGCGCCATGGCGGTGGTGCGGATGCCGGCGAATACGCCCATGGCGGCATGGGGTGCGGGGTCGCCGGCAGCGGTGGTACTGGTGACGAATCGGGTGTACTGGGCAATGCAATCCATGTCGGCCACCGAGGTGCCGCTGTCGATGGCGGTGATGTAGCGGCCTTCGAGTTGCTCGACACACCGCCCAAAGGCTTCAAACAAGGCCGCGCGGCTTTCCACATGGGCCGGGCGCAGGATCACGGCGCAACCGCCGCCCACCGGCAAACCGGCCAGGGCGGCCTTGTAGCTCATACCTTGGGCCAGGCGCGCAGCATCCGCCACCGCGCTTTCGTCATCGGGGTACGCGAGGTAACGACAACCGCCCAAGGCCGGCCCAAGGCGACTGCTGTGGATGGCTATGACCGCCTTCAACCCGGTCATCGGGTCGATGCTCAGGTGCAGCGATTCAAGGCGGGTGCTGTGCATGAGAGCAAACATCGTCAAGCTCCCGAATCACTTCTGGTGTCGCAAAGTATAGGCGTGCGGCAGAAAACTGCCGAAGTACGCGGGAATAAGCCACCCGATTTTGCGGGACCTGCGACATAAGCAAGTAGGATATATCTCAAGCTACTGGACGAAAATTCTCAGCAAGGCTAAAACGGGAGCATCCGCCGGAGAATGCAATGAACCCCCGCCACGCCTTTTTCGCCTGTCTGGAACGTTCACCCCCTGCGCTGTTTGAAGCCGCGCTGTGGATTGCGGCCGAGCATGACGCGGCGGTGCAACCGCTGTTGATCCTGCAGGAGCTCAACGCACTGCAACAGCAGGTCAGCCTGGGCATGCCCATGTTGCCGGCGGACGAGCTCGGCCAACCGTTGTTGCGTCGCCTGAATGACCTGGGGTTCGCCCAGGATGACTTCACCCCGCTGCGCCCCGCCGCCGCGCTGCTGGACAAGGTGTTGCAGCGCAAGCGCGGACAACCCCTGGCCATGGGGCTGATCGCGATGGAATTGGCGCGACGCCTGAATATCCCGATGGTCGGCGTCAACTTCCCCGGCCACTTCCTGCTACGGGTAGACGGCGCCGATCACCTGCTCGACCCCTGCGGCGGCCGACGCCTGTACCCCAACGATTGCCGCGACCTGTTGCAACGCCAATACGGCCCCAACCTCAAGTTGCAGGCCGACCACCTGCGCACCGCCAGCCCACGCTCGATCCTCCAACGGCTGTCGCGCAACCTGCGCCAGTTGTACCTCTCCAATGACGACCCGCTGGCCGCCCTGGTCGACGCCGAGCGCGTGCTGGAACTGGGCCATGCCAGCGCCGCCGATTACCTGGCGCGGGCCAGCCTGTATCAACGCCTGGATTGCCCAAGCGCCGAGCGTTTCGACCTGGAGCACGCGCTACTGCTCAGCGAAGACCCGATCCAGCGCCTGCGCCTGACCGAACGGCTGGGGCATCTGCCGCCCAATTCAGTGGTGCACTAAGGCGCCTTAGGCGTGTCGGGCTGGTTCGCGGGGTGCGCCTGGATAAACGCCGGCTGCTGCGCCGCCAACGCCGCCACCCGCCCGATGCGCGGATACGCCGCCAACGACACCTGGAAGCGCTCGGCCGCGTACAACTGCGGAATCAGAAACGCATCCGCCAGCCCCGGCCGCTCGCCAAAACAAAAGCCGTGATCGCCAATCAACTGCTCGACCGCGCCCAAGCCCTGGCTGATCCAATGACCGATCCAGGCCAGCACTTGGGTTTCATCATGGCCCCACTGCCGCAGCAGGTTCTGGGTGCTGGAATTGTGCAGCGGGTGAATGTCGCAGGCGATGATCGACGCCACTGCGCGCTCGCGGGCACGGGTCGCCAGGTCCTGGGACAGCAACGGCACCTGTGGATAACGTTCCTCCAGGTACTCGATGATCGCCGACGACTGGATCAACCGTTCGCCGTCATCGGTGCGCAGCGCCGGGACGCGACCTTGCGGGTTGATCGCCAGGTACTCCGGCTGGCGGTGGGCGCCGCCCGCAGGCGCCACTAGGTTGACCGGTACGGCGGTGAAATCCAGGCCCTTGAGCGCCAGCGCGATCCGCACCCGGTACGACGCGGTGGACCGATAGTAAGTGTAAAGCTCCATCACCCCGCCTCCTCAGCGCGCCGCGACCACCGTGCCACGGCATTCGCCGAAGCCGATGGAGGCAAAACCGTCACGGCTGCAACGGGCGCGCAGGATGATTTCATCACCGTCTTCGAGAAATTTACGCACCTCGCCCGACGCCAGCTCAATCGGCTTCTTGCCGCCTTCGGTGATCTCCAGCAGGCTGCCGAACTGCCCCGGCAGCGGCCCGGACAAGGTGCCCGAACCGAACAGATCACCGGCCTGCAATTGGCACCCGTTGACGCTGTGGTGCGCAATCATTTGCGCCACGGTCCAGTACATGTGCCGGGTGTTGCTCAGGGTCAGGCGCTGGGCCGGCAGGTTCTGTTCGCGCATCGACGCCGTGGTCAACAGCACTTCCAGTTCGATATCGAAGCCGCCCGCGGCCTGATCGCGTTGATCCAGCAGGTACGGCAGCGGTTGCGGGTCGCCTTCGGGGCGCGTCGGTTGGGCCTGGCGGAACGGCGCGAGTGCTTCGGCCGTCACTACCCACGGCGAGATGCTGGTGATGAAACTCTTCGACAGGAACGGCCCCAGCGGCTGGTATTCCCAGGCCTGGATATCCCGCGCCGACCAATCGTTGAGCAGGCAGAAACCGGCGATGTGCTCGGCCGCATCGCCAATCGCAATCGAGTCGCCCATGGCGTTGCCCTGGCCGATCCAGATGCCCAGCTCCAGCTCATAGTCCAGGCGGGCGCAGGGGCCGAATGTCGGCTCGGTCTGGCCGGCCGGCAGGGTCTGGCCTTTGGGACGGCGCACCTCGGTGCCGGACGGGCGGATGGTCGAGGCACGGCCGTGATAACCGATCGGCACGTACTTGTAGTTGGGCAGCAGCGGGTTGTCGGGGCGGAACAGTTTGCCGACGTTCTGCGCGTGTTCGATGCCGACGTAGAAGTCGGTGTAGTCATTGATCTTGGCGGGCAGGTGCATCTGGCAATCGGCGGCGCGGTGCAGCACGTCGGCCTCACGCGCCTGCAGCGGGCTGCCCTCCCCCAGCAGTTCCAGCAGACGCTCGCGCAGGGCCACGCGCGGGCCACGGCCCAATTCAAAGAACGCGTTCAACTGCCCGCTGGCGCTGGCGTCGACGGCGCGCAGCGCTTCACCGTCAAACGCATCGCGGGCGGCCAGCAGGTCGAGAATGCAGTCGCCGATCGCCACACCGCTGCGCGGCGCCGAGCCGTTGACGCTGAACACTCCCAGCGGCAGGTTTTGCAGGGGAAAATCGCCGTGACCGTTGGCGGAAGATACCCAGCTGCGGGCAAGCGTTGGTTGAGTCATGGGTTATCTCCGGTTCGGGTCGAAGGTGACGGGCAGCGCGGCCCAGCACGCGTCATACGCAGATTGCAGTTGCGGGCAGTCCAGGGCGAAGCGGGTCGGGCGCAGCACTTGGCTGGTCTCGAACATGAACGCCATGGTGTCATCGATCTTGTGCGGGGCCAGCTCGACATTGATCGCCTTGGTGCAGGTCTCGCCATCCGGTCCGTGGGCGCTCATGCAGCTGTGCAGCGACGCGCCGCCGGGCAGGAAGCCTTCGGCCTTGGCGTCGTAGGCGCCGTGGATCAGGCCCATGTATTCGTTCATCAGGTTACGGTGGAACCACGGCGGCCGGAAGGTGTTCTCGGCCACCATCCAGCGCGGCGGGAAGATCACGAAATCGAGGTTGGCCAGGCCGTGTACGCTGGTCGGCGAGGTCAATACGGTGAAGATCGACGGGTCGGGGTGATCGAAGCTCACCGTGCCAATCGTATTGAACCGGCGCAGGTCGTATTTGTACGGCACGTTGTTGCCATGCCAGGCGACGACGTTGAGGGGCGAATGGTCGAGCTCGCAGACCCACAGTTCGCCGAGAAATTTCTGCACCAACGTCGTCGGCTGCTTGCGGTCTTCGTAGTGGGCAACCGGCGTGAGAAAATCACGCGGATTGGCCAGGCCGTTGCTGCCGATCGGGCCGAGGTCCGGCAGGCGCAACGGGGCGCCGTGGTTTTCCGCGACATACCCGCACGCCTGCGCATCCAACAGTTCGACGCGAAATTTCAGGCCGCGTGGCAGCACGACGATTTCCAGCGGCTCGACTTCCAGCACGCCGAGTTCGCTGGCGATGCGCAAACGGCCCTGCTCAGGGACGATCAATAACTCGCCATCGGCGTTGAAAAACACGCGTTCCATCGAACGGTTGGCACAGTAATGGTAAATGCTGATGCCCGACGGTTGGTCCGCCCCGGCATTGGCCGCCATGGCGACCAGGCCATCGATGAAGTCGGTCGGTTCGCTCGGCAACGCCAACGGGTTCCAGCGCAGCCGATTCGGCGTCACCGCGCCCAGCGGTCCACCCGCCAGTTGTCGCTCCAGTTTGACGAACGCCGGATGATTGGCCGACGGCTGGATGCGGTACAGCCAGGTGCGACGCGCTTCGCTGCGCACCATGGTGAAAGCCGTGCCGGAGAACAGTTCGGTGTACAGGCCGTAAGGGGCTTTTTGCGGGGAATTCTGGCCGACCGGCAGCGCGCCGGGCAGGGCTTCGCTGGCGAATTCATTACCGAAGCCCGACAGGTATTCGAGGTTCATGGATCATCCTCTGACGGAAGTTGTTTTTATCGTAATCCAGTTACGCATAACGTAATTTGATCACTGTCGACCGTCAAGCTATAAAGACGCCCACTCATCTCTCGGATTCCCGTTGCCCCATGGAAAAGCCCCGCGACACCGGTAAACAGAAAGTCCGCTCGGCAGAAGTGGGCACCGACATCCTCAAGGCCCTGGCCGAACTGTCGCCCTCCACGTCGCTGTCGCGCCTGGCCGAGCATGTGCAGATGCCGGCGAGCAAGGTTCACCGCTATCTCCAGGCCCTGATCGCCTCGGGCTTTGCCGAGCAGAACAGCACCACCAACCATTACGGCCTGGGCCGCGAAGCATTGCGCGTGGGCCTCGCCGCGCTGGGCAGCATGGACGTGCTCAAAGTCGGCGCCCTGCCCCTGGCCGAGCTGCGTGATGAGTTGAATGAAACCTGCTTCCTGGCGGTGTGGGGCAACCAGGGCGCGACCGTGGTGCAGATCGAACCAGCGGTGCGCGCGGTAACGGTGGTGACGCAACTGGGCTCGGTGTTGCCGCTGCTCAGTTCGTCGACCGGGCTGGTGTTCAGCGCCTTTTTGCCCACGCGGGAAACCGTCGAATTGCGCGAGCGCGAGATCCAGGCGGGCATCGCCCACGCCCTGGCGGATGACCAGGCCTACGCCAGCGCCTGCGAACAGATCCGCGCACGTGGCTTGCACTTTGTGCATGGCCTGCTGATGCCCGGTGTGGATGCGTTGTCGGCGCCGGTGTTCAACGCAGTCGGCCAGGTGGCGGCGGTGATGACCGTGGTCGGCCCCACCTCGCTGTTCCATGCCGATGAAGATGGCCCGGCGGCGCAGCGCTTGCTGGCGGCGACCCGGGCGGTGAGTTGGCGGATGGGCTACCAGGCCTGAATCAGTCGTGCCATTGCGTCAGGGCGACGGCCAGACGGTTCTCCAGGGCGCGGATCGGTGCCGCGTCGCTCAGGTAGTTGTTGCTGATCATCGAAAACACCAGGCGCCGCCCGTGGGCATCGGTGATGTAACCGCTCAATGACGACACGCCGCCCATGGAACCGGTCTTGGCGTGCAGGTTGTTTTGCGCCGGCGTGCCGCGCAGGCGATAGCGCAGGCTGCCGCCGCTCATGCGCTCGGGGTTACCGGCAATCGGCAAGGCGTTGTACCAAGCCTCGAACCACGGCTGTTTGGATGTCGCCAACAACAGGTCGGTGAGTGCCTGGGAAGACACCAGATTGCGCCGCGACAACCCCGAACCGTCCACCTGATTCAGGCTCGCCGGGTCCAACCCCTGGCGCCGCATGAAGGCCGCCACCGCCGCCACGCCCGCCTGCGCAGTTCCGGCGTTCGCGGTCTGGCGGCCCATGGCCTTGAGCAAGGCTTCGGACATGTTGTTATTCGAAAGTTTGAGCAGCGGCGTGATCAGTTCCTGCAACGGGGCCGATTGATGCTCCGCCAGCAGTCTGGCCGTCGCAGGGCTTGCCCCCCCGATCACGCGCCGGCCCAGCACCTGGATGCCCTGTTGCGCCAATGCCTGTTCAAACAGATTGGCCACCAGTTGCGTCGGCTCCCACACACTCACCCATTGCCGGCTGTGCTTGCCCGGCGCCAGCGCGCCCGTGAGTTGCAGCAGGTTGGTGCCGTGCTGGCGCGTGATCCCATAGCTGTTGCCAGAGCCGCTCACCGCACGGTTGCTCAGTTGCACGTAATCGGTGGCCGGGCTGATCGCCACACTGACCGGCTGGCCGGGGCTCATGGGCGCCGTGGCCGTGACGATCAATGTGCCCGCATCAAAATCAGAATTTGGCGACACGGTCAGCGCCGAAATCTGCGCGCCGTAGTAGGTGCTTTCATCGTCCTGAGCCCAATCCACGCCCAGGCGCTGCGCATCGAACCAGCTATCGTCGAACACCAGGTCGCCCTGCACCTGACGCACGCCCTGGCTGGCCAGTTGCGCGGCGAGTGCCTGGTAATCGGCGAACTGCGTGGTCGGGTCGCCCAGGCCGCGCAGGTACAGGTTGCCGCTCAGGCGCTCGCCTTGCTGCGTGCCGTCGCTCAGCAGTTGGGTGGAAAACCGATACTGCGGGCCTAGTACATCCATCGCCGCCGCGGTGGTCAGCAGCTTGAGGTTGGAGGCCGGCACCAACCGCGTGCGCGGGTTGTGTTGATAGAGCGTGTCGCCGCTGCGGGCGTCGCGCACCATGAGCGAAACCGTGGCGCCATTCAGGGCCGGGTCGGCCAACAGGTGGTCCAGGGTTGAAGGGCTGGAGGTCGGCGCAACGCTGGCGCAGCCTCCGAGTAAAACGCTCAAGCCGACCAGCATCGCGCTGGTGTGTAACCTTCGTGCAAACCGCATCAATACCGTTTTCCGCAAAACTGTCAGGGGCGGCAACGCTAACAGCTCCGGGGGTTTGTGGCGAGGGCACCGGCCCCCGCCGCCGGCTCAAAACTCCAGCGTGCTGGACACCGACACCTGCCGCGCATCCCCCATCGACACAAATACCCGGCTGGCCGCCGAGGTGTAGTAGGTGCGATCGAACAGGTTCTTCACGTTGAGCTGGAACTTGACCTTCTGCCCTTCGATTTTGGTGTTGTAGGAGGCAAACACATCGGCCACGGTATAGCCCGGCAGATTGAAGCTGTTATTGGCATCGCCTTCGCGCTGGCCGACGTAACGCGCACCGGCACCGACGCGCAGGTCATCGCCGCCGAGCAGGCTGCCGACGTCGTACACCGCCGACAACGAACCGGTGTGTTTGGCCACGTTCTGCAGGCGCTTGCCTTGCAGCGCCGGGTCTTGGGTGACTTCGGCATCGGTATAGGCATAGCTGCCGATCAGGCTCCAGCGCTCGCTGAGCTGGCCGCTGGCGTCCAGTTCCAGGCCACGGGAGCGCACTTCGCCCGCCACGCTGTAGACCGTTTCCCCACTGGAGCTGTCGGACACCAGCACATTGCGCTTGGTGATATCGAACAATGCCGCACTGGCGGTGATACGCCCCGGCATGTCGAGCTTGGTTCCCAACTCCCAGGCCTTGGATTCTTCCGGCTGCAGGTTGCCCTGGAGCACGCTGCCATCGGTCAAGGGGGCAATGGTGGAGTTGGGTTTGAACGACTCGGTGTAGCTGCCGTAAAACGACAGTTCGTCGGTGTAGCGGTACACCAGGCCAGCACGCGGCACCCATTTCTGGCCATTGCCGTCGGTATTGGCCTTGAATGGCACGCCTTTGCCGGCGTATTGGTCGTACATCTGATAGCGCGCGCCGGCCACCAGGATCCACTGGTCGGTCAGGTGAATCGCGTCCTGCAAGAACAGCGAATCACTGCGCAGCAAGTCGGTCTGCGCGCTGTCCTTGGCGCTCACCGTGGTGCCTTGCACATCGTTGCCATACACCGGGTTGACGTAGCTGAAGGCACTGCGCTGCGCCTGACGGATCAGTTCGGCGCGATAGATCTTGCGGTATTCATCGTCGAGGCCGAACACCAGATCATGCTGCATGCCGCCGAGCTTGACCTTGCCTTCCAGGCTGGCCGTAGCGAAGCGGTCGGTGGTCAGTGCGCCACGCGTGCCGTCCATGCTGCGGGTCAAGGTGCCGTTGGTATTGACCGAGGTGACGCGGACCTGGCTGGCGTCATAGGTCTCGCGGTTCCAGCTATAGCCGACGTGCGCCGTCCAGTCGTCGTTCAGTTCGTGATCGGCCTCGAAGCGATACAGGTCGGAGCGGCCTTCCATGTTGTTGAACGGCTCATCCAGGCGCCGGGTGGCGGGGATGTCCAACGGGTGATTGGTCTTGGAGTCGATGGCGGTGCCACGGTCGAACGGCGAGAGAAACTCGCGGTGCTCGTAGGCGAACACCACCTTGGTGGTATCGCCATACCAGGCCAGGGACGGCGCGATCATGCTCTCGCGGTGCGTGCCGTAGTTGCGCCAGTAATCTTCGTCCTCGTGGTCGACGATCAAGCGGTACGCCAAGCCGCTGTCACCGATCGGCCCCGTGGTGTCGAGGTTGCCACCGCTGCCGTTCTTGCCGTTGCCGAAGGTGGAGCCACGGACGGTCAAGGAGGTGGACTGCACCAACTGCGGCTTTTTGCTGACGATATTGACCACGCCTCCCGGGTCCTGGATGCCATACAGCAGCGACGACGGGCCCTTGAGCACTTCAACCCGTTCGGCCGTGGCGTTCAGCGCACGGCCCTGCACAATCGGCATGCCGTCGCGCATGATCGAGCCGTTACGGTTGTCGCCAAAGCCGCGCAGCATCACCGCATCCTGAGTGCTGCCGAGGGTGTTGGCCTGGGTAATGCCGCTGACATTGGCCAGGGCGTCATCCAGGTTGCGCGGTTGTTGATCGCGCAACACTTGGGCGGGCACGACGTTGACGGTTTGCGGAGTCTCCAGCAGCAGGCCACGGGAACGCATCACCGAGCTGGTGGGCGGCGGCTGGTAGCTGGTGCTGTCGGCGGGCTCGGCGACTGCGCTGATGGTGGTGGCGCCCAGGTTCAGCGCGCCGTCGCTGGGCACGGGCTCCAGGGCCAGGGTGCGGGCGTCGATCTGGCGGAAGGTAAAACCGGAGCCGCCCAACAGGCGTTGCAGGGCCTGGGTCGCGCTCATCTGGCCGCTGACGGCCGGGGCGTTGAGACCGTAAGGGGCTTCGTCGGTATAGATCACGCTGAGCCCGGTGACCCGGCTGAAATCGCTGAGCGCCTGGGGCAGCGGCTTGGCCGCCAGGGCAAAGTTGAACTGGGCGCTTTGTTGCTCCTGCGCCTGCGCCACACTCAGAGGCAGCAGCGCCAGCCCCGATACCGTCAAGACCGAGGCTCCCAGCCACTGTTTAACCCAACCGCCCGCCGTCGATTTCATGCTGTGAGAATCCGTGTAGAAAACGCTGTTAATGCGAATTAATCGCAGTTTCAAGCACTACACGGATGGGCGCTGGGTTTACCTCACCTCAGGTTGAAAATAATCTGGATTTATTGCGCCTGAATGCAAAAACCCAAGCGCGGGAAGTGAACATGCACGGTGCCGCCGCGTTCGTCGGTACGGCGCAGGATCAGTTCTTCGCGGCCGGCAAACAACAACTCACCGAGCACCGGGTCGGTGCCGTAGTCGGTGGCCGCAATGGTCACCGGCTGGCCGGCCGTGAAGCCATTCAAATCCTCGAACACTTCATCGGGCAACGCCGCCGGGGTAGCGTGACGCGACACGTCCAGGGCTTGCTCGGTGCTCATCTCGGTGGCGGTGCCATGGCCAAAGCTCAGTACCCGGTCGAGCCAGGTGGCGACGGCGGGATACGCGTCGACCAACGGCGCGGTCACCGCCGAGCCTTTGAGGAACCACAGCGGATGGGCCAGGGCAAAGTCGGCTATCGACGGCTCACCGAACAGAAAATCCCCCGCCTGGTGCTGCAATTGTTGGTCGATGCGGCTGATGATCGCCGGCCATTGATGCTTGGCTTGCTCCACATGCAGGCGGGCAGCGGTGCCGCCGCTGAACAGCTTGGCGCGGTCGGCCACCAGCACTTTGAGCATTTCGGGCGGGACTTTGGCGAACTTGGCCGCCAGGGATTCAGGCTGGAACACCAACGCCACGGCATGGGCGAACACCACCGAATCGGCCCAGGCGGCGAAACCCTGGGTGACCAGTTCCAGGCCTTGGGGAAACAGCGCCGGCCCGGCTTTTTCCTGCTCCAGCCGGTGGGCGATCAGTGCCGTGTCACAGTAGATATCGGCGCCGACCTGCAGCACCGGGGTCTTGCGGTAGCCGCCGGTGAGAGCCATCAGGTCCGGCTTGGGCATCACCGGCGAGATCAGCACCGAGCGCCAGGACAAGCCCTTGAAGCCCAGGAGCAGACGGGCTTTTTCAGCGAAAGGGGACTGCGGGTAGTGATGGAGGATCAACTCTGACATGCCAGGCTCCGCGCAATGAAATGAGCGGTTAGCTTAGCCTGCAAAATCGTGCAGGGGTGAGATAGGCGCCCATCAATCAGATCAATGCGCCACTCGCCGCCAGGCACTCCTTGGCGCTCTTCTTCAATTTTTTGATCAGGCGCTCCTGGCGCAGCGCCTCGCCTTTGCTGGCGCACTGCTCGGTGTACACCAGCGCGACGGCCGGGCTGGAGAGGAAAAACCGTGCGCCCTTGCCGCTTTGATGGGAGGCAAACCGGCGCACCGGATCATTGCTGATGCCGCAATACAGCGAACCGTTGGCGGCACGCACCAGGTACACGAACCAGGGTTTGGCTTCAGAAAGATCAGTCACGGGTCGATTCGGCAAACCAGAGGAGCGCCAATCTTATCAACGACTGGCCTGAAATGCCCTCAGGCCTTTGAGCGCCTGGGCGCGCACGGCGTTTTTCAGCGCGGGCGACCAGCCCAGCAGCAGCCCCTTGAGGCCCAGGGCCTGGCGCGACCAGCGCCACAGGTCGAAGTGGTCGTGGTGTTCGCAGATCTTGCCGTCGCGAAACACGAAGCGTGCGCCGATGTCGTTGACCACCGTATTGCCGGTCGCGCTGAACAGGTACGTCGCCACCCAATGGGCGCTGCCAGTACTGTCGTCACTGCGCACGTGGTCGAAGGTCAGGGAAAAGTCCTTGGCCCGCGTGGTGAGCATGCGCCACATATCCCCGGCATCGCGCCCGCGCAGTTCGCCGAACGCCGGGTCGCTGAACACCACGTCGTCGGTATAGCAGGCGGCCATGGCTTGCGCATCGAGGCGCTGGAACGCGCGGTAGAACTCGCTGATCAGGGCGTTATGGGCATCACTCATGGGCAGGCTCCGCTGGCGTTGAAAAGATAGCGCACGATAAGCCGCCCGCAGCGCCAAGGCTACCAACATTCGCCGCGTAAATAAGCCGCTGACCGTTGCGGGCTCAGGGCACCATGCCGCTGCTGCGGGCGTAGGCGAACAGATCCACATCGGTGGAAATGCACAGCCGGGTCATCGCCGTGCTTTTCTGCTTGCTGATGGTCGAAATGCTGCGGTTGACCCGCGCGGCGATCTGGCTGACGGTCATGCCGCTGGCAAGCATACGCACCACTTCACGCTCCTTGCCGGACAACTGCGGCACGGCTTGCTGATTGCCCGTCCCGGCCTCCGCCAGTTGCGCGCGCAAACATTCGCTGACGAAGGTGCGCCCTTCACTGACGGCGGCAATCGCCAGGGGCAGTTCGCGGGCCGACGCGCTCTTGGCCAGGACCGCCCGCGCGCCCTGGGCAAACGATTCGCGCAGGGTGGCGACGCTGGCAAACATGGTCACCAGAATCACCGGCAAGTCCGGGTGTCGGCGCCGCATCAGGCCGAGCAAGCCATAACCGTCGGCTTGCTGGTTACCCGGCATGGCGAAGTCCGTGACCAGGATGTCGCACGGCGTGCTGTCCACCAGCGCCAGCAACTGATCCGGACCGTCGGCCTCGGCGACGACTTTGCACCGGCCATTGGCTTCTATCACCACTTTCTGCCCGATACGCACAATGGGATGATCGTCAGCAATAATTACACGAAGCATGAGCACCACCATGACGGCAACTTGAATCCGCGCAAAGTACTCCCGGATCGGATCAGCAACAACCGCCCCCAAAAGCCGTAATGGCAGATAGCCCAGCAATCCCTGGGATCAGGATCTTACCCTACAGAAAAAAAGGAAATTGCCCACTCTAAAGGCCTACAACAAGAATCAGCATTAGCTGTCATCCATTTCCTAACGTCGATAAATAGTTCAAATACCCGATCAAGTCGCTGCGCAATGCGAGCAAGCGCTGAAGGTGCATGGCCACGCCGTCGCGATTGATCGCTTCGATCAGCAGGTGACCGCGCTTTTCCAGCGGTGTGGCACCGAAGAACGCCACGCTGCCGATCAAACGGTGCAAGTGCTCGACCGTTGCCTGCGCGTGCAAGCCGTCGGTGGCCTGGGCCAGCGCATGCAGATCGATCTCGGCTTCGTACACCAGGCTCGCCAGGATGCCGGGCAACGCCTCCGGGCATCCGAACAGTTGCCCCAGCCGTGCGCGACTCGGCCAGCGCCCTTCGACCGCCAACATCGGCTGCGCGGCCTCGCTGATACGCGGGCCGGGCAGCCAGTCGCCGAGCACCTGGCGCAGTTGTTGGAAGGTCACCGGTTTGTCCAGCCAGGCATCCATACCGGCGGCCTGGCACTGCTGGATTTCACGCGCGCCCAGTTTGCCGGTGAAAGCGATGACCGGCACGCCCTGCGTCCCGGCGCGCTGTTCGCGGCGGCGCAGTTCGCGAGTCATGGCATAGCCGTCCATCACCGGCATTTGGCAGTCGCTGAAAATCAGGTCGACACAGGTAACGTCCAGAATCGCCAGCGCGGCCCGCCCGTGTGCGCACACTTCAAAAGCCAGCCCCAGCCGCTCGAGCATGGCGCTCATCAGCAGGCAATACGCGGGATGATCGTCCACCAACAACACCTTGAGCTCACGCCAATGCAAGGTCGACGGGGGCTGCGCGACCCGGTCATCCCCTGCTCGGTCGCCTGGGATAGGGCCTGATGACATGACTACCTCAACTTCAAAAAGCGCGCGGCGCCGGACTCGGCAACCTCAACGGCTGACACACCATCCGCCGACGCAGAGGCCGCAGTTCAAACGCTGACGCTCAGACCTGTTCGAATGTGCTGTGAAGAACTATCGGCCGGAACGCTATTTGAATGAGCGCGTTGAAGCGATACAACAACTACGAAATCCTTATATTTCCTACAAACACTAAAACGAGTTCCGACAAGTCGATTCGGCGTGTGCGACATCCGCCCATTGTCGTATTTGTTGTATTTGCCCGACGCCTTCCCCCCGATAAATTGCCCGGCATCCCCAGAGCGGGACGCGACCGGCCACTCCAGGCGGTCGCCACCTCGTTGCCGACGAGTCCCCCTTGACCCGTCGGCGATCAGTTTTGCACCGGAAGCGCGATCACATGAAAAAGCCCTTAGCCGCCCTCACCGCCGCCATCGCCCTTGTCGGCAGCGGCATGACATTTGCCGCCAGCACCGTGGAGCTGGCGGTCACTGGCGTGATTACCCCGAGCGCCTGCACACCAACGTTGTCCGGCAATGGCCTGGTGGATCACGGCAAGCTCTCGGCCAAAGACCTGAACCTCACCACGGCGACCAACCTGCCCACCGCCCGGCTGCAATTCAACGTCGACTGCGAAGCCCAGACCCTGTTTGCGCTGCACACCACCGACAACCGCGCCGGGTCGTCGACCAGCAGCTACGGTTACGGCCTGGGCTTGATCAACAACCTGCAAAAAATCGGCACGTTCTGGATTTCCCTCAGGAGCCCGGTGGCCGACAACGTCGCCGCCGAGCCCATCGAGTCATTGGACGGCGTGAGCTGGCGCCCCATCGACGATGTGATGTGGCAGAGCCAGTACCTGGCGGCGTTCGGCGACGGTTCGACGGGACAGAACCGTAAGCCGATCCCGCTCAAGAACGTGATCGTCGAGCTGTTGGTCGACACCCAGATCGCCGCCGCCAACAGCCTGGACCTGAGCAATGAAGTGCTGATCGACGGCTCCACCACGATCGAAGTCAAGTACCTGTGACCCATCATCCACCCAGGACATTGCCCAGAGAGGTTGTTCGTTCCATGGATAAATATTTCCCCGCGTTGCTGGCGAGCCTGTTGCTGGCCAATGTGCCCAGTGCCTTGGCCGGCAGCCAAGCCGACCTGCAGGTGACCGGCGTGATCACGCCCAAAGCCTGCATCATGGGCTTCTCGAATGACGGCGTGATCGACCATGGCAAAGTCACCGTGCGCGACCTCAACCAAGACAGATACACGCTGCTGCCCCTCAACACCCTGCACCTGAGCGTGCAGTGCGAGGGCTCGACGCTCTTTGCCTTGACCACCATCGACAACCGTCACGGCACCGCCGTGATTCCCAACCATCACGGCCTGGGCACGACGCCCCACGACGAGAAGCTGGGCAGCGTGTCCCTGGCTTTGAGCAACCCGGTGGCGGATGAGGCTGTCGCGCGCACCATCGTGTCACTGGATGGCGGCACCAGTTGGGCCGCCGGAACCCAGTTGGGCCACCTCAACCTGCTCGCGGCCGCCTCGACCGACAACACCACCCGGCCCATGGCGGTGACGCGTTTCGATGCGGACGTTGCGCTCTACACCCGGATCGCCCGCGCCGACGGCCTGACCCTGACCGACGAAGTCCCCCTCGACGGGCACGTGACCGTCGAGGTGCGTTACCTGTAACGCCCTGTAACCCCTGTATGCCTATCCTTCCCTGGAGCTTTACCCGCATGAAAAAGTTACTCCACACCAGCGTTGCCGGTCTGTTGATCGCCAGCGCATTCCCGGCATTCGCCGCGTCCACCGTGGACCTGACCGTCAAGGGCCTGATCGTGCCCTCGGCGTGTACGCCAAGCCTGTCGGCCAACACCGTCGACGTGGGCCGGATATCGGTCAAGGACCTTAATCAGGAAAGCCGCACCCTGCTGACCCCGAGCACCTTGACGCTGAGCGTCGACTGCGAGGCCGCGACGCTGTTCGCCATGAAGACCACCGACAACCGCACCGATTCCAGTGCCAACCCCGGCGAGTTTGGTATCGGCAAGACCGCCGCCGGCGAACCGATCGGCGGCTACGGTCTGTTTCTCGACAACGCCGTGGCCGACGCGGCCGCCGTCCAAACCATTGTTTCTTACAACGGCGGCACCACCTGGTTCACTCATTATGAGGACGACCTTTGGCAAACCACGAGTCTGATCTCGATCAAGGCAATCGGTACGGCGTCGGCACCAATCCCGGCCAAGAACACGCTGATGGCGCTTTCCGTCAACCCGTTCATCCACCCGGCAAAGAACGTGACCATCAGCGAAGACACCGCGATCGATGGTTTGGCCACCATCGAAGTCAAGTACCTGTAACGCCACTGCCCTTCCCGAAGCCCGTACCGCCGTTCACCTGTATGGGCTGGGCATGCCCCCTTTCCCTGGAGCTTTACCCGTGATGAAAAAACTACTCAGCACCAGCGTTGCCGGCCTGTTGATCGCCAGCGCATTCCCGGCATTCGCCGCATCCACCGTCGACCTGAGCGTCAAGGGCCTGATCGTACCCTCGGCGTGTACGCCAAGCCTGTCGGCCAGCACCGTCGACGTCGGCCGGATTTCGGTCAAAGACCTGAACCCGGACGCGTCAACCTGGCTGACCCCGGCCACCCTGCAATTGGGCATCGACTGCGAGGCACCGACACTGTTTGCCATGCAGACCACCGACAACCGGGCAGACTCCGGTGACATCGGCCGATATGGCATCGGCAAGACGCTCGCGGGTGAGCGCATCGGTGGTTACAGCATGCGCCTTGACAAAGGGGTCGCCGACGGGGCTGCCGTCACACATATCTTCTCGATGGACAACGGCGCCAGTTGGGGCACCCATGATCCGGACACTAGCTGGTCAACAAACCTCATTATTTCAATCCGCGACCCCAACGCAGGGCGCATCCCTGTCGCGGCCAAGAACACCACAATGGAGCTCGCGGTAAGGCCGTTCATCCTTGCGGCAAAGAACCTGACGCTCACAGAAGACACCCCGATTGACGGTTTGACCACGATCGAAGTCAAGTACCTGTAACGCCGCCTGAGCCGATGCCCGTACCACCGTTCAACACCAGGTAACTCACGCCATGACCCTGCTTATTCGCTTGCCGGCCCTCGCCTCGCTGTTGCTGACGACGCCCTTGGCCTTCGCCCTCTCGACTGTGGAGCTGGACGTCAACGGGCGAATAACCCCCAGCGCCTGCACCGTATCGTTGTCGGACAACGGCCTTGTCGACCACGGCAGAATCCTCGCGACGACGCTGCACCCCGGTGAGTACACCGTGCTACCGAATCAGCAAATGGGCTTGAGCATCAGTTGCGAAGGCCCGGTGTTGTTCGCCCTGGTGGGCATCGACAACAAGCGCGAGTCATCGCTGGCGCCGGATTATTTCTATGGGCTGGGCATGAACCCCCACGCCCCCGACGAACGCCTCGGCTCGGTCAGCCTGTCGCTGCGCGGGCCGGTTGGCGATTCGCAGTCGATGCAAACCCTGACCTCATCCGACCAGGGCGTCACCTGGAAACCCGAGCCTTACGTGTACCCCGGCCTGTTCATGGGCTTCGCCCGCGCTGGCAATACGTTGCCCGCGCCTATCCGGCTACTGGTGGCCTCCCTGCGGGTCGACACCTCGATCAGCCCGGCCAACACCTTGACGCTCCACGAAGAGGTGCCCCTCGATGGCTCGATCACACTGGACCTGCGTTACCTCTGACCCTGCGTCGTCAGCGCCCCGGTCACGCGCCGGGCACATGGCGGCCCCCTTGAAGCGCCCTGTATTGAAGAGCCCTGTTATGAACCTGTTTCTTTCCGTTTGGCGTGCAATGCCGCGCCTCTGCTGCGTGGCACTGGCCGTATTTGGCGCAACCGTCGCGCATGCCGACGGCATGGTCCCGGACACCTCGGTGGTGATCGTCAACGAGGCCGACGGCGAGGCCACGGTCTCGGTCACCAACACCGACAACAAGATGGCCTTGCTGCACGTCACCCTCGAAAACATCCCCGAGGACAGCGACACGCTGCTGTTCGTGACCCCGCCCCTGACCCGCGTCGAAGCGTCCAAGAGCCAACTGGTGCGCTTCATCCTGCAAACCCAGACGCCGCTGCAAACCCAGCGCCTCAAGCGCGCGATTTTCGAAGGCATGCCCGCCCAGCGCGACCCGGCCCAGGCCGGGCGCGCACAAGTGGGCGTGACCGTGCGCCAGAACCTGCCGGTGATCATTCATCCCAAGGGGCTGGCGCCGAATCGCACACCGTGGCTGGGCCTGAGCTGGACCTTGAAGGCCGACCAGCTCAGCGTCCACAACCCTACCCCGTATGTGGTGCGCCTGGCCCAGGAGCTGCAACTGCTGCCCGGCAACGCGTCGGCGATGCTGCCGCGCACCTATGTGCTGCCCGGCGAAACACTGACCGTGACCGCCAGCGGCACCGGCGCCACCCGCGTGCGCCTGCAACCGGCCACGGTGTATGGCTTTGCCGTCGCGCCCCACGACGCGCCCATAACCCTGTGATGCAACGGCGCCCAGGGATGCAACGGCGCCACGATAACGAAGTGGCCACCCACTGAAGGCCACCGGGAAGACCTGACGCGATAGGGAATCACGCCGGGTACTTCCATCATTCGAGTGCATTTGTGTGAACACAGTCATCCATTACCGTGACGGCAAAGCCGTGCCCGGCGTTTCACCGCGCCTGGCCTTGCTGGTGCTGACGCTCAGTCAGGGGTTGCTGACAAACCTGGCCTGGGCACAGACGCCGTCGTCGAGCGGTTCCTTCGACTCACAGACCCTGCTCCAGCGCGGCATCGACCCTGAACTCGCGAGCCTGCTGATGCAGGCCCCGCGGTTTACCCAAGGCCGCCACGCGCTCAACCTGACGGTCAACGGCCAGCGCCGCGGGCGCGTCGATGTCAGCATCGATCAGCACGGCGCAACCTGCTTCGACCCGCCGCTGCTAAACGCCGCGCAGTTGGTGACGCCGTCTTCGGGCCAGGCGGAGGAAAGCAGTTGCTACGACTTTCTCCAGCAATACCCGCAAACCCTGATCGAGCATGACCCGGCCAACCTGAGCCTGAACCTGGTAGTACCGACCCAGGCGCTGCGCCCGGTCACCCAGGACATTTCCGGCTATCAGACCGGCGGGTTTGCCGCACTGCTCAACTACGACGTCACCGGCCTGTACAACCACTACGGCGACGACGCCAGCCGCTTCGGCTCGGCCAATACCGAGGTCGGCTTCAATGCCGGCGACTGGATCGTGCGCAGCCGCCAGGTGCAGACCTGGCAAGACAGCACCTCAAGCACCACCCACCTGGACGCCTACGCCCAGCGCACCTTCGCCAGCCACCAGGCGGTGTTGCAGGCCGGGCAGATCAACCTCTACAACCCGGTGCTCGCCGGGGCACAAATCACCGGCGTGCAAGTGCTCACCGAACAGGCCCTGCAAGACCAGAACCAGGGCGCGACCATCGATGGCATCGCCAATGGCCCGGCCCAGGTGGAAGTGCGCCAGAACGGCACATTGATTCACTCCACGGTGGTGCCCGCCGGCCCGTTCAGTTTGAGCAATGTGCCGCGCCTGAATGGGCGCTCCGACGTCGAAGTCACGATCAAGGAAACCACCGGCGAAGAACGCCGTTTCACCGTGCCCGCCGCCATGCTCGGCCTGGGCCTGCCCGCGCCCGGTTACTCGGTGGCGGCCGGGCGGGTGCGCAATATCGGCGACGGCCCGGGTGCCGAACCCTGGGTAGTGAGTGCCGGCTGGAGCGCCGTGCCGCATCCGCAGGTCAGCTTCGGCAGCGGGCTGTTGGCGGCCGAGGATTATCGCTCGGCGGGCCTGAGCCTGGGGCTGTTGCCTTGGCAGGACAGCCAGGTGCAAGTCGCCGTGGTCGCCTCCGAAGCCTCGCGGCGCACCCAGGAGCGCGGTGTGCAGACCGACCTGTCGTGGTCGCAGAAACTGAGCGAGCGCTGGGCCTTCACGGCGGCCAATTCCTGGCGCACCTTGGGCTACCGCGACCTCAGCGAGTCGACCTACATCGTCGATACCCGCGAGCAGCAACGCACGCGCTACCGCGACCAGCAGAGCGCCACCACCTCGTGGTCGCATCCGTGGCTGGGCGCCTTCAGCGCGGGGTTTTCGCGTTCGTCCTCGTTCCAGGGCGACAGCAGCAGCCGCGCCCTGGCGTCCTGGGGCACGCAAGTCGCCGGGATGTCGGTGTCCGCCACCGCCGAATGGCATATGGGCGGGCGCCGCTATAACGACGACAGCCTGTACCTGACGGTCAGCCTGCCCCTGGGCGAAAGCCGCCGTGGCCGCGCGTGGGTGCGCAATTCCGGTGGCGAGCACCGCACCGGGCTGGGGCTCAACGAACAGATCAACGACCATTTGGCGTATCGGGTCGGCGTCGAACATGACACCCGCGACCGCGAGGTCGAGTCGTCCCTGGGCGTTTCGGCCCTGCCGTTCTACAGCCAGTTGGACTTCAACTACACCCGCTCCGACGCCGAACGCTCCAGCTACCAGGGCGGCGCACGCGGCGCGGTGGTGCTGCACGGCGACGGGTTGACGTTCTCGCCCTACCCGGTGCGCGACACCTTTGCCGTGCTCTCGGTAGGCGACATGGCCGGGATCAAGGTCAACACCCCCAGCGGCCCGGTGTGGACCGACTGGCAAGGCCAGGCCGTGGCGCCCCAGCTCAGCGCCTATGGGCGCAGCCCGCTGGAAGTGCAAACCCGCTCGCTGCCGCGCAATGCCGACATCCACAACGGGCTCGCGGTGGTCTCGGCAGGGCGTGGCGCGGTGGACCGTATCGAGTTCGGCGTGTCGCTCACCCGCCGTGCGCTGCTGACCCTGGACACCCCGATGCCACGCGGCTCGACCGTGACCACCGAGGACGGCGAGTTCATCACTCTGGTCCAGGAAGGCAACCAAGTGTTCTTGCCCGACGTGCTCGACACCCGTTCGCTATGGATCAAGGCCGCTGACCAGCCGCGCTGCCACTTGCGCTTTGAACTGCCGGCCAAGGCCGACCCCCACGTGTATTTCGAAACCGCCCCGGCCCGCTGCCAGCGACCTTGAGGAACGCCCTATGAAACGTCAACACTGCCTGGCAGCCCTGCTGCTGTGTACCGGCACCGCCCTGGCCCAGGACGACTGTCGCCTGGACCTGAGCGAATCACGCCTGGATTTCGGCCAGATGAACCGCGCCATCGCGTCAACACCGACCGCCGAGCGACTGCTCGGCGAACGGCGCCTGTCCTTGACCCTCAACTGCCCGGAAACCGGCGACATGAGTCTGTTCTACCGCGCCCTCGCCGCCGGCACCGAGCGTTTGCGCTTCACCGACGGCGGCAGTTACCGCGTGCAGGTGCATGACGCGGTGCTCGATGGCCGCGCGGTGCAACTGGGCCTGCTCGCCGGCCCCGGCCAGGCGCCCGCCCAGGTCGGCGCGAGCCTGACCTGGCGCGCCGACCATGGCATCGTCCCGCTGCACGACGGCCAGCCTGCCACCGGGCGCAGTTTTTCCGCGCAACTGCAGGTCAATGCCTGGGCGCGGGACGACGCGATTCGGGTACGCGATGCCGAAACCTGGGACGCCTCGGCGCTGGTCGATGCCCCCGCTTCCGGGCGCTCGCGCGAGCTGCATCTGCAAGCGCGCTTCGCGCCAGCGGCCTGCACGCCGACCCTGGCCAACAACGGCACGGTGGACTTCGGCAAGTTGTCGGTCAGCGATTTGCGCCGCGACAAAGACACTGCCCTGCCCGCCCGCGCGTTGGGTCTCACGGTCAGCTGTGACGGCCCGACCCCGTTTGCCCTGGTCATGCACGACAACCGCGCCGGCTCGGCCACCGGCGGCATCGATGAAACCGCCTACGGCCTGGGCCTGGACGCACGCGGGCAGAAAATCGGCCGCTATTACCTGCTGGTCGACCCCGCCCAGGCCAGCGCCGACAACCTGCCCCAACTGTATCGCACCGACTCGACCACCGGCGGCGCCGCCTGGAGCAGCGCCAGCGCCAGCGTGATTCCCCTGGGCGCACGCAGCCTCCTCGGGTTTACCGCCACGACCGGCAGCACCGAAGGCCCGAATGCCCTGCAAAACCTCAGCGCGTTACTCAGCCTGAAAGCCTTTGTCGCGCCGCTCGACAGCCTGGACCTGAGCAGTGAAGTGCGGCTCGACGGTTCGGCGACCCTGGAAATCACCTACTTCTAAGCCCCTCGGAGGCTCCCATGATTGCTCGCTACCTGATCCTCATGCCCCTGCTGTTCAGCCAACCGGCGCAGGCCGCCGCCGTCGACCTGAACGTCAACGGCAGAATCACCCCGGCGTCCTGCGTGCCGAGCCTGTCGGCCAACGGGCTGGTGGACTTCGGCAAGATCGCCCAGCAAGACCTCAACCTCACGACAGGCACGCGGCTGCCGCTCAAGTCCCTGGGCCTGACAGTGATCTGCAACGGCCCGGTGCGTTACGCATTGCGCATGCGCGACAACCGCGACGGCTCGGCCCACGTCAACAGCGAGATTTACTATGGATTAGGCCTGGATAACAGCGCGAACAAGATCGGCGTGTACTCGCTGACGTTCGATCCAACGCAGACCGTGGTGGACGCCGTGACCGAGATCTATGGCACCGAATCCACCACCGGTGGCCTGGCCTGGCGCACGGCCAACCGCAACCCGATCGACGTCGGCGCCAAAAGCCTGCTGGGCTTCACCGACACCGCGGGCAGCACCGCCGGCCCCATGGCGATCCAGAACCTGACCAGCACGCTGACCCTGGAGA
Source organism: Pseudomonas marginalis (assembly GCF_024169655.1). GTDB lineage: Bacteria > Pseudomonadota > Gammaproteobacteria > Pseudomonadales > Pseudomonadaceae > Aquipseudomonas > Aquipseudomonas paraveronii. The sequence goes on along the minus strand of NZ_JALJWV010000001.1, from coordinate 1,028,084 downwards.
CGGTGATCAACGCCAAACAGAACCTGGACCTGAGCACCGATATCGTCATAGACGGTTCGGCGACCCTGGAAGTGCTGTACCTCTAGACTTTCTCGCTGCGCACATCGACGTATTTCGCCCGTCCCGCACCGAGGCCGGCGACGATGGCGCCCAGGCCGATCACCGCGAAGACCCAGCCCGTGGCGGCCCAGCCGCCGGTCCAATCGTGAATCAGGCCCACCGCGAGCGGGCCGAGGGACGCCAGGGTGTAACCGAAGCCCTGGGCCATGCTCGACAGGTTGGCGGCCACGTGGGCATCCCGCGAGCGCAGCACGATCAACGTCAGCGCCAGGCTGAACGTGCCGCCCTGCCCCAGGCCCAGCAGGATCGCCCAGCCCCACAGCCCGTCGAGCGGCGCATACAGGCAGCCCATCAGCCCACCGAGGGTCAGCAGCATCACCACCACAATGGCCAGGCGCTGGTCCTTGCCGCGTGTGGCCAGCCACGGCGCGGTGAGGGCGCTGAGCAGTTGCACGATGATCGAACCGGACAGCGCCAGCCCGGCGTCGGTGGCACTCAGGCCGCGGTCGATGAGGATCGATGGCACCCAGCCAAACACGATGTAGGCCAGGGACGATTGCAGGCCCATGTACAAGGTCACTTGCCAGGCCAGCGGATCACGCAGCAAGCCCTTCACCCGGTAGGCGACGCGATGCGCGCCGTGCTTGTGCCCGACTTGCGGCAACCAGCACAGCGCGGCCAGCAACGCCGGCAGCATCCAGAAGCCCAGCCCGATGCTCCAGCGGTTGCCGAAGTAGTCACTCAAGGGCACCGAGGCCCCCGCCGCCAACGCCGCGCCCAGGCACAGCGCCATGGTGTAGACCCCGGTCATGGCGCCCGCCTGTTTGGCGAAGTCGCGCTTGACGATACCGGGCAACAACACGCCAATGATGCCGATGCTGGCACCGGCGATCAGGCTGCCGGCAAACAGCCCGACTTCACCGAACGCACTGCGCAGCAGAATACCGGCGGCCAACGTCAGCAAAATCCCCAGCACCACCCGCTCGGCGCCGAAACGCCGGGCGAGGAGCGGCGCCAGCGGTGCGAACAGGCCCAGGCACAACACCGGCAACGTGGTCAGCAAACCGGCCCCGGCCGCCGACAACCCCAGGCTGCTGGAGACCTCACTGAGCAGCGGCGACAGGCTCGACAGCGCCGGACGCAGGTTCAGCGCCACCAGCACCAGGCCCAGCAGCAACAGCCACGGCCGGCTCACCAGCGGGTGGCTGCGCTGGAGCTCATCGTCGTCGGCCTCCGCATCGATCAGCAGTTGTTCCAACTCGGGCGTGCGTTTGGCTTCAGGGTTCATTGATCAACTGCCGGCAAAGGGATTTGGCGCGCTCCGGGTCTTGCTGCGCGACGGCATCAAGCAGGGCGGTGTGCAGGTCGAACACCGCCTGGCGACGCGGCGAGAGGTTCAGGGTCTGGCGCAGTTGCGCGCCGATGATGCTGGAAAAGTACCGGTACAACTCGCTCAACGCCGGGTTGTGCGCCGCGTCCACCAGCCGTTGGTGGAATACCAGATCGGCGCTGATGTAGGCCTCCAGTTCACCGTGATACAGCGCGGCGCTGGCATCGAGCGCCGCGCGCAGCCGGTGCAGGTCTTGCTCGGTGCGACGCAGGGCGGCCAGGCCGATGGCCTCCACTTCCAGGATCTGCCGCGTCTCCTGCGCCTGTTCCAGGCCGCAATGGGACAACGCGCGCATGGCGCCCAGCGGGTCCGTCATCGACCGCAGGTAACTGCCGTCGCCCTGGCGGATCTCGATCAACCCGGAAAACGCCAGCACGCGCATGGCCTCGCGCACGGTATTGCGGCTGATGCCCAGTTCCGCCGCCAGCTCAGGCTCGGTGGGCAGGCGCTCACCGATGGCCCATACGCCTTGGGTGATGCGCTGGCGCAGCTGCTCGAGGGCTTGGTCGACCAGGGAGCGTTTGATCAGCGGGGCGATGTCTGTCATAGGGTTTGCGCTTTCGTCCAGTCATAGGATGAATTTACCTACAGCCTATTCGGACTGGCCTACAAAGGCAACGCACTAGGGTTCTTAGGCAGGAAAAAGGAGCAGTATTTTCGATTGTTAAAATTACCCTTAAAGGGTAATTTCAGCCTTAGGTGTCTTATGGAAAAGTACACACCTCATTACGATTTGGCGGTGATCAAGGCGGATGTCATCAGGTTGGGTAGCAGAGCATTCACCGCAAGCGCGCGGGAGGGGGCTCGACAACTTGAGTTGAACATCGGCCAGATGCGACTCGCGGTCTGCGCCCTTGAGAATCGAATGTTGTACAAGTCAATGACGACCTATTCAGACCACCGTGTGTGGCAGGACGTCTATCTGATCAAGATTTACGCTACGGAGATTTACATCAAAGTGACTTACCGCCCAGGCGGTGGTCCTCCCGTAATCTCCTTCAAGGAGAAAACCTTATGAAAACCCAACAATGCATGAGCTGCGGAACCCATGACGCAATGCAGCATTTCGAAGGTCGCAACTTCACGATCAACACACGCGGCATGATCCGGGATATCCCTGATATTGCAGGCTGGGAATGCCAGGTCTGTCACGAGGTCGAATTCGATTCGGACACCGATAGCGCAGAGCGTTATTCCGATGCCAGCGATAAGTTGTTAATGGATGCCAGGACAATCATCGCCGCCGAAATGAAACGAATTCGCCGCAAATTGCATCTGACGCAGAAAGACGCAGTAAGGCTATTGACCGGCCGCGGCCATAACGCATTTTCCCGCTATGAAAGAGCTGAGATCTTTCCGCCTGCACCACTGCTCACATTGATGCGTCTATTGGATAAACATCCGCATCTACTGGCTGAAATAGAGGTGCTCAATGTCGGCGAAGACCTGAACCATCTGCTGATCGCAAAAGATGCGCAGCTTGCAACTCAAGCGTCCGCGTAAAAACAGCAGGCAAAAATAAACCCGGCCAGGTGCCGGGTTTATCGCGTCAAGCATCAACCATCGATCAATGCAGAATCTGGCTCAAGAACAACTTGGTCCGGTCATTCTGCGGGTTGTCGAAGAAGTCATTCGGCGCCGCCTGTTCGACGATCTCGCCCTTGTCCATGAAGATCACACGGTTGGCCACGGTGCGGGCAAAACCCATTTCGTGGGTCACGCACAACATGGTCATGCCGTCTTCGGCCAGGCCAATCATGGTGTCGAGCACTTCCTTGACCATTTCCGGGTCGAGGGCCGAGGTCGGTTCGTCGAACAGCATGATTTTCGGTTTCATGCACAGCGCCCGGGCGATGGCCACGCGCTGTTGCTGACCGCCCGAGAGTTGCCCCGGAAACTTGTGGGCCTGCTCCGGAATGCGCACGCGCTCCAGGTAATGCATGGCGATTTCTTCGGCCTTGCGCTTGGGCATCTTGCGCACCCACATCGGTGCCAGCGTGCAGTTCTGCAGGATGGTCAGGTGCGGGAACAGGTTGAAGTGCTGGAACACCATGCCGACTTCGCGGCGGATCGCTTCGATCTGCTTGAGGTCGTTGGTCAGCTCCACGCCATCGACCACGATGCGGCCCTGCTGGTGTTCTTCCAGGCGGTTGAGGCAGCGGATGGTGGTGGACTTGCCCGAACCCGACGGGCCGCACAGCACGATACGCTCGCCCTGCTTGACGTTGAGGTTGATGTCTTTCAGTACGTGGAACTGGCCGTACCACTTGTTCACGCCCTGCATCTGGATAATGCCTTCAGGGCTCACAGGCTGTTTGATCGCTTCGCTCATAACAACAACTCCTAACGCTTGTGGCCTGTGTCGAGCTTGTGTTCCAAATGAATGGAATAGCGCGACATACCAAAACAGAAAATCCAGAACACCAAGGCGGCGAACACGTAGCCTTCAGTGGCCATGCCCAACCATTTCGGGTCGGCGGCGGCTTGCTTGACGCTGTTGAGCAGGTCGAACAAACCGATGATGATCACCAGGCTGGTGTCCTTGAACAGCGCAATAAACGTGTTGACGATGCCGGGGATCACCATCTTCAGGGCTTGCGGCAGAATCACCAGGCCCATGCTGCGCCAGTAACCCAGGCCCATCGCCGCGGCCGCTTCGTACTGACCTTTGGGAATCGCCTGCAAGCCACCGCGCACCACTTCCGCCACGTAGGCCGACTGGAACAGGATCACGCCAATCAGTGCCCGCAGCAGCTTGTCGATGCCCATGCCTTCGGGCAGGAACAACGGCAGCATCACCGAGGACATGAACAGCACCGTGATCAACGGCACGCCGCGCCAGAACTCGATGAAGGTCACGCAGACCACACGAATCGCCGGCATGTTCGAACGCCGCCCCAAGGCCAGCACAATCCCCAGCGGCAAGGCGCCGGCGATGCCGACGGTGGCGATGACCAGGGTCAGCATCAGGCCGCCCCATTGGCTGGTGGCCACGTTGGTCAGGCCGAAGACGCCGCCGTGCAACAGGCAGAAGGCAATGATTGGGTACAACACCAGAAAGCCCAGGCCGTAGATCGCCTTGCGTGGAAAACGCGAGATGAACAACGGCGCCACGCCCACGATCGCCAGCCACACGGTCAGGTCCACGCGCCAGCGCAGGTCGCTGGGGTAGTAGCCGTACATGAACTGCCCGAAGCGCTGTTGGATAAACACCCAGCAGGCGCCTTCTTTGGTGCAGTCGGCGCGAGTGGTCCCGACCCAGTTGGCGTCGAGGATGGCCCAATGCAGGATGGGCGGCACGACCAGGTAGATCAGGTAAAACGCCAACAAGGTCAGCAGGGTGTTGAGCCAGCTGGAAAACAGGTTGGCGCGCATCCATGCCATCGGCCCGAAGACTTTGCTCGGCGGTGGCATATCAGGTTTGAACGTATGCGAACTCATGCTCGTTTCCTCACCGCTCGATCAGCGCAATGCGCTTGTTGTACCAGTTCATCAGCAGGGAAATGCTGATGCTGATCGCCAGGTACACGCTCATGGTGATGGCAATGACTTCGATGGCCTGGCCGGTCTGGTTGAGCACCGTGCCGGCAAACAGCGAAACCATTTCCGGGTAACCGATACCGGCGGCCAACGACGAGTTTTTCGCCAGGTTCAGGTATTGGCTGGTCAGCGGCGGAATGATCACCCGCAGGGCTTGCGGGATGATGACCTTGCGCAGCGTCGGCCCGGGGCGCAGGCCCAGGGAGCGCGCGGCTTCGGTCTGGCCGTGGCTGACGGACTTGATGCCCGAGCGCACGATCTCGGCGATAAACGCCGCGGTGTACACGGTCAGCGCCAGGGTCAGCGCCAACAGTTCAGGGATCAGTACCCAGCCGCCGACGAAGTTGAAGCCTTGCAGCTTGGGCATTTCCCAGTGCAACGGCGCGCCGAAGACCAAGGCGCACAATGCCGGGATCACGATGAACAGCGCCAGGCCCGCCCAGAACTTGTGGAACGGTACGCCGGTGGCTTCAAAGCGCTTGTTGGCCCAGCGGGTCATCAGCACGATCGCCACGACGGCCACGACCACGCTGGCAACGAACGGCCAGAACCCGTCGGCGGCCAGTGCTGCCGGCATGTTCAGGCCACGGCTGCTGACAAAGAACGTATCGCCGAAGTTATGGCTGTTGCGCGGCCCCGGCATGGTCAGGAACACCGCGAAGTACCAGAACAGGATTTGCAGCAACGGCGGGATGTTGCGGAACACTTCCACGTACACCGTCGCCAGCTTGTTGATCATCCAGTTGGGCGACAAGCGGGCCACGCCGATGATGAACCCGAGCAGGGTCGCCAGGACCACGCCGATCACGGTCACCAGCAAGGTATTGAGCAGACCGATTACAAACACCCGGGCATAGCTGTCCGATTCGGTGTAGTCGATCAAGTGCTGCGCGATGCCGAAGCCGGCACTGCGCTCAAGAAAGTCGAAACCCGAGGTAATGCCCCGGTGTTGAAGGTTGGTCTGGGTATTGTTGAAGAGGTACCAGCCCAGCGAGACCACCGCCACAATCGTGATGATCTGGAAGAGCCACGCACGCACTTTGGGATCGCTGAAGCTGAGCTTCTGCTTTGGTGCGCCGATTTGATTTTGCATGGAGTGCCCCGAAAATAATGGAACAGAACATCACCCGGCGGTTGGCCCACCGGGTGATAGAACCATCAGCGATCAGCGCACAGGGGGTGCGTATTGAATGCCGCCGTTGTTCCACAGCGCGTTCAGGCCACGGTCGATTTCCAGCGGCGTGCTTTTACCGAGGTTTTTCTCGAACACTTCGCCGTAGTTACCGACTTGCTTGACGATCTGCACGACCCAGTCTTTCTTCACTTTCAGGTCTTTGCCGTATTCGCCGTCAGCACCGAGCAGACGTGCGACGTCCGGGTTCTTGGTGGACTTGGCTTCAGCTTCGACGTTTTTGGAAGTGATACCGGCTTCTTCCGCGTTGAGCATGGCGTAGCCCACCCAGCGCACGATGGCCAGCCACTCGTCGTCGCCATTACGCACGACCGGGCCCAGCGGTTCCTTGGAAATGGTTTCCGGCAGAACCACGTAGTCTTTCGGCGAGGCCAACTTGCTGCGCTGGGCGAACAGTTGGGACTTGTCGGAGGTCAGCACGTCGCAACGCCCGGATTCCAGCGACTTGGCGCTTTCGTCGGAGGTGTCGAAGGTGATCGGGGTGTATTTCAGACCGTTGCCACGGAAGTAGTCGGAAACGTTCAGTTCAGTGGTGGTACCGGCCTGGATGCAGATGGTTGCACCGTCCAGTTCCTTGGCACTTTTAACGCCCAGCTTGTTGTTTACCAGAAAGCCGATGCCGTCGTAGTAAGTGATAAAGCCAGGGAATTTCAGGCCCATGCCGGCATCGCGGGAGCTGGTCATGGTGGTGTTACGCGACAGGATGTCGACTTCACCGGACTGCAGCGCGGTGAAACGCTCCTTGGCGTTCAACTGGCTGAATTTGACTTTGGTCGCGTCGCCGAACACGGCAGCGGCTACCGCGCGGCAATAATCAGCGTCGATCCCGAGGATCTTGCCGCTGGCATCCGGTACCGAGAAACCCGGCAGGCCGTCACTCACGCCACATTGCACAAAGCCTTTCTTCTGCACGGCGTCCAGGGTGGCGCCGGCGTGGGCGAAACCACTGACACCCAGTACAGCAGCCGCGGAAACGATGGCCAGGGTGGATTTCAATACCTTCATTCAAACCTCCAGTTGCTCTTGTTGTGTCGGAGCTAGAACCTCAGCGCACCCTTATGAGGCGATATCGACCCGTGTTGGCTTTTATTAGGGTCAAGCAGCATGAGGCAGTCGCAGTAATTCCAGTTGCTATCCCACAAACGGCAGTCACTGATAGTGTTACCGTCCCAGGAAAGATCTGACATCGACCTACACATAGCAAAGCGCGTACCAGAGTGGCTGCTGAGTCGATTCAGCCCAAGGTCAATGGGAAAAGATTCAACCTTGCGACATTCTCGTAACAGATCAAACTATTGCGCACCGTTCCGTCGCACTTAATCGGAGCGCACGCACATCTATGGAGCAGACATGACCGAAGCCTTGATTCTTCAGCCCCGCAACACCGCAGACGCCTGCGTCATCTGGCTGCATGGCCTGGGGGCCGATCGCTACGACTTCAAATCGGTGGCCGAAGCGCTGCAGGAAAACTTGCTGACCACGCGCTTCGTCTTGCCTCAGGCGCCCACCCGCCCGGTGACTATCAACGGCGGCTACGAGATGCCCAGTTGGTACGACATCAAGGCCATGAGCCCGGCCCGCTCCATCAGCCTGGAACAGTTGAAAGACTCGGCCAAAATGGTCACGGATTTGATCAGGAAGCAAAAAAGCAGCGGAATAGACGCCTCGCGGATTTTCCTGGCGGGCTTTTCCCAGGGCGGCGCCGTGGTGTTCCACACCGCGTTCCATAAATGGCAAGGCGCCTTGGGTGGCGTGATTGCCCTCTCCACTTACGCGCCGACCTTCGACGACGAGCTGGAATTATCCGCCAGTCAACAGCGTATTCCGGTGCTGTGCCTGCATGGCCAGTACGACGAGGTGGTACAGAACGCCATGGGGCGCAGCGCTTATGAGCACTTGAAGACCCGTGGTGTCACCGTGACATGGCAGGAATACCCAATGGGTCACGAAGTGTTACCTGAGGAGATCAGCGATATCGGTACGTGGCTGGCCGAACGTCTGCGCTGAACACCCCGGTTTATTTAGCCACATGACAGACGCACTACGCCGCGCCCGATTCTTGCATTACACTGGCCGGCGTATATTCCTTAACCAATTAATGAGATCACCGTGCTCAAAGCACTTAAGAAGATGTTCGGCAAAAGCGAGGCTGAGCCGCTCGCGCCAGTTCCCAGTGCTCCTGTCCCGACAACCGGCAGCCGCCACGAAGGCAAACAGCCGGGCCAGGCCACCGCTGTGGCCGCGCCGAAACCGCTCGAGGTGACACCCGCCGAACCGCCGAAACCGGCCGAAGTCGCTGCGGCACCTGCGCCAAAAGCCGCACGGCGTGAACGCGCGCCCAAGCCGCCCGTCACACCGTGGAAGCTCGAAGATTTCGTCGTTGAACCCCAGGAAGGCAAAACCCGCTTCCACGATTTCAAGCTCGCACCGGAACTGATGCACGCCATCCAGGACCTGGGCTTCCCTTACTGCACACCGATCCAGGCGCAGGTGCTCGGGTTCACCCTGGCCGGCAAAGACGCCATCGGCCGCGCCCAGACCGGCACCGGCAAGACCGCCGCGTTCCTGATCTCGATCATCACCCAGCTACTGCAAACGCCGCCGCCGAAAGAGCGCTACATGGGTGAGCCACGCGCGCTGATCATCGCCCCGACCCGCGAACTGGTGGTGCAGATCGCCAAGGACGCCGCCGACCTGACCAAGTACACCGGCCTCAACGTCATGACGTTTGTCGGTGGCATGGACTTCGACAAGCAGCTCAAGCACCTCGAAGCCCGTCATTGCGACATCCTGGTTGCCACCCCGGGCCGCCTGCTCGATTTCAACCAGCGCGGCGACGTCCACCTGGACATGGTCGAAGTGATGGTGCTGGACGAAGCCGACCGCATGCTCGACATGGGCTTTATCCCGCAAGTACGCCAGATCATTCGCCAGACCCCGCCGAAAAACGAACGCCAGACCCTGCTGTTCTCCGCGACCTTCACCGAAGACGTGATGAACCTCGCCAAGCAGTGGACCACCGAGCCGTCCATCGTCGAGATCGAGGCGCTGAACGTCGCCAGCGAAAACGTCGAGCAACACATCTTTGCCGTGGCCGGCGCCGACAAGTACAAGCTGCTCTACAACCTGATCAACGACAACGGTTGGGAGCGCGTGATGGTGTTTGCCAACCGCAAGGACGAAGTGCGCCGTATCGAAGAACGCCTGGTGCGCGATGGCGTCAACGCTGCGCAACTGTCGGGCGATGTGCCGCAACACAAGCGCATCAAGACCCTCGAAGGCTTTCGCGAAGGCAAGATCCGCGTGTTGGTGGCCACCGACGTGGCCGGTCGCGGGATTCACATCGACGGCATCAGCCACGTGATCAACTTCACCCTGCCGGAAGTGCCGGACGACTACGTACACCGCATTGGCCGTACCGGCCGTGCCGGGGCGGCGGGGGTGTCGATCAGTTTTGCCGGGGAAGATGACTCGTATCAGTTGCCGTCGATCGAGACGTTGCTGGGCCGCAAGATCAGTTGCGAGACGCCGTCGACGCACTTGCTCCGGGCTGTAGAACGCAAACGTCCGTAAGCTGAAATGCGGTCAACAATGTGGGAGGGGGCTTGCCCCCGATAGCAGTGGGTCAGTCAACAGAGATGTTGAATGTGCCACAGCTATCGGGGGCAAGCCCCCTCCCACATTTGCATCTATGTTCGGCTGGCTATTTCCAGCGATCCGCTGCTGCGTGATCGCTGTCGCGCCCTTCGACCCAGTGCGCGCCCTCAGGGGTATTTTCCTTCTTCCAGAACGGCGCACGGGTCTTCAGGTAGTCCATCACAAACGCACAGGCCTCAAACGCAGCCTGACGATGCGCGCTGGCCGCCGCGACGAACACAATCGGCTCGCCCGGTTCCAGCGCGCCGATGCGGTGCAGCACTTCCAGCTTGAGCAGCGGCCAGCGCTGTTCGGCTTCCACGGCGATCTTGGCCAGGGCTTTTTCGGTCATGCCGGGGTAATGCTCCAGGAACATCCCCGCCACGTCGTGACCGTCGTTGAAGTCGCGCACATAGCCGACAAAACTCACCACCGCGCCGACGCCGACATTGGCGGCGTGCATCGCGTTGACTTCGGCACCGGGGTCAAAGGGCTCGGGCTGTACACGAATGGCCACGTTCAGCCCCCGGTCACAGGCGGGAAAAACGCGACTTCATCACCGGCCTGCAGCGGCTCGTCGAGGCTGCACAGCTCCTGATTACGCGCACACATCAAGCTGGCTTCGTTGAGCACGTCAAAGCCCGGGTCGCCGGCCAATGCCTGGCGCACAGCGTCGACGGTCGCGAAGTCGCCTTCCACCTCCAGCGAATCCAGGCCCACCGCTTCGCTGTAGCGGGCAAAAAACAATACGTTGATGCTCATGCTTGATCCGCCTTGAAATGCCCACTTTTACCGCCGAGCTTTTCCAGCAGGCGAATGCTTTCGATGGTCATGCCACGGTCCACGGCCTTGCACATGTCGTAGATCGTCAATGCGGCAACACTGGCGGCCGTCAGCGCCTCCATCTCTACACCGGTCTGGCCGGAGAGTTTGCAGCGCGCGACGATATGCACCGCGTCCACACCCTCGGCGCTGAGTTCGACCTTGACGCCAGTGAGCATCAGCGGGTGGCACAGGGGGATCAGGTCGCTGGTTTTTTTCGCCGCCTGGATTCCGGCAATGCGGGCCACGGCAAACACGTCGCCCTTGGGATGGGCGCCGTCGACAATCATTTTCAGGGTCTCGGGCAGCATGCGCACGCGCGCTTCGGCCACCGCCTCACGGAACGTCACGGACTTGTCGGTGACGTCGACCATATGGGCGCGACCTTGGGAATCGAGATGAGTCAGCACAGGGATACTCCTGATCAGGAGCGTCGATTGTAAACCCAATGCAAAAGAAATGTGGGAGGGAGCAAGCCCCTCCCACACCGACCGCGTTTACAAGTGAGATTCGGCGTATTCGGCCAAGATCGAACGTGGGACCCCTTGCAGCGCGATATGCACGCCGTTCGGGAAGTCTTTGAAGCGTTCCGTCAGGTACGTCAGCCCGGAGCTGGTCGCGGACAGGTAAGGGGTGTCGATCTGCGCCAGGTTGCCCAGGCACACCACTTTGGAACCGGCGCCGGCACGGGTGATGATGGTTTTCATCTGGTGCGGCGTGAGGTTCTGGCATTCATCGATCAAAATCAGGCTCTGCTGGAAGCTGCGACCTCGGATGTAGTTGAGGGATTTGAACTGCAACGGCACTTTGCTGAGGATGTAGTCGACGCTGCCATGGGTGTTTTCGTCATCCATGTGCAAGGCTTCGAGGTTGTCGGTGATCGCCCCCAGCCACGGCTCCATTTTTTCCGCTTCGGTGCCGGGCAGGAAACCGATTTCCTGGTCCAGGCCCTGCACACTGCGGGTGGCGATGATGCGGCGATAACGCTTGGTCACCATGGTCTGCTCAATGGCGGCAGCCAGGGCAAGAATGGTTTTGCCCGAGCCGGCGGCGCCGGTCAGGTTGACCAGGTGGATGTCCGGGTCGAGCAGCGCATACAGCGCCAGGCTCTGGTAGATATCACGCGGTTTCAGGCCCCAGGCTTCCTGGTGCAACAGGGGTTCCTGATGCAGGTCGAGGATCAGCAGCTTGTCGACCTGGATCTCTTTGATCCAGCCCACAAAACCCTGTTCGTCGATGATGAACTCGTTGACGTGTACCGCCGGCAGGTTGTCGATCAGTTGCACCTGGTGCCAGGTGCGACCGTGGTCCTGACGGGTTTCGACCTTGCTGACGCGATCCCAGAACGAGCCGGTCATGGTGTGATAACCACGGGACAGCATCGACACGTCGTCGACCAGTTGGTCGGTACTGTAGTCCTCGGCAGCGATCCCACACGCTCGTGCCTTGAGGCGCATATTGATGTCTTTGGTCACCAGCACGACGCGCAGGTCCTTGTCACGTGCGTGCAGGTCGATCAATTGGTTGATGATTTTGTTGTCGTTGAGGTTTTCCGGCAGCAGGCTGTTGGGCTCGCTGCGCTTGCTCATCAGAATCGACAGCAAGCCCTTGGGCCCGCTCTTGCCGCGCTGGATCGGCACGCCGACTTCGACGTCCTCGGGTGACGCTTCGCCCAGGGTTTTGTCGATCAGGCGGATCGCCTGGCGGCATTCTGCGGCCACGCTGTGATGCCCGCTTTTGAGTTTGTCGAGTTCCTCCAACACGATCATCGGGATGGCGACGTGGTGTTCTTCGAAGTTAAGCAGCGCGTTCGGATCGTGGATCAGTACGTTGGTATCAAGCACATAAAGGATTGGCTGGTCGGAAGAAGGGTTACGTCCATGATCATCCATACTCGGTCACCTTTGTGGGAGCCAGTCGACGCAATACCACAACAGTGCTGCGCCTCGATTCGACCACCGAATGCACCTGAGGGACGTCAAGTGCATTGCCCACATGAGGAGTCTTGGAAGACGCCACCTGTGTTGCAGGTTTCGGCGATCTGACTTCGTAATACCGCAAAACCCATGACAGGAAAAAGCACTTTGACGTTTTTTTGAAGTTTATTTTTCAGGATGACGAATAGCACTAGCCGAGTGCCAGCCACGCCGTTAAAGTCGGAAGTCCGCCTGCATCGAAATATTCTACAAAATCACCCCAGAAATGCCGCATCCCCAACGGGAATAGGCACTTCAGCCTTTTCAGCGAAACGCCTCCCGGCAGTCCTGCCAACCCAGCCCGCTTTGCGCCGTCGCCTGCAACAAAATCGGCAATGCCACCCGCGCCTTGTCCTGGGTGTCGTGAAACACAATCACCCCTTTGCGCCACAACAACATCAAGGTCAGCACCCGCTGCGCCGACTCATCGGCCTTGAGCTTGCCCGGTTCGTCCTGGGAGTCGATATCCCACAACGCCACCTGCAAACCCTGGGACTGGAAGAAACCCTGGCTGTCCGCACGACGCTGACCGTAGGGTGGACGGAACAGCGGCACGTAGTTCTCCGGCATCAGGTTCTGCGCCAGTGAGGCACTGCGGGTGATGGAACTTTGCCAGTCGACCCAATGGCTGTGGGAACGGTACTGCCAGCCCTGGGTGCCCACGCACTGGCCTTGGTACAGCGCCTGCACATCGGCAGCGGAACTGCGCTCCACGCGGTTTTGCAGGCTGCTGCCAAGGGCGAAGAACGTGGCGTTCATCTTCTGCTTGCGCAGGTAGTCAGTGAGCCAGTCGGTATTGCCGCTGACCGGGGCCGGGCCGCCGTCGAAGGTCAGCAGGAACAAGCGGTCGTTGAATTCATCGCCATTGCGCTCATGGTCGCCGAAACGCGCGATCTCGCTGCTGATCTGCGGGAACAGCGCGGCTTTGCGCAGCAGTTCGTCCAGGTAACGCTCGTGGAAATTGTGGCTCGGGCCGGCCCAACCTATATAGAAGGAGTTTTCGCTGATCTCGAACTTGCCGGCCTGCTCGCGCAGGTCGTCCATGTTTTCCACCAGGTAGCAGAACGACGCGTCTTCCTCGCAACTCTCCTGGGCGAAGGTGTAGCCCTCCAGCAGGCGCTGCCAGAGCTGGCGACGCAGATCGTCGATGGCCGCCAGGTTGATGATCTTCAGGCCCAGGCGCTGTTTGAGCGCCGCTTCATCCAGGGCTTCGCTGGCGATCAGGCTGTGGGCGAACATCAGGATCTCGGCGCGCGAGGCCACGTCGAACAGCGCAGGGCTGCTGAGTTTTTCCGGCCAGACGCCACGATCCAGGCTGGCCACATCCACCGGCGCCGCGTGGGCATTGAGGCATAACAGGCACGCCGACAAAAAAAACGCTATTCGCACACAGGGTCTCCCTCTCCAGAGTCACCGGCCATCATAACGGATCGCGCCTATCACCATCATAGGTGGAGTCAAAGTGCCCAACCCCCTAGAATCCCCCGCACGATTACAGGAGCCAACTTCATGCTGATGGTGATTTCCCCCGCCAAGACCCTCGACTTCGAGTCCAGGCCTGCGACCCAGCGCTTTACCCAGCCGCAGTATCTGGACCACTCCCAGGAACTGATCGAGCAACTGCGCCACCTGAGCCCGGCGCAAATCAGCGAATTGATGCATGTATCCGACAAGATCGGCGGCCTCAACGCCGCGCGTTTCGGCAGTTGGACCCCGGCGTTCACGCCGGCCAATGCCAAGCAGGCGTTGCTGGCATTCAAGGGCGACGTGTACACGGGCCTGAACGCCGACACCTTCAGCGACGCCGACTTCAGCTACGCCCAGGATCACCTGCGCATGCTCTCGGGCCTGTACGGTCTGCTGCGCCCCCTGGACCTGATGATGCCGTATCGCCTGGAGATGGGCACCAAACTGGCCAACGCCCGTGGCAAGGACCTGTACGCCTTCTGGGGCACCCGGATCAGCGAGTGGCTCAACCAAGCCCTGGCCGAACAAGGCGATGAGGTACTGCTCAACCTGGCGTCCAACGAATACTTCTCCGCGGTCAAGCGCACGGCCCTGAACGCAAGGATCGTCAACACCGAGTTCAAGGACCTGAAGAACGGTCAGTACAAGATCATCAGCTTCTACGCGAAAAAGGCCCGAGGCATGATGAGCCGCTTCGTGATCGAAGAACGCATCAACGACCCGGCCCAGCTCAAGCAGTTCGATGTGCAGGGTTATCGCTTCAATGCGGAGCAGTCCAAGCCCGACAACCTGGTGTTCCTGCGCGATCATGCACCGGAATAAGGCCCTGCTCCGCTCTCATAGACGCTAAAGATCAAATGTGGGAGGGGGCTTGCCCCCGATGGCGGTGGGTCAGTCATACATGGATCGACTGACACACTGCCATCGGGGGCAAGCCCCCTCCCACATTTTCTCCTGCATTTCGCATCAGAAGTCGTCAATTGTTTGGCGTCAAAAAATATCTTGACGCATCTCTAACATTTATTTCACTCGACATTTCAGATTTTTTTTCGTAGTGGCACCACTTTTTTAAAAGACTAGTGGCACAAAACTATCCCCGCGCACCAACTCCCCGCAACTACTGGCCCAAATAGCAAGTGCTATCAATATAGTACCAGTGCCATCTTTGCCTATATTTCAAGAAATTTCCGGAAACAGGATGAGCGGCCAGGAACTTCGCCCTAAAGCACCGCTCATACCACCGGTAACGTAATTCTCTGTTTCTGTAAGAGATGACTTACATGGCGACCAACGGAAGTAGCGAAGTTGTCACATTTAACTTTGACTCAGGGCTGATATTACCAACCGATTAGTTAAGAGCGGCGACAAGGATGAATTGCCACACACTATAAGGCCAAGGCTGTGCTTACCCCAATGGGTCAGTGATGAAACCCAAGGCATTGATATTTAAAGGTTTATTGCCTTTATCAAGGCCCTGTTGCACTGGCGCCAGGCCCTTCTCCCAGGAAGGCCGGCTGCATTTGAGGGCAAGCCCCAATAAAAAGGCCAAGTTGCGCACAACTTGAGTGCAATCGTTAGTCACTCGTTATTCAACATGCCTGTATGCGGTAAGTCGGCGTCTGTTCGCCTAACTTTCGCGGCATCAGTGACGCTTGCAAACATGAACTCCGGCCATTTATTGGCAGATTTAATACCGTCTTCAATGACAAAGAGGTAAATGCGATGCGCATCAGCATATTTGGTTTGGGTTACGTTGGCGCAGTCTGTGCCGGTTGCCTGTCTGCCCGTGGCCATGAAGTGGTCGGCGTAGACATCTCCAAGGAAAAGATCGACCTGATCAACGCCGGTAAATCACCGATCGTTGAGCCGGGTCTGGGCGAGCTGCTGAGCCAGGGTATCGAGACCGGTCGACTGCGCGGCACGACCAACTTCGCAGACGCCATCCGCGATACCGACCTGTCGATGATTTGCGTCGGCACGCCGAGCAAGAAAAACGGCGACCTGGAACTCAACTACATCGAATCGGTATGCCGCGAGATCGGTTTTGTCCTGCGTGACAAGACCACCCGCCACACCATCGTCGTGCGTAGCACCGTGTTGCCGGGCACCGTGGCCAACGTGGTGATCCCGATCCTCGAAGACTGCTCCGGCAAAAAAGCCGGCGTCGACTTCGGCGTCGCGGTCAACCCGGAATTCCTGCGCGAATCCACGGCCATCGCCGACTACGACCTGCCACCGATGACCGTCATCGGCGAGTTCGACAAAGCCTCCGGCGATGTCCTGCAATCGCTGTACGAAGAACTCGACGCGCCGATCATCCGCAAGGACATCGCCGTGGCCGAAATGATCAAGTACACCTGCAACGTGTGGCACGCCACCAAGGTGACCTTCGCCAACGAGATCGGCAACATCGCCAAGGCCGTCGGCGTCGATGGTCGCGAAGTGATGGAAGTGGTCTGCCAGGACAAGACCCTCAACCTGTCCCAGTACTACATGCGCCCAGGCTTCGCATTCGGCGGCTCGTGCCTGCCCAAAGACGTGCGCGCGCTGACTTATCGCGCCGGCTCTCTGGACGTGGAAGCGCCGCTGCTCAACTCGCTGATGCGCAGCAACGAATCCCAGGTGCAGAACGCCTTCGACATCGTCGCCGGCCACGACAAACGCAAAGTCGCGCTGCTGGGCTTGAGCTTCAAGGCCGGCACCGACGACCTGCGCGAAAGCCCACTGGTGGAACTGGCGGAAATGCTGATCGGCAAGGGTTACGACCTGAGCATCTACGACAGCAACGTCGAGTACGCCCGCGTCCACGGTGCGAACAAGGAGTACATCGAGGGGAAAATCCCCCACGTGTCGTCCCTGCTCAACTCGGACTTCGATGATGTGATCAACAACTCCGACGTGATCATCCTCGGCAACCGTGATGAGAAGTTCCGTGCCCTGGCGCAGAACGCGCCACACGGCAAGCAAGTGGTCGACCTGGTGGGCTTCATGTCCAAGGCCACCTGCGTGACGGGCCGCACCGAAGGTATTTGCTGGTAACAGCAACGGCAAGTTTCGAGCTGCAAGCGTCCTGATCCCCAGCGCTTGCAGCTCGAAACCTCCTTCACCTGCGGATGACGCCTATGTCCAAGTTAAAACACGTACTGCTCCAATCCGCCGGCTGGCTGTTCTTCTTGAGCCTGCTGATGGGACTCGCCCTGCTGTTGCCGGCGAGTACGTTCGACTCTGAGTCGAAGAATTTTATTTTCCTGATTGGCGCCGTCGGTATCTGGCGCTACTCGATGGGTGCGACGCATTTCTTTCGCGGCATGCTGTTCCTGTACGTGGTCTACCCACACCTGCGGCGCAAAGTGCGCAAGCTGGGCAAATCAGCGGACCC
This sequence comes from Pseudomonas marginalis, assembly GCF_024169655.1. Lineage (GTDB taxonomy): Bacteria > Pseudomonadota > Gammaproteobacteria > Pseudomonadales > Pseudomonadaceae > Aquipseudomonas > Aquipseudomonas paraveronii. Next base: position 1,010,622 of record NZ_JALJWV010000001.1, on the reverse strand, counting down.
GTCCCATGTGTTCCTGATGGTCACCAGTTTTCGGATCGATGCGCTGACCACCGCGCAGGTCTACAGCTCGGTGATTCGTGAAGCGATCGAATGTGGCTTCCCCACCACCGTGGTCTGCTCGCTGGTAGAAATGTCCGATGAGCTGTTGGTGAAGAGCCTGTGGGAACGCATGAACCCGCCGGACCACGTGAAGCTCGACTTCGTGCGCATCGCCGGCACCGGTAAACGCGACGGCCTGGCCTTCGGTTTCCGCGCCATCTCCCGCCACTTGCCGGATGACCGCGCCGTGGTTGCAGTGATCGATGGCGACACCGTGCTCGCCGAAGGCGTCGTGCGCAAGACCGTGCCGTGGTTCCAGTTGTTCGGCAATGTCGGCGGCCTGACCACCAACGAGTTCTGCGAAGTGCGCGGCGGCTACATCATGAGCGAGTGGCACAAACTGCGCTTCGCCCAACGCCACATCAACATGTGCTCGATGGCCCTGTCCAAGCGCGTGCTGACCATGACCGGGCGCATGTCGGTGTTCCGTGCCAGCGTCGTCACCGACCCGGGCTTTATCGCCGACGTGGAAAGCGACTCGCTGCAACACTGGCGCCTGGGCCGCTTCAAGTTTTTGACCGGCGACGACAAGTCCAGCTGGTTCAGCCTGATGCGTCTGGGTTACGACACCTTCTACGTGCCGGACGCCGCGATCAACACCGTGGAGCACCCGCCGGAAAAGAGCTTTATCAAGGCCAGCCGCAAGCTGATGTTCCGCTGGTACGGCAACAACCTGCGCCAGAACTCCCGCGCCCTGGGCCTGGGTGTACGCCGCCTGGGTCTGTTCACCAGCGTGGTGCTGTTCGACCAGCGCGTGTCGATGTGGACCTCCCTGCTCGGCCTGACCGTGGCAATCATCGCCACCTTCAAGTACGGCGGCGCGTTCATCCTCGCTTACCTGCTGTGGATCGGCATCACCCGCCTGATCCTGACCCTGCTGCTGTCGTGCTCCGGCCACAGGATCGGCCCGGCGTACCCGGTGATTCTCTATTACAACCAGATCATGGGCGCGCTGGTGAAGATCTACGTGTTCTTCCGCCTTGATCAACAGTCCTGGACCCGCCAGGACACCAAACTGACCCGCGATTTGGCCAGCTTTCAACGTTGGTTCAACACCTGGTCGTCTCGGACCATGACCTTCTCCGCCGGCAGCATTTTCGTCGCCGTGTTGCTGATGATGGTCTGACCCTGCCAAGCCTGAATTAACTCTAGGAAATTGCCCTGATGAACAGCCAAGTAAACGCCAACGTTGTCCACGAATCCGAAGCCCAGCGCCAGCACGCCCGAGTCAAAATCCCGGCCAAGCTGCGCTTCTTCAACACTGACCGCACGCAGACCGAAGCGCGGGTCATCGACCTGTCCGCCGGCGGCCTGGCGTTCACCGCCACGCAGCCGTTGACCGTCGGCGAAGTGCACAAGGGTCGCCTGCAGTTCGTCATCGATAACCTCGGCCTGGCCATGGATGTGGAGCTGCAGATCCGCTCCTACGACCGCCAGAGCGGGCGCACCGGTTGCCAGTTCCAGAACCTCGACGCGCAGGATATTTCCACGCTGCGCCACCTGATCACCTCGCACCTGTCGGGCGACATCGTGACCATGGGCGACGTACTCGCCACCCTGCAACGCGACAACTTCACCAAGGCGCGCAAGGTCAAGGACGGCGGCAGCAACATGAGCGCCTTCGGCCGCTTGCGCGCCGTGACGTTCAGCCTGGCGATCTTCCTGGTGGGCCTCGCGGCATTCGGTTTCGTCTTCAAATCGCTGTATGGCATGTACTTTGTCAGCCACGCCCAGGCCGGCCTGGTCAGCGTGCCCGGCATGAACGTGACCATGCCCCGCGACGGCACCGTGCAAAGCCTGCTCAAAGGTGATGCGGTGGCGGCCAAAGGCGCGCCACTGGCGACCTTCAGCACCAGCATGCTCGACGTGCTCAAGGGCCACCTGGACGAAGACCAACTGCAACCGGCCAAGGTCGAAGAACTGTTCGGCAAGCAAATGACCGGCACCCTGACCTCGCCTTGCGACTGCGTCGTGGCCCAGCAAATGGTGGCCGACGGTCAGTACGCGAGCAAAGGCGACGTGATCTTCCAACTGGTGCCACGCGGCAGCCTGGCCAACGTGGAAGCACGCTTCTCCTATCGCCAGTTCGCTGACGTTCGCCCAGGTACGCCGGTGAACTTCCAGGTCGCCGACGAAGAACAGACCCGCACCGGCACCATCGTCAGCAGCACCAGCCTGAACAGCGCCGACCTGTCCTCCGACATCCGCGTGCAGATCAAGCCGGATGCGCCGCTGGACAGCGCCTACGCCGGCCGCCCGGTGGAAGTGACCAGCGACCGTGGCCCATCGCTGAACTGGCTGATCGATAAAGCCATGGCTGCGGGTCTTTAATCATGAGCGCCCTTCGAACCCTACCGGTGCCCCTGGCGCTGGCCATCGCCCTCGCCGGTTGCGCCGGCCTGCCCGACCAACGCCTGGCCAATGAAGCGCTCAAGCGTGGCGATACCGTCACCGCGCAGCAGAATTACCAGCAACTGGCAGACCTGGGTTACAGCGAGGCCCAAGTGGGCCTGGCCGACATCCAGGTAGGCACCCGCGATCCGGCGCAAATCAAACAGGCCGAGGCCACTTACCGTGCCGCGGCGGATATTTCGCCGCGCGCCCAGGCCCGCCTGGGTCGCCTGCTGGTGGCCAAGCCCGGCGCCACCGAAGCCGAACACCATGAAGCCGAAGGCCTGCTGAAAAAAGCCTTCGCCAATGGCGAAGGCAACACCCTGATCCCGCTGGCGATGCTGTACCTGCAATACCCGCACAGCTTCCCCAACGTGAACGCCCAGCAGCAGATCAACCAATGGCAGGCGGCGGGTTACCCGGAAGCCGGTCTGGCCCAAGTGCTGCTCTATCGCACCCAGGACACCTACGACCAGCACCTGGATGACGTTGAGCGCATCTGCAAGGCCGCGCTGAACACCACCGATATCTGCTACGTCGAGCTGGCCACGGTCTACCAGAAAAAAGCCCAGCCGGAAAAACAAGCCGAACTGCTCAAGCAGATGGAAGCCGGCTACAGCCGTGGCACCGTCACCGCGCAGCGTGTCGACAGCGTGGCCCGCGTATTGGGCGACGCTACGCTGGGCACGACCGACGAGAAAACCGCCCAGGCCCTGCTGGAAAAAATCGCCCCCGGCTACCCCGCGTCCTGGGTCAGCCTGGCGCAATTGCTCTACGACTTTCCCGAACTGGGTGACGTCGACCAGATGATGAAGTACCTGGACAACGGTCGCGCCGCCGACCAACCGCGCGCCGAGCTGTTGCTGGGCAAGCTCTACTACGATGGCAAGTGGGTACCGGCAGACGCCAAGGCCGCCGAAGCCCACTTCCAAAAAGCCGTGGGCCGGGAAGTGGCCGCCGATTACTACCTCGGCCAGATCTACCGCCGTGGCTACCTGGGCAAGGTCTACTCGCAAAAGGCCCTGGACCACCTGCTGACCGCTGCGCGCAACGGCCAGAACAGCGCCGACTTCGCCATCGCCCAATTGTTTTCCCAAGGCAAGGGCACCAAGCCCGACCCATTGAACGCCTATGTCTTCAGCCAATTGGCTAAAGCCCAGGACACGCCAGAGGCCAATGACCTGGCCACGCAGCTCGAAGCCCCGCTGACGCCGGAACAACGCGCCGAAGGCCAACGCCTGGTGCAACAGGAACTGGCCGCGCGCGGCACCCTGGCCCAGAGCACGCTGCAACTGCACGCCCTGCAAGAAGAAGACGGCGAGGAAGCCCTATGAAGCTCAATCCATTTGTGCAGGCCGGTATCGGCCTGACCTTCGCCCTGCTGTGGTCGTGCCCGACCCTGGCCGCGCTGACTGAAACCAAGAATTTTGGCATGGACGTTAAAATCACCGGCCAGTCCGAAGACGACCGCGACCTGGGCACCAAACCGGATGGCGACGTCAACGGCATCGGCCTCGACCTGCGCCCGTGGATCTACGGCGAAAGCGGCAACTGGAGCGCCTACGCCATGGGCCAGGCCGTTGCGTCGAGCGACATCATCGAGACCGACACCCTGCAACAGTCGTCGAGTGACGCCACTGAGCAATCGAGCAACGACGACCGCAAGACCAAGAAGAACTACCTGGCCATGCGCGAGTTCTGGGTTGGCTACAGCGGCTTCACGCCCTACCCCGGCGAGCTCCTCAAGCTCGGTCGCCAACGCCTGCACAATGACGACGGCCAATGGCGCGACACCAATATCGAAGCGCTGAACTGGACCTTCGACACCACCCTGCTCAAGGCCAATGTCGGTGCCGCCGAACGTTTCAGCGAATACCGCACCGACCTCAAGGAACTGTCGCCCAAGGACAAGGACCGCCAGCACTTCTACGCCGACGCCGCCTACCAGTGGACGCCGGGCCAGTGGATCGGCCTGCGCGGTCACCACACCCATGACGACGGCAAGCTCGACTACGCCGAACCAGGCGTGGCCACTGACCCGTTGGACAAGCGCGAGAACGGCGACCTGACCTGGCTCGGCATCGAAGCCAACAGCGACGCCTACAACTGGCGCAACACCAACACCGTCAACTACTGGGCCAGCGTCACCGGCATGCAGGGCGACCGCGACACCGTCAACGCGTTGAACGCCGACGGCACCCGCCCCACCGCCGCCAAGCGCAGCGACGACGTGAGCGGTTGGGCCACCGACCTGGGTGTGCGCCTGCGCCTCGACCCGCAGTGGCAAGTGGGTGCGGCCTATTCGCGCGCCAGCGCCGAGTACGAACAGAACGGCCTGCAGAGCAACCGCTCGAACTGGACCGGCACCCAGTCCCGCGTCCACCGTTTCGGCGAAGCGTTTCGCGGCGAGATGAACAACATGCAGTCCATGAGCCTGTTCGCTTCCTGGCAACTGCGCGAGGACTATGACGCCAGCCTGGTGTACCACAAGTTCTGGCGCGTCGACGGCAACAAGCCGGTGGGCAGCAACGGCATCGATGCCGTGCAGAACAACACCGATGACGTAACCGGCGCGATCCTGTCCAGCACTTCCCTGCCCCTTGAAGACGGCAAGAAAGACCTGGGCCAAGAGATGGACCTGGTCGTCACCAAGTACTTCAAGAAAGGCCTGCTGCCGGCCGCGCTCAGCCAGTCGATCGACGAACCGTCGGCGCTGGTGCGCTTTCGTGCCGGCGTGTTCAAACCGGGCGACGCCTATGGCAGCCAGGTCGACTCGTACATGCATCGCGCCTTTGTCGACGTGATCTGGAAGTTCTGATGGGAGCCCGCGCAATGATTGCTCACCCCTTCACAGGCAGATGCTTGCTGGTGACCGCGATGCTGATGGCCAGCGCCACAGCCGTCGCCGATACCGCGCAGCCGGTCAAGGCGCCGACCATCGCCAAAGAACTGCAACAGGCCAAGACCTACACCATTTCCAGCCCGCCGACCGCGCCGCTGGAAATGCCCAAGCCGGCCCTGCCGGACCTGTCGGGCTACACCGCTGCGGCGATGGAAAAAAAGATCGTGCGCAAGAAGCCCGGCAAAATCAGCATCCGCCGCATGATGCAGGAAGATGCGCTCAAGGACTTCATCGGCGGCGACAACAAGATGGCCGAGTGGGTGGTGCGCCAGCACGGCATTCCCCAGGCGATCTTTATCGACGACGGCTACATGAACCTCAAGGACCTGCTGGGCAAAGTGCCCAAGCAGTACCTCAGCGAAACCTCGCCGGGCGTGTTCCTCGCCAAGTTGCCGATCGTGGTCGGGCGCAAGGGCATCCTGGACATCGACAAGCAGACCAAAGAACTGCGCCTGTCCCAGGAAGCCGGTTCGTTCCTGATCAACGACGGCCAACTGTTTGTGCGCGATACCAAGATCACCGGCTGGAAAGAAAAGGCCAACGGCCCGGCGACCTTCCAGTCGCCCAACGAATTCCGCCCATTCCTGCTGGCCTGGGGCGGCACCGAGACCTACATCGCCAACACCAAGATGGCCAGTTTCGGCTACGCCAACAGTAAGTCGTATGGGGTGAGTATTTCCCAATACACGCCGAACATGGCCAAGGTGCTCAAGCGCACTGAACCGACCGGCTGGATCATCGATTCCGAGTTCTCGGACATGTGGTACGGCTTCTACTGCTACGAGACCGAAGGCTTCGTGATCAAGGGCAATACCTACAAAGACAACATTGTCTACGGCATTGACCCCCACGACCGTTCCCACGGCCTGATCATCGCGGACAACACGGTCTACGGCACCAAGAAGAAGCACGGCATCATCATTTCCCGGGAAGTGAACGACAGCTTCATCTTCAACAACCGCAGCTACGACAACAAGCTCTCGGGCCTGGTGATCGACCGTAACAGCGTGAACAACCTGATCGCCGACAACGAGATCTACCGCAACCACACCGACGGCATCACCCTCTATGAGAGCGGCGACAACCTGTTGTGGGGCAACAAAGTGATCGCCAACCGTCGCCACGGCATCCGGATTCGTAACAGCGTCAACATCAAGCTGTACGAAAACACCTCGATGGCCAACGGTCTGACCGGTGTCTACGGCCACATCAAGGACCTGACCGACACCGACCGCGACATCGCCCTTGACCCGTTCGACGCCAAGGTCTCGCTGATCGTGGTCGGCGGTGAACTGGCCGGTAACGGCAGCGGGCCGCTGTCGATCGATTCGCCGTTGAGTATCGAGTTGTACCGCGTGTCGATGCTGGCGCCGACCAAATCCAGCGGCATCAGCTTCAACGGCATTCTTGGCGAGCGCCAGGAAGAAATTCTCGACCTGCTGGTACGCCAGCAGAAAGCCGTGCTGATCGACCCTGTCGAACGCCAGACCGAAATGCAGGACTGAGGATGACCCTTATGCACCCACACATGATCAAACTGCTGAGCCTCTCGGGTCTGACCCTCGGCCTGCTTGCGGCCAGCCAGGGCGTGCGCGCCGACGAAATCAAGGCGCCGACCTTCAGCGCCGAACCGTGCTGCAGCCTGTGCCCGGCGGCGCATGACGCGAAGAACTACACCACGCGCTATCAGCAGAACTTCACCACCCTGGTACAAGCCCAGGGCGACTGGCTGTTCCGTACCCAGGAAGACCTGCGCACCGAATTCGACACCAGCCCCGCCGGCTACAAACGCATGCAACAACTGCACGATGCGTTCAAGGCCAAGGGCGTGGAACTGGTGGTGGTCTACCAGCCGACCCGTGGCCTGGTGAACCGCAACAAGCTCAACCCCGAGGAAAAAGCCAAGTTCGATTTCGACAAGGCCCTGGGCAACTACAAAACCATGCTCGGCCGTTTCGCCAAGATGGGCTACGTGGTGCCGGACCTGTCGCCGTTGACCAACGAGCAGCTCCCGGATGAATTGCCGGCCCACGACTTCTACTTCCGCGGCGACCAGCACTGGACCCCTTACGGCGCCCAGCGCACCGCGAAAATCGTCGGCGCCAAAGTGCGTGCGATGCCCGAGTTCGCCGAGATTCCCAAGCGCGAATTCGAAACCAAGCGCTCCGGGCGCATGGGCAAGACCGGCACCCTGCACAACATGGCCGGGCAACTCTGCGGCACCAGCTACGCGATCCAGTACATGGACCAGTTCACCACCGAGCCCAAGGGCGAAGCGGGCGACGGCGACCTGTTCGGCGATTCGGGCAACCCGCAGATCACCCTGGTCGGCACCAGCCACAGCGGCAAGAACTACAACTTCGCCGGCTTCCTTGAACAGGAAATCGGTGCCGACATCCTCAACGTCGCCTTCCCCGGCGGTGGCCTGGAAGGCTCGATGATCCAGTACCTGGGCAGCGACGAATTCCAGAAGAGTCCGCCGAAGATCCTGATCTGGGAATTCTCGCCGCTGTACCGCCTCGACCAGGAAACCATCTACCGCCAGATGATGTCGCTGCTGGACAACGGCTGCGAAGGCAAGACCGCGCAGATGAGCGCCAGCGCCACCTTGAAACCCGGCAAGAACGAATTGCTGGTCAACAGTGCGAACAAAGACCTGCGCAACGTCAACCATCAGGTCGATATCCGCTTCGCCGATCCCTCGGTGAAAACCTTGCAAGCCACCCTCTGGTACATGAACGGGCGCCACGAGGACATCAAGATCGAGAAACCCGAAACATCCGATACAGACGGGCGTTTCGCCTTTGAACTGCGCACCGATGAAGACTGGGCCTCGCAGAACTTGCTGGCCGTGGAAGTGCAGGGCCCCGAAGCGGGTGCTGCCGCGCAAAAAGTCGAAGCGAAAATTTGCACACGCAACGTATTCCCCGCAGGTGGTCAACAGACTGCCTCTGCCGGGCAATGAGGTTACCTATGCAGAAGTTATTGATCCCTACCTTACTGGGCCTGGCGATGTTTGCCGGCTCCGTGAATGCCGCCGCGCCGTTGCGTCCGCCCCAGGGCTACTTCGCGCCGATCGAGGCGTTCAAGACCGGCGACTTCAAGGACGGCTGCGACGCCATGCCGACGCCCTACACCGGCTCGCTGCAGTTTCGCAGCAAGTACGAAGGTTCGGACAAGGCGCGCTCGACGCTGAACGTGCAGTCGGAAAAAGCCTTCCGCGACAGCACCGCCGACATCACCACGCTGGAAAAAGACACCAGCAAGCGCGTGATGCAGTTCATGCGCGACGGGCGCCCGGAACAGTTGGAATGCACGCTCAATTGGCTGACCAGCTGGGCCAAGGCGGATGCGTTGATGTCCAAGGACTTCAACCACACCGGCAAGTCCATGCGCAAATGGGCGCTGGGCAGCATGGCCTCGGCCTATGTACGCCTGAAGTTTTCCGACTCGCACCCGCTGGCCAACCACCAGCAGGAGTCGCAGCTGATCGAAGCCTGGTTCAGCAGAATGGCCGATCAGGTGGTAAGCGACTGGGACAACCTGCCGCTGGAAAAAACCAACAACCACTCCTACTGGGCTGCCTGGTCGGTGATGGCGACATCCATCGCCACCAACCGTCGCGACCTGTTTGATTGGTCGGTGAAGGAATACAAGGTCGGCGTCAACCAGATCGACGACCAAGGTTTCCTGCCGAACGAATTGAAGCGTCAGCAGCGCGCGCTGTCGTACCACAACTACGCCCTGCCACCGCTGTCGATGATCGCCAGTTTTGCCCTGGTCAACGGGGTGGACCTGCGCCAGGAAAACAACGGCGCGCTCAAACGCCTGGGCGACAAGGTGCTGGCCGGGGTCAAAGACCCGCAGATCTTCGAGCAGAAGAACGGCAAAGAGCAGGACATGAAGGACCTCAAGGAAGACATGAAATTTGCCTGGCTTGAGCCGTTCTGCAGCCTCTACACCTGCGCGCCGGATGTGCTCGAGCGCAAACATGGGATGCAGCCGTTCAAGACCTTCCGCCTCGGGGGTGACCTGACCAAGGTCTACGACCCGACGCACGAAAAAGGCAACAAAAGCAACTGACGAAACGCGGTCAAAAAATAAATGTGGGAGGGGGCTTGCCCCCGATGGCGGTGTACCAGTCGCCATCTGTGTTGAATGACACACCGCTATCGGGGGCAAGCCCCCTCCCACATTTGAGCAATACAACCTCCCCCCGGATTCGTGGGGGGGTTTGGGGGGGCTGCGGCCCTTGACTGTTGGTTAAACGTGGAGAGATCGGGATGGTTTTCTCGTCCAATGTGTTCCTGTTTCTGTTCTTGCCGATCTTTCTCGGCTTGTACTACTTGAGCGGGCAACGCTATCGCAACCTGCTGCTGCTGCTGGCCAGCTACGTGTTCTACGCCTGGTGGCGAGTGGACTTCCTGGCGCTGTTCGCCGCCGTCACGCTGTGGAACTACTGGATCGGCCTCAAGGTCGGCGCGGCCGGCGTGCGCACCAAGCCGGCCCAACGCTGGCTGCTGCTGGGCGTGGTGCTCGACCTGTGCATCCTCGGCTACTTCAAGTACGCCAACTTCGGCGTCGACAGCATCAACGTGATGATGAAGTCAGCGGGCCTGGAGCCGTTCATCCTCACCCACGTGCTGTTGCCGATCGGGATCTCGTTCTACATCTTCGAGTCCATCAGCTACATCATCGACGTGTATCGCGGCGACACCCCGGCCACGCGCAACCTCATCGACTTTGCGGCGTTCGTGGCGATCTTCCCGCACTTGATCGCCGGCCCCGTCCTGCGTTTTCGCGACCTGGCCGACCAGTTCAACAACCGCACCCACACCCTCGACAAGTTCTCCGAGGGCTGTACGCGGTTCATGCAGGGCTTCATCAAAAAGGTCTTCATCGCCGACACCCTGGCGGTGGTGGCTGACCATTGTTTCGCCCTGCAAAACCCCACCACCGGCGATGCCTGGCTCGGTGCGCTGGCTTACACCGCGCAGTTGTACTTCGACTTCTCCGGCTACAGCGACATGGCCATCGGCCTGGGCTTGATGATGGGTTTCCGCTTCATGGAAAACTTCAAGCAGCCGTACATCAGCCAGTCGATCACCGAGTTCTGGCGGCGCTGGCACATCAGCCTGTCGACCTGGCTGCGTGACTACCTCTACATCACCCTGGGCGGCAACCGTAAAGGCACGCTGACCACCTACCGCAACCTGTTCCTGACCATGCTGCTCGGTGGCCTGTGGCACGGTGCGAACATCACTTACATCGTGTGGGGCGCCTGGCACGGCATGTGGCTGGCGATCGAGAAAGCCATCGGCCTCAACACCTCGCCGCGCAGCTTCAACCCGGTGCGCTGGGCCTTCACCTTCCTGCTGGTGGTGATGGGCTGGGTGATCTTCCGCTCCGAAAACCTGCACGTCGCCGGCCGTATGTACGGCGCGATGTTCAGCTTTGGCGAGTGGTCGCTGTCGGAACTCAACCGCGCCAACCTCACCGGCCTGCAAGTGGCAACCCTGGTGGTGGCCTACGCAACCCTGGCGTTCTTTGGCCTGCGCGACTTCTACCGCAACCGCCCTGCCGAGAAAACCAAGCCGGCCGACCCAAGCCTGATCAAGGCAGTGCCTGGCGACGACCCCGGCAGCATCCACCAGCCAGGTTTCACCGTCGGTAAAGACGCCGCCGTACAACCGGCCTACTGGACCGCTGACTGGCCACGCTACGCCATGCGCGCGGCGGTGCTGCTGCTGTTCGTGGCGTCGATTCTCAAACTGTCGGCGCAGAGTTTTTCGCCGTTCCTTTACTTCCAATTCTGAGGGAGCCGACCATGACCCGTTCATTTCGCGTCCTCTATATCGGCCTGTTCCTGGTGGTGCTGCTCGCCCTGGGCGCCTGGTCGATGCGCAGTTTCTTCGGCTTCAGCACCAATGCCGACGCCACCGTGCTCAATGGTCGCTGGAGCAAAGCCGTCGAGACCCACTACGACGACCAATTCCCGATCAAGCGCATCGGCACCAACCTCTGGGCGGCGCTGGACTACAAGCTATTCAATGAAGGCCGCCCTGGCGTGGTGCTGGGTCGCGATCACTGGTTGTACAGCGACGAGGAGTTCAACCCCGCCGTCAACGAAGACCAGAACCTGGAGGGCAACTACGCCCTGGTCGAAGGCGTGCGCCAGCAGCTCAAGGCCCAAGGCATTCAACTGGTGATGGCGATCATTCCGGCCAAGGTACGCCTGTACCCGGAACACCTCGGTGAGGTGAAACCGGCGAGCATCCACGCCAACCTGTACCAGGACTTCCACACCCGTGTCGCCGCCGACAAGATCCTCGCCCCCGACCTGCTTGGCCCGCTGCAACAGGCCAAGCTCGGCGGCCAGCAAGTGTTCCTGCGCACCGACACCCACTGGACCCCGGACGGTGCCGAAATCGCCGCCAAGCAACTGGCCAAGGCGATTGCCGCCAAGACCCCGCTGAGCGGCGAGCCGCAGCGCTTTGTCACCGAGGCCGAGACAACCGCCCCGCACAGTGGCGACCTGCGTCTGTTCCTGCCCCTGGACCCGCTGTTCGAAAACCTGATGCCGCCCAAGGAGCCGCTGGAAAAACGCGTCACACGCCTGGCCGACACCAAAGGCGACGACGCACTGTTCAGCGACAGCGAAACCCCGGTGGCACTGGTCGGCACCAGCTACAGCGCCAACCCCAACTGGAACTTCGTCGGCGCGCTCAAGCAAGCCCTGGGCAGCGATGTCATCAACTATTCCGAAGACGGCCACGGCCCGATCCTGCCGATGCTCAGCTACCTCAAAAGCGAAGACTTCAAGAACAGCCCGCCGCAGGTGCTGATCTGGGAGTTTCCTGAACGTTATCTGCCCGTGAACAACGAAATCGGCGATGCCGACCCACAGTGGGTTGCGCAACTTAAACAAGCCGGTACGCGCCAACAGAACATGGCACTGAACACCCCAGCTAAACACCCAAAATCCGAGACGCCCGACCGGGCGCAAAACTGAAAGAGAGGTAACTCACATGACTTTCACTACTACTCCGCGTCGTCTCGCCAAGACTCTGGCCCTGGCTGCCGGCATGAGCCTGGTATCGATGTCTGCCTTCGCCGGCGACGCGGCCTTGTACGGCCCAGTCGCACCGAAAGGCTCCAGCTTCGTGCGGGTCTACAACGCTTCCAACCAGGAAGTCAGCGCCACCGTCGGCAGCACCAACCTGAGCGAAGTGGCCCCGCTGGCCAGCAGCGACTTCAGCTTTATGCCCGGCGGCGACTACAGCGCCAAGGTCGGCAGCCAGTCCGTGTCAGTGAAACTTGCCGCCGACCACTACTACACCCTGGTCAACAACAGCAGCGGTCAGCCCCAACTGATCGAAGAGCCGCCGTTCAAGAACAAACAGAAATCCCTGGTGCGCGTGCAGAACCTCAGCGACAGGGCCCTGACCCTGAAAACCGCCGACGGCAAGACCGACGTGGTCAAGGCCGTGGCCGCCAAAAGCCGTGGCGAACGTGAAATCAACCCGGTGAAAGTCAGCCTGGCGCTGTACGACGGCGACAAGAAAGTCGGCGACGTGAAGCCGGTAGCCCTGGAGCGCGGTGAAGCAGCGGTGCTGTACGTCACCGGTTCCGGCAGCAGCCTGTCGCCAGTGTGGGTCAAGCGCCCCGTGTCGACCCGCTAAACATTTCTCGGACTGACAGCAACCCACTGTAGGAGCGAGCTTGCTCGCGAAGAACGCCCAGACACCGCGTACATCCAGAATGCCCGCGTCATCATTGGCGATTTTCGCGAGCAAGCTCGCTCCTACAGAGGACAGAGGCGTCAGTCCGGCCCGAGACAAAAACAAGAGTGAAACGACAAACCTTCGTAGCTCTGACCCAAATCGATTCAAGGAGAAACAGCATGATCCCAGTAATCCTTTCCGGTGGTAGCGGCTCACGTCTTTGGCCGCTTTCCCGTAAACAGTTTCCTAAACAGTTCCTGGCCCTGACCGGCGAACACACGCTGTTCCAGCAAACCCTGGAGCGCCTGGTATTCGATGGCATGGAAACCCCCATCGTGGTCTGCAACAAAGACCATCGTTTCATCGTCAACGAGCAACTGAGCGTGCGCAAGCTGGAAACCCAGCGCATCCTGATGGAGCCCTTCGGCCGCAACACCGCGCCGGCCGTGGCGCTGACCGCGATGATGCTGGTCAATGAAGGCCGCGACGAGCTGATGCTGGTGCTACCCGCCGACCACGTGATCGACGACCAGAAAGCCCTGCAACGCGCCCTGGCCCTGGCCACCGTGGCCGCCGAGCGCGGCGAGATGGTGCTGTTCGGCGTACCGGCGACCCGTCCGGAAACCGGTTATGGCTATATCAAATCCACCAACGACTCGCTGTTGCCCGAAGGCGTGAGCCGCGTGCAACAGTTCGTGGAAAAACCCGATGAAAAACGCGCCGTCGAGTTCGTCAAAAGCGGCGGTTACTTCTGGAACAGCGGCATGTTCCTGTTCCGCGCCAGCCGCTTCCTTGAAGAGCTGAAAAAGCACGATCCGGACATCTACGACACCTGCGTACTGACCCTCGAACGCAGCAAGCAAGACGCCGACACCGTGACCTTCGACGAAGCCACCTTCGCCTGCTGCCCGGACAATTCCATCGACTACGCCGTGATGGAAAAAACCCAACGCGCCTGCGTGGTGCCGCTGAGCGCGGGCTGGAGCGACGTGGGTTGCTGGGCGTCGCTGTGGGCGGTCAACGATAAAGACATCAACGGCAACGTCACCAAGGGCGACGTGGTGATCCAGGACAGCAAGAACTGCATGATCCACGGCAACGGCAAGCTGGTGTCGGTGATCGGCCTGGAAAACATCGTGGTGGTGGAAACCAAGGACGCGATGATGATTGCCCACAAGGACAAGGTCCAGGGCGTCAAGCAGATGGTCGCCACCCTCAACGAACAGGGCCGCAGCGAAACCCAGAACCACTGCGAAGTCTACCGTCCGTGGGGCTCCTACGACTCGGTCGACATGGGCGGGCGTTTCCAGGTCAAGCACATCTCGGTCAAGCCGGGCGCGTGCCTGTCGCTGCAAATGCACCACCACCGCGCCGAACACTGGATCGTGGTCAGCGGCACCGCCGAAGTCACCTGTGACGAGAACGTGTTCCTGCTCTGCGAGAACCAGTCCACCTACATCCCGATCGCCTCGGTACACCGCCTGCGCAACCCGGGCAAGATCCCGCTGGAGATCATTGAAGTGCAATCGGGCAGCTATTTGGGTGAGGACGATATCGAGCGGTTTGAAGATATCTACGGTCGTTCGACCCCGATTGAGCGTGGTGTGTCGGTGAAAACGATCGCGCAGTAAAACAGTCGTAAAAGAAGCCCTCGCCCAGGTCATTGCGTCCCCTATCCGCAGTGGCTTGGGTGGGGGCTTTTTGTTTGGGATTTGCGGTGATGCTGAGGGCCTCATCGGGGGCAAGCCCCCTCCCACATTTGGACCGAGTACATCATTTGGAATGCGGTCGAATGTGGGAGGGGGCTTGCCCCCGATAGCGTCAGCCCAGCCACCCCACACCTCAAGGTAGCCAATCCCACCTACGCTTAAGTTAGGATGCTCGTTCCCTACTCGAGGTGGTCTCCATGTTTTTCGGCGTTCTACTGATCATCACCTGGCTGGTCCTGTTGCTGCGCTACCCAGCCAAGGCGCTGCCGGTGTCGCTGGCCGCTGCAGTCGGCCTGGGCCTGGTCGCGGTGTGGGTGGTGTGGCTGGACAATCGCGAAGCCTCCCAGTTGGCGCGCCTGGAATTGCGCATCGTCTACGCCCCGCAGGACTGCCCCGCCGACCGCCCACTGAAACTGACCCTGAACAACGGCAACGACGTACCGCTGACCGAACTGCGCTGGCGCGTCGCCGCCTATGCGCCGGGCGATACGGTCAACCTGGCCGACAACGTCTATGCTGCCCCACGCTATCGCGGCCCCGGCGAGTTGCAGGCCGGCGCCACCTGGGACGACTGCCTGCCCACCCCACCGCTGCGCCCTGGCTACCGCCCGCAAACCCTGGAATTTCGCGCCGAGCATGTGCAAGGCAGCTTCTCGGACTGACAAAGGACCGATCCATGCCCAACGTACTCATCACCGGTTGCTCCAGCGGCATCGGCCGCGCCTTGGCCGAGGCCTTCAAATCCGCCGGCTTCGACGTGTGGGCCAGCGCCCGCCAAGCGGAAGACGTCGCCCACTTGTCCGCCGCCGGCTTCAACGCGGTGCAACTGGACGTCAACGACAGCGCCGCCTTGCAACACCTGGCCGAGCAGTGGGGCGAACTGGATGTGCTGATCAACAACGCCGGCTACGGCGCCATGGGCCCGTTGCTCGACGGCGGCACCGAGGCGATACAGCGCCAGTTCGAGACCAACGTATTTTCCATCGTCGGCGTGACCCAGGCGCTGTTCCCCGCACTGCGTCGCGGTAAAGGCCTGGTGGTGAATATCGGCAGCGTTTCCGGGGTGCTGGTCACGCCGTTCGCCGGCGCCTACTGCGCCTCCAAAGCCGCCGTGCATGCCTTGAGCGATGCCCTGCGCATGGAGCTGGCGCCGTTTGGCGTGCGGGTGATGGAAGTGCAACCGGGCGCTATCGATACCAGCTTTGCAAAAAACGCCGGGGCCCAGGCTGAGCTGTTGATCAACGAACAATCGCCGTGGTGGCCGTTGCGCGATGGTATTCGCGCGCGCGCCCAGGCCTCCCAGGACAACCCGACACCGGCCAGCCAATTTGCCAACCACGTCCTCAAAGCCGTGCAACAAGCAACACCGCCGCGGTTATTACGCGCGGGCAATGGCAGTCGAGCGCTGCCGTTGATGGCGGCGTTACTGCCCAAAGGATTATTGGAAAAAGTGTTGAAGCGACGCTTTGGTTTGAATAGGAGTTTGTAAATGATCGACTACAGCGACTTTTTCGAAGAAGTGATCCAGACCCACGTCGAGATCGAACAATGGTTTGCCGGGGTTGCGCCCGAGGGCACCTTGCACAATTTACTGGCGCGCTTCTCACCCGAGTTCAGCATGATCGCCCCCGCCACCGGCACCCGGGTCAATGCGGCCGGGGTCAATGCCCTGTTCACTCGCCTGGGCGGCATGCGCCCGGGGTTGAAAATCACCTTGAGTGAAATGACCGGGATTGACCGCCATGCGCGGGGCGCCACGGTGACGTACCGCGAACACCAGATCGATGACAGCGGCAAGCGGACTGATCGCCGTGCCACCGTGGTGTTCGAGAAGCAGGCCAGCGGCGCACTGCTGTGGCGCCATCTGCATGAGACATTTGTCAACGCTTGACGCGGTCAACTGTGGGAGGGGCGGTGCGACGATTCGACTTGCCCCCTCCCACCTTTTAGTTTGGCGTTTGGTTGACGATCACCGTGCAGGTGATGCCGGCCGCCAACAACACGCCTTCCGGCACTTCATCGATATGAATCCGTACCGGCACCCGTTGCGCCAGGCGCACCCAGTTGAAGGTCGGGTTCACATCCGCGATCAGCTCGCGGCTCTCCGGGTTGTCGCGGTCGTAGATGCCGCGGGAGATGCTTTCCACATGGCCCTTGAGGGTTTCGCCGCTCATCAACTGCATATCGGCCTTATCACCGACTTTGACGTGGGGCAGTTTGGTTTCTTCGAAGAAGCCGTAGACCCAGAACGAGTTCATATCGACCACGGCCATCTTGGCTTCGCCGATGCGCGCGTAGTCACCGCGATGCACATTGAGGTTGGTGACGTAGCCGTCGACGGCCGCCAGCACTTGCGTGCGTTTCAAGTTCAGTTCGGCGGCTTCCAGTTGTGCCTGGGCGTGCTGGTAGTCGGCCAGGGCCGAGTCGGCGATGTTGCCGGCGTCGTCGCGGTTTTCCTTGGAGATCACCAGCGCATCGAGGTCGGCGCGGCGGTGGGCGTTGTCCTTGCGCATTTCCCAGGTGGCTTTGCGCGATGCGACAAGGGCTTGTGCCTGTTTGACGGCGAGGCGGTAGTGCTCGGGGTCGATTTGCATCAGCAGGTCGCCCTTTTTCACCAACTGGTTGTCACGCACCGGCACATCGACCACTTCGCCGGTGACGTCGGCGGCGACGTTGATGATGTCGGCGCGCACGCGGCCGTCGCGGGTCCAGGGCGTTTCCATGTAATGCACCCACAGCGTGCGGCCAATCCAGATCGCCAGAGCCAGAACCAGCAAGGTCGCGAGCAGGCTGAAAAACTTTTTCATCGGGGCATTCTCAACGGTAGACGGTCAGCGCCAGGGCGCCGAACAGGCAAACGAACAGGCTCAGGCGCAGCAACGCCGGGTGCCAGAAAAAACGGTACAGATCGAACCCGGCCAGGAAGCGGTCCAGCGCCCAGGCCAACCCCGCCGCGATCAAAAACATCAGGGTCATGGTCGGCATGTAAATGCCGTGGAACGCGATTTCACGAGGCATGCCCAGCTCCTTTCAACATAAGCGCGCCTTGGGGCTTGTAGGCCGCCAGCGGCGATTGCGGGTCCAGCAGCGAAGTGCGGATAAAGTGCAGGTAGCTTTTCACCCGGCGCAGGGCCGAGGTATCGAAGTGCGGCGCGAAGGGTTCGTCGGTCGCCTGCACGCGGCTGATCGCGTGGTCGACGGCAATCAGCCCGCGCTCCAGGTTGCTGGCGCTGGGTTGCAGGAACAGGCGCACCAGTGAGCGGCCCATCACGCGGATCGCCTGGCGCCAGGGCTGGGATTCGGCGTAGGCCGGGTGGACCGGCAGGATCGCCTGCTCCTTGCGCAGCTCGATGATCGCGTGGCCGACTTCCAGCACCACGAACATCCAGCGCAGCAGGTTGCGTTGCACTTGCGGCTGGCCGACGGCAAGGCCGTAGGCCTGGTGCAGCAGGTCGCGGGTGCGGCTTTCGAAACTCGACGCCAGACCCTTGAGCTTGCCGCTGATCGCGTACACCACTTGCTCGCGCAGGTCCTGTTCCAGGCGGCGCCACAGCCAGCGACTGTTGGGCGGCAGGATGATCGCGCCCGCCGCCGCGCACACCAGCATGCCGATGATCATCGCGATGTAGTCGTTGATGAAGTTGTAGGGGTTGTAGACCGTGAGGTTGTCCGGCACCGAACCGGTGCTGAAAAAGATCAGCAGGCCCACGCCGACCCCGGCGTATTGCGGGCGTGAGGCGAGGAAGGCACCGAGGATGATCACCGGCGCAAGCATCACGCACAGCAGCGGGAAGCCGTCGATCCAGGGAAACACGAAGAACATTTCGACGAAGCCCACCAAGGCCCCGATCAAGGTGCCGCAGGCCATCTGGAACGCCATGCGTTTGGGGTTCGGCGTCGCGGCAGACAGGCCGACGGTGGCGGCGGCGATCATGGTCATGGTCGCGCCGCTGGGCCAGGCGGTCGCCACCCAGTAACTGCCGAGCACGATCAGGATGAACGACGCCCGCACCCCCGAGGCCACGCAGGCCAGCCAGTTGGTTTTGGGGATGAAGGTTTCGTCCCACTGTTCCCGCGCATGGCTGTGATCGGCCAGGGAGGCGTGGGTCTGCGCGTAGTTGTGCAGGTCATCGACGAAGCGGTAGAGCAATTCGTAGGCGGTATGAAAGTCCAACTGCTCGGCTTCGCTCGGGTTGCCCTGCTGGAAGGTCGCTCGCAGGCTGCGGACCTTGGCGGGCAAGCCGTCCTTGTAGACGCTCAACTGGGTGACCAACCGCGCCGCGTCGGGGCTGGTGAGGGCGCGGCCGGAGAACCCGTCGAGCACTTCGGCCAAGTCCTGCAAGCCCGGTTTGATTTCAGCGACGACGTGGTCTGCGGCATCGGCACGCAGGCGTTCGAGCAACTGGTGCAAGGCGTTGAAGCGCGTGGTGATGCTCATGAACTCGCTGTTGAGGCGACTGAGCCGGCCGTTGCGCCGACGCATGTGCGGGTCTTCGAACACGGTGAGGCTGCGCAGGCCTTCCAGGCCCACGGCTTCGGCGATAAAGCGCACGTTGGTGCTTTCGAAGTTCTCGCGCTGGCTGCGCCCACGCAGGCCATCGGTGACGAACATGGCGAACACGCCAAACCGCTGGTACAGCGCGTTGCGCATCGCCGCACTGGAGGTCTGCGGCAGGATCGCCGCGCTGACCAGCGTGGAGACGAGAATCCCCAGGGAAATTTCCAGCACCCGCCACACGGCCGCCATGAACGCCCCGTCCGGGTGGGCCAGGGACGGCAGGCCGACCATCGCAGCGGTGTAACCGGCGAGCACGAAGCCATACGCGCGAAAGTTGCGGTTGCGCGTGGCGCCGGCGGTGCAGAGACCTACCCAGATCGCCAGCGAGGCGAGGAACAGCTCGGTGTTCTGCGCAAACAAGGCGATTAGAAACACCATCGCCGCCGACCCCGCCAAGGTGCCGAGGAAGCGATAAAAGCTCTTGGCGAACACTTGGCCGCTCTGCGGTTGCATCACGATAAACACGGTGATCATCGCGGTGCGCGGTTGCGGCAGTTCCAGGCGCATGGCCAGCCACAGCGTGGCGAACGCGGCGATCAGCACCTTGAAGATGTACACCCAGGTCACGCCGTCACTGCGTGCCCAGTCGAAAAAGCCACGGCGCCACTCAAGGGAATGCAGCCAGCGCAGCGGTGCAGGCAAGGGAGTCATCAAATCCTACTCAGTGATCGAACACGGCGAGCGCCGCCGGGGTCTTGCTCGGGACAGTCTTGGTATCTTGCGGAACATCGTTGCCGGCGCCAAGCCCGCCGCCCAGGGCGGTCACCAGGTCGGCGTGGGCCGTCAGACGCGCGGCCTGCACCTGCTGCTCGACTTGCTGCTGGCGGAACAGCAGGGTCTGGGCGTTCAGCACATTGAGGTAGTCCGTGAGGCCGCGCTGGTAGGCGATCATCGCGATGTCGTAGGTTTTCTGCGCCGAGGCCACCGACTCTGCGGCGAAGCCCCGTTGCTTGTCCATGGATTCGCGACGGATCAACTGGTCGCTGATGCCCTTGAGTGCGTTGACCAGGGTCTGGTTGTAATGCGCCACGGCGACGTCATAGCCGGCGCTGGCTTCACCCAGTTCCGAACGCAGGCGGCCACCGTCGAAGACCGGCAGGGTAATGGCCGGGCCGACGCTGTAGTTGAATTTCTTGCCCGCCAGAAACCCCAGCATGCCGCCGCCGGTGGCCACGTAGCCGAGGCTGCCGACCAGATCGACGTTGGGGTAGAAGCCGGCGTGCACGACATCGATGCCACGCGCCTGCGCTGCCACCTGCCAACGGCTGGCGACCACGTCCGGGCGCTGGCCGAGCAATTGCGCGGGCAAGCTGGACGGCAATTTAAGCGGCGCGCCGAGGGATAAGGTCGGACGTTGCAACTGCGCGCCCTCGCCCGGGCCTTTGCCCGCCAATGCCGCCAACTGGTTACGGCTCAGGGCGATCTCTTCGTCCAGGGCATCGAGCTGGCGATGGGTCTCGGGCAACGGGGTTTCGGCCTGGCTTACATCGAAATGCGTACCGATGCCCGCGTTCAGGCGTGTATTCGCCAAATCGAGAATCTGCTGTTGCTGGGCCAGCGTGGCCGCGACGATATCGCGGTTGGCGTAATGCAGCGACAGCTGGATGTAGGTGCGCACCACGTTGTTCTGCAGTTCGAGCTGGGCCTGGCGTGCTTCGGCCGCGCTCATGTGCGCCAGGTCGACGGCACGCTCGCTGGCGTTGCTTTCGCGGCCCCATAGGTCGAGGGCGTAGCTGAAACCCAGGGAGGTGTTGTTGTCCCAGGTGTTGGAACCGCTCAATGCACCCGGACCGTAGAACTGATCGTTCGGCCAGTTGTGGCGTTTGAGGGTGGTGTCGCTGTTGATCTGCAACGACTCGGCCGACTCGACAATCCCGGCCATAGCCCGCGCTTCACGCACACGTGCGGCGGCCATGGCCATGCTCGGGCTGTCGTGGGTCGCGAGTTCGACCCAACGGTTGAGTTGGGGGTCGCCGTAGGCCTGCCACCATTGCGCGGTGGGCCAGTGGGCGTCCCGGGCGGCGCTCTGAATCGCCTCGTCGGTAGCCAGGGTATTGGCGTTGAGGGCCTGGTCTTGGGGGGCAATTCCTCCGGTTCCGATGCAGCCGCTGATTGCTAACGATAAGGCCCAAACACTGAGAGTCTTCAGCTCTCTGCTGATGCGACGCGGCACTGCTGCGAATTCCTGAGGTGGGTGATGCGGGGTAGGTGACACAATTCTAGGACGCAAGGGGAATGGCGATAAGCTGGTATTCCTGTGAATCTTTATTACCGTTCAGGCGATAATCCCTTCGTAGGGATCACTGGTCTACGTAACTTTCTGTCACAATTTGTCATCTCCCTTGAGAACACCCCATGGACACTTTGCAAAACATGCGCGCTTTCAGTTGTGTGGCCGAGGCCGGCAGCTTCACCGCCGCCGCCGCACAACTGGACACTACCACCGCCAACATTTCGCGCGCGGTCTCCAACCTTGAGGCCCATCTGCAAACCCGCTTGCTCAACCGCACCACCCGTCGCATTGCGCTCACGGAAGCTGGTAAACGCTATTTATTGCGCTGCGAGCAAATCCTGGCCTATGTCGAAGAAGCCGAGGCCGAAGCCAGTGACGCCCACGCGCGCCCCTCCGGTCAGTTGAAAGTGCATACCATGACCGGTATCGGCCAGCATTTCGTCATCGACGCCATTGCGCGCTACCGCCGCACTCACCCGGACGTGACCTTCGACCTGACCCTGGCCAACCGCGTGCCGGACTTGCTCGATGAGGGCTACGACGTGTCCATCGTGCTGGCCAGTGAACTGCCGGACTCGGGATTCGTGTCCCAGCGCCTGGGCATCACCTACAGCATCGCCTGCGCGTCGCCGGACTACGTCAAGACCAAAGGCTGCGCGCAACGGCCCCACGATTTGCTCAACCACGCCTGCCTGCGCCTGGTCAGCCCGGTGGTCCTGCTGGACAAATGGAGCTTCAACGGCCCCGACGGCCAGGAAAGTGTCGCGATCAACACATCACCGTTCCTGGTGAACTCGGCCGATGCGATGAAAACCGCCATCACCAGCGGCATGGGCGTCGGCCTGTTGCCGGTGTACGCCGCCATCGAAGGCCTGCGCAACGGCACGCTGGTGCGGGTGATGCCCAACTACCGCTCCCAGGAACTGAACCTGTACGCCATTTACCCGTCGCGTCAGTACCTGGATGCGAAGATCAAGACCTGGGTGGAATACCTGCGCGGTTCGCTGCCGGAAATTCTCGCGGCGCATCAGGCTGAGTTGGTCGCGTATGAGTTGAGCGGCAGCCTGGGCGGCGTGCGGTTGGCGAACTGATGTCTGCCAGACGATAGCAAGCCCCCTCCCACATTTGGATCTCCATGGATCAGATAGAACTCATTTGGCTCTTGCTCTTAGGAGCGGCCTTATAACCAACCTGAGCCTGGAAGCTGGACTCGGTCAAAAATGTGGGAGGGGGTTTGCCCCCTCCCACATGGGTTCAACGGTGTCCTGACAATTGCCGGCAGGAATGTTAGCTTGCTTGGCATTCTTCCGTAGTCGATGAGCCCGCCTGCAATGAAAAAGACTGTCCTCGCCTTCAGCCGCGTCACCCCGGAAATGATCGAACGCCTGCAACAGGATTTCGAGGTGATCGCGCCCAACCCCAAGCTGGGCGATATCAACGCACAGTTCAACGAAGCCCTGCCCCACGCCCACGGCCTGATCGGCGTGGGTCGCAAGCTGGGCCGTGCGCAGCTCGAAGGCGCGAGCCAACTGGAAGTGGTGTCCAGCGTGTCGGTGGGCTACGACAACTATGACGTGGCGTACCTCAACGAACGCGGGATCATGCTCACCAACACCCCCGACGTCCTCACCGAAAGCACCGCCGACCTGGCCTTCGCCCTGCTGATGAGCAGCGCACGCCGGGTCGCCGAGCTGGACGCATGGACCAAGGCCGGCCAGTGGAAAGCCAGCGTCGGCGCGTCGTTGTTCGGCTGCGACGTACATGGCAAGACACTGGGCATCGTCGGCATGGGCAATATCGGCGCCGCCGTCGCCCGTCGCGGGCGCCTGGGCTTCAACATGCCGATTCTGTACAGCGGTAACAGCCGCAAGATTGCACTGGAACAGGAACTGGGCGCGCAGATGCGCAGCCTGGATCAGTTACTGGCTGAAGCGGATTTCGTCTGCCTGGTGGTGCCGTTGAGCGAAAAGACCCGGCACCTGATCAGCCATCGCGAGCTGGGGCTGATGAAATCCAGCGCGATCCTGATCAATATTTCCCGCGGCCCGGTAGTCGACGAACCGGCGCTGATCGAAGCCCTGCAAACCCAGCGTATTCGCGGGGCGGGGCTGGACGTGTATGAAAAGGAACCGCTGGCCGAGTCGCCGCTGTTCCAACTGAGCAATGCGCTGACCCTGCCGCACATCGGCTCGGCGACCCATGAAACCCGCGCAGCCATGGCCAACCGTGCCCTGGACAACCTGCGCAGCGCCCTGCTCGGCCAGCGCCCGCAGGACTTGGTCAACCCGCAGGTGTGGAAGGGCTGAGATAAGCCGACTTCATCGGCGCATGCCCCTAAAGCCTGGGCCGATGAAGTCGATAACCTTCCATAGATGGCCCCCCCTGATCCACAGAAGGTTTTTATGTCCACTTCTAAAGCCCGCGCAGACTCACTCTCGCTTCTGCTCTTTACCTTGCGCAGCGGCAAGTTGATGGCCATTAACCTGCTGAAAGTCAGCGAAATTATCCCCTGCCCGCCGCTGACCAAGCTGCCGGAGTCCCATCCCCACGTCAAAGGCATCGCCATGCTGCGCGGCACCTCGCTGTCGGTGATCGACCTGAGTCGCGCCCTCGGCGAAATGCCGTTGGTGGACCCGGACGGCGGTTGCCTGATCGTCACCGATGTCAGCCGCTCCAAACAGGGCCTGCATGTGCAGGCGGTGAGCAAGATCGTGCATTGCCTGACCACCGATATCCGCCCGCCGCCCTTCGGCTCCGGCGGTAACCGCTCGTTCATCACCGGGGTCACCCAGGTAGACGGCGGCCTGGTGCAGGTGCTGGATATCGAAAAAGTCATCCACGCCATCGCCCCGGTGCCGATTGAAATGGCGCCGACCGACTTGACCATGGAAGAGGCCGAAGTGCTGGGCAATGCGCGCATCCTGGTAGTGGATGACAGCCAGGTCGCCTTGCAACAGTCGGTACACACCCTGCGCAACCTGGGCCTGACCTGCCACACCGCGCGCAGCGCCAAGGAAGCCATCGACGTGCTGCTGGAGTTGCAGGGCACGGCCGGGCAAATCAACGTGGTGGTGTCGGACATCGAAATGTCCGAAATGGACGGTTACGCCCTCACCCGCACCCTGCGCGAAACCCCCGATTTCCAGGACCTCTACGTGCTGCTGCACACCTCCCTGGACAGTGCGATGAACAGCGAAAAAGCGCGCGTGGCCGGGGCCGACGCCGTGCTGACCAAATTCTCCTCACCCGAGTTGACCAAATGCCTGGTGGTGGCCGCCCAGACCGTGGCGCAAAAGGGCCTGTAACCGGTGACCGAGTATTTCCAACTGCTACGCCGCGACCTCACCCGTGACCTGCCCGCGCCGCAGTGGCCGGCCGGGACACAGCTGGATCACTACCGCGACGAATGCGCCCCGGCGATTCATGCGGTGTTGTGCATGACCCAGGCACAAGGCGGCGGCCGCGTCGCCAACCTGCAAACCTGGCGGCAGCAGTTCGTGACCGATGCCGAGTTCGACCCCACGTTGTGCCTGGTGGCGAGCAATGCCGAAGGTATTCTCGGCGTGGCCCAGTGCTGGACCAGCGCCTTCATCAAGAACCTCGCCGTCCATCCCTGCGCCCAGGGCCAGGGGCTGGGCCGCGCCTTGTTGCTGCACGCCTTCCAGGTGTTCAAGCAGCGCGGCGAACCCTATGTGGACCTCAAGGTCCTGGAAAGCAACCAACGTGCTCGGCAGCTCTACGAAAGTGCTGGCATGGTGTTTGTGCTGCGCGATGCGGTTACCGAGGACTGACGGGCACGGTGCCCCAGCGCACGTATACCGCCGAGAGTTGCCCAGGCAACACGGCGATCACCCCGCGCAGCGAAACGAGCAATTACTTTGCGATCATGGCGCGACGGGGATTGCATCCAGGCGGTAGGGCTGAATGATCCGCTGGTATTCGCCGCTTTGCATCAGTTGTTCAAGGGCGCAGTTGAGGGCATTGCGCAGGGCCGTATCGGGCTTGCGCACCGCGATTGCCACGCCGCTGCCCAATAGCTCGGCCGAAATGGCGGGGCCGAGGAAGTCAAAGTCCTGGCCATCGACGGTATCGAGCAGCGCCTCACGGATTTCCACGGTGCCTTGCAGGGTCGCATCGATATCCCCCGCCACCAGGCTGCGAGCCAGTTCGTCATTGAGCCAGAAGCTCTTGACGATAACGCCCTTGGGCGCCCACTGCGCAAGGGCGAAAGCTTCGCGATTACTGCCCAGCAACACCCCGACACGCTTGCCCTTGAGCGAGCGCACGGTCGGCAGCAGGCCGGATGTTCTGCGGGCGACCAGGCGCGTGGTGAACGGATAGAGTTCATCGGTAAAACTCACCGAGCGCCGACGTAGCGATGTAGGCGCCATGCCCATGATTGCGTCGAATTGCCGGGCATCAAGGGCCGGGAAATTTTCCACCAGCACCTGATCGACCCAGGTGCAGCGCACATTCAACTGCACGCACAGGGCGTTACCCAGGTCGATGTTCAGGCCGACCAGTTGGCCTTGCGGGTCGCGGCTCTGGAAGGGGGAGAATTGCGCAGCGACGGCAAAACGGATTTCGCGCCGTGGCGGCTCACCGGCGGCAACGCTATCGGCCGCCAGCAATAACGCGAGCACGGCACAAATGTGTATCAGAGCCACAGGAAACGTCCTTTTCCGGAAAGTCCAGCCTCAACCATCCCGCCCCGGCGGAAAAAGCCGGAGCGCAGCGGAGGCCGTGCAAGCTTTCAAGAAACGGTTGTGGCTCTACAATCAGAAATATCAGCGGACGTTGTAGGGCATAGCCGACACAGCGTGCGACGTATTACTCTCAGCGTTTACCCATCGAACGACGAGTGCCCGGCGGCGCCATGCCTGGGGACTTGGTGTGCCCGTTCTTCGCGCCATTCTTGTACCAAGGCTGGGCGGCATTCTTGGCCCCGGCCAGTTCACCCAGTTTGAACGGAAACTTAAACGCCGGGATCTCGGTTTTTTCAACGCCTTCGGCGCTGGCCGGATCGACGAGGTCGGCCGCTTCAACAGGGGGTTGTGTCGGGGAAGTCATGGAAGCTCCGGAGCATGCAAAAAATGATGCGGGGCCAGCTTGTGGCCCACACTGGCGCGCAGTATACCTGCGCCCTTCAGATCTTTAACCACTGCCTGTACGAATGGTCGGCGTTTACTGACAGCGCTGTCAGTTAGCAGTCACCTTGCTGACCGGGTTGACGGGCTATAAAGACACCTCACTCTTCCGTTCCTTTGCCCTGGCGCCTCACCCCCATGCAAATTAAACGAAAAACTGCCCTGATCGTGGGTGTCCTGCTGGTGCTGGCGATTGCAGCCTGGGCGCTGACGCGACCGGCCAAAACCAGGCTGGCGGCGCCGACGGCAATCCCAGTACGGGTGGTGAGCGTGGCGCAACAGGACATCCCGCGTTTCGTCAGCGGCATTGGCACGGTGCTGTCGTTGCACAACGTGGTGATCCGCCCGCAGGTCGACGGCATCCTCACCCAATTGCTGGTCAAGGAAGGCCAGCGGGTCAAGGCCGGGGATCTGTTGGCGACCATCGATGACCGCTCGATCCGCGCCAGCCTCGACCAGGCCAAGGCGCAGTTGGGAGAAAACCAGGCGCAACTGCAAGTAGCGCTGATCAACCTCAAGCGCTACAAGGCATTGAGTGTCGACGACGGCGTGTCCAAGCAGACCTATGACCAGCAGCAAGCCCTGGTCAACCAGCTCAAGGCCACCGTCCAGGGCAATCAGGCCGCGATTGATGCGGAAAAGGTGCAGCTTTCCTACACTCAGATTCGCTCACCGGTCAGCGGCCGCGTGGGGATTCGCACGGTGGATGAAGGCAACTTCCTGCGCACGAGCGATACCCAGGGCCTGTTCTCGGTCACGCAGATCGACCCGATTGCTGTCGAGTTTTCCTTGCCGCAACAGATGTTGCCCACCTTGCAAGGCCTGATCGCGGCCCCCGTCCCAGCCAGCGTCGACGCCTACCTGGGCGCCGACACCGACGGCCAGACCGGCGACCTGCTCGGCGAAGGCCACTTGAGCCTGATCGACAACCAGATCAGTTCCACCACCGGCACCCTGCGCGCCAAGGCCGAGTTCAACAACGCCACGCAGCGCCTGTGGCCGGGGCAACTGGTGAGCATCAAGATCCAGACCGGCCTCGACAAGAACGCCCTGGTGGTGCCGCCGACCGTGGTGCAACGCGGGCTGGACGCGCACTTTGTGTACCGGGTCAACGGCGACAAGGTGGAGGTGGTGCCGGTGCAGGTCACCTACCAGAACAGCGATGTGACGCTCATCAAGGGCGTACAGGCCGGTGATGTGCTGGTCAGCGACGGCCAGTCGCGGCTCAAGGCCGGCGCTCAGGTCGAGGTGCTCAAAGAGCCACCGCAAGTGATCCAGACCGTCGACGCCAAGGTGCAACCATGAACGCCAGCCGCTCGCCGTCGGCCTGGTGCGTCGACCACCCGGTCGCGACGCTGCTGCTGACCTTCGCCCTGGTGTTGCTCGGGCTGAT
Source organism: Pseudomonas marginalis (assembly GCF_024169655.1). Lineage (GTDB taxonomy): Bacteria > Pseudomonadota > Gammaproteobacteria > Pseudomonadales > Pseudomonadaceae > Aquipseudomonas > Aquipseudomonas paraveronii. The sequence goes on along the minus strand of NZ_JALJWV010000001.1, from coordinate 982,466 downwards.
TGCCTTCCCGCAACTGGCCATCGCCCCACTGCCGGAAGCGGAATTTCCGACGATCCAGGTCAGCGCGCAACTGCCCGGCGCCAGCCCGGACACCATGGCTTCGTCGGTGGCCACGCCCCTGGAGGTGCAATTCAGCGCCATCCCCGGCATGACCCAGATGACCTCCAGCAGCGCCTTGGGCTCCAGCCTCTTGACCCTGCAATTCACCCTGAACAAGAGCATCGACACCGCCGCCCAGGAAGTCCAGGCGGCGATCAACACCGCCTCCGGCAAGCTGCCCAGCGATATGCCGAACCTGCCGACCTGGAAAAAGGTCAACCCGGCGGACAGCCCGGTGCTGATCCTCAGCGTCAGTTCCGCCAGCATGCCCAGCACCGAGCTGAGCGATTACGTGGAAACCCTGCTGGCACGGCAAATCAGCCAGATCGACGGCGTCGGCCAGATCAACATCACCGGCCAGCAACGCCCGGCGATTCGCGTGCAGGCTTCGCCCGACAAACTCGCGGCCATCGGCCTGACCCTGGCCGACATCCGCCTGGCGATCCAGCAGTCGAGCCTGAACCTGGCCAAAGGCGCGATCTACGGGGAGAACAGCGTGTCGACCCTGTCGACCAACGACCAGTTGTTTCAGCCTGAGGACTACGCCCAACTGATCGTGTCCTACAAGAATGGCGCGCCAGTTCAACTGCGCGACATCGCCAAAGTCATCAACGGTTCGGAAAACGCCTACGTACAGGCGTGGTCCGGCGATACGCCGGGGGTCAACCTGGTGATCTCGCGCCAGCCCGGCGCGAACATCGTCGAAACCGTCGACCGCATTCAAGCGCAACTGCCGCGCCTGCAGGCCATGCTGCCGGCGTCGGTGCAGGTCAGTGTGTTGAGCGACCGCACCAAGACCATCCGCGCCTCCCTGCATGAAGTGGAAGTGACCCTGCTGATCGCCGTGTTGCTGGTGGTGGCGGTGATGGCGTTGTTCCTGCGGCAGTTGTCGGCGACGTTGATTGTGTCGAGTGTGCTCGGGGTGTCGCTGATCGCCAGTTTCGCCTTGATGTACCTGATGGGCTTCAGCCTGAACAACCTGACCCTGGTGGCGATCGTCATCTCCGTGGGTTTTGTGGTGGACGATGCGATCGTGGTGGTGGAGAACATTCACCGCCATCTCGAAGCCGGACTGGGCAAGCGCGAAGCGGCGATCAAAGGCGCCGGCGAGATTGGCTTTACCGTGGTGTCCATCAGCTTTTCGCTGGTGGCGGCGTTCATTCCGCTGCTGTTCATGGGCGGCGTGGTCGGGCGCTTGTTCAAGGAGTTCGCGCTGACGGCGACCTCGACCATCCTGATTTCGGTGGTGGTCTCGCTGACCCTGGCGCCGACCCTGGCGGCGCTGTTCATGCGCGCCCCGAGCCATCCTGCCAACGCCAAACCTGGTTTCAGCGAACGTCTGCTGGCCGGTTACGCACGCAACCTGCGCCGCGCCCTGGCCCATCAACGCAGCATGCTGGCGATCTTCGTGGTCACGCTGGCGCTGGCGGTGCTCGGCTACGTGTTCATCCCCAAGGGTTTCTTCCCGGTGCAGGACACCGGCTTCGTGCTCGGCACCAGCGAAGCGGCGGCCGATGTGTCGTACCCGGACATGGTCGCCAAGCACAAAGCCCTGGCCGAGATCGTCAAGGATGACCCGGCGGTGGCGGATTTTTCCCATTCGGTGGGCGTCACCGGCAGCAACCAGACCATCGCCAACGGCCGCTTCTGGATCGCCCTGAAAGACCGCGGTGATCGCGATGTGTCCGCCAGCCAGTTCATCGACCGCATCCGCCCGAAACTGGCGAAGGTGCCGGGCATCGTGCTGTACCTGCGCGCCGGCCAGGACATCAACCTCAGTTCCGGCCCCAGCCGCGCCCAGTACCAGTACGTGCTCAAGAGCAACGACGGCCCGACACTGAATACCTGGACCCAGCGCCTCACCGAAAAACTGCGCGCCAACCCGGCGTTTCGCGACCTGTCCAACGACCTGCAACTGGGCGGCAGCATTACCCACATCAGCATCGACCGTCAGGCCGCCGCGCGCTTCGGCCTGACCGCCACCGATGTCGACCAGGCGTTGTATGACGCGTTCGGCCAGCGCCAGATCAACGAGTTCCAGACCGAGATCAACCAGTACCAAGTGGTGCTGGAACTCGACAGCCAGCAACGCGGTAAAGCCGAAAGCCTGAATTATTTCTACCTGCGCTCGCCGCTGACCAACGAGATGGTGCCGTTGTCGGCCCTGGCCAAGGTCGACCCGCCCAGCGTAGGCCCGTTGTCCATCAGCCATGACGGCATGTTCCCGGCCGCCAACCTGTCGTTCAACCTGGCGCCCGGCGTGGCGTTGGGGGATGCGGTGATCATGCTCGACCAGGCCAAGAACGAAATCGGCATGCCGGCCAGCATCCTCGGCAACTTCCAGGGCGCGGCCCAGGCGTTCCAGAGTTCACTGGCCAGCCAGCCGTGGCTGATCCTCGCGGCGCTGGTGGCGGTGTACATCATTCTCGGCGTGCTGTACGAAAGTTTCGTCCACCCGCTGACGATCATTTCCACCCTGCCCTCGGCTGGCTTGGGCGCGTTGATCATGTTGTGGCTGCTGGGCCAGGACTTTTCGATCATGGCCCTGATCGGCCTGGTGTTGCTGATCGGCATCGTGAAGAAGAACGGCATCCTGATGATCGACTTCGCCCTCGAAGCCCAGCGGGTCCGAGGCCTGCCGCCGCAGGAAGCGATCTACGAAGCCTGCGTCACGCGGTTCCGGCCGATCATCATGACCACCCTCGCCGCCCTGCTCGGCGCCGTGCCGCTGATGCTCGGCGCAGGCCCCGGCGCGGAACTGCGCCAACCGTTGGGGATCGCGGTGGTCGGCGGCTTGCTGGTGAGCCAGGCGCTGACGTTGTTCACCACGCCGGTCATATACTTGTACCTTGAGAAGTTTTTCCACAGGCCCACACCAACGCCCGCGTTGGCGACCACACATTAAGTTAAGGCGGGGTCATGCGCGTCCTGATCGTTGAAGATGAAGAAAAAACCGCAGACTACCTGCATCGCGGCCTGACGGAGCAAGGCTACACCGTCGACGTGGCGCGTGAAGGCGTCGAGGGTTTGCACCTGGCGCTGGAAAACGATTACGCGGTGATCGTGCTCGACGTGATGCTGCCCGGTCTCGACGGCTTCGGCGTGCTGCGCGCCTTGCGTGCGCGCAAGCAAACGCCGGTGATCATGCTCACCGCCCGCGAACGCGTGGAAGACCGCATTCGCGGCCTGCGTGAAGGCGCCGACGACTACCTGGGCAAGCCGTTTTCCTTCCTCGAACTGGTGGCGCGCCTGCAAGCCCTGACCCGCCGCAGTGGCGGGCACGAACCGGTGCAGGTGACCGTCGCCGACCTGTGGATCGACCTGATCAGCCGCAAGGCCAGCCGCAACGGCGTACGCCTGGACCTGACCGCCAAGGAGTTTTCGCTGCTCAGCGTATTGGCGCGGCGCCAGGGTGAGATCCTGTCCAAGACCGCCATCGCGGAAATGGTCTGGGACATCAATTTCGACAGCGACGCCAACGTGGTCGAAGTCGCGATCAAACGCCTGCGCGCCAAGCTCGATGGGCCGTTCGAACAGAAGCTGCTGCACACCATCCGTGGCATGGGTTATGTGCTGGAGAGCCGCAGTGTCAGCTAATTCCATCGCGCTGCGCTTGAGCGGCATGTTCACCCTGGTGGCGCTGCTGATCTTCCTGTTGATCGGCGGCGTGCTCTATCAGCAGGTGGACCGTGGTCTGGGCCTGTTACCGGAGGCCGAACTGGATGCGCGCTATAGCGTGTTGGAGTCGTCGGTGACGCGTTTCGGCACGCCGGAGCATTGGACCAAGATCAAGGCCAAACTCAAGTTGTTGGCTGAGGAAGACAAGCGCATCCGTTTCTGGGTGGTGAGCAGCGACCCGAACTACGAATACGGCAGCCCGGACGCGCAGATCCGCGCCTTCGCCGCCGGCCCGACCGGCAAACGCGACTTGCGCCTGGCCGGCCATAACGACCCGTTCAAAGTGCTGGTGAGCCAGTTCCCCGCCCAGGACCAGCGCCCGCCATTGCGCTTCATGATCGCCATCGACACCGAAAACTTTCGCGCCACCCAGCACCACTTGCTGGTGGCGCTGATCAGCCTGGCGTTTATCGGCGTGGTCCTGGCGGCGCTGCTGGGGTTCTGGGTCTCGCGCATCGGCCTCAAGCCGCTGGGCAAACTCTCGGACGAAGCGCAGAAACTCGCGCCGCCGAAACTCTCCGGGCGCCTGCAACTGTCGCCACTGCCGCCGGAGTTGCGTCAGTTCGTCAACTCGTTCAACGCCACCCTGGACCGGGTCGAACAGGCCTACTCGCGCCTGGAGTCATTCAACGCCGACGTCGCCCACGAACTGCGCTCGCCCCTGACCAACCTGATCGGCCAGACCCAGGTCGCCCTGACGCGCGGGCGCTCGGCCGAGCATTATTTCGAGGTGCTGCAGTCCAACCTGGAAGAATTGGAGCGCCTGCGTTCGATCATCAACGACATGCTGTTCCTCGCCAGCGCCGACCAAGGCAGCAAGGCCACCAAGCTGATCGAAAGCTCCCTGGCCGACGAAGTGGCGACCACCCTCGACTACCTGGACTTCATCCTCGAAGACGCCCAGGTCCGGGTGCAAGTCCACGGCGACGCCCAGGTACAGATCGAAAGAGCGCACCTGCGCCGCGCGCTGATCAACCTGCTGAGCAACGCCGTGCAGCACACCGCGCCAGGGCAGATCATCGCGGTGAACATCGACGTGCAGGAGCATCAGGTGGCGATCGCCGTAACCAACCCCGGCGCCGCGATTGCCAGCGAGCACCTGCCTCGGCTGTTCGAGCGCTTCTATCGGGTGGATGCATCACGCAGCAACAGCGGCGCCAACCACGGGCTGGGGCTGGCCATCGTCAAGGCGATTGCGCTGATGCATGGCGGCGATGTGTTCGTGCGCAGTGACGCGGGCGGCAACACCTTCGGTATTACCCTGCCCGTCTAACGCTTGAGAACACTTCAGACAAATGTGGGAGGGGGCTTGCCCCCGATAGCGGCAGTGAAGTCAGTACTTCAGTGACTGATACACCGCTATCGGGAGCAAGCTCCCTCCCACATTGGCTTGCGCCAAATCTATGACTGTTGCGATTTTGGCAACAGTCATTATCTTGTTACACTCTGTATCGCAGCGCTCGCCTGCGTTAATTTGACGCATCGATGAGCGCGACGGCCAAGACAGCTGACCCGCTTACCCGAATTTCCCTCGACTTTTTTCCAGGGCTCTGCACTGGGAAACTGTCTTAAAGCCGCTGACTTCAGCGGCTTTTTTTTTGCGGTAAAAAAGGCCAGGCACACCCCAACGACATTGGCCGTTTTCGTTAGACCAAAGGAGCTCCACCGGTGAAGAACTCGCTGACGTTCACCCCGTTATTCCTCGCGATTGCAGCAACGATCGCCCCCCTCGCCCACGCGGCAGACGCAACCCCCACCGACGGTTTCGTCGAAGGCGCAAGCCTCAAGCTCAACGCCCGCAACTACTACATGAACCACGACCGTCGCGACATCCACACCGATGACAGCAAAGAATGGGGCCAGGGCTTTCTCGGCATCTTCGAATCCGGCTATACCCAGGGCACCGTCGGCTTCGGCCTGGATGCCCACGCCATGCTCGGCCTTAAGCTCGACGGCGGTGGCGGCACCGACGGTTCCAGCATCCTGCCGTATGGCAACAGTGAAGGCAGCGGCAAGGCGCCGGGGTCGTTTTCTACCGCTGGCGGCACGCTGAAGATGCGCGCGTTCGACACGGAACTGAAAGCCGGTGACCTGTTCCTCAACAACCCGGTGATCGCCGGCGGCATGACCCGTATGCTGCCCCAGACCTTTCGCGGCGTGAGCCTGACCAACCACAGCGTTGACGGCTGGATGATCGAAGGCGGCCAAGCCAGTTTCACCAAACTCTATAACCAGAGCGGCCACGGGCGTATCGGCACCAGCTACGGCGTACTGCCGGAGCACGCCGACAGCCAGCACCTGGACTGGGCCGGTGTGTCGTTCAGCGGCATCCCGGGCCTGACCAGCAACCTGTACGCCTCCGAACTCAAGGATGTGTGGCACCAGTACTACTACGACCTGGACTACACCTACGCGCTGAACGATCTGGTCAGCCTCAACCCCGGCCTGCACTACTACCACACCCAGGACAGCGGCCAGTCGCTGCTGGGTAACATCGACAACAACACCTACAGCCTGCATTTCACCGTAGGCGTGGGCAACCACAGCGTCACGGCCGCGTACCAGCGGGTCAACGGCAACACACCGTTCGACTACATCACCCAGGGCGACAGCGTGTACCTGGACAACTCCCAGCAATACTCGGACTTCAACGGCCCCAACGAGCGTTCGTGGAAGCTCAAGTACGCCTATGACTTTGTCGGCCTCGGCCTGCCCGGCCTGACCACTGCCGTGTCCTATAGCAGCGGCAAGACCGACCTGAGCAAAGTCGACCCCAACAGCCGGGGCTACAGCGCCTGGTACAGCGCCGACGGCCAGGACGCCAAGCACTGGGAACGCGACATCGATATGAAATACGTGGTGCAGGGCGGCAAGGCCAAGGACCTGTCCCTGCGCCTGCAATGGGCGACCAACCGGGGCAGCAATGGCTACTCGGCGGTGGATCGGGATGTGGATGAATACCGGGTGATCGTCGACTATCCGATCAATGTGTTCTAAGGCGTAGATCTTTCTTTTTAACCCATCAATCAATTTTCATCGGGTAGAACTAAACTGCCAGCATCTTTATCGTCGAAGTCTGCCCGATGAGTCAACGCCCCGTCCGTACACCACCTGAACGCCCAGAGCTGTTGCTGATGCTGGGCAGTGGCCTCACCGTCGCGCTGATCGTGATCATGGTCTCGGTGCTGTTGATCCGCGAACACGCCAGTACGCTGGAGGCGGCCAAACGCTCAACCACCAACATCGCGCAGCTGATCAACGCCGATGTGCTGCGTAACGTCGAACTCTATGACCTCGCACTGCAAGGGCTGATCGCGGCCACACAGCGCAAGGATTTGTCCCAGGTATCAGCGGACATCCGACACCTGGTGCAATTTGAGCGGTCAGCGGCGGCGCCGTTCAAAGGCGAAGTGCTGTTGCTGGACGCCAATGGCGCCGTCGTCGCCGACTCTTCGACGCTCAAGCCAACCCCGCGTAATTTCGCTGACCGCGACTACTTCCTCGCGCATAAGAACGCTGGCCAGACCGACCTGTTCATCAGCCGGCCGTTCAGGGTTGAGTGCAATTGCGAGCAGGTCTGGCGCATCGCATTCAGCCGCCGCGTCACCGGCGCCAACGGCGAGTTTGCCGGGGTCGCCGTGGCCACCATGCGCCTGGCGTACTTCGATCAGTTGTTCAAAGGCCTGACCATCGGCCATAGCAGCTCGGTCAACCTGTTGAACAACCGCGGCATTCTCCTGGCCCAGCAACCGCTGCTGGAGCGCGACATGATTGACAAGGACCTGAGTGATCGCCCCAACTTCAAGCGCATGCTGCGCGATGGGAGCGGCAGCTTTCGGGCCATCTCGGCCATCACCGACAAGGAGCGCCTGTACACCTTCACCAACGTCGGCGAGCTGCCCCTGATTGTGGTAGTGGCGCTGTCCAGCGACGATGTGTTCGCGCCGTGGAATCGCGCGGCGATGCTGGCAGGCGGCGCCACGGGCATCCTGTGCCTGGGCCTTCTATGGCTGGCCTGGATGCTGCGCCGGGAACTGCGGCGCCGTTATCGCGCAGAGAAGGTGCTGTCAGAACTGGCAGCCACCGACGCGCTCACCGGCCTGGCCAACCGGCGCATTCTGGACCAGCGCCTGCGTCTGGAATGGGACCGTGCGCAGCGCTCCGCCGAACCGCTGACGCTATTGATGATCGACGTCGACCACTTCAAGGCATTCAACGACCGCCACGGTCATCACGGCGGCGATGAGGCGTTGCGCAACGTCGCCCAGGTGATCGGCAGCAACATCCGTCGCCCAGCCGACCTGGCCGCACGTTATGGCGGTGAAGAGTTCGCCGTGGTGTTGCCGGCTACCGATATCAGGGGCGCGTGGCTGATTGCCGAGCATATCCGCAGTGGCGTCGAGCACTTGCCACGGGTGGAGGGAGATGAACGGCCGATCACCGTGAGCATCGGCCTGAGTACCTGGGACAAGCGCAGTCGCATGTCCCTGGAGGATTTGCTGCTCAGTGCGGACCAGGCACTGTATGAGGCCAAGCACACCGGGCGCAATCGTATCGTGGATGCGCCGGAGCGATAACTGAGGCGAACAGGCCATTGTGGCGAGCGAACCACAGGCAATAAAAAAGGCCACCCGAAGGCAGCCCTTAAAACTAAAGAAAGAGAGTTGTTACTTACACCGCCGCAACGGGACGCATGTAAGAGATCGGTGCGGTGCTGGCATCTTCGAAGGTCACGACTTCCCAAGCGTCTGTCTGCTCAATCAACTTGCGCAGCAGCTGGTTGTTAAGGGCGTGGCCCGACTTGAAGCCTTTGAACTCGCCTATCAGGCTATTGCCCAGCAGGTAGAGGTCACCGATTGCATCGAGGATCTTGTGCTTCACGAATTCGTCTTCATAACGAAGGCCGTCCTCGTTCAGTACACCATCCGCGTCGACCACAATGGCATTTTCAACGCTGCCGCCGAGTGCGAGGTTATGCTTGCGCAGGTACTCGATGTCACTCATGAAACCAAAGGTACGGGCGCGGCTGACTTCTTTTACGAACGAAGTGCTGGAAAAATCCACGCTTGCACTTTGGGTGCGGTCACGAAATACCGGGTGATCGAAATCGATCTCAAAGCTCACTTTAAAGCCTTCGAACGGGACGAAGGTGGCGCGCTTGTCGCCGTCTTCTACTGTCACTTCCCGCAGAATGCGAATGAACTTCTTGGCTGCGTCCTGTTCTTCCAGGCCGGCAGATTGAATCAAGAATACGAAGGGACCAGCGCTGCCATCCATGATGGGGACTTCGGACGCGGAGAGCTCGACGTAGGCGTTATCGATGCCCAGGCCAGCCATGGCCGAGAGCAAGTGCTCCACCGTGTCCACCTTGACGTCACCGTTGACCAATGTGGTCGACATCGTGGTTTCGCCAACGTTTTCCGCGCGAGCAGGAATCTGCACCACAGGGTCCAGGTCGGCACGAACAAACACGATGCCGGTGTCGACAGGTGCAGGTTTGAGGGTCAGGTATACCTTCTCCCCGGAGTGCAGACCTACACCTGTGGCACGAATAATATTCTTCAGGGTGCGTTGTTTAATCATGGCTTGGACCGCTTCAGCGCAAATTGCGAACTGGTATCAACAAAGGCTGGCGATGATAGCAGACCAGACCTTTGCTGAACACCAATCACCTTCATAGCCCTGATACATTCCATTAATCGGCCTGACGACGCAGGAATGCCGGGATGTCCAGGTAGTCCAGGTCATCTTGCGGATTCGGGCTGCGGGACGCCGCAGCACCGGCCTGAGCCTGATTGCGCATCACGGTCGGACGGTCCAGATCACGGTAGTTCACCGACGGCAGTTCCTGGCGCGAAGGCGCTGGAGCGGCAGCCGCTTGGCTGGCGTGACTGCTGTGACTGGTGTGAACGGTATTGTCGATGACCTTTACAGGCTTCTCGATTTTTGCGCCCAGGCCGGTCGCAACCACGGTTACATGCAGTTCGTCGCGCATGTCCGGATCGATAACGGTACCGACTTTGACCATCGCGTGCTCGGAAGCAAAGGCTTCGATGATGCTACCCACGTCGGAGTACTCACCCAGGGACAGGTCAGGACCGGCGGTGATGTTCACCAGGATGCCGCGTGCGCCTTGCAGGTTCACGTCTTCCAGCAACGGGTTGCGGATGGCCGCTTCGGTGGCTTCACGCGCACGGTTCGGACCGCTGGCGCAGCCAGTGCCCATCATCGCCATGCCCATTTCGCTCATCACGGTACGCACGTCGGCGAAGTCGACGTTGATCATGCCCGGACGCTTGATGATGTCGGAGATACCGCGAACGGCACCGGCCAGTACATCGTCAGCCTTGGCAAACGCGGACAGCAGGCTCGCGTCCTTGCCCAGGATGGTCAGCAGCTTCTCGTTGGGAATGGTGATCAACGAGTCGACGCTTTCAGACAGCAGACGGATACCTTCGTCGGCGATCTGCATACGCTTGCGACCTTCGAACGGGAACGGACGGGTCACGACAGCGACCGTCAGAATCCCCATTTCCTTGGCCACTTCGGCAATGATCGGCGCTGCACCGGTACCGGTACCGCCGCCCATGCCGGTGGTGATGAACACCATGTTGGTGCCTTGCAGCACTTCAGCGATACGCTCGCGGTCTTCCAGAGCGGCTTGACGGCCGACTTCCGGGTTGGCGCCGGCGCCGAGGCCCTTGGTCACGGCTGTGCCCAATTGCAGGATGGTCCGCGCGCCGATGCTTTTCAGCGCCTGGGCATCGGTGTTGGCGCAGATGAATTCAACGCCTTCGATGTTGCTCTTGACCATATGGTTGACAGCGTTGCCGCCGCCACCGCCGACACCGATCACTTTGATGACCGGGCTTGCGGGGATGTTGTCTACGAGTTCGAACATTTTCCCTCTCCTTTCGTGTTCTCTAGTTTTTTCGCCTACTGCATGCTTCTACAACAGTGGTGCGGTGCTGCGGTAAATCGTTAGAAATTGCCTTTGACCCACGCCTGCAACCGTTCGAACAACGGCGCTTTCGCTTCGTCGTCGCCGCGGTAGCTGTCGCGGATGCTCGGACCCGACAGGGAAATGCCGTCGGTCTGCTTTTGCAGCCCATACAACAGCAAGCCCACACCGGTGGAATAAATCGGGTTGCGCACCACGTCGCCCAGGCCTTTGACGCCATGGGGCACGCCCAGGCGAACCGGCATGTGGAAGATCTCTTCGGCCAGTTCGACCGCGCCTTCCATCTTCGAGGTGCCACCGGTCAGCACGATGCCGGCCGGGATCAAATCTTCGTAGCCACTGCGACGCAGTTCCGCCTGGATCAGGGTGAACAGCTCGTCGTAACGTGGCTCGACCACTTCGGCCAAGGCCTGGCGCGACAACTCGCGCGGTGGACGGTCGCCCACGCTCGGCACCTTGATGGTTTCACCGGCACCGGCCAGTTTGGCCAGGGCGCAGGCATAGCGGATCTTGATCTCTTCGGCGTACTGAGTCGGTGTACGCAACGCCATGGCAATGTCGTTGGTGACCTGGTCGCCGGCAATCGGGATCACGGCGGTGTGACGGATCGCACCCTCAGTGAAGATCGCGATGTCGGTGGTGCCGCCGCCGATGTCGACCAGGCACACGCCCAGTTCTTTTTCGTCGTCGGTCAGTACCGAGTAGGCCGAAGCCAGTTGCTCGAGAATGATGTCGTCGATTTCCAGGCCGCAGCGGCGCACGCACTTTTCAATGTTCTGTGCGGCATTGACCGCGCAGGTCACCACGTGGACCTTGGCTTCCAGGCGCACGCCCGACATGCCCAGGGGCTCGCGCACGCCTTCCTGGTTGTCGATCACGTAGTCCTGCGGCAGGGTGTGCAGCACACGCTGGTCAGCCGGGATCGCCACGGCCTGGGCCGCGTCGAGCACGCGCTCAAGATCGGCCGCGCTGACTTCGCGGTCGCGGATCGCCACGATGCCGTGGGAGTTCAGGCTGCGGATGTGATTGCCCGCCACGCCGACGAACGCCGAGTGAATCCGGCAACCGGCCATCAGCTGCGCTTCTTCGATGGCGCGCTGGATCGATTGCACGGTGGACTCGATGTTCACCACCACGCCCTTCTTCAGGCCCCGGGACGGATGCGTGCCAATACCGACGATTTCGATCGTGCCGTCTTCCCCGACCTCGCCCACCAGCGCCACCACTTTGGAGGTGCCGATATCGAGACCGACGATCATTTTGCCGCTTTGCACGTTTGCCATGGGTCCTGCCTCTTCTTAATTCTTCGCGACAGCGGGTTGCGCTGCCGTGGGCGCAGCCGGTTCACGCCAGCCGACGGCAAGGCCGTTGGCGTAACGCAGGTCGACGCTCGCAATGTTCGTAATCTGTTCTTTCAAGGTCTTTTCATAGATGGCAATAAAGCGGCGCATCTTTTCCACCAAGCGGTCGCGTCCCAGCAACAACTCGATGCCCGGGCCGGAACTGCCTGCCCCGGTCGTCAAAAACCAGCTGCCCCGTTCACGCAATTCCAGGCGTGCAATGGAGAAGCCCAGCGGCCGCAGCATCTGGCTCAAGGCCTGGTACTGCTGCATCACTTGCTGCTGCGCCCGCTGCGGCCCGAACAGCTGCGGCAGGTGCTCGTAGTTGGCCAGCTCACGCGGAGTGAACGCCTGGCCCTGGTTGTTCAACAGCGCTTCATCGCCCCAACGGGCCACGGGCAGTTGTTCTTCCAGGCGGATCGTCACCTGGTCCGGCCATACACGGCGGACTTCGGCATGGGCGATCCACGGCATCTGCTCCAACTCCCGGCGCATACCGGCCAGGTCGATGGTGAAGAAACTCGCCGCCAGGAACGGACCGATGCGCTGCTGTACCGCTTGCTGGCTGATGTAGCTCAAGTCGCCCTGTACGCTGATCTTGGTGATCGGTCGGTCGGCGTAAGGCAATAGACGCTGCGCGCCTTCGTAAGTGCCGAAGCCCAACACCACCAGCAACACCGGCCAGAACAGCGCCTTGAGGAAACCAAAGTTGGCTTTCGGCAGGCGCGCCGACATCGGCTCTTTAGCCACCATCCGGCTGGCACCCCGTGGCACCGGCTTGCGGCCGGGTACTTGTGGGGGCTGATGACGAAGCGATGCGCCTTTCATGTCTTAGCCTCGCTGCCTTTCTTCACCGGCAACGCTGGCCGCCAGGATCGCCAGCACCAACTGCTGAAAATCCAGACCGGCTGCGCGAGCGGCCATAGGGACCAGGCTGTGGTCGGTCATGCCCGGTGCGGTGTTGACTTCCAGGAACCAGAAATTCCCTTGGTCGTCCTGCATCACGTCTGCCCGCGCCCAACCGGCGATACCCAGCGCCTCACAGGCTTTCGCCGTGAGGTCCATCAGTTCCTGTTCTTTGCTTGCGTCAAGGCCACAGGGAATCCGGTACTGGGTATCGGAAGCCAGGTACTTGGCGTCGTAATCATAGAAAGTGTGGGGCGTGCCCAAGGCGATGGGCGGCAATACCTGGCCACGCAGGGTGGCGATGGTGTACTCGGGACCTTGGATCCACTGTTCCACCAACACTTGCGAATCGTAGGTACTTGCCGCTTTCCATGCGTCGATCAATTCGGCGGCCGAGTTCACTTTAGCCATGCCGATACTGGAGCCTTCATGGGCTGGTTTGACGATCAAAGGCAGGCCCAGTTCCTTGGCTGCAGAAATACAATCGTCTTCGCTGCACAACACGCGGTGACGCGGGGTTGGAATCCCCAGGCTGTGCCACACCTGCTTGGTGCGCAACTTGTCCATGGCCAGCGCCGACGCGAGGATGCCGCTGCCGGTGTAAGGAATCCCGGCGCACTCCAGCAGGCCTTGCATGCTGCCGTCTTCACCGCCACGGCCGTGCAGGATGATGAAGGCGCGGTCGATCTTCTCGGCCTGCAGCCGGGCGAGGAAGTCGTCGCCCACGTCGATACCGAACGCATTCACGCCCGCGCTCTGCAGCGCTTGGAGCACGGCATTGCCGGACTTGAGCGACACTTCGCGTTCAGCGCTCTTGCCGCCGAACAGTACCGCCACGCGGCCGAAGTCGGCGGGGGCGATGGTGGAGAACAGGGAGCCGTAGTGGGTGGTCATTTCGACTTCCCCTTTTCTGCGGCAAACGCTTCTTTTACGAACAAGGGGCTCGCCAGCAATTTAGGCGCAAGGCCACCGATGTCACCGGCACCCTGGCACAGCAGGATGTCGCCGGCACGCAGCAGCGGCTTGACGATCGGCGCCAGGTCCACACCGCGTTCGATGTAGATCGGGTCCAACTGGCCACGCTGACGGATGCTGTTGCACAGCTTGCGGCTGTCCGCCCCGGGGATCGGTTCTTCACCGGCCGGATAGACTTCCATCAGCAGCAGCACGTTGGCATCGGCCAGTACATTGACGAAATCGTCATACAGGTCGCGGGTGCGGCTGTAGCGGTGCGGCTGGTAGACCATCACCAGGCGACGCTCCGGCCAGCCACCACGCACGGCCTTGATCACGGCAGCGACTTCGGTCGGGTGGTGACCGTAGTCGTCCACCAGCATCACGTCACCACCTTCCACCGGCAGTTGCCCATAGACCTGGAAGCGCCGGCCCACGCCGGCAAAGCCCGACAGGCCATCGACAATGGCTTCATCGCTGACGCCTTCGTCGGAGGCAATGCAGATGGTCGCCAGGGAATTGAGTACGTTGTGGTTGCCCGGCATGTTCACCGACACGTCCAGCGGTTCGCGGTCCGGGCGCAGCACAGTGAAGAACGTCTGCATGCCTTGCTGGCGCACATTGATCGCACGCACGTCGGCGTCTTCGCTGAAGCCGTAGGTCAAGGTAGGACGCTTGACCAGCGGCAGGATTTCACGCACCACCGGGTCATCCAGGCACACTACCGCCAAACCGTAGAACGGCAGGTTATGCAGGAACTCGACGAAGGTTTTCTTCAACTTATTGAAGTCACCGTCGTAGGTCGCCATGTGGTCGGCGTCGATGTTGGTGACCACGGCCACCAGCGGTTGCAGGTGCAGGAAGCTGGCATCGCTTTCGTCAGCTTCGGCGATCAGGTAGCGGCTGGTGCCCAACTGGGCATTGGTGCCGGCTGCATTCAGGCGGCCACCGATCACAAAGGTCGGGTCCAGGCCACCAGCGGCGAACACCGAGGCGATCAGGCTGGTGGTAGTAGTCTTGCCGTGGGTGCCGGCGACGGCAATACCATGGCGGTAGCGCATCAGCTCGGCCAGCATTTCGGCGCGAGGCACCACCGGAATGCGACGCTCAAGGGCGGTGGCCACTTCCGGGTTGGAGGTATTCACAGCGCTGGACACCACCAGCACGTCGGCCTCGGTGGCGTTCTCGGCGTGGTGGCCGATAAAGATTTTCGCACCGAAGGACTTCAGGCGCTCGGTGACCGGCGACTCTTTCAAGTCGGAGCCGGACACCTGGTAGCCCAGGTTCAGCAACACTTCGGCAATACCGCACATGCCCACGCCGCCGATCCCGACGAAGTGGATACGACGGATACGGCGCATTTCCGGTTGCGGCATGGCTTTCTGATTCTCAACCATGGGCCACCTCCAGGCAGATATCGACTACGGTGCGGGTTGCGTCAGGTTTGGCCAGGCGGCGTGCGGTGCTCGCCATGCTGTTGAGTCGTTCCGGTTGCATCAAAACCTCGGTCAGGCGTGCGGCCAAATCGGCGGCGCCAGTCGTTCTTTGCGGCAGCAGGAAGGCAGCGCCCTCCCCGGCCAAATATTCGGCGTTGCGGGTCTGGTGATCGTCGATCGCGTGGGGCAAAGGCACCAGCAAGGACGGCAGACCGGCGGCGGCCAGTTCACTGACGGTCAGCGCACCAGCGCGACAGACCACCAGGTCGGCCCAGCCATAGGCTTGGGCCATGTCTTTGATGAAGGGCTGCACATCGGCCTCGACACCGGCCTCGCGATAACGCGTGGCAGTCACTTCATCGTGGTGCTTGCCGGCCTGGTGGAAGACCTCGGGGCGCAAGTCCACAGGCAGTTGCGCCAGCGCTTGCGGCAGCAATTTATTCAGCGGCTCGGCGCCCAGGCTTCCGCCCAGGATCAACAGGTGCGCCTTGCGCCCGGCCAAGGCTTCACGGGCGATGTCCATAAACAGTTCGGTGCGCACCGGGTTACCCGTGGTGCGGCGTTTGTCCGACGCGCCGAAGGTATTCGGGAACGCTTCGCAGACCCGCGCTGCCAGCGGCACCAGCAAGCGGTTGGCGGTGCCGGCGACAGCGTTCTGCTCATGCACGATCACCGGCACGCCAGCGAGTTTGGCCGCAACGCCGCCGGGGCCGGTCACATAACCGCCAAAACCGAGCACACACACCGGCTGCAATTCACGGATGACCTTGCGTGCCTGCCACATCGCCTTGAGCAACACGAACGGCGCCTTGAGCAGGGACAGCTTGCCCTTGCCGCGCAGACCGGTGACGTTGATCAGATGCAGCGGCAAGCCGGCATTCGGCACCAATTCATTTTCGATGCCGCGCGGCGTCCCCAACCAATGCACGGTGTAGCCACGGTTCTGGAATTCGCGCGCACAGGCCAGGGCCGGGAACACATGGCCCCCGGTGCCGCCCGCCATGATCAGCACGTTAGCGCCCATGGGTCGGCTCCTCGGCGAAGTCGCTTTCGCTGAACTCCATCTCTTCGCTGCCCAAGTGGGTGCGACTCTCCCACTCGATGCGCAGCAGCAAGCCGAGACAGGCGCAGCAGATCACCAACGAACTGCCGCCGTAACTGAGGAACGGCAAGGTCAGGCCCTTGGTCGGCAGCAGGCCGACGTTCACGCCGATATTGATCAGGAACTGGCCGATCCACAGGAACGACAAGCCATACGCCACATACGCAGCGAAATACTGTTTGGCCTTCTCGGCCCACAAGCCGATGTACATGCCGCGCACACACACGAACACGAACAGCGCGACGGTACACAGCGAGCCGACCACGCCCAGCTCTTCGGCGAGCACCGAGAACACGAAGTCAGTGTGCGCTTCCGGCAGGTAGAATTGTTTCTGCACGCTGTTACCCAAGCCCACGCCCAGCCACTCGCCGCGACCAAAGGCGATCAGCGCCTGGGTCAACTGGTAGCCGGAGCCGAACTGGTCGGACCACGGGTCGGTAAAGGTGATCAGACGGGCCATCCGGTAGGGTTGCGCCTGCACCAGCACGGTCACGGCGGCTACCGCCAGCACCACCATCAAGGTGAAGCGGAACAGCCCGACCCCGCCGAGAAACAGCATCGCTGCAGCGGCGCCCATCATCACGACGGTGGCCCCGAAGTCGGGTTCCATCAGCAACAGGCCAGCCATGGGCAGCAGCACGATGAACGGCTTGAAGAAGCCCATCCAGCTCTCGCGCACTTCCTTCTGACGACGTACCAGGTAGCCGGCGAGGTAGATCACCACGAACACCTTGGCGATTTCCGACGGCTGCACGTTGAACGCACCGAAGCCGATCCAGCGCATCGAACCGTTCACCTCGCGGCCGATGCCGGGCAGGATCACCATGATCAGCAAGCCAAACGCACCGATCAGCATCAGCCAACCCAGGCGCTGCCAGGTGGCGATGGGGATCATCATGGTGACGATGCACGCGCCGAGGCCGATCACCAGGTACACCAGGTGACGGATCATCATGTACAGGGTGTTGCCCGACTGCACGGCCGCCACTTCGGAGGACGCCGACGTAATCATCACCAGCCCCAGGCCCAGCAACGCCAGGCAACCGGCGAGCATCGGGAAGTCGAGGTCGATACCGCGCCCGGTAATGATCGGCGACGGGTACGGCTTGATGATGTTACGGAAGTTGAGATTCATGCCAAGGCCTCCACGGCGCGGGCGAACAGCTGGCCGCGCTCTTCGTAGTTCTTGAACATGTCGAAACTGGCGCACGCCGGCGACAGCAGCACCGCATCACCCGGCTGGGCCAAGGCTTTGCACTGGGCAATCGCATCGTCGAGGGAGCTGGCGCGCACTTGCAGCACCGCATCACCGAGGGCGGCAGCGATCAGGTCGGCATCGCGGCCCATCAGCACCACGGCGCGGCAATGGGCGGCCACCGGTCCCTTGAGGTCCTTGAAGTCGGCGCCTTTGCCGTCGCCACCGGCGATCAGCAGCAGCTTGCCATCGATATCGGCACCCAGGCCTTCGATGGCGGCCAATGCGGCACCGACGTTGGTGGCCTTGGAGTCGTTGTAATAGCTGACGCCATTCAAGTCGCGGACCCACTGGCAGCGATGCTCAAGGCCGCCGAAGGTGCGCAGGCTCGCGAGCATGGCGTCGAACGGCAAGCCAACGGCATGCCCCAGCGCCAGGGCCGCCAGGGCATTGGATTGGTTGTGCGCGCCACGGATTTTCAGCTCGCGCACCGGCATCAGGTTCTGGAATTCGAAGGCCAGGTATTTCTCGCCGTTCTCTTCACGAATGCCGAAAGCCTTGAAGTCGGGTTTGCCCAGGCCAAAGGTCCAGCACGGCAGGCCCTCGCCCATCAACGGACGGCTCAAGGCGTCCTGGCGGTTGACCACCACTTGTTTGGCGCCGCGGAAAATCCGGTGCTTGGCCAGGTGATAGGCCGGCAGGCCGCTGTAGCGGTCCATGTGGTCTTCGCTGACGTTCAATACGGTGGCCACTTCAGCGCCCAGGTCGTGGGTGGTTTCCAGCTGGAAGCTCGACAGTTCCATCACGTACAGCTCGACGTCGTCGCTGAGCAGGTCCAGCGCCGGGGTGCCGAGGTTGCCGCCCACGGCCACGCGCTTGCCGGCCGCAGCCGCCATCTCGCCAACCAGGGTGGTCACGGTGCTTTTCGCGTTGGAACCGCTGATCGCGATGATCGGCGCCTTCGCGTTGCGCGCGAACAGGTCGATATCGCCGGACAGCTTCACGCCACGCGCCGCTGCGGCTTGCAGGGCCGGTGTCGCCAGGGCCAGGCCGGGGCTCACGTAAAGCTCGTCGGCACGACACAGAAACTCGACATCCAACTCGCCACAACGCACTTCCACGTGCGGGTAGTCACGGCGCAGCGTGACCAGCTCCGGTGGATTTTCCCGCGTATCGGCGACGGCAAACGACGTGCCCCGGTTCGCCAGGAAGCGAACCAGGGACATGCCGCTCTTGCCGAGGCCGACAACGATGCGGAAGTGGTCTGAAGCGATCAGGGACACTCGTTTCTACCTCAGTTTCAGGGTGGCAAGGCCGACCAGTACGAGAATCACGGTGATGATCCAGAATCGGACGATCACACGCGGCTCAGGCCAGCCCTTGAGTTCAAAGTGGTGGTGGATCGGCGCCATGCGGAACACGCGGCGCCCGGTCAATTTGAAGGACGCCACCTGGATGACCACCGACAGGGTTTCCATCACGAACACACCGCCCATGATGAACAGCACGATTTCCTGGCGAACGATCACCGCGATGGTGCCCAGGGCCGCGCCCAGCGCCAGTGCGCCGACATCGCCCATGAACACTTGTGCGGGATAGGTGTTGAACCACAGGAAGCCCAGGCCGGCACCGATCAGCGCGCCGCAGAACACGATCAGTTCACCGGCGCCCGGCACATACGGGATCAACAGGTATTCAGCGAATTTCACGTTACCCGACAGGTAGCAGAAGATGCCGAGCGCACCGCCCACCATCACCGTCGGCATGATCGCCAGGCCGTCGAGGCCGTCGGTCAGGTTCACCGCGTTGCTGGAGCCGACGATGACGAAGTAGGTCAGCACCACGAAGCCGATGCCCAGCGGAATGCTCGCATCCTTGAGCATCGGGATGATCAAGGTAGTCTCGACGGCGCTTGGAGCCGTCGTGTAGAGGAAAATCGCGGCGGCCAGGCCGAAGACCGACTGCCAGAAATACTTCCAGCGGCTTGGCAGCCCCTTGGAGTTTTTCTCGATCACTTTGCGATAGTCATCGACCCAGCCGATGGCGCCGAACAACAAGGTCACCGCCAGCACTACCCAGACGTAGCGGTTGTGCAGGTCGGCCCAGAGCAAGGTGCTGATACCGATGGACGACAGAATCAGCGCGCCGCCCATGGTCGGGGTACCGGATTTGGACAGGTGCGACTGCGGGCCGTCATTGCGAACCGATTGACCAATTTGCAGGTTCTGCAGGGTGCGGATCATCCACGGCCCCAGGAACAGCGACAGAGACAGCGCGGTCAGCACGCCCAGAATCCCGCGCAGGGTCAGGTACTGAAAGACCGCGAAGCCTTTGTGGAACTGTTGCAGATACTCAGCCAGCAGCAGCAGCATTAATGTTTCTCCGTACTTGAGCCACACAAGGCCACGACGACGTTTTCCATCACCGCGCTGCGCGATCCCTTGATCAAAATGGTTGTGTGTTTATCTTGTTCGCCCGCACGCAGCGCCTGGATCAGCTCGGCCTGGGTGGCGAAATGCCGCGCACCGGGGCCGAAGGCATCGACGGCATGGGCCATGTTCGGGCCGACGGCGTAGAGCGCGTCGACTTTGCCGCTGGCGTAAGCGCCGACTTCCCGATGGGACTGTTCGGCCCAATCGCCCAGTTCGGCGATATCGCCCAGCACCAGTACCTTGCGCCCGTCAAAGCCCTTGAGCAGATCAATGGCGGCGCAGACCGAGGACTGGTTGGCGTTGTACGTGTCGTCAATCACACGCATGCCGTTGCTGGCCAATTGCGCGACGGTACGGCCTTTGACCGGTTGCACCGCGCCCAGGCCGGTGGCGATACCGAACAGCGACACGCCCAGGGCGTAAGCCGCAGCCGCAGCCGCCAAGGCGTTGGCGACGTTATGGTTGCCCAGCAGATTCAACTGCACGCGCTCTTCGCCTTGCGGCGAATGCAAGGTAAAGGACGGGCAACCACGGGCGTCGAGCGTGATGTTCGACGCATGGAAATCGGCCGCTGCATTCAGCACGGCGAACGTCAGCACCTTGCGACCGGCGGCGCGTACACGCCAGGTCTCGAAGGCCTTGTCGTCAAGATTCAAAACAGCAGTGCCCGAGGCATCGAGGCCTTCGAGGATTTCGCCCTTGGCTTCGACGATTTTTTCCGGGCCGCCGAACTCGCCGACGTGGGCGGTGCCGGCGTTGTTGATAATGGCCACGTGAGGCTTGGTCAGCGCCACGGTGTAGGCGATTTCGCCGACACGCGAAGCACCCAACTCGATCACGGCCGCCGTGTGTTCCGGGGCCAGTTCGAGCAGGGTCAGCGGTGCGCCGAAATCGTTGTTCAGGTTGCCACGGGTGGCCAGCACCGGCCCGCGCGTGCGCAGGACACCGGCGAGCAGTTCCTTGACCGTGGTCTTGCCGCTGGAGCCGGTAATGGCTGCCACGGGCTTATCGAAGGCAGCACGGTTCAGCGCGCCAAGTTGGCCCAGGGCCAGGCGTGTATCGGTCACCAGCAATTGCGGCAAGGTCGAATCTGCCACTTCGCGCTGCACCAGGGCACCAACCGCGCCTTTGGCGGCAACGTCATTCAGGTAGTCATGGCCGTCGAAACGCGGACCGGCCAGGGCGACAAACAGTTGGCCTGGCTTGATCGCGCGGCTGTCGATACTGACGCCATTGAAACTGCAATCACCCGACAGCATGCGCGCCGAGAGGGCCTGGGTCAGTTCGCTGAATTTCATCGCTTTAAGCATGGGCGACCTCCCAGGCAGTCAAGGCATGATCGGCCTCGACCAAGTCGGAGAAAGCGTGGCGTTCGCCGTTGATTTCCTGGTAATCCTCGTGACCTTTACCGGCCAGTACCACGACATCGTCGGCACTGGCGCTGGCGATCAATTGGGCAATAGCCGCGCCGCGACCGGCAACGAAGCTGGCCTTGGATGCGTCTTTAAAGCCGACGCGGATGTCGTCGAAAATCTGGCTTGGATCTTCGCTGCGCGGGTTGTCGTCGGTGACGAGCACGCCATCGGCCAGGCGCTCGACAATCTCGGCCATCAACGGACGCTTGCCGCGATCGCGATCACCGCCACAGCCAAACAGGCACAGCAACTTGCCTTTGGCATGCGGGCGCAGGGCCAGCAGGACTTTTTCCAGTGCGTCCGGCGTGTGGGCATAATCGACCACCACCAGCGGCTGCGAACCGCCACCCAAACGCTGCATGCGTCCGGCCGGGCCTTCCAGCTTCGGCAGCACCTGCAGGATTTCATCGAGGGCATAGTCCAGGCCGAGCAAGGCACCGATGGCGGCAAGCACGTTGCTCAGGTTGAAACGGCCGAGCAGGGTGCTGCGCAAATGGTGCTCGCCCTGCGGCGTCACCAACGTGGCGCGCACGCCCTCGTCGTTGAATTGGGCTTCGCGGCAATACAGGTAGGCGCGGGGGTCTTCCAGGCTGTAGCTGATCAGGCGCGCTTCGCTGTCCTGGGCAGCTAGCTCGCGGCCGAACGCGTCATCCAGATTCACCACGCGGCATTTCAGATCATTCCAGGCAAACAGCTTGGCCTTCTCGGCGCCGTAGGCCTCCATGGTGCCGTGGTAGTCCAGGTGATCGCGGGACAGGTTGGTCATCACCGCCACATCGAAAGCCAGCGCGGCAACGCGGCCCTGGTGCAAACCGTGGGACGACACTTCCATGGCAACCGCCTTGGCACCGGCCTTTTTCAGGTCGGCCAGGGTCGCTTGCACGGCGATCGGGTTCGGCGTGGTGTGCAGGCCGCTTTGCAGCGAGCCATAGAAACCGGTGCCCAGGGTGCCGACAATGCCGCAGTGCTGACCCAGCAGGTCAAGGGCCTGGGCGACCAGTTGGGTCACGCTGGTCTTGCCGTTGGTGCCGGTCACGCCAATCAGGTTCAGGTGGCGGCTCGGATCGCCGTAGAAACGCCCGGCGATGTCCGACAGTTGCGCGGCCAGGCCTTTGACGGGAATCAACGGCACGTCGGTGATCGGCAGCACGGTGGCGCCGTCCACTTCATAAGCCACGGCTGCGGCGCCGCGTTGCAGGGCATCGGAGATATGTGCCCGACCATCGTATTTGCCGCCAGGCACCGCCAGGAACAGGTCCCCGGCGCGTACATTACGACTGTCCAGGCTCAGCTCGCGGATCAGCAGATCGCGACCGGCATGGGCAAAAATCTTGTTCAGGCTAAGAGACATCAGCCGCGCCCTCCATTGGCTTTTACCGCGGCGGCCGGCGGTCCGGCGTTCGCTTGTTGGGTCGGCGGCAGGTTGTCCGGCGTGACGTTCATCAGGCGCAGGGTGCCGGACATCACTTTGCTGAACACCGGCGCCGACACCAGGCCACCGAAGTAGCCTGCTTTACTGGGCTCATCAATCACGACGACGATCGCGTAGCGCGGGTCGCTCATCGGACCGAAGCCGGCGAACAGCGAGCGATAGGAGTTCTCGGCATAGCCTTTGGTGCCGACCGAGGTCTTACGCGCAGTACCCGACTTGCCAGCCACGTGATACGCCGGCACCTGGGCACGGAATACGCCGCGCGGTGCTTCGATCACTTGTTGCAGCATACCTTGCATGGTCTTGGCGACGTTTTCCGGAATCACCTGGGTCGCTTTCGGCGCTTCGTCGACGTGGATCAGGCTCAAAGGAACCATTCGACCGTTGTTGGCCAATACAGAGAAAGCGTGAGCCAGTTGGATCGCGGTCACCGACAGGCCATAGCCATAGGAGAGCGTGGCGGTCTCGGCCTTTTTCCAGTCGCGATAGTTAGGCAGGTTGCCCACACGCTCACCCGGAAAGTCCAGGCCGGTGGGTTGGCCCAGGCCGATCTTTTGCGCCAGGTGGTAGATGGTTTCGCCGCCGATATCGAAGGCAACCTTACTCATGCCCACGTTACTGGAGTTGATCAGGATACCTGTCAGATCCAGCACCGGACCTTCGGTACGGGACACGTCACGAATGGTGTATTTGCCCAGCTGCAGGGTGCCAGGGTAGACCTCGACCTTGTCGCTGGGCTTCCAGCGCCCGGTTTCCAGGGCGGCACTCATGGAGATGGCTTTCATGGTCGAACCCGGTTCGAACACGTCGATCATCGCGCGGTTGCGCATCATCGCCGGTTGCAGGTTGCGACGGTTGTTCGGGTTATAGGTCGGCTGGTTGACCATGGCGAGAATCTCGCCGGTCTTCACGTCCATGATCACCAGGCTGCCAGCCTTGGCGCCGTTCTCGATGATCGCGTTACGCAGCTCGCGGTTGGCCAGGTATTGCAGGCGCAGGTCAATCGACAACGCCAAGGGCTTTCCGGCCTTGGCGTTTTTGGTGACTTGGACGTCTTTGATCAGTCTGCCGCGTCGATCCTTGATGACCTGTCGCTTGCCGGGCACGCCGGCCAGCCATTCATCGTAGGCCAGCTCGACGCCTTCGCGGCCATGGTCATCGATGTCGGTAAAGCCAACCATGTGCGCGGTGGTTTCACCGGCCGGATAGAAGCGGCGGAACTCCTCGATGCCGTAGACACCCGGGACTTTTAGGTCGAGCACTTGCTGGCCTTGTTCGGGGGTGAGGCCGCGAACCAGGTAGATGAATTCTTTATTGGCCTGAGCTTCCAGGCGCTCGGCCAAGGCTTTCGGGTCCTGACCCAACGCGGCAGCCAGTTGTGGCCACTTGTCCTTGGCCACCTGCAATTCCTTGGCGTTGGCCCACAGCGTGGTCACCGGTGTGCTGACGGCCAGGGGCTCACCGTTACGGTCGGTGATCAGGCCGCGGTGTGCAGGAATCGGAATATGTCGCAGGCTACGGGCATCGCCCTGGCCGATCAGGAAGTCGCGGTCGACTACCTGCAGATCGACGATCCGCCAGGCGATTGCGCCGACCATCAAGGCCAGCAAGCCGAGCATCAGGCGGAAGCGCCACGGGTAAAGTGCGCCTTCGAGTTTCATCATGGCGCCACCATTCGAACTTCGGCCGCGCTCGGGATGTGCATCTTCAGCTGTTCGGTGGCCAGTATTTCGATGCGGCTGTGGGCGGTCCAGGTGCTTTGCTCGAGGATCAACCGGCCCCACTCTGCCTGCGCTTTATCGCGCACGCTCAATTCCCCGTACAGGGTATTGAGCAGTTGGCGGTTGTAATGGGCGCTGTAGGACACCGCGATCGCGGACACCAACACGCCGATAAACAGCAGCAACATAAAGAAGCTACCGCCCGGGAGGGGCTTGGCGAAAAGCCTGCTCACCGCAACTTCTCCGCGACGCGCATGACGGCGCTACGGGAACGTGGGTTGGCCTTGAGTTCAGCTTCGGAAGCGAACTGCGGTTTGCCATGGACTTTGATTTTCGGCACGAAGGCTTCGAAACGTACCGGCAGGTTACGCGGCAGGTTGTCGGACTCACCCTTGACCAGGCGACGCATGAACAGCTTGACGATGCGATCTTCCAGGGAGTGGAAGCTGATCACCACCAGGCGCCCCCCCACTTCCAAGGCTTCCAGCGCGGCGTCGAGGCCTGCTTCCAGATCGCCCAATTCGTTGTTGACGTGAATGCGCAGGCCCTGGAACGCACGGGTGGCGGGGTTCTTACCCTTTTCCCAGGCAGGGTTGGCGACTTTCAGCACTTCGGCCAGGTCGGCGGTGCGCTCGAACGGCTGGATTTCCCGGCGCTCGACCACGGCACGCGCCATGCGGCCGGCGAAGCGCTCTTCACCGTATTCCTTGAACACACGGGCGATTTCTTCCACCGGTGCGGTAGCGATGAACTGCGCAGCACTGATACCACGGGTGGGGTCCATGCGCATATCGAGCGGGCCGTCGTTCATGAAACTGAAACCGCGCTCCGGGTCATCGAGCTGTGGCGAAGACACGCCCAGGTCGAGCAAAACCCCGGCCACCTTGCCTGCCATGCCGCGTTCGGCGACTTCGGCACCCAGCTCGGCAAAGCTGCGTTGTACAACGACAAAGCGGCCGTCTTCGGCCGCTAGCGCTTGCCCGGTGGCAATCGCTTGGGGGTCTTTGTCGAACCCGAGGAGTTTACCGTCGGACCCGAGCTGGCTGAGTATCAACCGACTGTGCCCGCCCCTGCCGAAGGTGCCATCCAAATAGCAGCCATCCGCGCGTACGGCGAGAGCCTCAACGGCTTCGTCAAGCAGTACGGTGATGTGGTTAAAGCCGCTATCAATAGTCACAGGATCAAATCACGCAGTTCATCAGGCATGGCGCCCGGTTGTTGAATAGCAGCCAGGTCAGCTGCAGAAACAGCATCCCAGGCATCTTCGTCCCACAATTGGAACTTGTTCAGTTGGCCCACCAGCATTGCGCGCTTGTCGAGTTTGGCGTACTCGCGCAGACGCGGTGGCACCAGGAAACGACCGCTGCCATCGAGCTCGAGGTCGACGGCATTACCAATCAGCAAACGCTGCAGACGGCGGTTTTCTTCACGCAATGAAGGCAGGGCGCGCAGCTTGGTTTCAATCAACTCCCACTCATCGAGGGGGTAAACACACAAACAAGGGTCAACGGCATCGATCGTGATGATCAACTGTCCGGAACTTCGCGAAATGAGCTCGTCACGATACCGGCTCGGCATAGCGAGACGGCCTTTTGCATCGAGACTGATAGCGTTGGCTCCGCGAAACACAGATGCGTTTCTCCCAATTTTAGCGTTTTACGTTCAAAAAACCCACTTTGTGCCACTTTCCGCCACTTGCGCACACTATAGGAATGCGCCCACCACACCGTCAAGGCGCGGATTCAAGGAAAAGCCTTACAGAACGGAGATTTAGGAGCGTAAAAGGAGGAGAAACCAGAGTTCGGCGGTATTTTTGGCTCAATAAGCACTAATAGCTCAAAGAGCTATGGCTCAAAGTTAAAGTAATTTATTAAGAGTAAGATTTTTTTGGTATTACGAAGATGCATCTGCCAATCATTTGGCAGGGAGGGATTCTTGCGTTACTACCGGGTTTCTGTCCGAGATTCGGACAGAAGGAAAAAAGGTGGAGAGTCGATCTATAAGCCGGGTTCTGTCTTGAACAGTCATTCGTCTACGATGGCCATCACTGGACATCTTTAGCAACCTACCCGGTCCCAGCGCGGGCCACGCCTTGGGACCCTATTTGGTCTTGCTCCAAGTGGGGTTTACCTAGCCACGAACTGTTGCCAGACGTGCGGTGCGCTCTTACCGCACCTTTTCACCCTTACCGGCACCGAAGTGCTTAGGCGGTTATTTTCTGTGGCACTTTCCGTAGGCTCACGCCTCCCAGGCATTACCTGGCACTTCGCCCTATGGAGCCCGGACTTTCCTCCCCCCCCTAATTTTCATAGAAGGCAGCGACTGTCCAATCGACTCTCCGCCGCGAAGGTTAACGGCACGACGGGCTTAGGACAAGTATTAAAAGTGCAGCAATGCCATCACGTCCAGACGGAATACCGGTTTAACCCCGGAACTATTCGGCTTTCTGTTTATCCAGTGCGGCCTGATACAACACATTCTTGCGCACCCCGGTAATTTCCGCCGCCAGCGCTGCCGCTCGCTTAAGGGGCATCTCCTTGAGCAGCAGATCCAGAACACGCATGGCTTCGCCACCGACGGCGTCTTCATTTTCCGGCGCCGTCCAACCCGCCACCAGCACCACGCACTCGCCACGCTGTTGATTGCTGTCACCTTCGACAAACGCGCGCAGCGCTTCCAGCGGCAACCCCTTGAGTGTCTCGAAGGTCTTGGTCAGCTCGCGGGCCAGCAGCGCCAGGCGTTCGCCACCGAACACCAGCTCCATGTCCTGCAGGCATTCGAGGATACGATGCGGGGCTTCATAGAAGATCAGCGTGCGCGGCTCTTCTTTAAGTGCCTGAAGACGTGCGCGACGCCCCACCGCCTTGGCCGGCAGGAAACCCTCGAAGATAAAACGATCCGATGGCAACCCCGCCGCCGATAACGCCGCAATCAACGCGCATGCGCCCGGAACAGGCACTACATTGATTCCCGCGGCACGCGCCTGGCGCACCAGGTGGTAACCGGGGTCGGAAATCAGCGGGGTGCCAGCATCGGAGATCAGCGCCACATCGTCACCGGCCAGCAGGCGCGTGATAAAACGGCTGCCTTCTTCGCGCTCGTTATGCTCGTGGCAGGCGGCTAATGGCGTGCTGATCCCAAAATGCTGCATCAAACGCTGGGAGTGCCGAGTGTCTTCCGCCGCGATCAATTTAACGTCGCGCAACACTTTAAGCGCCCGGGCACTGATGTCGTCCAGGTTGCCAATGGGCGTCGCCACGACAAAAAGCGAGCCTGCAGTGGAATTCAAAGGACCTGGAGCAGTCAAAACGCACACCTCGATGGTTGGCAAAAGCCGCATTGTAGCGCGTAGGCGCCCTGGAAATATGCCATCGAGATGGATGCCGTTTCAGCCGTCGGTCGGCCGTAGCCACCCAAACGCAACATTTGCACCATCTAAATTGACGGTTTCACGCCAGTAACATCGCGCCTGGGCCAGTGCTTGGGTACAATTCCACGCTAATTTGATCGGTATCAGGAACATTTACATGATCCCTTGTCTGCGGCTGCTCTCCGCCCTCTGCCTCGCTGCCTTGCTGGGCGCCTGCGCCAGCTCGCCCTCGTCCAGCCTTGGCGACCTGCCACGGACCCCGGACGCCAGTATCGAACAACTGCTCGAACAGGCGACCACCGCCAACACCCCCGAAAAAGCTGCACTGCTGCGCTTGAGTGCGGCGGACATGGCCTACCACCAGAACAACGCTGGCCGCTCGTCGCAGATTCTTGCGCAGGTGCCACTGGATGCTCTCAAGCCCGCCGCGCAGATATTCGCCAGCACCCTGGCCGCCGAACTGGCCATGGCGCGCAACCAGCCCAAGGCCGCGCTGACGGCGTTGAACCACCCCAGCCTGCAAAACCTGAAGGAGCTGCCGGCCGAACAGCAGGTTCGCACCGGCACCGTACATGCGCGCGCTTATGAAGCCGACGGCCAGACCCTGGCCGCCGCTCGCGAGCGTGTGGCCATGGCGCCACTGCTGACCGGCGACGCCGCGAAGAGCAACCATGAAGCCATCTGGGCGTTGATTGCCGCGCTGCCGGCCGAACAGCTGCAAGCCAGCGGCAACCCAACGCTCGACGGCTGGATCACCTTGGCCCAGGCGGTCAAGGGCGCCGGCACACTGGAGCAACAGCAAGCCGCCATCGACACGTGGCGTGCGCAGAATCCAGGTCACCCGGCTGCCGTGCAACTGCCGGCGCCGTTGACCAAGCTCAAGGAGCTGGCGAGCCAGCCGCTGAACAAGATCGCCCTGCTGCTGCCGCAGGAAGGCCCACTGGCCGCCGTTGCCAAAGCGCTACGCGAAGGCTTCATGGCCGCGCACTACCAGGCTGAACAAGCCGGGCAGAAGCCGCCGGTCATCGAGTTCTATGACAGCTCGCGCCTGACGTCCCTCGACGACTTCTACGCCAAGGCCAAGGCCGCCGGCGTGCAATTGGTCGTCGGCCCGCTGGAAAAACCGCTGGTCAAACAGCTCAGCGCGCGCCCGCAATTGCCGATTACCACCCTGGCATTGAACTACAGCGAGGCCGATCAAAACCCGGCGCAACTGTTCCAGTTCGGCCTGGCAGCTGAAGACGAAGCTCGCGAAGTCTCGCGCCGCGCCCGTGCCGACGGCCTGCACCGCGCGGCCGCGATGGTGCCCCGTGGCGAATGGGGTGAGCGTGTCTACAAGGCCTTCCGTCAGGACTGGGAAGCCAACGGCGGCACCGTTGTCGGCGTCGAGTACGTCGACCAACCGGTCGCCCTCGCCCAGCAGATCGCCGATCTGTTTCAACTGCGCAAAAGCGAAGGCCGTGCCAAGAGCCTGCAAAGCGCCGTCGGCACCGACGTCGCCGCACAGCCTTCGCGTCGCCAGGACATCGAGTTCATCTTCCTGGCCGTCACCCCGCAACTGGCCCAGCAGATCAAGCCGACCCTGAACTTCCAGTACGCCGGCGACGTGCCGGTGTATGCAACCTCCCACGTGTTCAGCGCCAGCGGCGACAAGAACCAGTACCTGGACATGACCAACGTCATGTTCTGCGAAACCCCTTGGCTGCTCAACACCACCGACCCGCTGCGCAACCAGGTTGCCGCACAATGGCCACAAGCCAATGGCAGCCTTGGCCGCCTGTACGCGATGGGCGTCGATGCCTACCGCCTGGCGCCACGCGTGGGCCAACTCAAGGCATTGCCGGACACACGCATTGACGGCCTCTCGGGCAGCCTGGGCATCAGCGCCAACCAGCGCGTTGACCGCCAGATGCCGTGGGCGAAGTTCGTCAGCGGCGAGGTCCAGCGTCTGCCCGATACCCCACGCTGATGCCCGAGAGGTCCAGCGCACAAAGCGGCAAGGATGCCGAACTCCAAGCACTTGAGTACCTTCGACAACAGGGTCTGCGCCTTCTGGCGCAGAACTGGTTGTGTAACCGCGGCGAGCTTGATCTGGTCATGCTTGACGGCGATACAGTAGTATTCGTCGAAGTCCGCTACAGAAAACACGCACAATGGGGTGGCGCGCTCGCCAGTATCGACGGGCGCAAGCGTCAGAAGCTGATACTCGCCGCGCAGTTTTTCCTGCTCAAGGAGCATCGCTGGGCCGATTCCCCCTGCCGTTTCGATGTGGTTGCCATTGAAAGCACACCGTCTGGCAAAGCTGATTTGAACTGGCTCAAAGATGCCTTCGACAGCTGATTCGCCGGACATCTTCACCACACACTTTTGCTCTTTGCTTTGCGGGCTGCACATTCCTGTGCCAAATAGCCGCGCTACTTAAGGTCACACAGATGGACATGCAATCCCGAATTCGCCAGCTTTTCCAGGCCAGCATCGACACCAAGCAACAGGCGATGGACGTACTTGCACCGCACATCGAGCAAGCCAGTCAGGTCATGGTCAACGCCTTGCTCAACGAGGGCAAAATGCTTTCGTGCGGCAACGGCGGCTCGGCCGGCGACGCCCAGCATTTCTCGTCCGAGCTGCTCAACCGCTTCGAGCGCGAGCGTCCGAGCCTGCCGGCCATTGCCTTGACCACCGATTCGTCGACGATCACCTCGATCGCCAACGACTACAGCTACAACGAAATCTTCTCCAAGCAGATCCGCGCCCTGGGCCAACCGGGCGACGTGCTGCTGGCGATTTCCACCAGCGGCAACTCGGCGAATATTATTCAGGCGATCCAGGCCGCACATGATCGCGAAATGATTGTCGTAGCATTGACCGGTCGCGACGGCGGCGGCATGGCCTCGCTGCTGCTGCCCGAGGACGTGGAGATTCGCGTCCCGGCCAATGTCACCGCACGTATTCAGGAAGTCCACCTGCTGACGATCCACTGCCTGTGTGATCTGATCGACAGCCAACTGTTCGGGAGTGAAGAATGACCGTTAAACGCCTCAGCCTATTGGCGATCGCGCTGTGCCTCGGCATCAGCGGCTGCAGCACGGCAATCACCGCGACACGTGACACCCCCATCCAGGACGACAAGGGCACCCGCACCTTCGGCAGCAAGATTGACGACTCGTTGATCGAAACCAAGGTCGAGGTCAACGTCGCCAAGGCCGCTACGGACCTGGGCAATGGCGCGTCGCGCATCGTCGTGACCAGCTTCAACGGCGTGGTACTGCTCGCCGGCCAAACGCCGCGTGCCGACCTCAAGGCCCAGGCCGAACAAGCCGCCTCGGCCGTGCAGCGGGTCAAGAAGGTCCACAACGAATTGCAGGTGATGGACCCGATCACCCTGCTGGCCATCAGCAACGACGCGCTGCTGACCACTAAGATCAAGGCGCAGATGCTGACCGATAACGCAATTCCCGGTTCGCGCATCAAAGTCGTCACCGACAACGGCATCGTTTACCTGATGGGCCTGCTGACCCAGGCGGAAGCGACCCGTGCGGCGAACCTGGTACAGGGTGTATCCGGCGTGCAGCGGATCGTGAAGGTGTTCGAGTACATCGATTGATGTAACCGACAGCCATAAAAAAGGGCGCCCTGCATTCACTGCAGGGCGCCCTTTTTATTAGCGGGTGATTACTGGTATTGCGAGTACGGGTTGCCCTGGAACTGGTTGTTCTGCTGCGGCGCCTGTTGCTGGGCACCTGGCTGGCCGTACTGCTGGCCCGGGATTGGGCCCAGGTTCACTTCTACACGCCGGTTCTGAGCGCGCCCGTTGACGTCGGCATTGCTGGCAATCGGATTATCCGGACCGGCACCGCGAGCGCTCAGGTTGGCAGCGCTGACGCCTTGGGATGTCAGGTAATTCGCCACACTCTGCGCACGACGCTGGGACAGGTCCATGTTCAGTTGGCGGCTGCCAGTGCTATCGGTGTAACCCACGATCTGGATGGTGTTCTGGCTGAACTGCTTGAGCGAGTTGGCCAGGTTGTTCAGCGGCATGTAGAAGCTGCTGGAGATCGCGTCCGAGTTGGTGGCGAAGGTGATGTTACCCGGCATGATCAGTTTGATCTGATCGCCCTGGCGCTGAACTTCAACCCCGGTATTGGCCATGCTTGCGCGCAGTTTCTTTTCCTGCTGGTCGGCGTAGTAGCCATAACCCGCTGCGCCTGCCCCCGCGACGACCGCACCGATCAGCGCGCCCTTGCCACGGTTGTTATGGTCGATGGCCGCACCGGCCAACGCACCGGCCAGGGCACCGAGGCCGCCGTACTTGGCGGTCTTGCTCATGCCACCGGATTCATTACTCGCCTGTCCCTGGCTGCTACCGTCATACGGATTAGGTGAAGCACAGCCAGATAACAAGGCTACGGCAGTAGCGACAACTAGCAGACGACGCGGAGTGAACATGGAGAAGCTCCTACTTTTGCACTCTGGGTGCAGAGGACATGGACAATGGATCTTTGCCGAGCTTTGAACGCGACAAACGGTAAAAATTCCGTAGACGTATCCCGACCTGTAACAAAAGATTCAGGACTACCGTCGCTGCACAAACCGTAGCAGACCCACGCTGAACACAAGCTGAGTTTTTTGCTACAGGCCTTGACCGCTTGCGCTGCAGTCACGCGCGCACAAAGGGGTTCTCACGCATCTCATCACCCAGTCGCGTATCCGGCCCGTGACCGGTCACCACCGTCGCGGCCTCATCCAACGTATACAACCGCTGCTTGATCGACCGCACGATCGCCGCCTGGTCCCCGCCCCACAAATCCGTGCGGCCCACGCCCCGGCGAAACAGCGTATCCCCGGCAATCAGCAGCTTGGCGTCGGCAAACCAGAAACTCATCGACCCCGGCGTGTGCCCCGGCGTATGCAATGCTACGCCGCAACCGCAGGCCAGTTCTTCATCGTCGGCCAGCCAACGGTCCGGGGGCGGCACCGGCGTATATGGCACGCCAAACATCTGGCACTGCATCTCCAGGTTGTCCCAGAGAAACTGGTCGGCCTTGTGCAAGTGCAGGGTCGCGCCGGTCTTCTCCTTCAACTGGCCGGAAGCCAGGAAGTGATCCAGGTGGGCATGGGTGTGAATGATGCTTACTACCTTGAGACCCAGCGCATCGAGCCGCGCCAGGATCAGTTCGTGATTGCCGCCGGGATCGACCACGATGGCTTTTTTACTGATGGGATCGCCGATGATGGTGCAGTTGCACTGCAACGGGCCGACGGGGAAGGTTTCGCGGATGAGGGTCGGCTTTGCGGTGTCCATGAACGGGCCTCGGGTGCAAATGAAGGGTAGTTTCGGGCGAATCTCGCCAGAATAATTGCACTATTAAACCAGACTGGAGTGGCTTCGCAGCCCACCGCGAGCAAGCTCGCTCGTCACGGCGTTCACTCTTTAACCAATCAACCGCAGCTCCTGCGCCCGCGCCACCGCCTGGGTGCGCCGCTCCACCCCCAGTTTGCTGTTGATATGGCTGGCGTGGGTCTTGACCGTGTGCAGGGAAATGAAGAGTCGCTTACTGATTTCCTGGTTCGAACAGCCTTGGGCGATCAGTTGCAGTACCGCCAGCTCGCGGACGCTCAGGGTTTGATGGTTGGGCGCCGGCTCGCTGACCGCGACGGCCGGCAGCAGCGCCAACAGGCACTGGTTCAATGCCCCATGGGGATCTTGGCCGAGTTGATCGCGCATCCAGTCGGGATACCCTTCAAGCAATCGCTGGAAGGGTTGCAGCGCCCCCCCGGCCCCGGCTTCAAGTGCGCGGGCCAACACCTCTCGCGCTTTGGCCTCCAGGCCGTTCTCCAGCAGCAACTGCGCCTGCTGGGTCAGCGCCATCAGGGCAATCATCTGGCGCCCGCTGCTGTGGGCGTGTTGCGCCAGGTCTTCGAGCCGCTGGAGGGCCGCCGCCGGTTGATGACGGATGGCATCCAGCGCGGCCTGCTGCAGCTCGATATGCTGTGGCAGATGCGGATGAAACTCCGGGGCGGCCGCCGCGTGTTCACCGTTGTAGGTTTGCCCCAGGCGGGTCAGCCAGGCGTCGGCCAGGTCGGTACGCCCCTGGGCTAGCCAGAGCTCGCATTTGATCAGGGTGATCATTGCCAGGTAGTAAATCGGCGGCACGTCCCAGATGTGCATCAGACGTTCGGCCTCGGCCAGTTCGGCGAAGGCTTTGGCGAAGTCGCCGCGGCGCCCTTCGAAGTTGGCAATCACGCAATGCCCGATCAGCACGCTGATATCCCGGCAGGCGCGGGCTTCGGCCAGGCCGGCGCGCAGGCGGTCCAGGCCGGCTTCCGGCTGATAACGCGTCAGCAGCAGGTAGCCTTCGTAAAGCGCTAATCGGGCGCGCACGGCGTATAGCCGCTGGGGCGACAGGTCGTGCAAGCGCTGCAGGCCTTGGCGCACTTCATCCAGCGAGCGCAGGATTTCGCCGCGCGCCTGCAAGACCCGCGCTCGGTCGTAATGGGCCAGGGCCTCGAACAGCGGGTTGCCGACGCGCTGCGCCAATTCGAGGGATTCGCGGTTCAAGCCACGGGCGCGCCACAGGTCGGCGTCGACGATCGCCAGGTTGGAGAGGGTCGACAGGCACATCAGGCGCTGGCCGTAACGGCGCTGCGGCAGGCTTTCCAAGGCTTCGCTGCAATAGCGCTGGGTCAGCTCGCGGTCGCCTCGGCCCCGGGCGATGATCCCGCTCAGCGCCAGCCACTGCGCCAGCATCGACTTCTGCGCGGTGGCCGATGGTGCCGGCAGGAAGCGGCTGAGGTAGCTCGAGAGTTCTTCCGCCGCATCCAACTGACAGGCCAGGCCCAAGGCCCAGCTGTACAGCACGATCAACCGGGGCGTGCTGATCAGCAGGCTGTCGGGCAGGTCCATTTTCCAGCGTAGGAGCATGCCGACGTTCTGCTCGGCCAGCAGTTGCTCCTCGGAGAGGTTCTGCACCAGGTTCGCCGCCACATCCAGATGACCGGCGCGCAACGCCTGCTCGACCGCTTCATCGATCAGCCCCTGGGCGTTGAACCAGCGACAGGCGCGCAGGTGCAGGCTGGCGGGCGGCAGCACGGCGCTGCTCGCGCGCCGGGTGCGCAGCAGGTCGGAAAACAAATGGTGGTAACGGAACCAGTGCCCCTGCTCGTCCAGCGGCACCAGAAATACCTGGTGAGCCTGCAAGTAACGCAGGATTTCCGCGCTGTCATGAGCGTCGCGTATGGCGTCGCACAGTTCGCTGCAAAAGCGTTCCTGCGAAGCGGTTTCATAGAGGAATGCCTGGACTTCTGCCGGCAGGCAATCGATCACTTCTTCCAGCAAATAGTCGCGTATCAAGCCTTCGCCGCCGTGCAGACTCTGCGGTAAGGCGCCTTCATTCCCCGCTTCGGAGGCCGCCAACAGCCAGAAACGCAAGCCGGCGACCCAGCCTTCACTGCGCCGGATCAAATTATCCAGCGCCTCGCCGCGCAGCGAACTGCTGTGGCGATCCAGCACCGCCAGGGATTCGGCGTGGGTCAGGCGCAGGTCTTGCTCATGCAACTCCAGCAGGTGCCGAGACAGGCGCAAGCGCGCCAGGTGCCAATCTGGGCGCTGGCGACTGGTAACCAGCACCAGCAGGCCATCGGGCAAATGATTGAGGAAAAATTGCAGGCAGCGATCAAGCACCGGGCCCTGGGCCAAATGGTAGTCATCCAGCACCAGCAACAAAGGCGCACGCGTGGACAAATGCACCGCCAGCTCATCGAGCAAGCCATCGAGCCATTCTTCGAAGGCGAACGGCTGGTGACGTTGACGCATTTTCAGCAGGCCCAAGGATTGGGCACCCAATTGCGGGAAGTATTGTTGCAAGCCGTCGAGCAGCCGCTCGAGGAAACGACCGGGGTCGTTATCCCGTGGGCTCAGGCCCAACCAAAGACTTTGCCAATGGGCCGGCAGACTCTGACAGAACTCGACCGCCAGCGAACTCTTGCCGAACCCCGCGGGGGCGCAGACCAGTAGCAATCGCCCTTCCAGGCCGGCGCTCAGCCGTTCGCACAGGCGCGGTCGCAGCACGTAGCCGTCAGGCAACGGAGGCCTGTAGAAGCGACCTTCCAGCGTCGGGATTACCGCGCTGGCAGGCCCGTGGATTCGGGACAGATCAGTCATCGCCGGGCTCTTGTAGAAGGCTGTTGTCGGCATTGCAGATGTCCGCAGACTAGCGGTAAAAACGGCGGGTTTGTAGATCTTTGCAACATTTGCCTGAAAAAGAACTGCGACAAAAAATGTGGGAGGGAGCTTGCTCCCGATTGCGCTGGGTCAGCCAATAGATTTATTGGCAGTCAGACCGCTATCGGGGGCAAGCCCCCTCCCACATTTGGCTACGCGTGGAGCTTAGCGAACACCGTCCTGGCGCAGGGCCGCCGGGCTGAAGTCGCTGATGCCGGAGATGAAGCCAAAGTCATACGCCTGCTTCTCTTCGTTCTTCATGCCCAGGGCCAGGTAACGGCCGGACTGCAGGTCGTAGAGGGTTTCCAGGGCGTACCACGGCACTTGCTTGTCGTAGTAGTTCTCGGCATGGGCTTCGGCGACGCGCCACAGTTGGCCGCGACCGTCGTAGTGATCGATCACCGCCGCTTGCCAGGTGTCTTCGTCGATGAAGAAATCACGCTTGGCGTAGATGTGGCGCTGGCCTTCCTTCAGGGTCGCGACCACGTGCCACACGCGGCGCAGCTCGTAGCGTGCGAGGTCCTGGTTGATGTGGCCGGCCTTGATGATGTCGACGTACTTGAGTTTCGGATCGTCGATCTTGTAGCTGTTGGAGGCGATGTAGATTTCTTTCTTGCCTTCCAGTTTCCAGTCGTAGCGGTCCGGCGCACCGTTGTACATGTCGAGGTTGTCGGAGGTACGCAGGCCGTCGGCGGCGGTGCCCGGCCCGTCATAAGACACTTGCGGCGCCCGGCGCACACGACGCTGGCCGGCGTTGTAGACCCACGCCGAGCGCGGTTCCTTCACCTGGTCGAGGGTTTCGTGGACCAGCAGCACACCACCCGCCAGACGCGCCGGCGCGGTCACTTGCTGCTTGAAGTAGAACAGCACGTTGCCGGGGTTTTTCGGGTCGAAGTCTTTCATCTTGTCGCGAAACACGAACTGGTCTTTGAAATACACCAGGCTGAACGAACCGTTGGTCTGCGGCGTGGCCTGGGTCACCAGGCGGGTCACGCTGCCGCCACGGTAGCGGGTGATGTGGTTCCAGATGACTTCAACGCCACTTTTCGGAATCGGGAACGGCACGGCGGTTTCGAAGTTTTCCAGGCCGTTACCGCCGGACACCAGGTTGGTGGTGGTGGCGTTCTTCTTGATCGAGGCAAACACCTCGGCCGGTACGGTGGCGCCGCGATGGGTCGGGTAGACCGGCATCTTGAAGGTTTCCGGGTAGCGCTTGAACATCGCGTACTGCCCCGGCGCCAGCTTGTCTTTGTATTGCTCGACGTTTTGCGCGGTGATGGTGAATTGCGGTTGCTCACTGGCGTAAGGGTTGGCCAGGAAACCACGGGCGTCGACGGCGCCGGCATTCGTCGGCAACGGCGACCATTTAGGAATGGTGCCTGCGGCGTTACCGGCCATTTCGGCGCCCATCGGGGTCAGGGTCGTGCCCAACTTGGCGGCCTCATCCGCCGATACCGCCGCCATGACGTTACTCGCCAGGATCGACAGCCCAAGCACACCGACGTGCAACAGACTTTTAGTTATTTTCATGTTCTGGTTCTTCCTGAAATGCAGTGTGCTTAGAAGTTGGCGCCGAAGCTCAGGGCAACGAAGTCGCGGTCATCCACCGTACTGAACTTGCCACCAAAGAAGTTGGTGTAAGCCAGGCTCGCGGTATAGGTGTTCTGGTATTCAGCATCCAGCCCCAGGCTGACCGCTTTGCGACCCTCTTCAAAGTTACCGCCAGGGCCTGGAGAATAACCTTTTACGTCGTGGGACCAGGCCACGTTAGGCTTGAGGTTGACCCCGGCGAAGACGTCCGGATATTCCCAGATGGCGCGTGCGCGGTAGCCCCAGGACGTCGCGGTAGTGAAGCCATCGTTGTTGCAGTTGGTGTTTAGGTTAGCCGCGTTGGCTAGACCCCCGCCTTGCGCCGTCGAGTTGTTGAGTGCATTACAGAAGCCGCCTGGCAGCTCCCCCGGACCAAAGACCGGGTCACGGCCATAGCGCGCTTCTGATCTGCTTTCCAGGCCACCCACATGGGTCACACCAATTTCACCCACGGTGGTCAGGCGACTTGCACCCATGACTTGGTCGAAGAAGTGCGTGAAGGTGGTCTGGAACTGGGTCACTTCCTTACGGTTATAGCCATGCAGATCCTGGCCTGGACTCCCCTTCAACACCGATGCATTGCCGTAGCCTGGGAGTGGGGTGACACCCGCGTAGAGGATGTCAGTGGTGCTCAGTTGAACAGGGGCGTTAGGGCGATAGCTCAACTCACCACTCCACGCGGTGCCTGTAGGCAAGGTGGTGGAGAAGCTCAGACCATACAGACGAATGTCTTCAGGGTATTCGACGAAATAGTTGGAGTTGCCCGCGACCACCAGTGGGCGCAACGACCCCGGCAGGCCGGTTGGCCCCGTATAAGCAGATTGCGGTGCGCCCTGGGCGCTGAAAATAGGCGCACGGCTGTGGTAATTCATGAAGTAAGCGCCGAACTCCGTGTCCAGCGGCTCGAAGTTGTAATGGAATGCAACACCAAATTGACCACTATCGCGAGCGTCGCGATCCGCACCACGGCGAACGAGAACACCCTCGTTATTGACGTCCACACCATTGGCAGCAAGACCGGGGAGGACTGCACCAGGCAGGAAACGGCGGCTGTTAAGCACCCGCAGGTTGTCGCTGCAACCGTCGGATATCACGTCCGGCTGCGAAAAGAACGTTCCACAGTTATCCGTGACGGTCTGGTCCCATTCCAACTGATAAAACGCCTCGGCCGACAGATTATCGGTCAAGGTTTGCGACATATAGAACATGTTGACCGGAATCAAGCCCTCCTTGATCTCAGCCCCCGGGCGACGGAACGCCGACACGTCGATCGGGTTGATGGAGTTGATGCCGCCACCGATGAAGGTACTTTCACCCCAGCTCACTACCTGCTTGCCAAACCGCACGTTGCCTGGCTGATCGGCAATGGCGTAGTTGTGGTAGATAAACGCGTCGAGAATCTGCCCGCCGGAGGACTTGGCGCCTTCCTTGCGGTTGTTGTCGCTGATGTCCTTGAATAGGCGGCTTTCATCTTTCAACTCAAAGTCATACCAGTACTTGCCCCGCACAAACACACCGGTGTCGCCGTATTTCAGCTCCAGGTCATGGATACCCTTGAAGATCTTCGAGAACGTCTCGCCGCGCTTGAAGTTCAAGTGGCCGTCATCGGAGGTCTGGGACAAGCCCTTGCCACCATTGTTGACGCCGATCAGGTCGCGGTTGGCCTTGGCTGTCGACCAGCTGGCCCCCACCGAAAGCGACGAATCGAAGCTACCTTCGATTTCACCAATGTTGAAACTGACGCCGAATGCCGGCCCGGCGAGCGTAGAGGCGAGACTGACAGCCAGGGGCAATCTTGCCCGGCGCCAGAACTGGTTTACTGAGGTCATCGACGCTACTCCATGTGCATTATTGTTATGGCAGTGAGTTCTTTCTGTGATGCATGTAACGGCCGGAATACAACGATTCCAATGCCGCCCCGGCAACCGAGCCCCCGTGGCTCGAAGCGCAACATCCTTGAAAAACTCTGAGAGGGACTATAGCCAGCAGGGGGTACCGCTTGATCCCTCTAAAGTGTGATTTGCATCACCGACCCGTCTGCCACAGCCCTTTCGCCACGTCGACGAAGGCCGACGCGGCAAGGATGGCTGAAAATCGGAAAATCACAAGTGAAGCCGCGAGATAGAGCATTGCCGTGCCCGAACGGGCACGGCGAAGGGCATCAAAGGGTGGACAGGAACGTACTGTTGTTGGCCTGCCATTCAATGATGTCGATGCGGATACGTTTTTTGTCGAGCTTGCCGACACTGGTCTTGGGAATTTCAGTAACAATGGCGATCTGGCTTGGAATCGCCCACTTGCTCAAGTGGCCCAATTCCACGAACGGCTTGAGGTGTTCCTTGAGCTCGCGAGCCCCTATCACATGGCCATCACGCACCACCAGCAAGGCAAACGGGCGCTCGCCCCACTGCGGGTCGGCGATGCCCACCACCGCTACTTCGCGTACCGCCGGGTGGCGGCTGACCAGGTCTTCAAGGGCCAGGGACGAGACCCACTCGCCGCCGGTCTTGATCACGTCCTTGATGCGGTCGCGGATATCGATCACCCCAAACGCGTCGAGGGTCGCCACGTCGCCGGTGTGCATCCAGCCACCTTCCCACAGCTCGGCGCCCTTTTGCGGCTCGTTGTAGTAGCCCTCGGTCAGCCACGGCGCACGCAACACCAACTCGCCCTGAGACTCGCCATCGGCAGGCAGGAAATGGCCGTCGCTGTCGATGATCGCCGCTTCCACCAAGGGCCCGGGCACACCGGCCTTGATGCGGTAACTGGTGCGCTCGTCTTCGGTGCCGGCCATCAGCTCATCGTTAAGATGGGCGCAGGACACCAGCGGCCCGGTCTCGGACATGCCATACGCAGCGGTCAGCTGAATCCCACGGACCTTGGCCGCTTCATACAGCGTGCGGTTGAGGGCGCTGCCGCCGATGACGATTTTCCAGCCGCCAAAGTCCACACCCTGGGCGGCCTTGGCGTTGAGCACCATTTGCAGGATGGTCGGCACACAGTGGGAGAAGGTGACCTTCTCCTTGCGCCACAGCTCCACCAGGTATTCCGGATCGTAACGCCCGGGGTAGACCTGTTTCAGGCCCAGCATGGTCGCCACATACGGCAGGCCCCAGGCATGCACATGGAACATCGGCGTGATCGGCATATACACGTCGTTGGTGCCCAGCAGGCGCACGCTGTCGACACTGCCCATGATGGTCGCCACGCCAATGGTGTGCAGCACCAATTGGCGATGGGTGAAGTACACCCCCTTGGGGTTGCCGGTGGTGCCGGTGGTATAGAAGGTGGTGGCGACAGAATTTTCGTCAAAATCCTCGAAATCGTACTTCGGGCTGGCGGCGGCCAGCAGGGTTTCGTACTCCCCCACCAGGTTCGGCAGCTCAGCGGTTTTCTCGGCCGCATCGGTCAGCAACAACGTTTTGTCGACGGTGGTGAGCTGCCCGGCAATCGCCTGGTAAAGCCCCACGAACTCGCTGTTGACCAGCACAAAGCGGTCCTCGGCGTGGTTCATGGTGTAGAGAATCTGTTCCGGCGACAGGCGCACGTTGATGGTGTGGATCACCGCGCCGATCATCGGGATCGCGAACATGCATTCCAGGTAACGGTGGCTGTCCCAGTCCATCACAGCGACGGTATCACCGGCCTTGACCCCGGCGTCAGTGAGCACATTGGCCAGGCGCGCGACCCGCTCGATCAGGGTCGGATAGGTGTAGCGCAGCTTGTCGCGGTAGATGATTTCCCGGGTCTTCTCGTAACGGGCCCCGGACATCAGCAGGCGTTTGATCAACAGCGGATATTGGTACGCACCTTCGGCGGGCGGGATAACACGGGTCTGCAACATACGAATCCCTTTTTATGACTGCACGGTCTTGGCTTGAAGACCTGCACTGTAGAGACGTTAGGTGCCGGCCAAATCAGCCAAAGGAATGATTTGCAGCCTCCTGTGAATGCTAGCTTTGCGCCAGTATCCGCTTCGGGACATAAGCAAATAAGATCAGGAAGCACCCTTCGCTGAAAGGCGAACCTTCCGACATTCGTCACGGATAGCAACTCTTTACGCTTTGGACTTTCGTCGCACCCATCGCTAAAGGACCGCTATGCACAACGATCCCATGCACCGCACGGACACACTCAACCCGAACAAGGATTTCATCGGCGGAAAACAGAAACGGCATTGGATAGAGTTCCAATTGCTGGATGAGCAGGGCGAGCCCCTGGCGAACCTGCCTTACCGTGCGGTGAATGAGGCCACTCGTGAGCGTGTTGTGCCGGAGTTTCTTGGCCAAAGCGATGCCGAGGGTGTGATTCGCATCGAGGGCTTGCATCCGCTGCCTATCACGTTGTTGATGGAGGCCAACCCTTTGGCCGATCAACTGCAAACGCGTCGTTTGCGTGCTGAGCGCGCGGAGCCGCCTCGACCGGTTATCGGGGATCGTACACCGCTGTATGGCCCGCAACGCTCAGGCTTTTCGCCGATTGAGAAGCAGGCGCTGGCTGCGGGGCGCTGCTACCACTATCTACGAATCGGTCAATTATGTGACCGACAACCAACATTCCAGCCCCCCTTGAATGATTCGAATCAGCTACCGGCGTTTCATTTCCCGGAACGAAAGTTCAACGGCTTCACCGTCAGTGGCGATGAACTGGACCGTCGTCATGTGCTGGAAGTCTGCCCATTTCGCGCCTGGTCTCTGATGTTGCATCACCAGTCTGGGTACAGCCTGGTCAATGCCTACAACCTGGGGTTGATGAGTATTCTGGCGTATAGCACGCGGGATGAACGCGAACTGGGTTCCGTCAACGAGTTTTTCGAGCAGCAATGCCTGGATTTGTCACGTACACCTCGGGTTTGGGATAACGGCC
Source organism: Pseudomonas marginalis (assembly GCF_024169655.1). Classification (GTDB taxonomy): domain Bacteria; phylum Pseudomonadota; class Gammaproteobacteria; order Pseudomonadales; family Pseudomonadaceae; genus Aquipseudomonas; species Aquipseudomonas paraveronii. Next base: position 939,748 of record NZ_JALJWV010000001.1, on the reverse strand, counting down.
AGGCATGGCCATGTGTGGTGGTTGATGTGCCTTTCAGTGATCGTTATTTGACGATCAAAGCCTTGGATACCGCTAAGGCAGACGTGCCGGAAGGTCATACCCAGTTGTTTTACGCTATCAGTGTTTCCCAAGTGTTGGTGGCTTGGCGTGGCACTGAGATGGAAGGGCTTGCTGACCTCATCACCGATGCGACCTTTCGTCCTGTGAAACCGGAGATCGCTGCGGTTTGCGAGCCTAAGGTTCCTTGCCCTGACCTTACTGCTGTGGGCAGTGTGCACCTTGGCTTTCGCGATGCATTTGAGGTAGCGAGAAGAGTTTTTGATACTGATTTTGGCAAGACGATTCTTGGTGGTGTTCGCGATAAAAAATTGTTCATCTGCGGCCATAGCCTGGGCGGCGCCCTCGGCCTCATCCACGCGGCCTCGCTGAAAAACCATAACCCCCTGCTCTACACCTACGGCATGCCCCGCACCTTCACCCTCCACGCCGTACAGTTTTTGGGCGACTTATGGCACTTTCGCCATGTCAATGACATGGACGCCATTCCTCGCGTCCCCCCCGAGGCCGCGTTGGACAATTACCTATATGACGCCTATGGCCCTGTCGGCCTGCTCGCCGGGTTTAGTTGGTCGCTACGTCAAGCCGTCTCCAGCGCAGTATTCAAACATGAAGACCCGTTCAGCCATCACGGTGAGATCGCCATGTTTTTCCGGGCCGAGCAACACCAGCAACAGGAGATCACACCATACCCCGCTTACCGCAAACCCGATGGCACGCCTTATCGCAGCACTATCGCCTACGAACTGCCGGAAAAAGCCAAGCTGTATTTGGTCCCCAGCCTGAGCGAGGACGGTGACCAGCAAGTCGAGCAGGCCACGCAGTGCCTGAACACGTCGCTGAACGCCGAAAGTCGTGCCCGGTTCTTCCCTCGCTACAGCAACCCGACGACGGGGCGAATGCCGCGTATTGGCGATCACTTCATGTCGCAATACCAACCCTATATCCATAACCAATTACTGGAATCGATTGACGCCGAGCGCGATCCATTGCTGGAGCGACAGGTCCAACGGCGCAAGTTCGAACAACAGCTAAAGGATTACTACGCGAGCATTCACGAGGACGAACTGGCCCGCAATCGCGTGTTCCTCGACTTACAGCGTCTGGTAGACCAAGCCCTGCATATCACCCAGCAAGTAGCAGGTGGCGCCGAGGCGCTGCAGCGCTTTAACGCCATTGCCGACCCAAAAGCTTATTACGAGAAAACCTATGGTTAAGCCTATTCACACGCGAAAGGACGAAATCCGGTTCCTCCGCCTGCTCACGGTTGTGTGCGCGATGTTTTTCAGTCTCAGTGGATGCCGTCAGGACCACAGCCTGGCCCCGCCTGCTAACAGCGAAAAAATAACCGTCACCGTGAAACTGCCCAAGGAGCTGAAAACCGAAACTATGTGGGTGATGTATCGCTCACCCATTTGTAAGCGTGTCGACTACGGCGCCAGCGGCCAGCGCACTGAACGGGATGGTCATCACTCGGTTTACAAGGAACTGGAGCGCCAGGGGCAGAGTGATCTCTACCAAGTGGAACTACCGAAAGATGGCGGTGGCGCGTGCCGCTGGCATTTGGCGAATGTGACCTTTGGCGTGGTTTATGCCGATCCGACGCGTTTTGGCGAGAATGTGACCTCTGGGGGAGGCGGGGGCGTGGTTGTGATATTTGACTACAACGACTCGCCACGGGGTGGGGCTGATATCAAGGTTGAAGGCGATCTGACGATCAAGAAGGATTACTACCCTTGGGTCGATGAAGAGTTTTTGGGGCCTTACAAAAAAACTGTGGGCTTGGCCGGCGAGGGCAGCATTTACCTCAGTTACCAAGCATTACAGGCGCGGCAGGTATATTTCGAACCAGTCATACATTCCGATTTCATAGTTTATTCGGCGGGGCCAAAGGAAAAAAAGGAGGGAAACCACACCGCTTTCACCTATCCCGATGGTAGTGTCGTGGCAGATGGTCAATCGACGCCAGACTTCTGGAAACTACAAAGCCTGCGCACAGGACGCGCGCCCGAGTGTTTTTCACGCTGGCGTTATGCCGATTGTCTGGACCCCCGCCCGCAGCTGTTACCCGACTGGCTCCCAGAACCGGATAAGCCCGGGTTTGGGCGCTACCTCATTGTGGACGAATGGGGGAAAAGACTGCCTTCGTATAGCTATAGGCTGGTCGGTAACAACGGTCAAATATTCGAGGAGAAGACAGATGTCGAGGGGCTTACCGACCCTTTACCGGAAAGCGCCCATCCAGTACGTGAAGTCGATTTCCCCAACAGGAGATGGTGATGCCGCCTATACAAAAAATGGCTTTCGAACCCGCTGGTTCCGCCAAGGACAAAACCATATTCCATCTTGGTGCCGGTCGTAAGAGAGTTCGACTCATTTCATACTGGTAAACGCCAACTTCACCCCAATCGCAATCAACACCGCCCCCATCGTCCGATCAAACCAATGCCCCATCCGCGCAAACCCTGCACGCACCCGCTGCTGGCTGAACAACATCGCCACCAGGCAGAACCACAGCGCCGTGGCCACCGCCAGGTACACGCCATAACCCGCCTGCACCGCCAGCGGTGTGTGCGGGTTGATCACCACGGTAAACAGCGACAGGAAGAACAACGTGGCCTTGGGGTTCAAACCGTTAGTCACAAAGCCTGCGGTAAATGCCCCGCGTGGGGTGCGTTCGCCGACTTCGCGGTGCAGTTCGCCTTCAGCGGCAGGCTTGGCCGGCTGTGCGCGCAGGGCCTTGAAGCCGATGTACAGCAGGTAAGCCGCCGCCGCCCATTTCAGCGCGTTGAACAGCACGATGGACTGGGACACGATCAAGCCGATGCCGAGCAACGAGTACCCCACGTGCAGGAAAATCGCCGAACCCACGCCCAATGCGGTCCAGGTCCCGGCGCGGCGGCCGTGGGTGACACTTTCGCGGACCACCACCGCGAAATCCGGGCCGGGGCTGGCTACCGCCAACAGGTGAATCAGGGCCACGGTCAAAAACTCGGCGACGTACATACTCACTCCATTAAGTAACAGATTATTTCATCTGATAGGCTCGGTAGATTACGCCTTCGAACCCTGTCACAAAAGGTACAGTTGATGACGAACAATCGCCGCGCCGTCTTCCTCGATCACCCATCCCTCGACTTGGGGGACCTCGACCTCAGCGAGTTGCGAAACTGCTTCAGCGACCTGCAGCTGTTTGAGCAGACCACGCCGCAGAATGTGCTCGAACGCCTGCAAGGCGCCCAAGTCGCCATCAGCAACAAGATTGCGCTCAACAGCGAAACCTTGGCGGCCTGCCCCGAGCTCAAGCTGATCCTGGTGTCAGCCACCGGCACCAATAACGTCGACCTTGAAGCCGCCCGCACCCATGGTGTCACCGTGAGTAACTGCCAGGGCTACGGCACACCGTCGGTGGCGCAGCATACGATCATGCTGCTGCTGAACCTGGCGACGCGTTTGAACGACTATCAGCGGGACGTGAAGGCCAGCAAATGGCAACAGGCCAAGCAGTTCTGCCTGCTGGATCACCCCATCGTCGAACTCGAAGGCAAAACCCTCGGCCTGCTGGGCCATGGCGAACTGGGCAGCGCCGTCGCGCGGCTGGCCGAAGCCTTCGGCATGCGCGTCATACTCGGCGCTATTCCCGGGCGCCCTGCCCGCGCCGATCGCGTGCCGCTGGATGAACTGCTGGCGCAGGTCGACGCGTTGACGCTGCACTGCCCGCTCAACGAACACACCCGCGACTTGATCGGCGCCCGCGAACTGGCGCTACTCAAGCCCGGCGCGTTTATCGTCAACACTGCGCGCGGTGGCTTGATCAACGAACAGGCCCTGGCCGATGCCTTGCGCAATGGGCACCTGGGCGGCGCGGCGACCGATGTGCTGAGCGTCGAACCCCCGGTGCATGGCAACCCGCTGCTGGCCGACGACATCCCGCGCTTGATCGTTACGCCCCACAATGCCTGGGGCAGTCGCGAAGCGCGACAGCGGATCGTCGGTCAACTGGCGGAAAACGCCCGCGGCTTTTTCAGCGGCGCCCCGCTGCGCGTCGTCAGTTGATAAACTGCGCCCCTTTTCAAGGAGCAGACCATGGATCCGCGCAGTGAAGTACTGCTTCGTCAGGCCGAACTTTTTCAAGGCAACCTGCTGCTCGTGGGGTTACCCGCCGACGATTTGCTCGGCCGCCTGCCCAATGCGCATGGCTGGTGCTGGCATGCCGGTGACCAGGCGGCGCTCGACGCACGTTTCCCCGAGCGCAGCCAGTTCGGCGTGAATGTGCCGCAGCGCGCGTTTGATGCGGCAGTGATCTTCCTGCCCAAGTCCAAGGACCTGACCGACTACCTGCTCAACGCCGTGGCCGCGCGCCTGCCCGACGCCGAGCTGTTTCTGGTGGGGGAGAAAAAAGGCGGTATCGAAAGCGCCGCCAAGCAGATGATCCCCTTCGGCAAACCGCGCAAACTCGATAACGCACGCCACTGCCAGTTGTGGCAGGTCACCGTGGCCAACGCGCCGCAAGCGGTTGAGCTGGAGAGCCTGGCGCAGGTCTTCGAAGTGCCGCTGGCCGAAGGGCCGCTGAAAGTGGTGAGCCTGCCGGGCGTATTCAGCCATGGCCGCCTGGATCGCGGCACCGAATTGTTGCTGGAACACTTGGACAAACTGCCCAGTGGCCACCTGCTGGACTTCGGTTGCGGCGCTGGAGTGTTGGGCGCGGCGGTCAAACGTCGCTACCCGCACAATGCGGTGACGATGCTGGATGTGGACGCCTTCGCCACCGCCAGCAGCCGCCTGACCCTGGCCGCCAACGGTCTGGAAGCCGACGTGCTGACCGCAGACGGCATCGATGCCGCGCCGATGGGCTTGAACGCGATCCTGAGCAACCCGCCGTTCCATGTGGGAGTCCACACCGACTACTTCGCCACGGAGAACTTGCTGAGAAAAGCCGCGAAACACCTGGCAAAAGGCGGCGAACTTCGGCTGGTTGCCAACAGTTTCCTGAAGTACCAGCCACTGATCGAAGAGCACTTGGGCGTGTGTGCGATCAAGGCCGAAGGCAATGGTTTTCGCATCTATCGCGCCAAGCGCGGCTGACCGGCGTTTGCAAAAGAACACTTGCCGAATGGATTTCGCCTAGGCAGAATCCGCTCCGTCCTAGGGGAGTAGTCTCCCACGAGCGCCACGCTCGTCCGGCATACGTCAACATACTTGGTCAACAGACCATGGCGTATGCGACCCAGGAGTCCGCTCAGACGGACCGGGGTTTGACAAGACCTATGACACGCACACCTTACCCGGGGCGGGAAGGCTGTACGTGTCATAGCCGTGTCGACCCGCCCCTGGAAACCAACCTGATGCTCGATTCACTGCTCGTACCTACCGCAATCGTTGCCTTGGCCGAAATCGGCGACAAGACCCAACTGCTCGCGCTCATCCTTGCCGCACGCTTTCGCAAACCCTGGCCGATCATCGCCGGCATCATCGCCGCGACCCTGGCTAACCATGCCGCCGCCGGTGCCGTGGGTGCCTGGTTCGGTAGTTTCTTCTCGACAGCGGTGCTGCACTGGATTCTCGCGGCGAGCTTCTGCGCCACGGCGCTGTGGACCCTGGTGCCGGACAAACTCGACGATGACGAAGCCAGTACCTCGCGCAAGTTCGGGCCGTTCCTGACCACCCTGATTGCGTTCTTCCTCGCCGAAATCGGCGACAAGACGCAGATCGCCACGGTGATGCTGGCGGCGCAATACCCTGAGCTGTGGCTGGTGATTATCGGCACCACCCTGGGCATGTTGATTGCCAACGTACCGGTGGTTCTGGCGGGGAATTTTGCCGCGGAGAAATTGCCGCTGACCTTGATTCGTCGACTGGCGGCTACAGCGTTTTTCGTCCTGGCGATCGTGGCGGTGTACAAGGCTATGCAGAGCAGCGGCTGGATCTAAGGATCTAAGCCTGCAAACCCAATCCACTGTGGGAAGGGACAAGCCCCCTCCCACATTTGGGTCTTCATAAGCGTTGGAATATCAGGACTTCTTGGCCTGTTGGTAGAGCGGCATCACCTTCGGAATCGCCGCCTGCAACGAGGCGATCCGGCTGTCGGAGGCCGGGTGAGTGCTCATGAACTCCGGTGGCGAGCCTTCCGAAGCCTTGGCCATTTTGTTCCACAACGTGATGGCGGCGTTCGGGTTGTAACCGGCACGGGCCGCCAGCTCCAGGCCGATCAGGTCCGCTTCGTTTTCATTGCTGCGGCTGTTGGGCAAGGTCATGCCGTAGTTGGCCACGGTATCGGCCAGGGCCAGGCTGTCCTGGCCCAGGCCGAACAACGCGCCGGCGCCTTGCTTGGCCATCTCGATGCCATAGGCTTTGGACATGGCTTCACGGCCATGTTCACGCAAAGCGTGGGCGATTTCATGGCCCATCACCGCCGCCAGTTCGTCATCGGTGAGCTTGAGGTTATCGATCAACGCGCTGTACACGAAGATCTTGCCGCCCGGCCCGCAGTTGGCGTTCATCTCATCGCTCTTGATCAGGTTCACTTCCCACTTCCATTGCGCCGCATCCGGACGGAAGGTGGGCGCCTGGGCGATCAGGCGGTTGGCGATGGCCTGCACGCGCTTGGCGTTGGCGCTGGTCTTGTCGACCAGGCCTTTGCCGCCGGCCTCACCCAGGGTCTGCTGGTAGGACTGCGCATACATCTGGTCGACTTCCTGGCTCGACAGCATGCTGAACATGTACTGCTTGCGCTCCACCCCAACGGCACCGCCGCTGGTGGTGTTGACCGACTGACACCCGGCCAGCAGCACCGCCGCCGCCAATACACTTACGGCCAATGATTTTTTCATCAACACACTCTCCCTGAAAGACGCCCTGAAAACATGGCGCGTATCCTAGGCGGTGATTTGTATCGGCGCCAGATACATCAGACGTGTAGACGCTAAATTTCGGATACATCCCACATTCCCGCCACAGCAACAGGCTGGATCAATCCGATCAAAATTCAAGCCGGGGTCAGGCACTCCGGCCCATTGAGTTTGGGATCGTTGACCATGTTGGCCAAAACCCGCTCGCGCAAAGGGACGGGCTCACTGGTCAGCAACCCCTGCAATACGTGCAAGGGCGTTTCGGGATTCAGCCACGCCTCCTGCCCCGCCGCGTCCAGAATCAATGGCCGCCGCTGACTCTGCGCCGCCTGCGTCACCACCGCCGTGCTCAACCACACCTGCTCCTGCACTGGATACGCTTCCCAGATAGCCGCGAAAAACAGCGTCGAACCTTCCCCTGGCGTCAGCCAGTACGGCCGCTTACGCTGAGTGCCACGCCATTCGTAGAAACCGTTGGCCGGCAGCAGGCAACGGCGTTGACGAAACGCTTCGCGAAACATCGGTTGCTCAGCCAGGGTTTCGGCGCGGGCATGCGCCGGGGTGCGGGAAAGGTCCGTCAGCCAAGGCGGCGTCAGGCCCCAACGGGCACGCGCCAGGGTGCGCTGGCCGTCGGCGGCGCGCTGGATCAGCACCGAATCATTCGGAGAAATATTCCACTGGGCCTGCTGATCCGCCGGAAAGCCCGGCAAGGCAGCAAACGTGGGATTCCAGCGAAACAGGGCATAACGTCCACACATGGGGCAACACGACTCTTGGGTAAACCGACCGACAGCCTAACAGACCAATACATCAGGGAAGTTGTCGGGTTCATCACCGGGCAACGGTTGCGCGCCGTTATAGATGGTGATCAGCTCGCGGGCGGAGGCGGCCTGGTCATTGTCCACCTCCAGCCCCAGCAGCCCGAAAATCGGCAACTCGCCCGTACCACCGAGCAAATGGGCCCCCACCAAATGCGCCTCGATCCCTTCGCTGGCGAGCATCTGCTGCAGTAACTCGCCTTCCATCAGGTTTTCCGGTTCATAGATTCGCTGCATGGGCGCACCTGCTATTCGTTTTCGCTGCGAGTTTCGAGCATCCACTCTTCACCATGGACCTGCAGGCTGAAAATGATCGGTCGGCAACACACCTGGCAGTCTTCTATATAGGTCTGGTCACCGCCGGATAAATCCACCGTGGTCTCCACCACCTCGCCACAATAAGGACAATCGTACAGCGCAGTTTCCAGCATCGCAGTCTCCCAAGTGACTTGTGCGTATAATCGCCGGTCTATTTACAGGGTTATATTTCGGCCGAGCCCATTACTCAGGCCACACCCTGGTATTTCCTCTACTTACCCTAGCCGTTTCTAACAAGAGAGCATGATGGGCGAATTCGATACCATCCGACCTTACAACGACAGCGAAGTCCCGGCAGTGCTGGAGCGGCTGTTCAGTGACAAGGCCTTTCTGGACATCCTGACCCACTTCCGCTTCCCGCGCTTTGCCGGCGCCTTGGGCTGGCTGCTCAAGCCAATGATCGCCCGCAAGCTGCGCCGTGAATTCGCCGGTGTCACCACCGTGGCTACGCTGCAGGACAAAGTCGAGTATTACGTCGACCACACCATTGATCGAGCGACCGACGGCGTGACCTATACCGGCGTAGAACAGCTCAAATCGGGCACCGCCTACGTCTTTTTGGCTAACCATCGCGATATCGTGATGGACCCGGCCTTCGTCAACTATGCCGTGTATCACGCCGGCCTGCCGACGCCGCGAATCGCGATTGGCGACAACCTGCTGCAAAAACCGTTTGTCAGCGACCTGATGCGCCTGAACAAGAGTTTCATCGTGCACCGCTCGATTACCGGGCGAAAGGAGAAAATGGCGGCGTACCAACTGCTGTCGGCTTACATCAACCATTCGATCCGCCACGACTGCCAGTCGATCTGGATCGCCCAGGCCGAAGGGCGCGCCAAGGATGGGGATGACCGTACCGAATCGGCGATCCTCAAGATGTTTCACGTCAGCCGCAAGGACGAGCCGTTTGCCGAGGTGATCCAGTCGCTGAACCTGACGCCAGTGTCCATCAGCTACGAGTACGACCCATGCGATGCCGCCAAGGCCCGCGAGTTGTACATCCGCGCCACCACCGGCACCTACACCAAGGCCCAGGGCGAAGACGATGTGAGCATTGCCCTGGGCATTACCGGCTACAAGGGCCGGGTGCATGTGAACTTTGCGCCGCCGATCACCGAGCGTTTCGAGGACACCAAACTGCTCGCCGTGGAAATGGACCGGCAGATTCTCGGGGGTTATCGCTTATTCCCGGTTCACTACCTGGCATATGCCCAGTGGACTGACGCCGACCCGCAATTGCAGGTGCCCAAGGCAGCGGATATCTTCCCGGCCGACGAGCTGGCCAAGGCCAAGGCGGAGTGGGAGCGGCGCTTGAACGAGTGCCCGGTCGAACACCGGCCGTTTCTGGTGGTGCAATATGCAACACCAGTACGCAATCAATATCGGGTCAAGGCGGGCATCCCGCTGTAATACACCTATCCAAACCTGTGGGAGCGGGCTTGCCTGCGATGCGGTGGTTCAGTCACAGATGTACCGACTGTTACTCCGCTATCGCGAGCAAGCCCGCTCCCACAGTCGTTTCAGGGCGCAACTAAAAACGCGTACTGATCCATGAGCTCAGCAGCGCGAGCCCCAGGCAGGCGAAACCAACACGATAAGCCAGGCGATGCGCCCGTTCGGTGCGCACATCCAGAAACAGCATGGGCTGGTCGATGGCGCGCTCTTCGCTTTGCGCGGCGAGCCTGGCCATGGCGCGCTGTTCCTTCAAACGGGTAATGAATAGCAGCGCAGCCCCAGGGCAAGCCACTAATAGAGCAACAACATTGATCAGCAGTCCGGGCAGCGCCATCACAAACCTCGTTGAAACAGTGCCTTGGTATCAGTTCAGATACAAACCTGAACGATAGTCGCCTCCTGCGCCTAAAGCTCCCTCCCCCATTGACGGCTAATGTATCCAGTAATTTCCGGCGTCACCTGAACGTCACCTTAACCGTTCACTCTATGGCCCTTCGAACACTCGGGAGCTTGTCATGTTGCACGCGCAAAACCAGGATCGGCTGTATTTGATTGCCCCAAGCGATGAGCAAGAGGCGCTGATCGGCGGCCTCGCGTTCAACGTCCAGGACCGCCACTGGCTGGTGTATTGCGCCCTTGGCGGGCACCAGCATGCGGACCTGCCGGAGACAGATCTGCTGACCGGAGTGAGCATGCTCGACTTCGGTATCGACACCGCGGCATGAAACGCCAGGCAAAAAAAACCGGGCTCAGCGCTGAGCCCGGTTTTTTATCAACCGTTATTGCGAGCTGAGCAGTTGGCCGATGCTCGGGTCCTTGAACAACCGGGTCAGGGCGTCGCTCAAGACATCGCTGACGAGCTTGGTGTTGGTTTCCTGGTTCGGTGACATGCCGAAGCGCTGGTTGAGGGACGCACCGTAACGGCCGCTGTAGCGACGGGTGCCGGCGCTGACGTCGGACTTGAACGTCGCACCGATAGAGGCCTCAGTCACGTACAGGCCTTCTTTGGGCGACTGGTATTTCAGCTCGGCCAGGGTGATGGTCAACTGCGGAGCGCCCGGCGAGTTCGCCGGGGTAAAGCCGAGCAGACGCACCGCTGCTTCAGCCTGGGCTTGCAGCTTGGGGAGCACGTCGGCGGCGCTTACCGACACCAGCGCGGTCTCCGGATACAGGCCACCACGGGAGCCCAGGGTCGGCGAAGGACGACCATCCACCACACGCACCGATACCGGCTGACCGTGACCCACCGGAGCCAACTGCGTGGTGAGCTTCGGTTGCGGGCTGAGTTGTTGCGGGCTATTGGCGCAGCCAACCAGGGCCAAACTGGTCACAGTGATCAAACCGAACAACAGGCGTTGCAACATGCTCTTCTCTCCAGAAATCGAGTACCGACAGGCCAGCAGTATAGCGGGCGGCCCTCGCCGGGAACTAGCGTCAGTTACAACCTATGACTTGTGGGCACTGTAGGGGTTCGATGTCACCTCTATGTCACAGTCGATACACGGACTCGTCATCCCCCGCAGGCATGCTTGGTCTCAATCTCAGGAGGCCGATCCCATGTCTTTTCTCTGGTCGCTGTTTACACGCAAGCCCGCCCTTCGCCAATTTGCCCTGCTCGATGCGCAAGGTCGTTGCCAGGCCTTCAAAGAGTGCAGCCAGCCTCCGGTCGGCGATGACTGGGTGGAAATCGAAGAAATTCGCTTGAGCTGGATGCACCACCCACTGCCCGCCAGCGCCCGCATCAGCGCGCGCTCGGCACAGCCGGCGCATCACCAGCCGTTGACCGCCTGACCAAACGCCTAATAAAAGTCATAAAACACGCCCATTTCCTTAGCGTTCTTCGCTACAATCTCCCCCCGATTATAAGGACGTCTCCTGATCGGGCCTCGCAACATCGTTAATGCCTCGGCATTAGCCCCCCAGATCGCCCACAGAGAGCCGCCCACACAGATCGTGTGAAGCTGGCGCGCTTGCTGTTTTCTTTGCAATCCACCCGCCTTTACCGAATCTGCCAGAGCTGCCATTGCGCTCGGCCACTTGAGTTGTTTGCCCGTTTTGCCGCATGCCGGCAAGGTTTTCCGGGCCAGGTGCCAGGCTGGGCAGCCCTTTTTTGAGGTTCACGTCTTCAAAAGAGCGTGAAAAAAACGGGTTTTCACAACTTCACAAGAGTGTGGCGAGCAAATGAATAGTTTGGCGTTTGTACAAGCACCATCAGCGTCTGGAACAGCCCAATCACACAGGACCGAGTACTCCTTAAAAACCGGAGCTTGAGCCTGTCCGCTACGGATTGATTGCACTAATCGCACGCCGTTGACCATAAGTCGAATTGCCACAGTCGCCCATGAATGCGTTCATAGGCAGATTAGCCCGGCAGGAAGCGTGCGCTGAAGTTGCAAAGAATTGCGAAACGGACATGGCGATCCTGGCCATGGGTAACCTGGGGCAACACGTGAACCGCCCCGTCACTCCTGGCAGCCATGCCGTCAATTTGGTGCTGCAGATTTTGGAGACGCGTTAAATGGCGCATAACGAAGCAGTCGACGTAGTACTGGTAGGGGCCGGCATCATGAGTGCCACCCTGGCCGTACTGCTCAAAGAGCTCGACCCCGGCCTCAAGCTGGAAGTCGTTGAGCTGATGGACTCGGGTGCCGCGGAGAGTTCCAACCCGTGGAACAACGCCGGTACCGGCCACGCCGGGCTGTGTGAGCTGAATTACACACCCCAGGCCGCCGATGGTTCCATCGACATCAAGAAAGCCGTCCACATCAACACCCAGTTCGAGGTGTCGAAGCAGTTCTGGGCGTACCTGACCAAAAAAGGCACCTTTGGCTCGTCCAAGTCCTTTATCACCCCAGTGCCGCACCTGAGCTTCGTGCAGGGCGACAAAGGCGTGGCATTCCTCAGAAAACGCTTTGAAACCCTCAGCAAGCACCACGCATTTTCGGATATGCGCTATACCGAAGACCGCAACGATATGGCTGCGTGGATGCCACTGATGATGCCGGGCCGCCCGCTCGACGAAAAAATCGCCGCGACCCGCGTGCAGAACGGCACCGACGTCAACTTCGGCGCCCTGACCAACCAGTTGCTGAGCCACCTGACCAGCTCGCCCGATGCGCAGGTCAAGTACAGCAAACGCGTGACCGGCCTCAAGCGCAATGGCGCGGGCTGGACCGTGAGCATCAAGGACGTCAACAGCGGCAACAGCCGCGACGTGGACGCCAAGTTCGTGTTCCTCGGCGCCGGCGGTGCGGCCCTGCCGCTGCTACAAGCCTCGGGTATCGAAGAAAGCAAAGGCTTCGGCGGCTTCCCGGTCAGTGGCCAGTGGCTGCGCTGCGATAACCCGGAAGTGGTCAAGCACCACCAGGCCAAGGTCTACAGCCAGGCCGCCGTGGGTTCGCCACCGATGTCCGTGCCGCACCTGGACACCCGCGTGGTCGACGGCAAGAAGTCCCTGCTGTTCGGGCCTTACGCCGGTTTCACCACCAAGTTCCTCAAGCACGGCTCGTTCCTTGACCTGCCGATGTCGGTACGCGCCGGCAACATCGGCCCGATGCTGGCCGTGGCCCGGGACAACATGGACCTGACCAAGTACCTGGTCAGCGAAGTGATGCAGTCCATGGAGCAGCGCCTGGAATCCCTGCGCCGCTTCTACCCGGAAGCAAAAGCCGAAGACTGGCGCCTGGAAGTGGCCGGCCAACGGGTGCAGATCATCAAGAAAGACCCGAAAAAAGGCGGCGTGCTGCAATTCGGCACCGAGCTGGTCGCGGCCAAAGACGGCTCGCTGGCGGCACTGCTGGGCGCGTCCCCGGGCGCTTCGGTGACGGTGTCGATCATGCTCGAACTGATCGAGCGTTGCTTCCCGGCCAAGACTGCGGGCGAGTGGGCGGCCAAGCTGCACGAGATCTTCCCGGCCCGTGAAAAGGTCCTGGAGACCGACGCCGAGCTGTACCGCAAGATCAACGCGCAGAACAACATCAGCCTGGAACTGGTTGAGCACAATAACGAAGCTGAAAGCTACGCTTAAGGCCTCGAGATAAAAAAGCCCCGCTTCTCGATCTGAGAAGCGGGGCTTTTTTTCGCCTGCGATCAGCCGCGGGCGTTATCGATCAGCTCAATGTACTCGGCGGCGTTGCGCTGGTCCTTGATCAGGTCGACAAAGGTCTGGCCATGCTCGTCCTTGCCGTCGAGGTCCAGGCCGGCTGCCTTGAAGAAACCCAGGAAGCGCTCGAAATCGTCGATACGCAGGCCACGGTAGGCCTTGATCAGCTTGTGCAGGGACGGTGAAGTCGCGTCGACCGGCTCGAAGTCGAGGAACAACTTGATTTGATCGTCGCCGATCTCGTCACCAATCACCTGTTTCTTATCTTTACGCATTACCGACTCCAGCCTGCAGACATTTACACGGGAGGTTGAAGTCTACCTGCGAGGCGCCGGCTTCGAAAGCACTGAGAACCACTGTGGGAGGGGGCTTGCTCCCGATTGCGGGGTGTCAGTCGACATCTAATCGACTGATCTACCGCTATCGGGGGCAAGCCCCCTCCCACATTTGGTTCTTCAGCGTTCTCGCTATTTGGAGCGAACGGCGCCGGTGTGCAAATCCGCCCAGATATGCCCGTTGGCATAACTGAGGAACTGCACATACACCGTGTCATTGCGCAGCAGGTCGACGATCACGCGGTATTGGGCCGCGGGGTAGGACAGGGTCAGGGTTCTGGTCTTGTCGTCGAACACCGGTTTTTTCAGGCTTTTGCTTTCGGCGTCGAAATTGAGGATCACCTGAGCGATGGTCGCGCCTTTGTTCAAGGACTTGCCCTTGAGGCGAATCATCAACGGCGACGTCACGGGGATCGGCTGTTGCGTGGATTGACGCTGGTTACCCACCACCACCGCGTACTCGGTGACTTGCAACAGTTGCTGCTGATCGGGCGCTGCGGCGCGCAGGGCCAGGTCGTCCGGCGGCAGGAATTGGCTATGCATCGGCGCCGGGGCGGCGGCCAGCGGCAGACTGAGGCTCAGCGCCAGGGCGGCGCAGGTGCGAATCAACAGGCTCATGAACAACTCCAGACGCAGAGGCTAGGCACGATAGCATGCCAACCCTGCGCCGATGCCTTGATTACATCCCTTTAACGGCGTAAATCCCATTGGCATTACGCCAGTAACCTTTGTAGTCCATGCCGTAACCGAAAATGTAGCGGTCGATGCACGGCAGGCCGACGAAATCGGCTTTCATTTCAGGGCGTGCCTTGCGGTCGTGGTCTTTGTCGATCAGCACGGCGGTGTGGACTTTGCGGGCGCCGGAGTGTTTGCAGAAGTCGATGATCGCGCCCAGGGTATGCCCTTCATCGAGGATGTCATCGATGATCAGCACGTCGCGGTCCATGAACGAGACTTCCGGTTTGGCTTTCCAGAACAGGTCGCCGCCGCTGGTTTCGTTGCGATAACGTGTGGCGTGCAAGTAGGACGCTTCCAGCGGGAAGTGCAGATGGGTCAGCAATTTTCCAGCGAAAATCAGACCACCATTCATCACGCAGAAGACCACCGGGTTGGTGTCGGCCATTTCGCGGGTGATCTGTGCGCCGACCTTGGCGATCGCCTCTTCGACTTGCGCTTCGGTGTACAGGCAGTCAGCCTCGCGCATGATTTGACGGATATGCTCGAGATCAGCGGACATGGCGCTCTCCAGGGGGTGCTGTGGCAAGAAAAGCGGGCAAAGGTACGCATGTGAAGCGCAACGTTCAAGCCTTAATGGACTAACGTGCTAGATGTCTATAGGACAACACCCTCGGATAGATTAATCTAGGCCGGTTTTTTTGCCCGCCGCCGGAGCCTTTCCCATGCCCACTCGCGAGATCCGCCATCCGCTGATCCGACACAAGCTCGGCCTTATGCGCCGCGCCGACATTAGCACGAAGAACTTCCGTGAGCTTGCTCAGGAAGTCGGAGCGTTGCTCACCTACGAAGCCACCAAAGACCTGCCCCTGGAAAGCTATGAGATCTGCGGTTGGGCCGGTCCCGTCCAGGTCGAGAAAATCGCCGGCAAGAAAATCACCGTGGTGCCGATCCTGCGCGCCGGCATCGGTATGCTCGAAGGCGTACTCAGCCTGATCCCGGGCGCAAAAGTCAGCGCCGTGGGCGTGGCCCGCAATGAAGAAACACTGCAGGCCCACACCTACCTGGAAAAACTCGTACCGGAAATCAACGAGCGCCTGGCGATGATCATCGACCCGATGCTCGCCACCGGCAGCTCCATGGTTGCCACCATCGACCTGCTGAAGAAGGCCGGTTGCAAGGACATCCGCGCCATGGTGCTGGTCGCCGCGCCCGAAGGTATCGCCGCCGTCGAGAAGGCTCATCCGGACGTGCAGATCTACACCGCGTCCATCGATGAGCGCTTGAACGAACACGGCTACATCATCCCAGGCCTGGGCGACGCCGGTGACAAGATCTTCGGTACCAAGCAGAAGGACGCGTGAGCATGCAGGATGAATTCAACGACCCGCTTTGGCGCCAGATCCTGTCTGGCGCACAAATGCTCTTCGTAGCATTTGGCGCGTTGGTGTTGATGCCGCTGATCACCGGTCTTGATCCAAACGTCGCATTGTTCACCGCAGGCCTGGGCACGTTGCTGTTCCAGGTGGTGACCGGACGGCAGGTGCCGGTGTTTCTGGCGTCGAGCTTTGCCTTTATCACCCCGATCATTCTCGCCAAGGGCCAGTTCGGTCTGGCGGCGACCATGGGTGGGGTGATGGCGGCCGGTTTCGTTTATACCTTCATGGGCCTCGCGGTGAAGATCAAGGGCACCGGTTTCATTGACCGGCTGCTGCCGCCGGTGGTGATCGGGCCGGTGATCATTTCCATTGGCCTGGCCATGGCACCGATTGCCGCCAATATGGCGATGGGTAAATCCGGCGACGGCGCCGAGTTGATCCATTACCAGACGGCGATGCTGATCTCGATGCCGGCGTTGCTGACCACAGTGATCGTGGCCGTGTTCGGCAAGGGCATTTTCCGCCTGGTGCCGATCATCTCCGGCGTGCTGGTGGGCTTTGCCATGGCGTTCTACTTTGGCGTGGTCGATACGGCCAAAATTGCCGCCGCACCGTGGTTCGCCCTGCCCCACTTCACCGCGCCGGAGTTCAACTGGCAGGCGATTCTGTTTATCGTCCCGGTGGCCCTGGCCCCGGCGATCGAGCATATCGGCGGTGTGATCGCGGTGGGCAGCGTGACCGGTCGCGACTACCTGAAGAAGCCCGGCCTGCACCGCACCCTACTGGGTGACGGCATTGCCACCACGGCCGCCGGCCTGTTTGGCGGCCCGCCGAACACCACCTACGCCGAAGTGACCGGCGCAGTGATGCTGACCAAGAACTACAACCCGAAAATCATGACCTGGGCGGCGGTGTTTGCCATCAGCCTGGCGTTTATCGGCAAGTTCGGCGCACTGCTGCAGAGCATTCCGGTGCCGGTGATGGGCGGGATTCTGTGCCTGCTGTTCGGCTCGATTGCTGCCGTGGGCATGAACACGCTGATTCGCCACAAGATCGACCTGGGCGAAGCACGCAATCTGGTGATTGTGTCGGTGACGCTGGTGTTCGGGATTGGCGGTGTGCTGGTCGGCACCGGCAACGGTCCGGACGATTTCGGCCTGAAGGGCATCGCCCTGTGTGCGGTGGTGGCGATTGGTTTGAACCTGCTGCTGCCGGGCAATGATGGCTGGAAGCACAAGAAGCCGGATGACCCGCTGATCTAACCAGCACTGCAAAACTGAATGTGGGAGGGGGCTTGAGCCCCCTCCCACATGTTTAGATCTTCAGTGTGACTTAGAGCTCGCCTAGGCCATCGATCAGCGCCTGGTTCTGCTCCGGCGTACCGATGCTGATCCGCAGGAACTGGTCAATCCGCGCCTGCTTGAAGTGCCGCACAATCACCCCTTGCTCACGCAACTTGGCCGCCAGGCCGGCGGCGTCGTGCCGTGGGTGACGAGCAAAGATGAAGTTGGCCGCCGACGGCAGCACGTCAAAACCTTTCTCCTCCAACTGCGCGACAACCTTTTCGCGGCTGTCGATCACCCACCGGCACGTCTTCTCGAAGTACGCACGGTCATCGAACGCCGCCGCCGCGCCAACAATCGCCAGGCGATCGAGCGGATAGGAGTTGAAGCTATTCTTGACCCGCTCCAGCGCCTCGATCAGGTCCGGGTGGCCCACGGCCAGGCCCACGCGCAAACCGGCCAGTGAGCGCGATTTGGACAAGGTCTGGGTGACCAACAGGTTCGGGTAGCGATCCACCAGACCGATGGCAGTTTCACCGCCGAAGTCGACGTAGGCTTCATCCACCACCACCACCGAATCCGGGCTGGCCTTGAGGATCTGCTCCACCGCATCCAGCGCCAGCACGCAGCCGGTCGGCGCGTTCGGGTTGGGGAAGATGATCCCGCCGTTCGGGCTGGCGTAGTCCGCCGCGCGGATCTGGAACTGCTCATCCAGCGGCACCGGGTCGGACTTGATGCCGTAGAGGCCGCAGTACACCGGATAGAAGCTGTAGCTGATATCCGGGAACAACAGCGGCAGGTCGTGCTGGAACAGCGCGTGGAAGATGTGTGCCAGGACTTCATCGGAACCGTTGCCGAGGAACACGTTGCCGGCGTCGATCCCGTAAAAGCGGGCCACGGCCTGCTTGAGCAGGTCGCTGTTGGGGTCCGGGTACAGGCGTAGGTTGTCGCTCAACTCGACCTGCATGGCCGCCAGCGCCTTGGGCGACGGACCGTAGGGGTTTTCATTGGTGTTGAGCTTGACCAGTTTGCTCAGCTTGGGCTGCTCACCGGGTACGTAAGGCACGAGGTCCTTGACGAAGGGGCTCCAGAATTTGCTCATATCTCAGTTCCCCTTATTGTCTTCAAGGATGCGGTATTCGGCGCTACGTGCGTGGGCGCTCAAGGATTCGCCACGGGCCAGTACCGAGGCGGTCTTGCCCAGCTCAGAAGCGCCTTGTGGCGAGCAGAAGATGATCGACGAACGCTTCTGGAAGTCATACACCCCCAGTGGCGACGAGAAACGCGCGGTGCCAGAGGTCGGCAACACGTGGTTGGGGCCTGCGCAGTAGTCGCCCAGGGCTTCGCTGGTGTGGCGGCCCATGAAGATCGCGCCGGCGTGACGAATCGACGGCAGCCAGGCTTGCGGGTCGGCCACGGACAATTCCAAGTGCTCCGGTGCGATGCGGTTGGCCACTTCGATGGCCTGCTCCATGTCGCGCACCAGGATCAGCGCACCACGGCCATTGATCGACTTCTCGATGATCTCGGCGCGGTCCATGCTCGGCAGCAGCTTGTTGATGCTGGCGGCGACTTTGTCGAGGAACTCGACGTCTGGACTGACCAGAATCGCCTGGGCGTCTTCGTCATGTTCGGCTTGGGAAAACAGGTCCATGGCGATCCAGTCCGGGTCGGTCAGGCCGTCACACACCACGAGGATTTCCGAAGGGCCGGCGATCATGTCGATACCGACCTGACCAAACACGTGGCGCTTGGCGGTGGCGACATAGATGTTGCCGGGACCGACCACTTTGTCGACCTTCGGCACGCTTTCGGTGCCGTAGGCCAACGCCGCGACAGCCTGGGCGCCGCCGATGGTGAACACCCGGTCGACACCGGCGATGCAGGCGGCCGCGAGGACCAGTTCGTTGATTTCACCGCGCGGCGTCGGCACCACCATGACCACTTCGGTCACGCCGGCCACCTTGGCCGGAATCGCGTTCATCAATACCGAAGACGGGTACGAGGCTTTACCGCCCGGCACGTACAGCCCGGCGCGATCCAGCGGCGTGACCTTCTGGCCCAGCACGGTGCCGTCGGCCTCGGTGTAGCTCCAAGAATCCTGTTTCTGCTTCTCGTGGTAACTGCGCACCCGCGCCGCCGCGAGTTCCAGGGCTTCGCGCTGCGGCACGGTAATCCGCGTCAGGGCCAGCTCCAGGCGCTCACGGGGCAGGATCAGGTCCGACATGGACTTGACGTCCAAACCGTCGAACTGGCGGGTGAAGTCCACCAACGCGGCGTCACCGCGCTCGCGCACGGCCTTGATGATGTCGAGCACCCGCTGGTTGACCGAGTCGTCGGACACACTTTCCCAACTCAGCAGATGATCCAGATGATGGGCGAAATCCGGGTCGGCAGCGTTGAGTCGGGCAATTGCAGTGGACGTGGTCATAGCGAGGGCCTCATAGGATTGGCAAAAACTCAGGCGCCCGAAGGTGCGCTGACATTCAATAACGAATCGCGTTGGTGCTGCGGTCGTGCCAGGCAAGGCGCGGGACGCCGGTAAGGGTTGTTTCCTTACCAAGTCCCGCAACGCAGCATGGCGCGGCCACAGTACCAACCCGTAGGGCCTTGCCTCAAAAGGCAGGCGGCTACGCGTCGCTAGGTATTGAAAAAGAATCTTCTACTAACATAACTTGCCTTTTGGGGTAAGGCGCGATTCGTTATTGAACGTCAGCGCACCTTCCCCGCAGTCGTTTCCGCTTGGGCACCTGAGAATTCTGGCTATGAGGCGGATAGACGGGCGCAGCCGTTTGGCTACGCGGGTTGGTCAACCGCGGTGTCGCGACTCCACTGCGTTGCGCAGGGTATCGATCAACGCCTGGATACGCGCGTGTTGCATCTTCATCGATGCCTTGTTGACGATCAGGCGAGAGCTGATGTCAGCAATGAAATCCTGGGGCTCCAGGCCGTTGGCGCGCAGGGTGTTGCCGGTGTCGACCACGTCGATGATCTTGTCGGCCAGGCCGATCAGCGGTGCCAGCTCCATCGAGCCGTACAGCTTGATGATATCGACCTGGCGGCCTTGCTCGGCGTAGTAACGCTTGGCGACATTGACGAACTTGGTGGCCACCCGCAGGCGCCCCTTGGGCTCGACGTCACCGACCCGGCCAGCGGTCATCAGCTTGCACAGGGCAATACGCAGGTCCAGTGGCTCGTACAGGCCCTGGCCACCGTATTCCATCAATACGTCTTTACCGGCGACACCCAGGTCGGCGGCACCGTGTTCAACGTAGGTCGGCACATCGGTAGCCCGCACGATCAGCAGGCGAACGTCGTCCTGGGTCGTAGGGATGATCAACTTGCGGCTCTTGTCCGGATTCTCGGTCGGCACGATGCCCGCTTCAGCCAGAAGCGGCAAAGTGTCGTCAAGGATGCGGCCCTTGGACAGTGCGATGGTCAACATGGGAAACGTCAGTCCTTCATCAGGCTATTGCGGTCTGGTCGCAAACGGCGCCAGACACAGATCGAGGCCATTACAGCCTCGATTTGAAACACATTCAGCCGGGATACGCAATTGCATACCCCGAGCGGGCGCTTCCCTGCGCCCGTGCAGCAGGGACTAGCCCGGTACGCGGCGGATCTTCGCGCCGAGCATCTGCAGTTTTTCTTCGATGCACTCGTAGCCACGGTCAATGTGGTAGATGCGGTCGATCAGCGTGTCACCCTCTGCGCACAGCGCGGAGATCACCAGGCTGGCCGAGGCTCGCAGGTCGGTGGCCATGACGGGCGCGCCCTTGAGCTTGTCGATGCCGGTCACAATGGCCGTGTTGCCTTCGACCTGGATCTTCGCGCCCATGCGGTGCAGTTCGTACACGTGCATGAAGCGGTTTTCAAAGATGGTCTCGATCACGGCACCGGTGCCTTCGGCAATCGCGTTCAGGGAGATGAACTGCGCTTGCATGTCGGTCGGGAACGCCGGGTACGGGGCGGTCCGCACGTTGACGGCTTTTGGCCGCTTGCCGTGCATGTTCAGCTCGATCCAATCTTCACCGGTGGTGATTTCAGCGCCGGCTTCCTTGAGTTTTTCCAGCACGGACTCAAGGATGGTCGGATCAGTGTCCTTGACCTTGACGCGGCCACCGGTGACGGCGGCGGCAACCAGGTAGGTCCCGGTCTCGATGCGGTCCGGCATCACCTTGTAGGTGGCCGAATGCAGGCGCTTTACACCCTCAATGGTGATGGTGTCGGTGCCGGCGCCGCGGATGTTGGCGCCCATGGCGATCAGGAAGTTGGCCAGGTCGACCACTTCCGGTTCGCGCGCGGCGTTTTGCAACACACTGCGACCGTTAGCCAGGGCCGCGGCCATCATGATGTTCTCGGTACCGGTCACGCTCACGGTATCAAAGAAGAAGCTGGCGCCACGCAGGCCGCCTTCCGGCGCCTTGGCCTTGATGTAGCCGCCTTCGACGTCAATGGTGGCGCCCATGGCTTCAAGACCACGGATGTGCAGGTCCACCGGACGCGAACCGATCGCGCAACCGCCAGGCAGGGCGACTTCGGCTTCGCCGAAACGGGCGACCATCGGGCCAAGCACCAGGATCGACGCACGCATGGTTTTCACCAGCTCATACGGGGCGATCAGGGTCTTGATGGTGCGCGGGTCGATTTCAACCGACAGTTTTTCGTCGATCACCGGCTCAATGCCCATGCGACCGAACAACTCGATCATGGTGGTGATGTCGTGCAGGTGCGGCAGGTTGGCCACGGTCACAGGGCCATCGCACAGCAGGGTCGCTGCCAGGATCGGCAAGGCGGAGTTTTTCGCACCGGAAATGCGGATCTCGCCATCAAGGCGGGCACCGCCGGTAATAATCAATTTATCCATAAGAATCTCGACGCCTTGGGGGCTCAGGTGCGCTCGGCCCAGGCCGCGCGGCTGAAAAATTTCATAGTGACCGCATGGATGCTGCCATCGGTGATCCACGGGTTCAAATGGGCATAGACCTGCTGTTGACGCTTGACCGGGCTCAGTGCCGCCAGTTCATCGCTAATCAAATTCAGCTGGAAGTTGCAGCCTTCGCCTTCAACTTCTACGTTCGTTTCCGGCAGCTTTCCTTCAAGGAAGCTCTTAACTTCTAGGGCCTGCATGCTCAACCTCTATCGGCGCCCAGTGCGCACGGGTCGCACATCATACAAAAAAGCCCCGCGCCTGCGAACCCCGCATAGCAGGACTCTGACGGGGGGCTTCCTTGAAAATGTGTATTAAGGATGCGCCAACAGCTCGGTCAGACCGTAAACCTCGGCAATTTCACGCATGTCATCGGGCAGCGCACTTATGCTGACCGGTTTTTTGGCTGCCTCGGCATCACGTATGAAGCACAGCAGTAACGACAAACCGACGCTGCTGGACTTGCTCACCGCCGAGCAATCGAGCACCAGCGACGGCGCGGTGCTCGCCTTGATCAGCGCCTGCCCCTGCTTGCGCAAGTCCGGCCCGGAGCGGTAATCCAGCACACCGCTGAGGAACAACTCGCCAGCGTCGCCGATACGAACAGCCGCCTCGGTCATTGCGCGGGCTTCCCAGCGGCTTTATCGGTTTCTTCCTTGGCCTTGGCCACTTCACCGGCCCAACCATTGATGGTCTTGTCCAGGTCGTTGCCATTGCGCTGCATGGCGTCAGCGAACTGATCACGGAACAGCTTGCCAATGTTGATGCCGTTGATGATCACGTTACGCAGTTTCCACTCGCCGCTGATCTTCTCCAGCGTGTACTGCACAGGATAGACCGCGCCATTGGTGCCCTTGACGACCATGCCGACGCTGGTGCGATCGCCCGACTCATCCTTGGCGGCGTCGACAGTGATCCCCTGGTTGTTGTATTCGAGCAGGGCGTTACCGTAGAACTGGAACAGGCCCTTTTTGAAGTTCTCCTGGAATGTCTGCATCTGCGCGGGCGTGGCCTTGCGCGAATACTTGACCGTCATGATGCTGCGCGAAATGCCTTCGGCGTCCACGACCGGGCCGACAATGGTATTAAGCGAGTCGTAAAACTTAGTCGGGTCTTGCTTGTACTGTTCTTTATTGGCGGTCAGGTCAGCCAACATTTTGCTGGTCGTGTCCTGCACCAGTTCGTGCGCAGAACCCGCCGCGTTGGCCATCAACGGCAGTGCTGCAAGCAGTACCAGCAGACCACGTCGCAAGGTAGAGATCATGAACAGAGTCCTCATTTGGCGTCTTTATTGACCGTATTGAGCAGAAATTTACCGATCAGGTCCTCAAGCACCAGCGACGACTGTGTGTCGTGGATGGTGGAACCATCCTTGAGCAGAGCTGTTTCGCCACCCACGCTGATCCCGATGTACTTCTCGCCCAGCAAGCCCGCGGTGAGGATAGACGCGGTGGAGTCGGTTGGTAGGTTATCTACCTTTTTGTCCAACTGCATCGTCACTCGCCCGGTGAAGCTGTCGCGATCCAGATCGATTGCCGAGACCTTGCCAATGGTCACACCGGCCATGGTCACTTTAGCTCTGACAGTCAAACCGGCGATATTGTCGAAGTACGCGTAAAGTTTATAAGTATCGGCGGTGGGGCTGGCCGAAAGGCCACTGACTCGCAGGGCCAGCAACAGTAAAGCCAGGATGCCAGCCAGCAAGAAAAGGCCGACACCGATTTCCACAGTGCGGTTTTGCATCAGAAATCTCCAAACATCAAGGCGGTCAAAATAAAGTCAAGGCCCAGTACCGCCAGCGAGGCGTACACAACGGTCTTGGTGGTGGCGCGACTGATCCCTTCTGAAGTGGGCTCACAGTCATAGCCTTGGAATACGGCGATCCAGGTCACGACAAAGGCGAAGACAATGCTCTTAATGATGCCATTGAACACATCGCCGCTGAAGTTCACGCTGTTTTGCATGTTGGACCAGTAGGAGCCTTCATAGACCCCCAGCCAGTCCACCGCCACCCACGAACCGCCCCAGATACCCACCACGCTGAAGATCATCGCCAGCAGCGGCAGGGAAATGAAGCCGGCCCACAGGCGCGGGGCAACAATGTACTTGAGCGGGTCCACGCCGATCATCTCGAGGCTGGACAACTGCTCGGTGGACTTCATGTTGCCGATTTCGGCGGTCAGCGCGGAACCGGCACGCCCGGCGAACAACAGGGCCGTGACGACCGGGCCGAGTTCACGCAACAGCGTCAGGGCGACCATCTGCCCCACCGCCTGCTCCGAGCCGTAGCTGGACAGGATATTGAAGCCTTGCAACGCCAGCACCATGCCGATGAAGAGCCCGGAGACCACGATGATCACCAGGGACATCACACCAACGGAGTGCAGTTGCTTGATCAGCAGGCCGAAGCTGCCGCCAATGCCACCACGGCCGAGCAAGGCGTGGAACAGGAAAATCGTCGAGCGGCCGAGCACTTCGATGATGTCGATGCCGGAACGACCGAAAAGGCGCACCTTCTCGATAAGAGATGTCTTGCGCATCAGCGCTTCCCCAGAAGATCTGAGCGGTAGTCCGCTGCCGGAAAATGAAAAGGCACCGGGCCATCGGGATCGCCGGTCATGAATTGGCGAATGCGCGGGTTGTCAGCGTTCATCAGTTCTTCCGGTGTTCCCTGCCCCAGCACCTGGCCATCACCGACCACATAGAGGTAGTCGGCAATGCTCGCAGTTTCGGCCAGGTCGTGGGAGACCACGATACTGGTGATCCCCAGCGCATCGTTGAGCAGGCGGATCAGGCGCACCAGCACGCCCATGGCGATCGGGTCCTGTCCCACGAAGGGCTCGTCATACATGAGAATCTGCGGATCGAGGGCAATGGCACGCGCCAGGGCGACACGACGTTTCATACCGCCAGACAGTTCGTCCGGCATCAGGTCGATGGCACCGCGAAGGCCCACGGCCTGCAGTTTCAGCAGCACGATGTCACGAATCATTTCATCGGACAGCTGGGTATGCACCCGCAGCGGAAACGCTACGTTTTCGAACACATCGAGGTCGGTGAACAGCGCACCGCTTTGGAACAGGACCCCCATGTGCTTGCGCGCATCGAACAGATCGCTGCGCGACAGCGTCGGCAGGTTCTGGCCGTTGACCCATACTTCGCCGGCGTTGGGCCGCAATTGCATGCCCATCAGGCGCAACAGGGTGGTCTTGCCGCAACCGGAAGGTCCCATGATGCCCGTGACCTTGCCACGGGGAATGCGAATATCGACGTTATTGAAGATGCTGCGCGTCCCGCGCTTGAAGGTAAGGCCCTTCAGCTCGACCGCGTAGGCGTTATCGGCACTCATCTAAACTCCTTGGAATGCAGCCTTTCACTCAGACACCACGTTTGCGACAAACGTTTGCAACGGTCGCGCAATATAGTTAGCCACATGGGCTGGGTGGACCGAACTGGCGGCGAACTATATCACTGCTGGTGCAGCGCCCCCAAGGCCGGAACAGCGCTTGTTCAGATTGGGGACAGGGAAAAACCGTTGCCGGCTATGTTACCGAGGAAGGAGTCTGAAGCGCCTGACGACTAAAGACTGACGAACTTGCGTGAGCGAATTGATCATTACCGTTATAATCGTCGACTTTTCGTCAGGCTATACGATTTCAGACATGAGCCAATCCAGCGACCTTATCCAATCCGCACAACGCACCATCCGCCTCGAGCTTGAAGCCGTAGAAGGCTTGTTGGCCCATATCGACGCAGATTTCGTGCGTGCCTGCGAGATGATTCTGGCCAGCAAAGGCCGCGTTGTCGTGGTCGGCATGGGCAAGTCCGGTCATGTCGGCAGCAAGATCGCCGCTACCCTGGCAAGCACCGGGACCACAGCGTTTTTCGTCCACCCGGCCGAAGCCAGCCATGGCGACATGGGCATGATCACCAAGGATGACATCATCCTTGCACTGTCCAACTCCGGCACCACCAACGAAATCGTGACCCTGCTGCCGCTGATCAAACGCCTGGGCATCCAGATGATCAGCATCACCGGCAACCCGGAGTCGACGCTGGCCAAGGCCGCCGAAGTAAACCTGAATGTTCACGTGACCGCTGAGGCCTGCCCGCTGAACCTGGCACCGACCTCCTCCACCACCGCCGCGCTGGTCATGGGCGATGCCTTGGCCGTGGCGCTGCTGGAAGCACGCGGGTTTACGGCGGAAGACTTCGCATTTTCCCATCCGGGCGGCGCACTGGGCCGACGCCTGCTGTTGAAAGTGGAAAACGTCATGCATTCCGGCGATGAGCTGCCCCAGGTACAGCGCGGCACACTGCTGAAGGACGCGCTCATGGAGATGACCCGCAAGGGCCTGGGCATGACCGTGATCCTGGAAGCCGACGGACGCCTGGCCGGCGTCTTCACCGACGGAGACCTGCGCCGCACCCTGGACCGCACTATCGATATCCACACCGCCACCATCGATGCCGTGATGACCCCCCACGGCAAGACTGCACGCGCGGAAATGCTCGCGGCCGAAGCCCTGAAGATCATGGAAGACCATAAGATCGGCGCGCTGGTGGTGGTCGATGGCGACGACCGCCCGATTGGCGCCCTGAACATGCACGACTTGCTGCGTGCGGGAGTGATGTAAATGACCAGCGACCTGTTGCAACGCGGCAAACACATCAAGTTGGCGATTTTCGACGTTGACGGTGTGCTGACTGATGGCCGCCTGTACTTCCTCGAAGACGGCAGCGAATTCAAGACATTCAACACCCTCGACGGCCAGGGCATCAAGATGCTCATGGCGGCGGGCGTGCAAACCGCGATTATCAGCGGTCGAAAAACCCCCGTTGTGGAACGCCGCGCACAAAACCTGGGGATTCCTCACCTGTATCAGGGCCGGGAGGATAAACTAGTCGTCCTGGACGAGCTGCTTGGCCAACTCAACCTAAGCTATGAGCAGGTTGCCTATCTGGGCGACGATCTGCCCGACCTGCCGGTGATCCGCCGGGTGGGCTTGGGCATGGCTGTCGCCAATGCGGCGGCATTTGTTCGCGAGCATGCCCACGGCATCACCACCGCCCGTGGTGGCGAAGGCGCCGCACGCGAGTTCTGCGAGCTGATCCTGCGTGCCCAGGGCAGCCTTGAAGCGGCCCACGCCGCCTACCTATAGAGCGTTTTATGCTGAGCAAAAAGATTCGCAACTTCCTGCTATTCGGGGTCATCGCCGCGCTGTTCCTGGCGGTAGGCTACTGGAATATCAGCCCGGAGCGCTTTCTCGACCAGCCTGTTGCGCAGGTTGACCAAGGCGCTATCGACTATTACGCCACCAATGCCTACAGCGTGCAGTTCCTACCTGACGGCAAAGTGCAGTACGAAATGACATCGGACAAAGTCGAACACTTGAAGGCATCCGAAGTCACCCTGCTGACCAACCCCGACCTGAATCTGTACCGCGGCACCGAATTCCCCTGGCACGTCACCAGCAAGCGTGGCGAAGTCAACCCGGACGGCACCGAAGTGGAACTGATCGACTCGGTGCGCGTCGCACGGACTGACGCGCAGAACCGCGACACCATCATTACCAGCAGTCGCATGACCGTATTCCCACAGAAGCAATATGCGCAGACCGAGCAAGACGTTAGAATCGACGGCGCTGGCGGCGTATCGACTGGCAAGGGAATGAAAGCGTATTTGAAAGAAAGCAGGATACACCTGCTATCGAACGTAAGAGGACAGTATGAGGCTCGTTAAAACCCTCCCTATTTTGCTCGGTCTGGGCGCAGCACTGGGAAGCGTGAGCGCCTGGGCTCTGCCGAACGATAGCCAGCAACCGATCCACATTTCGGCCGACGATGCACAGCTCGACGACAAGCAAGGCGTCGCGACCTACACCGGCGGTGTGATCATTACCCAGGGCTCGATGAAGATCACCGGCAACACGGTGACGCTGACTCGCACCCCCGCTGGCGACATCGACGTCGTGACTTCCGTGGGCAACCTGGCTTACTTCGAACAGAAGCAGGCGCCCGCCGATACCGCACCAATGAAGGGCTACGGTAAAACCATCCAGTATCACGCCCAGCAAAACCGCATCGTGCTGCTCGACCAGGCCAAGGTACTGAGCCCCGACGGCAACTCCACGGAAGGTGAGAAAATCACCTATGACACCGTGAAGCAGGTCGCCAACGCCGGTCGTGCCAACGGCACCAAGGTCACCGCACCACGCCCACGTATCGACATGGTTATCCAGCCGAAGAAGAAGGCCGAGTAATGGCAACCCTGAAAGCCCAGCATCTGGCCAAGGCCTATAAAGGCCGTCAGGTCGTGCGCGACGTCAGCCTGTCGATCGAGAGCGGCCAGATCGTCGGCCTGCTTGGCCCCAACGGTGCCGGCAAGACCACTTGCTTCTATATGATCGTCGGCCTGGTTCAGGCAGACCAGGGTCGCGTGTTGATCGACGACCTGGACGTCAGCCACCAGCCGATGCACGGCCGTGCGCGCGCCGGTATCGGCTATCTCCCCCAGGAGGCGTCGATCTTCCGCAAACTGTCGGTCGCCGATAACATCATGGCGATCCTCGAGACCCGTAAGGAACTCGACCGCGACGGCCGCCGCAAGGAGCTGGAAAGCCTGCTGCAGGAGTTCCACATCAACCACATTCGCGACAACCTCGGCATGAGTTTGTCCGGTGGTGAACGTCGCCGCGTGGAGATTGCCCGCGCACTGGCCACTGCGCCGAAGTTCATCCTGCTGGACGAACCTTTTGCCGGTGTCGACCCGATCTCGGTTGGCGACATCAAGCAGATCATCCATCACCTCAAGGCCAAGGGCATCGGTGTACTGATCACCGACCACAATGTCCGCGAGACCCTCGATATCTGCGAAACTGCATATATCGTCAACGATGGGCAACTGATCGCAGAAGGCGATTCGGCCACTATCCTGGCCAACGAACTGGTCAAGGAAGTGTATCTGGGCCACGAGTTCCGCCTGTAAGCCTGCCTTTAGAAAATGGCGGTGGCAGGCCGTTCGCCAAGGTGCGCGGGAGTCAATGAAAACCTCCGGATTTTTATTGTTACCGCGCTCTAGGCAAAGCCCCCGATATCAGGCATATAATTTGCTTATGTTTGGCGCTCACGCGCCCTGTCGTGGATGGCGCATTGCGCCGGCGAATAAGGTGTTAAGCCCCTGCCATGAAACCATCGCTAGTCCTGAGAATGGGCCAGCAGCTGACGATGACACCGCAGCTGCAACAGGCCATCCGCCTGCTCCAATTGTCGACACTGGACCTGCAACAGGAAATCCAGGAAGCCCTGGAGTCCAATCCGATGCTCGAACGCCAGGAAGAAGGCGACGACTTCGATAATGCAGACCCACTGGCCGACAACGTCGAGCAAAAACCCAATTCCGACGTGCAGGAACCCTCTTACCAGGAAACCGCCCCTACGGTGGATAACCTGGAGGAAGGCGAATGGAACGAACGCATTCCCAACGAACTTCCCGTGGACACCGCCTGGGAGGACGTCTACCAGACCAGCGCCAGCAGCCTGCCGAGCAATGATGACGACGAGTGGGATTTCACCACCCGCACCTCTGCCGGCGAGAGCCTGCAGAGCCACTTGCTGTGGCAATTGAACCTGGCACCGATGTCCGACACCGATCGCCTGATCGCCGTGACCCTGATCGACTGCATCAATAACCAGGGTTATCTGGACGAGACGCTCGAAGAGATTCTCGAAGCCTTCGATCCGGAACTGGACATCGAGCTGGACGAAATCGAAGCCGTCCTGCACCGCATCCAACAGTTCGAGCCCGCCGGCATTGGCGCACGCAACCTCAGCGAGTGCCTGTTGCTGCAATTGCGCCAACTGCCCGCCAAGACCCCTTGGCTCGCTGAAGCCCAACGCCTGGTCACCGACTACATCGACCTGCTGGGCAGCCGCGACTACAGCCAACTGATGCGCCGCATGAAGCTCAAGGAAGACGACCTGCGCCACGTCATCGAGCTGGTGCAAAGCCTCAACCCGCGTCCGGGCTCGCAGATCGAGTCCAGTGAAGCCGAATACGTCGTCCCCGATGTGATCGTGCGCAAGGACAACGAGCGCTGGCTGGTGGAACTGAACCAGGAATCGGTGCCGCGCCTGCGGGTCAACCCGCAATATGCCGGTTTCGTGCGTCGTGCCGACACCAGTGCCGACAACACCTTCATGCGCAACCAATTGCAGGAAGCGCGCTGGTTCATCAAGAGCCTGCAAAGCCGCAACGAAACCCTGATGAAAGTCGCCACCCAGATCGTCGAGCACCAGCGCGGCTTCCTCGAATACGGCGACGAAGCGATGAAACCCCTGGTTCTGCACGACATCGCAGAAGCGGTGGGCATGCACGAATCGACGATTTCCCGGGTAACGACGCAAAAATTCATGCATACCCCACGGGGTATATATGAGTTGAAGTACTTTTTCTCCAGCCACGTCAGCACCTCCGAAGGCGGCGAATGCTCGTCCACGGCGATCCGCGCGATCATCAAAAAACTGGTTGCCGCGGAAAATCAGAAAAAGCCGTTGAGTGACAGCAAGATCGCTGGTTTACTGGAGGCACAAGGCATTCAGGTCGCCCGTCGAACCGTCGCCAAGTACCGCGAGTCCCTTGGGATCGCGCCTTCCAGCGAGCGTAAGCGTTTGATGTGACGGGCAGGCCATAGCGTTCCAGTGGCGGGTATTCCGACCCGCCGCTTTATGCACTGGCAACGAAGGAGAAGCTGTATGCAAGTCAATATCAGTGGACACCAGCTGGAAGTGACCGACGCGCTGCGCACCTATATCGGCGAAAAACTCAAACGAATTGAGGGGCATTTCGACAAGATCACCAACGTGCAAGTGATTATGACCGTCGAAAAGCTGAAGCAGAAAATCGAAGCCACCTTGCGTATACCCGGCGGGGAAGTCGTCGCCAATGCTGAGCATTCTGATATGTATGCCGCCATTGACGATCTGACCGACAAGCTGGATCGCCAAATCAAAAAGCATAAGGAAAAGCAGCAGAGCCTTCTTCAGGGCACCGGCCGCTAACACTCCCCACCCATGATCCGACTTGAAACCATCCTGACCCCCCGCCGTTCCCTTGTGAACGCGCTGGGGGGCAGCAAGAAGAAAACCCTCGAAGAGATTGCCGACCTAATCAGCCGAGAAGTGCCTGGACTGGTGAAGCAAGACGTCTACGAGGCACTGATTGCCCGTGAAAAACTCGGTTCAACCGGTTTTGGTAACGGCATCGCCATTCCTCACTGCCGCCTAAAAGGCTGCGAGACACCTGTCAGCGCCCTGCTGCACCTGAAAGCTCCCATCGATTTCGACGCCATCGACGGTGCCCCGGTCGACCTGCTGTTTGTGTTGCTGGTCCCGCAAGCCGCCACCGATGCACACCTGGAACTGCTCCGGCAGATTGCCAGCATGCTCGACCGCAAGGAAGTACGCGACAAACTGCGCAGCGCCAGCAGCAATGAGGCGTTGTATCAGGTTGTCCTGGATGAACAAAACGGGCATTAATCATGCGTTTGATCATCGTCAGCGGCCGTTCCGGCTCAGGTAAAAGCACCGCCCTCAATGTTCTTGAGGACAACGGTTTCTATTGCATCGACAACCTGCCCGCCGGCCTGCTGCCGGAGTTGGCGGAGCGCGCGCTGATCCACACCGAACTGGCACAGCCGCTGGTCGCCGTGTCGATCGATGCCCGCAACCTGCCCAGCCACCTCTCGCGCTTCCCGGCACTGCTCGAGGAAGTACGCGCCAAGCACATTCATTGCGATGTGCTGTACCTGGACGCAGACGAAGAAACCCTGCTCAAACGCTTCTCCGAGACCCGTCGACGCCACCCCCTCAGCAGCCCGCATCGTTCGCTGGCCGAAGCCATCGAGGACGAGACCAAGCTGCTGGGGCCGATCATTGACCTCGCCGACCTCAAGATCAACACCACCAGCCTCAACCTGTACCAACTACGCGATGCCATCAAGCTACGCCTGCTGAACCAGCCCGAACCCGGCACGGCCTTTCTGGTCGAGTCGTTTGGCTTCAAGCGCGGTATGCCGGTGGATGCCGACCTGGTATTCGATGTGCGCTGCCTGCCCAATCCCTACTGGAAGCCGGAGTTGCGTGATCAATCAGGGCTGGATCAGCCTGTGGCGGACTATCTGGCCGCGCAACCGGATGTCGAGGAAATGTTCCAGGACATCTCCAGCTACCTGCTCAAATGGTTGCCGCGCTTTGCCGCGAGCAACCGGGCCTATGTCACCATTGCCATCGGCTGCACCGGCGGCCACCACCGTTCCGTCTATCTGACCGAACGCCTGGGCCAGACGCTGCAACAAACCCTCAAGAACGTCCAGGTTCGCCACCGCGACCTTAGCTGAAAGGAACACCCCCGCGATGCCCGCTCTGGAAATTGAAATCATCAACAAGCTGGGCCTGCACGCCCGGGCCTCGGCCAAGTTCGTCGGCATCGCCGGGCAGTTCCCCTGCCAGGTCCGCGCTGGGCGCACCCCAGAGTCCATGGTCGACGGCAAAAGCATCATGGCGATGATGATGCTGGCCGCCGGCAAGGGCACCAAGATTCATTTGAGGACCGAAGGCGAGCAAGAGCAGGAGGCGATGGACGCCCTGGTCAAGCTGATCAATAACTTCTTTGATGAGGGTGAATAAGCCCACCCTTTGAGCCAGAGGCTGAAGCCGCAACAGCTTCAGCCTAACGCGGTATCCATCACCATCATCAAACAGAACCCGATGCACAGCCCCAGGCTGGCGAGCTGTTCATGGCCATTGCGCCGCGATTCGGGGATCACCTCGTGAGTGACCACCAGCAGCATCGCGCCGGCGGCCAACGCCAAGCCTAGCGGCAGCAACACCTCTGCCAGGCTCACCAACCAGGCACAGAGCACGGCAAATATCGGCTCGACCAGTCCCGAGGTCGCACCGATCAGGAACGCTTTGACCCGCGACATCCCTGCCCCGGCCAACACCAACGCAATCACCAGGCCTTCGGGCACATCCTGCAAGGCAATGCCCATGGCCAGGCTGTCGGCATCCGGCATACCGCCGCCCGCCGAAACGCCCACGGCCATACCCTCCGGGATGTTGTGCGCAATGATGGCAAATACGAACAGCCAGATGCGTGGCGGGATCACCGGGTGCTCCGGCGTGCCTACCAGCATTTCCGGGCTGGCACCGGAGACCTTGCGGTCGACCAGGTACAACCCGAACGCCCCCAGCAGGATGCCAACGCTGATCAAGCCACTCGCGCCCCACGGGGTGAGTCCCAGGCCTTCAGCCGCCGCAATGCCCGGTACGATCAGTGAAAACGCCGTCGCCGCGAGCATCACTCCGGCACCAAAACCCAGCAAGGTATCGCTCAACGCTGCCGGCATGCGCCGGATAACCAACACAGGCACGGCGCCCAACGCGGTGCCGAGCGCGCAGATCGCCCCGCCCTGCAAGGCCCGCAGGATACGCGGCTCCAAGTCCAGCCAGGCGAATCCTTGAGCCACCAGCAATGCAGTACCTGCCAATAGCAGCAGCGAGCCAAACGCATAACGAAACATTCGCCCGCTGCTGATCGCCAGTGTTTCAGTGCCCATAGTCAGCCTTAAGTCTTGGTAGAGAGGGTGATATCAGGCCAGGGCGGCCTGGTAGCGGGCGGTAACTTCCGGCCAGTTGATAACCCTGTAGAAAGCATTGATGTATTCAGGCCGACGGTTCTGGTACAGCAGGTAGTAGGCGTGTTCCCACACATCCAGGCCGAGGATCGGGGTGTTGCCGTTCATGAGCGGGCTGTCCTGGTTGCCGCTGCTCTCCACCACTAAGGTCTTTTGCGGGGTGACGCAAAGCCAGGCCCAACCGCTGCCGAAGCGCGTCAACGCGGCTTTGGTGAAGGCGTCCTTGAAACTGTCGAAGCCGTCCAGTTGCTCATCGATCGCCTGGCCCAGCGCGCCCTCGGGTTTGCCGCCACCTTTGGGCGACATTACCGCCCAGAACAACGAGTGGTTGGCATGACCACCGCCTTGATTGATTACCGCAGCGCGCAGTTTTTCGGGCAGTTGCTGGACGCTCGATACCAGCTTCTCTACCGGCCAGCCCGCAAACTCGGTGCCCTCCACGGCGGCATTGAGGTTGTTGATATAAGTCTGGTGGTGCTTGGTGTAGTGAATTTCCATGGTTTGCGCATCGATATGCGGCTCCAGAGCATCGTAGGCGTAAGGCAAGGCAGGCAAGGTGTAGGACATATCAGTGTGCTCCGTATTGAGGAGGGGTCGGTTGCGCCGCAGTACCGCCCAGCAAGCGATGGGTACGGGGGTATTCGCCGTAATCGCTGATGAAGTTCAACAGTTCGACGTAGGTTTTGCTGCTCTGGCGCAGCGCCGCGTCACGTAGTTGCGGGCTCAGGCGCCGGTCCTGCAGGGTCTGTAACAGGCGCTGGTGGATGGCGCAAAGGTATTCCGCGCTTTCTTCCGGCTGGTTCAGGCGCAAGTGCAGGTCCGCCAGGTTGTGATGGGAAATGACACAGGCGGCGACTGCTTCGTCGGCGTTCGCCCAGCGTTCGAACAACACTTGAGCCAGGGCCAGGGCTTGTAAATAGGCTTCGCGAGCGTCGACCAGTTCGCCCTGCATAAAGCAGCGATTGGCCCGTTCGATCGTGCGTTTCCAATGCTCCATGGTGAGCCTCCAAAGCAGGGTCGATGATTACACGCCGCCGGCTGTGAGCTTTTCCGGGTCCAGCAGGACCTCCAGTTGGCTGCGCGGCAAGTTCGTGTGTTCGAGGGCGACATCAATCACCGGACGACCTTGCTGATAGGCTTGCTTGGCGATTTCAGCGGCCTTTTGGTAACCAATGATCGGGTTGAGTGCGGTGACCAGAATCGGGTTGCGCGACAGCGCCTCCTTGAGTTTTGCCTCATTGACCTTGAAGCTGTCGATGGCCTTGTCCGCCAGCAGGCGGCTGGAATTGGCCAGCAGTTCGAGGCTGTTGAGCAGGTTCTGGGCGATGATCGGCAGCATCACGTTCAGTTCGAAGTTGCCGGATTGGCCGGCAATGGTGATCACCGTGTCATTGCCGATGACTTGCGCGGCAACCATGGCAGTCGCTTCCGGGATCACCGGGTTGACCTTGCCGGGCATGATCGAAGAACCGGGCTGCAGCCCTTCCAGTTCGATTTCACCCAGGCCTGCCAGCGGGCCGGAGTTCATCCAGCGCAAGTCGTTGGCGATTTTCATCAACGACACCGCGATAGCTTTCAACTGGCCGGAGACGGCGACGGCGGTGTCCTGGGAGCCGATCAACGCGAACAGGTTCTTGCCCGGGGTGAATTGCACGCCGGTCAAGCTGCTCAGTTGCTGGCTGAAACGCGCCGCGAACTCCGGGTGCGCGTTGATCCCAGTGCCGACAGCCGTACCGCCCTGGGCCAGAGCTTGCAGGCTCGGCAGCAGGTCCTGCAGATGAGCGATATTGGCCTTGAGCTGCTGCGCCCAACCATTGAGCACCTGGCTCATGCGCACCGGCATAGCGTCCATCAGGTGCGTGCGGCCGGTCTTGATGAACGGGCGGACCTCTTCGGCCTTCTGTTCGATGACCTGCACCAGGTGCTGCAACGCCGGCAACGTTTGCTCATGCAGCACCAGCGCCGCACTGACGTGGATAGTGGTTGGGATGACGTCGTTGCTGCTTTGGCCGCAGTTCACGTGATCGTTGGGGTTGACCGCCTCGCCGAGCAAACGGCTGGCCAGGGTCGCGATCACTTCGTTGGCGTTCATATTGGAACTGGTGCCGGAACCGGTCTGGAAAATATCCACCGGGAAGTGCGGCATGAAATCGCCTTCCAGCAAGCCTTGAGCGGCATCGACGATAGCCTTGCCCTGCCCTTCGCTGATTTGCTTGAGGTCGACGTTGACCTTGGCCGCTGCCACTTTGGCCAGGATCAGCGCACGAATGAATGGCGCCGGCATGCGCTGGTGACTGATCGGAAAGTTGTTCACCGCGCGCTGGGTTTGCGCGCCGTACAAGGCCTCGGCGGGGACTTGCAGTTCGCCCATGCTGTCACGTTCGATACGGCTATTACTCATCGGAAGATCCTTGCACCCAGTCAGAAACGGAAATCGAAGGCAGCAATTCGCACGTCGCCAATTGCCAGGCAAAGCTCTGCCAGCGCTTGAGGCGGCAGGCACAGCGGGAGAGTTTTTCCAGGTCGCGCAGCGGGCGCCAGGCCTGGTCCAGGCACTGGGATCGCCAATGCCACGGCAAGGCGATGTCGGTGGCGGTGTCGATCAGCAGGCGGAAGGCCGTTTCAGCGATCGTCCACGGATGGGTCGCGGTGCAACACGCGAGGTATCGACCTTCATTGAGGTAGTGTTCGATCAGGCGCGGCTCATTGGGATCGAGGCAGCAGCGAATCTGACGACTCATCCAACGCCAGCTTTCCAGGTAGGGGTCCTCATGCAGGACAGCACTCATGATCCGCACTCACTTGATAATGATATTTATTATTAATTGATATTGAGAATCAAAACAAGAGCGCCAAACCAATCAACCTGAAATGCAGCCACAAAAAAGGCGCGCCATCCGCAAGATGGCGCGCCTTTTGGTGAAGCGTCGGAAGGATTAGCTACCGGCGACCGTCATCCGCTCGATCAGGACCGAACCTGTACGGATGTTGCTGCGCAGCTCCAGGTCGTTACCCACGGCAACGATCTGCTTGAACATGTCGCGCATATTGCCGGCGATGGTCACTTCCTGGACGGCAAACTGGATCTCACCGTTTTCTACCCAGAAACCCGCGGCGCCGCGGGAATAATCCCCGGTGACCATATTCAAGCCCTGGCCCATCAATTCGGTCACCAGCAGGCCGCGCCCCATGCGCCGCAACAGCGCCGCCTGGTCTTCTTCGCCGTGGGTCACGAACAGGTTGTGCACACCGCCGGAGTTCGCAGTGCTCGGCAGGCCCAGTTTTCGCCCGGCATAAGTGCCCAGCACGTAGGAGACCAACTCACCGTTTTCGACGAACGGCTTGGCATAGGTCGCCAGACCATCGCCGTCGAACGACGAGCTGCCCATGGCACGCATCAGGTGCGGACGTTCATCGATGGTCAGCCACTCCGGAAACAGCTTCTGGCCAATCGCACCTTCGAGGAACGACGATTTGCGGTACAGGTTGCCGCCGGAAATCGCCCCCAGGAAACTGCCGAACAGGCCACCGGCCAGTTCGGCCGAGAACAGCACTGGCACTTCACAGGTCGGCACCGGGCGTGCGCCCAGGCGGCTCGCGGCACGTTGCGCGGCACGCCGGCCGATGCTGACCGGGTCGGCCAGCAAGTCACCCTGGCGGTTCACGTCGTACCAGTAATCGCGCTGCATCTGGCCGTTGGCTTCGGCGATCATCACGCAGCTCAGGCTGTGGCGCGTCGAGGCATAACCGCCGATAAAGCCATGGCTGTTACCGTACACGCGGCAGCCCTGATGGGTGCTCAAGGTGGTGCCGTCGGCGTTCTTGATCCGGGGATCGGCATCAAACGCCGCCGCTTCGCAGGTCAGCGCCTGTTCGATGGCTTGTTCCGGGGTGATGTCCCAGGCATGGAACAGGTCGAAATCCTGCAGGTCCTTGGCCATCAACGCCTTGTCGGCCAGACCCGAGCTTTCATCCTCGGACGTGTGCTTGGCAATCGCCAAGGCGGCGGCCACCGTCTCGCGAATCGCCTCCGGCCCACTCGCCGACGTGCTGGCCGAGCCTTTGCGCTGGCCTACATACAAGGTGATGCCAAACCCCTGGTCACGGTTGAATTCGACGGTTTCGACTTCCCGCTGACGCACCGACGTCGACAGCCCCTGCTCCAGGGACACAGCCACCTCGCAGGCACTGGCCCCCTGGCGCTTGGCCTCGGCAAGGATCTGCTCGACTTGTTCCTGCAGTGCCGGTAACGCTTGCGGACCGACGCTTTGGGCTGCACTCATGGTTTTCTCCACTCAAATTCTGCTTTCGGTTAAGGCCATCGAGCGACCGGGCCGGACAAGCGGCCCCCGACTGGTTATCATGGCGGCGTTTCTTTGCGGACTGCCACCATGGTTGATTCTTACGACGACTCCCTCGATGGGGAGAAAAGCAAAACCCAGGTCAAACGCGAGCTGCATGCTCTGGTTGACCTCGGCGAGCGCCTTACAACGCTCAAGCCTGACTTGATTGCAAAACTGCCGCTGACCGACGAAATGCGCCGGGCTCTGGCAGATGCACCCAAGCACACCGCGAATATCGCGCGTAAACGGCACATCATGTTTATCGGCAAGCTGATGCGCGATCAGGACACTGACGCGATTCTGACCCTGCTCGATCAACTCGATGCCTCCACTCGCCAGTACAACGAACGCTTCCATAACCTGGAACGTTGGCGTGACCGCCTGATCTCGGGCGATGACGCGGTGCTGGAGAAATTCGTACTGGACTACCCGGACGCGGACCGCCAGCAACTGCGCTCCCTGATCCGTCAGGCCCAGCACGAACTGGCGCAAAACAAGGCGCCGGCCACCAGCCGTAAAATCTTCAAGTACATCCGTGAGCTGGACGAGACTCAACGCGGCCTGCGTTGATCCTCTTCCCCGGGTGGCGGTCTTCGCCACCCGAAGCTCCCGCTCTTACGACCCCGTGCCACCCACGGTGATCGCATCAATTTTCAAGGTTGGCTGACCCACGCCCACCGGCACCGACTGCCCATCCTTACCGCACGTGCCCACGCCGCTGTCCAGCGACAGGTCGTTACCGACCATCGACACCTTGCTCATGGCTTCCGGCCCGTTACCAATCAACGTCGCCCCTTTGACCGGCGCGGTAATCTTGCCGTCTTCGATCAGGTACGCCTCGCTGGTGGAGAACACGAACTTGCCGCTGGTGATGTCGACCTGGCCGCCACCGAGGTTGGCGCAGTAGATCCCGCGTTTGACCGAGGCGATGATTTCCGCCGGGTCGCTTTCGCCAGCAAGCATGTAAGTGTTGGTCATGCGCGGCATCGGCAGGTGCGCGTAGGATTCGCGGCGGCCGTTACCGGTACGCGCCACGCCCATCAGGCGGGCGTTGAGCTTGTCTTGCATGTAGCCCTTGAGCACACCGTTTTCGATCAGTGTGGTGCATTCGGTCGGGGTGCCTTCGTCGTCGATGCTCAACGAGCCACGGCGACCAGCCAGGGTGCCGTCATCGACAATGGTGCATAGCTTGGAGGCGACCATCTCGCCCATGCGTCCGCTGTAGGCCGAACTGCCCTTGCGGTTGAAGTCACCTTCCAGGCCATGGCCCACGGCTTCGTGGAGCAATACGCCGGACCAGCCCGAACCCAACACCACCGGCAAGGTGCCGGCCGGTGCGGGGATGGCTTCCAGATTGACCAGCGCCTGGCGCAGCGCTTCGCGGGCATAGCCCATGGCGCGGTCTTCGGCGAGGAAATAACGGTAGTCGGTACGCCCGCCGCCGCCGTGCCCTCCGCGCTCGCGGCGGCCGTTCTGTTCGACGATCACGCTGACGTTGAAACGCACCAGCGGCCGTACATCCGCCGCCAGGCCGCCGTCGGTGGACGCCACCAGGATGCGTTCCCACACCCCGGCCATGCTCACGGTGACTTGCTGGATACGCGGGTCGAGGGCACGGGTCGCGGCGTCGATACGCTTGAGCAGATCGACCTTTTCCGCGCGGCTGATCACTTCCAGGGGGTTATCCGGCGCGTACAACTGGGCCACGTCCTGGGTGCTGAATGCCTGCACCGTGCCGTTCTGGCCGGCGCGGGAAATCGAACGGGCGGCACGGGCGGCCAGGCCCAGGGCTTCCAGGGTGATCGCGTTGCTGTAGGCGAAACCGGTTTTTTCACCGGATTGCGCACGCACGCCGACGCCCTGGTCGAGGTTGAAACTGCCTTCCTTGACGATCCCGTCTTCCAGGGCCCACGACTCGGAAATCTGCCCCTGGAAATACAGGTCGGCCGCGTCGATGCCCGGCCCGGCGAGATCGCCCAGCACGGT
The DNA here is from genome assembly GCF_024169655.1 of Pseudomonas marginalis. Classification (GTDB taxonomy): domain Bacteria; phylum Pseudomonadota; class Gammaproteobacteria; order Pseudomonadales; family Pseudomonadaceae; genus Aquipseudomonas; species Aquipseudomonas paraveronii. The sequence continues at coordinate 899,523 of NZ_JALJWV010000001.1, read as the reverse complement.
TTGCAAGCTTTCGATGGTCACGCCACCGGGTGCCAGGAGGTGTTCACTGACTGAGGACAACAACTCGCTCATAGGTTTGGCCTTAAATTCATCGTTCTGAAGCAGGCCGCTGCGCGCCCTGCGAGAAAAAACGCCGGTGGTTGACCACCGGCATGCGCGCCCGTATCGACGCCTGTTCACTGCTGTCGCGCTCGGCCAGCAACACCGCTTCGCCTTGATCCTGTTGCGTCAACACGCGGCCCCATGGATCGACAATCGCCGCATGGCCATAGGTTTCCCGTGGCCCCGGATGAACCCCGCCCTGGGCGGCCGCCAGCAGATAGCACTGGGTCTCGATGGCCCGCGCACGAATCAGCACATCCCAATGGGCGGCGCCGGTCACCGCGGTGAAGGCCGAGGGCGCGGTAATCAGTTCAGCCCCCGCTGCGCGCAACTCGCTGTACAACTCCGGGAAGCGCAGGTCGTAACACACTGTCAGGCCCAAGCGGCCGACCGGTGTATCCGCCACGACAACGTTGCTCCCGAAAGCATAGTCATCGGATTCACGATAGCGACCGCGCGCATCCGCCACGTCGACATCGAATAAATGCAGCTTGTCGTAGCGGGCGACGATCTCGCCATGCTCATCGATCAACAACGAGCAGGCGTTGGCCTTGGCGTTCGGTTGGTCCTTGGGCGGCAGCGGCAAAGTGCCGGCGACTATCCATAAGGTGAGGTCGCGGGCGGTCTGTTTCAACCATGGCAGGATCGGCCCTTCGCCCAGCGCCTCGGCGCGACCGATGTCAGCCACATCACGGCGGCCCATGGCGGCGAAGTTTTCCGGCAGCACCGCCAACCGCGCGCCCTCGGCCGCCGCTTGCTCCAGCAGGCGCCGGGCCTGGACCAGGTTGGCCAGCACATCGCTCTGGCTGACCATTTGAATTACCGCAAAGGACATGGGCCGACACTCCATAAATGGCATGCGGCCATGCTACTCCACAGGCTCTCAGTTTGGCTTTTCAAATGGCTTGTCGAAGGTGATTTTCGGGTCTTTCCATGGCCCTTCCACTTTGTACTGCACGCTGGCAAAACGCGAAACACGGTCGCCGATCAACTTGTCGATCAGGAACAGCGCGCCACCAATGGCCGGCGCGCCGACAATCAGCGCGGCGATCGGCAGGTTATTGGTCACCGGCAATGTCACCAGCAGTTTGGCATCTACGCGATCAGCCGCCAGGTCCAAGGTGCCATTGAGTTCCAGGTTGCTCGACGGCCCCGTCAGGGTGATCGGCTCGCGCGTCACGAACACCCCGTTGCTGGCCGCGAGCAACCCTTTGACCCGGTCATAGCTCAAGCCTTTGCCGAGTAGGTCGGAGAAGTCCAGGCGCAGCCGGCGGCCGATCGAGTTGAAGTTAAGCAGGCCGAACACCCGCAACGCCTGGGCGCCACCTTCCACTTCAACGAACTGACCTTTGCGAAACGTTGCATCCAGGCTGCCGGAAAAACGCTTGGGTCCGACCCACGCGGGCGAGCCCGCCCAACGGCCGTCCACATCCAGGTGAAAGTCTTCACTGGTCACGGTAGGTGCATAACCCCACCCTTTGAGGACATCGGCAATGTTCTTGCCATCCAGGCGCCCTTTGTACCAACTACTGCTGTCACCCGCAGCCCCCTCCCAACCGCCTGCCCCCTTGAGCTGCATGCCCTTGAGGCCCAGGTCCAGGTTGTTGAAGGCCAGGCCCTTGGCAGTCGGCCGGATCTTCAGCGACCAGGCGCCGATCAAGTCCGGCCCCTGGAACAGTTGATCGATGCTGATGTCCAGCGCTGGAATATCCTTGGGATCGATGTCGGCCAATGGGTCCGGCGCATTCTCGTCCGCCTGTACCGTCGGGTCCACAGCCGGCAATTTCACGTACTGCAGGTTGACCGCAATCGGCGCGCCTTTGGCGTCCAACAGGTTGACCGTGCCCTTGGCCTGCTGGCTGTCAAACTGCAGGCCCCAGGCCGCGGGTTTGCGGTCCAGCTGGAGGTTGACCTGGTCGAACTGCTGCCCAAAGCCGGTCAACTTGCCCACCTTGAAGTCGGCACCGCTCAATAGCTGTTTCGCGCTGCCTCCCGGGTCGTTGCCCGCGTAGCGATCGACGAGTTTCTTCCACGGATCGATGTCCAGTTCCGACAGCACACCGCGAATGCGCAGGCCTTTGCCACCGGGCAGCAGCGCATCGCCATCACCCAGAAACAACTCGCCGCGACCTTCGCTGAACTTGTCCGGCGGCGCCGCAAAGGTGAAGTTCGCCAGATCGCCGTAATCGAACCAGTAGCGGCGTTCGGCGCCCTGCAAGGTCATGCGGAACACGCTGTCACGGCCCTGGCTGGCCGGAATGCCAAACGGCGCCGGCAGGTCCACCGCCACACCTTTGAGGTTGGAGCTGACCATCAACTGGCTGTCAGCACCGTCCAGATTGAGCTGCAACTGGTACGGAATATCGCCGGACACCGGCAGTGGCTGGCTGACTTTCAACCAGTCCGTCAGGCGCTTGACCGTGACCTGGCCTCTGGCGGTGACGCGGGTACTGATCTTGCCCGGCTTGCCATCCGCAAAGATCTGCGCGCTGATCGGCCGATCGAAGGCTTGCGCCGTGATGTTCTGCCCGCTCAGGCCCTTGGCGCTGTCGAAGCGGAAATCGCCCTTGAGCTGGTTCAGGTCCAGGGTCGGTTCGGCCAATTGCAGACGCGCCTTGTCGGTCTGGAAATCCACCACGATCTTCGGCTCGGTGCCCTTGGCCAACGGGACATCCAGATCCAGCTTGCCCTGTAGATCGCCCTCGCCTTTCCAACCGGCAAAGGTCGAAGCGGTGCCTATCGGTGCTTCCTGGAGGATTTTCAGGCCATCACCCAGGCCACCGGCAAACTCACCGGTGAGCAGTAAGTGGCTGTCCTTGCCCGCGGGCGCGTGAGGAATATTGACGTAGACGTCCTTGACGCCGGTGTCGAGCAGTTGGCCCTTGCTGGCCAGGATGCGGACACCACTCTCCTCGACAAACACCTCGCCGTTGACCTTGCTCACATGGGGCCAACCCGGCTGGAACGCCAATTCAGCATCATGCACTTTGAAAAACAGGCTGATATTGCGCGAGGCGGGCAACGCGTCGTGATTCAACGAACCTTGATACTGGAAGAAGCCTTCATCGACCGCGCCCTTGAGAATCGAGGTACGCAGCCATTCATCCAGCGCCGGGCTCAGCACCGCCGGCAGGTATTTAGGCGTGAAACGCCCGTCGCCATCGACCATGCCGACCCGCAGGTCCATGTAGTCTTCCTGGCTATGGTCGAAATGCAGGCGAATCAGGAAGTCGGCGGCGACCTTGCCTTCCTCGCCCAGCACCCTGATATATGGCGCGATCAAGGTGAAGCCTTGCTGGTCGAGCTTCCAGGTCAGGCGCGCATTGGCCTGGATGTACTGCCAGGGCTTGGCGAAGATCGGGTCGAGATGCAGGGAAAAATCCTTGCTGTCCATGCGCAACTCGCCCTGCCCCAGGTCGCCGTTGATGCTGCCGGAAATGTTACGTGCAGCGGGGGCACCGAAGTAGGCGTCAAAGCCCACTCGCTGGAGGTTGGCGGCAAAGCTGACTTTCTGATCGGTCGTGTCCTGTGGGCGAAAATCCACCAACACATTGCGCAGCACGCCGGTGGCTTTTAGGTGTTCGATCGTCTTGGCGAATCCTTCCGGCAATGGCGCCAGGGCATTCAGCAGCGGGGTGAGCGGGGTCAGGTCGAGGCGGTCGGCCTGCAGCTTCCAGACTTCCTGCTCCTTGTCGGTGGCCAGGCGTTGCTGCAATTGCAGGCGCGATTCCCAACGGGTATCACCGAGGTTCATCGCCAACGAATCGAACAGCACCTTGAGGCCGCTCTCACTGCGTTGCAGGTAAGCGGTCAGGGCGAGGTTTTCAATGTGTACCGGCTTGCGATCCGCGTAGCTGCCCGTCACTTGCGGCGAGTTGAGCCGCACCACCGCGCTTTGCACGGTGCCTTTCGCCCAGGTCAGCCAGAATTCACCGCCTGCCTTGAACTGCGTGAGTTTCCATTGCTGGGTCAACCTGGCCGGAACCCATTTGGCCCAATCGCTCTGGGGCAGGCTCAGGTAGGCCTGAACCTCAGCGTCTTTCCAGGCGCTGGCGCGGATCTGCGTGCGCAGGCTCAGGGCCAGGGGCTGGCCGTCCGGCAGGGTCAGGCGGGCGTCCAGACGTTGGCGGGTGGTGCCGGTTTGCAGGCTCAGGCCCACATACGTGAGGGTCAGCGGCGTCTGGTCGAATGGCTGCAACGTGACCTGGCTATCCAGCAACGAGACCCGCTGAACGCTCTGCATGCGTTTGAGCAACTGCTCCGGGTCCAGCGGCTGGTCGTCCTGCACCGGCAGGCCTTGCAGCGCCCAGTGGCCGTCCTTGTCCTCCTTGGCGCTCAGTTGCAGGCCGCTGACTTCCAGGTGGGCGATGCGCACGTCGCGCGCCATCAGGCTGGCCCAGATGTCCGGTACCACTTGGACCTGGTCCAGGCGCAAGGCATTGCTGCCCTCGCCCACCATCACGTCGTGGGCCAGCAACACAGGCGCGAAACCGCTCCAGCGGCCTTCAAGACGACCGATCTGCAGCGGCATGTCCACCGCAGCCTGGGCCTTGGCTTCGATTTCGGCCCGGTATTCGGCGACCAACGGGGTCAATTCACGCCCAAGGCTCACGTACACCGCCGCCAATACCAGCAGCAAGGCGCACAGGCCCAGGCCCCAGCGGGTCAAAGCGGCAAAAAAGCGTATCAGACGCTCCATGTCAGGCGACCCTCAAGGCAGTAGTCGGACCGCAGATCAAGGTCTGTCGGAATCAGGGAAAACAAATGAATGAGGATCAGAGCAGCACCACGTCGTATTGTTCCTGGGAATACATGGTTTCCACTTGGAACCGAATAGTGCGACCGATAAACCCCTCCAGTTCGGCCACGTTACCGGACTCTTCATCCAGCAGACGGTCGACCACTTTCTGGTTGGCAAGCACTCTATAACCTTCAGCCTGGTAGGCTCGCGCCTCTCGTAGGATTTCCCGGAAAATCTCGTAGCAAACCGTTTCAGGCGTTTTCAATTTACCGCGTCCCTGGCAACTGCTGCACGGCTCGCACAGCACTTGCTCCAGACTTTCGCGGGTGCGCTTGCGGGTCATCTGCACCAGGCCCAACTCGGTGATGCCGATGATGTTGGTCTTGGCGTGATCACGCTCCAGTTGTTTTTCGAGGGTGCGCAGCACCTGACGCTGGTGTTCTTCATCTTCCATGTCGATGAAGTCGATGATGATGATCCCGCCCAGGTTGCGCAGGCGCAATTGGCGGGCAATCGCAGTGGCCGCTTCGAGGTTGGTCTTGAAGATGGTCTCTTCAAGGTTGCGATGCCCTACGAACGCACCGGTGTTGACGTCGATGGTGGTCATGGCTTCGGCCGGGTCCACCACCAGGTAGCCACCGGACTTGAGCGGCACCTTGCGTTCGAGGGCTTTCTGGATTTCGTCTTCGACGCCATACAGGTCGAAGATCGGCCGCTCGCCTGGGTAATGCTCCAGGCGGTCAGCAATTTCCGGCATCAGTTCGGCAACAAACTGCGTGGTGCGTTGGAAGGTTTCCCGCGAGTCGATGCGAATCTTCTCGATTTTGGGGCTGACCAGGTCACGCAAGGTACGCAAGGCCAGGCCCAGGTCTTCATAGATGACACTGGGGGCACCGACGGTCTTGATCTGTGCGCCGATCTGGTCCCACAACCGCCGCAGATAGCGGATATCCATGAGGATTTCATCGGCACCGGCGCCTTCAGCGGCGGTGCGCAGGATAAACCCACCCGCTTCCTTGATGCCCTCGGCGGCAACGCAGTCGCTGACCACCTTTTTCAGACGCTCGCGCTCGGCTTCGTCCTCAATCTTCAGCGAAATGCCGACATGCGCGGTGCGCGGCATGTACACCAGGTAGCGCGAAGGAATCGACAGCTGGGTGGTCAGCCGCGCACCTTTGGAGCCGATGGGGTCCTTGGTGACTTGCACCACCAGGCTCTGCCCTTCATGCACCAGGGCGCTGATGCTTTCCACCGCCGGGCCTTCACGCAAGGAAATTTCCGAAGCATGGATAAACGCGGCACGGTCCAGGCCGATGTCGACGAAGGCGGCCTGCATGCCCGGCAATACACGCACGACCTTGCCTTTATAGATGTTGCCGACGATCCCGCGTTTCTGGGTGCGCTCGACGTGAACTTCCTGCAGAACACCGTTCTCTACCACCGCCACGCGCGATTCCATCGGCGTGATATTGATCAGAATCTCTTCACTCATGGCTGGGTCTCGTTCAGGCGTTTTCACAATAGTGACCGGTCGCTTAGGGCTGGGCGCTGTGTATGGCGCTCAGCGCACGGTAAGGTTTTGCCAACAGGGTATGCCGAATTGGCCAAGCAACTGCGCGGTTTCGCACACCGGCAGGCCTACCACGGCGGAATAACTGCCATTGAGCCCGGCCACGAACACCGAGCCCAGCCCCTGGATAGCATAGCCCCCGGCCTTGTCCTGGGGTTCTCCACTGTGCCAGTAGGTTGTAGCCTCCTCGACAGAAATCCCCCGAAAAAGTACCCGACTGCTTACGCATCGGGTTGCACAGCGCTGACCGTCCGTGAGGGCAATGGCCGTCAGCACTTCATGTTCACGCCCTGCCAGAGCCAGCAACATGGCCAGGCCGTCGGCCTGATCCAGCGGCTTGCCAAGGATCTGGCCATCAACGATCACCGCCGTGTCGGCGCCCAGCACACAGGCCGCCGAGGTTTCCCCGAGGGCAGCAAAACCCGCCGCTGCCTTGGCACGCGCCAGGCGCTCGACGTAGGAAACAGGAGATTCGTTTGTAAGAGGCGTTTCATCAATCGCGGCGCTGACCACGGTGAAGGGCACACCGATCTGGGTCAGCAGTTCACGCCGCCTTGGGGAGCCTGAGGCCAGATAAAGCGAATTCATTGCAGACTCTCCCTGTGGGGTTCGATAACCAGGCAGAGCCTCGCAATCCATTCAATTGATTTTATAGCGACGACGTAACCCACGCAGACCGAAACTGACCCACGGCCACAGCAACGCACTGACCAGGGCCGGCAACACCAGCGCCAAGGTCGGCTGTCGGTTACCGGTCAAGGCACTGAGCCACAGCTGCACCAACTGCGCCAAGCCGAAGATCACCAGGATCACCAGGCACTGTTGCCACATGGGGAACATGCGCAGACGCTGCTGCAACGAGAGCACCAGGAAAGTGATCAGGGTCAGGATCAACGCGTTCTGCCCCAGCAAGGTGCCATAGAGCACATCTTCCGCCAAGCCCAGAAACATCGCCGTGACCATGCCCACTTGATGCGGCAGGTTCAGCGACCAGAATGCCAGCAGCAAAGCCAGCCAGAGCGGGCGCAGGATTTCCATGAACTGCGGCAGCGGCGAAACGCTGAGCAACAAGCCGAGGGCAAAGGTCAGCCAGACGATCCAGCCATTGTGCGAATGAGTACCGGCCATTATTCCTCCCTCTGCCGCGTGGTTGCCGGGGCGGCGGCCGGCGGCTTCGCTGCGGGCGGCGTGGTAGCAGGCTGGGCGGCCGGCGGTTTGGTCGCCGCCGGTTTCACCGGGCGAGTGCTGTGAGCGACCGGCTTGGCTGGCGTGGCCACGGGCGCAGCCGCCGCCGGCGCAGTTGCAGGCGGTGTAGCCGGCGCAGGTTTTGGCACGGTCGCCGGGATGATCGGCGCGGTGCCGTTACGCTTGTCTTCCGCTTCCTGAGCCTGAGCGGCGTCGTTGGCACGTTCTTCCGGGGTGCGGTTGTCGCTGAACACCAGCAGCAGGTAGCGGCTGCGGTTCAGCGCGGCAGTCGGCACGGCGCGGACGATAGCGAAGGGCTGGCCGGAGTCGTGGATCACTTCCTTGACCGTCGCCACCGGATAACCCGCCGGGAAGCGTTGGCCCAGGCCGGAACTGACCAGCAGGTCGCCTTCCTTGATATCCGCCGTGTCGGCCACATGCCGCAGTTCCAGCCGCTCCGGGTTACCCGTACCGCTGGCAATCGCACGCAGGCCGTTGCGGTTGACCTGCACCGGAATGCTGTGGGTGGTGTCCGTCAGCAGCAATACCCGCGAGGTGTAGGGCATCAACTCGACCACCTGGCCCATCAGGCCACGGGCGTCGAGTACCGGCTGCCCAAGGACCACACCGTCGCGTTCACCCTTGTTGATGATGATGCGATGGGTAAAGGGGTTGGGGTCCATGCCGATCAACTCGGCGACTTCGACCTTCTCGTTGACCAGCGCGGAGGAGTTGAGCAACTCGCGCAGCCGAACGTTCTGCTCGGTGAGGGCCGCCAGCTTTTGCATGCGCCCCTGCAGCAGCAGGTTTTCAGTCTTGAGTTTTTCGTTCTCGGCGACCAGCTCGGTGCGGCTGCCGAATTGGCTGGCCACGCCCTGGTAGAGACGTTGCGGCAGGTCGGTGATCCAGTAAGTCTGCATCAACACCAGCGACATCTGGCTACGCACGGGCTTGAGCAGTGCAAAGCGGGCATCGACCACCATCAGCGCGACCGAAAGCACGACCAGCACCAATAAGCGCACGCCCAATGAGGGGCCTTTGGCGAAAAGCGGTTTAATAGGCCGCTCCTCCCAGGCAAATGTTCTCTCTATTCATACGGCATCTAACCGGCCTGGATGCAGATTGAAGAAGATAAACGCCAACAGGCAGCACTGCAAAGTGCTGCCTGTGGGCGAAACATGGGCTTACCAGCAACCACTTATTCGCTGGAGAGCAGGTCCATGGTGTGTTTATCCATCATTTCCAGTGCACGGCCACCGCCACGGGCGACGCAGGTCAGCGGGTCTTCGGCGACGATCACCGGCAGACCGGTTTCCTGGGCCAGCAACTTGTCGAGGTCGCGCAGCAAGGCGCCACCACCGGTCAGTACCAGGCCACGCTCGGCGATATCGGAAGCCAGCTCCGGCGGCGATTGCTCCAGGGCGCTCTTCACCGCCTGAACGATGGTGGCCAGGGACTCTTGCAGAGCTTCCAGCACTTCATTGGAGTTCAGGGTGAAAGCACGTGGCACGCCTTCGGCCAGGTTGCGACCGCGAACATCGACTTCGCGCACTTCGCCGCCCGGATAAGCGGTGCCGATTTCCTGCTTGATGCGTTCGGCGGTGGATTCGCCGATCAGGCTGCCGTAGTTGCGACGCACATAAGTGATGATCGCTTCGTCGAAGCGGTCGCCGCCAACACGGACGGATTCGGCATACACCACACCGTTCAGGGAAATCAGGGCGATTTCAGTGGTACCACCACCGATATCCACCACCATCGAACCGCGCGCTTCTTCAACCGGCAGGCCGGCACCGATCGCAGCAGCCATTGGCTCTTCGATCAGGAACACTTCACGGGCACCGGCACCAAGCGCCGATTCACGGATGGCACGACGCTCCACCTGGGTGGACTTGCACGGCACGCAGATCAGCACACGAGGGCTGGGCTGCAGAAAGCTGTTTTCGTGAACCTTGTTGATGAAGTACTGCAGCATCTTCTCGCAGACACTGAAGTCGGCGATCACGCCGTCTTTCATCGGACGAATGGCAGCGATATTGCCTGGTGTTCGGCCGAGCATGCGCTTGGCCTCGGTGCCAACGGCAACGACACTTTTCTGATTACCATGGGTCCGAATAGCCACAACCGATGGCTCATTCAGGACGATACCGCGCTCGCGCACGTAAATAAGGGTGTTGGCAGTGCCCAGGTCAATGGAAAGATCGCTGGAAAACATGCCACGCAGTTTCTTGAACATGGGGAAAGGACCCTAGGCAACGCGTGGGTAAAAAAGTGCGGCAAACTCTAACAACGACAGGGATTTTGGGCAAGGCGCCAATGTGCTAAATTGGCCGACTTTCTACGCACCAACCCCCACAATCGCGGCCATATGACCGTAGAAATGCGGTAGTGTTCCGACAATCTAACACACGGACGCCCTCCGTTCTGTTTTCCACTGGAGAATCCCATGGCGCTTGAACGCTCCGACGTGGAAAAAATCGCACATCTGGCCTCGCTTGGCCTGAATGATGCCGATCTTCCACAGACCACCGCAGCCCTGAACAGCATTCTCGGGCTGGTTGACCAAATGCAGGCCGTAAATACCGACGGCATCGAGCCCCTGGCTCACCCGCTGGAAGCCAGCCAGCGCCTGCGCGCAGACGTCGTGACCGAAGTCAATCATCGCGAGGCCTACCAGTCCATCGCGCCAGCGGTCGAAAACGGCCTGTATCTGGTTCCGAAAGTCATCGACTAAAGGGAAAGAGCCTTTCATGCATCACATGACTCTGGCCGAGATCGCCCGCGGTCTCGCCGACAAAAAGTTTTCATCCGAAGAGCTGACCAAGACCTTGCTCGCGCGCATCACCGCGCTTGACCCCAAGGTCAACAGCTTCATCAGCCTCACCGAGGAGCTGGCCTTGAGCCAGGCCAAGGCCGCCGACGCACGTCGCGCCAACGGTGAGAACGGCGCGCTGCTGGGCGCACCGATCGCCCACAAGGACTTGTTCTGCACCCAGGGCATTCGCACCAGTTGCGGCTCGAAGATGCTCGACAACTTCAAGGCGCCCTACGACGCCACCGTGGTGTCCAAGCTGGCCGCCGCCGGGGCCGTGACCCTGGGCAAGACCAACATGGACGAATTCGCCATGGGCTCGGCCAACGAGTCGAGCTACTACGGCGCGGTGAAGAACCCGTGGAACCTGGACTGCGTGCCAGGCGGTTCATCCGGCGGTTCGGCGGCGGCGGTTGCCGCGCGCTTCCTGCCGGCGGCCACGGCCACCGACACCGGCGGCTCGATCCGCCAGCCCGCCGCGTTCACCAACCTCACCGGGCTGAAGCCGACCTACGGTCGCGTATCCCGCTGGGGCATGATCGCCTATGCCTCCAGCCTCGATCAGGGCGGCACACTGGCACGCACCGCCGAAGACTGTGCAATATTGTTACAAGGTATGGCAGGCTTCGACGCAAAGGACTCCACCTGCATCGATGAGCCGGTGCCGGACTACAGCGCCAGCCTCAACACCTCGCTCAAAGGCCTGCGCATCGGCGTGCCAAAAGAATATTTCAGCGCCGGCCTCGACCCGCGTATCGCCGAACTGGTCCACAACAGCGTCAAGGAGCTGGAAAAGCTCGGCGCCGTGATCAAGCCCATCAGCCTGCCGAACAACCAGCACGCGATTCCGGCGTACTACGTGATCGCCCCGGCCGAAGCGTCCTCCAACCTGTCGCGGTTCGACGGTGTGCGTTTCGGTTACCGCTGCGAAAACCCGAAAGACCTCAACGACCTGTACAAACGCTCCCGTGGCGAAGGCTTCGGTGTCGAAGTGCAGCGTCGGATCATGGTCGGTGCCTACGCCCTGTCGGCCGGTTACTACGACGCGTACTACCTCAAGGCGCAAAAAATCCGTCGCCTGATCAAGAACGACTTCATGGCGGCCTTTGAAGAAGTCGACGTGATCCTCGGCCCGACCACGCCGAACCCGGCCTGGAAGATCGGCGCCAAGACCGGCGACCCGATCGCCGAGTACCTGGAAGACCTGTACACCATCACCGCCAACCTCGCGGGCTTGCCGGGCTTGTCCATGCCCGCCGGTTTCGTCGATGGCCTGCCGGTCGGCGTGCAATTGCTTGCCCCGTATTTCCAGGAAGGCCGCCTGCTCAATGTGGCGCACCAGTACCAGTTGAACACTGACTGGCACACTCGCACCCCTACCGGCTTCTGAGGAGAACACTATGCAATGGGAAGTTGTGATCGGGCTGGAGATTCATACCCAGCTCGCCACCCAATCGAAGATTTTCTCCGGTAGTGCCACCACGTTCGGCGCAGAACCCAACACCCAGGCGAGCCTGGTAGACCTGGGCATGCCCGGTGTGTTGCCGGTGCTGAACCAGGAAGCGGTGCGCATGGCGGTGATGTTCGGCCTGGCGATTGACGCCGAGATCGGCCAGCATAACGTGTTCGCACGCAAGAACTACTTCTACCCGGACCTGCCCAAGGGCTACCAGATCAGCCAGATGGAATTGCCGATTGTCGGCAAGGGCTACCTGGACATCCCGCTGGAAGACGGCACCATCAAGCGTGTCGGTGTGACCCGCGCGCACTTGGAAGAGGACGCCGGCAAGAGCCTGCATGAAGAGTTCAACGGTGCCACCGGTATCGACCTGAACCGCGCCGGCACGCCGCTGCTGGAGATCGTGTCCGAGCCGGACATGCGCAACGCCAAGGAAGCCGTGGCCTACGTCAAGACGATCCACGCGCTGGTGCGTTACCTGGGCATTTGCGACGGCAACATGGCCGAAGGCTCGCTGCGCTGCGACTGCAACGTGTCGGTCCGGCCAAAGGGCCAGGTCGAGTACGGCACCCGCTGCGAGATCAAGAACGTCAACTCGTTCCGTTTCATCGAGAAGGCGATCAACACCGAAGTGCGTCGCCAGATCGAACTGATCGAAGACGGCGGCAAGGTGATCCAGCAAACCCGCCTGTACGACCCGAACAAAGACGAAACCCGCGCCATGCGCAGCAAAGAGGAAGCCAACGACTACCGTTACTTCCCCGACCCGGACCTGTTGCCGGTGGTCATCGAGGATTCGTTCCTCGATGACGTGCGCGCCACCCTGCCGGAGTTGCCGCCGCAGAAACGCGAGCGCTTCCAGGCGCAGTTCGGCCTGTCGGTCTACGACGCCAGCGTCTTGGCTTCGAGCCGTGAGCAAGCCGACTACTTCGAAAAAGTCGTGAGCATCGCCGGTGACGCCAAGCTGGCGGCCAACTGGGTGATGGTGGAGCTGGGCAGCCTGTTGAACAAACAGGGCCTGGAAATCGACGAAGCGCCAGTCTCGGCCGAGCAGTTGGGCGGCATGCTGCTGCGCATCAAAGACAACACCATCTCTGGCAAAATTGCCAAGACCGTGTTCGAAGCCATGGCCGGCGGTGAAGGCAATGCCGATGAGATCATCGACAAGCGCGGCCTCAAGCAAGTCACCGACAGCGGCGCCATCTCGGCCGTGCTCGATGAAATGCTCGCGGCCAACGCGGAACAGGTCGAACAATACCGCGCGGCAGACGAAGCCAAGCGCGGCAAGATGTTCGGCTTCTTTGTCGGCCAGGCCATGAAAGCCTCCAAGGGCAAGGCCAACCCGCAACAGGTGAACGAACTGCTGAAAAGCAAGCTCGAAGGCTGATAGCGATGAGCGGTCCGAGTGAGATTTCATGCTCGACTCGGACCTCCTGTGGGAGGGGGCTTGTCTCCGATAGCGGTGATTCAGTCAAAACAGTAGTGACTGACACTCCGCTATCGGGGGCAAGCCCCCTCCCACATTTGTGATGAGGGCACCTTGATAATGAAGCGCTTACTTGGCCTTTTAGCCCTGTTCTCTTTGCTGGCCGGTTGCGCCAGCGGCCTCATCGACCCCAACGGCTACGACGAAACCGGCACCGCCTCCTATTACGGCGCCAAACACCATGGCAAAAAAACCGCCAGCGGTGAACCCTTCAACCAGAACGCCCTGACCGCCGCCCATCGGCGCCTGCCCTTTGGCACGCAGGTCAAGGTGACCAATCTCGATACCGACAAATCCGTGGTGGTGCGCATCAATGATCGCGGCCCGCACACCCGTGGGCGACTGATCGATCTGTCACGCCAGGCCGCCGCGCAACTGGGCATGCTGAGCAGCGGCACCGCACGGGTGCGCGTGCAAGCCCTGAGCAATTGAAGACGGAGCCCTGGCCATTTACGGATTAACCGCCCTCTCGCCCTGGAGCCTGATCGAATTGATCAGCGGCCTGGTGTTGCTGATCGTCGGCGCCGAAATCCTGGTGCGCGCCGCCGTGCGCCTGGCTGCCAGCCTCAAGGTCCGGCCGTTGATCATTGGCCTGACGATCGTCGCCTTCGGCAGCAGTGCGCCGCAGATGACCGTCAGCCTGCAAGCCACCCTGGCCGGCAACACCGACATTGCGGTGGGCAGCGTGATCGGCAGCAGCATTTTCAACATCCTCGTCACCCTGGGCCTGTCGGCGCTGATCGTTCCGCTGCGGGTCTCGCGGCAACTGGTGCGCCTGGATATCCCGGTGATGATCCTCGCCGGCCTGCTGGTATTTACCCTGGCGGCCAATGAAGAACTGACGCCGCTCGACGGTTCGCTGCTGCTGGTGGCCTTGCTGGCCTACCTCGGCGTGCTGCACTACCAGACCCGCCATTCACGTCGCCCGCGCACGCTGGACACCGTGGCCAAGGCGCCCTGGCTGAGCAGCGTATTGCTGATGTTCGGCGGCTTGCTGGTGCTGGTGCTGGCCGGGCATTTGTTGCTGGGGGCGGCGGTGGATGTGGCGGGCGATCTGGGCCTGTCGGAGCGCATCATCGGCTTGACGCTGATTGGCGTCGGCACTTCGCTGCCGTGCCTGGCCACCTCGCTGATCGCAGCCCTGCGCGGCCAGCGGGAAATCGCCGTGGGTAACGTGATCGGCAGCAACCTGTTCAACCTGCTGGGCGTCCTGGGGCTGACCGCACTGCTCGCGCCCTCGCCGCTGTCGGTGTCGCCCAATGCCCTGGATTTCGACCTGCCGGTGATGCTCGGCGTGGTAGTGCTGTGCCTGCCGATGTTTTATTCCGGCTACCGCGTGACCCGTGCCGAAGGCCTGGTGCTGCTGGGGCTGTACCTCGCGTATGGGCTGCATGTGATGGCATTCACCACCGGCATGCCGTTGGCCAACAAACTCGAACAACTGATGCTGTATTACGTCCTGCCAGTGCTGGTGGCTTTCCTGTTGTTCAGCACGCTGCGAGCCTGGCGCCGCCAACACAAGAGGGAATCGCAATGACCGATCAGAAAAAGCCAGGGGTAGAAATGCGTCGTCAGGTGATGGGCGATGCGTTCGTCGACCGCGCCTTGGGCAACGCGACCGAATTCACCCAGCCGCTGCAGGACTTCGTCAACGAACATGCCTGGGGCAGCGTGTGGAACCGCGACGGCTTGCCGCTGAAGACACGCAGCCTGATCACCCTCGCCGCCCTCACCGCGCTCAAGTGCCCGCAGGAACTCAAAGGCCACGTGCGCGGCGCGCTGAACAATGGCTGCACCGTGGAGGAAATCCGCGAGGCGCTGCTGCATTGCGCGGTGTATGCCGGTGTGCCGGCGGCAATCGAGGCGTTTCGGGCGGCGCAGGAAGTGATTGAGGCGTATCAGGCAGACAAGCCGTGACGCTCAGATAGCGATCGCAAGATTCAGATCCAGCCACCCGCCTGCAACACGAAGATCCCGATATTCGTGGTCACCGCCGCCATCAAGGTGGTGATCACGATAATCGCCGCCGCCAGCTCATGATTGCCCTCGGCCGCCCTGGCCATCACAAAGCTCGCGGCCGCTGTCGGTGCGCCGAAGTACAGGAACAGAATCCCCAATTCCGGCCCACGAAACCCGAGCAACCACGCCCCCAGCGTGGCGACCACCGGCAGCCAGATCATCTTCATCAAGCTCGCACTCAACGCCATGTTGCCGCTCTTGCGCAACGCCGCCAGCGACAAGGTGCCGCCGATGCAGATCAGCGCCAACGGTAAAGTCATGTCGGCCAGGTACTGCGCGGATTTTTCCAGCCAGCCCGGCAAGCCGATCTGGAAATAGGCGAACGGCGCGGCCGCAATCACGCTGATGATCAGCGGGTTGGCCAGCACACTTTTGCAGATGCTCCACGGGTCGGATTTGATCACCGGACTGTACACCGCCAGCACAATGGTCGACAGCGTGTTGTAGAACAGGATCACCAACGCCGCGAGGATCGCGCCGAGGGAGATGCCGTAATCACCGTACATACTGGCCGCCAGTGCCAGGCCGATCACCCCGTTGTTACCGCGAAACGCGCCCTGGGTGTAGATGCCCCGGTCTTCACGCTTGCAGCGGAAAATCGCCCAGCCCCAGGCCAGCGCAAAGCTCAACAGCGTGGCGACGGCGAAATAGATCAGCAAACCCGGCTTGAGCGCCGAATGCAGGTCGGCATGCAGAATGCCGAGAAACAGCAGCGCCGGCATGGTGACGTTGAACACCAGGGACGATGCGGTGTGGATAAAGCTGTCGTTGATCCAGTTGATGCGCTTGAGCAGCACACCGAGGAACAACATGGCAAACACCGGCGCGGTGATGGTGAGGGTGGTGAGGAAGATAGCCAGCATGCCGGGGAGAACCTTGGTGGGCGTCGTTAGGGGGCTAATGATAAGCCATACGGCCCAATGGCGCCTGATAGACCGCTATCGGGGGCAAGCCCCCTCCCACATATCATTCGTTGTGTGTCTGACGCAGACTCAGTGTGGGAGGGGCGGTGCGACGATTCGACTTGCCCCCGATGAAGGCGACTCGGTCTCAGGTAATCGGCGCCGGATTGAACAACGTAATGTCGTTATGCAGCTTGTGCTGCTCCGCCCACGTCTGCTTCCTGCCGCTGGCCACATCCAGGTAGAAGTGAAACAACTCCCACCCCAACTCCTCAATGGTCGCGCGCCCGGTGGCGATGCGCCCGGCGTCGATATCGATCAGGTCCGGCCAGCGCTGCGCCAGCTCCGTGCGGGTCGAGACCTTCACCACCGGCGCCATCGCCAGCCCGTAAGGCGTGCCGCGCCCGGTGGTGAACACATGCAGGTTCATCCCCGCCGCCAGTTGCAAGGTGCCGCACACGAAGTCGCTGGCGGGCGTGGCGCAAAAGATCAGGCCTTTGCCCTTGAAGCGCTCACCCGGGCCGAGCACCCCGTTGATCGCGCTGCTGCCGGACTTGACGATGGAGCCCAGAGACTTCTCGACAATATTCGACAACCCGCCCTTCTTGTTCCCCGGCGTGGTGTTGGCACTGCGATCCGCCTCGCCCTTGGCCAGATAACGGTCGTACCAGTCCATTTCCCGTACCAGTTCCTCGGCGACTTCCTTGGTTTGCGCACGAGAAGTCAGCAGGTAGATGGCATCACGCACCTCGGTAACTTCGGAAAACATCACCGTCGCCCCCGCCCGCAACAACAAGTCCGAGGCGAAGCCCAGCGCCGGGTTGGCGGTGATGCCGGAAAACGCATCGCTGCCGCCACACTGCATGCCCAGGATCAGCTCGGACGCCGGCACGGTTTCCCGGCGGCGCTGGTCGAGTTTCTTCAGGCGCACCTCAGCCAGGGCCATGATCTGCTCGATCATCTCGCTAAACCCGTGGCTGGAATCCTGCAGCCGATACAGCCACGGCTCGCTCAGGTCGACGGAACTGTCGTTGTCGTGCATCACCTGCCCGGCCTGCAATTTCTCGCAGCCCAGGCTGATCACCAGGGCTTCGCCCCCCAGGTTCGGGTTGCGCGCCAGGTTGCGCACGGTGCGGATCGGGATATACGCATCCGTCGCGGTGATCGCCACCCCGCAGCCGTAGCTGTGGGTCAGCGCCACCACGTCATCGACATGCGGGTACTTGGGCAGCAATTCGTCCTTGATGCGCTTGACCGCATGGTCCAGCACACCGGCGACGCACTGCACCGTGGTGGTGATGCCGAGGATATTGCGCGTGCCGACCGTACCGTCGGCATTGCGATAGCCCTCGAAGGTAAACCCTTCCAGCGGCGCCTGGGCCTCAGGCACCTCGGTAGACAGCGGCAAGCTGTCCAACGGCGGCGCGGTGGGCATGCGCAGTTGATCTTCCTGCACCCAACTGCCGCGTGGGATCGGCGCCAGGGCGTAACCGATGGTTTGGCCGTAGCGAATAATCCGGCCGCCTTCGGGGATATCTTCGAGGGTCACTTTGTGGCTTTGCGGAATGAAATCCACGGTCACCAGACCGTCCGGGAACTCGGTCCCGGCCGGTACACCCTGGTCATTGACCACGATCACCACGTTGTCGCGCTCGTGCAAACGAATCGAGCGCGGCGAGTCGGCATGTTCAATCAACTGCATCACACGGCCCCTTCAGGAATGCGCTTGGGTAAGGTGGGTCAACTCAGGCCCTTGGCTTGGCGGCTCTTTGAGCACCACGCGTTTGATCGGGCCGACAATCACCAGGTAACTGAACACCGCCACCAGCGCATTCGCGCCGACAAACACCAGCGCCCATTTGAACGAACCGGTGGTGCTGATGATGTAGCCGATGACAATCGGCGTGGTGATCGACGCCAGGTTACCGAAGGTGTTGAACAGGCCGCCACTGAGGCCAGCGATTTGTTTCGGCGACGTGTCGGACACCACCGCCCAACCCAGTGCGCCAACGCCTTTGCCGAAGAAGGCCAAGGCCATGAAGCCCACCACCATCCACTCGATATCCACATAGTTGCAGGCCACGATGCTGCTGGAGATCAGCAGGCCGCCAATGATCGGCGCCTTGCGGGCGAAGGTCAGGGAATGGCCTTTGCGCAGCAGGTAGTCGGATATCACCCCGCCCAACACACCGCCGATAAACCCGCAGATCGCTGGCAACGAGGCAATGAAACCGGCCTTGAGAATGGTCATGCCACGGTCCTGCACTAGGTACACCGGGAACCAGGTCAGGAAGAAGTACGTGATGCCGTTGATGCAGTACTGGCCCAGGTACACGCCGAGCATCATGCGGTTGGTCAGCAACTGGCGGATGTAATCCCACTTCGGGCCGTCGGTTTTCTTACCCTTGCCCTTGTCCTGATCCATATCGACCAACGCACCGTTGGCCGCGATGTGATTGAACTCGGCTTCGTTGATCATCGGGTGCTGGCGCGGGCTGTGGATAACTTTCAGCCAGATCAGTGAGAAAACAACGCCGATCACGCCCATCACGATAAACACGTGCTGCCAGCCGAAGCTGTAGACGATCCAGCCCATCAGCGGCGCGAACAGCACCGTGGCGAAGTACTGCGCCGAGTTGAAGATCGCCGAGGCCGTACCGCGTTCGGCGGTGGGGAACCAGGCGGCCACAATCCGTGCATTGCCCGGGAAGGACGGCGCTTCGGCCAGGCCGACCATAAAGCGCAGCATAAACAGCGCCACGACCGCCGTGGAGATACCGAACTCACCGACGTAGCCTTGCAGCACGGTGAACAGTGACCAGGTGAAAATGCTCAGGGCATAGATTTTTTTCGAGCCGAACCGATCGAGCAGCCAGCCGCCGGGAATTTGCCCGGCCACGTAGGCCCAACCGAATGCAGAGAAGATGTAACCGAGGGTGACCGCGTCGATGCCGAGGTCTTTTTGCAGGCTGGAACCCGCGATCGCGATGGTGGCCCGGTCGGCGTAATTGATCGTAGTCACCAGGAACAGCATGAGCAGGATCAAATAGCGGACATGGGTCGGCTTGGTCGCTTGCATGTAGAAGTACTCCCACTAATTATTTTTTTTTGCGGGTGATATTTATGTGTTGCCGGACGCCGCCCCTGTAGGAGCGAGCTTGCTCGCGAAAAACTCAAAGGCACCGCGCGCGCCCTGAATGCCTGCGTATTCGTTGAGATTTTTCGCGAGCAAGCTCGCTCCTACAGTGTTACGAGCCGATGTAGCTGGTTTTCACCACGGTGTAGAACTCTTGCGCATAGCGACCTTGCTCACGCGAACCATAGGACGAGCCCTTACGGCCGCCGAACGGAACGTGATAGTCCACACCAGCCGTCGGCAGGTTGACCATCACCATCCCGGCCTGGGAGTGGCGCTTGAAGTGGTTGGCGTATTTCAGCGAGGTGGTGGCGATGCCCGCCGACAAACCGAACTCGGTGTCGTTGGCCATGGCCAGCGCCGCCTCGTAGTCCGCCACGCGCACCACGTTGGCCACCGGGCCGAAGATCTCTTCGCGGCTGATCCGCATGGCGGCTTCGCTGTCGGCAAACAGCGTCGGCGCCAGGTAGTAGCCCTCGGTGTCGCAGGTCACCAGGCCGCCGCCACTCACCAGCCGCGCACCTTCACTCTGGCCGATGTCGATGTATTTCAAATCCTGATCCAACTGGGCTTGGGAGACGACCGGGCCGATGTCGGTGCCGCTTTTCAACGCGTGGCCGACCTTGATCGACTGCATGCGCTCGGCCATGGCCGCGACGAACTGGTCATGAATGCCGGCCGTCACGATCAAGCGGCTGGAGGCGGTGCAACGTTGGCCGGTGGAATAGAACGCGCTCTGCACCGATAACTCGACGGCCTGTTTGAGGTCGGCGTCATCGAGAATGATCTGCGGGTTCTTGCCGCCCATTTCCAACTGCACCTTGGCTTGGCGCGAGACACAGCTGACCGCGATCTGACGCCCCACACCGACCGAGCCGGTGAAGCTGATGCCGTCGACTTTCGGGCTGTTGACCAACACCTCGCCGACCACACGCCCGCTGCCCATCACCAGGTTGAACACACCGGCGGGGAAACCGGCGCGGGAGATGATTTCCGCCAGGGCCCAGGCGCAGCCCGGCACCAGCTCCGCCGGCTTGATCACCACGCAGTTGCCGTAGGCCAGGGCCGGGGCGATTTTCCACGCGGGGATGGCAATCGGGAAGTTCCACGGGGTGATCAGGCCGACCACGCCGAGGGCTTCGCGGGTGACTTCGACATTGACGCCCGGTCGCACCGACGGCACGTAGTCGCCGGACAGGCGCAGGCACTCACCGGCGAAGAACTTGAAAATATTCCCGGCGCGGGTCACTTCGCCAATGGCTTCAGGCAGGGTCTTGCCCTCTTCCCGAGCCAGCAGCGTGCCAAGCTCTTCGCGGCGGGCGAGGATTTCGCTGCCGACTTTATCCAGCGCGTCGTGGCGGGCCTGGATGCCGGAAGTCGACCAGGCCGGGAACGCGGCGCGGGCGGCATCGATAGCGGCGTTGACCTGGGCGACATCCGCCTTGGCATATTCGCCGACGACATCGGACAACTCCGACGGGTTGAGGTTGACGCAATAA
Source organism: Pseudomonas marginalis (assembly GCF_024169655.1). Lineage (GTDB taxonomy): Bacteria > Pseudomonadota > Gammaproteobacteria > Pseudomonadales > Pseudomonadaceae > Aquipseudomonas > Aquipseudomonas paraveronii. The sequence goes on along the minus strand of NZ_JALJWV010000001.1, from coordinate 878,612 downwards.
TCAGCGCCGGCCACCCATTGGCCGTTGATGTAGTTCTCAAAACGTTTGGCTTGGGACACGAATCTTCTCCTGACGCAAAAGGCCGCTGATTGCTCAGCGGCCTTATAGATAAGTTATTGCGGACCTTGCTTGTCGATCAGCGCGGCCAGGGCTTCATATTCTTCCGGCAGCAGGTCGGTCAGAGGCGTGCGTACCGGGCCTGCGTCGTAGCCGACGATTTTGGCGCCGGCCTTGACGATGCTCACCGCATAGCCGGCCTTGCGGTTGCGGATGTCCAGGTACGGCAGGAAGAAGTCATCGATGATCTTGCCAACAGTGGCGTGATCGTCACGGGCGATGGCGTGATAGAAGTCCATCGCGGTTTTCGGGATGAAGTTGAACACCGCCGAGGAGTACACCGGCACGCCCAGGGCCTTGTAGGCAGCGGCGTAAACCTCTGCAGTCGGCAAGCCACCCAGGTAGCTGAAACGGTCGCCCAGACGACGGCGGATCGACACCATCAATTCGATGTCACCCAGGCCGTCCTTGTAGCCGATCAGGTTCGGGCAACGTTCGGCCAGGCGCTCCAGCAAGGGTGCAGTCAGGCGGCAGACGTTGCGGTTGTAGACAACCACGCCGATCTTGACCGACTTGCACACCGCTTCCACGTGGGCGGCAACCCCGTCCTGGCTGGCTTCGGTCAGGTAGTGCGGCAGCAGCAGCAAGCCTTTGGCACCGAGGCGCTCGGCTTCCTGAGCGTATTCGATGGCCTGACGGGTCGAACCGCCGACACCGGCGAGGATCGGCACGCTGGTGGCGCAGGTATCCACTGCCGTCTTCACAACCTGGGAATATTCACTGGCGGCCAGGGAGAAAAACTCACCGGTGCCGCCGGCAGCGAACAGCGCCGTGGCACCGTAGGGGGCCAGCCACTCCAGACGTTTGATATAGCCGGCCTGGTGAAAATCACCCTGGGCGTTGAAATCGGTCACGGGGAAAGACAGCAGACCGTGGGAGAGGATGGACTTCAGTTCTTGTGGATTCATTATTCGAACACCCTGGGCAAAGACTTTCTGGCGAAAGGTTGTTGTTGGTTTTGCTTATGTCATACGTCATCGTACAACTATAAAATATTTCGTCAACTGCAATTCATCGGCCATCAGCACACTGGATGCGGCGCACCTGTGCCGTGCGGGCCTTGGCCACCCTCAAGGCGCGGTTGTAGGTGCCGGATCTGAAGGCGACACAAGGACGTAAATGACCAGTACTGGACAAGTGATTGGCGGGGGGGCGTTCGGACTTGCTGCTGAAGGATCACAAACCCAATACGCCCGCGTGAGCCGTACCGTTTATCGTGACTGTTATTTTTAACAGTTATGCCGATGCTCAACGAAGGGGATAACGCTGCAAAGGAGCCAGGCTCTCTGGTTTCCGTGCAAAGGAGCACTCAATCATGACCATTGAAGCCCCGAGCCTTGCCGGCGGCGCCTCTTCTAGCACCGCTCAAGTCAGCCTGGCAAGCGGCGCACGAATAGAGTTTTCCATCCCCGAACTCAATGAGGTTCCCGCAAGCGCTCAGGTATCTATCATCGTCGGACCGGACCCCGAGTCCCCGGAAGCCGAAGGCAAGAAAAAGAACGCCGGACAGTACGACCCCGACACGGAAGACTACGTGAAAGAACGAAATCTCACGGTCGATATTTCTTCCGACAGCTTGAAGACATTCATCAACCAAACGGTGGAGGTGCGATACGCGATAAGCGGCGAATCGGGGAGATCCTATTCTGAGCCGCTCAGCATAAAAGTCTTGCCGTGACGCAGGCTGCATCGCTCTCGTCGTGGGCACAAAACACGCCGCTCACGGCAGTTTCCGTATGACGGTCAAAGCGGATCAATCAGAACGCCAACTTCCAACACTGAGGTGTAAAGGCCATGAAATACGACCTCAACATGCCGGACGGCCAAAAAAAGCAGATCACCTTCGATGGCGTGATTTACAAGGGAGATATTCTCAAATTTGAAGGTGCCGATACCCAATACGAGGTGATTAACCGCTTTCTCAGCGTCCCGTTCGATCTTGACGAACCCATCACCGATGTGGTGCTCGAGGTCGAGATCTACTCTTAACCCCGCTGCGCCTCTGCTTCTTCGTGAGCATGGCGCAGCCGCTCGCGACTGTTGGTCAGATGCAAGCGCATCGCCGCCCGCGCCGCATCCGAATCCTGGCGCGCGATCGCTTCATAGATTTCTTCGTGTTCGCGGCTCAAGCGCTTCATGTAGTGCTGCTGGTCGTCATGGGCCAGGCGCGCCGAGTTCAGGCGGGTTCGCGGAATGATGCTGGTGCCCAGGTGCGTCATGATGTCGGTGAAGTAGCGGTTGCCGGTGGACAGGGCAATCTGCAGGTGGAACTGGAAGTCCGACGCTACCGCATCGCCAGCATGGGCGGCGCTTTCATTCAAGGCGTCGAGGGCGGCTCGCATGCCGGCCAGTTGTTCGTCGCTGCGGCGCAACGCGGCCAGGCCCGCAGACTCCACTTCCAGGCTGATACGCAGTTCCAGGATCGCCAGCACGTCACGCAGGGTCACGACGGTGGCCGGGTCGATGCGAAAGCCGCTGGGGCTTGGCGTATCCAACACAAAGGTGCCGATACCGTGGCGGGTTTCCACCTGCCCCGCCGCCTGCAAGCGCGAGATGGCTTCACGCACCACCGTGCGGCTGACGCCATGGGCCTCCATGATCGCCGATTCGGTGGGCAATTTGTCGCCACGCTTGAGTTGGCCGTCGCGGATCTGCTCGGACAACACCGTGACCAATTCCTGGGCAAGGCTGCGGCGCTTGCGGGGAAAACGCGGGGCGGTGTTGGTGTTTTCCATGTTGGGTCATCTTTCTCGGTGAACTGAACACGCATCATAGCCCATGGCGGTTGTACGATCACCGTCCCCGGCATGTCTTTCATCTACGACGACCAGGCAAAAAAATGCCCCGGCAACCGCCGAGGCATTTTTCAGGCTCGCCCGAAGGCAACAGCCGCTTACTTCACCACTTTCAGACTGGGCCGGCCGCTTGGACGCGGTGGCTCGGTATCCGGTGGTGGCACTTCATCGTCGTCTTCCCCTTCGATCGCGTCGTCATCCTCGAAAGGCGACTCCAGATCGAACACCATGCCTTGACCATTTTCCCGGGCGTAAATCCCGAGGATGGCGCCAATCGGCACGTACAGCGTATGCGGCACACCGCCGAAACGCCCTTCGAAGCTGACGGCTTCGTTGTCCATGTGCAGGTGGCGCACCGCACTCGGCGATACGTTCAGCACAATCTGCCCGTCACTGGCAAAACCCTGCGGAACCTGAACCGCAGGAAACTCGGAATTGACCAGCATGTGCGGGGTGCAATCGTTGTCCACAATCCACTCATAGAGCGCGCGAACCAGGTAGGGTCGACTGGAGTTCATCAACGGCTCCTTAAGCCTTAGCGCATATCGCGCTCGACACCAGACAGACTCGTCTGGAAAGCCTCACGCGCAAACTGGCGCTCCATGTAATCAAGCAGCGGCTTGGCCGGCCGCGGCAGTTCAATGCCCAAAATCGGCAAGCGCCAGAGTATGGGTAATAGGCAGCAATCCACCAAGCTTTGTTCCTCGCTGAGGAAAAAAGGCTTGTCGGCGAACAGTGGCGAAACACCCGTCAGGCTCTCGCGCAATTCCTTGCGCGCCACGACACGGGCCGCCTCTTTGCTGCGCGAATCCAGAATCAAATCCACCAGCCCACACCAGTCGCGCTGAATCCGATGGATCAGCAGGCGGCTGTTGGCACGCGCCACCGGGTACACCGGCAGCAAAGGCGGATGCGGGTAACGCTCATCCAGATATTCCATCACCACGGTTGACTCCCACAACGCCAGGTCACGATCGACCAGGGTGGGCAAGCTGCCGTAAGGGTTCACTTCGATCAGTTTCGGCGGGTGACGACCCACCTCCACACTGATGATCTCGGCGCTGACACCCTTCTCTGCGAGCACGATGCGTACTCGGTGGGAATAGTGGTCGGCGGGGTCGGAGTAACAGGCCAACCGATTGGTCACGCCCATGGCGGTCCTCCTCGCTTGTTGAAATTATCGAAAGCTCAAAAACGAGCGCGCCCAGAGAGCATCTCAGTAGTACCTGATGACCAGGTCGCTACGGGTTAGAGATGCCGCTGGGCGCGCAAGATTAACAGCAATTGCTTACGGTTGGATCAATGCACATCCTTCCAGTATTCGCGCTTGAGCAGATAAGCGAATACGAAGAAGAAAGCCAGGTACAGCAAGACATACGTACCAATGCGCTGGTGCTGCAGTTTGACCGGGTTGGCCGAGTAGGCCAGGAAGGTCACGAGATTCTTGACCTTCTCGTCGAACTGCTCTTCGTTCAGCGCGCCGGACTTGGGCACGATGGTCAGTTGATCGCACGCTTCATGTGTCAGCGGCGTGCCGGTCAACGGGTCAAATTGCTTCTTGCCGCCATCGACTACCTGAACCTGCTTGCATCCTATCACTTGGCGGCCCTGCAGGCCGACCAGAACGTTAGGCATACCGACGTTCGGGAACACCACGTTGTTCACGCCCCATGGACGTGCAGGGTCTTCATAGAAGGATTTCAGATAGCCGTAGAGCCAATCGGTGCCGCGAACCCGCGCCACCAGGGTCAGGTCGGGCGGCGCAGCGCCGAACCAGGCCTTGGCGTCCGCCGTTTGCATGCCGATGTTCATGTGGTCGCCAATCTTGGCGCCGGTGAACACCAGCTTGTCGAGCATCACCTCGTGCGGGATGCCCAGGTCATCGGCAACACGCTCGTAACGCTGGAACTTGGCGCTGTGGCAACCCATGCAATAGTTGGCAAACGTGCGAGCGCCGTCCTGCATGGCCGCTTTGTCAGACACGTCGATAGCGACTTTTTCCAACTCGGGGCCTTGCTCGGAAGCGAAGGACAGTAGCGGCAGCGCCGCAAGCATCAATGCAACGAATAATTTTTTCATCAGCCAGTCACCCTTTCCGGAACCGGTTTGGTCTTCTCTAGCCGGGTATAGAACGGCATCAGAATGAAGTAGGCGAAGTACAGGAAGGTGCAGACCTGCGACAGCAACGTGCGCTCAGGAGTCGGCGCCAGTACACCCAGTACACCCAGGATCACGAACGCAATGCAGAACACCCACAGCCAGATCTTGCTCAGCCAGCCCTTGTAGCGCATGGACTTGACCGGGCTTCGGTCGAGCCACGGCAGCACGAACAGCACCGCGATGGCCGCGCCCATGGCGATCACGCCCATGAGCTTGTCGGGGATCGCCCGCAAGATCGCGTAGAACGGCGTGAAGTACCAGACCGGGGCAATATGCACAGGCGTCTTGAAGGCGTTGGCCTGTTCGAAGTTAGGTTTTTCCAGGAAATAACCACCCATCTCCGGGAAAAAGAACACGATCGAGCAGAACACGAACAGGAACACGACGACACCGACGATATCTTTTACGGTGTAGTACGGGTGGAACGGAATGCCATCCAGCGGGATGCCGTTCTCGTCCTTGTGCTTCTTGATGTCCACACCATCGGGGTTGTTCGAACCCACTTCGTGCAGCGCCAGGATGTGCAGCACCACCAAACCGAGAATCACGATCGGCAAGGCCACCACGTGCAAGGCGAAGAAGCGGTTCAGGGTGATGCCCGAAATCAGGTAGTCACCACGAATCCACTGGGTCAGGTCGTTGCCGATCACCGGGATCGCGCCGAACAGCGAGATGATCACCTGGGCGCCCCAGTACGACATCTGGCCCCAAGGCAGCAGGTAGCCCATGAAGGCTTCAGCCATCAGCGCCAGGTAGATCAGCATGCCGAACACCCACACCAGCTCACGCGGCTTCTGGTACGAACCGTAGAGCAAACCACGGAACATATGCAGGTAGACCACGATGAAGAACGCCGAGGCGCCGGTGGAGTGCAGCAGGCGCAGGATCGAGCCGTACTCGACGTCACGCATGATGTATTCGACGGAAGCGAACGCCTCCTCCGCCGACGGGGTGTAGCTCATGGTCAGCCAGACGCCAGTGACGATCTGATTGACCAGCACCAGCAGTGCCAGGGAGCCGAAGAAGTAGAAGAAGTTGAAGTTTTTTGGCGCGTAATACTTGCTGAGATGGTCTTCCCACATTTTGGTGGCGGGGAAGCGCGCATCGACCCAATCCATGAACTTACTCATCACGCGTTCTCCTTATCGAGGCCAATGACAATGATGTCGTCAGATTCGTAGTTATGCGGAGGCACGGGCAGGTTCAGTGGAGCAGGTTGCGATTTGTAGACGCGGCCGGCCAGGTCGTAGTGCGAACCGTGGCAGGGGCAGAAATAGCCGCCGACCCAATCCTTGCCCAGGTCGACTGGCGCCACTTCGGGGCGGAAAGTAGGTGAGCATCCCAAGTGGGTACACAGACCGACCAGCAGCAGAATCTCTGGCTTGATCGAACGTGCTTCGTTTTTGGCGTAGGCGGGTTGGTCGGAAAACTCAGATTTTGGGTCAGACAACTGGCCTTCGATCTTTTTCAGATTTCCCAGGATTTCCTCCGTTCGACGAACAATGAAGACCGGCTGACCGCGCCACTCAGCAATCATCTGCTGGCCTGGTTCAATCTTGCCAATATTCACTTTCACCGGTGCACCTGCGGCTTTCGCCTTGGCACTGGGAAACCATGACCCCACGAACGGGACCGCAGCCCCCACCGCTCCTGCAGCACCCACCACGGATGTGGCTGCTACCAAGAAGCGACGCCGGCCTGCATTCACGCCGTCATTGCTCATTCAGTCCTCTCCCATCAGCTTTTTGGCCTGTTAAATCAGGCGTCTACTAAGTATTAAATCTGAACTTATAAAAATTTTGCCGAATGGTAATGAAAAGCCCCACCCCTGACAAGGGAATTACCCGGAGCTCTAGCTCCAAGCCTTGTAGTATAGGGGGTCTACGGCTGTGGCAAGTTGTCACGCCGAAATTTATACATAAATCGCAGGCAATAAAAAACGCCCAGCTCCGTGAGGAGGCTGGGCGTTTTTGTGGAACGTAAAGCGAATTAACGCTTCGAGTACTGCGGACGCTTACGCGCTTTACGCAGACCGACTTTCTTACGTTCAACTTCACGGGCATCACGAGTCACGAAGCCAGCTTTGCGCAGAGCGCCACGCAGGGTTTCGTCGTACTGCATCAGAGCGCGAGTGATACCGTGGCGGATTGCGCCAGCTTGACCACTTACACCGCCACCGATAACGGTGACGTAGATGTCGAACTTTTCAACGGTCTCGGTCAGTTCCAGCGGCTGACGAACTACCATACGGGCAGTTTCGCGGCCGAAGAAATTTTCCAGAGTGCGGTTGTTGATCGAGATATTACCAGTGCCCGGACGCAGGAAAACGCGTGCGGTTGCGGTTTTGCGACGGCCAGTGCCGTAATTTTGAGTCGCCGACATAATGAACTATTCCGTTAAAACTTCAGTTCTTGGGGCTGCTGAGCAGCATGAGGGTGAGCAGCGCCCGCATAGACTTTCAGCTTGCGAAACATATCGCGACCCAGTGGGCCCTTCGGCAGCATGCCTTTAACCGCGATTTCAATCGGGGCCTCAGGCTTCTTGGCGATCAGACCTTCGAAATTAGAAGACTTGATGCCGCCTGGGAAACCGGAGTGACGGTAGTACATTTTGTCTTGCGCTTTGTTGCCGGTAACACGTACCTGCTCAGCGTTGATGATCACGATGTAGTCACCGGTGTCAACGTGAGGGGTGTATTCAGGCTTGTGCTTGCCACGCAGACGGCTGGCGACTTCAGTGGCCAGACGACCCAGAGTCTGACCAGCGGCGTCGACGACAAACCAGTCGCGCTGAACTGTTTCCGGTTTTGCAGTAAAAGTTGTCATTCTTTAATAGCCTCAGGGGCCGCCCTGTAAATTAGACGGCGGATCTTACTGAATAGTGCGTACTTTGACAAGTCAAAGGCAGCCGGATACAGACGCTATCGGGGGCTCGGGTCGGCGCGTCCGTTCAACGGCAAGATTCTTCGGCAGGCGGCGCATCACTTCCACTGCAGAAAGAGGTGGGCAATTATGCAGATTGCGAAAAAAAATTCAACCTGCTTTTATGATTGTTTTCCCCAAAGGAGCATCCGATGGATTATCGACAGCTGGGCCGTACCGATCTGAACGTAAGCGCGATAGCCTTGGGCACCATGACCTGGGGCGAGCAGAACAGCGAGGCAGAGGCCTTCGCACAGATCGAACGGGCCAAGGCCGCGGGGATCAACTTCCTCGACACGGCAGAAATGTATCCGGTACCGCCCAAGGCCGATACCTATGCCACCACCGAGCGTTACATCGGTAATTACTTCAAAAGCCACGGCGACCGGGCCGACTGGATTCTCGCCAGCAAGATCGCCGGCCCCGGCAATACCATCGATTACATCCGCGGCGGCCACCCGCGCCACAACCGCAAGCACATCGTCGACGCCCTGGATGCCAGCCTCAAGCGCCTGCAGACCGACTGGATCGACCTCTACCAGTTGCATTGGCCGGAGCGCAGCACCAACTTCTTCGGCCAGTTGGGCTACAAGCACAAGGACGAAGACGACCTGACGCCGCTGGAGGAAACCCTCGAAGCGCTCGACGCGCAAGTGAAGGCCGGCAAGATCCGCCACATCGGCCTGTCCAACGAAACACCATGGGGCACCATGAAATTCCTCGCCCTGGCCGAAGCCCGTGGCTGGACCCGCGCAGTGTCGATCCAGAACCCCTACAACCTGCTCAACCGCAGCTTTGAAGTGGGCCTGGCGGAAATCGCGATTCGCGAACAGTGTGGCTTGCTGGCTTATTCGCCCCTGGCGTTCGGCATGCTCAGCGGCAAATACGAAGGCGGCGCACGCCCGGCAAAAGCCCGCCTGACGGAATACAGCCGCTTCAGCCGCTACTTCAACCCGCAGTCGGAAGCGGCGTGCAGCCGTTATGTGGCACTGGCCCGCGAACACGGCCTGGACCCGGCGCAGATGGCGTTGGCGTTCGTTACGCAGCAGGCGTTCGTGACCAGCAACATCATTGGTGCGACGACGCTTGAGCAACTGGACAGCAACCTTGCCAGCGCTGACCTGAAACTGTCGAAAGAGGTGCTGGAGGGGATTGAGGCGATTCAGAAGGATCATCCTAATCCAGCACCTTGATTGATCTCTAGACCGCTATCGGGGGCAAGCCCCCTCCCACAGTTGACCGAGTTCACAAGTCTAAGTGTGGAAGGGGGCTTGCCCCCGATGAGGCCCTCAGCCACACCACCGGAATCAAAGCGCCCGCGCAATAATCTCCTTCATGATCTCGTTGGTCCCCGCATAAATCCGCTGCACCCGCGCATCCGCCCAGGCGCGGGCGATCGGGTATTCCCACATGAAGCCGTAGCCGCCATGCAATTGCACGCACTCGTCGAGCACCTTGCATTGCAGGTCCGTGGCCCAGTACTTGGCCATCGCGGCGGTGGGCACGTCGAGCTTGCCCTCCAGGTGCAACGCCAGGCATTTGTCGACGAACACGCGGCCGATCTGGATCTCGGTGGCCATCTCCGCCAATTTGAAGCGGGTGTTCTGGAAATCGGCAATCGCCTTGCCAAACGCCTTGCGCTCACGGGTGTAGTCGAGCGTCCATTGCAACGCCGCTTCGGCTGACGACAGCGCACCAATCGCCACGGTCAGGCGCTCCTGAGGCAACTCCTGCATCAAATAGGCAAAGCCCATGCCCGCCTGGCCCAGCAGGTTTTCCTTGGGTACACGGACATCCTGGAAGAACAACTCAGAGGTGTCCTGGGCCTTCATGCCGACTTTCTCCAGGCGCTTGCCCTTGTCGAAGCCCGGCGTGGCGGCCTCCACCAGGAACAGGCTGGTGCCCTTGGCGCCGGCCTTGGGGTCGGTCTTGGCGACCACGATCACCAGATCGGCGAGAAAGCCGTTGGTGATGAAGGTCTTGGAGCCGTTGATCACATACTCATCGCCGTCCAGCACCGCAGTGGTCTTGACCCCTTGCAGGTCGGAACCGGCGCCCGGCTCGGTCATGGCGATGGCCGTGACCTTCTCGCCGGAGATCAATTGGGGCAGGTATTTGTGCTTCAACGCCTCACTGCCGTAATGCAGGATGTACGGCGCGACAATGTCCGAATGCAGGGAGAAACCGATGCCGGTCAGGCCCAGGCGGCTGATTTCTTCGATCACCACCGCGCTGTAGAGAAAGTCCGCGCCCAGGCCGCCGTACTCCTCCGGCAGATGGGAACACAACATCCCCGCCTCGCCGGCCTTGTTCCACAGCGCGCGGTCGATATAGCCCTGCTTCTCCCATTGCGCATGGAACGGCGCGGCGTCTTTTTCAAGGAAGGTGCGCACGCTCTGGCGGAAGAGCTCGTGTTCCGGGCTGAACAAGGTTCTGGGGATCATGGGTCACCTGCGTGGATTGTCGGACAAAGACGAACCACAGAGCCTATGCCCCGACGACGTCACGGGACACTGGACACATGCGACAAAAAATAAGACGATCCAGCCGTCTGGTGACCACTTTCCCCTATAAGAATAAATGAAATTATGTCTAACCAAATCTCCACGCCCCTGCGGCGCGTCAGCATTTTGGCCATTGATCGGGTGTTCGCGTCCACCCTCATGCAAGCCAAGGATTTCTTCCATCTCGCCAGCCTGCGTTACGGCAAACAACAAGGCCTGGGCCTGACCCCCGCGTTCGAAACCCGCCTGGTCAGCCCCGACGGGCAATCGGCGCACAGCTTCAGTGACGTGATCATACCGATGGACGGCGGGCTGGAAGACGCCGACATCATCGTGCTACCGGCCTTCTGGGATGACTTCGACGCCCTGTGTACGCGTTACCCGCAAGTGCTGCCGTGGCTGCGTGAACAGCACGCCCGCGGCGCCGTAGTCTGCGGCGTAGCCAACGGGGTGTTCTGGCTGGCCGAAGCCGGGCTACTCGATGGGAAGGAGGCGACGACCTACTGGCGCTTCTTCAATGCTTTCAGCGAGCGCTTCCCCAAGGTCCAACTTAACCAGGACAAGCACCTCACCGACGCCGACAACCTGTACTGCGCCGGCGGTACCACCTCGGCCTGCGACCTCTACATTTATTTGATCGAACGCTTCTGCGGCGCCAATATCGCCCAGGCCGTGGCCCGCGACATTCTTTACGAAGTGCAGCGTAGCTACTCGCCGGGACGGATCGGTTTCGGTGGGCAGAAGCTGCACCAGGACGTGATCATCCTGCAAATCCAACACTGGCTCGAAGAGCATTTCGCCGACAAGTTCCGCTTCGAGGACGTCGCCCGGGAACACGGCATGAGCATCCGCAACTTCATGCGCCGCTTCCAGACCGCCACCGGCGACAAACCGCTGCATTACCTGCAACGGCTGCGGATCGAGACGGCGAAAGGACTGCTTTCGGGCAGCCGCAAGAGCATCAAGACCATCAGTTATGAGGTGGGTTACGACGATGCGAGCTTCTTTGCGCGGCTGTTCAGGCAGCACACCGAGCTATCGCCGAACCAGTACCGCCAGCAGTTCCAGCAAGCCGCGTAATCAGGGCTGTACTAGGACCAAATGTGGGAGGGAGCTTGCTCCCGATAGCCGTGTATCAGTCAGTACATCTGGCACTGATACACCGCTATCGGGGGCAAGCCCCCTCCCACACTTTTTACTGCGTCGTGCTTAGGGTTTGTGCGCCCGCGACAGGAACTCGTGGGATTGCATTTCCAGCAAGCGGCTCAGGGTGCGCTGGAATTCGAAGTTCAAGCGACCGCCGGTGTAGAGGTCCTTGAGCTCGACTTCCGCCGAGATGATCAACTTGACGTTGCGGTCATAGAACTCGTCGACCATGTTGATAAAGCGGCGCGCGATGTCGTCGGTGGTGACGCTCATCTGCTCCACGCCACTGAGGATCACGGCGTGGAAGATCTTGCCCAGTTCGATGTAGTCGTTCTGGCTGCGCGGGCCGTCGCACAGTTCACGGAAGTCGAACCACGCCACGTCATCGCAGGTGCGCAAGGCGATGATTTCGCGGTTTTCGATGATCAACTTGTCGTTTTCCACCGCCTGGGTACATTCCGGCGTGAGGGCGCGGAAACTTTTGCGCAGGCTTTCTTGCGCCGCGTCGTTGAGCGGGAAGTGGAACAACTCCGCTTGCTCCAGGTGCCGCAGGCGGTAATCGACGCCACTGTCGACGTTGACGATCTCGGTGTTCTGCTTGATCAGCGCAATGGCCGGCAGGAAGCGCGCGCGTTGCAGGCCATCCTTGTACAGGCCATCGGGCACGATGTTCGAGGTGGCAACCAGGGTCACGCCGTTCTTGAACAGCTCTTCCATCAGGGTGCCGAGGATCATGGCGTCGGTGATGTCGGAGACGAAGAACTCATCGAAACAGATCACCCGCGCTTCTGCGGAGAACCGCTTGGCGATGATGGTCAGCGGGTTTTTCTCGCCCGGCAGGGTTTTCATCTCTTCGTGGACGCGCTTCATGAAGCGGTGGAAGTGCGTGCGGACCTTTTCCTTGAACGGCAGCGCTTCGAAGAAGGTGTCCACCAGGTAGGTCTTGCCGCGACCGACGCCGCCCCAGAAATACAGGCCCTTGACCGGCGTGTAGCCTTTCTTGCCAAACAACTTGCCGAACACCCCGGGTTTGCTCTGCGAGGCCGCGACCAGGTCTTCGTACAGGCGTTGCAAATGACGCACCGCCGTTTCCTGGGCCGCATCGTGGAAGAATTCAGGGCGTTTCAGATCAGCTTGATATCGTTCTAGGGGCGTCATAATTTCGTTAGCAAGGCAACAAAAACGGGCCGTCACTGTAACGACGGCCCCGGATAATGGCAATCAACCCTTGGTCGGGTTAATCCTCGAGGGGGGTCAACGCGACGCGCAGGGCTTCAATGGCGGCATCACGCGACGCGGCATCGGCGAACGTAGCGCTGTCGGCCACTGCGGCGGCGTCCAGCCATACACTGAAGCTCAGGGCATCAGTGCGCACGTCCAGCGCGGCGCCGCTTTGCAATTGCTTGGTCACCGCGCCAGCCGCTTTGCCGTCGGCAAAATTGCGCGACAACAGCAGTTGCTCGCCATCGGCCGCCAACAGGCGGAAGCGGAAGCTGCCGTCGTCTTCGCGAAAGCTCACGAAGCGCGCAGCTTTGGCGGCCTTTTTCTTGGTGCTGACTGGCGCTGCAGCCTGGTTGACGAACGAACGCAGGCCCACCGCCTCACGTAGTTCGGCGAGGAACGGCGCGGCCACGGCGCGGGCTTTCTTGGCGCCGATCAGCAGCAGGTCTTCCATGTCCGCCGGGCGCGACATCAATTGGTGGTAACGCTCGCGGGCTTCACCCAGTTGACCGTCCAGCAGTTGGAACAGACGGTTCTTCGCCTCGCCCCAGCCCAGGCCTTGCAACAACTCGGCGCGGAATTCCTGTTCCTGGGCCTTGCTGGCAAACGCCTGGTACAGGGTGAACAGGTGCGAATTGTCCGGGTCCTTGGCTTCACCGGGCGCGCGGGAGTCGGTGACGATCCGCGAGATCGCGTCTTTCATGTCCTTGGCGCTGCTGAACAACGGGATGGTGTTGTCGTAGCTCTTCGACATCTTGCGACCGTCCAGGCCCGGCAAGGTGGCGACGCTTTCTTCGATCAACGCCTCGGGCATGGTGAAGAATTCTTTACCGTTGCCGAACAGGTGGTTGAAGCGCTGGCCGATGTCGCGGGCCATTTCCACGTGCTGGATCTGGTCGCGACCCACCGGCACCTTGTGCGCGTTGAACATCAAAATGTCCGCTGCCATCAGCACCGGGTAGCTGTACAGGCCCATGGTGATGCCGGCATCCGGGTCTTCGCCGTTTTCCACGTTCTTGTCCACCGACGCCTTGTAGGCATGGGCGCGGTTGAGCAGGCCCTTGGCGGCGACGCAAGTCAGCAGCCAGGTCAGCTCGGGGATCTCGGGGATGTCGGACTGGCGATAGAACGTCACCCGATTCACATCCAGGCCACCGGCCAGCCAGGTCGCGGCGATTTCCATGCGCGAGCGCTGGATGCGCTGCGGGTCATCGCACTTGATCAGGGCGTGGTAGTCGGCCAGGAAGTAGAAGGAGTCGGCATTGGCGTCCTGACTGGCCAGGATCGCCGGGCGGATCGCCCCGGCGTAGTTGCCCAGGTGCGGCGTGCCGGTGGTGGTGATGCCGGTGAGGATACGGGTACGAGTCGTCATGGGTAATCGCTTATCAGACTGCTATCAATTCGAGAGGCGCGGCAGCACCAGATCCTTCAGATCGGTCAGCTTGCCATGAAAAAAGTGTCCGCATTCTGCCACTTTCAGCAGCTCATGGGGGCGTTTCAGGGCGGCGGACCAGTCATAGACCCGTTGCGGGTCGACGACTTCGTCGGTTTCCGGCTGGATCAGGGTCAGCGGGCAGTTCTGGGGCAGCACGTCGGTATCGCCCAGACGCATCACCGCAGCGGCGACCATGAACAGGTGCGCGAGCTTTTCGCCCTTGGCTTCCAGACGGCCGCCGAGGCTGGCGGCAACATAGCCACCAAAGGAAAAACCGAGCAAGGTGATGGGCAGGTCGGGGTGTTTTTTGCGCAGCCAGGTGGCGGCCGCTTCGGCATCGTCCACTTCACCGCTGGCCATATCATGGGTGCCAGCGCTGGCACCGACGCCACGGTAATTGAAACGCAGCGTGATCAAACCGGCATCGCGCGCGGTGCGTTGCAGGGTCGAAACGACTTTATTGAGCATCGTCCCACCCTGCACCGGATTCGGATGGCAGATCAGCGCCAGCCCACGTGGTTCGGGGTTATCGAGGTACAGGGCTTCCAATTGGCCTACCGGGCCATCGATCAAAACAGGGGTTTCACGCATGAGCAAGGAATGAACTCCGTGACCTCTCAAAGGGTCGACTCGTCTAGCTAAAAGTCTGTGCATGGCATCATTGCGAGCTTAATCGCGGTATACAGCGCAGGTCCGAGCCGTTAACGTAAAGCAAAGCCGTTTATAGAGGAAGGACTCGTGGAACACTCGCTCTTAGTTTGGTTGTTGCCGACTCTTGCCCTGGTTGCCGGTGTCGCCATTGGATTCCTGGTTGCTCGCTTGCTGCCGAATGCCGCGCCTAACCGCACGCAGCGTCAGTTGGATGACATTCAGGAACGTTTTGACAGTTATCAGAACGAGGTTGTTACCCACTTCAACAGCACCGCGACCCTGGTCAAGAAGCTCACCCAGAGCTACCAGGAAGTACAGGATCACCTCGCCGATGGCGCCAACCGCCTGGCGCTCGACGACATCACCCGTCAGCGCCTGCTGGCCGCGCTGCACTCCGATGCACCGCAAACCCCACGGGATCGCCTGACCCCGCCACGGGAAAACCAGGAGCCGCCACGGGACTACGCGCCAAAAACGCCGAACGCCCCAGGCATGCTGGATGAGCATTACGGCTTGAAGAAGTAAGTCTTTTCAGGCGCTGTAAAAAAAGCCCGGCTGATCGATGATCAGCCGGGCTTTTTGTTGGGCCTCAATCTCCAGACCAGCGGGGATGCCATTGTGGGAGGGGGCTTGCTCCCGATAGCGGCGGATCAGTTGATACATAGGCTGACTGACACACTGCTATCGGGAGCAAGCGCCCTCCCACACTGACCGAGTCCGGCCTCAGGAGACGGGTTGTTCTTGCAGGCGACCGCTTTCGATCCGCACATGCCGCCCATGGAAGCGCTTGAGACTGCTGCGATGGCCGACGCTGACGATGCTCAGCCCCGGCAGTTCGTCGATCAACGCCTGGTACAACGTCGCCTCATCCTCTTCGTCCATGGCCGAGGTCGCTTCGTCCATGTACAGCCACTGCGGCGCGAATAGCAGCGCGCGGGCAAACGCCAGGCGCTGCTGCTCGCCCGGCGAGAGCATGCGTTGCCAGTGGTTGGCTTCCTCCAGCCGAGCGACCAGGTGCGGCAAACGGCAGGTTTGCAGGACCTGTGCATAACGTTCGTCCAGGTACACACCGTCGTCCTGTGGATAACTCAACACGGCCTTCAACGTGCCAATCGGCAGATACGGCTTCTGCGGCAGGAACAGGTAGCGCGCCGCCGGCAGGCGAATGCTGCCGTGGCCCGCCGGCCACAGTTGGCCCATGGCACGCAGCAACGTACTTTTACCGCTGCCGGAACGCCCGCTGAGCATCAGGCGCTGGCCCGGCTCGACGACCATGTCGGCGCCGGCGAGCAAGTGGCGGCCATCGGCCAGATCCATGCCGAGCTTCTCTACCACCAGGCGCTCGCCTTCCGGGCGCACGTCGATGGCTGCGGGGCGCTGCTCGTTATCGCTCATGGCCTGCTGGAAACTCAGTAGACGATCACTGGTCGCACGCCAACTGGCCAGCTCCGTGTACGCGCTGATAAACCAGCTGAAGTTCTCCTGGACGTTGCCGAACGCCGAGTTGATTTGCATCAGCTCGCCCAGCTCGATCTTGCCGGTGAAGTAGCGCGGCGCGGCGACGATGAACGGGAAGATGATTGCGATCTGGCTGTAGCCGGCGGTGAAGAAGGTCAGGCGCTTGGACACTTTCATGATGTCCCAGAAGTTATGCCAGACCCGGCCGAAGCGTTGGCTCAAACGGCGATTTTCGTTGGGCTCGCCGTTGTACAAGGCGATGCTCTCGGCATTCTCGCGCACCCGGACCATCGAGAAGCGCAAATCCGCCTCGAAGCGTTGTTGTTGATTGCTCAGCCCGATCAAGCGACGCCCGATCAGGTGCGTCAGCCAACTGCCCACGGCGGCGTAGAGCAATGCACACCAGAACATATAGCCGGGGATGGTGAAGCCAAACACTTCGATACTGCCCGACACGCCCCACAGGATGATCGAAAACGACACCAGGCTGACCACATTACGCAGCAGGCCCAGGCCGAGGCTCAAACTGCTGGAGGTGAAGTTATTGAGGTCTTCGGAGATCCGCTGGTCCGGGTTATCGGTATAACCGCCCTGCTCCAGTTGGTAGTAGTTTTTGTCGCTGAGCCAGCGCGCAAAGTATTTTTCGGTCAACCAGGCCCGCCAGCGGATGGTCAGCATCTGGGTCAGGTACAAGCGATAAACCGCACCGAGGATCGCCACCGCAGCGATGCCGCCGAAATAGCCGATCAGTTGCCAGAAGGCCGCTGTGTCTTTATGTTCCAGGGCGTTGTAGAAATCCTTGTACCAGTGGTTGATCCACACGGAGATCGCGACGCTGAACAGCGACAAACCAATCACCGCCAACAACAGCAACCATGCCTTGCCCTTTTCTTCACTGCGCCAATAGGGCGTGATCATCGCCCAGGTGCGGCGAAAAAAGTGCCCACGCACCGCGTCGTTGACCGCGGAATACTCAGCGTTCTGGTTCATCGTTCAGGCTCGATAGGAAATAGGTGACACGCGTTTGAACCGATCATAGAGCATCGGTTCAAGGCCCCATAGAGGCTGAGTCGCTTGTTCAGTCAGCGTTCAGTATCCACGCGCCAGTTTTTCGGCGGGATCAAAAACGTTGCCACCGCGCAGCCATGCACGTGCCTGACCCGACCGACAATGCACGACATACATCATTCGGAACTGGAAATTACAAACCCACCAACGTGCTCTCAACTAATCAAACAGCCAGGACGGCTATCGAGAGCGATGAAAAAACATGCCAGCACTCACTTCCGTACAATTCGTTCGGCTCCCTCCCTCCTCGCCACGCATTGAAGGCCCCACCACTCAAGAACAACCCGTCGAGGCACAACACTTGGCACTCGCTTCACCGGGCAGGCCCACTGAGTTTTATACGACGGTGGCCGCCCCTCACAACAGCCAGGACGTCGAACACTATATAAAAAACAATACCCGGACCCTGCTGACGCCCGCCCAGGAAACTTCAAAAATAATTGCACAAGCGCTGCATAAACAATTCAACCTGACGGTCGACCCCGACACGACTTATATCGTGACCACCAACTACGACACGTCCAAACCGACGCCTCGATACGGCAAGATCCTTAACAAAATCAGCCTGACCCACGCCGCGCTGAGCAACATGCGTGCTCTCAACACAAAAGATGACACGCCCAACGCAGACAGCGATATCGAACTGGCACTTCCCGAACTGAAAAAACTCTTTCAACTGACGCATAACCTCAACCACTTGCAGCTGTATCGCGCAATCAGACAAACCCTCTACCCCGCCCCGGCGTTCGAATATGTAGTCCACGGCACACCCCACGCGAAGCCAGCCACGCCGGATTTATCGTCGAGCGTCCCGCTCACCCCGCAACAGTTCCGCGACCTTGTCTGGAACACACCACTGGTTGCTCCGTACAAAACGTATCTGGATAACTTTTGGGCAGCCAACGAACACCGCTATAAACAACTGAGCAAGATAGCGTTTGCCCAGGCGGCCTATACACAAACCCAGGAGGGCAGCCTGAGCGAAGAAGATGCCCAGTTGGTCATGCGGGCAACGGGGCTGCCGCCGGGCAAACCCTGGCTGGAGACGCACGTAGCAAACCTGCAAGCCGCCTATGCCAACGACCCAAGCCTCGAAGTTGGCCTGCTGTCTGTCACCGGCAACACTTCCTCTGACCTGATGTACGTCATCGACAAGCAACCCCGACGTGATACCAACGGTCAGAAAATACACACCACCCTGCTGCATATCCCCGGCAACTCGTCACCGATCCATCGGTTCGACAGCCCTGAAGCCATGAAGACATGGGTGGCGGATCAGGCGGCAGACCCGGTCAAGCGAGCCGCCTTAGTCACGCATTTCAAGAAAAACGATCAGGACGACACGTTTTTTTTCGATGGCGTGGCGCACTCCCTGAAAGGCCTGGGAGGCTGGACAGCCTCACAAACGCCCAACGCCCTGGGTTTCACCTCGTTCAGTGCGTGGGACCCGCAACGTTACATCACCCTGGAGGCGGTCGCCGGCGACCCATTCCAGACCATCACCCAACGTCAGAAAGAACGCGCGTATGCCGACGCCGATCACGACATCACCACCGACGGCGACGTCACCAAAGCCGCAGTGCTCAAACTGACCGAGACCGCAACGGCGGCAGCACTGATGATGACGCCCCTGGCGTTTGTAATGCCGGAGGTTGGCTTGGCACTGGATGTCATTTACGTGGGAGCGGGTCTGACAGAGGCCGGTATCGGCATTGACGATCTGACCCACGGTAAGTCGAGCGGGACCGACCGAATCGTGTTTGGCGTACTCAATGCCGCACCGGGGATCGCCGGCGCGGCCTCGAAGCTGAGCAAAGGCGTGGAAAGCCTCGATGCGCCCATTCCGGCAGAAACCGCCCGCGAAATCGAAACCCCTACGCCGCAGGACACGCCCGAAGCCGCCAATCGCTTGCGCCCTGGCGAGTCGAGCAATAT
The DNA here is from genome assembly GCF_024169655.1 of Pseudomonas marginalis. Taxonomy (GTDB): domain Bacteria; phylum Pseudomonadota; class Gammaproteobacteria; order Pseudomonadales; family Pseudomonadaceae; genus Aquipseudomonas; species Aquipseudomonas paraveronii. The sequence goes on along the minus strand of NZ_JALJWV010000001.1, from coordinate 859,201 downwards.
CAGCGCCTATGCCGTTGCCGATAGCGAACAACTCACCGGACGCGCCCCAGGCAACGCGAAAAATATTTATCAGCTCACCGACGCGAACCACATCGACCGATGGTTTATCCGGTACACCGACAGTACCGCTGTCGAAAGAACGTATGAAATCAAAGCCAACTTCAAGTTGAGCGATGATTACGTTGAGATCATCGATCCTGTCTCCAGAAAGCCAGTGATTACGGTACATTCCACCGCGCACGGCGATTGGGTACAGAACAATGGAGCGGGAGGCATATCACTCCCATGGGGACGCAACGGACCTTCCGCCAAAAGACAACTCCAGGACGCTATCGACAATATAAACAAAGATAAGCGCGTATTGTCCCCTGAAGAGCGCGAGCGCGCCCTCGATGAGATGACACGCTTGATCCGGGCGTCCAAGGCCGAGAACTATGCGAGCATCGAGGAATATACCGAAGCCGGATCGGATGAAATAAACAGCGAACTGCGCAGCCCGAAGGACCCGAGCAAATACTCGTCCAACACCCAAGGGTTCCTGGCGGACCTCGATGCACAAGCCGACTACAGCGGTAAGGGCTACCGCTATGCGTTCGTCACTTCGCGAGGCGCTGACACACTAAAAGCCGGTGTGGGTAAAGTATTCAGAGACCCCGGCGTTCAGTCGGCCTCCACCCAAGCGTTCAACGCGAAGGAATGGGAAACCTGGGCACAAAAAACCTTGCCGACCCAAAACAAGCAACCGGTTATTTATGTGTTCGACGAGTCGATTCCGAAGAAAAACCTGTCCACCGATACACTGCCTGACCATATCGCCGTCGAGCCGAATACATCGTTGGAAGTCCGCGCAGCGAAAGAACGCGATGGTGTGTTGTATGTCTACCTTGACGCTCCGACAAAAACACCGAAGCTGCGCTACAACCTGTTCGACGGCACTGTCGCCCGGCCGTTTTGAGCCGCCATTGCGCTCATCGACAGGATCGGGCGCAGCCAGCTGAGCCGGCCGCCCCCTAAGGGACATCGATCCGACAGCGCTCAGCGCCGTACCGGGCGTTTTTGCAACTTGCGTTGCAGGGTGCGACGGTGCATGCCCAGGGCGCGGGCGGTAGCGGAGATGTTGCCTTCGTGCTCGGTCAGCACGCGCTGGATGTGTTCCCACTGCAGGCGGTCCACCGACATCGGGTTTTCCGGCACCAGGGTGTCGAGGTCGGCATGCTCGGAGAGCAAGGCGGCCAGCACGTCGTCGGCGTCCGCCGGTTTGCACAGGTAGTTGCAGGCGCCGCGCTTGATGGCTTCGACGGCGGTGGCGATGCTGGAATAACCGGTGAGGATTACCACGCGCATTTCCGGATCGAGTTCGAGCAGCTTGGGCAGCAGCACCAGGCCGGAGTCGCCGTCCATTTTCAAGTCGAGCGCGGCGTAGTCCGGCAAGTCGGCCTGGGCGATGCTCAGGCCTTCTTCTGCGGAGCCCGCCGTGCTGACGCGGAAACCGCGACGGCTCATGGCACGCGCCATGACGCGGGTAAAGGTAGCGTCATCATCTACCAGCAACAGGTGCGGCAGTTCTTCGCCTTCGACTTGGATCTCGTCACTCATCGATATCTCCTCGTGCGACACGGGGTAGGCGCAGCTCGGTGAGCGTGCCGCCTTCCTCATGACTATAGAGCTTCACTGAGCCGCCCGCGCGGGTCACGCTGGCCTTGCTCAAAAACAGGCCGAGGCCGAAGCCTTTGCCCTTGGTGGTAAAGAACGGTTTGCCGATCTGCTCGGCGATGGCCAGCGGCACGCCGGCGCCGTGGTCGCGAATGCTGATGGTCAGGTCTTCGGTATTCCAGTCCAACTGCACTTCGAGGCCTTCGGGGCAGGCGTCGGCGGCATTGTTCAGCAGGTTGAGCAGGGCCTGGGTCAGGTCCGGCGGCGGCGCCATGCGCGGCACGTTGCCCTGCCCCAGCAGGTGGAAACGGTAACTGGCTTCGGGGCGCATCAGGTGCCAGCGGTTCAGGGCTTCATCGAGCCACTGGGTCACGTCCTGCATCTCCACCGCCAGGCGGCGATTGGCTTCGGCGGCGCGCACCAGTTGCTGCAAGGTTTGCTTGCACTGCTTGACCTGTTCGCGCAGCACGCCGAGGTCTTCTTGCAGTGCCGGGTCGTGATGGTCCTGGGTCATTTCGTTGAGCAGTACGCTCATGGTCGCCAGGGGTGTGCCCAACTCATGGGCCGCACCGGCGGCCTGGGTGGCGACGGCCAGCAGTTGCTGGTCGCGCAGGCCCTCTTCGCGGCGAATGGCACGCAACTCTTCCTGGCGGCGCAGTTCTTCGGCCATACGGGCGGCAAAAAAGGTGATGACCGCCGCGGACAGCGCGAAGCTCAGCCACATCCCGTAGATCTGCAGGTTTTCCCGGGCGATGGGGAACGTCTGCAACGGGTAGAACTGCGCCAACAACAAGGTGTAAAGGGTCAGGGCGATGCCGGAAAGCACCACCGAGTAGCGCCACGGCAAGGTCACGGCCGCGATGGTCAGGGGCACCAGGTAATACGAAACAAACGGATTGGTGGAACCGCCGGAGAAATACAGCAACACACTGTGGATAAACAGGTCGCAGGCCAACTGCAGGGCGTACTCCAGCTCGGTCACCGGCCAGGTAGTGCGCAACCGGATGGCGGTAAACACACACAGCACGGTGGAAAAGCCCAGGGTCACGCTCAGTTGCAGCCATGGCAGCGGCAGCAGGTCGAACCAATAGGCAAGCCCGACCGAACCGGCCTGCGCGGCCAGCACCAGGGTGCGAATGAACGTCAGGCGCCAGAGGTTCTGGCGGGTGGCGGAAGTCAGTTTTACGACGGCGAGCATGAGCTCTCCCGGTGAGCGCTGCAGGCGGATCGGCAGGAGTATAAACGAAGCAGACACGCTGACACGGCGTGTGTGGCTCTTTGACGCAGGCGCGGTAAATTACCGTTCGTCGGCGCCACGACAATGTGTAGCGAATGTGTAAACCCGAAGAACCCGACACCACCGTCTACAGTCATATCGACACGAACATCCCAAGGAGCTTCCATGTCCCGTTTCATTCGCAATGCTGCCGTTCTCACCCTCAGCGCCGGGGTCCTGGCCAGCCTTCCGGCCGTCGCCGCCGATGAGCTGCATTACAACCAGATTTCCCTGCGGGCCGAGGTCAGCCAGGAAGTGGCGCGCGACCAGATGATCGTCACCCTCTACACCGAATCCCAAAACACCGACCCGGGCAAGCTCGCCGCGGAAATCACCACCACCATGAACAAGGCCCTGGCCCAGGCTCGCGAAGTCAAAAGCGTGACCCTGCGCCAGGGTAGCCGCAACAGCTACCCGATCTACGACAACAAGAACCAGAAAATCACCGGCTGGCGCGAACGTGCCGAACTGCGCATGGAAAGCTCGGACTTTGCCGCTTTGTCCAAGCTCACTGGCGAAATGCTGACCAACCTGAAGATGAACAGCATGGACTTCGCCATCGCCAACCCGACCCGCAAGGCCAGCGAGGATGCGCTGCTCAAGGACGCCGTCAGCGCGTTCAAGGCGCGTGCGCAACTGGCCACCGATGCGTTGGGCGGCAAGGGTTACAAGATCGTCAACCTGAACTTCAACACCAATGGTTATCCACAGCCTTATGCGCGCGGCGCCATGATGATGAAAGCCGCAGAGATGGATTCGACGCCGGAAGTGGAAGCGGGCACCAGCCAGGTCAGTATGTCGGCGGACGGGGTCATCGAAGTGCTTCAATAACCCTCCCACGAACCCAAAAAAACGGCGCGGCCTCAGGCTCGCGCCGTTTTTTTATCGATGGCAATCAGCAGTAACCCTCGTAGACATCTAGGGTGGAATCGTTTTCTCGAATTTCGGCACACATCAATACCCTCAGACAAACAAGGAGTGATCTGCGGGCGTGTATCCAAATCACTATCGAGAACTCCAACGATGACACTTTCCGTCGTAAACCCAGCGTCGACCCAAACCTTCACCCCCAGCCCGTCAGCCGCCTCGGGTACTTCATCCGACTCCGCTACGCCCTCTACCCCGCGCGCCCCTGGCGATAGCCAATTGGTGCAAAACTTCCTCAGTGCGCTCAACAGCACAAGAGGCGAATACGCCGCCCCGATTCAAATCCCGCCAAACTCCACACTGGGACAGTGGCGAACCCAATTGGCCATCGCGCTAAACAACCCCGACTTTCAAAGCTGGATAAAGAGCAAAGGCATTGCGCCCGCAAGCATCGTCATTCTTCCCGACAGTGGTGCAATTTCGGCCGCCATTCACGGCCAGCGCCGCACGTTCAGCCTGACCGATAACTCCGGCTGGTCAACGGTTGCAGGCCCCATATTGTCGGCGAGCACGGTCATCGCCAGTGGCGGCGCGGCCCCCGTTCACTATAACGATGCCCTGCGCGATACGTTCGAGCTGGGCAAAGTCGCGCATTTCTATGGTTTGCCAGACCTGACAAAGGCCACGACAGACACGCTTGAACGAACCCACGCCTTTGCCGCGCCCGCGCCAACCGACACTTACCGCTCCCCCTCCATACGCGGGGACCAGGCGCTATCAGAGCAGCAACGCACAGTTGCCGACATTTACAAACGCCATGAGGCCACTGCCAACCCTGCCGCACCGGGTGACGCCGCACTGGTGGAAGGTTTCACCCGCGAATGGCAGAAAAAGATCGATGGCCTCCCGGTGGGGCCGATTGCGGTGCCGCCCCAGACGGTTCTAGGGCAATGGCTGGGGCACTATCGCAACGTGTTCGAAGGCCCGGTGGTGCAGAACTGGTTACACGAACAGAAAATCGATCCTGCCACGGTGAAAATCATTCCATCCACCGGCGCCATGTCGGCCAAGGTCGACGGGGTTGAAAAGCAGTTTTCGCTCACCGACACCTCGGGCTGGAGACAAGTCGCCGGGCCTTTGCTCGACGCCGCCAGCGTCATTGCGCCGGCCCCCAAACAATCCCTGAGACTGAGCTTCGGCGCAGGGTCTATCGGCGCGTCAATGAAGACGATCGCGACGTTTTATGGCGAACCCAATACCGCCAACGTCGGCCAGAGCCAGCAGCGCGTGCTCCAGTTGAATCGCCAGAAAACCTTCGACGCCCCGCCAAACGAAAAGCAATCCATAGGCGCGCTTGAAACACAGCGCGCCGCTGCCGAGCAGTTTTATACCCAGGCGCCTCAAAAACTGGCCTACACCAAGCTCGCCACAGGCGTGGCGCAAGCGATGCCAAACCTGCGCGCGCAGGCCAAACAACTGGCGGAGAACATCCTCCGGGAGCATTTGCCCAAGGACCAACTGGCCAAACTGGAACCGTTGGACGCCGACAAACTGTACCTGCATCGCTTTCATGGCGGCGTGACGGAAGCGCGCGCACGGTCAGGTTGGGAGCACCCCGGTGAGGAGCCTCACAACTCGAAAACCCTGACGGAGGCGGTACTGAGTAACTTCTCCGAACAGGATTGGGACCCCGGCGAGCTGGATAGCAACGGCGGCATCTATACCGAAGGTCCAGGGCAGAGCAAGAAAAACGGCTACGGCGCGCACAACGAATTCCCCTTCTCCCCTTCCGTCTTCATGCGCGGCGTATGGAGTGCCAACTTCCAGGATATCGCCACGAAAAAAATCGACGAGTTCTGGAACACTCACGAAAGCGATTTTCGTGCGGTGGCAAAAGGCGAATTCGTCAATCAGGCCCGCCAGCAGTTGAAGGCCTTTGAGGCCAAGTCCCCGACCGAACAGGCGCTGTTGGCCGACGAACATAAATTCAGCCGTGATGACTATAAATTGGTGATGGGGGCGGTCTCTAATGTTGCCGTTGATGAAAACACCCCCATCACCGTTGAGCAACTACGCGCTGAGGCACCGGCAAAAGGCAAACTTCGAGCACATGCTTTCGATATAAACGGTTATCCCAGCAACATCATTCGATTTGCCGATCTGGATGACGGCCAATACAACTACGAGAACAACCGGCGAGACGGCAGGCAAATACTCTGGCTTGCGGGCGCCACCCCAGCGTTTTTACGCTTCGACTCGCTGAAGAAAATGGACGACTGGGTGGTCGATCAAGCCATGGACCCGCAAAAACGTGCAGCTCTGGCCTCACACTTTTCCGCCTATAACCGTCAGGACGGCGGTGCTTTCGGCAAGTACGGCGTGGACTCTTCACTGGCCCATCTCGCCAGCGGCGACTGGGAGAACTGGGAAGGCAAAACCATCGACCGCGGCGATATTAAAATCGAGAACGACGTCTTTACGCACCTCAAGGACGAGGCGAAAGCGCGCATGACCAGCGACGCCGATACGGCAATCAAATCCAACAAAGAGGTCAACCGGGATACCTGGCTTCATGACATTTCGGTGGGTGCGCAACTCTTTGCCAAACTGGCGCCCCTTGGCTGGCCGCTCGCCGCTGCTGCGGTCGGTACCGGCATTACGGAAGTCGCGCTGGGCGCAGAAAAAGCCGGGTCGGGCGATACCCAGGCAGAACGCAAAGATGGCGCCTGGAAAACCTTCGACGGCACACTTAACACGCTGTTTTCAGCGGGCGCCAGCGGGGCGGTGAAAGATCCGTTTGAACTTGCGCCAGAAAAACTCCCGACGCCAGAGGCACCGGTCCCGCCTATTGATGAAAACCCAATCCAGGTGCCGCAGGCGGGTGGATCCGGCATCCCACCCACCCTGAATGCAGCGCCTTTTACGGCCAACCGCTTCCAGACGCCTTCATCCGGCCTCGTGAAAATGAGTGAGCATGCCGTGCCTAATGGCGAGCAATTCATCGCCAATACCACGCCCGATGCGCTGGGTGTTTATCGAGTGACCGACAGCGAGGGCAAGCGCTGGAATTTTGTCCGCCATACCGATGAAACCGGTAGCAGCAAGGTATTCGAGATCGAAAGCCGCTACCGGATGGGGGATAGCGCAACGTCGATTATCAGCCCCGCGACCGGCAGGGCGGTAATGCGCGTCCATCCTGGTCGTGACGGCGAATGGGTAAGGGCGCCGGCAGATGGCGGCGTGAAGTGGCCATGGCAACGCTCGGTTTCGCCGACGCCAAGTTCCGAAACCAAGTTCTCGCCAGTGATTTCAGACCAGTTCCTGGAACTGGATGGCTCGAAAATGAAGGGGGCCGACATACTGGACAGATACTTCAATCTTAATGAACACGGTTATACCTACGGCATTGTCGTGAACGATGAAGGTAACACCCTACCGCAAATTTCCTGGACAACCGAGGAGAACCCAGCCAAGGCCACACGGCCCCCAAAAGCCAGCGCTTCGACGTTAGGCACAAGCGATTACAGTGAGCAGTTCATTAAAGATATCAATCGCAGCAAGTTCACAATACAAACACCGGATGGCATCGCACTGGAAATTGACATCGCCAAGCAGCAGCAGGAAGCAGGCAAGAAATTCTCAACCGACGAACTCAATGAAGTCATACAAAAAAATGTCGAGGCCCTTGAAAGAGTCATTCCTGATCCCGCACTAAGAGCACGAGTGTCTGAAGTTGCCAATCAATGGCTGCTAGGCGCTGCCCCGGATGAATTTCAGAGTTCTCGATTCAAAGGCACCGTCTTTGGTAGCGGACGTGATCCACATTACTACATCCACTATGCCCCGGCAGAAGGTGTCACCACCGTCACCGCAAAATCCGATTTCATCGTTACCAAACTAGACGAACAGGATGGTGAACTCGAACCTATTACTGACATCCATGCAAAAGCCTCAAGGACAATAACGATACGAGCCAGCAATGAAATTGGCAGCGACGGTTATGTCATAGAACCCTCGGCGCCTACACGTATAGAAATCACACCGACGCTGAACTGATAAGCGCCCGTCCACTATCTGCTCCCCCCTGAACGGCGGTAACCTCGGTGACCGCCGTTTTTTCATTTGGGCAGTGTTATATGCCAGCCATCTCAGGGGTCTTCCATGGACAGAATCACCGTCAAACCACTGCTCCTCGCCGCCGGCCTGCTGGCCTTTATGCCAATGGCCCAGGCCGCCAGCACCCTGGTCTACTGCTCCGAAGCCAGCCCCGCCGGTTTCGACCCCAGCCAGTACACCAGCGGCACCGATTTTGATGCCTCTGCCGAAACCGTGTTCAACCGTTTGACCCAGTTCAAGCGCGGCGGCACCGAAGTCGAGCCCGGCCTGGCGACCAGTTGGGAGGTCTCCAAGGACGGCCTGGCGTACACCTTCCACCTGCGTGACGGCGTCAAGTTCCACACCACCGACTTCTTCACGCCCACCCGCGACTTCAACGCGGATGACGTGCTGTTCACCTTCAACCGCCTGCTGGATGCCCAAAGCCCGTTTCGCAAGGCCTATCCGTCCGAGTCGCCCTACTTCACCGACATGGGTTTGAACACCACGATCAAAAGCGTCGACAAACTGGACGAGCACACCGTGCGTTTCAGCCTGAACAACGTCGATGCCTCGTTCGTACAGAACCTGGCAATGAGCTTCGCCTCGGTGCAATCCGCCGAATACGCAGCCCAACTATTAAAGGAAGGCCGGGCCGAAGAGATCAACCAGAAACCGGTAGGCACCGGGCCGTTTGTATTCAAGCGCTACCAAAAGGACTCGCAGATTCGCTATGTCGCCAATAAACAGTATTGGAAACCCGAGGATGTGAAGCTCGACAACCTGGTATTCGCGATCACCCCGGACGCCGCGTCACGCCTACAGAAACTCAAGGCCGGCGAATGCCAGGTCAGCGGTTACCCGCGCCCCGCCGATATCGAAGTGATGAAACAAGACCCCAACCTGCGTGTGCTGCAACAAGCGGGGTTCAACCTCGGCTTTCTGGCCTACAACGTGACGCATCCGCCGCTGGATCAACTCAAGGTGCGCCAGGCCTTGGACATGGCCATCGATAAACCCGCGATCATCAAGGCCGTGTACCAGAGCGCCGGACAATTGGCGCAGAACGCATTGCCTCCCGCGCAGTGGTCTTATGACCCGACGATCAAGGATGCCCCCTTTGACCCGACCAAGGCGCGGGCGCTACTAAAAGAAGCAGGGGTTGCACCCGGTACTACCATCAATTTGTGGGCGATGACCGTACAGCGCGCCTCCAATCCGAATGCGCGAATGTCGGCACAAATGATCCAGCAGGATTGGGCAAAGATCGGCATCAACGCCAACATCGTCAGCTATGAGTGGGGCGAGTACATCAAGCGCGCCAAGAATGGCGAGCACGATGCGATGATTTACGGCTGGACCGGCGATAACGGCGACCCGGATAACTGGCTCGGCGTGCTCTACAGTTGTGCCGCAGTGAAGGGCAGCAACTACGCCAAATGGTGTAACCCCGCCTACGACAAACTGGTGCAGCAGGCCAAGGTCAGCAGCGACCGCGAGCAGCGTATCGAGTGGTATCAGCAGGCGCAGAAAATACTTAAAGAACAGGTACCTATAACGCCTATTGCGAACTCGACGGTGTTCCAGCCGCTTCGAAAGGAAGTGCAGGACTTCAAGATCAGCCCCTTTGGCCTGACCCCGTTCTACGGCGTGAGTCTAGATAAGTAACAGCAGCGCCCCAACTGAGTGCGCCAGACGTCTCAGTTGGGCCTTTTTGGTGCCCCTTCCGCCCCTAAAAAACCCTCAAAATGTGCGCATTTGTGTCGGAAGTTTCATATTTGCGACATTCTTGTACGTTCGTACCACTCTTTCACCCTTGCAACCGTTCAGCATCTTGCAATGGGTATGGCCCCTGCATAAGTATCCGCAGGTCGACTCACGAGGTCGCCCTCACTACCAAAAATGACAACAAATCATGAGGCCAACATGCTTAAACACGCAGTCATTCCGTTACTTGTTAGCGCTGGCCTTATGGCCGCGGCGCCTTTCGCCCAAGCGGCGACTAACCTGGTGTTCTGCTCCGAAGGGAGCCCGGCCGGTTTTGATCCAGGCCAGTACACCACCGGAACAGACTTCGATGCTTCGGCCGAAACCATGTTCAACCGCCTGAGCCAGTTCGAACGTGGCGGCACCGCCGTTGTTCCTGGCCTGGCCACCCGCTGGGACGTGTCCCCGGATGGCCTGACGTACACCTTCCACCTGCGCGAAGGCGTCAAGTTCCACACCACCCCGTACTTCAAGCCCACTCGTGAATTCTCGGCTGACGACGTACTGTTCACCTTCAACCGGATGATCAACAAAGACGATCCATTCCGTAAGGCCTACCCCACCGAGTTCCCGTACTTCACGGACATGGGGATGGACACCAACATCAAGAACATCGAGAAAGTCGATGCCCACACGGTCAAGTTCACCCTTGGCACCGTGGACGCCGCCTTCATCCAGAACCTGGCGATGAGCTTCGCGTCGATCCAGTCGGCCGAATACGCCGCCCAACTGCTGAAAAACGGTACGCCACAGGACATCAACCAGAAGCCTGTCGGCACCGGTCCGTTCGTGTTCAAGAGCTACCAGAAAGACTCGAACATTCGCTACACCGGCAACAAGGACTACTGGAAACCTGAAGACGTGAAGATCGACAACCTGATCTTCGCCATCACCACCGACCCGTCGGTACGTATCCAGAAGCTCAAGAAAAACGAATGCCAGATCACCCTGTTCCCCCGTCCGGCCGACCTCAAGGCACTGGGCGACGACAAGGATTTGAAACTGCCGCACCAGGCTGGTTTCAACCTGGGCTACATCGCCTACAACGTCATGCCGGTGCTCAAGGGCCAGACCGCGCCTAACCCACTGTCCGACCTGCGCGTGCGCCAGGCGCTGGACATGGCGGTGAACAAGCAGCAGATCATCGACTCGGTGTACCAGGGCGCTGGCCAATTGGCGGTCAACGCCATGCCGCCGACCCAGTGGTCCTACGACACCACCATCAAAGATGCCCCGCACGACGTGGCCAAAGCCAAGGAACTGCTCAAAGAAGCCGGGATCAAGGACGGCACCGAGATCACCCTGTGGGCCATGCCGGTACAACGTCCGTACAACCCGAACGCCAAGCTGATGGCCGAGATGCTGCAGAACGACTGGAAACAGATCGGCCTGAAGGTCAACATCGTCAGTTACGAATGGGGCGAGTACATCAAGCGTTCCAAAGGCGGCGAGAACCAGGCCATGATCATTGGCTGGAGCGGCGACAATGGGGACCCGGACAACTGGCTGAACGTGCTGTTCGGCTGCGACTCGCTGTCGGGTAACAACTTCTCCAAGTGGTGCGACAAGAAATTCGACGGCATCGTGAAAGAAGCCAAGGCCACATCGGATGTCGCCAAACGCACCGAGCTGTATAAGCAGGCGCAACATCTCCTCAAAGATGCAGTCCCGATGACACCTATCGCGCACTCGACGGTGTATCAACCCATGCGCAACACCGTACAGGACTTCAAGATCAGCCCGTTTGGTCTGAACTCCTTCTACGGCGTGGGCGTAAGCGGCAAGTAAGGACCGATAGCGGCGACGCTTCAAAACGTCGCCGTTATTGCATCCGCCAAGCCAGTAGGAAACAGACCACATTCGCGCTCGCTGCCGTCCTACGGCAATGAACTTCGATTCGCGGCTCCGTTGCCTACAAGGTTAGTCAGATTTTGCGCATTTACTGCGAAGTCCTCGACCCCTAACGTCGTAGGACAGCAGAGGCTCCAATCTGATGGACACTTGCTGTGTGTGGGATCAGTGATGTCCCCCTGGCCGTATGCCGGGGTGATTGCTCGCTGATGACAACTACAAACAAGGATCGGGATCGTCATGCGCCATACCACCGTTCTATCCGCAATTTTTGGCACCAGCCTGCTGGCTGTGGCCACGCTGGGCCACGCCGCCGAAAAAAAGAGCCTGGTGTTTTGCTCTGAAGGCAGCCCGGCAGGCTTTGACACCGCGCAGTACACCACCGCCACCGACAACGATGCCGCCGAGCCGCTGTACAACCGCCTGGTTGAGTTTGAAAAGGGCGAGACCAACGTCGTACCGGGGCTGGCAACCAAGTGGGATATTTCGCCAGATGGCCTGACCTACACCTTCCACCTGCGTGAAGGGGTGAAATTCCACAGCAATAAAGAGTTCAAGCCCACGCGGGACTTCAACGCCGACGACGTGCTGTTCACCTTCAACCGCATGCTTGACCCCGAGTATCCGTTTCGCAGGGCCTACCCCACCGAGTTTCCGTACTTCAACGGGATGAGCCTGAACAAGAACATCGCCAAGGTCGAGAAAACCGGCCCGTACACCGTGGTGATGACCCTGAACACGGTTGACGCGGCGTTCGTGCAGAATATCGCCATGAGCTTTGCCTCGATTCTGTCGGCCGAATACGCCGAGCAGTTGCTCAAGCAAGGCAAGCCCAGCGACATCAACCAGAAGCCGATCGGCACCGGCCCGTTCGTCTTCCAGCGCTACCAGAAAGACTCGCAGATCCGCTACGCAGGCAACCCACAGTACTGGGACCCGAGCCGGGTCAAGCTCGACCAACTGATCTTCGCCATCAACACCGACGCGTCGGTACGGGTGCAAAAGCTCAAGGCCGGCGAATGCCAGATCACCCTGCATCCGCGCCCGGCGGATGTCGACGCCCTCAAGGCCGACCCGAACCTGCAACTGTTGACCAAGCCAGGCTTCAACCTCGGCTATATCGCCTACAACGTGCGCCATAAACCATTCGACCAGCTCGAAGTGCGCCAGGCGCTGGACATGGCGGTGAACAAGCAGAGCATCCTGAACGCCGTGTACCAGGGCGCGGGGCAACTGGCGGTCAACGCCATGCCACCGACCCAGTGGTCTTATGACGACAGCATCAAAGACGCCGCGTACAACCCGGAAAAAGCCAAGGAACTGCTCAAGGCCGCCGGCGTGAAGGAAGGCACCGAGATCACCCTGTGGGCGATGCCGGTGCAACGGCCGTACAACCCCAATGCCAAGCTGATGGCCGAGATGCTGCAGAACGACTGGGCCAAGATCGGTCTCAAGGTCAAGATCGTCAGCTACGAGTGGGGCGAGTACATCAAGCGCACCAAGAACGGTGAGCACGACATCAGCCTGATCGGCTGGACTGGCGACAACGGCGACCCGGACAACTGGTTGGGCACCCTCTACAGCTGCGACGCCATCGGCGGGAACAACTACTCCATGTGGTGTGACCCGGCATACGACAAGCTGATCAAGCAAGCCAAGGTCGTCACCGACCGCGAACAACGGACTGTTCTGTACAAACAGGCACAGCAACTGCTCAAAGCGCAGGTGCCGATCACGCCCGTCGCCCACTCGACGGTCAACCAGCCGTTAAGCGCCAAAGTCGAAGGTTTCAAAGTGAGCCCCTTCGGCCGCAACGTGTTCTCGGGCGTCAGTATCACCCCATAAGAAAATAACCGGATTGCGGAGAGTGGATAACACTCTTCGGCAAACGTGCAGCCTTTTATTGGGAAATTTCCTACAGCAAACGTTTGCAAATGCCTTACGAGTTACACACCAATAGTCGGTTCACCTAAAAGACCGGCATAAAAAAAGAGAACCAAAGGAGCTTCATCCATGAAACTGAGCAGCAAAGCGCTTCTGGCCCTGGCCATCAGCAGCATCACGGCGACCGCTTACGCGCAAACCCAGAGCCAGGACTTCGTTCCCACCACACTGGCCGGCACCAGCGCTCAAAGCGAAGCCAAGGGTTTTATCGAGGACTTCAGCCTGGGCGGTACCACGCGTAACTGGTACTCCCATGAAAGCAAATACCGTGGGGGCACCTTCGAATACCAGAAGCATGGCGAAACCCGCACCGACCGCAATCGCACCAACTGGGTCCAGGGCACCATCCTCAACGCCAGCTCAGGTTTCACCCAGGGCACCGTGGGCGTCAAGACCGAATTGGCGGTCTACAACGCGCTGGTCCTGGACCGCAGCAAACGTGACATCAAGGGCGGCTCCAACCGTACCCTGGCCGACTCCAACGGCGATGCAGTCGACCAGTGGAGCAAGCTGGGCCTGGCCAACGTGCAGTTCCGCGTCTCCAACACGACCCTGACCGCCGGTCGCCAGAACTTCAGCAGCGGCATCGTCGATACCATCGGCAACCGTGCGCTGCCTTCGAGCTTCGAAGGCGTGAGTTTCAACAGCGAAGAGTTCAGCAACCTGTCGTTCCAGGGCGGCGTGTTCGACCGCGTTTCGCCACGTACCGAGCAGAGCCTGTCGAAATTTCGCAGCGAATACGGCAACGGCGCTGAAACCGACAAGGTGTCGACCCTGGGCCTGAACTACCAGCCGCTGAAAAGCCTGAAAACCAGCATCTTCGCCGCCAACGTCAAAGACTTCTGGAACCAGTACTACTTCGGCGCGACCCATGAACTGGGCGACAGCTCGGTACTGGGCCTGACCACCGGCCTGAACTACTACAAGACCGTCGACGAAGGCAAAAAGTTGATGGGCGAAATCGACAACGACACCTACTCGCTGTCGCTCGGCCTGACCCACCAGGCGCACAGCCTGACCTTCGCGTATCAGCAAGTGAACGGTAACGAGTACTTCGACTACCTGCATGAAACCAACGGCATCTACCTGGCCAACTCCCTGACCTCGGACTTCAACGGCCCGAACGAGAAGTCCTTCCAGATCGCCTACGCCATCAACATGGCCGAATACGGCGTGCCAGGCCTGAAGTTCAACGCTTACTCGGCGCGCGGCTGGGACATCGACGGCACCCACTACACCGGCAACGGTGGTCGGGCCAAGTTCGCCTACGACGGCATCCAGAAGCAAGACGGCGAAAAACACCAGGAATACGGTGTAGGCGCCTCTTACGCGATCCAGAGCGGCCCACTCAAAGCCACCGCCATTCGTGCGACCTACGTTGAGCACCGCGGCAGCGAGTTCCAGTCCGACGGCAGCATCAAAGAGTTCCGTTTGGTCACCACCATCCCATTCAACATTCTTTAATCAGCGCCAGGTACTCGGCGGGCTCAGGACGAGCCCGCCGTCTACGCTTGTCTGGTCCCATCGATTGCAGAGGGCTCCGAATGAACATGCTCCCGTTACAAGCTGCCATTGCCGCTGCGCTGTTGAGCGTGGCGGTCGGCATTTCGGCCAAACCGCTGGTGGTCTGCACCGAAGCCAGCCCGGAAGGTTTCGATCCGGCCCTGTACACCACGGCCGTCACCGCCGACGCCGCCGCCGAAACCGTGTTCAACCGCCTGGTCGACTTCAAGCCCCGCACCAC
Organism: Pseudomonas marginalis; assembly: GCF_024169655.1. Lineage (GTDB taxonomy): Bacteria > Pseudomonadota > Gammaproteobacteria > Pseudomonadales > Pseudomonadaceae > Aquipseudomonas > Aquipseudomonas paraveronii. The sequence goes on along the minus strand of NZ_JALJWV010000001.1, from coordinate 844,004 downwards.
CGAAGTGGTCCCGGCGCTGGCCAAAGACCTCCCGGACATCAGCGCCGACGGCCTGACCTACACCTTCCACCTGCGTGACGACATCAAGTTCCACACCACCGACTACTTCAAACCCACGCGCAACCTGAACGCCGACGACGTGCTTTGGAGCTTCCAGCGCCAGTTGGACCCGAAACACCCGTGGCACACCAAGTCCAACGTGGGCTACCCGTACTTCGAAAGCATGGGCTTCAAGGAACTGCTCAAAAGCGTCGAGAAGACCGACGATCACACCGTGGTCTTTACCCTGACGCGCCGTGAAGCACCGTTCCTGGCCGACCTGGCCATGGCGTTTTCCTCGATTCACTCCGCCGAATACGCCGACCAGTTGCTCAAGTCCGGCAAGACCGATGACCTCAACGCCAAGCCGATCGGCACTGGCCCGTTCATCTTCACCCGCTACGCTAAGGACGCCCAGGTGCGCTTCAAGGCCAACCCGGACTACTTTCGCGGCAAGCCACCGGCCGACCCGCTGATCCTGGCGATCACCACCGACAACAACGTGCGCCTGCAGAAGCTCAAGGCCAATGAGTGTCAGATCGCGCTGTATCCAAAGCCGGATGACATCCCGAGCATCAAGAAAGACCCGAACCTGAAGATCGATGAACTGGCGGCGATGACCACCAGCTACACCGCCCTGAACACCACCCACAAGTACATGAGCGACCCGCGGGTACGTCACGCGATCAATATCGCATTCGACAAGGCCGGCTATACCAAAGCACTGTTTGGCGAAGGCAACGCCGTCGTCGGCACCGGCCCGTATCCACCAACGCTGCTGGGCTTCAGCGACAAACTGAAAAACCCGCCACGTGACCTGGACAAGGCCCGCGCCCTGCTCAAGGAAGCCGGCGTACCGGAAGGCACCGAATTCACCCTGTTCACTCGCGCCAACGGTGGCCCGACCAACCCCAACCCAATGATGGGCGCCCAGCGTATGCAGGCGGATCTGGCCCAGGTTGGCCTGAAGGTCAACATCAAGGTCATGGAGTGGGGCGAGATGCTCAAGCGCGCCAAAGCGGGTGAGCACGACATGGTTTCCGCAGGCTGGGTAGGTGATAACGGCGACCCGGATAATTTCCTCACGCCCAACCTGAGTTGCGATGCGGCCAAGAACGGCGAAAACTACGCCCGTTGGTGTAACGAGGAGTTTCAAGCCTTGATCGACAAGGCCCGCGCAATCGAGGAACCGGCAGCACGGGCTGCGCTCTATGAACAGGCACAGGACGTTTTCGGCAAGGATCAACCATGGCTTCCCATGGCTTACCCGAAACTGTTCACCGCCATGCGCAAGAACGTAGAAGGCTTTACCCAAAGCCCTCTAGGGACCAATAACTTCGCCAGGACCCAGGTGAAGTAAATAAGAAAAACGCTCGGCACCGTCGACGTTGACGGTGCCGAACCTGCCTAACCGGCTGATTGAGGTACACCACAAGATGTTTAGTTTTATTGCCCGCCGATTGGGGCTATTGATCCCCACATTCTTCGGCATCACGTTGCTGACTTTTGCGTTGATTCGCATGATTCCCGGCGACCCCGTCGAAGTCATGATGGGTGAGCGCCGCGTCGACCCCGAGATGCACGCACAGGCAATGGAACGCCTTGGCCTTAACAAGCCGCTGTATGCGCAATACCTGGACTATGTCGGCAAGCTCGCCCAGGGCGATCTTGGCGAATCCCTGCGCACGCGCACCAGCGTGTGGACCGAGTTCACCGCACTCTTCCCGGCGACCCTGGAACTGTCCATGGCCGCCCTGTTGTTCGCCGGTATCCTGGGCCTGTTGGCCGGGGTGATCGCGGCCTTGAAGCGAGGATCGCTGTTCGACCACGGGGTGATGGGCATCTCCCTCGCGGGCTATTCGATGCCGATCTTCTGGTGGGGCCTGATCCTGATCATGTTCTTCTCGGTGAGCCTGGGCTGGACCCCGGTTTCCGGGCGTATCGACCTGCTCTACGACATTGAGCCACGCACCGGTTTCATGCTTATCGACACCCTGCTGGCCAACGAGCCGGACGCGTTCTGGGACGCCCTGCACCACCTGATCCTGCCGGCTATCGTGCTCGGCACCATCCCGCTGGCGGTGATTGCGCGGATGACCCGCTCGTCGATGCTCGAAGTACTGCGCGAAGACTACATCCGCACCGCCAAGGCCAAAGGCCTGTCGCCGGCGCGCGTCGTCTTCGTCCACGGCCTGCGTAACGCGCTGATCCCGGTCCTCACCGTGGTCGGCCTGCAGGTCGGCACCTTGCTGGCCGGTGCGGTATTGACCGAAACCATCTTCTCGTGGCCCGGCATCGGCAAATGGCTGATCGAAGCCATTGGCGCGCGGGACTACCCGGTGGTGCAAAACGGCATTCTGCTGATCGCCTGCCTGGTGATCGTGGTGAACTTCGTGGTGGATATCCTCTACGGCTTCGCCAACCCACGCATCCGTCACCAGCGCTGAGATCATGACCATGACCACACCCACTCCAGTGTCAGCAGTCGATCAAAGCCTGCTGTACCCGTCCCCGTACAAAGAATTCTGGCAAGCCTTCTCCCAAAACAAAGGCGCAGTGGCCGGCCTGCTGTTTATGCTGCTGATTGTGTTCTGCGCGCTCTTCGCCCCCTGGGTCGCGCCGCACAACCCCAGCGAGCAATACCGTGACTTCCTGCTGACCCCGCCGTCGTGGCTGGAAGGCGGGCAGATCCAGTTCCTGCTCGGCACCGACGAACTCGGCCGTGACTTGCTCTCGCGCCTGATCCAGGGCTCGCGCCTGTCGCTGCTGATCGGCTTGTCGTCGGTGGTGATGTCGCTGATTCCGGGCATCCTGCTCGGGCTGTTCGCCGGGTTCTTCCCGCGCCTGCTCGGCCCGACCATCATGCGCCTGATGGACATCATGCTGGCCCTGCCGTCGCTGCTGCTGGCCGTTGCCATTGTCGCGATCCTCGGCCCTGGCCTGATCAACACCGTGATCGCCATCGCCATCGTGTCGCTGCCGTCCTACGTGCGTTTGACCCGCGCTGCGGTGATGGGCGAACTGAACCGCGACTACGTGACCGCCGCCCGCCTGGCCGGTGCCGGCCTGCCGCGCCTGATGTTCATCACCGTGCTGCCCAACTGCATGGCGCCGCTGATCGTGCAGGCGACCTTGAGTTTCTCTTCGGCGATCCTCGATGCCGCCGCCCTGGGCTTCCTCGGCTTGGGCGTGCAACCGCCAACGCCGGAGTGGGGCACCATGCTGGCGTCGGCCCGTGACTACATCGAACGCGCCTGGTGGGTCGTGAGCCTGCCGGGTCTGACCATTTTGCTCAGCGTGCTGGCAATCAACTTGATGGGCGACGGCCTGCGCGATGCGCTGGACCCGAAACTCAAGAACGCCGCCTGAGGAGATTCCCATGTCACTGTTAGAAATCAAGAATCTCAACGTGCGCTTCGGCGACAAGACCGCCGTACCGGTGGTCGACGGCCTCGACATTAGCGTCGACAAAGGCGAAGTCCTGGCGATCGTGGGCGAGTCGGGCTCGGGTAAATCCGTGACCATGATGGCGCTGATGGGCCTGATCGAGCACCCCGGCATCGTCACCGCCGACGCCCTGAACTTCGACGGCAAGGACATGCTCAAGCTGAGCAACCGCCAGCGTCGGCAAATCGTCGGCAAAGACCTGGCGATGGTCTTCCAGGACCCGATGACCGCGCTGAACCCCAGCTACACCGTGGGTTTCCAGATCGAAGAAGTGCTGCGCCTGCACCTGAAGATGTCCAGCAAGCAAGCGCGCAAGCGCGCCATCGAACTGCTGGAAAAAGTCGAGATCCCTGGCGCTGCCAGCCGGATGGACGCCTACCCGCACCAACTGTCCGGCGGTATGAGCCAGCGTGTGGCCATCGCCATGGCGATTGCCGGCGAACCGAAGTTGCTGATCGCCGACGAACCGACCACCGCGCTCGACGTGACCATCCAGGCGCAGATCATGGACCTGCTGCTGGCCCTGCAAAAAGAGCAGAATATGGGCCTGGTGCTGATCACCCACGACCTCGCGGTCGTGGCGGAAACCGCCCAGCGCGTGTGCGTGATGTACGCCGGCCAAGCGGTGGAAGTCGGCCAGGTGCCGCAACTGTTCGATATTCCGGCGCATCCCTACAGCGAAGCGCTGCTCAAGGCGATCCCGGAGCACAGCCTCGGTGCCGCGCGCCTGGCCACGCTGCCCGGCATCGTGCCCGGCCGTTATGACCGCCCGCAAGGCTGTCTGTTGTCGCCGCGTTGCCCCTACGTGCAAGACAGCTGCCGCCAGACCCGCCCGGGCCTGGACCCTAAATCGAACAGCCTCGCGCGCTGCTTCTACCCCTTGAACCAGGAGGTGGCGTAATGGCCGTCGTTCTTACCGCCCGCGACCTGACCCGTCACTACGAAGTGTCCCGTGGCCTGTTCAAGGGCCACGCCACCGTGCGCGCCCTCAACGGCGTGTCCTTTGAGCTGGAAGCCGGCAAGACCCTCGCGGTTGTAGGCGAGTCGGGTTGCGGCAAATCCACCCTGGCCCGTGCGCTGACGCTGATTGAAGAACCGTCTTCAGGCTCGTTGAAAATCGCCGGCCAGGAAGTCACCGGCGCCGACAAGGCGCAGCGCAAGCAACTGCGCAAAGACGTGCAGATGGTGTTCCAGAGCCCGTATGCCTCGCTGAATCCACGGCAGAAAGTCGGCGATCAACTCGGCGAACCGCTGCTGATCAACACCAACCTGTCCGCTGCCGAGCGCCGCGAAAAGGTCCAGGCGATGATGAAGCAAGTGGGCCTGCGCCCTGAGCATTATCAGCGCTACCCGCACATGTTCTCCGGCGGCCAGCGCCAGCGCATCGCATTGGCCCGCGCCATGATGCTGCAACCCAAAGTGCTGGTGGCAGATGAACCGACCTCGGCATTGGACGTGTCGATCCAGGCCCAGGTGCTTAACCTGTTCATGGACCTGCAGCAGGAATTCAACACCGCCTACGTGTTCATTTCCCACAACCTCGCGGTGGTGCAACACGTTGCCGACGACGTGATGGTGATGTACCTCGGCCGCCCGGTGGAAGTCGGCCCCAAGGACGACATCTACGCCCGCCCCTTGCACCCGTACACCCAGGCACTGCTGTCGGCGACCCCGACCATTCACCCGGACCCGAACAAGCCGAAGATCAAGATCGTCGGCGAGTTGCCCAACCCACTGAACCCACCATCCGGCTGCGCCTTCCACAAACGCTGCCCGTATGCGACCGAGCGTTGCAGCAGCGAGGAGCCGCAGTTGCGGCCGTTGGATAACCGCCAGGTGGCTTGCCACTATGCGGAGCAGTTCGTCGCCTGAAACGACCACCGCGCTCCCGTGTGGGGAGCGCGGTGACACAACGTTCTACAGCCCTTCCCGTCAGGTTGCGCATCAGCCTGGTGGGAGGGGCTTTTTTTCTCCGGATCTATGTCTGGCTATCGCCTTCATCATCCGGGTTGTCATCGCCCGGCTCGTCGGTGGTGGAGTCGTCATCGCCCTTGCTGCCGCCCTGGTCTTCATCGCCGGGCTCCGCTTCAGACTTGGCCAGTTGCAGGCCCTTGCCCTGCCCACTCTGAACCGCAGACACCGCTGCCCCGCTCTGCACCGGGTTATGTGCCCAGGCCGTCGACATTCCCAACGACAACAGCACCAGCACCTTTAGCAACAGCACGACGCGTTGAACAATACTCATGGTCGATCCCCTCCAGTCAGTAGGTGAATCCCGCACGACGGCTGTTTAGTGCCGCCAGCGTTGACGCTAGTCCCGATGCCGGGTTCTCGCCAATCCCATACCGGGTGAATATCAACAAATGTGGGAGGGAGCTTGCTCCCGATAGCGGTGGATCAGCCAGCACAGAGAGTGGCTGATCCACCGCTATCAGGAGCAAGTCGAATCGTCGCACCGCCCCTCCCATATATTGTTTTGTCGTGCCCATGAAAAAGGGCGAAGCCATGACAGCTTCGCCCTTTTCTTTACCGCTCAGACCTTAATGGTGCTCGCGAGTAGCCCGGAATTTCACATCCGGCCAACGCTCTTCCATCAGTGCCAAATTGACCCGGGTCGGGGCCAGGTAGGTCAGGTGACCGCCGCCGTCCACCGCGAGGTTTTCCACGGCTTTGTTGGAGAACTCTTCCAACTTCTTCTTATCGCTGCACTCGATCCAACGCGCCGAATACACGGTGATTGGCTCGTAGGAGCATTCGACCTTGTATTCCTCTTTCAAGCGGCTGGCGACCACATCGAACTGCAGCACACCGACGGCGCCGAGGATGATGTCGTTGCTGCGCTCGGGGAAGAACACCTGGGTCGCGCCCTCTTCCGCCAGTTGCTGCAAGCCTTGGCGCAGTTGCTTGGATTTGAGCGGGTCGCGCAGGCGCACGCGGCGGAACAGTTCCGGGGCGAAGTGCGGGATGCCGGTGAAGCCCAGCGTTTCGCCTTCGGTGAAGGTGTCGCCGATCTGGATGGTGCCGTGGTTGTGCAGGCCGATGATGTCGCCGGCGTAGGCTTCTTCGAGCTGTTCACGCTCGGAGGAGAAGAACGTCAGGGCGTCGCCGATGCGCACGTCCTTGCCGGTACGCACGTGGCGCATCTTCATGCCTTTTTCGTATCTGCCGGAGCAGATGCGCATAAAGGCGATACGGTCGCGGTGTTTGGGGTCCATGTTCGCCTGGATCTTGAACACGAAGCCGGCGAATTTGTCTTCCACCGGCTCCACGGTACGCTCGTTGGCGACCCGGGCCAGCGGGCGCGGAGCCCAGTCCACCACAGCGTCGAGCACGTGGTCGACACCGAAGTTGCCCAACGCGGTGCCGAAGAACACCGGGGTCAGTTGGCCGTCGAGGAATTCCTGCTGGTTGAATTCGTGGCAGGCGCCCTGCACCAGTTCCAGTTGGTCGACAAAACGCTCGTACTCATCGCCCAGGTGGGCGCGGGCTTCGTCGGAGTCAAGCTTCTCGATGATTTTCACATCGGTGCGTTCGTGACCGTGGCCGGCGGTGTAGACAATGATGTAGTCGTCGGCCAGGTGGTACACACCCTTGAAGTCGCGGTAGCAACCGATCGGCCAGGTGATCGGCGCGGCCTTGATCTTCAGGACGGCTTCGATTTCATCCAACAACTCGATCGGGTCGCGGATGTCGCGGTCGAGTTTGTTGATAAAGCTGACGATCGGCGTGTCGCGCAGACGACAGACGTCCATCAACGCAATCGTGCGTGGCTCGACGCCCTTACCGCCGTCGAGGACCATCAAGGCCGAGTCCACCGCGGTCAGGGTGCGGTAGGTGTCTTCGGAGAAGTCTTCGTGGCCCGGGGTGTCGAGCAGGTTGATCATGTGATCGCGATACGGGAACTGCATGACCGACGTGGTAATGGAAATACCCCGTTGTTTTTCCATTTCCATCCAGTCGGAGGTGGCATGGCGGTCGGATTTGCGGGATTTCACCGTGCCGGCCACTGCGATTGCCTTGCCCATCAGCAAGAGCTTCTCGGTGATGGTGGTTTTACCGGCATCGGGGTGGGAAATAATGGCGAAAGTGCGGCGTTTCGCGACTTCGGCGGCCTGGTGGGTCATGGGAAATCGCCTGGCAGGTGAGTCAAAAAAGGGCGGCGAGTATAGCGCAAACCCAGGGTGCCGGACCACCGTTCACCCGGTTGGGGGTGGCTAAATACTGCCAAGTATGGAACCTTTTAAAAGGTAGAGACGTCCACTCCCCTGCTATCGCACTCGAAACAGGGGCTGAAAAATCAGCAAGTTAGCCTGACGAGGCTGCGCTCATGGCTTGACCTTATGCCGCTTTTGCCGGCATGGGCGAGCTGCTTTTCGCGACCACATTTGAAGGCAGCCAGGCATGGCATGCCACGAAGGAATGTGTTCGCCGACAGAAGAAAAAAGGAGTCCGCCTGTGGCTATTCGCTATGGCAAAGGGCTGATAGGAGGAGCGGTTGTCGTCGCTCTCCTGGCCCTGCTGGTCCACTGGATTGGCATCAACACGATCGAACTGTACCGCGACGATTTGTTGTTTTACCTGCAAGCTCACCTGATTCTCGTCCTAGTCTCCATGCTGGCGGCCCTGATTGTGGGCATCCCCGCCGGTATTCTGCTCAGCCGCCCGAACATGGTCGGGCGCGCCGAACGCTTCATGCAGATCTTCAACATCGGCAACACCGTCCCTCCCCTGGCCGTACTGGCCATCGCCCTCGGCGTCCTCGGCATCGGCAGCGGCCCGGCGATCTTCGCGCTGTTCCTCGCCTCCTTGCTGCCCATCGTGCGCAACACCTACGAAGGCCTGAAAAACGTCCAGGGTTCGCTGAAAGAAGCCGCCACCGGCATCGGCATGACCCCGCGCCAGGTGCTGTTTCGCGTCGAGTTGCCGAACGCCGTGCCGATCATCATCGGCGGCGTGCGCGTGGCCCTGGCGATCAACGTCGGCACCGCGCCGCTGGCCTTCCTGATCGGCGCCAACAGCCTGGGTAGCCTGATTTTCCCCGGCATCGCCCTGAACAATCAGCCGCAATTGCTGCTCGGCGCCGCGTGTACCGCGCTGTTGGCCTTGCTGCTCGACGGCCTGGTGACCATGGCCAGCCGCCTCTGGCTGGAACGCGGAGTGCGCGCGTCTTAAGGCTTGGCAAAGGAACCGATATGAAAAAACTGACATTGATATTGAGCTGCGTCCTGCTGTTTGCAGGGTTCGCGCAAGCCGCTGAAAAACCAGTGATCCGCATCGGCGCACGGGTGTTCACCGAACAGACCCTGCTCGCCGAAATCACTTCCCAATACTTGCGCACCAAAGGTTACGACACCCGCGTGACCGGCGGCCTGGGCAGCAACCTGGCGCGCAGTGCCCAGGAAAGCGGGCAACTGGACCTGATCTGGGAATACACCGGCGTGTCGCTGGTGGCCTACAACCATGTGGACGAGAAGCTCGACAGCGCACAGTCCTACGCTCGGGTAAAAGAACTCGACGCGAAAAAAGGCCTGGTCTGGCTGTCTCCGTCGAAATTCAGCAACACCTACGCGCTGGCTTTGCCTGAGAACGTGGCCCAGGAATTCCCGCAGATCAACACGATCAGCGATCTGACCCAGGCCTTGGCGGAAAAAACCAAGGGCACACGCCTGGTGGCCCTGGACACCGAATTCGCCAACCGTTCCGACGGCATGGGCGGCATGGTCAAGCTGTACGACATGAACCTGACCCGCAAAAACACCCGGCAGATGGACGCCGGCCTGGTCTACACCGCGCTGCGTAACGGCCAGGTGTTTGCCGGCTTGGTGTACACCACCGACGGTCGCCTGAATGCCTTCAAATTGAAGCTGCTCGAAGACGACAAGCATTACTTCCCGGACTACACCGCCGCGCCGGTGGTGCGTCAGGTGTATCTGGACGCTCATCCGCAACTGGCCGCCGATCTGAAGCCACTGTCCGCATTGTTCGACGATACAACCATGCGCCAGTTGAACGCGCGGGTCGACGTCGACCATGAAAGCCCGTCCGCTGTTGCCGCCGACTTCCTGCGCCAACACCCCATCAACTAAAAGGAGAAGACATGGAATTTTTAAACGCCTTTTCCCATCTTGATTGGGCCCAAGTCCTGCACCTGACCTGGCAGCACATCACCCTGGTCGGTATCGCCGTGATCCTCGCGATTGTCGTCGGCGTGCCCCTCGGCGTGCTGATGACCCGTTTCCCGAGCCTGGCCGGCCCGCTGCAAGCCAGCGCCACCGTGCTGCTCACCGTGCCGTCCATCGCCCTGTTCGGCCTGCTGCTGCCGTTCTACTCCAAATTCGGCCAGGGCCTGGGGCCGATGCCGGCGATCACCGCCGTGTTCCTCTACTCCCTGCTGCCGATCATGCGTAACACCTACCTGGCCCTGACCGGCGTGGAACCGGGCATCCGCGAAGCCGCCAAAGGCATCGGCATGACCTTCGGCCAGCGCCTGCGCATGGTCGAACTGCCCATCGCCGTGCCGGTGATCCTCGCCGGGGTGCGCACCGCCGTGGTGATGAACATCGGCGTGATGACCATCGCCGCCACCATCGGCGCCGGCGGCCTGGGTGTACTTATTCTGGCTTCCATCAGCCGCAGCGACATGTCGATGCTGATCGTCGGCGCCGTACTGGTCAGTCTCCTGGCCATCTTCGCCGACCTGCTTCTGCAATGGCTGCAACGCTCGCTGACTCCAAAAGGACTGCTCAAATGATCGAACTTCAACACCTGACCAAGACTTTTCAAAGCAACGGCAAAACTGTCTCCGCCGTGAACGACGTAAGCCTGACCGTCAATGAAGGCGAGATTTGCGTATTCCTGGGGCCTTCGGGCTGCGGCAAGAGCACCACGCTGAAAATGATCAACCGCCTGATCAAGCCCACCTCGGGCAAGATCCTGATCAACGGCGAAGACACCACCGACCTGGACGAAGTGACCCTGCGGCGCAACATCGGCTACGTGATCCAGCAGATCGGCCTGTTCCCGAACATGACCATCGAGGAAAACATCGTGGTCGTGCCCAAGCTGCTGGGCTGGGACAAGCAGAAATGCCACGACCGCGCCCGCGAGTTGATGAGCATGATCAAGCTGGAACCCAAGCAGTACCTGCACCGCTATCCGCGCGAACTGTCCGGTGGCCAACAACAGCGCATCGGCGTGATCCGTGCGCTGGCGGCGGATGCGCCGTTGCTGCTGATGGATGAGCCGTTCGGCGCGGTCGACCCGATCAACCGCGAAATGATCCAGAACGAATTTTTCGAGATGCAGCGCGCGCTGAACAAGACCGTGATCATGGTCAGCCACGACATCGACGAAGCCATCAAGCTGGGTGACAAGATCGCCATTTTCCGCGCCGGCAAGCTGCTGCAGATCGACCACCCGGACACCCTGCTGGCGCACCCGGTGGACGAGTTCGTCAGCAACTTCGTCGGCCAGGACAGCACCCTCAAGCGTCTGCTGCTGGTAAAAGCCGAAGATGCAGCGGACAACGCCCCGTCGGTCAGCCCGGAAACCCCGGTGGCCGACGCCCTGGAGCTGATGGACGAACTCGACCGCCGCTATGTGGTGGTTACCTGCGCCGAGAACAAGGCGCTGGGTTATGTGCGACGTCGCGACCTGCACCGTCAGACCGGCACCTGCGGTCAATACCTGCTCGAGTTCAACGCCACGGCGGCGTATGACGAGCACTTGCGCATCCTGTTGTCGCGCATGTACGAGTTCAACCGCTCGTGGTTGCCGGTGATGGATGCCGAGCGAGTGTTTTTGGGCGAAGTGACCCAGGAATCGATTGCCGAGTACCTGAGCTCCGGCAAGTCGCGTGGCGGCAAGACCAGTATCGTTTCGCCTGCCGAGACCGCCCTGGCCTGACCTGACACAACACGCTTAAAACTGTGGGAGGGGGCTTGCCCCCGATCGCGGGGTATCAGTCACTATATTCATGACTGACACACTGCCATCGGGGGCAAGCCCCCTCCCACATTTGGCCTGTGGTGTGTCAGGGAAATCCCCCTAATTATCCGCCTGCGGGGAACATCAATCCGTCACACCTGTCGGTTACATAAGTAGCTGCACGCGGTCCCGCGACGAACGCGTGCAAAAACGCGACATTTTTAGTTGATCTCAAGCCCCTCACGTCCTAAAGTTCGCGCCGAACGTCCATGCTGGAAACGATCCATCCGGCTCAAGTACTGACGACGAGACAGCAAGGCCAAGGGAAGCGGTTGATCCCATGGCCTTTTTGCTTTCGGCGACATGCCTTGGGAAGTAGGCGAACCAAAGTGGGGATACGGAGGACGTTCATTTGCACCCATTGATTAATACAGTTTGCCCTTAGGAGTCCCCAAGCATGTCGATCAACGTCGAAGATTATTTCGCGCGCGCCACTTTTGACAAAATGAAGGCGTTCGCCGACAAGCAAGAAACCCCGTTCGTGGTGATCGACACCGCGATGATCAGCCAGGCCTACGATGACCTGCGCGCCGGTTTCGAATTCGCCAAAATCTATTACGCGGTCAAGGCCAACCCGGCCGTCGAGATCATCGACCTGTTGAAAGACAAGGGCTCGAGCTTCGACATCGCCTCGATCTACGAGCTCGACAAAGTGATGGACCGCGGCGTCAGCGCCGACCGTATCAGCTACGGCAACACCATCAAGAAGTCCAAGGACATCCGCTACTTCTATGATAAGGGCGTGCGTCTGTTCTCCACCGACTCCGAAGCCGACCTGCGCAACATTGCCAAGGCCGCACCGGGCTCGAAAATCTATGTGCGTATCCTCACCGAAGGCTCGACCACGGCTGACTGGCCTTTGTCGCGTAAATTCGGCTGCCAGACCGACATGGCCATGGACCTGCTGATCCTGGCGCGTGACCTGGGCCTGGTGCCGTATGGCCTCTCGTTCCACGTCGGCTCGCAACAGCGCGACATCAGTGTGTGGGACGCGGCGATCGCCAAGGTCAAAGTGATCTTCGAGCGCCTGAAGGAAGAAGACGGCATCCACCTCAAGCTGATCAACATGGGCGGCGGCTTCCCGGCCAACTACATCACCCGCACCAACAGCCTGGAAACCTACGCTGAAGAAATCATCCGTTTCCTCAAGGAAGATTTCGGCGACGACCTGCCGGAAATCATCCTGGAGCCGGGCCGTTCGTTGATCGCCAACGCCGGCATCCTGGTCAGCGAAGTGGTACTGGTTGCACGTAAATCGCGTACCGCCGTCGAGCGTTGGGTGTACACCGACGTGGGCAAGTTCTCCGGCCTGATCGAAACCATGGACGAAGCGATTAAGTTCCCGATCTGGACCGAGAAGAAAGGCGAGATGGAAGAAGTGGTGATCGCCGGTCCTACCTGCGACAGCGCCGACATCATGTACGAAAACTACAAATACGGCCTGCCGTTGAACCTGGCAATCGGTGATCGGATGTACTGGTTGTCGACCGGTGCGTACACCACCAGCTACAGCGCGGTTGAATTCAATGGCTTTCCACCGTTGAAGTCGTACTACGTGTAAGACGGCCCTAAAACAAAAAACCCATGACCTGTCATGGGTTTTTTATAGCTCAGAAACAGGTCAGAGCACGTTGCTCATAGGCATCGGCCATCGCCCGAATCCGCGGATCATTCGCTGCCGCCAGCGCCTTGTGCGCCACCCGCAAAAACTTCAAATTGCCGCCTGCCAGCGCCTTGCGCAGCCACGCCAGCGCCGCCTCGATCTGGCCGCTGTCGGCCAGCACCGCCGCATAACTGAACTGCCCACGGAAATCCCCGGCTTCGGCCGAACGTCGATACCACGCCACGGCAGCGTCCAGATCCCTCGGGCAAAACCGGCCCTCTTCCAGATAGCGCCCCAACAGGTTCATCGACTTCGCGTGGCCCTGCTCCGCCGCCTGGCGATAACACCTCAGCGCGTGTGCTTGATCCTCTGCGACGCCGCGACCGGTGGCCAGCAGGTTGGCGTAGTTGTACTGCCCCCAATCCAACCCGGCTTCGGCCGCAAGCTGATATTCCCGCGCCGCCGCTGCTTCGTCGGCGGTGCAACCCCAGCCATGCTCCCGGCAACGCCCCAACATATTGCGCGCCATCAGGTGCCCGCCCTGCGCCGCGATCTGGAACCAGCGCAGTGCCAGCGCTTCATCGCGCTCGATGCCGCGCCCTTCCAAGAGGATCTGCCCGAGCAAGGCCTGGGCATCGACCACGCCCTCCTTGGCCGCGATCAGGATCGCCTGGGCGGCGCGCACCGGTGAGTCGTCGAGCATGCGCTGCAACTGTTCGACGTTGAGCACTTCTTCACGGCGCAATAAAAACCCCATGCTCAGACCTCGACCCAGCGACGCAACAGGTTGTGGTAAGTGCCGGTGAGCTGGATCAACGCCGGGTGGTCGGGGACATCCGCGCTCAGTTGCTGGATCGCGCCGTCCATCTCGAACAGCAAGGTGCGCTGGCTGTCTTCGCGCACCAGGCTTTGGGTCCAGAAAAACGAGGCGTAGCGCGCGCCACGGGTCACGGCGTTGACTTTGTGCAGGCTGGAACCGGGGTAGAGCACCATGTCGCCGGCGGGCAGTTTGACCCGTTGCAGGCCGAAGGTGTCCTGGATCTCCAGTTCACCGCCGTCGTATTCCTCCGGGTCGCTGAAGAACAGCGTGGACGACAGGTCGGTGCGCACCCGCTCATGGCTGCCCTTGGGCTGGCGCACGGCATTGTCGATGTGGAAGTCGAAACTGCCCCCGGCGGTGTAGCAGTTAAGCAGCGGTGGGAAGACTTTGTGCGGTAACGCCGCCGACATGAACAGCGGGTTTTGCCACAACCGCTCAAGCATCGCCGCGCCGATTTCCTTGGCCAGCGGGTGGCCTTCGGGCAATTGCAGGTTGTGCTTGGCCTTGGCGGACTGGTACCCGGCGGTGATTTTACCGTCGGCCCAGTCGGCGGCTTCCAGCGCTTGGCGGATGCGCTGCACTTCCTCACGAGAGAACAGGCCGGGAATATGCAGCAACATGGTCAATACCTGAGAGAGGAAAGACGTTAATGGTATTGATTCTTATCCACTCTGTAAAACACATAGACGAGCGAGATCGTAAAAACCGTAAGGGGGAAGTGTAAAGAATGTAAATTCAGTACGAATAGCAATGAATCGCAATTGATACAAAGTCTTGTTCAATCTATATTCCGCGGCCTCACATCCTTGGGGAAAGGACACGTCATGTCGCGCACTTGCTTAAAAACACCTGCCAGTTCACCACGCTTGCTGGCTTCGGCCATCGGCGTTGCTCTCGGCGCCAGCTCCGTCGCCCATCTGGCGCAAGCGGCCGAAGACACCGAACAGAAAGGCCAGCGCAACAGCATCTCCCTGGGCGCCACCAGCATCACCGGGGAAGAACAGGACGCCACCTCCTATCAGGTCGAGAAAGCCTCTTCGCAAAAATACACCGCGCCGCTGGTGGACACGCCGCGCTCGGTCACCGTGGTGCCGCAGCAAGTGCTCAAGGACACCGCTGCCACCTCGCTGCAGGATGCCTTGCGCACCGTGCCCGGCATTACCTTTGGCGCCGGTGAAGGCGGCAACCCCCAGGGCGACCGCCCGTTCATCCGCGGTTTTGACGCCCAGGGCGACACCTACCTGGACGGCGTGCGCGATACCGGCGGCCAGAGCCGTGAGATCTTCGACATTGAATCGATCGAAGTCAGCAAAGGCCCGAACTCCTCGTTCGGCGGGCGTGGCTCGGCCGGTGGCAGCCTCAACCTGGTGAGCAAGACGCCCCAGGCGCGGGACTTCACCAACGGCGGCTTCACCTACGGTTCCGACCAGACCCGCCGCTACGTGCTCGACGTCAACCGCCAATTCCTCGACGACAGCGCCGCGTTCCGCCTGAACCTGATGAGCCACGAGCAGAACGTGGCTGGCCGCGACGCGGTGAACTACGACCGCTGGGGCGTGGCGCCGTCGCTGACCTTCGGCCTGGGCACGCCGACCCGCGTCAACGTCAGCTACTACCACATGGAAAGCGACGACCTGCCGGACTCGGGGATTCCCTACGGCTACGGCTCCGCGACCGCCACCGCCCACAGGCATGACAAACCCAACGACGGCGGCGACAGCAATAACTTCTACGGCCTCAAGAGCCGCGACTTCCGCAAGACCCGCGCCGATATCAGCACGGTGTCCGTCGAACATGACCTGAACGACAACATGACGCTGAAAAACACCCTGCGCCATGGCAACACCGGCCAGGACTATATCCTCACGCAGCCGGACGACAGCAAACTCAACGTCAACAAGTTCGGCACCGTCTGGCGCCGCGCCAACAGCCGCGTGTCGACCACCGAGACCACCACCAACCAGACCGACCTGTTCGGCAGTTTCCAGGCGCTGGGCTTCAAGAACACCTACTCCACCGGCCTCGAATTCACCGGCGAAGAAACCCGTGTCAGCAGCTACACCATCAGCCCCAACGCCAACCCGATCTGCACCGTGGCCAAAGGCAGCCTGGGCGGCCAATGCACCTCGCTGAGCAACCCGAACCCGGACGACGCCTGGACCGGCAGCATCGCGCGCAACTACAACGGCACCAACACCAAAGCCACCAGCCGCGGCGCCTACGTGTTCGACACCATCGAACTGGACCCGAAATGGCTGCTGAACGTCGGCCTGCGCTACGACACCTTCGACACCGTGGCCAACACCAACGCCACCGCCGGGCGCACCAAGATCAAGGAAGACAGCCAATTCTTCAACTGGCAGGGCGGCCTGGTCTGGAAACCGGTGGAGAACGCCAGCATCTATGCGTCCTACGCCACCTCGGCGACCCCAGCCGGTGGCCTGGTGGGTGAAGGCTCCGACGGCAACCCCCTGTCCGCCGGCGCCGCCACCAGCGACCTGCAACCGGAAGAAACCGTCAACTACGAGCTGGGCACCAAGTGGGATCTGTTCCACAACCGCCTTTCGCTGACGGCTGCGGTATTCCGCACCGAGAAGAAGAACACCCGCATTCTGGTCGATGCCCTGACCTACCAGAACGCCGGCGAATCCCAAGTCGACGGCATCGAACTCTCGGCCAGCGGCAAACTCACGGATCAATGGCAAGTGTTCGCCGGCTACAGCTACCTCGACAGCGAGCTGGTCAAAGCCGGGCGCAACGGGCGCAACGGGGTGGTCAGCGCCGGTTCCAACGAGGGCAACCAAATGCCCAATACGCCGAAGAATTCCTTCAGCCTGTGGACCACCTACGACATCACGTCGAAACTGACCATCGGCGGCGGTGCGTTCTATGTCGACGAGGTCTACGGCGATGTTGGCAACACCGTGTATGTACCCTCCTACACCCGCTACGACGCCATGGCCAGCTACAAGCTGACCAAGAACGTCGACCTGCAACTGAACGTGCAGAACCTGACCGACAAGACCTACTACGACAAGGCCTTCTCGACCCACTTCGCCAACCAGGCGGCGGGGCGCACCGCACTGTTGACCACCAGCTTCCACTTCTAAGCGGTCAACCAGAAGCCAAAGCCCCACGCATCGGATGCGTGGGGCTTTTGCGTGCTAAACAACAAAGTTTCTCGACAACCCACGGCATAATGCGCGCCGTGCTACAGATACCCAGATGAGCGAGGCGGTCCGACGTGTTGAAGAAAACCCTGTTCCAGTTGCACTGGTTCTTCGGCATCACTGCCGGGCTGGTGCTGGCCTTGATGGGGATCACCGGGGCGGCGGTGTCGTTCCAGGATGAACTATTGCGCGCGCTCAACCCCAGCGTACTGAGCGTGGAAAAACGCGAGGCCGGGGTACTGCCGCCCGCCGAGCTGGTGCGCAAGCTCGAAGCCAGCGAAGGCAAAACCGTGTCGATGCTGTGGGTGGAAACCGACAGCGGCAGCGCCGCGCGCGTGTTCTTCACCCCACCGCCGGGCGAACGGCGCGGCCAGATGCGTTACTTCGATCCCTACACCGGCAACTACATGGGCGACGCCGTCGGCCAGGACGTGTTCGGGTTTATCCTGCAACTGCACCGCTTCCTCGCGATGGGCGACACCGGTCGGCAAATCACCGGGGCCTGCACGCTGATCCTGCTGTTCTTCTGTCTCTCCGGCTTGTACCTGCGCTGGCCGCGCCAGGTGGCGAGCTGGCGCGCGTGGCTGACCCTGGACTGGCGCAAAAAGGGCCGCAGTTTCAATTGGGACCTGCACTCGGTGTTCGGCACCTGGTGCCTGCTGTTCTATCTGTTGGCGGCGCTGACCGGCTTGTCCTGGTCCTACGAATGGTACAACCAGGGTCTGAACAAGCTGCTGTCCGACGCCCCGCAGAATGAACGGATGCGCAAACGCGGCCCGCCGCCGCAAGGCCCGGCGCCGGAGGCCAACTACGAGGCAATCTGGAGCAGCATCTACAGCAGCGCCGGCCCAGGCTTGAGCGCCTACAACATCCGCATGCCGGCGGTCGCCGGGCAGCCGGCCACGGTGTTTTACCTGCTGAAAGATTCGCCCCACGACCGCGCGCTGAACCAGATCAACCTGGACCCTGCGACCGGCACGGTGAAATCCCACGACCGCTACGCCAGCAAAAGCCTCAAGGCTCAATTGCTGACCAGCATTTATGCACTGCACACCGGCAGTTACTTCGGCCTGGTGGGGCGGATCATCCTCACCGTCAGCTCGCTGTGCATGCCGCTGTTCTTCATCACCGGCTGGCTGCTGTACCTCGACCGTCGCCGTAAAAAGCGCCAGGTACGCGATGCCCGCAATAGCCTCGGTGCCAACCACAGCCATGCACCGGCCTGGCTGATCGGCTTTGCCAGCCAGAGCGGTTTTGCCGAACAACTGGCCTGGCAGACCGCCGGGCAATTGCAGGCTGCCGGCTTGCCGGTGAACGTGCAGCCGCTGGGCAGCGTCAGCCAGGACCAACTGCGCCAGTCAGAAAACGCGCTGTTCGTGGTCAGCACCTTCGGCGACGGTGAAGCCCCCGACAGCGCCCGTGGCTTCGAGCGCAGCGTGCTCGGCCAGGACCTGTCCCTCAAGGGCTTGAACTACTCGGTACTGGCCCTCGGCGATCGCCAGTACACGCACTTCTGCGGCTTTGCCCGGCGTCTGCATTTCTGGCTGACCAACCAGGGCGGCAACCCGTTGTTCGCCCCCGTGGAAGTCGACAGCGGCGACACCCGCGCCCTGCAGCACTGGCAACAACAACTGGGCCAACTCACCGGGCATGCGCCGACAGCAGCGTGGCCGAGTACACAGTATGAAAACTGCAGCTTGAACCAGCGCACCCTGCTCAATCCTGGCAGTGCCGGTTCGGCGGTCTACATGCTGGAACTGTCCGTGCCATCGGCACAAAGCTGGATCGCTGGCGACCTGGTGGAAATCCTGCCGCGCAACGGCACCGGGGCCATTACGCAGTTCCTCGAGGGCCTGGGCCTGGCCAGCCGCGAGAGCGTGCTGATCGACGGCCTGGCCCACACCCTCGACCAGGCCCTGGCCACCCGCCAACTGCCGGACAACCGCGCCCATCTGGTGGGCCTGCATGCCCAGGCGCTGGTGAGCGCGCTGGCGCCCCTGGGCATGCGCGAATACTCCATCGCCTCGATTCCCAGCGACGGCGTGCTGGAGTTGATCGTGCGCCAGGAACGTCATCCAGACGGCACACTCGGCCTGGGCTCGGGCTGGCTGACCGAACACGCGGCCCTCGGTTCGAGCATCACCCTGCGCTTGCGCCGCAACAGTGCTTTCCACCTGCCGGACGCACCTGCGCCGTTGATCCTGCTGGGCAACGGCACTGGCCTGGCCGGTTTGCGCAGCTTGCTCAAGGCGCGCATTGCCGATGGCCAGCAGCGCAATTGGCTGCTGTTCGGCGAACGCACAATCGCCCACGACTACCTGTGCCAGGACGAACTGCAAGGCTGGTTGGCCAGCGGTGACCTGGCGCTGCTGGACCTGGCGTTTTCCCGCGACCAGGAGGAAAAGATCTACGTACAGGATCGCCTGCGCGAATCGGCGGACGTGTTGCGGCGATGGCTGGCGGACGGCGCGGCGATCTACGTGTGTGGCAGTTTGCAGGGGATGGCTGCGGGGGTGGATCAGGCGTTGATTGATATCCTAGGCCGTGAAGCGGTGGAGCGCTTGATCGAACAGGGCCGCTATCGCCGGGATGTCTACTGAGATCCTGCAAACACTGAAGAACCCATGTGGGAGGGGGCAAGCCCCCTCCCACAGTTTTTGACTGTATTCCAAGTCAGTTTTTGACTGCACTCCAATCAGTTTTTTACTGCACCCTCAATCAGACCGGTTGCAGCTTTTGCTCGAACACTGAAACCCCATCCAGATCACGCAGCATCACCGTCAACTCCGCCGTCTGCCCATCGATCTGCACTTCGCCAAAAAACTGGAACCCGGCAAACGGCGAGGTGTTCTGCGCCGGCGGTGCTTTCTCGAACACCACCTGCGGGCCAAAGGTTTTATCCAGCGGATTAGGCCCGAAGCTCCCCGCATTCAGCGGCCCTGCGACAAACTCCCAGAACGGCTCGAAGTCCTGGAACGCCGCCCGATCCGGGTGGTAGTGATGCGCCGCGCAGTAATGCACATCCGCCGTCAACCACACATGGTTGCGCACCTGCTGCGCGCGCAGAAACCCGAGCAGCTCGGCGATTTCCAATTCGCGGCCCTGGGCCGGGCCGGGGTCGTTGTTGGCGATCGCTTCCCAGCGCGGCACGCCTGGGCTGACTTCGCCGTCGGGCACGCCGAGGCCGATGGGCATGTCGGCGGCGATCACCTTCCATCGGGCCTGGGAGGCCTTGAGTTCGCGCTTGAGCCAGTCCAGTTGCTCTCGGCCGAGGAACGGTTTTGCGCCGCCCAGGTTGTCATCGTTGGGCCCGCGATAGCTGCGCATGTCGAGCACGAACACATCCAGCAGCGGGCCGTAACTGAGCTTGCGATAGATCCGCCCGCCGCCGTCGGCGCTTTGCCGACGCATGGGTGAATATTCCAGCCAGGCCTGACGCGCATGGCCGACCAGGGTGTTGATGTCCCGGGTCTGGTAACGCTCATCGAGCTGCTTGCTCGGCGACCAGTTGTTCACCACCTCGTGGTCGTCCCACTGCCAGATCTGCGGCACTTCGGCGTTGAAGCGCCGCACGTTTTCATCCAGCAGGTTGTAGCGGTAATTGCCGCGATACTCATCGAGGGTTTCAGCGACTTTGCTCTTGGCCTCGGTGGTGATGTTGCGCCAGATGCGCCCGCCTTCGGTGGTCAGTTGCGCCGGCACCGGGCCGTCAGCGTAGATGGTGTCGCCGCTGTGGATAAAAAAGTCCGGCAGGCGCAGACGCATGGCTTCGTAGATGCGCATGCCGCCGATGTCCGGGTTGATGCCGAAACCTTGGCCGACGGTGTCGCCGCTCCACACAAAACGAATGTCACGACGCTGTTGCGGCACGCTGCGCAGGTGGCCGAACCAGGGCTCGCTGGCGACGCCGGTCTGGGCATCTTCGAACTGCACGCGGTAGAAAATCGCCTGGTCGGCGGGCAGCCCGGTGAGTTCGACGCGGGCGGTAAAGTCGCTGCGGTTGTCGGCCAGCGGCGAGACGAATCGACGGGGGTTGCTGAACACACTGCGGGTGTCCCACTCCACCACCATCCGCGCCGGGCGGTCGCTGCGGCTCCAGATCATTGCGCGGTCGCCGAGCAGGTCGCCGGACTGCACGCCATCGGTGAGTTGCGGCCGGTCCTTGACCGACGCGATCACCGCCGGCGCCAGCCCCGGCAGCAACAGACCGGCGCCGACGGCTTGCATCACGCGGCGGCGGCTGAGATCGAAGTGGCTCATACAAGTGCCCTCTTGAGTATCAAAAGGGAAATTTGAACACGCGGGGATGAAGCCGATATGACACCGCCTTCAAGGCCTCACAAATCTAAATGTGTGAGGGGGCTTACCCCCGATGGCGGTGGATCAGTCAATTCATGGGTGACTGACACATCGCCATCGGGGGCAAGCCCCCTCCGACATTTTCAACAGTGTCAGGCCTTGACTGCGGTGACCGCCAGTTCCACCGCTTCCGGGCGTTTGATCAGCGCGTACACCAGCCCCGTCAACACGCTACCGGCGACTATCGCCAGCAAGTACAGCAGCGCATGGTTCATCGCATTCGGAATGATCAGCACAAACAAGCCGCCATGGGGCGCCGCCAGTTTGCAGCCGAAGTACATCGACAGCGCACCGGTCAACGCGCCGCCGGCGATGCTGGCCGGGATCACCCGCAGCGGGTCCTTGGCGGCAAACGGAATCGCGCCTTCGGAGATAAAGCACAGGCCCAGAATCATCGCGGCCTTGCCGGCCTCGCGTTCGGTCTGGGCAAACTTGCGCCGGGCCAGGAAGGTCGCGATGCCCATCCCAATCGGCGGCACCATACCGGCCGCCATGGTGGCGGCCATCGGCGCACCGCTGGACGCCGCCAGCAAGCCGACGGAGAACGCATACGCGGCCTTGTTGATCGGCCCGCCCAGGTCAACGCACATCATGCCGCCGAGCAGGATGCCAAGCAGCACGGCATTGGTGGTGCCCATCGTGCTGAGGAAGTCGGTCAGGCCGGTGAGCAGCCGCGCCACCGGCGGGCCCACCAGATAGATCATCGCCAGGCCCGTGAACAGGCTCGCCAGCAATGGGATGATCAGGATCGGCTTGAGCGGCTCCAGGCTTTGCGGCAGGCGCACCGCGCGGGTGATCAGCTTGACGCAGTAACCGGCAAGGAAACCGGCAACAATCCCGCCGATAAAGCCCGCGCCCAACGTACCGGCCAACAACCCGCCGATCATGCCGGGCGCCAGGCCAGGGCGGTCGGCAATCGAGTAGGCGATATAGCCAGCGAGCAGCGGCACCATCAGCATGAAGGCCTGGTCACCGACGGTTTTCAGCGCCGCCGCCAGGGTGCCTTTTTCTTCAAAGGCATGGATGCCGAACACGAACGACAAGGCGATCAACAAACCGCCCGCCACCACCATCGGCAACATGAACGACACGCCGGTCAACAGGTGTTTGTAGACCCCGGTTTTTTCCGACTTGGCCACCGCCCCGCTCGCCGCGCTTTCCACGACGCCTTCGGCCAGGGCCTTGTTGAGAGTCGCTTCGGCTTGCTTGAGGGCAATGCCGGTGCCGCAGCGGTAGATCTTCTTGCCGGCGAAGCGCTCGGTGGCGACTTCGATATCCGCCGCCAGCAACACCACGTCGGCCTCGGCAATCGCTTGCGGGCTCAACGGTGTGCGTGCGCCGACCGAACCCTGGGTTTCCACCTGCAAGTCATAGCCCAGGCGCTTGGCGGTCTGCTGCAACGCTTCGGCGGCCATGAAGGTGTGGGCTACGCCAGTCGGGCAGGCGGTAATCGCGACAATCCGCGGGGCCTGTTTCGTTGCCGCCGGGGCTTGGCTGGCGACATACACCTGGGCCTCTTCGGCGCCACGGCGCAACACGGCCTCGACGTCCTGCAAGGCCTGGGCCGGGGTGCTCTGGAACACGCGCTTGCCGACAAACCGCTGCATCTCCACCGGCGTGCTGCTGACCAGCAACACCCACTCGGCGGCATCGAGCGTGGCCTGGGACAGCTGGCGTTCCGGGTGCTGCACGTCCACCACTTCGACGCTGGTGCTCCAGCCCTGGCGCTGCGCGGCGGCGTCAAGCAAACGGGCACAGAGCACACTGGTGACCATGCCGTTCGGGCAGGCGGTAACAATGGCTAAATTCATCACAAACCCTCTTATTGTTCTGTCAGCGGGCGCACATGGACGCCGCTTTCGAGACGCGCCAACTGCGCGTCATCGCTGATGCCAAAACCGATCTGCGTGACGGCCATCGCGGCAATTGCCGTGGCGCGGCGCAAGGTCGTTTCGGGCACATCGAAACCGAGCAAACCGTGGAGCATCCCGGCCAGCAGCGAATCACCTGCGCCGACGGTGCTGGCGACGCTGACCTTCGGCGGCGTGGCGTGCAGCGCCGTGCCGGGGCTGAACCAGTTCACGCCGTCGGCACCGTGGGAAATCACCACATGCTCGATGCCCTCGGCATGCAAACGCTCGGCGGCCTGGGCCTGTTGGTCGACGGAGTCCGTCGGGCAATCCAGGGCCTCGGCGAGTTCTTCGGTATTGGGCTTGATCAACCACGGGCTGGCCTTCAACCCGGCGCGCAGGGCTTCGCCGCTGGTGTCCAGGGCGACCTTCAAGCCGAGGTTTTTCAGTTGTTCCAATAAGCCTTGGAACCACAGCGGGCTGACGCCGCGCGGCAAACTACCGGCGACCACCACCGCATCGTGCCCCGGGGCAATCAACGTGAGTTGATTGAGCAACGCTTGCTGTGCCTGCTCGCTGACCTGCGGCCCCGGCGCATTGATGTCGGTGACGCGGCCACCCTGTTCGGCAATCTTGATATTGCTACGGGTCTCGCCGGGCACGCGGATGAACGCATCGACAAACCCACGGCGAGCGATCAGCGCCTCAAAGGCCTGGGGGTTGTCCGCGCCGAGAAAACCGCCGACGGTGACGTGATGACCGAGGTCAGCCAGCACTTGGGCGACATTCACGCCCTTGCCGGCGGCGTGGGTCAGCATCGCCTCGCTACGATTGACTTCACCGGGTTCCAGGCGCGCCAGGCGTACCGTGAGGTCCAACGCCGGGTTCAGCGTCAGGGTCAAAATCCTTGCCATCTACACGGCCTCCACAAGGGCTCGCACTTCGGCGGGCGAACCCACCGCGAGTGCTTGTTGGGCCAGGCTCTGGGCCTCGCTCAGACTGAATTCACGCACCCGCGCCTTCACCTCGGGAATGCTGCGGGCCGACACGCTCAACTCATCCACGCCGAGGCCGATCAGCACCGGCACCGCCAGCGGGTCGGCGGCCAGCTCACCGCACACGCCGACCCATTTACCATGGGCATGGGCGGCGCGCACGGTGATGTCGATCAGTTGCAACACCGCCGGGTGCAGGCCATCGGCCTGGGCCGACAGCGTCGGGTGGCCACGGTCGATGGCCAGGGTGTACTGGGTCAGGTCGTTGGTGCCGACGCTGAAGAAATCGACTTCCTTGGCCAGCACCGGCGCGAGCAATGCGGCGGACGGCACTTCGATCATGATCCCCAGTTGCAGGTCGGCCACCGGGATTTCCAGGCGCAAGCGCTCCGTCATGTCCCGTGCCGCGCGCCACTCATCGACGCTGCCGACCATGGGGAACATGATGCGCAGCGCCCGGTTATCCGCCGAGCGCAGCAGCGCGCGCAACTGCGCTTCCATGATCTGCGGGCGTTGCAGCGTGAGGCGAATGCCGCGCACACCGAGGAAGGGGTTTTCTTCCTTGGCGATCGGCCAATACGGCAGCGGTTTGTCGCCGCCCACATCCAGGGTGCGGACCACCAACGGGCGACCGCCGAGGCCGTCGAGTACGCGGCGGTATTCGGCTTCCTGGGTCGCTTCGTCCGGCGCCTGGGGGTGGGCCATGAAAATCAGTTCGGTGCGCAGCAGGCCAATGCCTTCGGCGCCCTGCTCCACCGCGCTCGCCACGCCGGCGCTTTCGCCGATATTGGCGAACACTTCCACGGCGTGACCATCGCGGGTCAGGGCCGGCTGATGGCGCTGCGCCGAGGCGGCTTGCAGGCGTTGTTCACGGGTGTCGCGTTCGACGGTAGCGCGTTGCAGGGTCGCGGCGTCGGCGTCGACATGCAGGCGGCCACGCTGGCCGTCGAGCAACAACGGCGTACCGGCGGCCAGCAGCAACACGGCCGGGCCGGCGCCCACCAACGCGGGAATGCCCAGGGCGCGGGCGACGATGGCGCTGTGGGCCGTGGCGCCGCCACGGGCGGTGAGAATGCCAGCGACGCGAGCCGGGTCGAGGCGTGCGACATCCGACGGGCCGACTTCGTCCATCACCAAAATGTAGGGTTCGCTCGGTTCCTGGGCGGTTTCAACACCGCACAACTGCGCCAGCACGCGGCGACCGATGTCGCGCAGGTCGGCGGCGCGCTCGGCGAGCAGGGCGTCCTGCAACGACTCCTGCTGTTTGGCGGCGGCTTCGATCACGCTCATCCAGGCGGCTTCGGCGCTTTCACCCTGTTTGAGGCGGGTGTCGACGTCGTCGGTCAGTTCCGGGTCGTCGAGCATCTCTTGGTGGGTGATGAAAATCTCGCGGATCGCCTTGGCCTGGCTGCGTTCGATCAAGCCCTGGATATCGCGGCGCACGTCCGCCAGTGAGGCGTGCAGGCGCTGGCGTTCGATGCTCGAGGACTCGCCCCGCAGCGGATAGTCAAACGGTTGCAGCACCTGGATATGCGCCGGGCCGATGGCGATGCCGGGGGCGGCGGCGATGGCCTGGATCTGGCTGCCGGCCAGCGGCGCGCTGAGCGCCGGTTCGAGGTCCACGACGACGGCTTGCGCACTCGTGGCAGGCAGCGGCTCGACCTCTTCGCCGAGCCCCTCTTGCACCGCCGCCAATAACGCGAGCAGCGCATCGCCGGCAATCGCCGGCTCCGCGACAAACTCCAACACCTGGCCACGCCGGGCGCCGAGGCTGAGCAGCTTGCTCAGGCTTTTCACCGACACGGCGCCCACTGCGCCATCGACGATGCGCACGCGAATATCGCCGTCAAAACTCTTCGCCAGTTGCGCGAGGATCTTCGCCGGCCGTGCGTGCAGGCCGTGGGCGTTGGCCAGGGCGATGCGTGCGCTGGGCCAGTCGGGCGGCAACTCGCCGCCCAACACTTCAAGCACCGCGCGGCTGCTGGTGGCGCGGCCGAGTTCCTGGCCACGCCCTTCAATCAACAACGCACACAGGCGTTCGAGCAAGGTCTGGTGCGCTTCGCCGAGGCTGGCCAGGCAGAACAGGCCGTTGAGCGGCTGGCCGAGGTAACGCATGGGTTTGTCCGGGGTGACAAACGCCAGCCCCGGGCGCTTGACGGTCTGCTCGCTGTGCAACCACCACAGGCCATCGCCCAGGGGCAGCGCATCGACCTGCTGCAACACGGCGGCAAAACCATTGCTCACACAATCGGCCTGGCGCAGCAGGCGGGCGCCGCGCCACACCAGTTCTTCAAAGTCATCGGCGGACACACCGAGCCCAATCATTTGCGCGTCCAGCGCCAATTCCTGCGGCGCGCCCTGCAGCAGTTTCAGCAACGCTTCGGCGGAAGCGGCGCGGCGCAGCGCCTGGCCCAGGTCGGTTTCACCGAGGGCGCGGGTCAGCAGTTGCAGCAGGCGCAGGTGCTCATCGGATTTGGCGGCAATACCGATCGCCAGGTAGACGATCTGGCCATCGCCCCAGTCCACCCCTTCGGGGAACTGCAGCAGGCGCACGCCGGTGGAAAACACCTGGTCGCGGGTTTCGGGCGTGCCGTGGGGGATCGCAATACCTTGGCCGAGAAAGGTCGAGCCTTGGGCTTCACGGCCTTGCAAGCCGCTGAGATAACCCTCTGCGACCAGGCCGCCGGCCACCAGTTTGTCAGCGAGCAGGTGCAAGGCAGCAGATTTATCCACAGCCGTCTGGCCCATGGATATCTGCTCTATGGTGAGCTCAAGCATGCCGTTCTCCTAGTTAGTGCGGCGGGCGCACTAGGTATTGTTTTGAATAAATCAGTCTAAAGTCGTTCACGCATAAACTGACTGAGCAGTCGCTTGGCAGTAATCACTCAGTGGCGAACATCGCAAAAATACGCTTGCTGAAACGTTTAATCTAGAATGCATGGCAGATTACGCGTTAATTGCGCATCCTTGAAGACCCTCTCGGCACCTGAGCTGAGACATTGGTCGTCTGCAGTAATCGGTTACGATTGGACAAACTGTCGGGGCAAGCTCTAAAAAACAAGGAAATCCCGGTTTGAAACTCAGTGATATCGCCCGTCTCGCCGGTGTGTCCGTGACCACCGCCAGCTATGTCATCAATGGCAAAGCCGAACAGCAACGCATCAGCAGCGCAACCGTCGAGCGTGTGCGTGCGGTGGTCCAAGCCCATGGCTTCACCCCCAACCCTCAGGCTGCCGGGCTGCGCAGTCGGCATACGCGCACCTTGGGTTTCATCCTGCCGGACCTGGAAAACCCCAGTTACGCACGGATTGCCAAGTTGTTGGAACAGGGCGCGCGCGCGCGCGGCTATCAATTGCTGATCGCCAGCTCCGACGACGACGCCAATAGCGAGCGCCAGTTGCTGCAACTGTTCCGCGCCCGACGCTGCGACGCGCTGTTCGTTGCCAGTTGCCTGCCGGCCAGCGATGACAGTTATCGCGAGCTGCAAGCCAAGGGTTTGCCGGTCATCGCCATCGACCGCGAGATGGACCCCGCGCAATTCTGCTCGGTGGTCAGCGACGACCGCCAGGCCTGCCAGCAACTGACCAGCAGCCTGCTGCAACCGTTGCCCAAGCAGATCGCGCTGATCGGTGCGCGGCCCGAGCTGAGCATCAGCCAAGCGCGCGCCGCCGGTTTCCGTGAAGCGCTGCAAGGGTTTGGCGGTGAAGTGATCGTTGAACACGGCGAAGCGTTCAGCCGCGACTGCGGCCGGCAACTGATGGAGCAATTGCTGCAGCGCCTGGGGCATTTGCCTGACGCACTGGTGACCACGTCCTACGTGCTGCTGCAAGGCGTGTTCGACGCACTGCACGACTTCCCGCTCAAGTCGCGGCCGCTGCGCCTGGGCACGTTCGGCGATACCCAGTTGCTGGATTTCCTGCCGCTGCCGGTCAATGCGATGGCCCAGCAACATCAACTGATCGCCGACACCGCGCTGCGCCTGGCCCTCGCCGCAATTGAAGAACAGCAGTATCAACCCGGCGTAAACGCCATCGGCCGAACCTTCAAGCAGCGTATTCACGAGGTGTGAGCGTGGAGCTGATCGACACCCACACCCACCTGGACTTCCCGGACTTCGACAATGATCGCCGGCAAGTCCTCGCGCACAGCCGCCAACTCGGCGTGCAGCGCATGGTGGTGTTGGGGGTGTATCAGCAAAATTGGCAACGGCTGTGGGATCTGGTGCAAGACGATGAAGGCTTGTTCGCAGCTTTCGGCCTGCACCCGGTGTACCTCGACGAGCATCGCCCCGCCGACCTGACGGCCCTGGGCGACTGGCTGACCCGCCTGCGGGGCCACCGGCAATTGTGCGCGGTGGGCGAGATCGGCCTGGATTACTTCCTCGAACACCTCGACCGCGAACGCCAGCAGCAACTGTTCGAAGCCCAACTCAAGCTGGCCGTGGATTTCCAACTGCCGGCCCTGCTGCATGTGCGCCGCAGCCATGCCGCCGTGATCGCCACCCTCAAGCGCATCCGCCTGCCACGGGGCGGCATCATCCATGCCTTCGCCGGCAGCCGCGAAGAAGCGCGTGAGTACATCAAGCTGGGTTTCAAGTTGGGCCTGGGTGGCGCCGCTACCTGGCCGCAAGCGCTGCGCATGCACAAAGTACTCGCGCAATTGCCTCTGGAGGCCGTGGTGCTGGAAACCGATGCGCCGGACATGGCGCCCGTCATGCACCCCGGCCAGCGCAACAGCCCGGAACACCTGCCCGAGATCTGCGCCGCGCTGGCCGAGCACATGGGCCTGAGCCCGTTATCGCTGGCGCAGGCGAGTACACGCAACGCGTGCGAGCTGTTCAATTGGTAGCGGGCTGACGGCCTGCAGGTCCAGGGTCATGCGTTGCCGATGGCGGGCATAGCGCAACACCAGGAAATGGATCAGCACCGCCACCAGCGAAAGGTTGAGCTGCTCGATCATACTGAGCAAACCCACCCACTCTGCCACCAGTGCCACCAGCAAGGTCGCGCAGGTCAGGATGATCATGCTCGGGCGCACCAGCGCCCACTGGTCCAGGGCGCGAAATTGACGCTGCTGTTTGCGACACCGCAACTGCAGGCCCGACTGGCAATACGCGCACTCGAACGGTTCGTCGATGGCAATCGCGTTCAACTGCCAAGGCTTGAGTTCAAACGTCATGTCGCATCGGGCGCAGTGCCCTCTGATACCGAATGCAGCGATCATCGCCGTGCCTCCTTGGGACTGTGACCAGATGAAACAAATTTTCACCCATTCACGCCGCGAGAAAAGATACGTCGCAAAATAAAGACAAACGCTACGACAATAGAGGAAAAATCCTACTAATCAGCCCTACACCCGAAACGCGCCGATCAGTTGCTTCAGCTCGATCACCTGCTGCGACAACTGCCGGCTGGCCGCTTCGGTCTGGTGCGCGCCGTCGGCCGCATGTTCGCCGGCGCGGTTGATTTCGACGATGTTGCGGTCGATATCGTGGGCGACAGCGGTTTGCTGCTCCACGGCGGCGGCAATCTGCTGGTTCTGATCCACGATCATGCCGACGGCGCCGAGAATATTTTCCAGGGCCTGCTGGACCTTTTCCGACTGGCCCACCGTGCCTTCAGCCATGGCATGGCTGGTGCCCATGGCCTTGACCGCCGCGCCCACACCGCTGTGCAGTCGACTGATCATCTGCTCGATCTCTTCGGTGGAGTGCTGGGTGCGCCGGGCCAACGTGCGCACTTCATCGGCCACCACCGCAAACCCCCGGCCCTGCTCCCCGGCGCGGGCTGCTTCGATCGCAGCGTTGAGCGCCAGCAGGTTGGTTTGCTCGGCGATGCTCTTGATCACTTCCAGCACACTGCTGATGGATTGGCTGTCGGTGGCCAGTTGATTGATCACGCGTACCGACTCGTCGATCTCCGACGCCAACCGCGCAATGCTGCCTTGCTGGGACTGTACCAGGCCACGGCCGCTGACGGTTTCATCGTTGACGCTATGGGCGCTGCTGACCGCCGCCGCCGCGCTGCGTGCGACTTCCTGGGCGGTGGAGGACATCTGGTTCATGGCCGTCGCCACCTGTTCGATCTGGCTGCGCTGCCCGGATACCGCCTGGTTGCTTCGGGCCGAGACTGCCTCGACCTGGCCGGCCTGCAATTCGACCTGGCTGACAGTGTGCCCGACGCGCTCGATCAGGTCGTGGATCTTGGCCACGGTGCCATTGAACACTTGGCCCAGGTCGCCCAACTCGTCGCGGCTTTGGGCGACAAACGTGACCGTCATATCGCCCGCCGCCACCTTGTCCATCATCGCCCCCAGGCGCCGCAACGTCGTGCGCGTCGAGGCATAGAAACCGGCGTACAGATAAAAAATCAGCAAAAACACCGCCGCCAGGGCCGACACCAGCATCAGCATGTGCGTGCGGTTTTGCGTCAGCCGTTGTTCCAACTGCTGTCCGAGAAAACCCAGGGTGGCCTCATTGAGCTGGTAGGTCTGGGCCATCAACTGACTCACGTCTTCGTAGAAGCGCTGCCACGGTGCGTCGAGGGTCTCGGCCATCACCACCTGCTCTTCAAACAGTTCACTGCCTTGTTTGAGGCTCGCGTTGCTGGCCTTGGCCAGGCTGTCGAGCGCCGCGTGGGCAGGTTTGCTGGAACCCAGGGCGTCCTGCAGCTTCAAGCCGTATTCGGCCTGGAGTTTTTCCAACTGCTGCAACAGCTCGTCGAAACGCGTGCTGGAGGACGAGTTGAGAAAACCCTGGCCGAGGGAGTACGCGCCCATTGCGCGCCCTTCGCCCAAGGTCTGAGTGACCTGCGGGGTGACGCTGGTGATCAGCTCGCTGAGCTGGCGTAGATCGCTCTGCGGGTCGCGGCTCAAGCCGGATTGGCTGGCGATGATCTGGCTGAGCATCTGCGCCTTGTTCAGCAACTTGCCGATCAGCGCACTTTTGCTCAGCAGCGACGACTCCTGTTGCTGGGCCTTGAAGGCGGCGACCAGCTCGTCGCGCTTGGCGTCGAACGCGGCGACTTGTTCGGGGTCGGTGGCCATCGCGCGCAGGTCTTGCAGGCGCGCCAGCACGCTGTGTTCCAGGGTATTGATGCTGCTTTCCAGATCGCCCGCCTTGCCGGCTTGGCCGAGGGTCGCGTTGATCTGCACCTGGTTGTTGAGGGTTTCCAGGTCACGGCGCAAGGCCAGGCTGCTGCCGAGCAAATCCAGGCTTTGCAGTTCGATGCGAGTGCCCTGGAACTCACGCCAGGAGTCGCGCACCAGGAAATAGTTGGTCGCCAGCATCGGCAGCAGGAACAACACGCTGATCAAACTGAACTTCATGCCGAAGCTCAGGCGGTTCATCAGCGCGACGGCGGGATAGAGCAAGCTCTTCACAGGTGAACTCCCTTCCTATTATTTTTATTTGAGGCGCAGGGCGGCGGCAGATAGCCACTATTTGGCGCTCTGCTTGTATAGCTCAAATCGAAAGGGAGTTTTGTAACGTAAAGTTAACGAGCTGTGGGAGCAGGCTTGCTCCCACAGGGATTGACCGTGAGCGCTAGGGCAACACGGTCCAGATGGCGAAACCGGCATACCACAGCACCGCCGCGCGCAGCAGCAGTTCCCACAGGCGATCCAGGCTGTTGATGCCGTCGGCACCCACCACCGGTGGCGGGATTTCAGCGGCCACCAAGCCGACTTTTTCCACCAGTTGCGCGGCACTGATGTCCCAGCTCAACAACTCGTGGAGCATCACACGGCTGACCGCGACAAAGTTGCCCACCAAGGCAAAACTGGCCGCCAGCAAGCGCACCGGCAACCAGTCAAAGGCATGCCGCAGTTGCCCGGCACGCTCGACCACCAGAGGGTTCTGGCTGTGTTCACTGGCCAACGCCAGCAGGCGATAGGCCAAGGCCGCGACCGGGCCCAACAGGAAATACCAGAAAATCACCGCAAAAAAGCTCTGGAAGGCTTGCCACAAGAGATGCCCCTGAACACGCGCCAGCAATTGCTCGCCACTGTCGGCACCGACCTTCAGGTCACGCTCGGCCACATGCTCGGCGGCTTGCAGGTCGCCGCGCCGCCAGGCATCGCGGAATGGGCCGAGCCCCGCCAGCAGATCACCGCGCCCCAGGCTGTAGATCAGCACCAGCAGGTGTACCGGCAGCGCCAACAGGCCGTATGCCACGGGTTCCAGCACCAGCAGCAACAAAGCCAGCACGGCCACCGGCAGCAACACCAGCAGCGCCAGAATCAACCAGGGCTGTTTGCCGAGGCGCGGGCTCGATTCCAATCTCGCCAGTTCGCGCAGCCATCCGCCGTCGCGCTGCAATTTTTGGCGCAAGGCCGAGAACTTCTCGATCCAGACCGCCAGCACCAATACCAGGAAACTCATTGTGCGTGTTCTCCATCCTGCAGGGCGCTGCGAAAGCGCACCCAATCAAAAGCGGGCCCGGGATCGGTCTTGCGCCCCGGGGCGATATCGCTGTGACCACAAATGCGCTGACGGGTGATGCCCGGGTAAGTCGCCAGCAACTGACGTGTCAGGTCGATCAGTGACGCATATTGGGCATCGGTAAATGGCAGGTCATCCGTGCCTTCCAGTTCGATCCCCAGGGAAAAGTCATTGCACGTTTCGCGCCCCTCGAAGCTGGAAACCCCGGCGTGCCAGGCGCGGTCGAGGCAGGACACAAACTGCGTCACCGCTCCGTCGCGCTCAATCAGAAAATGCGCTGACACGCGTAGGTCAACAATCCCTTCATAGTAAGGATGTTCCGTGACATCCAGGCGATTCTGGAAAAATTCCTGCACCTTGCCGGTGGCGAACTGCGCCGGCGGCAGGCTGATGTTATGCACCACCAACAGCGAAACTTCGCCTGCGGGTCGCTCGTTGAAGTTGGGCGAAGGGCAATGACGAACACCCTGGCACCAACCGCTGACGGGGTCCAACTGCATACAGGTTCCTTGAGTGTGACCAATTGTGGCCAGTATGCCGCGTTCGGCCCTGTGGTTGCGATCACTTGCCGCGATTGAATTGACTCAGGTTACCCGTCACCGTCGCCAGCGCACGCTCGAACAGCGGGGCATCGTCCAGGATACGCAGCGCGCCACGCTTGAACGCCAGGGCCAGTTGGCCGGCGCTGTGCTCAAGCACCTTGAGCCCGCTGCGGTTGACGAAAACATAGCGATCGGCCGGCGCCATGATCGTGTTCAGTTTGCAGCGCAGGATGGTTTCCGGGGATTCCTCTAACTCCAGCCAAACGCCGATGCGCAATTGGCGCGCTTTGAGCAAGTCCGGGTCATCCGCCGCCAGGTCTTGCGCAGCATCGGGCAAGCCTGGGTCAAATACGAAGGGCTCGCGCACCTCGATCAACGTCTCGATACCTGCGAACGCCTGAACATGCAGGGCCTGCAACCGAACAAAGAACTCACGGGTGCTGAAGGGATCGAACGCCGCGCCGGTCAAACCGTTGCGCAACGCCTTGAGCAAACCCGGCAACTGCGCCAGCAAATGCCGTCCGGCCTCAGTGTCGTCCCGCAGGCTCACGCTC
Organism: Pseudomonas marginalis; assembly: GCF_024169655.1. Lineage (GTDB taxonomy): Bacteria > Pseudomonadota > Gammaproteobacteria > Pseudomonadales > Pseudomonadaceae > Aquipseudomonas > Aquipseudomonas paraveronii. The sequence goes on along the minus strand of NZ_JALJWV010000001.1, from coordinate 810,199 downwards.
CAGATCAACTCGTCGAGGGTGCGCAGCTCCGTCTGCCACTGCACCGATTGCTCGCCGTGCTTGAGACTGGCCAGCAACAGCACCTGGCTCCAGGCCTGCTGCACAAACTGCACCACCGCCCGTGGCAGGACCTTGCCCAGCAAGCGCCGGTTCAGCACGTCGGCCACGCGCTGGCGGGCAGCGTCGGTACGCAGGCGTGCGGCCTCGGCGTCGCGGGTGTGCTGTTCGAGCAACGCACTGCGCCGGCGCTCGTCAGCGGTAAACGCGGAGAACTCCGACAGCAGTTCGGAAAAAATCGCCGGATCTTCGGCAAAGTCATTCAGCAGACGCTGCACCACCTGCTCGATGCGCAGGTACACGCCGTCACGCGAATAATCCTCAGCCGGGCTCCAACCGATGGCGGCGCTGCCGATTTCGTTGAGCAGCCGCCGCGCCGGATGGCTGGCGCGGCTGAAAAGGCTCTTGTCCAGCACCGCCAATTTCAGCATCGGGATCTGCAGGCGGGCGATCAAGGCCTTGAAGGCGTGCGGGACGGCGTGGTCATGGAGGATAAATTCGAACAACAGCGCGACCAGATTGATCACGTCTTCGTCGCACGCTTCCACGATTCTGGATTTGCCGCTCTTGACGCTGACACGCGTCAGCAGTTGCTTCAGTTGGTTGCGCAGATCGAAGTCATCCTCGACGCCCGGCTCCGGCACGTATTGCTGCAAATGGGACAGCAGGCGCAGTAGGTCGCGGGTGGCGATGGGCTGGAGCTCGGCGCTGGCTTCCAGGGTGGGCGCTACGCTGCCCCGCACAGCCGCCAGCAGTTCCCGCAGTTCGGCAAAGGCGTGCTGGCCGTTTTCATCGACCGGTTGATCCGCCGCCGGCAAGCGCTCTGAACGCTGATGCTCGCGCGCCACGCGCCCACCGGGGCGGCGGGCCGGCACCACCTTGAGTTCAGGCAGTACGCCCGTAGCGACCAGCAACTGATTGGCGTCTGCGTACAGGTGGTCGGCGTCGCTGAGCACGTATTTCTCAAAAAGTTTGAGCATGATCAGTTTGACGCGAATCTCCACGCCCAGGCTGCGTCCCGCGCGCAGAAAGAATTCGCACAACCGCGCCGGGCCCAGGGGGTTCTCACGGTCATCCATGTACCTGCCCAGCAAGGCACTCAGACGAGCAGTCAGTTGCTCCAGGGCCAGGCCGTCGCGTTGCCGTACCCGCCCGAGCATGGCGTCCAGCGCCAGTTTTTTTTCCAGATCATCACGTGAAGTGCCCGAGACCGCCTCGTAGGACACCACCGGCACCATCTGCAGCTCACTGCACCGCGCCACGCCCAGGTTAGCGAAGGCCTTGAAGAGCTGCTCCATGAACACGCGTTCGAAATTCTTGCGCTTGAGCCGCAGGTCGCGCATGGCTTCAAAGAAAATAGGATGGTCGACGTTGTTACGAGCCTTGTCGGCCATTTCGAACAGGCTGTCGTCAGCGTTATCGAACAGCTCCTGCAGACCTTGTTGCAGTTGCTGCGCAGCCTTGTCGCGAACCTGCAGCAACACCACCGGCAGCCGCGCGAGCGGCGATGGCGCGGTCTGTGCCTTATTGATCGGCACCACCTTTCCATCATTGTGCATCCTGGCCTCCTGAAACCGCGGTGTGGGTTGGGCAAAGATCGGCGACAGGCCCCTCTGGGCACTGCGTATACCCGGTGTTCACCAGGACGTCAAAGCTATGACGCCAATTGCAAGGCGCGAGATTATCTTGCAAATGAGGGGAGTTGCGCCAGTGAACTCTGTCATAACGATGTAAATGAGCAGGCCACTGGGTTCAAACGCACACTGCCCCTATAATCGCCGCACTTTGTTTGTGGAGCCTGTTATGCCGAATCTCCGTCTTGCCGACCTCACCGCCGAAATCGAAGCCAACGTGCGCCGCGCACTGCTGGAAGACATCGGCAGCGGCGACATCACCGCGCAATTGATCCCGGCCGAACGGCTGGCCAAGGCCACGATCATTACCCGCGATGCGGCTGTGATCGCCGGCACGGCCTGGGTGGACGCGGTGTTCCGCCAACTGGACCCACAAGTCGCAGTGCATTGGCAGGTGGCCGACGGTGAACGCGTCAGCCCCAACCAGGCACTGTTTCACCTCGAAGGCCCGGCACGTTCGCTGCTCAGCGGCGAACGCAGCGCACTGAACTTTCTGCAGATGCTCTCCGGCGTGGCCACGCGCGCCCAGTACCTGGCGGATTTCGTCGCGAGCACTCAGGTCAAGCTGCTGGACACACGCAAGACACTACCGGGCCTGCGCCTGGCGCAGAAATACGCCGTGACCTGCGGCGGTTGCCACAACCATCGCATCGGTTTGTATGACGCGTTCCTGATCAAGGAAAACCATATCGCCGCCTGTGGTGGCATTGCCCAGGCGATTTCGGCCGCGCACAAGATCGCCCCGGGCAAGCCGGTGGAAGTCGAAGTGGAAAGCCTGGACGAATTACGCGAAGCGTTGGCGGCGGGCGCCGATATCATCATGCTCGACGAACTGAGCCTGGACGACATGCGTGAAGCCGTGCGCCTGAACGGCGGCAAGGCCAAGCTGGAAGCCAGCGGCGGGATCAACGAAAAAACCCTGCTGCCCATCGCTGAAACCGGGGTGGACTACATCTCCATCGGCGCGATGACCAAGGATGTGAAGGCGGTGGACTTGTCGATGCGCCTCAGCCTCTGAAGCTCGTTGCAGGAGCCGGGTTGCCGGCTCCCGCAACAGCCGTTCAGACCACCAGGTTATTCATCTCGCAATACTCTTCCCATTCGACGCCGAGCACTTCAGCCGCCTCTTTGTGCAAGACCAGCCGTGCGGCTTCGAACTCGTCCGCGGTCGAGGTGTACTTGAGGGTCAGCTCCCATGGCTGAAGGCCCTGACTCTCGGCCTCGTCCTCAAATGCCCACTGAATCTGGTCGCGCTGATCGTCAGCGCTCAGGTCCTTGATCTCTTCTTTAAGTTGCGACGATTCCCCGAGGTATTTGTCGAGGGCTGCTTGGTGCCGAACTTCTTGGGTCATTTCAGTCGTGGTCATGTTGTTCTCTTAGATCTAGGAATGGGGATGCATCTGGGTCATCAAGGTTGCGCAGATACAAAAGAGCGGGCACGAATGCCGACTCGCCTGGCCTTCAGAACCATTCTGGGATCATCTGAAAACGGTGTTGCCTTGGTGCCCGAGACAGGAATCGAACCTGCGACCTTCGCGTTACGAGTGCGCTGCTCTACCGGCTGAGCTACACGGGCGGTGGGCTAAAGCTAGCACCGCATCGGGCGTCCGGCAACTCACTGACGTCGCAGGGCAATCACCCCTTGAGCCCAGAAGCGCGGCTGCAGGTGCTGGTTGCCGTCCTCAAGATAATCTTGCTGGGCTTGCTCGATGTGCGGCGCATCACGCATCACGACCCACACCAGCAACCCAACGGACAGCACACCCGCCACTCGCCACCCTCGCCAGGCCCATGGCAGCGACGCGCCAGGTGCGGCGCGCCACACGTGCAGTGCCATCAACCAGCCCACCACCAGCGCCAACCAGACCTGCGAGTTGGGCATCACGATGACGCCGTCGACCATCGCTTGCGTGAGCGCACCGAGCAACGCCGCGAACAGGCACCCACGCAGCACGTCCGCACGCTCTGTGGAACAGGCACGCGCCCGCAGTACGCCGAGGGTGGCCCAGCCGCCGCGCCACGCCAAAACAGCCACGCACAGGGCCGATGGGACACCCCACTCGCTGGCCCATTGCAGGATCGCCTGGTGCGGATGCGCGGCGATCGGGTTGGCGATATCCGCGAAGTGCATCGGCCCAAACCCCAGCCACGGACGCTCGACGATCATGTGCCAGGCCTGCAACCAGATCGGGCCACGCCCCGACAGCGAAGTGGTGAGGCGATCGCTGACGCCACTCCCGACCTCAACGCCCAGCACGCCCGCCAACAACGTGAAAAACGTCCCATACAGCAACAAGCCGCCGCACACCGCGGCCAATTGCCACGCCAACCAGCGTCGCCCCCAGGGCCCGAGCAGTGCCAACGCCACACCCGCCACCGCCATGCCGAGCCAGGTACCACGAGTACCGCCGCTGATCGCAATCAACCACCAGATACACAGCAACGCAAACGCAGCGCCGCGCACCGAGCGGGAGACCTTGGGCATCAGCAAGGGCAGCGCCAGCAACGGCAGGGTGAAGGTCTGGAATTGACCGTAGAAACGCTTGTTGGAAAACCCGGACAGCAGCGCATCCGGATCAACAACCCGCGCGCCACTGGTGAAGGCGAGCGCGCCTGCGTACAGGTATTGGATCGACTTGATCAGGCACAGCAGCAGCACAATCAGGATCAGCACGCGGTCCAAAGGCTCACCCGCGTGCCGGCGCAGCAGGGCAACCGCGACGGCGATCGCCCCACAACTGATGAACAGCGCAACCTCGGTGAAGGCCCAGAGCGGCTGATGGGCCAGTGCCGATGACACCAGGCCCAGCACAACGATCAGCGCCAGGCCCAGCGCCGTCGGCCGGTCCACCAGACGCTCGACGGGAACGACCGTCAGCCCATACACCACCGCGCACAGGCCCATGGCCACCTGCATCGCGCGCTGCCAATCATGCCCGCTGAACGGTGCGCAGATACCCAGCGTGAGCAAGCACGCCGCAATCACCAGGAAAATAGTGTCGCGCTGCTGCGGGGATAACGACATCAGCCACCTTTACGTCCGTGTGGAGGGTTTGGCAGTCATGCCCCGTCGGCGCCACACCCTTTGGCGGCGTACTTGGCCTCTGCCGTCGTGGTGCATTTCCAGCCGGTGGTGGCGCTGCGCGTCAGGGTGATGGTCTTGCCCAGTACCGGTGCCGGGGCGTCGAGTATTTCGCAACCGATGGAACCGGCGCCGGTGGCGACATCCCCAGTCACATCGATTTTGCAGTTGGCCGTCGGGCTGGTGCCACCGATCAATGGCACGGTAGGCGGCGTGCCTTGGTTGAATACATCCTCATAGCCGGCTTTCAACGCCGTGATTTCAGCCAGCCCCGCCGTGAACTTGGCCTTGGCCTGGTGCGTGGTGTACATGGGCAAGCCAATGGTGGCCAAAATGCCGATGATTGCCACGACGATCAACAACTCGATCAAAGTAAAACCTTTCTGACGCATCACATTGCTCTCCAGAATAAAACCCATGACAAGGCGCGTCCTGCGCCCCGTATTGTGCAGCCGCGCCAGTGTACTCACCCGCGAGCGGCCAATCGCGTACAAGACGCACAATCTGACATTTTATCGTTGAACGCCGAGCAGTCCGAATCCGTCACCTGACTACGCTATAAAGATTCGACAACCTGTGTGCGGAACAGAGACATGAACAACGCTTCCACGACATACGCCTGGGAAGGCATCAACCGCCAGGGACGCAGGGTGAGCGGGCAAGCCATCGGCCACGACCTCGCGCTGATCAAGGCACAACTGCGTCAGCAAGGGATTTGCCCAGGCTGCGTGCGCAAGCAATCTCGCGGCCTGCCGAGCCTCACTCCACCGATCAAACCGGCGGATATTGCCCTGTTCACCCGCCAGTTGGCGACGCTGCTGAAGGCCGGCATTCCGTTACTGCAAGCCTTCGACGTCATCAGCGAAGGCTTCGACAACCGCCACATGTGCAAGCTGGTAAATGGCTTGAAACAGGAGATCGGCGCCGGCAATAACCTGGCGTCGGCATTGCGCAAACAGCCGCGTTACTTCAATGACTTGTACTGCAACCTGGTGGCCGCGGGTGAGCAGGCCGGTGCCCTGGAAACCCTGTTGGAGCGAGTGGCGGTTCACCTGGAAAAGAGCGAACGGCTCAAGGCCAGGATCAAGAAAGCCATGACCTACCCCATCGCCGTCATCGCCGTCGCCAGCCTTGTCAGCAGTCTCTTGCTGATCCATGTGGTGCCGCAGTTCCAGAACCTGTTCGCCGGAGTCGACAGCAAGCTGCCCGGTTTTACCCTGCATGTGATTGCCTTGTCCGAGTTCCTGCAACAAGCCTGGTGGATGCTGGCGCTCAGCCTCGGTGCGGGAGGTTTCGGGGTGCGCCAGGCCTATCGCGCATCGCCCGGTTTTCGCCATTGGCTGGATGCCGGTTTGTTGAAAGCGCCCCTGGCAGGCACACTGCTGAAAAAGTCGGCAGTCGCCCGCTACGCCCGCACGCTTTCGACTACGTTCGCGGCCGGAGTGCCGTTGGTGCAGGCCCTGGACTCAGTGGCCGCCGCTGCCGGCAACCAGCTATTCAAACAGGCTATCGAGCATATGCGTCACGATGTATCCACAGGCATGCCGTTGAACCGATCCATGGCCTCCAGCGGCCTGTTTCCCGGCATGGCGATCCAGATGACGGCGATTGGCGAAGAATCCGGCACCCTGGAGCACATGCTGGAAAAGGTCGCGAGCCACTACGAGTCTGACGTCGACAACCTGGTCGACCACCTCACCAGCCTGATGGAACCGCTGATCATGGTGGTGCTCGGAGGGATTGTCGGCGCCTTGGTAATCGCCCTGTACCTGCCGGTCTTCCAACTCGGTACGGCATTTTGAACCTGCTGCTGAGCCAGCAGCCGTGGGCCTTTGTCGTCATGGCTCTGGTGCTGGGCCTGATCGTGGGCAGCTTCCTCAACGTGCTGGTGTGGCGCCTGCCGAAAATGCTCGAACGCGAATGGCGCGCGCAGGCCCATGAGGTGCTCGGTTTGCCCGGCGATCCCGTCGGGCCGAGATACAACCTGATGCAGCCCAATTCCTGCTGCCCACACTGCAATCAGCCGATTCGGCCCTGGGAAAACATCCCGCTGCTCAGCTACCTGATGCTCCGGGGCCGTTGTACGCATTGCCGCGAAGCGATCAGCGTGCGTTATCCCTTTACCGAACTGGCGTGCGCAGTGATCTCGGCCGTGGTGGCCTGGCATTTCGGCTTTGGCTGGCAAGCCGGCGCGGTGATGCTGTTGAGCTGGGGCTTACTGGCAATGAGCTTGATCGACGTGGACCACCAACTGCTGCCCGACGTGCTGGTCCTGCCGCTGTTGTGGCTGGGGCTGATGCTTAACAGTATCGGGTTGCTGGTGCCCCTGCCCGACGCACTGTGGGGCGCGGTGATCGGGTACATGAGCCTGTGGACGGTGTTCTGGCTGTTCAAGCTGGCCACCGGCAAGGACGGCATGGGCTACGGCGACTTCAAGTTGTTGGCGCTGCTCGGCGCCTGGGGCGGCTGGCAAATCCTGCCGATGACGTTGCTGATCTCATCGCTGGTGGGCGTGTGCGGCGGGCTGATCCTGCTGCGCCGGAGCAAGACCCAGACCTCCGCGCCGATGCCGTTTGGTCCCTATCTGGCAATTGCCGGCTGGATTGCCGTGCTCTGGGGTGGTCAAATAACCGACTTCTATTTGCAGTCTGTCGGTTTCAGATGACCACTCCTGTTGCAACACCCTGGATTCTTGGCCTTACGGGCGGCATCGGCAGCGGCAAAAGCGCTGCGGCCCAGCACTTCAGCGACCTCGGCGTAGACCTGGTAGATGCCGATCACGCCGCCCGCTGGGTGGTCGAGCCTGGCCGGCCGGCACTCGCCAGTATTGTCGAACACTTCGGTGCCGGCGTGCTGCAGCCCGACGGCCAGTTGGACCGCGCCGCATTGCGCAAGCTGATCTTTGAAGTGCCGCAAGAGCGCCGCTGGCTGGAAGCCTTGCTGCACCCGTTGATTGGCGAGGAGATTCGCAACCACCTGGCGCGAGCGCGCTCGCCTTACGCGATCCTGGTGTCGCCGCTGCTGATCGAATCCGGCCAGTACCGCATGACCCAGCGCATCCTGGTGATCGACGTGCCGCAATCCGTGCAGATTCAGCGTACCCTGCAGCGCGACGGCATCAGCGAACAACAGGTGCAGGCGATACTCAAGGCCCAGTCCAGCCGCGAAGACCGCCTGAGCCATGCCGATGACGTGCTGGTCAATGACCGCGACCTCGCCTGGTTGCACAGCGAGGTCGAGCGACTGCACCACTTTTACCTTACTTTGCGTGGAGGCCGATCATGAGCCAACCCTTGACCGTCGAATGCCCAACCTGCGGCGCACCCGTGGAATGGAAAGCGACCAACCTCAACCGGCCGTTCTGCTCGGACCGTTGCAAACTCATCGACCTGGGGGCCTGGGCCGCGGAGGAACATAAGATCCCCGTGACTCAGGACGCCGAAGACGAGCTGTTTTCCGAAGAACTGCCACCGCGCCATTAAGGCCGCATAAAGGCATATTCCTGCTGGTCGTCGAGGTTCTCTGCAAGGTATTGCAGCTCGTCGGCCAGGTCTTCGAAACTGCGCACACCCTTGCTCTGCTGCACCACCGCGCTGAGCATCGCGCGCAAGGTCAAGCCTGGGTCAAAACCGATTTCTTGTGCCGCGTCCTGGCTTCTGTGCAACTCCTGACGTGCCCATTCATACACACTCATGATCCGCGCTCCCGCCTTGCTCAGGAAAAGTTTCACAAAGCATGGGCCAGCCAAGCTGGGCGCGATTTGATCTGGGTCAAGTCTGCGAATCGTCATCTTTCCAGGGCGCCGAGAGGTAGCGAGTGCGGTTGAATGTCTCCAGCCATTCCGGGCAAAACACCACCAGGGCGCTGATCACCATGCCGTTGATGAAGGCCTCGGGAAAGATGATCAGCCACAGGTAGCCGACAAAATCCTCGAGCCATTCCGGCATCGCGAAACGCCCGTCGAACCACAGCAACCCCAGCCCAGCCAACAGGCAGAGCAACGCCGACAATGCGGCGGCGAAAAAACCGGAACAGAAGATGTAGACGAAAGGGTTGCGCGGTTGTGCCCGCTCGACAAACACCGCGCAGGTTTCAGTGACCAGCACCGGCAGCACGATCAACAGCAGACCGTTGATACCCATCGCAGCCAGGTCCTGGCGGCCCAGTAACAGCAAGCCCAGTTGCGCGGCAAAACCGCCGACGATTGCCAGCGGCCAGTCGAGCAGCAGGGTCACGGCCGTCATACCGATAAAGTGGTAGGAGACCCCCGTATCGAAGTCGCGCCTCACCAACCACAACATGAATAACGCAAACACCGTACCGAACAGCAAGTGCTGACGCCGCCGGTCAGCAAACAGCTCGACCCATGGCGAACGCAGGATCGCCCATAGCAGCACTGGCGCGTACAACAGCCAGCCGATGCTGAGGGTTTGCGGCGCCAGCACCGCCGCACTGATCACGGTTTCACCTGCTCCAGTGCCTCACGCAGCTCAGCAGCAGAGCCGTACTCGTGGCGTGCTGTCAGTTTGCCGTTATCCAATTGCAGCCACAGCACCTTATCCACCGGCGCGGGATATCGCGGAGCGATGCGTGCGTCCCGGTCCAGCATGACTCGGTAGTTGTAGGACTGCATGGCCGGCACCGCGAACAGCTTGGCGACCAGCCGAGGCATACGCTGGATATCCGCGACAAACACCCCATGCCGCGCTTCAAGATAGCCTTTGGGCTGGCCCTGCAGGGCCGCGTCCACCAGCTTGGCGGCATCCATGCCGCGGGCCACCAACAGGATCTGTGCCTGGTCATCCAGGGTGTAAGCCTGGTCGAACTGATCCAGCAGCGTCCAGGGTGCCACACGCTCACCCACTTCTACCGCCTGGGCCCACACGGGCAACAGGCTCAACAACAGCACTGCGAAAAACTTCACTGCACACCTCATGCTTGGGAGAAAGTCGAGTCGACAGTCTACACCGGGCTTTAGCGCAGGGACTTTCTACGGCCTGAATGGATGTGGGAAAACGGTAGCAGTCACTATATGTTCAATGATGACGGCCCAAAAATCTGCCCGCCCGGAGATATCTGGCGTGGAAAACTCGATCAGCGCATTCCGATAAAACGACAACGCAGGCGGCAAGAGGACACACTCGCCGCCTTTAGTCGCGTCTTCCACGCATCGCTAACTAAGCACTGAACCGCTTGATCCAATCCAGGCTTTCAACCGTGAGGCCGGTAGGCCGGTATTCACAGCCGATCCATCCCTGATAACCGCGTTGCTCTAGTGCAGTGAACAAGGCGCAGACGTCCATGCTCCCCGTCCCCGGCTGGTGACGACCCGGACAGTCGGCGATTTGCACATGAACGGTTCGTTCGTAAAAACGAGCCAGGACATCAGCCGCGTCTCCCGTCAGGAGCTGGGCGTGGTACAGATCAAGAATCAGCCCGACACTCGGGAAAGTCTCCAGGACTAGCTGCGCCTTGCTGAAGTCGGACATGTAATAGCCCGGCATTTCCTGCACGCAGATGACTTCGATCAGTGGACGCAAACCCTGGTCTTCAAGGTATTTCACCGCGTATTCCAGGTTTCCGCCGTACACGAGCGCCGCGTCATCCTGAGTGGTAACGCCCGACATGATGTGGACGTCCGAACACGCCAGTGCCTTTGCATAGCTGGCGGCCTGGAGCAAGCCGCTGCGAAAATCATCTTCCTTGCCATGCAACGCCGCGATGCCTTTGGTCACGCCGGTCGGCGCAGCAAATTGAATCAACGGCAGGTTGTGTTGCGCCAAATGATCTGCAAGCAGGCTCGCGTCGAACGCATAAGGCGACGGGAATTCAACCGCGCGAAAACCAGCAGCGGCGGCGGCTTCGATGCGTTGCAGGAATGGCAATTCATTGAATTGAAAGCCAAGGTGAGCGTTGAATTTAAGCATAGGGCAGGTATCCGTCCTGGAAAGGAGCTTCAAAAGGTTGTTCAACACGTGCCTGCGCCTTTGGCGCAGACACTCGGCGCTGCTTGGTATGGTATTTTCCCACCCCAGTTCGATTGGGGGGCCGGCCCCGATAGGAACAGACTGACACCGACCATTCGAGAGAGAGCCTGTGATCAAGAAAGACCTTGCCTTGCAGTTGGCGCCGCAGGTCATCGACATGGTTCGCGCCCGGTCGATGCGGGCCGGTGAGCCCTTGCGCGAGCAGACGTTCGCGCAAGCGCTGGGTGTTTCGCGCTCGCCTATCCGACGAGTGTTTGCCTTGCTTGCCGAGTGGAATCTTGCGACCCAAGAGCCCAATCGCGGCTACTTTCTGAAACAAGACGCCGGGGAGATCCAGGCATCCGCATTCCCTCTCGCCAGCGACCCTTTCGAAGACTTTTATCTTCGCGTAGTCGACGACATTTTGGCTGGCGAAATACCTAGCCACTTTTTCGAAGCGCAGCTGTTGCGGCGTTACGAAGTGCCCCGAGGGCAATTGCTCAAGGTGTTGAACAGACTGGCTGGCGAAGCCATGGTGGAGCGCAAACCGGGGCAAGGATGGGAGCTCAAAGACTTCGTGCATAACACGAAGGCTCACATCCAGAGCTACCGCTTTCGCATGGCTATCGAGCCGGCCGCCCTGCTCGAACCCGGCTATCAGGTAAACCAAGCCGCGTTTGCCAGCGCCAGGCAGCAGCAACAGGCCCTGATTGATGGGGGGATCAACACGCTGTCCCGTGCCCAACTGTTCCAGATCGGCGCCCAGTTTCACGAACTGATCGTGCAGTGCTCGGGGAATGTCTTTTTCATTGATGCCCTGCGCCAGCAGAACCAGCTCCGGCGCTTCATGGGCTACAAAGCGAATATCGATCGCAGTCGCCTTGTGACGCAATGTCAGGAACACATCCATCTGCTCGACCTCATCGAGTCCGGCCGCCGCGAAGAAGCCGCGCAATTTCTCTGGAGGCACCTGGACGAAGTGGGCCGACTCAAAACTCATCAGGGCATCCTGCCAAACAATGATGGGATCTAGAGAACACCGCTGACGTTGATAGGAGCGCGCGCTCTGAAATTCGTGCATCAGCTTAGCATGATTGTTTCCCATGACAACAGGATACAAAATGGCGACCAGTAGACTTTCTCCTTTCGCGATAGAGTTTGTTTTTAAGATCACATTTGGGCGCTAAGCTGCACGCATGGATGACTCAGATTATTTGCGCCTGCTCACCGTAGCAGCCGAACAAGCCAATGCGTTCCTGTCCAATGCCCGCAAATGGGAGCGTGAGCGCTGGGTCTGCCAGCGCCTGCTGCAAGGCCTGAACGTGCCGTACCGCGCCGAAGAGTTTCATGCCGCCGGGCAAGAACCGCCGGACGTGCTGTTTCGTGACGCCAGTTTCGAGGTGTTTTTCGTGCTGGACGAGGGACGCCGCCTGAACGATGAATGGCGCGACGAATTGCTGCGCCGACGCAGTGCGTTCTCCCTCAGCCAACTGGTCAGGCGCGAAGCCAAGCCACGACGGATTCCGGCCCATGAATTCCTGCTGCGCCTGGCGCCGACCCTGCGCAAAAAAGCGCACAACTACAAGGAACGCGGGATGGACTTGGGCGAACTGGATATCGTCGCCTTCGCCAGCCTTAAACGCGAGGTGTTGGACCTCAACAGTCATTTCCCGCCGCCCACTGAATACCTGCGCCAGGGCTGGCGCTCGCTGTCGCTGGTGGGGCCGACGTTTGCCCGGGTGCTGTTCGCCCACCCGGACGCGCCGGATTTCTTGCGCAACAATCTGGGGCGCAGCATCGTGTTCGACGTAGGCATCAGCCTATGACTCGGGCACAGGCTACGCTTATGGCGATATCGCCAACCGCCTGACTGTAATGTGGCGCCCTTTTGCAACGTCTACCTGACGAGGCCTTATATGACCAGCCGCCTGAACCCCGACGACCAACAGCATGTCGAAGAGTACCTGCAACTCTCCCAGAACCGAGTCGAGCGCAAGCCTTTCCGGCCGTGGCTGCTCCTTGGCCTGGTGCTGGTGGTGGTGATCGGGCTCGGCCTGCTGAGCCGCCTTTTGAGTTACCTGACGCTATGAGCTGCCTGGCGCTCGCGGGGGTAACTGCTCCGATTTTTTTTAGCCTTGCGAGATATCCCCATGACCCATCGTATTATTGTCGTCGGCGGCGGTGCCGGCGGCCTGGAGTTGGCTACCCGCCTGGGTAACACTCTGGGCAAGCGCGGCAGCGCCAGCATCACGCTGGTGGACACCAACCTGACCCATATCTGGAAACCGCTGCTACACGAAGTGGCCGCCGGTTCGCTGAACTCTTCGGAAGACGAACTCAATTATGTCGCCCAGGCGAAATGGAACCACTTCGAGTTCCAACTGGGGCGCATGAGCGGGCTCGACCGGGAACAGAAGAAAATCCAACTGGCCGCGACCCTCGACGAAGAAGGCCGCGAGCTAGTGCCTGCACGCGTGCTCGACTACGACAGCCTGGTGATCGCAGTCGGCAGTACCACCAACGATTTCGGCACCGAAGGCGCGGCACAACACTGCCTGTTCCTCGACACGCGCAAACAGGCGGAGCGCTTCCATCAGCAACTGCTCAATCACTATCTGCGCGCCCATGCCGGGCAAACCGACGCGGTGGAAAAAATCAGCGTCGCCATCGTCGGTGCCGGCGCCACCGGGGTTGAGCTGGCGGCCGAACTGCATAACGCCGCCCATGAACTGGCGGCCTATGGCCTGGACCGGATCAAACCGGAAAACATGCACATCACCCTGATCGAAGCCGGCCCACGGGTCTTGCCTGCCCTGCCGGAGCGGATCGGCGGGCCTGTGCATAAAACCCTCGAGAAGCTCGGCGTGACGGTGCTGACCAACTCCGCGGTCAGCGAAGTGACGGCCGACGCATTGATCACCAGCAGCGGCCAAGTGATCCCGGCCAGCCTGAAAGTGTGGGCCGCCGGCATCCGCGCACCAGGCTTCCTCAAGGACATCGACGGTCTGGAAACCAACCGCATCAATCAACTGCAGGTGCTGCCGACGCTGCAAACCACCCGCGATGAAAACATCTTCGCCTTCGGTGACTGCGCCGCCTGCCCGCAACCCGGCACCGACCGCAACGTACCGCCACGGGCCCAGGCTGCGCACCAGCAGGCTTCATTGCTGGCCAAATCGTTGAAGCTGCGGATCGACGGCAAGGACCTGCCGTCGTACAAGTACACCGACTATGGCTCGCTGATCTCGCTGTCGCGTTTCTCGGCGGTGGGTAACTTGATGGGCAACCTGACAGGCAGCGTGATGCTGGAGGGCTGGCTGGCGCGGATGTTCTATGTGTCGCTGTACCGCATGCACCAAATGGCGCTGTATGGCGTCTTCCGCACGGCGATGCTGATGCTGGGCAGCAGGATTGGGCGCGGAACTGAGCCGCGGCTCAAACTTCACTAAACACGCAGTCCATGTGGGAGGGGGCTTGCTCCCGAAAGCGGAGCAGTTGGAGCATCTTTGACTGACCCACCGCTATCGGGGGCAAGTCCCCTCCCACATTTTATTTTCAGTGCTCTCACGTTTTGGGCACAAAAAAAATCCCCGTATCTTTCGATACGAGGATTTTTAATATGGTCGGGGTAAGGGGATTCGAACTCCTGACATCCTGCTCCCAAAGCAGGCGCGCTACCGGACTGCGCTATACCCCGGTAAAAAAAGGCGACCTCTCAGCCGCCTTCTTCGATCAGAGCTTTTGGCCGCTGATCTTAAGATCTGATTCCAGCGTTAACTGGTTTCAAAAATGGTGGGTCGTGTGGGATTCGAACCTACGACCAATTGGTTAAAAGCCAACTGCTCTACCAACTGAGCTAACGACCCAAAAATGGTCGGGGTAAGGGGATTCGAACTCCTGACATCCTGCTCCCAAAGCAGGCGCGCTACCGGACTGCGCTATACCCCGGTTTTGAAATTGGCTCCGTGACCAGGACTCGAACCTGGGACCCAATGATTAACAGTCATTTGCTCTACCGACTGAGCTATCACGGAACTACACATTTCAAATGTACAACTTTTACTGCGATGTAACCTTCTCTTCGACCCTTCCGTATCGCTACGTTAGCGTCTCTGAGGCGCGCTATTCTACAATCTTAAAAACCCCTGTCAACCCCTTAAATTGCTTTTAAGACAATGATTTGCGCTTCTTTCTGATTTCTTCTTGGGGAGAAGAAACCCGTGGGCTGACGTTGCTGCGGGGCGCACTTTACAAGCCTTTGCCTTACAGTTCAACGCCCTATCGAAAAAAAAGGCCTCGCAATGCGAGGCCTTCACTTTATAGCCCTACTGACTGGACTCAGTGGAAGACGATTTCGTCGTTCTCCACCGTGGCCTTGACGCTGGTGCCTGGCATAAAGCTGCCCGACAGAATCAACTGGGCCAGCGGGTTTTCGATCCAGCGCTGAATCGCACGCTTCAATGGCCGTGCGCCATACACCGGGTCGTAACCGACTGCGATCAGCTTGTCCAACGCCTCGCGGCTCAGCTCCAGCGACAGCTCGCGCTCGGCCAGACGGCTGCGCAGGCGGCCCAACTGGATCTCGGTGATACCCGCAATCTGATCCCGTGCCAACGGCTCGAAGATCACCACTTCATCGACCCGGTTGATGAATTCCGGGCGGAAGTGCGTGGTCAGCGCATCCATCACCGCGGCGCGCTGCGCTTCACGATCGCCCACCAGTTCCTGGATCTGCACCGACCCCAGGTTGGAGGTCATCACGATCACCGTGTTGCGGAAATCCACAGTACGCCCGTGGCTGTCCGTCAACCGGCCGTCTTCCAGCACCTGCAGCAAGATGTTGAACACATCCGGGTGGGCCTTCTCGACCTCATCCAGCAGGATCACCGAGTAAGGCTTGCGCCGTACCGCTTCGGTCAGGTAACCGCCTTCCTCGTAGCCTACGTAGCCCGGTGGCGCCCCGATCAGGCGAGCCACGGAATGTTTCTCCATGAACTCGGACATATCGATCCGTACCATGGCCTCTTCGGTATCGAAGAGGAACTCGGCCAAGGCCTTGCACAGCTCGGTCTTACCCACACCGGTCGGGCCGAGGAACATGAACGAGCCACTCGGACGATTCGGATCGGACAACCCGGCACGGGAACGCCGCACCGCGTTGGACACTGCCACCACCGCCTCTTCCTGGCCGATCACGCGCTGGTGCAACAGGCTTTCCATCTTCATCAGCTTGTCGCGCTCACCTTCGAGCATTTTCGACACAGGGATACCGGTCCACTTCGAGACGACCTCGGCAATTTCTTCCTCGGTCACCTTGCTGCGCAGCAATTGGTTCTCGCTGTGACCATGCTGGTCGACCATCTGCAGGCTGCGCTCCAGGTCCGGGATCACCCCGTACTGCAACTCGGCCATGCGGTTCAGGTCGCCCTTACGGCGTGCGGCTTCCAGCTCCTGGCGCGACTGCTCGATCTTTTGCTGGATCTGCGCCGAACCCTGCACTTCGGCTTTTTCCGCGTTCCAGATTTCTTCGAGGTCCGAATACTCGCGTTCCAGACGAAGGATTTCTTCCTGGAGTTTTTCCAGGCGTTTTTTCGCCGCTTCGTCCTCTTCTTTTTTCAGTGCCTGGGATTCGACTTTCAGTTGAATCAGGCGCCGATCCAGACGGTCGAGCACTTCCGGCTTGGAATCGATCTCCATACGGATACGGCTGGCCGCTTCGTCGATCAGGTCGATGGCTTTGTCGGGCAGTTGCCGGTCGGTGATATAGCGATGGCTCAATTTGGCCGCCGCAATGATCGCGCCGTCAGTGATCGCCACCTTATGGTGGACCTCATAGCGTTCTTTCAGGCCCCGCAGGATCGCGATGGTGTCTTCTTCGCTCGGCTCTTCCACCAACACTTTCTGGAAACGCCGCTCTAGGGCCGCATCCTTCTCGATGTACTGGCGGTATTCGTTGAGCGTAGTTGCACCCACACAGTGCAACTCGCCCCGCGCCAAGGCAGGCTTGAGCATGTTGCCAGCGTCCATCGAGCCTTCGCCTTTACCGGCGCCGACCATGGTGTGCAGCTCGTCGATAAACAGAATGATCTGCCCTTCCTGCTTCGACAGCTCGTTAAGCAGGGACTTGAGGCGCTCTTCGAACTCGCCACGGAATTTGGCGCCGGCGATCAGCGATCCCATGTCCAGCGACAGCAAACGCTTGCCTTTCAGGCCGTCCGGTACTTCACCGTTGATGATGCGCTGGGCCAAGCCCTCTGCGATCGCGGTTTTACCCACGCCTGGCTCACCGATCAGCACGGGGTTGTTCTTGGTGCGACGCTGCAGAACCTGGATGGTGCGACGAATTTCGTCGTCACGGCCGATCACCGGGTCAAGCTTGCCTTCTTCGGCACGCTTGGTCAGGTCGACAGTGTATTTATCCAGGGCCTGGCGCGACTCCTCGTGGTTGGGGTCGTTCACCGCTTCGCCGCCACGCAGGTTGTTGATGGCGTTTTCCAGGGCTTTTTTGCTCACGCCCTGGCCCAGCAACAATTTGCCGAGCTTGCTGTTTTCGTCCATGGCGGCGAGCAGCACCAGCTCGCTGGAGATGAACTGGTCGCCCTTCTGCTGGGCCAGACGGTCCGCTTGATTGAGCAGGCGCGCCAAATCCTGGGACATATTCACGTCGCCGGTAGGATTCTGGATTTTCGGCAGTTGGTCGAGCTCTTTGCTCAACTCCTTGCGCAGGCTGTTGACGTCGAAGCCCACCTGCATCAGCAAGGGCTTGATAGAACCACCTTGCTGTTCCAGGAGCGCCTGCATCAAGTGTGCAGGCTCAATGGCCGGGTGGTCGAGGCCGACCGCCAGGGATTGGGAGTCAGATAAGGCCAATTGCAATTTACTGGTTAAACGATCAATACGCATTAGTCACCTTCCTTTTGAGCAGGCCGGAGCTACAAACACATCCTAAATGAAGAAACCTGCCAGATAGCCCTATAGATGTGGTCGATTCTGGGAGATTCAAGCGTCGGACAGTTGACGTAGATCAGAAGAGTCTAGCGCTCCAGCCAAATAAGGGAGGCGAACCGACCCGTGCGTGGACTGCGACGGTAAGAAAAAAAGCGCGGATCGCTCACGGTGCAGTACCCGCCGCCGTAAACGGCGGTGATACCGCGTGCGGCCAGGCGCAGACGAGCCAGTTGGTAGATGTCGGCCATGAACTTGCCGGGATTGCGGCTGGGCACAAAGGCTTGGGCGGTGCTCGGCAGTTGCTGCACGAATGCTTCCCGCACTTCCGGGCCGACTTCGAAGGCTTGCGGGCCAATGGCCGGGCCCAACCAGACCAATACGTCAGCAGGCTCGGTTTCCAGGCTTTCGACTGCGGCTTCGAGCACGCCTGCGGCCAAGCCACGCCAACCCGCATGAGCAGCGGCGACGCGCGTGCCGGCGCGGTTGCAGAACAGCGCAGGCAAGCAATCAGCAGTCATGGAGGTGCAGGCGATGCCCGGCGTACTGGTCCAACTGCCATCGGCTTCGGCAATACGCCCGGGGTCGGCTTCGACCACGCTTACTCCGTGGACTTGGCGCAGCCAGGCCGGCTGGATATGAAAGGCTTCGGTGAGGCGACGGCGATTCTCAAGCACAGCCTCAGGGCTGTCCTCGACGTGATCGCCCAGGTTGAGGCTGTCGAACGGCGCCAGGCTGACGCCGCCCGCACGGGTAGTGACGCAGGCCTTGACCTGAGCCGGCGCGGGCCAGTCAGGAATCAGCCAGTCACTCACCCGACAAATGCCTCGCGATCCTGCTTGAGCAGCGACAGCAACCAGACCAGATCGTCCGGCAGAGGCGATTCCCAGCTCATCCGCTTACCGCTCGTCGGATGATCCAGCTCCAGGAAACGCGCATGCAGCGCCTGGCGCGGGAAGGATTTCAGCGATTCAACCATGGTGGCACTGGCCGCTGGCGGAATACGGAAGCGACCACCGTAGGCAGGATCTCCGACCAACGGGAAGTTGATGTGCGCCATGTGTACGCGAATCTGGTGGGTACGGCCGGTTTCCAGCTTGACCCGCACATGGGTGTGGGAGCGGAAACGCTCCAGCACACGGTAGTGGCTAACGGCCTGTTTGCCGCCTTCCATCACCGCCATACGCTGGCGCTGCTGGCCGTGCCGGCCGATAGGCGCGTTGATTTTGCCACCCGCCACCACGACGCCGATCACGATGCACTCGTAGATCCGGCTGACGCTGCGGCTCTGCAACTGTGTAACCAGCTGCGTCTGGGCTTGAATGGTCTTGGCCACCACCATCAAGCCGGTCGTGTCCTTGTCCAGGCGGTGTACGATGCCGCAGCGCGGGACATTGATGATGTCCGGCACGTGGTGCAACAGGGCATTGAGCAAGGTGCCATCAGCGTGCCCGGCCGCCGGGTGTACCACCAGGCCTGCGGGTTTGTTGATGACCAGGATGTCGTCGTCTTCATAGACGATGTCCAGCTCGATGTCCTGGGCGACCCATTCTCCCTGGGCTTCCTGCTCGGCAGTCAGCTCAAGAATCGCACCGCCATGGACTATGTCTCGCGGGCGGATAACCGCTCCATCCACAGTCAGGCGGCCGTCTTTGATCCAGGCGGAAAGGCGCGAGCGCGAGTGCTCAGCGAATAATTGTGCGGCGACTTGATCGAGGCGTTGGCCGCCCAATTCGGACGGCACCTCTGCGCGAAGTTCAATTTTATCGGACATGCTCAGACTAGGCGTGGCACAGCCTTTGGTTTCGGCTGCGCGCTTGTGGTTAAATACGGCGTCTTTTGCCCCGATGCTTTCAACGGGGCGCTCATCATAACAGGACGGCCCCGCCCAAGACAGCGGCCGTCATAGGGACGCAAGCCGCCATGCAAGTGAAACACCTGCTGCTGATCGCCATCCTCGCCATGACTGCTGCTTGCTCGTCAACAAAGGAAGTCGTCGACGAAAACCTGAGCGAAGTCGAGCTGTATCAACAAGCTCAAAAAGACTTGGACAATAATAGCTACACCAGCGCCACAGCCAAGCTGAAGGCCCTGGAGTCGCGCTATCCGTTCGGGCGCTATGCCGACCAGGCCCAGCTCGAGCTGATCTACGCCAACTACAAGAACGCCGAGCCGGAAGCTGCCAAGTCCGCCGCCGAGCGTTTTATCCGCCTGCACCCGCAGCACCCGAACGTGGACTACGCCTACTACCTCAAGGGCCTGACCTCGTTCGACCAGGACGTGGGCCTGCTGGCGCGCTTCCTGCCGCTGGACATGACCAAGCGTGACCCGGGCGCTGCCCGCGACTCCTACAACGAGTTCGCCCAGTTGACCAGCCGCTACCCCAACAGCCGCTACGCGCCGGACGCCAAGCAGCGCATGATCTACCTGCGCAACCTGCTGGCCGCCTACGAAATCCACGTAGCCCATTACTACCTGACCCGTCAGGCCTACGTGGCCGCTGCCAACCGCGGCCGTTATGTCGTGGAAAACTTCCAGGAAACCCCTTCCGTGGGTGACGGCCTGGCGGTGATGACCGAGGCTTACCAGCGCCTGCACCTGGACGCCCTGGCGACCACCAGCCTGGAAACCCTGAAGCTCAACTACCCGGACCACCCTAGCCTGAAAGACGGCCAGTTCGTGCCTCAGGTTGCCGAAGCCGACAACCGTTCGTGGCTGAGCAAGTACACCCTGGGCCTGATCGAGTCCCGTCCACCGCTGCCGCCGGGAGAAACCCGCGCCAACCAGGACGTGGTCAAGCAGTTCCAGGACGCCAAGGAAGCCATCCCTGCGGACCTCAAGCCCCATGATGAAAATGGCGATGTGATCGAAGAGGAAGCGCCGCAAGCCCTGGGCAACAACCAGGACCGCTCGTGGTTCAGCTACATGACCTTCGGCGTGTTCGACTGATCATTCGACGCAACGTAAAAAGGGAGCCCTTCGGGGCTCCCTTTTTTATGCGCAAGCATTATTGCGCTGTGCGCCTGCCACGTCCTTGGCTAAACTGGCGCATTCCTTGTCGAGAAACTACCCATCATGGTTCGTCTACTGTTCTGGATTGCCGTCATTGCTGCCGCGGTATGGTTCTGGCGCAAATTCAAAAACCCGGCCATCAAACAGCAGCGCTCCGGCGAACCCGACGCCACGCCGATGGTGCGCTGCGCTCACTGCGGCGTGCATCTGCCGCAGGACCGGGCACTGAGCTCACGGCAAGAATGGTATTGCACCCAGGCGCACCTGGAACAAGGGCCGAAAGCTATCCAACGTTGATCCGACCTGCCGGCGCATAGGGTGCCGGGTCGATGATCGGCGTGCACTCCAGCAGCAAATCGGCGAATAACTGGCAGGACGCCGGTGCCAGCACGAGGCCGTTGCGATAATGCCCGCAATTGAGCCACAGCCCGTTGAAACCAGGGACCGGGCCGATGTAGGGAATACCTTCCGGCGAGCCTGGCCGCAGGCCCGCCCAATGGCCCACCACCTCGGCATCCGCCAAGGCGGGAATCAACTCCACGGCCGAAGCCTTCAGGCTCTCCAGCGCCGACTCGGTCGGCGTCTTGTCGAACCCTTCATGTTCCAGGGTACTGCCAATCAGAATGTGCCCGTCACGCCGGGGGATCGCATAACGCCCCTTGGCCAGGACCATGCTCGACAGAAAATCCGAGGCGCATTTGTACAGAATCATCTGGCCTTTGACCGGCTCAACCGGCAGTGACAATCCCAGTTTGCCCAGCAATTCTCCACTCCAGGCACCCGCCGCAAGCACGACCTGATCACCAAGAACCGGCCCAGTGGGCGTATTCACCCCGACGACGTTGTCGCCGTCCAACACAAACCCGTCAACTTCGCACTGCTCGTGAACCGTCACGCCAGGGAGCGCCAACAGCGCCGCCTTGAGAGATTTGATCAGGCGCGGGTTGCGCACATTCGCCACATTTTCCATGTAGATCGCCTGGGAGTACCCACCGCCGAGCACCGGAACCGCATCATGGACGGCCGACACAGCCACCTTGCTCAACGGTCGCCCTTCGCGCGCGGCCCAGGCCAGCGCGTCGGCTTCATCTTCCAGGTCCAGCCAGTAGAGGCCGGTGGTGTGAACCTGCGGGTCAACGCCGGTATCAGCAAACAAGCGCTCGGCCAGTTGTGGATAAAAGTCCTGGGACCAATGGGCCAAAGCCGTGACCGCCGGGCTGTAGCGCCACGGATACAGGGGCGAGACAATGCCGCCACCTGCCCACGAGGACTCCTGCCCAAGCCCCGAGCGCTCCAGCAGTACGACCGCCTGCCCCTGGGTCGCCAGATTGAACGCCGTCAACAAGCCGATTACTCCGCCACCGACAACCACCACTCGCTGTTGCTTAGCCATCATTTGATCCAGCCGATAAAAAGGGAAAAGCGCACTCGGCGCCCACTCATTCAGCACACCCATCACTGCCCCCAGCACGCCTTGCGTGACATTCCCGGCGCCGCTCCCGGATTGGTTCGCACACCGGAACTGGTCAGGCTGAATGCCCCGCAAGCGTCGCCCGCCATGACAGAGTCGACGCCAGGTGTGGCCAGCAGGCTGAAATCCTGAGGGTTCAATACTGCAGCGATTCTATAGCGATCATTGCCAACGCTGACGCCGCTTGCATCAATAAAACTGCCGTTCTTCGTGTAATACCGCTCCAGATGCTGAGCGTGCTCGGTCAACAGCACGACAATTTCCGCGCGGTAGGCCCTGTTTACATGGCCGACATACCCCGGATAAGCGATACCGGCCAGCACAGCGATGATCGCTACGGCGATCAGTAATTCAATCAACGTAAAACCCTGGCTATCCATGCCCATTGCACTGCTCCTTAATAAAGTTGTCGCCACATCACTCGCCGAAACCGCGAGCGCCCGCCTTCGTCCACCCGTGCATACATGGCCTCCAGCACCGTGCGCGACTGGCCACTGAACCCCACCGCCGTGACCCGATACACCATTGCCGGCATCTGCGGGGGCAAGTGAACCAGCCCCACCGCCGGCCCGAGCGCTTGAACAGCGTAGAGACCGCCGCTCATGGCAACCCAGTTCACCGTCGAAACGGGATGGGTTCCAGGACTTATCACCGAAGACGATTCGCGCGGCGGCGCACAGGTGATGATCGACGAGCACACAGGCCGCGCACCACCGGCCTGACGCACACTCGCCTCCCCCAGCCTCAGGCCACTTTCGGCACTTTGCAGCGACTGGTTACGGTGCCAGACACTGCTGGCGACCTTCTGCTGGGACACCGCACCTTGCATCGAAGACAATCCGATCATCGATAGCAACAACAGGAACACCAGACTGATCAGCAGCACCATGCCCGCCTGCCGTCGTTCAACAATGCGAAACAGCGTCATGATCGCTCTACCCCAGCCGGTTACGCAGCGCCGCAACCACGCTCCAGGTTTGCGCCTTCACCAACCCTGCCGGGTCTTGCAGCGTCAACAGGATGCGCACACTGCGTATCAGCGATTCGTCGGCAGGGCCAGGGTCATAGCGCACCACATGTGTCGAATCAGGCTTGGCCGCCACGCCGAAACTGATCTCGAACGCCTGCACGTTGTCCACCAGTACTGTCTTGGCCGGGGCTGCCGGGGTGCTGACTTTCAACTGGCCGGCCTCGAAGGTGTAGGTAAGCTGACGTATCGCAAAGCGTATCTGCCCCGGCGCAGCAGGGGGTGGGATGCCAGCATAAGCGTGGGCAGAACCGGTGCAGTCGGACAACACAGTCCAATCCGGCTTGCCGCCGTCCGCGCCGACCTCTGCGCTAACCAGGGTCAGAGACATTGAAGCATCCGCGACACTCCAACTGATGGGCCGTTCGAAGGCCAACGGCGCACCTTCGATCAATGCCGTATCCAGGCAACCCAACATGCCCGCCAGACGAATGTCCTGAATCAGTTTGCCGAGCGCAAACCGCGCATCATCCTGCAGCAGCATGGCGGCCTGCTGGCTGGCATGGGTCGTTCGAGCGCTGATGGCGACTTGGCTGACCCCGAGGCTCAGCACCAGCCCAAGCGTCAATGCCAGCAGCAACTCCAGCAAGCTGAAACCCTGCTCCCGTCGCTTCATTGCACCACCTGCGATTCGTCGGCGACGCGACTGGTGAGTGTGAATATTTCCCTCGCCCCAGCGTTTTTTGCCCCCCTGGCGTCATCCCAACTGATGCTGACGATCACTTCATTGGCACGAACGACCACCGAGCCACTGCCGCTGTCACCGGCGAAACCGAGGATGTTGGCCTCGAAATCGTGCAGGTCGAGGTCACGCACACTGGCCGTCGACGTGAACGGTGGTGCGCGCTCGCTTCGCGCCCACGAGTAGTCGGCGCCGGAGTTGGCGCGAATGCGGTCCAGCATGTCGTAGGCGATAAAGCTCGCCTGGCTGGTCATCCGCGAGCTGTCGGTGTACTTGAGTGCATTGAGCTGGACCACCGCGACCCCCAACAGGCCGATCACGAGAATCAGCACCGCCACCACCACCTCGATCAGGGTCATGCCGGTTTGGTGGCGGAAAGTTAAAGGTCGAAAAAAGGCAGTCGGGCAAGCAAGCATTACCGTCGTCATCCCTGTCGAAGGCCGGAAAAAAGCAGGAAAACCCTGCTGTGCGGCCCAAGACTAGCGCCGGTTTTTGGCCTGCGCTGCTCCCGGAACAAAGGGAAATACTTTGGACATAAAGGCCAGCATTCAACACCACGAGCCGGACGCTATACCTAGGCATGCCATCTGAGTATCCATCACGTCCACGGAGGGACGGCACATGACACAGCGAGGTTTCACCCTGATCGAACTACTGCTCGGGCTTATCCTGAGCGGCATCCTTGCGCAACTGGCGGTACCCAGTTTCAAGGGTTTGCTGGAATCCCAGCAGCGACAAAGCGCTGCCCAGTCGTTGGCTGGCGGCCTGCGCTATGCGCGCACCGAAGCCATCGCGCGCAACCGGGCGGTAGTCATGCATGCCGTGGACGATGATTGGAGCCGGGGCTGGCGGGTGATCGTGGATCTGAACGGGCACGGCCATCTGGACGACGATAATCCCGTGCTGCTGGAGCACCAGGACAATGGGCGCGTGCAGATCGTGGGCAATGGACCGGTCAGGAGCCAGGTACGCTTCAGCGGGCTGGGCGAGCCGGTCTTTGCTGGCGGGGGCTTTCGTGCTGGCACCGTGCATGTATGCGCCACGGACCAGGCACAAAGCCTGTTTCAAGTGGTGCTGGCCCCCAGCGGGCGCATCAGCCTGCGCCGAGATAAAACCGAGCAGGCATTATGCCGAGGCTCGCTCAACACCCTGGGACTCAGAGCAGCGAACGAACCCGCAGCTCCTTGGGCATGGAGAAAGTGATGTTCTCCTCACGACCGGCCAACTCATCGGCACCTGTGGCACCCCAGGCCTGCAACTGTTGGATCACACCGCGCACCAGGACTTCCGGCGCCGAGGCGCCCGCCGTGATGCCGATACGCTCGACGCCATCGAACCAGCTGCGCTGCATGTCCTCGGCGCCGTCGATCAGGTACGCCGGCGTGGCCATGCGTTCAGCCAGTTCACGCAGGCGGTTGGAGTTGGAGCTGTTAGGGCTGCCGACGACCAGCACCACATCACATTCATCGGCCAGTTGCTTGACCGCATCCTGGCGGTTTTGCGTGGCGTAGCAGATGTCGTCCTTGCGCGGGCCGCCAATCGCTGGGAAGCGTGTGCGCAGGGCATCGATCACCCGGCTGGTGTCATCCATGGACAAGGTGGTCTGGGTGACGAAGGCCAAACGCTCCGGGTTGTGTACCTGCAAGTTGGCGACGTCTTTCTCGTCTTCCACCAGGTAGATCGCGCCACCGTTGCCGCCGTCGTACTGGCCCATGGTGCCTTCGACTTCCGGGTGGCCGGCGTGGCCGATCAGGATGCATTCACGGCCATCGCGGCTGTAGCGCGCGACCTCGATATGCACCTTGGTGACCAACGGGCAGGTGGCATCGAACACTTTCAGGCCACGGCCTGCCGCTTCGGTACGTACAGCCTGGGATACACCATGGGCACTGAAGATTACGATGACGTCGTCCGGCACCTGGTCGAGTTCTTCGACAAAGATGGCGCCGCGAGCGCGCAAGTCTTCGACCACGAATTTGTTGTGGACGACTTCATGGCGCACGTAAATCGGCGGCCCGAAGACTTCCAGGGCGCGGTTGACGATTTCGATCGCCCGGTCCACGCCGGCGCAGAAGCCACGGGGGTTGGCGAGTTTGATTTGCATGCTGTGCCTCGTGTCTTTGTGGGAGCTGGCTTGCCTGCGATGCGGTCGACTCGGTGTATCAGGTACACCGAGGTGATGCCATCGCAGGCAAGCCAGCTCCCACACAAGCCAGCGCCCGCAGGAGCCGGTTCTGTCAGTTAGAGCGCTTTAACGTCGAAGATTTCTACGTCAAACGTCAAGGTTTTACCGGACAACGGGTGGTTGAAGTCGATGGTCACTTGCGCATCATCGAAGGCTTTGACCACACCCGGCAGCTCGGTATTCGCCGCATCGTTAAAAATCACCAGCAGGCCTTCCGACAGGTCCATGTCCTGGAACTGTGAACGCGGGATGATCTGTACGTTCTGCGGGTTGGGCTGGCCAAAGGCGTTTTCCGGCAGGATCTGCAGGGTGCGCTTGTCGCCCGCCTTGAAGCCGAACAGGGCCGCTTCAAAACCCGGCAGCAGGTTGCCGTCGCCCACCTTGAAGGTTGCCGGGGATTTGTCGAACGTGCTGTCGACCGTGTCGCCATTCTCCAGGCGCAATGCGAAATGCAAGGTGACTTCCGTGTTCTGGCCGATGCGTTGTTCAGCCAATACCTGATCAGTCATGAACGGTCTCTCCGGTTTTCTTACTTTTGAACATATCGAGTGCCAGCATGATTGCACCGACGGTGATGGCGCTGTCAGCAAAATTGAACGCCGGGAAGTAATGGCGATTCTGCCAATGCACCAGAATGAAATCGATCACATGGCCCAAGGCGATGCGGTCGTACAGGTTGCCCAGCGCGCCGCCCAGCACCAGTGCCAAGGCGATGGCCAGCCAGGTGTCATCGCGCCCCAGGCGCTTGAGCCAGACCACCAGCACCGCACTGACCACCACGGCGATCAGGGCGAACAACCAGCGCTGCCAGCCGCCGCCATCGGCAAGGAAGCTGAACGCCGCGCCGGTGTTATAGGCCAGGGTCCAACTGAAGTAATCCGGGATCACCACGATTTGCTGGAACATCTCCAGGGTGCCCTCGAAGTGAGCCTTGCTGACCTGGTCGATGACCAGGACCAGCACGCTCAATACGAGCCAGCCAAGACGTCCGAAACGACTGGCATTAGGCATAGTGACGAACCTCACCGGCACCGCTGATGTTGTCGACGCAACGACCGCAGATTTCCGGATGCTCAGGGTTCACGCCAACATCTTCACGGCAGTGCCAGCAACGGGCGCACTTAGGGAAGGCCGACTTGACGACTTTGAGCTTGAGGCCAGGCACCTCGGTGGCCACGGCGTCCGCCGGGGCCTGGGCGAATGGCGCCAGGCTCGCGGTGGAGGTGATCAGCACGAAGCGCAGTTCGTTGCTCAGCTTGGCCAGGTCGGCGCTCAGGCCTTCCTCGGCAAACAGGGTGACTTCGGCTTGCAGGTTGCCACCGACGGCCTTGGCCGCACGCTGGACTTCCAGCTCCTTGTTCACGGCCACTTTCACCGCCATCACGCCTTCCCAGTATGCGCGGCCCAGTTCGAAGTCGGCCGGCAGTTCGGTCAGGCCTTCGTACCAGGTGTTGAGCATCACGGACTCGTTGCGCTCGCCCGGCAGGTATTCCCACAGTTCGTCGGCGGTGAAGGCCAGGATCGGCGCGATCCAGCGCACCAACGCTTCGGAGATGTGATACAGCGCGGTCTGCGCCGAGCGGCGCGCCTTGCTGTTGGCGCCGGTGGTGTACTGGCGGTCCTTGATGATGTCGAGGTAGAAACCGCCCAGCTCCTGCACGCAGAAGTTGTGAATCTTCGAATAGACGTTCCAGAAGCGGTATTCACCGTAGTGCTCCTGCAATTCGCGTTGCAGCAACAGGGTACGGTCCACGGCCCAACGGTCCAGGGCGAGCATGTCCTCGGCCGGGAGGATGTCGGTGGCCGGGTTGAAACCGGTCAGGTTCGACAGCATGAAGCGTGCGGTATTACGGATACGACGGTAGGCATCGGCGCTGCGCTGCAGGATCTGCTCCGACACGGCCATCTCGCCCGAATAATCGGTCGAGGCGACCCACAGGCGCATGATGTCGGCGCCCAGGGTGTCGTTGACCTTTTGCGGCGCGATCACGTTGCCCAGGGACTTGGACATCTTGCGGCCGTTTTCGTCGACGGTGAAACCGTGGGTCAGCAGTTCGCGGTACGGTGCGTGGTCGTCGATGGCGCAACCGGTCAAAAGCGACGAGTGGAACCAGCCACGGTGCTGGTCCGAACCTTCCAGGTACAGGTCGGCGCGCGGGCCGGTTTCGTGACCCATCGGGTGCGAACCGCGCAGCACGTGCCAATGGGTGGTGCCGGAGTCGAACCACACATCAAGGGTGTCGCTGATCTTGTCGTACAGCGGCGCTTCGTCGCCCAGCAGCTCGGCGGCGTCCAGCTTGAACCAGGCTTCGATGCCTTCCTGCTCAACGCGCTGGGCCACGACTTCCATCAGTTCGACGGTACGCGGGTGCAGCTCGCCGCTTTCCTTGTTAAGGAAGAACGGGATCGGCACGCCCCAGTTGCGCTGGCGGGAGATGCACCAGTCCGGACGGTTGGCGATCATCGAGTGCAGGCGCGCCTGGCCCCAGGCCGGGACGAACTTGGTGTCCTCGATGGCTTTGATCGCGCGGTTACGCAGCGTTTCGCCACTGGCCGGTTCTTTATCCATACCGATGAACCACTGCGCGGTGGCGCGGTAGATCAGCGGGGTCTTGTGGCGCCAGCAGTGCATGTAGCTGTGGCTGATGGTCTCGGTGTGCAACAGCGCGCCGACTTCCGACAGCTTGTCGATGATCGGCTGGTTGGCCTTGAAGATGAACTGGCCGCCGAAGAACTCCAGAGACGGCGCATAAACACCGTTGCTCTGCACCGGGTTCAAGATGTCGTCGTTGACCATGCCATAGGCTTTGCAGGTCACGAAGTCGTCTACGCCGTAAGCAGGAGCGGAGTGAACGATGCCGGTACCGGCGCCCAGTTCAACGTAGTCAGCCAGGTACACCGGCGACAGGCGGTCGTAGAACGGGTGACGGAAGTTGATCAGTTCCAGCGCGGTACCGGTGGTGGTGGCGATCACCGAACCTTCCAGCGCGTAACGCGCCAGGCAGGCTTCGACCATCTCTTCGGCCAGCACCAGCAGGCGATCACCAACATCCACCAGGGCGTAGGTGAATTCCGGGTGGACGTTCAGCGCCTGGTTGGCGGGGATGGTCCACGGGGTGGTGGTCCAGATCACGATGGCGGCCGGCTTGGCCAGGCTTGCCAGGCCAAAGGCCGCGGCCAGCTTGGCGTCGTCGGCGATCGGGAAGGCCACGTCGATGGTCGAGGACTTCTTGTCTTCGTACTCGACTTCCGCCTCAGCCAGGGCCGAACCGCAGTCGAAGCACCAGTTCACGGGTTTGAGGCCCTTGAACACGAAACCGCCCTTGACGATTTCGGCCAAGGCGCGGATTTCACCGGCCTCGTTCTTGAAGTCCATGGTTTTGTACGGGTTGGCCCAGTCGCCCAGGACGCCCAGGCGGATGAACTCGGACTTCTGCCCTTCGATCTGCTCGGTGGCGTAGGCACGGCACAGTTCGCGGGTTTTATCGGCGCCCAGGTTCTTGCCGTGGGTCACTTCGACTTTGTGTTCGATCGGCAGGCCGTGGCAATCCCAACCCGGGACATACGGCGCGTCGAAACCCGACAGGGTCTTCGAGCGGACGATCATGTCCTTGAGAATCTTGTTCAGCGCATGACCGATGTGAATCGTGCCGTTGGCATAAGGAGGGCCGTCGTGCAGGACGAATTTCGGACGATCCTTGCCAATCTCGCGCAACTTTCCGTACAGGCCAATACTGTCCCAGCGCTGCAGGATCTGCGGTTCGCGCTGTGGCAGGCCGGCCTTCATTGGGAAGGCGGTGTCCGGAAGGTTTAGCGTGGCTTTATAGTCGGTCATTTAAGGCTCTTCGGTTAGCGATGGGCGCTAGGTGCGGCTAGGGCACGGGCGGCGGCGACATCCGCATTGATCGCCGTTTTCAACGCCTCAAGGGAGGCGAAACGCTGCTCTTCACGCAGCTTTTGGTGGAAAACCACCGTCAAACGCCGGTCATACAGATCACCGGCAAAATCCAAAAGGTGAACTTCCAGGTGGGCCTTGCCATCACCTGCAACCGTGGGCCTGACGCCTATATTGGCGACTCCCGGCCACGATTGGCCGTCGATGTCGACACTCACCAGGTAAACCCCGGTCAGCGGCACACGACGGCGCTTGAGCTGCACGTTAGCGGTTGGCGTGCCCAGTTGGCGCGCCAGCTTCTGGCCGTGCAATACCCGTCCGGCAATGCGGAACGGACGACCGAGCAAACGCTCGGCCAAGGCGAAGTCGGCGGCAGCCAAGGCATTACGCACCTGGGTACTGCTCACGCGCAGGCCGTCCAGTTCGACGGTTTGCGCGGCTTCGACGGTAAAACCCTGGGTCACGCCAGCGTGTTGCAGAAAATCGAAATCGCCGACCCGGTCACACCCAAAACGGAAGTCGTCGCCGACCTCCAGATGCTGCACGCCCAAGCCATCCACCAGGATACGGTCGACGAACTCGGCGGCGCTGAGGCTGCGCAAACGCTGGTTGAAGGCCAGGCACAGCACACGGTCCACACCCTCCTCCGCCAACAGTTGCAGCTTGTCGCGCAACCGGGCCAGGCGCGCCGGTGCCGTTTCCGGGGTAAAGAATTCCCGCGGCTGTGGCTCAAAAATCACCACGCAGCTGGGCACGCCCAACTCGACCGCACGCTCGCGCAGCCGGGCCAGGATAGCCTGGTGGCCACGGTGTACACCGTCAAAGTTGCCAATAGTGGCGACGCAGCCCCGATGCTGGGGGCGCAGGTTGTGGAGACCTCGAACCAGCTGCATAACGCGCTTCTTGCTCATAAAGTGGTCGATTATAACCACACCCGGCCCCGGATCACAGGCAACAGCGCAGGGCAAAACGGATGGAATCGATAAAACACCGGTTTTATCGCGGCAAACCCTCTAACCCAGCGTCTTGCGATTGAAATCCCGCAGGCGGAAACCTTGCAGCAGCAACATGCCGAAGTACACCACCACGCCCGCCACCACCAGCACGCCCAGGCGCAGGAAACGCTCGAGCATATGGCCTTGATCCCAGGCCGGCATGAAGTGCATCAGGCCCAGCAATACCGCCGACATCATCGCCACCGCCACCAGCAGCTTGAGGGCAAACATCCCCCAGCCAGGCTGCGGCTGGAACATCTGCTGTTTGCGCAGTTGGTAAAACAGCAGGCCGGCATTGATGCAGGCACCGGCGCTGATGGCCAAAGCCAGGCCGGCGTGAGCCAGCGGACCGATAAACACCAAGTTGAGCAATTGCGTGACGATCAGCGTGAAGATCGCGATCTTCACCGGCGTGCGGATGTTTTGCTGGGCGTAGAAACCCGGCGCCAGCACTTTGATCACGATGATGCCGAGCAGACCGACGGAGTAGGCGATCAGCGCATGCTGGGTCATCAAGGCATCGTGCGCGCTGAATTGCCCGTACTGGAATAGTGACACCGTCAGTGGCTCAGCCAGGATTCCCAGCGCCAGGGAACACGGCAACACCAGCACGAAGCACAGGCGCAAACCCCAATCGAGAATGCGCGAGTATTCATGGCGGTCCTTGCTCGCGTAGGTACGCGCCAGCGTCGGCAGCAAAATCGTGCCCAGGGCCACGCCGAGGACGCCGGACGGCAGCTCCATCAAGCGATCGGCGTAGTACATCCACGACACCGAACCGGACACCAGCAGCGACGCAAACGCTGTGTTGATGATCAGGGAAATCTGGCTGACCGACACCCCGAGGATCGCCGGCAGCATATTGCGCATCACGCGCCAGACGCCGGTGTCCTTGAGGTTCAGGCGCGGCAACACGAGCATGCCGATCTTTTTCAGGTGCGGCAGTTGGTAGAGCAATTGCGCCAGGCCACCGGCCAATACCGCCCAGCCCAGGGCCATGACCGGCGGATCGAAGTAGGGCGTGAGGAACAGCGCGAAAATAATCATGCTGACGTTAAGCAGGGTCGGCACGAATGCCGGCACCGAGAAACGGTTCCAGGTATTGAGGATGGCGCCGGCCAGGGATGACAGGGAGATCAGCAATATGTAGGGGAAAGTCACCCGCAGCAG
Source organism: Pseudomonas marginalis (assembly GCF_024169655.1). Lineage (GTDB taxonomy): Bacteria > Pseudomonadota > Gammaproteobacteria > Pseudomonadales > Pseudomonadaceae > Aquipseudomonas > Aquipseudomonas paraveronii. Next base: position 778,078 of record NZ_JALJWV010000001.1, on the reverse strand, counting down.
ATCAGTGGTCAGCGCGAATTTTTCCGGCGTATTGGCAAACCCGGGCGCCGTGGCCCAGATCACCCACGGCGCGGCGAGCATGCCGATCACAGTCACCAGCATCAGCACCAGGGTCAGCAAGCCCGAGACATAGGCAATGAATGTGCGGGTCGCCTCCTCGCCCTGCTGCGTCTTGTATTCCGCCAGAATCGGCACGAACGCCTGGGAAAACGCGCCCTCGGCGAAGATCCGCCGCAACAGGTTGGGCAATTTAAAGGCAATAAAGAACGCGTCCGTGGCCATGCTGGCGCCAAAAATGCGCGCCAACAGGGTGTCACGTACAAACCCCAAAACCCGGGAGATCATCGTGATCGAGCTGACGGCAGCCAACGATTTGAGCAGATTCATTGAAAGAGTTTGCGCCTATAGATAAAGAGCAGGCGAACTACGCGCCTACTTATGCGATACTGCGCGCCTGCAACAGCACAGCGCCAAAGCTCGCGAGTTTACAGGTCAAGCGCCGGAAATAAATCACCCGCCTCTTCAGATCGACCACTCAGCAGTTCGCATCAACCGCCCTTGACAACCCATCAACTCATCGGCATGATTCGCGGCCTATTTTGTTTGCTATTTCCTAAAAAGTCTTTCGAGGAGCTCGACGGTGGCCAACACACCTTCCGCCAAAAAACGTGCAAAACAGGCTGAGAAGCGTCGCAGCCACAACGCCAGCCTGCGTTCCATGGTTCGTACCTACATCAAGAATGTAGTTAAGGCCATTGACGCAAAAGACGCTGAAAAAGCTCAAGCTGCTTACGTTCTGGCTGTGCCAGTTATCGACCGTATGGCCGATAAAGGCATCATCCACAAGAACAAAGCTGCTCGCCATAAAGGTCGTCTGAATGGCCACATCAAGGCTCTGAACCTTGCTGCTGCAGCCTAAGCGATAAACTGCCACGCAGGTTTACCTGCGTAACAGTTAAGAAATGCCCCGTACCGAAAGGTCCGGGGCATTTTTGTTTGGGCGCCATAAATCTTTATTGCACGCACAAAAAAACGCCCCGAACCAGTCGGGGCGTTTTTACTACCACCTGATCAAAACATCGATCAATGGTGATGACCGCCTTCACCGTGCACGTGGCCGTGAGCGACTTCTTCCTGGGAAGCGTCGCGGATGGCCACGATCTTCACTTGGAAGTTCAGGCGCTGGCCTGCCAGAGGGTGGTTACCGTCGACGGTGACGTCGTCGCCGTCCAGATCACGGATGGTGACGATCTGCATTTGGCCGTCCGGCGCGGAAGCGTGGAACTGCATGCCCACTTCCAGTTCGTCGACACCTTCGAACATGCTGCGGCTCAGGGTGCTGACCAGTTCGGCGGAGTATTCGCCGTAAGCATTTTCAGGCTCTACGACAACGGTCAGTTCATCACCGACGCTCTTGCCGACCAGGGCGTTTTCCAGGCCCGGGATAATGTTGCCTGCGCCTTGCAGGTAGACCAGCGGCGCGCCGCCGGCTGAGCTGTCGATGACCTCACCAGCGTCGTTGGTCAGGGTATAGTCGATGGAGACAGCCTTGTTAGCGGCGATCGTCATGGGGCGAGACCTTTTGCATAAGAATGAAGAACGGACAAGTCTAAACAAGGATTTGCCCGAAAGCGAACAGAACCCGGACGGACGGGGTCGATCAACGGTCGCCGTCATCCTCGGATTCCACCAGGACGACGACCGGCACTGGGTTGCCGAGCTGTCCTGCGGCCACACCCAACACCTGCGCCACCAGCCGCCCTGGCAATCGCGCGCCTGGGTACTCGACCCCGCACAGCGCCTGGAAAAAATAGGCCAGCCCTTTGCCTGCGGCTGGTGTGCGCAGGAGCGCGAATAACGATAACCTTGGCGCCTGATTCCCGGTAGGCACTCAACCATAGAGCGCCACCGAAGCCATGCACCTCCAGAGAATTCGCATGCAGACTTTTTTTATCGCGCCCACCGATTTTGGTGTGGGTCTGACCTCCATCAGCCTTGGGCTGGTGCGCACCCTTGAACGTGCCGGGTTGAAAGTCGGCTTCTTCAAACCGATTGCCCAGCCGCACCCCGGCGACACCGGCCCCGAACGTTCCACCGAGCTGGTCGCTCGCACCCACGGCCTCAAACCGCCGCAGCCTCTGGGCCTGGCCCATGTCGAGCGGATGCTCGGCGACGGCCAGCTCGACGAATTGCTCGAAGAAATCATCACCCTGTATCAACAGGCCGCCGTGGGCAAGGACGTGCTGATCGTCGAAGGCATGGTGCCGACCCGCAGCGCCAGCTATGCAGCGCGGGTCAACCTGCACCTGGCCAAGAGCCTGGACGCGGAAGTGATCCTGGTTTCGGCGCCGGAAAACGAAGTGCTCACCGAACTCTCCGGCCGCGTGGAATTGCAGGCCCAGTTGTTCGGCGGCCCGAAAGACCCGAAAGTGCTCGGTGTGATCCTCAACAAGGTGCGCACCGATGAAAGCATGGAAGCCTTCTCGGCGCGCCTCAAGGAGCATTCGCCGTTGCTGCGCAGCGGGGATTTCCGCCTGCTCGGCTGCATTCCTTTCCAGCCCGAACTCAACGCGCCACGTACCCGCGACGTCGCCGACCTGATGGGCGCGCAGATCCTCAACGCCGGCGATTATGAAACCCGGCGCATGTCCAAAATCATCATCTGCGCCCGCACCATGCGCAACACCGTGGAACTGCTCAAGCCGGGCGTGCTGGTGGTGACGCCGGGGGACCGCGACGACATCATCCTCGCCGTCAGCCTGGCCGCGATCAACGGCGTGCCCCTGGCCGGCCTGCTGCTGACCAGCGACACCCTGCCCGACCCGCGCATCATGGACCTCTGCCGAGGCGCCTTTCAGGCCGGGCTGCCGGTGCTGTCGGTAAGTACCGGCTCCTACGAGACAGCGAACCTGCTCAACAGCCTGAACAAGGAAATCCCCATCGATGACCGCGAGCGCGCCGAGATCATCACCGATTTCGTCGCCAGCCACCTCGATGCGCGCTGGCTGCACCAACGCTGCGGCACGCCACGGGAGATGCGCCTGTCGCCAGCGGTGTTCCGCTACCAGTTGATCCAGCGCGCCCAGGCCGCCAACAAGCGCATCGTCCTGCCCGAAGGCAGCGAGCCGTTGACCGTGCAAGCCGCCGCGATCTGCCAGGCCCGCGGCATTGCCCGTTGTGTGTTGCTGGCCAAGCCGGCGGACGTGGAAGCGGTCGCCCGCGCCCACGGCATCGAATTGCCCGAAGGCCTGGAAATTCTCGACCCGGACCTGATTCGCGAGCGCTATGTCGAACCAATGGTCGCATTGCGCAAGAGCAAGAGCCTCAACGCGCCGATGGCCGAACAGCAGCTCGAAGACACCGTGGTGATCGCCACCATGATGCTCGCGCTCGATGAAGTCGACGGCCTGGTCTCCGGGGTTATCCACTCCACCGCGAATACCATCCGCCCGGCCCTGCAACTGATCAAGACCGCGCCGGGCTGCACCTTGGTGTCGTCGGTGTTCTTCATGTTGTTCCCCGAACAGGTGTTGGTGTACGGCGACTGTGTGATGAACCCGCACCCGAGCGCCGCCGAGCTGGCGGAAATCGCCTTGCAAAGCGCCGACTCGGCGGCTGCGTTCGGCATCACGCCACGGGTGGCGATGATCAGCTATTCCAGCGGTGAATCGGCCAGCGGCGAAGAAGTGGAAAAAGTCCGCGAAGCCACCCTGCTCGCCCATGAACAACAAAGCTCGCTGCTGATCGACGGCCCGTTGCAATACGATGCCGCCGCCAACGAAACCGTCGCCCGGCAACTGGCGCCCAACAGCCTGGTGGCGGGCAAGGCCACGGTCTTCGTGTTCCCCGACCTGAACACCGGCAATACCACCCACAAGGCGGTACAACGCAGCGCCGATTGCGTCAGCCTCGGGCCGATGCTCCAGGGCCTGCGCAAACCGGTGAACGACCTGCCGCGCGGCGCCCAGGTCGACGACATTGTGTACACCATCGCGCTGACCGCGATTCAAGCCGCCAACCGACCTATGGAGATCTAAATGCTGGATTTTCTACCTGCCGCCGTGCGCGGGGTGATCGCGTCGTTGCTGCTGGCGCTGAACACGATCCTGCTGTGTTCGTTCCTGTTCATCGTCGCGCTGTTCAAGGCACTGCCGTTCGCCAAGCGCTTCAGCGAATGGCTGATGAACCACACCCATGAAGCCTGGATCAGCAACAACAAGGCGTGGATGAACCTGGTGCGGCGCACCCGCTGGCACCTTAAAGGCCTGGAAGGGCTGGACTACCAGCACTCTTATCTGGTGACCAGCAACCACCAGAGCTGGGTCGACATCATGGTGCTGCAATACGTGCTCAATCGACGGATTCGCCCGCTGAAGTTCTTTCTCAAGCAGGAATTGATCTGGGTACCGGTGATTGGCCTGGCCTGGTGGGCATTGGGCTTTCCGTTCATGAAGCGCTACTCCAAGGCCTACCTGGAAAAACACCCGGAGAAGAAAGGCAAGGACCTGGAAACCACCCGCAAGACCTGCGCGAAGTTTCGCGCCAACCCGGTGGGGATTTTCAACTTTGCCGAAGGCACGCGCTTTACGCCGGGCAAGCATGCGCAGCAGCACTCGCCCTTTCGCTACTTGCTCAAGCCCAAGGCCGGCGGTATTGCGTTTGTGTTGGATGCCATGGGTGAGCAGTTGAAGTCATTGGTCAATGTGACCATCCACTACCCCGCCGGGCGCCCCGGCTACTGGGACTTGTTGTGCGGGAATGTGCAGGACGTGGTGGTGCGGTTCGAAGAAGTGCCGATCCCGCCTGAGTTCATTGGCAAGAATTACGAGCAGGATGGCGAGTATCGGCTGGCGTTCCAGGGCTGGATCAATCGGTTGTGGGAAGACAAGGATGCGCTGCTCAGCCAACTTCACACAGATTATCCAGACCGCCACTGATACAAAATGTGGGAGGGGGCTTGCCCCCGATAGCGGTGGTTCAGCCACCCGATGCTCTGACTGACACTCTGCAATCGGGGGCAAGCCCCCTCCCACATTTAACCGAGCCCGATCTTGAGAATGTAAAAAGCCCGCCACCGATCACTCGGTGGCGGGCTTTTTGTAGCGGCGAGGTTTAGATCGCGCCGCGCTGACGCAACAGCTCCAGCACTTGCTTGACGCTGTCTTCCAGCGACAGGGCCTGGGTGTCGATCACCAGATCGGCATTCAACGGCACGTCGTAGGGGAAGGACTCGCCAGGGATGTTATCCCCACCGGCCGCGTACAGGCCTTGCGGATCACGCTCGGCGCACACCAGCGGCGAAGCCTGCACGTAGACCGTCAGCAAGCGATCAGCACCGATCAGCGCCTTGGCCTGTTCACGCCCTTCGGCATCCGGCGCAACAAACGCGGCCAGGGTCAGCAGGCCGGCTTCGTTGAACTGGCGCGCGACGTGAGCCGCACGACGCCAGTTCTCGGTACGCCCGACACGGTCCTGCGGCAAGCCTTTGTTCAGGTCGTGGCGCAGGTTCTGGCCATCCAGCACAAACACCGCGCGGCCCATGTCGAACAGCTTGCGCTCAACCGCGTAGGCCAAGGTGCTTTTACCGGCGCCCGACAGGCCGCTGAACAACACGGTTGCCGGCTGCTGGCCGAAACGCTGGGCACGCTCTTCGGTGGCCACATGGGCCAACTTGCCGTGCTGCGCGGCGCTGCCGTGGACAACCGGCGGCGCGATGATCATGCCCGCGGCCACGGTGCCATTGGTCAAGCGGTCGATGACGATGAACGCGCCGGTGGTGCGGTTGCTCGCGTAACCGTCCAGGGCGATGGCGGCGTCGAGGCTGACCTTGACCCGGCCGATCTCGTTCAACTGCAGCGAACTCGCCGGGCCTTCGGCCAGGGTGTTCACGTCCACGCGATGCACGATGCTGGTGATGGAACCCGGCACGTAGCTGGTGGCGCGTTTGATGTCGTATTTCTTGCCCGGCAGCATCGGTTCTTCGGCCATCCACACCAGCATGGCGTCGAAGGCGTCGGTCACTTGCGGCACGCTATCGGCATGCACCAGCAGGTCGCCACGGGAGATGTCGATCTCGTCTTCCATGGTCAGGGTCACGGCCTGGCCTGGGCCAGCGTGCTCCAGTTCACCGTCGAAGGTGACGATGGATTTGACGCGGCTGCTCTTGCCCGACGGCAACACCACGACTTCGTCGCCCTTGTGCACGATGCCGCTGGCCAGGGTGCCGGCAAAACCGCGGAAGTTCAGGTTCGGACGGTTGACGTACTGCACCGGGAAACGCAGGTCGGTGTAGTTGCGGTCGTTGGCGATCTCGACGGTTTCGAGGATCTCCATCAGCGACTGGCCGGTGTACCACGGCGAACGCTCGCTTTTGTTCACCACGTTGTCGCCCTTGAGCGCCGACATCGGCACAAACGCCATGGTGCTCGGCTTGAAGGCGATACCGTCGGCGAACTTCAGGTAGTCGGCCTTGATCTGCTCGAACACACCTTCGTCGAAACCGTTGAGGTCCATCTTGTTGATGGCGACGACGATGTGCTTGATGCCCAGCAACGAGGCAATGAAGCTGTGGCGACGGGTCTGGGTCTGCACGCCGTAGCGTGCGTCGACCAGGATGATCGCCAGGTCACAGGTAGAGGCACCGGTGGCCATGTTGCGGGTGTACTGCTCATGGCCAGGGGTATCGGCGATGATGAATTTACGCTTGGCGGTGGAGAAGTAGCGGTAGGCGACATCGATGGTGATGCCCTGCTCACGCTCGGCCTGCAGGCCGTCGACCAGCAACGCCAGGTCGATGTCGTCACCGGTGGTGCCGACTTTCTTCGAATCGCGGGTAATGGCTTCCAGGTGATCTTCGTAGATCATCTTGGAGTCGTGCAGCAGGCGCCCGATCAGGGTGCTCTTGCCGTCGTCGACGTTGCCACAGGTCAGGAAGCGCAACATTTCCTTGCGCTCGTGCTGGCCCAGGTAGGCGAGGATGTCCTCGCTGATCAAATCAGATTGATGCGACATGACAGCCCCTTAGAAATAGCCTTGACGTTTTTTATCTTCCATCGAGCCGGCACCATCGTGGTCGATGACCCGGCCCTGGCGCTCGGAAGTTCGCGTCAGGAGCATTTCCTGAATGATGTCCGTCAGCGTCTCGGCTTCGGACTCCACCGCGCCCGTCAACGGGTAGCAGCCAAGGGTACGGAAACGTACTTTCTTTTTGACGATTCGGGCTTTGTCTTCGTCGGACAGGTGCTCGAGGATGCGGTCGTCGTCGATCATGATCAACGTGCCGTTCTTCTCGATCACATCGCGCTCGGCGGCGAAGTACAGCGGTACGATCGGGATGCCTTCCAGGTAGATGTACTGCCAGATGTCCAGCTCGGTCCAGTTGGACAGCGGGAACACACGGATCGACTCACCCTTGTTGACGTTGCCGTTGTAGACGTTCCACAGCTCCGGGCGCTGGTTTTTCGGGTCCCAGCGGTGCTTGCTGTCGCGGAACGAGTACACGCGCTCTTTGGCGCGGGACTTTTCTTCATCGCGACGGGCACCACCAAACGCGGCGTCGAAACCATACTTGTCCAAGGCCTGCTTGAGGCCTTCGGTCTTCATGATGTCGGTGTGCTTGGCGCTGCCGTGGGTGAACGGGTTGATGCCCTGTGCCACACCGTCCGGGTTGACGTGGGTGATCAGGTCCAGGCCCAGTTCTTCAACCATGCGGTCGCGGAACGTGTACATCTCCTGGAATTTCCACTGGGTGTCGACGTGCATCACCGGGAACGGCAGCTTGCCCGGGAAGAACGCCTTGCGTGCCAGGTGCAGCATCACGGCGGAGTCTTTACCGATCGAGTAGAGCATCACCGGGTTGTCGAACTCGGCGGCGACCTCGCGGATGATGTGGATGCTTTCCGCCTCCAGCTGTTTCAGATGCGTCAGTTTGTCGACCATGGCTACTCACGGAAAAACGATCTTATGGACGGCCAGCGGGCCGTGTTCGAGCGAGGCATGCTAGCACAGCACCTGCTTCTATTCAGGGCGCCAGCTAGATCGAAACGGTATATGGATATGCCCCGAGGTTTGGCGGCGATGGCCGGCCGAACCCTCCCAAATGTGGGAGGGTGGTGTGCGTTAGATCGGGTTGGGACAATCGATGAACAAATGCTCCAGGGCGAAACGCCGCGCCAGGTAGTCCCCCAATGCCTGCACACCGTAACGCTCGGTGGCGTGATGGCCGGCGGCGATAAAGCTGATGTCGTTTTCGCGGGCGCTGTGGAAGGTCTGCTCGGAGGCTTCGCCGCTCAGGTAGAGGTCGACGCCGGCCGCAATCGCCTGGTCGATGTAGCCCTGGCCACCGCCGGTACACCAGCCGACGCGGCGGATCATCTCGCTGCCTTCGATCAACAGCGGCTCGCGCCCCAAGACGCTCTGCACGCGGTGGGCGAAGTCACGCGGCGACAGCGGTTCGGCGAGGGAGCCGACCAGGCCGACGATCTTGAGGTCGGCCGGGTCCAGCGGGCCTTCGACAGTGATATCCAACTGCCGCGCCAGCTGGACGTTGTTGCCGACCTCGGCGTGCAGGTCCAGCGGCAAGTGGTAGGCCAGCAGGCTGATGTCGTGCTTGAGCAGGGTCTTCAGGCGGCGCTGCTTCATGCCAGTGATGCACGGGTTTTCGCCCTTCCAGAAATAACCGTGGTGGACCAGCACCAGATCGGCCTGGGCTTCAACGGCGGCGTCCAGCAATGCCTGGCTGGCGGTGACGCCGCTGACGATGCGCATCACCTGCGGGCGCCCCTCGACCTGCAGGCCGTTGGGGCAGTAATCGGCAATTTTTGCGCTGCCAAGGTAGCGGTCCGCTTCCTCGACGAGAGTGCTCAAAGCAACGGCCATAAAAGACTCCTAAATATCCCGTTCCGAGGCGCTCGCAGCCTCGTATAATGCGCGACATTATGGGCGCTCTCCCGCCCCCTGCAACCTGTCAGGACTTACTTGATGCTCAAGGCACTGCGTTTTTTTGGATGGCCATTGCTGGCTGGCGTGCTGATCGCGATGTTGATTATTCAGCGTTTCCCCCAGTGGGTGGGCTTACCGAGCCTTGATGTGAACCTGCAACAGGCCCCGCAAACCAACACGATGGTGCAAGGCCCGGTGACCTATGCCGACGCCGTGGTCATCGCCGCCCCTGCGGTGGTCAACCTGTACACCACCAAGGTCATCAACAAGCCGGCGCACCCGCTGTTCGAAGACCCGCAGTTCCGCCGCTATTTCGGCGACAACAGCCCCAAGCAGCGGCGCATGGAATCGAGCCTGGGGTCCGGGGTGATCATGAGCCCGGAAGGCTACATCCTCACCAACAACCACGTGACCACCGGTGCCGACCAGATTGTAGTGGCCCTGCGCGACGGCCGCGAAACCTTGGCCCGCGTGGTCGGCAGCGACCCGGAAACCGACCTCGCCGTGTTGAAGATCGACCTGAAAAGCCTGCCCGCCATCACCATCGGCCGCTCCGAAGGACTGCGGGTCGGCGATGTCGCGCTGGCCATCGGCAACCCGTTCGGCGTCGGCCAGACAGTCACCATGGGCATCATCAGCGCCACCGGGCGTAACCAGTTGGGCCTCAACAGCTACGAAGACTTCATCCAGACCGACGCCGCGATCAACCCCGGCAACTCCGGCGGTGCGCTGGTGGATGCCAACGGCAACCTGACCGGCATCAACACGGCGATTTTCTCCAAGTCCGGCGGCTCCCAAGGCATCGGTTTTGCGATCCCGGTCAAGCTGGCGATGGAAGTGATGAAGTCGATCGTCGAGCACGGCCAGGTGATCCGCGGCTGGCTGGGGATCGAAGTGCAGCCGCTGAGCAAGGAACTGGCCGAGTCGTTTGGCCTGACCGGGCGCCCGGGCATCGTGGTCGCCGGGATCTTCCGCGATGGCCCGGCACAGAAGGCCGGCCTGCAATTGGGGGATGTGATCCTCAACATCGACGGCGAACCGGCCGGTGATGGCCGCAAGTCGATGAACCAGGTGGCGCGGATCAAGCCGACCGACAAGGTCACGATCCAGGTGATGCGCAACGGTAAAGAGCTCAATCTGTCGGCGGAAATCGGCCTGCGCCCACCGCCTGCGCCGGTGAAGGAAGAGGAATGACCCGCGCCCCAGGTGCCCGTTCGCGGGCACCTGTAAGCATATATTTCAGAACCGAACCGCCCACATAACGACATGTTATATTGTTTCAATACCGCTATTGGAACGCTCTATCATGCCGCCTCGCACGTTTCCCCCCTTGGCCGGCCTGGCCCTGGGTTTGCTGCTGGACCCCGCCTACGCCGAAGACACTCGCATAGAACTGGACACCATCAGCGTCACCACCGACGCCTACGAATCCGCCACTGGCCCGGTCAATGGCTATCGCGCCACCCGCTCTGCCAGCGCAACCAAGACCGACACCGCGCTGCGCGACATCCCCCAATCCATCAGCGTGATTCCCGCCAGCGTGCTCAAGGACCTGGGCAGCACCGACGTGGAACGCGCCCTGGAATTTGCCGGCGGCGTCTCCAAGCAGAACAATTTTGGCGGCCTCACCCTCTACGAATACAGCGTGCGCGGCTTCACCACGTCGGAGTTCTACCAGGACGGCTTCAGCGCCAACCGCGGTTACCCGAGCACGCCGGACGCCGCCAATCTCGAACGCATCGAAGTGCTCAAAGGCCCCGCCGCCAGCCTGTACGGGCGCGGCGATCCGGGCGGCACGGTGAATATCGTCACCAAAAAACCCCAGCCCGACGCATTCACCACCCTGCAAACCAGCGCCGGCAGTTGGGACCGCTATCGCACCGCGCTGGACGTGAACACCCCGCTGGACAGCGAAGGGCAGGTGCTGACACGGGTCAATCTGGCGGTGGAAGACAACCATAGTTTCCGCGATCACGTAGACGCCAAGCGAGTGTTCGTCGCGCCATCCTTCAGTTGGCAACTGGCCCCCGACACGCACCTGCTGGTGGAAAGCGAATTCGTGCGTCACCGCTCCACCTTCGACCGTGGCATCGTCGCGCCTCGCGGCATGTCGCGCGCTACCTTCCTCGGCGAGCCCAACGACGGCGACATCAACAACCACAACAACCGCCTCCAGGCCACCCTTGAGCATCACCTCAACGACACGTGGGCACTGCGCCTGGCCAGCCATTACAAACAAGGCAGCCTGTGGGGCGACGCGTCGGAAAACCGCGCGCTGAACAGCGACGGCCACACCGTCGACCGCCGCTACCGCGAACGCTCCATGGGTTGGCACGACAGCATCACCCAGCTGGAACTGCGCGGCCTGTTCGACATCGGCCGTTGGCAACACGAGTTGCTGATCGGCACCGAGTACGAGGACTACCGCAAGAAGGAGCGCGTGACCGCCATCGCCGGCAGCCCCTACGCGATCGACATCTACAACCCGGTCTACGGCCAGCCCAAACCCAATGGCGAGCGCTCCGGCACCGATTTCTCCGAACAGGTAAAAAGCCAGGCACTGAACCTGCAAGACCAGATCATCTTCACCGAGCGCCTGCGCGGCATGCTCGGCGCGCGCGTCGAGCACTTCGAACAACGCACCGACGACTTCACCCGCCACCACGCCAAGCACCGCCAGACCCACGACGCCCTGACGCAACGCGCCGGCCTGCTCTACCAGCTCACACCTGAAGTCGGGGTGTTCGCCAACGCCTCGACCTCATTCAAGCCGAACAACGGCCTGGACGCTGGCGGCAAATCCTTCAAGCCTGAAGAAGGCGTGGGGTATGAAGTGGGGATCAAGAGCGAGCTGTTCGACGAGCGCCTCAGCGCCACGCTCGCCGCGTTCCACATCGAGAAGGAAAACGTGCTGGCCGTGGACCCGGCCACCGACACCCAACGCGCCATGGGCAAGGCACGCAGCCGAGGGGCTGACCTGCAACTGAGCGGGCAACTGAGCGAGGCGGTGCGCATGATCGGCGCGTTCGCCTACATCGACGCCGAAGTGACCAAGGGCGATAAAGCCATCCCCACCGGCAGCCGCATTCTCGGCGTGGCCAAGCGCAGCGGCAGCCTGTTGGGGGTGTATGAATTCCAGGACGGCGCGTTGCGCGGTTCAGACGTGGGCGTGGCGTTCACCTATGTCGGTGATCGCTCCGGTGAAGCCGGCGGCAGCTTCGAACTGCCCGCCTATCACACCGTGGACCTGCTGACACATTACAAGGCCACGGACAACGTCACCGTGGGTTTGAACCTTAACAACCTGTTTGATGAAAAGTACTACGAACGCTCCTACAGCAATTACTGGGTCAGCCCCGGTGAACCGCGCAACCTCACGGTCAACTTGACCCTCAACCTGTAACACGGTCACACCTGTGGGAGGGGGCTTGCCCCCTCCCACATCACAGTGCCACGGGCGCCCGCTCGCACAGGGTGTTAAGCGCCGCCGCCCACTGCTCGCTGTCATTCAAGCACGGCACCAGCACCAACTCCTCGCCGCCCGCTGCGCGAAATTGCTCGCGGCCGCGATCGCCGATCTCTTCCAGCGTCTCAATGCAGTCGGCGACGAACGCCGGGCACATCACCAGCAGCTTTTTCACGCCTTGCTTGGCCAGCGCGTCCAGGCGCGCCTCGGTGTAGGGTTCGATCCACTTCGCCCGGCCCAGGCGCGACTGGAACGCCACCGACCATTTGCCCTCCGGCAGGCCCATGCGCTCGGCAAAATTGCGCGCGACGCTGAAGCATTGCGCGCGATAGCAGGTGGCAAGCACCTCCGGCGAGGCCTTCTTGCAGCAATCGACATCCTTGAAGCAATGCGCGCCCGTAGGATCGAGCTTGGTCAGATGGCGCTCGGGCAGGCCGTGGAAACTCAGGAGCAGGTGATCGTAGTCCTGCGCCACATAGGGCCGCACGCTCGCCACCAGCGCATCGAGGTATTCCGGCTGATCGTAGAACGGTTGCAGGATCGAGAACTGCACCTTGAGCTTCTTGTCGCGCACCACCCGCTTGGCTTCTTCAATCACCGTGGTCACGGTGCTGTCGGCGAACTGCGGGTACAACGGCGCCAGGGTGATTTTCTGAATGCCCTGGGCGGCCAGGCGCACCAGGGTCGTTTCAAGGGATGGCTCGCCGTAACGCATCGCCAGCTCCACCGGACCCTGGGTCCACTGCGCGGTCATTTGCTGCTGCAGGCGCTGGCTGAGCACCACCAGCGGCGAGCCCTCTTCCCACCAGATCGAGGCATAGGCATGGGCCGACTGCTCGGGGCGCTTGATCAGGATCAGCGACACCAACAAACGCCGCACCGGCCACGGCAGGTCGATCACGTAAGGGTCCATCAGGAACTGATTGAGGTAGCTGCGCACATCGGCCACCGAAGTAGACGCCGGTGACCCCAGGTTGACCAGTAACAACGCGTGATCCGTCATGCAACATCCTATCTCTAGAGGCGGCCGGACAAGTCGTCCAAGGCCGCCTTCAACTCAGTGAACTGGAAAGTGAAACCGGCCGCCAACAGGCGCTCGGGCAAAGCCTTCTGGCCGCCCAGCAACAAGCCGGACAACTCACCCAACCCAACCTTCAACACGAAGGCCGGCATGGGCATGAACGCCGGGCGGTGCAGCACCTCGCCCAACGTCTTGGCAAACTCGCGGTTACGCACCGGGTGCGGCGCGCAGGCATTATAGGGACCGCTGGCGTCGCGCTGGTGCAGAAGAAAATCTATCAGCGCGATTTGATCATTGATATGCACCCACGGCATCCACTGCCGACCATTACCGATCGGCCCGCCCAGTGCCAGCTTGAACGGCAGCAACAGCCGCGACAAAAAGCCGCCCTCGGCCGCCAGCACCAGCCCGGTACGCACCAGCACCACGCGAATGCCCAGGGCTTCGGCGCGCTGGGCGGTTTCTTCCCAGGCGACGCACAACTGGCTGGGAAAATCGTCCTGCACCGGGCCGCTGGCTTCGGTCAGTTCGCGCTCGCCGCCGTCGCCGTACCAGCCCACGGCAGAACCGGAAATCAACACCGCCGGTTTCTCCGCCAGGCTTTCCAGCCATACCAGCAGGGTTTCGGTCAGGCTGATGCGGCTGCTCCACAGCAGCGCCTTGCGTTTATGCGTCCAGGGGCGATCGGCGATCGGCGCGCCGGCCAGATTAATGACCGCGTCCACCGGGCCGATAACCTCTTGCAGGCTGGCAACACCGCGCACCGCATCGCCACACAACCTGGCGACCTGTTCAGGGTGACGGCTCCACACCGTCAGGCGATGCCCTTGCGCCAGCCAATGTTGGCAAAGTTGACGGCCGATCAGGCCGGTACCGCCGGTCAGCAAAATGTGCATGGGATCTTCCTCATGTAACGTTCGCCACCGATCACTGGTCTATTTTATAAGCAGGGATCATTTGCAATCGGGCGTGACATTGATTTAAGCCTCAGCTTTAACCATAGGTCATGCCAAACGATCAGGTACGCCAAAACTTATACCAAAAAACAATATTGTACAGCTATTGGTGTCGGCGTAGTCTGTACCCAACGGTAAAACGAGGCCTCCCATGACTGTCCCCATCGCGATCATTGGCACCGGCATCGCCGGTCTCTCCGCCGCCCGAGCGTTACGAGACGCCGGGCACGTTGTACAACTCTTCGATAAAAGCCGCGGCAGTGGTGGCCGCATGTCCAGCCAGCGCAGCGACGCCGGCGCACTGGACATGGGCGCCCAGTACTTCACCGCCCGCGACCGGCGCTTCGTCAACGAAGTGCAACGCTGGCAAAGCAACGGCTGGGCCGAGCAATGGAAGCCGCAGCTGTATAACTTCAAGTCCGGCCAACTCACGCCCTCCCCCGATGAACAGATTCGCTGGGTCGGCACGCCGCGCATGAGCGCCATCACCCGCGCCCTGCTCGACGACCTGCCGGTGCAGTTCGGCTGCCGTATCACCGAAGTGTTCCAAGGCAAACACCACTGGAACCTGCTGGACGCCGACGGCGGCAACCACGGCCCGTTCAGCCACGTCATCATCGCCACGCCCGCCCCGCAAGCAACCGCCCTGCTGGCCGCCGCACCGAAACTGGCAAGTGCCGCTGCCGGCGTGAAGATGGACCCGACCTGGGCCATCGCCCTGGCCTTTGACAAGCCGCTGGAAACCCCGATGGAAGGCTGCTTCGTGCAAGACAGCCCGCTCGATTGGCTGGCGCGCAACCGCAGCAAACCGGGGCGCGATGCCTCCCTCGACACCTGGGTGCTGCACGCGACCAGCGCCTGGAGCAAGGAGCACCTGGACCTGTCCAAGGAAGCGGTGATCGAGCACCTGCACGGCGCCTTCGCCGAACTGCTGCACAGCGCCATGCCCGCGCCTTCGTTCAGCCTGGCGCACCGCTGGCTTTACGCACGACCGTCCAGCGCGCATGAATTCGGCGTGCTGGCCGACGCCGACCTGGGCCTGTACGTCTGTGGCGACTGGTGCCTGTCGGGCCGGGTCGAAGGTGCCTGGCTCAGCGGCCAGGAAGCCGCGCGGCGCTTGATCGAGCACCTGCAATGAACCGCATCAACCCGACCAAATTGCTGCTGTCGAAGTGGACAGCAGCACACCCTCGCAACAAGGAAAAACACTTCCTGGTCACCGAACTGTTTTGTGATGAAGAAGGCACCGTGCTCGACATCGAGCTACAAGCTGTCATGACCCAGCGCGGTGAACGCCTGCCCTGGCAAACCCTGCAAAACGCCGAGGACTGGCGAATCGGCTGGAAATAGCCCTCACGCAAATACTTGTACAGAATATTTGACTTGTACAGCATCAGCTCTATGATGAGATTTAGCTGTACACGATTATTCATTTGTACAGGAATCTTGCAGAGGGTTGGCCATGTCCAGCACCACGTCCATCAAGCCGAAGATTGGTATCAGCGCCTGCCTGCTGGGCGAAAACGTGCGTTTTAACGGCGGCCATAAGCAATCGCAACTCTGCAGCGAAGTGCTCGCCGAGTACTTCGACTTTTTGCCGCTGTGTCCGGAAGTGGCGATCGGCCTGGGTATTCCTCGGGAAACCATTCGCCTGGTGGGCGATGCCGCAGCCCCTCAAGCCGTCGGCACCGTGCATCGCGAACTGAATGTCACCGCGCCGCTGGGCGAATACGGCCAAAAAATGGCCGCCGAGCACACCGACCTGAGCGGCTACATCTTTATGCAGAAATCGCCGTCCTGCGGCCTGGAACGGGTCAAGGTCTACCGTGAAAACGGCGCACCGGTGGACGGCGGCGGGCGCGGCATCTATGCCCAGGCCTTTTGCGCACGCCACCCCAACCTGCCCGTGGAAGAAGACGGTCGCCTGAATGACCCGGTGCTGCGGGAAAACTTCCTGACCCGCGTCTTCGTCTACGCCAGTTGGCAACAATTGCTCGGCGAAGGCCTGACCCGCCATCGCCTGCTGGCCTTTCACGCGCGCTACAAATACCTGCTGATGGCCCACAGCCCGGCGCATTACAAAAGCCTCGGCAACCTGCTCGGCAGCATGGCCAGGGGCGAAGACCTCGACGCGTTGGGCGCCGACTATTTCAGCGCGCTGATGAGCGGGCTGAAAAAGTGCGCCACCCGCGGCACGCACACCAATGTGCTGCAACACATCAGCGGTTACCTCAAGCAGGCCATCAGCGCCGACGATAAGCAGGAAATGCAAACCGTGATCGGCCAATACCGCCAAGGCATCGTGCCGCTGGTGGTGCCGCTGACCTTGCTCAAGCACCACTTTCGCCTCCACCCGGACCGCTACATCGCGCAGCAGGCCTACTTGCAGCCGCACCCGGAAAATCTCAGCCTGCGTAATGCGATCTGAACCATGAAAAGCCTCACGACAGCAGCCTTGCAAGACGACCCCGGCGAAGATCTCGTCCAAGCCCTCGAAGACGGCTGGCTGCCGATTCGTGAAGTGGCGCGCCAGACCGGCGTCAACGCCGTGACCCTGCGCGCCTGGGAACGCCGCTATGGCCTGATCGTGCCGCAGCGCACGCCCAAGGGCCACCGGCTGTTCAGCCACGACCATGTGCAACGCATCCACACCATCCTCACCTGGCTCAATCGCGGCGTGCCGGTCAGTCAGGTGAAAAACCTGATCGACTCCGCGCACGTCGCCCCCGACGCCATCGAAAACGAATGGCAGACCCTGCGCCAGACCCTGGTGCAGGCCATCAGCGAACTGGCCGAACGCCGGGTCGACGATGCCTTCAACCAGGCCATGGCGCTCTACCCGCCGCGCACCCTGTGCGAACAACTGCTGCTGCCGCTGCTCCGCGAACTGGAGCAACGCTGGCAGGGCCAATTCGGCGCGCAGATGGAACGGGTGTTCTTCCTGTCCTGGTTGCGCAGCAAGTTCGGCGCGCGGATCTATCACAACAATCGCCAACTGCACGGTGCGCCGCTGCTGCTGGTGAATCATTCCGACCTGCCGCTGGAGCCGCACCTGTGGCTCAGCGCGTGGCTGGCCAGCAGCGCCGATTGCCCGGTGGAAGTCTTCGACTGGCCGCTGCCAGCCGGCGAACTGGCGCTGGCGGTGGAACACCTGCAACCAAGGGCGGTGCTGCTGTATTCGAGCCAGGCACTCCATTTGTCGGCACTCGCCAAACTTCTGGGCGGCATCGCTTGCCCAAAGTTGATCGTCGGGCCAACGGTATGCATCCACCAGGCCGAGTTGACGGTATTGACCGGCGAAATCCCTGAATTGTTCGTCGCCGAAGACCCATTGTCGGCTCACCAGATACTGATCCAGCGTGGACTTCTTTAAATGCATTTGATCTGGCTGCGCACCGACCTGCGCCTGCATGACAACACCGCCCTGCTCGCTGCGAGCCAGCGCGGCCCGGTGGCGGCCGTATACCTGATTACCCCGCAGCAATGGCTGGCCCACGACGACGCACCGTGCAAGGTCGACTTCTGGCTGCGCAACCTGCAGCACTTGAGCCAGGCCCTCGGCGCACTGAATATTCCCTTGCTGATCCGCTCTGCCGCGACCTGGGACCAGGCGCCGGCCGTGCTCGGTCAGTTGTGTCGGGAGCTGTCGGTCGAGTCGGTACACGTCAACGAGGAATACGGCATCCACGAAAGCCGTCGCGATGCGGCGGTGGCCAAGGCCCTGGAAGCCGAAGGCGTGAGCTTGCACCGTTACCTGGACCAATTGCTTTTCCAGCCCGGCAGCGTGCTGACCAAGACCGGCACCTACTTCCAGGTATTCAGCCAGTTCCGCAAGGTCTGCTATGCCCGCCTGCACAGCGCCCTGCCGCGCCGGGTGGCCACGCCCAAGGCTCAAGCGGCCCTCGCGCTGAACAGCGACCCGGTGCCGCAACAGGTCGACGGTTTCGAAGCGCCGAGTGAGACGCTGCGCGCCCTCTGGCCCGCCGGTGAAGACGAAGCGCACCGCCGCCTCGACACGTTCGCCGAGCAGCAGATCAGCTATTACAAGGACGAGCGCGACTTCCCGGCCAAGCCCGGCACCAGCCAGCTTTCCGCGTACCTCGCGGCGGGCGTGGTTTCGCCGCGCCAGTGCCTGCATGCTGCGTTGCAGGGCAACCAGGGCGAGTTCGAAAGCGGCGACATCGGCACAATCACCTGGATCAACGAACTGCTCTGGCGTGAGTTCTACAAGCACATCCTGGTGGGCTACCCGCGCGTGTCCCGTCACCGCGCCTTCCGCCCCGAAACCGAGGCGGTGGCCTGGCGCAACGCGCCCGAGGACCTCGCCGCCTGGCAGCAGGCACGCACCGGTTTGCCGATCATCGACGCCGCCATGCGCCAACTGCTGGACACCGGCTGGATGCACAACCGCCTGCGCATGGTGGTGGCGATGTTCCTGACCAAGAACCTGTTGATCGACTGGCGCGAAGGCGAGCGCTTCTTCATGCGCCACCTGATCGACGGCGACCTGGCGGCCAACAACGGCGGCTGGCAGTGGAGTTCGTCCACCGGCACCGATTCGGCGCCGTATTTCCGGATTTTCAGCCCGCTGAGCCAGTCGCAAAAATTCGACGGCGACGGCGTGTTCATCAAGCACTGGCTGCCGCAACTGGCGGCGCTGAATAAAAAGGACGTACACGACCCGCAGGCTGCCGGCGGCTTGTTCGGCGTGGCCGATTACCCGCGTTCGATTGTCGACCTGAAACACTCCCGCGAACGGGCATTGGCGGCATTCCGCAGCCTGCCGTCGCGCCAGGCAGTGGGAGCCGAATATGAGTGACTTCCTGCGCCGCTTCGCCCAGGCCTTTGCCTCTCTGGACAAGCACAACCTGCACCTGCTCGACAGCCTGTACAGCAAGGACATCGCCTTCACCGACCCGCTGCACGAAGTGCATGGGCTCACGGCGCTGCACCACTATTTCGCGCAGCTATACGGTAATGTCAGCCAGTTGCGCTTCGACTTCCACGGCTTCGACCAGGTGGCCGAAGGCGAAGGTTACCTGCGCTGGAAAATGAGCTTTTGCCACCCGCGCCTGGCCAAGGGCAAGGTCATCCGGGTGGAAGGCTGCTCGCACCTGATGTGGCGCGACAAGGTGTACCGCCATCGGGATTATTTCGATGCCGGCGCGATGCTTTACGAACACTTGCCCGTCGTCGGCCGTGTGGTCAGTTGGCTGAAAAGGAGAATCGGATGAGCCTCACACCAGCCCGTCGTTATTGGCTGACCGGCGCCAGCAGTGGCATCGGTGCCTCCCTCGCCGTGGAACTGCTCAACAGCGGCGCCCACGTGGCCCTCAGCTCGCGCACCAAAGGCCCGCTGCAAGCGCTCGCCCAACGCTTTCCCGGCCAAGTACTGGTCGTGGCGGGCGACTTGACCAACAGCCAGACCGTGCGCGAAATCGGCGAACACATCGCCCAGGTCTGGGGGGCACTGGACACGGTGATCCTCAACGCTGGCACCTGTGAATATGTCGATGCCAAGCAATTCGACGCGTCGATCATCGAGCACGTGGTACGCACCAACCTGCTCGCCAGCAGTTATTGCATCGAAGCCGCGCTGCCGCTGTTGCGCGCCGGGCGCACGCCGCACCTGGTGGGCGTGGCCAGCGCCGTGACCTACCTGCCGATGCCGCGCGCCGAAGCCTATGGCGCGTCCAAGGCCGGCTTGCGCTACCTGTTCGACTCCCTGCGCATCAGCCTGTCGCCGGAAAACATCGACGTCACCGTGATCAGCCCGGGTTTTGTCGACACGCCGCTGACCGAGCGCAATGACTTCCCGATGCCCATGAGCTGGTCTGCCGACAAGGCGGCACGGTATATCTTCGCCAAGCTGAACAAGCGTCCGCTGGAGATCGCCTTCCCGGCGATGCTCATCGCCACCCTGTGGCCGCTGTCGAAGCTGCCGAATCGCGCGCAACTGATCATCGGCAAACGCATGCTGCGCAGCCCGCCGCCGAAAAAGGACGACCTGTGAAGATCGCCATTATCGGCAGCGGCATTGCCGGACTGACCAGCGCCTACCTGCTCAACCGTCGCCACGACATCACCCTGTTCGAAGCGGGCGACCGCATCGGCGGGCACACCCACACGGTCAACGTGACCGTCGAGGGTAAACGCTATGCGGTGGACACCGGCTTTATCGTGTTCAACGACTGGACCTACCCCAACTTCATCCGCCTGCTGGGGCAGATCGGCGTGACGTTCAAACCCACCGAGATGAGTTTTTCGGTGTGCGACCGCAGCAGCGGGTTCGAGTACAACGGCAACACCCTCAACAGCCTGTTTGCCCAGCGGCGCAATCTGCTGTCGCCAGGGTTCTGGGGCATGTTGCGCGATATTCTGCGCTTCAACCGCGAGGCGCCGGCGGACCTGCAAGCGCAACGCATCAGCGCCGACATGACCCTGGGCGACTACCTCGACGCCGGCGGCTACGGCCCGCGATTCATCCGGCATTACATCGTGCCGATGGGCGCGGCGATCTGGTCGATGTCCCTGGCGGACATGCTCGGTTTCCCCTTGCAGTTCTTTGTGCGCTTCTTCAAGAACCACGGTTTGCTGTCGGTGAGCAACCGCCCGCAATGGTGCGTGATCGAGGGCGGCTCAAGCAGCTATATCGAACCGTTGACCCGCGGCTTTCGTGAACAGATTCGCCTCGACTGCCCCGTGCATCGGGTCGAGCGCGCCGCAGACGGCGTGATTATCCACAGCGCCGCCGGCACCGAAGCCTTCGACAAAGTCGTGTTCGCCTGCCACAGCGACCAGGCGCTGGCACTGCTGGGCGACCCGAGCAGTGCCGAGCAGCAGATCCTCGGCGCCCTGCCCTACGCCGACAACGACGTGGTGCTGCACACCGACACGCGCCTGCTGCCCGACCGCCAACGGGCCTGGGCCAGCTGGAACTACCGGCTCAGCGGCAACCCGCAGACCCAGGCGGCGGTGACCTATGACATGAACATCCTGCAAGGCATCGACAGCGCCACGACCTTTTGCGTCAGCCTCAACCAGACGTCAATGATCAACCCGCTGAAGATCCTCGCCCGCTACACCTACGCCCATCCGCAATACAGCCTGGCGGCCGTGGCCGCGCAAGCGCGCTGGGAAGAGTTGTGCGGTGCGCAGCACACCTACTATTGCGGCGCCTATTGGGCCAACGGTTTCCATGAAGACGGCGTGGTCAGCGCCTTGCGCGTGGCCCGAGCGTTTGGAGAAGCCCTGTGAACAGCGCGCTGTACAGCGGCTGGATCGCCCATAGACGGTTTGCGCCCAAGGCCCATGCCTTTCGCTACCGCATCGGCTTGCTGTACCTGGACTTAAGCGAACAGGACGAAGTGCTCGGGCTCTCGCCCCTGGCCGGCGCCGGTCGCCTGGCCGCCTTCGGCTTTCGCCAGCAGGATTACCTGCGTGAATTCACGCGCCACGGTATGAGCTTGACCGATGCCGTGCGCCAGGAAGTCGGCAAGGCGCTGGGGCGCACACCCCAGGGCGTTATCTGCCTACTGACCCAGGCCCGCAGTTGGGGCCTGGCTTTTAACCCGGTGAGTTTCTTCTACTGCTTCGAGGCCGACGGACAATTGGCCGCGATCCTGTGTGAAGTGACCAACACCCCATGGCGCGAACGCTATCACTATGTGCTGCCGGCCCTGACGCAAGGCGCCGACGAGCATCAGCATTTCGCCGTGACCAAGGCGTTTCATGTGTCGCCGTTTCTGCCGCGCGACTTGGAATACCGCATGAGCTTCAGCCCGCCCGCAGCCAGGCTTGGCGTACACATGGCCGATTGGCAGGGCGATCAAAAAGTCTTCGACGCCACCTTGAGCCTGCACAAGGAAACGCTCAACCGCGCCGCCCTGCACCGTTACCTGTGGCGCTTCCCCTGGATGACCGCCAAGACCTGCCTGGCGATTTATTGGCAGGCCCTGCGCCTGTTGCTCAAACGCACACCGATTTTTCCCCATCAGGCCGCCGATGGCGCCTCTCGCACTGCAGTCGGGTACACCAAGGATCGCCGCCATGAAATCCCCTAACTTATCGGTCAAGGCCAACCGCCTGAACGTCAACGGCGTGACCACCGCACTGCTGCGCAAGGCCGTGTTGCGTCAACTCAGCCAATTGCGCCACGGTCAGTTGGTGCTGATCGAGGACGGCGAACGCCAAGTGTTCGGCGCCCGCGAAGCGCACCTGCTGGGGGAAATCCAGATCCTCGATTCGGCGGTGTGGGGGCTGGTGGCGGCCAACGGTTCAATCGGTGCGGGCGAAGCGTTTATCCACGGGTATTGGAGCAGCCCGGACCTGACTGCGGTGGTGCGTGTAATGGTCAGCAACCTGGAGGTGCTCGACGCACTGGAGGGTGGCCTGGCCAAACTGGCGCGGCCGTTCACCCAAGGCTTGCATTGGCTCAACCGCAATACACGCAAGGGCTCGCAGAAAAACATCGCCGCTCACTATGACCTGGGCAACGATCTGTTCGAAGAATTCCTCGACCCGACCATGATGTATTCGGCGGCGCAGTTCCTGAGCGCCGAAGACACCCTGGAACAGGCGCAACTGAACAAACTGGAGCGCATCTGCCAGAAACTCGCGCTTAAACCCACCGACCATCTGCTGGAGATCGGCACCGGCTGGGGCAGCATGGCGTTGTACGCGGCGCGGCACTATGGCTGCAAAGTCACCACGACGACCTTGTCCAGGGAACAGTTTGCCTACACCCAGCAACGCATCGCCGCCATGGGGCTGCAAGACCAGGTGACGCTGCTGTTGCAGGACTACCGCGACCTGAGCGGCCAATACGACAAGCTGGTGTCCATCGAAATGATCGAAGCGGTGGGCCATCGCTTCCTGCCGATCTACTTCAAACAGTGCGCCCACCTGCTCAAGAGCGATGGCCTGATGCTGCTGCAAGCCATCACCATCCGCGAGCAACGCTTTGAACAGGCCAAGAACAGCGTCGACTTCATCCAGCGCTATATCTTCCCCGGCGGCGCCCTGCCCTGTGTGCAGAACATGCTGCAGATCATCAGCCGCGACACCGATATGAACCTGCTGCACATGGAAGATTTCGGCCTGCATTACGCGCGAACCCTGCGCTTGTGGCATGAGAACTTTCGCCGTGCCCACGGCCGCCTCATGGAATTGGGCTACGACGAATACTTCCTGCGGTTGTGGGAGTTTTACCTGTGCTACTGCGAAGGCGGCTTTATGGAGCGCACCATCGGCACCGCGCAGTTACTGCTGGCCAAGCCGGCAGCCATCAACCCGCCGTTGCTCGGGCGTTTCAGTGCTTAACCAATGCGGCTGGTACGCTAACGTCTGTCAGCCCTTTCACACCTGTATCACCCGCTTGCCTTACACTGCGCGCCTATGACCAACATCCCCCACACCCAAATCACCACCCCCGCCGTCACCTGCTCGACGTGCGCGGCCTGCTGCTGCCAGCTGGAAGTCATGCTGATCACCGACACGGGCGTGCCCGAGCGCTATATCGACACCGACGATTGGGGCGGTGAAGTCATGCTGCGCCTGGACGACGGCTGGTGCGCGGCGCTGGACCGGGACACGATGATGTGTACGATTTATACGCGTCGGCCGCTGATCTGCCGAGAGTTCGAGATGGGCGCGCCGGAATGCCTGACCGAACGCGAAGGGATTGCGACCGCTTACCGCTGATCTCAATGTGGGAGGGAGCTTGCCCCCGATAGCAGTGGGTCAGTTGGCAAATTCTGCGACTGACACTGCGCTATCGGGAGCAAGCCCCCTCCCACAGGGTTTTGCAGGGCAACGAGTAGTTTTCGATGCCACCGAACGCGAAGGGATTCGCGACCGCTTACCGCTGATCTCAGGCCGACGAATATCTCAATGTGGGAGGGGGCTTGCCCCCGATAGCAGTGGGTCAGTTGGCAAATTCTGCGACTGACACTGCGCTATCG
Source organism: Pseudomonas marginalis (assembly GCF_024169655.1). GTDB lineage: Bacteria > Pseudomonadota > Gammaproteobacteria > Pseudomonadales > Pseudomonadaceae > Aquipseudomonas > Aquipseudomonas paraveronii. The sequence goes on along the minus strand of NZ_JALJWV010000001.1, from coordinate 753,733 downwards.
GGGGCAAGCCCCCTCCCACAGGGTTTTGCAGGGTTCTGAAGTTACAGCGGCATCGTGTAGTGCAACGAGTAGCTTTCTACGCCGTCGTTATGGTCGCTGAGCCCGGCGTTGGAATAATGCAACGCCCGAATGCCCACTTCATGCCCGCCGTTAAAGCGCAAACCGAAGCCCAGGCGGTCTTCGAACTGGAAGGCCTGGCCGAGGTTGTTGTCTTCCAGGCGCGTGCGGGAAAACGCCGCCACCCCGATCCCGGCCTCGATGTAAGGTTTTACCGATTCCCCAGCGAACTCGTACACAAACACCGGCGAGAACGACAGGCTGCTCGCGCCTGCACGGTGATCACCTTCCCAATAGGTGTAAGCGCCACTCCAATAGCCGGTCAGGCGACCGACGTCGCTCTGCATCCAGCTCTTGTCCCAATCCGACGTCAGTCCCAATCGATAGGTGAGCGTCGAATCACTGGTGGCCCCCAGGCCAAACTCAAGGCCGGCGGCCTGCGCCGAAAAAGAGTGTCCCACCACAACGGCCGCAATCGCGGTCAAACAGAACAAGCGCTTCATAAGAAACATCCCTTCCGAACGAAGTTATCGGGTTTTACACAAACAATCTCGCCTATAGAAGCCAACGCAGTGTCAGACGTTCAGCGTCTAACGGCGAAAATTCACGAAATTTTCACGAGCCGAAGCTTCTCACAACTCCAGGATGTTTCCATAGTGTCGGTAAGATATTTCTTAGGTGATACACGTCGCCGCTGGTCCAGAACTGGGCAGGATCCGGATTGCCGGTGGCCAGCAGATCGCGTTCGCCCAGCAGGCGCTTGAGTTGGCGGGCCACGGCGGCGCCGGTGTCGATCAGGCTGATGCTGGGGGGCAGCATCTGCGCCAGGAGCGGCTTGAGGAAGGGGTAGTGGGTGCAGCCGAGGATAATAGTGTCGCAGCCGGCGCTGAGCAGCGGGTCGATATAGCCTTGCAATAGCTGGCGCAGGGTCGGGCTGCCCAGGTCGCCGGTTTCAATCAGTTCTACCAGGCCCGGGCACGGCTGGGTAATCACCCGCACATCGGTGGCAAAACGGTCGAGTAACGCGGCGAACTTGGCGCTTTGCAGGGTGCCGGTGGTGGCGAGCACACCGACCACGCCACTGCGGGTCGCGGCGGCGGCGGGTTTGACGGCGGGCTCCATGCCCACCAGCGGCCAGTCGGGGTAGTCCTGGCGCAAATCAGCCACGGCGGCGACGGTCGCCGTGTTGCAGGCAATCACAAAGGCCTTGGCGCCCTGCTCGCGGAAAAACTCGGCGACCCGGTGCGAACGCTCGTAAATAAAGGCAGGGGTTTTCTCGCCGTAGGGGATATGCCCGCAATCGGCGACGTACAGCAGCGACTCATGGGGCAACAGTTGCTGGATTTCCTCCAGCACCGTCAACCCGCCGATGCCGGAGTCGAACACACCGATCGGTGCATCCTTAACCATGGTGTGTCCCACACACGCTGCAACCGGGGTCGCGTTTGACGCGCAACTCACGGAAACGTGTGGTCAAGCCATCGATCAGCAACAAGCGTCCGACCAAGGGCTCGCCGAAACCGGCGAGCAATTTCAACGCTTCAAGCGCCTGTAAGCTGCCCACCAGACCGACCAGCGGGCCGACCACGCCGGCTTCGCTGCAGGTCAGTTCGGTGTCGCTGCCGTGCCCGTATAAACAGTGGTAACACGGGCTGTCGGCGCGGCGCGGGTCGAACACCGACAGTTGCCCGTCCAGGCGGATCGCCGCGCCGCTGACCAACGGTTTGTCGGCGGCCACGCAGGCGGCGTTGACCGCTTCGCGGGTGGAAAAATTGTCGCTGCAATCGAGCACTACATCCACCGCCGCCACTGCCGCCGCCAGGGAATCGGCATCCAGCGCAGTCCGGTGAGTGAGCAGTTTGACCTCAGGGTTGATCGCGCTCAGACGACGGATGGCCGAATCGACCTTGCTCAGGCCGACGCTGTCCGTGTCATGGATGATCTGGCGTTGCAGGTTGGTCAGGTCGACGGTGTCGAAATCCGCCAGGTGCAACTCGCCGACACCGGCCGCCGCCAGGTACAGCGCCACAGGCGCGCCCAGGCCGCCGAGGCCGACGATCAAGGCGCGGGCGTTTTTCAGGCGCAATTGGCCGTCGATGTCGACCTGCTGCAACAGAATCTGTCGGCTATAGCGCAACAGCTCCTGATCGGTCAGCACGGCCGGTGTCCCAGGCTGATGCGTTCGTGGCCGCCGAGGTCGATGCGGCTGTGTACGCCTTCAAAGCCTTGGCTCAGCAACAGGTCACGCACCGCCGCGGCCTGGTCGTAACCGTGTTCCAGCAACAACCAACCGCCAGCAACGAGGTGCGCTGACGCTTCGGCGATGATCAGGCGCAGGTCGTCCAACCCATCATGACCGGCGACCAGCGCGCTGGCCGGTTCAAAGCGCACATCGCCAGCCACCAGATGCGGGTCGTTGGCGGCGATGTAGGGCGGGTTGCTGATGATCAGATCGTAGGTGTGACCCTGCAACGCGCTGAACCAATGGCTGTTGAGCACGCTGGCGTTGTGCAGGTTCAGGCGTTGGCGATTGCGTTCGGCCAGGGCCACGGCTTCGAGTACGCGGTCGACGGCGGTGACGTGCCAGGCCGGGCGTTCACTGGCCAGGGCCAGGGCGATGGCACCGCTGCCAGTGCCGAGGTCGAGCACCTTGGCCGGCGTTGCGGGTAACAATTCCAGGGCCGCCTCGACCAGCAGTTCGGTGTCCGGGCGCGGAATCAGCGTGTGGGGCGCGACCTCCAGGTCCAGCTTCCAGAAGCCTTGCTGGCCGAGGATGTAGGCCACCGGCTCACCGGCGCGGCGGCGTTGCAGGTAATCGGCGAAGGTCAGCGCAGCTTCGCTGCTGACGATTTTTTCCGGCCAGGTGTGCAGGTAACTGCGGGACTTGCCCAGGGCAGCCGCGAGCAACAGCTCCACGTCCAGGCGTGCGGTGGGCGAGTCGGGCAGCTCGGCGGCGCGGAGCAGGCTGGCGATGATGGTCATTTATTCACCTATCGCCGCCAATTGGTCGGCCTGGTATTCGACGAGCAATGGCTCGATCACCGCGTCGATGCCACCGGCGAGAATCTCGTCCAGGGAGTAGAGCGTGAGGTTGACCCGGTGGTCGGTGACCCGGCCCTGGGCAAAGTTGTAGGTGCGGATGCGCTCGGAACGGTCGCCCGAACCCACCAGCAGTTTGCGCTCACTGGCAATCGCGTTGGCGGCGGCGCTGGTCTGCTGGTCATTCAGCTTGGCCGACAGCCAGGACATGGCCCGCGCCCGGTTCTTGTGCTGGGAACGCTCTTCCTGGCACTCCACCACGATGCCCGACGGCAAGTGCGTGATGCGGATCGCCGAGTCGGTCTTGTTGATGTGCTGACCGCCGGCACCGGATGAACGGTAGGTGTCGACGCGCAGGTCCGCCGGGTTGATCTCGATGGCTTCCTGCTCGTCCGGCTCGGGCAACACCGCCACGGTACATGCCGAGGTGTGGATACGGCCTTGGGATTCGGTGGCCGGCACCCGCTGTACGCGATGCGCGCCGGATTCGAATTTCAGCTTGCCGTACACGTTGTCGCCTTCGACGCGGGCGATGACTTCTTTATAGCCACCGTGTTCGCCCTCGTTCTCGGACAGGATCTCGACGCGCCAGCCGCGACGTTCGGCATAGCGCGAATACATGCGGAACAGGTCGCCGGAGAAAATCGCCGCCTCGTCGCCGCCAGTGCCGGCGCGGATTTCGAGGAAGACGTTACGCCCGTCGTTGGGGTCCTTGGGCAGCAGCATGCGTTGCAGGTCGCCTTCGAGTTCGGCCAGTTTGTCTTTGGCTTCACGGACTTCTTCCACGGCCATTTCACGCATGTCCGGGTCGCTGTCCTTGAGCAGCGCCTGGGCGCCCTCCAGGTCGGCCTGTACTTTCAACAGGTTCTGGTAGGTGACCACAATGGGCTCAACTTCGGCGTATTCCTTGGAATAAGCACGGAACTTGGCCTGATCGGAGATGACCTCGCCGTCGCCGAGCAAGGCGGTCAGTTCTTCGAAACGGTCCTGGAGCACGTCCAGTTTGTTGAGCAGTGACGCTTTCATTGCGGTTTTTTATCCGAAGAGCTATCTGACGCGCCCTCACCGAGGGCAAAGAGTTCCTGCGCCATGGCCAGCGCATCGAGGCGGCCTTCGGCAGTGAGTTTTTTCAGTTGTACGCTGGGGGCGTGCAGCAATTTGTTGGTCAAGCCACGGGCCAGTTGCATCAGCACGTCTTCGGCGTTGCCACCATTGGCCAACAAACGCTGGGCCTTGCTCAACTCCTCGTCGCGCAGGCGTTCGCCTTGTTGACGATACGCCTTGAGCACGTCCACCGCTGCCAGTTCGCGCAGGCGCACCATGAAATCTTCGGCGCCGACGCTGACCATTTCCTCGGCGGCCTGGGCCGCGCCCTGGCGACTCTTGAGGTTTTCGGCGACCACTTCGTGCAGATCGTCGACGCTATACAGGTAAACGTCGTCCAACTCGCCGACTTCCGGCTCGATATCGCGCGGAACGGCAATATCTACCATGAAGATCGGCTTGTGCTTGCGCAGCTTCAGCGCGCTTTCCACCGCGCCCTTACCCAGGATCGGCAACTGGCTGGCGGTAGAACTGATGACGATGTCGCTGCGCACCAGTTCGGCCGGGATATCCGCCAACAGCACAGCGTGGGCGCCGAACTGTTCGGCCAGGATGCTGGCACGCTCCAGGGTACGGTTGGCGACGACAATACGCTTCACGCCGAGGTCGTGCAGGTGACGGGCGACCAGGGTGATGGTCTCACCGGCACCGATCAGCAAGGCCTGGCTGCGCTGCAAGTCGCTGAAAATCTGCTTGGCCAGGCTGACGGCGGCAAATGCCACGGACACCGGGTTTTCCCCGATGGCAGTGTCGGTACGCACCTGCTTGGCGGAATTGAACGTGGCCTGGAACAGGCGCCCCAGCAGCGGCCCCACAGTGCCCGCCTCACGCGCCACGGCGTAGGCGGACTTCATCTGGCCGAGGATCTGCGGCTCGCCCAATACCAGCGAATCGAGACCGGACGCCACACGCATCATGTGACGAACTGCCGCATCGTCCTCATGCACATAGGCGCTCGCGCGCAGGTCGTTGACGTCCAAATGGTGGTAATCGGCCAGCCAGCGCAGTACGGCATCCGCTGAAAGATGCTCCTGCTCTATATAAAGCTCGCTGCGATTACAGGTCGAAAGGATCGCAGCTTCGCGGCTGTCGGTGAGTCGGCAGAGCTGCTGCAAGGCCTCAACCAACTGCTCAGGCGTAAACGCCACGCGCTCGCGCACGTCTACGGAGGCAGTTTTGTGGTTAATACCGAGTGCAAGGAAGGCCATTCAATATCGCTGATGATGTCGGAAAGCCGACAATTGTCCTACTTCGATAGATTCAGAACAACCACCGTCGTCTATTGTCCCTATGCGTTGTGCCTATAAAGGCATCCATTGAGACTCGGTTATGTTTGGCCGAAGGCTTGTGTCATGATGATCCGACCGCAGGTTAGTCGTCCTCTTCCTATATGAATAGATCCTCCGCGTTGCTCCTTGCTTTTGTCTTCCTCAACGGCTGCCAGGCCATGGCCCCCGTGTCGCCGGACGGTACACCGCCGGTGGAAGAGAGCACCCCAGCCCCTGAAAAGCCCAAGGTTTACTCCTCGTTCAGCGAAGAAACGGTGTACAGCCTGCTGACCGCAGAACTGGCCGGCCAGCGCAATCGTTTCGATATTGCGCTGGATAATTACGTGACCCAGGCCATCAATACGCAAGATCCGGGCATCTCGGAGCGGGCGTTTCGCATCGCCGAGTACCTGGGGGCCGACCAGGCTGCGCTGGACACCTCGCTGATCTGGGCGAAAAACGCGCCGGACGATCTGGAAGCCCAACGGGCGGCGGCCATTCAATTGGCGCGCTCCGGGCGCTACGACGACTCCATGGCCTATATGGAGAAAGTCCTGCAGGGCAAGGGCGACACGCATTTCGACTTTCTTGCGCTGTCGGCGGCCGACACCGACCCGGACACGCGCAACGGACTGATGAAGAGTTTCGACCGCCTGCTGCAAAAACACCCGAAGAACAGCCAGCTCGTGTTCGGCAAGGCCTTACTGCTGCAACAGGACGACGAAGCCGAAGCCGCGCTGAAGCTGCTCGAACAGAACCCGCCGGAAGAAGGCGAGATTGCGCCGATCCTGCTGCGCGCCCGCCTGTTGCAGAACCTCAATCGCGGCAAGGAAGCGATTCCGCTGCTGGAAAAAAGCATCAAGAAATACCCGGACGACAAGCGTCTGCGCCTGACTTACGCGCGTATGTTGGTGGAGCAGGACCGCATGGAGGACGCCAAAGTGCAGTTCGCCAACCTGGTCCAGCAATACCCGGACGATGACGAATTGCGCTACTCCCTGGCGCTGGTGTGCCTGGAAGCCAAGGCCTGGGACGAGGCCAAGGGCTACCTGGAAGAGCTGATCGAGCGCGAAAGCCACGTGGACTCGGCGCACCTGAACCTCGGCCGCATCGCCGAAGAAAACAACGACCCCCAGGCCGCCCTGCTCGAATACGCCCAGGTCGGTCCCGGCAACGATTACCTACCCGCCCAGTTGCGCCAGGCCGACATCCTGATGAGCAACGGGCGCACCGACGAGGCGGAAAAACGCCTGGCCGCGGCCCGCGAGGCTGAGCCGGACTACGCGATCCAGTTGTACCTGATCCAGGCCGAGACCTTGTCGGCCAACAATCAGGGCGAGCGCGCCTGGAAAGTCTTGCAACAAGCCTTGCTGCAATACCCCGACGATCTGAACCTGCTCTACACCCGCGCGATGCAGGCGGAAAAACGCAATGACCTGGCACAGATGGAAAAAGACCTGCGCCTGATCATCAAGCGCGACCCGGAAAACGCCATGGCGCTCAATGCCCTGGGTTACACCTTGTCCGACCGCACCACGCGTTACGCCGAAGCCAAGGTGCTGATCGAACAGGCCCACACGCTCAACCCGGAAGACCCGGCCGTACTCGACAGCCTGGGCTGGGTGAATTACCGCCTGGGCAACCTGGACGAGGCTGAGCGCCTGCTGCGCATGGCGCTGGAGCGCTTCCCCGACCAGGAAGTCGCTGCACACCTGGGCGAAGTGCTCTGGGCCAACGGCAAACAGCGCGAAGCCCGACAAATCTGGGAAAAGTTCCTCAAGGAACAACCCGAAAGCCCCATCCTGCGCAGCACCATCAAGCGCCTGACCGGTTCCGAGACCCTTTAAGTTTATGTTCTTGCGCCACTTTATTGTTTTCAGCTTCATCGCCTTGCTCGCCGGTTGTGCGGGCTTTGGCGCCCGCGAATCCGTTGAAGGCCAGGGCAGCCCGGCGCAATGGAAACAGCACAAGGCACAGCTCAGCAGCATTGATGGCTGGCAGATCGAAGGCAAAGTCGGGGTACGCGCGCCGAAAGATTCCGGCAGCGGCACCTTGTTCTGGCTGCAACGCCAGGATTACTACGATATCCGCCTGTCCGGCCCGCTGGGTCGAGGCGCCGCCCGCCTGACCGGCCGACCGGGGCAAGTCAGCCTCGAAGTGGCCAACCAGGGTCGCTACGAAGCCGCCTCCCCGGAGGCGCTGCTGGAAGAACAGATCGGCTGGAAGTTGCCGGTGTCGCACCTGGTCTGGTGGGTACGCGGTTTGCCCGCACCTGACAGCAAAAGCCGCCTGAGCCTCAATGGCGATAGCCGCCTGGCGTCCCTGGAACAGGACGGCTGGAAGGTCGAATACCTGAGCTACGTGCAACAGAGCGGTTATTGGCTGCCTGAGCGGATCAAACTGCACGGCACCGACCTTGACGTCACGCTGGTGATCAAGGACTGGCAACCGCGCAAGCTGGGGCAATAACGTGAGCGTAGAGAAACTGACCCTGCCCTCCCCGGCCAAACTCAATCTGATGCTGCACATTCTGGGTCGCCGTGAAGACGGCTACCACGAGTTGCAGACGCTGTTTCAATTTCTCGACTACGGCGATGAACTGACGTTCGCCATACGCGACGATGGCGTGATCCGACTGCACACCGAACTCGAAGGCGTGCCCCACGACAGCAACCTGATCGTGAAGGCCGCGAAAAAACTTCAGGCACAATCCGGCTGCACGCTCGGCATCGACATCTGGATCGATAAAGTCCTGCCCATGGGCGGCGGCATCGGTGGCGGCAGCTCGAATGCCGCGACCACACTGCTGGGTCTGAACCACTTGTGGAAGCTCGGCTGGGACCTCGATCGCCTGGCCACGCTGGGCCTGACCCTGGGTGCCGACGTCCCGGTTTTCGTGCGCGGACACGCTGCTTTTGCCGAGGGTGTGGGGGAAAAACTCACCCCTGAATACCCGGAAGAGCCGTGGTATGTCGTGCTTGTCCCGCAAGTATCTGTAAGTACAGCAGAAATTTTTTCAGATCCACTGTTGACACGTAACTCTCCTCCCATTAAAGTGCGCCCCGTTCCCAAGGGAAACAGTCGAAATGACTGCTTACCGGTTGTAGCAAGGCGTTACCCAGAAGTACGTAACGCTTTGAATTTGTTAGGTAAATTTACCGAAGCAAAATTAACCGGCACTGGAAGTTGTGTGTTTGGGGGCTTCCCAAACAAAGCTGAAGCTGATAAAGTCTCGGCCCTTCTTACAGAGACCCTTACAGGGTTTGTAGCAAAGGGAAGCAACGTTTCGATGTTGCATCGCAAGCTGCAAAGTCTGCTCTAAAAGGAACCGAGTACTGGGTACTCGTTGCAACAGATACAGGGGCGTCGCCAAGCGGTAAGGCAGCAGGTTTTGATCCTGCCATGCGTTGGTTCGAATCCAGCCGCCCCTGCCATTTTCCTTTACTCATCCAGGTTACCCTCAGCCTCTAGGTACTGCGCGTGTCCAAGATGATGGTCTTTACGGGGAACGCCAACCCCGATCTGGCTCGACGTGTCGTTCGTCAGCTGCATATCCCTCTCGGTGACATCTCTGTCGGGAAATTTTCCGACGGCGAAATTACCGCCGAGATCAATGAAAACGTTCGCGGTAAAGACGTCTTCATTATTCAGCCGACCTGCGCTCCGACCAACGATAACCTGATGGAACTCGTCGTGATGGCTGATGCCTTCCGCCGCTCCTCAGCGACTCGAATCACAGCTGTAATCCCTTACTTTGGTTATGCCCGTCAGGATCGCCGTCCGCGTTCCGCACGTGTAGCTATCAGCGCGAAAGTCGTGGCTGACATGCTCACCGTGGTAGGCATCGACCGTGTTCTCACGGTTGACCTGCACGCTGACCAAATCCAGGGGTTCTTCGATATTCCGGTAGATAACATCTACGGCTCCCCCGTATTGGTGGATGACATCGAAGACCAGCGCTTTGAAAACCTGATGATCGTGTCCCCGGACATTGGTGGCGTCGTGCGTGCACGGGCTGTTGCCAAATCCCTGGGCGTTGATCTCGGGATCATCGACAAACGCCGCGAGAAAGCCAATCACTCTGAAGTGATGCATATCATCGGTGATGTCGAAGGGCGTACCTGTATTCTGGTTGATGACATGGTCGACACCGCCGGCACCCTGTGCCACGCGGCTAAAGCCTTGAAAGAGCACGGTGCGGCAAAAGTCTTCGCCTACTGCACACACCCTGTGCTGTCGGGCCGAGCGATCGAGAACATCGAGAACTCAATGCTGGACGAACTGGTGGTGACCAACACCATCCCGTTGTCCGCTGCAGCTCAAGCCTGTTCGCGTATCCGTCAACTGGATATCGCACCGGTAGTTGCCGAAGCGGTTCGCCGCATCAGTAACGAAGAATCGATCAGCGCGATGTTCCGTTAAGGGTCAAACCAACGGATCACCTCACTGACGAAAAGCGCCCCGCCCCAGCATATTGTTGGGGCGGGGCTTTTTTGCCCATATCGCCTTTAGCGCTGGTCGCAAACGCTGGGGCGAATGTGGTTATTTTGGAGATACAACATGAACGAATTTATTCTGAATGCTGAAGTGCGTTCCGACCTGGGGAAAGGTGCGAGCCGCCGCCTGCGTCGTCTCGCAAGCCTGGTTCCAGCTGTAGTTTACGGTGGCGAAAAAGCCCCTGAATCCATCAGCATGCTGGCTAAAGAAGTTGCCAAACTGCTGGAAAACGATGCGGCCTACAGCCACATCATCTCGCTGAACATCGGCGGCACCAAGCAGAACGTCATCATCAAGGCGCTGCAACGTCACCCAGCTAAAGGCCACGTGCTGCACGCTGACTTCGTTCGCGTCGTTGCCGGCCAGAAACTGACCGCCATCGTGCCTGTGCACTTTGTTGGTGAAGAAGCTCCGATCAAGAAAGGCGGCGAAGTTTCGCACGTTGTTGCCGAGATCGAAGTGACCTGCCTGCCGAAAGACCTGCCTGAGTTCATCGAAGTCGACCTGTCGGCCATGGAAATCGGCGAAATCATCCACCTGTCCGACCTCAAAGCCCCTAAAGGCGTTGAGTTTGTCGCACTGGTTCACGGTGATGACAAAGCGGTTGCCAACGTTCACGCTCCACGCGTTGCTCCAGAAGCTGAAGAAGGCGCTGCAGAGTAATTCACTCTGTATTGCCGGAGCTTGAGGAAACATCGCGGACCGAAACGTAGCGAGAAAGCGGGCGATAACGCGGCGTTTACTCTTGGGTAAATGATCTCTTGTCGTCCACTTTCGCCGCACTCAGGTCGGCAATGTTATCCACAACTCCAAAGGAAGGGCCCCTGTCGTGACTGCCATTAAACTGATCGTTGGCCTGGGAAATCCAGGCGCCGAATACGAACAGACCCGGCATAACGCGGGGGCCCTTTTTGTTGAGCGCATCGCCCACGCCCAAGGTGTAAACCTGGTGGCCGATCGCAAGTATTTTGGCCTGACCGGACGCTTTTCGCATCAGGGTCAGGATGTTCGTCTGTTGATTCCCACCACCTACATGAACCGCAGCGGCCAGGCTGTCGCGGCGCTTGCGGGGTTCTTCCGGATCAAACCCGAAGAAATCCTGGTGGCCCATGACGAACTGGACCTGCCACCCGGCGTTGCCAAGCTCAAGCAAGGCGGCGGGCATGGCGGGCACAATGGCCTGCGCGACATCATCGCGCAGTTGGGCAATCAGAATACCTTTTACCGTCTGCGGCTCGGCATTGGCCACCCAGGCGTTGCCAGTATGGTTTCAAATTTCGTCCTGGGTCGTGCGCCACGCGCCGAACAGGAAAAACTCGATGCCTGCATCGACTTTGCCCTCGGCGTGCTGCCGGATATCCTCGCCGGGGAATGGAACCGTGCGATGAAAAACCTGCACAGCCAGAAGGCCTGACTCTTTTCCGAGGGGAAACACCATGGGATTCAATTGCGGCATCGTCGGCCTGCCCAACGTCGGCAAATCCACCCTGTTCAACGCGCTGACCAAGTCCGGTATTGCGGCGGAGAACTTCCCCTTCTGCACCATCGAACCCAACACGGGTATCGTGCCGATGCCGGACACGCGCCTGGATGCACTGGCGCTGATCGTCAACCCCAAGCGCATCCTGCCGACCACCATGGAGTTCGTCGACATCGCCGGCCTGGTGGCCGGTGCGTCGAAAGGTGAAGGCCTGGGTAACAAGTTCCTGGCCAACATCCGCGAAACCGATGCCATCGCCCACGTGGTCCGCTGCTTTGAAGACGAGAACGTGATTCACGTCTCCAACAGCGTCGACCCGAAACGCGACATCGAGATCATCGACCTGGAACTGATCTTCGCCGACCTCGACAGCTGCGAGAAGCAACTGCAGAAAGTTGCGCGTAACGCCAAGGGTGGTGACAAGGACGCCGTGGTCCAGAAAGGCCTGCTGGAGCAACTGATCGCTCACTTCACCGTGGGCAAGCCGGCACGCAGCCTGATGAAGACCATGAGCGCTGACGAGAAGGCCGCGGTCAAGGGCTTCCACCTGCTGACCACCAAGCCGGTGATGTACATCGCCAACGTCGCCGAAGACGGCTTCGAGAACAACCCGCTGCTCGACGTGGTCAAGGCCATCGCCGACGAAGAAGGCGCGATCGTGGTTCCGGTGTGCAACAAGATCGAAGCGGAAATCGCCGAGCTCGATGACGGCGAAGAAAAGGACATGTTCCTCGAGGCCCTGGGCCTGGAAGAGCCTGGCCTGAATCGCGTGATCCGCGCCGGTTACGAAATGCTCAGCCTGCAGACCTACTTCACCGCCGGTGTCGAAGAAGTCCGCGCCTGGACCGTCAAGGTCGGCGCCACCGCGCCACAGGCTGCCGGCGTGATCCACACCGACTTCGAAAAAGGCTTTATCCGCGCCGAAGTGATCGCCTACAACGACTTCATCCAGTACAAGGGTGAAGCCGGTGCGAAAGAGGCCGGTAAATGGCGCCTGGAAGGTAAGGAATATATCGTCAAAGATGGCGATGTGATGCACTTCCGCTTCAACGTGTAAGCGTTGTCGGAATCAAAGAAGCCGCGTTTATTCGCGGCTTTTTTGTGGGCGCTATATCGACCCGCTCTGCACGACTAGAACAGATAGCCCATGCTGATCACGGCGCCACCACCGGCCTGCACGCCAGCGTTCATGCCGGCCATGACCACCGCGCCCTTGGCCGACTGCAGCAACTGCCGGTTGACCGTGGCGGAGGCAATGAGCGAGGTCGCCGGGTTGGCGCTTAGAACCGCCGCCAACGCCAGCAGCTTGGGATCAAGCCCGAACAAAAGCGCCATGGCCGAACCGCCGACCACCAGCCCCGCCCCCACTTCGGTATACAGGCAAGGCCCGGTGATGTCGTCACTGGTCAGGTCACGGCCGACCAGGGCGTCGCTGACAAACACCATGCCAGTGCTAGGAAAAGCCTCCGCCGCACCGGCTGCCCCTACGCTCTTACCCTTGACTTGAATATTGATCTTGCCGAAACGCGGCAGGCGCGCGCCAAATCCGAGCCCCACCCCGACGCCGCCGTAGCGGTAGCTGACGTTCTCGCCCTGGGGCGAACGCAGGATGATCGAACCGCCACTGCCCGCCACCAGGGCGATGGTCAGACCGCCACCGCTGGCGGTCTGATACTGCCAGCGACTGGCATTGAGCGGGATCGGGATGTTGTAGCTCATCGTTCAAAGTCCTTTATGTGAATGAACTGCGCCGCGACCGCGCTGACCGATGCCCCTTAACAGGCCGGCAAGGGTGAACAACAGCCCCATACAACCGAGTAACCCGGGAGTGGCCCACAGTGCGGCAGGGGTATCGACCACGGCGCTACTGGCCGGCTGCTCGGGCAGGTAATACACCCGCACCGGCTGACCCTGCTGATAGCCAAAAATAAAGCCGCCCTGGGGGTAGGAAATCTTTTCACCACTGCGGGTGGTGAAGGCGATCTCGGGATGCGAACCACCGGCATTCAAGCGGCTGACGATGCCATCGGCGGTCTGTGCGTGGGCGAGGAATTCGCGTCGTTCAAGCGTGAGATTGACGGCAATGCCCAACAAGACGATACCAATCAGGGCAAAGAGCAGCCCCTGAAGCATCGTCCCGAGGCGTGACGGGGTGAGGTTAGCCATGGCTTGTCTCGGTATTCGTCCATGAAAGAGGCCGGTCAGGATAACAAGAACCACCGGGAGGTGCCTGTGCGACGCGGCAGATAATGCACGGCTGATGCTAGAAAAGAGCATTGGGCGGGTGACCAGACCTTCCCAATGCCAAACGACCTGGTTTTATTTGCCTTGAATCGCTTAACCCAGGGTGTTCAGACACACCACTTTGGGCTGGGTCATTTCCTCATAGGCAAAGCGCACCCCTTCCCGGCCGAGGCTGCCGTACTTGGAGCCGCCAAACGGCATCGCATCGAAACGATAGTCGGACGAGTCGTTGATCATCACGCCACCCGCCTCGATCCGCCGCGCCGCACTCATCGCCGTCGCCAGATCATTGGTGAAGATCCCCGCGTGCAGGCTGTATTCGGGTTCATTGGCCAACGAGATGGCCTCGTCGAAGGTTTCGAAAGGCTGCAACACCACCACTGGGGCAAACACTTCGTTGCGCCACAGGCGGCTGGCATGATCGACGTTTTCCAGCACGGTCGCGGCGTAGCACGAACCCTGGCGCCGGTGGCCGCAAAGTAACCGGGCACCGTCCTTCAACGCTTCGTTTACCACCTGCTCGGCGTTCTGCGCCGCTTGGGGGGTAATCATCGGGCCGATGTCGGTGCTGGCAAGCCATGGGTCGCCGGTCACCAGTTTCTGCGCCAGGCTGACGAAGTGCTCGCGGAACAGCTCGTAGATCGAGGCCTGGATCAGCAGGCGCTGAGTGCCGATGCAGTTCTGTCCCGCCGCCCAGAAGGCCCCGGACAGGCAACTGTCGACGGCGGCCGCAAGGTTGCAGTCCGCCATGACGATCACCGGCGCATTGCCGCCCAAGTCCATGGCGAGCTTCTTCAGGCCGGCCGTGCGGGCAATTTGCTCGCCGGTGACGAAGCCGCCAGTAAAGGAAATCATCCGCACCTCACGGCAGGCGACCAAGGCCTTGCCCAGTTCCGCGCCGCCGGTGGCGACAGTGACCACCGACTCGGGCAACCCGGCCTCAACCAGATACGAGACCAATTTGATCGCCGACAACGGCGCCAGCTCAGACGGTTTGAGAATCACCGCGTTGCCGCCGGCAATGGCCGGACCGAGCTTGTGCGCCACCAGATTCAATGGATCGTTGTACGGGGTGATCGCCACGATCAGGCCCAGCGGCTCGCGGGAGAACCAGCCCTGGCGCGACTCGGAGCCCTCATAGGCATCGAACGGCACCACTTCCCCGGCATTGCGCCTGGCCTCTTCGGCAGAAAGCTTGAGGGTGTTGACGCAGCGCTTGACCTCTTTTTCCGCCTGTTTAAGGGGCTTGCCGGCTTCTTCGACAATCAGCCGGGCAAATGCCGGGGCATCGCGTTCGATGTGCAAGGCGGCCTGTTCGAGAATGCGTGCCCGACGATGACGCGGCAGTTCGGCGCAGGCTTGCGCACCGCTGCGACCCCGCACCAGCAACTGCGGCACCTGCGATGCACAGACATCCGCGACGGTCCCGATAACAGTCCCGTCAAAGGGGTTGAAGACTTCGATGTGCGGCGCCACGGCAGCCAGCGCAAGACTCGATCGTTTCACAGGCGTTCTCCTAGTTGTGCGCAACAGACTGATGGATGCTGATGATGTCCGACAGCAACGCAAACGCTGTTTCCGTGCGCCCAGCTCCCGGCCCCGAAACCGTCACCGCACCGAGCAGATCGGTGGCGAACGACACAGCATTGGTGGCGCCGCAGATACCGGCCAGCGGATGATCATGGTTCAACAGGCGCGGCTCGACACTGGCACTGACCGAACCATCGGCATGCCGCGTGACCGCGCCGATCAGCTTCCAGCGTGCCCCGTCCTGCCGGGCTTTTTCGATGTCACCAAGGCCGAGTGAGGCAATACCGCGGCAACTGACATCGTTGACGTTCAGCTTGGCGTCCAGCAGTTCGTTGGCCAGAATTACCACCTTCAGACGGACATCATGCCCCTCGACATCCGCCGTTGGGTCGGCTTCGGCATACCCCAATGCCTGTGCCTCACTGACCGCCTCGGCGAAACCCAGGCCGCCTTCCATGCGGGTCAGGACGAAGTTGGACGTGCCGTTGAGAATCCCCTCGAAACCGACAACCGAACTGCCCGCCAGCAACTGCCTGGCGAGGCGGATCACTGGTGTGCCGCTCATCACCGAACCTTCGTATTCAAAGGCGACGTTATTGCGCTGGGCCAGGTCTTTCAGCTCGCCACCGTGCAGGGCAATCGGCCCCTTGTTGGTGGTGACCACATGTTTGCCGTTCTCCAGCGCCCAGCGGCAGAACGAAGTCGCCGGCTCGCCATCCACCGGGTTGGTAAAGGTCGCTTCGGCAATGATGTCCGCACCGGACGCTTTGATCACCGCTTCGTTGAGGGCTACGGCTTCGCCACCCGGCAGTTGCGCAAAGGCACCCTTGACCGCCGGAAGATGGGCCAGCAACGCCGCATCCAAGCCGTCGAGACCGATCACCGAACCGAGGAACAGATCAGTGACGCCGACGATTTTCAGGGTAAAACCCAGTTCGTTTTTCCAGCTTTCGTTACGCTCGGCAATCAGCTGAGCCAACGCCCGGTTGACACCACCGAAGCCGACCAGCGCCAGTTTGTATTCAGTCATATTTTTATTGCCCTTGATCTGAGTGATGGGTTGTTGGGCACTAGATTAGGGACGCGTCCTGGGCAGTGAAATATGCCAATTTGCTCTATTTCATGGGCGTTTTGACCAGTGCCTGGGCAAAGCGTCCGGGCATAAAAAAAGCCAACCGAGGTTGACTTTTTCACAGCAAAAAACCGGCTAGACGACAGACGATAAAACGAATGAAGTCACCGTGTTTTCCACTCCCGGCAGCGCGGAGATTTCATTCCAGACCTTATGCACCCGCTCCGGGCTCGCAGCGCCGACGCGCAGCATCAGGTCAAACTCGCCGCTCATGACATCGCACGCGATGACTTCCGGTATTGCCCGCAAAGCCTGCAGCACATCCGCGCCGCGCATGCGGTCGTAGCGATAGACAAAAATCACCGCATTGATGCTCGAAGAGGCTTGTCGCCCCTCCCCCGTGCGCACCGTATACCCCTGTATCGCACCGTCGCGCTCGAGCCGTTCGATCCGTTGGCGCACGGCATTGCGCGACAGATTGACCTTGGTCGCCAGCTCGGCGTGGGCCGCCCGGGCATTGAGCCGCAGCTCGGCGATGATACGTTCATCGAGCGGGTCCAGAATGCGCTTCACGTGACCTCCTATTGCAACGCCGTCACAGCGCGCCGAGCAGCTGATGGAGGGTGTCGAGGTCGTCCGGTTGAATTCGGTAATGCTGTGCCGGTCGCGGCTCTGCGAGCGGGCTGTGTGGCGCCGGCGCACCGATCCCCAGTTCGCCGAGCAGCACGGCCGATTTGGCCGGTGAGATTTCCCCCAGGGTGACCATCGGCGCGACCAGGCTGCGCCGGTACAGTCGAGCTGCCAGGACGCCGGTGGCGGTGTGAGGATCAATGACGTAACCGGTGTCACGGTACAGCGAGGTCATTTCCTGCAGGGTTTCGTCATCGCTGACCGCGTAGGAGTCGATGATCATCCGCGCCTGCAACCAGCACTCGTTGGCGATGGTCATCTCGCCGCTGGATTCGAACGCGGCCATCAGCGCGCTCACCGCCTGATCGTCATGCCCGTAGAGCTCCCAGAGGAAACGTTCAAGGTTGGAAAAAATCGACAGGTCCATGGCCGGCGACAGCGTCTTGTTGGTTCGCAACCTGGAGTAGTGGTTCTTCAGAAACAACTGATGCAATGCGTCGTTCTGATTGGTCGCAACGATCATCTGGGTGATCGGCAGGCCCATTTTCTGCGCAATGTAACCGGCATAGACCTCGGCAAAACTCGCGGCGGGCACGCTGAAACCAATCAGACGCTGAGCGCCTCCCAGTTGCAGCACGGCGTGGAAATAAAACACCAGTTGCGCCAACACACTGACCCAGTTGCTGGAGTTGAAACTGACTGCCTCGTGCTGCGTGCATGGCCACTGCCGGAACAGCCGGTTCACGATGGTCTGGCACTCATCGAAGCTACCGTTGACCGCGAACGTGTGGACATTCGGGTGAGCCACCGCCTGCAGATGCTGCAACTGATGCTGTGGTACGCCGGACGCCGGATAGAACACCACCACGACGGCGTCGTCACAGTGCTTGAACGCCTCGATGGCCGCCAGCCCGGTATCACCGTTGGTAGCGCCGAGCAGCACCGCGCGTCGCTGGCGTTTGTGCAGAAAATACTGCACCAACTGCGCCTGCAACTGGGCGGCAAAATCCTTCGAGGAACGGGTAGGTCCGTGGAACAGCTCCAGCACCCACTCGTTGCGGTCGACCTGATGCAAGGGCGCCACGGAGCGATGACTGAAGCGGCGGCTCGCCTCTTTGAGCATGCGTTTGAGATCCACCTCAGGGATGGCCCCACCCACAAACGGACTCATGACCCGATAGGCCAGTTCGTCATACGGCAAGATCGACCAATTGGCCATGTCCTGGGGTTCGAACAGCGGTAACTCGAAGGGCACGAACAGTCCGCCGTCCTCGGCAATGCCGGATAACACGACTTTTTCGAAATCGACCTGGATGGCCGAACTTCGTGTACTCACATAGTGCATGGTTGACCCCGGCCATTCATTTGTAACGATGTGCCTGCTCGACCAGCCAGGTAGAAAACATGACCGCGTCGGGATGCTGGTCGGCCCCCGAACCGCGGACCAGATAAAACGATTCGCTGGCTTCGATGCGCTGGGCGAAGGGTTCAACCAGACGCCCGTCCTGGAGCATTTCGTCGACCATCGAGGAGCGGGCCAGGGCAATCCCCTGCCCCAACTCGGCCATGCGCAAGGTGCAGATCAGCGTGTCGAACTGCATGCCGGTCGACGAATCGACAGTGTCCGCTCCGACCATGTTCAACCAGTAACCCCAGCCCTCTTCGTAACCCAGAACATGCAGCAACGGATGGTGGGCCACATCGGCTGCGACCTTCAGCGGCGAGCGCGCCATCAGGGCGGGCGAGCAGACCGGAAACAAGGTGTCCCAGGTCAGCCGTTGCGAGACCAGGCCGGGCCATTGACCATGCCCCCAACGAATTTCCATATCGTCTTCGCCATCCAGCTCCTTGACCCAAATGTTGCTGATATAGCGGATGTAGACATGGGGATGGGCCTGACGAAAGTCGACCAGTTTGGGCGCCAGCCAATGGACGAAAAACGCCAGGCTGCCACGCACCTTGATCGGCCGGCGTTTGTGCTGGCCAAAAATCTCGTTG
This sequence comes from Pseudomonas marginalis, assembly GCF_024169655.1. Classification (GTDB taxonomy): domain Bacteria; phylum Pseudomonadota; class Gammaproteobacteria; order Pseudomonadales; family Pseudomonadaceae; genus Aquipseudomonas; species Aquipseudomonas paraveronii. The sequence goes on along the minus strand of NZ_JALJWV010000001.1, from coordinate 734,814 downwards.
GTCCCCACCGCCAGCCGAGTGATCGCATCCTGCACCACCGGCAGATAGGCTTGGCCTTCCTCGGTCAGCCCCAAGCCACGGGGCAAGCGCTTGAACAGCGCCACCCCCAGATGGCTTTCCAATTGGCGGATCTGCTGGCTGACCGCGCCCTGGGTCAAAAACAGTTCCTCGGCGGCGTGGGTAAAGTTCAGACAGCGGGCAGACACCTCGAATGCCCGCAGCCAGTTCAATGGGGGTAACGGCTTTTGCTTCATGGTCTGGACCTCATTGACGCCCCCCGCACCGAGCACGCTTGCCCACCCTGTCTAGAATGCATCGGACGGTTGTGCCAAGGGGGCAAGCGACAAGCGTCGCTCGCGGCTCTTGCGGGTAATGTAATACACGAAGTAGCACCAGGCGATGAATGGCAAACCGAAGTACAGCGCCACCCGCTGCTCGGGGTCGAAAGCGATCCCGACGCAGGCCAGGCTGCAGCAGGCCAGCGCTCCCAGAGGCACCCACGGATAACCCCGGACGCGGAATTTGAGGTCGCGGACATCACCGCCATTGGCCACATAGTGACGGCGGAATGCGATCTGGCTCGCAGCGATGCTCATCCACACCACCACGACCGCCAGCCCGGAAATCGACACCAGCGCCAGGTAGACGGTGTCAGCGGCAAACACACTACTGAGCAACGAGGCGCCGCCGCCGAACATGCTCAATACGATGGCATTCAACGGCGTCCCCGTGCGGGTCAGGTTAGAGAACTGCTTAGGCAGGTGTCCCTGGTCGCTTAAGGTCCAGAGCATCCGCGAGGCCGCGTACAACCCGGAGTTGGCCGCAGACAACAGCGCCGTGATGATCACGAAGTTCATGATGTCGGCGGAGTAAGGAATGCCGATGTAGCTGAACACAGTGACAAACGGACTCTCCACCAACCCGGCCTGCTCGCGGGGCAACAGCGTCGCCAGGACAAAAATGGTGCCGACGAAAAAGATCGCCAGACGCAACACAGTCGTGCGAATGGCCCGTGGCACATTGCGCTGAGGGTCCTTGGTTTCACCGGCAGCGATACCGATCAACTCCGTACCGGAGAAGGCGAAGGACACCGCCAACAGGGTCATGGCAATCGACATGAAACCGGTGGGGAACAAGCCCTCGCGGGTGAAGTTACCCAGGCCGGCACTGTGCGCCTGATCGATATGCAACAGGCCAAGAATCGCCGCGCCGCCGATTATCAGGAACACCACCACCGTCACTACTTTGATCAAGGACAACCAGAACTCGGTCTCGGCAAACAAACGCACCGAGATCACGTTGGTCAGGAACACCACGCCAGCGAACAGCGCACTCCAGATCCACACCGGCGTGTCCGGGAACCAGCGCACCATGAGGATACCGGCGGCGGTGAATTCCGAGCCGATGGCCACGGTCCACGTCAGCCAATACAGCCAGGCCACGGTGTAGCCGGTACCCGGGCCGAGAAAGCGCGTGGCGTAGGTGCTGAAGGAGCCGGTTTCCGGCATCTGCACCGCCAACTCGCCCAGGCACATCATGACCATGTAGACCATGAGCGCGCCGATGATGTAAGCAATGACCGCACCTAACGGACCGGCCTGGTTAACGGTGTATCCGGACGTGAGAAACAGCCCGGTACCAATCACGCCGCCCAATGCCAACATGACAATATGGCGCGTCTGCATTTCCTGTTTGAAACCGGCACGCGGGTTGAGTTGCTGTTCTTGTATGGACATGGTTGTTCTCATGAAAGTTGGCGGGGCACGCATTAACGTCTGCGCTGAGTGATTGGGCAGAGTCAAAAAATGTCGCCACTGGGTTTTATTATTATTCCGCTTCATGAACGCCTCACTAACGGCCCTGTCGTGAGGGAGTAACGTTAAAACTTCAACTGGCTACCTCAGTGCACGTTTGATTGATTGAGGGCTGTTTGCTTGCGGGTAGCTGTTCACCCCGTGAATGCCTGACAAAGGCAAACGCCTGCTGCAGATCGTCGAGCAAATCATCGGTGTCTTCGATGCCGACGGAGACGCGTACCAGCCCTTCGGAGATACCCAGGGCCAGACGTTCCTCCAGCGTGTTTTCCACATGGCTGGTGGTCCGAGCCGGCCCGTAAATGGTTTCCACCGCGCCAAGATTGCCCGCGCAGTGAGCAAAGCGCAGGCGCGGCAACAGCACCTTGACCGTGTCCATGCCACCGACCAGAACAAAACTGACGATGGCGCCGAAACCGGACATTTGCGCACACGCCACCGCGTGGTTCGGGTGACTGGTCAAGCCGGGATAATTCACCGACGCCACCAACGGTTCGGTGCAGAGAAACTCTGCCAGGGCGCGGGCACTGTGTTGCTGCTGACGCAGACGCAGCACCAGCGTCTTCATGCCGCGGATGATCATGTAGGCCGAGAAGGGATCGAGCGTCGCACCGTTGATTTCGCGGTAATGCCGCACCTTTTCCATCAACGATTCGCTGCCGCATACCAGGCCGCCGAGCACATCGCCATGACCACTGAGAAACTTGGTCGCGCTGTGGATGACCACGTCCACGCCCAGCGCCAGCGGGTTTTGATTCAGCGGCGTGGCGAAGGTGTTATCCGCCACCACCACGGCACCGACGCGCTTGGCCGCAGCCACCAGACGCTGGATATCGAGGATTTTCAGGGTCGGGTTGGTCGGTGTTTCCAGGTACACCAACTGGCAGCCTTTGGCGATTTCACGCTCGATCTCCTCGTGATCGAACGTCTCGCACAAGCTCACCTCCACACCCATGCGCGGCAGGAACTCTTCGAAAATCTTGTTGGTGCCGCCATAGCTGTCCTTAGTGGACACCACACGATTACCGTGGGCCAGGAAGGTGTAAAGCACACTGCTGATCGCCGCCATGCCACTGCTGAAGGCCACGGCGGACTCGGCATTTTCCAACTCGCGGATTTTTGCTTCGAGGGTCTCGACCGTCGGGTTGCTCATGCGGCTGTAGATAAAGCCCGGAGCGTTGCCCAGAGCAACGTCGTACCAGACGTCGATGTCGTCGTAACCGTAAGCGGCACTGACCACGATAGGTGTTTGAGTGGCATTGTAGGGGTGCCTGACTTGCTCCCCACCCCAGACCGCTCGGGTCCCCGCTCCGGCGTTATCAAGCCTTGTGCTGTCAGGTTTATTATTCATTAAGACTACTCGCACTGAGTGTGGTGAATGTTGAGTCATTAATCGGATCTGGCGGCCAATATATTGAAAACCCGTGCGCCCGAGAAACGATGTTATCGGTGCCAAAGGGCTGCTTTTTTTAATGGCTATCAATGTGCGGAGTGAGGGGGGCAACCCTGGCGGCTTTTTGTGCGGGTAGTGGGCTGTCTAGCCGGCTCATTTAACGTGCAAACGTAGATTGCGGTAGAAGCCGCACGATAAAAGGGCGATGCATCAAGAGAGTGAAACATCGCCACACATTATAAAATAACAGGCATTCTAGAACACACACCGCAACATATCTGCCCCCTCATCAGACTCCCCAACTATTCTTCATCACTCTAAGATTTGTCTTACACTAACCACGGGCAACTAGCCCAAGCAGCACTTGCAACTTTATAGTTCTTGCGGTTCAAATACCCGAGCGTCTCTACAGCTCAAGCAGCGCATCATGACAACACTAAGGTTTCCTGTTTAACTGCGCGCCGGACCATAGGTTAATTGCCCCCCTGAAGTGGCAACAGTATCGGAGCACAACACTATGTCGACGCTCTGCGAAAACGGTCCTATAACGGACATGGCCTTTAGCGATTGCCCGGTCATCGAAATGACGGTCAACAACACGGCCGTTCTCGATATCGACATTCTGCTATTGGGAGAAACCGGCACAGGTAAAGATACGTTGGCGCAACGCATACACCACCTGTCCCGTCGCAAAGGAAACTTCGTTGCAGTTAACTGTGCTGCCATCCCGGAAACCCTTGCGGAAAGCCAATTGTTCGGCGTCAACAGCGGCGCCTATACGGGCGCCATGCAATCGCGGGCGGGGTTTGTCGAAGCCGCCCATCTGGGCACCCTGTACCTCGACGAAATCGACAGCATGCCGCTGTCACTGCAAGCCAAGCTGTTACGTGTATTGGAATCGCGCGGGGTCGAACGCCTGGGTTCCACACGCTTTATCCCGGTAGACATGCGCGTGATCGCCTCGGCCCAGCACGCCTTGCACGAAATGGTCGAGCAAGGCACTTTCCGACGCGACCTCTACTTCCGTCTGAATGTCGTCAATATCCACCTGCCAGCCTTGCGGGATCGGCGAGAGCGGATCATTCCCTTGTTCCTGAGCATGATTGAGCAAGAGGCCGAGCACTTCCGGCTCGCCGCACCTTCGCCCCCCGGCAAGCAGCTATTACAACAACTGCTGTGCCACCCGTGGAAGGGCAATGTGCGCGAACTGCGCTCGACGGCCAAGCGCTTCGTGTTGGGCCTGCCGCCGTTATCAACGGCGGTGATAACCCGACATGAACTTGAAATGAACCTGAAGACGCGACTGCAACAGATGGAGAAATCGCTGATTGAAGAGTCGCTTCGTCAACACGACCACTGTGTGGACAGTGTGGCAATAGCGTTAGGCGTCGCCAAGCGAACGCTCTACCACCGAATAAAGCATTTGGGAATATCACTAAGCTGAGACATGACAACCTTGCCGAACGTAAATACACTTTTTGAAACATACCCACCCGCCATCCATGGAACGCATAAAAAACATCAACCACATAAGTTATGGAACAGCGGTGCAAGTGTGCAATCGCGTCGTTTGATGCATCGCTGAACCCAGTGAACTAACATTAAGCATGGAGAAAAAAACATGACTATTGGTGCGATCGGTGGGGGCTATTCAGCTATGGCCAATGCAGCTTCATCTATGGGTGGCGACATGTCTGCTGAAGAGGCAGATGCAGGTATGGAGGCTGCAGAATCAAAGAAGCGCATAGACGGCGTAAAAAACGCATTTAAAGCAGCAGAGAACGCTAATACCAACGGTATTAAAGCAGCTGCTGACATGCTCCGTCTGTAATAGCTGAACCTTTGCTGACCTTCCCGACAGGCTATGCCGGGAAGGTCACGCCGCCACGAGCGTTGTCAGCAACAACCCTAAACACGCTCATCTTCTAACCCTTATCTAACAGGGGCAACATGATGATAGGAAGCATCCGCTCGACTGAAACCAATCAACTCCCTGGCGCCTCCGGAACACAGGAGGCATCCACCTCGGCCACCGATGTAAACTTTTTCAACTCAACTCTCACGCCGTCCTCACTCCCGAGTACGGCGATCAATCATGCGATGCCACAGAGCATGCTTTCCGAGGCCGCAGGCAAGCTGAATTCCGTGACTGAGCGTATGACCAAAAGCCTGCGTGCATTAAGCAGCAAGAACAAACTGGACGAGGCGCGAAAATATCCCGGCCAACTTTCCGATGCCCTCCTGCTGACGCATATGTTATCGAAGAGCGTCGGTAAAACCGCGCAGTGCATCGATAAAATCAGCAACCTGCAGTAGGCCAACATGACTCGCCCGCTGCTTATCCTGGTAATCCTGTCGCTCTCATTCTTGCTCAATGCCTGCAGTGATCGTGTCGAACTTCATCGTCAGTTAACCGAACAGGAGGCCAATGAGGTCGTTGCCGAACTGGCAGACAAACATATCCGCGCCACCAAAGTTCCCGCGAAAGATGGCGTTGTCGTGGTGGTCAACGCCACCGATATCGGCCGCGCCGTGCGAACGCTGGAGGCCGCCGGCCTCCCTCGGGTCGCGCGCGCGACGCTGGGCGACACCTTTCGCAAAGAAGGCGTGATCTCTACGCCGCTTGAAGAACGCGCACGCTACATCTATGCCTTGTCCCAAGAGCTGGAAACCACGTTATCGAACATCGATGGCGTCATCGTCGCTCGCGTACACGTGGTGCTGCCCGAGCGCGTCGCTCCGGGAGAACCCGTACAACCGGCGTCCGCCTCGGTGTTCATCAAACATGATCCCCGACTCGACCCCGACAACATCAGGGCCCGTGTGCGCAGGATGGTTGCGAGCAGTATCCCGGGGATGACCGCCGCAGTGGAAAACCCGCAAAAACTGACCGTCGTCTTCGTACCTGCGACCGCCTATTTGGAGCAGCAAAAACTGGCTTACTTCGGGCCTTTCCTGGTGCCCGGAGATGACATCGGTTTTTGGCGGGCCAGCGTGATATTCGCACTGATCGCCTTGGTGCTGATGGTTGCTGGGGGCGTGTTCTGGCATAGACGCACACAAAGAGCCGCAGACGCGCTGCCGGACGGCCCATCCCTGGATGCGCCTGTCCATGCACGCAATGAGTAATCTCTCATGGGCCCAATGGTGGGCCACGCCTTGGTTGTGTGCCCACGAAGACTGGAAAACCCCCGATCAACACGCCGCGCTAACTGAGCTGCATCGCAGCCGGCAGGTCGTCGCGGGCGCACCTTATGGTGTTGCCCCGTGCCTGCCGCCAATGCCCGATCCCGCACTCCTGCAACTGGCACTCGCCTCAGCGAATCAACTCGACCTGGGGCTCGCACTGATTGACGGCATCTGCCGTCCCGCCTATGCAACAACACTCGATGACAACCATCGACAGTGGTGCAACAGGCTGTCCAAGGCCCTGCCTCTGGATATGGTGCAGCCCGACAATGACCCGCTGCAATTGCTCTGCGCCTGGGTCACACCGGCCACCTGGCAGCGCATCAGGTTGCGCTTTCCCCGCCGGCGCATTTTGGATCTGGAAGAAAAGGCGCTTTCGCTCGGTGACTCCCATAGCCGCCTCGACACCCTTTGGCATGCGGTGGTGTGGCGTATTGGCGCAATGAACAGGAACGGTAGTGCTGCTGCCTCAAAGGAGCACGGAGATTAACGATGTTATGTCGATATAAAATCAACTCGCCAGGCGGCGCGCCGCCCCTGCCGGGGAGCATGATCTCTTGCGAAACACTGGCGAGCTACACACAGGCCAGCAGTGTGGTGGATCAGGCAAAGGCCGAGGCCAGGCAATTGCTGAAGGCGGCACACGCCCAGCGCGAAGAGCTGCTCGAAAAAGCCAGCCTGGAAGTATGGCAACGTGCCAACGCGCAACTCAAACGCTGGGAAGTCGAGCGTCAGGCCTTGTGTGACAACCTTGAACGATACGCCACCGCCATCGCCAACCAGGCCATTCACCTGCTGCTTGAAGACACCCCCGCCCCCCAACGCATGGCTGCCCTGATCAAGCAGTTGCTGGCGAGCCATGTGCCAGCGGTCAAGGCCGCACTGGTTTGCCATCCGCTCGAATTGGAGGCCGTGCGGGCCTGCCTGGCCAACCGCGGCAGTACGCACTGGACACTGCGCGCGGACAATACGATCAAACCGCAATCGCTCATATTGAATACCGAAGAGGGGGACTTTCGGATCGACTGGACGTCCTTGGTCAACCTATTCCTGAAGCCTGACGACAGCCATTCAAACGATGGGCTTTAAACACACTTAATGAAATATAAATTGCCACACATGGAACCAATTCGACATACAAACCAAAAAGGAGAACATCCCAACGGAGTGAATCCATGAACTATTACGACGGTTATACCAATCGGCTTCTAAACGACGCACGGGTGGTTAAAAGAGACCTCACCCAAGCAGCAGAAAGCAATTCCGGGGCGGACGAAGACATGGCGTTTTTTTTCGATCTCGTCGCCAAGCATCGAACATCCGAATACGTCTTCAACGAACACACCCGCGTAAAACATATGCTCCTGAAGTCCGGCCTGGACAGCGGACAGTAAATTGAAAGCGCTGCTGGCCGAGTGCTTGAGACGCGGCACTGGAGAGTTAAGGTTATTCGAAAACAATGACGAAATTGTCCTGCGTCATTGTTCGAACAGCCTGCTGCTAAGTGTTCAGCTGACCCCACTTCGCCCAGATAAATCACTGCTGATGACCTGGCTGCGACTGGGCGAGGTCAGCCTGGATCACTTTCAGGGCGCTCTCGCTCAGGCGCCAGCCAGTGGCGCGCTCTGGCTGCTGCATTGCCTGCATGACAAGCACGACGAACAGCTGCTGCAGCGCTGTCTCGAGTCCCTGCTCAACCAACGCGATACCTGGCGCGCCACCGTCGCGCGCCTTCACAGAGCGGCGCCTCAACGCAACCCCACCTCCCTACGTTCGTTGCTGTACTAATCAGAGAAGCCTCTATGCACAACAAGATCCACAAGCGCGACAGCTTGCGCATTGACCCGCCTGAAACTTCATCACGACGAGCCGATTGGCGGTACCTGATCGCCCTGACCTGTTTGCTGGCCCCGGCGCAAGACGCCCTCGCCGCCATCCCCGCAGAATGGAAGAACACGGCATACGCCTATGAAGCCCAGTACAAGCCACTGCGTGAAGTCCTCGAGGATTTTGCCCAGACATTTGGCACCCAACTCCAGATCGAGGGCCTGCTGGAGGGCAACGTCAATGGCAAGATACGCGCCAATACCCCGCAGTCGCTGCTCGACAGGCTTGGCGTAGAACACCGCTTCCAGTGGTATCTCTACAACAACACCCTGCACATCAGCACCCTTGATCAGCAGGAGTCCGCACGCCTGGAGGTGTCGTCCGAAACCATTGCCGACCTCAAGCAAGCACTGACCGATATCGGCCTGCTCGACAGTCGTTTTGGCTGGGGTGAATTGCCGGAGGACGGCGTCGTCCTGGTCTCCGGTCCCCGGCGCTATATCGAACAGATCAAGCAGTTCAGCAGCCAGCGCCGCTCCCCGGACGAAAAGCAGAGCGTGTTGAGCTACCCGCTCAAGTTCGCCAATGCCGCAGACCGCCAAATTGAATACCGCAACGAAAGAATCACCCTCCCAGGCGTCGCCACCATGCTGCGCGGGCTGCTGGACCCGCGTAATCCCACGATGCTCACGGGCATGGCTCAACGCTCCGCCGCGCAGTCCCAGCCCGCGCCGCTGGCGCCTGCGTTCCCGCGCCTGAGCAACCCGCTGCTGGGGCAAATGCTCAGCACACCCGCGCCCACCGGGCCGGTGGACGCCGGCATATCGGTGACTTCCCGGGCGCCGGTCAACCCCAGCCGAATCCGCGTCGAGGCCGACGTGCGCAACAACGCGGTTCTGATTTATGACCTGCCGGAGCGTCAGGGGATGTACCGCGACCTGATCAGTCAGCTCGATGTGGCGCGCAAGCTGGTGGAAATCGACGCAATCATCCTCGACATCGAACGCTCGCAATTAAGCGAATTCGGCGTCAACTGGGGGTTTCAAAACAGTCGCTTCCGCGGCGCCGTCAACATGGCACCCGGCACCTCATCACAATTGTCGATCGAAAATCGCGAGCGTTTTTACGCCGACGTGCGCGCCCTGGAAGCTCGCGGGCTGGCAACCATGGTTTCCAACCCGTCAGTGCTCACCCTGGAAAACCAACCGGCGGTGATTGATTTCAACCGCACCCAATACCTGACGGCCGGCACCGAAAACGCGACCATCTTGCCCATCACCGTCGGCACCAGTTTCCAGGTCGTGCCCCGCGTCATCACCAGCCGCGGCGGCCATCAGATCCATCTGGCGGTGGATATCGAAGACGGTAACTTCGACGAGTCCAACCCCGAACGCTTCGGCCCCGATGTGCGTCGAGGCAAGATCAGCACCCAGGCCGTCATGGCGGAAAAACGCTCACTGGTGGTGGGCGGGTTCCATGTGACGAATAGTGCGGACAGGCAAAACAAGATCCCCTTGCTGGGGGATATTCCGTTGCTGGGCAAAGCGCTGTTCTCCTCGACGGAGCGCCAGAACAACCGGCGCGAACGGTTGTTCATTCTCACCCCACGCGTGATCGGCGATCAGTCCGACCCGTCACGTTATTTGCCTCAAGCCGACCAACGCGAGTTGCAAGCCGCGCTAAAACCCTTGGCACGACGCCTGGAGCCGCATCAGCCGGTGATCAACCGCAACGAAATCACCAGCACCCTGGCGCACCTGGTCAGCGGCCAAGTGCCCAAGGCCTTCAAGGCCGCAGCGATGCCGCTGGCGTTGAACACGTTGTGTGCCCCTCGCGAGCTGTTGGCGCTCAATAGCGAGCGCAGCCAGTGGTACACCGGGCCGCAGTTCAATGTGGCCGTCGTGGTGCTGCGCAATCAGTACAAGCGCAATGTGCGCATCGATGAAAAGGAATGCAGCAACAGCCAGACCCTGGCGGTCACCGTTTGGCCGCGCGCCTGGCTCAGGCCGGGTGAAGAAGCCGAAGTGTTTATCGCCATGCGCCCCGTGGTGAAGGATGAACACCTGAATGTGCCGCGCCCATCCCTGCTCACGCCAACCCGGAAGACCACGCCATGAACCCAAGACTGTTGTGCGCCACCCTGATGACTGCCGTGTTGTTCATCAGCGGTTGCACCCCGACCTGCAAAGGGGACTCCTGCTCACGCCCACAATCGACCAGCGATAAGATGGTGATCTGGTGGCCGCCACAGATGCGCGTCGAACCCGGCCCGTCCGGGGAGCGTTCGGACTATCAAACGGTGTCGCTGGAGCGATGAACACCGGGAGGGTGCCTGACGATGAGCGGCATCGGCGGGCATTCTTCGATAGCCTGGTGAGCGGCGATGCCGCTCATCTGCCGTTGTGCCAGGGCATCTCCCTGCACACACAGCATGCCAACGCCCGCCCGGGGTTGGCCTTGAAAATCACCCAGGCGGCCTTGCGCGCCGGGCAACTGCAACGCGTGCTGGAGCGCCGCTTCGATCAGGCAATGGCGTTTGACGGCTGCTATATCTGCCTCGATACCCAGGGCGCACTGCTCATCTGGCACGCCCTGCCTGCCCAGCGTGAGGCCGTGGATCAAATCCTCAGCCGGATGCTGTCGCTGGCCGACCTTGAAGCCTTGGATGGGTTCGCCAGCCGCTGATCAGCGCTGCTCCAACTCCGGCAACTCAAGGGTTTCACGCTTGGCCTCATCGTCAAGGTCGCGCAAGGTCCGGTAGATCAACGCCACCGCGTGCAAGGTCTCGCGCGGAATGCTCGCCCCCAGTTTTGCCTCGTACAGCGTGCGGGCCAACCATACGCATTGAATCACCGGGACATCCGCCGCCTTGGCTCGATCGATCAGCTTACGCGCATTCGCGTCCGTGCCCTTGGCCACCAATTTCGGCAGCGGCGTTTGGCCGGGGCGGTAATACAACGCGACGGCAAAGTGCGTCGGGTTGACCACCAGCATGTCCGACTCCTCCAGCTTGGGCAGCTTTTTCTTGGGTTCTTCCTGGGCCAATTGATAGGCCAACGAGCGCCGTTGGCCTTTGACGTGGGGGTCGCCCTCCATGTCTTTGTACTCTTTGACCACCTCGACCTGGGTCATACGCATGCGCTTGGCAAAAAAGTATTTCTGCAACGTCAGGTCGATCAGCGCCAGCACCAACAGCACCCCCAGACACGCATGCAACAAGTGCCGAAAGAGTGTGATCAGCGCGAGGATGTAGGTTTGCAGATCGCTGTTGGCAAGGTTGATCAGGGGCCCCAGTGACGGGCCAATCACCACGTAGAGTATCAAGCCCAGGAGCAATGACTTGCCGATGCCCATCAACAAGTTCATCAGGGACTGGGCGGAGAACATCTGCTTGAGCTGGGTAAGCGGGTTCACGCGATTGAAGTCCAGCTTCAGGGACTCGGGGGCGAACAGCAGCCCGAACTGCATCCAACTGCTGATCAACTTCACCCCGATCGCGACCCCGACCATCATCAGGCCGAAGGAGAAAAACAACACCAACGCCTCCGTCAGCACCTCTTCCAGGGCACGCACAAACGGTTGCCCGATTCGCGCTATCGGCAGCGCCATCATCTGCTGGAAGCGCTGCATGCTGGTGTCGGCCGTGAACAAGGCGATCTCGCTCAAGGCCGTCAGCACCAGCAACTTGGGCACGTCCTGGCTCTGCGCGACCTGGCCTTTCTTGCGCTGGTCACGCAGTTTCTTGGCACTGGCGGGGTGTTTTTTTTCCCCCGAGTCACTCATGTCCAAGGCCCCTTGAACAGCAGGCCCAGGAAGTGCTTGAGGTCACCGAGCAGCGCCATGCGTCCGACGATCAAGTCCTGCAGCAGCGCGAAATACAGCAGCAAAATACCGATGCCGGCCAGGCACTTGATCGGCGGGGCCAGCGTACTCACCTGCAGTTGCGGGCTGTAGATCCCCAGTAGCGCGACGCCGAACTCGAGCAACAGCAGCACGGCGATAAAGGGCGCGGCGTACAGCATCATGTGGGTGAAGGTGTCGCCGACCAGCTCGACAAACACACTGAAGCCATTGGCCGCCGGCAATGGAAACCACACCGTAGGCGGCCAGATCAGGTAGCTGTCCCAGATCACCTGAGTCAGCGCGCCCAGGCCCAGGCTGACCATCAATAAAAAAATCGCCAGTTGCTTGAACATGTGCCCTATCGGCGTTGCGTCGGGACCCAGCGACGGGTTGAGCTGCCCACCGGCCAAAGCCCCCCGCTGGTTATCCAGCAGCGCCCCGACCGACTCGAACATCCAGAACGGCATCGATAGCAACACGCCCAGCAAAAAGCCGAGGATCGCCTCCTTGAACACCAGCGCGCCCAACATCATCGCGGAGAGCTCCTGGCCCGCCAGCGCCGCGTGAATACCCGGCGCCGGCATCAATGCCATGACCATCACCACGGCGTGCCTGGGCATGCCGCGGATGTGCTGGAAACAGAACGCCGCGACGAGAAAAGCGCAGGGGTAAATGCGAGCCATGCCAATCAGCAGGCTCGGCATAAAATCAAGATAGAGCAGCATGGGCACGCCTCAATTCAAAGCCGAACGGGCGATCATGTCGAACGTCAGGTTGATCAACTGGACCAACTCCAGGCCAATCCAGCGCCCGGTCACCACCAGCGTGATGCCAACGGCGACCAGCTTGATACCGAAGGGCAGCGTCTGGTCTTGTATCTGCATCAACGCCTGGATCAGCGACGTCAGGACGCCCACGATCACCGCGACAATCAGCGGCGGCGCCGTCAGCACCACCACCAGCAGCATGCCCTGCTTGAACAGTACGATCGGTTCCATAGGCAGCTCAGAGATAGGAAAGGAACAGGCTGTCCAGCAGCCGCGACCAGCCGGACACCATCACAAACAGCAGTAATTTGAGCGGCAGCGAAATGGTCATGGGCGAGACCATTTGCATACCCAGCGCCAGCAGCAGGTTGGAGACAATCAGGTCAATCACGATAAAGGGGATGTAGATCAGGAACCCGATCTCGAACCCCGCCTGCAACTGCGACAACACATACGCCGGGACCAGCAGGATCAGGTCTTCACGCTGGACCTCCTGCGCCATGGCCGGCGGCCACATGCGCGCGGTGTTTTCCAGCAGGTGGGTGAGGATGTCCGGGTCACTGTTACGCACCATAAAAGCCCGCAACGGCTGCACCGCTTCAAGCCCGGTCTGTTGCAGCGTGCTCACACTGCTCAAGTCCAGGGGCGTCACCTTGACGACCTCCGCGATCTCATACCCCACGGGCGCCATGATGAACAGGGTCGCCGCCAACGCGATGCCGTTGATGGCCATGCTCGGCGGCACCTGCTGCACACCGATCGCGTTGCGGGTGATCATCAGCACAATCACGATCTTCAAGAACGCGGTGCAGACGATCAACAGCATGGGCATCAACGACAATGCGCCCACGAACATGGCCAGAACAATCGGGTCTATCCCTTGAAAACTCATCGGGAAAAGATCACACGAGACATCTGCAACCCCAAGCGCCCGTCCACTTCCACCAATTGCCCCACGCCCAGCGGGCGGTCGCCGTAATACAACCCGGCCATGCCCGGTGCATACCCGGAAATGCCCAGCACCGCGCCGGGCGCCAGGTTGCGCAGCTCGCCGAGGGTCAGGTTGAGCGTGCCGCATCGCACATTGAGCGCCATGCTCAGTTCATCGAACGGCTCATGCCCAAAGACATCCATCACCGGCGTGTCGTCTTCATGTCCCGAGTAGGGCGGTGTTGCAAAATCGTCGTCCAAAGGCGCTTCCTCGATCGAAGTAAGGGTCAGGCAGATAGGCCCGGATTCATCATCAATAAACACACACAGACGGTGCCCGCCGACCTGCACATGACCCTCGCCATGGGCTTGGAAAAACGCCTGTTCGAACACCAGCACGTCGCCGGCCCGCAGACCGCGCAATTGGCTGAGGGGGACGCGCAGGCGCCCGATCGTCACGGGCAGCGCCAACTGAAAACGCGCCGGCATCGGGCTGGCCATGCGGCGCCACGCCCCGGCCTCGCACAACGCCAGAAAGCTCTGCGCCGACAGCCACAGGTAACCCACGACGTGGGACGCGCCGAGCGTCACGCACAGCCGGCAACCGAAGTTCAATGGCCGCGCAGAGGGCAGTAGCCGCAAATGCCCCAACAGCGCCCGCACCTGGGCGCTCAAATGATGCTGAAACAAGGCCCAGAACCAGGAGTCCGGATCGTTGCCCGCCTGTGCCAACGTCACCGGGCATTCACCCAGCAAGCTGAATTGCGGCCCCGGCTCACTGAACCCCAATACGCCGCAGGCGGTTTCGAAACACAGCGGCTGGATGCCCACGGGGGCAGCGCCGGGCTCCAGCCGTAACTCGCCACGCAGCTCGCCCACCTGATACGGCATACGCAATCCGCGCCCCAACCGCAGACGGGCCGCCGCCACATCGCCCTTGACCGAGGGCAACGCCAGAGCGGGCATCATCATGCCCGCGCCGTGGGGGTTAAGCGCAGGCTGACAGGCCGCGCGAGGCTCTCGGCAAGCCTTTGCTCACACTGCTGCCGTACCCCGCTGAGCCAGCGCGTCGTGCTCTCGCGCTCGGCCTGCAACTCAATCGTCCAGGCGCCCTGCTCTCGACCGATGCTGCTGTCGATCCGCCCCAGGTGCGGCAAGTACAAGACCGCCGTCAGCGGCCACTGCGAAGCGCCGTCAATCCGCGAAACCAGGCGCTCGCTCAACGCATCGACCAGGGAGATATCGCCTGAAGCCTTGATTCCGGCCAGGGACGGCCATTGACCTGCGTCGTGGCTGTCATCATTCAACAACTGGGCAAACAGTCGCCGGTCCTCCCACGGCACCAAGGCGTCGATCACCGGTACACGATCTAGCCGAAACTCACGCAGGTTCAGGCGTTCAGGCGAGATGGCGGAAACGGGGTTCATAGCGGTTCCTGCGTCAGCAAATGGGAGAGCTCCTGGATTTTTTCCACCTGGCGCAGACACAACGTCACCTGTTTTTGCGCACTGCCGACCTGCGCCGCCTGCTCTTCGCGCTGCCCTTGCAGGTCCTTCAACTGGCTTTCTTCGCGGCGGGTGCCGGCCGACAAGTGGTGTTCCTTGGCGCTCCAGGTTTTCAGCGCCTTGAAGGTCACCACCTGCCCCTGGTGTTCACTCAACAACTGCGCGCATTGTCGGGCCTCTTCCAGGCGCGTTTGCTCAAGCGTCGCCTGGGCCTGCTGGATATGCGCGACCAGCGCTTGCTGCGCTCGCTTGGCCTCGCGCAGCGCACGTTCGGCGCGGTCTGCGCGGTAGCGACGCAAACGCCGCAAGGTGTCGATTTCACCCGACAAGACTTCAGAAAGGGACATAGGCAGTCAGCTCCATCAAGTGATCCAGGGTCGTGGCGATCGGCGAGGGCTCACGTAAGTCCTGGCGCAAGAAACCATCCACCGCCTGGCGGCTGTCCACGGCCAGATCGGTCAGCTCATCGTTACCGGGCTGGTACTCGCCCAACTTGAGCATCAGCTCGATCTGCTGGTAAGCCGACAACAGACGACGCAACGCCGTACCGGCCTGGATGTGCCCAGGCTCGGCAACGTTGCTCAAAATTCGCGAAAGGCTGGCCAACACATCCACCGCCGGGTAGTGGCCACGCTCGGCCAGCTTGCGGGACAGCACGATATGGCCGTCGAGCAGCGAACGAACTTCATCGGCCACCGGATCGCTCATCGAGTCCTGCTCGATCAGCACGGTGTAGATCGCGGTGATCACGCCTTCGCGCGTTAACCCGGCGCGCTCCACCAAGCGCGGCAACAAGCTGTACACCGAGGGCGGCAAACCACCGCGGCCCAAGGGTTCGCCAGCGGCCAGGCCGATTTCGCGCTGGGCCCTGGCGAAACGGGTCAAGGAGTCGATCAGCAACAACACGCGCTTGCCCTTGCGCCGGAAACCTTCGGCCAGTGCGGTCGCCGTGAACGCGGCCCGCGCCCGTTCCATGCTGGAGCGGTCGGACGTGGCGCACACCAGCACGGCCTTGGCGCGCAATTGGTCATCCAGTTCGTGATCGAGGAACTCGCGCAATTCACGGCCCCGCTCACCGATCAAGCCGAACACAATCACATCGCACTCCACGTTACGGGCGATCTCGGCCAACAACGTGGTTTTGCCGCAACCGGCGCCGGCAAACAGCCCGACGCGCTGACCCTCGCCCAACGTCAGCAGACCATCGATCGAGCGCACGCCAGTGGCCAACGCGCGGCTGATGCGCGGGCGCTCCGTGGGCAATGGCGCCTCGCACAACACTGCAGTCGCGTCGGGCGTATCCGCTTCGACAAACGCACTCGGGCCCTCGCCTGCGATCGGGCGACCAAAACCATCCAGCACCTGGCCCAACAGTTCATCACTGACCCGCACCCGGTGCGGCACCCCCAGGCGCTCCACGGCGGCGCCGACGCGCACGCCCTCCAGATTGCCCAGGGCACTGAGCACCGCATCCTGCTGATCAAACCCGATGATTTCGGCCAGCATGTAATCGCCGGGGTTCTTTTCGACCTGGCACAGATCACCGATACGCGCCTGTGGCAGCCGGCACTGCAGCAGCATGCCGTTGACGCGCTGGATACGACCGCGCATCGACACCGGCGCAAAACGGGCCAGCCCCTGGGACTGAATCAATTGCCACGCGTCGAGACGCTCCTGCACCGTGCCGCTCACCAGCTCACCTCAAAGCGTTGCGTGCCGTCGAACACCACCTTGCTGTTGTCGATCAACACCAACCGCAGGCCATCCACTTCATCGCCGACGAACAAACGATCGCCGTGTTCCAGCACCACATGGCCGCTCGGCCCGCCGACGATCTGCAAAATCTTGAACGGCAGGACGTTGTCACGCACCCGCACACGGCTGATCACCGGCACGGCGGTGTCGAACTGTTCACCAAACCGGCTGAGCATGCGCGCGACGAGCTCCACCTCCTCCTGGGACACATCGCCATTGAGGGCGATCTGCCCATTGATCACCTGCAAGCTGATCCGATGGTCCAGCTCGCGCTCGCCGAGCATCTTGAGCAACTGCTGGCGCACCTCGAACGGCGAAGCGAGGTTGGGCTTTTGCGGCACGACGGGCATCAGCGATGCCTGGGCCTCATGCTCGCCGGTGGACGCCATGCCGACCGCCACGATGATGACCGCGCACGCCAGCACCAGGCTGATCAGGCGCTTCTGCTGAAACGGCGGGATGGCCGACAACACCAGCGTTGCCGGCACCTCGCGGCGCGGCTCGGCTGCCGGGGGGGCCTGCGGGGCCGCTGCCCGGGGCCAAGGCTGATCGGCCAAGGCGACGCACAGGCGAATGCTGCCCAGCGAAAACGGCGTATTGAGCGCCAGGTCGGCGATCTGTGCCAGCGCCTGCCCGCTGCTGCTTTGCAACAGCCCGGCTTCAGCCTGCACCGACCAGAACCCGTCGGTCAGCCGCAACTGCGCGTGATACTCGACCACTCCCGCGTCGGTCAGCAGCAGATCCGCGTCAGCGTGGCAACCCAGGCTCCACTGCTCGCCAAACAACGGCAACGCAGCGCCCTGATTCAAACCTTCCAGCACGCGCAGCTCAAACATCAGCACGTCCTCCCCGGCGCGGTTATATAGGTTGCGCTCATGCCGCCGCTCCTCGCATCAGCTCTTCCTGGCCAAGGTCAAAGCGCCCCAGCACCTTGACCTTGGAGGCGCTCCCCAGCTCAGCAAACGACAGCACCGGCACATGGCTGAACTCTTCAATCAGTAACGTGCGCAAGGGGCTGCGCAGGTCCTGGGCCACCAACATCACACTCTTGCTTTTGGGCCGCACGGAAAACGCTTGGTTAAGCAGGTTGACCAACGAAGCGCCGCTGTCGCTATCGAGGGCGAAGAACACCCCGGTCTGGGTCTGGCGCAGCGCCTCGCGCAGCACGTTTTCGGTCTGCGGCGACAACAGCCAGGCATGCAGGCCGTCCGCCTCGCTGTACTGGTGGAAAATCTGCGATTTAAGCGCAATGCGCGCGTAGTCCGCCAAGGCGTCCGGCTCACGTTCATGCTGGCCGTACTCGATCAACGACTCGACGATCAGGCGCACGGCACGCAACGGCACACCTTCACCCGCGAGGCGCTGCAGCACCGCCGAGAAGCGCGACAGCGGCATGATCCGCTGCAGCTCCTGCACCAGCTCCGGCTGGTTGTGCTCAAGCCAGCCGAGGATCGCCTTGCTCTCCTGAATCCCAAGAAACTGCGGGCCGCTGAGCATCATGGCCTGCTTCATGCGGTCGATGATCAGGCTGGTCGCGCTGAAGCGTTCCAACTGCGGGTCATCCAGCAGCGGATCGTCGGGCGGCAGCCACAGCCAGTCCTGCTCGTCGCGCTCGGCCAACCCCTGCACCGCGTGGGCCGGCTCGTCTGCCAGCGCCTTGCGTTCCACCGCCACCAGCATGACCACCGACGCCTTGATCATCGGCACTTCGTGGACGCAAAAACGCATCTCATCGTCGGCCAGCGAAGCATCGAGTTCGACTTCGAACGGCGGCAGCGTCAGGCCAATGTTGGCGACCATCGCATTGCGCGCCTGGCGAATCCCGTGGATGAGTTCCGTGACCTCGGGGGAGCCTTGCAGAACCGGTGAAAACTGCAACAGGTAGGGACGCGACGGATCGAACCCGCGCAAATCTTCCTCGCCGTTGTCTTCAGGGCGAACCACATCGGTGGCTTCCGCTTGCGGCTCTTCCTCGCGCTGGCGTTGACGCGCCAGGTAATAACCGAGGCTGCCCGTCATCATCGAAATGAGGATGAATACCAACGTAGGCATGCCAGGCAAGGCGGCAAAAGCCAGCATGCCCACCGACGCGATCATCCAGCTCTTGGGTTCGCTGGTCATCTGCCGGGCAATTTCCGCGCCCATGTTATTGGCACCCTTGCGCCCATCCGGCGCCGCACGGGTGATGATCATGCCGGCGGTCAGCGAGATCAGCAGCGCGGGAATTTGCGCAATCAGGCCGTCACCGATGGTCAGCACCGAATACAACGCCATCGAGTCGCCAGCGCTCATGCCGTGCTGGAACATCCCGGTGGAAAAACCGCCCAACAGGTTGATCACCACAATGACCAGCCCGGCAATCGCATCGCCTTTAACGAACTTCATCGCGCCGTCCATTGCGCCGAACAACTGGCTCTCGCGACCCAACTGCTCACGCTTGTCACGCGCCTGGCCGCCGTCGATCAAACCGGCACGCAGGTCGCTGTCGATGGACATCTGCTTGCCCGGCATCGCATCGAGACTGAAGCGCGCCGCCACTTCGGCCACCCGCTCCGAGCCCTTGGTAATCACCAGGAAGTTGACGAGCGTCAGGATCATGAAAATCACCAGCCCCACCGCCAGGTTACCGCCCACCACGAAGTTGCCGAACGCTTCCACGATGTCGCCCGCGTCCTGCTCCAACAGGATCAAACGCGTGGTGGCAATCGACAGCGCCAGACGAAACATGGTGGTCAGCAGCAAAATCGAGGGGAAGGAAGAGAACGCCAACGGCCCGGGCAAATACAGCGCCAGCACGATCAACAGGCAGGAAATACAGATATTCAGCGCAATCAGAATATCCACCAGCCAGGTCGGCAACGGCACGATGAAGATGAACACAATGGCCATGACCACCACCGCGCCCAATACTTCGGCACGCCGCGCCACCTTGAGCAGCACAGCGTTGATGGTCGCCAGCACCTTCATGCGCTGCCCCTCAATTCGCTGGCAATGTGGGTGTTGCCCCGCTCCACTCGTGTGAACTCGTCCATCACCAACAAGAATTTGTGCAAGGCCTCCTGGCGCCCGCGGCTGTCACGCCACAAGGTCTGAGGCAGGCGCTGGATCACCGGGTACAGGCCGTTGAGGGACACCAGTTGGCCGCTCGCCAGCTCGCCACCGAGGTCTTCGGCCAGGCGCAAGACCTCGCCCGAATCGACACCCGTGGAGGTATATCCCAACAGGCGCTGCAACAGACTCACCGAATCCTCATCGGTGCTCAGGCGCTCCAGCAATGCCTGGCAATTGGCTAACACCCCGCCCAACTGAGCGCAGCTTTGCAGCCCCAGCAGCAACGTGCGCAAACGCGCCGTGGGCACCGAGGGCGAATGCGCGGCGATGTCATCGGCCAGGGCGCGGCGCATCACTTTGAGGCCGTCAGCGAAGCGGTCACCGCCGAACAGGCCCAACAACGATTGCATCATCGTTGCCAAGGATTGGCGCGTGACCACACTGGCGTAATACAGCCCTCGCACGGCCTGGCGCTCTTGCGGGTCGCCGGCGGCCTGCTCCAGCGCGGAGGCAATGTTCAGGCCGGCCTGGATCTCGCCCCTGTAGCGCACCTGCAACCGATCGATCGCCTCTTGCGCCAAGGCCACCTCGGTGGCGTGTGCCTCGGCTTGCGCTGCCACATACTTGAGCACCACGAACGCGCGGGCCGAGTCGCCGCCGGTCAGCGCCAGCCACTTGTCCGTGCTGACGTTGTGCGCCAGTTGCGAACGCACCCGGCGCGCCATTGACGCGAGGGGCTCCTGGGCCGGATGGCCGAGCTGATCATAGAGCCGCACGAGCTGCTCGACGGCAGGTACCGTCAGGCCCATCGAGCGCCGGCTCAGCGCCTGATTATTGAGCGCGACCTCTTGATTGAAAACCTGCGCAATGTCATCGAAACCTGTCGCCGTGGCCGCTGTTTTGTCAGGGCTGACGCGGGGTGGGTCCACGCGTTGGAGCTGTTGCACATCGTTGAGCGATTCGACTTTCATGGGGCGGGCCAGGACGTAGAGTTTGTGTCCCTATGTGGCAAACGCAGGCTTTACGGTTCCAACAAATTTCCCCTCTGCGGTATTTTGAAATTACCGGCACAAACCCGCCTGGGCTTTTGCAAAAAACCGCACAGAATTCTCTGAATAAAAAATATTTATTTATATAAATCAACGTCTTGTGATTTTTTTCTGGTTGGCACAGCCGGTGCAAAAGGGGTTCCCGTCGAAACCATTTCGATCGCGTCCACCCTGAGGAAAAAATCATGGATATCCCTATTGGTGCTTTAGCTCACCTTGTTGGCGGCTCGCCTCAATTCATGCTCCACCTGACGGACGACCAGCAAAAGAAGCTCCGGCGTTTCATACACAAGCGCGTGCTCAACCCGGAAGATGCGGACGATATTCTGCAGTTGACGTACCTGGAGGCCTGGCGCAACAGAGAGCGTTTCAGTGGCCAGGCAACCCTTAGCACCTGGATGTGCGGCATTGCGCAGAACCTGATCCGCAACCACTTCCGGCGCATGTACGCCAAACCGGTACATTGCGAATTCGATGAAGCGCTGTGGCACGGCCAGGAAGACAGCCAGAATCTGGATTGGGAATTCGAGGTCAACCGCCGCCTGGAAAAAACCCTGGTCGCCATCAAGGACCTGCCCACCGAGATGCGTAAAACGCTGTACGCCTCGCTGGAAACCGACGGCAGCTATCAAGACACCGCCGATGCACTGGACATCCCCATCGGCACCGTGCGCTCACGCCTGTCACGGGCGCGCGAACACCTTAAGCGCGCCACGCGCACCCCGTTGCAACCGTAGCCCAGCCTAGCTGGCAACCGTTGGGCGAGAGGGATATCTGCCCAACCGTATCAGACCTTTTTCGTGCGCGGCAGCAAGATCGCCAGCAGCCCGAACAGCGGCAAGAACGCGCATAGCCGGTACACGTACTCGATGCCGCGACTATCCGCCAGGTGCCCCAGCAGCGCCGCACCGATCCCGCCAAAACCGAACATCAGCCCGAAGAACACCCCGGCGATCATTCCCACATTGCCCGGCACCAACTCCTGCGCGTACACCACAATCGCCGAGAACGCCGAGGCCAGCACGAAGCCGATGATCACGCTGAGCACGCTGGTCCAGAACAGGTCCACATGGGGCATCAACAACGTGAACGGCGCCGCGCCAAGGATCGAAAACCAGATCACCGCCTTACGCCCGATCCGGTCGCCAATCGGCCCGCCAAAGAACGTCCC
Source organism: Pseudomonas marginalis (assembly GCF_024169655.1). Taxonomy (GTDB): domain Bacteria; phylum Pseudomonadota; class Gammaproteobacteria; order Pseudomonadales; family Pseudomonadaceae; genus Aquipseudomonas; species Aquipseudomonas paraveronii. Next base: position 712,520 of record NZ_JALJWV010000001.1, on the reverse strand, counting down.
CGCCGCCACCGCGCCGAGGAACAGGAACAGGTGCAACTGCGAACTGGCCACCGACAGGTCGAACTTCTCGATCAGGTAAAACGTGAAGTAACTGGTGATGCTCGCCATGTAGAAGTACTTGGAAAACACCAGCAGCCCCAGCACCACCAGCGCCGCCATCACGCGTTGCTTCGACAGCCCATGGGTCGCCGCCTGACCGGCCTTGAGCTTGAACAGGCTCAAGTGCGTGCGATACCAACGGCTGATCGCATACAGCAGCACCAGCGCAAAGACCGCGAACAGACCGAACCAGGCCACATTGCCCTGGCCGAACGGAATGATGATCGCCGCCGCCAGCAACGGGCCGAACGCCGAGCCCGCGTTGCCGCCGACCTGGAACGTCGACTGTGCCAGGCCATAGCGCCCGCCCGACGCCAGCCGCGCCACGCGGGACGCCTCCGGGTGAAAGGTCGACGAACCGATCCCGATCAACGCCGCCGCCAGCAAAATCAGCGGGAAGCTGCCGACCTGGGACATCATCACAATCCCCACCAGGGTGCAGACCATCCCGCACGGCAACAGAAACGGCTGGGGATGCCGATCGGTGTAATAACCCACCCACGGCTGCAACAGCGAAGCGGTGAGCTGGAACGTCAGGGTAATCAGCCCGACCTGGGTGAACGTCAGGCCATAGCTGGCCTTGAGCATCGGATAGATCGAGGGCAGCACTGACTGGATCAAGTCATTGATCAAATGCGCCAGCGCCACCGCGCCGATGATCCGCATGACCAGCGGGCTGGTTTGCCCGGCGGCGGGGGAATTGCCAAGAGCCATAAGAGGGTTCCGTACAGCGGGGGAATGCACAGGTGCAGGTGCGACAATGTGCCACTTTTACACGCAGCAAGGCTATCCCGTTAGGGAGCTAACGAGGTTGCGGTCATGCTTTGTAAAAGGCCAGCAGGGTGGATCGCTTTAATTTGAAGGACGTTTCCTAGACAATCCCCGGCGCCTTGTGCCTGTGGAAACCGCTGGCTAGTCTTCGATCCGTCACTGGAATCAGTGATCGGGTTTAGCAGCCCGTTTCAATAGACGCACGGTTCATGTCACCGCTTATGGTGGCTGTGCGTGGGGCACCTTCGGGTGCGCTGGTTTTCCTATTGACCGGTCTGCTAACCCGCGTACAGCTACCACCCCTCGTTTAGCAGCGTGGGGGGTCGCTCTCTCGTTCAATAGGAGTTACACCATGACCAAAGCACTCCCCGATCCGCCCATCGACTGCCTCGCCGTCAACGAACACCTCAGCTTCGAAGACGCCCAGCTCTACATCGCCCACCTGATCCACAGCGCCTCGGCCACCGTGCTGGACTGCGGCGACCACCTGCCCCCCCACGACCGCGCCAAAATCCACGCCGTGTGGCACCTGCTGGAAATGGCCAAAACCGTGGTCGACCGCTCCATCGACTGCATGCCCCGCACGTCCTGACCGTCAACGCCGATCAACTGCGGGAGACCTGCAAATCCCCCGCCACCCGTCGGCCCAGCCGGGGCTTTTCGTTAAACAGTTGAAAGCGTAGATAAAAATTCAATAAAAACGCTTGACGCTTTGTCGTTCTCCGCGAATAATGCGCGCCACTTGGCTACATAGCTCAGTTGGTTAGAGCATAGCATTCATAATGCTGGGGTCCGGGGTTCAAGTCCCTGTGTAGCCACCAAGTACCGATCCATAGATGTCTACAGCAGTCTATGAATCACCTCAAGAAGCCCGCCTCGTGCGGGCTTTCTTGTTTCTGGCTGTCCACCTCTATCTACCCCTATCCTTCCCCACCGTGTATGCCCACGTGTATGATTCATAAATAATTGAACTGAAGGCATACAAGGATGAAACGCACCGACATCAAGCGGCGCCCTCTCGCTGACACTACACTTTCCAGCCTGGAGCCTGAGGCCGGGGCATACCGCGAACTAGACAGCCCAGGGCTGTATTTCAGGGTCAAGCCAAACGGCCAAAAGTCCTGGGAGTTACGCTACAAGAAGCCGGACGGAAAATGGTCATGGCTTGGTCTTGGTGGCTACCCAGAAGTGGGCGGCGCTTTCGCTCGACAGAAAGCAGCTGATCTACGCGCAGACGCATCGGAAGGTAAGAACCCGATCACCTCCAAGAAAGCTCGCCAAGCCGCCGAGATCGATGCGGCCAACGACACCTTTGAAGCAATGGCAAGGGAGTGGCACACGTCTCGCCTGAGCGGCTGGGATGCTGGTACGGCCAAAAGGATACTTGGCGCACTCGAACGCCATGTATTCCCCTCGCTCGGTAAACGTCCCTACACCTCAATCATGTCAATGGAGTGGATGGAGCTATTGAGAGGTCTTGAACGTCAGGGGATTCTGGAACAGATGAGCCGTGTGAGGGCTTACTGCAAAGATATTTATGACCTGGCTCGCGTGACGGGCAGAGCCGTCAACAATCCTTTGGAGGGTGTGCATAAATTTCTGTCCTCGGGAAAGGCAGAGAACTACGCACACGTCTCCCCCGATGAGCTTCCAGGGTTACTCCGAGCGATACGCTCCTATCCCCACGCCAAAGATGTTCAGCTTGGCCTAAGGCTGTTGACCCTGATGGCTGTACGCCCCAGCGAACTCCGAGAAGCACATTGGGTAGAGTTCGATTTCGACAAGAGGCTGTGGACCGTTCCAGTCGAGCGCAAGGGTCGCAAGAAAGGTCGTGAGCACCTGGTGCCACTATGCACTCAAGCAGTGGAAGCACTAGTAGAGCTTCGGCAAATAACCGGCGCTTACCCACTCCTGTTTCCAGGTAGAAGCGACCGCACTAAACCCCGCAGCGATACCGTATTCCTAATGGCACTCAGACGCCTTGGTTACGAGGGCCGCCAGACCGGCCATGGCTTCCGCCACATCGCCAGCACGATCCTCAACGAGCACGGATATCCAGCTGACCATATCGAGGCCCAACTCAGCCACAAGGCACAAGGCGTTCGAGGGATTTACAACAAGGCTCAGTACCTTGAGCAACGCACACAGATGATGCAGTGGTACGCCGATCATCTCGATTCCCTAGAAGCCGGGAATGTAGTGCAGGGTCAATTTGGGAAGGCAGTGTGAGAGCACTTACCATGCCCCCCTCTAAATCCGGTGTAACGCGTGTTACTCGTGTAACGCCATTCGCCAAGTGCCCGGATTCATTGGCTTTCACGCCCGTTACACAGTTGAGCGACATAGCGTACATCCGATGTAACGCTACCCCAACGTGTAACGCAAAAGTCAGCGCTCAGGTGCTGCGGGCAGGCGTTTTTCGCCCGAGCCTACCAAGCGACCTTCGCTGGCTCCGCCCTTCAAGCGCAGGGCGTGGGACTTTCGGTTACACCGCGCCTGAGACACTTGGCAATGACTGATCGCCAAACCGTACTGCATTCGGCGCGAAGCAGCGGCCTGCTCAAATCTCTCTCAGCGCAACCGCTCTATGATCTCTGCCGTGGACAGGTCGCTGACGCCTGCCACCTGATCGACCAGTGCTAGCTGCGCAATTACTAAACCGCCGCGTTCACCCTGCGTTGCCCCCATATTGACTACACATTGATCGGTCTAGGGGAAAAGTGGTTTTCTTCGTCTAGATAAATGTATAGATAGATACCCCTGTATCCATAACCAGGGGTTATCCATGAAAGACCACACCCGCAAGTACGCAAATCCCACCGAAATCCGCTCTTACGAAACGAGCAATCTGAGCGCCAAGCGAACCAGTCATCCTGCTGCAGATCCTTCAGCGATTTTGATCCGTATGCCGGAAGTAATGGGCATAGTCGGGTTAGCACGTCCAACGATTTACAAACTTATGCAGCAAGCGGATAGCGGCTTCCCACTTCCAGTAAAACTAAGCGGTAGTAGCGCCCGTAGCGCTCCCGTCGCATGGGTACTGGCTGAAGTTTTAGATTGGACGCGTGCACGAATCGCAGCTCGAGACAGGGTGGCGGCATGAAAAATCGTGTCGCCAATAGGGCCATCTTGCAGCCCTTTTCTGTACTCAGAACAGTCGGATTTACCCCTCGGTGGATGCAACGCTTCGAACGCTACCGTACAGAGCAAAAACGCCTGAGCCGGGACGTTTTGGTGATGCGCTGGGCAGACGGCATCTGGTGCGTATTGTCAGTTCCTTGCCAAGCCCCGCAAGCAATCATCGTCGACGAAGGCCAACAGATATACGCCTACGAGGATGCACGCGCTTGCCTCGATAGCGACTTCTTGCCCTTTGTTTCCCTGAGCTGGGAAATCCATGCCTGAAATGAAAACGCCCCCGGCGGCAACCGGAGGCGTTGAGGTAAATCTACATGCCTGATCAATTTATGCCGCATCGAAAAAATCCGCAAGTGATCCGCACAGTTGCACTTTCAAAAACCGGGCGTTACTCTCTGGCTGTCGCTGCAAATTCAGCGACCGGGTTTGGCGACCCGGATAGAAAAGGCGCACAGGCGCCCCCATACCGATTGCAGGCGCTTTTTTTGTGCCCGCATTCCTATTTTATGGTGGCTGTGCGTGGGAGACCTTCGGGTCTGCCGGGTTCCTTTTCCCCGGTTCGCCAACCTGCGCACAGCTGCCACCCTAATTCGTTTGGCGACGATCAGTGGCAGCTCCTACACAGAAAAGGAGCTACACCACATGCACGCCCTCAATCCGTCCAAAATTCGCGCAGCCGCTCATCGAGCAATGGCTCTCGCGGCTTTACACGCCAACTCCAGCCTCGCTACACGCCTTTCCCGTTACAACGCCCATATGTCCAAGGCTCGCGCCCTGGAAGCCGCAGGGGGTGCCCAATGAGCATGCTCCCAGGCTTTGCACTACCCGAGGATCTGCTCTGCGTCAGCCAAGACGCCGAAGCCGGTCTGCCTATCGACGCCATCACCTGTGCGCTCGACCGTGCCGATTCAGTTCTCATGCTGTTGGAAGATCACTTGGACGGCGATAAACCCCTGCTATCCAACCGCGTGCTGTCGTCTGTTATTTGGGACGTTCGCGGCACCTTGGGTTTGATCAAAACACTCACCATGTACGGTGATGCCTCTTCTGTGCCGATGGACCAGAAAGGCGGTGCGCTATGACCCACTCCAGCACGCGTGGACGCTCCGAGTTTTCCCCTGCCAACGGTAACGGCCAAAACCTGTTTCGGGTAAATGCCGGTATCCCGCTGGAGGACGCACTTGAAGCCGTCTCCCAGATTCTGCACCACGCCAATCAACTGATCCTCGATGCCGCCATCAGCGATGCGGGCGAGCGTTTTAGCTGGCCTGCGTTCTACCTCGGCGAGATGGCCAAGGCGCTGATCGACGACGTGAACGAGGCGCTGCTTGAGTCGAGGACCGCACCATGAATCAGCGCACCGGCAACACCTCAAAACGTCCGAGCTTTGCCGACGTAAAAAGTGCCGCACTGAAGAACATCGACCGTGTGCTTGCTCACTGGCTGCCGAACGGCAAACGCGTTGATGGAGGCAAGGAATACACCGCACCTAATCCGACGCGTTCAGACAAGCGCGCTGGCTCGCTCAAGATCAATTTGAGCAAAGGCACCTGGGCGGATTTTGCCACCGGCGATAAGGGCGGCGACCTGATCGACCTGGTGCGTTACATCGACGGCGGCACGGACGTTGATGCCTGTAAAAAACTGGCAGATCTGCTCAGCGTTTCCGCAGGATCTGCAACCACCAAAAGCACACCAGCCAAGAGCGCAACGCCGGAGTGGATTGCGATTCAACCGATCCCGGCCGAGGCCATGAACAAGTGCCCTGCCAAACACCGGCAACACGGTGTTCCGTCCAAGGTGTGGATCTATCGTGATGCCCAGGGCCAGCCGGTCATGGCGCTGTATCGCTTCGACCTGGACCCAGATGAAGACGGCAAGCCGCGAAAGGTCTTTGCGCCGTTGACCTGGTGCAAGCGCTCCGATGGGCAAACCACACAATGGCGCTGGCAAGGGTTGCCGGAGCCTCGGCCATTGCTGCGCCTGCATGAACTGGCACAGCGGGCCGATGCGCCAGTGGTGTTATGTGAAGGCGAAAAGGCTGCTGACGCCGCCGCTGAACTGATGCCCAACCACGTAGCCACCTGCTGGCCGAACGGCTCGAACTCCTGGCACAAGGCCGATCTGACGCCCCTCAAAGGGCGCGCTGTGGTGCTGTGGCCGGATAACGATGCCAGCGGCAAGACCTGCATGGACTCCATCGAGCTCAAGCTGACTGAGCTGGGCGCCGCTTCAATGCAACGAATCTCGCTCGACGTGTTCAAGCTCAAGCCAAGCAGCAAAGGCGGCAAACCGACGCTCATCAAGGGTGGAAAATGGGCGGACGGAGACGATGCAGCGGATGCGTTAGCCAAAGGCTGGACCGCTGGCCACGTCGCCGAGCTGGTGCACAACGGCGAGTTTTTCGGCAGTGTTGCTGAGCCCACTGAGCCTCAAGAACCAAAGACCAAGGTCCCCGCCAAACGCCCTGCGAAATCGAAAAATGATCTGTTGCCGGGCGGCTTTCGGCTGACGCCTGAAGGGGTGTTTTATTCCGGCGATGATGGTGAGGCGCGCCCCGTGTGTTCGCCTCTCGAAATCATCGCTCGCACTCGCGACGACAAGGGCCACAACTGGGGTTTGTTGGTCGAGTTTGATGACCCGGACGGCGCCAAAAAACGCTGGAACATTCCGGCCCGAACCATGACCGGCGACTTCGGTAAGGACGTACTTGGTCCACTGGTAGACATGGGCCTGCGCCTTGCCGGAAGTCGATCAGGGCGCAATGCCCGCAATGACCTGCAAAGCTATCTCGGCGGCTTCGACAGCGCCCAGCGCGCACGCTTGGTAACGCGTTTGGGCTGGCACGACAACGCGTTTCTATTGCCCGAACAACAGATCGGCTCACACGCCGAACACCTGCATTTTTATGAAGCCGGTGCCCAGTTGCCACCGATCAGCGAGGCAGGATCTCTGGAGCAATGGCAGCAGCAAATCGGCGCGTTGTGCGTTGGCAACCACCGATTGGCGTTTGTCGTCTCTGTGGCCTTTGCGGGGCCTCTGCTGAACCTGCTTGGGCATGAGTCGGGCGGCTTCCACCTCTACGGCGACAGCTCCGGCGGCAAGACCACCCACTTGCAGGTCGCTGCCTCGGTCTATGGCGGGCCGCGTCTGGTGCGTTCGTGGCGCTCCACGGATAACGCCCTGGAGTCCATTGCCGCCGCACACTCAGACGGCCTCCTGGTGCTTGATGAAATCGGTATGTGTGACCCGCGCATCATTGGCGAAACGGTGTACATGCTCGGCAATGGCACCGGCAAAGCCCGGGCGAATGACCGAGGACAAGCGGGCCGACAGGTGCAGGAATGGCGCTTGCTGTTTCTCTCGACCGGCGAGAAGACGTTGGCGCAGCACATGGCGGATGCCAACAAGGAGCTGAAAGCGGGTATGGAGGTGCGCATGCTCGCAGTACCTGCGGATGCGAGTAAAGGTCTCGGCATGTTCGATGTGCTGAACGGTTTTGAGGACGCTGCCGCCCTCTCCGATGCGCTCAAGGCGCGTGTAGCCAAATACTACGGCACGCCCCTTGCTGCCTTCCTGCACGCACTGTGTGCGCCTGGCGAAATGCTCAGGTGGTCGGTGATCGTTCGCCATACGGTGGAGCAGTTCATCACCCAAAACCTGCCCGCCTCGGCCAGCGGACAAGCCCAGCGCGCCGCGCTTCGCTTCGGCCTCGCGGCAGCAGCCGGAGAGTTGGCTACCGCCTTCGGCGTCACCGGCTGGCCGGACGGTACGGCCACGACCGCCGCACGTGTGTGCCTGCATGCGTGGCTGGCCGAACGCGGCGGCGCCGGTAACTTCGAGGGTGACGCGATCTTGGCCCGGCTACGCCAAGTCATCGAGCGATTTGGAGAAAGCCGCTTTACCCGTTGGGAATCTGCCGCCGCCAAGATCGATGAACACGGCCCACGCACGATTGATCGGTTGGGCTTTCGCAAGACGATGGAACATGGCATGGGCGACGCCCTGCACACCACCAACACCTACTACGTGTTGCCCGAAGCGTGGCGCTCCGAAATCTTCCGAGGCATGAACCTGAGTGCGGTTAACAAAGAGCTCCTGCGACGAGGCGTTTTAGAGCCAGGAAGGGATGGCAAAGCTTCGACCGCAGTGCGACTACCGGGGCTGGGCTTGCAGCGCTGCTATGTAGTTGTCGCAGTGCCAGAACAAGGTGATCACGGCGCCCAGGCGGCCTAACAACGGCCATGCCATGAGGAATGCAGGCTCACCTTGGCCTGGCCCGCCAGCGAAAAAAACCAATCAACCTTTCGCCTTTAGGATCCCATCATGAACCAGCTAAAACAGCAACAAGTCGCCTTGATTCAAGAACTGGAAACCCTGGAAGAAAGCCTGCCGCAACTGGAGGCCGAGTGGCGCAATGCACCAAGCGGATACAGTGCTAATGGCAACGTAATTGGAAGCCCTGAGAGCCGCGAGGCTATGGAAAAATCATCAAGCGTCAAAGCCCGCATACATGCAATTCCAGGCGAACTCGCAACAATTGATCGGAAGATCCAACACCTGGAGCGCTTGGAAAAAATTGATCAGATCAAAGCTGACGCTATTCAAGCAATGACCGATGTAACCGTTGAAATCGAAGCGCTTGAACGAAAAAAAGCGCACCTGAGTGAGCGGTTTCAGACTATTCAATCGGAAGCCGATCAAGCCCTGGAAAAAGCGCAACAGGCCGAGCGTGACGCGGCAACGTCCTACGCTAAAAGCCTCGCAAGCGGCGATGCCGAAGGGGAAAAATCAGCAAGCAGCGAAATGCAAAAGGCGGCTAAGCAATTGACAACGACGGACGAGCAGGTCAGAAGGCAAGACCTGATTCTCGGTGCTCTGCAAGTCGAGCTTGATACCCTCGAAATCCAAATCACGAATGCACGCCAACATGGAGATGAAGCCAAGACAGCAGCATTGAGCGCGGTTGGGTTTGCATTGGATGAGGAGTGGAACGCGGCGACCGAGCAACTGCTCGCTGTAGGCGCACGAATACTTGCCGTCAGCTATCAAAAAGGCGGAATGGGTGATGCGTTGTCTGGGCTTGAGGTGCCCCGCTTCGGTCCCTTCCATTCGAGACTTGAGCGCTCCGATTTGGCAGCGGTCGCCCGTAACATCTCCCTAGAGGAATTACTGGACGCGTAATCCCCGAAGTAGCCCGCTCTCGCGGGCTGTTTCACCCTATTCTGCCCCTTCCCCTCGGTCTATCGGCCACGCACAGCGCTCAGAGAACTCACTAGAGGTGATTGATGACACCCGCAACTGCTTTTCCAGAAAAGCTAGGGTGAACACGCATATCACGATCCAAGGACTCTTTGGGCAAAAGAAATGCCGTGCAATTTCAATCCCTACGCGCAGGTTGGCAGGCAGTTGTCGCTGATGCCAAAAGGCTGGCATTATCCGCTCCATCACGAACGGAAGGATTCTATTGATGGAGGAGCTCTGGGGAGGGTTGGAACTGCCAGGCATAAATCTCCCGGTATGGAGGAGAACTTTCTATGCCTTTCAGAAAGACGCCTCAATTTTCGTAGTAGGAGGCACTATTGAAAGCGACTCTCTTACCCCTGGCTTACCCAAAACCATGATGACATTCACGTTATCTTGCGAAAATTTAAATTTTGAGCGACTGCTGGCTAAGTGGCCGTACAGCTTACTTTCACATAAAAAACATAATGCTCACCGAATCAAAGTTTTAGAGAATCTATATTCACCTCCTCAAAAGGAACTAAAAAAGCGAACCACCAATTTAAAATTTTTAGCACCTTTAGCGGCATGAAATAGCGGCATAAAAAATCTTACAAGGGAATGAAGATCCATGAGCAACGAAAACGACAACGAAGAACATCCGCTAAAGTTAGAGCTTGACTTGAACGTTTTAAATCATCTCGGCATTAACCTATACAGTAACACGCCTGCAGTTCTTACGGAAATTGTTGCGAACGCATGGGACGCGGACGCCAACAATGTTGATGTGGTCATTGATAGCAGTTTGAATACGATTACCATCACCGATGACGGCATCGGGATGGACTATGTTGATCTTAAGACGAAATTCCTAACTGTGGGCTACCCCAGGAGGGATTATGGTGAAACTCAAACACCCAGTGGTAGACAGTGCATGGGAAGGAAAGGAATTGGCAAGCTCGCCATGTTCTCCCTAGCAAAAAATATTGTCGTTATCACCAAGAAATCCGGCTCAAACCCGTATGGGTTAATTTTCTCAGTTGAAGATCTCAAAGAGAAGATTAAGGACAAGAAAGAATATATACCAACGAGAGTTTCGGATTTTTCCAAATATGAAATCCCAGCAAGCGGCACAATAATCAAACTTATCAATCTTCAACAAAGAGTAAATAGGACCGAATCATTTTTGCGGCGTAGAATTGCACGTCGGTTCAGTGTTATAGGTGCAACTAACAACTTCAACGTACAGGTCAACAACACTTCCATTGGACTAGCAGATCGGGAGTTCTATCCAGACATTCAATTTCTTTGGACCTTTGGCGACGAAAAGAAAGCGGCAATAACCAGAGCTGCTTGTAGAAACCTAAAAGAAAAATACCATTGGCACTTTGAGGGCAAGACATCTGGCGGCATGTCGGTAGATGGCTTTATCGGCAGTGTAGTTAAGCCCGAACAGCTCAAGAAGGATGGTGATAACAACAACACCATTACACTTTTAGCTAATGGACGCCTATTCGAAGAAGACTTACAGAAACGTATTGATGACTCAAAGGTTTTTAACAGCTATCTAGTTGGCGAGCTAGAAGTCAATGATCTTGACTTGAATGATCGTCCTGATATAGCGGTAAGTAGCCGTCAAGGAGTTCAAGAAGATGATCCACGCTATCAAGATTTTATAGGCTACATTAAATCACGCCTAAGTGATATTGCTGGCAATTGGGACACATGGCGACGCGAGATTGGTGGCGCCCAGATGGTTGCAGAATTTCCAAAGCTCCAAGAGTGGCTTGACACTCTTTCGAAGAGGCATAAGTCAAAAGCTCAACAGCTTATAAATAAAATTAACACCATACGCTTCAATGGCACAGAAGAATATCAGAAAACCCAAAGACGAGAAGTGGTTAAAGCACAAGTCTTAGCCTTTGAAAAACTTAGACTTCAGGACAACCTAGACGCTATCGCTAATATTGACGTAGAGCGAAATGTATCCGAGTTTCGAGAAATAATGATTACAGTCGAGGATTTGGAAGCCTCGCTCCATAGAGATATTATTTCTCAGCGATTAGCGGTAATAAAGAAGCTTGATGATGATCAGCAGAATAAAGTACGTGAAGTAGTGGTACAGGAGCACATATATAACCATCTATGGCTCGTTGACTCAAAATGGGAATACAAAGAGAGCGCAACTGATTGGGAGCTTAGATTAACTGCTCATCTCCGCGCAGCCTGCCCCGACACAACCGAAGGCGCAAGGCTCGACATTGGTTACAGGACCACCGCAGGTAGATATATAGTCATTGAGCTAAAGAAGCCCGGCTTGACTGTCTCGGCTAGCTCTTTACTAGATCAGGGCGAAAAATATGTAATGGCGTTAAGTGATTATTTTGAGAGGAATCCGGACTCCTCACCAATCCAGGGTCAATCCCCATCAATTGATGTGGTTTTCATCGTTGATAAAGCCCCAATTTTGCATGAGATACATCGAGGAAGGCTTCGCAACATGAGCGGCCGTATCACCACATATAAAGACCTAGTTGTGCAAGCCAATTCAGCTTACGAGGACTATTTACAAGCATCACAAAAGGTCGGACGCATTAGGGAGATCATTGAAAATATTTAAAGAAACTAGTGTTTCACTCTCCCGATCCGCCATCATGAGGCGCGTCGGGAGACAAAATACCAAGCCTGAGTTGATCGTTCGATCAAGGCTGCACGCACTGGGATTGCGGTTCCGTCTCCACAGAAGAGACTTACCAGGATCGCCAGACAGAGTGCTATCAAAATATCGTACTGCTATTTTTGTACATGGCTGCTTTTGGCACCGGCATACCAACTGCGAATACACTACCCCCCCCAAAACACGCCAAGAGTTCTGGCTTTCAAAATTCGAGGCTAATATGAATCGCGATGAACGAAAGGAAGCCCAACTCCAAGAGTTGGGCTGGAAAGTATTAGTTGTTTGGGAGTGCGAAACGAGGGCCCTAGATACCTTGGAGGCGCGCCTCAGAGTTGAGTTCGGCATGCAACTCGCTGAAGCTCATACTCCCTAACGTGGCTCATCAGGCTTTCACCGATCACCTCTCCCAATCGCACAGGCACAGCGTTACCGATCATGCGGCCTACTGCCTTGAAAGTAATCTGGTCCGGCGCCATGAAAACGTAATCATCAGGAAAGGACTGCAGAATTGCCGCCTCTCGCAATGATAGCGCCCTCGCCTGTTCTGGATGGCCAAAACGGCCATTACCGAAACCGAAGCAGAGTGTTGTCATTGTTGGGCTTGGCTCATCCGCACGCATGCGGCCGTAAACATTAGCGTAAGTCTTGCCGCTCTCTTTACGATGGCACTCCGCGACCAACTCTTTTGGCCAGTCCTTCCAAGTTCCACCTGGCCTTGAATGAATGATGCGTTTCAAGTTGAGCGGCGAAAGCGTGGCAGAACGATGAAGAGGATCGTTAGGATCACATTGCCCTGCGGCAATATGCGGCAAGTGCCCGATGACACTATCAACCGTGACAGGCGCGTCCTTGTGAGTAGGTGGAATAAGGCTGATTGGGAAGCCCAGCTTTGATGCCAGCAAAACGTGCCGCCGCCGCTTCTGTGGCAGCCCATAATCCACGCAAGAAACTCGCCCGTCCCAGATTTCGTAACCCTTATCCTCAATGCTTTTCACAAAATCCCGATAGACCTGGTGCTTAGTCACATCAGGCACATTTTCCATCGTGACAAGATGAGGCTCAGTTTCTTCGATCAATCTAGCGAAATGGTAGAGCAACGGCCATTTTCGATCAGTGCGGGTATCACGCCCCTGATTGTAAGTGGAGAACGGCTGGCAAGGCGCGCAGCCAGCTAGCAACCGATAGCGCTCCGGACGGTACCAGGCCAGCAATTCCTCGGCTGTAACGTCCTTGACATCGCCGGCTATAAATGCGGCTCCATTGTTCTCCCGGTAAGCATATTCGCACTGGGTCTCAATGTCGTAACCGGCCCTTACTGAGATACCGGCATTGAGCATGCCAGCGGTTAGGCCACCGGCACCACAGAAAAGGTCTACTGCATCGATCATCGGGACTGTCTTCTTTCAAGCGAGGCGCATTTTAATCATGCGCGGCGTCATGTCGAGTGGGGAAAGCAAATTTGTGTTGCTAAGCCCACCCATCCTGCAGGCGGAGCTCGACTTCATCCTTGAGGATAACGCCTGTCGGGAAGCTGCTGATCATAAAACCTATCAAGCTTGCCGCATCAATTTTCAGATACTCAATGATCTCAACGTCCCACGCAAATGATCCATGCTCAGTTTCCAGCTCAAATGGAAACACTATCCTCACCCAATCGTTCTCTGAACGCTCAACCTCATAGCTATCAAGCCCTACGAGGTTTTCCGTCAGTAGGGGGTACTCTCGCCCATCATGGAGATAGCTACCGTCTGCGCCTCGTTCGATCCAATACATGCCCATCATCCTTATGTGTCTGTAATGCCCAATCATCGATGACGACAGAGTCGGAGTCAATCACCGTCATAGACTGGCGGCGTAGGGCAAGAGATTGACGTTACAGCCCTCTCTCCGAGGGTGGTGAATACCGCTCTTTCTCACATCTAGAATCAAAAATTGCGCACACTCTGTGTACCTGACCTCAGTTCCTCTCCTCAACCTAATTCGCCAACAGCTACGGCGGGCCGAGAGTGAAACACACGTGGACTCACAAAGCTTATCTTTCAGCCGCTATGGGAGCTTTAGACGCGCTGAGCGACCTTAGGGGGTTGCATAGTAGATCAACGGAAGTGGTCAACATTTGGGTGGCCTTGCGTGGCTAGCGTAACATCCCCAGGTATCTGACGATGCAAGAGCGATACTGTTAAGGTAAATAAAGTCTAGAAACTCGGAAAGTAGTAGCTTTCATCGTAGAACGGATCGAATCCATTCTGTTCGCGGTGCATACTCTATGAAGTGCGCACATGCATTGAAGAAGGAGGTAGCGTTTGAGCAAATTTACTAATAACAGAATTTATGACACCTTATTTGTACAGGGGAGGATGCCAGATAAATGTCTTCTCTGTGGTACAGGTGAATTAGAAGAAAAAGGTCATATCATCCCTAAATTTGTCATGCGCTGGCTAAAAAAAGCCAGCAACAAGAACGAATTCTTTTTAAACAATGATCCTTTGCTCAAAGTTTCAGATACGCCTGCGCTCAAAATTATGTGTACGGCCTGCGAGGATAAGGTTTCTCTTTTCGAGAAGCACTTCACAGACAACTACTACAAACGTTACTACCGTCGTAAGAAGGTGGAGCAGTTTACGGACGAGGTCTATTATTTTGCAGTTTCAGTGGCATGGCGTCTAATAGTCTCAACGGAAAGATTGAAAAGTACTGCCCAGGACGAGTTCGCTCAAAGCTATGGGGGAATGGAGCAGAGGGCGCGTGCGTATTTGCTAGATACGAGTAAAAAACCTGAACTTGATGTATACATATTGTCCGCTGAGCAAATTTTTAAAACCGTTGATGCGGGGCGAATTAAAGAAAATTTACTAAATTATTCTGTTTCTCATGGCCTAAAAGCTCACTCTTTGTATGACAGTAAACACGGCTTTATGATGACACCTCTTCCCATTCCTACAGTCAGTTTCAAAATAGGCGCCTATTATTTTTTTGTAGTGATGAGCCATTATTTCGAACATGCAGAATTTCAAGTGAATTGCATTCGACGTTCTAAACTAGAGCGTCTCTTTGAAGTAAATTGTACTGAAGATTTTTTAGGGTTCGCCAAATGGATAATGAACGATAGATTTTACGAGGTTGAAGTTTCTATGATGTCGTCAGAATATTACTCAAAGAGAAACTTGATGTAGTACTTCTTGATGAGCTGAAATCACTTTGTCATACATGCCGCGGGCGCTTCGTCAAATCGAAGCGCTCTCCCGGGCCCATCAGACTCGTCTCTAAATGCATCGTAATATTCAGGACGACGATGAACATAATCAATTGGGGAATGCCGACAGGATGTCTTCAGGCCATCGCTGACTTGTCCGCCACTGAAGAGCCTAGATTGATTCGCAAATTTAACCGGGTGGTCTAATTGGGGCAAAACCGAAAGGCATGCGCCTATTTACAAATTTAAGCTGCTAGATTGATTTCGTACAGTAACCAAACTGAAGTCGCTCTGGCAACAAACTGTTCTGTAATGGAGGATTTTATAGACGGGACTAGACTGTTTGCTGAAACATATACTCAAAGTCTTTCTAGGAATTTAGAAAGCCGCTCTAAAAATCCATCTTGCTGCTTCTCACCCTGCTTATCAGTGAGTTCTTGGCGAACTTTAAACTGATTCCAAATCTCGTCTTCAAACCGGCTCATCGAAACAATATTTTTCTGAGACAGCACAATCGTAAACCCGATTTCTCGGTTTTTTAACATCATATCCTCAATCACTGCGGAATAGTCCGTAGTGTATGTCACTTTGAGGGTATCCTTGTCTCTATACCCACTCATAGTTGGTACAATTTCAAAATCCTCATCCATCCCACCTGCTTCATGCAGATCGCCAATATCAGATACACGTCCGACGTACACCTTACGATCATCCATTGAAAACATATAGAGATTGTCTTCATCTCGCATAGATTTCATAAGTTGACGCGTCAGCGGCCGAGAGGGAACCTTTGAAGCTAAAATTAGCCCCCTGATGGATGTCGCCGGCGCGAGATACCGCAGCATGAGCAGCAGAGTGAATAAACGCGGGAATAACCAAGCCAGTAAAAATGAAAGTACGGATGCTTGTGCAAGAAAGGCCCATACTGGAGCCCCTTTAGCATCAGTTATCTCGTTATGTGTGAGAAAGCCTTTAACGTACTTTATGTAATCACTGTACTCGCCAAGCACAGGCAGAAGTAACTTATACTTACTCGCGTACATCAGCCCAAAGCTCGCAAGACAAGCAAAGGCAAAAATGATAACGCCAGTCTTAGCGATAAGCATATACAAAAGCTGACCGTCGTAACGGCTCATGGTGGCCTGACGATAAATACTTCCGTTGCAGAATAGATATCCGCTAACCAAAATTGGCAGAATGAGAAGAAGCCCCATCAGCCATTAGCCACGGTTTTCTTAGCTTTTTTGCTAGCTTCAATGAATCGCTCATTCATCAAAATTTCTCTGGAGTCGATTGACATTCCACCGCGATCGGTGACGCGCAACGTCTTCAGCTCGCGCAGCGAGTCAAGGATCTCCTTCTCTTGCTTGCTAGCCTTAAAAAGCAGTCCAAACATGTTCATTCTCCAGATTGGCTCGTGTAGAACTGTATACATACAGACCAATTCTTTTCACCTTAGGGCAAATTCTACCACAATGCCCCCAGCCCCCCGCATTTCTTGATCACCTCAGCCGCCTCAGGGTGATGGGGTGAGACCGTTGCCACACACGCTAAGCTCTTAAATCAGCGGTCCTCACCCGGCCTTTAGCGATTCTGCTTTTCAGATCTAAACACAGCATACGTTCGACATCGTTAAAAGCTCGTTGTCTCAACGGAAACGTAATATCGAACTGCCATTCTTTCAAGTATGCAGTTGAACGCAAGACCTCATAAGAAAATAGCGAACAAGAATTGATTAAAATCCATATAAATCAATAGGATAAATTTCAACGCAATACATGTATCCCCTGTGATACTCACTATGAGCCCCTAGCCCCTTGAGTGGATAAACCCTCAGCGATAAAGGTCATAGCCCGGTCTATCCGAAGCCAAAATCAAGCCCCATGAATCTGGATCTCATGGGGCCCCTGGCCATGTCGTTAACGCACGGGGCAAAGAACCCGCGCGTTCGTGTTAGCGGCTGGATTTTTTAAGTTGGTTGACAGGTTGACGTGGTTGACACCCATCACCATGGTTGACGCAATGAAGGTGTTCACTATCCGCAACAAATACAGCCACCTTTACCGAAGCTGTAACGATGGCCCTTTTTCTTCAAGATCCTTTCAATTTCAACGATTGAAATTTCAGTAACTTCCGGCACCTCCCACTAACTCGATCCCGCGGGTTTCATGCCCCGTGTAACGCGAAACCTCTCAGGGTCCCCAGCGTGATTTCCTCTCATCGAAAGGCGAATCCAGCGAAATTCGCTTGGTAGGCTCGAGCACAAAGCGCCTGCCCACAACACCCGGATGCTGACTTTAGCGTTACACGCAGGGGCAGCGTTACATCGGGGGTACGCTATGTCGCTCAACTGTGTAACAGGCATGAAGGCCAATGAATCCGGGCGTTTGGTGAAGGGCGTTACACTCGTAACACCGGTTACACCAGTTTTGGAGGGGGGCTGGATATGTGCTCTCACACTA
Source organism: Pseudomonas marginalis (assembly GCF_024169655.1). GTDB lineage: Bacteria > Pseudomonadota > Gammaproteobacteria > Pseudomonadales > Pseudomonadaceae > Aquipseudomonas > Aquipseudomonas paraveronii. Next base: position 694,957 of record NZ_JALJWV010000001.1, on the reverse strand, counting down.
CCTTTCCAAATTGGCCCTACACCACGATGCAAAAAAGCAGCTTGATATCGGTAGTTTCGTTTTGGAGTTCGTGTTCATTTTGCGCCAGGGTCATGGAGGCTTTGGTCCAGCTATACGCCTCTGATGAAGAAAGCGCTGAAGTGTCAGTGGTGCCTTGGTGCATGTCTGAATGTCCCAACCTGCCGTCTGGATAGCGTAACCATCCCTCCCACCCCATCAGGATGGCGCCGGTTGCCTCCAGGAGTTGCAAAGCTGTGATCGCGTGAGGATAAGGAAGAACCAGTTCGCTTTGAGATACTGATAGCCGTTGCAAGTCAGCTAGGGTCATCGGGATATCCTTGTGTCATGCGTTCGGTTTTGGGTGTTGAGCCTGATTTAGTTTAAGCGGAAAAGGCCTAGCCGGCTGAGCGCGTATACAGACTATCAATGCATCACAGGATCGTCATTTGTTGGCCGTTTTTTGCCGATCAAGGCCACCCAGTGTGCTGGTCAAATCCGATGCAATCGACTGGTCAAGTCGAATGCAAATGGGTGGTCAAGTCCATGCAACTACGCACCTAGGGAATCCAGATGACCAGAGTGATTTCCGATCACCAGGTGGTGAGGACATCTGATATGCAATGCCACTGGCTCGAGGTAGATTGATTACCTGACAACACGGCGGGAGAACATCATGGAAGACACCCCTTTGCTTGCGTCATTACTCAAGCGCATGAATGAAAACCAACTGGCGCTGGGTGCAGCTATCGAGGAACTGTCAAACTGGGTTGAGCAAAGAGGATCTACAGAAGTGGCACAGAACATCCGAGGCGCACTAGAAACCCTGGATGGGAATGCAGGATTCATCACCCTTGCCCTCGCCTCACTGTCGGCAGAAGGTCGGGCAAAGAAGTGACTACCTGGCCGAATGGCTACACATCACCTACCACCTGGTGGTGCTTTACCTAGCGGGAATACCACTACATCCGTAGGCAGAAGCAAGCAGCGTGTATGCCTACATGTATGCCTAACTGACAGACACAATACAAAACCCTTTAAATACAGAGCGCTACAAGGCCAGTTCAAATGACTGTGTACCACCAAGTACCGATCCATAGACGTCTACAGCAGTCTATGAATCACCTCAAGAAGCCCGCCTAGTGCGGGCTTTCTTGTTTCTGGCTGTTCACCTCTGTCTCCCCCTATCCGGCCATGCTGCAAAAATAACGGCGATCATTGCTGAGCTGGGTTAGTGCACGGACTTGCCCACCTATTTGCATTCGACCGGACCAGTCATTTGCATCGGATTTGACCAGTACGATTCGTGGGCATGACCGGCAGAAATCGGCCGATTCTGTTGAAAAAGTCGCTTTGCCCGAACTGTCCCAATAGTGACTGATGAAAACACCTTTTCTGTACGTCGCTACGTGAAAACTGAGCCCACACAAACCTCTGCTGAATTTTAAGATTTCAATCTCAGGCGCCAATTTTTCTGTGCTGGCAACCAAGGCCGACTTTTTCAACAGAATCGGCCAAAAGCTGCCGTTCACCTGAGATAAATTTTGAACGTCCCAACGCTTGGAATGAGTCCCTCGTAGCCGCAAAACAAAGCCTGTTAACATGCCTCTCAACGCGTCGCACATTGACCTATCCGAAGAAAATCTTTAAGCGCCGCCTGATAGAGCGCCAATGGCTGATTGTCCGTATTGAATAGTGCAAACGGTATCATCGTGAGATGTGAAAACGACGTGGAGTTTATCGAGTAGGTTTTCTGCCTGCAAAAGCGCTGATCCTTATTCAATATAAAATCAAACTTGAAAAGGTTTGTCCGCGTACACCAACTGGGGATCAAACCCAGACTCAGGCCCGTCAAGTAATCTTGTCCGCAAGCGCCGCCAGATGAGAATTCCGAGATCTTTATTTCTAATGCCGGCAGGGTCGGGGCGGCAAGGCTGGAGCCCGTATCCTGTACATCGGGAATAACTTTGAGTGTCGCTGCGTATGCGTCCTTGCCGAAGCGACTGTCTTTCCATGGGGAGTTTATTGCGTAACTGAAGCTGGAGATGATTTCTTTTGTTTCGGGCTCAGCGGGTTCGTTGATTGTCGGCTGGGACGAATAAGATGTGCAGCCGGAACAGAGTATCGCAATGCTGACAAACACAAACCCGTTGGCTATTTTGCGACGCATACTCAGTTTTCCCTAACTATCAATTAGCCGACATTCCTGTCACTTAATGCCGTATAGCATTTTTTCTACACGCCGGATTGCTGAATCAGAATAACAGGGCAGACTGTACGCGCGACACATCGGGAGAGAGAAAAGGCCGCCGCCATGCTTTTTTTGCCCCAATCCAATCCAATCCAATGCGAACCCGCGAACTTTGAAGGCAAACGCCTACCCAAACCCCGTCATTACCAAGGTTGAGCCACTAACAGGGAGAAAATAATGAAGCAGGACGCCAGCAAGCGCTCATCAATTCATACCGGCTTGGGCACTGTCATCGCACGCCTGGGGCTGTTGCTCATCGTGCCGTTGGCTGTCGGGGGCTGCACCTTCAAGAAAACCGATGTCCAGAACCCGGCCGAGATGGCCAAGTACGACCCCGCCAGTACGGCGCGCATCCGCCTGATCAGCGGGCAAGGGGCATACGCAGGTTTCGTATCCGGCCAAAGTTGCGAGCAGTATTTCAACGACACTTACAGAAAAGCGCTGGCCGCCCGCGAGCGGCCGCAAGGATGGAATCCTTCGCGTATCGAGCCCAGCGGTCAGAGCACGGATATCTTCGGCATGTGGCCTTCCGACTACCAGAACAATGTCATCGGCATGCCGACCTCCCCGGTCAGCGCGAAGATCGATGAGACGCGCAGGTACTTCGATGAACGTGTGGTCCCGGCCGGCCAGCCGCTGATCGTGTTTGTGGCGTTCGTCACGTCCGGGTCCAGTTGCTCTTCTGCGCCCGTGAGTTTCGTGCCACGCGCAGGCGCCGACTATGAAGTCCGGCAGGCATTCCAGTCGCAAACATTCCAGACAACGTGCCGCAATGAGGTGGTTGAGTTGAAAGCCGGCGAGGAAAAACCGATGTCCCCGAATTACTGCATCCAGGACTCGTCGGGCGATTATCACACCCGCAGCGTTACCCCTGTCAGCCAGGCTGGGCTATAGGATGGCTGACCAAATGCATACTCGTCCCTGCCGTGGCCTTCGCACGGGAACGAAAATGGATCACGGAGACGGAGGAGGCGGTACTGTCGGCCGCCATAAAATTGAAGGTCGTAAAATCTGCAGATGTAGCAGCCGTACTCCCTCAGCAGTCGAGCAATCAACGGACTTACCTGATCAAAAAGCTGGTGGACCAAGGGATGCTTCTACCGCTAAACGCAGGCGCGAGGCAGTACACGATCGGATTTTCTAACAACTATCTCATTCGAGGTGTAATCAAGTCTCTCAGGGAACAAGGCTTCATACCTGAGCCGCTGGAAAGCCCCTAAGCATCGATTAAAGACCGGATGAGCGGAAATCGCCCTTCGCTGTGCAGCAGTCCATGAATCACCTCAAGAAGCCCGCCTCGTGCGGGTTTTCTTGTTTTTGACTGCCTCTCCTTACCCCCCTCCACCTTCCCCCCACATATCCCCTACCCCTCCAGCGCGGCCACCAACCCCTTCACACCTAAAGGTTTACCGGGCTACTGCCGATACGCTTGGACAGTCCCCCCCAAAAGACCCAGTGAACTCAATACGCCATGAATAAAAGTCTTCGTTTCAGTCACAAAATTCTTTTGGCCGTGTCGCTGATAGTGATGCTCGCCTTCACCCTATTCACGTTGTACAACGACTATTTACAGCGCAATGCCACTCGCACCAGCCTGGAAAACTATTTGACTGAAATGGGTGACTCTACCTCCACCAATATTCGCAACCTGCTGGAGGGGCGGATTAATTTGGTGAGGAATCTGGCGCAGAACATTGCCAGGGAGCCTGCCAATGCCGAGACGCTGATGGATGAGAGCGTCCTGACCTCAAGTTTTCTCACCGACTACCTGGGCAAGGTCGACGGCAGTTTCAGTATTCGTCCGAACACCAAGATGCCCGATGGCTATGACCCGCGTTCCCGCGCTTGGTACAAGGACGGTATGAACGCCAACGGCGCCATACTGACTGAGCCTTATATTGATCTGGCCACCAACAAGATGGTCATTAGTGTCATCAGCAAGGTTTCCAACAGCATCGGTGTGGTCGGCGGTGACTTGGCGTTGGATGGTCTGGTGGAACTGATCAACTCGTTGAAGTTTGGCGGCATGGGCTATGCGTTCCTGGTCAACGATCAGGGCAAGATCCTGGTCCATCCGGACAAAGCGTTGGTCATGAAGTCGCTTTCGGATTTGTACCCTACACACACACCGAAACTTTCCGGCGAGCTGACCGAGGTCCAGGTCAATGGGCAAGCCCGCTTGCTGAGCTTCGCACCGATCAAAGGTCTACCTTCCGCCAACTGGTACATCGGCCTGTCTATCGATAAAGACAAGGCTTACGCGACGCTGAGCCAATTCCGTTATTCGGCGGTGATTGCCACCATCGTTGCGGTGATCCTCATCATCGTCCTGCTGACTTTTCTGATCCGCGTACTGCTCCAACCGCTGCACGCGATGACCCGCGCAATGGAGGACATTGCCCAAGGCGAAGGTGACCTCACCAAACGCCTGGTTATCCACACGCAAGACGAGTTCGGCACCCTGGGCAATGCGTTCAACGATTTTGTCGAACGTATCCACACCTCGATCCGAGAAGTCTCCTCAGCGACCGAGCACGTCAACGAGGTGGCGATGCGCGTGGTCAGCGCCTCCAACTCATCGATGCTCAACTCCGACGAACAGGCCAGCCGTACCAACAGCGTTGCCGCTGCCATCAACGAACTCGGCGCTGCGGCTCAGGAAATAGCCCGTAATGCCGCTCAGGCCTCGCAACAGGCCAGCGACGCGCGGGGTATGGCCGAGCAGGGTCAGCAAGTGGTCGAGCGCAACATCAGCGCAATGCATCAGCTGTCGGACATGCTCAGCGCATCGAGTACGAATATCGAATCGCTGAACAGCAAAACGGTGAATATCGGGCAGATCCTTGAGGTGATCACCAGTATTTCCCAACAAACCAACCTGCTCGCGCTCAACGCCGCCATCGAGGCCGCACGGGCCGGGGAAGCCGGACGCGGGTTTGCGGTGGTGGCCGATGAAGTACGCAACCTGGCGCATCGCACCCAGGAGTCGGCACAACAGGTGCAAAAAATGATCGAGGAGCTGCAAGTCGGCGCCCGGGATTCGGTCAGCACCATGGGCGACAGCCAGCGCCATAGCCAAGACAGCATGGAAATCGCCAACCTGGTCGGCGAGCGCTTGAGCAGCGTGACCCAGCGCATCGGCGAGATCGATGGCATGAACCAGTCGGTCGCCACCGCCACCGAGGAACAGACCTCGGTGGTGGAGTCGATCAACATGGACATTACCGAGATCAACACGCTCAATCAGGAAGGCGTGGAAAACCTGCAATCGACCCTGCGCGCCTGCGCCGACCTGGAACAGCAGGCGGCACGGCTGAAGCATCTGGTGGGCAGTTTCCGCATCTGACCTATTCCAGGCGCCGATCCATAGACGTCCACGGTCGTCTATGAATCCCCAAGAAGCCCGCCTCGTGCGGGCTTTCTTGTTTCTGCGATTCCACTCTATGGCTGGAATGGATGGCGCGGTTACAGCATGCGCAAATCCAGCGGCAACAGGCGGATATCACCGGCATGGAGTACCGGGCGCGGTAACGGCAAAAAACGCAGACAAAGCGGCGACTTTACGCATGATGCTCTCTTCAAATTATTAAGGCGGTAGGGATGCAAAAAATGCTGATCTTCCCGCAACAATCCGAAAAGCATGCCAACACAATAAAATCATATATTTCAATTAGTTAAATAAACTTAACAACTATTTATCGCAGGTATTAATCCGCACTTTGTGAACTCGGTGTTGCACTGTAAACACTTGGCACACGTTAAACTTGTCTGACACACAAACAAAAAAAGGAAAGGCTTACGGCCTTTCCTTTTTCAACACGCAACACCGCCTAAGCCTGCGCAGCGCCCAGGTAATAGTTCTGCATTTGCTTACGTGTCGCCAGTTCGGCTGCCGAGCCTTCGTCCACTACCCGACCGTTCTCCAGCACAAACGCGTAATGCGCGTAATCCAGGGCGATGTTGATGTTCTGCTCGGCCACCAGCAGGCTCAACCCCTCATTGCGATTGAGCCGGGCAAGGATCTCGAAGATTTCTTCGACCACCTGGGGCGCCAGGCCCATGGACGGTTCGTCCAGCAACAACAGGCACGGCTCGGACATCAGCGCACGACCGATCGCGACCATTTGCTGCTCGCCACCGGAGGTCAGGCCCGCCAGGCGTTTGCGCAGCAGGCGCAACCTTGGGAAGTAGCCGTAGATGCGCTCCAGACGCTGGTTCAACACCTTGCGCGACGGTCGCCCGGAAAAGCCGCCGATCAGCAGGTTCTGCTCGACCGTCAGGTGCGTGAAGCAATGTCGCCCTTCAAGCACCTGGGCCAACCCCGACAGCACCAGGTTGGCGGGGTCGCTCTCGGTGACCACGTGCCCTTGGTAAACCACCCGGCCCTCGGTCACTTCACCGCGCTCTGCGCGCACCAGGCTGGAGATGGCCTTGAGGGTGGTGCTTTTGCCCGCACCATTCGCCCCGAGCAACGCCACCATCTGCCCCTTGCCGACCTGTAGCGTGACGCCGCGCAAGGCGAGGATCGACTGTTCGTAGAAGACGACGACCTGCTCGACGCTCAGCAAGGGTGGGTTGGCGTATAGGCTCTGGCTCATCGGACCTTATTGCTCCTGGCTGCAATTGCGCGGGGTGATGCCTTTTTCCTTGGCGTACTGGGCAGCGGAAGCCTCGATGATCGGCCGCAACAACGCACGGTCGGCCTGGACCCAGTCGCTGATCAGGTTCCAGCGCTGGCCGTCCCATTGCTGAAAGCGCACCGCACCGCCGCCTTCATGATCGGCGCACGACAACTTCAACGGCTGTACCAGGCCCTTGGCGCCCAATGCCTGCAACCGCGCATCGTCGAGGTTCAGGTGTTCGAAGCCCCAACGCACCTGCTCGCCGGTCAACGGCTTGGCGCCGTATTTGGCCTGCGCAAGGCGCACGGCTTCGACGTTGAGAATGCCGTTCACCACACCGAGGTTGTAGTACACCGTACCGAAGCGCTTCGGATCGGCCAGGTTGCCCTTGCCGGCGTCCACCACGCTTTGCTTGATGCCCTGCAGCACCGGGAAATCTGTGCCGGAAGGGTGGGTGGTGATGGAAATGAAGCCTTTGGCGGCCGCGCCTGCCGGCACCACGTCCTCTTCCGAGTTACTCCAGATGTTGCCGATGATGTGATCCACCGGGTAACCGACCTTTTGCGCGGACTTCAGCGCCACCGGATTCATCACCCCCCAACCGCGCAGGATCACCCAGTCCGGCTTGAGGCGACGGATATTGAGCCACTGCGATTGCTGCTCGTTGCCGGGGTGCGGCACTTCCAGCAGGGTCAGTTCGAAACCGGCGTTTTTCGCCAGGGTTTCCAGGACGCCATTGGTTTCCTTGCCATACGGCGAGCCGTGGTAAAGCACGGCGATCTTCTTGCCTTTGAGTTTGTCCGCCCCACCTTCGCGCGTGCCGATGTAGTTGATGATTGCCGAGACTTCCGAATACGGGTTGAGCTGCAACGGGAACACGTAAGGGAACACGCTACCGTCGGTGGAGTCGGTGCGGCCGTGGTTGATGGTGATCAGTGGCAATTTGTCGGCCGTCGAACGGTCCAGCGTCGCGTAGGCAATGCCCACCGACAACGGGTTGGTCGCGGCGGCCGGCGCACCATTAAGGCCGCCCTTGAGGCGCTCGTAGCATTCGACGCCCTTTTCCACCACATACTCCGTTTCGCACTCGCTCCAGGTCAGCTTGACGCCGTTCACCCCACCCTTTGCGTTGATGTATTGCAGGTAGTCGATAAAGCCGCCGAAGAAGCCGGTGCCACCGGCGGCGTAAGGTCCGACCCGATAGCTCTGCAAGGGGAAGTACTGTTCGTTGTCGGCGTGAGCGCCGGCACTGAGCCCGGCGGTGATCAAGGCCAAGCCTAATAGCAGGCGGCGCAGCGGTGTGCGGTGAGTCATGAAGGCAGTTCCTCGTGAACGAAGGATGGGGGTCAGGGATGAGAACAATCAGTAACGCAACGGCCAGATCCGGGCCCGCTGGCGAAAGCGTTGCCACAGTCGGGCCAGGCCCTCGGGTTCCTTGATCAGAAAAGCGATGATCAACGCGCCAAAGAGCATTTTCTGCAGGTTTTCCAACTGGCCGGAATCGATCAGCCCACCGGGCAACAGCCCGAAGAGGTTGGCCAGCAGAATCGGGAACAGCACGATGAAAGCGGCGCCCAGGACATTGCCGAGCACACTGCCCAGGCCGCCGATAATGATGATGAAGAGCACTTGAAATGAGCGGCTGAGATCGAAGCCGTGGGGCTCCACCGTGCCCAGGTAGGCAAACGCCCACAGCGAACCGGCAACCCCGAGGTAGAAGCCACTGATGGCAAACGCCAGCAGCTTGGCCTTGAACAGGCGGATGCCGATCACGGCGGCGGCGGTGTCCATGTCGCGCACGGCCATCCAGTTGCGGCCCAACTCGCTGCGCACCAGGTTTTTGCCCAGCCAGAACAGCACCACCACCACCGCCAGGGTCAGCAGATAACGCCCACGGGGCGAACTGAAATCCAGCCCCGCGATCAGCAGCGGTGGCGAGGTGATGACCCCGGAGGCGTTGTCGTTGGTAAACCAACTGAACCGGGTCAGTCCCCACTCCACCACGAACTGCGCGGCCAGGGTCGCCACCAGCAGGTAAAAGCCCTTGATCCGCAGGCTCGGCAAACCGAAGAGCACAGCCACCAGCGCAGCAATCACTCCGCCCAGCGCGAAACTCACCAGCAGCGGCAAACCCGGCACGCGCAACTGCAGGTTGTAGGCCGCGAACGCCCCCACCGCCATGAACGCCGCCGACCCGAGGGACAACTGCCCGGCATAACCGGTCAACAGGTTCAGCCCCAGCCCCGCCAGGGACAACACCAGCAGCGGCAGCAGAATCGCACTGAACCAATAGTCATTGCCCAGCCAGGGCACCGCAATGAAGGCAACCCCCAAGAACAGCCACAGGCCTACGCGGTCCTGGCGCAAGCGGAACGTGCGCCGTTCCATCGCATAAGAGGTGCTCAGTTGACCGGCTTCTCGATAAAGCATGAAGGCATTCCTTGAAAAAAATCAGACCCGTTCGATCGCCCGCTCGCCGAATAACCCGGCAGGCCGCACCAACAGAAACAGCATGGCGAGGACGTAAGGCACCCAGTTTTCGATGCCGCTGCCGATGATCGGGCCGAGGTAAATCTCCGCGACTTTTTCCGCCGCACCGATGATCAACCCGCCGACAATCGCCCCGCCGATGGAGGAGAAACCGCCGATGATCAACACCGGCAAGGCCTTGAGCACCACCAATGACAAGGAGAACTGCACCCCCAGACGAGCGCCCCAGAGCAACCCGGCCACCAGCCCGACGAACCCCGCCACCGCCCAGACCAGCGCCCAGATGCGTGGCAGGCGGATGCCCACGGCCAGTGACGCCAACGGATCATCGGCAACCGCGCGCAGCGACAAACCGACCCGGGTCCGGTTGAACAGCAGCGACAAGGCGATCACCAAAGTGGCCGCCGTTCCGGCCGCAAACAGGTCGAATTGCGAGAGCAACATGCCGCGGATTTCCAGCGGCTCGTCGGCGATGCCCAATTCCAGACCGTGGACTTGAGCGCCCCAAAGAAACTGCGCAAAACCTTCGATCATGTAGGACAGCCCGAGCGTGGCCATGAACAGGATGATCGGTGCGCGATTGACCAGGGGCCGCAGCACCATTTTTTCGATCAGCAACGCCAGCACCACCATGCTCGCCAGCGTGACAACAAACGCCCACACGAACGGGAAGCCGCGTTCGAGCAGGCTGACAAAGGTCAGCGCGGCGAACAGCACCATTGCCCCCTGGGCGAAATTGAACACCCCGGAGGCCTTGTAGATCAGGACAAAACCAATCGCCACCAAGGAGTACATGACGCCCGCCAGCAGCCCGCCAATCAGCACTTCGAAGAAAAATTGCATGTTCAGTGGCTCTCCGCACGGGAACGCCGCGTGCCCAGGTAAGCGGCGATCACATCGGGATTGGCGCGCACTTGCTCGGGCGTGCCATCGCCGATCTTGCGGCCGTAATCGAGCACGACCACGTGGTCACACAAGCCCATGACCACCCCGATGTCGTGTTCGATCAGCACCACGGTGGTGCCGAACTCACGGTTGATGTCGCGGATGAATTGGCTCATCTGGCCCTTCTCTTCAGCGTTCATGCCGGCCATGGGTTCATCCAACAGCAACAACCTGGGCTCAGCGGCCAGGGCGCGGGCCAGTTCGACACGTTTCTGCAAGCCGTAAGGCAACTTGCCCACCAGCACATGGCGCCAAGGGTGGATGCGCAGAAACTCGATGATTTTTTCCGCGTGACGGCGCTGCTCGTCGTCCTCGCGAGGCGCACGGCCCAGGCGCAGCACCTGCTCGACCCAACTGCTGCGGCGCTTGAGGTTGCGGCCGGTCAGCACGTTGTCGAGCACGCTCATGCCCTTGAACAGCGCGATGTTTTGAAAGGTCCGCGCAATACCGCGTTCGGCGGCCTGGTGCGGGCGCATGCGCCGCCGGGCCTGTCCGGCATAGGTGACGCTGCCGCTCTGGGCCTGGTAGACGCCGTTAATCACATTGAGCAGCGAACTTTTGCCCGCGCCGTTGGGGCCGATCAATGCACAGATTTCCCCAGCCTTCACGGCGAAGCTGATGGAGGTAATGGCCTTGACCCCCTTGAACGACAGGGAGATGTCATCGAGCCGCAGTAATTCGGATTCAGTGGTTGCGCTCATAGGGCTCGTCAGACGGATTGAGAAATCTGGGGGGGGCGGGTATCGGCACGCTCCTGCCGGGCGGACGGCTCCTGCCAGGTGCCCGGATGGATGCCCAGGGCACCAAAAAAAGCCGCGCTCTCTTGGCTCAGCGCAGGCCCGACCAGCAACGGCACGCGCAGGCGGCTCATGCCCAACACATCGAGTAAGGGTCTGCGGATCAGCCAGTAGCCGAGCCAGCGTCGAAAAACCTGCGCGTCCGGCACCATCGCCCAGCGATACAAGCGATGACCGAGCGTGCCGGGCAACGGCAGACGCTCTCGCGCCCACTGCTCCAGACGGGCATAGGACTCACGCGTGCCCAGCACCAGGGTTGGCCCCAACTCACGGCGGTCGGTGTCGCGCGTGGCCATGGCTTCCGGGAAATTCAGGCAGAACCCGGCGCAAAGCCAGGGCGCCAGCAGGTAACGCGCCTGACCGCTGGCGGCGAACACACGGGCCGCCAAGGCTTCTTCGGCGCCGCTCAGGTGCTCGCGCGCCACCAGCTTGCGGGCGCCTCCCAGCAACTGCGCATGGCTCAACCGCAGGGAAGGCCCGTGCGTATCGGCATGGAACACGAAGGCGACGGCTGCAGAGTCAGTGGCGCAGGCCGGCGGTTCCGCCGCCACGCCCGCGGACAAATCGGTGTAAGCGCTCAACCCCTTCCCGTCACCGGCATTCAGGCCGCGCCCGTCGAGGAACAGCAATACACAGGGTGGAAGATCGGCATGCCGGACCTGTTGCACGGCATCCTGGGCTTCGGCCAGCACGAAGCTCGGGCGCAAACGGGCCAGCAATGCGCGGTTGTCACGTTCGGGGTCCAGCAGGGTGACGCTGCCGCCCAGCCACTGCGCGGCCAGGGCCAGCAACAAGGCTTCGGAACGCGCCTGGCTGATAATCAGTAAATCGTCGTGGCGACCGAACCCGCGCTGATGCAGCGCTGCCGCAAGACGGCCGACCTCCTGCGCCAACTCGCTCCAACTGCGGGTGTGCCAAATGCCCAGGCGTTTGTAGCGCAGGGCTATCGCCGAACCTCGGGCTTGGGCTTGCTGTAACAACGCCAGCGGCAGTGTCTGGGCCATGGGGACTATCCTTCAGAGTGCTATACAGCCACTTTTGCAGTCTCCATGCCAAGATTTAAATCGTTATTTATCAATTAGTTATGTTCATTCTGCGCAAACAATCATGTATTGATTCGGCACAGCCTGCTTAAAGCCTGTTGCCCAGCGAACACTTCTCTCTTTGCGCCCAACTGTTTGCCAGGCAACAGCGTTTCAACACTTATCCTCTTCCAGCGACAGTCATCGCCGCACACAAACCAATCATTTCCTTATAAATCAACAAGTTGATCGATTGGTACGATGCTTGCTCTCTTGGAACTATCGGCCACAGCCACAGACTTGTTCCAACAAGCGCCTCCATAGAGCCGGGCCGGCCCTGCGTTGCACAACCTGCTGCCGTCTTACCTTACCCAAGGCAGCGGGCTTCTTATTTTTGCAGCGAGGAGCATGTTGATGAGTCTTGATATTTTTTGGTTTCTGCCCACCTCCGGCGACACCCGTTATCTGGGCCGATCCGACAGCGGCCGCCCGGCCACCAACAAATACATGCAACAAATCGCGGTAGCCGCCGAGAGCCTGGGCTATGACGGGGTGTTGATTCCCACCGGCAGCAGTTGCCTGGACCCGTGGATTACCGCCGCCAGCCTGGTACCGGTCACCCATCGCCTGAAGTTGCTGGTGGCGCTGCGCACCTCGCTGGGCAACCCCACGGCGTCGGCCCGTCAGGCGGCCACACTGGACCAGGCCAGCAACGGCCGCCTGCTGCTCAACGTCGTACCCGGCGGCGATGCCACCGAGTTGGCCGCCGACGGTATTTTCCTCGACCACGACCAACGCTACGAAGCCGCTGGCGAGTTCCTGAGCGTTTGGCGGCGCTTGCTCAGTGGCGAGGTGGTGGATTTCACCGGTAAGCATGTGCGCGTCGAAGGCGCGCAGAACTTCTTCAAACCCGTGCAGCAACCGCACCCGCCCCTGTATTTTGGCGGGTCGTCCCCTGCCGCCCATGAGCTGGCGGCGCAACAGGTCGACGCCTACCTGACCTGGGGCGAACCGCCGGCGGCCGTGGCCGCGAAAATCGCCGATGTGCGCGAGCGTGCGAAAAAATATGGGCGCACCCTGCATTTCGGTGTGCGCCTGCATGTGATCGTGCGTGAAACCAACGAGCAGGCCTGGGCCGCCGCCGAAGAGCTGATCAGCCACCTCGACGACGATGTGATCGCCGACGCCCAAGAGAACTACGCCAAGATGGACTCCGAAGGCCAGCGCCGCATGGCCGCCCTGCACGGTGGACAGCGCGACAAGCTCGAGGTCTCGCCCAACCTGTGGGCCGGTGTCGGCCTCGTGCGCGGAGGCGCCGGTACGGCGCTGGTGGGCGACCCCGAGACCGTCGCCAAGCGTCTGCAGGAATATGCCGACCTCGGCGTAGACCGCTTTGTACTGTCCGGCTACCCGCACCTGGAAGAGGCTTTCCGCTTTGCCGAACTGGTGTTCCCGCTGTTGGGCAAACAGCCTGTCACGGTCCGCGACCAAGTACTCACCGGCGGCGCGTTCGACGTGCGGGCCGGCCATACATCGGCCAAGGAAGAGGCCACGGCATGAACGTGATTGATATGCGCTGCCGCCCGGCGTACCTGCACGATTTTTTCGGCGCCACCCCAGGCAGCGCCGAGACCGCCACCGCCCGCTGGCTGAACCGGCGGGTGGGCACGCGTGGCGACGACGAGCACTTCGCCCGCTCGCGCACACCCCAGGGGTTTCTCGATGAAGTGCGCGACGCCGGGTTGAGCCGGGCGGTGGTGGTCGGTCGGCACACGCCCGGCCAGCATCTGCCCAACGACCTGATTCACAGCATCGTGCGCGACCACACCGAGTTGCTCGGCATCGCCAGCATCGACCCGGCGCTGCAGGGTATCGACGGCGCGCTGGGCGAAATCGAGCGCGCCCTCTCGACACTGGGCCTGGCCGGGATCGACCTGGAGCCGGGGTTTGGCGAACCGGCCAGGCAGCCGGATGACCCGCTGTACTGGCCGATCTACGAGCATTTGCAGGCACGCGGCATTCCGCTGTTTTTGATGAGCGGGCCGACCACCCCGGACCCCGCCGTCAACAACCCCGAACACCTGGCCAAGGTCGCCCGGGCGTTCCCGCAGCTGTCGATCGTCTGCTACCACGGCTACTGGCCCAACGTGCAGCAAGCGCTGGGCGTGGCGTTCCGCTACCCGAACATCTACCTGGTGCCGGACATGTACCTGTTCCAGCCCGGCAGCGACGCCTACGTGCAAGCGGCCAACGGCTTTCTGGCAGAGCAGTTGCTGTTCGGCTCGTCCTATCCGTTCCGCCCGATTCGTCAATCCATCGAGGATGTCCTGCGTCTGGGTTTCAAACCCGAGGTGCTCGACAACGTCCTCTACGGCAATGCCGCCCGGCTGTTTGGGCTGTAGGACACCTCGCGCTACACGCCGGGACCGGCCGTCATCCAGGGGCGGCCCGGCGCTGTTTTCAACTTCAAGGAGTTCCCCTGTGACCACCCCCAACGATCCTGTGCACGTCGCTCGCCGTCTGGCGGCCGACTGGGCCAGTACGGCTGCCGAGCGTGACGAGCGCGGCGGCACGCCAAAACGCGAGCGTGATGCCCTGCGCGACAGCGGCCTGCTGACCCTGAGTATTCCCCGTGAATTCGGCGGCCTCGGCGCCAGTTGGAGCGACACGCTGAACATCGTGCGCGAGTTCGCCAAAGTCGACAGTTCGATGGCCCATGTGTTTGGTTTCCAACACTTGATGCTGGCCACTGTGCGCCTGTTCTCGCGGCCCGATCAGTGGCAGCCCTGGCTGGAACAGACCGTCCGCCAGCGCTGGTTCTGGGGCAACGCCCTCAACCCGCTGGACACCCGCACCGTGGCCACGCGCGTGGACGGCGGGCGCGAGTTTTCCGGGATGAAAAGCTTCTGCTCCGGGGCCAGCGACTCCGACCGCCTGATTGCCTCGGCGCTGGAGGACAGTGGCGCAGGCAAACTGCTGATCGCCGCAATCCCCACTGACCGCGTCGGCATTACCCTGCTCAACGACTGGAACAATATGGGCCAACGCCAGACCGACAGCGGCAGCGCCCGTTTCGAACGCGTGCGGGTGGCCGAAGATGAACTGCTGCTCGACCCTGGCCCGCTGAGCACGGTGTTTTCCGGGCTGCGACCGCTGTTGGCGCAACTGACGTTCGTCAACCTGTTCCTCGGCATTGCCGAAGGCGCCTTTGAGCAGGCGCAGCACTACACCACCCACGAAGCACGCGCCTGGTTCAAGTCCGAGGTCGAGCGGGCGGTCGACGACCCTTATGTGCTGGCCCACTACGGCGAGTTTTGGGTCGGCCTGGAGGCGGTACGCGCCCTGGCCGAACGGGCCAACGCGTTGTTCGACAAGGCCTGGAACCGCGGCGAACAGCTGCGCGCCGAGGAGCGCGCGAACCTCGCCCTGGCCATCGGCAGCGCCAAGGTCCATGCCACGCGGGTCGGCCTGGACCTGAGTTCGAGGCTGTTTGAGGTGACAGGCGCCCGCGCCACCCACGCCTCGCGGCGCTTTGATCGCTACTGGCGAAACCTGCGGACCCAAACCTTGCACGACCCGGTGGACTACCGCATCCGCGAACTCGGCGAGTGGGCCTTGAAGCAGAAACCGCCGACGCCGAGTTTCTATTCCTGACCACACGCGCCGGGTGTTCGCCACCGTTCACCAGAACAACAAAGTGTTGCTCCAGTGATAGGCAGCCAGCCCCATAAACCGACAAAACCCAGGCATTACAGGCCTTTGGCACTCGGCATGAACTATGCAATCACCCCCTTAAACCACGATTGAACCGCCGTGCGTGCCCCATGAATCAAGACAACTGGAGTTAATCGACTATGGCTTCCCGCATAATCCTCAATGCGTTTGAAATGACCTGCGTGAGTCATCAGGCCGCGGGCACCTGGCGTCACCCGGACAGCCAGGCATGGAAATACAAAGACCTCGATTACTGGGTCGAGTTGGCCAAGCTGCTTGAGCGCGGTTATTTCGACTCGGTGTTTATCGCCGACGTCGTCGGCGTGTATGACATCTATCGCGGCTCGGTGGAAACCTCCCTGCTCGACGCCGACCAGGTGCCGGTCAACGATCCGTTCTTTCAAGTGCCAGCCATGGCCACCGTCACCAAGCACTTGGGCTTTGGCGTGACCTCGGCGCTGACCTATGAACAGCCTTACGCCCTGGCGCGAAAGTTCTCGACCCTCGACCACCTGACCAAGGGCCGCGTGGCGTGGAACGTGGTGACCTCGTACCTCAACAGCGCGGCGGTCAACCTGGGCCTCAAGCAACAGATTTCCCACGACGAACGCTACGACATCGCCGATGAGTTTCTGGACGTGACCTACAAACTGTGGGAAGGCTCCTGGGATGAAGACGCAGTGCTGCGTGACCGTGAACGCGGGATCTTTACCGACCCGAGCAAAGTCCACCCGATCGGTCACAAGGGCAAATACTACGATGTGCCGGGCATCCATCTGTCCGAGCCGTCGCCACAGCGCACCCCGGTGATTTTCCAGGCCGGCGCCTCCAGCCGTGGCCGCGCCTTTGCCGCCAAGCACGCCGAAGGGGTGTTCATCAGCCCGGCCACCGCAGAACAGGCGCGCGAGGTCTCCGATGACATCCGCAACCGCGCCGTGGAGGCGGGCCGTAGCCGTGATTCGGTCAAGGTGTTCACGCTGTTGACGGTGATCACCGCTGAAAGCGATGAAGCCGCGCAAGCCAAATACCGCGACTACCTGAGCTATGCCAACGGTGAAGGCATGTTGTCGTTTTACGGCGGCTGGACCGGCATCGATTTCTCCGAATACGACCCGGACCAACCCCTGGAAGCGATCGACAACGACAGCATCCGCTCGGTGCTGGAACTGCTCGCCACCGCCGACCCCGACCGCAAGTGGACGCCGCGCGACATCATCAAACACCGCAGCATCGGCGGCCTGGGCCCGGTGTTGGTGGGCGGCCCGAAAACGGTGGCCGACGAGATGGAGCGCTGGGTGGACGTCGGCGGTATCGACGGCTTCAACCTGGCCTATGCGATCACCCCGGGCACGTTCGAAGACCTCGTCGAGTTCATCGTTCCGGAGCTGCAACGCCGGGGCCGTGTCCGCACTTCCTATGAGGGCGACACCCTGCGCGAAAACCTGCTCGACGGCACTTCCCCGTATGCCGCAGACGACCATCCGGCGGCACGTTATCGCGGGGCATTCAAAACCGGCGCCAACGCCACCGATCACACCAAACCGTCCAGATTCTCTGACCTGACTTGACGCTTATCTGCGCTGAAGAGGAATCCATTCCATGTCCAGTTTCTCCACGCTGAACACACTGTCTGTCGGTACTGATTACGAGGCGCTCGCCGCGCGTTTTCGGCCGATCTTTACGCGTATTGCCGAAGGCGCGGTCGAACGCGAACGCAGCCGCACGCTGCCGTTCGAACCGATCAAATGGCTCAAACAAGCCGGGTTTGGCGCCGTGCGTGTGCCGGTCGAATTCGGCGGGGCCGGCGCCTCGCTACCGCAACTGTTCCAACTGTTGATTGAACTGGCGGCTGCCGACTCCAACGTGACACAAGCCCTGCGCGGGCATTTTGCGTTTGTCGAAGACCGCCTCAACGCCCAGGCATTCAGCCCACAGAACGCCTGGTTCGAGCGGTTTGTGGCCGGGGAACTGGTCGGCAATGCCTGGACCGAAGTCGGCGACGTGAAGATCGGCCAGGTGATTACCCGCATCAGCCGCCAGGGCCAGCAATGGGTCGCCAACGGCACCAAGTTCTACAGCACCGGCAGCCTGTTCGCCGACTGGATCGACCTGTACGCCCAACGGGACGACACCGGTGCCGATGTGATCGCGGCGGTCCGCGTGCAGCAACCGGGTGTGCGGCAAAGCGACGATTGGGATGGCTTCGGTCAGCGCACTACCGGCAGCGGCACTTCCGTGTTTGAAAACGCAGTGGTCGAAGACGACCACCTGATCGACTTCTCCACGCGCTTTAAATACCAAACGGCGTTTTACCAACTGACCCTGCTGGCCGTGCTGGTCGGGTCGGGGCAGGCGGCCGTGCGAGAGGTGGCCCAACAGGTACGGGTTCGCGCCCGGGTGTTCAGCCATGGCAATGCGGCGGCGGTGCGTGACGATGCGCAGGTGCAGCAGGTGGTCGGCAAAGCCTCGGCGCAGGTCTACACGGCCGAAGCGGCGGCCCTGCGCGCCGCAGCGGCGTCGCAACGCGCCTATGTGGCGCACTTCGCCAAGGATGCGCAGGCCGAACGCGAAGCCAATATTGCCGCTGAGCTGGAGTCGGCCCAAGCGCAAGTGGTGATCGCCGATCTGGTGCTTCGCGCTACCAGCGATCTGTTCAACGCCTTGGGCGCATCTGCCGCACGCACGAGCCTGCAACTCGACCGCCACTGGCGCAATGCGCGCACTGCGGCCTCACATAATCCATTGATCTATAAAGAACGGATCATCGGTGACTGGGAAATCAACGGCACCGAACCGCCCTACGTGTGGCAGATCGGCAGTGGCGGCCAGCAAAACCACACGCAGAAATAGCACCAGAGCGTGTAAAACCGCGAGTTGAAAATGCCCCGGCCTGTCGGGGCATTTTTCTGAGACACCGAAAAAGCTGTGCCGCGCCCTTCCCTGCAGCGTGCATGCGCGCAAAAAAACACGCCTTCTGTATTTTGACGCTCCCCAGAGCCCGCTGTTAGTGTCCAGCCTCCCCGAACGCATGGAGTACACCACGGTGAAACTGGACATCTACCAAGTCGACGCCTTTAGCCAACACCCCTTCGGCGGCAACCCCGCAGCGGTGTGCCCACTGACCGAATGGCTGAGCGACGCGCAACTGCAAAACATCGCCGCCGAAAACAACCTGTCCGAAACCGCCTACTTCGTGCCCCGTGACGGTTTTTATGAACTGCGCTGGTTCACCCCGACCGTCGAAGTCGACCTGTGCGGCCATGCCACGCTCGCGGCGGCGTGGGTGTTGATCAATGCGTTGGCGGATGCGCCTGATGTGCTGCGATTTGCAACGCGCAGCGGCGAGCTGCGGGTAACCCGCGAGGGCGATGAACTGGCGATGGATTTCCCGGCGAAAGCGCCACACGCGTGCGAGCCGCCGGCCGGAATGTTCAGCGCGCTGGGGATTGAACGCGCCGAGGTGTTCGGCACCGATGACTACATTGTGTTGCTCGACGATGAAGCCCAGGTTGCTGCGCTCACGCCGGACTTCGCCCAGCTCAAGGGCCTGCCCAAACGCGGGATTGCGGTGACGGCCAAGAGCACGCGGTGTGATTTCATGTCCCGTTGGTTCGGGCCGAATGTGGGGGTCAATGAAGACCCGGTCACCGGTTCCGCGCATACCTCGCTGGCGCCGTTCTGGGCCGAGCGCCTGGGCAAGACAAGCCTGACCGCCGAGCAAGGCGGTGCGCGCAAAGGCCAGTTGCGCTGCGTACTCAAGGGCGACCGGGTGATTATTTCCGGCAAGGCCGTGCTGTATATGCAAGGCACGATTTACCTGTAAAAAGCAGCCCCCCTGGAACGACAGATCATTCTCAAAATGAACGGAGTTCAGCGCGTGTTTTCGATTGCCCGCCGTCAACTGACGGTCATTGCCGCAACCCTGGCCCTTGCGGCCTGCCACACCCCGGTCAACGAACCGCCTCCGGCGCCGGAGCTAGGCTCGGGCTATCGCAGCGACCTCAGCCCGCGCCACGCCGAGCGCCATATGGCGGCGGCCGCCAACCCGCTGGCAGCCGAGGCCGGGCGTGAGATGTTGCGCCAGGGCGGTTCGGCCATCGATGCGGCGATTGCCATGCAGGCGGTGTTGACGCTGGTGGAGCCGCAGTCGTCGGGGATTGGCGGCGGTGCCTTCATCATGCTGTGGGACGGGCATACCGTGCACGCGTATGACGGCCGGGAAACCGCACCGGCCGGGGCCACGGAGCGCCTGTTCCTCAAGGCCGACGGTCAGCCGATGGGGTTCACCGCCGCGCAGATCGGCGGGCGCTCGGTGGGCACGCCGGGGGTGTTGCGAGCGCTGGAGATGGCGCACAAGAAGACCGGGCACCTGCCATGGGCCAAGTTGTTCGAGCCGGCGATCCGGCTGTCGGAACAGGGTTTCGCCCTCTCGCCGCGCTTGCACAGCCTGATTGCCGCAGACCGTTTTATCCCACAGTCGCCGGAGATGGCGGCCTACTTTCTGAACGCCGATGGCACACCCAAAGCCACCGGCACCCTGTTGAAAAACCCGGCGCTGGCTGCAGTGTTCAAACGCATCGCCAAGGAAGGCCCGGATGCGCTGTACCACGGCCCGATTGCCGACGAGATTGCGCGCAAGGTGCAGGGCCACCGCAACGCGGGCAGCCTGTCCCCGGCGGACCTTAAAGCCTACGCGGCCAAGGAACGTGCGCCGCTGTGTAGCGACTACAAGCGCTGGAAAATCTGTGGCATGCCGCCGCCGTCGTCGGGCGGGATTGCCATCGCGCAGATCATGGGCACGCTGCAGGCCCTGGAAGCCCGCGACCCGCGCCTGGCCATCGCGCCCATGACGCCGCTCAACAGCGCCTCGCTCGCCGGCCTTGAGCCCACGCCCGAGGCGGTTCACCTGATCGCCGAAGCCGGCCGCCTGGCCTTTGCCGACCGCGCACTGTATGTGGCCGATGCGGACTTTGTGCCGGTGCCGGTCGCGGGCCTGGTCGCCCCCGACTACCTGGCCCAGCGCGCCGCCTTGATCGGTGAACGCAGCCTGGGCGTCGCCAAGCCGGGCCAACCGGCGGGCATTCAAGTGGCGTATGCCCCGGACCGCTCGCCGCTGCGCATCTCCACTTCGCAAGTAGTGGCGGTGGATGACCAGGGCGGTGCCGTGTCGATGACCACCACGGTGGAGGCCGCGTTCGGCTCGCACCTGATGGTCCAGGGCTTTTTGCTCAACAACCAGATGACCGACTTCTCGTTCATTCCCGAGGAAAACGGCCAGCCGGTGGCCAACCGCGTACAACCCGGCAAACGCCCGCGCTCGGCCATGGCGCCGACCCTGGTGTTCGACCGCCAGAGCGGTGAATTGCTGGCTACGCTGGGGTCGCCAGGCGGTTCGCAGATCATCGAATACGTGAGCAAATCCCTGGTGGCGATGCTCGACTGGCAACTCGACCCGCAAGCCGCCATCAACCTGCCCAACTTCGGCAGCCGCAATGGCGCAACCGAACTGGAAAGCGGCATGTTCAGCCCGGCGTTGAAACAGGCACTCAAGGACAAGGGCCATGCACTGAGCGAGATCGAGATGACCAGCGGCATCCAGGCGATCGTTCGCACACGGGATGCGCAGGGCAAGGTGATGTTGAGCGGGGGTGCCGATCCTCGGCGGGAGGGCGAGGCGTTGGGTGATTGATGTTTACGCTGACGCCAAGGGCGCTACCGAGCATACTCCAGCGCATATCCTGTACAAGATCGCGAAGGACATGAAACATGCCACTCACTGAGAAACAGCTGAAGGAACGTGACGCCAAACGCAATATCGGCGAAGAGTTACTGACCGCCATTCAGGAGGTCAAAGCAGGGCTTTACGGCGCAGTACACCCGGTCGAAATCACTCGAGCCGCCGACACTAGAAGTAAGACCGAACGTTTTCCGGGAAGTCCTCAGTAACGCCTGATGGCGTTACTGGCGCGCCGGGCGATGACTATCGGCTGATCTTCAACCCCTTACGCCCCGCATGCCGCTCCAACGCCAGTTCAATCAAGCGGCTGACCAACTCGCTGTAGCTCATCCCCGCCGCCTGCCACAGCTTGGGGTACATGCTGATCCGGGTAAAACCCGGCAACGAGTTGATTTCGTTGATCAGCACTTCGCCGTCCTCGGTGAGGAACACATCGACCCGCGCCAACCCTGCGCACCCCAACACCTCGAACGCTTCGACGGCCAGGCGGCGAATCCGCTCGCTGGCTTGCACGCTGATATCGGCCGGCACCACCACCTGGGCCGCCTGGTCGTCGATGTATTTGCTGTCGTAGGAATAGAAGCCGCTGCTCACCACGATCTCGCCGCAACCGCTGGCGATGGGGTTGTCGTTGCCCAGCACCGCGCATTCGATCTCGCGGCCCTGGACGGCAGACTCCACCAGCACTTTCTCGTCAAAGCCCAGGGCCAGTTCGACGGCGGCGTGGTATTCGGCCTCGTCGTTCACTTTGCTCACGCCCACCGAGGAGCCTTGGTTGGCGGGTTTGACGAACATCGGCAAGCCGAGCGTGCGCACCGCCATGTCAAACGAGGTGCGTGCCGCGTTGTTGCGGTTGAGGGTGATAAACGGCGTGACGGCAATACCGGCGTCGCGCAGCAGGCGTTTGCTGATGTCCTTGTCCATGCACACTGCCGAACCGAGCACGTCGGAGCCGACGAAAGGCAGGTCGGCCATGCGCAGCAGGCCTTGCAGGCAACCGTCCTCGCCGAGGGTGCCGTGGACGATGGGGAAGATCACGTCGATGTGGGCCAGCAGGCCGCTGCCGGTGGTTTCCACCACTTGCTGGCTGGCCTTGCCCGGCACCACCGCCAGTTCGCGGTTGGACTGGTTGAGGGCGATCAGCGCCGGGTTTTCCTGGTTGATCAGGAAGTTCGAGGTGTCGTTAAGGTGCCAGTGACCGGCCTTGTCGATGCCGATCAGCACCGGCTCGAAGCGCGAACGGTCGAGGGCATCGACAATGTTGCGCGCCGACTGCAGCGAGACTTCGTGCTCGGCCGAACGGCCACCAAAAATAATCCCTACGCGCACCTTGCTCATGACCCGACCTCACTGTTGAAAGTAAGGCTTCTTACCATGAGCGGTCAGCGATTCGCTACCAGATGTACACCGAACAGCATGTAGCACCCCCCCGCAAAACGGTCGAGCCATTTGCGCGAGCGGCTGTAGAGATCGGCCATGCGCGCACTGGAAAACACCAGGGCTACGCTGGAATACCAGCTGAACGACAAGGTGGCCATGATGATCACCGCCAGGGTCAACAGCATCGGCGATGGCGACGGCGGCATGGTGGACGCGAAGATGGTGGCGACGAACAACGCGGCCTTGGGATTGGACAGATTGCCCAGTAACCCTAGGCGCCAGGCGGAAAACAACGAGCGTCGAGGCCCGTCCGGCAACAGGCTCTGCCCCATCGCCGGCGCTGAGCGCTTGAACAGCTTCAACCCCAGGTAGATCAGGTAGCAGCCACCGATGATCTTGAACGCCAGGTACAGCATGGGTGCGGCGCTAAACAGCGACTTTATGCCCAGGCCACCCGCCAACCCCCACAGGATCGTACCCGTAGCCACACCCGCCGAGGCCACCACACCATGGCGGCGCGAACAACTGGCGGCCAGTTGCGCCGTGTTGAAGAAGTTGGGGCCAGGCGTGACCACCGCCACCGTCCACAGCAGGGCCAGCGAGCTCAGGGGCGCGACGTAGGCAGGGTTGAGGACATCCATGGGGGCGCTCCATCAGCACAAGGCACGAACAGCGATCATAGGCCTCGCCTGCCCTCCTGCACAATCGTACAAGACCCCGGCAGACAAGGGCTTCAGACTCGGCTAACGTGTTTCCACCTCTTCTTGTGACAAGTCACCATGGGTAAACCCACCCCCACCCTCGACTGGCTGCACCGCGCGCCGCACGCCAGCGGCCTGGACCGCATCGAGGCGTACTTTGCCGGCTTCGCATTCGACCCGCATCGCCATGACACCTATGCCATCGGTCGTACCTTGTTCGGCGTGCAGAGTTTTCATTATCGCGGCGGCATGACTCACGGCCTGCCCGGCACCACCATGGTGATTCATCCCGACGAGACCCACGACGGCCGCGCCGGCAGCGAGGAAGGTTTCAAGTACCGCATGATCTACGTGGAGCCGGCGCTGATCCAACAGATCCTCGGCGGCAAGCCGTTGCCGTTTATCCCCGGCGGTGTGTCCACCGACCCGTGGTTGCACCGCGCCAGCGAAGTGTTGCTGCAAAGCCTGGACTGCCCGATCGACCCGTTGCAGGAGCAGGACGCGATGTTCGACCTGGCCCAGGCCTTGAGCAACGCCTCGGGAGCGATCACCACCCGCAAGACCTTCGATTACGTCGCCGCCGAACGCGCCCGGGAATTTATCCACAGCGCCCTGGGCCGCAGCATCACCCTGGATGAAATGGCCGAACACGCCGGCCGCGACCGCTGGGCCTTGTCGCGGGATTTTCGCTTGTTGTTCGGCACCAGCCCCTACCGCTACCTGACCATGCGCCGGCTGGATCTGGTACGCAGCCTGCTGGCCCAGGGCAAACCGCTGGTGGACGCGGCGATGCTCGCCGGCTTCACCGACCAGAGCCACATGACCCGGCAATTTCGCAGCACCTACGGCATGCCGCCGGCGCGCTGGGTGAAGATGCTCGGGCGCTGAACAGGCTCAACCGGCGGGCGTCAGCTGCTGCCCGTCAATCGGCTGGCCGATGGTGAGGAAATGCCCGCCCGCCACATGGTGCAGGGTGCGCAGTTGATCAAAGCCTTCGAAATGCCAACGCCCGTCGCTGAACACGCGCTCGTCGGCATACGCGGCAACCACTTCGCCGAGGAACAGGTCGTAGGTCTGCTGGGTATGCGGCTCGGGCAGCAGGCGGCATTCCAGCCAGGCGACGCAGCCTTCGAGCAAGGGCGCTTCAGTGTGTTCGCCATTGAAGGTGTGCAAATCATAGGCGGCGAATTTATCGAGATCGGCGCCGCTGGTCGTGCCCACGGTCTGTACGAGATCGGCCTGGGCCGCGCAGGGCACCTGCAGCACGAAGGTGCCGGCGCGTTCCAGCAGTTGGCGGGTCCAGGTGGCCTTGTCCAGCACGACCGCGACTTTCGGCGGTTCGAAATCCAACGGCATGGCCCAGGCGGCGGCCATGATAGCGCGCTGGCCATTATGCGCGGCGCTGACCAGTACGGTCGGGCCGTGATTGAGCAAGCGGTAGGCCTTGGACAGCGGAACGGGGCGGCGGTGATCAGGGCTCATGGAGGATCGGCTCTTCAATCGTGAAAAACCTACGATACCTCAAGCACAAGCCCTACGGGTCAGCTCGATAGCTGGTTAGCGAACTGTCCGACAGCGCTGACGACCTTTTGCGCGCCGTCCTGGATTTCCACGATCACCGTGCCGGCTTCGGCGGCCAGGGCCAGGCCCTGCTCGGCTTGCTGGCGGCCGTCGGTCATCAGGTTCACGGCGTCGCGAGCCATGTCCTGGTTCTGACGCACCACCCCGACAATCTCTTCAGTGGCCTTGCTGGTGCGCGACGCCAGTTGGCGCACTTCGTCGGCCACGACCGCAAACCCGCGCCCCTGTTCGCCGGCACGCGCCGCTTCGATGGCTGCGTTGAGCGCCAGCAGGTTGGTCTGTTCGGCGATGCCACTGATGGTCTTGACGATGCTGCCGATCACTTGGGACTGGGCATTCAGCGCCTCGATGCCCTCGCCGGCCCGCTGCATGTGGTGGGCCAGCTCGCGCATCACGTCGACCGCCTGCGTCACTACCGTGGTGCCGCGCTGGGCACTGCTGTCGGTGTGCAGCGAGGTGCTGTAGGCAATGTTGGCCGCCTCGGCAATCGCCTGTTCACGGTTGACCTGCTCGGTGATCACGGTGGCGAACTTGACCACTTTGTACAGACGATCATTGGCATCCAGCACCGGGTTATAGGTGGCTTCAAGCCATACTGCGCGGCCATGGCTGTCCACGCGCTTGAAACGCTCTGCGACAAACTCGCCGGCGTTCAGGCGTTTCCAGAAGTTCTGGTACTCGGCGCTGTTGTATTCCGCCGGTTCGCAGAACATACGGTGATGTTTGCCCTGGATCTGCGCCAGGCTGTAACCCATCGCATTGAGAAAACGCTCGTTGGCGGTGAGCACATGCCCGTCCAGGTCGAACTCGATCACGGCCGTGGAGCGCACCAGCGCGGTGATCAGGTTTTCGTGCTCGCGCGACGCCTCGATGGTGCGCGTGAGGTCGCTGGAGAACATCGAAATATGCTTGATGCGCCCGTCCGAGCCGCGCACCGGCTGCACGATCGAACGCAACCACGCTTCCTTGCCGTTGCCGCGCAACAGGCGCACGGCACCGGCAAAGTGTTCGCCACGCACCAGTGCGTTCTTGAAGCGCTGCTGGAATTCGTCCTGACGCAGGTAGGCCGGCACCAACTCGTCAACGGGCCGCCCCAGCAGTTGCGACATCGAGTAAGCCAGTTCCTGCAGGAAGTTGGCATTCGCCCACTCCACCCGACCTTCAGCGTCCAGGGTCAGGCACAACATTTCGCTTTCCAGGCTTTCCTTGACCTGCTGCAAACTGGACAACTCTTCGCGAAGAGCGGACAGCTCCTGCTTCAAACGGGTGTTGAACATGAGACACCGATGGTCATGAGAAAAGGACGGATCTGACCTGCATCGGCGTGGCCGGCGTTTTCTGAAGAGCGGTTCAATGCCCGGCGTCACTCTTTTTTGCAGCGGTCAGCCGCCATTGTTTCGGCAGACTCCCATCACTTGATATTCCAGGGTCTTGAGCTAGCCGCTGGCGTCTTCGTAGGTCATGCGCGAGGGCACGGGGCCGCATGCACGGACCGGTGGCGTCACGCTGACCACCTTGGCGATGTCCAGGGTCATGCCATAGCGATAGTTCTGCACCACCGGGGCCGCTTTGCCCTCTCTGGCCGCGTACTCGGTCATGGATTTTTCATTGCGCTCCATCATCAGCGCAAACGTGCGATCACCGCCGCCCTCGGCCAATGCACCGAAGGACAGGACGGCCGTCAATATACCCAGGCTAGTGTTATAAAAGTTCATTGTTCACTCCTCGACTGAAAGTTCAGTGTCGAGACTAACCAAACAACCCTGACGCGATGTTCACCAGAAGATTACGTATTTGTTAGGTGGCACTAAGGTTCCAGAATTGTAATGTTCGCGCAACACAGCCGCTAACCACGGTTTGCAACTATCAGCCCGACGGTTTTATCGAAGGCAGCCGCCTGAACGTGCTGGCACGTAATTTTTACTTCAACCGCACCGGGAAGAAGTTCGGGGCATTATCGAATATCCACTGGCGGCGCTCTAAGTAACGCTTACATTTACTTGCCGATGAAGTACATCTCTTCACAGGTTCAAATCTGTCAGAACTGTAATATCGGCCTCACCTTCGCGTTAAGTTGCAGTTTTTATACTGCTTATCGAACACATTCATCTCTGCAGCTTTTGTGTAGCTCCTTTGGAACGGAGATGAACTTTTACGCCCCGTATGGGGCGTTTTTTTGTTCACCCGCACAGCGACGAATCGTCGCAGTTGCCTGACGTGGCTTGACCCTAAAGCTACTTCACGGTTCAGAGTTTTCCTACAGCCCACTCGCCGCCTCTATGCGGCCATGCCCCTCTCCGTTTTCTTTGAAGGTAAATCCCCATGCGTATCCTTGTGGTTGAGGACGAGCAGAAAACCGCCGATTACTTGCAGCAGGGCCTGACCGAAAGTGGCTACGTCGTCGATTGCGCCGCCAGCGGTGTAGACGGCCTGCACCTGGCCCGGCAACACACCTATGAACTGGTGATCCTCGACGTGAACCTGCCCAACACCGACGGTTGGGAAGTGCTGGAACACCTGCGCCGCGACGGCAACCAGCGGGTCATGATGCTGACCGCCCGTGGCCGGCTGGCCGACAAGATCAAGGGCCTGGACATGGGCGCCGATGATTATCTGGTCAAGCCCTTCGAATTCCCCGAGCTGCTGGCCCGCGTGCGCACGCTGTTGCGCCGCAGCGAACACATCCCGCTGCCGGACGTGTTGCGCGTCGCCGACCTGGAACTGGACCCGCGCCGCCACCGCGCCTATCGCGGCACACGACGCATCGACCTGACCACCAAGGAGTTCGCCCTGCTGCACGTATTGATGCGCCAGGCCGGCGAGGTGATGACCCGCACGCAAATCATCTCGCTGGTGTGGGACATGAACTTCGACTGCGACACCAACGTCGTCGAAGTCTCCATCAGCCGCCTGCGCGGCAAGGTCGACGACCAGAGTGAGGTCAAGCTGATCCACACCATTCGCGGCGTCGGTTACGTGCTGGAGGCGCGCCAATGAGGACCACCAGCTTGTCGATGCGCCTGGGCCTGACGGTCAGCCTGATGGGCGCCGGCCTGGTGGTGCTGTTGGCGACCCTGGCGTACCTGGCCTTGACCCACGAGTTGGACAAGCTCGCGCGCAAGGGCCTGGAAAACAAGCTGGAGCAGTTGGAACACAGCCTGAGCCAGGGCCTCACCCCCCGCGACATCAGCAGCCGCCCCCACTCACTGCTGGATCTGGTGATGGGCCACGACAACATCTACCTGACCATCATGGGCACCCAGGCCGATACGCCGGTGCTGCTGAGCGTGGGCGCGAAACCCCAGCAGCCGCTGTTGCTGGACGTACCGGCCGGCAAGACCCTGGCCTACCTGAACTGGGTGGATGGGCAGGGCGACCGCATCCTCAGCGCCACGCGCCTGGTGCCGTTGTACAGCGGCGAGAACGTGCGCGTGCTGCTGTCGCTGAACCGCTCCGATGATGAAGCGCTGCTCAGCGCCTACCTGCGCTCCACGGTGATCGCCCTGCCGCTGCTACTGATCCTGATCGGCATGGGCGCCTGGTGGCTGGTGCAGCGCGGGCTGGCGCCGTTGCAGCAGTTCAGCCGTGTGGCGGCCCAGGTCAGCACCCAGGACCTGACCCATCGCCTGGCGCTGGACAACCTGCCCAAGGAACTGGGTGAGTTGGCCCAGGGCATCAACTTCATGCTGCATCGCCTGGACGACGGCGTGCGGCAACTGTCGCAGTTCTCCGATGACCTGGCCCACGAACTGCGCGCGCCGTTGACCAACCTGATGGGCAAGGCGCAGGTGACGTTGTCCCGCGAGCGGCCTTCGCAGGAATACAAAGCCGGGCTGGAATCCTGCACCGAGGAAATGGAACGCCTGTCGCGCATCGTCTCCGACATGCTGTTTCTGGCCCAGGTCAGCCATCCGGCGGCACGGGCCGGGTTTGCCCAGGTGTCGTTGGGCGAAGAAGCGCAGCGGGTGATGGAGCTGTTTGCCTTGAGCGCCGAAGACAAGCAGGTGACCCTGAACCTGCGCGGCGACGCCTGGATCATGGGCGATCGCCTGATGATCCAGCGGGCCATCTCCAATTTGCTCTCCAACGCCATCCGCCATACGCCGCAGGCCTCGACCGTGTTGCTGCTGGTGGAGACCTACGGCCAGAGCGTCTCGCTGTCGGTGGGCAACCCCGGCCGGGGCATCGAAGCGCACCACCTGCCGCACGTGTTCGAACGTTTCTACCGCGCCGACAGCAGTCGCACCCGCGCCGAGGGCGGCACCGGCCTGGGGCTGGCCATCGTGCAGTCGATCATGCACCTGCATCAGGGCCACGCCGACGTCAGCAGCCAGCCGGGGCGCTTTACGCGCTTGCGTCTGGTGTTTCCTCGTCCTTGCGATGCGCCCAGTGATACAACGCCGGCAGCACCAGCAAGGTCAGCAACGTAGAGGAAATAATCCCGCCGATCACCACCGTCGCCAGCGGCCGCTGCACCTCGGCGCCGGTGCCGGTGGCCAGGGCCATGGGGATAAACCCGAGGGACGCGACCAGCGCCGTCATCAACACCGGACGCAGCCGGGTCAGCGCGCCTTCGTTGATGGCCATCGACAACG
Organism: Pseudomonas marginalis; assembly: GCF_024169655.1. Taxonomy (GTDB): domain Bacteria; phylum Pseudomonadota; class Gammaproteobacteria; order Pseudomonadales; family Pseudomonadaceae; genus Aquipseudomonas; species Aquipseudomonas paraveronii. The sequence goes on along the minus strand of NZ_JALJWV010000001.1, from coordinate 665,125 downwards.
AGCGCCCTTCCTCGCGCAGGTTGCGGATAAACGCGATCATCACCAGGCCGTTGAGCACCGCCACGCCGGACAAGGCGATAAAGCCCACCCCGGCCGAGATCGACAGCGGAATATCGCGCAGCCACAGCGCCATGATCCCACCGGTCAAGGCGAACGGAATCCCGGTGAACACCAACAGCCCATCCTTGAGGTTGTTGAACATCATGAACAACAGCCCGAACACCAACAGCAGCGCCACCGGCACCACGATGCGCAGGCGGTCGGAGGCCTCCTTCAACTGTTCGAACTGCCCGCCCCAGGTGGTCCAGTAGCCAACCGGCACGTTGACCTGGGCGCCGATGGCGGCTTCGGCCTCTTGGACAAACGAGCCGATATCGCGCCCCCGCACGTTGGCGCTGACGATCACCAGGCGCTTGCCGTTCTCGCGGCTGATCTGGTTCGGGCCCAGCACCAGGTCGAGGCTGGCGACCTGGGACAAGGCGATAAAGCCCAACTGCCCGGAGGCGTTACCCGCCAATGCCGGCACCGGGATCAACAACCGCGACAAGCCGTCGATATCGGTGCGCAGTGCGTCGGACAAACGCACGACCATGTCGAAACGCCGGTCGCCTTCGTACAACGTACCGGCCTGGCGCCCACCGACTGCGACGGCAATCGTGTCCTGCACATCGCCGACATTCAGGCCAAACCGCGCGGCCTTATCGCGGTCGATATTGATGGTCAGTACCGGCAGGCCGGAGGTCTGTTCCACCTTCACTTCCGAGGCGCCGTTCAGGCCTTGCAAGGTCTCGGCAATTTCCCCGGCGGTGGCATTGAGCACCGCCATGTCATCACCGAACACCTTCACCGCCACGTCGCTGCGCACCCCGGAAATCAGCTCGTTGAAACGCAGCTGGATCGGTTGTGACAATTCATACGCACTGCCCGGCACAATCGCACTGGCGCGCTGGATATCGGCGATCAGCGTTTCGCGGGACTTCTGCGGATCGGGCCACTGATCCTTGGGTTTGAGCATCACGTAGCTGTCGGAAATGTTCGGTGGCATCGGGTCGGAGGCAATCTCCGCGGTGCCGGTGCGGGCGAAGACCCGTTCGATTTCCGGCACCTGGGCCATCAAGGTTTTTTCCAACTGCTGTTGCATCTGCACCGACTGCGTCAGGCTGGTGCCGGGCACGCGCAGGGCTTGCTGGGCGAAGTCGCCTTCGCTGAGGCTGGGGATGAATTCGCTGCCCATGCGGCTGGCCACCAGCCCCGAGGCGACGATGGTCAACAGCGCCAAACCGAACACCAGCGGGCGCCGCGCCATCACCCAGTCGAGCACTGGCGCATAGACCCGACGCGCACTGCGCATCACCAGGTTGTCTTCTTCCTTGACCTTGCCGGTGACAAACAGCGCAATCGCCGCCGGTACGAAGGTCACCGAGAGGATCATCGCGCCGAACAGGGCGATCACCACGGTGAAGGCCATGGGGTGGAACATTTTCCCGGCCACGCCAGTGAGGGCGAAGATCGGCAGGTACACCACCATGATGATCAGTTGCCCGAAGATCAGCGCACGCCGCGCCTCCTTGGCCGCCGCGAACACTTCGTGCAGGCGCTCGCTGCGCGTCAACAGACGGCCGTGACGCTGTTGCGCATGGGCCAGGCGGCGGATGGCGTTCTCGACGATCACCACCGCACCGTCGACGATGATGCCGAAGTCCAGTGCGCCGAGGCTCATCAGGTTGGCGCTGACTTTGTTGGTGAACATGCCGGTAAAGGTGAACAGCATCGCCAGCGGAATCACCATCGCGGTGATCAGCGCCGCACGGATGTTACCGAGGAACAGGAACAACACTGCGACCACCAGCAGCGCGCCTTCGAAGAGGTTTTTCTTCACCGTGGCGATGGCTTTTTCGACGAGGTTGGTGCGGTCGTAAACGGTAACGGCGACCACGCCCTCGGGCAGCGAGCGGTTGATCTGTTCGAGTCGCGAAGCCACGGCCTGGGACACGCTGCGGCTGTTTTCGCCGATCAACATGAACACCGTGCCCAGCACCACTTCACGACCGTTTTCGGTGGCGGCGCCGGTACGCAGCTCACGGCCGATCTCGACCTGGGCCACATTGCGCACGCGGATCGGCGTGCCGTCCGAGGTGGTGATGACGATGTTGGCGATATCGTCGATCGACGCCACTTGCCCCGGTGCGCGGATCAGCAACTGCTCGCCGCTGCGCTCGATGTAACCGGCACCGACGTTGGCGTTGTTGCGCTCCAGGGCGGTGACCAGATCGTTCAAGGTCAGGTTGTAGGCCGCCAGGCGCTTGGGGTCGGGGGCGATCTGGTATTCCTTGGCGAAGCCACCGATGGTATTGATCTCGGCCACGCCAGGCACGTTGCGCAGTTGCGGCTTGATGATCCAGTCCTGGATCACGCGCAGGTCGGTCGGCGTGTAGGGCGTGCCGTCGTCCTTGCGCGCGCCCTCTTCGGCTTCCACGGTCCATAGGAAAATTTCCCCTAGGCCGGTGGAAATCGGCCCCATCGCCGTTTCGATGCCGCTGGGCAATTGCTCACGGGCGACTTGCAGGCGTTCGTTGACCAACTGGCGGGCGAAGAACAGGTCGGTGCCGTCCTTGAAGATCACCGTCACCTGGGACAAACCGGAGCGCGACAGCGAACGGGTCTGCTGCAACCCCGGCAACCCGGCCATGGCGGTTTCGATGGGAAAGGTGATGCGCTGTTCGGTTTCCAGCGGCGAAAAACCGGGCGCCGCCGAGTTGATCTGTACCTGCACATTGGTGATGTCGGGCACCGCGTCGATGGGCAGTTTCTGATAGCTGGCGATGCCGACACCGGCCATCAGCAGCACCGCCAGCAGCACGATGATGCGCTGCTCGATGGCGAATTGGATAAGGCGCTCAAACATGGGAAATCACTCGCGGGATCAATGGGCGTGTTCGGCCGAGCCTTTGCCCAGTTCGGACTTGAGGATGAAGCTGCCGACCGTGGCCACCTGCGCCCCGGCGTCGAGGCCCTGGCGCACTTCGACGTAGCCGTTTTCGCTGACGCCCAGTTCCAGATGGCGGGTGACGAAGCCGTCCGCCGTGCGCACGAACACCGAGGGTTTGTCCTCGACGGTCTGGATCGCGGCCTGGGGCACCGTGACCTTGGCCTGGTAGGTGTCGGTGGCGATCTGTACGGCGACGAACAACCCCGGGCGCCACACGTCATCGGGGTTGGGCACGCTCACGCGCACGGTGGCGGTGCGCGTCTGCTCGCCCAGCAAGCTGCCCACATAGGCCACGGTGCCGAGCACTTCGGTGCCCATTTCGGTGGAGCTGACTTTCACCGGCTTGCCGACGCGGACCTTGTTCAAGTCCTTGGGAAAGACGCCGAACGTGACCCACACCTGCGACAGGTCCGACAAGGTGAAGGCATTGCTGGTCTCGCTGACCACCTCGCCGACGCCCAGGTGTTTTTCCACCACCACGCCGGCGAACGGTGCGCGCAATTCGTAGCGATTGCCGCCGACCAGTACGGCGCTGCCGCTGAGGGCGGTCATCTTTTGGCGGGCGTTGTTCTGGGCGATTTCGGCTTCCTGCAAGGCCTGGCGCGCCAGCAGGTAATCCTGCTCGGCGGAGATCTTGTCCTGCCACAGTTGGCGCTCGCGCTGGAAGGTGGTGCGCGCCAGTTCGACCCGGCGCTGGCTGGCAGCCAGTTCGCTGCGCTGATCGGAAATCTGCTGGCTGGCGATCACCGCCAGCAGCTCGCCTTGCTTGACCGCCTGGCCGAGGTTGACCTTCACCGCCTCCACCACCCCCGCCGCACGCGGCACGATGTGCGAGGTGCGGTCTTCATCGAAGCGCACTTCACCCGGCAGCGACAGCACGCTGCTGATCGGCCGGGGCTGGGCCTGGGCCAGTTGAATACCGGCGGCCTCGATCTGCTGCTCGGTGAGTTCGAGCGTGCCTTCTTCTTCCTCGGCGTTTGCCAGGCCGGACAGCATCAGGCCCAGGACGACGGCAAGCGCCACGCCATGTTTAGTCTGCATAGAGGACTCCAAAAAAATCAGAAACGGGCGAGGTCGCCGTAGATCCGTTCGATGCGCACCCAGGCGTCGGTGGCCTGGGCGGTCGCCGTGAGGTATTGGGTGCGGGCCGCGATCAAGGTGCGCTGGGCGTCGAGGACGTCGAGGAAGTTGAACTTGCCCATCTCGAAGCCACGGGTGGCACTGTCCACCGCGCTCTGGGCGGCGGGCAGGATCTGCTGGTTGAATGCGCGCACTTCGGTGTTCGCGGTTTGCCACAGGTCCAGGGCCTGGCGGGTTTCGGTGCGCAGGCGCAGTTCGGCGGCGTTGCGCAGGTCACGGGCCTGGTCGGCGCGGCGGGTGGCGGTGAGGACGTTGCCCTGGTTGCGGTTGAACAGCGGGATCGGCATCGACACGCCCACCAGGTTCACGCGCTCGCGCACGCTGGCGTCGTACTGGCTGCCAATCGACACATCGAGGTCGGGGATGCGCTGGGCTTTTTCCAGGCCGACGCTGGCTTCGTTCTGTAGGATTTGCAGTTCGGCCAGGCGCAGCTCGGCGGTCTGCTCAAGACGCGCCAGCAGTTGCGCGGCGGGCGGCAACGTCGCCGGGACGCTGCTTGGCGTGGCGACGGCGGCGAAGTCGGGCGCGGCGCTGCCGGTGCTGGCAGCCAGGCGGCGATAGGCGTCGCTCACGCCCATTTGGGCGCGGTTGAGTTCCAGGCGGATTTCCGACAACTGCACCTGAGCGCGGGTGGCTTCGACCGGCGACGCTTTACCGGCGCTGACCCGGCCGTTGGCGACCACCAGACCGCGCTCGGCCAGTGCCAGGGAGCGTTGCGCCAGGTCGAGGCGTTCCTGGGCGCGAAGGGCGCCGTAATAGCGGTCGATCACCTCGGCGCGCAAGTCGTTGCGGCGCTGTTCCAAGGTCAGCGCCGCGACGTCCTGACCACGCGTCGCCAGCGCGATGCGCGCACCGCGCTTGCCGCCCAGTTCCAGGGTCTGGCTTAACTTGAGCGTGGTGGTGCGGGTGTCGCGGCGGGTGTCTTCGGCATCCCATGAGGCCACCGGGTTGGGGATCAGCCCCGCCTGCTGGCGACCGCCGCTGGCGATGTCGATCTCCCATTGCGCGGCGGCCAGGTCGGGGTTATTGGCGAAGGCGGTTTGCAGGGCGGCGTCGAGGCTCAGGGTCTGGGCGCCGACCCCTTGTGCCGTCGCCAGCAACACGACGATCGAGCACAGTAATGTTCTTGCACGAGTTGGCATAACGAGAGTTCCAGGCCCATGAAATGGCGGATAAATCCAAGCCGGGGCACTGTAACTTTCGGTACTTATCAGGGGGGTGGGGCGAACATTACAAATCCGTTAGCAAGGCTCAAGCATGGGCTTCTTCGAGCCCGTCACGATGAAAACCCTCGCCCTCGACCTGCAGCGTGACGTGGGAAATATCGAATTGTTCATGCAGCAATTGCGTCACTTGAGCGAGGACCTGTTGCTCGACGCCCGGCACCGCGTCCGCCACCAGATGGCTGCTCAGCACGTTCTTGCCACTGGTGAGCGCCCAGACATGCAGGTCATGTACATCCTTCACGCCAGGTACGCCACGTATGGCCTGTTCCACGCTGTCGATATCGATGCCGTCGGGCACACCTTGCAGCAGCACATTCATGCTCTCCTTGAGCAACACCCAGGTACGCGGTAACACCCAGAAACCAATTGCCGCCGCCACCACCGAGTCGACCCAACCCCAGCCGGTCAACATGATCACCACGGCCGCGATGATCACGCCGACAGAGCCGAGCATGTCGCTCCAGACCTCCAGGTACGCACCTTTGACATTCAGGCTTTCGCCACTGCCGGCGCTGAGCAGGCGCATGGCGATCAGGTTGACGAGCAGCCCCAGCACGGCGATCACCAGCATGCCGGTCGACTGGATTTCGGCGGGTGCCTGCAGGCGTTGATAGGCCTCATAAAGGATGTAGAACGCCACCGCAAACAGCAGCAACGCATTGAATGCCGCCGCCAGGATTTCAAAGCGGGCGTAACCGAACGTGCGCTTGCGGTCGGCGGGACGCTTGGCGATCTGGATCGCCACCAGGGAAATCGCCATGGCCAGGGCGTCGGTCATCATGTGCGCGGCGTCGGACAACAGCGCCAGGCTGCCGGTGATAAAGGCACCGATCACCTCGGCAATCATGAAGCTGCTGGTCAGCCCGAGGGCGATCCATAACTGGCGTTCGTGACCGGCGCGTACCTGGGCGTGGTTGTGTCCTGCGCTCATGAAACATCCTCGTGGGGAGTGGTTCAGGGATCATAGAGCTATCAGCTAAATCCGCCGGCACAGGTTACAAATTTGTCCTCCGCGCGCCAGCAGGCGGTTACCGTTGATTGCACCAAAACTCCCGACCTGAAGAGGGTGGCCCTCTTCACCTATAGGTCAGTGGTGCAAAACAAAGCGTGCGTCCAGCTTACCGAGCAACTCGAACGTGTTCATATAAGAGACTCCGACGAGTGAGCACACATTGGGAATGGTGTATTTGCGCTTGATATCGGGGTTATAAACTTCATGGGTTACGACTACTGCCCCCGTCGTCATAGCCTTGGCAATCAGCCACGGGTCTGCCCCTTCAAGAAACTCTTCAAGTGCGCCAGCCTTCATCAGCGGCGCCTGCTGCGCAATTTTGGCGACAATATGTCCAAATGCCGCTTGAGTCCGTTCATCACTGGCGTCTTCAAAGAGGTGGGCATTGCCCTTGACCCACTGGGTGAGGTCGTCATTGCCTTTGGCCAGCTCGTCCCTTACCGGTACGATACTGGCAACCTCCAAGGCCTGATGTTGTTGAAGTATCCACGCCCAATAGCCTGGACAAATCGTCAAACCGTAATAACGATTTTTGGCCTCGATCAGCGTATTCGAATCCAATAGATGTTTCATGCCGAGAGCTTCACCCCATATGCCTTCAACTTGGCAGGCTGTACACCCAGCAGTTTTCCGGCATCTCGTAACAACATCCGCCCGCTCTGGGCTTCTGCCAGAACAGCCTTGCTTAACCGGGCGCTGTTCCTGGTCGCTGCGGTGCGGTAGTAGTCCCCTCCGCAGCCATCCTTATCTCGATAGGCCTGCAAGATCCGTCGGTAGTAAGCACCGTATTGATCGCTGCTGATGTAACCAAGATCACGCGCACGACGGGCAATGACGAGTGCGCTGACATGAAAACGCCCCGCCAAAGGCGCCAGGTTTCCTTCCCAGTAAATATCGCCGTCCCAGTACGCGCTGAAGACGATCCCCGGCGCAAGAAACTCGCCCGCCACGGCATTGCAGAACACTTCCTCCTGACCTGCACCTTGACTACCTCCATCGGACACACCTGTGCTACCGATCCAGATATGGGCAAGCTCATGCATCAGGGTAAAAAGCCGTGCAGAGGGTGCATCCGCGCTGTTGATAAACACGACAGGCGCCATCACGTTACTGATCGCAAATCCTCGAAATTCGCTGACATCAAGTTTCCTGCGGGTATTGCCCAAGGCAACACCGCTGCGCATAACGAGAATGCCGGCGTCTTCCGCGCCACTCACCAATGCCCGCATATAGTCTTCATAACTTATACGGGTAGGTGCATCAGTTATGCCCAGCACGCGACGAATATCGGCAACGACGTCCTTGATCGGCGAACGACTGTTGAAGCTACCGACAAAGGAAAGCGGAGCTCGTTCATGATCCTGCAAATACTCCAGGTACCAGTCCTGCTTGCGCAACACATCCCTGACGGTGTCCATCAAATTCAGGCTGGGTTTATCGGGCAATACACCGCCTACCGTGCGCAGGTCCGGAAGTGGCAGATGCTCCTCTGGAGGCGCCTGGAGAAAGAGAAAACCAAAAGGAACATGCGCGATGGCAGCCCACTTTTGCGCCTGGTTAAAGGTGGGTAGGCTCCGGCCGCCCTCCCACTCCATGACCCTTTGCGTCTTGACCGTAAGCCCCTTGGCGACCTGAGCCTCAGACAGCCCCGCCCGCTGGCGAGACCAGGACAGGATGGAGGGGTTGATAAAGGCCGTCTGAGTCATGAAGTACTAGGTGCTAATCGAGGGTGGAGCTGACTATAGGAGTGGCTGCAATACCCGTCAATTGGTGGCCCTTAGGCCCCGTGAGTGCCCGCCTCCACTGCGTGGCGCTTGCTGAACAACACCACACTCACCGCCCCCACCGCGCCCATCACCACGCAATAACCCACGCAAATCCACGGGCTGGTCGGCATCAGTGCAATCAGGATCAAGGGCGTGGTGCTCGCCCACAGCGCGTAGGCAATGTTGTAGGTGAAGGAAATCCCCGACACCCGCACCGGCGCCGGGAACAGCCCGACCATCACCGACGGCACTGCGCCAACCACGCCGCAGCTCAAGCCTGCCAAGGCATACGCCGCGCCGAGCCAGACGCCACCGGCGATCAGACTGGCGTATAACACCGCGATCCCCAGCGGCAGCAACAGGCTGTAGACCAGCACCGCGCGCCAGGCGCCGATGCGGTCCACCAACAGGCCGGCCAGGACGCAGCCGATGTTCAGGAACACGATGCCCAGCGCGCTCAGGGCGAAGGTGTGGCTGGGCGTCATGCCGAAGGTTTTCTGCATCATGGTCGGGGTGATGACCACCAGCACCACCACGGCGGAGGTGAGCACGCAGGTGAGGATCATCGCCGGCAGCAACACGCTGCGATGGTCGCGCAATACGGTGCGCAGCGGCATTTCGGCGGCGGCTTGGCGGCGCGCCTGCATTTCGAGGAACACCGGGGTTTCGTTGAGCCAGCGGCGCAGCCACACGCCGATCACGCCGAAGACACCACCGAGCAGGAAGGGGAAGCGCCAGGCGTAGTCGAGGATCTCCGCCGGGGTGAAAAGTTGCGCCAGCAGTGTGGCGGTCAGCGCGCCGAGCAGGTAGCCGAAGGTCAGGCCGGCTTGCAGGAAGCCCAAGGCGTAACCGCGGTGATGGGTCGGCGCATGCTCGGCGACGAAGGTCCAGGCGCTGGGCACTTCACCGCCCACCGCTGCGCCTTGCAGCACGCGCAGCACCAGCAGGATCAGCGGTGCGAAATAGCCGATCTGCGCGTAGGTCGGCATGATCCCGATCAGCAGGCAGGGCAAGGCCATCATCAGGATGCTCAGGCTGAACACGCGCTTGCGCCCCAGGTGATCGGCGAAGTGCGCCATCAGGATGCCGCCCAGCGGGCGCGCGAGGTAGCCGGTGACGAAGATCCCGAAACTTTGCAGCAGGCGCAGCCACTCGGGCATTTCCGGCGGGAAGAACAGTTGGCTGAGGGTCAGCGCGAAAAACACGAAGATGATGAAGTCGTAGATTTCCAGGGCACCGCCGAGGGCGGCCAGGCCCAGGGTTTTGTAGTCGGAGCGGGAAAAACGCTGCGCCTGTGCAAGCGAGGTGGCAGTCATGTTGAGGCTCGGCAGACAAACAAAATGGCGTGCAGGTTATGAGCTGAGGCGGATGATGGCAATCGCGGAGGATATATTTGTTTTCCTCATTGATCGATGAAGATAACTGCATTCCCCTATCAATGGCCGTAGCGGAACATGGCGTAAAACTACCAAAACCATAACAACTATAAGAGGAATGCCTCGTGGCCGATGCTCTCGAAGAAAGCCGCTATGCCCGATTTGCCCTGCGCTGCTCCAATTTCGCCGAACGCTGGTTTCCTGACTCCTGGGTGTTTGCCGCCCTCGCCGTGATCATTGTCGCCGTGGCGACCCTGGGCATGGGCGCCGCGCCGAGCGAGGCCGCCAAGGCGTTCGGCGATGGGTTCTGGAGCCTGATCCCGTTCACCATGCAGATGGCCTTCGTGGTGATCGGCGGTTATGTGGTCGCCAGTTCGCCGCCGGCGGTGAGGCTGATCGACCGCCTGGCGCGCATCCCGAAGAACGGCCGCTCGGCCGTGGCCTGGGTGGCGTTGATTTCCATGGTTGCCTCCTTGCTCAACTGGGGCCTGTCCCTGGTGTTCGGCGGTTTGCTGGTGCGCGCATTGGCGCGGCGCACGGACTTGCGCATGGACTACCGCGCTGCCGGCGCCGCGGCCTACCTGGGCCTCGGTGCGGTGTGGGCGTTGGGGCTGTCGTCGTCGGCCGCGCAGTTGCAGGCCAACCCGGCCAGCTTGCCGCCGTCGATCCTGTCGATCACCGGGGTGATCCCATTCACCGACACCATCTTCCTGTGGCAATCCGGCGTACTGTTGCTGGCGTTGATCGTGGTCTCGCTGATCATCGCCTACGCCACCGCGCCCGGCCCGAACAGCGCCCGTGATGCCAAGGCCTGCGGGGTCGACCCGGCCTTCAACCTGCCCAAGCCGCAGGCCCCGACGCGCCCGGGCGAATGGCTGGAGCACAGCCCGGTGCTGACCATCCTGCTGGCGCTGCTGGCGGCGGGTTGGTTGTTCCACGAGTTTTCGACCAAGCCGGCGATCAGTGCCATCTCCGGGCTGAACACCTATAACTTCCTGTTCATCATGGTCGGTGCGTTGCTGCACTGGCGCCCGCGCAGCTTTCTCGATGCGGTCGCCCGCGCGGTGCCAACCACCACTGGCGTACTGATCCAGTTCCCGCTGTACGGCTCGATTGCCGCGCTGATGACCGTGGTCAAGGGCGGCGACGGCCAGACGCTGGCCCACCATATCTCGACCTTCTTTACGTCCATCGCCTCCCACGACACCTATGCCCTGTTGATGGGGGTGTATTCGGCGGTGCTGGGCTTCTTTATCCCGTCGGGCGGCGGCAAGTGGATCATCGAAGCGCCCTACGTGATGCAAGTGGCCAATGACCTGCAATACCACCTGGGCTGGGCCGTGCAGATCTACAACGCGGCCGAGGCGCTGCCGAATTTGATCAACCCGTTTTATATGCTGCCGTTGCTGGGCGTGCTGGGGCTGAAGGCGCGGGATTTGATCGGGTTTTCGTTCGTGCAGTTGCTGGTACACGCGCCGTTGGTGTTGTTTTTGTTGTGGGCGTTGGGGACGACGTTGAAGTATTTGCCGCCGGTGATGCCTTAAACTGCGGATGACGCACCTGTTGTTGCAACAGGTGCATTTACGCAGGAGCATCGGGGATGCGCCCCAATAAATCGGGCAATGCGCTCTGGATCGTGTCCCAAACCACATCAAGGTTGATGTCGAAATAACCGTGAGCGATCCGGTTGCGCATTCCGCGCATGCTCCGCCAAGGAATGTGTGGATGACCCACCGTAAAATCCGGGTACTGATCCATGATTTTCGTAGACGCCTCACCAATGATGATCAAACTCATGATCACCGCTTGTTGAGTACGCCGGTCTTCCAGAAATTCTTCTTTGCTCAAGCCTTCGACAAAGGTGACCGCATCAGTTGCGGCTTGCCTGATGTGATTCAAATAATCCCCAAGGCGGTTCAATGTCATACCGGCCGGGCCTCTGCCAACACTTTTGCACGAAACTTCAACGGCAAATCGGCAGGCGTCAGCAAGTCCACATTAATCCCGAGCAGATCCTCAAGCGCCACCTGAAGCCCACCGAGATCAAAGAGAGTGGTTCCCGGCGGAGCATCAACCAGCAAATCCAGATCACTGCCCTCATGGTCAGTACCCAGCAAGACCGACCCAAACACCCTGGGATTTGAGATACGAAAACGGCCCACCACTTCTCTGACGGCGGCGCGTTGTAGATCAAGGGCAGTTGAAGGTTTCACGGTTCACCTCGGTGACATCCATTATCGGGCCAGTCTAGCAGCGCCGACGGCGTGTAGACACATGCCACTGGTCACACACCATTGTCTTCCCTCCGTCACATTCCACTGCTACCGTCCTGGCGAAATATCTTGCAACAAATAGCCAGCAAGGACTCCCCGCAATGAGTGACGAGCACGAAGACCGCCCTGCCTCTGATTCCATCGACCAACCGCCGGTAGACACCAGCCGGCGGCGCTTCCTCGGCGGCGCAGCGGTGTTGGGGGTGGGCGCGACCTTGAGTGCCTGCGGCAATCCCGGCGACGCGCCGGGCAAACCGCTGCCTCGGCCGCTTACGCCGCAGGAGTTGGATAAGGCATTACACGACCAAGTGAAAACCGTCGTGGTGATCTACGCCGAAAACCGCAGTTTCAACAACCTGTTTGCCGACTTCCCGGGACTGGAGAAACCGCTGTCGGCGTTGTCCGCCGCCGACTATCAGCAGCGCGACCGCGACGCCAGCGTATTGACCACCCTGCCCCCGGTGTGGGGTGGCGTGTTGCAAGTCGGCTCGCAAAGCGTCGACGGGGTGACCTACCCCAGTGAAGTGCAATTCCAGGAGAACCTGCCCAACGCCCCGTTCGCCCTCAAGGGCCCGAACGCCGAAGACCTGCCCTTGAGCCTGGTCACCCGTGATTTGTGGCACGTGTTCTACCAGAACCAGATGCAGATCAACGGCGGCAAGAACGACAATTTCGTCGCCTGGGCCGATTCCGGCGGCCTGGTGATGGGGCATTACGCCCAGAGCCGTTATTCCCTGCGCCTGTGGGACGTGGCCAAGGAGTTTGTGCTCTGTGATAACTTCTTCCAGGGCGCATTTGGCGGCTCGTTCCTCAACCACCAATACCTGATCAGCGCCACCGCGCCGGTTTATCCGAACGCGGCGCAGTCGGTGGCCAAGGCGCAGATCGCCACGCTGCAAAGCGACGATCCCAACGACCCACGCCTCAAGCCCCTGGACAAATCCCCGGCCAGCGCCATGAGCGGCCCGCCGCAGTTCGGCCCGAGCGCGCTGACCCCGGACGGTTACGCCGTGAACACCCTGGCCCCGCCCTACTGGCCGACCTGGATTCGCGACCCGCAAAACCCGGACTACGCCAAGCCCGACCTGCCCAACGTGCTGGTGCCGCAAACCCACGAACACATCGGCGACAAGCTGTCGAAAAAGCACATCGACTGGGCCTGGTACGCCGGGGCCTGGCAGGCGACGCTGGAGCAGTTCAAGGACTCGGGCGGCATTCCGAAGATCCCCAACTTCCAGTACCACCACCAGCCGTTCAACTACTTCAAGCAACAGGGCCCGGAAAACCGCGCGGAGCGTGACAAGCGCCTGCGCGACGCGGGCCTGGGCGATGAGTCGAGCACCAACACGTTCTTTGCCGACGCGCAGGCGGGCAAGCTACCCGCCGTGACCTTCTACAAACCCCAGGGCAACCTCAACATGCACGCCGGTTATGCCGACGTAGCCTCGGGTGATCGCCATATCACCCGCGCCCTGAAGGTGCTGCAGGAAAGCCCGCAGTGGAAAAACATGGTGGTGGTGGTGACCGTCGATGAAAACGGCGGCTGGTGGGACCATGTGGCACCGCCCAAGGGCGACCGCTGGGGCCCTGGCACGCGGGTTCCGGCGCTGGTGGTGTCGCCGTTCGCGCGCAAAGGCACGGTGGACCATACGGTGTACGACACGGCGTCGATCCTGCGCCTGATCACCCGCGTTTTTCAGTTGGAGACACTCGACGGGCTCAAGCAGCGCGACGACGCCATGATCGCCCGCGGCCAGAAACCGATGGGCGACTTGAGCAATGCGCTGCAGTTCGAGGTGTAGGACGGCTTATCCAATAGCGACACGCCCAGCAATTTTGCACGCGGTTTTCCTGGTCAGCCGCTACTGTGTGAGGGTGGGCTTTCACCCCGCACAGGCGGGCTTTCGCGGACAAGGAATCATCTATGTTTAAACCGACCAGGTTGTCCTTCACCTTGGCCGCACTGATGGCGAGTGCGGTCGTACAGGCCGACATCGAAGTGCCCCTGGGCAGCACGCAACGGGTTACCCAGTTGTTCGCTTACCCCAATAACTGCAATGTGATTTGCTTTCGGCCCTGGACGCTGGAGCAGACCGCCGAGCATTACCTGAACCAGAGCCTGCAGCGCGACGGTTACAGCCGCGCCAAAGTCAGCGTCAAAATCCATGATGGCCAGGTCGCGGCGACCTTCAGCGGCGTGCCCGAGAGCTATGGCCTTCCGCTGACGAGCTTGCTCGCGACCGCCGACCTGGCCTACCAAGGCGCGAGCCGGCTCAATAGCGACGGCAAGTGGGCCTACAACTGGTACTTGTTCCTGCCGCTGGGCATGGCCCTGGAAAACCGCAAAAGCATCGAGCTGCTGCACTTTCCGCCGGATTATTCACTGACCCAGGCCCAGGATTACCTGGAATCGGCCACCACCGACCGCTGGGCCACCCTGCTCGTCGACAATGGCATTCCGGCCAGCGAAACCCCGGCCTACCAGACCATCATCGACATCGCGCCGATCGCCGCGCCGTCCAACGCCGGTAAAGACCTGGAAAACGTCTACAGCTACTTCACCGACTACCAGACACGCATGGTCGCGGAGCTGAGCCTGCCGCCCAAAGGTGCATTGCCGATGGTGGCGTTCGGCGCGCCGGTGCGCAGTTGGATCAAGCAACAATACGGGCAAACCGTGGGCGTGCTGGGCCTGGCGCAGATCAGCCCGGCCCCCGGTAAAACCGTCTCGGTGCTGGGCGCCAACCACCCCAGTTACATCTGGTACGCGGCCAGCCCGGACACCTACGACGGTAACGCGCAGAAGGCCGACGAGGCCGGTTTGAAAGTGATGGGCCAGGACTTGAGCGCCGCCTGCTGGCAAGCCGGAATGGGCCAGAAGCCAGCGAGCGATGCGAATGTGCTGCTCAAGGCGTGCATGAACACCTGGCAAGTCACGCGCAAAGAGCAGACCTGCGAACTGTTCTACACCTCGGTGCGCGACCTGACCCCGGAGCAGGCGAACGCCAAATGCGCCACGCCCGCGATCAAAACCCAGCTCAAGCAACTGAAAGACGCCGCCCCCGCCCCGGCAATCACCGCCCCGGCGCTGTAAAGTGCAGAAAAAAAGCCGATTTCTACTGTCAAACTTGACAGTAGAAATCGGCTTTATGTTCAGCGAGTCTTGATCCGGGCCCATCCGCTGCAAGACTGGCAGTCAGACACCACCCGCAGGTCGATGCAGCCCAACCAAGGAGAGTTATGAAGACTCGAGCCATGGATAAGGCTGTAAACGCTATGAATGATTGCCTTTACCCGTTCAAGACACTGTTCGTCGAGCAGGGCTACCCTTCGTCCAAACACTTCCAGGTCATCCGAACCACGGACGGCACCGGAGCCGGGATCAAGGCGCGCATTCCCTTTGACAGTCGCGTGCGCATTGCCAAGGTCTCCGGCTACGCGGTGAACGAGCGACGCCCGCACACCTTGCAGGTGTCGCCGCGCATCCACTTGTACGACTGTTGGTTCTGCGGCCTGTTGCACCACTCCTGCAACCCGAATGTATTTTTAGACACCACCTACCTGGAGCTCTGGACCGTGCAGTCCATCCCCGCCGACACCCGGCTGACCCTGGATTACGCCAGCACCGAGGACACGCTGTTCCGGCAGTTCGCTTGCCAATGCGGCGAGCTGAACTGCCGGGGCTGGATCACCGGCAGCCAGGAGCCGTTGAACGCCGAGGGGCAGGCGTTCATGACCGAGTGGCGCGAGCGCAAGCGCCCTTAGACTTCACCCAGCGGGCGCAAGCGATACTGCGGCGGTAACTGCTCAAAGCCACTGAGGGTGGTGTTCAAGCTCTTCCAGCGGCCATCCTTGATGCCGTAGATGCAGCCGTGGATCGACAGGCTCTGCCCACGGTGCCAGGCGTTTTGCACAATGCTGGTGTGACCGACGTTGGCCACCTGCTGAATCACATTCAGCTCGCACATGCGGTCGACGCGTTCTTCTTCACTCGGCAACTGCGCCAGCATCTCGCGGTTTTCGTAGTACAGGTCGCGAATGGTCCGCAGCCAGCCGTCGATCAGGCCGAACTGGCGGTCCTGCATCGACGCCCGCACGCCGCCGCAACCATAGTGACCGGTGACCAGGATGTGTTTGACCTTGAGCACATCGACGGCGTACTGGATCACCGACAGGCAGTTAAGGTCGGTGTGCAACACCACGTTGGCCACATTACGGTGTACGAACAGATCACCCGGCAGCATGCCGACGATCTCGTTGGCCGGTACACGGGCGTCTGAGCAGCCGATCCACAGGTATTCCGGGGCTTGCTGGCGGGCCAGCTTGGCGAAGAATTCGGGATCTTCCTGTGTGATCGCATCCGCCCAGCGTTCGTTGTTATCAAGCAGGTCTTGTAGTTCGTTCATCAGGGAAAGCCTCAGGAATGATGCGCAGCTTTGACAGACGACCGCCCGTCCGGGTCACGTAGGGAATAAAGATAGTCGGCGGGCAATTACTTGAATCTTGGGGCGCCAGGCCTGTCCACACACTATAAGCCCCACAGTATGAGGATTGGCCATGACTGAATCACGACGTCCATACGGTGCTACCCAGCCGGAACCGATTGATGACAACGAGGATCGCATGGGCTCGATGCGCGAGTTGGACTTTGACGAGGAAGAGCCGACGGCGGAAATCGGCGATGAAATGCCACGTGGCGAGCGCAAGCACCGGATGCCCGACAAACGGGTGGGCGAGGCCGAGACGACCGATGACGAGATGAGCCCGGAGAACCTGATCCGCGAGGACGGCGCACGGGATGCGCGGGAAGAAGGCGAAGGCGAACAGGCCGATTGGGACCTGAGCATCGTCGACGAGGATGAAATTGGCGGCGGCAATGGCTTGGATGAAGCCGAACTGGCCGAGCGCGAGCCTGTCGACGGCAACCGCTGACACACCGTAGATCCAAATGTGGGAGGGGGCTTGCCCCCGATAGCACACTGTCAGCAATACATGTGTTGACTGACACACTGCCATCGGGGGCAAGCCCCCTCCCACATCTGTGTTCAGTCGACCAGGGTGCAGGCCATCACGACCGCATCTTCGCGACCGCCGACGGCCGGGTAGTAGTCGCGCCGACGCCCGATTTCATTGAAGCCATAGCGCTCGTACAGCCGGAACGCGCCGGTATTGCTGTCACGCACTTCGAGGAAACATTCCCGTGCAGTGGCGGCATAGGCGCGGGACATCAGGTGCTCCAGCAGCGCCAGGCCGAGGCCGCGGCCCTGGTTTTCCGGTTTGACGGTGATGTTCAGCAAATGCGCTTCATCGAGGATGATCTGCACCACCCCGTGGCCCACTTGCTGTTCACCTTCGAACATCAGCCAGATCTGGTACTTGCCCAACCCATCGAGAAAGATCCCGCGGGTCCAGGGGTGGCTGTACGCCGCGTATTCGATTTTCAGCACGGCGTCGAGGTCGGCCTCGGTCATCGGGCGAAAGGATAAAGCCTCACTCATCGGTTGTTTTCCAGCGCGCCATCAGCCGGCGCATGGCTTGCCAGACATCAGCCTTACGCTGTGGCTCTTCCATTAATAATTCCAGGCCCGGCAGGGCCCATACCGAGCCCAGGCCTTCGACCTGCAGCTCGCGGTACCAGACTTCGGCGTCGGCTTCGCCGGCAAACCGCACGGCGGGCAGGCCGATCAGCCACAGGCACACGCAGGGTTCGTCTTCCAGGCGCGCCGACACAAAACCTTGCACAAAATCTCGCGCGGCGTCCGGGCCCTGGTCCATCGTGCCGCGCACCAGCAGCGGCCAGCGCACCGGGTCGCCGACGATTTGCGGGCTGTCGGGCAAGCCGGCGGCGCGCAGCATGTCCTTGAGCAACATGTAGGCCGGGTCGCGGGTCTGGAAGCGCTCGCCGGTCGGCAGCTCCACCAGCAACAGGCAACGCCCGGCCCGCAGCAGTTGCAGGGCAAAACGCGGGGGTGGAACGACAGCCGCCTTGACCACCGGCACCGCCTCTTCAGCCACCACCGGTTTGGCCATCGGCGACGGGCGTGGCACCTCGACCTTGGCGCGTTCTACCACCGGGCGCACCGGCGGCTCAGGCTTGACCACCGCCACCGGCGCTGCGGCCTCTTCCCCCGAGGTCTCGAAGGCCTCATCGGGCTCGAGCGCCTGCAGCAGCTCGGGCCGCGACGGCGCGGCAAACGGCAGTTCGGTGCGGGGCAGCCAGTTGACCACCTGCATGGCGGTCAAGTAAGCGCGACGTCGGGACTCGATAAGCACAGCTCGGCCACTTGTGGATAAGTAAAGAGCGGGGATTCTACCGCTGTTCGGTAACAATCGCCCACTGCGCACTGACCGGCTGTGGATAAATCCCGCGCCTGATGCAGTACAATCGCGACTTTTAATCGCCAACCAGCCGGCCATTCCCATGATCGAACCCAAGCGCGTCCTGCGCGCCCTCGCCGAACACTGGGCCTTACTTGAGCCACTGTGCGAACACTTCGACCAAGGCACCCTGAGCCTCGGCGAGCTGCGCGCACAACTGGCCGCCCAACAACTGGACAGCACGCCCCAGGACATCACCAGCCTGCTGGACGTGTGGATTCGCCTGGATATCCTGGTGCCTGTCGCCAAGAGCCCGAACCGATTCGAGCTCAATGCGCAGATCCACGACTTCCTCGCCTATCTTCGCAAGGAGCACCGGCTCGGCCTGTGCCTGGAAATCGAAGCCTACCTGCGCCACCTCGAGCGCCTGGCCGGTTATATCCAGGACGCCTTCGACATCCGTGACGGCCACGACCTGGCCCGTCAACTGCGCCTGCTGGACATGCGCGTGCGCGATGTGCTGAAAAAGCTCGCCAACGACGAGCAGGCCCTCGTCGCCGTGGCCGACCGCGCCAAGACCAGCGACCGGCAGATCCCGTTGCGTCAGCGTTATGCCGAAGTGCTGGCGACCTGGGACGAATACGTCGAACCGATGATCCAACTGGTGAACGCCGACGGCGCCTTCGAACAGGGCGTGCGCAAGGTCGAAAACGTGCTGCTGCGCATGCTCACCGAGCAGCAGCGTCTTGGCCATCTGGTCGACGACGACATGCTGTTGCGCACCCACGCGCGCATCCTCGAAATGCAGACCAGCGCCCAACTGACCCTGCGTCACGCCCGCGAGCTGCTGCTGCCGTTGCGTGAAGAAGCGCGTCGGCACAACGCCGTGACCCGTGGCGCAGCGCTTGCCCTGTCGGCCATTCGCCGTAAAGGCCTGGACGCGGTGCCGCAGGCCGCGATGCCGATGTTTACCCGGCCGCAAAGCACCTTCCTCGGCAGTGCCAGTCAGGTCGAAGCCTATGTGTATGCCCTGGCGAACTTCGAGCCGAAACCGGCGCGTTTCCCCAAGGCGCACAAGTCCCATACCGGCGAAGCCCAGCGCGCACCGCGCACGGTCAAGGAAATGCTCGAACGCTGCGAAGACGCGCTGCCGATGCCGGACCTGATGACCTGGCTGCTGGAACAGGAACCGGACGGCGCCACCGACGAATTGCTGTACTGGTTCTCGCGTCTGTCCCGCGAAAAACGCTTCAAGCGCGAGCGCCTGGAACGCCGCGATTACCACACACACGAGCATCAGGTCAGCCTGCGCTCATTCGCCCTGCTCCCGGCCAGCACAGACGCGGCCGAGCATTCTGCGAGCACCCCTTATGCATCTTGATCTATCCGAACTGTCCCAGCTGGCGCCGATCTTTCGCGAGCTGTTCAAGGGTTACCACGTCAGCCGCCGCGACCCGGAGCTGTACGCGCAACTGTCGAACTTCCAGGACCAGTACCGCACGCTGTTCAAGGCCCTGGGCTTTGAGCTGGTCTGCGATACGCGTGGTTTCTACTATTTCGTGCCGGACTCCGCCATCGCCAGCGCGCAGGTGAACAAGACCGCGCAGCGCCTGGCGTTGTTCACCTTCATCATCGTCGAGCACCTGGCCGACCAGGGCCGCGACCCGATTGCCGTGCTCGACGGCGGCAGCCTCGGCCGCGATGAACTGCCGTCGCTTTTGGAGAAGTACCGCGACCTGTTTATCCAGGCCGAAGTGCAGACCCAGGAAGAGCTCGAAGAAAAAATCATGCGCCGCATGACCCAGCTGGGCTTTGCCAGCGAAGACAACGGCATCTATCGCTTCCTGCCGCCGATGCACCGTTTCCTCGATGTGTGCCTGTCGGTGCAGCAGGACCGCGACCTCGCGGCCAGCATCCACAGCGTGCTGCCATTGCCGGCGCCGGTGATCATCAACGAAGACAGCGACGAAAAACTGCTGGAAACCGATGACCCGCTGGACTTGAGCGACTTTGCCGACGACAGCGAAGAAGACGCCTTGGCCCGCGCCATTGCCGAAGAACAGGAGACCGATGCATGAGCAAGGAACGCTACGGCATCCGCCGCTTCGCCCTATTGAATACCGCCGGCTACAGCCTGGGTTTGTTTCCGCTGGAAGAACCGCTGTCGGTGTATGGCGCGAACAACCTGGGTAAATCGGCGTCGATCAACGCCTTGCAGTTCCCGATCCTGGCGCGCATGTCGGACATGAGTTTCGGCAAGTACACCCTGGAACAATCGCGGCGCTTCTACTTTGCCACCGACACCAGCTACATCCTCGTCGAAGTCTCCCTGCCCCACGGCCCACACGTGATCGGCGTGGTCGGACGCGGCCCGGGCGGTGGTTTCGGTCACCAGTTCTTTGCCTACGCCGGCAAGCTGGACCTGGCCCATTACCAGAAAAACGACACCTGCCTGCGCCAGAAAGAGCTGTTCACCAACCTTGAACGCGAGGGCCTGAAAGCCTACGAACTCAAGCCCGATGAACTACGTCGTTTGCTGGTGGGCGGCCACACGTCGATCCCACTGGACCTGACGCTGATCCCGCTGCGTTCCACCAGCGAACAGAGCCTGAAGACCTTCCGCGCGCTGTTTATCAACCTGCTGCACATGCGCGAAATCACTGCGGCCAAACTCAAGCAATTGTTCCTCGATGCGTTCGAGCACAGCTTGCGTTCCGGCAGTGTCGATTACATCGCCGCGTGTGAAGAAGCCTTCCGCGACGTGCGACGCATGGAGCAGGACTACAACTCGCTGGTCGCCGCCGGCCCGTTGGTCGAGGCCCTGGCCAATGGCGTGAAACAACGCGACATCCTGCGCGGCAAATTGCATCGCCTGTCGCCGCTGTTGGACTCGCTGCTGGGCACCTGGTCGGACTACGCCGGTGCGCGCAAGGAAGAGCTGACCCTCCAGGCCGAGCACTACCGTAACGAGCAGGACGCGCTGCAGAACGACCAGCGCGGCGGCACCCAGGAGCTGATGCGCCTGGAGCGCGAAATCAGCGGTATCCAGCGTTGGCTGGGCGAGCTGTCGGTGCTCAAGCATCGCTTTGCGCTGGTCGATGACGTCAAGGTGCTGGAACAGCAACTGCTGGCGGCCAAGGATGCCCACGATGAACTCGCCGGCGCCCTGGCGCAGTCGCGGCAGTTCAGCGCCGAGGACTTGGACGAGCGCCTGCGCGACCTGGAAAAACGCTTGAAGTCGGTCAAGCAACAGCTCGACCACGCCGACAACAACAGCTACGCCAAACTGCGCGAGGAATTCTCACAGCAGGATGTCGAGCGTCTGATGCGTCTGTTCAACAGTTCGTTGTTCAGCCTGCCGTTGGGTGAGCATGGCATCACGCTGGATGAGGACGGCCAGTGGGTCAAATCCCTGGAACTGATCCTCGATGGGTTCAAGGGTGAGCGCTTTGAAGTGCCGGGGCTGTCCATCGACATCTCCCACATCGAGCCACCCGCCTTGCAGGCCCTGGCGGATCGCGCAGCCTTGCGCGACCAGAAAGAGCGTCTGGAAAAAGAACTCAAGCAGCTCAAGACGCAACAGGCGGTCGCCTCTGACCGCGCCGCGAGCAAAACCCAGACCGAAGCGCTGTACCAGCAAGTGCTGGACGCGCAAAAGGCGCTGGAAGATTTCCGCCGTGCGCAGACCCTGAGCGCCGAAGAAGGCGAGAAGCTGGAACAGCTGGCGCAGATGGAAGCGGCCCAGGATGAATTGAAGCGCTCCAGCGATGCGTTCACCGAACGCGTGCAGCAACTGTCGGCCAAGCTGCAACTGGTCGGTCGCCAGATCGGCGATATGGAAGCCAAGCAACGCACCCTGGATGACGCGTTGCGCCGTCGCCAGTTGCTGCCGGCGGACTTGCCGTTCGGCACGCCGTTCATGGACCCGGTCGACGATTCCATGGACAACCTGCTGCCACTGCTCAACGATTATCAGGACAGCTGGCAGGGCTTGCTGCGCGCCGATGGCCAGATCGAAGCGCTGTACGCCCAGGTACGCCTCAAGGGCGTGGCCAAGTTCGACAGCGAGGACGACATGGAGCGGCGCCTGCATCTGCTGATCAACGCGTATGCGCACCGGACCGACGAAGCCCTGACCCTGGGCAAGGCGCGGCGCGCGGCGGTCACCGACATCGCGCGGACCCTGCGCAATATCCGCAGTGACTACGACAGCCTGGAACACCAACTGGCCTTGTTCAACCGCGAGATCAACAAGCGCCAGGTGTCGAACCTGCAGAGTTTCCGCATCGTGCTCGCGCCGAACAAGGAAGCGCTCAAGCATATCGACCAGATCATCCACAGCGCCGGTCAGTACGAAGAAGGCGAAACCCTGTCGGTATTCGACTTGAGCCAGAGCGCCGAGCAGGACAACAAGAACGAAGAGGCCAAGGAATACCTGGCGCGCCTGGTGGCGGCCAACCATAACCAGTTGGGTCTCAAGGACTTGTTCGAGCTGGCGTTCGAGATCACCAAAGTGAATGGCCAGCCGGTGATTCACACCGACATCGACGGTGCGGCGTCCAACGGCACGACCATGACCATCAAGGCGCTGACCAACATGTATTTGTTGCTGCACTTGATGGACCGCGACCAGGCCGGGCGTGTGCGCTTGCCGTACTACCTCGATGAAGCGGCCGACATCGATGAGAAGAACCAGGCGGCGCTGCTGGAAACCAGCCTGCAATTGGGCTTCGTGCCGATCCTGGCGAGTGTGAAGCCGCAGGTGTCCGCCCAGGTGGCGATCGACCTGGAAGGCGGTAGCGGGCCGAATGGCATCTACATCGATGAGGCGGACTGGAAGTACATCCGTCGCCATGATGCGGTGAAGGTGACGGTGAATGTGCAGGCGGATGAGCCGGAGTTGGATGAGGTCTGACAGTTTGCGCTGAAAGACAGAAAGGCCGCGATCTTATGGATCGCGGCCTTTTTTGTGGGCTGGGGTTTGGTGGTGTTTTTGAGGGCCTCGTCGCGGGCAAGCCCCCTCCCACATTTGACCGAGTTTATCCTGTAGGAATGCGGTCGAATGTGGGAGGGGGCTTGCCCGCGACAGCCGCGCCTCGGTCTACTTACCCAGCGGAATCTTAGGTGCCCAGGTCAGCCACTCATCTTCAAACTTGTCGAACAGCGGGAAGGTTTGCTGCGGCCGTGCGGCGCTGCCCATGCGTTCGCCATCGGGCGTGGCAAAGGCGATGCCGCCGGCGACCAGGGTTTCCAGAGACTCGGTGCGCACCGTCGCGCCCTTGAACAGGCCGAAGTCGAGACCAAAGCCGCTGGTGTTCCAGAAGCGGCTGCCGCTGCGCACCAACGCCGCGTATTTGGGTTCGATCAGGATGTGGATCAACACGCGGTCGGCGGTCTGGCCCAACTCGTAGCCGGTGACTTTGCCCACGGTGACTTCGCGGTAAGTGACGGGCACGCCTTCTTTGAGCGAACCACGGCGTGCGGCGCTGAGTGTCAGGCTCAGGCCGGCCTCCTGGTGGGTGGCTTCGGGCGGTTGGTCCAGCGCAACAAAGCTCTTTTGTGGCCCGGCGTTTTTCACCGCGGGCAACACCTCGATGTATTGGCCGGTGACCAGGGTTTCCAGGTTCGAGGTTTTCATCAGGCCCAGTTCCGGCTTGACCACCCAGAACTGGCTGCCGACGCGCGCGATGCGATCCGCGACCTGGGTGATGCGCGCACCGAGCAGCACCGATTGCATATCGGCGCTGAGGTCGACGCTCTCGATCTTACCGACGTCCAGGCCTTTGAATCGCACCGGGGTACCGGGGCGCAGGCCGTCGGCGCGGTCGACTTTGATAGTCACCAGGGTGCCACTCTGATTCGCCGCTTCACGATCGGTGAACAGGCGGAAACGTGGAATACGCTTTCTCAGCGGCACGTTCGGTTCCGGCGTTTCGAAGGCGATACCGCCGGATATCAGGCTGGCCAGGGATTCGCTTTTGACCTGGATACCGCCGGTGAGGCCGCCGGTCAGGGTTACACCGCTGGCATTCCAGAAACGCGTCGAGCCATTGACCAGGTTGGCGTATTCCTTCTCGATGTGGACACCGATCACCAACTGTTTGTTTTTGCGTGAGAACTGGTAGCTCTGCACCGAGCCGACCTTGACCTGCTTGTAGAGGATCGGGCTGCCAACATCCAGGGAGCCGAGGTTGTCAGTGAACAGCACCATGTGCAGGCCAGGAGAACGCAGGTCCAAGGGCGGTGCCTTGGCCCGAGCCACGTACTCGCGTTGGGGTGCAGTGCCTTTGTCACCGGGACGAACCGCGATGTAGTTACCTTTGACCAACGCCTCGAGCCCAGTGATACCGGCCAGGGAAATCGACGGTTTGACCACCCAGAATTGGGTGTCCTGAACCAGGTAGTCTTCGGCCAATGGGTCGAGGGTCAGCTCGGCGTTGGCGCTGGACAGATCCGGGTCGATCTTCAGGGTTTTCAGGCTGCCGACCTGGATACCTTTGTACATCACCGGGGTACGCCCGGCCTGCAGGCCTTCGAAGTCGCTGAGTTTGACCTTGACCTTGATGCCGGCGGCGGCGGCGTCGAAGTCTTCATACAGGCGGAAGGGCAGGCTCGGGTCGGTCGGCGGGCTGTCCTTGCGATTCTCTGGGGTGGCGAAGGCGATACCGCCAGAGACGATGCTAGAGAGGGATTCGCTGCGCACCTTCACACCGGAGAAGTTGGCGTCGATGCTGATGCCGCTGGCGTTCCAGAAACGCGTGTGTTTGCGCACCAGGCTGGCGTAGGTCGGCTCGATGTAGACCTTGATCTCGACGGTGCTCTGGTCCTCGGACAATAGATAGCTTTTGACCTGGCCGACCTGGATCTGCTTGTAGAACACCGGGCTGCCGCGGTTTAGCGAGCCGAGGCGGTCGGCTTTGATGGTCAAGTGCAGGCCGGGCTTGGCGTCGGACAAGGGCGGCTCTTCGGACAGCGCCTTGAATTTGCGCGTGGACTCACCATCGCCAGGGCTGGCGGCAATGTAGTTACCCGACACCAGAGTCTCCAGGCCGGTGATGCCGGCGAGGCTGACGCTGGGCTTGACCAGCCAGAAGCGCGTGTTGGTCTTGAGGTATTGCTCGACGTCCTTGTTCATCTCGATGGTGGCAATCACCCCGCGATTGTTGCCTTCGTCGTCCAGGGCCAGGGTCTTGACCTTGCCCACGGGCATGCCTTTGTAGACCACCTCGGTCTTGTTGACCTGGATACCTTCGCCGCTTTCGAAGCGTACCTGGATCTCGATGCCCTGCTGGGAATAGGCACGCCAGCCCAACCAACCGCCGATGATCAGGGCGATCAGGGGCAGTACCCAAATGGCCGACCAGTTGGAGGCCGGGCGGGTTTTAGCTTTAGGCAAATTACTCATGGTCGTCGTCCGACTCCGTGTTATCCCAAATCAGTCGGGGATCAAAAGTTACTGCGGCAAGCATCGTCAAGATCACCACACTGGCGAACGCCGCCGCGCCGAGATTGGCCTCGACACTGGCAAGCCGCCCAAAGTTTACAACCGCCACCAGGATGGCGATCACGAAGATATCCAGCATGGACCAGCGGCCGATGAATTCGATAAAGCGGTACATGATAATCCGTTGTTGCGCGGACAACGGTTGGTGACGCTGCACCGAGAACAGTAGCAGACCAATGCCCACCAGTTTGAACGTCGGCACCAAGATGCTGGCAATGAACACCACCGCCGCGATGGGGAACATGCCGTGCTGCACCAGTTGGATCACGCCGGACATGATGGTACTGGGGTCACCCTGGCCGAGGGAATTGACGGTCATGATCGGCAGCAGGTTGGCGGGGATATAGAGAATCGCGGCGGTGATCAGCAAGGCCCAGGTTCGCGTCAGGCTGTTGGGGCGACGGGCATGGACCAGCGCACCGCAACGCGTGCAGGTTTGCTCATCGGTGTCCGGTTCTTGCTTGTTCAATTCGTGGCATTCGGTACAAATCAGAATGCCTGCATCAATCGCCCGCATGATCATCCTCTCCTGACAGTGCGTGCCAGATCTGGTGGGGCGACATCACCACCTCAAGCAGAACCTGAACCATTAATAGGCTGATGAAGCAGACCAGACCCAGGCCAATCGTAATGGAGGCCATGTCGGCGAGCTTTACGATCGCCACCAGGACGCCCATCAGGTACACCTCCAACATCCCCCAATCTCGCAGGTGATGGTAAATGCGATAGAGCAGCAGCCCGTAACTGCGGCCGATGTTCCAGCGAATGCTGAGCAACACCGCCAATTGGCAGAGCAACTTGAGCAGGGGAATGCCCATGCTGCACAGGAACACAACGGCGGCGACGCCGCGCATGCCGGTGTCGAACAGGCCGACTACGCCGGTCCACACGGTGTCCTCTGAGGACTGCCCGAGTAGATTGAGCTGCATGATGGGCAAAAAGTTGGCGGGAATGTACAGCAACAGTGCTGCCAGCACTAAGGCGAGGCTTCGTTCGACGACGTTGTGGCGATGCGCGTACAGCTCGTAACCGCAACGCGGGCACTGGGCTTTTTCGCCGAGGGCGAGCACAGGTTTGCGCATCAATAAATCGCACTCATGGCATGCCACCAGGTCGTCCAGGGGTAAATCCGACACCTTGGGGGCATCATCCGGATCGGGCATAGATAGGGCTCGGACGCTAAAAAAGGTTAGGTGCCTATTCTAGTGGTCTGGTTCAGAAATAACTGTGCAAATTTGTCGGATGCCGATCGTCGCAAGCCTCTTCGCACTTTCCAAGCGCCCAAAACAAAACCCCTGTCTGCGTAAGCAAACAGGGGTTCTGGAATTTAATCTTGACGATGACCTACTCTCACATGGGGAAACCCCACACTACCATCGGCGATGCATCGTTTCACTACTGAGTTCGGGATGGGATCAGGTGGTTCCAATGCTCTATGGTCGTCAAGAAATTCGGGTACTGAGTCGTGGCCTGATGGCCTCGCTTCAGCAAATTGGGTATGTGATAGCTTTCGGTGTTTTGTAAAAGTCGAACTTTCGGTTCGTTTCGTCTTCACACACCGCAATCTGATGCTCTTTCGAGTAGTCAAATTGCTTGGGTGTTATATGGTCAAGCCTCACGGGCAATTAGTATTGGTTAGCTCAACGCCTCACAGCGCTTACACACCCAACCTATCAACGTCGTAGTCTTCGACGGCCCTTCAGGGGACTCAAGGTCCCAGTGAGATCTCATCTTGAGGCTAGTTTCCCGCTTAGATGCTTTCAGCGGTTATCTATTCCGAACATAGCTACCCGGCAATGCCACTGGCGTGACAACCGGAACACCAGAGGTTCGTCCACTCCGGTCCTCTCGTACTAGGAGCAGCCCCTCTCAAATCTCAAACGTCCACGGCAGATAGGGACCGAACTGTCTCACGACGTTCTAAACCCAGCTCGCGTACCACTTTAAATGGCGAACAGCCATACCCTTGGGACCGGCTTCAGCCCCAGGATGTGATGAGCCGACATCGAGGTGCCAAACACCGCCGTCGATATGAACTCTTGGGCGGTATCAGCCTGTTATCCCCGGAGTACCTTTTATCCGTTGAGCGATGGCCCTTCCATACAGAACCACCGGATCACTAAGACCTACTTTCGTACCTGCTCGACGTGTCTGTCTCGCAGTCAAGCGCGCTTTTGCCTTTATACTCTACGACCGATTTCCGACCGGTCTGAGCGCACCTTCGTACTCCTCCGTTACTCTTTAGGAGGAGACCGCCCCAGTCAAACTACCCACCATACACTGTCCTCGATCCGGATAACGGACCTGAGTTAGAACCTCAAAGTTGCCAGGGTGGTATTTCAAGGTTGGCTCCACGCGAACTGGCGTCCACGCTTCAAAGCCTCCCACCTATCCTACACAAGCAAATTCAAAGTCCAGTGCAAAGCTATAGTAAAGGTTCACGGGGTCTTTCCGTCTAGCCGCGGATACACTGCATCTTCACAGCGATTTCAATTTCACTGAGTCTCGGGTGGAGACAGCGCCGCCATCGTTACGCCATTCGTGCAGGTCGGAACTTACCCGACAAGGAATTTCGCTACCTTAGGACCGTTATAGTTACGGCCGCCGTTTACCGGGGCTTCGATCAAGAGCTTCGCGTTAGCTAACCCCATCAATTAACCTTCCGGCACCGGGCAGGCGTCACACCCTATACGTCCACTTTCGTGTTTGCAGAGTGCTGTGTTTTTAATAAACAGTCGCAGCGGCCTGGTATCTTCGACCGGCATGAGCTTACGGAGCAAGTCCTTCACCCTCACCGGCGCACCTTCTCCCGAAGTTACGGTGCCATTTTGCCTAGTTCCTTCACCCGAGTTCTCTCAAGCGCCTTGGTATTCTCTACCCAACCACCTGTGTCGGTTTGGGGTACGGTTCCTGGTTACCTGAAGCTTAGAAGCTTTTCTTGGAAGCATGGCATCAACCACTTCGTCAACTAAAAGTTAACTCGTCATCAGCTCTCGGCCTTAGAATCCCGGATTTACCTAAGATTCCAGCCTACCACCTTAAACTTGGACAACCAACGCCAAGCTGGCCTAGCCTTCTCCGTCCCTCCATCGCAATAACCAGAAGTACAGGAATATTAACCTGTTTTCCATCGACTACGCTTTTCAGCCTCGCCTTAGGGACCGACTAACCCTGCGTCGATTAACGTTGCGCAGGAAACCTTGGTCTTTCGGCGTGGGTGTTTTTCACACCCATTATCGTTACTCATGTCAGCATTCGCACTTCTGATACCTCCAGCAAGCTTCTCAACTCACCTTCACAGGCTTACAGAACGCTCCTCTACCGCATCACCTAAGTGATACCCGTAGCTTCGGTGTATGGTTTGAGCCCCGTTACATCTTCCGCGCAGGCCGACTCGACTAGTGAGCTATTACGCTTTCTTTAAAGGGTGGCTGCTTCTAAGCCAACCTCCTAGCTGTCTAAGCCTTCCCACATCGTTTCCCACTTAACCATAACTTTGGGACCTTAGCTGACGGTCTGGGTTGTTTCCCTTTTCACGACGGACGTTAGCACCCGCCGTGTGTCTCCCATGCTCGGCACTTGTAGGTATTCGGAGTTTGCATCGGTTTGGTAAGTCGGGATGACCCCCTAGCCGAAACAGTGCTCTACCCCCTACAGTGATACATGAGGCGCTACCTAAATAGCTTTCGAGGAGAACCAGCTATCTCCGAGCTTGATTAGCCTTTCACTCCGATCCACAGGTCATCCGCTAACTTTTCAACGGTAGTCGGTTCGGTCCTCCAGTTAGTGTTACCCAACCTTCAACCTGCCCATGGATAGATCGCCCGGTTTCGGGTCTATTCCCAGCGACTAGACGCCCTATTAAGACTCGCTT
This sequence comes from Pseudomonas marginalis, assembly GCF_024169655.1. Classification (GTDB taxonomy): domain Bacteria; phylum Pseudomonadota; class Gammaproteobacteria; order Pseudomonadales; family Pseudomonadaceae; genus Aquipseudomonas; species Aquipseudomonas paraveronii. Next base: position 635,647 of record NZ_JALJWV010000001.1, on the reverse strand, counting down.
TCGCTACGCCTCCCCTATTCGGTTAAGCTCGCCACTGAAAATAAGTCGCTGACCCATTATACAAAAGGTACGCAGTCACCTAACAAAGTAGGCTCCCACTGCTTGTACGCATACGGTTTCAGGATCTATTTCACTCCCCTCTCCGGGGTTCTTTTCGCCTTTCCCTCACGGTACTAGTTCACTATCGGTCAGTCAGTAGTATTTAGCCTTGGAGGATGGTCCCCCCATATTCAGACAAAGTTTCTCGTGCTCCGTCCTACTCGATTTCATGACTAAGAGATTTTCGCGTACAGGGCTATCACCCACTATGGCCGTACTTTCCAGAACGTTCCGCTAATCTCAAAGCCACTTAAGGGCTAGTCCCCGTTCGCTCGCCACTACTAAGGGAATCTCGGTTGATTTCTTTTCCTCAGGGTACTTAGATGTTTCAGTTCCCCTGGTTCGCCCCTTACACCTATGTATTCAGTGTAAGGTAACCATCTTATGATGGCTGGGTTCCCCCATTCAGACATCTCCGGATCAAAGTCTGTTTGCCGACTCCCCGAAGCTTTTCGCAGGCTACCACGTCTTTCATCGCCTCTGACTGCCAAGGCATCCACCGTATGCGCTTCTTCACTTGACCATATAACCCCAAGCAATCTGGTTATACTGTGAAGACGACATTCGCCGAAAATTCGAATTTCTCAATTAAGAGAACTCACAAATTTTACCTTAGCCTGATCCGTTACCAGTGAAAGTAACGTTCAGTCTATCTTTCTATCACATACCCAAATTTTTAAAGAACGATCTAATCAAAGACTAGAAATCAACATTCACCATCATCACGATGGAATGCTCATTTCTAAGCTTTCAAACTTCAGAAGCAGTAGTGGTGGAGCCAAACGGGATCGAACCGTTGACCTCCTGCGTGCAAGGCAGGCGCTCTCCCAGCTGAGCTATGGCCCCGTATTTCTACAGGTTCCCACACAAAATTGGTGGGTCTGGGCAGATTCGAACTGCCGACCTCACCCTTATCAGGGGTGCGCTCTAACCAACTGAGCTACAGACCCAATTTCGGGCTGCTTCTTATCGTCTTCTTCAATGAATCAAGCAATTCGTGTGGGAACTTATGGAGCAGCTGATGTCGTCGATTAAGGAGGTGATCCAGCCGCAGGTTCCCCTACGGCTACCTTGTTACGACTTCACCCCAGTCATGAATCACACCGTGGTAACCGTCCTCCCGAAGGTTAGACTAGCTACTTCTGGTGCAACCCACTCCCATGGTGTGACGGGCGGTGTGTACAAGGCCCGGGAACGTATTCACCGCGACATTCTGATTCGCGATTACTAGCGATTCCGACTTCACGCAGTCGAGTTGCAGACTGCGATCCGGACTACGATCGGTTTTCTGGGATTAGCTCCACCTCGCGGCTTGGCAACCCTCTGTACCGACCATTGTAGCACGTGTGTAGCCCAGGCCGTAAGGGCCATGATGACTTGACGTCATCCCCACCTTCCTCCGGTTTGTCACCGGCAGTCTCCTTAGAGTGCCCACCATGACGTGCTGGTAACTAAGGACAAGGGTTGCGCTCGTTACGGGACTTAACCCAACATCTCACGACACGAGCTGACGACAGCCATGCAGCACCTGTCTCAATGTTCCCGAAGGCACCAATCTATCTCTAGAAAGTTCATTGGATGTCAAGGCCTGGTAAGGTTCTTCGCGTTGCTTCGAATTAAACCACATGCTCCACCGCTTGTGCGGGCCCCCGTCAATTCATTTGAGTTTTAACCTTGCGGCCGTACTCCCCAGGCGGTCAACTTAATGCGTTAGCTGCGCCACTAAGAGCTCAAGGCTCCCAACGGCTAGTTGACATCGTTTACGGCGTGGACTACCAGGGTATCTAATCCTGTTTGCTCCCCACGCTTTCGCACCTCAGTGTCAGTATCAGTCCAGGTGGTCGCCTTCGCCACTGGTGTTCCTTCCTATATCTACGCATTTCACCGCTACACAGGAAATTCCACCACCCTCTACCATACTCTAGTCAGTCAGTTTTGAATGCAGTTCCCAGGTTGAGCCCGGGGATTTCACATCCAACTTAACTAACCACCTACGCGCGCTTTACGCCCAGTAATTCCGATTAACGCTTGCACCCTCTGTATTACCGCGGCTGCTGGCACAGAGTTAGCCGGTGCTTATTCTGTCGGTAACGTCAAAACAATCACGTATTAGGTAACTGCTCTTCCTCCCAACTTAAAGTGCTTTACAATCCGAAGACCTTCTTCACACACGCGGCATGGCTGGATCAGGCTTTCGCCCATTGTCCAATATTCCCCACTGCTGCCTCCCGTAGGAGTCTGGACCGTGTCTCAGTTCCAGTGTGACTGATCATCCTCTCAGACCAGTTACGGATCGTCGCCTTGGTGAGCCATTACCTCACCAACTAGCTAATCCGACCTAGGCTCATCTGATAGCGCAAGGCCCGAAGGTCCCCTGCTTTCTCCCGTAGGACGTATGCGGTATTAGCGTCCGTTTCCGAACGTTATCCCCCACTACCAGGCAGATTCCTAGGCATTACTCACCCGTCCGCCGCTCTCAAGAGAAGCAAGCTTCTCTCTACCGCTCGACTTGCATGTGTTAGGCCTGCCGCCAGCGTTCAATCTGAGCCATGATCAAACTCTTCAGTTCAAACATCTTTGGGTTTTTAAGAAACCCTAAACTTGGCTCAGCAATCGTTGGTTACATCTTTGATTTCTCGCGGAGTAACTTGTGATGCTGATAATCTTGTTGACTATCAGTCTGACTCCACAAGCACCCACACGAATTGCTTGATTCAGTTGTTAAAGAGCGGTTGGTTAAGATCTTTCGCCTCAACCGAGGCGCGCATTCTACAGCAGCCTCATTTGCTGTCAAGTGATTATTTTAAGAAGTTTTCAAAGTTTCCTTTGTAACTTCAACCACTTGCGCTTCCGATCTCTCGTTAGCGGGAGGCGAATTCTACAGCGTTACACGCTGCTGTCAACACCTCTTTTTCTCCGCTTTCGACCGAGAAGATCGAAACGTTAGATAGAGCCAAACAGCACCGCTCTACCAACTCCTTCCAGGCCTCGATGAACTGAAGCAGGCCGCTGTCGAATCTCGCATAACTCTTTGTTTACCAAGGAGTTTTCCGTTTCGACTGCGCCGGAAGTGGGGCGAATTATAGACGTCCAGGATTTGCCGTCAACACCTTTCTTCACAATTCTGTCATATAGGTCAAAAAGGCCCCAGAAACGCGAAAGCCGGCCCCAAAGGGCCGGCTTTCAACACGTCTTACAAGCTAGGGAAGGCAAACTGTGACGCTTCATGACTGGCCCGTTGCGGCCAGCGCTGGGTAATTGCCTTGCGCCGGGTATAGAAGCGCACCCCATCCGGCCCATAAGCATGCAAGTCACCAAACAACGAGCGCTTCCAGCCACCAAAGCTGTGGTAGGCCACTGGCACCGGCAGTGGAACGTTCACGCCGACCATGCCCACTTCAATCTCGTCACAGAACAGCCGCGCCGCTTCACCGTCACGGGTGAAGATGCACGTGCCGTTGCCGTACTCGTGATCGTTGATCAACTGCATCGCCGCTTCCAGGCTATTGACCCGCACCACGCACAGCACCGGCCCGAAGATCTCTTCTTTATAGATACGCATCTGCGGCGTCACGCGATCAAACAAACTGCCGCCAAGGAAGAAACCCTGCTCATGCCCGGCAACGCTCAAGCCGCGGCCATCGACCACCAGCTCAGCCCCCGCAGCCACGCCGTCTTCTATATAGCCACTGACCTTATCCCGCGCCTGGCCAGTGACCAGTGGCCCCATATCCAGACCGCACGACGTGCCCGCACCAATCTTCAGCGCCTTGATCTGCGGCACCAACTTGGCGACCAATGCATCCGCGACCTGGTCACCCACGCAGACAGCTACCGAGATCGCCATGCAACGCTCACCACAAGAACCATACGCCGCGCCCATCAAGGCACTGACCGCGTTATCCAGATCCGCATCCGGCATCAGCACCGCATGGTTCTTCGCACCGCCCAGCGCTTGCACGCGTTTGCCGCGTTTGGTCGCTTCGGCGTAGATGTATTCGGCAATCGGCGTAGAACCCACAAAGCTCAAGGCCTTGACCTCCGGTGCTTCGATCAGCGCATCCACCGCGCCTTTGTCGCCATGCACCACGCTCAGCACGCCCTTAGGCAGACCGGCCTCCTGCAGCAATTGCGCGATCAACAGCGTCGAACTCGGATCACGCTCCGACGGTTTGAGGATAAAGCAGTTGCCGCAGACGATCGCCAGCGGGTACATCCACAACGGCACCATCGCCGGGAAGTTGAACGGGGTAATCCCGGCAACCACGCCCAATGGCTGAAAATCCGACCAGGCATCGATGTTCGGCCCCACATTGCGGCTGTACTCGCCCTTGAGAATTTCCGGCGCCGAGCACGCGTATTCCACGTTCTCGATCCCACGCTTCAATTCCCCTGCCGCGTCTTCCAGGGTCTTGCCGTGCTCCTCGCTGATCAACTGCGAGATGCGCGCTTCGTTCTGCTCCAGCAACTGCTTGAAACGGTACATCACCTGGGCACGCCTGGCCGCCGGCGTATTACGCCAGGCCGGGAACGCCGCCTTGGCCGAGTCGATCGCGCTTTGGATGGTTTCGCGACTGGCCAGCGGCACCTGGTGAATCACTTGGCCGGTGGACGGGTTGTACACGTCGGCAGTGCGACCGGACTCGCTGACCAACTGGCCGTTGATCAAATGCTGGATAAGGCTCATGCAGGGCTCCTGAAAAGTTGTTCTATATAGAAGGAGAAATCAGTCGATCTTGTTCAGCACTTCGCCGACCGCATCGAACAAGCGATCCAGGTCCTGCGGCTTGCTGTTGAAGGTCGGCCCGAACTGCAGGGTGTCGCCGCCAAAACGCACGTAGAAGCCGGCTTTCCACAAGGCCATGCCGGCCTCGAATGGACGCACGATGGCATCACCGTCACGCGGGGCAATCTGGATCGCGCCGGCCAGGCCGTAATTGCGGATATCGATCACGTTCTTGCTGCCCTTCACACCGTGCAGCGCATTCTCAAAGTGCGGCGCGACTTCGGCTACGCTCTGCACCAGGTTTTCCTTCTGCAGCAGGTCCAATGCCGCCAGCCCGGCCGCGCAAGCGACCGGATGCGCCGAGTAGGTGTAGCCGTGGGGAAATTCCACCGCGTACTCAGGCGTCGGCTGGTTCATGAACGTCTGATAGATCTCGCTGCTGGCAATCACCGCGCCCATCGGGATCGCGCCGTTGGTGACTTGCTTGGCGATGCACATCAGGTCCGGGGTCACGCCGAAGCTGTCGGCACCGAACATCGAGCCGGTACGACCGAAACCGGTGATCACTTCATCGAACACCAACAGGATGTTGTGCTGGTCGCAAATCTCACGCAGACGCTTGAGGTAGCCCTGCGGCGGCACCAGCACGCCAGCGGAGCCAGCCATCGGCTCGACAAACACGGCGGCGATGTTCGACGCGTCGTGCAACTCGATCAACTTGAGCAGCTCATCGGCCAACGCAATACCGCCCTGCTCCGGCATGCCGCGCGAGAATGCATTGCTCGCCAGCAAGGTGTGAGGCAGATGGTCAACGTCCATCATCGCCTGACCAAACATCTTACGGTTGCCGTTGACGCCGCCCAGGCTGGTACCGGCGATGTTCACCCCGTGATAGCCACGGGCACGGCCAATCATCTTGGTCTTGGTGGCCTGACCTTTTAGGCGCCAGTACGCACGCACCATCTTCACCGCCGTATCGGCGCACTCGGAGCCGGAGTCAGTGAAGAACACATGGTTGAGGTTGCCAGGGGTCAGGTCGGTGATTTTTTCCGCCAGTTGAAACGACAACGGATGACCGTATTGGAAGGCCGGCGAGTAGTCCAGCGTGCCCAGTTGCTTGGCGACCGCTTCCTGGATTTCCTTGCGGGTGTGCCCGGCGCCGCACGTCCACAAGCCCGACAACGAATCGTAGATCTTGCGGCCCTTGTCATCAGTCAACCAACTGCCTTCGGCGGCCACGATCAGGCGCGGGTCACGCTGGAAGTTACGGTTGGCGGTGTAAGGCATCCAGTGAGCGTCCAACTTCAGTTGGCTGGCCAGGGACGAAGGGGCGTTTTCGGGCATGTTCATCAGCAAAACCTCGCAAGGCAAAAGGCAGCGTCGGGATTGAAAAGCGTTCTTGCAGCTAAATTGCCATGGGGATAAAGTCGGTGAAATCCAACTCTTCTAACCTTCAGTCAGGTCTTCACTAAACTATGAGCATCCGTCGACCCGATCCGCTGGCCCAAGTCAGCGACTTCGATATTCGCCTGCTGCGCATCTTTCGCAGTGTGGTGGAGTGTGGCGGCTTCTCGGCGGCGGAAACCGTGCTCGGCATCGGGCGCTCGGCCATCAGCCAGCAGATGAGCGATCTGGAACAACGCCTGGGATTACGCCTGTGCCAGCGCGGGCGTGCCGGATTCTCGCTGACCGAAGAAGGCCGCGAGGTCTATCAGTCGGCGCTGCAACTATTGAGTGCCCTGGAAAGCTTTCGCACCGAGGTCAACGGCCTGCACCAGCATTTGCGCGGCGAACTGACCATCGGCCTCACCGACAACCTCGTCACCCTGCCCCATATGCGCATCACCCACGCCCTGGCGCAGTTGAAGGAACGCGGCCCGGACGTGCAGATCCAGATCCGCATGATTGCCCCCAATGAAGTGGAACAGGGCGTGCTCGACGGCCGCCTGCATGTCGGCGTGGTGCCCCAGGCCAGCGCGCTGTCCGGCCTGGAATACCAGGCGCTGTACAGCGAACGCTCGCTGCTCTACTGCGCCGTCGGCCACCCGCTGTTCTACGCCGACGACAAGCAGTTGGACGATATACGCATCGACAGCCAGGATGCGATCGCCCCCACCTTCCGCCTGCCCGCCGAGATCCAGGCCCACTACCAGGCACTCAACTGCACCGCCAGCGCTTCGGACCGCGAAGGCATGGCGTTCCTGATCCTCACCGGCCGCTACATCGGCTACCTGCCCGATCACTACGCCAGCCTGTGGGTGCAACAAGGCCGACTACGCGCGCTGAAACCTACTACACGTTTTTACGATTTGAGCCTGGCATCGGTCACGCGCAAGGGGCGCCGCCCTCATTTGGTGCTGGAAAGTTTCCTCGAGAGCCTAGCGGCAACCCGCTAACTCGGGCCTTGCGCAAAAAGCTGAGCAAGTGGACAGCTTTTTGCAAGAGCACAAGGACCTAGAACCGTCCGACTCGAGTTTGCCCGCCATGCCACCAGAAACTTCCAGCCCCAGCGATCTGATCTACGGCCTCAACGACCGCCCAAAACCCCTGCCCGCCCTACTGGCCGCCCTGCAACACGTATTGGCCGCCTTCGTTGGCATCATCACGCCGCCGTTGATCATCGGCTCCACCCTGGGCCTGGCGGCTCACCTGCCCTACCTGATCAGCATGGCGCTGATGGTCTCCGGTGTCGGCACGTTCATCCAGGCGCGTAGGCCGTTTGGCATCGGCGCCGGCATGATCTGCCTGCAGGGCACCAGCTTTGCGTTTCTCGGCGCCGTGCTGTCGGCGGGCTTCCTGGTGAAGCAACGCGGCGGCAGCCCGGAAGACATCCTGGCGATGATCTTCGGCGTGTGCTTTTTCGGCGCCGCCGTACAAATCGTCCTGAGCCGGTTTATCGGGCAACTGCGCCGGGTGATCACGCCGCTGGTCACCGGGATCGTGATTACCCTGATCGGCATCAGCCTGATCAAAGTGGGTATCACCGACCTCGGCGGTGGTTTTAATGCCCCCGACTTCGGCGCGCCCCTCAACCTGGCATTGGGCCTGTTCGTGGTGTTGACGATCATCTTGCTCAACCGCTCGAACACACCCTGGGTACGCCTCTCGGCGATCATCATCGGCCTGGCCCTCGGCAGCCTCGCGGCCTGGTTCAGCGGCAAACTGGTGCCCCACGCCCTGCCCGACCTGCCGTTGATCAGCCTGCCAATGCCGTTTCGTTATGGTTTCAACTTCGACTGGAGCGCTTTCCTACCGATCGCGCTGATATATCTGATCAGCAGCATCGAAACCGTGGGTGACCTCACCGCCAACTGCATGATTGCCCGTCAGCCCATCAGCGGCCCTTCTTATATAAGCCGACTCAAGGGCGGCGTACTTGGCGATGGGGTGAGCTGCATGATCGCCGCCACCTTCAGCGCGTTCCCCAACACCACGTTCGCCCAGAACAATGGCGTGATCCAACTCACTGGCGTGGCCAGCCGTTATGTCGGCCTGTACATCGGCGTGGTGCTGTTTTGCCTCGGTTTGTTTCCGTCGATCGGCGCGGTGCTGCAGCAAATCCCCAAGCCGGTATTGGGCGGCGCGACCCTGGTGATGTTCGGCAGCGTGGCAGCCGCCGGCGTGCGTATTCTCGCCCAGGCGCCGCTGGACCGACGCAGCATGCTGATCATCGCCACCTCGTTTGGCGTCGGCCTGGGCATTGCCGCCCAACCGAACCTGCTGCACTTGATGCCGACGCTGGTACAAAACCTGTTCGACTCGGCCATCACCAGCGGCGGGCTGACCGCCATCGCGTTGTGCCTGTTACTGCCGGAAGCCAAAGCGAGCGCCGCCGCAAACGGCGCGCCGCAAAGCGATACGCTGGAACCGCTTTAATGGTTTTATTGCTTCAGGACTTGTCTGAGGCTTGAGGGTGGGTTATCTGTGCATACGTCGTCTCTATCGATCAGCACGGAAACCTCCATGAGCCTCGAAGTTCCTGCCCACAGCACCCACGCCGGGAAGCCCGCCAGCCGTATTCGGCAAAAGAACGAGCAAGCGATTCTTCAAGCGGCTGAAGACGAGTTCGCACGTCACGGCTACAAGGGCACCAGCATGAACACCATTGCTGCCAGCGCCGGGCTGCCCAAGGCCAACCTGCATTACTACTTCACCAACAAGCTGGGCCTGTACATCGCGGTGCTCAGCAATATCCTCGAACTGTGGGACAGCACCTTCAACGCGCTGACCGCCGAGGACGACCCGGCCGTGGCCCTCACCCGCTACATCCGCACCAAAATGGAATTTTCCCGACGACAGCCCCAGGCCTCGCGGATCTTCGCCATGGAGATCATCAGCGGCGGCGAATGCCTCACCGAATACTTCGGGCAGGACTACCGCGCCTGGTTCAGTGGCCGGGCGGCGGTGTTCCAGGCCTGGATCGACGCCGGCAAGATGGACCCCGTCGACCCCGTCCACCTGATCTTCCTGCTGTGGGGCAGCACCCAGCACTATGCCGACTTCGCCACCCAGATCTGCCGCGTCACCGGGCGCACCAAGCTGACCAAGCAAGATATGGAAGACGCCGGCACCAACCTGATCCACATCATTCTCAAAGGCTGTGGCATCAAGCCTGCCCTCTAGACGACGCCTCTTATGCCTTTCACCCTCATCGGCTTTTGCGAGTTTCGCGAAGAAATACGCAAAAGCCGCTTTATCACCCTCGCCGCACCGATCACCAGTGCGCAAGAAGCCCAGGCGTTCATCGAGCAGCACAGTGACCTGAACGCCACGCACAACTGCTGGGCCTGGAAGCTCGCCGACCAGTACCGCAGCAACGACGACGGCGAACCTGGCGGCACCGCCGGGCGACCGATCCTCGCCGCCATCGAGGCCCAGGGCTTCGATCAGGTGGTGGTGCTGGTGATTCGCTGGTACGGCGGCATCCAACTGGGCACGGGCGGGCTGGCGCGGGCGTATGGCGGCGGCGCGAATAAATGCCTGCAAACCGCCGAGCGCATTGAGCTGATCAGCCGCGTGCCGTTGAGCTGTGCCTGCGGGTTTTCCGAGCTGAACCTGGTCAAGTTGCGCGTCGCCGAACTCGGCGGGCTGGTGGTGGAGGAACACTTCACCGCCAACGGCGTGGAGCTGCAACTGGCCCTGGGCGAAGCACACATCGACACCCTGCAAAACCAACTTGCCGACCTGAGCCGGGGGCGTATCCTGCTGCAACGTTGAAACTGCTACTGTTGTTCGCTGAACTCCCTGAACCGCGACGCTAAAGGAAGCTCTTCATGTCTACGCCAAAAACCGCACTGATCATCGGCGCCTCACGCGGGCTGGGCCTTGGCCTGGTCAAGCAATTGCTCAAGGACGGCTGGGACGTGACCGCCACCGTGCGTGACCCGAACAAGGCCGACGCCCTGAAAGCCGTGGGCCCGGTACAGATCGAGAAACTCGACATGGACGATCAGCAAGCCGTGATCGCCCTCAGCCAGCGCCTCAAAGACCGCACGCTCGACCTGCTGTTCGTCAACGCCGGCGTCAAGGGCCCGGCGAACCAGGAACCAGGCCACGCCACTCTGGCAGAGGTCGGCCAGTTGTTCTTCACCAACGCCGTAGCGCCGATCAACCTGGCCCAGCGCTTTGTCGGGCAGATCCGCAAGGACTCCGGCGTGCTGGCGTTCATGAGTTCAGTCCTGGGTAGCGTGACCATCCCCGACGGCTCCGACCTGGCGCTCTATAAGGCGAGCAAAGCGGCCCTCAACTCGATGACCAACAGCTTTATCACCCAGCTCGGCGAGCAAAAAATGACCGTGCTGTCGCTGCATCCAGGTTGGGTCAAGACCGACATGGGCGGCGAAAACGCGCTCATCGATGTCGAGACCAGCGTGCGCGGCCTGCTCGATCAGGTGAATGCCTACACCGGCAAAGGCGGCCACCACTTTGTGGACTACCGGGGCCATACCATTCCCTGGTAAGCCGCCATCAAAGGTGGGAACACGCTTCTCGAGAGCAGCGCGTTCCTACCGGTAGACCGGATCTGGAACTACACGTAATCTAGCCACCTCGCCCTCACCGGCGACCCTGGATCAGCAGACAGGGCAACACTGAGCTGGCAAACCTGAACCCATCATTCAGAGGAGCCGGCCCATGCCTGCGACCCGTATCTGGTTAAAAAACCCCCTCGCGATTTTCACTGCCAATGGCCTCGATGCCCGTGGTGGCCTGGTGCTGCAAGACGGTGTGATCAGCGAACTGCTGGGCATCGGGCAAGCGCCTGCACTGCCCTGTACACAGGTGTTCGACGCCCGCGAACATGTGGTCCTGCCGGGCCTGATCAACACCCATCATCACTTCTACCAGACCCTGACTCGCGCCTGGGCGCCGGTGGTCAATCAACCGTTGTTCCCCTGGTTGAAAACCCTGTACCCGGTGTGGGCGCGGCTGACCCCGGAAAAACTCGCCCTGGCCAGCAAAGTCGCGCTGGCGGAATTGCTGCTCTCGGGCTGCACCACGGCGGCAGACCACCACTACCTGTTCCCGGACGGCCTGGAACATGCCATCGACGTGCAAGTCGACGCGGTGCGCGAACTGGGCATGCGCGCCATGCTCACTCGCGGGTCCATGAGCCTGGGCGAAGCCGACGGCGGCTTGCCGCCGCAACAAACCGTGCAACAGGGCGCGGTGATTCTGGACGATAGCCAACGCCTGATCCGCCAGTACCACGAACGCGGCGACGGCGCGCAAATCCAGATCGCCCTGGCGCCCTGCTCGCCGTTTTCCGTCACCCCGCAAATCATGCAAGCCAGCGCCGAACTGGCCGAGAGCCTCGACGTTCGCCTACACACGCACCTGGCGGAAACCCTCGACGAGGAAGACTTCTGCCTACAACGCTTTGGCCTGCGCACAGTGGACTACCTCGACAGCGTCGGCTGGCTCGGCCCGCGCACCTGGCTGGCCCATGGCATTCACTTCAACCCGGATGAAATCGCCCGCCTGGGCGCCGCCGGCACCGGCATCTGCCATTGCCCAAGCTCGAACATGCGCCTGGCCTCCGGCATCTGCCCGACCCTGGACCTGCTCGCCGCCGGGGCCCCGATCGGCCTGGGCGTGGACGGCTCGGCGTCCAACGATGCGTCGAACATGATCCTCGAAGCCCGTCAGGCCCTGTACATCCAGCGCCTGCGTTATGGCGCGGAAAAAATCACCCCGCAAGGCGTGCTGGGCTGGGCGACCAAAGGTTCGGCGCAGTTGCTTGGCCGTTCGGATATCGGTGAGTTAGCCGTAGGAAAGCAGGCCGATCTGGCGCTGTTCAAACTGGACGAACTGCGCTTCTCCGGCAGTCACGATCCGATTTCGGCGCTGCTGTTGTGCGGCGCCGACCGGGCCGACCGGGTGATGATCGGCGGGAAGTGGCGGGTGATCGACGGCCAGGTCGAGGGCCTCGACCTCAAAGGCTTGATTGCCGATCACAGCCAGGCCGCCCGTAACCTGATCAATCCCTTGTAGGAGCGAGCTCGCTCGCGAAAAACGTCAACAATAACGCGGGCGTTCTGGTTCACACGGCGCTCTCAGATTATTCGCGAGCAAGCTCACGCCTACACCCCCAACAGCGACAACATGATAAAGGTCGCAAACAGCACAAAGTGGGTCATCCCTTCGATGGCGTTGGTTTCGCCATCGTTGAGGTTGATCGCACTGACGATCAGCGTGATCAACACCATCACGCTTTGCACCGGGCTCATTGCCATCTGGAACGGCTGGCCGGTGTAGAGCGCCATCGCTTCCATCACCGGTACGGTCAGGATCACCGTCGACAACGATGCGCCCAGTGCGATATTCACCACCGACTGCATGCGGTTGGCCAGGGCGGCGCGCAAAGCGGTCAGAATCTCCGGCGCCGCCGAGATGGCCGCGACCACAATCGCCGTCACCACCGGCGGTGCGCCCGTGCCTTCCAGGCCCAGGTCGAGGGTCTTGGACATCACCTCCGCCAGCGCCCCAATCACAATCACCCCGAACACCAGCGTACCGATGGAAAGTGCCAGGTTCACCGGCGGCGCCTGTTCTTCCGGCAACGTCTTGCGACGTTTATCCGGGTAGCTGTAGCTGAAGAAATAACTGTGCGGGCCCACCTGCATGCGTAGGAACAGGGTGTAGAGCACCACCATCGCGCCGATGGTGAAGGCCGAGTAAATCTTCCAGTCCGCTTCGGGGATGAATTCCGGCACCACCATCGACACGCCCATGGCGGTGAGGATCATTACGCTGTAGGTCCGCGCCGAATCATCATTGTAGGACTGTTCACCATGCTTGATGCCGCCCATCAGCGCGGCCAGGCCGAGGATGCCGTTGATATCGAGCATGACCGCCGAGTAGATGGTGTCGCGCACCAGCGTCGGTGACGGTTCGTGACTCATCATGATCGCCAGGATCACCACTTCCACCAGCACGGCGGCCAGGGTCAGGATCATGGTGCCGTAGGGGTCGCCAACCTTTTCCGCGAGTTGCTCGGCATGGTGGGCGACGCGCATCGAGGCGACCACGATAAAGCCGATCAGCGCCATGCCGGCCAGCAGCGCGACCATTTGCCCGTTATGGAGCATCCAGTGCTCCAGCGGGTATGCGGCGATGGCGGCAATCAGCGCCAGCAGCATGAATTTTTCTTGCTTGAGGAGTGTGAGCATTGCGGGCCTTTTGTGCGGCAAATCAGTCGTGGATGGGGTACAGACTGCACCACACCGCTAACGTTTCGTTACATTTTAGTTCGCGGCGCCCTTGCGCGAATAGAACCAATACTCTCCTCATGGTCAGGTTTTGCCGATTATTTCAGTCATCGCCTGTAGAATGCCGCCATTGCACCTGATGAGATTTTAGACATGTACGATTGGCTCAACGCCCTGCCCAAGGCTGAACTGCACCTGCACCTGGAAGGCTCGCTGGAGCCTGAGCTGCTGTTCGCCCTGGCCGAGCGCAACAAAATTGCGCTGCCCTGGAACGACGTCGACACCCTGCGCAAGGCCTACGCCTTCAACAACCTGCAAGAGTTTCTCGACCTGTATTACCAGGGCGCCGATGTGCTGCGCACCTCCCAGGACTTCTACGACCTGACCTGGGCCTACCTGCTGCGTTGCAAAGCGCAGAACGTGATCCACACCGAGCCTTTCTTCGACCCGCAAACCCACACCGACCGTGGCGTGCCGTTCGAAGTGGTGCTCAACGGCATCGCCGCCGCGCTCAAAGATGGCGAGCAGCAACTGGGCATCACCAGCGGTTTGATCCTCAGCTTCCTGCGCCACTTGAGCGAAGCCGAAGCCGAGAAAACCCTCGACCAGGCGCTGCCGTTCCGTGACGCGTTTGTGGCCGTGGGCCTGGACAGTTCGGAAATGGGCCACCCGCCGAGCAAGTTCCAGCGCGTGTTCGACCGTGCCCGCCACGAAGGCTTCCTCACCGTGGCCCACGCCGGCGAAGAAGGCCCGCCCGAGTACATCTGGGAAGCCATCGACCTGTTGAAAATCCAGCGTATCGACCATGGCGTGCGCGCCATCGAAGACGAGCGCCTGATGCAACGGATCATCGACGAACAGATCCCGCTGACCGTGTGCCCGCTGTCCAACACCAAGTTGCGCGTGTTCGACGACATGGCCCAGCACAACATCCTCGACATGCTCAAGCGTGGGGTAAAGGTGACAGTGAACTCGGACGATCCGGCGTACTTCGGCGGTTATGTCACCGAGAACTTCTATGCGCTGTACACCGCCCTGGGCATGACCCAGGACCAGGCCAAACGCCTGGCGCAAAACAGCCTGGATGCGCGGCTGGTGAAGCCATAACCGAATAAACACCGACCAACCATGTGGGAGCAGGCCCGCTCCCACATGTGTTGTGTATTACCGGTTAAATTTCGCTCAACTCTTCCAGCGTCTTCCCCTTCGTCTCCATCCCAAACACCCACACCACCAACGCCGCCACAGCAAAACACAGCGCGCCGAGGGCAAACACCCCACCCTGCCCGGTGATCGGGAACACCAGCCCGGTCACCAGCGGCCCGAGCAACGACCCGACCCGCCCGATCGCCGATGCAAACCCGGACCCCGTCGCCCGCGCCGAGGTGGGGTACAACTCCGGCGTGTAGGTGTACAGCACCGCCCACATGCCAAACAGAAAGAACTGCATCAACAGCCCCGACGTGATCAGCAGGCCAACATTGCCGCCGAACACTGCGCTTTGCCCATACAGAAACGCCATCACCCCACCACCGAGCAACGTCACGACGCACACCGGCTTGCGCCCCCAACGCTCCACCAGCCAGGCCGCCATCAGGAAGCCGGGAATCCCGCCCAGGGAAATGATCACCGTGTAATACACCGACTGGGTCACCGCAAACCCCGACTGCTGCAACAACGCACTCAACCACGATGTCAGCCCGTAGAACCCGAGCAAGGCGAAGAACCACACACTCCAGATCATCATCGTGCGCTGGCGATACTGCGCCGACCATAACTGCTGGAACGCCGAGAAGAAGTTCCCCGGCACACTCTCCACCCGTGGCAGGCGAATGGGCTCCGGCAAGTCGGCGCGGCCCAGGGAGTCCCGCACTTTCTGCTCGATCCCCAGCAACACCCTATCTGCTGCCGCATGTCGCCCGGCCTGCTCCAGCCAGCGCGGCGACTCCGGGATAAAAAACCGGATCGCCAACACAAACACCGCCGGCACCGCCAGCACCAGGAAGATGTCGCGCCAGCCAATCACCGGCAGCAAAAAGTACGACAGCCCCCCCGCGGCCACAAAACCCAACGGCCAGAAACCATCCATCAACGCGATATAGCGCCCGCGCTTCTTGGCCGGAATCAGCTCCGAGAGCATCGACTGCGCGATGGGAAACTCCATGCCCATGCCAATCCCGAGCAGGATGCGAAACAGCGTCAGCGTCTCCACCGTCTGCGCCGTGGAACATAAGTAGCTGGCGATCCCCCACAACACGATGCTCCACTGGAACACCGGCTTGCGCCCGAAGCGATCCGCGAGCATCCCGGACAACGACGCGCCCACCACCATGCCGAAAAAACTCGAACTGGCCAGCAAGCCCGCCTGGGCAGTGCTCAGGCCGAACTCGGTTTTGATCGAGCCGAGCAGGAAGGTCATCATTGCCAGATCCATGGAGTCGAAGAAAAACGCCAGGGCGATGATGATAAAAATGACTCGGTGGTAACCGCTGATGGGTAACCGTTCCAGCCGTTCTGCTGCGCTATAGCCGTGCGTACCCATGCCCCATCCCCCGTGTGAAAAATCCCTATTGGGAGTGTGGGGCATCGTTTTTCCGGGTTATTGCTGGGGGCGACCTGATCGCAACTCTGAACGACGCCATCCGGCATCAGAGCGCGTCGGGCCCGGCCAACCGCGTGATTTCCGCGAGCCCGACGTCACTGACCAGCAAGGCGCGGGACTCGTTGATCGCACTGATCCAGTTCGACTGCAAAAACAGTTGCAACAGCCCGGCCCCCAGCGCGCCGCCCAGATGCGGTTGTTGCTGGCTCCAATCGAAACAGTCGCACACCAGCGGTAACGCCAGCGCCTGGGTAAAGATGCCCAGGCCGGCCAGGTGCTGCGCGCCTTTGACCGTGACTTGGGTGCGGTGCTCGCAGCGCTCGATCCAACCAGCCGCGATCATCCGCTGATACAGCTGCGCCGCCAGCTCGCCACCCAGGTGGCCATGGCATAACCGCGCATGACGCAGCAGCGCCGGGGCCGCTAGCGTCATCGGTGAAGCCTGCGGTGTGCTGCGCGCGGCACTGGCCATGGTGGTGCTGGCCAACGCATCGATCGCGGTGCTGACATCAGCCGCCGCCACACGAAACAGGCGCTTGCCGCGACGGGCCTCGACGCGCAGCAAACCACCCCCGGTAAGCCGCGCCAGATGCGCATTCGCCGAGGCCGGCGACAGCCCGACGAGCGTCGCCAGTTCGTGCGAAGACTTGGCCGAGCCGTCCATCAAGGCCCAGAGCATAGCGGTGCGTTTTGGCTCGGCGAGCAAGCTGGCAATCTGACTGATGCAAGGTGCCTGTTCCATCGGTTCACTCCTTGTTAGATCATTTGTCTGCTGTGGTTGGCGCCAAAGTATAGGTGCGCGAGCAGCCAGTTCCCCGGCGTCTGACAGCGCGGATAGGGACAGGATCTGAGTGAAATTTCCTGCTTTCGTGGAGGCTATTACCCACTGGTGAATTGTTCCGACCATTGCGCGGTCAATGTCGCACAGCGGGACACGAGCATTTCCCGCAGCAGATTGATGGGCTTACTCAACTGCGCACGATGGGCGCATAACAGGTTGAGCGGCGTACGCTCGCCGCGCAGCTCAGGCAGAATCACGCGTAAGCGCCCGGCGAGGACATCGCTGCTCACATCCAACCAGGACTTGTAGGCGATTCCCACGCCTGCCACCGCCCATCGACGTACAACGTCAGCATCGTCACTGAAGCGGTCGCCGCCGACAGTCAGGCTGACTTCGCGTTTGCCGTCATGAAACGTCCAGTGGTCATGCACGCGACTGCCGAGCATATACAGCAGGCAATTGTGCTGCGCGAGTTGCTCCAGATGCCGCGGTTCGCCGTGGCGTGCGAGATAGCTGGGCGCCGCGCACAGCACGCGCACGTTATCCGGCGCGACAGGCAGCGCGACCAGGCTGGAATCTTCCGGTTCGCCATAGCGCAGGGCGATATCCACCGGCTGGCGGAACAGGTCGGCAATGCGGTCACCCAGCAACAGGCGCACGGTCAGTTGCGGGTATTCACGCTGGAACTCGTCAAGCCAGGGCAACAGCTGGTTGCGGCCAAAATCCGAGGGCGCCGACAGTTGCAACACGCCGCTGACACGGTCCTGGGCACTGGCCAATAAGCGTCGCCCCTCATCCAGAGAACTTAGCGCAGCGCGGGCATATTCGAGAAAGCCTTCACCTTCAGCGGTGAGGCGCAGGCTGCGGGTAGAGCGCGCCAGCAAGCGCGTGCCGAGTTGCTGTTCGATGCGCTTCAACGCCGCGCTGGCCACCGCCGGCGACAGGTCCATGACCCGCGCTGCGGCCGACAAACTACCCAGGTCCGCCGCGCGTACGAACAACTGCAAATCATCAAAGCGCAGCATCCAATCCCACCCATTATCAATATATTGTTGAAACAGCCTGCTGTTTTAGCCGCTTTTATCTGCACGGGAAATAGCCAATCATCTGCCCATCCCATATATCCCGCCTCAGGAGTTGAATATGTCCTCTGCCTTTAACGTCATCGCCACGCTGGTCGCCAAACCTGGCCAACAAGACATCCTCGAGCCCCTGCTGCGCGGCCTGCTGGAACCGACCCGCCAGGAAGCCGGTTGCGAGCAGTACGACCTGCACCAGGACCTGCAACATCCCGAGACGTTCTACATGCTCGAACGCTGGCGCGACGACGCCGCCCTGGCCGACCACGACCAGAGCGCACACATCCAGAGTTTCCGCACCAAGGCCGCCGACGTGCTCGCGCACTTCGAACTCAAGCGCCTGAAGTTTCTTGCCTGATCACCGCCCTTTTTCCGGAGCCCCCATGAAAGCCATTGCCTACTACGCCTCACTGCCGATCAACGATCCGAAATCCCTGCAAGACATCGAGTTGCCGGAACCGATCGCCGGCCCGCGCGACCTGCTGGTGGAAGTCAAAGCCATCTCGGTCAACCCGGTGGACACCAAGGTCCGTCAGAACGTCGCCCCGGAAAACGGCGCCGCCAAGGTGCTCGGCTGGGACGTGGCCGGTGTGGTCAAGGCCGTCGGCAGTGAAGTGACGCTGTTCAAGGCCGGTGACAAGGTGTTCTACGCCGGCTCCCTGGTACGTCCCGGCGGCAATAGCGAACGGCACACCGTGGACGAGCGCATCGTCGGCCATATGCCCAAGAGCCTGGGTTTTGCCGAAGCGGCCGCCTTGCCGCTGACCGCCATCACCGCCTGGGAACTGTTGTTCGAACGCCTGCAAGTGCGCGAGGGTCAAGCGGATGAAGGCCAGAGCCTGCTGATCGTCGGCGCCGCCGGCGGCGTGGGTTCGATCCTGACCCAACTGGCCAGCCGGCTCACCGCATTGAAGGTCATCGGCACCGCATCGCGCCCGGAGACCCAGGCCTGGGCCAAGGCCCTTGGCGCCGACCTGGTGATCGACCATCGCCAGCCGCTGAGCGAAGCCCTGAAACACGCCGGTGTGGCCCACGTGACCCACGTCGCCAGCCTGACCCAGACCGACCAGCATTTGGATCAACTGGTCGAAGCCCTGCAGCCCCAGGGCAAGCTGGCGCTGATCGACGATCCCAAGGCCCTGGACGTGAGCAAACTCAAGCGCAAGAGCCTGTCGCTGCACTGGGAGTTCATGTACACCCGTTCGATGTTCGAGACGCCGGACATGATCGAGCAACACAACCTGCTCAATCGCGTGGCCGAACTGATCGATGCCGGCACCCTGAAAACCACGCTGGGCGAACACTTCGGGGTGATCAACGCCGAGAACCTGCGCCGCGCCCATAAGCTGCTGGAAAGCGGCAAGGCCAAGGGCAAGATCGTGCTGGAAGGGTTCTGAAAAAGGTCTGTCAGTGTCGTCCGTCATTCGTGTGAGTGATGGACGTGGCCACTAGTCAGAGAATTGACCTTTGTCATATTTGTGAGCGTATTCGGGTTTATATTGGCGGCCTTTGCCACGATTTTTTTACGTGAGGAAGTCAGCAATGAAGATCCTGATAAAAGCGTTAGCAAAATCCCCGGGCAACAAATGGCAGGTCCGTCTCGACGGCGACGCCATCACCTTCCGCAGTGAGGCCGAGGCCCGCGCCTTCGCCGAGACGCTGCAAGCGCGCATCCAGGCGCCCCACCGGTTCCCACTCGGCCAGCAACGCTCCGCCGCTGGCTGACCGACACTTTTTCAGACCTGCGCCTGTAGGGCTCGTGCCCGTTGCAGGCGCTGGGTCGACATCGCAATCGTCACCGCCAACAACCCGCACAAGCTGATGACCATGGCCATCGGCATCGCCGTGCCGTCGTGCAACACGCCCACCAACGAAGCCGCTCCCGCCGCCACGCCGAACTGAATGCAGCCGAGCATTGCCGAGGCGCTACCGGCCCGTGCGCCCTGCCCGCTCATGGCGCAAGCCGAGGTGTTGGGCAAAATGCAGCCCAGGCTGGCGATGCAGATAAACAGCGGCACCAGCAACGGCCACAACGCATCGGTGCGCAAGGCCGCAACGCCGAGCAGCGCCAACGCCGCCAGCATGTAGAGCCACACCGTGCGCGACAGCAAGAACGCCGGCCCGCGCTTGGCGAGCATGCGCGCATTGACTTGGGCCATGAGGATAAAGCCGGCGGCGTTGGAGCCGAATACCCAGCCGTAATGCTCGGCGGGCACGCCATAGAGTTTGATGAACACGAACGGCGAACCGGCGATGTAGGCAAACATCCCGGCAATCGAAATGCCCCCGGTCAGGGCGTAACCGAGGTAGACCCGGTCCGACAACAGGTCGATATAGCGGCGCAGCGACCCGGACAACGGTTGCCGTGGCTGATGGGCCGGAAAGGTTTCCGGCAGGCCGACCGCCACCGCGATCGCGGCCATCACGCTGAACACCGTCAGGGCCAGGAAGATCGACTGCCAGCCCCACACACCGACCATCAACCCGCCCGCCAATGGCGCGAGGATCGGCGCCAGGCCGGTCACCAGCATCAGTTGCGAATACACCTTGGCCGAGGTCACCACATCACACTTGTCACTGACCACCGCGCGGGAAATCACCATGCCCGCGCAACCGCCGAGGGCCTGCACGAAGCGTGCGCCGATCAGCCATTCCAGGGACGGCGCATAGGCGCAGGCGAAGGAGGCCAGCGTAAACAACGTGACCCCGCTGAGCAGCGGCACACGGCGACCAAAGCGATCCGCCAGCGGACCGTAGATCAATTGACCGATGGCCAGCCCGCCGAAATACACCGCTAGGGTCAGCTGGATATGTTTTTCATCGGTGGCAAACGCCGTGGCCATCGCCGGAAAGCCCGGCAGGTAAAAATCGATCGCCAGCGGCGCGAAGGCGCTCAAGGCGCCCAAAATCAGGAGTATGCGCAGGTTCATCAGGCACCCAAGTGTGTCGGCAGCCCGACAGTCTAGCCGCGCTTGGGTGCGTTGAACATTACGATAGCTCGCTAACTATTAAATCAGGCGACGATGTAGCCTTCTTCGCGGATCAAGCCGGCGATCACGTCGCGGCTCAACTGGCTCTGCACGCTGACTTGCTTTGCCGCCAGGTCCACTTTCACTTCGGCTGCCGGGTCCTGATTCTGCACCGCCTGGGTCACCGCCCGGACGCAATGGCCACAGGTCATTCCTTTAACATCGAATACTTGCATGACATGACTCCTTGAATGAGGGTGGACGCAGTCTCGACCTTGCCACGATGGCAAGGTCAAGCGGCAAAAATAGCCGCCGGGCTGGTATTCGGTGACGCAGTCGGCCAAGCTTCACCCATCTTTGATATGAACCACGGAGCACGCGCCATGCGCTGGTCGTTTTTTGCCCTTGTCGGCCTGATGAGTTTGTCTGCCGCTGCGCCCATGGCCAGCGCCGCCGAAGATTATGCGGTGTTGATCATTTCTCGCGAACGCCTGGAAGTACCGACCAACTGCGAGATCGGCCTGTACATCCAGGACCAGTTGGCCGGGCGCCTGTTCCAGGAACAGTCCACCTCGTTCAACCTGCCGGCCGGCAATGTGTCGCTGCGCCTGAAGCTGCTGCCGGGCCAAGCGCCGGGTTGCCTACCGGGCCTGCTGGCGCCAGCCGCGCAGAACATCACGCTGAAAGCCGGTGATGTGCGCAAATTGCGCATCGCCCAAGGCCCGGAAGGCATGTACCTCAAGCCTGCGACATTGGGATATTAAAGACGCTTGACCTTCCCCACAGGTCAAGGTTGATCCTAGGGGCAACTTCTTCAGGAGGACTGCCCCATGAATGGAACCACCACGTTTGACCTGCCCATCGGCGGCATGACCTGCGCCAGCTGCGCCGGGCGTGTCGAGCGCGCGCTGGGCAAGGTGCCGGGGGTGCAACGTGTCAGCGTGAACCTGGCCAACGAGCGCGCCCATATCGAGGTGCTCGGCCAGATGGACCCCGCCGTGTTGATCGCCGCCGTCGACAAGGCCGGCTACAGCGCGTCCCTGCCCCAAAGCGAAACCAAGACCGAGGCCGATCAAGCCGAGCGCCTGCACCACGAGCGCTGGGCGCTGCTGCTGGCGATTGTGCTCGCATTGCCGCTGGTGCTGCCGATGCTGGCACAGCCCTTCGGCCTGCACTGGATGCTGCCGGCCTGGGTACAGTTCGCCCTGGCCACGCCGGTGCAGTTCATCTTCGGTGCGCGCTTTTACATCGCCGCATGGAAAGCCGTGCGCGCCGGCGCCGGCAATATGGACCTGCTGGTCGCGATCGGCACCAGCGCCGGTTACGGCCTGAGCCTGTATGAATGGCTCACCGCGCCCGTCGGCAGCATGCCGCACCTGTATTTCGAAGCCTCGGCGGTGGTGATCGCGCTGGTGCTGCTCGGCAAATACCTGGAAAGCCGCGCCAAACGCCAGACCGCCAGCGCGATCCGGGCCCTGGAAGCCTTACGCCCGGAGCGCGCGATTCGGGTGGTTGACGGCCGCGAAGAAGACGTCGCCATCAGCGCGCTCAAACTCGGTGACCACGTGCTGGTCAAACCCGGCGAGCGCTTCCCGGTGGACGGCGAAGTGGTGGACGGCCAAAGCCATGCCGATGAAGCGCTGATCAGCGGCGAAAGCCTGCCGGTGCCGAAACAACCGGGCGACAAAGTCACCGGCGGCGCCATCAACGGCGAAGGGCGCTTGCTGGTGCGCACCGTGGCCCTCGGCGCGGAAAGCGTGCTGGCACGCATCATCCGCCTGGTGGAAGACGCCCAGGCGGCCAAGGCACCGATCCAGAAACTGGTGGACAAAGTCAGCCAGGTCTTCGTGCCGACGGTGCTCGTGCTGGCCTTGCTCACGCTGCTGGGCTGGTGGCTGTACGGCGCCTCGCTGGAGATCGCGATCATCAATGCGGTCGCCGTGCTGGTGATCGCCTGCCCCTGCGCCCTGGGCCTGGCCACACCGACCGCGATCATGGCCGGCACCGGCGTTGCCGCACGCCACGGCATTCTGATCAAGGATGCGGATGCGCTGGAGCGCGCCCACGCCGTCAGCGCGGTGGTCTTCGACAAAACCGGCACGCTCACCTCTGGCACGCCGAAGATCGCCCACTTAGCGGCAGTCGACGGCAACGAGCCGCTGCTGCTGCAACAGGCCGGCGCCTTGCAACGCGGCAGCGAACACCCACTGGCCAAGGCGGTGCTGGATGCCTGCCGCGAACAAGGGCTGAACGTCGCCGATGTGAGCGCCAGCCAGTCCCTGACCGGACGCGGCATTGCCGGCACCCTCGACGGTCGGCCACTGGCCCTGGGCAACCGCCGTCTGCTGGAAGACAACGGGCTGGACGCGGGCGCACTGAACGCTTCGGCCAAGGCTTGGGAAGCCGAGGGCCGCACCTTGTCCTGGCTGATCGAGCAAGGCGCGCAACCGCGTGTACTCGGGTTGTTCGCCTTCGGCGACACGCTCAAGCCCGGCGCGCTGGAAGCCGTGGCCCAACTCAAGGCGCGGCACATCAGCAGCCATTTGCTCACCGGCGATAATCGCGGCAGTGCGCGGGTCGTCGCCGAGGCGCTGGGCATCGACGATGTCCACGCCGAAGTGCTCCCGGCCGATAAAGCCGCCACCGTCGCCGAACTGAAAAAAACCGGCGTAGTGGCGATGGTCGGCGACGGCATCAACGACGCCCCGGCCCTGGCCGCTGCCGATATCGGCATCGCCATGGGCGGCGGCACCGACGTGGCCATGCACGCCGCCGGCATCACCCTGATGCGCGGTGATCCACGCCTGGTGCCGGCGGCGCTGGAGATCAGCCGCAAGACCTACGCGAAGATCCGCCAGAACCTGTTCTGGGCCTTTGTGTATAACTTGATCGGCATTCCCCTGGCGGCGTTCGGCCTGCTCAATCCGGTGTTGGCCGGCGCGGCGATGGCGCTGTCGAGCGTCAGCGTGGTGAGCAATGCGCTGTTGTTGAAAACCTGGAAACCCAAGGATCTGGAGGACCCACATCCATGAGCATGAACATCGGCCAGGCGGCGCGTTCAAGCGGTTTGAGCGCCAAGATGATCCGCTATTACGAATCCATCGGGCTGTTGAAAGCCGCCCACCGTACCGACAGCGGCTACCGCGTGTACGGCCCCGACGACTTGCACACCCTGGCGTTTATCAAGCGTTCGCGGGACCTGGGGTTTTCCCTGGAAGAGGTCGGCAAGTTGCTGACCTTGTGGCAGGACCGACAGCGGGCCAGCGCCGATGTGAAGGCCTTGGCGCGCCAGCATATTGAAGAGCTGAATCAGAAGATTCGCGAACTGGGGCAGTTGCGCGATACGTTGCAGGACCTGGTGGCACACTGCCACGGCGATCATCGGCCGGATTGTCCGATTCTCAAGGAATTGGCGTCGGGTGGTTGCTGCGCCTGAAGGCGTAAAGGGTGTACACAAAACCAATGTGGGAGGGGGCTTGCTCCCGATAGCGGTGGACCAGTCAATATAAGTATCGACTGACACGGCGCCATCGGGGGCAAGCCCCCTCCCACATTTAGATCTCCAATTGCCTGGAGATCACTTCCACACTTTTTAGATCTCCAATTGCCTGAAGATCACTTCTACACTTTTTAGATCTCCAATTGCCTGAAGATCACTTCTACACTTTTTAGATCTCCAATTGCCTGAAGATCACTTCCACACTTTTTAGATCTCCAATTGTTTGAAGATCACTTCTACACTTTTTAGATCTCCAACAGATTGAAGATCACTGCATCCAAGGCGGCGGCGGTTCTTCCGCTGTTTTGCTCGCGGGGGCATCATCCGCCGCGCGGATCGCCTGGCGCCGTTCGTCATCCAGTCGCGCCGCTTCGATCTCGCGGATCACGCCACCGACATCCGCCAGTTCTTCCGGTTCGTCGAACTCGCCGGTCAAGATGCTGCCAGGGTGCAAGGTGCCGGCTTCGTACAGCGCCCACATTTCCTTGGCGTACTTGGTGGTCTTCAACTCCGGGGCAAAACGCCCGAAGTAGGAAGCCATGTTGCCCACATCCCGCTCCAGCATGCTGAACGCGTGGTTGTTGCCCGCCGCATCCACCGCCTGGGGCAGGTCGATGATCACCGGGCCCGTCGGCGTGAGCAGTACGTTGAACTCGGACAGGTCACCGTGCACCAGGCCGGTACACAGCATCAGCACGATCTGGGAAATCAGGAATGCGTGGTACTCGCGCGCCTGGTCCGGTTCCAGCGTCACGTCGTTCAGACGCGGCGCCGCATCGCCGTACTCGTCGGCCACCAGTTCCATCAACAGCACGCCTTCCAGGAAGTCATACGGCTGGGGCACGCGAACGCCCGCACCGGCCAGGCGGAACAACGCCGCGACTTCGGCGTTCTGCCAGGCATCTTCGGTTTCTTTCTTGCCGAATTTGGAGCCCTTGGCCATGGCCCGGGCCTGCCGGCTGTTACGGACCTTACGGCCTTCCTGGTATTCGGACGCTTGACGAAAACTTCGTTTGTTCGCCTCCTTGTAAACCTTGGCGCAACGCAATTCATTGCCGCAGCGCACCACATAAACAGCTGCTTCTTTACCACTCATAAGTGGGCGCAGCACTTCGTCGACCAGACCGTCTTCGATCAGGGGTTCAATGCGTTTAGGAGTCTTCATCAGCTTTTATTGTGGGTCCTTTATTACCAAACACGCGTATGGCACTCGTTATACGGCAATCGGCTCGCCTCGGGGAGGGGCTAGCGAGCTTTGACCACCGAAGAATGCATCCAATATGCCAATTTTCCACGCAATTCAACGCTCAATGATCGCCGTCATGCCCTGCCCTCCGGCGGCACAGATCGAAATCAGCCCGCGCCCCTTGCCCGCGACGTCCAACAGCTTGGCCAGGTTGGCGATGATACGCCCGCCCGTCGCGGCAAACGGATGCCCGGCGGCCAGGGAACTGCCCTTGACGTTGAGGCGGCTGCGGTCAATCGAACCCAGCGGCGCGTCGAGCCCCAGGTGGGTCTTGCAGTAGTCCGCATCTTCCCAGGCCTTGAGCGTGCACAATACTTGGGCAGCGAATGCTTCGTGGATCTCGTAGTAATCAAAGTCCTGCAGTGTCAGGCCATTCCTCGCCAGCAAACGCGGCACGGCGTACACCGGCGCCATCAACAGGCCTTCGGCACCGTTGACGAAATCCACCGCCGCCGCTTCGCCGTCGCGCAAGTAAGCCAGGATCGGCAAGCCGCGCTCCCTGGCCCAGGCTTCGCTGCCGAGTAACACCAGGGAAGCACCGTCCGTCAGCGGCGTGGAGTTGCCGGCGGTGAGCGTGCCTTTGGCGCTGAGCTCGAAGGCGGGCTTGAGGCCGGCGAGTTTTTCCAGGGTCAGGTCGGGGCGCAGGTTGTTGTCACGGGTGAGACCCAGAAACGGGGTGAGCAAATCGTTGTGCCAGCCTTCGGTGTAGGACGCGGCCATTTTCTGGTGACTTTCCAGGGCCAACTGGTCCTGCTCGGTGCGGGGGATCTGCCAGGTCTGCGCCATCAGTTCACAGTGCTGGCCCATGGATAAACCGGTGCGCGGTTCGCCATTGCGCGGCAGTTCCGGCTTGAGGTGATGCGGACGAAGTTGTAACAAGACTTTTAGTTTGTCCGGCATAGACCGGCTGCGATTGGCCTGCAACAAAATCTTGCGCAGCCCTTCATTCACCCCGATCGGTGCGTCGGACGTGGTGTCCACCCCACCGGCAATCCCGCATTCGATCTGACCCAGGGCAATCTTGTTGGCCACCAGCAACGCCGCTTCCAGCCCGGTGCCGCAAGCCTGCTGAATGTCATAGGCCGGGGTTTGCGGCGACAGGCGCGAGCCCAGCACGCATTCGCGGGTCAGGTTGAAGTCGCGCGAGTGCTTGAGCACCGCACCGGCAGCCACCTCGCCCAGGCGCAGGCCGTGCAGGTTGTAGCGCTCGATCAGGCCCTCCAGGGTGGCAGTCAGCATCGCCTGGTTGCTCGCTGTGGCATACGGGCCATTGGAGCGGGCGAAAGGAATGCGATTACCGCCAATGATCGCTACACGGCGCAATTGAGTCATGGAAAGCTCCCTGTCGGTTGTGGGGTAAGTCCCTCAGACTAGCCTAGGCTCAATCGAACGACTGCCGCCCCGGGGTGGTCAACCCTTTGAACCCCAGCCTTCGGAGAGCGTTCCATGTCTGACCGTTATATCGACTTCGCCAACTCAAGCCTCGGCCATCGCCTGGTCGCCGCCATTGGCCTGCCGTCACCGGTACGCCTGGAGCGCTGGCAAGCCGGGCGCCTGCGCCCGGTCGACGGCGCACTGCTGCTCGGCGGCGGCGCGCTGGCGGCCAAGGTGCTGGCGTTCGCCCCTAAACTCACCGAGGCCATTTATAGCTACGGCACCGGGGCACTGGAAGCACCGGCCTGGATTCCCGGGCACGGTCCCAAACTCAAGGCGCTGGTGTTCGACGCCAGCGACGTGCAACACACCGACCAACTCAAGCAACTGCGTGAGTTCTTTCAGCCACTGCTGAAAAATCTCGATCACAGCGCGCACCTGGTGATCCTCGGCCGCGCCCCGGAAAGTCTCAGCGACCCGTTCGCCGCCAGCGCCCAGCGTGCCCTCGAAGGGTTCAGTCGCTCCCTGGCCAAGGAACTGCGCAACGGTGGCGTGTTGCAATTGCTGTCGGTCGGCCAAGGGGCCGAGGACCAGTTGGAAGGGGCGCTGCGGTTTTTCCTGTCGCCCAAAAGTGCCTATATCTCGGGTCAGGTGATTCGTCTGGAAGCCTGCACCACCCCCGTCGAAGACTGGACGCGCCCACTTGCCGGGCGCAAAGCGCTGGTCACCGGCGCGGCGCGGGGCATTGGCGCCGCCATCGCCGAAACCCTCGCCCGTGACGGCGCCGAGGTCATTCTGCTGGATGTGCCCCAAGCCAAGGCCGACCTCGAAGCCCTGACCGCGCGCCTGGGAGGGCGCGCCGTCGTGCTGGATATCTGCGCCGAAGACGCCGCCTCCCAGTTGATCGAACAGCTGCCGGATGGCCTCGACATCCTGGTCCATAACGCCGGCATCACCCGCGACAAAACCCTGGCCAACATGACCCCGGAATACTGGGACGCCGTGTTGGCGGTCAACCTCAACGCGCCGCAAGTGCTGACCAAGGCCCTGCTCGACAGCGGCACCCTGCACGACAACGCGCGCGTGGTGCTGCTGGCCTCCATCAGCGGGATTGCCGGCAACCGCGGGCAAACCAACTATGCCGCGAGCAAGGCCGGGCTGATCGGGCTGGCCCAGGCCTGGGCCCCGCTATTGAAGGCGCGGGGGATCAGCATCAACGCCGTGGCCCCCGGTTTTATCGAAACCCAGATGACTGCGCATATCCCGTTCGCCCTGCGAGAGGCCGGGCGCCGCATGAGCTCGCTGGGCCAGGGCGGCTTGCCGCAGGATGTCGCCGAAGCGGTGGCCTGGCTCGGTCAGCCGGGCTCCGGCGCGGTCAGCGGCCAAGCGCTGCGGGTGTGTGGGCAAAGTGTGCTGGGAGCGTAAGCATGGAATGGAAAACTCTGGATAGCCCGCCAATGCTTGCGCCGTTGTACTGGCACGCGGTGCTCAAGCGCAAGATCACCGGCAGCCACTTGCCCGAGCAGGGGTTTCGCTGCCGCGTGAGCGTCAACCCCCAGCATGTGGCGGCGTATCGCAAGGTGTGCGGCTTTGCCGACAGCCCGATGCTGCCGGCAACTTATCCACACCTCCTGGCATTCGGTCTGCAGTTGCAACTGCTGACGGCCCCATCGTTTCCGTTCCCGCTGTTGGGGCTGGTCCACCTAAGCAATCGCATCCGTGTTCACCGGCCCTTGGGTGCGGTGAGTGACCTGACCATCGCCGTACACGCAGAAAACCTCCAGCCCCATGCCAAGGGCGCGACGTTTGAGGTGGTGACCACCGTCGAAGATGCCCTCGGCCTGCTGTGGGAAGCGCAGAGCCGCCTGCTCTGCCGTGGCGTGAAGCTCGACGGCGCGGCGGCGGACGACGCCTTGCCCACGCCGACCCAGGTCAGCGAACTGACCCGCTGGAAAGCCCCCGCCGATATCGGCCGTCGCTACGCCTGGGTGTCCGGCGATTACAACCCGATCCATTTAAGCGCCCTGACCGCCAAATTATTCGGTTTCCCCCAAGCCATCGCCCACGGCCTGTGGAACAAGGCGCGGACCCTCGCCGCCCTCGGTGAGCACCTGCCCGTGGCGAATATCGACATAGAGGTCGAGTTCAAGAAACCGGTACGCCTGCCCAGCGAGGTCGCCCTGCACGCCAGCGGCGCCGGTTCCAGTGGCGAGTTGTGGTTAAAAGGCTCGGGGGATATTGAACACATGGTGGGTAGATGGCGGCCGATTGGCTGAAACCGGCCGGGGCTCTCTCTCGGGGCAACGCAGTTTCAGTGCGGTGGGTAGCTGGTAAGGATTCGGCTGACCGTCTTACGGATGGCGTTGCTACGATCCTGTGGGTCCGGCGAGTTGGCCATGATCTGCTCGTCGCTACCGCGCCAGACGAGTTTGCCGTCCTTGCCGTCGAGCAGGTCGATCTGGAGGGTCGCCACCTTGTAGCTGATGTTGCGCGTTTCGTAGTACATCGGCCCGCCCCAGTAGCCATTCCACGGCACGCCCCAGGCGCCGCCGTAGTTGGTGCTGACTTGTTGCTGGCGGTCTTCGACGATCAGGTAGACCTGCGCAGTCAGGTCCGCCCTGGTGCCCGCCGCTGCGGGGCGCAGGCCGCGTTGGTCGAGTTGTTCGCCGACAGCCTGGCGGATGCGTTGTTCGGTGAGGTCGCTCTTGATCCGCGGATCATCGGGACGGTATTGCACAGCCGGGTCTTTCCACGCCCAACTGCGGTAGGCACCGAAGTCTCGGCTGGCATCGAAGTCGTGGTTGACCTGACTGGTCTGGCAACCGCCCAACAGCGCGACAAAAGCGAGCGTTGCGATACGTCGAAACATGGTGATTCTCCAACGAGCGATCCGGGCATTAAATGAGAATAGCTGTTAACTGGGAGGATACGCCGTCATTGCCTTTTGCA
Source organism: Pseudomonas marginalis (assembly GCF_024169655.1). Taxonomy (GTDB): domain Bacteria; phylum Pseudomonadota; class Gammaproteobacteria; order Pseudomonadales; family Pseudomonadaceae; genus Aquipseudomonas; species Aquipseudomonas paraveronii. The sequence continues at coordinate 605,615 of NZ_JALJWV010000001.1, read as the reverse complement.
CCGCCTGGCGCAACGCATCCGCCCGCTCACTGAGGCTGCCCTGGCTGCCGGTTTCGGCACTGGCACTCCACACCGGCTGACCGCTGCGTGCATCGAACAGATTGACCCGCACCACCACGACCTGAACTTCATAGGTACGCACGATCGGCGCCGAGTTGTACATGCCGTAGCCATTGCCATAACGATTGTAGCCACCGTACCCATAGCCGTAGTCATCCTGGACCTGCTTGAGGCGCTTCTCCAGATGCACGTCGGCGCTCACCAGCAGGTCGGGCGCGCGGTTGTCGTGCAGGGGGCGCAAGCCACGCTGGTCGAGGGCGCCGCTGACCGCTTCGGCAATCTGCGCCGAGTCCGCCCAGGCCGTGCCCGCCGGCAACTGGCCGTTGCGCCAGGCCCAAATGCGATAGGCACCGTAGTCACGTACCGGCGCGGGGTACGCGCTGGCATCAAAGGTCTGGGCCGCCTGGGCCGGCGCCGGCGGCATCGGCGCCGAGGCGGCCACGTAAGGATTGGGGCTGGAGCAGGCGCCCAGCCCAAGGGACAACAGGATTAACCCGAAACGACGCATTTCGACCTCCACTGACTGGGCCGCTTAAACCGGACGGCAGATCCAGTGCAAATAACGCCCAAGCCCGGCAAAACTTGGGTGACGACGATGAGCGAGCTCCATCTCCAACACCTCCTTCAAATCCACGCGAGCCTGGAACTCCACCGGCATATAGTCGTGGAACACCCGCACGCCGCTCTGGCTTTCGACCTGCCATAGCCCATCGAGTTGCGCCGCCAGCTCTCGCGGATCGAGCGGCTGTTGCGGGGTCAGGCTTTGCTTTTCGCCGGCCATGTCGTTCTTGCGCATTTTGCGGAAGTGGCCTTTGAGCAGGTTGCGGTAAATCAGCGCATCGCGGTTGTAGAACGCCAGCGACAGCCAGCCGCCGGGCACCGTCAACTGGTGCAACACGGGCAGGATCGCGTGGGGTTCGGCCAGCCATTCGAGGACGGCGTGACACAGCACCACATCGTAGGGCTCGGTGAGTTGGCCGAGCAGGTCTTGCCAGGGCGCGTGGATAAAGGTCGCGGTCTGCCCGGCCTCGGCGAAGCGTTGGCGCGCACCGCTAAGCATCGGCTCGGCGGGTTCGGCCAGGGTCACCTGATGCCCGCGCTCGGCCAGCCACAGCGACATATGCCCCAGGCCCGCGCCAATATCCAGCACACGCAGTGGCCGCTGCGGCAAGGCTTCGGTGAGGTCGGCCTGCAACACTGCCAGGCGAATCGCGCCCTTGGCGCCGCCGTAGATTTTCTCGGCAAAACGCGTGGCCAGTTGGTCGAAGTGACGATCACTCATGGGCAAACCGCCGTTCGCTGTCGGCCAGCTTGGCGCGCACCACCTCGTTCATGTCCAGGCCCAACTCGCTGCACAGCAACAGCAGGTACAGCACGATATCGCCGACTTCCTGGCCGGCGTGGGCGAGTGTGTCGGCGGGCAACTGGCGCGACTGGTCTTCGGTGAGCCATTGGAAGATTTCGACCAATTCGGCCATTTCCACACTGGCGGCCATGGCCAGGTTTTTCGGGCTGTGGAATTGTTTCCAATTGTTGGTATCGCGGATGCGATGCAGGCGTTCGGTGAGGTGTTCGAGGTTCATGGGGGGCTCCTGAAGGCGTATAGCTTCGGGGGGATCAGGGATGAAGGCAAGTGAATCCGGGTGGTGGACTTTAGGGCGCTATCGCAGGCAAGCCTGCTCCCACATTTGAATGGATTCACACAGCAGAATGTGGGGGTTGGTTTGGCGGTGATGGGGTTTAGTCGACGACGCTGAATTCGATTCGGGCGGTTTGGCCGGCCTCGTCGAGAACGCTGAGCTGATAGCGGCCCAATTGCTCGAAACTGGCGTTGATGCTCTCCTGGTTGGCGCTGTCGCCCAACGGCGCGCCGTTGAGGAACCACCAGCGCCGGCCACTGCCGCCCAGGGCGGAGAGGTTCAGGCGCAGCGCCTGTTGGCTGGCGGCGGGCAGGCGCAATTGATCGCCCTCGCGCACGCCGACGATCGACAACGGCGACGACGCCGCCAGGGCCGGCGGCGGGCAATCGGGGTCAGCAGCGGGCAGGCGCGCGTCGCGGCGTTCGGCCCGCGGCAGCCAGGGCTCCAACGGCGCAGGCCACAGGGCAATGTTTTTCAACACGGCGCCGGGGCAATGGGCGTCCACCCTCAAGCCCTTGGGGTTGACCCAGACGCTTTCCATCAAGCCCACACTCAACGGCTGATCCAGTGCCTGCAAGGTCGGCGGCGTGGTGTTGTCCAGCGTCCAGGCAAAGCGCTGGCGGCGGCAATTGGGGTCGTTGCGGCTCATGGGCTGGCCCAGCGGCCAACAGATCGCCGCCACACCGACATTCGCCGGCACCGGTTTGACCGGCGCGCTGATGCCACGCTGGCTGTCGCGGTTGGTCAACACGTCATGCACCTGCAACATCAACGGTGCGGCCGAGGCCAAGCCGAACTGCCCCGGCACTGGCGTGCCGTCGGGGCGGCCAATCCACACACCGATCAAATAGCGCGGCCCCACGCCGATCGCCCAGGCATCCCGGAAACCGTAGCTGGTGCCGGTTTTCCAGGCCAGCGCCGGGCGCTGCACCAGTTCGGCACGCGGGTCGCGGTCGGGCCGCGCCTGACCGCTGAGGATACGCCGCACAATCCAGGCGGACCCTGGCGACAGTAATGGCCGTTCTTTAAGCGTATCGTCCGGCTGTAATCGAATCGTGGCGCTCCTGCCGTCACGGGCGAAGGCGCTGTAGCCGCTCACCAGATCTTCCAGGCGACTGCCCGCGCCGCCCAGGATCAACGCCAGGTTCGGCTCGGCCAACACCGGCAACGCCAACGGCACCCCACCGATACGCATCTGCGCGGCAAAGCGCTTCGGCCCGTAGGCTTCCAGCAACTGCACCGCCGGCAGGTTGAGCGAACTGGACAACGCGGTGCTCGCCGGCACCGCGCCGGTAAAGCCCATGGAGAAGTTACCCGGCCGGTAATCGCCATAACGCCTGGGCACATCCTGCAACAGTGATTCGGAGTGAATCAGCCCCTCGTCCAGGGCCATGCCATACAGGAAGGGCTTGAGGGTCGAGCCCGGCGAACGCAACGCGCTGATCATGTCCACATGGCCGAAGCGCTTGGCGTCATTGATATCCACCGAGCCTAAGTAGGCGCGCACGGCCATGCTGTCTTCCTCCACCACCAGGATCGCCGCCGAGGTGTATTCCGGCAAACGCGCGCGCCAGCCCAGCAGCAGGTCTTCGAGACGGCGTTGCAGGGTGGCGTCCAGGGTGGTGCGGATCAGCGGCGGGCTGTCGGGTCGGTTCAGGCGGCGGGCAAGCAAGGGCGCCAGGCTGGGCTCCAGGCGCGGCGCGAGCAGCAACGGTTCTTCCAGGGCCTCGGCCACCGCCGATGGCGGCCAGACCTGGAACTCGCCGAGGCGGCGCAGCACCTTGTCCCGGGCCTCCTGGGCGCGCTGGGGGTGGCGGTCGGGGCGCAGGCGGCTCGGCGCCTGGGGCAACACCGCGAGCAAGGCGGCTTCGGCATGAGTCAGTTGCGCCGGCGACTTGCCCAGATAAGCCCAACTGGCCGCTGCCACCCCTTGCAACGTGCCGCCAAACGGCGCGCGGTTGAGGTACAGATTGAGAATCTCGGCCTTGGACAAGTGCCATTCCAACTGCGCGGTGCGCCACAGTTGGCGCAGCTTGCCGTGGAATGTGCGCGAATGGGGATCGAGCAAACGGGCGACCTGCATCGACAAGGTACTGCCACCCGACACCACCCGCGCGCCGGTCAGGTTCTGCCACGTCGCCCGCGCCAGCGCCAACGGGTTCACGCCGGGGTGCTGGTAGAACCAACGGTCCTCGTAGGTGAGCAGCGCATCGAGGTAATACGGCGACACCTCAGCGGTTTGCACCGGGTAACGCCACACGCCATGGGCATCGGCAAACCGCCACAACGGCGTGCCATCCTCGGCCAGCACCACCCGCGCCAAATCATCCTTGGGCAACGGCAACGGCCAGATGCGGTCAGCCAGCCACAACAGCGCAACAACCACCACCACAAAACCCAAAACCCAACGCAGCCAATGTGGGAGCGCGCTTGCCCGCGATGGCGCCAGACCAACCGGCACAGACGTCACTGCCCCACCCCCACCGCGAACAAACCCGCTCCCAAATCAAACCGAACACATCCAACCATGATTAATCGCAAATTCAAACGGGCAAACCTCTATGCTTGCAGGGAACTAGCCGGCGTTATCAACAACCAAAGGCACAGACACGCCCACCTTCTCATCAGGACACGCACATGCAGGTAGAAAGCTTTTTCGAATGGTTGGGCCAGGCGCTCGGCTCCGTCATCCGTTTTATCGTCGACGGCCTCAGCGGCATCTTCGGTGCCTTGACCCACGCCGGTGGCAACTTCATCGATGGCCTGTCGCGCACCTTGGGCATGGACACTTCCATCATCAGCATCATTACCCTGATCCTCGGCCTGATGCTGCTGTACTCGGCGGTGCGCGCGTTCATGCGCGCATCAATCATCATGGGCATCATCTGGCTGATACTCGGCCTATGGCTACTCAGCTGGGTAGTCCACTAACCCCAAAAAAACACCACAAATCCCTGTAGGAGGGGGCTTGCCCCCGATAGCAGTATTTCAGTCAATGCATCAGGTGACTGACCCACCGCCATCGGGGGCAAGCCCCCTCCCACATTTAGCCCTCATTCCACATTTAGTCCCCCTTCCACATCGAGCTTTCAACGCCCCTTGATCACCAGATCCACCGGCGTCTCCCCCACCGCCTGCCAGTTCGGCCGATACATCGACTCCACCTGCGGCGGCGGCACCCGATACGTCCCCGGCGTCACCGCCCGCGCCAGATACAACAAGTGCGTGGTGCCATAGCCATCCAGATTCATCGCCGCCACATAGCGGTCATCACGAAACTCCTGATGCTTGAGCGACGCGTTCTGCATCGACTCGCGCCATTCCTTCACCTGGCTGCTGGCGTTTTCCAGGCTTGCGGCGCTTTGCGCGAGGTTCTGGTTTTCCAACTCCAGGCCCGCCGGCAACAGGTCCACCACCAGGGCGTCCGGCACGCGCTGCTTGGCGCTCACCGCCAGATGCACCAGCACCAGATCGCCGCTGTTGAGGCTACGCAGGTTCAGCGGCTGGCCGTTCATGCCCAGGTATTCGCGGCGGATGCTCAGGTTGTCGCCGCCGGCAGCCGGTGGCACCTGTGGATAACCCGAGATCGTCAACTGCTGGTACACCGGCGTCTCGCCCTGATTGCTCAGGCTCAGGTCGCTGGACAACAGCGCGCCGGCCAACGCCAACGTCGACTGTTGATTATTCAATTCGCGCACGCCGCCACTGCCGGTGAGCGCCACCTGCCAATTCGACTCAGGCTGGGCGAACCCGAGGCGCCCGGCGAGGAACAGCGAGTTACGTTCCTGGGTCGACAAGTACGGGCTGGCCGCCAATTGATCCGACAGCGTAAACAAACGCTCTTCACGCTTGCCCTTGGCCAGGTCGTTTTCTTCGAGCAACGCCAGGATCATCGCCTGGTCCCGCAGCGGGCTGCCATAGTCGGCCAGCCATTCCTTGGCATTGCGCTGCGCCGCCAGCCCTGCGAGCAAGGCCTGATCGGCACGCGGCTGGTCGCCCATCTTCTGCAGGGCGATGGCCAGTTGCACCAACGGCAACCCGGAGCGCGCATCGCTGCGCCGCTCGAACAGGCTGCGCAACGCGCCCAACGGTGCCTGCTGACTGCGCGCCAGTACCAGACCGGCGTAGGCCTGCACGGCAAAGCGGGTGTGTTCGGCGTTGTCGCTGTAGTCGACTTCGATCAGGTTGCGCTCCTGCACATAACGCAGCAGGCGCTCACTGGCTTTTTTCAAGGCGTCCGGCGGTACGGCAAACCCCTGGTCGCGAGCGCGCAGCAGGAAGTCAGTGACGTAGGCGGTCAGCCAGTATTCCTCTTCGCCATCGGCGCCCCACAAGCCAAAGCTGCCGTTGTAGCGCTGCATGCCCAGCAGGCGTTCGATGCCCAGCTCGATCTTGCGTTTGCGCTCGGCGTCCGGCTCGCCCTTGACGCCCAGGCGCTTGAGCAAGGCATCGTCGGCATACAGCGACGGGTACAGGCCGCTGGCGGTCTGCTCCAGGCAACCGTAGGGGTAAGCCTTCAGCGCCGTGATTTGCGCGCCGAGGTTCAACGGCGGCCGGCTCGACAGGCTCAACAACGCCTCGCGCCCCGAGCTGTCGAATTGATCGAGCGCGCCCGCCGGCAGGCTCCACGGCTGCTCCTTGAGCACCGCACGATAATGCTTGAGCAAGGCCGGGTAGGCCGGGCGCACGCCCAGGGTCCATTCGCGGCTGAACGGCGGCAGGTTTTCACCGGGCAGGTCCAGGCCGTTCACCGTGACCTTGACCTTGCCTTGCCCCAGGCCGCCCCAGGCTTTCACCGGGATGCGCAGCGTGGTGCGCTGGCCTTGTTTGAGTTCGACCGATTGCGCGCCACCGTTGACCAGCTCCAGTTGCCCTTCGGCACTCAGTTGCACGTCGAGCTTTTGCGCCTTGCCCGACAGGTTGGAGAGGTCCAGCGCCAAGGTGGTCTGGTCGCCACCCGCAAGGAAGCGCGGCGCCGACAATTCGGCAATCAGCGGTGCGGCGATCACGGTTTTGGCTTCCGCCATGCCGTAGCGGTCATCACTCCAGGCCTGGGCCATCAGGCGCAGTTCGCCGTTGAAGTCCGGGATATTGACGCTGACTTCGCCCTCGCCCTGCTCGTTCAACATCACCGGCGCGCTTTGCAGGGCGACGATGGTCACGCTGGTGTCCGGGCGTTTGCCGCCTTTGGCCAATGCAGCGTCACCGCCGAAGGCCAGGCTCGCCAGGCGCCCCTGGCCGGCCTCGATCAGTTGGCCATAGATGTCGAACTGGTCCACGCCATACGCCTTGCGGCCGAACAGGCTGGAATACGGATCGGGTGTCGGGTATTCGGTGATATTGAGGATGCCCACGTCCACCGCCGCCACCAGCACATGCACCTGTTTGGGCACGCTGCCATCGGCATTTTTTGCGGCGACTTTCACCGTCAGCGCTTGTTTGGGGCGCATTTTTTCCGGTGCGGTGAGGGTCAGCCCAAGTTTGCGCTGGGTGCGATCCAACGGCAGGTGCAGCAGGCCCACCGCCCGTTTGGGGGTGATATTGGCTTTGCGCTCACCGGGGCGAATCACCAGGGCGCTGATGTAGAGATCATGACGCGCCCATTTCGGGTCGAGCTTCACGGCGAAACGTTTGCCCTCGGCCGGCACGTCGATTTCCTGCCACCACAGCGGCCCCTCGGCGGACTCCACCAGCAGGTAGCCTTTACCGGCCGCCGGCGGCGTCACGGTGACGTTGGCGGTATCGCCGTCGCCATAGGCGGGTTTGTCCAGCGCCAACTTGACCTGGTCGGGGCGCACCGCGCCGCCTTCGGTGTTGTCCTGGACCTGGTAGCCGGCCCAGAAGCGCAGGCTGCTGACCAGCCCGGTCTGCGGGTCTTCGACCTCGACGCGGTACGGGCCCCACTCCACCTGGAAGCTGACCTTGGCGGTGTCGCCGGCTTTGATGTTCAGGGTCTGCTCGTCGAGGTTGAGGAATTTCTGGTTGTAGTGATAGCTCCAGCCGTCGCTCTCCGAATAATTCCAGTAGTAGTCGCGGCGCTCGCGCACCAGACGCACTTTGAGGTTTTTCGCGGCAAGTTTCTGCCCGGCCTGGTTGGCCAGCAGCACTTCAAATTCCGCCGGGCCGTCGCCGTTGGTTTCCTTGCCGTCAAACAGCCCACGCAGCCCCGGCAGTTGCTCAGCCGGCCAGATCGGCTGCACCAGGCGCCGGGTGATCGGCCGTCCGCCCGACTCATGCAGGCTGGCTTGCACGATCAGTTGCAGCGGCGACTTGGCGTCGGCCCACTTGCTTTCCAGGCTCAGGGCTTCCTGGCCCTTGGCGTCGAGCACGCTTTCATCCAGTTCGAAATCCTGGCTCAGCTCTTCTTCGGTGACGGAGCCGAACTGATAACCCGGCAGCGATTTCACCGCCTCGCGCAGCGGGCGCACATACACCTGCCCGCTGACCCGGTTGCCCGCCGCCGGCGCGCCGTAGAGGTAGCGGCCATTGACCTGGATGACCGGGTTCTCCGCCGGGCTCAATGCCGTATCGCTGCCCTTGAGTTCCAGCGCCAGGCGCTCGGGCAGGAAGTCTTCGACGAGGAATTCATACAACTGTGGCTTACCGTCGCCCAGGTCGAACACCAACTGCCAACGCCCGGTCGGCGCTTCGCCGGCCAGTTGCAGTTGATATTGATAGAGGCCGGACGCGTCGGCATCCCAGACGAATTTACGGCTGACCTGCTCATCCGGGCGACGCACTTCGACGCTGACCGGCTGCGGCTTGACCGCGTTGCCGTCCTTGTCGCGCAACAAGGCGTTAAGCAGCACGGTTTCGCCAGGGCGATACAGATCACGCGGGCCGAACACAAAAAACTGCAGCGGGTGCGACGGTTGCCCGCCGATATCGAACTCCGCCAGATCCAGGGCGGCACTGTCCAGGCGCAACAGGCTGGTCTGTTCGCCCTGCTTGGCCAGCAGCACCTGGGCCTTTTTCGGCAACGGCAGTTCGGCGTGACCGCCCTGCTCGGTCTTGCCCTGGCCCACCACCCGGCCCTCGGCGTCGAGCACTTCAAGGTCGACGCCATCCAGCGCCTTGCCACCGTCCAACGCCTGGGTAAACACGTCCAGGCGATTGGCGTAGCGGTGAACCGACAAGCCGATATCACTCAAGGTGAACAACGTGGCCGGTTGCGAATAGTTATAGGTGCCCGACGCCCGCATCACCGCCAGGTATACGCCCGGCTGCTGCAGTTGCTTGAGGCCGGCGATCGGCAGCAACAGGGTTTCGCGGGTATTGCGCGCAGGATTCAGGTCGAAGCGGCCGCCGTAGACCAGATCGGCCAGCGGCAGCAGCTCGCGCGATTCATAGCTTTGCAGGCTGGTATTGCGCCCCCACTGCGCAAGGAACGACGGCAGGGATTCGGGCTTGATCCGGAAGAATTCGACGTCGACCTTGTCGACATTCAGCGCAATCACCGGCAACCCCTCGGCCAGGCGCGTGGGCAACAGCGTGCCACGGCTGGCGAAGCCGACAGTGGCCTGCAGGTCGCGGGTTTCCAGACGGGCGATGTACTCGGCGGGCAACAGGTTGTTATTCACCGCACGCACGCCGGGGTCGACCGTCAGCACCAACTTGCGCTGCGGTTCCAGGTGGCGCAGGCGCAGTTCCATCAGGTTATCCGACAGCTCCCAGGCGCCATCGACCTTGCCCGACTTGCTGTCCACCAGATGCAGCTTGTCGGCGAATTTCTGCTCCGGGTCCAACGGGATGGAAAAACTCACCGACAACGTGCTGGCACCGTCCAACTGCACCTCGGACACGTCCACCACACTCAGCTCACGCCCCGCATACCGCTGCTTCAACGCCGACACATCCACCGCCGCCTTGACCGCCTTCGGCGCTACGCTGCTCGCGGCTGGCGCGGTCGGGGCGGCCGGTTTATCGGAGGAATCGCAGGCGCTCAGCAGGGCCAGCGCACAAGCCAGGAACAGTCCTTTGTTAAGCATGGGGCACTCGTAGTCAGAGGGAACCGAGGGGTGAACTATATATCAGCGCCGGCCAAGCCGATGTGGCGCCGGTCACATTGACCGACGGAGGGCAGTTTGGTTCTGGCCGGCCACCGATCCAAGCAAAATCCCACAAACACAAAAGATCAAAATCACAAAAGATCAAAATGTGGAATGAGGGGCTAAATGTGGAATGAGGCCTAAATGTGGAATGAGGCCAAATGTGGGAGGGGGCTTGCCCCCGATTGCAGTGGATCAGCTACAAATAAGCTGACTGACTCACCGCCATCGGGGGCAAGCCCCCTCCCACATTTAGCCCCCCATTCACATTTAGCCCCCCATTCACATTTAGCCCCCCATTCACATTTGGCCCCCCATTCCACATTTAGCCCCCCATTCCACATCGGTTCTGCGGCGTGCTGGGGGGACAGTTACAATGCCGCTCCCCCAAGGAGCCTGCATGTCCACCTTACTGACCGACTGGCGCCACCGCCCAACCCACCGCCGCGTCTGGGCCCTGGCCGCGCCGATGATCCTGTCGAACCTCTCGGTGCCGCTGGTGGCCCTGGTCGACAGCATGGTCATCGGCCACCTGCCCCACGCCCACCAACTGGGCGCGGTCGCCGTCGGGGCCAGCCTGTATACCTTCCTCGCCTGGGCCATGGGTTTTCTGCGCATGGGCTCCACCGGCTTCGCCGCCCAGGCCGCCGGGCGCAATGACGGCGCGGCGCTGCGGCAAATCCTGCTGCAAGGTCTGTTGCTGGCGCTGGGGCTGGCGATGTTGCTCGGCACGGTGGGCATCCCCCTGAGTCACCTGGCCCTGGAGTGGATGCAACCCTCCCCCGAACTGAACCAACTGACCCGCGAATTTTTCCACACCCGCCTGTTCGGCCTGCCCGCCGCCCTCGCCAGCTACGCCCTGGTCGGCTGGTTCCTCGGCACGCAAAACGCCCGCGCGCCGCTGGCGATCCTGCTGACCACCAACCTGATCAACATCGCCCTGAACCTGTGGTTTGTACTCGGCCTGGACTGGGGCGTGGTCGGTTCCGCGCGGGCGTCGGTGCTCGCCGAATGGACCGGCGCCCTGCTCGGCCTGGCCCTCACGCAAAAAGCCCTGCGCGCCTACCCCGGGCATATCGCCTGGGCCGCCTTGCAACGCTGGCACAGCTGGCGCCCGCTGCTGGCGGTGAACCGCGACATTTTTATCCGCAGCCTGGCGTTGCAGTCGGTGTTTTTCATGATCACGGTGCAAGGCGCGCGGCTCGGGGATGCCACGGTGGCGGCCAACGCGCTGTTGCTCAACGGCCTGTTGCTGACGGCCCACGCGCTGGACGGTTTGGCCCACGCCGTCGAAGCCCTGTGCGGCCACGCCATCGGCGCCCATGACCGTCATGCGTTGCGCCGCTCACTGGTCGTCGCCGGCGGTTGGTCGCTGATCGCCAGCGTCGGTTTTGCCCTGCTGTTCAGCTTCGCCGGCCATCTGTTCATCGCCATGCAGACCGATATCCCCAGCGTGCGCGAAACCGCCGACATCTACCTGCCGTACCTCGCGGTGCTGCCGTTGATTGCGGTGTGGAGTTATCTGCTGGACGGGCTGTTCATCGGCGCCACGCGTGCGCGGGAAATGCGCAACGGCATGCTGCTGACGGTGGTCATTGTGCTGCCGTTTGCCTGGGAGTCACAGAGGTTCGGCAACCACGGCCTGTGGATAACCTTCCTACTGTTTATGGCGGTACGCAGCTTGACGCTTTGGATCATTGCGTGGCGAATCAAGCGGCAGGGTCGATGGTTCGGCGGCAGCGCAAGCTGACATCACCTAACCCTACCTGTAAGGTTTGACAGGTTACAAACCTGTCCTTCGCGCGTTGAATGGTGCTGAACAACGCCCATTTCATCTGCCCGGAGAGAATCGAAGATGAACATCTCACAACGTGTCGGCATCACCGCTTTAGTGTTACTCACCGCGTTTATGCAAACGGCCATCGCTGATACCGCCAGTCAGGCCAAGATAGCCGGAACACTGCGGATCGAAAACAAAACAGATTACACACTCACGGTAACAAATCGTGACGAAAAACAGAAAGTTACCGCAGGAGCATCGGCTGACATTGCGATGAGTGCTGCCGACATCACGGTTGAGCCAGAAGAGGGCAACGGCGAAGTGAGCCAGTTGAAGCTTTCCTTCAATCCCGGAAATTGCTCTGTGGCGCTGTGCCTATCCGTGAACTGAACCTCACAGCGCACCTCGCAACCGCCCCTGGGATATTGCCCGGCTCCCACATCGGAGAGCCGGGGCACTTCACTTACGAAGACAGGTACGACGAACGCGTCAACCCCAAGCGCAACGCATCCAGAAACTGCGTGCGCTCGCTGGCGCTGATCTTCGCGCTCGCGCACTTGTCCCGGTAATGCGTCATCAACTCTTCCGGCGACAAGTGCACATAACGCAGCATGTCTTCGATGGTGTCGTGGGTCTCGATCCCGGCGCTGTACACCGAACCGTCGGCACGCTGGTAGATGTTCACCGAGTCGGTGTCACCAAACAGGTTGTGCATGTCACCGAGGATTTCCTGGTAGGCGCCGACCAGGAAGATACCCAGCAGGTAGTCTTCGCCATCCTTCAACGCGTGTACCGGCAGGCTGGTCTCGATGCTCTGCTCGTCGACGTATTGCTTGATCTTGCCGTCGGAGTCACAGGTCAAGTCCTGCAATACCGCGCGGCGCATCGGCTCTTCGTCGAGGCGGTGCAGCGGCAGGATCGGCAGTACCTGGCCGATGGCCCAGGTATCCGGCAGGCTCTGGAACACCGAGAAGTTGCAGATGTATTTATCCGCCAGCTTGTCGTTGAGTTCGTCGAGCACCTGGCGGTGCGAACGCTGGCGCGCCTTCAGCGAGTTATGCAGGCGGCGGCACACGGCAAAGTAGCATTGCTCGGCCAGGGCTTTTTCCGCCAGGGACAGTTTGCCGTCAGCGTACTGAGTGGCCACGTCGCTCATATAGTGAGTGGCGCGCCAGTAGGTTTCGGTGACCATCTCGATATCGGTCGGGCCGAGCAGGTCCACCAGCCATTGCACGGTTTCCGGCAGGTTTTCCTTGTTCTCGATCTGCGGCATTTCGTCGTTGTGCTTCTCGACGTCGGTGACTTGCACCACCAGCATGGCGTGGTGCGCGGTCAGGGAACGGCCGCTCTCGGAGAAGATGTTCGGGTGCGGCAGGCTCTGCGCGTCGCAGAATTCCTTGAGCATGCCCACGACCACACCGGCGTAGTCGTCCATGTCGTAGTTGATCGAGCTGGCGTTACGCGAGTGGGTGCCGTCGTAGTCCACGCCCAGGCCGCCGCCGACGTCGATGTGATCCACCGGCAGGCCGAGGTTACGCAGTTCGCCGTAGTAACGAATGGCTTCCTTGAACCCGTGCTGGTAGTCGGCCAGGTTGGCGATCTGCGAGCCCATGTGGAAGTGCAGCAGGCGGATGCCCTGGTCCAGGCTGGCGGCGCGGAAGCGCTCGACCACCGACAACAATTGCGCCGCCGACAGCCCGAACTTGGACTTCTCGCCGCCGGTGTCGGCCCACTTGCTCGACGCCAGGGACGACAGGCGCACGCGCAGGCCGACCTGTGGCTTGACCTTGAGGTTGGCGGCTTCTTCGATCACCAGCTCAACTTCGGACTCTTTCTCGATCACGATGAACACGTTGTGACCCAGCTTCTGGCCCATCAGCGCCAGGCGGATGAATTCGCGGTCCTTGTAACCGTTGCAGACGATGGTCCCGCCTTTCGGCGCCAGGGCGAGCACGGCCAGCAGTTCCGGCTTGGAGCCGGCTTCCAGGCCGATGGACACGTCCTGGGTGGCGATGATGTTTTCGATCACCGCTTCCTGCTGGTTCACCTTGATCGGGTACAGCGCGGTGTATTTGCTCTGGTATTCCAGACGCTCGATGTTCGAGTCGAATGCACCGGTCAACTGGCGCACGCGGTCTTGCAGGATGTCGGGGAAACGCACCAGCAACGGCAAGGACAAGCCGCTTTTGCGCAGCGCGTCGACTTGCTCGTACAGGTCGACCGGCGTGCTTTTCGGGCCGTTCGGACGAACTTCAACGCGACCGGCATCATTGATCGCGAAATACCCGGCCCCCCAATGGCGAATCCCGTAAACACTGCGGCTGTCCGCAACTGTCCATTGGCTGCCATCGTCTTTGCGTGTGCGTCGTACGGACATTGAAGTCCCCTATAAATGAAGTCGAAGGCGCCGCCCCTCGTTCGAGGCTGGCGCAGTCTAAAGAATGAAAATGACGATTTGCCTGTAAGCAAGGTAAGACCCCACTCGCAGGACAGAGTTTAGACACAGGTTGGGAAGAGGCTTTCAGCCGCCGGACTTCTTGGCCTTGTACCCGAGCTTGATCAGCTCGGCCAACAGCAACTCGACGTGATCGCCCTGGATCTCGATAACCCCGTCTTTCAACGCGCCACCGGTGCCACAGCGCTTTTTCAGCGTGGTAGCCAGTTCCTTCAAGGCGTCTTCGGCCAGAGGCACGCCGGTGATGGTGGTCACCGTTTTGCCGCCACGGCCTTTGCTCTCGCGTCGCACGCGGGCAATGCCGTCGCCTTCGGGGATCAGGGTTTGTTTGCAGGTACAGGCGTCCACGGGCTGACGACAGTCCGGGCAGTGTCGACCTGCGTCGGTGGAAAATACCAGGCCGCCGAGGGCGGCGAAGGATGCGGCTTTTTTGGCCACCGGCAATCCTCTTGTGAGGACAAAGACTGATCGGCACACGCTCAGGCGGTTGCCGACCGCGAAGCCCCACTCAGGCAGGGGCAGCGCTACCGCTCCCCCCATGTCATTGCCCCCGATTCCCTGTAGGAGCGAGCTTGCTCGCGAAGATCGCCAACGATGACGCGGGCATTCAGGATGCCCGCGGCGCGCTTGAGGTTTTCGCGAGCAAGCTCGCTCCTACAGGAATCAGGGGGTGGAACAAGGGTGGTTCGGGTGAAAAGTCGCGCAGTGTAACCACAAAAAGCTCACTTGCTAAGGGCCAAATCGCGCCAATTTATACAACTTTAGCGACGTGAGGCCAGATAGCGGCGCAAGCCCTCTTGCGCGTCCGGGCAGTAGGGCTTTTGTTCAGCTTCCTGTAGGACTATTTCAAGGGGTAAAAAGCGCGCTTCCATGACTTCTTCAGGCTGCAGGCTCAGCGCGCCATCCCACACGGCTGCGTAGGATTTGCACCAGAGCCGGCTGTCGCCATCCTCGAAGTAGAAATGGTCGTGTTCAACCAGCTCCACCCCACCGACGCCGAGTTCTTCTTCAAGCTCCCGGGCGGCCGAGTCGGCATAACTCTCGCCGTCCGCCACCATCCCGCCCGCGGCCGTGTCCCAGAATCCGGGGTACAGGGCTTTGCTCAGGGTGCGGCGATGCACGCACAGTTCACCTGCCGAGTTGAACAGGAAGATAAAGGTACAACGGCCGATCAGGCCGCGCTGGCGAAGGTCGGACCGGACCAGGGCGCCGAGCAGGTTGTCGTGCTCGTCGACCCAGCAGATCAGTTCCGCATCGGAGGCCGCACGGTGCGCGGCCTCCTTTTGAGTCACGTCCATCATCACCCTTGGTTAAGGAGCTGACGCAAGTCGATCACGGCCGCGTTGGCCCGGGAAATGTAGTTGGCCATCACCAACGAGTGGTTGGCCAGTATGCCAAAGCCGCTGCCGTTGAGGATCATCGGGCTCCAGACCGGCTCTTGCGAAGCCTCCAGCTCACGAATGATCTGGCGCACGCTGACCGTAGCGTTTTTCTTGGCCAGCACGTCGGCAAAGTCGACTTCGATAGCGCGCAACAGGTGGGACAAGGCCCAGGCCTGGCCACGGGCTTCGTAGAACACGTTGTCGATCTGCATCCATGGGGTTTCCACCACTTCTTCATCGAGCTGCGGCACTTCGCCCGGCGCCAGCGCTTCGGTTTTCAGCGAGGTGTTCAGCTTGACCCGGCCAACACTGGCCGACAGACGTTGCGACAACGAACCCAGGCGCGTGGCGACATCGCCCAGCCAGTTGTTGAGGTTGTCGGCGCGCGCATAGAACAGGGCGCCGCGCTGGTTCGGGTCGGACAGGCGCACTTCATAGCGATTCAGGGAGTTGATGC
The DNA here is from genome assembly GCF_024169655.1 of Pseudomonas marginalis. GTDB lineage: Bacteria > Pseudomonadota > Gammaproteobacteria > Pseudomonadales > Pseudomonadaceae > Aquipseudomonas > Aquipseudomonas paraveronii. The sequence continues at coordinate 589,793 of NZ_JALJWV010000001.1, read as the reverse complement.
CTTCCTGGTACTCCGACTCGCTGGAAGGCAGCACCCAGCTTTTGTTGTCAAAGTTGAAACGCGGCTCAGCCTTGGCCAGGTCAGCGTCTTCCGCCGACTGCGACTGGGAACGGGCGAAATCCTTACGCAAGGCACGGGTCAGGTCGCGCACCTGCACCAGCACGCCGTATTCCCAGCTCGGCATGTTGTCCATCCACAGGCCCGGCGGGAAACGGTCGTTGGAAATATAGCCACCGGGCTTGTTCAGCAAGGTGCCGGCCACGGTCTTGAGGGTTTCCACGGTGGTGTAACCCAGCACCATCTGCTTGCCTTCCTTTTCGGCGGCAAGCTGGGCGTTCTGCTGGACCGGGAACAGCGCCGGCTCTTCGCTCCAGTACCAACCCAAAGCACCGGTGACCAACAGATACAAGCCGAGTACGCTGAGCACCGCTCGGCTCATCAGCATGCTACGCAAATAGCTGCGATTGGCCGACTTGGGTTCAGGGGCGGGGCCTTTGGCACTGCCTGCACGGTTTTTCCAGTCCAGCATGGCGATATCCTTTCAATCACTTGAGTTCATGCACTTCAAATCGACGGCGTGCGTTCAAACACTCCGACAGCAACCCTACCCCATCGTGCCCGTCAATGCGGGGCTTTTCATCGAACAGCCGTCATCCAATGGGCGTACCTGAGGGCATCCGACTATAAAGGATGCAGGTTTTTTTCGCTGTGCGACCAATGAGTCAATAACTGAATGCCAGGGATACGCAGTTAATTGACGTATGACACTCATCGAACCGAAAAGAGGTGCTAGCATAGAGCCATTAGTCGACCTCAGTACGCACCTTCACTAGTAGTCAGGATATGACCGAGCCAGAAGACCCCAGCCGTGAGCGTCTCAAGCAGCACTTTGCCCAGCGGGTAATTCATCAGGCACGTCAAATTCTTGAGATCTGGCAGCGCCTGCAGCGCAGCGAATGGTCCGACGCCGACTTCTCCGAACTCAGCGAAGCCAACCTGCGACTGCTGCGCTTCGCCGAACGCTTCGAACAGCCCGAACACGGCCAACTGGCGCAGCATATCGGTGAGTCGCTCAAAGCGGTGGACGCCAATCGCGGCCGCCTGAGTAGCCAACTGATCACCGAAATCAACCGCCTGATGCAACGCCTGTCCCGCACCGGCCTGCGCCAGGGCGACCAGCTCGAGCAAACCTTCCTGCCGCCGATGCGCAAGCCGATCTACGTGATGCTGGCCGATCACGATCGCGCAGAGCGCCTGGCCAAGCAACTGGAATTCTTTGGCTTGAGCGCCCACTCTCTGGACAGCGTGGAGGCATATCGTGTGGCGATGGCCGAGCGCCTGCCGTCGGCGATTGTGATGGACGTGGACTTCTGCGGCCCGGGCCTGGGCCTCCAACTGGCCGCCGAGGCCCAGGAAGGCCTGGAGCAAAAGCTGCCGCTGCTGTTTTTCAGCCTGCATGAAACCGACACCCCGACCCGCCTCGCCGCCGTGCGCGCCGGCGGCGAAGAATTCCTGACCGGCACGCTGGAAGCCTCGAGCCTGCTGGAAAAGATCGAAGTGCTGACCTGCGTTGCGCAGTACGACCCCTATAAAGTGCTGATCATCGATGACTCACGGGCGCAGGCGCTGCACACCGAGCGCCTGCTCAACAGTGCCGGCATCATCACCCGCACGCTGATCGAGCCGATCAAGGCTATGGCCGAGCTGGCGGATTTCCAGCCCGACCTGATCATCCTCGACATGTACATGCCCGCCTGTACCGGCACCGAACTGGCCAAGGTGATTCGTCACAACGACCGTTACGTCAGCGTGCCGATCATCTACCTGTCGGCCGAGGACGACCTGGATAAACAGCTGGACGCCATGAGCGAAGGCGGCGACGACTTCCTCACCAAGCCGATCAAGCCGCGCCACCTGATCACCACCGTGCGCAACCGCGCGGCCCGTGCGCGCAACCTCAAGGCGCGGATGGTGCGCGACAGCCTGACCGGCCTGTACAACCACACCCATATCCTGCAACTGCTCGAAGACTGCAGCTTCCGCGCACGCCGCGAGAACAAGCCGTTGAGCTTTGCGATGCTCGACATCGACCACTTCAAGCGGGTCAACGACAGCCACGGCCACCCCATGGGCGACCGGGTGATCAAGAGCCTGGCGTTGTTTCTCAAACAGCGCTTGCGCAAGACCGACTACATCGGCCGCTACGGCGGTGAAGAGTTTGCGATTGTGATGCCCGATACCGACCTGGAATCGGCCTGCAAGGTGCTGGATGAGATTCGTGGGCGCTTTGCCGAAATTCACTACCCGGCCCAACCGCATGACCTGTGGTGCACCTTCAGCGCCGGGCTGGTGGAGCTGTGCGACGACTCCGACAGCCTGATGATGGCCACCCTTGCGGACGAGGCGCTGTACCGCGCCAAGGATGCCGGACGCAATCGCGTTCAAGCCGCGCGCACATCAAAGCAAAGTGCCATCTTTTCACCGGAATCCAGTGATTCCGTCATAACTTTGTAATGGAAACGCAATAACTTCAGGCACTTAACTTTTGCTGTCGGTTGAAACCACGCATGCGCCTGAAGCTGCTGACCAATCTCAATACCCTCCTGCTGGTGGCCGTGTGCCTGGCACTCGGGGCGACGCTCTGGTGGTCGCAACGCGCGCTGGAGCGACCTTACTTGTTGATGGAACGCTACCTGGGGTTGTCGCAGACCTTCCAGAACCAGGCCGCACGCAATATCGACGACTACCTGGCCAGCGGCGACGCCCTGCGCTTGAGCAGCGCCAGCCAGAGCCTGGAAAGCCTGCTGCAGCACCTGGATGAATTGCCTGCCGACCTCGCACAAAGCCTGCGCCCCAGCCTGAAGGAACTCGATACCTTCAGCAAAACCGACCTGCTCGCCGCCGGCAAATTGGCCGGCGACCCGCAAGCGCTGCTGCTGCAAGCCGAGCGCGAATTGGGCGCGAACCTGGAGCAACTGAGCCAGTACGCCAGCGGGGTCAATTCGCCCGACGCGGCGCGCTACCTGCCGCCGCTGCTGGCGGCCTCGCAGCACCTGGGCAAGCTGTCCCTGGCCCGCGACAAGCTGGTGAGCAGCGGGCGGGCGGAACTGGCGGACGATGTGGAGCGCGAAGTCGCCAATATGCGTGGCCAGGCCGACCTGCTGGAGCAACTGCCCTTACTCGGGGTCAAGGCCAGCGCCGGCTCGAACACCGATGATTTTTCGGCACTGATGGGCCTGGAAAACAGCGAAAAAGCCGAAACACAAGACACCGGCGTCGACCTCAAGCGCGAACTCAACAGCCTGCTGACCCGCTACCCGGCCGAACTCAAGCGCACCCGCGAGCAAATCCAGCAGCGCGCCAACCTGGCCGCCGGCACCCAACTGAAAATCGCCGCCGTGCAACAGGCCATCGCAGGCCTGGAGCCGGTCGTGCGTGGGCAACACGCCGCGATCCAGGGCGAAGTGCGCCTGATGCAAGGGGTGATGATCGGTCTGATCCTGCTGATCGCGCTGCTGATCGATACTCTGCAACGGCGCCTGGCGCGGGTGCTGACCAACCTGGCACCGGCCCTGTCGACCTGGGCCGAAGGCGACTTCAGCCAGCCGATTGCCCTGGGCAAGACCAACCGCGAACTGCGCGACATCGAAGCCTCCCTCAACCGCCTGCGCGCCTATCTGGTGGACTTGGTGGGCACCATTCGCGGCAATGCCGAGGAAGTGGCGGGCAGCAGCCGCGCCCTGGCCGAGTTGAGCAGCGGCCTGCACGACGGCGCCGAGCGTCAGGCCGGGGACACCGCACAGATCCGCGACTCGCTGGGCGAACTGGAAGCAACCATCCAACAGGTGGCCGGCGACGCCAGCCAGGCCGCTGGCGCCAGCCGCAGCGCGGGCCAGGCGGTGGAACAAGGCCAGCGAGTGATCGGCCTGAGCCTGACCGGGCTGCATGCGCTGGTGGGCGAAGTACAGCAAAACGCACAGATGATCGAGAAACTCGCCGAAGAGTCCGCGACCATCGGCGGCGTGTTGACGGTGATTCGCTCGATCGCCGACCAGACCAACCTGCTGGCGCTCAACGCGGCCATTGAAGCCGCCCGCGCCGGGGAAGCCGGGCGTGGTTTCGCCGTGGTTGCCGACGAAGTGCGCTCCCTGGCCCAACGCACCGCAGGCGCCACCGCCGAAATCCAGGGCCTGATCGCCGGCCTGCAAACCGCTGCCCGCCAGTCGGTAGAAGGCATGCGCGCACAGGTCGAACACGCCGAAGCCACCGCCCAGCAAGCACAGGCGGCCGACGGTGCGCTGGATGAAATCGTCGGGGCAATACAGACCATTTCCGACACCGCCGTGCGTATCGCCGATGTGACCGCGCAGCAGAGTGGCGCGGTGAGTGAGATTCGCGATAACAGCGAACGGATTCATCAGCTAGGTGAGGACAACCTGCTGCGCATCGGCCAGGGCCGCAGCCAGGGTGAACACCTGTTGGTGCTGGGCGGCCAACTCAACACTGCCGTCCAGGCCTTCCGCGTCTGACCCGATCCAGCGCCATGCGAAGAACCAATGTGGGAGGGGGCTTGCCCCCGATAGCGGTGGATCAGTTGCAGATATTGAGACTGGCACACCGCTATCGGGGGCAAGCCCCCTCCCACATTTGACCTCCTGTGTTTTCAAAATCGTGTTGCCAATGACCAGACCGGGCGACTTGGTCACATACTTTGCGCAATCCTCGCTAATCGTGCTGCCTACTGCATAGAACTGGACAGTCATAAACGCTTTGCGGCATAGTCGCCGGGTTCTGCCGTACCCACATCAATAACAAGGAACAGCCGATGGCGACCTTACTGGTTCTTCACGGACCCAACCTGAACCTGCTCGGCACCCGCGAACCGGGCGTCTACGGGGCAGTGACCCTGGAACAGATCAACCTCGATCTGGAGCGACGGGCCCGTGAAGCCGGCCACCATCTGCTGTACCTGCAAAGCAATGCCGAGTACGAATTGATTGATCGCATCCACGCCGCGCGCGGCGAAGGCGTGGACTTTATCCTGATCAATCCCGCCGCTTTTACGCACACAAGTGTTGCATTACGTGACGCGCTGCTGGCGGTGAGCATCCCATTCATCGAAGTGCATTTGTCGAACGTGCACAAACGCGAACCTTTCCGCCATCACTCCTACTTCTCCGACGTAGCGGTAGGTGTGATCTGCGGCCTTGGCGCCAGCGGTTATCGACTGGCCCTGGAGGCCGCCCTGGAACACATTGAACAACCGGCCAAGCGCCCCTGACCGACCCTTGGGAGTTGATGATTCATGGATATCCGTAAAGTTAAGAAACTGATCGAACTGCTGGAAGAGTCCGGCATCGACGAGCTGGAAATCAAGGAAGGCGAAGAGTCCGTCCGGATCAGCCGTCACAGCAAGACCCCGGCCCAGCAGTTCTACGCGCCACAGATGCAAGCTCCGGCACCTGCTGCTCCGGCCGCCGCACCTGCTGCCGCAGCGCCTGCCGCCCCGGCCGCGCCTGTGCTGAATGGCTTCGTGGCCAAGTCGCCAATGGTCGGTACGTTCTACCGCACCCCGGCACCGGGTTCGCCAGCCTTCGTTGAAGTCGGCAAGACCGTGAAAGTGGGCGACACCATTTGCATCGTGGAAGCGATGAAAATGATGAACCACATCACGGCCGAAAAAGCCGGTGTCATCGAATCCATTCTGGTAGAAAACGGTCAGCCGGTTGAGTACGACCAGCCGCTGTTCACCATCGTTTGAACCGCGGAGCGCCTTCGATGTTGAAACCTGCGAAGAAACTGCAAAAAGTCCTGATCGCCAACCGCGGCGAGATCGCGCTGCGTATCCTGCGCGCCTGTAAGGAAGAGGGCATCAAGACCGTCGCTGTTTACTCGACGGCCGATACCGAACTGATGCACGTGAAACTGGCGGACGAAAGCATCTGCATCGGCCCGCCACTGGCCACGAACTCGTACCTGAAAGTCTCGAACATCATCGCCGCCGCAGAAGTGACCGGCGCTGATGGCATTCACCCAGGCTACGGCTTCCTCGCGGAAAACGCCGATTTCGCCGAACAGGTGGAAAAATCCGGGTTTGCCTTCATCGGCCCGAAAGCCGAGACCATTCGCCTGATGGGCGACAAGGTCTCGGCCAAGGACGCCATGATCGAAGCCGGCGTGCCGACCGTTCCAGGCTCCGACGGCCCGCTGCCTGAAGACGAGACAACCGCTCTGCGCATTGGTCGCGAAGTCGGTTACCCGGTGATCATCAAGGCCGCAGGCGGCGGCGGTGGTCGCGGCATGCGCGTGGTGCATAAAGAAGAAGACCTGATCGAAGCCGCCAGGCAGACTCGCTCCGAAGCGGCTGCCTGGTTCGGCAACCCGATGGTCTACCTGGAAAAGTACCTGACCAACCCACGTCACGTGGAAGTGCAGGTGCTGTCCGACGGCCAGGGCCACGCCATCCACCTCGGCGACCGCGATTGCTCGCTGCAACGTCGTCACCAGAAGGTATTGGAAGAAGCACCGGCACCGGGCCTCGACGAGAAAGCCCGCCAGGAAGTGCTGGCGCGTTGTGTCAAGGCCTGCATCGACATCAACTACCGTGGCGCCGGGACCTTCGAGTTCCTCTACGAGAACGGTCGTTTCTACTTCATCGAGATGAACACTCGCGTGCAGGTAGAGCACCCGGTTTCGGAGATGGTCACCGGTATCGATATCGTCAAGGAGATGCTGAGCATCGCCGCCGGTAACGAGCTGTCCTTCACCCAGGACGACGTGAAGATCCACGGCCACTCCCTGGAGTGCCGGATCAACGCCGAAGACCCGAAAACCTTTATCCCGAGTCCAGGCCTGGTCAAGCATTTCCATGCTCCGGGCGGCAACGGCGTTCGCGTCGATTCGCACCTGTACAGCGGCTACAAGGTTCCGTCCAACTACGACTCGCTGATCGGCAAGCTGATCACCTGGGGCGCCACCCGCGACGAGGCCATGGCCCGCATGCGTAACGCCCTGGACGAAATCGTGGTCGACGGCATCAAGACCAACATCCCGCTGCATCGGGATCTGGTCCGCGATGAAGGCTTCTGCGAAGGTGGTGTGAACATTCACTATCTGGAACACAAACTGGCCAACCAGTAAGTGCTCCACCCAACCAAGCCGCCTTCGGGCGGCTTGGTTGTTTGTGGCCCCTCCATTTTGAAGATGTACGCCGACCAAATGTGGGAGGGGGCTTGCCCCCTCCCACATTTGGTCGGCGCACTGTCAGTACAGTCGTCTTCTTCTCCACGCTCGCGTAAACTTGCGCGCTTTCGCAGCCCCTCCCCGCTGCACACTCATTTTTTCAAAGGTGCCCGCCATGCCTTGGCTGCAAGTCCGTCTCGCCATCAGCCCAGAACAAGCCGAAACCTACGAAGACGCTTTCCTTGAAGTGGGCGCCGTCTCGGTGACCTTCATGGACGCCGAAGACCAGCCGATCTTCGAGCCGGAACTCAACACCACCCCGCTGTGGTCCCACACCCACTTGCTGGCCCTGTTCGAAGACGGCACCGATGCCGCCAGCGTCCTGGCCCATATGGAACTGCTCACCGGCGCCCCGCTGCCCGAGCACCACAGCGAAATCATCGAAGACCAGGACTGGGAACGCAGCTGGATGGACAATTTCCAGCCGATGCGTTTCGGCCAGCGCCTGTGGATCGTCCCGAGCTGGCATGCCGCGCCTGAACCAGAGGCGGTCAACCTGCTGCTGGACCCGGGTCTGGCGTTTGGCACCGGCACGCACCCGACCACCGCGCTGTGCCTAGAATGGCTGGACGGCCAGGACCTGAACGATTGCAACGTGCTGGACTTCGGCTGCGGCTCGGGGATCCTGGCGATTGCCGCCCTGTTGTTGGGCGCCAAGGAAGCCGTCGGCACCGATATCGACGTACAAGCCCTGGAAGCCTCCCGCGATAACGCCGGGCGCAACCACATTGCTGAAAGCAAATTCCCACTGTACCTGCCGGAGCAATTGCCCCAGGTGCAGGCCGATGTGCTGGTGGCCAATATCCTCGCCGGTCCGCTGGTGGCCCTGGCGCCGCAGTTGTCGAGCCTGGTCAAGCCGGGTGGCCGCCTGGCACTGTCGGGCATCCTCGCCGAACAGGGTGACGACGTTGCCGCCGCCTATGCCCAGGATTTCGAGCTCGACCCGATCGCCAATCGTGATGGCTGGGTACGCATCAGCGGGCGTCGGCGCTAGAATGAGCGCTTGCCTGAATCGGATGGCCGCATGACCGACAGTTTCGTCACCCAGTGCCCACATTGCCAAACGCGCTTTCGCGTCAGCCACGCTCAGTTGAACGTGGCACGCGGCGTCGTGCGCTGCGGCTCGTGCCTGCAAGTGTTCAACGCCGCGCGCCAGTTGCTGGAGCAGCGCGCCCACGCGCAAGCGCAGAAGCCTGAACAGCCGGCCACAGCGGAACACGCCGCCGAGACGCCCCGGGCAATCAGCCAGAAGCAGTGGACAGCCCAAGAGCTGGACCTGGACAACCTGGACCTGGACGAAGAACTGGCCAAGCTGGAACGCCGCGAGATTCAGCACACCCAGCCGCAGGGTGCGGAACGCCGTCAAGGCGCCGACCGGCGCAAAAAGGAAGAAGCCCTCAGCGCCAGCCGCGACACGATCAAGGCCGAGGAAGAAAAATGGGCCGCCAGCCTGTTCAGCGAACCGCCTGAAGAACGCGCCAAGGCGCCCGAAGACGAACCTGAACCGGCAAATCCCTCTGCGACCAAACAGCGCACCGAGCCGTCGATGTCTCTCGGTACCGACGACATCGACGATGAACCACCACTGCGCGCCACGCCCGCCAATGAGGACGAGCAACCCGACCCGCCCGTGAGCGCTGTCAGCGACGAAGCCGACGAACCGGAACCCGACGAGCGCCCCCTGTCCGGCCGCAAGCGCTCGCGCACCGCCGCCAGCGCCCACGACGACCTGTTGCAGGACCTCGAAGATGACCCGCTGCACTTGTACTCGGGCAAACGCCCGTCGAGCTGGGGCCGCCGCCTGATCTGGCTGCTGCTGGTGCTGATCGCCGCCGCCGGCCTCGCTGGCCAGTACATTGCCTACCAGTTCGACGACCTGGCGCGCCAGGACGCCTATCGCCCGTGGTTCCAGCAACTGTGCCCGACACTGGGCTGCACGGTGCCATCACGGGTCGATATCGCGCACATCAAGAGCAGCAACCTGGTGGTGCGCAGCCACCCGGAATTCGCCGGCGCGCTGGTAGTGGATGCCATCATCTATAACCGTGCGACGTTCTCCCAGCCGTTCCCGCTGCTGGAGTTGCGGTTTGCCGACCTGAACGGCAGCCTGATCGCCAGTCGTCGCTTCAAGCCCGCCGAGTACCTGAGCGGTGAGCTGGCCGGGGTCAGCGAAATGCCGTCGCAGACGCCGATCCATATCTCGCTGGACATCCTCGACCCCGGCAACAAAGCCGTGAATTACAGCCTGAGCTTCCATTCGCCTGAGTGAATCGGCTCGGTCACCGAGGTTTGACGGCAGATTATTGACCGGACCGCCGGCAACCAAACCAGCGGCGATAAAGAAATAACTGTTCAGATTTTATCCAATTCAGCCTTTATCCAGTCATCGAGAGCGGGTATCATGCCAACCCTTTTTCGAACTCTAATGATCCGGCCCCACAACAGGGAAGTCCTATGTCGGCGGTACGCATCGGCCCATACACATTGCACAATGGCTTGATTCTCGCCCCAATGGCGGGGGTCACCGACCAGCCCTTTCGTCAGCTGTGCAAGCGTTTGGGCGCGGGTCTAGTAGTCTCGGAAATGGTCACCAGCGACATGAGCTTGTGGAACACCCGCAAATCGCGGCTGCGCATGATCCACGAAGGTGATCCCGAGCCCCGCTCGGTGCAGATCGCCGGTGGCGATGCACAGATGCTGGCGCAGGCGGCCCGGGCCAACGTGGAGCTGGGCGCGCAGATCATTGATATCAACATGGGCTGCCCGGCCAAGAAGGTCTGTAACAAGGCCGCCGGTTCCGCGCTGCTGAAGGATGAACAGTTGGTCACCGAGATCCTGCAGGCCGTTGTCGCCGCAGTGAATGTACCGGTCACCCTGAAGATTCGTACCGGTTGGGACCGGGACAACAAGAATGGCCTGACGGTGGCGAAGATCGCCGAACAGGCGGGTATTTCAGCGCTGGCGGTGCATGGCCGCACCCGCGCCGATCTTTACACCGGTGAAGCCGAGTACGACACCATTGCCGCGATCAAGCAGGCTGTGTCGATGCCGGTATTTGCCAATGGCGATATCGACTCAGCCGAGAAAGCCCGGCGCGTACTGCACGCGACCGGCGCCGATGGCCTGTTGATTGGCCGGGCCGCCCAGGGGCGGCCGTGGATTTTTCGTGAAATCGAGCATTTTCTGCGTACCGGCGAGCTCCTGCCGGCACCGGGGTTGATCGAGGTGGAACGTATTCTGCTAGAGCATCTGGCCGCCCTGCACGCCTTCTATGGAGACGTGATGGGAGTACGTATTGCTCGCAAGCATGTCGGCTGGTATCTCGCAACCCTGCCGGGCGCCAGGGAGTTTCGCGCCCAGTTCAATCGTTTGGATGATACGCAAGCACAGGTCGCCACCGTTCGAGAGTACTTCAGCGAGCGTGACAAGAGCCTGGTGACAGGGGACGGAGAAGGGGTGGCCGCATGACGACGATGACCGAGACTTTAGTGAGTGGAACAACACCCGTGAGCGACAACGTCAATTTGAAACAGCACCTCAACACGCCGAGCGAAGAAGGCCAGACCCTTCGCGGGAGTGTCGAGAAGGCGCTGCACAATTATTTCGCCCACCTTGAGGGCGCTTCCGTCACGGACGTGTACAACCTCGTGCTCTCCGAAGTCGAGGCGCCCTTGCTCGAAAGCGTGATGAACTACGTCAAGGGTAACCAGACCAAAGCCAGTGAACTGCTGGGTCTGAACCGTGGCACCTTGCGCAAAAAGCTCAAACAATACGATTTGCTGTAAGCATTCAATCCGACCAGAAAGGCGCCCGCGTAAAACCGGTCGCCTTTTTTGCTGACTCCTTTGCTTTTGATGGAAATTGAAATGACCGACCAGACCACCCGCCTGCCGATCCGCCGCGCCTTGATCAGTGTCTCCGACAAGACCGGGGTTCTCGAATTTGCCCGGGGGCTGGAAGCCCTGGGTGTGGAAATCCTCTCCACGGGCGGGACCTTCAAACTGCTGCGAGACAACGGCGTGGCCGCAGTAGAAGTCGCGGACTACACCGGTTTCGCAGAAATGATGGACGGTCGGGTCAAGACCCTGCACCCGAAAATCCACGGTGGCATCCTCGGCCGTCGCGGCATCGACGACGCCATCATGAACGAGCACGGCATCAAGCCGATCGATCTGGTGGCGGTGAACCTCTACCCGTTCGAAGCCACCATCAACAAGCCGGGCTGCGACCTGCCGACCGCCATCGAAAACATCGATATCGGCGGCCCGACCATGGTTCGCTCGGCCGCCAAGAACCACAAAGACGTGGCCATCGTGGTCAACGCCAGCGACTACGCCCAGGTGCTTGAAAGCCTGCAAGCCGGTGGCCTGACCTACGCCCAGCGTTTCGACCTGATGCTCAAGGCGTTCGAACACACCGCCGCCTATGACGGCATGATCGCCAACTACATGGGCACCGTGAACCAGGCCGCCGAGCCCCTCAGCACAGAAGGCCGCAGCCAGTTCCCACGGACCTTCAACAGCCAGTTCATCAAGGCCCAGGAAATGCGCTACGGCGAGAACCCGCACCAGAGTGCGGCGTTCTACGTGGAAGCCAAGCCGGCCGAAGTGGGCATCGCCACCGCGACCCAACTGCAAGGCAAAGAACTGTCCTACAACAACGTGGCCGATACCGACGCCGCGCTGGAATGCGTGAAGAGCTTCGTCAAGCCAGCCTGCGTGATCGTCAAACACGCCAACCCATGCGGCGTGGCCGTGAGCCCGGACGCTGAAGGCGGTATCCGCCAGGCCTACGAACTGGCCTACGCCACCGACACCGAATCGGCCTTCGGCGGCATCATCGCCTTCAACCGCGAACTCGACGCCGAGACCGCCAAGGCCATCGTCGAGCGTCAGTTCGTCGAAGTGATTATCGCCCCGTCCGTCAGCGAAGAAGCCCGCGCCATCGTCGCCGCCAAAGCCAACGTGCGCCTGCTGGCCTGCGGTGAGTGGTCGGCTGAACGTGCCGCTGCCTGGGACTACAAGCGCGTCAACGGCGGCCTGCTGGTGCAAAGCCGCGACATCGGCATGATCAGCAGCGCCGATCTGAAAGTGGTGACCAAGCGCGCCCCGACCGAGCAGGAAATCAACGACCTGATCTTCGCCTGGAAAGTGGCCAAGTACGTTAAGTCCAACGCCATCGTCTACGCCAAAAACCGCCAAACCATCGGTGTCGGCGCCGGCCAGATGAGCCGCGTAAACTCGGCGCGTATCGCCGCGATCAAGGCTGAACACGCCGGTCTGCAGGTTGCGGGCTCGGTGATGGCGTCCGATGCGTTCTTCCCGTTCCGCGACGGCCTGGACAACGCGGCCAAGGCCGGCGTCACTGCGGTGATCCAGCCAGGCGGCTCGATGCGTGATGCCGAAGTGATTGCTGCTGCTGACGAAGCCGGCATCGCCATGGTCTTCACCGGCATGCGCCACTTCCGTCACTAAACAGCACCGCTTCCCGACTGTAGGAGCGAGCTTGCTCGCGAAAAACTCAAAAACGCCACGAGGTGTCAGGTTTCCCTCGTTATCGTTGACGACCTTCGCGAGCAAGCTCGCTCCTACAGGAAAGCACAGCGTTTCTCAGAGGTTTTTGAAATGAATGTTTTGATCATTGGCAGCGGTGGCCGTGAACACGCCCTGGCCTGGAAAGTTGCCCAGGACCCACGTGTCCAGAAAGTCTTCGTCGCCCCCGGCAACGCCGGCACCGCCATTGAAGCCAAGTGCGAAAACGTCGCCATCGACGTGCTGGCGCTGGAGCAACTGGCGGATTTCGCCGAGAAAAACGTTTCCCTGACCATCGTCGGTCCGGAAGTGCCGCTGGTTGCCGGCGTCGTCGACCTGTTCCGCAGCCGCGGCCTGGATTGCTTCGGCCCGACCGCCGGCGCGGCCCAACTGGAAGGTTCCAAAGCGTTCACCAAGGATTTCCTGGCGCGCCACAAGATCCCGACCGCCGACTACCAGAACTTCACCGAGATCGAGCCGGCCCTGGCTTATCTGCGTGAAAAAGGCGCACCGATCGTGATCAAGGCCGACGGCCTGGCTGCGGGCAAAGGCGTGATCGTCGCCATGACCCTGCCGGAAGCCGAAGACGCCGTGCGCGATATGCTCGCCGGCAACGCCTTCGGTGAAGCCGGTTCGCGCGTGGTCATCGAAGAGTTCCTCGACGGCGAAGAAGCCAGCTTTATCGTGATGGTCGACGGCAAGAACGTCCTGCCGATGGCCACCAGCCAGGACCACAAGCGCGTCGGCGACGGCGACAGCGGCCCGAACACTGGCGGCATGGGGGCTTACTCCCCCGCCCCGGTGGTCACCAGCGAAGTGCACAAACGCGTAATGGACCTGGTGATCTGGCCAACCGTGCGTGGCATGGCCGACGAAGGCAACGTGTACACCGGTTTCCTCTATGCCGGTCTGATGATCGACAAGGCCGGTAACCCGAAAGTCATCGAGTTCAACTGCCGCTTCGGCGACCCGGAAACCCAACCGGTGATGCTGCGTCTGCAATCGAGCCTGGTGCTGCTGGTGGAAGCTGCACTGGCCCAGGCCCTGGACAAGGTTGAAGCGCAGTGGGACCCACGTCCGAGCGTCGGCATTGTGCTGGCGGCCGGTGGTTACCCTGCCGACTACGCCAAGGGCGATGTGATTGAAGGCCTGGACGCGGCGGCGACGCTGGAAGGCAAGGTGTTCCATGCGGGCACCGCGCTCCACGACGGCAAGGTCGTAACCGCCGGTGGCCGCGTGCTGTGTGCCACGGCGATGGGCGCCAGTGTCGACGCCGCGCAGCAACAGGCCTACAAGCTGGCCGCGAAAATCAGCTGGAAAGGCTGCTTCTACCGCAAAGACATCGGCTATCGCGCGATTGCCCGTGAACGTGGCGAGACGCATTAAGTCGCTATCCGTTCGGTTAGGTAAGGGCCTCTGGCCCTTGCCGTACTCGTGTGACCCCGCGCATAGTTAACCCGTGCATCAACCTACGAAGGGATTTCGCCGTGCGCTGGCTCAGGATCGCCATAGGTTTCACTGTCAGTCTGCTGACACTGCTCTGTTTGCTCCCGGCCCAGGCCGCCGCGCAAGGCAGTGGCTGGGCAGTATTGCTTGATGAACAGGCCGACCTGCAACTGAGCGACATCCGTTCCCCGCGCTACACCAATCAATTCAGCCCCACCGAACTGGACCGGATCACCGCCGCCGAGCCGGACGGTGCGTTGTGGGTACGTTTCAAGCTGCAACCCGGCCAGCACGAGCAAGTGCTGCGGATATTCGCCCCGGACGTTTCCCACCTGAGCCTCTATGTGCTGGATGGCGACACCCTGGTGGAACAGCAAACCACCGGCACCCGCCAGCCCCAATCCGAGCGACCACTGCCCAGCAGCGACTTCATGCTGCCGATGCCACAGAGCCCGAAGCCCCTTGAGGTCTACCTGCGCCTGGTCTCGGAACACGAACTGCGCCCCTATATCACCCTGGAGCCGGCCGTACTCGCCGCCGCCGACCAGACCCAGACGCTGATCTACGGCCTGCTGTTCGGCTGCCTGCTGATGCTGATCCTGCACAACCTCTCCCGCTTCGCCTACCACCGCTCACGCAGCAGCCTGTGGCTGGCGGCCAGCGAATTGCTGTTGATGCTCAGCCTGGCGTTGCTGCTCAACCTGCTGGGGCCATGGCTGAAAAATTGGCATGCGGTCCAGACACCAGGCGCCTACCTCGCCCTGCTGCTGACCGCGCCGTGCGGGCTGATGTTTGCCTATCGCTTCTTCATGCCCCTGGGCCAGCACCCGCTGAACAAACTGTTGATGGCCGACATTCTGCTGATCGTGCTGTGCGGCTTGCTGCTGTTGTTCGTCAACACCTTGCCGCTGAATATCATCACCTACGCCCTGGTGGCCCTGGCCGGCCTGAGCATGTTGTTTGTCTCGGCGTATCACTGGCAAAAAGGCTACCGGCCGGCGCGGTTGTTCGTGGCGGGGATGGTGGTGTTCAACATCGGCATACTGATCATCCTGCCCGCCCTGCTTGGCCTCACGCGGCTGGCGCCACAAGGCTTGATCATTACCCTGCTCGGCTTTATCTGCCTCAGCGGCCTGCTGATGAGCCTGGCCCTGGGCGAGCGCCAACGCGCCCTTGTCGAAGCACGCTTCAACCTCAGCCGTGAGCTGGCGGCCAGCAACGCCGAAATCGCCGCCAAGGCCGAGTTCCTGGCGAAGATCAGCCACGAAATCCGCACCCCCATGAACGGCGTGCTGGGCATGACCGAGCTGCTGCTGGGCACGCCGTTGTCGGTGAAGCAGCGCGACTATGTGCAGACAATCCACAGCGCCGGTAACGAACTGCTCACACTGATCAACGAAATCCTCGATATCTCCAAGCTGGAATCCGGCCAGATCGAATTGGACGACGTGCAATTCGACCTCAATGCGCTGATCGAAGATTGCCTGAGCATCTTCCGCGCCAAGGCCGAGCAGCAGAACGTCGAGCTGATCAGCTTTATCCAGCCCCAGGTGCCGCGGGTGATCAGCGGCGACCCGACGCGCCTGCGCCAGGCAATGTTGAGCCTGCTGGAAAACGCCCTGCAGAAAACCGACGAAGGCGAAGTGTTGATCGTTGTCGCCCTCGACGAGCGCAGCACCAAGCCGCGCCTGCGCATTGCCGTGCAGGACAGCGGCCTGCCGATGGAAGCCGCCGAACGCGATGCGTTGCTGCACAGCGAACTGCACAGCAAGAACTTCCTCTCGGCCACCCGCTTGAGCGGTCACCTGGGCCTGGTCATCGCGCGCCAGTTGATCCTGTTGATGAACGGCGAATTCGGCATCAAGAGCGGCGCGCAACAGGGCAGCACCCTGTGGCTGACCCTGCCGCTGGACCCGGAACGCCTGGAACACCCGACCTCCGACCTCGACGGCCCGCTCAAGGGGGCGCGGGTGCTGGTGGTGGACGACAACGACACCTGCCGCAAAGTCCTGGTGCAGCAATGCACCGCGTGGGGCCTCAACGTCAGCGCCGTGCCGTCGGGCAAGGAAGCCCTGGCGTTGTTGCGCACCAAGGCGCACCTGCGTGATTACTTCGACGTGGTGCTGCTGGACCAGAACATGCCCGGCATGACCGGCATGCAACTGGCGGCAAAGATCAAGGAAGACCCGAGCCTCAACCACGACATCCTGCTGATCATGCTCACCGGCATCAGTAACGCGCCGAGCAAGATCATTGCGCGCAATTGCGGGATCAAGCGCATCCTCGCCAAGCCGGTGGCCGGTTACACCCTCAAGACCACCCTGGCCGACGAACTGACCCAGCGCAGCAAAGGCGGCGGGCAGCCACGCGCGCCCCTCAATATCCCGGCGCCCATCACCGTGCCCAGCGACTTCCGCATCCTGGTGGCCGAAGACAACAGCATCTCCACCAAAGTCATCCGCGGCATGCTCGGCAAGCTCAACCTCGACCCAGACACCGCAAGCAACGGCGAAGAAGCCCTGCTGGCGATGAAAGCCCAGCGCTACGACCTGGTGTTGATGGACTGTGAAATGCCGATCCTCGATGGCTTCTCCGCAACCCAGCAGTTGCGGGCCTGGGAAGTCAGCCACCAGCGCATCCGCACCCCGGTGGTGGCGCTCACCGCACACATCCTCTCGGAACACAAAGAGCGCGCACGCCAGGCCGGGATGGACGGGCACATGGCCAAGCCAGTGGAGTTGTCGCAATTGCGCGAGCTGGTGGAATACTGGGTAGCGCAGCGCCAGCCACAGCCGGAGCACGCGCCCTCTTAACGTCAAACACGATCAAATGTGGGAGGGGGCTTGCCCCCGATGGCGGCGGACCAGTCACTTATGCATCGACTGAAAGACAGCGATGGCAAGCTCGCTCCCGATAGCGCTGGAACAGTTACAAATAAGCTGACTCTCACACCGCTATCGGGGGCAAGCCCCCTCCCACACTGAGCCTGCGTCTGCCACACAAGGAATGAATACCACAGATCCTATGTGAGAGGGGGCTTGCCCCCGATGGCGGCGGATCAGTCATCTATGCATCGACTGAAAGCCGGCGATGGCAAGCTTGCTCCCGATAGCGCTGGAACAGTTACAAATCAGCTGACTCTCACACCGCCATCGGGGGCAAGCCCCCTCCCACACTGAGCCTGCGTCTGCCACACAAGGAATGAACACCACAGATCCTATGTGGGAGGGGGCTTGCCCCGATGGCGGTGGACCAGTCACCTATGCATCGACTGAAAGACAGCGATGGCAAGCTCGCTCCCGATAGCGCTGGAACAGTTACAAATCAGCTGACTCTCACACCGCCATCGGGGGCAAGCCCCCTCCCACACTGAGCCTGCGTCTGCCACACAAGGAATGAACACCACAGATCCTATGTGGGAGGGGGCTTGCCCCCGATGGCGGTGGACCAGTCACCTATGCATCGACTGAAAGACAGCGATGGCAAGCTCGCTCCCGATAGCGCTGGAACAGTTACAAATCAGCTGACTCTCACACCGCCATCGGGGGCAAGCCCCCTCCCACACTGAACCTGCGTCTGCCACACAATGGATGAACACCACAGATCCTATGTGGGAGGGGGCTTGCCCCCGATGGCGGCGGATCAGTCACCGATGCATCGACTGAAAGCCAGCGATGGCAAGCTCGCTCCCGATAGCGCTGGAACAGTTACAAATAAGCTGACTCTCACACCGCCATCGGGGGCAAGCCCCCTCCCACATTTGTGCTCTGTCGCCTGATAGACTCCGCCAATCTCCTTCTGTCGCGAGCCATCCCCATGCTCCACGTGTTATTCAGCGTTTACCTGAAGATGCTGGTGCTCTACAGCCCGTTCTTCGTGTTGTCCTGTTTTATCAGCCTGACCCGCGGCTACTCCAGCAAAGAACGGCGACGCCTGGCCTGGAAAGTGGCGTTGGCGACACTGGTGTCGAGCGTCTTGCTCTACCTGTTCGGCCGGGTGATTTTCAGTGTGTTCGGCATCACCGTGGACGCCTTCCGCATCGGCGCCGGTAGTGTGCTGTTTATCTCGGCCCTGGGCATGGCCCAGGGCAAGTCGGCGGTGCAGACCGATAACGTGCAGCAGGACGTGACCATCGTGCCGCTGACCATCCCCCTCACCGTCGGCCCCGGCACCATCGGGGCGCTGCTGGTGATGGGCGTCAGCCAGCCCCATTGGGATGACAAGCTCACCGCCATCCTCAGCATCGCCCTGGCCAGCCTCACGGTGGGTGTGGTGCTGTATTTATCCAACCGGATCGAACGAATTCTCGGTGACCAGGGCTTGCAAATTGTCAGTCGGTTAATGGGCTTGTTCGTGTGCGCCTTGGCCGCACAAATTATCTTTACCGGGGTGCGCGGCTACCTGGTGCCTTAGATCCGGTATTTGGCGATCGCCAGTCGCACCTTGTCGCCCGCACTCTCACGCATCAACTGGATGGTTTTTTCGTTGACCACCGAGGTATTCAGCACCAGGCAGGTTTGCCCGCTGAAGGCCTCGAACGAGGAACTGTCCCACTCAAGAAAGGGCAGCCCCACCTGTTTGCTGACGCCATGGGAGCTGTAGGTCACCAGCACCATCATGACTTCGCCGTCGGTTTCGGCGCAGGAGGCCAGGCCAAAATCGCCGCCCTGATGCACCGTGCTATTGCGCTTGAACAGCTCGAACGATGCGGGCATCTGCTTCAAGGCATCCAGCGCATCGGCAGCCAATTTCGGTAGGGTCGCCAGCAGTGGCCCGGCCAGTGAGGTCGAGGCCAGCAGGGTCGCGATGATATTCAGCGCCGCCAGTTGCACCGTCAGGCCCTTGCCGGCGCTTGAGACCCGCTCGAAACGGCTACGCACCGGCAGCCAGCCCAGGCTGATCATCACCTTGATAAATTCGTCGTACCAATCCTCCGTGCCGCGACGAACTTTCAAGACATCGCTCACGTAGCTGCTGGCCAACAGATAACTTTTGCGGATGTATTCGCGGTTCAGGCCGCTCAGGCCATCGGCGAACGAGATCACGCCATTGTTGACCACTGCCGCGTTGCAGTCGTCCTCGGTATCCAGCGGTAACACAGCGTGCGTCCCCGGCGCACCCGGCAGCTTATAGGCGGCAATCAATTTGCGCCGTTTGGCGCTGTTGATCCTTCTGTGATGTCGCTCCATTTTCAGTTCTCCACAAGCACCCCACATGGGGCGTGTGTCCACACTAGTCCAGGCGTCGGCGGGCTTTCCACACGACAAACATCCCTTGCCGGCGGCGCCCGCACGGCGCTGTCCAGCATTCGCTGGGCACCTTCGGATTTCATCCAATAAAAAAAGAAAAAGCCCCGAATCACGGCAGGCGTTCACCCAGCGTCATTCGGAGCTTTCCGGCGGTTGCGCGGCGGCTTTCAGGAGGCCGGTTTTTCTCCGTACCAGCGCGGCGTGTACACCCACTCACCGCCACCCGCACGCGGGAACACGCAGGTGGTGGACGAGCCGATCAGCACCATGGTGCGCATGTCCACCTGTTCCGGGGTCAGTTGCGCCAGCGTGGTCACGCGCAGGGTCTGGCCCGGACGCCCGATGTCACGGCCCAGCACCACCGGCGTTTCGGCGCTGCGGTGTTGCGCGACGATCTCCAGGGCGCGGCCCAGTTGCCACGGGCGCGCACGCGAGATCGGGTTGTAGAACGCCAGGGCCAGGTCGGCCTGGGACGCAAGGTCCAGGCGCTGCTCGATGATCGACCAGGGCTTGAGGTTGTCCGACAGCGACATCACGCAGAAGTCGTGCCCCAACGGCGCGCCGGCCTGGGCAGCGGTGGCCAGGGACGCGGAAACGCCCGGCAGGATTTGCAGGTCGACCTGGTGCCAGGCCGGGTCGATGGACGCGTGCAGCGCCTCGATCACCGCCGCCGCCATGGCGAACACACCAGGGTCACCGGACGACACCACCACCACCGAACGGCCTTGGGCGGCCAACTCGAAGGCGTGGCGGGCGCGCTGCATTTCTTCGCGGTTATCGGTGCAGTGCTGCACCTGATCGTCACGGAACGGCCCGGCCATGCGCACGTAAGTCTCGTACCCCAGCACATCGGTACAGCGCGCCAGTTCGGCCTTCACCGCCGGCACCATCAGGTCGGCGGCGCCAGGACCGAGGCCGATCACCGCAAGGCGGCCACGCGGGCGACCGACCTGGGACACGTCCAGCGGCTGCTCGGCGACCGAAACAACGATGTCTTCCGTTTGCTCCACCTCGGCGAAACGCAGCGGCACGCCTAATTCCAACGCGGCTTCGTGCAACGACGGCTCAGCCATCTGGGTATCGCTGGCCAACAGGCAGGCCAGGGACTGCACGGCAATCCCCGACGCATGCAACGCCGCGCGCACACGCTGCGCCAATTGCGCAGCGGGCTTGCAGGTGACGCACACGGTCTGTGGATAAATCAGCAACTCGTTGGCCGCCGGTACACGCTCGGCGCTGCCCACGTGGATCGCCAGGCGCGCCTGTCGGTCCTGCGGCAGGTTGGCCTGGTCAAGCCACGGCGCTGCGCCTTCGATACGCACGCTTTCCCCGGCGAGCAGGTCAGAGACGAAGCGCTTGCCCAGCTCCAGGTCCGCCAGTTGATACCCCGTCGGCGGGTTGAGCAGGCACGTGCCGAACCGCAGCTCGCCACTGGTGGTGATCGCCGCGGCCACGCCCAACGCAGCGGCAATCTCCCGCGCCATGCCATTCACCCCGCCCAGGCCACCGAGCAATGGCACCACCGCGCTGCCGTCTTCGGCCACGGCCAGCACGGCGGGTTCTTCGCCTTTTTCCAGCAGCAGCGGCGCCAGGGTGCGGATCACGATGCCGGCGGCGCACAGCGCGATCAGCGGCGTACCCTGCTGATAGAGCTGGCGCAGGGTCGTGCCGAATTCGCTGTAGGTCTGGTCTGCGCCGTCAACCCGGCCCAGCAGGCCGTGGATCACCGCACCCGGATACACCTGCGCAATCCGGCGCGCCGTGGCCAGGCTGCCCTGCCCCAGAATGACAATCGCCGGGCGCATCAACCTTGCCACCGTTCACCGGGCACGATGATCAGCGAGAAATACGGCGAGGACATCGGCTCGACTTGATCCAACGCCACGATCTTCTGGTTGGTCATGGTCGCGCGTTCCACATACAGCGCACGCTCGGCCAGGCCGAGTTCTTCGAGCACCTGGCGGACCTTGGGGAAGTTGCGCCCCAGCTTCATGATCACCGCCGCGTCGGCATCCGCCAGGCGGCGCTTGAGGTCTTCATGGGGCAGCACCCCCGACAGTACCGACAGGCTCTGGTTGCGATACACCAGCGGGGCGCCGAGCACCGAGGCACCGCCGAGCATCGAACACACGCCGGGGATGACCTGCGCTTCGTAACGCTCGGCCAGGCGGTCATGCAGGTACATGTAGGAGCCGTAGAAGAACGGGTCGCCTTCACAGATCACCGCCACATCGCGGCCGGCGTCCAGGTGCGCAGCGACGTCGAGGCTGGCGCTGTCGTAGAAATCGCTGATCACTTGTTCATAGGACAGCGGCGCCGGCAACGCCTCGGTGGTCACCGGGTACACCAGCGGCATCAGGGTTTGCTGCGCTACCAGGTGGTCTTCGATGATGCCGAAGGCGTTGCCCTTTTTGCCCTTGGCCACGAAGTACGCCACCACGGGCGATTCGCGCAGCAGGCGCAGGGCCTTGAGGGTGATCAGTTCCGGGTCGCCGGGGCCTACGCCCAGGCCAATCAAACGTCCGCGTGCCGACATTATTCGACCTCCGTGGCCAGGGCATTGACCGCCGCAGCCGCCATCGCGCTGCCGCCCAGACGGCCCTGCATGATCACGAACGGCACGCCACGGCTATCGGCGGCGAGCATTGCCTTGGATTCGGCGGCGCCGACGAAACCCACCGGGAAGCCAAGGATCAACGCCGGTTTCGGCGCGCCGGCGTCGAGCATTTCCAGCAGGTAGAACAAGGCGGTCGGCGCGTTGCCGATCACCACCACACTGCCTGCCAGGTGCGGGCGCCACAGCTCCAGGGCGGCGGCGGAACGGGTGTTGCCCAGTTCCTGCGCCAACGCCGGCACGCGGTCGTCGCGCAGAGTACAGATCACTTCGTTGTTGGCCGGCAGGCGCGCACGGGTCACGCCTTCGGACACCATCCGCGCATCGCACAGAATCGGCGCACCGGCGGCCAGCGCTTCGCGCCCGGCCTTGCCCGCGCCTTCGGAGAACTGCAGGCCGTCGATCGCCTCGACCATGCCGCAGGCATGAATCACCCGCACCGCGAGTTTTTCCAGGTCGGCCGGGATGCGCTCCAACTTGGCTTCCGCGCGAATAATGGCGAAGGAGTTGCGATAGATCTCCTGACCGTCGCGGATGTAATCAATCATCGGTGTTGCTCCGTGGGTGAGCGCGCAGCAGGGCGCCCGCCGCTTCAATAGAAAGAGTGCGTGCGTGCAGCCGGCCGAAACCGGGCTGGGTTGCCTCGCGAAAATAGACGTCGTAATGGCCGGGGCTGACCGCCAGCAAAGTGACCGGCGCACTGTGCGCCGCCGCGCAGGAACGCGGGCAGCCGGACAGGTGTACCGCGTGGCCGGGGTGCAGCACGGCCAGTTGCACGGCGTCGGCTTTGGTGTCGGCCAGGCCTTTGCCGCAGCCGCTGGAACCGGTGCAGGCGATCAGGTGCGCCAGCGGCTGCTCGGCCGAGCAGAGGAAGCCCAACTGTGCCAGGCGCGCAGTGATCGCGGCGGCATCGTGGCTTTTCGCGTTGGGCAGCAGCAGGCCTTGCCAGGGGGTAAAGCGCAGCGTGCCGTCGCCATACTCATTGGCGAGTTGGGCTGCGCCCTTGAGCATGCTTGAGTCGAGTCGGCCCAGCGGCGTCACGGCGGCGACGTAGACCCGATCCTGCTGACGCTGTGGATAACTTCCCAGGTGCAGCCACGCCCCGCTGGCCGGGCGTTTGAAGCCATCGACCGGCAACAGCGGCAGGTGCAGACCCGCGAGGAAGTTATCCACAGGCAGATGACGCATCCGCGTTTGCGCCGGCGTGGCCAGGTCCAGAAACCGTTCCAGCACCGCCACCACCAAGGCATGCCCCTGCTCCAGTCGCACCGCTGCCAGCGGCGCATCCAACCCCGGGCAGCCGGCCAGGCCGAACGCGAGCAGCGTCTCGCCGTGCTGTTCAAAAGCCGACAGCCACAGGTCGTGGTGATGTTCGAGCATCGCCAGGGCTTCGCCTCCATCCAGTTGCACGGCGAACTTGGCCGACAGCTCATGGAAGCGCGCATGATTTTGCAGGCTGGCGAGAATCTGCTCGGCCAGCGGGCGCGTGTCGAACAGCATCTGCGGGTCGATACCGGCGCTGGGGCTGAGCATCAGGTTGCGCACGTCGTCACCGGCGGCGGTGCTGGGGCCAAGGCCTGCGGCAAGGAGCAGTGCGATCAAGGCGTCCTGCTCGGCGCCGATCCCGCGGATCTGCAGGTTGGCGCGGTTGGTCGCCTCGATCACCCCACCCGCATAGGCCTGGGCCGCGTCCGCCACGGCATGGGCTTGCGCGGCACTGATTGCGCCCCCGGCCAGTTTGATCCGGCAAATGCCGCCGTCCAACGCCTGGACGATACGCAGCAACCCCGGACAAGCCGAGGGGCGCAAGGTGTTCAGAGCAGGGATTGGGTTCACGGGGCTACCGGTTCGCGGGTCAAGGCGCGGTATTATGCCTGCTTTGTCCGACGGCATGAAAAGCCTGCCCGTCGGATGTCGTTCAAGGAATTCATATGTCGCCCTGGCTGACGGTAATAGGCATCGGTGAAGACGGCTTCAAAGGGCTCGGCAGAAACGCCCGGCATGCCTTGTTGCGCGCGTCGCGGATCATCGGTGGCCAACGCCAACTGGACCTGTTGCCCTTGTGTATTCGCGGCGAGCGCCAGTTATGGCCGAGCCCGTTTTCCCTGGAACCGGTGTTGGCGCGGCGCGGTGAACCGGTGTGCGTGCTGGCCAGCGGCGATCCGATGTTCTACGGCGTCGGCGCCAGCCTGGCGCGGCAGGTGCCGGCTGAAGAGTCGCTGATCTTGCCGGCGCCCTCCTCGGTGTCGTTGGCGGCGGCGCGCCTGGGCTGGCCGTTGCAGGACGTGATGACGTTATCCGTGGTGGCCCGGCCCCTGGCGGCGCTGAATGCGCATCTGGCCAGCGGCGTGCGCTTGCTGGTGTTGAGCAATGACGGGCAGAGCCCGGCGGCGATTGCGGCGCTGTTGGTTGAATCCGGCTTTGGGCCGAGCCGTCTGAGCGTCTTTGAACATCTGGGCGGTGCGCATGAGCAGCGTCTCGATGGCGTGGCCCACGCTTGGCCGCATGCCTCGGTCGCCGATCTGAACCTGGTCGCCATCGACTGCCTGGCCGACGCCAATACCCCGCGCCTGTCGCGCCTCGCCGGCCTGCCGGACGCAGCGTTCAAGCACGACGGTCAACTGACCAAACGCGACGTGCGCGCCATGACCCTGGCCCGCCTGGCGCCACTGCCCGGCGAACTGCTGTGGGACGTGGGCGCGGGCAGCGGCTCCATCGGCATCGAATGGATGCGCGCCCACCCGAGCTGTCGCGCCTTGGCGATTGAAGCCGATGCAGGCCGCCAAGGCCTGATCGAACACAACCGCGACGCCCTCGGCGTGCCCGGCCTGCAACTGGTGCGCGGCACCGCGCCGGCGGCCCTCGACGGCCTGGAAACACCCGACGCGATCTTCATCGGCGGCGGCGTCACCCGCGACGGCGTGCTCGAGACCTGCTGGCAACACCTGCGCCCCGGTGGCCGCCTGGTCGCCAATGCGGTGACCCTGCAAAGCGAAATGACCCTGATGGCCTGGCGCGCCCGACACGGCGGCGAACTGACCCGCCTCCACGTGGCCCAGGCCCAGCCGCTCGGTGAATTCGACACCTGGCGCCAGGCGCTGCCGATCACCCTGCTGGACGTGGTCAAGCCACTATGAAACGCATCCTGCTGCTGGGCGGCGTCACCGAAGCCCTCGCCATCGCCCGAACCCTGGGGCCGGAACATATCTACAGTTTGGCCGGAGTGGGCCGCGTGCCGACTGACCTCACGTGCCAGGTGCGGGTCGGGGGCTACGGCGGGTTTGAAGGCTTGGCGCAGTTCGTTCGCGACGAGCAGATCAGCCTGATCCTCGACGCCACCCATCCTTACGCGGCACAGATCAGCCACAACGCCGCCCAGGCCGCACGGTTGTGCGGTGTTCCGTGTTGGGCCCTGCGCCGCCCGGCGTGGCAACCGCAAGCGGGCGATGACTGGCGCGAAGTCGCTGACTGGGCCGAGCTGATCGAGGCCCTGAAACCCTTCAAGCGCCCGCTGTTCACCTTGGGCCGCGAGCCGTTGCAGCATCTTGATGAGATCCCGCAGGAGCAGTTCTGGACGCTGCGCGCGCTGGAGGTGTATCCGGGTAATGAACGCTGCGAAGTGATCGGCGCGCGTGGGCCGTTTCTGATCGAAAACGAGCGCGCGTTGTTCGAACGACAACAGATCGATGTGCTGATCAGCAAGAACAGTGGCAGCACCGCCACCGAACCGAAGCTGGAAGTGGCGCGCGAGCGTAGGGTGCCGGTGTTGGTGTTGAGGCGGCCGGTGTTGGCTCAAGTGGATCGGGAACTCTTGTCGCCGGAAGAAACACTCATCGCGTTGGCAAACTTCATTCGATAAGTCAGGATCGCTCGCCTGCTTGATTGGTAACCTATTTGTTACCTTCAGCACGGCCAATGATTGAGATTGAAGAATACCGACGCGACAACCACGTCAGCCCAAAACGCGATCTCACCGCAGTAACGTCGCGGATCGCAAAGTAGCAGCGGCGCAGGGCATCGGAACAAAAGAGGTAACCAGCATGGCACTAACCCGCAGCTACAAACACACCATTGCCGAACGCGCTCAACGCGACCCTGAATTTGCCCAAGCACTCCTGGATGAGGCTGCTACGCTTTTTCTCAATGGCGAGCCGGAAATTTCACGCGTGATTCTGCGTGATTTGGTCAACGCCACAGTAGGATTTGAAGGGCTTGCGACAGAGACCGCAAAACCTAGTAAAAGCCTGCACCGGATGTTGTCAGCCAGCGGAAACCCAAGCATGGATAACCTGGCAGCGATTTTTGCAGTGATTAGAAAAGCGTTAGGTGTCGATATGCAGGTCCACGGCGTACCAACGGCATAACTTGGTAGAGCTGCGACACCAAACCACACCGCCACTTTTTACTTATCCCCCCCGATCAGGCTAAATACCCACCTGATCGTTTAACCCTACGGATTGTCCGCCATGGCCCGTCAACGCTTTGCAATCGTCTGGATCGCCTGCTTTGCAGTGCTGTTCAACGCCTTTGCCATGCCGTTGGCCGGGGCGATGCAGCAGTCCAAAGACCCCGTGCAGCAACTGCTGTGGGGCAGCTTCTGTTCGTCCAATGGCGCCAGCCTGAAAACCGTTGCTCTGGGCAAGTTGGACATTCCGGCACCGCAGCAGGACGATCACTCCGCCATGCAGCATTGCTGGTGTTGCTCGGGCTCGGCGCCGTTGGTGGCGTTGCCGGGGCATGTGCCGCAGTTGTATGTCACACGGTTCGAGGCGGTGCAGAGCCTGCCGCCGCCGTCATTGCAGTCGCCCACGCCGCGCCAGCAATGGCCGAGCCTTAACCCGCGCGCCTCTCCAACGGTCTGATGGTCTTCGCAAATCAACTGCGTTTAGAACCGTTCTGGAGAACTGCCATGCTCAAATCTTCCCTGCTTCTGGCCGCGTTGCTGCTGCCGGCGTTCAGTGCTGCCAATGCCGATGACTACAAGGCCGGCGACCTGCTGGTCAGCGATCCCTGGTCCCAGGAATTGCCCCCCAACGCGCCGACCGTCGCGGCCTACTTTGTGGTTCACAATACCGGCGAAACCCCGGACCGCCTGCTCAGCGTCAAGACGCCGGTGGCAGACACCGCCGAACTGCATGAGCATGTGATGCAAGGCGCCTTGATGAAGATGCAACAAGTGCCCAGCGTTGCCGTGCCGGCCAAGGGTGACTTGACCTTCGCGCCCATGGCGTATCACGTGATGTTGTTCGGTCTCAAAGACCGCAGCGTGCTGGCTGACGGCAAACACTTCCCACTGACCCTGACCTTCGAAAAAGCCGGGGACGTCGAGGTGCAAGTGTCCGTACAGAAAGTCCCGCAGATGGCCCCCCACGAGCATAAACACGCGCAGTAGGCCAACACTCGATGGGCGCCCCACGCGCCAGGCTGTCCGTGCAGCGCCGCAGGCCCGTGAGCCTTAAGCGCGGCAGTTGGATCAGCCTGTTCGCCATGCTGATGATTTTTATCGGTCCGCTGATTTCCCAAGCGATGCCGATGAATCAGCACGCCGGTATGTCCATGGACATGCCCGAGTGCCATGGCGAACCGCAACAGCGTCCGACTCAAAAACAGGCCCCCGACGAACACCACGTGCTCTGGGAAAAGTGCGGCTATTGCAGCCTGCTCTTCAGTTGCCCGGCCCTGCCCGGCAGCGTGTCCTACCTCACCCTCGGCGCCCCATCGCCGGCCAACGCCCTCACCCCCTCACCGCGCCTGGGCCATGCCCGGCAGAGCATTTTCCCCGGCGCGCGCAGTCGTGCCCCACCCATCGCCGCGTAAGCACTTGACACCGTTACTTCACCCCGGCCGACGTTAGACAGACAGCCACAGGCTGCTGGCCGTGTTGTTTACGATTGATAGATGGAATTTTTCATGTCCAGGTTTTCTGCTGACACCCGCTTGGGAAGCACTCCCGTGTTCGCCGTTCTGTGCGGCGCGCTCTTGATGCCACAGGCCCATGCCGCTACCGATGAGCACGCCGAGCACGAACTGAGCCCCACCGTGATCACGGCCATCGCGCCCAGCTCGCCACTGACCGTGGTCACCAACCCGAAAGACCCACGCCAGCCAGTGCCCGCCAGCGATGGCGGCGACTATCTCAAGACCATCCCCGGCTTCGCCCTGGTGCGCAACGGCGGCACCAATGGCGACCCGGTATTGCGCGGCATGTTCGGCTCACGCCTGAACATCCTCACCAACGGCAGCATGATGCTCGGCGCCTGCCCTGGCCGGATGGACGCGCCTACGTCGTACATTTCCCCGGAAACCTACGACACACTGACCGTGATCAAAGGCCCGCAAACCGTGCTCTGGGGCCCGGGCGCATCGGCGGGCACCGTCCTGTTCGAGCGCGAGCCCGAGCATTTTGGCGAACTGGGCACGCGGCTCAACGCCAGCGTGCTGGCCGGCTCCAACGGGCGCTTCGACAAAGTCGTCGATGCCGCTGCCGGCGGGCCCCTGGGCTACGTGCGGGTGATCGGCAACCAGGCGCACTCCGACGACTACAAGGACGGCAATAACGACACAGTCGCCTCGCGCTACGACAAGTGGAACGGCGACGTCGCGGTCGGCTTCACCCCCGACGCCGACACCCTGCTCGAACTCACCGCCGGCCGCGGCGATGGCGAGGCGCGCTACGCCGGGCGCAGCATGGACGGCTCGCAGTTCCTGCGCGAAAGCCTGGGGCTGCGCTTCGAGAAGTCCAATATCGGTGAAGTGCTGGACAAGGTCGAGGCCCAGGTCTACTACAACTACGCCGACCACGTCATGGACAACTACAGCCTGCGCGTCCCGTCGGGCACCGGGATGATGGCCGGCCCCATGGCCTCCAACGTCGACCGCCGCACCCTCGGCGCGCGAATCAAGGCGACCTGGCGCTGGGCCGACCTGCAACTGATCGGCGGCCTGGATGCGCAGACCAACGAACACCGCCAGCGCAGCAGCATGGGCGTCGACACCTACAAGGATTTACCGCGCAACAAGGACGCCAATTTCCATAACTACGGCGTCTTCGGCGAACTGACCTGGTACGCCGCCGACCGCGACCGCCTGATCACCGGCGCGCGCCTGGACCGCGCCTCGGCCAGGGACTTCCGCCAAACCATCGGCTCAGGCATGTCGGCACGCGCCAACCCGACCGCCGATGACACCCGCGCCGACACCCTGCCCTCAGGCTTCATGCGTTATGAGCACGACCTGGCAGACACCCCGACCACGCTCTACGCCGGGCTGGGCCATGCCGAACGCTTTCCGGATTACTGGGAACTGTTTTCCCCCAACACCGGCGCGGCCGGTTCGGTCAACGCGTTCGATGGCGTGAAGCCGGAGAAAACCACTCAGCTCGACTTCGGCGCGCAATACAAGACCGCTGACCTCGAAGCCTGGGCCTCGGGTTATATCGGCCAAGTGCGCGATTTCATCCTCTTCGATTACAAAGCCGGAATGATGGGCACCACTTCCCAGGCGCGTAACGTCGACGCACGGATCATGGGCGGTGAGTTGGGCGCAGCGTACAAGCTGACCCAAAACTGGAAGGCCGACGCCACCCTCGCCTATGCCTGGGGCAAGAACAGCAGCGACGGCAAGCCCCTGCCGCAAATGCCGCCGCTGGATGCGCGCCTGGGCCTGACCTACAGCGAGGACGACTGGAGCGCCGGCGCCTTGTGGCGAGTGGTCGCCGCGCAAAACCGCATCGACCAGAACAAAGGCAACGTGGTCGGCAAGGACTACGACAAGAGCAGCGGCTTTGGCGTGTTCTCGCTGAACGCGGCGTACCGCATCAATAAAAACTTCAAGGTCAGCACCGGCGTCGACAACCTGTTCGGCAAAGCCTACGCCGAGCATTTGAACCTGGCCGGCAACGCCGGGTTCGGCTACCCGGCCAACGATCCGCAAGCCATCAATGAGCCGGGCCGCACGCTCTGGACCAAGGTCGACATGAGCTTCTAAAGCATCGGGGGCAAGCCCCCGATAGCGGTGTAACTGCCCCCAAAAAACAAAACCTTGCGGAGCCCCCGATGAGCACACAAAAAATCTCCTTCTACAACCTGGCCTGGCGTTGGCACTTCTACGCCGGGCTGTTTGTCGCCCCCTTCATGGTGCTGCTGGCGTTGACCGGCATCATCTACCTGTTCAAGCCCCAACTCGACCCGCTGATGTACGGCGACCTGCTCACCGTCCCCGCCGCCGAACACGCGCTGAGCGCCGACGAGCAACTGCAACGCGCCAAGGCCGCCTACCCGCGGGGCACGCTCAGCAAATACCTGCCACCGGCCGACGCCACCAGCAGCGCCCAGTTCGTCATGCACGACGGCGGCCGCGAAATGACGGTGTTCGTCGACCCGTATCGCGGCACCGTACTCGGCACGCAGGACGCGAAAAACAACCTGCAAGCCATCGCCCGCGCCCTGCACGGCGAGTTGATGATCGGCACCGTGGGTGATCGCCTGATCGAGCTCGCCGCCGGCTGGGGCGTGATGCTGGTGATCTCAGGCGTGTACTTGTGGTGGCCGCGCGGCAAGTCATCGTCCGGCGTGCTGTGGCCACGCTTCACTACGCGTGGCCGAGTGTTCTGGCGCGACCTGCACGTGGTCACCGGCTTCTGGGGTGCCGCATTATTGCTGGTGATGCTGCTCAGCGGCATGGCCTGGACCGGCTTCTGGGGCAAGCAATACGCCGAGCTGTGGAACCGCTTCCCGGCGGCGATGTGGAACGCCGTGCCGACCTCCGATCAACAGGCCCGCGTGCTCAACACCGCGACGCAACAGACCGTGCCCTGGGCCATGGAAAACACACCGATGCCGGTGTCCGGCGACCATGCCGAACACATGAACCACGGCGCGATGCAGGCCGCCCCTGCCGCGCCCACCATCAGCCTGCAACAGGTGGTCGACCTCGCCACCGCACGCAAGGTCGAACCCGGCTACAGCATCACCCCACCCACCACTGCCGAGGGCGTATTCACTGTCGCCGTATTCGCCAACGACCCGCGCAATGACGCGACCCTGCACGTGGACCAGTACACCGGCAAGGTCCTCGCCGATGTGCGCTGGGAACACTACAACGGCGTGGCGCGGGCGACCGAGACCGGCGTGATGTTGCACGAGGGCAAGATGTTCGGCTGGGTCAATCAACTGATTGTGCTGCTGATCTGCCTGATGATCCTGCTCAGCGCCGTCAGCGGCGTGGTGATCTGGTGGAAGCGGCGACCGGCCGGCGGCCTGGGTGTGCCGCCGTTGCGTCATGACCTGCCGAAGTGGAAAACCGCGATGGTGATCATGCTCGGGTTGGCGATCATCTTTCCGTTGGTGGGCGCGTCGCTGATCGTCGTGTGGGCGTTGGATCGCCTGCTGCTGTCGCGGCTGTTTGCGCAACCTTCGCGCGTTTGACGCCGACGCCGCCGTGGATCGGTCGATCCACGGCGGCCGGCTTCAGCAGCGCTGAACACCGCTCAGAGTTCGTCCTTGTCGCGACCGTACAGCACGTCCTGCGGGTCCGGCTCGGCGAGTACGTCCTTGACCTGCCATTCCGCCCCCAGCGGCCCCGGACGCGTCCAGAAGGCGTCGGTATCCAGCACACTCAGCGTACCGGCCTCGCGCAAGCCGCTGACCAGCACACTGGGCAACGGCGACGCGTCGACACTCAGCAGTCGCGCCTCGTCGGCCGTGAAACCCGGCACATACTTCAGGAGCGCACCGCCGCGGCACGCCAGGTAAACACTCTCGGCGACCGGACGGTTACTGCGGATGATGCCCAGGTACAGGCGCAGATCATTCTGGTCGGCGAAGTTGTCCAGCAAGCGCTGATCCAGCGACGACAGATCCGGGCGCAACGGGATGACTTTGTAAAACGCCTGGACCGCCTGGATGGTGTAGAAGAACAGCGGATGCTCGGGCGTGATATCGAAGCCCAGATGACCGAACCAGAACAGCCGTGAAATCGTGTCTTCCAGCCACCCACGGCGATCCTCCACCGGCTCAAGCGCGACGAACCCCAGCCCCCTGGGCGACGCCAGCACGGCGCCGAGGTATTCGAAGCCCTTGAAGCCGCCCAACTGTTTCACGGCCCAACGCGCGGCGTCATCGGCATGGCTGAACAGCGGTCCGCAAAAGGACAGAAAATGCGGGTTGTCCTGCACAGGCCAGGGCGCGGCCTTGGGTTGCCACTGCGCGGTCACCGCTTGTTCCTTGCCCCACACCGTGCTCGGGACCCGCACATACAATTGGCCCTTGGTCGCGAGCCCACGCACGTAGTCGGCGACGCTGGCGGTGCCCTCGAGCAATTGCGGGCCGAGCGTTCGGGCCTCAGTGCTCAGCGCATCCAGTGCTTGCCGCCCGTTCTTTGTGAATGAATACCGTAGCAACGCGCCGTCGGCGCACAGCAGATAGAGCGGCAAGGCGCCATTGCCGGCCAGGTTGCAGACAAAACTGACGCCGTTGACCAGGTCCTGGGGCGAGAAAAAGCTAAGCGCCATCTCATCGCTCGACGGCGCGATCGCCACGCTAGAGGCGCACAAATACAAGCCATCGAGCGAATACCCCTGGGGCAACAGACCCTCGACGAAGACCTGCTCGAAGCGCCAGTATTCGGCGCGGACCAACGGCAAGGTCGTCATGTAGACATTTTTGCGCACGTCCTTGAGAACATAACCGAACTGCAACTGCTGCTGCGGCGACGACAAGCGCTGTGCGTAACGCACTGCGTCGTAGGCCTGGGTAAAGCTCGGGCCGCACGGCGCATCGGCAAACATCTGCTTGATCTTCAGCGCCGTGGCCTGGTCCACGTTCGGCACGAACGGCCCGCTCAACTGTCGCGGGTAGCCCCACAGACGATTACCGTCGACCACCCGCAGATCACCGGCCTTCGCCACCTGCGTGACGAAATCGACAGGCAGCAGCGCGCCGCTGTGCAGTTGCCGTTCAATTTCATTGTCCGCGACATCCCCCTTGACCAAATTCAATGGCGCCAGTTTCAGCTTGAGCGCCTCCTCCTCAGCCGACCCCTTCAGTTGGTAACTCAGGATGACGCCCTCGGGGCCGAACACGTATTCGCGCTTGATGTGGACTTGACGGTGCAACAGATCCGACAGCACGCCCGTGGGCACCATGCTCTGGTAGACCGCCTTTTCGGTGGCCGACATCAGCATCTGCGTCTCCTTCCCGAGCACCGAGCGGTAACGCGCGACGATGGTACTTCCCGACGGATACAGCCCTTGTGCGATCGCCGAATCAGGATAAATCCAGTTCAGCTCAAACCCCTGGGGCGGCACCACCAGCGGGTCCGTCGCGACGAACAAGTTATTGAGCAGCCT
Source organism: Pseudomonas marginalis (assembly GCF_024169655.1). Lineage (GTDB taxonomy): Bacteria > Pseudomonadota > Gammaproteobacteria > Pseudomonadales > Pseudomonadaceae > Aquipseudomonas > Aquipseudomonas paraveronii. The sequence goes on along the minus strand of NZ_JALJWV010000001.1, from coordinate 556,364 downwards.
GAGCAGGACCCCGCCGTAGGTGCGATGACGGCCCTCACCGACAATGGCCGCGGCATACCGCGCCGCATCGTCCGGGTTGGCAAACGCAGGCCCGACGCGACGGCGGGTCAGGTGTTCGTAGCCGGACCAGGTGCGCGGCACCCGCCCTGGCTGGTCCCAGCATTGACTGGTACGCACCACGTGCAGATCCCCGCCGTTGGCCCACTCCCGGACAAAGGTCTGCGCCGTCTTTTGACCAGAGGCCAACTCGGTGACCGCCGCTTCAAAGGCGCTTTCCACCGGCCCGCCGCTTCCCACATTGAAGGGCAGCGGTACGAATCGCAACAAGGCCCCCTCTTGCGTCGAAAAATACACCGGCAGGTTTCTATTGCTGTTGTATTTCGCCCCTCTGCGCTTGCTCTCGTAAAGCACGTCGTACAACACCATCGGCATCACAAAATAGCGGGTCAGCCAGGCGCTGGACGGCGACAACCCGGTCGGCTGCCATTGCTGCGAACGAAACAGCCCGCAGAGCGAAAACCCAGCGGGAAACCGATAGTCATTGTCGTCTGTCGGAGCAAACACGCTGTTGAGACTAAACAGCTTGACCCGTTCACTAACGCCCACCACCTCGGTGGCCACGTACAGCTCCTTGTCCTGGTGCTTGAGGATAAACGCAAAGTACGCCTGCTCCGGCAGGTTGCGCCCATGCACCCGCGCATGCAGATCGCGGGCGGCTTCGTCTGCCGTGCTGAACAGCGCGCCATAGGTCGCATAGTCGGGAGCGCCGGCTCTGGGTGCGTACTCGAAAGAGGGCGTCCAGTCTTTATAGATCGGCGAACGCTGGCCCCACAATGCGTTGCCTTGGATCACCCGCAAATCACCCGCCTCAGCCAACCGGGTGACCCACATCGCGGGCTTGAGAAGCCCTCTGTCCAGGCGTTTTTGCAACACGCTGCCAGCCGCTTGTGGCGCGGCGCCGGTTGACACCAATGCCTCCTGCTCCGAGCCGCTCGGGGTGTACGCCAGCAAACAGTCCTCGGCGGCCGACAAGTACACCGGGTGCCTGGCCGGGATCACGTCGTGGATTTCAGCAGGGCTAAAAATCTGCAGGTTGATGAGGGCGTCTTCGCGCGTCCAATTGCGTTGTTTGACCCAGCCGGGGTCGACCATCGACAGCGCCGGGCGGGAACCGTAACGGCCATAAAGCGTATAAAACTCGGGCGGGATCAACGGGCCGGGTATATCCACCGGAAAAAACAGCTTACGCGCGAACGGGTTGGCGTCGCTGGCCAGGGGCTGGGTGATAAAGAAGCGGCCTTCCCTGTCCTTGAGCACATAGCCGCCGTAGGCTCGCTCGCGCCTTGGGCCGATCTGCTCGTGGGCATACACCGCGGCGTCATGGGCGTTAATAAAGGGCGGGCTCAATACCGCCTGATAGAAACCGTTCAACACCGCCGAATGATTGTCCAGCGGACCGACGACCCGCCAGAACAAGCCGGCCTCGACCACCGACACCGACGTCGCGCCGATCACTCGCCGCACATAGTCGCGCGGGCTGAGGCTGCCGGCCTTCAATGCGGCCTGGGCGCCATTGTCGTCGAGCACACCGTCGCCGCCGGTGCTGACCAGCGCGCCGGCATCACTGGCCGCAGGCACCTTGAGTTCAAGCAGGGCGCCATCCGAGGTCTGTGCGTAAAGACGCAAGCCGCGGCTTTCCTGCTGCAACTCCAGGGTCGCCGCCGATTGAACGATGGCAGCCACCACCTCCGCCGGCGTCGGGAACGTGCTGTACAGCCAGGATTCGCGCTCGGGAATATCGGCGGTCACGACGGTGGAGCGGTAGTAGATCGCCTCCAATCGGAAGTTGGACGGCAGCCTCAGTTTGCCTGGGGTCCGCTCGGGGAACAGCCCTGCCGCCGAGAACGAGGGCGAGTGCTCCACGACTGGAAACGTCGCCACATAAAGTTCATCGGTCAGATGCTTGAGCACACAGCCGAATGTGCGGGCGTCAAGCGCCGTGGTGTCATACCGACGCGCCGCGATCAGCGCCTCTTCGGCGCTGCCAAGGATCGAGGTGAACAGTGGCTGGCGGGTCACGGCGTCAGACGTGAACGGCTCGAACACCACCCAGTCCGCCGGTACCGTGCCGATGGAGCCGCCCCATAATGAAGCCGATACGATCAGGCTCAATTCGCCCAGGGTGGAGACCTTCTTCACCAGCTCGCTGAACGGGCCATACACCCCCACCGGGTTACCTGCGGGCTTGCCGGCGCGCAGCCACAGCGCGAAACTCCGTTCCCGTGGCGAGCCACTGGGCGCATAGCGAATCAGCGAACCGTCCGGCCCGGACAAATACGCCGCCGGGAAAAACTGTTGCTCATTGATGTCGGCAAACAAGTCGCTCGCCGAGAAAAAATTCACGAAAGCCTTCGCCATGCGCTCGTCGAACGAAGGGTTTCGCTGCAGGATTTCAGCCTGGATCGCCGGGTGTGAATGGTAGCTGGCCACACAGGTGTAGCCCTTGGGCTGCTGGTAATAACCGTCGGCGCCGACCGCCAGGACCTTGAGCAAATCGAACTCTCTGTCATCGCCAGGTACGGGCTCGGTCGCCAGAAACCGGCCCGTCGCCCCGCGCACAATCACACCGCCGTATTCGCGGTCTCTTTTCGCGCCGATCTGGGTGTGCGCCCAGTAAGCGGCATCCTCTTCCTTCAAAAATTCCGGGCTCAGCAGCGGCAAGCTCGTGGCGCCCCTGCGTGAACCGGCGGCACGTTCTTCGCGCGTTAATCTGATAGCCATAAACACTCCCTGTGGAACACCTGAATCGATGTGGTCAGGGGGCATTCTCGTCACACCGAACCCGGCTCAAGCGGTAGCTAATTAATCACCGTCCAAAACAGCCCCTTTCAGGTGCGCGAGCATGCACGACGCCCCCGCAACGGCCCCGAACTGGTGCGCCGCCGCGCCTCAACGGGAGACATCGAAGTGCGCGGCCCCGCGAACAGGCACCTCGGCACAGCCTTTGCAAAAGCCTGAGCAATGCCCTCATAACAACATCGAGTTCCCGGAGATCGCACCATGAAGCGTCGTAGCTTGATCAAGGCTTTCACACTCACCGCATCGATTGCCGCCATGGGCATGACCTGGACCGTGCAGGCCGCCGAGACCATCAAGGTCGGCATTCTGCATTCGCTCTCCGGCACCATGGCGATCTCCGAAACCTCGCTCAAAGACATGGCGCTGATGACCATCGACGAGATCAACGCCAAGGGCGGTGTGAACGGCAAGATGCTGGAACCGGTGGTGGTCGACCCGGCGTCGAACTGGCCGCTGTTCGCCGAAAAAGGCCGGCAGTTGCTGACCCAGGACAAGGTCGCCGTGGTCTTCGGCTGCTGGACCTCGGTGTCGCGCAAATCGGTGTTGCCGGTGTTCGAAGAACTCAACGGCCTGCTGTTCTACCCGGTGCAATACGAAGGCGAAGAAATGTCGCCAAACGTGTTCTATACCGGTGCGGCGCCGAACCAGCAGGCGATACCGGCGGTGGAATACCTGATGAGCGAAGAAGGCGGCGGCGCCAAGCGCTTCTTCCTGCTGGGCACCGACTACGTGTACCCGCGCACCACCAACAAGATCCTGCGCTCGTTCCTGCATTCCAAGGGCGTTGCGGATAAAGACATCGAAGAGGTCTACACCCCGTTCGGCCACGCCGATTACCAGACCATCGTCGCCAACATCAAGAAGTTCTCCGCCGGCGGCAAGACCGCGGTGATCTCCACCGTCAACGGCGACTCCAACGTGCCGTTCTACAAAGAGCTGGCCAACCAGGGCCTGAAGGCCACCGACGTACCGGTGGTGGCGTTCTCGGTGGGCGAAGAAGAACTGCGCGGCATCGACACCAAGCCGCTGGTGGGCAACCTCGCCGCCTGGAACTACTTCCAGTCGGTGGAGAACCCGGTGAACACCAAATTCGTCGCCGACTGGAAAGCCTACGCCAAGAAACACAACCTGCCGGGCGCGGACAAAGCCGTGACCAACGACCCAATGGAAGCCACCTACGTGGGCATCCATATGTGGGCGCAGGCGGCCGAGAAAGCCAAGTCCACCGACGTCGACAAAGTGCGTGAAGCCCTCGCCGGCCAGACCTTCGCCGCGCCGTCGGGCTTCACCCTGACCATGGACAAGACCAACCACCACCTGCACAAGCCGGTGATGATCGGTGAAATCCAGGCCGACGGGCAGTTCTCGGTGGTGTGGCAGACCCAGGAACCGATCCGCGCACAGCCATGGAGCCCGTACATTCCCGGCAACGACAAAAAACCTGATTACGCCGTGAAAAGTAACTAAGCCCCAGCGCAGATCGACATGTGGGAGGGGGCTTGCCCCCGATAGCGGTGGATCAGTCAGCCCATGCATTGCCTGACCCACCGCTATCGGGAGCAAGCCCCCTCCCACATAAAGCCGACCCGTGCCTGCTCAGGACATTTTGTTATGCCCACTGCCCTCTACCGCTTGATCCTCACGGCCCTACTGTTGCTGCCTGTTGGCGCACACGCCGGTGACGCCGACGACTTCCTCACCGCCAACCCGACGCAACAAGCCAAACTGCTGCAGGACTGGGCCGCCCAGCCCGACCCGGCGCGCATCGAGCTGGTGGACGCCCTGCAACAAGGCCAACTCACGGTCAATGGCGAAACCAAGACCGTGCGCCTGAACAACCGCCTGCGCGGTCTGATCGACAACGTCCAGGCCAGCCAGCAACTGCTCGCCGCCGACCCCAAGGTGCGCCTGGCGGCCGCGCAAACCCTGCAAAAAACCGCGCAACCGGCGCAGCTCAAATTCCTCGACCAGCGCGTCGCCGCCGAAACCGTCGAAGACGTCCACACCGCCCTCAGCCTGGCCCTGGCCAACCTGCAATTGGTCGACGCCGATCCGCTGGTGCGCCTCGCCGCCGTGCGCTTGCTCGGCAGCACCGGCGACCCGCTGGCCCGCACCCGCCTGGAAACCCTGCTCGCCCCCGGCGTAGAAACCGATGCCGCCGTGCATACCGCCGCCGAGACCAGCCTGGCCCAGGTCAAACGCAAATTGATGCTGGGCGAGATCCTCGGCCAGGCCTTCAGCGGCATGTCCCTCGGTTCGATCCTGCTGCTCGCGGCCCTGGGCCTGGCGATCACGTTCGGCCTGCTGGGCGTGATCAACATGGCCCACGGCGAGATGCTGATGCTCGGCGCGTATTCCACCTATGGGGTGCAGTTGCTGATGCAGCGCTACGTGCCGCACGCCATCGAGTTCTACCCGCTGATCGCGCTGCCGGTGGCGTTTTTCGTCACCGCCGCTATCGGCATGGCCCTGGAACGCACGGTGATTCGTCACCTGTACGGCCGCCCCCTGGAAACCCTGCTCGCCACCTGGGGCATCAGCCTGATGCTGATCCAACTGGTGCGCCTGGTGTTCGGCGCGCAGAACGTCGAAGTGGCCAACCCCGCCTGGCTGTCCGGCGGCATTCAAGTGCTGCCCAACCTGGTGCTGCCGTACAACCGCATCGTGATCATCGCCTTCGCCTTGTGCGTGGTGCTGCTGACCTGGCTGCTGCTGAACAAGACGCGCCTGGGCCTCAACGTGCGCGCCGTCACCCAGAACCGCAACATGGCCGCCTGCTGCGGCGTGCCCACCGGGCGCGTGGACATGCTCGCGTTTGGCCTGGGCTCCGGCATCGCCGGGCTGGGCGGCGTGGCGCTGAGCCAGATCGGCAACGTCGGCCCGGACCTGGGCCAGAGCTACATCATCGATTCCTTCCTGGTCGTGGTGCTCGGCGGTGTCGGCCAATTGGCCGGTAGCGTGATGGCCGCGTTCGGCCTGGGGATCGCCAACAAGATCCTCGAACCGCAGATCGGCGCCGTGCTCGGCAAGATCCTGATCCTTGCGCTGATCATTCTGTTTATCCAGAAACGCCCGCAAGGCCTCTTCGCACTCAAAGGACGGGTGATCGACTGATGAACCAGCCATTGATGCTCACGGCCACACAAAAGGCCGGCCCCAAGCTGACGATTGCCATCGGCGCGGTGATCCTGATCCTGCTGCTGGCCCTGCCGCTGTGTTCGCTGTTGACGCCGGACAATCCGCTGCACGTCTCGGCCTACACGTTGACGCTGGTGGGCAAGATTCTCTGCTACGCCATCGTCGCCCTCGCGCTCGACCTCGTGTGGGGTTACGCCGGGATGTTGTCCCTCGGCCACGGTTTGTTCTTCGCCCTCGGCGGTTACGCCATGGGCATGTACCTGATGCGCCAGGCCTCCGGCGATGAGTTGCCGGCGTTCATGACCTTCTTGTCGTGGACCGAATTGCCCTGGTACTGGGTCGGCACCGAGCACTTCCTCTGGGCCTTGTGCCTGGTGGTGTTGGCGCCGGGGTTGCTGGCGCTGGTGTTCGGCTTCTTCGCCTTTCGCTCGCGGATCAAGGGCGTGTATTTCTCGATCATGACCCAGGCCCTGACCTTCGCCGGGATGCTGTTGTTCTTTCGCAACGAGACCGGCTTCGGCGGCAATAACGGCTTTACCAATTTCCGCAGCATCCTCGGCTTCGGCATCACCGAACCGGGCACGCGCGCGGCGTTGTTTGTGGCCACCGTGGTGTTGCTGGTGAGCAGCCTGTACATCGGCTGGCGCCTGGCCAAGAGCAAGTTCGGCCGGGTACTGACCGCCCTGCGCGATGCCGAGAACCGCCTGATGTTCTGCGGCTACGACCCGCGTGGCTTCAAGTTGTTCGTGTGGGTGTTGAGCGCAGTGCTGTGCGGCCTGGCGGGAGCGTTGTACGTGCCGCAGGTGGGCATCATCAACCCCAGCGAAATGTCACCGACCAATTCCATCGAAGCCGCCGTGTGGGTGGCCTTGGGTGGGCGCGGCACCTTGATCGGGCCGCTGCTCGGCGCCGGAGTGGTGAACGGCATGAAGAGCTGGTTCACCGTGGCGTTCCCGGAGTATTGGCTGTTCTTCCTGGGGGCGCTGTTCATCATCGTCACCCTGTATTTGCCCAAGGGCGTGATCGGGCTGTTGAAGAAACGGGGTGAACAATGAGAGTCACGGCGACCGCAGAATTTATGCTCGAACCTATTCTCGACGCCGGCAGCGGCCGCGACGCGATCGGCATCGGCCAGGCCGCCGGCACGGGCCTCAACACGCGCCACGGCACGATCCTGACCCTGGAAGACATCAGCGTCAGCTTCGACGGTTTCAAGGCACTCAACGCCTTGAACCTGTACATCAGCGTCGGCGAATTGCGCTGCATCATCGGCCCCAACGGCGCGGGCAAAACCACGCTGATGGACGTGATCACCGGCAAGACCCGGCCCAGCCACGGCAACGCCTGGTTCGGCGAAACCCTCGACCTGACCGCGATGAGCGAAGTACAGATCGCCCAGGCCGGCATCGGCCGCAAGTTCCAGAAACCCACGGTGTTCGAAGCCTTGAGCGTGTTCGAAAACCTGGAGCTGGCGCAGAAGACCGACAAGTCGGTGTGGGCCAGCCTGCGCGCACGCCTGAGCGGCGAGCAGAAAGACCGCATCGATGAAGTGCTCGACACCATCCGCCTGACCGCCTCGGTGCATCGCCCGGCCGGCCTGCTGTCCCACGGCCAGAAGCAATTCCTGGAAATCGGCATGCTGCTGATGCAAGACCCGCAACTGTTGCTGCTCGACGAACCGGTGGCAGGCATGACCGACGCCGAAACCGAATTCACCGCCGAACTGTTCAAGCGCCTGGCGGGCAAGCACTCGCTGATGGTGGTGGAACACGACATGGGCTTTGTCGGCTCGATTGCCGACCATGTGACCGTGTTGCACCAGGGCAGCGTGCTGGCCGAAGGGTCGCTGGAACAGGTGCAGGAAAACGAGCGCGTGATCGAGGTATACCTCGGGCGCTGAGTTCGTTTTTTTGTAGGCGCGAGCTTGCTCGCGAAAATCGTTAACGATAACGCGGGCAGCCTGAATGCACGCGGCGCCCTCAGGTTTTTCGCGAGCAAGCTCGCTCCTACAGGGAATTGAGGAGGTTTTGAGAATGCTGCAAGTCGACAAGCTGCACCAGTATTACGGCGGTAGCCACATCCTGCGCGGGCTTTCATTCGAGGTGCAGATTGGCGAAGTCACCTGCCTGCTCGGCCGTAACGGCGTGGGCAAGACCACCCTGCTCAAGTGCCTGATGGGCCTGCTGCCCGCCAAAGAGGGCGCGGTGAACTGGGAAGGCCAGGCCATCACCGGCTTCAAGCCGCACCAGCGCGTACACGCCGGGATCGCCTACGTGCCCCAGGGCCGGGAGATTTTCGGGCGGCTGACGGTGGAAGAAAACCTGCTGATGGGCCTGTCGCGCTTCCCCGGCGCCGAAGCCAGGGAAGTCCCGGCGTTTATCTACGAACTGTTCCCGGTGCTGCTGCAAATGAAGCACCGCCGTGGGGGCGATTTGTCCGGCGGCCAGCAACAGCAACTGGCGATCGGCCGCGCGCTGGCCAGCCGGCCGCGCCTGTTGATTCTCGACGAGCCAACCGAAGGCATTCAGCCGTCGGTGATCAAGGAGATCGCTGCGGTGATCAAGAAACTCGCGGCCCGTGGCGACATGGCGATCCTGTTGGTGGAGCAGTTCTACGACTTTGCCGCCGAACTGGCCGACCAGTACCTGGTGATGTCGCGCGGTGAAATCGTCCAGCAAGGCCGTGGAGAAAATATGGAAAGCGACGGTGTGCGCGGCCTCGTAACCATCTAATCTGTAGCTTCCTAACGATAAGCCCACGCCATGAACCTGCCCGTTTCTCCTGCCCTGTTCACCCCTAGCTGGCACGCCGAGCTGGAACTCGGCTACGCGCGTTTCGGCGACACCACGCGCCCGGTGATGCGTCGCCACCTCGGCCCGCTGCGCGTGCAAAAACACTTGTACGCCGAAGGCCCCGAGGTGTGCCAGCACATCATCGTGCATCCGCCCGGCGGGATTGCCGGCGGCGACCGCCTGGACATCCGCGCCCACGTCGCCGAGGGCGCCTGGGCGCAATTGACCAGCCCCGGCGCGGCCAAGTGGTACCGCGCCAGCGGCCCGGCGTTTCAGCAACTCGAGCTGAGCGTCGAGGCCGGCGCCACCCTGGAATGGCTGCCCCAGGAAACCATCGTGTTCAGCGCCGCCCAGGCCGAACTCACTACGCGCATCGCGCTGCACGGCGATGCGCGGCTGTTGTACTGGGACGTGGTCGCCCTGGGCCGCCCGGCCAGCGGCGAGCGCTTCGACCTCGGGCACTTTCAAGCGCACCTGGACATCCGTCGCGACGGCCAGTTGCTCTGGCACGAACGCCAGCGCATTGTGGGCGGCGATGGCTTGCTCGACTCGCCGATCGGACTGGACGGGCAACCGGTCTTCGCCACCTTGTTGCTGACCGGCGATATCGAGCCAGAATTACTCGAACACTGCCGCTCGCTGCCCCATGCGGTGCGCGGCGACCTGACCCAACTGCCCGGCCTGCTGGTCGCCCGCTGCCTGGCGAGCGAAGCGCTGCTGGCGCGGGGCTGGTTGATTGATTTATGGCGGCTGCTGCGCCCGGCGGTACTGGGGCGAGAGGCCGTGGCACCCAGAATCTGGAGCACATGAAGATCAAAATGTGGGAGGGGGCTTGCCCCCGATGGCGGTGGGTCAGTTACAGATGCATTGCCTGACACTCCCCTATCGGGGGCAAGCCCCCTCCCACACTTGATCTCCATTGTATTTAAGAATGCATTTTATGAAGGACCTTGAACCATGGACCTGACCCCACGGGAAAAAGACAAACTGCTGATCTTCACCGCAGGCCTCGTCGCCGAACGGCGCCTGGCGCGCGGTGTGAAACTCAACTACCCGGAAACCATCGCCTACATCTCCGCGGCGCTGATGGAAGGCGCCCGCGACGGCCGCACCGTGGCCGACCTGATGCACTTCGGCACCACCCTGCTCAGCCGCGAACAGGTGATGGAAGGCATCCCGGAAATGATCCCGGATATCCAGGTGGAAGCCACCTTTCCCGATGGCACCAAACTGGTGACCGTCCACCAACCCATCGCGTGAGGCCCCGCCATGATCCGTGATGCAACCGAGCACGATCTGCCAGCGATCCGCGACATCTACAACGACGCGGTGCTGAACACCACGGCGATCTGGAACGAACAGCCAGTGGACCTGGCTAACCGCCTGGCCTGGTTCAGTGCGCGCCAGGCGCAGCGCTACCCGATCCTGGTCGCGGTGGAAAACCACGAAGTGACGGGCTACGCCTCGTTCGGCGACTGGCGCCCCTTCGAAGGTTTTCGCTACAGCGTCGAGCACTCGGTGTACGTGCGCAACGATCAGCGTGGCAAAGGCCTCGGCCCACGCCTGATGCAAACCCTGATCGAACGCGCCCGCGCCGGCGGCAAACACGTGATGGTCGCGGCCATTGAAAGCGGCAACAAGGCCTCGCTCCGCCTGCATGAGCGCCTGGGTTTCAGCACCACCGGGCAGATGCCGCAAGTGGGCATCAAATTCGGCCGCTGGCTCGATCTGACCTTTATGCAACTGACCTTGAATCCGGGCGCCGAACCGCCCCAGGAGTGAGATCGATGAACGCCGCGCAACTGCGTCGAGTCAATGCTGAAAGTTTTGCCCACTATCGCCAGGGCTTGATCGAGCTGTTGCTGGATGCGGTCAGGCACGGCGCGTCGATCGGCTTCATGGCCGACTTCGATGAGGCCCAGGCCCGCGCGTATTTGCACAGCGTGCAAGCGAGCATCGAAGACGCCAGCCTGTTGCTGTGGGTGGTGGTGCGCGACGAGCGCGTGATTGCCAGCGTGCAACTGGCGCTGTGCCAGAAAGCCAACGGTCTGAACCGCGCCGAAGTGCAAAAACTGCTGGTCCACAGCAGCGCCCGCCGCCACGGCCTGGGCCACCAGTTGATGCACGCCCTGGAACTCGCCGCGCGCCAACACAAGCGCGGCCTGCTGTACCTGGACACCGAAGCCGGCTCCGAGGCCGAAGCCTTCTACCAGGCGCTGCGCTACACCAAGGTGGGTGAACTGCCCGATTACTGCCAAAGCCCGGACGGGCGTTACAGCCCGACCGCCATCTACTACAAGACCCTGGGGCAACCTGCATGATTCCTGGTGAATTTCAGATCCAGCCTGGCGACATCGAACTCAACGTCGGCCGCCGCACCGTCAGCCTGAGCGTGGCCAACAGCGGCGACCGGCCGATCCAGGTGGGCTCGCACTATCACTTTTTCGAAACCAACGACGCGCTGACCTTCGACCGTGCGCTGAGCCGCGGCATGCGCCTGAATATCCCGGCGGGCACGGCGGTGCGGTTTGAGCCAGGGCAGAGTCGCGAAGTTGAGTTGGTCGATTTCGGCGGAGGGCGGCGGGTGTTTGGGTTTGCCGGGCGGATCATGGGCGACCTTTAGGGCCTCATCGGGGGCAAGCCCCCTCCCACATTGGATCGGGTTCACACAGTTTGATTTGTGAATACAGCCAAAAGGTGGGGGGGCAAGCCCCTCCCACATTGGATTGGGTTCACACAGTTTGATTTGTGAATACAGTCAAAAAGTGGGGGGGGGCTTGCCCCCGATAGCGATTTCACATTCAACACATTTTTTCAGGGCAACCACACATGAAAATCAGCCGCCAAGCCTACGCCGACATGTACGGCCCCACCGTCGGTGACAAGGTCCGCCTGGCCGACACCGAGCTGTTCGTCGAAGTCGAACAAGACTTCACCGTCTATGGCGAAGAAGTGAAATTCGGCGGCGGCAAAGTGATCCGCGATGGCCAGGGCCAGAGCCAGTTGCTCGCCCATGAAGTGGTCGACACCCTGATCACCAACGCACTGATCATCGATCACTGGGGCATCGTCAAGGCCGACGTCGGCCTCAAGAACGGCCGCATCCACGCCATCGGCAAAGCCGGCAACCCGGACATCCAGCCCGGCGTGACCATGGCCATCGGCGCCAGCACCGAAGTGATCGCCGGTGAAGGCATGATCCTCACCGCCGGCGGCATCGACTCCCACGTGCATTTCATCTGCCCGCAGCAGATCGAAGAGGCGCTGACCAGCGGCGTTACCACCCTGATCGGCGGCGGCACCGGCCCGGCCACCGGCACTAACGCGACGACCTGCACCTCCGGCCCGTGGCACCTGGCGCGCATGCTGCAGGCCAGCGACGCGTTCCCGATGAACATCGGTTTCACCGGCAAGGGCAACGCCAGTTTGCCCGAGCCGTTGATCGAGCAGGTCAAGGCCGGCGCCATCGGTTTGAAGCTGCACGAAGACTGGGGCACCACGCCCGCGAGCATCGACAACTGCCTGAACGTCGCCGACCAATACGATGTGCAGGTGGCGATCCACAGCGACACCCTCAACGAATCCGGCTTCGTCGAAACCACGCTGGCCGCGCTCAAGGGCCGCACCATCCACACCTACCACACCGAAGGCGCCGGCGGCGGCCACGCGCCGGACATCATCAAGGCCTGCGGCTTCGCCAACGTGCTGCCCAGCTCGACCAACCCGACGCGGCCATTCACGCGCAACACCATCGACGAACACCTCGACATGCTGATGGTCTGCCATCACCTCGACCCGAGCATCGCCGAAGACGTGGCCTTCGCCGAAAGCCGCATCCGCCGCGAGACCATCGCCGCCGAAGACATCCTGCACGACCTCGGCGCGTTCTCGATGATCAGCTCCGACAGCCAGGCCATGGGCCGCGTCGGCGAAGTGATCACGCGCACCTGGCAAACCGCCGACAAGATGAAAAAACAGCGCGGCGCCCTGCCCGGCGACGGCCCTGGCAACGATAACTTCCGCGCCAAGCGCTACATCGCCAAGTACACCATCAACCCGGCGATCACCCATGGCATCAGCCATATCGTCGGCTCCATCGAAGTCGGCAAATGGGCTGATCTGGTGCTGTGGCGTCCGGCGTTCTTCGGCATCAAGCCAACCCTGATCCTCAAGGGCGGCGCGATTGCCTCAAGCCTGATGGGCGACGCCAACGCCTCGATTCCCACGCCGCAGCCGGTCCACTACCGGCCGATGTTCGCCAGCTTCGGCAGCGCCCTGCACGCCACCAGCCTGACCTTTATCAGCCAGGCCGCCGAGGATGCCGGCTTACCGCAAGCCTTGGGTTTGAAGAAGCAGATCGCGGTGGTCAAGGGCTGTCGCAATGTGCAGAAAACCGACCTGATCCACAACGACTACCTGCCGCACATCGACGTGGACCCACAGACCTATCAGGTCAAGGCCGACGGCGTGTTGCTGTGGTGCGAGCCGGCGGATGTGCTGCCGATGGCGCAGCGCTATTTCTTGTTTTAGCGCCGGTGATTCAACCCTGAAAACCGAGGTTTTCAGGGTTGCGTTGCACCCCGCATGATCAATCGACACTGCGCCCCATCGCCTGGTCGCAGAGGCGGCGCAGGATGTTTTTACTTTCCTCGGCCAACACGGCGATGTCTGCGTAGTATCGCGCGTCACTCATCACCAGGCCGGGGGCGACTTCGCTGGCGGGCTTGCCCAGGGTGCGGGCCGTGCTTTCGATGATTCTTCGTTGCGCGGCCTTTTGCATGTCCGACAGGTTGCCATTGCTGGCCCAGGCCGTCTGCGCCTCCAGCAGGTCATCCAAGGCCCGGCTCTTGTTGAGCACCACCTCGAACGCCTCGGCGTGGGTGGCTTCCAGGTAGTTGCGCCAGAAGTCCTGTTCGATCAGTTGCTCGCGGAGCAGGTCGCCCTCTTCCAGGCGCGTGACGCGCTCATAGGCGTCATCGAGCATCTGGGGCGTCACATCCGGTTCGTCGAAGCGCATGCTGCGCGATTGCCAAGGCAGGTCCAGCCGTTGGGCGAGCCCGGTGACGAACGCCAGATGGATCTCGACTTCATCCAGCGTGCGTACCGGGTTGCCGCGTTCATCGTACTGGGTGAGCAGATGCCCGTCTTCGTCATAGAGCGGAAAACGCCGGCCCTGCGCGCGCAGCGCCTCCACGCGGGCGCGGGCGATCCGGCCCACTTCGTCCAACCGGCACTTGCCCTTGGCCAGGTCCAGCAGTTCAAGCAGGACCCATTCCGGACGCCCTGCCGCGTGGGCTTCCCACTGCATCACCTCGACCCCCATGGCATTGAACAACTGCGCCCCGGCGTCGACGCAGGTGGTCGGCGCCGTGGCCATCTGGAACAGCTTTTCGCGCAGCCGGGGTTCGGCGTCGGCGGCCTCCAGCATGCGCCAGACTTTGCTCGTCAGCTCGACCTTGTAGGGCGCCAGAAGCGCATCGGACGACTCCGATAACTTTCTGATCTCATCAAAAAACGGCTCCGAACCGCGCGCGCCTTCCAGTGCATCCCAGACCGGCTGCTTGGCCAGCCATTCGTCCTGCGTCAAACCGGCCATCCAGTGCGCGCTGTCCTGCGTGCCGGCCGGCGGGAGACGCCGATCCGGGTCAATACCGACGGATTCCATATAGCCCCTGAGCGTGCGGCTCACCTCAGGCGTCAGGCGTGACGGGTCAACACGCGTGCGGGCAAGCACACCGGCATGCTCCGAACCCAGCGCCACAGCGGGTATGCGCTCGATGGGGTTGGCGCTCAAGTCCAGCAGGAACGAACGCGGCCGTGGCACTTCAAGCAGGCCCGGCGGCCAGTCGGTCAGGCCAGTGCCGCCCAGCCACAGCAGGCGCAGCTCGTGCATCTGGCTGATATCGGGCGCGAGCCCCAGCGGATTGCCGTCCAACCAGAGCGTCCGTAAATGCCGCATCGAGCGCAACCGCGCGACCGCATCGGCATCCAGAACGATATGGTTCTCCGCCATTTCCAGTTCCTGAAGACGCGCCATCTGCGTGATCTGCGGCGGCAATCGGGTCAACTCGCACGCGGCGATATCCAGGGTGTGCAAGGCGCGAAAGTGCGCCAGGAACGACACGTTCGCATCGCTGAAACCGGAGTTGGACAGACCCAGCCCGCTGACATGCTCAAAGTTGGCACTCAGCGCGGGCAGGCTCAGCAGTTGCTGCTGAAGCGGTTTGTCCGCCAGTTCGATTTTCTGCCCCAGGTAGCGCCCGCTCTCGTCGTAATGCCGCGGCCCGATGCGGCGCCAGGCATCCTTGAGGGCGCGGACAATCTCGCTGCGCCTGAGCAACTGTTCGCGATAGGCCTGGCTGCCGAACTCGCCCACGCCTTCGATCGGCTGACTCATCCAGGTTTGCAGCGCGGCATCCAGCACCTTGTACTCGCGCTCCAGCGCCTTGAGCCACTGATCGCTGTAGGGATCGTTGGCCGCACGCAACGCGATCACCTCCTCGTCGGTAAAGTCCGGGTACAACGTGCGCAAGCGCTCCTCAATGATGCGATCCCAGTCGCCCAGGCCCACGCCTCGACCGCTCAACGGATACCCACGGCGATTGCCGGGCAAAACGCTGGGCGCGAGGAAGAACGGCCGGCTCTCGGGCAGGATATGCAACAAACGGCGCAATTGCGGCCGGGGCAAGGCATATCGCTGGATCAGCGCCTTCAGCTGCTGGCCCTGCGCGACGTGCGGCAGGCCCAGGGAGGCGCGATGCCCATCGGTCAGCGCATGCTGGATCGCCCCATAGAAACTGTTGATGCCGGACAGTGCGTTGGCTTCTTCATCGAACGGCTGATAGCGACCTCGGGCAACCCATACCAGCACCTTGCGGCTGCTCGCATCGATGGGGCCGAAACTGGCGCGCAATGTGCCGTCATAGTCATGTTCGCGCACCTCCAGGCGCAAGTCGTCTTGCCAGCCGGGCAGCGTTTCGAGGGTGTTGAGCACCAGTGTCTCGGTGTCCGGGCCGGCCAGCGCCTCCAGGTATAAGCCTTGATAAGCGCGCACCAGGCGCATCTGGCGCTGCATGCCGCGCGCCTGCCGGGCCAGCGCCAGCGGCAGCTTGCCGGTGTTTTTGAGGCTGGCCAGCGCAGCTGCGGGCGCAGTATCGAGCAGCTCGCGGCCCATGGCGTTCGACAACCCTTTGAAATCCCGCTGCAGCACTTGCAGCGCCGAGTCGGCGGCGGGCGCCTGGCCGGCGTATAAGCTATTGAACAACCGCGCGCGTTGCCCGACCGCAAAATCGGCCAGGGCCGACTGCACCAGCGTCACGCGTGCGCTGTTGTCTTCGGGAATGTACTGAAAGAACTGACGCAGGATGTGCGCCACCTGCTCGCGACTGAGCGCCTGGACGACCCGCTCGGGCAGTTTGCCGGCCATCAGGTCGGCCATGTCGAGGTTGATCACCTGCGTCGCTGGCGGCCCCACAGGCGCATAACGCACGCGCTTGGCCGCCGCGCCCGAACCTTCGACCACCTCGATAGCCCACGCCGCCGGCCAGCCGGGCAGTTCGACCGTCAACGGCACGGCATACTGGGCCAGCGGGCTGGACAGGTTGCCGCTGCGGATCAGCTCGCTTACCGTCACCGCATCGGCATAGGCCTGAAACTGGCTGGCCGTGTCGAGGAGCACGGCGGGCGGCGCCTCGCTCTCGCTATGCACACGGCGCAGCGCATCGTCATCCACGTCACAGACCGTGCGAATCTGCTCCAGTTCGATGTCCTCGAAGGCGTCCATGGACGGCCCCAGACGTCGCATCAGGCGTGGTTGTCGCCAACCCCGCGGCTGCTCCACTTCATGGCGCCAGCCACCGGAACCGTTGTGGCGGATCTCAGGCTGGTAGGCATCGGGGCGGCGCGGGTGTTGAATGCGATATTTGCCGGGGTACGGGTCCTTTTTCAGCTCCAGGGGTTGGCCTTCCAGCAACAGGATCTGGTCGCGACCGTAGGTGTGCAACCCTTCGGCCGAGGGCTGCGAGTCGGTGGCGATGTTGATGTTGCGCACATAGGGTTTCAAGTCCGGCTTCCACAGCCGAACTTTGCCGTCGGGCAACTTGACCAGCTTCAGGCCTTCGATAAACGGCGAGACGGTAAAGTGGAACACCACCGCGCCCGCACCGAGCATCACCAGGCTTTCCAACACATCGCCCAAGTGCAACCAGCCGGCCTCGCGGTCGCCCGTGCTCAGCTCATGCACCCCGTCAAATACTTCATGCAACAACTGCGCGGCCGTGACCGCCAGCATCGCATACCCCAACGGCGGCACCACCATCGAGACCGTGTTCAACACCAACATGCCCAGGCCCAGGTAGTGCGACCAACGGCGGGAGC
The DNA here is from genome assembly GCF_024169655.1 of Pseudomonas marginalis. Lineage (GTDB taxonomy): Bacteria > Pseudomonadota > Gammaproteobacteria > Pseudomonadales > Pseudomonadaceae > Aquipseudomonas > Aquipseudomonas paraveronii. The sequence continues at coordinate 539,199 of NZ_JALJWV010000001.1, read as the reverse complement.
GGTTGGCGGCATCGGTGTGCGCGGTCGTAATCGCGTCGGCGAGCCCATCGTCGAGCAAACGCTCGAGTTGGCTTTCGTAGAGTTCGTCCCACAGGTCGATAACGCTCCAGAGCCCCTTGATCGGGTCGCTGTTGATATCCAGATTCGGGCCTTTGATGGGGATTCGAACGGTATGGGCGGGGTCACCCAGCACCTGGGTGAACGGCGTCGGGGCGAGCAGTTTTGACCAGAACTGCCCACGCTCCGAGCGCATCCACTGCACCGCCCAAGACTGTTGTGGCGCGTCTTTGACCAGCTCAGTCAACCGGCGAAAGTAATAGGGGCGGTCCTTTTTGGCGACGAAACGGCTGAAAAACACCTGGTATTGCGTGGGTTCGATGCCCTTGGATCGGTCGTCGTCTTGCGTGCCGTGGGTCAGGCGGTCCGTCATGTCCTGGCGGAATTCGGCAAACGACTCATAGCGCTTGATCGGCTGGACCGGATCGTCGGGAAACCAGGCGATAAACCAGGTGCCATAACGCCGGATCACGCTCGGTTCGATGAGCAAACAGCCTTGAAGCCGCAGGTGCATCAGGCACGGCGTGCTGTACCAGATCTGTTTGTCGCCAATCCGGATGTCTTTCTCGCCGTTGGCCACTCTCAACAGCAACGCAAAATCATCGGCGCCGATATCCCCCTTGAGCAACGCGAGGTGCGCCTCCACCTTGAGGGCGTCTTTTTTCCACGTGGTAAAGCGCAGGCGCAACAACGCATCATCGATCACATTGCCCGAGCGCAGGTGACCATTGAGGTAGGCCTGGTACTGAGCGCCCAGGTCCAGCTCACGGCAGAGCGTGACAAACGTATCGATGGGAAGCGCGGTAGCGACCCGCTCAAAACGACCGGTGTCATCATCGGGCCGGGAGATGAAACCTGAAGCACTGTTGAAAAAGCCGGGCGCCGCTTCCGGCGCTTCAAAGTTGTTCAGCGCCGCTTGCAGCAGGGAAAACGTCTTGGTCTTGAACCCGCCCGTTTGCCGACCGAAGGCGTCTTCTGCCGGGACATACAGCAGCAGATACGTTTGCTGCACATCCAGCGTGTAACCGGCGTCTTTTAATGCGGCTTCCAACAACGGTTGGGCGAACTCCGTGACCGTCTGCAGCTTCGCCATCTGCGCTTCCCATTGGCTCAATGAGTTCCAGCTGGCGTCGATGAAGGTCTTGAGCGTGTCTTTTTGCTGCAGGCTGGTCGAGATGTACCAGCCAGGCAGCTCAGGGCTGAGCTGGCGCAGCGCAGCGCGGTTGTGTGGGGAGGCTTTGACGAGTGCCTGCGGAATCAGGCTGGCGAGCGTTGCGTAGTGCTGCCCCTGGTCTCCCGGAGGGAGCGGGGCTTGAGCGTGGGCCATGAAAAGTACCTCATTGTGAAAATGAGCAGCTTATTCATGGCCCCCACGGGCCTGGGCCTAACTATGCAAGACAGTTGCCCGGGTGGATCAGTTGTTCCAGCCTTTGCGCGGATCGAAGGCGGCGCTGTCGGCCAGTGCCTTCCACAACCCGAGCACTTCCTCGCTGGCCTCTTTGGGCATCACCACTTTCAGTTGGATGAACAGATAACCGCGCTGCCCGCCCTTGTTCATCAGGCCATGGCCCTTGGCGCGCATGCGCTGGCCGTTCTGGCTGCCGGCCGGGACCTTGAGGTTGATCTTGCCGGTCAGGGTCGGCACGGCAACTTCGGTGCCCAACGCCAGTTCCCACGGCGCCACCGGCACGCTGATCACCAGGTTTTCGCCTTCAACCTCGAATTTTGGGTGCGGCGCAAACTTGACGATCAGGTACAGATCACCGTTGGCCCCACCGCCAATGCCCGGCGCGCCCTGGCCTTTGAGGCGGATGCGCTCCCCGTCGGTGACCCCGGAGGGGATCTTCACGTTCAGGCTCTTGACGGTGTTGCTGACATGCCGGCCCGAAGCGTCGTATTGCGGTACCTGGAAGCTGATCTGCTTGGACTCGGTGGACAGCGTCTCTTCAAGAAACACCGACAGTTGCATCTCCACGTCCTGGCCTTTGCGCCCGGTACTGCGGCGCTGACCGCCGCCGAAGCCGTCGCCACGGGCGCCGAAGATCGAGCTGAAGAAGTCCGAAAAATCCCCCTGATCCTCGCCGCCACTGTAGCCGCCACGGCTCTGCCAGCCCGGTGGCCCCTGGAACGGCTGGCCATGCTGACCGTATTTGCGCAACTCGTCGTACTCGGCGCGCTTGTCGGCGCTTTTCAGCGCTTCATAGGCTTCAGACGCGTCCTTGAACTTGGCTTCGGCGTCTTTTTCCTTGCTCACGTCCGGGTGATATTTGCGCGCCAGCTTGCGATAGGCGGTCTTGATCGCCTTGTCGTCCGCCGTCGGCTCCACGCCAAGGATCTTGTAATAGTCTTTAAAGTCCATCTGGGGGGTCACCCTCCGTCATCGATATCGCACAGCCAAGGGCACAGCATGCGCCGGTTTGCAGCGTTTGGATTGACTGAACTCAATCCCAAGCCGATGGCTGCGTCTAGTAGTTTATCGGCACCGCATGAATAATCTTGCAGCCACCGACGGTATGCGGGACAAGTTGGGGGCAAACGCTGGCCTTTCAAGGCGCGGCGCCGGCTATTTAACAGATCGTCGGCCTACGCATCTGCACGCGGGTGGCATACACTGCGCGGCCGTTTTTCAACCGGAACCCGATAGACATGAAAAACCCATCCCCAGCCCGTGCCTGCGGCATCGACTTTGGCACGTCCAACTCCACCGTCGGCTGGATTCGCCCCGGCATGGAAACGCTTATCGCGCTGGAGGACGACAAAATCACCTTGCCGTCGGTGGTGTTCTTCAACTTCGAGGAGCGCCGCCCGGTCTACGGTCGCCTGGCGCTGCACGAATACCTGGAGAACTACGAAGGCCGGCTGATGCGCTCGCTCAAGAGCCTGCTGGGTTCCAAGCTGATCAAGCATGACACCAGCGTGCTGGGCACCGCGATGCCGTTCACCGACTTGCTGGCGCTGTTTATCGGCCAACTCAAGAGCCGTGCCGAAACCGCCGCCGGCCGCGAGTTCGAAGAAGTGGTGCTGGGTCGCCCGGTGTTCTTCGTCGATGACGACCCGATGGCCGACCAGGAAGCCGAAAACACCTTGGTCGACGTGGCACGCAAGATCGGTTTCAAGGACATCTCGTTCCAGTACGAACCGATTGCCGCGGCCTTCGACTACGAGTCCACCATCGAAAAAGAAGAGCTGGTGCTGATTGTCGACATCGGCGGCGGTACCTCGGACTTCTCGCTGGTGCGCCTGTCGCCGGACCGTCGTCACAACGACAACCGCCACGACGACATCCTCGCCACCGGCGGCGTGCACATCGGCGGTACCGACTTCGACAAACAGCTCTCGCTGGCCGGCATGATGCCGCTGTTCGGCTACGGCAGCCGCATGAAAAGCGGCGCGTACATGCCCACCAGCCATCACATGAACCTGGCCACTTGGCACACCATCAACTCGGTGTACTCGCAAAAATCCCAGCTGGCGTTGGGCAGCATGCGCTACGACATCGAAGACACCGGCGGCATCGACCGCCTGTTCAAACTGATCGAACAGCGGGCCGGGCACTGGTTGGCGATGGAAGTGGAAGAAACCAAGATCCAGCTGACCCACGAAGACAGCCGCCATGTGCTGCTCGACCGGGTGGAGCCAGGGTTGAGCGTGGACCTGAGCCGTGCGTTGTTCGAGTCGGCCATCGATGCGCTGCTGGAGCGCGTGCGTAACAGCGTCACCCAATTGCTCGCCGACGCGTCGGTGGATGTGGCGCAGGTGGACACGGTGTTCTTTACCGGCGGTTCCAGCGGCATTCCGGCGCTGCGCCACAGCATCTCGGCGATGCTGCCGAATGCGCGGCATGTGGAAGGGAATATCTTCGGCAGTATCGGTAGTGGGTTGGCGATTGAGGCCAGTAAGCGTTACGGCAGCTGATCTGCCCCCCAACTCACTGGCACTGAAAATCAAAATGTGGGAGGGGGCTTGCCCCCGATTGCAGTGGGTCAGTCACCAGGAATATTGACTGACACATCGCCCCTTCCACATTCAAACCATCCCGCCGAGCTTCAGCTCACTCTTCAAATACGCGTAGTAAATCGGCCCCGCCACCACGCCCGGCAGGCCGAACGCGGCCTCGAACACCAGCATCGCCAACAACAACTCCCAGGATTTGGCACTGATCTGCCCGCCGACGATCCGCGCATTGAGGAAGTACTCGACCTTGTGGATCACGATCAAATACCCCAGCGCCGCCACCGCCACCCAGATCGACAGCGACAGCGCGACGATGGTGATCAGGGTGTTGGACATCAGGTTGCCGATCACCGGCAGCAGGCCGAGCAGGAAGGTCAGCACGATCAGGGTTTTGGTCAGCGGCAGGTGAATCCCGCACAGCGGCAGCACCACCGCGAGGAACACGGCGGTAAACACGGTGTTGAGGGCGGCGATCTTGATCTGTGCAAAGACGATGTTGCGAAACGCCTGGACCAACAGGTGCAGACGATCGAACAGCGCGGCGGCCAGGGGTTTGCGCTTGGTCAGGTCAGGGATGCGCTGCAGCGCGATGATCGCGCCGAGCACCATGCCGATCAGCAGGGTGACGAACATGTGGGCGGCATCTTTGCCCACCAGTTGCAGGTCGCTCAGGTGTTTGCTGATCCAGTCGCCAATGGCCACCCGGAATTCGGCGGCGCTGGCGGGCAGGTAGGCGTCGAGGAACGGCGGCAACTGGCCGCGCGCGCGGTCGACCACGCCCATGAATTTGTCGAGGGAGGCCCCGGGGTTTTCCGCTTCGTGGAGCAGGAAGCTGATCGCGCCGGCAAAGATCAGGGCCAACACGCTGACGATCAAGGTGCCGAGCAAGGCGACGGCGAGCCAGCGCGCACGCCGACCTTCGATCAGCCGTTGCAGTTGAGGGGTAAGCATGTTGACCAGTTCAAACACCAACAGACCGGCCAGCAGGCTGGGCAGTAACTTCAGCGGCAGAACCAGCAGTAACCCGCCGAAAATGATGATGTAACTGGCCAGCAACAACACGTGACGCTGAGAAAACGTTGGCATACAGCCTCAAAACGAACGGCGTTAAAGGATGGGCAGTCTGCCAGCCTTGGGGGAATCAAGCGAGGGGATCGGTGGTGAATGCGATCAAGTGTGGGAGCTGGCGCGCTATCGCAGGCAAGCCAGCCTCACACATTTGATCTTCAGCGGCCGCGAAATCGCAATCAGCCTTTGAGGCAGGTGCTCATGAACGTCTTGCGTGCGTCGCCAGTCAGCGCCTTGGTTTTCGCCGACGCATTGCAATCCTTCATCTTCTGCTGCTGCGGGGTCAATGTCTTCGCGTCATTGGCCGCCGGCGCCGACAGGCAGGTTTTCATGAAGGCCTTGCGCTCGTCGCCCTTGAGCGTCTTGGTGGTGGCCTCGGCATTGCAGGTGGTCATTTTATTTTGCTGGGCGGTAGCGGCAAAGCCTTGGGAACACAGCATCAGGCCCATCATCAACAACGGAATTCGCAGCATCTTCATGGAGTTTTCTCCCTGTTACCGTGCCGGAGGGCACGGCCTACCGACGAGTGTAGCCAAACCCTGTTACATATTCACCGGCCGCGAATGTTCGCCCGTCGGTACTGCTCCGGGGTACAGCCGGCGTGGCGCTGGAACATGGCGATAAACGCCGAGGCAGTGCTGTAGCCGAGGTCGAAGGCCACCTGTTGCACGCTGCGCGGGCTGTCGAGGGCTTCGATCGCTGCCAGGTAGCGCAGGCGCTGGCGCCATTCGCCGAAGCTCATGCCCAGTTCGCGCACAAACTGGCGGGCCAGGGTGCGTTCGCTCACATGCACCTGCTCGGCCCATTGCGCCAGGGGGCGGTTATCCCCCGGTTCGGCCTGCATGCCTTCGAGCACGCCGAGCAGCCCGGATTGGCGCGCGTAGGGCAGGAAACCATCGTGGATCGGGGCTTGCTTGAGCTGGTCCACCAGCACCTGGGCCAGGCGGATATCGGCTTCGGTGTGGGGGATGTTGACATCACGTTGGGCGAAGTCGCTGAGGATCGCCTTGAGGATATCGCTGATCGCCAAGGTACAAGGCTGCTTGGGCAGTTGCGCGCACAACGGCGGGGCAAGGCCCACCGAGCGGTAGACAATGGCCTGGGCATTGTAGGAACTGTGCTCGGTGTCCGGCGGTATCCACACCGCGTACTGCGGCGGCGACATAAAGCGACTGCCGGCCACTTCCATGCGCATCACCCCGCTCGCCGAATAATCCAACGAACCCCAGAAGTGCCGGTGCGGAGTGCATTCGGTGTTCGGGGCAAAATCGGAGTAACGGAAGTACACCGGGCTCGGCAGGCTGGGAAAATCCGCAAGGCGGACGGTGTGTCTGGGCATGTTGTCTGGATTCAGAGGTCGTTTGTCTGGATCGCAGTATAGGCTTCGATCCAGACAGGGGATAATCCCGTCTCATCAACACACTGGGTTGCTTTCAATGCAATACGCGTATCCCCTGCTGGCCATTTTCATCTGGGCCGGCAACACCGTGGTCAACAAACTGGCCGTGGGTTCGATCTTCCCTGCTGAAATCGGCTTCTACCGCTGGTTGTTGGCGGCGCTGCTGTTTACCCCGTTCATGCTCAAGCCGGTGATTGCCCATTGGCCGGTCATCCGCCCGAACCTGGGCAAGATTTTTATCCTCGGCGTGCTGGGCATGGCGGTGTATCAAAGCCTGGCCTATTACGCCGCGTCGCTGACCAGCGCCACCAACATGGGCATCATCCTGTCGCTGATGCCATTGATGGCGTTGACGGCGGCGATCATCAGCCTCGGCCAACGCCTGACGTTTGGTGCACTGAGCGGCGCGGTGCTGTCGTTCGCCGGCGTGGTGGTGGTGGTGTCGTCCGGTAGCCTGGGCGCGTTGCTGCAACACGGGGTCAACCTGGGCGACGCGATGATGCTGGTCGCCACCCTGGCCTACGCGGTCTATAGCACCCTGTTGAAAAAATGGCAGCTGCGCCTGCCGCCGTTGGTGTTGCTGTATTTGCAGGTGCTGGTGGCGGTGGTGGTGCTGTTTCCGCTGTTCCTGTTTTCGGCAAAAGCCGGGCTGGGCTGGGCGAATATCCCGTTGGTGCTGTACGCCTGCCTGCTGGCCTCAATGCTCGCGCCGTTGGCCTGGATGCACTCGGTGAAAACCCTGGGGCCGAGCCGCACCACGTTGTTTTTCAACCTGCTGCCGCTGATTACCGCACTGATCGCGGCCCTGGTGTTGAAGGAAGAGTTGGCGCTGTATCACCTGGTGGGCGGGCTGTTGACGTTGGGCGGGGTGATTTTGTCGGAGCGCTGGACCACGCCGGTCGGGCGTAAGCTGGGCGTTGCCTGAGCTATCGCTATCGGGGGCAAGCCCCCTCCCACAGTTGACCGAGGCGCCAGGGCGAACGCGGTCCAATGTGGGAGGGGGCTTGCCCCCGATGAACGATAACGCGGTGCACCTGCTACACCCCGGCCGCCTTGAGCCGCTGCGCATGCTCGACGAACAAGCGGATCGGCTCCGCCCCCTTGCCCACCAACCCCAGCGACTGGTTGACGATATCGAAATGGTCGAGGGCGTAGTCATCGCCGATCACCGTGCCCAGGTGTGAGCTGTAGCGTCCGACCATGCCATCGCACTGGCCCTTCTCACGCACGAAGCTGCGGGCGAACAGGCGACAACTGCGATTCGTGCCATCGAACAGGTTGCGCCCGCGATCGGTCTTACCCGGTTGCAAGGTGCCGGACCACGAGTAATAGCGCACGCCATTCACCTCTGCGGCGCCCTGCCCGCCCCACGTCTGCGGCAATCCCTGGGGATATTCACGATTAAACAACGCCACCCCCGCACTGGTCAGCGACTGGTGCGAGGCGTGCAGGTCCGCCTTGAAGCGCGGGCCACGGTAGCCGGTTTCGAGCAGGCTCATGACGGCGGCGACCAGATGAAACAGCGCGCTGACGATCCGGCCTTTGACGCTGTCCATCGGGTAATGGGTATGGAAATAATCCGCCAGCTCCGAGCCGTGATTGGGCCCGGCCACCGACGTCACCGACGCGATCCAGTCCGGGCGCTTGGCGGCGGCATAACGCGCGGTGAGCGCGCCCTGGCTATGGCCGATCAGGTTGACCTTGTCGGCGCCGGTTTCGCGGCGAATCCGCTCGACCTGCACCAGCAACTGCGCACCGCGCACCTCGCTCGAATCGAGCGGCGCCACCTGCACCGCAAACACCTGCGCCCCACCCGCCCGCAGCGCCGGGACGATGCCATACCAGTAAGGAAACAACCCCAGGCGCACAAACCCCAGCATGCCCGGCACCAGCACCAAGGGGTAACGCGTGGCTAACGACTGCGACATGAAGCGAACGTCCTTGATCAAGAAAGGATGCGAGCAGGCTAACCCAATCCGGCGACGCGCTGATGACACCTGCCGGTAAATCCAATAAAACTTTTTGCGTTGCGCATGACTCACAACTTGGAGCGATCACGCCGACAGAGCGTGGCGTAAAACCGGATTAGCCCCAGGAGATTGAGATGACCGAAGCACACTTGACTGACGTTGCGACCCTGCGCCAACGCGCCCGCCAGAACGTCGAAAACGGCGCCGTGACCGAAGGCTACAGCGCCGACCGCGAAGAGATCATTCGCCTGCTCAACGCCTCGCTGGCCACTGAACTGGTGTGCGTGCTGCGCTACAAGCGCCACTACTTCATGGCCAGCGGCGTGAAAGCGCAGATCGCCGCGGAAGAATTCCTCGAACATGCGACCCAGGAAGGCGAACACGCCGACAAACTCGCCGAACGTATCGTGCAGTTGGGTGGCGAGCCCGAATTCAACCCGGACCTGCTGTCAAAGAACTCCCACGCGCAATACGTGGCCGGCAACAATTTGAAGGAAATGGTCTACGAAGACCTCGTCGCCGAGCGGATTGCGGTCGACAGCTATCGCGAAATCATCCAGTACATCGGTGATAAAGACCCGACCACTCGCCGCCTGTTTGAAGAAATCCTGGCTCAGGAAGAAGAGCATGCGGATGACATGGCGGATATTCTCGAAAGCCTATAAGCCGCTGCAAAAAGTGCCGAAATCCCCCTGTGGTAGCGGGCTTGCGTGCGATTGTAGAGTGTCCGTCAGCGGATAAATTGACTGACGCACGCAACGCTATCGCGAGCAAACCCGCTACCATTTTTTTCATCTCCGTCGGGTCAGTTAGCCTTTCACAGTCTTCGGCGCCTTGCCTTCCCTCATCTGCTGCAACAACGGCGCGCACTGGTTGGGCACGTCCCCGCTCGGCGCGACCAGTGCCAGCAACCCGGCGGCCGGGCCGGCGATGATCCCCAGCGCGACCATGCCAGCGCCGCGCAGTGCCAGGGGGACGGCTTTCACGCCGGCATTCGGTTTGATGAACGGACCGTTCACATACAGCGGTGAGCGCAGGGAGAACAGGCGGAAGCCTTTCGACTCCGGGGTGATGGTCAGGTCAAGCTGCTCCGAGGCCATGTTCGCCGTGCCATCGATGTAGATGATGGCGTTCTCGGTGTCGAACACAAACAAGCGTGTGGTCGCGAGCCCGGTCTTGATGCCGAAGTCCGCCGCCGCGCAGTTGATCTTCACTTCCTTGTCGCCAAACAAACGTCCGACGACGTAGTTGCCCACGTTGAGCCCGACGATTTCCATCAGGCCCCGGCTGATGGCGCCGTCGTTGATCAGCATCTTCAGGTCGCCGTTGGCCGAGCCCAGCAACGCCGCCACCGAGTTGCCGCGCCCGGCAATATCCGCATCGCCGTTGAGTTGGCCAAAGCTGGTTTTCATCGGTTCGAAGGTCGGGAACAACTGTTTGAGCTGGAAGTTGCGCGCAGTCAATTTGGCGCGGCCTTCCATTGGCGTGACGCGCCCGTTCAGGCGAATCTGCGCATCGAGCTTGCCGCCAGCCACGCCGAACCGCAGGGGTTGCAGGCTCAGTTCGCCATCCGTCAGCACCACGTGCGTGTAGAGGTCGGTGAAGGGTAAGTCGGCGCTGTGGACGATGCGTTTGCCGGTGAATTCGACGTCGGCATCCATGTCACGCCAGCGCTCGGTGCGGAACGCTTCCACCGGCAGTACTTTGGTCGCCGGCTGTTTACTCATCCCGCCACGGGCCTTTTGCTTGGCGTTGGAATCAGCGCCAATCAAGGGTGCAAGGTCGGCCATCAACAGTTGGTTGGACACCAGCGCGCCGCTGAGTTTGGGGCGTGGCTGGCTGGCGACGTAGGCCAGGTTGCCGCGGATATCGCTGGCGCCGATCTTGCCGTTGAAGTTTTCGTAGCGGAACGTCGCGCCGCTGGCTTGGCGCAGTTGGGCGGTCAGGTGCCCGTCGGTGGAGTAGGCCGGTGAGTCCGGCAGGGTGACACCGGTCAGCGGGTACAGGTTACCCAGGCTTGCGCCTGCGAGTTTCAAGCGCAGGTCCAGGGCGCCGAGATTGAGCGGGTCGGTCAGGGTGCCGGCCAGGGCGATGCGGGTGTCGGCGATGTTCACCTGGGCTTGCAGCGGGAACGGCTTGGCCGCGTCCTGCAAGGCGAGCAGGCCGCCGATCTTGCCGCTACCGTCGAGTTTCTGGCCGTGGTACTGGCCTTTGACCTTAAGACCGAACGCGTAGTCCTGGGGGGCCGCGCCTTTTTCCAAGACTTTTTTGGCATCGGCATCGCCGACGATTTCGCCAAACGGAATGGGTTTGCCCAGCGGGTCGATGATCACGTCCAGCTGGGTTTTGAGGGGCTGGTCGTCGAGCGTCACGTGGCCCTTGTCGAAGCCGATGGCGCCGATCTCCACCACCCAGTTGGAGGGCTCAGCGTTGGGGTCCTTGGGATCGAATGTGAATACCCAGTTGGCACGTCCATCGGCCAGGCGCTGCAACTCGGCGCTCGGCTCGGTGAGGTCGATGCGCGGGATCACCACGCGTTGCACCAGCAAGGCCAACGGCGAGATACGCAGCTCCACACGCTTGAGCGTGACCATTTGCGGTTTTTTCGACCACTCGGGGTTGCCCAGGCTCAGGTCTTCGGCGATCACATGGGGCCATGGCACCCAGGCACGCCAGCCGCCCTCGTCCAGTTCACGGCGCCACACCACCGCCAGGTTGCCATTGATGGCAAACGGGCGATGCAGCTCTTCGGAGACCTTGGCATTGAGCGGCGGTTTGATGCGGTTCCAGTCGAAGAACAGCAAAAACACCACCGCCACGACGATTGACAGAACGATGCTGGCGCAGCACCAAGCGACGATTTTACGAGTGCGCGTCATTGCACAGAACTCCTGAATACGACTGGCCGAGTCACAGCCCTTAAGACAGCTTATACAGCTAGGACTGGCAAACCACCTCGGGGTTTAACCCGATCGACGTTTTGCCAGAAAAACCACATTTTTCTGACCGACTCGACAGATTTTTTCTACGCCAGTGCACCATTGATACCCAGGTACGTGTCGAAAATACCCAGTACGGTGCAATACCGCGGGCTTGAGAGGTCCGACTTAGAGCCTCCTACGGGAACAATCAATTCCGTTGATTATTACCATTGTGTTTATGAACTTTTATATCGACTTATCGAGAGTAGCATTAGCCCCGTACCCACTTAATTGCCCTCCCAAGGAACAACCGATCATGAAACGCCAAGTACTCGCTACCGTGCTGCTGTCTGTCCTCGCTTCCAGTGCCTTTGCCCTGCCGGCCGCTGAACAAGCGATCCCACAAGTCAAAGCCGATGCCGTTCAGTTCAGCCAAACCCTCGCCCGTAGCGGGTCGCAAGAACAAGAGAACCGTGACTACGCCAAAGGTGCCGTTGCTGAAAACGGTTCGGAACAAGCCAACAAACGCGCTTACGCTGAAGGCGTGACCGAAAACGGCCGCAACCGCCTGGAAGAGAAAGGTCTGGTTGAAGGTGGTGCTGAACAAGCCAACAAGCGCGCCTACACCGAAGGTGTTGCTGAAGGTGGTGCTGACCGCCTGCAAGAACTGCATCAAGCTCAGAGCTAAGCCCGTGGTGGCCTTAAAAAAAAGCCCGATCCCTGGATCGGGCTTTTGACTTTTTGCAGAACCTGTCACGTATCCACGCAGCAATCCCCCGCCAAGTTCGACGCCAATGAAGCGGTTTTGCTAGAGTGCGTCGCTGTACTTGCCGACAAAGCCCGCCTGCCATGCTGCCCCGCGCCGAACAGAAGCAACAGACCCGCCTCGCCCTGATGGACGCAGCCCGCCATCTGATGGAGTGCGGCCGTGGGTTCGGCAGCCTGAGCCTGCGCGAAGTGGCCAAGACGGCCGGGATCGTGCCCACCGGGTTCTATCGTCACTTTGCCGACATGGACCAACTGGGCCTGGTGCTGGTCAGCGAAGTCGGCCAGACCTTCCGCGCCACGATCCGCCTGGTGCGCCACAACGAATTCGTGATGGGCGGCATTATCGATGCGTCCGTGCGGATCTTCCTGGATGTGGTCTCCGCCAATCGCTCGCAATTCCTGTTCCTGGCCCGCGAACAGTACGGTGGCTGCCTCGCCGTGCGCCAAGCCATCGGCGCCTTGCGCGAAGACATCACCCGTGACCTGGCCGCCGACCTGACCTTGATGCCCAAGCTCCAGCACCTGGATGCCGACGGCCTGCACGTGATGGCCGACCTGATCGTCAAAAGTGTGTTCGCCACCCTGCCCGACATCATCGACCCGCCCGCCCACGCGCTGCCCGCCCACCTCACGCCCCAGGCGAAAATCACCCAGCAGTTGCGCTTCATCTTCATTGGCCTCAAGCACTGGCAGGGCCTCGGCAGCACCGAGTAAGCCGTCAACCCGCCTTATGGAAACGCTTGGCGCCGGTGTAGTTCTTGTTCCAGTAGTTGTTGCCGAGCGAATCGATGCGCACGTTCTTGCCGGTGCGCGGCGAATGAATGAATTTACCTTCGCCGATATACAGCCCCACATGGCTGACCTGGCCGCGCCCGTTGCCTTTGAAAAACACCGCGTCCCCCGGCTTGAGTTCGCTGCGCTTGACGGTCGCGGCCGTTGAACGGTGCATCGCCGCCGTGGTGCGCGGGATGTGAATGTTGGCTTCGGTCTTGAACAGGTAGACCAGGAAACTACTGCAATCAAACCCTTGCTCGGCCGAGGTGCCCCCCCATTTGTACGGGGTGCCCAGCAGGGCATGAGCGCGGTCGATCACATTCGCCACTGACGACGTTGGGACACCTGGCAGCGAAGAGCCGAATGTCGATTGGGGTTTCAGGTTGGCCGAGGCCGATGAAATGACACAGGAAAGACTGAAAAGAATTAAAAAGAAAACTGACTTGAACATGATGAACATCGCTGTGGTTTTAAGACGGCGCAAATCCTAAAGAAACAGCACGTAACTTTTTGAACGCCGAATCCGGATGTCCCGTAGGAAAAATCTGAAAAACCATCAGCACGAAATAGACGAAGGAAAATTCACGCAATACGGACGCAGCACCCACGCAAAACGCACCTATCCAGTGCCACACCACCTATCACGCACCAGATTGAAGCAGCCAGCAAAATGGCTGACGCCCTATTCGGTGGCATGGCTGTGCTTGCCTACAGGGAATTCCTACTCCTGCGCAGGATTGGCAAGCCCCTTGCTCTAGCACTCTTATCGCCCATAGCTGGAAACCTTCTGATGCTGGTGATCCACCGCCGAATCGCCCCGCAAGCCCTCTGGGCCGCCGAGTTGCTGCTGAACTTCGAAGCACGCAGCAAAAGCCGCCTGCGCTGTTTCAGTGCCGACGGCGAAGACGTCGGCCTGTTCTTGGAGCGTGGCCAGCCGCCGCTGCACGATGGCGAGTTCCTACAGGCTGAAGACGGACGTGTCGTGCGTGTCTGCGCGCGCCCTGAACAACTGCTGCACGTCACCTGCCGCAACGCGTTTGAACTGACCCGCGCCGCGTATCACCTGGGCAATCGCCATGTGGCCTTGCAAGTGGGCGACGGCTGGCTGCGCCTGCTGGATGATTACGTGCTCAAGGCCATGCTTGAACAGTTGGGCGCGCAGACCGAAAGCCTCGAAGCACCGTTCCAACCGGAACACGGGGCCTACGGCGGCGGGCACCATCATTCGCGCCATGGCGATGAAGATTTCAACTACCCGCCGAAGCTGCATCAGTTCGGCGTGCGTGTATGAACCCAGCCTGGGCGCTGCTGCGTCTGGCCAGTCCGCAATTGCCGATTGGCGGCTACAGCTATTCCCAGGGCCTGGAAATGGCCGTGGAGAATGGCCGCGTCAAGGACGCGGCCGGCGCCCGCCGCTGGATCAGCGACCAGTTGCTGCTCAACCTCGCGCGTTTCGAAGCGCCACTGTTGCTCGCGCACTGCCGCGCCGCCGTGGCCGGCGATTGGGCGCAACTGGCGCAACGGTGCGAAGAACACCGCGCCAGTCGCGAGACCCGCGAGCTGTATCAGGAGAGCCGGCAGATGGGGTACTCCCTGCAGCAACTGCTCAACGGCCTGCCGGAACTGGACGACGCGGCTCGCGGTTTTCTCGCACAACACGCCGAGCCACATCTGGCGTTGGGCTGGGCCTTGGCCGCACGCGCCTGGGGCATCAGCCCGGATGACGCCCTCGCCGCCTGGCTGTGGAGCTGGCTGGAAAACCAACTGGCCGTGCTGATGAAAACCCTGCCGCTCGGCCAACAAGCCGCGCAGCGCCTGACCAGTGAACTGCTGCCCCTGTTGCAACACGCCCAGCAGGACGCCAGCCACATCGACCCCAACCATTTCGGCAGCGCCGCGTTCGGCCTGTCCCTGGCGTGCATGGCCCACGAGCGCCAGTACAGCCGCCTGTTCCGTTCCTAGGAGAAGCACATGAACACACAACCTTTGCGTGTCGGCATCGGCGGCCCGGTGGGCTCCGGCAAGACGGCCCTGACCCTGGCCCTGTGCCTGGCCTTGCGCGATCGCTACAACCTGGCGGTGGTCACCAACGACATCTATACCCGCGAAGACGCCGACTTCCTGGTGCGCAACCAGGCCCTGGCGCCCGAACGCATCATCGGCGTGGAAACCGGCGGCTGCCCGCACACGGCGATCCGCGAAGACGCCTCGATCAACCTGGAAGCAGTCGACCAACTCAACCGGCGCTTTCCCGGCCTGGACCTGATCCTGGTCGAGTCGGGCGGCGATAACCTGTCGGCGACGTTCAGCCCGGAACTGTCGGACCTGACCATCTATGTGATCGATGTGTCGGCCGGCGACAAGCTGCCGCGCAAAGGCGGTCCGGGTATCTGCAAATCCGACCTGCTGGTGATCAACAAGATCGACCTGGCGCCCCTGGTCGGTGCCTCGCTGGAGCTGATGAACAGCGACACCCAACGCATGCGCAACGGTAAACCCTTTGTGTTCAGCAACCAGAAAACCGGCGTCGGCCTGGATGAGATCGTCGCCTTCATCGAACGCCAGGGCCTGCTGACCGCGGCCTGATCAACCCATAAGGAACCTGTCCATGCGCCTGAAAAAACTCTTCGCTGCCGCCGCCCTGCTGCTCGCACCCGCCTTGGCCTTCGCCCACCCGGGTCACGGCGACAACGGCCTGATGGCGGGTATCAGCCATCCATTGGGCGGTCTCGACCATTTGCTGGCCATGGTGGCGGTCGGTTTGTGGGCCGCCCAGCAAAAAGGCGCCGCACGTTGGGCGCTGCCCTGCACCTTCGTCGTCACCATGCTGCTGGGCGGCCTATTGGGCTTTGAAGGCCTGGCGTTGCCGGCGCTGGAAAGCGGGATTGCCGCTTCGGTGCTGGCTCTGGGCCTGGCCGTTGCACTGGCGGTGCGGCCGCCGTTGTTCATGGCGCTGGGGGCTACGGCGTTGTTCGCACTGTTCCACGGCGTGGCCCATGGTTTGGAGCTGCCGGACATGTCCAGCCCTTGGGCGTATGCCGCCGGATTTGTCGGCGCGACCGCTGTGTTGCACGCTGCCGGTTATGCCGCGGTGCGCTGGCTGCCGACTGCAGCGGCGCCGTTGGTGCGGGTTGCCGGGGCGGCCTCGGCGGCGACTGGGGTTTGGTTGCTGGCTGGCTGATTTGCGGCGCGATTAAGCGCCTCATCGGGGGCAAGCCCCCTCCCACATTTGATCGGGTTTACACAGTCAAAGGTGGGAGGGGGCTTGCCCCCGATAGCGGTGGTGCAGACACCACTGATCCCAAGCCTGCTACCATGCGCGCCTACACCCCTGCCGTGACGACGCCAGCCGATGCCCATCGCTCCAAGCTCCGCCCCTCAGCCTTCCTTGAATGCCGTGCTCACGCACTTCCATGACCTGATCGTGCCGCTCTGGCAGGGCCCGGGCTGGAACGCCGAGCTGGCGCTGCCCTATGAGGCGCTGGACGCCGACCACCGGCCGTTACCACCGCAACGCTACCGCGCCATGGCCTGCGCCCGGCAGTTGTACCTGTTCGCCAGCCTGATCGGCGAACCCGGCGCAGCCTTTGCCGAAGAACGCGCCGCCGCGTTGTTCCGCTCGTTGCAACGGCATTTCCACGACGCCGAGCACGGCGGCTGGTTCTACAGCATCGACCCCGTCGGCCAGCCGCTGGACAAGCGCAAGGATCTCTACACCCACGCCTTCATCATCTTCGCCTGCGCCCATTACTGGGCCAAAGTACGCGAACCGCTGGTGGAGTCGGTGCTGAATGCCGCGCTGGCAGTGGTCGCCCAACGCTTCGCCAGCGGCGATGGCCTGTACGAGGCGGTGCTGGAGCGTAACTGGTCGTCGCTCAAGTCCGGCCCATTGCAAAACCCGTTGATGCACCTGGCTGAAGGCTTCCTCGCCACCCTGGCGGTGCGTGAAGACGCCGACGTGCAAAGCGCATTACTGGCCTTGGCGACGGCCATGCAGCAGCGTTTCATCGAGCGCCAGCATGGCGTGATGATGGAAAAACCGCTGGGCGCTGTGGATAACTGGTTTGAGCCGGGGCACCAGTTCGAATGGTTCTTCTTGCTCGAGTCTTCAGACGTGCTGCGCGGCACACCGCTGCATGCTTCGCTGACGCGGGCTTTTGCCTATGCCGAGCAAAAGGGTGTGGATAACCAGACCGGCGCGGTCAGCGGCATGCTCGCCGTGGACGGCAGCGTGCGCGACGGCACCCAACGCATCTGGGCCCAGGCGGAATACCTGCGCGCATTGACCTTGCGCGCGGGCAGCGAAGCCGTGCTGCAGCGCCAGTTGCTCGCGTTGCGGCAGCGCTTCCTGCATGCCAAGGGCTGGCATGAGTGCCTGGATGCCCAGGGCAACGTGAGCCGACGGGATATGCCGTCGACCACGCCGTATCATCTGGCGACTTGTTATCAGGGGTTGGTCAAGGTTCTCGGTTGACCTCAGGGGCCTCATCGGGGGCAAGCCCCCTCCCACACTGGATTGGGTTCACAGATTTTGATGTGTGAACCCATTCAAATGTGGGAGGGGGCTTGCCCCCGATGCAGGCGTCTCGGTCTAACGCCTTACTTGGCCCCACGCTCAATCGCAAACCCGGCCCAGGTCTGGCTCACCGGCATCAGCTCCAGGCGGTTGATGTTGACGTGCGCCGGAGTGTTGAGCACCCAGAAGATGGTGTCGGCGATGTCCTGCGGCTGGATCGGCTCGGCGCCAGCGTAGGTGGCGTCGTAGCGCGCCTGGTCGCCGCCGAAGCGCACCAGGGAGAACTCGCTTTCGCACAGGCCCGGCTCGATGTTGGTCACACGCACGCCGGTGCCTTGCAGGTCGCAGCGCAGGTTCAGCGAGAATTGCTTCACGAACGCTTTGGAGCCGCCATACACGTGGCTGCCCGGGTACGGGTAGCTGCCGGCGATGGAGCCCAGGTTGATGATCCCCGCACCGCGACCATGAGCGATCAGGCGTGGCAGCAGGAGGCTGGTGGTGGTCAGCAGGCCCTTGATGTTGGTATCGACCATGGTTTCCCAGTCGTCGAGGCTGCACTTGGGCGCGGGATCGGTGCCCACGGCCAGGCCGGCGTTGTTGATCAGCCCACGCAGCGTGGCGAACGATGGCGGCAGGTTGGCAATCGCCGCTTCCATGCCTTGGCGGTCACGCACGTCCACCACCAGGCCGTGTACTTCGGTCTGCTTGGAAAGCTCTTCGACCAGCGCGTTCAAACGCTCGGCACGACGACCGGTGAGCACCAGTTTCCAGCCGGCTTCGGCAAACCGACGGGCGCAGGCTTCGCCGAAACCTGAGGTTGCGCCAGTAATAAACAGCGTGTTGGACATGGTGTTCTCCTTGCGGGCATCGGGGAAAAAATCAGCCAGCAGAATGCCCTTACGCCGTCGTCGCGGCAACCGCTATACACATCACGCCATGCACGCCTGATCAGTTTTTAACCAAACCACGCAAAGCCTTACACACCGTGGCCTGCAGCCATATGCGCGCAGGTTATCCACAACTGCGCCCACAGTCTTTGGGGGCAAGTGCAAAAAGCCCAAAGCCGCTGTGTACAAGGCTCTCAGCCAGTTTTATAAAGTTTTTTGCTTGACCTGGACGAGGCCGTATGTAGGCCCATGCCCGGCAGGAAAATCCGAACGATGGCTCCAGGCCAGTCATTCCGGCCTCTGCGGGCGTCTTTCCAGAGTTTAACCACAGACTTATCCACAGGCTGGACGGACATAATCCGGTCATATACCTGTGTCTTTAAACAGGTTGACAAACCCCTCGGCAGGTCGTGAAAAAGTCGCTGATCAAAAAACAACCTCTGCGCTGCAGGCCCCGTAATCAAAGGCTTTCAGCCAGCTACTCCCACGTTACCCACAGCCGGTTCCACAGCGGATGGGGACAAGTCAAAACTGTGACGAAACAGCGATTTGCGGCGGCTATATGTCGCGCTTTGGGAGGTGGCCAAATTTGTTTTCCACAATTTGGGATCGCACTTGTGAACACCACAAAAACAAATGTGGGAGGGGGCTTGCCCCCGATGGCGGTGGGTCAGTATCAGGTGTTCTGACTGATACACCGCCATCGGGCAAGCCCCCTCCCACAGGGGGACTGCGTTGTGATTTAGGTCAGTGACCACCGAGGTAGGCGTTGCGCACTTCCTCATTCACCAGCAGCTCCTTACCGGTGCCTGTCAGGCGAATCTCGCCGTTGACCATCACATACGCCCGGTCTGACAGACGCAGCGCGTGGTTGGCGTTCTGCTCCACCAGGAAGATGGTCATCCCGGTGGCCGCCAGCTCGCGCAGGGTCGCGAAGATCTGCTTCACCACAATCGGCGCCAGGCCCAGGCTCGGTTCGTCCAGCAGCAGCAACTTGGGCCGGCTCATCAGTGCGCGGGCGATGGCGAGCATTTGCTGTTCGCCACCGGACATGGTCATCGCCCTTTGGTTACGCCGCTCCTTGAGCCGTGGGAACAGCTCGAACATGCGTTGCATGTCTTCCTGAGCGAACTTGTCGCCAATGGGGATGGTGCCCATCAGCAGGTTTTCCTCGACGGTCATGTCGGGGAACACCCGCCGCCCTTCCGGCGACTGCGCAATGCCGTTGGAGGCGATGTAGTGGGACGACTTGTGGGTGATGTCGACGCCGTTGTAGAGGATCTGCCCCGACTCCGCCCGTGGCTGGCCGAAGATCGACATCAGCAGCGTGGATTTACCCGCGCCGTTGGAGCCGATCAGGCTGACGGTTTCGCCTTCGTTGATGTGCAGCGAGACTTTCTTCAGGGCCTGGATCGGCCCGTAGAACACGTCCAGGTCCTTCATTTCGAGGATAGGCCCGTTCATACCAGCTCCTCTTCATCCGCGCCCAGGTAGGCCGCAATCACTTTCGGGTCGTTGCGGATCGCGTCCGGCCCGCCCTCGGCAATCACGTTGCCGTGGTCGAGGACCACGATGTGGTCGGAAATACTCATCACCATGCCCATGTCGTGTTCGATCAGCACCACGGTGAGGTCGTGTTCGTCGCGCAGCAGGCGAATCATCGCGCTGAGGGCTTCGGTTTCCTGAGGGTTGAGGCCCGCTGCCGGTTCGTCGAGGCAGATGATCTGCGGCCGCGTACACATGGCGCGGGCGATTTCCAGGCGGCGCTGTTGGCCGTAGGACAGCTCGCCGGCCAGGCGGTTGGCGCAGTCCACCAGGTCGACCACTTCCAGCCAGTAGAACGCGTGGTCGAGCGCGTCGCTTTCAGCCTTGCGGTAGCCCTTGGTGTTGAGGATGCCCGCGAGCATGTTGCGGTTGACCCACATGTGCTGGGCGACCAGCAGGTTTTCCAGCACCGACATTTCCTTGAACAGGCGAATGTTCTGGAAGGTCCGCGCCAGACCGGCGCGGTTCACCAGGTGGGTGCCGCCGAACATCTTGTAGTACACGCGGCTGAAGAAGCTTTTCGGCGAGACGAAATCGATGGCCTCAAAGCGTTCGCCGAGCAGTTGGATCACGTTGGTCTTCTGGCCGCGCACGTTGAGTTCGATCTTGCCGCCACTGGCTTTGTAGAAGCCGGTGAGGCAGTTGAACACCGTGGTCTTGCCGGCGCCGTTAGGGCCGATCAGGGCGAAGATCGAGTTGCGTTCGACCTTGAGGCTCACATCGCTCAAGGCCTTGATGCCACCGAAGTGCATCATCAAATGTTCCACGGACAGGACGACTTCCTTGCTCATGGCGCCACTCCTTTACGTGGGGTCACACCGGTACGGCTGATCCGGATCAGGCCGCGCGGTCGCCAGATCATCATTACCACCATCAATACCCCAAACAGCAGCACGCGGTACTCGGAGAAGCTGCGCAGCAGTTCCGGCGCCACGGTCAAGACGAACGCCGCGATCACCACGCCGACCGTCGAGCCCATGCCGCCCAATACCACGATGGCCAGGATCAGCGCCGACTCGAAGAAGGTGAACGACGACGGGTTGACGAAGCCCTGGTAGCTGGCAAAGAACACCCCGGCCAGGCCAGCGGTGGAGGCGCCGATGGTGAACGCCGAGAGTTTGACCAAAACGTGGTTCAGGCCCATGGAACGGCAGGCGATTTCATCTTCGCGCAAGGCTTCCCAGGCGCGGCCGACCGGCATGCGGGTCAGGCGATGCTTGATGTACAGCACGGCCAGCACCACCAGGAACAGCACGATGTAGATGAACATGAACTTGATGTTGGGGTTGTAATCGAGGCCGAAGAACTCATGGAACGGAATCCCGCCATCCTTCGCTTTGCGCCCGAACTCCAGGCCGAGGAAGGTCGGCGATGGCACCGGCATACCGTTTGGCCCGCCGGTGAACGACAGCCAGTTGTTCAGCACCAGGCGGATGATTTCGCCAAAACCCAGGGTCACGATTGCCAGGTAGTCGCCGTGCATGCGCAACACCGGGAAGCCGAGTATGCACCCGGCCAGCGCCGCCGCGATGGCCGCCAGCGGCAGCACCGTCCAGAAACCCAGGCCGAGGTATTGATACCCCAGCGCAAGGCCGTAGGCACCGATCGCGTAGAACGCCACGTAACCCAGGTCGAGCAAGCCGGCCAGGCCGACCACGATGTTCAGGCCCAGGCCGAGCAACACGTAGATCAGCCCGAGGATCACTACGGTGAGCAGGTACTTGTTGGCGAAGATCGGGAACACGATGGCGATTACGATCAGCGCCGGGATGATCCAGCGCAGCCGCGACTTATAGTCCGGCGCCAGCACGTGGACGCCGGAACCGCTGCTCTCGAAGCCCTGCAGAATCTTCACGCCCTTGGGCGTTTGCAGGAACAGGCTGAGGGCAAAGCGACCGGCCATCACGATGGCGACCAGGATCGCCACGCGCGCAGGTTGCAGGTTGAAGCTGTAGCCGTCGAGCACCACGCCGACGATCGGACCGAACACGATCAACGCAATCAGCCCGGCGAGGATCGTATCGACCACACTTTTTTTGATATCAATCGATTTGGCAGCAGACATGTTTACACCTTCGCCACGAGTGGGCGACCAAGCAGGCCCTGGGGACGGAAAATCAGAATCACCACCAGCAGGGAGAAACTGAACACATCTTTGTAGTCAGAGTTGATCAACCCCGAGAACAGCGACTCCGAAATACCGAGGATGATCCCGCCCAGCATGGCCCCAGGCAGGGAACCGATGCCGCCGAGTACCGCTGCGGTGAAGGCCTTGATGCCGATGATGAAGCCGGCGTAGAAATCGAACGTGCCGTAGTTGAGGGTGATCAACACGCCAGCCAGGGCCGCCATGGCGGCACCGATGACAAACACGTAGGAGATCACGCGGTCGGTGTTGATGCCGAGGATCGAGGCCATCTTGCGGTCTTGCTGGGTAGCGCGGCACATGCGGCCGAGCTTGGTGTACTTGATGATGTAGGTCAGCAAGGCCATGCCGGCGAAGGCCGCGACCAGGATGAAGACCTTGGTGTACGTCAACTGGACGAACCCGCTGCCGATATCGACGCGCCAGGCGCCAGCCAGCAGGGTCGGGATGCCTTGTTGCTTGGCACCCTGAGCGATCTGCGCGTAGTTCTGCAGGATCAGGGAGATCCCGATGGCGCTGATCAGCGGTGCCAGTCGGGTGGAGTTACGCAGCGGTTTGTAGGCGACCCGTTCGATGACCCAACCGTAAACGCCGGTAACGACCACGGTGAAGACCAGGGTGCCGAGAATGAGCAGCGGGAAGGATTCAATGCCGAAGTAAGCCAGCAGTGCCAGACTGATCGCCGCGAGGTAAGCGGAAATCATATAAACCTCGCCATGGGCGAAGTTGATCATGCCAATGATGCCATAAACCATTGTGTAGCCGATGGCGATCAGGCCATAGACCGACCCGAGGGTCAGGCCGTTGACCAGTTGCTGCAGGAAAATACCATCCATAACGCAATCTCACGCGGTGAGAACCTGCACACCGCTAGGTGTGCGGTTCTTCTGGAGGAAAAGACAGATCTCAATAACAACACTGTCCCAATGTGTGGGGGGCTTGCCCCCGATTGCGGAGGGTCAGCTATACATCGGGTGGCTGATACACCGTCATCGGGGGCAAGCCCCCTCCCACACTAGGTCTGTGGCACTCAGGATTACTTCTGCTTTTCCAGCTGGTGGTATTTGCCGTCTTTGTCCCACTGGTAAACCACGTAGTCGGAGATTTTCAGGTCGCCTTTGGCGTCCCAGTTCTTCTCGCCCATGACGGTTTTGACCGGGTGAGCCTTGAGCCACTTGGCGGCTTCTTCACCCTTGTTGGACTTGGCACCGTTGAAGCCGGCAGCCAGGGCCTGGACCGACGCGTAGGCATACAGGGTGTAGCCTTCTGGCTCGGTGCCGTTTTTACGGAACTCTTCAACCACCGTCTTGCTATCCGGCAGCAGACGCGGGTCGGCGCCGAAGGTCATGTACACGCCATCCACATATTGCTTGCCACCGGCGGTCGCCACCAGTTCGTCGGTCACGATGCCGTCGTCGGACATGAATTTCACGTCCTTGAGGCCGGCTTCACGAATCTGGCGAACCAGAGGACCGGCTTCCGGGTGCAGGCCGCCGAAGTACACGACGTCGGCGCCCAGGGAGCGGATTTTGGTGACCAGGGCGCTGAAGTCTTTCTCGCCACGGGTCAGGCCTTCTTCGAGCACCGGTTTCACGCCGCGCTTGGTCAACTGGGCAGCGGTGGCGTCGGCCAGGCCTTTGCCGTAGGTGTCCTTGTCGTTGATGACCGCGACTTTCTTGCCCTTGAGCACGTCGACGATGTAGTCGCCGGCCACGATGCCTTGCTGGTCGTCACGCCCGCACATACGGAACATGGCGCCCAGGCCGCGTTCGGTGACCTGTGGGTTGGTGGAGCCCGGGGTGATTGCGATGATGCCGGCTTCGTCGTAGACCTCGGACGCCGGGATGGTGTTGGACGAGCAGAAGTGCCCGACCACGCCGATCACTTTGTCCTGGTCCGCCAGGCGGTTGGCCACAGCCACAGCCTGCTTGGGTTCACAGGCATCGTCGCCGGCAACCAGCTTGATCTGCTCACCGTTGATGCCGCCGGCCTTGTTGATGGCATCGGCTGCCGCCTGGGCGCCCTTCATGTACTGCTCACCGAAAGCGGCGTTGGCGCCCGTCATCGGCCCCGCTACGCCAATCTTCACATCAGCTTGAACAAACGTAGAAACACCCAGCGCCGCTGCAACGGCGAGGGCCAGAAAACCTTTCTTGTAAAACGTCTGGGACATGAGTGGTGCTCCGAGGTTTTTGTTTATTGGCACTACGTATTCACTGCAAACCTTCAACTAAAACTTTCAGTGAAAGCCCAGAGCAAGCCGCGTGCCATTACGTTTTTATTCTTCAAAAAGACACGGTGTCATTGTTATTGCAGGTGTTTCGGCTCCGTTCGTCGGGACGTGCAACCCTCTAACTTCAACAGGTGCAACCCATGGATCAAAAAAGTACAACCTCCACGGGTCGCACCTGCAACCAGAGCGCTAAACGACACTTCCTACAGCTGTAACCATGCACGTAACGGAACTGCACATTTACAGTGCGTGATTGCTACAACTTGCACCAATACAGATTAGTCGTCGGCGAAGAACATGCCGGCTTCTGAAGGCTATTTCGCTGATCAGATCACGATCCGCAAGCATTGGCCGGCGTGATACAGCGAAAATCCGGCTTCATACAGGCAACTGCGCAGGCCCACCCCGGCCAGCGGTTGCATCGGCGCAAACGGAATCGGCAACGCCTGGGGATTCTGGTGACACAAGTAGTCGGCAAAGGCCTTGCCGACCACGCTGCCGGTGGTCACGCCGCGGCCGTTGTAGCCGGTCACGGCCACCAGGCCGGGCGCGGGTTCGAACAAGCGCATCAGATGGTCCGGCGTGAACGCGATGCAGCCGGTCCAGGTGCATTCCCACTGCACCGATTTGAGGTACGGAAAGTAGTGCTGCTGCACCCGATCGGCCCACGCCTTGAGGAACCATGCCGGTTTCTGGTTGCCGTTGCCCAGGCTGCCGAGCAACAGGCGGCCATCGGCATCGCGGCGGATGCTGCTGAGCACCTGGCGCGTGTCCCACGACCCCTGGCCGCCGGGGAGGATGTGTTTGGCCGCGTCGTCGGTCAGCGGCGCGGAGGCGACCTGGTAGTAATAGCCAGGGAAGAAATTGCGCCGCAGCTCGGTCCATTCGCCTTCGGTGTAGGCATTGGAGGCGATCACCACTTGTGCAGCCTGCACCGCACCGTTCGCGGTCTGCACCGACCAATTCGCACCTTGGCGTTCCAGCCGCGTGACCGGGGAATGGTCGAAAAGCTGCCCGCCCAACCCCACAGCCGCGTTGGCCAGGCCGCTGGTGTAGGCCATCGGATTCAAGGTGCCGGCACGTCTATCCAGCAACGCAGCGGCGATTTTTTTAGTCCCGGTGGCTTGCTCGCAGGCCGCGCCGGTGAGCAACTCAACCGGCGCGCCACGGCGCTGCCATTGTTCTTCACGACTGCGCAAATCCGCCTCGCCCCGGGCGTTGTGCGCCATGTGCAAAGTGCCCTCGCGGCGCAATTGGCAATCGATGTTGTATTTGTCGACCAGGCTGAACACCAGCGACGGCGCCGCGCCCAGCATGCGGTTGAGCTGGCTGCCCACCGCCTCGCCGAAACCGGCTTCGATCTCGTCCGGGGGAATCCACAGCCCGGCGTTGACCAGCCCGACATTGCGCCCCGACCCGCCATGGCCGGTGCGATGGGCTTCGAGCACGGCGACAGTTTTACCCTGTTCCAGCAAGTGAATGGCCGCCGACAAACCGGTAATCCCGGCGCCGATCACGCACACATCCACCTTCACTTCACCCTTGAGCGCGGCGCGATCCGGCCGGCCAGGGGTGAGTTGTTCCCACAAACATGTTTCGCGCAGTGCCATTGCCAGACTCCGATGAGACCTAACAAACATCTATTCCGAACTGTAAATGAGGTCGCATGTGGGAGGGGGCTTGCTCCAGATGGCAGTGGATCAGCTTTACATCTGTTGACTGACACACCGCCATCGGGGGCAAGCCCCCTCCCACATTTTGACCGCACTTCGACTTAAGGTAATCAGTCGAAGGTAATGCCCTGGGCCAGCGGCAGTTCCAGCGAATAGTTCACGGTGTTGGTCTGGCGACGCATATACCCGCGCCACGCATCCGAGCCCGACTCACGCCCGCCGCCCGTTTCTTTCTCTCCGCCAAACGCGCCGCCGATTTCCGCGCCGCTCGGGCCGATGTTGACGTTGGCGATGCCGCAGTCGCTGCCCACCGCCGACATGAACTGCTCGGCTTCGCGCACATCGGTGGTGAAGATGCACGACGACAGGCCTTGCGGCACGGCGTTGTTCAGGCGCAGGGCTTCGGCGAAGTCGCTGTAGCCGACCACGTACAGGATCGGCGCGAAGGTTTCAGTGCAGACCACGTCGCTTTGCTCCGGCATTTCCACAATCGCTGGCGACACGTAGTAGGCATTCGGGAATTTGTCTTCCAACTGGCGCTTGCCGCCGAACACCTTGCCGCCTTCGCTCAGGGCTTGCTCCAGGGCGTCCTGCATGCTGTCGAAGCCGTGCTTGTCGATCAGCGGACCGATCAGGTTGCCTTCCAGCGGGTGGCCGATGCGCACCTTGGAATAGGCGGCCTTGAGGCGGGTGACGATTTCTTCCTTGACCGATTCATGCGCGATCAACCGGCGCAGCGTGGTGCAGCGCTGCCCGGCGGTGCCGACGGCGCTGAACAGGATGGCGCGCACGGCCATGTCCAGGTCGGCGCTTGGGCCGAGAATCATCGCGTTGTTGCCGCCCAGTTCGAGGATGCTGCGGGCAAACCGCGCGGCGACTTTCGGCGCCACTTCACGGCCCATGCGGGTGCTGCCGGTGGCGCTGATCAGCGCGACACGCGGGTCATCCACCAGCGCGGCACCGGCCTCGCGGCCGCCGATGATCACTTGGCTCAGGTATTGCGGCGCGTCGTTGAATTTTTTCAGCACGCGCTCGAACAGCGCCTGGCAGGCCAGGGCGGTGAGCGGGGTCTTTTCCGACGGTTTCCAGATCACGGCGTTGCCGCACACCAGGGCCAGGGTGGTGTTCCACGCCCACACGGCCACCGGGAAGTTGAACGCGCTGATCACGCCGACCACGCCCAGCGGGTGCCAGGTTTCACGCATGTGGTGACCGGGGCGCTCGGAGGCGATGGTCAAGCCATACAACTGGCGCGACAGGCCGACGGCGAAGTCGCAGATGTCGATCATTTCCTGCACTTCACCCAGGCCTTCCTGGGTGATCTTGCCGGCTTCCCAGGAGACCAGCTCGCCCAGGTCGGCCTTGTATTCGCGCAACACGTCGCCGAATTGGCGCACCAGCTCGCCGCGACGCGGGGCCGGCACTTTGCGCCAGGCCTCGAATGCATGCTCGGCACGACTGACCTGTTGCTCCACCTCGGCGGCACCTTCCCAGTTCACACTGCCGATACGGCTGCCATCGATCGGTGAATGCACGGGTTGTTTCCCCGCTTGGTACAGCGCCGGGTTTACCCCGAGACGATCAAGCAATGCGGCGACCATGGGTCACTCCTTCAATCTACAAACAGAAAAATTGCGCCGCAGCCCGCACGGCGATCCAAGTCTTATTTGTAGCTGGCCCAAGACTTGCCAACAAACGACGATTAGGCGAGATATCATTCCGTTTATTCATGCAAAGCATAAAAAGAGGCATGCCGTGCTGAACAAAAGACATTTGCCCTCGATCACCGCCCTGCAGTGTTTCGAAGCCGCCACCCGCCACCTGAGCTTCACCCGCGCCGCCGAGGAGCTGAACCTCACGCAAAGCGCGGTGAGCAAACAGGTGGCGCAGTTGGAAGAACTGCTGCAGCACCTGCTGTTTCGCCGGGTACGCCGACGTTTGCAAATGACCCCTGCGGGCAATTTGTATCTGGTGGAAGTGCGCAAAATCCTCACGCAGGTGGAGATGTCCACCCATTACCTGCGCTCCTACGGCGGCGAGACCGAAGTATTACGCGTGTCCACGCCCTACACCTTCGGCGCCCGCTGGCTGGTGCCGCGCCTCAAGGGCTGGCGCTTGCGTCACCCGCAGATCCACCTGGACCTGTGCAACGAACAGGAACCGGACGAGTTGCTGCAAGGCAAGGCCGATATGGCGTTCTACTTCGGCCAAGGCTCACGCCCCGGCACCGAGAGCCTGAAACTGTTCAGCGAAGAACTGATCCCGGTGTGCGCCCCGGAAAGCCTGCCCGCGCAGCCGTTCACCGACCCCACGCAACTGAGCAACCTGGTGCTGCTGCAAAACGCCTCGCGACCCCAGGGCTGGCACGACTGGTTCGCCGACCAGGGGTTTCACACCGAGCACAGTTATCACGGGCCGCGCTTCGACACCTTTTATATGTGCATTCGTGCAGCGCAGGTGGGCTGTGGCGTGGCGCTGTTGCCGCGGTTCCTGGTGGAGGAGGAACTGGCCGACGGTAAGTTGGTGATCCCCTGGCAGCATGCGATGCCGAGCCAGGATGCGTATTACCTGGCGTACCCCGAGCATTCGGCGGAAGTGCCCAAGGTGCGGGAGTTTGTGAAGTGGATGATGGAGCAGGTTATTTAGTGCCTGGAATACCGCTATCGGGGTGTACGGACGGAGACATCCTTTACAAACGAGACCGGGGACATCCTTTACGTTTCTGGGTGCTGGATAGCCGGCTTGCACCGCTGTCTAGCCTACCCAGTGGATAGTTACATAGGTACATGTCCCACACGTTGTCGTCCACTTCTCGCAGTCCAACGGACTCTCCTACCAGTGACTCACTCAAAAAGATCATCCTGCCCCTCCACTTCATTGACCCGTCTGTTCTGACCTTGCGTACCTCCATATCCGCTCCATATTCGGCAGGAGGTACCCAGCCTGTATAGATCCTTGGCGATTTATCGTACAGATCGTTCGGCACCTTCATGTCTAACGCCTCGTGCGGCCGATCATGATTGAATTCCTGTCGAAATCGTTCAAACGCCAACTGCTGCTGCACCATATTGGCTTCTGGCGTCTTCAGTAACGCGGCCTTGAGTGAGCGATGCATACGCTCATGCCGCCCGTTCTGATCGGGTCGCCCCGGCTGAATACGCTCTGGGTAGATACCCAGTCGTATCCACCAGACGGCCAGACTCGAGAGCCTGCTGAGACCGGTTGAGGCGAAGGGTGAACCGTTGTCAGTCCGGATGACATCAGGCAGACCGTACTCGCGAAAAGCCCAGTCAAAACCCTCGCGGGCCCCAGCCACACTGGGCTGCGCACGACACAACAATATGAATCTGCTGGCCTGATCCGTGAGTGTCAGCGGGTAACAGCGTCGGCCATCCGCCATTAAAAAGTCGCCTTTGAAGTCAGCGGCCCACGTTTGATTGGGGAGATCTGCCGGGCGAAGTTTGACGGGGCCGGTAGGCGGGCGATTGCGCTTGCGCCGCTCTTGAACCAGTCCCGCTCGTTTGAGCCATTCCCCTGCCGTGCTGGGTGCCGGCCAATGACATTCCGGATAGCGATTGGAAAGGACCTTGACCAGCTTTTTGGGGCCCCAGTCATGGTGTTGATGCTTGAGCTCGATTAGAGCAGCAATATGCGCATCGCACGTTTGAAAAGGGCTTGAGAGTGGACGGCGTGAGGCGTCCTTGAGCCCGTCCAGGCCAGCAGTGGCATACCGTTGCAGCCACTTGTCCAAGGTCGGTCGACTAATGCCGTAGCTCAATGCCAGTTGACGTTTTGAATAGGCGCCGGACAGCCAGTCGCCTATCAATCTGACTTTTTGATCCATCGGGGACTCTCGATTCCATGACATGGCCAGTTACCTCCTGGCCATGATTAATACATGTAAACGATGTCTCCGGTTTCAAACGTAAAGGATGTCTCCGGTCTGTACCGGGGCAAGCCCCCTCC
The DNA here is from genome assembly GCF_024169655.1 of Pseudomonas marginalis. GTDB lineage: Bacteria > Pseudomonadota > Gammaproteobacteria > Pseudomonadales > Pseudomonadaceae > Aquipseudomonas > Aquipseudomonas paraveronii. The sequence continues at coordinate 509,322 of NZ_JALJWV010000001.1, read as the reverse complement.
CACATTTGAAACGCATTCCAACCTGTGGGAGGGGGCTTGCCCCCGATGAGGCCAGTGGCCTCACTGAAAAAATCACTGGCAAAAACCCACAGGTCTATGCGCCACTACCCCCCTTCCCTAATTGTGCGTAAAGGTCGGCGCCCATCGCCGTCCCGTCTGGAGATTCCCGTTATGAGCGAGAGTGTGTTTGCCGATCGAATCGTGCAGAACCTGCTCGACACCGACTTCTACAAGCTGACCATGATGCAGGCGGTGCTGCACAACTACCCCAATGTGGAAGTTGAATGGGAGTTCCGTTGCCGCAACAGTGAAGACCTGCGCCCGTACCTGGCGGAGATCCGTTACCAGTTCGAGCGCCTCGCCGAGTTGAGCCTGAGCGCGGACCAACTGAGTTTCCTGGAGCGCATCAGCTTCATGAAACCGGATTTTTTGCGTTTCCTCGGCTTGTTCCGCTTCAACCTGCGCTATGTCCACACCGGCATCGAAAACGGCGAGCTGTTTATCCGACTGCGCGGGCCGTGGCTGCATGTGATCCTGTTTGAAGTGCCGATGCTCGCGATCATCAGCGAAGTGCGTAACCGCTATCGCTACCAGTCCGTGACCCTCGAACAGGCCCGCGAGCAGTTGTACCGCAAGTTCGACTGGCTGACCGCGAACGCCAGCAGCGACGAGCTCGCCGAGCTGCAGGTGGCGGACTTCGGCACGCGCCGACGCTTCTCCTACCGCGTGCAGGAAGAAGTGGTGAGCGTGCTCAAGCACGATTTCCCCGGCCGGTTTGTCGGCACCAGCAACGTCCATCTGGCCCGCGAGTTCGATATGAAACCGCTGGGCACCATGGCCCATGAATGGATCATGGCCCACCAGCAACTCGGCCCGCGCCTGATCGACAGCCAGATCGCCGCCCTCGATTGCTGGGTCCGCGAATACCGCGGCCTGCTGGGTATCGCCCTGACCGATTGCATCACCACCGATGCCTTCCTCGGCGACTTCGACTTGTACTTCGCCAAGCTGTTCGACGGCCTGCGCCACGACTCCGGCGACCCGGTGCAATGGGCGGAAAAAGCCATCGCCCACTACCACAAGCTGGGCATCGAGCCGATGAGCAAGACCCTGGTGTTCTCCGACAGCCTGTCGCTGCCCAAGTCCCTGGAAATATTCCGGGCGCTGCGCGGTCGGATCAATGTGAGCTTCGGCATCGGCACCAACCTGACCTGCGATATTCCAGGTGTGGAACCGATGAGCATTGTGCTTAAAATGACGGCCTGCAATGGCCAGCCCGTCGCGAAGATCTCCGATGAAGCGGGCAAGACCCACTGCACCGACCCGAATTTCGTCGCCTATTTGCGACACGTTTTCAAAGTACCTGCCCTTTCCAGCAAGGAGTGAATCATGCAAGCCGTACAGCGTGAGATTGCGCAGCAGCTCAAGGTTCAAGCACCGTTCAAAGACCAGGCCGCCCTTGAGTCCGAAATCGCCCGGCGCGTGACCTTTATCCAGGACTGCCTGCGCAATTCAGGGCTCAAGACATTGGTGTTAGGCATCAGCGGTGGCGTCGACTCCCTGACCGCAGGCCTGCTGGCCCAACGCGCCATGCAGGAACTGCGCTCCAGTACCGGCGACGAAGGCTACCGCTTTATCGCCGTGCGCCTGCCCTACGAAACCCAGTTCGATGAAATCGACGCCCAGGCCTCGGTGGACTTTATCGAACCGGACGAGCGCCACACCGTGAACATCGGCCCGGCGGTGAAATCCCTGGCCAATGAAGTGGCGGCGTTTGAAGGCAAGGCTGCGGTATCGCGTGATTTTGTGCTGGGCAACACCAAGGCGCGCATGCGCATGGTCGCGCAGTACACCATCGCCGGCGCGGCCAGTGGTCTGGTGATCGGCACCGACCATGCGGCGGAAGCGGTGATGGGCTTTTTCACCAAATTCGGCGATGGCGCCTGCGATCTGGCACCGTTGAGCGGGCTGGTGAAGAATCAGGTGCGGGCGATTGCGCGGAACTTTGGGGCGCCGGAGTCGCTGGTGGAGAAGGTCCCGACTGCCGACCTGGAAGACCTCTCGCCGGGCAAGCCGGACGAGGCGTCACATGGCGTGACCTATGCCGAGATTGATGCGTTCCTGCACGGCGAGCCGGTGCGGGAGGAAGCGTTCAGGATCATTTGCGAGACGTATCGCAAGACCGAGCACAAGCGGGTGATGCCGTTTGCGCCGTGAGGTGAACCAGATAGTGTTGTGTTGATTGTGAGGTAGCCATCGGGGGCAAGTCGAATCGTCGCACCGCCCCTCCCACATTTGAAACGCATTCCAACCTGTGGGAGGGGGCTTGCCCCCGATGAACGATAATGCGGTCTTACTTGACGACCACAGTGCCTTTCATCATCGAGATGTGGCCTGGGAACGAGCAGAAGAACGCATAGTCAGTGCCCGCTTTCAGCTTGGACACATCAAAGCTCACCGAATCTTTCTCGCCAGCACCAATCACCTTGGTGTGGGCGATGATGCGCTCGTCGCCTTCTTTCAGGTAGTTCTTGTCGAGGCCAGCAGCCATGCCATCGGTCGCAACCGGTTGCATGTCGGCGGCGCTGGCCAGTACCCAGTTATGACCCATGACGTTTTTCGGCAAGCTGCCGGAGTGAGTCAGCTCGACGGTGAACGTCTTGCAGCTCTTGTCGATCACGATTTCCTTGGTGTTGTAGGACATCTGGTCGGTAGAGTCGACGGTGACCTTGCACTCTGCAGCAAGCAACTGGCCACTTGCCAGAGTCAGCAGGGAAACAGCAACGAGTTTGGCAAACATGTGAATCTCCAAGGCAGGGTTTTAAAAACGCGTATTGCGACAAGCGTGCCTGAGACAGGCAGAAATTCTTATGACCTGAATCAACAAATTGTATACAACTTTAGGCTATCAGACTTATCGACACAATCAACCAACCAAAGTGCCACACCGCGCCTATGATCGGTCCATCACCCACTGGAGTCCGGATCATGCACCTCAATCAACTATTCAGCGGTCTGTTGGCCGCATACGCCTGCGGTAAGTGAAGGCCAAGCGCGCCGCGAAGCTGCTACCATAGCGACCCAAGGCAGCTGCGCGCCGCCCACCCTCACCTTCGACCCTAGAGGATCGCCCATGGCCAAACCTAATTACTCCTTCGCCAAACGTCAAAGAGACTTGGCCAAGGAACAGAAGAAAGAGGAAAAGCTGCAACGCAAGAAAGCTGCTGCAGATGAAGAGGCCGGCGCACTGAACCCGGATGCGGAAGGCGAAGCGGCAACCGACGACACCGAAACACCGAAAGACCCGGCCGAGTAAGCATCACTGTAGGAGCGAGCTGGCTCGCGAAGTGCGTTAACGATAACGCGGGGTGCCTGGTTCAACGCGGCGCCCTCGGTTTTTTCGCGAGCAAGCTCGCTCCTACAAGAGCGGCATCACCGTCACCCGCACTTCCGGGTCATGGCTCCCTCCCCCCAGAATCACCCCGCGCAACGGCGAAACATCGGAGAAGTCCCGGCCCCAGGCCAGGGTGATGTGTTCCAGTGCCGGCTGCACATTGTTGGTCGGATCAAAGTCCACCCAGCCCAGCACCGGGCAATACACCGAAATCCACGCATGGGACGCATCGGCGCCGATCATCCGTGGCTGGCCGGGCGGCGGCTGGGTCAGCAGGTAGCCGCTGATATAGCGCGCCGCCAGGCCCCGTGAGCGCAGGCAGGCGAGCATCAGGTGAGCGAAGTCCTGGCACACGCCGCGTCGGCGCTCGAGCACTTCCACCAGCGGCGTGGCGACTTGGGTGGCTTCGGCATCGAAGGTGAATTCGCCGAAGATTTTTTCCATCAATGCCTGGGCGCCCAACAACAGCGGACGGCCCGGCGGGAAACAGCTTTCGGAGAAATCGACGAAGGTTTTCTTCAAATGCACGTAGGGCGATTCGAAGCGAAAGCGGCAGGCTTCGATCAACGCCGGTGACAGCGGCTGGCTGCTGTAGGTCAGGCTGTCACGGGTCTGGTCCCAGGCCAGCGACTGTTGGAAATCCAGCAGCGGCCGCGCCAGCACTTCCACGGTCAGCCCGGCATTCACCAACAACTCATCATGGGGCCGCTCGAACGCCAGGCGGGTGATCGGGTTGCCGAACACGTCCAGTTCATCGCGGCGCGACGACGGCAACGGGCTGATATCCAACTGCTGCGAGGTGCAACGCTGCCAGGCGCATGGCCGTGGCCACAGATGCGCCAACTGCTGGGCCAGGGACACCGGGCTGTCGTAGTGGTAATGGGTATCGTGAAAAATCTGATAGCGCGCACTCATCACACCGACACCGTTCGCTGACTGACATCATCCACATGGGCAAAATGGCGCAAGGCCAGGCGATCCGACACTTGCCCGCTCTCATCGGCGACCGCTTGCAGCAGGTCGGCCAGGCCGTCCAACGCGGCACGCACGCTGGCCTCGCCAAACAGCGAGTTTTCCAGGCAACCCAGGTCGAACCGCGCAAGACGCTCGACCAAAGGCGCCAGGCCGGTTTCCCGGGGCACACCGAAATCATCGTTGAGGCGACGCAAGGTGCGGCTCACCAGCTTCAACTGGAACAGCACGGCGTGGGGGTTCTGCTCATCCAGCAACAACAGGTCGAGCACCGGAATCAGCTGCGGCACCGCCAGGTAGCGCGAGCGGTAGGTAATGCTGCTGTTGCCCAGTTCCAGCAGCCACTCCAGCCCGGCTTGATCGAACACCGCCACGCCACGCAGGAACGCCGCGAGGCTGCTGCTGAGGAACTGCAGGCGCTCGATGCGCCGGCCCATCATCAGAAAGCGCCAGCCTTCGTCGCGGGTCATGTCGTCCAGGGCAAACCCGGACAGCGCCGCCAAGGACATCACCAGGCGGTTGAGGAAGTCCAGCAACTCGCCAAAGTCCGGGGTTTCGCTTTCCAGCTCAATGGCTTCGCGTTGCAGCTCCACCAGGGCCTGCCAGTTCTCCCGGGACAACTTGCCGCGCACCTGGGACGCGGCCCACTGCAAGCGCTGCAGGTTGGCGCGCAGGCTCGACGGCCAGTCGTCGCCGAGCAAGGCCGCGAGCAGGCGCTCGGGCAGCTCGCCCTCCTCCGGCAGCAGGCGCAGGCTTTCGCCCAGCTCGACCGCCGCCTGCAATGCCAGCGGATCGTCACCGTCGACATAGCGCGCCAACACAATGCGCAGCCAGCGCGCGCTGTCATCGCAGCGCTCGCAATACCGGCCAAACCAAAACAGGTTTTCCACCACCCGCGACGGCAGATAAGGATCGCGGCGCACCAGGTCATGGGCGCCGATCGGCCGTTGCGCGCGCCACTGCTCGCCGCCGGCAGCGCGTTCGCCGAGCACCCAGGTGTCCTTGCTTGCGCCGCCGCGTTGCATCGACACCACTTCGGCATCGGCCTCGGCAGCCACACGGGTCAGGCCGCCGGGCAATACCCGGTAACCGTCGGCGCTGGCCACGGCGTAGACGCGCATGCCGATGGCGCGGTGTTGCAGGTGATCCTCGACGGTGTGCCACACCGGCGCCTGGGACAGCTGCGCCAGCTCCTGGGCGACATACGCGTAAGGCCGTGCGCGCATGCGCTCGGCCAGGGCCTGGCGTTGTTCGTCATCCAGGTCGCGACCGAAGATCGGATTAAAACTCTGCGAAGGGAATGCCGGCTTGATCAGCAGCTCGGGCAGTTTCTCCAGGGCTTCGGCAAGCACCGGCGCTTCGCCGCACCACCACGTTGCAATGGACGGCAGGATCAGTTCTTCGCCAAACAAAAACTCGTTGATCTTCGGCAGAAAGCCCAACAGGCCGGGGGATTCCAGCACACCGCTACCCAGGGCATTGGCCACCAGCACGTTGCCTTGGCGCGCGGCGTCGAGCAGGCCGGGCACGCCGAGGGCCGAGTCGGTGCGCAGTTCGAGGGGGTCGCAGAAATCGTCGTCCAGGCGGCGCATGATCGCGTGTACCCGGCGCAGGCCGCTGAGGGTTTTCAGGAACACCGTGCTGTCGCGCACCGTGAGGTCGCCGCCTTCCACCAGCGGGTAGCCAAGCTGGCGGGCGAGGTACAGGTGTTCGAAATAGCTTTCGTTGAAACGCCCGGGCGTGAGCAGCACGATCAATGGCGGTTGCTCATCGCTGGGCGCCTGGCGTGCCAGGGTTTCCTGCAGGGTGCGGAAGAAACCGGTGAGGTGCTGCACCTGCAGGTCGCGGTATAGATCCGGAAAGGCACGCGACACGATGGTGCGGTTTTCCAGCGCATAACCGGCGCCGGACGGCGCCTGGGTGCGGTCGGCGGTGACCCACCAGCGGCCATCCGGAGTGCGCGCCAAATCGACGGCATACAGGTGCAAAAACGCGCCGTCGGGCGGCTGGATGCCCTGGCACGGCCAGAGGAAGTTGTTATGCCCGAACACCAGTTCGGCCGGCAGCAAGCCTTCCTTGATCAAGCGTTGCGGGCCGTAAAGATCCGCCAGCACCGCGTTGAGCAGCCGCGCACGCTGGGCGATGCCGGCCGACAAGTGCTGCCATTCATCGGCCGCCAGCACGTGGGGCAGCAGGTCCAGTTCCCACGGGCGATCAGCGCCCTTGGGATCGGCGTAGACGTTGTAGGTCACGCCGTTTTCCTGGATCTGCCGGGTCAGCAACGCCTGGCGCTGGGCCAGTTGCGCAGGGGTGCTGCGTTGCAGGTGGTCGAGCAGGCGCTGCCAATGGGCACGCACCGCGCCGCTATCGTCCAGCAGTTCGTGATAAGTGCCCGCGGTCAGCGGGTAACGGTCGAGCAAGTCGGACATGGAACGCTCGGCAGGGGCAAGGGGGCTCAGGTTAACTTAAATTCACCGCTATCCAATGTGGGAGGGGCGGTGCGACGATTCGACTTGCTCCCGATGGCGGTGGGTCAGTCAACTCATGTATCGGCTGATTCATCGCAATCGGGAGCAAGCTCCCTCCCACATTTTGGCTTGCATTCAGTCATTTTTATTGGGGAAGCGTCGCAAATCCAAAGTCATCGGCAATTCGTCATTGATCACGACGGTCGGCACAGGCAGCTTGCCCGGGCTATGCCCCAGGCGGAAAAACCGCGCCATGCGCCGGCTCTCGGCTTCATTGGCGTTCACTGGCAGGCTGTCGTAGTTCCGCCCGCCCGGATGCGCCACATGATACTGGCAACCGCCCAGGGAGCGCTGCATCCAGGTGTCGAGCAGATCGAACACCAACGGCGCATGCACGGCAATGGTCGGTTGCAGACAGTTGGCCGGCTGCCAGGCGCGATACCGCACGCCGGCGACGAACTCGCCGATGCGCCCGGTCGGTTGCAGCGGCACCGGGATACCGTTGCAGGTCAGCAAATAGCGCTGCGGCGGCAGCCCGCTCAATTTCACCTGCAGACGCTCCAGGGACGAATCCACATAGCGCACCGTGCCGCCGACCGCGCCCTCCTCGCCCAGCACATGCCAGGGCTCCAGGGCCTGGCGCAGTTCCAGTTCAATGCCGCTGACGGCGTAGTCGCCGACTTTGGGAAAGCGGAATTCCAGGTGCGCGGCAAACCATTCGGCGCGCAGCGGGTAGCCGGCGGCGTTGAGTTCGACGATCACATCGGCAAAATCCTGCTCGATGAAGTGCGGCAACAGGAAGCGGTCATGCAACTCGGTGCCCCAGCGCGCCAGTTTCGGCGGCGCATACGGCTCGCGCCAGAAGCGTGCCACCAACGCGCGCAGCAGCAATTGCTGGGTCAGGCTCATGCGTGCATGGGGCGGCATTTCAAAGGCGCGCAACTCCAGCAGGCCCAGGCGCCCGGTGGCGCCATCGGGGGAGTAGAGCTTGTCGACGCAAAATTCGGCGCGATGGGTGTTGCCGGTCACGTCGATCAGCAGATTGCGCAACAGCCGGTCGACCAACCACGGCGGGCATTCTTCGCCAGGCGCGGGCATTTGCGCGAAGGCGATTTCCAGCTCATACAGCGCATCGTTACGGGCTTCATCGACCCTGGGCGCCTGGGACGTCGGGCCGATGAACAAGCCGGAAAACAGGTAGGACAACGACGGATGGTTGTGCCAGTAGCTGATCAAGCTGCGCAGCAGATCGGGGCGCCGCAGGAACGGTGAGTCCTTGGGTGTCGCGCCGCCCAGCACGAAGTGGTTACCGCCGCCGGTGCCGGTGTGGCGCCCGTCGATCATGAACTTTTCGGTGGTCAGGCGGGTTTGCCGCGCCTCTTCGTAGAGGAACTCGGTGCGCTCCACCAACTCGTCCCAGGTGGCGGACGGCTGCACGTTGACCTCGATCACACCAGGGTCGGGCGTGACCCGGAAGTTGCTCAGACGGTAATCCGCCGGCGGCTCGTAGCCCTCCAGCAGCACCGGGCAGTGCAGTTCTTCAGCGGTGGCTTCGATGGCGGCCACCAGCTCCAGGTAGTCCTCGACGCGCTCCAGCGGCGGCATGAACAGATACAGGCGGCCTTCGCGCGCTTCGGCGCACAGCGCGGTGCGGGTCAGCCAGTCGGCGGACTCGTCGATCTTCGGCAGGCGTTCGGCGCTCGGCGCCGGTTCGCCATGGCGTTGCAATTGCGCTGTGCTCGGCAGCTCGGGCAAGTCCTGATTGGGGTCGGTCGGATGGACAAACGGGTATTCCGCCGCCGTCACCCAGGGCTGCGAGGCCAGCGGCAGGCGATAACCCAGCGGCGAATCCCCCGGCACCAGTCGGCAGTGATTGTCGCGCAGGTACCAGCGCCCACTCTGCCAGCGGTCATTGGCGGCAGTGCGCGCCAGCGGCAGCACCTGGCCGATGATTTTATCCAGGCCCTGGCTGAACACTTTGCGCAGGCGCTCGCGTTCCAACTCATCGCTCAGGCGCGGGTCGAGGGCGGTGACGTTTTGCGGCAGCGCGCCTTCGCGCCACAGGTAGTAGAAGTTGTCCTCAAAGGCCGGGAATACAAACCGCGCCGGCAGCTTCAGGCGCTCGGCAACGCTGGCCAGGAAACGCCCGGCCAATACGCCATCAGCGCCGTAGTCCTGTTGCTCATCGGCGATCAACGCGCTGTTGTGCCAAATCGGCTCGCCGTCGCGGCGCCAGTAACAATTGAGCGACCAGCGCGGCAGTTGCTCGCCGGGGTACCACTTGCCCTGGCCGAAATGCACCAGACCTTTGGGCGCGTAGTGTTTGCGCATGCGCTGGAACAGCTCGGCCGACAGGCGACGCTTGTCCGGCCCCAGGGCAGCGGTGTTCCACTCGGCGCCGTCGGGGTCGTCGATGGAGACGAAGGTCGGCTCGCCGCCCATGGTCAGGCGCACGTCGTCCGCCAGCAGGTCGCTATCGATCTGCCGACCCAGGGCCTGAATCGCCAGCCATTGTTCTTCGGTGTAGGGCTTGGTCACCCGTGGCGCTTCCCAGATGCGCTCTACCGACATCTCGTGGGTGAATTCGCACTCGCACGGCTCCACCAGGCCACTGATCGGCGCGGCAGACGATGGATCGGGACTACAGGCCAACGGAATATGGCCTTCACCGGCGAACAACCCGGAGGTGGCATCCAGGCCGATCCAGCCGGCGCCGGGCAAATACACTTCGCACCAGGCGTGCAGGTCGGTGAAGTCCACCTCGGTGCCGGACGGGCCATCGAGGGCTTTGACGTCGGCGGTGAGCTGGATCAGATAACCGGAGACAAACCGCGCCGCCAGCCCCAGGTTGCGCAGCAATTGCACCAGCAGCCAAGCCGAATCGCGGCACGAGCCGGAGGCATTTTCCAGGGTGAATTCCGGGGTCTGCACGCCGGGTTCCATGCGGATCAGGTAACCGATATCGGCGGCCAGGCGCTGGTTGAGGCCCACCAGAAAATCCACGGCCGGCAGCGGCGTGCGGTCGATACCCGCCAGGTAAGCGGCGAACTTCGGCGTCAGCGGCAAGGTTTCCAGGTACGGCGCCAACTCGCGCTGCTCGTCGGCGGCGTAGCGGAACGGGATTTTTTCCGCGTAGGGCTCAAGGAAAAAATCGAACGGGTTGAACACCGCCATCTCGGCGACCAGGTCGACTTCGATACGCAGTTCGTCAGTCTTTTCCGGGAACACCAGGCGCGCCAGGTAATTGCCCTGGGGGTCCTGCTGCCAATTGATGAAATGCTGCTCGGGCAGCACTTTCAGTGCGTAGGACAAAATCCGCGTGCGGCTATGGGCCGCCGGGCGCAAACGCACGATCTGTGGGCCGAGTTCGACAGCGCGGTCGTAGCGGTAATGCGTAACGTGGTGCAACGCGACATGAATCGACACGGCGGCCTCCTGCGAGCCAGGGCATGGACACAACGCGCGCAAGACTTATGCCAGAGCGGCGGTCATTGCGCTTTATCGTAAGACCCGGTGCAGTACAGCACCAAAACGGCGCCAACGTTGGTGCGATGGTGCAAGAGCTGCACATATTTGTGGCAGGGAGTGGGTGGGGCGGTATCGGTTTGGTGGGGGCTGGGTGGGGAATCACCTCGGTTTTTTTATTCTGATTATTGCGCGCTCGTGTTTGCGCCGTTTTTCAATGGCAACCATTACCTTTCCGCGCATGTGGCGAAGTTCTACGCATTTGGCACGCATTTCCCGGTGGCGTTTGCTGCGAAGCAGCAGCAGGCCGAGTACCGGCCAAAAGAAGCATTCGGCGTAAATGAATGGGTTCGGTGAAAAATGAAAACCTGGCACAGCGACCAACAGGCAGGCGATGAAAAGGCCATACATGCCCCAGGCCCATTTCGGGCGCCCGGAGGCGATCATGAAATTGCAGAGGGTGATAAAGAGAGCTAACGCCACGCAGGCATTTTCAGCCGCAGCGTTCGATAACGATGGTAAATAATAGTTTTCCACCAGCACGACAAGAGTGGCACCGCCGAAAATACCCGAAAAAATTACGCCGATAAACACAGGAAAGTAGCGCAAAAGAAAAGGGCGTATCGGTATGAGAGGTTTCCGTCCGAGAAGTCTCACTCATTACCTCGATTTCTTTATTCTGATTATTGCGCGCTCGTGTTTACGCCGCTTTTCAATGGCCACCATTACCTTCCCGCGCATATGGCGAAGTTCTACGCATTTGGCACGCATTTCCCGGTGGCGTTTGCTGCGAAGTAGCAGCAGGCCGAGTACCGGCCAAAAGAAGCACTCAGCGTAAACGAAGGGGTTCGGTGAAAAATGAAAACCTGGCACAGCAACCAACAGGCAGGCGATGAAAAGGCCATACATGCCCCAGACCCACTTAGGTCGCCCGTAGGCGATCATGAAATTGCAGAGCGTGATAAAGAGAGCTAACACCCTCCCGATATTTTCAGCAGCAGCATTCGTTAACGATGGGAAATAATAGTTTTCCACCAGCACGACAAGAGTAGCAGTGCCGAAAAGACTCGAAAAAATTACGCCGATAAACACAGGAAAGTAGCGCAAAAGAAAAGGGCGTATCGGTATGAGAGGTTTCCGTCCGAGAAGTCTCACTCTGATATATCCTCATACAGCCCAACCGCTATAATCCGGATGTTCCCGGACCGCACGCTGCCAGCAACTCCCAACGCCGCGCCAAGGGCATCGAGCATCTGCAAGATGGTCCCATTTCTTACTTCTGCCGAGGTGTAGCGCTTGGGCATATCTCCAGCCAGTTGTTTGAGTTTGATCATTTTTCGAGTCATCTCCGGATGGTTGATGCTCAGTAACTCCTTAGTGAGCTTTACCCGTTCTTGCCGATTCAAGCCTTTGAGTACCTGGTGCGTGTTTTTCCCCGTTGTCTTTTTAAGCGTATTGACGAGTCGGATTGTCGACATTGCTGCTGTACCAGCGCTTAACAACGAAGCCGCATCCAGCCCGGCCATTAAGGCCTGATGCCATTGATCGCTGTCCATGGCGTCGTTAAGGGCAGGGTCATTAATTTCATTTCTAGTCCGGCGAATGCCAATCCAGCATTGAGCAGTGCTGGCTGACGCGCCTACGACGCTAATCGCAGCCGCTACGCCGGTAGTCCCAAACGTAAACGGACTCAACCCTAACCCACCCGCTATCACCAACCAACTAATCACCGCCGAAGTACACGCCAACCCCGTATTCACCGCCTCAAACGCCACCTGCGAGTCTCGCGGTTCATTCGCCAGTTGCCGAGCGAACTCCACCCGCCCGACATAGCTGGGCGCCTCGCGCAAAATCACATTCTTCGGCGCGATACTGCAAATCGGCTGAAATTCACGCAGCACAACTATCCTTAGCTGCGCGTCGAGGTACACCACGCCGGCACCGACGATGGCCGGATCAGCATCAATCGCCGCAAATAACTTGCGCAGATCAATACTGTTTTCCAACCACTGCCGCGTCATGTAATTGGAACTGAGGAAACCGTCTCTGAATACGCTGGAAGTCATCCCTTTACTCCTGAGGTTCACAAGAGCGCAGAGGGTAAAGACTGCCTCCCCCCGAAAAATGTCAGAAGTTTCGCTTTATCTGGACAGGCACTTCCTGATCGTGATGCAGCACCTTGTAAGCCATATCCCGAATAAGAAAAAGTACGCCCCACGCCACTTCCGGCGCACACCAAAACAGGGAGCGACAATGGCAACTGACATGTTTTTGAAGTTGGGGGACATCAAGGGCGAGTCCAAAGACCAGGCCCATCGCGACGAAATCGAGATCAGCCGATGGGGCTGGGGCATGTCCCAGACCGGTTCCATGCATACCGGTAGCGGCGGCGGTGCCGGCAAGGTCAATATTGAAAACCTGTCCATCTCCAAGGTCATGGACAAGTCTTCACCCAACCTGATGATGGCCTGCTCCACCGGCAAGCATTACCCGGAGGCGCGGTTAGTGGTGCGCAAGGCCGGCGGCAGCAGTGCCGTGGAGTATCTGGTGATCACGTTGAAGGAAGTCATGGTCACGTCCTACCAAACCGACGCGGTGACCAGCAGCGACGTACTGACTGAGGTGATAGCCCTGAACTTCGCCACGGTCGAAGTCAGCTACCAGCCGCAAAAATCCGACGGCGGCAAGGACGGCGGCGCCGTCAAATACGGCTGGAACATTCGCCAGAACGTCAAAGTCTGAAACCGCGCGCCGAGGCTACAGCCCGGCCTTGGCCGCCTCCCGCAACCGCCGCACTTCGACCAACTTGCTCACCATCGACCGATACCCCTTACTGTTGATCAGCAGCAACCCGAGCAATGGCCAGAACAGGCTTTCACTGTAGATAAACCAGTGCGGCCGGTAGTGCAGCGTTGGCAGGACCACCAGCAGACACGCCGCAAAAAACGCCACCATCCCCCACACGGCCCAGGCTCGGCCGCGCACCACCAGGAAGTTGCTGTTGGCCACGAACAGTGCAGCAGCTATCACCACGAACCAGGACACAGTGGCATTGGTTGCCATGGGCACGTCGGCAAAATAGGTGCTGGCCGCCAGGGAAATCGCCGCCGAACCGCCGAGACAACCGGCGAGAATCACGCCGATGAACGCGGGAAAATGTTCCAGCAAAAACGGTTTCAACGACGGAATACCATTCATCACTCGGCCTCTTCGTACAAGCCAATCGCGAAGGTCTTGGCCTGTTTGTAGTTATCCGAACGCTTCAAGCCCCAGACGCTCAGCCCCGCACTGAAGGCATCGCCCAATTGGACGTAGGTGGCGTGCTTGAGCTGGGTCGGCGTAAAGCGTTTGGGCAACTCGCCGCTCAGTTGCAGCAGCTTGCGCATCTTGTTCGACATTTGCGGGTCCGCCACTTTCAGCAGCTCTTTGGTGAGTTTCTCACGCTCCTGCCCGTTCAGACCTTTCAGCACCTGACGCATGCTTTTGCCAGTGGCCGCGCGGGTGACGTTGACCAGCTTGACTGTCGTCAGCGCCGATGCGCCCACGCCGACCAAGGCGGCACCGTCGAGGATTTTGGTCGCCGCTTGGTACCACTCTTCGTTATCCAGGTAATCGTTCATCGCCGGGTTGACGATTTCGTTGCGTGTACGGAACCCACCGACCAGGCACGACACGGTGCTGGCCGAGGCGGCGGTATAGCCGATGGCCGTCACGACCGTGCTGGCGCCGGCGGTAAACGGGATGGCGATGGTGCCGCTCAACACCACCAGCCAGCCAATGACCGCGCCGCCGCAGGACAAGGTGGTGTTGAAGGCTTCACTCACCAATCGCGATTCGCGCGGGTTGTTCAGCACTTGGTCGGCGAACTGTGCCGGGGCGATGTATTTCTGCGCTTCGCGCACAATGATGCGCTTGGGTCGAATGCTGCAGATCGGCTTGAACTCGCGCAGGGTCACGACGTTGAAGTCGGCGTCGATATACACCACGCCCGCGCCGACGATGCCAGGGTCGGCGTCGATGATGGCAAACAACCGGGGCAGGTTGACTTCACTCTCGATGCGCTGGCGCGCCATGAACTGCGAGCGGTTGGAGTCCATGCCGATGTTGAGCAGGGGGTTGCTCATGGGGGTGTTCTTCCTTGAAAAGTTGGGGACTGGACTGACGCGATCGGGGGCAAGCCCCCTCCCACATTTGATCGCATTCTCATTCTAGAACTCGGTCAAATATGGGAGGGGCGGTGCGACTTGCTCCCGATGGCGATTTAGTGGGCGCCACCTTAACAAACAGGCTCCCCACCGGCTAGAAAGCAAAACGCCAGCACGAGGCTGGCGTTTTGCATCTTCAGGCTGCGATCAACGCGGTACGACTGGCTTGCGCGCAGGCTTCTTGCCTTTGCCCTTGGCCGCATCGGTGCGTTCCTTGGCGGCCTGCTTGTTGCGCACCATGGCCGCAGCCTTGGCTTGTTCGCGCTTGTCCCACGGGTTGCTGCCGTCGCTGCCACGGGGTGGCAGGCCGGTGTGTTGGGTGAGGATCTTGGTGGTGGTTTCCTTGGCGACCTTGTGGCTGCCGGCCGGCGTCGAGTTTTTGCGACGCGCACTCTGGTAGCTGTCGGTGGTCGGCTGGTGCAACGGGATCAGTTGATCCTTGCCCGGCCCGATCAGGTCGGCGCGGCCCATGCGGGTCAGCGCTTCACGCAGCATCGGCCAGCCTTTCGGGTCGTGATAGCGCAGGAACGCTTTGTGCAGGCGGCGCTGTTCTTCGCTCTTGACGATGGTCACCGAGTCGCTCTTGTAGGTGACCTTGCGCAGCGGGTTCTTGCCCGAGTGGTACATCGCGGTGGCGGTGGCCATCGGCGACGGGTAGAACGCCTGCACCTGGTCGGCGCGGAAGCCGTTGCCCTTGAGCCACAGGGCCAGGTTCATCATGTCTTCATCGGTGGTGCCGGGGTGGGCAGCGATGAAGTACGGGATCAGATACTGTTCCTTGCCCGCTTCCTTGGTGTACTTCTCGAACATGCGCTTGAACTTGTCATAGCTGCCAATGCCCGGCTTCATCATCTGGTTGAGCGGACCTTCCTCGGTGTGTTCCGGCGCGATCTTCAGGTAACCACCGACGTGGTGGGTGACCAGTTCCTTCACATACTCCGGCGACTCAACGGCCAGGTCGTAGCGCAGGCCGGAGGCGATCAGGATCTTCTTCACACCGGGCAACGCACGGGCGCTGCGATACAACTGGATCAGCGACGAGTGGTCAGTGTTCAGGTTCGGGCAGATGCCAGGGAACACGCACGACGGCTTGCGGCACGCGGATTCGATTTCCGGGCTCTTGCAGGCGATGCGATACATGTTCGCGGTCGGGCCGCCGAGGTCGGAAATCACGCCAGTGAAGCCCGGGACCTTGTCGCGGATTTCTTCGATTTCGCGAATGATCGACTCTTCGGAGCGGTTCTGGATGATCCGGCCTTCGTGCTCGGTGATCGAGCAGAAGGTGCAGCCGCCGAAACAGCCACGCATGATGTTCACCGAGAAACGGATCATGTCGTAGGCCGGGATTTTTTCCTTGCCATACGCCGGATGCGGAACACGCGCGTAAGGCATGCCAAACACGTAGTCCATTTCTTCGGTGGTCATCGGAATGGGCGGCGGGTTGAACCACACGTCCACTTCACCGTGTTTCTGCACCAGGGCACGAGCATTGCCCGGGTTGGTTTCCAGGTGCAACACGCGGTTGGCGTGGGCATAGAGCACGGCGTCGCCACGGACTTTTTCTACCGATGGCAGGCGGATCACGGTCTTGTCGCGGGTCATGCGCGGGCTGGCCAATATCTGCACGACCTTGGCTTCTTCCGGGTCATCGACCGGGCCCTTTTCCTGCTCGATGGCGCAGGCCTGGGTGTCCTGGGTGTTCACATACGGGTTGATGATCTTGTCGACCTTGCCCGGCCGGTCGATACGCGTGGAGTCCACTTCGTACCAGCCCGCCGGCGTATCACGGCGAATGAACGCGGTGCCGCGCACATCGGTGATGTCTTCGATCTTGTGGCCCCACGACAGGCGCTGGGCCACCTCGACGATGGCCCGCTCGGCGTTGCCGTACAGCAGGATGTCGGCGGTGGCGTCGATCAAGATCGAGTTGCGCACCCGGTCCTGCCAGTAGTCATAGTGGGCGATGCGGCGCAGGGACGCTTCGATGCCACCGAGGACAATCGGCACGTTCTTGTAGGCTTCCTTGCACCGCTGGCTGTACACCAGGCTCGCGCGGTCCGGGCGTTTGCCGGCCATGCCGCCAGGGGTGTAGGCGTCGTCGGAGCGGATTTTTTTGTCGGCGGTGTAGCGGTTGATCATCGAGTCCATGTTGCCGGCCGCGACGCCGAAGAACAGGTTCGGCTCGCCGAGCTTCATGAAGTCGTCTTTGGACTGCCAGTTGGGCTGGGCAATGATCCCGACGCGGAAGCCCTGGGACTCCAGCAGCCGGCCGATGATTGCCATGCCGAACGACGGATGGTCAACGTAGGCATCACCGGTGACGATGATGATGTCGCAAGAATCCCAGCCAAGCTGATCCATCTCCTCCCTGCTCATCGGCAGGAATGGCGCAGGACCGAAACATTCGGCCCAGTACTTGGGATAGTCAAATAACGGCTTGGCTGTTTGCATGACGGTGACCGGTGTTGAGATGAAAAATCGCGGGCGCGGAATATAGCACAAATTTTAACCAATTCCGACCTTTGCAGTAGGAATTAGAAAAGGGCTTTTTACTCGTCGTCGAAGTTGTAGCTGCCCGGCGCGAGGTTTTCGAAACGGGTGTATTTGCCGATAAAGGCCAGGCGCGTGGTGCCGATGGGGCCGTTACGCTGCTTACCGATGATGATTTCAGCAATGCCCTTATGCTCGGTTTCCGGGTGATACACCTCGTCGCGGTAAACGAACATGATCACGTCAGCATCCTGCTCGATCGCTCCGGATTCCCGCAAGTCGGAGTTGATCGGGCGCTTGTTCGGCCGTTGCTCCAGGGAACGGTTGAGCTGCGACAGGGCAACCACCGGGCAGTTGAATTCCTTGGCCAACGCTTTCAACGAGCGGGAAATCTCGGAAATCTCGTTGGTGCGGCTGTCGCCACTGGAACCCGGGATCTGCATCAACTGCAGGTAGTCGATCATGATCAGGGCGATATCGCCGTGCTCACGCACCAGGCGGCGGGTACGTGCGCGCATTTCCGAGGGGCTGATACCCGCGGTGTCATCGATAAACAGCTTGCGGTCGTTGAGCAGGTTGACGGCCGAGGTCAGGCGCGGCCAATCGTCGTCTTCCAGACGACCGGCACGCACCTTGGTCTGGTCGATACGCCCCAGGGACGACAACATCCGCATGATCAGCGATTCGCCTGGCATCTCCAGCGAGTAGACCAGTACGGCCTTGTCGCTGCGCAGTACGGCGTTCTCCACCAGGTTCATCGCAAAGGTGGTTTTACCCATGGATGGACGGCCGGCGACGATGATCAGGTCAGACGGTTGCAGGCCGCTGGTCATGCCATCGAGGTCGGTGTAGCCGGTGGACAGGCCGGTGATGGCGTTGTCGGTGTTGAACAGGGTATCGATCCGGTCGATGGCCTTGGTCAACAGGTCGTTGACGCTGACCGGACCGCCGGTTTTCGGGCGGGCTTCGGCGATCTGGAAAATCTGCCGTTCGGCTTCGTCGAGAATCTCTTCAGCCGTGCGGCCTTCCGGGTTGAAGGCACTGTCGGCGATCTCGGTGGCGATACCGATCAATTGCCGCAGCGTGGCCCGCGCACGGACGATCTGCGCATAGGCCTTGATGTTGGCAACCGACGGCGTGTTTTTCGCCAGCTCGCCCAGGTAGCCCAGGCCGCCGACTTGTGACGTCTGGCCTTCCTTGTCCAGTTGCTCGGCCAGCGTCACCACGTCGATCGGTGAGTTCTGGTCGGCCAGCCGGGCAATCGCGCGGAAGATCAAGCGGTGGTCATGCCGATAGAAATCACCGTCCGAGACTTGATCCAGCACGCGTTCCCAGGCGTTGTTGTCCAGCATCAAGCCACCGAGCACGGCCTGTTCGGCCTCGATGGAATGCGGCGGCACCTTCAGGGCAGCGGTTTGCAGATCGTATTGCTCAGGAGCTGAAATATCGTTCATGGCCACTTGGAATTAGGGGGTGTGTAAAAAAACAAAAGGCACGACCTGTAAACAGGATCGTGCCCGATGTTAACCGCCTGGCACGCGAGGTGCCAGTCAGTTAGGTGTTGCTTAAGCTGCTACCACGACAACGCGTACGGTGGCTTCAACTTCAGCGTGCAGATGCACGGCTACGTCGAATTCGCCTACGTTGCGGATGGTGCCGTTCGGCAGACGAACTTCGCTTTTCGCAACTTCAACGCCGGAGGCGGTCAGTGCGTCAGCGATGTCGTGGGTGCCGATCGAACCGAACAGCTTGCCTTCGTCACCGGCGGTGGCAGTGATAGTCACTTCCAGCTCAGCCAGTTGGGCAGCGCGAGTTTCGGCCGAAGCTTTTTTGTCTGCTGCTGCTTTTTCCAGCTCAGCACGACGCTCTTCAAACGCAGCCAGGTTGGCAGCGGTTGCAGCGGTGGCTTTGCCGTATGGCAGCAGGTAGTTACGACCGTAGCCGGCCTTAACGTTTACTTTGTCGCCCAGGTTGCCCAGGTTGGCGACTTTTTCCAGAAGGATCAGTTGCATGTGAAAATCCTCTAACTTTTAACCTTCACCGTTCGCGTTATCGGCGTCTTTGGACGCGAGACGACCGCGAATATCAATCAGGCTATCGACAATGGCCAAGACCACGAATAACGGACCGATCAAGTGCATGAGCGGCAAGACAGTGACGTAAAACCCCACCAGCCAGAAACTGGCCAATTTTTTCTGCGCGACCAGTCCATGAAGCAAAGACAGCCCAGCGAAGAACAGCGGCACACTGCACAGCGGCAACAGGATCAAGGCGTTCCACCCGATAAGCGGAGCAACACACATGACGGCCAGCAGTGACAGCGCAACGCGCTTGGGGATTCGGATTGCGCGAAACTCGCGCCCGAAACCACCGGGGTTATACAACAACGCCTGCCAGTAGCGCCCAAGAATCAGGCACAACACACTAAAGACCTGCAACGAAACCGCCGTCGAAATGATCATCAGTGGAACTGTCAATGAAGCGAGAACTGCTTTCTGGTCTGCCGAGAGCTTCTCGTAAGACTCACCCATCACCAGCGGCATAACGTGTTGAAACGTCTGCGCCAATGATTCGATGAAGGAACCGAATACGGTTCCCAGACTCACCGCACACAACAATCCCACGGCCGTGCTGGCCAGCAGCACGCGATTCCAGGAGTAACCGGCGCGTAAAACCAACGCCAGACCGCAAGTCCCGAGCAGCACCAAAAGGGCCGTTGGGTCTTGCAGGAAGTGCCAGCTCACCAACACTGACAACACTCCCACACCCAGGACGCTCAAGGCGTCCGAACCGCGCCGCAGCAGCACAAGGCAAACCGCGGCGGCACTCAACCAAAACAACAACGGCAACACTGCAGCTCCAGCCACTACCAGAGTGGCCTGCACACGACCGCGCATGATGAACTCAGCTAAGGCGCGCATGCATTCAATCCCTTACTACTTGTCGACTGCCCGGTCTCAGCGGCCGTGGCTGTCGGTGTAGGCCAGCAGGGCCAGGAAGCGGGCGCGCTTGATAGCGGTGGCCAGCTGACGCTGATAACGTGCTTTGGTACCGGTGATACGGCTTGGAACGATTTTGCCGGTCTCGGATACGTAGGCTTTCAGAGTGTTGAGATCTTTGTAATCGATCTCTTTCACGTCTTCAGCGGTGAAGCGGCAGAATTTACGACGACGGAAGAAACGTGCCATTTGATAGGCTCCTTAAAAGGTCCGTGGATTACTCGTCAGCGTTATCGCTGTTGTCGCTGTCATCACTATCAGCGCTTTCAGCGCCTTCGTGCTCAGGACGGTCGCGACGCTCACGGCGCTCACTGCGGTTTTCTTCAGCCTTGAGCATCTCGGATTGGCCGGTAACGGCTTCTTCGCGACGGATGACCAGGTTACGGATCACAGCATCGTTGTAGCGGAAGTTGTCTTCCAGCTCGGACAGAGCCTTGCCAGTGCACTCAACGTTCAGCATCACGTAGTGAGCCTTGTGAACATTGTTGATTGCATAGGCCAGTTGACGACGGCCCCAATCTTCCAGACGGTGGATTTTGCCGCCGTCTTCTTCGATCAGCTTGGTGTAACGCTCTACCATGCCGCCGACTTGCTCGCTTTGATCCGGGTGGACCAAAAAGATGATTTCGTAATGACGCATGAATGCTCCTTACGGGTTGTAGCCTGCCGCTCAAAAACGGTCAGACAAGGAGTGAATGACACTTATGGATCTTGCCGCAGGGAGGCACATCGGTGCCTGCCAGGAAGGCAAGGGGCGCAATTGTAGAGAAGGGGGAGGAAGGGCGCAAGGCAATTGGTGATTATTTGAACAATCATCCAGACACCGCAAAACAAATGTGGGAGGGGGCTTGCCCCCTCCCACATTTTGATCGAGGCCAGGTTCAGATTACTTCTTGGTCTTGGCCTTGGCGCCGCGTTGGCGTCGGGCTTCAAACAAGCACACGCCCGTCGCAACAGACACATTGAGGCTACTGACGCTACCGGCCATCGGCAGGTGAACCAGATAATCACAATGCTCGCGGGTCAGGCGACGCATGCCTTTGCCTTCGGCGCCCATGATCAGGATGGTCGGGCCGGTGAGGTCCTGGTCATAAATGCTGACCTCGGCCTCCCCCGCCGTGCCCACGACCCACAGGCCGCGCTGCTGGAGTTTCTCCAGGGTGCGCGCGAGGTTGGTCACGGCGACCAGCGGAATCACTTCCGCCGCGCCGCACGCGACTTTACGCACAACTGGCGTCAACGTGGCCGACTTGTCCTTGGGCACGATCACCGCCAGCGCACCGGCAGCATCCGCCGAACGCAGGCAGGCGCCGAGGTTGTGCGGGTCGGTCACGCCGTCCAGCACCAGCAACAGCGGTGCGCCTTCGGTGCGGTCGAGCAGCTCGTCGAGCATCGCCTCGCCCCACACCTGGCTCGGGCTGACATCCGCGACGACGCCTTGGTGAACGCCTTCAACCCACACGTCCATTTCGCGACGCTCGGCCTGGCCGATCGCCACGCGGTTTTCGTTGGCCAACTCGACCAACGCCTGCACACGCGGCTCGCTGCGACCTTCCGCCAGCCAAACCTGCTTGACGCGTTTAGGGTGATGACGCAGCAGTGCTTCTACGGCGTGGACGCCGTAGATTTTTTCCAGACTCATGACTTGGCCTTAGGTTTACGCGGCCCGCCGCTTTTCGCGGGAGCCGAACCCGCTTTGGGCGGGCCTTTACGATGTTTACTGGGCTTGCTCGACGGCTTTTCCGCCGTGTGGGGCTTTCCCCCAGACGCCGCTTTACCACCGCTTTTGGCTTCGTTGAGCAACTGCTGCTTCAACTCACGGCTCTTGCGCAGTTCGGCGTTTTTCGCCGCTGCGTCGCTTGGGCGGTAGGCTTCAGGAGCCTTGTCCTTGGCCGCCGGACGACGACCAGCCTTTGCTGGCGCCGGCTCGGTGGCGACAGTTTTCGCAGGCGCCCCCTTGCCTTTGGTGGCCGGAGCGGCGGTTTCGCTGCCACGTTTTTTGCGGCCGATCGGCGCGGCGATGGTTTTTTCGGCCATCTCGAAGTCGATCTTGCGCTCGTCCAGGTCGACGCGCATGACGCGCACTTCGACCGTGTCGCCCAAGCGGAAACTGCGACCGGTACGCTCGCCCGCCAGGCGGTGATGCACAGGATCGAAGTGGTAGTAGTCACCCGGCAAGGCGGTGACATGCACCAGGCCCTCGACGTAGATATCGGTCAGTTCGACAAACAGACCAAAGCCGGTCACGGCCGTGATCACGCCCGGGAACGACTCGCCTACGCGGTCTTTCATGAACTCGCACTTGAGCCAGTTCACAACGTCACGGGTGGCTTCGTCGGCACGGCGCTCGCTCATGGAGCACTGCTCGCCGAGCTGTTCCAGGGCCGCTTCGTCGTATGGATAGATCCGCGCCTTCGGAATGGTCATGGCACCGGCGCGCTTGACGTGCGGGGTGTCCTGCTTGGAGTGGATCACGCTGCGGATCGCACGGTGCGTGAGCAGGTCCGGGTAACGACGGATCGGCGAGGTGAAGTGGGTGTACGCCTCGTAATTCAAGCCGAAGTGGCCCTGATTGTCGGCGCTGTACACCGCCTGGCTCAGGGAACGCAGCATCACGGTCTGGATCAGGTGGAAATCCGGACGGTCCTTGATGCTGGCCAGCAGTGCCTGGTAATCCTTCGGCGACGGGCCGTCCTTGCCTTTGTGCAGGGACAGACCGAGCTCGCCGAGGAAGGCGCGCAGTTTTTCCAGACGCTCCGGCGGCGGACCGTCGTGCACCCGATACAGCGCAGGAATTTCGTGCTTCTTCAGGAACTCTGCGGTGGCCACGTTGGCCGCCAGCATGCATTCCTCGATCAGCTTGTGCGCGTCGTTGCGGGTGGTCGGGGTGATCTCGGCGATCTTGCGCTGGGAACCGAAGATGATCCGGGTTTCCTGGGTCTCAAAATCGATTGCGCCACGCACATGGCGTGCACCCAGCAGCACCTTGTACAGCGAGTACAGTTGCTTGAGATGCGGCACCACACCGGCGTATTCAGTACGCAAGGCCTTGGCTTCGCTGGTCTTCGGCGCTTCCAGGATGGTGCTGACCTTGTTGTAGGTCAGGCGCGCCTGAGAGTAGATCACCGCTTCGTAGAACTGGTAATCGGTCATTTCGCCGGTTTTCGAGATGGTCATCTCGCACACCATGGCCAAACGGTCGACTTTCGGGTTCAGGGAGCACAGGCCGTTGGACAACTGCTCAGGCAGCATCGGGATCACGCGCTCAGGGAAGTACACGGAGTTGCCGCGCACCTGAGCTTCGTTATCCAGCGCCGAACCGATCTTCACGTAGCTGGAGACGTCGGCAATCGCCACGTACAACTTCCAGCCACCCGAGAACAGGCGCAACTTGCCAGGTTTGGCTTCGCAATACACCGCATCGTCGAAGTCGCGAGCGTCTTCGCCGTCGATGGTGACGAACGGCAGATGGCGCAGGTCAATGCGCTTCTCTTTGTCCTTATCTTCGACTTCCGGCTTGAGCTTGGCGGCTTCCTTGAGCACGGCGTCGGGCCAGACGTGCGGAATATCGTAGGTGCGCAGCGCGACGTCGATTTCCATGCCCGGCGCCATGTAGTTGCCGACCACTTCGACGATATCGCCCTGGGGCTGGAAGCGCGGGGTTGGCCAGTGGGTGATTTTCACCTCCACGAACTGACCAACCTTGGCGGCGCCATTGCGGCCCGGGGTCACCAGCACTTCCTGCTGGACCTTCGGGTTGTCCGGAATGACGAAGCCAATGCCGCCTTCTTCGAAGTAACGCCCGACGATGGACTCATGGGCACGGGACACCACTTCGACGATCACACCTTCACGGCGGCCGCGACGGTCCAGGCCCGACACGCGCGCCAGCGCACGGTCGCCATCGAACACCAGACGCATTTGCGCCGGGCTCATGAACAGGTCGTCGCTGCCGTCATCCGGGATCAGGAAGCCGAAGCCGTCACGGTGACCAGCAATGCGGCCCAGGATCAGGTCGAGCTTGTCCACGGGCGCATACGTGCCACGGCGGGTGTAGATCAACTGAGCATCGCGTTCCATGGCACGCAGACGGCGGCGCAGGGCTTCGAGCTGGTCTTCGGTGGTCAGACCGAATTCTTCAACCAACTGCTCGCGGCTAGCAGGCGAACCACGATCGGCGAGATGCGCCAGGATCAGTTCGCGGCTAGGAATAGGGTTTTCATATTTTTCCGCTTCACGAGCGGCCTCGGGATCGAGGGACTGCCAATCGGCCATTAGAGAGTTTTCACCTTGTCTATATGCGGGTTAGTTTGGCATACGCGTATTGAAACGGGAAATTTCAGGCGTCAACAAGTGTTTTAAAGCACTTTGTAGCCCCAAAGACGCACCTTGCACGACCATTGGCGAAATTTTCCAGGCTTTTTTCATGGCGGGGGTTTACAGCTCAAAAGCCACTCCGTATAGTGCGCGCCATCGACGACGGCAACGTTGTTGATGCTGCCCAGGTGGTGAAATTGGTAGACACGCCAGCTTCAGGTGCTGGTGATCGCAAGGTCGTGGAAGTTCGAGTCTTCTCCTGGGCACCAATTTCAAACTCAAGGTTCGACCTTGAGTCTCCCAAAAACCCGCGAAAGCGGGTTTTTGCGTTTCAGGCCTTTGATTTTTAACGCAAATCCCGATTTATTTTTTTGAATCAGGGGTTTACAGATCAAAAAGCCCGCCGTATAGTTCGCTCCATCGACAGCGGCAACGTTGTTTGATAATGCCCAGGTGGTGAAATTGGTAGACACGCCAGCTTCAGGTGCTGGTGATCGCAAGGTCGTGGAAGTTCGAGTCTTCTCCTGGGCACCAAATTCAGATCAAACCCGCGAAAGCGGGTTTTTTCGTTTCCGACGTATGAAAACTCCCCCACCGATTCCCCCCTCGTCCGCACTTGAGAAGTTTTATCGTTTATCCTTGCAACGATTTGTTGCACTCAAGCGAGGAAACTTCCGGATGATGATCCGCGACACCCATCTCAAGACATCCCTTCTGCGCGGCCTAAGCATCACTCTACTCGGCCTGACCCTGCTCTCGCCCACCGCCTATTGCGCCGACAAGATTTCCCTGACCCTGTACAACGGCCAACACAAAGAAGTCGGCGATGACCTCGCCAAGGCCTTCGAAACCAAGACCGGCATCCACGTCAACGTGCGCAAGGGCAGCAGCAACCAGTTGGCCAGCCAGGTCGTCGAAGAAGGCGAGCGCTCCCCGGCCGACGTGATCTACACCGAAGAATCGCCGCCACTGAACAAACTCGGCGAGCAAGGCCTGCTGGCAAAAATCGACGCCAGCACGCTCGATGTATTACCCAAGGACTATGTCAGCAGGAATGGCGACTGGATGGGCGTGACCGCACGCACCCGCGTCGTGGCGTTCAATCCGAAACTGATTGCCGAGAAAGACCTGCCCAAGTCGGCGCTGGATTTCGCCCGCCCCGAATGGCAAGGCAAGGTCGGCTTCGTCCCCACCAGCGGCGCGTTCCAGGAGCAGGCCGTGGCGATCATCAAGTTGCACGGTCGTGAAGCCGCCGAAGAATGGCTGACCGGCCTGCGCGCCTTCGGCAAGGTGTACAGCAACAACATGGTCGCCCTCAAAGCCGTGGAAAACGGCGAAATCGCCAGCGTGCTGGTGAATAACTACTACTGGTTTGCCCTGAAGAAGGAAAAAACCAACCTGGACTCGCAGTTGCACTACTTCACCAATGGCGATGCCGGCGGCCTGATCACCGTGTCTTCTGCGGCCGCGCTGAAATCCAGCAAGCACCCGAAAGAAGCCCAGCAACTGCTGGCGTTCATGACCAGTGAAGAAGGCCAGCGCGTGATCACCAACACCTCGGCCGAATACCCGCTGCGTAAGGGCATGGAGTCCAATCGCGGCCTCAAGCCGTTCAGCGAGCTGCAACCACCGAAAGTCACCCCCGCCGACCTGGGTAACGCTGAAGAAGCCCTGGACATGGAACGTGACGTTGGCCTGAACTGATGACCTCCGCCTTACGTGGGGGTTACAGCCCGAGGCGCAAGCGTCCTTCGATCTGGCTGTTGCTGCCCGTGTTGCTTCTGGTCGGCTTGAGCCTGCTGCCGCTGGCATACGTCGGGCTCAAGGCCTGGCAAGCCGGCTGGGCGCAAGCGGTGCATCTGCTGTGGCGGCCGTATGTGTTCGGGCTGCTGCGCAACACCCTGGCCCTGATGATTGGGGTGACGGTGGCGTGCGGCGTGATTGGCCTGTCCCTGGCCTGGCTGCTGGAGCGCAGCAACCTGCCGGGGCGCCGCCTCTGGGGCGTGGTCCTGTGCCTGCCGTTCGCGGTGCCGGCGTTTGTCAGCAGCTTCACCTGGGTGTCGCTGAGCGCTAACTTCGAAGGGCTCGGCGGGGCGATCCTGGTGATGACCCTGTCCAAATACCCGCTGGTGTTCCTACCCGTGGCGGCGACCCTGCGCAATCTCGATCCCTCCCTTGAAGAATCTGCGCGCACCCTGGGACTGAATCGCTGGGGCGTGTTCTGGCGCATCACTTTGCCCTTGCTGTGGCCGTCACTGCTGGCCGGGGCACTGCTGATCGCGCTGCATATGCTGGTGGAGTTCGGCGCGCTGTCGATCATCGGCCTACAGACCTTTACCACAGCGATCTACCAGCAATTCGAACTGGAATTCAGCAATGCCAATGCCGCGATGTTGTCGGCGGTGTTGCTGGCGATGTGCCTGACGCTGCTGTGGCTGGAGTTGCGCGTGCGCGGCAAGGGTCGACATGTGCGGATTGGCCAGGGCGCGGCGCGGCATGCGGAACAGGTCCGACTGGGCAAGTGGGCGCCATTGGGGCAGCTGTATTGCCTGGCGCTGGCGATCATCGGCAGCGGCATTCCGCTGGGGATGCTCGGCTATTGGCTGGCGGTGGGCTCGTCGGCCGCGTTCCCGGTGACCGAAATTGGCGAGGCGCTGCTGTCCTCCCTGGCGCTGTCGCTGGGTGGTGCGGCACTGTGCCTGGTACTCGCGGTGCCGGTGGGGTTGCTGGTGGTGCGCTATAAAGGCCATCTGGCGATTTGGGCCGAGCGCCTGCCGTACTTGCTGCACGCCCTGCCCGGACTGGTGATTGCACTGACACTGGTGTACTTCGCCTTGCATTACGTGCCGGCGCTGTACCAGACGTCGGCACTGTTGCTGATTGCCTATGCGCTGCTGTTTTTACCGCTGGCCCAGGCGCCGATCCGGACGGCCTTGAACAAGGCCGCACCGCAGCTGGAAGAGGCCGCACGCACGCTGGGTGCGTCGTCGTTCAGTGCCTTTTGCCGGGTGACCCTGCCGATTATTTTCCCGGCATTGGGGGCGGCATTCGCGCTGGTGTTTCTTGATGCGATGAAGGAATTGACGGCGACATTGCTGCTCAGCCCGACCGGGCTGAATACCTTGGCGACGGCGGTGTGGGCGCATACCTCGAATGTGGAGTTCGCGGCGGCGGCACCTTATGCAGCGTTGTTGATTCTGGTGTCGGGGTTGCCGGTTTATTTGCTCACGACGCGGATGTATTTGAGTCGCTGAAACCGCTATCGGGGGCAAGCTCCCGATGGCGGCGGCACAGACCACACTAAGCCCGGAACTGCCCCAGGCTCGCCTTCAACTGCGCCGCCAAGCCATCCAGCACCTTGCCACTGGCCGTGGTTTCTACCACAGCCTGCGCGGCACGCTCGGCCTGGGCGTGAATCACCTCGACCCGCCCACGCACCGCGTGTGCGCCCTGGGCTTGATGCTCAGCCGCACGAGTGGCCAGGCCAATCGCCGCGTGTACCTGCTCCACCGAGGCCTGCACCGTCTGCTGCAAGCGCACACTGTCGCGCAGCACCAGCAAGCCTTCGCTGGCCTGGCGCCCGGCCTTGCCAATGGTTTCGACCGCCTCGCGCGCGCCCTGCTGCAACGCCACGATATGCGCCTGGATATCACCGGTGGAGCTCTGGGTTTTACTCGCCAGCGCACGCACCTCGTCTGCCACCACCGCAAAGCCACGCCCGGTCTCACCGGCACGCGCCGCTTCGATGGCCGCGTTGAGCGCCAACAGGTTGGTCTGCTCGGCGATGCCGTGGATCACGGTCAGCACCACTTCGATCTGCTCGCTTTGCGCCGCCAGGCGCTCGATGACTTTGGAACCGGCCTGCACCTGCCCCGCCAGCGCTTCAATCAAGCTGCCGACTTCAGCCGACGTGCGCGAGTTTTCATCCGTAGCCTGGCGAATATCCACCACCTGCTGTAGCGCGGCCTGCATCGCATGGCTTTCGGCCTGGGCCTCATCGGCCATCTGCGACAGCGCGCGCAGGCTCTCGGCCACTTCGTCGCGCTGCAAACCCGCCGCCGCGTCGGCGCCGGCATTGCGCAAGGTCATCGCGCCGATTTCCACACCGGTACGCTGCGCCACATCGCCGGCCTCGCGCACGATGGGCTGCAACTTATCCACAAAGCGATTGACCGCCGAAGCCATGTCGCCGATCTCATCTTTGCTGTTGATCTGCACGCGCTTGGTCAGGTCACCCTCACCCGCCGCCAGATCATCCATGGCTGCGATCAACAGTTTCAAACGATTGACCACGCGCCGCCCGAGCACCACCGCGATCAGCAGCAAGACACCAAAACCGACCACCGCAAGCCCCATGCCGATGCGCCAACGCAGCGTACCCGCCGCTTCTTGCACGACACTCGCGGTGTTGGCGGTCATCTGGGTAGCGGTCGCCTGCGCCGATTGCAACCTCGCCCCCATGGCGGCAGCACTATCCGCCGCCGCACCCTTGAGGCTATCGCCCACCAACTGATCGCCGCTGGCAATCAGTGCCGCAAAGCGCTTATCCAGCGCCAGCAGGTCGGCCTCTACCGACGCGGTCGAGACGCCCATGCGGACCTTGCCGATCTCGACACCGTTGGGACTGATGGACGCTTCGACGTAGTACACGGAGGCGTCCGCCTTGGCGGCGTCCAGCACCTTATCGAGAGCACGGTCGCCCTTGCCCTTTTCCAGCAAAGCCTGGTTGATCGGGTTTTCCCGGTTCAGATAGCGGGTCAGATGCTCACCGGCAGCGTCGTCATACACCACGAACAACACGTTGGGATTGCGCTGGGCCCGTCGGGCGAACTCCGACAGCGTCGGCACATCGTTGTCCCACATGGCGCGGGGCGCCACAGAGGCCAGCAATTGCGCCATGTCATTAGCGGAGTCTTGCAGGTCTTTTTCCAGGGTCGCACGCAGTTGCTTCTGCTCTTCCTGCAGGCGCGCGGAAAGCCCTGCGGTCAGACGCTGACGGGTACTGCTGGACAAGCTGTCCAGGCTGGATGTGACTTCCTTGCCGGCCTGAGCCAGTTCGCCCGACAGTTTCTGACTGTCGACCCCCAGGCGATTGCCCAAATCAGCTTCCAGCGCCGTGACGGTGCTCCGAGTTAGAGCGACCGCCACCAGCACTTGCACCAAAAGAGCGATACCTAGGGTAACGAACACCGGCCGCAACAGACGACTTTGTAACAATGAGAGAACGGCAGACATCGGGAATCCCTCCACCACGGGTGCCATTAATTTGATAGCACCGCGAAAGAAGGAAATACAGCAAGGGTCGTGCCGTTTGGTGAACTGAGACGACAAAGGGCTCCCGAAGGAGCCCTTTGCTTTTTACATCAACAGCTTATTAAGCGAACGGGTGACGCAGAACGATGGTCTCGTTGCGGTCCGGGCCCGTCGAAATAATGTCAATCGGCGCGCCGATCAGCTCTTCAACGCGCTTGATGTAAGCACGCGCATTGGCTGGCAGCTCTTCCAGGGTTTTGGCCCCCACGGTCGATTCGGTCCAGCCTGGCACTTCTTCGTACACCGGCTGCAGACCCACGTAACTGTCAGCGTCAGTCGGAGCAACGCTCTTACCTTCTGCATCTTTGTAGCCGACGCAGATGTTGATGGTTTCCAGACCGTCGAGTACGTCCAGCTTGGTCAGGCAGATACCCGAGATGCTGTTCACATCGATAGCACGACGCAGGATAACGGCATCGAACCAGCCACAACGACGAGCGCGGCCGGTGGTTGCGCCGAACTCGTGACCTTGCTTGGCCAGGTGCGCACCGACTTCGTCGAACAGCTCAGTCGGGAATGGCCCCGAACCGACGCGAGTGGTGTAAGCCTTGGTAATGCCCAGGATGTAGTCCAGGAACATAGGGCCAACACCCGAACCGGTAGCCACGCCACCAGCGGTGGTGTTGGAGCTGGTCACATACGGGTAGGTACCGTGGTCGATGTCCAGCAACGAGCCTTGAGCGCCTTCGAACATGATGTCTTTGCCAGCACGACGCAGGTCGTGCAGCTCGGCGGTCACGTCCAGCATCAGCGGCTTGAGCAGCTCAGCGTATTCCTTGCATTCGGCCAGGGTCTTGTCGAATTCGATAGCTGGCTCTTTGTAGTAACCCACCAACATGAAGTTGTGGTATTCCACCAGTTCGCGCAGTTTGTCTTCAAAGCGCGGCATGTTGAGCAGGTCGCCAACACGCAGGCCACGACGTGCGACTTTATCTTCATAGGCCGGGCCGATACCGCGACCGGTGGTGCCGATCTTCAGCTCGCCACGCGCCTTTTCACGGGCCTGGTCCAGCGCAACGTGGAAGGACAGGATCAGCGGGCAGGACGGGCTGATACGCAGGCGCTCGCGCACCGGTACGCCTTTCTCTTCCAGCTTGGTGATCTCGCGCAGCAGGGCATCCGGTGCAACCACGACGCCGTTGCCGATCAGGCACTGCACGCCTTCGCGCAGCACGCCCGACGGGATCAGGTGCAAGACGGTTTTTTCGCCATCGATGACCAGGGTGTGGCCAGCGTTGTGGCCGCCTTGGTAGCGCACTACGGCGGCAGCATGTTCGGTCAGCAGATCAACGATCTTGCCTTTGCCCTCATCACCCCATTGGGTGCCCAGGACTACGACATTCTTACCCATAACACTTGTCCTCATTCGCGCAAACTTGGTGCCGGCGTTGGCCGGCAGGAAAACTCAAGAAGCCAGTGGCGATACTTGCCAAAGCCCGTTCTGCAGAATCAATTGCCGGTCGCAGTCCGCTTCACGGGCGGCGGCCAATGGCTGCCCAGGCAAAGCCTGGACGACACGCTGACCCTCACCGCGCAACTGGCAAACCTGCTGCCAGAGTGCTGCATCCGTACTGTCGGGCATCCAGATGCCACCAGACGGCAGCTCGACCTCAGCACGCCCCAGGGTCACCAGGGTTTTCAAATCGGTGGAGAAACCGGTGGCCGGACGCGCACGACCGAAGTCGGCGCCGATATCGTCATAACGACCGCCTTGGGCGATGGCTTGGCCAACACCCGGCACAAACACCGCGAACACCACACCGGTGTGGTAGTGGTAGCCGCGCAACTCACCCAGATCGAAATACAACGGCAGTTGCGGGAACCGCGCCGACAACTGCCCTGCAATCGCCAGCACGTCATCCAGTGCCGCCAATACCGGCGCTGGCGCATTGGCCAGGCGCTCACGGGCAGCGTCCAGAACTTCGCGGCCGCCGCACAGGTTCACCAGCGCACGCAGCATGTCAGCCAGTTCGGCCGGCACGCCTTCGGTCAGGGCGATGACTTCATCGATCGCCTTGCGCTGCAGGGCATCGAACAACTGTTGTTCCACTTCACCGGACAACCCCGCCGCACGGGCCAGGCCACGGTAGATACCAACGTGGCCCAGGTCCATGTGGACATCCGGCACGTCAGCCAGTTGCAGCATGGCCAGCATCAGGCTGATGACTTCCACGTCACTGCTCGGGCTGGCATCGCCGTACAACTCGGCACCCAACTGGATCGGGCTGCGCGACGACGACAACGCCCGCGGTTTTGCATGCAACACGCTGCCGGCGTAGCACAGACGGCTCGGGCCTTCGCGACGCAGGGTGTGCGCATCGATGCGCGCCACTTGCGGCGTGATGTCAGCACGGAACCCCATTTGCCGGCCCGATTGCGGGTCGATGACCTTGAAGGTGCGCAGATCCAGGTCCTGGCCCGCGCCGGTCAGCAGGGATTCCAGGTACTCGATATGGGGGGTCACGACAAACTCGTAACCCCAGCTCTGGAACAGATCCAACACCTGGCGACGCGCAACTTCAATGCGCGCAGCTTCTGGTGGCAGTACTTCTTCGATGCCATCTGGCAGCAGCCAGCGGTCTACCGTTGCCATTACGCCATTCCCCTATGATCCGGGCGGCCAACCCTCGGCCGAGCCTTGAGTGAAGCAGAAAATGCCCGCCCCCGGCATAAACCACGCGCAAGAGCGACGTGACGAACGGCCTGCAAACGGCCTCGTCGGGCACTTTCCTCGAAAAACCTGTCGCGCCTGCCGAATCAAACATGCAGACGCAAAAAAGCCGGGAATTTCCCGGCTGCCGCATCATACACCCGTTTTCTCAAAGGATCACCCCGCCAGGCGTTTTAGCCGCCCGACGGGAGTGAACATTGAGTTACTTGGACTTTTCCAGGTAACGGAAGAAGTCGCTGCTCGGGTCCAGCACCATGACGTCGGTTTTGTTCGCGAAGCTTTCACGGTAGGCACGCAGGCTACGGTAGAACGCGTAGAACTCCTGGTCCTGGCCGTAGGCTTTGGCGTAGATCGACGCGGCTTGCGCATCACCATCACCCCGCGCCTCTTCAGACTCGCGATAGGCCTCGGCCAGCAGTACGCGACGCTGACGGTCGGCATCCGCACGGATACCCTCGGCCAGCTCGTTACCTTTGGCGCGGTGCTCACGCGCTTCACGCTCACGCTCGGTGCTCATGCGCTCGAACACGCTGCGGTTCACTTCCTTCGGCAGATCGATGGCCTTGACCCGGACATCGACAACTTCGATCCCCAGCTCTTTTTCCGCCATCGTATTCAACGAACGAGTGATATCCGCCATCAGCGCATCACGCTCACCGGACACCACCTCGTGCAGGGTGCGCTTACCAAACTGGTCACGCAGGCCCGATTCCAGACGACGCGACAAGCGCTCGTCGGCAATCTGCTTGAGGCCGGAGGTCGCGGTGTAGAAGCGCTCGGCATCCTTGACGCGCCACTTGGCGTAGGCGTCAACCATCACGGCTTTCTTTTCCAGGGTCAGGAAACGCTGTGTCGGTGCATCCAGGGTCATCAGGCGTGCGTCGAACTTGCGCACCTGGTTGACGTAGGGGACTTTCACATGCAGGCCCGGCTGGACATCCGCCTGGACCACGCGACCGAATTGCAGCAGCACCGCACGCTCGGTCTGAGCCACGATGTAGAAGCAGTTCCAGGCAGCGATGACCACGACGACGCCCACAATCAGGGCGGTCAGCGATTTATTGTTCATCAACGACTCTCCCTGGTACGTGTTTGCTGTTGCAGCAAGTCAGCGGCCGCACGGGCGCTCGCTTCGTTGGCAGCGGCATTCGAACCGGTAGCCGGTGCGCTGGCGCCGCTACGACCACCTTCGATCATCTTGTCCAGCGGCAGGTACAGCAGGTTGTTCTGCCCACCCTTGCTGCCGGTCACGAGAACCTTGCTGGTGTTGCTGAAGACTTCCTGCATGGTGTCCAGGTACAGACGCTCACGCGTGACTTCCGGTGCCTTGCGGTACTCGGCGACCAGCTTGGTAAAGCGATCCGCCTCACCCTTGGCGCGGGAGACCACTTCATCGCGGTAACCGTTGGCATCTTCAAGGATGCGCTGGGCCTGGCCACGGGCTTCCGGCACGACGCCGTTGGCGTAGGTTTCAGCCTGGTTGCGCGAGCGCTGCTCGTCTTCACGGGCGCGGATCACGTCGTCAAAGGCTTCCTGCACTTCACGCGGTGCCGCTGCGCTCTGTACGTTCACCTGGGTGACGGTGATACCGGTGCGATAGGTGTCGAGGAACCGTTGCAGGCGCTCCTTGATTTCGCTGGCCATCAATTCACGACCTTCGGTCAGCACCTGATCCATGGCGGTGGAACCCACCACATGGCGCAGGGCGCTTTCGGTCGCGTGTTGCAGGCTGACTTCCGGCTGATCGACGTTCAGCACGAAGTCCTGCAGGTTGCTGATCTTGTACTGCACGGTCAGCGGCACTTCGACGATGTTCTCGTCTTCGGTCAGCATCTGGCCCTGCTTGGTGTAGGCACGCTCACGCGTGACGTTCTCCATGTACTTCTTGTCGATCGGCGGGAAATAGATGTTCAGGCCCGGGCCGACAGTCTCGTAGTACTTGCCGAAGCGCAGCACCACGGCCTGCTCCTGCTCGTCCACCACGTAGACCGCGCTATACAGCCACACAGCCGCGAGCACGACAAGCCCAAGGCCCAGCAGACCGTAGCCGCCGCCCTTGCTTGTGCGACCGCCATCGTCACCACCGCGTTTTTTTCCACCACCGAACAACCCATTCAGGCTTTCCTGCAGCTTTCGGAAGGCCTCGTCGAGATCCGGTGGCCCCTTGCGGTCGCCATTATTGCGGCGCTTACCACCCCAAGGATCCTGATTATTCGAGTTGCCACCCGGCTCATTCCAAGCCATAGCGCTCTCCATCTGATAAAGCAAAGACGCACCCACGGCGCGCCGACCAATGCTACAGAATGCCTGCTACTGCGGCACAACCGCTTTCTCAGGCTTTTATTGCAAAGTGTGTTGTTCGATGAACTCTGTCGGTATAACGCCTTCGCGGCTGACCAGCCGATTCAGCTCCGAGCGCGGCAATCGAACGGCCAGCAAGCTGACACCTTCTTCATCGTGCTCTTCTTTCTGTACCGCGCCCAACTCGAAAAACTGTGCACGCAGTCGAGCAAAACGCTGAGGCAAGCGCAAGGTGCCGACGAACAAATCGTTGCCGAGCAACTCGGCAATCGCTTGCTCAAGCAAGTCCAGGCCGCGGCCATCACGCGCCGACAACCAGACCCGCTGGGGCTTGCCGTCCTCGTCGCGCTGAATTTGTGGCTCAACGCCTTCAAGCAAATCGAGTTTGTTATAGACCTCGAGGATGGGCAAGTCCTGGGCACCAATCTCGCCCAGCACCACCATCACCTGTTCAATCTGCAACATGCGATCAGGTTCGGCCGCATCGATCACGTGCAACAGCAGGTCGGAGTTGCTCGACTCTTCGAGCGTAGACCGAAATGCCTCGACCAGTTTGTGCGGCAAGTGACGAATGAAGCCCACTGTGTCGGCCAGGACAATCGGCCCCAGGTCCGCCAGTTCCAGGCGGCGCAGGGTCGGGTCAAGGGTCGCGAACAGTTGGTCGGCCGCGTACACGTCCGACTTGGTCAAGTTGTTGAACAGCGTGGACTTGCCGGCGTTGGTGTACCCCACCAGGGAAACGGTCGGGATATCCGCGCGGCTGCGGCCACGTCGCGATTGTTCGCGCTGGCTGCGGACTTTTTCCAGCCGGCCCTTGATCTGACGCAGGCGAACCCGCAGCAGTCGCCGGTCGGTTTCCAGCTGGGTCTCGCCCGGGCCACGCATGCCGATACCGCCACCCTGGCGCTCAAGGTGAGTCCAGCCACGCACCAACCGGGTGCTCATGTGGTCAAGCTGGGCCAGTTCAACCTGGAGCTTGCCCTCATGGGTACGCGCGCGTTGGGCGAAAATATCGAGAATCAGGCCGGTACGGTCGATCACGCGACACTCGAAAACACGTTCGAGGTTACGTTCCTGACTGGGCGTGAGGATGTGATTGAAGATCACCAGATCGGCCTGCTCGGCATGGACCAGGTCGCGCAGTTCCTCGACCTTGCCGCTGCCAATCAGGTATTTGGCGGTTGGCCGATGACGCGGTACGTTAAAAAACGCAACGGTCTCGGCGCCGGCCGAATTAGCCAACTCCTGAAACTCCTGCGGATCTTCGCGCGCCTCAGGGTCCTGTCCATCCAAGTGAACGAGGATCACTCGTTCACCACCACCGTGGCGCTCAAAGAACAAAGGAGACTCCTATCAGGCGTTACCTGGCTCAGCGTCACCCTGTTCGCCATCGGTCGCGCTAGGCAGACGGATTGGACGAACTGGAACAACTGTCGAGATAGCGTGCTTGTAAACCATTTGGCTGACGGTGTTTTTCAGCAGGATCACGAACTGGTCGAACGACTCGATCGTACCTTGCAGCTTGATACCGTTGACCAGGTAGATGGAAACCCCAACTTTCTCTTTACGTAAAGTATTCAAGTAAGGGTCTTGTAGCGAATGCCCTTTTGACATGTGCCGCACTCCTTTAAGGATCAATAATAAAAAATCGGAAAATAGATAGCTTATGGCCGTCACACCCCCAAGGATAGACGGCAATTGCAAGGACTCAGCTCAATATGGAGACCGTTCCCAAGTATTTCAAGGCGCGTGACAGATTGTCGCTGTCCAGGCTGTCCAGCCAGTGCAAATCGCTCCAACTGCGCAGCCAGGTGAACTGGCGTTTCGCCAACTGGCGCGTGGCAATGATGCCGCGCTCCTGCATTTCGGCTGACGTCAGCTTGCCATCCAGATGATCCCAGACTTGGCGATAGCCTACAGC
Source organism: Pseudomonas marginalis (assembly GCF_024169655.1). Lineage (GTDB taxonomy): Bacteria > Pseudomonadota > Gammaproteobacteria > Pseudomonadales > Pseudomonadaceae > Aquipseudomonas > Aquipseudomonas paraveronii. Next base: position 472,806 of record NZ_JALJWV010000001.1, on the reverse strand, counting down.
ACGTATCGAAGGCAACCCGGGATGCAGGTCACCTCTTGAACGCAGTGCTACGACCTCGTCCACAAACCCCTGTTCCAACATAATTGTGAATCTTTGTGCAATTCGTTCATGCAGCACCTGGCGATTTGCCGGAGCAATCGCCAGATTCGCCACAGTATAGGGCAATTGTGAGCGCCCCGATGCGCCTGCGTCAGCACTTTGCGCAGATTGTCGCTGTCGATGCTCGGTCATGGTCTGACCACTTACCCGCCAGACTTCCAGGGCTCGACTGAGGCGCTGGGGATCGTTGGGGTGAATGCGCGCGGCAGACACCGGGTCCACCGCCGCCAACTGGTCATGCAAGGCTTGCCAGCCAAGGCGCGCCGCTTCTTCTTCGAGCTCGGCGCGCACCTGGGCGTCGGCCGGCGGCATCTCCGCCAGGCCTTCCTGCAAAGCCTTGTAGTAGAGCATCGTGCCGCCCACCAGCAGCGGGATGTTGCCGCGCGCGGTGATCTCGGCCATGGCCGCCAGCGCGTCGCTGCGGAAATCTGCCGCCGAATAGCTCATTGCGGGGTCGATGATGTCGATCAAGCGGTGCGGATAGTGCGCCAGCAGTTCCTTTGAAGGCTTGGCCGTGCCGATATCCATACCGCGGTAAACCAAGGCAGAGTCGACACTGATCAGCTCGCAGGGCAGCACTTTGCTCAGCTCGATGGCCAGGTCGGTCTTGCCGGCGGCCGTGGGGCCCATCAGGAAGATCGCGGGGGGCAAGGCACTCATCAACGGCCGCGCAAGAACAGTTTGTCCAGATCGTCCAGGCCCATTTGGGTCCAGGTCGGTCGGCCATGGTTGCATTGTCCGCTGCGCTCGGTGTTTTCCATGTCGCGCAGCAGGCCGTTCATTTCCGGCAAGGCCAGGCGGCGATTGGCGCGGATCGCGCCGTGGCAGGCCATGGTGCCGAGCAGTTCGTTGATGTGCGCCTGGATACGGTCACTGGTGCCGTATTCCATCAGGTCCGCCAAGACGTCGGCCACCAACCGGTTGGCCTCGGCTTGCTTGAGCAGCGCGGGAATCTGGCGGATCGCCAGGGTTTCCGGGCCCAGGCGTTGCAGTTCGAAACCGAGTTTCTGGAACACGCTGGCGTGCTCTTCGGCACAATCGGCTTCACGCTGGCTGACCGCCAGGGATTCCGGCACCAGCAGCGGCTGGCCGCTCAGGCCTTCGCTGGCCATGGCGATTTTCAGGCGCTCGTACATGATCCGCTCGTGGGCGGCGTGCATGTCCACCAGCACCAGGCCGTGGGCGTTTTCCGCAAGGATGTAGATGCCCTTGAGTTGCGCCAATGCATAGCCCAGCGGCGGAATATCCCCGCCACCTTCGGGCAACGCGACCGCGCTCGGCTCAGCGCCCGGCAGCGGCGCATAGAATTCACGATAGGCCGCCTGGGCCTCGGCCGCCGGCACCGCCGATTGCGGACGCGGAGTGTATTGATACTGATAGCCCGCCCCCGCACCCGAGCCCGGCGCCGTGTAGTTCGGCTGTGGTTGCGGCGATTGCAGCAGGTTGCCCGCCAGGCTCATTTCGCCCTGTGGGCCGAACTCGCCGGCTTCCGGGCCACTCGGGCGAACCACCGCCGTCACGATCGGCGCGGACAGCTGGTCATCCGGACGCACATCGCCCAGCGCGCGGTGCAAGGTGCCGTAGAGGAAGTCATGCACCATGCGCCCGTCACGGAAGCGCACTTCATGCTTGGTGGGGTGTACGTTGACGTCGACCACCGACGGGTCGACTTCGAAGAACAGCACAAACGTCGGGTGCCGCCCATTGAACAGCACGTCGCGATACGCCTGGCGCACCGCGTGGGCCACCAGTTTGTCGCGCACCGCCCGCCCGTTCACAAAGAAATACTGCAAGTCTGCCTGGCTGCGGGAGAACGTCGGCAACCCCACCCAACCCCACAGGCGCAAGCCATTGCGTTCGATTTCAATCGGCAGCGCCTGCTCCAGGAACCCCGCGCCGCAGACCGCCGCCACCCGCCGGGCGCGCGCGGCGTCGTCGTTGGCTTCGTGCAGGCTGAGGATGGTCTTGCCGTTGTGACGCAGGTGGAATGCCACGTCGAACCGCGCCAGGGCCAGGCGCTTGATGACTTCCTGCAGGTGATCGAATTCGGTTTTCTCGGCCTTGAGGAATTTGCGCCGCGCCGGGGTGTTGAAGAACAGGTCGCGCACTTCCACCGAAGTGCCCACCGGATGCGCAGCCGGTTGAACCCGAGGCGCCATGTCGCGGCCTTCGGTCTCCACTTGCCAGGCCTGGTCGGCGCTGCGCGTGCGGGAGGTCAGGGTCAGGCGCGCCACGGAGCTGATCGAAGCCAGGGCCTCACCGCGAAAGCCCAGGCTCATCACCCGTTCAAGGTCTTCCAGGTCGCGAATCTTGCTGGTGGCGTGCCGCGCCAGGGCCAGCGGCAGGTCATCGGAGGAGATGCCGCTGCCGTCGTCACGCACCCGCAGCAGCTTGACGCCGCCCTGCTCGACGTCGACATCGATGCGCTTGGCGCCGGAGTCGATGCTGTTTTCCAGCAACTCCTTGATCACCGACGCCGGCCGCTCGACCACCTCGCCCGCCGCAATCTGGTTGGCGAGGCGCGGGCTGAGCAGCTCGATGCGCGAGCCGCTGTTGAGGATCGATTCACTCATTACTGTGCCGCCAATTCAGTGCCGGGGATGGTCAACACCTGGCCGACCTTCAACTCATCGGTTTTCAGGTTGTTGGCGCTGCGCAACGTCGCAGGCGACACCTGGAAACGCACCGCCAGCATGGCCAGGGTGTCGCCAGGCTGCACGCGATGGTCACGCGGGCCCTGGGCGATTTTCCCGGAGTCGCGCAGCCAGGCGACATACGTGCCCGGCGGCGGGTTCTGCTGGAAGAACTGGCGCACACCGGCACTGATGGAGCGTGCCAATGCCTGCTGGTGGCTGGCGCTGGCCAGTTTCGAGGCTTCGTTGGAGTTGGAGATAAATCCGGTTTCCACCAGGATCGACGGGATGTCCGGCGATTTCAACACCATGAACCCGGCCTGCTCCACACGCTGTTTGTGCAGCGATGTCACGCGACCGATGTTGCTCAGGACTTTCTGCCCGACGTTCAAGCTGGAGGTCAGCGAGGCGGTCATCGACAGGTCGAGCAGTACACCGGCAAGCATCTTGTCCTTGTCGTCGAGGGACACGTTGCCGGCCCCACCGATCAAGTCGGAACGGTTTTCACTGTCGGCCAGCCAGCGCGCGGTCTCGGACGTGGCGCCGCGATCCGACAGGGCAAACACCGAGGCGCCAAAGGCGGCGGCCGAAGGCGCGGCGTCGGCGTGGATCGAGACGAACAGGTCGGCACCCTTCTTGCGCGCAATTTCAGTGCGGCCGCGCAGCGGGATGAAGTAGTCGCCGGTACGGGTCAGCTCGGCGCGATAGCCTTTCATGCCGCTGACCTGGCGCTGCAATTCACGGGCGATGGCCAACACCACGTCTTTTTCATGCTGGCCACGCGAGCCGGAAGCGCCCGGGTCTTCGCCGCCGTGACCGGCGTCGATCACCACGATAATGTCGCGTTTACCCGCCGGCGCCGGCGGCGGCGGTGGCAACTTGACCTGCGGTTGCGACGGGCTGACCGGCACGGCCGGAACGGTCGCCACGCTTGGCGTCGGCGCGGGCGGCGGTGCGGCATCCGCGGCGTTGTCGAACAGGTCGACCACCAGGCGGTTGCCGTACTGGGCGTTGGGCGCCAGGGCGAAACTTTTCGGGGTCACGGCCTTTTTCAGGTCGATGACCACGCGCAGATCGGTCGGCGTGCGCTGGGCCGAGCGCATGCTGGTAATTGGCGTGTTGGCGGTGGAGATTTTCAGCGGCGCGGCCAGGCTCGCACCGTTGATGTCGATCACCAGGCGATCAGGCGCCGTCAGGGTAAAGACGCTGTGCTGGACCGGGCCAGACAGGTCGAACACCAGTCGCGTGTTATCCGGCGCTCGCCACAGGCGAACACTCTTCACCTGTGACGCAGCCAGAGCATTGACAGTCATTGCCGCAAGCAACACCCCTACGACAGCAACCAACGCGCGAAAGCGCATACCGAACCCCACCAATTATTTGAATTCCAATGCCAGAGCGGCGCACCACGACTCACCGCGCGCGCCCTGGGGCAACAACTTCAGCCGACGTCCGTGATCATGCGGCGTAATGGTAATGGTCAGGTCCGGCTTTGGCAAAAAGCCTGTGCCTTTATCTGGCCACTCGATCAGGCACAGCGCGTCATCCTCGAAATAATCCCGAATCCCCATGTACTCCAGCTCTTCGGGGTCTACCAGGCGATAGAGGTCAAAGTGGAAGGCTCTTATCGCACCGATCTCATAAGGTTCGACCAACGTAAAGGTCGGACTTTTCACCGCCCCCGCATGGCCCAACCCGCGAATGATCCCCCGGGACAGCGTGGTCTTGCCCGCCCCCAGGTCGCCTTCGAGAAAGATCAGCCCCGCCCCGCCTGTCACCTGGGCAATCCGATGACCGAAGGCGACCATTGCCGCTTCATCCGCCAGGAAAAGAATTACTTCAGACACGGTGACTGTTCCTCAAGCAATTGACGAATGGCGGGTATCAGGTCGCTGGCAGCCAGGCCGCGACCCAAGGTGCCCTGCCGAGCTCCCGCCGTGGCGTGCAACCACACGGCCAGGCAACCGGCGTCATACGCGGGCATACCCTGCGCGAGCAACGCGCCCACCAGGCCGGCCAACACGTCGCCGAGCCCTGCGGTCGCCATGGCCGGATGGCCTTGGTCGCAACGCGCAACGCGGCCGTCCGGGCTGGCGATCAAACTGCCCGCCCCCTTGAGAATAGCCACGGCGTTGAATTTCTGGCTCAACGCGCGCGCCACCTTAAGACGATCCGCCTGAACCTCTGCTGTCGACATCCCCATCAAACGCGCGGCTTCGCCTGGATGCGGGGTGATCACGCAGTTGGCGGGAAGGCTTACGCTGCCGGTCGCCAGCTGATTCAAGGCATCGGCGTCCCAGACTTGCGGCTGCTTGGCGTTGGCGGCGACGGACAGCAGGCTCTTGCCCCAGGCGGCATCGCCCAGGCCCGGACCGATGACGATAACCGAGATCTTTTCCAGCAACCCCATCAATTGGTTGGCCGAACTCACGCCGACGGTCATGACTTCCGGCAAGCGCGCCAATGCGGCGGGCACGTGCTCAAGGCGGGTCGCCAGGGACACCATGCCCGCGCCGCTGCGCAGCGCACTTTCGGCACTGAGCAACGCAGCGCCGCCAAAGCCTCTGTCACCACCGATGACCAGCAGATGACCGAACCGGCCTTTATGGGCGTCCGGGGAACGCGCAGCCAGTTGCGGCAAATCGCCGGGCAACAGGGGCTGAACGTCGGTTATTGCGTGTTTTGTCTGCGGCATGCGTCTTCAAGCTCCGATGTCTGGCAGAATTATACCTATCTAACCTGTGGTTTCCCGTGTCTCATGCCTGCTATTACCTCCGATCTGCCCGCGCTCGCCCAATCGATCAAAGACTGGGGCCGCGAGCTGGGCTTTCAACAAGTCGGCATCAGCGGCCTGGACCTGGCCGAGCATGAACAGCACCTGCAACGCTGGCTCGACGCGGGTTACCACGGCGAGATGGAGTACATGGGCGCCCACGGCAGCAAACGCTCGCACCCCGAAGAGTTGGTGCCGGGCACCTTGCGCGTAGTCTCGCTGCGCATGGACTACCTGCCCGGCGACACGCACATGGCGCAACGGCTGGCCCAACCGGAAAAAGCCTACATCTCCCGTTACGCCCTCGGCCGCGACTACCACAAGCTGATCCGCAAGCGCGTGCAGCAACTGGCCGAACGCATCCAGGCGCAAATCGGCCCCTTCGGCTTTCGCGCCTTTGTCGACAGCGCACCGGTGCTCGAAAAAGCCATCGCCGAGAAAGCCGGGCTGGGCTGGATCGGCAAAAACACCCTGGTCCTCAATCGCAAGGCCGGCAGCTACTTCTTCCTGAGCGAGCTGTTTGTCGACTTGCCGCTACCGGTCGATCCGCCCCACGCCACCGAACATTGCGGCCGCTGTACCGCCTGTCTGGATATCTGCCCGACCAACGCGTTCGTCGGGCCTTACGTGCTGGACGCGCGGCGCTGCATTTCCTACCTGACCATCGAACTCAAGAGCGCGATCCCTGAAGACTTGCGCCCACTGATCGGCAACCGGGTTTTCGGTTGCGATGACTGTCAGATCGTTTGCCCATGGAATCGTTTCGCCCGCTCCACCGCCGAAAGCGATTTCAAGCCACGGCACAACCTGGATAACGCGCAACTGGCCGAACTGTTTATGTGGGACGAGGATAAATTCCTCAGCAGCACCGAAGGCTCGCCCCTACGCCGCGCCGGCTACGAGCGCTGGCTGCGCAACCTGGCGGTGGGCCTGGGCAATGCGCCATCGAGCATTCCGGTGCTGGAAGCCTTGAAGGCGCGCCGGGACTACCCCTCGGAGCTGGTGCGCGAACACGTGGAATGGGCGCTGAAACAGCACGCCGAGCGTCAATGAACGTCGTCGTTGTAGATGAACTTGGGCATTTCCCAGTGAAAACGGATCGCCAGCAGGCGCAGGAGAAAGCCGCTGAACAGGGTGAGCATAATCGCCTGCTCGCCCGGCAGTTGCAGATAGAGACACAGCAAGTAGAACCAGGCGGCGAGGAATGACACGCTGGCGTACAGCTCACGGCGAAAGATCAGCGGGATGTCGTTGCAGAAAATATCCCGCAGGATGCCGCCAAACACCCCGGTGATCACACCGCTGACCGACGCCACCAGCATACCGTGGCCCATTTCCAGGGCGGTCATGCAGCCGATCAGGGTAAAGGCGACCAAACCCACGGCATCCAGCGCCAGAAACAGCGAGCGCAGGCGGCGCATGAGCGGTGCGATAAAGATCGTCACCAGCGCGGCGACGGACGTCAGCACCAGGTATTCCGGGTGCTTGACCCAGGTCAGCGGGTAATGCCCGAGCAGCACATCGCGCACCGAACCGCCGCCCAACGCCGTCACACAGGCGATCAGCACCACGCCAAACCAGTCCATGCCACGCCGACCGGCAGACAAGGCACCGGTCATGGCTTCGGCAGTGATGGCGATGAGGTAGAGCATCAGCAGCATGATGGCGATCCTTTCAAAGAGGCGCGCAGTCTAATCATTTGCTGATGGCACCAAAAGAGGGCGCTTGGCGAAAGACCGAGACGCCCCATGCATCAAGCCTTGATGAAGTGCTTGCGGTAGTGCTGCAACTCGGCGATCGACTCACGAATATCATCCAGCGCCAAGTGAGCGCTGCCTTTATGGAAGCTGTCTTTGACTTCCGGCGCCCAGCGCGCGGCCAGCTCCTTAAGAGTGGACACATCCAGGTTGCGGTAGTGGAAGTAGCTTTCCAGTGCCTTCATGTGGGTATAAAGAAAGCGGCGGTCCTGGCAGATGCTGTTACCGCAGATCGGCGACTTGCCCTTGGGCACCCACTTTTCCAGGAAGGCGATGGTTTCGGCTTCGGCTTCGGCCATGCTGATGCGGCTGTCACGCACGCGCTGGGTCAGGCCGGAGTTGCCGTGGGTGCGGGTGTTCCACTCGTCCATGGTGGCGAGGATGGCGTCGCTGTGGTGGATGGCGATCACCGGACCTTCGGCCAAGGTATTGAGGTTGCTGTCGGTGACAATGGTCGCCATCTCGATGATGACGTCGGTGTCGGGGTTCAGACCGGTCATTTCCAGATCGATCCAAATCAGATTTTGTGGGTTTTGCATGGCTTGATTCTCTTGGCACCTTGGCGTAGCCGCACAGTTTAGCAGGCGGGGCCGTGCTAGACTCGCGACCGTTTTACCTAACCTTTGCATTATCGACACGGAACACCAATGGCCAAACGCCAGCTCAACCGTCGCCAAAACTGGCGCATCGAAAAGATTCAGGGCGAACGCGCCGCACGCGCCGCCAAACGTGAATCCTCCGCCGTGGAAGCGCTCGAGGGCGGCGACCTGGGCCCCGAACAAACGGGCCTGGTGATCGCGCACTTTGGTGTGCAGGTCGAAGTCGAGGCGCTCGAAGGCGAGCTCGCCGGCCAGGTCTTCCGCTGCCACCTGCGCGCCAACCTGCCGGCGCTGGTGACCGGCGACCGAGTGGTGTGGCGTGCCGGCAACCAAGGCATCGGCGTGATCGTCGCCCAACTGCCTCGCACCACCGAACTGCGCCGCCCCGACAGCCGCGGCCAGTTGAAGCCGGTGGCGGCCAACGTCGACATGATCGTCATCGTCTTCGCGCCCCTGCCCGAGCCCCATGCCAACCTGATCGACCGTTATCTGGTCGCAGCCGAGCATGCGGGCATTCGTCCGCTGTTGTTGCTGAACAAATTCGACCTGATCGACGAACAGAACGCCCCGGCGCTCAACGCGTTGCTGGCGGTCTACCGCACCCTGGGCTACCCGGTGCTGGAAGTGTCGGCCCATCACGGCAATGGCATGGAACAACTGCAACAACAGTTGGACGGGCGCATCAGCGTATTCGTCGGCCAGTCTGGCGTGGGCAAGTCATCGCTGGTCAACAGCCTGCTGCCGGAAGTCGACACCCGTGTCGGCCCGCTGTCGGAGCTGTCCGGCCAGGGCACCCACACCACCACCACCGCGCGGTTGTTCCACTTCCCCGGCGGCGGTGAGCTGATCGACTCCCCAGGCATTCGTGAATTCGGCCTCGGCCATGTCAGCCGCAGCGACGTGGAAGCCGGTTTCATCGAGTTCAACGACCTGATCGGCACCTGCCGCTTCCGCGACTGCAAACACGACCGCGAACCCGGTTGTGCCCTGCTCAAGGCGCTGGAAGATGGCCGCGTGCAGCAGCAGCGGATGAACAGCTATCGGTCGATTATTGCGAGCTTGCCAGAGAGCAGTTACTAAACAGCGCATACAACAAGGCCGCGTTTATCGCGGCCTTGTTGTATGCGGCTTACGATCCCGTACCCGGCACCGTAGGGTCTTTCATCCCGCCACCCTCGAACAGGTTCAACTTCTGCCGCAGCTCATGCGCCGGCAATGGCTCCTGCCCCGGCGGAATAGCGTTCGGGTCGACCGGTGCTCCGCCCTGCGCACCCGCATCTGGGGTCGGTGGCGGTGGCGGTGGCGGCTGATCACCTTCAATCGCACGCTGAGCCTTTTTGGTCAGCACAACAATATCGATCCGGCGGTTGATCGGGTTGAACGGGTCCTTGGCATCAAACAGCTGCGACGAAGCAAAACCCACCACCCGCGCCACTTGCGAGTCCGGGTAGCTGCCGGCCACCAACGCACGCCGGGCGGCGTTGGCGCGGTTGGCCGAGAGTTCCCAGTTGCCGAAATCGCCTTGCCCCGCATACGGCTTGGCATCGGTATGGCCGCTGACGCTGATCTTGTTCGGCACTGCCTTGATGGTGTCGGCCATGGCCAGCAGGATGTCTTCAAAGTACGGTTTCAACCGCGCACTGCCGGAGTCGAACATCGGCCGGTTGGCGGCGTCGGTGATCTGGATGCGCAAACCGTCCGGGGTGATCTCGAACGAAATCTGATCCTTGAATTTCAGCAGCTGCGGGTTTTCGTCAACCTTGGTCTGCAACTCCTTCAGCAACAATTCGAGGCGTTCCTGCTCGACCTGTTCGGCCAGGCTTTCGACGGTTTTGCGCTCGATCGGAATGTTTTCCTGCGGCGCCTCGGTCTTGACCTCAGGATTGATGGTGCGCTCCGGCGCCAACTGCGGCGAACCGCCCAGGTCGATCACGAAGGGCGTGCCGCTTTCCGAGAAACCAATCGGGTCTTTGAAGTAACCGGCGATGGCGATCTTTTGCTCGGGGGTCGCGGTGGACATCAGCCACAGCACCAGGAAGAACGCCATCATCGCCGTTGCAAAGTCGGCGAAGGCGATTTTCCAGGCGCCACCATGGTGCCCCGCAGCGAAGCGCTTGACGCGCTTGATGATTATCGGCTGGTTGTTTTCCATGGCTTAGCGACCGCGAACCGCTTGTTCCAGCTCGGCAAAACTCGGGCGATGTTTCGGGTACAGCACCTTACGACCGAATTCCACCGCCAGCGAAGGCGGCATGCCGGAGGCCGAAGCCACCAGGCTGGCCTTGATCGCTTCATACAGATTGATTTCTTCCTTGGCATCGTGGGCCAGGGAGGTCGCGAGCGGGCCGAAGAAACCGTAGGCCGCAAGAATACCGAAGAACGTACCGACCAGCGCCGCACCCACGTGCATGCCGATGGCCGCCTGGTCGCCCTCGCCGAGGGACGCCATGGTCACCACGATACCGAGTACCGCCGCAACAATACCGAAGCCGGGCATGCCGTCGGCAATACCGGTGACCGCGTGGGACGGGTGTTCCAGCTCTTCTTTGAGGCTGAACAATTCCATGTCGAACAGGCCTTCCAGCTCGTGGGGGGCCATGTTGCCGGAGGACATGATGCGCAAGTAGTCGCAGATGTAGGCGGTCATGCGCTCGTCTTTGAGCACTGCCGGGTACTTGGCGAAAATCGGGCTCGCCGCAGCGTCCTCGATGTCCGCTTCGATAGCCATCATGCCTTCACGGCGACTCTTGTTGAGGATCTCGTAAACCAGCCCCAGCACTTCCATGTAGAAGGTGTGGGAGAAGCGCGAGCTGAACATGCCCAGCGACTTCTTGATCACGTGCATGGTCATGTAGCCGGGGTTGGCCTGCAAGAATGCGCCGAATGCCGCGCCGCCAATAATCATCACTTCGAAGGGCTGGATCAACGCAGCAATCTTGCCGTGAGACAGGACATAGCCACCGAGCACACTTGCAAGGACGACGATGATGCCGATTATTTTAGCCATAGGGGTTTTGTACTTGCGCCGTCGGGTTCATGGACATATTTGGGGTAACTGAAAAACTCTTGTTCTACTTATCGGCAAAACTGCGCCAGACTATAGGCCGTCAAGGCGAAAAGCCAGTTCGGCCCGTTCAGGGCGTGTTGAAGTAAGTGATGATCGCGCCCCAATCATGGCCAATGAAAAGACAGACCCATCTGTAAGACCCATCTCTCTCGCCGCTTGGATCAAGTGCCTGGACGAAGTCCGGTTGCCCGTTCCCCAGGCCAGCCACGAACGCGTGTGCAAAGCCATCCGCGACAGTCGCAGTTCTTTGCGAGATATTGCCGAGCTGATGCAGGGCAGCCCGTCGCTGGTGCTCAGCGTGATGCGCGAGGCCAACAGCCACACCCATGGCAGCCTGGCGGAACCGGCAGAAAACCTTGAGGTGGCACTTAACCGTCTCGGCCTCAAACGCGCCGAGGACCTGCTGGCACGGCTGCCGTCGGTGCCGATGAATGAAATCCCCGTCGCCTTTCGCCAACTGGTGCTGGTCAGCCGGCATGCGTCGCAGCAAGCCAGCGGTTTGTTCGCCAGCCGCCTGGCGCGGTTGTGGCAGGACATCCACTGGGGCAGCCTGCTGTTTCTGGCGCCGTTGTGGCCGATGGCGGTGGCCTACCCCAAGCTCCTGGAAGAATGGGAGTTGCGGGTGATCCACAAAGGCCAATCGGCGCGCCGGGTCGAGCAGGAATTGTTCGGCGTGCGCCTGCTGGACCTGTGCCTCGGCTTGACCGAAACCTGGCACCTGCCGATCTGGGTATCCCAGGGCTATCACCTGTTGCTGACCGAGCAACGCCTGCTGGTCAAGGCACTGCACATCGCCCGGGAAGACGACCCACTGCGCCAGCAACAACTGCTGGATGCCGAGCCCAATTTGCGGCGCTGGCTGAACCAGCCGGCCAATACGGTGTTGCTGGCCAACGGCCTGGCGATGTCGGCCCAGGAGTCCTGGACCTGCCCGCACACCGAACGCTGGCAATACCTCACCGCGCTGTACCTGCAACAGCCGTTGAGCGAGGTGCAGCAACAGGTTCACCAGCAAGCGGTGATCAACGCTCGCGCAACCTTGATGCCCGACCTCTGGCACCCGGCGCTGTCGCTGATCTGGCCGTGGCATGTACAGAAAATCCATCGCGGCCTGCTGCCCGCACCGCCGCCGACGGCCGAGGCCCTGGCCGTTTGGCGCAAGCGTTGCACCGAACTGCTGGTGGAGCCGAGCCGCTTCGCCAACGCCATGCACCTGACCACCTGCGCGAAGGAAGCCCTGGAGGCCAGCGGCATGCAGCGCGTCTTGCTGTTCATGGCGGATCGCGCCCTGAGCACCTTGCGCGTCCACCAGGCCGCCGGCCTGCCGAAGGACGCCACGAACTTGAGCCTGGACGTGGTCAACAGCACGCTGCTGCAACGCATGCTCGAAAAACCCGCCCAAGTGCGCTTCACGCCCGACAACCACGCGCAATTCGCCGCATTGTTGCCGCCGATCCTGCGTCGCCTGTTCAACGGCGAACACCTGCTGTTGCGCTCACTGAGCTGCAATGGCCGGGTGGTCATGGTGATGATCGCCGACCAGGGTGGTGGGCCGCTCTCGGAAACCACCGTGCAGGCCTTCGGTAAAACCGCTCAATGCATCGAAAAAGCCCTGCACAGCTTTACCAACCGCACCGGTTGATGCTTGCGCTACAATCGCCGTCTTTTATCGCCAACATTTGTGCCCAGGAGACCTCACATGCCTGACTTCTCTGGCTTGCCGCTGGTGATCGAATCCAGCGACCTGCTTGGCCGCCTCGATGCCGACCAGCTGATTCTGGTGGACCTCACCAGCGCCGCCCGCTACGCCGAAGGGCATATCCCCGGCGCGCATTTCGTTGACCCCAAGCGCACCCAACTGGGCCAGGCGCCAGCCCCCGGTCTGTTGCCGAACAAGGCTGATCTGGAGAAACTGTTCGGCGAACTGGGCCACACCCCGGACGCGACCTACGTGGTCTATGACGACGAAGGCGGTGGCTGGGCCGGACGTTTTATCTGGCTGCTCGACGTGATCGGCCACACGAAATACCACTACCTCGACGGCGGCCTGGTGGCGTGGCTGGCAGACAAGCACCCGCTGTCTACCGAGGTGCCGGCCCCGGCTGGCGGGCCAGTCAGCCTCACCTTGCATGACGGCCCCACCGCGACCCGCGAATACCTGCAAAGCCGTCTTGGCGCTGCCGACCTGGGCATCTGGGACGCACGCGGCCCGCTGGAATATTCCGGCGAAAAAGTCCTGGCAGCCAAGGGCGGTCACATCCCCGGCGCCGTGAACTTCGAATGGACCGCCGGCATGGACAAGGCGCGCGACCTGCGCATCCGCCGCGACATGCCACAGATCCTCGAAAACCTCGGGCTGACCCGCGACAAAGAAATCATCACCCACTGCCAGACTCACCACCGCTCTGGCTTCACCTACCTGGTGGCCAAGGCGCTCGGTTATCCGCGAGTCAAAGGTTATGCCGGTTCCTGGGGCGAATGGGGCAACCACCCCGACACCCCCGTCGAGATTTAAGGTTTAAGGACAGTTAATGAAAAAGCAGTTGTTCATCCTCAGCCAGTACTTGCTGCCGCACCACCTGCTGTCGCGCCTGGCCGGCTGCATTGCCGAGTGCCGCGTGCGCTGGTTCAAGAACGCCTTCACCACTTGGTTCGCCAAGCGCTATCAGGTGGACATGTCCCAGGCACTGGCTGAAGACGTGACTGCCTACGAGCACTTCAACGCATTCTTCACCCGCGCCCTGAAAGACGGCGCGCGCCCACTGGATCAAACCCCGGGCGCCGTCCTGAGCCCCGCCGATGGCGCCGTCAGCCAGCTCGGCCCGATCGAACATGGTCGCGTGTTCCAGGCCAAGGGCCACAGTTTCAGTGTGCTGGAATTGCTGGGCGGCGATGCGGCCGTGGCTGCGCCGTTCATGGGCGGCGATTTCGCCACCATCTACCTGTCGCCGAAGGACTACCACCGGGTGCATATGCCACTGGCGGGCACCTTGCGTGAGATGGTCTACGTGCCAGGGCGGATTTTCTCGGTCAACCAGACCACCGCCGAGAACGTGCCGGAGCTGTTTGCGCGTAACGAGCGTGTTGTCTGCCTGTTCGACACCGAACGCGGCCCGATGGCCGTGGTATTGGTCGGTGCGATGATTGTGGCGTCGATTGAAACCGTATGGGCCGGCCTGGTCACGCCGCCCAAGCGCGCGCTGAAAACCTTCCGCTACGACGAAGCCGCGCGTGCGCCGATCCACCTGGAGAAAGGTGCGGAGCTGGGCCGCTTCAAGCTGGGTTCGACTGCGATCGTGCTGTTCGGGCCAGATCAGGTGACGTGGGCAGAAGCACTGGTGGCGGGTTCGCCGGTGCAGATGGGTCAGGGTATCGGTTCACCGAAAGCCTGATTCAAACACCGAAAATCCAATGTGGGAGGGGGCTTGCCCCCGATAGCGGTGGGTCAGTCACTTATTTGTAGCTGAGCCACCGCCATCGGGGGCAAGCCCCCTCCCACATTTTTAACCGCATTTTGTCAGTTAGAGCTGGCCGTCGCGGTCGCGAAAGCCCAGCAAATACAGCACACCGTCCAACCCAAGGGTCGAAATCGCCTGCTTGGCCGATTGCTTGACCAGCGGCTTGGCGCGAAACGCCACGCCCAACCCGGCAATCGCCAGCATCGGCAAGTCATTCGCACCGTCGCCGACCGCAATGGTCTGCTCCAGACGCAAACCTTCCTTGTGCGCCAATTCCCGCAGTAAGTCGGCCTTGCGCTGCGCGTCGACGATCGGCTCCACGGCCACACCGGTCACCTTGCCATCCACCACTTCCAGCTCGTTGGCGAACACATAGTCGATACCCAGCTTGGCCTGCAATTGCTTGGCGAAGTAGCTGAAGCCGCCGGACAGGATCGCGGTCTTGTAGCCCAGGCGCTTGAGTTCGGCGAACAGGGTTTCGGCGCCTTCGGTCAGGCGCAGGGAGGCGCCGATCGAATCCAGTACGCTGACATCCAGGCCTTTGAGCAGCGCCAGGCGTTCCTTGAAGCTGGCGCGAAAGTCCAGCTCGCCGGCCATGGCGCGCTCGGTAATCGCGGAGACTTGCTCACCCACACCGGCAGCCTTGGCCAGTTCGTCGATGACTTCGGCTTCGATCAGCGTGGAGTCCATATCGAACACCGCCAGGCGGCGGTTGCGGCGGAACAGCGAGTCTTCCTGGAAGGCGATATCGACATTCAGCTCCTGGGCCACGCTCAGGAAGTCGGCACGCAAGGCTTGGGGGTCGGCCGGCTCGCCGCGCACGGAGAATTCGATGCAGCCCTTGCCCTGGTCAGCCGGCGTGTCCAATGGCATGCGGCCCGACAGACGGTCGATATGGTCGATATTCAAACCGTATTGCGCGGTGATCGAGCTGACGCGCTGCAACTGCTCAGCCGTCACTTTGCGGGTCAACAAGGTCACGATATGGCGCTTTTTGCCCTGGCCGGACACCCACTGCCGGTAATCCTCTTCGGACACCGGGGTAAAGCGCACCTGCTGATCCAGCTTGTACGCGGTAAACAGGATGTCCTTGAGGACGGACGACGCCTGCTCGGTGCTGGGAATTTCCACCAGAATCCCGAACGACAGGGTGTCGTGGATCACCGCCTGGCCGATATCGAGAATGTTCACACCACCCTGGGCCAAAACACCGGTAATGGCGGCGGTGAGACCTGGTCGGTCTTCCCCCGTGATGTTAATCAGGACAATTTCGCGCAAAGCGCACCCCCAGGCTGGAAAAAAACCGCATTCTACCCACTTTCAGTGACCACCGGGCACAGCCAACGCTTTGCCGGTCTTGGGCCTGTCGCTATACTGCGCGTCAATTTCACGGACTAAAGAGCCGAGCTCAAGTGAACCGGCCCACGCCAGTAAAAACCGATAACTTCTTCCTGCTGATCTTCCGGGCACTGCGCCACCGCCGTGTGCCGATCGCATTACGCATCGCCAGCCATA
Source organism: Pseudomonas marginalis (assembly GCF_024169655.1). GTDB lineage: Bacteria > Pseudomonadota > Gammaproteobacteria > Pseudomonadales > Pseudomonadaceae > Aquipseudomonas > Aquipseudomonas paraveronii. Next base: position 456,905 of record NZ_JALJWV010000001.1, on the reverse strand, counting down.
ACGTGATCCTGGTCGCTCTGGCACTGGTGATCTATGCCTGCGTGATGGGTTTGCAGTTCAAACAGGCCATGCACGAGCAAGCCGATGCCCTGGGCGAGAGCTTGACCACCCAGACCGCCACCTCGGCGACCGAACTGCTGGTGTCCAACGACATCCTCAGCCTCAACGTGCTGCTCAACAACCTGACCAAGAACCCGCTGGTGGCCCACGCCGCCATCTACAGCGTGGACAACCGGATCATGGCCGAAGCCGGGCAACGCCCGAAAAACGGCCTGTTGGGTGAAGCCGAAGGCCTGTACCAGAGCAATATCACGTTTCAGGATGTGAAAGCCGGCCAATTGCGCATCAGCCTGGACATGCAGCAATTCCAGCAGCCGATGACCATCAGCCTGCAAAGCATGGGCATCCTCAGCGCGATCCTGCTAGCCCTGGCCCTGGCCTTGAGCCTGCGCCTGGGGCGGCATATCTCCACGCCGCTGATGCAACTGCGCATCTGGCTGCGGGATATCGACGAACACACCCCGGCCACCGATCGTCAGGACGAGATCGGCGACCTTGCGCGCCAGCTTCACACCAGCTTCGCCCCGGAACCGGTAGCGCCCGAGGTTGAACCCGAGCCCGAGTTCGACGACAGCGATTACGACGACGAGCCCGCCTTTGAAGTGCGCAACCTGCGCGACCCGGGCTTTGACGAAAGCGCGCCGGTCGCGGGCTTGAAGCCTGCACCACGCCATGTGCTCAGGGCCGAAGAAGACGAGCTGGACGACGAAGATCCGTTCGCCGACCTGCGCGACACCTCCGCCAGCAGCCCGGTCGTCGCGCCGAAGCCCGCACCGGTAAGGAATGCCGAGCCCCAGCACAGTGCCGTCCTGGCCGTGCAACTGGGTGCCCAGGACCAACTGCGCCGCCTGCCCCGCGCCCGCCTGACGGAATTATTGGAACGCTACCGCGACTGCCTCGACCAGGCCGCCTCGCTCTACCAGAGCGAACTGCACACCCTGAACGATGGCAGCACACTGATGCTGTTCCACAGCGAAGACAGCGGCGAAGACTACCTTACCAACGCCATCTGCTGCGGCGAGCTGCTACGCGCCCTGGGCCATGAGTTGCAGATCGAAGTGGCCGACAGCGGCATCACGTTGCAGTTGCAACTGGGCCTGACCGTCGGCGACGACCTGTTCGGCATGAGCCAGATCGACCTGTTGCTGACCGAGATCGCCCAGGACGCCCTGGCCTTGTCCCAACACAGCCGCAACCTGCTGCTGGTGGAGCGCAAGATCAGTGAAGACACGCTGATCCGCCAACGCGCACGTATCCGCCCGATTGCCAGCCCTGAGGGCGCCAGTTGCGTAGAGCGCTTGATGGAGCCGTATCCATCGATGCTGGAGCGGCAGTTGGCGCGAATGCACGAGACCCGTGCCAAGCCCTAGGGACACCGTTGAACCAATGTGGGAGGGGGCTTGCCCCCGATGACGGCGTGTCAGTCAACAGGACTTCACCTGGCACACCGCTATCGGGGGCAAGCCCCCTCCCACATTCGGACTCCGCAAGTCCCCAAGTAAATCGCACCAAACAAAAGGCCCGCTGAATCAGCGGGCCTTTTTTGTTGGAGCCATTCAGATCAGAACCTGAACACTTCCATATCCGTGCGGATCGGCGTAGCCATCGGGATTTTCGGCTTTTCCGGTGCCGCCGGCTTGGCCTGTACCGGCGCTTGCTTGCGCGGCGCCTCGGCGACCGCTGGCTGGTTGGCCAATGGTTTGAGGGCCACCGACAACTGCTGCGCCAGATGCTGCAACAGCACACCCTGGGCCTGGACCTGGGACGCGGTGGTGCCGGCATGCTCTTCCTGCAGATGCACGATGCGGCTATCACGCACCTGGCCGCGGCGGTCGATCAAGCGCCATTGCGCATCGAGAATCGCCGGTTGCGAGGTACCGGAGTCGAGCCGGGTAATGGTCAACAACACCTGCACATCCGGAGAAAAACCGGTGGGCGCAGGCGCCAGGACCACACGCTGACTGTCCAACTGACCCGCCACCTGGCGCAACATCAGTTGGTTGATGTCGGACGACAAACTGCCCGCCCAACGACCATCGGTGGAACCTTGCAGGCTGCCGTCGTTCTGACGTTGCAGCAATGTTTCGCGTTGCAGGTAGTCAGCGACAACAACCGGGCCCAGCAAGACGGCCATGCCAGCGGCTTGAGCTGGCTGAGCCGGACTTCCGCTGTCCAGCTGGTACAGCGACACCGGCTGGTGTGTGCTGCAACCCGCCAGCCCGAGAAGGCCAGCGAGCATAAAAATAAAAGGAAGGCGTGGAGCAGTCATCATCCCATCCAGGCGGCTGCCACAAGGCAAACCACAATGTAATACTAAAAATAACCTAAACACGCTCGGCCACGCCGGCGCTGGAAAGGCCATATCATCCGTGAATATGCGCCATGACTCCAGCGCGAAAGCGTCGATCTACGCGTTAAATCGTAGATCAAGAGCTCTAATCCGCGCTAAACGGGCGTTTCCACCAGTAAAGCATCCACGCGCTGGAAGCCACGAGGCAGTTTATTGCCGCGCCGGCCGCGCTCGCCCTTGTAGTGCTCAAGGTCGTCAGGGCGCAGCGACAACGTGCGCTTGCCGGCCTGAAGCACCAGGGTAGAGCCTTCCGGGATCACCGCGATGTCCGTCACGTACTCTTCGCGACTGGCTACCCGCTCGCCGGGAATACCGATGATCTTGTTGCCTTTGCCTTTACCCAACTGCGGCAGGTCACTGATCTTGAACACCAGCAAACGCCCTTCAGTGGTCACCGACGCCAGCCAATTGCCCTCACGATCGTCCACCGGCCGCGGCAGGATCACCTTGGCGTTGTTCGGCAGGCTCAACAGCGCCTTGCCGGCCTTGTTCTTGGCCTGCAGGTCTTCGCCCTTGACCACGAAGCCGTAACCCGCATCGGAGGCGATCACATACAGAGAGTCATCGTCCGGCAGCAACACACATTCGAAACTCGCGCCCGGTGGTGGTGTCAGGCGCCCGGTCAGCGGCTCGCCCTGCCCGCGCGCGGACGGCAAGGTGTGCGCCGGCACCGAGTAACTGCGCCCGGTGGAGTCGATAAACACCGCAAACTGGTTGGAACGCCCGGCAGCGGAGGTCTTGAAGCCGTCGCCAGCTTTGTACGACAAGCCCGTCGCATCAATATCATGCCCCTTGGCGGAACGAACCCAACCCTTTTCCGACAGAACGACTGTAATTTTCTCGTTTGGCAACAGCTCGGTTTCTGTCAGTGCTTTCGCGTCTGCGCGCTCAACGATAGGCGAACGACGGTCGTCGCCATAGGTCTCGGCGTCTTTGATCAGCTCACTGCGCACCAGCTTCTTGAGCTTGGCTTCGCTGCCCAGCAGGGCTTGCAGCTTGGCTTGCTCCTTGAGCAACGCGTCCTGTTCGTCGCGCAGCTTCATTTCTTCCAGTCGCGCCAACTGACGCAAACGGGTGTCGAGGATGTAGTCGGCCTGGATCTCGCTCAGTTCAAAACGCGCGATCAGATCGGCTTTCGGGTGCTCGGCGGTGCGGATGATGTGGATCACTTCATCCAGGTTGAGGTAGGCAATCAGCAAGCCGTCCAACAGGTGCAGGCGACGCTCGACCTTGTCCAGGCGGAATTGCAGGCGGCGACGCACGGTCTGCACGCGAAACTCCAGCCACTCCACCAACAGATTGCGCAGGTTCTTCAGCTGCGGCTTGCCGTCCAGGCCGATGATGTTGACGTTGACCCGGTAGCTCGACTCCAGGTCCGTGCAGGCGAACAGATGCTGCATCAGTACTTCATGATCGACCCGGCTGTTGGTCGGGATAATCACGATGCGGCACGGGTTTTCGTGGTCGGACTCGTCACGCAAGTCAGTGACCTGCGGCAATTTCGACGGCTTGGCCTGCATCAGCGCAGCGATCTGCTCCAGCACCTTGGCGCCGGACACCTGGTGCGGCAGCGCGGTGACGATAATGTCGCCGTCTTCGACGTGGTAGACGGCACGCATGCGCACCGAGCCCTTGCCGGTTTCGTACATTTTCAGCAGGTCGGCGCGCGGCGTGATGATTTCCGCCTCGGTCGGATAATCCGGGCCCTGGATATGCTCGCAGAGCTGCTCGACCGTGGCTTTGGGCTCATCGAGCAGGCGCACGCAGGCTGTGGCGACTTCCCGCAGGTTGTGCGGCGGTACGTCGGTGGCCATGCCAACGGCGATGCCGGTGGTGCCATTGAGCAGGATATTCGGCAAACGCGCCGGCAACACCAGGGGTTCGTCGAGGGTGCCGTCGAAGTTCGGGCCCCAGTTAGCGGTGCCCTGGCCCAGTTCGCTGAGCAGCACTTCCGAATAACGCGACAGGCGTGCCTCGGTGTATCGCATGGCGGCGAAGGACTTGGGATCATCCGGCGCACCCCAGTTGCCCTGGCCATCCACCAGCGTGTAGCGGTAGCTGAACGGCTGGGCCATCAGCACCATGGCTTCATAGCAGGCCGAGTCGCCGTGGGGGTGGAACTTACCGAGCACGTCACCGACGGTACGCGCCGACTTCTTGTGCTTGGAATCTGCGTCCAGTCCCAACTCACTCATGGCGTAGATGATGCGCCGTTGTACGGGCTTCAGGCCGTCGCCGATATGCGGCAAGGCACGGTCCATGATCACGTACATGGAGTAGTTGAGGTAGGCATTTTCGGTGAAGTCAGCCAGCGACCGGCGTTCTACGCCGTCTAAGCTGTCTGCGAGGATGTCACTCATGCGGGCCTCATCATTGTTTGGTAAGGCGCCGCGGAAATGCCGCGGCGCCGGGTCAATTCAAAACAGGGGTGACTCATGGCTGAGCGCTCCAGCCACCGGCGGGGGCGGCGAAACGATAGACCACCGGGCGTTTCTCGCCATCGGCACGGGCGCCTAAATTATTGTCGATGCCCAACCAGGCACCGTCTGCGTCCAGCACCAGGGCTTCGGCCAGGCCATACGACTGGGCGTAGCGCCGCTCGGGCGTCAGGGTTTCGTCAGCAAACGACCAGCACAGCTCGACCTTGGCGGTGATCGCATCGCGCCGACAAATCTGAAACGCATTGCGCTCCAGGGTAAACAACTTGCCGTTGAACAGCGCCAGGTCGGAAAAGTCCTTGGACACCGCCTTGGCGTTGGGGAACTGCGCCGGCTGCACTTCCTGGCCGGCCTCGCTCAACAGCACGCACGCGCCGTCGCAATCCCACAGGCTTTGCGGGCGCTTGATGGAGATCAGGCCGCGCCGCTCACGCTCCGCCGCCAGCCAGATCTGATTGCCTTCGGGGTTCACCGCCAGGCCTTCGAACAACGCATTGAAATGCAGCAACATACCGCTGGCGCGGGCTTCACGCACCATGCCGGGGGCGATCTTCAACCACTCGGGCGCACCGCTCGCCGGTACTTTCAGCACCGCCGCATGGGCTTCGCTGACCACGTAGCGGTTACCGGCGGCATCGCAACTGATGCCTTCAAAATCCAGGTCGCCACCGCGAATCAGCGACGCGGCCTTGGTGCGCGAACGCAGCCCCCACGGCAGGCCGGAGTCAGGCACCGGCGGCACGTCGATCTTCAGCGTTTCGGCCCGCCAGGTCGGCGCGCTGATATCCAGGCGGTAGATCTGGTCGTCGTCGCGGTCGGAAACCGTCCACAATTCTTTGCCACACAAGGCCAGGCCCGACAGGTTACCGCCGCGCATGCCGTCCACCGGGTGTTCGGACACCAGTTTGAGCTCAGCCACGGGCGCGGCGACCACCTGGGTGGCCGCCAACCCGCTCAACATCAGGATCGCCAGGGCGAAACCTGTGCGCATCAGCCCAGGACCTCGGCGAGGTTGCCTTTGGACTCCAGCCAGGACTTGCGGTCCGGCGCGCGTTTCTTCGCCAGCAGCATGTCCATCATTTCCGAGGTGGCGGCGAAGTCCTCCAGGGTCAGTTGCACCAGGCGCCGCGTGTTCGGGTCCATAGTGGTTTCGCGCAGTTGCGGCGGGTTCATCTCACCCAGGCCTTTGAATCGCGTGACCTGCGGCTTGCCGCGTTTCTTCTCGGCGATCAGACGGTCGAGGATGCCATCGCGCTCGCCTTCGTCGAGGGCGTAGAAAATCTCCTTGCCCAGGTCGATACGGTACAGCGGCGGCATGGCGACGTAGACGTGACCGGCATCCACCAACGGACGGAAGTGCTGCACGAACAGCGCGCACAGCAGCGTGGCGATGTGCAGGCCGTCGGAGTCGGCGTCGGCGAGGATGCAGATCTTGCCGTAGCGCAGTTGGCTGATGTCCGCCGCGCCGGGGTCGACACCGATGGCCACGGCGATGTTGTGCACTTCCTGGCTGGCCAGGACTTCGCTGCCATCGACTTCCCAGGTGTTGAGGATCTTGCCGCGCAACGGCAGGATCGCCTGGAATTCCTTGTCCCGCGCTTGCTTGGCGGAACCGCCGGCGGAGTCACCTTCCACCAGGAACAGCTCGGAACGCATCGGGTCCTGCCCGGCGCAATCGGCCAGCTTGCCCGGCAGTGCCGGGCCCGCCGTGATGCGTTTGCGCTCGACCTTCTTGCTGGCCTTGAGGCGACGGCCGGCGTTGTTGATCGCCAGTTCCGCCAGGGCCAGGCCCAACTCAGGGTGCTCGTTGAGCCACAGGCTGAACGCATCCTTGACCACACCGGAGACAAACGCCGCCGCCTCGCGGGACGACAAACGCTCTTTGGTCTGGCCGGAGAATTGCGGCTCCTGCATTTTCATCGACAGCACGAACGCGATGCGCTCCCACACGTCTTCCGGCGCCAGCTTCACGCCGCGCGGCAGCAGGCTGCGGTATTCGCAGAACTCGCGCATGGCGTCGAGCAGGCCCTGGCGCAAACCATTGACGTGGGTGCCGCCCTGGGCGGTGGGGATCAGGTTGACGTAGCTTTCCTGCACGCTGTCGCCGCCCTCGGGCAACCACAGCAGCGCCCAGTCGACGGCTTCTTTGTTCCCGGCCAGGCTACCGCAGAACGGCTCGTTGGGCAGGCGCTCGAAGTCGCTGACAGCGTCTTCCAGGTAGGAGCGCAGGCCGTCTTCGTAGTGCCACTCGACCTTTTCGCCGGTGCCTTTGTCTTCAAAGGTGACCAGCAGGCCCGGGCACAATACCGCCTTGGCCTTGAGCACGTGCTTGAGGCGGCTGATGGAGAATTTTGGCGAATCGAAGTATTTCGGGTCCGGGGCGAAGTACACGCTGGTGCCGGTGTTGCGCTTGCCAACGGTGCCGATCACCTGCAGGTCGGTGGCTTTGTAACCATCGGCGAAGGTCATCTCATATTCGTTGCCGTCGCGCTTGACCCTGACCCGCACCAACGTCGACAGGGCGTTGACCACGGAAATACCCACACCGTGCAAACCACCGGAGAACTGATAGTTCTTGTTGGAGAACTTGCCGCCGGCGTGCAGTTTGGTGAGGATCAGCTCGACGCCCGACACGCCCTCTTCCGGGTGGATGTCCACCGGCATGCCGCGACCGTCGTCGGACACTTCCAGGGAGTGGTCCGCGTGGAGAATGACATGCACCGACTTGGCGTGCCCGGCCAAGGCTTCGTCGACGCTGTTGTCGATGACTTCCTGGGCAAGGTGGTTCGGCCGACTGGTGTCGGTGTACATGCCAGGGCGTTTACGCACCGGGTCGAGGCCCGAGAGGACTTCGATGGCGTCGGCGTTATAAGAGCTAGCGCTGGGAGTGGCCATGGGGTCTCGTCGTGATTCGTTCGATTAAAAAGTAACCTGGGATTTGCAAGGCAATTACAGTGCCGCGAAATCGAAGGATTGATACTGATCGGCGCCAATGCCGGCAAAGCTCAACAGCGCCGGCAACTGCCGGGCAAAGCCCTGGTAACCGTGGTCGCCACCGGCCTGGATGCGCAAGGCACAGGCCCGGTAATACTGCTGGGCGAGGCGATAATCCAGGGTTTCGTCCCCGGTCTGCAACCACACCTGATAACGCGCGGCGTCCTGGGGTGCCGGGACTTCCAGCTCGGCCAGCGCCGTGACGTGATCGTGGGTCAGTTCCCAGGTTTCATCGGTGTAGAGGTTCTTCTGCGTGCCCAGGTAACCGTCGAACATCCGATGGGGGCTGACCGCCGGGTTGACCAGCAGCGCCTTGAGGCCATGGCGTTCAGCAAGATGGGTTGCATAGTAGCCGCCGAGGGAGCTGCCGACCAGCAGTGGCCGCCCCAGTTCCGCGATGGCCGCCTCCAATTGAGGAATCGCCTGACGGGGATGGTGATGCAGGGCCGGCACGCGCAACTGCTCGGCCAGGCCGAGGGCGTCCATCACACCGATCAACTGGCTGGCCTTGTTGGACGCAGGCGCGCTGTTGAAACCGTGGATATACAGGATCGAAGCGGACATGCCGGGCTCTCCGTGCTTGCGCCAAAAAGGCGCAGTTTACAGGGATCGGGGTGGCGAGTCCCCTGTCTTCCAGTCACGGCAGCCCCCTCCCACCTTTAATAGCCGTTGCTGGCGTAATCCACGGTAAAAGCAAAGCCTTTGACCCGCTCGACGCCAGTCTCCAACCGCCCGTCGGCATGCAGGCGCAGCCAGCGATAGCCTGGCGCCTCGGTACTGACGTTGAAGTCTTCGCTGCCCGGCGCGAACTGGATGCAGGTAGACGGCGAGGCCAGCAAGCGCACGCCGTTGCGCTCGCGGTCGATCTCCTGGTGTACATGGCCCCAAAGCACGGCCCGGACCTGGGGGAAACGGTCCAGGACGGCAAACAGCGCCTCGGGGTTGCGCAGGCCGATGGGTTCCATCCACGCACACCCGATGGGCACCGGATGATGGTGGAAACACACCAGATGATGGCGGTGCGGCGCTTCGCTCAAGGCTTGGGCCAGCAGTTGCAGTTGGCTGTCCTGCAGATAACCGGGCACCGAACCGGGTACGGCGGAGTCCAGCAAGGTAATGCGCCAATTGCCAATGTCGACCACGGGTTCCAGCAAGTCGCTGTGCAGGGCGGCGTGGGCCATGATCTGCGGCTCGTCGTGGTTGCCGGGAATCCAGCGCGTCGGGACACCCAATAACGCTGTCATCTCACGAAAGTGCTGATAGGAGGCCAGCGTACCGTCTTGGGACAAGTCCCCCGTGGCCAGCAGCAAGTCGACCCGGGGCTGCTGCTCGCGCACGAGGTCGATCACCCGTTGCAAACTTTCGCGGGTGTTCATGCCCACCAGCGTGGCGTCGGCCTCGGCAAACAGGTGGCTGTCGGACAACTGCACCAGCAACGCCGGTGCATCGGGGGTCACGGTGGATACGCGAGGCAAGGCGCTCTCCCAAGGCAATCACAGGAATGGACGTGTGGCGCGATTATGCTGGGGCAGGACACAAAGAGGAAACCCAAGGAAGCAGACGCAGTTCACATCTACCGCACGGCTGCGAACTCATGGCCCAGGGCCAGGCAGTGGCTCAACCATTCACCGAGGAACACATTGAGTTGTGCTTTCTCATCGGGCTGGTGCATGAACACATTCGGGTAAGGATAGATGCTGCGAAAGCGTCGCGCATGTTCGGCGCTGATGACTTCGGCCATTCGCGCATCGTGGTACACCTGTACTTCCAGTTGCGGCACCGGCAGCCACGGCAGGCTGTGTTCCTGACGCACGCGCAGGGTGGTGGTGTAGGGGCAATTGACGATGACTTCCAGGGTCAGCACGCCGAGCATCTGGTCGCCATGGGTCACGGCGATGCGCCGCGCCTCGGGGGCGTGGCGCATGTCCGGCAGCAGGCGCATCAGCCGCGCATAGTTGGCCTCGCAGGCGGCTTGCAGCCCGATCAGGTCAACCCGGTATCGTTCCCGTGCCTTTACTGCCATAACCCCCTCACTTCCGCGCGATTGAGCGCTAGCCATTGCAAGGCAATAATGCTGGGCGCATTGGATATCCGACCATCCCGCACCGCTTGCAAGGCGTCTTCGAAAGCCCAGGTGCTGACGCGGATATCTTCTGCTTCTTCTTCCAGTCCATGGACGCCACCGGCGCCCGAACTGTCGCAACGCCCCAGGTACAAGTGGACGAATTCGGTACTGCCACCGGGCGAAGGAAAATATTGAGTGATCGGCCACAGTGCGGAGAATGTCAGCCCAGCTTCCTCTTCGGCTTCGCGGTGTGCAACCTCCTCCGGTTCTTCATCCTTATCGATCAGGCCGGCGACCATTTCCACCAGCCACGGGTTAGCGGTACGGCCCATGGCGCCGACGCGAAACTGCTCGATCAGCACCACTTCATCGCGCTGCGGGTCATAGGGCAGCACGCACACGGCGTCATGCCGCACGAAGACTTCGCGGTTGATCACCCGGCTCATGCCACCGTCGAATTTTTCGTGGCGCAGTTGCACACGATCGAGCTTGTAGAAACCCTGGTAGGCATTGTCGCGCTGAACGATCTCAATCGTGCTCGGCGTGGATTTCGCGATGTCCGTCATATCCTTCCTCGTTATGCCCGTGCAATTCGCGCCATCCTAACGCGCTCTCGCCCGTTGGCGCAGCCCCTTTCCGGTTGCCGGGATAGACGGCGGGCGTCAAACTCACTCTAATCAGCTTAGTGGCGAACTGACTGCCATGCCGGTAGTCGAAGCTCCATAAATTTCGCGCTTATCGACGGACGAAGACCCTACATGTCGCTTTTAAAAATCGCCTCCATGGCGTGTATCGCCTTGACCCTCGGCGCCTGCCAGAGCCTGTTCCAACCGAACTACAGCACCCCGCTGGAAGCCACCCGCGACGCCAGCGAGCAAAGCAAGCCGGACTGCGCCAACGCCGATTGCCCGCTGGTGAATATCGACACCGTGCATTTTGCCAAGGAGCCCAGGCTCGACGCGCTGATCGAACAACGCCTGCTGGAAATGACCCGCACCCGGTCGAGCGACCCGCTGCCGTCGAGCCTGGCGACCTACCGCGAGCAGTTCCTGAGCACCGCCGCACCACGCAACAGCATGTACTTGCAGGCCAAGGTACGTGAGCAGCATGACGGCTTGGTGATCATCGAACTGTCCAGCTACCTGGACCAGGGCGCCACCCACGGCGAACCGGGCCGCGCCTTCATCAACTATTCGCGCCAGCAGCAAAAAGCCCTTTCGCTGAGCGACATGCTGCTGCCCGGCAAGGAAGAGGCCTTCTGGAAAGCCGCCCAGGTCGCACACAACAGCTGGCTGATCAGCACCCGCCTGAGCCTGGAGCCGGAATTCGTCAAGAGCTACCCGTTCCAGAAAACCCCGAACGTGGCGCTGACTTCCGGTGGCGTGACCCTCAAGTACCCCACCACCACGATCGCGCCGTATGCCCTGGGGCATGTCGAGCTGCAGATTCCTTACTCGCGCCTGGAAGGCATCATCAAGCCTGAGCGGGTGCCCGCACGCCGTTGAAGGCGCGCCCGAGAATGAACTGCAACAGCCCTGCCAGCACCAGTGCCGGCAGGGTCGCGCCGATATCCGGATACAGGTTGGCCAGCAGGTGGTAGGTGCCGATGCCACCCAGCCAGGCCAGCAGCGCCGTCCAGCGTAGCGTGGCGAGCACGCCCTGGCCGCGGCGGCGCAGGATGAAATGATCGACCAGCACAACGCCAAACAGCGGCGCGAATACCGAACCGATCAACAGCAGAAAGTTCTGGTACTGCGCCAACGGAGCAAAGCAGGCGATCAGCGTGCAGAGCACACCGATGGCCAAGGCCAGGTGCTCGACCTTCAGGCGCAACAGAATCCCGCTGGAGACGGCCGCCGAATGAATATCGGCAAAGGCGTTTTCCGACTCATCCAACAGGATCAGCAACAACGGAATCCCCAGCCCCGCGCCGGCCAACGCCAGCAACAGCGCGTTGACTTCACCGCTCGGCGCAAACGCCAGGGTGTAGGCCACGCCCAGGCTCATCAGCCAGAAATTGCCGATAAAAAAGCCCAGTGCCGTGCCGCCGAACACGCTTTTCGCGCGCTTGCCAAAGCGCGAATAATCGGCGATCAGCGGCAGCCACGACAGCGGCATGGCGATGGCGATATCAAACCCCACCGCGAAGGGCATCGAACCATCACCGGGCTGGGCCCACAGTGTGGCGAGGTCGGCCTTGGCGAACAGGTTCCAGGTCAGCCACAAGCAGGCCGCGAGCAGCAGCCAGATGCCCCATTTGCGCAGGATCTGGCGCACGAACGTCAGTGGGCCACTGACCGCCAGCAGGGTCGCCAGGCCACCGAAAAACAGGGTCCACAGCAGCGGGCTGGCCAATAGGCTGCCGTCGCTGAACGCCCGCGCGCCCAACAGGCTGGCGGCATCGCGCATGACGATGATTTCAAACGCGCCCCAGCCGATCAGCTGCAGCAGGTTCAATAATGCCGGCAGGCTCGCGCCTTGGGCGCCGAGGCTGAGCTTGAGCGCGGCCATGGCGGACAGCCCGGTGTCGCTGCCGATCACACCGACGGCGGCGAGCAACAGCACGCCGACCAGAGTGCCGAGGAAAATCGCCAGTAACCCACCGGCCAGGCCCAGGCCGGGCGCGAGCAGCGCGCCGGTTTGCAGGACCATCAGGCCGATGCCGAGGGAGAACCACAGGGAGAAGAGGTCGCGGGCGCCGAAAACGCGTTTGTTCGTCGGCACTGCGATGTCGGGGGAATAGGTGCTGGGTTGAATGCTCAAGGATGGAGTCTCTGAGGGGCATTTGTTGTTTGAAAGATTGCTATCGGGGGCAAGCCCCCTCCCACACTTGAATGTGTTCACAATTCAAAATGTGGGAGGGGGCTTGCCCCCGATAAGGCCCTTGAAAGCGCCTACAACCTCGGATCAGACCTTCTTGTAGAGCTGACTGCCTTCCTGCTTGAACCGCTCAGCCTGTTCGGCCAAGCCCTTGGCCACTTCCACATCTACCGCATCGATGCGCTGGTTGGCCGCGTATTCACGCACTTCCTGGGTGATTTTCATCGAGCAGAACTTCGGCCCGCACATCGAACAGAAATGCGCGACCTTGGCCGAGTCCTTCGGCAGGGTTTCGTCGTGATACGAGCGCGCGGTGTCCGGGTCGAGGCCGAGGTTGAACTGGTCTTCCCAACGGAACTCGAAGCGCGCCTTGCTCAGCGCGTTATCACGGATCTGCGCGCCCGGATGCCCCTTGGCCAAGTCCGCTGCATGCGCGGCGATCTTGTAGGTGATGATCCCGGTCTTCACGTCATCCTTGTTGGGCAAGCCCAGGTGCTCCTTGGGCGTGACGTAGCAGAGCATGGCGCAACCGAACCAGCCGATCATCGCCGCACCGATGCCGGAGGTGATGTGGTCGTAGCCTGGCGCGATGTCGGTGGTCAGCGGGCCGAGGGTGTAGAACGGCGCCTCGTCGCAGCATTCGAGCTGCTTGTCCATGTTCTCCTTGATCAGTTGCATCGGCACGTGGCCGGGGCCTTCGATCATGGTTTGCACGTCGTGCTTCCAGGCGGTCTTGGTCAGCTCGCCGAGGGTTTCCAATTCGCCGAATTGTGCAGCGTCGTTGGCGTCGGCAATCGAACCTGGGCGCAGGCCGTCGCCGAGGGAGAAGCTGACGTCATAGGCCTTCATGATTTCGCAGATTTCGTCGAAATGCGTGTAGGTGAAGTTCTCTTTGTGGTGCGCCAGGCACCACTTGGCCATGATCGAGCCGCCACGCGAGACGATGCCGGTGACGCGCTTGGCGGTCAGCGGCACGTAGCGCAGCAGGACGCCGGCGTGGATGGTGAAGTAGTCGACACCCTGCTCGGCCTGTTCGATCAGGGTGTCGCGGAACAGCTCCCAGGTCAGGTCTTCAGCGGCGCCGCCGACTTTTTCCAGGGCCTGGTAGATCGGCACCGTGCCGATCGGCACCGGCGAGTTGCGGATGATCCACTCGCGGGTTTCGTGGATGTGCTTGCCGGTGGACAGGTCCATCACCGTGTCCGACCCCCAGCGAATGCCCCAGGTCAATTTCGCCACTTCTTCTTCGATGGACGAACCCAGCGCGCTGTTGCCGATGTTGCCGTTGATCTTCACCAGGAAGTTACGGCCGATGATCATCGGTTCCAGTTCGGTGTGGTTGATGTTGGCCGGGATGATCGCGCGGCCGCGGGCGATTTCTTCGCGCACGAATTCCGGGGTAATGATCTTCGGCACGCTGGCGCCGAAGCTGTAGCCGGCGTGTTGCTGATCGAGCAGGCCGCTGGCGCGGGCTTCTTCGAGCTTCATGTTTTCGCGGATGGCGACGTATTCCATCTCGGCGGTGATGATGCCTTTGCGCGCGTAGTGCATCTGCGTGACGTTGGCACCGGCCTTGGCGCGACGCGGGTTCTTCACATGGGCAAAGCGCAGGGCGGTCAGTTCGGCATCGGTCAGGCGTTGCTGGCCGAAGTGCGAGCTCAGGCCGGACAGGCGTTCGGTGTCGCCCCGCGACTCGATCCACGGCGAGCGCACATCGCCCAGGCCTTTGCGCACGTCGATGATGACGTTGGGGTCGGTGTAGGGGCCGGAGGTGTCGTAGACCACCACGGGGGCGTTGATCTCGCCGCCGAAATCGGTGGGGGTCACATCAAGGCTGATTTCGCGCATCGGCACAAGGATGTCCGGGCGGGTGCCTTGCACGTAGATTTTCTGCGAGCGGGTAAAGGGTTGCACGGAGCCGGAGTCGACCTTGGCCGATTCACTCAAATGCACGGTATTTTTTGGTGTTGTACTCATCACGGGCTCTCCAACTATCCAGGCGGTGGATTTTTGTCGGAGCGAACCTGTGACGGATGGACGCACTGAAAACAGTGCTGTGCTCGGTACGCGAGGGCTGTTCGATGGTCGAACGTTCATCCCGGACGAAGCACAAGAGGACTCGCCGGGTGACGAGAAATCTTGTTCCCTACGCAGGCGCTAACCTGATCAGGTTCAACGGGATCCGGTATTTACCGATCTCAGCCTTCCAACAAGGCACCCCGACAAGAACGCGGCCAGTCTAGACCAGGGTGGGGGCAAATTGCCAATAACGGAGCAAACAGCGTGATGAATGGCGCAATTGCAGGATTGTTGTGCCGTGTAACCGCCACTACACTCGGGGACTGCCCCGACGCTTGACGCCAGGAATGGCCAACCGTAGCCTTGGGCGTTAAATTATCATCGTAATATTAAAACTAGGGATCAATTCATGCTGCGCAAACTTTCACTGGCTCTTGCCGTGTCTTGTGCGACCAACGGAATGGTCTGGGCAGCTGAAGCGCCCTTGTCCGCCAGAACCGACCTGGTCAGCGTTTACCAGGAAGCGGCGAATAACAACGCCGACCTGGCCGCCGCCCGCGCCCAATACGACGCGCAAAAAGAAGTGGTGCCCCAGGCCCGCGCAGGCTTGCTGCCCAACCTGTCGGCCGGTGCCGATATCAACAATTCGCGCACCCAGATCGACACCCCGGCCGCCACCGCCAACCGCGATGCGCATTCCTGGCGCGCGACCTTGAGCCAACCCTTGTTCCGCGCCGATCGCTGGTTCCAGTTGCAAGCCGCCGAAGCTGTCAACGAACAGGCTGCGCTGCAACTCTCGGCCACCGAACAGAACCTGATCCTGCAAAGCGCCGAGAACTACTTCGCCGTGCTGCGTGCCCAGGACAACCTGGCCTCCACCAAGGCCGAAGAAAACGCATTCAAGCGCCAGCTCGACCAGTCCAACGAGCGCTTCGACGTGGGCCTGTCGGACAAGACCGACGTGCTGCAATCCCAGGCCAGCTACGACACCGCGCGAGCCAACCGGATCGTCGCGCAACGCCAGGTGGATGACGCCTTCGAAGCGCTGATCACGCTGACCAACCGCCAATACAACTCGATCCAGGGCATTGTGCATACACTGCCGGTGCTGGCACCGCTGCCGAACGACGCCAAGGCCTGGGTCGAAACCGCCGGCCGCCAGAACCTGAACCTGCTCGCCAGCAACTACGCGGTCACCGCGGCCGAGGAAACCCTCAAGCAGCGCAAGGCCGGGCATGCGCCGACTCTGGACGCCGTGGCGCAGTATGAAAAGGGCGATAACGACGCGCTCGGCTTCAGCAACCCGAATGCCTTCGGCACGCCTTATGGCGGCGATGTCTCGCAACGCACCATTGGCCTGCGCCTGAATATCCCGCTGTACAGCGGTGGCCTGACCAGCTCGCAAGTGCGCGAATCGTATTCGCGCCTGGGCCAGACCGAGCAGCAACGCGAAGGCCTGCGCCGCCAGGTGGTGGAAAACACGCGCAACCTGCACCGTGCGGTCAACACCGACGTGGAGCAGGTCCAGGCACGCCGCCAGTCGATCATCTCCAACCAGAGCGCGGTGGAAGCCACGGAAATCGGTTATCAGGTGGGGACGCGCAATATCGTCGACGTGCTCGACGCCCAGCGCCAGCTCTATGCGTCGGTGCGCAACTACAACAACAGCCGCTACGACTACATCCTCGACAACCTGCGCTTGAAGCAGGCAGCGGGCACGTTGAACCCAGGAGATCTGCAGGACCTGGAGCGCTATCTCAAGGCCGACTACAACCCGGACCGCGACTTCCTGCCGCCGGACCTGGCCAAGGCCGCCTCCGAGCAGTTGAAGGCCCGACCTGGCTACTAATGTGAGAGGGGGCAAGCCCCCTCCCACATTTAGTGCGTTATCAGCCTATCCAGGCCATCCAGTAAACGGGTTAGCGCGCCCTGGTTGGCTTGCATCACCTTGAGCCCCGCCTGCGCCATCCGCTGGGCATCCTGCGGCAGCTCGAACAGCTGGCGCACGGCCTCGGCCAAGCCTTCGGCGTCATCCACCTCACACAAGGCCCCGGCGTCGCGCAGCATCGCGCTGATTTCGAGGAAGTTGAACCGGTGCGGCCCCATGATCACCGGCTTGCCCAACGCCGCCGGTTCCAGCGGGTTATGCCCGCCGGTCGCCACCAGGCTGCCACCCACGAACGCGCTGTCGGCCAAGGCATACAGAAACAGCAACTCGCCCATGGTGTCGCCGAGCAGCACCGAAGTGTGCGTGGTGACGGGTTCTCCGGTGGAGCGGCGTACCGTGGCAAAACCCTGTTGCGTGCTCAACTCAAACATCGGGCCGAAGCGTTCCTGATGGCGCGGCACCAGAATCAGCAGCGCATTGGGGTAGCTGGCGAGCAGTCGGCGATGGGCCGCCAGCACCACCGCATCTTCGCCCTCGTGGGTGCTGGCGGCGATCCACACCGGGCGCTCGCTGGCACCCCACTGCTCGCGCAACGCGGCCGCGCGCGCCAGTAGCTCGGGGTCGATGGTCAGGTCGAACTTGATCGAGCCGGTCACTTGCACCGTGTCCGGCCGCGCGCCCAGGCTGCGAAAACGCTCGGCCTCGGTCTCGGTCTGCACGGCAAACAGGCTCATTTCTGCCAGCATCGGCCCCGTCAGTTTGGCGAAACGTGCATAGCCCTTGGCCGAACGTGCCGACAACCGCGCATTGGCCAGCGCCACCGGAATCCCGCGTTGGGCGCAGGCGTGGATATGGTTGGGCCACAGTTCGGTCTCCATGATCACGGCCAGTTTCGGCTGTACACGGTCGAGA
This sequence comes from Pseudomonas marginalis, assembly GCF_024169655.1. Classification (GTDB taxonomy): domain Bacteria; phylum Pseudomonadota; class Gammaproteobacteria; order Pseudomonadales; family Pseudomonadaceae; genus Aquipseudomonas; species Aquipseudomonas paraveronii. The sequence continues at coordinate 439,359 of NZ_JALJWV010000001.1, read as the reverse complement.
AAACGCTTGGCCGCGCAGGGCACGTCATAGGGCAAGTAGCAATGCTGGACGCGCGGCTCATTCGCGAACAACGCCTGGATACGCTCGGAGCCGGTCGGCGTCATGCACGTGACGGTCATCGGCAGCTGTGGATAACGCGCCAGCAGGGCACGGATCATCGGCGCGGCGGCGATGCTTTCGCCCACCGACACGGCATGCACCCAGATCCCGCCCGGCTGCATCAGCGGCAAGCCGTAGGAAAACCGCTCGCCCACGCGTTTGGCATAGGCTGGCGCCTTGCGCGCACGCAGCCACAGACGTAAAGCCACCAACGGCAGCGCCAGGTAAAACAGACAGCTGTAGAGAGTTCTATTCATGGCGGCGGAGTTTATCGGCTTTTTCAGTCGATCGCCTGCAAGCACTCAGCAAAACGCTCGGCAAGAAAGCGCGCGGCTGGCCCCAAGGGTTCATCGCGGCGCCACACCAGCTCGACAACCAGGGCCGGCGGGGTCCATTCGCTGTCGAGTTCGACCATCTGGTTCTGATAGGCCGGGTATTGCACGACATGCCGGGGCAACCAGGCCCAACCCAGGCCACGGATAAGCCATTCGGCCAGCACGTAGAAGCTATCGGCGCGCCACACCTGCGGGCTGGCAGCCTCGCTGCCGGGGTAGACGCTGGTCTGGGTCGACATCAGCAACTGGCGATATTGCGCCAAGCCCTGGCAGTCCACGGTTTTCTGCGCCGCCAGCGGATGGTTGCGCCCGCACACCGTGACCATTTCCACACTGCCGACGACCCGACGCTCCAGCGCTTCGGGGATTTGATCGTGATAGAACAACATGCCCAGATCGGCCCTGCGCTCCACCAGCTTGCGTGCGACATCGCCTTGGGCCGCGCTGGAAAGCTGCACTTCAAGGTTGGGAAATCGACCGGCCAGGGCGTCAAGGCTATCGAGGACCGGCTGATAAAGCATCGCCTCATCCTGGGCCAGGCGCAGGCAGGCTTCTTCGCCGCGCACCAACGACATCGCGCGGCCATTGAGGCGTTCGCATTGGCGCAGCACTTCCCTGGCCTCTTCGAGCAGTACCGTACCGGCCTCGGTCAAGCGGGGCTGACGGCCACTGCTACGCTCGAACAGGCTGACGCCCAGGTCCGCTTCCAGCCAGGCGATGCCGTTGCTGACCGCCGACTGGGCCTTGCGCTGCTGACGCGCCACTGCCGAAAACGAGCGCTGCTCGGCGACGCTGACGAACAGGCGCATCTGCTCCAGGTTCCACTGCACACTCATGGCGTAACCCATCTTTAATTCGGATAGGTAATGACTTTACCCCATCTGGCGACGCGCTAAAATGCCGACCTTATCCAGCGCGCTCTACACCGAGGACTGCCCCCATGACCCCCGCCTACTATTACCTCGCCATCGCCATCTGCTCGGAAGTGATCGCCACCGTTTCCATGAAAGCCATCAAGGGCTTGAGCACACCGATCCCGCTGCTGCTGGTGATCGTCGGCTACGGCGTGGCGTTCTGGATGCTGACCCTGGTGGTGCGCACCGTGCCGGTGGGTGTGGCCTACGCAGTTTGGGCCGGGATGGGCATTGTGATGGTCAGCATTGCGGCGCTGTTTATCTATGGGCAAAAGCTCGATCTGCCGGCGATGCTCGGGATGGGATTGATCGTGCTGGGCGTGGTGGTGATTCAGTTGTTTTCGAAAACCGCCGGGCACTGACAGCCCTCCTAATATTGATCCCGGGCAAAGATCGATCCGTTGAGTCTGTATACTTGGCACCTTGATTTGAACACTGAGGTTGCCCATGCCATCCGTTATTTCCACCGACGTTCTGATTGTCGGCGCCGGAGTTGCCGGCCTCTGGCTGAATGCACGCCTGCGCCGCCAGGGGTTTTCCACGGTGCTGGTGGAAAACGCCACCCTGGGTGGCGGGCAAAGCGTGAAGTCCCAGGGCATCATTCACGGCGGTGCGAAATACGCGCTGCACGGCGCCCTCACCGGGGCCTCAGAAGCGATTGCCGATATGCCGCGGCGCTGGCGCGAGGCCATGGCCGGTAACGGCGAGCTGGACCTGACCGGCGTGCGCCTGCTCTCCGAAGCCCATTACCTGTGGTCCCCCGGCACACTCGCGGGCAATCTCACCAGCTTTTTCGCCAGCAAGGCCGTGCGCGGCCGTGTCGATCAGGTCAAAGGCGACGACCTGCCGCTGGCCCTGCAAGACCGTCGTTTCAAGGGCAAGGTCTATCGCCTGGCGGAATTGGTCATCGATGTACCCAGCCTGATCGAACGCCTGGCGCAGCTGGCCGGCGACGGTTTGCTCGCCGCGCAGCACATCGAACCGCTGCGGGAAAACGACACACTGGTCGGCTTGAAAGTCGACGGTCGCGAGATCCGCGCCCAGCGCATCATCTTGAGCGCCGGCGGCGGCACGGCCGACCTGCTCGCCGTCCTGGGCCTGAGCCAGCCGGCCATGCAAATACGCCCGCTGCACATGATCATCGCCAAGGGTCCCGGCCTGAAGCCCCTGTACGCCCACTGCCTGGGCGGCGGCACCAAACCGCGCATCACCGTGACCACGCACCCGGCCGCCGATGGCAACTGGGTGTGGTACATGGGCGGCGATATCGCCGAGGCCGAAGGTGTAGCGCGCACGCCTGAAGAGCAAATCGCCACCGCCCAGAAAGAGCTGGCACATCTGCTGCCGTGGATCGACATGAGCCACACCGAGTGGGCCACCCTGCGCGTCGACCGTGCCGAGCCGCTGCAGTCGGGCCTGACGCGCCCCGACAACGCCTTCCTCGCCGAACAGGGCCGTCTGCTCGTAGGCTGGCCGACCAAACTGGCCCTGGCGCCAGACTTCGCCGACCGGGTGATCCACGCCCTCGAACGCGACGGCATCCAACCCGGCCCTGCCACTGCGCTGCCCGAGCTGCCCAAACCGGCCATCGGCCAACCGGCCTGGGAGCAACTGTTGCCATGAGCCTGCCCACCCTGCACGACCTGCACCGCCCGCTGGGCAGTACTGGCCTGCTGGTGTCGCCGCTGGGCCTGGGCACCGTCAAGCTCGGTCGCGACCAGGGGGTGAAATACCCCAGCGGTTTCCAGATTCCCGATGATGACGAAGCGCGCCTGCTACTGCGCCAGGCCCGTCAGTTGGGCATCAACCTGATCGATACCGCGCCGGCCTACGGCCGTAGTGAAGAACGCCTGGGGCCGCTGTTGCGTGGCCAGCGCAACGAGTGGGTGATTGTCAGCAAGGTCGGCGAAGAGTTCGACAATGGCGTGTCCCGTCACGACTTCAGCGCGGCGCATACCCGGCTGTCGATCGAACGCAGCTTGAAACGCTTGGAAACCGACTTCATCGACCTGGTGCTGGTGCATTCCGACGGCAACGACCTGCACATCCTCAACGACTGCGAGGTGTACCAGAGCCTCGCGGACTTGAAACAAGAGGGCAAAATTCGCGGTTTCGGCTTCTCCGGCAAAACCGTCGAAGGCGGCGTGAAGGCTCTGGAACAGGGTGATTGCGCGATGGTCACCTACAATTTGAACGAACAGGCCGAGAAAGCCGTCATTGATTATGCGGCCGCCCATGGCAAAGGCATCCTGGTAAAAAAAGCCCTCGCCAGCGGCCATGTGTGCCTGGAGCCGGGAATGGACCCCATACGTGCCAGTTTCATGTTGTTGTTTGCGCAAACGGGCGTCGCCAGTGCTATTGTCGGGACCATTAATCCGCTACACCTGGCTCACAACGTGGCGACCGCTGCCCAGGTCATTCGTCAACTATGATGCCGCCGACGCGGCCGCCCCGACGTAAGAAGGAGCCGACATGTCGCGAACGCTCATAAGAAAAAACCCCAGCAACTTCAAGACTCTGCCGCTGCACGTCGAAGCCACCCCCGAAGGCCTGAGCTACCAGAGCGTGGGCATGCCGCTCAACTTTGCCCAGACCCTGCAACGGCGCAAGCCGGTAGACGTGGCAGACCCTGAGCGTTTCGCCCTCGAACTGGCCAACCTCGGCGTGTCGGTACGCCTGACCCTGCATTGGCAAAACAAGGATTACTGGGTGCTGGTACGCCAACGCCGCCAGGACCGTGGCGACGTGGTGCTCAAGCTGATTTCCGGCTACGTCCCCGCCCATGAGCTGAACCTGCCGCTGCACACCGCCATCCAGGAAATTGCCGAAGAGTGCCTGCTGGAGACGCCCGAAGGCTGGCTCAGCGGGCGCTTCAACGACACCTGGCTACCGGCGCCCTACTCCACCGCGCTGCATTACCGCGAAGCCCTGCCGTTTCGCTTGAGCCCCTTGTCCGGTGCAGCCCGCCCGGTGCGCTGCGCGACCACGCAACTGATCGAGCGTCCACGGGCCTACGTCCACTTGCCCACAGCGTCGCTGCAGTTGATTTATGACTTGCGCCTGGAAGTGCCCAAGGAAGCCAAGTCCCTGAGCCTGTTCCATGTGGATGAGCGACTCGAAGGCGATCAACTGGTCGCGCGCCTGGACCGCCAGCGCCCGGACCTGTACCTGATGCCATTGAAGGACGGCCAACCCCTCGCCGAGCTGTATACCGTCAAGAAAGATCAGCTCTACCCGGCCAGCACGCGGGGTTTGTACCTGGCGGAGAGCTTCGCCCAGCAGGACGGCTGGGTGGTGCGCGACGAGCGGATTCGTTGGAAGGATTGGCTCAGGCAGCAGGGCCTGGCAGCCCCGGAGAAAGAGTCGAAACTCAAGCGCCTGACCGGCAAGGCGCGGCAGATGTTGCGTAAGATCGTGCCGAAGAAGGCCAGACCGTAGGAGCGAGCACGCCCGCTCCTACTGCCGTGAGCCTTATTCGCGGTTGCGGATTTTTTCTACAATCGCGGTGGTCGAGCTGTTTTCAACCAACCCCAGCACTTTAACCTTGCCGCCGTAGGCGCTGACGATGTCGGCCCCAACCACCTGGTCGACGGAATAGTCGCCGCCCTTGACCAGCACGTCGGGCTTGACCTGGGCCAGCAGGTTTTCCGGGGTCGCTTCGGGGAAGCTGATCACCCAGTCCACCGCGCCCAGGCCAGCCAGGACTGCCATGCGCCGATCGACACTGTTGATCGGACGACCCGGTCCTTTCAGGCGGCTGACCGACGCATCGTCATTGACCGCGACGATCAGGCGATCGCCTTGGGCACGCGCCTGCTCCAGGTACGTCACATGACCGGCATGCAAAATGTCGAAGCAGCCGTTGGTGAACACAATGCTTTCGTTGTGGGCGCGCGCGTCGTCAATCGCCAGCAGCAATTGCTCGAGACTCAACACGCCGCGCTCCGAGCCTTCGGAACGCTGGATCGCACGGCGCAACTCCGGCGCGCTGATCGCGGCGGTGCCGAGCTTGCCGACCACGATACCCGCCGCCAGGTTGGCCAGGGCAACCGCGTGGGGCAATTCCTCGCCGGCCGCGATGGACGCAGCCAGGGTGGAAATCACGGTATCGCCGGCGCCAGTGACGTCGAACACTTCACGCGCACGCGCCGGCAGGTGCATCGCCGAGTAGCCCGGGCGCAGCAAGGTCATGCCGTGCTCACCGCGGGTCACCAGCAAGGCGCCCAGGTCCAGTTCGGCCATCAGCGCTGCCCCCTTGCTCACCAGTTCGTGCTCATCGGCGCAACCGCCGACGATGGCTTCGAACTCGCTGAGGTTCGGCGTGATCAGGCTGGCGCCGCGATAGATCGAGAAGTCCTTGCCCTTGGGATCGGCCAACACCGGGATGTTGCGGGCCTTGGCGGCCTGGATCAGCATCTGGTGGTTCTTCAGGGCGCCTTTGCCGTAGTCGGACAACACCAGCACCTTGATGCCTTCGAGCAACTCATCGACCTGCGCACTGAGGGCCAGGGCGTCGGTGGCGAAGGGTTCTTCGAAATCGATACGCAGCAATTGCTGGTGACGGCTCATGACCCGCAGCTTGACGATGGTCGGCTGATGGGCAATGCGCTGGAACAACGCGCGCACGCCGGCACCGCGCAGGCTGTTGGCCAGGCTGTCGGCGGCTTCGTCGTCGCCGGTCACGCCCACCAGGGAGGCTGGGGCGCCGAGGGCGGCAATATTGAGGGCAACGTTGGCAGCGCCACCTGGACGGTCTTCGATTTGCTCGACCTTGACTACCGGTACCGGCGCCTCAGGGGAAATCCGTGAGGTTCCGCCATGCCAGTAACGGTCGAGCATGACATCGCCGACCACCAAGACAGGGGCTTGATCGAATCGCGGCATGGACAACTTCATGGAGCAACCCACATACAAAATGAACAGGGGCGCGATATTAGCACAGGGTTACAGGAGGCTTGTGGGGGTGTGACAGAAGATGTTGCAGGAACGTGGGTGAGGCAGATTGCCCGCCTCACCCACGGTGTCAGGTGATATCCGCCGACACCGGCGCATCCAGGCCCATGGCATGCAGGCGGGCGTAATAGCCGTTCTGGGCGAGCAATTGGCTGTGAGTGCCACGCTCGACAATACGCCCGTCGTCCATCACCAGGATCAGGTCAGCCTTCTCGATGGTGGACAGGCGGTGCGCAATCACCAGGGTCGTGCGGCCTTGCATGACCTTGTCCAGCGCCGCCTGAATGTGGCGCTCGGACTCGGTATCGAGGGCCGAGGTGGCCTCGTCGAGTATCAGCAGCGGCGCATTCTTGAGCAGGGCGCGGGCAATGGCCAGGCGCTGGCGTTGACCGCCGGACAGCAGCACGCCGTTTTCGCCGACCTGGGTGTCGAAACCTTTAGGCAACTGGTCGATGAAGTCCTTGGCGTTGGCATCCATCGCGGCAGCTTCGACGTCGGCCCGTGGTGCGCCAGCCAAATCGCCGTAGGCGATGTTGTTGGTCACGGTGTCGCTGAACAGGGTCACGTGCTGGGTCACCTGGGCGATGTGCTTGCGCAGGTTGAGCAGTTTGTAGTCTTCGATCTCGACACCATCGAGCAGGATTTCACCGCTTTCATGGTGGTAGAAACGCGGGATCAGGCTGGCCAGGGTCGACTTGCCGCTGCCCGAGCGCCCCACCAGAGCGATCATATGCCCAGGCTCGGCGGTAAAGCTGATGTCCTTGAGCACATGGCGTTCGGTGCCAGGGTAGGTGAAGTTGAGGTTACGCACTTCCAGGCGGCCGCTGACCTTGTCGCGTTCGATTGTGCCGTTGTCGACTTCAGGCTCTTCGTCCAGTTGCTCGAAAATGCTTTCGGCGCCCGCCACACCCTTCTGGATGGTCGAGCTGACTTCCGACAGTTGGCGGATCGGCTTGGGCAGCAGACCGGCCAAGGTGATGTAGGCCACCATGTCGCCGGCCGATGCATCGCCGCGCAGGTAAAGCACCAGGAACATCAGCACCGCCATCGCGGTGTAGATCACCAGTTGCAACGCCGGGGTGTAGATCGCCCCGGTGCGGGTCATGCGCAGTTGCTTGTTGGTGTTGCCCAGGCTGGCCTTGAGGAAGCGTTTTTCCTCGTAGACCTCGCCGCCGAAGCTGCGCACTACGCGGTAGCCCTGGATGGTTTCGGAGGCCACGTGCGTCACGTCGCCCATGGCCACCTGGATCTTCTTGCTCTGTTTGCGGAATTTCTTGCTGGCCGTGCTGACCATCACCGCAATCAACGGCAGGATGGCGATCATCACCAGCGTCAGGCGCCAGTTCATGAACAGCAGCGAAGCGAACAGGAAGAGCACTGTCATGCCTTCGCGAATCACCACCTTGATCGCATCGGTCGCCGCCCCCGTGACCATGGTCACGTTGAAGGTGATGCGGGAAATCAGGTGCCCGGAGTTGTGATTGTCGAAGTAGCGATTGGGCAACGTCAGCAGGTTGTTGAACAACTGCACCCGCAGGTCGTGGACCAGACCCAGGGAAACCTTGGCCAGCAGGTAATTACCAAGAAACGAACCCAGACCCTGCCAGGCGGCAATCAGGATGATCAGCAGCGGCACGGCCTGCAGCAATTGCAGGTCCCGCAGGAGCGGCACACTGGGGAACAGCACGGCTTGCGGGTTCGAAAGGCCGTCGACAAAGTACTTGAGGATGTAACCCAGCATCGGCTGGGTCGACGCGAAAATCAGAAATCCGACGATACTCAGCGCGAACAAGCCCGCGTAGGGCCTGACGTAGCTGAGCAGGCGGAAGTATATTTTCAAGCTCGAAGGGCTTGCGCTCGGACTGGAGTCGGTCATATCACGCGGCGTTTTGAAAAAGGAGGCTGACTTTAGCACAGCTTCTCTGTTGTACTTGCACCCGCTATGACCCACGGGCCGGTTGAATCCGACCGGCGACATTATATAGCCACTACTCTAAGATGGTCGGCTTTCCCTTTCTGAAATGGCTTTTACCGTATGCAGTGCAAGCGCCTTACCTATGGTTCAAATCGCGTCTTCGACTTCCTGGTCCTATGGATTTTACCCATCGGCTTGTTGCTCTTGCTGAGTTCGCTGTTCTTCGTCACCAATCGCAATGTGCTGCACAAGCTCTACTACGCCCTGTTCAGCGCGCCGACGTTGCTGCTGCTGTGCCTGCGCCCCAGGGAATTCAGGGAATTGCTGCGTGAGCCGCTGGCCATCGCCTTCCTGGCCTTCTCCGCCTGGGCCATGGCCAGCCTGCTTTGGAGTCCGGAGCTTCATCCCGACATCTACCTGTTCAAGCAACCGCTACACACCTTCATGCTGTTTGGCGGCTGCGGGCTGTTGCTGCATTACCGCAACGAACTGTTCAAGCCGATTTTCTTCAGTGCGGCGGTGATTGCGCTGGTGGTGTGCCTGTGCAACCTGGTGGCTTTCGCCAAAGGGTTAGAGCCAGGCGTGGAAACGCGCATGATCGGCGGCCGCGGTGCTCTCGACAATCCGCTGCTCAGCTCCCACGTGTTCGGTTTTTTTGCCGTCTACTGGTTGTATGTCTGCATGACCAGCCAGCGCTTGCCGGTGTTGTGGTTCAGCGTACCGGCCCTGGCCATCATGACCGCCGCGGTCCTGGCCACCGGTTCCCGCACGCCGCTGGTGGCACTGACCCTGGCTGTCCTGTGGATGAGTTTTGTCAGCCGTAACCGCCGCTCAGCCTTGATGATCGCGGGCCTGGTCCTGGGCGCCGCCGCGCTCTTGCTGTTTTACCCTGAACTGATCACCAACCGTGGCAGCTCGTTCCGCTTCGAACTGTGGAGCATGACGCTGCAGCGCATCGCCGACCATCCGTGGATCGGCCACAGCTACGACTCCGAGCTGTACCTGACCCTGGCTCAGGTCGACGAGTACCAACTGCGCGAACCCCACAGTTTTGCCCTGGGCGTCCTGTATTACGTCGGCATCATCGGCTTCATCCCTTGGGCCTTCATGCTCGGCTGGGGCCTGTACAAAAGCCTCAAAGAACGGGCGCAACCGCTGTTCATCCTCGCCTCATCCCTGCTGGCCTACGGCATCGGCGCCGGCCTGACCGAGGGCGGCGGCATCCTGTCGCGGCCCAAGGAGCACTGGTTCCTGCTGTGGATTCCTTTGGCGATCATCGCCGGCCTGAGCATCGCCCAACGCCGCCACAGCCTGCTGCGCATGCCGGTGCAAACCCTCAAGGCCGAGGCCTTCGATCAACTGTGCCACAACGCCCATGTAATTGAAGCCGACGGCCTGGGCCCGAAAGTCCTGCGCCTGGAAGACGGCAGTTTCCTCAAGGTCTTCCGCGCACGCCACTGGTATACCTCGGGCAGCTTCAACCCTTACTCCGAGCGGTTTGCCAGCAACGCCGAACAATTACGCAGCCTGGGTATTCCCACGCCGCAGATTCTCGGCGTGTATGGTCTGCCCGACACCAGCAGCGCCGTCAGCTACTCGCCACTGCCCGGCTTGACCCTGCGCCAAGCCCTGCAGAGCCTGGACAGTGGCCTGCGCGAATCGCTGATCGAACGTTTCGGCCAATTCATGGCCCAGCTTCATGAGCGCGGCGTGTACTTCCGTTCGCTGCACCTGGGCAACGTGCTGCTGATGGATGACGGCGAGTTCGCACTGATCGATATCGCCGACCTGCGCATCTTCCCGTCGGCGCTACGCAACGCCTTGCGCAAGCGCAACCTGCGCCATATGCAACGCTACCCGCAGGACCGCAACTGGCTGTTCGAAACGCACTTCGAGCAACTGGTCAAGGGTTACGCCAGCGTTGCCAGCCCGCAAGCCACGGCAAAAATCCGCGAGCAAGTACAGGGCCTGGCTCGCCCGGTCGCCTGATAAAAAAGGCGACTATCACCGCTGATAGTCGCCTTTTTTCACCGCCCCGCCGCCTCAGCTTCTGAGGGGCGCCAGGTACAACCGCAGCAACCCACGCAGGGTCTTGCGCCCCCAAAACTTCAACGGGATCTGCTTGAGGATCTCCCGCGCCAGCGGCCGGTCGCGGTCGGCGGTCTTGAGGAACATCGAGTTCAGGAAGTTGTAGCGCACCGCGTCATACGACGGGTGTTCGCTGAACAATCCATACGTCTTGAGGATGTTCTGAATCATGTAGCGGTGGTTTTTGTAGGTGTTGGTGGCGTGCTGGCGATAGCGCGCCATGACCACGTTCAACACGTCGATGGTGTAACCGGCGTGGGTGATCTTCAACTCGATCAGCAAATCTTCCAGGGGAATCAGCGGATCGAAGCCCCCCACCTGCTCCAGCGCATCGCGGCGGATCAACAGGGTCGGCGCCGGCGGGAACGGTTTGCGGTCGAGGAACAGGTCATCGAAGTCCAGGCTGCGAAACGGCAGGTCCCGGCGCTGTTTCTTGTCGGGATAGGGCTGACCATCGCCATCGATCAACTCGATGTTGCCGGCGCAGATGCCGACCTTGGGTTTGCCTTCCATATAGGCGACCTGGGTCGCAATGCGCTCGGGCAACATGATGTCGTCGGAACCGAACGGCGCAATCAGCGTGCCTTTGGCCCGGGCAATCGCGCCGTTGAGCGTATTGGTCAGTCCCTGGTTCTGCTGGACCTGGAAATCAAAGCCATGTTCGGCCTGCAAACGCCGGATGCGCTCGACGCTGTCATCCTTGGAGCCATCGTCGACCACCAGCAGTTCGATGTTGGCATAAGTCTGCCCCAGCACACTGAGGATGCTCTGCTCGATGTACGGGCCATGGTTGTAGGACGCGATGATCACCGAGACCAGCGGTTGTGACTGATTCATGCTCTACCTACTTCACGCAAACCGGTTTCAATCAGGGTCAGGTACTTGTGCTTGAACTCATCCAGGGTGTGGTTGGCGACCAGGTAACGGAACACCTCCTCGCCCTTGGCATGCAGCTCCTCATCACTCAGCGCCAGGTAAGTATCCAGCGCCGCGGCCAGTTGCTCGACGTTGCCCGGATCGTGGGACAGACCGCCCGCACCCTGCACCAGCGGCAGCATCGCTGGGCCGTTGGAGGCAATCACCGGCAAATGCCCGCTCATGCCTTCCAGCAGCGCCAGGCCCAGGCCTTCGAACAGCGACGGCATGGTCCAGATATCGAAACCGCGCACGTACTTCATGCCGTCTTCACGAAAGCCCAACAGATGCGCGCGGCCGGTCAGGCCCAGGCGCTCGATGTCGGCACGCAGGTCGGCTTCGGCACGGCCGGAACCGATGATCCCCACCTGGGCCTGCGGGTATTTGTCCTTGAGCGTGGCGAACGCTTGCAGCAAATGCGTGTGGCCTTTGATCGGCACCAGCCGACCCAGGGCGCCAATCATCCGCGCCTCCAGCGGCAGGCCCAAGGCCTTGCGCGCTTCATCGCGAGGCAACTGCAAGGCTTCTGCCTGCGGGATGTCGATGGCGTTGGTGACATAGGTGGTGTTTTCACGGGTGAACCCGCAATTGAGCGCCACCAGGTACTCTTGCACCGCCTCCGACACGCCAACGAAACGCCACGCCGGGCTCACCCAGCGCTGGGTCTGACGCCGACGGTAGCCACGGGCGTACTCGCCAAATCCATGGGAGATGCCAATGCACAGCGGAATCTTCAACCAGCGGTTGAGGGACAGCATCATGTTCACCGACTTGAAGCGGTTACAGATGACCACATCGAACTTCTGCTCGCGGCAATACTTGTAGATCTGCCACATGGCGCCAAAGCGGATGCCTTTGAGGGACTTCTCCGGCAGTTCGAAATAGTGGGAGTGCTCGGCCACGCTCAGCGGCTGACCCGGTAACGGGCGGCCACTGAGAAACCCCGATGTCACCTCGAAGCGTTCAACCGGTAACGATTTGACGATCTGCTCACCCAGGTCGGCGAAATCATTGGTCTTGACGTTGTAGTCCGGTTGTAACTGCAAAACCTTGAAACGAGGCTTCATAACTCTCCATGCAGCGATCTGGCAGCGGGCACGCAGCCCGGCAAAATGGTGCGGCAAACGGATGCGGTCTGCCGTAAATAAGGTCTCAGTCCTGCTTCAGGACCCACAGCAACTCATGACGACGTACAGCCTTGCGGAAGAATTCGTTCTCTCCGTAGGGCGATGGGCTACGCCCGGCCAGCACCTGTTGCAACCAGCGACGCACACGGCGCTTGAACGGCGCGCGCGGTTGCAGGTCGTGCATCATGCCCAGGGCCATGGCCTTGTCCTGCTGCTGGTCCAAGGCGAGCGTGAAGCTGCAAGGAACCAGTTCGTCCGCTGAATCGAAACGCGGCGGCAGGGCCACGCCGGCACCCGAGTCGCCCATGGGCCAGCGGTCGTTATCATGCAAGTGATTGGCGTAGCCAAGCAATGTGTCGGGCTGCCACGCCAGGCCGTCCAGGGCTTCCAGCATCGCCGCATGCGCGCAGATATGGTCGGCGTGCGGGTCAAGCAATGGCGTCGGCAGCACGATCACCTGCGGCCGCGCCTTGAGCAGCAGCGCGCGCAGGTCGGCGATCAGGTTGTGCCAGGTCGGCGCACCGTCTACGTCACCGGGCAGCGTATAAGCATTGAACTGGCGAAACAGCCGCGTATCGCTCAATTGCGCCTCGCGGGAGGCTTGAGGCTGGTCCGGCGCGGCCTGCATGGCCGCCAACTGCATGCAGAAGTAACCCAATTGCACGCACTGCGCCTCGGGAACGCCGGCCCAGCGCGGCACCGCAATGCTGTCCCAGGCCCGCAGGCGCCCTTTGATTCGCGCCGCTTGCGCCTTGGGCAGCCCCATCTGTTGATAATGTTCGGCTTCGATTTCACCAGCGGTCAGCGTGACGATCCAGCTTTCGGCCGCCTGGCTGTACAAGCTGAACGCAGCCAGTTCAGCGTCGTCGGCATGGGGCGCAATCACCATCACGCGTTGCTGGCGATAATCCGGCTGGCGGAAACGCCAGAGCGTCGGCTGGCCGTTGATCCGGCAAAAACGCCCGCGCAACTGCAGCTTGCCGGCGGCCAACGCGTCGGCGGCGCCTGTCAGGTTGAGGTAACGCCGCCCGGCGACGCCACGCTCGAACACTTGCCGGTCCGGCGTGTCCAGGCCCAGCAGCTCCACCGCTGGGTCGATGAAACGCCCGAGCCACGAGCTTTTCAGCTCGATGCCGACGATCAGCGTGTCGTCCGCTGCCAGCGGTGCATCCAGCACCAACCGTCCCGCGTCCAGGCGCAGGCCTGGCTGCTCACTGTCGTGGGAGAACGCGTAGGCATAATCCTCGTTGGGCGAATAGAACAGGTGATCGGCAAACCAGGCTTCATGGGCGGCCCACAGCACCATCGCCAGGATCAACGGCAGCCACCACGCCACGAGCACGCCGGCCGCGATCAGCACCAGCAGGGCGATCAGCAGCGCGATGCGCTTGGTGCGCCGATGACGCTTGAGCAGTTGCTGTTTGCGGCTCATAGGCTGAACACCGGCACCGGGTTGCACCAACGCTCCTTGTATTCACGATCGGCCCGCCCGAAAGAAAAGCGCAGCGGCTTATCCACCGCCCGCGCCTGTTCCCAGGCGCTTTGCGTATTGAGGAAACTCAACACGCTGCCGGGGCTGAAAGCACGGGTCTCGGGGTCGACACCGCCGTTAACGTATTCGATGCTGACCCACTCGGGCGCCTCGACGCGATACACCAGTTGCACGGCAATCGGCGCATCGTTGAGAAACAGTACCGAGCCCACCAGGAACTCCTTGAGCAAGCCCAGCACCTGCGCCAGATGCTCGGCACCGGTAGCCGGGAAGCCCCAGCGGCGCTGGAACAGGTCGCAGTAGATCGCCGCCAGCTCGCTGCTGGAAAACTCACTCACCGCCCGCACCACGCCGCCCGCCTCTTCCAGCAATCGCAATTCGCGGCGCTGGTTGTAGCGAAACTTCTTCGACAGGTCTTCCGGGATGCGCGCCATGGCCAACTGCTCGGCCTGGGGCTTGAGGGTGCTGACGCGCCCCTCGTTCAACGCCGACAGGTAGCGCCCACGATGACGTACCGGCAACAGCGCGTCAGTTGCAATCGGCAGGATGATTTCGGCATTGCCCAGATCAAACACACCTTTCTTGCCGCTGCGCTTGAGCACGTCCTTGGACAAGGCCAGGTCGCGCCCCCAGGTGGCAATCGCGCCTTTGAGTTCGCCGTCCTGCTCCCAGCCCAGGTACCGCACCGGAATCTGCGCCAGATCCGCCAACCGTTCGACGATCAGCGGATGCGTCGCCACGCTGCCGCCAAACCGCTGCCAGGCCTGGGCGTAAACCTCGGCCTCGACAGGCACCCAGCCGCGTTCACGCCAACCCTGGAAGCGATTCAGCATTTAAACCACAGCGTCATAAGGGTCCACGCCGTCCTTGACCACCAGGATGTCTTCCATGATCAGGTACTGCAGGTCGGAACCGAAGAACATGTTCAGCGCGTCGGTCGGCGAGCAGATCATCGCTTCGCCACGACGGTTGAGCGAGGTGTTCAGGGACACGCCGTTACCGGTCAGCACTTCCAGCTCTTTCATCATGTCGTAGTAGCGCGGGTTGTATTCGCGCTTGAGCACCTGGGCGCGGGACGTGCCATCTTCATGGACCACTTCCGGTACGCGGGTCTTCCACTCTTCCGACACTTCAAAGGTGAAGGTCATGAACGGCGCCGGGTGATCGACCTTGATCATCAGCGGAGCCACGGTGTCGAGCATCGACGGGCAGAAAGGCCTCCAGCGCTCGCGGAACTTGATCTGATGGTTGATGCGGTCAGCCACGCCGGTGGCGCTCGGGCAACCGATGATCGAACGACCGCCCAAGGCACGCGGACCGAACTCCATGCGGCCCTGGAACCAGGCCACCGGGTTGCCGTCGACCATGATCTTGGCGATGCGTTTAGGCATGCTGTCGATCTTGCGCCAGTCCGGCTTGCTCGGGTGCTTGGCGCAAGCGGCGATCACGTCTTCGTTGCTGTAGGACGGGCCGAGGTAGACGTGTTCCATCTTCTCCACCGGCACACCACGGGCATGGGACACGTAAGCGGCTGCGCCCACGGCGGTGCCGGCATCGCCGGACGCCGGCTGCACGAACAGCTCCTTCACGTCGTCACGGGCAATGATCTTCTGGTTCAGCTTGACGTTCAGCGCACAGCCGCCAGCGAAGGCCAGCTTGCCGGTTTCCTTGAGGATGTCGCCCAGGTAGTGGTCGATCATCTGCAGGGACAGCTTCTCGAACAGCGCCTGCATGCTCGCCGCGTAGTGGATGTACGGTTCGTCGGCGATATCGCCTTCGCGCTTGGGCCCCAGCCACTCGATCAGCTTCGGCGAGAAGTAGAAACCCTTGCCCTTCTCTTTGTAGCGACGCAGGCCGATGACGTTGGCATAGTCGGTGTTGATCACCAGCTCGCCGTTTTCAAAGGAGGCCAGGCGCGAGAAATCGTACTTGCTGGCGTCGCCATAGGGCGCCATGCCCATGACCTTGAACTCACCGTCGAGCATCTCGAAACCGAGGAACTCGGTGACCGCGCCGTACAGGCCGCCGAGGGAGTCCGGATCGTAGAATTCCTTGATCTTGTGGATCTTGCCGTTTTCGCCGTAGCCGAAGAACGTGGTGGCGTACTCACCCTTGCCGTCGATCCCCAGGATCGCGGTTTTCTCCTTGAAGCCGGAGCAGTGGTAGGCACTGGAGGCGTGGGCCAAGTGGTGTTCAACCGGCTCGATCTTGATTTTCTTCGGATCGAAGCCCAGTTGCTCCAGGCACCAGACGATCTTGTTGCGGTAGCGCTTGTAGCGCCGGTTGCCCATCAGGATCGCATCGAGAGCGCGGTCCGGGGCGTACCAGTAACGCTTGGCATAGTGCCAACGCGCTTCACCGAACAGGCTGATCGGTGCGAACGGGATCGCGACCACGTCAACGTCGGAAGGCTTGATGCCGGCCTGTTCCAGGCAGAACTTCGCCGACTCGTAGGGCATGCGGTGCTTTGCATGCTTGTCGCGCACGAAGCGTTCTTCTTCGGCGGCCGCGATCAGCTTGCCGTCGATATACAGGGCTGCGGAAGGATCATGGCTAAGGGCGCCGGACAGGCCAAGAATCGTCAATGCCACAGGGGTCTAGCCTCTTTTAGTCTGCATGCAGGCGCGTTACGCCTGAAAAAAGTGTGCCTCTCGCCTGGGCGAGAAACAGCTAAAGGGCGGGATTATAGCTTAAAAGCAGATAGAAGCTGTTAGCGGCAAGCGTCAAGGAGGCTTAGCGGGGGCTTGCCCCGATAGGCCCGCTTCAACCGGCGCCGCCGACCTCCCTCGGTAAACGCTGATCGATGACCTGATACAGCGCGCTGTCTTGCGGCCAATTACGCATGAAGCGCGCGCGGTCCTTGGCGAACGCTGGGGCGAAGCTGGCGTCGGAGCGGTGCTGGCACATCGCATCGAGGTCGATCAAGGCCCAGCGGCCGTCGTGCCAGAACAGGTTGTGGCCCTTGAAATCGCCATGGCTGATGCGCTCGCGGATCAGCTCGGCGAACAGCTGGTCCAGCGCCAGCAGTTCGTTTTCAGGCGCGTCGCCCTGCTCCACATACGGCGCGAAACGTTCGATAATGTCCGGTCCTGGCAGGTATTCAGTGACCAGGTAAGCACGGCTGCGCAGCCAGAAAAAACGTTTTTCCAGCACGGCCAGCGGCTTGGGCGTGGCAATGCCGAGGAACGCCAGGCGATTGCCTTCGCGCCAGGAATGCCAGGCGCGGCTCGGGCGCCAGAAACGCTTGAGCCAATGGGCGAAGCCCTTGATGTTGTAACGTTTGATCACCAGCGGGCGGCCAGCCACCTCGACCTTGGCCACGCTGGCCGCACCGCCGGTCTTGTACAAATGCCCCTGCTCGAGCAACGCATCGGCCTGTTCCAGTACCGGCAGCATCGCGGGCTCTTCCTCGCGACGGATCGCCCGCAAGCCAAACGCGCCGCGCACGACGCTGAACAGCGTGCATTCGCGGCCGACCTTGTCGAGGAAGTCCTTCAGGCGCCAGATGCTGACCTTGCGCACCTGTTTCTCCAGGGCTTCCAGCGGTAACGCGTGCTCGCCGTTGCTCAGCAAGTAATACACCAGCAATTCTTCGGTAAACGGCGCGAGGTTTTTCGGCAACTGGGCGAAAAACACGCCGAGATTTTCCAGCACCCGGTTGCGCGACAGCGGCTGGCCCGCCTGTTCCACGCAGATCCCGGCACCATCGATCAGGTACAGCTTGCCACCCTGGCGCAGCAGGTTGTCCAGGTGCAGGTCTTCCTGCCACAGGCCCTTGGCGTGCATGCGGGCAATCGCGCCCAGCGCTTCAGCGAGCACGGCGGTCTGCTCATCGGCCAACGGCGGCAGGCCTTCGACCGCCTGCCAGGCATCGGCCAGGCTTTCGGCGCCGTCGATAAACTCAAACAGCAGCCAGCCGCCCTCGCCTTCCTGCAAACCATCGGCCAGCAGCAGCGGCGTGGTCAGGCCTTGTTCGGCCAGCAGGCGCACGCCCTTGAGCTCACGCTGAAAATGCCGCGCCGCCTTGCTGCCCACCAACAACTTGGCCAACACCGTGCGACCGCGCCAGACGCCCGCGCCCACATAGCGCTGTCCCGGCAGCACGCGCAACAGGCTGAGCAATTGCAGTTGGCCGGGGCCCGCCGCGTCCGCCAGTTCGATCGTCATCGGTAGGCTCGGCGTGCGGCCGGCATTTTTCAGCGCGGATAAACGCATCAGCGGTTCTCCTTATGGCTGCGGCGGGCGGTCAGGCGCTGCTGCCAGGTGGCGACCAGTGGGCTGTCTTCAGGTTGCTCCAGATACGCCGCCAGCAGGTGACGAATTTGCGCATCCGACCACTGCGGCGCACGGCGCAACAGCGGCTCAAGGTCCTTGACCCGGTCACGCCAGCCAAACAGCAGCGGACGGGTTTTCTCCAGGTCGATCAACTGCGCGGCATAACCGTCGCCGGTGGCCTGCAGGAAAATATGCTTGGGGTAAAAACACCCGTGGACCTGACCCACGCCGTGCAGACGGCGCGCCAATTGGCCGCAGGCCAGCAGGATCGCACGATGCTGGACGTCGCTCAGTTGCGACCACTGCTCGAGCAACGAGTCCAGGTCATTCCAGCCGTCCAGGGCACGGGTCAACAGCATTGCGCGGTGCTCGCCAGCGACTTTGCGCTCACCGTAGAACGCCGCCTGCAATGCCGGGATACCCAGCGTGCGATAACGGCTGATGTTGCGAAACTCGCGGGAAAAACTCGGTTCGCCAAACGGCCGGTGCAAGCTGCGCGTGAGGTAGTTGCTCTGGCGCTTGAGGTAATAACCGTGGCCGTCGAGTTCCAGGCGAAACACGCTGCTCCAGCCGCCACGGCTGGTGTTCGGCTCGTCCACCGCGTCCAGTTGCTTGGCCCACAGGGCGTCGAAACTGGCCAGACCGTTGCGCTCCAGCAGAGCGCGGTCTTCGGCCGCCAGGAAATCACTCATTCGCGTCCCTCGAAAAACTTCACCACATGGCGAATTCGCTGTTTGTCCGACGCACTCAGGTGCGTGCGATCGCGGTATTGCAGGTAGAAGCGCAGGCGCTGGGTGGCCGACAGGTGATACTTGGCCACCTTGTCCAGGCAGGCCAGGTCTTTGGTGATGCGGTATTTGAGCCAGAACCCGCGCCAGAAGTCGCCGTTGGGGCAATCGATCAGGTACAGGGTGCGCTGGTCGTCGATCAGCAGGTTGCGCCACTTCAAGTCGTTATGGGTAAAGTGATGATCGTGCATGATGCGCGTGTATTCGGCGAGCTGGCGGCTGACCGCATCGACCCACCTGGGGTCTTTGAGGCGCACATCGTTGCGCTCGGCCAGCACCGACATGTCCTGGGTCTTGGGCAACTCACGGGTGATCAGTGCACCCCGGGCATACGCCAGGCCATTGCGCTCCAGGCCCCAGGCGACCACGTCGGCGGTGGGAATGCCCCACTTGGCGAAACGCTTGAGGTTCTGCCATTCGGACTTCACCCGCGGCCTGCCCAGGTAGCGGCGCAGGCCCTTGCCGGCACCGACATAGCGCTTCACGTAATAATTGACCCCGCCGCGCTCCACCCGGATCACTTCCGACAGCGGGTCGCGGGTCAGCCGCTCGCCTTGCAGGGCGAACACGGCTTCAAGGCTGCCAAAATCATCCGCCAGGGCAGCGTATGCGGGCTCCAGGTTCCAACCCGCCATCAGAGCGCATCCCCGTAACGTTGTTTGCGTGCGTAGAGCTTGGCTGCCTTGCGCTCCAGCCACTGCAGCAGCGCGGCCTCTTCGGCAAGAATCTGGCGCAACGGCTGTTGAAAGTAGCCCTTGAGAAAGCGCAGTTTGTCGCCCCGGGTCAGGCCGATATCCAGCGCCGAGAAATACAGCGCCGCCAGGTCCTTGTTGCGCCAGCGCAACGGGATCTTCGAGCGTACCTGCGCACGGTGCAGATCGATCACCGACAACTTGAAGTCGTCGGCCACCAGCGGCTTGTCTGTGTGCAGCAGGAAATGGCAGATGTAGCAGTCGCGATGGTTGACCCCGGCGCGGTGCATCATACCGGTCATGCGCGCCACTTCGGCGATCAGCGCGTGCTTGATGACCGGCGATGGCGGTTGCTTGAGCCAGTCCATGCTCAGGTCTTCGAGGCTGACGGTAGGCGCCAGCTCCTCGGTGACGATAAACGAATGCTGATCGGCCGGGTTGCTGCCCTTTTCGCCATAGGCCACGGCGGTCATGGTCGGCACGCCGACGTGCTGCAAGCGCTGGATCGCCAGCCATTCCTGGCCGGCGCCCAATACCGGCAACTTCGCGGTGATCAGGTTCTTGAGGATTTCGGCCCAGCCGATACCTCGGTGGATCTTCACGAAATAACCGCGCCCCTCGACCTCAGTGCGCAAGGTTCGACGGGCGTCCAGTTCGCGGTACACCAGGCCGTCCAGTTTCTCGACTTCAGCGAACGCATCGCGTCCGGCCCAGAGGGTCTTGAACGGTTCGGCAAGCATCAACTTCATCGGTTCGGCTCCGCCAGAATCAGGTCCGCAGCGTACTGCGGCATGCTATAGAGGTCGGCCGTCTCGGCGAAGGCCAGACCATTGCGACTCATGGTCGCGCGCGCTTGTGGATCGTCGAGCATATCGACCAGGTATTGATTGAGCTGAGCCTGTTCGAACGGTTCGTCCAACACCCGGCCATTGCCGGCCTTGTCGATATAGAAGGCGTAACCGCAGACCTTGCTCACCAGCACCGGCAGGCCCGCGACGACCGCCTCGATCAGCACCATGCCGGCGGCTTCGTTGTAGGCCGGGTGGATCAACAGGTCGGCCCCCAACAGAAAGCGCGGAATATCGCTGCGCCCCTTGAAGAAATGCACCTGCTCACCCAGGCCCAGTGCGGCGCTCTGCAACTGGAATACTTTGGGGTCGTCCTGACCGATTACAAATAGCCGGGTACGTTTCTTCAGCGCCGACGGCAATGCGGCCACGGCCTTGAGGCTGCGGTCGACGCCCTTGGTCTTGAAGCCGGAACCGATCTGCACCAGCAGCAAATCATCCTCGGCCAGGCCGAACTCACCGCGAAACTGCGCGCGAATCTGCGCGGCATCGGGCGGCGCGCGACGGTCACGGGCGATGCCCGGCGGCAGCAAATGAAAGCGTTGCGCCTGGGTGCCGTAGTAGCGCGTGAACAACTCCTGCTGATGGGCCGAGAGCACCATGATCTGGGTCTTGGCGCTCTGTTCGAAGACGGCGCGCTCGTACTCGGCAAAGTGCTTGTAGCGGCCGAACCAGCGGTACATCGGGTTGCGCAGGGTTTGCGCCTTGTCTTC
Source organism: Pseudomonas marginalis (assembly GCF_024169655.1). Classification (GTDB taxonomy): domain Bacteria; phylum Pseudomonadota; class Gammaproteobacteria; order Pseudomonadales; family Pseudomonadaceae; genus Aquipseudomonas; species Aquipseudomonas paraveronii. Next base: position 418,205 of record NZ_JALJWV010000001.1, on the reverse strand, counting down.
AAACACGCCGTCGGCGGCGAAGTACAGGTCCAGCCCGGGCATTTTATTGAAGCCGACCACGCGATCCACCGGGCGCTTGGCCAGGTCGGCCTGAATCCAGGCGTAGAGTTTTTCGTTGCGGCGATGGTTGAACAGCGCCTTGACCGGCGCCACCAGCACTTCGAAGCCGGGCGGCACATCGCCCTCCCAGATCAGGGTGTAGACACGGATCTGATGACCGCGCTGCTGGCACTCCAGGGCGATACGCATGAAGTCGCGCTGCAAGCCACCGAACGGGAAATACTTGTACAGAACAAACGCCAGTTGCATCAGTGCATCTCCTCGGCCAGTAACAACGTGCTCAGCCGGCTCGCCACACGCTCGGGGTTCAGCCGCGTGAAGCACAGGGGCGATTCGCGCTTGAGGTCGAACCGACGCAGATCGTCGGCCGTGGGTTGATAAGTACACTGCTTTTGCAGGCAGGGCGCACATGGGAAGTCGCTGGCCAGGTGAATCTGGCTCTTGCCATAGGCGCCGGTCAGGCCTGGGTTGGTGGGGCCGAACAGGGAAATGGTCGGCACGTCCAAGGCTGCGGCCAGGTGACCGAGGCCGGTGTCTACCGCGACACAGGCGCGGGCGCCAGCCAGAACACGGGCGACGCCGGCCAGGTTCAATTTGGGCAGCACCTCGGCATTGTCCAGGCCGTGGGCCAGGCGTTCGGCGCGGGCCTTTTCGGCGGCATTGCCCCACGGCAACTTCACGTCCACGCCCAGGCGGCCCATGCGCTCTGCCAGCTCGCGCCAGTAGGCTTCGGGCCAGTGCTTGGTGTCCCAGGTGGTGCCGTGCAACAACAACACAAAGGGTTTTTTCGGCGGCAGGCCGAGCAGCTTGTCGACACTCAGGCCGTAGTCGCCCAAGGCCTTGGGCAAGTCATAACCGAGGGCCACGGCGAACAGTTGACGCAAACGCTCCACCGCGTGCTGCCCACGGGCTACGGCCAGGCGCCGTGAATAAAAATGCGCCGCGATCGGCTCACGGGCGGAGTTCTTGTCGAAACCGGCCACCGGGGCTCGCACGTAGCGGGTCAGCCAGGCACTTTTCAGCAGGCCTTGGGCGTCGATTACCAGGTCGTATTTGGTCGACTGGATACGTTGCTTGAAGCGCCGCCATTCGCCACTTTTGAAGGTTTGCCAGAGGTTTTTGCGCCAGCGGCGTATCGCCACCGGGATCACCTTGTCCACCGCCGGGTGCCAGGTGGGGATCTCGGCAAAGCCTTCTTCCACCACCCAGTCGAACCGAATGCCCGGGATCGCCCGCGCTGCATCGGTGAGTGCCGGCAACGCATGGATCACGTCGCCCAGGGATGAGGTCTTGATTACCAGTACCCGCAACTCAGTGAACCTCGACCACAGTGCCCTGCAACCGCTGCAAGGCATCGCTGACCGGTTGCGGCAGCAACTGGCGCAGGCAGTTGTAGTGGCCGAAACGGCAGGTGCGGTCAAAACACGGGCTGCAATCCAGGCCCAGGCGCACCACTTCGACCTTGTCGGCCAACGGCGGCGTAAACCCTGGGGAAGTCGAGCCGTACACCGCGACCAGCGGGCGGTTCAACGCCGCCGCGACGTGCATCAGCCCGGAGTCGTTGGACACCACCGCATCCGCGCAGGACAGCAAGTCGATGGCCTCGGCCAGCGAGGTGTCGCCACTGAGGTTCACCGCCTCTTCGCGCAGGCCGGGGATCAGGCGCTGGCGAATGTCTTCACCCACCGCATGATCGTTTTTCGAGCCGAACAGCCACACCTGCCAGCCTTCGCGGATCTTCATCTCCGCGACTTTGGCGTAATGTTCCGACGGCCAGCGCTTGGACTCGCCAAACTCGGCGCCGGGGCACAGCGCGAGCACCGGGCGGTCGAGGGCCAGGCCGAACTTGGCCAGGGCCGCGTCGCGGGAGATCGGGTCGATCTGCAGGCTCGGGCGCGGGTACGGCGTCGGCAACTCGGCACCCGGCGCGTAGGCCAGGGCCATGAAGCGTTCGATCATCAGCGGGTAGCGCGCCTTGTCGAGCTTGCGCACGTCGTTGAGCAAGCCGTAGCGAAACTCGCCGCGCCAACCGGTGCGTTTGGGAATGCCGGCGAAAAACGGCACCAGCGCCGATTTCATCGAGTTGGGCAACAGGATCGCCTGGTCGTACTGGCCGGCCAGGGACTTGCCGATGCGACGGCGGGTCGCCAGTTCGAGGGCGCCATGGCCGAGCGGGAAGCTCAAGGCCTTGCGCACTTGCGGCATGCGCTCAAGGATCGGCCGGCTCCACTCAGGGGCGAGCACGTCGATTTGGCAGTCGGGATGACGTTGTTTCAGGCACTGGAACAGTGTCTGCGCCATCACCATGTCACCGACCCAACTGGGCCCAACGATCAGAATATTCATGTAGTTTCCACAAACGATGCGGGGAGGCTTACGCCTCCCCGCCTCGATGATTACTGTAGGGCGTGCATTGTGTGGGAGCGGGCTTGCTCGCGATAGCATCACCGCGGCCTGATAGACAGACCGTAGCGCCTGCACCGCGAGCAGGCTCGCTCTCACATAAAGCCGGTTTCCACATTAGATTGGCGTCGCTCATTAAATCGAGTGTCAGCTTAACCCCAGGGCCTGCCAGATTCGCATCACCTGGCGCCGTTCGTCGGCGAACTGATCCCCGGCAACCGTACCGGCCTCTTTCTGCAAGGCCTGGCGGTGAGCCGCGGAACGGTAGGCTTTATACACCTCGCGCAGCAAATGGGCATCGGCGGCGGGCATCAGCCCGACCTGCTCCAGGCCCTCCAGAATGCGGATATTGTCGGTGTAGCGCAGCAACGATGGATGTTGCGCAGACCACGCCAAAGCCGCGTATTGCACCATAAATTCAATATCGACGATACCTCCCGCGTCCTGCTTGAGGTCGAACACCGCCGTGGGTTCGAAGGCATTGGCGCCGGTACCGGCCACCGTGGCCCGGGTCCCCAGGTTGTCGCGCATCTTGGCGCGCATCTCGCTGACCTCCTGGCGCAGCTTCGTCAGGTCGCGCTCACGGCCCAACACCTTGGCCCGCACCTGCTCGAAGGCGCGGCCCACATCCTGGCTGCCCACCAGCACCCGCGCGCGGATCAGCGCCTGATGCTCCCAGGTCCAGGCCTCGTTTTCCTGATAGCGCGCGAAGGCGCCGAGGGAGCTCACCAGCAAACCGGATGCGCCCGAAGGTCGCAGGCGCATATCCACTTCATATAATTGCCCCGAGTTGGTCTGCGTGGTCAGCAAGTGAATGATCCGCTGGCCCAGGCGCGTAAAAAACTGCGCGCCGTCAATCGGCTTGGCGCCATCGGTTTCGGCCTGCGGGTCGCCGTCGTGGATAAACACCAGGTCCAGGTCCGAACCATGCCCCAATTCGATGCCGCCGACTTTCCCATAACCGACAATGATGAACCCAGGATCGCACACGGTGCCGTCCAGCCGTTGCGGCGCGCCGTGGCGAGCGACGGTCTGGCGCCAGGCCAGGGCCAGCACTTGTTCGAGGATGGCTTCGGCGAGCCAGGTCAGGTAGTCGCTGACTTTCATCAGCGGCAGGCTGCCGGCGATTTCCGAGGCGGCCACCCGCAGGCGGTGGGCCAGCTTGAAGTGCCGCAGGGCTTCCATCTGCTGCTCAAGGTCATCTTCGGGGATGCGCGTGAGGCGTTCGCGCAATTCGGCGGCGAGTTCCGGCGCCAACGGCGGTTTGAACAAGCGGCCCTCGTTGAGCAATTCGTCGAGCAACAGCGGGAAGCGGGTGATCTGTTCGGCGATCCACGGGCTGGCGGCGCACAGGGTCAGCAGGCGGCGCAGGGCGTCGGGGTTCTCCGTGAGCAACACCAGATAGGCCGAGCGACGGGCGACGGCTTCCACCAGCGGCAATACGCGCTCCAGCACCAGGTCCGGGCTGGCGTGCTCGACGGCCTGAGCCAGCAGGCGCGGGATAAACGCATCCAGGCGCTCGCGACCGAGGCGCTGCATGGCGCGCAGTTGCGGGCTCCCGCGCAGGCCGGCCAGGGCTTTGAGCGCTTTGGGCGCGTCGGTGAAACCGCCTTCGGTCAATTGGCGGCAGGCCGCGTCTTCGTCCTGGGACTCTTCCCATAACGGCAACCATTCCCCGCCGACGACCAATTCGCCTTCTTCGCCGTCTTCTTCATCCGGATCAGCGATCACCTGGCGGAAATGCCAGTCCACCCGCCCACGCCAGTACATCAGGCGCTCATGGAACGCGGCCCAATCGGCAAAGCCGAGCATAAAGGCAATGCGCGCCTGGTCTTCGGGGCTGTCCGGCAGCATCTGGGTCTGGCGATCAGCAATCGCCTGGATCGCATGCTCGGTGTAACGCAGGAATTCGTAGCCATCGCGCAACTCGGCGATCACCGCCGGTGGTAGGTAGCCCTGGCCTTCCAGGGTGCCCAGCACCTTGAGCAACGGCCGTTGTTGCAGGCTGAGGTCGCGCCCGCCATGGATCAGCTGGAACGCCTGGGCGATAAATTCCACTTCGCGGATGCCGCCCGAGCCGAGCTTGATGTTTTCGGCCATGCCCTTGCGCCGCACTTCCTGCTGGATCAGCTGCTTCATGGTGCGCAGCGCTTCGATAGCGGAGAAGTCCAAATAGCGGCGGTAGACGAACGGTCGCAGCATATCGAGCAACTGCGCACCGGCCACCTGATCGCCGGCCACGACGCGCGCCTTGATCATGGCGTAACGTTCCCAATCGCGGCCCTGGTCCTGGTAATACTGTTCCAGCGCATTGAAGCTGAGCACCAGCGCGCCGGCCGAGCCGTAGGGCCGCAGGCGCATGTCGACACGAAAGACAAAACCGTCGACGGTCATCGGGTCGAGGGCCTTGATCAATTTTTGACCGAGGCGAATGAAAAACTCCTGGTTATCCAGGGCGCGCTTCACGCCCACCGTCTCGCCGCCTTCGGGGTAGGCGAAGATCAAGTCGATATCGGATGACAGGTTCAGCTCCACCGCACCGAGCTTGCCCATGCCGAGGATCACCATCTGCTGCGGCTCGCCGCTGCGGCCCCCGGTCGGCGTGCCGAACTGTGCGCAATGGCGTTGGTACAGCCATTGGTAGGCCTGGTCGATGCTGGCGTCGGCCATGTCGGAGAGGTCGCGACAGGTTTGCACCAGGTCCGCCTGGCGGGTCAGGTCGCGCCAGATGATGCGCACCTGCTGGCGCGTGCGCTGGCGGCGCAGCACGCGGCCCAGCTCATCTTCTGTTTCAGCCTGTTGCACAGCGCCGGCGATTTGCCCGCACAGCTCGTCCGGCGCAAAGCCCCGGTCCAGCTCGCCCCGGGCGACCAATTCGAGCAACATCAAAGGGTCACGAACACTCTGTTCAATGACGAAATCACTGGCCGCGCACACGCGGGCGAAGTCGGCCCAGCGTTGCGGCGTCCACGCGCAAAGGCCATGATCGTCGTCCAGCGCGGCCACTGCGTCACGAAATGACTGCACCGCCCGATCAGCGAACGGCAAGAGAATGGTCGGCAGTTCGGCCAGCGTTGGAAGGCTCATGGTCTATCCTTGATCGGCGTGTTAAGGGCTAGTTGCAGTGAACGCAGGAACCACGCTCGGTAAAGGACTGTCGAACAAAAGTTATAAATAGCTGAAAATTCATAAATTTTGGCAGGTAACATTAAACTTCTACCTTTTCTTGTTCGCAAAAGATCAACAATAACGATTATGCTCACCTAACTGACTGAGCAACCCGCTCAGTCTTGTGTAGTTTTACTACTCGTATATACATTCGAAAGGCTGAAATGGCCGACGATTTGTAGTAAAACTACAGGACGCCGGAGCAACCTCCGGCCATCCAAGAATTTATGTCGTCTGCCCACAAGGCCAGTCGCAAACTTCAGGCAACCGATTCTGGTAGCCTTTCCGCCCTGGAGCAAGCCATGCAAGACCTCGATCCCGTCGAAACCCAGGAATGGCTGGACGCCCTGGAATCGGTTCTCGACAAAGAAGGCGAAGACCGTGCTCACTACCTGATGACCCGTATGGGCGAACTCGCGACCCGCAGTGGCTCGCAACTGCCCTACGCCATCACCACGCCATATCGCAACACCATCCCTGTTACCCACGAAGCACGCATGCCTGGCGACCTGTTCATGGAACGCCGCATTCGCTCGCTGGTACGTTGGAACGCCATGGCGATGGTAATGCGCACGAACTTGAAAGATTCTGACCTGGGCGGTCACATCTCCAGCTTCGCTTCCAGCGCAACCCTGTATGACATCGGCTTCAACTACTTCTTCCAGGCCCCGACCGACGAACACGGTGGCGACCTGATCTACTTCCAGGGCCACACCTCGCCAGGCGTCTACGCCCGTGCGTTCATGGAAGGTCGCATCAGCGAAGAACAGATGAACAACTTCCGCCAGGAAGTCGGCGGTCAGGGCTTGTCGTCCTATCCGCACCCTTGGCTGATGCCTGAATTCTGGCAGTTCCCGACGGTTTCCATGGGGCTGGGCCCGATCCAGGCGATCTACCAGGCGCGCTTCATGAAGTACCTGGAAGCCCGTGGCTTCATCCCCGAAGGCAAGCAGAAAGTCTGGTGCTTCCTGGGCGACGGCGAGTGCGACGAGCCGGAATCCCTGGGCGCCATCTCCCTGGCCGGCCGTGAGAAGCTGGACAACCTGATCTTCGTCATCAACTGCAACCTGCAGCGCCTCGACGGCCCGGTTCGCGGCAACGGCAAGATCATCCAGGAACTCGAAGGCGTGTTCCGCGGTGCTCAGTGGAACGTGACCAAAGTCATCTGGGGCCGTTTCTGGGACCCACTGCTGGCCAAGGACGTCGACGGTATCCTGCAACGTCGCATGGACGCAGTCATCGACGGCGAGTACCAGAACTACAAGGCCAAAGACGGCGCGTTCGTGCGTGAACACTTCTTCAACACGCCTGAACTCAAGGCGATGGTTGCCGACCTGTCCGACGACGAGATCTGGAAACTCAACCGTGGCGGCCACGACCCGTACAAGGTCTACGCGGCGTACCACGAAGCGGTCAACCACAAAGAACAACCGACCGTCATCCTGGCCAAGACCATCAAGGGTTATGGCACCGGTGCCGGCGAAGCGAAGAACACCGCGCACAACACCAAGAAAGTCGATGTCGACAGCCTGAAGTTGTTCCGCGACCGTTTCGACATCCCGGTCAAGGACGAAGAACTGGAAAACCTGCCGTTCTTCAAGCCGGAGCCGAACAGCGCCGAAGCCCGTTACCTGAGCGAGCGTCGTGCCGCACTGGGCGGTTTCGTGCCACAGCGCCGCGCCAAGAGCTTCAACATCCCGACACCTGCGCTGGATACCCTCAAGGCTATCCTCGACGGCTCGGGCGACCGTGAAATCTCCACCACCATGGCCTTCGTGCGAATCCTCGCGCAACTGGTCAAGGACAAGGAAGTCGGTCCGCGCATCGTGCCGATCATCCCAGACGAAGCCCGTACCTTCGGTATGGAAGGCATGTTCCGTCAGTTGGGCATCTACTCCTCCGTCGGCCAGCTCTACGAGCCAGTCGATAAAGACCAGGTGATGTTCTACAAGGAAGACAAGAAGGGCCAGATCCTCGAAGAAGGCATCAACGAAGCGGGCGCCATGAGCTCCTTCATCGCTGCCGGTACCTCGTACTCCAGCCACAACCAGCCGATGCTGCCGTTCTACATCTTCTACTCGATGTTCGGCTTCCAGCGTATCGGCGACCTGGCCTGGGCAGCAGGCGACAGCCGTACCCGTGGCTTCCTGATCGGCGGCACCGCCGGCCGCACCACGCTGAACGGCGAAGGCCTGCAACACGAAGACGGTCACAGCCACATCCTGGCGGCCACCATTCCGAACTGCCGCACCTTTGATCCAACCTACGGCTATGAGCTGGCGGTGATCATCCAGGACGGCATGAAGAAGATGACCCAGGAGCAGCAGGACGTTTTCTACTACATCACCGTGATGAACGAGTCCTACCAGCAACCTGCCATGCCGGCCGGTGTCGAGGAAGGCATCATCAAGGGCATGTACCTGCTCGAAGAAGACACCAAGGAAGCAGCGCACCATGTGCAACTGATGGGCTCCGGCACCATCCTGCGTGAAGTGCGTGAAGCGGCGAAGATCCTGCGTGACGAATTCAACGTCGGCGCCGACGTGTGGAGCGTGACCAGCTTCAACGAACTGCGTCGCAACGGCCTGGCCGTAGAACGCAACAACCGCCTGCACCCGGGCCAGAAGCCTGAGCTGAGCTACGTCGAAGAATGCCTGACTGGCCGTAAGGGTCCGGTTATCGCGTCCACCGACTACATGAAGCTGTTTGCTGAACAGATTCGCCAGTGGGTCCCGTCCAAGGAATTCAAAGTCCTGGGCACCGACGGTTTCGGCCGCAGTGACAGCCGCAAGAAGCTGCGTCACTTCTTCGAAGTCGACCGTCACTTCGTGGTGTTGGCAGCCCTGGAAGCCTTGGCTGACCGTGGTGAGATCGAACCCAAGGTGGTGGCTGACGCCATCGTCAAGTTCGGGATCAACCCGGAAAAACGCAACCCACTGGACTGCTGAGGAGACTTTTTGTGAGCGAACTCATTCGCGTACCTGACATCGGCAGCGGTGAAGGTGAAGTAATCGAGCTGTTTGTAAAGGTCGGCGACACCGTCGAAGCCGACCAGAGCATCCTGACCCTGGAATCGGACAAGGCGAGCATGGAAATCCCTGCTCCCAAGGCCGGCGTGGTCAAAAGCCTGAAAGTGAAGCTGGGCGATCGCCTGAAAGAAGGCGACGAACTGCTGGAGCTGGAAATCGAGGGCGCCGCCGATGCGGCCCCTGCTCCGGCTGCCGCTGCTGCAGCGGCGCCGGCTGAAAAACCTGCCGCCGCCGCCGAGGCCCCAGCGGCCCCGGCTGCTGCACCGGCTGCGGCCACCGTTCAGGACATTCATGTCCCGGACATCGGTTCGTCGGGCAAGGCCAAGATCATCGAGCTGCTGGTCAAGGTCGGCGATACCGTCGAAGCCGACCAGTCGCTGATCACCCTGGAGTCCGACAAGGCCTCCATGGAAATCCCTTCGCCGGCTGCCGGCGTGGTGGAAAGCATCGCGGTCAAGCTGGAAGATGAAGTCGGTACTGGCGACTTCATCCTCAAGCTGAAAGTCCAAGGCGCTGCGCCGGCTGCTGCTCCAGCACCGGCCGCTGCGCCGGCGGCCAAGGCTGAAGCCGCCCCTGCTGCTGCCGCTCCGGCACCGGCTGCAAAAGCCGAGGCCGCACCGGCCCCGGCGGCTGCACCGGCGCCAAGCGGTGCCAAGGCTCACGCCGGCCCTGCCGTGCGCCAACTGGCCCGTGAATTCGGCGTCGAGTTGAACGCCGTCGCGGCCACCGGCCCGCATGGTCGAGTGCTCAAGGAAGACGTGCAGGTTTACGTCAAATCCATGATGCAAAAAGCCAAGGAAGCCCCGGCTGCCGGCAACGCTACCGGTGGCGCGGGCATCCCGCCGATCCCGGTCGTGGACTTCAGCCGCTTCGGCGAAACCGAAGAAGTGCCGATGACCCGCCTGATGCAAATCGGCGCGTCAAGCCTGCACCGCAGTTGGCTGAACATCCCGCACGTGACCCAGTTCGACCAGGCCGACATCACCGACCTGGAAGCCTTCCGCGTTGCGCAGAAAGCCGTGGCCGAGAAAGCCGGCGTGAAACTGACCGTGCTGCCACTGCTGCTCAAGGCCTGCGCGCACCTGCTCAAGGAGCTGCCGGACTTCAACAGTTCGCTGGCGCCAAGCGGCAAGGCGATCATTCGCAAGAAGTACGTTCACATCGGCTTTGCCGTCGACACCCCGGATGGCCTGCTGGTACCGGTCATCAAGAACGTCGACCAGAAGAGCCTGCTGCAACTGGCTGCCGAGGCCGCTGCGCTGGCTGCCAAGGCCCGCGACAAGAAGCTCACCGCCGACGACATGCAAGGCGCGTGCTTCACCATCTCCAGCCTCGGCCACATTGGCGGTACTGGCTTCACGCCAATCGTCAACGCGCCAGAAGTGGCGATCCTGGGTGTTTCCAAGGCGACTATCCAGCCGGTATGGGACGGTAAAGCGTTCCAGCCGAAGCTGATGTTGCCACTGTCGTTGTCCTACGATCACCGTGTGATCAATGGCGCGGCGGCTGCACGCTTCACGCAGCGCCTGAGCCAACTGCTGAACGATATCCGCACCATCTTGCTGTAAGCCGCGATAGGCCTCCCTGATACCCGGGAGGCCTGATTGCATCGATTTCCGAGCGCCACGCTCGTTCCTCAACCCCGCCACTTGGCGGGGCTTTTTTTGTACAAATAAACAGGTTTGTACACCTTCCGTCACCCCGACTGCAGAAATCACCCACGCGGCCGATATAAACCATATAGCACTTAGCCTTCATCCTCTCTTGTCAGCCCGGTCTGCATGATGCAACCTTGCGGCAGGCAACAGTAAAGAGGGCGAAAGCCCGGCGCCGAGTGCGTTTTTTCAAGTGAGCTTCCCCATGAAAAGCCAACCCGATGTCGCCCGGACGGCGGCCGAGGTAGTGACGCAATTACCGGTGCCTTCGCGCCTCGGTATGCTGCGTTTCGAGCGGTTGAATGAGGCAAGCTGGGCCCTGCTCTACCTAGACCCCAATTGCGAGCGCCAATTCGGCCTGCCGGCGGTTGAACTGTGCGCCTTGATCGGCTCGCCCTACGCCAGCCTGATGGAGCCACAGGCGCGCTATCAACTGCACGATGCAATCCAGCAGCAACTGACCGAGAGCCCTCATTACCTGGTGCGCTACACCCTGCACACCAACGACGGCCCCCTGAGCCTGCTGGAAATCGGCGAAGCCTACAAACAACACAATCGCCACCTGCTGCGGGGCTACCTGATGGTGGTCGACGGCGTATTCAGCGAGAGTCCGTCAACTACGCCAACGGCAGACCTGGAAAGCCAGAACAGCCGCCTGCAGATCGCCCTGGAACTCAACCAGCGCGCGCAACAGGAACAGTTGCTGCACCTGGAGAGGGTACGCGCCCAGCAAGCGTTGATCCTGCTGCTCGCCCGCCAGCGCTACACCACGAACAATTCGCTGCAGGAAGCCGCCGAGCTGATCACCCGCAGCGCCTGCGACATCTACCAGATCGATTGCGCCAGCATCTGGAACCTCGAAGACCAGCGCCTGGTGCCGATCTCGGCGTACTACCGCACCGATCAGCAGCACCACTTGCCCGAGCCGATTGATGCCAGCGGCTTTCCGGACTACCTCGAAGCCCTGCAAACCAGCCGGGCGATCGACGCCAGCAACGTCAAGTACGACCCACGCACCCGCGAAATGGCCGAATCCCTACAGGCCAAAGACATACATGCAATGCTCGACGCGAGCATCCGCGTCGATGGTCAGGTCGTTGGCGTGTTGTGCCTGGAACAAGGCGGCGACACACGCGTCTGGCAGTCCGACGAAATTGCCTTTGCCGGCGAGCTGGCGGATCAGTTCGCGCAAGTGATCAACAACCACAACCGCCGTACCGCCACCAGCGCGCTGCACCTGTTTCAGCGCGCGGTGGAACAAAGCGCCAACGCCTTCCTGCTGGTCAATCGCGATGGCGTGGTGGAGTACGTCAATCCCAGTTTTACCGCGATCACCCAGTACAGCACCGAAGAGGTCCACGGCCACCGCCTGGCGCAATTGCCGGCGCTGGAGAACCTCAGCGAGCTGCTGTTCGACGCGCCGTCGAGCCTGGCCCAGAGCAACAGTTGGCAGGGTGAATTCAAAAGCCGGCGCAAGAACCTGGAACCCTATTGGGGCCAACTGTCGATCTCCAAGGTCTATGGCGACAATCGCGAGCTGACCCACTACATCGGCATCTACGAAGACATCACCCAGACCAAGCTGGCGCAGCAGCGCATCGAGCGCCTGGCCTACACCGACAACCTGACCAACCTGGGCAACCGCCCGGCGTTCATCCGCAACCTCGACGAACGCTTTGCCCGCGACAGCGACAGCCCGATCTGCCTGTTACTGGTGGACATCGACAACTTCAAGCGGATCAACGACAGCCTCGGCCACCAGACCGGCGACAAGCTGCTGATCAGCCTGGCCCGGCGCCTGCGCAACAGCCTCAGCGCCGGCGGCAGCCTGGCGCGCTTTGCCAGTAACGAGTTTGCGGTATTGCTCGACGAGACCGATCTGGAGAGCGGCCAGTTCGTCGCCAGCCAACTGCTCGCGACCCTCGACAAGCCGATGTTCGTCGACAACCAATTGATCAGCGTCACCGGCTCCGTGGGCCTGGCCTGCGCACCGCTGCATGGCCGCGACCCGCAAACCCTGATGCGCAACGCCGGGTTAGCCCTGCACAAGGCCAAAGCCAACGGCAAACACCAAGTGCAAGTGTTTACCGAAGCGCTGAACGCCGAGGCCAGCTACAAGCTGTTCGTGGAAAACAACCTGCGCCGCGCCCTGACCCAGAACGAGCTGGACGTGTTCTACCAGCCCAAGCTGTGCCTGCGCAGCGGCCGCTTGCTGGGCATGGAGGCGCTGCTGCGCTGGAACCACCCGGAAAAGGGCATGATCCGCCCCGACCAGTTCATCAGCGTGGCCGAAGAAACCGGCCTGATCATCCCCATCGGCAAATGGATCGCCCGCCAGGCCTGCCGCATGAGCAAGCAACTGAGCGCCGCCGGCCTGGGCGACCTGCAGGTGGCGATCAACCTGTCGCCCAAGCAGTTCTCCGACCCGGACCTGGTGGCCTCGATTACCGCGATCCTCAAAGAAGAAGAGCTGCCGGCCAACCTGCTCGAGCTGGAGTTGACGGAGGGCCTGCTGCTGGAAGCCACCGAGGACACCCGCCTGCAACTGGACCAGTTGAAGCGCCTGGGGCTGACCCTGGCCATGGACGACTTCGGCACCGGTTACTCGTCGCTGAGCTACTTGAAAAAATTCCCGATCGACATCATCAAGATCGATCGCAGCTTTATCCACGAAATCCCGGACAACCAGGACGACATGGAAATCACCTCCGCCGTGATCGCCATGGCCCACAACCTCAAGCTCAAGGTCGTGGCCGAAGGCATCGAGACCGCCGATCAGTTGGCGTTCCTGCGTCGGCACCGTTGCGACGTCGGCCAGGGCTATCTGTTCGACCGGCCTATTCCCGGTTCAGAGCTGCTCGAGAAGCTTAAACGCTATCCTCGCGGGCCAATCGCCTGACAGCGCTGTAACACTCGGGCACACTGGCTGTCTGACTCTTTACTGTTAACTCAACCTGACGAGAGGACTGCTCATGGTCTTGCGCTCGGAAATTCTGGTGAACAAAAACGTGCTTCCTACTGCAGAACAAGCTTTGCCTGGCCGCGAAACCCCGATGACGCTGCCGGAAACACACTTCGTCAACGGCAACCCGCTGCTCGGCCCATTCACCGAAGACGTTGGCTTCGCGATCTTCGGCCTGGGCTGCTTCTGGGGCGCGGAACGCAAATTCTGGCAGCGCGATGGCGTGGTCAGCACCGTGGTCGGTTATGCCGGCGGCTACACGCCGCACCCGACCTACGAAGAAGTCTGCTCGGGCCTGACCGGCCATAGCGAAGTGGTGCTGGTGGTGTATGACCAGGCCAAGGTGAAATACGAAGACTTGCTGAAGATGTTCTGGGAGCTGCACAACCCGACCCAAGGCATGCGCCAGGGCAATGACATCGGCAGCCAGTACCGTTCAGTGATCTACGCCACCACGCCAGAGCAATTGGCGGCGGCGCAGGCCAGTGCCAAGGCGTATCAGCAAGAGCTGAGCAAGGCCGGCCTGGGCACCATCACCACGGAAATCGACGAAGCCCCGACGGTGTACTTCGCCGAGGCGTATCACCAGCAATACCTGGCGAAGAATCCGCAGGGCTACTGTGGGATCGGCGGCACCGGCGTGACCTGCCCGATCTAAAAAATGTGGGAGGGGCGGTGCGACGGTTCGACTTGCCCCCTCCCACATTTTGATTTGCGCCAGACTCGGTTACTCGGCAATCAGCCAATCCATCTGCCACCCGCCCTGGGTCTGGCCCAGTTGCTTGGACAGCCACGGCAACAGCTCACGCAATTCCTCTTCCAAACCCCACGGCGGGTTGGCAATCGCCAGGCCCGAACCGGTCAGGGTGTTGGGTGTGTCCAGCGGATGCACCAGCAATTCCACGCGCAACAACTTCGGCGCACCGGTGCCGGCCAGGTCCTGGTAGAAACGGCGCAACATGCGCTGGTCCTTCACCGGGTACCAGATCGCCGCGACGGTCTGGCGCATGCGGCTGACCGCTTCCTTGAGCGACGCCGCGCAGCGCTGCATTTCGTCGAGCTGTTCAAACGGCGGATCAATCAGCATCAACGCACGCTTTTCCTGCACCGGCAGCATGGCGCGCGGCACATGCCAGCCTTCGCCCAGGTGAACCTTGACGCGCCGATCGCCCTTCATGTTGTCCTTGAGCAGCACACCGTCTTCCGGGTGTTTTTCATTGAGCAGCACGCGGTCCTGGGGACGGGTCAGGCGGCGTGCCAGTTCCGGCGAACCTGGGTAATAGCGCAATTGGCCATCCGGGTTCATCTCGTGCAGCACGCGCATATAGTCGGCGGTCAATGGCGGCAGGTCGCTCTTGCCCCACAGGCGGGCGATGCCCTCCAGGTATTCACCGGTGCGGTTGGCCTGGTCGCCCTGCAAGTCGTACAGACCGATGCCGGCATGGGTGTCGAGGTAGGCGAACGGCTGCTCCTTGCGCGACATCAAGGCGATGAGGCGGGTCAAGGTCAGGTGTTTGAAGACATCGGCGTGGTTGCCGGCGTGAAAGGCGTGACGATAATTCATGGTTGCTCCTGCGCAGGGGGCGAAGTTTACCTGCTACACGGGCAAAGGTGCAGGGGCGCATGCCGGGCGGTGCTTATGCCGCAAAGACAGGCGTCCTTATGAAAACAATCTAATCCTTACAGCATGTGCGGGCTTGCCCGCGACACAAGCGACGCGGTATTACCTGCACTCCGCGATGATGCCATCGCAGCCAAGCCAGCTCCCACCCTGCCCGGGGGCGCCCTTAAAAACCAAGGAGGTCAACAAAAACCATGAAAGACGCCACCATCGCCCTGCACCACGGCTTCAAGTCCGACCCGACCACCAAGGCCGTCGCGGTGCCGATCTACCAGAACGTCGCCTTCGAATTCGATAACGCCCAGCACGGCGCCGACCTGTTCAACCTGGACGTGCCCGGCAATATCTACACGCGGATCATGAACCCGACCAACGATGTGCTGGAACAGCGCATGGCCGCGCTCGAAGGCGGTATCGCCGCGCTGGCCGTGTCCGCCGGCAGCGCAGCGATTCACTATGCGATCCAGACGCTGACCCGCGCCGGTGACAATGTCGTCACCACGCCGCAGCTCTACGGCGGCACCTACACCCTGTTCGCCCACCTGCTGCCGAGCTTTGGCGTCGATGTGCGCTTCGCCCGCGACGATTCCGCCGCCGCCATCGCCGAACTGATTGACGACAACACCAAGCTGGTCTATTGCGAGAGCATCGGTAACCCGGCAGGCAATATCATCGACATCGAAGCCCTGGCCGATGTGGCCCACGCCCGTGGCGTACCGCTGATGGTGGACAACACCGTGGCCACGCCGATCCTGTGCAAACCGATCCAGTTCGGCGCCGATATCGTGGTGCATTCGGTGACCAAATACGTCGGCGGCCATGGCAACTCCCTGGGCGGCGTAATTGTCGACAGCGGCACGTTCCCCTGGACGAAACACGCGGAAAAATTCCCCGGCCTCAACCAGCCCGAGCCGGCTTACCACGGCGTGGTCTACACCGAAAAATTCGGCCCCGCCGCCTTCATCGCCCGCGCCCGCACCGTGCCGCTGCGCAACACCGGCGCAGCACTGGCGCCGATGAACGCCTTCCTGCTGCTGCAAGGCTTGGAAACCCTGGCCCTGCGCATGGAACGCCATACCGAGAACGCCCTGAAGGTCGCGCAGTTCCTGCAAGATCACGCCGAAGTCGAGTGGGTCAGCTACGCCGGCCTGCCCGATCATCCGCACCACGCACTGGCGCAGAAATACATGCAGGGCAAACCGTCGGCGATCCTGTCGTTTGGCCTGAAGGGCGGCTACGAAGCCGGTGTACGCTTCTACGACGCCCTGCAAATCTTCAAACGCCTGGTGAACATCGGCGACGCCAAATCCCTGGCCTGCCACCCGGCGTCCACCACCCATCGCCAAATGAACGAGCAGGAACAGGCCAAGGCCGGCGTGAAGCCGGAGATGATTCGCCTGTCGGTGGGCATCGAGGCGATTGAAGATTTGATCGAGGATCTGCAACAGGCGCTGGCTGCAACGCACGTCTGAGGTCAGGTAAGCGACCCGCGCGCCATGGCATTTGCATGGTGCGCAAAGCAGGCGACCTTGTGCCGCAAGGTCGTCGGCGTAAAGGCAGTGAAAATTCACGCATCTGTCGGAAACCTACCGCAACTCAGTAGCCCTTTTCCCAAAAGCCAAAAACCACCGAGAAATCCCCCGCCAAAACCACGACACCGCTCGAACCGCTCTTTAAATTGCGCAGCCATGCTTATTCAAAAAGGACTGTTCCCATGGCAAGCAATGACCTCCCTTCGAACCGATCACCATGGCTGGGGAGTCGCTAATGCCTCAGCCCTATGCCTTCATCAATGACCGCCAACAAACCTCGGTGGAGCTCAAGGCAAGTTTGCGCTTGAGCCCATACGCCGAAACCAAGTTCGACACCCTCAATACCCGCATTCGCAATGTTGTCGTACTGCCAGGGCAGTTAGTGATCATCGGTGACGAAACCACTGCGATCTGCACCCCGCAAGAGTCACACTTGATGCGAGCCGCCTGGGATATTCGGCATAGCGTGATGGCCGAAGGTGGGGATGCCTTTGCACTGCACAACTATGACTTGCTGAAAAAACTGCTGGGCTACGCTTCGCTGGGGATAGGCACCGCAGGTGATGCCTGGAGCCGACACTTGCAAAACATTGCAAAGACCCTCGAAGAAATTGATGCACTGCACAAACAATTCCTGCGTCGGGGTGGCGGAGCTGCGCGAGATGAGTTCCTCGCTCGACGCCAAACCCTGTTTGCCAAACTGGACGCGCAAATGCGTAGTTTTGCGCGTTACGGCACAGGGCTACGCAATGAAGGTTCGATCAAAAAAATGCTGGGAATCTCGACCAAGAGCTATTTGCACAGCGGAGAGATAAAGAGGTACAGCGAAACGATTGCGCGGGTTTCGAAGACGGCAAAACTGCTGAAAAAAGGCACGCCGCTGGGCATCGCGCTGAGTACGACTGCAACGGCGTTGGAGATCAAGGAGGCGTGTTCCACTGGGAGAGAGGAACAGTGCAGGAAAGCAAAGTATGTGGAGGCAGGTAAATTAACCTTCGGCGTGGCAGGAGGAATCCTTGGAGGTCAGATAGGAATGGGCTTGTGTGTAGCCGTAATGGCCCCTACAACCGGGCCAGTCGCCTTGAGCTGTCTTTTGATAGCCGGCGGAGTCGGAGGCGCTGTTTTTGGGAGCTGGGGTAGCGAAATTGGTGCTACGGCGGGAGAGGTTCTGTATGAATATTGAGTACTTCCTCAATCTACCAACAAAAGACCAAATAGCACTTGGGTCAGCGGCTGCAATGCTCATAGCGGTTATTCTCGATCTATTTCTGGCCTATCGAAAATTAGAGAGGATGGAACGCTACTTGGATCAGTGCAGCCTCTTGAATACTTACAAACACCTGTTGAGCAACTCCCTACGCGGCAGGTTGGGCAGGCTATGTGTGGTCTATGTTGCAATCGCTCTGCCGCGATGGAATGCAAAACGTGGCGTCGTTGATTTACAGCAGGTTGAGGCGTTTCCGAGCCGCCTGAAATTTGCTCTTCATGGAACAGCATTCATCGGGCTACTCGGCGTTGCAGGCACAACGATCTTTCATTTCCGTAACCAATTGAGCCTGTAGGCACCCACCCGCGACGCATTGTTTTCATAAAAAAGGCCCGACATTCAAAAATGCGGGCCTGTTTCATTTCAACGAGTCGCCAAAACCTACCGATTACTTGTTGAGGTTGTAGTCTTTCTCCGCAGCATCAAACCGCTCAACCATACCCGCAGTCGGCGCGCCCAGCTTGCTCACGATGTAGATCGCCAGGCTGGCGAAGATGAAGCCTGGGATGATTTCGTACAGGCCCAGCAATTCGAAATGCTTCCACACGATCACGGTGATCGCGCCGACCAGAATGCCAGCCAGTGCGCCGTTGCGGGTCATCTGTTTCCAGATCACCGAGATCAGCACCACGGGGCCGAACGCAGCGCCGAAGCCGGCCCAGGCGTAGCTCACCAGGCCCAACACGCGGTTGTTCGGGTTGGCAGCCATGGCGATGGCGATCAACGCCACCAGCAGCACCATGGCGCGGCCGACCCACACCAGTTCAACCTGGGAGGCGTTCTTGCGCAGGAAGGTCTTGTAGAAGTCCTCGGTCAGGGCGCTGGAGCACACCAGCAATTGGCAGCTCAGGGTGCTCATGACCGCCGCCAGAATCGCCGACAGCAGAACGCCCGCAATCCATGGGTTGAACAGCAGCTTGGCCAGTTCAATGAACACACGTTCGTGGTTCTCGTTGACCGGGCCGGCCACTTCCGGGTGCGCCGAGAAGTAGGCAATACCGAAGAAGCCCACGGCCACGGTGCCGCCCAGGCACAGGATCATCCAGGTCATGGAGATGCGACGGGCGTTAGCGATCGACTTCACCGAATCCGCCGCCATGAAGCGCGCGAGGATATGCGGCTGGCCGAAGTAACCCAGGCCCCAGCCCATCAGCGAGATGATGCCGATGAAGCTGGTGTTTTTCAGCATGTTGAAGTTGTCGGGGTTCTTCGCTTCGATCGCCAGGAACGTGGTGTCGATACCGCCGGTGGCCAGCAGCACGATGATCGGCGTCAGGATCAGCGCGAAGATCATCAGGGTGGCTTGTACGGTGTCGGTCCAGCTCACGGCCAGGAAACCACCGACGAAGGTGTAGGCAATCGTCGCCGCAGCGCCGGCCCACAGCGCAGTCTCGTAGGACATGCCGAAGGTGCTTTCGAACAGGCGGGCACCGGCCACGATGCCGGAAGCGCAATAGATGGTGAAGAACACCAGGATCACCACCGCAGAGATGATCCGCAGCAGGCCGCTTTTATCTTCGAAACGGCTGGAAAAGTAATCCGGCAGCGTCAGGGCGTCGCCGTTGTGCTCGGTCTGCACGCGCAGGCGACCGGCCACGAACAGCCAGTTGAGGTACGCACCGACGATCAGGCCGATGGCGATCCAGCTTTCCGACAGGCCGGACATGTAAATGGCACCCGGCAGGCCCATCAACAACCAGCCGCTCATATCGGAAGCACCGGCTGACAAGGCAGTCACCACGCTACCGAGGCTGCGACCGCCCAGGATGTAATCGGAAAGGTTGTTGGTGGAGCGATAGGCCATTAAGCCGATCAGCACCATTGCTGCGATGTAGATCACGAACGTGATCAGGGTTGGATTGCTAACGCTCATAGAAGTGACGCCCTGGCTTTGTTTTTATGTAGCGGCGGTCTGTCAGACGGCCACCCACTGATTCAGTGAGTAAACGTACCTGCATCACGCGCATTTATGACTGACGTTTCCCCAGGAAAGCCGCCAGCCGATGAACCACACCCTAAGCATGGTTGCACCTTGGCCGCGAATGCTATTCAACAAAGCAAATAAGGTGCAACCAGTTTCTCGCGAATAAGTTGCACCTTGATGTGTTTTGCTCAAAACACCCCGTTTTTGCTCCTTTTCGGAGCAAGAACAGCCGATCTCAGAAGCAAATGCACCAAATCAAAGCGGAATCGGTCGAGGGCCGGATTTTTTCCGATTGAAACTCGAAAATTTCATGCATAAAAAGGGTTGCACCCGGTTGCACCTCTTCCAGAGCGAAGCTAATCTTGCCGCCAGCTGATGCCACTCGGTAGTGGCACCCATGAGGATAAGAAAATGGCTACGACCACCCTTGGGGTCAAACTCGACGACCCGACCCGCGAGCGCCTGAAGGCGGCCGCGACCTCCATTGATCGCACGCCGCACTGGCTGATCAAGCAGGCGATTTTCAATTACCTGGAGAAACTCGAGGGTGGTGCAACCCTGACCGAGCTCAATGGCTTGAGCAGCAAGGAGGCCGATGACGCCGGCGAGGTCCAGTCCGACCACGCCCATCAGTGTTTCCTCGAGTTCGCCGAGAGCATCCTGCCGCAATCCGTCCTGCGCGCCTCGATCACCGCCGCTTACCGTCGCCCTGAGCCGGAAGTGGTGCCGATGCTGATCGAACAGGCTCGCCTGCCGGCCCAGATGGCCGAAGCCACGAATAAGCTGGCCGCGTCGATTGCAGAAAAACTGCGCAATCAGAAGAGCGCTGGCGGCCGTGCCGGCATCGTCCAGGGCTTGCTGCAGGAATTCTCCCTGTCGTCCCAGGAAGGCGTGGCACTGATGTGCCTGGCCGAAGCGCTGCTGCGTATCCCGGACAAAGGCACCCGTGACGCGCTGATCCGCGACAAGATCAGCACCGGCAACTGGCAGCCGCACCTGGGCAACAGCCCGTCGCTGTTCGTCAACGCCGCCACCTGGGGCTTGCTGCTGACCGGCAAACTGGTCTCCACGCATAACGAAGCCGGCCTGACCTCGTCCCTGAGCCGCATCATCGGCAAGAGCGGCGAGCCGATGATCCGCAAGGGCGTCGACATGGCCATGCGCCTGATGGGCGAGCAGTTCGTCACCGGCGAAACCATCGCCGAAGCCCTCGCCAATGCGAGCAAGTTCGAAGCCAAGGGCTTCCGCTATTCCTACGACATGCTCGGTGAAGCCGCACTCACCGAACACGATGCGCAGAAGTACCTCGCGTCTTACGAGCAGGCTATTCATTCCATCGGCAAAGCCTCGAACGGCCGTGGGATTTATGAAGGCCCGGGCATTTCCATCAAGCTGTCGGCCCTGCACCCGCGTTACAGCCGCGCCCAGTACGAACGCGTGATGGACGAGCTGTACCCGCGCCTGCTGTCCCTGACCTTGCTGGCCAAGCAATACGACATCGGCCTGAACATCGACGCCGAAGAAGCCGACCGCCTGGAACTGTCCCTGGACCTGCTCGAACGCCTGTGCTTCGAGCCGCAACTGACCGGCTGGAACGGCATCGGTTTCGTGATCCAGGCCTACCAGAAGCGTTGCCCGTATGTGATCGACTACGTCATCGACCTGGCGCGCCGCAGCCGTCACCGCCTGATGATCCGCCTGGTAAAAGGCGCGTACTGGGACAGCGAAATCAAGCGCGCCCAGGTCGAAGGCCTGGAAGGCTACCCGGTGTATACCCGCAAGGTGTACACCGACGTGTCCTACATTGCCTGCGCACGCAAACTGCTCTCGGTGCCGGAAGTCATCTACCCGCAGTTCGCCACGCACAACGCCCACACCCTGTCGGCCATCTACCATATCGCCGGTCAGAACTATTACCCCGGCCAGTACGAGTTCCAATGCCTGCACGGCATGGGCGAACCGCTGTACGAGCAGGTCGTCGGCAAGGTTGCCGATGGCAAGCTGAACCGTCCGTGCCGCGTGTACGCACCGGTCGGCACCCACGAAACCCTGCTGGCCTACCTGGTGCGTCGTCTGTTGGAAAACGGCGCCAACACCTCGTTCGTCAACCGCATTGCCGACCAGTCCATCTCGATCCAGGAGCTGGTGGCCGATCCAGTGGCCAGCATCGAGCAAATGGCGACGCTGGAAGGCGGCTTCGGCCTGCCGCACCCGCGTATTCCATTGCCACGTGACCTGTACGGCAGCGACCGCGCCAACTCGGCCGGTATCGACCTGGCCAACGAACACCGCTTGGCGTCGCTGTCCTGCGCCCTGCTGGCCACCGCGCACAACCACTGGAAAGCCGCGCCGATGCTGGGTTGCGCCTCCAGCAATGAAGCCGCTGCGCCGGTACTGAACCCGTCCGACCTGCGTGATGTGGTCGGCCACGTACAGGAAGCCACCGTCGACGACGTCGACAACGCGATCCAGTGCGCCATCAACGCCGGTCCGATCTGGCAGGCCACCCCACCCGCCGAGCGTGCCGCGATCCTCGAACGTGCCGCCGACCTGATGGAAGGCGAGATCCAGCCGCTGATGGGCCTGCTGGCCCGTGAAGCCGGCAAGACCTTCGCCAACGCCATCGCCGAAGTGCGTGAAGCCGTGGACTTCCTGCGTTACTACGCCGTGCAGGCGCGTCACGATTTCACCAACGACGCCCACCGCCCATTAGGCCCGGTGGTCTGCATCAGCCCATGGAACTTCCCGCTGGCGATTTTCAGTGGGCAAGTCGCCGCTGCACTGGCCGCCGGTAACCCGGTACTGGCCAAGCCTGCCGAGCAAACCCCGCTGGTGGCCGCACAAGCGGTGCGCATCCTGCTCGAAGCCGGTATTCCGGAAGGCGTGCTGCAACTGCTGCCGGGCCAGGGCGAAACCGTCGGTGCGCGCCTGGTCGGTGATGAGCGCGTCAAAGGCGTGATGTTCACCGGTTCCACCGAAGTCGCACGCCTGCTGCAACGCAATGTCGCCGGGCGCCTGGATGCCCAGGGCCGGCCGATTCCGCTGATCGCCGAAACCGGTGGTCAGAACGCGATGATCGTCGACTCCTCGGCCCTGACCGAACAAGTGGTCATCGACGTGGTGTCGTCGGCCTTCGACAGTGCCGGCCAGCGTTGCTCGGCCCTGCGTGTCCTGTGCCTGCAGGAAGATTCTGCAGACCGCGTCATCGAAATGCTCAAGGGCGCCATGGCTGAATGCCGTTTGGGCAACCCTGAGCGCCTGTCGGTGGATATCGGCCCGGTGATCGACGCCGAAGCCAAGGCCGGCATCGAGAAGCACATCCAGGCCATGCGCGACAAAGGCCGCACTGTGTACCAGGTGGCGATTGCCGACGGCGAAGAGATCAAGCGCGGCACCTTCGTGATGCCAACCCTGATCGAACTGGAAAGTTTCGACGAGCTGCAACGGGAGATCTTCGGCCCGGTGCTGCACGTGGTGCGCTACAAGCGTAAAGAAATCGACCAGTTGATCGGCCAGATCAACGCTTCCGGCTACGGCCTGACGCTGGGCGTACACACGCGCATCGACGAGACCATCGCCAAGGTGATCGACAACGTTCATGCGGGTAACGTCTACGTCAACCGCAACATTGTCGGGGCCGTGGTCGGCGTGCAGCCGTTTGGCGGCGAAGGCCTGTCGGGCACCGGCCCGAAAGCCGGTGGTCCGCTGTACCTGTACCGCCTGCTGTCGACGCGTCCTACTGATGCGATCGAGCAATCCTTCGTTCGCGGCGACGCATTGTCCGCACCGGACGTGCGCCTGCGCGACGCCATGAGCCAACCGCTGACCGCCTTGAAAACCTGGGCCGACAGCAACACGTTCAGCGAACTGAGTGCCCTGTGCAGCCGGTTCGCCGCGCAATCGCAAAGCGGTATCACCCGCCTGCTGGCCGGTCCGACCGGCGAGCGCAACAGCTACGCCATCCTGCCCCGCGAGCACGTACTGTGCCTGGCGGAAGTGGAAGGCGACCTGCTGACCCAACTGGCGGCGGTATTGGCCGTCGGCGGTTCGGCGGTATGGCCGGAAACTGAGCTGACCAAAGCCTTGTTCCCACGCCTGCCGAGGGAGATTCAGGCGAAGATCAAGCGCGTGGCCGACTGGACCAAGGACGAAGTCGTGTTCGACGCGGTCCTGCACCATGGCGACTCCGATCAACTGCGCGCGGTTTGCCAGCAAGTCGCCCAGCGGGGCGGGGCGATTGTCGGGGTACATGGTTTGTCCCAAGGCGAGACTGCGATCGCCCTGGAGCGTTTGGTGATCGAGCGTGCGTTGAGCGTCAACACCGCAGCAGCCGGCGGTAACGCCAGCCTGATGACCATCGGCTAACTGCCGAAACGCGGAAAAAATGTGGGAGGGGGCTTGCCCCCGATGGCGGTGTATCAGTAACAGTTGAACTGACTGACACACTGCAATCGGGGGCAAGCCCCCTCCCACATTCGGTCGCATTTCAACTCCTCGTCCGCGTTCTGCCCCTCCATCACCCAGATCAATCTTGCTAGCCGCCCTCCATTCCCGCACTTAGACTCAGGCCCCTTCCCACACAGGTAAGCCGCCATGTCCGAGACGCTACTCAGTTCCCGCAATCTGGCTTTCGAGCTGTACGAAGTCCTCGATGCCGAGGGCTTGACCCAGCGCGAGCGGTTTGCCGAACACAATCGCGAAACCTTCGACGCGGCCATCAGTACCGCCCGGAACATTGCCGAGAAGTACTTCGCGCCGCATAACCGCAAGAACGACGAAAACGAACCGCGCTACGAGGACGGCAAGGCCATCCTGATTCCGGAAGTCAAACCGGCGGTGGACGCATTCCTCGAAGCGGGATTTCTCAATGCCGCGCGCAGTTTCGAAGCCGGCGGCATGCAGTTGCCGACATTGCTGTCCCAGGCCTGCTTCGCGCACTTCCAGTCGGCCAACGCCGCGTCAACGTCCTACCCGTTCCTGACCATGGGCGCCGCCAACCTGATCGAAAGTTTCGGCTCCGAGGAGCAGAAGCAACGCTTCCTGCAACCGATGATCGAGGGGCGTTTCTTCGGCACCATGGCCCTGACCGAGCCGCATGCCGGCTCGTCGCTGTCGGACATTCGGACCCGCGCCGAGCCTGCGGCGGACGGCAGCTATCGCCTCAAGGGCAACAAGATTTTTATCTCCGGCGGCGACCACCCGCTGTCGGAAAACATCGTGCATATGGTGCTGGCCAAGCTGCCGGACGCACCGGCCGGGGTGAAGGGCATTTCGCTGTTTATCGTGCCCAAATTCCTGGTCAACGACGATGGCAGCCTGGGCGCGCGCAACGATGTGTTGCTGGCCGGGCTATTCCACAAGATGGGTTGGCGCGGCACCACGTCCACGGCGCTGAATTTCGGCGATAACGGGCACTGCGTCGGCTATCTGGTGGGCAAGCCGCACCAGGGCCTGAGCTGCATGTTCCAGATGATGAACGAAGCGCGCATCGGCGTCGGCATGGGCGCGGTGATGCTCGGTTACGCCGGTTACCTGTATTCCCTGGAATACGCACGCGAACGTCCGCAGGGCCGCCTGCCGGACAGCAAAGACCCGAGCACCGCGCCGGTGTCGATCATCCAGCACGCCGACATCAAGCGCATGCTGCTGACCCAGAAAGCCTACGTCGAAGGCGCCTTCGACCTCGGCCTGTATGCCGCACGCCTGTTCGACGACACCACCACCCTGGCAACCGACGTCGAGCGCAAGCGCGCCCACGAACTGCTCGACCTGCTGACCCCAATCGTCAAATCCTGGCCCTCGGAGTTCTGCCTCAAGGCCAACGAGCTGGCGATCCAGATTCTCGGCGGCCACGGCTACACCCGTGAATACCCGGTGGAGCAGTACTACCGCGACAACCGCCTCAACCCGATCCATGAAGGCACCCACGGCATTCAGTCCCTGGACCTGTTGGGGCGCAAGCTGGCGCAGAACGGCGGTGCCGGGCTGAAGCAGTTGATTCGGTTGATCGCCGAAACGGGCGCACGGGCGCAGCAATACCCCTCGCTGAATACGTTGAGAGAACCGCTGGAACACCTGGTGGCGCGCCTGCAAAGCGTGACGATCGGCCTGCTGACGGATCTCGCCCAAGGCAAAGTCAACAGCAGCCTGGCGAATTCGGCGCTGTACCTGAAGGTGTTCGGACACACGGTGATTGGCTGGCGCTGGCTGGAGCAGGCGATTCGCGCCGAAGAAGGCCTGGCCAAGGGCAATGCGGCGGACACCGCCTTCTATAAAGGCAAGCTCCAGGCAGCCCGGTACTTCCTGACCTGGGAAGTACCGGGCTGCCATCATGAACTGGCGATTCTGGAGGCCCGCGATGATACGTGCCTCGGCATGCAGGATGAGTGGTTCTAAGGCTGGCCGATAGCCTTGGAAATCACCTCGACCGTGGCGCTGACTTGCTCTTGGTAACGGTCGAGTTCCTGCTGGTGACGCTGTTGCATTTCGATCTGCTCGGCGCACAGGTTCAGCGCGGCCAACACCAATAGCTTGTCACCGATCAGGGTCGGGTACTTTTGCTTGGTAGTCGCCAGGGAGGCCTTGAGCAGGGTCACGGCGCGCATCAGGGTTTGATCTTCTCCGGCCGGTGCCTTGATCGAGTAATCCTCTCCGAGAATCGAAACGACCTTTATCCCTTCGTTCATGCGCTGACAGGACCTGCGCTCACACGCTCAACCAACGCCTGGATACGCGCAGCGGTAGCGCCGTTCTTTTCTTCCTGCTCCATCAGGTTCAGTTGCAGGCTGTCGTTCTCATCCTTGGCGCGGGCCAGTTCCGCCTTGAGGGATTCATTGGTGCCCAACAGGTCGTGATTCTGCTGTACCAGGTCGCTGACCAGTTGTTCCAGTTGGCTGAGGGATGCTTCTAACATTTTGATTTCCTGGGCTTTTCAAAGGGCGGTGACGATAAAGAAAATTCACCTCGGATGCCAGGGTTATCCCCGGCGCGCAGCCCGATTGTTAAGGGCCGGGCCACACTTTCGAGCCTTAGTGACTGCATTTCCCCCATCAGGTTCCTGAATCGGCCCAGCCCCTCGTCAGATGCGATAAACGCACATGCCACTTTAGACTTTAATCGCACTGCCGATAGGTGATGCTTAGCCCATCTCAAGGCAGCATGGAGCGCGCATCTGCGCAGGATTCCCGCATGTCTCTTCGTAATATGAATATTGCGCCGCGCGCCTTCCCAGGCTTCGCCCTGATTGGCGCACTCATGTTGTTTCTCGGTGTGTTCGCCCTGAACCAAATGAGCAAAATCCGCGCCTGACGGTGGATTTGAATGGGATGGTCGGGCGGTTTCGCCTCTGACTGACTGCACTTGGTCGAAAATGTGGGAGGGGCGGTGCGACGATTCGACTTGCCCCCTCCCACATTTGAATCTATGTGAATCACGAAAACCTTTTTGACAGCGCGGCAATTCAACAGGTTAGAATCGCTGGCACGCAGACTGCATGGTCAGAGTGCGCCCCGTTTTATTTTGCCCATGGAGTACTGCCTTTGAATGCGACGACCATCAACAGCCTGTTCTTGATCGGCGCGTTGCTGGTGAGTGCGAGCATTCTGGTGAGCTCTCTTTCGTCCCGCCTGGGCATCCCGATCCTGGTGATCATCCTGGCCGTGGGCATGGTCGCCGGCGTCGACGGCGGCGGCATCATCTTCGATAACTACCCCACCGCCTACCTGGTGGGCAACCTCGCCCTGGCCGTGATCCTGCTCGACGGCGGCTTACGCACACGGGTGGCGAGTTTTCGCGTGGCACTCTGGCCGGCGTTGTCGCTGGCCACGGTGGGGGTGTTGATTACCACCGGTCTCACCGGCATGGCCGCAGCCTGGCTGTTCGACCTCAATATCATTCAAGGTTTGCTGATCGGCGCGATTGTCGGCTCCACCGACGCCGCCGCGGTGTTCTCGCTGCTCGGCGGCAAGGGGCTCAACGAACGGGTTTCCGCCAGCCTGGAAATCGAATCCGGCAGCAACGACCCGATGGCGGTGTTCCTGACCGTCACCCTGATCGACATGCTCGCCAGCGGCCAGACCGGCCTGCACTGGAGCCTGCTGATTCACCTGGTGCGCGAGTTCGGCATCGGCGGCCTCATCGGCCTGGGCGGCGGCTGGCTGATGCTGCAGATGGTCAACCGGATCAACCTGGCCAACGGCCTGTACCCGATCCTGGTGATCGCCGGCGGCCTGTTCGTTTTCGCCCTGACCAACGCCCTGCACGGCAGCGGCTTCCTCGCCGTGTACCTGTGCGGCCTGGTGATCGGCAACCGCCCGGTGCGCAGCCGTCATGGCATTTTGCATATGCTCGACGGCATGGCCTGGCTCGCCCAGATCGGCATGTTCCTGGTGCTGGGCCTGCTGGTCACGCCCCACGATCTGCTGCCGATTGCGCTGCCCGCCCTGGGCCTGGCGCTGTGGATGATCCTGTTTGCGCGGCCACTGTCGGTGATCGTTGGCCTGCTGCCGTTCAAGGCGTTCCACGACCGTGAAAAAGCCTTTATCGCCTGGGTCGGTTTGCGCGGCGCGGTGCCGATCATTCTTGCGGTGTTCCCGCTGATGGCCGGCCTGCCCCATGCGCAGCTGTACTTCAACCTGGCGTTCTTTATCGTGCTGGTCTCGCTGCTGGTGCAAGGCACCAGCCTGCCGTGGGTGGCCAAGCTGCTGAAAGTAACCGTACCACCGGAGCCGGCGCCGATTTCCCGCGCCGCCCTGGAAGTCCACGTCACCAGCGAGTGGGAGCTGTTCGTCTACCGCCTGGGCGCGGAAAAATGGTGCATCGGCGCAGCCCTGCGCGAACTGAGAATGCCCGAAGGCACGCGCATCGCAGCGCTGTTCCGTGGCCAGCAACTGCTCCATCCGTCGGGTAGCACGGTGCTGGAAGCCGACGACTTGCTCTGCGTGATCGGTCACGAACACAACCTGCCAGCCCTGGGCAAACTGTTCAGCCAGGCGCCGCAACGCGGCTTGGATTTGCGCTTCTTCGGCGACTTCGTCCTCGAAGGCGACGCCCAGCTCGGCGCGGTGTCGGCGCTGTATGGCCTGCAACTCGAAGGCATCGACCCGGACATGCCATTGAGCCACTTCATCACCCAGAAAGTCGGCGGCGCGCCGGTGGTCGGCGACCAGGTGGAGTGGAACAACACGATCTGGACCGTCGCGGTCATGGACGGGAACAAGATTGGCAAAGTCGGCGTCAGATTCCCCGAAGGAAGTCGCCCGGGCCCCGGACTCTTCCTCTAAACTGCGGGGCAACGCTGCCCCGTTTCTTCACCTTGCTCGACCGGTCTCTATGCCAACCCTGCGCACTTTTCTCGCCACTGCCCTGCTGGGCCTGACCCTTTGTGTCGGCAACGTACACGCCGCCGACCCGCCCAGCGCCGACGCTATCCAGCAAACCCTGGACAAGCTGCCCGATCGCAAGCTGCCCGACGCCGACATGAAGGCGCTGCAGGCGATCCTGCAGCAGACGTTGACCTACCTGGGCAACAAGCAGGATTACGAGCAGCGCCTGGCCGATCTCAAGCGCCAGTTGCAAGACGCCCCGCGCCTGACCAGCGAAAACCAGCGCGAATTGACCCGGCTCAAGGCGACTAAAATCGTCCCGGTGGCCCAACGCTACGCCACCTTGCCGGTGCCGCAACTGGAACAACTGCTGGTGCAGCGCACCACCCAGCAAGGCGACCTGCAAAAAGACCTGGCCGAAGCCAACAGCCTGACCATCGCCGCCCAAACTCGCCCCGAGCGCGCCCAGACCGAAATCAGCAGCAGCCAGACGCGCATCCAGCAGATCAATGCGATCCTCAAGACCGGCAAGGACAACGGCAAAACCCTCAGCGCCGACCAGCGCAACCAGTTGAACGCCGAACTGGCGTCGCTGAATGCACTGATCCCGCTGCGCCGCCAGGAACTGGCCGGCAACAGCCAACTGCAAGACCTGGGCAACAGCCAGCATGACCTGGTAGTGGAAAAAACCGCGCGCCTGGAACAAGAGATCCAGGACCTGCAAACCCTGATCAACCAGAAACGCCTGGCCCAGTCCCAGCAGACGGTGACCCAACAGTCCATCGAAGCGCAGAAAGCCGGCGGCAGCAGCCTGTTGGCCACGGAAAGCGCGACCAACCTGAAACTGTCCGACTACCTGCTCAAAAGCACCGACCGCCTCAACGACCTGACCCAGAAAAACCTGCAGACCAAGCAGCAACTGGACGCCGTGACCCAGAGCGACTCGGCGCTGGAAGAACAGATCAACGTGCTCAAGGGCAGCCTGCTGCTGTCGAAGATTCTGTACAAACAGAAGCAGGCATTGCCGCGTCTGACGGTCGACCGCGATCTGGCAGACAATATCGCCAACATTCGCCTGTACCAGTTCGAGGTCAACCAGCAACGCGAACTGATCAGCTCGCCCAGCACCTATGTGGATAACCTGCTGGCCAACCAGCCGCCGGATGAGATCACCCCGCAATTGCGGCGCACCCTGCTGGAACTGGCGATCACCCGCAGCGACCTGCTCGAGCGCCTGAGCCGCGAGTTGAGTGCGCTGCTCAATGAATCGATCACCCTGCAACTGAACCAGAAACAACTGCTCAGCACCGCCACCACCCTGCGTGCGACCCTCGATGAGCAGATGTTCTGGATTCCCAGCAACAAGCCGCTGGATACCGAGTGGCTGGAAACCGTTCCGGATCACCTGAGCAAGCAAGTCACCTCCCTGCCCTGGGCCTCCAGCGTCAGCGAACTGTACGACGGCCTGACCCAACGCCCGCTGCTGTTCCTGCCGTTGCTGCTGTTGATCGGCGCGCTGCTGTGGCGGCGCAACGCCTTGTACGCACGCCTGAAAAAGGTCCACCTGGACATCGGCCACTTCAAGCGTGACAGCCAATGGCACACGCCCCAGGCGATCCTGGTGAATATCCTGCTGGCCATGCCCGTGGCCCTGGGCCTGGCGTTATGCGGTTATGCGTTGCAGATCGACGCCCGCGGGCAGAACGCCAACCTGGGCGCTGCGCTGTTGCAGATCGCCCAGGCGTGGATGGTGTTTTACACCGCCTACCGAATCCTCGCGCCGGGCGGCGTAGCCGAATTGCACTTTCGCTGGGAACGTCCGCAGGTCGAATTCCTGCAAGGCTGGGTGCGCAAGCTCGGGCTGGTGGTACTGGCGCTGGTGGCCGTGGTGGCCATTGCTGAGCATCAGCCGGCGGCACTGGCCGACGACGTGCTCGGCATCGGCGTGGTGCTGACCTGCTACGCGCTGATGGCCTGGCTGTTGGGCCGCCTGCTGTTGCACAGCACGACCCACGAGAAAGCCTCACTGTTCCGCAAAGGCGCAGGCCTGTTGTTTACCGCGCTGCCCATCGCGCTGTTTATCGCGGTGTGCTTTGGCTATTACTACACCGCCCTGAAGCTCAGCGATCGGTTGATCAACACCCTGTACCTGCTGATGTTCTGGCTGGTGATCGAAGCCACCTTCGTCCGCGGCCTGGGTGTCGCGGCCCGGCGCCTGGCCTATTCGCGGGCGCTAGCAAAACGCCAGGCCGCCAAAGAAGCCGGCGACGGCGAAGCGGTGATCGAAGAGCCGACCCTGGACATCGAACAGGTCAACGAACAATCCATGCGCCTGATCCGCCTGGCCCTGCTCGGCGGCTTCATCGCGGCGCTGTACTGGGTGTGGTCGGACTTGATCTCGGTGTTTTCCTACCTGGACAACATCACCCTCTACGAATACACCAGCGGCACCGGGGCCAATATCAGCATGGTGCCGATCAGCATCGGCGACATGCTCGGCGCGCTGATCATCATCGGCATCACCTTCGCCCTGGCGCGCAACCTGCCCGGTTTGCTCGAGGTGCTGGTGCTGTCCAAGCTGGACCTGGCCCAGGGCAGCGCCTACGCCACCACCACGTTGCTGTCCTATGTAATTGCCGGCGTGGGGTTTGTCTCGACCCTGTCGACCCTCGGCGTAAGCTGGGACAAGCTGCAATGGCTGGTGGCGGCGCTGTCGGTGGGCCTGGGCTTCGGCATGCAGGAGATCTTCGCCAACTTTATCTCCGGCATCATGATCCTGTTCGAGCGCCCGGTGCGGATCGGCGACACCATCACCATCGGCAACCTGTCGGGCACGGTGAGCAAGATCCGCATCCGCGCCACCACCATCACCGACTTCGACCGCAAGGACATCATTGTCCCGAACAAAACCTTCATCACCGGGCAACTGATCAACTGGTCGCTGACCGACACCATTACCCGGGTCACCCTCAAACTCGGCGTGGACTACGGCTCCGACCTCGACCTGGTGAAGGCCCTGCTGCTTCAGGCCGCACGGGAAAACCCACGGGTCCTGAAAGAGCCCGAACCCCTCGTGTACTTCCTCAACTTCGGCGAAAGCACCCTCGACCACGAACTGCGCATGCACGTGCGCGACCTCGGTGACCGCAACCCGGTGATCGACGAGGTGAACCGTTTTATCAACCGCGAGTTCAAGAACAACCATATCAACATCTCGTTCCGGCAGATGGAGGTTTACCTGAAAAACCTGCACGGCCAGGAGTACAAGCTGGTGCCGGTGGAAGACGAGAACCACGCCATCGCCAACCCGGCCAAGGCCCCAGACGCACCGCAGCCACCGCCAGGCAAAGTGGTCGACGCACCCGAGCCGCCGCCCTCCACGCTCGACTAAAGCGCCTATCCCCAGCAGAATGCTCGGACATTCTGCTGGAGATGGCCGGTGAAAGCCCTCGACGAACTGACCTTCGACAACCGCTTCGCACGCCTGGGCGACGCGTTCTCAACCCACGTCCTGCCCGAACCCCTCGACGAACCGCGCCTGGTCGTGGCGAGCGACGCCGCCATGGCCCTGCTCGACCTCGACCCGGCAGTTGCAGAAACGCCAGTATTCGCCGAGCTGTTCGGCGGCCATAAGTTGTGGGCCGAAGCCGAACCGCGCGCGATGGTGTATTCCGGGCATCAGTTCGGCTCCTACAACCCGCAACTGGGCGATGGCCGTGGCTTGCTGCTCGGCGAGGTGTATAACCGCGCCGGCGAACACTGGGACCTGCACCTCAAGGGCGCCGGGCAGACGCCCTACTCGCGCATGGGCGATGGCCGCGCAGTGCTGCGCTCGTCGATTCGGGAGTTTCTGGCGTCAGAAGCGCTGCACGCACTGGGCATCCCCAGCAGCCGCGCACTGTGCGTGATCGGCTCCAGCACGCCGGTTTGGCGTGAGAAGCAGGAACGTGGGGCGATGGTGCTACGCCTGGCCCATAGCCATATCCGCTTCGGCCATTTCGAATACTTCTACTACACCAAGAAGCCCGAGCAGCAGGCGGAACTGGCGGAACATGTATTGAAGCTGCACTTCCCCGAGTGCCAGGAACAGCCCGAACCGTACCTGGCGATGTTCCGCGAAGTCGTCGAGCGCAACGCCGAACTGATCGCCAAATGGCAGGCCTATGGCTTCTGCCACGGGGTGATGAACACCGACAACATGTCGATCCTCGGCATCACCTTCGACTTCGGGCCGTTTGCGTTTCTCGACGACTTTGACGCGCACTTCGTCTGCAACCACTCCGATCATGAAGGGCGCTACTCCTTCAGCAATCAGGTGCCGATCGGGCAGTGGAACCTCAGTGCGCTGGCACAGGCGCTCACGCCGTTTATCAGCGTCGACGCCTTGAAGGAAACCCTCGGCCTGTACCTGCCGCTGTACCAGGCGCACTACCTGGACCTGATGCGCCGCCGGCTGGGGCTGACCAGCGCCGAAGACGATGACCAGAAACTGCTGGAGCGCCTGCTGCAATTGATGCAGAACAGCGGCGTGGACTACACGCTGTTCTTCCGCCGCCTGGGCGATGAACCGGCGGCGCTCGCAGTGGCGCGGTTGCGCGACGAGTTTGTCGACAGGAACGGCTTCGATGCCTGGGCGGACGCGTACAAGGCCCGCGTGGCGCGCGATGGCGAGTACAGCGAAGCACAGCGCCGTGCGCGGATGCATGCGGTGAACCCGCTGTACATCCTGCGCAATTACCTCGCACAGAACGCCATCACCGCTGCCGAGTCGGGGGATTACAGCGAAGTGCGACGGTTGCACGAGGTGTTGAGCAAGCCGTTCGAGGAACAGCCGGGGATGGAGCAGTACGCGCAGCGGCCGCCGGATTGGGGCAAGCATTTGGAGATTAGTTGCTCTTCGTAGAGTCAGTTAAATGAACGTCTCCACGGACACACCAAAGCGTTCGGCCAACCATTTAATCTGCCGCAGATTGAGCTTGCGCTTACCGCTCAGTATCTCGGAAACAACTGACTGTGTGCCCAAGCCTGGCAGATCACTTTGACTCAAACCGTGTTCGCGCATCATCGCGCGCAACACGTCAACACCACTGGCGATGGGCATCGGACGATGTGCCTGATCGTAGGCTTCGATCCAGTCACTGAGAATATCTACCAGACTCATAAGCGGATTTGATTCGTCCTCCCCGACCAAGTCCAGCAGCTCGTCGAGGGCAGCAACCAGTGCATCGTAATCCGCCTCGTTTTTTGGCTTGCGCAGTAATGGTGAAACAAATTGCCAATGTTCAGCGGCGAGCTGAATGAGTGCGCTCATCTGATTGCCTCCTTCCACTTGTCTTGCTCATATTCGCGATGATCGAGCAGATGTTTGATGTAAATTCGTTGTGTTGGGTACCGCACGAAAGCAATTAACCTCAGTTTATTGCCACCGATGTCGAACACATGGAACTGCCCGACTTTATCAGTCGCGGGAAAAATGCCTTTCATTGACGCGAAATCTCCCGGGTTATTGCGCTTTATCCGTCGGTACCACTCATCCAGAGCACTCGCTGAGCGTGGCCACTTCTCCTTTGCTTCCCAGATCCTTTTCTCACTAATCACTCGCATGCAACATCCTTATCGCATCTTGCTATGAAGGTTAAACCCGAACCCAAGCTATCGCAATTTGCTATAACCGCAAACAGACAGATGGCGCAAAACAGAACAAGCTCCAACAGCCTAGATAAGCGGCCTCACATCGACATGGCGAAACTGTGAACGGATGAGTCTCCGCTCCCACGCCTTGATAAACCCCAGACCTGACTCCAAATACACGCCATTGGCCATATCCAAGGAGCGCCACCATGTCCGACCCTCTCGTCATCCCCTGCCCGCACTGCAACGGTCTCAACCGCATCCCCGGCGAACGCCTGGCTGACACGCCGAAGTGCGGGCGCTGCAAGCAACCGGTGTTGTTGAACAAGCCTTTTGAGCTGAAACAGGGCGACTACGCCAGTCAGATCAAGGGCGACCTGCCATTGCTGGTGGATGTGTGGGCCGATTGGTGTGGGCCGTGCAAATCGTTCGCGCCCATCTTCGAACAGGCCGCTGCGCAGTTGGAAGGCAAGTGCCGGCTGGCCAAGCTGGACAGCGAGGCCAATCAGCAGTTGTCGGCGCAGTTGGGGATTCGCTCGATTCCCAGCTTGATTCTGTTCAAGAACGGCCGCGAAGTGGCGCGCCAGAGTGGGGCGTTTCCGTTACCGCAGTTGATGAGCTGGCTGCGTAGCCAGGGGGTTTGACTCGACCTTGAGCACAACGCAGGCCAGTGTGGTGCTTTAGGTCAGGCGTTTTCCAGCAGGTTATGCAACTCCACAAACTGCTGCGTCAGCTTGTGCCGCGGGTCCAGGTGGATCAGTGGTTTGTTCTGCTGGTGCGACTCACGCATGCGTACCGAACTTGCCAGGTACACCGGCAGCACCGGCAAGCCTTCGGCAATCAACTCATCGAGCATCTGCTGCGGCAGGCTCGCCCGCGCCTGGAACTGGTTGACCACGATGCCTTCCACTTCCAGGCCTTCGTTGTGGTCTTCCTTCAATTCTTCGATTTCCGCCAGCACGCCATACAGAGCCTGGCGCGAGAAGCTGTCGCAATCGAAGGGGATCAATACACGATCAGCGGCAATCAGCGCAGAAACCGCATAAAAATTCAACGCCGGCGGGGTATCCAGGTAAATCCGGTCGTAGTCTTCGCTCAGTTCATCCAGCAGCTTTCGCAGCTTGTTGATCTTGTGCTTGGCTTCGAGCTTGGGCTGCAAGT
Source organism: Pseudomonas marginalis (assembly GCF_024169655.1). Lineage (GTDB taxonomy): Bacteria > Pseudomonadota > Gammaproteobacteria > Pseudomonadales > Pseudomonadaceae > Aquipseudomonas > Aquipseudomonas paraveronii. The sequence goes on along the minus strand of NZ_JALJWV010000001.1, from coordinate 382,469 downwards.
CCGCCAGCTCAGCGGTGGCGGTGATCACGTGCAGGTTGTCGAAGGGCGTTTCGTAGATATCCACCCGGTTTTTCTTGGCGAACGGCCCGGAAGACAGGGTTTGCTTGAAGAACTCGGCAATACCCATCGGTATATCGTCGCCAGTCAGCCCAGTGAGGTACTGAGTGGAGTTGGCTTGTGCATCGAGGTCCACCAACAGGGTTCGATAGCCTTCACTGGCGCTGACCGCCGCCAGGTTACAGGCGATGCTGGACTTGCCAACCCCGCCTTTTTGATTGAACACCACGCGCCGCATGGAAAAACCTCCGTGTATCAATGAATGCCCGAGTGTAGAGGGCAAAAGCGCCTGTTAGCTACCTCGTTCATCCATGCACTGCTGCATTAATGCCCGGATGCAGCATTCAACATACAAATGAAAAGGAACAGTCCGACAATCCAACTCGGCTCTCGGTGAAGGACAATCTGTAAATCTTCCCCAGCAAATTGTAATCAGCCGTGAACAAATCTTTACCAAAGTTTGCTAGAACCCCGCAGCACCGGGATAATGCGCGCCATTCGGCTGTTGCTCCCTGTCCCGGTATTCGGGGCCAGTGGCCGCACATGGAAGCCCGCAGGGGCGGGATAACTTCTCAGTGATCAATTTCAATATCGCCCAATGGCGCGCCTGGGCCCCGGGCCTCGAAAGTGCGGACGACTGGCGCGCCTGGTGCAAGGCCCCCGTGTTGCTGCCCGCCAGCGAAGCCTCCCCCGACGTCTCGTTTTTACCGGCCATGCAGCGCCGCCGTCTGAGCCGCCTGGCGCGCATGGCATTCAGCGTAGGCTGGCCGATGGCCGAGGGTTTGCAAGACCTGCCACTGGTGTTCATTTCCCGCCACGGCGAAACCCCGCGCACCCTCGACATCCTCAGCGACCTGGCCAACGACCAGCCGCTGTCCCCGACCCAGTTCAGCCTGTCGGTGCATAACGCGGTGATTGGCTTGTGGTCGATCCTGCGCAATGAAACCAGCGAAATGACCGCCCTTGCCGCCGCCGGCGATGGCCTGGAACACGGCATGCTCGAAGCGGCCGCGCTGCTCAACGAAGGCGCCCCGGCGGTACTGCTGGTGATCACCGAGGAGCGCCCCCCCGAGGCCTACGCCAGTTGGATCATGGATGTGCCCTTCCCCTACGCCCTCGGCCTGCTGCTGACACCAGGCGACGAGTGGCAACTGGAACTCACCAGCGGCACTGTCCAACCCACTCACACCCAGTGGCCCCACGCCCTGAACCTGCTGCGCACCCTGTTGACTGAACAGGGCGCCTGCCAACATGCCTGGAAGAACCGCGTATGGAACTGGCAACGCAAACCCTGAACGATAAGCCACGGGACGCCTACTATTGGCGCCTGTTCGCCACCGCCACCAGCTTCACGCTGTTTGGCGTCGGCGGCCTGTGCCTGCGTTTGTTGGTATTTCCGTTGCTCGGTTGCCTGCCGGGGACTGCCAAGCAGCACCAACGGCGTGCGCGCCACACCATCAGTCGCCTGTTCTGGTTGTTCATTCGGATGATGCAGCGTTTGGGCATTCTGACGTTCAGCGTCGACGGCGCCGACAAACTCGGGCGCCCCGGCCAGATGATCGTCGCCAACCACCCGTCACTGATCGACGTGGTGTTCCTGATCGGCCTGATGCGCCAGACCAACTGCGTGGTCAAGCAGAGCCTGTTTCAAAACCCGTTCACCCGTGGGCCGGTGCGCGATGCCGGCTACATCAGCAACGACGGCAGCGCGGACATGCTCGACGCCGCCGCCGATGCCCTGCGCGAAGGTCAGACCCTGATCATCTTTCCAGAAGGCACCCGCACCACACCCGGCGCGGTGCCTGCCTTTCATCGCGGCGCCGCCGCGATTGCGTTGCGCGGTGCGACAATCATCACCCCCGTGGTGATCAAGGTCAGCCCGACCACCCTGACCAAGGCCGAACCCTGGTATCGCATTCCTAAACGCCGCTTTCACTTCAGTTTACGGGTGGGTGCCGATATAGAACCACAGGCGTTCGCCGCACTCGGGCCCGCGCCCCAGGCTTCACGCAAGCTCAACGATTACCTGCATCACTATTTCATTAAGGAGCTCGCCGAAGATGAGCAACCCAAACAGCCTTGAGCACGACATAAAGACGCTGATCATCGAGGCCCTGGGCCTGGAAGACATCAGCGTCGACGACATCAAAAGCGAAGATCCCCTGTTCGGCGAAGGCCTGGGCCTGGACTCAGTCGATGCCCTGGAACTGGGCCTGGCGATCCAGAAAAAGTACGGCATCAAGATAGATGCCGACGCCAAGGACACCCGCAATCACTTCACCAACGTGGCCAGCCTTGCGGCGTTCGTCACGGCCAGAAAGGCAGCTTGAGACCGTACCATGCAAACTCGTGACGATATTTTCAACACCCTGCGCGCTGCCTTGGTGGAACTGTTTGAACTGGAACCTGAACGCATCACCCTCGACGCCAACCTGTACCAGGACCTGGAAATCGACAGCATCGACGCGGTGGACCTGATCGACCATATCAAGCGCCAGACCGGCAAGAAGATCGCTGCCGAAGAGTTCAAGGCCGTGCGCACCGTGAATGACGTGGTTGAGGCGGTGTACCGTCTGGTCGCGCCTGCCGCATGAGCCGGCTGATCGGCCTTGGCCTGTTGCTGGCGGGGCTGCTGTACCCCTTTGCGGTGTATTACGGCACCGAACACTTTGCACCTTGGCAATTCGGCCTGCTGCTCGGCGGCCTGTGGTTGCTGCGCGCGCTCACGGGTGCAAGGCGCCCCGGCAGCCGCTGGATGGCAATGGCGATCATCGTGTTTTGCTTAGGCCTGGCCTGGTTCGATAACCCGCACCTGCTGCGCTGGTACCCGAGCCTGGTCAGTGCGTTCATGTTGACGCTGTTCGGCCTGAGCCTGAAATACGGCCCGCCGATGGCCGAACGCCTGGCACGCATGACCGACCCGCAATTGCCGCCGAAAGCCATTGTGTATACGCGCAAGGTCACCGTGGTGTGGAGCGTGTTTTTTCTGTGTAATGGCCTGCTCGCCGCCGCCCTCACCCTGTGGGCGCCGCTGAGCTGGTGGACGTTGTACAACGGCCTGATCGCCTACGGGCTGATGGGGCTGTTGTTTGCCGTGGAATGGCTGGTACGACAAAGGGTTCGAGGCCGCGTATGAATGGGTTGAAACTTGAGCACTTGCTGCTTGAGCCGCTGGAACAGCGCTGGGTCACCACCGAGCCTGCGATGAATCACGCCCAACTGTGGGAACAATCCCTGCGCCTGGCGGCAGGCCTGTACGCACGCGGCATTCAGCGCGTGGCCGTGCATCTGGAAGACGCCGGCCTGCTGGCGATCGCCCTGCTGGGTGCCTGGCGCGCCGGCGTCGGCGTGCTGCTGCCCGCCGATCTGCAACCGCAGACCCGCCAACGCTGGGCCGATGCCGTCGACGCCTGGCTGACCGAAGCCGCCGATCTGGACGCGCTGTATCAAGCGCCGTTGAGCCCTGCCGCCCTCGATTTGGATGCGTGCCAATTGAGCCTGTGTACCTCCGGCTCCAGCGGCGAACCCAAGCGCATCGACAAGACCCTGCGCCAACTGGCCAACGAGGTGCAGGCCCTGGAAGCGCTGTGGGGCGCAGACCTTAAAGACGCGTGCATCATCGGCAGCGTCGCCACCCAGCACATCTACGGTTTGTTGTTCCGCGTGCTGTGGCCGTTATGCGCCGGCCGTACCTTCGTGCGCCGCCAACTGGCCTTCCCGGAGGATTTGCAGCGCGCCAGCCGCGAGCACCCACAGTTCGCCTGGGTCGCCAGCCCGGCGCTGCTCAAGCGGATGGGCGACAACCTCGACTGGCCGGCCCTGAGCCAAGTGTCGCGGGTGTTCTCCTCCGGCGGCGCCTTGCCCATCGACGCGGCCGCCAGCCTGTACGAGCGCTTGCAGCAATGGCCGACGGAAATCCTCGGCAGCTCGGAAACCGGCGGCATTGCCTGGCGCCAGGGCGCGCAACCGTGGCAACCGTTCGCCGACGTAAAACTGAGCCAGGACGCCGACGGCGCCCTGTGCATCGCCTCACCGTACCTGCCCGTCGGGCATATCGAACAGACCGCCGACGCCGCCCGCCTGCATGCCGATGGCCGCTTCGAACTGCTGGGCCGCCTGGATCGCATCGTCAAACTGGAAGAAAAACGTATCTCCCTGCCCATGCTCGAACAGGCCCTGATGGCGCACCCCTGGGTCGCCGACACCCGCCTGGGCGTGGTCCAGGAAAACCGCGCCAGCCTCGGGGCTCTCGTGGTGCTGAGCGCCGATGGCCTGCATGCCCTGCGCAACCAGGGCCGGCGTACCGTCACGCAAACCCTGCGCCAACACCTCAGCCAACACTGCGAAGCCCTGGCCCTGCCGCGTCGCTGGCGTCTACTGCGGCACTTGCCCCTGAACAGCCAAGGCAAGCTGCCCCAGGCCGACATCGAAGCACTGCTACTCGCGCCCCGGCCAAAAGCACCGGACGTGCTGGAACAAGTCGAAATCGACGGCGAATGGACCCTGCAACTGAGCATCCCGCCGGACCTGGCCTACTTCAGCGGCCACTTCCCGGTGACGCCAGTGCTGCCGGGCGTGGTGCAGGTGGAGTGGGCGTTCAACTTCGGCCAGCAACTGCTCGACCTGCCGGCAACCTTTGCCGGCATGGAAGTGCTCAAGTTCCAGCAACTGGTGCGCCCCGGCGACCAGATCGAACTGCACCTGCGCTTCGACCCGGAACGCAGCAAGCTGTATTTCGCCTACCGTAACGGCGTCGCGGCCTGCTCCAGTGGCCGGATTCAACTGGAACCTGCGCATGCATAACCCCTGCGCCCTGATCCCGGTCTACAACCATGAAGCCGCCGTACCGGCCGTGGTCCACAGCCTGCTCGACAGCGGCCTGCCGTGCCTGCTGGTGGACGATGGCAGCAGCCCGGCATGCGCGGCGGTGCTGGCGCAATTGGCGAGCCTCGACAACGTCAGCCTGCTCACCCTGCCCACCAACCAAGGCAAGGGCAGCGCCGTGATGGCGGGTTTCCGCGAAGCGGCGCGCCTGGGCTTTACCCATGCCCTGCAAGTGGACGCCGACGGCCAACATGACCTGCGCGAAGTCGAGCACTTTATCGACACCTCGCGCCGACACCCCACGGCGGTGATCTGCGGCTACCCCGAATACGACGACAGCGTGCCCAAGGGCCGCCTGTACGCGCGTTACCTGACCCACGTGTGGGTGTGGATCAACACCCTGTCGCTGCAGATTCGCGATTCGATGTGCGGCTTTCGCGTGTACCCGCTGGCACCGACCCTGGCCCTGATGGACTCGGCCTACATCGGCACCCACATGGATTTCGACTCGGACATCCTGGTGCGCCTGGCCTGGCGCAACCAGCCGATGCGCTGGCTGCCGACGAAGGTGCATTACCCCGCCGACGGCCTGTCGCACTTCCGCCTGTTCCGCGACAACGTGCGCATCTCGGCCATGCACACCCGGCTGTTCTTCGGCATGTTGGTGCGCGCACCGATGATTCTGTGGCGACGGTGGCAGGCATGAGCGACAGCGGCAAACACTGGGCCGACCGCGAAGAGCGCGGCAGTTTCTGGCTGATGAAACTCACCGCTGTCGCCGCCAAGCTGCTCGGGCGCCGACTGTTGAGCCCGCTGTTGTACGGCATCGTGTTGTACTTCTTCTTGTTCGGCCGCACCGCGCGCCAGAGCGCCTGGCATTACCAGCAGCGCCTGGCGCAATGGAGCGGCCGTGATGAGCTGCGCCCGACCCTGCGCAAAGTCTTCGGCCAGTTCATGGCGTTTGCCGATGCGCTGCTGGACAAGCTCGACGTATGGAACGGCAAGCTGCGCATCGAGCAGATCGAAATCAACGACCCGGCGCAATTGCGCGGCCAACTGCGCGGCCAACGCGGGCAGATGCTGGTGGGCGCGCACCTGGGCAACCTCGAAGTGTGCCGCGCGCTCGCGGAGATTGGCGAAAAAGTCACCATGAACGTGCTGGTCCACACCAAGCACGCCGAACGCTTCAACCGTCTGCTGGGCGAAGCCGGCGCGACCCATTTGCGCCTGATCCAGGTCAGCGAGCTGGACCCGGCCACCATGCTGCTGCTCAGCCAGCGCCTGGACGACGGCGAATGGCTGGCCATCGCCGGTGACCGCGTGCCGCTGCACGGCGGGCGCACGGTGCGCGTGGACTTCCTCGGCCACGATGCCGCCTTCCCCCAAGGCCCGTGGCTGCTGGCCGGGCTGCTGAAATGCCCGGTCAACCTGCTGATGTGCCTCAAGCACCAGGGCCGCTATCGCCTGACCATCGAACCGTTTACCCAACTGATCGAATGGAAACGCAGCACCCGCGAGCAGGTCATAGCCCTGTGGACCGCGCGCTACGCCGCACGCCTGGGCCAGTTCTGCCTGGAAGCGCCCCAACAATGGTTCAACTTTTACCCTTTCTGGAAGACCGATGACGACGCATCTTGAGCCGGTAACGTTTGGCGAACGCGCTTTGCGCATTGAAGACGTATTGGCCCTGGCCAACCGTCAGGCGCCCACGCACTTGCAGGACGATGCCGCCTATCGCCAGCGCATCGCCAAGGGCGCGCAGTTCCTCGACTCGCTGCTGGACAAGGAAGGCGTGATCTACGGCGTGACCACCGGTTATGGCGACTCGTGCGTGGTGGCCGTGCCGTTGCAGCACGTCGAAGCCCTGCCGCGTCACCTGTACACCTTCCACGGTTGCGGCCTGGGCAAGTTGCTCGACGCCCAAGCCACCCGTGCCGTGCTCGCGGCGCGCTTGCAGTCGCTGTGCCACGGCGTGTCCGGGGTGCGCGTGGAACTGCTCGAACGCCTGCACGCGTTCCTCGAACACGATGTGCTGCCGCTGATCCCGGAAGAAGGCTCGGTGGGCGCCAGCGGCGACCTGACGCCGCTGTCCTACGTGGCCGCGACGCTGTCCGGCGAACGCGACGTGCTGTTCCGTGGCGAACGCCGCCAGGCCATCGACGTGCACCGCGAACTGGGCTGGGAACCGCTGGTACTGCGCCCCAAGGAAGCCCTCGCGCTGATGAACGGCACCGCCGTGATGACCGGCCTCGCCTGCCTGGCCTTCGCCCGCGCCGACTACCTGCTGCAACTGGCCACGCGCATCACCGCGCTGAACGTGGTGGCGCTGCAAGGCAACCCGGAACACTTCGACGAGCGCCTGTTCGCCGCCAAGCCGCACCCGGGGCAGATGCAAGTCGCCGCGTGGTTGCGCAAGGATCTGGCGATTGATGCGCCGACTGCGCCGCTGCACCGTTTGCAGGATCGCTACTCGTTGCGCTGCGCGCCCCACGTCCTCGGCGTGCTGGCCGACAGCCTGAACTGGCTGCGCTCGTTCATCGAGATCGAACTCAACAGCGCCAACGACAACCCGATCATCGACGCCGAAGAAGAGCGCGTGCTGCACGGCGGGCACTTCTATGGCGGGCACATCGCCTTCGCCATGGACAGCCTCAAGACCCTGGTGGCCAACGTCGCCGACCTGCTCGACCGCCAGCTCGCGCTGCTGGTCGACGTGCGTTACAACCACGGCCTGCCGAGCAACCTGTCGGGCGCCCCGGCCGATCGCGCGATGATCAACCATGGCTTCAAAGCGGTGCAGATCGGCACCAGCGCCTGGACCGCCGAAGCGCTGAAAAACACCATGCCGGCCAGCGTGTTCTCGCGCTCCACCGAGTGCCACAACCAGGACAAAGTGAGCATGGGCACCATCGCCGCCCGTGATGCGATCCGCGTGCTGGAGCTGACCGAACAGGTCGCCGCCGCCACCCTGCTCGCTGCCAACCAAGGCGTGTGGCTGCGCGCCCAGGCCGCCGAGGCGCGCCCACTGCCGCCGGCGTTGGCGGCGATGCACAGCGAGCTGGCCAAAGACTTCCCGCCAGTGATCGAAGACCGCGCCCTCGAAGGCGAACTGCGCCTGTGCCTGCAACGCATCGCCGAGCAACACTGGAGGCTGCATGCGTAGTCAGGGCGTGCTGCATTGCGACACTGAAATCCTCGTGCCGTTTTTCGACATCGATACCATGAACGTGGTCTGGCACGGGCACTACGTGAAGTACCTGGAAATCGCCCGCTGCGCCTTGCTCGACAAGATCGGCCACAACTACACGGCGATGCTCGAATCCGGCTACGCCTGGCCGGTGATCGACCTGCAACTGCGCTATGTGCGCGGCGCTACCTTCGGCCAGACGATCAACGTGCGCGCCAGCCTGGTGGAATGGGAGAACCGTTTGAAGGTCAACTACCTGATCACCGACCGCGCCAGCGGCGAACGCCTGACCCGCGCCAGCACGGTGCAAGTGGCGGTCGACATCGCCAGCCGCGAGATGCAACTGGCCTCACCCACCGTCTTCACCCACGCCGTCGAAAAGGCCCTGAAATGCTGAGCCCTGTAGGAGCGAGCTTGCTCGCGAAGATCGTCAACGATAACGCTGGTCACCTGACACCCCGTGGTGCCCTCCGGTTTTTCGCGAGCAAGCTCGCTCCTACAGTGTTCGCGTTGTTTGGTTTTTCGGCGGCGGCCCAGGCCTTCGACCTGCAGCAACTCAGCGATCAGTTGGCCAAACCCAGCGTGATCCACGGCAGCTTTATCCAGGAAAAACACCTGCGCGCCCTGCCGCAACCCTTGGTCAGCAAAGGCACCTTCGTCCTGGCCAAGGACCACGGCCTGCTGTGGCTGCTCAAAACCCCACTGCAACAGGATTACCGCATCAGCGCCCAAGGCATTGCGCGGCGGGATGCCAATGGCTGGCAAACGCTGCCGAACAAGAGCGCCGGGGCCGAACAGAACCGCCTGTTCCTCGCCGTGCTCCAGGGCGACAGCAGCGGCTTGCAGCGTGACTTCGACCTGCAACTACAGGGTGAAGCCGAGCAGTGGAAGCTGACGCTGACCCCGCGCTCGCTGCTGCTCAAGCAAGTGTTCAATCAGATCAATATCGACGGCGGCACGCTGGTCCACACCATCGAACTGCTGGAAACCCAGGGCGACAGCACCGTGCTGCGCATGCAAGACAGCAGCGCCGACCTTCCCCTGAGCGATGCGGAGCAACACGACTTTGCCCAGTGAGCGTTTATTGCCGCGCCTGTTCCTGATCCTGCTGGTGGCCGTGCTGGCCCTGGCCGGCTGGCAATGGCGCCATGGCGCGCCGTTGTCGGCCAACCTGATGGAACTGGTGCCGGGTAGCACGCCGGACGCCCTCGAACTGCAAGCCGAACAGCGCATGCAGGAACCGCTGAACCGCGAAATGCTGGTTCTGGTGGGGCACGCAGACCGCCAGCAAGCGGTCAACGTAGCCGAGCAATTGGGTGAGCGCTGGCAAGCCAGCGGCCTGTTTGAAAAAGTCCAATGGAACCTGCAAGCCGACCTGCCGGCGCTGCGCGAGCAATTGTTGCGCGGGCGCTTGTCGATGCTCGCGGCCAAGGACCGCGAACAACTGATCGACCACCCCGACGCGTTCATCCAGCAGCGTGTGCAAGCGCTGTTCGACCCGTTCACCGGGTTCAGCCTGGTGCCGAGCCAGGACGACTGGCTGGGCCTGACCGGGCGCATTCAGAACAGCCAGCCGCAGCGCGGCGCGGTGCAATTGGATATCGGCAGCGGCACGTTGGTCGCCGATGCCGACGGCAAGAGCTGGGTGATGCTGCGCGCGCGCACCACCGGCAATGCCTTCGATATGAAACTGCCGCTGCAAGTCGCCGATTTGCTCCAGGCCAGCCGCGCCCAGGCCGCCGAGCACGGCGCGCAACTGCTCGCGGCCAGCGGTTTGCTCTACGCCGCCGCCGGGCAACAGCAAGCCACCCGCGAAATCACCTGGGTCGGCGGCGGCGCGACCGTCGGCATTCTGCTGCTGTTGCTCCTCGCGTTCCGGCGCTGGCGCGTGCTGCTGGCCTTCGTGCCGGTGCTGGTGGGCATGCTGTTCGGCGCGGTGGCCTGTGTGGCGCTGTTCGGGCATATGCATGTGATGACGCTGGTGCTCGGCTCCAGCCTGATCGGCGTGGCGGTGGATTACCCGCTGCACTACTTGTCGAAAAGCTGGAGCCTGCAGCCGTGGCGCAGTTGGCCGGCGTTGCGCCTGACCCTGCCGGGCCTGAGCCTGAGCCTGGCGACCAGTTGCATCGGCTACCTGGCGCTGGCCTGGACGCCGTTCCCGGCGCTGACCCAGATCGCCGTGTTCTCCGCCGCAGGCCTGGTCGGCGCGTACCTGTCCGCCGTATGCCTGCTGCCAGCGCTGCTCAACGGCGTCGAACTGCGCCCGGCGCAATGGCCGCTGCGCATCGCCGAAAGCCTGTGGCTGATGCGTAGCGGGTTGATCAAACGCGTGCCGAGCGCAGTGCTGCTGGTGTGGGTGCTGCTGTTTTGTGCCGGCGGCTTGTGGCAGTTGAACAGTAAAAACGATCTGCGCCAGTGGATCGGCGCCCCGCCGCAATTGCTACAGGAAGCCCAGGCCGTGGCGCGGATCACCGGGTTCCAACCCACCAGCCAGTTCTTCCTAGTGCGCGCCGACAATCAGCAGCAGTTGCTGGAACGCCAGGCCGCCCTGGGCCAGCGCCTGGAGCAGTTGGTGAATATGGACAAGCTCCAGGGTTATCTGGCGCTCAATCAACTGGTCAACCTGCCCGCCGAGCAACAACGGCTGCGCGAGGCACTGAATGCACTTCCCGCGCACTGGCAGCCGCTGCTCGACCTCGGCGTGCCCGTCAGCGCGCTGCAAGCCGAAGTCGCTCAACTGCAAGCGCTGCCCACCGAAGACATCGACGCCGCGCTGCTCGGGCCGCTGGGCGAACCCTGGCGCACGCTGTGGCTGGGCCCGGTCGACGGCGGCGTAGCGGCCATGGTCAGCCTGCAAGGCTTGAACAACCCGGCGCTGCTGCAGGTGCAGGCCGTGGATCTGCCGGGAGTGCAACTGGTGGATCGCCTGGGGGATTTGAACCGGGTGTTCGCCGCCACGCAGATCAGCGCGGCTGAATTGAAACTGATGTCCTGCGGGCTGATCGTGCTGTTGCTGATCGTGCCCTTCGGCTTTGGCGGCGCACTGCGCATTGTCGCCCTGCCGTTGCTGGCCGCGCTGTGCAGCCTGGCCAGCTTCGGTTGGCTGGGCCAGCCGCTGACGCTGTTCAGCCTGTTCGGCCTGCTGCTGGTCACCGCCATCAGTGTCGACTACGCGATCCTGATGCGTGAGCAGATCGGCGGCCCGGCGGTGAGCCTTTTGGGGACGCTGCTGGCGGCGCTGACGACGTGGTTGTCGTTCGGCCTGCTGGCGGTGTCGAGTACGCCTGCGGTGAGTAATTTCGGCCTGTCGGTCAGCCTGGGCCTGGCCTTCAGCTTTATGCTGGCGCCCTGGGCCGGCCGCCAGAAGCATGCCTCATGAATGTGATTATCGCCAAAGTGGCAAGGAGCCCTCGTGCCCATAGTTGAAATGGAACGTCGCCAGGTGGTGGTGATCGGTGCCGGCCCGTCCGGTGCCATCGCCGCCGCGCTGTTAAAGCGTAAAGGGCATGATGTGCTGATTATCGAGCGCCAGCATTTCCCGCGCTTTTCGATTGGTGAAAGCCTGCTGTCGCACTGCATCGACTTTATCGAAGAAGCCGGCATGCTCGACGCCGTGCAGGCGGCCGGCTTCCAGGTAAAAACCGGTGCCGCGTTCGCCTGGGGCGAGCGTTACAGCGCGTTTGATTTCGCTGACACGTTCAGCCACGGCAAGCCGACCACCTTCCAGGTGCAGCGCGGCGAGTTCGACAAGTTGCTGGCCGATCAGGCGGCGCTGCAAGGCGTCGACATCCGTTACGGCGAAACCATCGTCGGCGTGGATTTCAGCGGTGAAACCCACTACCTGCATGTGCGCCGGGAGAACGGCAGCGAGTATCACGTCAAAGCCAAATTCGTGCTCGATGCCAGCGGCTATGGCCGCGTACTGCCGCGCCTGTTGGACCTCGAAGCGCCGTCGGACTTCCCGCTGCGCCAGGCGGTGTTCACCCATGTCGAGGACCGCATCGAACACCCAGGCTTCGACCGCACCAAGATCCTCGTGACAACCCACCCGACCCAACGCGACATCTGGTTCTGGACCATCCCGTTCAGCAACGGCCGTTGCTCGGTCGGTGTGGTGGCGGCCAAGGAGCATTTTGCCGGCCGTGACGCCGATCTCGACGCCTGCCTGCGCGGGTTCATCGACGAAACCCCGAGCCTGTCCGGCGTGCTGCAAAACGCCGTGTGGGACACCCCCGCGCGCACCATCGGCGGCTACTCGGCCAACGTCAAAACCTTGCACGGCCCGGGCTTTGCACTGCTGGGCAACGCGGCGGAATTCCTCGACCCGGTGTTCTCCTCCGGCGTGACCATCGCCATGCGCTCGGCGAGCATGGCGGCCGGCGTGCTGCATCGTCAGCTCAACGGCGAAGCCGTGGACTGGCAGCGCGAGTTTGCCGAGCCGTTGAAGCGCGGCGTCGACACCTTCCGCTGCTACGTCGAAGGCTGGTACGCCGGGACGTTCCAGGATGTTATTTTTCACCCCGGCAGCTCGCCGGAGATTCGCCGGATGATCAGTTCGATCCTCGCCGGCTACGCCTGGGACGAGCGCAACCCGTTTGTCAGCGAGCCCAAACGGCGGTTACGGATGTTGTCGGAAATTTGTGCAGGGGATGCCGTGTGAGCAGTCAGTACTTAAGTAAGAACTACGTCGAGGAAACCAAATTCGGCTTCTGGTTCCTGCGCAGCCACACCTGGCAGCACCACGTGTTGCGCGTGGCGATCAACGACCTGCGCCGCCTGTTCAGCGAGCCGCTGCCGGTGGCGCCGGTATTGCTGGACGCCGGCTGCGGCCAGGGCAAATCCTTCAAGCTGCTGCAGCAGGTGTTCGAGCCGTCGCGCCTGATCGGGCTGGATGCCGACCCGCACAGCCTGGAACTGAGCAAGGCGGAGGCCGCGCGCCAAGGGCTGAACGTCGAGCTGATCGGCAGCGACTGCGCCACCCTCAACGTCGCGGACGCCAGCGTCGATATCCTGTTTTGCCACCAGACCTTCCATCATCTGGTTGAGCAGCATCGCGCACTGAAAGAGTTCTATCGGGTGCTCAAGCCCGGCGGCTATTTGCTGTTTGCCGAGTCCACCGAAGCCTATATCGACACCTGGGTGATTCGCTGGCTGTTCCGCCACCCCATGCAGGTGCAGAAAAGCGCCGAAGAGTACCTGCAGATGCTGCACGAACAGGGCTTTGAGTTCGGCACGCAGAACGTCTCGTACCCCTACTTGTGGTGGAGCCGGGCCAGTGATTTCGGCCTGCTGGAACGCTGGGGCCTGCGCAAGGCACCGCCGGTGGGCCAGCGCGAAGAAACCCTGGTCAACTGCGTGGCACGCAAGCCCTTGGCGAGCGCGGCACCATGATGCGTTTGCTGCTGATCGGCTGCCTGTTGCTGCTGAGCGCCTGCGCCAGTCAACCGCCATTGCCGGAAAGAACCCCGGCACTCGCCTTGCCGATGCAACTGCACGTGCAGCGCCTGGCGGACGGTCAGAGCCAGGACTGGTTGCTGGTGATCCAGCGCGAAGGCGCTGCGATCCGCTGGTCGATGATGGACCCGCTGGGCATCCCCCAGGCCCGGCAAAAACTGATCGACGGAACGTGGCAGGCCGACGGGTTGCTGCCGCCCAATCCGCAAGCGCGCGAGCTGTTCGCCGCGTTGCTGTTTGCCCTGACCTCGGCGGATGACCTCCGCGCGCTTTACCCGAACGCCCAAGCGATGGACCTGACGCGCACCCTGCCGGGTCATTGGCAAATCGTCTATCAGTCATCCGAGGTGTTCAGCGTTCGCATGCGCGGGCAACCGCTGAGCTATCGCATCACCCCGCTGGGAATGGCGCGATGACCGCCTACCTCAATGCCCTCGGCGTGATCTGCGCCCTCGGGCGCGGCCAGACCGACGTCAGCCGCAGCCTGTTTGCCGGCGACTGCTCCGGCATGCGCGCCGAAAGCGGCTGGGTGCCCGAGCGGGTGCTGCCGGTTGGCGGTGTGCCGGGCGAACTGGCGACCATCCCGCCCGAGTTGGGCCAGCAGAGCAGCCGCAATAACCAGTTGCTGCTGGAAGCCGCGTTGCAGATCGAAGGCCAGATCCGCCAGGCGATCGAACGCTACGGCGCGGCGCGGGTCGGCATTGTGCTCGGCACCAGCACCTCGGGCATCGACGAAGCCAGTCGCGGCATTGCCCATTACCTGCGCGATCACCAGTTCCCCGACGACTATGACTACCAACAACAGGAACTCAGCGCCCCGGCGAACTTCCTCGCCGACTGGCTGCAACTGAGCGGCCCGGCCTATGTGATTTCCACCGCCTGCACCTCCAGCGCCCGCGCCTTGATGAGCGCTCGGCGCCTGCTGGAGCTGGGGCTGTGCGATGCGGTGATCTGCGGCGGCGTCGACAGCCTGTGCAAGCTGACCCTCAACGGTTTTACCGCGCTGGAGGCGGTCTCGAACGAACGTTGCAACCCGTTTTCGGTGAACCGCAACGGCATCAACATCGGCGAAGCAGCGGTGTTATTTTTGATGACTCGCGAGCCGGCCCCCATCGCGCTGCTGGGCAGTGGCGCGAGTTGCGATGCGCATCATATTTCCGCGCCGGAGCCCAGCGGTAAAGGCGCGTTGCAGGCAATGCGCAAGGCCCTGGCCAGCGCTCGCTTAACGCCTGAGCAGATCGGCTACCTGAACCTGCACGGCACCGCCACCCAACACAACGACGCCATGGAAAGCCTGGCCGTCGCCAGCCTGTTTCCCGACGGCGTGGCCTGTTCATCGACCAAACCGATGAGCGGCCACACCCTGGGCGCGGCCGGCGCGCTGGAAGCGGCGTTCTGCTGGCTGAGCCTGGCCCACGGCCGGCTGCCGCCCCACGTCTGGGACGGCCAGGGCGACCCGGCGCTGCCCGCCTTGCAGTGGGCACGCAGCGGCGCCGCCCTGGAAAAACGCTGCCTGATGAGCAACTCGTTTGCGTTCGGCGGCAACAACGTCAGCCTGATTATCGGAGAGGCCCCATGATCGATTGGCCACTCGCCACACTGCTGCCCCATGCGGGCGACATGATCCTGATTGACCAGGTGCTGTCGTTCGATGAAGAGCAGATTCACACCCGCCTCACCGTCAAGCCTGGTGGCTTGTTCAATCGCCCGGACGGCAGCCTGCCGGCCTGGGTCGGTATCGAGCTGATGGCGCAAAGCGTCGCGGCCTACGCCGGTTGCCGCGCGCGCCAGAACGGCCAGGCGGTAGAACTGGGCTTCCTGTTGGGCACACGTAAGTTCGAGTGCAACGTCGAGCACTTCCCGGCCGGTACCGAGCTGACCATCCACGGCCTGCGGTCCCTGGAAGACGACAACGGCATGGGTGTGTTCGAATGCCACCTCACCGGCGACGGCATCCACGCCAGCGCCCGCTTGAACGTATTTAGACCGCCCCAGGCGGCCACCTATTTAGATGAATCGAAGGACGAAACGCCATGACTGAATCCGTACTGGTCACCGGCTCCAGCCGTGGCATCGGCCGCGCCATTGCCTTGCGCCTGGCCCAGGCCGGGCACGACATCGTGCTGCATTGCCGCAGCGGTCGAGCAGAAGCCGACGCGGTGCAGGTCGAGATCGAGGCCCTGGGCCGCAAGGCGCGGGTGCTGCAATTCGACGTTTCCGAGCGTGCCGAGTGCAAGGCAATCCTCGAAGCCGACGTGGAGCAACATGGCGCGTATTATGGCGTGGTGCTCAACGCAGGCCTGACCCGCGACGGCGCGTTCCCGGCCTTGTCGGAAGACGATTGGGACGTGGTGATGCGCACCAACCTCGACGGTTTCTACAACGTGCTGCACCCGGTGATGATGCCGATGATCCGTCGGCGCGCAGCCGGGCGTATCGTGTGTATCACCTCGGTGTCCGGGCTGATCGGCAATCGCGGCCAGGTCAACTACAGCGCCTCCAAGGCCGGCCTGATCGGCGCGGCCAAGGCCCTGGCCATCGAGTTGGGCAAGCGCAAGATCACCGTCAACTGCGTCGCACCGGGCTTGATCGACACCGCGATGCTCGATGAAAACGTACCGGTGGAAGAGCTGATGAAGATGATCCCGGCGCAGCGCATGGGCACGCCGGAAGAAGTCGCCGGCGCGGTGAATTTCCTGATGTCGGCCGAAGCGGGCTATATCACCCGCCAGGTCTTGGCCGTGAACGGAGGTCTGTGCTGATGAAGCGCGTGGTCGTAACCGGCATGGCCGGCATCACCTCCCTGGGCAGCGACTGGGACACCATCGCCGCCAACTTTCGCGCCAACCGCAGCGGCATCCGGCGCATGGACGAGTGGGACCGCTTCAGCGAGTTGAACACGCGCCTGGCCGGGCCGATCGACGACTTCGTCGTGCCCGCGCACTGGACGCGCAAACAACTGCGCAGCATGGGCCGCGTATCGCGCCTGGCGGTGTGGGCGGCGGAGCAGGCGCTGAAAGACGCCGGCTTGCTCGGTGACGAGTCGATCAAGGACGGGCGCATGGGCGTGGCCTGCGGCTCGTCCACCGGCAGCACCGACGAGATCAAGGCGTTCGGCAACATGCTGCTCAACTCGGTGGCCGAGGGGCTGAACGCCAACTCCTATGTGCGCATGATGCCCCATACCACGGCGGCGAATATCAGCATCTTCTTCGGCCTCACCGGGCGCTTGATCCCCACGTCCAGCGCCTGCACCAGCGGCAGCCAGGGCATCGGCTATGCCTATGAGGCGATCAAGTTCGGACGCCTGCCGCTGATGCTCGCCGGCGGCGCCGAAGAGCTGTGCCCCACCGAAGCCATGGTGTTCGACGCACTCTACGCCACCAGCCTGAAGAACGACGCGCCACAGACCAGCCCGCGCCCCTACGACAGCGGCCGCGACGGCCTGGTGATCGGCGAAGGCGGCGGCATGCTGGTGCTTGAAGAACTCGAACACGCCCTGGCCCGTGGCGCGCATATCCACGCCGAAATTGTCGGTTTCGGCAGCAACGCCGACGGCCAGCACACCACCCGCCCGGAACAGAAAACCATGCGCCGCGCCATGGAGCTGGCCCTGGAAGACGCCGGGCTTGAGCCCTCGGCCATCGGCTATGTGAACGGCCATGGCACCGCCACCGACCAGGGCGACATCGCCGAGACCCTGGCCACCCACAGCCTGTTCGGCAGCCGCATGCCCATCAGTTCGCAGAAGAGCTTCCTCGGCCACACCCTGGGCGCGTGCGGGGCGCTGGAGTCGTGGTTCAGCATCGAGATGATGAACCGCGACCAGTACGTCCACACCTTCAACCTGGATTCCGTCGACCCGCAGTGTGGCGAGCTGGATTACCTGCAAGGTGAGTTTCGCGAGATGCACCACGACTACGTGATGAACAACAACTTTGCCTTCGGCGGCGTCAACACCTCGTTGATCTTCCGCCGCTGGCCCTGACTTTTAATCGACTGGAGAAAACGGAATGTCTTCCTTGCTACGCGCCACCCTGATCACCCTGGCCCTGCTGAGCAGCGCCGGTTGCACCAGCAAACCGGTGCTCAACACCCAGCACGACCTGCCGGCGAATGCCCAGGTCAGCGAAGAAAAAGTCAAACAGGCGATCGTCGCCGCCCTGCAAAAACGCGAATGGACCGTGCAACGCCTGAGCCCGCAACTGGTGCAGGCTGAGATCACCGTGCGCAATCAGTTCTACGCCGCCATCGACATCCGCTACACCCGCAACAGTTACGCGATCACCTACCGCGACAGCCGCGACCTGGGCTACAAGGACGGCAAGATCCATCGCAACTACAACCGTTGGGTGAGCATGCTGGATCGGGACATCATGGCGGGGTTGCGCAACTATGGTGTGAATGAAGCGAATACGGCGCCGCAGAACTGAAATCGTTCCAACTCTATGGCGAGGGAGCTTGCTCCCTCGCCACATAAAGCCAGTTCAGCACGCCTATTGCACCGCCTTACGCGTCAACAACTCCACAAACGCCTGCGCCATCGGCGTTTGCACGCCCTTGCGCTGCACCAGCCACACCGCCGTCACCGCCTCCTGGTCGAGCAGGGTGCGATAGACCACGCCATCGATGCGGATGCGCTGGTAGGACGCCGGCAGCACCGACACGCCCAACCCCGCCGCGACCAACCCGATGATCGTCATCGCCTCCCCGGCTTCCTGGGCAAAGTGCGGGCTGAAGCCGGCGTCGCGGGCCAGGTTGAGCAGTTGCGCGTAGAGACCGCTGCCGTAGCTGCGCGGGAAAAACACGAACGGCTCCTCGGCCAACTGCGCCAGGTGCAAGCCCCGCTCGCTGCCTTGCACCAAGGGATGACCGGCGTTGAGCACCGCCACCAAGGGTTCGCGCATCAACTCCACCACACTTAGCGAATCCGGCAACGGCAGCGGGCGCATCAGGCCAACCTGGATCGACTCATCCACCAGCGATTCGGCGACTACGGCGCTGCTCATTTCCTGCAAATTCAGGTGGACCGCCGGGAACGCCTGGCGAAACGCAAAGATCGCCTGGGGGATGCTCGAATTGAACGGCGCCGACGACGTGAAACCGATCTTCAGTTCGCCCAGCTCACCCAACTGCGCCCGGCGTGCCACATCCGCGGCCTTATCGACTTGCGCCAGCACCAGTCGCGCCTCGTGCAGGAACAACCGCCCGGCTTCGCTCAGTTCGACCCGACGGTTGGTGCGCTCGAACAAACGCGCGCCCACCTCGTGCTCCAGCGCCTGGATCTGCTGGCTCAGAGGCGGTTGCGAGATCCCGAGGACCTGCGCCGCCCGGCCAAAATGCAGCTCTTCGGCGACGGCGATGAAGTAGCGCAGGTGACGTAATTCCATAGCAGCCTCATTAGGTCGTTAAAGCTATCAAACAGGTCGAACAATATATTGGAAAGAATCATTAGGCAGCTATATTCTTTTTTGCATTGCCGGTCCTGGCAGGCTTTTGCTCCCCGAGGTCCCCGTGAAATCTGCTGTCGCTCCATTCGCTCAAGAAGTCCCGCCGACTGCCCTGGATAAAAGGGTGGAGCAGCTCACTGACACGTACATCGAAAAAGGCACACCGATGTTCATGCGCACCGTGCTGGCGCTGTTCTCGGGCGGTTTCGCGACGTTTGCCCTGCTGTATTGCGTGCAGCCGATGATGCCGGCGTTGTCCCACGAATTTTCCATCAACGCGGCGCAAAGCAGCCTGGTGCTGTCGGTGTCCACGGCGATGCTCGCCCTGGGCCTGCTGATCACCGGGCCGATTTCCGACACGCTGGGGCGCAAGCCGGTGATGGTCGCCGCGTTGTTCTGCGCCGCGCTGGCCACCATCGCCAGCGGCCTGATGCCGAGTTGGGAAGGGATTCTACTGATGCGCGCGCTGGTGGGCCTGTCGCTGAGTGGCCTGGCCGCCGTGGCGATGACCTACCTGAGCGAAGAGATCCACCCCCAGCACATCGGCCTCGCCATGGGCCTGTACATCGGCGGCAACGCCATCGGCGGCATGAGCGGGCGGCTGATCATCGGCGTGTTGATCGACTTCGTCAGTTGGCACACGGCAATGCTGATCATCGGCGCCCTGGCCCTGATCGCGGCGACGGTGTTCTGGAAGATCCTCCCCGAATCGCGCAACTTCCGCGCCAGTAGCCTCAAGCCGCGCAGCCTGGTGGACGGCTTTGTCATGCACTTCAAGGACGCGGGCCTGCCGTGGCTGTTCCTCGAGGCCTTCCTGCTGATGGGCGCGTTCGTGACGATGTTCAACTACATCGGCTACCGCTTGCTGGCCGACCCGTATGACCTGAGCCAGGCCGTGGTCGGCCTGCTGTCGCTGGTGTACCTCTCGGGCATCTACAGCTCGGCGAAAATCGGCTCCCTGGCCGACCGCCTCGGCCGCCGCCGCGTGCTGTGGGCGACCATCGTGTCGATGCTTGCCGGCATCGCCCTGACCCTGTTCACTCCGCTGTGGCTGGTGATCCCCGGCATGCTGGTGTTCACGTTCGGCTTCTTCGGCGCCCACTCGGTGGCCAGCAGTTGGATCGGCCGCCGCGCGGTGAAAGCCAAGGGGCAGGCGTCGTCGTTGTACCTGTTCTGCTACTACGCGGGGTCGAGCGTTGCCGGCACTGCGGGTGGGTTCTTCTGGCACTTCGCCGGGTGGAACGGGATTGGTGGGTTTATCGTCGCACTGTTGATCGGCGCGTTGCTGGTGGCGTTGAAGTTGGCGAAACTGGCGCCGCTGCAAACGGCCTGACAAACAAAAACGCCCGGCATAAGCCGGGCGTGTTTCATTGCGCGCCGATCACTCGTGATACTGCGCCGACAACTCATGCACCGCACGCAGGAACGCACCGGCATGTTCCGGGTTCACTTCCGGCGTAATGCCGTGACCCAGGTTGAACACATGCCCGCTGCCCTTGCCGTAGCTGGCCAGGATGCGCCCGACTTCGGTGCAGATGGCTTCCGGCTTGGCGTACAGCACGGTCGGGTCCATGTTGCCTTGCAGCGCGACCTGATTGCCGACGCGGCGGCGGGCTTCGCCGATGTCGCAGGTCCAGTCCAGGCCCAGGGCATCCGCGCCGGCATCGGCGATGCTTTCCAGCCACAGGCCGCCGCCCTTGGTGAACAGGATCACCGGCACTTTACGGCCTTCGTGTTCACGGATCAGGCCGCTGACGATCTTGCGCATGTAGGCCAGGGAGAACTCCTGGTACGCCGCCGACGACAGGTTGCCGCCCCAGGTGTCGAAGATCTGCACCGCTTGCGCACCGGCCATGATCTGGCCGTTGAGGTACGAGATGACCGACTGCGCCAGCTTGTCCAGCAGCAGGTGCATGGCCTGTGGGTTGTCGTAGAGCATGGCCTTGGTCTTGCGGAAGTCTTTCGACGAACCGCCTTCGACCATGTAGGTCGCCAGGGTCCAGGGGCTGCCGGAGAAGCCGATCAGCGGCACGCGGCCATTGAGCTCGCGGCGGATGGTGCTGACGGCGTCCATCACGTAACCGAGGTCTTTGTGCGGGTCCGGGATCGGCAGCGCTTCGATGTCGGCCAGGGTGCTGATGACTTTCTTGAACCGCGGGCCTTCGCCGGTCTCGAAGTACAGGCCTTGGCCCATGGCGTCAGGGATGGTGAGGATATCGGAGAAGAGGATGGCCGCATCCAGTTCCGGGTAGCGGTCCAACGGCTGCATCGTGACTTCGCAGGCGAACTCCGGGTTCATGCACAGGCTCATGAAGTCGCCGGCGTTGGCGCGGCTGGCGCGGTATTCCGGCAGGTAGCGACCGGCTTGACGCATCATCCACACAGGGGTGACGTCAACGGGCTGCTTGAGCAGGGCACGAAGGAAACGGTCGTTCTTGAGGGCAGTCATGTCGGCATCCGCAAAAAAAGTACGGGCATTTTCTCAGAGCGCGACGCAAAAGGCACGGGATGAGCCGTGCCTTTTATCTATCGGGTTGATTTACGACAATCTCTTGGGCACATCAACACCAAATGTGGGAGGGGGCTTGCCCCCGATTGCAGTGTGTCAGTCTAAGTATCTTTAACTGGGCCACCGCTATCGGGGGCAAGCCCCCTCCCACATTTTGGCCACATTTCAAAGGTGAAATGGGTTAGACCTGCAGGTAGTCCAGGATGCCTTCGGCGGCATTGCGGCCTTCGAAGATCGCCGTTACTACCAGGTCGGAGCCGCGCACCATGTCGCCACCGGCGAAGATTTTCGGGTTGCTGGTCTGGTGCTTGTACTGGCCTTGTTCCGGGGCGACGACGCGGCCCTGGCTGTCGGTCTGGATCTGGAACTGCTCGAACCACGGCGCCGGGCTTGGGCGGAAGCCGAAGGCGATGACCACGGCGTCGGCCGGGATGATCTCTTCGGAACCCGGGATCGGCTCGGGGCTGCGACGGCCACGGGCGTCCGGTTCGCCGAGACGGGTCTCGACCACCTTCACGCCTTCGACGCGGTCTTCACCGACAATCGCGATCGGCTGGCGGTTGTAGAGGAATTTCACGCCTTCTTCCTTGGCGTTCTTCACCTCTTTGCGCGAGCCCGGCATGTTCGCTTCGTCACGACGATACGCACAGGTCACCGACTTGGCGCCCTGGCGGATCGAGGTGCGGTTGCAGTCCATCGCGGTGTCGCCACCGCCCAGCACCACGACCTTCTTGCCTTTCATGTCGACGAAGTCTTCCGGCGACTTTTCAAAGCCCAGGTTGCGGTTGACGTTGGCGATCAGGAAGTCGAGCGCGTCGTACACACCCGGCAGGTCTTCACCGGCAAAGCCGCCTTTCATGTAGGTGTAGGTGCCCATGCCCATGAATACGGCATCGTATTCGGCGAGCAGTTGCTCCATGGTCACGTCTTTGCCGACTTCGGTGTTCAGGCGGAACTCGATGCCCATGCCGGTGAACACTTCACGCCGATGGCTCAGCACGGTTTTTTCCAGCTTGAACTCGGGGATGCCGAAGGTCAGCAGGCCGCCGATTTCCGGGTTCTTGTCGAACACCACCGGGGTCACGCCGCCACGCACCAGCACGTCGGCACAGCCCAGGCCCGCCGGGCCCGCGCCGATGATCGCGACGCGCTTGCCGTTCGGCTTGACCTTGGACATGTCCGGGCGCCAGCCCATGGCGAAGGCGGTGTCGGTGATGTACTTCTCCACCGAACCGATGGTCACCGCGCCGAAGCCGTCGTTGAGGGTGCAGGCACCCTCGCACAGACGGTCCTGCGGGCACACCCGGCCGCAGACTTCCGGCAGGGTGTTGGTCTGGTGCGACAGCTCGGCGGCGGCGAGGATGTTGCCCTCGGCCACCAGTTTCAGCCAGTTGGGAATGAAGTTGTGCACCGGGCACTTCCATTCGCAATACGGGTTACCGCACCCCAGGCAGCGGTGGGCCTGGTCGGCCGACTGCTGGGGTTTGAAGGGTTCGTAGATTTCCACGAACTCTTTCTTGCGTTGACGCAACAGTTTCTTCTTCGGATCTTTGCGCCCGACATCGATGAACTGGAAGTCGTTATTCAGACGTTCAGCCATGTTAAAACCTCATCAAACTCTTCAGGCGCATATCACTGCGGGTTGGCACGGATGCTGGAAAGCAACGATTTCAGGTTGGCAGCCTTGGGCTTGACCAGCCAGAAACGACGCAGGTAATCATCAAGGTTCTCGGCGAGGTTACGACCCCATTCGCTGCCGGTTTCCTCGACGTACTCGTCCAGCACGTGCTGCAAGTGGTTACGGTGGGATTCCATCGCTTCGCCGCTGATCCGCTGGATCTCGACCAACTCGTGGTTGACCCGGTCGACGAAGGTGTTGTCCTGGTCCAGCACGTAGGCGAAACCGCCGGTCATGCCCGAACCGAAGTTGTAACCGGTCTTGCCCAGTACCGCGACAAAGCCCCCGGTCATGTACTCGCAGCAGTGATCGCCAGTGCCTTCCACCACGGTGTGGGCGCCGGAGTTACGCACGGCGAAACGCTCACCGGCCGTACCGGCGGCGAACAGCTTGCCGCCCGTGGCGCCGTACAAGCAGGTGTTGCCGATGATGGCACTGTCCTGGGTCTTGTAGACGCTGCCTTTAGGCGGAACGATCACCAGCTTGCCGCCGGTCATGCCCTTGCCCACGTAGTCGTTGGCGTCACCTTCCAGGTACATGTGCAGGCCGCCGGCGTTCCACACGCCGAAGCTCTGGCCCGCGGTGCCGGTGAAGCGGAAGGTGATCGGCGCCTTGGCCATGCCCTGGTTGCCGTGCTTGCGCGCGATTTCGCCGGAGATGCGTGCGCCGATGGAGCGGTCGCAGTTGCAAATGTCCATGCTGAATTCGCCACCGCTGGCGTCGTTGATCGACGAAGCGGCCATCTCGACCATCTTCTCGGCCAGCAGGCCTTTGTCGAACGGTGGGTTGCGGTCCACCTGGCAGAATTGTGGCTTGTCTGCCGGGATGTGATCGCTGCCCAACAGCGGCGTCAGGTCCAGGTGTTGTTGCTTGGCGGTCTGGCCTTCGAGGATGTCCAGCAGATCGGTGCGGCCGATCAGCTCTTCGAGGGAGCGCACGCCCAGCCTGGCCAGCCACTCACGGGTTTCTTCGGCGACGTAGGTGAAGAAATTCACCACCATGTCGACGGTGCCGATGTAGTGATCCTTGCGCAGCTTCTCGTTCTGAGTGGCGACGCCGGTGGCGCAGTTGTTCAGGTGGCAGATGCGCAGGTATTTGCAGCCCAGGGCGATCATCGGCGCGGTGCCGAAGCCGAAACTTTCGGCGCCGAGGATGGCGGCCTTGATCACGTCGAGGCCGGTTTTCAGGCCACCGTCGGTCTGCACGCGGACTTTGCCGCGCAGGTCGTTGCCGCGCAGGGTCTGGTGCGTCTCGGCCAGGCCGAGCTCCCACGGTGCGCCAGCGTACTTGATCGAGGTCAGCGGCGAAGCGCCGGTGCCGCCGTCGTAGCCGGAGATGGTGATCAGGTCGGCATAGGCCTTGGCCACACCGGCGGCGATGGTGCCCACGCCGGCTTCCGCGACCAGTTTCACCGAGACCAGAGCCTGCGGGTTGACTTGTTTAAGGTCGAAAATCAGCTGCGACAAGTCTTCGATCGAGTAGATGTCGTGGTGCGGCGGCGGCGAAATCAGGGTCACGCCCGGTACCGCATAACGCAGCTTGGCGATCAGACCGTTGACCTTGCCGCCTGGCAGTTGGCCGCCCTCACCGGGCTTGGCACCCTGAGCGACTTTGATCTGCAGCACTTCGGCGTTGACCAGGTATTCGGGGGTTACACCGAAACGGCCAGTCGCCACTTGCTTGATTTTCGAGCTCTTGATGGTGCCGTAGCGCGCCGGGTCTTCGCCGCCTTCGCCGGAGTTGGAACGCGCACCCAGGCGGTTCATGGCTTCGGCCAGGGCTTCGTGGGCCTCGGGCGACAAGGCGCCCAGGGAAATACCGGCGGAGTCGAAGCGCTTGAGGACCGATTCCAGCGGTTCGATTTCGCTGATGTCCAGCGGCGTATCCAGGGTTTTCACCTTGAACATGTCGCGGATCATCGACACCGGGCGGTTATCCACCAGCGCGGTGTATTCCTTGAACTTGGCGTAGTCGCCCTGCTGCACGGCGGCTTGCAGGGTGCTGACCACGTCCGGGTTGTAGGCGTGGTACTCGCCACCGTGTACGAACTTGAGCAGGCCGCCTTGCTGGATCGGCTTGCGCGCGCTCCAGGCTTCGGCTGCCAGGGCTTTCTGTTCGGCTTCGATGTCGACGAAACGCGCACCCTTGATGCGACTCGGTACGCCACGGAAGCTTAGGTCGCAGACTTCTTCCGACAGACCAATGGCCTCGAACAACTGCGCGCCACGGTAGGAAGTGACGGTGGAGATGCCCATCTTCGACAGGATCTTCAGCAGGCCCTTGGTGATGCCTTTGCGGTAGTTCTTGAACACCTCGTAGAGGTCGCCCAGGACTTCACCGGTACGGATCAGATCACCGAGCACTTCGTAGGCGAGGAACGGGTACACCGCCGAGGCGCCGAAACCGATCAGCACCGCGAAATGGTGCGGGTCGCGGGCGGTGGCGGTTTCCACGAGGATGTTGGAGTCGCAGCGCAGGCCTTTTTCGGTCAGGCGGTGATGGACCGCGCCGGTGGCCAGGGAGGCGTGGATCGGCAGCTTGCCCGGTGCAATGTGACGGTCGGTCAGCACAATCTGGGTACGCCCGGCGCGCACGGCTTCTTCGGCCTGGTCCGCGACATTGCGCACCGCAGCTTCAAGGCCGAGGCTCTCGTCGTAGTTCAGGTCGATGATCTGACGGTCGAAGCCTGGGCGCTCCAGGGTCATCAGCGAGCGCCACTTGGCCGGGGAAATGACCGGCGAGCTGAGGATCACGCGGGAGGCGTGCTCAGGCGATTCCTGGAAGATGTTGCGCTCGGCGCCGAGGCAGACTTCCAGGGACATCACGATGGCTTCACGCAGCGGGTCGATCGGTGGGTTGGTCACCTGGGCGAACTGCTGGCGGAAGTAGTCGTATGGCGTGCGCACGCGCTGGGACAGCACGGCCATCGGCGTGTCGTCGCCCATCGAGCCGACCGCCTCGTAGCCTTGCTCGCCGAGCGGACGCAGCACCTGGTCGCGCTCTTCGAACGTGACCTGGTACATCTTCATGTACTGCTTGAGCTGGTCGATGTCGTAGAACGCCGAACCGTGGTCGTTGTCTTCCATGGTCGCCTGGATGCGCAGGGCGTTCTTGCGCAGCCATTGCTTGTACGGGTGACGGGACTTCAAGCGGTTGTCGATCGCATCGGTGTCGAGGATCTGCCCGGTTTCGGTGTCCACGGCGAGGATCTGGCCAGGGCCGACGCGGCCTTTGGCGATCACGTCTTGCGGCTGGTAGTTCCACACGCCGATTTCCGACGCCAGGGTGATGAAACCGTTGGTGGTGGTCACCCAACGCGCTGGGCGCAGACCGTTACGGTCGAGCAGGCACACCGCGTAGCGGCCGTCGGTCATGACCACACCGGCCGGGCCGTCCCACGGTTCCATGTGCATCGAGTTGTACTCATAGAACGCCCGCAGATCGGGGTCCATGGTCTCGACGTTCTGCCACGCAGGCGGAATGATCATGCGCACGCCACGGAACAGGTCGATGCCGCCAGTGACCATCAGTTCGAGCATGTTGTCCATGCTGGAGGAGTCGGAGCCGACGCGGTTGACCAGCGGGCCGAGTTCTTCCAGGTCCATCAAATCGTTGGCGAACTTGGTGCGACGGGCCACGGCCCAGTTGCGGTTGCCGGTGATGGTGTTGATCTCGCCGTTGTGGGCGAGGAAGCGGAATGGCTGGGCCAGCGGCCATTTCGGCAGGGTGTTGGTGGAGAAGCGCTGGTGGAACACGCAGATTGCGGTTTGCAGGCGCTCATCGCTCAGGTCCGGATAGAAGGCGGTCAAGTCCGCCGGCATCATCAGGCCTTTATAAATGATGGTCTTGTGCGAAAAGCTGCAGATGTAGTGGTCGGTGTCGGCGGCATTGGACACGGACGAGCGACGACGCGAGGTGAACAGCTTGATCGCCATGTCCTGGTCGCTCAGGCCGTCGCCCGCGATGAACACTTGTTCGATCTGCGGCAGGCGCTCCAAGGCCAGGCGACCGAGCACGCTGGTGTCGATCGGCACTTTGCGCCAGCCGACGAGTTGCAGGCCGGCCGCGAGGATTTCGCGGTTCATGTTCTCGCGAGCGGCTTCGGCTTTGACCGGGTCCTGGTTGAAGAACACCATGCCCACGGCGTACTGCTTGGGCAGATCGGCCGCGAAATGTTCTTTGGCGACAGCGCGCAGGAACAGGTCGGGCTTTTGAATGAGCAAGCCACACCCGTCACCGGTCTTGCCGTCGGCGTTGATCCCACCACGGTGGGTCATGCAGGTCAGGGCCTCGATGGCCGTTTGCAAAAGGGTATGACTGGGCTCGCCCTGCATATGGGCAATCAGGCCGAAACCGCAGTTATCCTTGAATTCATCGGGTTGGTACAGACCTGCTTTCATAGACGCTTTCTCACCAGGCTGCCTCTTATATCGAGGCAAATTTCTTTTCAATTCAACCAGTTACCTTCTACGCCGAACGTTCGTCGGCTTTGCAGGGGCAAAAGGGAGGTCATTGTACACACCGACACAGACGCTCACAAATTTAGCGACGAGATGTCGCAAATCTATGTCGCATTTATGAAAGGTTTAAAGCGATATGCTGTGCTAGTCAAAACTTTTTTAATTTTGACCGCTACGACTCAAAAGCCACTGTGACGCAGACACCACAACGCGCGCGGCCTTGAGGGCTGCACGCACTTGCGGTTTTTTTTGAGGTGCCGGGAGGGCGGCCTGGGTAAGGCCGCCGGATCTTCAGCGAGTTGCTGCCAGTTCTTGTTGAACGCTGGCAACAGTGCGAGGCCAAGGTTTACCAGCCTGAACCTTCGCTGGCAAGGCTTTGATAGCGGTATCGGCGGCGGCACGGCTTGAGAAGCTGCCGTAAGTGATCACGTAAAGAGGCTTGCCGTTGAGCACTTTCTTGAAATAACGGTACTCGCCGCCCTGCTCTTTGACGAAGGCTTGAGCGTTGGCTTCGGAGCTGGTGCCGAGGATCTGCACCACGAAGTTACCGCTAGGCTGGCTGGTGTACCAACTGCTACCGGTGGCGCCGGCCTTGGCGACAGTCACCGGTTTTTCCGCCGGTTTGGTGGCCGGGGCCGGAGCTGGCTTGGCGACAGGCGCTGGCGCGACCGGCTTGGTGACGGGCGCCGGCTTGGCAGTCGCGACCGTAGGCGCAGGCGTTGGTTTTGCCGCCGGTTGGCCGGCGGGGACGCCCGCAGGTGGCGCAGTGGTGGTCACGGTCGGCGGTGTGGCACTGGAGCCTTCCACCGGCACGCCGTCGTCGCCTTCGGAGATACCGCCTGCTTCTTCGGCGAGCGGGCCGCGCATGACAGGCTGGCCGACCATCGGCAGGCTGGTCGGTTGGCCGGAGTTGGCGAATTCGACATTTGGCGTCGGTTTACCCAGTGGCAACTGCGCCTGTTCGGTTGGCGCGCCGGCAGTGGTCGGTGCCTTGCTGCGACCCGGGATCAACCAGGCGGCGGCGACAGCGACCACGACAACGGCGGAAATAGCCAATACGTGCTTCTTAGGCATAGTGAACCCCATCTTTGGACGCTTGACCGCAGAGCGGCTGGCAATCATGGCTTCAATCATGGCATCCCGGGCGACCTGATTAATGGTGCCAGGCCAGCCGTCGGAGCTTTCGTGAATATCAGAGATCTGCTGAGCGGAAAAAAGTTCGATGCCCTGCCCGGCGCCTTCGAGACGTTGCGCCAGGTATTCGCGGGTTTCTTCCTCTTCATACGGCTGCAATTCGATGACGTGGAACAGCTCCTGCTCGCCGCTGATCTGCTCCAGAGCGGCGATCAGGGACGATTCACCGAACAGGAACACATGCGGACGGCCTTCCGGCGTACCCGCTGCCAGCGCCAGCAGCGCCTCGAGGGCCGACTCGTCAAGCTGTTCGGCGTCGTCCACCAGCAGGTAGACTTCCTGGCCGGTCAGGCCCAGTTGCACCACTTGCTTTAGAATCGCATTCGGCTCGGCGCTGGCAACGTCCAGGGCCTGGGCCACCTGGCGCAGCACGCCGGCCGCATCACCGGCGCCACGGGCCGACACCACCACGCTTTGCACCGATTGCTTGTTGGTGCTGGCGACCAGCGCCTGGCGCAGCAAGGTCTTGCCGCTGCCCAGCGGGCCGGTGACGACCAGCAACAACTGGCTGTAGCGCGCCAGGTGATGCAACTGCCCGAGCACCGGTTTGCGCTGCGCAGGGAAGAATTTGAAACCAGGCACCCGTGGAGCGAAGGGGTCGTGGCTTAACTGGTAATGGCCGAGGAACGCCTCGTCGGCATGCAAACTAGTCATCGGGCTCTTATTAACCTTTAAGCTGGGCCAGGGCGCGGTAATCCGCTCCCAGCGTGGCCTGTAAAATCTCTTTCGGATAATCGTCGGTCACCACCGCTTCGCCCATGCGGCGCAGCAGCACCAGTCGCAGTCGACCGTCGATCACTTTCTTGTCTATCGCCATATGTTCGAGGAAATCCGCCTCACTCATCTCCTCGGGCGGGATCACCGGCAACCCGGCGCGCAGGAACAGGCGGATGCCCCGATCCCGCTCCTGGGCGCTGATCCAGCCCAGGCGTTGCGACATCTCCAATGCCATCACTGTGCCAGCCGCTACGGCTTCCCCATGCAACCACACACCATAGCCCATGTGCGTTTCGATCGCATGGCCGAAGGTGTGGCCCAGGTTCAAGGTGGCCCGAACACCGGACTCCCGTTCGTCGGCATTCACCACCAGCGCCTTGGCGGCGCAGGAACGCGAGATCGCCTCGGTCAGCGCCACTTGGTCGAGCGCGCGCAGGGCGTCGACATGTTCTTCCAGCCAGGTCAGGAACGGTTCGTCACAGATCAGCCCGTACTTGATGACTTCCGCCAGGCCCGCCGACAGTTCGCGCGGTGGCAAGGTGTTGAGGGTCGCGGTGTCGATCAGCACGGCCTGAGGCTGGTAGAACGCGCCCACCATGTTTTTGCCCAGCGGATGGTTGATGCCGGTCTTGCCGCCCACCGACGAATCGACCTGGGACAGCAGGGTGGTCGGCACCTGGATGAAATCCACGCCGCGCTGATAGCAGGCGGCTGCAAAACCGGCCATGTCGCCAATCACGCCGCCACCGAGGGCGACCACGGTGGTGCGCCGATCATGGCGTGCGCTCAGCAAGCCATCGAAGATCAGTTGCAGGGTTTCCCAGTTCTTATGGGCTTCGCCGTCGGGCAGCACCACGGAGATCACCGAGTACGCCGCCAGGCTGCGGCTCAGACGCTCAAGATACAGCGGCGCGACCGTTTCATTGGAGATGATCGCCACTTGCCGCCCGGCAATATGCGGTGCGAGCAACTCGGGTTGGTCCAGCAGACCTTCGCCAATATGGATCGGATAGCTGCGCTCGCCTAGATCGACCTTAAGTGTCTGCATGTGTCCCCGCGTTGAAGATGTATTAACGACCGGCAACGTCGCGATCCGACGTCGCCTGATGGCTCTACGCCACACCCCACAGGGTGATAGCGCGCCGCCGAGAATAGCGCATTTCGGGCCTGGCTTTAACGGGGTGGCAGCCGTTGCAGGCGCTCAAGAATGTCGAGCACCACCATCCGAGGTGGCCGCTCATCGGTTTCCACCACCAGATCGGCGATTTCCCGATACAGCGGATCGCGCAGCGCCAGCAGATCCCGCAGGGTTTTCGCCGGGTCGGCGGTGCGCAGCAGTGGGCGATTGCGATCGCGCGCGGTGCGCCCCACCTGCTGCTCGACCGACGCATGCAGATAGACCACCCGACCACCGGCATGCAGTGCCCGGCGGTTCTCCTCGCGCATCACGGCACCGCCGCCAGTCGCCAAGACCACGCCGTCGCAGCCGCACAGCTCGGCAATCATCGCCTGCTCACGATCACGAAAGCCCAGCTCGCCTTCCTTATCGAAGATCCACGGGATATTGGCACCCGTGCGCAATTCAATTTCCTTATCGGAGTCTTTGAATGGCAGGCGCAGCTCTTTGGCCAGCAAACGGCCGATGGTGCTTTTTCCAGCGCCCATCGGTCCTACAAGAATCAAATTTCGCACAGAATCAACGACTCACAGCAATCGCCTGGTTATTCATAATACGCGGAGTCAGGAATACCAGCAGCTCGGATTTTTTCTCCGCCAGCACATCGCGCCGGAAAAGGCGGCCAAGATACGGCACATCGCCCAAAAATGGCACTTTATCTACCACTTTGCTTTGGGTATTGGAGAAAACCCCGCCAATGACGATGGTCTCGCCGTCCCTGACCAGCACCTTGGCGTTGACCTCGTTTTTCTTGATCGGCGGTACGTCGTTGAGTTTGTTCAGATAATCCGGCTCATCCTTGGTGACTTTCACCTCCATGATCACGCGGTCGTCAGGCGTGATTTGCGGGGTGACCTCCAGGGACAGCGAAGCCTCCTTGAACGACACCGAGGTGGCGCCGCTGGAGCTGGATTCCTGGTAGGGAATCTCAGTGCCCTTGAGGATGCGCGCAGTTTCCTTGTCGGACGTGACCACCTTGGGCTGCGAGACGATCTCGCCGTTGCCGGTTTTCTCCATGGCGGTCAGTTCCAGGTCCAGCAGCAGGTTGTCGGTGATAAACGCGATACCCAAGCCGGAGGTGCCGGTGAGCGCACCCAAGTCGACGAAGGGCGCACTGGGTGGATTGTCCACAGGCTCCGCCCCCGGCGCCGGAGGTTGCTGGATACCACCGGCGCCCCAGTTGCCGCGATTGACCTGCCCTCCCCAGCGCACGCCCAGGCTTTTGTCGTAGTCGACATTGGCCTCGACAATCCGCGCTTCAATCATCACCTGGCGCACCGGAATGTCCAACTGCGCCACGATGCGCCGCAGCTCTTCCAGGCGCTCGCCGGTCTGGTAGGCAATGATGTTATTGGTGCGGTCATCCACCGCCACCGACCCGCGCTCATCGGTGGTGCCCTCCAGGCCGGTCACCGACTGGAACAACTTGGCCAGGTCCGCAGCCTTGGCGTAATTGACCTGCAGCAGCTCGCGACGCAATGGCGCCAGTTCGGCCATCTGCTTGCGCGCCTCCAGCGTCAGCAGTTCGCGCGCGGCCAACTCTTCGGCGGGCGCCACCAACAGCACGCCGGCCTTTATTCGCTTGTCCAGCCCCTTGCTTTGCAACACCAGGTCCAGCGCCTGATCCCAAGGCACGCCCTTGAGTCGCAGGGTGATCGAACCTTGCACATCGTCGCTGGCGACCAGGTTCAGGCCCGCCACATCGGCAATCTGCTGCAACACAGCGCGCAGCTCGATGTTCTGGAAGTTGAGGTTCAGCTTGTCGCCGGTATAGGTGCCTGATGCCGCACTGCCGGGAGGCGGCAGTTGGATCAGATCCACACGATTGGGCACAGCAGCAGCCATCGGTGCCGTGAACGCTATCCATAGCGCCACACCGAAGGACGAGAAAGTCCTTTTCATTGTTTGATTCCGTTATGAGTTGACGCTTAGCACGAGGGTTCGCGGGCGCTCCAGCCATGCGCCCTGTTCGTCGGGAAACAACTCGACCAATTCGACATAGCCTTCAGCAATGGCCGTGACCCGACCGTGGTCCGGCCCCAGGTAATCGCCGACTGCCAGCCTGTGGACGGTGGCCGCGGCACGTAGCAGGGCGAAGGTTTGCATGCCTCGGGACAGCGTGCCGACCATTTCGAACTGGTCGACGGCGATACCTTCCAGGGCTCCGCGGGCGCGGTCGGGGTCTGGCGCGAACGCGGGCCGGCCAGGCACGTGATCGACCTGCAAGGCGCGTGGCTGGAACGGATTGCGCAAGGCAAGCGCGTCATAGACAAAGCGCGGCCCAGGCTCAAAGGCCTGGCCCGGCTGAGCGCCCGGTGACGGATTGCGATACGTCTTGGCCAGCAACTCCAGGCGCAATGCCGCCCCATCCACTCGCAGCGCGACATCATGCACCGTGACGATGCGCGGCAAGCCGCCCAAGGCGCTCACAAACATCGCCAGGTCGTGATAAGCCCCGGTGACGCGCAGGTGTAACGGCTGCTCGATATAGAGTGGCCGGGGCTGCTCATCCAACAGCACGATCTCGTCGACGAGCACCGCATTGGCCGCGCCCAGCCGGGCAATATCTTCGAGCAAAGCGGGTACCCCGGACGCGCCAGGCAACTGCTGCAACAGCCCGGTAAAGCGCGCCTGCATCGCCTGAAACTGCAGGCTGCGCGCCTCAAGACTGGCGGCAAGGCCCGCCTTTTCGGCGACCTGGCGCTGCAAGACGACGCCCTGCGCCTCGATCCCCTGCAACCGCTCCCGCGACGGGCTCAGGTACATCCCATCGCCCACCCACAGCACCAGGCCGGCGAGCGCGCAGCCGAGCACGGCCTTGGCGGGCAAGGGCCATTTCGCAGCGTTGTGGGTGAGAGCGGAAAAGTCGAGCCTGGGCAGGCTCACGGCTGGGCCTCGACGGACTCTCCCTGGCGCACCGTCAATTGAAACTCGTTGCCGCCCTGGTCATCTTCCATCCGCACACGTTGCAGTCGAGTGGCGTGGGCGCCTTCGGAGGCTTGCAGGCGGCGCATCAGTTGGGCGATGTCCTGGCTGGAATCGGCGCTGCCGCGGATACTGACGGTATCGCCCTTCGCCACCACTTCATGCAAATGCACGCCGTCTGGCATCGCGCGGGCCAACTGATCCAAGAGCTGGGCACCGGCCGAACGGGCTTCGCTCAAGTCCTGCACGACCTTCATGCGCTCCGCCAATTGCTGGCTTTGCTCCTGCAGGTCATCGATGGTCTTGATGCGCGAGTCAAGGATGGCAACGTCCTTGTCCAGATGGTTATTACGCGTCACTTGTCGGTCAATCGCCTGGTCGATCACTTGATCGGCCAGCCACACGGCAGCAAGCGCCACACAGGCAAACGCCAGCAGCAGCACCAGGAAGTATTTGCGCCGCCGTTCCGCCAGCGCCTGGCGCCAGGGCAAAAGGTTGATTCGTGTCATCAAGCGAAACTCCTCAGGGCCAACCCGCAAGCAATTCCCATCCCGTGGGCATCCACGGCCCATTGTGCGCCATCGACTCGATGGCCCGGCGTGAAGCTGCCGAAATCCTGACCGCAAGCGCGCGCCAATGCAAATGCTTCCACATCCACCACCTTCGGCACCAGCCCAGCCAGGCTCAAAACCGCGACGCGAGCCTCTACCTGGGCCTTATGGCACGCGACGAGCAATACATCAACCCGCGCCCCATTCTGGGCCGATGGCCCGCGAACCTGGAAATCCAAGGCCATCTCATCCAGCGGGTACGGGATATACTGGTCGGCCTCCATCTGGATCATCCAGGTCATTTCTTCCTCACTGAGCCCCGCCTCCAACTCGATCACCCGCGTAATAACCGAAGGGCCCGACACGGCCACGGCCGCTTGGCGGGCCGAGGTGCGCAACCGGGCCAACGCCTGGGACAACGCCTGCCCGACGCCGTCGAGGTCGAGCATGCTGCTATCGACCACGGCTTGGGCCGGTAGTGCCTGAGTGGCATAGCTTTGTACGCTGTAGCCAGTGGGCGAGCGGCCGAGTTCGATCAGCCGGATGCCCGTGTCCTGAATGTCGACACCCAGGACGGTATCGACTTTTTGCCTGAAAAATCCCTTTCCCATAAAACTCCCTAAAACTTTCCCTGTCATACCGCCTGATTGGCGCGGGGCACCGTGCATTCGATCGCCTTGTTTGCGAGGCGCGAATGACGCCCCAAGCTGAAAAATGCTTTAATGCCCAGCGTTTTTTCCCGCTTTTTATCTGCAGCTCGGGTCGATTCATCGTTTGCCATGCATGCCCCGGCGCCTAACCCATTCTTTTCTCTGGAAATCCAAAAGCCTTGATTCGTCTGCTGAAGTTTTTCGGGTACTCCATTGTCGCCATCGTTTGCGGGCTGCTGCTCGTCCTCAGCGGCGCCTACCTCTACCTTAGTCCGGGTTTGCCCTCCGTAGAGGCCCTGAGAAGCATCCAGTTGCAGATTCCTTTGCGGGTCTACAGCAGCGATGAAAAGCTGATCGCGGAGTTCGGCGAAATGCGCCGCACCCCGATCCGTTTCGCGGATATTCCGCCCAATTTCATCAACGCCCTGCTGTCGGCCGAGGACGATAATTTCGCCAACCACTACGGCGTCGACCCCAGCAGCCTGGTACGGGCCGCCACGCAGTTGGTAAAAAGCGGACACATTCAATCCGGCGGCAGCACGATCACCATGCAAGTGGCGAAGAACTTCTTCCTCACCAGCGAACGCAGCTTTTCACGCAAAGCCACCGAGATCCTGCTGGCACTGCAGATCGAGCGGCAGCTGACCAAGGACGAGATCCTTGAGCTGTACGTCAACAAGATCTACCTGGGCAACCGCGCCTACGGCATCGAAGCCGCGTCCCAGGTCTACTACGGCAAGTCGATTCGTGACGCCAGCCTGGCGCAGATGGCGATGATTGCCGGCCTGCCCAAGGCGCCCTCGCGCTTCAACCCGCTGGCCAACCCGGCGCGCAGCAAAGAGCGGCGCGACTGGATTCTGGGGCGCATGTACAAGCTGGGCAAAATCAGCCAGAGCGCCTATGAAAGCGCGGTGGCCGAGCCGTTGAACGCCAGTTACCACGTACCGACCCCGGAAGTGAACGCCCCTTATATCGCGGAAATGGCGCGTGCCGAGATGGTCGGCCGTTATGGCAGCGAGGCTTACACCGAAGGCTTTCGCGTGACCACGACCGTTCCGAGCGACTTGCAGGAAATCGCCAACAACGCGGTGCATGAAGGCCTGATCACCTACGACCAGCGCCACGGCTACCGCGGCCCAGAATCGCGCCTGCCGGGCAAGACCCTGAGCGCCTGGACCACCGAACTCGGCAAACAGCGCACGATCAGCGGCCTGGAACCGGCCATCGTCACCCAGGTGAAGAAGGACGGCGTGCAGGTACTGACCCGCACCGGCGAAGCGCATGTGGCGTGGGACAGCATGAAATGGGCGCGCCCATTCCTGAACACCAACAGCATGGGCCCGATGCCCAAGCAGCCGTCGGACGTGGCGCAGGTGGGTGACTTGATCCGCGTGCAACGCCAGAAAGACGACAGCCTGAAATTCAGCCAGGTGCCAGTCGCACAAGGCGCGCTGGTTTCCCTCGACCCGCAGAACGGTGCGATCCGCGCCCTGGTCGGCGGCTTCGCGTTCGAGCAGAGCAACTACAACCGTGCCACCCAGGCCAAGCGCCAACCCGGCTCGAGCTTCAAGCCGTTCGTCTACAGTGCCGCCCTGGACAACGGCTACACCGCCGCCAGCCTGGTCAACGATGCCCCGATCGTGTTTGTCGACGAGTACCTGGACAAGGTCTGGCGTCCGAAGAACGACACCAACACCTTCCTCGGCCCGATCCGCATCCGCGAGGCGCTGTACAAGTCGCGCAACCTGGTGTCGATCCGCTTGCTGCAGGCGATGGGCGTGAACAAGACCATCGACTACATCACGCGCTTTGGCTTCAACAAGGCAGATCTGCCGCCAAACCTGTCCCTGGCCCTGGGGACGGCGACCCTCACGCCGATGGAAATCGCCACCGGCTGGAGCACATTTGCCAACGGCGGCTACAAGATCACGCCGTACCTGATCGACAAGATCGACAGCCGCAATGGCGACACCCTGTTCACCGCCAACCCGCCACGAGTGCCGGGTGATGTGGTCAACGGCGTGGCCGCCAGCGATGGCTTGGCCGCACCAAGCAACGGCGGTATCACCATCGAGCCGACCCCAGGCGCAACGCCCGTGGCCAACCCGGCGGCCGCACCTGAACCGCAAGCGCCGGCGGTGGCCGAGCGCGTGGTGGATGGCCGCACCACCTACATCCTCAACAGCATCCTGGAAGACGTGATCAAGAAAGGCACCGGCCGCCGCGCACTGGCCCTGGGCCGCGCGGACATTGCAGGCAAGACCGGTACCACCAACGAATCCAAGGACGCCTGGTTCTCCGGCTACAACGCCGACTACGTGACCACCGTGTGGACCGGCTACGACCAGCCGGAAAGCCTCGGTCGCCGCGAGTTCGGCGGCACCGTCGCGCTGCCGATCTGGATGAGCTACATGGGCGCGGCCCTGAAAGACAAGCCGCTGCATACCCAGCCAGAACCGGAAGGCATCCTCAGCCTGCGGATCGACCCGGTCAGTGGCCGCGCGGCATCGCCGAGCACGCCGAATGCGTACTTCGAGCTGTTCAAGAGCGAAGACACGCCGCCGTCGATCAACGAACTGGGCAATGGCGTGGCGCCGGGCAGCCCGCTGCCGGCGGATGAGGCGGCACCGATCGACCTGTTCTGACGGAGTCTGTGTTTGAACACAGATCCAATGTGGGAGGGGGCTTGCCCCCGATAGCAGTGGACCAGTCAACTCATCAGGTGACTGACACACCGCTATCGGGGGCAAGCCCCCTCCCACATTTGGTTCTGCCCAGGCCTTGGGTTTATAGCCACACAGCAAAAAGCCCCGACTCGCGAGAGCCGGGGCTTTTTGTGGGTGCGCTACAACGGCTTAGCCGTTGAACACATCATCCACGCTTTGCAGCGGGTAGTTTTTCGGATACGGCAGGGTGGCCACACCGGTCTCGATCGCGGCTTTGGCCACGGCGTCGGAGATCAGGGTGATCAGGCGCTTGTCCATTGGTTTCGGAATGATGTATTCACGACCGAATTCCAGCTTGGCGCCGCCGTAGGCATCGCACACATCCTGAGGCACCGGCAGCTTGGCCAGTTCACGCAGGGCGTTGGCGGCAGCCACTTTCATTTCTTCGTTGATGCGCTTGGCGCGAACGTCCAGGGCACCACGGAAGATGAACGGGAAGCCCAGTACGTTGTTGACCTGGTTCGGGTAGTCCGAACGGCCGGTGGCCATGATCACGTCGTCGCGGGTGGCGTGTGCCAGTTCCGGCGCGATTTCTGGGTCCGGGTTGGAGCAGGCGAACACGATCGGGTTGGCCGCCATGGCCTTCAGGCCTTCAGCGCTTAGCAGGTTCGGACCGGACAGGCCGACGAATACGTCAGCACCGTCGAGGGCCTCAGCCAGGGTGCGCTTGGAGGACGGATGCGCAAACATCGCCTTGTACTGGTTCAGGTCGGTACGCTCGGACTGGATCACGCCCTTGCTGTCGACCATGTAGATGTTTTCCAGCTTGGCGCCCATGCTGACGATCAGCTTCATGCACGAGATGGCCGCAGCACCGGCGCCCAGGCAGACGATCTTGGCGTCAGCCAGGGTTTTGCCAGCGATTTCCAGGGCGTTGATCATGCCGGCCGCAGTAACGATCGCGGTGCCGTGCTGGTCATCGTGGAATACCGGAATGTCGCACTGCTCGATCAGGGCCTTTTCGATCTCGAAGCACTCAGGTGCCTTGATGTCTTCCAGGTTGATGCCACCGAAGGTGATGGAAATGCGCTTGACGGTGTCGATGAAAGCCTGCGGGCTCTCGGAATCGACTTCGATGTCGAACACATCGATGCCGGCAAAGCGCTTGAACAGCACGCCTTTACCTTCCATGACTGGCTTGGAAGCCAATGGGCCGAGGTTACCCAGGCCGAGAATCGCGGTGCCATCGGAAATCACTGCAACCAGGTTGCCTTTGCCGGTGTATTTGTACGCCAACTCAGGGTCACGGGCGATTTCACGTACAGGCTCGGCAACGCCAGGGCTGTAGGCCAGCGACAGGTCACGGGCGGTGGCAGTGGCTTTGGTGAGCTCTACACTCAGCTTTCCTGGACGAGGATGGGCATGATATTCGAGAGCGGCAGTTTTCAAATCAGACATATCGGCATTCCGCTTTTACTGTTGGTCGACGGACCGCCGAGGATACTCGTGTCGTAAAGCCCCTACAAGACTGGACAGTCAGTGGTGTCAAGGGCTATGCACTACGACTTTTGGCCAAGAGCTGCGGGATACAAGGAGCGAACTGCTCACAATCCACCTAAAAAATGTCTACAATTTTTCTTCCAATATCGATTTCAACAAGCGCAATCGCGTTGGAGTTCTTGTCTGGCCGCCAACAGCCAAATCGCGGGCACAAAAAAGGCGCCCACAAGGGGCGCCTTTTTCAACAGCTGGCAAAAGCCCATAGGGCTTTTGAGCCTTACTCTGCTGGAGTAGCAGCAGGCTTCTTGCCGAAAGCACCAAAGCGATCTGCGAAGCGCTGTACACGGCCGCCAGTGTCCAGAGTTTTCTGCTTACCGGTGTAGAACGGGTGGCACTCGTTGCATACGTCAGTGCCCAGTGGCTTGCACAGGTTCGAACGGGTTTCGAACTTGTTGCCGCAGCTGCAGGTGACTTCGATGGTTTCGTACGCTGGATGGATACCGGCTTTCATGGTGACTTCCTCAGGCTAGCGTGCCGCCACTCGACACCATTGTCGAATACCGCACGTAATTAGGCCGCGGATTCTACCAGACCTTTTTAAACGCGCAAGCGCCGCTCTGCATCGATTCAGCACACCAAAGCCCCTTTCATCCGAAAACCGCGGCATACCCAACGCATCCCTCGTCTGCTAGGCTCCCGCCCTTCGTCATCACCCTCCTTTATAGAGAACCCCTGCGTGCCCGACGCCATTTTGCGCCTAGCCCTGCCCTCGCCCCTGCGCCGCCTGTTCGACTACCGGGCCCCGGCCGGCGTGCTGCGGGAGCAGTTGCAGCCGGGCATGCGGGTACGGGTGCCGTTTGGCCGAAGGGAAATGATCGGCATCCTGGTAGAAGTGGCCGATCACAGCGAAGTCCCGGCAGAAAAGCTCAAACCCGCCGTGGCCATCCTCGACACCACGCCGCCGCTACCGCCCGCGCTGTTCAAGCTGTGCCTGTGGACTGCCCAGTATTACCAGCACAGCCTGGGCGACACCTTGAGCTGGGCGCTGCCGGTGCTGCTGCGCCAGGGCGAGTTGGCCGAAGCACGCCAGGAGCGCTTCTGGTCGACGGTGCCCGGCGCACGCCTCGACGACCCGCGCATCGCCCGCGCTCCGCGTCAGCGCGAGGCCCTGGCGACACTGGCCCAGCACCCCCATGGCGTGGCCCATCAGCTCTTGAGCAAGCTGATGCTGAGCAAAGACAGCCTCGACCTGCTGCTCGCCAAAGGCCTGGTGCAAGTCGAGATCCGCAAGCACGCCCCGGACCCGCGCCATGAACACTGGCTGGCCCAACCGGAATTGCCGCTGAACCCCGAACAGCGTGCGGCCTATGAAGCCATTCGCGCAGGTTTTGACAGCTTTCACGCGTTCCTGCTGGCTGGCGTGACCGGCAGCGGCAAGACCGAAGTCTATCTGCAGTTGATCCGCGAAACCCTGCAGGCCGGCAAACAGGCGCTGGTGCTGATCCCCGAGATCAACCTAGGCCCGCAAACCCTGGCGCGTTTCGAACAGCGCTTCAACGCACGCATCGCCCTGGTGCATTCGGCGGTCAACGACCGTGAACGCCTGGAGTCGTGGCTGGCAGCGCGGGACGGCGAGGCCGACATTATTATCGGCACCCGCTCGGCGCTGTTCACCCCGATGAAAAACCCCGGGCTGATCATCATCGACGAAGAACACGACGGTTCGTACAAACAACAGGAGGGCCTGCGCTACCACGCCCGCGACCTGGCCCTGGTGCGCGCACGCCAGGAAGACATCCCGATCGTGCTGGGTTCGGCCACCCCTTCCCTGGAAAGCCTGCATAACGCCTACACCGGCCGCTATGGCCTGCTGCGCCTGAATGAGCGAGCAGGCGGCGCCAAGCAACCGCGCTTCCTACGCCTGGATGTAAAAAGCCGACCACTGGACAGCGGCATTTCCGGGCCGATGCAACAAGCCATCGGCCAGACCCTCGCCGCCGGCCAGCAAGTCCTGGTGTTTCTCAACCGTCGCGGCTTCGCACCGACCTTGTTGTGCCATGACTGCGGCTGGATGTCCGAATGCGAGCGCTGCGATGCGCGCATGACCGTCC
Source organism: Pseudomonas marginalis (assembly GCF_024169655.1). GTDB lineage: Bacteria > Pseudomonadota > Gammaproteobacteria > Pseudomonadales > Pseudomonadaceae > Aquipseudomonas > Aquipseudomonas paraveronii. Next base: position 341,359 of record NZ_JALJWV010000001.1, on the reverse strand, counting down.
ACCAGCGCCATGGCGAGTTGCGCTGCCATCACTGCGGCCATGTGGAACGTGTACCGCGCCATTGCCCGCAATGCGGCAAAGTCGACCTGCGACCGGTTGGCGCGGGCACCGAACGCGCCGAAGAACGCCTGGGCATTCTGTTCCCGGACTACCCGGTGCTGCGGGTCGATCGCGACAGCACCTCGCGCAAGGACGCGATGAACCAGCTGTTCGCCACCATCCAGAAGGGCCAACCGTGCATCCTGGTCGGCACGCAGATGCTGGCCAAGGGGCATCACTTTCCCCGGGTGACCCTGGTGTCGATCCTGGATGCCGACGGCGGCTTGTTCTCCGGCGACTTCCGCGCCAGCGAGCGCATGGCGCAGTTGATCGTGCAAGTCGCCGGGCGTGCCGGGCGTGCCGAGGAGCCGGGCAAGGTGATCATCCAGACCCACCTGGCTGACCATCCGCTGCTGATTCAACTGACCGAGCAAGGTTACTTCGCGTTTGCCGAGCAGGCCTTGAGCGAACGCCGCGCCGCCGGCCTGCCGCCCTTTGCCCACCTCGCGCTGCTGCGTGCCGAGGCGCACAAGCCGGGGCAGGCGGAGGGGTTTCTCGATGAAGCCTGCAGCGCCGCCGAACGTCTGCTCGCAGAGCTGGGCCTGAGCGGCATCGAATTGCTCGGCCCGGTGCCCGCGCCCATGGAGCGCCGCGCCGGACGGTATCGCGCTCAGCTACTCTTGCAGGCGACGTCCCGCGCGCCGCTGCATCGGCTATTAAGTAGCTGGTTACTTGCGCTGGAGCAAATGCCCAGCGGGCGCCAGGTGCGATGGTCAATGGATGTGGACCCGGTCGATTTGTACTAACCCTGTAGGAGCGAGCTTGCTCGCGAAAAACCCGAGAGCACCGCGTAAACCCGAATATCCGCGTTATCGTTGACGATTTTCGCGAGCAAGCTCGCTCCTACAGTGGGCAGGATGCCCTTAAAAAGCCCCGCAGGTCTGGAACGGTTGGCAAGCCCGCCCTCGCCACGGATAATGCCCAGTTTTTCCACCTGCGCATCGCGCGCCACCGCTTGCGGTCGAAAGAGAACACCATGAAAGACACCATTCGCCAGCTGATCCAACAAGCCCTCACCCAACTCGTCAACGAAGGTGTGTTGCCTGAAGGCCTGACGCCGGCGATCCAGGTGGAAAACACCCGCGACAAGACCCACGGTGACTTCGCCAGCAACATCGCGATGATGCTGGCCAAGCCGGCCGGCATGAAGCCGCGCGACCTGGCGGAGAAAATCATCGCCGCGCTGCCGGCCGATCCGCAGGTGAGCAAGGCCGAAATCGCCGGCCCGGGCTTTATCAATCTCTTCCAGAACACCGAGGCCCTGGCTTCACGCCTCGACGCCGCCCTGGCCGACGCCAAAATCGGCGTGCGCAAGGCCGGCCCTGCCGAGCGCGTGGCCATCGACCTGTCGGCGCCCAACCTGGCCAAAGAGATGCACGTCGGCCACCTGCGCTCGACCATCATCGGCGACGGCGTGGCGCGGGTGCTGGAGTTTCTCGGCGACACCGTGATCCGTCAGAACCACGTGGGCGACTGGGGCACCCAGTTCGGCATGCTGATGGCTTACCTGCAGGAAAACCCGATCACCAGCAACGAGCTGTCGGACCTGGAAAACTTCTACCGCGCCGCGAAGAAGCGTTTCGACGAATCCGAAGCCTTCGCCGACCGCGCCCGTGGCCTGGTGGTCAAGCTGCAGGCCGGTGACAAGGAATGCCTGGCGCTGTGGTCGCGCTTTCGCGAGATCTCGCTGGCGCACTGCCAGAAAATCTACGAACTGCTCAACGTCAAGCTGACCATGGCCGACGTCATGGGCGAAAGCGCCTACAACGACGACCTGATCAACGTGGTCAACGACCTCAAGGCCAAAGGCCTGCTGGTGGAAAGTAACGGCGCGCAGTGCGTGTTCCTCGAAGAATTCAAGACCGCCGAGGGCGAGCCGCTGCCGGTGATCATCGTCAAGGCCGATGGCGGCTACCTCTATGCCACCACCGACCTGGCCGCCGTGCGCTACCGCAGTGGCGTGCTCAAGGCCGACCGTGCGCTGTATTTCGTCGACCAGCGCCAGGCCCTGCACTTCCAGCAGGTGTTCGAAGTGGCGCGCCGCGCCGGTTTCGTCACGCACCCGATGCACATGGAACACATGGGGTTCGGCACCATGAACGGCGCCGACGGCCGCCCGTTCAAGACCCGTGACGGCGGCACCGTGAAGCTGATCGACCTGCTGAACGAAGCCCAGGAACGTGCCTACAACCTGGTGAAGGAAAAGAACCCGGAGCTGGCGGACGCCGACCTGCGCAACATCGCTCGCGTGGTGGGCATTGGCGCGGTGAAATACGCCGACCTGTCCAAGCACCGCACCAGCGACTACAGCTTCAACTTCGAGCTGATGCTCAACTTCGAAGGCAACACCGCGCCGTACCTGCTGTACGCCTATACCCGCGTGGCCGGGGTGTTCCGCAAGCTGGGCAAGGACTTCAGCGAAGTGCAGGGGCAGATCGTGCTGGAAGCGCCCCAGGAACAGGAACTGGGCGCCAAGCTGGCGCAGTTCGCTGAAGTGCTGAACAGCGTCGGCGAGAAAGGTACGCCGCATATCCTCTGCACTTACCTGTACGAAGTCGCCGGGCTGTTCTCCAGCTTCTACGAGAACTGCCCGATCCTCACCGCCGACGACGAAGCCCACAAGCAAAGTCGCCTGCGCCTCGCCGCACTGGCTGGACGGACCCTCAAGCAAGGCCTGGAACTGTTGGGCCTGGAAACTCTGGAGCGTATGTAAGTTGGCTGCCAAGAAAAAACCTGCACCCAAGCGCGGCGCCAGCCGCTACCAGGCACCGGCGAAGCAGCCTATTCCGGGCTGGCTGTGGATGGCCATCGGCCTCACGGTCGGCGCGTTTATCGTATTTTTGATGAAGCTGGACCCAGGCCAGGGCGATGACGTCAAACGGGTCAAACAGGAGCAGCAAAAAGCCACGAAAATGGCCGAAGCCAACAAGACCGCCCCAAGCCCGACCGCGCCGGTGAAGCCCAAGTACGACTTCTACACCCTGCTGCCGGAATCGGAAGTGATCGTGCCGCCCGACGCCGTGCCGGAGAAAACCCTGCCGACGCCGCAAGTACCGACCACGCCGGTCACCCCGGCGGAAGCGGCCAAAATCGACACGGCACGAGCCCAGGCCGCGCTGGCCGGGATCACCCCGCCACCACCGCCACCGGTTGCGACCACCAAGGCCGCGCCGGTGACCAAGTTCTTCCTGCAGGCGGGCTCGTTCCCGAAACAGGCGGACGCCGATCGCGTGCGTGCGCAGATCATCCTGCTGGGCCAGGCGGTCACGGTGGAATCCGGCACAGTGAAGGATGCGACCTGGTATCGCGTGTTGGTGGGGCCATTCAGCAACCGTGAACAACTGACCGTGGCGCAGAAACAATTGGCCGGCGCGGGCTTTAGCAACCTGTTATTACAACAGCGCCAGAGCCGCTGACCTAAAGCCAACACCAATCAAAATGTGGGAGGGGGCTTGCCCCCGATAGCGGTGTATCAGTCGCCGAAAATATTGACTGATCTACTGCTATCGGGGGCAAGCCCCCTCCCACATTGGGTTTTAGGCGGTTCTCGAAAGTGTGTCAGATCAATAGACACCATTCGTCCGTACCAACCTCCCAAGGTTGAAATCATCCCCGCTACCCCCATATCAGTTCCCACCAGGGCATTTTCGCCCCGCTGCGTGGAGACTCTCCTCTTGACCACCATCGTTTCAGTACGTCGCCACGGCAAAGTCGTCATGGGCGGCGACGGCCAGGTTTCCCTTGGCAATACCGTGATGAAAGGCAACGCGAAAAAAGTGCGCCTCCTGTACCATGGCCAGGTGCTCGCGGGCTTTGCCGGCGCTACCGCCGACGCCTTCACCCTGTTCGAGCGTTTCGAAGGCCAACTGGAAAAACACCAGGGCCATCTGGTTCGCGCCGCCGTCGAACTCGCCAAAGAATGGCGCACCGACCGCTCCCTCAGCCGCCTCGAAGCCATGCTGGCCGTCGCCAACAAAGACGCGTCCCTGATCATCACCGGTAACGGCGATGTGGTTGAGCCTGAACACGGCCTGATCGCCATGGGCTCCGGCGGTGGCTTCGCCCAAGCGGCGGCCAGCGCACTGTTGAAGAAAACCGACCTGTCGGCCCGCGAAATCGTCGAGACCGCCCTCGGTATCGCCGGCGATATCTGCGTGTTCACCAACCACAACTTCACCATTGAGGAGCAGGACCTCGCCGAGTAAGCCGTAGGCTTATTCCCGCTTGAGGACCGCAAACATTATGTCCATGACTCCCCGCGAAATCGTCCATGAACTCAATCGCCATATCATCGGCCAGGACGATGCCAAGCGCGCCGTTGCCATTGCGCTGCGTAACCGCTGGCGCCGGATGCAACTGCCGGAAGAACTGCGCGTTGAAGTAACGCCGAAGAACATCCTGATGATCGGCCCGACCGGCGTCGGTAAAACCGAGATCGCCCGGCGCCTGGCCAAGCTGGCCAATGCCCCGTTCATCAAGGTCGAAGCGACCAAGTTCACCGAAGTCGGCTACGTGGGCCGCGACGTCGAGTCGATCATTCGTGACCTGGCCGACGCCGCCCTGAAACTGCTGCGCGAACAGGAAATGACCAAGGTCAGCCACCGCGCCGAAGACGCCGCCGAGGAACGTATCCTCGACGCCCTGCTGCCACCGGCCCGCATGGGTTTCAACGAAGACGCCGCACCGGCCTCGGATTCCAACACCCGCCAGCTGTTCCGCAAGCGCCTGCGTGAAGGCCAGTTGGACGACAAGGAAATCGAGATCGAAGTCGCCGAAATGTCCGGCGTCGACATCTCCGCGCCGCCTGGCATGGAAGAAATGACCAGCCAGTTACAAAACCTGTTCGCCAACATGGGCAAGGGCAAGAAAAAAAGCCGCAAGCTCAAGGTGAAGGAAGCGCTGAAACTGGTGCGCGACGAAGAAGCCGGGCGTCTGGTCAACGAGGAAGAACTCAAGGCCAAGGCCCTGGAAGCGGTCGAGCAGCATGGCATCGTGTTTATCGATGAGATCGACAAGGTGGCCAAGCGCGGCAACTCCGGCGGCGTCGATGTGTCCCGCGAGGGCGTACAGCGCGACCTGCTGCCGCTGATCGAAGGCTGCACCGTCAACACCAAGCTGGGCATGGTCAAGACCGACCACATCCTGTTTATCGCCTCCGGTGCATTCCACCTGAGCAAGCCAAGCGACCTGGTGCCGGAACTGCAAGGCCGCCTGCCGATTCGTGTGGAGCTCAAGGCGCTGACCCCGGGCGACTTCGAACGCATCCTCAGCGAGCCGCACGCCTCGCTCACCGAGCAATACCGTGAGCTGCTGAAAACCGAAGGCCTCGCCATCGAGTTCCTGCCGGACGGCATCAAGCGCCTGGCGGAAATCGCCTGGCAGGTCAACGAGAAGACCGAGAACATCGGTGCCCGTCGCCTGCATACCTTGCTGGAGCGCCTGCTCGAGGAAGTGTCCTTCAGCGCCGGCGACCTGGCCGGTGCGCAGAATGGCGAAGCGATCCAGATCGACGCCGACTACGTCAACAGCCACCTGGGCGAATTGGCGCAGAACGAAGATCTGTCTCGCTATATCCTGTAAACCTCACACAGCGCTGCTTTGCTTCAATGTGGGAGGGGGCTTACCCCCTCCCACATTTTGAAGCCGGTTTATTCAGGACCCTCATCAATGTCGAAATTTCCTACTGCTGTAAACCTGCACAAAACCTCAAACACCCTCGGACTCACCTACGGCGCCGACGAGGTCTACCAGTTGCCCGCCGAATTCCTACGGGTACATTCGCCTTCCGCCGAAGTCCAGGGCCACGGCAAACCGATCCTGCAATTCGGCAAGCTCAACGTGCGCTTGAACAAGATCGAACCGGCCGGTCAATACGCACTGAAATTGATCTTCGACGACGGGCACGACAGCGGATTGTTCACCTGGGACTACCTCTATCAATTGGCCGTGCGTCAGGACGCGCTGTGGATCGATTACCTCGCCGAACTCAAAGCGGCCGGAAAAACCCGCGACCCGGATCAGTCGGTCGTGCGGCTGATGCTCTAGCCCAGGCTTCTTGCTCTTTAGAGGGCATTTTCTAATTCCATCTGCTTGAATGCCCACTCCTGTGGCCAATGATTGGCCCACTTGCGAAAAAAAATAAACTCGGGTAACCAATGGAACTGGCAAGTTCCCTGCATTTGACGATGCGGTATCAACGGTCACCCGAGTCGCAGTACCTGGCTTGTGTTGTGTATCGAAAGGTGGTGCGCAGCGGTACCCGGTACTCGTCTTTCGGACAATGGAGCGTCGTAGATGAGTAACAAGAATAACGATGACTTGAAACGCCAGGCCTCGGAAAACACCTTGGGGCTGAACCCGATCATCGCGTTACGTAAAAAGGACTTATTGGCCTCAGCGAAGATGGTGCTGAGCCAAGCCATCAGACAACCGTTGCACAGCGTCAAGCATGTCGCCCACTTTGGCGTCGAATTGAAAAATGTGATGTTCGGCAAGTCCGCGCTGGTGCCCGAAAGCGATGACCGTCGCTTTCACGACCCGGCCTGGAGCCAGAACCCACTCTACAAGCGTTACCTGCAAACCTACCTGGCGTGGCGCAAGGAACTGCACGACTGGATCGGCGACAGCAACCTGTCAGAACAGGACATCAGCCGTGGTCACTTCGTGATCAACCTGATGACCGAAGCCATGGCCCCCTCCAACACGGCGGCCAACCCGGCGGCGGTCAAACGCTTCTTTGAAACCGGCGGCAAAAGCCTGCTGGACGGCCTGTCCCACCTGGCCAAGGACATGGTGCATAACGGCGGCATGCCGAGCCAGGTCAACATGGGCGCCTTTGAAGTGGGCAAGTCCCTGGGCACCACCGAAGGCGCGGTGGTGTTTCGCAATGACGTGCTGGAGCTGATCCAGTACAAGCCAATCACCGAACAGGTCCACGAACGCCCGCTGTTGGTGGTGCCGCCGCAGATCAACAAATTCTATGTCTTCGACCTGAGCCCGGATAAGAGCCTGGCGCGTTTCTGCCTGCGCAACGGCCAGCAGACGTTTATCGTCAGTTGGCGTAACCCGACCAAGGCCCAGCGCGAGTGGGGCCTGTCGACGTATATCGAGGCGCTCAAGGAAGCGGTCGACGTGGTCACCGCGATTACCGGCAGCAAAGACGTCAACATGCTCGGCGCCTGCTCCGGCGGCATCACCTGCACCGCCCTGCTCGGCCACTACGCGGCGCTGGGGGAGAAGAAGGTCAACGCCCTGACCCTGCTGGTGAGCGTGCTCGACACCACGCTGGACACTCAGGTGGCGCTGTTTGTGGATGAACAGACGCTGGAAGCGGCCAAGCGCCATTCCTACCAGGCCGGCGTACTGGAAGGCCGCGACATGGCCAAGGTATTTGCCTGGATGCGCCCCAACGACCTGATCTGGAACTACTGGGTCAACAACTACCTGCTGGGCAACGAGCCGCCGGTGTTCGACATCCTGTTCTGGAACAACGACACCACGCGCTTGCCGGCGGCCTTCCACGGCGACCTGATCGAGCTGTTCAAGAACAACCCGCTGGTGCGCGCCAACGCCCTGGAGGTGTGCGGCACGCCGATCGACCTCAAGCAGGTCACAGCCGATATCTACTCATTGGCCGGCACCAACGACCACATCACGCCGTGGCAATCCTGCTACAAGTCGGCGCAACTGTTTGGCGGCAAGGTGGAGTTTGTGCTGTCCAGCAGCGGGCATATCCAGAGCATCCTTAACCCGCCGGGCAACCCCAAGGCGCGCTACCAGACCAGCGACAGCCTGGCGGGAAAACCGCTGGAGTGGCAGGAAAATGCGACCAAGCACACGGATTCCTGGTGGTTGCATTGGCAAGTGTGGCAGGCAGAACGTGCGGGCAAGCTGAAGAAGGCACCGACGAGTTTGGGTAACAAAACCTACGCCGCAGCCGAAGCCGCACCGGGTACCTATGTGCATGAACGCTAGAGCACACTTTTTTTGGGATTGAAATGGGATCAAATGTGGGAGGGGGCTTGCCCCCGATGCAGGCGGCGCGGTGCATCTGTTACACCGCAGTGATGCTGTCGGGAGCAAGCCCCCTCCCACATTTGGAGTGCATTCTAGCGGTAACACTTCACAGGGCTTGAGCATGCCGCAACCGTTCATCTTCCGCACCATCGACCTGGATGGCCAAACCATCCGCACGGCGGTACGCCCGGGCAAGCCGCACTTGACGCCGCTGCTGATCTTCAACGGCATCGGCGCCAACCTCGAGCTGGTGTTTCCGTTCGTCCAGGCGCTGGACCCGGACCTGGAAGTGATCGCCTTCGATGTACCGGGCGTCGGCGGTTCCTCCACGCCCAAGCGGCCGTATCGCTTTCCCGGCCTGGCCAAACTCACCGCGCGCATGCTCGATTACCTGGACTACGGCCAGGTGAATGTAGTGGGCGTGTCCTGGGGCGGCGCGCTGGCGCAGCAGTTTGCCTACGACTACCCGGAGCGCTGCAAGAAGCTGATTCTCGCCGCGACCGCCGCCGGTGCGGTGATGGTGCCAGGCAAGCCGAAAGTGCTGTGGCTGATGGCGAGCCCGCGGCGCTATATCCAGCCGTCCCACGTGGTGCGCATTGCGCCGATGATTTATGGCGGCTCGTTCCGTCGCGATTCGAAACTGGCCGCCGAACACGCCAGCAAAGTGCGCTCGGCCGGCAAGCTGGGTTACTACTGGCAACTGTTCGCCGGGCTGGGCTGGACCAGCATCCACTGGCTGCACAAGATCCGTCAGCCGACCCTGGTGCTGGCCGGGGACGACGACCCGCTGATCCCGCTGATCAACATGCGCATGCTCGCCTGGCGTATTCCCAACGCACAGTTGCACATCATCGATGATGGCCACCTGTTCCTGATCACCCGCGCCGAAGCCGTGGCGCCGATCATCATGAAATTTCTCGAGGAGGAACGCCTGCGGGCGGTGATTCATCCCCGTCCGGCGGTGTAAGGACCACACCGCCGCGCAACTTGCCGAGAACCGACTATGGTTCTGAATTGGCATGCCTGTTGATGACTTGACGAAGGAGTGTTGGCTCATGCGAGAAAGACCCGTGACGAACCCGGCGCCCACCCCTGCCGTGTTCATCAACGCGCAAAATGCGATCACCGGCCTGCGCGGCCGGGACTTGCTGTCGACCCTGCGTAGCGTCGCAGCCCACAGTTTGCGCAACCCGGTGCATACCGCCCGTCATGCCCTGGCCCTCGGCGGCCAACTGGGGCGTGTGCTGCTCGGCGAAACGGTGCATGAACCCAACCCTCACGACAGCCGCTTCATCGACCCGACCTGGGCCCTCAACCCGCTGTATCGGCGTAGCCTGCAGGCGTATTTGAGCTGGCAGAAACAGACCCGCCACTGGATCGATGACAGCACCCTGAACGCCGATGACCGCGCCCGTGCGCACTTCGCGTTCACCCTGATCAACGATGCGGTATCGCCCTCCAACACCCTGCTCAACCCGCTGGCCGTCAAGGAGTTGCTCAACTCCGGCGGCAACAGCGTGGTGCGCGGCGTGAGCAACCTGTTCGAAGACTTGCTGCACAACAACGGCCTGCCGCGCCAGGTCAGCAAGCACGCCTTTGAAGTGGGCAAGACCGTCGCCACCACCCCAGGCTCGGTGGTGTTTCGCAATGAGCTGCTGGAGCTGATCCAGTACAAGCCCATGAGCGAAAAACAGTACGCCAAACCGCTGCTGATCGTGCCGCCGCAAATCAACAAGTACTACATCTTCGACCTGAGCCCGGCCAACAGTTTCGTGCAATACGCCCTGAAAAACGGCCTGCAGACCTTCATGGTCAGCTGGCGCAACCCGGATGTGCGCCACCGCGAATGGGGCCTGTCCACCTATGTGGCCGCGCTGGAGGAGGCACTCAACGTCTGCCGCGCAATCACCGGCGCGCGCGAGGTCAACCTGATGGGCGCCTGTGCCGGCGGCCTGACCATCGCCGCCCTGCAAGGCCACCTGCAAGCCAAGCGCCAACTGCGCCGCGTCTCCAGCGCCAGCTATCTGGTGAGCCTGCTCGACAGCCAGATCGACAGCCCCGCCACCCTGTTCGTCGACGAGCAAACCCTGGAAGCCGCCAAGCGCCGCTCCTACCAGCAGGGTGTGTTGGATGGTCGCGACATGGCCAAGGTGTTTGCCTGGATGCGCCCCAACGACCTGATCTGGAACTACTGGATCAACAACTACCTGCTGGGCAAGGAACCGCCGGCCTTCGACATCCTGTACTGGAACAACGACAACACGCGCCTGCCCGCCGCCCTGCACGGCGACCTGCTGGACTTCTTCAAGCACAACCCGCTGAGCCATCCCGGTGGCCTGGAGGTGTGCGGCACGCCCATCGACCTGCAAAAGGTCACGGTGGACAGCTTCAGCGTGGCCGGGATCAACGATCACATCACGCCATGGGACGCGGTGTACCGCTCCACGCAGTTGCTGGGCGGTGAGCGGCGCTTCGTGTTGTCCAACAGCGGGCATATCCAGAGCATCCTCAACCCGCCGGGCAACCCCAAGGCCAACTACGTCGAAAACCTCAAACTGAGCAGCGACCCACGCGCCTGGTACTACGACGCCAGCCACGTCGAAGGCAGTTGGTGGCCACAGTGGCTGGCGTGGATTCAACAGCGCTCGGGCGTACAACGCGAAACCCTCACCGCCCTGGGCAACCAGAATTACCCACCGATGGAAGCAGCGCCAGGCACTTACGTGCGGGTCCGCTGAGCTCAACGATCCTATTTAAGAAGACCGGATGAAAACCCGCGACCGTATCCTTGAATGTGCCCTGCTGTTGTTCAACCACAAGGGCGAACCGAACGTGTCGACCATGGAGGTGGCCAATGAAATGGGGATCAGCCCCGGCAACCTCTACTACCACTTCCATGGCAAGGAGCCGCTGGTGCTCGGGCTGTTCGAGCGGTTCCAGAGTGAGCTGGCGCCCCTGCTCGACCCACCGCCGGGCGCGCAACTGGAGGCCCAGGACTACTGGCTGTTCCTGCACCTGATCGTCGAGCGCATGGCCCATTACCGGTTTCTGTTCCAGGACCTGTCGAACCTGGCGGGGCGCCTGCCGAAGCTGGCCAGGGGCATTCGCCACCTGCTCACGGCGCTCAAGCGCACCCTGGCTTCATTACTCGCACGGTTGCAGGCGGCGGGGCAGTTGGTCAGCAGCACCCAGGCACTGGGCCAACTGGTGGAGCAGATCACCCTGACCCTGCTGTTTTCCCTGGACTACCAGCGCATTCTCGACCGCGAAGGCGAAGTGCAGGTGGTGGTGTACCAGATCATGATGCTGGTCGCGCCGCACCTGTTGCCGGCGGCGCGGGAAGCGACGGAGCGCTTGGCGCTGCGCTATATGGACGATCCGGTTTAACTGTCCGCCTTACAGGCACTGCGTCATTGAGGCTCACCGAACTGTTGCGAGAACTTGAACAGTTCACAATCATTCCTGATCCCCAACTTTCGATACGCCGATTGTTTTTGCGTGCTGATCGTACTCGCACTGCGCGAGAACTTTGTCGCAATCGAATTGACCGACATGCCATCCAGAAAACAACGCAGTACTTCCTGTTCCTTGGGCGTGAGGCAAGCGTGCAAGCGCTGCGGAATCGATAACTCTATTTTCGATCCGGTGGTTGCAATATCACGAATCGGCGGTATACCCCGCAGGGTCGGCAACATACAAGGCTGCAAGTAAATCCGGCCCTGGGCGACCGTGCGAATCGCCGTGATCAACTCAATCAGATTCTGAGTTTTGCCCAACACGCCCCAACTTCCGGCTTTCAAGGCCAGTGAAACCGTTGCGGGTGTGTAGTGCGACGAAACAACGATCGCCCTGCACTGGCTGAAACGTCGGTTCAGCGCCTGGATCAGGCTGAGGCCGTCCATGTCCGAGGGCCCCAGGATAAAGTCCATCACCACGATATCCGCCACCCGCTGAGCGAGCGCTGCCAACAACTCCCTGCTGGTCCCGAAGGAGCCAATCACCTTGAGGTCGGCCTCTTTGCCCAGCCCCAATTCGATCCCCTGTCGAACCATCTCATGGTCATCGAGCAACATGACCGCATAGGTGTCGGAAAGTGAAGTAGTCATCACGAAACCTGCATAAGTGGATTCAGCTCATGACAAACAGACTCTCGCCATTACAAGCTCGGTATATCCCAGCCCACACCACTGAGCAATACATAAACACACTAAGAACTGTTCTTTAAGTAGTCTCTGACAGTTACTTCTTACAGAAAAATTGCGACACCGTTATTTAGAAAAAACCCGAATAAGCGCCGATTGTTTTTTCGAACAATCACGAGACAAATTTAGTTACTTCTCTATAGGAAAACCACAGGTTTCAACGAACAATTACACCGTCCCAGCCACTTTAAAGAGCCACTTCCGTTCTGCGTTTGAGGAAGTGGCGGGGCCTACCGCTAATCTATGATCGGGAACACTATGAACAACAACGCTCTATCCACCGTTGCGGCCATGCTTGTCGTGGCCGCCGCCGCATCGCAACCCGCGCTCGCGGCAACGGATGGCACCCTCAATTTCAGTGGGTTGGTCAACGACGTGACCTGCACCGTCGAAGGCTCGGCGCCGGGTACGGGCGCCGTGGTCAAGGACGTCAACCTGGGAGGCGTCGCCGCTGCGCGCCTGGCGAACCCGGGTGATCGCGCCAACCTGACCGGTTTCACCATTCGCATCGGTGGACCGGGCGAAGGCAGTTGCGCCAACGGCCGCACTGCGATGGTGGCCTTCGACCCAACCAGCCCGGCCATCGACGTGGCGACCGGGCGCTTGAACATCGACGGCTACAACGACCCGGCCGACACCACCAACGCCAAGAACGTACAGATCGAAGTGACGAACCGCGATGGTTCTCCCATTAACGTCTACACCGAGAAATCGGCGGGCGTGGTGATCGCCGACAACCAGGCCGTCATCCCGCTGGCCGCGCAAATGTACGCCAGCGGCGCCGCCACCGAAGGAACGGTGCGAACCCGGGTCGGTTTTATGATCGAGTACGCCGATTAAGGGGCCAGCGGGCTGGCCTTGCGCACCCTGGACCAGTGCCATCGCGCAGGGCCTGCCCGCTGATTCAAAGAGCATTCAGATGATGAAAACAATCGCCCGCCTTGCCCTTGCCTGCTGTGCTGTCGGAGGGTTCTTGCTGCAAGCATCCAGCGCCCACGCGGGCGTGATTATCTATGGCACACGCGTGATCTACCCAGCCGACCGGCAAGAGGTAGTTGTACGCCTGGAGAACAAGGGCGACCGCCCGGCGCTGGTGCAGACCTGGCTGGATGCCGGCGACGTGCGCTCGACACCCGCGACGGCGCAAACGCCGTTCAGCCTGTCGCCGCCGATCTTCCGCATCGAGCCCCATCAGCAACAGGCGGTGCGCCTGCGCTATGCCGGCGAATCAGCCCCCGGCGACCGTGAACGCCTGTACTGGCTGAACGTGCTCGAAGTCCCGCCGCTGGCCGCCGATGCCGCGCAGAATAACCAGATCGAACTCGCGTTCCGTACCCGCTTGCGGGTATTCCTGCGACCGCAGGCACTGCCCTACCCGGTCAGCAGCGCCCCGGCAAAACTGCAATGGCAACTGGTGCGCCACGACCAGGGTTTTGCCCTACAGGCAACCAATCCGACGCCTTACCATATTTCCCTCACCTCGATTGATTTGCTGAGCGACGGCAAACGCTTCAGCAAAGCGCCGAACAAGGCCGCCAACGACAGCCTGCTGATGCCGGCCGGTGATGTGAAACGCTTTGTGCTGCCGCTGCTGCGCGAACGCCCCAGTGGCGCGCCCCAGGTTGAGTTCACGACGGTCAGCGACTTCGGCGCCCGCGTGCGCCATACGGCTGGCCTTACCCCCGCCGCCACCCAGTGACTGACGCTATGAACACCACTTCCCTTTCACACCGGCCAGCCAAGTGCCTGCTGTTGACGTGGGCGTTGTTCGGCGCCGCCGTCGTGCAGGCCAGCGTGGTGATCAACAGCACGCGCATCGTCTACCCGCAGCAGGCCAAGGAGGTGACGGTCCGGCTCGAAAGCAAGAACCAGGCGCCGGTGCTGATCCAGGCATGGCTGGACACCGGCGACGAACGCTCGACGCCGGACCTCGCCGCAGCGCCCTTTGTCGCCACGCCACCGATCTTTCGCATGGAGCCGGGCAAACAACAGGTGGTGCGCCTGGCCTATACCGGCGACAGCTTGCCGTCGGCCGAGGAAAGCCTGTTCTGGTTCAACGTGCTGGAAGTGCCCGCGCAAACGCCTGGCACCCAACAGGGCAATCAGTTGCAGCTCGCCTTCCGCTCGCGGATCAAGCTGTTTTTCCGTCCGCAGAACCTGCCTTACGCGGTCGAGTCCGCGCCCGGAAAACTGCAATGGCGCCGCGTTTCGAACGCGCAAGGCCAGGCGCTGGAGGTCTACAACCCGAGCCCATATCACGTGACCTTCGAACAGATCGACCTGCTGGAGTCGGGGCGGCGTCATGCCCGCCAGGCCGCCACATCAGGCGCCGAAAACATGGTGACACCCGGCGCTCGCCAGCGCTTCGCGCTACCCACCCTGAAAACGCCGCCAGGTGCTGCGGCCACCGTAGAGTTCCACACCCTCGACGATTTCGGGGCCAAGGTCTCGCACAGCACCAAGGTCTCGCCATGACAGCCTAAATACGTTCGCCAGCCCCTGCGCAGGCAGGCTGGCCACCTCACTCACGTCATTCCACACGTTCGGTTGATGCCCTTTTTTCGGGGCAGGGCTTCCCCATGCCCGAATTCGGACAGCACCTATTTTCTGGGAACGGTCACCATGCGTTTGAACATGCCCGCCAGGCCAAGCCACGGGCGCCTGACACACCATCGATTGCGGCTGACGGCACAAAGCCTGTTACTCCTATGCAGCGCCCATGCCTTGAATGCCCACGCGGTGGAGCATGTCGCATTCAACCCGGCCTTCTTTCCGAATGGCCCGGGCGGCCTACAGGTCGATATTTCAAAATTCAGCCAGGGCAACGTTGTGCTGCCCGGCAGCTACCGCACCGACGTCCACCTCAACGGCCAGTGGATCGGGCGCGAAACCGTGTCCTTCGTGGCGGTCGACGGCCAGCACAGCGCGCAGTTGTGCCTGGCGCGTGAGGCGCTGCTCAGGTTCGGCATCGACCTGGACGCGGTCGACCGGCAATCCGCCCAAGCCGGTCTCGCAGCCGCTGCTCCGTTCGCCGACTGCGCCGATATCACCACCTACCTGCCGGGCGCCAGCAGCGCCTTCGACGCCGGCGAAAACCGCCTGGACCTGCAGATCCCGCAGATCTACCTGGCACGCCAGGCACGCGGTTATGTCGACCCGCGCCAGTGGGACAGCGGCATCGATGCCGCCTTTGTGCGCTACAACGTCAATACCTTTGCGACCCGCACCAACGGCCGCGCGCTCAGTTCCCAGTATCTGGGCCTCAATACCGGGCTTAACCTGGGCGACTGGCATTGGCGCCACAACGGCAGCTACAGCCGAACCGACAGCGCCTCGGGTTATCAAAGCAACGCCACCTACGTGCAGCGCGATGTCAGCCCGTTGCAGTCACAGTTGATGGTGGGCGAGATCTACACCGCGGGCGAGTTGTTCGACAGCGTGCGCCTGCGCGGCGCAAGCCTGTTCAGTGACGACCGCATGCTGCCGGACTCGCAGACCGGCTTTGCGCCCGTCGTGCGTGGCGTGGCCGAGACCAACGCACGGGTCAGCGTGCGCCAGCGCGGCGTGTTATTGGACGAGGTCTCGGTGGCCCCCGGCCCGTTCGTGCTCAATGACTTGTTCCCAACCGGCTATGGCGGCGACCTGAACGTCACGATCACCGAAGCCGACGGGCGCCGGCGTGAGTTCATCGTGCCGTTCGCCGCCAACGCCAACCTGCTGCGTGCCGGCTATAAGCGCTACGCGTTGAGCATCGGCCAACTGGATGAAATCGGCGTGCGCCACCCTCCCAGACTGCTGCAGGCCACCTACCAGCATGGCCTCAGCAACCTGTTGAGCGCCTACACCGGCGCAGTGCTGGCCGACGACTACCACTCGCAACTGGTGGGCGCGGCGTTCAATACCTCGCTGGGCGCGCTGTCTTTGGACCTGACCCAGTCCAATGCGCGCGTGAAAGGCCACGGGTCGCGGGATGGGCAAAGCCTGCAGGTTCGCTACAGCAAGAACTTCGCGGACACCGGCACCCACTTTGCGCTCGGCGCCTACCGGTATTCCACCGAAGGCTTCCTGAGCGTGACCGATGCGGCGCGCGTGCGTGACCTCGCCATCGACGGGCTGCGCGTCGACAGCCTGTCGCGGCTGCGTGACCGGATGGATATCAGCCTCAACCAGAGCCTGGGCGTCGGCACGGTGTACCTGACCGGCTCCTCACAAAACTACTGGAACCGCAAAAGCGGCAACCTGACCTTCACCGCCGGTTACAGCGGCGCCTGGAAGGGCATTCACTACACCGTCAGCGCCCAGCGCAGCCGTGACTTGCTGAGTGAACGCGTCGACAAGCAAGTGGACTTGACCCTCAGCCTGCCCCTGGGCAGCGGCCCACGCTCGCCCACCTTGACCACCACGGCCTATCGCGGCGATCAAAGCAGCGGTGAGCGCGTGACCCTCGGCGGCAGCCTGGGCGAGCGCAGCGAATTCAGCTACGGCCTCGGCGCCAGCCAGACGCACGGCAGAGGCAACGCCACCAGTGCCGACATGAAATACCAGACCGCCCACGGTGTGCTGTCCGCCGGCGTTGGCCAGAGCAGCGCCTACCGCTCGGCCTCGTTCGGCATGACCGGCGGCATTGTCGCGCATGCCGGCGGTGTGACCTTCGCGCCGGAGTTGGGCGATACCGTCGGCATCGTCCAGGCGCCCGACGCCGAGGGCGCACGGATCAACGGCAACCACAGCGCACAAGTCGGCAAGCGCGGTTATGCCGTGGTGCCCCACCTCACGCCGTACCGCCGCAACGTCGTCGAGCTGGACCCCAAGGACCTTTCCGTCGATGTGGAGCTCAAGACCGCCGCGCAAAACGTCGCGCCCCGCGCCGGGTCGGTGGTGAAGCTGCAATTCGAGACAGTCAGCGGCCAGGCCTTGTTGATCACCGCTCTGCGCGAGGAGGGTAGCCCCTTGCCCTTCGGTGCGGATGTCTTCGATGAACAGGGTGCCAGCGTCGGCATTGTCGGGCAGGGCGGTAAGGCATTTGTGCGTGTGGCGCGCCCGCAGGGGCGGTTGACGGTCAAGTGGGGGACGGACGCCGGGGGCATATGCCAGCTGGACTACGACCTGGGTACGAAATCGGCGGCTAAAGGCGCTAACCGCCTGCGCCATCTGAACGCGGGCGCCTGCAAAGGCAATGCAGGCGGTTGATCCGGCGCAGGCAAGCGCCCTCCTTTTCATGGCGGAACTGAAGATGAAACACTCCACAAACCTCGTTTCAATACTGCTCGTGCTTGGCTTGCCAATCGCGGCTCAAGCCGCGTGCGAGAGCTATCCTCCTGACGCCGAGCTTGGCCTCTCCCTCCCGGCCGTGATTACCGTCCCCGACAGCCTGCCGCTGGGAAGTGTGATCGCCCAACAAGCATTCAGCGGCTCTGTGCCTGCCCTCTTCTACAATTGCCGCACCGGCACCCCAGCTTCGGCCTTCGGGCGCTATGCAAAGCCCTTGGACCCGATAACCTGGTCCTATCCGACCGAGGCACCCGGGGTTGGCATGCGGCTGCTCATCACCGACGCCCGCCCATCGACCAACGCCTATGCCATCGAGAGTTTTACCGACGCCGTCGTGCTCCCCGGAAGGCACCCCTCCTTCACGAGCGCGGAGGTGATCCTTTACAAAATCGGGCCGGTAACAGACGGGGTCGTGCCTGCCGGAACCCTCTTTGAATACAGACTGCACGGCCCCTGGGGTTACTTAGGCCGCTTCAGCCTGCGGATCAACAACTCGGTACGTTTCGTCAGACCCGCCGCCACCTGCGACCTGGCGGCCGGTGACGTCAACCGCACGATCTCGCTTGACCCGGTGCAAGTCAGCACCTTCCAAAGCACCGTCAGCGCAGGCGCGCGCGACTTCGAGTTGACGGCGAACTGCAGCGACGCCACCAGCGTCACCTTTCGCTTTGCCGGTACGCCCGCCCCTGGGCACGACGCGCTCTTCGCCAACACCGGCAGCGCCGGTGGCATCGGGCTGTGGCTGTATTCGCGAATCAACGGGGTGGCCCAGACGATTACCGCCAACGGCACGGATAGCAGCCGCACGCTGGTGGTTTCCGACAACCGTGCGGTCTTGCCGCTCGGCGCCGCCTATCACAAAAACGGCGCGGTCAGCCAAGGCACGCTCGCCAGTACCGCCACCGTCAACATTACCTATAACTGAAACGCCGGAGATTACCCAATGAACATCCGCACGCTGCCGCGACTGCTGGCAATCACTGCTGGCCTCGCCGCCCATGCGGCCCAGGCCGCGACCACGGGCACCCTGACCTTTGTCGGCCAGGTCAACGCCGGCACCTGCAACCTGGCGGCCGGCGATCTGAACCGCACCGTCACATTGCCGACCATCAAGATTTCCGACTTTGATGCCACGCCCTCCACCGGGGGGTTCGATTTCGAGATCTCGGCCGACTGCGAATCGGACATCCGCAACGTCACGTTCCTGTTCGCCGGCAGCGCCTCCAGCGGCAACGCCGTGCTGTTTGCCAATACGGGAACCTCAGGCGGCACGGCCCTTTGGCTGTTACACCGCACGACACCCGGCTACACCATCCCCGCCAACGGCACCGACGCCCAGCGCAGCCGCACGGTGGAGACCAGCAGCAACAAGGCGGTGTTGCCGCTCACAGCGGCGTACCATAAAACCGGCGAGGCGGTCACCCAAGGGACCTTGGCCAGCGCGGTGACGGTGTCGATCACCTACAACTGAGCAGCCTGTTTACGCAGACAAAAAAACGCCCGACCTTCACAGGCCGGGCGCTTTTTCAGGTGCCCCGAAAAGATCAGGACTGACTGGATGGCGTCGGGGCTACCGATGCGGCAGCCGGTGCCGGCGCAGCGGTCGGCGCGGCTGCCGAGTTGGCGCTGGAAGCGGCGGGCGCCGGGGTCGCAGGCTTGGCGGCCATGGCCAGCTTCGCGGCGGCTGGCTTTTTCGCTGCAACCGGCTTCTTCGCGGCGGCAGGTTTGGCTACGGCGGGCTTGGCAGCGGGTTTGGCTGCGGCCTTGGCGGCAGGTTTAGCAGCAGGCTTGGCGGCGGCTTTAGCGGCCACTGGTTTAGCGGCAGGTTTAGCCGCTGCCACTTTCGCCGCCGGCTTGGCCGCAGGTTTAGCCACCGCTTTGGCTGGCGCTTTGGCCGCGGGTTTTGCAGCCGGCTTGGCAGCGGCTTTGACCAATGGCTTGGCGGCCGTTTTCGCAGCCGGTTTGGCGGCAGCGGTTTTAGCCGCAGGCTTGGCCGCAGCGGCCTTCACCGGGGCGACTTTGGCACCGGTGAGTTTTTCGATCTGTTTGGTCAGCGTGTCAACCTTGCTGTGCAGGGCCTTCACTTCACTACGGCTAGGTACACCCAGTCGTGAAATGGCACTGTGCAGACGCTTATCGAAAGCCCCTTCCAGTTCGCCCCATTTGTCACTGAGTTTCGACTTGGCCGAACCCGCAGTCGCTTTGGCAGCGTCCACTTGTTTGCCGACGGTGCTCTTGGTCAACTTCTCGGCCTTCTCGCCGTCTTTAACCAATGTCTCGAAGAGTTTACTGCCGTCACTGTCGATCTTCGAGTAAACGCCTAAACCAGCCAGCCAGATCTTGCGGGAATATTCTTCAACTTTCCCGACCCACGAGCTGCCTTCTTTCTGAGTAGTCTTTTTAACAGCCATCCCGATGTCTCCTTAGTGTTTACGCGCGACACGTTCGAGCAATGCCGTCAGCTCTTCGAGCTTAGCAGAGAGTGTCTCAACGTCATGTTTAGACGCAATGCCGATTCGATTCAAGGCACTTGCAACACGACTGTCAAAAGCTTTTTCAACTTTATCCAGTTGAACTTCCACCCGGCCTTTGACGCTGGAGAGATTACTCTTTACTTGGTCAATCTGACTGTTGGCCGCATCAAGTTGTTCAACCGCAACTTTTTTACCTTTACTTTCAACATGTTGGCCGGTCTTAACCAGCTCTTTGAAGTACTCGCCGCCCTCGCTTCCGACCTTGGCATAGGCGCCCAGGCCTGCCAGCCAGATCTTGCGGGCATAGGTTTTAACGTCGTCCAGGGCGCGGCTCGGGGCGTCGATTTTTTTCTTCAGGATAACTTTGGCCATGATGCACCTCACGTAAAAAGGGTGGAGGAACGGCCCGCAGAAGTTGAGGGCGTGGGCACAAAGTAGGCAGAAAAATTAGAATCGGCACCCTAAGAACAGCAGGATCAGGCCAAGGCTTTATCCAGGGCTTTCTCGATTTCAGTCTTGATCGTGCCACTCATGGCCGACATCAACAGGCCCAGTTCCACATCAATACGCAACAGATCATCGGCGACCAACACCGTGCCTTTAACCCCCGAACGCTTGAGGTTCAACGTATCGCCAGACCATGAAGGCTGCAGGCCATATTGATCCTGGAGTTTCTGTGCCAGCTTCTCGGCCTTCGCCCGTGCGCCTTCTTTACCCAGGGAATGCGCACGTTCAACAGTGATACGGGCCATTGCAATGACTCCTCTTTATAACGACTTGAACACCTGCCATGCGGCAAAAGGTCTCGGTGAGCACCTATCTTACCTTCAGCCTTGCCAAGACAAAGCAGGCCTTGGGGATTATCATGTCCCGCATTCAATTTTGGTGACAGCGATATGACTGATCAGCGCAAAGGCAGCGATGCCGAACCCACCACTCACTTCGGCTTCAAGAACGTCCCGGAAAGCCAGAAAGCGCAGAAAGTCGCTGAAGTGTTCCACTCCGTTGCGGCCAAGTACGACCTGATGAACGACGTGCTGTCCGGCGGCATGCACCGCCTGTGGAAGCGCTTCACCATCGAGCTGTCGGGCGTGCGTACCGGCAACCGCGTGCTGGACATCGCCGGTGGCACGGGCGACCTGGCGGCCAAGTTCTCCAAGCTCGTCGGCCCGACCGGCCAGGTGGTGCTGGCGGATATCAACGGCTCGATGCTCAAGGTCGGCCGCGATCGCCTGCTCGACAAAGGCGTGGCCGGCAATATCGAATTCGTCCAGGCCGATGCAGAAAAGCTGCCGTTCCCCGACAACCATTTCGACTGCGTGACCATCGCCTTCGGCCTGCGCAACGTGACCCACAAGGAAGACGCGATCCGCTCGATGCTGCGCGTGCTCAAGCCCGGTGGCCGCCTGCTGGTGCTGGAGTTCTCCAAACCGACCAACGCGCTGATGTCCAAGGTCTACGACACCTACTCGTTCGCCTTCATGCCGTTGATGGGCAAGCTGATCACCAATGACGCCGAGAGCTATCGCTACCTGGCCGAGTCGATCCGCATGCACCCCGACCAGGAAACCCTGAAGTCGATGATGGTGGACGCCGGTTTCGACCGCGTGACCTACCACAACATGACCTCGGGCATCGTCGCCCTGCACCGCGGCATCAAGCCCTGATGCTGTTCCAAGGCCTGCTCGCCAGCGTCGAACACGGTGTCAACCGGGTGCTGCGCCTGGACAGCACCGCCCTGGCGCGGCTCGCGCATTTGAACGGCAAGATCATCGCCGTCGACTGCACGAGCCCGGCCTTGCAGCTGTTTATCCTGCCCAGCGATGAAGGCCTGTTGCTCGCGACCCAGTGGGCCGCCGAGGCCGACTGCACCCTGCGTGCGCCGGCCTCGAGCCTGTTGCACCTGGCGCTGAGCCGCAACAAGACCGCTATCCTCCACGGCCCCGAAGTGGCGCTGGAAGGCGACAGCGCGGCGCTGATGGACCTGGCCGCCGTGCTGCAAGACCTGGAACTGGACTGGGAATACGAACTGTCGCGCTGGATCGGCCCCGTGCCCACCCAATTGATCAGCGGTCACCTGCGCAGCCGCACGCGCTGGTACCAGCAGGGGTTCGCCAGCCTCAACCAGAACCTCGCCGAATACCTGAGCGAAGAATCGCGCACCCTGGTCGGACAACGGGAAGCGCAAGCGCGCTTTCGTGAACTCGACAAGGCCAAAATCGACCTGGAACGCCTCGAGGCCCGCTTCGAGCGCCTGAGCCGTTCCCTTGATCCAAGCGATAACGCATGAAGCTGCTCGCCGTCCGCCGTTTGTTCCGTATCCAGCGCGTCGTCATCCGCTACCGCCTCGATGACCTGCTGTTCGCCCTGCCCTTGCCGTGGTTCCTGCTGGCCGTGCGTTACGTGCTGCCGTGGCGCTGGTTCCCACGCAAGCCGTTGGACCTGAGCCGTGGCGCGCGCCTGCGCCTGGCCTTGCAGGATCTGGGGCCGATCTTTATCAAGTTCGGGCAGATCCTCTCGACCCGTCGCGACCTGTTGCCCGAAGACATCGCCGACGAGCTGATGCTGCTGCAGGACCGCGTGCCGCCGTTCGATTCGCAGCAATCGATGAAGCTGATCGAAGAGCAGTTGGGCAAGAAGATCAGCGACGTGTTCAGCCGTTTCGACGTCGAGCCCCTGGCTTCGGCCTCGGTGGCGCAAGTGCATGCGGCGCAGCTCAAGACCGGCGAAGAAGTGGTGGTGAAGGTGATTCGCCCAGGCCTCAAGGCGATCATCGGCCAGGACCTGGCGTGGCTGTTCATTCTCGCCCGCGCCGCCGAACGCTTCTCCGCCGACGCGCGCCTGCTGCACCCGGTGGACGTGGTCGCCGACTACGAAAAAACCATCTACGACGAACTCGACCTGCTGCGCGAAGCGGCCAACGCCAGCCAGCTCAAGCGCAACTTTGAAGGCTCACCGCTGCTGTACGTGCCGCAAGTGTACTGGGACTGGTGCCGCCCTAAAGTGTTGGTGATGGAGCGCATCTACGGCGTGCAGGTCACCGACCTCGCGACCCTGACCGACCAGCGCACCGACATGAAGATGCTCGCCGAGCGCGGTGTCGAGATCTTCTTCACCCAGGTGTTCCGCGACAGTTTCTTCCACGCCGACATGCACCCCGGCAATATCTTCGTCAGCACCATCAACCCGTGGAGCCCGCAGTACATTGCGATCGACTGCGGCATCGTCGGCAGCCTGACCCCCGAAGACCAGGACTACCTGGCGCGCAACCTGTTCGCCTTCTTCAAGCGTGACTACCGTCGCGTGGCGCAGTTGCACATCGATTCGGGTTGGGTGCCCGCAGAAACCAAGCTCAATGAATTCGAAGCGGCGATCCGCACCGTGTGCGAGCCGATCTTTGAAAAACCGCTAAAAGATATTTCCTTCGGCCAGGTACTGATGCGCCTGTTCCAGACCGCGCGGCGCTTCAATATGGAAGTGCAGCCGCAGTTGGTGTTGCTGCAGAAAACCCTGCTGAACATTGAAGGCCTGGGCCGCCAGCTGTACCCCGATCTCGACCTGTGGAACACCGCCCAGCCGTTCCTCGAACGCTGGATGCGCGAGCGGGTCAGCCCGAAAACCCTGCTGGGCAACCTGCAGAGCCAGGTGGAGCAACTGCCGCACCTGGCCAACATGACCCGCGACCTGCTGGAACGCATGTCCCAGCCCCACGCCAAGGACCCGACGACGCCGTGGCACACGCGCAAGGACGACTGGTTCCTGCGCCTGCTGGGCGCCGCGCATCTGGTCGGCGGGGTGATGCTGGCCATCGGCGGGCCGCTGAATCAACTGGGCCACTGGCCGGCCGGTATCATGGTCGCCGTGGGTGTTTATCTGATCGTGCGTCGGTAGCCAATCCGGTTATACACTGTCGCAAATTGCCGGAGCCGAAGATGAAAGACTGGCTGGACGAGATCAAGTGGGACAGTGACGGCCTGGTGCCGGCCATTGCCCAGGACTACAAGACCGGGCGCGTGCTGATGATGGCCTGGATGAACCGCGAGGCCCTGAGCCTCACCGCCGCTGAGCAGCGCGCCATTTACTGGTCACGTTCACGTGGCAAACTGTGGCGCAAGGGCGAAGAGTCCGGGCACGTACAAACCCTGCACGAAATACGCCTCGACTGCGACGCCGACGTGGTGATCCTCAAGGTCGAGCAGATCGGCGGTATCGCCTGCCACACCGGCCGCCACAGCTGCTTCTATCGCGTGTTCGAGAACGGCGAGTGGAAGGTTGTGGAGCCGGTACTCAAAGACCCGCGCGCCATTTACTCGGCAGGACACTGAACATGAGCGATACCCTGAACCGTGTGGCCCAGGTGCTGGAAGACCGCAAAGGCGCGGATGCCGAAAGCTCCTACGTCGCCAGCCTGTACCACAAAGGCCTGAACAAGATCCTGGAAAAGCTCGGCGAAGAATCCGTCGAGACCATCATTGCCGCCAAGGATGCCGAGATCAGCGGTGACTGCAGCGATGTGATCTACGAAACCGCCGACCTGTGGTTCCACAGCCTGGTCATGCTCGCCCAACTGGGGCAGCATCCGCAGGCCGTGCTGGATGAACTGGACCGTCGCTTCGGCTTGTCCGGGCATGTCGAAAAGGCCTCGCGCCCGTCCGCCTGAATAACTTTTATAGAGGAATTGCAGCATGGGCATTTTTGACTGGAAACACTGGATCGTCATTCTGGTAGTAGTCGTTCTGGTATTTGGCACCAAGAAACTGAAAAACCTCGGCACCGACGTGGGCGAGTCGATCAAGGGCTTTCGCAAGGCCATGAACGACGACGAAAAGCCGGCCGAACCCGCCGCCACCCCGGTGCCACCGACCCAGCCTGTCCACACGCAGGCAGCCCAGCCGATCACCGAGCGTCGTACCTTCGACGTGCAGGCTGAAAAAGTCGAAGAGCCGATCCGCAAAGACTCGTGAGCACTGACTAATGTTTGGTATCAGCTTCTCTGAACTGCTGCTCGTCGGCCTCGTGGCCTTGCTGGTACTGGGGCCGGAACGCCTGCCCGGTGCCGCGCGCACGGCTGGCCTGTGGATCGGGCGCCTGAAACGCAGTTTCAACGCCATCAAACAGGAAGTTGAACGGGAAATCGGCGCCGACGAAATCCGCCGCCAACTGCACAACGAGCACATCCTGTCGTTGGAGCAAGAGGCGCGCAATATTCTGACGCCGGTGCAGGAGCAGGCCAAGCCGGTGGCGCCCGTGGCCGAGCACAGCATCGCGCCGACGCCCGCTGTTGAAGCAACGCCCGCCACTCCAACCGAGCCAGCGCCGGCGCCCATCGCGGCGCCCGCTCCCCATGACCCTACATTGCCGCCGCGAGCCCCATGAGCGCTGATAAACCGGAAAACGACCAGCACATGCCGCTGGTCTCGCACCTCACCGAGCTGCGTACCCGCCTGCTGCGTTGCGTGGCGGCGATCTTCGTGATCTTTGCCGGGCTGTTCGCCTTTACCCAGCAGATCTACACCTTCGTCTCCACGCCCCTGCGCCATTACCTGCCGGCCGGCGCGACGATGATCGCCACCGACGTGTCGTCGCCGTTCCTCACGCCATTGAAGCTGACGATGATGGTCTCGCTGTTCCTGGCGATCCCGGTGATCCTGCACCAGATCTGGGGCTTTATCGCCCCCGGCCTGTACAAGCATGAGAAGCGCATCGCGGTGCCGTTGTTGGTGTCGAGCATCCTGCTGTTCTACACCGGCATGGCGTTCGCTTACTTCCTGGTGTTCCCGCTGATCTTCAAGTTCTTCGCCGCCGCCACCCCGGCCGGCGTGGAGATGATGACCGACATCACCAGCTACCTCGACTTCGTGATGACGCTGTTCTTCGCCTTCGGCGTAGCCTTCGAAATCCCGGTGGCCGTGGTGTTGCTGGTATGGATCGGCGTGGTCAACGTGCAATACCTGAAGAAGGTCCGCCCCTACGTGATCATCGGCTGCTTCGTGGTCGGCATGATCCTGACCCCGCCGGACATCTTCTCCCAGACCCTGCTGGCCGTGCCGATGTGGATGCTGTTCGAGATCGGCATCCTGTTCAGCAGCCTGATCACCAAGCGTGGCGAACACCCCGACGACCAAGCCGCCGACGACAACGACCAGCCGCCAGCGACCCAGCCGTGAACCTGCTGCTGCTTGAAGAGGCCGACTTTATCGCGGCCGACCGGGTGGTCCTGCGTGACCGGCGCCTGGTGCATATGCAGGACGTCCACCGCGCGACGGTGGGCGACAACCTGCGGGTCGGGCGCATCGGCGGGCTGATGGGCAATGCCCAATTGCTGCGCCTGGAAGCCCGCGAAGCCGAGCTGCAAGTGGCCTTCGACCTGCCGCCGCCGGCCAAACTGCCGCTGACCCTGTTGCTGGCCCTGCCCCGCCCGAAAATGCTCCGCCGGGTGCTGCAAACCGTCGCCGCCATGGGCGTGCCGAAGGTAGTGCTGCTCAACAGCTACCGCGTGGAAAAGAGCTTCTGGCAAACCCCCTTCCTGGAGCCCGAGGCGATTCGCGAGCAATTGATCCTCGGCCTGGAGCAGGCGCGGGACACGGTGTTACCCGAGATCATCATCGAAAAACGCTTCAAGCCCTTCGTCGAAGACCGCCTGCCCGCTCTGACCGCAGGCACCCTCGGCCTGATCGGCCATCCCGGCGATTACCCACCCTGCCCGCGCGGGCTGGATGAGCCGGTGACCTTGGCCATCGGCCCGGAAGGCGGCTGGATTCCCTACGAGGTCGACCTGCTGACCAAGGCCGGCTTGCAACCGGTGCAACTGGGCGCACGCATCCTGCGGGTTGAGACCGCCGTCACCGCCCTGCTCGCCCGGCTGTTCTAGCCACCCTATTCCTACAGATTCTTGCTGCGCTGCCGATAACCGTCGAATAAGTTCAAGCCTTGTTCCACGGGAGTTCGCAACATGTATCGTTGGTTAGCCGAAAAGCTGGGGAATGTCAGCGTCAACCACAAGCTGGGCGTAGGCTTTGGCCTGGTGTTGCTCCTTACCTTGTTGATCACCTTCACCGGCTGGACCGGCCTGGGCGATGTGAGCAGCCGTGGCGACAAACTGGGGTATATCTCCAGCCTCAATGTCTTGACCAAAGACCTGCGTATCGCCCGCCTGGACTATGAAATGCGCCATGGCGAACAAGGCACGGCAGCCGTCAGCGACCTGCTGAACCGGCTGGACAGCGGCATGAAGACCGCCCGCACGCTGATCGAAAATCCCACGGACATCGCCCTGATCGATGAGCAATTGGCCGCCGTGGACCAATACAAGCTCGCATTCAGCGATATGGCGCAAGCCGGCGCCAACCGCGAAGATGCGCGCAGCAAGCTGGGCAATACCGCCGACAATGCCGTGCTCAAGGTGAATGAAGTCGAGAAGTCCCTGCTGCAAGGCGACAGCGTCACCCCATTCAATAGCGTGGTCGAACTGAGCAAGCTGATCCAGCAAGCGCGCTTCCAGGTCCGCGGCTACACCTACAGCGGCAAGGTCGAGGCTGAGCAACCTGCGCTCGACGCCATCGACAACGCCCTGAAGAAGATCACTGAACTGCAAGGCGCATTGCCGGCGCAATACCAGGCCGAGCTGCAGCAGGCCAGTGTCTCGCTGCAAGCCTATCGCGCCGCCGTCAGCCAGTTCCGCGACTCCCAGGCGGCCACCGCCATCGCACTCAAAACCATGGCCGCGCAAGGCGATATCCTGCTAACCCGCAGTGATAAGCTCACGAT
The DNA here is from genome assembly GCF_024169655.1 of Pseudomonas marginalis. Classification (GTDB taxonomy): domain Bacteria; phylum Pseudomonadota; class Gammaproteobacteria; order Pseudomonadales; family Pseudomonadaceae; genus Aquipseudomonas; species Aquipseudomonas paraveronii. The sequence continues at coordinate 313,530 of NZ_JALJWV010000001.1, read as the reverse complement.
TTCCCAGACCGCAGTGCGCGACACCGATGCCGCCCAGGCCAAGTACCTGCTGCTGCTCGCCACCGTACTGGCATTGATCTTTGGCCTGGTGGCCGCCTGGGTGATTACGCGCCAGATCGTCACCCCACTGAATCAGACCCTCAAGGTGGCCGAGCGCGTTGCCTCGGGCGACCTGAGCCACGACCTGACGTCCACGCGCCAGGACGAACTGGGCCAACTGCAACGTGCCATGCAAAGCATGACCGTGGGCCTGCGCGAACTGATCGGCGGCATCAGCGACGGCGTCACCCAGATCGCCAGCGCCGCCGAGCAATTGTCGTCGGTCACCGAGCAGACCAGCGCCGGGGTCAACAATCAGAAAATCGAGACCGACCAAGTCGCCACGGCCATGAATGAAATGGCCGCGACCGTGCAGGAAGTTGCGCGCAACGCCGAGGAAGCCTCCGAAGCCGCCGTAGCGGCCGACCAGCAGGCCCGCGAAGGCGACAAGGTGGTCGGTGAAGCCATCGTCCAGATCGAACGCCTGGCCACTGAGGTCGGCAACTCCACCGAGGCCATGGGCCATCTCAAGCGCGAAAGCGACAAGATCGGCAGCGTGCTCGACGTGATCAAGTCGGTGGCCCAACAAACCAACCTGCTGGCGCTGAACGCCGCGATTGAAGCAGCGCGAGCCGGTGAAGCCGGGCGTGGCTTCGCGGTGGTGGCCGATGAAGTGCGCAGCCTGGCCCAGCGCACGCAAAAATCCACGGAAGAGATCGAAGAACTGATCGTCGGCCTGCAAGCCGGCACCCAGCAGGTGGCGACCATCATGGACAACAGCCGCGGGCTGACCGACAGCAGCGTCGAGTTGACGCGCCGCGCCGGCAGCGCCCTGGCGAACATCACTCGTACCGTATCGACGATCCAGGCGATGAACTCGCAGATTGCCACCGCCGCCGAGCAACAAAGCGCCGTGGCCGAAGAGATCAACCGCAGCGTACTGAACGTGCGCGATGTGTCGGAGCAAACGTCCTCGGCCAGTGAAGAGACCGCCGCCTCCAGCGCTGAACTGGCGCGCCTGGGCATCTACCTGCAAACCCTGGTCGGGCGCTTCCGCATCTGACCGGCGCTGGGCGGCGAGCCATCCGGGTCGCCGCACTTCAGCAACTTGTGAAATTTCCTACGCACTTATCAGCCCTCCCTCACCCCAAATCGTTTTAGCGTTTGCCTTGTCGCACAGCGCTTTTTCAGATTTGGAGGTGCATCATGTTTCCTCGGCTGACCCGCTTGCTGGTCAACGCCAGCGTCCGACTCAAACTCGCCCTGGGGTTTGGCCAGGTGCTGGTCCTCAGTTTCATCATCGCCATGACCGGCTGGCAGGCTTTGAATGCCGCCCTGTTCCGCTCCAGCAACCTGACGGTGCTGGGCCAACTGGCCGCCGACGCGGAGGCCATGCGCGCCGACCGCATCGTGTACCGAACGCTCACCGACACGGCCAGCCTGGGCAAAATGACGCGGCAGATCGAAAAAATCGACCAGCACCTCGACTACCTGTCAAAACACTTGAAAGATCCGACCGACCTGCAGCGCCTTGAGGAGGCCGAACGTCTGGTGGCCAGCTTCAAAGCGGTACTGGTGGAATTGCCGCCGCTGATCGAACAACGGGAAAACACCCGGCCGCCGCTGCAAAAAATCGCCCTGCAAGCCAGCGACACCCTCGCGCAACTGGCCAGCGAACTGCCGGACCAGGACGACCAGAAGGCGCTCGATGCCGTCGAAGATCTGCGCCAGGCCATGGAGCAGGCCGAAGATCGTGTCCGCAGCCCCGCCTGGGCCGCCGAGTCGTTGCAGGCCTATGTCGAAACGGTGGGCAAGGCCCTCGACGCTCTGGACGTCGCTCAAGCCGCCGTCACCAGCCTGCCCGTGGACTCCGCCCTGCTCAAAACCGACCTCGCGCAATACCGCGCGCTGCTGACCACGCTCAAGCAGGCGCAACTCGACACCGAAACCGTGCAAATACGCTTTGAACAACAACTCGATCAACTGCTGGAGCAAAGCGACCTGGTCAGCCAGGGGCAAATCGTCAAGCGCGACCGGGAAGCCGAGCAAACCCAAACACGGCTGATCAGCGTCACCCTTGCCGCCCTGCTACTGGGGGCCTTGGCGGCCTGGTGGATCGCCCGGCAGATCGCCCTGCCGTTGCGCGACGCCTTGGCCGCCGCCAACCGCATTGCCTCGGGCGACTTAAGCGAAAAACCCGTCGTGGAGCGCCGCGACGAACTGGGCCAGTTGCAGCAGAGCATGGCGCAGATGACCCGCAACCTGCGTGGCCTGATCAGCGGCATCGGCGACAGCGCCCGGCAAATCGCCAGCGCGGCCACACAGTTATCCACCGTCACCGAACAAACCCGCGCCGGGGTCAACAATCAAAAGGACGAAACCGATCAGGTGGCCACGGCCATGAATGAAATGCTCGCCACCGCCCAAGAGGTCGCCCGGCATGCCGAGCAGGCGTCGATCGCGGCGCGCGAAGCCGACCAACAGACCCACCTTGGCGACAAAGTGGTTGCGCAGGCGGTGGAGCAGATCGGCCACCTGGCCAGTGAAATGGCACTCTCCAGCCGGGCGATGCTGGCGCTGCAGCAGGAGAGCCAACAGATCGGCAGCGTACTCGACGTGATCAAGTCAGTCTCCCAGCAGACCAACCTGCTGGCCCTGAACGCCGCCATCGAAGCGGCGCGTGCGGGCAGTGCCGGGGAAGGTTTCGCGGTGGTCGCCGATGAAGTGCGCAGCCTGGCCCAGCGCACGCAGGAATCGGCCGAGGAAATTGAAGGACTGATCCTGCGCCTGCATACCGGCACCCAGCAGGTGGCGGACATCATGGACAGCAGTCGCAGCCTGACGGACAACAGCGTCAGCCTGACCCGCGACGCCGGCGACGCCCTGGCGGCCATTGCGCGCACGGTGTCGGTCATCCAGGAAATGAACCCGCAGATTGCCGCCGCCGCCGAGGAACAAAGCGCGGTGGCCGAGGAGATCAATCGCAGTGTATTGAAGGTGCGCGATGTGTCCGAGCAAACCGCCGCCGCCGGTGAAGAAACGGCGGCAGCGAGCGCTCAATTGAGCCAGTTGAGCCTGGATTTGCAGACACTGGTCGGCAAGTTCAGGCTCTGAGGCTCACAGCACCTGGCGCAGGAAGGCCTGGGCGCGCGGGTCTTTCGGCGCGTCGAAGAACGCGGCCGGGGCCGCGTCTTCGAGCAGCTTGCCATGGTCGAAGAACAGCACTCGGTCCGCCACTTCACGGGCAAAGCCCATTTCGTGGGTGACACAGACCATGGTCATGCCTTCCAGGGCCAGGGTTTTCATGACGTCGAGCACTTCGCCGACCATTTCCGGGTCGAGGGCCGAGGTGGGCTCGTCGAACAGCATCACCTTGGGTTCCATCGCCAGCGCACGGGCAATCGCCACCCGCTGCTGCTGGCCGCCGGACAGCCGCGAGGGAAACTCGTTGGCCTTTTGCGCAATGCCGACCTTTTCCAGCAACGCCAGGGCCTTGGCTTCACGCTCTTTCTTGCCACGCTTGCGCACGACTTTTTGCGCCAGGCACAGGTTCTCCAGCACGGTCATGTGGGGGAACAGGTTGAAGTGCTGGAACACCATGCCGACTTCGCGGCGATAGGCGTTCACGTCGGTTTTCGGATCAGCCAGTTGCAAGCCGTCGATGCTCACCGAACCCGAATCGAACGCTTCCAGGCCATTGAGGCAGCGCAGGAAGGTCGACTTGCCCGAGCCAGACGGGCCGATCACCACCAGCACTTCGCCTTTGGCGACCTGGGTGGTGACGTGGTCCACCGCGCGCACCACATGGCCACGGGTGTCGAAGACTTTTACCAGATCGCGGACTTCAATCACTTTGCGCGAGCCTCCGCTCAAGCCGGCTGGCCATTTTCGACAGCGGCAGGTTGATCAACAGGTACAGGCCTGCCACGCAGAACAGAATTTCAAACGGCGAAAACGAGGTGGTGATGACTTCGCGGCCGCTCTTGAGCAGCTCGGTAATCGCGATCACCGATACCAGCGAGGTGTCTTTCACCAGGCTGATAAATTGCCCGGCCAGGGGCGGTAGCACGCGTTTGAGCGCCTGCGGCAGCACCACATGGCGCATCGACTGGCTGGCACTCAAGCCCAGCGAGCGCGCGGCTTCGTTCTGGCCTCGGGCGATCGACTGCACACCGCCTCGGACAATTTCCGCCACGTAGGCCCCGGTGAACAGCGACAGCGCAGCGATCGCGGCAAACTCCCGGGACAGGTTGAGCACCGTACCGATAAAGAAATAGAAAATGAAGATCTGCACCAATAGCGGGGTGCCGCGCACCAGTTCGACGTAGATCGTCGACAGATCGCGCAAGGTCGGGTTGCTGGACAGCCGGCACAAACCCGTCGCCAGGCCGATCGCCAAGCCCAGGACCCCGGACACCACGGACAGCCACAAGGTGGTCCACAAGCCCCACATCAATGGTCCCAGCGCCCACTGCCGGGTCACGCCCACTACATCGCCTTCCGCCACGTCATCGCCACGTGCCACTTGCAGGCTGTTGTCGGCCACGGTGAGTTTTTGCTCGGTGCCCGCGTCGTTGCGCAGGGTGACTTCGGCCACATCGCCTTTGCGCACCAACTCGACAACGGTGGACACATCCGCCGCGCGCAGGGACGTTTCGGCCTGATAGGCGAAATATTGCGGCACGCGGTTCCAGCGCCATTCGTAGGACATCAGCGACGTGGCGTAGTACAAGGCGCCAGCCAGGCCGACCAGCACGACCACGGTCAGCAGGTGCCAGGGCCATTGGGCTTTTTTCTGTTTCATTACTCAACATCCAAAAGGGTCGGGTAAGCCCCACCTTTGTGGCGGGCGGGCTTGCCCTAATGCCATTCAGTCAAGGCATTTTGTAGGAGCGAGCTTGCTCGCGAAAAACTCAAAGACACCGCGTTTATTCAGTAAGCCCGCGTTATCGTTGACGGCCTTCGCGAGCAAGCTCGCTCCTACAGAAAGCAGGAGCCATAGGAGCCGGCGTTATTCCATGTCCTTGAGCCACTCGGAACTCTTGAACCACTTGTCATGGATGCGATCGTAGGTGCCGTCGTTCCTGATCTGGTGCAGGAAGTTGTTGATGTAGTTGATGCTGTCGTAGTCGCCTTTCTTCAGGCCGAAGGCCAACGGCTCGAAAGTGAAGGGTTCTTCAAGGAACACCAGCTTGCCGTTACCGACTTTCTTCTCGGCGACGACGTTGTACGGCGCGTCATACACAAAGGCATCGGCCTTGCCGTTGACCACGTCCAGCACGCCTTCCTGTTCGTTGTCGTAGCCGTGGTACTTGGCCTTGGAGATCAGCTTCTTGGCGACCATCTCGCCGGTGGTGCCGAGCTTGGAGGTCAGGCGGTATTTCTCGTCGTTCAGGTCTTTGTAGGACTTGATGGTGCCTTCCAGGTCCTTGCGGATCAGCAGGGTCTGGCCAACCACGATGAACGGTTCGCTGAAGTTCAGGCGCAGGTTGCGTTCCTGGGTCAGGGTCATGCCGCTGCCGATCATGTCGAACTTACCGGTGAGGAAGGCCGGGATGATGCCGTCGTAGCCAGTGGACACCAGTTCCAGTTTGACGCCCATGGACTTGGCCATGGCCTTGAGGATGTCGACTTCGAAGCCGATGATTTCACCGCGCTTGTCGGTCATTTCGAACGGCATGTAGGTCGGGTCCATGCCGACTTTCAGCGTGCCGCGCTTGACCGCATCGTCGATGGCACCGGCCTGAGCCGCATTGGCCGCGACCAGCGCGGTGACGCCGAGCAGCAGCATCGAAAGATACTTTTTCATCATCAAGTCCCCTGAACGATTCTTATGAGGTCGGCGCGCAAAAGGGCTGCACCATTTCGGGGTGCGATCCTAACCCACTCGCTGCCCGGCACAAAGGTTTCACGGGTAATAGTTGTCGAGGTATGTCGGAAAAACCCTACAACACCACGCAGAAGCGCAGGGATAGACACCTTATCGCCCGGCTCAGGCAATGGGTTGATGTGTAAGCACTTATGACTTTCAGTCGACCTCCGCCATCCAATCGGTGTCCTTGAACCACTTGTCGTACAGGCGATCGTAGGTACCGTCCTGCGCCACTTGGTTGAGGAAATGGTTGATCCAGTTCAGGCTGTCGTAATCGCCCTTTTTCAGGCCGAACGCCAGGGGCTCGTAGGTGAAGGGTTGCTCCAGCACCAGCAATGCCTGGTTTTCCGGCCGAGTCATCGCGATCAGGTTGTAGGGCGCGTCATGGATGAACGCATCGGCCGCACCGATCACCACCTGGCGCACCCCTTCCTCCGGCGTCGCGAAACTGCTTAGCCGAGCAGCCCCGAGGAATCGTTGCGCCGCAGCCTCTGCGGTAGTGCCTTCAGTGGTGGCGATGCGGTAGCCGGCGTCGTCCAGGTCCTCGATGCTGGCAACCTTGCCGGCGAGGCGCGGATGCAGCAACACCGTTTGGCCGACCACGATAAACGAGTCGCTGAAGTTCAGCTTGAGGTTGCGCTCCTGCGTGACCGTCATGCCGCTGCCAATCAGATCGAACTTCCTCGCCATCAGCCCCGACAGCAACTCGGTGTACGGCACCGCCACCAGTTCAAGCTCAACCCCCAGGGCGCGGCTCATCGCCTGGAGCAAATCGACTTCAAAACCGACGATACGCCCCTGTTTATCGGTCATCTCGAACGGCACGTAGGTGGGCGTGGTCCCCACTTTCAGCACGCCACGCCGAACGGCGTCGTCCAGCGCGCCGGCCTGCACCAGACCACCGTGAATCAATGCGACAGCGCCCATCAGCAATGCCGAACAATACCTTTTGATCATGAATCCCCCTGTGGTCGAGTCAAATTTCGGGGGGCGATGCTAACTCAGACACAGGCACGGCAATACGCCTCGAACCAGGGACTTTTGTTTCGAAATAACAAGGAGTTAGGGCACAAAGGAAGACGCGGTAAACGCTGTAGGACCAGCGCTTGAGATGCCCCCGAGGAGAACCCTCGGGGGCGTCTGAATCAGGCCGGTTGAGCCTGGGACGACAGCGGTTGCAACGGCAGCAATGGCGCATGCGGATCGGACTTGATCGACTCGCGCCAGGCACCCAACCACTCGGCATGCCCTTCGCTCCAGACCTGCTCGTGCAAGCGGGCCAGGGCCACCGGGTCACTGAGCAAGGCCAGGCGTTCGGCGTTGGTGAGGCCGGCAGGGCCGACTTTCAACGCATAACGCACGCGCTCGCCACGCAGGTACTCGATCGGCTCCGCCTCACGGTGACGCGAGGTCGCCAGGGCGCAGGCCAGGGCGTTCTGCTGCGGGTCGACCACCGAACGCACAAACCCGTCGTTGAGGGCGTGCCAACGGTTTTCGTGGGTGTACTTCTCGGTCGACAGCAGCGCTTGCGGCGGATTGTATTCCTCAGGGATCAGGAACAGGCTCTCGTCACGGGACTTGAGACCCAGCTTGACCCGACTGGAAATCACCGACACCGGGATCGACAGCATCAGCGAACCGACGATCGGGATCAGCCACCACAGGAAGCTCGGGTTCAACCACACCACCAACAGCGCCCAGAGGAAGCCGAGCAGGGTTTGCGGACCGTGGCGCTTGACCGCTTCACCCCATGGGGTGGAGTCGTCGTCACGCTGCGGCGAGTTCCAGGTCGCGGCCCAACCGAGGAACGCGGCGAGGACGAAGCGGGTGTGGAAGATCATCCGCACCGGCGCCAGCAGCATGGAGAACAACATCTCCAGCAGCATCGACATTGTCACCTTGAACTTGCCACCGAACTCTTTCGCGCCCTTGGCCCAGATCAGGATGACGCTCAGCAACTTCGGCAGGAACAGCAGCACGACGGTGGTGGAGAACAGCGCCACCGCCTTGTCCGGATGCCATTGCGGCCACAGCGGGTACAACTGGCGCGGCGCCATGAAGTACTGCGGCTCCATCAAGGTGTTCACCGCCAGCAACGCGGTGGACAGCACCAGGAAGAAGAACCACAACGGTGCCGACAGGTAAGACATCACGCCGGTAAGGAACACCGCACGGTGAACCGGGTGCATGCCCTTGACTAGGAACAGGCGGAAGTTCATCAGGTTGCCGTGGCACCAGCGACGGTCGCGCTTGAGTTCGTCCAGCAGGTTCGGCGGCAGTTCTTCGTAGCTGCCCGGCAGGTCGTAGGCAATCCACACGCCCCAGCCGGCACGGCGCATCAGCGCGGCTTCAACGAAGTCGTGGGACAGGATCGCACCGGCGAACGCGCCTTTACCCGGCAACGGCGCCAGGGCGCAGTGCTCGATAAACGGCTTCATACGGATGATTGCGTTGTGACCCCAGTAGTGGGATTCACCCAACTGCCAGAAGTGCAGGCCGGCGGTAAACAGCGGGCCGTACACGCGGGTGGCGAACTGCTGCATGCGCGCATACAGGGTGTCCATGCCCGACGCCCGTGGCGCGGTCTGGATAATCCCGGCATCCGGCGTGGCTTCCATCAGGCGCACCAGGCTGGTCAGGCATTCGCCGCTCATCACGCTGTCGGCGTCGAGAACGACCATGTACTTGTAGTCACCGCCCCAGCGACGGCAGAAGTCGTCGAGGTTGCCGCTCTTGCGTTTGACGCGACGGCGACGGCGGCGATAGAAGATCTTGCCGAAGCCACCGGCTTCGCGGCACACGTCGAGCCAGGCTTGCTGTTCGGCGATGCAGATGTCGGCGTCGTTACTGTCGCTGAGCACGAAGAAGTCGAAGCGGTCCAGGTCACCGGTCGCCGCGACCGACTCGAACGTCGCGCGCAGGCCAGCGAATACGCGGGGCACGTCTTCGTTACAGATCGGCATCACCAGCGCGGTACGCGCACTCTTCGGAATCGGCTCGTTGCCAGCACTTTTACCGGAGATCCGGTATTTATCGTGGCCGGTCAGCAGTTCGAGGAAGCCCATCAACGCGGTCCAGAAACCCGCCGACACCCAGCAGAACAAGATCCCGAACATGATCAGGATGCTGGTTTGCAGCGCGTAAGGCAGTACCTGGGTAGCGGTTTGCAGCAGGGTCTGGTTGCGGATCTCGTCGAAGTCGACCAGCGACCAACCCTGATACGGCATGATGCCTTTCATGTACCAGCCAGCCACGATGGTCTGGCCGAGCATCAGCACCAGCAGGATGTAGCGACGGATCGAACCGACGGTGCGCCAGCGCGCTGCCGGCAGCACACGTTCGTCTTTCGGCGGCGTCGGCGGGTTGGTGCGACCGGTCAGCCGGCGCCAGCCGCGCACCAGGATATTGGTGCGCCACGGCTCAGGCACAACCTTGGTCCGACGAATCGGCGGGGTGGCCTTGAGGCACACACGGCCGCTGGCGTCGAGCGCCAGCATTTCGGCGTCCTGCAGTTCTTCAGCCGTGCTGAGGGTCAACCGCCGGCCAACCGACGCTTGGGCGGCGTCGACCGGGGCATCGAACGCCTTGGACGACAAACGTTCGTGCAGTTCGCTGAAGGATGTACAGCCCGCCAGTTCGGCGCGCTGCTCTGCGGTCATCGGCAGGTGCGCCAGGTACTCGGACAGAGTCTCTGGCTGGACTTGAGAATTACTCATCGGCAGGCAACTGATAGCTCCAGGTTTCGGTCAGGACTTGCTCGGTCTTGATCGGCTCCGGTGTGGCTGGGGCAGCTTCTGGCTGCTTGGCTTCCTTGTCTTTCTTGGCCTGTTTCTCATGCTGTTTGGCCAGCACTTTGTCGGCTTTGAGTACTTGGGTCGACACCTTCTCGGGCTCAGGCTGCACGATGTCCTGGACCAGGGCCGCACGCATTTCAGTCGGTTTGCCTGCGTCCTTGATCTTCATGCGCAAGGTCAGGCGCCAGCCTTTGGTGTGCGCGTTGTAACGCACGCTGTTTTCGACCAACTCAGCGTTGTCACCCACGCTCACCTGGCTGCGAACCGGCGCGTCCGGCAGCAGTTTCTTCAGGGCCGGACCCTCGAAGTCCACCAGGTACGCCACGCTGCCATCCGGCTGACGGATCAGGTTGGATTGCTTCACGTCGCCGGTGGAACGCAGGGTCTGCTTGACCCAGGCGCTGTCCGGCGAATGGAACGCAGCGTCGTCCAGGGTCCAGTGCAGGCGATAGGCGACCTCCAGCGGCTGGCCGACTTCCGGCAGTTTTTCCGGGCTCCAGAAGGCAACGATGTTGTCGTTGGTTTCATCGGCGGTCGGGATCTCCACCAGGTCGACGGAACCCTTGCCCCAGTCGCCTTCAGGCTCGATCCAGGCGCTTGGGCGCTTGTCGTAATTGTCGTCCAGGTCTTCGTAGTGGCTGAAGTTGCGACCGCGTTGCAGCAGGCCGAAACCACGCGGGTTCTCTACGGTGAAGTTGCTGACCGACAGGTGTTTAGGGTTGTTCAGTGGGCGCCAGATCCACTCGCCATTACCGGCATGGATCGACAGGCCGCTGGAATCATGCAGCTCGCGACGGTAGTTGAGGACCTTGGACGGCTGGTTCGCGCCGAACAGGAACATGCTGGTCAACGGGGCAACGCCCAGCTTGCTGACCTTGTCGCGCAGGAACATCTGGGACTTGACGTCGACCACGGTGTCGGTGCCCGGACGCAGGATCAGGCGATAGGCACCGGTGGCGCGCGGCGAATCCAGCAGGGCGAAGATCACCAGGTGCTTGTCACCCGGCTTTGGACGCTCGATCCAGAACTCGGTGAAACGCGGGAACTCTTCGCCGGACGGCAGCGCGGTATCGATCGCCATGCCACGGGCGGACAGGCCATACACCTGGTCCTTGCCCACAACGCGGAAATAGCTGGCGCCGAGCATGGTCAGGATTTCGTCTTGCTTGTCGCCCTTGTTGATCGGGAACAGCACACGGAAACCGGCATAACCCAACTGCTCGGTGGACTTGGGATCAAATTTGACGTCGCCGAAATCGAAGCGCGTCGGGTCGTATTTGATTTCCTGGACGCTGTCGGCGGTGACTTCGTTGATTTTCACCGGTGTATCGAAGTGCATACCCTGGTGATAGAAGGACAGCTTGAACGGGGTATTCTGATCGGCCCACTCGGCTTTTTCGTTACGGAAACGAATCTTCTGATAGTCAGCGAATTTCATTTCGCGGAATTCGTTCGGCAGATTGCTGCGCGGAGCTTCGTATTTCTGCCCGGCCAGCTCTTTTGCCTTGGCCGACACATCATCCAGACTGAATGCCCACAGTTGACCCGCGCCGAACAGGCAAAACAGGGCGGAGCCCGTCACCAGTGCGTTTCGTAACCGTTTGGCAGACAATTTTGGTGCATTACAGGGACTAACAATCACGAGCAACCCTCGCCGAAAACAGATCAAAAAACCAACGGCCAGCTATCTATATGCCAGGTTGGCGAGCATTGTTCCGACTCCCCTGGGACAAAATGATTCCCCTGAGGCTGTCGGACAAGTCTCTACCTAAGTCAAAAATGGACCAAACAACGCTGATCCCCGTAGCGCGCGATTATCTAGTAGCCCGCGAGACAACGCATCAGGGACAACGAAGTATTTGTAGCGAAACCCTGCGTTTTTAGGCATTAACGTCGTTTTTAATACATTCATGTCTGCAAGAGGAAGGTCACAGGGCCATCATTGACCAAATGTACCTGCATATCCGCACCAAAACGCCCTGACGCCACCTTGCCATGCAATTGTTGCGCTTGTAACAGCAAGTGTTCAAAAAGTGCTGCGCCCAGGGCCGGCGGCGCGGCGGTGGAGAAACTTGGCCGCAGCCCGCTTTTGGTATCCGCCGCCAGCGTGAACTGCGACACCAGCAGCAAACCGCCGCCGATATCCTTGAGCGACAGGTTCATCTTGCCGTCGTCGTCGCTGAACACCCGATAGTTAAGCAGCTTATGCAGCAGCTTGTCGGCGCTCTCGACGGTATCCGCAGGTTCCACGGCCACCAGCACCAGCAAACCCTGGTCGATCGCGCCGACGATTTCGCCCGCGACCTCGACCCGGGCGCCACGCACCCGTTGCAACAGGCCCTTCATGCTTCTTCAGGCGGCAGGTCCAGCAGGCGGCGCGCCATCTCGCCGGTCGCGCGCACCAAGGCATCGGTGATGCCGGGCTCGGACGCCGCATGGCCCGCCTCGCGGATCACCTGCAGTTCACTGTTCGGCCAGGCCTGATGCAGCTCCCACGCGTTATCCAGCGGACAGATCATATCGTAGCGGCCGTGGATGATTACGCCAGGCAGATGGGCGATCTTGTGCATGTCGCGAATCAGCTGGTTGGGTTCCAGGAAGGAATTATTGGTGAAGTAGTGGCACTCGATGCGAGCAATCGACAGCGCACGCTGGGGCTCGGCGAAACGCTCGATCAACTGCGGGTTCGGGCACAGGCCCAACATGCGCCCTTCCCAGGTGGACCAGGCCTTGGCGGCGTGCATCTGGGCAATCTGGTCGTTGCCGGTCAGGCGCTTGTGGTACGCGGTGAGCAGGTCGTGGCGCTCGTCCTGAGGGATCGGCGCAAGGTAATCCTGCCAGTAATCCGGAAACAGGCGGCTGGCGCCTTCCTGGTAAAACCAGCGGATGTCCTGGGGCCGGGCCAGGAAAATCCCGCGCACGATCAAACCATGCACGCGCTCGGGATGGGTTTGCGCGTAGGCCAGCGCCAGGGTCGAACCCCAGGAGCCACCGAACAACACCCATTTGTCGATGCCCAGGTGCTCGCGAATGCGCTCAAGGTCGGCGACCAGGTCCCAGGTGGTGTTGTTTTCCAGGCTGGCGCGGGGGGTGGAACGCCCGCAGCCACGCTGGTCAAAGGTGATGATGTGGTACAGGTTCGGATCGAAATAGCAGCGGCTGTTGGCGTCGCAACCGGAGCCAGGGCCACCATGGATGAATACGACGGGCAAGCCTTCGGGGGAGCCACTTTCATCGACATACAGGGTGTGGGTGTCATCGACGGCCAGATCGTGCCGGGCGTAGGGTTTGATCTGCGGGTACCAAGTCTGCATTGCGCGCTCCGTAGGGGGTCGGGTTCATCCCTGGGGGGACGTCTTTTATTCTGCCGTCTGGCACTATAAACCCGAATTGTGCAATGAGCATGTCCTTGAGCACTTAGACCTGTGTCAGCAGTTCGCTACCCAGGTAAGCCAACAGCCAGCTATCAGTGCCGGTCGCCCTCCTCCACCTCGCTCTGCGCCCGCAAACAGCCATGGACCAGACTTTGGCCGCAGTACAGCAGCGCGTTCACGCCCGTCGCGTGCAGGTGCCTGGCATACGAGTGGAGAGTTTGGCCGATCAACCTCAGGAGCATTCCTACAAGCGCATCGGAAAGTCTCACCTGATCAATACCGCCACTGCGTGATTTGATCCGGGTCTTTTTCAGACACGGATCGTTACGCATGACCGACACGCCTTGGGCTGCCCGCGAGGGCGATGCGCTTCTGCACAGTTCAATGCTGGCCGACGTTTTAGGCGGCGTCCTGGAGATTGCCGCCAATGTGGCCGTGACCGCCTTGGCCACAGCGGCGGTGGTTGCGGCGGCGGGTGTCACCGTGGCGACTGGCGGCCTCGGCTGCGTGGTACTCGGCGCCGTGGTGGGGGCGGTGGTCGGCGTCGGCATGAGCAAAACCGGCGCGGATAAAGGCCTCTCACGCTTATGTGAGTACTTCGCCAATGCCCTGTTTCCTCCCGTCATCGACGCCTTCATCAGCAGCGGTTCGCCCAACGTATTCATCAACGGTAAACCCGCGGCGCGCGCCGCCGGCAAAATCTCGGATGTAATCGCAGCGTCAGAGGGTGAGCCTACTTATCTGGATATTGCTGAAGGCTTTTTCGCTCAGCTATGGCGCCCGACAGTCGCTACGCCGGCCTTGGGCGCCGTGCCTTGTCCTGGCGATAAAGTCGACTGCCATAAACACCCGCCGATGCCAGAGCAATACATGGCCGAGGGTTCCAGTCGCGTCTTTATCAATGGCCAGCCCGCCGTGCGCAGTGGGGATCGCAGCACCTGCGAGGCCAAGGTTGGGACGGTACAGATTTCGCCGAATGTGTTTATCGGCGGCCCACCCGTGGTGGTTCGCGAAATCCGTAGCGGCAAGACGCCCGGTGTCGGGCTGGCGGTGACGGCACTGCTGACCTTGCGCGGCGGTGGCGCGAAGTTCTTCAGCACGCTGCCGTGCATGGCCGTGGGCGGGCTGGTGTCGTGGGGCAGCGGCCAGGTGAGCCATGCGTTGACCGCTGCGGTCGCAGGTTCGCCCAACCCGGTACACAGCGCCACGGGCGCGAAAGTTCTCGACGGTGAAGACGACTTGGACTTCGCCCTGCCAGGCCTGTTGCCTATCGAGTGGCAGCGCTACTACAGCAGCCGGGACGAACGCCGCGATGGCCTGTTCGGCGCCGGTTGGAGTGTGATCTACGACGTCTTCGTCGAGCTGGGGCGGCATCCTGAGGGCGGCGAGCGTCTGATCTACACCGACGAACAGGCCCGGCCGATCGACATGGGCGTGATCCCCCTGGGCGGCGCGGTGTTCAGCGCGGGCGAAGGCCTGAGCGTGCGGCGCCATGCCGACGGGCAGGTGCTGATCGAGAGCGTCGATGGGCTCTACAGGTTGTTTGAGCCTACGCCCGGCAACCCGTCGCACCTGCGCCTGAGCCAGTTAGGGGACCGCAACGACAACCGCATCCTCCTCGACTATGACGCCCAAGGTCGGCTGAGCCGGTTACACGATTCCTTCGATGATGTGCGAATTGAACTGAGCTACAAACTCGGTCGGGTCGAGCAGATCGAACGGCTGTTCCCCGATCAAAGCCGCGAAACCCTCGTCAGCTATGCCTATGACGCTCATGGCGATCTGGCCGAAGTTCGCGATGCTGCCGGGCATCTACAGCGCCGCTTTGCCTACGACAGCGGCCAACGCATGGTCGAGCACCAACGACCTACCGGGCTGCGCTGCTATTACCAATGGGCCTGTGTGGACGACGCCGAATGGCGCGTAGTCCGACACTGGACCAACGAAGGCGACGACTACCAGTTCGACTATGACCTACACGCCGGGATCACGCGGATTACCGATGGCTTGCAACGGGTCAGCACCCGCCAATGGAACCCGCAGTACCAGATCACCGAATACACCGACAACCTCGGCCAAATGTGGCAATTCGAATGGAATGACGAGCGCCAGTTGCTGAGCGCTACCGATCCCCTGGGCGGTCAGTGGAAGTTCGGTTACGACGAGTCCGGCAACCTGTGCGAGACGCAAGATCCGCTGGGCCGGATCGAATCCACCGTGTGGCTGCAGCATTGGTCGCTGCCATTGGTAGAGACCGATGCCGCCGGACAGGCTTGGCAATACCGGTACGACCCGCGCGGCAACTGCGTCAGCGAAATCGATCCACTTGGTCAGACCACGCGCTATCGGTACGACCGCTTCGGCCAAGCAGTGGAAATCATCGATGCCACCGGCAAAAGTAAAAAGCTGCGCTGGAACCCGTTCGGGCAACTGGTCGAGCATGTCGATTGCTCAGGCCACCCCACGAACTTTCGCTACGACGAGCGCGGCTATTTGCAGGTCATCACCGACGCCCTCGGCGAGCGCACTCAATTGAGCTACGACGCTCAAGGACGCTTACTCAGCAGCCAACTGCCGGACGGGCGCACCGAGCAATATCAGCGTGATGCCAGCGGTCAGTTGGTGGGCTATACCGACCCCGCCGGCCACACCACGTTCTACCAGCACAACCGGCGCGGCCAGGTACGCCAGCGCACCGACGCCCATGGCCGGCAGGTGCAATTCGGGTATGACCGCTACGGGCGACTGCAAGCGCTGACCAACGAGAACGGCGAACGTTATCGGTTTGCCTGGGATGCCGGGGATCGGTTGACCGAGCAACAAGACCTTGACGGCAGTGCGCGGCGCTATACCTATGACGCCCTGGATAACCTGACCGCCGTCGAATACGCGCCCTTGAATAATGCGTCTTCCATAGTGCATCGCCTGGAGCGCGATGCCGTCGGGCGCTTGCTGGCGAAAGTAACCGACGACGGTCGTACCGAATACGCCTACAACCCGTTGGACCAACTCACCGCCGTCACTTTCACCGGCAACGATGAGACTACGCAGGCGCTGGCCTTCGCCTACGACCCGCTGGGCCAACTGCTTACCGAACAAAGCGCCGCTGGCAGCCTGAATCATCACTACGACGAACTCGGCAACCTGATCCAAACCCAACTACCCGACGGCCGCTGGCTCAATCGCCTGTACTACGGCAGCGGCCACCTGCACCAACTCAACCTCGACGGCCACGTCATCAGCGACTTCGAACGCGACCGTCTACACCGCGAAGTGCTGCGCACCCAAGGCCAGATCACCACCCGCAGCGAATACGACCGCAGCGGCCGCCTGCGCGCCCGCCAGCGCCGCCACGCCAGCCAGCCCTCGTTGATGCCGGCAGCGGCGCAAAAGCACTTCGAGTACGACCCCGCCGACAACCTGATCGGCCGCCGGGAAGACGAACACCGCGAACTGCTGCACTACGACGCCACCGGCCGCATCATCGCGACCCAGGACAACGTACAAGGCCAACGCGAAACCTTCGCCTACGACGCCGCCGCCAACCTGCTCGACGGCCCACAACCCGGCGCCGGGCTGGTGGTGCATAACAAACTGCTGACCTATCAGGACAAGCGTTACCGCTACGACGGCTTCGGCCGAATGATCGAAAAACGCAGCGCCGCACGAGGTGTGCAGCATTTCGCCTACGACGCTGAACACCGCTTGATCCAAGTGCGCAGCCAAAAAGGCGAGCGAGAAACGGTCGTGAACATGACCTACGACCCGCTCGGTCGACGCATCACTAAAACCGAACACGACAGCCGGGGTTATGCGCTGGGAGAAACCCGCTTCACCTGGGATGGCCTGCGCCTGCTGCAGGAGCATCGGCATAGTCAAACCAGCCTGTATCTCTATGAGGACGATGGCTATACACCGCTGGCCCGGGTTGATGGCGTGGGCGAACACCAGAGCGTGCGCTATTACCACAACGACTTGAATGGGCTGCCGGAGCAACTGACGGAAGCTGATGGGAAAACGGTGTGGCGGACGACTTATCGGGTGTGGGGAAACACGGTAGAAGAGGTGCGTGAGCCTTACTACATTGAAGAGCAGAACCTGCGGTTTCAGGGGCAGTATCTGGATCGGGAGACGGGGCTGCATTTCAATACGTTCAGGTTTTATGATCCGGATATCGGACGATTCACCACGCCTGACCCGATAGGGTTAGCGGGCGGATTGAATCTATATCAATATGCTCCGAACCCTTTCGGGTGGGTCGATCCCAAAGGATTGGCGTGCAGTACCTACAAGGGAAAACTGAATCAAAAAGCATCGCAGATGCACGCACTAACTAAAGGTTCAAAAGAGTGGAAGCAAGCGGTTGCAGATAGCAAGATGGCTATGGCAAATGGGGGGAAGTTTCAAGTTAAGGTGAAATCAAGCTCAGATGCAAAATTTTTCTTGAAAGAATCGCAAGGTAATATGAACCGTTACAAGGCTCATACCCAAAGCGCCCGCGCCGACGGTGTAGCAAAATACCCAAAAGGTTACGAGCAGCATATGGCTCCAGAGGGCGGCTTCGGGGATACACCTCACATCAAGTGGTATAAAAATGGAGGGGATGGTCATATTTTTTATGACATCCCAAACTAAAATGAAAAACAGCTATCGCTTTGAAAAACTTATAAAGTCGGAATTGGGCCCAACCGAAAGTAGGGAAGATATCTACTCAATGATGCAAAATCCGATACTGTACGGGGATATGGTAAAAATTTTCGACTCGCTTGCAGATATGAAGTCATATTTAAATTCGGACTGCTACTACGTGGCACATAATTTAACCGCACGCAAAGGAAAAAAAACAATCTTCAAAGGAAGGCTGTATAAAGCAAAAAAGGACGACTTGTTGAATTTTATTTTTGAGGCCATAGATTCAGATGAATTGAGGGAGTTATTAATTTCTCCAACCCAAGCACATCAAAAGAGAAAAGTATTCTACTGCTCGGAAGATGTATTTTACATGTACACAGAAAAACAAGTCTAGACTGAAGACAGTCTCTGTATAAAGCGACAGAGACAGCAAAATGAATATTACTTAATAGCAAACGGACGAGAAACGGGACAGATTTATTTAACAATGACCTACAAGCCGGAACCACACGGATTGATGACGTGGGCGAACACCAGAGCGTGCGCTATTACCACAACGACTTGAATGGCTTGCCGGAGCAACTGACGGAAGCTGATGGGAAAACGGTGTGGCGGGCGACTTATCGGGTGTGGGGAAACACGGTAGAAGAGGTGCGTGAGCCTTATTACATTGAAGAGCAGAACCTGCGGTTTCAGGGACAGTATCTGGACCGGGAGACGGGGCTGCACTTCAATACGTTCAGGTTTTATGACCCGGATGTGGGGCGGTTTACGACGCCGGATCCGATTGGTCTGGCGGGCGGTCTGAACCTATACCAATACGCGCCAAACCCAATTGGATGGGCCGATCCATGGGGCTGGGCGTATGCAAGGGTGGACTTTACTGGCGGCAGTGACCTTTTCCCAACCACAGGCTTACAACGAAATATCGTTACCATCAAGATGCAAGGCCGCAGAACGCGAGATTTCACGCAAGCCTTCAAAGAGGCAGGCATTCCCAAAAGCGCTGCAACGGGCTACACCTGGCACCATGTTGATGACTTCAACCCCAAAACGGGTACAACGACCATGCAGTTGGTCAAAACCTCTGCCCATGAAGCCACGTTCCCGCATGGCGGATCGGTCGCGCAGTTCGAAAAACACTTCAAGGTTAACTACGACAAAGGCGAAGCAGTCCTTGCGGCCTCCAAAAAGGGTTGGCTGGCGAACAAAATCCCCAAAAACAAACTCAAACCTGGGCGCTGCTCATGATTGGAGATAATGATGATCGAAAACAAATTCTCAGGTAGTAGCTCAGCTATCACCGCAGCAGACTTGGACCACCTGGAGTCTGCTATCGGCAAGACGCTGCCGCCGCCCTTCCGAAATCACTACCTCAAATACAACGGCGGCACCCCTGAACGAACTTATTGGCAAGATGAAGACTTTGAAGAGCCCGTAGAAGTGTCCGTTTTCAAGCCGATTTCGGATGGCGAATCCACGGTGCTATCCACTTATCAGTTAATGTTGGAAAAAAAGGTTATTCCTGCACACCTCCTACCTTTCGCGAACGATTGGGGCGGCAACTTTTTTTGCCTGAATCTCGATACCGGGACAGTCAGTTATTTCACAACTGATACGTTTGATAGCGACCTCAGCTCTGAAGAAAACCATGCTGAATCCGAAAAACCCATTTGCTCAAATTTCCTCAGATTCGTTCAGGGGCTGATTGATGAGGAAGATGTCGACGAGGAATAAGTACAACTACAGGTTCTCTCAAAAAACCGTTCCACCTAGCGGGATCATGGCAGGCGATCGTGGGCGAATGCCCCAACTGACCACCTGCTTCAGCAGTAACGCTTCTGCCCCCACCCCAGAAAACCGTCCAACAACTGCTTCAACACCCCCCGCGTCGGCCCCGCCAGATCCTCGCGATAACGAAACGGCTCGAACTCTTCCATATACGTGCTCTGGCACAACTCCAACTGCACGGCGTGAATGTCCTGCGCCGGGTTGCCGTAATGCCGGGTGATGTGCCCGCCCTTGAAGCGCCCGTTGAGCACATGGGTGTACTGCGGATGCGCGGCGCAGATGGCTTCCAATTGGCTGGCCAGCCCGGGGTCGCAGGCGGTGTTGTTGAAGGTGCCGAGGTTGAAGTCCGGCAGCTTGCCGTCGAACAGGTGCGGGATCACCGAGCGGATCGAATGTGCATCGAACAACAGCGCGTAGCCGAATTCGGCCTTGAGCCGTGCCAGTTCGTCTTGCAAGGTGCGGTGGTATGGCGTCCAGATGTGTTCCAAGTAGGTGGCGCGCTCTTCTTTGGACGGTTCCAGGCCGTCGCGGAACAACGGCACGCCGTCGAACAGGATCGCGGGGTACAGGCCGGTGGTGGCGCCGACGTACAAGGGTTTATCGTCGGACGGCCGGTTCAGGTCGATGACAAACCGCGAGTACTCCGCCGCCAGGGTGCTGGCGCCGAGGGCTTCGGCAAAGTCATACAGTGTGGGGATGTGCCAGTCGGTGTCCGGCAGGCTTTGTGCCTCGGGGACCAACCCGGCCTGCACGGCAGGCGTCAGGCGCAGGCCGGCGTGGGGCATGCTGATCAGCAGCGGTACGCGGCCTTGTTTGAAACTCAGAACCTTATCCACAGCGCGACTCCTTAAACAGTGACATCGACGCCGTGGCGCACGACGCGTTTATCCAGCTCGCCGCCCAGCCAGTAGGCCAGGTCGGCGGGACGATCGATCTGCCAGGCGACAAAGTCGGCGACCTTGCCCACTTCCAGCGACCCATGGGTGGCGCCCATGCCCAGGGCGGTGGCGGCATGTTGGGTGGCGCCGGCCAGGGCTTCTTCCGGGGTCATGCGGAACAGGGTGCAGGCCATGTTCAGCATCAGGCGCACCGACAAGGCCGGCGAGGTGCCGGGGTTGAGGTCGCTGGCGATGGCGATTTTCACGCCGTGCTTGCGCAGGGCGTCCATCGGCGGCAATTGGGTTTCGCGCAGGAAGTAGAACGCGCCCGGCAGCAATACCGCGACGGTGCCGGCAGCGGCCATGGCGATGGCGTCTTCTTCGGTCATGAATTCCAGGTGATCCGCCGACAGCGCCTGGTAACGCGCGGCCAGGCTGGAACCGTGCAGCGACGACAGTTGCTCGGCGTGCAGCTTCACCGGCAGGCCGAGTTGTCGGGCGACTTTAAACACGCGCTCCACCTGTTCCGGAGAGAACGCCAGGTATTCGCAGAACGCATCCACCGCATCCACCAGCCCTTCCGCGGCCAGGGCCGGGAGCATTTCGCCGCAGATGTGATCGATGTAGGCGTCGGCGCGGTCCTTGTACTCCGGCGGCAAGGCGTGGGCGGCCAGGCAAGTGGCGCGCACGCTGACCGGCAGCGCGCCACCGAGGCGACGAATCACCCGCAGCAACTTGCGCTCGCTGGCCAGGTCGAGGCCGTAGCCGGATTTGATCTCCACCGTGGTCACGCCGTCGCGCAGCAAACTGCGCAGGCGCTTGTGGGCGCTTTCGAACAGTTCATCCTCGCTGGCGGCGCGGGTGGCGCGCACGGTGCTGGCAATACCGCCGCCCTGGGCGGCGATGTCGGCGTAGCTGACGCCTTCGAGGCGTTGTTCAAACTCACCGCTGCGATTGCCGCCGAACACCGTGTGGGTGTGGCAGTCGATCAGCCCGGGGGTGACCCACGCGCCTTGCAGGTCATGCACCTGGGCGTAATCCGCCGTCGGCACTTCGCTGCGCGGGCCGATCCACCCGATCAGCGAACCGACAGTGACCAGGGCGGCGTCCTCAATGATCGAGTAGTTGCCGTGGGCCATGGTTGCGATGTGGCAGTGTTGCCAAAGGACTTTCATCAATACCTCCCAAGGTGGTCGCTGTTGCCTGTAGGAGCGAGCTTGCTCGCGAAAAACCTCAACGATAACGCGTGCTACCTGATAGCTCGCGGCGCCTGGGGGGTCTTCGCGAGCAAGCTCGCTCCTACAGGGGCGGAGGGTTTTTCAAAGGCTCGGCAGCAACTTGGCCGGCACCAGTTCATTCAGGCAGCGGCTGGCGAGCAGTTCAGTGGCCGCGATGATGTCCGGGGCGAAGAAGCGGTCCTTGTCGTAGAACGCCACTTTGCCGCGCAGGGTAGCGCGTGCTTTTTCCAGCTTCGGCGAGGTCTTCAGGCCTTCGCGCAGGTCCAGGCCCTGGCACGCCGCCAGCCATTCCACGGCCAGAATGCCGCGAACGTTTTCAGCCATTTCCCACAAACGCTTGCCCGCAGCCGGAGCCATCGACACATGGTCTTCCTGGTTGGCCGAGGTCGGCAGGCTGTCGACGCTGTGGGGATGGGCCAGCGCCTTGTTTTCGCTGGCGAGTGCCGCGGCGGTCACCTGGGCGATCATGAAGCCGGAGTTCACCCCGCCATTGCCCACCAGGAACGGCGGCAGCTGCGACATGTGCTTGTCCATCATCAGCGAGATACGCCGCTCGCTCAGGGAGCCGATTTCAGCGATGGCCAACGCCATGTTGTCGGCGGCCATGGCCACCGGTTCGGCGTGGAAATTGCCGCCGGAGATCACGTCACCTTCGGCGGCGAATACCAGCGGGTTATCCGACACCGCGTTGGCCTCGATCACCAGCACCTCGGCGGCCTGGCGGAACTGGGTCAGGCAGGCGCCCATGACTTGTGGCTGGCAGCGCAGGGAATAAGGGTCTTGCACCTTGTCGCAGTTCTGGTGCGACTGCGACACCTGGCTGCTTTCGCCCAGCAGGTCACGGTACGCCGCCGCCGAATCGATCTGCCCACGCTGGCCGCGCGCGGCGTGAATGCGCGGATCGAACGGCGAGCGCGAGCCCAGCACCGCTTCCACGGTGAGGCTGCCACACGCGAGAGCGCCGGCGAACAGATCCTCACCCTCGAACAGGCCACGCAGGGCATACGCCGTGGACACCTGGGTGCCGTTGAGCAGCGCCAGACCTTCCTTGGCCGCCAAGGTCAGCGGCGCGAGGCCGGCGATTTTCAGCGCGGCGCTCGCCTCCAGCCATTCACCTTTGTAGCGCGCCTTGCCTTCGCCGAGCAGCACCAGGGACATATGGGCCAAGGGCGCCAAGTCACCGGAGGCACCGACCGAGCCTTTGAGCGGAATATGCGGGTACACCTCGGCGTTGATCAGCGCGATCAGCGCGTCGATCACCTGGCGGCGAATCCCGGAAAACCCACGGCTCAGGCTGTTGACCTTGAGCACCATGACCAGCCGCACCAGCGCATCGCTGATCGGCTCACCGACACCGGCGGCGTGGGACAGCACCAGGGAGCGCTGGAGGTTTTCCAGGTCTTCGCTGGCGATGCGGGTCGAGGCCAGCAGGCCGAAACCGGTGTTGATGCCATAGGCGGTGCGGTTCTCGGCGAGAATCTGCTCCACACAGGCGACACTGGCCTCGATCTGCGCCGTGGCGCTGTCATCCAGGCTGAGGGTTACCGGCTGCTGGTAGATGGCCCGCAGTTGGGCAAGGCTCAGTTGGCCTGGAATCAGAGTTAGCGCAGTCACATTCATGCTCCTTGGAAATTATTGTTCAGTGCAATTCGGGAAACGTCTGGTGCAGCGAAGTGCTGTGCTTGAGCAGCGCGGCGGCGGTCGCGATGTCCGGCGCCAGCCAGCGGTCTTGCGCGTAAGGCGCGACCTGCTCACGCAGCAGGCGCCAGGCGCGGTCGGTGCCCGCGCCGAAACGCTGGTCCTTGAGAAACTCGAAGGCCTGGGCCGCCAGCAGGTACTCGATGGCGAGGATCTGGGTCACGTTGGCCAACAGTTGGTGCAGCTTGAGCGCGGCGTTGGTGCCCATGCTCAGGTGGTCTTCCTGCAGGCCCGAGGTGACGAAATTGTCGAGCACCGCCGGCTGCGCCAACTGGCGGTTCTGCGCGCATAAGGAAGCGGCAACGTATTGCACGATCATCATCCCGGAGTTGACCCCCGGGTCGCTCACCAAAAACGCCGGCAAACCGCTGACGTGGGGGTTGATCAGGCGGTCCAGGCGGCGCTCGGCGACGGCGCCGATCTCGGCCATGGCAATCGCCAGCATATCCGCGGCCAACGCCACGGACTGCCCGTGCGGGTTGGCCTGGGACACCACGCGGTAGCGGTCCGGCGTGCCGAGCAGCAGCGGGTTGTCGGTGGCGCTGTTGAGTTCGGTCTCGATCTGCCGGGTCGCATGTTCCACTTGATCGCGGGCCGCGCCGTGGATCTGCGGGATCGAACGCAGGCTCAAGGCATCCTGGGTGCGGACGCCTTTACTGCTCGCGATCACTTCACTGCCGTCGAGCAACGCCCGCAGGTTGATGCCGACCTGCTGCATGCCGGGGTGCGGTTTGAGGGCGAGGATTTCGGCGTCGAACGCATCGATCTGGCCGCGCTGGGCCTCGAAACTCATGGCGCCGATCACGTCGGCCCATTGCAACAGACGATGGGCATCGGCCAAGGCCAGGCAGCTCAGGCCGGTCATGCACGGCGTGCCGTTGACCAGGCACAGGCCGTCCTTGGCGCCGAGCACCACCGGCTGTAACCCTTCTGCGCTCAGGGCCTGTTGCGCCGCGACGATTTGGCCCCGGTAGCTCACGTCGCCAATCCCCAGCAACGCCACGCCGACATGGGCCATGTGGGTCAAATAACCCACCGAACCCTGGGACGGCACTTGCGGCGTGATGCCGTGATTGAGCAGCGCCAGCAGCGCATGCACCACCTGCGGATACAGGCCGGATTTGCCCTGGCTGTAGTTGACGATCGCCGCGCAGATGATTGCGCGGGTCTGTTCGTCGCTGAGCACCGGGCCGACACCACAGGCGTGGCTCAACAGGGTGTTGCGCGACAACTGGCTGAGTTGCTCGCCCTCCAGCGACACATTGCACAGCGCGCCCAGGCCGGTGTTCACGCCGTAGGCGCGCTCGCCGCTGCTGACGATGCGCTGCACGATGGCCTGGGCATTGTCGATGCGTGCCCAGGCCTGGCCCGAGAGTTCGAGCACCGCGCCGTGACGGGCCACGGCGACCACGTCCTGCCAGCGCAGGGGGGCGTTGGTGATGATGATTTTTGCTGCCTGGGACATCTTCATACCTTCTTGAGTTCTTGTGCAGCTTTACTGGCCCTATCGGGAGCAAGCTCCCTCCCACCTTTGGAATGCATCCCCTGTGGGAGGGAGCTTGCTCCCGATGAGGCCAGCAGCCGCCCCACATAATCCGGATCAGACCACCGCCGCCCGCCGCTGAACGAACCGGTTCACATACTCATCCGCCGGCGAATGCAGGATCTCCCGGGGCGTGCCGACCTGGATCAGCTTGCCGTCCTTGAGGATCGCAATGCGGTTGCCAATGCGCACCGCCTCGTCGAGGTCGTGGGTAATGAACACGATGGTCTTGTGCAGGGTCTTTTGCAGTTCGAGCAACTGGTCCTGCATCTCGGCGCGGATCAGCGGGTCGAGGGCGCTGAAGGCTTCGTCCATCAGGATGATGTCGGTGTCCGCCGCGAGGGCGCGGGCCAGGCCGACCCGTTGGCGCATGCCGCCGGAGAGCTGGTGCGGGTATTTGTTTTCATAGCCTTTGAGGCCCACGGTGTCGATCCAGTGCAGCGCGCGCTCGCTGCACACTTGCTTGGTTTCGCCGCGCACTTTCAGGCCGTAGGCGACGTTGTCGAGCACGTTCTTGTGGGGCAGCAGGCCGAAGCTCTGGAACACCATGCTGATCTTGTGTCGACGGAATTCGCGCAGGGCATCCATGTCCAGTTGCAGGATATCTTCGCCGTCCACCAGGATCGCGCCGCTGGTGGGGTCGATCAGGCGGTTGAAGTGGCGCACCAGGGTGGACTTGCCCGAGCCCGACAGGCCCATGATCACGAAGATCTCGCCGGTGCCGACGCTCAGGGACAGGTCGTTGACGCCGACCACGCAACCGGTCTCGGCCAGCACCTGATCCTTGGTCTTGCCCTGGCCGATCAGCGCCAGCGCGTCTTTGGCGCGGTTGCCGAAGATCTTGAAGACGTTTTTCACTTCGATTTTGCTGACCGTCGTCATTTGCTCGCCTCATGCCGTGGACGGCCATAGGCCTGGGTAATGCGGTCGATGACCACGGCGAGAATCACGATGGCCAGCCCGGCTTCAAGGCCGCGGCCGACGTTGAGGGTCTGGATGCCGACAAGGACATCTTCGCCCAGGCCACGGGCGCCGATCATCGAGGCGATCACCACCATCGACAACGCCATCATGGTGGTCTGGTTGATGCCGGCCATGATGCTCGGCAGCGCCAGCGGCAGTTGCACGCCGAACAGCTGTTGCCAGCGGTTGGCGCCGAAGGCGTTGATGGCTTCCATGACTTCGCCGTCGACCTGGCGAATGCCCAGGTCGGTCAGGCGGATCAGCGGCGGCGCGGCGTAGATCACCGTGGCGAAAATCGCCGGCACCTTGCCCAGGCCGAACAGCATCAACACCGGGATCAGGTACACGAAGCTGGGCATGGTTTGCATGATGTCGAGCAGCGGCATCAGCACCGAGCGCAGGCGATTGCTGCGCGCCGACAAGATGCCCAGCGGAATGCCGATCAGCACCGAAATCAGCGTGGCGACCAGCATCAGGGCCAGGGTCTGCATCAGTTTGTCCCACAGGCCGACCGCGCCGACCAGGAACAACAGGCCGACGATCACTGCCGTGGTCACCACCTTGCGCGTGGCATGCCAGGCCACCGCGCCGACGATGCCCAGCATCAGCCACCAGGGCGCGGCGCGCAGCAGGCCTTCCAGGTTGACGATGGCCCATAGCAGGGTGTCGGAGATGTGCCGGAACACATCGCCGTAGTGGGTCACCAGCGAATCCACCCAACCGTTGACCCAGTTGGCAATGGAAAACGTAAAACTCTCAGGAAACATAGCGTGCTCTCGATCCAGTGGGTTGTGGCCAGGCGCCCGGCTGCCCCTCAGGGTAGCCGGGTACGCATGACCTACAAGGCCGCGTCGATTTTCTTGGCAGCGTCGTCGCTCACCCAGGCGTGCCAGACTTCAGGGTGTTCCTTGAGGAATAGCTGC
The DNA here is from genome assembly GCF_024169655.1 of Pseudomonas marginalis. Lineage (GTDB taxonomy): Bacteria > Pseudomonadota > Gammaproteobacteria > Pseudomonadales > Pseudomonadaceae > Aquipseudomonas > Aquipseudomonas paraveronii. The sequence goes on along the minus strand of NZ_JALJWV010000001.1, from coordinate 286,785 downwards.
GCCAATTTCGGTGATTCGATACGCTCTTTGGCCATGCGACCGAGGTTCTGGTTCAGCAGGTCGATCGGCAGGTTGACCTTTTCCAGCATGGCCACCAGTTCCGGCGCTTGCTCGTGGAAGGTCTTGGACAGGCCGACCTTGATGCTCACGCTTTTATCCACGCCGGGTTTTTCTTCCAGCTTGACCAAATCGACCTGGCCCATCAGCGGCGTTGGCGACCAGTAGTAGAACAGGATCGGCTCGCCGCGCTTGTAGCTCGACAGCACAGCCGCATCCAGCGCCGGGCCGGTGCCGGGGCGGAAGTTGGTGTAGGTGCTTTCCAGGCCGTAGCTCTTGAGCATCGCGCTGTTGTCCAGCTCGCAGGTCCAACCGGCCGGGCAGTTATAGAAACGGCCTTTGGACGGTTCTTCCTGGTCCTTGAACACGGCGGCGTACTTGGCCAGATCGGCGATGTTCTTCAGGTCCGGCGCCTTGGGCTCCAGCTTGCGCTTGGCATCGCCTTCGATCACGTAACGCGGCACGTACCAACCTTCGATCGCCCCCACCACCGGCGCGCCGACGCCGACGACCTTGCCGGCCTTCTCGGCCTTGTTCCACACCTCGCTGCGACCGACCCACTCTTCGGCAAACACTTGAATGTCGTTGCTGCTCAGGGCGTTTTCCATGGTGATGGAATTGCCCGGCAGGCTGTCGGTTTTGCAGTCGTAGCCCTTTTCCAGAACGGTTTGCAGGATGTCGGTGAGCAACATGCCGCTTTCCCAGTTCAGGCCGGCGAATTTCACCGGTTTACCGGACTCGCACCAACCGGCCGCCTGGGCGCCGGTGCTTGCCAGCAAGCCCAGGGAAAGCAATGTGGTCAGCAGGGTCTTGTTCGATTTCATTGTGTGACGCTCCTAATCATGAATTGGCTTACGGCAGTCAAGAGGCATCCTGCCCGGTCCACATCCAATCAGGCCTGCGCCGCAGCGCGACCGGCCCCGCTCGTTGCAGGGGGTACCGCACTGTTCTGCTCGAGCGGCAGAATCAGTTGATCGGGCACGGCGCTGTGCCATTTTTTCGCACATACGTAGTACATGGCTGCGGGAATTATCAGACCGATGATCCAGGAAATATCCACATCACCCAGGGCGGCCACCAGCGGACCGGTGTAGAACTTGGTGGAGATGAACGGCAATTGCACCAGCACGCCGAACACATAGACGCTGATACCGAGCAGGTTCCAACGCCCGTAGCGCCCGTTCGGATCGGCCAGCGCGGTCACGTCATAACGCTCGCGGGTGATGCAGTAGTAGTCCACCAGGTTGATCGCGCTCCAGGGCGTAAAGAACGCCAGCAGGAACAGGATGAACGACTTGAACGCACCGAGGAACGAGTGCTGGCCGAGCAACGCGATCAGGGTCGCGGTACCGACGATGGCCAGCACGAAAGCCAGGCGCTGCAAGCGCGTGACTTCCAGGCGCCCGCGGAAGCCGCTGATGATGGTGGCAATGCACATGAAACTGCCGTAGGAGTTCAGCGTGGAGATGGTGACCTTGCCGAACGCGATGCTGAAGTACAGCAGCGCAGCGGTGGCCCCCGTACCGCCCAGGCCCACGATGTAGGCCACTTCGTGACCGGCGAATTGCCCGTTGGACAGGGCGGCGGCAAACACACCGAGGACCATCGCCACCTGTGCGCCAATCACCGAACCCGCGCCAGCCGCCAGGAAGGTTTTCAGCGAAGACGTCTGGCTCGGCAGGTAGCGTGAATAGTCCGCCACGTAGGGGCCGAAGGCGATTTGCCAGGAGGCCGCGAGCGACACCGCGAGCAGGAAGCTGCTCCAACTGAAGTGGCGGATTTGCAGGAGTGCGCCAATGTCGGCCTGGCTCATCAGGCGACTGAACAGGTAGACAAAGGCAATCACACCTATGACGCTGGCGACCCGGCCGATGAAGTGGATCACCCGGTAGCCGAGCACCGTGACCAGCACGATGACACTGGCAAAGATAAGGATACCGACGCTGTCGCTGACACCGAACAACTGGCCCAGCGCCTGACCGGAAAGTACGGTGCCGGTGGCGGTGAAACCCAGGTACATCAAACACACCAGCACGATCGGGATGGCCGCGCCATAAACCCCGAACTGTACCCGGCTGGAGATCATCTGCGGCAGGCCAAGTTTCGGCCCTTGCGCCGCATGCAACGCCATGACGCCGCCGCCGAGCAGTTGGCCGATCAACAGACCGATCAACGACCAGAACACGTCACCGCCGAGCACCACGGCCAAGGCTCCGGTGACAATCGCGGTGATTTGCAGGTTGGCGCCCATCCATAGGGTGAACTGGCTAAACAGACGACCGTGTCTTTCCGCTTCCGGGATGTAGTCGATCGAACGCCTTTCGATCAACGGGGTGGTGCTTGCACGCGCGTCATTTGCAGCCATGGGTGTTCAACCTCTGATGGATTGTTTTGGGTGCTGATTGCTCTTCTGTGGGAGCTGGCTTGCCTGCGATGCGGGCGACGCGGTCTTTCGGGTAGACCGCGGTGATGCAATCGCAGGCAAGCCAGCTCCCACAGGAACCGAGCCAGCCGTTACTTGATCATCGGCAGGTTCAAGCCCTGCTCTTTGGCGCAATCGATCGCGATCTGGTACCCCGCATCGGCGTGACGCATCACCCCGGTGGCCGGATCGTTGTGCAGCACGCGGGCAATGCGCTCGGCCGCTTCGTCGGTGCCGTCGCAGACAATCACCATGCCGGAGTGCTGCGAGAAGCCCATGCCCACGCCGCCGCCGTGGTGCAGCGAAACCCAGGTCGCACCGCTGGCAGTGTTGAGCAAGGCGTTGAGCAGCGGCCAGTCGGACACGGCGTCGGAGCCGTCCTGCATCGATTCGGTTTCACGGTTGGGGCTGGCCACCGAGCCGGAGTCGAGGTGGTCGCGGCCGATCACCACCGGCGCAGACAGCTCGCCGCTGCGCACCATTTCGTTGAACGCCAGGCCCAGCTTGGCGCGCTGGCCCAGGCCGACCCAGCAGATACGCGCCGGCAGGCCCTGGAAGCTGATGCGTTCGCGGGCCATGTCCAGCCAGTTGTGCAGGTGCGCGTCGTCGGGGATCAGCTCTTTGACTTTGGCGTCGGTCTTGTAGATGTCTTGCGGGTCGCCCGACAGCGCGGCCCAGCGGAACGGGCCGATGCCACGGCAGAACAGCGGGCGGATGTAAGCCGGTACGAAGCCGGGGAAGTCGAATGCGTTTTCCACGCCTTCTTCCTGCGCCATCTGACGGATGTTGTTGCCGTAGTCGAAGGTCGGGATGCCTTGTTTCTGGAAGTCCAGCATCGCTTTGACGTGAACGGCCATCGACTGCTTGGCGGCCTTGATCACGGCAGCCGGTTCGGTCTTGGCGCGGGCGCGGTATTCGTCCCAGGTCCAGCCGGCCGGCAGGTAGCCGTTGAGAGGGTCGTGGGCGCTGGTCTGGTCGGTGACCATGTCCGGGCGCACGCCGCGCTTGACCAGTTCCGGCAGGATTTCGGCGGCGTTGCCCAGCAGGGCGATGGAGATCGCTTTGCCTTCCTGGGTGTACTTGGCGATGCGCGCCAGCGCGTCGTCGAGGTCGCTGGCTTGTTCGTCGACATAGCGGCTGTTCAGGCGGAAATCGATGCTGACCTGCTGGCATTCAATGTTCAGCGAGCACGCGCCGGCCAGGGTCGCGGCCAACGGTTGCGCGCCGCCCATACCGCCGAGGCCGGCGGTCAGGACCCAACGGCCTTTGAGGTTGTTGTCGTAATGCTGGCGACCGGCCTCGACGAAGGTTTCGTAAGTGCCTTGGACAATGCCCTGGCTGCCGATGTAGATCCAACTGCCGGCGGTCATCTGGCCGTACATGGCCAGGCCCTTGGCATCCAGTTCGTTGAAGTGTTCCCAACTGGCCCAGTGCGGCACCAGGTTGGAGTTGGCGATCAGCACACGCGGGGCGTTGCGGTGGGTCTTGAACACGCCGACCGGTTTGCCGGACTGCACCAGCAGGGTTTCGTCGTCGTTCAGATGGGTGAGGCTCTCGACGATCTGGTCGTAACACTCCCAATTGCGCGCCGCACGACCGATGCCGCCGTACACCACCAGCTCTTTCGGGTTTTCGGCCACTTGCGGGTCAAGGTTGTTCATCAGCATGCGCAGCGGCGCTTCGGTCAGCCAGCTTTTGGCGGTGAGCGTGTTACCGCGGGCGGCGCGGATTTCGACGTCACGGTATTTTGTAGGCTTAGCGTTAGAAAAATCGGTCACAACCAGAACTCCTCAGCGATCGATGCGCGAACTGGATGCGTGCAAAGTGGACTCTTACGCACACACCTTTACTTGTACATACAAGCATATGCAATCGAGCGGCCAACTTGATGAGTGAGTCGTGGGGATTTTTTTGGCGAACGCGTGGGAGCCTTGGAAATTAAGGCTTCGAGGCTTGATGAAATTTCTTGCGAGGACGGTTTGCAGCGAGGAGGTTTGACAGCAACGCTGCGGGTTTGCGCCACGCTGGGGCGTTCGGTAACAAAGTGGTGCGGGGTGCTGGAAACAGATCGCAAGAACAGAGAGGAAACAATGTGGGAGGGGGCTTGCCCCCGATAGCGGTGGACCAGTCAGCTTATCTGTAGCTGACCCACTGCTATCGGGGGCAAGCCCCCTCCCACATTTTTTAACCGCGTGCGGTCAGTTCGATGATGCAGCAGCGGCCCGTGACCGAGATATCCAGCAAGCCGGTATTAGCGTCCACCTGCAGGCAATCATGATGGCCCAGCACCTGGCCGAGCACCGTCACCTCATCCGCCACGCTGAACACCAGCACCGTCTGCGCCGTACTGAAAAAACGCTGCACCCCATCCACCCACTGCAACCGCGCCTGGAAACGCTGGGGCGAATAGATCAAGTTGAAATCGCGGATCGGCCCGCTGATCAGGCGGCACGACACCTGGCTGTCACCCTTGAACGCGAACGGTTGCAGCGGCAACAACCCCCGCTGTTCCTCGCCGTCCACGGTCAGGACCATGCCCGCGCCGTTGATCACCGTGATCACACGCTGGTAACCGGCGAAGGCGGAAAACCCGCCCGACTCGCCGATATCGGCAATCGACAGGCGCCAGCCAAAGCCCTCCAGGCCATGGCCGCCATCACGGCTGATTTCTTCGGTGCTGCCGCCACCGTTTTTCCATGGCATGCGCACGTAATTCGCGGCGCGCCAGACGGTCACGGCACTCATTTACTGAAACGTCCTTCCAGGCTATGACGCGAACCTGGGTGGATCAAGCGCGCGGCGGTCACCGGCTGGCGACCGGACCAGGTGCGCCGACGAATCAACAGGCACGGCTCGCTCGGTTCGATCTGCAGCAACTTGCACTCGGCCGCATCGGCGAGGATCGCTTCGACCACGTGCTCGCCCTCGGTCAACGGTGCGACCTGGTTCAAATAGGCGTAGGGCGTTTGCTGGGTGAAATCCTGCTGCAGGTATTCCGGCGCGACCAGGGCGTTGACGAAGCGGTCTTCGATTTGCACGGGAATATCGTTTTCAAAGTGAACGATCAGCGAGTGGAATACCCGCCCGCCTTCGCGCATTTCCAGGGCAACGGCGCGCTCGGAACCGGCCGCCTCTTCGCCCAGGGTGATGACCTGGCAGGTGTGCCGATGACCACGGGAGGCGATCTCATCGGCAATGTTGTGGACTTCAAACAGCGCCGACTGGCTCTTGGGCTCGGCGACAAACGTGCCGACGCCTTGCATGCGCACCAGCAAACCTTCGGCGGTGAGTTCGCGCAGGGCGCGGTTGATGGTCATGCGGCTGAAACCCAGCTGGCTGACCAGTTCACTCTCCGATGGCACGCGGTAATGGGGCGGCCAGTTGCCGCTGAGGATCTGCTGGCTGATCATCTGTTTGACGCGGGCATACAAGGGCGCCGGACTTTCGTCCAGGTGGGCAGCCAGTGAAGACTTGGCGGGCGGAGTCGGCACGGGGAATCCTTGCAGGGGAAAAAGATGCATAGATTGCCGGAGTTTACCGAGCAGGCAAACGTCTGTATATGTATATACAAATAAACACACGACCGGGGTGCCTTGAACATGTCCGCTTTCTTTGCCGAACGCGCGCTGCTGCCTGATGGATGGGCCAACGATGTACGTCTTGAAGTCGGCGCGGATGGCCGGCTGACCCACGTTGCGGCCAATGCCAGTGCAGACGGCGCCGAACGGCTCAGAGGCCCGGTGTTGGCAGGCATGCCAAACCTGCACTCCCACGCTTTTCAGCGTGCCATGGCGGGCCTGGCCGAAGTGGCCGGCAACCCGAATGACAGCTTCTGGACCTGGCGCGAGCTGATGTACCGCATGGTCGGCAAGATCAATCCGGAGCAACTGCAGATCATCGCGCGCCAGTTGTATATCGAGATGCTCAAGGCCGGTTACACCTCGGTGGCGGAGTTTCATTACGTCCACCATGACATCAGCGGCCAGCCCTATGCCGACCGCACGGAACTGTCGCGGCAGATCAGCCACGCGGCCGCCAGCAGCGGGATCGGCCTGACGTTACTGCCGGTGCTCTACACCCACGCAGGGTTTGGCGGCCAGGCTCCCAATGAAGGCCAGCGACGGTTTATCAACAGCAGCGAACATTACCTGGACCTGCAGGCGCGCCTGAAACCGATCCTCGCCGCACAACCGGCGCAGCAGTTGGGCTTGTGTTTCCACTCCCTGCGCGCCGTCACGCCGCAACAGATCACAGACGTGCTGGCTGCCAGCGACAAGGCCTGCCCGGTGCATATCCACATCGCCGAGCAACAGAAAGAAGTCGACGACTGCCTGGCCTGGAGCGGCAAACGCCCGCTGCAATGGCTGTACGACAATGTCGACGTCGATGAACGCTGGTGCCTGGTACACGCCACCCATGCCGATCCCGCGGAAGTGACGCGCATGGCCAGCAGCCGTGCAATTGCCGGTTTGTGCCTGACCACCGAAGCCAACCTGGGCGACGGGATTTTTCCGACGGTGGATTTCCTCGCCCAGGGCGGGCGCATGGGCATTGGTTCCGACAGCCATGTGTCACTGAGCGTGGTGGAAGAACTGCGCTGGCTGGAATACGGCCAACGCCTGCGCGATCAGCGGCGCAATCGCTTGTATCGTCACGATCAGCCGATGGTCGGCCGCACGCTGTTCGATGCCGCGCTGGACGGCGGCGCCCAGGCGCTGGGGCAGCCGATTGGTCGGTTGGAAGTAGGCAAACGTGCCGATTGGCTGGTGCTGGACGGTAACGATCCGTACCTGGCGACGGCGACGGCGGACGGGATTCTCAATCGCTGGCTGTTCGCCGGCGGCGATCGGCAGGTGCGCGATGTATTGGTCAACGGCAAGTGGGTGGTGCGCGACGGGCGGCATGCCGCTGAAGAAGAGAGCAACCGGGCGTTTACCCAGGTTTTGAGGGAGTTACTCGGTTAACAGGCAATCCATAACAAATGTGGGAGGGGGCAAGCCCCCTCCCACATTAGATTTCAGCGGTGATCCAGAGTTATTGCGAGGTCTTCGCCATCTGTTTGTCCGACGTGCGCCAGATCAAACGTGTGGTGTCATAACCCTGCTGCCGCGCCCTGCTCAGCAGGTCTTCGCGGGTGTCGGCGCTGACCGTTGGCGTGCGCGACAAGATCCACATATAGCGCCGGCTCGGGCTGCCGACGAGGGCGGTCTTGTAGTCATCGCTGACGTACAGCACCCAGTAATCGCCCTTGGCGACGCCCGGCAACAGCGCGGTAAACCAGTTATTGAATTCCACCCAGAGCTTGTCGGTCTTACCCGGCACTTGCGGCGTGGCCGTGCCTTTGGCTTCTTCCCACTTCCATTCTGTTGTCAGGCAGCGGTTGAACACCGACATATCGCCATCTGGCAGCAGTGTGTAGCGGGCCTCGGACTGCGCGCAGTTGCGCTGGAAGTACATCGGCAATCGCGCCAATTCGTACCAGGTGCCCTGGTAACGCTTGAGGTTGACGTTACTCGCGGTCTTAGGTTGCAGATCATCGCCAGAATGGCTGGCGCAGCCCGCCAAAAACAGGCTGGCGCAAAAAAACAAAACAAAACGCATCATTCTTCTTCTCCCGCAGGCTTTCGCCCCGGTTTACTTCAGGCCTTGCCCGGAAAACATCAGAACCTTGTCACCGGCATATTGAACGCTGATAAAGCTGTTTTTATCGCCCCAGGTGCAGCTGGACATGCCCAGCGCGCCGGAACAATCGGTCGGCTTGCCCAGCAACGACTCCACTTCGGTCTTGGCCATGCCAGCCGACAGCTTCGCGTAATTTTCCTGATTGACCTTGCTGCAAGCGGCCAACAGCACGCAAAAAGCCAGCAAAGCGAGACGGCGTAACGACATGGAATAACTCCTGGAGGGACAAAGCAGGTTGGGGATCTGCCAGAACTTAGAAGGAAAAACAGGTGTCTGGTTCCCGACAAACGAAAACAAAAAAGCCCCGAAAACGCTGAAACGTTTCGGGGCTTCTTATCGTTCAAGACTTCACGCCTTGAACCTGGCGAGAGCGCTTGCTCCCTTCCACCGTTACTGCTTGTGGTAGCCGGTCACACGCTCAACTTCTTCCTTCGAACCCAGGAACACCGCCACGCGCTGGTGCAGGCCTTCGGGCTGGATGTCGAGGATACGCTGGTGGCCGTCGGTGGACACACCGCCTGCCTGTTCAACCAGAAACGACATCGGGTTGGCTTCGTACATCAGGCGCAGTTTGCCCGGCTTGGACGGCTCGCGGCTGTCACGGGGGTACATGAACACGCCACCCCGGGTCAGGATGCGGTGTACATCGGCAACCATCGCCGCGACCCAGCGCATGTTGAAGTTTTTCTTCAACGGGCCGTCTTCGCCTTCCATCAACTCGTTGACGTAGCGCTTGACCGGTTCTTCCCAGTGGCGCTGGTTGGACATGTTGATCGCAAATTCCTGGGTAGCCGCAGGAATCACGATGTCTTCGTGAGTCAGGACGAAACTGCCCATTTCGCGGTCCAGGGTGAAGCCTTTGACGCCGTCGCCCAGGGTCAGGACCAGCATGGTCTGCGGGCCGTAGATCGCATAACCGGCGGCAACCTGCTGAGTGCCCGGCTGCAGGAAGGCCTTTTCGTTCAGGGCTTCGTTCTGGCTCAGGTGTTCGTTCGGGCAACGCAGTACCGAGAAGATGGTGCCGACCGGGGCGTTGATGTCGATGTTGGACGAACCGTCCAGTGGGTCGAACACCAGCAGGTAGGCGCCTTTCGGGTATTTGCCCGGGATCTGGTAGGCATTGTCCATTTCTTCGGACGCCATGCCGGCCAGGTGACCGCCCCATTCGTTGGCTTCGAGCAGGATCTCGTTGGAGATCACGTCGAGTTTCTTCTGCACTTCGCCTTGGACGTTTTCAGTGCCCATGCTGCCCAGGACACCACCCAGCGCGCCTTTGGACACGGCGTGGCTGATTTCCTTGCAAGCACGCGCCACCACTTCGATAAGGAAGCGCAGATCGGCAGGCGTGTTGTTGCTGCGGGTCTGCTCGATCAAATAGCGACTCAGGGTAACGCGGGACATGGAAGGCTCCGATGTATGGGGGGGCTAAAAACCCGCGCAGTTTAACGCGAGTTGGGGTGTATTTCCTCCTATCAGAGGATTTAAACCCAATAGAGTTCATGGACTTTATTTAACGTGCCGCCGCAGGCTTGCGCAGCAAACTGTAGGCCATGGCCCCCAGCACCGCCACACCGAGCACCAATACCGCCCAGAGCCCGAGTTTTTTCCAGTTCGGTTCGGTGTCGACAGCGGCGACGAGCGCTGGCGACGTGAGCACGACATCCCCGGCCACCTTGGCCTGCCCCAAGCTATTCAGACGCTCGGCGTTGTAGTCAGGGATCAGGGTCGACAGCGGCAGGTTCGCCGCCTTGGCCGACGCGTTCCCCAGCGCCAGGGTGAACGGCGGCTCACCTCGCGCCAGGAACACCAACTGCGTGGCGCGCACGGCAACCTGCAGGGTCGGCGCCGCAGCGCCCAGGCCACCGCCGCGCTCATCCACCTGCAACTTGAGTTCGGCGACCGCCTGGCCCGGCAACTGCAATTGATCCTGCACCACGTCCTGGCCGTTCTGGGTCAGGCGGTACAGCAAACCGTTACTCAGCGGCTGCCAGGCTTGCTTGCTGTCACGCCGCCCCGACAAGGTCACGGGCGCCAGCGTATTGGGCTGTGTCAATTCGACGCGCAGGCGCTCGACATTCAGCCCCGCCGGTAACTGCCAGGTGTATTCCCCCGCCTGGAGCCGCGTGCCGGAAAGCGGCTGCGACCACACCCATGGCGTCGGCTGGCTACTGCGGGTGGCGCTGGCCAATTTGGCCGAGGTCAACAGCGGCGCCGCCTGGCCCTGCCACAACAGGCGCAGGTAACGCGCCGGTTGCCCCGGCAGGCTGACGTCATGCTGCTCGACGCGCTCGTCGGCAAACGACAAGCGCGCCACTTGCCCGTCGCCCCAAGGCGTCCAGTGCTGCAAATCATCGCTGGCTTCAATGCTGAACCGCTGGAAGCCTTCTTGCTCGTGACTCCAGTCGAGGCTCAGTTGCTGCAACGGGGCCTTGATCGCACTGGCGTCGAGCACCCAGCCGCGTAGCACCTGCTGGCCAGCCGCGGAAGCTGTGGAGGGGCGCACTTCCAGCAAGGTGCCTTCGGCGCTGGACTTCACCACCACCGCCGGCAAGGTTTCGCGGGTGTCGGCAGCGTACAGCGGGAACCACTTCACATCGGCAACGTTACGGTTTTCGGTGTGTTGCGCGGATTGGCGCGACAGCGCATAGGCCTGGGGTTCACCCGCGGCGTTGAACACGCGCAGATCGCTGAGGTCGGCCTGGCGGGCGCTCAGTTGCACGGCCAACGGCAATTCGAGGCGATACCACGGGCCGTTGCCGCTGACGCTCAGCGGCACCTGGGTGGTGAAGTCGGCGGGTGTTTCCTGGGCCCACACCGACAACGTCGCACACACGCCCACTACCGCCACGCTCAACTTACCGATCAAGAGGATGCTCCTTCAGTTTCCAACACAGGTTCGGCGCGCTTGGGCGGCAGCGGTGCGAAATAACCCACCACCAGCAACAGCCCGCCTACGCCAATGAACGACACGATCCGCGCCAAGCCGCCACGATTGCTCAGCTCGACAAAAAACAGCTTGGCCACCACCACGGCAATCAGTGCCGCGCCGATCAGCCACACTTCGCGACGATGGCGCAGATGACCGCCGATCATCAGGCCGAGGGCGATCAGGGTCCAGACGATCGACAAGCCGGCTTGCACCAGCATCGACTCCAGCAACGCGTCCAACTGGAACGGCACGCCGCCCCAATGATGGGCGGTACGCATCACCAGCGCCGTGAAGAACGCAAACAGCGAAGCACCCGCCACCCCTTGGGCGATCCACTCAGCACGCGGCCCGCGCTGCGGCGCCACACTGCGCGACCACAGATACACACCGAGCAGAGCAAACAGCAGGCCCAGGTCCAGCGGGTTGATCAGCGGTACATACGGCAAAGGCTCGGCCGTACCGTCGCTGAAACTGTTCGCCAGCCAGAACCAGCCGAGCATCAGCAGCGCCAACGGCAGTGCCGCCAACACGCGGTACTCGTTGGGATAGGCCGACACCGGCCACGGCCAACGGCGTGGCGCAGCCGCCAGCACCAGGTAGAGACTCGGCAAAATCGCCCAGCCCAGCCAGCGCCAGGCATTGTATTCGCTCGACAGCAACAACAGGCCGTAGCGCAGCTCCAGCGCCAGGACGCCGATCAACATCCAGCTACCCAACACGTGGGCAACGCTCAATACTTTGGCCGGAGCCACCGCCGCCAAGCGCCGCAACGAGATGAAATGCACCGCGAACACCGCCAGCCAGGCCAGCCAGCCGAACTGCGCCGCCGGGTGATAGTAGCTATGCGCGGATACCAGCAACACCGCAGCCGCCGCCGGCATCAGCAAGGTGCAGAGCATACCCAGCGAGGCCCAGCGCAGACGCGCCGCGAACAGCGTCCAGATCGCCACGCTCACCGCTGCGATACCCAGCAGGAACGCACCCTGCAGCTCTTGCGGGATGAACCGCAGCACTTCGCCGATCAGCGCCAGCGCCCACCAGGCCGCGCCCCACACCAACAACAGGTCGGACAGGCGTTGCAGCTTCAGCACGGCAAACACCGGCGCATGGGGTTCGCGTTGCAAGCGCCAGGCGCCGACCAGGGCGGCCAGGCCCAGCACCATCGGCGTCCAGAAACCGCTGTGCCCCAGCGGACGCAAACCTTCATGAGGCAACGACCCGAGCAGTTCCGGCACCGCCAACAGGAACGAAGCGCCACCGAGCAGTTGCAGGAGCAAACCGAAGACGAAACTGACGCGCTGTTGCAGGTACAGGCTCAACCAGATGACCAGCAAACCACTCGCCGCCCACACCCCGCTGGCGCTGTCCCAGGGCAGCACAAACAGCACGGCCAGGTTGATCAACACCAGGCCGGCCAGCAGCACCACCGACAACCCGCGCAACAGCCGCACATCGCTGCGCACCATGTCGTCGCGGGCCGCCAGCAGCATGCCACCGATCAACGCCAGCCCGATCAGCGACGCCGTCAGCAAACCGCCCCAACCCGCGCTGAATACCGCCGCCCCTTCACCGCCTTGCAGGCGCAGCAGGAACAGCGCGCCGCCCAGCAGTTGCACGGCGAAGGCAGTGAACAGGAAGGTCCGTGAACCGATGCGCAAGCCGGCAGACAGCGTCACCAGGCCAGCAATCGCCCAACTGATGGCGGTGCCTTGGGTCAGCAACAGCAGCGGTGCGAGCAGGTACACACAGGTCAGCCCGAGGCTGGCCAATACCGGCAGGCCCTTGCGCTCCCACTCCGCCGCCTGCTCCGTGGATGCCTTGCGCAACTGCGCGAAGCTGAACAACAACGCGGCGCCCAGCAACAGCGCACCCAATGGCGCGCCGTCCAACAATGTGTGTGTGCCGACGCGCAGTTCGCTGAGGAACGCCAGCGCCGAGCCCAGTTGCAACAACAGGCCAAACGCCCGTGCCAATGGCCGTTGCTGGCGCAAACCGAGCCAGAAGATCCCGGCACCTTCCACGGCCCAGGCCGCTGCGGTCCAGCGCGCATCGAGGCCCAGGGGAATCGCCAGGCTGGCGAAGATCACGCCCAGGGCCAGGCAGGTTTCCGCCAGCAGCAAGGCGCGCCCGCCACTGAGCAAGCGGGCCAGGCCCATATAAATAATGCCCAGGCCAAGGGCGCTGAACGCAGCGGCAAATTCCAGGTGCTGCACCAGTGCGAACTGCAAGCCGAAGCCCACCAGCGGCGGACCGAACAGCAGGCTGCCGTCGACATAATCGCCCTTGGCCGCCGACCAGCGCAGCAGCGCGCCCCGGCTGTCGTCTTCGGGCGCGTCGCTCATCTCCAGCAATTTGCGCCGGGTGAACAGCAAACCGATCGCCAGGTACATCAGGAAAAACACGATCAGGAACGGCTCGGTGCTCCACAGCAGCTCCGGGGCATACGAGCGCAGGCCCCAGGCGAAGCCGATGCCGAAGGTGCCGACAAAGCCGATCAGGTTGAGCAGGCGCCAGGCCTTGAACCAGGCGATAGCGAGGATGCCAGCATTGAGCAGGGCAAAGTAACTGAACAGCGCCACATGGCTGCCGGCGCCGGTGGAGGTCAGGATCGGCGCGGCAAACCCGCCCAGCGCCGCTGCGCAGGCCAGGCCCAACGCATCCTGGGTGATCGCCAGAATCGCCGAAAACAGCGTGACCGCCACCAGCAAGCCCAACGCCGCGCCAGGGTCGATCAACGGGTGCAAGCGCATCGCGGCAAACACCGTCAGGTAGAGCACCGCAATGCCGGTGCCTTGCAGCATCAAGCCGTAATTACTGTTGCGCAGCCGCAACCACCAGCCCAGGCCCAGCAGGCCCAATGCAGCGGCGGCAACCCCGGCATAACGCAGTTCAATCGGCACCACCATGCCTTCGGTGGCATAGCGCAGCAAAAAGGCCAAGCCGAGGAACAACAGCACCACGCCGACGCGCAGAACGGTATTGCCGCCGAACAGCCAATTGCGCGCGCCGCCGATGGCGCGTTCGATCAGGTTAGGGCCTCGGGGGATAACCGGTTCAGGCGCATGCGGTTTCTCGGCAGGTTTCCAGACATCCGCCGGTAATGCCTGACTCGGTTCGGCAACGATGGCGACGGGCGTTGACGCCAGTTCAGCGGGCAACTCCCAGACAAGTTCGGGTGCCTCGGCTGGCGGGGTAGATTCGGCAACGGGGGATTCGACCAACACACTGTGTGCGAGCGGCGCGGGTTCAGGCGCAGGTTTTTCCAGTTGCGCCAGGCGTTGCTCCAGCGCGGAGAGCGCTTTCTGCGCGGTCTCCAACTGACGGCTTTGTTCATCCGTGCGCGAAGCCAGCATCGACAGGCGAATCGCCTGGCCAATGCCCAACCCCAGCAGCGCGCCGATGCCCGCGTCGCTGAACGACTCATCGAGTGTCCAGCCAAGCGCCAGCCCAATCAGCATGAAAATCCATTGCATGGTCGATATTCCCTAAGCAAACCGGGGCTCAGTATATCGACGCGAGACCAATGTGGGAGGGGGGCTTGTCCCCGATAGCGGTGTGCCAGTCGACATATCTGCAAACTGACAGTCCGCTATCGGGGGCAAGCCCCCTCCCACATTTTGGTTTTGGGGGCTTAGTCGAGCGCTTTCCAGATTTCGGTGGCGTACTCGCGGATGGTGCGGTCCGAAGAGAACCAGCCCATTCGCGCGGTATTGAGCACCGCCGAACGCCACCATTCCTTGGAATCATGCCAATGCGCGTCGACCCGGGCCTGGGCATCCCAGTAGGAATCGAAGTCGGCACACACCAGGAAGCGGTCGTAGTCGATCAGCCCATCGATCAAGCCCACATAACGGCCCGGATCATCCGGCGAGAACACCCCGCCGCGAATCGCTTGCAGCACATCGTTCAAACGATGGGACGCGGCGATTTCCGGCCCGGCGTGGAATTCACCGGCGTGCTTGCGGGCTTCCACCTCCTGGGAGCTGAGGCCGAAGATGAACATATGATCGCCGCCCACACGCTCGTGCATCTCCACGTTGGCGCCATCCATGGTGCCGATGGTCAGCGCGCCGTTAAGGCCGAACTTCATGTTGCTGGTGCCCGACGCTTCAAAACCGGCGGTGGAAATCTGCTCCGACAAGTCCGCCGCCGGAATGATGCTTTCCGCCAGGCTGACGTTGTAGTTGGGCAGGAACACCACCTTGAGCAAGCCGCGCACGGTGGGGTCGTTGTTGACGGTGCGAGCGATGTCGTTGGTCAGCTTGATGATCAGCTTGGCCTGGTGATAACTCGCCGCCGCCTTGCCGGCGAAGATCTTCACCCGTGGCACCCAGTCGATCTCAGGCTCGGCACGGATCGCCTGGTACAACGCCACGGTGTGCAGCAGGTTGAGCAACTGGCGCTTGTATTCGTGGATGCGCTTGACCTGCACGTCGAACATCGCCGCCGGGTTGACCGCGATGCCCAGGCGCTCGTGGATGATCTCGGCCAGTGCGCGCTTGCTGTGCAGGCGCTGCTCGGCGAAGGCCTTGCGGAAGGCCTGCTTCTCGGCAAAGGTTTCCAGTTCGACCAGACGGGTTTCCATGTTGTCGAGAATATCCGCGCCCAACGCATCCACCAGCATCGAAGTGAGCTGGGGGTTGGCCTGGTACAGCCAGCGGCGGAAGGTGATGCCGTTGGTTTTGTTGTTGATGCGCTCCGGGTACAGCTTGTGCAGTTCGGAGAACACCGTGCTGCGCATCAGTTGGGTGTGCAGGCCGGATACGCCGTTGACGCTATGGGAGCCGAGGAACGCCAGGTTGCCCATGCGCACGCGGCGGCCGTTGTCTTCCTCGATCAGCGACACGGCGCGCAGCACGTCGAAATCGTGGACGCCCTTGGCGCGCAGCGAGTCGATGTGCTGGGCGTTGATCAGGTAGATGATCTGCATGTGCCGGGGCAACATGCGTTCCATCAGGCCGACCGGCCAGGTTTCGAGGGCTTCGGGCAGCAGCGTGTGGTTGGTGTACGACAGGGTTTCGACGGTGACGTCCCACGCCGCGTCCCAGGGAATGTCGTGCAGGTCCACCAGTTGCCGCATCAATTCAGCGACCGCGATGGACGGGTGCGTGTCGTTGAGCTGAATCGCCGCATGTTCGCCCAGGCTCAGCACCGAGCCGTGCATGTTCTTGTGGCGGCGCAGCAAGTCTTGCAGCGAGGCCGAGACGAAGAAGTATTCCTGGCGCAGGCGCAGTTCCTGCCCCGCTTCGGTGCTGTCGGCCGGGTAAAGCACTCGGGAGATGCTTTCGGCGCGGGCCACTTCGGCGACGGCGCCCAAGTGATCACCGGCGTTGAAGCGCTCCAGGTGCAGGTCTTCCACGGCGCGCGCGCGCCACAGCCGCAGGGTGTTGACGCTGGCACCGCGCCAGCCAACCACCGGAGTGTCGTAGGCCACAGCCCGCACGGTTTCGCTGGGCGACCACACCTGAATCAGCTTGCCGGCGGCATCCGGCAGGGTTTCGACGCTGCCGCCAAAGCCGATCGGGTAAATCACTTCGGCCCGCTCGAACTCCCACGGGTTGCCGAAATCCAGCCAGCGTTCGGTCTGTTCCTGTTGCCAGCCATCGACAATCGCCTGGCGGAACAGCCCGTGCTCATAGCGAATGCCATAACCATGGCCGGCGATGCCCAAGGTCGACATGCTTTCCATAAAGCACGCCGCCAGGCGACCCAGGCCCCCGTTGCCGAGCGCCGCATCGGGCTCCAGCAGGCGGATGCGCTCCAGGTCGACCCCTAGGCCCACCAGCGCTTCGCGGGCGATCTCCAGCAGGCCGAGGTTGCTCAGGCTGTCGTAGAGCAAGCGGCCGATGAGAAATTCGAGGGAGAGGTAATAAACCCGCTTCTGGCCTTTACGGTAGATACGCCGCGTGTGGTCCATCCAGTGTTCGACCATCTGGTCGCGGGCGGCCAGGGCAATGGCTTCGAACCAGTCGTGGTCGAAGGCATGATCTGGGTCTTTGCCCACCGCATAGGTGAGTTTGGTCAAGACAGCATCGCGAAACGCGGCTACCTCTGCTTCTCGTGCAAGCGGTTCCTGAGACATCGGTGCGACCTCGGGCGAGATTGAAGGAGTTGCTAGAGACTAGTCGGTCTGACAGACGGTCGACGCTCTGGTTCGGCAGTTTTTTAACTCATTCACCTTTGCATAAATTTAATGCAGGGGTCGTGCCCGATCATCATTCGATTGGCCTTCCAGCTGAAAACCCGAAAATATTGTTCAAAAAACCATCAATCCCGGTATGATCGCGCGCCCGGATACCGCCCCACCTTGGAACCCTGATGAAGCCTCAACTGATCGCCGCCGCGGAACTCGACCGTCTCGAGACCTGGCAGAAATATTCCGCCCACATGTGCGGGGGCTGCGTGTCCAGTTGCTGCACGCTGCCGGTCGAAGTGAAGATCAAAGACTTGATCCGCATTGGCATCGTCGATGAATTCGAGCGTGGCGACCCGGCGAAGAACATCGCCAAGCGCTTGCAGAAGGAAGGCATCGTCGAGCGCTACAACAGCAAATCCGAGATCTTCACCCTGCAGCGCATGAGCAACAACGACTGCCTGTACCTGGATCGTAAGACGCGCTTCTGCACTATTTATGACAAGCGCCCGGATACCTGCCGCAACCACCCGAAAATCGGCCCACGGCCGGGGTATTGCGCGTACAAGCCGAAGGAAGTGGTGCGCGAGACCCATTTCAAGACTCTCGATAAGTTCTGATCCGGTTTTTGTAGTGTTCTTAAGGGCCTCATCGGGGGCAAGCCCCCTCCCACATTTTGAAATGTGTTCACAAATCAAACTGTGGGAGGGGGCTTGCCCCCGATAGGGCCGGTACATTCAGCACAAAACCTGCAGACATAAAAAAACGCCCCCGGCCTTTCGACCGGGGGCGTTTTTCATTCAGCCTGAGTTAACTCAGTTCTTGGCTTTCTTGGCAGCGCGGGTACGCTCGCCTTCGTCCAGGATCTTCTTACGCAGGCGGATCGACTTAGGCGTGACTTCGCACAGCTCGTCGTCCTGGATGAATTCCAGAGCCTGTTCCAGGGTGAACTTCACCGGTGGAACCAGAGCGATGGTTTCGTCTTTACCCGAAGCACGCATGTTGTCGAGCTTCTTGCCTTTGGTTGGGTTGACGCCCATGTCGTTGTCACGGCTGTTCAGACCCACGATCTGACCGTTGTAGATCTCTTGACCGTGTTCAACGAACAGCTTGCCACGCGCCTGGAGGGTTTCCAGGGAGTAGGTCAGCGCCTTGCCGGTTTCAACCGAAACCAGAACACCGTTCTGACGGCCGGACATGTCGCCGGACTTCATGGTGTCGTAGCGATCGAAGATCGAGGTCAGGATGCCAGCACCGTTGGTCAGGGTCAGGAACTGGTTACGGAAACCGATCAGACCACGAGCAGGGATGTTGTATTCCAGACGCACACGGCCTTTGCCATCCGGCACCATGTTGGTCAGGTCGCCCTTACGCAGGCCCATCTCTTCCATGACCTTGCCCTGGGATTCTTCAGGGGTGTCGATGGTGACGTTTTCGAACGGTTCCTGCTTCACGCCGTCAACAGTACGGATGATCACTTCAGGACGACCAACGCCCATTTCGAAGCCTTCGCGACGCATGGTTTCGATCAGTACCGAGAGGTGCAGCTCACCACGGCCGGAAACCTTGAACTTGTCAGCCGAGTCGCCTTCTTCAACGCGCAGTGCCACGTTGTACAGCAGCTCTTTGTCCAGACGTTCCTTGATGTTACGGGAAGTCACGAACTTGCCTTCTTTACCGCAGAAAGGCGAGTCGTTTACCTGGAAGGTCATGGAAACGGTTGGCTCGTCAACGGTCAGAGGCTTCATCGCCTCGACAGTGTCCGGCTGGCACAGGGTGTCGGAGATGAACAGCGAGTCCATACCGCTGACGCACACGATGTCGCCGGCGAACGCTTCTTCAACGTCGATACGGTGCAGGCCGTGGTGACCCATCAGCTTCAGGATACGACCGTTGCGTTTCTTGCCGTCGGCGCCGATAGCGACAACCGGGGTGTTCGGCTTGACGCTACCACGAGCGATACGGCCAACGCCGATAACACCCAGGAAGCTGTTGTAGTCCAGTGCCGAGATTTGCATCTGGAACGGACCGTCACGGTCAACCTTCGGTGGTGGAACGTGGTCAACGATCGCCTGGTACAGCGGGGTCATGTCTTCCGCCATGGCGGTGTGTTCCAGACCGGCAATACCGTTCAGGGCCGAAGCGTAGATCACCTGGAAGTCCAGTTGTTCTTCGGTAGCACCCAGGTTGTCGAACAGATCGAAGATCTGGTCCAGAACCCAGTCCGGACGCGCGCCTGGACGGTCAACCTTGTTGATGCACACGATCGGACGCAGGCCGGCTTCGAAAGCCTTCTTGGTCACGAAACGGGTTTGCGGCATAGGGCCGTCTTGAGCGTCAACCAGCAGCAGAACGGAGTCAACCATCGACATTACGCGTTCTACTTCGCCGCCGAAGTCGGCGTGGCCCGGGGTGTCCACGATGTTGATGTGGTAGCCGTTCCAGTTGATAGCGGTGTTTTTAGCCAGGATGGTAATACCGCGCTCTTTCTCCTGGTCGTTGGAGTCCATCACGCGCTCGTCGTTGAGCTCGTTGCGCTCCAGGGTGCCGGATTGACGCAAGAGTTTGTCTACCAGGGTGGTTTTACCATGGTCAACGTGAGCAATGATGGCGATGTTACGTAGATTTTCGATCACTTGTGTATCTCGATCAGAGGATTCGGTGTGCTGACAGGTCGTGGCAGCGATTAACAGTAGAGTCAGGCCTTGCCGTTACAGCTTGACGGCAGAGTCGGGGGGCCGGTGACGCAGGCCACAGGCATACAGCCCCGGGCTCTTAGCTCGGTCGATAAACGCGCACATTGGCATGCCCCTCACTGAGCAAATGGTGGGCATGCAGGCGACTCATCACGCCTTTGTCGCAATACAGCAGGTACTGACGGCTGTTATCCAGTTCCTTGAAACGCGCGTTCAATGCATAAAACGGCAGCGTTTGTACGTCGATGCCAGCGATTTCCAGCGGCTCGTCTTCAGCGGCATCCGGGTGACGGATGTCGATGATGATCTGACCGGCCAGGGCTTCGCTGACTTCTTCGATCTGCACATCCTGGCCCAACTCGTCGATGACACGATCGATCGGGACCAGTTTGGCGTTCTCGAGCGCACGCTCCAGAATCGCCATATCAAACTGTTGTTCTTCATACTCCACGCGGTTGCGCTTGGCGTGGGTCTTGGGGTTCACCGAAATGACCCCGCAATATTCAGGCATGTGCTTGGCAAAGTCGGCGGTGCCGATCTGTTCTGCCAGGTCGATGATGTCCTGCTTGTGGCTGGCGATCAGCGGGCGCAGCACCAGCTTCTCGGTAACGCAGTCGATCAGCGACAGGTTCGGCAGCGTTTGGCTGGACACCTGGGAAATCGCTTCGCCGGTCACCAGCGCGTCGATCTGCAGTTGATCGGCAATTCGGGACGCCGCGCGCAACATCATACGCTTCAATACTACGCCCATATGACTGTTATCGACTTTACCGAGAATTTCGCCCAGCACTTCCTCGAACGGCACGCTGACAAACAGCACGCGTTGGGAGCTGCCGTACTTCTTCCAGATATAGTGCGCGACTTCCATCACGCCCAATTCGTGTGCACGCCCGCCCAGGTTAAAGAAGCAGAAGTGGCTCATCAGGCCGCGGCGCATGATCTGGTAGGCCGCCACCGTGGAATCGAAACCGCCGGACATCAATACCAGGGTCTGTTCCAGGGCGCCCAGCGGGTAGCCGCCGATGCTATTGTGCTGGCTGTGGATCACAAACAACCGTTGGTCGCGAATTTCCATGCGCACTTCAATTTGCGGCGCTTTGAGGGAAATTCCGGCGGCGCCGCACTCGCGACGCAGCTTGCTGCCGACGTATTTTTCCACATCCATGGAGCTGAACGGATGCTTGCCGGCACGCTTGCAACGCACCGAAAAAATCTTGCCTTCCAGCTCACTGCCGAAGTGTTGTTTGCACTTTTCGGTAATGTCGTCGAAGTCGCCCAGCGGGTACTCGTCCACCTGCAGGAAATGCGCGATACCCGGCATGCAGCTCAGGCGTTCGGTCATATCCTTCAAGGCCTTGGCGTCGGTGACACGGGTTTCCAGCTCGAGATTGTCCCACACACCGCTCACCACCACCGCCGGGTCCAGATCGCGGAGCACGGTACGGATGTTCTTGGCCAACTGACGGATGAAACGCATCCGTACCGGTCGGCTTTTGATGGTGATCTCGGGGAAGACTTTAACGATTAATTTCATGGAAACAGCGCGCGCCGGGCCTGCCGAAAAAGGGGGGCGCGGATTATAGCGGAAATCGCTCAAGGTTTAACCAGTTAATATGCATCGCCGACGCAACGCACCAAAACAGGTCATTCACGCAAAGCGACGCCACATTGCAGTGCGTTATTTATTCCGTTTCAGCGGTTTGCACCTTTATAGGGGCCATTTTGACGCAAAAAAGCCATGTTGGCGCACTGGCATGCAATTTGCTCTCTTGTGAGGCAGGTTGCCATGGCGGACTATCCGCGCCGGCATCACCCACATTCTAAGGGCTAACTCCACTACCCAGCCCGAAGCCACCCCGGAGGACACCATGTCGAAGTCGGTTCAACTCATCAAAGATCATGACGTTAAATGGATTGATCTGCGCTTCACGGACACAAAAGGCACTCAGCACCACGTGACCATGCCGGCTCGCGACGCGCTGGATGACGCGTTCTTCGAAGAAGGCAAAATGTTCGACGGTTCCTCCATTGCCGGCTGGAAAGGCATCGAAGCTTCCGACATGATCCTGATGCCGGACGACAGCACTGCCGTGCTGGACCCGTTCACCGAAGAGCCAACCCTGATCATCGTCTGCGACGTGATCGAGCCTTCGACCATGCAAGGCTACGACCGCGACCCACGTGCGATCGCCAAGCGTGCCGAGGAATACCTGAAGTCGACCGGTATCGGCGACACCGTATTCGTAGGCCCGGAACCAGAATTCTTCATCTTCGACGAAGTGAAGTTCAAGTCCGACATCTCCGGCTCCATGTTCAAGATCTACTCCGAACAAGGTTCGTGGATGTCCGACCAGGACGTTGAAGGCGGCAACCATGGCCACCGTCCAGGTATCAAAGGCGGTTACTTCCCGGTTCCACCATTCGACCACGACCACGAAATCCGTACCTCCATGTGCAACGCCATGGAAGACATGGGTCTGGTCATCGAAGTACACCACCACGAAGTGGCCACTGCCGGCCAGAACGAAATCGGTGTGAAGTTCAACACCCTGGTAGCCAAGGCTGACGAAGTTCAGACCCTGAAGTACTGCGTACACAACACTGCCGTTGCCTACGGCCGTACCGCTACCTTCATGCCTAAGCCACTGTACGGCGATAACGGTTCGGGTATGCACGTTCACCTGTCCATCGCCAAAGATGGCAAGAACACCTTCGCTGGCGAAGGTTATGCCGGCCTGTCCGACACTGCCCTGTACTTCATCGGCGGTATCATCAAGCACGGTAAGGCCCTGAACGGCTTCACCAACCCGTCGACCAACTCCTACAAGCGTCTGGTCCCAGGTTTCGAAGCACCGGTAATGCTGGCCTACTCGGCACGTAACCGCTCCGCTTCGATCCGTATTCCTTACGTGTCCAGCCCACGCGCTCGCCGTATCGAAGCCCGCTTCCCGGATCCAGCAGCCAACCCGTACCTGGGCTTCGCTGCACTGTTGATGGCTGGCCTGGACGGCATCCAGAACAAGATTCACCCAGGCGACGCCGCCGACAAAAACTTGTACGACCTGCCGCCTGAAGAGGCCAAAGAGATCCCACAAGTGTGCGGCAGCCTGAAAGAAGCCCTGGAAGAGCTGGACAAGGGCCGTGCGTTCCTGACCAAAGGCGGCGTGTTCAGCGACGACTTCATCGATGCCTACATCGAGCTGAAAAGCGCAGAAGAAATCAAGGTGCGTACCTTCGTACACCCACTGGAATACGAGCTGTACTACAGCTGCTGATCCGGTAGCGTCGCTTAACGTGGCGTGATCGAAAAAGACCTCCTTCGGGAGGTCTTTTTTTTGCCCGGGAATTACACAATTCCGCACCTGCAAACCCAATCAAAAAGGTGGGAGGGAGCGTGCTCCCGATAGCCGTGGATCAGTTGATACCAGTGCTGACTGACACTCTGCTATCGGGGGCAAGCCCCCTCCCACAAGGAGATCAGCATTGAACCGTCGACTTGTGTTCGCTCTGTTATTCGTCAGCGCCAGTGCGAGCGCTGCGCCGCCCAGCCTCGAACCTTTACTCAACAGCATCGCCGAACGCCTGGCGATCGCCGACCAGGTCGCCCTGAGCAAGTGGGACAGCCACAAGCCCGTAGAAGACAAGAAACGCGAGCAAGAGGTAATCGCCAGCGTCGTCGCCCTGGCACCGAGCTACAAGCTGGACCCCGCCACTGCCGAACAATTTTTCTCGGCGCAGATCGAAGCGAACAAATTGGTGCAGTACGCCCATCTGTCCGACTGGCAGTTCCAGGGCAAGGCCCCCGACGATCCGCGCCCGGACCTGGTCAAGCAGATTCGCCCGCAACTGGACCAACTGCAAAAACGCCTGCTGCAGCAGTTGGCCGACTTCAGCCCACAGCGCACCGACCCACAGTGCCCGCAATGGCTGGCCGAGGCGGTGCATGAGCCGCGCAATGAGCCGATGCAGCAGTTGGCGATGATCCGCGCGACCGCCGAGCTGTGTATCTACAAAAACTAAAACGGTGAACCCGATCCAAAAATGTGGGAGGAGGCAATCCCCCTCCCACATTTGATTTGTGTGAATTCGGCACGTCCTGAGCAAGCGTCACAAAATCGCACTATATTGGTGCGACAGCTTGCACCCTTCCCACCGACCCAGCCCATTTTGGTTCGAAACTTCCCGATGAAGCTGGCAGAACGCCACAGTTTCGCGCCTTAAACCCCTATTTCAGGGCTTAAACGCTTCTTTTCGGAGCCTTGGTTTGGTTTTTGCATTTTCCTTGTATCAGCGTGTGCCTCAAGCCCGCGCCTTGCTCCAAAAGAGGTCCTGATGACCATCAGCGATGCACTGCACCGTTTGTTACTCGACAACCTGACCACCGCGACCATCCTGCTCAATGACGACCTGCGCCTTGAGTACATGAACCCGGCGGCAGAGATGCTCCTGGCCATCAGCGGCCAGCGCAGCCATGGGCAGTTCATCAGCGAATTGTTCACCGAGTCGGCCGAAGCCTTGAGCTCGTTGCGCCAGGCGGTGGAGCAGGCACACCCGTTCACCAAGCGCGAAGCGATGCTCACCGCCCTGACCGGCCAGACCCTGACCGTCGACTACGCCGTGACCCCGATCCTGAGCAACGGCAGCACCCTGCTGCTGCTCGAAGTCCACCCGCGTGACCGCCTGCTGCGTATCACCAAGGAAGAAGCGCAGCTGTCCAAGCAGGAGACCAGCAAGATGCTGGTGCGCGGCCTGGCCCACGAGATCAAGAACCCGCTGGGCGGGATTCGCGGCGCAGCGCAGTTGCTGGCGCGCGAGCTGCCGGACGAGCACCTCAAGGACTACACCAACGTCATCATCGAAGAGGCCGACCGCCTGCGTAACCTGGTGGACCGCATGCTCGGCTCCAACAAGCTGCCGGCGCTGGCGATGACCAACGTGCATGAGGTGCTGGAGCGTGTCTGCCAACTGGTCGAGGCTGAAAGCCAAGGCTGCATCACCTTGGTGCGCGACTATGACCCAAGCATTCCCGACGTGTTGATCGACCGCGAGCAGATGATCCAGGCGGTACTCAATATCGTGCGCAACGCCATGCAGGCCATCAGCAGCCAGAACGAGCTGCGCCTGGGCCGCATCAGCCTGCGCACCCGCGCCTTGCGCCAGTTCACCATCGGCCACGTGCGCCATCGCCTGGTAACCAAAGTCGAAATCACCGACAACGGCCCGGGCATTCCAGCAGAACTGCAGGAAACCATTTTCTTTCCCATGGTCAGCGGCCGCCCGGACGGTACCGGGCTGGGCCTGGCCATTACCCAGAACATCATCAGCCAGCACCAGGGTCTGATCGAATGTGAGAGCCATCCTGGCCACACCACGTTCTCGATCTTTCTGCCTCTGGAACAAGGAGCCCCATCGACATGAGCCGTAGTGAAACTGTCTGGATCGTCGATGACGACCGTTCTATCCGCTGGGTCCTCGAGAAAGCCCTGCAACAGGAAGGCATGACCACCCAGAGCTTCGACAGCGCTGACGGGGTGATGAGCCGCCTGGCGCGCCAGCAGCCCGACGTGATCATCTCCGACATCCGCATGCCCGGTGCCAGCGGCCTGGACCTGCTGGCACGGATTCGCGAGCAGCACCCGCGCCTGCCGGTGATCATCATGACCGCGCACTCGGACCTGGACAGCGCTGTGGCGTCCTATCAGGGCGGTGCGTTTGAATACCTGCCCAAGCCGTTCGACGTGGACGAAGCGGTGGCGCTGGTCAAGCGCGCCAACCAGCACGCCCAGGAACAGCAGAACCAGGAAGCCCCGCCCGCCCTGACCCGCACCCCGGAAATCATCGGTGAAGCGCCGGCGATGCAGGAAGTGTTTCGCGCCATCGGGCGCTTGAGCCACTCCAACATCACCGTGCTGATCAATGGCGAGTCGGGCACCGGTAAAGAACTGGTGGCCCACGCCCTGCACCGCCACAGCCCACGGGCGGCGTCGCCGTTTATCGCACTGAACATGGCGGCGATTCCCAAGGACTTGATGGAATCCGAGCTGTTCGGCCACGAGAAAGGTGCCTTCACCGGCGCGGCCAACCTGCGACGCGGGCGCTTTGAACAAGCGGACGGCGGCACACTGTTTCTCGATGAAATCGGCGACATGCCGGCCGATACCCAGACCCGCTTGCTGCGCGTACTGGCGGACGGCGAGTTCTACCGTGTGGGCGGGCATACGCCGGTCAAGGTCGACGTGCGCATCATCGCCGCAACTCACCAGAACCTGGAAACCCTGGTGCATGCGGGCAAGTTCCGTGAGGACTTGTTTCACCGCCTCAACGTGATCCGCATCCACATCCCGCGCATGTCGGACCGTCGCGAAGACATCCCGACCCTCGCGCGCCACTTCCTCAGCCGCGCTGCGCAGGAGCTGGCCGTCGAGCCGAAGCTGCTGAAAAGCGAGACCGAGGAATACCTGAAAAACCTGCCATGGCCCGGCAACGTGCGCCAGTTGGAGAACACCTGCCGCTGGATCACGGTGATGGCGTCCGGGCGCGAAGTGCATATCGGCGACCTGCCGCCGGAATTGCTCAGCCTGCCGCAGGACTCGGCGCCCGTGACCAACTGGGAACAGGCGCTGCGCCAATGGGCCGACCAGGCCCTGGCACGCGGCCAGTCGAACTTGCTGGACAGCGCCGTGCCGGCCTTCGAGCGGATCATGATCGAAACCGCCCTCAAGCACACCGCCGGCCGCCGCCGCGATGCCGCCGTGCTGCTGGGTTGGGGCCGCAATACCCTGACGCGCAAGATCAAGGAACTGGGGATGAAGGTGGATGGCGGGGATGATGACGACGGGGACGAGGGCTGAATCTCAGCCCCACTGAAGAGCTAATGTGGGAGGGGGCTTGCCCCCGATAGCGGCATGTCAGTCGACATCTACATGACTGATCCACCGCCATCGGGGGCAAGCCCCCTCCCACATTTGGATCTGCATAAGGTTTGGCGACCATGCACCGCTTCAATGCACCATGAACCGGCATCGGGCACGGAGCCAACGCCTGAAACCTCAGCCTCGTTGAATAAAATCTGAAAAGCAAAAACACCAAAGCCCCGTATTCCGGGGCTTTCCGCTGTCTGGAGCGTTTTTTTCGAGCAACTTGGCCAGTGTGGCACGCCCCCTGCAATAACCCTGATACAACCCAGTTTCGGGGACCTTGGTACAGGCAGGCCGAGAATCCCCTCTTTACACCCGGGGTGCTTGATGCGAACCGCGTCGCGCTCCACACCGCTTTCGGGAACCTCGGTACAGGCAGGCCGGGGATTCCCTCTTTAACACGAAGCCGGATGGCTTCATCCCGTTTTGGGAGCCCTGGTACAGGCAGGCCGGGAACTCCCTCTTTTATTGCTCTTGGAGATGGATCTCCAGCCGCCAGCGGCCTTCAGCCTTCTCTCCCGACCATTCCCCACGCAACGGCCGCGCCGCCACCAGGCTGAGCAACAGACCGCCATCGGTCTTGCGCACGCGCCAGTTCACATCCTTGTCATTGACCTTGAGCTGCCCGCTGACGGGCTTGCCCTGCGCGTCGAACAACAGCGCCACGGTGCCGTCGACGTGCTCACCGTGCAGCTTGGGTTCGCTGTTGAACCACACCACCGCACCGTCGGCTACAGGCGTTACCTGGAGCAACTCGACAGGGTCCGGGGTGGTCAGGCGCCCGATCATCAGGCCGACCATCAGGCCGACAATCGCCAAAGAGCCCAAAACCCTCGGCAATAGCTTCGGCCTGGGGTCCTCTTCGAGGGTAGAATGCAGCGCATCTTTGCCTTCGGAGCCGTGCATGTTTCACGTCATCCTTTTTCAACCAGAAATTCCGCCGAATACCGGCAACGTTATCAGGCTGTGCGCCAACAGTGGCTGCCACCTGCATTTGATCGAGCCCCTGGGCTTCGACATGGACGACAAGCGCCTGCGCCGCGCCGGGCTGGACTACCACGAGTACGCCACCCTCAAGCGCCACGCCGACCTCGCCAGTTGCCTGGAAAGCCTGGGCCACCCTCGGCTGTTCGCGTTCACCACCAAGGGCTCGCGGCCGTTCCATGATGCCAGCTTCGCCGACGGCGACGCCTTCCTGTTCGGCCCGGAAAGCCGTGGCCTGCCAGCCGAGGTGCTCGACGCCCTGCCCGACGGCCATCGCCTGCGTTTGCCGATGCGCGAAGGTTGCCGCAGCCTGAACCTGTCCAACACCGTCGCCATAGCCGTCTACGAAGGCTGGCGCCAACTCGGCTTCAAGTAACACACAAAACAAATGTGGGAGGGGGCTTGCCCCCGATTGCGGTGGATCAGTCAAATAGATGTCGACTGACACTCCGGCATCGGGGGCAAGCCCCCTCCCACATTTTTTTACCGCGTCGACTTATTGAACGGTCGGTGCGCCTTCCTGTTGCATGCGCTGCAGCTCTTGCGCGTACAGGGCATCGAAGTTCACCGGAGCCAGCATCAGCGCCGGGAACGAGCCACGGGTGACCAGGCTGTCCAGAGTCTCGCGGGCATATGGGAACAGGATGTTCGGGCAGAACGCACCCAGGGTGTGGCTCATGGACGCTTCGTCCAGGCCCTGGATCAGGAAGATACCGGCCTGTTGCACTTCAGCGATGAAGGCCACTTCTTCGCCATTCTTGACGGTGACCGACAGGGTCAGCACGACTTCGTGGAAGTCGCCTTCCAGCGCTTTTTGACGGGTGTTCAGGTCCAGCGCAACGCTTGGGGTCCATTCCTGACGGAAGATGGCCGGGCTTTTCGGCGCTTCGAACGACAGGTCGCGCACATAGATGCGCTGCAGCGAAAACTGTGGGCCTTGAGCTTCTGCTGCTTCGGTGTTCTGTTGGTCAGTCATCGCAGATCCTTCTTGATCTTGGGGTCTTTTAGGGTTTAGGAGTCAGACGTGAAGCAGCGCGTCCAGCTTTCCGGCGCGCTCAAGGGCAAACAGGTCATCGCATCCACCGATGTGCTCGGCGCCGATCCAGATCTGCGGCACGGACGTGCGCCCCGCCTTCTGGGCCATTTCGGCGCGCACCTGGGGTTTACCGTCGACCTTGATCTCTTCGAAGGCAACACCCTTCTTCTCCAGCAAGGCCTTGGCCCGCATGCAGTAAGGGCACCAATCGCTGGAATACACGACAACCTGGCTCATATCACTTCACCAGCGGCAGGTTATCGGCGCGCCAGCTGCTGATACCACCAGACAGCTTGGCGGCGGTGAAGCCGGTCTTGAGCATTTCGCGGGCGTGAGTGCCGGAATGCTGGCCTTGGGCGTCGACCAGGATGATGGTCTTGGCCTTGTGCTTTTCCAGCTCGGCCAGGCGCGCGATCAGCTTGTCCTGGGGAATGTTCAGGGCACCGACGATATGACCGGCGGCAAAATCCTTGGCCGGACGGATATCCACGACAACGGCCTCATCCTTGTTGACCAGCGCGGTCAGCTCCGACGTGCTCAGGCTGCGGCCACCGCGGCTCATTTCATGAGCGATCAGCAGCGCCAGCAGGATGACGAAGGCACCCGCGAGCAGGTAGTGGGCAGTGGCAAATGCAATCAGGTGATCAACCATCAAGGAGGTTCCAGGGCGTTAAAATGGCGGTAAGTATACACAGCCGTCAGGGGGGGCCAACCCCCGTAAAGCGGTGACGTGGTCGGAACTTCGCTTTAAACTGCCACTCCCTTTTCAATCCCCTTCATTAATTACCGCCGCGAGAGGATCTATGACTACGACGCCTAAACCTTTGGTCCTGATAATTCTCGATGGCTTCGGACACAGTGAAAGCCACCACGACAACGCCGTGTACTCGGCCAACAAGCCGGTGCTGGACCGCCTGACCGCCACCCAGCCCAACGGCCTGATCTCCGGTTCGGGCATGGACGTGGGCCTGCCGGACGGCCAAATGGGCAACTCGGAAGTCGGCCATATGAATCTCGGCGCCGGACGAGTGGTCTATCAGGACTTCACCCGCGTGACCAAAGCGATCCGCGACGGCGAGTTCTTCGAGAACCCGACCCTCTGCGCGGCAGTCGATAAAGCCGTCGCCGCCGGCAAGGCCGTGCACTTCATGGGCCTGCTGTCCGACGGCGGCGTACACAGCCACCAGGACCATCTCGTGGCCATGGCCGAATTGGCCTTCAAGCGCGGCGCCGACAAGATCTACCTGCACGCCTTCCTCGACGGCCGCGACACGCCGCCGAAAAGCGCGCAGTCGTCGATCGAACTGCTGGACGCCGCCTTCGCCGCCCTGGGCAAGGGCCGTATCGCCAGCCTGGTCGGTCGCTATTTCGCCATGGACCGCGACAACCGCTGGGACCGCGTGTCCCAGGCCTACAACCTGATCGTCGACGGCCAGGCCGAATTCAACGCCGCCACCGCCCAGGAAGGCCTGGAAGCCGCCTACGCGCGCGGCGAGAGCGATGAGTTCGTCAAAGCCACGACCATCGGCGAGCCGGTGAAAGTCGAAGACGGCGATGCCGTAGTGTTCATGAACTTCCGCGCCGACCGTGCCCGCGAGCTGAGCCACGTGTTCGTCGACCCCGGCTTCAAGGACTTCGAACGCGCGCGCCAGCCGAAAGTCGAGTTCGTCATGCTCACCCAATACGCCGCCAACATCCCGGCCCCGTCGGCTTTTGCCCCGGGCAGCCTGGAAAACGTGCTGGGCGACTACCTGGCGAAAAACGGCAAGACCCAACTGCGCATCGCCGAAACCGAGAAATATGCCCACGTGACCTTCTTCTTTTCCGGTGGCCGCGAAGAACCGTTCCCGGGCGAAGAGCGCATCCTCATCCCATCGCCGAAGGTCGCGACCTACGACCTGCAGCCGGAAATGAGCGCGCCGGAAGTCACCGACAAGATCGTCGATGCCATCGATCACCAGCGTTATGACGTGATCGTGGTCAACTACGCCAACGGCGACATGGTCGGCCACAGCGGCAACCTGGCCGCCGCGATCAAGGCCGTGGAATGCCTGGACCTGTGCGTGGGCCGCATCGTCGACGCCCTGGAAAAAGTCGGCGGCGAAGCGCTGATCACCGCCGACCACGGCAACTGCGAGCAAATGTCCGACGAATCCACCGGACAAGCCCACACCGCCCACACCACCGAGCCGGTGCCGTTCATCTACGTCGGCAAGCGCGACCTGAAAGTACGCAACGGTGGCGTGCTGGCCGATGTAGCGCCGACCATGTTGATGTTGATGGGGCTGGAGAAACCAAAAGAGATGACCGGCACCTCAATCCTGGTCTGATTACAGCATCACCGAAAATCAATGTGGGAGGGGGCTTGCCCCCGATAGCGGCATGTCAGTCGGCATCTACATGACTGATCCACCGCAATCGGGGGCAAGCCCCCTCCCACATTGGACTCTCGGTGTTGGGTAGGTGTCTTTTCGCCATACCACTGCCACTCGGCACCTATCTTGCCCAGAAGCCCCAAATGGGCGTTTTTTTTGCAGCGCTTGGCGGGCATACTAGGCCGTCCATTTCCCTGGTGTCGCCCGCCTCTATGCTTCGCGCCTTGATTACCCTCGCTCTTGTCTGCCTGCTCCAACCGGCATTTGCCGATGAGCGCGCACAAACCCAACAACAGTTGGACGCTACGCGTCAGGACATTACCGAGCTGAAAAAACTGCTCGGCAAGCTCCAGGAAGAAAAATCCGGGGTGCAGAAAGACCTGCGCGGCACGGAAACCGAAATGGGCCAGCTGGAGAAACAAGTCCAGGAGCTACAAAAAGAATTAAAGAAGAGCGAGTCGGAACTGGAGCGACTCGACGCTGAGAAAAAAAAACTCCAGAGCGCACGCGTTGAACAGCAACGCCTGATCGCGATCCAGGCCCGCGCTGCCTACCAGAGCGGCCGCCAGGAATACCTCAAGCTGCTGCTCAACCAGCAGAACCCGGAAAAATTCGCGCGCACCCTGACCTACTACGATTACCTGAGCAAGGCCCGCCTGGCTCAATTGAAAGGTTTCAACGAAACCCTGCGCCAACTGGCCAACGTCGAACAGGAAATCGCCGACCAGCAGTCACAGTTGCTCGACCAGAAAAGCGCCCTCGACACCCAGCGCGACCAGCTCGACAAGGTGCGCAAGGAACGCCAACTGGCCCTGGCCAAGCTCAATGACGACGTGAAAGCCCGTGACGCCAAGCTGCAAGCCCGCGAGCAGGACCAGGCCGACCTGGCCAAAGTATTGAAAACCATCGAAGAAACCCTGGCTCGCCAGGCACGCGAGGCCGAGGAAGCGCGACAAAAAGCGCTGATCGCCCAGCAGGAAGCAGAAAAAAAGCGTCAGCGTGAGGCCGAACTGGCAGCCACTACCGACGCTCCGGCCCCACGTAAACCGGCGCATGCAGCGCCTGGCCCGCTGGTTTCCAGCGCGGGCGAATCCTTCGGCGGCCCTTTTGCTTCAGCTCGCGGCAAACTTCCATGGCCCGTTGATGGTCGACTACTGGCACGCTTTGGGGAAACCCGTGGCGATGACACCCGCGCCAAGTGGGATGGGGTGATGATCAGCGCAGCCGCCGGCAGCCAGGTCCACGCCGTCCACGGCGGTCGCGTGGTGTTTGCCGATTGGCTGCGGGGCGCCGGTCTATTGGTGATTCTCGACCACGGTAATGGCTATTTGAGTCTTTATGGCCACAATCAGACTTTACTCAAGTCGGCAGGTGATGTGGTAAAAGCCGGTGAATCCATCTCCACTGTCGGTAACAGTGGCGGCCAGGACACTCCGGCGCTGTACTTCGCTATTCGTCAGCAGGGCCGCCCGAGCGACCCTGCACAATGGTGCCGCACCCAAGGATAGGGTCGCATCTACATTAGGAGTTCGTTCGACATGCTGCATTTGTCCCGCCTCACTTCGCTGGCCCTGACGATCGCTCTGGTGATCGGCGCGCCTCTGGCTTTCGCCGACCAGGCCGCACCGGCTGCACCCGCCGGCACGGCCGCGACCACCAAGGCGCCGTTGCCGCTGGAAGAGCTGCGCACCTTTGCCGAGGTCATGGACCGGATCAAGGCAGCCTATGTCGAACCCGTAGACGACAAGACCCTGCTGGAAAATGCCATCAAGGGCATGCTCAGCAACCTCGACCCGCACTCCGCTTACCTCGGCCCGGAAGATTTCGCCGAACTGCAGGAAAGCACCAGCGGTGAGTTCGGTGGCCTGGGCATTGAAGTCGGCGCCGAAGATGGCCAGATCAAAGTGGTCTCGCCGATCGACGATACCCCGGCGTCCAAGGCCGGCATCCAGGCCGGTGACCTGATCGTCAAGATCAACGGCCAGCCGACCCGTGGCCAGACCATGACCGAAGCCGTCGACAAGATGCGCGGCAAGATCGGCCAGAAAATCACCCTGACCCTGGTGCGCGACGGCGGTGCGCCGTTCGACGTGACCCTGGCCCGCGCGACCATCACGGTCAAGAGCGTCAAGAGCCAGTTGCTGGAGTCGGGCTACGGCTACATCCGCATCACCCAGTTCCAGGTCAAGACCGGCGACGAAGTGGCCAAGGCTCTGGCCAAGCTGCGTAAAGACAACGGCAAGAAGCTCAACGGCATCGTGCTCGACCTGCGCAACAACCCCGGTGGCGTGCTGCAGTCGGCGGTGGAAGTGGTCGACCACTTCATCACCAAAGGCTTGATCGTCTACACCAAGGGCCGTATCGCCAACTCCGAGCTGCGCTTCTCGGCCACCGGCAACGACCTCAGCGAAAACGTGCCGCTGGCCGTGCTGATCAACGGCGGCAGCGCCTCGGCCTCGGAGATCGTCGCCGGCGCCCTGCAAGACCAGAAGCGCGGCGTGCTGATGGGCACCACCAGCTTCGGCAAAGGCTCGGTGCAAACCGTGTTGCCGCTGAACAACGAGCGCGCCCTGAAAATCACCACCGCGCTGTACTACACGCCGAACGGCCGCTCGATCCAGGCCCAGGGCATCGTGCCGGACATCGAAGTGCGCAAGGCCAAGATCACCAACGAGGCCGACAGCGAGTACTACAAGGAAGCCGACCTGCAAGGTCACCTGGGCAATGGCAACGGCGGCGCCGACCAGCCGACCGGCAGCAGCACCAAAGCCAAGCCGATGCCGCAGGACGATGATTATCAACTGGCCCAGGCGTTGAGCCTGCTCAAGGGCTTGAGCATCACGCGCAGCCGTTGATATGCGCGTTGCCCTGATCATCGCTGCACTGTGCAGCCTGGCCGGGGTCGCCCACGCGACCCCGGCCAACGAACCGCACAAAGCCTACCTGACCCTGATCATCGACGACCTGGGGCAAAACCTGCCCCGGGATCGCCGCGTGCTGGCCCTGCCCGGCCCGGTGACCACGGCGATCATGCCCGACACACCCCACGCCGCCGAATTCGCCCGCGAAGCGCACAAGGCCGGCAAGGTCGTGATCCTGCACATGCCCATGGACCCGGCCACCGGACCGTTCGCCTGGCACCCCGAGCTGCCTATCGAAGAACTCGGCAAACGCCTGGACGCCGCGTTCAAGGCCGTGCCCTACACCGCCGGCATCAACAACCACATGGGCAGCCGCATGACCGCCCAGCCCGAAGCCATGGCCTGGCTGATGGGCGAATTGCAGCGGCGTCACAAGTTCTTTGTCGACAGCCGCACCAGCGCGCAGACCGTCGGTGCCGCCGAAGCGCAGAAGATCGGCCTCGCGAGTATCTCGCGGGATGTGTTCCTCGACGATGAACGCACCGAAGCCGCGATCACCACGCAATTGCAGAGCGCAATCAAACTGGCCCATAAACAGGGCTCAGCGGTGATGATCGGCCATCCGTATCCACAGACCCTGGCGGTGCTCGAACGCGAACTGCCCAAGCTCAAGGCCCAGGGCGTGGACTGGATCGATATCAAGTTGATGATCAGCGTGCGCAGCAATCAGGCGATGGCGGGGCACGGCAAGAACGGCACCTACCAGCCGGCGCGTAGATAAATACCACTTGGTGACCGGACGATCCTTCGATAGTTGACGCCTGCCCTGGCAGCCACCCAGAAGCCTCTGGATGGACTCGCGTCAACTCAAGGACGACCCATGAAAACACCCTGTTCAGCGCTTTTTTTCAGCCTCCTGTCCACCCTGCCCTTCGCCCTTTGGGGCGCCCCGACGGACTTCGGCGAAGGCCTCGCCAACGCCAGCCCAGCACGCATGCTCAGCAATGCGCAGCGCCAGCATGAGCATTGGAGCGGCGTCGGCCGGGTCCGCAATGACGCCCAGACACTCTGCACCGCCAGCCTGTTGGACACCCGCGACGACCGTGGCAAGTCCGGGCCGGCCTATGTCGTTACCAGCAGCCATTGCCTGCATCGGCTCAACGGTGCGGTGCAACGGGACTTGCCGATCAAGGGCAGCATCAGCTTCAACTACTTCGACGACACCCTCGAAACCATCAAGACCTACCCGCTCAAAACCCTGAGGTGGGGCAGCAGCCAGGGCGTCGACCTGGCCATTCTCGAGTTGCAGGTCCCCCTGGCGGACTTGATCAAGGCGGGCATCACACCGCTGAAACTGGCCGAGGAGGTGCCCGCCGATGGCGTCGACATCCTCGCCCTGGTGGCGCCGGAATGGAACACCCTGCACCTATCCGCCTGCGTGCAGCAGGCCTCGCGCGAACTGCTGGAGCAGCCGTTCGTGTGGCGGGTCACCCTGAAGAACCAGTGCCAGGACGTCGGCCTGGGCGGCTTTGGCGGCCCATTGCTGGACCGCAGCACCAACCAGCTGTTCGGCATCCTCAGCACCAGCACCCGAGGCCAGCCGGAAGAGCGCAAATGCCAGCGCGACGCCCCCTGCGAGGTCAACAACGGCCTGCCCGCCTGGCACCCCGAGACCAATTACGGCAGCCCGGTGACGTTCCTTAATCATTGTTTTGTCGACGGCGTGCTGAAGGCTGACAGCGAATACTGCGAGCTCTACCCGACCACCACGATCACCTTCCAGAACCCGGAGCCCATCCAGCAATACTTTCTCAAGACGTCCGGTGGCAGCGGCAAGGACATCGTGCCGCGCTGGAACCTGACGTTCACCGTCAACACCCCGTTCTACCGCTACAAAACCACGCGGCGCGCGATCGATTGCGAGAATCCGGCACTCTACAGTCCGCCGATCGAGGCGGCCGCGGCCTACATCAACGACCCCATCGGCCCGCAAACCGGGGTACACATGCTGTGTATCGTGGGAGTGGATTCCGCCGAGCAACCGGTGACCAACGGCATGATGAAAAACGCCTTGAGCCTGGCAGTGGAGTTGGCCGAGCCAGGCCCGGCACGCACGCCCAACCTGACGATCAACCTGGATAAACTGGGCCTGGGGGCCTATACGGTGATCTGGAACCTCGCGCCACCGTTCATGCAGCGCTACACCTACAAGTACGGTCCTGCCGCCACCACCGATTGCCTACGGCCGGTGAACTACCTGCCCATACCGCCTGCGCCTATGGATGAAGACGAAGAGGACATCATCGATCTGGTGCGTCCGCTCAATGACTCCCCTCGCATGCCGCTGGAAAAGTACGCCCAACTGATCACGCTCAAAGATACGCCCTACAAGATCTGCACCTACGCCTTTGACCAGGCGGACCAGCCATCGACCCTGCGCGTGGACCTGCTCAAGCCGCGCTGAGGGCTAGAGGTAGCGCGCCATGATCGCGTCGACCTCGCCGTCCTGGCGCAACTGATCCAACGCCGCCTGCAACTTGGCCACCGTCGCATCCGGCACGTCCTTGTTCAGCGCCAGGTACAACTGGGCACTGTTGAAACGCAGGACCGTCTTGAGCCCGCTCACACCGACCTGCCGCGCCAGGTAGCGTCCGGCCGGGTCGCCGGTGGCCCATAGGTCGATCTGGCCATCCAGCAGCTTTTGCGCGTTGTCCTGGTCACGCAACACCAGCACTGGCTTGAGGCCCTGCCTTTCCAGGGTCTCGGCAATCGCGTCGCCCCTGTAGGCGCCGATCTTGTAGCGCCGCGCCTGCGCCAGCTCGCCGAGCTGGATCTTGCTGTCGGCCTTGGCCAGCATCACCCAGTCATCCGGGCCAATAGGGCCGACCCATTTGAACAGCGCTTCACGCTCTGGCAGGCGAGCCATCACGAACACACCGTAGCCGGGGTTTTCCAGGGCCAGTTTGTAGATCCGCTCCCAAGGAAAGCGCAGGGTGAGGTTGTAGGAAATGCCGGCACGCTTGAAGGTTTCGCGCACGATGTCCACGGCGATGCCTTCGATGTTGTCTTCCTTGGCGAAGTTCTTGCCGTTTTTCGCCATGTTGTAGGGCGGGAAGTTTTCCGTCAGCAACACCAGGGAGGCGTCAGACGATTCTTCGGCTTGGGACGCTCCGATCATGAGCACGGAGGTACTGGCGAGGGCGAGCAGCAGGTCTTTGAACATGAAAGTTACCGGAATCCATGGCAAGCGCAGAGAGTGCCGCGCACTTGCCATGGTGTCCAGCAACGTTTAGCGCACCACGATACCGCGCGCGGCCATGTACGCCTTGGCCTCGGGGACGGTGTATTCGCCAAAGTGGAAAATACTTGCCGCCAGCACGGCGCTGGCGTGGCCTTCGATCACGCCGTCGGCCAGGTGCTGCAGGTTGCCGACGCCGCCGGAGGCGATCACCGGAATGCCCAGCGCATCGCTGATGGCGCGGGTCACGCCGAGGTCGAAGCCGTTTTTCATGCCGTCCTGGTCCATGCTGGTCAGCAGGATTTCACCGGCGCCCAGGCCTTCCATCTTCATCGCCCACTCCACCGCGTCCAGGCCGGTCGGCTTGCGCCCGCCGTGGGTGAAGATCTCCCAGCGCGGGGTTTCGCCGGGGCCGGAGACTTTCTTGGCGTCGATGGCCACCACGATGCACTGCGAACCGAAGTGCTGCGCGGCTTCGCCGACGAACTCCGGGTTGAACACTGCGGCGGTGTTGATCGAGACCTTGTCCGCGCCGGCATTGAGCAGGTTGCGGATGTCTTGCACGGAGCGCACGCCACCGCCCACGGTCAGCGGGATGAATACCTGGCTGGCCATGCGCTCGACGGTGTGCAGCGTGGTGTCGCGGCCGTCGACGCTGGCGGTGATGTCGAGAAAGGTAATCTCGTCGGCACCTTGCTCATCGTAGCGACGGGCGATTTCCACCGGGTCGCCGGCGTCACGGATGTTCTCGAACTTGACGCCCTTGACCACGCGACCGTTGTCGACGTCCAGGCAAGGGATGATGCGTTTGGCCAGCGCCATGGTCAGTCCTCAGCCGTTGTAGGCATCGCAGTAAGCCTGGGCTTCGGCGACGTCCAGGGTACCTTCGTAGATCGCGCGGCCGGTGATGGCGCCGATGATCCCAGGGGCCCGGGCGTCCAGCAGCGACTTGATGTCACCCAGGTTGTGGATGCCACCGGAAGCGATCACCGGGATCTTAGTGGCTGCCGCCAGCGCAGCGGTGAACGGCACGTTGCAGCCCTGCATCATGCCGTCTTTGGCGATGTCGGTATAAACGATGGCGGACACGCCGTCGGCTTCGAACTGCTTGGCCAGGTCGATCACCTGCACCGTGCTGATTTCAGCCCAGCCATCGGTGGCGACGAAACCGTCCTTGGCGTCCAGGCCGACGATCACCTTGCCCGGGAACGCACGACAGGCCTCGGCGACGAAGGCTGGGTCTTTCACGGCCTTGGTGCCGATGATCACGTAGCTCACGCCAGCCTTGACGTAGTGTTCGATGGTTTCCAGGGAGCGGATACCGCCGCCGATCTGGATCGGCAGGTTCGGGTAGCGCTTGGCGATCGCGGTCACCACTTCACCATTGACCGGCTGGCCTTCGAAGGCGCCGTTCAAGTCCACCAGATGCAGACGACGGCAACCACCTTCCACCCATTTGGCAGCCATGCTCACCGGGTCGTCGGAGAACACCGTGGAATCTTCCATGCGGCCCTGGCGCAGACGGACGCAAGCGCCGTCCTTGAGATCGATAGCGGGGATAATCAGCATCTGGCAAACCTTATTCGATATTCAGCAATGCTTGGGAAATCAGGGTTTCTCAAGCGACCACAGGTCGCTTTCGATACTTTCGAACCTTTCTCTAAGGAGCGTCTGCGCATCGAAAATCGCCCTGTTGTAATAGTGCGGCGCAACTTCAAGGGTGAACATCTCAAGGATCTCGGCGACCTCGAACGAGCCCAGCTTGAGCTCGAAACGGTCCTCCATGAAGCGCTTGATCTTGTCGGTAGCCTCACGCTCCTGTTCGGGCGTGAGGTTCAGGATCGGCAGCTTCGGCTTTCTCGACATTTACCAGCGACCGTCCCACGCAGCGAAGTTTTGCAGCAATTGCAGGCCATGGGTATGGCTCTTCTCCGGGTGGAACTGCACCGCAAAACGCGAACCTTCGGCCAGCGCAGCGGCAAAGTCGACGCCGTAGTGCCCGCCACCCACCACCTGGCGCGGGTTACCGGCGGCGATGTAATAGCTGTGGACGAAGTAAAAGCGCGCCATGTCCGGGATTTCATGCCACAGCGGGTGATCGACGGTGCGACGCACTTCGTTCCAGCCCATGTGCGGGACTTTCAGATGCTCGCCGTCTTCATGCAGGTCCTTGCCGAAGAACTTCACCTGGCCTGGAAACAGGCCGATGCAGTCCACGCCGTCGTTCTCTTCACTGCTGTCGAGCAAGGCTTGCATGCCCACGCAGATACCGAGGAACGGCCGGTCCTGGCTGACTTCACGCACCAGGTTGTCAAAGCCCAAACGACGAATTTCAGCCATGCAATCGCGAATCGCGCCAACGCCTGGGAACACCACGCGGTCGGCTTCGCGAATCACATTGGCATCGCTGGTGATCAGCACCTTGCCGGCCCCTACGTGTTCGAGGGCCTTGGCCACCGAGTGCAGGTTACCCATGCCGTAATCGATAACCGCGACCGTCTGCATTACAGGACGCCCTTGGTCGATGGCATTTGCCCGGCCATACGCTCATCCAGCTCCACCGCCATGCGCAGCGCGCGACCGAAGGCCTTGAACACGGTTTCGATCTGGTGGTGGGTGTTGGTGCCGCGCAGGTTGTCGATGTGCAGGCTGACGAGGGCGTGGTTGACGAAACCCTGGAAGAATTCCTGGAACAGGTCGACGTCGAAACCGCCCACGGTGGCGCGGGTGTAGGGCACGTGCATCTGCAGGCCTGGACGGCCGGAGAAGTCGATGACCACACGCGACAGCGCTTCATCCAGCGGGACATAGGCGTGGCCGTAGCGACGGATGCCTTTCTTGTCGCCGATGGCCTTGGCAAACGCCTGGCCGAGCGTGATACCGACATCCTCCACCGTGTGGTGGTCGTCGATATGCAGGTCGCCCTTGCTGACGATATCCAGGTCGATCAGCCCATGACGGGCGATCTGGTCCAGCATGTGCTCAAGAAAAGGTACACCGATATCAAATCGGGCCTTTCCGGTGCCATCCAGGTTGATCGAGGCTTTGATCTGGGTTTCCAGAGTGTCGCGCTCGACGGACGCCTTACGTTCGGCCATCACCAGCTCCGCAAAATCATTGGGCGAAAAAGGCAGCCATTATAGGGGCGCGGGCGCTAAACAGAAACATCGAAGGGGATAAGACTGACGAGTTGAAGCGCGGAGGGTCGAGGATAGACATGTGCATACAAGCGGGCGCTCCAGGATGGTGCGCCCGCCTGCAATCAACTTAGTGGAACAGTATCGCCGTCTTCTGCAGGGTCACCCACACACCCCACGCCAACGGAATACCCACGACCAACCATGCCGCGACAGCCAGCGGCTTGCTGCCGGCGGAGGCTTTCCATTCGAGCACGGTGGTCGAATCGGCGCCCTTGTCATGGCCCAGCGCCTGTTCGGCGGCCAGTTCGGCGTCGGTCATGAAGTACTTGTCGTCCACCGGGCGCACCAGCATGTTACAGATGAAACCCAGCACCAGCAGGCCGGCGAGGATGTACAAGGTGATGTCATAGGCAGCGGCGCGTTCGACGC
Organism: Pseudomonas marginalis; assembly: GCF_024169655.1. Lineage (GTDB taxonomy): Bacteria > Pseudomonadota > Gammaproteobacteria > Pseudomonadales > Pseudomonadaceae > Aquipseudomonas > Aquipseudomonas paraveronii. Next base: position 245,886 of record NZ_JALJWV010000001.1, on the reverse strand, counting down.
CGATGCTCAACTGATACTCACGCAGGTAGTTCACCAGCACCGGGCCCAGCACGCCCGCTGCGGCCCAGGCGGTCAGCAGGCGACCGTGGATCGCGCCGACCATCTGCGTGCCGAACAGGTCAGCCAGGTAGGCCGGAACGGTCGCAAAACCGCCGCCGTACATCGACAGGATGATGCAGAACGCCGCCACGAACAGCGCCACGTTGCCCAGGTGCCCCAGGTTCGGGATCAGCGCATACAAGGCAAAGCCGAGGGCAAAGAACACGAAGTAGGTGTTTTTGCGGCCCAGGTAGTCGGAGAACGACGCCCAGAAGAACCGGCCACCAATGTTGAACAGGCTCAACAACCCGGTAAAGCCCGCCGCAATCGCCGCGATCGACGCCAGTTGCCCGGCATTCAGTTGACCGAACGGCACATCCACACCCAGCAACTTGCCGCCGAACACTTCCTGCAGCAGCGGCGAAGCCATGCCGAGGATGCCGATACCGGCAGACACGTTCAGGCACAGCACCAGCCATACCAGACGGAATTGCGGAGTTTTCCAGGCCACGTTCACGTGAACGTGACGGTGGGTGATCATCGCGTTGCTGGCTTTTTTCGCCGGCGCAGTCCAACCCTCAGGCTTCCAGCCGGTCGGCGGGACGCGGTAGGACAGTGCGCCACCGATCATGAACACGAAGTAAATCGCCGCCATCACCAAAAAGCTCTGCCACACGCCAACGCTGGTTGGCGAAGCGAAGTGCCCCATCAGCGCTGCCGCCAGAGGCGCACCCACCATTGCGCCGCCGCCGAAGCCCATGATCGCCATGCCGGTGGCCATGCCGCGCTTATCCGGGAACCACTTGATCAGGGTCGACACGGGCGAAATATAGCCCAGCCCCAGGCCGATACCGCCAATGACCCCGGAGCCGATCCACATCAGCCAGATCTGGTGGGTATAAATCCCCAGCGCCGAAATCAGCAGGCCGCCACACCAGCACAATGCCGAGACGACGCCCGCCTTGCGTGGCCCGGCATGTTCCAGCCAGCCGCCCCAGATCGCTGCCGAGCAGCCCAGGAAGATGAAGAACAGGGTGTAGATCCAGCCGAGCATGGAGATCGGCCAGTCGCACTGGGACGAGAAGACCTGGGCGATAAAGCTCATATCCGGCGCGCAGGCGACCGGCGTGGTGATCCCCAGCGCCTTGGACAGCGGCAGCCAGAACACCGAAAAGCCGTAGGCCATGCCGATACACAGGTGGATGGCCAGGGCGGCCGGTGGAACCAGCCAACGGTTGAACCCGGGCTTGGCGATGATGCGCTCCTTGGACAGGAACGCAGGCTGCGCGGCAGTGATACCCGCCGCAGTGCTAGTGCTCATTGATGTTTCCCCCAGTTATTAGTATGTGTTCGTCAGGCGCGCTCTCCTTCGGCCTTGCACGCAAAGCGTGGCCGTTTTGTTGAATAGAACTCCATTTAAAGCGCGACGTTACGTCGCAGAAGGCGGACGAACGCGCAGAGATTAGCATCAGTGGATGACAGAAAAACCAAAATGCCACTACCTTCCGCTGATTATTTGTATTTTTTGACGCCAAAATACCGCCCCCGCCGGCAGATACAATGTAACGATCCGTGAACTGACGCCGGCCATCGGGCGCTATACTCTGCGGCTAAATTTTGAAATCGACATACAAGGACTCGCCCATGAAAGCGTTCGGCAAAATCCTGGGTCTGGTACTTCTCGGGCTGTTGCTGATCATTGTGGCTCTCGGCTTTGCCCTGACCCATCTCTTCGATCCCAACGACTACAAAGACGAGATTCGCCAGATTGCCCGCGACAAGGCCCACATCGAGCTGACGCTCAATGGCGACATCGGCTGGAGCCTGTTCCCCTGGCTGGGCCTGGAACTGCACGAAGCCAGCGTCGCGACCCTGACCACCCCGACCCAACCGTTCGCCGATCTGCAGATGCTCGGCCTGTCGGTACGCGTGCTGCCGCTGCTGCGCCGCGAAGTACAGATGAGCGATGTGCGTGTCGAAGGCCTGAACCTGCGCCTCAACCGCGACAAGCAAGGCCACGGCAACTGGGAAGACATCGGCAAGAACGCCCCCGAGGTGACCACCGAGACCCCAGCCCCAGCGCAACCGGCGCCACCGCCGACCGAGGTGAAGGCAGAGAAACCGCCGCAGCCCATCCGCCTGGACATCGACAGCCTGACCATCAACAACGCCCGCATCGAATACAACGATGAACAGACCGGCAAGCAGTTCAGCGCCGAAAGCATCCAACTGAGTGCGGGGGCCATCCACGAAGGGGCAAGTATTCCGCTGAAGCTCACCGCGTTCCTCGGCAGCAACCAGCCGCTCATGCGCGTCAAGACCGAACTCAACGGCAACCTGCGCATTCAGCGTGCGCTCAAGCGTTATCAGTTCGAAGACATGAGGATCAGTGGTGAAGCCACCGGCGAGCCGCTGCAAGGCAAAACCGTGACTTTCTCCACCCAAGGCCAACTGCTGGTGGACCTGGCGGCCAACATAGCCGAATGGACCAACCTGAAACTCTCGGCCAACCAGTTGCGCGCCCTCGGCGAACTGAAGGTCAACGACCTGGACAAGACCCCGCAGATCAGCGGCGCCCTGTCCGTCGCCCAGTTTGACCTGGCCAAGTTCCTCGACAGCATCGGCAACCCGCTGCCACCGATGGCCGAGGGCAGCCTGAGCAAGGTCGAACTGGTCAGCCGCCTCCAAGGCACGCCCACCCGCCTGGCCCTGGAAGACCTCAACCTGAAACTCGACAGCAGCACCTTCACCGGCCGCGTCGCCGTGGACGATTTCGCCAAGCAATCGCTGCGTGTGCAACTCAAGGGTGACACCTTCAACGCCGACGACTACCTGCCGGTCAAGTCCGAATCCGCCAAGGGCGCAACCGCCGCACGCCAAGCCGAAGTGCAGAACAGCGAAGCCGGCGCCATGGCCGCCGGCGGCACCACACCGCTGCCGGACGCCCCCACCAAAGGCGCCTGGAGCACCGACAAGCTGCTGCCGTTGACCCGCCTGCGCACACTGGACGTGGAGGCCGACCTGGCCTTCGGTCAACTGACCCTGAGCAAGCTGCCGATCCAGAACGCCGTGCTCAAGGCCAGCGGCCTCAACGGCCAGCTCAAGCTCGACAGCCTGAGCGGCGGCCTCTACAACGGCAGCTTCCAGGCCAACGGCAGCCTCGATGTACGCCAGGATATTCCAGTGCTGGCGCTGCAAAGCCATATCAAGCAAGTGCCGGTCGAACGCATCCTGCAAGCCCAGGGGCAGACGCCGCCGATCAAGGGCCAGATCACCCTCGACAGCAACCTCAGCGGCCGCGGCAACAGCCAAAAGGCGCTGATCGATAGCCTCAACGGCAACGCCAGCTTCGTGATCAACAACGGCGTGCTGCTCAATGCCAACCTTGAACAGCAACTGTGTACCGGCATCGCCCTGCTCAACCGCAAGACCCTGAGCAGCGAGCCACGGGCCAAGGACACACCGTTCCAGGAATTGAAGGGCAACCTGACGTTCCGCAACGGCGTGGCCAATAACCCCGACCTGAAGGTGCGCATCCCGGGCCTCACGGTCAACGGCAACGGCGACATCGACCTGCGCGTGCTGGGCATGGATTATCGCGTCGGCATCATCGTCGAGGGCGACCAACGCGAAGTGCCGGACCCCGCCTGCGAGGTCGGCGCCAACTTCCAGGGCATCGAAGTCCCGCTGCGCTGCCGTGGCCCGCTGGAGCTGGGCGCCAAGGCGTGCCGCCTGGACAAGGACGGCCTCGGCCAGGTCGCCATCAAGGCCGCCGGCAACCGCCTCAACGAGAAGCTGGAAGAGAAGCTCGACAAAGTTAATCCGCAGTTGAAAGACGCGTTGAAAGGCCTGTTCAAACGATGAGAAACGAGCAGTTTTCCGAGGCGGTACTGAACTGGTACGACCGCCACGGTCGCCATGACCTGCCCTGGCAACAGGGCATCACGCCCTACCGGGTGTGGGTCTCGGAGATCATGCTGCAACAGACCCAAGTCAGCACCGTGCTCAATTACTTCGACCGCTTCATGGCTTCCCTGCCAACGGTCGAAGCCCTGGCCGCCGCGCCGGAAGACGAGGTGCTGCACCTGTGGACCGGCCTGGGTTACTACACCCGTGCGCGCAACCTGCAGAAGACCGCGAAGATTGTCGTGGCCGAGTACGCCGGCGAGTTTCCCCGCGACGTGGAGAAACTCACCGAACTGCCTGGCATCGGCCTGTCCACCGCCGGCGCGATCGCCAGCCTGAGCATGGGCCTGCGCGCGCCGATCCTTGATGGCAACGTCAAACGCGTGCTGGCACGCTTTACCGCGCAGGAAGGCTACCCAGGCGAACCCAAGGTCGCCAAACAACTCTGGGCCACCGCAGAGCGCTTCACGCCCCATGATCGCGTCAACGCCTACACCCAGGCGATGATGGACATGGGCGCCACCCTTTGCACCCGCAGCAAGCCCAGTTGCCTGCTATGCCCACTGGAAAAAGGCTGCGAAGCCCACATGCTCGGCCTGGAAACGCGCTACCCGATCCCCAAGCCGCGCAAGACCATCCCCCAGAAGCGCACGCTGATGCCCATGCTCGCCAATGGCGACGGCGCGATCCTGCTTTACCGCCGCCCGTCCACGGGCCTGTGGGGCGGTCTGTGGAGCTTGCCGGAGCTGGACGACCTGGAAGACCTCGAACACCTCGCCCACCAGCACGCGCTGGAACTGGGTAAACAACAGCAACTGCCGGGGCTGATCCACACCTTCAGCCACTTCCAACTGGCCATCGAACCCTGGCTGGTCCAGGTCGAGGAATCCGCCCATCACGTGGCCGAGGCCGACTGGCTCTGGTATAACCTCGCCACCCCGCCGCGCCTGGGCCTTGCCGCCCCGGTGAAAAAACTGCTGAAGCGCGCGGCCGACGTATTGAACGCAGGAGTTTCGTCATGACCCGCACCATCATCTGCCGCAAGTACCACGAAGAACTCCCCGCCCTGGAGCGCACCCCGTTCCCGGGTGCCAAGGGCCAGGACATTTTCGATCACGTCTCCGCCAAAGCCTGGGCCGACTGGCAGAAACACCAAACCCTGCTGATCAACGAAAAGCGCCTGAACATGATGAACGCCGAAGACCGCAAATACCTGCAAGGCGAGATGGACAAGTTCTTTTCCGGCGAGGATTACGCCAAGGCCGAAGGCTACGTACCACCTGCTCAATAATTGAGCAAAAATCGGGGTCGGCACGTAAGCGACGGTAATAATTAAATATTTTTTGAAAACTTGCTTGACGACCCCCTGAAAAACCAGTTTAATGCGCCCCGTTGCCCAGATAGCTCAGTCGGTAGAGCAGGGGATTGAAAATCCCCGTGTCGGCGGTTCGATTCCGTCTCTGGGCACCAAATACCGAAACCCCTGATTCCGCAAGGTCTCAGGGGTTTTTTAGTTTCTGGACCTCCAAGCTGCGCCCCGAAGTCGTACAAAGGAGGCGTACAAAGTGGGTGCGATGCCACAACCGTTCAAATGCCCAAAGACCGGGAACTTTTATTACCGAAAGGCAATACCTGTAGAACTGCGCCACCTGGTTGGTCGCGGTCGAGAATGGAAAGTCTCCACGGGCACCAAGGTACTGGCTGAAGCCCGCATCCCGTTCATCGAGGAAGCGGCCCGTTGCGAAGCTGCACTTGCACTCGCCCGCGCAGCCCTAAAAGGAGAGTCCTCCCTACTCCCCACCGACGCCCCCAAACTGGCTGACCGCTGGATTAGTGCAGAACTGAAAGTTTGGGAACGCGACCCCGAGCGCATATCCGTGTTCCTGGCCACATTAGGCGGGGAAGTAGTCGCACCTGCAGAGGTGATGGACGAGGAGGACGGGAGTCTTCAGGTCATACTGACCCAAGCGATGCGCGAGACCCTGGCCCCTCTAGGCCATCCCGTCCCCCCTTCTACCTCCTCGACCTATGCCGCGCTCTACCTGGAGTTCTGTAAAGCGTGGCGGACCCTTTGTGAGACCGCCCTGCAACGCCACCACGGCGATTGGCGCACAACTCCCAACACGAGCTCCGCGTCGCTTCCACTTTCGCAGGAGACCGTCTTCCAGGCTCCTCCTGGCAAGGGGCTACGGCTATCAGAAGTCTTCACCATATGGGCCGAGTCCAAACGCCAGGACACTGCTGGCCTAGGTGACATCTCGAAGACCATTGCTGAGTACCAGGACTGTATGCAGCGCCTTATCTTCGTGATAGGCGACGTCCCTGCCGCCCAGGTATCCAAAGCTACCTCCACAACTTCCGTGTGGCCCTCGGTCAACTCCCGAAAGGCCGCTGGAAGCTTGGTCTGACTATCGAAACCCTTCGCTCCGAAGTTGGGCAGGGCGGCTCTTCGACAATGCAGCTCCCGACCATACGGAAGAAGCTGGCGGCCCTGTCTACAATATTCAAGTTCGCCTGCGACCGCCTGGAAGCTATCGACGACGACCCGGTAGCCGCATCCGGCGTACTGCGCGACCTCCGCAGTGCAATCAACAAGGGCGTCCTCCACCAGGAAGCACAGGAGAAGGGTTACACCCAGGCGGAACTGGTGACCATCTTCAGAAGCCCCCTATTCCAAGGTGCGTGGGCTCCCCAGCGTGCAGACTACGGCCAAGCCTTGTACTGGCTCCCATTGCTGATGGCCTACACAGGAGCCCGCCGTGAGGAGGTCGCCCAGCTTCTGGTATCCGACGTGGAGCAGGACGCACTGTCTGGCACCTGGTGTATCGCCATCCGCCCAGGTGAGGGCAAGTCTTTGAAGACCGCCAGCAGCCGCCGCAGAGTGCCGTTGCATGAGGATTTGCTCGCCCTCGGCCTTCTCGACTACAAGGAAAGACTACCCGCCGATGGCCGCCTTTTCCCGCAGTTGAAGCCGCACAAGGATGGACTGGGTCACGCCGTGGGGAAGACTTGGGACAAGTACCTACAGGAAGTAGTGCGACTTCAGACTACGGCTATGCCTTCCCACGGCTTCCGCCATGCCTTCAAGACACTTTGCCGCGAAGTCGGAATCCCCAAGGAAGTGCATGACTGGCTGACCGGCCATGCCGCATCGAACGTGGGGGATACCTACGGCAACGCACCTATATTCCGCATGGCAGAGGAGATGAAGAAGTACCCAAGCTTAGCCCGTATGGCTGGCCTTCTACCCTCCTGAAAGCAACAGGGGGATGGACACATAAGCCCCGCCCATCCCCGTTGCCTCGCTTGCCATGGTCAGTTCATGGGCGCATTCAGCGTTAGCGTCCAGGACAGCCAGCGTTTCGTGCGTCCTAAGCTGTAAGCGTTGGTCTCGACTCAAACAAAACAGCTTCCTGCTTCTCGGCGGACTCGTTGTCCCACTTCCATATGTGCCGCTATGGGCATCCGATGCGTGTGAGGGAACGCAGACATCTAGGGTCAGCGCCCTACAGGAAAGGTAATTACAGCTTTCTGGTCCGACTCAGTGCTGCCGGAGCCTCCAGCCCATCGAGAGCTCTCAGGGCTCCTATTGTGGAGCCCCCGTTAGAAGTCTCCAGGTTCTCTGGATTCGACCTCCTGAGCGAGCATACGGGCGACCTCCAGTCCAAGCTGGTGGTGGTCAACTTGGTCACGCTCGGCTTCGTCGTCGTCCGTCGTCCCTGGCTGATATACCTTCGGCTTGTACTTCGACTCCAGGTATGCAGCGCCATCTTGCCGTTCGGCGTCCCGCCCCAGCTCTATCAACGCCGCAACGATAACTCCGGGGTCGTGTCGCCCGTCCTCACCGAACAGTTTCTGGATGATCTCCATCTTGACCAGGTGTTTCAAAGCACCGGAACTAGCTGGGTTATTTGACTCCCTGCATGACCTTTTGAACGCGTGCCAAGTAATGATGCTGAGGCGCCCCCAAGTACTTTTCCTACTCCAGTAAGCCTGGAGCTGGTGCTCAACTTTATCCCGTGGGGCATTGGGATCAATCTTCGCTGACTGGATACCTTCTTGTCGTACCGCGTCACGGAACCGCTTGATGGTGTTCTCTGAAACACGCAGCTTCGCCGCCGCCATCTTGACGCTCATTCGGCGGAAGGTGTCGCGCTCAAGGTTGAATGCGCTCCAGGCGTTCTCCGTGCGCTCCAAAGGTGACAGGGATTGGACCACCTGCTGATTAGTTAGACGTGCCGCATCCATTGCGTCAGCAAAACCTTTTCCAGGTAAAACCTCTACCTGAGCCGCTTCGCTGCCAATCTTCTTCAGTGCTTCCAAGCGATGGTGGCCGTCCAAAAGCCAGTAGCGCGTGGGGACAAAGTGCGCTTGGTCTGCTCCAGGGGCAAGCTGATAGGAGCCATCTTCTTCGGCAGCGACTACCGTCAACGGCGTTTGCTGCCCGCTTGTCTTGATGTCACGTGCCAATTCGTTCACGTGGTGTTTGTATCGCTTTGCGTCGCTGTATTCCTTGAACTTCTGCATTCCGACGTTTCTGTTTTGTAGCTGCGGGTGAGTTTGGATTGCCTCAAGGGGGAGAGATTGAAGTCGTCCCTGCATGTTCAGCGACTCCGCACTATGGGGCCAAGGGCAACCCAGCAGTGTTCTTCCCGGTCGCCTTTAGCCAAGTCAAGGAGGTCGGCGTCGTTCCAGGCAAGGCCGGCGGTCAAAACCAGTTCGATGGCTTCAGCAAGACGCGTTTCGCGGCCCTTCCGCTTGCCTAGAGTGCCGGCTAGAGCGGTCAGTCGGCCTAGGTGGTCCGAGCGCAGATGAAGATTTAGACGTACCAGCTTTTGTATGGTGTTCATGGGATTGAGGTCCAGTGATAGCAAACGCCAGCGCCCCGCCGTGGTTTTCCAGGCAGGGTTGATGGGTTACAGGAGGTGGGATTGAGGTGTCGCCGGACGGGAAGCCGGTATGGTTACACAAGGAAGGGCCCCAATTCCCCTGAACTCGTTTGAAGGGGGGGCGACGGGCGCCTTGTTCAAGGACTGGCACTAATTGCCGTCTTTATTGCTGAAACCCAGCGGGGCTAAGGATTTCAGAGGAGTGAGACGGGTGTTGTCGGAAGGTGGAAATTCTGCGATTGAAGTGAGCGCATTCGCCCTTGTTTATGCGCCTGCTTGAAAAAAATGGATTGGTGCAGCACAGCGATGATATCCAGCGATAGCAAATGCAGACGCCGTGCCAGCGGCGCTCAGCCCGGGGAATGGATCACTGGAAGGAGGATTGCGCCAAAGTTTAGTGAAATGACGCACACCATCAATACTAGGAAGGGCAGAAACTACCGTCCGAAAAAGCTGCCGACCGTAATAATCCAAAACGGGCCGGACCGGCAGCTCCTGGCAGCTTGCCTAGCCTTTGACGGTATTGAGCCCGTGATGCATGTTGTCCTGCGGGGCAGGCGCCTTCCAACCGGTGCGCCAGAGATTACGGTTAGCGCTCGCGTCACCATCGTGCTTGTACTTGTGTTCAGAACCACGGGCCTTCATGTGCGCAGGAAGAACTATAAGGCCCGTTTTGAGATATTCATTGAGCAGGTATTTGGCCTGGGTGATGACCTTTTTCCTTGGCAGGCCACCGTTCTTTGCCGTTCTGAGCGCAGAACCATTCATTTGAAAAGCCTTTTGGATACAAAGCTTGTGAAGAAGCCTATAAGCACTCTCACCTCCGCTGATTTTAACTCCAGCGGCTTTGAGCTCATCAATTACTAGTTGAAATGGATGCATATCTAGACCTCCAGTTTCGGCCTTAACACTCTAGATTTTCACGGTCGGCTGACAGCTTGCCTGACGTCCTTGAGCGTTGCGCCATTGGATTTGACTGGGCGTGTTCCCATGGAAATTTGGGCGCCCATTCAAGGTTCTTGGAGAGCCATTTTTATCAGCATTGAAGACTCCGAAACAGTCTGGTTCGGAAGTGTGTTAATGTTCATTCTATGACCTGTAGCCCTGTAGCTGCGGGGCTCATCTACGCTCTTTAATGTCCGGATCCGGACATTAAGCCGCCTATTTGCTAGGGCCCACTCAGTACATAGCCTTGTCACTGGTCTGAAGACGCTATTCGTGTTCCTTCCGGAATACGGCGTCAAAGATGCCCAGCAAGACAACATCCCTAGAGCTCCTAATGATTCACCCTATGGGGGCGTTATCCTCGCTGTTCGTGATAGGTGGCCAGGCTCGATAAAGCTCTGAACAGACATCTAACTCTATTCAAGCGACATTCAGGAATGTCTTACATGCCCGCTTAACAGTGGCTGTCGAAACTTTCCAGTGCTCAGCAGTAGCTGCGATGCTTGAGTTGGTTTCCTTTCTCCACCTGGCAATAGCTGCGTCGTCGTGTTGCTTAGGAGCGCCCAGCTTTCGACCGTCTGCCTTGGCCTTCTCAATGCCGGCCATTTGTCGGGCACGGATGTTCTCCCGCTCCAGTTCCGCGACGCCGGCCAGGAGGGTCAGCATTAACTTCCCCGTAGGGCTGGATAGGTCAAAGCCCTCCCGCATGGATATAACCGTGACTCCCTTAGACTTCAGTGCTTCGACCGTCTCCAAAACGTCGATTGTGTTCCGCCCCAGCCGGTCAATGGCGGAGACCACAACGATGTCGCCTTTCCTTGCGTAGCTGAACAGCGCTGAGAAGCCTTTCCGGTGCAAAGCCTTCGTCGTGCCGCTGGTAGCTTCGTCGGTAAACCAGCCGTCATCGGAGATGCTGTAGCGCTGGTTGATAGAGTGGCGCTGAGCCTCGACGGACTGACCATCGGAGCTGACGCGGGCATATGCAATGGTGGCGGACATGGGCGGATTTACCTGGCTCAGAACGTTAGCTCAGAAATTTACGACATAGCTCGCATAAAATCAACACATTTGAGCTAGCGGGGAGACCCCGACTCTTCATCATCGGCAAACGCCTCCCGGCTTAGCTCATAAGGTGTGCTTAATGAGCTAGGATTGGGCTGATGAATCGTCATTTGCACCTAACTCGCCATAGATGCTGCTTTACAGATGAAGCTTTTCTCGACGTATTCTTTCAGCTCTCATTGAATGAAAATGATGACGCACCGCAGCTGTATGTGATTTTCATATCTTTAGTCCGTTTGCAGTGGTGTCATGACTCTAGCGAGTCAACACCGCCTGGCGGTTAATCGACTAAGGGATTTATAAATATCTGATGTGTATGAGGGGGCTACAGCTAGCGACGAGCTAATGTTTGCTCGTAAATACCTCCCCCCCAAGGGGGGAAGGGCAATCCTGTATGTTTATTAAAGTGCGTTGAGATTTTAGTTCTGAAAAAATAGCTGCGGAGTCTTATACGTTTTCACTGTGGCTCTATGATGCTTTAGTGGGGCTGTCTGGGCTCGTCAATGTATAATGGCTTTTCAGCTTTGTTTTTTGTAAGTCTTCCGTATACGGTGGATCCTTCGTGTCTCCAGTCATGTTGCTTAGCAAGGTCGGAAGGTTTAACGTTCCACGCGAATGAAATGCATTTTATCAGAAAATAAAAAATTGTATTTTCTGAGAAATTTTTCCAGCACTCTGAAAGAGTACCTCTCATGTATTCTATTTCTCGCCTATAACCTGGTCCATCCCCAATGTTAGATAGTGTGAAGGCTGCCTCTCCATCAACGCTCTGAGTCTTACTTGTCCATAATTTCATTGCTTCCCACGGGTTGGCATCGAACGCAATGAAAACGGTGTCGTTGGCCTTCAATGTCTCAAATAGCATTTGCGTGCTACAAAGCGATATATCGCCCGGAAGAATTATTCTGCTTAGCCAGTTTATTTTTGAGTTAAGGAGTATTTGATCTCCGTAAGTTTTTATGGAACTAGAGATAAGTGATAAGTTGTTTAGGATTAGTCGATTGGATGTGTATTTTTCTAAGCTTTTAATAAGCTGATCCATGATTGTGTTTTGTGCAGCTTTTAAAATACCCGATAGATCTATGTCTAAGGCTTGGCGGCGACTAACGTCAGGTGTTACGTCGTCGAGCTCAACTATTCCTATAAAGCCAGGTGTGTAGGCTACCTGTAGTGAAAGCCCTTTTAAGCAAATAACACAGATACCTTCCGCCCCAGCTACTAATCTAGCTTTCTCACTTACATATTCTGGTGGGGAACTTTCCCATATGTCGTTTAGTTGAGAACTTGTATGTCTCCGGTGTGGGTAATAAGCTTCGGAGTTGTGTCGGCCAAGATCGGCTGTGATTTGCAATATCGTTTTTTTAAAGCTTTCTGGATCAAGTTTAAAAAGCCATCCGGGCTCCAATAAATGTTCTAAGTCTTTGGTGATTGTTTTTATAGGGGTCTTTAGCATTGGTGCGTATGAGCTTACTCTGCGCTGTATTGAATTGAGCTTTTCAACTATGGTTGTTTTTAGTTTTATCTTTACGGTGGTGCCGCTTTTTGCAGTAAGACTAGAATTCGTAATCTCTCCTCTCCTGCCTACGCCGTGAAGCTTCAGGAGAGTTTTTTCGCCGCCAGCCTTGTTGGATGTGACTTCAATCTCATCTCCAAGCATGAACACGGAAAGGAAACCTATTCCGAATTTCCCTGCCTGAAGGAATCCTTTTTCTAAGGCGTCAGGATAATCGTAATGAAATTGAGAGTCCCAGTAGTTTGATGCTATAGAAATTAGATAGTCGGTCATTATCCTTTTTGTCATTCCTACGCCGAAATCTGAAACGCTTAAAAAATGACCCTCTGCATTTTCGAATAGCTCTACTTTGATGGGGAGTTTTTCAACCTGTGCATCATACTCGTCTGCCGCCGTGTGAAATTTGAGGCGCACAGCATCGTTCGCATTTTGTAGTAGTTCTCTGATAGCCGCCATTGGATCGTTTCCATATAGCGACTCACCCGCTAATAGCTTGACTAATCTGTCTATAGATCCAGTTTTGAGGTTGACCTCTATAGGCATGAAGCCGTTCGGTTTGATATATGTAGATGTCTCTTCTGGGGATGCCGCCCCTAAAACTCCTTGAAGGCTAAAGCGGTTGATGCTGTGAGGGCGCTTTTTGAGGTATCGTTGAACTGCCCTTATCTCAGCATCAAGTCCAGAGAGCATTTCATAATAGAGCCACCATGAGTCAACATTTGATATACCGACAGCTGACCGATAGGTGAGTTCGTGGCCATCTCTGAATGGGCCGTCAACTTGTTCTTGAGCAAGCCAGTGTAGTAAACTGTCCTCTGGTAGAGGCTGTTTAAAAGCTCTTTCTATTGATGGGGCTCGTTCTCTATTTATATGGGCGTAGTCTACGATTCTAAGGATTGAGGCCACATATCCTAAGTCACCACTCCTTCCTCCTGGGAGAGGCACTGTTCCAGTTTTACCTAATTCTATATCAAGCCTTTCAATGCTCCAATGATGACTGGCAGAAATTTGACCACAGGTTGCACCCCAAGAGTCTCTTAATGTTTTTGATTCAAATAGATAGTATTCTGATCCCGGTATTTTATTGGTTGCGAGTTCATGTGCTGCGGGGGCGTGTATTTTTCTTACGGTATATGCTAGTGCTTGAGCTTTTATCTCGTCTTTTGCTCGGTTTTCCGGAGTAAAAGAAGACATAAATGCCTTGTAATGGCCTGATTCAATACATATCGCTCTACCTTCTTCGGTGGCTGCATACGCCATGCCCAAATCGTGAAGGTAAAAAGAGGTAGCTAGCAAAAAGGCTTCACCGGTAGAAAGCTGAGCTATTTCTGTCGATGTTAAAACTTGATCGGTAATTAGCCATAGTGCGTCCATGTGTTTTATTGAATGGTCTGTGAAGCATGGAACACTTGTTGAAATAGTTGAGGCTAAGCTCTCTGCGACCTTTCTCATGCTTATAAGTGAAGTTATTAGCTCTTGGTCGCTTGATAGGTTGCTGTAAAGCTGGCTTGATAGTACCGTCTGCGGTAGGTCGTTCATTTTAAAATCCATTTAGAATCGGAATTAACGATTTTTTGGCGCGTTTTTGGAGAATAAGCTAGTGCCATCTCGGTGGGAAGTGGGCAATCGTAAATTCTGATTTGAATCTGCAGAGTTGCTAGCAGGCTATTTCGTGAGTTTTCAAATTCTCAATTCCTAAGGGCAGGGGCTAGGTTGTGCGCTTCGCTAGTCGTGGTGGTACAAAAGAGGGGCGAAATGGTGGTACAAATGACTTGCTCAGGGCCGCTGTACTGGCGGTACAATGCCCACAAATTCACATCTGCGTGATGGTGAAGAATCGTGCGATGCTCCTCTGGAAGCCCCAGGCGAGCGTCGTTATGGTGACCCCCATCGGTCCCCCCGCAACGATTACCCGTGAACCTGGTCAGAGCCGGAAGGCAGCAGCCACAGCGGGAACATTGTGTGCCGGGGTGTGGCTGGTGGGAGTACCTCCAGATCGCTCTTCCTGCAACCCCCTTCAAAATCCAAATCTTATAGACGCTATGATGACAATCACCGCCTTCGAATAGATTCGTGCTGTCCGCTCAGCGGTATTACGGCCGGTATAGCGGGAATACTTCCATCAGCGGCGGTATCTCCTGGCCTATCTCTGCTGCGCTGTCAGAGGGGTTGCTCGGTTTTGGAATATTCCTGGCGAAGTGAAAGATGATGGTCTGGCCGGTGGCGCCATCCTTGTAATACTTGAAATAGCTGATCTCCGAAAATTGCCCGTCTTTACGCAGTGAACTGGGATAAAACATCATCGCGTAATCGATCCCGGTTCTATTGTCGGTCAGCAGGACTGCCGGCATGTTCGGATTTTCCTGCTGATGAAGCTGGATGGCGCGTTTGGCGAGGTCGAGGGGTTTGAAGCGGTTCATCTCGCGAGGTACGACGGTAAAGTCCACCATTTCATTCCAGGCATCGATGCTTTCCTCTGCTGGGAAATACTCCCACAAGCCCGGCTTTTGGAATTTCAGGACGAACGTTTTGCCGCCGAACACCACAGTTTTGGTGTCGGCAATTGAGGGGCTAGACATGTCGGAGGTGAGCGGCGTGGCGCAGCCGTAGAGCAGGACTAAGGCGGATAACAGAAGCAATGTGGCTTTCATTTCAATCCTTGAAAATGTGCGTCAGTGTATTTTACGCAAGTAACAGTAGCCCAACGCATCACTGAATACTTCCTTTATCGGGATCGAAGGTGAAGTGCCGGTACGCAAAGCACAATGCCCATACGGTGACCGGGATGGATATGTAGACAACCGACTCCGGTAGGATTTGGAGTGTGCTGTATAGCGACGTGACGTCATCCTTGAGTTTAGGCCGTCGATTCCATGCCCCCCCCCAACGAGGGCTGGAAGGCCGACTCATTACTAATACAAGCCAGCTCATATTTTCCAGCCAAAAATAGGCAGGTCAATCCGTACAAAGAAGTCGTACAATGACGCCACTATCGCGCAGCTTTAGCCCGTGGTTTCAAGCGGTTCGGATATGAAATGGTGTATCGGCGGTTCGATTCCGTCTCTGGGCACCACTATTAAGTTTCAGGTGGTGCAACTATCATCTGAAGCACACAAAAAGCCCGCCTAGCGCGGGCTTTTTGTTGTCTTCGTTTTACCGATTCAAACCGGGGCGGCTCCCCGCCGCCCCAGCACGCAATACCCGCCTCGCGCCGTCTACTTGAGCAAAAACACCAACAACGGATTGTCGTTCAGTCGTCCGTTGAACATCGGTTCCAGATGCTCCACTGGAGTCCCCTTCAACTGCTCGGTTTCCTTGCGCGCCACGATCACCCAAGACGGCCGCGGCAGTGCGTCCAACTGATCCAGTTGGTTGCGCCCGATAAACAGCGGCTGCTCGTCGTGATCCAGGTTCATCATGTAGCGTACCGCCCAGGTGTCTCGGGCAAGGTCGACAAACACCAACGGTCCCGGGTCGTCTGCGCGAAGCGCTTCCACCTGACTGACAAATTTCCGGGTGTCGAACTGCAGGTCCTTGGCCGGCTCCACCACCGTCACCAGCAACAACCACTGCGCCGCCAATGCGATCGCGCTGAGCCACACCAAGCGCCCCGCGCGACGCCAGGCGATCAATGCCGCCACCTGCAGGATCACCCACACGCCGATCAGCAACGGTAACGAAACGTCCGGCCAGTAACCGTGCTTTTGCCACCCGTGCCGACACACAAAGACGACAACCACGCACAATGCCGGCAGCGCTGCGACGAGCCACGTGTAACAGCGACGCACCCCGACGAGCCAGTTCTGCGCGTGGAGCAGCCCATAGGCGGCAACAGCGGCAAACATCGGCACCATGGGCAGGATGTAATAAGCGCGCTTGAAGTGCGGCACCGACAGCCCGAGCAGAATCATCAAGCCGCAGGCGCCGAGCCGTGCGACCAGCTGCACGTCGTCGTTGCCCCAGCGTTCCGACCAGCGATGCCGCAGCGCAACCATGCTCGCCAACGCCAGGGGCACCACGGGGAAGTAACGGTACAGACTCAGCTGGAAGTAGAAATAGAACGGTTCGCCGATTTCATCGAGGCGCCCACCGACTTGCATCTTGAACACTTCATCGGCAAAGGCCTGCCCCCCACTGATCCGTGCCAACTGCATCAGCAGCCACCAGCAACACGCCAACAGCAGCAACCCGAGCACGCCGTGGATCAGCACTTGCTTGACCCGCTCTCCCGGGCGGCCCAACGCCCAATACACGCAGACCACACCGCAGACTTCGATCAAGCCCAACGGCCCGCGAATCGCAAAGCCCAGGATGAACAGCGGGAACACCGCCAGCCGCCGCAGGCGCGAGCCAAGGCGTTCGCCACTGTGCAGCAGGTAGAAACTGCCGACGCATAACAGCGCCACCATCTGATCCAGGCACACCGAGCGCGACTTTTCGAGCAACTGGGTGGTGAGCAAGGTCAGCAACACCGTCAGCAGCGCCCAGGCGCGACTGGACGGGGCCAGCAAGCGATAGATCAGCGCCACCACTCCGGCAGAGGCCAGCGCGGTGGGCAGGATATTCGCCAGGTGGTTGGGCGCGCCGAACCACCGGGCGAATACAAAACTGAAGAACGTCGCGGTACCGGGATAGTCCGCGTAAGGCTGGCCGTAGGTGGTCGGAAAAAGACTCGCCCCATGACGAAACATTTCCTGCAGGAACAGCGCCCAGCGTCCGTCAAACCCTTGGGGTTGCTGATCCCAGATCCCCAAGGTGAACAGCAACAAAGCAATCAGAAAAATGCCCAGGGACTCCAGGCGAAAACGGTTGCGGTGATCCATCGGTTGTCCTGTCAGGTGGGGAGCGGCGGCTTATGGTGCCGAACGCATCCCAAATAGCGCCTGAACAGACCTGAACATTCATGCTTCTGGCCGATCTGCGCGCCACACCAGCGCGGGGATCAGGCGAACGTAGATCAACTCGCCAATCAACTCGACCAGGGTTTGCAGGATCACCGCCGTCGCCGCCAACCCGCGCACGCCTTCGGGCAACGCCAGCGCCAGGGGCAACACCACCAGCGAGTTACGCGTCGACGCGCTGAACGTTACCGCGCGCGCCGTGACCGCCGGCAGCGCGAACAGCCGCGCGGCGAACATCCCCATCAATGGCGCCAGCAGCACGAAGCCGACGTAGACCGGAATCACCGGCAGCAGCAGGCCGATATCGCGCACCACCGAGGTGATTTGCGAGCCGACCACCACAAACAGCACCGCTGCCATCGCCGGCACCGGCAACCAGGCCCAGGCACTGTTCCAAGCGTTGACGACCGGGGATCGCCGCGCCAGCGACGTGGTGCTCACCGCCAGCACCATCGGCACCACGATCAACAACAGGAACGCCTCGACAAACGGCCACACCTCCACCACCACCGCGGACTGCGCACCCAGGATCAAACCCAGGTACACCGGCAACAACACCAACTGCAGCAACAACAGCACCGGCGTCGCGGCCAGCATCAAGCGCGAATCGCCCTTGCCGATATGGGTAAACACCACCACGTAGTCGATGCACGGCGTCAGCAACACCAGCAACGCGCCCACCAGCAAGGCCGGGCGCTCCACCAGGCCACGCGTCAGTAGCCACACCAGCAAGGGCACGAGGATGAAATTGGCCAGCAGCAAAGCCGCCAGGAAACGCTGGTTGCCCACGCCTTGGCGCAGCGCCAGAAACGGGATTTGCAGGAACATCGCATACATCAGCACCGCGATGGCCGGCGTGACCAGCAAGCCGAGACCATGCGCCAATGACGGCGCGAGCAGACCGAAAGCGGCGGCCAGGAGGACGGCGACGAAGTAGATGGGGATCTGGTGGTGTTCGAGGGTGTCGCGGGTCATCAAGACGCTCTCGTCGATGGCAAAGACGCAAGCCTAAGCATCTACTGGCGTGAGGTCGAGTGGTGTGGCCCGATCACATCCCTGGGATATTCTTGGCGAGTGTGTAACACCGTCACTATCTCAACGTGCTCCGTCACTCGATAGACCACCAGATAGTTTGGATGAACAACCATTTCCCGAGTACCAGACAAGCGACCGTGCTTGAATCCGTATGGCATCAGGGACAACCCCTCGGTGGCCGCCACAATAGTTTGGTGCAGCGAGACGGCGGCAACAGGGTTGTACTGCTCGATGTAATCAATGATCTCATCAGGGCGACAATTGCCTCAGGTCGCCATTTAACGAGCAGCACGAGCCTTGCGCCTCTCTTCCAGCACCTTCTCGACTTCAGCCATCGCCTGATCATGCGGAATACTAGGACGAGGATCGTCAATTGAAGCCTGCACCTTGGCACGAAACCAAAGGTCGTAGCTCGCAGCCTGCTCTTCTGTTTCAAACTCTGAAACGATGGGAGAACGTGGAATGCTCATAGAGACCTCCGTAATGGATGCCTGCCAGTCTAATCTGTCCATGGTTGGCTGTCGTTTCTCTCAGATGTGTGGTTTTTTCGGAACAAGCTACTGTGCGCGGGTGTTGTAGGCGTTGCGAGCGCCAGAGATTAGTGAGTCAGCGGAACGAAGTACAAGTGCTGGCGAACTGGCCAACCGTTACCAAAAATAAAAAAATCGGCACGGGCCAAAAACGATGAATTTGAATGATACCTCTTCGCTAACGCATGCAACTCGATCCAACCAAAACACCCCCTTCAGGGAACCCGCCGCAGACGGCTACCCGCTTGGCGGCTTCATCTGGCGTCACATCCGAACCGACCCTACGCGCCCGGTCGTCATCATCAACGCCGCCACCTCCGTGCGCTGTCGCCACTACTCACGCTTTGCCGACTACCTGTTCGCCAACGGCTTCGACGTCATCACCTACGACTATCGCGGCATCGGCGAGTCCCGCTGCGGCTCGCTGCGAGGCTTCAAGGCCTCATGGTCGGATTGGGGCAGCCTGGATTTCGAGGCGATATTGCAGCGGGCGCAGCGCGAGTTCCCGGGGCAGCCGATCGATGTGGTCGGGCACAGCTTTGGCGGCTGTGCGGCGGGGATGGGGGCGTCTGGGGCGGTGATTCGGCGCCTGGTGACGGTGGGCGCGCAATTCGCCTATTGGCGCGATTACGCGGCGAGCGGGCGCTGGCGCATGGTTGGCAAGTGGCATGTGCTGATGCCGCTGGTAACGGCGCTGTTTGGCTACTTCCCGGGCAAGCGCCTGGGCTGGCTGGAGGATACGCCGGCCGGCGTGGTGCGGGACTGGAGTACGCCAACACCCCGCTATGAAACACGCCCCAGCGCGCGCGCCTTGGGCGAACTGGCCTTTGCTCGGGTAACGGCGCAGGTGCTGGCGATCAGCATCACCGACGATCCCTTCGGCACCGTGCCGGCCATCGAGCGGTTGCTGAACTACTTCGACCGCAGCGAACGCACTCACCTGCGCATCGCTCCTAGTGATATTGGAGAAACGCAGGTCGGGCATTTCGCATTCTTTCGCAGCGAGTATGAGGATCGCTTGTGGCCGATTGCACTGGCATGGCTAAAACATGGCGAGCTGACACCCCACACACCGGGCCAACGCATGGCGACGCGTGCTTAGAACCCCTTGGGATTTTCCCCAACCTGCGCTTCAATACCCGATCCAGATCCTGAACCAAGGACGTGAGCCCATGGCCTCGCCAGACAAGCAGCAAAAACGCGCCCACCGGGCAAAGGCCAAGGCCAAGCAAAACCGCACCCAACGCGCCGTCGCAACCAAGCCGGATGCATTTGCCGGCGATGACAGCCGCATCGATCTTGAGTCGGTGGATTTGACCGAGTTGTTTGTCGAGATGCGCACGGCCGGCGAAATCAGCCAACAAGCGCTGTGCGGGGTGTTCCTGGCGCACCCACTGTTGGCATTGGTGCTGGAGCAGGAAGGCGAAGAAAACGCCACCGACTTTATCCTGGCGGCACTGATCGAATATCGGCAGTGGGCCACCGACACCGAGGATGAGGCGGCCGCGCTGGCATGGATCGAGTCGCCGGCGTTCCAGGCGGACTACGTCGCCGCATCCCAGGCGCTGGTGACTTCCCAAGACTGACGCAAAAAAAGTGGGGGGGGCTTACCCCCTCCCACATTCGAACTGCGGCGCCATCAAGCACCGCACTCCATCACATCAATTCAGCGCGCCGTCACGAGCAAGCCGGAGGCGCCGGCGCTCCAGGCGCTGGTGCCTTCCCAAGACCGACACAACACAAAATGTGGGAGGGGGCTTGCCCCCGATAACGGTGTGACAGCCGACTGAAGTGCGCCCCAAAAGTTGGACACTCATCCAACTCCTGGGGCTTTTTCATGAGCAAGTACACCGCGCAGTTCAAACTTTCCGCCATTACCGCCTTCCTAGAGCGAGGCCGAGGCTTTCGCCATATTGCAGCCCGATTTCAAATGGACCCCACTTTGCTTCGCCGCTGGGTGGAAGCTTACCGGCTGCACGGTGAGGCCAGTCTGAGTAGTTCCGGTGGACGTTATAGTGCTTTGTTCAAGTTCTCCGTTCTGCAACGCATGTGGCGTGACTCCCTCTCTTTTCGCCGCGCAGCGGCACTCTTCAATCTGGGTGACTCTACCCAAGTGGGCAGATGGCAGCAGCAGTATTACAGTGGCGGTATTGGAGCCCTGGCCTCAGGGGAAAAAGGATTGAATATCGCTATGTCCAAACCACCAGCTAAACCTCGAAAAACGGCTGCCCCACTCACCGACCAAGAGCGTGCTCACAAGGCTTTACTTGATGAACTCCAGTATTTGCGCATGGAGAACGCCTACCTAAAAAAGCTTGGGGAGTTAGGCGAGGCGGTAATGAGGCGCGAGAAAGAAGCGAAGAAAAAGCCCGATTAGTCTCTGAGTTGAGGCAAAGCTTCCCTTTGGACCCTTTGCTCAAACTGGTTGGGCTCGCCCGCAGCACGTACTACTACCAACTCAAGGCGATGGACGGATCAGACCGGTTCGTTTCGCTGAAAGCCTCTATCCAGAGCCTTCAAGACGAGCATAAGGGGCGCTTCGGCTATCGTCGTATGACTTTAGCTCTGCGCAGCAACGGACAGTTGATCAACAGTAAAACGGTGCGGCGACTGATGGGGGAGTTGAGTCTGAAATGTACGGTACGACCGAAGAAATACAGATCGTATCGAGGGCCGATGGGAAAAGTCTCGCCCAATACCCTGGCTCGTCAGTTCGAGGCTGAACAACCGAATCAGAAATGGGTAACGGATGTCACCGAGTTCAAAGTGGCTGGCGGAAAGCTGTATCTGTCTCCAGTTTTAGACTTGTACAACGGAGAAATCGTGGCTTATCAGACCGCCACGCGCCCCCAATATGCGTTGGTGGGCGACATGCTGGAACAAGCTCTTGAGCGCTTGCCTGAGGGCGTCAAACCCATGCTGCACTCGGATCAGGGTTGGCACTATCGATACCCAAAGTACCGGGATCAACTAGAAAAAGCAGGGTTGGAACAGAGCATGTCACGCAGAGGAAACTGCTATGACAACGCCACAATGGAGAGCTTCTTTGGTACGTTGAAGTCAGAATTTTACTACAGGGAAAGCTTCGACAGCGTGGCTCAGTTGCAGGCTGGACTGGCTGAATACATCCATTACTACAACCATAAACGAATCAAAACGAAGCTTGGCGGACTGAGCCCTGTAGCGTACAGAGCCCGGTCCGCTGTAGCCTAACAATCACTGTCCAACTTTTGGGGCGCACTTCAGACATCTAATTGACTGATACACCACCATCGGGGGCAAGCCCCCTCCCACATTCGAACTGCGGCGCCATCAAGCACCGCACTCCATCACATCAATTCAGCACCGCAGCGCCTACTCTCAGCGCCTTGCGACGGCTCGAAACGAGCAGCCCCGCCGCCACCACCAGCAAGCTCAGGACCCCGGTCGCGATGATCTCGACCCGATGGGCTTCTTGGAACAGCATGATGGTCAGCGTGCCAACGATGAACACCATCACCGCATAGGTCAGGCCTGGGAACAGCCACATCTTGAAGACGAGCGTCTCGCCGGCCGCAATACGTTTCTGACGCATGCGCAGTTGCGACACCGCGATCACCAGGTACACCAGCAACGCAATGGCGCCGGAACTGGCGAGCAGGAATTCGAACACCGCCGCCGGTGCCACGTAGTTGGCGAAGACCGCCAGGAACGCAGCGCCCGTGGACAGCATCACCGCCCAGTAAGGCGTGCCGCTTTTGTTGGTGCGCTTGGACACGGCAGGTGCATCACCACGACGGCCCAGGGAGAACAGCATGCGCGAGGCGGTGTACAGCGCCGAGTTGAGGCAGCTGGTCACGGCAACCAAGACCACCAGGTCGACGATCAGCTTGGCATTCGGGATGCCCATGCCTTCCAGCACGGTCTGGTAGGAACCTACGGCAGCCAGGTTCGGATCGTTCCAAGGCACCAGGGACACCACGATGAAGATCGACAGCAGGTAGAACAAACCAATCCGCCAGATCACCGAGTTGGTGGCCTTGGTGATTTGCTGGCCCGGGTCCTTCGACTCAGCGGCCGCGATGGTGACAATCTCGGTGCCCATGAACGAGAACATGGTGGTCAGGATCGCCGCCAGCACCGCGCCCATGCCGTTGGGCATGAAGCCCTGGGTGTCGAACAGGTGCGAAACACCGCTGACCTGGCTGTTCGGCAGGAAGCCGAAGATCGCCAGCAGGCCGAGGATCACAAAGCCCACGATCGCCACGACTTTGATCAGCGCAAACCAGAACTCGAACTCACCATAGTGCTTCACACTGAACAGGTTGGTCGCCGTCAGCAGCAAAGTGATGATCAGGGTAAACGCCCAGATGGCCACGTTGGGGAACCAGGCATTAAGAATGGTCGCGGCGGCGTTGGCTTCCAATGGAATCACCAACACCCAGAACCACCAGTACAGCCAGCCGATGGTGAAACCGGCCCAGTGCCCGATCGCCCGATCAGCGTAGGTAGAGAACGAACCGGTGTCCGGTGACGCCACGGCCATCTCGGCCAACATGCGCATTACCAGTACCACCAGCGCGCCGGCAGCGGCATAGGCCAGCAGTACCGCAGGGCCGGCGGCGGCAATCGCGTGGCCGGAGCCGACAAACAAACCGGCACCAATGACGCCGGCAATCGACAGCATGGTGACGTGACGCGGTTTGAGCCCCTGTTCGAGGTCATTGGAGCTTTGCGTACTACTCATTGACACACCTATACGAGGAATTGCGAAAACGATCCGCCCGGTGTGTGCCTTCCTCGTGAAAAGAAACAAACAGGGCGTTCTTTATTTTTTACGCAATATTTGCGCCAAAATGTTACAAAACCCCAATTGACGCGGGCTGTAGGACGATCCAACAGCCCTCGCAAGTCATTGAGAATCATGGCATTCCGCTATAGCGTTACCGAGCGACCCACTTTCACCCCAATGCGCGCACCATAAATACACACAAAAAGTATGTAACGCCCCATAAGAGGGCCGAGGAATACCGTTTGCCCGGTTAACCCTTCCAACACCCGCCCAAAGCTGGCACCATCGCGCCCTTTTTCACGCGAAGCCTGCGGGATTTTCAGGTTCGAACGGCTGTTCGGTTGTTGCTGGCGCGACACGCTGCTGTGCCGATGCGACACCCTGCCGCAGACCACCTGTTGACCATCAGCCGCGCTGTTGGCTGCCATCCAGACGCTATGCTAGCTTGGCGCCTCGCCAGGAAGGCGACCCAACAGCAGGAACGCAACGAACACAATGAGGACCGCACATGGCTTTGGCCGCGCCCGCGCTTGAAATCCGCAACTTGCATAAACGCTATGGTGAGCTGGAGGTACTCAAAGGTATCTCGCTGACCGCTCGCGACGGCGATGTGATCTCGATCCTGGGTTCCTCCGGCTCCGGCAAGTCCACATTCCTGCGTTGCATCAACCTGCTGGAAAACCCGCATCAGGGGCAGATCCTGGTGGCCGGCGAAGAACTCAAGCTCAAGGCGGCGAAGAACGGCGAGCTGATGGCCGCCGACGGCAAGCAGATCAACCGCCTGCGCAGCGAAATCGGATTTGTGTTTCAAAACTTTAACCTGTGGCCGCACATGAGCATCCTCGACAACATCATCGAGGCCCCACGCCGTGTGCTCGGCCAGAGCAAGGCCGAAGCCATCGAAGTGGCCGAAGCCCTGCTGGCCAAGGTCGGCATCAGCGACAAGCGCCACGCCTACCCCGCGCAATTGTCCGGCGGCCAGCAGCAACGGGCGGCCATCGCGCGCACCCTGGCGATGCAGCCGAAAGTCATCCTGTTCGACGAACCCACCTCGGCCCTTGACCCGGAAATGGTTCAGGAAGTACTTAATGTGATCCGCGCACTGGCCGAAGAAGGCCGCACCATGCTGCTGGTCACCCATGAAATGGGCTTCGCCCGCCAGGTGTCCAGTGAAGTGGTGTTCTTGCACCAAGGCCTGGTCGAAGAGCAAGGATCGCCACAGCAGGTGTTTGACAACCCGCTTTCGGCGCGCTGCAAACAATTCATGTCCAGCAACCGCTAACGGAGCAACATGCATGCAGAACTATAAAAAATTCCTTCTGGCCGCGGCCGTTTCGATGGCGTTCAGCGCCTCGGCCATGGCAGAAACCCTGAAAATGGGGATCGAAGCGGCCTACCCGCCGTTCAACAATAAAGATGCCAGCGGCAACGTCGTCGGCTTCGACAAAGACATCGGCGACGCCCTGTGCGCCAAGATGAAAGTCGAGAAGTGCGAAGTGTATGTGTCGGACTGGGACGGCATCATCCCGGCGCTGAACGCCAAGAAGTTCGACTTCCTGGTGTCCTCGCTGTCGATCACCGACGAACGCAAGCAAGCCGTCGACTTCACCGACCCGTACTACTCCAACAAGCTGCAATTCATCGCGCCGAAAGCCACAGCAGACTTCAAGCCCGACGCGGATTACCTGAAGGGCAAGATTATCGGCGCACAACGCGCGACGTTGGCCGGTACCTACCTGGAAGACAAGCTGCCTGACACCACCGCCAAGCTCTACGACACCCAGGAAAACGCCTACCTCGACCTGACTTCCGGTCGCCTGGACGGCATCCTCGCCGACAAGTACGTGCAGTACGAATGGCTCAAGAGCAAAGACGGTTCCGCCTACGAGTTCAAGGGCGACCCGGTGGTCGAGAGCGACAAGATAGGTATCGCCGTGCGCAAAGGCGACCCGCTACGCGAACGCCTGAACAAAGCCCTGGCAGAGATCAAGGCCGACGGCACTTACAAGAAGATCAACGACAAGTACTTCCCTTTCAGCATCGAATGATCTGAACGGTATGCCCGGCGCGCGCCCAGGGGCGCGTCGGCTTTCAGCTTTGCCTGCCGCGATATGAAAACACCATGAATTTCGATCTCTACGGATTCGGCCCGGCGCTCGCCGCCGGCGCGCTGATGACCGTCAAGCTGGCGCTCACGGCCCTGTGCCTGGGGCTGGTACTCGGCCTGGCCGGCGCTTTGGCCAAGACTTCCCCGTACAAGCCGTTGCAATGGCTGGGCGGGGCTTACTCGACCCTCGTTCGCGGTATTCCCGAACTGTTGTGGGTGCTGCTGATCTACTTCGGTACGGTCAACCTGATGCGCGCCCTCGGGGAGTTTTTCGGTAACCCCGACCTGTCTCTCAGTGCCTTTGCCGCCGGGGTCATCGCCCTGGGCCTGTGCTTTGGCGCTTACGCCACGGAAGTGTTCCGTGGCGCGATCCTCGCCATTCCCAAGGGCCACCGCGAAGCCGGTGTGGCATTGGGCCTGTCGAAGTTTCGCATCTTCACCCGCTTGATCATGCCGCAGATGTGGCGCATCGCCCTGCCGGGCCTGGGCAACCTGTTCATGATCCTGATGAAAGACACCGCGCTGGTATCGGTGATCGGTCTCGAAGAAATCATGCGCCATGCGCAGATCGGCGTGACCGTGACCAAGCAGCCGTTCACCTTCTTCATGGTGGCGGCGTTCATGTACCTGGGCCTCACCGTGCTCGCCATGACCGGCATGCATTTCCTGGAAAAACGCGCCAGTCGTGGCTTTGCAAGGAGCACCCAATGAGCGGCGACTATAGCTGGCTGTCCCATTTCGACCTGGGCCTGAACTGGGCCGTGATCATCAAATGGCTGCCAAAACTGGCCCAGGGCGCGACCCTCACCCTTGAGTTGGTGGCTATCGCGGTGATTGCCGGCCTGCTGCTGGCGATCCCGCTGGGCATCGCCCGCTCTTCGCGCCGCTGGTACGTGCGTACCCTGCCCTATTGCTACATTTTCTTCTTTCGCGGCACGCCGTTGCTGGTGCAGTTGTTCCTGGTCTACTACGGCCTGGCGCAGTTCGATGCGGTGCGTAACAGCTTCATGTGGCCGTACCTGCGCGATCCGTTCTGGTGCGCCACCGCCACCATGACCCTGCACACCGCCGCCTATATCGCCGAGATCCTGCGCGGTGCGATCCAGGCCATCCCGCCGGGTGAAATCGAAGCGGCACGGGCCCTGGGCATGTCCAAGCCGAAGACGCTGTTCTACATCATCCTGCCGCGCGCCTCGCGCATCGGCCTGCCGGCGTACAGCAACGAAGTGATCCTGATGCTCAAGGCCAGCGCCCTGGCCAGTACGGTGACGCTGCTGGAACTGACCGGCATGGCGCGCACCATCATTGCGCGCACGTACCTGCCGGTGGAGATCTTCTTCGCCGCCGGGCTGTTCTACCTGCTGATGGCCTACGTGCTGGTGCGCGGTTTCAAACTGCTGGAACGCTGGCTGCGAGTCGATGCCTGCCAGGGACGTTGAAGCGCGTTTCCAGGCGCTGGATGCGTTCCTCAGCGAACACCAGGGGCTGTGGCGACCACGGCCCTTCACGCATCGCCAGTTACCCTGGGAATCCCAACACCCCGAGCTCGCCCAGTGGCTGCGCCGGCGCTCGCTGGCCGACGCGGAAAGCCGCCACAACCAGCCCCACGAGCTGCCCGCCCCCGCGCCTTTTCCACAACTGGCCGCGCAAGCGCTGCGTCTCAGTGCTGTGGATAAGTTACCGACCCAGCCCCTGGCACCCGCCCGCCACCGCCTGAACGTCGATGTGCCTGGCCGCAAGTGGCAACAGATCGAAGCATTCGGCGCCGCCCTGCGGTTCGCGCAAACACCCAGGCACTGGCTGGACTGGTGCGCCGGCAAAGGCCACCTCGGCCGCCGCCTGCTGCATACCGGGCAGCAACTGACCTGCCTGGAATACGATCCGGCCCTGATCAGCTCCGGCCAGGCCTTGAGCGACCACCATCAACTGCCGGTCACCCATCGCCTGCAAGACGTGCTGGCCGATGTAACGCTCAGCGCCGAACACACCCCCGTCGCCCTGCACGCCTGCGGTGACCTGCACGTGCGCCTGCTGCAACTGGCCAGCGTTGCCGGCTGCAAGCAACTGGCGCTGGCGCCGTGCTGCTACAACCGCATCCATGCCGACCGCTACCAGCCGCTGTCGGGCGCAGGCCGCGCTTCGGCGTTGCAGTTATCGGTCGATGACCTGGGTCTGCCCCTCAGCGAAACCGTCACTGCCGGCAAGCGGGTACGCCAGCAACGGGATACGTCCATGGCCAGGCGCCTGGGTTTCGATCACCTGCAGCGCCAATTGCGCCATTGCGACACGTACTTGCCCACGCCGTCCCTGCCCGCCAGTTGGCTGGATAAACCCTTCGCCGACTATTGCCGCGAGTTGGCCAGCCTCAAAGGGTTATCCACAGGCGAGCAGGATTGGGCAGCGCTGGAGGCACGCGGGTGGCGGCGCTTGGCCGAGGTCAGAAACCTGGAATTGCTGCGAGGGTTGTTTCGGCGCCCGCTGGAGCTGTGGTTGGTGCTGGATCGGGCACTGTTTCTGCGCGAACAAGGCTACAAGGTTGAAGTAGGCAGCTTCTGCGAAACCAGGCTGACCCCGCGCAACCTTATGGTGCTGGCTGAGCGCGATTAAGGGGCGATTTTTTCTGCACTCGGCCTGTGGATAACTCTGTTGATGAAATCTTTACAGAGGATTTAAACGTCTGCGCTACAGGCAAAACGCCACATTGGTCACTTTTTGTTCACAGAATAAAACGCACGCAAAACAGGCAGTTGCGCCGTGTTGAGAATGGCTCCACCCAGGGCCGGTTCCGGGGCGCTGCCAACCTGCCGATTGTGCATAAGCATTTGGCGTTAAGCGCATAAAGCGTGATTTAGCGGGCTTTTTTCCGGGCGATCAATAACCGGCACAGGTCGTTGATATCGTCGCAGGCCACGCTCGCCGCGAGGTTATCCAAGGGGTCCGTAGCAAAGGCCAGCGCTTCGCTGATCGACGGTTCGCGATGCACGACTTCCAACGGACGGTCGCCCAGGCGCAGTTTGAAGGCGTCAACCATGTCCAGGCTGAACGCCGAGCGCTCATCCAATTGATTGATTACGTAGAGGCGTTGTGGCGGGCGCTCACGCTCAAGGTAACCCGCCAGCACGGCGTCCAATTGGTCCAGCGTACCGAGACAGGCGGCATTCGGCTGGACGACGACCAACACACAATCAGCCACGCTCAACGCTTGATGCAGATAGACGTTATCGCCAGCCGGGGTATCGATGAGCATGATCTGTCGTTCACTTAACCCCAACGTCGACAGGCGCTGTGCCAGCCACTTCGGCTCCCGCGTGAGCCAGCCCTGCAGGTTGTCCTTCTGCTGGAGGCCGGTGTTCCCAAAGGGAATCACCTGGCAACCGGCGAACCCTGCTTGCAGGAGGGTATCCCATCGCGTGTCGAGCAAGCTGGCACGGCCGACGCCAAGGAGTTCAGGGTCCACGCCGAAATGCTGGCGCAACGCGTTTTGAGGGTCGAGGTCCAGCGCCACCACCGACTCGCCCAGGCGCTGCAAGCCGCTGCTCAACGCCGTGACCAAGGTACTGCGGCCGACGCCGCCATTGACCGAGACCAGCGCCACCACTGTAGGGCACGGTGCGCTCAAGTCGTAAGGCTGGGGTTGCTCATAGGCCGTTGGCGCATGGGTGGAAAAGCGCGAGCCGTCTTTCTGGTTCACGCGGGTGCCATCATCGAACGGAAGGGTGCCGAAAAAATGCAGCCGTGCGTTTCGCCCCTTGGGGTCGCGGGTCCGGCTATTGCCGCACAGGGCAAATAGATCATCGGTACGACTCATGGCCAGAGCTCCTTCACGGCGCAATCAAAGACGTGAACGGTCGGCAGATAAGGCTGACCGCAGGTCTTTTTGTCGGCGCTTTCGTTGCGACATTCTGTAGCAGGCGGTATGAGGTGTCATTATTTTGATGGTATTGGTGCATTCCTTTCAGACGAGCGGAAAATAGCCAATTTACTGACAGCCAATTAGGCTAAATTGCTGCACAGTGATTTCATCGTGCCATTGTTTTTTACCCGGTATCACCGCACCATTGCCGCACCTTCAATGCTGCAAGCTCGGGTAATCGCGGTGGCGATACGCTTTAACTTCCCTCGGTTCCTGTACGGTCTGGCCATCACGCTGTTGCTGGGTGGCGGCCTGCTGGGCAATCTGCTCGCCGATTGGGACTTCAGCCAGATCAGCCGCCGCGCCGAGGCGCTTTACGGGCCTCTGGGCGCAGGGCGCCAGCGCATCGATGCCTGGCAGCAACTGCTGGCGACGCAAAAACAGGTCAGCGAGACCGAGCAACTCAACGTGGTCAACGTGTTCTTTAACCGCCAGTTGCACTACGAGGAAGATATCGACCTGTGGCACGAGATTGATTATTGGGCGACGCCCATTCAATCCCTGTGGAAAGGCGCCGGTGACTGTGAAGACTATGCCATCGCCAAATACTTCAGCCTGCGTCACTTGGGTGTCCCGGCCGAGAAGCTGCGCATAACCTACGTCAAAGCCTTGCGCCAGAATCGTGCGCATATGGTACTGACCTACTATGTAAGCCCGGAAGCCATGCCGTTGGTGCTGGACAGCCTGATGGACCCCATTCTGCCGGCCAGCCAGCGTCCGGACCTGCTGCCCGTCTACGCGTTCAACGGCGAGGGGCTGTGGCTGACCGGCGCGGCGGGCAACAAGAAAGTCGGTGATACCAAGCGCCTGTCACGCTGGCAGGACGTCTTGAAAAAAATGACCGCCGAAGGGTTTCCGGCCAATTCGGGTAATTAACAGGAGCTACGATGTCACTGTTCAAACAATTGCTGATCGCTATCTGCGTGTTTCTAGTGGTCGCCTTCAGCGGTAGCTTCTTCGTCAGCCTGGAAAGCTCGCGCGCGCAGTACGTCAACCAGTTGCGTTCCCACGCTCAGGACGCGGCGACCGCACTGGCGCTGTCGCTGACGCCGAACATCGATGACCCGGCGATGACCGAGCTGATGGTCAGCTCGATCTTTGACAGTGGCTACTACGCGAGCATCCGCGTGGTGGACCTGAGCAATAACCAGGTGCTGGTGGAGCGTGCCGCCGAGCCTGATGCCAGCAGCGTACCGGCCTGGTTCGTGAAGATGATCGGCCTCGCGCCGGCCGGCGGCGATGCCATCGTCAGCCGTGGCTGGCAGCAGGCGGCACGGGTTGAGGTGGTCAGCCACCCGATGTTTGCCCTGGCCAAGCTCTGGCAGAGCGCGCTGGGCAGCCTGGGCTGGTTGCTGCTCTGCGGCGCCGCGAGTGCGGTGCTGGGCGCGCTGTTGCTGCGCCGTCAGTTGAAGCCGCTGGACTATATGGTCGAGCAGTCCCACGCCATTGCGCGGCGCGAATTCATCAGCCTGCCCGACCTGCCCCGCACCCCCGAATTGCGGCGCGTGGTGCAGGCCATGAACCAGATGGTCGAGAAGCTCAAGGCGTTGTTCAATGAACAGACCGAACGCAGCGAGAAGCTGCGCGTGGAGTCCTATCAGGACAGCCTGACCGGGTTGGCGAACCGGCGTTATTTCGAAATGCAGCTCAACTCGCGGGTCAGCAACCTGGAGGAAGCCAGTTCAGGCTACCTGCTGATCTTGCGGGTCAACGACCTGGGCGGTCTCAACCAGCGCCTGGGCGGGCAACGCACCGACCAACTGCTGCAAGCCGTCAGCCAGCAACTGGTGCGTGCCTGTGCCAAGTACCCGGAAACCCATAACCTGATCACCCGCAGCCGTGGCGGCGAGTTCGCGGTGCTTGCCCCCGGCCTGGTGCGTCACGAAGCGGTGCAACTGGCCCAGGCGCTGGAAATCATCCTGCAGAGCCTGCACGAAACCGGCGCCACCGACATGTCGATCGTGGCCTACATCGGGCTTGCACCCTACAAACCCGGTGATGCCTCGGCAGACCTGCTGATGCTGGCCGACCAGGCCCTGGCCCAGGCTGAAGCCGGTGGCGGCCAAACCTGGGTATGCCTGGAGCACCAGACCCCAGGCACCGTCAGCGACGACCCGCACAGCTGGCACACCCTGCTCGACGATGCCCTGAACCAGGGGCGCTTCCGCTTGTTTTTCCAACCGGTGGTCAGTAGCCGCGATACCCGTCAGGTGCTGCACTACAAGGTGCTCTCGCGCCTGCTCGACAACCAGGACCAGACCATTGCGGCGGGGCACTTCCTGCCCTGGCTGGAGCGCTTCGGCTGGACGGCACGGCTTGACCAACTGATGCTCGACCTGGTGATCAAACACCTGGCAGAGCACAACCAATCGGTGGCATTGAACCTCTCGGCAGCGACCTTGAATGACCCACAAGCCCTGGAGCGGATGTTCGAGCGATTGGCGCAACATCCCGCACTCGGCGCGCGCCTGACGCTGGAGATCGGCGAAGAGCAAGTGCCCGAGCAACTCCAATTGGAGCGTCTCACCCGACGCATGCGCAGCCTGGGATACAGCCTTGGCCTGCAACGTTTCGGCGGGCGTTTCAGCATGATTGGCAACCTGGCAAAACTGGGCCTGGCGTACCTCAAAATCGACGGCAGCTATATCCGAGCCATTGATCAGGAAAGCCACAAGCGCATTTTTATCGAGGCGATCCAGCGTGCCGCCCACAGCATTGACTTGCCGTTGATTGCCGAGCGCGTGGAAACCGAAGGTGAGTTACGCGTGATTCGCGAGATGGGTATTGAAGGGGTGCAAGGCCAACTGGTCGGTGAGCCCTCACCGTGGAAGTGGAGCGACGAATAATCATGCCTCCTTGACGCTCATGCCGTTAAGGAGGTGCGCTCGCCTCAGATCAAACCGCTTTCATCGTCATTGATCAGCTCACTCAACCCGCCCAGCGCCGTCCGTGCATGGGTACGCTCCATCACCTTGACCTGCGCGGCGGGCGGCAAGTCCGTGATGCGGATCACGCCCTTGGCGGTCAGCACCTGAATCAAGTCATCGAGCACCCGAATCATCTCGGAGTCGCTCTGTTGGAGCTGCTTGAGGCTGTTGTCGATCACATCCGTGGCAAACCACGCCTGAATGTCCTGATGATCCGCCGGTAGAGTCCCGGTGGATTCGGCGAAAGCCTGCGCCTCGACGCGGACCAAAGCGTCGTATTGATCGCGTTGCACGTAGAACATCAGCGTTCTCCCAATAAAAAATCCCTGCAGGCGCCGCACCTGGCTCCCACAGAGATTACACACATTTTCCCAAAGCTGGTGCCCGTGGAGCACCAATCCCGAAAGATTGGCGCTCCAGGGTGATCAGTCGTGATGCTTGACTGTCAGGTCACCACCGGCGATCAGGCTGTTGATCGCAGCACTGCCACTGCCCCAGTTGGCGCCATCGATCTTGATCGTGACATCGGCCGTGCCACCCTGCGCCGTGAACGAACCGCTGCTGCTGACACTCAGCGTCGAATTGCCCGCCGAGTCGGTGCTCAACTTCAGGTAGTTGGTCAGGTTGGCGTCGTTATTGCCTTGCAGCAAATCGGACAGGTCCAACTTATCGCCTTCGCCGTGCTTGAAGTCGGTGATGGTATCGACGCCAGTCCCGGTGTTGGTATCCCCTTTGAGCCACACGAAGGTATCCGCCCCCGCGCCGCCGGTAAGGGTGTCGTTGCCCTTGCCGCCTACCAGGATGTCGTTACCCGCACCGCCGGAGAGCACATCGTTACCGCCTTGCCCGAACAGAATGTCGTCGCCGACGTTGCCGATCAGTTTGTCAGCACCATCGCTAGTACCATAGATGTTCGACGCGCTGGCCAATGCGCCGACATCGGCGACGTGCTCGCTGATGAACTGGTGCAAGGTGCGGTCGTCGATGTGGTCGACGGTTGTGGACAGTTTGTCGGCCGCGAACGCCTTGAGTGCAGCACTGCCTTCAAGGTTGTTGTAGCTGATCAGGTCGCCGAACAGAATGTCGTTACCCGAACCACCGGTGAGGGTGTCGGCGCCGGTATCGGCCGCGTGGCCGGTGATGGCATCCGCCAGCTTCGCGGTGTCGATCGTGGAAACGGTGTGATCGGTATCAAACTGCTTGAGCACAGTGGTATCAATGTTCGAGCCCAAACCGATGGCCTCGACGACAACCTTGCCTGGAACCGCGTTGACCAGATCGGAGTAGGCCGACTGGGCGTTGCTCATGGCTGTGCTGGAGTTGTTATAGACCGACGCGACGTCAAAACCGCCGCTGCTGTTGGCCACCACGTCGCCTTCGTAAGTTTGATTGCCACGACTATCGTAGGAATAGACATGGCCGGCTCCATCGACAATCACCTGCGTCTTGCCATTGATTGTCGCTGTGACCGAGGAGGTCTGACCCAAGACGTAATTGGAGTTCTTGACGACGCTGTCAAAGTAAACAGACGAGCCATTCCGACTGGCCACGCCCAGGTAAGGGTTGCCATCAACGGCGGTGTACACGTTCGGCTCACCGTCTGTAATGAAGTACGTCAGGTTTTTTGCACCCACATTGCTGGTGGCTTCGTCGCTCTTGAACCAATTGGTGGCGGCGTTGAACGCATCCTGATAGTTGGTCATGTCGCTCGATTTGGACGCCATCTGAGTCAACACAGCCTGCAAGGCAGCTTTAGCACCGTCCTTGTCGGCGAGGTTGACCGAGACCTGCGCTTCGACCCGAGTATCGAAGTCGACCAGCAACACTTTCACAATACCCGAGTCGCTCTTACCGGCATTGCTGATCAAGGTATCGAACACGGTCGCAAGCTGTGTCTTGATCGACGTCATCGCACTGCTACCGATACTGCCCGAGGTATCGACGATGAAGGCAATGTTGTAGTTGCTGCCCGCATTGACGATACCGCCTTTGTCACCGACCACCATGTTGTTGGCCGAGGAGCTGCTCAGGTCGATGACATCGGCAGCGCCGCCGCCTTCAGTCACCACATAAGCCTGTGGCGCAACGGTAATGGTGCTGGTCGCCACCGACGAACTCAGGCTGTCAGAACCTTCGTTGTCCTTCACCGAGATCTCGACGGTGCGATCACCCGTAGTCGGATACTTGCTGGTGCTGGAGTACTGGAACGACTCAAGCAGCGACTTGTAGGTGGCCGAGTCAGCTGCACCCGACAGGGTCAGGACGATTTTGCCACTGACGTCAGTACCGACGCTGGTCAGGGTGACGCCTTTGTAAGTACCGCCCACTGTCACCAGGCTCGAGCTGAGTTGGTCGCCCGCGCTGGCGTTTTTCAAGGTGATGGTCGCGCTTTGCATCTGGGTGCTGTCGACGTCACCGATAGCTACGCTGCCGGTGATCGCTACGCCACCGGTACCGCGCTCGGTGTAAGCCGCGCTGTAGCTGGTGAGGGCGGAGCCGTCTGCGGTGCTCAGGTCCAGGGTCGGTGCGTCGTTGACCGCAGTGACCACAATGCTCACTTTGCCGGTCGTAACCGCTGTTTCTCCGGTGCTCAACTCTGTGGCCGTCGCCTTCACGGTCATGTCAAAACTGGTGGTCGAATCCTTGAACGGCGTAACCGTCAGGGTTTTCAGGTTCCAGGTGCTGACATCGTAGAGCGCTGTCGTGCCTGTCGAAGTGATGCTATGGCCAGTGGTGCCGTCGGTAATCACGGTGCCTTTCGGCAAGCCGCTGATTTCCACCTTGTGTGATTCCGATCCATCGTTATCGACAAACGTGGTAGTGATCGGGCCGACCTTGATGGTGGTGTCTTCCAGGCCATGGTTGTAGACGTAGCCGGTGTAATAGCCTTCGCCATTGACCACGTGGCTATCGCCCAGGACCGCACCGGCAGCTTTCAACGCGTCCACGCTGGTGTAGGTCTGCACGCCGCTGTTGCCCAGCGACATCGACGAGCCGTTGTTGATCGACACATTGACGTCGTAGTTGCCCGCACCAGCCTGGTTGTAGTGGTAAATGTCGAGAGTGTAGTAACCCGACTCGGTCGGCGTATAGGCCGTCCCGGTAATCACGCTGCCCTTGCTCCAGGTCTCGGTAGCGACCAGCTTGCCACCCACGGTGATTGCCAGACTGTCGTCGGCAGTACCGGTGAAGGTGTAGCTCTTGCCAGCTTCCAGGAAGATCAGGCCCGAGACTTTGGTGGCTGTGCCTTCCACCACGTTACTGTTGCTGACATTGCTGGTCACACCTGTGGAGGCGGCGGAGGCGGCGGTTTTGGCGTCGAGCACCTTAATCAGATCGCTGGACAGCGGAGCACCGTTACCGTTGGTGCCCAGAGCAGAAGGCAGGTTTCCGCCGACCCAGGTTTGAATGACCAAGCCCGTTGGCACAGCGCTGAATGCACCGACCGTCACGACAGGAACGTCCACCACCGGGTGGATATCTACAGTGACGGTTTTGGTATCGCTGTAGAGGCTGCCGTCGGTAGCTTGGAACTTCAGTTCGGTGTAGTCGACCTGCTTGTTACCAACGCCGGTGCCGCCAAAGCTGTTGTCGCCCGATTCGTTGGCCACCGGGGAGTAGCGAACGTTGTGGCTATCGAAGTCAGCCTGGCTGAATGACTTGCCTGGCGAGGTATCGGTTTTCAGATCGGCGGCAGTGAGCTTGACCCATTCGCTTCCGACTTTGTACTCGATGGAGCCGGTAGGCAGGCTGGTGAATACCACTTTCGGGGTCAAAGAATCCTCATCCTTGACACCGAAGGTCGACCATTGCAGATCGATCGACGTGTCTTCGTTGCCTTGAATGGAACCGTTGGTGGCAGTCGGCGCGTCGTTGACCAGGGTGACGGTTGGCGTGTCGCTGGCGTGCGAGCTGGCGTTACTCGCGTCAGTCACGGTCAGGTCAATGACCGGCAGTGGTTTGCCAGTGTTGACGTAGTCCGCGCCTTTTTGCGTCAGCACGACGGTGTCGCCGGAGATCGCGTAGTAACCGTCTTTGTTGCTGTCGCCGGTGAAGGTCACTTTCAGGTCGGCACGCAGGGTTTCTTCATCGCTAGCGGTGAAGTTACCTACGACGGTGCCGGCAACCGCGCTGTTTTCAACCACAGTCGTCGCGATTACGTCGATAACCGGGATGTCGTTAACCAGAGTCACGGTTGGCGTGTCGCTGGCGTGAGAGCTGGCGTTGTTCGCGTCGGTGACGGTCAGGTCGATCACTGGCAGCGGTTTGCCGGTGTTGACGTAATCCGCGCCTTCTTTAGTCAGCACCACGGTGTCGCCGGAGATCGCGTAGTAACCGTCTTTGTTGCTGTCGCCAGTGAAGGTCACTTTCAGGTCAGCGCGCAGGGTTTCTTCATCGCTGGCGGTGAAGTTACCTACGACGGTGCCTGCAACCGCGCTGTTTTCAACCACAGTCGTCGCGATTACGTCGATAACCGGGATGTCGTTAACCAGAGTCACGGTTGGCGTGTCGCTGGCGTGCGAGCTGGCGTTACTCGCGTCTGTCACGGTCAGGTCGATAGCCGGCAGTGGTTTGCCGGTGTTGACGTAATCCGCGCCTTCTTTGGTCAGCACGACGGTGTCGCCAGAGATTGCGTAGTAGCCGTCTTTGTTGCTGTCGCCGGTGAAGGTGACCTTCAGGTCAGCGCGCAGGGTTTCTTCATCGCTGGCGGTGAAGTTACCTACGACGGTGCCTGCAACCGCGCTGTTTTCAACCACAGTCGTCGCGATTACGTCGATAACCGGGATGTCGTTAACCAGAGTCACGGTTGGCGTGTCGCTGGCGTGCGAGCTGGCGTTACTCGCGTCTGTCACGGTCAGGTCGATAGCCGGCAGTGGTTTGCCGGTGTTGACGTAGTCCGCGCCTTCTTTGGTCAGCACGACGGTGTCGCCAGAGATTGCGTAGTAGCCGTCTTTGTTGCTGTCGCCGGTGAAGGTGACCTTCAGGTCAGCGCGCAGGGTTTCTTCATCGCTGGCGGTGAAGTTACCTACGACGGTGCCTGCAACCGCGCTGTTTTCAACCACAGTCGTCGCGATTACGTCGATAACCGGGATGTCGTTAACCAGAGTCACGGTTGGCGTGTCGCTGGCGTGCGAGCTGGCGTTACTCGCGTCTGTCACGGTCAGGTCGATAGCCGGCAGTGGTTTGCCGGTGTTGACGTAGTCCGCGCCTTCTTTAGTCAGCACGACGGTGTCGCCAGAGATTGCGTAGTAGCCGTCTTTGTTGCTGTCGCCGGTGAAGGTGACCTTCAGGTCAGCGCGCAGGGTTTCTTCATCGCTGGCGGTGAAGTTACCTACGACGGTGCCTGCAACCGCGCTGTTTTCAACCACAGTCGTCGCGATTACGTCGATAACCGGGATGTCGTTAACCAGAGTCACGGTTGGCGTGTCGCTGGCGTGCGAGCTGGCGTTACTCGCGTCTGTCACGGTCAAGTCGATCACTGGCAGTGGTTTGCCGGTGTTGACGTAGTCCGCGCCTTCTTTAGTCAGCACGACGGTGTCGCCGGAGATCGCGTAGTAACCGTCTTTGTTGCTGTCGCCGGTGAAGGTGACCTTCAGGTCAGCGCGCAGGGTTTCTTCATCGCTGGCGGTGAAGTTACCTACAACGGTGCCGGCAACGGCAGTGTTTTCAACCACGGTGGTGGCGATTACGTCGATGACCGGGATGTCGTTAACCAGGGTCACGGTCGGCGTGTCGCTGGCGTGCGAGCTGGCGTTGTTCGCGTCGGTGACGGTCAAGTCGATCACTGGCAGTGGTTTGCCGGTGTTGACGTAGTCCGCGCCCTCTTTGGTCAGCACCACGGTGTCGCCAGAGATGGCGTAGTAGCCGTCTTTGTTGCTGTCGCCGGTGAAGGTGACCTTCAGGTCAGCGCGCAGGGTTTCTTCATCGCTGGCGGTGAAGTTGCCTACAACGGTGCCGGCAACGGCAGTGTTTTCAACCACGGTGGTGGCGATCACGTCGATGACCGGGATGTCGTTAACCAGGGTCACGGTTGGCGTGTCGCTGGCGTGGGAGCTGGCGTTGTTCGCGTCGGTGACGGTCAAGTCGATCACTGGCAGTGGTTTGCCGGTGTTGACGTAGTCCGCGCCTTCTTTGGTCAGCACGACGGTGTCGCCGGAGATGGCGTAGTAACCGTCTTTGTTGCTGTCGCCGGTGAAGGTGACCTTCAGGTCAGCGCGCAGGGTTTCTTCATCGCTGGCGGTGAAGTTACCTACGACAGTGCCTGCAACCGCGCTGTTTTCAACCACGGTGGTGGCGATCACGTCGATGACCGGGATGTCGTTAACCAGGGTCACGGTCGGCGTGTCGCTGGCGTGCGAGCTGGCGTTGTTCGCGTCGGTGACGGTCAGGTCGATAGCCGGCAGTGGTTTGCCGGTGTTGACGTAATCCGCGCCCTCTTTGGTCAGCACGACGGTGTCACCGGAGATGGCGTAGTAGCCGTCTTTGTTGCTGTCGCCGGTGAAGGTCACTTTCAGGTCAGCGCGCAGGGTTTCTTCATCGCTGGCGGTGAAGTTACCTACGACAGTGCCTGCAACCGCGCTGTTTTCAACCACGGTGGTGGCGATTACGTCGATGACCGGGATGTCGTTAACCAGGGTCACGGTCGGCGTGTCGCTGGCGTGCGAGCTGGCGTTGTTCGCGTCGGTGACGGTCAGGTCGATCACTGGCAGTGGTTTGCCGGTGTTGACGTAGTCCGCGCCTTCTTTGGTCAGCACGACGGTGTCGCCGGAGATCGCGTAGTAACCGTCTTTGTTGCTGTCGCCGGTGAAGGTGACTTTCAGGTCGGCACGCAGGGTTTCTTCATCGCTGGCGGTGAAGTTGCCTACAACGGTGCCGGCAACGGCAGTGTTTTCAACCACGGTGGTGGCGATCACGTCGATGACCGGGATGTCGTTAACCAGGGTCACGGTCGGCGTGTCGCTGGCGTGGGAGCTGGCGTTGTTCGCGTCGGTGACGGTCAAGTCGATCACTGGCAGTGGTTTGCCGGTGTTGACGTAGTCCGCGCCTTCTTTAGTCAGCACCACGGTGTCGCCAGAGATGGCGTAGTAGCCGTCTTTGTTGCTATCGCCGGTGAAGGTCACTTTCAGGTCAGCGCGCAGGGTTTCTTCATCGCTGGCGGTGAAGTTACCTACGACGGTGCCTGCAACCGCGCTGTTTTCAACCACAGTCGTCGCGATTACGTCGATAACCGGGATGTCGTTAACCAGGGTCACGGTTGGCGTATCGCTGGCGTGCGAGCTGGCGTTACTCGCGTCTGTCACGGTCAGGTCGATAGCCGGCAGTGGTTTGCCAGTGTTGACGTAGTCCGCGCCTTCTTTAGTCAGCACCACGGTGTCGCCGGAGATCGCGTAGTAACCGTCTTTGTTGCTGTCGCCGGTGAAGGTGACCTTCAGGTCAGCGCGCAGGGTTTCTTCATCGCTGGCGGTGAAGTTGCCTACGACGGTGCCCGCAACCGCGCTGTTTTCAACCACAGTCGTCGCGATTACGTCGATAACCGGGATGTCGTTAACCAGGGTCACGGTCGGCGTGTCGCTGGCGTGGGAGCTGGCGTTGTTCGCGTCGGTGACGGTCAAGTCGATCACTGGCAGTGGTTTGCCGGTGTTGACGTAGTCCGCGCCTTCTTTAGTCAGCACGACGGTGTCGCCGGAGATCGCGTAGTAACCGTCTTTGTTGCTGTCGCCGGTGAAGGTGACCTTCAGGTCAGCGCGCAGGGTTTCTTCATCGCTGGCGGTGAAGTTACCTACAACGGTGCCGGCAACGGCAGTGTTTTCAACCACGGTGGTGGCGATTACGTCGATGACCGGGATGTCGTTAACCAGGGTCACGGTCGGCGTGTCGCTGGCGTGCGAGCTGGCGTTGTTCGCGTCGGTGACGGTCAAGTCGATCACTGGCAGTGGTTTGCCGGTGTTGACGTAGTCCGCGCCCTCTTTGGTCAGCACCACGGTGTCGCCAGAGATGGCGTAGTAGCCGTCTTTGTTGCTGTCGCCGGTGAAGGTGACCTTCAGGTCAGCGCGCAGGGTTTCTTCATCGCTGGCGGTGAAGTTGCCTACAACGGTGCCGGCAACGGCAGTGTTTTCAACCACGGTGGTGGCGATCACGTCGATGACCGGGATGTCGTTAACCAGGGTCACGGTTGGCGTGTCGCTGGCGTGGGAGCTGGCGTTGTTCGCGTCGGTGACGGTCAAGTCGATCACTGGCAGTGGTTTGCCGGTGTTGACGTAGTCCGCGCCTTCTTTGGTCAGCACGACGGTGTCGCCGGAGATGGCGTAGTAACCGTCTTTGTTGCTGTCGCCGGTGAAGGTGACCTTCAGGTCAGCGCGCAGGGTTTCTTCATCGCTGGCGGTGAAGTTACCTACGACAGTGCCTGCAACCGCGCTGTTTTCAACCACGGTGGTGGCGATCACGTCGATGACCGGGATGTCGTTAACCAGGGTCACGGTCGGCGTGTCGCTGGCGTGCGAGCTGGCGTTGTTCGCGTCTGTCACGGTCAGGTCGATCACTGGCAGTGGTTTGCCGGTGTTGACGTAGTCCGCGCCTTCTTTGGTCAGCACGACGGTGTCGCCGGAGATCGCGTAGTAACCGTCTTTGTTGCTGTCGCCGGTGAAGGTCACTTTCAGGTCAGCGCGCAGGGTTTCTTCATCGCTGGCGGTGAAGTTGCCTACAACGGTGCCTGCAACCGCGCTGTTTTCAACCACGGTGGTGGCGATTACGTCGATGACCGGGATGTCGTTAACCAGGGTCACGGTCGGCGTGTCGCTGGCGTGCGAGCTGGCGTTGTTCGCGTCGGTGACGGTCAGGTCGATAGCCGGCAGTGGTTTGCCGGTGTTGACGTAATCCGCGCCCTCTTTGGTCAGCACGACGGTGTCACCGGAGATGGCGTAGTAGCCGTCTTTGTTGCTGTCGCCGGTGAAGGTCACTTTCAGGTCAGCGCGCAGGGTTTCTTCATCGCTGGCGGTGAAGTTACCTACGACAGTGCCTGCAACCGCGCTGTTTTCAACCACGGTGGTGGCGATTACGTCGATGACCGGGATGTCGTTAACCAGGGTCACGGTCGGCGTGTCGCTGGCGTGCGAGCTGGCGTTGTTCGCGTCGGTGACGGTCAGGTCGATCACTGGCAGTGGTTTGCCGGTGTTGACGTAGTCCGCGCCTTCTTTGGTCAGCACGACGGTGTCGCCGGAGATCGCGTAGTAACCGTCTTTGTTGCTGTCGCCGGTGAAGGTGACTTTCAGGTCGGCACGCAGGGTTTCTTCATCGCTGGCGGTGAAGTTGCCTACAACGGTGCCGGCAACGGCAGTGTTTTCAACCACGGTGGTGGCGATCACGTCGATGACCGGGATGTCGTTAACCAGGGTCACGGTCGGCGTGTCGCTGGCGTGGGAGCTGGCGTTGTTCGCGTCGGTGACGGTCAAGTCGATCACTGGCAGTGGTTTGCCGGTGTTGACGTAGTCCGCGCCTTCTTTAGTCAGCACCACGGTGTCGCCAGAGATGGCGTAGTAGCCGTCTTTGTTGCTATCGCCGGTGAAGGTCACTTTCAGGTCAGCGCGCAGGGTTTCTTCATCGCTGGCGGTGAAGTTACCTACGACGGTGCCTGCAACCGCGCTGTTTTCAACCACAGTCGTCGCGATTACGTCGATAACCGGGATGTCGTTAACCAGGGTCACGGTTG
Source organism: Pseudomonas marginalis (assembly GCF_024169655.1). GTDB lineage: Bacteria > Pseudomonadota > Gammaproteobacteria > Pseudomonadales > Pseudomonadaceae > Aquipseudomonas > Aquipseudomonas paraveronii. The sequence continues at coordinate 203,642 of NZ_JALJWV010000001.1, read as the reverse complement.
GCGTATCGCTGGCGTGCGAGCTGGCGTTACTCGCGTCTGTCACGGTCAGGTCGATAGCCGGCAGTGGTTTGCCAGTGTTGACGTAGTCCGCGCCTTCTTTAGTCAGCACCACGGTGTCGCCGGAGATCGCGTAGTAACCGTCTTTGTTGCTGTCGCCGGTGAAGGTGACCTTCAGGTCAGCGCGCAGGGTTTCTTCATCGCTGGCGGTGAAGTTGCCTACGACGGTGCCCGCAACCGCGCTGTTTTCAACCACAGTCGTCGCGATTACGTCGATAACCGGGATGTCGTTAACCAGGGTCACGGTTGGCGTGTCGCTGGCGTGAGAACTGCCTTTATCGGCATCGGTCACGGTCAGGTCGATAGCAGGCAGTTTGTTACCCGCGTTAACGAAGTCCGCACCCGCCAGGGTCAGCACCACGGCGTTACCGACGATGGTGTAGTAACCGTCTTTGTTGCTGTCGCCAGTGAAAGTCACTTTCAAGTCAGCAACCGGGGTTTCAACATCACTGACGGTAAAGGTACCGGCAACGGTGCCTTCGGCCACCTTCTCTTCGACCAAGGTATTCGCCTCTACAACGATCACCGGCAGGTCGTTGACCGCTATCACATTGATCGGCAGGGTGATCGATTCAGACTTCGGATCAGCGGTGCCGTCCTGCGCAGTCGCAGTGACAGTCAGGTTCACCAGGCCGTTGGCGTTTTCCGCCGGGGTGAAGACCAGGGTGGCCTTGTTCCAGTCGCTGATGTCGACGCTTTGATTGCCAGCTGTCGCTGTGAAGGTGTGACCCGGCGTGCCATCGGTGATGGTCGCGTTGAGCGGGACGCCGCTGATTTCCAGCTTGAGCGTCTCGGAGCCATCCTTGTCGGTGGCGTAGGCGTCGATGGTCGACAGCTTGATCGCATGGTCTTCCAGGCCGGTGTTCAGCACCTGGGTGACGTTGATGTTGTCCAGCACGCCGCCCAACGAGTTGTTTGTCTCGCCAGCCGGGGCTTTGAATTCGAGCTTGGCATCGCCGTCAGCGGTGACCGGCACGACGAAGGTGTAAGTCTGCATGCCAACGGTGGTGCTATCCAGGGTGCCGACTTTGACGCCGCCCCAGAATACGTCGATCACCGAATTGTTCTCGGCACCCGCACGTGGCGAGTAGTCGACCGAGATGGTGTACGCCGTGCCGGCTTCTGCCTTGATGATGGTGTACAGGCTGGCGTCGTCGCCGGCGTTTTTCTCAAGCTCGATGACCTGGCTGTTGCCTGGGGTCTCTACGCCGTAGATGCTGCTTTGGCCGATTTCGACTTGGCCGTCGGCATTCCCTGTGAGCCACGGAGTGCTCGAGGTGCCACTGACAGGCGCGTTGTTGGCGTCATTTACCCCGACGATGCCCCACGAACCATTAAGGTTGGCGCCGTCGAAGTTGATCGAGGTCACAGGGCCGCCGCCGAGCAGGCCCAGGTGCGGAGTGTCGGTAACTGGTGCGATCGTGATGTCGGCCGTCGTCACGGTGCTCGATTTACCGCCGTTGTCGACCGCGGTGAAGGTCAGTTCAGTTTTGCCGCTCCAGTCGCCGGTCGGGGCGAAGTAAACCGCGGCCTTGCCGTCGGCACCCGCTGGCACCGAATCGCCGACTTTGAGTTCGGTTTGCAGCGTGGCGTCGCTGTACAGCTTGCCGTTTTCCGGCAAGGTGGTGATGACAAAGCTGGAGACGGTACCGTCCACATCCTTGCCGTCCAGCACGATCTTGGCCGTATGGTCTTCATCGGCGGTGGTGTTGTCGGCCGATGCAATCGGTGCGTCGTTGAACAGGTCGATAGTGACCTTGCCGGTGGCGCTGCCGGTTTCCGGCGGTTCGCGATCCAGGTTGGCGCCGCCGACGTCAGTCACATCGATGGTGACGGTACGATCAGTGCCGACAGGATTGTCGCCCGGGCTCTGGAAGGTGATGGCTTCAACTACCTTGACGAAGTCGGCGGCGCTGCTGCCGGTCGCCGAGTCGCTGGTGAGGGTGTAGACGATTTTCCCGTCGGCGGCGCTGCCGCTCTGGGTGATGGTGATGCCGGCAACGGCCAGGGCCTTGAGCACGTCGGTATTGCTGAGCACGTCACCCGAAGCCAGGTTGTCGACAGTGACCACGACTTTGCTGAAGGTGGTGTTGTCGACGTCTTTGATGGTCAGGTTTTCGACCAGCGCGACCGCGTCTTTTTGTTCAGTGAACGTGGTGCTGTCGAACTTGACCTCAGGCGGATCGTTCACCGGAACCACGTTCACCACGGAGGTCACGGGTGCCGAATCCAGCTGACCGTCGTTGACGGTGATGGTCAGGGTGCGATTGGCCGGGTCCGGGTTCTCGCTTTCGCTGGCGAAGTGCACCGAACGCAGGACTTCCTGGTATTCCGCCTTGGTGGCTTCACCAGACAGGGTCAGGATGCCAGTGGCTTTGTCGTAGCTGACTGCAATTTTGGTGTTGCTGACATCTGCGATCAGCACATCGTCTGCCAGGTGGTTGACGAGTGTGACTTTGGCGCTTTGCAGGGTGCTGTTGTCGACGTCGCTGACGGTCAAGGTCGCCGCCACGTAGCCGCCTGGCTTGCCTTCAATGTAGGTGTCGCCGAATGCGTTGGTCGAAGCGTTGCCCAGTACTGGCGCGTCGTTGACCGCAGTCACCGTGATGGTGCCGTTGGCTGGGGTCGAAGTCAGCGGGCTGCCGTTGCCAGTAATACCGCCGTCGGTCGCGGTGTAGGTGAAGTTCGCGGTGCCGTTGAAGTTTTCGTTTGGCTTGAAGTAAACGGTGGCTTCGCCGTTGACCGCGTCAATGGAACCAGTCACCGGTTTAGTCATCGCCGCGTCGGTGTAGAAGGTGCCATTGGTTGGCGTGCCGACGGTGAAGGATTTCACGTCCGCCACGCCATCTACGTCGGTGGCAGACAGCTTGACCTCGATGCCTACGCTTGGATCTTCAGCACCGGTCGCAGCAGTTTCCGCAGCCACCGGCGCGTCGTTGACCGCAGTCACGGTGATGGTGCCATTGGCTGGAGCCGAGGTCAGCGGGTTGGTGCCGTCAGCGTTGCCGCCGTCGGTAGCGGTGTAGGTGAAGTCCGCGGTGCCGTGGAAGTTTTCGTTCGGTTTGAAGTAAACCGTGGCTTCGCCGTTGACCGCATCAATGGAACCGGTCACCGGTTTGGTCATCGCCGCGTCGGTGTAGAAGGTGCCGTTGGTTGGCGTGCCGACGGTGAACGATTTCACGTCCGTCGGACTGTCTACGTCGGTGGCGGACAGTTTGACCGCGATGCCTACGCTTGGATCTTCAGCACCGGTCGCAGCAGTGGCATCAGCCACCGGCGCGTCGTTGACCGCAGTCACGGTGATGGTGCCGTTGGCTGGAGCCGAGGTCAGCGGGCTGCCGCCGTCAGCGTTGCCGCCGTCGGTGGCGGTGTAGGTGAAGTCCGCGGTGCCGTGGAAGTTTTCGTTCGGTTTGAAGTAAACAGTCGCTTCGCCGTTGACCGCATCAATCGAACCGGTCACCGGTTTGGTCATGGCCGCGTCGGTGTAGAACGTGCCATTGGTTGGCGTGCCGACGGTGAACGATTTAACGTCCGTCGGACTGTCTACGTCGGTCGCGGACAGTTTGACCGCGATGCCTACGCTTGGATCTTCAGCACCGGTCGCAGCAGTGGCATCAGCCACCGGCGCGTCGTTGACCGGGGTCACGGTGATGGTGCCGTTAGCAGGCGCAGAAGTCAGCGGGCTGCTGCCGTCAGCGTTGCCGCCGTCGGTCGCGGTGTAGGTGAAATCCGCGGTGCCGTGGAAGTTTTCGTTTGGTTTGAAGTAAACGGTCGCTTCGCCGTTGACCGCATCAATGGAACCGGTCACCGGCTTGGTCATCGCGGCATCGGTGTAGAAGGTGCCATTGGTTGGCGTGCCGACGGTGAACGATTTCACGTTCTCCACGCCATCGATATCAGTAGCCGAAAGTTTGACTTCAATGCCCTGGGCCGGATCTTCGGAACCGGTCGCAGTAGTGGCGATAGCTTCTGGCGCATCGTTGACCGGAGTCACGGTGATGGTGCCGTTGGCAGGCGCAGAAGTCAGCGGATTGCTGCCGTCAGCGTTGCCGCTGTCGGTCGCGGTGTAGGTGAAGTCCGCGGTGCCGTTGAAGTTCGCATTTGGCTTGAAGTACACCGTGGCTTCGCCATTGGTGGCATCAATAGCGCCCGTTACTGGCTTGGTCATGGCCGCGTCGGTGTAGAACGTGCCGTTGGTCGGCGTGCCGACGGTGAACGATTTCACGTTCGCCAGGCCATCCACATCGGTCGCACTCAGTGTGACCGCAATGCCCTGGGCCGAATCTTCAGCCCCGCCAGCTTCAACAACCGCTGCCACCGGCGCATCGTTAACCGGCGTCACCGTCACGTCCAGCGTGCTGCTCGAACCGGTATTGGTGGTGTAGCCGATCTGCGGCACTTCACCGTTGAAATCCTTGGCCGGGTTAAACGCATACGCGCCATCCGCACCGATGGTGATGGAGCCGACACCTTCGATAAAGGCGACTTTGCCTGCGGCATACGTGTTGCCGTCGACGGTAAACGTCGCGACGGTCAGCACGTTGTCGATGTCGCTGTCATTGCTCAGCACGTTGCCAGTGGCAGCCAGATCCTCGACAACGGTGTTGGTGTCCGCGACCAGCACGCTCGGATCGTCGACAGCGACCACTGTGGTCGTGGCGGCTTCCGGGTTGATCGCCAGGTTTTCGTAGTTACCGCCGCTCGCACCGGTGATGGTGGCGCTGACGGTCAGGTCTTTGCCGTCGGCCAGGTTTGCCGGCGTATCGACGCTGACGGTGCCCGTGGTTTTACCGGCTTCGATGGTGATAGTGGTGTTGTTGGACAGCGTGATGGTGACGTCGGTCTGCGCGGCGTTGTTCACGGTCGCGGTATAGACGATCTGACCACCCTCATCGACCGACGCGTTCGCGCTCAGCGTGACGGTGGTGGTGTCGATGGTGTCATTGATCTGCGTAACCGCCGGCGCCGGGTCCGTGGTAATGATCAGGTTGCCGCCGCCGGACGTACCGGCGATGGTGGCGGAGATCGACGAGGCATCCAGGTAAGGCGTGTCATTGCCCGCGAACGTGACGTTCAGTGCGCCCGAGGTCTGGCCGGCGAGAATCACGACGGACAGGCCGTTGGACAAGGTGACGGTCAGGTCACTGGTCGGCGCCTGGGTGATGAACGCGGTGTAAACCACGACGCCACCGGCTTCGGTGATGCTCGGCGTGGCGGTCAGGGTGATGGTGACGTTGAGTGGGTCGACGCCATTATTGGTAGCGGCGGTGAACTGATTGGCCGCGGCATCGCCGGCATTCAAGCCGTTCGTCGGGTAACCGATAGTAGGGTCAACCGTGCCTGCGGTGGCTTCCAGCACGACAAAGCTGTGGCCGCCGCCCGCGACGCCGTCTGCGCCGGTGGCAGTCTGACCAGCAGCGGTGGCTTCGAGGTCTTGGGTCGGGTCGGCACCGGCAGCGATGGCTTGCTGCAGCTCGGCAACGGAAGGTGCCGCCTGGGCAGTGGCAGCGCTCAGGTCGGTCACCGAGTCAGGCGCGTTCGCGCTCCACTGGCTGTCGCGACCCAGGTCCAGGGTGCGGCCATCGGCAAGCTCCAGCGACACGGAGCCGCCAGGACCGGTTTCCACCAGCTCCCCAGTGAACAAGCGATCCCCTTCTACCAGCAGGCGACGAATCCCTTCCGGGGATACCGCAAACACTTGACCGACAATGCTTTTGACGACCGCAACGCTGCTCATAAAAGACTCTCCGTGTATTACCGTTCAGGGGTATCCATCATGGAGACCGGCCTTTTTCTCTCGTGCCGATTCAATAGCTGGAGTACGTTAATCCCATGTAAAAAAATTTGGCGTCAATAATTTGTTGTTTCAATCAGCAAATTACTTTTCCGTCAAGGTATTGACCTATTTGACGCCATCCTAAACAATCTGCCCGGTAATGTCACATTGATATTTAAGCGGCATCGCGACTTTCTGTTTGCACCGTCCAGCTCTCATGACAAGCAGTGATTTCGGTTGCCACTCCAATGCACTATCCAAGTTTGTTGCGGTTTTTCAGGCAACCAATCCCCAGGGAAGAATCACAATGCGTTTGCACTTATTCAAAGCTTTGCCTTTTGCTCTAGCCGCCAGTTTCGTACAGGCTCAAACCCTGACGGAGGCGATGCAGAAAGCGGTGGAAGTCCATCCGGAGATCCAATCGGGTGTCAATGCACGCATTGCTGCTGACTACCAAGTCGACGCAGCCAAAGGCGGCTACCTGCCTAAAGTCGACTTGCTGGGCGGTTATGGCCGTGAACGCTCGGATAACACCTCGACCCGCGCAGCCAGCAACAGCCACGAATGGAAGACCTTGAACCGCGGCGAATCAACCATTCGCCTGCAGCAAAACCTGTTCCAAGGTTTTGGCACCCAAAATGAAATAGGCCGCCAACAAGCCACCGCCAATTCCCGGGGCTATGCACTGCTCAACACTACCGAGCGCACCGCCCTGACGGTCGCCCAGGTTTATCTGGATGTCTTGACCCGTCGCGAGATGGTGCAATTGGCAGAAGACAACCTGAAAAGCCACGAACGTATTTTTGACCAGATCAAATTGCGCACCAGCCGTGGCGTCGGAAGAATGGCGGACATGGACCAGGCCGAAGCCCGTCTGGCTCAAGCTCAAAACAACTTGATCACCGAACAGACCAACCTGGCTGACGCGAACACCAACTACTTGAGCGTGGTCGGCCAAGAGCCCGACCAACTGGAGAGGCCGTCGGGTGTTGTGACCTTGCTGCCGGCCAGCCTGGATGAAGCCCGTCGCCAGATGATTGCGGACAGCCCGGTATTGCGCTCTGCCGAGTCGGATATCAGCGCCGCTGAAAAGCAGTACGAATCCGCTAAATCGACCTTCTACCCGCGCTTTGATGCGGTACTGCAACGCTCGGCCAACAACAACATCGGCGGCGAAGAAGGCCATGACAATGGCTATTCCGCCATGTTGAACATGCAGTTCAACCTGTTCAACGGCGGCAGCGACAAGGCCAACCTGCAGTCCAAGGCCTCCCAGGCCACCCAGGCGCTGGATATCCGCAACAACGCCCTGCGTCAGCTGAACGAAGAGCTGGGCCTGGCGTGGAACGCCTACAATAACGCGACCCAGCAGGTGCCGATCGCGCAGCAATACGTAGACCGCAGCAATAAAGTGCGCACCTCGTACCAGCAGCAGTTCAGCCTCGGTGAGCGTACACTGCTCGACTTGCTCGACAGCGAGAATGAACTGTTCACTGCGCAGCAGCGCCTGGCGGAGATCAAAAGCCTGCAGCTATATACGCAGTATCGAATCAAGGCTGATATGGGCCAACTGCTGAAAAGTCAGGGCGTGGTTGCTCCGATGGCATCGGTTGTGCAAAACGATATTAAACCGTCGGTAAACCTGCCAGGGATGAACTGATTCTTGACGGAGTTGGACCACTCAACTGCATTAAGTGAGAGTCAGCTTGGATTCTGAAATAGGTGTGGCGCAACTCAACCATGACCCGCGCAGTCAGCATGACGACCCCCTGCTGGATGGGTTGTTGACACTCTGCTCACTGCATTACAAACCCGCCAGCCGCGCGATGCTGACCACTGGGCTGCCACTGGCGGCCCAGCGTTTGAGCCCCGAGTTGCTGCCGCGCGCAGCCGCTCGGGCGGGTTTGCAGGGACGGTTGCTGCAACGCAAGCTGGAACAGATTCCGTCCATCGCGCTGCCCGCCATGCTGCTGCTCAAGGAAGGGCGCAGCGCGGTGCTGTTGGGATGGGAAGGTGACACGGCGCGCCTGCTGCTCAGCGAAAGCGACGGCGGCGAAGTGCACATCACCCGTGAAGTATTGAGTCAAGATTACAGCGGTCGGGTATTTTTCGCCCAACCGCAGCATAAATTTGACATCACCAGCGGCACGCTGATCCCGCGTGCACGCTCGTGGTTTCGAGACACCCTCAAGCGCTCGCGCTGGCTCTACGCCGACGCGATCGCCGCGAGCCTGGTGATCAACCTGATCGCCCTGGCCGCACCGCTGTTTGTGATGAACGTGTACGACCGCGTAGTCCCCAACCAGGCCACCTCGACCCTGTGGGTGCTGGCTATTGGTATCTGCGGCGCCTACCTGTTCGACCTGCTGCTCAAGAGCCTGCGCAGTTTATGCCTGGACCTGGCGGGCAAAAAAACCGACCTGATCATTTCCGCGACGCTGTTCGAGCGCATCGTGGGCATGGCGATGAAAGTACGCCCGGCACGGGTTGGCAGCTTTGCGCAGAACATCCATGAATTCCAGGGGATGCGCGATTTCCTCACCTCGCTGACCCTCGCGAGCCTGATCGACCTGCCCTTTACCCTGATCATCCTGGTGGTGATCGCCATGCTCGGCGGCCACCTGGTGTGGATCCCGATCATCGCCTTCCCGCTGGCCCTGGGTATCGGCCACATGCTGCAAAAACCGCTGACTGCGACACTGGAGCGCACCATGGCCCTGGGCGCCGAGCGCCAGTCGAGCCTGATCGAAACCCTCGCCGGGCTCGATGCGGTCAAGGTCAATAACGCAGAAAGCGAACGCCAGTATCAATGGGAACAGACCATTGGCACCCTCAGCCGCCTGGAACTGCGGGTCAAAGTGTTGTCCGGCCTGGCCATGAACATCACCTTGCTGATCCAGCAAGTGGCCGGCGTGGCGATGATCATTTTCGGCGTATACCAAATCATTGATGGCGCCCTCAGCATGGGCGGCCTCGTCGCCTGCTACATGCTCAGCGGCCGCGCACTGGGCCCGCTGGCCCAACTGTCGGGCCTGCTGACGCGTTACCAGCAAGCCAAGGTGACGATGGTGTCGGTCGACCAGATGATGGAGTTGCCGCAAGAACGCAACTACGACGAACGCCCGCTCAGCCGCAAGGCACTGCAAGGTGCGATGACGTTCCGCGAAGTCGACTTCACCTACCCGAACCAACAAAACCTGGCGCTGCGCGGCATCAACCTGAATGTAAAGCCGGGCGAGAAAATCGGCATCATCGGGCGCAGCGGCTCGGGCAAAAGCTCGCTGGCCAAACTGCTGGTCGGTCTTTACCAGCCGGATTCGGGCTCGTTGCTGGTCGATGGCGTGGACATTCGCCAGATCGATGTCAGCGAATTGCGTCATAACATCGGCTATGTGGCACAGGACATCCAACTGCTGGCCGGCACCTTGCGCGACAACCTCGTCTCGGGCGCGCGCTACGTGGATGATGAAATGGTGCTACAGGCCTCAGAACTTGCCGGCGTGCATGAATTTGCCAGGCTGCATCCGCAAGGTTACGAACTGCAAGTGGGCGAACGCGGGCAAAACCTCTCCGGCGGCCAGCGACAAAACGTCGCCCTCGCCCGTGCGTTGCTGTTGAACCCACCGATCCTGCTGCTGGACGAACCGACCAGCGCCATGGACAACACCGGCGAAGAGCGCCTGAAACAGCGCTTGCAGTCGGTCATCGAAAACAAGACGGTGATTCTGGTTACCCACCGCGCCTCACTGCTGACCCTGGTGGATCGCCTGCTGGTGATCGACCGTGGCCAGATACTCGCAGACGGTCCAAAAGCGGCCGTTATGGAAGCGCTGAAAAAGGGGCAAATCAGTGTCGCTTAATTCCGGCTCACGCCGTTTGAAAGACGTCATCTTCGGCTATTTCAGGGGCACCGACTCGCTCGAAGACCAGCCCTTGCCCGAAGTCGAAAAAGCCCTGGTCGACGACGCCCCGCGCATCGTGCGCCTGACCATTTGGGGCGTGATCGGCTTCTTCGTGTTCCTGCTGCTGTGGGCACACTTTGCGATCATCGATGAAGTGACCAAAGGCGAAGGCAAGGCGATCCCCTCCTCGCGCATCCAGAAGATCCAAAACCTGGAAGGCGGCATCGTCGCCCAGATCTACGTTCACGAAGGGCAGATCGTCGAGGCCGGTGCGCCGCTGGTACGCCTGGACGACACACGCTTTGCCTCCAACGTCGGCGAAACCGAAGCCGACCGCGTGGCCATGGAGCTGCGTGTTGAGCGCCTGAGCGCCGAGATCGAAAATCGCCCGCTGAACATCACCGAAGAAGCGCGCAAAGCGGTGCCCAACCAGGCCTCGAACGAAGAGTCGCTGTACCTGAGCCGACGCCAGCAACTGTCCGATGAAATTGGCGGGCTGCAACAACAATTGCTGCAACGTCAGCAGGAACAGCGTGAGTTCGCCTCCAAGCAGGAACAATACCGCAACAGCCTGAACCTGCTGCGCCAAGAGATCGGCATGTCCGAACCGCTGGTAAAACAAGGCGCGATCTCGCCGGTAGAAGTGCTGCGCCTCAAGCGCTCCGAAGTGGAAACCCGCGGCATGCTCGACGGCACCACCCTGGCCATCCCCCGCGCCCAGGCCGCCATCAACGAAGTGCAGCGCAAAATCGACGAGACCCGCGGCAAATTCCGCAGCGAAGCGTTGGCTCAGTTGAACGAAGCACGCACCAACCTGAGCAAGGCCGAGGCCACGTCCAAAGGCCTGGAAGACCGCGTCAGCCGCACCATGGTCACCTCGCCCCTGCGTGGCATCGTCAAGCAAATGCTGGTCAACACCGTGGGCGGCGTCATCCAGCCCGGCAGCGACATCGCCGAAGTCGTACCGCTGGACGACACCTTGCTGGTAGAAGCCAAGATCCGCCCGCAAGACATCGCCTTCCTGCACCCTGGCCAGGAAGCGATGATCAAATTCACCGCCTACGACTACACCATCTACGGCGGCCTCAAAGGCAAACTCGAACAGATCGGCGCCGACACCGTGATGGATGAAGAGAAGAAGAACACTTTCTACCTCATCAAACTGCGCACCGACCGCAGCCACCTGGGCACCGACGACAAACCCCTGCTGATCATCCCCGGCATGGTGGCCTCCGTGGACATCATCACCGGCAAGAAGAGCATCTTGAGCTACCTGCTCAAACCGATCATCAAATCCCGTGCAGAGGCCATGCACGAGCGCTGATTGGGGCAATTTGTTGCTGGAACAGCGGGTAAATGCAGGGCGAAGGGCGAAAACTTGGGTTTTCGCAAAAATAGTCAGATTTCAGGGGTTTACAGAACTTTTTCAATCGCTATAATCGTCGCCCTAACACGCCGGTATAGCTCAGTTGGTAGAGCAACTGACTTGTAATCAGTAGGTCCCGGGTTCGACTCCTGGTGCCGGCACCATACAAGGTTCCAGAGAAGGCTTTCAAAATCTCTGGAACCCCCGAAAAACCCGCCTTATGGCGGGTTTTTTCGTTTTGGCGTTCCGTCGGATTCCGCCAAAATCTTATGGATACCAGCCGTTTTAAGGATAAAGATAGGGGTAAGGTCATTCGATAAAGGGAGGAGTACCCTTATGTCGCGCACCACTGCCCCACTCTCCGATTCGGCTTGCCGTTCAGCCAAGCCCACCGACCGCGCCTACAAGCTTTTCGACGGCGACGGCCTCTACCTTTTAGTCCAACCCAATGGCCGCAAAGGCTGGCGATTCAGGTATGTAAAACCTGATGGTCGTGAAGGACTGACCTCGTTCGGCAACTACCCCGTGGTCGGCCTCGCCGATGCGCGCAAGAAGCGCCTGGAGGTCAAGCGGATGCTGGCGGAAGGCATCGACCCCATCGAGTCCAAACACCAAGCCAAGACGCAAGCCGCAATCCGAGGCCGAACCTTTGAGAGCGCAGCCTTGGACTGGCACAAAGCGATGTCTGCCAAATGGGCTCCGGGCCATGCCAAGACGGTCCTAAGCCGTCTCAAAACCCATGTTTTTCCACTAATCGGTGATCGCGCTATTGTCGACTTAGACACTCACGACTTGATGCAACCTCTGGAAGCAATCCAGAAGCGTGGCACGATTGACGTCGCGTTAAGGGTACAAAACTACCTGCAAAGCATCATGCGCGAGGCGAAACGTGCTCGACAGATCGCGGCAAACCCTGCCTCCGACCTTGAAGGCTTGATCAAAGCCCCTAGAGTGGTTCACCGCCCCGCTCTACCCTTATCGCGTCTGCCTGAATTGCAGGAGCGTATCGACACCTACAAAGGCCGCGCACTTACCCGTCTGACGGTCATGCTCTCGCTGCATGTGTTCGTACGCTCCAGCGAACTGCGCTTCGCCCGCTGGAGCGAGTTCGACCTCAAGCGTGGCACCTGGGAGATACCGGATACTCGTCCGGCATTGGACGGAGTGCCCTTTTCCACAAGGGGTACAAAGATGGCCGGGGACATCCACCTTGTACCCTTATCGCCGCAAGCCGTGACTCTGCTTGAACAGATCCACGCCCTCACCGGCAAATTCGACCTGGTGTTTGCAGGCGATGCCAAGCCCTGGAAACCCATGTCTGAAAACACAGTGAACAGCGCGCTTCGAAATATGGGTTACGACACCAAAACCGAAATCTGTGGCCATGGCTTCCGCTCGATGGCCTGCAGCGCACTGATCGAGTCAGGATTGTGGTCGGAGACAGCCATTGAACGGCAGATGAGCCATAAGGAGCGCAACAACGTCCGCGCCGCTTACATCCACAAGGCCGAGTTCATCGAGGAGCGCAGGCTGATCATGAACTGGTGGAGCCGGTACCTGGAAGCCAACCGTGAAGAGCATGTCACTCCGCATGAGTTCGCTAATCAGATTGGGGCGAATGTTACCCGGATGAAGGTGAAGCGGATCAATGATTGAATCCGCCACCCAGGTCACTGAGACAGTCCTGCTATGGGAGGATGCCTAAAACCTCAGGCGTCAAGATCTGAAGCCCAATCCCAGACAACAGACTTGTGCCCAACACGAAGAGAGCTACTTTCAACACCAAACGAATACCACCGCCGAATCCTTTATGACGCAACAAATAGCTGGCAACAATCTTCCTGTAACCATCACCGTGGCTAAACGCATAGATGATCGCTACCGCGAAGACAAACCATGCAGCGCGCTCGGGATGAGGCATTGTGATTATCGTCAACGCCAAACCGACACAAACAAAACCAATGCTATTAACCTTCTTGAAATAGCTCTTGGCGATGGCTTCATCTTCATCGTCCAGAAAGAAATTCGGTCTCATTGATATGCTCCTTTTGAGATCACAGTGCCGATCACCATGTCATCCAGTCACAGATTAAGAACTCTCTCTGACCGTTTCCACCCAAAGCAGGTGCATTACCCCCGCAATTGACAGGAGCATGTCACTCCAAACGAATTCGCGAACCAGACCGGAGCGAACATCACTCGCCTAAAAGCAAAACGTGGCGCAACCGAGTAAGCGCTCGGTCTTCATATCTCAGTGATCTGTCCACGCGGGTCCATCCAAACAGGGCTGCAAAGCCGCCCTGTTTGGATGGACCTCACTTAAAAAATCTAAAGCCCACGCAACTATCTGTGGAAAACCACAGATTTCCACCGGTGGATAATTTCATCCACAACCGCAGAACTCCCAAAAATTCGAGCCTTGACCCGAATTATCCACAGGCGTAGAAAAGATCGGGCAAAGCGCTGTCGCTGACAGCAACCCCAGGTAGCCAGAACCTTTAAGGCTACGCCACACCGTGGTGGTTCTCCCAAAGTGCGATTAGCGTCCGGCGGCTCGCACGGTCACAGCGATGTGATGGATGCCTACTTTTACCAGTGCGCCCACTGCGGCAACTCACCCCCTTTCATAGCCGCCCTGCAGCAACCTATCCGCTTGGCCATTCCGTGCGCTAACCTGCGCCCGTCTCTTTCTCCCGGAAAGAGACGGGCGCTCCTACCACTGCTGCAGCCCACCTCGTACAAGGCTTTGCGGCATTCCCCCACGTGACAATCGGCGTGACAAACACCGAAGTCACCAGCAACAGCGATGCAGATGATGGTGCCGCAGCCCAAGGAATGGACTGCACCTGACTGACAGTCAGGCATGCCCCGGTCATCGCATCACTGCCTTCACCTGACTCAGGATCTCGCGGCGCCGGTCTCGTCAGCCAGTGCAGCCTCCACCCGCCCACCGCTATCGGTGTTCAGGAGGCCAGATCATGAGATGCCCAAGCTCCCGGTCGTAAAGAGCCGCCAGTCCCGCGTTAGTGGACAACCCTCACAGGTCGCAGGGGCCTTGATCCCTGATAACACTCAACATTCGTGGCGGGATGACGTGGGGAAGGTCTCAAAGATTTTGGCTTCGAGAGGAGTTTGATCATGGCGTTGGTCGGTAAACGAGATGGGTGCAATTTTGGCTACGGTCGGCAGTTGAGCTATGCCGGGCCGCAGGCATTGCGGGATCTGTTTGGCGGCGGGCGTTACGGCACGGTCAGGGCGCACAGTGATCGGTGGCAGGCGTTTGTGCGATGGTGTCGTTCGGAGGATGGGCCGGGGTTCAACGATGCGCGGCAGATTGATCGGCAGACCTTGCTGGACTACGCCGGGCATTTGCGTCAGCAAGTTGAACAGGGCGAACTCGCCATCGCCACTGCGCAAAACCAATTGTCCAGTGTGAATCGGACCATGGCCGCGCTTCGCGGTGATCAATATGTGAAGGTGCCGAGTCCGAGCAAAGCGATAGGAAAGCAGCGCACCAGCGTCCGCACCGTAGCACCGAAAGGCCAAGACCATTATCAGGTGAAGCAAATCGTCGATACGCTTTGCGAACACCAACTGCCACGCGCTGCTGCCATCGTGCAACTGGCGCGAGCAACCGGAATGCGCTTACGAGAGGCCATATTGGCCGACCTTCCGCGTCTAAAACGTGAGGCCGAACTATACGGCAAGATTAACATCCAGGATGGCACCAAAGGCGGCCGCTCAGGCGCGTCGGCGCCTCGCTGGATTATGGTAGATGAGCATATTCGTGATGCATTGAGGTTTGCCAAACAGGTCTCGCCCGACGGTAGCCGCAACCTGCTTTCACCGAACGAACGCTACCTCGATTTCCAACAGGGAATCGCCCGTCCCGCAAGGGACATCCTTCATAAGCACAATCTCAAAGGCTTCCACGAGTTGCGGGCAGCCTATGCGTGCGAACGCTATGAGCAAATCACCCGTCATCCCGCGCCAGTCAATGATGGCAGATGTTATCAACTCGAGCGCCATCTCGATAAAGAGGCTCGAATACAGATCAGTTATGAACTTGGGCACGGCCGTATAGATATTGTTTCGGCTTATATCGGTGGTCGAACATGAGTAAAACCATCGATATGGAGTTGTTCCTGGCGAGCGTACTGATCGGGTCGGATGCCACTCGAGTTCGTCATTTACGTCAAGCGAGGACAATCCAATCCGCTATTTCTAAGCGCTGGAAAATAGATAATCCTTGGAATTGGAAACGAAAACACTTGGTATGGTTTCTAAACTATTACACTAGTGCTAACGCACCAACAACACGCTACTACTACCTACTTTCAGTTAAAATTCTTGTTTTGCGCCTAGACAAGAAATGGCAGTTTTAGGCAAGGAGAAGAGAGGCATTACGTTTGCATGGAAAAATAGTGTAGGGTATCCAACCAGTATAGTGTGTGCGGTTGCCCGCCATTCCTTGACCAGCAAATGATTCCATCCCCTCCCCCCTAAAAAGCTCATCCAGAGCCTCCGCGGAAATCGGTTTCGGTTAGCCAACCTTTTCAGGTCGTAAAGCTGATCGGTATACCCTACTCAAAAAATATAGATCACTAGTAACCTTTTAGCAATTCCTTTTTTTCTAGAGCAGATAGAAAGTCTGCATTTTCCCATGATACAAACCAAGGAAACTTTTCCAACCGCAAAGCGAGATCAGCCACCATCGGCGCTGTTGGAATCTTACTATTAATCTGCTTATACAATTTTTCTGCGATTTTATGCTTAAACTTTTTATCAATATAGGGACAGGTCATAATATCTAAGAACAAATAGATTTTTTCAGCATCCGATCTAATATCTGATAGATCTTCAAGCTTTGCCTTAATATTTGAAAACACAGCCCTTTTTATAGATGCATAAGAAGGAATATTCTCTACATAGTAAAGCAACGAAATTATTTCGAAATATGACATTTGACGACCGATTGAAACATCTACAATGCTTTGCAACGTTTCCCGCGGAATCAAATAATCACTACCTAACCCTTTGAGCACAACGAGTAAATTTAACGCCTCAAGCATTGCGTGATCGCTATTGCCAGAGGACATCTTCGCATATTCACTACTCTCAAAAAAGTCACGACATGCAGTGTAGATTTTACTTTTTATTGAGTTCAACTCATTTGGAAGATGTGCCTCGTAGAAAGAACACGAAAGTGTCGCTGCTACAAAAATCTTCACCGTACCTGTATGACTGGGATTTACGGTAAACAAATGGAAAATCACGTCAATAATTACATAATAGAAATCGGAATATTTATTGAGATCTTCGTCATCAGAAAATACTCTACCAATATTCGCCTCTGTCACTTGGACTAAAATCCTCGTCAAAGCGGATATTAAATAACCACAAACCATGCCATATGCATCGACGTCCGCAATACAAGCAGCCTTAACTTCGCTAATAAAATCAACCACAACCCTTCTACGGTTATATATTCGATTAGGAGTAAACTTACTTGCACCATCGGGACTACCTACAGCGACCATTTTCTCTGAAAATTTAGCCAGCGTATTTTTAACAACTTTCAAAGATCTGGTCTTACCAGTTACAAACGGTCGAGAAGCTTTAATTGTTTTTGCTTTGTTTATGTTTAGTTTATATTTTTTCGCATTGCTCTCTATTGATCTATATACCTGCTGTGCAAAATCTTCACTTATAGCGAAAACAAAAATATCGTCAACATATCTACGAACAGCATAATCCCTTCCTAAGACTAAACCTTTTTTGGCGACTTCTTCCTCTACATCACGATCAATTTGTTGAAAAATAATTTCAGCAAATATCCTACATACTTCAGGACCTATCACAATCCCAGCAGTTTCGTTATAGTTTGACGCCTGCATCAATCGATCAAAAACGGCTCCAAATGTATTTTTGACGCTCGAGTTAGCTTTAGAGAACTCTTTCGTTTTCAACGCCCAAGTTATCGAGTGCGTGTAAATGCTATCAAAAAATCTTGATATATCAATCGACCAAAAAGAAGAGTATTGTTGCTCTAACTGCAAAAAATCGTAGGATTCAAAAAAACGATAAAGCCGTGTATATCCAAAATAAGAGAAATATGACGAAAGGTATCTGTGCCTGGACTCAGTTGCAGAAACCACCACATTATCGGAGCGAAATTTTTTTATATTGTCATTCTCGCTCTTTGTATAGTACTTACTCGCCACCCCACCTGGCCGGCGGATACTGAACGAGCTTTTTAAGCAAGAAAAAACAATTTGATCACCGTAAGTCTTATAGAGCTCCACAAAGCTAACTTGAGACCTAGGGTGCAATAAAGATAAAGTTCGGACAGACGCCTCATCCTTACGAATCTTATAGGTCAATGGTAAGGTATACTCCGACGCCAAATCTCGATAGAACAAATAATCCATTATGTCCGGAAAGAGACTACTTCCAGCTTCATACTTTTTAAGATGCCAGTAAAAACCGAGATTACTAAAAACTATAGGGACCTCATACGGACACGTCTCAGTTAGCACAACTCTAGCAAAGTCCTCTTTTTTTACTCGACGCATCCCGGGTTTCATTTACGCCAACACTCCTTTATTTTCTTTAGCGTATCATATTTAAATGAATGAAATCTTGCGTTCACAAACCCAGTTCTAAAACCATACCCAGCCAACTGCTTTCTTTTATCAAGGCTCAATGCTGATATAACCCTTCGTGAAAGCTGATGTTTTGTAGAAAATAAGACTCCACGAATAAAGGCGTCCAACTCATCAAGCGCACAACGCCCGACGAAATTTTTCTGGACATAGTTATAATATATGCCGGTTTTAATATCTACTCCGGTCATCGGATCGACGATATAATAATTCCCTGTCAAAGCCCTAACTCTATTTTTTAACAGGACGAAATCAGTAGGATATTGCGAACTAGCAAGATAGCTTGAAAACGAATTAAGCAATCTCTTTTTAATCTTCTCAACCTTTACCTTAGATATATCACAAAACACCTTTCTACGAAAAACACCGTTTACTGTTTCTTCCGAATGCTCGCTGAATATTCTAATGTTATAACCAAGATAATCAAATCCATCTAATTTTTTACCAGCGGCTTCCTTAGCAACTTTCCCTACTGCGATATAATCTCTTTTCCCCGCAGTGTGAAACTCCAGCCCTTGAGGCAATAATTCTTCAACCTGACTTTCAAAGCTACCTCTCGCTATTTGCCCAGATGTAACTATAAGAATATCATCCACAAAACGTGCATAGTAAAAAACTCCTGGGAGCGCGGATACAGCTAGATCAAATTCCTTTAGATAAAACTCTGAAAGAGTAGCGCTAATTCCTAGACCTCGAGGCAATCCAGTCACATCATATGCGGCCAGCGTGTTAAGAAACTGATCCAGTAAAACAATTGTTTGCCACGAACACTTACCTTCTCCTATCAGCCGCTCGAATAAGAGTTTCGAATCAATACTCTCGTAAAATTTCTTTATATCCAATCTATAAACATCAAAAGGAGACCCCTCCTTAAACATAGACATTGCATTAGATATGATAGTTTGGCGATCAGCTTGTTTAAGTTTATAGTTCACTCTAATATTTTTTGAGACCAGTCGCG
Organism: Pseudomonas marginalis; assembly: GCF_024169655.1. GTDB lineage: Bacteria > Pseudomonadota > Gammaproteobacteria > Pseudomonadales > Pseudomonadaceae > Aquipseudomonas > Aquipseudomonas paraveronii. Next base: position 184,915 of record NZ_JALJWV010000001.1, on the reverse strand, counting down.
CCACCAGATCAGCCGAAGAAATATTGAACACATATCCTTTATCCGACCCAATATTTATCTGCCTTAAACACCCATTGAAAACTTGGCCACGACTTAATAAATTTAGAGTCTTGTTCGCAAGATCCGCACGATTGTTTCTGTCTTGCAAGTGAGGAAATCTAATAATATCTTGAAAGCCTATACATTCAACAAGCTTCCTACTCGTGTATGGTATTTCTATCATCATGACTACATACTCACAAGACGCGGCTTTATGTGCGCGCTTCGAAGCTTCCATTCTCGAGTTAATGCTAGCGATATCCCTAACACTTTGGACGTCGAGCCCCTCATTTTGTCCTATCGACTATCAGTCGAAGCTATCAAAAAGCCATCGCGCCGTCCATCCAAGGTCCCTCACGGATCAATATGAAGTTTCTATAGATGCGGCACCAACCTGAAAAAACAGAGAAAGACGCGCTGATTTTAACTACTCAGCCTTCCTTGATAGCATGAAATGACGTGAAGGGATTAAGGTAGTTTTAGGGATACAAAACTAATCATCAATACAATAACTTCTTTAAAAACAATGTATTACGATATAATTCGACTCCTGGTGCCGCAACCTACTTGCACCGAACGAAACCTACCTCGATTTCCAACGGGGAATCGTCCGTCCTGCACGGGACATCCTCCATCAGTACAACCTCAAAGGCTTCCACGAATTGCGGGCAGCCTATGCGTGCGAACGCTATGAGCAAATCACCCACCGTCCCACCCCCATCAACGGTGGCCATTGCTATCAACTCGACCGACGTCTCGATCAGGAAGCCCGAGTACAAATCAGCTATGAGCTGGGGCACAACCGTATCGTCGTGGTGGCCGCTTACATTGGTGGTCGCGCATGAGCACGGTATTCGATATGGATCTGTTCCTGACGGGCGTCCTGACCGGGTCGCATACCACGCGCCAACGCCACCTGCGTCAGGCGAAGGCCATCCAAACAGCGATCGCTGAGCGCTGGCAACGCGACAATCCATGGACTTGGCAGAGAAAACACCTTGCGTGGTTTTTGAATCACCACCTAAACCAGCACACTCAATCGACGCGCTATTACTATTTGCTGACCATGCAATTACTCACTCATTGCTTAGGAAAATCCCGGCAGTTCAACCTCTAAACGAAGGTCAGAAAACGGCCGAGGCTGTGTAAAAACGTTTTTGAGCGCGACAGGTACTCAAAACCGGACTGAAAATCGCGTTTCTACGCGAAATCCACATCTGCTGACGTGCCGATAAATTTCAGATTTAACGTAGACGCGCGCACTTCAATTTTGGCTAAGCGTTTTTACACACTCTGGGCCATTTGGAGCCATACGAAAAAAGCCCACCATGGGGCGGGCTGTCGGTTGTCTTCAAGGGGAGGCCATTCGCTAACGAATTCTCGGAGCAAGCGGACTGAGAATACGCTGAATGTCGACGTGGGGGCCGGTGATCTAACCTTGGCAAAAATCACTAGCCGCAGCCTGTAAGAAGCGGCCGGGGCCAGGCTGCGCCTAGTCTCTAAATACTTCTTCTCAGTGGAAAAAAACGAGCAGGAGAGCGGCCAGGATGACGGTCGATGCGCCGCCGATACGTGTGGAGATCTGTCGCCAGCAAAACCATCTGAGCATCAGTAGGCCGCGCCTCGACCAATAAGCAGCCTCTCTGAGAGTTCAGCGAGGGCTATGAGCTTTAGAGGAGCAGGAGTTGGGTGCAGGACTTTTCGATGAGACCGCAGTCGAGCGCGGGCTGAACCGAAACGCCCGATTCAGCTAACCAAAATGGCCTTGGCTTGCTGAAGATGCGTGCGGAACCGGGACGCATAATCTTCGGCAACTGCAGCTTGAACACTCGCTCGGTTTGCTAGCGCATGGCGCCACTCTGCAATGCGAACAAGTCCATCGAACAATGGATGACTTGGTTCGAATCCTAGTATGTCGAAGTAGCGAAAAACTGGAGCAACGGCTATATCCACCATGCTGAGCTTCGCACCAGCGAAGTAATCGCCGTCCGATTTTTCAAGTTCGAATCGCTCTAGTTTGCCTCTCAACACTGCTGATTTACTAAGCGCTGTCTGCTGATCCGCTGCATTCAAATATCCCCACGCATCCGCGAGCATGGCAGTGGCGAATTCGATCCAGGCACGGTGTTGAGCACGGGTGATTGCATCTTCCGGGTGCAAAGCGGGCTCCGGATACACCTCTTCGATGAATTCACAGATTGCCACGCTCTCGAAGAGTACGTTCGCACCCTCGTCGCCTTTTTGCACCGTTAGAAGCGGGACTTTGCCCGTTGGCGACATGACCCGAAACCAGTCGGGCCTGACCTTCAGATCCACATCAATGCGCTGAAATGGAACCTGCTTTTCGTGAAGTAAAATTGCCACTCGCTGAACAAACGGACAAAGCTCGTGGCTAACGAGCGTGAGCTGTGATTGCGACATTTGAATACCCACTGTTTTTCCGACAACTCCCGCATCCGGGCAGGAAGCGGGATGTACAGACTCGAAGGCGTGCCTATCTCGTTAAAGCGAGCGACCACCATCAACAATAATTTCTGTTCCCAACGTCCAACGAGACTCGTCCGACGCGAGGTACACCACCGCCTTAGCTACTTCTTCAGGCGTGCCAAAACGGCCAAATGGGATAGTCGCAGCAATATCTTTGTTGACCTGCTCGCGGTAGGCATCGGGAATACCCGCCTTGTCGTACAGCGGCGTGTCGATCGGCCCAGGGCTGACCGCATTTACTCGAACACCACGCGGTAGAAGCTCGCTAGAGAGCGTTTTCGACATGTTTAGAAAGGCCGCCTTTGTTGCGGCATAAATGGATGAACGCGCGGCGCCCAGGTGCGCACTGATCGAGGTGTTAAGAACCACCGATGCAGGGTTTGAGAAGACCGGCAGCAGTGCTTGCAGGAGGAAGTAAGGGCCTTTGACATTGATGTCAAAGGAGCGGTCAAACATCTCCTCGTTCCAGTCTTCGATTGGCTTCCAGACGGATACGCCAGCATTGAGGAAGGCAACGTCGAGCTGCCCGTAATGAGACTGAACAGCCTGCGCCAGCTCCTTCTGGGCTGTGACACTGGCGGAGTCGGCTCGTAACACCAGAACCTCGCTACCTAAGACAGCTTGGGCGTTTGCAATTGACTCAGGATTAACACCAGTGACGATCACCCGAGCGCCTTCTGCGAGGAATTGCTTTGCGGTCTCCAGACCAATGCCACTTGTGCCGCCAGTGATGAGCGTACGCTTGCCTTGTAAACGGGACATGTAAACTTCCTCTCATTTGTGACGACCAGTCGGACGACTGACCTTCTGAGAGCAACTATGTATTCATGCTGGAGCGCTGATAAGATAGCTAAAGAGAATACATCTCATGCAAAATACGCATGAAAGAGGACGTGTGATGGATCGGTTGTTACTGATGAGCTGTTTCGTACGCGCCGTCGAGACCGGCAGTTTTTCAGCTGCGGGACGTGATCTTGGACTCGGACAACCGAACGTCAGCCGTTACGTCGCCGCACTCGAAGATCATCTGCAAGCCAGGCTGCTTCACCGATCGACAAGAAAGCTGACGCTCACACCGGAAGGCGAGCGGTACTACGCAGATGCGCGGCGTATTTTGGACTCAGTAGAAGAGTCAGAGTCCTCTCTGAGAGGGAACGTGGCACCGTCTGGGTTACTGCGCGTCGCATGCCCGACTGCATTGGCGCACACCTTTATCGTGCCCCAGGTGGCTAGCTTTCTGGAGCTCTATCCAGAAGTGTCGCTCGATCTCCAGATCAATGATCGCTACGTCAATCTGGTCGACGAGGGAGCCGAGCTCGCGATTCGCATTGGCCACCTGGAGGACAGCGCAATGCGTGCCCGGCCACTAGCGTGGTTCGAGCGTGTGTGTGTGGCCAGCCGCGAGTACTTGGAGAAACGTGGTTCTCCCTCTTCGCCTGATGACCTGAAGAAACACGACTGCCTTATTTACACTCTGCTATCTACCGGTACTAACTGGCGGTTTAAAGACATTGATGTCCAGGTCTCCGGTCGCCTGCGGGTCAATTCACCCGAGGCGATACGTGAGTACGTCAATGCAGGATTAGGAATCGCGCAAGGCCCTCAATGGCTTTATGAGGAAGGGCTAAGAAGTGGCAATCTTCAGCTGCTGCTTAGCGACTACGTAGCACCACAGGTGCCGATCCAGGTCGTTTACCTAGCGAATCGGCTGCTGCCCAAGCGAGCCATCGTTTTCATGGACTTCATGGCGAATGTGTTTGCAAAAAGCTCTGCATTCCAAGAACGCCTAAGGTAACCAGAACCACGAAGGCCCCTTGTAGTGAGACCGGATGCACGCTTACCACAGTTGCAATCGGCGGGTCTGAACAGTCATGGGACGTAACGTTTGTATCTCAAGTGCTCTGATTCACCGCAGGCACTAATCTGAATCGCCCCTAGTTTTGTAGACACATCCGAGCGGCTCGTCTGCTGCCTGTCGCCACGGCAGCTTTTGGCGGATTCCTACCTATTCTCGACGGAGGGGATGATCAACAACGTTCGAATTCGGGAGGTTTACCATTCCGTATGCGGCTCTGAATTTCTTGCAGACAGACAACGTGCTGACATCTAAAAAATCCCGAGTTCGATTCCAGCGAACGCCATAACTAGCTGATTTATTTATAGTTACTAGTTGGGGTACGTCGAATTTTCCAACGAACTCCAGACGCCCGAAAAACCTGGCCTCCCCGAAACGTACCGTTCGTCTGGTGCCGCACCATATCTCGAAGCCCCGCAATGCGGGGCTTTGTGGTTTCTGGAGGTTGGGAAATTTCAGAAACTTGTAGGGTGAATTTAGTGAAAACGTCCACAAAACGTCCACACTCAAACAACTAACCTGCAGTTTTCCGCGCACCCCACTTCTTTTTATTACGCTCCGATGTCAATTCACGGCCAATTTTCATAACCGTCTCCAATAGATCTGCTGCCTCACGGAAACTATCTGAGTCCGCCGTCCCATTGAAAAGCAAACCACCAGCGGTGACATCCAACCTAACGCTGTCAGCCAATTGATAAAAACGAACAATCTGCTTCGCTTCATGAGGCGTTAGCCCACCGAGCCGCGTAACGTTTGCCTGAACACTCGGTTGTAGTGCTCGTGAATATTGACGGAGTACTTTAAAAACCTTGGCTCTAAGATCTCCGTAACTGAGGCGCCTCCAGGCGGCGACCAATAAGCCTGAGCGTCTCTCAGACCGTCGAGATACCCCCTCAGCTCCACGTGGCCGCTGCGCTCATGACCGCCTCCGACTACTTGATGTATCGCCAAATTGGCGATACGCTTCGAGCATGTCTACCAAACACCGATTTCGCGAAAAGTACCGCATAGAGCTGCGGGAAAAAGACCACCTACCGCCCCACGTACACTGACGGGCGGCGGCGTCGATGTCTTGATAAGCCTTGAAACATGTGAGGCGATGTTGGGCCGAGCGCCGACGGTGGTGCTGAAAGAGGCTTTGGCCTGGGTGCGTTTGCACCAAGACGAATTACTGGAGGAATGGCATAAATGGCATCCATGAAACGCCCCCGCCTGCGGGCTGTGCAGGCGCGTCCCGGCCATGCGCTGGAGCTGACATTTATCGACGGCCAACAGTTTCTGCTGGATATGACCCGCGACGTGGCCACCTACCCTGGGCTCAAACCGCTGCAAGCGGCCAAAGCGTTCAAAGGCGCGACCGTGGGCGATGATGGATGGACGGTGGAATGGCCCGAACTGGACATTCAAATCGGCGCCGACACGCTGTACCTGGACGCCTTGGCTCAGGCAGCGCCGGATGAAAACACGCGCATCTTCATCGGTTGGCGTGCGCGTACCGGGCTCAACCTGTCGCAAGCCGCCGAGGCATTGGGTGTCGGCACGCGGAGCATCACCCGCTACAGCAACGGCCGCGAAGCGGTGCCCCGCACATTGGCCTTGGCCTGCCTGGGTTGGGATCGTCTGCAAGAACAGCCCCAGCTCAAACGTGCGTGAAACCTTGGCGGCGATACTGATCACGTAGCCCCCGAACACCGCCCCGTGCGGGGTTTTCGTATCTTGTTGTTGGCACTCGTGCTGGTGAGTCGCTCGTTGGCGATCTGAACATGTGTAAGCAATGCTTCACTTGCCAGCCATCGATAGCCCTGGGTCCTCTAAATTTAGAGGCTGACATTCTGGCTTTAAAGCGGCAGCGATTTGAATCGCTCCAGATTCTGTTGTCGCGCCGCTAAGGCTAACAAAGCGTTTCAGACTAGGCAGACAACCCACACGCAGAAATATGGCACTTCGCCACTTTCCCAATTGACACCCCCTCCCCACCACGTTAAAACCCCTGTCTTGCTTGTGCTTTTCTATCGAGACATGGATGTTGTCGACCCCTCCGCTGTTCAAACATCGCCGCTATTGGCTGGCGGTCATCATCGTGCTGCTGGCGATCCTCGATCCTTTCGGCCTGGCCAGTTCCAGCGACAAGGCGTCGGCGCAGTGGCTCAACCGTATGTTCGCCAGCCACTACGCCAATGACGGCCAGCAGCGGGTGGCGGTGGTGTTGATCGATGATGCGTACCTGATGCGCAACGCCACCTCCTGGCCGATGCCCTATGGCGAGCAGAGCAAGTTGTTCAAGCGCTTGCTGGCGTTTAAGCCCAAAGCGGTGTTCGTCGATTTGCTTTACAGCCACGACCACTCTTTCGGCGACCCGGCACGGGGCAGTCAGTTACTGGCGAATGTGTTCGAGCGCTATCAACGCCAGGGCATTCCGTTGTGGCTGGCCAATACCGGGGTGGCGCGTGGCGAGGCGGGCCAGGCCAATACGCTGGCGCCGTTTGTCGAGGTCAGTCGCCCGGCCCTGGTGGCGTGGGCGGGGGTGGACGACAAGTACCCGTTGGCGGTGAATACGCCGATAGGTCTGATGGAAACACCCGCCTTGGCGCTGTACCGCGCATTCTGTGAGACACAGGCCTGCCCGTCGCCGCCGGTGGACGCGCAAACCGCCGCACGTCGGCAACCGATCGCGGTGCAATGGGGGCTGAAGTTGGCGCCAGAGCAGGCGCGGATCGCCGATGTGCGCCACTGCGCGCCGGCGCGGCATTTTTTGCTGGATGGGGTGGCGCAGTTGCTCCAGGCGGTGTTCTGGAAACTCGATGACTCGGAGCAGGCACGCTGCCCTTATACGCTGACGTTAGCGGCCAGCGACCTGGAAGTCAGCGACCCGGACGACCAAGCCTTGGTCGCCGAGTTGCTGCGCGATCGCCTGGTGCTGGTCGGGGCCAATATCACCTCGACGGGTGATCTGGTGGAGTCGCCGGTACACGGCCAGTTACCTGGCGTTTATCTGCATGCCATGGCCCTCGACAACCTGATCAATGTGGGCATGGACTATGACCATGAGCCCGCCAACTTTCCTGGCCTGCCATTTAATTGGCTGGACCTGCTTGAACTGGGCCTGCTGGCGTTGATCGCCGTGCTCAAGGCGCTGCATGCGCGGCGGCTGGCGGGCCTGCGCACCTGGAGCCGGTGGCGGCGTCAGGAAATCTGGTTTTTTTCTTCGCCGTGCCCGTCATGGCTGTTGGTGATGTCCGCGCTTGCCGGGGTGAGTGTGCTGCTGAGCCTCAGCCACATCACGCCGGTGAACGTGTTGGGCATTGTGTTGCTGTCGTTGGTGCTGTTCAGCGAACGGATCGAAGCCTTCTTCGATCGCGATCGCTGAGTGCGCCGCTTTGTCATTTGACTCAAGGAATCCAAGGATGAACAGAAGTCTGATCGTCGTGCTCGTTGCGCTCTTCACCCAGGGCGCCTGGGCGGAAACCCACAGCATCAAGGCGTTCCTGGCCGACCCGGTGGCCGTGCTGGATGAACAGGGTAAACAACAGCGCGAGTTGCCGAAAAAAGACACGCCGACCCAAGCCGTCCCCGTGTTGCAGTACAACAAGGCGCTGGATCTGGTGCAGGTTGAGCTGGCGGGCCAGAAGGTTTGGCTGGACACCATGGACCTGCGCATCGAGCCGCCGCTCAATGTGGTCGACCTGCCCTGCCAGGGCCTGACCAAAAGCCAGACCAAAGACAGCCGCAACAACTCCACCATCGGTTTTGGTGCGGGCTGCAATCAATAAAAGGAGCGGTGCGGTGAAGGGATCTCTATTGGCAGCCAGCTTGCTGGCCAGCACGGTACTCAGTGGTTGCGCGACATTGAAAGGCGCCGACCAGGCGTTCCTGAACCTGGTGGGCCCCTCGACCCAATCCAGGGTCCAGGGCCACTACGTGGATAACACCGACGTGCGCCAGTACTACAAGCTCGACCCGCAACGCCAGAGCCAGCAGCGCTTGAGCTATGACGGGCGCGCGGTACCGGCGGCCGAAGCACGCCAGCAGAACCTGGTGGATATCCCGATGCTGCAGGTGTACCTGCAGGGGATTGTCACGCGCCTGTCCAAGGGCTGGCCAGGTGAGTTGCCGGCCTTGCAGGTGAAGATCACCGACAGCTACAGCTTCGGGCCATCAGCAGACCCTTACGGCAATGTGTTCGTGCCGCTGGGCATGCTGGATAACGTCGGCAGCGAAGACGAAATCGCCGCGATGCTCGGCCACGAAATGAGCCACGTTCTGCTGCACCACCACGACCGCATGGCGGCCTTCCAGCAGCAGAAAGAGATGTTCACCACCGTGGCGTCCACCGTTGCCTTGGCCACCATGGCCGCCGACACCGGCGTGGACCGCAGTTCCGGCACGATGAAGCTGTTCAGCAAAGACCCCGCCGGCACCCAGAAAACCATCGGCAACACCGTGCTCTACACCACCTTGGCCAACACGTTTTCCGACCATGTGTGGAGCACCGCGTGGGGCCGCACCCAGGAAGACCAGGCCGACCTGCTCGGCACCGACCTGATGATCCGCGCCGGTTACGCACCGCGTGCCGCTACCCATAGCCTGGAGCGCCTCAACGACTTCCAGGGCAAGCAGAAACCGTTGCTCAGCGGCTTCCTGACCGCACGCAAGAACGCCATGCAGGATTCACTGCAACAGTTCAATCTCAACCGCTTCACCCAGGAGTTGGACGTGCTGGTCAAAGACGGACTGACCACCAGCATCTCCGCGACCACCCAGTATTTCAATCGCTCCCACATGTCGGCGATGGATCGCGACACCGAGTTGCGCCAGTACCTGCAGCGCGAATACCGCCAGGAGCGCCGCGCACGCATCAACCCCGAGAGCTGGACGAAGATCAAAGGGACGCCGCAAGTGGCCAAGGCCATGCAGGGCTACAAGGATGCCTACTTCGCCAACGACGCCCTGGAGAAAAACAAGCTGCCCGAGGCCGATGGGTTTATCCGCAAAGCCTTGGCCTCGCCGGTCAAGGATCAGCCAGGTATTCGTCGCACCGCGTACACCGTGCGCCTGGCCCAGGGCAAGAACGGCGAAGCCTTGAAAGAGTTGCAGGCCATCAAGGATTGGAGCCTGGCAGGCCCGTCGACCTATGACCTGATGATCAGCTACCACCTCAAGCGCGGCGACGGGGAATCGGCGCTGGCGATGATCGACAAGGCCGAACGCAACCTGGGCTCGGAAGAACTGTTCATCACCGAGAAGTTGCTGGCCAATCAGCAATTGCAGAACGCGCAGCAGGTGCAAACCGTGCTGCGCAAGTGCGAGCAATACCCGACCCGCAAGGCAAACTGCAAGAAACTGGCGCCGGCCAAAGCCTGAGGTTGACGATTAGGCCTACGGAGCCCGCCTCCTTCCCGCGGCGCTTTTTCCTAGCGCCCGGGAAGACCGTTCCTCTCGCCCACCCCACCAGTTCTTCGGTATAAACGTTCGCATTCTGCGTTGCGAACGGACTCCCATGAACGCCATAAAACTGATTTTCCTCCTGATCATTTCTCCCTTGCTGCTGGCCGGCGTTGGAACATGGGAATTGCAGCGCGCCACCGAGGGCGCACGGGTTCCCGGCCAAGCCCAGGCCTATGTCAACGTGATGAAGCCCGTCCTGAAGACGTGGCTGGAGGAAAATCCGACGATCCCCATTACTGTGGGCAGTGACGGCCTCAGCCCTGAGCAGTTTCTCTCCCGACTGGCGCGAATGGAGGCCGAGCTGCCTACCGCTCGCCATATAAATCGCATCCTGCACGCGCTGGCAGCCTGGGTCATTGGTCTGGGGCTGCTTGCCGCGCTGATCGGCGTGGCCGCGCTGGCCGGTACGCAATGGGCGGGGCGGCGCGCGCAGCAGTCGCGAGAACAGTTGCTGCAGGTGTTTTCCCTGGGCAGCCGGTTATTGCCCTATGTGCTGGTGAGCCATGTGGTGGCGATGGCGGCAACGGTCGCCTTGGCGTTGAGTTATGAGGGCCTGGCGCTGTGGCATATCGGCCAGTTGGGCAAGGGCGAAGTCAAGCTGATGGGGTGGCTGGGGGTAATCGCGGCAATCTGCCTGTATTCGATCTGGCTGCTGCTCAAACAACTGCGGCACATGCTGGTGATGTTCGAGCCCACGCCACTCGAGATGTTCGGACGGGTGGTGACGGCTGAACAGGCGCCCGGGTTATGGCGCCAGGTGCGCGAGTTGGCCGGCAAACTGGGCGCGTTGCCGCCGGATCATATTGTGGTCAGCCTCGCCCTGGGCTTTTACGTGACCTCCAGCCCCGCCACGGTGCGGCCCGCTGAAACGCCGCTGCGCGGGCGCACCCTGCACGTGCCGCTGCTGTACCTGGGGCTACTGAGCCGCGAGGAAGTCGACGCTGTGATCGGCCATGAGCTGGCGCATTTTGTCGGCGAAGACACCGAGTACAGCCTGCGCTTTGTGCCGATCTACGATGGCGTCAGCCGCAGCCTGGAAACGCTGGAGCAGACCATGATGGACAGCGATTTGATCCAGGCTTGGTTGATGCGCCCGTCGTTCCTGCTCGGGGTGTTTTTCATGCAGCACTTCGATCATGCGGTGAACCGCTGGAGCCGTGAGCGAGAGTTGTTGGCGGACGCCGCCGGTGGCCGCTTGGCAGGCAATGCGGCAGCGGCCTCGGCGCTGCTGCGGATATCGGTGTTGCAGACGCCTGTGGAAGGCGTGCTACTGGCCCATTGCGACACCCCCGTTGAGGGCGATGTGCTGAACGCCGCCCTCGCCGCGTTGCAAGGCCAAGAACTGCAGGCACCCGACGAAGCACTGGAAACGCATCAACCCCACCCGACCGATTCCCACCCCTCCAACGGCGAGCGCCTGCACGCACTGCGCGTGCCCTGGGCCGATGCTATGCACAGCGCCACCCGTGCCGTGGACGCACAGGCTGCGAGTCTGCAAATCGATGCCCTTTTCAGTGCAGCGCACACGCTGCGTGAGCAACTGTCCCGCGACCTGTTCGTCGAAGCGGCCGGCGAACACACAGCCCAGACTCATCTGTTGGAAACCCTGGCTGCCTCGGCACAAGGCGAACATGCCCTGCACGAAGGCGGTCGTCGGCGTGCCGTGTTGATGGCGGTGTTGGCGGTGCCGTTTGTGTTGCTGGGGCTGGCGATGATGAGCGAGCCCTGGCTTGCCCCCGAACGCTTGAAAGGCACAGCGCTGTCCGCCGTGGGTGCCGGGGCGGGAATTGCCAGTATTGCGCTGATATTTCTGTGGCTGGGCATCCGCCGGTTCAAACGCGCGCCGCAGACCGCGTTGCGCCTGACGCCGGAACATTTCGTGTTCGCCAATCTGGCGCAACCGCTGCCCATCGAACACATCGCCACTGTCACGCTGCAGTTTCTCCAAGGCATCTGGGTGACCATCGAACTCAAACCCGAAGCCCCGCTGCCCGAACTGCGCAAAACCGCATTCGGCGTGCCCGGAGCGCGGGTCAACCGCAAGAAACACCAGGTGCTGTTGCAGATGGCGCAGCTGTGCATCGACAACAAGAAGATCGAGCCCTATGAAGGCCTGACGCTGATGACTGACTACGTCAACGCATCCCTCGCCCGTAAGATTCTGCAAAACTGGCAGGACTGACCCACCGACATAAAAAAACCCCGAACCAGTCGGGGTTTTTTATCGCCTGCAATCAGGCGCGACGCCGGATCAATTAGAAAACGTTGATCGGGTAGTCGGCGAACAGGCGGAATTCGTTACCGCCTACGTTGTAGTTGTCAGCGTTGTTGGAAACGCGCAACCACGAGGCACGAGCACGCAGGCTCAGGTCTTTGGCTGGGCCGCTCTGGACGATGTACTTGAACTGGTTCCAGATTTCACGCTCGGTGCCATCGCCACGGCCACTGCCGTCGTCGATGTTGGTACCGCGGACGTAAGCCACGTTGTAGGTCAAGCCAGGCACACCGAAGGTAGCGAAGTCGATGCCGTAGGCCGCTTGCCACGAACGCTCGTCCTTGCCGTTGAAGTCGGACCAGTAGGAGTTGGCCAGCAGGATGGTGTTGCCACCGTCGCCGATGCCGCCATCGTTGCGGTAGCCGCCGTACAGGTAGCCAGTGTCGCCGGTGCTGCGTTGGTGAGCGACCATGAAGCTGTGCGGGCCGACAGCCCATGTGGCGCCCAGGCTCCAGATTTTGTTGTCGCGCGCGTCTGCATCACCTTGGTTTTCCAGGGCGAAGCTGCGATCCAGCTTGGTTTTGTAGCCGTTGAAGTCAAACGTCAGCGACTGCTTTTCTGGCAGGGCCAGCACGTAGTTGACGTTGACGTATTGCTTCTTCAGTACGTCCTGCATGTCGGAGGCGTACAGCGCTGCCGACAGGCTTTCGGTGAATTTGTAGCTACCGCCGATGTAATCGATGCTTTTCAGACGGCCGCTGTCGGTACCTTCAGCGCTCTTACGCGCTTCCTTGGTGAAGTGGCCCCCATCCAGTTGCAGACCTTCGATCTCTTTGGAAACGATCGAGGTACCGGTGTAGGTTTCCGACAACAGACGAGAGTTGTCGTAAGCCAGCACGGGCACGTTCGGGAACTGGTCACCGTACTTGAGCACAGTGTTGGAAAGGCGGAACTTCACCGCCGCGCCGCCTTTGGCCAGGTCGTTGGCAGCCGAGCCGCTGTCGCCTTGCTTGAAGAAGTCGATACCGCCCGCGCCGCTGCGGCCTTTACCGCCGTCCAGGCGAATGGCGTACTGGCCAATCACGTCCACACCCACACCGACGGTGCCTTGGGTGAAGCCGGACTCAAACTTGCCGATGAAGCCCTGGCCCCATTCGGCTTTGTCTTGCTTGCCGTTCTTGTAGTCACGGCTGATGTAAGCATTACGCGCTGCGATGTTCAGATGGCTGTCTTCAACGAAACCCTTGGATTGTTCCTGGTCGTTTGCCATTGCTGTCGATGCGCTCAAAATCCCCAGAGCGATCAGACTCATCCGTTGTTTCAACATTTTTTTTATTCCTTATTACTGATTGAATACGCGCTATGACACCAGGCTCCTTATTGCTGTTTTGGTGTCGACTTTTTCCGAAAAAAACAAAGCCCGCAGACGACTTAACTACCGCGGGCCTTTTTTTTATTGGTTGAGTCATGGCTGTTAGCCACAGGCGTTGGACGCAATGCTAGTCTCGCGTTGAACTACGTGTCAATTTCGCGAATCGTCTGTGTTTAGGCAAAAAAATTCTAAGCCACGGCCTACAACGCTTTAAGCATTGCCTGGAAATCTCATCCATACAGAAAAAATACATATTTAGTAACGTATTTTACAAGTCGCACGCTTGGGAAGACATAACGCGTGCAAATTGAATTGGGCGCTTACGCGTGATCGATGTCGGTCAGCCACTTATTCAGTGGAGATCACACCGCAATGGCGAGCAAGCTCACTCGCTCATTTTTGATAGGCGAGTTTTTAGTTATTCATCAATTCGCACAATGCATGCACTTCATCCTCGCTGAACAAGCCAGCCGGGTAGCGCTCACTCATCACACTGCGTAAATCTGGCTGCTGCCTGATCTGCCGTGAGCCGTGTGTCTTCAACCAGAGCGCCAGCGCATGGATTTCGTCACTGTTGACCCGCACGGGGTGGAACGTGCGCGTGTGCACCACGTTGATATTGGCATTCATTTCAGCGCTCTCTCCTACTGCGTGAGCGGCTAACTTACTCAAGGTTTATGACAGAACTGCGCAGTCATCACCGTGGGCTACTGTGACAATGCCAATACAAGAGCTATGCCAATGTGCCGTGTTTATAGGCAATCGGACACAAAAAAGCCCACGGCCTTACGGGGCCGCGGGCTTGCAGTGAACGCTAAAACCGGCTGGCGTCCGGTCGCCGTTCCGGCGTTGTTACAAGTGCACTCAACTTTTCTGCGGAGCAGGCTGTTGTTGGGTCAGGCAATGGATATTACCCCCACCCAGTAACAGTTCGCGGCCCGGCACCATCACCACTTCGTGCTGCGGGAACAGGTTCTGCAGGATTTCCCGGGCCTGGCTGTCCAGCGGGTCGTCGAAGCTCGGCGCGATGATGCCGCCGTTGACAATCAGGAAGTTGACGTAGGAACCGGCCAGACGCACGGAAGGATTGCGCTCCTGACTGCCGTCCACCGGGTCCACACCCGCGCACTCTTCCTCGGTGGCATAGAGCGGCCCCGGAATCGGCATTTTATGCACTGTGAACGAGCGTCCCTGGGCATCAGTGCTGCTTAGCAGCACGTCCATGGCCGCGTGGCAGCGGGAGTAGTTCGGGTCTTGCGGGTCGTCGGTCCAGGCCAGCAACACCTCGCCTGGGCGCACATAGCAGCAGAAGTTATCCACATGGCCGTCGGTTTCGTCGTTGAACAGACCGTCCGGCAACCAGATGATCTTATCCACAGCCAGGTTGGCGCTCAGCACAGCCTCGATGGCTGCGCGGTCGAGATGCGGGTTGCGATTGCGGTTGAGCAGGCATTCTTCTGTGGTGATCAGGGTGCCTTCGCCGTCGACGTGAATCGAACCGCCTTCCAGCACAAACCCTTCGGTGCGGTAGCGCGGCGCGCGTTCGATCTCGAGAATCTTGCCGCCGACCTGCGCGTCACGATTCCACGGTGCATACAGACCACCGTCAAAACCGCCCCAGGCGTTGAAATCCCAGTTCACGCCGCGCACTTCGCCACTGTTGTTGATCACGAAGGTCGGGCCGGTGTCACGCACCCAAGCGTCGTCGCTGGACATTTCCACCACCCGGATATTGGGCACATCCAAACGGGCGCGGGCGTTTTCGTATTGGCCGGCGGAAACCGCGACGGTGACCGGCTCAAAACGCGCGATGGCCTTGGCCACTGCCACGTGCGCGGCCTGTGCCGGCTTGCCACCCAGGCGCCAGTTGTCCGGGCGCTCGGGCCAGATCATCCAGGCCTGGGTCTGTGGCGCCCATTCGGCGGGCATATGAAAGCCATCGGCGCGAGGTGTGCTGTGCAGGGTGGTCATGGCAATCAGGGCTCCGAAAGGGTGAAAGCCGACTTTATAGCGGATAAAAATCGGCCTTAACAGCATCAAAAGAACATAGTCGAAAAATATGACAGCAAATAACCGATAACAATCGATTATTTACAGTTGTTCATCCAACACCTTCGACAGCATGTCGACAAAGAAGTCCACACTGCGTTTGGAAGTGACCATCGGCGGCTTGATCTTGAGAATGTTCAGGTAATCACCGGTCGGCTGCATGAAAATCCCCAGCTCACGCAAGCGGTCGCACAGCAGTGTGGTCTCTTCGGTCGCGGGTTCCAGGGTATGCCGGTCGCGCACCAGCTCCAGGCCCAGATAGAAGCCGGAGCCGTGAACGGCACCGACCAACGGGTGACGGTCGATCAGGGCTTCCAGGCGCGCCTTGAAATGCGCGCCGACCACTTGGGCGTTTTCCCAGAGCTTTTCTTCCTCCATCACATCCAGCACCGCCATGCCGATCCGGCAACTGACCGGGCTGCCCCCCGATGACGAGAAGAAATACCCCTCGGCCTCCAGCGCCTCGGCAATCTCCCGCCGGGTGATCACCGCCCCCAACGGCTGACCGTTGCCCATGCCCTTGGCCATGGTAATGATATCGGGCACCACGCCCTGCTCTTCAAAGCCCCAGAAGAAATGCCCCATGCGGCCATAACCCACCTGCACTTCATCGGCGATGCACACGCCGCCCTGGGCGCGCACCAACGCATACACCTGCTGCAAATAGCCCGGCGGCAGGGAGATTCCCCCGGCATTGCCATACACCGGCTCACAGATGAAGCCGGCCAATTGACGCTTGCTCGCGGCGATTTTCGCCAGGTTGTGTTCCACACTTCGCACGTAATCCGGCGCGCTGTCCTGCCCGCGGAACTCGCCGCGATAGGTATTGGGCGCGGTCACCGGATGCACCCACTCCGGACGACTGCTCAAGGCCTTGGGGTTGTCGGCAATCGACGTAGACACCGCATCCGCCGCCACCGACCAACCGTGGTAGGCCTCCAGCACACTGAGCATGTCGCGCCCGCCGCTGTAGGCCCAGGCCAGGCGGATCGCCAGGTCATTGGCCTCAGTGCCGCTGTTGACCAGGAAGACCCGATCCATGCCGTCCGGCGCCAGCGCCAGCAAACGCTCGGAGAATTCGGCAATCGCCGCATAGTGAAAGCGCGAGTTGGTGTTGAGCAGCGACCACTGCCGCGCAGCCACCGCCGCCATGCGGGGGTGACCATGGCCGAGCACGGCCACGTTGTTGAGCATGTCCAGATAGGAGCGGCCCTGCATGTCGATCAGGTGGTTGCGCCAGCCCCGTTCGATGCGCGGCGGGTCGACGTAATAGTGCTTCTGCGAGCGCGCGAAGCTGGCGTCGCGGCGCGCCAGCAGGGCTTCAGGGTCGAGCTCGGGTTCGGCATCGCAGGCCAGCCCCAGCAGCGTCGAAGGTGACGGGCATAGCGCTTGCCACGCCAATGCTCGGCTCGGCGTGCAGAACAACGGCGGTTCAAGATCGGCGCGGCACCATTGCACGGTCAGGGGGGCGTGGACCTCGCCCAGCATTTGCCCTTCCACCACCGTCGAACCCGCTTTCAACAGGGTTTTTACGCCCCACAACCGCAGGCTCAACGGGCCATTCTGCACCCACAACAGGCCATCGGCGCCGACATGCAGCGCCCCGGCGAAGGGCGCTTCCACCGCCGTGCCGTGGGGCAGGTGCAACTCGACATGCAGCGGGAGCGTCTGCGGCTCCGTGGCGCTGTCTGGGTTCGTGCGCGACAAACGGTATTGGCCGTAGCGACTGGCCGCCAGCCCGTGAACCGCCGCGGCCTCGTCCAGTAATCGCCGGTCAATCCCGGGATGCTCCCAATTGCCCGCCTCGAAGTGCGGGCTGAGCACCCCCAGGTCGATCAGCGCGAACTCACGCCCCACCAGCCCCGGCAAGAGCGGCGCGAACCCCTCGCTGGCGATCGGCGGCAGCGTCTGCCCGACACTGCACAGGATCGCCGCCTCCATCAATTCAAACGGCACCGACGTCGCAACGTGGAAAATTTCCCACTCATGCTCGGCGTTTTTCAACAGGTAGTCATTATCGGGATCAAGGCGTTGCTGCTGTTCGCTGCTGAGTACCAGCACCGCCGCACGGGCGACGATCAGCGGCCACAGCGCCTGTAATTCTGCGCGTTGCAAAGGCGTAACGGCGTGACAAGCCTGGATTGCGGGCAGGACGGCAAAGGGATCGCCCTGGGCATGGTGCAACAGGGCGGCACAGGTCACCGACAGGTCGGCGATGCGCCAGGTATGCACCAGATCGCCGAAATCGATCACCCCCTGGACCTGCCAATGGCGCAGGGCATCGCGCTGCCAGACCACATTGTCATCGGTGATGTCCATGTGTACCGCTTGCCACGGCAAGTGATCCGCCAGGGGCCGAATGCGCGTACCGACTTGCTCGGCCACTTGCGCCAATGCAGCACGGTGGGGCAAGTCTGGCAGGGTCGCCAGCAGGTGGCTGATCAGTTCCTGAGCGTGGCGCGGGTCCCATTGCAGGGTCCGCTCCAGGCCTGGGTGGGTGAAATCGGCCAGCGCCTGGCTCATCCGCCCGCACAATTCACCGAAGCCTGCGATGACCTCGCGGCCCACGTGAGGCAGGTGGATCAAGGGTTGGCCGTCGATGTAATCCAACAGCCGCAGGTGCAGGGTTTGCCCGTCGACAGTCACGGTCAGCAGGTCTTCACCGGTCAGGGCCTTGATGACCCGGGGAACGCGCAACCTGTCCTGTGTCTGCAACGTGCGGAGCGCGGCGTGCTGGGCGTGCAGTTCAACAGCGGCGTAGTCGCCCAGGCAGATTTTCAGCACAAACCGGCCCCGGTCGCTGTCGACTCTGTAGTTGAGGTCTTGCTGGCTGCCCAGGGACCGTAAGGTGCCCGTGAGGCCGTAATGCTGCTCAAGTAACCGTACCGCCTGGTCTGGCCCCACTTGTGGGCAGGGCAGGCTGGTGCGATGGATCAACGTGGCGAGCAACATGATGTGGACCTCTGTTTTTATCAGGCGTTTATATCGCCATTGTTGATGGGGGTTAGGCAACCCCCCCGACGTGCCGCGCTTGCACAGATCCGCCTCACAACTCAAGCTATGCTCCATCCGCTTAACGTCCGTCCAAGGAAAAGGCCCTCCGAACATGCGCATTCTTGTCACTGGCGGCGCTGGTTTCATCGGCTCTGCCCTGATCCGCCACCTGATTCAACACACCGAGCACGAAGTGCTCAACCTGGACAAACTGACCTACGCCGGCAACCTGGAGTCGCTGACCAGCATCGCCTCCAACAGCCGCTACGAGTTCGTCCAGGCCGATATCGTCGACCAGGCCACCGTCAGCGCTGTACTCGCGCGCTTCGAGCCCCAGGCGATCATGCACCTGGCCGCCGAGTCCCATGTCGACCGCTCCATCGACGGCCCGTCGGATTTCATCCAGACCAACATCGTTGGCACCTACAGCCTGCTGGAAGCCGCCCGCGCCTATTGGCAGACGCTCGCAGAGCCGGCCAGGAGCGCGTTCCGCTTCCACCACATCTCCACCGACGAGGTGTACGGCGACCTGCATGGCGTGGATGATCTGTTCACGGAAACCACGCCCTATGCACCCAGCTCGCCCTACTCGGCCAGCAAGGCCGCGTCCGACCACCTGGTCCGCGCCTGGCAGCGCACGTATGGCCTGCCGGTATTGCTGACCAACTGCTCGAACAATTACGGGCCGTTTCATTTCCCCGAGAAGCTGATCCCACTGGTGATCCTCAACGCCCTCGCCGGCAAGCCGTTGCCAGTGTATGGCGATGGCTTGCAAGTCCGCGACTGGCTGTTCGTCGAAGACCACGCCCGTGCGCTGCTCAAGGTGGTGACCGAAGGCGTGGTCGGTGAGACCTACAACATCGGCGGCCATAACGAGCAGAAGAATATCGACGTGGTGCGCAGCATCTGCGCCCTGCTGGAAGAGCTGGCGCCGCAACGCCCGGCCGGTATCGCGCACTTCACCGACCTGATCACCTTCGTCAAGGACCGCCCCGGCCACGACCAGCGCTACGCCATCGATGCCAGCAAGATCGAACGCGAGTTGGGCTGGGTCCCGCAAGAAACCTTTGAAACCGGGCTGCGCAAAACCGTGCAGTGGTACCTCGATAACCTGCAATGGTGCCGCAGGGTCCAGGACGGCAGTTATCAGGGCCAACGATTGGGCAATACCGACATGAAGGATCTGATTGCATGATTAAGGGAATCGTATTGGCCGGCGGCTCCGGCACCCGTTTGCACCCCATCACCCTGGGCGTGTCCAAGCAACTGTTGCCGGTGTATGACAAGCCGATGATCTACTACCCGATCTCGGTGCTGATGCTCGCCGGAATCAAGGACATCCTGGTGATTTCCACACCGATGGACTTGCCGCAGTATCGCAACCTGCTGGGGGATGGCAGCCAGTTTGGCGTGCGTTTCAGCTATGCCGAGCAGCCGTCTCCAGACGGTTTGGCTCAAGCCTTCATCATTGGCGAAGAGTTCATCGGCGACGACCCCGTGTGCCTGATTCTGGGCGACAACATTTTTCACGGCCAACACTTCGGTGATCAACTGCGCACCGCCGCCAAACGCCCGTCAGGTGCCACCGTGTTCGGCTATTGGGTCAAAGACCCAGAGCGTTTCGGCGTAATCGACTTCGACAAGGAGGGCCGTGCCCTGTCTATCGAAGAGAAGCCGGCGAAGCCGAAATCCAGCTATGCCGTGACCGGCCTGTATTTCTACGACAACGACGTGGTCAAGATCGCCAAGGCGGTCAAGCCTTCGCCCCGTGGCGAACTGGAGATCACCGACGTGAACAACGCTTACCTCAAGCGCGGCGACCTGCATGTGGAGCGTTTTGGACGTGGCTTCGCCTGGCTCGACACCGGCACCCACGACAGCCTGCTCGAAGCCTCGACCTATGTGCAGACCATTGAGCACCGTCAAGGACTGAAAGTAGCCTGCCTTGAAGAGATCGCTTACGAGAATGGCTGGATCGATCGTGACCATCTTCTGGAACGTGCCAAGTACTTCGGCAAAACCGGTTATGGTCAATATTTGTACACGCTCGCCGGGGATACTGAATGAATGTAACCGCCACTGAGTTGCCCGGCGTATTGATCATCGAGCCGAAGGTTTTTGGCGATGAGCGCGGCTTTTTCTACGAGAGCTTCAACGCCAGGGACTTTGCCCAGGCCACAGGGCTTCAAACGCAATTTGTGCAGGACAACCACTCGCGCTCGCAAAAAGGCGTGCTGCGGGGCTTGCATTATCAGCTTGAACATACCCAGGGCAAACTGGTGCGTGTCATCGCCGGCGAAGTGCTGGACGTAGCCGTCGACATTCGCCGCAGCTCACCGAACTTCGGTCAATGGGTCGGCGTGCGCCTGTCGGCGCAGAACAACCGCCAACTGTGGGTGCCGGAAGGCTTCGCCCATGGTTTCGTGGTGTTGAGCGACTACGCAGAATTCCTCTACAAGACCACCGACTACTACCAGCCGAGCGCCGAGCGCAGCATCCTCTGGAATGACCCCACACTGGCCATCGACTGGGAGCTGACCGAACCGCCGCAACTGTCCGCCAAGGATCAGGCCGGCAAACTGCTGATGGACGCCGACCTGTTCCCATGAAGATCCTGATCACCGGCCAACACGGCCAACTCTCCCAAGCGCTGCAACAACGGCTCCAGGGCCTGGGCGAACTCATCGTGCTGGGCCGCGACAGGCTGGACCTGGCCCACGTCGACCAGATCCGCGCGCAAGTGCGCGCCCATCGCCCCGACCTGATCATCAACGCCGCGGCCCACACTGCGGTCGATCAGGCCGAAAGCGAACCGGACGCGGCCTTCGCGGTCAACGCCACCGCGCCCGGCGTCCTCGCCGAAGAAGCCAAGGCCTTGGGCGTACCGCTGATCCATTACTCCACCGACTACGTGTTCGACGGCAGTAAACCTGCGCCTTACACCGAAGCCGACACCCCCAACCCGTTGGGCGTCTACGGCAAGAGCAAGCTCGCCGGTGAGCAGGCGATCGCGGCCGTGGGGGGCGAATACCTGATCCTGCGCACCAGTTGGGTCTACTCCCTTCACGGCAAGAACTTCCTGCTGACCAT
This sequence comes from Pseudomonas marginalis, assembly GCF_024169655.1. Lineage (GTDB taxonomy): Bacteria > Pseudomonadota > Gammaproteobacteria > Pseudomonadales > Pseudomonadaceae > Aquipseudomonas > Aquipseudomonas paraveronii. Next base: position 163,369 of record NZ_JALJWV010000001.1, on the reverse strand, counting down.
GCAGCGCCTGCTGCAAGAAAAACCGCAGATGCGCATCGTCGCCGACCAGATCGGCGCGCCGACCTGGGCCGGCACCATCGCCAACAGTACCCGCGCGTTGATCGAGCGCTGGCAGGCAGGCCAGGCGGGCGACTGGGGTGTCTATCACCTGACTGCCCAAGGCGAAACGTCGTGGTTCGGCTTCGCCCAGGCGATTGGCGAACACCTGCGCGCCGCAGGCAAACCCTGCGCCGAATTGGAAGCGATCCCGTCCAGCGCCTACCCGACGCCGGCCAAGCGCCCATTGAACTCGCGCCTCGATTGCCGCCGCCTGCAACAGCAGTGGCAGGTCAGCCAGCCGTCGTGGCAAGACGCATTGCGCGAGTGTCTTGCACACCAGCACTAGGCATAATGCGCCTGTACCCTCAGGCGCATGACCCCCATGACCCCATCTCTCCCGCGAAGACCCCGCTGGCGCAGCCTCGCCCTGTTGGCGTTGTGCCTGGCGCCGCTGCTGTGGCCGCTGGAGCACCTGGCCGAGCGCTACTATCGCAGCGAGCTGGCCGGGCAGAACCGTCAGACCCTCGACCTGTACGTCGCCAACCTGCTGGGCACCCTGCATCGCTATGAAGTGCTGCCGCAGATCCTCGGTGATTTGCCAGCCCTGCGCACCGCGCTGGCGGCACCGCAGGTCAGCACCAACCTGGCCAACGCCAACCTGTTGCTCAAGGACGTCGCCGCCCAGGCCGGGGTCGAAGTGATGTACCTGATGGACACCACCGGCAAGACCCTCGCCGCGTCCAACTGGGACAAGCAAGACAGCTTCGTCGGGCGCAATTTCTCGTTCCGCCCTTATTTCAGCGAAGCCATGGCCGGGCGCCTGGGGCGGTTCTTCGGCCTGGGCACCACCTCGGCCAAACGCGGTTACTTCTTCGCTGCCGCAGTGCGCGATGGCGAGAAAATCATCGGCGTGCTGGTGGTCAAGGTCGACCTGGACCACACCGAAAGCCTGTGGGGCAACACCCCGGAGCAACTGCTGGTCACCGACCACAACGGCGTCGTGATCCTGACCTCGCGCCCGCAATGGCGATTCCGCGCCACCCGGCCACTGACGGCCGAAGAGCACCAGGCGATTATCGCCATCCAGCCCTACCCCACCCGCGATCCGCAACCGCTGGTCTTGAGCCCGACGGCGTGGTTACGCCAATCCACGGCCATCGCCGAAACCGGCTGGAACGTAGAGATCCTCGCGCCACAATCGTTGATCAACCGTCCGGTGCGCACCGTGGTTGCGGTGGGCGGCGCCACGCTGTTGGTGCTGATGTTGCTGCTGGGCCTGATGATGCAGCGCCGTCGGCACTACCTGGACCGCATCGCCTTCGAAGCCAAGGCCCGGCGCGAGTTGGAGAGGCGCGTGGCCGAGCGCACCAGCGACCTGGAAGGCCTCAACCGGCGCCTGAAACAGGAAGTGCTGGAGCGCGAACACGCCCAGCAGGAACTGGTGCGCGCCCAGGATGACCTGGTGCAGGCGGGCAAATTGTCGGCGCTGGGCACCATGTCGGCGAGTATCAGCCACGAGCTCAATCAGCCCCTGGCGGCGATTCGCAGTTATGCGGAAAACGCCGAAATCCTGCTCGACCATGAGCGCACCAACGATGCCCGCGGCAATCTCAAGCTGATCAGCGAACTGACCGGGCGCATGGCCTCGATCATCGCCCACTTGCGCGCTTTCGCTCGGCGCGATCGGCATGCGCCGGAAAGCGTCGCCCTGCAACCGGCGCTGGACGACGCGCTGGCGTTGCTGGCCAAGCGGCGGCGCGCGATGGAAGTCGAGTTGATCCGTGACTTGCCCGAGGCCACCCTGTGGGTCGAGGCTGGTGAAACCCGCCTGCGCCAGGTGCTGGGCAACTTGCTGGCCAATGCCCTCGACGCCCTCACCGAGAAAGGCCCACCGCGCAAACTCTGGCTGAGTGCCGAAACCACCGAACAGGGCGTCAACCTGTACATTCGCGACAACGGCCCGGGGTTTTGCATGGAAGCCCTGGGCCGCGCCAGCGAACCGTTCTACACCACCAAGACCCGCACCCAGGGCCTCGGGCTGGGCCTGGCGATCTGTGACACCTTGATGCGTGCCTTTGGTGGCGAACTGCTGTTTGCCAACCACAAGCAAGGCGGCGCGCTGTTAACCTTGAAATTGCGTGCCGGCGCGCCGGGCGTCAGTCTGCAACCGTCCGAGGACCGCAGTGTATGAGTATCGATAACCAGATCCAGGTAGTGTTAATCGACGACGATCCACACTTGCGTCAGGCCCTGTGCCAGACCCTGGACCTGGCCGGGCTGAAAGTCTTGCCCCTGGGCGAAGCCAGCGGCCTCACCGCGCGCCTGTCGCGGGATTGGCCGGGCGTGGTGGTCAGCGATATCCGCATGCCCGGCATGGACGGTCTGGAGTTGCTGGCTGACCTGCACGGCCAGGACCCGGACCTGCCGGTGCTGCTGATCACCGGCCACGGCGATGTGCCGCTGGCGGTACAGGCCATGCGTGCCGGGGCCTATGACTTCCTTGAAAAGCCGTTCGCCAGCGATGCCCTGCTCGACAGCGTGCGTCGCGCCCTGGCCCTGCGCCAGCTGGTGCTGGATAACCGCAGCCTGCGCCTGGCCCTTAGTGATCGCCAGCAATTGAGCTCGCGCCTGGTCGGGCATTCCCCGCAAATGTTGCGCCTGCGTGAGCAGATCGGCGCGCTGGCGGCAACCAAGGCCGATGTGCTGATTCTCGGCGAAACCGGCGCCGGCAAAGAGGTAGTCGCCCGCGCACTGCACGATTTGTCGAGCCGACGCAGTGGGCCTTTCGTGGCGATCAACGCCGGGGCGCTCGCTGAGTCGGTGGTCGAAAGTGAGCTGTTCGGCCACGAGCCAGGCGCCTTTACCGGCGCGCAAAAACGCCGCATCGGCAAATTCGAATTCGCCAACGGCGGCACGCTGTTCCTCGATGAAATCGAAAGCATGAGCCTGGATGTGCAGGTCAAGCTGCTGCGCCTGCTGCAGGAGCGCGTGGTCGAGCGCCTGGGCGGCAATCAACTGATCCCGCTGGATATCCGCATCATCGCCGCCACCAAGGAAGACCTGCGCCAGTCCGCCGACCAGGGCCGCTTCCGCGCCGACTTGTACTACCGCCTCAACGTCGCACCGTTACGCATTCCGCCGCTGCGCGAGCGCGGTGAAGATGCATTGATGCTGTTCCAGCACTTTGCCGACGAAGCCAGCAGCCGCCATGGTCTGCCGCTGCACGAACTGCAGCCGGGCCAGCGTGCGTTGCTGCTGCGCCACAATTGGCCGGGCAATGTGCGCGAATTGCAGAACGCCGCCGAGCGCTTCGCCCTGGGCCTGGAGTTGGCGCTGGACAACACCCCGGACAACCCCTGCGCCGGCGTGCTGACCTCCACCCCCGGCGGCCTGAGCGAACAAGTCGAACAGTTCGAAAAAAGCCTGATCGCCGCCGAACTGACCCGCCCGCACAGCTCCCTGCGCAGCCTCGCCGAAGCCCTCGGCGTACCGCGTAAAACCCTGCACGACAAACTGCGCAAGCACGGCCTCAACTTTGCCGACAGCGCCAGCCACAGCAGCGACGAAGAATGACCCACCCTACCCACCAAGAGGCCGCCATGAGCCGCGACAGCCGTTACCTGGAATCCATCCTCCACCACGACATTCCCCTCACCCGGGAAATGGGCCTCAAGGTGCTCGACTGGCAGCACGGCCAACTGCAATTGCACTTGCCCTTGCAAGCCAATATCAACCACAAGAGCACCATGTTCGGCGGCAGCCTCTATTGCGGCGCCGTATTAGCGGGTTGGGGCTGGCTGCATTTGCAACTGCGCGAAGAAGGTGTTGAAGACGGGCATATCGTGATCCAGGAAGGGCAGATCAGTTATCCGCTGCCGGTCACACGAGACGCGACCGTGGTCTGCCAGGCGCCGGAGGAGAAGGTGTGGAAGCGCTTTGTGGCGACGTACAAGCGACACGGCCGCGCGCGGTTGACGCTGGAGACTTGGATTGTGAATGACGGCAGTGACGAGCGCGCAGTGGCGTTTAGCGGCCAGTACGTCCTGCACCGCTAGCCGCCACGCTACAAAAACAAGTGGGAGGGGCGGTGCGACGATTCGACTTGCTCCCGATGGCGGGGTATCAGTCGGTACATCTGTGACTGAACCACCGTCATCGGGAGCAAGCTCCCTCCCACATTTTGATCTGCTGAGGCCTTAAGAACGGGCCAGGGTCAGCAAGCGTTCACGCCACGCGGCCTTGGCGGGCAACGCCAAAAAGAACGGGTTCAGCAAGGATTCCCGCGCCGGATAGCTGAACGGCTCGCCGCTCAATTCCAGCACTTCACCGCCCGCGCCTTCGAGCACGCCCTGGGCTGCGGCGGTATCCCACTGGGATGTCGGCGCCAGGCGCGGGTAGCAATCGGCGCTGCCTTCGGCCAACAGGCAAAACTTCAACGAGCTGCCGATATTCGCCAGCTTCAGCTCGCCCAACCCGTCGCTCAAACCCTTGAGCAAACGCTCCTGCTCAGGGCTGCTGTGCCGACGACTGGCAACCACGGTAAACGCCTCGCCGGCGGCCGGGGCCTGGCGCACCTGGATCGGCCTCGGCGCTTCATTCACATCCGAACGCCACGCCCCCAGGCCCGCGCCGCCAAAGTAGCAGCGGCCGCTGGTGGGCATCGACACCACGCCAAACACTACGCGGCCCTGTTCGATCAAGGCGACGTTGACGGTGAATTCCTCGCTGCCAGAAATAAACTCCTTGGTGCCATCCAACGGGTCCACCAACCACCAGCGCTGCCAGCCGGCGCGCACGCCCTGGTCGATATCGGCGTCTTCTTCGGAAAGCACCGGGATGCTCGGGTCAAGAGCGGTAAGGCCGGCGAGAATCAGATGATGAGCGGCAAGGTCCGCCGCTGTCACAGGTGAATCATCGGACTTGGACGTCACCGCCACGTTGGCACGCCAGTACGGCATGATGACTTCACCGGCCTGGCGGGCCAGTTCGATCACCGGGGCTATAAAAGGATGGCCTAGAAACAGTTCGCTCATGCGCTGAACGCTCCACGCTGGGTCAACAGGTCTCGTACCAGGTACAGCGCGGCCAGGGCACGGCCTTCGCTGAACTGCTCGTTTTGCGCCAGTTGCGACAGCTCGCGCAGGTTGACCCTGTCTACACGCATCGGCTCGGGTTCATCGCCTTCCAGGCGTTCTTCATACAGATCGGTGGCCAGTACCACCTGGATTTTCTGGCTCATGTAGCCAGGCGACAGCGAAAGCTCGGTGAGGTGCTCCAACTGGCGTGCGCCATAGCCGGCTTCTTCCTTGAGTTCGCGGTCTGCCGCCGCCAACACATCCTCGCCCGGCTCGATCAGGCCCTTGGGCAAGGAAATCTCATAGGCGTCGGTCCCGCCACAGTACTCTTCCACCAGCAACGCGTGGTCGGCGTCAATCATCGCCACGATCATCACCGCGCCGTAGCCGGCACCGCGCCCCACCAGACGCTCGTAGGTCCGTTCAACGCCATTGGAAAAGCGCAGCTGCACTTCCTCCACGCGGAACAAACGGCTACTGGCGACTATTTCGCGGGCGAGGACGGTGGGTTTCTGGCGCATAAGCGGCTCCTTGGCGTGATCGGGTTACTATACCGTGGCTTTTCCGATTGTCTGTGTCGGATATCTTTACTTACATGAGAACGCCCCATGCCCTCTTTGCCCTGGCACGCCATCGACACTGTCCTGCTGGACATGGACGGCACCCTGCTCGACCTGCATTACGACAACCACTTCTGGATGGAGCACCTGCCCCAACGCTACGCCGAATTGCACGGGGTAAGCCGGGCGATGGCCGAGATGGAGTTGCAGCCGCTGTTCGAGCGTAACGCTGGCCAGTTGCAATGGTATTGCCTGGATTTCTGGAGTGCAGAGCTGAAGATCCCAGTGCGCGAACTCAAGCTGGAAACCGCCCACTTGATCGCGCTGCGCCCGGATGCGGACACCTTTCTGGCCGCGCTCAGACAGGCTGGCAAGCGCGTGATCCTGATCACCAACGCGCATCGTGATTCGCTGTCATTGAAGATGGAACGCATCGAGCTGGCGTCGTATTTCGAGCGGATGATCAGTTCTCACGACTACGGTTTCGCCAAGGAAAACCCGCAGTTCTGGGACGCCCTGCAAGTCGACATCGACTTCGACCCGGCGCGCAGCCTGTTCATCGACGACACCTTGCCGATCCTGCGCAGCGCCCAGGCGTTTGGCGTGGGCCATTTGCTGGCGGTGAAAGAGCCGGACAGCAAAAAAGGGCCGAAGGACACCGGAGAATTTGCCGCAGTCGAGGATTACCGGGAGCTTATTGTCGGACTCTGAACCCATGTGGGAGGGGGCAAGCCGAATCGTCGCACCGCCCCTCCCACATTTTTACTTGGACTGCTCAGGAATACGCAGTGTCTGCCCTGGGTAGATCTTGTCCGGGCTCGACAACATCGGCTTGTTGGCCTCGAAGATCTTGTTGTACAGATTGGCGTTGCCATACACCGCCAGGGAAATCGCGCTGAGGGTGTCGCCCTTTTTCACCACGACAAAACGCGCCGTCGCACCCGAGCTGGGGTTGGTGACCTTGATCTGGTCATCCACACTCGCAACCCCGGCAATATTGCCCAGCGCCAGCAGGATCTTCTCTTTCTCTTCCTGGCTGGCCACTTCACCGGTTACGGTCACCTTGTCGCCGTCAACCGTGGTCTGTACGTTCGGACTACCCAGACCGACCTTGGCCACATGCGCCTTCAACTGCTCACTGGCGTTCGCATTACCCGGCGTCAACAGATCGATCAACTTCTCGCCGGCTTCCTTTACAAAGCTGAAAATACTCATGCTGCTCTCTCCTTGGGGGTTAAGTTCCAGATGCCAAAGACTAGACCAGTCTTACAGAACCGGGTTCCAACCCGGCCAAAGATCCAAACGCGCTAGAATCCCCCCGCCATTGGAATAAGCCCTGGAGCGAAGATGGACATCAAGCAGCTGAAATTCCTCATCGCCCTCGACGAGACGCGCCACTTCGGCCAGGCGGCTGCGCGTTGCCATATCACCCAGCCGACCCTATCGATGCGCCTGCGCAGCCTCGAAGAAGAACTCGATCTGCCACTGGTCAACCGTGGCCAGCGCTTCGAAGGCTTCACCGCCCCGGGGGAGCGCGTGCTGGCCTGGGCGCGCACGGTGCTGGCGGCGTATGACGGCCTGCTGGCCGAAGCCGCCGCCTGCCGCGGCAACCTGGTGGGGACGTTGCGTTTGGGCGTGGTGCCGCTGTCGAGTTTCGATCCGTTGGCGCTGATGCAACAACTGCACACAGAACACCCGAGCCTGCGCTTTGAGCTGTCGGCACTCAGCTCCGAACAAATCCTCGAACAGTTGGCGAGCAATCGCCTGGACCTCGGCGTGTCGTACCTCGACCGCCTGGACAACGAGCGCTTCGACTCCCTGGCCCTCGGAGAAACCCGCATGGGCCTGCTGTACGACCAACGCTACTTCAGCTTCGGCGAAAAGCCCCTGAGCTGGGAGGCACTGATCGAACTGCCCCTGGGCATGCTCACCAGCGGCATGCACTTCCGTCAGTCCATCGATCACAACTTCCATAGCCGAGGCCTGCAGCCGCAGCCGTTGTTGCAGACCGATGCGGTCCATCAGTTGTTACAAGCTGTCCACGGCGGGCTGTGCTGTGCGGTGATGCCCTTGGACGGCGGCCTGGACGCCCTGACCGAGCATTTGCGCCTGCAACCGATTGAAGACGCCCACACCCTGGCCCGCCTGGGGTTGATCATGCGACGCAGCGCCCCGCGCTCAGCCTTGGCGGAAGCATGTTTCGCGCTGTTTCAGAAATCGCAGGCAGAGTCTTGATCGACGTCATCTATCGGCAGATCAGTACTGGCAATTAGACGCGACGCTTTGTCGCGCCTAGTCTAACCACTGACCCATCCGCCGTCGGTACTGCCCCATGAACGCCAAGCGCCCAGTCTGCGCGGCGCCCGCTGTTCAAACGCCCGCCCCCGCCGCCAGCCAGAGCTACCAGTTTTGCACGCTCGAACACACTGAAGTCGCCAGCACCGCGCTGGCGGAAGAAGTGGCGTTGGCGATCGCCTATAACGACATCAGCCAGGCCGTGATGCTGGTGACGCCGACGGACCTGGAAGACTTCATTGTAGGTTTCAGCATCGGCAGCGGCATTATCGCCGACGTTAGCGATATTTATGACCTGAAACTCAGCGGCACGGGCTCTGCCCAGTACGCTCAGGTGCAGATTTCCAGCCGCGCGTTCTGGAACCTCAAGCAACAGCGCCGCCAACTAGCCGGTACCAGCGGTTGCGGGTTATGCGGCGTGGAAGCGCTGGAGCAAGCCCTGCCGGACCTTCAAGTACTGCCCGGCGCGCCCCTGCCACCGGCCGAATGGCTCGACGGCCTGCGCCAGCGCATCAGCGCGTTCCAGCCTCTGGGCCAGCACAGCGGCGCGGTGCATGCGGCCGTGTTCATGAACAACCAGGGCGAGTTGTTGCTGGGCCGCGAAGACATCGGCCGACACAACGCCCTCGATAAATTGATCGGCGCGTTGATCCGCCAACGGATTCCCAGCGAAGGCGGCCTGGCCATTGTCACCAGCCGTTGCAGCCTTGAGTTGATCCAGAAAGTCCTGCGCGCGGGCATCCAGACCCTGGTCAGCCTGTCGTCGCCCACCGGCCTGGCCCTGCAATGGGCACGCCGGCACAACCTCAATCTCATCCACCTGCCGCAGAAAAGTGCGCCGCGGGTCTACAGCCCTGCGATGGAGAAACAGCCGTGAGCAATCATCACCAAGCCGACCAAACCCCGACCCCGCGCTACAAGCCTTACAAAGGTGCCGCAGGCGGCTGGGGCGCGCTGATCAGCGTGGCGCAGGCATGGCTGACCAGCGACAACGCGCTGAAAAACCTGCGCATGATGCTCAAGACCAACCAGAACGGCGGCTTCGACTGCCCGGGCTGCGCCTGGGGCGACTCGCCGGAAAGCGGCATGGTCAAGTTCTGCGAAAACGGCGCCAAGGCCGTCAACTGGGAAGCCACCAAACGCCGCGTCGATGCCGCGTTTTTCGCCAAACACAGCGTCACCGCCTTGATCGAGCAGAGCGACTATTGGCTGGAATACCAGGGCCGCCTGACCGAGCCGATGCGCTATGACGCACAGACCGACCGCTATCAGCCCATCAGTTGGGCGGCGGCGTTCGAGCTGATCGGCAAGCACCTCAACGCCCTGCCCAGCCCGGACATGGCCGAGTTCTACACTTCGGGTCGCGCCAGCAACGAAGCGGCGTACCTCTACCAGTTGTTCGTGCGCGCCTACGGCACCAACAACTTCCCGGATTGCTCGAACATGTGCCACGAAGCCAGCGGTGTGGCCCTGGCGCAAAGTGTCGGCGTCGGCAAAGGCACCGTGACCTTTGATGACTTTGAACACGCCGACGCGATTTTCGTCTGGGGCCAGAACCCCGGCACCAATCACCCGCGCATGCTCGAACCGCTGCGCGAAGCAGTGAAACGCGGCGCTCAGGTGGTGTGCATCAACCCGCTCAAAGAGCGCGGCCTGGAACGCTTCCAGCACCCGCAACACCCGCTGGAAATGCTCACCAACGGTGACAAACCGACCAACACCGCGTACTTCCGCCCGGCACTGGGTGGCGACATGGCCATCCTGCGCGGCATGGCCAAGTTCCTGTTGCTGTGGGAACGCCAGGCCCAGGCCGAAGGCAAGGAAGCGGTGTTCGACCACGACTTCCTCAACGAACACACCGTCAACGTGCTCGATTACCTCGGCCAGATCGACGACACCTCCTGGGATGAAATCGTCGCGCAGTCCGGCCTGCCCCTGGTGGAAATCGAGCAAGCGGCGCGCATGTACGCCAAAGGCAAGAACGTGATCATGTGTTGGGCGATGGGCATCACCCAGCATCGTCACTCGGTGCCGACCATCCAGGAAATCGCCAACCTGATGCTGCTGCGCGGCAATATCGGTCGCCCGGGCGCCGGCCTGTGCCCGGTGCGCGGCCACAGTAACGTGCAGGGCGACCGCACCATGGGCATCAACGAACGGCCGCCGGTGGCGTTCCTCGACGCCCTGGAGCGGCGCTTCCAGTTCCAGGTACCGCGCACCAACGGCCACAACGTGGTCGAAGCGATCCACGCCATGTTGGAAGGCCGCGCCAAAGTGTTTATCGGCCTGGGCGGCAACTTCGCCCAAGCGACGCCAGACAGCCCGCGCACCTTCGAAGCCCTGCGCAATTGCGACCTGACCGTGCAGATCAGCACCAAGCTCAACCGCAGCCACCTGATGCACGGCAAAGACGCGCTGATCTTGCCGTGCCTGGGCCGCACCGACATCGACATCCAGGCCGAAGGCCCGCAAGCGGTCACGGTGGAAGACTCGTTCAGCATGGTCCACGGCTCCAACGGCCAGTTGCAACCGCTGTCGACCCTGATGAAATCCGAGCCGGCCATTCTCGCCGGCATCGCCGCCGCGACCCTGGGCAGCAAACCGGTGGACTGGAACTGGCTGGTGGCCGACTACGGGCGTATTCGCGAGCTGATCGCCGACACCCTCCCAGGCTTCAAGGACTTCAACGAGCGCATCAAGAACCCAGGCGGCTTCTACCTCGGCAACTCCGCCGGGGCACGTCGCTGGAGCACGCCTTCGGGCCGCGCCAACTTCCGCCCGAACGTCCTGCCCAAGGACCTGATCCACGAACGCACCCACGCCACCGGGCGCGTGCCGGACCTGATCATGCAGTCGATGCGCTCCCACGATCAGTACAACACCACCATTTATGGCCTGGACGACCGCTATCGCGGGGTGAAAGGCCAGCGTGACGTGTTGTTCGTCAACGAAGCCGACATCATCCGCCTGGGCTTCAAGCCGGGGCAGAAGGCGGACATCGTGTCGCTGTGGGAAGACGGCCGTGAGCGCCGCGTAAAAGGCTTTACCTTACTGGCGTTCGATATTCCGGCGGGGCAGGCAGCGGCTTACTACCCGGAAGTGAACCCACTGGTGCCCTTGGAAAGCACTGGGGACGGCAGCCATACGCCGACGTCGAAGTTTGTGGCGATTCGCCTGGAGGCGGCGAGCGACAATGGCCTGATCACGGCGCGCTCGGCGTAAATTCCGGGCACAAAAAAGGCCGCTTTTGCATAAAAGCGGCCGTTCCGAAGTAACTACAGACCCGCCAAAACCACTTAAGTTCCCTAGTTAAAACAGTAACTTAGAGAATTGTGTACAAGTCGTGTTACTGGTCGGATTTCTATTGTCACAATGTCGACACAGCCTCAGGATCGCGCCGTCATCCTCTTGAGGTCTCTCTATGAAGTTCTCCTCGATTCTCTTGTTGTCCCTTGGCCTGGTCAGTGGCGCAGCCATGGCCGGCGGCACCACCGAAGCCGGTGTGGGCGGCGCATTGGGCGGGGTACTCGGTTCGGTCGTCGGCCAGCAGGTCGGCGGTAACACCGGTTCGGCCATCGGTGCCGCCCTGGGCGGCGCGGGCGGCAGTGCGGTTGGCGCCGACAAACGCAGCCGCGGCGAAGCAGCCATTGGCGGCGCCCTGGGCGCAGCGGGCGGCAACGTGGTAGGCCGCAGCATGGGCGGCACCACCGGCAGCCTGATCGGCGCAGCTGCAGGCGGCGGCGCGGGTGGCGCACTGGGCAACTACATGGGCAACAAGAGCGATGACGACGACCGTGGTTACCGTGGCCGTGACAACCGTCGTTATGACCGGGATGATCACCGTGGCCGTGGGCATGCCTATGGGCATCGCAAGAACAAGCATCACTACCGTGATTGATCAGATCTAGAGAACACTGAAGAAACACTGTGGGAGGGAGCTTGCTCCCGATAGCCGAGTTTCAGTCACCCATGTGCTGGCTGATACACCGCTATCGGAACAAGCCCCCTCCCACAGTCAGGCCACCAACCGCTGCAACGCCTCGCGCAACATCCCCGGGATCGTCACCGGCTGGTTCGTTCCCCGATCCACAAATACATGCACAAAGCGCCCCGCCGCACAGGCGTCCTCCTCGCCAGCCTTGAATACCGCCAACTCATACTGCACCGAGCTGTTGCCCAACTTGCCCACACGCAGGCCAATTTCGATGCGCTCGGGAAAGGCGATGGACGCAAAGTAATCACACGCCGAACTCACCACAAACCCCACCACCTCGCCGTCATGAATATCCAAGCCACCGTGTTCGATCAGGTAGGTATTCACTGCGGTGTCGAAGAAGCTGTAGTAGGTCACGTTGTTCACATGGCCATACACATCATTGTCGTGCCAGCGCGTGATGATCGGCTGGAAGTGGCGGTAATCGGCGCGTTGGGGCATGGAGTCAGGCATGGGCACCTCTCGTCAAAGTGAGTTTACAGATCATTCAAATGGGTTTCGGCCCACTCGCGCACCTCGGCGTAGGGGTAGTCCTCCAGCGCAGCAAAACCAGGAATGCCGCGTGCCTTCAACTTGGTGAACAGCGGCACGCTGATCCCCCCCAGGAACCGCGTCAGCCGTTCGGCGCCGGGCAGTTGGCCGTTGTGCTCATGATGCCTGTGGATAAAATCACCGCACAGCGCCATGAAGTTTTTATCCACAAGCGGCGCCAGGCTCGGCGGCGCGGGCAAATGCGCGACATGGCCGTGACACACAGAACAATGCCCGCAGCGCTGCGGCGCATTTTCATCACCAAAATACCGGGCCAGGCGCTGGCCCAGACAATGTTCGGTGGCGAACAGATCGAGCATCGCGTGAATCCGCGCCACCTCCGTGACCTCGTGTTGCTTGAAGCCTGTGTATAACTCGGCGCTCAACACCTGCGGGTCGAAATCGGTATTCAGCAGGCTGTAGACCTCCGTCATCTGCTTGCTTTCCAGCTCGATCAGGCCCTGTTCCTGGAAGTAATCCAGCGCTTTCACCACGCGATTGCGCTCGGCGTGGTGCTGTTGATAAAGCGCGTCGAAATCCACCGTCGCCCAGGTCTTGGCCCGCTTGCACACCTGGATGATCGCGGCGACAAACGCCTGCCGCTCCCCGGAAAATCGCGCGAGCAAAGCATCGGGCTCGATCAGGTACTTGAACCGGTACTCAGCGTAAAACGCGTAGCGCGGCGCGATCACACCTTTGAGCTCCAACTGCACCAGCAGCGTTTTGAGGGGCAGCTCGCGGATGTTGCTGTGGTCCGACAGCGACCGCAGCAGAAACTCCCACTGCCCATCCCCCCGCGCCGCCTGTAACTCTTCCAGTACACGGCGAATGCCTTCCTGCTCGGGCGTGTCGCCGTACACGAAGTTTTCCAGCACATTGAGGCTGTCGCGGTTGGCGAGCACCAGGCAATCCGAGGGTTGCCCGTCACGCCCGGCACGGCCGATTTCCTGGCTGTAGTTCTCGATGGATTTGGGCAGGTCGAAATGCACCACATTGCGGATATCGCTCTTGTCGATGCCCATGCCAAACGCGATGGTGGCGACGATGCAATTGGAGCGCCCGCCCATGAAGCGCTGCTGGATGCCCTCGCGTTTGTCGTGGGGCAAGCCGGCGTGATACGCCTCGGCCTGGATGCCATTGCGATTCAAGTGCTCGGCGATCTGTTCGGCGGTTTTCTGCAACGTGACGTAGACGATGCTCGGTTGGTTGGGCCGCTCGCTCATCCATTGCACCAGCCGCCGACGCTTGTCCGCGCCGCTCACCGGCTCTACCAACAGGTTGAGGTTCGGCCGGTAGAAGCCCGTGGTGATCACGTCGTCAGGCGCAATGGCGAACTTGGCCTGCATATCGGCAATCACCTTGGGCGTCGCCGTAGCCGTCAGCAGCAGCGCTTGTGGGATATTGAACTGACGCTGGTAGTCCGGCAGCTTCAAATAGTCCGGACGGAAGTTGTGGCCCCATTCGGAAATACAGTGCGCCTCATCCACCACCAGTAACGAAATGGGCACGCTTTGCAGGAAGTTGCGAAAACGCTCGTTCTTCAAGCGCTCCACGGAAATCATCAGGATTTTCAACTCACCCGAACGCGCACGAGCCATCACCTCATTGGCCTCATCGCGGCTTTGCGCCGAATCGATACTGCCGGCCGAGATGCCATGGCGTTGCAGGAAACCCAACTGGTCCTGCATCAGCGCCAGCAACGGCGACACCACCAGCGTCAGGTGCGGTAGCAACACCGCCGACAACTGGTAACACAGGGACTTGCCCGACCCGGTAGGGAAAATTGCCGCCGCCGAACGACCGGCCAGCACAGCGCTGACCGCGGCTTCCTGGCCCAAACGAAACTGTGGATAACCAAAGACCTGCTGGAGGGTGTCGTGCATAAGCTGTCACTCCATTGACCGCTGAAGGTGGCTCAAAAACATAGCCTGGGATGTTCAGCGAATCGAGATAGGTCGCAAGGAAAAAAGAGACAGGATGATACACAGGCTGGGGCAATGGCCTTGGGCCAAATATGACAAGTTCGACTGTGTAAGTAGGAACATCACAAACCAAATGTGGGAAGGGGATTGCTCCCGATGGCAGTGTATCAGTCAGAAATTAATCGACTGAATTACCGCCATCGGGAGCAACCCCCCTCCCACATCTTAGAACTGCCCTACAGCTAAATCAGCGGTTCTGCACGCGCTCGATAGCCGTGTCATACACCGGATTGGCCTTCTGTTCCTTGGCCAACTGGTAGTGACGCAACGCATCCGCGAACTGCCCCGCCGCTTCGTAGATCCGCGCAATGTTGTAGTAGGCGCCGGCACGCACGGTCGCGGCATTGGCGCCGGTAGCGAGGGCGATGGCCTTGCGGTTGGCCCAGATCGACTCGGCGGTGTTGCCGGCCTTCTGATAGGCCAGGCCCAGGTTGCCGTAGGCTTTGCCGAAGCTATTGTCCAGGTCGATGGCCTGACGGAACAGGTCGATGGCTTCATCCAGCTTGCCAGCCTGGTAGGCCGCTTCACCTTGCAGGTTCAGACGCTTCGCATCCGTTTGCGCGGAAGAGCTGACAGCCACGGCCGCGACTGCAACGCTGTCATCCAGCAACGGTTTGACTTCATTAAGCACGTCCTTGGCTTCCACCTTCACACCGCTGAAGGTGTTGATGTCTTGGAAGTCACCGCTACCGGTCATGCGGAACACTGTCCACAGGTTACCGCTGCGGTTTTTCGGCACGTAGTAGGTACGCACAAGGGACTGACCCATGTACACGAACACCTTGGCCTCGCTGTTGGATAGCTGACGCGAACCTGGGTTCTCGATGTTGGTGAAGTCATGCACGGCATACACGTAGCTTTCGCCGAAGTGTTTTTTCTGCAGGGTGATGGTTTCCGGGCCGTAGCTGTCGACGTCGTCCACATCCAGCTCGGCATCGGCACCCTGCTGATTCTCGAAGTAGATGTTGTTGCCGGGGAAAATCATGTGGGAGTCGAGGTCTTCCGGGGTCTTGCCCCAGGTCAGCACCACACGCAGGCCGTCGAGGTTTTCCATCACCGGGCTGATGGCGTAGGTCATGCCGGCGCAGGGGCACTTCACCACCAGGTTGGAATAGCCGGGCTTCTTGATGATCAACAGGTTGCTGGCATCATCGGCCGCTTCGCTGGTGAGAGTCACCTGGCCCTGGGCGTTGGTGCGGCCCACCACGTTCTGTGCGCCGTTACGTTGCAGCAGGACTTCGGCGTCGGCGATTTTCTGGTCCTTGACCACCGCACTGAGCACCTCGATCGGCAACTGCTCGGCCTGGATCGAAAAAGCCACTGCACACAATGACATCGCCGAAGCAACACGAAGCAAACCCATGCTTAACTCCCTTTAAGTAGTGGACGGAATCGTCCTACAAGATTTTGCGGTGAAACATACGCTGAATTTAGAGCGCTGGCAGAATTTTTCTACAGATTGTGATGTGGTTTTATCGAGCACTTGGTACTACGCCAAGATCAGCTTTTGCCTTGGAGGACGGGCAAACGCAGCGCCCACAATTGATTGGTTTTACCCGGCAAGTCGCTAGCGAAATAAAAAATGCCGGAAGCACCTGTAAGAAACCGTCAAATACAGCGTAATCCTCTTCCTAAATCGCTTCAAACACCCGCTTGGCCCTCTATAGAAGTGACCTGCGGCTGACTGAAAATAGCGTCCTCTCAACTATTTCGGCAAAAGCCCGTGAATTTAGAAAGGACTCAATACATCGGTCATTACGGCGTCACGCTCTCCGTGATTCGCTTCACCGTAAAGCCTAACGGCAAGCAAGCGCTCAGCGATTTGATATCTCGCAAACCCCGCAACTTGCATAGCGCAGACATCGTCATCGGCCTCGATGCCCAGGCGAGCGGTGGCATAGACCCTCAGCGCTCAAGCATCTCAATGCACGTGTATTCAAATGAACCATAATCAATGGCTTTACCTACAGACGGCGCTATTTCTTGCCTTCTATTTATTGCTTTACTACAAAATCACCGACTGCACGCTAAGAAGGCGTTTCGCCGTTACCTTCGTCGTCACTGGGTTAGTCCTTTTGTTCTGGCTACCCTACGTCGCCATCATCCTTAGCATTCAACTCCTTCCTCTAGCCCTGTTCTTGATAGGCTTGGCACTCTTCATCACCCGAAACAAATTTCGCCTCAAACGCAACCATCCCCCTCACCCTCTCCTGCGTGCTCCCACCATGAACCTGGCTCCCAACTTCCCCGAAGACCCCGTCATGCAGCAGCTCCTGCAACTGCTGCACGAAGAAATCGGCCTGCCGAAACACAAGACCATTCGCCTCGAAACCTCACTCAACTTCGACCTCGGCTGCGACGGCAGCGAGGCCAAGCAACTCATGGAAGCACTGGAGCAGGAATTCGCCCTCGATCTGGGCGACTACGACACTTATCGTTACTTCAACCCACCGGTGTTTGATGTGTTCCTCAAGCGTCGAGCCAAGGGGCGTGGCGAAAAGGTGCCGCTGACCATCGGCATGCTTTATCTGGCGATCAAAACCCACAGCTGGGACACGCAGACGCTGGAAAACCTGAGCTAACCGGCAAAACAGCCGCAGGCGCCAACTGACCGTTCGCGCACAAAAAAGCCGCCCACAAGGGGCGGCCTTTTCACAACGACCGAATCTTACAACTTCGGACCCGCTGCCTTGATCGCATCGCTCACGTCAAACTTCTTGAAGTTCTCAATGAACAGACCCGCCAGCGCCTTCGCCGCTTCGTCGTAGGCAGCCTTGTCAGCCCAGGTGTTACGTGGGTTCAACAGGCCGGTCTCAACGCCCGGCACAGCCAATGGCACGTCCAGGTTGATGGTGTTGAGGTGCTCGGTTTCAACGCCGATCAACGCGCCGCTCTGGATCGCTGCGATCACGCCACGGGTGGTCGGGATGTTGAAGCGTTGGCCAACGCCGTAGCCGCCGCCGGTCCAGCCGGTGTTGACCAGGTAGACCTTGGAGCCGAAACCGCGGATGCGCTTGATCAGCAGCTCGGCGTATTCGCCGGCCGGGCGTGGGAAGAACGGCGCGCCGAAGCAAGTCGAGAAGGTCGACTTGATGCCGCCGCCCGAACCCATTTCGGTCGAGCCCACCAGTGCGGTGTAGCCGGACAGGAAGTGGTAGGCCGCTTGTTCTTCGCTGAGGATCGACACTGGCGGCAGTACGCCGGTCAGGTCGCAGGTCAGGAAGATCACAGCGTTTGGCTCGCCGCCGAGGTTCTTCTCGGAACGCTTGGCTACGTGCTCAAGCGGGTAGGCGGCGCGGCTGTTCTGGGTCAGGCTGACATCGCTGTAGTCGGCGTGCCCGGCCTCGTCGATAACGACGTTTTCCAGTACGGCACCGTGCTTGATGGCTTTCCAGATAACCGGCTCGTTCTTCTCGGACAGGTCGATGCACTTGGCATAGCAACCGCCTTCGATGTTGAACACCACGCCCTCGCCCCAACCGTGTTCGTCGTCACCGATCAGGTAACGGCTTTCGTCGGCGGACAGAGTGGTCTTGCCAGTGCCGGACAGACCGAAGAACAGGGTCACGTCGCCGGCTTCGCCGATGTTGGCGGCGCAGTGCATCGGCAGTACGTCGGCGGCCGGCAGCAGGAAGTTCTGCACCGAGAACATGGCTTTCTTCATTTCACCGGCGTAAAGCATGCCGGCGATCAGCACTTTTTTCTGGGCGAAGTTGAGGATCACGCAACCGTCGGAGTTGGTGCCGTCACGCTCAGGCACGCACTCGAAGTTGGCCACGTTGAGCACTTGCCACTCGTCACGGCCGGCCGGGTTGTACTGGGCCGGGTTGATGAACAGGCAAAGCCCGAACAGGTTATGCCAGGCAGTCTGGGTGGTCATCTTCACGGCCAGGTAGTGGTCTTCGGAAGCCCCTACATGGACGTGGGAAACAAAATGCTCTTGCGCGTTGTTGAATGCCTCGACGCGAGCCCACAGGGCATCGAACTTGTCGGCCGGGAACTTGCGGTTGATCGGGCCCCAGGCAATGGCGTCCTGGGTCGAAGGCTCTTCAACGATGAAACGGTCGACTGGCGAACGGCCGGTACGGTGACCGGTTTCTACGACCAGCGCGCCAGTATCGGCAAGCACGCCTTCACCGCGCTGCAGGGCTTCTTTGACCAGATCGTCAACACTCAGATCGGTGTATACGGCGTTATTGGCTTGCGTCATGAGGTTCCCCGTCGGCCTATGGCCGAGTGCTCCAAACGTTTTGTAGTAGAAAGTTGCGCACTACTACCGCGAAAAAAGTGGGCCGGATTATGCCAGAAAAGCCCGAAAAAAGTAGGGTCCTCCCGTCAGAACAGCGCTAATCCGGCGTTTGTCAGGTGATTTACCTGTGCTTAAACGTTTTAGTGGCGGGTATCAGAGGGAGTGTCGATACCTGCGCCGGCGAACAATTGGGCGATATCAGCGGCATCGAACAGGTACCGCTGGTTGCAAAACTGGCAGTCGATCTCGATATGACCACCGTGCTCTACCACCAGGTTTTGCGCATCCTCCAGGCCGAGGCTGACCAGCGCATTCGCCGAACGCTCGCGGGAGCAACTGCAATGGAAGCGCAGGCCCTGCGCATCGAACAGGCGCACAGCTTCTTCGTGGTACAGGCGGTGCAGGATGGTTTCGTTGTCCAGGGCCAACAATTCTTCAGCGGTCAGGGTGCCGGCCAGGGCGGTGAGGTTGCGCCAGCTTTCAGTGCGGTCGTCGTCATCCTTGATGCGGTCGGCGGGCAACTGTTGCAGCAACAGGCCACGGGCGCGCTTGCCGTCGGCGTTGAGCCAGAAACGCGTGCCAATCTGCTGGGACATGACGAAATAGTTGGTGAAGCAGTCCGACAGGTTTTCGCCGTCGAGGTCGACGATGCCCTGGTAACGCTGGCCTTCGGTCGGGTCGACGGTGAGCGCCAGCACGCCGTTGGGCATCAGGTCGGCCAGGGTGGCGTCAGGGGCGATCAGCTCAGCGTCATACCGGGCCAGACCACGGATCTCACGCTCGCTGGAGCACTCGATCATCAGCAACGGGACCGGACCTTCGGAGCGGGCTTGCAGGATCAGCAAGCCGTCGAATTTCATGCTGCCTACCAGCAGCGCCGCAGCGGCCATCAACTCACCGAGCAGTTGCGCGACCGGCTCCGGATAGGGGTGCTTGGCGAGGACTTCGGCATAGCTGCGCTCCAGCGAGACCAGTTCGCCACGGGCGTCGTTCTCGTCAAAGATGAAGCGTTGGGTAAAGTCAGTGTCCGGTAAATCAGTCATAGGTCTAGGTATCTGAATTGATGACAAAATTATTACAAGCTTTATAAAATTGAACGCTTTAGCACCCTCTGGGTGCGGCTTTCTCCTGGAAACGGAGAGCTTATATAGAGCGAAGAGGGACAGTTTATGAACAATCCGGGTTTGTTCCAAGCCAAGTGGAACCTCCGGCGATGGGCTCTTTGCAATTTACTCGCAATCGGGCTGCTGTGTTTTTGGCTATGGCCCGCGGGCCAGATGCTGTGCGTGTTTTTCGACGAGTGGCTGTTTCATCTGCTCAATGCCCCGCTGGCAAACAATTCAACCTGGCTGCATATCTGGGCTGTGGCCAGCCTTAGGCCGTTTGATGCAGTGGTCGGCGTGATTCTGCTGACGCTGTTGATTCGCGGCGATTGGGTGTTCAAGGCGGTGCAGGTGCGCCAGGCGCTCTTGGGTTTTTTTGGGATTTTGCTGTTGTTGCTGTTTATCCGCATGCTGTTTTCCAAACTCGCGGTGCCGATGGGCTGGCAACACAGTAGCCCTTCGATGGTGCTCAGCGGCGCGATTCAGATGAGCGACTATTTCCCTGGGCTGGAGAAAATCTGGGAGTTGAAAGACCGTTCGAGCCAGAGTTTCCCGGGGGATCATGCTTCGGTGTTGCTGATCTGGGGGATGTTCATGACGGCATTCGCCCAGCGCCTGGGCCAGGTGCTGGTGATCTGGGGGCTGGCGCTGTTGTTCATGACGCCGCGGCTGGTGGCGGGGGCGCATTGGGGGCAGGACGATTATATCGGCGGGGTGCTGCTGGCACTGCTGGCACTGGGGTGGGGGTATTACACGCCGTTTGCCGCCAAGGTGTCGGGGGTGTTGCTACGGCTGACCGCGCCGGTGTTCGGGTTACTCGGCAAGCTACCGGTGATTGGCCGATTGAGCGTCATGCGCACCCCCTCCTGACGCTAAGAACTCATGTGGAAGCGGGCTTGCCCGCTCCCGCATGGGTAGATCTGTTTTGTGCTGAAGATTTGCGCGGTCAATCGTCATTACCACTGCCGCGAAACTTGAACAGGTCACGCCGCTGCTTCTTGCTCGGCTTGCCATCGGTGGTCATGCCCGTGGCACCGGCCTTGCGCATGGCCGCTGCGTTTTCGCGCTTGGCCATGCTGGCTTCGGTCTCGGCGTACAGCGCCTGCGCTTCGGGCGCGCCACGGCGCACGGCGGAAAGCGCCTGGACCACGACAGTTTTTTCGTCAAACCCTATACGAATCTGCAACTCATCGCCAACGCGCGGCTCTTTGCCCGGCTTGCAGCGCTCGCCGCGATGATGCACCTTGCCACTCTCGATAGCGGCCTTGGCCAAGGCACGGGTTTTATAGAAACGCGCCGCCCATAGCCACTTGTCCAGACGGATTTTGTCTTCCTCTGCCTGCTTCTGAGCCACTTGAATTCCTCGTTCTGAAAAATGCCGCAACTTTACTGTTGAAACGCTTCGACGCATAAACCCCAAGGCTCACCTAAGATACGCCAGGTAGCCGTCTGTTTTCGCGAGGATACGCTGTGACCGACTTCCCGACTTCACTTACCTCGCCCGACCAGCGTTGCCTGGGCTGCCAGCAAAGCGAGCCCTTGGGGTTTGATTTTGCATTCGCCTACCAACCGATCGTAGACCTTCGCGACCATTCGGTTTTTGCCCACGAAGCCTTGGTGCGAGGCACGCAGGGCGAGGGCGCGTTGTCGGTGCTAAACCAGGTCAGCGATAGCAACCGCTACCGTTTCGACCAGCGCTGCCGCACCAAAGCGATTGCTGGCGCCGCCGCCCTGGGGATGCAAACCTATCTTTCCATCAATTTCATGCCCAACGCGGTGTATCGACCCGAGCTGTGCATTCGCAGCACCCTGGAGGCCGCCCGCACGCACAATTTTCCGCTGAACCAGCTGATTTTCGAGACACTGGAAAGCGAGCACATAGATAACCATCGCCATTTGACGAATATTCTGCGTGAATACCGCGAATTCGGCTTCAAAACTGCCATCGACGATTTCGGCGCGGGCTATTCGGGGCTGAACCTGCTGGCCGATTTCCAACCTGACTTGATCAAACTCGACATGGCGCTGATCCGCAATGTCGACCAGGATCGTGTCCGCCAGGTCATCGTCCAGGGGATTGTCACAATCTGTGAGCAGTTGGGCGTTACTGTCATCGCTGAAGGCATTGAAAGTGCCGGTGAGCGTGACTTCCTGTCCGACTGTGGAATATTTCTGATGCAGGGCTACTGGTTCGCCAAACCCGCATTCAACGCGCTGGCCGAGGTTTCCCCTCACGCCTGGGCGAATTGACCGGTTACCCATATTGAAGACATTTGACCATTTGACCGTTGTCGGTCTGCGTGAGTGGGTGGCACTTCCCGACTTGGGAGTGGCAGGCCTGCGCGCAAAGATCGACACCGGAGCCAGTACCTCAAGCCTGCACGCCACCGATATCGAGCCCTTCGAGCGAAACGGTGAAAAATGGGTGCGTTTTACCGCACACCTGGGCAGCGTCGTGCAGTTGCGGCACCGCCGCTGCGAAGCGCCGCTGATGGCGATGAAAACCATCAAGAGCTCCAATGGTCATGCGCAGGTGCGCTATGTGATCAGCACCACCCTGGCATTGGGCGACCGGGTCTGGCGGGTCGAATTCACCCTCGCCTGCCGCAAGGCCATGCGCTACCGCCTGCTCCTCGGTTCCAAAGCGCTGATTGACGGCCAGTTGGTGGTCAATCCCGGCGTCAAGTACGTTCAAGACAAGCCGGTGTTCCCGGTCTCTACTATTTCTGCCCCAGGTGCTGCATGAAGATTGCTGTGCTGTCGCGAAACCCGCGCCTATATTCCACCCGCCGCCTGGTCGAGGCCGGCACCGAACGCGGCCATGAAATGGTGGTGATCGACACGTTGCGTGCGTATATGAATATTGCCAGCCATAAGCCGCAGATCCATTACCGCGGCAAACCACTGGAAGGCTTTGACGCGGTAATCCCGCGTATCGGCGCCTCGGTGACCTTTTATGGCTGCGCGGTGCTGCGCCAGTTTGAAATGATGGGCGTCTCCCCGCTGAATGAATCCGTCGCGATTGCGCGCTCACGGGACAAGCTGCGCTCGCTGCAATTGCTCTCGCGCCGGGGTATCGGCCTGCCGGTTACCGGTTTTGCCCACTCCCCCGACGACATTCCCGACCTGATCGAAATGGTCAACGGCGCGCCGCTGGTGATCAAGGTGCTGGAAGGCACCCAGGGCATCGGCGTGGTGCTGTGCGAAACCGCCACGGCGGCGGAGTCGGTGATCGAGGCGTTCATGGGCCTCAAGCAGAACATCATGGTGCAGGAATACATCAAGGAAGCCGGCGGTGCGGATATCCGCTGCTTCGTGGTCGGCGACAAGGTGATTGCCGCGATGAAGCGCCAGGCCAAGCCAGGAGAGTTCCGCTCCAACCTGCACCGTGGCGGCAGCGCCAGCCTGATCAAGATCACCCCCGAAGAACGCATGACCGCGCTACGGGCGGCCAAGGTCATGGGGTTGAGCGTGGCGGGTGTGGATATCCTGCGCTCCAACCATGGCCCACTGGTGATGGAAGTCAATTCATCACCCGGGCTGGAAGGCATCGAGACCACCACCGGCAAGGATGTGGCGGGGATCATCATTCAGCATCTGGAGAAGAGTGGTGGGGCGAATATGACCAGGACCAAAGGCAAGGGCTAATCGCGTAACACCTTAAACACGCTGAAAACCCATGAGGGAGCGGGCTTGCCCGCGCCCTCATTTGATCTTGGTTGTTTAAACCGCATCTCTGGGCAACATCAACCCCAACGGCAAGCGCACCCGTGCTTCAAGCCCGCCGTTCTCGCGATTGCGCAACTCAACATTGCCGCCATGCATCGAGGCAATCCGCCGCACAATCGCCAGCCCCAAACCGGTGCCCTTGCCACCCCGAGCGCGGTCGCCACGGGTGAAGGGGTTGAAAATGCCTTCCAGCTCGGCCGGGTCGATACCAGCCCCCCGATCCATCACGCTCAGTACCACATAGGGCGCAGCACTGTCACCGGAGACATACGCCGCCACTTCCACATCCGAGCCGGCGTGGTGCAAGGCGTTGCCGATCAGGTTGTTCAGCAGGCGCTTCATCGAGACCCGACGCAACGCAAACGGCTGGATCGGCTCCAGGCGCATGCGCACCTGCTCGCCATTCTGGTTGTAAGGCGCCACCACCTCGCGCACCAGGTCCGTCAGGTCGACGACTTCCACCACCTCGTCACGACCATCACGGATAAATGCCAGGAACTGGTCGAGAATCGCATCCATGTCCTCGATATCACGCACCATGTCATCCGTGAGATCGGTATGGTCGCCCATCAACTCCAGGGACAGCCGCAAACGCGTCAATGGCGTGCGCAAGTCATGGGACACGCCCGCGAGCATCAACTCGCGCTCGCGCCCGGCCTGTTCGACATCCTCGGCCATCTGGTTGAACGCACTGTATACCTCGGTCATTTCACTGGGCGTGTCGCTGACCGGCAGGCGCACACTGCGCCCCTGTCCCAGTTGGCGGGCGGCAAACACCAGGCGTTTAAGCGGTTGATTGAGCTGGCGCACGAAAATCCACGCCGATGCCGTTGAAAGCAAGCCGATAGCCAGGAACCAGCCCAGCACGTTCCAGATCTTCTGCCCTCGCAAAGGATGCGGATACAGCGGCACCTTCAGCCAATCTTCCCCCAGGCTCGGCGCGCGCACCCACAGTGCGGGTGACACATGCATACGCAGCCGCACTTCGGTGTCGTCGCCCAGTTCCGCCTGCATCTGGCGCTGGTAAATCTCACTGTAGGGCCAATGTTGCTCGCCTTCCGGCACACCCGCGCCCGCCACGCGCACCAGCGTGGCCGCCTTGGCGATTTTCTCGCGGTTCTCGGGGTCGGCCGCCCAATAGGCGCGCAGGGTCAGGGCGACACCGTGGCTGTACTGTCGATCCACCAGCACGTCTTCGTTCATCAGCAGATAAACCAGCGTGAGTGCCTTGGAAAACAGAACGACGATAAGCACCAGCCAAAGGGTGCGGGAGAAGAAACTTTGCGGGAACCACAGCGGGGTTTTCATAGGAAACAGCTAGACACCTTGCAGGAACGAGCAGCGCTCGCAGAATTGCAGACGCCGGACATCCCGTCGACCCTCATGGAGCCAGCCGCCAGGATGCCCGCCCCTGCAAATCATCGGTCACTTGGTTGCAGTGCCATCCGGCACAAACACATACCCCACGCCCCACACCGTCTGGATATAACGCGGCTTGGACGGGTCCGGCTCGATCATTCGACGCAGACGAGAGATCTGCACGTCGATGGAGCGCTCCAAAGCATCCCATTCCCGACCACGGGCCAGGTTCATCAGTTTGTCGCGGGTCAGCGGCTGGCGTGCGTTCATCACCAGCGCCTTGAGCACGGCGAACTCGCCGGTGGTCAGCATGTGTACTTCATCGCCACGCTTGAGCTCACGGGTGGCCAGCGACAGCTCGTAATCGCCGAAGGTGACGCTTTCGTCCTCGCTGCCCGGTGCGCCCGGCACCGGCGCTGCCTGGCGACGCAATACGGCCTTGACCCGCGCCATCAGCTCGTCCGGGTTGAACGGCTTGGCCAGGTAGTCATCAGCGCCCAGTTCGAGTCCCTTGATGCGGCTCAGCTCATCGCCCTTGGCGGTGAGCATGATGATCGGAATCTGGTTGTTCGCGCCGCGCAGGCGTTTGCAGGCGGTGAGCCCGTCTTCACCGGGCAACATCAGGTCGAGCACGACCAGGTTGAACACCTCACGCCCCAACAGGCGGTCCATCTGCTCGGTGTTCGGCACCGCGCGGGCACGGTAGCCCTTGGAGTTGAAAAAACGCTCCAGCAGGCTGCTCAGCCCCGGATCGTCATCAACGATGAGAATTTTTTCGCCTTCAGCAGTTTGTGCAGTGCTGCTCATTGGATGCTCCTCTTATCTCGGCGCGCATTATGGCCTAGCTGCCGTTATACGCACCGAGTGCATTGTTAGCAGATTTTTCCTCTACTGCCAGCGAACCCGCGCCCTACAACCTGTGGCGCAGTACCCCCCAAGGACAGAACGCTGGTTATAATGCGACGCCCTCGTGCAGGGCAACGTCAGATCGTTACCGTTTACTGCCGGGCTTTTTTTACCCGCTTGTCGTGATTTTTTCGATTTCGAGGGTCAATAGGCAGCCTCTTGACCCAGGCAGCGGCGCCAGTCGGGCCGCTCAACCAGCCTCGCCGGGCCTTGTTTTTCCGGGCCTGCGAACTGCTTTTAAGAATTTCAGGTGGTTTTATGGACAGCATCAACAGCCGCATCGCCGAGGAACTCGGTGTACGCCCCCAACAGGTCGAAGCGGCCGTCGCTCTACTGGATGAGGGCTCCACGGTGCCCTTCATCGCCCGTTACCGAAAAGAAGTGACCGGCAGCCTCGACGACATTCAACTGCGGCACCTGGAAGAGCGCCTGCGCTACCTGCGAGAACTCGACGAACGGCGCATCAGCATCCTCGCCAGCATCACGGAACAGGGCAAGCTGACCCCGCAATTGGAACGCGACATCAAACTCGCCGATACCAAGACCCGCCTCGAAGACCTCTACCTGCCGTACAAACAGAAGCGCCGCACCAAGGGCCAGATCGCCCTGGAAGCCGGCCTCGGCGACCTGGCCGACGGCCTGTTCAACGACCCCTCGCTGACCCCGGACACCGAAGCCGCGCGCTTCATCGACGCCGAAAAAGGTGTCGCCGACGTCAAGGCCGCCCTCGAAGGCGCCAAGTACATCCTGATGGAGCGCTTCGCCGAAGACGCCAGCCTGCTGGAAAAGCTGCGCACCTACCTGAAGCAGGAAGCCATCCTCAGCGCCCGCGTGATCGCCGGCAAAGAGGAAGAAGGCGCCAAGTTCCGCGACTACTTCGAACACGACGAACCGCTCAAGAGCATGCCGTCCCACCGCGCCCTGGCGATTTTCCGCGGCCGCAACGAAGGCATTCTCAGCTCCGCGCTGAAAGTCGGCGACGAACTGCCGGGCACCATGCACCCGTGCGAAGGCATGATCGGTCAACAATTCGGCATCCAGAATCAGAACCGTCCTGCGGACAAGTGGCTCGGTGAAGTCGTGCGCTGGACCTGGAAGGTCAAGCTCTACACCCACCTGGAAACCGACCTGCTCGGCGAGTTGCGTGACGGCGCCGAAACCGAAGCGATCAACGTATTCGCCCACAACCTGCACGACCTGCTGCTGGCCGCACCGGCCGGCCCGCGTGCCACCCTGGGCCTCGACCCGGGCCTGCGCACCGGCTGCAAGGTCGCCGTGGTCGATTCGACCGGCAAGCTGCTCGACCACGCCACCGTGTATCCGCACGTGCCACACAACAAGTGGGACCAGACGCTCGCGATCCTGGCGGCCCTGTGCGCCAAGCACGCGGTAGACCTGATCGCCATCGGCAACGGCACCGCCAGCCGTGAAACCGACAAATTGGCCGCCGAACTGATCAAAAAATACCCCGCCATGAAGATGACCAAGGTCATGGTTTCCGAGGCCGGCGCTTCGGTGTACTCGGCATCGGAACTGGCTTCCAAGGAATTCCCGGACCTCGACGTGTCGATCCGTGGCGCAGTGTCCATCGCCCGTCGCCTGCAAGACCCGCTGGCCGAACTGGTGAAAATCGATCCGAAATCCATCGGCGTCGGCCAATACCAGCACGACGTGTCGCAGTTGAAACTGGCGCGCGGTCTGGATGCGGTGGTGGAAGACTGCGTAAACGCCGTGGGTGTGGACGTGAACACCGCCTCCGTCGCACTGCTGGCGCGGATCTCCGGCCTCAACGCGACCCTGGCGCAGAACATCGTGACCCACCGCGACGAAAACGGTGCGTTCAAGACCCGCGCCGCGCTGAAAAAAGTCGCACGCCTGGGTGAAAAAACCTTCGAACAGGCTGCCGGCTTCCTGCGCGTCATGAACGGCGACAATCCGCTGGACGCCTCGGCAGTTCACCCGGAAGCCTACCCGCTGGTGCAACGCATCGCCGCCGAGACCGACCGCGACATCCGCTCGCTGATCGGCGACGCCGCGTTCCTCAAGCGCCTGGACCCGAAGCAGTACACCGATGAAACCTTCGGTGTGCCGACCATCACCGACATCCTGCAAGAGCTGGAAAAACCTGGCCGCGACCCACGCCCAGGGTTCAAGACCGCCGAGTTCCAGGACGGCGTCGAAGACCTCAAGGACCTGCAACTGGGCATGATCCTCGAAGGCGTGGTGACCAACGTGACCAACTTCGGTGCCTTTGTGGACATCGGCGTGCATCAGGACGGTTTGGTGCATATCTCCGCGCTTTCGGAGAAGTTCATCAAAGACCCACGCGAAGCGGTGAAGGCCGGTGACGTGGTCAAGGTCAAGGTCATGGAAGTCGACATCCCGCGCAAACGCGTCGGCCTGTCGATGCGCATGAGCGACACCCCCGGCGAGAAAATCGACGGTGCCCGTGGCGCCCGCCCGGGCTCGGCGCCACGCCCGTCGCAAAACAACGCGCCACGCAAGGAAACCGCGACCGCAGCGCCGAGCAACAACGCCATGGCCTCGCTGTTCGCCAACGCCAAACAGTTGAAGAAGCGCTGATGGAGATTCCGGCCGGTTTGACCCAGAGCGCGTTCAGCGAACTGATCGGCTGCCGCCTGCAACGCCTGGAGCAGGGCGTTGCCGAGGTGGCCCTGAGCCTGGAGCCGCAACTGCGCAATCGCGCAGGCAAGCTCCATGGCGGGGTGATTTTCAGCCTGGTCGACATCACCATGGGGCTGGCCTGTTCCAGCGCCCACGGGTTCGACCAGCAGAGCGCGACCATTGAATGCAAAATCAACTACATCCGCGCGGTGGAAAACGGCGAAGTGCTGTGTACCGCACGGGTGATTCACCCCGGTCGGCGCACGTTGGTGGTCGAGGCCGACGTGTACCAAGGTGAACGACTTGTCGCAAAAGCGCAGGGCACCTTCGCTGTCCTATAGCTCCCCACCCTCGATTTGAGTTAATTTCGGCGCTGCGATAACGGCGTCGGAATTTTCTTGCTGCGCTATAGCCCAATTCATGGAGTGAAGTAGGCTTTTTCAAAACGGGTCAAATCGACTCAAAACCAGGCGATCACGCCAGTTTTAACTTCACCCTTGTAGACCGTCCTGCCCACCCCCATATTGGGGCGACTGACGCGTGAAGGAATCCAACTTGAGCGAACTTCTCAACCGCCGCCTGGCCCTGCTCGGCAAGCGCGAACACCTCTCCCTGCTGGAGCATTGCTTGCACGGCATCGAGCGCGAATGCCTGCGTGTCACCCATGAAGGTCGCCTGGCGCAGACGCCGCACCCCGAAGCCCTGGGCGCCGCACTGACCCACGAACAGATCACCACCGACTACTCGGAATCGTTGCTGGAGTTCATCACCCCAGCCCTGCCCAACCCGGCCGATACCCTGAGCAATCTGGACAAGATCCATCGTTTTGCCTACAGCAAGCTCGGCAGCGAATACCTGTGGAGCCCCTCGATGCCGTGCCCGTTGCCGGCCGAGGAAGACATTCCGATTGCCTACTACGGCACCTCCAATATCGGACAGCTCAAGTACGTGTATCGCAAGGGCCTGGCCCTGCGTTACGGCAAGACCATGCAGTGCATTGCCGGTATCCACTACAACTTTTCCCTGCCGGAACAACTGTGGCCGCGGCTCAAAGAAGCGGAAGGGTTTGTCGGCACCGATCGCGACTATCAGTCCAACGCCTATATCGCCCTGATCCGTAACTTCCGCCGCAACAGCTGGCTGCTGATGTACCTGTTCGGTGCCTCGCCGGCCCTGGACGCGGGCTTCCTGCGCGGCCGTTCGCACCAGTTGGACGTGCTGGATGCCGACACCTTGTACCTGCCGTATGCCACCAGCCTGCGCATGAGCGACCTGGGTTACCAGAGCAACGCCCAGGCCGGCCTGACGCCGTGCTACAACGATTTGGCCAGCTACACCGACAGCCTGCGCGAAGCAGTGGCAACGCCCTACGCGCCTTACGTCGAAGTCGGCACCCACAAGGACGGGGAGTGGGTGCAACTCAACACCAACATCCTGCAGATCGAAAACGAGTACTACTCCAACATCCGTCCCAAGCGTGTGACTTACACCGGCGAACGGCCGATCCAGGCGCTGATGGCCCGTGGCATCCAGTACATCGAAGTGCGCTGCCTGGACATCAACCCGTTCCTGCCGATGGGTATCGACCTGCAGGAGTCGCGTTTCCTCGATGCGTTCCTGCTGTATTGCGCGCTGAACGAGAGCCCGCTGTTCGCCGACAACGAGTGCGGCAACGCCACGTCGAACTTCCTCAGCGTGGTCAAGGAAGGCCGGCGTCCGGGCCTGCAACTGCAGCGCAAGGGCCAGGCGGTGGACATGAAGGAATGGGCCACCGAGTTGCTGGAGAAGATCGCACCGCTGGCCGCCCTGCTCGATCAGAGCCACGGTATCCAGGAACACAGCCAGGCACTGGACGCCCAGTTGGCCAAGGTCAACGACCCGTCCCTGACGCCGTCGGCCCAGGTGTTGGCCGCGATGGCCGAGCGCAAGGAAAGTTTTGCGCAGTTCTCCCTGCACCAGAGCGAGGTGCACGCCGAATATTTCCGCAGCAAACCGTTGCCCGCTGAAGAGCAGGCGCACTTTGAAGAACTGGCGCGCACCTCGCTGGCGCAACAGGCGGAACTGGAGCAGAACGAAGTAGGCGATTTCGATGTGTTTGTCGGCTCGTACCAGGCCAGCATCCTCGCCATCAGCAACTAAAAGCCGAACTCACTCCCCCAGGGAAATGAGCTTCATGTGGAAGGGGGCTTGCCCCCGATAGCAGTCCTCAGTTAACTGATCAGTGACTGACCCACCGCTATCGGGAGCAAGCTCCCTCCCACATTTGCCCTCGCTGGGGTGAAGAATCCCTTCCACCCTTCTCCTCATAAGCTAATTCGAAAAAGTTATTTATTTTTGAGTTCTTAGATCATTTAGTCTCCTCACATGCCGATTCTCGGCCGCCTGATTGAGGAGCTTCCCCTTGAAACTGCTTACCCCTCTGCGCCTCTTGGCCGCGTTGTCCCTGGCCGGTGCCAGCCTGTTTGCCCAGGCGGCGGATGTGACCATCGCCTACCAGACCACCGTGGACCCGGCGAAAGTCGCCCAGGCCGACGGCGCGTATGAAAAAGCCACGAACGCCAAGATCGACTGGCGCAAATTCGACAACGGTTCCGACATCATCGCCGCCATCGCGTCCGGCGACGTGCAGATCGGCTACCTCGGTTCAAGCCCGCTGACCGCAGCCATCACGCGCAAAGTGCCGGTGCAGACCTTCCTCGTCGCCACCCAGATCGGCGGTGCCGAAGCCCTGGTGGCGCGCAACGGTTCGGGGATCAACAGCCCGCAGGACCTGATCGGCAAAAAAGTCGCCGTGCCGTTCGTGTCCACCGGCCACTACAGCCTGCTGGCCGCGCTGAAGCACTGGAACATCGACCCGTCGAAAGTGACCATCCTCAACCTCGCGCCGCCAGCCATCATCGCCGCCTGGAAGCGCGGTGATATCGACGCCACCTACGTGTGGGACCCGGCCCTGGGCGTGGCCAAGGAAAACGGCAAGGTGCTGATCACTTCCGGCGAACTGGCCACGTTCGGCGCGCCGACCTTCGACGCGTGGATCGTGCGTAAGGATTTCGCCGAGAAGCACCCGGAAATCGTCAGCGCTTTCGCCAAAGTCACCCTGGATGCCTACGCCGCGTACCGCAAAGACCCACAAGCCTGGCTCGCCGACAAAGGCAACGTCGACAAGCTGGTGAAGCTCTCCGGTGCCAAGGCCAGCGACATCCCCGCGCTGCTGCAAGGCAATGTCTACCCGCTGGCCGCTGAGCAGGTGACCCTGCTGGGCGCACCAACCACCAAGGCGGTGACCGATACCGCGGCGTTCCTCAAGGAACAAGGCAAGGTCGAAGCGGTGCTGCCGGACTACGCCCCTTACATCAGCGCCAAGTTCATTACCCACTGATCAGGAGTTCATCGCGATGGCCTTGCTACAACTGGAGCGCATCAGCGCACAGTACCCAGGCGCCACAGAACCGGTACTGTCTGACATTTCACTCGAGCTTGGGCCCCAGCAATTGCTGGTGGCCCTCGGCCCGTCCGGCAGTGGCAAGACGTCGCTGTTGAACCTGATTGCCGGTTTTGTCGAACCCTCTGCCGGGCGCATCAGCCTTGATGGCGTGCCGGTCAAAGGCCCGAGTGCCGAGCGCGGCGTGGTGTTCCAAGACGATGCCCTGCTGCCCTGGCAGGACGTGCTGGCCAATGTCGGCTTCGGCCTGGAACTGGCCGGCGTGAGCAAGGCGCAACGCGAAGTGCGCGCCCGGGAAATGCTCGCCCTGGTGGACCTGGCCGGTTTCGACAGCCGGCGCATCTGGCAACTGTCCGGCGGCCAGAAGCAGCGGGTCGGCCTGGCCCGCGCCCTGGCGGCAGACCCGCGTGTGCTGCTGATGGACGAACCCTTCGGCGCCCTCGACGCGTTCACCCGCGAACAGATGCAGGAGCTGCTGCTGCAAGTCTGGCGGCGCACGGCCAAGCCGGTGTTCCTGATTACCCACGACATCGAAGAAGCGGTGTTCCTCGCCACCGATTTGATCCTGCTGGCACCCAACCCCGGTCAGATCGTCGAGCGCCTGCACCTGGATTTCGGCCAGCGCTATGCCGCCGGCGAGTCTGCGCGAGCGATCAAATCCGACCCGCGCTTTATCGAAACCCGCGAACACGTGCTGGGCAAAGTGTTCTCCCAACGTCAGGTGTGCGCATGAGCAGCTACGAACTTCCCGCCACGGCCGCCAAGCCGGTGGCGCACGCGGTTATCCCGCTGCGGCGCAGCCTCAGCACACGCTGGATCAGCCTGCTGACGCTGATCGCCTTGCTGGCGATCTGGTGGGCCGTGACCGCCAGCGGCCTGATCGAACCGCTCTTCCTGCCGCCGCCGTCCGCCGTGCTGCAAAAAGGCTGGTTGCTGGCGACCACGGGCTACATGGATTCCACCTTGTGGCAGCACCTCGGCGCGAGCCTCGGCCGCATCGGCCTGGGCCTGGGTTTTGCGGTGCTGACCGCGGTGCCGGTGGGAATTGCCATCGGCTCGAATCGTATCGCCCGGGGCATTCTCGATCCGCTGATTGAGTTCTACCGGCCGATTCCACCCCTGGCCTATCTGCCGCTGATCGTGATCTGGTGCGGCATCGGCGAGCTGTCCAAGGTGCTGCTGATCTACCTGGCGATCTTTGCGCCGATCGCCATCGCCACCGCGACCGGCGTGCGCACGGTCGACCCGGCCAAGCTGCGTGCCGCGCAGTCGTTGGGCGCCACGCGCGCCCAACTGATTCGCCATGTGATCCTGCCGAGCGCCCTGCCCGACATCCTCACCGGTGTGCGCATCGGGCTGGGCGTGGGCTGGTCGACATTGGTCGCCGCCGAGCTGATCGCTGCCACCAGCGGCCTGGGCTTCATGGTGCAGTCGGCGGCGCAGTTCCTGGTCACCGATGTCGTAGTGCTGGGGATTCTGGTGATCGCGCTGATCGCCTTCGCCATGGAAATGGGCCTGCGTGCCCTGCAGCGCAAACTGGTGCCGTGGCATGGCCAGGCACACTGAGTGATGAGAACCCCATGAGCAGCCTGACCGTTACCCCATTAAGCACCGCCCTTGGCGCCCAGATCAGTGGCGTCGATATCACCCGGCCGCTGAACCTCGAACAGCGCGACGCCATCGAACAGGCGTTGCTCAGCCATTCGGTGCTGTTCTTCCGTGACCAGCCGCTCACCCCGCAGCAACAAGCACGCTTCGCGGCGAACTTCGGCGACCTGCACATTCATCCGATCTACCCTAACGTGCCGGAACAGCCCGAAGTGCTGATCCTCGACACCGCCGTCACCGACGTGCGTGACAACGCCGTATGGCACACCGACGTGACCTTCCTGCCGACTCCGGCCCTCGGCGCGGTACTGAGTGCCAAGTTGCTGCCGGCGTTTGGCGGCGACACGTTGTGGGCCAGCGGGATTACCGCGTATGAGGCCCTGTCCGAGCCGTTGAAGGGGCTGCTCGACGGGCTCACCGCCACGCACGACTTCATCAAATCCTTCCCGCTGGAGCGCTTTGGCAACACTGCCGAAGACCTGGCGCGCTGGGAAGAAACCCGCAAGAAGAACCCTCCGCTGTCGCACCCGGTGGTGCGCACCCACCCGGTAAGCGGGCGCAAGTCGCTGTTTGTCAGTGAAGGCTTCACCACCAAAATCAATGAACTGGAACCGGCGGAAAGCGAGGCGATTTTGAAGCTGCTGTTCGCCCACGCGACACGCCCGGAGTTCACGATTCGCTGGCGCTGGCAGGAGAATGACGTGGCGTTCTGGGATAACCGCGTCACCCAGCATTACGCGGTGGATGACTACCGGCCGCAGCGGCGGGTGATGCACCGGGCGACGATTCTTGGCGATGTGCCGTTCTGAGCCAAACACGACAGTCGCCACACTGAAGACAAAATGTGGGAGGGGGCTTGCCCCCGATGGCGGTGTATCAGTCAGTACATGCATTGACTGGTCCACCGCCATCGGGGGCAAGCCCCCTCCCACATTGAATGTGTATTGCCGGGTTATTCAGCCGTCGATGGTTTTTCCCACAGATTGATCCCTCCTTCCAGCGCAAACCGATCGATCTCCGCCAGTTCCTCGGCGGTGAAGCTCAGGTTCTTCAGCGCCCCGACGTTTTCAATAATCTGCTCCGGGCGGCTCGCGCCGATCAGCGCGCTGGTCACCCGTGGGTCGCGCAGGGTCCAGGCCAGGGCCAGTTGGGCCAGGCTTTGGCCGCGGCGCTTGGCGATTTCATTGAGCGCACGCACGTGAGCGATGTTGGCGTCGGACAGGTGCTTGGCCTGCAACGAACCGCCACCGGGGCGATTTACCCGTGCATCGGCCGGCACGCCATTGAGGTACTTGTCGGTCAACAACCCCTGGGCCAGCGGCGTGAATGCGATCACCCCGGCACCGAGGGCTTCGGTGGTGTCGAGCAGGTCTTTTTCCACCCAGCGGTTGAGCAGGTTGTAGGCCGGTTGGTGGATCAGCAGCGGGACTTTCCACTCGTTAAGCAGGGCTGCGATTTCGCGGGTTTTCACCCCGGAGTAGGAGGAAATACCAATGTACAACGCCTTGCCTTGTTGCACGGCGGTGGCGAGGGCGCTGGCGGTTTCTTCCAGGGGTGTGTCGGCGTCGAAGCGGTGCGAATAGAAAATATCCACGTAGTCGACGCCCAGGCGTTGCAGGCTCTGGTCCAGGCTCGCCAGGATGTATTTGCGCGAACCGCCGCCCTGGCCATATGGGCCGGGCCACATGTCCCAGCCGGCCTTGCTGGAGATGATCAATTCGTCGCGGTAGTGCTTGAAGTCTTCGCGCAGCAAACGCCCGAAGTTGATCTCGGCGCTGCCATACGGCGGGCCATAGTTGTTGGCCAGGTCGAAGTGGTTGATGCCCAGGTCGAACGCGGTGCGCAGCAGGGCGCGCTGGGTGTCGATCGGGGTGCTGTCGCCAAAGTTGTGCCACAGCCCCAGGGACAGGGCCGGCAGCACCAAGCCACTGCGGCCGACGCGGCGATAGGGAATAGATTCATAGCGGTTTTCGGCAGCGATATAAGTCATCGAATCCTCTCTTGGACGGGGGCAAATAAGGCCTGGGAATAAGCCTATTCCCAGGCCTTTTAAGCAGCTGAATCGCTTAACGCTGCCCTTCCGTTTTACAGCAAACTCCTACCAGAGTGGAACGACATAGCTGACATAGAAGCGGTTTTCATCCTGCACGGTGGCACCGGTAATGTCCGGGCTGGCGTGGGCATTTTTCCAGGTCACGCCCAGGCCCTTGAGGGTGCCAGTCGGCACTTGGTAGGCCACGGCAACGTTGCGTTCCCATTCGCTGGTCGTGCCCTGTGCGGTGCGGATGTCATCGCCATGGGCATAGGCGGCGGAGAACGTCAGGCCGTTGAGGCCCAGTTTGCCGAAGTCATATTTATACTGCGCCAGCCAGGTGCGTTCACCGGCGTGCTGGAATTTGTTCAACTGCATGTTGGTCAGCGCCGGGGTGTCGGCACCCGAGCCTGGGCCCTGACGGTTGTCGCCGCTGTTCAGGCCGGAATCCAGGTACGGGAAGTCGCTGCTGCCGCTGTTTTTCTGGATGCCGAGGCCGACGGTATGACCGTCCAGGCTGTAGCTTTCCAACAGGCTGACGGTGGACTGGTTGATGCGGCCCTTGTTCACGCCATCGCCATAGACACCCGCCGCCGCAAAGTCCTTGTCGCCATCGGCGTTACCGCCCACCCCCAGGCTGCGGAACATACGCACATCGGTGTCGATCGCACCGACCGACAAGGCGTCATGGCGCTTGGCACCGAGGAAGAACTGTTGGTAGTAATCCTCAAGGTTGGAATACCACAGGCTGACGGTGGTGCCCGGCAAGCCGGTGTAGTCGGCACCGCCGAAGAGGAAGCGATCGCTCTCCTTGGTGCCGCCGGCGGTGATCATGCCCTGGTCGCCGGTTTCATTGCGGATCTTGGTCTTGAGGATGTCGCCACCGGTGAAGGTGAAGTCGCTGAGGTCCTTGGAGACCAGTTGCACACCGGTGTTGGTCTGCTGGTACAGGCGGCCGTCGGTGTTGGCCAGCACCGGGTTGTTGCCATACAGCGTACCGACCCGCAGTTCATCCTTGGCGAAGCGCATCTTGAACGTCGGGCTCAGCACGCCGAACTGGTCGGCGGATTTGCCGTTGTCCAGCGGGAACATGCTGCCGGGGTAGCGGCCCTGGTGGTCTTTGTCATTGAGGTCACCGCCGGAGTCCAGTTTCAAACCGTAGAACGCCTGCAAGTCGAGGCCGAAACCCACCGGCCCCTCGGTGTAGCCGGACTTGAAGTTGAACTCGAAACCCTGGCCCCAATCACGAATGCTATGGGCCTTGGCATTGCTGCCGACCACGTCACGCCCCTGCTGGTTGAGATAGCGGTTGAGCAGGGTCACATCGGCGTGGCTGTCGTCGATAAAATCGGCATGGGCGGACAGCATAAAGCTCGCCATGGCGACACCCACCATGGGGCTTAATAACGTCTTCATTGTTACCGGTCTCCGTCACTGTTCTGAAATGAAAGCGTCAAACGCTTCACACAATTACGCAGTGACCAGATGACAGTTGCGCGTCAAAACGCTGTTGGGGCGCATGAAATTAAATTTAAGAAAGCCCCGTATTGCGGGGCTTTGCGTGAAGTGAAGCGAGCCCTGCCCACGCGGAAACAGGGCCTTGGACGTCACCGCACCAAGTGCAGGAACTGCAGGTGGCGCTCGTACTGGTCGAGGATGTCGTTGATGATCTGCTCCTTGGTGTAGCCCACCAGATCGTAGTCCTGGCTGCCCTCGCTCAAATGCACTTCGGCCCGGTAGTAGCGACGGTTGTTGAGCTCCTTGGAGCCCATGCCGCCACGGGCAAACGACGGTGTGAAGTAGCCGCGCATTTGCACCTGGTAGACGAACGGGTGCTCTTCACCATGGCCGATTTCCAGGCTGACGCTGTCGTTGGACGGGTCGGGCTGGGTCACCACACTCAGGCCCTTCTCGACGAACACGGCGGTCACTTCTTCAATCGCCGGGCGCACCGTCGCCTCAAGGAAGCGATACACCTCATCGCGCGACGGGAAATGCACCGCCTGGCTCAAACGCTGACGCCAGCCGCCACGGCCCTTGCCCGCCGCAGATACCGGGGCCAACGAATGCAACTGGGCGATCTGCTTCTGCGATTCGAGGTAGAAGGCCTTGTGCAGCCCCCACATCATCAGCAGCAGGATCAACGAGAACGGCAACGAGGTCAGCACCACCGCCGATTTCAGCGAGTCGATGCTGCCGGCAAACAGCAACGCACTGGTCACCAGCGCGGTCATCGCGCCCCAGAACACCCGCAGCCACTTCGGCCCGTCTTGATCGGCGTTGCCGCCTTTGGACGACAACGTGGAGAGCACCACAGTGCCGGAGTCGGCGGAGGTGACGAAGAACACGAAGCTGATAAACACCGTGACCGCGATCACCGTCTTGCTCCACGGGTAGGTTTCCAGCAGCAGGTAGAGGCTCATCGACGGGTCATCGATGGCCGACTGGCCGAGCGCGGTCAACCCGTGATTGAGCACCTGGTCGATGGCGCTGTTGCCGAAGATCGACATCCACGCCAGGGTGAAACCCAGCGGGATCAGCAGCACGCCGAACACGAACTCGCGGATGGTACGGCCACGGGAAATACGCGCGATAAACAGGCCCACGAACGGCGACCAGGCAATCCACCAGGCCCAATAGAACACCGTCCAGCCACCCAGCCAGTCGCTCGGCTTGTCGTAGGCGTACACGTCGAAACTCTTGGTCGGCAGCGCGCCGAGGTAGTCGCCGATGTTCTGGATCAGGGTGTTGAGCAAGTGCTGGGTGGGCCCGGCGAACAGCACGAACAGCAGCAGCGCACAGGCCAGCAGCATGTTGATGTCGGACATCACGCGCACGCCCTTGTCCACACCGGCCACCGCCACCAGGATCGCCGCGCCCATCATCAGGGTGATCAAGCCCACCTGAATCCACTGGGTGTGGGCGATGCCAAACAGGTAATCGAGACCGGAGTTGAGGTGCAGCACACCGAAGCCCATGTCGGCACCGAGGCCGAACACCGTGGCGATGATGCCGAAGCCATCCACCGCGTAGCCGATCGGGCCGTTGATACGCTTGCCGATCAGCGGGTACAGCGCCGAACGCAACGCCAGCGGCAGGTTATGCCGGTAGGCGAAGTACGCCAGGGCCATGCCGACAAAGGCGAACACACCCCAACCGTGCAGGCCCCAGTGCAGAAACAGGATCTGCATGGCCTGGCGTGCAGCGTCGGCGTTCATCGCCGCGCCCTGGGGCGGTTGCACCAGGTGCGTCAGCGGTTCGGAGACGCAGAAGAAAAACAGCGTGATGCTGATCCCGGCGGCGAACAGCATGCCGGCCCAGGACAGGTAACTGAATTCGGGCTCGTCGTGGTCGGCACCGAGTTTTATCTTGCCGTAGCCCGATAGCGCGGTGACCACCACGAAGACCAGATACAGGGTCATCGCGAGCATGTAGTACCAGCCGACCGTATTGGCCGCCCAGTTTTGCGCCGCCAGCAGCCAGGCACCGGCCTGTTGCGGGATTGCAATGACGGTGATGCCGAACAGCAGGATGAAACTTGCGGCGAAATAGAACACGGGCGCATTCATGCGCACCAGACCGCTGGGTGGGGTGGTCGGCGCACTCATGAACGATGCACCCCTGGGGTGTGAGATGTGGCTGTGTATAACGGACTCAGCAAAGGTAAGCCTCCTGTTGTGAGCGGGCAGCGAACCACCGATTTAACTTGAACGAACGTTCAAGTTAAACATGGATAGGCGGTTTTGGACTAATCGCAGGGCTGAGTGGTAGGTGATTCCTACACTAGCTCAAGGATTGTTATGACGTTTGGGCGAGGCAAATCGTTCAGCGGTTACAGGCTGAAATACGGCTCACACTTGAAATGCAGTCAACCTGTGGGAGGGGGCTTGCCCCCGATGGCGGTGGGTCAGCCAGCACATGCATTGACGGGTCCACCGCTATCGGGAGCAAGCTCCCTCCCACAGGGTTTGGTGTGATGTTTAAGGACGTGCGCTACTTTTGGGTGCCGTCGTCATGCTGATGAACGAACGTTCAAATTGAACATGGATAGGCGGTTTGGAACTAATGCTCAAGGATTGGTATGACGCTTGGGCGAGGCAAATCATCCAGCGGTTGCAGGCTGAAATACGGCTCACACTTGAAATGCAGTCAACCTGTGGGAGGGAGCAAGCTCCCTCCCACAGGGTTTGGTGTGATGTTTAAGGGCGTGCGCTACTTTTGGGTGCCGTCGTCATGCTGCAGATTCGCCTGCGTGATGTTCGCCCCCGCTGGCACGCTGCGGGTCAGCCATACGTTGCCGCCAATGGTCGAGCCTTTGCCGATGGTGATCCGCCCGAGGATCGTCGCCCCGGCATAGATCACCACGTCATCCTCGACAATCGGATGCCGCGGATGGCCTTTCTGCAATTGCCCGTCCTCATCCGCCGGGAAGCGCTTGGCCCCCAACGTCACCGCCTGGTAGATGCGCACGCGCTCGCCGATGATCGCGGTTTCGCCAATCACCACACCCGTGCCGTGGTCGATAAAGAAACTCGGGCCGATCTGCGCGCCGGGGTGTATGTCGATGCCTGTGGCCGAGTGGGCGATTTCTGCGCTGATGCGCGCCAACAGCGGCAGGCCGGCGCGGTACAGATGGTGGGCCAGGCGATGGTGAATCACCGCCAGAATGCCCGGATAGCACAGCAGCACTTCATCCACACTGCGCGCAGCCGGGTCGCCGTGGTAGGCGGCCAGCACATCGGTGTCCAGCAGGCTGCGCAGGGACGGCAAGGCCAGGGCGAAATCCTGGATCAGGCGGATGGCGTGGGCGTCGACCGCGCTGTCATCCTGGCCGCCCTGGCGCGCGGCGTAGCGCAGCTCCAGGCGCGCCTGGGCGAGCAAGGCATTCAAGGCGACGTCGAGGGTGTGGCCGACGTAGAAGTCTTCACTTTCTTCACGCAGGTCCACCGGCCCCAGGCGCATCGGAAACAGCGCGCCGCACAACGCTTCAAGAATCTGCCCCACGGCCTCGCGTGAGGGCAACTCGCGACCGCCGTGCTCGCCACTCATGCGACCATTGCGCGTTCGCCACTGGTCCCGCGCGCTGCGCAGTTGGCTGACGATGGTGGGTAATTGCCAATGACTGGAACGCTCACTCACGGTATTCACTCCTGACAAAATGGCCATCACTTTACGATAGGCACCCCGGCCGCCCTTAAGAACCAATGGTGCAATGCTAAGAACCATCGGGCATAAGCGATTGACGGTTGCCCGATGAAAAGTGCCTGCCTATAGTCGCCCCATCACTTAGCCACCGTGCGTAGCCATGATCAAACAACAGCTCGACCGTTTTAACCGCCTGGAACTGCTGGGCGGCGCCACCGCCCTGGAAAAACTCGAGCGGCTGTCGACCTGGCTGGGCAGGGACATCTACGTCAAACGCGACGACACCACGCCGCTGGCCATGGGCGGCAACAAGCTGCGCAAACTCGAATACCTGGCGGCCGATGCCATCGCCCAGGGCGCCGACACCCTGGTGACCGCCGGGGCCATCCAGTCCAACCACGTGCGCCAGACCGCCGCCCTGGCCGCCAAGCTGGGCCTGGGCTGCGTCGCCCTGCTGGAAAACCCCACCGGCACCGAAGACCCCAACTACCTCGGCAACGGCAACCGCCTGCTGCTGGACCTGTTCGACGCCAAGGTCGAGTTGGTGGAGAACCTCGACAACGCCGACGACCAACTCAACGCCCTCGCCGATCGCCTGCGCAGCAACGGCAAGAAGCCGTATCGGGTGCCCATCGGCGGCTCCAATGCGCTCGGCGCCCTGGGCTATGTGCGGGCCGGGTTGGAACTGGCCGCGCAGATCGAAGACAGCGGGATTGAATTTGCTGCCGTGGTCTTGGCCTCGGGCAGTGCGGGCACCCACAGCGGCCTGGCCCTGGCGTTGAGCGAAGTGCTGCCGCAGTTGCCAGTGATCGGCATCACCGTATCGCGCACTGAAGAAGCGCAGTTCCCGAAAGTGCAGGGCCTGGCCGAACGCACCGCCGCGTTGCTGGGTGTGGATGTCCCCGAGGCCTTCAAGGTGATCCTGTGGGACGAATACTTCGGCCCGCGTTATGGCGAGCCGAATGCCGGCACCCTTTCAGCGGTCAAGCTATTGGCGAGCCAGGAAGGCTTGCTGCTGGACCCGGTCTACACGGGCAAGGCCATGGCCGGCTTGCTGGACGGTATCGGGCGTCAGCGCTTTGAGGATGGCCCGATTATTTTCCTGCATACCGGTGGCGCGCCGGCGTTGTTTGCCTACAACGCCGTATTTAACTGAATAAACAGGGATCAACATGTGGGAGGGGCGGTGCGACGATTCGACTTGCCCCCGATAGCGGTGGGTCAGTGAGACATGCATAAACTGACACGGCCCTATCGGGGGCAAGCCTCCTCCCACATTGGACCAAGCGTATATTCTAAAATAGAATATCAATTTAGATTTATATTATTTTCAAGTCTTAAAAACC
Source organism: Pseudomonas marginalis (assembly GCF_024169655.1). Taxonomy (GTDB): domain Bacteria; phylum Pseudomonadota; class Gammaproteobacteria; order Pseudomonadales; family Pseudomonadaceae; genus Aquipseudomonas; species Aquipseudomonas paraveronii. Next base: position 121,349 of record NZ_JALJWV010000001.1, on the reverse strand, counting down.
GGCTTTATCATCGCGCCGTAGGCGAAGACGCGCTACGCGCTTTAAGGCAGGATACGACTACCGCGTCACCTGCTTCGCTCAACATAAAAACACAGGGGCTCTTCATGACTATTTCTGTATTCCGTCGCACATTGCTGGTCGGCACACTGGGCCTGGCCCTCGGCGCTGGTTGGTTGGGCCAGGCCGTGGCCGGCGAACAGCTGGGCAACATCAAGAAAGCCGGTGAGATCAAGATCGGTCTCGAAGGCACCTACCCACCGTTCAGCTTTGTCGACGAAAGCGGCAAGCTCAGCGGTTTCGAGGTTGAGTTGTCAGAAGCGCTGGCCAAGGAGCTGGGCGTCAAGGTCAAACTGCAAGCCACGCCATGGGACGGTATCCTCGCCGCCCTGGAATCCAAGCGCCTGGATGCAGTCGTCAACCAAGTGACCATCTCCGAAGAGCGCAAGAAGAAGTACGACTTCTCCAAGCCTTACACCGTCTCCGGTATCCAGGCCCTGACCCTGGCCAAAAACGTCGACACCATCAAGACCGCCGACGACCTGGCCGGCAAGAAAGTCGGCGTGGGCCTGGGCACCAACTACGAACAATGGCTCAAGGACAATCAGCCCAAAGCCATCATCAAGACCTATAACGATGACCCCACCAAGTTCCAGGACCTGCGCATCGGCCGCATCGACGCGATTCTGATCGACCGCCTCGCCGCGCTGGAATACGCCAAGAAGGCCAAGGACACCGCCGCTGCCGGCGACGCCTTCTCGCGCCAGGAAGCCGGTATTGCCCTGCGCAAAGGCGAGCCTGAATTGCTCGAGGCAGTGAACAAGGCGCTCGACAAACTGCGCGCCGACGGCACCTTGAAGAAGCTGTCCGAGAAGTACTTCAACGCTGACGTCACTCAATAATGGAAGCAGGTTTCCAACTCGCGCTGGACTCCGCGCCCTTTCTGCTCAAGGGCGCGTATTTCACGGTAATCCTCAGCCTCGGCGGGATGTTTTTCGGCTTGCTGCTGGGCTTCGGCCTGGCCTTGATGCGCCTGTCGCGCTTCATGCTGCTGCGCTGGATGGCTCGCGTCTACGTGTCGTTCTTTCGCGGTACGCCCCTGCTGGTGCAGCTGTTCCTGATCTACTACGGCTTGCCGCAAGTGGGCATCGAGCTGGACCCGATCCCGGCCGCCATGATCGGCTTCTCGCTGAACATGGCTGCCTACGCCTGTGAAATCCTGCGGGCCGCCATCGCGTCCATCGAGCGCGGCCAGTGGGAAGCCGCGGCCAGTATCGGCATGACCCGCGCGCAGACCCTGCGCCGGGCCATCCTGCCGCAAGCGATGCGCACCGCATTGCCGCCGCTGGGCAACAGCTTTATTTCGCTGGTCAAGGACACGGCGCTGGCCGCCACCATCCAGGTGCCCGAGCTGTTCCGCCAGGCGCAACTGGTGTCGGCGCGCACCTTCGAAATCTTCACCATGTATCTGTCCGCTGCCCTGATCTACTGGGTCCTGGCAAGTATCCTGGCGTATTTTCAAAATCGTCTGGAAGACCGGGTCAACCGGCATGACCTGGAGTCTTGAAGCATGATCGTGGTTGAAAAACTGACCAAACAATTCAACGGCCAGGTGGTGCTCAACGGCATCGACCTGGAGGTCAAGGAAGGCGAAGTCGTCGCTATCATCGGCCCCAGCGGCTCCGGCAAGACCACCTTCCTGCGCTGCCTGAACTTCCTCGAAACCCCCACCAGCGGTCGCATCAAGGTCGGTGACATCGAGATCGACAGCAGCAAGCCGCTCAATCAACAACAAGGCCTGGTGCGGCGCCTGCGCCAGCACGTGGGTTTTGTGTTCCAGAGCTTCAACCTGTTCCCGCACCGCACCGCGCTGGAAAACGTCATCGAAGGCCCGATCGTGGTCAAGAAGATTCCCCGCGAGGCGGCAACCGCCCTGGGCCGCAAGCTGTTGGCGCGGGTCGGCCTGGCCGGTAAGGAAGACGCCTACCCGCGGCGCCTGTCCGGCGGCCAGCAACAGCGCGTGGCGATTGCCCGGGCGTTGGCCATGGAGCCGGAAGTGATTCTGTTCGACGAACCCACCTCGGCCCTCGACCCGGAACTGGTGGGCGAAGTGCTGGCGACTATTCGCAGCCTCGCCGAAGAAAACCGCACCATGGTGATCGTCACCCACGAAATGAGTTTTGCCCGGGATGTCGCCAACCGGGTGATCTTCTTCGACAAGGGAGTGATCGTTGAACAAGGTGAGGCCAAGGCGTTGTTCGCCAACCCCAAGGAAGAACGCACGAAGCAGTTCCTGAGCAAGTTTCTCGCGCATTAACGCAGCGCAACGCGAGTGTGGGAGCCCGCTCCCACCCTACAAGAACGCCCGGCCTGCCTAAGTAAAACACCCCCCGCACTGCCCTTAAAATGCCCCCTCCCGGTCAGACCGTTCTGAATCTTCCCAAACCCGCCGTTTAGCCTTTTGCCGCCATTGACGCCCTCCGGCCAACGCTCTTATCTAGCGCCCAGAGGATTGGATCCTATCCCGGCTTTTCACTGAATCGTTCCTTTCGGCCCCCGTCGCGCTCCCGCGCCAAGGGTCCGGAACGATTGCTGCTGGCTGCATCAAGGAGATTACTATGACGCGCACCGCAACCCCGGCCCTGCTCACTGCCCCGACCCTGCCCCAGGCGCTTCGCAATGGCATCAATGCCCTGGCGGCGACACAACTGCAAGTTAGCATCGCGCCCTACCCCGGCATGGATGAGGGTGACCTGATCGAGCTGTTCTGGAACAACTGCTTTGCCGACTCACGGCGCGTCACCGCGTGCAAGGTCGGCACCGCCACTCAACTGCGGGTGCCGGAAAGTTTTGTGCAGGACGGCCATGCGCAGGTTCACTACCAGGTCATGCAGATCGGCCACGGCCCCGCGCGCTCAGCCGTGACCACGGTGCGGGTCAAGACCAACTACCCCGGCGGCCAACCGAGCGCGCTGTACCGCGACGAAAACCAGAACCTCGCCCCCGTGGGCCTGCCCGACATGATTCGTCGCTACGGCGTCAACAGCAGCCAGGTGCGGCGCGGCATTCCGCTGACCATCGAGCCCTACCTGAACATGACCAGCGGCGACGCCATCACCCTGCGCTGGGGCGATGTACGCCTGGACCTGCCGAAAATCCAGGCCAAAGCCGTCGGTATTACGGTGCAGGTGTGGGTGCCCTCGGCGATCATTATCGAAGCGGGCGACGACAGCCGGCTGGAGGTCACGTACTGCATTCTCGATCGCGTGGGCAATAACTCACGCTGGGCGCCGGCCCGCACATTGCGCATCGCCGCCTATGTGCCAGCGGCACCGAAGCGCCCGGCCAGCGCCGCGCCGGTCTATCAACCGCGTCGCCCCGGCTCGCCCCTGGAGCTTGGGTAACGGTCCTTCTATGCATATTCCTAAAAGTTAGTTTATTTATAAATTTAACACGCTTAGGGTATATGCACCGGACCACCGGACATTCCTGATTTTTTTGTTTTCATTTCATTGAATGCGAGGTCGGTATGGTCAGAATTACCCCGGTGCAGAACGCCAGGGCATTACGTGCAGCCAAGGAGCGGCGCTGATGTCTAACTTGGCTCTAACACCCCCCCAGAGTGATCTGGACGTAGCCCCCCTGCTGTTGCCGGCCGCTGTGCTGCGCGACGACGCCCAAGCGCTGAGCGCGGCCCACGAGTTGGCCCAGGCCGCGCGCGTGCAAGCCGCCAAGCGCGACCAGCTGCGCAAGCTGCCATGGGCGCAGATCGAGCAGTTCACCCGCAGCGGGCTGGGCAGTATTTCCATTCCCCGCGAGTACGGCGGCCCGCAGGTGTCGTTCACCACCCTGGCCGAAGTCTTCGCGATCATCAGCGCGGCCGACCCGGCACTCGGGCAGATCCCACAGAACCATTTCGGCATCCTGCACCTGCTGCAGGGCGCCGCCACCGAGCGCCAGAAAAAACAGCTGTTCCAGAGCGTGCTCGACGGCTGGCGCATCGGTAATGGCGGCCCGGAACGCGGCACCAAAAACACCCTGGAGCTCAAGGCGCGTATCACCGCCGAAGGCGACGGCTACGTGGTCAGCGGCCAGAAGTTCTACTCCACCGGCGCACTGTTTGCGCATTGGGTCGCGGTGAAGGCGCTGAACGATGACGGCAAGCAGGTCATGGCGTTTGTGCGCCGTGGCACGCAAGGACTGCGCATCGTCGATGACTGGTCCGGCTTCGGCCAACGCACCACCGCCAGCGGCACCGTGCTGCTCGACCGGGTGCCGGTCGATGCAGAGCTGGTGGTCGAAAACTGGCGCCTCGGCGAAAGCCCGAATATCCAGGGTGCGGTCTCGCAGTTGATCCAGGCCGCCATCGACGCCGGCATCGCCCGTGGTGCGCTGGATGACGCCATTGCGTTCGTCCGTGAGCGCTCACGCCCGTGGATCGACGCCAAAGTCGAACGCGCCAGCGATGACCTGTATGTGATCGCCGATATCGGCAAGCTGAAGATCGAACTGCACGCCGCCGAAGCGCTGCTGCGCAAGGCCGGCCAGGTGCTGGACCAGGTCAGCGCCGCGCCGATCACCGCGCAATCCGCCGCACGCGCTTCGATTGCCGTAGCCGAGGCCAAGGTGTTGAGCACCGAAGTCTCGCTGCTGGTCAGCGAAAAACTCTTCGAACTGGCCGGCAGCCGCGCCACCCTCGCCGAATTCAACCTCGACCGCCACTGGCGCAATGCACGGGTCCACACCCTGCACGACCCGGTGCGCTGGAAGTATCACGCGGTGGGCGCTTATCGCCTGAACGGCACGTTGCCGGCTCGCCACTCCTGGATTTAACCGACCAGACCTCTGGAGAAATACGCATGACTCTTTCTCACCACGTCGCGGTTATCACCAGCGACGAACAAGCCCTGATTGTCGCCAGCGACCTGGCCGAAGACTTACGCCGCGACAGCGCCCAGCGCGACCGCGAGCGCCGCCTGCCGCTGCCCGAACTGGACGTATTTTCCCGCTCTGGCCTGTGGGGCATCAGCGTGCCGAAAGCCTACGGCGGCGCGGGCGTGTCCAATGTCACCCTGGCCAAGGTCATCGCGCTGATCGCCCAGGCCGACGCCTCGCTGGGCCAGATTCCGCAAAACCATTTCTACGCCCTCGAAGTGCTGCGCGTGAACGGCAGCCCCGCGCAGCAACAACGCCTGTACGCCGAAGTACTCGCCGGCCAACGCTTCGGCAATGCCCTGGCGGAACTGGGCACCAAGACCGCCCATGACCGCGTGACCGCGATCACCCGCGACGGCGACGGTTTTCGGATCAGCGGCCGCAAGTTCTACGCCACCGGCGCGATCTACGCCCAGCGCATCCCGACGTCCGTGGTGGATGAACAGGGTATCCAGCACCTGGCGTTCGTGCCGCGCAACAGCGCGGGCCTGACGGTGATCGACGACTGGAGCGGCTTCGGCCAGCGCACCACCGGCAGCGGTTCGGTGGTGTTCGACAACGTGTGGGTCGCGGCGCACGACGTGCTCCCGTTCCAGAGCGCTTTCGAACGCCCGACCACAGTCGGCCCGCTGGCGCAGATCCTCCACGCCGCCATCGACACCGGCATCGCCCGCGCCGCCTTCGAGGATGCGCTGCACTTTGTGCGCACCAAGACCCGCCCGTGGATCGACTCCGGTCACGACAAGGCCAGCGAAGACCCGCTGACGCTGAAGAGCTTCGGCCACTTGAGCATCCGCCTGCACGCCGCCGAAGCCTTGCTGGAGCGCGCGGGTGAGTTTCTCGACCGCGCCCAGGCCGATAGCAACGCCCAGACCGTGGCCGCCGCCTCAATCGCGGTCGCCGAAGCACGCGCCCTGAGTACCGAAATCTCCCTGGCGGCCGGCAGCACCCTGTTCGAACTCGCCGGCAGCCAGGCGACCCTGGCCGAGCACGGCCTCGATCGCCACTGGCGCAACGCCCGCGTGCACACCCTGCACGACCCGGTGCGCTGGAAGTACCACGCCGTGGGTAATTACTACCTCAACGATGAAAAGCCGCCACTGCGGGGGACCCTCTGAATGGCGAAGAAAAAAATCCTGCTCAATGCCTTCAACATGAACTGCATCGGGCATATCAATCACGGCTTGTGGACGCACCCACGGGACACGTCCACCCAGTACAAAACCCTTGAGTATTGGACCGACCTGGCGCAAACCCTGGAGCGCGGGCTGTTCGACGGGTTGTTCATCGCCGATATCGTCGGCGTCTATGACGTGTACCAGAACGCCATCGACGTGCCGCTCAAAGAGTCGATCCAACTGCCGGTCAACGACCCGTTGCTGCTGCTCTCAGCCATGGCCGCCGTGACCAGGAACCTCGGTTTCGGCCTGACCGCCAACCTGACCTACGAGCCGCCCTATCTGTTCGCCAGACGCATGTCGACGCTCGACCACCTGAGCCGTGGCCGGGTTGGCTGGAACATCGTAACCGGCTACCTCGACAGCGCCGCCAAGGCCATGGGCCTGACCGAACAGGTCGAACATGACCGGCGCTACGACCAGGCCGATGAGTATCTGCAGGTGCTGTACAAACTCTGGGAAGGCAGTTGGGAAGATGACGCCGTGCTCAACGATCCGCAGGCACGGGTGTATGCGCAGCCGGGCAAGGTGCACAAAGTCGAGCACCACGGCGAGTTCTACCAGGTGGAGGGTTATCACCTGTGCGAGCCGTCGCCGCAACGCACACCGGTGCTGTTCCAGGCCGGCACGTCGGAGCGTGGCTTGGTGTTCGCCGGGCGGCATGCCGAGTGCGTGTTCATCAGCGGGCGGGACAAGGCCAGCACCAAACTGCAGGTGGACAAGGTGCGCGCCAGCGCCGTGGCGGCCGGGCGCAACCCGCAGGACATCAAGGTATTCATGGGCCTCAACGTCATCGTTGGCGCCACCGAGGAACTGGCCTGGGCCAAGCACGCCGAGTACCTGAGCTACGCCAGCGCGGAAGCCGGCGTGGCGCATTTCTCGGCGTCCACGGCGATCGATTTTGCCCAGTACGAACTGGACGAACCGATCCAGTACGTGAAGAGCAATGCGATCCAGTCGGCCACCCAGCACCTGCAGAACAACGATTGGACCCGGCGCAAATTGCTTGAGCAGCATGCCCTCGGCGGACGCTACATCACCCTGGTCGGTTCGCCCGAGCAGGTGGCCGACGAGCTGGAATCCTGGGTCGGTGAAACCGGGCTGGATGGCTTCAACCTCACGCGCATCGTCACGCCGGAAAGCTATGTGGACTTCATCGACTTGGTGGTGCCGGAGTTGCAGCGGCGGGGGTCGTACAAGACCGAATATGAGCCGGGGACGCTGCGGGAAAAAGTCTTCCACGGCACGGCGCGCCTGCCTGAACAACACACCGGTTCCACCTACCGACACTGATCGAAAAATGTGGGAGGGGGCTTGCCCCCGATAGCGGTGAATCAGTCACCGGATTGGTTTGCTGACACACCGCTATCGGGGGCAAGCCCCCTCCCACATTGGATATGCATTGTTTGTCCTAATACCTTATGACTGGAAATCCAATATGAAAAAGACATTCCTCAACAACCCAGTCAAAGCACTGGCCCTGGCCTTCGGGTTGTTCAGCTCAGCGGTATTCGCCGCCGATGCGCCGCTGAAAGTCGGCACCACCGCCGCCTTCGCGATTCCCCTGGAAGCCGCTGTGGCCGAGGCTGGCAAACAAGGTTTGAACGTCGAGCTGGTGGAGTTCACCGACTGGATCGCGCCCAACGTCAGCCTGGCGGCCGGCGATATCGACGTGAACTACTTCCAGCACATCCCGTTCCTGGAAAACGCCAAGGCCGCCGCCGGGTTTGAGCTGGTGCCGTATGCGCCGGGCATCATCAACAACGTCGGGCTGTATTCGAAGACATTCAAAACCTTCAACGACCTGCCCCAAGGCGCCAGCGTGGCGATTGCCAACGATCCGATCAACAGCGGGCGCGGCCTGCAATTGCTGGCCAAGGCGGGGCTGATCACGCTCAAGCCGGGCGTGGGTTACAAAGCCACCGAAGAAGACATCATCGCCAACCCGAAGCAGCTCAAAATCCTGCAAGTCGAGGCCGTGCAGTTGGTGCGCGCGTATGACGATGCGGACCTGGTGCAGGGCTACCCGGCGTATATCCGCCTGTCCAAGACCTTCGATGCCGAGTCGGCGCTGCTGTTCGATGGCCTCGACCACCCGGAATACGTGATCCAGTTCGTGATCCAGCCGAAAGCCAAAACCGACCCACGGGTGATCAAGTTCGTCGACATCTACCAGCACTCGCCGGTGGTGCGCGCCGCGCTGGATAAATCCCTCGGCAAGCTCTATCAAGTCGGCTGGGAAGGCTGAACATGACGGCCGCCAACATCCAACTGCGCGACCTGGGCACACCACCCAGGAACGCCGAGCAGACTGAACTGCATCCGCACCTCAACCGCGCCCACGTGCGCTTTATCAACCTGGGCAAGACCTACGACGGTAGCGTGCACGCCCTGCAAGGCATCGACCTGGCGATCCAGCGCGGCGAAGTGTTCGGCATCATCGGCCGCAGCGGCGCCGGCAAGTCGTCGCTGATCCGCACCATCAACCGCCTGGAGCAGCCCAGCAGCGGGCGCGTGCTGATCGATCAGGTCGACATCGGCGCGTTCGACGAAGACCGCCTGGTGGCGCTGCGGCGGCGCATCGGCATGATCTTCCAGCACTTCAACCTGATGTCGGCCAAGACCGTGTGGCAGAACGTCGAATTGCCACTCAAAGTCGCCGGCATCCCCAAGCTGCAGCGCGAGCAGAAGGTGCGTGAACTGCTGGAACTGGTGGGCCTCAAGGACAAGCACACGGCCTACCCGGCGCAACTCTCCGGCGGGCAGAAACAGCGCGTGGGCATTGCCCGTTCGCTGGTCCATGACCCGGAGATTCTGCTGTGCGACGAGGCCACCTCGGCCCTCGACCCGGAGACCACCCAATCGATCCTCGGCCTGCTGCGCGAGATCAACCAACGCCTGGGCCTGACCATCGTGTTGATCACCCATGAAATGGCGGTGATTCGCGAGATCTGCGACCGCGTGGTGGTGCTCGAACACGGCCGCATCGTCGAGCAAGGCCCGGTGTGGCAGGTGTTTGGCGACCCGCAGCACGCGGTCAGCAAAACCCTGCTGGCGCCGCTGCAACACGGCCTGCCGGAAGAACTGCAAAGCCGTTTGCAAGCCACGCCGGCCTCGGCTGACGCAGCGCTGGTCCTGCGTTTGCAGTTCACCGGCAGCGCCACCGACGAACCGGACCTGGCCGCACTGTTCGGCGCCCTCGGCGGGCGCGTGCGCTTGCTGCAAGGCGGCGTGGAACGGATTCAGGGGCATGCCCTGGGGCAATTGCTGCTGGCGGTGCACGGCTCGCCGCATGAGGCCGACACACTGCGCAGCCGCGCCGGGCATTGGGCACAACACGTGGAGGTGCTGGGTTATGTGGTTTGATCGTTTAGTGCAGGGCGCCATCGACACGCTGTTGATGGTCGGTGTGTCGTCGCTGATCGCGCTGCTGGTGGGGATTCCGCTGGCGGTGTTCCTGGTCACCAGCGACAAGGGCGGCATCTATCAGGCTCCGGCGCTGAACCGAGCGCTGGGAGCGTTCGTCAATCTGTTCCGCTCGATTCCGTTTCTGATCCTGATGGTGGCGCTCATCCCGTTCACCCGGCTGATCGTCGGCACCACCTACGGCGTGTGGGCGGCGGTGGTGCCGCTGACCATCGCCGCCACGCCGTTCTTTGCGCGCATCGCCGAAGTGAGCCTGCGCGAAGTCGACCACGGCTTGATCGAAGCCGCACAAGCCATGGGCTGCCGGCGCTGGCACATCATCTGGCATGTGCTGCTGCCCGAAGCGCTGCCGGGGATCGTCGGCGGGTTCACCATCACCCTGGTGACCATGATCAACTCCTCGGCGATGGCCGGGGCGATCGGCGCGGGCGGGTTGGGGGATATTGCCTACCGCTATGGTTATCAGCGCTTTGATACACAGATCATGCTGACGGTGATTGTGCTGCTGGTGGTGCTGGTGGCGGTGATTCAGTTGGGTGGGGATCGGTTGGCGCGGGGGCTGAACAAGCGCTGAGTACTTGTTTGTACCTGTTAAGGTTGACAGTTGTTGGGTGGGGTTTTCGCGTATCTAATCGGTTCGACACCGTCTGCGACGGATCAGGGAGCGAATATCATGTTCAATTTCATGAGTTGTGGCAGGTGCGCGATGCTGGTGTTGGTGTTGGTTGCGGTCACGCTTGGCGATGCGGCGGCAATGCCGCTCCACTCCTCAAATTCAACCATTACCTTTAACACCAACTTCTACAGTTATACGCACCCAGTATGGGGTGGAAATAACATACAGTTCCTATCCCATGGGCGCATCACCCGATAAATGTCATAGATTGATTCAAACACAAACAGATGAAGGAGCCCTCACGGGCTCACCGTCAGGTGCAATCGACTGGACATGGGATATAGTCAGCATTTCGCCCTCGAAGCACCTCCCCATGAAACTCGCCCCCGACGACCTCAACCAGATCACCGCCACCACCCTCGACCACTACAACAGCGTGGCCGAGGACTTCCGAGAAGGCACCCGCGATCACGATGTGAGCCAGAACATCGACGCGCTGCTGCGGCATATCCAAGGCGCGGCGCCGTTTACCGTGCTGGACTTCGGCTGCGGGCCGGGGCGGGATTTGCAGACCTTTACGCGCTTGGGCCATACCGCCGTGGGCCTCGACGGCTCCGAGCGCTTTGCGCAGATGGCACGCGAAGACAGCGGCTGCGAGGTCCTGCAGCAGGACTTCTTGAAGCTGGACCTGCCCAACGCGCGCTTCGACGGGATCTTTGCCAATGCGGTGCTGTTTCATATCCCCAAGCAGGAACTGCCGCGCGTGCTCAAGCAGTTGCAGGACGCGCTGAAACCGGGTGGGGTGTTGTTCAGCTCCAATCCACGCGGTGACAACCGGGAAGGCTGGAATGGGCCGCGGTATGGTTCCTATCACGACCTCACGGCCTGGCAAGCGCTGCTGACTGCCGCCGGGTTTGTGGAGTTGGAGCATTACTATCGCCCCGCCGGCCTGCCCCGGGAACAGCAACCCTGGCTGGCCAGCGTGTGGCGCAAGCCGGCCGGTTCATCGGGCCAATGACACACCATCCACGAAGACTTCCCGGATATCCTTCACGCCGGCTGCAAACACCAGCGCGGCGTAAGGTTCCTGCCAGGGCGTGAAAGCCCGTGGGTCCAACAGGAGCATGTCCGCACGCTTGCCCACCTTGAGACTCCCCACTTGCGTATCAATACCCAGCACCTCGGCACTGCCCAGGGTGTGCAAGCGCAGCACTTCATAGGCTTGCATCGCCGCCGCACGTTGTTGCCCGGCGCGCACTTGGTACAAGCCCATACGCATGTTTTCAAAAGGGTCGGCCCGGTCGGCGCTGGCCTCGCCATAGATCCGGTCAATCCAGCCTTCAAGATTGTCGTTGGCGGCAATACCGTAGAATCCGCTTTGCCACAGCGTTTTCCGCCGTCCTTTAAAACGCGGTAATGCTGTATCCGACAAGGGTGGCACGATAAATCCTAGCTGAGCGCGAGCTTTCTTGTGAGGCGCGTTATTCGCTCTTCGGCTGGGGCTGAACAAGCGCTGCGCACTCGTTTGTACCTGTTAAAGCTGACAGTTGTTGGGTGGGGGTTTCGCGTATCTAATCGACTCGACACGGTCTGCGACGGATCAGGGAGCGAATACCATGCTCACTATCATGAACTGCGGCAGGTGCGCGATGCTGGTATTGGTTGCCGCTACGCTTGGTGATGCAGAGGCAACTCCGCTTCGTCATACATCCAAAACTACGCTTGTTGCTAACAACGTAATTCCTGCTAACTGGCGCCCTTCTGCTGGCGGAAACTTTAATACTCACTTTACCAGTACTATTTTGGACGCCCCAAGACCCCCTTCCGTTAGTTTCTCCGGGAAAAGGGATATGGGCTCCCAACTCCATTGACATAACTTCGACGATAAACTCTAGTTTTAATTGACGGCCCCACCCTCGGCCACGACAACAGCGTGGCCGAGGACTTCCGTGAACGCCCCCGCAATCACAATGTGAGGGGCGATTCGACTGACGCCCGATAGCGGTAGAACAGGCACAGCAAAAAATGACCGGCGGATTCGCGGGTTCGGCCAGTGACAGCTATGGTTGTGGGGTCTGCGATTCGAGGGAATGAACAATGAACGAAGCGAAACCGATTGATCCGCAGGAGCTGGTGAAATGGTTGGTGGCATTGCGCAGGGCGATCAACACCCGCGCTCTGTGAAACGCTGAAAATCCACGGTGAGATAAAAATCAAATGTGGGAGGGGGCTTGCCCCCGATAGCGGTGTGTCAGTCACCGATGCATTGACTGAACCACTGCTATCGGGGGCAAGCCCCCTCCCACAGTTTTGAGCGAAAAAAACGCCGACGCTATGCCAGCCGTCGGCGTTTAAACCTTGAAAGGTTTTACTGCTCGATCAGAACGCCGGCACGACTGCGCCGTTGTATTTCTTCTCGATGAAGGCTTTGACTTCCGGGCTGGTCAGCGCCTTGGCCAGTTTCTGGATAGCAACGCTGTCCTTGTTGTCCGGGCGGGCCACCAGGAAGTTCACATACGGCGACTTGGCGTCTTCGATGATCAACGCGTCCTTGGCCGGGTTGAGGCCGGCTTCCAGGGCGTAGTTGGTGTTGATCAGCGCCAGATCAACCTGGTCGAGCACGCGTGGCAGCAATGCCGATTCCAATTCCTTGAACTTGAAGTTGTGCGGGTTTTTGGCGATGTCCTTGGGGGTCGCCAGCGCATTTTTCGGGTCTTTCAACTCGATCAGCCCGGCCCGCTGCAACAGCAACAGCGCACGGCCGCTGTTGCTGCCTTCGTTAGGGATCGCCACGGTGGCGCCGTCTTTCAATTCAGCCACGGTTTTGACTTTTTTCGAGTAACCACCCAGAGGCTCTACGTGTACGCCCACCACGGTGACCAGGTTGGTGCCCTTGCCCTTGTTGAAGTTTTCCAGGTACGGCAGGGTCTGGAAGTAGTTAGCGTCCAGGCGCTTCTCGGCCACCTGCACGTTGGGCTGTACGTAGTCGGTGAAGACTTTGATTTCCAGGTCCACGCCTTCTTTGGCGAGGGTCGGCTTGACCAGTTCGAGGATCTCGGCGTGCGGGATCGGGGTGGCGGCCACCACCAGTTTTTCGTTGGCCTGGGCGAAGCCTGCAGTCAGGGCAGCCGCCAATGCGGTAAACAACAGAACCTTTTTCATGCAGTGTCCTTATCGACATTCCGGGGCGTCTCTGACGACCGTGTTGGTGTGGAGTGCCAGCGAAGTGCTATCGCGGCGTGAGAGCGACAATACCTAGATTTTTTATTCCCGAACAATACCTTTTATTCAGGTTGATATTCCATTTTGTTCATGTAGGAATTTGCGCAAGGTTTCCCGTTCGACCGCACTGGCGCTTTCGAATATCCGCTGCACCTGCTCCAGCGGCGAACCGGCGGTCGGCAGGTTCAAATGCTCCGGCAAAATCTCGTCGCCGCTGCTGACCAGCAAGGCAAAGTGGATGACGTTCTCCAGCTCGCGGGTATTGCCCGGCCAGCTATGGTGTTCCAGCACACGCTGGGCCGCGTCGCTGATCAACGGCACCGGCAGGTCCAGGCGCTGGCTGTAGATGCCGAGGAAGTATTCGGCCAGGGACAGGATGTCGCCGACCCGCTCGCGCAAGGCCGGCAGGTCCAGTCGGCCTTCGCTGAGGTAATGGAACAGCCGCTCGTGGAACTTGCCTACGGCCACGGCCTGGGCCAGGTCGATGCTGGTCGCCGCCACCAGGCGCACGTCCACCGGGCTTGGCTGATGGGCGCCGACGCGGGTGACTTCGTGGTTTTCCAGGGCGGCGAGCAATTTGACCTGGATCGGCAGCGGCAAGTCGCCGATTTCATCCAGGTACAGGGTGCCGCCATTGGCCGAGCCGAACCAGCCGGCCCGACTGCTCGCCGCGCCACTGTGAGCGCCGGCGGCGTAGCCGAACAACTCGGCATCGGCATAGGTCGGGCTGATCGCGCCGCAATTGACCGAGACAAACAGCCCGGCGCGGTCGCTGCCCCGATGGATATGCCGCGCGAGCAACTCTTTACCGCTGCCGGTCTCGCCGCGAATCAACACCGGCAAGGCGCGAGGCGCGAGGTGTTCCAGCGCTTCGCGCAGTTGCCGCGAACGCGGGTCGACGAACACCAGTGCCTTAGCGCGGATGCTCAGCGGGCTCTTTTCGGCGTCGGGGAAGGTCAGCAGCGGCTGACCGAAAGTTTCATGCAGACTCATGGCAGGCTCCCGCCCCCAATCCGCTCAGGGACGGGGCGTTGAAAAATGTTCAGGCCGTGCGCCGGGCGTGATGCTCCAGGCGGCTTTGCAGGCGATAGAGATACGCGAAACCCTGCTCCCAGCGCTGGTGGCCGGACTTCACATTGATATGCCCCGCGCCGGACAAAATGCCGGCTTCGGCGCCCCAATTGCGCGCCAGTTCCAGGGCCCTGGGGGCGCTGACGGCACTGTCGTTGTCGGAGCTGACCACCTGGCTGGGAAACGGCAGCAGGTCGCGCGGAATCGGCGCGAAGTTACGCAAGGCGGGGGCACAGGCCGGGCGTTCGACATCCGCCGGCGCCACCAGCAACGCCCCGCGTACCTGCCGCAAAAACTGCAGCGGGGCAGTAGCAGCCCAGTGGGCCACGGTGATGCAGCCCAGGCTATGGGCGATCAGAATCACCGGCGTGCTGTCGGCGGCAATCGCCTCGGCCAGCGCGGCCACCCAGTCTTCGCGACGCGGCGTCAGCCAATCGGCCTGCTCCACCCGCGCACTGTTGGGCAGGCTGTTCTGCCAATGCGTTTGCCAATGATCTTCTGGCGATCCTTGCCAGCCCGGCACGATCAGGTAACGAATCGATTCGCTGTGCATGGGTGTGCCCTCCTGCAGCGTTTAACGTTGCTGAACAGTATAGGGACGGGGTTTATATTCGTTAAGGAATAAGAAGCTATTTATTAATAACTAAAAAATCAAACTATAGGAGGGGCGGTGTATCAGCTAGCGCATTCATCAATTGATCCACCGTCATCGGGGGCAAGCCCCCTCCCACATTTAACAGCCGGGCTTGCTCGCGATAGCGAGAGCCCAGGCCACACATCTATCAGCGCCCGCGATCACGACGCAGTAGTTTTTTCACGCGCATGACCAGCGCCTTGTCTTCAAACGGCTTGAGTAAATAGTCATCCTCATGCAATTCCAAGTCGCGCAGACGGTCTTCGATCCCACCCGGGCTGGTCAGAAACAATACCGGCGTCTCGCCCTTGTGCCGAATCGCCTGCTGCAACTTCCAGGCATTCAGCCCGGGCAGCATCACATCCAGAATCACCAGGTCGTACTCGGTGCCTTCGACAAGCCGCTGCGCCACCATCCCGTTGGCCGCAACTTCCACGGAATAACCGGCTTCGTTCAAGCCCTGGGCCATCCGTTGTGCCTCTTCGGATTCATGTTCCACTAACAGCACGCGCATAACACACCTCGATTGGTCAGGCTTGCAGGCTAACACCCTCAGGCATGCGCCGCCTCACGCAGGCGCTGTGCATCGAGGATTTCGATCTCGCCGTAACCCAGGCGCACGATGCCCTGGGCTTGCAGGTCCTTGAGCAAGGCGTTGGTGGTCTGGCGCGACAGGCTCAACATCGCCGCCAGGTCTTCCTGGGGCAACTGCAGCCGACGTTTTGAGTGCTCGATGTCGCCATACCCCTCAATGATCATCAACAAGCGATGGGCCAGCCGCACCGAGGCCGGCATCAGGCTGAGCTGTTCGAGGCCGATAAAACTCAGGCGCAACTTTTGGCTCATCAACAAGGCCAAGTCGCGCCAGTACTGCGGGGTTTCATCAAGAATATTCAGCAATGCCTGCTGGGGCACCTGCAACAACGTACAGGGTCCGACCGCGCAGGCGTCGTGAGTGCGCGGCAGGCCGTCGAACAGGCAGATTTCACCGAACCAGTAGGGCAACTCCACCAGGCTCAGCACCGCCTCCTTGCCCTGCTCGCTTACCGCGCTGATACGCAGGGTGCCGTCGAGCACCGCATACAAGCCGCAGGGCGGGTCACCGCGCTTGAACAGGTATTGCCCCGCCGTCAGCTGCCGCAGCCGGGCGTGGGCCAGCAGACTATGCTGAAAAGCGGCGGGCAGGTGGCTGAACCAGTGCCCGGTAGCCAGCCGGGGTCGCCATTGCTCTGCGTTCATGAGAACTCCGAAGATTGTCGCCCAGTTGACAGTTAGGCGAAGGCTGACAAGGCATGATCAAACATCCTACAGGAGGAATAACAATGAAAAGCCTCGTCGACCACCTCGGTCAATACGCCGCCTACCACCGCGACCCGCGCAATATCGCCAGCCACTTTATCGGTATCCCACTGATCGTGGTCGCCGTCGCAGCGTTGCTTTCACGCCCCGAGTGGCCGCTGGGCGGGTTCTGGCTGTCGCCGGCGCTGATCGTTGCGCTGCTTGCGGCGTGGTTCTACCTGCGCCTGGAACTCGCGCTGGGCGTGCTGATGAGCGTGCTGATGGGCTTGTCGGTGTGGGCCGGGCATGTACTGGCGGCGCAAAGCACGACGGTCTGGCTCAGCGGCGGTATCGGTATGTTCGTGGTGGGTTGGGTGATTCAGTTTGTCGGGCATTACTACGAAGGCAAGAAGCCGGCGTTTGTGGATGATGTGTCGGGGCTGATCGTCGGGCCGTTGTTTGTGGTGGCGGAGTTGGCGTTTTTGCTGGGGTTGCGGCATGAGCTCAAGCAGCAGATTGAAGAGCGTTCGGGGCCAGTCGCTCGCCGCGATCTAAAGCCGAGAGAAGTCTGAATGTGGGAGGGGGCTTGCCCCCGATAGCAGAGTGTCAGTCACTGAAGATATTGACTGATCCATTGCAATCGGGGGCAAGCCCCCTCCCACATTTGTTATTGCAGTGTGTTCAGGCTTTTTGCCAGACCTTGGGTTTGAAGAACAGGGTTTCACCACGGGTCAGGCCAGTCAGGCTGTCGTGGTCTTTCACCACTTCGGCCTCGATCAGCTCGCTCTGGCCTTCGACTTTCAAGGTCACCCGCGTGGTCGCCCCCAGCGGCCGGATATCGCGCACTTCGGCCGCATGGTGGTCTTCCAGTTCATGGCGTGACAACGACACTTCATGGGGGCGGAACAGCACGTGCTGGTCTCCACCCAGGTGCAGGCGGTTGGAGTCGCCGAGGAAGTGGTAGACGAAATCGCTGGCCGGGTTTTCGTAGACGTCGCCCGGTGAGCCGATCTGCTCGATCACGCCCTTGTTCATTACCACGATACGGTCGGCAACTTCCATCGCCTCTTCCTGGTCGTGGGTCACGAACACCGAGGTCAGGTTGATGTCTTCGTGCAGGCGCGCCAGCCAGCGGCGCAGCTCTTTGCGCACCTTGGCGTCGAGGGCGCCGAACGGTTCGTCGAGCAGCAGCACTTTGGGCTCCACCGCCAGGGCGCGGGCCAGGGCGATACGCTGGCGTTGGCCGCCGGAGAGCTGTTCCGGGTAGCGGTCGGACAGCCAGTCCAACTGCACCATGTTCAACAGCTCGTGGACTTTGACCGCGATCTGGCTTTCGTTCGGGCGCTGGTTTTTCGGCTTCATGCGCAGGCCGAAGGCGACGTTATCGAACACGGTCATGTGGCGGAACAGCGCGTAATGCTGGAACACAAAACCGACGTTGCGATCACGCACGTCGTGGCCGGAGACGTCTTCACCGTGGAACACGATGCTGCCCTCGTCCGGGGTTTCCAGGCCGGCAATGATGCGCAGCAAGGTGGTCTTGCCGCAGCCGGACGGGCCGAGCAACGCCACCAGCTCGCCACTCTGGATGTCCAGATTGATGCTGTTCAGGGCCTTGAAGGCGTTGAAATTCTTGCTGACATTACGGACTTCAATGGACATGGATTATTCCTCACCGCTTGCTGCGCGCAGGCGGTTGATACGGTTCTCGCTCCACTGCTTGAGCAGCAGGATGAAGAGCGCCAGGATCAGCAACAGGCTCGCTACCGCAAACGCAGCAACGTGGTTGTATTCGTTGTAGAGAATCTCGACGTGCAGCGGCAACGTGTTGGTCACGCCGCGAATGTGGCCGGACACCACCGACACCGCGCCGAACTCACCCATCGCCCGCGCGGTACACAGCACCACGCCGTAGATCAGGCCCCATTTGATATTCGGCACGGTGACGTGCCAGAACATCTGCCAGCCATTGGCGCCGAGCAGCCGCGCGGCTTCTTCTTCCTGGGTGCCTTGTTCCTGCATCAGCGGGATCAGCTCCCGGGCCACGAACGGCACGGTGACGAAGATGGTCGCCAGCACGATGCCGGGCAAGGCGAAGACGATCTGGATGTCGTGGTCTTGCAGCCACGGGCCAAAGAAGCCCTGGGCGCCGAACATCAGCACATAGACCAGACCTGCGATCACCGGCGACACCGAGAACGGCAGGTCGATCAACGTCACCAGGATGCTCTTGCCACGGAACGAGTACTTGCTCACGCACCACGCGGCGCTGACGCCGAACACCACGTTGAGCGGCACCGAGATCACCACGGCGACCACCGTGAGCTTGAGCGCCGACAGCGCGTCGGGCTCGAGGATCGCGGTGAAGAACGCGCCGAGGCCATTCTTCAAGCCCTGGGACACCACGATAAACAGCGGCAGCAGCAGGAACAGGAAGAACACCAGCCAGCCCAGGCTGATCAGGATGCGCCGCGACAGCGCACTGCCACGCCGGGCAGCGTTGGCCGAGGACGCGGCGGAGATAGACGATTGGGACATGTTCCGCGCCTCCTTATGGGTGTTCGATGCGCCGCTGCAGCAAATTGATCAGCAGCAGCAACACGAAGGAAACCACCAGCATCAGCACACCGATGGAGGTGGCGCCGTGGTAGTCGTACTGGTCGAGCTTGACCATGATCAGCAGCGGCAGGATCTCGGTCTTCATCGGCATGTTGCCGGCGATGAAGATCACCGAGCCGTACTCACCGACGCCACGCGCAAACGCCAGGGCGAAGCCGGTCAGCCAGGCCGGCAGCAACGCGGGCACGAGGATGTAGCGGAACACCTGCAACGGCTTGGCGCCCAGGCAGGCGGCGGCTTCTTCGATTTCCCGGGGGATATCGGCGAGGACCGGCTGCACCGTGCGCACCACAAATGGCAACGTGACGAAGGTCAGTGCCAGGGTGATGCCCAAGGGGCTGTAGGCGATCTTGAAACCCAGGTCGGCGGCGAACTGGCCGACCAGGCCGGTCGGCGTGTACAGCGCGGTCAGCGCGATACCGGCAACGGCGGTGGGCAGGGCGAACGGCAGGTCGATCATCGCATCGATGATCTTGCGCCCGGGGAAGGTGTAGCGCACCAGCACCCAGGCCAGCAGCGTACCGATCACGCCATTGATCAGCGCGGCGTACAGCGCGGTGCTGAAGCTCAATTTCAATGCCGCCAGCACACGCGGTGCGGTGATGATGTTCCAGAACTGATCCCAGGTAAGTTGAGCGGCGTGTACGAACATCGCCGCGAGGGGGATGAGTACGATCAGGCTGAGGTACACCACGGTGTAGCCCAGCGTCAGCCCGAAGCCGGGTATGACGGGGGAAATACGACGCGACATAAGAGTCCTTGGTTAGCAGGTCTGACACACAAAACCCGCAGGTGAATGCGTGCTCTGTAGGAGCGGGCTTGCCCGCGAAAAACGTCAACGATAACGCGCACATTCTGGGTGCACACGGTGCCTGGACCTTCTTCGCGAGCAAGCTCGCTCCTACAAAGGGCGGTGTTTTTATTGCGCCGTGTAGATCTGGTCGAACACGCCACCGTCATTGAAGAATTTCGGCTGCGCAGTTTTCCAGCCGCCGAAGTCTTTGTCGATAGTCACCAGGTCCAGTTTCGGGAACTGCTGGGCGTACTTGGCGGCGATTTTCTCATCGCGTGGGCGGTAGAAGTTCTTCGCCGCAATCTCCTGGCCCGCCGGGCTGTACAGGTGCTTGAGGTATTCGGTGGCGATCTCGGTGTTGCCCTTTTTCTCGGCGTTTTTGTCGACCACGGCCACCGGCGGTTCGGCGAGGATCGACAGGGACGGCACGACGATGTCGAACTTGTCGGCACCACCGTCTTCTTTCAACGCCAGAAACGCCTCGTTTTCCCAGGCCAGCAGCACGTCACCCTGACCGTTGTTGACGAAGGTGATGGTCGAACCGCGCGCGCCCGTGTCGAGGACCGGTACGTGCTTGAACAGCGCTTGCACGTATTCCTGGGCCTTGGCTTCACTGCCTCCGGCTTTGAGGCCGTAGGCCCAGGCGGCGAGGAAGTTCCAGCGCGCACCGCCGGAGGTTTTCGGGTTCGGGGTGATGACCGACACGTCTTTCTTGATCAGGTCGCCCCAGTCCTTGATGCCTTTTGGGTTGCCCTTGCGCACCAGGAACACGATGGTCGAGGTGTATGGGGTGCTCGCGTCCGGCAGACGGGTCTGCCAGTTTTGCGGCAGGGTCTTGCCCAACTTGGCGATTTCATCGATGTCACCGGCCAGCGCCAGGGTCACCACATCGGCGCGCAGGCCGTCGATCACCGCACGGCCCTGTTTGCCCGAGCCGCCGTGGGATTGCTGGATCTTGACGCTGTCGCCGGGGTGGGACTGTTTCCAGTAGCTGGTGAACTCAGCGTTGTAGTCCTGGTACAGCTCACGGGTCGGGTCATACGAGACGTTGAGCAACTCGTAGTCCTTGGCCACGGCAGAGCCGGCAAACACGGCGCTGGCCAAGGCAGCCAGGGCGTAACGGCGAATCGACGACATAGAAAGCTCCTGAAATTCTGGGGTGTTGGCTGACGACTGTAGGAGCGAGCTTGCTCGCGAAAAACGTCAACGATAACGCTGCACATCAGGTGCAACGCGTTGCCTTCAAGCTTTTCGCGAGCAAGCTCGCGCCTACAGGGGCATTTCTTATAGTGATGGGTCTATCGCCGCTCTTGCTCAGGCCGGTTTGTTACCCGGGTTTTGCAGGCGGAATTTTTCTTTGCGTTCGATCTGTACCACTTGAGCGTTGTGTACAGTGATTTCCACCGCGCCAAAGCGCAGATCGCGCAACGCGCTCTGGATCTCGCGCAAAATGGCTGCTTCGTCCTGGCCGTCGACGCTACGTAGAGATGCGCTCATGGTCTCGCTCCTGAAATGAAGAGTGCCGCGCAGTAGCGGCACTGCTTGCGGCGTGAGGGCGATAGTAGATAAGCGCAGATATTCTTAAAAATACTATTTAAGAATGTTTATATAACCAAAAAGAATTTTCTGGCAGGACGCGGGGTTGCGAAGGTTTTGCGGGTGAAAATACTGACGCACAGACGCTGCTGACCCCTGGGGGAGCCGCGCTTACTCGCGATGAGGGTGTCGACAGGCGGCGAATATTTCGTCTGAAAGTCCCTCATAGAGGGCAAGCCCGCGCTCACATTTTGGCGGTGTTTCAAGTCTCGTTCGTGGAGGGTTGTCGAATGACGGGCGCCAGCGCCCAATCGATCTCACTCGCCGGCATCGGCCGCCCAAACCAATACCCCTGCCCCATGCCGCATTCGTGATCCAACAGGAACCGCGCCTGTTCCACCTGTTCAATCCCTTCCGCCTGGACCTGCATGCCCATGCTTTTCGCCAGGGCAATCACCACGCGCACGATGGCGGCGTCGTCTTCATCCCACGGCAACCCAGCAACAAAGCCCTGGTCGATCTTGAGCTTCTGCACCGGCAGGCGCTTGAGGCGCAGCAGCGAGGAATAGCCGGTGCCAAAATCGTCAATGGCCAGGCGCAGGCCAAGCTCGCGCAGGCGGTGCAGTTGCTCCAGGGCCACTTCGGGGTCTTCCATCACTGCGCTTTCGGTGACTTCCAGCTCAAGGTAAGCCGGGTCCAGGCCGGTGTCATGCAGCACCTGGGCGACTTGGTCATACAACTCGCGTCGCGCAAACATGCGGCTGGACACGTTGATCGCCATAAAGCTCAGCGGCGCGCCGTCAGCCAGCCACTGGCACATCTGGGCGCACGCCTGGTGCATGACCCAGGCGTCGATATCGGCAATCAGGCCGGTGCGTTCGGCGATGGGGATGAACTCGACCGGTGGCACCAGGCCGCGTTCCGGGTGCTGCCAGCGCACCAGGGCTTCGACGCCGACCAGGCGGCTGGTTTGCAGGTCGTGAACCGGCTGGTAGTAAACACGCAGCTCCTGCTGGTCGAGGGCGCGACGCAGTTCGCTGGCGATCTCCACGCGGTTCTGGGCGTGGGCGGTCAACTCTTCGGTGTACAACGCGTAGCCTTCACGGCCGACGCTCTTGGCCTTGAACAACGCGGAATCAGCGTTACGCAACAACTGTTGGGCGCTCAGTGCGTCGCTGGGGAAAAGGCTGATGCCAACGCTCGCGCTGATAAACAATTGATGGCCATCAAAAATAAACGGGAGTTTCATCGCATCGAGCATGCGTTGCGCGAACGCGGCGGCTTGCACCACCTGTGGACAATTTTCCGCCAACAGCGCGAACTCGTCCCCTCCCAGCCGCGCCAGCGTCACGCCGGGGCCGAACAGGCTTTTCAGGCGTTCACCGACCAATTTGAGCAATTGGTCGCCGACGTTATGGCCAAGGCTGTCGTTGATGATCTTGAAGTGGTCCAGGTCGAGCAGCAGCAACGCACAGCCGCGTTTATGCGCTTGCGCCGAAGTCAGGGCCTGCTCGGCGCGGTCGGTGAACAGCAGGCGGTTGGGCAGGTCGGTCAGCGGGTCGTGGTGAGCGAGGTGCGCCAGTTCGTGCTCGGAATCCTTGATGGCACTGATATCGGAAAACACCGCGACGTAATGGCTGACATGGCCCAGGTCATCGTAAATCACCCGAATGGTTTGCCATTGTGGATAAATTTCGCCGCTTTTGCGCCGGTTCCAGATTTCGCCGCTCCACTCGCCGGTCTGCTCCAGAGCCTGGAACATCTGTTGATAAAAACTCGACGAATGGCGGCCTGACTTGAACAGGCTGGGTTGCTCACCCATGACATCTTCGCGCCGGTAGCCGGTGATCTCCATAAAGGCCCGGTTCACATGGACGATCTTCCCCTGGGCATCGGTGACCAGCACCCCTTCGCGGGTGCAATCGAACACGGCGGCGGCCTGGCGCAGGCGTTCGCGACTCTCTTTCAGCGGTTGCAGCCGTTGGTTGACGTGCTCAAAGCGCGCACAAATCAGGTAAATCACCAGGGCGCTGATGGCCACCCACACGTAGCCGCGCAGCTGCAGCCACTGGTTTAACTCCACCGGGTTATCGAGAAACTCGATCAATACCCGGTGAGTAAGCACGACCCACAGCAGCGAAACCAGCAGATATACCAACCCTGCGCGCCGGGCCCCTCGGTATGAAAACAACATATGGCCAATAATCCTTACTAAAAAGCTAGATTCGCCCTACAAAGGTTAGGGATTATAGAATAAGAAACATCCGCTCACTTCTATCTGAAAGGTCGGCTGGTTTTCTCTGTAGGCTTAGTGATAATGCGTAAGCTGTTTTTTTCTTTATCTGAGGGCCATACAGCCTATGTGGTACAACGGTTTTCTTGACCTGTCGGCCTGGCAACTGGTGGCAGTCACCCTGTTGATGACCCACGTGACCATCATTGGGGTCACCGTCTATCTGCACCGCTATTCAGCCCATCGCTCCCTGGAGCTCAATGCTGGCCTGAAACACTTCTTCCGCTTCTGGCTGTGGCTGACCACGGCGCAGAACACCCGCGAGTGGACCGCCATCCACCGCAAGCACCACGCCAAATGCGAAACCGTCGACGATCCACACAGTCCCGTCATTAAAGGCCTGTCTACCGTATTGCGCAAAGGCGCCGAGCTCTATCGCGCCGAGGCAGAGAACCCCGAGACCCTGCGCATCTACGGCAAGAACTGCCCGGACGACTGGATCGAACGCAGACTCTACACGCCTTACCCGCTGCTGGGTGTGGCAATCATGGGTGTGATCGATCTTCTGCTGTTCGGCACCATCGGTATCACTATCTGGGCGATCCAGATGATGTGGATTCCATTCTGGGCCGCCGGTGTGATCAACGGCCTGGGCCATGCCGTGGGCTATCGCAACTTCGAATGCCGGGACGCTGCGACCAACCTGGTGCCGTGGGGCATCATTGTGGGCGGCGAAGAGTTGCATAACAACCACCACACCTACCCCAACTCCGCCAAGCTGTCGGTGAAGAAATGGGAGTTCGACCTCGGCTGGGCGTGGATCAAACTGTTCAGCTTCCTGCGCCTGGCCAAGGTGCAGCGTGTCGCACCGATCGCCCACCGCGTGGAAGGCAAGGGCCACCTGGACATGGACACCGCCATGGCAATCCTCAACAACCGTTTCCAGATCATGGCCCAGTACCGCAAGCTGGTGATCGGCCCGCTGGTCACGCAGGAACTGGAGAAGGTCGATCACTCGGTGCGCCACCAGTTCCACCGTGCCAAGCGCTTGCTGTCGCGGGAAACCAGCCTGCTGGATGACCGTCACCACCTGCGTATCCAGAGCATGCTGGAACACAGCCAGGCCCTGAAAGTGATCTACGAAAAGCGTCTGGCCCTGCAGCAGATCTGGCTCAAGACCAGCTCCAACGGCCACGATATGCTGGCCGCGATCAAGGAGTGGGTGCATGAGGCCGAGGCCAGCGGCATCCAGTCCCTGCGCGACTTTGCCCACCAACTGAAGACTTATTCGTTGCGCCCGGCAGCGGTGTGAACACGCCGGGGGAAGGCTTGCCTTCCCCCTGATCACTTTTTTGACGCCATTCTCCAGACACCCCTTAATCCGTCAAAATCGCCCCCGATGACGGAACTTAGACGCAATTCACCCCTCTCAGACAACACTTCGCCATCATGGTGGCCCCTTGTTGTGACCGCTGCTGAACCCTGCGGCGCGCCCAGAGAGAGTTGTGCCGATGGTCCACAAAAAGACTCACCTGCTCGATCCGCCGACCGCTAAAACCCCACGCCCCCCTACCGCAGCGAACTTGCTGGCGTTGATGCACGCCCAGGGCGAGGTCGAGCGGCTGAGTGAGCGTGAACAATTACTGAGTTCACTGCTGGTCAGCGTGAGTGCGGTGCTATGGGCCATCGACTGGGAGTCGCGGCGCGTGCTGTATGTGAGCCCGGCGTATGAGCGGGTGTTCGGCCGTTCCGCCGGCCTGCTGCTGGCCGACCACCGGGAATGGCGCAACAGCATTCATCCCGAAGACCTCGACTACGCCGAACACAGCCTGGCCCGCGTGCTGGAGCAAGGCGCCGTGGAAGACCGCGAGTACCGCATCATCACGGCCGACGGGCAGATTCGCTGGCTCAGCGACAAGTGCTATATCAACCAGCAGGTCGAGCCGGGTGAACCGTTGATTGTGGTCGGCATGGCCGAGGACATCACCGACAAGAAACAAATGGAGCTGGAGCTGCACCGTCTGGCCACCACCGATGCGCTGACCCAGAGCAGCAACCGCCGGCACTTTTTCGAATGCGCCAACCAGGCCTTCGACAGTGCCTGCGCCCAGGCTTCGCCGCTGGCGTTCCTGCTGCTGGACATCGATGACTTCAAGGACGTCAACGACACCTACGGCCACCTGGAGGGCGATCAGGTGTTGCGGCGCATCGCCGAGAGCGGTCGTGGCGTATTACGCCGTGGCGACCTGTTCGGGCGCATTGGCGGCGAAGAGTTCGCCGCCGTACTCCCCGGTTGCGCGCCGGATACAGCCCTGCAAGTCGCTGAACGGCTTGGCAAGGAAATCCAGGCATTGAGCTTCAGCTATGACGGCCATGCGTTTACCGTGACGGTCAGCCAGGGGCTGGCCAGCCTCAACGAGCAAGACTCGACCTTGAACAGCCTGTTCGGCCGCGCCGACGCCGCCATGTACGAGGCCAAGCGCCTGGGCAAAAACCGCGTGGTTGCTGGCTAGAGGACCAACACAGATCAAATGTGGGAGCGGGCTTGCCCCCTCCCACATTTGAATTGCATCGCCCTCTAGGCCTTGCGCAACCTCATCAGCTCCGACAACCCCACCTTGAGCAAGCGCGCGGTTTTGCTCCTGGCCAGTGCTTCCAGCCCTTCATGCTCGGTCAACCGCGCCATCTGCGCCGCCAGGTTCATCACCAGCGCCTCCCGCGAATACACCCCGCCCTCCAGCGAGTAGACCGCCGCGATCAACTGGCGCAGCTCCAGCGGCAAGCGCCAACGCGTGCGCAACGCCGAACCGTAGGCGGCCCCCAAGGCGTGGAGAGACTCGCCAATCGCTTCGTCATCCAACGCCCCGCCACCCTGGCGCCAGTCTTCCAGGCAGCGCAATAAGGCCAGGTCGCCGAGCCGATGCAGGATGCCCGCGCTGTAACAGCGCTCGTGGTCCAGCTCCAGCATGCGCGCCAGGCGGCGGGCGAAGTCGGCGGTGTCCTGGGACAACTGCCAGTGACGCTCGGCATACGCCACCAGGCCCGGATCACCCAACGCCACGTTGTGCTTGAGGGCCAGGCCGAGGATCAGGTTCATGCTTTGCCCGGCCAGCAGCGTGTGCAGCGCCGCCGACAGGGTCTGCACCGGCGTGCCGTGATTGCCCGCGCTGTTGGCGGCGGCAATCAGCACGGCGGTGATCTGCGGGTCCATGCGCACCCGGTCTTCCAGGCGATTGAGGTCCAGGCCCTCCGGCCCGAGGCTGTCTTGCACGGCGGCCTTCACATCGACCCACAGCGGCGCGCCATCGCAGGCATCGCGGCGGCGCTCGAGGAACACCGGCAAGGTCATGCCCGGCGCCAGTCGCGGCACTTCGCAGTACACGCTTTCGCCCTCGTTGAGCAGCAGGTCTTGCAGGCGCTGGGTCAGGCCTTCCATGTTCAGCGGTTTGGTCAGATACGCCGTGGGCGCCAGGGGCAAGGCCTCACGCACGCTGGCGCTGTCATTGCGGCTGCTCAGCAAGATGAACGGCAGCGCGGGCGAACGACGCTGCTGGCGCACGGTGCGCAACAGGCTCAGGCCATCGATGCCCGGCAGTTCCCAATCCGCCACGATCAGGTCGTAGGCCTTGTCGCGCAGCAGCGTAGCCGCTTGCCGGCCATCGGCACACACATCCAACCGTGCATCGCAGCGCACATTCAACAACACCTGCTTGAGCAGGTCCCGCGACCAAGGGTCTGCCTCGGCAATCAACACTCGGGGTACAGCGGGCAAATCAACAGCACTCATCCAGCACGCTCCATCTGCAATGCCTGCACCTTAGACAATGCGGTGGCCTACGCACAATGAACAACCGCTGAATGTGCTGTCTCGGGCACAAAAAAAAACCCGCCGAAGCGGGTTTTTTCTATCGATCGGTTCAGCCCGTGCTTACAGCTCGGAGAAGCACTCTTCGATGATTGCCAAGCCTTTGTCCAACTGCGCATCCGGCGCGGTCAACGGAACCAGTACGCGCAACACATTGCCGTAAGGGCCGCAGGACAGCAGGATCAAGCCCTTCTCACGCGCCTTGGCCACCACGGAGGCGACGGCAGCGGCGTTTGGCTTGTGGCTGTCGCCACCTTCGAACAGCTCGATCGCGATCATCGCGCCCAGGGCACGCACATCGCCGATCACCGGGTACTTGGCCTGGATGGCCTTGAGGCCGGTGACCAGACGCTCGCCGACGGCTTTGCAGCGATCCAGCAGGTGCTCTTCTTCGAACACTTCCAACACGGCCAGGGCCGCGGCGCAAGCGATCGGGCTACCGGCGTAGGTGCCGCCCAGGCCGCCTGGCGCGATGGCGTCCATGTATTCGGCCTTGCCGCACACACCGGCCAACGGGAAACCGCCGGCGATGGATTTGGCGAAGGTGGTCAGGTCGGCAGTCACGCCCATCTGTTCCATCGCGAAGAACGTACCGGTACGGCCGGCACCGGTTTGCACTTCGTCGGCGATCAGCAGGATGCCGTGCTTGTCGCACAGTTCGCGCAGGCGCTTCATGAAGGCTTTAGGCGCGACGTAGAAACCGCCTTCGCCCTGCACCGGCTCGATGATGATGGCAGCGATATCACGCGGCTCGGCATCGTTTTTGAAGATGCGTTCGATGCTGGCGATGGAGTCGTCGACGCTCACGCCATGCAGTTCGTTCGGGTACAGCGCGCGGAAGATGCCGCCTGGCATCAGGCCCATGCCGGCCGAGTAAGGCACGACTTTACCGGTGAGGCCCAGGGTCATCATGGTGCGACCGTGGTACGCGCCGGTGAACGCGATAATGCCGGCACGGCCAGTGGCGGCGCGGGCGATTTTCACGGCGTTCTCAACGGCTTCGGAACCGGTGGTGACCAGCAGGGTTTTCTTGGCGAAATCACCTGGGACCTTGGCGTTGATTTTTTCGCACAGCTCCACGTAAGGCTCGTAGGCCAGTACCTGGAAGCAAGTGTGAGTCAGCTTGTTCAACTGCTCGGTCACGGCCGCGATGACTTTCGGGTGTACGTGACCGGTGTTCAGCACGGCGATACCGCCGGCGAAGTCGATGAACTCGCGACCTTCAACGTCGGTCACGGTGGAGTTCTTCGCGGATTCGGCGAAGATCGGGTGAATCTGGCCAACACCGCGTGGTACAGCGGCTTCGCGGCGTTTCATCAAAGAAGCGTTGGTCTTGCTCATAAAGTCCTCATTCGCCACTCATCGGGTGGCGTGGTCCAAGGAATACGTGGCGGGGAGGCAACTATGGCAGCATGCGATGATCGACTGCCACAGCGTTCCCGGCCACTACGAATAACGATGTAAAACGCGCAAAGGATCAGCGCTCTCGTGCCCTTTGCGCTTGCAGCAATGCCTTGCCGGGCTTAGATGCCCAGGCAGAGGTATTTGATTTCCAGGTAATCCTCGATCCCGTACTTGGAACCCTCACGGCCCAGGCCCGAAGCCTTGATGCCGCCGAACGGTGCCACTTCGTTGGAGATCAACCCGGTGTTGACGCCCACCATGCCATATTCCAGGGCTTCGGCCACACGGAACACACGGCTCAGGTCGCGAGCATAGAAGTAGGAAGCCAGACCGAACTCGGTGTCGTTGGACATCGCGATCACTTCGGCTTCGTCCTTGAAACGGAACAGCGGCGCCAGCGGGCCGAAGGTTTCTTCCTTCGCCACAGCGGCGTTTTTCGGCACGTTGGTCAGGATGGTCGGCTCGAAGAAGTTACCTTCCATGACCTTGCCACCCGCCAGCAGCGTAGCGCCTTTGGCCAGGGCATCAGCAATGTGCTCCTGGACCTTGGCCACGGCTTTGCCGTCGATCAGCGGGCCGGTGGTGGTGCCGTCTTCCAGACCGTTGCCGATCTTGAGCTTGGCCACCGCTACTTTGAGTTTTTCAGCGAACACGTCGTACACCGCGTCTTGAACGTACAGACGGTTGGCGCAGACGCAGGTCTGACCGTTGTTGCGGTACTTGGAAATGATCGCGCCTTCAACGGCCTTATCCAGGTCAGCGTCGTCGAACACGATGAACGGCGCGTTGCCGCCCAGTTCCAGGGACACTTTCTTGATGTCCTTGGCGCATTCAGCCATCAACTGGCGACCGATTTCGGTCGAGCCGGTGAAGGACAATTTACGCACGATCGGGTTGCTGGTCAGCTCGCTGCCGATATCGCCGGCGCTGCCGGAGACCACGCTGAACACGCCTTTCGGAATGCCGGCACGCTGGGCCAATTCAGCCAGGGCGAACGCGGAGAACGGCGTTTGCGATGCAGGCTTGAGCACCATGGTGCAACCAGCGGCCAGGGCCGGGCCGGCTTTACGCGTGATCATCGCAGCGGGAAAGTTCCACGGCGTGATCGCGGCTGTCACGCCGATCGGTTGCTTGATCACGATCAGACGCTTGTCCGGCTGGTGACCGGGAATCACGTCACCGTAGACGCGCTTGGCTTCTTCGGCGAACCACTCGATAAAGGACGCGGCGTAGACAATTTCGCCCTTGGCTTCGGCCAGCGGCTTGCCCTGTTCCAGCGTCATCAGGCGGGCCAGGTCTTCCTGGTTCTCGATGATCAGCTCGAACCAACGGCGCAGCTTGTTGGCGCGCTCCTTGGCGGTCAGCGCACGCCAGGCCGGCAGCGCCTTGTCGGCGGCTTCGATGGCGCGGCGGGTTTCAGCGGCGCCCATCTTCGGCACGGTGCCGAGAATTTCGCCCGTGGCGGGGTTGTTGACCTTGATGGCCTGACCGTTGTCCGCATCGACCCAAGCCCCATCGATAAAGGCTTGCTGGCGGAACAACTGGGCATCTTTAAGCTGCATGTCGGCTTTCCTTAACAGCACCGCGCGCGCGCGGAGCGAATTAGAGTTTTTGAAAGGCGCCTTGTGGGCTGCCGTCAGGGAAATCAGCCCCAGCGTGCAAGCAAGTGGATAGCGCACGGGAGACAGAGCGTTTGAAATCTCAAACGAATCCTAGGATCAATGGGGGTATAGGGCAATAGGATGTTCGAAAAAAAGAACAAAAACCGCACATTTGCCGGATTTATCGGATCAGCGACCTTCAGCCCGGTTCCCCGCCACCGCTCCCTCGCGCCCGACGCAGAGCCCCGACACGGACAATTCCTACCCGCCAACGGCCAAAAACCAGCATGGACGCCCAAGGTCGACATGGGTATGATGGCGCCCGCACAAGCATCCGTAGCTCAGCTGGATAGAGTACTGCCCTCCGAAGGCAGGGGTCGTGGGTTCGAATCCCGCCGGGTGCACCATCTTCTTTCCCTTGTATTA
The DNA here is from genome assembly GCF_024169655.1 of Pseudomonas marginalis. Classification (GTDB taxonomy): domain Bacteria; phylum Pseudomonadota; class Gammaproteobacteria; order Pseudomonadales; family Pseudomonadaceae; genus Aquipseudomonas; species Aquipseudomonas paraveronii. Next base: position 90,515 of record NZ_JALJWV010000001.1, on the reverse strand, counting down.
CAAGGGGATAGCGCTCCTGACAGAAACCTGTCCTAGTCCTGAAAGTCGTTTTTTGCCACAAATTTGCCACACTCAAAAGTGGCGGGAATGGTCGAAATGGCAACAATCAGGAATCGCGGCGAGTATCAGTGGGAAGCGCAAATCCGCCGTAAGGGCTATCCAGCCCAGCGCAAAACCTTTGAAACCAAAGCCGATGCCCAAGCCTGGGCACGCATGATCGAAAGCGAAATCGACCGGGGTATTTTTGTCTCTCGGGTCGAGGCTGAACGCACCGCCTTTCATCAACTTATTGATCGCTATATCTCTGAGATTGCTCCGAAGCACAAAGGCGCTTATTCGGAAATCAAACGTCTGGAAGCGCTTAAGCGTCACCCGCTGGCGACACGCATCGTTGCCACCCTCACCTCTTCAGATTTTGCACGCTACCGTGACGAGCGCCTGAAGATTCGGAAGGGCAATATGTAAGAATGGAAGCAAGCTTTTCGCTTGTTCAACCTCTATGAGGACAAATTCTGCTGTATCGAGTTGCTGTTTAACATTTTCGACCAGTTCGTGAGCCTGCAACGGGAGTCCCTCTAACACAGCCTCCAAGGCTGATCCGGATTTGTCAGCACTTTGGAAGGTGCCGCAGATGATGTTCCCTCCTGCCATATCTTTCCCCTATCGTGGCTTCGAAGCTTGGATTAGGCAGCTCGCGATTACGTGTCTAACGTCGATTTTTTGCTGGTCTACGCCCGTTGCGAGCGGCCAATTAATCCAAGGCTTGATGAAAAATCCTGCGATTCTCTGACCTTCTGGTGGTCGAGATCGTGACGGGACCTTTCAATCATTTCTTACCTGTTTGAGCCAGTTCCAGAAAGGATCACTGGATTCATGCGCGTCCATGCTTGTTGTGCTTGAGATGAGATCTGATGCGCGCGCCGGGACGCTGAGGCCAAGCGTGCGTTCCACGTACGCACGCAATGCCCTAGGTGGTGCTGGGTAGTCATCATCTGCGTATTGCTGCTCCCGCAGTTCGGCCGGTGTTCTCGTAAACTCCTCTGGCCAGCAGTGCTCGTTGTAACCGATGGCCAGTAAGCGAATCAGGTCTTGCGTACTATTGGTCAAGACGCAGAGCATGTCTGATCCCGAGCCCGAGCCAAGATGGACGATTCGCTGCTGATCGTGGTCGTCCAGCCACAACCCTGCCCACGATCCATCGCCACCAGTCCTGAGGAATATTGATAGCCGCTCGTTTACTCTGGGATCTTCGCAGGCCGTCCATCGAGCAGTATCGGCGGAGTCCGGAACGTGAAAGGCGGTGATAGCGCTGTTGTTGTATTCAGGTTCGGGATGCAAAGTCATGTAGCGGCCCCCGGTCCTATAGTGACGGACGCAGCCTAGTGCTTCCAGGAATTCCATGGTCTGTCGTAATACTGGAGGTACCGGATTGCTTGCCGGGAAGGCGGCTACTAATTCGTCGGTGAAGTTCATGTCTTTCCTGACCTTTGTCTTTAGCGAGTATCGTGAATGAAGGTGGATTGCTATGCCCGGAATATATCGCCATGTGCCACCCAATGCCCGCTTCTGGCCGATTGTGTTGAAAAAGTCGATCCTTCCAGGCTGCGCATGTACTGACTGCTGAAGATGCCTTTTTTGTGCGCGGCTACGCGAAATCTGAGCCCGGAACCCTCTGCTCAAAGTAAAGATTTCAATCTCAAGCGCATACTTTTCTGCATGGAAACCATGGCCGACTTTTTCAACACAATCGGCCGGTAGCGGCCCTCTAAGCGAAAGCCCCTAATTTGATAACACCCGCCTTAATCATCACAAACCGCTCCTCCCAGAGCATTCATTGATGTAACACCTATTTGCCATGTAACACGCATATCGGCAAATCAGTCACAGCTGTGTAACGCCAAATAAATCATTTAAAATCATACAGTTATCTACTTCAGTAACACGCGTAACACCCGTAACACGGTTTTATCAGGGTATCCCCCTAGCCCCATTAGTATTGCTCCTCCAGCGAAGCGAGGCGGGTCATGCTCTTGGCTTTGGTTCGATAGTGGGGACCCTGGAGCATTCTTGAAGGTACGGGGCAAAGAACCCGCAGGATCGTGTTAGCGGAAAGTCACCCAGCTTAGTGAACAGGTGAACTCCAGTTCACCTGTGCATTTGCCCTAACGTTTGAACCGTCTGCGAGCACCATTACCAATACGGTAACGATGCCCTTTTTTCTTCAAGATCCTTTCAATTTCAACATTGAAATTTCAGTAAGCTGGCACGGCTGCCGCTAACGCAGTCCCGCGGGTTTCATGCCCCGTGTCCTCAAGATATCCTCAGGGTCCCCAGCGACTTTTTTCACAACCTGCCCGAGACCACAGATGAGTAACCTTCAGAAGCTGATAGAAAATGCCAAGTCGGGCTTGTCTGTTCAGGAAAAAATCTCTGCTGAGGATTGGCAAGCAATCTCTAAGCAATGCGGAGCCCCTGAAATTGCAGAGATCGAACAGCGTATTGCCAGGTTACGAGCCGAGTTGGAAACGGTTGAGGAGTGGGACGGAGATACCCAAGATGACATACATCTTGCGATTTCCAGGTTCACCCAATTACTAAGGTCCGCGAAAGCACGGTAGCGATGCTAGTGGCGATGGAACCACAAGGATTCAACATGAATAAATTCCTAATAGGCTTCACTTACCACGAGCCCGAACGCTGGGAGTTGTTTCAAAAAGGCATCATTGAAGACTGCGAGTCATCCACCGGCGTTTACGTCACGGCCCCTACGTTGGGGGAGGCAATAGCGTGGACAGAACGCATTGCTGAGGAACTCCTGCGGGTATCCAACTCGGACCCTTCCCTTGACTGGAAGTCATTGGGTTATGACTGCTGGGTAGTGGATGAGCCCAGCAACTCTGATTGGAGTCATTGCCTCGCCTTTTTCCAAGCTGTCGAGACAGGCGTTTTTCCAGATTTTGAGAAGATGGGGACGAGCGCTTACGGGAAGTGGGTCGAGGGTCGTTGAGGCTCGCACACTTAATCCTGCGAGCCCCGGTGAAGCGATCTTCACAGCCCATTTCTTTTGTGACGAACAGCGTTGGATACGTAGTGCGGGGAATTACCAAGGTGCGCCCGCAGTCGTTCGTCATGGTGGCTAAATCGAGCGCCCTAAACGAGTGTGAGAGGAAGCAGTACGCTGCACCGTGTATGCCCACGTGTATGCCTAACCGAAACACTACCAGCTAGACCCTTATAAACCGGCACTAAAAGCCTCCAGTTCAAACGACGCCGGGCCATATACTAGTTTCTGGCTGTCTCAGACAGTCTACGAAACACCCCAAGAAGCCCGCCCCGTGCGGGCTTTCTTGTTTCTGGCTATCCGTCCCTGTCTACCCCTATAACTTCCCGCCGTGTATGCCCATTTGTATGCTTTCAAATTCCTATAACTGGAGCTCGCAAGGTGTCTAGAGAATCCAGGGCGATTCATAGTGACTTACCACAAGCTGGCTCGGCAAAACGAAGGTGAGCCCATCAATCCGAAAAAGTAGATTTCTTCACTAGCGATTCCCAAGCTGAAAGTGGCTTCAAATAACGGCGTTTTCGTTAAATTCCCGACATAAAAAAAGCCCGCAAAGCGGGCTTTTTTCGTGCGCAGGGTAAAAGTGCTAATTACTTGTTCCGCAATAGCACATACGTTTCACCGCCTTTGCGGTCATGCTGAAGAATAAAGTTGTTGTCCTGGATACGCACCTTCGATGGCACACGATCAGCTATTGGCGTTTGCGAGTAAGTCTGCGCGGCACTCAGCAGTTGGCGGGGCAGGCTGTCGTCCGATTGATTCGGAGTGGTGACGACGCATTCCTTTTCGGAAAGTTGCACGCCGAGTTTTTTGTCGGCGGTGAAGCCGAGGCGCATGAAGCCCATGTCCTGGAGGTCGTTGATGCCGAACCGCTTGGCCGCTTCAGCCGAGCCTGCGAATGAGGGCGCAGTCTTCAGGCAGATGTCGACGAAGGCTTCGATGGCCTTGGAGGTGACAGGCGTCGATACGATTGGCGTTGCCGTGGTGCAGCTGGCGAGTACGAACAGGCTGGACAAGGCGAGTGTGCGGAACAACTTATCGGACATGATGTGGGGATCCTTCCATTTTAAATTCGGAGTGCAGCCGTTGGGCTGAACGCCGCCGGAACGGGCGGCGTGCGAATGGTAAATCAAAAGGCCCCACACTTGAGCCAAGTGCGGGGCCTTTTCGTGTGCTTTGCTTTTGCCAGTCCTCAGCCGGGCGACGGGAAAGGCACGATAGATCCCATCAGCACCCCGCCACCCTTTGCCATCTACAACAAAGTGGCAGAATCATCGCTCACCTCAAACCCGAGCAGGCGACACAATAATCTTCACGTTGTGCTCCTTATTCTTAACCAACTCCTCAAAGCCCTGCCCCACGATCTGTTCCAACTGAATGCGCCCCGTCACCAGCGGCGTAATGTCCAGCCGTCCATCAGCGATAAACGCGATCACGTCAGCGAACTCGCCGTTATAGGCCAGCGCGCCCATTACCTGTTTTTCCGTCGCCACCAATTCGAAAAAGTTGAACTCGCTGGGCTCTTCGAAGATTCCCACCAGGACGCACTTGCCGGCCTTGCGGATCAGGTCGATTGCGAGCTTGGCCGTGTGTTTGTTGCCGATGCATTCGAAGCTGACATCCGCGCCGAGTCCGCCCGTCAGGCGGCGTACTTCGGCCAGGGCATCGCACTCATTCGGATCGAGCACATGGGTCGCGCCCACTTCGCGGGCCTTGGTCTTGCGGGCTCCGGACATTTCCAGCGCGATCACCTGCGCGGCACCGGCCGCTTTGGCGCACATGATGGTGCACAGGCCAATGGTGCCGGCACCGACCACCACCACGTTTTGCCCGAGCAGGCTTCCGGCTTTTTTTACCGCGTGCATGCCCACCGCCAGCGGTTCGATCAGTGCCCCGGCTTCGGCCGGAAAGTTCGCCGGCAATTTGTACAGCAGGTTGGCTGGCACGTTGACCAGTTCGGCGAAGGCGCCATTGTTCATCAGCCCGGTGAAGGCCAGGTTCTCGCAGATGTTGTACATCCCGTGGGTGCAGTAGTAGCACGTGCCGCAATGTTGGCACGCATCGGCCGCCACCGGTTCGCCGACGCTGAAGCCCTGCACGCCGGCACCGAGTTCGACGATCTCACCGCAAAACTCATGACCGAGAATGCACTGGCCCTTTATCCCGGTCAGCGGGTGCGGAGCGTCAACCGGGATGAACACCGGCCCGGCCACGTACTCGTGCAAATCGGACCCGCAAATTCCGCACCACTGCACGCGGATTTGCACCCAACCCGCAGGCGGCGAAATGGGCAGCGGAACGTCTTCGACGCGGATATCGTTACGGCCGTGCCAGACAGCGGCACGCATGCTGCGTTGCGGATTGATCGAAAGGGTCATCGCGAAATCTCCTTGAAACGGTTGGTCCTGGCGCCCCGCCAGAGTCCGCCAGCAGGGGCGTCAGTGCGGTTGCACAACGTCCAAAATCAGTCGATTGACCTGCTCGGGGTGATGCCAACGGTCAGCGACACACAACTCATGACGCCACCACGGGCAGAACAGGGAAAGAGGCTGGGCTGGACATCGGGCACCTGTTTTTATTATTGGGTTGCCAGTCGGGCTGGTAGCCAGAGCCAGAGCAAGGCCGGTGCCAGATCCGCAAAAACAGCTGAACAGCCCTTTCTTAGAGCGGTCGATGGAAACCCAAGCGGGGCCGGGATCGCGCTCCAATGAGACGCGTCATATCAGACCGCACGAGGTGGCGACGAGACCGTGAGACGCTGCGTCTCGCCGCCAGCCCCGACCCTGCAAGCCCATTGGCAACACGTATCGTCGCCTCTCCCTCAAGAATTCAGCTCACTCGCCGATGCTTCTAATCACCGGTTCTGTGCCCTTTAACCGACCATCTTCCGCATTAAGGAGTCAACGCGACATGGGGGGTTTCTATAGCCTGTTTATCGACACGCCGGTCGCAGCACTCTACGTGCCGGGCTCTCACAATCCGGGCTTGGTAGTGCTATCTATCCTGGTGTCGATCTTTTCGGCCACCATGTCGCTGCAAACCGCACAGATTGCACGCAAAGCCGAAAGCGCGTTGCATCGACACATGGCTGTCAGCACAGGTGCGTTCGCCCTGGGCGGTGGCATCTGGACCATGCACTTCATCGGCATGCTGGCGTTCGAGCTGCATACCCACGTCCACTACGCGACCGGCCTGACCCTTTTTTCTCTGCTGCCGGCTTGCGTAGCTTCCTGGCTGGCTCTGCGCATGCTTTCAAGTCCCTCCGTCACCGGATTGCATCTCGTCATGAGTGGCACCCTGGTCGGCTTAGGCATCGGGGCGATGCACTACAGCGGCATGGCAGCGATGCAAACATCATTGCAGATGCGTTATGACCCGCTCATCTTCACGCTGTCCATCGTGCTGGCGATCGTCCTCGCGGTGTTCGCTTTGTGGGTGCATTACCGACTTCTACGAACCACATTGACCTCCATGCAACGGTTGCTGGTCAGTGGGACAGTCTTGGGGTCGGCCATTGCTGGCATGCACTACACAGGCATGGCAGCAGTCCGGTTCGTCGGTGTGCCGGACAGCACCTCGCCAGGTGTTCTGCTTAACACCACATTCGCGTCTATCGCGCTTTCCACGTTCACCGTCACGGTGACGGTGCTGGTGCTTGCACTCAATGGCTTGATCCATTCGCGCAAGCTGTACCGAACGATGGAAGAGAACAACCTCAAGATTGAGGAAAGCAAGTCACGCATGGATGCCATCCTAGACACTGCGGTCGATGGCATTATCACTATCGATAGCCGAGGCCTGATCCAAAGTTTCAACCATTCGGCGGAACGGCTGTTTGGCTGGAAAGCCGACGAAGCCATTGGCCGCAACATCAATATGCTGATGCCCGAACCCGACCAGTCGCAGCACGATGGTTACCTGCATAACTACAAGACCACGGGCGCTCCGAAGATCATCGGCGTAGGTCGGGAGGTCATGGGCTTGCGTAAGGACGGCAGCCTGATGCCAATGCGGCTTGCCGTCGGCCGGGTAGACCTGCCCAATGAGCTACTGTTTGTCGGTTTCGTCACCGACATCACCGAGCGTCACGCGCTGGAAGCCTCATTACGCGAGACCGCGGAACGTGCCGAACGCGCGGCCATCGCCAAGAGCACCTTTTTGGCCAATATGAGCCACGAAATTCGTACACCGATGAACTCGATCATCGGGTTCACCGAGTTACTTCTCCAGGGTGATCTGACATCGATCCAGCGCAACCACCTGCACACCGTGGGGCAATCATCCAGACTGCTACTCGGGTTGATCAACGACATTCTTGATACCACCAAGATGGAAAATGGGAGCATGACGCTGGAGTCCATTGATTTTTCGCTCAAAGGGCTTGCTCTACAGATCGAATCCTCAATGCGCTTGGGCGCGCAGAGTAAGCACCTGACGCTCACCCCGCACTACCCGACCGACATGCCTGAATACTTTCAAGGTGATCCCCTTCGCATCTTGCAAGTACTGACCAACCTTGTCGGCAATGCCATCAAGTTCACCGAGCGTGGTGGTATTGAAGTTTCATTTAGCTATACGGACGCCATGGTGCACGTCAAAGTCGCGGACACCGGCATTGGCATGACGCCCCAGCAAATCGAACTGATTTTTGCACCGTTCACTCAGGCCGACGCGTCCATCAGCCGGCGTTTCGGCGGTACCGGTTTGGGCACCACCATTGCGCGTCAGTTGGTCGAACAAATGGGCGGAAGAATTGAGGTTGTGAGCGAGTTCGGACATGGCAGTATCTTCCATGTGCAACTGCCCCTGCCGATAGGAAAAATACCCGAGGCCGCACCGGTTGCGGCGCCCCAGCAGGTGTTGCCACCGCTGAAGATTCTGATCGCCGACGACGTACCCCAAAACCTCGAACTGTTGACGCTGACACTCAGTGGCCGCGGACATCAGGTAGTGGCTGCGCGCGATGGCGGCGAAGCTGTCGCGAAATTCATAAGCGACCACTTCGATCTCATCTTGATGGATGTGCACATGCCAGGCACTGACGGCCTGCAGGCAACACGGCTGATCCGTCAGTACGAGCGCACACACGCTCGCCCTTACACCCCGATCATCGCGCTCACCGCCAGCGTATTGGCCGAAGACCGACAAACCGCACAGCTGGCCGGAATGGACGGTTTCGCGGTCAAGCCGCTAGACGTACCTCGACTGTTCGATGAGATCGCAGGGGTCTTGAAGATCGAACGCGCCCCCGCTCTCCCCGGCGACACCGATAAAACCCTTGCACCTCACCAACTGATCGATTGGGACTCAGGCATCTCGCTATGGGGCAGTGAAAAGCGACTGGCCAAGGCACTCAAGCAATTCCTGGAGTCAGCGGCTACCAACCATCCGTTGCCGGGTGACGCGGACGTCGATATCGACTGGGAGACGACACTTCTCAGCCTACATGGCATCCATGGGGCGTCCGGCAACTTATCGCTCCCCTCCGTGGCCGAACTGGCCTGCACGCTGGAGGATCTGGTCAGGACAGGACGGCAAGAAGAGGCACGCCCTCAAATCACAGAGCTGCGCACTCTGCTAGCGTCCGCAACCCGAGAATTACAGGCCAGCAACGCGCTACTCGTTGAGAAAAAACGCCCCTTGGCCGAGCCCTCCGCGCCCGAACTGCTAGCCCATATGCACCAATTGCTGGCCTGCCTTACGCACAACGAATTGAACGACACAGCGCTAGAGAAGGTCTGCGCCGGGCTCGAGAGCCTGGGTGAACATACACATGTTCAGGTGTTGCGCACGGCGGTCGATGCTTTTGAGTTTGGGCGCGCTCAAACCCTGCTGCAGCAACTCGTTGCCGACCACACCCTGGAAACTCAAGCATGAGCAGGACCATTGCATGAAGTACATGAAGGACTCTCGCCAGACCTTGCTGGTGGTCGATGATGAAGCGACCAATCTCCAGGTGCTGCGCCACACGCTGCAAGATGAGTACCGCTTGCTCTTCGCCAAGGACGGTTACAAGGCGCTAGAGCTGGCGCAGGCTGATCGGCCGGACCTGATTCTGCTCGACATCATGATGCCCGGGCTCTCGGGCTATGACGTCTGCACCGCGCTCAAACAGGACTCGAGTACGACCTCTATCCCCATTATCTTCGTCAGTGCCCTGGCCGAGGCTGACAACGAGATGCTCGGCCTTAAGCTAGGGGCCGTGGATTACATCAGCAAACCTTACAATCCCGGCATCGTCAAAGCCCGTGTGCGCACCCATCTGTCCCTGGTGCAGGCACAAGAACTACGCGATACACGTTTGCAGATCGTTCAGCGGCTGGGTACCGCAGCCGAGTTCAAGGACAACGAAACCGGACTGCACGTTATCCGCATGAGCCACTATGCCAAGACGATGGCCCTGGGCGCGGGTTACAGCCGCTTGGCAGCAGAAGACTTGCTGCACGCTGCGCCGATGCACGACGTTGGCAAGATAGGCATTCCCGACGCGATCCTGCAAAAGCCGGGAAAGCTGACTGAACACGAGTGGACCATCATGCGCCAGCACACGTCCATCGGAGCCAAGATCATCGGTGAGCACCCTTCTGGACTGCTGCATATGGCGCAGATCATCGCGCAGAACCATCACGAAAAATGGGACGGCACCGGCTACCCAAGCCGGACTGCGGGTGAAGACATTCCCCATGCCGCCCGAATAGTTGCCGTGGCTGATGTGTTTGATGCTCTGACCAGCGTGCGCCCCTATAAACCTGCCTGGTCAGTTGAAGACGCCACAGGGTTGATCCAGCAGGAAAGCGGCCAACACTTCGATCCGGAATTGGTCGAGGTTTTTATGGACTGCCTACCCGAAATCCTCGAGATACGCGAACACTGGGCCGACATTGAGCCCGTCGGCGTCGCTTGATACTGGCGCGGGCTTGCCACACGCCAGCTTCTGACTACTGCTGCAACCTCTCCAACCGCGCGGGCAAGTCTTCCTGGGGAAAGCGCGCGTGCAACGCCAGCAACTTCTCATCCGCCGCTTTGCTTTCCCCGGCCGCGCGCAGGTTCACGATCTCCTGCAACGCCTCCTCCAATGACGGCAGTGCAACCGGCGCACGCTTGCTGAGTTTGGCCGTCGATTGATCCGCCAACGCGCCGGCAATTTCGGCTTGGACCGGCGCACTTTCGGCCTTGGGCGCGGCGGCCATTCGGGCCATCGGCGCGGGCGCGGAGAACGCTGGCGGGGCGGGGCGGCGCGCTTCTTCGTGGAACGCGGAGAAGGTCGCGGGGGAGATATCGGGGGCCGGCACGGGCGAGCGCATGACCACGCCGATCATCAGCGCCAAGCCTGCGACGGTGGCGAACGCCATTTGCCAGCGCGGACGTTGGCAGGCTTGCAGCCAGCGTTGCCACACACTCGGTTGCGGCGCCGGGGTTTCGCGGCGGGCGGTGGCGAGGATGAAGGCGTCGAGGGACGCCGGCGGTTCGCCGCTGCTGTATTGACGAACATGCTCGATGAGCGGGTCGTCGGGGGTGTGTCGGGAGTCGGTCATGCGGGTATCTCCTCGGCCAGCAGGCGGCGCAGTTTCTGCTGGGCGTAACGCAGGCGGCTTTTGACGGTTTCCAGCGGGGCACCGGTGAGCGCGGCGATTTGCGGCACTTCGAGGTCGCCGTGCAGGCGCAGCAGGAAGACTTCGCGCTGGTCTTCGGGCAAGTCTTGCAACGCGGCGTCGAGACGCGCCTGGTCGCGGCTCAGGCTCAGTTGCTGCTCGGGACCGGCGCCGGCGTCGGGCTGGGCGTGCAGTTGCTCATCGTAGCTGTCGTGCAACGGGTTGTGGATGCCGTGCTTGCGCCAGTAATCGATCAGGCGGTTGCGGGCGATCTGGAACAGCCAGGTGCGAAAACTCGCCCGACCTTGTGGCTGGGTGACGCTGCGGATCAGGCTGAGCCAGGTCTCCTGATAAATTTCCTCGGCCAGTTCGGCCTTGTTGCTCAGGGACACGAGGAAGCGGTACAGGCCCTGGCGATGCCGCGCGTATAAGACCTCGAACGCGGCACCGTCACCGGTTCGGTAGCGGGCCAGCAGCGATTCGTCGCTGGGTGAATCATCTGGAGCGGGCATGTCGGTGGCGAACTCCTTTCTGGTCGGCGTGTTCACGATCAAGGTTTGAGGCTTTGGGCCACTTCGACCAGTTGCACGAATTCATTGCGCAGCCCAAACGGGTCGTCGCCCCGGGCCGAGCGGGCGAGTGCGGCGGTGTCCTGCAACGTCATGCTGCCAGTGTAGCGGCCATCGCCCTTGAGTTGCTGGGCGAAGGCGGCCACGGCGGCGCAGAAGCGCAGGTCGTCGCTGGCCTTGGCCGACTGGCTGCCCACCGGCTGCTCGATCAAACGGCTCGCACCACCGGCCGCCGGCTTATAGCGCACACGCAACATGGCCAGCTCAGCGGATTGGCCCTGCGCCGCAGGTGCGGAGGCGTAGCGCAGCGGCTCCAACCAGCCCTGCTCGCCCTTCGGTACAATTTCGTACAGCGCGGTCAGCGTGTGCCCGGCGCCGATCTCTCCTGCGTCGACCTTGTCGTTGTTGAAATCCTCACGCTTCAATGCGCGGTTTTCATAACCCAGCAAGCGGTATTCGCTGACCTGGGCCGGATTGAATTCCACCTGCACTTTCACGTCCCGCGCCACCACCGCCAGGGTCGAGCTGAGTTGGTCCACCAGCGCCTTGCGCGCTTCGCGCAGGGTGTCGATGTAGGCATAGTTGCCGTCGCCCGCGTCGGCCAGTTGTTCCATCAGGTGTTCGTTGTAGTTATCCACACCGAAGCCGAGGGTGGTCAGCGACACACCGCTTTTGCGTTGTTCCACGGCCATCTGCTTGAGGCTGTCAAAATCGCTGACGCCGACATTGAAGTCGCCATCGGTGGCCAGCAGGATGCGGTTGATGCCTTGGTCGATAAAGCCTTCGCGGGCCATCTGGTAGGCCAATTCGATGCCTGATGCACCGGCGGTAGCGCCGCCTGCGCTGAGCTGATCGATGGCGTTGCGCAGCTTCACTTTGTCGCGCCCGGAGGTCGGCGGGAGCACCACGCGCGACTCACCGGCGTAGACCACCAGGGACACGCGGTCCTGGTCGCGCAACTGATCGACCAGCAATTTCAGGGTGCTTTTCACCAGCGGCAAGCCTTCGCGGCGATCCATGGAGCCGGACACATCGACCAGAAACACCAGGTTGGCCGGCGCCAACTCTGCCACGGCGCGGTCGGACGCTTTGATGCCGATGCGCAGCAGTTGAGTGCGCGGGTTCCACGGGGTGGCCGCCAATTCGGTGGTCACGCCAAAGGGCGAGCCGTCGGTGGGCAACGCGTAGTGATAGGGGAAGTAGTTGAGCATTTCCTCCAGTCGCACAGCGCCCTCGGGCGGCAGACGGCCTTGGTTGAGGAAACGCCTCACGTTGGCGTAGCTGCCGGTGTCGACGTCGATGCTGAAGGTCGAGACCGGCGTTTCAGCGACCCGATGCACCGGATTGTCCGGCAGGTTGGCGTATTGCTCGCGGGGCTCGCTGCGGTCGTCCAGGCTCGCCGACTCCTGCATCCGCATCGGTGCAGGCATCGCCATGCGCTTGACCAAAGCACCCTGGACCGGCGCGCTTTGCAGCTCGGCGACGGGCTCAGTCGGTTTGGCTAAATCAGGCGACGAAGACAGCCCACAACCGGCCAGCGCCACCAGCAAAGTAACCGCAAAGCCCTGGGCAGCAGGACGCAGGAAAAGCAGAGGACGGGACATGGACTGAACCTCGTGAATAAATGATCCGTTCACAAGGTCAGACGCAAGGTGCGGGGTGTTCGGGTTAAACCCTGGATTAGATAACACCTCAGTCAGTGTGGGAGGGGGCTTGCCAACTTTGCCAACTGGCAGCCACTGCATCAGGTGCCTGACCCACCGCCATCGGGAGCAAGCTCCCTCCCACATTTGATCTTCGGTGGAGCCAAAATCGAGACGGTTAACTCAGCCCGGCGCGCTGCCCCGCCTGAATCCTGGTTCAGATAACACCTCGATCAATGTGGGAGGGGGCTTGCCCCCGATTGCCAACTGGCAGCCACTGCATCAGGTGCCTGACCCACCGCCATCGGGAGCAAGCTCCCTCCCACATTTGATCTTTGGTAGAGCCAAAATCGAGACGGTTAACTCAGCCCGGCGCGCTGCCCCGCCTGAATCCTGGTTCAGATAACACCTCGATCAATGTGGGAGGGGGCTTGCCAACTGTCAGCCACTGCATCAGGTGCCTGACCCACCGCCATCGGGAGCAAGCTCCCTCCCACATTTGATCTTTGGTGGAGCCAAAATCGAGACGGTTAACTCAGCCCAGTGCACTGCCCCGCCTGAATCCTGGTTTAGATAACACCTCGATCAATGTGGGAGGGGGCTTGCCCCCGATTGCCAACTGTCAGCCACTGCATCAGGTGCCTGACCCACCGCCATCGGGAGCAATCCCCCCCCCCACATTTGATCTTCGGTGATATCAGTCCGTGCCGTACTTCGGGTTACGCGGACCGTACAGCAGCCCCGTGCGCTGTCCTGCCGAGAGCAGGCGCGCACTGGTGATGCCCGCGATCGGATGCGCCGCGTCGGTGGAGCTGTTGATCACTTGCTTGACCGCCGCCGTGATCAGCATGCCCACCAGGCCGCCGCCGTTGTTGTTGTTGCCTTCCTCGCTGGATGCGCGCGCCGAGCCGGTCCACAGGGTGGTGCCGGTGCGCAGGTCCACCAGTTTGGCCGAGGCGGTCACCGTGGTGTTGCTGGAGATCAGCATGTACTGGGTACCGTACTCACTGACAGTGATGTACAGCGCCGCATCCGCACCGAAGATGTCATGCAGTTTGGCCGGCGCCACGCCCTGGATATCGTTGGCGGTGGTCAGGCCGTTCTGGCGGAAGGTTTCGTCCACCAGGGCGATCGGCAGCACGTAGTAGCCGGCTTCGGCCAACGGGTAGGTCACCTGCGAGACCATGCTGTAGGACGCCTGCACTTCCGGCGATTCATTGATCGGCGGCAGCACCAGGATCGACTTCGGCCGCGCCTGTTTGTACGCCGTGTAATCAATGGTCTTGGGTGCAGCGCAACCGCCGAGCAGGGCCAGGGCGAGCAAGGCGCCGGTGAGTTTCAATAGGCTCATTTAGTGGCGACTCCGGTCTTGGCGTTTTTCAGCAAAAAGTCCATGTACGCGGCGGACTCGGGGAACAGCGCCTTCTCGGTGCGGAACTCCTGCACCATCTGGTCATCCTTGCCCATGCTCAGGTACAGCATGCCCAGGTGGGCGTGGTAACCCGGCGGCGCTTTGCGGCCACTGGCGTTGATCTTCTGCAGATCGCGCTCCAGGGCCTCGACCTGCGCTTCCTTGGGCTCGCCCTTGAAGTACTCGTAAACCTGCGGCTGGTAGCTTTCCCATTGATACAGGGGTTGAGGCGCCGTCTGGCACCCGGCGACCGTCGCGATTGCTGTCAGCATCAGCGCCAACTTCACTGCCTTGCTCATCCGTGTATTGCTCCTTGAGGTGTTGCTGATCAGTTGCGCGGGTTCCAGGCGCCGGCGTTGATGCCGTCGACCAAGCGGTTGATCGCTTCGCGCATGGCCAGGTCGAGCACCTTGCCATTGAGGGTGGAGTCGTAGCTGGCGGTGCCGCCGAAGCCGATCACTTCACGGTTGGACAGCGCGTACTCGCCGGCGCCCTGGGTGGAATACACCACTTCGGAGGTGCTGATGTTGACGATATTCAGCGCGACTTTGGCGTAAGCCACTTGCGTCTTGCCACGGCCGAGAATGCCGAACAACTGGCGGTCGCCGGTTTCTTTGCGGCCGAACTCGGTCACATCGCCGGTCACCACGTAATCAGCGCCCTTGAGCTTCTGCACGGTGCCTTTGATCGCGGCTTCCTGGGAGATTTCGCCCATGTTGTCGCGGTCCAGCACGCTGAAGCGGTTGGTCTGCTGCAAGTGGGTGATCAGGATGGTCTTGGCCTGCCCGCCGAGACGGTCGACGCCGTCGGAGAAGATGCCGCGCATGTAGCTGGAGCGGTTATCGAACTTGCCCACGGCAATCGGCACGCGCACGCCGGAATAAGCGATGTTGGCGCTGGCGACTTGTTCCACCGGCATCGCGCGGTTGCTCTCCGTGGCGCAACCGGCCACGGTCAGCAGCGCTGCAGCGGCAAGGCCGGAGAGCAGGATTTGGGACAGTGTTTTCACATGTTGCTCCTAAAGTGAGGAAATCAGCAGAGCTCGGTGTAGCGAAAAACCGGGCACGAGGCGATACCCACTCCTTCGAGGTCGAAGGCGTCGGGCCAAGGGCGGCAGTTTCAGGGAGGGGAGCAGGCTGGCCTGCGCAAAGGCAAGAACACGTGCGTAACTGACTTCATCCCTGAACATGTCGTGTCGCAACGGCTGCGGCATTTTACGGGGTTGAGAGGGGTTCTCAAGGTGTTTCGTCGGAGCGCGTGCGGTGACGCACATTCCTCAAGTTTTCGGCCAGTCGGTCGAGACAGTGACTTGGCTCACTTATTAATAGGGATATTGCGTGTTGAAAAACCTCTTCCGAGCAGCGACCCTGATCGCCGCTCTGTCGATGACCGGTTGTGTGTCCTACACCGTCACCGGCCCCATTGGCGCCCCGCTCCACCCTGCCGCCGTCACCAGCCCACGCAGCGCACAAGTCGCCGATGTGACGGTGAGCGCCGCCGACGTCAACGACGCCAACAAGACCGCGATCAGCCGCTCGCTCACCGCCCAGCTCAATCAGTACGTAAGTACTGCGGGCTACTTCAAGCAGGTCACCGAATACCCTGTGCGCCTGGGCGAGCAGGACGTGTCGCTCAAGTTCAACATGACCTCCCTCAAGGGCCACCGTGGCATCCACCCGGGCTATGTCCCCGGCGCCTTGCTGACGCTGACGGTCTGGATCTGGGTCAACGGCCCGATCTACGTCGACACCTTCGACGTGGCCGGCGACCTGGTGATCGTCGATCGCGAAGGCAAGCAACTGGCGAGCGCCAAACACGAGGTCAAGTTCGAGCGCAACGTCGGCCTCTACGGTCGTGAATACTGGGCCCCAACCATGGGCGCCAAGCAACTGAACGAACTGGTCGCGCAACTGCTCGACAGCGCCACCGCCAAGCTGGCCAAACCGTAATTTCAAGGAGCGACACATGAACGGATTGATCAAACACAGCCTGGTCCTCGCGGCCATCTTGCTGACAGGTTGCGTGTCTTACTCGCAACACGAACTGCCGCCCGTGCAAACCTGGCCGCCGACCGCCAACGCACCGGCGCAAAAACCCACCGCGTTCGTGCGCACCACCGCGCTCCGCCAGGTCAACAGCGGCCCGGGCAACACTGCAGCCGGCGCTCCGGCGGCGTTGTGGGAAAAGGCCGTGGCGGATTCGTTTCGCCAGTCCAACCGCTTCTCGCGGGTGAGCACCGACAAGGTCGACTCGGACATCTACGCCGACGCCACCCTGTACAACAACGAACAGTTCAACATGGCCTCGGCGATCATCACTGGCGTGACGTTCTTCATCATCCCGTCCACGGCGAAGAACACCTTCACCCTGGAAACCGTGTTCAAGGACAAAGACGGCAAAGAACTCGGGCGCGTCAAAAAGAGTGAGTCGGTACGCACCTGGATGCACCTGGTGCTGATCGTGGGCATCCCGTTCCAGGCGGACACGCGGGAAGTGGTCGAGGCGTTGACGCGCAGCACGCTGGATGAAGCGGTGCAACGCAAGTTGCTGTAACCCCGCCCTCTGTAGGAGCGAGCTTGCTCGCGAAAAACCAGAGAACACCGCAGGCATTCAGCATGCCCGCGGTATCGTTGCCGGCCTCAGTTCACTTGATCAGGTCAGGTCGAGTGATCTTGAGCATCGCGGCGCTCACCGCGCCCTGAACCGAGCAGGTGATCATGCCATTGCTGGTCTTGGCCAGGTCACTGGGTGCGGGCTCGACCATCAAGATGCGTTCGGCCGTATCGGTGACCAGCTTGCCCGCGTTGTCATCGCCGCCCTCCGGTACCCAGGCTGATTGCTTCTGCGACCAGATCTGCGCACGCGCGTAGATACCGTTGGCTTTCTCCAACCCCGTACCCGGTACTTTACTCAGTTGTGCGTAAAGCGCGTCGGGCGCCTGCTCGGTGTAGAAACCCCAGTTGATGATGCGCGAGCCCATCAGGTCCTGGTCTTCGGCGAAAAAGCCGGTCAAGGTCATACCGTCAAGCGTCAGTGGCGTGTCGAACATCCAGCGCTGGCCCATATCGGATTTTGTGCCGCCGCTGAGCGTGATCTTGCCGTTCTCCACCTTATGGGCGACACGTTCCTTGAGCCCCGGCTGGCTTACCACCGCCAGGGAGTTCTGGTCGCAGGCGAGAAAACTTTGCAGGGCAGGCGCCGCGGCGAAGCTGCTGGTGCAGGTCGCCAGAGCAGTGAGCGAGATAAACAAACGATGTATTTTCATTGAAGAGCTTCCTTGGGTCTAAACAATTGCGGGCCGGAAGGGTCGGGCGTTTAGCGGGGGATTTGCGTCCATACGGTGCCACTCCGACTTAGGTCGCGTGTCAGTCAACGAGGGTTGAAGAGTCGCGTGTCAGCCCCTTATCAAGCTAAGTGTGCAGGGCGGATGAACAGCGACAACGGCCGGGCTCCGAGCTCGGCCGCCTTAAGCGCTTTTAACTTACTTGCTTTCTTTTGCCACGGTGCCCAAGGACGCATCCTTGACCAGATAACGGCCTTCCAGATCGCTCAGCACTTTGAGGCTGTTGCGCGCCACGGCAAAGCCCATTTCGACTTCCTGCTTGAGGTAAACCACCTCACCGGCCTTGACGTTGATTGGCATGTCCGCCCAGTTTTCAGCCTTGGAGCTGATCACGTGCTTGCCCGGCGTCACGAAAAAATAGATGTACTGGTTACCGCGGTTGTAACCCATCTCCGAGTCGGCTTCCTTGTCATCCAGGAACACGTTGAACCGTACCAGCATCCCGACGTTGCTAGGGCGCACGACATACACCAGGCCCTTATCGGCCACGGCAGCCTTGGGCAGCGAATAGCTCGCCACGTCAGCCTGCATCTTCTCCACCGACGGGGTCGAAGAACAGCCAAACAGCGTGGCCAGGGACACAACGACAGCGCCTTTGCAGAACAACTTGATCATGTATTTCTTCCTTGTGGGTAGCGGTGGGGCGGATTCGAAAACGCCGGCGAAGGCCGGTTCAGATTTTTGATGCGTCTGGGCATCACCAGTATGTCGGCAGCGGATGGCATTGCATAAGGCATTGTGCCATCACTCTGATGCCTTGCGCTGTTTTGGGTGAGGGGCTTATAGTCCGGCCGTCGCCCAAATGGCGATCAGGTTTGGCGACCTGACAACAGAGTGCAAAAGCAATCCGCTTTCATGCAGGTGTTTTTGCACCCGCAAAGTCGTACCTTTTATGGCGGCTGTGCGCGGGAGACCCCCGGGTCTGCCGGTTTACTCTGTTGCCGGTTCGCCAACCTGCGTACAGCTGCCACCCATTCGTTTGGCGACGATTGAGTGGTGGCCTCAACCACTTAACAGAGTGCCAATTATGAACCGTTACATGCCCCTGACCGGCCACGACTGCACCGTCCCCGCACTGCTCATCGACACCCAAGCCCCCCTCGACGTCCTCCACGACGCCGCCGTGCACCGCATCCAAGCCGTCACCCAACTGCTGGAAAACCTAGCCTTTCGCGAACAGCTCAGCAGCGATGCCGTGGTGCTGCAAGACTTTGCCCATCTACTGGCGATTCCGCTGCGCGATGGGTGCGATTTGTTGGATGTGATCAGCCGCAGGCTCAATGCCGATCCAACCTGAATAAAATCGGGCGGCCTTAGTGCCGCCCCGGTTTGTGCAGATAATCAACTCCAGGCCCCACCATTAAAGAGAAATAGGGGTCAGACCACCATTATAAGACTAAGAAAAAACAGCCTTCGGACGACACACCATTCCTCGGATAACTCTCTTTTTAAAGAACAGAACAATAGCCACGAAAGCGCCTTAAATACAAACCGTGGTCTGCCCCCTATTTCCCATGAGAATTTTTCGGCAAGGTCCAATATGCTATTCCGCCAGTAACTAACAAACCAACTACAAAAGCAATTGACACAGGAACATAGCTGTCCAAAAAATTGTAACCCGAACTATTACGAAGCAAGTAGTAGTCCGCCATAAACATCCATAATGACGCAGTCGCGCCCCCATAGATTGAAATAATCCTGCAAATTTTAAAGCTGTTGGCCGGCCTAAGCAACGTAATACAGGATGCAAATACAAGCGAAGGAATAAA
The DNA here is from genome assembly GCF_024169655.1 of Pseudomonas marginalis. Lineage (GTDB taxonomy): Bacteria > Pseudomonadota > Gammaproteobacteria > Pseudomonadales > Pseudomonadaceae > Aquipseudomonas > Aquipseudomonas paraveronii. The sequence continues at coordinate 71,127 of NZ_JALJWV010000001.1, read as the reverse complement.
AAATATTATATCTCCAAGAATAGGGGCCGTCAGCAGAATAGAAAACGCCTCCCCACCTCTGACTTGTCCTAGCAGCCGAGCATCACTAAATAAATCTACAAACATGATGATCAGAAAAATAGGTCCTATGATTAACCCTGCGAAAAATGGGCAAAGTAAGAACATGAAAAAAACTTTCATAGCTGGGAATGTTTTGACATTCATGGTGCACACCCTTGACCCGCTGAATATAGTGCACGCCCCTCAGGACCGTAGACAACTACATGTCCATTTCCAAGATTCGCATAAGAATCGGGGATTTGTCCTTGCAATGGATACTGAACACCACCACGAGCTCCCGTGACCGTCACATTCGTTTCCCTGAGTCCCTTGGTATAATTTAAATCAATAATGTTACCGGCAGGATCCGCAATAAATCTAGGTGTATTGGGAGCGTCAGCATGTGCTTTTGCACCACGCCATCAAGATGAAGTTAAAATTCACGACCTAAAATCTCTTGAAAGTCATCGACTAAATCACCAAGCTCTATATCAGGATTAAGTATCACTAGCTGGTCCGCAGTCACATCTAGCGACGCGAATACCTCTTCAAGTACGGTTGCATCGATGCTTTTCTCATAATAGTTCTCAACTAAACTCTTATAAGCTGCAATACCTCCCACAAAAAAACCTAGCAGTGGATACTCTTTCAGCCCATCCGGCGACGCACACCACGATGGCTGCTTGACACCTCGCCAAAAAAACAGACTAGCATTATCCGTAGAGAACGCTGGCTCAACTTTAAATTGCTGAAACGCCTCGGGCATAGCATTCAAACATTCAGACACATTAGGCAAAGGAGAACCACATATAACTTTCCCTGCAACACCTGCATCGGTAAAGTGCAAAAAATACTCAGCCCCGGATCCGTCCCTCATTGAGGCCATCATTTCTTTCCCCGCTCCATCCCAATTACAGTTGAATGAGAAGTATCTATACTCCCACTCGGGCATAATTATGGCATCCAACAACGCCAACCCCTGAGCCACATGTTTAACACGATCAACTGCAGGCAGTTCATTTATATTTAGAATCGAATTATTCATCTAGTAGCACCTATTTGTCAGATTTGGCTCTATTCTCTTGTCGAGATAGAATCTGAATATTTGAGCTGCAATTTGTACCATCACAATTTTTTGGCTTTACATGGTCAAACTGCCACCCGTTAGGATCTGGAGTTACGCCGCGCTGGCTTTTTTGTGGTTTGACTAACACAGTACCACTGGCATCGGATTTGACTACACCGTCGTTGGCTGCTTTATTCAACTCCAATGCCTCTTGTTTTTGCCGCAAAGTGAATTCTTTACCGGGACCAACATTTGGCGGATTTTCAATACTTGAATAATCGACTTTTGCATGAGCGCCTATCTCTTTTGCTTCAACCCGGCAACAGGACGTTGTTTCTCATTAAATCACACACTAGAAAGCTTCCACAGTATCGCGTAAGGCAGCTCATCATCAACAATATCATGCAAGCGAAAATAATAAACAGCCAATGAGCTTTCTAAGCCCTTATGAACAAATGCACCATCAGACATAACACGATAAGAGGCGTACTCCATAAACTTGTCAGAACCAAGAGAGCTAAGAGCATTTTTTATCTGACTATAGGTCCCCCCCGCCCCAACTGGAAGCAATTCAGGCGGCGGCCGGCATACGGCCATGTCATCATTTTCAACATCCCTGTAGTAGGCTCTTCTAAATGCAGGCTCACTGCAGGCCCAGTAGAGGGATAGCAAACGAAGTTTTTCCTCTCCCTCATCAGAAAAAGCGTCAGCTAAAAAATACTGATCGTCTGAAATTTTGTATGCACCGTCGTCCATAGCGATAACGCATTGCTCCCGTACATCAACGGCGTCCCCAACCTTTGACTTGCACAGCGATGACCATTCTTTCATCTTAAATACCTCAAGCCTATTGTGGCCATTTGAATATTCGGCCTTCGACCCTGCCAGCCTTAAGCGCACTCTCTGCGGCTGCTTTGGCCGATCCCTCCGGCATATTTTTAACGGAGTTTATGATCTCTGACTGCCAGGCCTGTAACTTTGAACCTGGCAAGGAAGTCGGATAGCTTCCGCCAGGAGCACGATACTTGGCGTCCCAGACGATCACAGATCGCGATGATGGATCATACGTAATGTAATCTGCACCTGGGGGTGACGCTTTCCCAGGTCCGGAAATTGGTGTTTGCCCCGATTCAATAGCCTGACTCCAGCCACGAGCCTCCCCAATTGCGCCGTTTAACTCAGAATATGGGCTGCGTCCGTTATTAACCTTTGCAAGAACTTCTGGTTCGGCTTGATTTATTACTTTGGGACTCGCCTCCAAAACATTCCTTTCAACCAGCGTGCCTGCCTCTGAGTCAGTCAGCGCACTAGTTGCATTGGGATTTTTAGAGACAGTAGCTTTTGCACCAACTAACTATTAAGAAGGCGCTTTAATTCCTTTCTTGCCAAGTGCCGATTACTTTGTGAGACAGCCTTATCTGTTGACAATTTTTTCAGATCGTCCACAAAGGAAGAGGCTTCTTGGGCCGAACTGTGCGCGATCCAAGAAATGGCGAGTTTTATCCAATAGTCAGAGTCGTGCTTCAGCCCTATCTCTGCCACACTCATGTAGGGAAAGTCGAGACCTAACACCTCTTTAACACTTTCAATAGGCGTCTCAAGCAATGAGATAATCCGCCTAAAGTCTGACGAATTAACTAGAGGAAGTGTAACTTCATTACTTACAAGCTTCCAGCGACCAGACTCATCTCTGCAAATTATGAAATCGCTACCCAAGATAGTTTTTTCAGAGCCAGTCATAAATTACATTCCAGGATGATGTTTGACATTGAGATCGTACTGCTTAAGAGTCTGCTCAAATTTAGCTCTGACCTCAGGCGTCCAGTTCTTCCAGTAGTGCCCACTAAACTCATTAGTGATTACCTCCCCGTTGGGCCCTCGCCGAAACATACCACCAACTAGAGTCGACCCATCGGACTTTATTGTCTCTGCCAACTGTTGATGAGGAGAGCCTCCGAGGTTATTGGTCGGCTTACCGACAGCGAAAGTATTCGTTTTAGGATCAAAAACAAACTCAACGGAACCGTTTTTTGTGCTAGGAAAGTAATTCTGTATAGCCTTAGATGATGCCGAACCCGGCTCCAAGCCTAATACTCCAGGTGGGAGAAATAGGGGTCAGACCACCATTATAAGACTAAGAAAAAACAGCCTTCGGACGACATACCACTCCTCGGATAACTCTCTTTTTAAAGGACTGAACAATAGTCACAAAAACTCCATAAATGCAAAACGTGGTCTGCCCCCTATTTCCCAGGTCTTTCCGCCTATAGAGGCAACCTCACCTGCGCCTTTTGCACCAGCTAATCAAGCGAGAATGATGAGAAGTAAAACGACAACTTTTTATCCTCAAGATCACTCAGTTGATAACGCATCCTATCGAAGCCAGAATCCAGCTTATTAACGTTCATGTGCATCAGCTGAGTTAATCCGCCGCCAAAATCACGGCACGTAAATTGGCTAATATCAATGAATCTGATACTCACCACATCAGCCCCTACCTTTTCAGAGGCCGAGATCGATAAGGATAAATCATAAGCCATCCCGTCAACATTCAGCTGAATACTAATCGCATGCAGGCAGTTGTGAGCAACAAGCAATTCATTCAATTCTGGAAGACTAATCATTATTGATCCTCGTCTCTTTCCCATTGGAGCCATAGCCTGGACCATATTCATAGGTATGCGTGTGGGGGTCGGAATGATATTCCGCAGGCTTTTCTTGGTTTCCATATCCGTGATTAGTGTAATCCGTTCTTTTAACCTGCCGGCCATACTGGTCGTACTCGATCACAGATTCTTCCAGTTTTCCAGTCGCGGGGTTGTACCTCTCCTGTGTCACACTCCCTATTCCAGGAGTCGTCTGGTGCGGTTTCTTCCCGGTAAATACCTCGTCTGGAAACGTTCCTTCCGTTGCAGCAACTTTCGTCCCGCTCGTCGCAGTTGTACCTGCTACTTCTTTTGCACCCTGCGGTACATCAGGACCCGCAGCTTCACCCTGACTACCCTTCCCTTTCCCTGCTCCAGAGCGCGAGGGTAATGTTACTCCAACTCCAGCCTTGATAGCCTCCGCTCCGAGCTTAACCAACACCCCACCGCCAGCAGGGCGGGTGCAAAAGGGATGCAACTTGACTGCAGAAAGGATGCAAATAGGATGCAAGAAGGCGGCAAAAAGGGTGCAGATAGGGTGCAAAAACACCGGCGCAAGGCCGGTGCCAGATCAACTTAGCCCCCTTAAAATTTATAATGAAACTTACCTGCCTGTTTCATCTATCAGCTTTTGTTACATCAGAGTAACAACCAAACTTGGGAAGTTTTTCATAATTTCGAGACGGTTCGAAACTTGATCTAGCCTCTTCAATCTCATGAGGATTAAATTTTTCTCGCCTAATAACAAGGCCGCCTTCCTCATTGAAAATGTAGGACTCCCCACCTATGACCTCGTCTCCATCCCCTTCAAACTCACGATGAGTCGCCATAGTCAAAAATAAGTTATCCGCATCTGTTACTTGAAATTGGTAGGTCAGATACTCACGACATTTTTTATCTAAAAAACCGACACCAACCATTCCTTTATCTATGGAGAACTCAACAAAGCAAGATGGCGCAGAGTCCGACCCAATGAGAGCCGTATATGACTCACCCGAGAGATGCCTAGAATGTGCCAGAGATTCATCCATAGGCTCTATCGCAAACTTCTTCATCCGAAACCAAGACTTACAATAATAAATAGGCAGCCCCATCAATACACCTTCCCATTAGTATCTCTAATTAAAACCCCTGCTTTATTGGCAGAGTCCAAGATGGCTTTTGGAATTACTCCATTCTGTGGAGGAACCTCCAGAATAACAGCACCTTGCAATTTTTGACCACCCAAAGACCCACTAGATGGAACTTTCGCAATGGTCGCGCCAGAAGGGTATTTCGTAATGGCCTCACTTATGTAGCTCTTTGCTGTCGCCTCTGAAACCTCAGAAAGCTGTGTCAATTTACGAGAGACGATTTCGCTTTTTATGGGATTATACGAATCAACACGATAATAGCCATTCCCGTCAGGTCGCTGAATATAAACTTCGTTATTCGGGTAGTTTTTAGACTGTAACTTATTAAACTCATTACCCGCATCAAGCCGTTGCAACCATTCAGGTTTAGACGATGGAGCTACAACATCATCTACCTTTTCTGCAGCACCGCCAGTAGCTTTTGCACCCTGCGGTACATCAGGACCCGCAGCTTCACCCTGACTACCCTTCCCTTTCCCTGCTCCAGAGCGCGAGGGTAATGTTACTCCAACTCCAGCCTTGATAGCCTCCGCCCCGAGCTTAACCAACACCCCACCGCCAGCAGAGCTGATATCTGCAGCAATTTTGCTGGAAGCGTCTAGGTTGCTCCCTATCACAAAACCTACAGCAGAAGCAGCACCGCCCTGCCCCTGGGACCTAAGCTTACCTACCAGATCGACGAGTTTCTGATCATCGTTCGCCAACGAGATAGCAATAGCCCTGCAGCGTTGCGGATCGCGCGCGCAGAGCGCATCCAATTCGTCATTTCTCTGCTGATCAAGGGCCGCATACCGCTCCCTAACCGCCCTTTTCTCTTGTTCCGTACTTTTGCTGTCAACCTCCCGAAGCATCTCCTCGACTTCTTTGTGGTAAAGGTAGTTAAACGTCGTCGCCTTCTGGGCAATCTGAGAGCCTTTCTCTAAATCACCATCAACCGCTGCCGCTGCTAACAACCCAGTCAGTTGTGAAAGCATCAAAGTGATGTCTTTATTGCCTTGGGCGGCCCAAGTTAATTGATTGATGAGCGCTTCATTCAACCCAGCCGCCGCAGCCCCGGTTTTGAAATCACTGCCGGTCGCTTCCGCCAGCAATCCGCCCATCAATGCATGAGCAATGATCTTTTGAGGGCTTCCATTCGGGAACGTGACGTAGTCACCCACCCAATTAAAACCGGTAGCCATCGCAACGTTGCCAGCCTCTCCCAGCAAGGCAGCATTGAAATTGTCGCCGAAACTTCCGCCCTGGATGGCCGTAGAAATCCCGCTAGAGATTACCGCCCGACCTCCAGTGCGCAGGGCGATATCACCCGCTGACGTCCAGGTGAAAATATCTTTGGAGGAGTTAGTAACCGCCAAGGTTGAGCCCGCACTCGGGTTAACACCTTGGACGGTGCTAGTACTTGCACCTGCTTTGTCGGCACCAGCGAACCAATTAGTGTCGGCATACTCCAGAGCACCCGCCGTAAAACCAGCAACCGCCGCGCTTTTAAGACTGTCGGTACTAACGGTTTCCTTCAAAGCCCTGCCGAGGTTGCCTTTGTTGTTAATGGTGCTGGTAACACCCGTAGTAGAGAAGCTCGTAGCGACCGCCAGTTGCCAGCCACCTAGACCAAAACCAGCCGGGCCCATAATCGCCGCCATCATGATCGCAATCGCAATCTTGGCACCGGCACCCAGTCCCGAGTTGTCGTACTTGAAGCTCTCGTGAATCTCCTTCACCTGGCGCCAATCAATGTCGCCACGCGCCTCAGCTTGCTTCAGCCAAGCCAGATTGGGATCAGCCTTTACCATCGCATCTACGGTCTGGCTTACGGTCTGCTGATCAACCTGTTTGACATCGATGCGAATGCCTTCGGCGGCCTTGATAACAAGCTGCCCTTGAGCAACCAGCTCGCTCTGACGCAGGGTTTCATCGGTATTGCCTTTACCTTTGGCGCTGAACCACGAGAGGTCGCTTTTGCTCTTGGTGTGGCTCTCATCGTGCAGGTCCTTGACTCCTTCAAAGACGATCGCACCGCTGCTATCGAGAATGATGTCCTTGCCGCTGTTGAGCTTGGCGACTTGGTACAACTGGTCGCCATCACTTTTCAGAGTGAGGTTTCCGCCCGCCTTGATCTCGGTGCCTACTTGAGTCGTGCGGGTTACTTCGTCCATCTGCGCCTTTTTAGCGCCCCAGCTTCCCTTCTCCTTCATGTCATACAAGGTATGCGTACTGTTCTCAGCCGCCAGCAGATTCATCCGCTCCCCGCTGTACAAATACGCTTCATTCCCCGCACTGATCTTGCTCGCCACCAGCGTCGTATCACGCCCGGCCTGACTTCTGAAATCCCCACCCGCGGTCAACACACTGGCCACTTGGGTGGTCTGCTCATCCATCGTTTTGATGCGTTTTTTGCCGTGTTTTTCCTTACCGTCAACACTGTGCACATCGCTGACCGACACCACGTTGAAATCGCGCCCGACGTCGACATTGATGTCTTTGCCAGCGGTGGCCGTGCTACCGATGATGTTTACATCCTGCCCAGCCTTCATATTCAGATTGCCCCCCGCCGTAACGCTGGCGGCGAGGTTTTTCACGTCGGTGGTGATGCTGGATTTGTGCCCGCCGTCGCTGAATTCGTGCTTCACGCGGGTATCGCTGACGGGCAGCAGGCTGAGGTCGCGGCCAGCGGTGAGGGTGACGTCGTTGCCGCCTGCAAGCGCGCCGCGATTGATGAGGTCACGACCGGCCTCCATCACCAGGTTGTCGCGGGCAGTGATGGTGCTAGTGCCGTTGTCGGTGAGGGTGCGCATGCCGGTGCCGTCGCGCACTTGAATCGCGGTGGTGTCGTTGGTGATGTCGCCTTTGAGGGCGGCGAGGTTGACTTGGGTGCCGCGAATTTCACCGGCCATGGCGTTGCGGATGCTGTCTTGGGCCAGCAAGGTCAGGTTGTTGCCCGCTTCGATCAGGCCACCGTTATAAAGACTGCCACCGGCGGCGGCGGAGAGGTTGTTGCTGGCGCGCAGGGTGCCGACGTTGAGCAGGTCGCCGCCGGTGACCAGGTTGAGGTCGCGGCCCTGGATCAGGCTGCTGCCGCGTACATTGCGTGACTCGGCCTGGGCCAGGTAGAGCACCGGCACGAGGACGCTCTGGCCGTCGATCACGCGATTTTCCATCCACACGATGTCGTGGGTCAGTGCGCCGACTTGCTGGCTAGTGAGGGTCACACCGAGGCTCAGGCGCAGGGCGTCTTTGCTGGCCAGCGCGTTGTCCATCAGGTAGCGGAATTGGTCGGCGTCGCTGCTCAAGGCACTGGTGAGGAAGCGTTGGCCGGTTTGCGCGAGCACGGCGTCGCGGATCAGGCGGGTTTCGTATTGGCCATCACCGAGGCGGCGCCAGGCGGTGTCGGCGCTGAAGCCGAGTTTGTCGAGCATGTAGTCGGAGCTGAAGAAGCCCGAGAGGCTGGCAAACTGGGGGTTGGTTTCGATCAGGTAGTGGCTGGTAGGGTCGGCGTTTTTGACGAACAGGCCGTACTCGCCCTTGGGCAGTTGGAAATACGGCGAGGTGGTCGGATCGACTGGGGTGAACGCCGAGCCAGGGGCACTGGCCTGCTGGCTGAGGCTGATGTTAATGCCGCCGACGGGGATGCCGGTCTGGTCGTTGTCGAGGGTGCCGGTCAGTTGCGCTTTCTGGTTTTCCAGCAGCGTGCCGTTTTGCACGGTGTTGACAACTTTGGACAGGTCGACGGTGCCACCGGCTTGCAGGGTGGCGTTGTAGACAAGCGCATCTTTTACGGTCCAGGTAGTGACGTTACTCGCCTCGGCAAAACGCGAGTCACTGGAGCGCGCCTTGAGCGCTTCAAACGTCGCCAGGTCGAAGTGACCGGCAGCAACGGCGGCGCTGAACGCGGGGACTTCGACGTACTCAACGTGGTCCCAGTAATGTTTGTCAATTCTTCGCGGAGTGCCGATAACGATGCTGTTCTGCCCAGTGCGGGTGCCCGCGCCTTGGTTGAGCAGGTTATTCGCGACGATGCCGAGGTTGCCGTTGGCGGCCAGCAGGCTGTAGCGGTTCTGGACGTTGTCGCCCTGGATCAGCATGTCTTTGCCGGCGACCAGGCGCGCGGGCGCCGAGTCCTTGAGCGCGGATTCGAGGAAGGTCTGGTTGATGCGTATCTCGCCGCGCTTGTACGAGTAGTCCCCGTCGCAGTGCTGGCCGCATTGCCAGTACACACTCCCGGTGGTCACGGTCCGCCCCAGCTCGAACACGGCCTTGGCGTTTTCCACGAATGCGGCGTTGATGCCGATAGAGCCTTCGGCTTCAACCGTGCCCGACAGGTTGCTGAACACTCCCGCCTGACCACCATCGCGCGCGGCGAACGTCAGGTTGCCCTGGGTGTAGACGTCGCCATAAACGTTACTGAAGCCGTTGCCGCGCAAGGTCAGGTCGGCACCGCTGAACAGCAGCGAATCCGCGCCATTGCTGATGCCGTTGACGGCCGTGAGGTTCACCGGCCCCTGGGCGCCGAGGGTGCCGCGGTTGTTGATCTGCAGCGCGGCGATATCCAACTGCTGGCGTGCAGTCAGGTAGCCGAGGCTGTCGAGGGTGCCGCTGAGTTTCAATTGCGTGGTGGTGCCCGCCAGGCGCCCGCCGTTCTGGCTGAGGTTATTGGCCTGCACGGTGAGCTTTTGCAGCGCCGATACTCGGCCATTGTTGGTCATGTCGCCGCTGAGCGTGATGTTCAGGTCACCGTCGCTGAGCAGTTCGCCGCCATTGTCGAGGCTGGCTACGTCGAGGATCAGGCCCTTGCCGCTGGCCATGCGATCGCCGGCCTTGAGGGTCAGGTTCTGAGTGCTTTTGTAGGTCAGGACTTCATTGAGTTGCACGCGCCCCAGGCCATCAACTTTGCCGAAGGACCAGTCGGCGGTGCCCAGGCCATTGATGTCGCCTTGGCTGCCGCTGAGGCTGGCGGTTTTGACGCGGAACAGGCCGCTACCGGCGTGCTGCAATTGGCCGGCTTGGTTGTTCAAGTGCCCGGCATCGAGGCTGAAGGCCTGGCTACCGAACTCAAGAATGCCCTTTTGGTTGTTCACCTGGCCGCTGAAGTCGAGGCTGCTGCTGGTGCCAGCCAGGCTGCGTACTTGTCCGCCTGCGCTGTTGTCGAGATTGCCGCCGCCGAGGGCCAGACCCTGGCTGGCTTCGATCAGGCCACCACGGTTGGTGAGCGTGTCGCGAGCCGTCAGGTCCAGTCGGTTGCCGCTGATCTGGCCATTGGCGCTGTTATCGAGGGTGGCACCGTCGAAGGTTAACAATTCTTTGCCGAACAGTTTGCCGCCACGGTTGGTCAGGGCTTTAACGGTCAGCTTCAGGTTGCCGAGTTGGCTGGCCAGTGTGCCGTTGCTGTTGTCGAGCGTGTCGGCTGTCACTGTCACGGTGTTGGCGACGAGCAGGCTGCTCTGGTTATTGAGGTTGCCTGCGTTGACCGTCAAGTCGCTGGCAACGATCTTGCCTGCACTGTTGTTCAGTGCGGCGCTGCTCAGCACCAGGCTGCCACCGGCCATTTCGATACGGCCCTGACGGTTGTCCAGGGACGCGCTGTCGAGAGTCGCCGCCTGGCCTTCACCGAAGCGGAGCAAACCGCCCAGGTTGACGATGGCCGGCGCATTGATCGCCAGGCTTTGTACGCCATACACCCGTGCCGCTTTGCCTTGGTTGACCAACTTGGCCGCATCGATGCTGACGGTTTTACCCTGAATGACGCCGTCCTGATTGGTCAGCGTTTGCGCGACAGTGATCGCTAATGTGCGGCTGGCCAGCAGGTTGCCGGTGGTGTTGACAGTTTGCGCGTTGACCACCAGGTCGCCGGTGGCATTGCGGCTGTTGTCGGGGGCGACGCCGGCTTCGATGATGCCGGGGTTGGTCACTGTCGTCGCATTGATTTCGATACGCTGACCGGCCGCCACACTCTTCTGGTTGACCAACGCCTGGGCGCTGGTCACTTGCACGTTGCCGGTGGCGTAGACCCTATCGGTGAGGTCGATATTCTGCGCGTTGACCGTGACGTTACCGGTGGCCGCTGCCTGCGCCATGCTCAAACGCCCATTGGCGTCCAATTGAATATCACCACCACTGGCCGCCAACGTACCGTCGAGCTTCACGCCCACACCGGCTTCGGTGCCGACCAGTTTGATCGCCCCGGCGTACATGCCGCCCAAGGCGCTGGAGTCGATTGCCAACTCAGGCTTGGCGCTGCCGTCATCGGCGCGTGCGGTGGCGTTCAACGTTTGTGCATCCACGTCATTGCGACCGGCAATCACGGTGAGCTGGCGCGCATTGATCTGCGCATTGATCTTGGCCGAGCGGGTGATGATTTCGAAGCGGTCGACGTTGCTCGCGTTCAGGCCCTGGCCGTCAATGGTCACGGCGCCGCCGTCGACCTGGTAGCTCTTCAGTTGACCGGTCGGATCGATGACGGGTTTGCCGGTGGTCAGGGTGGCGTTGGGGGTGTTGATGAAGCCGCAGCCGTTGCAACTGATGCCGTAGGGGTTGGCGACGATGACCTTGGCTGACTGCCCCGCTACTTCGGTGTAGCCACGCAACTGGCTGGGGTTGCCGCCGTTGACTTCGTTGAGGATGACGCTGGCCGCGCCGCCCTTGAGGTTGGGGTTGCCGACGATGTAGCCGCCCAGTTGGGTGTTGGTCACCGCGCCGCTGGCGTTGTTGAGGATCACGCCGTTGGGGCCGACGTTGTAGTCCTTGAACTGGTTGTGCGACAGGCCACTGCCGTTCGGTGTGGCGATGTTCACCACCGGCACGCCATTGCCCGCGGCGCCGACGCTGGTGCCGGGCGCGCTGACCACGATGCCCTCGGCCTGGGCCAGCAGTGGCTGCCAGAACAGCGCGTTGGCGAGGATCAAGGCCAGCCCGCGCTTGGGCAGGCCGAAGAACGCGTCGCGCGGCTTCAGGGCGGCAGAAGGTTGGCGGGCCAGGAAGGCAAATTGGCGAACATCCATTTTCAAATTCTCGATGTAACGGGGCGTTGAATTACAGGAAGAAATCCATGCGGAAGTAGATCGGCGCTTCGCGCTCGCTCATCACTGCCGGGCGTTCCAGAGAATGGGCAAACGTCACGCTGGCGCTGACGTGTTTGCCCCGGGCGAACAGCTCCAGGGAGTTGCTCGAGACCCGACCGTGCACGTCGTCGTTGTAGCGACCGTGGCTGATCACACCTTGGTCGTAGCCGACGCTGGCGCCGTATTCGGCAAAGGCCGGGCGCAGCCAATCGAGCGTCACCGGGCGCGCCCAGCGCACGTCGTTGCGCCAGTAGGCGCCGCTGTCGCCGCTCAGTTGCTGGTCTTTGAAGCCGCGCACCGAGGCCGAGCCGCCGAGGCTGATGCGCTGCGGACTGAACAGGATGTCTTCACTGCGTTGGCCGGTGGCCAGGCTGGAAAAACTGAACGACTCGCCCCACAGCGTGAACGGCTGCAGGAAGCTGGCGGTGGCGGTGTATTTGCGATAGCGCGCGTTGGGCTGCCGATTGCCTGCGTCATCGCGCTCGTCCTGGGCCTGGGCATCAAGCAAGCCGATGCCGTTCTGCATGCCCAGGTCAACGTTGACGAACCCGCTGCCGATGCGGCGCCCGTGGTTGAAGCCCAGTTGCAATTCGCTGAGGCGGTTGCTGCTCGAGGCGGTACGGGTATCGAGGATGTAGTTGTTGGTGCGCAGGTGCGCCACGCCGACGTTCAGCGATGTCTTGCTCACATCGTCACGATGGACCACCCGCTCGGCGCGCAACTGGTGATTCTGGTTGTCGCCGTTCTGCTTGAATTTGTAGTCGTTGGTCACGCCAAAGGTGCGGTAGTCGCTCTCGTTGTAGGTGTAACTGAAGTTCCACCAGCCCCACGGCACGTTGTAGTAGAGCATGCTGTTTTTCGAGGTTTTCTGGTGGTCGCTGACGGCATCGTGGCCGCCGCGCAGCACCAGTTGGTCGGCCAGGCCGAGCGGGCTGTCCCACTCCAGGCCGGCGCCCCATTGCTGTTCGCCGGTGCTTTTCTGCCCGTCGTTGTTGCGCGACAGGCTGGCGCGCCAGGGCTTTTGCGGGGTGTTCTTGACCACGACGTCACTGCCGCCCACTTGGGTGCCGGGGGTCAGTTCCATTTGCGCCTGCTTGGAGGGCAGGCGGTTGAGCTGGTCCACCAGTTGCTCGACTTCGCGCAGGTTGAGCGCCTCGCCGACCTTGCCGGGAAAGGCCATGGCCAGCTCGCGATCGGTCACGCTGCTGCCTTGGGCACCTTTGAGTCCTTCGAGTTTGCCTTCGACCACCAACACCTGGAGGTGGCCGCTGGAAAGGTCTTGCTGCGGCAAGTAGGCGCGGCTGGTGACCCGGCCTTTGTCGATGTAGTAATCGGTGATGACCTTGAGCAGTTCATTGAGCTGCGACACGCCCAGGCACTGGCCGACATAGGGTTTGAGCAGGCGCTGGCGGTCGGTGGCGGGCAGGCTGTCGGCGCCTTTGAGCGTGATGTCCCGGATCGGGAAGCAACGGCTGTCGGCGGGCGTGGCCGGGGCCTGGGGCTTGGCTTCTTTGCCGGGCAGGTCCTTGAGCTCGTCGAGGCGCCGGCGCTGCTCGTCGAGCAGGCGGTTCTGGCGGTCGCGGATCAGGTCCTGATCGCCCGGCGTGGGGGCGGCCGTGGCGCTGTTCAGGCTTAACCAGGCGAGCAGCAAAGTACACAGAAGATACCGAGTCCGTGGCAATAACAAAGACATGTTCGATCCGTCGAAAATCAAGGCGCGGCAAACTAACATCGAACTTCGGCTGATCCAAGGAACTGGATCAGTTGCACGCAAGTTCTAGATAGTTTTGCAACACACTGATTTATAACCATAAAAATAATCAAAACAGATAAGAAAGCGCTCACCGGAAGTATTATTCCGACAAACGGCAACTATTTTGATGTTGATTCAGCGAATAACTTATTAATTGCCACTACTTGGCCATCAAGTTATTGCCGAGTTAGGTTAGTACCGGGAAAGACGGAAAAGTTCGCAGGCGTTTTGTGAACCAGGGCTCATTTATCGACATTGCAGGGCAAGCCGATTGGCGACGAGCGGCAAGCCTGATGCTGCAGAACCGCTGGAGGCGCTGTAGAGCCTCGTCGGGGCTCCACAGCGACCACAAAGAGCGGCTTGGTTTGACCTTCAGCCGACGTCCTTGCCTTTTTCCTGGCCGGGCACCAGGGTCAGCGGCGGGCGTTCCACGTCGCGCGAGACATGCGACTTCACGTCCTCGACGCCGCCGTGCTCGTCGTTGTGGATGACCAGCACACCGGGCCTGCGCAGTTGCTCCAGTTCCCCCTCGTCCAGCTTGAAGCTCTCACTGAGGTTCTTATCACTGAGCGCATTGGCCTCGGCGCGGCGCTGGGCGAACTTGCGTCCCTTGCGTTGCTGGTAACGCGCCCAACTGATCAGGATCACCGCGTTGAACAGGGCGATCCACAGGTAGATCTGCAGGGTGTTGAGCGCCGCGAAAATCGGCGCTTCCAGGCGCGGGCCACCATGGCTGTCCAGCATCGACGTAATGCCGCGCGCCAACAACCAAATCAGCCCGGCCCAGGCCAGCAGGGTCAACACCACATCGATAACCCACATCACCGGGTTTTGACGAGTTCGGACCAGTTTCATGATCTCGCGTCCTTATTGACAGGTTTGATTCCGCGATCCGGGCTGACCCAGCGCGCACGCTTCTGATGCTGCTTGAACAACACCTTGGGAAAACTGACCAGCGTGGTGAACAAGCTGACCAGCCAGAACACCATCGGGTACCACACGGTCCAGAACAGGGTTTTCCACAGGTCCTTTTCGTAGCGCCGGTCGATCAGGATGCTCACGGCAAACTGCACCAGGCACACCATCGCCAGCACCAGCCCGGTAAACGCCGGCGGCACCAGGGAGTCCACCGCAATCGCTTGGGGCAAGACCATGAATTTGCCCAGCCCCCAGAAGATCACCGACAACAGGAAGGTGAAGGCCCAGCCGGTGGACAGGCAGTATTCGAACAGCAGCGGCCACAGGTAGCGATGCCGCCATTGCCAGATGCCTCGGATGTTCTTGAACAGCACTTCGGCGCCACCCTGGGCCCAGCGCAGGCGCTGTTTCCACAGGCCACCGACGGTTTCGGGCATAAGGATCCAGCACAGGCCGCGCGGCTCGTAGAAGATGCTCCAGTGATCGAGTTGCAGCTTCCAACTGACATCGATGTCTTCGGTGATCATGTCGGTGCTCCAGTAGTCGACGCGGTCGAGCGCCTTTTTACGGAACGCCACCACCACACCGGACACCGTGAAGATCCGCCCGAACACGCGCTGGGTGCGCTTGATCAAGCCGATGATCGAAGAGAACTCACCCACCTGCACGCGGCCGATCAAGGTCGAGCGCGTGCGGATGCGTGGGTTGCCGGTCACGGCGCCCAGGCGCGGGTTGTCGAGCATCGGCGCCACCAGGTAAGCCGCCGCGTTTTTGTCGAGCAGCGCATCGCCGTCGATGCACACCAGGTACTCGCTGCGCGCCGCCACGGCGCCCATGCGCAAGGCCACCGCCTTGCCCTGGTTGTGCGCCAGGTGCAGCACCCGCAGGCGCGGATGCTCCAAGGCCAAGGCATCGAGCACCGCCGCCGTGTTGTCTTTGGAGCCGTCGTTGACGGCGATCACTTCAATGTTCGGGTACAACTGGCCCAGCGCCGCATGAATGGTCTCGGCGGCGTTATCGCCTTCGTTGTAGCAAGGGATGATGATCGAGATCAGCGGGTTGCCGGCCAGGGTCGGTGCCGGCGTGTCGTCTTCCCACGGCCAGTGGCGTTCCCAGTGCATCCAGAAGTACAAGCCGCCGGCGATCCACAGCGCCGACATGAACAGCGGGTAGAAAAACACGAAGTCCATCAGGAATTGCCCGGTGATCAGGAAGATCAAGCCCAGGGGCACGCCCAATACCAACGCCAGTACGAATAAAGCCAGGATTCTATCGAACATGGTCAAGGGTTCCATTGGTTGGAAAGGGCCGGACGCACGGTTTTCAAGTCCGGGGAATTTTCCAGGAAGTTGTCCGGGTAGTAGCCAAAACTCGTGACCCCCTGGCGTTTGAGTACGCCCATCCATTCGGCCAATTGCGCACCGTTCAGGTCCGGCGCGGCCTTGGTGCGCCAGTCTTTGGCTTGCAGTTCGAATACGGTACGGTCCAGTGCGCCGGGACGCGCCTTGACCGTGGCGACCAGTTTTTCCAGCCAGGCGTTGGAATTTTTGAGCGTCTCGCCTTCCATCAGCGGCATGGCCATCGGCGCGGTCCAGTCATAGGCCTGGAGGAAGTCATCGAGGTTCTGCGCGAACCACGCTTCGCTCGACGGATTGAGCATCGGCTCGGCGAAGATATTGCGCGCGGTCTGCACCTGTGGACCACCGATGGCGCGGACCTTGGCGGTCAGCTCCTGGGTGAAATCGATCAGGTAGCGGCTCTTGAAGCGCGTCCAACGCTGCATCACCGCCGGGTCGGCGCGCAGGGCCGCGATGCTGGCGGGCAGGCCGTTGGCGGCATAGACCTTGAGCGCCGCAGGGCTGGCGTCTTCGAAGTCGGACAGCAACGCATCGTCGTGGTATAGCACGCCGTCGATGGCATTGTTGCGGGCCAGGTCCTCATAGATCTCGCCAATGATCTTGCGCACCTGCGGGTCGAACGGCGACAGGCGCTGGTATTGATCCGGGTCGAGGCCGACCTTGCCGGTCTCCGGGTCCCAGCGGGTCACGCGCGGCAGCTTGGGGTCGAGGGCGAAACTGAGCACCGGCATCCAGGCATACACGCTGGCATGGGCACGGGTGTGCAACTGCCAGGCGACACGGTTGAACAGGTCGGCACGCACCGGCAAGTGGCGGTTGGGGAAGTACAGCTGATGCACCAGGCCGTCACCCTTGGGGTCGGCGAAGGCTTGCAGGAACACGGTGCCCGCGCCCATGTCCACCACGCGCTGCACCAGTTGGTCGAGGTTGCGCGCTTGTTGGGCCGGGTCCGGGTCGTAGACGTTATCCAGGTCCACATGCAGCACCCGCAGCGGTGCCTGGGTTTGCACCGCGACGATGCTGTTGGCGAAATGTTCGCCGTCCGGGTCGGACGCCACCAGGAAGCGCGGGCTGTTCATCAGGTTGGACGAGCTGTCGAGGCCATCTTCCAGAGTCAGGGCCATCTCATAGCCCTGCTCGCCGACGATCGCCAGCGAGGTGCCCTTGGCTGCGCCGTAGGGCCATACCCACACCCGCGGAGCCTTGCCGGTGACGCTGCGGATCTTGTTGGAGATCGCCACGACATCCGCGCGCATCCGCGCCTCGAACTGCGCCTGGGTTTCATAACGGCCGGTGGCCGGATCGAAGCGCAGGGAGGTCGCCGCCGGCTCCAGGTTGCCCTGGGGGTTGGCCAATATCCCTTTGTGACTGGCATCGGTGTGCGCGGCGATTTCCACCAGGCCGGAGCGGGACACTTCGCGGATCTGCTGCCAGGTCAGGAACTCACCTCGCGGGCGCGGTGAGCCGGCGAAGTCCACCGGTTGGTTCAGCGGCGTGTCGATCCAGGTGCCGACCGGCGCGAGCAGGGCCGGCCAGTGATAGGCCCGCAGTATCGGCATCACGCGGGTATAGAAGCTCGAATAGCCATCATCGAAGCTGAGCATCACGGCTTTCGGCGGCAACGCCGGGCCGCCACGGCGGGCCGCGAGGATCTGGTCGACACTGACCGCCTGGTAACCGTTCTCCCGCAGCCAAGCCAACTGCTCGATCAAACGTTCGGTACGCACCGCCACCACCGCCTGGTCGGGGTCGCGATCCTCGACGTCGTGGTAGGCAATGCCCAGGAAATGGTTTTTCGGCCACGGCACTTCGTTGGCCGGGGTCGGCCGCTCGGCGGGTGGAGTGAAAGGGGCGGGCTGCTGGGCACAGGCACTGGCCAGCAATACACCCAAGACCAGCAAGCAACGGCTGAGGACAGTCATGGTCAGGCTCTTCTAGAAACGGTAAGTGAGGTCGACGAGCAGGCGCAGATCGCGTTCGCGATCACCGTCATAGGGTCGGCTGATCAGGCTCAGGTTGGCGCCGGCTTCGAGAACGTCGTTCCAGCGAACGCGTTGGCCGTAACCGATCAAGCCGACACCGCCGGTGGAATAATCCCTCTGGCTATACGTACCCGCTCCGACTTGGAACTGCTGACTCCACTGGGTCTCGTAGCGGTGATAGAGCACATGGTTGACGGTGACAGTGGGCAACACGCTGAAGTCCGACTTCGGGTTGAAGTACACCGTGTCGGCCTTGCTGTTGTGGCTGGCGCTGACTTCCAGGCCCAGGTCCACTTGCACGCCCGGCGAGCTGTAGATGCCCTCGCGGCCGGTGAGCAAGGTTTCGATGCGGTCGTTGCCGTCGCTGAAGTGCGACGGGCTGAGGGACAGCTTCCACTCACGGCTTTCATTGGCGCGCCAGCGGATGAAGCCGCTGCCGCCGTTGGCCGTGATGTCGGCGTTCAGCGCACGTATCGGTGTGGTGGCCGAGAGGTAATCGAGGCTGGCGCCGTATTGCCAGTTATCGTTGATGTCGCGGGCGATCGACACGCGCGCGCCCTGTTTGGAGCCAAAGCCGTAGGAGTGGTTGGACACCTCGGCTTCCAGGGTCATGTCGCGGGTCCGCCGCTCCACCCCCACACGCTGCCAACGGTGCTGGCCGGTGCCTTCGGAGAAGTCGGCGGTGGCGTAGCCGGCGCCGGCGAACAAGCGCCAGTCTTCATCAATGGGCGGCGTGTAGATCACGCTTTCAATGCCCCAGTCACGGCTACCGGTGACAGCCCCCACGTCACCGTTATTACCGCCGCCATAGCTTTTGCCGGTGTAGGCCTCGACGCGCACTTCGGCCATGTCGTGGACGCTGCGCAGGCGCTGGAGGCGCTGCACTTGGCGGCTGTCGGGATTGCGGGCGATGACGTCGTCGGCGAGCACGTCGAGTTGGCGCCACTCCTGCAGATCCATGGCGGTGTAGGCCTGGGACACTTCCAGGCTGATGTCGCGCGGCACCTGGGCTTCGGTTTCCTTGAGGATCGCTTCGGCGCGCCGTGGCAGGTCGCGGGCGCGGTACATGTCAGCCTGGGCCAGGCGCAGGCCGACGTTGCCCGGAGCCCGTGCTACCAGGGCATCCAGGCCGGCTTCGCTGCCCGGCAGATCGCCCCCGTACACGCCGGACTGCGCCGACAGTTGCTGGGCATCCATCCATGCATCGTTGGGGTTGCCGATGGGCAGGCCTTTGAGTTCGACCCGCGGTTTCTGGTTGTCGGCGAGGGTAGTGGCAACCTTGCGGGCTTCGAGACCTTTGTCGCTTTCCTGCAGGGCGTAGAACAAGGCCGTGCTGTCTTCGACCCGATCATCGGGCTCGGCGTCGGTGGCGCTCAGCGCCTGACGATACAGCGGCTCGGCCTTTTCCGGCTGGCGCTGGTCGAGGTAGGACGCCGCCACCCAGCGCACCGCATAGGTTGGCAGTTGCACGCCTTCGGCCGTGAGGGTTTCGTACTCGCGAATCACCTCGGCGGTACGCGCCCGGGCCTTGAGCGCGCCCAGGCGGTCGATGCGCCAGCGCACCACGTCGTCATGGGCACTGGCGTCGGGGGTCCAGCGGGCGAGCAGTTTGTCATAGTCCTGCAGGGCACGGTCGGCGATGACGTAGCGTTCTTTTTCAGTGCGCGTAGCGAACTCGGCCATGCGTACCCGCTCGGCGGCCAGGTCGCCTTCGAGGCGGCGCTGGGTGACGGCGTCCACCAAGCCCGGACGCTGGGCCGCCAGACGCAAGGCCGGCTCCGGCAGGCGGGCCTTTTGCAGGGCGACGATGTATTCGCGGGCGACTTCGGGCTTGTCGCCGGCGCGGATAAACGCTTGGTCGAACTCGAACAAAGCGTCGTAGTTCAAACCGGCGCGGGTCAGCGCGTAGCCCAGGGCCATGCGCCGGTTGGGGTCGTCGGGCTTGGCCGCGACCATTGCGCGGGTGCGCTGCACCGCCTCGCTGGCTTGGCCGCCGTCGGCCTGGGTCAATGCCAGGCCGAGTTGCAGGTCGGTATTGTTCGGTTCACGCAGCAATGCCTGGCGATACACCGCCTCGGCCTTGGCCCACTGCTGTTGGTTGCGATAAGTGCGTGCCACCGTGGCGAGCGCCTGGGTGTTCAGGTTGCGATTCTTGCCCTGGGCTTCATACACCTTCAGCACTTCGGCGTCCTGGCCGGCCCACCCGGCGATCACCAGATGGTCGCTGACCTGCCCCGGCGTCTGGCGTTCGGCAGACAGCTGGCGCAGTTGGGTCAGCGCGGGGGTGAAGTTGCCGTTGCGCGCCTGGATGATCAGCGCGTCATAGGCCGGGTCGGCCACGGCAAAGGTGGGCATCAGCAACTGACTGCACAAGGCGACCCCGACGAGCAGTCGCAACCGGCCTGATGCACTGAGTGGTGGGTTTGGCAACATATCGTGAGCTTCCTTACACACGGAAAGCTGTAACGATAGGTGGTCCTGAGCAATTTGCTGCAGGGTGCCGGCGTCTCGGGACCCGGCCTAGCTTTCCTGTGGGAACTATCCCTCAAGAAAATAGGAAAAAGTCCAATTCAGAACAATTGTTCAGAATTGCCCGACACACTAAAAAAATGAATACGGGGGCGGACTTGCCGGAGATAACGAGGTATCAGCCAATCGCCATGGCGACTATTTGACCCGTATCACCCGCAACTCCGCCCCCGCAGATTTTTTTTTAACGGTGCCGCAATTATTACTGCGCGCCGCTCATCGCACCGACTTTGGACATGAGGAAGGTGAGGAATTGTTCAACGGTCATCTTCTGGCCGTTGAACGTCACTTCGTTGTTGGCATAGTGCAGCTTGGACACCACGTCGCTGCCGACCAGGGTCGCCAGTTGCGTGCCGACGGCCACGCCGCTGACCATCTCGCTGGCCAACTGGGATTGCTGCTCGATTGCTTCAGGTTCGGTCACACCGGCGAGCTGCGCCTGCAGGGCGGCAACGTCAGCGATCATCGGCTTGGACAGGCTCAGGTTGGCATCGAGCAACGCGATGATCTGCTTGCCCAGCTCCATCGGCGGCAGTTCCATGCTGCTCGGCTTGGCCAGGTCCACGATCAGGTTGAATTTGCTTTCGCCACGGGTGGTTTTCAGCGACAGGTTTTCCACCGCCACTTGCGGCTTGGCGGCCAGCAGTTGGTTGACGTTGGTATCGGCCAGGGCTTGCTCGGCGTCGCTCAGTTGCAGCTCGGGTACCGGTTCACCGGCGGCAGCGGCGGCCTGCACGGGCGCCATTTTGTCCTGATAGAGCTTGGTCAGCACCAGCATCGACGGCACGTCGACGTTTTTCATGCTCAGGGCCATGGCGGCTGAACCCACGGGTTTGCCCTGGTAACCGATCTCGTCGATCTTGTAGTCGACGCGGCCGGCCAGGTTGTTGTCCTTGGTTTCGCTGGTGTCTTTCTGCTCGAAGCCCTTGAGGGTCAGCACGGCCTTCTGCGGGCCCATGGTGAGCTTGGTGTCGCTCAGTTCCACGGTGTTCTGCCCGGTGTAGAAGCCGAACGTGGATTTATCCAGGTTGCTGGCCACGGTCAGCCCGGCCAGTTCGGCTTCGAACGGCGCGCCATTGGCGTCGACGACGGCGACCTTGAGGCTGTTCATGTAGCCGTCGGCCTTGACCTTCTTGCCTTCGGCGCTGCCGTCGAAGTTCAGGTTGGCGCCGGAGAAACTCACGGAAGACTTATCGTCCTTGAACTCCAGCGGCAGCAATTCGACGTTGCCGTTGACCGAAAGGCTGTAGCCGATGTTGGCCACGCCCTTGAGCGGCGACACGTCTTTGGCGGCGGCAAACCACTTCTCGGTGGTGGGGTTCTTTTCCAGCTCATAGTGACTGGTGGCCATGACCGGCAGCCATTTCAGCGTGACCAGGCGCGAGACTGGCAGCGGGCCGTGTTCGATATGGTCGACGAACAGCAATTCAGGGTTCGGGTTGTCTTCGCCGAAGACCGCGCCTTGTGCTTTCAGGCGGTAATGGGCGGTGCTGCTGAATACGCCACGTTCCAGGGACACCAGCTCAAGGGCCATCGTGCCGTCGACACCGGCCATGGAGGTCTTGAGTTCCTTGTTGGCGTTCTGGATCGCGGTTTGCAGCACCGGTTCCAGTTGTTTACCGGTGAACCAGGCGCCGCCTGCACTGACGACGCCAACGGCGACAACGAAACCCAAAAGAACGACTGCTGGCTTATTCATGAAGTGACCTGATCAAATCCTGTGAGAAGTGGGCTGTCTTCCTTGAACCCCAAGTGAGGTTGGCTCAAGCCCGCCGAAAAACGGGGGGAAGATTAGCACTGGGGGCCGCGAACGGCCCAGACTTTCAGAGGGATCAGTTCTACACAAGTTCAGGAGTATTCCATTTCGATCTCGTCCAACTGGTGGTCGAAACTCTTCAAACGGGCGGTCCAGGTGTACACCAACACCTCGAATTCACGGTGTATCACGGCATTGCCGGGGGTATCGACCTTGGGATCACAAAAGTCCAATTGGTAGCGCTCTCGGGCCATCTGCGTGGCGACATCGGACAATTCCCGCGCGTTATTCAGCCAATGCCTACCCTCGGCAACTTGTCGATCGAGCAGCACGCATTGTTTTTTCAGGGTTTCGAGACTTTTTTCCAGCGGCGTGCCGGTCAGGTCGCCCATGACTTCCTGGAAGGTGCGCCCGGGCTGCCAATAGCTGCCCCAGAAATAGCGGTCGAACACGGTTTCGACCCGGCGCAGGGCGACCTTGGTGTCCCAGATCGCAACGCGGGTCTTGCCTTGTTCGAGGAGCTTTTTCTTCACCTTTTGGTTTTGGTAGGACGCCCAGGCGACGACGCCGATGGACAAGGTGCCGATCACCAGGCAGGCGCTGTCGAGAAACACCATGGCCGTGTCGATTCGGTGAGCGAGCATGACGCCGTAGAAGTAGGCCGCCGATAACAACACCAGTGCGAAGCACACGCACCAGAAAGCGGGAGCATAAGGGTTTTTCATTATTGGAATCCCCATGAGCAAACGCGAGCTGTGTCAGGCGAGCCCCCTGTCGGTCAAAAAACATGGCGGCCCGCCTGACAAAGCATAGCTACCTGCTCAGGGTTTGCCGGGCTGTGAGGCTTGCGTTCGTCCGCTTTCCCAACCGCCGCCCAGGGCCAGGAACAGATCGATCTGGCTCATGGCAACCTGGGTGTTGGCCGCCGCCAGTTGCGCGCGCACATCGGTGTAGGTGCGCGTGGCTTGCAGGTCGGCCAGGAACGACGCACGGCCGGCCTGGAAGAAGCGGTGGGTCTGGTCGGCGGCTTCCTTGGCCGATGCGTCGGCTTCAGCCAGCGCATCGCGGCGCTGTAACTGCGCGGTGTACTGCGCCAGGCCGGTCTGGGTTTCGCGGATGGCGTTGAGCACCACCCCGTCGAAGTGCGCCAGGGCGCCCTGGGTTGCCGCTTCGGACTCGTGGATGCGCGCACGGGCGCCATTGGTCGGTACGGTCCAACTGATCATCGGGCCAAACCCCCAGCGGTTGGCGGCGGGCGTGCCGAGGTTGTCGAGCAGCCCGACCGTGCCAATGCTGGCTCCGATGCTGATATCCGGATACAGCGCGCCCGTGGCCACGCCGATACGTGCGGTGGCGGCGGCCAGTTGGCGTTCCGCCTGGCGCACGTCGGGGCGACGTTTAAGCAGCGTCGCGCCATCGCCCACCGGCAGCAGTTGGGCGATGTGCGGCAGTTCGGCGCACGTGCCGGTGCCCGCCGGCAGTTGGTCCACCGGCTTGGCCAGCAGCATCGACAGGCGGAACAGCCCGGCCTGGCGCGCAGCTTCGTAGCGCGGCATATCGGCGCGCAAGGATTTGTACTGGGTTTGCGAGCGGGTGACCTGGGTTTCATCGCCGCGCCCGGCGTCGCGCAGGCGCTGGGTCAGCGTCGTGCTCTGGGCTTGCAGGTCGAGGGATTGGTTGGCGATCGCCAGTTCTTCGTTGGCCGCGCAAACCTGTGTGTAGGAACGCACCACATCGGCGACCAGGGTGATCCGCGCAATATCGGCTGCGGCCTGGGTTGCATCGGCGCTGGCCTGGGCGCTTTCGATGCCGCGTTGCAGGGTGCCGAACAGATCGAATTGATACGAGGTGGTGATGCCCACGCTACCGATATTGCCCACCGGGACTTTTTCCGAGAGCAAAAACGCTTCACCGGACTCTTGCAGGCGCTGGGCCTCGGCCTTGGCGCCGGCACTCCAACCGCCGACAGATTGAGCCTCCTGCACCTGATAGCGCGCCCGCTGCAAGTTCGCGGCGGCGACGCGCAGGTCGGTGTTGGAGGCCATGGCCTGGCGCACCAGTTCATCCAGGCGCGGGTCTTTGTACAGCTTCCACCAGTCGGCCGGCACCGGCGCCGAGACCACGTTGGCGCCCTCGCCCGCCAGTTGCCCTTGCAGGTCGCCACGGTTCATCGCGGCCGTGTCCGGCAGTCGGTAATCCGGGCCGACCACCTGGCAGGCTGACAACAGCACACCCAGCGCAGCGGTTGCCACAATCTGCTTCATGGCTGGGCTCCGTCCTTGGGCTTGTCGCCGATGATCGACACCGTCGCCGTGCGCCCGGCGATCATGCGAAAGTCCGCCGGCACCTCGTCAAACGCAATGCGCACCGGAATCCGCTGGGCCAGGCGCACCCAACTGAACGCCGGGTTGACGTTGGGCAGCAGGTTGGCGCCGCTGCTGCGGTCACGGTCTTCGATACCGGCGACGATGCTCTGCACATGGCCGTGCAGGCGGGCGCCGTCGCCAATCACACGGATATCGACGCCCATGCCGACGTGGATGCCGTCGAGCTTGGTCTCTTCGAAGTAGCCGTCGATGTGGAAGGAGTTGCTGTCCACCACCGACAGCACCGGGTGCCCGGCGGTGACGAACTCCTGCGTGCGCGGCGCACGGTCGTTGACGTAGCCGTCCACCGGGCTGCGGATCACCGAGCGGTCGAGGTTGAGTTGGGCCGAGTCCACCGTCACTTGCGCTTCGGCCAGGGCCGATTGGGCACGGGCGACGCGGGACTGGCTTTCTTCCAGTTGCTCGCTCGGCACCAGATTGCCCAGGCCACGGTTACGCTTGTACTCGCGCTGGGCCTGGGCCAGGGTTTCCTGGCGGTCGGCCACGGCGGCCTGGGCCTGGCGCAGGGCCAACTTGAAGCGGTCCTGATCGACGGCGAACAGCACTTGGCCTTTGCTCACCAGTTGGTTGTCGCGCACGTCGACCCGCTGGATCAATCCGGACACGTCCGGGGCGATCTGCACGATGTCGGCACGGATGTGGCCGTCACGAGTCCAGGGCGCATACATGTAGTACATGACCATGCGCCATACGACGACGACCGCGAAGCTCACGATCAACAACGTCAGGACGACACGGCCGATGGTCAAAAAAGGTTTTTTCATGTCATCAGGTATCGACTGAGTGAGTCCACCGCGCCCAGTAACAGCGCGTAGAGCCCCACGTTGAACAATGCCCGGTGCCAGACCAGGCGATAGAAGTGCAGACGGGTCAACAACCCATGCACCAGCAAAAACAACACGTAAGCAATGCCCATCAGCACCAGCAACGTGGGCAGGAACACCCCGCTGATATCCAGATCACCGATCATAAAGGCGCTCCATCAGGCAGCGGCGCTTCGGTCTCGGTGCCGCCAATCAATTCCACGCCGGGCAACAGCGCCAGGCGCAGGCCCGCCAGGGCATGCAACAGATGCAGGCGGGTGTCGTCTTCGTCTTGCAGGCCTTGGCCGTTGAGGGCGCGGCGCGTGCGGTCGAGGATCATCAGCAGGCCGCTGGGCGAGGGCAAGCGTCGACCCGCCTTGAGGCAGGCCTTGTAGTAAGCGCCGACGCCTTCCACCACTTGGCCGAGCAACACCCGCGGTACGCCGTAGATCCGTGGCGAGTAGGCCAGCAGGTCGAGCAGGTTCAGCGCCACGCGCAAATCGCGCAGGGCGACCCCGGTGTCATGGCCGATGATCGCCAGGCGCGGCAGGTGCTGCATCAGGCGGTCGAGCATTTGCGCGGCCAGGTGCCGGTGTTCGGCCAGGGTCGCCGGTTCGGTCAGGCCGACGATGTCGTACCAGGTGAAACGGGTCAGGCGCTTGGCGGCCAACTCGGCACCGAAGGGCCGCGCGATCAGCGTCCACACAAAGGCAAACAGCAGGCCCACAGGCCCGGCCAGGTTGACGTTGGCGAAGTTGAGGAAGTCGGCGTCATAAGCGCCCTGGATGCTGATGAACGACGAGGTGTTCACCAGCGTCAGCAGCATGCCCAGGTAGAAACGCGGCTGTACCGTGAGTGTGCCGATGCAGATAAACGGCACCGCGAACGCCAGCACCAGCATGGGGAAATCGTGCAGGTTGGGCAGCACCAGGAACAGATACAGGCTGGCGAACAGCACCGACATGGCGGTCCAGAAGAAAAAGCGGTAGATCTGCGGCGCCGGGTCGTCCATCGACGCAAAGAAGCTGCAGGCGACGGCCGCCAGGATCACGGCGCTGCCGCCGTCGGTCCAGCCCAACAGAATCCACAGCACCGAGGCGACGATGATCGCGGTGACGGTGGAAAACGCCGAGTAGAGCATCAGGCCTCGGTCGAGAAACGGCGTCAGCCGGCCCAGGCGCCAGTGGCGGTACACGGCGCGCCAGGTGTCCTGGCTTTCGCATTGGATCGCGGCCTGCAGGCTGCGGCAGTCTTGCCACAGGTCGATCCACTCACCCAGGCGATACAGGGCGTTGGAGAACAGCAGCATGTGGCGATCGTCCAGCGCTTCGCCTGCCGGTTGCAGCGCGTCGAGTTGGTCACGCAGGGTGCGCCAGCGTTCCAACGGGGCCGATTCGGTGGTGCTGTGCAGCCACTGATCCGTCGCCTCCAACAACGGCGCGAGCGTTTCGAGAAACTCCGGCGCACGGTGTTCGATGGCGTACAGCGCATCGTCGAGCGCATCCACCACCGGCAGCAGGTGGATCATCCGCCCGCGCAATTCCTTGGTGTTGCGCACCGTCTGCGGCCGGGCGCCTTCGTGGGGCAACTGGCCGATCATCAACTCCAACGTGTTGAAGGTGGCGACCATGCCGCCGCGCAAGGCGCTGACTTCCGCCGGCGCCACGTTGCGGCTCAGAAAGCGCTGGCTGTAGACCTGGGCGTCGCTGAACCACTTGGCCACCGAACCATCGAACACCGGCATCAGGCGCCGTGGCCAGAACATCGCGCCGACCACCGCCGCCACCGCGATGCCGAGAAAGATTTCCTCGGTGCGCGCTTCGGCCACGTCCCACACCGTCAGGGGGTTGTCCACTACCGGCAAGGCGATCAGCGGCAAGGTGTAGCCGGCCAGCATCAAGGCGTAGTTATTCGCGGTGCGCAGGTGCATGGAGAGAAACAGCAGGGTGCCCGTCCACAACGCAATCACCACCACCAGCAGGTAGGGCGATTGCACGAACATCGGCACGAACACCACCGCCGCCGCCGCGCCCATGAAGGTGCCGATGGCGCGGTACAGCGCCTTGGAACTGGTCGGCCCGACAAACGGGCTGGAGACGATGTACACCGTGGCCATCGCCCAGTACGGACGCGGCATTTGCATGAGCATGGCGATGTACAACGCGATCATCGACGCAGCGAACGTGCGTGCCCCGTAGAACCAGTCCTTGGCCGGCGGCATGCCGGTAAAAAATCCCCTCAAGATGCCGCAACCGCATGATGTTGATGGGCGGCTTCAAAGGCGCGCAACACACGCAACGCAGCCTCCATGTCGGCAGGCGCGATATCGGCCAGCACGTCGCGGCGCAGACGCACCAGTTGCGCCTCCACCGCCTGCACCAGCTCGCGACCACGCACGGTGAGGCTCAAAGCCTTGGCGCGGCGGTCGTGGGCGTCTTCAGCGCGGCACACATAGCCGCCGCTGCACAGTTGATCGAGCAGGCGCACCAGCGACGGGCTTTCCATCCCCGAAGCCTGGGCCACTTTGACTTGATGCACGCCGTCGCCCAGGCGGCCGATCATCAACAACGGCACGGCGCAGGCTTCGGAAATACCGTAGCTCACCAGCGTGCTCTGGCAGATTTTGCGCCAATTACGGGCGCCCACCACCATGCTGCTGCTGAGGTTCATCTGGAGTTGTTCGAGGGTCTTGGGCACTGGATCATTCACATACAGTTAGTTTGCTAACTAACAATATGGTGGATGGCGCTGAATGCGTCAAGTTTTGAAACATTTTAGCGGATGCGTGGCGTGGGTAAGTAAAGCGGCTTTCAGTGTGAGGGTTGGATCTTCAACGATAGCCGCAACGCCGCATGACCCATGTGGGAAGGGGCTTGCTCCCGATAGCGGAGATTCAGGCAACACATGGTTGACTCATCTGCCGCTATCGGGGGCAAGCCCCCTCCCACATTTGGATCGGTGTCGGCTTCAGGATCGCTGTGCAGCCTGCCGTTCAGGCTGCGCGTGGGTAAGTAAAGCGGGTTTCAGCGATAGCCGCAACGCCGCATGACCCATGTGGGAGGGGGCTTGCCCCGGTACAGACCGGAGACATCCTTTACGTTTGAAACCGGAGACATCGTTTACATGTATTAATCATGGCCAGGAGGTAACTGGCCATGTCATGGAATCGAGAGTCCCCGATGGATCAAAAAGTCAGATTGATAGGCGACTGGCTGTCCGGCGCCTATTCAAAACGTCAACTGGCATTGAGCTACGGCATTAGTCGACCGACCTTGGACAAGTGGCTGCAACGGTATGCCACTGCTGGCCTGGACGGGCTCAAGGACGCCTCACGCCGTCCACTCTCAAGCCCTTTTCAAACGTGCGATGCGCATATTGCTGCTCTAATCGAGCTCAAGCATCAACACCATGACTGGGGCCCCAAAAAGCTGGTCAAGGTCCTTTCCAATCGCTATCCGGAATGTCATTGGCCGGCACCCAGCACGGCAGGGGAATGGCTCAAACGAGCGGGACTGGTTCAAGAGCGGCGCAAGCGCAATCGCCCGCCTACCGGCCCCGTCAAACTTCGCCCGGCAGATCTCCCCAATCAAACGTGGGCCGCTGACTTCAAAGGCGACTTTTTAATGGCGGATGGCCGACGCTGTTACCCGCTGACACTCACGGATCAGGCCAGCAGATTCATATTGTTGTGTCGTGCGCAGCCCAGTGTGGCTGGGGCCCGCGAGGGTTTTGACTGGGCTTTTCGCGAGTACGGTCTGCCTGATGTCATCCGGACTGACAACGGTTCACCCTTCGCCTCAACCGGTCTCAGCAGGCTCTCGAGTCTGGCCGTCTGGTGGATACGACTGGGTATCTACCCAGAGCGTATTCAGCCGGGGCGACCCGATCAGAACGGGCGGCATGAGCGTATGCATCGCTCACTCAAGGCCGCGTTACTGAAGACGCCAGAAGCCAATATGGTGCAGCAGCAGTTGGCGTTTGAACGATTTCGACAGGAATTCAATCATGATCGGCCGCACGAGGCGTTAGACATGAAGGTGCCGAACGATCTGTACGATAAATCGCCAAGGATCTATACAGGCTGGGTACCTCCTGCCGAATATGGAGCGGATATGGAGGTACGCAAGGTCAGAACAGACGGGTCAATGAAGTGGAGGGGCAGGATGATCTTTTTGAGTGAGTCACTGGTAGGAGAGTCCGTTGGACTGCGAGAAGTGGACGACAACGTGTGGGACATGTACCTATGTAACTATCCACTGGGTAGGCTAGACAGCGGTGCAAGCCGGCTATCCAGCACCCAGAAACGTAAAGGATGTCCCCGGTCTCGTTTGTAAAGGATGTCTCCGTCCGTACACCCCGATAGCGGAGGTTCAGGCAACACATGGTTGACTCATCTGCCGCTATCGGGGGCAAGCCCCCTCCCACATTTGGATCGGTGTCGGCTTCAGGATTGCTGTGCAACCGGCTTATTGACCGCTCAGTCTCCTAAGTGGCTCTGCCGGAAAATATCAGCACCTTTTGCTCCACCGCCAGACGCTCCAGACTTTCACTGCCTCGGATACAACAACTAACGCAGCCATTAACACCACGTTGTAGTTAGGAACAAGCTGAGCACCCACTAGCAACAGCGAAACAGAAGGCACAATAAAAGCCAATCGCAAGGGTGTTTGAAGGTAAGTAATCCACCTCACCTGTTCACGTCCAAGAAAGAACAGCAGGCACGAGATCACGATGGAAACTTGCAGCAGCATGGCAAAGCCGAACATGTATAACTGCACAACGCTATGCTCACGCAGTATCCACAAAGCATTTTCAAGATCGCTTAAATAAGGAGTCCTTCCCTCTATTGCGCTGGCCACTGCATAGCGAATCAGATAAAGGGCATCCATGGTCCCCCAAAACCAGAAGATCTGCTTGCGCGTCATTTTTTAACATCCTTGTATTCACTAAGAAGTGGTCAACGCCTGTAAATATGGGTTCCTCACTCTGCCCGCTATCATCCACTTCCTTTTAGTCGATAGGAAATTTCCCAATCTCGTGTATCACCCGTCCCAGCACGCAGGTCGATTGCCATGGTGCGAAGCTTTCCAGAAAAAATTAACTGGGCCGCTTACAGCCCAGTTTTTTTACCGCACACCATTTTTTTTACATTGCCGCGCTTCAGCAAAGATTTTTTTACACCTCTCGACCTCGCCGCAACATCAGGTTCAACTCATCCACCACTTCAGCCCAATCCGCATCCTCCAGAATTTCCTCACGCAAAAACGCCTTCTGGCTATCGGTCCAGAAAAACGCGTCGGCCAGTTGCAGCTCCGGCTTGAGCGGTGAATGCGTGGTGATGAACTGCTCGATGCCGGCCGGGTCGTCGGCCAGGCCGAGTTGTTTGAACAGGGAGGGCAAGCTGTGTTCAGGCGATTGCATGATGAGCTCCGGATAGGTGGGTTTATCCGAGTCTAGCCCTCACCCACGGCAGGCGCGAGCTTGCGCTAGAGGGTTTGCAGCCAGGCCTGCAGTTGTGCGACGCATTGCTGCGCGCAGAGCTGGCCGGTCTCCAGGACCAGGGCGGCTTGCGGCGGCGGTTCGTAGGGTGAGCCGATGCCAGTGAACCCCGGCAGTTCGCCGCGTCGGGCGCGGGCGTAATGGCCTTTGGGGTCGCGGCGTTCGCAGATGTCCAGGCTGGCGTTGCACCACACTTCCCGGTAGTCCGCGCCCAGGCGGTCGGCGAGCACCGTGCGTAGTTCGACCAACGGCGCGATCAGCGCCAGGATCACGATTTGCCCGTTGTCCACCAGCAACGCCGCCAGTTCGGCGGCGCGGCGGATGTTTTCCAGGCGGTCGCTGTCGGCAAACCCCAGGTCTTTGTTCAAGCCGCCGCGCAAGGCATCGCCGTCGAGCACGATGCTGTGTCGGCCTTGTTCGAACAACGCAGCCTGCAGCCCCTGGGCCAGGGTCGATTTACCCGACGCGGGCAAGCCGGTCAGCAGGATCGCCACGCCGCGATGACCGTTGCGAGCCTCACGCTGATCACGCGTGATGC
Organism: Pseudomonas marginalis; assembly: GCF_024169655.1. Lineage (GTDB taxonomy): Bacteria > Pseudomonadota > Gammaproteobacteria > Pseudomonadales > Pseudomonadaceae > Aquipseudomonas > Aquipseudomonas paraveronii. The sequence continues at coordinate 39,669 of NZ_JALJWV010000001.1, read as the reverse complement.
TCGCGGTCGGTGCCACCAGGTTACTTGGCGACGGCACGGGGCACCGGGGCGGCGATGTTGCCGGCGGCCCACGCCGATTCGCGGCCAGCCAGCGCGGTAGCGATGGACTGCACGCGGTCGGAATCGACCTGCTCCGGCAGCGGGTCGAGCCCGGCGCTGGCGAAGATCTGGCCGTAGGCGTTGCGCAGGTCGGCGTAGGCCAGGTCGCGGCGCAGGTCGGCTTGCAGGGTATTGAGTTCGCCCTGGATCAGGTCCAGTTCGCCCAGGCCCGCAGCTTGGTGACGGTTGCGCAGTTGGGTGAGGATCTGCCCGTCGATGTCGGCCAGTTGTTCGTTGGTCTTGAACTGGCGCACGGCGTCCTGGAAGTTCGCGTTGGCGACGTAGAGTTGCGCCAGCACCGCGATGGACATGGCCTGACGCCGTGCGGTGGCAACTTCTTCGCCAGCCTTGGCGACGTCGATGGCCGCCGGCGCGGAGAGCACGTTGAACAGGTTCCAGGTGACCTTGGCGCCGTAGTCGGCCCAGCGGTTGTCCACCAGGAACGAGTTGCTGTCGTAATGCCCGCCGGCCGAGAATTCCAGGCCCGGCAGCAGACGCAGCATGGCCTTGCGGGTTTCGGCGGCGCTGATGCGGGTCTGGTAGTCCTGCTCGCGCAGTTCAGGCCGGTTGGCCAGGGCTTCCTGTTCCAGGCTGGCGAAGTTGACCTTGAGCTGCGGCACGGTGTAGTCGTCCGGCGTGGCCAGTTTGAGGTCGGTGCCCATGGGCAGGTTGATCAGGGTCGACAGTTCGGTCTTGGCCAGGGAGAGCGCGCGGCGCTGTTCCTGCAATTGGCGCGTGGCTTCGATCAGCGAGCGCTGGTAGCCCAGGGCCTGGATCGGGTCGCCGATGCGTTGCTCGCTCATGCTTTGGCTGTTGGTCTGGGCCTGGTCGACCCGCGCCATCAGGCTGTCGATCTGGGTCAGCAGGCGTTCGGCCGCGACCGCCCGCCAATAGGCCGAGCGCACGTCCTGAACGATGGTGTTGATCACCTTGCGGCGCCGCTCCTGGACGATCAGGCGCTGGTCGCCTTGCTGTTTGGCGCTGATGTAGCTGACGCCAAAGTCGAGCACGTTCCACACCATAGTCAGGTCGGCCACGCGACGGTCGCGGTCCTGGGACGTCGACGGTTCCAGGGACTGGGTGCCGGTGCGCACGCTCTGGCTGCTGGAGGCGTTGGTGTTGTTACGCCCGGCGTAACCGGCGGACAACGCCATGCGCGGCAGCATGTCGAAACTGGCGAGGTCGAGTTGGCGCTTGGCCAGGGCCTCCTCCATGATCTTCAAACGCCCTTCGAGGTTGTATTTCACCGCCCGGGCCATGGCCTCGTGCAGTGTCAACGGGCCGCTCAATGGCTCCTGATCCTTGTACATACCGTGCAGGTCGCTGCGGGCGCGCTGCTCGCTGACACTGCGCTCAATCGGCTCGCTGGTGACCGCACAACCGCTGATCGCCAACGCCAGCAGGCTGGCGCCGAACAACTTATGAACTGTTTTCATCCGTGGACTGCCCCTGTTACTGCGCCTTGATTTAAGTGTGTCAGGCCTGCATTTCGCTGATGCCGACCTGTTGCAATGCCTGCGCCAGGTCCATCACCTGGCGCTGTTCCACGTCTTTGATCTGCTGCAATTGCTGGCCCAGGGTCGGGGCGCCGAACACGCCCCGCAGGCCTTGGGCCGCGTCACCGCCGCCCTGGATCGCTCGGCTGTCGAACGCCTTGAGGCCACTGTCCCCGCCGCTGCTCTCACGGTTGAACAACCCCGACAAGGTGCTTGAACCAAACACCCCGCCATCGCCGCCACCAAAGCCGAGGAAGCCCTGTGCGCTGCCATCCCCGCCGCTGTCGCTGTTGAACACCTGGGCAATGAAGCTGGGCGCCAAGGCGCCGTTACGAATGAAGATACTGCCGATAGGCGGCAAGCCCGCGCCCATTTCACGTTGTTCGAACAACGCCGGGAAGCCGATGGGCGAGCCAAGGTCGCCCACGGGCCGGCCAAACACGATCGGTTGCAGCGGCACATCCGGCGCGCCGGCTGGCGGTGCCGGGTCGGTGACGCGGAACAGCGGGTCGCCGGTCAGGGCAATGGTGTTGATCCCATAGTTGTTGGAATTGGCATGACCGCTGCCAGCGTTGCCCGCCAGGTCACTCACCAGGCCGTTATCGAGGGTGATGAAGTTGTTCGGGGCGTTAAGGTTGGCCGTCGGCGTGAGGGTCGCGGTCCAGGTCTGGCCGCCGTCGTTGCTGGCCAGGTTGGACAAGGTGCCGTTGGCCACGCTGAGGTCATCCAGCGTGAAGCCGCTGACTTTCTCACTGAAGGTAAACGTGACGGTGGTGGTCTGGCCGACGGTCAGGTTCGGGTTGCCAATGCTGATGGTCGCCGTCGGGCGTTCGCCATCGATCACGAAGTTGTTCGAGATCGCAATGCCGCTGCCGGCGTTACCGGCGGCATCGCTGACCTGGCTGGCATCCAGCACGATCAGGTTGGTCGCGTCGGTAATCGCCGCCGTCGGGGTCAGGGTGGCGGTCCAGGTTTTGCCGCCATCGTTGCTGGCCAGGTTGGACAGTACGCCGTTGGCCACGCTCAGGTCTGAGAGCGTGAAGCCCGTGACGGCCTCGCTGAAGCCGATGGTGACGGTGGTGGTCTGGCCGATGCCCAGGCTGCCGTTGGCCACCGAAATGGTCGCGGTCGGGCGCTGGGTGTCGATCGCATAGTTGTTGGAGTCGGTGCTGCCGCTGCCCGCGTTGCCGGCGGCGGTTTGTACGCCACTGTTGTCCAGGCTGATCAGGTTGCTGGTGTCGGTCACGTCGGCCGTTGGGGTCAGGGTCGCGGTCCAGGTCACGCCGCCGTCGCTGGAGCCCAGGTTGCTCAGCACGCCGTTGGCCACGCTCAGGTCGGCCAGGGTGAAACCGCTGACGGCCTCGGAGAAGGTGATGGTCACCGCGGAGGTCTCGCCGGCCTTGAGGGCGGTGTCGCCGACCACGATGGACGCCGTCGGCAGCACGGTGTCGATGCTGTAGTTGGCCGAGTCGGTCGTTCCCGCCCCGGCGTTGCCCGCCAGGTCGGCAATGCCGGTATTGGCCAGGGTGATCACGTTGCTGGCGGCGCGGATGCCCGCCGCAGGCGTGAAGAAGGCCGTCCAGGTGACGCCGCCGTCGTTGCTGCTGACCGCGCTCAGGGTGCCATGGGCGACGTTCAGGTCGCTGTTGTCAAAACCGCTGACGGCTTCCGAGAACGTGACCGTGACCAAGGAGGTTTCGCCGGCACTCAATACAGGGTCGGCCATCACGATGGTCGCCGTCGGCCGCTGGTTGTCGATGGCGTAGTTGTTGGAATCGGTGGTGCCGCTGCCGCCGTTGCCCGCCAGGTCGGCGACGCCGGTGTTGTCCAGGGTGATCACGTTGCTCGCGTCGGTAATGCCGGACGTCGGGGTGAACGTCGCGGTCCAGGTCACGCCGCCGTCTGCGCTGCTTACGGCGCTCAAGGTGCCGTTGTTGACCGTCAAATCAGCGTTGCTGAACCCGTTCACCGCCTCCGAGAAGGTGATGACCACCGCTGAGCTGCCACCCACGCCGAGGGCCGGATTCGCGACCACGACGGTGGCCGTAGGGCGCACGGTGTCGACGGCGTAGTTGTTGGAAGCGGTGGTGCCGCTGCCGCTGTTGCCAGAGCCGTTTTGTACGCCGCTGTTGTCCAGGGTGATCAGGTTGCTGGTGTCGCTGATCGCGCTGCTCGGCGTGAAAGTCGCCGTCCAGGTGATGCCGCCGTCGTTGCTGCTGACGGAGGTCAGCGTGCCGTTGGTGATCGTCAGGTCGGCGTTGGTAAAACCGCTGACCGCTTCGGAGAAGGTAATGGTGACCGGCGAGGTGTCGCCGATTTTCAGGGCATTGTCCGCGACGACGATAGTTGCGGTTGGCCGCACCGTGTCGATGGTGAAGTTGCCTGAGTTAGTGACACCGCTGCCGGCGTTGCCGGCCAGGTCGGTGTAGCCGGCGTTGTTCAGGCTGATCAGGTTGGTGGTGTCGCGGACGTTGCCGGTCGGTGTGAAAGTCGCCGTCCAGGTGATGCCGCCATCCGCGCTGCTGACTGCCGAGAAGGTGCCGTTGAGCACGCTCAGGTCGCTGTTGTCAAAACCGCTGACGGCTTCCGAGAACGTGACCGTGACCAACGTGGTCTCGCCAGCACTCAATACAGGGTCGGCCATCACGATGGTCGCCGTTGGCCGCACGCTGTCGATCGCATAGGCGTTGGACAACGTGGTGCCGGACCCGACATTACCGACGCCGTCGACCACGCCGGTGTTGTCCAGGACAATGTGATTGTTGTTCTGAGAGATGCCTGCCACAGGCGTCAACGTCGCGGTATAGGTGATGTTGTCGCTGGTGCTCAGGCTGCTCAGGGTGCCGTTGTCAGTGGTCAGATCGGCCAGGCTGAACCCGGTCACTGCTTCGCTGAAAGTGATGGTCACCAGCGACGAGCCGCCGATCCCCAGGTGGTCGTTGTTCACCACCACCGTCGCGGTCGGACGTTGGGTGTCGATGGCGTAGTTATTGGAATTGCTGGTGCCGACGCCGACATTACCCGACACCGCCGCCTGGACGCCGCTGTTGTCCAGGGTGATCTGGTTGGTGGCGTCGCTGAGCGCGCTGCTCGGGGTGAACGTCGCGGTCCAGGTAATGCCGCCGTCGCTGCTCGTGACCGCGTCCAAGGTGCCGTTGGTAATCGTCAGGTCGGCATTGCTGAAGCCGGTCACGGCCTCGTTGAACGTAATCGTCACCAGGGAGGAACCGCCGATTCTCAGCGACGGGTTGGCCACCACGATGGTCGCCGAGGGCAACACCGTATCGATGGTGAAATTCGCCGAGTTGGTGGTGCCCGTGCCCGCGTTGCCGGACAGGTCGGCGATGCCGGTGTTGGCCAGGGTGATGATGTTGCTTGCGCTGTTGGTGTTCGTCCCAGGGGTGAAGGTCGCGGTCCAGGTGATGCCGCCGTCACTGGTGCTCAGCCCGCTCAGGGTACCGTGGCTCGCGCTCAGGTCGGCCAGGGTGAAACCGGTCACCGCTTCGGTGAAGGTGATCGTCACCAGCGACGTTTCGCCCGCGGTCAGCGCCGGGTCGGCGACCACGATGGTCGCGGTGGGGCGCACGGTGTCGATGACGTAGTTATTGGAGTCGGTGGTGCCGGTGCCGATGTTGCCGCTGGTGTCGCTGTAGGCGGTGTTGTCCAGGGTAATCAGGTTGGACGTATTGGTGATGTTAGCCGTTGGGGTGAAGGTCGCGTGCCAGGTGATACCGCCGTCACTGCTGCTCACCGCACTCAGCGTACCGTTGGCGATGGTCAGGTCGGCGTTGGTGAAACCGACGACAGCTTCACTGAAGGTCACCGTGACCTGCGAGGTCTGGCCTATCGCCAATGTGCTGTTGGCGACCACCACCGTGGCGGTCGGGCGCACGCCGTCGATGACGACGTTGTTCGACGTGGTGGTGCCGCTGCCGGCGTTACCCCCCATGTCCTGGACCCCGGTGTTGTCCAGGGTGATGTGGTTGCTCGCGCTGACGGTACTCGCTGTCGGGGTGAAGGTCGCGGTCCAGGTCACGCCACCGTCGGTGCTCTGCACCCCGCTCAGGGTGCCACTACTAACCGTCAGGTCCGCGTTGGTTAAATCAGTCACGGCTTCGCTGAAGGTGATGGTCACCAGCGAGGTCTGGCCGATGCCCAGGTTGCTGTTGGCGAACACGACAGTCGCGTTCGGCCGCTGGGTATCGACGGCATAGGTGTTGGAGTTGGTGGTGCCACTGCCGGCGTTGCCCGCGCCATCACTGACCAGGGTGTTGTTCAGTGCGATGACATCGCCGGTACGGGTGACCCCGGCGGTCGCTGTCAGGGTTGCGGTCCAGGTGATACCGCCGTCGCTGCTGCCCAAGCCGCTCAGGGCACCGTCGGCGACCGTGAAGGCGCCGGCGGTGAGCCCGCTGACCGCCTCGCTGAAGGTGATGGTCACCAGGGACGTGTTACCGCTGATGTTCAGTGCGGTATCGGACACCACGATGGTCGCGGTCGGCCGCACCGTGTCGACCGCATAGGTGTTGGACGTGGTCGTGCCGGTACCGGCGTTGGTCGCGGCATCGGTATAGAGGGTGTTATCCAGGGTGATGACGTTGCCGCTGCTGGTATTGCCGGCAGTCGGCGTCAGGGTCGCGGTCCAGTGGATATTGTCGCTGGTGCTCAGGCTGCTCAGGGTGCCGTTGGACGCCGACATGTCAGTAAGGCTGAAACCGCTTACCGCCTCGCTGAAGGTAATGTTCACCGTCGAGTTGACCGTGGTGTTCAGCGTCGGCGCGACCACCGAGACAGTCGCGCTCGGACGCACGGTATCGATGGTGAAGTTGTTGGACGAGGAGGTGCCGGTCCCCGGTGTCCCCGTCGATGTGCCGGTGACGCCGGTATTGTCGAGGACAATCTGGTTGGTGGCGCTGGTCACGCTCGCGTTCGGCGTAAAGGTCGCGGTGTAGGTGATGTTGTCGCTGGTAGTCAGGGTGCCCAGGGTACCGTTGCTGATCGTCAGATCGGCGCTGGTAAAGCCGGTCACGGCCTGGTTGAAGGTAATGGTCACCTGCGACGTGCTGCCAATATGCTGCGAGGCATTGCCGACCAAGATGGTCGCGGTCGGTGGCGGTACATAAGCGGTGTTGAGCGTGCCGCCGTCGTTGAAGATATTGTTTACCGACGCCAGAGCAGCGCCCGTACTGCCGCCACCCAGTGCCGAACCACCCGAGCCGCTGCCGCCGGCGTTGCCGGTCATCGCCGCGAAGTTGGCGGCGGTCATCAACAACGTGCCTTTGTTCCAGATCGCACCGACGCCTTTGCCGGCCGCGCCACCGGAGTCGACGGAACCGCCCTGGCCGCCGCCACCACCGCCACCACCGCCGGCACCGAGGTTATTGGAAATCACTGAGGTGCCGACAACGGTCAGGGTGCCAGTGCTGCCGTTATAGATACCGCCACTGGCCGATGCACCGGCCCGACCCGGCCGGTCCCAACCGGAGCCGCCGCCGCCGCCGCCGATGGAGATAGTGCCATTGTTCGCCGTGCCGCCAGCGCCGCCGTTACTGTAGTTGAAGCTACCGATACCACCCGCGCCGCCGACGCTGCTGCCGCCCTTGCCGCCCATGTAGTTGAGGTTATAGGTACCACCGGTACCACCCGTGTTGGCACTACCGGCGGTACCGGCGTAAAAAGCCCCTGAACCAGTGCCGGCGATACCACCATGGCCGCCATTTTGCCCGCCAAGGGCACCGCCGCCGCCGCCGCCGCCACCGACATAACCGCCGACGTAAGGTGCAACGACGCCACCGCCACCGCCGCCGCCCGAGGCCGCGTTGCTGGTCACCGTGACGTTATTCAAGGTCAGGGTACCGAAGTTGACGATACCACCGCCCATCGCCGCGGTACCGTCGGTACCCGCCTGGGCACCGTTGCCAACCGCCAGGCCCTGGGTGATGACCAAGCCGTCCAGGGTCGCGGTTACACCGCTGTTAACCTTGAGCACCTGGGTCTTGTATTGCCCGCTGAGGGTCACATCAGCAACGCCATCGAGGTTCAGGTCGCCTTCGACGGTCAGGTTCTTGCTGATGACCAGTTGTGAATTCAGGTTGACCGTCATGCTGGTGTTGAAGGTGACGATATCACCCGCCACCGCGCTGCTCAGGGCCGAGCGCAGTGAACCGACGCCACTGTCAGCGTTGCTGGTCACGGTAATGGTCGCCAGGCCGTACTGATACGCCGACATCGCCTGGTACGACAACGCGGTATGGCTTTCGATGGAGCCGGTGGCGATTTCCAGGGTCCAGTCGCCGCCCAGGCCGGTGCGGTCGGTGGACGCGGCAATATCGCGTCCGGTCAGTTGCGCCAGCGAGTCGACAAAGTTAATGCCCTTGTCGCCGGCAGCGGTGTTGCAGGCGTAGATCAGGATATCGCCGCCCACGTTCATGTCCTGGCCGATCTGCGCCAGCACTTCGCTGCGGGCCGCAACGTTGTCGGCGGACAAATAGGTATTGCCCAGCCACAGATCACCGGCATTGCCGTGGGCGATGATCTGCACCGAGCTGACGCCCTGATGGCTGCCCAGGTAATCGGCGATCTGCTGCAGGCCGTCCTTGCTCGCATCCAGTTGCACCACTTGGGTGCCGGGGGCGACGCCTTTGAGCAGATCGGCGGAGTCCTTTACGCGGGCATCGACAAACACCACGGTCTGCCCCGGCACGGCAACCGGTGCGGGGGTGGCGGGCGCGTCGGACTGCGGGTGGCTTTCGCTGCCGGTGGCGGCGTGTTCGGTGGTCGGCGCCTTGGCCGCTTCTGCGGTGGCATGGCTGTCAGCCAGGGCAGCATCGGCCACGGTGGTGGCCACTGCGCCGTCGAACAGCATGCGCGGTTCCAGCGACATAATCATCGGCGTCGCCAGGGTGCTGGCATTGGTTGTTGCTGGCCGTGCCTTAAGGTTGTTCCACCACATGCTGCTCACCCGTCGGTCGAATGCTGATTCCCGCAATGAAAAAAACCGCGATCAACTGATCGCGGCATCGGCTTTGGTACGGATCACATTGGCGGCGCTGGAGGTGCCATCACGCCAGAAAGACATATGCGCGAACTGCTCGAAGAGATCGGGCGGCAGGATGGTCCGTCGCGGCTGCAGTTCCACCTTCGGTTTGACCCGATGCAAACCGCTCACACCGAGGGCGTCGTCGAAGTCCGGCGCGTCGTAGCTCAGGTGCTCGAAATCATGCTCGAACCAGGGCTCGCCGATAAATTCGTAGACCAGCCGCATGACCCGTTCCGGGGCCTGGGAGAGCAAGTCGTAGTCGACGACCAGCATCGAGTCGGCGTGTTCACCGTAGTACGCCTCTTTGAGCGCCGACCAGGCGTACCCCACCAGGCGATTGCGCTGGCCGAGAGTTTCGACACGGCTATAGACGGTGTTGCGCTCGACGTCGTCGTTGAACAGCTTGGTGTTTTCGAAGGGGTTGGCGCGGTACACACGCTCGAGGCTGTCCATGATCCACGCCACATTACGCACGCAGGCGATCACCTTGGCCTGGGGGAACAGGTCGTGCAGCGCCGGCATGCGGGCGCACCATTGGCGGTTGGTGTCGAACACTACAGGGACAGGAGCGCGGTCGGCGTAATAGGCGTCGAACAAGCCGCGCAGCAAGCGGCGCCGGGTATTGGCATCGATGACCGAGCCAAACTCGCTGCCGGCACTGCATTGCCCCAGCACGCCGTTGAACAGGGTGCCCACAGGGCTGCTCATGCCGGCGTGAAAGCGCGGGTTCTGCAAAAGGATCGCAGACAGCAGCGTCGAGCCAGAACGGGGTAAGCCGGAGATAAAGTGATACTGCATCCCTTCACCACTTTTGTAGGACAAGAATCCATTTGTAAGCGAATCGTAACTGATGATTACAAAGTCCACTAGTGGTCAAATGCCACTGTTTTGATATTCCCTTCATTCTAAATGGATATTAGCGACAAGCCTCTGGCTGCGATGGCTCTGGGCCGAGGCATAGTACGAATAATCGCGCCCTGGCTCCGCCCCCGTCCTGCTGCATTTTTTGACGCCATCCGTCCGGTAGCGGCGCAAAATCGTCCGGTGCTTCATTGCTGCTGATCAGCCAGACACGCTGGGTATCGGCCGGCAATGCCGACAAACGGTCGAGGTAAATACGCCCGCCGTCCTGATCCACCAGGGTGCCGAAGCCATAGGCATTCGGCCGCGTCGGTGTGCCATCAGGCTTGGGCGGGGTGTAAAGCTGCAATTGGGCGTCGGTCTGGTCGTAATACACGTAGCTCAAGTACCACAGCATGTCGCTGAGGACGATGCGGTCACCTTCCTGGTAGTTACGATTGACGAACTCCACCGGCACGTTGAACTGATCATCCACATCCACCGTGGCGTTGTTCTTCACCCCCAGCAGTTCCACACCGACGCACAGCACGAACAATGCCGCGCCCAGCCATGAAAGACGCCTGGGCAGGCGGTCGATGGCCAGCGCCAGGAGGATCGGCAAGGCCAAGGCATAGACGGTGAGGTAACGTTCGATAAACACCGGCGAGATGAACGACGCCCCGTACACCAACAGCAGCGGCAGCAAAAAAAACAACGCCAGCAGCACGGCCGGCCGGTAGCGCGCCTGATCGCGCCAGGCGCTGACGCCCACCACGGTCACCAGCAGCAGCGGGAAAGACCAGAACAGCACCGGCCATAAGCCAAGACCTTCGTCCTGCAACATGAACTGCCAGATCATCGACGGCACGGAGAGCAGGCTGACCGGCGCTTCCCAGCCGATGTCGCCACCGACCTTGAGCTGCTCGACATGCTGCACCAGCCCCACCAGATTCGGCAGCCAAGGCAGATACGCCAGTACGATCGCGACGTTGACCGCCCACCAGGCCGGACGCGTGATCAAGCGCCGGCCGGGTGGCTGGGACGCACTCAACAGCCCCAGCCAGACCCAATGCACCAACACACACAACGCAGTGAAATAATGGGTGTAGAAACCGGCAGCCATCAGCAGCCCATACGCCAGCAGGTAGCGCGTGCGCTCGGGTTGGCGCACCCAATACACCAACGCCAGCGTCGCGCCCAGCAGCCACACGCCGAGCAGCGAGTACATGCGCACTTCCTGGCTGTAGCGCACCGCGCTGGGGAACAGCGCCAGCAGCACACCGGCCAGCACGGCGGCGCGACGGGTGGACAGTTGCCGCGCAAGCCAGATGCCCAGGCCCACCACGACCACGCCGGGAATCGCACTCATGCTGCGAATCGACCAGATGCCATCGCCGAACAGCGCGATCCAGCCGCGCAGCAGGAAGAAATACAGCGGCGGATGCACATCGTGGGCGGCGTGAAACCACAAGTCGACCGCCGCATATTGGGCGAGCAGCAGGCTCGAGCCTTCATCGCCCCAGATCGCTGCGGCCGTCAGGCCATAAAAACGCACGGCCAGCGCCAGCGCCAGAATCGGCACCCACCATAGGCGGCGTAACCAACCCTTACCTTCCCGGCCCCCCGCGAGGCGATTGACAGCAGAAACTGCCCCAACCTTGTCGTCTTGCTCTACCACAGACCGTCGCACCCCAATTCCCCTGCCACTGCCCGTTTTCAGGGCCAACCCTGCGCTTGCGCAAACAGGCGCCACTCTAGGACAAAAGCCCCGGATTCGCTCGTTGTTTCGCAACCGGCAGGCAGCGCTCAAAACCTGCGTCTACGCTCTGCGATGAAGCCGGATCGACTGGCTTTATATCCCCTTGAACAGCTCACACAAGGATGAACGATTCATGGAAGTATTCATCGGCACCATCCAACCTTTCGCCTTTAATTTCGCCCCAAGAAACTGGGCCTTCTGCGCCGGCCAGCTCCTGCCCATCAGCCAATACCAGGCGCTGTTCGCGCTGATCGGCACGACATATGGCGGGGACGGCACGCAAACCTTCAAGCTGCCTGACCTGCAAGGTCGCCTGCCCATCGGCCAAGGCAATGGCCCGGGCCTGTCGCAGCGGTTCATCGGCGACGTCGACGGCGTCGAAAGCGTGATGGCTACCCAGGCCAACCTACCCACGCACACCCATGGCACGGCGGCGCTGGCGGTCAGCGCGGCGGTACAACTGGCCGCCACCGCCAGCAACCCGGTCACAGCGCCGACCGCCACCCACGCGTTTATCGGCGCCTCCGGCGGCGGGCCGGGCAGTGCCTCAATCTTCTCCGACCAACAGGGCGCCAGCCCGGTACCGCTCAACGGCGTCAGCACGAGCTTGACCGGCACGCTGGCCTCGGCCGGCCAGGGGTTGCCCATGAACACGATGAACCCGTTCCTGGTGATCAACTTCAGCATTGCCCTGAACGGGGTCTTTCCGTCACGCGACTGACCCGCCCTTGGGCCGAGGCGCTTGGGCCTCGGCCTCTCTGACACGGAGCCGATGTATGTTGAACCTGGTCACCCCCGAGCACTTTCGCCCTCTGCTTGCGCGCACGAGTATGTTGTACCTGCCGGATGGGTCGGCGCTGCCGATCCAGATCCAACAGGTGACCGCTGCGCCCAAAGCCAGCTTGCCGGGCAGCCCGCGCACGGCCTTCAGCGTGTTGCTCGACAGCCTGGAGCCGACGGATTTCGTCGACGGCCTCTGCCGTTTGCCGCTGGGGCAGACCTGCCTGGAGCAGGTGTTTGTGTCCCGCGAACCCGCCATGGGCCGCGACAACGCACGCGGTTATTTCTGCATCGTGTTCAACTGAGACGGGTACCACACCAGCCGCTGCGCGGCGGGCGTCTCTTCCTCCAGCCGAAACCCCAGCGCCAGGTAATGCTGGCGCGCATGGGGGTTGCTCGCCCACACAACCGTAGCCACCGGGCAACACACCTGCTGCGCGGCCCGTTGCACGCCTTGCAGTATCGCGCGGCCAAAACCCAGGCCTCGGGCGGCGGGGATAAACGCCAGGTACAGCACGCGGATTTCATTCGGGCCAAAATCGGCACTCAGGGCGCCAATGGGCGTGTCGAGTTTTTCGATCACATAATGCAAGGCGCCGGGAAAATGCTCGCCCATACCGTTTTCCTGCACCTGAAACTGTTGCGCGATCACCGCCTCGACCAGCCCCTGCTCACCGTCGATCCACTGCAAATCGGCACGCGCCGAGCGGTAGAGGCTTTGCAGAAATGGCCCGTCGGTGGGCCGTGACGGGCGCACCGCCAGGCCTTGCGCCAAAGCGCCGTCCTTGTTCAACATGCCTTTGCACTCCTGTCAGAACCCGCTTTCCCGCACGCCCAAGGCCGCCGCTCGGCGCCAGGCCACGCCCAGCACCGACTCGCTGCGCCCTTGCAACACCACCACGCCGCGCAGCGGTTGATGGGGGGTGGCGATCGGTTGCGCACTGCGCAACCGCACACCGTATTGCGCCTGCACCGGCGCCGGGCGCTGGTTTTCGTCACGACGCACAGCAATCGGCCCATGGTGGTCGGAGGTCAGGGCTTCCTGGTCCAGATAGGCCACGCCGTTGGCATCGATGTCGGTCAACACCACCGGGATGGCGGCGCGCATCGGGTCATCGGCGATAAACCGCCCACTCGCCCCCGGTGTCACCCGCCACAACTCGGACTCCTCCAGATAACCGCGCAGGCGCGCGCCCTCTTCGACCACTTGCGCCAACGGGTCTTTAGGCGACAGCCAGCGGCCCACGCTCAATTGCGGCAGCACGTCGCGCACGGTGCCGGCATGGGGCGCGCGCAACAGCAGGCGTTCACGCTGGGCGGCGAGCCCGCGGTATTCGGCCAAGGCCTGGGACAGACGCTGATCGTTGATCCCGGCGTCGGCCGCGGTTTCACTGCGTCCGGCCTGGCGACGCATCTGCAACTGCAAAATTTCCACTTCGCGGCGCACGATGCTTTGCCGTGCGTCCAAATCCGGCGATTCCAGTTCGATCAGCACCTGGCCCTGGGTCACGACTTGCCCATCCACCACCCGCAACTGTTTTACCCGCGCCGCCACCGGCGCGTGCAAGGCACTGGCGCGCCCGGCCTCGAGCATGCTCGGCAGCTCCACGGCACTGCGCCACGGCACCACTAAGGCGAGCACGATCAACACCAGGCCCAGGCCGCTGAGCAGCACTCGCGGCGCATGGGCCTGGCTGCGGCGACTCCACCATTCGCGCCACTCCTTGAAGATCGGCAGGCAGATGAACCACACCAGTTCCACCAGCATCAGGAAGATCCCGAGCAGCTTGAAGAACAGGTGATACACCGCCAGGGCAATCCCCAGGAACAGCGCCGCCCGCCACAACCACGCCAGGTAACCCCACCACAGCAGGCGCCGTTGCATGTTCGGCGCCCAGGGTTCCGGCGCCGGTTGGCCATAGCCGAACAACCACTCGCGCAGGCGCCAGCGGCAAAGGGCAAAGGCACGGCCTTGCAGGTTGTCGACGCCCCACAGGTCGCTGATCAGAAAGTAACCATCGAAGCGCATGAACGGGTTGAGGTTGATCGCCAGGGTGGTCAGCCACGTCGCACTGGCCAGCATGAACGCCGCCGTGCGCGTCGCGCCGTCCGGCAACAGCGACCAGGCCAGCAAGGCCACACAAGCCAGCAACAGCTCGGCCATGACCCCACCGGCGCCGATCAGCAACCGCGCGCGCCGATCATTGACGCGCCAGGCGTCACTCACATCGGTGTAGAACATCGGCAGCAACACCATGAACGCCACCCCCATGCTTTGCACCCGGCACCCGGCACGCTTGGCCATAAAGGCATGGCCGAACTCATGGCACAGCTTGGCGAAGAACAACGCCGCGCCAAATGCCAGGGCACCGCCGAGGCTGAACAGGTGCGGAAACGTCGCCAGAAAACGCTGCCAGTCGCGCGCCACCAGAAACACGCCCAGGCCCAGGGTCAGCGGCAAGCCGTAGCGCAACAGCCCCGGCCCGAACCGCGCCAGCCACGGCCAGGCGCGGTTGAGAAACGCATCCGGGCGCCACAGCGGGATGCGGAAGAACAAATATTGATGCAGCAGGATTTGCCACAGGCTTTGCTTACGGGCGGCGGCCTTCAAGGCGTAACTGGCACGTTGCTGCGGGTCCAGCGCGGCGATCAGGTCATGGGCGCGCAGGAAACTCAGCAGCTCATCCACTTCGCTGTCGCTCAGGGGCAGGCCCGGCTCACGGTTGGCGGCTTGCAGGACGTGTTGCGGATCGCCCAGGGACCAATGGCGCAGCAGGCGAATGGCGGTGGCGCCGAGTTTGAAATAACGCCCGCGCACCGGGTCGGCCAGGGTCCAGCGCGGCGAGCCGTCCAGGGCCGCGCCGGCGCTGGACAGTTGCAGGTCTTCACGCAGTGGGGGCAGGTTCATCAGAGGCCGACGCTCTGGCGCAGGCCAGCCAGTGGCCGACGCAACAGGTACAGGGCCAGGGGCGCGCGCTCACCGAAGAGCTTGGCGGTGCCGCGCAGGCCGATGCGTGGCGGTGCCTCATCGAACCGCGCATCGAGGCGATAGGCGAGTTGCCCGCCGGGTGTGGGCTGCGCCTCGTAGGCGGCGCGTTGCAAGGTGGCGAGGTGACGCTGCAACGGGTCGCTGTCGAGGAACAACGCCACTTGGGCGTCCGGCGCCAATGCGATGGCATCGCCCACCGCCAGTTCGATGCGCAACTCTGCCTGGCCGGGATCGGCGATCTGCAGCAGACGCTCGCCGGTCTGTACCGGTTTGCCGGTCCAGCGTTCGGCGTCGGCAAACACCGCGATACCGTCACGCTCGGCGCGCACTTCGCTGCGTTTGAGCAGTTCACGGGCGTAGTCACGCTCGGCGCGTTTTTGCTCGACCCGTGCGGCGAGCAAGTCGATACGCGAACTCGACTCGGCATCGGCAAAGGCGCGTTGGGAATTGGCCTTGAGCTCCGCTTCGGCCACACCCAGGGCACGCGCCGCCACATCGGCCTGGGCCGTGAGGGTGGTACTTTCGAAGCGCAGCAGCAGGTCACCGGTTTTCACCGTCTGGTTGGGTTTGACCAGGAACTCGGCGATCACCCCGTCCAGCGGCGCCGCCACCACTTGGCCGGCCAACGGCACCACTTCGGCGGGCGCCAGCACCGATTGGCGCACCGGAATCAGCAGCATCAGCAGTAACGCGACCACCACCAGCACCTGACGCTTGCGGGTCAGGCGCAGCCGCCACGGCTGGCGCGGTTGCAGGGCGCGCCAGGCATGGCTGTACGTATCGCCCAACTGCGCCAGCAGCACCTGCTCGGCCGGGTTCCAGGGGGTATCTCGCGCCAGCCACACACCACCGAATACGCGGCCTTGCGGGTCGATCAAGGGCAACCAGAACACATGGCCAGCGGACAAACTCTGCCAGTCGGCCTGGACCTGCTCACTCAATTGCGCAGCCGGCACTTCCCGAGCGGTCTGACCTAGCCCGTGTTTGTGCAATTGCGCCACGGCCTGCTCGACGAAGGCCACAAACGGCGCATTCGGGTCGACGCTGCTCACCGCCGTCACCGCCCGCACCTTGCCGGCGATCAACAGCGCCGCATGGCGGTAACCGAACAACGGTTGCCCATCGTTGACCAGGCTATACGCCAATTGCTCAGTGCTGTGGGCCGCGCGGGTCTGGCGTTCCAACTCGAGAAACTGCGCGAATACCCGCTCGGCATTGCCCGTCATCGGTGCGTTCATTGCAGTTGTGCAAAGTGAGCGGTGCCGCTCATGCCTGCCATCAAGCCGCTGGCATTGGGCAAGGTCGCGACCAACAGCAGGGTCTGGCTGCCTTCGTCAATGCGGGCGCCAAGGCGTTTGACGGTGGCGCTGAATGCCTGGCCGGTTTCGTCGGGAGTGAAGCTGAACGTCTGCCCGGGCTTGAGTTTGCTCATCCAGCGCGACGGCACCAGCAAGTGGATCTCCAGGCTGCGGTTGTCGACGATTTCCAGCAGCGGCGCGCCGGCCGAGACGCTTTCATAACGTTGGACTTTGCGCTGCACCACCTGGCCGTCATACGGCGCCAGCACGCTGCAGCGCTTGACCTGCACCTGATAGACCTGGGACTGGGCCTGGGTTTCGGTGAGTTTGGCTTCGGCGCGGGCCACTTCAAACCGGCCGACCGAATTCAACGCGGCCAGTTGTTTGTTGTGGGCCAGCTCTTCGCCGGCGCCACGACTGGCAGCCGAGGCGGCATTGAGTTGAGCCTGGTAGGCCGAACAATCGAAACGCGCCAGGGTGTCGCCCTTCTTGAACGACTCGCCCTCACTGAACGGCAACTCGACAATACGGCCCGACAATTCACTGGCGAGCATCGCCTGGTCACGGGCACGCAATACGCCACGGGCTTCACTATCGGCGCTGACGGCGGCGGGCGCGTGGTCCAACAGCGGATCGTCCGCCATGACCATCGGCGTCAGGCTCACCAAGCAGCAAAAACCCAGTACCGACCTACATAACTGCTTCATATACCCGACCTCCCTGACGATGTGCGCAGTCTAGGGCAGCGGAGTTAAATTGCCACTACCCCCAGTCAGACAAATCAGCAATTTTTGTAGGCCTTTGCCGAAGCCTTCGCCGGATCACGTTATGATTGGCGCCCTCCAAGGACTCAGGATCAAGGACACGTCATGCGCATCGGTTTTCTGTCACCCCTGGCACTGGCACTGCTCGCCGGTCTCTCCCAGCCGGCACGCGCCAGCTCCGACGACTCGTGCTACCCCGACTGGAGGGTCTCGCGGGACAGCCTGGACACGTGCAACAACCTGCCGTTCCTGAGCCCCGGCAATGACAGCCGAACCAACCTGCGCCTGTTGCTGGCCGACAAAAAAGCCGCGCCCCTGGCACCAAACGCCTTGAGCGACGACGACCTGTCCCAAGGCTTCGGTCCGGTGCCGTTCCCGGTGTACCGCCTGGTGCCGATCGCCGCCACGCCGGCCGAACCGGATAGCACGCCGCACGCTTCACCCAGCGCCGAACTCGACACCCTGCTCCAGCCATTGGGCATCCAGCGTGACGAATACAAATCCGCGGGTGCTGACTTCCTGAATGGCGAAGGCAGCCGCTGTCGCAGCAACGACGACGACAGCGCTACCGCGTTTATCCGTCAGGTGCTCAAGGCCGACATGCCGGCGGCCGAGCGCGAGTTGCTGGTGAAGGCGCGCTTGCAATTGCTCACGGCGTGCTCCTGGGACGGCCAAGTGGTGGACGCACAGCAGATCCAATCCACCGAAGGCCAACTGCTTCGCACCTATCTGCAAGCCGCCGCCGACTTCTACAGCGGCCGCTTCAGTGACGCCGAGCGCGGTTTTGCCGGCGCCAGCAGCAGTCATCTGCCCTGGCTGAAGGAAACCGCGCTGTACATGACCGCGCGGACATCACTGAACCAGGCGCAGGCCGACGCCTTCGACGAATACGGCATGCCGCAACTCGAGCATGTGGATAAGTCCGCCCTGAGCGATGCCGAAGAGGGCTTCCTCGGTTACCTGAAGACTTATCCACAAGGTGATTACGTCGCCTCCGCCCGTGGCCTGCTGCGCCGGGTGTATTGGCTGGCGGACGATCACGCCAAGCTCGCCGAGGCCTATGCCTGGCAATTGACCCAGGCCACCGACGCCCAGCGCAATGTGTCCGTGGATGAACTGGTGGCCGAAGCCGACCTCAAGCTGCTGATGGTCAACGGCAAGGCGGTCAAGAACCCGATGATCCTGCTCGTCAGCGACCTGATGCTGATGCGCGCACACACGCCGCCGACCCTCACCCGCGCCGACCTCGATGGGCAAAAAGCCGTGTTTGCCGACGAACCGGCGCTGTTCGACTACCTGCAAGCGGCGTATGCCCTGTACGTCGAGCATCAACCCGACAGCGCGTTGAAGCATCTGCCCCAGGACGTGCCGTCGAACCCGGATTACTTCGCCTTCAGCCAACAGACCCTGCGCGGCCTGGCCCTGGAAGCCAAGCAAGACTGGAAAGCCGCCGAAAAACTCTGGCTGCAACTGCTGCCGCTGGCCAAGCAACCGCTGCAACGCGACCAGTTGGAGCTGGCACTGGCGATGAATTACGAGCGCAGCGGCCAGTTGGCCAAGGTGTTCGCCGCCGATTCGCCGATCAGCGCCAAACAGGTGCGCTACATCCTGCTGCGCAACAGCGCCGGGCCGGACTTGCTGCGCCAGCAGATCGCCCAGGCGCACGACCCGCTGGAGCGCCAGACCGCGCAATTCGTGCTGCTCTATAAAGACCTGCTGCGCGGCCAGTTCGCCACCTTCGACGACGACCTCAAGCAACTGCCGGCGTCGGCCCCGGACGACAAGCTGGGCACCAGCCTGGGTTATGTCTACGGCGCCGGCCAGACGTTGAAACTGTTTCAGTGGAACGGCGATAAGGCCGAATCCGGCTACGCCTGCCCGAGCATTGCGCAAACCGCCGCAACCTTGCAGAACGACGCGAAAAACCCCCACGGCCTGAACTGTTTCGGCGAGTTCATCCTGCGCAACAGCCTGGATAGCATGCCGCTTGAACAGGCGCGCGCCGCCGGCAGCCTGGGCAGCACGCCATCGGACTTCAAGGGTGCCACCTTCTCGCGGCTCGACGGCTACCAACAGGTGATCGGCAACCCCAAGGCACCTAAGGCCGACAAAGCCTACGCGCTGTTCCGCGCCCTTAATTGCTACGCGCCGTCTGGCTACAACAGTTGCGGCGGCGAAGACGTTGCGCCGGCCGTGCGCAAGGCCTGGTTCCGCCAGCTCAAGACGGGCTTTGCCGACACGCAGTGGGGCAAATCGCTGCAGTACTACTGGTGAAACCGCTGTGGCTCGGCTTGCTGTTGCTGGCAAGCCCGGCCTTCGGCGCCGTCGACGCCCGCGACTATGACGCCTTCTGGCTGTGGAGCGGCGTCACACCACAGCCGGTGCTCAAGCAAGCGAAAACCCTGTACATCCTCCAGGGCCAGATCAACGCCACCCGCCGCGCCCCCCAACGCGGCGTGCAATTGATCGCCCAGGGCATGAGCGTGCCGCGCATCACCCAGGGCGACATCTGGCTGGTCTACCGCGCCCACACCCTGCGTTGGCCAGACCGCGTCTACACCCAGTTGCTCGGCCAGGTACAACGCTGGCGCGACGCCGGCAATCCGGTGATCGGCATCCAGATCGACTTCGACGCCCGCACCCAGTACCTGCACGAATACGCCGGCTTCCTGCGCGACCTGCGCCAACGCCTGCCCGCCGACCTGCGCCTGAGCATCACCGGCCTGATGGACTGGAGCAGCAACGCCGACCCGGCCGCCATCGCCCAGCTCAACGGCGTGGTGGATGAAGTGGTGGTGCAGACGTACCAGGGGCGCCAGAGCATCCCGGATTACGCCGCGTATCTGCCACGGATGAATCGGCTGGGGCTGCCGTTCAAGATCGGCTTGATCCAGGGCGGAGAATGGGAGACGCCGGGGTATTTGAAGGGGAGTGAGTGGTTTCGGGGGTATGTGGTGTTTTTGCAGAATCCCTGAAGACGCTTGTCTGGAAAATGCCCTTTAGAAACACGTGTCCACCGTGCATGGACACGTGTTTAGCCCACCAAAAAACTCAGTACTGCCCGGGTGGGTTGAGCGCCAAAAATGTCGTCAGCGCCCAGAAACTCGTCCCGATGAGTATCCAGATGCCATTGGCCCAGGTCAGGCGATGGTTGGCGTTGCCCTCCATGTCGTCTTCAACACGATTCACCGCACGCTGAAGCTGCACCGCCAGGGCTGCATAGACGATCAAAAGGCAGACGTTGAGTTTCAGTGCCGTCATCGGCGCTACAAACCAGACATAGGCCTGTGGCAGCAGTGCGCTGAGGATCATTGCGAGCGCCAGGCACCGTGGCCACCAGCGATGCGGCGTATTGGTCAATTCAAGCGTTCGTCGCACCTTCATCGCGAACGAGTAAAAGAAAAACACCGCAAACAAGCCCCGGGCCCAAGGCCAAATGCGGGCACCGGTTGCCTGGCGATAATAGGCCCACTGTTTGTAACTCCAATAAACCATGTACAAGCCTTGGGACAGCAACACCATCAGCAACAGTTTGCGCGGCGCAACAACAAAGAACATCGGTTGATCAGCGGCTGACTGACTCAGATCGGCCAGTGGCGCAGCGTAGGGATTTTCGACGGACATAACGAAGTCTCTTAAGGTTAACCGTCGAAAGGTTAATGTCTGGGCTTGTTGATCGTTCAACGGGACAAAAATCAGGAACGCTCCTACACTCCGGCGGGAGCAAGTCTGATCACTCATTGATCAAGCCAGCCTCAGCGTTGCATGCCCCACCGCTTGACGGTCAATCGCTCGAAGGTGTCGAACAGCAAATTTTCCACCAGCAAGCCGATCAGGATCACCACCGCCAGCCCGGCGAATACCTTGTCGGTGTACAGCTCATTGCGGTTCTGGAAGATGTACCAGCCCAGGCCACCTTTGCCGCTGGTGGCGCCAAACACCAGTTCGGCGGCGATCAGCGTGCGCCAGGCGAATGCCCAGCCGATTTTCAGGCCGGCGAGGATCGACGGCAGTGCCGCTGGAATCAGGATGAACAGCACAAAGCGCATGCCCTTCAACCCATAGTTGCGACCGGCCATGCGCAGGGTTTCGGACACGCCGAGAAACCCCGAGTAGGTGTTGAGCGCCAATGCCCACAGCACCGAATGCACCAGCACGAAAATCAGGCTGTTCTGGCCCAGTCCAAACCACAGCAGCGCCAGCGGCAACAGCGCAATCGCCGGCAATGGGTTGAACATCGAGGTCAGGGTGCTGAGCAGGTCGCGGCCCAGTTGGGTCGACACCGCCAGTGTGGTCAGGGCAAATGCCAGCAGGATGCCGATCAGGTAGCCCTTGATCAGCACCACCAGCGAGATGCCGACTTTACTCAACAACTCGCCACTGAGCAGGCCGTCGTAGAGCGCGTGAAACGTCTGCAGAAAACTCGGCAACAAAAGGTCATTGTTCTGGTAGCGCGCGACCGCTTCCCAGAGGATCGCGAGCACGATCAGGATCAAACCCTTGCGCAACCAGCCTTGTTGCCACAGGCGTTGGCGCAGGGGCAGTTCGCGTTCCACGGGGACGCTGAGCAGCGGTTCAAGGGTGACTTCATATTCCTGGCGCATGAGCGGGCCCCTTCAGTAAGCGATGCGGATATCGGCGAAGCCCAACTCACGTTCGGCTTCGGGCGCTTCATCGAACAGCAGGCGATGAATCCTTCGCGCCGACGCCTGGAGTTCCACGCCGCCCAGGCTGTGCAGGTCGTATTGATGGCTGTGGATTTCCGCGCGCACCCGTCCCGGATGGGGCGACAACAACAGGATGCGATTGCCCACCACCAACGCCTCTTCGATGGAGTGGGTGACGAACAGCAAGGTGAAACGCACTTCCTCCCAGAGCCGCAGCAACTCTTCCTGCATCTTGCGGCGGGTCAGGGCGTCGAGGGCGGCGAAGGGTTCGTCCATCAGCAGGATTTTCGGCTGCATGGCCAGGGCGCGAGCGATGGCCACGCGGGCTTTCATGCCGCCGGAGAGGGTGTGCGGATAGGCGTCGGCAAAGGCGCTGAGGCCGACTTTGTCGAGGTAGTGCAGCGCGCGTTCTTCGGCTGCACGACGCTTGAGGGTGTTTGACGCCAGCAGCGGGAACATCACGTTCTGTTTGACGGTTTTCCACGGCGGCAGCTGGTCGAATTCCTGGAACACCACAATGCGATCAGGACCGGGGCGTTCGACCTTCTGCCCCAGCAGGCGGATCTCCCCTTCGCAAGGCTGGATAAACCCGGCGATGGACTTGAGCAAGGTGGATTTGCCGCAACCCGACGGGCCGAGCAATACGTAGCGGTCGGCCGGGTCGACTTCGAAACTGACCTGGTGCGTGGCCCGCACCACGCGCTCGGGGGTGCGGTATTCGAGGCTGACGTTATCCACCGCCAGCAGCGCGGCGGCAGCGGACAGGTTGCTGGCCGCGTGGCCTTGCAAGGGCGCGTTCATCTCAGCTTCCTTGCAGGGGCTTGGCGTCCTGGAAGAAGTAGTCCTTCCACGATTCAGGCTTGTTCTTGATCGCGCCGACGCGGTAGAGGAATTCCGCCAGCGGGTAGGTGTTTTTCGGCGTGACGCTGAATTCGAATTGCGGGTTGTCGATGATTTTCAGCAGCTCGGCGCGGTCGATCTTGGCCTTGGTCACGCGGATGTAGGTGTCGGCGGCGGCGCCTTTGTCGTTCTGGGCGAACTGCGCGGCTTCGGTCAGCGCGTCGACGAATGCCTTGTAGGTTTTCGGGTTGTCGTTACGGAATTTTTCAGTGGCGAACAACACCGTCGGCGAGTTCGGGCCCAGCAGGTCGTAGGTGTTGAGCACCACATGCACATTGGGGTTCACCAGGGCCTGGTCCTGGAACGGCGGGTTGGAAAAGTGCCCGGTCAGCTCGGTGCCGCCGGCGATCAGCGCTGCCGTGGCGTCAGGGTGCGGGACGGCGACGGTGTACTGATCGAGGCGATTGAATTCCTTGTCGCCCCACTGCTTGGCGGCCGCGTATTGCAGGAAGCGCGACTGCACCGACACACCCACCGCCGGCACCGCGATGCGGTCTTTATCGGTGAAATCGGCGATGGTCTTGACCTTGGGGTTGTTGCTCACCAGGTAGTAGGGAAAGTTACCGAGGGAGGCGACGGCCTTGACGTTCTGCTTGCCGTGGGTGCGGTCCCAGATGGTCAGCAGCGGGCCGACGCCGGCACCGGCGATGTCGATGGAGCCGGAGAGCAGCGCATCATTGACGGCCGCGCCGCCGGAGAGTTGGGTCCAGTCGACCTTGATATCGAGGCCTTCTTGTTTACCGTATTTTTCGATGAGGTGCTGGTCGCGCACCACGTTGAGCAACAGGTAGACGATGCCGAACTGTTCGGCGATGCGAATCTCACCTTCAGCCTGCGCAACCGCTGGGGCGACGAGGCTGCCGGCCAACAGGCTGATACCCAGGCCGAGCGTTGCGGCCAGCCGTGCAAATGGAATGTTCCTGGACATGGTCATGCTCCGAATCAGAAAGGCGCGTCGCCCTGGATGGTGGTGCGGTACAGCTTGCGGCGCAGATGGCTCGGGCAACCGGCCGCCAGGTGGATCAGCGAGCGGTTGTCCCAGAACACCAGGTCGTGGGGCTGCCATTGATGGCGGTAGATATTTTCCGGCAGCACGCTGTGGGCGTAGAGCTGGGCCAGCAGGTCGCGGCTTTCGTCTTCCGGCAGGCCGATGATGCGGGTGGTAAAGCCTTCACTGACGAACAGCGCCTTGCGGCCGTTTTCCGGATGGGTGCGCACAATCGGGTGGACCACTTCGGCAACTTGGGCGAGCTGCTCGGGGGTCAGCGTCGGGCGCCAGTTGCCTTCGAATTTGCTTTCGCTGTAACGCGCGGTGTAGGAGTGCGCGGCGCTGCGGCCGTGTACGGCTTTGCGTAGGTGCGCGGGCAGTTGGTCCCAGGCCTTGTGCATGTCGGCAAACAAGGTGTCGCCGCCTTCGGCTGGCAGTTCCTGGGCGTGCAGCATCGAGCCCAGGCTGGGCAGTTCTTTATAGGACAGATCCGAATGCCAGAATTTGCCCGCATCGCCCAGGCCGATGGATTGGCCGTTTTCGATGATGTTGGAGACGATCAGGATTTCCGGGTGGTTGGCCAGCAGGAACTGCTTGAGCACATGGATCTGCAGCACGCCAAAGCGGCGGCTGAAGGCGATTTGCTGTTGGGGGGTGATGCGTTGGTCGCGAAAGATCACCACATGCTGAGCCAGGTGCGCGCGGTGAATGCGGGCGAAATCCTCATCATTGACCGGGCGGGACACATCCAGGCCGATGATCTCGGCCCCCACGCTGCCGGGGAGCGGACGAATCTCGAAGGTTTGGGCGTTAGAGGTCGCGGTTGGAACAGTAGAGGTGGCGGACATGAATTCACTCCCGGTCGGACAGGAGAGTGACTTTATAGGCATAAGAACGGCATTTTAAATACCGTTAGTGAATATGCATAGATGGGAATGTAGCGCCGATCACCTGCGCCGGGCGCTGGCAATGGAGTAAACGAGGGCGGTGAAGTGTTCAATTCAGCGCAATCTGACACCGGTGTGTAAGACACCGCAAAGCATGTTGTGGGCGCTCAGAGTCGCGTGTTTAGCCGCTTACAAGCCGAAAACCTTGCGTGTTTGACAAGCCTGTAGGCAATCTCTAGTGTGCATTGGATCCAATAAGCCATACCCATTCTATAAGGAGGCTAGCGTAGCCGTGACGCAAAAGCCGAGCCCTTTGAGTAGTATCAAGGTCAGCGGGCCTATTCCCGCCCATCTTGCTCGTTCCGTAATCGAAGAAACCTTGCGCAATGCCATCCTCGATGGCCGGTTGCCTTGTGGTACCGCCATGCGCCAGCAAGAGCTGGCCAGCCTGTTCGGCGTCAGCCGCATGCCCGTGCGTGAAGCCCTTCGGCAGTTGGAAGCCCAGTCGTTGCTGCATGTCGTGACGCACAAGGGTGCGGTGGTTGCACCGCTGATCGAAGACAATTCAGCCGAAACCTACGCCTTGCGCATGCTGCTGGAATCCGAAGCGCTGCGGTTGTCGATTCCGTTGCTCACCGCAGACGACATTGCCCAGGCGGATGCCTTCATCACGGCGCTGGAGCAGGAGAAAGACTATACCGAGATTGGCCGGCTCAACCGCCTGTTCCACATGGCGCTGTATGGCAAGGCGCCCAACCGGCGACTACTCACGTTGGTCGAACACGGTTTGAATGAAGAGGAGCGCTTCCTGCGCTTCAACCTTGAGGCGATGGGATTGGGCGAGACGTCCCAGGAAGATCACCGCGAACTGCTGAGCCTGGTGGCGCAGAAGAAGGTCGCCGAAAGCATCCTGACGCTGCGCAATCACCTGATGCGAGGCATGGAGGTCATCAGCACTTACCTAAAGGGCCTTGAGGCGGCCGGCAAGTAAGGTTTTCCACTGGATTCACCCTTTAAGTATTGCGGGGCTGCCTTCCCTCCTGGGAAAGCCCCGCGTCAAGATGCCCCGGTTAAAACTATTCGACTGCGTAATGCCTGCTAATGCCCGGGAAACTTCCCACATTTAATAATACAACTTACTCACAACCGGAATCTTTTCGAAAAAACATCTAATACATTTATAAGCTCGCCCAAACGTTTAATCGGCTTATTATCATTATTCAACAAACCAAACACCTCAACCGCCTGCACGACCCCCTATTTGGGCAGTGCTGCGCGCGTGTCTTGGCTAAACCGTTACCTGTCTGCTTTTTGGCTGCAAAAGCCCATCACTGTTTTCAGAGCAGTCGCAACAACTTATAGGCATCAACCATGTATCAAGTTCTACTTAAACAAAAAAAGCTGCAGTTATGCAGTCACCCGTTATTTGAAGAAATAACTTCACTTGGCAAGTTACAACTTTTTATGGAAAACCATGTATTTGCCGTTTGGGACTTCATGACCCTCACCAAACGCCTGCAACGGGACCTGACGTGTACGCAGTTGCCCTGGCTCCCACCGAGCGACCCGCAAGCCGCCCGCCTGATCAACGAAATCGTGCTGGGCGAGGAGTCGGACCAACATCCCAGGCGTGGTCATTGCAGTCACTTCGAGCTGTACCGGGAGGCCATGCTCGAAGTGGGCGCCAGTACCCACGCCATCGATACCTTCATCACGCTGCAACGGCGGGGCGTCGAGGCCAATGCCGCCTTGGGTCAGGTCGATATCCTGCCCAGCGTGGCCCGCTTCGTCGCGAGCACGTTGCACATTGCGTTGAATGCGCCCACCCACTGTGTGGCCGCCGCCTTCCTGCACGGCCGCGAAAGTATTATCCCGAGCATGTTCGAACGGCTGTTGCAGGGCAGTGAAATCATCGATCGCCAGGCGCCTACATTGGGCTACTACCTCAACCGCCATATCGAACTGGACACCCAAGGCCATGAGCCAGCGGCACAGAGAATGCTCCAAGGCCTGACCCTCAGCGCTCCCGAGTACCAGCAACAAGCCGTTGAAACCGCGATCAACGCCGTGGAAAACCGCATCAAGCTCTGGGACGACGTGCGTACCTCGCTGCAACAGGTGCGCCCATGAACGTCGCCGACTACCGCTCCATCGCCGAAGACTGGGAACGCCGCGCCACCATCCGCACGCGCCCTCGCCGCCTGCTGGAAAACGACGACAAGCTGATCTATCCGCTGTGCCGCCAGCCCCTGGTCCTCAGCACGACCTTTCTTGAGCATTGCCGGCAGTGGCGCGACTTCGTGCTGCTGCAAAGCTTCTACAAGTTCATCAATGACGTGGTGATTTTCGAAACCGAGATCGTCGACAAAACCGCGCGCAACATTGCCAAAAACCGTTTCGCCCTGCCCTTCCCCCTTGTGTGTCGCTACGACGCGATGACCGTCGTGGTGGACGAGGATTATCACGCCCTGGTCGCGCTGGACTTCCTGCAACAGACCGTGGAGATGACCGGCATACCGCCACTGGACCTGCCCCTGCAAATCGAACTCAGCCACGCCCTGCCGGTGGCGCAGGCACAGGTCCCGGCGCACCTGCGCGATGCGGTGGAATTGATTGGCGTGGCCATCGCCGAGAACACCGTGACCCATGACGTGGCGGCGTTTTCCAAGGACCACAGCGTCAAGGCCTCCATCCGTGGCTTGATGGCCGATCACCTGTTCGACGAAGGGCGCCATGGGCAGTTCTGGACGCGCCTGGTGCGCCTCTATTGGCAGGCGGCAAGCCCGGATGAGCGCGACAGCATTGCCCCTGTCTTGCCCATCTTCCTGCAGCACTACCTGACCAACGAGCTGCAAAAATCCTTCGACCTGCAACTGATCGATCAGTTGGACGTGAGCACTGACGTTCGCCATGCACTGAGGGCCGACATGGCGGCACTGGATTTCCCCATCACCCGCCACCACCCGCTGATCGGCAACATCATGGGCTTTCTGCAGCACAGCGGCTTGCTGCAGACACCGAGCGTAGCCCAGGCACTGGCCGACTATCTGCCAGTGGCAGGGAGAGCGGCATGAGACGACTGACAATTGGATGGTTCGGTATCAGCCATGCCCTCGATGCGCTGAGGCTGGAGCTGGAGCAATATGGTCATCTGTCGGGTCATGACGCTGCCGACCTGGTGATTGAGGACGGTAGCGCGTCACTGCCGACATACCTGGCCACCGCCCCACGCATCAACCTGCGCCTGGGCGTCGGCCCGCTGACGGAGTACGGGTTGCCGCAGCTACAGTTGCGCGCGTATGACGCTGGCCAACGCTGGGGGGTCGTGTTGGACCTTGCCGAAGAGCCCAGCGGTAATGGCCAGCGACTGCGCCTGCGAGCGATAACTGCGCTGGTGGAATGGCTCGCTGCACTGGTGAGCGGCTTCGCCCGCGACCCTGAGTATTTTCCCACAGGGGCCGGCGCCAATGCCTGGCCCGAACACGGTTTGCAAAGGCTGGAGGCGTTGGCGTTTGTGCATCGGTTCAATCACACGACCGATGTACACCTGCTGCAGGCGGCACAGGTGCCAATGATCGAACGATTGCAGGCCAGCCTGCTCACCTTCGCCACACGGCCGGCGCTGAACATTGCCGGCCGTGCGCTGACCTATCGGCAATTGCACACTCAAGCACGGGCAATCCAGCAACGGCTCGCTCCACTGCTGGAAGGCGTCGGGGCACCGCCGGTGGTCGGGGTGTGCCTGGAAAAAACAACCGCGTTGTACGCCAGTATTCTTGCGGTGCTGGGCTGCGGCGCGGTTTACCTGCCACTGGCCCCTGACCATCCACCGCAACGCCAACAGGCCATGCTGGACAGCGCAGGAGCCAGGGTGTTGCTGGATGATGGTCGCCACCCACTGCGCGATTGCTTCGTTTCATTGGATGTCAGTGCAATCGATCAGCGCGATACGTTGCCGCCGCTGCTGCGGCATCGCCCCAACCCCGATGCACCGTGCATGGCGCTCTTCACCTCGGGCACCACCGGCCGCCCCAAAGGCGTGCTGCTGAGCCAGGGCAACCTGGCCCATTTCACCGCCTGGTTCGGCGGTTGCATGGAGCTGAACGAGCAGAGCCGGGTGTTGCAGTTCGCTGCGTTGAGCTTCGATGCCTCGGTGATGGATATCTTCCCCAGCCTGATTGCCGGCGCCGAGTTGATCGTCCCGAGCGAGGCGCAACGACGCGACCCGCAGCAACTGCTGGAACTGATCCGCCAGCAACGTATCACCCATGCCTTCCTGCCGCCGGCGCTGCTCAGCATCCTGCCGCTGGATCAACCGCTGGGCCTGGCGCACCTGCTGACCGGCGGCGACGCCTGTGAGCCCTACGTGATCGAACGACTGGCCGGCCAGTGCCAGTTGCACAATCTCTATGGCCCCACCGAAGCCACGGTACTGGTCACCCATCGGACGTTGCGGCCAGGGGACAGCAATCGCAACGTCGGCCGCCCCATCGCCAACAGCCAGGTGCTGATACTCGATGAGCACTTGCAGCCGGTGGACGAGCAGGTGATGGGCGAGTTGTACATCGTCGGGCCCGGCGTGAGCCTGGGGTACTTGAACGCAACACAACGGCACGACGACCCTTTTGTCGAACTGGCATTGCCGGGCGGCCAGCCCTTGCGTGCCTACCGCAGCGGTGATTGCGCCAAGTGGACCCGCGACGGCATCGAGTTGGGCGGGCGTCGGGACGAGCAGGTGAAGATTCGGGGGTTTCGAGTCGAGCCCCAGGAGATCGAACAATGCCTGCGCGCCAGCCGGCTGTTTCGTCAGGTGGCGGTGGTGATCGACGGTGATCGCAGGATTAGCGGTGTGGTCGCCCAACCGGAACCTGGCGCCACGATAGACGCCCTCAAGCAGTATGCACGCCAGTGGCTGCCTGACTACCTGCAACCCGAGCGGTGGATCGAATTAGCCGGCATGCCTTACGCGGGCAACGGTAAAGTCGATCGCCAGGCCTTGTTGCAACTGCCGGCGCAACCCGCGTCGAATCGCACCGCAGAGGCCGCGCAAACGCCGCTGCAGGTTGAACTGGTGCGGCTGTGGAGTGAGTTGTTGCAGCTTCCCGCAGGGACGTTGTCCATCGATGACAGCTTCTTTAACGTCGGCGGCCACTCCATTCTGCTGTCGAGCCTGCTGCTACGGGTTCGCGAACAATTTGGTCGCAGTCTGCCCCTGAACAGTTTTTTTGATATGCCGACCATTCGTACACTCTCGACGCTGCTGGAGGGCGGCCCGCGTGCCGATGCACCCTCCGGCCAGGCGGTTCAAGACGCACAGCGCATACCGGCGCTTGAGGTGCTACCCGAGGCCTGCGCCGGTGACCGCCGCAAAGTGATCGTGACGGGAGCCAACAGTTTTATCGGGGTACACATCGTCGAAGCCTTGCTGGCCGGCGGTGCTACGGAAGTGGCATGTCTGGTGCGGGAACTGCCGAACCAGTCGGCAACGGTACGGTTCACCCAGGCGTTGCATGAATACCGCCTGGAACATCTGGACCAGAGCCGGGTGCGGGTGTACGCCGCCGATATCAGCCAGCCTGGCCTGGGCTTGGCAGGTGAGGTGTACGAGCGCCTCGCCAGGGACTTTGGCGTGCTGGTGCATAACGCGGCGCGGGTCAATCATGTGATGGACTACGCGGCGCTGGTGAAAGACAACGTCGACCCTGTACTGGAATGCCTGCGCCTGTGTGAAACCCACAGCAAAAAGGTCTTCAACTTCATCTCGACACTGTCGGCATGCAGCGCCATCGACGCCACGGGACAGGTCCTGGAGTCGCCGGCTGCGGCAACGCTGCCGATCTACATCAAGAATGGTTACAACCTCTCCAAATGGGTGGCCGAACGGCTATCGGGCCGCGCGCTGGAGCAAGGCGCCTGGGTGAATATCTATCGTCCGGGCAATATCAGCTTCAACAGCCAAAGCGGTGTTTGCCAACCACAGAAAAATCGCCTGATGCTGATGCTCAAGGGCTCGCTGCAATTGGGCCTGGTTCCCCGTTTAGAGGTGAACTTCGACCTGATGCCGGTGGACTTTTTTGCGCGTTTTCTCGCGCGCCACTGCACCCATTTCGCAGCCGGGCGCAGCGTGTACAACCTGCATAACCCACAACCCTTGAGCTGGGAGCAGTACCTCGATGCATTCAGCGACGCCGGCTACACATTCGACCGGGTCAGTGTTGCGCAATGGCAACGGCAACTGCGAACAGTGGGCCGCGAAAACGCACTGTTTGGCGTGCTGGGGTTTTACCTGGACGGGTTGGGTGAAGACATCGGCGATACGTCGATGATCCGTCACGACAATGCACGCCGGGGCGTGGAAGAAATGGGCACAACGTACCCCGAGAAATGCCCCGCGCTGTTAGGCAAAGGCTGCGACTACCTCAAGGCCATCGGCTTTCTTTGAACCGCTTCAGGACAACCTCATGAAACCGTTGCAACCCGATACATTGATCCGCAACCCCCAGGGCACGCCAGTGGTGGCCTCCGTCGTAGTCGACTGCGAGGCCGCCCGGCTGTGGGGCTTGGTGGGGGAATTTGCAGGCTTTGATGCGTTCATTCCCGCCTTGTCGCACATTGAAATAATCGGCGCCGGTGTAGGCGCTTTGCGCACGAAGTATTTCCACGATGGCCATTGTGCGGTGGAGCAACTCAATAGTCGTGACGAAGAGGCCATGTACATGACCTGGACCACCGTCTACAACACCTTGGGCGTGGCCCGCTTGTGGGCGGCAATGCGTGTGGAAGCACTGGATTCAGGCTGTTCCAGGGCGACCTGGACGCTCATCGGCGAACCGGTCGATACCGCGCAGGAAGGGTTCGAACACTTTATGCAGAGCTTCGCCGACGGCGCATTGGATAATGTCCGACAGATGCTTGGCTAAGCAGTAGGAGCGAGAGGCCTCACTCCTCTGCCATCGGGGTCAGATCTTGAAACTGTCGACCAGTTGTTTCAAACGGTTGGCCTGTTGGGACAGTGCGTCGCAGTCTTTCAACGTTTCGTTGAGGTTGACCACGCCTTGCTGGTTCAACAGGTTGATCTGGTTGATATCGACGTTGAGGGTTTCCACTACGGCGGTCTGCTCCTCGGTGGCTGCGGCGACCGATTGGTTCATGCCGTCGATTTCAACAATCCGTTGCGTCACGCTGATCAGGCGCTCGCCGGCCTGGTTGGCGACGACGACGCTCTCTTCGCTGGAGGTCTGGCTGGCGTTCATGGTGGTCACCGCCTCCCGCGAACCCACTTGCAGCGAAGTAATCATTTTGTGGATTTCTTCGGCCGATTCCTGGGTACGGTGAGCCAGGTTGCGTACTTCATCGGCGACCACGGCAAACCCACGGCCAGCCTCCCCAGCACGGGCGGCCTCGATCGCGGCGTTGAGCGCGAGCAGGTTGGTCTGCTGGGAGATGCCTTTGATTACATCAAGAATGTGGCCGATGTTATCGGTGCTGGCATTCAGAGTCTCGATTTGGGTACAGGACAGGCTGATCTTTTGCGACAGTTCCGACATCGCCAGGATGGTTTGCTCCACCACTTTGCGCCCATCGTCAGCCTGCTCGCTGGCACCGCTGGCGTGCTGGGAGGCATCGGCTGCGTTACGCGCGATTTCCTGGGTAGCGGCGCCCAGTTCGTTGATTGCCGCCGCGACGCTGTTGGTGCGCGCACTCTGCTCGTCAGAACCGATGATCGAGGCGTTGGACGACGCCATTACGCGCTGGGACAGGTCATGCACCTGGCGCGTTGCCGAGGACACCTCGGAAATGGAGGCGTGGATACGCTCGACGAACTGGTTGAACGCGCTGCCTACCTCGCCAAACTCATCTTTGCTGGTCACATTCAGGCGGCGGGTCAGGTCACCCTCGCCCTGGGCGATGTCCTGCATGGCAACGCCCATGGTTGTCAGCGGCCGTAGCAGCACTTGGATCAGCAAGCTCAAGAGCACTGCAATCGCCACCACGGCAATCAGCATGGCAATCAGCGCGGACGTGCGGAATTTACCCAGGGGGGCGTAGGCTTTATCTTTATCGATCGACAAGCCGATGTACCAGTCTGCGCCCGGCAAACCGCTGATAGGGGTGAAGGACAGAATGCGATCCTGGCCGTTGAGGACAACATCCTGGTTTAGCTTCTCGATGCTTACGCGGGTGCCTGGGTAGATGTCCTTGAGGTTCTTCATCACCTGGTCCTGATCAGGACTGACGATGACTTGGCCGTCGCCGCTGACCAGGAACGCATGGCCGATGCCGCCGAAGTCTACCGAGTTGATGATCTTCACCAGCGTTTGCAGGCTCAGGTCACCGCCGACCACGCCCAGCAACTCGCCATTCTTTTTCACCGGCATGGCGATGGTCACGATCTGCCCGCCAACAGCAGCCATGTAAGGCGGGGTCAGCATGGTTTTGTCAGCAGCCACGGCTTGCTTGTACCACGGGCGCTGGCGCGGATCATAACCGTCGGGCATTTTTGCGTCGGGGCGTTGGGTGAACACGCCGCTGGTTTGGCCAACGTAAGTGAACTGGAAGTTCGAGGTGAGCGCGGGTTGATCCACCAAGCCAGGAAGGTCTGCAGCGCTCCCCTGATGAGCCACGTTTTGCGCGAGGTTTTCGAGTACCAACACACGGCCACTGAGCCAGTTCTGCACACTGCTTGCGGTGAGCTCACCGGATTGCTGGATGGACGACTCCAGGTTTTGCTTGATGGTGGTGCGTTGCAGATAATCGTTGTACAGCGTGAATAACGCGAAAGCCAGGACGACGACGCCTGACGCGGCCAACAGAATTTTATGACTGAACTTTAGATTCATTTCATCGACTTCTTTTGCCAAAGGGGGGGAGCGTGCTGGGTGGAACATTCCATGTAACGCATAGGTGGACGCTTGGGTCGCCCTAAATCGGTGCACGCATGGCTCATCAGGCTTTCGGCCAAATGAAGTGGAATCTTAAGGTTTTGTGAGAAAGATCCTCTTTTTGAGTGGGAAACCGACCAGTGGTCCCAGTAAGGCGCCCGAAACTGCAAAGTCTTGCGGTCTTTCAAGAAGGGTGGCCATTGATCATAGGCCGCGGGTTATCTGAGCGGATGTGTGGCCAAAGCAAACGCCTTAAACGACAAAACCCCTGTCTGCGCTAGCAGA
Organism: Pseudomonas marginalis; assembly: GCF_024169655.1. Classification (GTDB taxonomy): domain Bacteria; phylum Pseudomonadota; class Gammaproteobacteria; order Pseudomonadales; family Pseudomonadaceae; genus Aquipseudomonas; species Aquipseudomonas paraveronii. The sequence goes on along the minus strand of NZ_JALJWV010000001.1, from coordinate 5,996 downwards.
CAGGGGTTTCGGAATTCAATCTTGACGATGACCTACTCTCACATGGGGAAACCCCACACTACCATCGGCGATGCATCGTTTCACTGCTGAGTTCGGGATGGGATCAGGTGGTTCCAATGCTCTATGGTCGTCAAGAAATTCTGTGTACCAGACCGTTGCGTTGGCAACGTCCCAGTGAAATTCGTGGACTTCTACTAAAACAAAACCCCTGTCTGCGTAAGCAAACAGGGGTTCTGGAATTTAATCTTGACGATGACCTACTCTCACATGGGGAAACCCCACACTACCATCGGCGATGCATCGTTTCACTACTGAGTTCGGGATGGGATCAGGTGGTTCCAATGCTCTATGGTCGTCAAGAAATTCGGGTACTGAGTCGTGGCCAGCTGGCCTCGCTTCAGCAAATTGGGTATGTGATAGCTTTCGGTGTTTTGTGAGAGTCGAACTTTCGGTTCGTTTCGTCTTCACACACCGCAATCTGATGCTCTTTCGAGTAGTCAAATTGCTTGGGTGTTATATGGTCAAGCCTCACGGGCAATTAGTATTGGTTAGCTCAACGCCTCACAGCGCTTACACACCCAACCTATCAACGTCGTAGTCTTCGACGGCCCTTCAGGGGACTCAAGGTCCCAGTGAGATCTCATCTTGAGGCTAGTTTCCCGCTTAGATGCTTTCAGCGGTTATCTATTCCGAACATAGCTACCCGGCAATGCCACTGGCGTGACAACCGGAACACCAGAGGTTCGTCCACTCCGGTCCTCTCGTACTAGGAGCAGCCCCTCTCAAATCTCAAACGTCCACGGCAGATAGGGACCGAACTGTCTCACGACGTTCTAAACCCAGCTCGCGTACCACTTTAAATGGCGAACAGCCATACCCTTGGGACCGGCTTCAGCCCCAGGATGTGATGAGCCGACATCGAGGTGCCAAACACCGCCGTCGATATGAACTCTTGGGCGGTATCAGCCTGTTATCCCCGGAGTACCTTTTATCCGT